>NZ_JBHSMQ010000001.1:0-1307368 GCF_042655725.1 Prosthecobacter fluviatilis
AAACCAACTTAACTTCCGACCACGCAAAACACTCGGCTTTCAATCACCTCATTCCCTCTTGCCTTTCCTGCTCAAACCCATCTAATTCCAAAAACCAGCCCAGGTGCACTTTGGGTTTCAATCTGCAGCGAGTGGAGTCAATAAACTAAATGCCTGGCATTATTTTAAATGGTGACTGCGAGGTGAGAAGTGGGGGCAGCTTTGGCTGCTGGGCATTTGGTGGGCCTGAGAATGATCTCAGGTGGCGTCGCGCTCGATGGCGAGGGCGATGCCCATGCCGCCGCCGATGCAGAGGGAGGCGATGCCGCGGCGGAGGTTGTTGTCTTCCATGTGGTGGAGGAGGGTGATGAGGACGCGGGCGCCGCTGGCCCCGATGGGGTGACCGAGGGCGATGGCTCCGCCGCGGGGGTTGAGTTTGGTGGTGTCGAGATCGAGTTCCTTGACGCAGCCAAGGGCTTGGACGGCGAAGGCTTCGTTGATCTCGATGGCATCGACTTCGTCTAGGCTCCAGCCAGTTTGAGCGCAGACTTTGCGAATAGCGCCGACGGGACCGAGGCCCATCAAGGCGGGATCACAGCCGACAGCGGTGCTGGCGATGATGCGAGCGCGAGGTTGCAGACCGTGGCGTGAGACGGCGTCCTCGCTGGCGAGCAGGGCCAAAGCAGCGCCATCATTGATGCCTGAGGCATTGCCAGCGGTGACGGTGCCGTCTTTGCGGAAGGCGGGTTTCAATTTAGCGAGGGAGTCGGCGGTGGTGTCGGCGCGTGGGTGCTCGTCTTCGGTGAGTTCGCCGATGGGGATGATCTCGCGGGATAAAGCGGCACGGCTGGCGGCGACGCGGCTCTGGCTGAGGGCGGCGAAGGCGTCCTGCTCGGCGCGGGAGATGGCGTGTTTGTCGGCGATGCGTTCGGCGGTTTCGCCCATGCCGATTTTGAGGAGGGGATCGGTGAGGCCATCGACGAACAGGGCGTCCTGGAGGGAGGAGTCGCCGAGTTTTTTGCCGAAGCGGAGGTCGGTGGCGTAGTGGGGGGCGCGGCTCATGGATTCGACGCCCCCAGCGAGGACGAGGTCGTTTTCACCGGAGCGGATGGAGTCTGCGGCGAGGGCGACGGCTTTGAGGGAGGAGCCGCAGGCCATGTTGACGGTGTAGGCGGGGACTTCCTGGGGGATGCCGAGCTTGAGGGCGATCTGGCGGGCGACGTTCATGCCTGCGCCTGCCTGGAGGACCTGGCCGAGGATGACCTGCTGGATGTGGGCGCGGAGGGGCGCAGGAAGCATGGCGTCGCCAAGGGCGTGGCCGAGCTGGGTGGCGGTGAGGTCTTTGAGGCCGCCGCCGAAACGGCCAATGGGAGTGCGGCGGGCGTCGATGATGTAAACGGGGGGCATTGGGGAGGGGGAAAGTTACAGATTTAAAGTTTGAAGTTTAAAGCTCTTTTAAAGCTCTTTGGGCGGAAGCGTGTGAGGTGCGCGGATGTGTGGGTGATCCGCAGAGGGACAGAGAGGACGGAAGAGGATGGCCGGTGCCAGAGTGAGTCAGCGTGGCGTGTGTTTCGACAGATGCTAAGCCTGGGGTGTGTGAGTGATTGATGATTGTCGAGCAATCGATTTTTGATTTTTGAGGTGCCGGAGTTGAGATGCTCTAACAGGGCGTTGATTCATGCGGGCACGCTGGGCGAATCGTGTGCGATGCCGATGAGGGGGGTGAATTCCATTTTGGAGAGGATGTCTGCCTGGAGGTCGAGGCCGGGGGTGATTTCGATGAGGCGGAGGCCGCCGGGGGCGAGCTGGAAGACGGCGCGCTCGGTGACGTAGAGGACCTGCTGGCCGTTGCGGAGTGCGGTGGGGCCGTGGAAGCAGACGTGCTGGATTTTCTGCACGAACTTGGGCTGCCCCTTGGCCTCGAAGGTGCAGCAGAAGATGAGGCGGCGGGCGCTCTGGGCGATGTTGACGAAGCCGCCGACGCCGGCGAAGCGACCGGCGAAGCTGGTGACGTTGACGCTGCCTTCAGCGTCGATTTCGACGGCACCGAGGACGCCGATGTCGAGGCCGCCGCCGTCGTAGAAGTCGAACTGGGCGGGCTGGTCGATGATGGCTTCCGGGAAGTGGCTGCAGCCGAAGCTGAGGCCGGAGGCGGGGACGCCGCCGGTGGGGCCGCTTTCGACGGTGAGGGTGAACTCGTGGAGGCGGCCGGTTTCGGCGGCGACCATGGCGACGGCTTCGGGGAGGCCGATGCCGAGATTGACGATGTCTCCTTTGCGCACCTCCTGCAGGGCGCGTGCGCCGATGCGTTTGCGGTCGGATTCGGGCATCGGGGGCAGGGTGAAGGTGCCGTCGCTGGTGACGACGAAATCTTCTTTGAATGCTTCGCCAAAGGTCTGATCGTGCTGCTGGCCGTGGGATGGGACGATGTAGTCAACGAGGAGGCCGGGGACGCGCACGGATTTGGGATCGGGGAGTTGATCGACGATGCTTTCGACCTGGGCGATGACGATGCCGCCGTGGTTTTTTGCGGCTTGCGCCATGGGGAGGACTTCGCTGATGAGGCCTTCGCGATCCATGCTCAGATTGCCGCGGTGATCGGCATAGGTGGCGCGAATGAGGGCGACGTGGATGGGCATGGACTTGTAGCGGAGCCATGTTTTGCCATCGAGCTCGATGCGTTCGACGAGAGGTTCGGTGGTGCGTGCGTTCATCATGCCGCCGCCGTTCACGGGGTCGATGAAGGTGTTCAGTCCGACCTGGGTGAACAAGCCGGGGCGTTTGGCAGCGATCTCGCGTGTGAGGACGGAGAGGACACCCTGGGGCAGATTGTAGGCTTCGACTGCGTTGGCGAGTGCGAGTGCGCCGAGCTTGGGAGCGAGGTTCCAGTGGCCGCCGACGATGCGCTTGAGCAGGCCGCGATGGGCGAGGTGATTCAGGCCGCGTTCCGCCCTGTCTCCCTGGCCTGCGCAGTAGTAGAGGGTGAGGTCTGTGGGGGTGCCGGTTTGGAGGAAGCGGCGCTCCAAGGCGGAGGTGAGCAATTCTGCATGACCGGCGCCGACGAAGCCGCTCACGGCGATGGTGGAGCCGCTGGGGATGGCGGCGATGGCTTCGTCAGCACTGGCGAGGATGGCGGGTGCGCGCATGTTTCAATGGCTGGGGAAGGTAATGGGGACCGGATTTAACACCGCAAGAGATGAGAAGACCGCAGAGATGAAGCTTTCATTCTGGGGTGGGTGATGAGAATGCGCTGAGGGACCGGAGGACGCACCGCAGAGATTGGAAAAACGCAGAGATGGGGTGAGGGGCGGGGGCGTTTCCGGGAGGAGGAGCTGGAGGAGTGGCGGGGATCAGCCTCTCCAGCCGCCGTTGATTTCGAGGGTCTGGCCGGTGACGTAGGAGGCGAGGGGGGAGCAGAGGAAGAGGACGACGTTGGCGACTTCCTCGGTGGTGCCGAAGCGGGCGAGGGGGACGTTTTTGATCATCTCGGCACGGACGTTTTCGGGGATGGTGGCGGCCATGGCGGTGTCGATGACGCCGGGGGCGATGGCGTTGGCGCGGATCTGTTTGCGGGCGGCCTCACGGCTGAGGACGCGCATCATGGCCTGAACGCCGGATTTGGCGGCGGCGTAGTTGGCCTGGCCGAAGAAGCCCTGAATGGCGGCGATGCTGCCGAAGCTAACGATGGCGCCGTGGTCGCGCATGATTTCGAGGGCGTATTTGCAGCAGTAGAAGACGCCGGAGAGATTGACGTCGATGACAGCGTCCCATTCTTCGAGGCTCATCTTGGCGATGGTGCGGTCTTTGATGATGGCAGCGTTGTTGACGAGGTAGTCGAGGCCGCCGTGGCGGGCCTGAATGTCTGCCATCATGGCCCGCACCTGATCTGGGCTGGCCACGTCTGCGGCGATGATGCTGGCGCTATCTGTGCGGAGGAGGTTGAGCTCGTCTGCGAGTGTCTGGGCATCTGCCGTGGTGGCGGGGGTGCCGAGGTGATTGATGACGACGGAGGCGCCTGCGCGGTGGAAAGTGCGGGCGACTTGGGTGCCGATGCCCTGAGATGCGCCGGTGATGAGGGCGACTTTGCCGGTGAGGTCGATGGAAATCATGAGAGAGGTTCTAAGAGACGTCGTCAGCCGCATCAAGCTTTCCTCCACAAGGAGGATCATTTGCCACGCTGGCCAGCCTGTGGCATAAAGGAGAGAACTATGGTTAAAAAGCTTCTTCACACCCGCTACCGGGTGAATGATCTCGAAAAAACGATCCACTTCTACACGCAGGTACTGGGGCTGAAGGAGGTGCGCCGGCACAAGTCGCCGCGCGGCTCTGAGCTGGTGTTTCTGCAGACGCCGAACAGTGATGAGTTGATCGAGATCTGCAGCTATCCGGCAAGCGGGCCTGTGACGTTTTGCAGCGACCTGACGCATCTGGCGTTTGAGGTGGAGAGCATTGAGGAGTTTGCAAAGCACTCGGCCGCGCTGGGATATCCGCTCTCTGACGGCCCGACGCCGAGCTCGAGCGGTGTGTTTGCTTTCATTGACGCCCCGGAGGGGTATGAGATAGAACTGATCGAATACCGCAAATAATCTCGTAATCTACCGCTCATGGACTTTGACTGGATCGGCACCGCCTTTGACCTCTCGATACTTCCGCCGAAGGACATCGAGGAGTCGTTTGAGGATCCGTTCTCGATCAAGCTGCTGCCGGACGGGCAGCATGAGAATGCGGAGGCGAGGTATTACAACCTGGGCAAATCGCTGCAGGGCAAGCCTGTGTTCAGTGTTTTCTGGACGGATGGCAAACGCTACCGAGTGATCTTCGCGAGGCTGATGACGCCCGGGGAGCATGAATTTTTTGAGCGCAAAAAGGCGGAGGAACTCTGACATCAAACATCCACATGGAAACCGCACCTGCTGACCTAAAACCTGTGAGAGCCTGGAGGGATGTGCCGGCGTTTGACGCCGATGAGGCGGAGGTGAAATTCTGGGGCGCGCACCAGTTGGACGCGCGGCTGATGCAGTCGTCCATTCATCGTGCGGATGTGCGTGAGTCCACGACGATCACGCTGAGATTTGACCCGAGGATGCTGAGCCGGATCAAGCGTGTGGCACGCCGGCGGTACCTGAACTACCAGAGCATGATCAAGCAGTGGCTGAGCGAGCGGATGGAGCAGGAGCTGAAGGACTAGCGGCAGCGGCGGGTGGGATGCCAGAGGGCACCGGCGGAGCGCCGGGCTAGAGTGAGCTCTTGAGTGCTGCGGAGGCGACGAAGCGTACGGTCTTGGAGGCTTTTATCTCGACCTCGACTTCAGGTTTGCGGGGATTGCGGCCGATGCGCGCGGGGCGCTCCACGGGCTTGAACGTGCCGAAGCCGATGAGCTGGACGGGCCCGTGTTTCACACCGTTTGTGATGGCCTTGAGCACGGCGTCCAAGGCATCTGAGGCGGCTCGTTTGGAGGTGTCTCCTCCCAGGATTTCCTGAACGGCGTCGATGAGCTGAGCTTTGTTCATAGGCGTGTGTGTGATTCGTTGTTGGATTGAAGGCGAGTCCGTTCCAGAATGAATGCGGCGAGGTGCTTTTTATGGCGCTTTCCGTCGCGATTCACAAACATAAAAAATCTTTCATGCTGCCATGGAACCTTTAAAGAAATTCTTGCTTCCGGATTCACAGCCTTCTGTGGCGGAGGATGCCTTTATCGCACAGGGGGCCGTTGTGCTGGGTGCGGTGGAGATGAGGGAGCAGTCGAGCGTGTGGTACGGGGCGGTCCTACGAGGGGACATCAACCGCATCGTCGTCGGGGCGCAGAGCAATGTGCAGGATGGCAGTGTGCTGCATGTGAGCGACGACTGCGCCTGTGTGCTGGGGGAGCGCGTGACGGTGGGGCATCGTGCAGTGGTGCATGCCTGCACGGTGGGGGATGAGGTGCTGGTGGGAATGGGGGCGATCATCCTGGATGGTGCGCAGATCGGGGCGCGAAGCATCATCGCCGCAGGGGCGCTGGTCACTAAAAACGCGGTCATCCCGGAGGGGTCTCTGGTGGTGGGCTCACCGGCGCGGGTGGTGCGTGTGCTTTCGGTGGAGGAGCAGCGGAGCAATGCGAAGCTGGCGCTGAAGTATGTCGAAATAGCGCGACGCTACCTGGCGATGGGGCTGGGGGGCGGTGCGGTGCGGGTGCCGAGTGGTACAGTTTAGGCACAGAAAAACCCACGGTGTGTGTTGCCTTCGGGCTGCGTGCGGCTTTTAATTGGCCTTAATGAACAAGGATGTCATCGAAGTGCAGGTGCGTGCAGTGCTGCCGCTGGAGGGGAGCTTTGCCGTTTTCCTGGGCAATGAGAGCAAGGTTTTTGTGATCTACATTGACGAGTCGGTGGGCACGGCGATCTCCATGTTCATGAGGGGGGTCTCGAAGGAGAGGCCGCTGACGCACGATCTGGTGGGGCATCTGCTGCTGGCGTTTGGGGCGAAGGTGGAGCGGGTGGTGATCAACAACATCAACGGGAGCGTGTTTCATGCGCGGCTGATCATTTCCGCCGAAAACGAACTGCACACGACGCGGAAGGTGATCGAGCTGGATGCCAGGCCGAGCGACAGCATCGCGATGGCGGTGCAGCAGAGCGCGCCGATTTTTGTGGCCAAAAATGTGTGGGACACGGTGGAAGATGTGAGCGACACGCTGGCACAGATCGAGAAGAAGGGGCTTGAAGTGCAGCAGGCGGCTGAAGCTGCCGAGGAGGACGATGAAGAGGACGACGACATCGAGGAATTCAGCGACGATGACATCAACTCCATCGCTGGCATCGAACCCGGCAAGGGGGATGAGGAGTATGATGACGGATTTGGCGGGGAGGACGACGACGAGGAAGGCGAGGAGTGGAAAAAGGCGGACGGCTGAGCGTGGGCGGTCAGCGGCGTGTGAGAGCAGCGCGAAGCTGCAGGGCTTCGCCATAATCTGGAGAGATGCGCAGGGCGCGATCCAGGGCGGCGAGGGCCTCCGGGATGCGGTTCTGGCGTGCGAGGATGGTGGCGCGTGCGTAGGGGATGCCGGGGTCGCGAGGGTTGGCGAGTTCGCCGCGCTGCATGGCATCGAGGGCGCCGGGGATGTCGTTCTGGCCGTTTTTGGCGAGGCCGAGATTGTACCAGGCGCGTGACAGGCTGGGATCGAGGCGGGTAGCTTCTTGGAGGGATTGGATGACGGCGGGCATGTCTCCGGTCTCGCTGAGGGCGAGGCCGAGCTCGTAGTGGTATTCGGCGTGATTGGGGGCGAGCTTGATGGCGTCGCGGAGCTTGGAGATGGCGAGCTGTGTCTGGCCGGAGGAGCTGTACATCATGGCGAGGTCATGATGGAAGGGAGGGGAGTTGGGGTCCCAGCGGATGGCGGTTTCCATGTGCCGGGTGGCGGCGGGGATGTCCCGCCGTGCGAACTCAAACTGGGCGAGCTGCATCTGGCCGCTGGGCTGATCTGCATTCCAGCGGAGCATGTGCTGGAGGTCCTGGCCTGCGGGGGAGTCGAGGTGGAGGCTTTCACGCAGGGCCCAGGCTGCGGAGACGCGGACGCCACGGACGGGGTCGCTGAGAAGGGGCTCGATGGAGGAACGCAGGGTGCCGCTGTGCAGGACGGGCTCCAGGGTGCGGATGGCGCTTTCACGAACGATGGGGTGGGGATGCTGCAAAAGGGAAGTGACAGCGGTCTGAACTGCGGGCTGGTCGATCCAGCGGTCCAGGAGCAGGGTGGCGCTGGCCTTCCAGTGGGGGATTTCATCGCTGCCCAGGAGGGCCAGGAGGCCGTCTCGTGCGGTTTCATTTCCCTGGCGGGCCTGGGCGATGAGGGTGGCGCGGGTGCGTGTTTTGCGGTCCATCTTCGGGCCCCACCATTTCTGGGTGGCTTCGAGCGCCCAGTCGGTTGTTTTGTCGGTGTGGCATTTGTTGCAGGCGTTGGGGATGCTGAACTGCTTGGTGAGCAGGGGGTCTGGAATGGTGAAGCCGTGGTCGTGGCGCGGGTGGCGCTGCATGTAAACGGTCTGGGGCATGTGGCAGTTGACGCACTGGTTTCCGGTGCTGGAGGCCTGGTGAAAGCTGTGAGCTTCGGGCATGATGGGCGGGGCATTGGGGAAGCCGCCGGGGGTGTGGCAGCGCATGCAGAGCTGGTTGCCGGGAAGGGTGGTCTTCATGCTGTGCATGTCGTGGCAGTCCATGCAGCGGACGCCGGCGTGGTGCATGCGGCTGCTGAAGAAGCTGCTGAACTCGTAGTTTTCGTCGCGGATCTGGCCGTCGGGATAGAAGGTGTCGGTCTGATCTGTGATGGTGAGGTGGTAGTGGTCCCAGAAGGATTCGCCGGGCACGAAGTCGCCGGTGATTTCGCCGCGGCGGGCATGGCAGCCGGCGCAGTTTTCGATGTGCTGGTCGCGGGTCCATTTGGTGAGGGTGGGGTCACCTTTGGCGCCGGGGTGGGAATGCTGCCAGGCGGTGTGGGGTTTCATGGGGCCGTGGCAGGACTCACAGCTCACGGACATCTCGGCCATGGTGGTGCGGTAGCCGTCGGTTTTGGCGTCGTAGTTTTTGCGCAGGCGTGTGTTGTGGCAGGTGGCGCACATCTGGTTCCAGACCATGCCGCGTCCGGTCCAGTGGCCCCACTCACCCGGCTTGCGGTCTTCGTTTCCATAGACGTCGAACCACTCGTTTTTCCTGGGATCGAGGCAGGCCTCCATGGCCTGGAGGCGGCCGTTGCCGCCGTCGACGAGGAACTGACGAAGCGGGTCGTGGCCGATGATGCGTTCGACACGATAAGGAGCGGTCTTGCTGTCGAAGCCCAGTGAGACGAGTTCGTAGCTGCCGCCGTTTTTGCGTACTTCGGTGGACTGAGTGCCGTGCTGGAAGGTGCGGGTGGGGACGAAGGCGGGGTCGTCCAGCCTAGGGTCAGGTTTGCGTTCGGCCAGGCCGTGATGGGAGCCCTGCCATTTGGCAAACTGGTCGGCGTGGCATTCGCGGCAGCTTTGGGAGCCGGCGTACTGTGCAAAAGCCGCCTTTTCATCTGGCATGACGTAGGGCTCAACCTTGGCTAGGGAGACGACTGCGGGAGGAACAGGAACCGGGGTGTATTTTGTTTGCGGCCAGAAGGCCCAGGCTGCGAGGCTGGCAATGATGGCGGCGATGCCGCCGAAAAACATCCCGGCCTTCCACGATGAAGCGGGCGGAGGCGGGATGGGCGGGGTGTTTTTCTTCATGCGTGCGCCAGACTAGGCGGACGCGACAACGGCGCAAGATGAGGCGAAGAATCAGAAATCGAGATAGATTTCGGCGCGGCGGTTGTGGCTGCGGCCTTCGGGGTCGTCGGAGCCGTCGGATTTTTTGTTGGGACTGAGGGGCTGGGCTTTGCCGAGGCCGGTGGTCTCGACCTGCGCGGCAGGGACGCCGAGTGCGGCGAGCTGCTGTTTGACGGCTTCGGCGCGTCCGCGGGAGAGGCGGATGTTGTAGTCATCCTCACCTTTTTCATCGGTGTGGCCGGCGATGCGGAGTTTTTTGCTGGGGTCTGCCTTCATCAGGGCGGCGATGACTTCGAGCTGCTTGAGGGCCCGGGGGTGAAGTTCGGCGCGGTCGTATTCGAAGTAGAGGGCCAGGGATTCGCCGCCCTTGGGGTTCTTCACGATGGGGGTGTAGGGCACGCCGAGCTTTGAGGCGCTTTTGGCGAAGGAGCCTAGGATGTCTGAGAGATTGAGGCCCACAATCTGCCAGGGCTGTGCGGTGTCTGCGCGCTTGAGCTCCACGCCAAATTCAGTGTTTTGCTGAAGAGACTCCGACTGCACCTGGGCGATGACCCAGGAGACTTCGGGATTGGCGATGGTGACGATGAGGGGCTTGGCCGGGTTCAGGGCATACTGGCCTTCTTCAAAGACGATGCAGAGACCGACGAGGCGTTCGACGGGGACTTTTTTGTCATCGACGTAGGCGCGTGCGGCGGTGAAGTCGTGCTTGAGGAGGTGCCTGACAAAGTCGCTGGCATAGGCGAGGGCGTCGGTGCCGTCTTCAACAGTGAAAAGCGGCTTCATGGAAGTGGTGGCTACCGGGGCCGGCGCCGAGGGTGCGCCGGTGGTGCTGACCGCGGCGGGTGCCGGGGCTGCGCCGGGTGCGGGCATGGAGGCAATGGCGCTGCTCATGGCCTTGGGCAGGGTGGCTTTGGCGACTTTCCAGCCCATGTGCTCATCCCGCTCCAGATCCAGCTGAATGCGCACGGTTTCCTGAGAGCCCTGCAGGACAAAGGGCAGGGCGATGCGAGTGCGGTTTTCGACGAGGCCAAGAAGCTCAACCTGATCTTCCGCCGCCGGCTTGTAGCCCATGGAGGCGAGTTTTTCGAAGATTTTGGCAGCGCTCTCCGACTGCTCTGCGTCTGAAGCGGCGGCGAGCTTGCCCGCTGTGGCAAAATCTCCGGTGGTCAGGCTGCGCACGAGCTGCCTGCCGAGATCGAGCGGGCGGGCGAAGGCGAATTTCGCAGGGGCTGGTTTTGGGGGCGGGGGAGCCTTCACCACGGGAGGCGGTGCCTTGGGTGCAGGGGGAGCGGCGGGCATGGTGTCCTGCGCAGACTTGGCAGGTGAGGCTGTGGCAGCCGAGGTTCCAGCGGCGGCATCTTTACGGGCCTGAATTTTCTGTTTCGTGAAAAAGAAGAAGATGGCGGTGCTGAGCGCGAGGGCGGCCACAACAATGATCACAGGCACAAGGCTGCCGCCGTAGAGAGATCGGGAATAAATGGGGCGGGACGGGATTTGCATGGCCGGGAGTGAACTGCGCTGAAGTAGCAGCAAAGATGCCACCACGGGAGGTGATGAATCAAGGGCTAATATATGTGCCGATGCTTGTTCAGCGTTTTTCGTCAGTGCCTTCGGTGGTCTGGCCCGAGCGCATTTTGGCTTTCAGGCGTGCCCAGAAGTCGTCGTCCTGCTTTGAGTCGTCCTTGGAAGCGTCTGAGCCGCCTTTGAATGAAGGCACATCGACACTGGTGGGGCGCACGCCGTCACTGCCGGTGTCCGCCATCGCGCGGCCATAGGGGGCGAAATTGTTCACCGGCACGGAGTATTTCTGCATGCTGGAGGGGAGGGCGCGGCGGGCGTTGATGAAGGCGGTGGGGCTGTAGTAGTTGGATGAATCGCGGGCGAACTGGGAGCGGTTCATGCCGATTTGCAGGTTTTTGCGAACCTCAAAATGCAGGTGAACCGGGTACATGCCGTTGTTGCCCCCCATGGTGCCGACGAGCTGACCTTTCTCGATGAGGTCATGGAGCTTCACTTTGCGCTCGTGCAGGTGGGCGTAGAGGGAGTCAACCATGGCGATTTTGCCATCGGCTTCGCGGAAGATGTGGCGGATGAGGATGCAGTTTCCCCAGCCGACGCCGATGTTCTGCGAAAAAATAACCACACCACGGCCCATGGCATAGATGGGCTCGCCGAGATCGGTGTCGCCGCCGCCGCGGCCGTTCCAGTCTTCACCCAGATGGCCGTTGGGCCAGTAGCCACGTGCTTTGTAGAAACCATCTGCGTCAGGTTTGCCGACGGGGAAATCAAAGCCATCTGCCAAGCGTACGCGGATGGTCGAGCCAGACTGTGCGGCTGCGGTAGCCGTGAGGAGCCAAGAGGCGCAGGCACAGAGCAGCAGGCGCCACCAGGAGTAAAGGGGGCTGTGGGTTGTGCTGGGGGAATGGAAGGCACTGGCTGGCATGCCGGAGGGAGGGGACGGTAGTCTAAAAAAAGGCAAAGGCCAGTCTGAAAACCAACACGGGGGCAGAGAATGAGAGCCTTGTGTGAATTATCAGGTTCAATGTACTCAGTGAAGTTGCAAAGTGCGCCGCCCGCCTGATTGTTCACTGTTCCCGCCCCCAATCACTCTCTTATTCCGACATGCCCGACTGGCTTGCGATCATTCTCCTAGGCATCATTGAAGGTGTCACCGAATTCCTGCCGATCTCTTCGACGGGGCACCTGCTCATCCCGCAAAACATGCACTGGCTGCCGCAGAAGAGCGACCTGTTCAACGTGGTGATCCAGAGCGGTGCGGTGCTGGCGGTGCTGGCGGTGTTCACCCAGAGGCTGAAGCACCTGGCTTCGACGCTGGGAGATGCGACCACACGGACGTACCTGGCGAAGCTCTTTGTGTCTTTCTTCATTACTGCTGCCGGGGGCTTGATCATCAAAAAGTTCGGCATCAAGCTGCCTGAAACGATCCCGCCGGTGGCGTGGGCGACGTTGATCGGTGGTTTCATCATCCTGGTGCTGGAGTTTTTGCACAAGGACAAGCCGGGGACTGAGGACATCACATGGGCAGTGGTCGTCGCCGTGGCGCTAGCGCAGCTGCTTGCGGCCGTGTTTCCCGGCACCTCGCGCTCGGGGGCGAGCATCCTGATGGCGCTGGCTTTCGGGGTGTCACGGCCTGCGGCCACGGAGTTTTCCTTTTTGCTGGGGATCCCCACGCTGATGGCGGCCGGGGCGTTTAAAATCCTGTCTGCCGTCAAGGACGGCGAGGCGGGGAACGAAGACTGGGCGATGGTCGCGCTGGGCACGGTGGTGGCTGCTGTTTCCGCCTTTATTGTGGTGAAGTGGCTGATCCGTTTTGTGCAGGGGCATACGTTCAACGGTTTTGCCTGGTACCGGATTGCGCTGGGCAGTGCGCTGCTGGTCTGGGTCTACAACGGGGGAGGGCACTGACCATGTTTGCACTCGCCCGGGGTTGGTTTCGCCGTTCGGTGTTCAAAACCATCCGCTTTCTCAAACACCCGCGAAAACTGAGGCAGAGCCCCGCGAGGCGGTGGTTTGCGCGTCATTTCCTGGACAAACGAGTCTGGAAGCCGACGCAGCACACGCTTTCCGGAGGCATGGCGGTCGGGATGTTCATCACGCTGCAACTGCTGCCCATCCAGACGCCTGCGGCGATCATCTTGTCCGCCATTTTCCGGGTCAACATTCCGATAGCCATCGCCTTGTGCTGGGTGAGCAACCCGGTGACGGTGCCGTTCATGGCCTGGGTGGAGTACGCGATTGGCAAATGGGTGCTGGCGCTGTACACCACGGTGCCGACTTCGCCGTTTCCCACCCATCTGCCCGAGTCGATGGTGGATGCATGGATCGTGCTGAAGGAGCATGCGCCGGTCATGCTGGTGGGGGGGATTCTGCTGGGGGCGGTGGTCGCACTGGTGAGCTACGTCACGACCTGGGGGTGCTGGGAAATCGGTTCGCGCATGGAGATGGCAAAGAAAATGCGGGAGGCGAATGCGGCTGCCTGAAGCCCGACCCCTGAGAAGCGCTTTTGCGTGTGATCAGGAACAAAAATCTTGTTCCTGGTCAGCCTTTGGGGTCTGATCAGATCATTCCTATTCAAAAATGACCGAAGCTGAACGCAGGATCATCGCCGCTCAGGGCTACGTGGAGCTGGGGCTCTATGACGAGGCCCAGACCGAGCTGTCTCCGCTGCCGGCAGAAATGCACAAACGGGTGGATGTCATCGAAATCACGCTGCTGTGCCTGATGGGCGGGCAGCGATGGGCGGAGGCGCTGGCGCTGGCGACGAAGCTTTGTGTGCAGGAGCCGATGGAACCCGGAGGCTTTATCCATGCGGCCTTCTGCCTGCATGAACTGGGGCGTACCGCCGAGGCGGTGGATGTGCTTTCCCGCGGCCCTGCGACACTGCGTGCGAAGCCGGTCTATTACTACAACATGGGCTGCTACCACGCCTGCCTGGGGCATCTGGAGAAGTCTCTGACCTACCTGCAGCGTGCGTTTGAGATGGATGGCGAGCTGCGCCAGCATGCCAGAAAAGACCGTGATCTCGACTGTCTGCGTGCCCAACTGGAGGCTCACCACGCATGAGTTTTGCAGGCAGCCCCGCCAGCCTGCAGGCCGTAAGCGCCTGGTTTGAGGAGAACTTCCGCACACGATCGGAAATGGGGGCGTCTGTGTCCATCTGGAAGGATGGGCGGGAGGTGCTGAACCTGGCCCACGGACATTGTGACCGGGCACGGACGCGGAAGTGGGATCATGGCACGCTGGTGCCGGTGTGGTCTGCCACGAAGGGGCCGGCGGCAGTGTGCTGCCTGCTCGCGCTCGAAGAGGCGGGCATCCCGCTGGAGTGCCCGGTGGCGGAGGTGTGGCCCGAGTTTGCGGGAGGGGGCAAAGCGAACCTTGCCTTCACCCACCTGTTTTCACATACCGGCGGGCTGTGCGCCCTGGATGAGCGTGCGCCGATCTACGATTACGATGCGGTGATCGAGGCGATTGAGCACCAGCGCCCGCTGTGGGAGCCTGGCACGCGACAGGGCTACCATGCGCGTACGTTTGGATTCATGCTGGATGAGATCGTGCGGCGTCTCACACAGGCTGAATCTCTGGGCGAGTATTATCGTGAGGTGTTCGGAAGCCCGCTGGCGCTGGATTTCTGGATCGGGCTGCCAAGCGCGGAGTGGGAACGTGTGTCGCCGGTCTATCCCGGGAAGATCAGCCTAGCGAACGGCGAGCAGCCTTTCATCAAGGCCTTCAACACAGGGGGCACGCTGACACAGCGGACCTTTACCTCGCCTCCTGGGCTGAATGCGGTGAGTGATTTCAACCAGAGCGAAATGTGGTCGCGAGGCTACGCGAGCATGGGTGGGGTGGGCAGTGCGCATGGGCTGGCGAAATTTTACGCGATGCTGGCCCAGGGGGGGCGCTGGAACGGGGTGCAGATGGTGCCTGAAGCGGTGGTGCGGCGGCTGGAACAGACGCTGACGCAGGAAACGGATGCTGTGCTGCTGACACCCATAGCCTTTTCCGCAGGCATGATGAAGGATGCCATGAACGGGGGTCCTGAGTCTGACGGGAGCAAGCTGCGACAGCTCTACGGGCCGAGCCGGCTCGCCTATGGCCACCCCGGGGCAGGGGGGAGCCTTGCCTTTGCGGATCCTGAGAACGGGCTGAGCTTTGCTTACACGATGAACCAGATGGAAATCGGTGCGCTGCCGGGCGAGCGTGGCCTGGGGCTGGTGAGGGCTCTCTATGGCGGCTGATCACTCGGAGACCGAGTGTGTGCCCTCCTGGACTACGATGGCCTTCATACCGCTGCCGGTGATCCTGTTTGCCTTCACGGTGTGCGCCTCTCCGGAGAGGATGATGCCGTTTTTGCCGGAGGCGGTGATCTCATTTTGAGCAACGGTGCCACCGCTGGTGCCGGTGGCGATCTGCACGGCGTTGCCGAGGGTGTGGTCGAAAACGTTTTTCACGATCAGATGGCCTTTGTTCAGGTCCGGCTGCTTGCACCAGCGCCAGAGGTTGATGCCGGTGCCGCAGCCCAGGAACTCATTGCCCGCCACGAGGCAGTCTGTGGCATCGTTCAGCTCAACGCCGACGAGGCTGCGGGCGATGTGGTTGTGCGTGGCGACGGACTTTGTGGTGAAATGATCAAAGTCGATGGCTTCATCGGATGTGTCGCGGATGGTGCAGCCGTCGATTTCGGCGCCTTCCACCGAATACAGGGCGACGCCGCGCCCGTGGCAGTTTTGGATGAAGCAGCGTGAGATGCGCAGCTTTTTCACCGGCGGCCCGGTGGGGCCTTTTTCATAGCTGTAGGCTCCTGAGGCAAACACGGCGCAGAGCTGGGCATGGCCACGAACGGGCGGGTCGCCCTCCACGCGGCCGCCATCGAGGGTGAGCTTTTCGATGAGGATCTCTTCGCAAGCTCCGCGAATTTCGATGAGGTTGGGGGCGTCCTCATGGCGGATCATGGTACGGTCTGGCACGGGGAACTTCAGGGGGGATTCGAGCTGGATGGCCTCCTTGAGGACTGCTTTGACGATGGCCAGGTGATAGGGCCTTGGCTTTTTGGTGAAGCTGTCCTGCTCGCCATCTGCCTCGATCTTGAGCCGCATGCCGGGCTTGAAGCCACGCTGAGATGTCACCGGGAGCGTGGTGGCGCCTGCCGCGGTGGCACCTGCGGAGATGGCGTAGGCGACAGGGGGGAGCTTCAGAACGGTCTCTTCGGCATCGAGGCCGACGATGCGCAGCTTCTTTGCGTCTTTGATCCTGAGGCCGTGCTCGATGAGATGCACGCCGGGAGGGATGATGACCTCGCCGCCGCCTGCTTTGATGGCTTCATCGATGAAGCGCTGGAGGTCTGCCTCGGGCAGGGCACGCGCGGAGTGGAGTGCGGCGAAAAGCAGAAGAAGCAGGGTGGAAAATTTCATGGCATGGGAAAGACGGAGCGAGCAGGGTGAAACTCGCTTTTTTTGCTGGAATCCATTCCCCATGAAGTTTCTCTCGCGCCCTGGCTTTTACATCATTTTACTGCTGATTGCGGCGATGCTGCTGCTGACGCTGTGGCTGCAGTGGAAGCTGGATTCGCTGCCGAAGCAGAAAGCGAAACAAGAAAAGGCTCCGGCTGCCGTTTCCCATCCCCCATGAAGTCTCTTGCTCTTCTGCTCGCCCTGACGCTGACGGTGCATGCGCGCCAGCCCAACATCATCTTCATCATGGCCGACGACCTGGGGCCCGGTGATCTGGGGTGCTACGGGCAGAAGATCATCAAGACGCCCAACCTAGACCGCATGGCGGCGGAGGGGATGCGATTTACGCAGATGTACTGCGGCAACGCCGTCTGTGCCCCTTCGCGGTGTGTGCTGATGACGGGGCTGCACCCCGGGCATGCTTTCATCCGCGACAACCGCCAGGCAGAAGACGCCAAGGGGCTGCCAGATGTGGGCAGGCAGGAGCACGAGGGCCAGTTTCCGATTCCGGCGGAGAGCGTGACCGTGGCGGAGGTCTTTCGTTCAATGGGCTATCCGACGGGAGGCTTTGGGAAATGGGGGCTCGGGGGGCCGACATCAAGCGGGGCGCAGCTGCGGCAGGGGTTTGACCGGTGGTTTGGCTACAACTGCCAAGGGGTGGCGCATAACTTTTACCCCACCTATCTGTGGGATGATGACAAGACGATTGAGCTGAAGAATCCGCCGTTTTCCCCTCATGACACCTTCAAGCCCGGAGAAGACCCGGCGAAGGAGGAGAGCTACAAGCGCTTTCAGGGCAATGAATACTCGGCGGACCTCATTGCGGAGCAGGCGCTGAAATTTGCCCGTGACAACAAAGACAGGCCTTTCTTCCTGTACTGGCCCACAACGGTGCCGCATGTGGCGCTGCAGGTGCCGGATGATTCGCTCAAGGAGTACACCGGAAAATTCGACGATCCGCCCTATACCGGCGGGAAGGGGTACATCCCACATTTTCGGCCCAAGGCGGCGTATGCGGCAATGATCACGCGGATGGACCGCGAGATCGGGCGCATGCAGGCGCTGATCACCGAACTGGGGCTGGATAACGACACGATCTTTGTGTTTGTCAGCGACAACGGGCCGCTCAGCGGCACGCATCAGGGGCTGGCTGGCACGGACTGCGCTTTCTTTGATTCCAGCGAAGGTCGACGTGATGGCAAGGGGACGCTGTATGAGGGAGGCATTCGCTCTCCGGGGATCGTGCGCTGGCAGGGAAAGATCAAAGCTGGTAGCATCAGTGACCGGGTTACCGGATTTGAAGACTGGATGCCAACGCTGCTGGAGCTTGCGGGGGCCAAGGACAAGACGCCGCGCACAGACGGCATCAGCTTTGCTCCGACGCTGCTCGGGGAGAAGCAGGCAGACCGGGAGTTTCTATACCGCGAGTTTCATGGCTACGGGGGGCAGCAGATGCTGCGAATGGGGGAATGGAAACTGGTGCGCCGCAACCTCACCCCCAAAGGGAAGGGGAAGGCCAAAGCCAGCGTGGCAACGGAGGAGCTGTTTAACATCGCCACGGATCCCGGCGAGACGAAGGACGTCGCGACAGATCACCCCGACCTGGTGAGCCAGATGAAGAAGATCATGGCCGGGCAGCATGAGCCCAGTGCAGACTTTCCGATGACGGCGCTGGACCGCTGATGAGCTGCGCTGCAACGGTGCCGGCAGCAGGCTGCGAGCGTGCTGTGGCTGCGTGCTATTTTAGAGACTGGCCAGTATGATGAAGTTCTGAGACGGCCATGCTGTGCTGCCAGCTGTCTGCATGAGCGGAATTGCCTAAAAATAGTTAATTTCTTAAGATTTATAGGGTGCTATTGTCTGGGTGATAATGGTTAAAGTATCTTAGATAAGGTTTTTTTATCCTTGCTGTGAGATAAACTTATCCCTTATTTTTGTATAAAAATAAAATAAAATTTAATTCACGGACTTTGGACTATGCAAACCGAGTGCGGCTCTTTTGAGTCAGGGCGTCATCTTCAAGACAAAATAGTATTGGCAAGTGGCGGCAGCAGCGAGGCCTTTGAGATGCGGTGTTGTGCAGCTTTGGGTCTCTGATTTGGAGAGGGCGCTGTGGAGTGGAAAAGATATGGGTGAATGTTGATGCGTTTTTATTTTAATAAAAAAGCTGATTTTTTAAATTTGTTTATGAAAAACTTTTTGGGTTCCGGTTGCGGTTCAAACTTTAGCTTTGCCACTCATCAGCTTTCTTTCCGAATACTCTGCAGGCATGGGATGCTGGTGCTGGCAGTGATCCTGGCCGTGCTGGCGGAGCCGACGACTCAGGGAGCGACCTTAACATGGGACATCATCTCAGGAAATGGGGGGCTCATCACCGGTGGCAGCGGAACCTGGACAGACGGTCTGGGAAACTGGAACACCGGTAGTGGAGACGCCACCTGGAACAGCGCGACGCCAGATGCCGCCATCTTTGGCGGGACGGCGGGCACGGTGACATTAGGCGGTGCGGTGACTGTGGGGAACATGGTGTTCAATTCCGTGTACACCCTGGCAGGAGGTGGAAACACGCTCACGCTTTTGAATTCCACGATCACTGCGAACACGACGGCGACGATCAGCGCCGTGCTGGACGGAAGCACGGGGCTGAGCAAGGATGGCACGGGTTTTTTGACACTTTCGGGTGCGAACACTTACACTGGTGTGACGACGATCAGCGGTGGGGTGCTGAATGTGACGACCCTCGCCAACGGCGGCAGCAACAGCAACATTGGAGCCTCAAGCAATGCGGCGGCGAATCTCGTGCTGAACGGAGGCACGCTGAGGTACTCGACAGGTGCGGGCTCTGCGGTGAGCACGGACCGTCTGTTCAGTGTGGGCACGAGCGGGGGGACGATTGACGCCTCGGGCGGTTTTAACATCAACTTCACCAACACGGGCAGCATGGGGTTCAACGGGCAGAGCGGTGCACGCACGCTGACGCTGACGGGGAGCAATGCGAATGACAACACGCTGGCGGCGGTGATCGGTGACAACGGGGGGGCGACGTCTGTGACCAAGGCTGGCGGAGGCATCTGGGTGCTGAGCGGTGCGAACACCTACACCGGTGTGACCACGGTGAGCGGTACGGCGGTGCTGAAGGTGAACTCGCTGGCGAACGGAGGCAGTGCGAGCAGCATCGGGGCATCGAGCAGTGACGCGAGCAATCTGGTGCTCAATGGAGGAACGCTGACCTACACAGGGGGAGCGGTGAGCACGGACCGTCTGTTCAGTCTGGGGACTTCGGGGATCACTTTGAACGCGTTTGGAACGGGCGGGGTGAACTTTACCAACACAGGAAGCATGGGGTTCGTCGGGACCGGAGCGCGCACGCTGACGCTGGCCAATTCGAACGGAGGTGCCAGCACGATCGCGGCGGTGATAGGTGACAATGGCGGTGCGACGTCCGTAACGCACACGGTGGTGTCCAGCACCTGGGTTCTGTCAGGGGCGAACACCTACACAGGGGCAACCACGATCAATGGTGGAGTGATCAGTGTAGCTACTCTGGCGGATGGTGGGAGCGCCAGTGGCATCGGTGCCGCGACCAACATTGCCACCAATCTGGTGCTCAATGGAGGCACGCTGCAGTACACGGGCTCAGGTTCCAGCACGGATCGTTTGTTTAGCGTGGGAACGAGTGGGGGAACTCTGAATGCCTCCGGCACGGGCGCTGTGAATTTCACGAACACGGGCAGCATGGGATTCAACAGCCAGACGGGGGCGCGCACGGTGACGCTCACCGGCACAAACACGGGGGCCAACAGTGTGGCGGCAGTGATCGGGGACAACGGCGCAGCCACTGCGGTGGCAAAAACGGGTGTGGGCACCTGGGTGCTCACCGGAACCAACAGTTATACAGGTGCGACGACCATCAGCGGTGGTGTGCTGCAGGTGGGCAACGGGGGAACGAGCGGCACACTGGGCAGCGGGGCTGTGACTGACAATGGCAACCTGACATTCAACCGCTCTGATAACATCAGCATCGCAAACACGATCAGCGGCAGCGGTTCGGTGACTCAGGCGGGCGCCGGAACCACCACGCTGAGCGGTTTGAACAGCTATCTTGGGGCGACGACGATCAGCGGCGGAGTGCTGAGTGTGGCGACCCTGGCCAACGGCAACAGCGCCAGCAACATTGGTGCTTCCAGCAGTGTGGCCAGCAATCTGGTGCTGAATGGAGGAACGCTCAGGTACACCGGAACGGGAGTCAACACGGACCGGCTCTTCAGCGTGGGCACCAGTGGAGGGACGCTTGATTCCTCGGGCACCGGTGCCCTGGCATTTACCAATTCGGGGAGCATGGGGTTCAACTCGCAAGGCGGTGCACGGACGCTGACCCTCACCGGGTCAAACTCAGGCAACAACATTCTGGCCACATTGATCGGGGACAGCGCCGGTGCGACGGCGCTCACCAAAGAGGGTGCTGGCACGTGGACGCTTTCGGGGTCCAGCAGCTACTCGGGCGTGACGACGATCAGCGGCGGGGTGCTCAATGTGCTTACATTGGCCAATGGCGGCAGCAGCAGCAGCATCGGGGCATCGGGTAGCGCAGCTGCCAATCTGGTGCTGGACGGAGGAACCCTCAAATATTCAGGGGTTGTGGGTTCTGCGGTGAGCACGGACCGTCTGTTCAGTGTGGGCACGAACGGGGGGACGATTGACGCCTCGGGCGGTTTTAACATCAACTTCACCAACACGGGCAGCATGGGGTTCAACGGGCAGAGCGGGGCGCGCACGCTGACGCTGACGGGGAGCAATGCGAATGACAACACGCTGGCGGCGGTGATCGGTGACAACGGGGGGGCGACGTCTGTGACCAAGGCTGGCGGAGGCATCTGGGTGCTGAGCGGTGCGAACACCTACACCGGTGTGACGACGGTGAGCGGCACGGCGGTGCTGAAGGTGAACTCGCTGGCGAACGGAGGCAGTGCGAGCAGCATCGGGGCATCGAGCAGTGACGCGAGCAATCTGGTGCTCAATGGAGGAACGCTGACCTATACGGGAGGTGCGGTGAGCACGGACCGTCTGTTCAGCCTGGGGACTTCGGGGATCACTTTGAACGTGTTTGGAACGGGCGGGGTGAACTTCACCAACACGGGAAGCATGGGGTTCGTCGGGACCGGAGCTCGCACGTTGACGCTGGCGAATTCGAATGGTGGGACCAGCACGATCGCTGCGGTGATTGGCGACAACGGCGGGGCGACGTCTGTGACACGAACCGGCACCGGGACATGGGCGCTGACGGGTGCCAACACTTACACAGGCGCGACGACGCTCAATGGGACTGGAGTGCTGAGTGTGACGAATCTGGCTGATGGTGGGAGCGCCAGTGGCATCGGTGCCGCGGCCAACGTTGCCACCAATCTGGTGCTCAATGGAGGCACGCTGCAGTACACGGGCTCTGGTTCCAGCACGGATCGTTTGTTTAGCGTGGGAACCAGTGGAGGAACTCTGAATGCCTCCGGCACGGGCGCCGTGAATTTCACGAACACGGGCAGCATGGGATTCAACAGCCAGACGGGGGCGCGCACTTTGACGCTCACCGGCACAAACACGGGGGCCAACAGTGTGGCGGCAGTGATCGGGGACAACGGCGGGGCCACGTCACTGATCAAATCCGGCACCGGGACCTGGGTGCTGACTGGGGCGAACAGCTACAGCGGCACGACGACGATCAGCGGCGGTGTGCTGCAGGTGGGCAACGGGGGAACGAGCGGCACACTGGGCAGCGGGGCTGTGACTGACAATGGCAACCTGACATTCAACCGTTCGGACAACATCACCATCGCAAACACGATCAGCGGCAGCGGTTCGGTGACTCAGGCGGGTGCCGGAACCACCACGCTGAGCGGCACCAATTCATATACTGGAGCCACAGTTATCACCGCCGGGGTTGTGAGCATTTCCTCGATAGCCAACGGGGGAACCAGCAGCAACATGGGTGCCTCCTCAAGCGCGGCCACGAACCTCGTGCTGAACGGTGGGACATTGCAATATACGGGAGGGGCTGCGAGCACGGACCGTTTGTTCAGCGTGGGAACTGCCGGAGGCACACTGGATTCATCGGGCGGAGTGCTGAGCTACACGAACACTGGCAGCATGGGTTTCAACGGGCAATCCGGCGCACGCACACTGACGCTGACGGGCAGCTCTGGTGGCGGCAACGTCCTGGCGGCAGTGATCGGGGACAACGGAGGTGCGACGTCACTGGTCAAATCTGGCACCGGCACCTGGATGCTGACCGGAAACAACACTTACACAGGGACGACCACCATCAGCGGGGGCACACTGGTTCTGGGGAACTTTGGCAGCACAGGCTCCATCAGCGGGAACATTGTGAACAACGGCATTCTCATGCTGAACAACACGGCCGGGCTCAACCTTTCACAAACCATCAGCGGAACGGGGGGGGTCACGGTCAATGCCGGCTCGCACACCTTGAGCGGAACCAACACATACTCAGGTGTGACGACGATTAGCGGCGGGCTGACTCTATCTGTTGCGACGATTGCAAACGGAGGTGTGGCCAGCAATCTTGGTGCGGCGAGCAATGCGGCAGACAACATCGCTCTCAACAACGGCATTCTGAAATATACAGGCACCGGATCCACGACTGACCGTCTGTTTGGCATCGGCAATCTAGGTGGAACGCTGGACGCTTCAGGCACCGGTGCGGTGAATTTCACCAACACAGGCAACATGGGTTTCAACAGCCAAACAGGCGCACGCACCCTGACCCTCACAGGCACGAACACGGGAGGCAACACCCTGGCTGCAGTGATCGGTGACAATGGCGGAGCCACGGCTCTGACGAAAAGTGGCGCAGGGACCTGGGTGCTCACCGGAGCCAACAGCTATACAGGCACCACCACCATCATTGGCGGAGTGCTGCAGATCGGGAACGGTGGCACTTCCGGCTCACTGGGAAGCGGGGCGGTGACTGACAATGCCAATCTGACCTTCAACCGTTCTGACAGTGTGACTGTGAGCAACACCATCAGCGGCAGCGGTTCTGTGACTCAGGCTGGCTCCGGAGCCACAACCCTCAGCGGCACGAACAGCTACGTGGGAGCGACGACGATCAGCGGAGGCAAACTGATCGTGACAAGCCTGGCCAACGGCGGTGTCAGCAGCAACATCGGGTCCTCCACCAGTGTGGCGGCCAACCTTGTGCTCAATGGCGGGATTTTGCAATATACTGGGGGAGGCGGAAGCACGAACCGCCTCTTCAGCGTGGGCACCAGTGGCGGGACACTGGATTCTTCGGGGGCCGCTGGGATTACCTTCTCCAATGCCGGTAGCATGGGTTTCAACAGCCAGAGCGGTGCGCGCACTCTGACACTCACTGGGACCAGCGCTTTTGCCACCAATCAGATCGCGGCGGTCATAGGAGACAACGGTGGTGCCACCTCCCTTGTGAAAAATGGAACTGGAACGTGGACGCTGACTGGAACCAATACTTACACCGGGACCACAACCGTGAATGACGGCACCCTGAACGTCGGAGCGAACGGGACGGTGGGAACCCTGGGCAGCGGCAATGTGGTCAACAACGGGCAGATCACGCTGATGCGCACCAATGCCCTGACGCTCTCCCAGACCATCAGCGGCAGTGGCAAGCTTGTCCAAGGGGCTGCCGGCACGACGACTCTGACTGGAGCGAACACTTACACCGGAGCCACCCTGATCGGGGGCGCAGGTACGCTGAGCATTTCCAGCCTGGGCAACGGCGGGAGCGCGAGCGGCATTGGCGCTGCAAGCAACGCGGCCGGCAACATTGAGTTTGTCAGCTTGTCGGCGACACTGAAATACACTGGTGCGGCCACCAGCACGGACAGGCTTTTCAGCATCGATGCGGGAGCGGGAGCCATCCTTGATGCCTCGGGAACGGGTGCGATCAATTTCACCAACACGGGCAGCATGGGGCTGACACCTGGCGGAGCAAGCCCGCGCACACTGACGCTGACAGGGGCCAACACAGGCAACAACACGCTGGCCGCCGTCATCGGGGAGAGTGCCGTCACGACTTCAGTCACGAAGTCTGGCAACGGGACATGGGTGCTCACGGGAATGAACACCTACACCGGGACGACAACCGTCAGCGGGGGCGGCAAGCTTGTCGTGACCAACCTGGCTGATGGCGGCAGTGCGAGCAGCATCGGCGCCTCCAGCAATGCGGCTGCCAATCTGGTGATCAATTCAGCGACGTTTCAGTACACCGGAGGAGCGGTGAGCACGGACCGTCTTTTCAGCATTGGCAGCGGCAGTGGCACGCTGGATGCCTCTGGAACTGGAGCGGTGAATTTCACCAATACGGGCAGCATGGGCTTCAATGGCCAAAGCGGCACGCGCGCGCTGTCCCTTGCAGGTTCATACATAGGCTCGCTCGCTGCGGCGATTGGTGACAACGGAGGAGCCACGACAGTGCTCAAGGACGATTCCTCGACATGGACGCTCACCGGGGCGAGCAGCTACACTGGAGGGACTTTCATCAACAGCGGCATCCTGCGTGTGTCCACCCTGGCAGACGGGGGCAGTGTGAGCAGCATCGGCGCCTCCAGCAATGCGGCCGGAAATCTGACACTCAATCTGGCGGCAACGCTGCAGTACATCGGGGGTGCCACAAGCACGGACCGTTTGTTCACCGTGGATGTGAGCGGAGGAAAGCTGGACGCCTCCGGAACTGGAGCGGTGAATTTCACCAACACGGGCAGCCTGGGGCTGAGCGGGTCTGGCGGGCGTACCTTGACCCTAACGGGCACGAACTCCGACAGCAACACCCTGGCGGCGGTGATCGGCAACAACGGGGGAGCCACCATTCTCACCAAGTCTGGAACCGGCACGTGGGTGCTTACAGGAATGAACACTTACACAGGCGCCACCAACATCAGCTCAGGTGTCCTGCAGGTGGGCAACGGCGGTACCTCGGGTGCGCTCGGAACCGGTGTGGTGAGCAACAGCGGCAGCCTGATCATCAACCGGTCAAACGCGATCACAATTGCCAACACCCTCAGCGGTCTGGGCACCTTTACGCAAGCGGGTACAGGGACGACGACGTTTACCGGAACCAAAAACTATTCCGGTGCCACCTTCGTAAACGCAGGAACACTGCAAGCCGGCGCAGACAATGCATTTAGCACGGCTTCCGCCATCACTGTTGCGAGCGGTGCGACGTTGGGAGTCAACGGATTTACCAACACCGTCATCGGACTGACCGGAGCGGGAACAGTGCAAAACGGGGCGGCGACTGCGGCGACCCTGACCGTTGCGGGCACTTCGACCGGCAGCTTTAGCGGTATCATTCAAGACGGAGGAAGCGCTGCACTGGCAATCACCAAGGCAGGCACGGGCACGCTTTCTCTTCTTGGCAGCAATACCTATACCGGAATGACCACCCTTGATGACGGGGTGCTTGTGACCAACAAGCTGGCCGACGGCGGAGTGGCCAGCGGCATCGGGGCGTCCAGCGCGGCAGCGACAAATCTGCTGCTGGAAGGGGGAACACTGAGGTACACAGGAGCCGCAGCCTCCACGGACAGATTGTTCTCCCTTGCGATCATTGGTGGCACCCTTGAAGGAGCCGGGACTGGTCTGCTGAGCTTCACCAATACTGGCAGCATGGGATTCAACGGACAGAGCGGTGCGCGCACGCTCACACTTGCAGGTGGCAATGCTTCGCTGGCAGCACTGATTGGCGACAATGGGGGAGCCACGGCGCTGACGAAAAGCGGTGGAGGACAATGGACTCTGAGCGGAGCCAACACTTATACCGGAGTGACCAGGATTCTTGGCGGCCAGCTGGTTGTCTCAAGTCTGGCCGACGGAGGGAGTGCCAGCAACATCGGCGCCTCAACGAATGCCGCCACGAACCTGCTGCTAAACAACGGCGTGCTGCAGTACACTGGCGCTGCGGCCAGCACGGACCGGCTCTTCAGCCTGGGGACTGGCGGAGGTTCCCTGGACGCCTCTGGCAGCGGAGCGATCAACTTCAGCAACACTGGCAGCATGGGGTTCAACAGCACGGGCGCCCGCACATTGACTCTCAGCGGCAGCAATACGGGGAACAACACGCTTGCCGCGATGATCGGCGACAATGGCGGCTCCACCTCCCTGATCAAACTTGCCTCCAGCACCTGGGTGCTGACGGGCGCCAACACCTATACTGGCAGCACCCGAATCGATCTGGGAATACTGGTGGTGACAAGTCTCGCCAACGGCGGCGTGGCGAGCAACATCGGAGCATCGAGCAATGCAGCCTCCAACTTGGTTCTCGGACTAGCCACACTCAAATACACGGGTGCAGCTACGAGTACTGACCGGCTCTTCAGCATTCAGACAGGAGGGAGCACGCTGGACGCCTCTGGAACCGGGGAGGTGAACTTTACCAACACTGGAAGCATGGGGTTTGGCGGCCAGTCGGGAGCACGGGTGCTGTTTCTACAGGGGAGCAACACTGGCAACAACACCATTGCCGCCATCATCGGTGACAATGGCGGAGCCACATCCATTTATAAAAACGGCAGCGGACTCTGGGTGCTTTCGGGCACGAGCACGTACACCGGCATCACCCTGATCAACTCAGGCACCTTAAGCTTGACGAAACTGGCGAACGGGGGAAGTGCCAGCAGCATTGGAGCTTCCACCAACGCTGCAACGAACCTGGTGCTGAACGGTGGTGCTTTAAAATACACCGGAGCTGTCGCCAGCACGGACCGGCTGTTCAGCGTTGGGACGAGTGGTGGCACGCTGGATGCCTCGGGCACGGGTGCGGTGAATTTTAGCAACACGGGCAGCATGGGATTTAACAGCCAGAGCGGTGCGCGCACGCTGACCCTCACCGGAACGAATGCCGGCAACAACACTCTCGCCGCAGCCATTGGTGACAATGGTGGTGCCACCTCTCTGGTGAAATCTGGCAATGGCACCTGGGTGCTGACTGGAACGAACACTTATACTGGAACCACGACCATCAGCGCCGGGGTGCTCAGGGTCGGCAATGGTGGAACCTCGGGGACGCTCGGGACCGGAGCGGTGACTGACAACGGCATCCTGGTGATCAACCATTCGAATGCCATCACCCTTGCCAACAGCATCAGTGGCAGCGGTTCGCTGGTCCAGCAGGGGGCCGGCACCACCACGCTGACCGGGGCGAACAGCTACACCGGGAGCACGACCATCAGTGCCGGAGTGCTCAGTGTTGCTTCCATTGCGAACGGAGGCGCTACCAGCAATCTGGGTGCCTCAACCAATGCTGCGACGAACCTGGTGCTGAACGGTGGCACGCTGCAATACACCGGAGCGGCAGCGAGCACGGACCGCCTTTTCAGTGTGGGAACAAGTGGCGGTACCGTGGATGCTTCCGGTACGGGAGCCGTGAATTTTACCAACACAGGCAGCATGGGTTTCAACAGCCAGAGCGGCACGCGCACTGTGACCCTTACGGGCACGAATACTGGCAATAACACCCTGGCTGCGGTGATCGGTGACAACGGTGGAGCGACCTCGCTGGTCAAATCCGGCGCGGGCACCTGGGTGCTGACTGGAACGAACACCTACACCGGCACCACGACCGTCAGCGGTGGAGTGCTGCAAGTGGGGAGTGGCAGCACCACGGGTTCGCTGGGCAGTGGCGCTGTGGTCAACAATGCCAGTCTTGTGATCAATCGTTCGGATGCCATCACCCTTGCCAATACGATCAGCGGCAGCGGTTCGTTTAATCAGGCTGGATCAGGCACGACCACTCTCAGCGGCACCAACTCCTACACCGGGGCGACGACAATCAATGCCGGTGTTCTCAAAGTGGCTTCCCTCGCCAACGGCGGCAGCAGCAGCAATATTGGCGCAGCGACGAGCGCTGCTGAGAATCTGGTGATCAATGGCGGCACGCTTGAATACTCAGGCGCGGCAGATGCGAGCACGGATCGCTTGTTCAGCGTGGGCATCGGCAGCGCGGTGATCGATGTGACTGGCATTGGTGCGCTGAATTTCACCAACACCGGCAGCATGGGATTCAACGGACAGAGCGGTGACCGCAACCTGCTGCTCACGGGAACGAACAGCGGGGTGAACATCATCGCAGCGGCCATCGGAGATTATGGCGGCGCTACTTCGGTGTCGATCGATGGCACCGCCACCTGGCTGCTCACTGGAGCCAACACCTACACAGGGGCCACCACCGTCAGTTCCGGCGTGCTTCAAATTGGCGGCAGCAACTTGGATTCAGCGATCATTTTGGGATCGCATGCCACTTTGGAGCTGAATGGACTGAACGCGCGAATCGGCTCGCTGGCAGGCTCAGGGACCGTGCAGAACAACTCCGTGGATGCGGCAGCCCTGACGACGGGTGGGAATAACACCAGCACCACTTTCAGCGGTGTCATTCAAGACGGTGGCACAGGAGCGCTGTCGATTGTCAAAACGGGTTCGGGCACATTCACACTGACCGGATCCAACACCTACACGGGAACCACGACCATTGGCGCTGGAGTGCTCCAGGTGGGCTCCGGTGGCACGAATGGTACGCTTGGTTCAGGTGCGGTGACCAACAACGCCAGCCTCATCATCAACCGCTCTGATGCACTGACCATCGCCAATGACATCAGTGGCAGCGGTTCGCTTACGCAGGCAGGATCGGGAACCACCACGCTGACGGGGGACAACAGCTATAGCGGCAGCACGACGATCAATGCCGGAGTGCTCAGCGTGGCAGTCCTTGCAGATGGAGGCAGCAACAGCCATCTGGGGGCGTCCACCAATGAAGCGACGAACCTGGTGCTCAATGGGGGGGCTTTGCAGTACACGGGCGGGGATGTGAGCACGGACCGTTTATTCAGCGTAGGAACCAATGGCGGCACCTTGGACGTCTCAGGCACGGGAGCGTTGAGCTTTACCAACACGGGCAGCATGGGCTTCAACGGTCAGAGCGGCATCCGCACGCTGACCCTGACCGGAACGAACACCGGTGATAACACTCTTGCCGCAGTGATCGGCGACAATGGGGGTGCGACTGCGCTGACGAAGTCGGGAGCCGGAACGTGGGTGCTCACAGGAAACAACAGCAACAGCGGTATCACGACCATCAGCGCGGGCGTGCTGCAGATCGGTGCTGGTGGCACCGCGGGCTCACTCGGAAGCGGTGCGGTGATCAACAACGCCAGCCTCATCATCAGCCGCTCCGATGCACTGACCATCGCCAATGAGATCAGCGGCAGCGGTTCGCTTACGCAGGCAGGATCGGGAACCACCACGCTGACGGGGGACAACAGCTATAGCGGCAGCACGACGATCAATGCCGGAGTGCTCAGCGTGGCAGTCCTTGCAGATGGAGGCAGCAACAGTCATCTGGGGGCGTCCACCAATGAAGCGACGAACCTGGTGCTCAATGGGGGAGCTTTGCAGTACACGGGCGAAGATGTGAGCACGGACCGCCTTTTCAGTGTGGGAACGGACGGTGGCACCTTGGAGGCTTCTGGCACAGGAGCCGTGAATCTCACGAACACCGGAAGCATGGGCTTCAACGGGCAGAGCGGCACACGTGCTCTGACGCTCACAGGAACAAACACGGAAGGCAACACGATTGCTGCCGTGATCGGTGACAATGGCGGGGCGACTACGCTGACCAAGTCTGGCACCGGCACCTGGGTGCTGACCGGAGCGAACATCTACACAGGCAGCACCGTCATCAGCGCCGGCGAATTGCAGGTGGGCGCAGGCGGGGCAACGGGTGCGCTGGGAACAGGTGCTGTGACCAACAACTCCAGGCTCGTCATCAACCGTTTGGATGCGCTCACCATCGCCAATGCGATCAGCGGCAGCGGTGATTTCACCCAGGCGGGAGCCGGGAGCACCACGCTGACAGGGGGCAACAGCTACACCGGCAGCACAACGATCAACGCCGGAGTGCTGAGCGTGGCTGTGCTGGCCGATGGCGGGACGAGCAGCAACATCGGGGCATCTTCCAATGCGGCGGCCAATCTCGTGATCAATGGAGGCCGCCTTCAATATACCGGCGAGGCAGCCAGTACGGACCGTCTGTTCAGCGTGGGCATCAACGGGGGCGTCTTGGAGGCCTCCGGCAGCGGCGCGGTGAACTTTACGAACACCGGGAGCGTGGACTTTAACAGCCAGAGCGGCGGCCGAACGCTGACGCTCACCGGCACCAACACGGGTGACAACATTCTCGCGGCCGTGATTGGAGACCATGGCGGTGCCACAGCGCTGACCAAGTCAGGGGCCGGCACCTGGGTGCTGACGGCTGCCAACAGCTACACCGGCGCCACAACGATTGGTGAGGGGACGCTGCAGATCGGCAGCGGTGGCACCACGGGCTCACTCTCCACCAGCAGTGCGCTGAGCAATGATGGGACGCTGGTTTTTAACCGGTCGGATGCGGTGGTGCAGGGGAGCGACTTTGCGGGCTTGATCAGCGGCGGAGGTGCCGTGGTCCAGGCTGGCAGCGGCACGCTGACGCTCAATGGTGACAACACTTATGCCGGCGAGACGGATGTGCGGGCGGGCACTCTGGTGGTGAACGGCAACAACGCGCTAGGGGCCGGCAGCGCAGGCACGACAGTAGGCAGTGGAGCGACGCTGCTGCTCAACCATGTGAGCTACAGCACATCCGAGGCTCTGGGGATCAACGGCAGCGGGGTGGGCAATGGCGGTGCGCTTAGGAACAGCGGCACCAGCAGCTATGCCGGTGTGATTACTGCGGAGACGAATGCCAGCATCAATGTGGGAGGCGGTGTTTTGAACCTCACCGGCGGCCTGGTGAAAGACGGCACTGTTCTTACCATCACAGGCGGAGGAACGGTGAATGTGAGCGTTACGGGCATCAGCGGAGCCAGTGCTGGCTCGGATCTTGTGGTGGACGGAACGGAACTCGTGGTCGCTGCTGACAGTGACTACAACGGACCTACAACGCTGCAGAATGGAGCGAGCCTGATAGCCAATGCGGCAGTGAGCACGACACAGCTCCATGTGAGCAATGACAGCCTGCTGACCGGGACCGGAGCCGTGACTGTGGCGGCGGACCAGTCCATTTTCCTCAATGGCAGCTTCAGCGTGGGGGATCCCGCAGCCGCGGCCACGGCGTCGGTTTTTGCGCTAACAACATCTGGCTCGGGTGCTGTGGTGATGGGCGCAGACAGTGTGATCCATCTGGACCTGTTCAGCGGCGCGGGGCTGGGCAACAACCTTGGCAATGCAAGTGCGGCAGATTCCATCAACCTGCACGGAGTGCTGGATTCCTCGGCCGGTGGCAAGGTCGTCATCGGCAATCCCAACGGCATGAGAAACTTCCACGGAGGCGATCAATGGCAGCTTGTTCACCTCAATACGGGCGATGCCAATGCGGGAAGCGTGACCACAAGGATGGCTCTGGATGACCGAAGCCTGGGGCTGGCGAGCGGTGTCACGAGCTATCTTGATCCGAGCGATGGTGTGTTCTCCATCATCGACACCAATGGCGGGCTGGCGCTTGCCGCGGTGCAAGGACAGGCGCTGATCGCGGGTGGCAATACGGTCACGGCCGACCTGAACGGCCATCTCTTCAACCTCCGTAACGGCGGAGGGGAAGAGGGCTCGGGCTCCATCGCCGCCTCGCTGGATGAGGGAGTGATTGTGGGGGAAGGAGACGGTGACCCAGAAAAGGCCTCCCCCATGGCCAGGCGTGTGGCGCGCTCCCGGCAGTGGGAGGTGTTTGCGACGGTGAACTATGGCAATGTCAAACTCAACGCCATCCGAACACAGGCTGGCGTGCAGGTGGATTCCTGGGCGTCCGGAGTGGGTGTGGAGCGCCACCTCTCACGAGGCTTGACGCTTGGGTTTGCCGCCTCCTTTTTGCAGAGCACCCAGGGGTATGCCGGCAACCTTGGCAGCCTGTACCTCGAAGGCCCTGCGCTGTCGAGCTACCTTTCCTACGTGCGTGGCGGCTTCTGGAACAGCGTTCTCTACAGCTTTGGCACCTATCAGATGGACTCCACGCGCAATCCTGGCGCGCCCTTTCCAACGGCCTACGGGTCGACCCGCACCTATACGCATTCGGTGCAATACAATGCGGGATGGAACTTCCGCTTTCAGGACGACACGCTGGTCACAGGACCGTTTGCCGGGGTGGATTATCTGCACGGCTCGATCGACGCGTACAGCGAGACTGGCGGCGGGCTGGCCGCCCTGCATTACAGTGCGCAGAGCTACCAGTCTCTGGTCAGCCGGGTGGGCTGGTCTGCCTCCAAGCAGATAAGGACGAGTTTTGCGACGATCACTCCGCAGCTGCGTCTGAGCTACGAGCGTCAGAACATCAAGAACAACAACGGGACCAGTGTTTCGCTGATCAATGTGCCCTTTTCTGCCAGCGGGGGCAACCAATCCCCGGGGCAGGATTACCTGGTGGCCGGGCTGGGTGTGAGCCTTGCATTTACCGACCGGTTCAGCCTCATGCTTTCCTACCAGGGGCAGTTCTTCCGCCATGATCTTCAGGCGCACTTTGGCAGCATCCGGTTCAGCTACCAGTTCTAGCGGCGGGGGGCTAGAGCAGCCGTTTGCGCTTGAAGTAGACGATCGGCAGGATCGCTGAGAGCACGATCATGATCATGACGAGCACAAAGGCCCAGCCGTTGCTGGGTGCCGGGAGGCCGACATTCATGCCGTAGATGCTGGCGATGAGGGTCGGGGGCATGAAAAGGACGCTGGCGACGGTGAAGATCTTGATGATCTGGTTCTGCTGGATGTTGATGAGGCCGAGGGTGGACTCCAGGAGGAAGGTCATCTCCTGGGTCTGCTGGTTGGTGTAGTCGTCCATGCTCTTGATGTCGCGCATGACGCTGCGGAACTGTGCGGCGAGGTCTCCACGCATCCAGCTGGCGGCGTTGTTGAGGAAGTACTGAAGCATGCGGCTGATGCTGAGCAGGCTTTCGCGGACATTGGCGACGAGGGCGCTGCGGCGGCCGAGGAGCTTGACGACATCGCTGAGGTCTTTCTCCACGGCGGCGTGGGCCTTGTGAGGGTCGAGGGTGAAAATGTCCCGGCAGATTTTTTTCATGTCGGCCTCGACGCTCTGAAGTGCGTCTGCGATGCGGGCGACGATGAGCTCGAGCAGGAGGAGGAAGACGGCGTCACTGGTCAGCGGTGTGGTGCACTGACGTTTGGCCTGGTCTGTGAGAATGCGGAAGGAGAGGGGGTCTGCGTAGCGGACGGTGGTGAGGCAGTCCGGGGCGATGACGAAGGAGATGGAGGTGTTGTCGGGGTCCGTGGTGTCGAGCCCGACGGGAAGCCAGGCGGTCATGTACAGCGTACCTTTCTCGGTGTAGAGTCGGCTGGATTCCTCGATCTCCTGCATTTCTTCACGCGTGGGGAGCTGGTATTCGAGCCATTTTTCGGCTTCGATCTCCTCGGCACGGCTGGGGTTCAGCAGATCGAGGAAGACGAGATTGTCCGGGAACGGATGTGTCTTTTCGTCATTCCAGTCGATGAGCTGTCCTTGCTGTGTGAGAAGTCGTACCATGCGTGGATGCGTGTGCGGGGGGGGGATGGAGGGTAGCCGCACAGGCATGATGTGCCAGAGCAAACTCACCCGGGATATGTGTCAATACCGTGGCGTCGAGGGGTCAACCTCGTCTGACCAAGCCTCGATGCCGCCGCGCATGCTCTGCGTGCGGTGGATGCCAAGCTGGCGCAGGAACTCTGTGGCGCGCATGCTGCGCATGCCATGATGGCAGTAGATGATGATGTGCTCGCCGGGGTCTGTGAACAGCTGGGGGGCGAGCTCACCAAAACGGGAGAGGGGAACGAGCTGCGCCTGGGGGAGGCGGCAGATCTGCCATTCGCTTTCCTCTCGGCAGTCGATGAGACGGAATGGGTGCCCGCCCGGGCTTTGCAGCAGGGTACTTACGTCTGCAGGTTCGATTTCGAGCGGTGTTTCCGGTGTCATGAGCGATCTCAGGGGCGAACCGTGACGGGTGTGCCTTTGGAGACGTTGTTGTAGAAGATGGCCGCCATGTGTGGGGGCATACGGACGCAGCCGTGGGAGGCGGGGTAGCCGGGAAGGAAACCCTCATGCATGCCGATGCCGCCAACGAAGCGCATGAAGTGGTGCATCTTGGAGCCTTCGAAGCGGGTGCCGGGCGGGGGCTTGTCCTTGGTCACGTCGATGTTGGCCATGACGACATTGCCGGCGCTGTCCACAAAGTCACCGTAGAGGTTGGATTTGTGCCACTGGTCCTTCTCGATGATCTTGAAGGTGCCGGTCTTGGTGGCATGCCGTTCGTCACCGGTGGAAAGCGCGGAGACGCCGGCGAGTGCGCCGCCTTTGTAGAAGTAGGCCTTCTGGTCGCTGATGTCGATGGTGATGCTGGGAGCGCCAGACATGCCGTCGCCGTCCCAGTAGGAGTCCTGGTCGGCGTTGTACATGGCGGAGTGGGGGACGCTCTCGGTCGAGAAGGCCTCGAGGTACTGCGTCTGCCCGCGTGTGCTGGCGCTCTGGCAGGAGGCCAGGAGAGCGAGGGCGGGAAGAAGGAGGATGCGGATGGCCTGGGGGATTGCCGATTGACTCATGCGTGAGGGGTACGTTTGCGCGGCCTGAAAAGCCGCGATCATATGCCGTGCCACAGCGCGTCTGTCCAGCGTCAATCCATGCTGGAAGGGGGCTGAAACCCCTGCTGGAGGGAAGTGAGGCTGGGATGTCGCGGAGAAAAGCGAAAAAGGCCGGTTTCCGGCGTTTTTTGCCAATGCGCCGTGTTCTTTTCCTTCCGCTTGTCTTTGCCACATTGATCCATGCCGAAACGCCCTCCAAACCGTCCGGGAGCGGGACGCTTTTCAACGGGTGGAAGCTCTCGCCTGCAGGCAGTCATGTGGCGCTGCCGGGAGACATGCCGCTGAAGATGATCCTCTCCCCAGACGGCAAGGTGGCGGTGGCCGTGTGCGCGGGGTACAACAGCCCCGGGCTGGCGGTGCTCAGCGTGGCGGAGCAGAAGCAGACTCAGTTCATCCCCATTCCGCACATCTGGAACGGGCTGGCGTTTGATCGTGAGGGAAAGCGGCTGTTTGTGAGCGGCGGCAATTCGGGCGAGGTGCACGTGTTCAAGCATGAAGCCGGGGAGTTTTCCCCGCTGACCTCGGTAAAGGTGGCGAAAGAGGGCGAGCCCAAATTTGTGGCGGGCATAGCCGTGCATCCGGAAGACGGCAGGCTGTATGTGTGCAACGAGGCCAACCATGAGCTGTGGGTGCTGAATGGCGAGACGCTGGCGGTGGAGCAGACGGTGGACGTGGGGCTGCACCCACACTCGTGCCACTTTGGCGCTGACAAGCGGCATGTGTATGTGAGCAACTGGGGCGCGCGCAGCGTGTCGATCGTGGATGCGACGCAGGGCAAAAAGCTGCGTGATCTCAGCGTGGGAGTGCGCCCGAATGACATGGCGCTGGCTCCGGACGGGCGGCTGTTTGTGGCCTGCGCTGGAGACAACACGGTGCATGTGATCCAGACGCGCACGCTGGAGAAGAAGGGCGAGGACGCCGACTCCTCCCGCCGGCTGTGGGACGGTACGCGCGAGATTATTTCGACTTCGCTCTACCCGCAGTCGCCCGAAGGCAGCACGCCGGATGCGCTGGCGGTTTCTCCGGATGGGAAGACGCTGTTTGTGGCGAATGCGGACAACAACTGCGTGATGGTGGTGAACATCGGTGAATCTGTCTCCGAGCCCGGCGAGAAGTATGCGGAAAAGATCAGCGCGGTGGAGGGCTTCATCCCGGTGGGGTGGCACCCCACCTCCCTAGCTGTCAGCAGCGATGGAGGCACGCTTCTGGTGGGCAATGGCAAGGGCATCACCGCCATGCCGGACCCCAGCAAGGACGGCGAGCTCAAAGCGGGGGAAAAGCAGAAGGCCATCCACCCCGGGCGCACCCTGGATGGCAGCGTGAGCTTCATTGCCAAGCCGGATGACACGCAGATGACCGCCTACACGGCACAGGTAAGAAAGAACTCGCCCTACAAGCCGGAGATGCTGCGCACGGCACAGAAGCCGAACGACTGCGTGATCCCTGCCAAGGTGGGCGAGCCCTGCCCGATCAAGTACGTGCTCTACATCATCAAGGAAAACCGCACCTATGACCAGGTGCTGGGAGACATGAAGGACGCCAAGGGCAGGCCGATGGGCAACGGCGATCCGAGCATCACGCTGTACGGCGAGGATGTGACGCCGAATCAGCACCAGCTCTCGCGTGACTACGTGCTGCTGGACAATCTGTACTGCAACGGGGAGGTGAGCGTGGACGGACACAGCTGGTGCGATGCGGCGATGGCCACGGACTGGAACCAGCGCTCATGGACGCAGAGCTACTCCTCCCGCAAGGACAAGCTGCCGGGGAATGACGAGCTCGAAACACCCACGGCGGGCTATCTGTGGGACCAGTGCAGGCGTGCAGGGATCAGCTTCAAGACGTATGGCGAAGGCGCGCAGCGCGTGCCAAGTGTCAACCGCGGGAAATGGAGCGAAACGCGGGACATGGACAAATGCCAGAACTGGATCAACGACCTGCATGAGGCGGAAAAGACCGGGGAGCTGCCACGCTTCACCATCATGGCACTGGGGGAAAACCACACCAAGGGAACCACGCCAGGCGCACATACGCCTGCGGCCTGCGTGGGCAGCAATGATCTGGCTTTTGGCAAGATCGTCGAAGCGGCCACCAAGTCGAAGTTCTGGAAGCAGATGGCGATTTTCGTGATCGAAGACGATGCGCAGAACGGGCCTGACCATGTGGATGCGCATCGCACGATCGGCTCCGTGATCAGCCCGTGGGTGAAGCCGCGAAGCCTGGACCACACGCTCTACACCACGGCGAGCATGATCCGCACGATGGAGCTGATTCTGGGCCTGCCGCCGATGACGCAGTATGACGCGGGGGCGACACCGATGTTCCGCTGCTTTACGAATGAGCCTGTGATGAGGGAGTACCGCGCACGGCAGCCCAAGGTGGACCTGCTGGCCAAGAACACGCCGGCATCGCCTGGAGCGAAGGCCAGTGCGATGATGGATTTTGATGAGTTCGATGAAGCTCCGGAGGATGAGCTGAACCGCATTCTCTGGACGGAGGCGAAGGGGCCGGACGTGCCGTACCCGGCGCCGATTCACCGGGTGTTGTTCACGGAGTGAGCATTCCGGCTGTGACGCTCGTGTAGAGTGGTGTTTGCCATACGTTGAGAGACGGGCGGGCTTGCGCCACGCCCATCCCACGTCCGCATCAATGCACGCCGTGGTCGGCGAGGTAGCGTTCGGCTTCGAGGGCGGCGGCACAGCCCTGACCTGCGGCGGTGATGGCCTGGCGATAGACGTGGTCGGCGACGTCGCCTGCGGCGAAGAGGCCCTCTGTTTTGGTGCGGGTGCCTTCGGTCTGGAGGATGTAACCGCCTTCGTCAGTGTCCACGAGGTCTCCGAGGAACTGGGCGTTGGGCACGTGGCCGATGGCGACGAAGACGCACTTGAGCTCGAGCTCGCTCTTCTCGCCGGTGACGAGGTTTTCGAGGGTGACGGCGCGCATCTCACCCTTCTCATCGGTGAGGTATTCGCTGATGGTGGAGTTCCAGACGGGCTTGATCTTGGGATTGGCGAGGGCGCGGTCTGCCATGATCTTGGAGGCGCGCAGTTCGTCACGGCGATGGATGAGATAGACGGTGCTGGCGAATTTGGTGAGGAAGCCGGCCTCCTCGCAGGCGCTGTCGCCGCCGCCCACCACGCAGACGGGGACGTTGCGGTAGAAGGCGCCGTCGCAGGTGGCGCAGCTGGTCAGCCCCTTGCCGATGAGGCTTTTCTCGTTGGGCAGGCCGAGGTGCTTGGGGGAGGCGCCGGTGGCGACGATGACGGTGCGTGCCTCATAGACGGTGCCGCCTTCGGTGTGGACTTCGAAGTGGCCTGCAGCGGTCTTTTTGACGCTGCTGACGAGGGTGTACTCGATGCGTGCACCGAATTTTTCGGCCTGGGTCTGCATGTTCATCATCAGCTCCGGGCCCATGATGCCATTGGGGAAGCCGGGGAAGTTCTCAACTTCAGTGGTGGTGGTGAGCTGGCCGCCGGGCATGTTGCCTGAGAGGATGAGGGGCTTGAGGTTGGCGCGGCCGGTGTAGATGGCTGCGGTATAGCCGGCGCAGCCGGTGCCGATGATGATGACGTTTTCCATGTGAAAGGTGGTGGTAGTGGTGGGAGAAAGGTCGCGGAAGATGGAAAGGCGGGCGGGGGGCGCAACCTTCGCTTTTTACAGACTCGTTGTTGGAGTTTGCGGGCTCCCGGCTTATTTCAAAAATTAACAACGATGTCCAACCCCGCACCGGATGCCAAGGCCAGCCGCAAATCGCTGGCAACGCTGTTTTTCTGCACGGCAATGCCGATGGGGATGTGGAGTGTGCCGCTGGCAAACGTCTTCAATGCGCATGGGCGCGGGCATCTGGTGCCGTGGGTGTTTGCCACGACTGCGACCGCTGCATTCATTTCGCCTCTGTTTGTGGGGGCGCTGGCGGATCAGAAGCATTCGCCGGTCCTGCTGCTGCGCTGGCTGACGGCGGCCACCAGCCTGGCCCTGCTGCTGACATGTGGCTCATTGGCATGGGGCTGGAGCGATGCGGCGGTGTTGATCTGTGCGCAGATGCTGGCTCTGGTGGCTTTGCCGGCCTGGAGTGTGACCAGCAGCATTGTCTTTTCCCAGCTGCATGATGCCAAGATGCAGTTCGGGCCGCTGCGGGCCTGGGCCACGGGGGGCTGGATGGTGGGCTGCTGGACGGTGAGTTTTGTGCTGCGGGCGGATGCCTCGCTGGTGGCAGGTGTCACCGCTGCGGGGCTGTGGCTGGTGGTGATGAGCCTGACCTGGCGGCTGCCGATGATTCCCCCGGGTGAAGTCGTGCAGCACCGCACCTGGAAACAGATCCTCGGACTGGATGCTCTCGGGCTGCTCATCCACCGTGATCATCGCGTGGTTTTCATCACGGCTGCTTTGTACTGCATCCCGCTGGCGGCGTTTTATCCCTACACTTCGCGCCAGCTGCATGATCTGGGCGTGCAGAACATCTCCGCAGTCATATCGCTGGGGCAGACGACCGAGGTGCTGGTCATGCTGGTGCTGTCGGGAGTGATGGCGCGTTTCCGGCTTAAGTGGGTGTTCCTCTCGGGCATCGCCATTTGTGTCGTGCGCTACTCCCTAAATACGATCGACACGCTGGCCAGTGTGATGCTGGGAACCTTTCTGCACGGGTTTGCGTACACGCTCTATTTCATCACCACGCAGATTTATCTGGAGGAGCGCATCGACCCGAAATGGCGGGTGCGTGCGCAGGCGCTGCTGGCCATGCTGATGAGCGGGGTGGGCAACCTGCTGGGGTATCTCGGCGGCGGCTGGTGGTTCGAGGCGTGTACGAAAGGAATAACGACGAACTGGCGCCTCTTCTGGTGGGGGGAGACGGCGCTGACGGCGGCGGTGTGTGTGTTCTTTGCGGTGGCGTATCGGGGCAGGAGCAGGGCATGAGACTGTGTCGCGCGAGTGCCCGAGCGCTGTTTTAGAGTGCGGTCACGCTCAAGGGGTATCGAGTGACGGGGTATTATGACACGCTGATGGACGGGCGGGCTGTCGCCACACCCATCCTACGTTCCTGCGGGCGTCTCACGCCGCCACCTAAGCCAAGCCTGCGCGGACGAGGAGAGCCATGGCGTCGGGGTCGCGGCCCATGAAGTCGTGGAAGAGCTTGGCGGGGTCTTCGGAGTTGCCCTTGCTGAGGATGGTGTCGCGGAATTCGCGGCCGACGGCGGGGTTGAGCACGCCTTCCTGCTGGAAGCGGGTGAAGGCGTCGGCGTCGAGCACTTCGGCCCATTTGTAGCTGTAGTAGCCGGCGGCGTAGCCTACAGGGCTGCTGAAGAGGTGGCCGAAGCGGCGTGCCATGGTGGGCTGCTCGGTCTTGAGCTGCATGAGGTAGCCTTTGAGGATGGAGCGTGCGAGCTTGTCGAGATCTGCACCTTCATCGGTGGCGTGGTGCATGTGCAGCTCGAGGTCGAGCTTGCCGAAGGCGAGCTGGCGCATGATGTCGCTGGCGCTGCGGTAGTTCTTGGCGGCGATTAGCTTTTTGAAGAGACGTGCGGGGATGGTTTCGCCCGTTTCATGGTGGCGCGCGAAGAGGTCGAGGCTCTCGCGTTCCCAGCAGAAGTTTTCCATGAGCTGAGAGGGCAGCTCCACGAAGTCCCAGTAAACGCTGACTCCGTTGAGGGAGGGGATGTCCACATTGCCGCAGAGCTGGTGCAGAAGGTGGCCGAATTCATGGAAGACGGTGGTGACTTCATCATGAGTGAGCAGTGCAGGCTTGCCGTCCACGGGCGGGGTCATGTTTCCGCAGATGAGGCCGAGGTGGAGGCGGCGGTCACGTTCGCCGCTGGGGGGCACGCCCATGCGCAGGTAGTTCATCCAGGCGCCGCCGCGTTTGGAGTCGCGCGGGTGCCAGTCGGCATAGAAGGAGCCGATGTGGACGCCCTTTTCATTGCGCACTTCGTAGAATTTCACCTCGGGGTGCCAGACCTCCACAGGGCCTGCTTTGCCGGGCTGGGAGCTGACATTGGCAGGAGCGTCCTTGCCTGGCTCGACGTAAACGACTTCGCGGCTGGTGATGCGCAGGTCGAAGACTTTCTCCGCGAGCTGGAACATGCCGCTGAGAACCTTGTCGATGGGGAAGAAGGGCCTGAGCTCCTCTTCATCGAAATCGTATTTCGATTTGCGCTGGCGTTCGCTCCAGAAGGAGACTTCCCAAGGCTCGAACAGATCGACGGCCTGATGGGCGTTGTCGGCGCGGAACTCCTGGAGTTCGATGGTTTCGCGCTGGAAAGCCTCATGCACGCGTTCGTAGAGGTCCGTGATGAAGCGGAGGGCGCTCTGGCCGTTTTTGGCCATGCGGTGGGCCAGGATGTGGTCGGCAAAATTGGCCTTGCCCATGATCTGGGCTTTTTCGTGGCGCAGGCGGAGGATCTTCCAGACGAGATCGGTGTTGTCGTGTTCGCCACCGCGGCCGATGCTGCAGGAGCCTTCCCAGACCTGCCTGCGGATGCCTTCGTCTTCGAGGTATTCCATGACGGGGATCATGGAAGGCGCCTTCAGGGTGAAGCGGTAAACTGGCTTTTCAGGCGTGCCGAGGTTTTTGGACAGGGCGTCTGACCTGGCGGCTTCGATGGCGGTCTGAGGCAGTCCTTTGAGGCGGTCAACGTCTTCAATGAGCAACTCCCACTTGTTTGTGGAGTCGAGGACGTTTTCGGAATACTTCTGAGTGTGTTTGGAGAGTTCGGACTCGATTTCTTCCACACGCTTTTTTTTGTCCGGGGGAAGATCGGCGCCCGCCTCGATGAATCCTTCCATGGACTCCTGCAGAGCGCGTTTGCGCACGGGGGGGAGCTGGCGTGCCTCGTCGGTCTTGCTGTAGGTGACGAAGAGATCCCAGAGATGCTCGTTGAGGGGGATCTTGGCAAAGAAGGAGCTGACCTCTGAGAGCATCCTGTTGTGGGCCTCACGCAGAGCGGGGGAGTTGCAGAGAGAGTCGAGGTGGGTGACGAGCCCCCAAGCCTCATTGAGCTCACGGGTGCACTCATCCAGGCCTAGAACGACGGAATCAAAGTTCATTTTGCCGCGGTCCTGGCTGATCACGGCATCCAGGTTTGCCTGCGCCTTCTCAAGGGCGGCGCGGATGTCGGCTTCGATGTGTTCAGGGGTGAGAGTGGACCAGCGGATGTGAAAGTCCTGGGTGAGGAAAGGGGCTGCCATGATGGGGCTTTTTAACTGGGGCGTTGGGGAATGGGGAGTATGGAGCGGATGCAAGGGGCTGCAAATGAGATTGGCATTCAGAAATTGGCTCAAAACAGTGTGAGAATTGACAAAACGCCCATGCTTCACAACATGAGGTCTCACCGTGTCCTCTTCTGACTCCCTCCGCCGCACCCCCTTGCATGCCGTGCATGTGGAGATGGGTGCGCGCATGGTGCCGTTTGCCGGCTGGGACATGCCGGTGCAGTACACGGGGATCGTGGACGAGCACAAGGCCGTGAGGCAGAGCGTGGGAGTCTTTGACATCTCGCACATGGGGCAGTTCATCGTGAGCGGCCCGGGTGCAGAGGTTTTTTTGAACCGTGTGCTGACCAACAATGTCGCCAAACTGCAGCCAGGGCAGGGCCAGTACACCCTGCTGCTGAACGGACGCGGCGGCGTGATCGACGACTTGATCGCCTACCGCACGAGCGAGCGTGAGTTTTATCTTGTGGTCAATGCTTCGAGGATTGACGCGGACTGGGCGCACCTCGAGTCCCTGCTCACCAAAGAGGATGATGTGCTGATGGCCAACGCGAGTGATTTCACCGCCGGTCTGGCCATCCAGGGACCCAGGGCTCGTGAAGTGGCGGCGGCGGTTTTTGGTGGGGCCTCGGCTTATCCGGAGCACAACGCAATCCTCGTCAGCATGACTGAACAAGGGCCTATGTGGCTCTGCGGCACGGGCTACACAGGGGAGGAAGGCTTTGAGTTTTTCATGCCTCTGGAGACTGCGGAGGCGTGGTTTCGCAAGATCGTGGCTGCGGTGAAGGCCGCCGGGGGAATGCCCTGCGGACTGGGGGCCCGTGACACGCTGCGTCTTGAGATGGGCTACCCTCTCAATGGCAACGATCTTTCCGAGGAGCGCACGCCGTTGCAGGCGGGGCTCGGCTTTTTTGTGGATTTTGAGAAGGGGGACTTCCATGGCCGCGAGGCGCTCGTGGCGCAGAAGGCCGCCGGGCTGCCTGACAAGCTGGCTGCCTTTCGCATGACAGGCGCTGCGCCGCCTCCGAGACCGCACTACCCCGTGGTGTATGGAGGGCAGGTCATCGGTGAGGTGTGCAGCGGCACCCAGTCTCCCAGCCTCGGGGCTGGCATCGGCATGGCTTATGTGCCGCTGAGCGCCGCCACGAGCGGGAGCAGCCTGGAAATCGAGATCCGCGGGCGGCGTTTTCCGGCGGAGGTGGTGAGGAAGCCGTTCTATCGCAAGCCATCAGCCTGAACTCCCAACAGACATTTCCCATGAGCCAAATTCCTGACAACCTCCGCTACCGCGATTCCCATGAATGGGTCGATCCCACGCAAAGCCCGTCTCCGGTCGGGATCACTGATCATGCGCAGGCGGAACTGACGGATGTGGTCTTTGTGGACCCTCCCAAGGTGGGCACCCAGGTGAGCGCAGGCCAGCAGGTGTGTGTGATTGAGTCTGTCAAAGCGGCGAGTGACATCTATGCCCCCGTGGCGGGTGAGATTGTGGCCATCAATGAGGCTCTCAGCGGCGACCCGGGGCTCATCAACCGTGAGCCATATGCGGGAGGCTGGATCTTTAAAATCAAGGCGTCCAATGCGGCGGAATTTGAGGGGCTGATGGATGCTGCCGCCTATGGGCAGCACATCGCCTGAGCCGGGCGCAATTTTTGCGCATTTATCCACTCATTTTTTGGCTGCACTGAGTGACAAATTCGTTACTCGTGCCGGACTTTCGCCCATGCCTCCTGAAGCATCCCCCTCTTCTGTTGCCACTGTCCCGGCCGGATTTCAACTCAAGCCGATAGACGCCTATCACCGCCGCCACCGCACCTTTCCCGCCAAGGGACTGGTGGAGAAGTTTACCAACTGGCTGCAGGACGTGGTGGAGGCGGTCATCGCGCACTGCTCCATCCAGGGCGATCCGCCGATCTATGACTCCCGGCATTTTCCATGGGTGAAGGATGTCGAGGCGGACTGGCAAAAGGTGAGGGAGGAACTCGATGCGGTGATGAAATACCGTGATGCGATGCCGAGCTTTCAGGAGATCGTGAAGGAAGTGGGCATGATCCAGGGAGATGACCAGTGGAAGACCTTCTTCCTCAAAGGAGTGGGCATGGACTGTGAGGAAAACGCCCGCCACTGCCCGGAAACCATGAAGGTGCTGGCCAAGATCCCGGGCTGCACGACGGGCTTTTTCTCGATTCTTTCCCCCAAGAAGCATATACCCGAGCATCGCGGACCGTGGGCGGGTGTGTTGCGAATGCATCTGGGACTGCTGGTGCCAGAGCCACGGCATCAGTGCCGCATCCGGATCGCTGACCAGGTTTATTCGTGGCAGGAAGGCAAGGCTGTCATTTTTGACGACACCTACAACCATGAAGTCTGGAATGACACGGATGGCTACCGGGTGGTGCTGTTTGTGGATTTCGAGCGCCCGTTGCGTGCGCCGCTCAACTTCCTCAACCACTGGATTCTGAACCTGGCGTCGCTGGCGCCGTTTTTGCGGGAGGCCAAGGGCAAGCAAAAAGATTCCGAGAAAAAGTTCTGGGCGCTGTTTGGCAAGTGACACCGGGCTCTGGCTAGGTAGCTTGGCGGCATCCAAAATCCGCCCCGATTTCGATGCCCACCCAATTCTCCCGCCGTCACATAGGTCCCTCTGCCGCCGAGGCGGAGAGCATGCTGCAAACACTTGGTTTCAACACGCTGGATGACCTGATAGATCAGGTGGTGCCGGAGGGCATCCGGGTGCGTGAGCCGCTGAACTTGGCACCACCGCTGAGCGAGGAGCAGGCGCTGCGCCGCATGAGGCAGATCATGGGGCTGAACAAGGTCATGCGCTCGTTCATCGGGCTGGGGTATCATGACACTTTCACGCCGCCGGTCATCCAGAGGAACATCCTTGAAAATCCCGGCTGGTACACGGCTTACACGCCGTATCAGGCTGAGATCGCGCAGGGGCGGCTGGAGGCGCTGATCAATTTCCAGACGATGATCCGTGACCTGACGGCGCTGGATGTGGCCAATGCCTCGCTGCTGGACGAAGGCACGGCGTGCGCCGAGGCACTGGGGCTGGCGGTGGCGCAGGTGCCGGGGGCTTCGCGGGTGTTTGTGTCTGACCAGTGTCATCCGCACAGCATCGAGGTGGTGCGCACGCGCATGGATGCCCTGGGCATCCGGGTGGAGGTGGGGGATGTGCTGAAATGGCAGCACGATGGCACGAAGGGACTGGCTGCCGTGCTGGTGCAGTACCCGGACACGCTGGGGGTCATTCATGATTTTGCCGGACTGGCGGCTGAGGTGCATGAGGCGGGTGCTTTGCTCGTCGTGAGCGCAGACCTGCTGGCTCTCACGGTGCTGAGGCCACCGGGGGAATTTGGGGCGGACATCTGCGTGGGCAACAGCCAGCGCTTTGGGGTGCCGCTGGGTTTTGGCGGGCCGCATGCGGCTTTCATGGCGGTGAAGGATGCGCTGAAGCGCCGGCTGCCGGGGAGACTGATCGGTGTTTCCAAAGATGCCTCTGGCAGGGCAGCCTACCGTCTTTCGCTGCAGACGCGTGAGCAGCACATCCGCCGTGAAAAGGCGACCAGCAACATCTGCACGGCGCAGGTGCTGCTGGCGGTGATGGCCTCCATGTATGCGGTTTATCATGGGCCGCAGGGGCTGCGGGCCATTGCGCGCCGGGTGCATGGTGCTGCGGTATGGCTGGCCGGCGAACTGCTGCGCGCGGGGTTGGATGTGCTGAGCGACGATTTTTTTGACACGCTGAGCGTGCGGGTGCCCAACGCGGATGACCTGCTCAAGCGTGCGCTGATCTTTGGCATCAACCTGCGCAAGATCGATGCGACCGCTGTGGGGGTGGCTCTGGATGAACGCGTGACGGAAGAGGAACTGCTGAACCTGCTGACGGCCTTTGGCATTTCCAAGGCGCAGCAGCCTCCGGTGCTGGACGGGGACAGTCCGCTGCACTGTTCTGCACGCCACCACCGCATGTCTGTGTTTCTGACTCATCCGGTGTTCAACTCCTACCACTCTGAGACGGAGATGATGCGCTACCTGCACCGTCTGGAGACGAAGGACATCGCGCTGAACCGCAGCATGATCCCGCTGGGTAGCTGCACGATGAAGCTGAACGCGGCGGCGGAGATGATGCCGCTGAGCTGGCCGGAGGTGAACGGCCTGCACCCCTTTGCGCCGCCGGACCAGACGGAGGGATACCACTCGATGTTTGGAGACCTGGAGGCATGGCTGGCTGAATGCACGGGTTTTGATGCGGTGTCTTTGCAGCCAAATGCTGGGTCTCAGGGCGAATATGCAGGGCTGCTGGCGATCAAGCGCTTCCATGCCGCGCGTGGCGAGGAGCACCGTGACGTGTGCCTGATCCCGACCTCCGCGCACGGCACCAATCCCGCCAGCGCCGTGATGTGCGGATTCAAGGTGGTGCCCGTGACGTGTGACAACCAGGGAAACATCTCCGTGGAAGACCTGAAGGCCAAAGTGGAGGCGCACAAAGAGAAGGTGGCCGCGCTGATGGTGACCTACCCCTCCACGCACGGCGTGTTTGAGGAGTCGATCATCGAGATCTGCCAGCTGGTGCACGAGCATGGCGGGCAGGTGTACATGGACGGTGCGAACATGAACGCGCAGGTGGGGCTGACCTCTCCGGGGCGCATCGGTGCGGATGTGTGCCACCTGAATTTGCACAAGACTTTCTGCATCCCGCACGGGGGCGGAGGACCGGGAGTGGGGCCGATTGCTGTGGCGGCGCATCTGCGGCCGCACCTGCCGGGACACCACACGTGGCAGGCGGACCGGCGTGAAGGTGCGGTGTGCTCGGCCCCCTGGGGCAGCGCCAGCATCTGCACCATTTCGTGGATGTACATCGCCATGATGGGGCCGCGTCTTGTGGATGCGACAAAGTACGCCATTCTGAATGCGAACTACATCGCCAAGAAACTGGAGATGAACTTCCCCACGCTTTACAAGGGGGCGAAAGGATTGGTGGCGCACGAGTGCATCCTGGACTTCAGCCATTTCCACAAGGTGACGGTGGAGGATGTGGCCAAGCGGCTGATGGACTTCGGCTACCATGCGCCAACGATGAGCTGGCCCGTGGCGGGCACGCTGATGATCGAGCCCACGGAGAGCGAGAGCAAGGCAGAGATCGACCGCTTTTGCGAGGCGATGCAGTGCATTCACGCGGAGATGGCCGGAGTGGAGAGCAGCAAGTGCCACCCCACGGACAACACGCTCAAGCAGGCGCCACACACCGCCGCTGCGGTGATGAAGAGCGACTGGCCGCACGCCTATACACGAGAGGCCGCCGCCTTCCCGCTGCCGTGGGTGCAGGAGTCGAAGTACTGGCCGCCCGTTTCACGCATCGACAATGTGTACGGGGACCGCCATCTGGTGTGCACGTGTGTGAGTGTGGAAGAAGCGGCTGCAAGTTGAGGATTTCTCATGCGTTTCACGGCGCATGAAATTCCATCTGGCCGTCCTTGCGGCTCTTGTCTTCGCTGTCGGCATTCGTGCTGCGGATGCGCCACGTCCGAACATTCTCTTCATCATCTTTGATGACTGGGGCTGGCAGCATGCAGGTGCGTATGGCTGCGAGTGGGTGAAGACGCCGAACTTTGACCGGGTGGCGAAGGAAGGTGTGCTGTTCAAGAATGCCTTCACGTCCAACCCGAAGTGCAGTCCGTGCCGGGCCACGATCCTCACCGGGCGCAATTCCTGGCAGCTTGAGGAGGCGGTGTGCCATGGCGGTCTTTTCCCGCCGAAGTTTGCGGTGTATCCGGACCTGCTGGAGAAGGGTGGCTACAGCGTGGGGCTTACGGGCAAGGGCTGGGGGCCGGGCGAGTTCAAACTGGAGGGCCGCACGCGCAATCCTGCGGGGCCGGCGTTTGATCAGTTCACCCAGAAGCCGCCGACCAGGGGGATCGCCACCACGGATTATCCGCGCAATTTTGAGGCCTTCCTGGCGCAGCGTGACAAGGCGCAGCCTTTCTGCTTTTGGATGGGCTTCAAGGAGCCGCACCGCAGCTACGAACTCGACTCCGGGGTGAGGTTGGGCAAGAAACTGGAGGAGGTGAAAGTGCCTGGTTACCTGCCTGACAACGAAACGGTGCGCGGGGATCTGGCGGACTACGCGATCGAGGTGGAGTGGGGGGACAGGCAGATCGGGCAGGCACTGGGTCTGCTGGAAAAGTCAGGGCTGCTGGAGGACACGCTGGTGATTGTGACCTCGGATCATGGCATGCCGTTTCCGCGCGTGAAGGGACAGATCTATGAGGACGGCTACCACCTGCCGCTGGCGATGCGCTGGGGGAAGGGGATCAAGGCCGGGCGCGTGGTGGAGGATTTCATCAATGTGCGGGATCTCGCGCCGACCTACCTCGAACTGGCCGGGCTGCCGAAGCATGAGCAGATGAGCGGCAGCAGCCTGGTGAACATCCTGCGCAGTGAGAAGAGCGGCTTTGTGGAAGACCGCAAGGTCATGCTGGCGGGCAAGGAGAGGCATGATCTGGGGCGGCCAAACGACTGGGGCTATCCTGTGCGCGCGATACGCACGCCTGAGTTTTTCTACAGCCACAACTACCATCCGGAGCGCTGGCCCGCCTGCAATCCTGAAACGGGCTACGGCAATGTTGACGACGGCCCCACGAAGTCGTGGATCGTGGACAACAAGGGACTCTTCTTTGATCTGGCCTTCAACTACCGGCCGGAGGAGGAACTCTACGATATGGCCAAAGACCCTGAGTGTCTGAAGAACCTGGCCAAGGATCCGCAGCATGCCGCGAAGAAGCAGGAACTGAGGGCGAAGCTGGAAGCGATGCTCAAAGAGGAAAAGGACCCGCGCGTGCTGGGCAATGAGGCCATCTTTGACACCTACAAGTACCTCGGGAACCGCAGCAAGAAGGGGTATGCGGAGTGGGAAGCAAAGCAGCGTGGCGTGCCGCTGCCGGAGGCTCCGAGAGGCAAGAAGAGCGCAGAAGAGTGAGAGTGGCGGCCGATCACTTGGCAGCGTCGCCTTCTTTGGGGGCTTCTGGTGGGCGACGGAATTTGCTGCCGGTTTCTGAAGGGGCACCGGGAGTGAATGAAGGGCTTCCTGATTTGCCTTTGCGCTCCTGCATGGCCTTCATGGCGGCGGCTTTTTCATCGGGGTCGAGGACGCCGTTTTTATTGGCGTCGAAGCGTTGCAAAATCACCTCCTGCATGGGGCCTTTGCCTGGGGCGCCTTTGGTTCCGGGGCCACCACCTTTGCGCTCCTGCATGGCTTTCATGGCCGCAGCTTTTTCGTCCGGGTCCAGCGTGCCGTTTTTATTGGCATCAAATTTTTGCACCAGCATTTCCCGGATCTTTCCCCTGCCTTCTCCGTTTCCTGCGCCTGCTGTGCCGGGACGCTGTTCAGGGGCGTCTTCGGCCTGGGTCAGAGAGGTAAATGCGGTGATGGCGAGCAGGAAGGCGGAGAGTGCTTTCATGGCGGGTGGGGTGGATTTGGGGGTTAAACAGAGGGAGGGGCGGGAAAGTTTCGCGTCATCTTTCCATGCGGCCCGGCTTGCCCTTTTAGCAGGAGCCTTTACTCTGACGGCGGGTCGGCCGGAGTGATCGCTGGTGTTTTGCTGCAAGGCAGGGCGCTGGAGGAAAGTCCGGACACCACAGGGCAGCATGCCACGTGAAAGCGTGGGGGCTGCGGTGCAAGCCGCAGTCACAGACAGTGTCACAGAAAACAAACCGCCTGAGCGAAAGCGAGGGCAAGGGTGAAAAGGCGGGGTAAGAGCCCACCGCCCCGACCGCGAGGAAGGGGGCACGACAAACCTCATGCGGTGCAAGACAGAACAGGAGAAACGGCCCGCCTGGCCGCAAGTCCCGAAAGGGATGGATAGCTCCGGGTAATAGTCGCACCACTGCGCAAGCAGGGGCGGGCTGGTCCTCCAGCCTGACAGATAAATGATCATGACCGCGCGTCGCAAGGCGTGTGGAAACAGAATCCGGCTTATGAGGGCTGATCCACATGAAGGCGTCGGGAGAGATCCCGGCGCCTTCGCCTTTTGGGGGGGAGTTCACTCCTCCGGCGGCATTTTGCCGAGCTTGCGCTGGAGGGTGCGGCGGTCGATGCCGAGGGCTTCTGCGGCATGGGAGATGTTGCCGGAGCAGTCGTGCAAGACACGCTGGATGTGCTCCCATTCGAGGCGAGCCAGGCTGGGCACGTCGGCGGCGGAGGGGCGTGACGGGGAGGCCGAGCGGCCCTGCAAAGCTGCGAGCACCTGGTCGGCGCTGGCGGGTTTCAAGAGATAGTCGTCCGCGCCGGTGCGCACGGCTTCGAGCGCGCCGGGGATGCTGCCGTAGCCGGTAAGCACGATGAGCCGCACGTGGGGCAGCCTTTGCCGCAGGAGGGGGATGAGGCTCATGCCATCGAGAGAACCAAGACGCATGTCGAGGACGATACCGTCAATGTGGCCAGTGTCTGCGTGGTCCAGGGCCTGGTGCCTGCCTGATGCCTGCAGCACGTCGCAGCCACGGCGTTTCAAAGCCAGTGCCAGCGTGGTGCGGAAGCTTTCGTCGTCTTCGATGAGGAGCACATTCATGAGGCGGCCGGGGCTTGGGGGGAATGGCGGGGCAGCAGCAGCGTGACGCGCGCGCCGCCTTCGGGCTGGTTTGCCACCTCCACGCTGCCATGCATGGAAGCGGCGAGCCTGCGGACGAAGAACAAACCGAGGCCCATGCCGATGCCGGGATCGCGCGAGGTTCGGAAGGGCTCGCCCCAGTGGCGGAGCATTTCGGGGCTGAAACCGGCACCGCGGTCTTCGACCATGAAGCGGAGCTGCGCCGCCTGCTCATAGACGATCAGACTGACGGTGTCTGCGTCTGCGGAGGCGAGCAGCGCGTTGCGCAGGAGCACGAGCAGGGCCTCACGCAGGCCGGCGCAGGCGACCAGGCTGCCGGTGGCTCTCAGGCTGACCTGCACCCGAGAGCGCTGGGCCTGCGGCAACTCGTTCAACGCGGTTTCAACGACCTGGCTGACCGCACAGGGGGCGGCGGAGAGTCCTGTGGCCTCCTGCCCGAGCTCGCGCAGACGCTGGAGCACCTGCTGGCAGCGGGTGGTCTCATGGGCGATGACGGCCGCGGTGGCGGCATCCGGGTGGGCGCGCATTTCCTCCGCTGCTAGTGCGATGGTGCCCAGCGGCGTGCTCAACTCATGGGCAAAGCCGGTGGCCAGGGCAGCCACGGAGAGAAAGCGCTCGCGGGAGTCCAGCTCTGCGCGCAGGCGCTCCCGCTCCCGCTGCAGCCGGTGGGAGCGCCGCCGCAGGGCGAGCAGCAGAGCGAGGACAAAGCCGCCGGCGAGCACCAGGGCCACGAAGATGCCCTGTGTGAGCAGTGTTTCGGGCACATGCGAGCCATCCGCCATGTGAAGAGGCACCGCCTTCCACCAGAGCCATGCGCAGGCCAGCGTGGTGAGCAGACCGAGGCCGATGACCGCCGAAGCCCGCAGCGCCACCGCCGCCAGTGTGAGCTGAACGAGGTAAAAAAGAGCGAAGGGATTCTGCAGCCCGCCTGTCCAGTGCAGCAAAAAGGTCAGCGTGAGCGCATCCCAGACGACGAGGTGAAAAAAACCCTCCTTCAACTGCCAGCCGATCTGCCGCAGCCACCATTCGAGCAGGGCATTGGTGACGAGGGTCACAAGCACCGCGCCTCCACAGGCTGCCCAAGGCACCTCCACACCCATGCCTGAGACGATAAGCAGGGTGAGCCCCTGGCCGGCAGCCGCCATCCAGCGCAGAAGCACGAGCACGCGTGCGCTCAGGGCACCACCGGCCCACACTTCGCTCAAGCCCAGCCAGCGCTGCCAACGCGGCTGTGATAAAGAGGGATGTGAAGCGTGAGCGGGCATGCCCCACAGTGCGCCAGCCAGGCCGTCTGTCCAACAGGCGCGGCACTTTGCTGCTGCACAGCCTGGGCGGGAGCAGCTCACTTGGCGGCGGCACCTTTCTGCAGCATCAGGTTGGCGATCTTGAGAAGACTGGACTCACCGAGATGGGCCATCGGGGGCATCTGGGGCATTTCGGGGCGTTTTTTGCCGGGAGCTTTCGCCCAGGTGACGATGCCGCCAGGATTGCCCGCATAAATCTGCGCAATCTCTGTGAGGGGCGGACCGACGAGCCTGACATTGGGCGCATGGCAGGCAGCGCAGTTCATGAAGAGCTGCTCCGCACTCAGTTCGCCAGCCTGAGGCATGGCGGCATGCGCCTTGTTAAAATCCTCCAGTGCAGTGTGGTAGCTTTGTGTGTGCTCCTTGATCGCGGCCTTGTGCGAGGCCAGGGCAGCCTCGCGGTAGACGTGGCGTCCGCTGCCCATGCCGAGCACGACGAAGGAGAAGAGGAAAACAATGAGCCAGTAGCGGCTGCCGATGGTGGCATCCGTTCGCTTCAGCTCGCCGAAGAGCACCCGCAGTGTCAGCAGGCCGAGGGCCGCTCCGGTGAAGATGATCACATAAACCTGAGCGGTGACACCCACGGAAGGCAGCGTGAAGAGCAGCAGCGGCCCCAGCACAAACTGAGCGAGTGTGACATGCGCGCACACTTTGTAGAAGAAACGGCGCAGCTCAGGGCGTGTGAAGCCTTTCAGATGTGTGAGGTCGGAGCCTGCACGGCCGAACCATCCGGCAAGGAAGAGACCGGTCATGGCGAGGCTGGCGGCCATGAAATGCAGGTAACGAGGAAGCACATTGCCGATGCTGAGGCTGGAGAGGAAGCCTTTCACCTTCTCCCACTCGGAGGGGAACAGCATGAGGTTCACATTGGAAAGGAAGATGAGCGGGATGAAGAGGAAGAGCAGCGCGGCAGTGATGCCGACAAGCCGGTGAAGCGTCTTTCTGCCACTGGTGGTCCATGTGTCCCAGGTGTACTTGTGCAGGTAGGTGAGCAGGAAGGCGGCGATGACGAGGGGCACAATGAGCAGCCAGGCGTGGCCGGTGAGGGCGTTGGCGGAATACCACTGCATGGTGTAAAGCAGATTGATGCAGAGCAGGGGGCCGATGCCCATGACGACGGCGAGGCTTTTGTTGACCGTTATGGTCTGGGCGATCTCATGCGCCAGGGCATCCCAGCGTCTGTCCTTCAGCCCCAGCCACTCCAGGACGACAACGAGCATGGAGCCGCCGACCATGAGATTGACGAAGAGAATGTGGACGAGGAAAAAGATGACGAGACAGCCGACGAGCAGCCACTCTGGCACTGGCAGCGGCAGAGGGAGATCACGCGGGACTGGGGTGGTGGCGAGGAAGGAGTGCATGGTGTGGAAAATCAGTTCCGGGCCTGGGCCTCGGCGGTCTTCAGCGGGGCCGGGGCGGGAAGGGCGACGGTGAGTCCGGTGGTCTGCACGCCGTGGAGGGGTTCAGGCTTCTGGCGGAGCTGCTGGATGTAGGCGACGAGAGCCTCGGCCTCCTGGTCTGTGCCGGGGAAGGGGGGCATGAAGGTGCGGGTCTGGTGCATGCCTTTGATGAAGAGGGCCATGCCGGCGCTGTCCCAAGACTTGTCCGTGCCGTACATGGCGGAGAACTTGTCCAGCACGCTGTTGAGGCCGGTGGTGCTGTGGCAGCGGGAGCAGGCAAGCATGAAGACGTCCTGGCCGCACTCCACCTTGTTGGCCGCAGTGACCTCCCGGTGCTTCACATAGGTGGCATGTTTGAGCATGCCTTCGCTTTGGAGGAAGGCGAGCTCGTCCTTGTGCACGCCATTGGAGTACATGTACTCGCCGATGACCCAGGGCTTGCGCATGAACTCGCGTGCACGCTCAAAGTGCCCGAGCAGCCAGATGCCCATGAAGCTGGGGATGAGCAGGGCCCAGCGCGGGATGAGAAAACTGCTGCCCAGACCACCGAGGCCGATGGCGGCAAATACCAGGATGGTCCAGCCGAGAAGTGTCTGAAACTGGCCGTGCCAGCTCATGAACTCCTGGGTGAGGAGCGCCACGGAGCTGTTGGCCTTCATGGTCTCAGGTATGCGGCCCCAGTACCAGGTGCCGAAGAGGTAGGTGGCCAGCAGGCTGACCAGCACCACATGTGACATGCGGTAGACCACCCAGCTGCGCAGACGGCGGGGCTCGTGGTCAAGGCCACTTTTTTGTCTTGTGAAAAAGAAGGTCGCAAACCACACGAACACCGCGCCCATCATCAGCGCAATGAAGGTGCGGAAGCCGAGCTGGGGTGCGTAGAGCGGATTGGTCATCGCATCCAGGAAGGTGCGGGTCTGGCTCCACTCCCCGGGTTTCATCATGAAGCCGAGCACGGCCACGATGAGAGCCATCGTGAGCCAGGACATGATGCTGAGCGCCAGGCCGATCCTGATGTGTTTGCGTTTTTTCTCCGGCGTGTCCGCCTTCTTCCAGCTCAGGAACCACCAGCAGATGAGGACGACCTCGCTGATGAAGACGAGCCACTCCATGAACCAGCCCCAGAAAAAAACGCGAAGCAGCGAACCGATGGCAAAGGGGGCGAAGAGAGAGGTGGAAAGCCAGATGCCCACGCCCGTCATCGCGCCCACCGTCGTGGTGACAATGAAAACGATGAAGGTGATGCGGTAGGCGAGGCGGTCGATATCCGGCCGGTTGTTTTTATGAGCCCACCATTCCATCCATGTGAGGAGAGGATAGGCGCCGACGGCCAGGGGGTGATTGATGAGCACGTGCAGACTGGCAATGAGACCGATGATGAGCCGGCCTCCGGCGAGGTGGTCCATGTAAAAAGATGGGAAATCCATGCCATGCCATCGTCGCTGGCGGGACATTGAAAATGTGGCGAAATGCCGCAGCAGCATTTTTTGCCGGTCATTGTCATATCAGCCGTTGCTCTGAGACACACAGCGGATGTGATTTTCTCCATGAAACATTTCCTCCTTTTTTTTAGCGCCTTGTTGTCCCTCGTCGCTTTCCCTGCGTCAGGGGACGATGCGCTGGCCGCAAAAATGAGGGCCCTCTTTCCGAAGGCGGACGGAGACCGGGACGGCGTGCTGTCCACCACGGAGCAGGTGCAGGCGGTGGAGCATGTGAAGAGGACGTACGGTGAACAGTGGGCGAGGCAGATCGAGGGAATGCTTTCCGGTGCTGCTGCCGCGGACCAAACCGTGTCCACTGAAGCCTGGCTGAAGCAGGTGGCCGATGCGACACGGCCGGTGGAAATGAAGACGGAAAAGATCGCGATGCGAGATGGTGTCCGGCTGGCGACGGACATCTGCCTGCCGCCCGGTTCGGGACCTTTTCCGGTGATCCTTGCAAGGACGCCGTACAACCGCGTGAAGCACAACGAAAGCGCGCCGGGTTTTGCCAGGGCGGGCTATGCGTTTGTGAACCAGGACATGCGCGGGCGCTATGAGTCCGAGGGGGAAAACCTGCCTTTCATCGGCTGCGGATGGGGGCAGCATCAGGATGGTGTGGACACGATCGAGTGGATCAAAAAGCAGCCGTGGTGCAACGGCAGCATCGCCACCATTGGAGGTTCGGCCGGCGGCATCACGCAGAATCTTCTGGCGGGCGCAGCGCCTGTGGGGCTGAAGGCGCAGTACATTCTGGTGGCTCCCACGGACATGTATTCAGACGCGAGCTACATCGGCAGCGCCTTTCGCAAAGCAGATGTGGAGAACTGGACTGCAGGCAACAAGTTTGATCCCAAGGCTCTTGCCATCCACCGAGCCCATCCTTCCTACGATGACTACTGGCGCGCGAATGACACACACACACGCTTTGCCTTGATGAATGTGCCTGCGGTGAATGTGGGCGGGTGGTTTGACATGTTTGCGCAGGGGACGATCGACCAGTTCATCGGCCGGCAGCACCAGGGCGGGGAGGGCTCCAAGGGGACACAGAAACTCATCATGGGGCCATGGCAGCATGCGATTGGCAAGATGCCGGCCGGTGAGCTTACGTTTCCAGATGCGAATCGTGTGCCCGCCAAGTATGACCCTGTTCGCTGGTTTGAGCATTATTTGGGCGGCGTTCACAACGGCGTGGAGAAGGAGCCTGCCGTGGCCTATTACGTGATGGGAGACACGAGCACGCCAGGAGCGCCTGGAAATGAATGGCGCTACGCGAACGACTGGCCGATCCCCGCCAAGGAGACGCCTGTGTATCTGACCGCCGAGAAGAAGGTAGCGCTGCAGGCTCCGGAGCAGGCGGGCTCCTTCCACGAGTACACTTTTGACCCCACGAATCCCTGCCCCACGATCGGAGGCCAGAATCTCACCATCGCGCGTGGGCCCATGGATCAGCGCAAGGTGGAGGGGCGTGACGATGCGGTGGTCTTCACCAGCGAGCCGCTGGACAAGCCTGTGGAGGTGACCGGACGTGTCTGGGCCAAGATCTTCATCTCATCCAGCGCGGCGGACACCGACCTCTCCGTGCGAATCTGCGATGTGTATCCCGACGGACGCAGCATGCTCATCACCGAGGGCATCCAGCGCCTGCGCTACCGCAAGTCGCGGGAGAAGCCGGAGGTGCTGACGCCCGGGCAGATCGAGGAAGTCACCGTGGACTGCTGGTCCACCAGCCTCATCTTCAACACCGGCCATCGGGTGCGTGTGATGATCACCTCCAGCAATTTCCCGCGCTTTGATGTGAATCCGGGCACAGGAGAGCCGTGGAGTGAGGAAGGTGAGAAGGTGAAGCAGACGAACCGCATTTATTGCGATGCGGAGCATCCGTCGCGGCTGATTGTGCCGGTGGTGGGGAAGACGGCAGATGCTGAATAGCAGGCAGGGAGAGAGGCGTACAGGCGCGTGCAACTGAGCTGGGGAGACCCCTGCGGGCTTGCTGAAGGAGGGGCCGCGAAGCATGGGCACGGGCCGCGGACCCTGGTGTGTGCTTTCGTGAAGCGGAGCTTTCCCGATCCAGTTGCGCCGCCGCCGTAGAACTTGGCTACAGCATTTTCTGCATCCAGAGCACATCGAGCCAGCGCCCATGCTTGTGGCCGACTTCCTTGAGGTGGGAGACTTTGACGAAGCCGAATTTGGCGTGCAGGGCGATACTGCCGGCCTGATCGGCATCGATGCCGCCGAGGACGGTGTGGTGGCCGATTTTTTTGGCGAGCACGATGAGTTCGCCAAGGATGAGGCTGCCGATGCCTTTGCCCTGATGTTCATGATGCAGGTACACGGAGTCTTCCACGCTGTGGCAGTAGGCCTGGCGCGGGTGGAAGCGGCTGAGGGAGCCCCAGCCGATGATCGTGTCGTTTTCTTCGGCGACGATGACGGGGTGCTCCGGTCCGTGGGCGTCAAACCAGTCCTGCCGCTCCTGAGCGGTGCTGGGCACGGTCTGGTAGGTGCAGGTGCTGTGCTCGACGTAGTGATTGTAAATGGCGTTGATAGCCGGGAGGTCTTCAACGGTGGCGGGACGTAGGGTGGCAGGCATGGGGCAGGAAGCAGAAAGGATGAAGCGAATGAAAGCGTCCAAATGACGAATGTCTAAATCAGAATGACGAACGGGGGGCGGCAGGGGTTTGTAAGGGCGGTGCGTGCCGGAATGCGGCAGTGTTTTCAAACCTTGACTCTGAGGCAGGGAATCTCCATTCTCGCGCCTTCGGGTAAAAAAATTCACCAATCACTTAACGAACACATTTATTATGGGTATCAAAGTCGGAGTCATCGGAGCAGGCGGCATGTTGCAGTATCACGCGGCGGGGTTCCGCCAGGCTGGCGCGGAGATCGTGGCCGTGGCGGATGCGGCTCCCGGAGCAGCCGCCAAGGCGGCGGAGAAATATGGCGTCGCCAAATCGTACGAGTCCGTGGAGGCGATGCTGAAGGGCAGCCCTGAGATCCAGGCGGTGAGCGTCATCGTGCCGAACAAGTTTCACAAGCCGCTGGCCATCCAGTGCCTGAAGGCCGGCAAGCACGTTTTTTCCGAAAAGCCTCCGGCGCTGAACGCGAAGGAAGTACAGGAGATCATCGCCGCTGCCAAGAAGGCGGGCAAGAAGGTGCTCTTCAACTTCAACAACCGTGCGCGTCCTGAATCCCAGGCGATGATGAAGTACATCAATGATGGCGTGGCGGGCAGGATCAACTCCGCGCAGGCGAAGTGGATCCGCCGCACGGGCATCCCCGGTTTTGGCGGCTGGTTCACCACCAAGGCGCTGGCCGGTGGCGGCGCGCTCATCGACCTGCTGCACATGGTGGATCTGGCCATGTACTTCATGGGCTACCCCGAGCCGGCCTATGTGATGGGGCAGACCTTCAAGGACTTCATCCACGACAAGCAGTTCAAAGGCCCTTGGGGAATCCCCGACAAGGTGGGTGGCACGACGGATGTGGAAAATGCGGCGCATGGTTTTGTGATGTTCAAGACAGGCCAGGTGCTCAGCCTTCAGGTCTCGTGGGCTGAGATGATCAAGCGCGAGGAAGTGTCCGTCGTCTTCCAGGGTACCAAGGCTGGCGGCAAGGTGGAGCGCCTCTTCGGCATCGACGGCCTGGACAACACCGCTATCGACAGCTGCGAACTCTACGTGCAGGAAAACGGCAACAGCGTGAACCGCAGCATCACGGTGCCGGCCTGCGAGGACATGGGCCGAATCGGCTCCGCCGCGAACTTCATCCATGCCATCGAAGGCAAGGCTCCTGCGCTGAACACCCCGGAACAGGCCCTGCGCCTGATGCAGGTGATCGATGCCGTGTATGCCTCCGCCAAGACAGGCAAGCCGGTGAAGATCTGATTAGGTGGTTGATTCAACGATGCGGGGAGAACGGGCACAGGCTTGTTCTCCCCGTTTTGTTTTGCAAACGTGGCTGCCGGAGGCACAAAAAAGCGATGCCAGCAGCGCTGGCATCGCTCAAAGATTTTTCCGTGCGTTTTAGGACAGGCCGCCGCGGTCGCTGGCCAGCGTGGCATCGCCATACTTCGCGCGTGTGGTCGGCGTGTAGTCCAGGGGAGTCCAGGCGGCGTTGTTGGCGGAGGAGGCGACGACGGCTTCGATGAAGGCCATGCCTGCCACGCCTTCCTCGATGGTGGGGTAGTCCATGTCCAGCGGGTTGGGGGTGGTGCCGTTGATGACGGCACGCACGTGGTTGGCGAAGTTGCGGTAGATGTTGGCAAAGCCTTCCAGGTAACCTTCAGGATGGCCGGAAGGGGTGCGGGTGGCAGCCCCAGCGGCGCTGCCGAGGTAGCCGAGGCCGGTGCGGTAGATCTGCTTCGGCTTGTCGAGGGAGGTGACGATCATGGTGTTGGGATCCAACTGGGACCACTCGATGCCGCCCAGGGAGCCATAGACGCGGAGGCTGAGGTTGTTTTCACAACCGATGCTGATCTGGCTGGAGTGCAGCACGCCCTTGGCACCGTTGGTGAAGCGCAGGAGCACGTTGCCGTCATCCTCCAGGCGGCGGCCTTCCTTGGCCAGGAAGATGGTGAGGTCAGCGGCCAATTCCTTGATGTGGAGGCCGGTGACGTATTCGGCGAGATTGATGGCGTGGGTGCCGATGTCTCCCATGCAGCCGGCGGCGCCGCAGATGGCGGGATCGACGCGCCAGGCGGCCTGCTTCTGGCCGGTGTTTTCCAGCATGGTGGCCAGCCAGCCCTGAGGGTATTCCACCACGACTTTGCGGATTTCGCCGAGCTTGCCCTCTTCGATCATCTGGCGGGCCTGTCGCATAAGCGGATAGCCGGTGTAGTTGTAAGTGACTCCGTAGAGTTTGCCGGTGGCCTTGACGATGCCCGCCAGTTCCTTGGCCTGGGCGAGGTTGAAGGTGGCGGGCTTGTCTGAGAGGACGTGGAATCCGGCTTCCAGCGCAGCTTTGGCAGCAGGGAAGTGCAGGTGGTTCGGGGTGACGATGGAGACGAAGTCCATGCGTTTGTCGGCCGGAAGGGCGGCTTCCGTGCGGATCATTTCTTCGTAGTTGGCGTAGCAGCGCTCGGCGGGCAGGAAGAAATCAGCGCCGCTGTCCTTGGAGCGCTGGGGGTCGGAGGAAAAAGCGCCGCAGACGAGCTCAATCTGCTGATCGATCGATGCTGCAATGCGATGGACGCCGCCAATGAAGGCGCCGCGTCCGCCGCCGATCATGCCATAACGAATTTTCCGGCTCATAAACAAGTTTTCGGGGTTCTAGGTTCTCGGTTCAGGGTTGGGAAGAGTGAACGGCGAGTGTGCGCAGAGGGGGCGGGGGGTCAAGTGCATCTGCGGCATGATGAAACGCAGAGCGGGGGTGGCATCCGGGCACAAAAAACCCCGGAAAGGATGGCCCAACGCGCTCAGGCGTCCTCTCCGGGGCTGCTGTCGTCGAAACACCGCGGTGCGGTGCGCATGGCGACAAATTTTAGGCGGCCATCAGTGCGGGCCCGCTGTGCTTCATGCGGCTGCGGAATTCCGTGGGGGATTCATCCGCGATGCGGCGGAAGCTGCGGTTGAAGTGAGAGAGGCTCTGGAAGCCGACGTCGTAGGCCACTTCGGTGATGCGTGCGGCAGGCTTCATGAGCATGCGCTTGGCCTTTTCGACGCGGGCACGGTTGACGAAGTCGGTAAAGGTCAGGCCGGTGGCGCGTTTGAAGAGCTTGCAGAAGTGGAAGGGGCTCACGTTCACAGCGCTGGCGACGGCTTCGAGAGACATCGGTTCTGCCAGATGGGCGTGGATGAAGGTTTTGGCGTTGCGCACGGCCTCGGGTTCATGTGTGGCGGTGGCAAACAGCATGCGGTGCGCGCTTTCGCCAAGCTGGAGCGCAAAAGACTGAAGGATGGCGAGGGCTGCTTCATAGCGAGCGGGCTCCATGATGGGGGCGTGCTCAAAGTGAACCTTGGCACCACGGATTTCCGGGGCGGAGTGCCCGTCATCCAGGAGAGCCTTGGCCACGGGGGCAAAGGTGTCTGCATTGGCAGGCTGGAGGCGCACGCCGCCGGTGAGCAGGACGGCGATGGTGTTTTTCCCCACACGCACCGGGACCTGGGTTTCCACCACACCAGCCACGCCTTTGCGGGTGACGATGCTTTCGATGTGCTCGTCTTCTTTGGATGCCTCCAAACCGAGGGGCAGGCTGGTCAGGGTGTGAAAGGCTTTCTGGTAATGCTGGAAGAGCTCGCTTTCGGCAAGGTTCTGAATGAAACGCTGACGGGGAGTGGTGGGTGCGATGGTGTGGTTCATAGCGCGTTCGTGTTTTGTGTTCACGGCTGCTATGATGCCCTCATGCGGGATTTGCGATATTGTCAGCCGATACGGTACGTGCCGTCATGAACCACCGCAAGATGACCCTGTGAAGCACCGCAATTTTGGCATAGTGGTTTCCATTAGAGCCGGCTGTTTCTTGCCCAAAGTGTGCCATTTTTGAGCGGGCGGCCTGCTGCCAGAGCTGCGTGCGCAGACGGTCGGCGGGCTATCTGGCAGCCGGGCTGTTCCACAGATGCATCACCGCATAGGCACGCCAGGGTCGCCAGGGCTGGGACATCTCTTCGGCACGCCTGGCGCTGACGCCGCCTAGATTGTTGCGGACCACGATGTCTTCTTTGGGAAAGGCATCCGGCCAGCGGAGAGCACGCATGGCGATGTAATGCGCGGTCCACGGACCGATGCCCGGAAGTGCCACCAGACGTGCGACGGCATGCTCCGGATCAGCGCCGGGTTCGAGCTGGAGAGCCCCTGAGTGGAAGGCCTGAGCCAGCGCAAGAATGCATGCAGCGCGGGTGCGGATGATGCCGAGGTGGGCGATGTCATCGGGGCTGGCGTGGGCCACCTGTGCGGCCAGCGGTGTCAGCCGTGTGAGTTCGGCAAAAGGTGTCTCGATTTCCTCACCGAAGGCTTCGGCATAGCGGCAGGCGATTTTGGTGGCGGCCTGCACGGTGATTTGCTGGCCAAGGATGGCGCGTACGGCCATCTCGAAGCCGTCGAACGCGCCCGGCACGCGCAGGCCGGGTTTTTGCACGACTGCCTTTTTGAGCCTGGGATCCTGCATGAGGTGGTCGGAGATGACGTCGGGCCGGGCGGTGAGATCGAACACATGGCGCAGGCGGCCGAGCAACGCAGGGAGGACGGAGATAAGCGAATGGCTGAACTCCACCTGGAGGGCATTCCTGTCCAGGGCCTGGGAGACTTTGATCCAGCCGGTGTGGCTGCCGAGGCGTATGGTGCGGGAGTAGGTGCTGTCGGAGACGAACTCGACCTCGCGAATAGCGCGCCCGGCGAGGAAGCGCAGCATGGACTCCCAGTCGTAAGGCGGACGGTAGCCGAGCTGAAGGGTGGATGTGTCGGAGGCGTGTAGTTTTGCCGGATGCGTGGCGGCCTCCCGACGAAGGCTGGTGGGCGGCATGCGGTAGTGCGTGCTGAAGGCGTCATTGAACCGGCGCAGGCTGGAGAAACCGCTGGCAAAAGCGATCTCGATGACCGGGAGCCTGGTGTCGGTGAGGAGCTGCTTGGCCAGGAGGAGGCGGCGCGTCTGGATGAGCTCGATGGGAGAGACTCCGAGCTCCTGCTGCACGATGCGGCGGAGCTGGCGTGAGCTGAGGCTGAAATGCGCGGCGATTTCTTCCAATCCCGCGCCTTCGTCGGCAAGACCTTCGTCCATGCGCTGTACGATCAGGTCTGCGAGTCGGTGCGCCTCATCCATCGGCGCATGGCCGGGGGCCAGCTCCGGACGGCAGCGCAGGCAGGGGCGAAAGGAGGCTTTTTCCGCGGCGCTGGCACTGGTGAAGAAGCGGCAGTTTTCACGCCTGGGCACTCGGGCCGGGCAGACGGGCCTGCAGTAGATGCCGGTGGAGGTGACGCCGACGTAGAAGACGCCGTCAAAACGCGGATCGTGGGACTTCAGGGCGCTGTAGGCAGCATCGTCATCAATGAGGTTCATGGCAGTCGGAGATGGTGCATGCTAGAGTCAGAGAGCTACGCTGACTGGCCGTTTTCGGACATGGAGTTATTTTATTTTCATGTCCTAAAACGGCCAGCGTCTGATGCCAAGGCAGGTCATCTTTGTCTCATGAAAAATATCCCGACATCTTTACACTACTATTGCAAAACCATGCCTTCGCCGGTGGGGAAGCTCACGCTGGTGGCCAGCGACCGTGGTCTGGCTGCGGTGCTGTGGGAGGATGATGACCCGAAGCGCGTGCGGCTGGGGACGCTGCAGGAGAATGCAGAGCACCCGGTGCTGGTGGAGGCGGAGCGACAGCTGAGAGATTACTTCGAAGGACGGCTGGAGAAATTTTCGCTGGAGGTGGACTTTGAGGGGACTGAGTTTCAGAAACAGGTGTGGGCGGCGCTGCTGACGATCCCCTTTGGAGAGACACGCAGCTATGCCCAGGTGGCGGAGCAGATCGGGAATCCCAATGCGGTGCGTGCGGTCGGGGCTGCGAACGGGAGGAATCCGATCTCGATCATTACGCCTTGTCACCGTGTAATCGGCTCGAACGGGAAGCTGACGGGCTTTGCTGGCGGGATGGAGGCAAAGGCGTTTTTGCTGAAGCTGGAGGCGAGGGAACTGTCGCTGGAATAGCGCTTCATCATGGCCCTCTGCACGCCCACTTTAGCGTTGAGCTGCGGTTGTGGTCATCGAGGACGTTGGACCTGCCATTTGCTAGCGGAGTCAGCCTTTATGACTGACGGGGACATCAGCGAGAGGGCGATCTCCCGCCGGCCTGTCCGAGAAACGGATTTGCACGATCTTGAAGTTTCCAGTGTAACCTTGGCGGTCACATCGCCAAGGTATTGACAAGAACCGCATGCAACCCGCTCAAGCCTCCGGCAGTTTCATGTCCACACGCTGGACGCTGGTGCTGCGTGCGAACGAGGCCTCGCCGGAAGGCAGGGCAGCCCTGAGTGATCTCTGCGCCGCCTACTACAAGCCCGTGTTTGTCTTCCTGAGGCGGAGCGGTTTTGACGAGGATGTGGCGCGCGATCATGCGCATTCGTTTTTTGCACACCTGCTGCAGCGGGGTTTTCCAAAGCTTGAGCCAGAGCGCGGGAAATTCCGCAGCTATCTTCTGGGCGCGGTGAAATATTTTGTCAGCGGATTGCTGCAGCGTGCGCGCAGGGAGAAGCGCGGTGGTGGTGTGGAACATGAGTCCCTGGACGCTGAAGACTCGGGTGAAATCGCCATTGATGATCCCAAGGCGGCGCTGATGACGAAGGTGTTTGACCGGGAATGGGCGGTGGCCGTGATGAACCGCGCTGTGGCTGCGCTCGCAGCAGAGCATTCAAATGAACGGAAGGCACAGTTTGAAGCGCTGCGTCCCTGGCTGATGGGGGACGAAGCTGCATCTCACGCCGAGACGGCACGCAGGCTGGGCACGAGTGAGGGGGCTGTAAAGGTGGCAGTGCACCGCCTGCGCAAACGCTTCCGCGAACTGCTGCGGCAGGAGATCTCCCAGACGCTGGATGAAGACCAGGATGTGGAGGATGAGCTGCGCTATCTTTGCACTGTGCATGGTTAGATGACGCTGTAACTTTTGACGGCGCAACCTCAAGGTACAGGCATGAGCACCAATGCATCCCCCACGTGTCCTCAGTGCGGACAATCCATTCCGGAAGACGCCGCCGACGGCCTCTGTCCCCGCTGTGTGCTGGCCAGGGCGCTGGCACCCACAGAAGCAGGTTCCGCAGAATTGCATGCGCCGCCTTCCCTGGAGGCGGTGCGTGCCGCCTTTCCTCATCTGGAAGTGACCGGGCTGATCGGTAGCGGCGGAATGGGGGCGGTGTTCAAAGCACGCCAGCCGCAGCTTGATCGTTTCGTCGCTCTGAAGATCCTGCCAGAGGAGCTCGCCGGGCAGCCGGACTTTTCCGCACGCTTTCAGCGGGAGGCACAGGCGCTAGCAAAGCTGAGTCACCCGAACATCGTGACCGTGCATGACTTCGGGCAGTCGGGCGTGTTCTTCTACCTGCTGATGGAATTCGTGGACGGGGTGAATCTCCGGCAGCTGATGCAAGCCAGGCGGCTCACGCCCAGGGAGGCGCTGAGCATCGTGCCACCGGTTTGCGAGGCCCTGCAATGCGCGCACGATCACGGCATCGTGCATCGGGACATCAAGCCGGAGAACCTGCTCATCGACAAGGCGGGTGCGGTGAAGATCGCGGATTTTGGCATCGCGAAGATGATTGGTGCCAGGGAGAGAGCCTGTGCTTGCGACCCTGAGCTGCGGACAAGTGCGCCCGCATCACTCCCTTTCGGCACCCCTGACTACGCAGCGCCCGAGCAATCCAATGGTACCGCTGATCATCGGGCAGACATCTACTCTCTGGGGGTCGTGCTCTACGAGATGCTCACCGGCCAGCGGCCGAAAGGCAAAATCGAAATGCCTTCAAAGCGTGTGCAGGTGGACGTGCGCATAGACCAGATCGTGCTGCGGGCGCTGGAAAAGACACCGGAGCTGCGCTATCAGACGGCGGCTGAATTCCGCACGCAGGTCGAGGCGGCTGTGAGTCCTCCTGCCATTCCACCAGCGCGCCAGCCCACAGATAAAAAGAGGCATGGCTGCATCCGACTGCTGGTCATTGCGGGTGTGATTGTGCTGGTGGCCCTTGGTCTCATGGTCAGCATCCATCTGGCATCGCGCGGCAAGGCACCGCCTGTCGATGCAGGGCGCCAGGCTGCGTCCTTTGCCCCCATTGTGGATGGAATTTTGCGGATGCCGGGCGCAGCCTCACATCAATACGCTCTCGATTTGGAGTCGGGAAAGTTTGTGGCGGCACCGGAGGATGTGCTGGAGGCCGTGAAACTGCATACGCAGGGCAGGCCGCCGCCGGCTGCGGATGAAAAACTGCGGCAGTGGGCGGAAGACACGGGGGCGGACATCATGCTGCTGAAGACCGATCCTCACATCGAACTGGTATTCTTTGGCAGCAGGCTGGTGTTTCCCGGCCTTTCCTTTGCCAAGCTGCAGCCTGGTGAGGCTGCTTCCCTGGCAGCGGCGTCAGGTGTGGCAGCGGGCAGTGCCGGCTCCTCCCAGCCGACGCTGATGGTGCCGTTTCAACAGCCCGCACTGGATGCAGATGGGACGCCAAAACCGGTGCTGTTTCAGACTCACGCGGGCCACATCGGCCTGCTGCAGGTGACCGGCTTTGCGGACAGCACGGGAGGCATCAGGGTGCGGTGGAAGCTGCTGCGCCAGGCGCTGGATCCGAGCATGCAAGGGGCTTCAGGTCAGCCCATGCAAGATGCCACGTGCACTTTCCCCCTGCGGCACGCCTCTGCCAAAGCGATTCTGGACAGCGGACTGCGCGGCATCATAGCCGCAGGCGCGGGCGGTGAGGCGAGGACGACCGGGGACGACCAGCAGATCATCGTCAAGGCGACACAGGCGGTCATGACCCGCGTGCGGACCTTCATCACCGTCATGGACTGGCCGGACCTGATGCAGCGAAGCCAGTCAGATGCACCGCCGCTGGTGATCGAATATCCGCGCGACACAGTGATGCACACGGCACGTTCGTTTTTCCACGCCTGCGCCGTGCAGGACACGCCGGAAATCCTCGACTCCCTGCTCTCGCCGGGCGTGCTGGCGCAGTTGAAGCATGAGACTGGCGGCAAGGAGTTTCAGGACTATCAGATGGGCGGCATCCCCGATACTGCATGGGTGGCCCGTCTTCGGGGCGACTGGCCTGGCAAAAGCGAGGCTCTGAAGCGCTTCATGCGCGAGTGGAACCGCTACCCGCTGAAACGTCTCACTGAGCGCCCTGGTTTCTCGCTGGGCTTTGGAGTGAAGCATTTTTGCGATGTGTCATTTGAGGGAGCGCCTCAGAGTTCGTACATGATCATGATCGAACCCGAACGCAAAGGCGGGAGTCCGGAACAGGCGCCCGTCTATCTTTTCAGCAGCCTGCCTCCTTGGTGGGATGAAAAACAGCCGTGAGAAATTCGTGCCCCGCCGGCAAGAGGCTTGCGGACAAAAATGCCAGCCCTGCGTGGGTTTTCGACTCCGCCGTCGTGATACAGGTGAAACTTCATCTTCCATCAAACCCATGCCTTCATCTGTTCCAATGAAAACACATCTTTTTCTGATCGCCGTCATGCTGCTTGTCCGTGCAGAAACGCTGCCGGCACAGACCCCCGCCACCAAACCTTCACCGCCAGCACCAGCGGCCTCCGCCAGCATAGATGCTGATGACAACATCTTCCTGCCGCCAGACACCTTGGGCCACCTCATACATGACTACATTGAGGTGAAGCTGATGCCCGAGTGGAGGGACCACATAGGGCACATGCCCAACATCCTGATGACACAGGAAGTGAGCGATATTGAGGTGCCGGCGCTGAGACTGCACCATGTCTCGCCCTTGCAGGCGGTGGCGCTGGCCGCAGCTGCAGCAGACTGCAGCTTGGTGCCGATTTTGGACCCGACGCCGGCAACGGGAGGACATTCCATGGCACAGGCTGCCATTGGCTACCGGATCATCCGCAACAAGACAGCCGGCTCAGACTCGGGCCAGGTCCCCCTCACGGTCCCGGCTGAAACAGCGGTTTCCAGCCGGCGGGAGGAAGCGCCAGTAGATACCAGCAGGCGGTTCATTCGTGTCCACGCCTTGGGCTCCTCCATGAGCTCGAGGTCCGCAGATGAAATCAAACGCGGGGATACCGGGAGCTACAGTACAAGCGATGAGCAAGCCTTCCTGGAAATCATGCACAGCGCCCTGGAGACATTGGAATCAGTGCCGCCACCAGATCTCATGCTGCACGCGAAGTCAAAAGTGCTGGTGGTCAGGGCCAACGCCGCCCAGCAGGAGATTGTGGAACAGGTGATCAAGGCGCTGAAGGAAAACAAAGAGGCTGAACCACGCATGGCAGGCGAAGGCAAGCCCTGAGGTGCCTGCCACTGTCCCTTCCACCCACCCCAAACAAAAAACGTCGTGACCTTTCCTGCGCCAGAATCCCTGCCAGCACCGCAGCCATGGCCTGCCATGGCGGATGTGGATGAGGTGGTGACGGCACCGCCAGCGGAGGTGTTCAGCTTTGCCGCAGTTCCACGGCTGAGCGCAGCGCTGAAGCGCGGTGAAGAGGAGGCCTTTGCATGGCTGCACCGTGCGTGGGCACAGCGGATCTACCGTTACTGCTTCGCCCTTGCGGCGGGTGACGAGACGCTGGCGGCGGAGATTGCGCAATCGGTGTGGCTGCGACTGATGCGCCACATTCGGACTCTGCCGGACGAAGCCGCGCTATGGAACTGGACGGCATGCGCCGCAAGGCATGCCGCGACCGATCTCCGGCGGAAAGGTGGCCGGTATTTCCGTGTGCTGGCGCATTTTGCCAGATGGTGGCGGCCTGCCCCCTCTGAGCCCGCCGAAAATGCCGAAGACAAACTGACCTCAGCTCTTGAGTCCGCGCTGAACCGGCTCAGCGCCACAGAGAGGGACATCATCGAAGCCCGCTACTTTTCCATAGAACCCCTGGCTGCAACGGCCGCCCGGCATTCCCTGAGCACACGCGCCATTGAAGGCAGGCTCGCCCGCACCCGGGAACGGCTGCGGCGGCTGATCGCGGAAGAACTTCAACATTTCCCCTGATGACCCCCCAAGAGTCCAAAGACCTTCAGCCACTGCTGGATGCAGTGCTTTCCCCGGCGTCCGGGCATTGCGGTCCCACCTGCACTGAGGTGCTGGGACTGCTGCGGCAGGAGAGCAGACGGCGGCGGAGGCGCGTCCATATCTCCATGGCGGCAGGCGTGGCCTGCATGCTGGTCGCCATGCTCTGTTACTATGCACCGCCGCCGAAGACGCCATCCGCGGCCTTGGCATCGAAATCTTTCGGAGCACCGCCTCTGGTGTTGCGGCAGGTGGGGGAGGCCCAGCTTTTTGCCTTGCTAAAGGACACCCCGGCGGCACTCGTCAAACTTCCGGATGGCACAGAGCGGCTTCTCATTCTCCAACCATGAGCCGCACCTCTTCATAATCTCTCGACAACGTCGGTGAGACGCGCTCCATAAAACCAGACATGTGGGACTTGGCAAAGAGTTGCTGGCATTACTCCGCCATGTCGCTGGCTTGGACGCTTCTCTTCCTGCCGCTGGCATTGAGCTTGGGCAGGCTGAAGACGGTCTTGCTGATACCGGCACCCTCCTCCTTCATGTGGTGCTAGCCGGCTCATGCCTGCGTGCCATCGTAAAAAGCAAGCTCGCAGGACGATGTGGAAAATCTGAGTCGCGCATCAAGTCCCGTTTTTTCGGATCATCCCGGATGATTTTTGTTCGTCCGGTTCTGGCTCAGGAGGGGAGATACATTTCGCATCTTCATGCGTTTGTTTTTCCTTCCGATGATTCGCCCGTTTTTGTTTTTAGCCATTCTGCTGTCCACCGATGCCTTGTCACAGACCACTGAGGCTCCGGGCCATGCCGTGATGGATCAACGCCACAAGGTTTTGTTTCAGGAGACATGTGTTTCGTGCCACGGCCCTGAGAAACAGAAAGGGAAGTTTCGCGTGGACGATCTATCGTTTGAAATCAAGGACCTGGAAACTGCGGAGAAGTGGCAGAAGGTGCTGAATCAAATGAACTCCGGCGACATGCCTCCGGAGGATGAAAAGCAGCCCGCGAAAGAAGCTAAGGCGGACTTCCTGGATGATCTGGCCAATGTGATGGTGGCGGCCCGCCGTAGCCTGGGAGATCAAAAAGGAGTCATCACCATGCGCCGCCTGAACCGGCGTGAGTACAAGAACACGCTGCGCGAGCTGCTTGGGGTGGACGTGAATGTTTCGGACCTGCCTGCCGACGGCGGCGGTGGATTTGACACCGTGGGGGCCAACCTCTTCATGTCTGCGAACCAGTTTGAGCAGTATCAGCTCATCGGACGCGAGGCCATGGAAGAGGCTTTTGCGTGGCAGGCTGCGGCGGGCGTCGAGAAAAAGCTGCACTATGAAGGTGAGACGACGACGCCAGTGGTTCGGAAGTTTGTAGACTACCAGATCGACGCTCAAAAGCGCGCGCAGAACTGGGTGAAGGCAGTCGAAGAGGCTGCAGCGAAGCCGGAGAACAAGGACATCGTGGCCAAGATCCGCAAGGAGTCGAAGAATGACGGAATCTTTCGCCGCGAGTGGGCGCGTATTCCTGGCGCGCCGAACCCACGTAGCTTTGGCTTTGACAAGAAGGGCGAGAACGACGCCGATCTGGCCAATGACTCCCTGGGCGCTGGCTGGCTGAAGTATCACCAGTATTACATCTCGCAGCCTGCGGTGGACAAAGGAGCCTACCTGGGCACGCAGACGAGGCACCCGGCAGAGCTGAATGTGAATTACATCGAGCTGCTGGTGCCTTTTGACTGGCCGGTGGGAAATTACGTGGTGCGCGTCTGCGCCGGCGCGACCAAGGATGCTCCGCCCGAGCGGCGCTTTCTTGACTTCGGCATCTATGCACGCACCGGCCGCGTGATGGCCTCACATGAAATCACCGCCAGCATTGAAAAGCCACAGGTGATCGAGATTCCGCTGACGTTGACTCGCAGCAACATGACGCGGGAGAACCGCCTGCTCTTTGTGCGCGAAAAGGGGAGCTGGGACACCAATGAGGAAGGCGGACGAAAACGCGCCGAGGCAGTGAAGCGCAACGGCATCGGCCCGGAGCTGACGCTGTGGGTGGACTGGATCGAGGTGGAGCGCGTGCCGGATGCCGCCAAGCCCAAACCGCCGGGCATCGCAGCACTGGGAATTCCGCTGGATGAAAAGTCCCCCGCACCCACGCCACCAGAACTTCGCGCAGGATTGGAGCGCTTTGCCACGGAGGCGTTTCGCGGGACCGCGCCTACGGCAGATTATATCGACAGGCTGGTCAGGCTCTATGAGGTGCGGCGAAAAGCTGGCGACAAACACAGCGCTGCTCTGAAGGAGACGCTCGCCGTCGTGCTGTCTTCACCGATGTTTCTGTATCTGGCAGAGCCGATCCCTGATGAAAAGCACCGGGCTCTGACGGGCCCGGAGCTCGCCACACGTCTGGCCTATTTCCTCTGGAGCGCACCACCCGATGCCGCGCTGCGTGAGCTGGGCAAAAGCGGTGAACTCATGAAGCCCGCAGTGCTGGCCGCCCAAACGGAGCGCCTGCTCAATGATCCGCGCTCGGGGAATTTCCTCGAAGCCTTCACGCATCAGTGGCTGGGGCTGGATCGGATTGATTTCTTTGAGGTCAATCGCACGCTCTATCCCCGCTTTGACTCAGGTACCAAGGTGGCCGCGAAAGCTGAGATTCATGAGACCATGGCGCATGTCATGCAGACAAATTCCAGCCTGCGCGACTTGCTGAAGGCTGACTATGTGATGATCAACCGCGTGCTCGCCCACTACTACGGCATTCCGGGCGTGAAGGGAGACGGGTATGAAAAGATCATGCTGCCCAAGGATTCGCCCCGTGGCGGGCTGCTTGGCATGGCTGGCATACATTTCATGGGTGGGAATGGCGAGCGCACCAGTCCTGTGGAGCGCGGCGCCTGGGTGCTGCGCAAGCTGCTGCATGACCCACCCCCGCCTGCTCCGGCAAACGTACCCGCGATTACGCGTCTCGCTGGAAAGGTTCTCACCACCCATGAGCGCCTGCTCGCGCATCAGGAGGATCCGCAATGCGCGAGCTGCCACCGCAAGATCGACCCCATCGGCTTTGGCCTGGAGAATTTTGATGCTGCCGGACAGTGGCGCACCGAGGACAGCTACATGGCCGTGGATGCCAACGGCAAAGCCGACCCCAAGACCAAGAAGACGTGGACGATCGAGGCTGCGGCAGCGCTTTACAAAGGACCTGCGTTCAAGGACTACTTCGAGCTGCGAGACATCATCGCCTCCAGATCAGACGCCTTCGCCCGCGGCTTCAGCGAGGCGCTGCTGGAGTTTGCCCTGGGCCGACCGCCAGGCTTCCGCGATGAGCCTCTCCTTGCCAGCATGGTTCAGCAGGCTGGAAAAAAGAATCTCGCCATCCGCGAGTTTATCCACGCACTGGTCGCAAGTCAGGAGTTCCACACGAAGTAATCTCTCACCGAAAAATCACCATGAGCACCTCTCCCGTCTCACGCCGCCACTTTCTGCAATCCAGCACGGCGCTCATCGCACTGCCGGCTTTGGAGTCTTTCGGATTTCGCCGCTTTGCCTCGGCTGCTGCTCCGGCGGCACCGCCAAAGCGTCTGGTGTTTCTGGGCTTTGGCTGGGGCATCACCACGGAGAGCTGGTTCCCAGACATCAAGCAGCCGGGCGCAGACTACACTCTGCCTGAAGGCTTGAAGCCCCTCGCACGGCACAAAGCGGACTTCACCGTGGTGCAGGGTCTTTGGAACAAATACAGCAACGACGGCCACTGGGGCAGCACGATGTGGCTCACGGGGGCGAACCGCTTTGGCGAGCCTGGGCAGAATTTTCACAACAGCATCTCCGCAGACCAGGTGGCGGCTGCAAAGCTGGGTCTGGACACGCGCTTTGCGTCCCTGCAGCTCAATGGCGGCGAAAATGCGGAAGCCTCCGGTCACGGACCTGGACTCTCGATGGCCTGGGACGTGAGCGGCAAACCCATCGGCGGCCATAAAGGCCCCGTGGAGGCCTACCACCGGCTTTTTTCCAAAGACACCACCCCCATCGAGCAGCAAAAAGCCATGCTGGCGCAGAAGCGCAGCGTGCTGGACACGGTGATGGAAAACGCGCGCACTCTGCAGCGCGGGCTGGGCAAGACGGACAAGGGCAAGCTTGAAGAATACTTCCAGGGCATCCGCGACATCGAGACGCGCCTGAGCAAGGACGAGCAGTGGATTGGCGTGCCACAGCCCAAGGCGCCGATCCCCGAGCCTGCTCCCGGTCTGGCTGGCAAGGAGGAGATCAAGATCATGTATGACATCATGATCGCGGCCATGCAGACGGACAGCACGCGCGTGCTCACCTATCGTCAGCCCGTGAGCACGCTGCTGACGAGCATCGGCATCAAAGTGGCTCCGCACGACATGAGCCATTACCACTCGACGATGGGTGAAAAGCTGGAGGCCTCCAAGCAGCGCGACCTGACACAGAGCGAGCTGCTGGCCGGCCTCATCGACAAGCTGAAAGCGACGAAAGAGGCGGATGGCAGCCGCTTGTTTGACCACGTGGCGCTGGCTTACGGCAGCAACATCCGCACCGAACACAGCCTGGACAACTGCCCCACGCTGCTCACCGGCGGCGGAGCGGGTGTCAAGCTCGGGCACAACATCGTCGCGTCAAAGGACACGCCGCTGTGCAATGCATGGCTGACTCTGCTGCATGGCATCGGCGTGAATGTGGAGCGGCATGGTGACAGCTCCGGCGTGCTCAAGGAACTCATCGCTTAGCCCTTTCGCCACCTCATGAAACCATCATTTCTCATCGCAGCACTGCTGGTGGCAAATCTCCCTGCCGCCGACATCGAGCTGACCGAGACACTCCAACTGCCCGAGTGCCACAGCATCGGCTGGGTGCGTGCCAACACGCAGGTGAAGGGGCAGAAGAACTGGGATGGCGTGCTGGACGAGGCTAAATGGGGCACTCCCTCACCGCAGCAGGCGGTGGAGCGGAGCTGGGACTGGAAGCTCAGCGATGAGCAGTGGCGACAGGCCGTGAAGGAAAAGGGTGAGGGCAAAAAGGAGGACGTGAAGTTTGACCTCTGGATTCCCGAGGGCGTGGCGGTGGCACGGGGCATCGTGGTCATGTCCGGCCATGGCAGCGGGGAGGCGCTCTACAAGCATCCCGAATTGCGCAAGATCTCGCGGAAGCTGCATCTGGCGCTTTTCAAGTTCAACGGCAACCCCATGCAGCGTGGTTTCTGGCCCCGCAGCCTGCTGGATGAGCAGCTCAAAACCTTTGGCCAAAGGGCGCAGCATGCGGAGCTGGAGAATGCGCCGCTGTTTCTTTACGGGCATTCGAACGGCACCGGTTTCTCCGCCATCTATCCCGCCGAAAGCACGCGCGTGTGGGGCTGGGTGTCCATGCGACCGGGCACGACCTATCAGGTCTATCAGCCCGGCGCGGCGCAGATCCCAGGGCTGGTGATCTTTGGCGAGGATGACGCCTTTTTTGCGCGACCTTCAAAAGAGGAAAACATGGGCGTCGTGGAGGCCATGCGGAAAAAGAACAACGCTCTGTGGAATTATGCTGTGGAGCCCAAGACTGGCCACGGGCCAGGAGACAAAACCTGGCCTCTGTTGTTTTCATTCCTGCGCCACACCTTTGCCGCCCGCGTTCCTTCGGATGCCGATCCGCTGAAGGGCCCTGTGAAGCTTCAGTCACTCACGCTTGAAAGTGGCTCTCTCGGGAGGAACTGGGATCCAGTTGCGGGAGGTTATCAGACGCTGCCCATCGCTCCTTTTGCCATTTTCAGTGGAGACAAGGACTCCGCTTCCTGGCTCATCAACGCAGACTATGCCGCCGACTGGCAGATTTTTCAGCGCGATGGGAAGATCACCCGGCCGTGACGATTGGGAGACATATCCAGGATAGTGGGTGCGTTTAGAGTGCCTTCCACCCACTCGCCATGATCTCCCGCTCACGTTTTCTGCTCTCACTCACCGTTTCAGCACTGTGCACTGCTTCATCCTGGGCTGCCGACAGCATCAAAATCGTGCTTGTGGCCGGGAAAGTGAAGGAGGTGGACAAGGTAGGCCATCATGACTACCTCGGTGGCTGCCGCCTCATGCAGGCTATGCTGAAACAGACACCGGGTGTGGATGCTGTGCTGGTGAATGAGGAGTGGCCTGCGGATGAAAAAGTCTTCGAAGGTGCCGCAGCAGTCGTGTTTTACACCGATGGTGGTGGCAAGCAGGCCTATCTGGCCTCGCCGGAGCATGTGGCCACTGTGCAGAAGATGGCGGACGGCAAAGTGGGATTGGTAAACCTTCATCAGGCGGTGGAATTCACCCCGGCCTTTGCACAGCAGTCGATGAACTGGATTGGCGCGGCTTACAATGGGCTCTCAAGCCGCGGCCATTGGGACAGCGTGCATGACACCTTCCCCAAGCATGCGATCACCAGCGGCGTCACGCCGTGGAAGATCAATGACGGCTGGCTGAACCACCTGCAGTTCCCGGCTGAAATGAAGGGTATCACTCCGCTGGTGTGGTCAGGCAAGGAGAAGCTTGGTTCCCCCGAAGGCGGCGACAAAGACATCGTGGGCTGGGCTTATGAGCGTCCCAGCGGCGGACGTTCCTTCAGCTTCAGTGGCCTGGATGCGCACGGAGCCTGGGAGCAGGCGGGTATGCGCCAGCTGGTGATCAATGGCATGCTGTGGTCAGCTGGAATGGAGATTCCAGCCGCAGGTGCGAATTGCGAAGCGGACAAGGCGCTGATCGATTCCTTCCTCACACCACGCGTCGCACCACCGAAGAAGGTGAAGCCTGAGGCAGCTGCAGCACCTGTCGTGAAATAGAGAATCTGCGGCTGGTTCAGACATTGGTCTGCAAAATTCCCTTTGCAGACAGCCAACGATCACCGCGAGCGAAACACCTCGCTCATCAGGCATTCGACGATGAGCGCATTCAGGCCGAGGCCCTGCTTTTTCACCTTGTCGTGCAGCTTGTCGATGATGAAGTCGTCATTCAGCTCCATCGTGCGTCCTGTGGTGTAGGTCAGTACCTGGCGGATGAGATGGCGGCTGAAAAGATCGGCGCGCGTGTCGTAAATGACCTTCTTGAAGCTGGTGAAGTCAGTGTAGGTCTCGCCGGAGGGGAATTCGCCGGTGGTGTCGATCTTGGGCGCAGGAGTCTTCTTGTTCACCTGCGGGTACTTGGTGCGCCAGCGCCCGACGGGGTCGAAGGATTCAAGGCTGAAACCGAGGGGGTCGATCTTGCGATGGCATTCAGCGCAGGCGGCATCGGCGCGGTGTTTGGCCAGGCGGTCACGGATGGTGGTGGCTCCGCTGACATCCGGATCGATGGCGGGCACCACATCTGGCGGCGGTGGCGGCGGCACGCCGAGAATGTTTTCGGTGACCCATACACCGCGGGTGACGGGGGAGGTTTCGACACCATTCGCGCTTACTGTGAGCACGGCAGCCATGCCAAGCAGGCCACCACGATGAGCCTCGCCTTTGAAGCTGACTTTCTTGAAGCCATCGGCCAGGCGCAGGGTCTTTTGCTCGGGCAGGTCGTATAGCTTGGCCAGTTTCTTGTCCACAAAACTGTGATCGCAGTCGATGAACTGGAGGACCGAGCCGTTGGTCTTCAGCAGGTCGCGGAAGAAGAGAATGGCCTCGTTCTTCATCGAGGAGGGCAGGTCCTCCGCATAGTAGGAGCGCACCACCTCGCGCGGGGGCGGCATGCCGCCGAGTTCACGGAGATTCAGCCAGCTGTCCAAAAAGCCGCTGACAAATCCGCTGACGCGTTCATCGGCCAGCATGCGCTGTATCTGCTTTTTCAGCTCGGCGTCCTGTGTCAGCGTGCCGGACTTGGCGGAGGCAAGCAGCGCTGCATCGGGCGGAGCAGTCCATAGGGCGTAGGAGAGACGCGAGGCAAGGTCATAGGGGCTCAGCGCTTTCGCCGACTCTTCCGTGATCTCACTCAGGTAGAGGAAGGAGGGAGAGCACAGGATCAGCTTCAGCGCATCCAGCGCAGCCTGACGAGGTGTGTTTTTTTCAGCCAGCCGCTTTTCATAAAGAGCCTTGATGGGTTTGCGATCAGCGTCAACAAGCGGGCGACGATAGGCCTTCTCTGCAAAGGCATCGAGCTGTTCCAGTGCGCGCTCTGCTTGAAAGCCGTCCTTGCCAAATACGGCGATCTCCTCGGCTCCACCTTTCTCTTCATGCACAGGGCCGTTGATCTTGATGTCGCTGATGCGGATGTGCGGCAGCTTGCCTTCCAGCAGGATATGAGCACGGCCGACGCCAGATGAGCCCACATCTGCCTTGAACTCGTCTTTGTAGCGTTTGTTGATCGTCACCACCGAGGCGCGGGATTCGTACGGGCCGTTGGGGAAGATGAAGCGGGGAGTCTGCCCGGCCTCCAGCCACACGCGGAATTTAAATACGGTAGGCGTGTTGTCCGGCACCACAGCGCTGGCAAGCAGCGGCTCGATGGCCTGCGGATAATGGATGTGGCCTTTGGTGACATCTCCCGGCACGACTCCGAGGATGAAGGGCTCGGAGAAGTCGATGCCAAAAATGGCGGGGTCATAGTGCGTGTCTCGATGCAGCGCGGCGGCCTCTACCTCGATATCGTAAAGGCCGGAGACGGGCACGCCCTGCTTGAAGTCCTCGATATGGCCGTAGCCGCCCTGACGAGTGTCGGTATTCGGTTGCTCGTAGAGGCAGAGGTAGCGGAAGTTGAAGGCGGATTTGTGGGAGCCCTGCAGCTCTTCGTACTGCACAAAGTGGCTGTTGAAATGCCAGTTTTTCGGCTCGGTGGCGGGCTTGCCCAGACGTGTTTCGACGAGGCGGTTGGCGGACTGGAAGTACTGGTCCACCAGGAAGCCCGAGGTCACCAGGGACTTGCCGATGTTGTCCATGTGCTGGCTCGTCTTTTCCTTCGGGAAGTCGGCCGTGAGGCCCAGGGTGTCCACACGGCGGCCAAACAGCACGGCGAGGGTGTTTTCATACTCGCGGCTGGAAAGGCGGCGCATGACCGTGCGGCTGCCCGTGCTCTGGAATTTGCCGTAGGCCGCCACCGTGCCATCGCGCAGGGCGCGGATCATGGCTATGCGCTCGTCATCGCTGGGCTGGTCCGCCTTTTTCGGCGGCATCTCCTTCAGTGTGAGTTGGTCGATGATGTCGCGCGCGTCGATGAGGTCCGGTACGGACTTCAGCGGCAGCGCGAATTTCTCAAACGCACGGTCACCCTTCTGCACATCGGCGTCATGGCACTCCAGGCAGTACTTTGCGAGAAACTGCTGGGCGAGCTTGGGCGCATCGTCTGCCGCATGAACGGTGGTGAGGAGCGCGAGAGAAAGCAGCGCGCCAGAGCGAACTATCGGAGCCGTCATGCTCATCACGAGAAGCGGCCCGTGCTGTTGCCAAAGGAGTCCGTCTCCACACCCATCTTTTGCGCGATGTCCACAAAGAGATTGCACAGCGGCACTTTGTTGATGCCCTCGCGCGGCACTTCGCGGAATTCGCCATGCTTGTAGCCACCGCCTGCCAGGAGGATGGGCAGATCGGAGTTCTTGTGAGAGTTGCCATCGCCCATGCCGCTGCCAAAGATCGCGGTGGTGGAGTCCAGCAGAGAGCGGTCTCCGTCGTTGATCTTGGAAAGACGGGTGATGAATTTGCCGAAGTGCTCGATCTGGTACTTCTCCAGCGTGATGAGGCTGGCGATGGCCTCTGGGTCATTGCCGTGGTGGGAGAGGCCGTGCCAGTCCTTCTTGATGCCGAGATGCTGAGGCATGAAATCGCCGCCGATTTCCAGCGTGGCGATGCGTGTGCTGTCTGTCTGCAGGGCCAGAGCGATCAGTTCATACAGGATCGGAAGATCCTCCACGGCATTGTGATTCGCAGGCTTTTCAAAGGGGGCTTTGGGCTTCGTCTGGCTGACCCAGCGCTGGCGCAGCTCCAGTCGCTTCTCCACGTCGCGTACGGAGGTGAGGTATTCATCCAGCTTGTCCTTGTCCTCCTTGTTCACGCGCTTGGAGAGGCGATTGGCCTCATCCAGCACGGAGTCGAGAATGGAAGCCTGCACCTGGTTTTCCTGCACGCGGCGTGCCTGGCGCTCCTTGGAGTCGCTGACAAAAAGCTTTTCAAACAACTGGGAAGGATTGGTCACGGGTGGCACACGTACGCCCGACTTGGTCCAGGCGATCTGGCAGCCGCCGTGGATGCCGCCTTCTGAGCCAACGGTCAGTGAAGGGAAGCGCGTCTCAAAGCCGATCTCGTCGGCGAGATACTGGTCAATCGTTACATTGCCATCCGGGCGGTTTTGCGCCTCGGAGTTCAACACGCCAGAAAGGAAGGAATGCACGGCGAAGTGGCCGCCCTTCACGCCATGATCGAGGCCACGAAAGACCGTCATGTGATCGCGGATGTCCCACAGCGGCTCCAGCAGTGTGGTCTTCTCATAGTCGCGCCCCTTGGTGGTGGGAAAAAGCTGCTTGGTCTGGTAACCCAGCAAATTGCCCACGGCCACAAACCTGCGCGCTCCAGCCCCTGCGCCCTTGGCCGCCTTGATGGCGGAATTACCACCCACATTCGCGGCCATGAGGGAGGGGAGTCCTGGCAGGGCCAGCGAGGTGCCCAGGGATTGGAGGATAAAACGGCGTCTGTTCATGATTTGGGGGTGCTGGCTAATACGTAGCCAGAGCCCCCCGTGTTGCAGCAGGAAACACGCCCTTTTTACTTGGATTTGAGCCCGGCGGTGTTGACGGCTATGACGCTGTACCTGTGCTTTTTTCCCTTCTCGGCCTTGCCGTCTGTGAAGCGCATCTCCACCAGCGGGTTGGCCGGGGTGTCGCTGTATTGCAGCCCTTGGAAAATGGGGCGGCCAAAGGGATTTTTTGGCTGCTCGGGCACGGTGGCGATCTGCTTGCCATCTCGCATGATGATAAAATGAGCCAGGCCGCTTTCGAGGTCGGCTTCTGCCTTCCAGGTTAATACGCCGTCTTTCACCCGCAGTTCCGCAGGGGACGGAGGTGGCGTGCTGTCCTTCACCGCCGTGTCCTTGGTGTAGGTCATCCAGGCCTTTGCGACGGAATATCCAGGCAGCCACATGGCTTTGGTTTTGTCTCCTTCATACTCAGCCGCAGGCACGGCCTTGCTGCCTAGCAGCGGGGCCAGCCAGGCGTTTTTCTTCGGCATGGGCAGCAGGGCACCACCTTTTTCGTCCGGCAGGCGTTCGCTGAGGCAGGCATCCAGCCAGCGGATGGTAAAATAGCGCTGGTTGCCGCACTCATGTGCGGTGAGAGGATCGACCGAGACACCGATGAGGCCGCCCTTGGCACGCACTTCAGCAAAGAATTTTTCATTGGCCGTCCACGCTCCTGCAAAGCGGCCTTCCTTGACAGTCACTCCCTCCTTGGTGCCGAGATTGCACATGATGGGGACTTGGGTGATGGCTTCCGGCAGCTTGTAGGCCTTGATCGTGGGCCGGGTGGGGTTCTCTTCCAGCAGCGGCACGCCGGAGCGCAGGCAGGCGGCGGCGACGCGCTCGGGGTGCAGTATCGTCATGCCTCCGCACCAGTGCCCGCCACCGCTGTGGCCCCAGAGTGCCCATGGCACTTTGGCCAGTTCGGGATGGCCGGATTTTGCGCCAAGATCGACGAGGGCTTTCTGGAAAGCTTTGCCCGAGCCATTGCGCGGGTCGCACCACATCTGGCAGTCCGCCTTCTCCGGCTGCTCATAAGAGGGGGCCAGCAGGGCGCAGTCGTGCTTTCGGGCCAGCGCCTGCCAGTGCAGGTCAAAGGCTCCTGTGAGGCCGGATTTGCAGGAGCCCTCCCCGCAGCCATGCTGATGCACGATCACCCCGCGCAGATTTCTGATGCCCGGCGGCACCCACACGGTGTAGTTTACGGGAAAGATCAGTTCTCCAGGCGTTGCCGAAGCCTCATACCGCACGCGATAGTAGGGCGGATTGGCCGCAGGAAAGACATCATAGGGAGCCTGCTGTGCCAGCAGAGGGGCAGTGAGCGCCAGGAGGGAGAGTAGGGCAAGTGAACGCATGGGAGCAAACCTACAGCGGATGAACCGAGAAAGTTGCACACATGAAGAGAAACCAGCCTGCCGCGCTCGTTTCCACTCTTCCGACCGTTTGTACCTCCTCCATGAAAATTCCCGCGCTTCTTTCCCTCCTCATTTTCGCCAGTGCTGTTTCCGCTGAAGACGGCTTCACCTCCCTTTTCAACGGCAAAGACCTCACAGGATGGGATGGCGACCCCAAGCTCTGGAAGGTGGCAAACGGGGAAGTCATCGGCACCTGCACTGGCCCGGACTCCATGCCACACAACTCCTTCCTCATCTGGCGAGGCGGCGAGGTCAAAGATTTCGAACTTCATGCCACCGTGCGGGTGGAGGGCGACAACAACTCCGGCATTCAATACCGCAGCCGCGAGCTGCCCGAGGTAGCCCCATGGGTCATCACCGGGTATCAGATCGACATCCACCCTGCCACCGAGCACACTGGCATGACGTATGAGGAGAAGGGGCGCGGCATTTTCGGGCTCAACGGCACCAATGTCCTGCTCGATCCCGCTGGCGCACTCTGGAAGCTCTCCACCCATGAGCTGGTGAAGGTGGACGTCTCGCAGTGGAATGAGTACACCGTCATCGCCCGTGGAAACCACCTGGTGCACAAGATCAATGGCAAGATCACCTCCGAGCTGACCGACTGCGATGAGAGCAAGCGCTCGCTTGCAGGTCTGCTTGCCATCCAGCTTCATCGCGGCAATCCCAACAGCGTTCACATCAAAGACGTCCGCCTCAAGCTGCTGCCGGTAGAGGCACCACAGCCTTTTGATGCTGCCAAGCTCCCCGCAGGTGCGGAGAAAATCGAGAAGCCCCGCACCAAGAGCCCGCAGGGCACCGGACCGGTGCTGTCACCGACCACCAAGAAGTGATCTGCATACGCCTATGAAACACCTGCACGCTCTCGCCTTTCTTGCCTGTCTCGGTGCTTCATCCGCGGCGGAGCCACCGCCCAATATCATCCTCATGATGGGGGACGACCATGGCTGGGAGGAGACCGGCTACAATGGACATCCGCACGTGAAGACGCCAGTGCTCGATGACATGGCCGCAACGTGTTTACGTTTCGAGAATTTTTACGCCGCCCATCCGAGCTGCTCGCCCACACGCGCCAGTTTCATGACGGGCCGCCACCCAAACCGCATGGGCACCTTCAATCCCGGTTTCTCCGTCCGACCGGAGGAGATCACCGTCGCAAAGATCCTTGCCAAAGCCGGCTACCACTGCGGCCATTTCGGCAAGTGGCACCTCGGTCCGGTGAAGGCGGAGTCGCCCACGAGTCCGGGCGCGATGGGCTTTCACGAGTGGGTGTCGCATGACAACTTCTTCGAGATCAACCCATCTCTCTCACGCAATGGTGGCCCTCCTGAAATCATCCAGGGCGAAAGCTCCGCTGTTGTCATCGACGAGGCCATCAAGTTCATTGACCGGTCCCGCAAAGAAAAGCAGCCCTTCTTCACCGTGGTGTGGTTCGGCTCGCCGCATGAGCCCTACAGCGGCCTGCCGGAGGATCTGGCGCTGTATGATGATCTGCCGGCCAAGTACAAAGACAAGAAGGTCAGGCTCACCTCCAACGCAACCGGCGGCACGACGACACGCCCGCAAGGTGAGGTGCTGCGCGAGCGCTATGCCGAGATCACCGCCATGGACCGTGCCATCGGCACGCTGCGAAAGCACCTGGCCACCAGCGGCCTGCGCGACAACACATTGCTCTTTTACTGCGGGGATAACGGCACCTCTGCCGATGGCTCGCTCGTGCTGCCTCATCGTGGTGTGAAGGGGCAGGTCTATGAGGGAGGCGTGCTCGTCCCCGGTCTCATCGAATGGCCCACGCGCATTCCGAGACCGCGCAACACGAAGGTGCGCGCTACAACCAGCGATCTCCTGCCCACGCTCTGCACCCTCACCGGACAGCCGCTGCCGGACCGTCCCATCGATGGCACCGACCTCATGCCTGTGATTGATGGGAAGACAACAGAACGCCCCAAGCCGATTTGGGTCTGGCAGTTTGACACCTCCCATCTCAAAAAGACGGAACCTTACATTGATCCCAGTCTGCAGGAAGGCACCACCCCGCTGGCGAAAAAAGCGGGCGGCAAAGCGACGCGTGATTTCAGCAACTTCCGCCACCCGGAGATCACAGAAAGCGACTACCTCGGGCCGCGTGCGATCATCGATGGCCATTACAAACTGGTGGTGCACGAGCAGAAGAAGACCAGAGAAGTGAAACAGGAACTCTTCGATCTCGCCGCAGATCCCGCTGAAAAGACCAGCGTCTTTGATCAACAGCCCGACATCGCCAAAAAGCTGCAGGCCGAACTTCACGACTGGCAGCAGTCCGTGCTGAACAGCCTCACCGGTGCGGACTACCGCAAGTAGGGATATCACTTGTCTCCAAAATATATTGTCCGGTTTCGCTGCCCACCGCGAGATACCACACCGCAACTCCACGTTTGCTCCGACCTGTTATGACCAACCCAGCCGCTCTTATCCTAACCTTGTTTTCGCTCGCGACCTTCGCGAGCGCCGCACCACTCGTCTTTGAAGGCACGGAAGGGCCCGGCAAGGGCAAGCACATCGTCTTTCTGGCCGGAGATCATGAATACCGCTCCGAGGAATCACTGCCCGCCATCGCTCGCCTGCTGGCCAAACACCAGGGCTTCAAATGCACGGTGCTGTTCGACATCAACAAAGACGGCGAAATCGTAGCAGGCGAGGTTCCCAACATGCCAGGCATGGAGGCGCTGGACACGGCGGATCTTGCAGTTGTCTTCCTGCGCTTTCAGCAGTTGCCGGCGGAGCAGATGAAGCACTTTGATGCTTACCTGGCTCGGGGAGGCCCCGTGGTGGGTCTGCGCACCGCCACGCATGGCTTCAAAACGACGAAGGATGATCCCTACGCGAAGTATTCGTTCGACAGCAAGGTGCCGGGCTATGAGCTGGGCTTCGGCCATCAGGTGCTCGGCCAGACCTGGGTGGGCCACTACGGCACCAACCACAAGCAGAGCACTCGCATCGCCATCGTTCCTGACAAAGTCACCCATCCCATCCTTCGCGGCGTGAAGGACATCTGGGTGCAGGCGGGCGGCTATGTGGGCAAGCCCACAGATGGCGAAATCCTGACCATGGCCCAGCCACTCAATGGCATGACGAAGGATTCGCCTGCAGACACCACCAAGCCGCCGATGCCTAGCGAATGGACGCGCACCTACAAGTCCTCCTCCGGCAAAACCGGCCGCGTCTTCACCACACTCTACGGCACCTCGGAAGACATCACCAATGAAGGCTACCGCCGCATGGTGGTGAATGGCATCTTCTGGGCGCTCGGCCTTGAGGACTCCATCAAGCCTGACCTGGACGTTTCATTCGTCGGTCCTTTTGAGCCCAACACCTTCTCCGGAGGCGGCTACGCCCGTGGCGTGAAGCCGGAAATGTATGCAGGCTACGCCTCGGTCATCCCCGCAAACCACAATACCAAAGGCCCCGCCAAGAAGCAGGAAGCCAAGCCCGCCGCAGCAACAACTGGCGCAGCCGCCAAAGTGACCACCGCCACTGGCAAACCCGCACGTTACGTGCGCATCGAAATTCCGGGAGACAAACGCTGCCTGCAAATCGCAGAGATCGAATTGATGAGCGGCGGCAAGAATGTGGTCAAGGGCGGCAAGGCTTCGCAATCTACCACGACCAATGGCGGTGTGCCGGAACGCGCCTTTGATGGCAACAAGAGCCCCGATTGGGGTAAGGGCGGCCAGACTCATACGAAAGAGAACCAGCCGAATCCTTGGTGGGAAGTGGACCTGGGCTCCAGCCAAGCCATCGACACGGTCAACCTCTGGAGCCGCCAGGGCTTTTCGGACCGCCTGGGTGACTTCACGCTTTCGCTGCTCGATGAATCCCGCAAACCGGTGTTTGAGATCCAAAACGTCGCTGGACCAGAATCGATGACCATCGATGTGAAAGGCGGTGGCAAGCTGACCTACCTGACTTTCGACGGCAAGCCCGGCAAACCTGCGGTGAAGTCCGGTGGCGGTGGGGCTCCGGCTGTCAAAGAGCCCGAGCTGGCCGAAGTGCCCGCAGATTACAAGGACCCGTCTCCCTTCGCCTTTGGCAAAGGAGAAGTCGTGGCCATCCTCGGCAACGCACTGCCGGACCGCATGCAGCATGACGGCTGGATGGAGACGCTGCTGCAAAGCCAGCTCCCGGACCTGCAGGTGCGCTTCCGCAACATGAGCACCAGCGGCGACCGCCCCAACAACTACCCACGCAGCAGTGGCGCCACACACATGACCGACTACCTTCGCCACGTGAAGGCGGATGTGGTCTTCGGCTTCTTTGGCTACAACGAATCCTACGACAACAAGCCGGAGGAGTTTCAGAAGCAGCTCGTCGAGTTCGTGAAAAAGACTCGTGGCAGCAAAGCCAACGGCAAAACCTTCCCGCGCATCGTCCTCTTCAGTCCCATCGCCCATGAGGACACGCACAATGTGAACGTGCCGGACGGCAAGGCAAACAATGCCCAGCTCGAGGCGTACACCAAAGCCACCGAGGCTGCGGCCAAGGAAGCCGGCGTGGCCTTTGTGGATCTGTACCATCCCTCCCTGGAGCTGTTCAAGGCCGCCAAGGAGCCGCTGACCATCAATGGCGTGCATCTTTCCATCGAAGGTGACCGCCAGCTCGCGGAAGTGATTGCCAAGGCTCTGCTCGGCAAGCCGGTGAGCGCCTCCGCCTCCATGGAACCGCTGCGCGAAGCCGTGATGGACAAAGACCTGCACTGGTACAACCGCTACCATGCCTCCGACGGCAATGACGTCTGGGGCAGCCGCTCCACGCTGAGCTTTGTGAATGACCAAAACAACGCCGTGGTGCTGCAGCACGAGCTATCCATGCTGGACGTGATGACCGCCAACCGCGACGAGCGCGTGTGGGCTCGCATCAACGGCGGCGACAAGAAGATCGACGACAGCAATGTGCCGAAGCCCGTTCCCGTGATCTCCAACGTGGGCGGCGGCAGCAAGAGCAGCAGTGCTCAGAAGGAAGGCACGCTGAAATACATCAGCGGTGAGGAGGAGCTCAAGAACATCGCCATTAGAAAGGGCTTCGAGATTCACCTCTTCGCAGAGGAGTCACGCTTCCCGCAGATCGCCAATCCGGTGCAGATGCAGTTCGACACCAAAGGTCGCCTGTGGGTGGCCGCCTGGCCCACCTATCCGAAGTGGGAACCGCTCAAGGAGATGAACGACGCCTTGGTCATCCTGCACGATGACAACAACGACGGCAAAGCCGACCGCGCCACGGAGTTTGCCCGTGTGCAGAATCCGCTGGGCTTTGAGTTCTGGAACGACGGCGTGCTAGTCACACGTCAGTCGGAGATCCTTTTCCTCAAGGACACCGATGGCGATGACAAGGCGGACGTGCAGACCATCATGCTCATGGGACTGGACAGCTCCGACACCCACCACGGCGCCAACAATCTCATCTACGGCCCGGATGGCGGCATCTACTGGCAGAGCGGGGTCTTCATGCAGCACAATTACGAGCACCCCTGGGGCCCCTCGCTGAACACCGGAGCTTCGGCCATGTATCGCTTCGATCCGCGCCGCTTCACCATCGCCCTGCACGCGATGAATTCTCCGAATCCGCATGGCACCTCCTTTGACTACTGGGGCTACCAGTACGCCACGGACGGCACCGGTGGTCGCGCCTACCAGGTGCGTCCTGAAGGCAGCGGCTTCAAAATGTACGAGCTCCTCAAAAAGGAAGTACGCCCAGTGACCGCGAGCGAGGTCGTCAGCAGCACGCACTTCCCGGATGAAATGCAGGGAGACTTCCTCATCTGCAACGTCATCGGCTTCCTTGGGGTGAAGCATTACCACCTCGAGCGCGATGCCGAGAAAGGCACCGTCTGGGGCGAACCTGCAGGCGATGAACTCACCGTGAAAGTCACCCAGGCCGACGGCAGCGAAACCACTGAGACCTCACGCGGCTTCCTCATGAGCGGCGACAAAAACTTCCGCCCCAGCGACGCCGTGTTTGCGCCCGATGGCTCGCTCTATCTGAGCGACTGGCAGAACGTCATCATCGGCCACATGCAGCACAACGTGCGTGATCCGAACCGCGACCACACCCACGGCCGCATCTACCGCATCACCGCCACCGGCCGTCCGCTGCAGAAGATCGTGCCCATCGACGGACAGCCGATTCCCGCGCTGCTGGAAAACCTGAAGCATCCCACGGACAGCATCCGCCATCGCACCCACATCGAGCTGAGCGAGCGCGACACGAAAGAAGTCATCGCTGCCACGCAGGCTTGGATGAAGCAGTTTGACCCAGCTAAAAAAGAAGACGCGCATCACCTGCTCGAAGCGCTGTGGATTCATCAGCAGCACAACGTGCGAAATCTGGAGCTGCTGGGCCAGCTTCAGAAATCCCCCGAACTGCATGCCCGCAACGCGGCCAATGTGGTGCAGCACCTGTGGTTCAATGTTGAGGCCTCCATGCATGGCGGCGTCATCGCCGCCGAGGTCGAGGAGAAAGCCAAGAAGTCAGGCATCCTCAGCGATACCCCCGAACTCACCACCATCCGCATCGCCACCGTGCCGGAGCGCATGATGTATGATGTGAAAGAGCTCACGGTGAAGTCCGGCAAGAAGGTGAAGCTCACTTTTGCCAACCCCGACTTCATGCCTCACAACATCCTGCTGGTGAATCCCGGCAAAGCCGATGAAGTCGCCACACAGGCCATGGCTCTCGGAGCCAAAGGCTTCGAAACCGGTTTCATCCCCGACAACAAGGACATCCTCTGGCACAGCAAGCTGCTGGACAACGGCAAGGAGCAGGTGATCGAGTTCACCGCACCCGCCAAGCCCGGCGACTACCCCTACATCTGCTCCTTCCCCGGCCACTACCTCATCATGCGCGGTGTGCTGCATGTGAAGTAAGGCGCGCTCGGAAGTAATCGGGGCATTGCTGCCCCGTCAGGAATCTAGAAACAAGGCGGGCCAGAAATGGCCCGCCTTTTTTGTCCGGTCACACCTCCTCATGGGAGATAAAAGAACTGCCGTCCCACGTTCCTTTGCATCCGCCTTATGACCAAGCCAGCCGCTTTCCTTCTCGCCCTCGCACTTGTTTCAACGTGCGCTGTAGCTCAAAACACAAAGGCGGCCCGTAATCCGATCATGGCGCTCAATCCGCTGGACGCCAAAAACACGGACACCGGCAAACCTGCGCCGCCTGAAGATCCGGCGCTGGCCAAATATTACATGGAGGAAAAGACCGCTCCGTTGCCCCCGGTTGCGACTGCGGTAGACACGACGCTGCCTCTCACGCTGCAGAAAGGCGACCATGTGGTGTTCATCGGCAACACGCTGTTTGATCGCGGCGCTCAGTTCCCACATTTTGAGGCCATGCTCCTCAAGGGGCACTCAGACAAGCAGCTCGTGGTTCGCACCCTGGCATGGTCCGCAGACGAGGTTGATCTCATGCCACGCCCCACGAACTTCGGCACACTGAACCAGCACCTGCATGCGCAGAAGGCCGATGTGATCTTCGCCGCCTTTGGCTTCAATGAATCCTTCAGCGGTCTGGAAAAACTGCCAGACTTCAAACTGCGCCTCACCGCTCTTGTTCAGGAGCTCAAAACGCATGCCTACAATGGCAGGTTCGCACCGCGTGTGGTGCTGGTGTCACCGATCGCGAATGAAAATGTCAAAGGCGTGCCAGCGGCAGACATGAACAACACACGCCTCGCCGCCTACACCAAGGCGATGGGGGAAGTGGCTGCCGCTGAGAAGGTGGGCTTTGCCAATGTGTTTGAGCCCATGCTGCCTGCGATGAAGGGCCTGACCTTTAACGGGGTTCATCTGGAGGATGCAGGCTACGCAGTGCTTGGCGAGGCTCTGTATCGCGCCACCTTCGATGTCAGCGCACCCGAGACAACCCCAGAACTGCGCGCCGCCATCGCAGATCGCAACCGGCAGTTTTTTCAGCGTTACCGCCCATTAAACGGGTTCTATTACACTGGCGATCGCAACAAGGACTACGGCTATCTCGACTTCCTGCCCGCCATGCGCAGCTTTGACATCATGGTGGCCAATCGCGACCAGCGCATCTGGGCCATTGCTAAAGGTCAGAGCTTTGCCGGCAAAAAAGTGGATGATGCCAACGTGCCCGAAATGCCCGCCACCAAGGAGAGCAAGGGGGCGAATGAATGGATGACACCCGCGAACGAACTCGCCGCCTTCAAAGTGGACCCGCGCTTTGAAGTGAACCTGTTCGCCAGCGAAGAGCAGTTCCCCGAAATTGCCAATCCCATTCAGATCCGCTGGGACACGCGCGGGCGCATGTGGGTCAGCACCTCCCAGGCTTACCCGCATCTCTACCCCGGCCAGGAACCCAAGGACCGCCTCATCATTCTTGAAGACACGGACAACGACGGCCGAGCCGACAAATCCACCGTGTGGGCAGACAACCTCTACATCCCTCTGGCCTTCGAGTTTGGAGGCGGCGGCGTCTATGTTTCCGACGAGCCACACCTCACTTTTCTCAAGGACACCGATGGCGATGGCAAAGCGGACTTCTCCCGTCAGGTATTCACCGGCTTCGGCACGGAAGACTCCCACCACGCACTGCATGACTTTGTCTGGAGCCCCGATGGCGATCTCATCATCCGCGACTCCATTTTCCTCCACTCCCAAATTGAGACCGCCTACGGCCCCGTGCGTCTGGACAACTCCGGCTGGTTCCGCCTGCGCACCGATACTCAAAAGCTCAGCACCTTCGGCAGCTACCCCAGCACCAATCCTTGGGGTGTAACCTTCGACGACTGGGGCCACCACATGGCCAGCCATCCCATCTTCGCCAGCGCCTTCCACGCCACCAATCCGCCCTATCCCGAGCAGCATCCCGGCGCCGGCAAAATGCCTGCTTACTCCGGCACCTGCGGCCAGGAGTTTGTGGACTTCGATTTCTGGCCGCAGGAGCTTCAGGGAGGATTCATCAAGGCGCGCTACAAGCCCACCAACAACATCGAGATGCATCAGTGGGTCGAGATGGACGACCACTATGAGGAAAAGAAGCTCGGCGATCTCATCTTCTCCACCAACCTCAGCTTCATCCCCACGGACGTAAAGGTGGGGCCACGCGGAGACTTCTACATCTGCGATTGGTACAACCCCATCAAAGGCCACGCTCAGTACTCCCTGCGTGATCCACGCCGCCTGCGCACCAGCGGCCGCATCTGGCGTATCGTGCCAAAGGGGGCCAAGCTGGCTGAGCCACCCACGGTGGCGGGCGCACCCATTCCGGCGCTGCTGGAACTTTTGAAGAGCCCGCATTACCGCTGGCGCTACCAGGCCAAACGTGAGCTCCATGAGCGCTATGCCCACGATGTGAAAATGGCACTCGATGCATGGGTGGCCAAGCTTGATCCGAAGGACGCACGTTTCCGTCATCATCAGCTTGAGGCGCTGTGGACGAACCGCACGATCAGCACCGAAGACAGGGGTCTGCTCAAGGAGTTGCTCAACTGCGAAGAGCACCACGCCCGTGCCGCTGCCACGACCCAATTGCGCTATGTCGATCTGCCAGATCGCATCGCGCAACTTCGCGCCCGTGCGAATGATGAAAACGCCCTCGTCCGCATGGAGGCCGTCATTGCCGCCAGCTACATCGGCACCGCCGAAGCACTCGATGCCGTTCTGCCAGTGCTCGACAAACCCATGGGCGAGCACCTGACCTACGCCGTGCGCACTTCGCTCGGTAGCGAGGCTCTCTCACGCCACTGGAAGGCCGGCGAGAATCCCCAAATCACCGCGTTCATGAACGCCTTTGCTGCCAGCTACAAGCGAAGCGCCTTCGAAAAGAAAAAGACCGTCGAGGAAACCACCTTCGACAAACAACCTGGCGTCGCCAAAATCACCATCAACTGCGTCCGCGAGCGCATGCTCTTCGACAAAACCGAATTCAGCGTCAAAGCAGGCCAGCCCGTCAGCCTCGTCTTCAACAACCCCGACGCCACTGCGCACAATCTTGCCATCTGCAAACCCGGCAGCGTGGAGGAGATCGGCCTCGCCGGAAACGAAATGGCCAAAGATCCCGAAGGCATCAAAAAGGACTTCATTCCCCCCACGGACAAGATCCTCCACCACACCAAGCTTCTGAATCCCAACGCAGCCGAAACACTGCGCTTTACCGCCCCCAAGGAGCCCGGAGACTATCCCTACCTCTGCACCTTCCCCGGTCACTGGGTCATCATGCGCGGAGTCATGCTCGTCAAGTAACCGAGGCATTCCTGCCCCGTCTGGACATGGAGCGGCGAAGCAGAGACGGGCCTGGAATAGCCCGGTTACTTCATTTTCTTCTTCGCTGCTTTTTTGGCGGGCTTCGCTTTGACGAGGGCTGGTTCTTCGATGGGGATCTCTGTCGCGAGATCAATCCCAAAGATGGCCGACAAATCAGCTCCAGTGAGCTCGCCTGAATCCGCCGAGAGTTCGGTGATCGCCGCATTGCTGGCATTGGAAAGCAGCTCCGCCTGATCCACGCCACGCAGGGTGAAAAGCAGCTCCGGCTTTGTGTCCAGCAGCACACCCACCCCATACAGCACGGCGGCGACATGCTTGCACATGTCCGCATGGTCAGGGCAGGAGCAGTTAAATCGGATCTCCTTCGGCTTGGGAAACAGCCCCTCATCAGGAGCCGTCAGCACTTTCATCAGGCCGTCGCCCAGCTTACCCGCCAGCAGATCCAGCATGGAGCCCACCTGTCCGGCGCTTGATTCCACGATCTGCATCCACTGTTCCTTGGGCAGCGGTTTGATGGTGACACTCGTGTCATACAGCTCCGATCCCGCCACTACCGCACTCAGGTTTCCGGGCTCGATCTCCAGATTGTAAACCTTGCCCTGCCTCAGATAGCTGCGGCCACGCGGCAGCCGCGACTCATAGACCTGATAAGCCTCCAGATTCCGGCACCAGGCCTGCCCCCAGAAAGTCGTGCACAGTTTCTTCTGCCCAGCCGGAGCTTCCAGCGCCTGAAACTTCTCCCCGCGCTTCTTCCGCTTCTCGATTTCTCGTTGCAGCCGCTCTTTGCGCTCCTGCGCATCTTCGTAGTCCCAGGACATGAGCTGTTTCTAAACGACAGCCGCATTCACATCAAGCCTCACCAAATCCAGCAGTTCCTCGGCTCCCATCTCCGTCAGCAGCTTCTCCGCTCCGCCATCCCCGGTGATCAGGTCATGCGCCAGGCTCATCTTTTTCTCGATCAATGCGTCAATGCGTTCCTCGATCGTCCCTTGGCAGACGAATTTGTGCACCATCACATTCTTCTTCTGTCCGATGCGGAAAGCGCGATCCGTCGCCTGATTTTCCACCGCAGGATTCCACCAGCGGTCAAAGTGGATGACGTGGCTGGCTGCCGTGAGCGTCAGCCCGGTGCCACCGGCTTTCACACTGATGACCATGAAGGGCGGCCCTTCGGGCTGCTGAAAGCTTTCCACCAGCTGCGGGCGCTTCTTCACCGCCGTCCCGCCATGCAAGATCAGCCCTTCTCTGCCAAAGATCTTCGCCAGGAATCTCGCCAGAGGATCACAGGTTTCCTGAAATTGCGTGAAGATGAGCGCCCGTTCACGGCGCTCCGCCAGTTCGCCGCATATCTCCGCCAGTCGCGCAAACTTGCCGCTGTCTTCCGGATTCCAGGCACCATCGCCGTTCCAGTGGCTGGGGTGATTGCAGATCTGTTTAAACTTCAGCAGAAAGCCCAGCACCTGCCCCTGTCGCTTGATGGGCTCCATGCTCTTGTCCACCAGCATCTTGGCCAGCTGATCCACCAGCTTCGCGTAAATGGTGGCCTGCCGCTTAGTGAGTCCGCAGAAGGCCTTCGTTTCAATCTTCTCAGGCAGGTCGGTGATGATGCTCCTGTCCGTCTTCATGCGCCTCAGGATGTAGGGCTGCACCAGTCGCCGCAGGGGTGCATAGCCCTCGCTGCTTTGGGCGCATCGCTTCACCGCATCCGCAAAAGCGCCGGAACTGCCGAGCAGTCCCGGATTGAGAAAATCAAAGAGGCTCCATAAATCGCCCGGTCGGTTCTCCACCGGCGTGCCGGTAAGAGCCACGCGTGCCGGGGCCTGCAGGTTCTTCACTGCCTTCGCGCTGCCACTGCCGGGATTTTTGATCGCCTGCGCCTCATCCAGAATCACCATGCTCCACGCGTGCTGCTGCCAGGAGTCGTTACGTTGCAGAAACTGATATGTGGTCAGCATGGCATCATACCCACGCAGAGCCTCGGCAGGCCGCTTCACCGCATAGTCCAGCTCCTCGCGGGCGGTCTGCGACGGGTGTGCAATGAAAAGCCTCAGATCAGGCGCAAACTTCGCCACCTCAGCCCTCCAGTTGCCCACCAGAGAGGCGGGCACGATCAGCAGCCCCGGTGCCTTCGCTTCTCTTTGCCGTGCCAGCAGCAGCGCGATGACCTGCAGCGTTTTGCCCAGCCCCATGTCATCCGCCAGACAGGCGCCGAGCCCGAGTCGCGTCATGAATTGCAACCATGAAAAGCCCTTGAGCTGATACGGGCGCAACGTGGCGCAGAGATTCGGCGGTGGCGGCGAGGCAGCAGGATCGCGCATCTGCTCGAGCATCGTTGCGAGATTCTTGCCCGCCACGATGTCGCTCCACTCATGCACCCTTTGCGTGCTTTCCTCTTCCACGGCTTGCAGTCGCGGATCAAAGCCCGCCAGCATGCGCATCCCTTCGAGAAAGCCGATGCCCCCTTCACCGGTGGCATGCTGCACCCGCTCCCAGTGGGACATCACCTGCTGGAGCTGTGCACCGTCCACTTCCACCCAGCGGCCACGGAGGGAAACCAGGCCAGTGTCTGCACTCAGCAGTTTCTCCCACTCCGCATCAGTCAGCGGCTCGCCATCCATGCTGGCGCTGATCTTAAAGCTCATCAGCGCACCCACATGGAGGGAGGCCTGCTTGGGCGCATCAATCGTCACCGCCACGGCCGGGCGCGGCCCTTTGCCGCTGCGCCACCAGTCCGGCAGCTTCATGACGATGCCGCTTTCCTGAAACACGGCCGTGTCTCGCAGCACGCGAAAGGCCTCCTGCGGAGACATCGCCATGGGCTGAAAGAGCCGCTTCGTCTCCAGCCACTCGCGCAGCAGCTTGGATTTCTCCGCTGCAGTACGCACCGGCTCCAGCAGGGCGTTCAGCGCCGCCTGATCCTTCTGCCCGGCATAAAGCTGGAGGGCTCGCGCCAAGGGGAGATGCTGAGGCTGGCCAGTAGCACTGAGCTTTTCCGTAAAGGTGGCCAGAAAGGCGAAAGGCCGCTGCGTGTCCGTCTTGTTTTCGGCGAGATGGAAGGTCACACGTCCCACGGCATGCCACGCTGGGCAGGTCTCCCGCAGCCAGGTTTCCACCCCCTGCGCCTCAGACTGCTGGCCAATGTGCTGCGCCAGATCCAGCCACCAGCGTTCCAATCCCTCGGCGGTGAGATATTCCGCTCCAGGGAAGGGGGGAGCGGCTGAGATTAAGGCCTTGCGCTCCTCTATTGAGGGCGGCGGTGTGGCCAGGGCATCCCTGGTCTGGCACAGACGGGTGAAAAACTGCCCGGCATAGCTCCGCAGCCAGCGCCACGGCGGCTCCAGTTCAGCCGTTAGCAGGTCGGTGCCGAGCATTTGCAAAATGGCGGCTGGCAAGCCCGCTGCGGCGAGTTTTCTCACCGATGCCGACTCGGCCTCACCTGCGCAGGTGAGAAATCCTTCCGGGGTGAGGGCTGGGGCAAACATGAGGCAGGTTTCTCTGGACGAATGATCTACCGTGCACAAGCGGCGATGATTCAGAAAAAAACGTCGCAACAGCGCTTTTCAACGGGGTTCGGCCTGCTAACGTCCCGGTTCCCCCGCCGCAATCCGGCGCGGGTGTTTTTCACCACGCATGTCCAGCCTCATCACTGATCTTCCCATCCTGCTCCGTCCGTTTGATGCCCGCACCCGCCAGGAGGCGGAGCGCTTGGTGGATGACGATGCCGTAAGGGGGCTGGAGTTGCTGGAGGATGAAATGATGGCCGAAGTCCGGCTGGATGACCGCCCCGCCCAGGTGCGCTGGCTGCGGGGAGCGCATGGCTGGCACGGTGAGACTGACGTCGATGATGACGAGACGCTGGAAAACCTGGCCCTGTGCACCACGCTGGTGGCAGTCCAGCGCCGCGAAGCCCGGGGAACACTGCCGATGGTTCCAGTGGAGGAAGAGGACTTTGAGCAGCAGCTCACCGCCAAACTCGAGCGCCCGCTGACGCCAGACGAGGAAAATTACCTGAGCAAGATGGAGAAGCGCTATGAGCGCGTGCGCCTCACCGGGAAAATTTTTGACCAGGACATGGTTCGCCTGCACCCGAAATGGGCGATCCAGAGCCTTGAGCCCGTGGCTTTGTGGCCGGAAGCCCCCAAGTCCCTGCGTGAGTTCTGGAACTACATCGCACTGGCGCTGGCTGACAAGGGCCTGGCCGTTCCGGCATTTCTTCGCGGCATGTCCGACATCGAAGGCACACGTGAAGCTCTGCGCGAATGGCGGCATGCCAGCACTGTGCCCACCTGGCAGAAGCGCATTCGGGAATTCATCGACGCACGGCAGGATGACCGTCACACCCACCGCCAGCCGCCACGCGTGTGCGATTTCAGGCTGCTCATCACCGTCAATGATGCACGTCTGCAACTTCGTCAGGAAGGTGAAATTCCTTCGCCTTACATCACGGTTGACGCCGCGCTGCTTGACAATCTGCGGCGCGAACATCGCGACGGACGCATTGTGACTTCGGGCAGTTCGGAGCTGCTGTTTGTCTCCTGTCTGGCTCAGAGTGATGAGAACTGGAACGACTCCTTCCGTCTGGAGAGCAAGCACCATGCCCAGTGGCTTGCGACACTGTTCCAGCAGCCGGCTCTTCAGGAACGAATGATCACTCTGGATGAAGCCCCGTTTCACCGTGTGGCTGAGCCTCTGATCTGGGCGGCACGCCTGAGCGAAAACGGGCTGAACCTCACCTTGCAGCTCGAAAGGCCGGACGGAACGCCCGCGCCTCTGCCTCTGCGCATTCTCCGCGGGGTGCAGACCTTCTACCTGAGCGCTGACACCCTGTTCAGCGGCCCCGTCTGGCTTCATGATGAGTCCAGGGTTGACGCGGGCATCACCATGCCGCTGGAGGCGCTGGCCACGGCAGAGGGCATCTCCTTCATGCGCGAGATCGACATTCCGGTGCCGGATGCGATCAAAAGCCGTGTGCGTCATGAAGACCTGCATGTGAAGATTTCCGCTGCCTGCCAGGCCAAGACCTCACACTCCAGCGGTGCAGAGTTCGTCACTTTCAAGGCCGAGGCCGTCGATGCCGAAGGCCGGGTGCGCGAGACGCTGCGCTTTTCTGGCTGGCAGCCTGCAGATGAAAAAAAAACGGCTGAGGGAGACGACACCATCGTCTGCCGTGACCGCCGTGCCCTGAGGGAAGCCGAGGAGCTCATGAACCAGCTCCGTCGCACCTGGGACATGGAAAATGACGCCTGGCGTGTGCGCATGGCGAAAGATTTTCCTGACATGTTTCACAACTGGGCGGCCCAGTTGCCTGAAAACGTGAGCCTCAAGACAGATGAAAGCCTGCAGACCATCCTGGCAGATCCGCTCATCGCTCGCGTGCGCTTGGAGGCCACACAGGCAGGCAGCATTGACTGGCTGGACCTTCGGCTTGTGTTTGACATCGAGGGCATGGACCTCAAGCCGGCTGACATTCGCCGCCTCATCGCTGCGAAAGGTGACTTCGTGCGTCTGGCAGACGGCTCCTGGCGCCGTGTGAAGCTGGAGCTGAGTGAAGAGCAGCAGGAAATGCTCGACCGCCTGGGGATCGACCTCAATGAGCACAGCGACGAGGCGCACCGCATGCACTGGAGGCAGCTCGCGCAGGAAAATGCGGCTGAGATCGTCAATCCGAAGGCATGGGGCAAGATCGTCGAACGCATGGAAGAGGCGAAGCTGGATGCGCGTCCGCCGGTGCCCGAGGGATTGAATGTCACGCTGCGCCCCTACCAGGTTGAGGGTTTTCATTTCCTGACCTACCTCACTTCAAACCGCTTTGGCGGCATCCTGGCAGATGACATGGGTCTGGGCAAAACCCTGCAGGCCATCACGTGGGTGCTGTGGCTGCGCTCGCGCAAAAAAGCTGACGGCCCGCATCTGCCCGTGCTCGTCGTCTGCCCGAAGTCCGTGCTGGATGTCTGGGCGCTGGAATTCAAGAAGGGCTCGCCAGACCTGCGCGTGCTCGTGCTGCATGACCGCGACCTTTTTGACATCAATCTGGTGATGACCCAGATAGACGTGGTGGTGATGAACTACGCTCAGATGCGTGGCTTTGATGGAGAACTGGCCGCCGTGCGCTGGCTTGCCGCCATCCTCGACGAAGGCCAGCACATCAAGAACCCGGACTCCAAGGCCGCAAAATCCGCACGTCAGATCCGCGCAGACAACCGTCTGGTGCTGACCGGCACGCCGCTGGAAAACCGGCTGCTGGACCTGTGGAGCCTCATGACCTTTGCCACGCCTGGGGCGCTGGGTGAGCGCGCCTACTTCCACCGCCACTTTGACCGCCGCAAAGACCCACGTGCCTCGGAGCGGCTTGCCGCACGTTTGCGTCCTTTCCTGCTGCGTCGTACAAAATCCCAGGTGGCCCGCGATCTGCCCTCCCGCAGCGAGGAAAACCTGCTCAGCGAAATGAGCGGCCGTCAGGCTGAGCTCTACAAAGAAGAGCTGGCCCGCGCGCAGCACATGGTGCTGAACAGCTCCGGCTTTGACATGGTCAACCGCCGCCGGTTTGCCATCTTGCAGGCGCTGACGCGCTTGCGCCAGATCTGCTGCCACCCCGGCCTGATTGACAAAAGTGCCGAGAATGAGGAGAGCGCCAAGCTCACCTCCACGCTGGAGCTCATCCAGGGGCTGCACGACGAAGGGCACAAGGTGCTGCTCTTCAGCCAGTTCGTCTCCATGCTGAAAATCATCCGCAACAAGCTGGAGGAGATGAAGCTGCCCTATCACTGGCTCACCGGGGCCAGCACTGACCGTGCAGGCATTGTCAAAGCTTTCCAGGAGGATGAAAACGCCAGCGTGTTTCTGCTCTCCCTCAAAGCGGGTGGCAGCGGTCTGAACCTCACCTCTGCGTCCTACGTCATCCTCTACGATCCCTGGTGGAACCCCGCTGTGGAAAATCAGGCCATCGACCGTGCGCACCGTATCGGCCAGACGCAGCCGGTCATGGCCTACCGAATGCTGACAAAGAGCACCATCGAGGAGAAAATCATGACCCTGCAGCACAAGAAGAACCTGATGATCAGCAACGTCCTGGGCGAAGGCGGCTTCACCAACCTGCTGCAGAAGGAAGACTTCGACTTCCTGTTTGATATCGAGGCGGAACGGACTGTTTAAACAGATCAGGAGTATCAATGCCTGAACATGTCCTTGGTCCTCCCTCCCATTTAGTCAAGACCACCAGTTGCCGCACGCTCAGGGCGATGCATAGTGTGCGCCCTCCGTGCGCACGCTCCTGTAGCTCAACGGTTAGAGCAGGGGACTCATAATCCCTTGGTTGCGGGTTCGAATCCCACCGGGAGCACCACGGCACAAGACCTGCGCCAGCCGGCGTAGAAAATGCATGATGTTACAGCCCCGTCGCAGCACACTTCCTGATCTGGCTTCTCATGGCCTCCCCTGGTGACACGCCTCTGACTCCAAAGACTGCCGTCGGATTTTTTAATCTGGCCATCGAGGATGCGACTCTGTGCGGCATGGTACTGGGCACTCCGCGCTACATGAGTCCGGAGCAGGCGAGGCTGAACAGCGATGGTGTGGACATCCGCGCGGATGTGTATGCGCTGGGGGGGGGCTGCTGTATGAACTGCTGACGGGGACTACTCCGATTCCAGCCGACGAGGGCAATGAACCGCCTCTGTCCGAACTGCTGGATCAGGTACGGCGCCACGAAACCGAAAAGCCCAGCCTGCGTGTGATGCGCCTGCCCAAGCCGCCAGGCTCCAATCGAACTGGACTGGATAACGCTTCGGGCATTGCAGAAGAACCGCGAGTTGCGCTACCCGACGGTGCTGAATCTGGCCGAGGATGTGCAGCACTACCTGCGCAATGAGCCTGTGTCCGCCGGGCCGCCCGGAATCACGTACCAGCTCAAAAAAAATGGCTGGTCAGAAACCGCGTTGCAGTGAGCACGGCGGTGGCAGTGGCTGTGTCATTGACTGGCGGCACAGCGGCGGGAGGTCCAGCGCCAGATGCTGGAGGCGCATAGCAAGGCCGACCTGGCAATGCAGGTCAGCGCGCAGCTGAAAGACCTGATCACCAACGCTCGCAAGCATGAACACTCAGCTGCTGCGCAAGCTCGCAGACGATTATGCCGCGGGCATGGCGCGTTTCACGAACCAGCCCTGGCTGAAGCGGCAGTGGGAGCTGCTGAAACAGACCGAGGGCGAGAATTTAGAGGAGGTACTGCATGCACTGTACACCCTGGGATGGAGGTGGCTTGGAGAGGTGGAGCCGGAAAACGCGATGAAGGCACTTCGTGAAGCGCTGGCAGGCTACCGGACATTGCCCGCAAACCAAGCGCAGGTGCGTGACCAAATGCTGCGGGTGCGCAAGGAACTGGCACGAGCGCTTTCGCGTTGCGGCCAGCGGCAGGATGCGGCGGCGCTGATGGCCTGGCGTTTGCTGGAGCTCCACAGGCGGCTGGGAGATCTGCTCACAGCCCGCAGTGATTTCGCCTCAGCCCTGGCCGAGTGCGAAACGGCCGCCCATGGGTGGTTCGACAAACCTTCATCGGGACGACCGCCTGAGAAGGAAAGGCTCATTTTTGTGAGCTTCATCAGCTTTTGGAAACTGGCTGCCGAGGCGAATTCGCCCCTGGCAGACGAGCATAAGCTGGCTGAGTGGGAGCGCAGGCAGGAGGAATGGGAGGCAACACGTCAAACCGCTGCGCCTGCGCGGGGGTAAGGAAGTGCTGCAGGAGCGAGAGGCTCAGTCCCGGTTGAACAGGCGGCCGATAGATTTGCCGGCACGCTGAAACAAGTTGGGCTCTTCTTTTGGAGAGGACCTTTTGCGGGATGTGGATGACACTGCCGGTGCAGGTGACTTCCATTCCGGCGCATCTGGCTTGTCCATCAAAGCCATTGAGGCAAGGGTTGGGCCATCCAGCAGGCCGTTCGGAAGAAGTCCATTCTTGGCCTGGTAGAGAATGATGGCATTGTGCGTGCCCTTGCCTTCCTTGCCGTCCTGAGTGGAGCTGTAGAGGGATTTCTCTTTCAGGATGCGCTGCACTTCATACAGCAGGTGGCGGCGGCCAGCTTCAGAGTAGCCGGCCTGTGGCGGAGTGGGAAAGATGCGCTCGATGGACCAGTAGCCTTCGGGAGGCTCAGACACGGGAGGCTGGATCATCGTCCCCGGTGCCGGTGATGTCACAAGTGCGGGGCCTGCCGCTGCAGGCATGGCCAGTGCTGCTGGCTGACCAGGTTGTGCCGGTGGCGCGGGCGCTCCTTGCTGGGTCGGCATGGCGGCGGCTGCAGGGGCGTCTGGTGCAAGACCTGCCGCAGGTGGTGTGGCCGCTGCGATGACTGCGGGTGCAGGATCAGCTGTCGTCGGCATGGCCGCCGCAGGCCCAGGCGCGGGAGGCGCTGCCTGGACAGCAGCTGGATTTGGATGGGGCGCAGGTGTTACCGTGGCCGCAGGTGCATTCGTTTGAGGAGGGGGCGTGAGAGCGGGGGCAGGCGCTGCTGTGCTAGCCAGCGCTGGGCTGGTGGCGGGTAAAGCCTGCGGAGTGGTCGATCTGAAATAATATGCGGCACCTGCTGCCAGCACTGCGACCGCCGCAGCGGCATAAACCGGGACGCGACTCTTGTGCTGAACCGCTGGCTGGATGTAGGGCTGAGTGGTGACGTTGGTTGTAGATCTTAAACCTAGCAGCTCAAGGAGCTTGCCGGCACTCGGTGGGCGTAGATTTGGGTCTTTGTTAAGGCAGGCGGCAATCACCGCCTCCCACTCCTTTGGAATCTGGTCGCTGGCCTTGATCTCCAGCTCCTCACGCCGTTCGACCATGGTGGAAGGAATTTTCGAGGTGAGCTGGGATGGGATGTCCCCACGGTAAAACGGCGGTTTGCCTGAGAGCAGCTCATAGATCGTCGCACCCAGCGAGTACACATCGTCGGTAGGTGCGGGGCGCTCTCCCATGGCCTGCTGTGGGCTCATGTAGGGCAGGGTGCCGCTGACACCGAGCTGGGAAATGGACAGCCGCTGCATGGTGTCAGAGATGCTGCGTGCGATGCCGAAGTCGGCGATCTTGGCCGTGTCATCCATGCTCATGGCCATGATGTTCGAGGGCTTCAGGTCGCGGTGCACGACCTTGCGCTGGAAGTGCGCGTAGTCGAGCGCATCGCAGACGCCAGGTAGCCATTTGGCCACCTGCTCGGTGGTGAACACCCCATGGTCCGTCGTGGCGCGCAGCTCAGAAAGTGTCTTGCCGTTTACAAACTCCATCGAGATGGCCGCCTCATCGTCATCGTCCACGAAATCGTAGATTCGCACGATGTTTGGGTGGGAAAGCTCAAGGCCGCGCCGGGTCTCGGTTTTGAGTTCTTTGATGGCGGTCGGATCAAGGCCAATCAGGCTGGGCAGGAACTTCAACGCCACAGGCCGCTCAAGCTTCAAATCGTCTGCCAGCCAGACCACTCCCATGCCGCCACGTCCCAAAACGCGGGACAGGCGGTAGCGGTTGAAATAAACAGCACCTGCAGAGGGAGTGCGAACCTTGACTGTTTGATCAAAATCAGCCGCTGCGTCTGAAGCCTGATTGCTGGAGTGGGAAAGGTCCATGAAAGAGGGTGGAGCGAGCGGCTATTTTAAGCCGCTGAGCGGGTGTGTCATTTAACTTTTGCTGTGGCGTATTTGCTTTGACCGCCTGCCGGGCTTTTTTGTTGGAGGATTTATGCATCGGGCTTGCCTGCCAAGGCCTTCCTTAAGAGCGCATGGGGGTGCCTCATCATGCAGATGAATGTTTTTTTGATGGCTAAGGAAGCGCGAGATCAGCCGGAGTTTCTCAACGAACTGCCGGTTTTTTGGGGGGAGGAGGGGGTGGCGGGCTTCCAGGTGCTCCGCAGGTTGCTGCCTTCATGGGCCTCATGCTGGCCACTGAAGCGGGGACCGCTGGCGGGCTGCTTGACCGCCTCCGACACACTCGGCTTGCACTGGGCCCCTTCAGCATTTGAGTCGATGTCCACATCCGCACCATCATCCAGGCTGGATGGGGCGGGTGCCTGAGGGCTTGGTTTGTGACTTCGTTTTTGAGGGCGCGGCGTTGGCAGATGATTTCAAGGCGCTCCTGACGTCCATGGGGGTGTTTGGGGCCACGAGCTGGGCATTCACTTTGTTTGCCTGTCCTTGGACGCGTTCGGGCTTCAAGGCGGCGGCGAGGGCCTGTTGGCTGTCGCGAAAATCCTGCAGGAGTTTCGCCTGGTCGCCCTTGAGCTTGCCTAGGTACCGGGCGCAGTGCGGCTGCAGCCGCATGTTTTGCGGCCATCCCGCTTCTCTATGCATACCACCGCTGGGGCGAGCCCTGGCGCAGACGCGGTGAACAAATGATAAAATCCAAGTCCAGACCATGAAGCATCTTCTCACCATTTTTTGAAAGTGGTCCTGTCATCGGCGGTCACCGCGAACAGGCCGCCAAGCAGGAAGGCCAGGAAGCTGGCGGTCTCGATGTCGGTGGCAGCCTCGGCAAAAAAGTGGGCGGCATGCTCGGTGCCGCCGCCATGGGTGAAAAGGGCAAGTCCGTGGGCCAGATGCTGGGCAAAGTCGTTGGCAATGCAGCCGGTCAGGCGGCCAATGTGGCCATCGACCACGCACGCGGTATCGGCGGAAACATCGGCGGTGCCATCGGTGGAGCAATTGCTGGGGAGGAAGGCGCTGCCAAAGGCAAGGAACTCGGAAAAAAAGCCGGCTCCGGTATCACAAGTGTCCGTGACACGCTGGCCGCACAGGGCGTGGACCTCGGCCCCAAACAGGCCGCTGGCAAGCAGGGGCACAGCATCAAGTAACGATCCGCTCAGCCATGCCCGAACCCAGAAAGCCGGCCAATGGCAGACGCGATCTCGATGGAGATGGCGACATCGATCTTGCAGACGATCCCTCGCTCGATCTTGATCACAACGGGCGTATCGAGGGTGAAGATCGTGAGGGGCAGGACATCGATGCTGACAACGATATCGACGCCTCTGACCGGGCGCTGGCGGCAAAGCAAAGTGTCGGAGCAGTGCTGGGAATGGCCAAGGTCGGACAAAACAGTCAGAAGGCGGAGGGCGAGTCCCAGAAGCAATCCAGCACTGGCCCCAAAGTTCGCTGACTGCAGGTTTGCACAGCACAGCTTCCAAGGGCAGCTTTGCAGCAAGCCTGCACAGCCAGGGCCCACAAGTGCCCGGTCTGCCTGCATCTCACTCCATCTCACACGTGCACCAGACACTCAAATGACATCGGTCAATGGAGAAACCGCCTCAGGCCTCCGCAGACTGTGCGGCCTCGTCGCCTTCCTTTTGGCTTTGGCGGGCTGCACCACTTACGGGCCGGCGCGTCCTGGCGAATCCATATATCGCGATGTGCTCTTTGCGGCACCGGACGGCCACAAGCTGCGGATGGACCTCTATGTGCCCAAGGCGGCCAGACCTGCGCCAGTCGTGCTGTGGATCTTTGGGGGCGGCTGGAGATTCGGCAGCAAAGGCTATCATGTGAATGTGCGAGATCTCACCAGCGTCGGCATCGCCGTGGCTTCCATTCAGTACCGGCTCAGCAACAAGGCGGTCTATCCCGCGCAGCTGGAGGACTGCCGCGCCGCAGCTCAGTGGCTGCGCATCAACGGAAGTCGCTATGGGATCGATGCCAGTCGCATGGGGGTCAGCGGCGAGTCGGCAGGTGGCCAGCTCGCGGCCTTGCTTGCCGCCACCGAAGGCAAGCCGCGCATCCGCGCCGTGTGCGCACTTTATCCTCCGACGGATATTATTGACCTGGGCCGCCTGTATGCGAAACCCGGCAGGCTGAGCCTGATTGACAGGCTGCTCGGCGGGCCTGTTGAGGAAAAGCTCAACCTCGCAGCGGATGCCAGCCCGATAGACCACGTCAGACCATCGCTGCCCCCCTTTCTCATCATTCATGGGGAGCGGGACAGAGTCGTTCCCTTGCAGCAGAGCGAGCGCCTCTTTTGTGCCCTGGCGGAGGCTGGGGTGGAGACCCAGTTCATCGTGGTGCCTGAGAAGGGGCATTGGTTCCGCCTGGACAATGCGCTTTTTGCCGAGGTGTCACGGCTTTTCCAAGTGCACCTTTTCAGATGAAGCGGGGGTGATCTGGCACGCCTGTCTCACAGGGGCCTGAAAGCTGTTGGCAGGTGACTTCCAGCGTGGTGCACCCGGCAGGGATCGAACCTGCGACCGGCCGATTAGAAATCGGCTGCTCTATCCACTGAGCTACGGGTGCTTCTCCAGACGGGGGCGATCATAAGTCCATCTGCGGCTTGAGCAAGGGCGCGCTTCATTCAGGATGCAGTCCGAACATCTGCAGCATCACGCAAAGCATGTCGCCGAGCTTGTTGTCATACGGCCGCTCGGGGTGCAGGATGGCCCAGCCGCGCTGCTGGCCTATGCCTGCGAGCTTCCGGGATGGGTGCACCAGCACGGCATAGCCGGCATATTCCAGCAAGGGCAGGTCCGCAGCGCTGTCTGAGTAGCTCCAGCTGTTGGCGCGCTCCTGCTCGGTGAGCTCAGTCAGGCCTGGCACGACGGCCTCCATCGCAGCGATTTTGGCCTCGTGCTTGTTGTTGCCGGTGACGAGCCTGGGCATGCCAGGAAAAGTGGCGCCGACTTCAAAACGAGTGGCGATGCAGTGGTCAAAACCCAGCGCATGCGCGATCTCGTGCGCGTAAAAGTCAGGGCTGGCGGTGTTCAGCACCAAAACACGGTTCTGGTGCTTGTGACGCAGGATTTCGGCGCGCAGGGAAGGGTAGGCCCACTTGGTGACGCAGACCTCGGCAAATTCTCGCGCGTATGCCGCCAGCCTCTCACGCGACATGCCACGCAGGTAGCTCAGAAAGGCGCGCTTGGCGGTCGCTGTGCTGGCGAGACCGCAGGCTCGTGCCAGGGCTACTGGGATGAACAACCCGTGCAGCAGCACACGCCACGGCTCGCGGTGAAGCACAAAGTTGCAGAAGAGCGCCTGCGTGTCGAACGGCAGCAGGGTGTGGTCGAGGTCAAAAAATGCGTAGGAGCGTGCAGGCATGACGCGAGTGGTGAGGATGTGCAGAGCCTAGCGCCGTGTTTCCAACTGGCAAAAGATTCCCAGCCTTGACGGATGCGGCGTCGGACGGCACAGTGCGAACCCTTTTTCCCCCAAGTTCCCCATGGCCCAAGAAACTACCCTCATCCTGCTCAAACCCGACTGCGTTTCACGCGGCATCAATGGCGAAGTCCTCAAGCGTCTCGAAGACGAAGGCTTTCGCATCCGTGGCTGCAAGATGATCCAGCTCACCGACGAGCTGCTCAAGGAGCACTATTCGCACATCGCGGACAAGCCCTTCTTCCCGGACGTGGCCAGCTTCATGAAGAGCAAGCCGGTGATCGCCGTGGCGATCAGCGGGGAAAACATCATCTCTCATGTGCGTGATCTCCTGGGGCCGACGGACTCCAAGATCGCCCCAAAAGGCACCATCCGTGGCGACTTTGGCACCGACAAGATGACCAACGTCGTCCACGCCTCCGACTCCCCGGAAGCTGCGGCGGTGGAATTGAAGCGCTTTTTCAAGGAAGGCGAGATTTTCAGCTATTGAGGCCTACGGCTTTGCCGTTAGACTGAAAGCTCAGGCATTCTCCACGCCGCTGTGGTGAAATGGTAAACACAGCAGACTTAAAATCTGCTGGGAGGTAACTCCCTTGCCGGTTCGAGTCCGGCCAGCGGCACTTGCTGCCAAACTGTATGAGTCTGGTGGCAGCCGTCTGGAATGGGCGGCGTGGCAATGTAACAGGATAAGGCTGATGCCCCGTTGCCCTGCAAAGGGTGGCGGAGAGGGTGGGATTCGAACCCACGGTGGGGATAAACCCACGCCAGTTTTCAAGACTGGAGCCATAAACCACTCGACCACCTCTCCAGGTGCTGCGTTGCGGAACGCACATAGTAGGCAACGTGTGGCGGCCTGCCAAGAGGAAGTTTGCACGAGCTGCAAGTCTGGATTGATCACGGACAACGGGGCGTCCATGGTCTTTGTCCATGATCCATAAGACAGCCCTGATCGATCCAAGCGCCCGAATTGACCCTGCAGCCGAAATCGGCCCCTATGTGGTGATCGAGGGGCCGAGCGAGGTCGGGGCTGGCTGTAAAATCGAAGCGCATGCTCAGCTTGTGGGGCACGTCATTGTCGGAGAGGGGACGCAGATCGGACGCGGGGCTGTGATCGGCGGCGAGCCTCAGGACCTGGGGTTTGACCCCGCGACCCAGAGCAGTGTGATTTTGGGCAAAAAGAACGTGATCCGCGAGCATGTGACGATTCACCGCGGCAGCAAGCCGGGCACGGCAACTCGGCTCGGCGATGGCAATTACCTCATGGCGGGCAGTCACCTGGCGCATGACGTCGTGCTGGGGAACAGGAACATCCTGGCAAACGCGGCGCTGCTGGGCGGGCACATCCATGTAGGCAACAACACCTTCATCGGCGGAGGGGCGGTGTTCCACCAGTTCTTGAGAATCGGGGATTTCTGTGTGATCCAGGGCAACGGCAGCTTCAGCAAGGACATCCCCCATTACTGCGCGGCTCAGCGTATCAACCGCATCACCGGACTCAACGTGATCGGCCTGCGTCGGCAGGGGTTTAGTGCGGAGGAGCGCGGAGCCATCAAGGACCTGTTTCAAACCCTGTTTTGCAGGGGGATGAATCTGTCCCAGGCAGTCCAGCAGGCAGCGGCCCGGCAGTGGCCGGAAAAAGCACAGCGCCTGCTGGAATTTGTACAGGCGCCCAGCAGGAAAGGGGTGTGCCCCGTGCGCCCGGGACGGGGGGACGATTGAGGCGAAAAAAGTCCGGCTTTTTCTTGTCACCGTGTTCCCGGTAGCCTATTTAGGATTTCGCATTGTCTGTTCGTATAAGGCAATGTCCTCTCGTGTTATGATTTTTCCGAAATTTTGCGTGACGGTCCTCGTTTGCGCCCTGGCCGTGTCCGGGGCGGCCAGCGGGCAATCCCTTCTCGACAGCCTCACGAGTGATCTGAACATTCGTGGCCTAACCACGACGATGGATCCTGAGACGGGGGTCGCCACAGTGACCGGCGATGTGCATATTCACTACGGCGATGTCGAAATGCGCTGCGGCAGTGCGCAATACAACCAATCCACCGGCGAAGTCATCGCCAAGGATGGGGTGACAATCTGGCGGGATGGAATGCTCTACCACGGAGATTCGATCACCTACAATTCCATCACCGGGGAGATGTCCGGGCGCAATGTGATCACAGGCATCGGCGCGGGCATTCAGCAGAGCATTGCTGGCACCGGCATTGTCGCCGGTGGCGGGCCCACGGGCGGCAGCCTCAGGAGGACATCTGGCATGTTTTTCTTCAAGGCGGAGGAGTTTCACTCGAGCAGCAAGCTCGAAAACCGCATTGATGCCACTGGGGTGACGCTCACTTCACACGATGTGGCAGACCCGAACTACCACGTCGCTGTCAAAGAGCTGACGGTTTATCCGGACGACAAGGCCATCCTCAAGGACTTGAAAATGTATGCTGGGAAAACGCCGTTTTTCTGGATGCCCAAAATCACCAAATCTCTGGATGAAGACAGCGGCATACGTATCGGGCCCGGCTTTCAAAGCCGTTGGGGTGCGTTCCTGCTGACGCAGATGGCGGTGGTCCATGGCGACCACACCTTCGCAAAGTACAAGTTCGACCTGCGCAGCAAGCGTGGTGTGGGTGCAGGGGTGGATTTCTTTTCGGTTCGCCACACAGCCAACCGTCAGAACTTCGGCACCTTGAAGCTGTACGGGGTCAATGACACCGCCCCCACAACAAACGCCACAACGGCCATCCGCTACCCAGTTCCAAACTACAGGTATCGGGTAAATTTTCAGCACCGCATCTACCTGCCCGGTCCGGATGTAAGCACGTGGTATCTTGATTTCGACATCAACAAAATCAGCGACATCCACTTTTACGAAGATTTCTTCTTCAATGATTACCGCACCAATCGTGAGCCTGACAATCAGATCTCGCTGATTCACACCAATGAGGCCTACGTCGCCACCCTGATGGCGAAGTTCAAGCTGAACAATTTCTATCGCACCACGACCCGTCTGCCCGAGCTCTCCATCGACTTCACACGGAGGCCGCTGTGGAACACAGGAGTGTATCACCAGGGTACCATCACAGCAGGAATCATTGGCGAACTGGTGGGGCAGCAGGAAAGGGACGAATTGATTCGCCTTCAGACTCTCGCAAACGCGGGGGGGCTGCCGGGCGTTCTTAATGACCCGCTGGGCACTGCCGCGACCTCGTTCCTCGGCCTTGCTGGCCAGCCGCGCACGGCCGCCCTGACCCCGGCGGACATTACCCAGGGACTTGGGACCATCTCCAGCAGACTGGCCCAGCCTGGTTATGCACGCTTCCATACCTACCATGAGCTGCTCTATCCGAAGACCTTCATGGGCTGGCTGAACGTGACGCCGAGAATCGGCGCTGGTATGACCAGCTACAATGGCATTGTCGGCAGCGTAACCGGGTTAAAAAACTACACACGAGGTATCTTCAGCTTCGGCCTCGATGTCTCATTCAAGCTCTCCAAAAACTGGAGCGATGTCCAGGTCCCAGCGCTGGGACTTGACGGCATCCGGCACGTTTTTCAGCCCTACGTGAACTATTCTTATCTGGATGCCGCTCAAAATGCTGGAGTGCCGGCGATCGACCGTCTCTCCACCACCACCCGGCCGCGCTCCATTGATGTTCCGCTGTTTACAGCAATTGACAGCCTTCGGTCCTGGAATGTGGCGCGTGTCGGTTTCCGCAATCTTTTGCAGACCCGGCGTGATTACATCTCCAGCAACGGCTACGGCAACTTCTGGGGCACTCCCGATGAAGGTGACAATCAGACTTACACCTGGGCGGGAATGAACACCTATGTGAACATTTTCGGGCAGGATCCGGAGTATGGCCGCAGCCTCTCCAACGTATACAATGAGCTTTTCTGGTCGCCAGTGCCTTGGGCCACCATGAAGTCGGACCTGCAGCTGCCTCTCACCAGCGGTGTAGGCAGCTTCACGGAGGCAAACAACAGTGTGATCTGGATGCTGAGCAAGGCCACATCTCTCGAGCTGGGCCATCAGTACATCTACGACCATCCTTTCTACCGCAACAGCAGTCTGGTTTACACTCGTTTCTATGCACGGTTGAACGAAAACTACGGCTTCAATACCTACCACATCTACGAAGCCGCCAACGGCGTTCTCCAGTTCCAGAGCTACAACTTTTCAAAGGATCTGAGCAGCTGGGTGGCCTCTTTTGGACTCATGTCGCGTAACAACGGCAACGGTGTTTCTGATTTTGGACTCCTGCTCTCATTCACGCTCAAGGATTTCCCCAAGTTCAATTTCGACTTGGACATGGACCCCAATCCGGGTGGGCGTGGCGGCAGGCAGTAACTGGCCGCAGCGAACAGAGGTCTTCAGCCCCCGGTATTTCGTTGGCCACCAGTCTAGCCTAGGCCTGCCGCTGGGACTTTCCTATTTTGAATGCTTGGCAGCAGATCCGCTCTCTTGACTTAGTGTGTAGTTCCAAGGGTCGTTCCAATGGCTGATGACACACGCCTTTGAAAAATAGGCGGTGCTAGGGGGGGGTAAGCGGCAGTCGGGTTTATGCGGCGTCGAAGATGGCTTCCTTTGCCAGATCGTTGACATGGAGGCGGGGTTTACGTGCCGGGGCGTTGCTGCGCATTCACACTTTGGCCCGTATGCATGCCCTTGCCCGGCGTGACTAAATGGCAGGGTCTACCAGCCAAGAAAGCGAGGCTGGCCATCTTGCTTTGCGTGATGGCTCCTACCCTCGCAAATCCAGGCATCAGCCATGGGGATCTGCTCATGTTACGGGTGTCTTTTCACGAGATATGGCCTGACCCCGATAAGCACAGAGCACACCTTGGCCATCGCTGGTTATATAAAAGCAAACATCCTACCCCGGGGCCGGAGTAGGATGTCAAAAAACAGCTTCTAACCGATGTCAAAGCTCACATGCCTCCACCGCTGCGGGCGAGGAAATTGAGAGCCAGAGTGGCAACGGCAAGGATGAAGACTAACCAGGCAAGGGGCATGAGTGGAAAGGGGTGAGGGTTGAAAAAAATCGGCAGATGCTTCAGGGAATTGGCAGCAGCTGGCTTTTGAACTTCTCGTTGGACCAGACACCGGTCACGGAGTGGGTTTCCCATTCCTGCTTGTTGACAGCCGGAACCTTGATGGGCGAACCGCCTTCTGTGTCAACGAAACCGGCGGCATCAGCTCCAAACATCTGGACGACCATCAGGATCGCAGAAAGAACGAAGCAGATGACGGAAAGAGGGACCAGCCCTGCTTCGGGATCTTTTTCCTCATAGAACTGCTCCGCATCAGCCGCAGCGCTGCGCTTGACTGGGGCGCTGGGAGGGGCGGAGATGGACGGGCGCTGCATCGCCTGGGTAGGCTGCAGTTTGACCGTTGCCTTAGGAAGTGGGGTCGTAGGTCCGACTCCGCTGCCCACCATGGGGCCTGTGCCTGCTCCGGGGGCTGCAGGCGGGCGAGGGCCGGCGGCGGGCTTTTGCAGTGGTACAGTCGGGGCGCCAGTTTCCACACGTGGTGGCGGAGCCGCAGGGTTCTGCGCCAGAGGACGCGTTGCTGCTGGCAGGCCTGCCATCGGAGGTGTGGCGGGACGCGGGGCAGCTGGTGCCACGGGCGCTCCCGGGGGCTTGGGTGCCGTAGGCGGGGCGAGAGGGCGCGCGACCGGTGGCGGCATGGCTCCAGTAGGAGCGGGTGCTGCAGGTGGCGGGGAGGAAACCACAGGAATAGCCGAGGTGGTCTTCTTGGAAGGCGGAGACATCGGCGGCGCAGGCAGCTTCACCGGTGCCGTGCTTGATTTGGGCGCAGGCGGAGGCAGTGGTGCCGAAGGCAGCTGAATGGGAGCCGTGGACTTTTTCGACGCCATCGGAACCACGGACGTCGTGTTAAAAGAGGCTGGGATTCCGCCTGTGGCAGGGGCGACAGGGGCCGTGGCTTCACGCGGCTGGGTGACTCCTGCTCCTGGGCGACCACGCAGAGTGATACGCACCGTCTCTTTCTTCAAGGGGACGGCAGCGGTTTTCGGTGTCGAGCCTGAGGGTGGTGTTGGCGGTGGCGTGTTTTCGGGTTCGCTCATGGGTCAGGGACGGAAAATTAGATGATTCGGTGAATTCCCATTATTTAGCGAATTTCGCCCCCTTGCGTCAATCCCTTTCTCCTGATGCCTTGCAATTGTCCGGCCATTGCTCGTTAGTTGGTCATCTGGTGGTCTGCAATCCAGACTCCCAGGCCCTTTCTAAGCATGAACATTCTTGTCACTGGCGGAGCTGGCTTCATCGGCTCCCACACCGTCGAGCGCCTCGTCAAAGAGGGGGCTGGGCAGATTACGATCCTGGACAGTTTTAACGATTATTACAATCCTTCGATCAAGCGTGAAAATCTCCGCTCGCTGGGCTCGAAAGTCACCGTTCGCGAGGGGGACATCTCAGATCCGAAGTTCGTTCACGAAACGTTTGATGTGGGCCGTTTTGACTCAGTCATCCACCTCGCTGCCCGTGCGGGGGTGCGCCCCTCCATTGAGCAGCCTGAGCTCTACATCGACACAAACATTAAAGGTACGTTTCATCTCCTTGAAGCCGCACGGCGCACCGGGACGAAGCATTTTGTCTTTGCCAGCAGTTCCTCGGTCTATGGCGTGAACAAAAAAGTGCCTTTCGCCGAAGCCGATCCCATCCTCCAGACCATCAGCCCCTATGCCATGACCAAGATGTCCGGTGAGCAGATGTGCTCAAACTACAGCCATCTCTACGGCATCAAGACGGTCGCCCTGCGCTTTTTCACCGTTTATGGCCCTCGGCAGCGCCCTGACCTGGCCATTTCCAAATTCACCCGCCTCATCGAGGACGGAAAGCCCATCGACAAATACGGAGAAGGTGGCACCGCCCGCGACTACACCTTCGTCCACGATATCGTCGATGGAATCGTTGGTGCGCTCAACTACCGCACCGGCCCCATCTGTGACATTTTCAACCTCGGCGGCTCTCAGACGGTCACGCTCAATGAGCTCATCGCCAACATCGAGCAAGCCGTCGGCAAGAAGGCTGTCATCAATCAGATGCCTGAGCAGCCTGGAGATGTGCCGCTAACCTCTGCCGATGTCAGCAAAGCCAGGGACCTGCTCGGGTTCAAGCCCACAACCACCATCGCACAGGGGGTGCCCGCCTATGTGGAATGGTTCCGTGACATGCGCTCCAAGGGCATCGCCGTGAACTAAAAGTGCGGCGCTGACACCGTGCCCTCCTCGATTTCCTGGCGCCTCTTGCGCACAATGCCGTCCGCGATGTCGGTGATCATTTCCTCCAGCAGCAGTCGCAGGTGGCTGCCGGGGCGGTAGTCCGCTGGGGCGATGTGCTTCACGCGGTCTGCCAGCCCGGTGAGCTGGTAACATTTGCGGAAGCTGCTGCGGCTGACTTCGTCAGGGTTGTAAACGGCCACGGCATGGCCGCCGTAGCGTTTCATGAGGGTGAAGCAGGGCACGTCCGTCGGGCCGTCGCCCACATAGATCATGTGCTGGAAGGGGATGGGGCGCAGCTCATGGGCCATGTGGTCATTCACATCTTCATAAGGCTCCAGCATGCCCTTGTTGATGCGGAAGATGTACTGCGTTTTCGTGGTGTGGCTGATCACCCGCTTGGGGAAGGTGATGCGGCCGTTTTTGTCCTCGCCAAATTCACAGCCAAAGATGCGCCGCACAAACGGAGCCAGGGCAGAGCCGTCCAGCAGCGCCTTCAGACCGCTGGAAATGATGTAATGCTCGATCTTCACGCCCAGCAGCCGGTGCTGCTCGTTCAGCACCTGGTTCAGCTCGTTGAAAAGCTCCGGCACGCCTTTGAAAAAGTTCAGCTTGGAGCCGAGTTTTCGCAGGTCCTCGTTCGTCGGCCGGTCCATGTCCAGATAGTCCAGCATGCACTTGAGGTAGGCCAGCTCTCCATCATACCCCTCCTGGTTGACCAGTTCACGGCTGCGCTTCCAAAACTGCTCTGGATTGATCCCAAACCGGGGAAAGAGCGTCTCATCCTGCATGTACGTCGGACTGAGAGTCTGGTCGTAGTCGTAGATGAGGCCTATGGTTGTCTGCTGGGATGCCATGCTGGAGTTTGCGGTGTTTTTGCGGTTGTGGACAGTGGTTGACGAATGCTGTCCAGGCCACCGCAAACTTCGCGTTCAGACCAGCGCGGCAAATGCTCCGGAGATGTCCGGGTGCACAAAGCGGTAGCCCATGCGCTTGGCCGCCTGTGGAATCACTCGCTGTCCTCCCAGCAGCATTTCATCCGCCATGCCGCGCAGCAGCAGCCTCAGCGCAAACGCTGGCACATGAAAAAACGCGGGGCGATGCAGCGCCTTCGCCAGCGTTCGTGTGAACTCGGCATTCGTCACCGCCTGTGGGGCGCAAAGGTTCACCGGGCCGCTGACAGCCTCGGAGCCAGTCGCCTGGAGCAGGAGCTGCAAGGCATCTTCAAGGTGTATCCAGGACATCCATTGCCGGCCGGACCCCAGCCTGCCGCCGAGACCGCAGGCAAACACCCGCCGCAGCAGTGGGAATGCTCCGCCATCGCTGCCCAGCACCATGCCTGTGCGCAGGGTGATGACACGCATGCCGAGCCCCTCTGCCCGGTGCGCCGCCATCTCCCAGCTGGCACAGACATCCGCCAGAAAGCCTGCGCCGCGCGGCGAGCTCTCGTCCACCTCAGCGGCGCAGCTGTTGCCATAAAATCCGGCCCCTGAGGCGCATGACAGCACCTTGGGCCGGTTTTCGGCCCTCCATGTGCTCAGATGCGCAACCATGTCCTCGGTGAAATTCACGCGGCTTTTCCAGATCCGTTCTCGCTTGCCCGGGGTCCAGAGGCCCATGAGAGACTCGCCTGCCAGGTGGACCAGGGCATCCAGGGGCGTCTCCGGCAAAGCATGGGGGGCATTGGCAGGGAGTTGTCGGTGTTCATCCGCCCCAGGCACTGCTCGTGATCCGCGCGAGTAGGTCACCACCGTATGTCCTTGGGCATGAGCCAATAAGGTCAGGTGACGGCCGATGAATCCCGTGGCTCCTGTGATTCCGATGCGCATACACTCCCTACGCCTCAAATGCGGATTGGTTTCTCCAAAACAAGGCAGCGGAAAGATCTGCCCATCAGGGCCGGGTGGGTGAGTGAGTTAAACTGGCGCATGGTGGCGGCGTCAGGCGGCCTTCCTTCGAGGCTCTGAAGCCATCTCGTCGCCATGCGGCCCAGCAGCCTGCCCTGAAGGTCATAGTCACGCTGAACAAGGCCGCACCGTTCGGCTTCATCGATCAGGCGCGTGAAATTGATGTGCGTGGTGAGGTCGCAGCTGCCGAGGTCTGCCAGCACATGGCCGTCCATCTGGTGCTGCTTGTAACGGCGGATGGTCCCGCTGGCGCGTGAGTCGGCGAAGAACTCGTCCGCATCGAGCCCGTAGTCGGCGATGAAGACGGTTCCCTGAAATGCCGCCTGGGCCAGGGTGCGAATCCACTCATGCATGGCAAGATTGACTTCCAAGGTATGACCGGTTTCGAGATCCTGCGGCAGGTGTTTCACCTCCGTTTCGAGCTCTGCGCACGAGCAGGCACCCGGGATGAATCGAAAACTTTCAGCGCCGTCCGCTTCGACGAACAGCTCCTCCCAGCGCTCCCCGTTCCAGCGCACAAGATGTACCGGGAAGGCGTCCGGCAGCTCATTACAGATAAAAAAGCCATGGCGGGGGCCCGTTTTCAGCGCTTCAAGGCTTTCCACCCATGCAACCCGCCCACCCAGGCGCTTGCGCTGAGCTTCACGATAGTTCGGGTTCGGCTCCACGATCAGGTAGCGCAGGCGCTCGCCCTCCAAGGCGTCCAAGACATCCTCGGCCAGCTGGCCGTCGTGCGCCCCTTGTTCGATGATCGTAAATGCTTCCGGCTCCCCCAGTTTCCGCCACTCCTGCACCGCCTGCATGGCCAGCAGTTTTCCATACAAGGGGCCGACACTGACACTGGTGAAAAAATCGCCCTGGCGGCCGATTTTGCGAGGCCCTGGGCCATAATAACCATGCTCAGGATGATAGAGCGCCAGTTCCATGACCTGTGCAAAGGGCAGCCTGCCAGATGGCGTGGCGGAGAGTTTTTCTCGGAGAATCTGGGGCAGGGAAGACATGCGATGCACGGGAAAGAACTGGCGCGGAATGTGAAGGGCGGGTAGTTTTACCACCCTACTTTCTTCCTAGCCATGTTCCGTGATGATCCCGATCCCCAGCCTGTACGCAACTGGCGTGGCGAAGCCGGCCTTAAACTGCCATTCTACCGCCGTGGCTGGTTCAGTGCGCTGGTGGCCTTTGCCCTGCTCTGCCTGGTGTCAGCGTTTGGCGTTTACAGTGTCATCGTGGCGCCGCTGCGGCGGGATGCGGAGAAGTATGATCTCGAAGAGCTCAAAAAGCTGGAATCTGCGAGCATCATCTTTGACCGTGATGGCGATGAAATGGCCCGCCTTTACGTGCTGAACCGCACTCCGGTGCCTGTCACGGATGTGCCCCAGCATTTCATCGACGCCCTCGTGGCACAGGAAGATTCACGCTTCTTCAAGCACGACGGGGTCGACTACATCGGTCTGCTCCGTGCGGTGAAGGAAAACATCGTGGCCCGTGAGGTCACGCAGGGGGCGAGCACCATCACACAGCAGCTTGCCAGGCAGACGTTCAAACTTCTCGAACGCAGCTACAAGCGCAAGATCCTCGAGGCCTTCATCGCCCAGCGCATCGAGAAGCACTTTTCAAAGACGGAGATTTTGGAGCTATACCTGAACCGCATCTTTTTCGGGGTGAATTTTTACGGCGTGCAGGCGGCGGCGCGCGGCTACTTTGGCAAGGACGTCAAAGAGCTCACTGTCGAGGAGTCAGCCACCATTGTGGGACTGATCAAGAGCCCGAACAACATCCAGCCGGTCAAGCATCCCCAGCGTGCCATGAAGGAGCGCAACTACGTGCTCGAACGCATGTCCATCGAAGGCACGCTGACCAAGGAAGAGGCGGCAAAGCTCAAAAAGAAGCCGCTCGTGACAGCGCCGCAGAGCTCTGACCCCCGGCTGAGCTATGTCTTTGATGCCGTGCGCAGGGAGGTCGTGGATCTGGTGGGTGAGGAGCGTGCCTCCATCGGCGGTTTCAAGATCTACACCAGCATCGACCAGGATCTGCAGAAGGCCACCGAGGAGGCTGTCAGCAAGCGGCTGGCTGAGGTCGAAAAACGCCCGGGCTACGAGCACCAGACCTTCGCCCAGTTCCGTGCCATCATGACCGACTACCGCGCACGCATGAGGCGTGGCGAAATCGACCCCGCCACCCCGAAGCCGCTTCCAGAGTATCTGCAGGCTGCCGCCATGATGATCGACAACAAAGATGGCAGCATTCTGGCCATGGTCGGAGGACGTGATTTTGGTGACAGCCAGTTCAACCGCGCCACGGATGGAGTGCGCCCGGTGGGCACGGCCTTCACCCCGCTCGTCTATGCGGCTGCTTTCAGCAGCCCCGGGCTCTATCCCGGGACCAAGGTCGATGACGCCCCTCTGGACAACCGCCGTGTGATGATCGGCGGGCTGACCGGGATCCTCGGGGAATGGGGGGCCGAAGTGGACAATCCAAAGTGGACCCAGGCCCCCATGAGCTCGCGCGAGGCTCTGGTCCAGGGCCGCAACTCCGCCACGGTGCGCTTGGGCGAGCGCGTGGGTGTACCCATGGTCAAGCAGGTGGCGCAAAAAGCCGGCATCAGCTCTGAAATGCGTGACTACCCCTCCACCTTTCTCGGGGCCAGCGAAGCACGCCTGAGCGAGATGTGCCTGGCCTATTCCAATTTCCCCACGCTGGGCAGCCGCCCGCAGAAGCTGAATCTCATTCAGCGCATCACGGACAACAACGACAAGGCGGTGTTTCAAATTTCCGAGGCCGCCCTGCGCAGCGTGCAGAGCATGGACCCCATCGCTGCATATCAGACGCATACATGCCTTGTGGATGCGTTGCATCGGGGCACTGGCAGCCCTTCGGTCAGCGACTACAAGCTGGGTGAGTTTGTCGCAGGCGGCAAAACCGGGACGCACTACGAATTCAAGGACCTCTGGTTCCTGGGATACACATCGGGAGTCACCTGCGGAGTATGGGCGGGTTTTGACAAGCAGAAGACCATCTATCCCGGTGCCTTCTCCAGCCGCATTGTACTGCCGGTCTGGGTGGATATGATCAATGCCAGCGCCACACGCTTTGTGCCGCAGGAGATCCAGCCGCCGCAAACTGCGGAGCGGGTGGAAATGTGCCAGCGCAGTGGCATGCGCGCCACCGACTACTGCTACGAGAAGATCAAGGGGCCCGATGGCCGCGAAAAATCCGTGCGCTCCACTTACTTTGAATACCTGCGACCTGGCACACCGCTGGAAGGATTCTGCAACCTGCATACCGGCGAGGGGCTGCCGGTCGAGATCAAGCAGTTTGGCTATCAAAACCCCGTCAGCAGCTTTGGCGCCGCCCCAATGGTCGCATCGACAGCTCGCTGGGTCCACATCGAACCGGTTCGCATGAAGGCGCTCACCGTCATCGGTGACGACCCCTACAACTCCGAGCAGGCCGTTCCTCGTGCCGCCCCCGTGAACGATGACGGCACACCAATCCGCAAAGCCATCCCGGTCGATGCCGTCGAGGCTCCCGATGAAGAGGGGCCCAAGCTCAAGCTCGCGCCTCCTCCTCCGATGAAGATTGATCTGTGAGGATCACCGCAGCAGCATCTTCCCTTTCTCGGCATCAAACTCGTTTTCCCACTTGGCCACCACCAGCATGGCCAGCGTGTTGCCGATGAGGTTGGTGATGGCCCGGGCTTCGGACAAAAACCGGTCAATGCCGAGGATGAGTGCCAGCCCCGCCACCGGGATCGTGTGCGTGGCCCCGAGCGTGGCGGCGAGTGTGATGAAGCCGCCGCCTGTGACGGCTGCGGCGCCTTTGGAAGTCAGCAGCAGAATGCCCAGAATACCCAGCTCCTGCGCCAGGCTGAGCGGGGTGTCTGTGGCCTGTGCTACAAACAGTGCCGCCATCGTCAGGTAGATGCTGGTGCCGTCCAGATTGAAGGAGTAGCCCGCCGGCAAAACGATGCCTACAACCCCCTGCGAGCAGCCGCTTTTCTCCATCTTGCGCATCAGGCCCGGCAGCGCGGCTTCCGAGGACGAAGTCCCCAGGGTGAGCAGCAGCTCCTCCTTGATGTGCTTCAGCACCTTCCACAGGCTGAAGCCGTTCCACCAGGCAATGGCTCCTAGGACGACGAAGACAAACAGCACACAGGTGAGATACACGCAGCCCATGAGCAGCATGAGGTTGCCCAGCGCGCCAAAGCCGTATTTGCCGATGACGAAAGCCATCGCTCCAAAAGCGGCGAGCGGCGCGGCCTTGGTGACGATGCCCACAATCCCGAAAAACATCTGCGAGACGGCATGCAGCAGGTCCACCACCGGCCTGGCGTGGTGGCCCATCCGGGCAAGCGCGACTCCGGACAGAATCGCGATGAGCAGCACCTGGAGGATCTCCCCTTCGGAAAACGCGCTCACAAAGGTCTTGGGGATGATCTGCATCAGGTGCCCTACGACGGTCACCTTCTCACCCGCCTTGGTGTAGGTGTCGAAATCCTTCTGGTCTTCAGCGCTCAGCACGATCTCCGCCGGGTTCATGTGCATGCCAGACCCCGGCTGCACCACTCGCGCCACCATCAGGCCAATGACCAGCGCCACCGTGGTGACCACTTCAAAATAGACCAGTGCCTTCCATCCCACGCTGCCCAGCTTTTTCAGATCTCCCATGCCGGCGATGCCGTGCACCACCGTGCAGAAGATAATCGGGGCGATCAGCATCTTCACCGCATTCACAAAGGCCACCCCCAGGGTCTTGAGCGGAACGGCCTCCGCTGGCCAAAAGGCCCCCATCAGAATGCCCAGCACGATTCCGACGAGCACCTGCACATAGAGATTTTTCAGCCATTTCATGGGCGCGGATGCTGGCAGGTCCGGTGGCAAAAGCCAAGAGGCATTCTTGCACCCTCCGCCGGGCGTGCTAGGCTGACCGTCCTCCAAACCACCAATCCGCAAGCAACATGGGCAAAACACTCTTTGAAAAAGTCTGGGACTCGCACGTCGTCGGCACCCTCGACAATGGCCAGACACAGCTCCTTATCGACACGCATCTCGTCCATGAAGTGACCAGCCCCCAGGCCTTTGGCATGCTGCGCGACCTGAACCTCAAGGTGGCCTACCCGCACCGCACCTTCGCCACGGTGGACCACATCGTGCCGACAGACAGCCAGGTTTCCCCCTTCGCCGATCCTCTGGCCGAGGCCATGATCCAGGAGCTGAACAAGAACGCCAAGGAGTTTGGCATCACCTATTTCAGCCTCGCCAGCGGCAAGCAGGGCATCGTCCACGTCGTCGGGCCCGAGCAGGGTATCACCCAGCCCGGCACCACCATCGCCTGCGGCGACAGCCACACTGCAACCCACGGCGCATTCGGAGCCATCGCCTTCGGCATCGGCACCACCCAGGTGCGCGACATCCTGGCCACGCAGACCATGGCGCTGGGCAAGATGAAGGTGCGCCGCATCAATGTGGACGGCCAGCTCCGCCCCGGCGTGTATGCCAAGGATGTGATCCTTCACATCATCCGCCTGCTGGGTGCCAATGGCGGCATCGGCTACGCCTATGAGTATGGCGGCAGCCTGTTTGACGCCATGACGATGGAAGAGCGCATGACCGTCTGCAACATGAGCATCGAAGGCGGTGCACGCTGCGGCTACGTGAATCCTGACGAGAAGACTTTCGAATACCTCAAGGGCCGCCCCTACTCCCCCACCGGCGAGGCTTGGGACGCAGCCGTGGCCAAGTGGCGCGCCGTCGCCTCGGACAAGGACGTGGTTTATGACGATGTGGTGAACATCAAGGCCGAAGATGTGCCGCCCACGGTTACCTGGGGCACCAGCCCTGACCAGGCCATCGCCGTCACAGAAAACGTGCCGACTCCTGATAGCGCCACCACCGAGCCCGCCCGCATCTCCATCCAGGACGCGCTCGACTACATGAAACTGCCCGCTGGCAAGCCGATCAAAGGCACCAAAATCGACGTCGCCTTCATCGGTTCCTGCACCAACGGCCGTCTCAGCGACTTCCGCGAAGTGGCGAAGTTCATCAAAGGCCGCAAGGTGGCCGCTGGCGTCAAGGCCATCGCGGTTCCTGGCTCCCAGATCGTCGATACCCTTGCCCGTCAGGAAGGTCTGCATGAGATCTTCAGCGAGGCCGGCTTTGAATGGCGCGGCGCAGGCTGCTCCATGTGCCTGGCCATGAACCCTGACAAGCTCGTCGGTGACCAGCTCTGCGCATCCTCCTCGAACCGCAACTTCAAGGGCCGTCAGGGCAGCACCACCGGGCGCACCGTTCTCATGAGCCCCATCATGGTCGCCGCCGCCGCCCTCACCGGCAGCATCGCCGACGCACGCGAGGTCTTCACCATCGCGGGTTGATCCGGAATCCAGTTCCATGAAAAAGGTGCGGATCTCGCGATCCGCACCTTTTTTTATGAGATTCATGAATCCAGAAGCGCGCTCGGAGCGGATGGTGAATGATCTGTGAAACTCGTGGCCCTCTTACTGGCACTCATCCTTCTGTCTCTGCTGGCGCTGAACGCCTGGCTCATGTCACCGACACGTTGGCAGTGGCAGTTGCAGCTGGCCACCACGGAGCTGGGCCATTGGCTGGCTCTGCTGAGCTTGGTGCTCATCTATCCTGCTCTTCAGCATTCTCGCTGGCCGGCCGTTTTTTGCCTGCTGCTTGCCGTGGTGTTCTTCATCCCCGCCTTGCAGGCACATCGCATTGCCGCAGCGCAGGGGCTGCGCTTCTCCTGGCTGCGCCTCTGGAAGCCGGTGCATGCGGAGAAGTATCAGGTGCAGAGCGAGCGTCGCACCTTCTGGCGGGAAGGGGAGGAGTCGCTCGATGTGGTGATCTACCGGCCGCAGGGCGTGGGCAAGGAGCTGCCCTGCCTGCTCATCGCCCACACCGGCGGCTGGGACAGTGGCGATCCCGGCGAGTTCACCAGTGCAAACACGGAGCTGGCATCTCATGGCTACGTGCTGTGCTCCTACGGCTACCGTCTGGCGCCAAAGCACCCCTGGCGGGCTCAGGCGGAAGACACCCGCCGCGCCTATGAATGGGTGTGTGCGCATGCGGCAGAGCTGGGCATTCGCACAGATCAGATCGTGCTCATGGGACGCTCCGCGGGTGCGCAGATTGCCGCCGCCTGCGCCTACGGCATGCCAGAGCTGAAACTTTGCGCCTGCATCGATGTCTATGGCACGCCCAACATGTACCTCGCCCGCGAGTGGTCGGTGCCGAATGATATTTTGGATTCTTTGACACTCGTGCGTCAGTACATGGGCGGGGATCCTCACGAGGTGCCAGAAGCCTACCGCACCGCCTCGGCCACAGAGTTTCTTGATCAGCGCAGCCTGCCCACGCTCATTCTGCATGGCTCGCAGGATTCCCTCGTCGGCATTGGCCACAGCCGCCGCTTTCACCAGCGGCTCGCCGGGAGTGAAGAGCATTGTTTCATCGAGATGCCCTGGGGCACGCATGGCATGGATTTCTTTCCGGCCACTCCAGGCGGGCAGCTCTCCATTTCTGCCATTGTGCGCTTCATGGAACGATTTGCCTGCGGTGCGCCGTAATGGAGCGAGGACTTCAGTCCGCAGCACTCCGCCACGCCTCATCGTTCTATGCACTCCCATCGCCACCTTCTTGTAGCAGCGCTCTGCCTGTTCGTTCCCCTCGCAAACGCCGGAGATCTCCAGCTTACTCTCCCGCCAGTGGTTTATGCTACGCCGGACGTGCCGATCAGCATCTACTACGACAACATCGTTCTCACCGAGAAGCCCGAGGACTACCGCTTTGAGTTCAAATGCAAGCTGGGCGCCAGCGAAGATCGCCGCTGGACCGTCACGCCTTCTGACAAGGACATCGGCGACTACCCCCTCGCAGTCACCGTCAAGGATGTCGGCGGCAAAGTGCTGGAACAGGGGCAGACCACCCTGCACATCTCTCCGCGCAAATCGTCCTCCACCAAACCGCTGCGTCTTCTCGTTGTTGGCGATAGCCTCACTCACGCCTCGGTTTATCCGAATGAAATCGCCCGCCTGCTAGCTCTGCCGGGTAATCCCAAGGCCACACTGCTCGGTACGCACAAGCCGGCAGGTGCCAAGCCTGGTGTTGCGCATGAAGGTTACGGCGGGTGGAAGTGGTCTGACTTCCTCATCAAGTTCGCTCCGGAGACTCCCGGAGTCGCAGCAGGTCCGCTCGCACGCAAGGCCACCAGCCCCTTCATCTTCCCCTCGGCAGACGGCAAAAAAGGCGACTTCGACCTGCTGCGCTATTTTAAGGAGCACTGCGATAATCAGCCGCCCGATGTCGTCACCTTTCTGCTTGGCATCAATGACTGCTTCGGGGCTGATCCGAACAACCCAGATGCCAAGATCAACGAGGTGCTCGACCACGCGGACAAGCTCCTCGCTGCCTTCCACAAGGCTGCGCCCAATGCCAAACTCGCAGTGGGATTGACTACACCGCCGAATGCGCGTCAGGAAGGCTTCACAGCGAACTACAAGGACAAGTATCCGCGCTGGGGCTGGAAGCGCATCCAGCACCGCATCGTGCAGCTCATGCTCAAGCGTCTCTCCGACCGCGAGAAGGACGGCATCTTCATTGTCCCCACGGAGCTCAACCTCGATCCTGTCGATGGCTATCCGAATAACAATGGTGTGCATCCCAATCCCGTCGGCTATGCCCAGATTGGCGCGAGCTTCTACTCGTGGATGAAATCGAAGCTGTGAAGGGGGGGGCTACTTCGCCACGCTCTTCCTCCACCCGTTCACTCCTTCACGGAACAGCTCGTCCTTCAGCTTTGTGCCCAGGCCCGTTCCCGTGGGCAGCTGGGCCTTCCCGTTCACGATGACGGGCAGCGTATCGACCAGCTTGTCGTAGAACGAGCGGATGTGCGCCCGGACCGTCTCCTGAAACACGACATTGGCCGATGACGCCGCGAGATGCAGGCCGCTGAACAGCGTGAGCGGGCCGGTGCAGTCGTGAATCGTCGCGGGGACGTTGAAGGTCTGCGCCATGTCGATGACACGGCGGGTTTCGCTGATGCCGCCGTTCCAGGTGGGATCGACCATGCAGTAGTCGCAGGCCTGTGCTTGCAGCACGCTCAGATATTCTTTGCGCCCGAGCAGCATCTCGCTCGCCGCGATGGGCAGACCGCTCCGACGACGGAAATCGGCCAGCGTGGCCGCGTTGTCCACGCGCAGCACGTCTTCCAGCCAGAGCGGTTTGATCTCGCGCAAAGCTTCGGCGATGCGTTCCGCCGCCGGGAGCTGGAAAAACGCGTGCCCTTCGATGGCGATGTCCATTTTCATGCCCACACGACTGCGAATCTCCCGCAGGGGTTTCATGCCTTCCTCGACATCGGCCCATGAGATGTGCAGACCGCCGTTGCGATGTGCCGCACGATCAAATGGCCACAGCTTCATCGCGGTGATGCCTTCAGCCAGCAGTTCCTCAGCGAGGTCACCGGCGGCAAAATGAGAGGCCCAGTTGTCTTGCAGCGGTCCCTTGCTGCCGATGTCACCATAACCCGGCCAGCCCGGATGACGTGGCGCTTCCGTGGCCCCCGCCAGCGCGCCGTAACTCGGACCGCCGCTCGTATTATACACTGGAATCGCGTCACGCACCGGCCCACCGAGCAGGCGATACACCGGCTGGTTGCAGGCCTGCCCAAGAATGTCCCACAGCGCGAGATCAATGGCCGACAGCGCCCGCATCTCCGCGCCCGGATGCCCAAACGGCGTGCAGCGCTCATAGATGAAGCGCCAGTGCGCTTCAATCGCCAGCGCATCGGCTCCGAGCAGGCGCTCTGCCATCCAATCGTGAATCAATGCTGCGATGGCATGCGGCGTGTAATACGTCTCGCCGCAGCCGATGAACCCGTCCTCCGTGTGAATGCGGACGAGCAGCAGATTTGGCATGATGCCGGACGGAATGGCGGTTTCGATGGCGGTGATGCGTGACATGGCGTGGATCAGTGGGAGAAAATCTGGCGGAACATGGCGAATGAAATGAAGCCGTAAAACAAGGCGCACAGGACGAGCGCGATCTTGCGCCACAGGGGCGGGCGCAGCTCACGCGGCAGCAGCGTGGTGTTGAGATGCAGGATTTGCAGCGCTGAGAAGGCCGTGATGGGTGCGGCGGTGGCCCCGAGAATCATGAGCAGCAGTTTCGCATCGCCAAGGAATGCGCCGAAGCATGCAAATACCGTGAAGCCGAGCAGCAGCAGGCCATAGAGCCGCCCCACCGGCATTTGCTTCGGCACCGCCCCGCCCGCCCATGCAATGTCCGCCACCACGCGGGCCAGCACATCCACATTCGTCAGCGTCGTCGAAAACAGAATCCAGAAGCCGTTCATGAGGCCGAGAATCCAGAAGCCCTCCCACAGCTTGCGCATCTCCGCCGCTTGAAACACACCCGCCGCAACGCCGGTGACCTGCATGCCGGGTTGAAACAAAGACGAGGCCAGGTTCACCATCAAAAACATACCCACGATGCATCCCAGCATCCACAGCCCGGATTGATCAATGATCGCGTAACGCCACCAGTCGCGCCAGCGCTTCAAATTTTCCGCGTTGATCGGAAATACGCTGCCTACGGGGGCCAGTGTCTGCTCCGTGCTCCACACGCCCCCCATGTTGCCCGCTTTGGCAGCCATGCCGAAGCCCTTGTCACGAAACCAGTTGGCGATGGCAAGATTGCCAATGCCGCCGCTGCCGGCGAGCGCTGCAAACACTGCCAGCATCACGAAATCGACCTTCTCAGGAACCACTCCGAACGAGAAGAAGCCTGTCAGCGTGCTGCCCCAGTCCTTGAGTGGTACAAAAGTGAAGTTCACCCACAGCAGAAACCCAAAGATGAAGATGATCATCATCCACGACAACCGTTCCAGCAGCCGCTCGACTTTTTTGCCCGAGGCGAGCACAACAGCTGAGATCAATACGAGCGCTACCGTGATCCACGTCACAGTCGGCGCATCGGCATCCGTCGGTGCACGCCCTTGCATCATCGCAAACGCCACACCTGCGCATCCAGCCGCCGCCGCTGGCATGCCGAGCTGTGCAAAGCCTCCGAGCGCATAAAACACGCCCCACACCCGTGATCCCGGTCGCATCCGCATGAAGCCCGTGAGCACCGGCTCGCCCGTGTAGAGCGTGTAGCGTACCGCTTCGAGATTCAGCAGTGATTGCAGCACAAATGCCAGCGTCGCGATCCACAGCACACTGCGTCCGTGCTGCACCACAAACAACGGCCCCGCGATCCACTCGCCCATCCCAATGGCTCCAACGAGGAGAATGGCTCCCGGCCCGATGGTGCGCAGCGCATTGCGCCAACTGAATGGCAGAGGCGCGGGAAGATCGTCGGACTTCCACGGAGGAAGAGAGCCGTGATTCGGGTTGGATGGCTTCATGTCAGGATGTTGGCTGGCCGGCTTGAACGCTTTGAATCAGCCCGCGCATGTAGCCATAGGCGAACAAACGGCCCATCATGGTGTAGCCGGGCTCGCCCTCTTCCTCGCCGTCGAGCTGCGGCACATGATCGGGACGCATGGGGCCGGTGAAGCTGATGTCGTGATAGGCGCGCATGGCGGCAACCATGTCGGTGGGGCCGTTGTCATGAAACGTCTCGGCAAAACACGCTGCGTTGCCACGCACATCGCGAAAATGAACGTAGCGGATGTGCTTGCCGAGTCGGCGGATGGCGGCCGGAATGTCGGCACCCATCTCCGCAAAGGTGCCCTGGCAGAAACAGATCGCATTGTGCCTGCTCGGTGAGAGGCGCATGAGCCGCTCGAAGTTTTCGACGCTGTTCATGATGCGCGCCTTGCCGGCGAATTCGGCCAGCGGTGGGTCATCGGGGTGCATGACCATCGTCACGCCGTGTTTTTCTGCCACGGGGAGCAGTTCGGCAAGCATGCGCTCCAAGTTCGTCCACAGGGCGTCTGCCGTGATGGTTTCGCCGCCAGCCTGAATTGCTGCCGAGTTCAAAGACATGGCCTGTTGCGCTTCTTTGAGATCAAAGGCGGTCACCAGCGCTCCGCCACGCTCCCTGGCATCCAGTTTGGTTCGCACCCAGTCGGTACCGGCCATGAAGTTGTAGCAAAGCAGCGGGATTTCAGCCTCGCTCATGTGTTCAAGCAGCCGTTTCATCGCCGACATGTCACTCCCGTCGTCCTTGCCGAGCTTGAGCTTCTCGATGGGCAGATAGCCTTCGATGATGCCCAGCTTCATGCCGTGGCGCTCGATTTGTGCTTTGGTTTGCAGCAGAGGCTCCAGTTCCGCCCCTGGGTAACGCACCGTAATCTCTTCGACGCCGCATTGCGCCGCGAGGGCCAGATGGTGATCGCTGAGCGGTGTGAGGACGGAGGCTAGGCGCATGAAAGATGGGTGCAGACTGAACAAACAACGTGGGTGCGCCCGTAGTTTGTGCATGTCGCTCCGTGCTTTTTCGCTCGTCATTCTGTGTGCCAGTGCCGTCCTTGCCGCACCGCCCGGAGCCACGCCTTTGTCACCGCCGGCACCAGCAAAATCCGTGGCACCTCATGTGCCGGCGAATTGGAAAGCTGGCACGGCCACGGTCAAAGTGACGCCGCAGAAGCTTCTCTGGATGGCCGGGTACGCGGCGCGTAAAAAACCTGCCGAAGGCAAGGTGCAGGATCTGTTTGCCAAGGCACTGGCGCTGCAGGACGAGCAGGGAAACAAGCTGGTGTTTGTCACGCTCGATCTCATCGGCGTGCCGCAGCTTCTCAGGCATGATGTGGCGCAGCGCGCGGAGAAGGAGTTTGGGCTGCCGCCTGCCCATTTGGTGATGAACGCCTCGCATACGCACAGTGGTCCTTCGTTGCGCACGACACCTCTGACGGATGCAGACAAGGACAATCTCAAGGCTAAAGATTTGTGGGAATACACGCAGAACCTGCAAAACGACCTCGTTGGACTGATCGGCAAAGCGCTGGCAGATATGCAGCCAGCTCGCCTCACCTGGAACAAGGCGCGCTGTGGTTTCGCGATGAATCGCCGTCGGGATTACACGCTGCCGCCAGATCATCCCAACGCCGGCAAGGCGCCCAATCCGGACGGCCCCGTGGATCATGACGTGCCAGCCCTGCGGATCGAAGCGCCTGATGGCGCGTTGCGAGCCACCCTGTTTGGCTACGCCTGTCACAACACCAGCCTCGGCTTTTACAACTGGTGCGGCGACTACGCAGGCTTTGCTCAGGAATACCTGCAGGAGCACCGCCCTGGCTTCACAGCGCTGTTCTTGATGGGCTGCGGCGCCGATCAGAACCCGTATCCACGCCGCAGCGACGTGGTTCCCGGGGTCACGGATCTGGAGCTTTCCATGCAGCATGGCCGTTCGCTTTCCAACGCCGTTGAAATGGCTCTCGTCGTCAATCCTCGCCCTGTGCAGGGACCGATCCGTGCTGCCTACGAGGAGATCAAGCTCAGCTACGCCAAGGCGGGGCGTGCAGACCATGACTACCCGGTGCAGGTCATCAAGCTGGGCAATGATCTGACATTCATCACCCTCGGCAGCGAGGTAGTGGTGGACTACTCCTTGCGCTTCAAGCGTGAGTTTGCCGGTGCCGCCGGTGCCGCCGGTGTCTGGGTGGCCGGTTATTCCAATGACTACACCGGCTACGTTCCCAGCTTGCGTGTCCTCAAAGAAGGCGGCTACGAAGCCGCAGCCGGCTGGGCGGACAGTGTGGAAGACCGCATCGCCGCCAAAGTTCACGACCTGCATCAGAAGCTTTCCAAATAATCCATGAAGACGCTCACACTCCTCCTCGCCTTCGCTGTTTCGTGCCTTGCTGCCGAGACACCGCTCTCCCTTACGCTTCAGTCCCGCGCCCCTGCTGGCAAGGCGGCTCTGGTCAAAGAGCAGTGGCTGCCCTCACGCACCGCTATCATCGTCTGCGACATGTGGGACCTGCATCACTGCAAGAACGCCGTCACTCGTGAAGTCGAGATGGCGCCACGGATGAATGAAGTTCTCGAAAAGGCCCGCAAGGATGGCGTGCTCATCATCCATGCGCCGAGCAGCTGCATGAAGCCCTATGAAGGCACCCCTGCACGTGAGCGTGCGAAGTCCGCACCTGCCGCTGCTCGCCTGCCGGACAAGATCGCCGAGTGGTGCAAGCAAATCCCGTCCGAAGAGATGGCCGTCTATCCCCTCGACCAAACCGACGGCGGCGAGGACGATGATCTCACCGAGCACGCCGCGTGGGCCAAGGAGCTCGCGGCCAAAGGCCTCAATCCCAAAGCACCCTGGACCCGTCAGATCGCCGTCCTGCGCATCGACCAGGAAAAGGACGCCATCAGCGACAGCGGCGTGGAGATCTGGAATCTCCTCGAATCGAAGCACATCGACAACGTCATCCTCATGGGCGTGCACCTCAACATGTGCGTCTCCGGCCGCCCCTTCGGTCTGCGCCAGATGGCCAAAAACGGCAAGCACGTCGTCCTCATGCGCGACCTGACAGACACCATGTACAATCCCTCGCGCTGGCCCTTCGTCAGCCATGCACGCGGCACCGAGCTCTTCGTCTCCCATGTGGAAAAGCGCATCTGCCCCACCATTACCTCAGACCAGTTCATTGGTGGCCAGCCCTTCGCCTTCAGCGCTGCCACGGCAGGCAAAAAGCGCCTTCAGATCATCCTTCTTGGCGACAGCACCACCGAGGCGAGCATTCCAAAGAAACTCGCCCCAGATGAGCCGCAGATCGAGGACACCCTGCGCATCAAACTGGCCGCCGAGCCCGATCTGCCTCCCTGCGATGTCTACAATGAAGGCGTCAGCGGCGAGTTCATCCGCCGCCTCCTCGACACCCGCTATGACAAGGCGGTGAAAACCAAGCCCCAGGCCGACTACATCTTTATCCGCTACGGACTCAACGACCAGGCGAAGGTCAAAGACTTCAACACCCAGTTTGCGAAAGACTTTCATGAGTTGCTCGAACGTCTGCGCAAAGACCATCCCAAGGCGATGCTCATTCCCATGACGGTCATTCCCTACGCACTTAACAATCTGCACGAGGACATCAATGCGCTCGTCAAGCAGATCGCCAAGGATGAAAAACTCACGCTCTTCGACATCGCGCCACGCTACCTTGCCGAATTGAAAAAGAATCCTGACGGCCTCAATTATCGCCGTTTTCCTCTGTCGAAAATCCCCGAAAACCTCCGTCCCTTCGCCACCCCCTACATCCAGCCCGGTACAGATCCCTCCGTCGTCGTTCTCGACAATCGCCTCGATGGCATCTTCGGCCACATCCCCGGCTGGGCGGGCGACCGCCACCCCAATCTCGCCGGCTACAACGTTATCGCCGACGAAACCGCCAAATGGCTCGCCCCGGTCATTCGCTCACAGCTGGCGGGCAAGAAGTAGCGCGCCGCTACTTTGAGCGAGTCTGGAAGCTGCGGCTGTGCTTCTGCGAAGGTACTATCACCGTGTAGCTCTTCGCATCCGCACTCACCGTGCAGTGGATGTGATGCGCCGCGCAGCCCTCGGCCAGATCACCATGATTCGCGATCATGCTCTTGTCCGCGGTGTTCTCATGGTCATCGCGCATGTTTTCATGCACCTGATACATCGCCTGAATGGTCGGTGTGGTTTTGAGCGCATCCATCGCAGACTTGCTCGTCCCCTTGCGCGGGCCGTTGTTCATCACGGAAACCGTCGGCTGCAGGCTGTGGATCAGCATGGGGTTGTTGCTCACATCCAGTCCATGATGATTCACCTGATACAGATCCACGGTGCCCACGAGGTTGAAAGGGGACACCAGCTTCTCCTCCACATTCCAGGATAGGTCGCCTCCGTCGAAAAACCTGAAATCACCAAATTGCAGCAGCATCACCACGCTGTTCGCATTATCCGTCGTGTCCACCGACTTGGGCGGTACCGAGCCCTTCAGCGGATTCTCCGGTTGGCCCGGGGAGGGGGCGGCGAACTGCTGATTTGCACCCAGGCAGCGCAGGGTCAGCTTGGGGCTGCCCTCGGTTTGTTTCAGCGGCACCACGGCGCCCGCCGCCAGTGTGACACGCTTCTCCACCTTGGCATCCCGATACGGGCGGCTGGTCAGCGTCCAGCGCATGTCCTGCGCCTTGCCATCCGGGCTGCCTTCGGGGATGCCTTTGTCGTAGAGCGTGCCCACGGGCATCAGCTCCGTCAGTTCGGCCAGCCCGCCAAAGTGATCCGCGTGAAAGTGCGTGATGATGACGTGATCAATCCGTGTCAGCCCTGCCTGCTCCTTTGCCACCTTCTGAATGCGCTGCGGATCACGCCCGCCTGGATTGCCCGTGTCGATGAGTACTGACTCCCCGGCCGGTGTCACCAGCAGCGTCGAACCGCCGCCTTCGGAGTCGATCCAGTAGATGTCGAGCGTCTTGTCACGCGCGGAAAGAGTGAGGGAGCAGGCAAGCAGGGCGGCGAGGATGGATTTCATGCAGAAGGGTGATCTGATCACGTGCTGACGGTGCCGGTTCTCTCAAAGACAAATCATTGTCCCGGAGGCTGCACTTCCTTCACCGCGGCGCCGTGGGTGTCGCTCAGGATGAGGATGGCCAGCTTTTCCACCGCTGGCAGTTCGGCGGGCTTGAGCATCTGGTAGTCGAGACCGTTCGCTGGCGGAGCCTCATACACGGGAGGCAAAAGCGGATTGGCAGCGCCGTCAGGTCCGTTCAGGCTGGCATAGTCAAAGCGGCCGCGCAGGTCGGTGTAGCCGTCTTTAAAGAAGCGCACCGTGCCATTGGCCAGCCGCGCATACACTTTGACATAGGTCTTCGGCAGCGGCTTGTCCGTCGTGGCGTCCCGTGCTTCCAGGCGGCCGTAGTTTTCCGTCAGCGCGAGCTTCAGCGTGCTGGCGTGATAGGCCTGCGTCTTGCGCAGTCCGGCTCCCAGCACCTCCACGAGCACATTGGATTTGTTGAATTCTCCCGGCAGAGCCAGTTCGAGCGTGCTCGCGTTCGGGGGGAGTTTCTGCGTGGCTGTCCGGTTGGGTTTGATGATGCTGAAGCGCCCGGCATCCTGGCTCACAAAGGGATTGCTGCTGAAGCTGAACTCCGGGTCCATCAGGTAGTAGTTCAGCGTCACTTCGCTGAGGTTTTTCCAGGTCAGGGAGATGGTCTTGTTCTCGATCTTCAGGTCAAATCCCGGCTCCGTGCTGGCAAGAGCGGACTGCTGCTTTTCACGGTCAGGTTTGCCATCAGTTGCAGGCTTTGCTTCCTTGCCTTCGATTTCATCCAGCTGCGATGCCACCTGCGAAAAAAGCTGCCTCCAGCGCGGCACCGGATGGTCTGCATGCCTGGCCGCCAGGCCGCGTGCCGTGGGCAGTTCGCCTTCATAAAAGGCGGCGTAGCACTTGAGATAGTCATGCTGGAGACGTGTTGGCAGCTTGCTGGCATCGATGGCTTTCAGACGTACCAGGGCCTCGTCCACACGGTCCTGCAAAAAGAGGTAATAAACCACGCTCAGTTCGTCTGCGGCAGCAGGCTGGGGTTTGTGCGCCAGGATGTCGAGCAGCTTGTGGTACTGCGTCAGCAGTGCCGTGTTGGCAATCCTCCATTCATTGCCCACACGATGGGCCCGCTGGTTGACCAGCGGCAGATATTCCAGATGCTCATAGCTGTGGCGCTCTACGGGGTCCAGCGTGAGCAGCTTGCTGGAAAAATACGGGCCGCATGCATCGCCAAAGTGCTGTTTCAGCCATTCCCGCAACGTGGCCTCGTCATTGTGGAGCAGTGCGTACGTAAAGATCGTGTCGCTCCTGAGATGATGCGCCCGCATGAAGGCGATGAGCTTCTGGTAGAAGCCCGCGCTTGCACGGCAGCGCCAGGCCACACGCTCCAGGTCCAGTCTTTCAAGGTTGTTCTGTTCAAGGAAGCTGAAGACATCAGTCTCGCTTCCATCTTGCGAGACATAATCCCACGATGTCTTGTCCACCTCGGTCAGCTTGGACACCACATGGAACTCAAACGGCTTCGCGGCCGCCGCACCGGCCTGGGTGGTCACCGTGACAGGGAAGTGGGCATACTTGATGCCTTGTTGAGCAGGGGGGGACGGGAAATAGAAGTGATACTCGAAGGTTTGAGTCGTGTAAGGCTCCAGCCTCACCTGGGTGGACTTGGTGGTCTGGCTGCCCTGCACGGGCAGCGCGCCCTGCGGGATTTGCAGCAGTACCACGGCCTTCGCAGGACTGCTGGTGGGATTCGTGACAACGATGTTCGCCCCATACGTCACGCCGGTGAGGAATTCGGTGGTCACGTATTTTTCGAACTTCTCGTTCCCCTCCTGACGGTAGCGGTCGTCCTGCCGGAAAAAGCTCTGGGACACGAGCAGATGCCCCTGGGCGTTCCCATCGGCAGCGGCGGTTTTGATCTCCTTGTGGTACAGGATGCAGGGGCCGCCTGCGGTGAAGGTAAAGATGCCGTTTTCGGCCTTGGTGCTGTGCTTCACAGCTTCAAACGGCAGATCGAGCACTGCCAGCGCCAGCATCATCTCGGCAAAGCTGTTGCTGGCCTCGGCGACATTCGGAGAGACGAATCCACCTTTCGAGCCCGCTGCCACCCAGGCTGCGTAGTCACGCCAGAAGCCGTTGATGCTGATGAGGCTGCCTTTCTGGTCCGCAATGCGCAGCTTGTAGTAGTTGTTCTCCGCCCACTCCTTGGTGGGGCCGAGTGCACGGAACAGCGCACGCACCTCCTTGCGCACGTCATCGGCGGTTGTTTTGTCAAAGAGCGCGATGGTGCCGGCGGTCACGGTGGTTCCACCTGTGTAGGTATTGGCACTGCTGGTGACCAGCAGCGCCGTGGCGGCACTGCGATTTTTCGCGAGATTCCGTCTCTCTGCATCCTTGAAGCCCGCCATGCCGTTCAACTCCTGCACTGTCATTGAGCGTCCTACAATCGCGTTCTCGCTCAGGGGAACGATGACAACGGCATCAGGTCCCACCTTGTACTTCATCTGCGCCAGTTCGGTCACATACCTCAGGGCCTCGGACAATGGCACATCTTTGAGATCAAGGCTGATGCTCGCGTTCAGCTTGAACTCTGTAGGTGCAATCACAAGACGAACCCCTCTTCCTCCCGTTGAAGAGGGGTTTCGGTCGAGTTCCCTGCTTTTCGTCTGAAGGTACTCTATGGCTTCCTCGATCGAGGTATTTTGAAAGCTCACCGAGGGCAGAATGATCGAGTTCATCTTCTGCAACAGGCGCACAACGCCCGGATCCCGCGCAGCACCGTAGCCAGAGGCTGCCTGTTCCGGTGGGGCAGCCGCGAAAGGATCTGCCGCCATGGCGGCTATAGGAGGCATGTCGGCCGGAGCAGCGGGCGCCGGTGCGGCTGCTGCATCATAACCCACCCCCAGGCCCACATTGTTTTCCAGGCTGCGTCCGCGCATGGCGGTTTCAAAAAGGAAATCTCGCTGCTCAGGGTTCGGTGGAATCATTTCCCACAGCTCGCGCGCATGTCTGGCGGTGGCGGGGGCTTCGCCTCCAATCTTTTGCGCCAGCAGAATGCGCTCGACCATGTTGAGCCGGGAATAGGCCCAGGGCTCCAGATGATGCGCGAGATCCCGGCCAAGGAGAAACTCATCCATGAAAGTCATGTCCTTCTTGTTCTCGAGGTAGGGCTTCACCACCGCGTCAAAGAAGGTCTTGTCCTTGCGCTGGAGAAAGAAGTTGAGCTCGTGGCAGGCGAATTCGCCGTACTTCTCGCGCTTCTCATCCTCCTTCAGTTTGGGCCAGTCCAGCAGCCAGGCAAAGTCGGCCAGGTGCTCGTCATGGCTCAGCGTGGTGAACAGCGTGTGAATGCTGCCGAGTGTGTCGTAAGTCTCCAGTTTGCCGGTCTGCGCATCTGTCAGGACGAGTGTCTTGCCGGTTTCCAGCACGCTGATCTCTTTTTCTTCCGTGAATGACTTCGCGGGATCGAGGTTTTTAGCCAGCCGCTGGTCTGCAAACTTTGTGGGAGCCTCCGGCAGGGTGAGCGTGCGCCAGGAGGCATGGTGCAGATCTTCGGCATAAACCTGCACATGCTGACGGTCTCCCAGCGCCTTCCTTTCGATGCGGACCACCCCTTCCTTGTCCGGCACCAGGTTGTAAATGACCGGAGCGGATGTGGCGAGAAAGTCGAGGTTCGTGCCGCCCTGCGGGCCTTTTCCTTCCTGCGGCTTGTTGGCAGGGGCGGGCATCGGGTTGTTGATGGCTCCTGCGGCTCCGCCGCGCGTGGTGCTCGCAGACTGTCCTGCCTGCTGGGAAAGTTCGTTGAGGTCGGTGCTGCTGATCTCCCATGGGTTCAGCAGCAGCCCCGGCCGCGTGAGCATGTTCCCCGGAAAGATCTTCGCGTACCGGCGCTCGAGAATGTAGCGGTATTCATCTCCGATCTCACGCTCGGTGGAGTAAAGGTTCGGGTTCCGCGCAGGAGTGCCCGACCCTGCTCCAAAACGCCTGAAACCGCCCAGTCCGCCGAAGATGCCGCTGCCCGGGTCAAAGCGCGATGCCGCAAAGTGCACACGCGCAAACGGGCTGCTGTTGGCCAGCTTGACGGTGATGAATTCTTTGCCGCTTTCCACGCTGGTGATTTGCAGCGCGTTGTTGCCCTTCAGTTCCAGCTGGCGGTGCCTGCCCACCACCCAGCCGCCGATGCTGTCTCCATGCGCCACTTTGACGGTGATGAGCCGCTTGCCGGTTCTCAGCGAGTAGTCTCCTGGCTTGAGACCTTCCATGATGAGAAAGCCATTCTCTGCCTTGAGCTGCTTGGAGAGATCCTCGGTAAAGGTGCCCGCGCTCTGCAGCAGAAGTGAAACAGGCTGGCTGCTCACGTCTCGCAGGGGCACACGTATCACCTCGCCCTCTCTCGCATGAATCACGTCTGCCAGCGTGCACTCACTCTCAGTAAGCGGCCAGACAGTTTCTCGCTCGTTCGGAATCTTGGCGGCCACGGACTCGATGCCCGCGAGCCTGCCCAGCTGCACACGGCCTTTTGCATCAGTGCTAAGCGGGATGATCTGGGGGCGGCTGAATCCATGATGACGAAAGGTGAAGATCACCTGCTGATCGGCTGCAGGCTCGCCATTTTTTCCCAGCAGTTCAAACACCCGCTGGCCGTCAAAGGTGCTCAGGTGCCCGTCATTCACGGCATCTGTTTGGTCGATGCCATTGAGCGTCCAGGTATGGCTGGCGGTGAGTTCTTTCTTGCTGCCGCCTTCACTCACCGCCTCGATCTGCGCGCTGAAGGTGACGCTGAGGGAGGCGAGCCGTTCAGGCACCGTCAGCCTGTGGGTGAAGACGCTGTCGGCGCTCATCTTCAGCCCCTTGATCTCACGTGTCGTGGAAATGCCGTCATGCGTGGTGCTGGTGATGGCGAGCTTGGGCTCGCTCAGCATTCCCGGGGAAAGCTGAGCCTCTCCCAGCATCAGGGCGGTGCGCACCGCCAGAGTGGCCTCGCGCCGGGAAAGAAGCTGCTCGCGCTCGATGTGGAATTGCGCATCCAGCTCATACTGCTCGGCATGATGATTAAAGGAGGCGAGTGTGGCAAAGGTTCCGGCTGCGTCTCCGATAATGAGGTTTTTGCCCCCGGGCTGGCTGGTGAATGGGATCACGATGCGGCCCAGCTTTTCATGGCGTGTCAGCTTGCGTCCCTCAAACCAAGCCACGGCATCGTTGACCGGCTGGTTCTTTTCATCCAGCACAAGGATCAGGTCTCCGGCGGGGCCGGTTTGCTGCAGGAGGTGGTACTCCCCGCTGCGGATGAGGGCACGGCTGCTGCGGCTGCCGCCGATGAACTCGATGATCCACGCTCCGCGTTTGCCCTTGAGCGCCGGAAACTTGAATGTCTGTCGCTTTCGCAGAAAGGGGCCGCCCTCAAAGGTGTGCGTCTCCTCGCTGTTGGCCACCAGGCCGTCCAGATTCAGGTCGGTGTTCAGCTGGCGCTGCTGGGTCTGGAAAAAGTTCAGCGTGTTCAGCTCAAAAATCTTCACGATCAGCTTGGGCGTGTTTTTGACGGTCACGTAAAACTGGATGTCATCTCCCGGCAGAAACTGCGGCTTGTTGGTGGCTGGAAACTCAATGTCCACACGCTCCTTCAGCTTTTGAAATTCCGCTGGCTCCAGCAGAGACGCCCAGCGTTCCGGACTGCCGATGCCGTGGGTGATCAGCGCCTCCGCCAGCACCGGCGTCAGCCACTCTTCCGCGATGTAGGTCGTCCACTGCGCCAGCACGTCATTGGGGTCGGCCTCCGCTTTGACTTCGGCGGCAAAGAGATGCAGGAAGTACTCGCGCACGAGCGGCTCGTCCGTGCTCACGGGCGGCGAAACCAGCAGCGCCTCACCCAGATCCGCGTTCAGGTTGCAGATCTCTCCCGGCTTGATGTCCTTGATGTAGGTGTAGTTGATGTAGTCGAGCTGGCGCGGCAGCTTCAGGTACTCGCTGAAGCGTGCGCGGTCATACACGCCCTTTTTGCGGTCATGATCCAGACGCTGGTACAGGATGCGGGCCTTGAGCGTGTTTTGGGAAGGCGGCAGCTTTTGTGCAAAGGCCCACACACGCTCCAGCCACGCCTCTCGCTCCGCATCATCGTATTCCAGGTTCACATCGGCGGAGGGGGCCATCTTCCGCAGTCGGGTGTAAACAAAGGCCTGCTGGCCCAGCCAGTGCGGGAAGGTCTTCAGCAGTTCGTCCAGCTGCTCGGGCAGCAGCGCCTTATGGATCGGCAGGGAGCCAAAGCTGCGCGCCTTGTCCGCCTGCAGATCGGCAATAATGGCCTGTACCAGATTCGGCACATCCGGGCGCTGGAGCCTGCTCAGAACACCACGGCGTTGATCGGTTGTCAGCGGTACCTGATCGCGAATGAGGGCCGTCAGCGCGTCCTCGCTCAGGGACTCCAGACTGCGGTCATGCTGCATGGCGTCACGCAGGAATATCTCACGCTGGATCCGCGCCTGATCCAGCTCAGTGGGCAGGTCGGGTTTGGGGTCACGCAACTGCCGCTGGTGATCATGGCGGATGTCCAGACGCTCGATCAGGTATTTCAGCGTGCCCTGCGGATCTCGTTCATAGTCCAGGATGGCCTGGCGATTGAGGATGATGCGGCGTGCCTCATTTTCATCCGGGACACGTTCGCGCCACTGCTCGAGGATTTGATTGAGCTTCGTGCCGTCGCGGACATTCTGATAGTGCAGAGCATGAAAAAAATAGTATTCCTCCGAGCCCGGAACCAGCTCGCCGAGGGCTTTTTCACGGTCGGCAGCGAGGGCAAAACGTTCAACAAAGCCAATTTCATTTTCGGCTATGGCCGAAAGCGGGATAAGAAGAGCTAGAGCAAGCGATTTCATGGCCGTAAGCGGGTTGGAGTGAAGAATGCGGCGAGCATCACGGTCGAGGCGAGCTTTTATTGTAAAGACTCTGTCAATGTGTGTGGCCGTGCGGGTAGGGGCAGGCAAAAAACCGTTTGAAACCCAGGGGGCTGGAACTACTGTTGTTCCCCCTTACTTTCCCAGACCCCCATGGCCGACGCAGCAAACAAATACGCCCAGAACGCTCCCGGAGCTTACTATGTTGATGACCAGTGCATTGACTGCGACCTCTGCCGCGAAACGGCTCCGGCAAACTTCAAGCGTGACGACGACGGCGGTCATTCCTTCCTCTACAAGCAGCCAGAATCAGACGAGGAGCGCGCCCTTTGCGAAGAAGCGCTCACAGGCTGCCCTGTGGAGGCGATCGGTCGCGACGGAGAATAAAACGCCGCGCTCTGTCACAGCGCTCATCGTCAGGTGAGCGCGTGTGTTATTTCTGCAGATTGAGCCAGCGTTGGGCCAGCACCTTGTCCAGGTGCACACACTGGCTTGACTGTGCGTTTGGCGGGAAAGAGATCAGCATGGTGTAGCCCTTGAATCCGGCAGGGCCTGTGGCCGCTAGATCAGTTTCGATCCATCGGGCCAGCTGGCTGCCGCGTTCGCAGTAGGCGTAGAGGGAATTGTCGCCATTCTCGGAGATCAGCTTGATGCAGAGGTACTTGCTGGAGTTGGAAAACTCGTAGTTGTAGTACTCAAACAGCCTCACATAGCTGCGCATGAGCACCGGGCTGGCCGGGCGCTTGTTGCGGAACTCCTGAAACGACATTTCGCCGTAGCCGGTCAAGCTTTCCCAGTCGATCAGGAATTTCCCCTGCGGGCCACGCAGCATGGCTATCTCCAGCGTCCCGGTTGGGCGGTTGCTGGCATAGCTGAAGTAGAGGATTTCAGTGCCATCGATCTGATAACGCGCCTTGTTGACCAGGTCGCCTGGCACGGGGTCTGAGGCTTTCTGCGTCTCGTAGTAGTCCTTCATCAGACGAGCCACCCTTTCAGAATTGGCCACCAGTGGGATGCGGTCCTTCCACGATTCAGTTTTCCAGTATTGGTCCAGCAGCGCCACGGCCTGCACGACTTCATCGCTCGTTTCGAGCAAAGGCAGCGGCTGCACGCTCGATTCTGCGGGATTCACAGCTTCCTGCTGGCTGGGCTGCTGGGCAGGAGTTGTGGCAGGTGCGACCGCTGCTGGAGCGGCATCCACACCGCCGGCCAGGATCTTGGGCAATATCACCGGGGCTGGCGCTGGGGCTGCTGCATGCGGCTTCGCGAGTGAGATTCCCAGCTTTTCCAGTTCTTTGGCCTTCTTCTCAGCGATCTGGGCCTTTTCAATCTTGCTGTTCCGGCTGGCGGTGTTGAAAAAATAAAACGTCCACCCCACATAAAGCGTCAACGACAGGATGACGCATAGCGTGATGCTGACACCCAGGAAGGCGCGGTGCGAACCTATGGAACCAGAAGGCATGGATTAAGTAACAATTCAGATGGAACAGGCCAATCATGGCGGGGAATTCTCGCCTGCTCAAGCACTTGGTTGATGCTTCTCAGTCCCCGCCTAACAGTACCGGTACATGAATTACCCCGAGAAAGCCCGCCGCGTCATCCAGCTTGAAATCGACGAATTGCAGCGGCTGCATGCCCGGATTGACGAATCTTTCGCCCGGGCCATCGAGCTCCTGCTTGCCCGCACAAGCCACCGGGGCAAGCTGATCGTCTGTGGCGTGGGCAAAAGCGGCAACATCGGCCGAAAGCTCGCCGCGACGCTCAACAGCACCGGGGCCACCACCGTCTTGCTGGATGTCGGAGACGCCCTGCATGGGGACCTCGGTGTCATTGATCAGGGAGATCTTGCCATCATGCTCAGCTACAGTGGCGAAACCTCCGAACTGCTGGACCTGCTGCCGCACTTGAAACGCTTTGGCATCCCGATCATCGCCATTACCGGAGGCTTGCAGTCCACGCTGGCCAGAAATGCAGACGTCGTGCTCGACACTCACGTGACCCAGGAGGCCTGCCCCCTCAATCTGGCCCCCACCTCCAGCACCACCACCATGCTCGTCTTGTGCGATGCCCTGGCCATGGCTTTGCTGGAAGCCCGGGGCTTTCAATCCGAAGATTTCGCCAGGCTTCACCCGGGTGGCTCGCTGGGGCGCGCCCTGCTCACCCGCGTCAGTGATGTCATGCGTAGCGGCGATCAGCTTGCGGTCATCCAGCCGGATACCGTCGTCCGTGAGGCGCTCCAGGCCATGACCCGTGCGCGCAGCGGGGCCGCCGTCGTGGCCAATCCGGACGGCACACTCGCCGGAGTCTTCACTCATGGTGACTTCGTCCGCGCTTTTCAGAAGAACAATGCCATCGCGGACAAGCCTGTGCGCGAGTTCATGACACCGCGGCCAGTCAGCATCGAGGCCGGAAAGCTTGCCGCGGAGGTCCTGGCCACACTGGAGAAAAACCGCATCGACGACATTGTCGTGGTGGATGAATCTGGCAGGCCGGTGGGCATGGTGGACACGCAGGATCTCACCCGCCTGAGGCTGGTGTGAGGAGAACGGCTTAAAAATCCGTCACATCGCGGTAATGGCGCACGCGGTAGCCGCGTTTGCGAAACAGCTCGATCAGGCCTGTGTCTGAGGTGAAGTGGCCCGTGCCCACCAGCACCATCACCTTCTCGCCGCGTTTGAGCATCTGCTCCAGACGGTCCATCCAGGAGAGATTCCGCGCCGAGAGGAAAAGATCCATCAGGTCAGGGTACTTCTCCGCCTCCCGGAAAAGCATCTCCTTCAGTTCATCCAGCTGGCCGTACTTCCAGGCTTTGATCATCTTCTCAAACTCCTCTTTGACCGAGCTCACCTCACCCAGCGTCTGCTCCAGCAGCTCGCGCTGCTGCTTCTCACTCAGTGAGGCAAAGAGCTGGATTTGAAACTCCACCGTCTCCAGGCCCTCCGCAGGCTTGCCGTCCTTTTTGGCGCGCTCTTCAAAAAAGTTGTCCACGCCTTTGTCCGCCTTGGCCCCCAGTGCGGCATACTCGATCGAGGGGATCATCAGCGCGACAAACCATGGCTTGAAGCGGTTCAGCGCGGAAGCGTCCAGCCCGCGCTTGGCCGCCCATGTTTGTACGGCCTGCCAGGTTTCCTTGCTCACATTGGCCTCCAGGGAGCTGGAGGCAGGGTATTGGCCCAGCTGAGACATCCGGCCTGTCAGCTCCGCACTTGAGGCCGCCCCCGGGGGCAGCTCCAGCACCAGTTTGTTCGAGTACATGTACGCCGCTTCATAGGCTGGGGCCAGCGGGTAGTCCTGCTCACGCAGGATGTGGATCGTCCCGCAGAGGTAGAGGCGCCCGCCGTTGGGGCCGTCCACCACCCACACACTGCCATCGCCGGCACCATCGGCCACAAAGGCCGCCGCATCCTTCTTCGCTGCGGCGTTCACCGCTTCGCGTTTGCAGGCCACGACGCAGGCGCAAAGCGCAAGGGAAAGGAAGAGTCGGAGAAGCAGCATCGCAACGATCCAAACACGCGGCGGCAGGGGGATGCAACCGGGATGTGAGGGCATCGCTCAGGCCAGGATCTGCCTGACCACGGAGCCGTGCACGTCCGTGAGCCGAAACTGGCGGCCCTGAAAGCGGTAGGTGAAGCGTTCGTGATCAATGCCTAGCAGATGCATCAGCGTGGCCTGCAGGTCGTGCACATGCACCCCGTCCTTCGCCACGCTAAATCCAAATTCATCACTCTCCCCGTAGGTCATGCCGGGCTTCACACCGCCTCCCGCCATCCAGGCCGTGAACACATAGGGGTGATGATCGCGCCCCCACTGTTTCGTGTCCTCGATCTTGCCCTGCAGAAAGGGCGTGCGGCCAAATTCCCCGCCCCAGATGACCAGGGTGTCCTCCAGCAGGCCGCGCTGTTTCAGATCTTTCACCAGCGCGGCGCTGGGGGCATCCGTGTCCGTGCATTGGATCTTGAGCTGCGTGTTCAGGTTCCGGTGCTGGTCCCAGCCGGCATGCATCAGCTGCACAAAGCGCACGCCTCGCTCCGCCAGTCTCCGCGCCATCAGGCAGTTGTAGGCATAGCTGCCCTGACGCTTCACGTCCGGTCCGTACATGTCCAGGATGTGCTGGGGCTCGTCGGAAAAATCGGTCAGCTCCGGCACACTGCTCTGCATCTTGCTGGCCATCTCGTATTGCGCCATGCGCGTGGCGATCTCGGGATCTCCAAAGTCTTTGAGCTTCATCTCGTTCAGTCCCGCAATGCCATCGAGGATGGTGCGCTTGACCGCCTGGCTCATCCCTTCGGGATTGCTCAGGTACAAAACGGGATCCCCGCTGCCGCGAAATTTCACGCCCTGGTACTTGGATGGCAGAAATCCGCTGCCCCAGTAAAAGTCATAGAAGATCTGGCCGCAGCTTGCCTCCTTGTCGCGCGAGGTCATCACCACAAACGCAGGCAGGTCCTCGGCATCGCTGCCCAGGCCGTAGCTCAGCCAGGAGCCGATGGCCGGCCTCCCTGCCTGTTCGCTGCCCGTCATGAAAAACGTGATCGCCGGCGCATGATTCACCTGCGTCGTGTGCATCGACTTGATGAAGCACAGCTCATCCGCCATCGCCCCCGTGTGCGGCAGGAAATCACTCACCGTGGCGCCGCTCTGCCCGTGGCGTGAGAAGTGCGTGATCTCGCCCAGCAGCGGGCGCGCGGTCTGTCCCCCGGTCATCGTGCTGAAGCGCTTGCCCGCCACCACGCTGTCCGGGATCTGCGTGCCATGCATCTTTTTGAGCATCGGCTTGTGGTCAAACAGGTCCACATGCGATGGCGCGCCGTTCTGCAGCAGATAGATCACCCGCTTGGCCTTGGGCGCAAAATGCGGCAGCGCAGGGGCCGCGCCATCAGGAGCCTGCACGGCGAGCCCTTCGCGTGTCAGCAGCGTGCCCAGCGCAGCACCGCCGATGCCCAGCGCCGTCTTCCCAAACAGGGAGCGTCGGGTCAGGTGCAGGCGGTTGGCGTCGAGCGGGTGCATGGTGGCTGTGCAGCGAGGTATCGGCCTCAATGCCTGGGCTCTTTCAGATAGGCGTTCAGCGCACGCCCCAGCTGGCGTCCCACGAGCATGTAGTTTTCCATCGTGCTCTCCGGCGTGTTCCACGCCGTCTCCAGTGTGATGGAGATGGTTCCCTCTCCGCCATGCGCACGTGCCCAGCCGCTGCTCATGCGGCCGCGTTCCTCCTCCGTCTTTACATAAGTGGCAAAGCGGTACTTCGGCTCCACCTTCAGCGGCCCGGACAGATGGGCTGCCGCCAGCTCTATCCACCGCTGGTAGTTTTCCCTTTGCAGGCCGGTCATGCGTTCAAAGCCAAACGGCCCAAAAAAGTACGGCGCCCGGTCCCCCGCGCTGGGATTGTGCAGATCCATGAACACATCCAGACCGCGTGAGGCCTGGATCTCCGTGATCCGCTTCTGTGCCGCCGCCACTTCAGGGTGAAACGGTGTGTCCGACCAGTCTCGGTTGTGATCCTGCGGCAGCGCCTCCTTGCCGCCGGCACCGAGGGCCACATTGTCCACATCCATGATGGGAATGAAATGCACGCAGCAGCGTGTGCGCAGATCTTTGGCCTCCGCGCTCGCAAGCCATTCCACAAAACCACGCCCCACCCAGGCACCGCCAGCTTCCCAGGCATGCTGGCGTGCATTCACCCACACCTGTCGCGGTGCGTCTGCTTTGCCGATGCGTATGCCGTTCACTGGCCGGCCGAGGCGCGTTTTAGCCAGCTCAAAACGCTCTGCCTCATCTCCCAGCGCTGACTTTGCCTCGCTCAGCACCGCTTCAGCAGTGGCTGGCACAAACGGCGGCCCCCAGGCCAGCCAGACGCTGGGGCCTTCCGTCTGCACATGGTAGACGGCCACTTTCTCTGCCGTGCGCTCCACCTTGGCCGTCTGCTGCCAGACCTTGCCGTCGTGGCTGAACACCGCCTGATCCGGCTGGCACCACGCAGCTGACAAAACCATGCCTGGGCGGAAGGGGCGCGTCTGCGCCTGCACCTCCAGCGTGATCGCCTGCCCGGGCTTGGTGCCATCCAGCCTCATGAACCACCAGCAGGGCCAACCGCGCCCTTCACGCAGCTCGGGCATGATGCGCAGTCTCCCCGCAGCCTGATCCAGCACCACCACCTCTGCATTTCCACCCTCAAAGTCAGTCGCCACTCGTAGCTCTGCATGGGCGATCACGGAGCCCATGAGCAAGATAGAAAATGCTTTCATCATAGGCGCAGACAACGGTATCATGCTCCCAATCTGCGCATGAAATCTTTGCTGACACCCATTCTCCTGGCCGCTGCTGTGTGCATTCACGCGGCCGAGCCTTTGGAACTCAAGCTCTGGCCCGATGGCCCGCCCGGCCAGATGCTCCCGCACTCCAAAGCCACGGAGGACTTCATCCGCACCAAGGCTGGGAAAAGCACCATCACCGACATTCACGAGCCCACCATCACCGTCTATCGTCCGGAAAAACCCAACGGCACCAGCGTTATCGTCGCGCCCGGCGGCGGCTACGTCTTCCTCTCTGCCATCCATGAAGGCTCCCAGGTCTGCGAGTGGCTCAACACCCTCGGTGTCACCGGCATCCTGCTCAAATACCGGACGCCTACTCGCGACGAGGCTGCGCCACATGAAAAGCCGGTGGCCGATGCCGCCCAGGCCATCGCACTCGTGCGCTCACATTCGAAAGAATGGAATCTGGACCCCTCTCGCGTCGGCCTGCTCGGATTCAGCGCTGGCGGCAATCTCCTCGCTCACATCGCCTGCGACCGCGCCACCAAGACCGAGCTTCCCAACTTTGGCATCATGATCTACGGCGGCGGTTTTGTGGACTACAAAGATCCCACCAAGCTCAAAGACGGCTTCACCGTGCCCCAGGACGCTCCGCCCATGTTCCTGGCGTGCGCTCACGACGACGGTCAAAATCCCACCGCCGCCACCGTGCTCTATCTCGAATACAAAAAACTCGGCATCCCCTGCGAGCTCCATCTCTTCACCAAAGGCGGTCATGGCTTCGGCATGCGCGACAACAAGCAGCCCATCAACGCCTGGCCTCAGCGCTGCGCAGAATGGATGGAGGCCATGCACTTTTCTCTGAGCGAAAAGCAGCTTGGTCAAGAGATCAGCCAGCTGGACCAGCAGCTGACCCAAAAAATGAAGGAAGCGATACGCCTGGCAGGGATCGACGACGATATGAATGACAAAAAGCTGGCCGATCTGGCGAAGCAGCTTGAAGACGCCAGACGCCTCGGGCAGATGGCCGAGGTCGCCAAAACTCAGAAGCGGCATGACGAACTCGCCAAGGAGATGAAGCAACGCGAAAAGGGGCATCCGCCTCTCGGCCAGAATCAGATGGAAGAGCTTGGCCGGTTGAAAAAGAAGAAGCTCGAGCTCGAAGCCCAGCGCGAAATGCTCCTCAGGCAGCAGGCTGCCGGCAAACAACCTTGATCCTTGCAAGACTCCCAGATTGTCGGCTTACTCCATTCCATGAAGCCGCTTCTACTATCTCTGCTGGTCACTTCATCCCTCGTCGCTGCGGATCTCTCCTCAGTCGTCAAACAGGAGCTTCCCTCCCTCGTCACTCTCTACAAGGGGCTGCATGGCAACCCTGAGCTCTCATTGCACGAAACCGAAACGGCCGCGCTCATTGCAAAGGAGCTGCGTGCTGCCGGGCTGGAGGTCACGGAGAAGGTCGGCGGTCATGGTGTCGTCGGTGTCTTGAAAAATGGAGAGGGGCCCGTCATCCTCGTGCGCACAGATCTCGATGCCCTGCCCGTGAAAGAGCAGACGGGCGCACCCTACGCCAGCACCAAGGTGGTGAAGGACGACCTCGGCCGCGACGTCAATGTCATGCATGCCTGCGGCCATGACGTGCACATGACGAGCTTCGTCGGCACCGCGCGTGCCTTGGCTGCTCTCAAGGCTCAGTGGCGCGGCACGCTTGTCATGATCGGCCAGCCGGCGGAGGAGCGTGTGCTCGGCGCTCGCTTCATGCTGCGGGACGGCTTGTTCTCCAAGTTCCCCAGGCCGGACAAGGCCATCGCCCTGCACTGCGCCTCAGACATGGCGCATGGCACCATCGGCATCGTCGAGGGCTTCGCGCTGGCCAATGTGGACTCCGTGGAAATCGTGGTGAAGGGCGTGGGCGGCCACGGCTCCATGCCGCATCTTTGCAAAGACCCCATCGTTCTCTCCTCCCAGATCGTGCTGGCCCTGCAGACCATCGTCAGCCGCGAGGTCAGGCCGGGAGACCCCGCTGTCGTCACCGTCGGCAGCATCCACGGCGGCACCAAGAGCAACATCATCTCAGATGAAGTCCGCCTGCAGCTCACACTGCGCAGCTACAAAAAGGAAACTCGGCAGCATCTGATCGACTCCATCAAACGCATCGTCAAAGCCCAGGCGGAGTCCGCCAGCATGCCTGCGGACAAAATGCCCGAGGTCATTGTGTCGGAAGACAGCGCCACCGCCCTCTACAACCAGCCTGAGCTCTGCCAGGAGGTGCGCGGCTACATCGGCGCCGCCATCGGGGCGGACAATGTTCTCACGCGCGAGCCCGTCATGGGGGCCGAGGATTTCTCCGAATACGGCATGACCAAGGACAAGGTGCCTCTGTGCATGTTCTGGCTCGGCACGCAGCCCCCTGCCGTGGTCGCCGCTGCCAGGGCCAAGGGCACCACACTTCCGTCCCTGCATTCGCCCTACTTCAAGCCCGTCCCCGGGCCCAGCATCGAGACCGGCGTCACGGCCATGACCTCCGCCGTCTTGGGGCTCATGAAGAAGTAATGCCCGCGCTACTTGCGGCTGAGCTTGTAAAACAGCCAGCCGCCCATGCCGAGGAAGATCACATTGGGCAGCCACATGATGAGGTGCGGCATCGCCGCCGGCTTGTCATTCAGCGTGTCCGCCAGGATGATGAAGACGATGTAAACCGTGGCCGTGATCAGGCTCAGCGCAAAGCCCGACGAAGTTTCACGCCTTTGTGCCGTCACCCCTAGCGGGATGCCCACCAGCGCAAAGGTGACACACGCCATCGAAAAGCTGTAGCGTTTGCTCAGTTCGGTGAGCGAAAGGGAGCGCGTCACCGGCGTCAGGGCTTCCCCGGTCACCGTGTCTTTCCACGTCCTCACTTCTTCCGCCAGTGCGCTCGTCGTCTTCATGCTGGCGTTCACTCTCACGGCATCTTTTTGCATCTCTGACAGCGGCAGCTTGAGCCACTGTTTTTCCATCGCCAGTCCGCCCGGCTGGCCCTCTCCCTCCGCCGGCACGGTTTCCTCCGTCATGCCGGTCAGTTCCATCTGCAGATCGATCGAGTCGGGACTCGTGTGCAGCGTGGCCTTGTCAGCATGAATGTAGGTGCTCGCCTGCGTGCCCTTCAGCATGATGATGTGCATGTCGGTGAGCGTCTTTTCATGACGCTTGCTCGTGTAAATGCGGTAGCCAGGCACACGCTCCAGCACCTGCCCCTCTTGGAAGAGCGTCTCCGGGTTTTTCACCGCCACCTGGTAAAAAAGCCGCTTCATGCGGTCCTTCGCAGCCGGTGCCAGGCTCACATTCACCCACAGGCAGATGCCGCTGAGCGCCAGCGCCAGCACGAAGACCGGCGCGCAGATACGTGGCATCGACATGCCGGTCATGCGCAGAGACACCAGCTCATTGTCGGCGGACAGCCGGCCAAACACGAGCAGGATTCCTGTCAGGAAGGCCCATGGAATCGTGAAAATGAGCGAAAAGGGAATGACCAGCATCACAAATTCCGCGATCACCGAGATCGGCAGCTCCGTGTTGCCCAGCAGCTGGTCCAGCTTCTTGTACACATTGCCCAGCACCATCACACCGCTCAGCAGCGCCACGCCGATCAGCGTGGCTGATGCGACCTGGCGGCCTAGATAGCGGTCAAAGATGCGCGGAAACATGGAGTCGTTCAGGCTAGCAAGTCTTCAGCTCCGGGCAATTTGAGATTGCCATGGACTGCTTCAAACGGCGGCCTTCTTCACTTTGCCAAAATCCGTGCCCAGAAACCGCTTGGCAAGGTTTTCCGCCTGCTCGGAATGATCCGTGAGGTAGATGTCCAGCGTGGGTTTGGACTTGGCCGTGCGTAGCAGCCCGCCCTCTTCCAGGCTCGCCTTCACATGCGCCGCACAGGTGCTGGCAGAGTCCACCAGCCGCACTTTCTGCCCCAGCATGCGTTTCAGCACCGGCACCAGCAGCGGGTAGTGCGTGCAGCCCAGCACCAGTGTGTCGATCCCCCTGTCCAGCATCGGTTTCAGATATTCCCGCAGCACGGACTTCAGCGCCGGGTGGTCCGTCCAGCCTTCCTCCACAAACGGCACGAGAAGGGGCGTCGCCTTCGCTTCGATCAGGATGTCCGGCCGCCGCATCGCGATCTCGTGCTGGTACGCATGGCTGCGGATGGTGCCCGCCGTTCCGATGATGCCCACGCGCTCGCACCCAGGCTCCGCCAGGGTGGCCTCCACCCCGGGGCCCAGAACCCCGATCACCGGCACACGAAAGGTGGCCTGCAGCACGGGCAGCGCGTGTGCGGTGGCCGTGTTGCACGCCACCACCACCGCTTTCACCCCATGCGAGACGAGAAACTGCGTGTCCTCCACGGAGAATCGTCGGATCGTGTCCGGAGACTTCGAGCCATACGGCACACGCGCCGTGTCCCCGAGATAGACGATCGACTCGTTCGGCAGCAGGTCTCTCAGCGCCCGTACCACCGTCAGGCCGCCCACGCCGGAGTCAAAAACACCGAGAGGGCTGTTGGCAGTGACGGGAGTGCTCATGGGGGATCAGTAAAACCTATCAAACCATTCCAATCGCATCGCTGCAATGCCGGGCAGGAAAAAACACCCGCACCCACTCCGCGCACGTCCTTTACCGCTTTTTGATTTTTTTGCGGATGGTGCGCTCCAGTGTCTTCAAGCCAGTAGCCTCTGTAATTTTCTTGCCGAGGACACGGGTGCTCATGGCAAGACGGCGCAAACGGTTTTTCAGCCTCAGCAGAGGGGTGACGATGGCTTTTTCGCTGCTGGGCACATACCACTCGTTGCAGCCCGTGTTGGTGTAGTAATGGTACCCCCGGCGCAGCATCTCGTCCTGCAGGATGCCGCACCGTTTCCTGTCATTGTTTTCCAGGATGACCACCCGCGGCTGCCAGCGCGCCAGATCAAATCCCGCAAGCACGGCCAGCTCTCCGCCTTCGACGTCGATGCTGATGAAATCAATTTTGTCCACTCCCGCCTCGGCGAGCATGTCGTCCAGTGTGCGCATGGGCACGGTCACGGCTTCTGCCTGGCCTCCCGTCTTGCGGATGCGTTCCAGATGGTCGGGCTCGGCGGTGGTGGTGGAGAGCGTTTCAACACCGTGGGCGATGATCAGCGTTGCCTCTCCTGGTTCTGCACCCGCAGCGCATGCGAAGAGCGTGACATCGGGACGGCGGGCACGGATTTTTGCAGCAAAGTGAGGCATCGGCTCGACGATGATGGCACGCCAGCCGTTCTCCTCGAAAGTCAGCGAGTTGCTGAAAGTCTCGCCATCGAAGCCGCCGACTTCAACGCAAAGGCCGCTGCTCTTGGAGCCGAAAAACTCCCACAGAGCCCGGTCTTCCCCGTATTGCGAATAATAATTCATTGTTTGTAGGTGCCTGTAAACTGAAGGCAGAAATACACTTGGAGGAAGAAAAGAGAAGACCAAAATTTGATTAATCCGGCACGCAGCCGTCGCATGGAGCCGCTCTCAAAAAGCCCCCCCCGGCGGGCAGGCGGCTTCAGGGCATCTCTTGTCAGGACGCGTAGCACAAGTGCTCCTCGGCGGCTTGCAAGGCTCCAGCAAAACTCTCGCTTCTCTTTGCGCATCCAGGTTCCAATCCAGCCGTCTCTGAACAGCCAGGAAACGGCATCACCCTTTGCGCGTGATCTCCACGATGATCGCCTTCTGCGCGTGCAGGCGGTTCTCAGCTTGGTCAAAGATCAGGTCCGCATGAGCTTCCATGACTTCGTCGGTGATTTCCTTGCCGCGGTAGGCCGGAAGGCAGTGCATCACGAGGGCTCCGGGATTGGCGTGCTTCATGAGTGCGGCGTTGATCTGCCACGGCTTCAGGGTCTCGATGCGGTCGGCGCTTTCGGCCTCTTTGCCCATGCTGACCCAGACATCGGTGTAGACGACATCGCAGCCTTCCACCGCTTTGGCGGGATCATCCACGATCTTCACCGTGTTGCCAGGAACCCGGTGCATGAAGCTCTCTTGCGGCTGGAACGCCTTGGGCGCACCGATGACCAGCTCAAAGCCGAGATGCACCGAGGCCCAGATCCACGAGCGGGCCATGTTGCAGTCGCCGTCACCCAGGAAGCACACACGTTTTCCCTCCCAGCCTCCCAGCTGCTCTTTGATGGTCTGCAAATCCGCCAGCACCTGGCAGGGATGCTCGTCATCGGTCAGCGCGTTGATGGTGGGAATGCCGCTGTACTGCGCGAAATCGACCACATCCTGCTGCGCAAACGTGCGGATCACCGCTCCGTGGATCATGCGGCCCATCACGCGGGCGGTGTCTTTGATCGGTTCCCCACGGCCCAGCTGGATGTCGGCGCTGGAGAGAAACATCACAGAGCCGCCCAGCTCACGGATGCCCACTTCGAAGCTCACGCGCGTCCGTGTTGAGGACTTGCTGAAAATCAGCGCCCACTGCTGGCCCGTGAGCACCTGAGGCGACGCCTTGCGGTCCTTTTTGAGCACACAGGCCAGATCGACGATTCTCTCGATTTGTTCCCGGTTCAGTTCTTCGATGGAAAGCAGGTGGTTCATGTCTCTTGGCGGGATTACGCGAGCTGGTCGAGCACGCTCTTGAAAATGGAGAGGCCTTCCTTGGCATGGGCCTCGGTGATGTTTAGCGGAGAGAGCCACCGCACGACGTTGGGGCCGGCGGGGGTCACCATCATCCCGGCATCCAGCAGCTGCTGGGCCAGGAAGATCGAGGGCAGTTTGCCGCCGGACTTGGCCGAAATGGCCTCGGTATTGAGTTCAAAGCCGATGAACAGGCCGAGCTGGCGCACCTCTTTGATCAGCACATGGTTCCAGGCGCAGGCTGCCGTCGCAATCGCCGCACCGCGTGCCTTGGCGTTGTCACAGAGCTTTTCGTCCAGAATCGTGCGCAGTGTGGCGATGCCGACAGCGCAGGCGAGCGGGGAGCCGCCATAGGTCGTGCCATGTGTGCCGGGGCCGAGTGTCTTGCTCAGATCCCGGCGGTCATTCACCCAGAAAGATCCCAGCGGGAAACCGCTCCCGATGGCCTTCGCCCAGCTGATTCCATCAGGCTGGATTTCATCTCCCGGCACAATGCTGCGCCATCCGGCCATCTCCCCTGCACGGCCAAATCCGCACTGCACCTCATCCAGAAGCAGCAGCAGGTCTTTCTCACGGCACAGCCGCTGGGCGGCGCGCAAAAACTCGGCCGTGACGGCGTTCACACCGCTTTCTCCCTGCACCGGCTCCATGAGAATGGCCACCGTTTTGTCCGTGATCGCCGCTTCAAGCGCAGCGATGTCGTTGAACGGTGCATAGACGAATCCTGGCGGCAGCGGGCCAAAGCCCCCGTGGATCTTTTCCTGGGCCGTGGCGGTCATGGCGCCAAAAGTGCGGCCATGGAAAGACCCGGTGAAGGTGATGATCTCATAGCGCCCGCCCGTCTGCTGGCCGTATTTCCGCGCCAGCTTCAGCAGGCCTTCATTCGCCTCCGCACCGCTGTTGCAGAAGAAGCATTTGCCCGGAATGCCCACGCATTCCTCCACGAGGATGCGCGCCAGCTCCGCCTGCTTGTCGATGCAGTACCAGTTCGAAACATGGATCAGTGTGTTCGCCTGCTCCGTCAGCGCCTTCACCACAGGCGGGGGGCAATGCCCCAGCGGGCACACGGCCACGCCACCGGCAAAGTCCAGATACTTCTTCCCGTCACGATCCCACACATACGGCCCTTCGCCGCGCACAGGCCACACGTTGTAACGCCCATAGTTTGGCAGGAGGTACTCCTGCATCAGTTGGTCACTCGTTCTCATTTCAGGATTACAAATGGATTTCGGTGCCGATCCCGCCGTCCGTGAAAATTTCGAGAATGAGCGCATGCGGCAGGCGGCCGTCGATCAGGTGCACCTTGCCCACGCCACCGCGCAGAGAGTCCAGGGATGAGTCCACCTTGGGAATCATGCCCCCGCTGATGATGCCTTCCGCTTTCAGCTTGGCGATGGAGGCTTCGTCCAGGCTGGGGATCAATGTGTTGTCATCCTTCGGGTCGCGCATCACACCGCGCACATCGCTGAGGAAGATGAGCTTCGTGGCCTTCAGCCTCTTCGCCAGACCGCATGCCGCCAGGTCCGCGTTCACGTTGAGCGTTTTTCCGGAGGCAAGCTCACGGGCGACCGGCGAGACCACAGGCACAAACTCCCCGGCCACAGCCGCCTGGATCAGGCCGAGTTTGCAGTCGTTCACTTCACCGACCCACCCGAGATCCCCCTTCATCTTCTCGCCCAGAAAGACTTCCGTCCCGGGAATGCCCACGGCCTTGCCGCCAAAGGCGTTGATCTTGTTCACGATCTCCGGGTTGATCACTCGCGCGAGCGTTTCCTCGACGATCTTGATCGTCTCGTCATCGGTCACACGCATGCCGTTGATGAACTTGGCCTGCAGCCCGGACTCGGTCATCGCCTTGGAGATCGCCTTGCCGCCACCGTGGACGATCACGGGGTTGATGCCCACGGCTTCCAGAAACACCACGTCTCGCAGAAAGGAGTCCACCTGCACCGGGTCTTCCATGGCGCTGCCGCCGACCTTGATCAAAAACGTGCACCCTCGGAAGCTCTGCATGTAAGGCAGGGCTTCAAGAAGTACGGCGGATTTGGTGATTTGTGCTTCGAGGGGATTCATCGCGATAAAGCTGAATGCGCGAACAGGTCAGGCGAAGCCCTTCTGGCGTTTCGCATGAATGGCGGCGGAGTATTCCGCACTGTTGAAATCAACGTACTCTTCCGACAGGTCGCTGGTGTAAACGGTGTAGCCGCTGGTGCCGAGGTTGAGGTCAATTGTGACGGTGAACTTCGGCTCCTGCACGACCTTCTCCATCTCAGCGACGGGTGTCTTCGTGGCCAGGCCGCCTTTGCAGGCCTGCAGCCCCCCGAAGTAAATGTCGATGAGTTCTTCACGAATCCGTGCCCCGGAATATCCGACGGCGTGGATGATGCGGCCCCAGTTCGGGTCGCAGCCATGGAAGGAGCACTTCACCAAGAGTGACTTCGCAACCGTCTCGGCCACCTTGCGGGCGTCTGCCAGCGTGCGGGCGTTGCGGACGCGGATTTCGACAAACTTCGTCACGCGCTCGCCGTCGCAGACAATCATCTTGGCGAGTTCCAGCATCACCTTGTGCAGCGCGCAGCGGAAGAGCTCGGCCTCAGGCGAGTTCTTTTTGATCGTCGGCGCATCCGACTGGCCGTTGCTCATCACGATGACGGTGTCATTCGTGCTGGTGTCCCCGTCGATGGTGATGCAGTTGAAGCTTTTCTCCACCGCGTAGCGCATCGAGCGGTGCAGCTCATCCTTGCCGATCTTTGCATCCGTGGTGATGAAGCACAGCATCGTCGCCATGTTCGGGCAGATCATGCCTGCACCTTTGGCAATGCCGCCGATGCGGAAGCTTCCTTTGCCGCAGGGCACATCCACCGCAAAGGTCTTGGGCCGCGTGTCGCTCGTCATGATGGCGCGCATGGCGTCCTCGGAGCCGTCCGGCTTCAGCTTGGCCACGGCATCAGGCACCTTCACGATGACCCGTTCGATCGGCATCGGCATGCCGATGATGCCCGTGGAGCACACAAGCACCTGGCGCATTTTCACTCCCAGCTGTTCAGCCACCGCCTTCGTCATGGCCTTGGCGTCCTGAATGCCCTGAACGCCCGTGCAGGCGTTGGCGTTGCCGCTGTTGGCGATGATGGCGCGCGTGTCGCTTTCCTTGATGTGCTGCTGGCTCACGCGCACGCAGGCCGCACGGACTTTGTTGGTCGTGAAGACAGCGTCTGTCGTGGTTGGGCCGTCGGAAACGATCAGCGCCAGGTCCAGCCGGGTTGCCTCAGGATTCTTGATGCCGCAGGTCACGGCGCTGGCGCGGAAGCCCTTGGCTGCGGTGACACCGCCGTCAATGACTTTGAATGAGACGCGGCATTCGCGTTCGTCGTGTGCTTTGGTCGCCATAGGATCAGACGTACAACAGGCCTGCGGTGGCCTCAAAGCCGCAGATAAGGTTCATGTTTTGCACGGCCTGGCCTGAGGCGCCTTTGCCGATGTTGTCCTCCGTGCTCATGAGAATGAGCTGCCCGGCACGGGCGTCGTAGGACCAGCCGATATCCACGAAATTGGTACCGGTGACGTTTTTGGTGTCTGGAGACTGGTTCACCCCAAGCAAACGGACGAAGGGCGCGGAATCGTAGGCCGAATGCAGCGCGGCGCTGATTTGGTCAATCGTCACCCCGGGCTGCAGCTGTGCGAAGGTCGTCGTGCAGATGCCCGAGTGCGTCGGCATCAGGTGCGGCACAAAGGAGAGCTTCACCTCGCGTCCTGCGGCAAGGGCCAGCTCCTGGCCCACTTCGCTCAGGTGGCGGTGCAGCGGCACGCTGTAGCTGCGCACGCTGTTTTGCACCTCGCAGAAGAGCAGGGGAATGCTTTCCTTGCGCCCGGCGCCGCTCGCGCCGCTCATGCTGGCAACGGCCAGGGGAGACTCCGCCAGCAGCCCCGCCTTGAGCAGGGGGATGAGCGGCAGCAGAATGCTGGTGGGGTAGCACCCGGGGCAGGCGATCAGCCGCGCTGACTTGATGGCCTCTGCGCGCACTTCAGGCAGGGCATACACCGCTTCGTCCAGCAGCTCAGGAGCAGGATGCGCGTGGCCGTAAAACTCCTCATACAGCGCCGGACTCCGCAGACGGAAGTCCGCGCTCAGGTCGATCACCTTGAGCCCCAGCTCGAGCAGGGGCTTGGCGTATTCGGCGGAAACCCCGTGTGGAAGCGCCAGAAAGGCGATCTCCGCACCTGCGGCTTTCAGAGCTGCGGCGTCCGGTGCGGTGAAGGTCAGGGTATCCGCTATCCCCACACCGCGGAAGCGTGGAAACTCCTTCGAGAGCGCTTTCCCTGCCAGGGATCGTGAGGTGACGGCGACGAGTTCGGCGTTCGGGTGGCGCAGCAGCAGGCGCAGCAGCTCAGCTCCAGAATAACCACTGGCTCCAACGACGGCGACTTTGACAGGTGCGGACATAATGCGGGGGGCGGAGTATGGGATGTCAAAAGGGCCATGCAACCCTGAAAAAGAGCATTTATCGCCAGACCACAGCACTCATCGTGCCGCTTGTCAGCAGGCTTCGTCTGGCTCACTATCGGTTTCCCCATGAGCGACCCCACGCCAGAACTCCCTGAGACGGACAAACCCAAAGCGCCCGGAAGTCCGGAGGAGATCACGCGCAAGCTGGAGGATTTCATCAAAAACACCCTCGGCGGCCAGGTTCTTTTCACACGTGTCGAAAGTCCGGGGGGGCGCCCCATGCCAGAGGGGGATGAAAAGCCCGCAGCAGCCGCCAGGCCGGACCCTGGCAGGGTTTTCGAGTTCAACTACCGGCCGGCAGACATCAAAGCGCACCTGGACCGCTTCGTCATCCGGCAGGACGAGGCTAAAAAGGTCCTCGCCACGGCGGTATGCGACCACTATCACCACGCCCGGATGCTGCGTGACGACCGCGAGTCCAACTCCGGCGGCACAAAGCTGGAATTTTCAAAGCAGAACGTCATCATCATCGGGCCCACCGGCGTCGGCAAGACCTACCTCGTCAAACACATCGCCGACCTCATTGGCGTGCCCTTCGTCAAGGCGGACGCCACCAAGTTCAGCGAAACCGGCTACGTCGGCGCAGACGTGGATGACCTGGTGCGTGATCTCGTCGCGAAAGCCAATGGCGACATCGAACTCGCGGAGCACGGCATCATCTATCTGGATGAAATCGACAAGCTCAGCAGCGGTCCCGAGCGCCTCGGGCGCGACGTCAGCGGCCGCGGCGTGCAGACCACCCTGCTGAAGCTCATGGAGGAGACGGAGGTCGCCCTCTACGCGCCGAACGACATCCGCAGCCAGATGCAGATGATGTTTGACACCCGCAAGGGCCGCACGGGCCGCGAAGTGGTCAACACGCGCAACATACTCTTCATTGTCAGCGGTGCGTTCGGCGGCCTGGAAAAGATCATCGAAAAGCGCACCAACCGGAAATCCATCGGCTTTGTCTCCGCAGAGGCAAAAAACACCGCCCCCGAGCATCTCTTCCGCGAAGCGCGCACCAAGGACTTCATCGACTACGGCTTTGAGGCCGAGTTCATCGGCCGCCTGCCCGTCCGAGTCGTCTGTGATCCCCTGAGCGCGGACGACATGTTCCAGATCATGAAAAACTCCGAGGGCAGCCTCATCCGCCAGTATGAGCGTGAGTTCGCCGCCTACGGCGTCAAAGCCGTCTTCAAGGACGACGCCCTGCGCGAGATCGCCGGCCGGGCGGAGGAGGAGAAAACAGGCGCGCGCGGTCTCGTGACCGCCTGGGAGCAGGTACTGCGTGATTTCAAGTTTGAAATGCCCAGCCTCGGCCTCCCTGAACTGCAGATCGACGGCGCCCTGGTCAGAGAGCCGGAGCAAACGCTCGCCAGGTGCCGTGCCGAAGCCGCCAGCCAGTTCAGAGTGCTGGGCGCAGCTCATGCCGGCGAGGTCAGGGCCTTTGCCGAGCGTTTCCAGCGCGAGCACGGCTTCACCCTCGACTTTGACGACGAGGCCATCGCCGCAGTCGCGGCGCGCGCCCAGCGTGAAGGCATGCACGTGGAGGCCATGTGCATGAAACTCTTCAAAGATTACCCCTTTGGCCTCAAACTCGTGACCCGCAGCACGGGAGACACGCGCTTTGCCATCACTCCTGAGGCGGTTGCCAGTCCGGACAGGTACGTCAGCGAACTCGTCGTGAACGCCTGCCGCAGCCGGCCTTCGCCGCCCGCATCCAACATCATTGATCTCACCCCCGACTCTCCTGCTCATGAATCGTAATCATGCCGCCGCCATGTTCATTGGAGTGCTGGTCTGCATTCCTCTGCTGGCCACGTACCAGCTTGGATTTTTCAAGGCCACGGCCGAATGGTTTGCCACCTTGTACGCACGCGGTTTCATTCTGCCTGCCGGCGGCTTGAAGCAGGCCGTCTGGCTGCAGTATGGCTACTACACCCTCATGGCCTTCATCAGCGCCTGGGTGTGTGTGGAGATGCCCTCGCAGTGGCGCCGCTTTGCATTCCTCCTCGGCGGCACTTTTCTCACGGCCACCTTTGGCTGCATCATGGCCATGAGCGGCGTCTTGTTTGAGCCCGTCTCCGGCGCGCTCGCGCTGTGGCTGGCCGGCATCGCAGGCATCGCGGCGGGCGGTTCCGTCAATGCCTACCGCTGCCATGTCATGCGCGGGTATTTTGTCGGGCGGCTCTCCACACGCCAGTTTGATGAGCTGGCACGTCAGAACAATCCCGCCAAAATGACCGGGCGGCGTGAGATCACGTCCCTGACCTGCCGCCTGCTGAATCTCGCCGAGCTTTCCACCGGCATTGAGGCACCGCAGTTTGAGGAGCTCGCCACGCATTTCCAGCGCAGCATTTCAGAGTTTCTTGTCGGGCACGGAGCTTATCTCGACGACTGCAATGCCCGCCAGGTCCGCGTCTTTTTCGGCTTCCCTCTTTCGGACGAAAGTCATGCCGCGCACGCGGTTCAGGTGGCTGTGCTGTTGCGTCCCCACCTGGAGACCGTGGCGCGTGAGATTGAGCTGCGCTTCGGCAAAAAGGCGCAGATCGGCGTCGCCGTCAGTTCCGGTCCGGTGCTTTGCGGTCTCTTTGGTGTCAGCCACTTTGAAAGCTTCAGCGCGGTAGGGGAGGTCGTTGATTTTGCCGCGCAGCTCTGCGGTTTGAATGCCGAATACGGCAGCAAGGTGCTCCTCAGCGCGAAAACATACGCCCTCGCCAAGGAGGAGTCAGAGGTTCGGCCGATGGAGATGATAAGCACCGCCGGTTCCACTCAGATGACCGAGGTATATGAACTCCTCGCCGCCAAGGGCGGGCTGCCTGAGCCCGAGGCTCGTGTCCGGGACGCCTTCTGGCAGGGCGTCGTGCAGTATCGCAAAGGCGAGCTGAAGCAGGCGCAGGAAAGCTTCCGCATTGCCGTCATCGAGGGGCGTGAGGATGCCCCCCTCAAATACTTCATGGAGCGCGTCGAGCTGGCTCTGAAGGAAAAATCATCCTCGTCCAAAGAGGTGCCCAAACATGCGCGCACACTCGCCGTGACCTGAGCTGTTTTACCGTGCGCATAGACTACCCACCAGCGATCCAGCGCCTCGTCGCCCAGCTCAAATCGCTCCCCGGCCTCGGGCCGCGCAGCGCGGAGCGCCTCATGATCTGGCTCCTCCAGCGCAGCGACGAGCGCATCCCTCTGCTCTCCAACACCTTGCTGGAGGTCAAGGAGCTCATCATTCCCTGCGAAGACTGCGGCTTCTTCATCGAAAGCGGCTCCAGCTGCCTCCTTTGCCACGATCCCCGCCGTCACCGCCAGCAGCTTTGTGTGGTCGAGCAGGCTGCCGATGTCCTGCGCATGGAGCGCTCAGGCGCCTTCCAGGGGTTGTACCACGTGCTCGGTGGCAGGCTTTCGCCTCTCGACAACGTGACGCCGGAGGATCTGCGCATCGAGTCACTCCTCAGTCGTGCGCGTGACCTCCATACGGAGGAGGTCATCATCGCCCTCGGCTCCGATGTCGAAGGCGAGGCCACCGCCAGCTACATCGCAGACCTCCTGCGCCCGGCGGGCATTGCCGTCACCCGGCTGGCCCAGGGCATGCCCGCAGGCGGTGGCTTGGATCACGTGGATGAGCTCACGCTCTATCAGGCATTGCACGGCCGTCGGAAGATGGGCTGAAGCCTCATGCCAGGCCCAGTTCGGCCACCTCGTCTTCATCCAGCCCGAGATAATGCCCCAGCTCATGAAGAAAGGTGATGCGGACCTCGTGCCGGTACGTGCTCAGCTCGCCGCCGCATTCGTCCCAGAGGTTGTCCAGAAACAGCCGGATGCGCGGCATTTCATCAGGCGACTCCGGCAGCGGGTCGCTCCGTGTGTTGCCTTCAAACAATCCCAGCAGGTCGGGGTCAAGATCCTCATCAATGTCGATCAGGGCATCCATTTCCGAAAACTCGATGCGGCAGTCCTCAGCTTCATGGCGGATGTTCGTGGGCAGTGAGAGCAGCGTGTCTTTGACGACTTTGGTGGCGATGTTCAGAAGGCGCGGAAATTGCATGCGGTATGAAGGGTTAGCGGCCTGCTTTCTTCTCAGCGGCCGTTGGCTGTGCTTTCTTCTTTAGGGTTTCGAGTTCGTTCTGCTGTTCTTCGGCCTGCTTTTGCAGTTGCTGCACACGGTCCCACAGCTTTTTCAGGTCGGCAGGACTCTCCAGTCCGGCACGGATGTCCTGCACGGCTTTGGCCGCCGCCTCACGCACGGGGTCGATACGCGCCCCCCCTCCTGCAAGCATCGGCTCCAGCACGGCCAGCGCTCTTGGGTCCCTCAGCGTTCCGAGGGCTCTCGCGCTGGCCGCACGCCAGGAGCTGCGCGGGTCCGTGAGCTTGCTGCTGAGAAATTCACGCACGGCATTGCGCTGCTCATTCGTGGGCCGGCGGGCAAGAAACGCGATGGCGTCAAACGCCGTCCCTGCATCCCGGCCGCGAAGATCGTTGAGTGACTGCACCCGGGCCAGGATCTCACCCAGGGCGGTTTCGTCATCCTGGGCGCGCAGGGCTCGGATGGCGGCTATCTGCAGCGCGTGGTTGAAGCTGGTGCCGCTCAGCTGGGCGCGGAGGGCCTTGGCGACTTCAGCATCACCAGGGCGCGCGCCCCAGGAGTCGATGATGACTGCCAGGATGTCGGGGTTCTTCTCGCTCTGCGCCATGTCCCACAGCGTTTTCTGCGACTCTGCGGTGTTGAGCATGGCCAGGCCCTGCACCACGGCCCTGCGCACGCGGGCGTCTTTTTGCCCGCTGCTGCCCGCCATCAAAGCGGCGCGTGCCTCAGGTTCTGCGATCTTGGCCAGCGCTCTGGCCGCTTCGGATCTCACTGCGTGGAAGGCATCCTCGCGCAGCACCTTGCCGAGCTTGTCGATGTGCCTGTCTCCAAGCATGCCGACGGCGAGCAGGCGCCCGATCACATCGGCCTGCAGCTGTTTGTCCAGCATCGGCCCAGGCGGTGTGAAGGAGACCTTGGTCAGCACGGTGTAGTCCGGATCAATCCGCACCAGCTCCGGCTGGGCGGGCAGCGGAAAGTAAAAGTCCTCAGCCTCCTTGCTGACGTCTGCCTTGAAACGCAGCATCTCCTTCTGGCCGGGCAGGGCAAAGCCCACCGGCAGCGGCACCCGGAAGAGCCGCACCTGCTCGCTGAGCTTTTGCGTCTGCCTCACGGTGATTTTGGCCTGCTTCGTGCCGGGATCCCAGGCATAGTCGATCTTCAGCTCCGGCACGCCTCCGTGAAACAGCCACTGGTCAAAAAACTGGTCAAACGACAGCCCGCTGACTTCTTCGATCACGTCCTGCAAATCCTCGGTGCGCACGATGCCGTTGCGGTGCCGCTCAAGATAGGTCCTGATGCACCTGCGGTACAAATCCGCCCCCAGCTGGCTGCGCAGCATATGCAGCACCCACGCCCCCTTGGGGTAGGCGCGTGAGTCAAACTGCTGCATCGGGTCACCATAGTCACGCCAGACGATGGGGCGGGTGTCGTTGGCCTGAAACACCTGCTGGGCTTCCTGCCAGAGCGCGTACTTCATCGCATCCGTGCCGCGCTTCTGCTCCTCGTACAGAATCGTGTAATAGGTGGCAAAGCCTTCATTCAGCCACAGGTGTGACCAGTCCCGGCAGGTCACCAGGTCTCCGAACCACTGGTGCGCCGTTTCATGTGCATCCAGCTCATGCAGAGAGCGCAGCTCCTCGGTGTCTGAGTTGAAGAGCATGTCGGCCGCCTCAAAGGTGCAGCTCGTGTTCTCCATCCCTCCCGCGATGAAGTCGAGGCAGTACACCTGGTAATACTTGTCCCAGGCAAACGGCACGCCGGTTTCCTTCTGGTAAAACTCGATGATCTTGCCCGTGTCAGTGAAGGCATTCGCCGCCTGCGCCTTGTGTGAGGGCGGCACCAGCAGCGCCAGCGGCAGGCCGCCCGCCTTGTCCTCCAGCCTGTGGAAGTGCCCCGCAGCCAGCGCGATGAGGTAGTTCACATGCGGCTTGTCCTGCAGCCAGTGAAACGTCACGAGTCCGTCTTTGCCGGGCTTTTCGCTTTGCAGCCTCCCGTTGGAGACGGCTTGCATGCCCTTCGGCACATGGCAGATCACCTCGCTGGTGAAGCGCTCGTTCGGGTAGTCGTAGCTCGGGAACCAAAACCGGTGCTCCTCCGCCTCTCCCTGGCTCCAGACCTGGGTGTCGCCCGCCTTGTAGCCCATCTCCGGGGTGCGGAAATACAGCCCGTGCTCAGGTTTCGCGGAATAGGTCACGCTCATCGTCACCTCCGCATCGGGGGCCACCGCTTTCGCAAAGTTGACGATGAGCTTGTCACCTGTGACCTGATGCTCCGCCACCTGCGCACCGTCAGCCGTGATGGTGTTGATGTTCAGGTCCACCGCATCCAGTTCCAGTTTCTCCAGCGGCAGCGCGATCGGCTTGAAGCGCAGAGTGGCCGTGCCCGACACCGTGCGTTTGGCAAAATCCGGAGTCACATCCAGCTTCACATGCAGGATGTCCGCCCGGCGGTCTCTCGCATATTTCCGGCCTGGGATGAGCTGCTGCGGCTGCGGCAGCAGGTGCTTGTCACAGATCCGGCAGTCGGAGGAGTCTGCTGCGGCCTCCACGGTCAGCAAGGCGGCGGCTAGTAAAAAAGGGCGGATGCGCATGATGGCTTCGAGCATCCCCAACCCGATGCCGGGTGGCAAGCACAATCAGGAAGGACTGCCTCCCTGCGGGCGTATGTGGAATCGACATGCTCACCTTCTCAGACCACACCCAGGGCTCTTCGTGCCTCCGGCGCAGGGATTTCCTGCGCATCGGCGGGCTCGGCCTCGGCGGCCTTGGTTTGAGTGATCTGCTGGCGCTCAACTCACTCTCCGCTCCGCAAAAGTCTCTCCTCAGGGACAAGTCCGTCATCTTCCTTTTCATGCACGGCGGCCCCTCTCAGTTTGAGACCTTTGATCCCAAAATGGATGCGCCCTCGGAGATCCGCAGCGTCACGGGGGAAATCAAAACCCGGCTGCCCGGCGTGACCTTTGGCAGCACGTTTGAGCGGCTGGCAAAGCTGGCGGACAAGTTCAGCATCGTCCGCTCCTTCGTCACGGGAGATGCCGTCCATGACATCAAGACCATCGTCGGAAAGGATACGCTGAAGGCAAATCTTGGCTCCCTGTATTCACGCATGGCAGGCCCCCTGCGCAAATCCAGTGCCATGCCGACCAATGTGGCGCTCTTCCCGCAGGCCGTTTCAGCCGCAGCAGGCCCCGTGATCCGGCAATTCGGCGACTTCACCTCCAGTGGCGAGCTCGGGGCGACTTACCAGCCTTTCGTGCCCGGCGCTGGCAGCGGAGCCCAGGCCGACATGACCTTGAGCATGCCTCAGGCCCGCCTCGAAGACCGCCGCGCTCTGCTTTCCTCACTCGATCAATGGAAGCGTCACATGGATGCCAGCCACGCCGTCGGAGGCATGGCAGAATTCCAAACCCTGGCCTTCGACGTCCTGCGCAGAGGCGTGTCGGATGCCTTTGACCTTTCCAGGGAGGATCCCCGCCTCGTCGCCCGCTATGACACCGCGCCACTGCTGCCCAAAGACCGCATCAGCACCCAGTGGAACAACCGCGAGCATTACGCCGACAACGCGGCGACTCTCGGCAGGCTGCTGCTCTTGGCACGGCGGCTGTGTGAGCGCGGCTGCGGCTTTGTCACCGTCACCACGAGTTTTGTGTGGGACATGCACGCAGACAGCAACAACGCCCCGTGCCGCACTGGCATGGATTACGTCGGCCGCCCCTTTGACCACGCGGTTTCCGCTTTGATTGAAGACATCGAATCACGCGGGCTCAGTGAGAAAATCATGCTCGTCTGCTGTGGCGAGATGGGCCGTTCTCCCAGGATCAATGTCAAAGGCGGGCGCGATCACTGGGGTGGTCTCGCGCCGCTCATGATCTATGGCGGCGGCCTGAAAATGGGGCAGGTGATCGGTCAGTCCGCACGCCTCGGTGGCGAACCCGCTTCAGAGCCGGTCACCATCCCCGATTTGATCTCCACCATCATGCACACGCTGGTGGATGTCGGCGAGGCACGTGTCACCGATGGCCTTCCGCCCAGCCTGCTCAATCTTCTGACTCGTGGAGATCCTATCCGCGGTCTTGTTTGAATCGGTCCTCATGAAACACACTCTCTGCCTTCTTCTCTTCCTCGGTTCCGGCCTGGCCGGTCTCCGTGCCGCCGAAAAACACCCGTCCGTCACCTTTTATGTCTCAGGCGTCGAGTGCGGGAGCTGCGTCTATGTCGTTCAGCAGTCGATCAGTGAAACAAAGGGCGTGGCAGACGCGACGGTCGTGCAGTTGATAGACTCTTACGCCAACGTGGTCTTTGACCCCAAGCTCGTGAGCGAGCACCAAGTCGCACAAGCCGTGCGCGAGGCCCTCGCCATTCACGGCAAACCTTACCTCGCGACGTTGAAGCTGCACGTGCCGGATTATGCGAAGCATGCCGCGAAAGTGGACGCCTTGTTTGCGCGCTGGAAAGACTGGGTGCAGCTGGAGACGGTGGACAAGGCCAGGGGAGATCTGCTCATCCACTTCAATGAACTCAAAACCGACCCCGGCAAATCCGGTCCGCAGGGCTGGAGCCTCGCACAGTTGGCTGCTGCGATGAAGTCACCCGCACCGAACGGCCTGGGGCTCGATTTCACCGTGGAGGAGGAGAAACCGTAAAGCCCTCCTCTTCTCACGTCATTCAGGCTACTCCTCGGCCTTTTTCTTCTTCTTGCCTTTTCCCTCGCCTTTCTTCTTCCCGTCACCAGACGTGGGTTTGACTTCGGCAGCCGTGGCGGGAATGGAAGCACCAAGCTTCGCCTTGATCTCGCTCATTCCCACCTCCCCGGCGAGGTTCGTCCACTCATACGGATCTTTGGAGTGGTCGTAGAGTTCCTCGGTGCCGTCGGCGTAGCGGATGTAGCGCCAGTTCGCATCGCGCACGGCGTGGTTGCCTTTGCCGTGGGTGCAGACGGCCACACCGTCCCACTTGGCGGCGGGGTCCTTGAGCAGCGGCATCAGGCTCGCCCCTTTCACATGCTCTGGCACCGGCAGGCCCGTCAGTTCGCAGATCGTGGGGTACATGTTCACATAATCGACCGGCGCCGTGCAGGTTGTGCCCGGCTTCGTCACGCCTGGGGCGATGATCGCCATCGACGTGCGCGTGGTTTCCTCCCACAGCGCAAATTTCCGCCAGTGCTCCTTCTCGCCCAGATTCCAGCCGTGGTCCGTCCACCAGACGATGACCGTCTTGTCCTTGCGCGGGCTTTGGTCCAGCCCGTCGAGCAGACGCCCCACCTGGTCATCCAGAAAGGAGATCGTGGCCAGGTAGGCCTGCACACCCTTCTTCCACTGGTCGCCTTTGACCACGGCGGCATGGTCGCCCTCCGGGCCTGCCATGCGCACTCCGGCCTTGGGGATGTCATCGAGATCATGCTCCTTCGTCACCGGCAGCTTGATTTCGGCCAGCGGAAAGCGGTCATAATACTCCTTCGGTACGTACCACGGCAGGTGCGGCTTGATGTACCCCAGCGCGAGGAAGAGCGGCTTGTCCGTCGGTGCCGTCTTCAGCTGGTTGATGGCCCAGTCCGTGGCTTTGTAGTCGCCCATGTCAGTGGGCTTGGCATCCACCGCACCCCAGTCAAAGTGACCGCGGCCGAGGCCGTTCATGTTTTCCTCGTGCTCTTGGATGGAAGGAAACAGCCCCTCCCACTTCGTCCATGAATCACTCCGCCCCTCGCTCCCGTAGCCATGGTAGATTTTGCCACCCCCGAGGGTGTTGTAGCCGTTGGCCAGAAAGTGTCGGTTGATCGTCACCACATCCTTCAGCACGTCCTGCGCTGGATCACCGTTTGTGTATATCCCTGTCTGCCACGGGCGCAGCCCGCTCATCAGTGCCGCACGCGAGGGGTTGCAGGCCGGGGCGGCGCAGTGGGAGTTGGTAAACGCCGTGCCACGCGCCACCAGGCGGTCAATGTTCGGTGTTTTCGTCTGCGGATGGCCGCCGAGATAGCTCGTCCAGTCGTTCAAGTCATCGACGGCGATGAAAAGCACATCGGGTTTGGATTGGGCGGCCGCGACACTGTGAAGCAGCAGGAGCAGGGCAAAGAGACGGGTCATGGCCCGCTTGAACGCGGCCATGCGTCCCGTCTTGCGCGCAAAAGCAGCTTAGTCGTCATCCTTCTCCAGCCGGTACAGCGCTCCGTCCTGGGAGAGCAGCACCGGTTCGCCATCCACGTCGGCCGTCACCAGCGTCGGGTTGAATTTATGTTCCGCGTCCTTCCGGTGCAGCACGCTGCGGCGGGAGGGCAGGCCGCTCGCGGGGTCGATCCCCAGCGCCCAGATGGTGCCGTAGCCCCAGTCGGCAAACACGAATGCCCCGTCCAGCTGTGGCAGTTTCTGCCCGCGGTAGAGCAGGCCTCCGACAATGCAGATGCCCTCGCCACGCAGGCGGGTGTAGGCATGTACAGGGTCCTTGACCGCTGTGTCCGGCAGGTCGCTGTGCGCGTGGAAGGCACTCTTCGCGGGGCCCTCTCGGTCACTCCAACCGTAATTCGCCCCGGCCTCGACTCGGTTGATCTCCTCCCACAGGTCCTGTCCTACATCCGCGCACCACAGCTGGCCGGTGCGTGCATCAAAGGACAGTCCCCAGGGGTTGCGGAATCCGAGTGCAAAGATCTCGCGGCGCACGGTCTGCTCCTTGGCAAAAGGGTTGTCCTCGGGGATCCCATACGGCAGGTTGCCACTCCGGCTGTTCACGTCGATTCTCAGCACCTTGCCATGCAGCACCCACGGGTTTTGCGCCAGACGGTACGGGTCATTCCGCAGGCCGCCGTCTCCCAGGGCAATGTACAGGCAGCCATCCGGCCCGAAGGCAATGTGGCCTCCCCAGTGGTCTGCCAGCGGTTGCGGGATCTCCAGCAGCACACGTTCCGTCTCGGGCAGCGCGTCTGGAGTGGCGTCCTTGGAGGCGCGCATTTCGCTGATGACCGTGCGCCGGGGCTCGTTTTGGGAGTAGCTGATGTAAAACAGCCGGTTCTCGGCAAAGCGCGGGTGAAAGGCAATCCCGTGCACCCCTTCCTCAAACAGCACGATGCCCTTCATCTTTGCGCGGAAGTCCAGAAAGGGCCGCCACTGGCCGCTGCCATCCAGGCGCACCGCGCAGAACTCCCCCCGCTGCATGGCCACCACCTGCTCACCGCTGGCATCCGGCAGCGAGGCCAGCATGACCGGAGAGTCGAATTCGCGGTCAAAGGCGAGCTTCCTCAGCACGATTCCGGTCATCATCTCCTCTGGCAGCTCCGCTGCGGGTATTTCCGGCGGCACAGGCACCGGCTGTGGAGAGCCGGCATCCGGGATGGCGGCATCAGCGGGGCCGTGAGCCAAAAAAACGGCGGCAAAAAACGCGTGCAGCCAAAAGTTTGAAAGAACAGGGGATTTCATCGGGTAGGTAGGTGATTACGGCTGCATGGACTATGCCATGATGACAGCAAGTGGCCATGCTTTGCTCAAAACACTGGGTGTTTTTTGCTCATGCGGCGGGCAGTCTCGCAGGACGTGCTCACGTCTCTTCTTTTAGATTGGGGATTGTCCCGAGGGCCAGACTCAGGCCAGGCATAGGTTTTACGCTCGTCAGCATTCAGGGGGCACCTCAGTGAGAAACTTTTTCCACGTCTTGCACTCCTTCCGTCGTATGCCAATGGTTGGCGCTCCTTTACGATGAGCGACCCAATCAGTCACGAGTGCGGTATTGCAGTGGTGCGGCTGAAAAAGCCGCTCGGATACTTCTATCAAAAATACGGCAACGCCCTCTACGGCTTTGACGCCTTGCAGGCTATCATGACCAAGCAGCGCAACCGTGGCCAGGACGGCATGGGCATCGGCTGCAGCAAGCTCGGCATGCCCCCCGGCCTCCCCTACATGTTCCGCATGCGCAGCACCGAAAGCGTGGAACGCATCGGCCAGGTCTTTGATGATGAGCGCAAAGAGTTCAAGCGCATCGCCCGCCGCATCGACAAGCAGCGCAAGGACGAGCGCGACCAGGAAGGCAAGGAATTCGTCTCCTTTGAGGACGATCCGGACGCCATCAAGCGCGAGTTTGAAATGGCCGGGGAGATCTACATCGGCCACCTGCGCTACGGCACCAGCGGTGACTTTGGCAAAGGAGCCCTCCATCCCTACATGCGCCGCACCACCTGGCCCACGCGCACTCTCATGGTCATGGGGAACTTCAACCTCACCAACACCCGTGAGCTCAACGAGGTCATGATGAAGCGCGGGCAGCATCCCGTCTTCGGCACCGACACCCAGAGCGTCCTGGAAGAAATCGGCTTTCAGCTCGATGAGGCCCACACCAAGCTCTACCACGACCTCCGCGACTCAGGCATCCCCGGTGAGGACATCCCCCATCACATCAGCGAGCAGCTCGACGTCACCGCCGTGGTCCGGGAGTCCGCCAAACGCTGGGACGGCGGCTACAGCATCGTCGGTGTCATCGGCAATGGCGACCTCTTCGCCATGCGCGACCCCAGCGGCATCCGCCCCTGCCATTATTACGAAAACGACGAGATCTTCACCATCGCCTCCGAGCGCGTCGCTCTCATGTCCGTCTTCGGCGTCAATGAAGAGGACATCCACGAAATCCCCCCCGCGCATGTGGCGGTGATCAAGGCGGATGGCGGCATGACCATCCAGAAATTCACCGAGCCGCGTGAATACAAGCCCTGCTCGTTCGAGTGCATCTACTTCTCACGCGGCAACGACTCCGCCATCTACCACCAGCGCAAGGCTCTCGGAGAGCAGCTGGTTCCCCAGGTGGTCAAGGCCATCGAAAACGACTTCGAGCACACCGTGCTCAGCTTCATCCCCAACACGGCGGAGACCGCCTATTTCGGCTTCCTCGACGGCCTGCGCAAAAGCCGCCGTGGCGTCGTCAAAGAAGCTCTCATGGACATGCTCAAGCGTGGTGAGTTTGACGAGGCCAAGCTCGACGATCTCGTGCTGCGCAACTGGCCGCGGGCCGAAAAAATCGCGCTCAAGGACATCAAGATGCGTACCTTCATCGCCCAGGAAACCGGGCGCGACGCGCTCGTCTCCGGCAGCTATGACATCACCTACGGTGTCGTCACTTCCAAGGACAACCTCGTGGTCATTGACGACTCCATCGTCCGCGGCACCACGCTCAAGAAAAGCCTCCTCCGCATCCTCGCGCGCACCAATCCCAAGCGCATCATCGTCTGCTCCACCGCCCCCCAGATCCGCTACCCGGACTGCTACGGCATCGACATGGCGGAGCTCGGCAAATTCATCGCCTTCCAGGCAGCCATTTCACTCCTTCGTGAGCGTGGCATGTCTCACATCGTGATGGAGACCTACCGCGCCTGCAAAACCGAGATGCGCAAGCCCAAGGAGGAGATGCGCAACGCCGTCAAGGCCATCTACGCTCCTTTCACCGACGAGGAGATCTCCGAGCGCATCGCCCAGATGATCAGCCCTGAGGACACCTCCTGGCACGGCACGGTCGAAGTCATCTATCAGTCCATCCCCGGCCTTCACTCCGCACTCGGTGCTGAATATGGCGACTGGTACTTCAGCGGCGACTACCCGACCCCCGGCGGCTATTCCGTCGTGAACCAGTCCTTCATCCTCTACTGCGAGGCCAAGGACGGCCGCGCGCATGAGGCCCTGCTTTAGATGAGGCGAGTGGCCAGTCGATGTGCCGCGGGCATCACTTTCGAATCAATACACGAACGGGCGTGATCGAGCCGACCTTGGGGCGTTCGCTACCGTCAGAGGGCCTCGGGCCGAGAAAATTTTCAAATGGGATTCGTATTGACCGCAGCAAGTCCACGCAATCTGCCAGCGGTGGGCAGATGGAGTGATCTGTTTGAAACTCCCGGTCGATCGCGGCGTGAGCATTCTGAGCCGGAATCTGCACACGAACTCGCTCGACCTTCACTTCTTGCTCAAATGGATTGTGAAATTCGGCTTTGATGTTCGAGCCGTTTTGACTCCACTGGAATTCGAGTTTCTTGATTTCAGACACATCAAGCTCACGCCATTGAGCCTCCTCTGAAGCTGACGTCCCATTTTCATGCAAAGCCTCGATCCTCTTGGCCTCGTCACGTTCCAGTTGCTCGGCCTCAAGATAAGAGACAAAAACCCGGTGTGCCTTTCCTGAGAAGAGGTCCACCACTACTGGCCTGTTGTTCAGTATCACGACCTCCTTTCTGAATCCAAACCACAACAGAGAGGCGCCGGTGATGGCGCCAAGGATGAAAGTGATGAAAAGCTTCATGGTTGTGGGAGAGTGGATAGCATGGCAGGGGATTTCGTCGCAAGACTAATTCACCATGAGGGCATCAGACGGAGTCCTATGCCGCTCCATTCACTCTCTTTTCACACCACCCCAAACGCGCACACCTCGTTCTTGTTCGCACACAGCCGCGTCAGGTGAAACTCCGCGCACAGCGGCGGCGCTTCGCGTTTGAGGATGTCCAGCAGCGGGTACTCATCGTGCCCCTTGAATTTGATCGTCACCACAAACTGCCGCATGCGCTTCTCCCGCAGCCATTCCAGCAGCAGGTCGATGCTCCGTTGCGGCGCGGCGATCACATCGCACACCAGCCAGTCCACCCTCTGCGGCGGTTTGTACTTGAAGGCGTCGGCGGTTTCAAAGTGCAGCCGCGGATTGCGCATCAGGTCCTCGCGCAGCTCAGAGCGGTCGATGGCGATCACATGCGCCCCGCGCTGAATGCCCACATAGCTCCAGCTCCCCGGCGAAGCCCCCAGGTCCACGCAGGTCTGCCCGCGCTCGATCCTTCTGCCCAGACGCTGCTCAGACTCCACCAGTTTCGTAAAGGCGCGCGAGGGCGCGCTCTTGTCATCTGCCAGCGGCACCTCACCTCGCGGGAAGCTTGAGATCAGGCAGCGCAGCGCATGCGGCTGCGGCGCCGCAGCAGCGGAAATCCACCCCGCTTCCGGCGAAGTCAGCACGCATTGCACCAGCGATGTCTGTGCATCAAACACCCCATCCGTGTCAGTCATCGAGCGCAGCAGATGCCGCCGCTTTTTCTTCAGCCTCTCTGTCAGCGCGGCACGGATGAGTTCGCAGCGGTGCAGTCCGGCTTTGCCTTCCCCGTATTGCGGCCAGAGGTGCAGTCGCCAAGGCTGGTCATCCGGGAAGACACCCGCGATGGCCTCAATGATCCGGTCAGCCCAGCCATTGATGGAGCTGGGAGAGACTTCCACCGCATCCGGCAGGGTCTGTCGCGCAAAAGCCAGCAGCAGCCCCTCCAGGGGCACCTCGGCGGCTGTCCCCAGCCCCTCCACCTCATGGGGCACCGCGTCCGGCGCTGCTCGCCGGATCTCATCGGCCAGAAAGGGGGCCGTGTCTGGATCAGAAAGGAAAAGATGCACGCCTGTCAGTGGTGATCACGGTTTCGCCGGGGTGTTTTCCTTGAAGGGAGACACCACACCCAGGGTTGAGGGCAGAAAGTCATCCGTGCGGAAGCACGAAGCAGGCAGCCCCTCCGCATTGATGAGATTGGCACCCTCCGGCCAGCTCGCCCACGCATACCTAACTCCGATGGGCTGCGGCACGGCATCGCTCCAGACCACGACTTCGTTGCCTTCGATCTTGGCCTTCGCCCACACCCATTTTTGGTCCGCCCCTGCGATCTGGAAGGTTTTCGGCTCGCCGCCGTCACGAGTTTTCAAACCCGAGCCGGTGTGGGTGAACTGCACGCGAACCTTGCCGCCCTGGATCACAGACGAGAGGTACAGCGGGCCGCAATACTCAGCGCCAGACTTGCCGTAGTCCTTGGCCAGCGCCCAGAGCGCCAGCCGGCGGCCGACCTCCTGTTTGTTTTTGGGGTGGATGTCGTTTTGCTCACCGATGTCGTTGATGATGGCGATGCCGCATTTGTCGAGTGTTTGCGCCGTCAGTGTCTGCGCCTCCTGCAGCTCTGCCCACGTGTCCGGCACACCGGGGTCCTGGGTGGCGGGCTTGCCGTTGCCATAGTTCGCGAGCTGTACGATGTAGAAAGAGAACGGCTCCGCCCACTGCTTCCGCCAGTTGTTGATCAGGGTGGGCAGCAGTTCCTGGTACTGAAAAGCCCGTCGTTGGTTCGACTCGCCCTGGTACCAGACGGCGCCTTTGATTGTGTAGGGGATCAGCGGCGCCACCATGCCGTTAAAAAGTACGCTGGGGTGGTGCGGCGTCTTCGTTGGGTCCTCCGGCAGGCGTGGTGCCGCGGGTTTCGTCTGCCTTTTGTCGGCTGGCAGACTGGCATTTGCGGCATCGATCTTTTGCACCTGCGCCTGCCAGCTGGCTTTGAGCTTTTCGTACGCGGCCGTCTCCTTCGTCCCATCCCATTTGGCCACGGCATCCTTCCAGTCCGCGAGCATCTCAGTGGCGCAGGGGCGCTCTTCCAGCGCTTCGCGGCCGGTCCAGGCCTCCACACGAGTCCCACCCCATGAGGTGTTGATCAGGCCGACCGGAACCTTCAGCGCCTGATGCAGGTGACGGCCAAAAAAGTAGCCCACGGCCGAAAACTGCCCCACATTCGCGCTCGTGGCCTCCTTCCACGCGCCCTTGCAATCAGTCTGCGGCGTCATGCTCGGGCTGCGCTCGACATTGAACATCCGGATCTGAGCGTGATTCGCGGCCGCGATTTCTTCCTGGGCTTTGCCCGCCTGCTGCACCGTCCATTGCATGTTCGACTGCCCGGAGCAGATCCACACTTCGCCAACCAGAACGTTTTTCAAAGTGATCGTGTTTTTGCCCGCCACCACCATCTCGGCTGGCTGCCCGTCTGCGTTCATCGGGTTGAGCGTGATCGCCCATTTGCCCGACGGGTCGGTGGTCGAGCTGTGCGTCTGGTCATGAAATGTCACCTTCACCTCTTCGCCTGCATCAGCAGTCCCCCAGACTCGGATGAGCTGTGCCTGCTGCAGCACCATGCCGTCGGAAAAAAGGGCGGGCAGTTTGACTTCGGCCCGCAGGCTCCCCGTCAGCAGGAGAAGGCAGATGATGGCTTGTTTCATGGCGGATGATCGTTTGGGCGGCGGTTTCGGGCAAGTAAGCCAAATGTCAGAGCAGGGTGCTGTCATCGGCACGTTCCAGCCGGCCGATCTTCTTTTTGATCGTCTCCAGCAGCACCGTCATCTCGTGCACGCTGCGCAGGCACTCCTTCTGTGTTTCCTCGTCGGCCAGTCCTGGCACGGCAGGGTGGATTTTCATGAATTGCAGCGCGATGTTTTTGCAGGCTTCACGGATTTGAGCGATGGCGGCGGGTCGGTCCATCCGCCAAGCCTAGAGCGCCAGCCCGCCCGTGCAAGACGCGGATCATTCCCCCTTCGGCTTCTTCACTCTCAGCGAGTCCTTCAGGCTGACGAAATCAGACAGCAGGAAGATCACCGTGAAAAAGGCCAGCAGCACCTCCATCATCGTGACCAGTTTGGCCGGGATCGTCAGCGGGGTCACATCCCCAAAGCCAAAAAAGGAAAAGTTCAGCACGCTGAAAAAGAAAAACTCAAACAGCTGCTCCCACTGGTTCCACGCCGCGTCGATCGAGCTGAAACTCGCCGGCTCCGCCGTTTCCAGGCACCAGTAGTCCAGCGCAAATGCCAGCGTGATCTGCGCCATGTTCACCCCCATCAGCCCCAGCACCCGGTGGTAGGGCATGTCCTCCTGGGTGGCCAGCAGGATGTGCTGGAGGTTTTCGACGAAGAAAAACACCGTTTTTGCCAACGCCGCTGCCAGCACCACCAGGCAAAAGGCACGGGTGCCCAGCCAGTGCGTCCCCCACAGGGCCTGCAGCCCTGCCGCCACCAGCACGATGACCGCCACCTCGCCACCCTGGCGGATGACCTGCCCTGCAATGCCCGGTTCCTTGTTCATCTGGCAGAATTGAAACTTCCTGGCCCGTCTCGTCGAGCGTAATTTTGTCCGTCATTCCGCATTCGCCAATCTCGCCTCATCCGTTATCCTCCGCCTTTCCTCCCAATGAACCTGATCTCCACGACCATCCGCTACTCCACCTACCTCCTTGCCGTCGCGGGCGTGATCGCCATGGGGTTCGTCCTCCAGACCATCCGCAGTCAGGAGTCGGCCATCCCGCCGCCGCCGGTTTTGCCACCGCAAAAAATCGCCCCGGATGACATCGCCGCCACCGGCATTCTCGAGGCCAAGGATGAAAACGTCGCCATTGGCGTGCCGATGCCCGGCCTGGTCCAGTCGGTCAAAGTCGTCGTCAATCAGGTCGTCAGGGAAGGGGACCCCCTGCTCATCCTCGACGATCGCGAACTGCGCGCCTCCCTCCTCAAGCAGCAGGCCGCCATCGCCATCGCCCAGGCCAATCTCGCCATCAACCGCGCCCAGCTCGCCAAGGTGCAGGACATGCTCGACCGCATGACCTCCATCCCCGATCAGCGTGCCATCAGCCAGGACGATCTGCGCAACCGCACCAACGACGTTCTCGTCGCCAAGGCCCAGTTGCAGGCTGCGGACGCACAGCTCATCTCCGCCAAGGCCGATGTGCAGCAGACAGAGCTCCTCATCGACCGCCTCACCGTCAAGGCGCCCAGATCCGGCACCATTCTGCAGGTCAACATCCGTGCCGGCGAGTACGCCTCTCCGGCAAACAAGCAGCCCGCGCTCGTCCTCGGAGACATCTCCACCCTCCATGTCCGTGCCGATGTGGACGAGCAAAACGCCATGGAAGTGGCTTCTGGCCTCGATGCCAGCTTCTCGCTCAAGAGCGACTCCTCAAAAAAATTCAAGGCCCAGTTCGTCCGTATCGAGCCCTACGTCATCCCCAAAGTCTCCCTCACCGGCGCCAGCACAGAGCGCGTGGACACCCGCGTCCTCCAGGTCATCTACAAGCTCGACAAGCCCAAGGACCAGCCCCTCTACGTTGGCCAGCAGGTGGACATCTTCATCCCCCGCAGAAAGTAGCCCCGCTGCCCGGCCCGCCGGCTGCCCGCCTCCAGGCAAGAGACTCGTTGTGTCTCCGCAAATTCCACGCAAGAATGCCTACCCTCATTCATTCGCATGCACTATCTCTCCACCCGCGGCCAGACGCAGCCGCACACGTTCTCTGAAGCTGTTGAAGCCGGTCTTGCGCCGGATGGTGGCCTCTTTTTGCCGGAGAGTCTGCCCAGCATCGCGGACAAGCTTCCCGCGTGGTCAAAGCTCAGCTACCCCCAGCTCGCGGCGGAGTTTTTCACCCTCTTCGCCCCCGAGATCAGCAATGCCGAGTGGCACCAGCTCACCGCAGAGGCCTACCGCCGCTTCGATTCCCCGGACGTGGCCCCCCTCAAAAAGATCACGGACAAAACCTACGTCCTGGAGCTCTTCCACGGCCCGACGCTCGCCTTCAAAGACTTCGCCCTTCAGCTCCTCGGCCTGCTCTACAAGCGCCAGGTCCAGCACAGCGGCAAGCGCCTCTCCGTGCTCGGCGCCACCTCCGGTGACACCGGCTCCGCCGCCATTCACGGCTGCCTGGGGCGCGATGGCATCACCATTTTCATTCTCTATCCAAACGGCCGCGTTGCCCCCCTGCAGGAGCGCCAGATGGCCTGCACCGGTGCAGACAATGTTTTCGCCATTCCTGTCCCAGGTACCTTCGACGATGCGCAGCGCGTGGTGAAGGACACCTTTGGAGACACCGCTTTCGCAAGTTCGGTCAATCTCTCCGCAGTCAATTCCATCAACATTGCCCGCGTTCTGGCGCAGTGCGTTTACTACATCTGGGCCTGCCTCAGGCTGCCGGAGGATGTGCGTGCCACGGCGGAGTACGTCGTGCCCACCGGAAACTTTGGCAACGTGCTCGCCGGATGGCTCGCGCAGCAGATGGGCATGCCCGCTGGCAGCTTCCGCGTCGCCACCAATCAAAACGACATCCTCCACCGCTTCTTCTCCAGCGGTGAGTACAGCCAGAGTGAGGTGCACCCCAGCCACGCTCCCAGCATGGACATCCAGGCCGCCTCCAATTTCGAGCGCTTCCTCTATTACATCCTCGGTCAGGACTCGGCACGTGTGCGTGAGGTCATGTCGCAGATCAAGTCGGGCGCTCCCTTCACCATTCGGCTCCCGCACACCTCCCTCCGCTCCACCCGCATGGACGACGACACCATTGTCAAAGTCATCGCCCAGATGTGGAAGGACTGGCAGTATGTGCTCGATCCCCACACCGCCTGCGCTTTCACAGACATGGCGCAGGACCGCGTGAGCGTTGTTCTCGCCACAGCCAGCCCGGCAAAGTTCCCCGAGGTCGTCCGGCAGGCCACCGGCAGCGAGCCCACGCACCCCACGCTCGAAGCCCTGAAGTCCAAACCGCTCAAAACCTGGCCCATGGCGGCAGACGTGTCCGCGGTAAAAGACTTCATCCGGCAACAAACAAGTCACGGAACCAAGGCTTGACGCACGGGGCGGCGGGTGGGTTTAATCAGAAAAAGAAACGCCCATGAGTTCGTCGCCCTTTTCTTTCGACATTGCCGGCCTGTTTGACCTCTCCCCCTATCTCGTCAAAGGCGGCTCTGCAGGCAATGGAGTCACGCTCATGATCGGAGACCTCTACTCCTGGCTACTGCTCGGCGGCGGGCCTCTGCTCGTCATCGCCGCCTTGGTCCTGGTGAAGGTCATGTATGGACGGGTGAAGTACTTCGCCCTGGAGTTTGGCAATGGCGGCTTCTTTGGGCGCATCAAGGCCATCGGGCCTTCCATCGTCTTCGGCGCGGCATTGTTTTTGCTCGGCATCGCCGTCACCTGGCTCGGCTGGCAGGTCATGGGCTACTCCGTCACGCTCACCGCCCAGGGGCTCCGCGAGGTCTCGCGCAGCCAGTCCGTCCAGTATGAATGGTCCGACGCCACCAGCGCCTCAGAGCGCATCAAATCGACGGAATTCTGGGTCGCTTTTGCCAAAAACGGCCGCAAGTGCCGCGTGAGCTTTCAGCAGCGCTTCATCGGCGAAAAACTGCAGGACCAGGCCATCGCCATCGCGGAGCACGCGCTCGCCTACTCAAAGATCCCCCGCATCAAGTAGGGCCGCCGCTCTGTTTCAGAGATTTCACCAGTACCTTCGAGTTCCGGCCGCTCTTGTCGTACTTCTCGCGCCGGCTCAGCGGCAGGGCATCCGGCCCCGTCACGGTGTAGCCCATTTTTTCCTCAAAGAAGCGGAACGCTTGCGTGCTCAGCGCCACGATGACCTCGCAGTTTCGCAGGCGCGCCTGCTCCTCGGCAAAGGCCACCAGCTTCCGCCCATGGTTCTTGTTCTTGTGCGAGCGGCGCACAAACAGGCAGGCCAGCTCCGCGATCTTCCGGCCATCCTCTTCGTAGGCATGCACCGCCACGGAGCCGATCGGGTTCCCGTCGAGTTCGAGCACGAAGAAGTCTTTGATCTTTGACTGGATCTGGTCACGCGTGCGCGGCACCAGCGCAGCATCGTCCACGCTCTGCTGCATCATCGAGAGCAGGGCAGGGACATCCGAGGAGCGGGCCTTGCGGATCTGCTGGTAGTCATCCGCGTGGATCATGGTTCCCACGCCCTCGTTGGAAAAGAGCTCCGCCAGCAGCGCTTCATCCTGCGTGCCGTCCACGATGTGCACCCGCGGCACGCCCTCCTGGCAGGCCAGGGCGGCGTAGCGCAGTTTGGACAGCATGCTCACGTCATGCTTGGAGTCCTTGCGCTTGTGCATCTCCCGGGCCTCCGCCACGGAAAGCTGCTCCAGGCGCGTGCCATCTGCGGCCGTGATGCCAGACTCGGCCACAAAGATCACCTTCGCCGCCCGCAGCGCGATGGCGACTTCCACCGCCACAGCATCCGAGTTCAGTCTCAGCGTGGCTCCTCGGCCATCATAGCCCAGCGGCGGCAAGATGGGAATGATGTCGGCCTTCAGCAGGGCGCGCAGAGACTCCTCGTCCACTCGCTCGATCCTTCCTGTGAATTCCAGGTCCACCCCGTCAATCACTCCCGCAGGATGCACCGCCAGCGCATTGGAAATCGCCACCGGCATTTCCAGCGCCGTCAGGTCGGCCATCAGGTCGCTGCACTGCCGCATGATGGCGTCCTTGGCTATCTCGATGCCCGCCGCGTCCGTGCGGCCCATGCCATCGTCGTTGTACAGGGTTATGCCACGCTTCTCGGCCAGCGCCCGCACCTGGGCACGTGCTCCAAAGACCAGCACCACCTCAATGTTCAGGGACTGCAGCACCGCCACATCTTGCAGCAGGCTCGCAAAGCCCGGCTGCGTCATCAGCGCCCCGTCAAACGCGATCACAAAAACGCGCTGCCTGAACTGCGGTACGTAGCGGAGGATGCCGCGCAAGTCTTCAAAGCGCTGCTGGGGTTTGGCGGAGTCGTTGTTCACTGTTTGAGCAGTCAAGATAGCACAACATCAGCTGTCTCGTCCCAAAGTTTGTCATCTTCCCGGTCGGAAATCTCGACGGTCACCGCTCTGAGCCCGGTTCTGGAGCTCTGCGCGGATCAAGCACATCACGCAAGGCATCGCTCACCTCATGCACGGCGGTGGAAAATAGCAGCACCGCCGCAAAGGAGGCGGTCATCTGCCACCACACATGCTGGCCAGTCTCGATCCGGGCTTCTTCCAGCATGGTCCCCCACGACGGTTGATCCACCGGACCGAGACCGAGAAAACTCAGGGAAACCTCCGCACCGATGAAACCGGCCACCCGCAGGCCGAACTCCACCAAAATCAGGTGCGTGAGGTGCGGCAGCGCATGCCTGCGGGCGATGCCAAAGCTGCTGGCGCCAAGCGCCCTGGCCGCCAGGATGAATGGCAGCGAGCCAAGCTTGATCATCTCTGCCCGCACCACCTGGCATACACCAACCCAGCCTGTGAGTCCCAGTGCCAGCAGCATGGCTGGGGCTCCATGCAAAGACACACCAAAAATGCTCTGCTCCCTCAGCAGCAGCGAAAGCGCGAGCAGCAGCAGCAGCCTGGGCACCGTGCTCAGCGTGGTGCAAAGCCATATCACCAGCGCATCCACCCATCCCCGCCTCCATCCCGCAAGCATGCCGAGCAGAAGACCTGTCCCCACGGCAATCGCGGCACCACCGCAGGAAATGATCACGGAAAGACGGGCACCCAGCCAGGTCTTCAAGGCCACCGAGCGTCCGAGGCGGTCGGTTCCAAACCAGTGCTCCCATGACGGCGGTGCAAATGATGGGCCGGCACGACGGGTCCAGTCCTCGTCCGGCCAGCCGAGGGAGCCCAGCAGCGCGGCCATGATGTAGGCCAGCACCACGATCAGCATGACACCCGGCCAGCCACGGAGGCGAAACACCTTCCGCAGCCGGTTCCAGCCCGGAGTTGTCATGGTCGCATTGCTGTAAGATGCCGCGCTCATGAAATCCGGATTCGCGGATCAATTCGCGCGGAGAGAACATCCGCCACGGTTTGTCCCAGGAGATGCAGCACGGCTGCGATGAAGGTCATGACATTGATCACCGGAAAATCACGCGCCGAAATGGCATCCACCATCATGCCCCCGAGACCGGGGATGCCAAAGACACGCTCCAGAAACAGCGACCCGGTCAGCAGAAAGGGGAGACGCGGCAGCCATCGTGCCAGCAAAGGCCCCAGTGCCGGGCGCAGCGAATGCACCGTACACAGCCGCCAGCCTCCCACGCCCTTGGCCAGGGCTGTGCGCATGAAGTCCTCATTCATTTCCTTGAGCAGCACGGCTCGGCAAAAGCGCACATCCGCTCCCAGGCCGATGACTATTCCCAGCAGCACCGGCAGGATCAGTCCACGGCCGCCTGCCCAGCCATGTACCGGCGCCCAGCCCCATTCAAAGGCCACAAAATATTGCGCCGCCAGAATCAGCGCCACCCCGGGGATGCTCATGTTCAGCGTGCAGGCACCGAGCAGCCAGCGGTCCCAGTGCGTGCGCCAGACAAATGCTCCCAGCATCCCCAGCACCACAGATGCCGCGGCAGAGCCCAGCATCACGGGTACGGTGATCGCCAGCGACGCACCCACGCCCTCTCGCAGCATGTGAGACACCGGCCTGAGCGCAGACCATGAGCGTCCAAAGTCGAGCGTGAACAGCTTGCGGCAATGACCGATGAACTGCGTATCAAACGCAGCCGCCATGTTTCCTGACAACAGGCGGTCCCACGCCACAAACAGCGGCTTGTCTAGGCCGTGTGCCCAGCGGATGTCGGCAAGCATCTCGGCAGATGCATGCTCCCCTCCCAAACGCACGGCAAAATCATCCGGCAGCAGGCGTGAAAGGCCAAAGGTCAGCAACAGCACACCAAACAGCACGGGTGCTGCTGCCATCAGCCTTTGGATGATGAAGCGTTTCATGGCGGCGGTTGCTGCTTCCACGGCACCCGGCGCTGCCCATCGATCCGGTGATATTTGATGAGACCCGCAGGGCCTGAGAAGGCATGGGGCTTGAAACTCGTGAGCCAGTCATGACGGACAGAAACCCAGTTGTAGGAGAGAAAGCCGATGCACGGAAGATCCTCCAGCAGAAGGTCCTCCATCTGGTGGCTTAGCTTGATGCGTTCGGGTGAGTCCGGCATGGCGGTCAGTGAATGGTACCACTTGTCGAATCTTTGGTTGTGATAATGAAAGCGGTTGTCCCCACCATCGCTGCCTTGGCTTGCAAAACGGCGGAAGAGGTCGGTCGGGTCCGGGTGCGTCATGCTGTAGCCGTCGCCAAAAAACATGGATGCCGGCCGCTCGTTCATCGTGGCGGCCAGAGAGCGCTCGTCAACGTGGTCCACATGCAGCTCCAGCCCCGCATCGGCAAGCCAGCGTGTGATCAACTGGCCGATCTGCCGCACGAGCGGCGAGGTTCCGCCCATCCTCAGTGTCAGCGGCGGGAGGGGGCCTCCATGCACCTTTTCGGCCTCGATTCGCTGCGCCTGGGCTCGTGGCAGATCAAACGTCATCCACCTGTCGCGCAGTTCCGGCCGGTGCTCTTTCATCCCCGGTGGCAGCAGCGAGCCTGGCAGGCCGCAGCGTCCGCCGAGGAAGAGGTCATTAAACTCCTGCCGGTTCATCGCGAGGCTGATGGCGCGGCGTAGCGGCAGGTTCTTCGCGATCACCGGATCTGCCATGTTAAAGCCGATCCATCGCAGAAACATGGATGGAAAAACATCTACCCGCAGCCCCTTCTGGTTCCAGGCCGGACGCAATTGCCAGTGCGCGTCTAGCACATCGGAGAAATGGTCAGTCGGTATGCCCAGGTGATCGATCCGGCCTTGTAAAAACAGCAGCCACGCAGGTTCGGAGGCTTCGATCACATGGAAATGCACCTCGTCCACCTGCGGCAGACGCCTGCCCGCATCTGCCAGCAACCCTGAAGCCGCATCATCTGGCGCGCCTTCGGCCGGATAGCTTTCCCGTCGGAAGGTTGGCGATTTTTTCAGCACCACACCTGTGCCCGGCTGCCACGAGTGCAGTCGGAAGGGACCTGTGCCCACGGGATGCCGCAGAAAATCCGCACCGTAGGTGCGCAGTGCATCTTTAGGCACAACGGCGGTCGCCGGATGCGCCAGGAGGTGAATGATCTGCGGCCACGCGCTTGTGAGCTGGATCTCCAGCGTGTGCTCGTCCACAGCATGCAGTCCAGGCACCTCCGGTTCCGGCTGGTGCTCGCGCACTGCCCGTCGGTACGCATCCAGACCCACGATGCGGTGCTCAAAGTGCGCCCAGAATGCAGAGGCATTGCGTGGGTCCGCAATGCGTTTCCACGAAAAGATGACATCCTCCGCGGTGACACCACGCCCCCGGCCTTCAGAAAAGCAGGGGTCGTCCTGAAATCGCGCATCTTCACGCAGGCGGATTCGGCACTTCAGCCCGTCGGCGCTCCATTGTGGCATCTCGGCGGCGAGGCATGGCACGACTTCATACGGCCGCTTCAAGTAGTGATATTGAAACAGTGGCTCATAGATGTTCGACGCCACGGCCGCCATGCCCGAGGCGAGACCGCTGACATGGATGGGATCGATTCCGGCCACCCTGTCCCGCAGCACGATGTGCTCGGAATCAGGGGAGGCGGCCTCTTCTTCACGTCCGCAGCCCGCCAGCACGACGGCAATCGCGGCGTGCTGCACCAGCTTCCACAGCGCCTGGCCCTTCCTGGTCACAGGCTGTGCGTCTGCACCGTTGTATGCGGCTCCTTGTACAGCTTGGTCCAGCCGCCGGCGACATGGATATGCCTGTCGATCAAGCCTGCGGCGAAGATGCCGCGTGGGTCCATTTCAAAGTCCAGTGCGGTCCAGCTGTCGATCGTCGGATCATAGAGGCAGACGGACTCCAGGAAACTCTTGTCGGCAGTCACACCGCCGAGCGCCAGCAGCTGTCCGTCCACTTCGATGAGGCTGTGCGCCACTCGTGGTTCCGGCATGGAGGCCACTTCCTCCACCTCGTTCGAGGCCGGGTCAAAACGCCAGACCTTGGCGTGGATGTCACCTTTGTCCCCATTCGGCGACCAGCCTCCTGTCAGGTAGATCAGGCCCCCAGCCTGTGCGGCAGGTGCATGCCGCACACCCAGTGGCAGGTCGGCCACCTTGTTCCATGCATCCACAGCCGGATCATAAGAGACGATGGAGGTCGTGTTCACATCTCCGTGGCGTCCGCCCAGCGCATACAGACGGCCGTTCACCACGCTGAGACCGGGTTTGACACGCGCTTCGGGGAGCGGCGCACAGGTGGTCCAGGTGTCTGTCTGCGGATCATAAACATCGACGCGGTCAGACGGCTCGTTTTCCAGCGGCTGCTCATCTGTGCTGCCGGCAGGAGCCACGAGGCCCGCCACCACATAGATTTTCCCATCGAGCACCGCGGCGACGACATTGTTGCGTGGCAGCGGCATGGGGCGGTGGGGCTTCCATTGGTTGGTCACAGGGTCATAGGACTCCACCGTGTCCACCGGGCGTTTGGCGGAAAGTCCGCCACCGAGGACATACAGCCTGCCGTCTATCACGGCTCCGGCGCAGCCTCCGCGGAGAGTTGGCAGCGGGGCGGCTTCGGACCATGCGGGATAGTTTGCTACTTTCATATGGGGGTGGGTTGGTGTTTGGATGGATCAGAACTCAAAGCCGAGTGTGGCATAGACCGTGAAGGGCTGGCCTGGAAACACACGTGAGTTGGCAAAAGATGACTCATAGTATTTCCGGTCAAAAAGGTTGATGAAGTTCACCCTCGCATAGACGGCGCTCAGCGGGCCGCTGGTCATCTCCCGGCGGTAGAAGAGGGCTGCATCAAAGCGGGTGTAGCCCGGCAGTTTGAACGTGTCATTGTTGTCGCCGGATTTGTTGCTCGCGGCAAAGATGCCGAAGCCGATGCCAAAGCCTCTCAGCCACCCATCCTGCTGGGTGTGCTTCAGCCACAGGCTGCCGCTGTTGCGCGGCACGTTCATAAATCTCGCCCCCACCGGCAGCGTGTCGGACCTGAGCACCCGCGTGTCGGTGTACGTGTAGTTGCCGATGATCTGCAGGCTGCTCGTCAGCTGGCCGGACACGTCAAATTCCACGCCCCTGCTGCGGAGCAGGCCACCGTTGACGGAAAAACCCGGGTTGGCCGGGTCGGCGATGGCGACGTTGTCTCGCGTCAGGTCATAGATGGTCGCGCTTGCCATCACACGCTCGGCGGGGGAGCGCCACTTGACGCCCGCCTCGTACTGCATGCCGGTTTCCGGGTCCAGCAGCCCGCCGCTGACGTTGCGGCTGGAGGTGGAGCTCGGAATGAATGAGGAGCTCACACTGCCGTAGATGCCCAAGGCGTGCACCGGCTGGTACAGCAGCCCGGCCCTGCCGGTGTAGGCCCGGTCAATGCGCTGCAACGTTTGTGGCGCCCCCGTCCGGCTGTAATCCGTGCTGTGGACGTAGTCCATCCGTCCCCCCACCAAAATCTTCAGCTGGTCTTTGCTGAACATCGATATTTCATCCTGCAGATACAGGCCCGACCAGATCCTCCGCGCATCCTGGCGGTTAAGGTCCGGTGTGGCGGGCAGCACTCCTCCATACACAGGGTTGAGAATGTTCACGGCGGTGTAGTTCGCGCGCACCAGACGGATGGTCTGCTTGCGGTCACGGTAGTCATAGCCCGCCATCAGCTTGTGCCGCGTCGGGCCCAGAGCGAACTTCACGATGCCCATGTTCATCCACTGCCAGGAGTTTTCGGAGAAGTCGGAGTTGTCATACAGCCGCGCTACCGTGCCAGCGCCCGAGGTGTTGGCGGAGCGGCGCACCGCGTTCATGTCGATGTCCCAGTGGTGATACATGAAGGCGCTGCGGAAGGTGAGGTTCTCGGAGGGGCGCCACTCGGCTGTCAGCCCCGCGAAGGCATCACGCTGCGTCTGGCCAGGGAGGTTCGGTTCTCCCAGGAAAGTGCTGATCGGCCCCACAGGCTTGCCTGCGGCGCTGAAAGCCACCCCCTCGTCCAAAGTTTTCTCCTTCTTCATGAACGAAGTGTCGAGCGTGATCGTCACCTTGCTTGAAGGCTTCCAAGTGATGCTTGGCGCGAGCCAGTAGCGCTTTTCGAAGACATAGTCTCGAAACGAGTTCTGGTCGATGTAACCACCGTTGATCCGGTAAAGCAGCGTCTTGTCCTTGTTCAAGGCTCCGGTGCTGTCCACGTGTCCCCGATAGCTGTCATAGCTGCCGATCGACTGCTCAACCTGCGTTCGGCTTTCAGCCGAGGGCTGCCGCGTCACCATGTTGATCAGACCGCCGGGCTGCACGACGCCAAACTCCATCGATGCCGGCCCCTTCAGAACCTCAAGCCGCTCCAGTTGCGGCAGATTGATGGAGGACATGCCTTCCACCAGAAAGCCGTTGTAATACATCTGAGTGGTCTGAAATCCGCGGATGACACCGCCGTCATTCGCGCTGTTGAACGACGCCCCCTTGTTCTGATGAAAGCCGCTGACATTGCGCAGTGCATCCTGGGCCTGAATGTCCCCTTGGTCCTGCATCACCTGGGAGGGCACCATCTGCACGGAGAAGGGCAGGTCGAATGCCTTGGTGCCGGACCGTGCCACCCCCGGGGCGTCCTTCACCACATAGCTGCGGTTTGCAGCAGCCTCCACGACGATCGGCGGCAGCTGTGTGCTTTCCTTTGTCTTTGCCTCTTCAGATGTGGGCTTCTTGGCTTTTGCATTTTCCGGAGGAGCGGCATGGAGCCCTGCGCAGGACAGCAGAAGCAGGCACGTCAGAAATCGTTGGGGGCGAAACATAAGGCGCGCCGGTTATAGGCACGCCGCTTATTTTGGCAATCAGCTCGCCTGGAAGAGGGCATTCGGAATAGCACTCCGGACATTTGCTGCCCCCTGGTTGGGCGGCTCTGGACAAAAAGCATCCCCTCTTAGCAGCTCTCCTCCGTGGGGACCGATCGGAACGTCTTGAAAAGCAGCACGTCGTACAAGCTCTTCAATCCGCCCGCGATCAACAACGGGCCCGAAAGCCATGCCGTCGGCGACAGCAGGCCGCCCGCCAGCGCTGGCGAGAGCGCGGCGCTTAATGACCTCACGGTGGCCAGGATGCCGTTGGCTGCAGAGCGTTCTTCCGGCCTCACCAGGCTCATGACGTAGGACTGCCTCACCGGAACATCCATTTGTGAGAGGGTATGCCGTAGCAGCAGGCAGCCGATGGCCAGCCCGGCCGAAGGCATCACCGGCACCAGCATCAGCAGCACATTGGAGGGCAGATGGGTGAAAACCATCGTGTTGACCATGCCGATCTTTTGGGACAACGGCGCTGCCACCAGACCTGAGATGCCTGACAGCAGGCTTGTCGCGAAAAACACCTGCCCCAGCTCCCATTCACTGAGCGACCACCGCGTGGCAAACCAGTAGGCCAGCAGGCTTTGAGGGATGAAGCCTCCGGCAAACGAATCCAGGGCAAACAAGCCGCCCAGCCGCACCACCTTGGAGCGCGACTCTTGCAGCCCCGTCCAGTGCGACTTTGCCCTCTGCGTATTCTGTCCAGGCGCTGTTTCCACTTGGTGCGTCAGCAGCATCGCCAGCACCATCACGGCCACGCCGCTCAGGGCATAGGCCCATAGCACGTGGCTGGCTCCCCCCTGGCTTCCAGCAGTCTTCAGCCATGCCCCTGCACTCAAAGCGCCGACAGCTGTTGCCACAAATCCCGTGACATTGTACCACGCGATCAGCTGTGTTCGTCGCTGCGCGGTCGTGCATTGCGCCAGGCACGCCTGTTCAATCGCCAGAAAGGGGCCCACCTCATTGCCGCCCGGGCTGATCACGCCAATCGTGATCCCGAGCAGTACTACCCACCAAGATTCTCCCACCACCAGCATCATTCCCGCCAGCGCCATCAAAAACCCGCTGAGCATCAGCGTGCGGCGTCTGCCCCATCTGTCCGCATGGGTGGACAGTACCAAGGTCAGTGCCGCATCGGTGAGCAGTGCCAGCGTAAAAAGCAGCCCCACGTCACCCGTGCTCAGCCCGCGTCGTGCCAGATGCAGCGCCAGGATGACCGAGGTCATGCCAAAAGCATGCAGGCGTGTGGCACGCGAAAGAAAGAGGAGGGTGAGATCTCGGTTCACTCCTCATCCATGCATTCTCCTTCCACCGGTTGGCAACCAGCAGATTTCAAACAGGTGCAGAAAAACTCTTCAGGAGAGCACAACTCCCGCGATTTCTTCCCAAAGCTTGTCAATTTCCTTCGGGCCGTGTGAGGGCTTCCCCGCTTTCGCAAACCAGTAGTCCGCGTTCCATTGGTCCCCCTCGATCACGTGCAGCAGCGCATGTATCCACGATCCCATCTTGGTGTGGATGTCCTGCGCGATGTTGTGCGCGGCGTCCCAGTTCCCCTGCTTGGCATGCCACAGCGCCAGCGCCTCCGGAGAGATCGCCTCGGCTGCGGCCTGCGTGCAGCTCTTGAGTTCAGCGGCGGTCATTTCAGTCGTCTTCAGGGAGCGGTTTGCCCTTGGTTTCAGGGGCGAATGGCAGGATGAAAATGCCCAGCAGGAAGATCGCGCACATGGTCATGGCGGCGTAGCGCAGCGGCAGCGCCGGGTCCTGGGCGGCAAATTTGCCATAGATCCCCGAAGTCAGCGTCGCGGAGAAGAAGCTGCCGCCGGCTGCGGCAAAGCGCCCCAGGTTGTAGCAGAAGCTCGTGCCCGTGCTGCGCAGCTTGCTTGGAAAGAGTTCAGGCAGGTAGATCGCAAAGCCCGCAAACACGCTCAGCTGCGCAGTGCCCATCAGGAACATCATCCAGCGGGCGGAGATCGGGTCGCTCATCTTCCAGTACACCAGGAAGGTCGCGGTCAGCGCGGCGCTGAATCCCAGGAAGAAGGCCAGTCGGCGTCCCAGCTTGGCCACGTTGGTAAAGAGCGTCATGCCCACCGCAGCACCCATCATGTTCCAGAGATACGCCACCGAAATCGCGTTGTTCACTTCCGCCGCAATCTTGTCCGGTGCCGTTCCCGCCTTTTCAAAGTACTGTTTGAAGGCCACCTTTTGCAGGTCCACCGCATACTCGCCGATGGCCCAGAGCCCCACCACTCCCGTGCTTGCGATCACCGCCCCCACGAGGAGGTTTTTACGCCAGCGCGCGCTGGCCAGCAGGCTCGCGTAAGGCGCGAAAATGCTGCCTTTGGGCAGTTGGTTCGTGTCCTTCAGGTGCTGCCACGAGGCAGGCTCCTTGAGATACTTGCGGGTGAAGATGATCATCAGCGCAGGTGCCGCTCCGATCAGGAACATCCAGCGCCACCCCGACCCGGCGGTGATGGTGTGGCTCGCCTCCAGGGCGTCGATGCCGATCTTGGCAAAGCCCGCCGTGATGTTGCCGATCGTGGACAAAATCTGCAGCAGCCCCAGGCACTGCGTGCGTGCTCCGTTGGGCACAGTCTCGGCGATCAATGCCACCGCAAGGCCAAACACCCCGCCCACGCCGATTCCGGTCAGGAAGCGGAAAATCGTGAAGTCCAGCTTCGTCCTGCTGAAGTAGCTCAGCCCGGTGAAGGCGGAGTAAATCAGGATCGTCAGCGTCAGCATCCGTGCACGTCCGTACTTGTCTCCCAGCGCGCCAAAGATCAGTCCCCCAACACCCCAGCCGATCAGGAAACAGGCGGTGACCACTTTTCCAAACGCCTGCAGGTCAGGATTCGTTGGCGGCAGCTTCATCAGCTCCACCAGCGCAGGCACACGGGCCAGCGAGAACAGCCGCTGGTCCAGGCAGTCAAAGAACCAGGCGGCTGAGGCGACGATCAGCACAAACCAGTGGTAGCCGGTCAGCTGCTTGTACCAGGGAGCGTTGGAATCGGGAGTGGACGTGGAGCTCATGAGAAGCGCGGATGTTGAATGACTTGGAGGAGGATGACAATCCCGAATTCAAAGGATTCATGCCGCTCCAAAAACGCGGTTCTTTCATCGATGTTCACGCAGGCTGGAAAGTTTCTGTGGGTCTGTCTTCACTGGAGCTGCACAGCATGCAGATGAATGAATATGGGCATTGAATTTTGATCATTGGCCTTTAAACACTCGCATGTGCAAAAACGTCGCACTTCTCCTACCACTGGCGCTTGCGTGCATTGTCGCGGCTTGCGCCACATATGACGGCTCGCGTATCGCACGCTGGGAGTCCCGCTTTGACCCGGTGCCTCAAGGCGCAATGACGCCGGACCAGCTGCTTGCCGAGACTCGCGTCAAGCTCGACATCATCCCTGCCGGCACGGTGGGCCGCCGCTACTACCGGCCCATGACGCCGCGCTACATCACCATTCACAGCACCCAGAACTACACCGGAAACGCCTACCAGCACGCGCTGGCCTTGAAGCGCGGCGCTCTGCGGGCCACCAAGCGCAAGGGCGGCAATCGCATCGGCTTCCTCACCTGGCACTTCACCGTTCAGGATGACATCGCCATCCAGCACCTTCCCTGCCGCGAGCAGGGAGAGCACGCTGACTTTGACGGCGTCGGCAACAACTACAGCATCGGCATCGAGATGTGCGAGCATCAGGGCAATGACCTTGGTCGCACCATCGACCGCACCGCGCGCCTCGCCGCCTATCTCATGCGTGCCTACGACATTCCGCTCAGCAATGTCGTGCCCCACTACCACTGGCCGCGCTACGGCGTCTCTCCACTGCACAAAGACTGCCCGCATTTTCTGCTGGAGCGTGGCAGGCCGGGCCAGACCTGGCGCTGGTTCCAGGCGCGCGTGCAGTTTCACTACAACCGCATGCTGGCAGGGCCTGCGGCCCCGCTGGGCTGACTCTTATGCATTCCTGCCTGCTCCAGTTCGCGCTTGTGCTGACGGCAGTCTCGGCCTGCTGCGGGCAGACCGTGGTGGCTTGGCCGGAAAAGCCCGTGCCCAGCACCAGCAAAAAAGTCGCGACCCTTGAGGACAAACGGCTGAGTGAAAGCTCCGGGCTCGCCTTGGGCATCCGCGATCCCTCGGTTTTCTGGACCATGAACGACTCAGGGGGCGAACCCTGCGTCTTTGCCATCGACCGCAGCGGCAAAACACGCGCCAAAGTTCGTGTGCGTGATGCGGCAAATTTCGACTGGGAAGACATCGCCTCGGGCAAAGATGAAAAGGGCTCGCCATGCCTCTTCATTGGTGACATAGGCGACAATCTCTACATCCGCGCTTCGATTCAGGTTTACCAGATTCCTGAGCCTGCTGTCAAAGCCTCCGGTCAGCCTGTGGAGGAAACTGAAACCGTCGAGCCGCAGATCTGGCGCGCTAACTATCCGGACGGCAAGCACAACGCGGAGAGCCTGCTCGTCCATCCTCAGACTGGCCGCCTCTACATCCTGACCAAAAGCGACGACGGCAAATGCGCGCTCTACGCCTTCCCGCAGCCGCTTCAGCCCAAGGTCAGCATGACATTGGAAAAAATCGTCGATCTGACCTTCCCCAGGCTCATCCGCCCCGGCAAGCGTCCGCACGACAACTGCATGACCACCTCAGCCTGCTTCTCGCCGGATGGCACCCGCATGGTCGCCTCCACCTACAGCAGCCTCTACGAGTGGCAGCTCCCCAAAAACCAAACGCTCGCCGAGGCCCTGGCTCAGCCTCCAGTCCGAATTGAGCCCGAACTTCTCCGCCAGCTCGAAGGCGTCTGCTACGACACTGACAGCCTCACCCTCTGGCTCACCAGCGAGCACCTGCCCGCCCCGCTGCTGCGCGTGAGCCGCTGACCCCGCCTCACTTCACCCATTCAAAGAAGCCCATGGCCTCCAGCTCGCCATGCAGCTTGTCCTTCTGCTCAGGAGTTAGCGTGTTGTTCGGCAGTCGGGCAGGGCCCACATCCACACCCAGCATGCTCATCACCGCCTTCGCCGCGCCCATGTAGCCATGGCTCGCCAGCGTGCTGATGATCTGCACCCCGCGAAACTGCTCCACACGCGCCGCCTCAAAATCCTTCTGCGCAAACGCCGCCAGCAGGCGCGCATAGATCGGTGCTGCAAAGTTGAATCCGCTTCCCACCGCTCCCTTCGCACCCATCGCCAGCGCGCCGAGCATGTGCTCATCGCAGCCAAAGGGCAGATCCCACCCGCCGCCATCCGCGCGCAGGCAGTACTGGTAGGCCATCAGGTCAGGATTGGTAAATTTCACTCCCGCCAGATTCGGAATCCGCTCACGCGCCTGACGCAGAAACTCTGGCACCGGCAGGTTCACTCCCGTCATCGACGGAATGTCATAATAATAGAAAGGCGTCTCCGGTGCAGCTCCCGCGATCTGCGCCATCGTCTCCACCAGCATCTCCACGTTCTTCGGTTTGAAATACATCGGTGTCAGCGCCGCGATCGCCGCCGCCCCCAGTTCCTCCGCCTGCTCCGCCAGCGTCTTCGCATCCGCGACACAGTTCGCCCCCACATGCACCACCACACGCATCGCGCTTCCCTTCGTCACCGCCATCCAGCATTTCGCCAGCAGCAGCCTCTCCTCCAGCGTCAGCGAGTGGCTCTCCCCCGTGCTGCCTCCGATGAACACGATGTTCACTCCCTTGCTCTGCAGAAAGGCCGCCTGCTTCTCCACCACATCAAGGTTGAGCGCTCCATCCGGATGAAAAGGCGTGTGTGTGGCTGTGACGAGGCCATGCAGGCGCTGGGAGTCGGGCAGGTTCAGCATAATGCCCAAACGTGTGGGCTGCCAGATTCTCTGCAACATGAATCCGGGTGGTGAGTTTGTTTGTCCATGCGCATCGTCAGCCTGTTCCTTCTCCTGCTCGCCACTGCAATTCATGCCGACGACTGGCCCCAGTGGCTCGGTCCTCAAAGCGACTCCGTCTGGCGCGAATCCGGCATCATCGACTCCTTCCCATCCGGCGGCCCTCCCATCCTCTGGCGCGTCAAAATCGGCGGCGGCTACACCGGCCCGGCCGTGGCCGATGGCAAAGTCTATCTCATGGACCGCCAGGTCGCGGACAAAGCCAGCATCCCCGGCAACGCCTTCGCACGCGGCCTCATTCCTGGCACCGAGCGCGTCCTCTGCCTCGATGCCAAATCAGGCTCCGTCATCTGGGAGCACCGCTACGACTGCACCTACACCATGAGCTACTCCACCGGCCCGCGCTGCACCCCGCTCGTCAGCGGCGGCAAGGTGTGGACTCTCGGCGCGGAGGGAAATCTCCTCTGCCTCGACGCCGCCAGCGGCAAGGTTCTCTGGTCCCACGACTTCAAATCCGAATACGGCGCCAAGACTCCCATGTGGGGCTTCTCCGGTCATCCGCTTCTCGATGGCCAGCGCCTCATCTGCCTCTGCGGTGGCTCCGGCAGCCTGGCCGTCGCATTCGACAAAGACACCGGCAAAGAACTCTGGCGCGCACTCGACGCACGCGAGCCCGGCTACGGCTCACCCATCATCATCGAGGCCGGCGGTACAAAGCAGCTCATCCTCTGGCATCCGCAGGCCGTCAATTCCCTCGATCCCGCCACCGGCAAAGTCCTCTGGTCCCATCCCTGGGAAGTGCGCTTCGGCCTCACCGTTCCCACCCCGCGCCTCGCGGGCGATCTCCTCTTCTTCACCTCCTTCTACACCAGCTCCAAATGCTTCAAACTCGACGCTGCCAAGCCCGAGGCCACGCTGCTCTGGGAAGGCAAAAGCTTCAGCGAAAAAAACACCGACACCCTCCACAGCCTTATCAGCACCCCCTTCATTCAGGACGGCCACATCTACGGCGTCTGCAGCTACGGCCAGCTCCGCTGCCTCAAGCTCGAAACTGGCGAGCGCCTCTGGGAGAGCATGGCTGCCACCACCGGCGGCCCGCTCGTCCGCTGGGCCAATGCCTTCATCATCAAAAACGCCGACCGCTTCTTCCTCGCCAACGAACAGGGCGACCTCATCATCGCCAAGCTCTCTCCCAAAGGTTACGAGGAAATCAGCCGCGCCCATCTCCTCAAACCCACCACCACCGACCCCCGCCGCCCCGTCGTCTGGTCCCACCCCGCCTTCGCCAGCCAATGCGTCTTCATGCGCAACGACGAAGAAATCATCTGCGCCTCCCTGGCGAAGTGATCAGCTGCCGATGGGCTAATCACCCACAGCCTCCGCAAAGGGCGCCAGCATAGTGGTCCGCACAGTCCTCTGTGCGGCTCGCGACACCCAGCGCCCTCTCTCCTCCCCAACCCTCCGCGCGAGCCATCGAAACAGGCCAGTCTCACAGGCAGTTCACCCTCCCCACCTGTGATCCTATCCAGCCCTTCCTTCAGCGGCTCATGGCCCGGCCATTCGGCATTCGGATTTACTCATTCGTCATTTAATCTTCACAGTCCCTTCGGCATCCACACCTCCATCTTCGCCACCTCCGCCTTCGCCGCTGAACTCACCGGAATCCCCCACGCCTCAAAAAACGGCCCCAGGTTCTTATTCGCGATCTTCGAGTAGCGCACCAGAAACTGGTCACGCCTTTCATCGTCCCCCTTCGGCGCAGGGCCAAACTTCGGATCGTCAAAGCTGTACAGATACTTGCGCCAGCTCTCCCACCCAAACTCCTGCACCAGCTGAATGTAGGTCGTCAGCGCCGTGAAGGGATCGCTCTTCCACACCTGCCATTTGTTCGAGGCCTTCTTGATCTTCTGGATGTGCTCCTTGCGCGCCTCTTCGGAGATCGCTCCATGCCCGATCAGCCAGTCCTTCTTCAAAACCGCGTCATAGCAGTACATCCCGATGACGTTGTTCGTCACCTCGCCCGTTCCATCAAAGGTGAAATCACCGCGCTGATGATTGTGTCCGATCTCATGGTAAAATCCCCAGCCCGGAAACTTCAGTTTGCCAAAGGTCGTCATCTCCGGCGCCGCGCTCGTCGGGATCATGATCGGGTACCCGCTGTGCATGTAGCCCGCGCTGATCTGCACATCCGCCACGATTCGCTCGGGCCGCTTGCGTTCGGCCGTCTGGTTCGTCACATCATCCTGCGCCTCCACCACCTGCTTCCAGAACTCCATCAGCTGCGTCGGATTGTTGATCGCACGCGCCACCTCCGTCGGGCAGCTCAGGATCAGTTTGTCACACGCCAGCTCCGCCCACGGGGCAGGGCGCTTCTTGATCTCATTCCACTTCGCATCATCATCCTGCCCCAGCACAAACAGCGGCGCAGCCACCGCATGGGAGATTGCCACCGTAAATGCCTCGTCATCCTTCGCCCGTCCCGGTACTTCGATATAGATCAGCCCGCCAAAGGCGCTCGCCGTCTTCGTCGTCGCCGTGGCCAGCGGCACGCTGCGCGTGATGTCCGGCGCACGCTCCCACTTGTCCAGGTGGTAAAGCGTGTCGCTGTGGCAGCCTATCCGTACTGCATACCCTTTGTCCGCCAGCTTCTCCGGCAGCGTCACCGTGATCGTCTCTCCAGCCGCCGCATACAGCCCCGTGCTGGTCCAGCCCGGGATGCTCGGCGTCACACGGATCTCCCCGTTCACCCGCGGCGCATCCGCCGGCACTTTCCCCGGAAAAACCGCATGCGCAGGATGCGCCGCCACCCCTTCACCCGAGGCCAGCTTCAGCACCCGCGTTTCCATCCCCAGCCGCAGCCTCTGCGCAGCGTGCTTCTCCGCGGTCAGCGGAGCCTGGGCCGTCGGCACGGCTGCATCCGCTCCCGCATTGCCCAGCGCCGCCAGCACGGCCGTCTTGAGATTGCTGCGGTCCGGTGGCTGCGCCGCCATCGCGATCTGGATCGCATTCGTGCCCTGCTTCATCTGTTCCGCCGTCAGCGCCGGTCCGCCTTCGCGTTGCTTCTTGATTGCTGCGATCGCCTCGGAGGCATTCATCATCGCCGGCAGTTCCGTGCGTGCCTCAAAGCCTCTCAGTTGGTCAAAGGCGCTCATGTCCGTGATCGCCACGCCCGCAGGCATCAGCGCTTGGTTCAGCCCATGGGACACCGCCAGATCCTTGCCACCGCTCGTCTGGCTGAAGGCCCATCCCGTCATCCCGCCGATGAATCCACCTCCGCCCTTCACATACTCCGCCACCACCGCGCCTTCCTCGGGGCTGATGATGCCCTGCATGTTCACGATCACCACGTCGTAGTCGTTCAGGCTCTTCTTCTCGATCTTGTCAAAAGTCTCCGCATTAAAACCCCGCTGCTTGTACAGATTCACCGCATTCACCCCCTTCAGCCCCACGCGTGGCTTCTCCTTGTTGCCCGCCCACTTCACGCAGTTCTCCATCAGCTTCGCATGATCCCCACCTTCACCGCCTGCCAGATAGCTGTTGTGTCCAAAGAGGATGATGCGCCCCTTGCCATACCCCGCTGCCGCCGCCACCGCGATCTCCACCCCGTCCTTGTCCGGGGCCGACAAAATCGGAAACGCCATGTTCCCCCAGATCCCCACCGGCCCCGGCGCTCCCGCCTTCGGCACCGTTTTGACCCCGTCGAGAATCTTCCCCCGCTCGCCATTCACGAGCGCTGATGGCATCTGGGCTTTGAGAACCCCGGCAAACGCCAGGAGGACAAGGAGGGTGGCTGATTTCATGGTTGGGTTGGAAAAAAGTAAATGGGTTGAGAAAGCGGTTATCGATAAATCACCACCAGAAACACCAGCGCATCTCCCTTGCCGGTGTTCACGATCGCATGCGGCACATCCGCGCGGTAGGTCCCTGAGTCCCCCTTCGCTAGCTCCTCGCTGTTGGCGTCAGACTCGACCCGCACACTGCCCTCCTCCACGGTCAGAAACTCGCGCGTTCCTTCAAAATGCGGCTGGCTGCGCAGCGTCCCACCCGGCCTCAGCGTCAGCTCATAAAACTCCACATCCTTCTCCAGGTTGATCGGCGAGAGCGTGCGGATCTCGCACTGCTTGTCGCTGCGGTACACCTGCGCCCGGTCATTCGCCCGGATCACCTGGATCTTTGACGCACTGGCCTCCGCGCTCTCGATCAGTTCCTGCAGCGTCAGCCCAAATGCCCGCGCGATCCGGAAGGTCACCGTCAGCGTCGGGTTCGCCTTCTCCCGCTCGATCTCGCTCAGCATCGACCGGCTCACCCCGCTCGCCGTCGCCAGCTCCTCCAGCGACCACCCCCGGTCCCCGCGCAGCTTCTTCACTCGCTTCCCCAGATTTTCATTGATGGCCTCAGGGCTGGATTCGATGGGGGAGGGGACTTTGGGTTTGGCGGGCATGCGTGCCGGTATAACGGATGGGTGTCTTGTAAATTAGAAATAAAGTCACATGCTCAAATCATGATGCGTTCATATGACGGTTGACCCGTCCATCTCCGGCGCTAGTTTCCACCATGCCTTCACGTCCCAATGTCCGCCCCGAACTCGAAGCCGCCATGCGCCAGAGAATCCTGGTCATCGATGGTGCCATGGGCACGACCATCCGCGGCTACGGGCTCAAGGAAGCCGACGCCCGCGGCACCCGCTTCCTCACCAACGAAAAGGACCTCCTCAATAACGGCGACATCCTCAGCATCACCCGCCCGGACATCATTGAGGACATCCACCGCCGCTTCCTGGAAGCCGGGGCCGACATCATCGAGACAAACACCTTCAGCGGCACCAGCATTGCCCAGGCCGAGTTCTTCAAAGACGTGCCGGAAGGCCACCGCAAAGACCCCGAGTTCTTCCAGACTGTCATCGAGGACAAGTTTCTCAATGACCTCGCCTGGGAGATCAATTTCGAGTCCGCAAAGCAGTGCCGCAAATGGGCCGACCTCGTGGGCGAGAAAACCGGCCGCAAACGCTACGTCGCTGGTGCCATCGGGCCGCTCACCGTTTCCCTCTCCCAGTTCCCAGACCTCTCGGACCTCAGCTTCCGCTACGTCACCTTTGATCAGGTAAAGCAGGCCTACAAGCACCAGGTGCGCGCCCTCATCGCTGGTGGGGTGGACACCCTGATGGTCGAAACCATCTTCGACTCCCTCAATGCCAAGACCGCCCTCGTCGCCATCCGCGAGGTCTTTGAGGAGGACAAAGTCGAGCTCCCCGTCCAGATCAGCGCCGCCGTCGGCCCGGGCGGCGAGACCATGATCTCCGGCCAGGTCACCGAGGCCTACCTGAATGCCATGCGGCATGTGAAGCCCCTCTCCATCGGCCTCAATTGCTCCCTCGGCCCTGATAAGATGCGTCCCTTCCTGGAGGAGCTCTCTACCAAGGCCGACTGCTTCGTCTCCGCTTATCCAAATGCCGGCATGCCCAATCCGCTGGCCCCCACCGGCTTCGATCTCCTTCCGCCGGACATGGCCAATTTTGCCAAAGATTTCGGCGGCAGCGGCTTCGTCAATATCATGGGCGGCTGCTGCGGCAATACCCCCGAGCACATCGCCGCCATCGCCAAGGCACTTGAGGGCCTGCCACCACGTCAGGTGCCGCAGGACCCCCACACCATGCGCCTCAGCGGCTCCCAGCCCTTCGTGCTGAGAGGTGCCACACCGGAAGAGCGCCCGCCCTATCTCATGATCGGCGAGCGCACAAACGTCGCCGGGTCACCGAAGTTCGCCAAGCTCATCAAGGAGGGCAAGCTCGAGGAGGCCGTCGCCATCGCCCGCCAGCAGGTCGAGAGCGGTGCCAATGTCATCGATGTCTGCATGGACGAAGGCCTCATCGACGGCGTGCCCACGATGACCAAGTTCCTCATCCTGCTCCAGACCGAGCCCGAGGTGAACAAAGTCCCCATCATGGTGGACTCCTCCAAATGGGAGATCATCGAGGCCGGTTTGAAGTGCCTGCAGGGCAAGGGCATCGTCAACTCCATCTCCCTCAAGGAGGGCGAGGAAAAGTTCAAGGAATACGCCCGCAAGATCAAGCAGTACGGTGCCGCCACCGTCGTCATGGCTTTCGATGAGCAGGGCCAGGCCGCCACTTACGACGACAAGATCCGCATCTGCGAGCGCGCCTACCGCATCCTCGTCGATGAAGTCGGCTTCCCGCCCGAAGACATCATCTTTGATCCCAACATCCTCACCGTCGCCACCGGCATCGAGGAGCACAACAACTACGCCCTCGATTTCATCAACGCCACGCGCTGGATCAAGCACCACCTGCCCCACGCCAAGGTCAGCGGCGGCGTCAGCAATGTCAGCTTCAGCTTCCGTGGCAACAACAAGGTCCGCGAGGCCATGCACAGCGTCTTCCTCTACCACGCCATCAAGGCGGGCATGGACATGGGCATTGTCAATGCCGGCATGCTTGAGGTCTATGAGGAGATCCCCAAGGAGATGCTGGAAAAGGTGGAGGACGTCATCCTCAACCGCCGCCCCGACGCCACGGAAATTCTCGTCGATTACGCCGAGCAGTTCAAAGGCCAGGCCGGCACCACCAAGAAGGCCGAGATCGACATGAGCTGGCGTCAGGCCCCCGTGGAGAAGCGCCTCGAGCACGCGCTCCTCAAGGGCATCACCGACTTCATCAATGAAGACACCGCCGAGGTCTTCGCCAAGCTCGGCAAGCCCCTCTCCGTCATCGAAGGCCCCCTCATGGATGGCATGAGCGTCGTCGGCGACCTCTTCGGCGCAGGCAAAATGTTCCTGCCCCAGGTCGTCAAAAGCGCCCGCGTCATGAAGCAGAGCGTGGCCTACCTGCAGCCCTTCATGGAGGCTGAAAAAGCCGCCAACCCCAATCAGCGCAGCGCTGGCAAAGTGGTGCTCGCCACCGTCAAAGGCGACGTGCACGACATCGGCAAAAACATCGTCGGCATCGTTCTCGCCTGCAACGGCTTCGAAGTAACCGACATGGGCGTCATGGTCCCTTGCGACAAGATTCTGGAAAAGGCCCTCGAAGTCGGCGCGGATGTCATCGGTCTCAGCGGCCTCATCACCCCGTCGCTCGATGAGATGGCGCACGTCGCCAGCGAGATGGAGCGCCGTGGCTTCAAGCAGCCCCTCCTCATCGGCGGTGCCACCACCAGCCCGGCTCACACCGCCATCAAGATCGCTCCCAAATACAGCGGCAGCATCGTCCACGTGCTGGATGCCTCCCGCAGCGTTCCCGTCACCACCGCCCTTCTGAGCGAAGACCAGCGCGAAGGCTTCGTGAAGAGCAACGAGGAGCGCCACGCCAGGCTCCGCGAGGAATACGGCCGCAAAAAAGACCGCACCCTCCTCAGCCTCGCCGAGGCACGCGAAAAGAGCACCAAGTTTGACTGGGCCACGCAGGACATAGCCACCCCCTCCTTCCTCGGTACCAAAACCTACGAAGGCCCCGAACTCGTCGCCACCCTGCGCCAGTTCATCGACTGGTCGCCCTTCTTCCATTCCTGGGAGCTTCGCGGCCGCTGGATCGCCGCCGAGCAGCGTTTCTCATCCGCCCACGAAGACCCCGAGATGAAGACCAAGGCCGAAGCCGAGGCGCTCAAGCTCTACAAGGAGGCCAACGACCTCCTCGACCGCATCATCGCCGAAAAGCGCTTCACCCCGCGCGGCATCATCGGCTTCTTCCCTGCCAACAGCACCGGCGACGACATCGAGGTTTACACCGACGAATCACGCGCCGCCGTGCAGACCACCTTCCACACCCTGCGCCAGCAGGTCATCAAGAAGGACACGCCCAACTACGCTCTGAGCGACTACATCGCCCCCAAAGGCAGCGGCCGCGCCGACTACATCGGCGGCTTCGCCGTCGGCATCCATGGTGCGGACGACTTCGCGCACGAGTTTGAAAAGGCGCACGACCCCTACAGCGCCATCGTCGTCAAGGCCGTCGCGGACCGCCTCGCCGAAGCCTTCGCCGAATACCTCCACAAGCAGGCCCGTCTGGCCTGGGGCTATGAAAAGGAAGGGGACTTCGCCAACGAGGATCTCATCAAGGAGCGCTACCGCGGCATCCGCCCCGCACCTGGTTATCCCTCCCAGCCCGACCACACCGAAAAGCCCATCCTCTTCAGCCTGCTCGATGCCACCGCCAGGACCGGCGTCGAGCTCACCGAAAGCATGGCCATGCATCCCGGCAGCGCCGTCAGCGGCCTCTACTTCAGCCATCCCGAGGCCCACTACTTCGGCATCAGCGTCGTCGCCAAAGACCAGGTCGAAGACTACGCCGCCCGCAAAGGTATGACCCTCGACGAAGCCGAAAAATGGCTCGGTCCCTGGCTCGGCTATTGAAGCATTGAAGTACGACAGGCACTCATGCCTGTCGATCAGCGCACTCATCCTCCCAGGTCATTCGCGCGAGCCCCTGCATAGGGGTCCGCACAATGCGAAGCCGGCCGAAGGCAAACCTCTGTGCGGCGCTCCGCATTTCCCCCCCCGGAGGATAGCCGTCCCGGCTGTCCACGGCAGACAGGCCTCTGGCATGTCCTTTCCACCCCAGCATTCCGACTGCCAGGAAATGTCATCCGCGCAGCAATGTCCCACCCACGCAAACTTAGCGCAGCCTCATAAGTACGACAGGCACTCCTGCCTGTCGATCAGCGCACTCATCCTCCCAGGACCCTCGCGCGAGCACCAGAGCGCCAGCATAGGGGGGCGCACAACGCGAAGCCGGCCGAAGGCAAACCTCTGTGCGGAGCTCCGCATTTCCCCTCGGAGGATAGCCGTCCCGGCTGTCCATGGGAGACAGGCCTCCGGCCTGTCCTTTCCACCCCAGCATTCCGACTGCCAGGAAATGTCATCCGCGCAGCAATGTCCCACCCACGCAAACTTAGCGCAGCCTCATAAGTACGACAGGCACTCCTGCCTGTCGATCAGCGCACGCATCCTCCCAGGACCCTCGCGCGAGCACCAGAGCGCCAGCATAAGGGGCCGCACAACGCGAAGCCGGCCGAAGGCAAACCTCTGTGCGGCTCGCGCCACCCATCACATCCTTTCTCCCAGCTCCTCCGCACACCCCACCCCTCCGGAGGAGAGGGATCGTCCCGATCCCTCACGCCTCCGCATCGCCCAGCACTCCCGCATACCCTCCGCCAGTCTCCCCCCAGTCACTGAAACCAGCTCCGAATCCGATCAAACAATCCCCGCCCGCGACCATGTGATGCCGGACGCGGCGCCGGCGCATGATAGCCCTGATGCTCCGAACAAAAATTCTGCGGCACCAGATCATACGGCAGCGCATCCTCATACGCCGTTCCCGCCTGCGCACACCCATCCGTCGCCAGCTGGCTGCTCACCCGGCACAAAGACACCCGTGACAGCGGCAGCGACACCTTCGGCACCTCCGTCTTGTACCCAAGCGCCACCGCCTTCTTCATCACATCCGCCCAGATCGGCAGCGCCAGCGTGCCCCCATACCCGCCCTCCACAATCGTCTGCGGCTTGTCCAGCCCCACCCAGATCCCGCAGCTCACGCGGTCCGTATAGCCCGCAAACCACGCATCCTTGTAATCATTCGTGGTCCCCGTCTTGCCACCGCCCGGTTCCTTGAATCCATACTCGCTGCGCAGCGTGGCCGCCGTGCCTCGGTCCAGCACCTGCGCCAAAATGTTGCGCATCAGAAACGCCACGCTCGGCGTCATCACCTCGGACTCCAGCACCGGCGTCTGATAAATAACGTTGCCCGCCTTGTCCACAATCCGGTCGATCAGGAACGGCCGGCGCCGCAGCCCCTGGTTCGGAAACACGCTGATCGCGCTCGTCAGCTGCCGCGGATTCCCGCCAATGTTACCAATGAAAATCTGCGGCGTCCGCTCCGCAGGTTTAGCAAAGCCCGCATTCGTCAGCAGGTCGATCACCCGGTCCACTCCGGCGTAGTTCCCCAGTCGCAGCGTCATCGTGTTGCGGCTCTTCACGATCCCGTCCGTCAGCGTCGTCGGCCCCAGAAACTTGCCGTCCGAGTTCTGCGGATTCCATCCTGGCGAGGCACCCTCAATCTCACCCGGCTGGATCGGCGCATCATTGATCAGCGTCCCCGGCATGAAGCCGGACGCGATCGCCGCAGCATACACAAACGGCTTCACCGTGGACCCGATCTGTCGTTCTCCCATCGTGGCACGGTTGTACTTGCTGTGGCGGTAGTCGCGCCCGCCCACCAGCGCCAGGATGCCACCGGTCGTGTTGTCCTGCATCATCAGCGCCGCCTGCAGGTACGGCGTCGAGGCCACCTCCTGCGTGCCGTCCCACGTCTTGTCAAAATCGGCCTTTTTCGGGTGCGCGTAGCCACCCTGCTTTTCCACCGCCGCCAGCCGCTTCTCCACCGCTTCATCAGCCGCATCCTGCAGCTCCTTGTTCAGCGTGGTGTACACCTGCAGCCCGCCGTCCTCGATCTCCTGCTGCTCCAGGATCAGGTCCAGATCCCGCCGCACCGTGTCCAGTGCGTAGCCCCCCTGGCTTTGAAACAAAGGCTGCGCATGCAGCGCGATGTCCGCATACTTCGCCGCGATCTCCTCCTCCGGCGTGATCATCTTCAGCTCCAGCATCCGCTTCAGCACCGTGTCCCTCTCCTTCAGCGCCCCCTCATAATTCCGGAAGGGCGAAAAGCGCGCCGGACTGCGGATGATCCCCGCGATCATCGCCGCCTCGCTCAGGCTCAGCTGGCTCGCATGCTTGCCAAAGTACACCTGGCTTGCCCGCTGCACCCCGTAGATGCCCGGCCCGTAAAAGATGCGGTTCACGTAATGCTCGATGATCTGCTCCTTCGTGCACGCTTTCTCGATCCTCCGCGCCAGCATGATCTCCACCAGCTTCCGGTTCAGGCTCCGGTCATCCAGGTCCGGGTAGCTGTTGCGCGCCAGCTGCATCGTCAGCGTGCTCGCCCCCTGCACCACCCGCAGCTCCTTCACATTGCGCACCATCGCTCGCGCCACCCCGAGGTAGTCCACCCCGCCATGCTTGTAAAAGCGCGAGTCCTCTCGCGCCAGCAGCGCCTTCACAAACCACGGAGACACCTCGCTCAGCGGCACGATGATCCGGTTCTCCCCGTGCATCCGTCCCAGGATCACCCCCTTCGCATCCATCACGATCGTTCGCTCCGGCATGTCTCCCAGCTTCGTCAGATCATACGCCTTCGCCCTCTCACTGTAATACGCGATGATCGCCGCTGCCCCCAGCGTGCACACCAGCGATCCACCCAGAACAAAAATGATGCAAAACCGCTTCAACGATTGCCAGAGCGACAGGGAGGACTTCGTCGGCTTGCGTTCTTCGGTTGGCTTCTTTTTCATGGGCGCGTCGCATCGGGTCGCTGGTTTTCGACCAAAGATCAAGCCTCAGACGATGAACTCGCCGTGAACTTCAATTTCACATTCGGGCGTGACATTCGCCTTGCTGGTTCCGTACCATAGCCCACCACCAGTTCACCGGCCATGAAAGCACTCTGCCTCTCCTTCCTCCTTGCCTCCACCCTCGGCGCTTCCGCGGCGCTGCTCGAGTCGCCCCAGAAAGGCGGCCTCAAAATCCAGTCCCTCAGTTCCATCAGCTTTGGGCCGGAGGGCCTCCTGCTCGTGGCTGAGCCCGGCACCGCCAGCGTGCTCGCCGTTCAGACGGGCGATGTAGGCCCTCAAAAAGAAAAGCTCGCCAAGCCCGTCGCCGACATCGGTGCCCAGATCGCCGCAGGCCTCGGTGTGAAGAAGGAGGACATCACCGTCAAAGACCTCGCGGTCAATCCCGCCAGCGGCCGCATCTACCTCGGCGTTCAGCGCCGCCCGGACAACGCCGTGCTCATCGTCAGTGTCGGCTCTGACGGCAAGATCACTCCGCTGAACCTTGAGCCACTCTCATGGGCCCGTGTCACCCTGCCCGGCGGCACCGCAAGCAAGGTCACCAACATCACCGATGTCGCCTTCGACAAAGATCGCGTGTTCGCCACCGGCACCTGCAATGAGGAGTTCGCCTCCCGCATCTTCACCATCCCAGTTCCGGTCAAAGACGGCGCCACCGCTAGCGTCTTCAGCGCCGAAACCTACCACGTCGCTCATCGCAAGTGGGAGACCAAGGCCCCCATCCAGAGCTTCATTCCCTATCAGTCACAGGAGGGTACCTTTGTCGTCGGCGCCTTCGCCTGCACCCCCGTCGCCAAGTTCAAGGTGGACGACATCCAGAGCGGTGCCCAGGTCAAAGGCGTCAGCATGGTCGAGCTCGGCAGCGGCAACCGCCCGCTCGATCTCTTCAGCTACACTGACAAAAGTGGCAAGGAATGGCTTGTCGTGCATACCCAGCGCTTCAAGCAGAACGCCTTCGGTCCCAGCAAGATGTGGGGTGCCCGCATCAGCATGGACTACCTCGACTCACAGGCCCCCGACAAGACCAACGAGAACGCTGCCCGCCGCGACGAAAAACAGCACGACGGCCCCCAGGGGATCGAAATCGTGGACGCGCTCTTTGGTGCCGTGCAGGTGGACAAGCTCAGCGACACCGAGGCCGTCGTCCTCCGCGATGCCGAAGGAACGCTGACCCTCGAAGTCGCCGCCCTGCCGTGAAGCGCTGGCTCATGCTCTTCGCCCTCCTTGGCGCCACCGCCTTTGCCGCAGAGGCAAAGGTGGACCCCTCCGGTCACATCGAGTCCCCGGGGGTGGACATCCGCGTGTTTCGCACAGGAGCCACAGAGCCCCTGTTTGGCAGCATTTCAAAATCCGCTGCCCACGTCCGCTTCGCCGCCACCCTGCCGCTCGTCCCCGGAGAGACCTATCGTGTGGAAGTCCAGTCCCCCGACGGTCACTGGACCACCCAGCAGCTGCACTTCCAGCGCCCCGCCGCCGCCGCTCCTGCCGCCAGCATCTCTCCCGCTCCCACCAGTCTCCCGGCCAATGCCCTGAAGCTCTACCTCCACTTCAGCCAGCCCATGGAGCAGGGCGTGTTTCTCGATCGCATCACCCTCCTGCGCCACGACGGCAGCATCGTTCAAGGGGCCTTCCGCGAGACCGAGCTCTGGTCCCCCGACGGCAGACGCCTCACCCTCTGGCTCCATCCTGGCCGTCAGAAAACCGGCGTCAACCTCAACCAGGATGAAGGCCCCGTCCTGCAGGAAAACAGTCCATACACCCTCAAGATCGCCTCTTCCTGGCGCTCCACTGCCGGTGTGGCTCTCGGAAAGGACATCACCTTTCCCATCACCGCAGCAGCGCCAGACCACACTTGCCCTGATCCTCTCCGCTGGCAGATCACGCCACCCAAAGCCGCCACCCGCGATCCTCTGACCATTACCTTCGACGAACCCCTTGACCCCGCGATACTCGTTTCCGCGCTGACGGTCAAAGCTCGCGCCGCCACAATCACCGGCTCAGCTCACGTGGCCTCGGACGCTCGCACCTGGTCATTCACGCCTGCTTCAGTTTGGCCATCAGGCGCAGGCCTTGTCGAGATCGACCCCCTGCTTGAAGATCTGGCCGGCAACAATTTATTGGGACCTTTTGAGGTCGATCGCGACGCGCCGGAAAATGTCGCAAAAAAGAGCACCCTGGACTTCCAGTTGGGGGATTAGGAAGGCTTCAAGCCGCTCAGGAAATGGCGGAGCACGCGCGGCTTGTGCTCGCGTTCGGACTTGTCCCTGCGGCAATGGCTGACAGCAGGGTGGTCGTGGGCGGGTGCGGCGCGCACACCTCGCTCGGCGGCGGCAGGATCTCCAGATTGGCATTGCGCTGCAGCCAGGCATTGCTGAGCTTGTGGACCAGTGTGTCGATGTGGTTGATCTCTTTGGAATGAATCTGCAGCATGGGAATGCCGAAGGTCGAAAAAATGTCCTTCACCAACTGGCGGTCACGTGCCTTGCGGCTGGCCTTGCCGGAACTCCCGTCCTCAAACTCGATCGCCACCATCGGCAGCCAGTCCCCTTTGCGGTAGATCAGGAAATCGGTATGCCGCTGGCAGATCTTTAAAAACCCCGCAGCGTTTTCAGCATGAAGGATTTCGAAGAGCCGGGGTTTGCATTGAATGTGGCAGCGCTGGGCGGTCAGGTTTTCCAGGCAGGCATGGAACAGGGCTTCGTCGGAGGAAAGAAGGGGATAGGGTGTGGGGGATGCTTCAGATGAGGAAATGGATGCCGTAGCAGGTGAAGGCTGCATGTTTTATTGGTTATAAAAATTATTGTGGCGATCAACTTAGGTCTGGTAAGAACCCTGTAAGATCATGTGAATTGGACTTTATTCGGCCCTAAAAGTGTTCTAATGAACACATGTTGAAATCACAACCAATTTGGCCTCCTTCAATGATCTCGCCCGATGCTCCTTCTCATTCCCAGCCCCTGGTGGACTGGCTGTTTCTCGACCTGAACAGCTACTTCGCCAGCGTCGAGCAGCAGCTCAATCCCGCCCTCCGTGGCAGGCCCGTCGCCGTCGTTCCGGTGGACTCAGACACCACCTGCGCCATCGCCGCCAGCCACGAGGCCAAAAAATACGGCATCAAGACCGGCACCAACATCGGCGAGGCCCGTCGCCGCTGCCCGCACCTCATCACCGTCATGGCCGGGCACGATCGCTACGTGGAGTTTCACCATGACATCATCAAGGAGGTCGAGCGCCATTTCCCCGTTCATCAAATCTGCTCCATCGACGAAATGGCCTGCAAGCTCGACGCTCCCCGCCGCCCCCTCGAGGTGGCCACCGCCCTCGCAAAGCGCATCAAGCAGGGCCTGCGCGAGCACATTGGCGAATGCATCACCTGCTCCATCGGCCTCGCTCCCAATCGCTTCCTCGCCAAGGTGGCCAGCGACATGCAAAAGCCCGACGGCCTCGTCGCCCTCCTCCAGGAGGACCTGCCAGGCCGCCTTCTCGATCTCGAATTGCGAGACCTCTGCGGCATCGGCCGCCGCATGGAGCCCCGCCTTCACGCCTGCGGCATCCGCACCATGGCAGACTTGTGGGCCGCAGATCGCGAGACGCTCCACCGCGCCTGGGGCGGCGTGGGCGGCGACCGCTTCTGGCACGGACTGCACGGTGGCATCACGGAAGATGACGTTCCCCCTGCGCATCGCACCATCGGGCACAGCCATGTGCTCGCCCCCGAATTCCGCACCCCTCCCGCCGCAGGCATTGTCGCCCGCAGGCTCCTCCTCAAGGCCGCCAGCAGGCTGCGCCGCATGGAGTACCGCGCCAGCCATCTGCATCTCAGCATACGCTTGGAGGACGGGCCGCGCTGCGAAGCCCAGGCCAGATTTGACGAAGGCTCGGACAGCATCGCGCTCGCACGTGTGCTGGCGGATCTTTGGCTGCGGGTGATGAAGCAGGCCCGCTGGCAGCGCGTCAAAAAGGTGTCGGTGACCCTGTTCGGCTTGGTGGCAGAGGCCTGGCCGCGCCAGCTTGAGCTTTTCGATCTTTCCGGCGATTCCGCACCGAAACAGCAGCGCGAGCTCCTGAGCCGTGTGATGGATGACATCAATCAGAAGTACGGTCGCGACTCCGTCGTCATCGGTTTCACCCCAGACGCCGTCCGCACCTTCTCAGGCACCAAGATCGCCTTCACCCGCATTCCCGACCGGGAGGAGTTCAAAGAATAACACCCGCAGCCACGCAGCATAAAAAAGCCGTGGGAAACCAGGGTTCCCACGGCGCATCGCACACAGCGGCAGATCAGGCTCTCGTCACTTCGCCCAGAGCAGATCCCGGTGGCGGCGGCGGGTGATGATCAGCGCGCCGAGTCCCGCGCTCAGGATCAGGAAAGCCGAGCCAGGCTCCGGCACAGAGGCGCATTCGCAGCCAGTCACCGAGACCAGGTAATAGGCATTGCCGCTCACGTCCATCAGGTTGCCGCCTCCGTTGCGCAGGTCCGCTCCCAGAGTGAAGCCGGAGACCAGCACATTCGGGCCGATCAAGGCGTCCAGATTGAGCTTCCACAGGTCGGTGTTGGTGATCGGGTCGTTGCTGCTCAGCAGGCTCAGCGCATTGTCAGCGATGATGTCTGCGGCCGAAAAGTTGCCGAGCAGCAGGCCCCCGGTTCCATAGATGGAAACGGTCGGCGCCACATTGCCCGTGCTGAAGTCTGTGGACAGGTTCGCAATGTCAAAGTCCCCCAGCGTGGCGGAGAGGCCATGGCTGGACACCAGCTGGTCAAAAACAATGTTCAGCCCCGTGGAGGCTACCTGGATGCCCGGCGCGCAGCTCGCGTCATACAGGCCGATCCCAAAGTCCGTCAGCCCCCCATATGTATTCGTGTAGCGCACACCAAAGCCACCCTGAAACTCCAGGTTGATGTTCGGGTTCGCTCCCAGGGCAGTGGCGCCGTCCAAGGTCAGAGGCGTGAGATTTTGCAGCGCCGTGATGGTGTAGTTTTCACCGGCAGGCTTGAAAGGCTCGCTCAGTTCGATGGTCGTGGCAGCAGAGCCAGCGCCGGTCAAAGCGAACAGCAACGCAGCTGCCTGAGCCAGCAAAGGCAGCTGCCGCAGCTTGTGAGCAGGAGAGGGAAGTTTCATGGTTGAAAACGTTAGCATTTTCGACACTCAAAATAGACTCAATGAATCCAAGTGAATGCTTATTTATAAACTATAATTGAAACAATTCTCTGTAAAGCGTTTCAATTATGAATTTTTTATTCAACTTGGCTTGAAGGGTCACGTCATTAAATAAAAAGACGTCATATTTGCATTTCATTTACAATAAATGACTCATTTCTGACATGTCTGAGCAAATCCTGACAAACTCAGGCTGTCTGGGCATCTGGCCTCCACCATTTCAGGCACAAATTTTTCCGGCCCACATGGCCACAAAGCGCCATTTTACCCCCGGATCTCGCTCAAAAGAGCTCGGCACTGGTGGCAAAAAGCCGCCGGCAGTCCGCTAGATTAGAAGCGCCAGGTCACCGAAAGGCGAAACATCCGCGGCTCGATCGGGTGCACATGCACCCCGTCCACCGGCGCGGCATCACTTTTAAGCTGGGACGCATAGTAGTACGCCACATCGTAGTCGCTGCGGTTGAGCAGATTGAGGCAGTCCACCGCGACTTCCCAGTTGTTCTTCCGATACCCCAGGCGGGCATTCACCTGCAGCGACTCGCGCGTTTTGACGTCCACCACCGAATCCAGGGGCCGTGGCGCAAAGTATCGCGCACGCAGCGAGCCGAAGAGGCCCTGCGCGCCCCCCAGAGTGATGCCAGCATTGAGAGTGTAGGGAATCGAGTTGGGGATCTTTTGGTTCGGCGGATCCGTGTTCACCAGATGCGCATCGGTCAGTGTGGCCTCCACATCCACCATCACCCAGTCCTCAGGACGCCAGTAGCTGGAAAGCTCGATCCCCTTGCGCATCGAGGCCGCCCCCGGCTCCGTCGTGCCGGCATCCCCCGTGTAGATCAGCTCCGAATCGCTGTGCAGCATCCAAAACGAGAGCGTGTTCACCAGTTTGGGAATGGACTCGTTGCGAATGCCGAATTCCGCCCCGTAGGTCCGCACCAGCGGATTGACCCGGTCTGCCGGGAGGCCCGTGTTCGGATCCGTGGTGATGTTCACACCTCGTGCGTCATTGCTGTGAAAGCCCATGCCGGCGTTCACATAAAATTCTGTCTTGGCCCATGGCCCGAAGACCATGCTGAGCTTCGGACTCACGATCCCCTTGGTCAGCGACCCCGCATTCTCCGGGAGGTTGCTCTTTTCCACGTTGAACTGAAACACGTCGCCGCGCACCCCGGGGATGATCCGCAGCCAGCGCGCCGGTTTCAGCTCAGCCTCCGCGTAGAGACCGTACGTGGACTGCGTGATGTCGTCCTCCCTCACGGTGTTCCAGCGCTGACGCTGAGCGGTGTTGTACAGCCCCAGTCCGGTGATGATGTCGGTCCGCAGCTGCACGCCCAGGGTGAACCGCTGCTCCTGCCCCAGGGCATCAAAGCGCCAGTCTCGCGCCAGCTCACCACCGAGGAACCATCGGTGGTCCCTCTGCTCAAACTGGTCGCCCAGCGTGTCCCCACGGGCAAAGCTGTCCATGTAGAAGGTGAAATTGGAAAACAGATCCAGGTCGTAAAAGCCCGCATACGCATTGGCGCGCGTGGTGGTGCGGCCTTCATTCCGTACCCAGTCAAACGAAAGGCTGTAGCGCTGTGAGTTGCCGCCGTCGGTGGGGTCCAGGTTCCCATATCGGCCCACCAGGCCGCTCTCCATGGCACGCAGGGGCACCTGGTCGGTGGACCTCCATTTGCCGTGGTAGCCCATCAGGGTCAGGTTGATCTTGTCCTTGGCGTTCTCCCAGTGCCAGCGCAGAAAGCCGTTCAGCCGCGTGGCGTCTGAGGGCAGCTCCCAGGGCCCGTTGTAATACTGGTGCTCCAGCGCCACGGTCAGCTGCCCCGCACCGGCTTGGATCGTGTCTGCAATCAGCGTGCGCGTGTAGTCATATTCTCCCCAGGTCGTGGACAGGATGCCCTGCGGCAGCGCATCCACCAGCTTGAAGCGCGCCGCCCCGGTGGAGCTCAGATCGCCATGCTGCGCATAGTACGTGCCCTTCCAGTACTCCAGCTCGCCCACCAGTTCCGGGATGATGAAGTTCGTGTCCGCATACCCCTGGCCATGCGCATGGTTGCGCAGGTTCACCGGCATGCCATCCACGTAGATCGCAAAGTCCGTCCCATGGTCCAGGTTCGTCCCCCGCAGGTAGTACTGGTTCGCCTTGCCATCCCCGCTGTGCTGCGTGGCGATGAAGCCCGGAATGCTTTCCAGCAGCTCACCACGCCGCGAAAAAGGCCGCGCCATCAGCTCCTTGGCGCTGGTCTGGCCCTTAGAGGCCGAGGTCGCGATCCCGATCAGACTCTCCGCCTTGCCCTCAATGACTATTTCCGGCAGCTCCAGTTCCACCGCCTCTGCCAGCGAGCCCTCCGCCTCCGGAGCCTTCACCACCGCCTGGGCGTGACCGGACAAAGGCAGCAAAGCCAGGCTGAGGAAAATCTTGGATAGGCGAAAAACGGACATGGAATGGGGGAGGAGGGGCGGCGTCTCTAGGACGACCCTCCCTCCTCCTTGCCCATAAAATCACCGCAGTTTTTGCCCTTTGCCGCAGGCTCCGGCCTGCTATGGTGCGCCTCTCATGTCCGCCAAAGCAACACGCATTCTTCTTGCCGATGACCACGCCGTCGTGCGCAACGGCTTCCGCATGATCCTCGCCGCCCAGTGGGACATGGAGGTCGTCGGAGAGGCCTCCAACGGCCGCGAGGCTGTGGACAAAGCCATCGACCTCCAGCCAGACGTCGTCGTGCTCGACGTCACCATGCCCGAGCTCAACGGCATCGAGGCCGCACGCCAGATCTCCAAGGCCGTGCCCAAGGCGCGCATCCTCGCCCTCTCCATGCAGAAGGACTCCGTCTACGTCCGCGAAATGCTCCGCGCCGGCGCCAACGGCTACCTCCTCAAAGACAGCAACGAGAGCGATCTCCTCGCCGCCGTCCGCGCCGTCGCCAACGGCAAAGGCTTCCTCAGCCCCGAAGTCAGCGACGCCGTCCTCGACGACTACCGCAAGCACGTCACCAATCCCATCGACCTCCTCTCCCCCCGCGAGCGCGAAGTCCTCCAGATGATCTCCGAGAGCAAGACCAACAAGGAGATCGCCTCCGTGCTCAATCTCAGCGTTTACACCGTCGAAGCCCATCGCGGCCGCATCATGGAAAAGCTCAATCTCCATTCCATCGGCGAGCTCGTCCGCTTCTCCATCCGCAACGGCCTCATCGACTGAGAATACACTCACGAGCTCTTCTATAGCCGTGATGGAGCCCGGCAAGTTTCCCCTCTCCCCGCCCAGGATAAGTTCGTTCATGCAGTGCCCTTCGGGGTGAGGCCGGGTGCGATCAGTGCCGCTTCCATCGGGTTCTCATCTCTGGTCCTGTTTCACCAGTACCTTGACAGGCTCGTTCAGGTGAGGAGGCTGCGCCTTGTGGTAGCTCTCCATCACATCCAGCCCACGGGGTCCGGGAGGACGTCGTTGACGGCTCCTGCTGTCATGGTCGTCTGAGCCCCGCACCCTCCCTTTATGTCCTTCACGTTCCTCCGGATCACAGAGCGCTACGTCATGCGCGTCTTGGCGCTCGGTTTCCTGTTGGTGATGGTCCTCCTCGGCACGGCCGGCCTCGTCGCCGTGCGTCAGAGCCAGGGCATTCGCCGCGGCGTCGAGCAGCTCGCCCGCGATCAGTTCCTCATCGCCCGTCTCCGTCAGGACGTCCAGTCGGAGGAGAACACCATGACCGCCGTTCTCCATCAGTTCACTCAGATCAATCATAAGCGTGATGACCTCGTCAGGCTGCTCGCCGAGCTCGATGAAAGCGACCGCCAGGTCTCCCGCCTCAGTGGCGAGACCCGCTCTCTCGCAGACGCCGAGCTCTGGACCGAGCTCGACAGGCGCGTCAAAGCCTTCTCCCGTGAGTCCCATCGTCTTCTCGAAAGCCAGGAGCCCGTCCAGCGGGACAAGATGGAAATCCTCTTTCAGCATCATGGCCGCGTCTTCGAGCTCGTGGACAAGCTCATCAAAATCAGCTCCGACCACCTCTCCAAGACAGAGCACCTGCTGGAGCAGCAGTCTCAGGAGCTCAGTGACGACTCCACCCTCCTCCTCGGTTCCAGCACCGTCCTCGCCGCCATCTGCGCCATGCTCACCATAGCCTTCGCCCGCAAAAGCATCCAGCGCATCCGCTGGCAGTCAGAGGAGCTCAGCCGCGTCTCCTGGCACATGCTTCAGACCCAGGAGCAGGCCGCTCGCAGGTTCTCCCATGAGCTTCATGATGAGCTCGGCCAGTCTCTCGCCGCCGTTCGTGCCAACCTCACCAAAGGCTCCACCCAGGACCTCCCCTCACTGCGCGCAGACTGCCTCCACCTCGTGGACGAATCCATCGCCAACGTCCGCGAGCTCTCCCAGCTCCTCCGCCCCGTCATTCTCGACGACTTCGGCCTGGACGCCGGCCTGCGCTGGCTCGCGGAAAAATTCGGCCAGCGCACCCGCATGAAGGTGGACTACGAGTCCGACTTCACCGGTCGTCTCCCGGATGAAACAGAGACACACCTCTTTCGCATCGCCCAGGAGGCCTTCACCAACATCGCCCGTCACGCCGAGGCCACCGAGGTCAAGATCAGCCTCATGCACCGGGAGCAGACCATCCGGCTCACCATCGAAGACAACGGCAAAGGCCTTCCCCATCAGGGCGGAGACATCATCTACAGCCCCAGCCTCGGCATGGTCGGCATGCGCGCCCGCGCCCGCCAGTCTGGCGGCGAGCTCACCGCCACCAGCAGGCATCCCAGCGGCCTCCGCATCGAAATCGTCGTCCCCCTCCAAACTCCGCCAAAAGCAGAATAGCCCTCCCGGCTAAGCACGATGGCACGCTTGCCCGTCGATCAGCGCATCAATCTTCCCTAGGTCTCGCGCGCTTCCCTTCCACCACCTCCCCGGCGAAGCCATCCCGTTGGCATCACACATCCTCGATCCCGGACAGCTCTCCTGGCAAGGCAAAGTAGCCTTGTTCCTGCGGAACAAGGACCGCTCCGCTTCACCCCAGGCGCTTGGACCTGTTCTTTGAAGATAACAGGCCGGCGACTAACGCATCCAATCGGGCCGCTCCGTCTTCCAGGCAATATGACAGGCTTTTCGAGAACAGGTCTGATACCGTGCACAGTTGAAAACGGGTTCACTCTTCGTTTGAAGCATGCCCGTGACGTTCTGCCAGCGCGTCAGAGCTCTGGAGGAGTGGGATCGTCCCGGTCCCATACGCTCCCGCATCGTTTTGCTCTGGATGATTGCTCTTCCAGCCAGACGGCAGTGCCGCCCCGCATATCGCCGCACCATTCGTCATTTTCCCTCCGCGCTTTCCTAAATCCGCGCCCCCGCGCTCCGTAGCGGAATACCCCCTGATCAAGGGATGGCGCAGCCATCTCCTCAGCCTTATATAATAGGCTTTTGATCTTCAATGAGTACCCGCACCCATGCCAGCACCTGTGGCTGTCACGACTCCAGGCAGGAGACTCAGCCGGCAGAGGGGCGGCTCGAGCATCTGCGCCAGGTGGTGGATCATGCGGCTCGCTTCCTGCCCATCCAGGGGCCCCTGGGGGTTTTCATTCATTACAACACCCTCCTCTCCCTCCAGCACCGCAGATTTGAAGACGCGGTCATTGAAGGCGGCACGCTCTTCAAGGCCGAGCCCTTCCTCTCCGAGGAGGCCTATCAGACAGAGCGCGCCAAAAGCCGCATCCTCGATGAAGACCTCGACGCCGTCCTCTCCTGCGAGCCCGATGCCGAAATCCTCCCCGGCAGGCTCCGGCGCCGTCAGCTCCGTCGCGCCATGCTCGCTCCCGGCGTCCGCCGCGTGAATGGCATCAACATCTCCTGGCAGATGGAGGAGGGCGGCTGGCTGGACTCCTTCCGCACCGACCTCCCCCCATCCTCCGCCTCCGCACTCCGCGCAGATTCCCCCTCGGCGCTCTGGGCGGCATGCCTCGCCCGGGTCAAACCCCAGCCCGTCCCTCCTCCCGTCCCGCCAAAACGTCCGCGTGAGGTCGTCCTGGCGCAGCAGGGCATCGACTTGGACGCCCTCATCCACCCGCCGCTCATCCGCCTCACCGCCGCCTATCTGGACCAGGGCATTGCCTACTGGCCCATGCCGCATCGCGACAAAGGACTCCTCCGTGCGGCTCGCAAGATCATGCCTCAGGCCTTCGCCATCTTCCCGGCCCATCTCAGCGGCGTGCATGCTGAGTTCTTGCGCCAGGAGGCGGCCAATATGGACGCAGACGCCGTCGTGCTGGAGGCCCTCGCTCGGCTCGGTGTGCCCTTCGGCCAGTGGCAGGAATTCATCACCGAGGAGCTCCTCGCACTGCGTGGCTGGGCGGGCATGGTCCGCATGCTTGAGCAGGATCCCACGCTCGCTCCCCATGATCGCGTGCGCTGCTCCGTCATGGAGTTTCTCGCGCTCCGCCTCACCTACACCATCGCGGCTCTCACACACGTCGCCGGAGACACCGCCGCATGGCGCTCCACCCTCCTCCCTGTGCCGCGTTTTGATCCGCTGACTCACACGGCCCGTGTGTTTGACGTGGCCCAGCTCCTGGGCATCAGCAGCCATGACTTGATGGCTTTCCCGGACGCGGAGATGGCCCGCCTCGCACAGGAAATTCTCGCCTGTCATGAAATCGAGCGCCGCCGTCTGCTTCACCTCGCCTATGAGCGTCGCCATGAGCGTCGCGTGCTCATCCCGCTCGCCAGGCATCGCACCATGCCCTGCGTCTTTCCCAGCAGCAGCCGCCTCGTCGCCCAGGTCATCTTCTGCATGGACGACCGTGAAGAATCCATGCGGCGCGCCCTCGAGGAGGCCGACCCCGGCATCGAAACTGTCGGCGTCGCCGGCTTCTTCGGCGTGGCCATCCATTATGCCGGCATCGATGACCCTGGCGGCGTCTCATACTGCCCCGTCGTCGTCGATCCCGAGCATGCCGTCCGCGAGGTCCCGCTGCAGGATCAGGCGCATCTCCACAAACAGCGCCAGGGGCTGCGCCGTGCCTGGGCTGGCGTCGTACGCCATGGCTTCATCTCCTCCCGCACCCTCGTGCGCGGCTGGGTCAGCACCGCCTGCCTCGGCTTTTTGAGCCTTTTCCCGCTCGCGCTGCGCGTGCTCACCCCGCTGTCCTACGGCCGCTTCATCAAGTGGCTGAACCGCTCTTTCCTGCCCGAGCCCAGGACCGAGTTTTCCTTCATGAGCGATGACGCAGCCTCCCGGGGCGCCACCACCGGCCTCATGACCGGCATCACCTTTAAGCAGCAGGCAGACTGTGTGTATGAGGTGCTCGGGCCCGCAGGTCTTCACAAAGGGCACGCCAGACTGGTCGTCATCCTCGGCCACGGCTCCACCAGCCTCAACAACCCCTACGAGTCCGCCTACTGCTGCCAGGCCTGCGGCGGCCACAGCGGCGCGCCCAACGCACGCCTCTTTGCCATCATGGCCAACCGCCCCGCTGTCCGCGAAGCCCTGCGCGCCAGGGGCGTCGTCATTCCGGAGGACACCTGGTTTCTGGGCGGTTATCACGACACCTGCAACGAAGACATCCACTTCTTCGACCTGGATCTTCTTCCCGAAACCCATCGCGGCGATCTCCTGCGCGTCCATCAGTCGCTCGACAAGGCCCGCACCCTCAATGCCCATGAACGCTCACGCCGTTTTGATGCTGCCGCTCATGACATCGCTCCGGACTCCAGCCTGCGCCATGTCCAGGAGCGCGCGGAACACATCGGCGAGCCCCGGCCCGAGTACGGCCACTGCACCAATGCCGTTACCTTCGTCGGACGGCGGGAGATCACCAAAGGCCTCTTCATGGACCGCCGCGCCTTCCTTGTTTCCTACGACGCCACCAAGGACCCCGGCGATGAGGCGCTCGCTCAGGTGATCGGCGCGGCTCTCCCCGTCTGCTGCAGCATCAATCTCGACTACTACTTCTCTGCGGTGGACAACGACGTTTACGGCAGCGGCACCAAGCTCCCTCACAACATCAACGGCCTCCTCGGCGTGATGAACGGTTACCAGAGCGACCTCCGCACAGGCCTCCCCGCGCAGGCCGTCGAGATTCACGAGCCGGTGCGCATGCTCTTCATTGTCGAAACCACGCCGGCCCGTCTCATGAAAGTCATCAGCGCGGACCGTGAGCTCAACGAAATCGTCTGCAACCAGTGGCTCCGCATCGCCACCATGGACCCGGATGACGGTCACGTGGAGGTGTATCGTGACGGCGTCTTCAAAAGGCTGGAAGGGGATGAGGAACCGCTTCCTGTGGCTCCCAGCTCACAGGCCTGGTATCGCGGTAAAAGGGAGCACCTCCCCCTGGCTCGCATTGACCCCCGGGCCGCTTAACTCTGACTCTGCCACATCCAGCCTTTGTCCATGCCTCTTAAAACCCTGATCCCGATTCTCATCGCCACGCCCGGCGCGCTCTTCCTCGGGCTGAGCCTTGTCTGGCTCCTGGGCGGCGGCGTCGCGGAGCGCGTCATGGCGCGGATTACCAAGTCGGCTTACTTCCTTCTTGCCCTCCTGGCGGTGGTCATCGGCTGGGGCATGAGTTCGCAGGGGCTTCATTCCATTCAGGTCAGCTTGGGGGACTGGTTCACCGTCGGGCACTATGGCTATCCGCTCTCGTTGCTGGTGGACGGGCTCTCCCTGCCGCTTGTGGGCCTGACCGTGGCGCTCGTCAGCATTGTCGCCTTCTTTTCTGTGCGCTATCTGCATCGGGACCCGGGCTTCCTCCGCTTCTTCCTTCTCCTGCACCTCTTCACCTTCGGCGCGCTGCTCGTCTTCACCGCTGACTCGCTGGATCTCCTCATCGTCGGCTGGGAAACGATAGCCATCACCTCCGTGCTCCTCGTTGGCTTCTTCCAGTATCGGCCGGAGCCTGTGCGCAATGCCCTCTGGGTCTTTGCCTCCTATCGTGTGGCGGACTTGTTCATGCTGCTCGCCATCTTCCTGGCGCATCACTGGTTCGGCACCACCTCATGGGAGGGCCTGCTCGGCGCAGAGGGAGCCCCCGGCATCCATGGCGCGGTCGTCGCCGTGCTGCTGGTGATCGCCGCCGCCGGGAAATCTTCCCAAGGTCCTTTCTGGGGCTGGCTGCCTCGTGCCATGGAGGGTCCCACCCCTTCCAGCGCCGTTTTCTATGGGGCCATCTCCATCCACACCGGTGCTTATCTGCTGCTGCGTATCGAGCCGCTCATTCGCCATTCATGGATCGCCACCGGCCTCATCATCATCACCGGTCTGGCCACCGCCTTCCTCGGCACCCTCGTCCATCGCACCTGTGCCGATGCCAAGACCTCCCTTGCCTATGCAGCCCAGACTCAGATCGGCCTCATCTTTGTCGAGATCGGCCTCGGCTGGTCCACCTTCGCTCTCATCCATCTCGTCAGCCACGCCATGCTGCGCACATTGCAGTTCCTGCGCACGCCCTCCATGCTTCGCGACTACCATCGCGTGCACGCCGCTGCTGGCGGCAGGTTCAGCCCCACCGGCAGCCACTATGAATCCCTGCTGCCTCAATCTGTGCAGGTCTGGCTCTACCGTCTGGCTCTTGGGCGCGGTTTCTATGATGCCGTCGTCGAGCGCTGGATCGTCGCCCCTGTTCAGGCTGTCGCACACTGGCTCGCCCTTTTCGAACCCAAAGCTTCTGCGAAGAAGTCGTCAGATCACTGATCAAATTCATGCCCTACCTTTCACTGCCATACCTCACCGTCGCCCTGGCTTCATTGCTCGGTGGCGTGCTGGCATCCTGGAAGGCATCCCATCCACGCCGCGTCGCAGCGGTGGCCGCAGCACTCGCTTTCATAGCCTTCCTGGCTGCCGCGTGTGAGTCACGCGCCGCAGGGCAGGGGAGTCTGCACGATCCTTGGCTGCCCTTCTTCCAGGCCGATGGCCTCAATGCCGTCCCCATGGCCTTCTATGCCGCCCTGACCCTTGCCGTCATGGTGATCGCTCCCAGGCGTGACGCGGCCGGGCAGGCCCCCGCCGGCATGCTGCTCATCTCCCTCTCCGTGCAGACCGCCTACGCCGCCGCCTCCTGGGTTCCCATGGTCGCTGGCTGGTGGCTTTCCTGCCTGCCATTTGCATTAGGCATGTTCGGCAGTCAGCGGGAGACCCGCCTCACCATCGGCATCCGTTTGGCCAGTTGTGTCGCCCTGACCGCCGCCGTGATTGTTCTGAGCGCCTCATCAACCGCTGGTTTTGCCAAATATGGTACACTCTGGGCCGCTTTTCTCACCATCGCAGTCATCTGTCGCAAGGGCCTTTTCCCCCTCCACGCAGGCGTAGTGCATGCCTTCGAGCATGGCCCCCTCCTGCCCAAAGCCCTCCTTTTCAACGGCCACCTTGGCGTCGTGCTTGTAGCGCGCGCAGAGGTCGCTTCTCTCTCAGAATCAGCACACAATGCCTTCGAATTCCTCAGTCTGGCGGCTGTTGCCACCGTAGGCATCGCCAGTCTGCGTGCCTTCACAGAAAGCAAGCCCCGGCGTCTCCTTGCGTTCCTGTGCATCAGCCAGGCCAGCTTCATGCTCGCCGGCATCACCAGCGCCAACATCGAAGGAGTCACCGGTGCGCTCACCCACTGGCTGGTGGTGGCTGCTGCCTCCACCGGGCTCATCTGCATCGTTCGTGCGCTGGAAGTGCGGGTAAGTTCCAGTGAAGACCCTCTGATGCATCTCGGCCTTGCCGCCAAAGCACCACGTCTTGCCACCTTTTTCCTCATCTGTGGCCTCGCCCTTGTCGGCCTGCCCGGCACGCTGGGTTATTGCGCTGAGGAGCTCATCTTCCACGGCATGCTGCAAAACCACCTCAGCGCCGGCATCGTGCTGCTGGTTGCCACGGTCTTCAATGCCATCAACCTCCTGCGTCTCTACAACACCCTGTTCCTCGGCGTGCTGCCAAAGCACGTCATCAACATCCCCGACGCCCTGCCTCGTGAGCGCTGGCCGCTGACCGTCTGCATCCTCTTTCTGGTCTTGGGTGGCCTCATGCCACGTGTGGTCATCGGCTGGCGCTCAGATGCCGCAAACAGCCTTGAAAAGGCGGTGCGTGGTGCTTCAGCTCACTGAACTTCCTCATTCCACCACTGCAGCAGCATCTGCCGCGCGCGGTAGATCCGCCCTTCGGTGCCGCGCACGGAGCAGTTCAGCACCTTGGCGCACTCCTCATGGCTCAGGCCTTCCATGGCGCTCAGCATCAGTGCTGTACGCAGCTTTTCCGGCAGCAGCGCCAGCCCGCGCTCCAGCTTCTGCATCTCGCTCTGCCATTCCGCGCTTTCATCGGGGGAGTTTTGCGGACAGGGCAAAGGTTTTTCGAGTTCGCTCAGCGTCGTGGTGCTGTCTCGCTGCCGCGAAGCCCGTGATTTGGCCCGGTCACGGCAAAGGTTCAGCGCGATCTGATACAGCCAGGTTGAAAGCTTCGCCCGCCCCTCGAATTCAGGCAGCGCCTGCCATGCACGCACAAAAGCATCCTGGCAGACTTCACGCGCATCCTCGGCACAGCGCAGCCAGCGGCAGCAGAAGCCGAACAGCTTTTCTTCATGCTGTTTCACGATCCATTCAAAGGCGGCCATGTCGCCTGCCTGGGCGGCACGCAGGTGGGCTGCTTCCGCCGCATCTTCGGCCGCAGCTCCGGCCTGCGGAAGGATCAGGGGATCAATCGCGGGCAAGGCTGTCATGAGTCCACTCCAGGAGTCTGGCTGCCTGCGCAGGCCGCAGATAGCGTTTCATTGCAAAAAAATGATCCAATGTGGCCCGCTGCAAGGCAGCCTGCGCCTTGTTCAGCCGCTCCAGGGCAGCATTCATGGCTGCTTCGTTCATCTGGGGATCTCGGATGGTTTCGGCCAGGGATACATCCGCCTGACGCAACTCGTCTTTGAGTTTCACCCGAAGGGTTTCAAATTCGGCTTCAATGGGTTCGAGCTTCTCATGCTGCTCCGGGGTGATGTCGAGGTGCTCATGCATCCACGCATGCAGATCTGTTTGTGCGTGATCATGCGCGTGGCTTTCGCCATGACGGTGAAGGGTCCAGTCTGTGACCAGCCATGCGGTTCCCCCGGCCAGAGTGGCGGAGCAAAACACCGAAATCAGCATCCATTTGAGCCTTGAGGTCATTGTGGCTCTCCTGTGCGAAACAGCTCCATGGCGGGTGGTGTGGTATGGATGGTGTCACGTGATGCCATGGCCCAGCCCACCATGCCTGCAGTCACGATCCCAGCGATGGCGGTTACGATCAGCAGCCATCGCACAAAAGACTGCCAGCGCCTTGCCCGGCCATCATCGACGCGGACGCGAGCCATGATGCCTGCCTCCAGTGCGTGCGGCACAGCCACAGGTGGGGCGGCTGCGGCATGTCTGAGCATGCGATTGAGGTCGGAGTCGTTCATGGGAGCCATTTATGCATAAAAAATCGCTAATTTTGAATTATTTTCTCAGAGCGGGGGTCTAAAAGCATAACAACCACCGCAGGTCATGAACAACCAGCTCCAACTTCCCTTCCAGGGATGGAGACGTGCCGAAGAAAGTTCAAAGCACGGCTCAGGGGGAGGGAAGGCACCAAGGATCGGGCTCGCTTTGTCCAGCGGCGGTGCGCGTGGTCTGGCACATGCCGGGGTGATCCAGGTGCTCGAAGAAGAGGGAATCCCGATCACTGCCATCGCCGGTTGCAGCATGGGGGCGTATGTGGGTTCCCTCTGGGCCGCCGGCCTCAGCGGTGCTGACCTCGAGGAACGAGCACGGGAGATCAAAGACCGCGCCACGCTGAAGTCGCTGATGGATTACATCATTCCTCCTTCGGAAGGGCTGATCCGCGGTGAAAAGCTGCGCAGGCACCTTGAGAGAGATCTGGGTGAAAAGACCTTTGCGGATCTGGACAAGCCCCTGATCGTCATAGCCACAGATCTGGACCGTCTGACTCCGCATGTGTTTGATTCCGGCCGTGTTTCGCATGCGGTGCATGCCAGCTCGGCCATTCCGGCGGTCTGTGCTCCGGTGAGCCTGAACGGCCGGCGCTACACCGATGGCGGTGCTTCCGAGCCCCTTCCGGTGACCATCCTGAAAAAACGCTTCCATCTTGATGCGGTCATCGCGGTGAACGTGATGCCTGCGCCGGATGACTTCGAGTCCAAAAGCGACCGCGGGTTCATGTCCGAGGACAAACCTGCCTTCCAGGTTTTTTCACGCATGTTCCGCACCTTCTGGCAGAAGGTGAACCTGCTCGCCTATGGGAACGTTCTGGACACCTTCCGCCGCGCTCTGATGGCCGCGCAGCTGCACCTCATCGCCAAGGAGGAAGCTGCTGCGGATGTGGTGATCCATCCGCACTTTGTCACCTCGACGTGGCATGACTTTGAAAATTTCGGGCAATATCTGCAGGCCGGTCGTGACGCCGCAACCGCCGCGCTGCCTGCCGTTCGTGCCCTGCTAGAGACAGACACCAACCTCAACCAGGAGACAATCAGCCATGAAATTGCTCCGTCACACACCCGATTGGAACGCCACGCCGCCTGAGGCCTGGCGAGAGTGGCAGCTCACGCAACTGCGTGAGTACCTGAGCCGCCGCGTCGTGCCCTTCAGCGCGCATTACCGCCGCGTTTTTGAAGAGCATTCCATCCAGCCTTCAGACATCAGATCCTATGAGGACTGGAGCCGCGTGCCGTTTACTTCAAAGAAAGATCTCGCCAACCCGCGTGACTTTGTGCTCGTCCCGGATGAAACAGCGCTCCGCCATGAGCCCGGCATGCTGCTGACAGCGCTGCTGCATGGCCGGGCTGCTGCAAAGGAGAAGGCAGAGGCCGAGTTTCGTCCCATCCTGCTCACCAGCACCACGGGGCGCTCCTCGGATCCCGTGCCGTTTCTCTATACCAAGCACGATCTGGAGAACCTTAACATCAGCGGCACGCGGCTGATGCTCGCGGGGCGCTCGCAGCGGGATTTCAAGCACGTCAATCTCTTCCCGTACGCGCCCCATCTTGCGTTCTGGCTGGCGCATCACGCCGGGCTTGGCTTTGGCACATTCATGCTCAGCACCGGCGGCGGCAAAACACTCGGCACCGACGGCAACATCAGGCTCATCGACAAGATCCAGCCGGACATCCTCATCGGCATGCCCACCTTCATCTATCATGTGCTGCGTGAGGCCTATGAAACCGGCAGGCAGTGGCCCAATTTGAAAAGGCTTGTTCTTGGGGGTGAAAAAGTGGCCGATGGTCTGCGGGCGCGTCTTCGGGAGCTGGCCACATTGCTTGGCAGCCCTGACACGCACGTCATGGCCACCTACGGCTTCACGGAGGCGAAGATGGCCTTTCCCGAATGTGTCGGGCAATCCCTTGATGCCAGCGGCTATCACCTGAGCCCTGACCTCGGCCTGGTGGAACTGATCAACCCGGAAACTGGAGATGTTGTTCCCGACGGACATCCGGGTGAAATCGTCTTCACTCCTCTCGATGCGCGTGGCACGGTGGTGGTGCGTTACAGGACGGGAGACATTGCCGAGGGGGGGATGACCTGGGAGAAGTGCCCCAACTGCGGACGCACCTGCCCGCGGCTGCTGGGCCCGATCTCGCGGGTCAGTGAAGTGCGCGAGCTGCATGTGGACAAGCTGAAGGGAACGCTGGTGAACTTCAACCTCCTTGAACACCTGCTGGATGACCAGAAGGGCATCGCCGCCTGGCAGATCGAGCTGCGCAAACGCCACGATGACCCATTGGAAATGGATGAGGTGCATCTGCATGTCACCGCTGAACCCGGTGTGCGAGAGTCCGAACTGGAGCTCGCCGTTTCCCGCCGTTTCCATGAAGCCACGGAGATCACGCCGAACGGTCTCCACTTTCACACACTTGCCGAACTCCGTGATCAACTGGGAGTCGGCCGCCTCCTGAAGGAGGAAAAAATAGTCGATCACCGGCCCAAAAACCAACCTGCCGCCGCCAGTGTGGCACTCAGCTCCTAAAGCCATGAAAACTCCCTCTCTAGTCATTGTATCCGCCGTGCGCACGCCTTTCTCCCGCGCCGGGTCTGATCTCGCCCACCTTGATGCGGTCGAACTGGGCCGCCATGCCGTCTCATCACTGCTCACCCGCACGGGGATCGACCCCATGCTGGTGGATGAAACGATCCTCGGCTGCGTCGGCCAGCCTCCGGAGGCCATGAACATCGCGCGCGTGATCGCGCTGCGTGCCGGGCTTCCGGAAGCAAAGCCGGCCATGACGGTGCACCGCAACTGCGCCTCCGGCCTGGAGGCCATCACACTGGCGCATGCGAAGATGTGCGCGGGTCAGGGCGAGGTCTTTGTGGTGGGCGGGACGGAGAGCATGAGCAACATGCCCTTCTATTTTTCCCGCCCGGCGGTGGAAAAGTTCACCGCGCTGAGCCGTGCGCGAGATTTCGCCGGCCGAGCCAAAGCCGCGCTGCATTTCCGCCCGGCGGATTTTGCGCCCGTGATCGGGCTGAAGGTGGGGCTGACGGATCCGGTTTCGAGCCTGAACATGGGCCAGACCGCCGAGGTGCTGGCGCGTGAGTTTGGCATCTCCCGCGAGATGCAGGACGCCTTTGCCATGAGGAGCCACCTCTGCGCCACCCGTGCCAATCACCTGCTGGGCCAGGAGATCGCGCCGGTGCTGGGCGCGCACATGGTGGAGGCGGACAACGGCATTCGCTCAGACTCCAGCCTGGAAAAGCTGGCCAAACTGAAGCCCCTTTTTGACACCGTGACCGGCAGCGTGACGGCGGGCAATTCCAGCCAGATCACCGACGGGGCCGTGGCTCTGCTGGTAGCGACGGAGGAAGCCGCCGCCGCGCACAACTGGAAGCCGATGGGCCGCCTCGTCAGCTATGCCGCCACCGGGTGTGACCCTGCACGCATGGGACTTGGGCCGGTGCGCGCTGTGGATGCTGCGCTGCACCGCAGCGGCTGGAAGCTGGATGATGCGGATGTGTTCGAGATCAACGAGGCCTTCGCCGCGCAGGTGCTTGCAGTGATGAAATGCCTGGCTGATCCCGCCAGTGCTCGCAGAGCGGGGCTGGAGGCTCCGCTGGGCGAGCTGGACCCCGCGAAGATCAACGCCTGCGGCGGTGCCATCGCGCTGGGGCATCCTGTCGGAGCCACGGGTGCGCGTCTTGTGCAAACTGCGCTGAACCAGCTGCATGCCACCGACACGAAGCGCGCTGTCGTCAGCCTCTGCGTCGGAGGCGGGCAGGGGATGGCGGCGTGCCTCGAAGCCTTGTGAATTTATGTCCGTGAAATCTCATCCAACCCAAAGCCATGAAAACACTCTTTCACAACTGCCCTTCGATCATCCACGATCCTCCCCATGTGCTGGAGGACATCATTCACGGTCATCCGGTGCCGCCGAAGCATTTCCGGCTGGACATTGATCACGACGGAGTCGCCTGGATCACTTTTGACACGCCGAAGTCATCTGCGAATGTCTGGAACGAGGAGACTCTGCGTGAGTTCAACCATCTGCTGGAAGTCATTGAGCATGACACGCGTGTCAAAGCCCTGGTTTTGCGAAGCGCCAAGGAGCGAATTTTCGTCGCGGGTGCTGACATCAAGGCCATTCGCAGCATGCAACCTGTGCGGGTGAATGAGCTCATCTGGCTCGGGCAGGCTGTGTTTGACCGGCTCGCACGTCTGAACAAGCCCAAGGTCGCAGCGATCCACGGCGCCTGCATGGGGGGAGGATTTGAAGTCACTCTTGCCTGTGACTGGCGCATCGCCAGCGACCATGAGAGCACCAAGATCGGCCTGCCGGAGACTCAGCTGGGCATTCTGCCTGCGTGGGGAGGCTCCACGCGGCTGCCGCGCATCATTGGTGTGCGCAAGGCGCTCGATCTCATCACTTCAGGCAAGCTGCTCAATGCCAGTGCCGCCAAACGTGCTGGGCTCATCAGCCATGTGGTGGCGGCAGAGCGTCTGGAGGTTCTTGCCCGGCGTCTGGTGCAGGGCAGGCGTCCGGAACCGATATACCGCTTTGAAAATCTGTTTTCAGCCATCATCGGGCGCATGGCGAAGCGCAAGGTGCTCGAAAAGACCCGCGGGCTTTATCCGTCGATCCTGAAGGCCGTCGAGGTGGTGACGCATGCGGTGCATGGTGAGATTGAAAAAGGACTGCTGCTGGAACGCAACGCCGTGGCTGAACTGATCGAGAATCGCGACTCGGCCCGGCTGATCGATCTTTTTTTCAAGCGCGAAGAAGCCAGCAAACGTGCTGTGACGGGCGGCACAGCGCTGCCTCTCACCGATGCCACTGTCATCGGAGCCGGGGTGATGGGGGCTGGCATCGCGCATACACTCGCTTCGCGAGGCGTCCGTGTTCTCATGACGGACGTCTCCAACGACAGCCTCGCGCGTGGACTGGAACGGATTCATGGCCTCGTTTCAGACGCCACGCGCCGCAGGCTGGTGACTCAGGTGCAAGGCCGTGACACGCTGGACCGGATCAGCACCACGCATGTGAAGGTGCCGCTGAGCCGGCACCACCTCATCATCGAGGCTGCCACGGAAAACATGGAGCTGAAGAAGAAGATCTTTGGCGATCTGGCGGCCCGTGTTTCTGATGACACGATCCTGGCGACAAACACCAGCGCGCTGTCGATCGCGGAACTGGCGCACAGCGTGCCTCATCCGGAGCGCGTGATAGGGCTGCACTTCTTCAATCCGGTGCACCGCATGCCGCTGGTGGAGATCATCACACTTCCTGAAACGTCCGCAGATGTGCTGGCCACGGCGGTGAGCTTTGTGCAGAAGATCGGCAAGACGCCCGTGGTTGTGAAGGACAGCCCCGGATTTCTGGTGAACCGCATCCTGGTGCCTTATCTCATGGAGGCGGTGCGGCTGAACCAGAGCGGGGTGCCGGTGAAGGACATCGACGACGCCATGCTGGAATTTGGCATGCCCATGGGGCCGATGCGCCTGCTGGACGAGATCGGGCTGGATGTGGCGGCGCATGTGGCGCGTACGCTGGCCACCGCCTTTCCAGACCGCTTTCCGAACAGCGATGCGCTCGACAAGATGGTCAGTGCCGGGCAGCTGGGCAAGAAGAGCGGCCAGGGCTTCTACCGATATGAAAAGGGGAAGGAGATCGCGCCTGCGAGACATGCGGACCTGCCGAAGCACGAAAGCATACAGACCAGGCTGGCGCTGCTGATCAGCCAGGAGGCGATGCGCTGCCTCAAAGAGGGAATCGCGCGCAACGCAGATGACATCGATCTGGCCATGGTGCTCGGCACCGGCTACCCGCCGTTCCGCGGCGGCCCCATCACTTTCGCCCGGGATACGGGCATCATTGATTATTGACCCAACCTCAACTGGAGAACCAAGCCATGAAAACCACTCTGGAAGAACCCAAGTCCGAAGCCCGGACCCACATCGACACCTCCCGCATGAATGCGGGGCAGCGTGCCGCACTCGAAATGGCGGAGGCCGCCCGAGATGAACGCCGCAACAACGGAATCGCCGCCGGCATCTTTTTCGGCGAACCGGATTTCAACAAGCTGCTGCCGTTTCCTAAACAAAGCGTCGAGGACCACGATCAGGGAGACGCATTTCTGCACCGGCTCGAAGAGGTGCTGGACAAGCATGCGAACCCTGATGAGATCGACGCGACAGGCGAAATCCCTGAAGTGCTGCTGAGCGAGCTGGCGCGCATTGGCGCCTTTGGCATCAAGATCCCGCTGCGGTACGGAGGTCTGGGACTATCGCAGACGAACTATTCGCGGGCGGCGATGCTGCTGGGCAGCCGCTGCGGCAACCTCGCGGCGCTGCTTTCGGCCCATCAGTCGATCGGGGCGCCGCAGCCGCTGATCCTGTTTGGAACCGAAGAGCAGAGGGCCAAGTATCTGCCGCGCTGTGCCAAAGGTGAGATAAGCGCCTTCGCCCTGACTGAGAACGAAGTGGGCTCTGACCCGGCACGGATGAAGACGGAAGCCAGACTCGATGAGAGCGGTGAAAACTACATCCTCAACGGGGAAAAGCTGTGGTGCACGAACGGCACGAAGGCCGGGCTGATTGTGGTTATGGCGAAAACGCCGACGGCGGAAAAGCCGCATGCCACGACCGCATTCATTGTGGAGACGAGCTGGCCCGGCGTCGAGGTGCTGCACCGCTGCCGCTTCATGGGACTCAAGGCGCTGTACAACGGGGTCATTCATTTTGACAACGTGCAGGTGCCTGTGGCGAATGTGCTGGGCGGAGTGGGTCGAGGGCTGAAGGTGGCGCTGACGACTTTGAACACGGGCCGCATCACGCTGCCCGCCGCCTGCACCGGTTTGTCTCAGCGCTGTCTGGATATCAGCAAACGCTGGGCCCGCTCGCGTGAGCAGTGGGGCCAGCCGATCGGCCGACATGCCGCCGTGGCTGACAAGCTCAGCCGCATGGCCGCCGACACCTTCGCGATGGAGAGCATCGTGCGCTATGTCTCGGCCCTGGTGGACCGTGACAAGCATGCGGACGTGCGGCTTGAGGCTGCCATCGGCAAGCTGTGGGGCAGCGAGAAGTCCTGGCGCATCATGGACGACACGATGCAGATGCGAGGGGGGCGGGGATTTGAGACGGCGGCTTCGCTGAAAGCACGAGGAGAAGTGCCCGAACCGGTTGAGCGGCTGTTCCGTGACTCACGGATCAACACGATCTTTGAAGGCAGCAGCGAGATCATGAGGCTGTTCATCGCGCGCGAGGCGCTGGAGCCCCACCTGAACCTGGGGGCGGATGCGGTGAATCCGACCCTGCCGTGGAAGGTGCGTGCCAAGGCCGCCTTGCGGGCCGCGCGGTTTTACGCCGGGTGGTATCCCAGGAAGTGGCTGCCGCTGGGGGCCGGAGATGTGAAGGAGCTGCTGCACCCGGCTTTGCAGTTTGAGCTGGATGCCATAGCGCGGCAGAGCCGAGTGCTGGCGCGGCGCCTGTTTCTGGCGATGGCGCTGAACGGCCCCAAGCTGGAAAGGCGGCAGGTGCTGCTGGGGCACTTCGTGGATGTGGGGGCCGAACTGTTTGTGTGGGGCTGCACGCTGGCGCATGCGCAAAGCCGGGTGAATGACTCATCCATGCCAGACGTGGAAATCGACCGGCTGGTGAGGCTGGTGCGGTTCTTTGGCCGGATGGCACGTGAGCGCATCGCCAGCAGCTACCGCCATCTGAAAGAGAACCTGGACCAGGAGAGCTGGCAGGTCGCGCAGGAGGTCTGAGCGCATTTTATGCTGGCCTGATGCCTGCTGAAGGGGTTAAAACGTGGCTGGTTTCAAAACCGGCCACGTTCACTTCACCCTCCACACCGCCATGCTTAAAGAATTCAAAGCTTTTATCCTCAAAGGCAATGTCGTTGATCTCTCCACGGGGGTCATCATTGGAGCCGCGTTTGGCACCATCGTCACCGCTTTCACCAAAGGCATCATCGAGCCGATTCTCAAAGCCATAGGCGGCAATCCGAATGTCTCGCTGGGCATCAAGATCGGCGAGTTCATCAATGAAAAGGGGGAGAAAACGGCGAACATGCTCGACATCGGCATGATCATCAATGCGGTGATCGGATTCCTGATCACGTCTGCGGTGATCTTTTTTGTCATCGTGAAGCCGGTGAACACACTCCTGGCCAAAATGAAGAAGGAGGAGGCGGTCGCGCCGCCACCTCCGCCTGCCGCAGACATCGTGCTGCTCACGGAAATCCGAGATCTGCTGAAGAAGTAGGCCTTTAAGGAGACTCTGGCTCCTCGAATCGTTCGACGAAACGCATGGCGTGGTCGATGAAGCGGAGGAGAACGTCGTCGGTGGGGCCGTTTCGGTTTTTGGCGAGGATGAGCATGGCCTCGCCCTTCTTTTTCTCTTCGGCCTCCTCGTCTTCGACCTCCATCTTGGCGCCGGCGTAGTCGGAGCGGGTGAGGAGGCCGACCATGTCGGCGTCCTGCTCGATGGAGCCGGACTCACGAAGGTCAGAGAGAACGGGGCGCTGGCCTTTGCGGGACTCGACGGCGCGGTTGAGCTGGGCGAGAACGATGATGGGGACATTGAGCTCCTTGGCGAGGCCTTTGATACCGGCGGAAATTTCGGCGATTTCAATCTGCCGGTTGTCCTTGGCTCGGCGGCTCTGGGAGGTGACGAGCTGGAGATAGTCGATCATGATCATCTGGATGCCGTGCTGCTTTTTGAGGCGGCGTGATTTGGCGCGCATTTCCATGATGTCGAGGCCTGGGGTCTCATCGATGAAGATGTGGGCTTTCTGCAGGTCGCGGGTGGCCTTGGCCAGGGCATCCTGCTGAGCTCGGGAGAGCAGGCCGCGGGAGAGATCCTGCATGCTGAGGCGCGCCCGGGAGACGAGAAGACGACGGACGAGCATGGTGGCGCTCATTTCCAAGCTGAACACGGCGCAGGGGATGTTGCAGTCCACGGCGATGTGCTCGACGACGTTCATGGCGAAGGAGGTCTTGCCCATGGAGGGACGGGCGGCGATGACGAACATTTCACCGCCCTGGAGGCCGGAGCTCATGGCGTCCAGCTTGCTGTAGCCGGTGGAGAGGCCGCGCAGCTGGCCGGGATGCTCGAGCATGTACTGGATGCTGTCGATGGCATCCATGACATGGGTGGAAAGCGTCTTGATGCCCTCTTTGGCGCCGACGGATTCGCGGACGGCGAGGATGCGCTGCTCGGCGTGGTCGATGAGTGTGTCGATGTTTTCATCCATCTGCTCCTTACCATGCTCATAGGAGTGATGGATGTTGAGGGAGCTGGCATGGATGAGCTCGCGGAGGATGTGCTTATCCAGTACGATCTTCTTATAGTACGGGAAGTGGGAGGGGATGGGGACGAAGGCGAAGAGCTCTGAGATGGCAGCGGCGCCACCGACTTTGTCGAGGAGGTTTTGCTCACGCAGGGCGTGAGTGAGGGTGACGGGGTCGACGGGGAGGTTCTTGTCGTAGAACTCAAGGAGCTTCTCATAGACGGTGCGATTGGCGTCATGATAGAAGGCGAGAGCGGGGAGGTTGACGCGGCAGTCGCTGAGGCGCTCGAGGGGGTCCTGAAGGAGGCAGGAGAGGACGCCTTTCTCAGCTTCGTCACTGAAAGGGAGGGCGCGGTTGAAGGAAGCGAGAAGCTCTTCTGCAGAGGGGACTTCGTTGCGTTTTTTGAAATTCTCCCGCTTTTTGGCAGGCTCGGCACCACTTTTAGGCGGTGTGTCTGATGTCGCGGTGGGAGTGGAATTTTCGGCCATGGAGAGCGGGCAGGATGGAGGGCTGAGGATTTGCGTCAATGACGTGCTCAATCGTGACAAGGCCGAATTTTGCCTGTTTTGGGATGATTTCGGTCGTTTTGAAAAAACCGCGTCAACGACACCCCCTCAGAAATTTGTGTGTGAGATTTTGTGCGACCCAATAATATACTTTTATCAAAAGCTTGATGTGTCTGTGGTTCCTGGTGAAAAATGAACATATCCGGAACGACCGGATCAAACGCCCCTCTCAATAACAACCAATATGCTACTTACAGCCCTCAAACTTAAACTCGCGGCCCTCGTCGCGGTCGCTGGCATCGACACTGCCGAAATGCCCGGAGCATCCAAAGAGTTCACCGACATTCTCACAGCTCTCAAGGCTGATCAGGACAAGGTTCAGGCCAACCCAGGAGCAGGCCCTGACGTGAACAAGTCTTTCAACGACGCCGTGGCGAAAATCCGCGAACTGGCGCAGAAGGATGACAAAGACGCCATCTACGCGCTGGCCCATTGGGGAGTGCTCAGCGGTGCGAACATCAATGAAGTCGCCGCTCTTTTCCGCAAGGCTGCGGACAAAGGACAGATCCTTGCCAAATCCGAACTCGCCCAGGTGCTGATGCAGGCCGGTGCGCAGAACCCGGACGCAGTGAAGGAAGCCATCAAGCTGATCAAGGAAGCTGAAGCCGCAGACAACAAGGTTTCCCGCCGCATGCTGGCCCAGCTGCATCTGCAGGGCGTGACCGAAGGTGACAAAGGCCTCGTGGTGGTGGAGAAGAGCCCGGTGAAAGCCAAGGAGCTTCTGGAAAAGGGTGAGAAAGCCGGTGACGGTGAAGCGACCCTCGGACTGGCCCAGATCTACTCCGCCGGAGTGGAAGGCGTCCCGCAGGACCAGAAGAAGGCTCTTGAGTACCTCATCGAAGCCGGCAAGCAGGGCAGCGCAGTGGCCCTGAGCACCTATGGTGCCCGCCTGCTGAACGGCGACCCTGACACGAAGGAGAGCCCCAAGCTTGTGGCCAAGGACGTGCAGGCTGCACTGAAGATGTTCAACGAGGCTGCTGAAAAGGGCCTTGCTGCTGCGAACCGCATCCTCGGTCAGATCTATGAAAACGGTGTCGGTCAGGACGGCGCTGATGTGAAGCAGGACGTGGTCAAGGCATTCGACTACTACACCAAGGCCGCCAACGGCAACGACCCGCAGGCTCTCTTCCGCCTCGGCAATGCCTTTGAAACGGGCATCATCAAAGACCCGAAAGGCAAGCGTGACGACAAGGACAACATCCTGATCCAGCCCAATCCGAAGAGCGCCCTGGACCTCTACCGCCTCGCCGCCCAGAACAACCTGGCCGAAGCCTTCTACAACGTCGGCGTTTACTATGAAACCGGCACCGTGGTGGACAAAGACCCTGCCAAGGCATTCACCTTCCTGATGAAGGCCGCCACCGCAGGCATCGCCCAGGCCATGAACCGCCTTGCCGGTCTCTATGCCAACGGCACCGGAGTGACCCAGGACGTGGTGGCAGCCGCAGGCTGGTACCAGCGCGCCGCAGACATGGGCTTTGCCCCTGCGCAGATCGCTCTTGGCATCCTCTATGAGCAGGGTGCAGGCGTGCGCCAGAGCCGCATGGTGGCCGCTGGTCACTATGCAGATGCAGCCCAGCAGGGTGTGGCCCTGGCGATGCTTCGCCTGGCCAACCTGTATGCCGTCGGTGTGGTTCCTGGCACCCCAGAACTTCCCCGTGCCTGGGCCTACGCCATGCAGGCTGACGAAGTCGCCCAGAAGAGCGGCAACAAGGCCGACATGGATGTCACCGCAAACGTGATCAAGCAGCTCGAAGCTAAGATGAAGCCCGAGGAAGTCACCGAAGCGAAAAAGATCTATGACAAGCTGCCGAAGCCCCAGGCTGCAGCCGCTCCTGCCGCCGCAACGGTGCAGGATCCCGTCCCCACCAAGAGTGGTGATGCAAAGAAGAAGAAATAGCACTTGTCAAAGCACCGCTCTTTGCTAGTCTCCGGCTCCCCAAATCAGGGGAGCCGGTTTTTTTTAATTCCGGGGCATTAGCTCAGTTGGTAGAGCGCCTGCATGGCATGCAGGAGGTCAGCGGTTCGAACCCGCTATGCTCCACCAAACCGCGTGCCGTTTTTCTGATGGTGAAACCAAAAACCATCGAGCAGTGCCAAAACTGAGGGCCTGCCAGCGAAGCTGCCCTGCACAATCTGCGAGTTTCAATTTTTTGAGGCGGCAGCTCTGACAATCTGTGAGAGTATGCGGCGCGTTGACCCTCTGTGCGCATGAAATGACAGGCCCGAAGAAAATGAAGGAAGTCAGATTGCAGTTAGACACCCGGATTTTTCCGCTCAATATCCTTGCCGTTTCATCGGGGTTTGTTAACAAATCGACCCATAGCAGGCATTTTATATGAAGTTTACCATCAGCAAAGAATCCTTCCTGGATGCTATCAACCAGGTTCAGCATGTGGTCAGTTCGCGCACCACGCTCGCCATTCTCTCCAATGTGCTGCTCAAGGCGAAGGATGGGAGGCTCGAGCTTACCACCACGGACCTTGACGTCGGCGTGACCTGCTCGGTTCCCGCCGAGGTGGATGAGCCTGGCGCCACCACCCTCCCAGCCCGCCGTCTGGCCACGATCGTGCGTGAGCTGCCGGCCGAGGAAATCGAGGTCAAGGTGGACGAAAAGAACGTGGCCTCCATCCGCAGCGGCCCCAGCTATTTCAAGGTGCTCGGCCTGACGAGCGAGGAATTCCCCGCGCTGCCCCGGTTTGATGACGCACGCGAGTTCCGCATCGAGCAGCAGGTGCTGCGCGACTGCCTGCGCAAGACCAGCTATGCCATTTCCACGGATGAGACGCGCTATGTCCTCAACGGCATTTTGTTTGCCTTCAAAGACAATGCCCTGACAATGGTGGCCACGGACGGCCGCCGTCTGGCCATGGTCGAGCAGGAGCTGGAATTTCCGCAGAGCCAGGAGATCGATATCATTGTGCCGACCAAGGCTGTGAATGAGCTTTCCCGTCTGCTGGGAGACTCCGGCGAGGTTGCCATCCGTGTCACCGGCTCGCAGGTGGGTTTTGACCTGGGCGAGAGCCTGCTGGTGAGCAAGCTCATCGACGGCAACTACCCGAACTACCGGCAGGTTATCCCTGGGGAGTCCAAGGAGCGCATTCCTCTGGAGCGCGAGGCTTTCCTGCGTGCCATTTCACGTGTGTCCCTTCTGGTCACTGAAAAGTCGAACTCGATCAAATTTATCTTCACCCCTGGCAGCGTGGAAATCGTCGCCACGTCTCCGGATGTCGGAGAGGCGCGTGAGACGGTGGCCATCAACTACAAGGGGGCTTCGATCACCATCGCGTTTAATCCGGAATTTGCGATGGCACCGCTGCGCAATCTGAGCGCGGATGAAGTGCATCTGCACCTCATTGATGAAATCAGCCCAGGGGTGCTGCGCAGCGGCACCAATTTCCTGTATGTGCTGATGCCCATGCGTGTGAACGCCTGATCCCTCCTCTCTTCAATCAACACGCCATGAAACGCTCTCTGCAGGCATCCTTGCTGATAATGACCGCCGCCGGCTTCACCGCATGCCCTGGCCCCAATCCACCGCCTCCTGGAGGCGGGCGTGGGCGGTCTTTGGATGTGCCACCACGCTATGGCGTCCCGCAGGAGCAGTCTCAGTATTTTGACAAGGTCGATCTGACAGACCCGAACGCTGCAGCGGTGCAGACCCCTGACCCGAATGCCCCTGTGACGGGTGACAACGTCACGGCCCCGCCTACGACAGGAAACACGACGGCCCCGCCTCCTGTTTCTGTGACTCCTCCAGGAAGCACCCCGCCTCCTGCGCCAGCTCCGACAGCACCCGCCGAGATCCCGTTCGCCACGCGCATTGCTGGCAAGCCAGGCTTTGTCAAAAGCCCGTTTGATCCGAATGGGCAGGCGATTGATGTCCGGGACTTCCAGTCTGGCCAAAAAGCACGCTGCCCCTACACTGGGAAAGTGTTCCGTGTGCCCTGAGCCGTCTCCCCGTCCCACCTTATGTTATCTTGGGCGGGGGCTGGTGTGACCTGAGCGGGTGCTTGTGGCCTGATCTCAGGGCTTTAGGATTTGACTCTTTTGCATACCCTTCGTGTCCGTCGAACGTTCCATTGCCATTTTCAGTCCCGGCCTGCTTGGCGGGTCACTGGCCAAAACGATCCAGCAGCGCATGCCCGGAGTGGAGGTGCGTGTCTGGGCGCGGCGTGATGAGGCCGTGGAGGAGGTGAGGCAAGTTCTTCCGGGGGTGATCGCCAGCAAGGACATCTCTGCCGTCATGCAGGGAGTTTCTCTGGCGGTTTTGTGCATGCCGATCCAGCACATGCCAGATATTGCCCGTCAGATGGCGCTGTGTGAGCTTGCCGAGGACTTGATTGTGACAGATGTCGGCAGTGTGAAAGGCGGTGTGGTGAGCGAACTGGAGGCCATTTTTCTGCCCACCAAGGCGGCCTTTCTCGGCAGCCACCCGATGGCGGGCTCGCAGCGCACCGGCCTGGCGAATGCTCGGGGGGATCTTTTTCACCAGGCGGCATGCATTTTGACGCCGACAGCTCACACGAGGCCGGAGCATCTTGCAAGGCTGCGCATGTTTTGGGTCAAACTTGGCTGCCGCATGCAGGAAATGACGCCGCAGCAGCACGACCACTGCGTGGCGCGCGTCTCGCACCTGCCGCACGCCATGGCCGTGCTGACGACGCTGGCGGCCCTGAGCAAGGACACCCGGGTTCTGGACAGCTCTGCCGGCGGTTTTCGTGACACGACCCGTGTGGCGGGGGGGGATCCGGCCATGTGGGCGGGGATTTTCATGCAAAACCGCGCTGAGGTCATGGCTGCCCTGCAAGATGCATCATCTGTCCTGAGAGAGTTTCTTGAAATGCTCGAGAGCATGGACGAAGAAGCCCTCCGCCGCTTTCTCGCGCAGGCCAAAGCCCTGCGCGACCTCCTTCCGGCGGTCTGAAGATCATGGCCAGCCTCACGTCGAAGAAACTCAAAAGTATCCCTGCCGAAATCACCGTCCCTGGTGACAAAAGCATTTCCCACCGTTCCGCGATGTTTGCCGGACTCGCGAAGGGCACCACCATCATTGACGGCTTTCTTCCCAGCGAAGACTGCCTCTGCACGGTGCATGCGATGCAGGCGCTCGGCGCCACGATGGAGCCGCTGGAAGAGGTGGAGGGAGTGGGGCTGGTGAAGCTGGCGATCACTGGCAACGGCATGAAGCTGAAGGCTCCCGAGAAGCCGGTGGACTGTGGCAACTCGGGCACGACCATCCGTTTGCTTTCGGGCATCCTGGCTGGGCAGGACTTCAAAACCGAGCTGTTTGGCGATGCTTCTCTCTCGAAGCGGCCCATGAAGCGTGTTGCGGATCCTCTGGGCCAGATGGGGGCAAAAATCACCGGCCAAGGAGAGAAAATTTGCGCCCCGCTCACCATTGAGGGGTCTGCCTTGAAGTCCATTTACTACAAGCTGCCCGTCGCGAGTGCTCAGGTGAAAAGCGCCATTTTGCTGGCCGGACTCTACGCCGCAGGCAAGACGACGGTCGTGGAGCCGGTGGCTACGCGTAATCACACTGAGCGTCTCTTCTCCCACTTTGGCATCAAATGGCTGCGCGAGGACGACTGTGTCAGCGTCTATGGCGGACAGGAGCCGAAGGCCAACGACATCACCGTGCCGGGGGACATTTCCAGTGCTGCGTTCTGGATGGTGGCTGCCGCTGCCTCGCCGGGCTCCCAGATCACCCTCAAGAATGTGGGTCTCAATCCCACCCGTACCGGAATCATCACCGTGCTGCTGCGCATGGGGGCCCAGGTCACGAATTCTGAGACGCATTCGGAAGGCGAGCCCAGGGGCAACATCACTGTCCGCGGAGGTGATTTGAACGCCACGGTCATTGGCGGGGCGGAAATCCCCAACGTCATTGATGAGCTGCCCATTCTGGCGGTAGCGGCTGCGCTGGCCCGGGGCAAAACGCTGATCCGCGACGCCTCCGAACTGCGGGTAAAGGAGACGGACCGAATCGCGGCGGTGGCCTCCAACCTGCGCCTGATGGGGGTCACAGTGACGGAGCACCCAGATGGCATGGAAATCGAGGGTGGGGCCAAGCTGCATGGAGCCACGCTGCCATGCTACGGAGATCATCGCATCGCCATGGCGTTTCTAGTGGCGGGGATGTTTGCCGAAGGCACCACCACGCTGGAGGGGGCTGAGTGCATCTCCACCTCGTACCCGGGTTTTGAGCGTCATCTGGACCTCTTCCTGAATGGGGACGCCGGTGCACGGCCGATCCCGGTTGTGTCCTCAGTTCCCCAGCCGCTGGTGGACAAAATGAACCGTGACAAATCATGAGCGTGGCAGCTTCTGTGATCACGATAGACGGGCCTGCTGCTTCAGGCAAAAGCAGCATCGCACGTCTTGTCGCGCAGCGGCTTGGCCGGACCTACGTCAACACGGGCAACATGTACCGTGCCATGACCTGGGCGGTGCTGCAGGCTGGAGTGGACCCGAAGAATGCCGATGCGGTGCGTGCTGCTGCGGCTGACGTCGTCATCGAATCGCCCGTTGTGGAAGGGAAAATCCAGATCTGCATTTCCGGGCGGACGCTGACGGATGCGGAGCTCAACAGCGATCTCGTCAATCGTGCGGTTTCACTGATCGCCAGTGTGGGTGAAGTGCGCGACCGCCTTGTGGCTGACCAGCGCGCGCTTGCGGCCACCGGCCCCCTGGTCATGGAGGGGCGGGACATCGGCTCTGTGGTATTTCCTGACAGCCCGCACAAGATCTACATTGATGCGAGCGAAGAGGTGCGCGCGAGCCGTCGTGGAGCACAGGGGCTGACGGATCAGATTGCCGAGCGGGACCGCATGGACAAAGAACGCAAGAACAGCCCGCTTGTGATTCCCGCAGGAGCTATCGTCATCGACAACTCCCACATCACTCTTGAGGAGGCTGTAGATCAGGTGATCGCGGCATTGCAACTGACCTAACCGAGAACGGATGATGAACCTCTCCTACTGGCTCTGTCGTCGCATCTTTCGCGAGCTTGCCCTCGGGTTGTTTGATTACCGGGTGGTGGGTGCTGAGAAACTGCAGTTCTCCGGGCCAGCAATCGTCGCATGCAACCACGTGAGCTTTCTGGATCCTCCGCTTGTGGGAATCGCGTTTGACGAGATGGTTTACTCATTTGCCCGAAAAACGCTTTTTGATCATCCGCTTGCAGGAATGATTTTGCGAAGCTGGCAGGTGATTGCAGTGGACCGTGAGAAGCCTGACGCGGCTTCGCTCAAGGCGACGATACGTCTGCTGCGTGACGGCAAAAAGGTGGTGATGTTTCCTGAAGGCACACGCAGCTACGACGGTGTGCCGCGGGCTGCCGAAGCAGGGGTGGGGCTGTTCATCGCGAAGGGCAATGCACCTGTGCTGCCCGTTCGGCTGTTTGGCACGCATGAGGCTTTTCCGAGAGGGGCCAAGACACTGCGCCCGGCCAAGATCACGCTTGTGGTCGGCGATCTCTGGCAGCCTGATCTGAAAAGCTACAAGGAGTCCGGCAAAGAACTCTACCAGTCCCTTGCAGATGATGTTATGCGCCGGATCGCTGAGCTTAGAGTTTGAGCAGGGCCGAAGTGAATGTGCCTGACAAAAAAACACAGGCACGGAGAGGATCTGAAAACAAAATTCTGATCCATCTCAAAACAAGCAATGTGGAAAGCTAGGGAATGCGTGGTTTTTCAGAATTTCTCCACAGAAATCGTTACAGAAGATTCGTCTTCCGTTTAATCTTATTCGTGTAATGGAACAACGTCTGCTTAAAGTAATTCAAATCATCTCAGTCACTCTGTAATGTCTCCGCTTCGGTCCTTGATCGTGAAAACCGCTCTTCCGATCAAACCTCAACCCTCATCGCTCTCCCAAGCACAGCCCGGGTATGAAGAATTCAGCCCGACGGGTGGACCATGGCTGGTGAAGCAGACTTTCATGCGCGCGGAGACGGTCTGGCTTTCGTCCATGCTGGGTGCTTATTTTCCTTCGCTGCCTCGTGTGCTGGACATGCTCAACGAGGGCACGCAGACGAATGTGATGCTGGGAAGTGCGCCAGGCGAGGGGGTGAGGCAGTACTGCAGCCGAGTTGGTCCGTTGCCGATAGGCATCGCGTGCATCCTAGTATGGAGACTGGCGGTGGAGTTGGAGGCGCTGGAGTCCTTCCTGCCTGAGGCGGTTTCATTTGTCGATCCGCTGAGCTGCCGTGTGGGGCTTTGGCAGCAGGATTTTTTACAGCTGTTTGTGGACCGCTTTGAGACGCGACCCCTCGGGCGTGCAGAGATCGCCTCAAGAGTGTTGCAGGTCTGCGCGATGCTGATCAAAGGCCATCCGACCGAGCCGATCAGCGCGTCAGTGGCGGCCAAAGTGCCTTCGTCATTGCTGACGCATCTCCGGGAGTGGCAGTCTGCGGGAAGCACTTTGCTGACTCTGGGGCAGATCAAAGGGCTGATGCTGATGGCAACTGCGGCTGTGACACGCGGGTTGCGCGGCTCCAACATGATGTCGCAGCTTTTTGCGAATGAGCGCTGGCATCCGCTGCTGCCATTCCAGCGGACCACACCGCATGTGTATGGGCGTGCCGAAGGGTCGCGCATGCCGGTGATCTCCGTCCGACTTTCGAGGCTGCTGGCCCACCGGCACCGGCTGACAGAGATCGAAGTCCTGATGCTGCACAACCGTTTGCGCGAACAGGCTGCGGCAGTGCCGGTGCTGGGGCTGGCGCTGGATCCAGAGCATATTCTGCTGCGCCTGCCCGGGCTGCGGGAAAGTGCGCATGACTCCAAGATGCTGGACATACGCCTGGACAGCCTGCCAGAGTTTACGGTCGCCCTGGAGTCTGCGGCTGAATGCCTGACTTTGGGAAGATCTCCGGTGGTCATCCGGGAGGCCGTGGAACCAGGCAAGCCGTTTTCGGATCTGCGGGGTGACATTGACGAACAGCTCAGCCGCCTCTGGCAAACCTTGCAGGATGGCACGTTCAGCCTTTCCGGCTACAACATGGAGGCCATAGGCAACAGAGAACTGCCGGGGCAGTTTTTCTGCTATCTGGGGACGGCTTTTCAACGTGGTGGGCGGATTCAAAGCACAACGCCGCCGCGCAGCACGGTGGTGGCCCAGCAAGCGCAGCAGACACCGCTGATGTCAGCACCGCAGCGGGAGGTGCAGGCTGCCATGACGGAAGAAAGAGTGAAACCGCTCTCCGTTTTTCCTTTGAACCAATCACCCGATAAGCTACCGCAACACCCTATGAAGATGATTCTTATCACCGCTGGCAGCGGGGGCACCGGCAAAAGCACGATTGCCCGCCTTATTTACGAACTGGCTAATTTTGAAGAGCGCGATGACGTGGCCATGTTTGATTGTGATGCTTTGGGCAACCGTGACTTCCAGAAGATTTCTCCCAACAAGATTGAGTCCATGCCCATCGACAATGTGGATTCCATGCGTCGCATCGTGGAGACGGCGATGGATGGAAAGCTTGTTCTGGCGGATCTGCCGGCGAGCTGTCAGGACATCCTGGGGCGTGATCTGAACCCTGAGATCATCCAAAGTCTGCGTGAGGATGACGGCCTTCACTGGCTGCCCATTCACCCTGTGACCGCCAAGGCCGCGACGCTGCCTGCCATCAAGCAGTGGCGCACCTCCATCTTTGGAGAAGCGCCCTCCATCGTGGTGGTGAGCCTCAAAGACGGTCCGGTTTCCTCCGAACTGCTGGACGAGATCATCCGGCCGCAGGATCTGGTGCTGCGCATGCCGGTGCTGGATCAGAGCCTGGCGGCTGCGCTGGATGCCTCCAACGCCACCTGGATGGACATCCTTGAAGGACGTGTGCAGGACAGCCACCGCATGTTTGGCAACCCGCTGGTGAAGCGCCAGCTGCGCTTCAAGCGCAAGGAGTGTGAAGACGCTCTCTTTCCGCTGCTGCGCCGGATCATCAAGGACCCCAGCTAGGCAGAGCTGCCTGCATACTTTTCGCGATCAGCCCGGTCACAAGCCGGGCTTTTCTTTTGCCTACTCGTCCCGGCATTTCACGTCCTGCAGGTGCAGATCCAGTGCCGTGCCGGACATTTGAATTTCCACCAAGGTCAGAATCAGAGATGCCAGCATGAGCAGCAGGCTGATGCCAAAGGTGATCTGGCCGCCGGGCTGCTGCCCGAAGAAAATCAAGGTCATGCTGGCCACACAGAACATCATGCTCAGCACGCCCATGGATTGCATGTGCTTGATGATGCGGATGCGTTTCCGCAGGCTCCGAATCTGTGCCAGCAGCATGGGCTCCTGAGTTGCCTGCCAGTTGGCATGCAGGCCACGGACGACAGTGGCCAACCCCAGAAAGCGGTTGGTATGCGCCAGCAGAAGAAGCGAGATGGCGGGGAAGAGCAGGGAGGGAGTCGAAAGGGGGAGCTCTGGCAGTGTCATGGCTTTCCCCTTTCAGAGCTTAGATCACCCGGTCATTCCCACCATCCACCGGGATTTGCGCCCCGGTGACTTTGGCGAAGAGGGGGGAGGCCATGGCGGAGACCATGTTGCCGATGTCCTTGGATTTGATCTCCACCTTCATGAGGTTTTTGGTCTTGTACTCCTCAACGGTCATGCCGTAGCGGCTGGCGCTCTTGAGCAGGGCTTCGGGGGTCCAGAGCTTGGTGTCGAACACGGCGTCCGGGTGGACGATGTTGACGCGGATCTTGTGAGGGGCGAGCTCGAGTGCGGCGACGCGGCAGAGCTGGGTGAGGGCGGCCTTGGAGCAGGAGTAGGCGCTGGCGCCGGGGCCGGGGGCTTTGAAGTTGCGGCTGCCGACGAAGATGATGCTGGCATCGATGCCCTGCTTCACATAGGGGATGACCTTGTTCATCAGCTTTTGATGGCTGGTGAGGTTGATCATGAGGGTGCGGTCCCAGTCGCCCTGCGCCATGGTGTCGAGAGGGTCGTTCTTGGGGAAGATGCCGGCGTTGCTGACGACGATGTCGATGCCGCCGAATTCGCGCACGGTGAAGTCGATGGCGTCCTGCACGGGCTGGTCTTCGGTGAGGTTCACGACGATGCCGATGCCGCCGATCTTTTTCATGATGTCGGGGATCTCCTTGTCGATGTCGAGACCGACGACCTGAGCGCCTTGCTCGGCGAGGGATTCTGCGATGGCGAAGCCGATGCCGGCGGCGCAACCGGTGACGAGGGCAACCTTGCCCTGATGCACCTTGCGTGCGGGGCCTTTGCGGAGCTTGGCCTGCTCGAGGTCCCAGTATTCGATTTCGAAGATGTCTTTCTCTGGCAGGGGCTCCCAGCCGCCGACGGATTCACCGAGCTGCACGGTGGCGACGGTGGACTCAGCGATGTCAGCGACGATCTTGGCGTCCTTCAGGGTGTCGCCAAAGCTGACGACTCCCTGGCCCGGCCAGATGGCGAAGCGTGGGGCGGGGTCGAGCATGGTCTGGCCGCTGGCGTGACGGCTAAAGTAAGCGGCGTAGTCGTCTGCGTAGCTCTGCACGCTGGCGTCGAGGTCTTCACCGATGAAGGCGGGGGCGCGCTTGGTGCGGATGCTGTGGTCCGGGGTCAGGGGGCCGCGGGTGCCGAAGGTGGAGACGTTGGCGAGATTGGCATAACCGACGGCTTCGGGGGAGGCATTGAGGCGTGCGATTTGCGGGAAGCCACGGCGCTTGGAGACTGCCTGCCGCAGCTTGGCAAGGGCCATGAGGTCCGTGGAGGCAGCGGCAGTGGCGGCTTTGGCACCTTTTTTGGCGAGGTAGTCTTCCGCCATGGTCACCATTTCGATGTGGAGCTCGTAGCTCTTGCGGGCGTCGTCGTCGAAGGTGAAGAGGCCGTGTTTGAGCAGGACCATGCCCTGGATGCCTTCTTTGCGCAGGTCGCGGCCCGCGATGAGATCGGCGATGGTCTTGGCGAGGATGAAGCCGGGCATCACGTAGGGGACGACGATGACGCGGCTGCCGTAGATTTCCTTCACACGGGCTTCGCCTTCTGAGTTGCAGGTGAGGGCGGAGATGGCGTTGGCGTGGCTATGGTCAACGAACTTGAAGGGGAGGATGGCGTGCAGGATGGCCTCGATGCTAGCTGCAGGCGCATTGGGATTGGTCATGGCGGCGCGCTGCTGCAGGACCATGTCTTCATCGCTCATGGCAGCGAGTTTGGACATTTTGAGGAGGGCGTCCATACGCACGGGGGAGAAGCCGGCACGCTCGATGGTGGCCAGATCCCAGCCGCTGCCTTTGACGTAGCAAAGCTCGACGTCGTCGCCGAAGTAATCCTTTTCCGTGACCTTGACCGAGGTATTGCCGCCGCCGTGGAGGACGAGTGCGGGATTGCGGCCGAGCAGGCGTGAGGTGTAGACGCGTTGTCCGAGCAGATCGGTGCCGAAAGTGGCGGCTTCTTGGTCGTTCCAGAGGGATTGCATGTTGGGGAAAGGGGAGTCCAGACTTGGGGGCTGGAAGAGGGGATGTCAAGAGGGCAGGGGGCAAGAAGTCGTCAAGCGAGGCCTGCATAGGCCGCCTGCCCATCTTCCGGCTAGTGATCAGTCTGCCCAGGGTGTCAGATTTCGGCTGCGCATTTCAGCCAGCGTCCATTCGTACTCCCGCACGAGCTGGTCCACCACGTCGCCGCTGCGCATTTCCAGCGGCAGGACTTCCCAGGTGTAGGTCTCCATTTCGATGTGCTGGCATTTGGAGGGGTTTTGGGAGAGCCAGTCCATGGCACCAAGCAGGTGATCCCGTGTGCTGTCAAAACCGCCGCCGGGCTGGGCGTGGATGGGAATGTGGAAATGGACGCGCCATTCTTCGCCGAGGCTGCCGGGGCTGGCAGCGGCAAACTGCAGGGCGTCTGGCAGGTCCTTGAAGCGGCGCAGAGGCTCGTCCTTGCCGTAGCTGGCGATGACCTGGTGGAAGTACACCGGCTCGTCAAAGGCGTGCAGCTTGGACACGTTTTCGGGGGTGGGCTTGAGCTTGAGAGCGGAGCTGAAGTGAAGTTTGCTGATACGGATGCCGGCGCCGGTGATGCGTTTGAGCGCGGTTTGCGCGTCTTCGAACTCGATGGCGAGGTGGCAGGTGTCGTAGTTGAGGCCGACGAATTTGAAAAAGTCGCGGTCCTGCGGGTGGCGGTCGAGGTAGAGGCCGAAGAATTTGAGGGTTTCGCCGCTGGTTTCGAACAGTCCGAGGGGTTCGGGCTCGAGGCCGAGATGGAGGTCGTGGCCGGATTTGGCGGCGACTTTTTCGATGTGCTCGCGGCAGAGTCGGAGATTGGTGAAGATGGCCTGAAACTCGTCCGAGCCAATGGCGAAGGTTTTGTGTGAACCGGGCAGGGTGCTGACGCTGCCGCTGACACCCGGGGGCAGAAGCTGCGCGAGGATGTCGAAGAGCAGATTGGTGTATTCGAGCCGCTCAGGGGTGCTCCAGTCCGGCTTGAAGACGTGCTCCTTGACGCGGGTGCCGTGGAAGGAGCCGTAGGGGAAGCCGTTGATGGTGAAAACGTAGCAGCCATTGGCGTCCAGCCAGGCTTTGAATTCGTCGATTTTTCCGGGAGCGCTGAGTTCCAGGGCGGCCTGAAGGCTGAGGCGCAGGCCGATGCCGTAGGGGCTGCCACTGCTGACACGGTCCTTCACCCTCAGGGTGTAGTTTTTGAGGCCGTTCCAGGTTTCCTCCCACGTTTCTCCGCGGTGGATGTTGGTGCAGTAGCCGAGATGGATGCCGTGGTTGAGGAGCATGGTGCTAGGTGCTCAGAACGAAGCCCCGCGTCAAATGAATCGTCAGGCAAGTTGGCTCATCGGCCGGGCATAAAAAAGCGGGCGTCCTTTTCGGACGCCCGCTGTGAGGGAGGGAATGTGCGTGTCAGATCAAGGAATCACCTTCACAAAGATGTCCTTGTAGTAGGTGGTGCTCTTGGGGTCGTGGCCCTGGATGGCGAAGGTGCCTTCGCTGAGCTTGCGGCCGGGCATGTTTTTCAGCTCCTTGGCGGGGTCCCATCCTTCGGGCTCGACGAAGTCGACCGTGACCTTGCCGTTGACGGAAAGGGTGATGTGCTTGCCTTCGACCTTGATGAGGTAGTCAAACCATTCGCCGTCTGTGCTGGGAGCGAGGGGCACTTTGATATGCTTGCCGCCTTCGGGCTCTTTCTGGCCTTCCAGGAGGGCGAGGATGTTGATGACGCCATAGAGGCTGCCGGTTTTCTTGGGGTCGGTGTGGGTGCTGTTGACCTGGCACTCAAATCCTTTGTCCGGCCAGCCTTTGTCCTGGTACTGGGTGTGGAAGTACACGCCGCTGTTGGAGCCGGGGGTGGTTTTGACTTTGAGCTTGAGCTCGAAGTTTTGGAACTTGGCTTCGCCGGTTTCGCCGACGTAAAACAGATGGGCGCGGCCGCCGCTGACTTTGAGCTCGCCGTTTTCGACGGTGAAGACGCCGGGGACTTCTTCATTGGACTTCCAGCCGGTCAGGTCTTTGCCATTGAACATGGAAATCCAGCCGTCTTCGGCCTGGGAGGTGGTGAATGAGAGCGCCGCAAGGGCGGTGAGCGTGAGTTGTTTGAGCATAGAGAGGTTGGATTAACGTAAGGTCTGAGACGGGTCTAACGACTGAAGCGGCCCGGAAGGGGGGCAGCGGTCTGAGAAGGGCAGTGGTTTAACTGGCTTTTTTGGCCTTTTTCACTGCCGGGACGCTGAGGGTGGGCTCAATGGCCGCCTTTTTGACAGCGGGTGCGCTGAGATGGTTTTGCAGCGCTGCGCCGGTGACGCCAAGGAACTTGGCGGTGCGGTCGGCATCTTCGCTGAAATGACGAAATGCCAGGCGGGAGAGTTCGCGCTCCACCCATGGGAGGAGTTCGATGTCGGGGCTTTTTTCCGCCACGCTGACGAGCATGCTGAGGGCATCGCGCATGCGGGTGACGGTGCTGGAGGGGTCCATGTGGCGGGCGCCTTTGCTGCCAAGCGGAATGTCCGAGGGCAGAAGCACGTCGGAATTGCAGAGGGCGCAGGCGCGCTGGATGGTGTTTTCCAGTTCGCGGACATTGCCGGGCCAGTCGTAGGCGTCGAGCATGTCGAGCGCGTCATCGGTGAAGCGCATTTGCGGCCCACGGCGGCGTGCCGAGAGGCGGTGCAGGAAGAATTCAGCCAGCAGACGAACGTCTTCGCGGCGCTCGCGGAGCGGCGGAATGTGGATGCGGACGACGTTGAGGCGGTAGAACAAGTCCTCGCGGAAATTGCCCTTGGCGACTTCGTCTTCGAGATGCTTGTTGGTGGCGGCGAGGACGCGGACGTCGGTCTTGAGGGTCTGGTTGCTGCCGACGCGGGAGTACTGGCCCTCCTGGAGCACGCGCAGGAGCTTGCTCTGCACAGCCAGGGGCATGTCGCCGATTTCGTCGAGGAAGAGGGTGCCGCCGTCGCACTGTTCAAAGCGTCCGACGCGCTGATTCACCGCGCCGGTGAAGGAGCCTTTTTCGTGGCCGAAGATTTCGCTTTCGAGGAGGTTGTCAGGGATGGCCGTGACGTTGATGGCGACGAACTCCTTCTGGGCACGAGGGCTGAATTTGTGGATGGCACCGGCGACGAGCTCTTTGCCGCAGCCGCTCTCTCCGGTGATCATGACGGGGGCGTCAGAGCGGGAGACACGGCCGATGAGCTTGAAGACCTCCTGCATGGGCGCCGAACGGCCGATGATGGTCTCCTGAATCGATTCGGTGGGAACCTCCGCGCTCTGGGCGCGGGTGGCGTTGCGGGCCTCGATGGAGGTGAGGGCGCTTTCGACAACGGTGCGCAGCTCGTAGGGCAGGCGCTCCTTGCCGAGCACATCGTAGGCGCCAAGGCGCATGGCCTCGATGACGTGGCTGGTGGTGGCGGTGCCGCTGAAGAGGATGACCATGGACTGCGGATCGGTCTGGCGCAGCCGTTTGAGCAGCTCGATGCCGGTGGTGCCATTCAGACGGACTTCAGAGAGAAGCAGGTCGGCGCGCTTTTTCACATAGGAGGCCAGGGCGTCTTCGGCCCGCTCAAATGTGCTGATGGAAACGCCCGGTGCTTTCAGATGGGCGGCAGCCCATGCGAGAAAGTCGGCATCTGGATCCACGATAATGAGGTGGGTATCCGGGTTATCTGGCATTAGGCGTTAATTTTTGGGTTGGAAGTGCGTTATCGCAGCAATTGGGGGGGAGGTCAACATTCGTCATACGCCTCCGAAGCGGCGGTGGCGCTGGTGGAAGGCACGGATGGCGGTTTTCAGATCTTCCTTGGAGAAATCCGGCCAGAGCTTTTCGGTGATGTAAAACTCGGTGTAGCTGACCTGCCAGAGCAGGAAGTTTGACAGACGAACCTCTCCCGAAGTGCGGATAAGGAGGTCAGGATCTGGATAGTAGCGTGTGTAGAGATGCTTGCCGAACATTTCGACATCGATCATGGCTTTGTCCAGGTGTCCGCCTTCGATGCTGCGCAGCAGGCTTTTGACGCCGTCGATGATTTCCTCCCGGCCGCCGTAGCTGAGAGCCAGGATGAGGGTGAGGCCGGTGTTTTGGGAGGTGGCCTCAATGCAGCGGTGGAGCTCGTTCTGGCAGGACTGGGGCAGGTCGTGGAGACGGCCGATGGCCTGGAGCCGGACATTTTGCTTCATCATCAGGGGCAGCTCGCCACGGAGAAAGATTTCGAGCAGCTTCATCAGCGCCTCGACTTCGCGTTTGGGGCGCTTCCAGTTTTCAGAGGAAAAGGCGTAGAGGGTGAGGAATTCGACGCCGATTTCTCCGCAGCATTCGACGACCCGTCGCACGGTTTCCGCGCCGGCGCGGTGGCCTTCGGTGCGTGGCAGCCCCCGCTCTTTCGCCCAGCGACCGTTGCCGTCCATGATCATGGCTATGTGACGGGGAATGGGTTTCAGATCATCATTGGGGCGACTCATGCGAGGGGAAAATCTACTGCATGCCGCCCTGTGCGCCAGAAAGTTCTGCGTGCGCGCCCGTCTTGTGGCGGATTGCTGCAATCAGCTCGCGCAAGAAGCCGCACATGGGGTAAGTTTTTGCGCAAGATGAACCCAGGCACCACCGCCAGTCTGATCTGCCCGGCCTGCGGCCAGGCATTTCTCTCCATGCAGCAAAGCATGGAAGGCATGGTGCAGTGTCCGCATTGCGCGCATAATGCGCTGAGGGGCTATTTTGGCACGCAGGCCCAGGTGGCAGGGGTGGCGCAGGTGCGGAGGCGTGTTTCCCAGGCCCAGGCAGCACCAGTCCCGCCTGTTTTTGCGCAGCCTGCGGCGTGGCAGCCTGCCCAGCCGCCGCCGGTGCCCATGCCTACGATATCTGTGGCACGTCCGACTTTGCACCCTTCACAGGCGCTGCTGCCGACGGGTGGGCCGCCGCCGAGGGACGACTTCACGCCGCCGCCGCACCTGCGCAGCTCCCCCTGGCGCGGAATTTGTGCCGTGCTGGCGTTTGCGGCTGTGTGCGGTGGCGCTCTGTGGCTGTGGTGGGACAGTGTCAACGCATCGGCGGGCCAGCCTGGGGCCGTGGCAGGAGCGTCTCATGGCAAGGAACCGGTGCCGAATGAGCCGAGCGTGCCTCCAACGCAGATTTCCCGTGCCGTGATCCCGGCTCCGGATGCGGGAGCTGTGACCGCAGACACGAAAGCACTGGTTACGGAGCTGTTTGCTGCAGACAGCGCGGAAGGCCGGGCCGCCTGCATCCACGAGGCGGCCAAATACGGTGCTGAAATCGAAGCCTTGTTTGGTGGTGGTGCCAAAACGGAGCTTCGGCTGCTTTCCCGCATTCCTGGAATGCCGCAGACGCTGCCAGGTGGTGAGCCGGTGCTGGTGTTCAAGCTGGTGACTTCAGCCTGTGCCAATGGTGCTCTGGTGCGCCTGGAGAAGGGGGGCGATGGCAAACGCCGGATCAGCTGGCCGCTGCTGAGGGAGACCCACTCAGGGGCTCTGGCCGGCTTTCTCAAAAAGCCCGCAGGAGAGGCGGATTGGTTTTACGTCGCGCTGCGGCCCAGCCACGGTCTGGACATTGCTGTGGAGCTGCGTCCAAGGTACATCACGTTTGACGTGCAGGTTTCGGGCGGGGGGCAGCCGCATTTCGTGGCATGTGTCGAGCGTGACACGCCCCTGGGGCGCTTCATGGATCGTGAAACCGAGTGGGGGAAGTCGTATCTTGCCCGCCTGCTCGTGCGCAGACTCGACATCAAGTCTGATGCGCCGTGTGTGCTGGTCATTGATTGTGAAGGCGCACCTGAACGCTGAAGAGACGCAGCGGGTCACACTGCGTCTCTTTGGCAAGATTTGAGGCGTTCGGCCCGGCGTTATGAATTCTGGGGAGGCTCACCCGAGCGTTTTTCGTCTTCGCGGGCGAGTTCTTCCAGGGTCATTTCGCGGGTCGGAAGGTCTGCCGGATCTTCATCTGGCATCTGAGAACTCTGGTCCTCTCCCTGGTCTTCGACTTCGGAGTGTTCAACGTCTGGTGGTGGCGCGGATGGTTTGGCGGCGGGAGACTGGTAGTCGTCCTTGTCTTCGTCGTCGTCATCGGCTGAGGACCAGGGGTTGTAGTTTTCGTTGTCCCAGTCGTCGTTGGCAGATTCTTCCAGCGCTTTTTCGTCTTTGTCGATGTCGGCGTAGTACTCAGGGTAGGCGGCGCGGTCTTTCTTCTCCATGAAGTAAGCGAGCCAGATGCAGGTCTCATACAGCACATAGAGGGGGCCTGCGAGCACCAGCATGGTGAAGGGGTCGGGGGTGGGGGTGACGACAGCCGCAAAAATGGCGATGGCGACGATGGCGTAGGAGCGCGTCGTGCTCATGAGCTTGTAGTTGAGGAAGTCGAGCTTCACCAGGACCATGACGATGACCGGCAGCTCAAAGGCGACGCCGAAGAGCAGGATGAAGCGGGTGGCAAACTTCACGTAGCCGTCCAGCCGCCAGCCGTTGGACATGCCCAGGCTCTCATTGAAGGTGTAAAAGAATTCGAGCGCCTTGGGGAGCACGACGTAGAAGGCGAAGCTGGCACCCAGAAGAAACAAGCCGGCACCGATGCCGATGGCGGGGAAAATGGCCTTTTTTTCCTCAGGTTTCAGCCCTGGAAGGACAAACTGCAGCAAGAATAAGAGCAGCAAGGGGAAGGATAAAATCACCGCGGCGATCAGGGCCAGATTCATGACCATGAGGAAGCCTTCCTGAGGTGTCAGGATCTGCAGCATGGCCTTGAGCTGCTCCTGGGTTTTGATGACTCCGGTGGCCCAGAGCGGGTGCTTGATGATCTCAAAGAGCTGCTCGTAGAAGCAGAACGTGATGATCGTGGAGACCAGCAGCGTCATGGCCATGCGCACGATCATTTTGCGCAGGTCCTCGAGGTGATCGAGGAAGGGTTTTTCCTCATCGCCTTTGCCGCCCAGATTCAGGGCGACTTTTTCGCGAACTTTGAAGACTTTTTGGAGTAGGCCGGACCACATGGGAGTGAGGGGGGAAGGAAGTTGCGGGTGCGCAGGGCTAGAGCAGTCCTTTGGCCGCGATCCGCGCGTAGAGAGCCAGCGTCAGGGCGTTGGTGATCGCATTGGCAGCAATCATCCCACGCAGTTCTCCCGCGCTGACAAACCGCACGTCGCTGATGTGTTCGCTGCCATCCGGTTCCGGACGGCTGACGACACACACGGGCTTCGCCGTAAACAGATAAACGATCTCGTCGGTAAAACCTTGCGAAGGAAAATACCAGCCAAGCGGCTGGAGCGTGCCCAGATCCGGGTGGAGCGCGCAGCCGCACTCCTCACGGAGTTCATTTTGAATGGTGTGGATGACGGACTCACGGGTCACTGCGGTGTCGATCTGACCGGCGGGAAATTCCCACATGGTCTGCATGACGGGGAGGCGCTCCTGATGAACCATGACGAAGCGGCCGTCCTCCAGCACGGGGGCGATGGCCACGGCGGCCTTGCGCTTGACCACCATCCAGGGAACCTCTGTTCCACGGCTTGGGGTGGTGAAATGAGCTTTTTCGACCCCGACGTGGGGATTGAAAAACAGGGCTTCGCTGCGGGTTTTCTGCCAGCCGGGCTCGGCTCCTGGGGTGTAGAGGTCAAAATCCGGAATCTGCATGCAGGTCACTCAGGGGTGAGGGCTTTGCGCCAGCGTGCAAGCTGAGCTTTCACGTTCTGCGGAGATGGGGCGCCGATGCCTTTGCGGGCCGTCATGGCGGTTTCCAGGTTCAGGCAGGCAGTCACGTCGGCTTCGAAGGCCGGTGAGAAGCGCTGGAATTCTTCAAGCTTCATGTCGCCGAAAGTGCGCTGCTGCTCGATGGAGTAGGCCACCAGTTTGCCGATGACTTCGTGGGCCTGACGGAAGGGGACGCCATGATTGACGAGATAGTCGGCGAGATCGGTGGCCAGGAGCATGGGGTCGCTGGCGGCGGCGGTGGTTTTGGCCTGGTTGACGTCCATGCCTGTGATCATCTCGGTGAAGACTTCGAGCGCGATGACGGTGGTGTCGATGGAGTCGAAGAGGGGTTCCTTGTCTTCCTGCAGGTCGCGGTTGTAGGTCATGGGCAGGCCTTTGAGCAGGGTGAGGATGCTCATGAGATTGCCGATGAGGCGTGCGGATTTGCCGCGAGTGAGCTCGGCGACATCCGGGTTCTTTTTCTGCGGCATCAGGGACGAGCCGGTGGTGTGGGCGTCGCTGAGGGTGACGAAACCGAACTCGGCGCTGGCCCAGAGGATGACGTCTTCGCTGAGGCGGGAGAGATGAACTCCGAGGAGGGAAATAGCGAAGAGAAGCTCGGCGACGAAATCGCGGTCGCTGACGGCATCCATGGAATTTTGAGTCACACCAGCAAAGCCGAGCTGCTGGGCCACAAATTCGCGGTCGAGGATGATGGTGCTGCCCGCCAGTGCGCCAGAGCCGAGGGGCATGACGTTGAGGCGCTGGCGGCAGTCGGCGAGGCGGGAGGCGTCACGTGCGAGCATCTCCACGTAGGCGAGGAGGTGATGGGCGAATAGGACGGGCTGGCCACGCTGCAGATGGGTGTAGCCGGGCATGACGGTGTCTCCGCCGCGCTCGGCACACTCGACGAGGGCCGCCTGCATGGAGGAAATGAGCCCGAGGATGCGGGTGATCTCCGTGCGGCAATACAGGCGCACGTCTGTGGCCACCTGGTCATTGCGGCTGCGGGCGGTATGGAGCTTGGCACCTGCGGGACCAATACGCCGGGTGAGCTCGGACTCGATGTTCATGTGGACGTCTTCGAGAGACTCCTTGAACTCAAAGTCTCCTGCCTCGATCTGATGGCGGATCGCCAGCAGACCGGTTTCGATCTGATGCTGCTCCTCAGAGGTCAGGATGCCTGCTTTGAGCAGTCCTTTGGAGTGAGCGATCGAACCGGCGATGTCGTGGGGGTAGAGCCTCCAGTCAAACGACACAGATTCTCCGTAGCGCTGAACGAGAGCGCTGGTTTCCTGAGCAAATCGGCCTTTCCACATAAAATTTGAGGGCGCGCAGACTAGCGGCTTTCAGCGGCGGTGCAACCGCTGTGGCAAGTGTGTGGAAAGAGGCTGAAATGAGCCTGGGAGCACAAAATCTGCTCAAAGTACGCATTTGCCAGAATGGAGGTTCTTGTTAATCTCAACGCAAAGTTTGCGACAGAGTCTCAATTGCAGCACCGTTTTCTCTTTATCATGCCAGCCGCCACTTTAGCTGAACTCCCCGTTGGCTCCGAAGCCATCGTACAGGCCATGCCCACAGGGCGGTCCGGCCTCACCCGGCTGCGTGAGATGGGCATCGTCCCCGGGACACGCGTGCGGGTGACGCGCCGTGCTCCTCTGGGTGAGCCCATCGAGATCTGCGTGCGCGGCTCCCACCTTTCCATGCGCAATCATGAGGCGGCATTCATCGCCATCTCCCCCGCCGCCGCATGAGCCAGGCCACCACTGAGATACCGCTCATCGCCATCGTGGGGAACCCGAACTCCGGGAAGACCACGCTTTTCAACCTGCTCACCGGGCTGAAGCAGAAGGTGGCCAACTACCCCGGGGTGACCGTGGAGAAGAAAATCGGCGAGTGCTACAGCCAGCACGGCAAAAAGCTGCGGCTGATCGACCTGCCAGGGGCTTACAGCCTGAACGCGCGCTCTCCAGATGAGGCGGTGCTGCGTGATGTGCTGCTGGGGCGCCGGCCGGAGACGCCGCGCCCGGACCGGGTGGTCTGTGTGGTGGATTCGGCCAACTTGGAGCGTAATTTTTATCTTGTCAGCCAGGTGCTGGAGCTGGGGCTGCCGACGATCCTGGTGTTGAACATGGTGGATGTGGCCGAGCAGCGTCAATGGCGCATTGATGCCGCCAAGCTGTCTGAACTGCTGGGGGTGCCGGTGGTGAAGACCCAGGCAGTCTCCGGGCAGGGCCTGATCGAGCTGAAACAGGCCCTCAGCCGTGCGGACCTGACCCTGCCGAAGTGGAAAAGCGCCGTGCTTCCCGAAGGGGTCAAGAAGGCGCTGGAGCAAAGCCGAGGTCCGCTCTGTGAGACGGGGGCGATCCACGCCAGAGCGTCCCTGCTGGAGCCTCTGTACCTGCTGTCAGGGCATGACCCGACGCACTATGGAATCGCGGATTCACAGATGAGCCGAGTGCATGAACTGAGGCAGAGCATCGACGCTGCCTTTCCGGGCTGGGAAGATGAACTGGTGACGGAGCGCTACCGGGGAATCGAGGCGCTTTGCAGCGAGGTGCTCAAACGGCCAGAGCAGGAGGCGCAGACACTGACCAGCAAGCTGGACCGGATTTTTCTGCACCCGGTGCTGGGTTTTGTGAACATGCTGGTGGCGCTGATGGTGCTGGCTTACCTCATTTTCTCCGTGGCCGCCGTGCCGATGGACTGGATTGATGGTGGGTTTGGCCAGCTCGGCAGCTGGGTGGAAGGACTGATGGGGGAAGGGGACCTGAGGGATCTCATCGTCAACGGAGTGATTCCTGGTGTGGGCGGGGTGGTCATCTTCCTGCCGCAGATCGTGATCCTGTTTTTCTTCATCGGCATCATGGAAGACACGGGCTACATGGCGCGGCTGGCCTTCATCATGGACTGGGCGATGAGCAAGGTGGGGCTGAATGGAAAATCCTTCCTGCCTTTCCTCAGCTCGTATGCCTGCGCTGTGCCGGGGGTGATGGCGGCCCGGACGATCGACAATCCGAAAGACCGGCTCATCACCATCCTGATAGCGCCGCTGGCCTCATGCTCTGCGCGTTTGCCGGTGTACACGCTTTTGATCGGAGTTTTGTTTCCCACGGGGAAGGTGGGGGCGCTGACACAGGCCGCGCTGTTTGCGGGCCTGTACGCGCTGGGAACGGGTGGTGCCTTTGTTTTCGCCTGGATTTTCAGCCGCAGCATCATGAAGGGGGCTGTCAGCCCGATGATTCTGGAAATGCCGCCCTACAAGCGTCCGGCCCTGAGGTCCATCCTGCTGCTGGTGTGGCAACGTGCGAAGGCGTTCCTGGTTCGGGCCGGTACGATCATCCTGGGCATTTCCATTCTGATCTGGGCCGCATCCACCTACCCCAAAAGCAACACGGAGGACAAGGCGAAGCAGCTGGAATACAGCTTTGCCGGGCAGGCGGGCCGTCTGATCGAGCCTGCCATCAAGCCCCTCGGGTATGACTGGAAAATCGGCATCGGCCTGATCGGCAGTTTTGCCGCCCGCGAGGTCTTCAATTCGACGATGGCGGTGGTCTATGCGGTGGAGAGTGACGACGAGGAAAACCTCGACCCGCTGCGTGACAAGCTGGCAGCCGAGCGCAAGCCGGACGGGAAGCCAGTCTATACTCCGCTGGTGTGCATCAGCCTGCTGGTATTTTACGTCTTCGCCATGCAGTGCATCAGCACGACGGCGATTGTGAAGCGGGAAACGGGCTCCTGGAAATGGGCGTTGTTTCAGCTCGGATATATGACGGGAACGGCGTATGTACTTAGCCTGCTGATTTTCCAGATTGGCAGCGCGCTGGGCTACTAACCTCTCCACACCATGAACGCAGACTGGCAATCCATCGCAGCGATCGGGGTCGTGCTTGTAACGATCGCCTTGTTCATCATCCGCTCTGCCAAGCGCCGGAAGAAGCCGGGCTGCGGCGGCAGTTGCGGGTGTGGGAAATGAGGCGCAGGGTGTGCCACGGCCATGATTACTGTTGATCTCTGTACGTTTGACCCTGGCGCTGCGGCCAAAACGCCGGCGGCATTTGCCGCGGTGGTGGTGGACTGTGTGGAAGCCTCCTGGGACAGCGGGGCAGACCTTGTGCTGCTGCCGGAATTTACCTGGGTGGGCCTGGAGCCGCTGGTCGAGCCGAGAACGCTCAGGCGGGTGGCCGAGGTTTTCTGGGGCGAAGTGCTGCCGGCGGTGAAATCTCTGCTGATCCGTCCTAGGAAGGCGGTGGTGCTGGGTACTGTGCCGTTCTGGCACGAGGAGAGCCAGGAATTGCGTAACCGTGCCCCGATCCTGGTGGAGGAAAACATCCTGTTTCAGGACAAACTGCACCTGACACCGTGGGAGGCGGAGTTTTCACCGGGCACTGAACTGCGACTGTGGGAATTTGGCGGGCTGCGATTTGCGGTGGTGATCTGCCTGGACATTGAGATCCCCGAAATCAGCGTGCGGCTGCGTGGTGCAGGGGTGGACATGATCCTGGTGCCGAGTGCCACGGAGACCCTCCTGGGGGTGGAACGGGTGGACCGCTGTGCCTCGGCACGCGCGGTGGAGCTGGGTTGCATCGTCGGAGTATCTCACCTGACAGGCAAGGCTGACGCCGGACTGATCGATGAAAATGTGGGGCGCACAGCGGTGTATTTCCCTTCGCAGGCGGCGTTCCGAGAGGAGCCGAGGTGGAACGAGAGCGCGGTGTATGAGGGCGGGATTCAGAAGCAGCGGCTGACCCTTGATCCCAAGCGGCTGCAGATCATGCGCCGGATGCCCCAGGAAACGAATCCCTCGTTGCTGAAAAAAATGCCTGCCTTCGAACTGGTGGTGGGCTGATCCCTGCGCTGGTCAAGCCTTGGCTTTGGACCGGGTGGAAGCATGGCCTGCGACCTTGGTGTCGGACTTGTGCCTGGCCGACTTTCTGGGGGCAGGCTTCTCATTCTCAGCCTCTGGGGTGCGTTTTGAGGACCGGGCTTCGTTTTCTTCAGCGCGCTTCTTTTCACCTTCGGTGGGGACGAGGCGTGCCACTTCGATGGGCTGAGCAGAAGTTGTGGACGGGGCATTGAGCGCGGGTGAGCCGTCCCCATCGGTCACGACCTCAGCAGGTTTTTCCTTTTCGCTGGGGGGAAGGTGGCCTTTGGTGATGACCACTTTGGCGCCGACATTGACGTTGTCGAAAAGATCAACCACATCTTTCATTCCCATGCGTACGCAGCCGTAGCTGGCGGGTTGGCCGAGGCGATTTTCCTCCGGGGTGCCATGGATGTAAATGTAACGGTTGAAGGCGTTTTTGTTGGTGGTCTCCATGCCTCTGAGCCAGAGGATGCGGGAGACGATGGGGTCACGGCCTGGAGCGTTGGGTTTGAGCACTTCACCGTTCCAGCGGCGGCTTTTCAGCACGGCCCCTGCAGGCAGGCCTTTGCCGATTTTGGCGATGACCTCATGCTGACCCAGGGGCGTGCGATTGCTGCCTTTCTGGTCGCCGAGGCCGAATTTTGAAGTCGAGATGACATACTCCTTGGTGAGTTTGCCCTCACTGTAGATGCCGAGTTTTTGATCTTTGACACTGACCACGACATCTCCTTTGGGTGGCGTAGTGCATTGGCTGAGGGAGCCAGCCAGCAGGACACCCGCGACTGCCTTGACCAAGCAGTCAGCAAAACAGGGTTTTCTAAAAGTCCGGCTAAAAAGCAGCATGTGCTAGAAGAATGATATAAACTAAGATGTTCGCAACTCTGAATTAATACTTTGGTCAACGCCAGCAAGCTGGCATGTATTTCGCAAGACCCGTGCCATTTGAGCGATTGATACTTGTCCCAAGGGATAGCATGGCACTCTTTGACCCGTTTTACAACTCTAGCAACCATGGACGAACTACCTCTGCACATCCGCCCTTTTGAGGAGCAAGATTTGTCGCAACTGCGACAAATTACGGTGGCTTCCTTCGGAAGTGTCGCTCTGGAGCAGATGCTGGAGCACAAATTTGGCCTCTGGAATGAGCGGGACTGGAAGGTACGCAAGGCAAGCCACATCGACGACGACGTGGCCCAGTGCCCGGAGGGCTGCTTTGTGGCCGAGCGTGGCGGTGAGATTCTGGGCTACATTACCACCCGGCTGGACCGGGTGAATGAGCGGGGGCGTATTCCCAACATCGCCGTGGTGGAAAGCGCCCGAGGGCTGGGGCTGGGGCGCCGTCTCATCCAGCACGCGCTCGACTACATGCGGACGGAGGGGATGAAACTGGCGCAGATCGAGACGATGGCCTCCAATGCCATCGGCCAGCACCTTTATCCGAGCTGTGGTTTTGAGGAGGTCGCCCGCCAAGTGCACTATGCGATGAAGCTGTGATCCTCCCCCCCGGCCGGATGTCTGCGGGTTTGCATTGTCCCCCAAACTGGTCGATACACCCTGCCTCCTACCTCTAGAAACGCTTGTGACCACCCCACGCAGACCCGAAAACACCCCGAAGAAACCCTCCCTTTTCAGCCGCTTCAAAGCTGGGCTGAAACGTGTCATTGGTGGAGGCAAGAAGAAGGAACCGCCCCATGTGCCTGCCAAAGAGCATGGACATGCGAAAGATCATCACCCTGCCACCATCCACGCCCACAAGCGTCCGCATGAGGACAAACCCCGTGAGCCAGGCGCCCGCCCGCCACGTGAGCGTGAGGGACGCCCGCCGCGCGAACGTGACGGACGCCGCGGCGGACCACGAGGCCGTGACCGGGATGAGAAGCGCCCCGCACGTGGCCCCCGCGAAGACAAGCCTGTGCGTGAAAACCACGCTCCGGTGCCGCCGCCGCCTGCCCCGCCCGTGCCAGAAGGCCCGTACCCGGAGGCGTTTGAAGTGCTGGGTCTTTCGCCTGCTGTTTTGGCGGCTGTGCGCGAAAGCGGCTATGAGAAGCCCACGACGATCCAGGAGAAGTCGATCCCCATCATCCTGACCGGCAAAGATGTGGTCGGCGCATCCCAGACAGGTACTGGCAAGACCGCTGCCTTTGCACTGCCGACGCTCACCCGCATGGGGGCTCCGGGGAAATTCCGTGTGCTCGTCCTCGAACCTGTCCGTGAGCTGGCAGCGCAGGTCGTTGAGCAGTTTGAGAAATACGGCAAGCACACCGGACTGCGGGTTCTTCTCGTGCATGGTGGTGTGGGTTATGAAAAGCAGCGCAAAGGTTTGCAGCAGGGGGTGGACATCGTGGTGGCCACACCGGGACGCCTGCTCGATTTCATGCAGGAAGGCATCGCTGACCTGCGCGACGTGGAGGTGCTGATTCTGGATGAAGTGGACCGCATGCTCGACATGGGCTTTCTGCCTGATGTGCGTCGAATCGTGGAGAAGACACCGACTGCACGGCAGACGCTGTTTTTCTCGGCGACCATGCCACCCCAGATCAAGAGTCTGGCGGATTTCGCGCTCAAAGATCCCGAAAGCATCGAGGTTGGCATCCGCGCCTCGACTGCGGAGACCGTGAGCCACTACATGTACCCCGTGGCAAGCGATCAGCGCATGGAGCTCCTGCTCGCGATCCTGAAGCAGACCCATTTCGAAAGCGTCATGATCTTCACGCGCACCAAGGTGCAGGCTGACCAGATCTACTCCGCGCTGAACCAGCTCAATGAGTACAAGGTGGCCGTCATGCACTCGGACATCGGCCAGCGCGACCGTGAGCGTGCGCTGCAAGGTTTCCGCTCGGGCGAATTTGAAATCATCGTGGCAACCGACCTGGCCGCACGCGGCCTGGATGTGAGCAGCGTGACCCATGTCATCAACTACATGGTGCCGGAGCATTCGGAGGATTATGTGCACCGGATCGGGCGGACGGGCCGTGCGCAAAAAGAAGGGGATGCATTCACTTTGTTTGCGGCAGACGAACTGATGAACGTGGCCTCAATCGAGCGGCTCATCAGTCAGAAGATCGAGCGTCGGAAACTGGAAGGCTTCCCCTACAAGTACACGACGGCTCTCGACGACGAGGACCGCGCGCGCGCCATCCTTACCGGCCGGAAAAAGAAGAAGCGGCGGTAAAGCGCATGAGCGCCCAGGCTTTGAGCCGCTGATAGTGGAATGCCGGTGATGGCATGCCCGGGCGGGGCATGACCAGTGCCTTGAGCATCTGCTGGAGGCTGCGCGTGGCGCCCAGCCAGGCGACATGGAGCTTGTAACGGCGCGCGAAATGAAACACAAGCTGCGCAAACTCGAATGTCCGGTCATGACCGCTGCGGTCGTAGCCAAAACGCAGGGGCAGGCGCTTGCAGATGTGGCCCAGCCGCAGCTGCTCGATGGCCCAGGCGTAATCTTCGGCTGTGAGCAGTGTTTCATCGAAGGGGACGGCCTCCCATGCTTTGCGGCGGATCATGCCCATGCTGTTGCTGTAGATGGAGCCAAACTTGAGTCCTTTGACGAGCAACTCATCCCAGGTGATGGCATCGCTGTAGTATGGGTCGTCGTCCCACTTTGCACTGACACAGGCGACACGCGGGTTTTCAAAAGCCGCGCACATTTGCTCCAGGGCATCGTCATCATCCAGGGTGGTATGAGAGCTCAGAACCAGTATGAGATCGGTCTGCAGATGCGTGAGGCCGTAATTGAGCACGCGTGCATGGTGGTAGGGCTGCGTCCATGCGACCACACTGCCGCCTGCCTGAGTGATGAGTGCTGCTGATCCGTCGGTGCTGCCTGTGTCCACGCCGAGAATGGTGTGGGGGCGGAGGGTCTGCGCGTGCAGCCGGTGAAGGACACGAGGCAGCGTGGCGGCGGAGTTTTTGAAACGGATCAGGATGCCTAGGGTGGGACGCATGAAGCGGATGGTCTGTGGGCAAGACTACGTGCGTGTGGAAAGATTTGCCCCCCCCGCAATCGGGGGCGGTGAGATGAGAGCAGGACAGGGTTTGATTTCCAGGGTGAAGGACTTTTTCAAACTACTCACGGCCCTGCTGCTCTACGGCGGTTTTGCCCCCTTGCTGGGGGGCTTGCTGGCGCCGCGGCGTGCGTGGCAGCGGGCGCTGTTTGGGCTGATGGTTTTCATGCCGTCGCTGCCGCCGGGAAGGTTTACGCTGATGATAGGCAGCATCGAAAAATACCGAGGCCACACCAAGGGCTTTGAGGTTTCCTTGATCGAGGTGTTTGCGATAGCGCTGATCATTGCCGTGGCAAAAAGTCCACGGGACCCGGCCATGCCACGGCGCAAGGGCCTGCCTCCGGGAACCTGGGTGTATGCGATGTGGGCCATGGCAGGCCTTTTGTCTGTCTTCAATGCCTGGGACGCCTCGCTGGCCTGGATGGCGTTTTCACGGTTTGGCAAAGGCACGCTGATCTTTGTGGCTGCGGCGATGTACCTGCGTGATGACAAAGATCTGAGAGCCGCGCTCACAGGGCTGGCGCTCAGCCTGGTGGTGCAGGCGTGGATCTGCATGAAGATGCGCTATCTTGAAGGCTACTTTCAAATCAAAGGCTGGTTTGAGCACCAGAACCCGATGTCCATGTGGGCCTACATGACGGCGTGTGTGGTGTTTGCAGCCGCACTGAACAAGGAGGTCAAGGGGCGGCTGCTCTGGCTGTGCCTTGCGGCATTTGGGGCTGCGGGGCTGTGTGTGCTGCTGTCAGTTTCCAGAGCGGCGCTCGCCGCCTATGCCGTGGGTGCCGCCATTGTGCTGGGGATGGGATGGCTGCGCGGGCCCGGAGTACGCACGGCTTTGCTTTCGGTGATGGGACTGGCCGGAGCTGTGATGGTGATGATGTTTGCGATGGACTCTTTGAACTCAAGGTTGAAAGAGGTGAAGGAGAGCAAGGAAAAGAACGCGGAGGATCTGCGCCCGGTGCTCAACCGCCAGTGCAAGGCCATGCTGCATGACTACCCTCTGCTGGGCATCGGATGGAACAACTACGGCATCGCCAACAGCCGTCCGCTGGGGGCGAAATACAGTGCGGTGCTGGAGGAGTGGGATGAAAGCCGCGGCTTTGCCATCCTGGATGAATTTTACTGGGCCAACCCGCTGACAGAGAGCCTTTACTGGCTGCTGCTGGCGGAGAATGGCTGGACGGGGTGGGGGCTGTTTCTGCTGTTTGAGATAACGACGTTGTGGTGTGCGGCCCGTGCATGGCTCCACTATGGCAGAAGCCTGACGGGCTATGTTGCATTCGGCATACTCGTGGCGCTTTCCATCTGCTACCTGCATGGGACGGTCGAGCGGATTCTCACGCAGACGAAGAACCTTTCCCACTGGCTCATGCTTGCGGGAATGGTGTCCGGGATGGAGATGAGCCGCCGGGCTGAAGACCGGCGCGACAGACTGCAGCGTGCCTGATGGTCAAAACGCGAGCGCCGGCCCCTGCTGATTGCGCACGTATTTGAGCACCGCCTCGGTGCGTGAGCGCACCTTGAGCTTCTGATAGATCGTCTTCAAATAATCCCGCACCGTTTCGTAGCTGATGCCCATTTCGTAGGCGGCCTCCTTGGCGCTGAGACCTTTCACAAACAGGCCCAGAAGTTCATTTTCACGCTGGGTGATGCCGGGGATGCGCGGCTGGGCTGCGGCAGCCCTGGTCTGAAATGTGGAGATCACCATGCGTGAAATGGCAGGGCTGAGCGGCCCTCCGCCGAGAGCGGCAGCGCGAACGGCTTCAAGCAGATGCTCCGTAGGCACAGACTTGAGCACGTAGCCGCAGGCCCCTGCTTTCAACGCTGCAAAGACCTGCTGGGGAGTGTCGTCTCCGGTCAGCATGACGAAAGCGGTTGCGGGCATGTGGGATTCGAGCATGCCCAGGCATTCAATGCCTGTCTTACCCGGCAGTTTCATGTCGAGCAGCACCACATCAGGCCTGGAGTCCAGGATGGATGCCACGGCCTGCTCGGCGTTGTCGAAAACAGCCAGTAGTTCAAAGCCTCGCTCGGGGATCAAAATCTTTCTCAGCAGGGCCTGAAACTGCGGATCATCCTCGACACAGGCGACGCGAATGGAGGGCTGGGTGTTCATGAAGTTAGAAGCTCAAAAGAAACACTGGAAGCGTGTTACATGAGTAAGCTCCGAACGAAATTCGCAAACCGCAAGCCGAGGCCGTTTCAAAGCAGGCCTTTGAAGTGAGAATAAATTAAGATTTAGGATTTACTAAATGTGATTTAACGCCAACTCCGCCGATTGCTTATGGCTCGAAGTTCGTGGGCTGCTGCCGAGACGGCGTCTCAGGCGCAGAAATGGCTGTTCAACCCACCGATGAACTGCAGCTGAAACTGCCAGTGAAAGCAGCAGGGCTGTGACTCCCCGTACCAGTATCAGATTGACCTGGCTCAAGCCTGCAGGGGCCGGCAGCCAGTGCTGCACCAGCGAAAGCAGCAGGGCATGTGTCAGATAAAAGGCATATGAAAGCACGCCCAGCCGGCTGACCCAGCGCCAGTTTAGGAAACGTAGCGGCAGGGCATCGGGGTAACGGATGACCGTGATGAAGATGGGCATGAGTGCGAGTCCCTGAAGGGTGTAACGCCAGGTCTCGCGAAAAGGAACGCTGCGAATGACGAACGTGGCCACCAGCAGCGCGAAACACAAAGGCAGTGCCAGCCACAGCCAGTGACTGCGGCGAATGCGAGTGGGATCCAAGGCCGGATTTCCCCAGACAGCCAGTGCACAGCCGTAAAGAAGGCCGTCAAGACGTGTGTCCGTAGCGTGGCAGGTGCGCGGATGATGTGCGGTGCCGGAGTGCAGATCAACAACGGAGAAGTGATGAACCAGGAGCATGCGCCATGCGAGCACTGAGGCACAGAGTGTCATGAGCAAGGCAAACTGCTTCCGGTGCTCCGGCAGCCACCGCCGCAAGGCGAGGTAGAAGAACGGAAAGAGAAGATAAAAGTGCTCTTCGACGGCGAGCGACCAGAAAATTTCTGTGCCAGGCGGCTGTACGCCGCCGGAGATCTCCCAGTAGTTGGCGCCAAAAAGTGCCTGAGCCATGAATGCCTGACCATGAAATCCTCCCGGGAGAATGTGGAATGCTGTGAGCATGGCGACAGCAGCCAGGACCAGATAGAACGGTGGCAGAATGCGCAGGGTGCGTCGTAGAAAAAACTGGCCGAGACTGATGCTGCCGTGTCGTTCGCACTCCATGCGCAGCAGGGTGGTGATGAGGTAACCGCTGAGGAAAAAGAAAACGGTGACCCCGAACAAGCCAGGCACCACATGGGAAAGGCCTGCATGGCTGAGAAACACAATCATGATGGCGATTGCGCGCATGCCATCGAGCGAGGCGATGTGAAATGCAGCTTGGCTGGACTCACTAGATGCCATGACCGGGAACGAGTGCGGGGTGAAGGACGGACTTAACTGGAGTTTCGGCATCTGCTTCTGGAGGTGCGAAACCCATGGGGGTGCCCCAGTCGGGCTTGGCTGCACGGTGTCCCAGAACCCAGCGGTAAACTTCATGGATCTGAGCTGCTTTGGCTTCCCAGGAGAAATATTTGCGTACGTGTGCCTGCGCCAGCTCGCCTGCTAACTGCAACTGGGTGGGATCTCCATGCAGCTCTGTGAGCAACTGGCGCATGCGGGCGACAATGTCGTCACGCGTGGTCATGGGCAGCACGAAGCCGGTGCCTGGGGGGACCAGCTCAGGGGGGCCTCCATGGTCCAGCACGACGGCGGGGATGCCCAGAGCCATGGCTTCCAGCACCACGCCACCGCCAAATTCGCGGATGCTGGGGAACACGAAGAGATCGCTTTCGCGCAGGCGTGCTCCGAGCTGGGCATGCGGGATCCAGCCGTCCATGGACACACCTGACGAGATGTTTTCTGCCTGCACCATGGACTGCAGCCGTTCGCGTTCAGGGCCGTCTCCTATGATGTCCAGGTGCAATGCACCGCTCCGAACCAGAGGCGCGGCAGCGGAAATGAGCATGTCCACGCCCTTCAGAGCTACGAGACGGCCTACGAAGGAGATACGCAGGGGAGCATTGGCGCCTGTTGAGGCTGTTGCTTTGGGGGATGGGGGAAACTTTTCCAAATCGACTGCATTTTCCGGCATGAAGATGCAGCGGCTGCGCAGATGGGCGGGCATTTCATGGAGAGTCGTGCGTGAGGCTGTGAGGATGGCATGCGCGCATTCACGGGTTTGTTTCAGTCCAGGTGAAAAGCGGTAAAATGAGCGCAGCCGTCCTGCGCCGTCGCGTTCCTGCTGACGCAGATCTTCAAATCCCTGGGGCCAAGGCACACCTCCGTTGAGCGGGCCGAGCACAAAGGGGACGCCGATTTGTTTCAGCCGGGGGGCGATCCAGCTTGGTGTGGTGGGTGAAAGAGGCAGCAGACGATGAACGAGGTCGAATTCTCCGGCGCTCAGCCTGGGCCCGAATGTCTGCCACAATTTGCGCTCAAAGAACGGGTAAACGAGATTGGAAAGGACGGCGTAGAGACTCCAGCTGAAGCTGCCTTTGCGGCTGAACTTTGTGGCCAGGCTCCAGGAGAGGTGCTGGAGGCGCCGGTTGTTGATGGCGGTGAAGTGGACTCCCTCAACCATGCCGGCCTGGAGGAAGTCGGAGCGATTGCGCCACTCTGTGACGATGTGGGCGTCGGTCTGAGCTGAGATGGCCTTCGCACAGGACCAGCCAACCAACGCCGCGCTCGTAAGGGTCGGATTGGCTGCCTCTGCAATGATGAGGGGGCGCAGGCGCCGGGAAACGGGCGTCATTGTGTGGGGCTTGTAGGGCCTATGTTGAGGTTCAAACCAATGGGGGAGCTGTGAAGAGCACCCGCTGCGCTGCCTTCATTGGCCGCAACCAGGCGTGTGAAGGTATTGACCGCGTCATGCAAGAACCCCTGGGGGGACATGCTGCCTCTGCCCGGGACATACACGATGTCTCCGGGCTCAAGGCGCACGTTGGTGGCCTTGCCCTGAATGATGTCCCTGGCGTTGACCGTGGCTATCTGGGGCTCTGTCAGCGAGCCGCGCACAATGGTGACATGCGCGAGGTCTGCCTCCGGGCGGATGCCGAGACCGCGGCCCAGAGCGGTGATCAAATTCATCTCATTCATGAAGCCCACGGGCCTGGGCTCTGTGACCGCACCGAGGACGTAAACTTCGTTGGTCATTGACGACGGGAGATAGATGAAGTCATCGGGCTCGAGATAGATGTTCTGAGTCAGGTCGCCTTCGCGGATGAGCTTTTGAAAATTCACCGGCAGCATTTTGCCGCTGCGTATGAGAAAGCTGTGACTGAGGTCGGCCAGTTCTTCCGTGGTGCCGGTGAAACTTGCGGCGTAAAGCCCGCCGGCCTGGGTGACGGCATCCAGCACCCGCATGGGACGGTTCAGGGGGTAGATGCCCGGGGCATTGACGCGTCCCAGCACCCAAACTCGCTGGCTGACCACCTCTCTCAACGTCAGCGATACCTGCGGCTGCTTGTAGTAGCGGGTGAGCATTTTTTCCATTTCCTCACGGAGCTGCGAGGCAGGCTTTCCCTTCACATCAATGCCTGGAAGCAGATCGAAATAGAGCTTGCTGTCAGGTGTGACAAAAGTGTCCGTCCGTGTACCGGTTTCGCCTATGATTTCGATTTCGAGCTTGTCTCCCGGGCCGAGCGCGCGGGGCTTGGCTGAGGGTTTCAGCCATTCGGGGCGGATCGGTTCCTGCAGTTTGCCTTTGGTGAAGGTGGCGTCTGAGGCAGGACCAGGTGCGCGGGCATCGAATTTTTTCTGCTCCTTCATCAACGCACAGGCATTGAGCAGCGTGAGGCAGCAGGCGGTCATGGCGGTGGCTCTCATGCGCAAACTTCTCTGCTGCGCGGCCAGGCTACAATCCCCGCAGATGTGGGGCTATTTGGTCTGATCGAGGTATTTGATCACGGCTTCGGTCCTTGAACGGACATGCAGCTTTGCATAGACGGCTTTCAGGTAGTCGCGCACTGTGGCATAGCTGATGCCGAGCTTGTCAGACACTTCCTTGGGAACCATGCCCTGCGCCAGCAGATCGAGGATCTGGCTTTCCCGTGGCGTGAGACCAGGCATGCGCTTGGGGGCTGTCTTGGAAGGGGCCTGAAATGACTGGATGAGCAGGCGCGCGATTTCCTGGCTGAGCGGCGCACCGCCGGCACAGGCCTGGCGGATGCCGGCAATGATCTCGGACGGCTTTGAAGTTTTCAGCAGATAGCCGCTTGCGCCTGCACGCAGCGCAGCAAACACCTTTTGCGGATCGTCATGAATGGTGAGCACCACAAAGGCGGTGGCAGGCATGCGTGGTGCGAGATGGTGTATCAGGTCCATGCCGCTGACATGAGGGAGCTCGAGATCAACGACCACCACGTCCGGACGTATTTCCAGCAGAGGTTTGGCAGCGGCTTCTGCGCTTTCCCATGCACCGGCAAACGTCAGACGGTGGTCAGGCCTGCTGATGAGCTTTTTCAAAAAAAGCCTCAAGGTCGGATCATCTTCGATGACAGCCACTTGGAGTGCTCTTGCTTCAGAACGTGGCGTTTCTGGCTCCAAAGTGGCGATCATAGAACAAATAAGCTGAAAAAGATCAGACGAGGCAACTGCATGAATCTTTATTAGCGAAGCTGGGGCAAGATGGGCTGCTGAATGTAGGGACCGATGTTGGCGCGGGTCCAGCCGGACACAGCACCCTGGAGGAAGGCATTGACTGCCATGTGCAGCAGCTCTTCGGCACGTGCCCAGGGCTTGTCTGCGACAAACACAATGTCCTTGGGCTCAAGCCTGAATCCTTTGGCACGTGCGGTGATGACGTCTTCCATATCAACGACAAAGCGTTCCGGCTTGTCGAATGAGCCGCGCACCACGAGCACCCGACGCGTGTAGGCCTTTGGAGTGAAACCGCCTGCCTGGGCGATGGCACTGTGGACGGAGGTGTGGGCAAGCAGGCCCTGAGTGCCCTGCATCCTGACGTCTCCGAGCACATAGATCTCGTTGGAGTTTGCGGAGGGGAAGTAGAGGTAGTCACCAGGCTCGACTGCCGCATTTTGAGTCATGTCACCGCGCAGAAAAAGTGCCTCCAAATTGACAGGGAGCCGGGCCTGCCCACGCATGACAAAGCTGCGGCCGAGGTCTGCCAGCTCAACTGTGTTTTGCTGAAACAGGCCGGTTTCCAAGCCGCCGGCCTCAGCGACAACCTCGAGAATGGTGAGGGGTCTGTCCAGGTTGATGGCTCCTTTTTTCACCACCTTGCCCAGCACATAGACTTTGCGGCTCTGAAAGGTGGAAGGGGTGACGACAACGCGTGCATTACGGTAGTAGCGCCTCAGTGTTGCCGACAGGGTCTCACGCAATTGATCCAGGCTCAACCCCGCGGCCTGGATGTCATGCGCCTGCAGGTAATTCAGCCTGCCATCCGGGCCGACGATCACATCTTTCCGCTCAAGGCCTGCAAAGCCGGGCATGCTGATGTTCACCGCGTCTCCAGGGCCGAGCGGCAGTGCTGTTTGCGCAAGGGCCGGGCTTGTGCTGGCAAGCAACATGGCAAGCGCTGCGAAACGTGCCAGAGACACAGGCCGAAGGACGGGAGCACGGTCCAGCAAGGCGGCGACCAGCCTGCAGCCAGCATCGCGATACATGAGCAGCGAATCCTGCACTTTCTCCACCAGGCATGAGCCGCTTGAGGAAGCCCAGACAAGATTGGGGAGCTGCTCGGCTATGAGCAATGCCTCCGGCTCTTCTACGGCTGGGAGTTCGATGAAGATGACTGCTCCTGGAAGTGTGCGCCAGTGTGCGATAGCAGCCTGCCATTGCAGTCTCTGCGCTGGAGTCCACTGCCAGTCTGCATCCACACCGATCCGGTAAGGGCGGTCATTGATTTCGCAAGCGATGCGAGCCGGACGTTCGGGTTGGGCCATGGCGCCTGTGAGTGTCAGTGCATCGTCAGTCAGTTCATGAGTGATCATGATGCAGGTCTGACCACGGCGTATGACAGCCTCTGCGAGCAGCTTGATCAGGCGCGAGGCGGCGTCGTCTCCGGCGGCATGCATCACACCACAAATGATGGCGCCGCCACCAACGGGTGTGTGCAGCATTGGCTGCAGCCTTGTCCAAGTGCGGAAGGCCCATGCCTCCGCTTCATCAGCGGATGCTGCATTCAGCAGGGGCAATGCGCCCAGCACAGGAAGGCCTGTGGCGCGCCTTAGATCGCCGCTGCTGCGGAGGGTGCCGTCCTTCAGCGTCAGGATGATGCTGATGAGTGCAACCAGAGCTGCACCACCGCCAAAGCCCGCCGCCCCTGCCATGGCGAGTTTTTGCGTGGGCTTTACGGCGCTTACATCCTGAGCGCGAGACATGGAGAACAGACGGAAATAGCCCTGGGAGTTTTCTTCGTAGAGCGCTGCTTCGCGCTGACGGCCTGCCAGCAGGGAGCGCGATGTCTCCAGGGTCTGCTTCCGGGATTTGATGTGGGCGTATTCCATGGCCTGACGGGGGAGTTGCGCCAGGCGCTGATTGATCTCCTCACGCACTGCCACCAGCTTGGTGAGCTGCTCTCCCATCACCTGTTTTTCAGCCCGCAGTCGAACGAGGTCGAGGTACAGACTTTCCGCCACATTGCTTTCTCCGGGTTTGGGAGGGGCGTCTGTGCGCAGCCCGGAAGTCTTCATCTGCAACTCCAAAGAGTTCAGCTTTTCGATGGATTCGATCACGGCGGGATGCTCGTCGGTGTAGCGCACGCGCAAGTCTGCCAGCTCTTTTCGCGCCGTGTCCAGACGTGCCGCGTTGGTGTCCACTTTGCCGAGCTCGCGCTCGATGCCTTGGATTCGAACATCAAGCGTGTCGTGGTCGAGTTTGAGGGTCTCATACTTGAGCGTGAAATTGCCCAGTTCTGCCAGCCATGCGTCCATCTGTTTGTCTGCATCGAGCAAATGGGACTGACGGCCGTAGGCCAGAAGTTCTTCATTCACTTTCAGCAGGTCTGCATCTGTGCGATCGATCTGCTTTTGCAGAAAGACCTTCATGGTGGCTGCATCGCTGCGCTGGAGGTCTCGCGACAGCTGAAGCACCGTCTCGGTGTAGGACCTCAGCATTTCCAGCGCGGCGCTGGCGCTGATGTTTGAGGTCATGCTGATGTTCACGATGTCTGTGTTTCGTTCTGCGGAGATGAGCAGCCCTGAGCGAAGCGCGAACTCTTCATAACGATGCTCCGCGAGTGCGCTGGCGGTGGCAATGGTGGAGCCAGAGTACATCAGCGACATGAGTGTCGGTATGGTGAGGTCACTGGGCTTGAAGGATTCTCCTGAGTCCGACTGCCTGAATGCGGAAGCCTGCTGCTGCTTGATGATCTGGGACCTTGCAGTGTAGAGGGTCTCAAAACGGAGCCAGCCGACAGCGAGCATGGCCGCTGAAAAGATCAAACCCGCCAAAAGCATGAGCCACCAGCGGCGTATGAGGGCATCGACCAGCCGCAGCGGATCGAATGGCATCTTGATGGCGGATGATTCGGATTCAGGAGAAACAGCCGAAAGGTGTGCTGCCTGTGAAGGTGGAGGGGATTCCACCATCAGAGCCGGCTCATGCGGCCTGTGAGCGGAGGCGGGACTGAGGCCTCGTTTGCGATTGATCGCCGTCAGGCTGAATGATGCTGGCTGCCCTGCATTCATGAAGCGCACGAGATAGCGGTGGACATGCCGAGCAGCTGATCCTGGCGGTACAGATCGCAGGCCACATCATGCAGAATCTGAGGGGTGATGCGGTCGCTGCCTGCCGCCCATGCGTGCTCCATGCAGAGCTTTGCCGTGCGATTGACCTCGCGTGGGATGCCACGGGAAAAATGATGGAGATGGAGCAGTGACTCCGTGTCGAACAAACCGCCGTCGGAGTGACCGGCTGCCTTCAGGCGATGCTCCACATAGCTCGCAGTGGCGGATTCTGCCAGGGGGGTGAGGTGAAACCTGAGCCCGATGCGCTGCTGGATGGCCTGATTGCTGTTGATCAAGCGACGCAGCGGTGGCTGGCCGATGAGCAGCAATGTCAGCAGCGGGCGTCCATCGCCGTTGAAATTGGTGAGCCAGCCGATCTGCCGCAAGGTGTCCTCTGGCATGTCCTGAGCCTCATCGAGCAGCACAATCACGTGCCTGCCGCGGTCGGCGGCATTTTCGCAAAGTCTCTTCAGGTGCTCGCAGCGATTGAACTTTCCCTCAGGAACCGATCCGGCGTCGGGGTCGAGCTGCGCAATCATGGAGCGCAGAAGTTCGTCAAAACCGAAGCCGGAATTTTCACAGCGTGCAACGACAAATTCGCAGGGGTCGAGTCTCTGGGCGAGAACGGCAGTGGTGATCGTCTTGCCACAGCCGATGTCTCCCGTCAGCATGCCCAGGTTCATGGTTCTTTCGCTGGCGAGATAGATCAGGCGGTCTAGCGCCTCCTGGTGCTGGGGGCTGTGGTAGTAGAAACGAGTGTCCCACGTGGCCTCAAAGGGTTTCGTGTTCAGCTGCCAGTGATGAAGGAAGTCGGACATGTTTCGTCCGGAAACTTCCGCGCCGATGCGGCTGCTCTCAACCCCCCCAACTGCGGGAACCTGTGAAGGGTTTTTCGTAAACATCCATGACGCGCCTGGCGTTGTCATCCCAGCTGAAGCGTCTGGCATTCTCAAAGCCGGCGGCGATCAGGGCGGCGCGTTTTTCATCATTCTGTGCGATTTCCTGCAATGCCCGAGCAATGTCGCCGACATCCTCGGGGTCGATGATGCGGGCGGCTTTGCCAACGACTTCAGCCAGCGAACCGGATTTCGAACTGATGACCGGGCAGCCACAGGCCATGGCCTCGACGGGGGGAAGGCCGAAGCCCTCAAACAAAGAAGGATAAACCATGGCGGAGGCTGCCTGGTACAAACTGGGCAGCGCCGCGTCCTCAACAAAGCCGAGAAAGCGGATGTCCCTGGAGTGGCGGGACTCGCGTGCTGCTGTGTGAATGTGTTCCGCCCCATGCCAGTCACTCCCTGCCAGAACCAGCTGCCAGGGGGAGCCGCTTGTGTTTTTGAAGTGGTCGAAAGCCTCGATCAACCTGGTGTGATTTTTGGCCGGATGCTCGAGCCGCGAGACATAAAGAAAGAAGGGATCCTGAAGCTGCCAGCGCTGTTCCACCATTGCCTGCGCAGCGTTGGGGTCTCCGGGATGGAAGCGCGCATGGTCGATGCCATTCAGAATCACGTTTTGTTTTTCCATCGGCACGCCGAAGTAATGCTCGACATCCCGGGCCGTGCTGGTGCTCACCGCGATGATGCCATCCTGCCTGCGTGCAAGATGCTTTACAATGACACGGCCATAGATCATGCGGGCGAGGTCATATTTCTTTTTCACATGAAACGGCGCAAGGTCGTGTATCGTCGAAACAAGGTGGCAGTGTGCGCTGTGAACCATGCGACGATAGCTGGGCACGTGAAGCACATCGATCTGCTGCCTGGCCAGCCAGCGTGGCAGCATCTGCTGATGCCACCAGATGTTTCGCACGGCCGGACGCCAGCGTTCATCGACGGGAACAATTTCCATGCGACCACGTGCAAACTCAAAAAGAGGCAGATCCTGCGCCAGCGCCAGAATGTGAAATTTGACGATGTCCGCGTAGGGCATCAGCGCCTTTGTGAGTGCCAGCACATATTGAGCCACGCCAGTTTTTCCGCGCTGGATTACGCTGGTGGAAATGGCTACTTTCATGATGCAAGAAGGTGTTCCATGTGTTCATGACGAAGGGATTCGTGCACGACAGGGCTGGCATTGGTGAAGCGCAGGTGGATGTGCTGGCTGCTGGCATGATCTTTCAGGCGGGCCATCAGTCCTGGGCCGTCGCTGTCCATCAACTGCACGCCTTTGAGGTCAATGACGACAGGGCTGCGGCCATCTGCGGCGTTCTGGATGAGCCCGAGAGCGCCACGCCAAAGGCCATCCACACTGCTGGTGGTGACGGCGCCGCTCCAGTCAAGCTGAAGGGGCTCGGTCTTGGTGCCAGGCGGAGAAGCGGGCATGCTGACATTCAAAATTTTAGCGAGCGCCTCTTCGTGGCTGGAAGCCTGGGTGAAGATGGAGCTCAGTCGTGTCATCTGCAGCAGTTTGAGAACTGCGGGGGAAACACACGAAAGCACCAACTGCTTCCCGGACTGACGGCAGCGTTTTTGCATTCGCATCAGGAGGCCAAGGCCGGTGCTGTCGATGAACAGAGAGCCGCTACAGTCGATGATGACGCCCTCCTCCGGACCTTCGAGGCTGTTCATCCAGCTTTGCTCTATGAGGCGCACTTCGGCGGCATCCAGCCGTTGCGGGCAGGAAAGCTCTGCAACGCTGGAAATGTGGGCGTCTGCAACTTTGACCGGTGCTGGTGCGTGTGTGTTCTCAGCACGCCTGCCGCCTCTGGTCAGCCACCACTGTTTTGCGATGGTCAGTCCGAAAACGACAAAGTCGGTGGCGTAGCGTTTGAACAGCCGTCTTGGCTCCTGCAGGAGCCGGTACAGCCATTCCAGGCCGATCTTTTGCATCCAGATGGGGGCGCGCTGGATGTGGCCGGCGAGAAAATCAATCGTGGCGCCTACGCCTATGCTCACGGGCACACCGGCGCGCTGGTAGTTCATCGCTATCCACTTTTCCTGCTTTGGACAGCCGAAGGAAACGAACAGGAGGTCTGGGCGTGTGGCATGAATGTCTGCGCAGATGGCGGCGTGATCCATTTCATGCAGTGGCTTGAATGGCGGAGACATGACGCCGGCGATCCTGAGCTTTGGATGACGCAGCCGGACTGCCTGCACTGCCTTTGCGGCGACGTCTTTCTGCCCGCCGAGAAAATAAACGCCCCAGTTTTTAATTTCGGCAACTTCAAGGAGCTTGGGCACCAGATCTGAGCCGGCGACACGCTCTGGCAGGGCATTGCCGAGCCAGCGGGAGGCCCACACAAGCGGCATGCCATCGCAGACGACCAGATGTGCATCGAGCAAAATGCGCCGCAACTCCTCGTCATACATGGCGAGAGCGGTGAAGTCGACATTTGCCGTGGCGATGTAGTGAGGTTTGCCAGATGCAATCATCCCTGAGATGGTCTCCAGGGTCTGGCTGGTCGTCACATTATCAAAGCGGACACCCAAGATGGACAAGGCAGCTCCGCTCCGTGGATGGGGGGCTGCTTCAGTTGTGCTCATGGGAGTCCTCCGCAGGCTGGAAATGCTGTGAGTAGTAACTGCTGAGCTGCTGCCCGAGGCCTGGCCAGCCAAACCGGCTGCGGCAGGTCTGCATGCCCCGATCTTCAATTTTTTTGCGCAGTACTTCATCATGGAGCATGCGCTCTGTGTAGTGGGCAAACATCTCTGGGGTGTCGGCAAGCAGGATGTCCGTGCCGTGAAGCAAGTGCAGCCCCTGTGCGCCGATGGTGGTGCTTATCACCGGAGTGCCCATTGCCATGCTTTCCGGGATTTTAAGCCTGGTCCCGCCGCCGATGCGAAGCGGGACGATCTGCGCCCATGCACGGCGATACCACGGCCGTACGTCGGGAACTCCGCCTGTGACTGTGACGTCCGGCAAATCGCCGTATGCAGTCACTTCAGCGACCGGTGATTTGCCAACAATCAGCACTTTCAGGTCAGGCACCGCCTTTTTCAGATAGGAGTGAATCTCACCAAAATACCAACGAAGAGCGTCAATATTCGGCATGTAGTCCATGGCACCGCAATAAAGAACGGTGGGAGACGGGTCGCGTGAGACCTCGGAGGAGGAAGGGCTGAAATAGTCGAGATCCACCCCATTGGTGACCACTTGCACAGGAACGTTTGGGCTGACTTCAGAGTGGATGAACTGTTCGTCGTCGGGACCACAGACTACCTGCACAGAGCTGCGGCGGGCGACCTTGTGTTCGAACCTGCGCAGTTTCCAGATTTGCTCATGGTGCAGGAGGGAAGATTTGAGCCCTTTGGGCATGCGGGCGTACTGCTCTTCCTGGAACTGCAAATCCACCCTGCTGCGGTCTACGCTGAGCGGGATTTGCAAATGGTCATCCAGAAAGTACTGCGCCATGACGATGTCGCACACGTGCACCATGTCATACGAACTTTGGTCGAGCATCTCTGTTATGGTGTCGGCAAGCTGCGGCAGCCACCAGTGGCGCACTGTGGTTGGCAGAGGATTGAGCAGTCTGTTAGGGAACAGCCGGGGCCAGGGCGGATGCTCGAAGGGAACAAAGACCACCTTGCGGCAGAAGGCTTCGAAAATGCCGCGGTGCTCAGCGCGCTCGCCATTTTCGGAAAGAGCGATCAAATCAATCGTGTGTTCTCTGGCCAGCTCTCGCAGCAGATGAAACACCCGCTGATATGTGCCGCGGTCGATCGGGTAGGGGATGTAAGGGTAAACAACCAGGATGTGCATAAGAGCGGGATGTGATTTCTGTACCAAAGCGGCATCCACGGCTAAATGCATCGCCCTCAAGTGGGGGGAGGATGCTTAGTTGAACCGATTCCAGAGCGCGGCGTATTGCCGGATGGAAGACGCGGTTGCCTGGCGTCCGGCCCAGAGCATCGACACCAGCTCATGAAGCAAATGCTCGCGAGGATATCGGGTAATGCCTGATGGCATTCCTCGTGTGCGGAGGTGGATGAAGATGTTTTTCCACAAAGGCACTTCAGGGCATTTGTTGGTTTTGGACTCTATGTAATCGACTGGTGCCGACAATTTGATGGCGAGGCGGCGGCTTTCGAGCTGGAGAAAAATATTTCGGGCCAATTGAGAGAGGGCCGAGAGCTCCGTGATCAACTCGTCCCGTGTTTTTGTAGAGCGGTGCGGGTGCAGCTTGAAGGCGACTCCTGCGGCGTGATGTGAGAGGAGTTCAGGGTCTGTGTCGGGATGCTCCTGAAGTCGGCGATGCCGCTCCAGGCAGCTCCAATGGTAACGTCCTGACATTGTCAAAACCACGTCGCCCAGAGCGAGCTGGGCCTTGGCCAGATTGCGACCGATGAAGTCGGCATCTGCAGCCGTGAGTTTTTCATGGGCAAGCCGTTCATTGGCAAAGAGCAGGCCTGAGCAACGGTTGAAGAGGAGCCGGGTGGCCTCATGCAGCGGAATGCGGGTGGAGTCGCGGTGGTGCTCGCAGCCGGTGAAGAGCTCGTCTCCGCCTATGATCCACCTGTGCCCCATGACCAGATCATAGTAAAACATGCTCACGGGGCTGCGGCGCAGACGGGCTAGCGAAAGAATTTTGAACTCCACATCCAAACCAGCCGCATGAGAAAGGGCTTCTCCAAGCTGGTGCAGGGCGTGCTTGTAAAGACGGTCGTTGATCAGAGTGCTGCCGCGTACAAAAACGAAGAACTCCATGTCGTTGTAAGGCATGTCACTTCCGTTTTCACGCAGCACGCCGCCCTCTCCGCGTCCATAGCCTCCTGCAAGAGCCAGGCCCTGGAGCCTGCCCAAGGCGATGATGCGCTCGACCCCCGACCGCACATGAGCGCAGGTGGCCGCAAGATGCCGCTCAAGACTTTCGCTGCCGTCGATGGTGAAACGAGCACTCATGCAGGAATGGATTCACGGAGGTAATTTTCAACCTGGTCCACAATCGGAGCCATGGCGAAGCGCTCATGGACTTCCCGATGACCGGCTTCTGCAATGGTGGTCCGCAGGTGGTCTTCGCTCTGCAGCAAAAGGATGCGCTCTGCGAGCTGGGTGGCGGCTCCGGCATCGTAGGTGACAGCATTTTGTCCATGGCGGAAAAGTTCACGGCTTCCACCAGTCATCGTGCCGATAACCGGCAGACCACAGGCCATGGCTTCAAGCGGCGTCAGTGCAAAAGGCTCCTCCCACTCCGAGGTGAACAGCAGGGCGTCATGAGCACGATACACATCCGGCATTTCTGCTGGCGTGGCGCTGTGCCAGGCCACTGGCAGGTCATGCTCTGAGGCGAAATTTTTCAGCATTGTGACGTAGGCCTCCTCACCTCTGCCGTAGACATGCAGGGTTCCTGCAAAGGCTGTCTTGATGAGCAACAATGCGCGCAGCGCCGTCAAAATGCCTTTGTCTTCAGCCAGCCGGCCAACCCAGAGCCATTTTTTTGGCGAACGCCTTACAGGTGTGCCCTGGAAGAGGCTGGTGTCCACCGGGCAATGAATGACGCCTCCGTGCATGACATCGTAACCTTGCTGGGCGGTAAGCTCCCTGAGACGGGCGCTGGTGAAGTAAAGCCGCTGAAAACGAATTTCTGAGACGGGGCTGGTGGGAGCGATGGCATCGCAGCGCCGCCGGACTCCGCAAAGAGTCCAAAGGGCACGGTGTATGCGCGATGCAAATGATCCGTGGCCACGGTTCCACCAATCAAGCCAGACGTCTGCGGTCAAGCTGCGCAAAATCCAGTGATCACTGACGTCGTAGACTGTGGGAACGCCGCTTCTCTGCAGCGTGAGGCAGAGTGACTTTGACAAACCGCCCATGCACCAGACATGAACGACATCTGGCCGGAGAACTGTGAGCGCGGCAAGCAGGGTCTGATTGTTGTGAAGTTCCAGATACTTGAGGGCACGAAGGCCGAGCCAAGGATGGCCGTAGTAGCCATGAATACGCAGGCTCCGGTCAACGTGCGGCTCTGCTATAGGCGGACTGCCTTGCACGCCATGATTGGACGTGATCACCTGCACATCGTGGCCACGCAGCCTCAGGGCTTCGGTGATCGCGGCACAGCGGAGCTCATAGCCGCCAACATAGTGGGGGGGATAAAGATTTGTGAGGACAAGTATTTTCATGGGGCGGCCTCCTGCTGCTCGCGCCAGCCCTGACGAAATCCTGCCAGCCTGCCGCGGCGCTGCTCCCAGCGAATGCGCATGGCGTGGGCCATTTCGTGAAAACGACCGTGCTTCAGGCACCAGCCCATATCGTGCCGAACGTCGCTGAGCCAGCCGAGCAGAACGGTCCGGGGCCAGCTGAAAACATCCGGTTTCTGACTCCATGCCTTGCCGATTGCACGGGCGTCACCGAAGGAACGCTTCCAGCTTTGCTGGGGGGTGTAGTTGTGGCTGTGCATGACCACAGACTCCTGAACGTAGGATACCTTGTAGCCCTGTGCAAGGCACCAGCGCGTGTATTCGTCATCCTCCGCATACTGGAGGTCCTCGCGGAAGCCACGCAAATGCCAGACATCTTTGCGAAGGCCGCTGCTTACCATGCTGAAAAAATGCTCCCATTTTGCGGATTCACGCTCCATGCCGAAACAGCGGTCATAGTCGCAGGCAAAAACCGCCTGGCAGTCCGGGCGCGGAATCTGCCGGCCAAAGCATGCTGCGACACGGGTGTCTGCGAGAGTGTCTGCCAAAGGACGGAGCCAGCGATCATTTTGCGGTGTCGCATCGGCATTCAGAAAGATGACACGTTCGCCAGCAGCCAGCCTCATGCCATGATTCATCACCCGGCTTGGGTTGTACTCCTGAGGTGTGATTTGAATAAAATGCGCCGGATTGGCAGCACGGATCAGCTCTTGCGAGCCGTCGGTCGAACCGCTGTCGATGACGATCAGCTCGCGGTTCTGCCAATTTTGCGATAAAAGTGCTGGAAGGGTTTCCTTCAAGGCCCAGGCCTCATTGAAGGAACGCATGACGATGGATATGAGTGGGTCGCTCATGACAGTCCGGCGGTGAACTGCTTCTGCTGGCGATGGAAAAAGCTGCCGGAGGATTTACGACGCTTCAAGTCGATCAACTCCTCGTAAACACGGGCGACCCGGCCTGCGACTGAGGCCACATCATACTCAGCACGCACATGCTCCAGAGCTTCAGTGCTGAGATGGCGGTGCAGCTTGTTGTTGATCATCAGGGTGTCGATGCCGGAATGAAACTCCGCGGGTTGATCGAGATCGTAGAGCAGGCCAGTGCGGCCATGTTCGATCAAAGAGGCCGGTCCGGAAACGCGTGAAGAAAGCACGGGTGTGCCTGCAGCCCAGGCTTCCAGGATGACGATGCCAAAGGGTTCAGCGGACGAGCAAAGCACAAACAGACGTGCGGACTGGATGAGGCCGATCAACTCGGCAGAGCCTGAGGCCAGGCCTCCCGTGAGGAGGACGTCATTCCCCAGACCGAGACGGGCGATTTCGTGATGCAGCTCCTCCACAACAGAACGTGTGGTCCCAGCACCGACAAGCACCAGCATGGCGCGCGGGTGACGGCGTTTGATGGCGGGCATCTGCCGCACCAGCCAGGGCAGGTTTTTGGCGGGATCGAGACGTGCAACTTTGATGATAAGATCACGGCCAGCGATCTGAGGGTAGGCTTTCAGTGCGGCCGCGCGGCAGTCGGTGGCATACTGTGAGGCGGGCACTGAGTGCGGCTGAACGATGATGCGCTGACGAGGGTATTTTTGCTGCAGCAGCGCCGCTTCGCGCGGATTGCAGGTGAAAACTGCGTCTGTGTTTTTCAGCACGTGGCGGCTACGCACGAGGGCTCCCAGAATCTTGCCCCATTCAAAACCGCCCTTGAGCGGCGCAGTGAGCTTGGCATGCACTTCATCCGGAATGTCAAGAGCCCCGCCATGGAGAGTGACCACATGGGGCAGACCGCGTGTTCTGGCGGCCATCAGGCTGATGCCTGCCAGCCTGTTAAGGGCGTGTGAGTGAATCACATCAGAGCCGCTGGCGAGCAACTGCCAGAAAAGCTCGAATGAAAACAGATTCCCCCCCCAGGAGACCAGCGCTTCCCGCTGTGCCGGAGAAATGCCCAGGACAGGGACAAACGCACGGTAGCGAAGGATTTTTGCGCCTGTGTCGCGGAGCGGATCGGGGCCTTCCTCCAAGTCGTATTGCGGAGCATGCACTACCGAGGAAACACCATTTTGCTGCAAGCCCAGCATGAGACGCTGAAGAGCAGTCTCAGTGCCGCCCCATTGCGCAGGATCGTATTTGCGTAGGATGTGGGATGCTTGCATGGCAAATCACGCAGTCTGCAGCGTGGGTGGATTCTTTCTGAAGAGAGAGGGGAACTTTGTGCGAAGGGTCTGGCGCTCGGAAACCGTCAATGCCCAAAACCACACGCAAATGAGTGAGGCCAGGCCGCCGGTTGTGCCCATCACCAAAATCCGAAGCCAGGTGTTCTCGATCTGCCATTCAGGAAAAAGCAGCGGGGCGGCAAGGAGGATGATGGCGGGCATGCAGGCTGCCCAGGACGGCAAAACGGCCTCGCGAAAGAGGCGCCATGGTGAGAGGCTGACATCACGAGCGACCCATGGCCAGAGAAGAAACCAGCCAAAGAAAAGGGATGGGACAAGGGAGCCTATGGCAACCCCCATCACGTTTCTGAGCAGCAGCGCCAGCGTGATGCTCAAGGCGAGATTGGCGACTGCCTCACCGAGGCCAAGCCACATGAGACGACGCTCATGGCCGGTCATCATGTAGATGCGCTTGCTAACGCTGTGAGTTAGCGCCGAGCTGTAAAACCAAAGAAGCAAAAGATGAGCGACCTGCCAGGTTTCCGCCGAGAGGTGGGTGTCCCCGGTGAGCACTTTGAGGAGAGGCTCAAGCTCAAACGCACAGAGTACATATAGTGGGGTGGATATAAGGGCGCTCCAGCGAGTCCCACGCTGAAGCAGGTCGCGCAAAGCCGAGTGGTCTCCACTGGCATGAAGATGTGCCGCAGCGGGGGAGAGCGTGTCCTGAAGCTGCTTCGTGAACTGCGAAAAAACTTCGGCGACTTTGGCGCCGGCCTGATAGACTGCCACGGCGGAAATGGAAAGCGTGGCGCCGAGCACCAGCTGGTCTGTCTTTCCCAAAACAATGTTGGTGGCCGTGCTGATGTAGGCAAAGATGGAAAAGCCCATCGTTTCACGCATGACGGACTTTGAAAAAAGGCGCGGGCGAAGCTTTACCTCCGGCATGTGTCGCAGGGCGAAAAAGGCCGAGACCAGATCCGGGGCGAGAGCGAAAAACAATGCGGTGAGCATGATGGCCAGCAGACTCCAGCCCGCATATACAGCCCATGCGATGACTGCCAGGCGCATGAGCATGGCCAGGGTGATGATGTTATTGACGGTGCTGATGCGCTGCTGCCCGCGAAGAATTTCAGGGAAAATGCCCAAGGGGAACGCGAGGCCGATGGCGGCAAAAAACGCGATGAGAACGATGCGAAACTCATCATGATTGGCGGCTGATACTCCAAAGGAACGGACTATTTCATCGGCGCCGACCGCCACCGTGGCCGCCATAAGAATTGCCACTCCGAGGTAGAAAAACAGAATCGTGCTCAACACCTGGCTGAGCTTTTGCCATTCACCCGTGACCGAGAGTTCGGCGACGCGCTTTTGTGCAGCAAAACCAAAGCCGAAGTCCAGCAAAATGCCGTAACCAAAAACGCTCCAGAGCAGCGACCAAAAGCCAAATGACTCACGAGGAAGCGCCTGGTACAAGAGCCGGAAGGTAAGCAGCCCAACGACAATGCCGACAAAAGTACGCAGGTAGTTCGAGAGAGCGTTGCTCCAGATGCGTTGTTTGACGGAGTCGTAGGTCATCGCGAGTGGGAAACCTCGCTGTGAGTCATAGACTCAACAATCCCCGCAGCTGTGGGGGCCGCCATGCCTCTCAAGTCTTGGCGGAGATAGAGGTGGCGCTTTTTGTGTGAATGGAGAGATGCCGGATTCAGGCCGCCAACGCGCCGGGCGATAATCCGGTGGTCGTGCTCTCCGTTTTGTCCAGGCTCTTTTCCATCAAGCGGTGGATGTGCGGGATGTGGGTGATGTCTGCGGGGATATGAGGTGAGCTGCTGAACAGCGTTGCATAGCTCTGGGGATCGTGCGGATGGTAGCCGTGCATGGCACGGATCGGGCGCTCGCCCATGTGGCTGGGAACGATCAGCACACCTTCCTTTACCAGGAAAATGAGCTCGCCGAACCGGCCATTCTCAAAGTGAGCGCGCAACCGGCGCAATTCTTCCTCCGGCATAATGCGCCCTTCAGGGACTTTTTTCAGGGCTGCGGTGATCTTGTCCCGAGCTTCTATGCTGAAGAACCAGAAGCGCGCCATGGTGCTGTCATAGACTGCATTGTAGTCGGCGCCTATGCGCAGGCCCAAGGCGTCGATCTGACTTTTCAAATCGAGATGATGATCACAGTTTGCCATTCCGTGGTCACTGAAGACGTGGAGGTTCACTTCGCGGTAGTGCTTGCGAGCCGCCTCCATGGTTTGAGTGATCCATGCTTCGTATTCGGCAAGCTTGGAGTCGATTTGAGGGGATTGGTTGCCGACTTGATGGAGCAGGCCGTCGAGGCCTGCCCAGTACTGGAAAGCGAAGTCAATGCGTTCAGTTTCGATGTCGGCGATCAAGCGGTCACGATTGATGGGCTCGCTCAAGCCTGGGTCGGTGACAAAATAGGGGGTTCCCTTTTCAACCAGCAGATCAAATATGTTTGGTCCACGGTTCATGCCCCGTGGCTGCAGGGGGCTCTTTTTCTCGGTGAAGTCAAAAAGGTGAATGAGATGGAAGGGAATGTTGTAGAGATCGAAGTAGCCTTTGAATCCAAGCGCTGATTTGACCATCTTCGTGAGATGACGCCGCACGATTCTGCGGCTGGTGAGCGCCTTGGGAAGCCAGCGAAGCCAGCGCAAGCTGCGGAAAGGGGAGTTTTCAGGATCGTGTATGAAGTAGCACCAGTTGTGATGCTCATCCGGCCAGCGTCCGCTCAGGATGCTGGGAACGCATGTGCTGCTGTAGCCAAAGACGCTTTCAAGTTTTCGGCGGTGGGGCGCGAGTGTCTGGAGAAAATGCGGGCGGTCTTTGATGATCTCCCACCCGCAGGCATCGATCATGATAAAGAGATCCAGACGTTGTTTCATGAGGCGGCTTGCTGAGGTTCGATGGGCTTGGAGGCCGAGATCAGCCGCTCGACTTCACGGCGCAGGAGGGTGGGGCTGAAGGGCTTGGAAACAAACAGCGTGGCTGTTTCAAACCCCTGATACTGACCTAAGGCCAGCTGCCCGCGAGAGCTGAGAATCACGACGGGAATGTCACGTGTCTCATGGTCGGCCTTCAACTGCTGCAGGGCCTGCTTGCCATCCATCACAGGCATGATGTGGTCGAGAAGGATCACGCATGGATGCTGGCTCCTGGCCAGTTTTAGCGCTTCCTGGCCGTCAGCGGCGAGGAGAATGGGGCGTCCCAGCGGTTTCATGCTAAGCTCTGCTACGCGGCGCATGTGAGGCTCGTCATCAACGACAAGGATGGGACTAGCGTTTGGCATGAGACAAAGAGTTCTGGGTGTGTGCGGACAGCGTGTGGGATCCGCGTGTGATGACCATGAAAGTGGCGTCATCCTGCTGGCTGGAAGCATCCACAACACTGCGGTGCAGGCGATGGAGGCTGTCGCGCGAGGCGCTGGCGTCTTCACGTGCGGCCGCGGTGCTGAGCAGCCAGGCGGTGAGCTCATCTCGGCTGAGAATGCCGCCACCGGAGAACACATCGCTCAGGCCATCTGTGTGCAGAAGCACATGTGTGTGTGTGGCGAGGCTGAGCGGATGGTCCTGATAGTCTGCATCTGCCGTGATGCCCAATGGGGGGCCGTCTGCGGTGACCTCCTGAATCTGTCTGCCATCGCTGAGAAGCAACGGGGCATGGCCGGCACCGCAGACGTGCAATGCCAGGCCATCCGCGCTGACATGAACAAGCTGTGCTGTGATAAACATGTCTGAGCGGTCCAATTCTGGAAACATGGCCTGGTTCAGACGCTTCATGAGAGCCGACGGCTTTGAAGCCAGATCGAGGTGCGAGTGCAGGAGGCTGTGGAAGGCTGTGGCGAACAGGGCTGCGGGGACGCCTTTGCCCATCACATCTGCCACCACAAAGAGGAGAGACCCATCGGGAAGCAGGATGCCGTCGAGGTAGTCTCCTCCCACTTCTCCTACCGTGGCCAGATGAGCTGCGCAGTGTACGAACTGGGTTTGGGGAAGCTCAGCTGGCAGCAGGGAACGCTGGATGTCCGCCGCAATCTGCAGCTCGCGCTTCAGGAGCCGTGCCTGATTGGCTTCATCCCTGCGGTTCAGGCCGTGCAAAAGGGCGCCGAGAAAATCTCCCAGACTGCGCGCCACATTCAATTCACGTGCAGAGGGCTCCCAAAGCGGCTGAAAAACCCCCACTGTCAGCACGCCGGTGAGATCACCACCGCTTTCAAGCGGATGCGCCAGTCCGCTGATATGCTCACCTGCTTTTCTAAGCGGATCTGATGGTGCCCAGGGGGTGCTCTTATCAAACCACTGATCCTGGCGCGTGGCGGCTGCCCGGCTTTCAACAGTGTCTGAACTGCGAAGATCCAGAGACGGCTCCCAGGAAATGGCTGAGGGCACGCCGCCAATGAAGGAAAGCCTGCCTGCTTCGGTGCCCGCCGTGCGCAGCACCAAAAAATCAGCCCCAGCCAGTTCACGCAGTTCCTCCAGCCAGCGGGCGGCGAGTGCGATGGGCTCCACATCATTGCCGGCATCTGCGATGAGCCTGAAAATATTGGCAAGGGTCTCGTAACAGGAGGCGACCTCGGCGGTCATGAGATCGAGCGTTGCTTCGATGTCCTCCCGGGCGGCAGGCACAGATTTTCGATCTGCCCGAAGGCAGAGAACGTTTTGTCCCTGGCCACGAAGATACGATGCATGATCTGTCAGCGACTTTATGATAAACAGACCGCGGCCATGGTCGCTTTCATCGTCCTGAGGCAGCTCCACGCTGACGGGCCAGTCGAATCCGATGGTGTGATCTGTGATGCGCACTTCAATTTGGCTTTCGGACAAAACAACCTCAATGGCTGCTGCCTGCCTGGCCTGCTCCGGGGTGGCATACAGCACGGCGTTGTTTGCCGCCTCTGCCAGAACCAGCTCCCATTGCTGGCACTCGGCATCCTGAATTTGGTGATCAGCAAGCCATCCGACCACGGAGCGCACAGCCTCGCGTGCATCATCCAGTGTGGCAGGAAAATCGAGCCTGAATCCTTCGAAATGCTGCTGTGAAAACGCCATGAGCGGATCAGTCGTGGATCATTTCAAAAACGCGATGAAGTCTCGTGAGTTCGATCAGCTGGCACACGGCGGATGAGGGGTTGAGCAGCTTGAGGCTGGCACCACGGGCACGCAGGCTTTTGTTCAATGTCAACAGTACGCCGAGTCCGGAACTGTCGATGAAGCGAGTCTTGGAAAGATCGATGCTGATGTCTTCGTGCTCGGGCTTGATGTCCCGATCCAGGCGGTCTCGCCAGAGGCGGGCGGTGGCGGCGCAGAGTTCGGTCGGAGCGTTGATCTGTACGGATGCAGACAATGTCATGGCTTAGGTGCAGGTTTGAGGTGGGCTGTTGGAGGGCATGCTGTGTTCCTTGCGGGACAGCGGCAGCATAAAGCGTGGCAGGCAGTGAAGCAGGATGCGAAGGTCGAGGCGCAGGCAGCGGTGGATGGAATAACAGGCGCTGTGCGCGGTGTCGTTGTCACTGCTGTGCATGCCGTCGTTCATGATGTCGGCGTAGGAGAAGACACCTGCGGGGGCGTCAAACCACATGCGTTCAAATTCGCTGGTGAGCAGCGATGCGCGGGCCTGGGACAGAGGCCTGTTTCCCACCAGGTGCATGTCTCCACACCAGACGGCCCAGAGCTCGGGCCAGCGGTCGAACAGTCCGTGGGCTGATGCCAGGGAATAGAGCCTTGTGCTGGGGTTGTAACGGTCCTGCTTGGTCGCTGGTGGCAGCACCACCTGGCGGCTCTGAAAGGCTGGCTGCCATTTGAAAACGCGTGTCCAAAGCGCGTAAAGAAGCGCGAGCGGAGCGGTGACAAGCATCAGCAGCAGGGCTGTCATACGCGATATCCAGCCGCTGCGGACACCGCCAAAGGGCTTGTGCGCGAGGTTGGTGAGCAGGAAGTCATCCGTAACCTCAAGAAAGGTCCCTTTGCTCCAGTTTTCGAGACCACTGCCCCAGGCGAAAGAGTTTTGAACATTGGTCAGGGCTCCGACATAGGTGCTAGGCCCGACCCAGCTCTCACTGACAATGGCATGGCGGTCAATGTATGCGGCTTCTTCGATAACTGTTCCAGCGAGGATCTGGGCATTGTCTGCGACGATCACCTGCGGGCCTATCCAGACCGGGCCTTCAATTTTGGCAGTAGCGGCGATGCGTGCGCGAGTGCTGACGTGCACTTCCGGCGCGATCTCGCGCATGGTCAGGTATGACTCAGGCGGTGTGCTGCGCAGATTGCCCAGCATGATGTCAAACAGTGCTGCGGAGCTTTCCCATAGCGGCTTGTGGGGCATGGAGGGCAGCGTATCAAGAGTGATGATGTTTGGTGATCTTTCTCCTGAGTCTTTGCCCGTGAAACGCAAGCGGGTTTCTTCGACACTGGGCTCATGTTTGACAGAAAGGACGGTGACAGACAAACCCCACCGGCCGCCTTTATCCACAGCATGCCGGATTTCGTGCGGGCGGTCAGCCGCCAGGAGAGTGGCGTTTTTGACTCCTGCGGCAGCGAGATGCTCCAGCCACAGATCCAGCAAGGTGCGCCCCAGTACCGGCCAGAGGGCAAGTGGACGGATGCGTCGGGCAAAACCTGCACATTTACGATAATCCGGGCAGATGATAAAAACGTCCATGACTTACATGCCTTTGCCCAGCACGATGGCCGGAATGGTTTTGAGAAGGATCCAGAGATCTCTCAGGAAAGAATGGCTTTCAATGTAACGCACATCGAGGGAGACCTGCTCACCGAAGTCGATGCTGTTGCGGTCGCCGATTTCCCAAAAGCGTCCTTCACGCTCGCCCACCTGCCACAAGCAGGTGATGCCTGGCTTGGCATGGAGCCTGCGCCGGTCAGCGCTGGAATACAGAGCAGCCTCACGCGGCAGGCACGGGCGCGGACCAACGATGGACATGTCTCCTCTGAGGACATTGAAAAACTGGGGGAGTTCGTCAATCGATGCCTTGCGGATGAACCGCCCGATGGGGGTCACCCGCGGGTCGTTCTTCATCTTGAAGGTAATCCCCTGGGACTTTTCGTTTTGCGCGAGGAGCTGGCTGAGTCTGGCCTCGGCATCGATACACATGGATCGAAACTTGAGCATTTCAAAATCGCGGCCATTGAAGCCGATACGGCGCTGTCTGAAAAAGATGGGCCCGCCGTCGCGACGGATGAGCAGCGCGATTACTAGCATCAAGGGAGACGCAAGGATCAGTGCTATGATGCTGATCAGGATGTCGAACAGGCGCTTGACAGCAAGCGTGCCATTGACCACAGCGAGCCACATGCAGCGCTTGAGGCGCATCGCAAAACGCATTCTGAGGCGCCCCAATCGGCTCTGGGCCTCGAGGATGCGCCGCACTTCAGGGGCGTCAGGAGCGGGCAGTGTTTTCATCACGCCGGAACTGTAACGACGTGGCCGGAACTGTAACCCCCCTCAAGTGGGGGACTCGGGTGTGTGCAACTGCGGGATTCGCTTATGGCGCGGTCAAACATCGCCTCAAGACCAGCAATGTAGGATGGGAAGTCATAGCGTGCACTGACCAGCTGGAGACCATTCTCACCGAGTTGCCTAGCCCGCGCTTTGTTCTGAAGCAGATCATCAAGACTGGCGGCAAATGCATCTCGATTCATCCAGGGCACGAGGTGGCCGTTAAATCCGTCCTTCAGCCAGTCTTTGATTCCGCCGGCGTCAAATGCCACGACCGGCAGTGCATAACGCATGACCTCGAGGCCGATGGTGGCAATCGGCTCCGGCCAGACGCTGCTGAGCGCGACAACACTGCACTCCCGGTAGTAAGACTTGAGCTCTTCCTGGGGAATGAAGCCTTTGAAATGCACCCGGTCATCCAGTCCAAGTCTATGGCTCAAGGCCTCGCAGTAACTTTTGTGATTGCCGTCACCGAGAATGACGCACTCAAATTTGGATTTTACCCGTGCAAGAGATTCAAGCAGCACGTCAACCCCTTTGCCACGGATGATCTGACCAGCGTAGAGTATGAGATTACGGTCGCTAAATGTGCTCCTCAGGGAGGGATCTCCCATGCGTGGCACTGGAGCATGGATTTCAATGCGCGAGGCATCGAAGCCGTTTCGGAGCAGTTCATCGCGCATGTACTCTGTGACCACCACCATGCGGTGGAAGCGTTGGTTGAGCGCAATCTCCCGCTTCTTTGCCCGGTAGCTGACCCATTTGAGAGGGAAGCCGCCGCCGTTATTTTTGACGATGCAGGCCCCGCAGCCAAACACGCAGTACAGAGAGGCGGGACGTGTGCAGATTTTGCGCGAGAAGTAGTGGTACTTGTAGCTGCGCATGCAGTAGATGTCGTGATCATGCACCATGCGGACGAGGGGAAGCCCGCTGTTCACAAGAGACTGAATCACGTCCAGGTCGGCCATTTTATGGACATAGACTGCGTCGGGCTGGAATGCCGTGAGCGCCGCCCGTGTGCGGGCTGCATTGTCACCTGCCAGTTCAAAGCGTTCGCTGAACACACTATTCCATGCGTCTTCGTTTTTGCCTGTGCCCGGTCCATGAAGAATGCCAACCTGATGGGATCTGCCCCTGAGTTCCTGGGCTGTGATGAATGCATTTGCCTCAGCGCCTGCCAAGGCCCCAAACCGTTCGTGAACGTAGAGAATTTTCATGAGGTGACAGTAGTGGACCTGAGATGTTCAAGCTCCTGGCGCAGAGAGGGCTCGGCGGAAGCAAAACCGTGCCTGATCTGCTCTACCAGGGAGGGCTGGCCAGCGTGGCTGCCTGATTCCGCCAGATGCTCGAGGTCTTGGCACAGGGCATAAATGTGGGTGAGGCCGAAGAGCGAGCTGCTTCCTTTCAACGAGTGTGCGGTGCGTCGTAGCGCAGGCTGATCCTGACCTGCCGCGAGGTTTTCAAGATCCGAGATGCGTTCAGGTGTGTCTTTAAGCCAGTTTTCAATGAGTTCTGCCGTGTCTTCCGTGCTCAATTCATCTGCCAGCAGCTTGACGGCGTCTTTGGTTGTTTCTGCCTCCTCTTCAGTCCAGCCGCCGAGCGCGGGGGGGGGCGCGACAGGTTCTTGGGTATGAATGCTGGCCAGAGCCTCGGTCAGTGCCTTTGCCCTCAGAGGTTTGGATATGTAGTCATCCATGCCGGCCTCGAAGCAGCGCTCGCGCTCGCCATCCATGACGTTCGCAGTCATGGCGATAATGCAGCAACGTGGTCGTTTCCAGTGCGTGCTGGTTTCGATTTCTCGAATGGCACGAGTGGCCTCATAGCCGTCCATCCGCGGCATGTGGCAGTCCATCAGGATCGCATCATAGGGGCGTGCGGCGAATTGATTGAGCGCCTGCTCACCGTCACGAGCTACATCGGCGCTGAATCCGTGTTTTTCCAGCATCATGATGGCCATCCGAAGATTCACTTCGTTATCTTCCACGACGAGCAATCTTAGCTTTTTGGCGCCGGGGAGTGCGAGCGACTGCTCGGGCGATTTTGTCTCGGTGTTTTTTACGGCAAGCTGCTCAGATGCGGACACCTGATGGACTGGCAGTTTAAACCAGAAACGCGAGCCAAGTCCTGGTGTGCTGTGCACACCGATGGTGCCTCCCATCAGTTCGACAAGCCGCTTGCTGATGGCAAGCCCCAGTCCGGTGCCTCCGTAGCGACGTGTCGTGGAGCTGTCCACCTGTGAAAAGGGTTGGAACAGCTTGCGCTGCTGCTCCTCATTCATCCCTATGCCGCTGTCAGTCACACTAATCTCAATCTGTTCGCGTTCGCCTTCGGGTGCGGTCACTGGGATGAGCTGAATGCAGATGCTTCCATGCTCGGTAAACTTGATGCCATTGCCGACAAGATTCATCAAAATCTGACGAAGACGTCCAGGGTCAGCTTTTATCACCAGTGGAATTGCAGGGTCGATTGCAACTTTCAGATCGACCCCGCGGGAGATGGCTTTGTGCTGCAGCAATCCTACGACACCGTCTACGATGGAATCCAGCCTGCAGGTTTCCTCAACCAGGTCGAGCCTGCGCGCTTCGATTTTGGAGAAATCGAGAATGTCCTCGATAATGGTCATGAGCGCTTCACCGCTCTGGCGGACAGCCTCCACCATCTCATGCTGCCTTTCGTCCAGGCTGGTGTCGAGCAGCAGGGATGACATGCCGATGATGCCATTCATCGGGGTGCGAATTTCGTGGCTCATGGTGGCCAGGAATTCGCTTTTGGCGCGATTCGCGCTTTCCGCAGCTTCCTTGGCGCTCACCAAGTTCTGCTCGACACACTTGCGGACTATGAACTGACCCAGCTGGTTGCCAATGCCTGCGAATGCTTCCAGCAGGGATTGCTCGGGAGCGCTGGCATCGGAGCTGAACAATTCGAGCACGCCCAGAATGTCACCCTGAGTTACTATGGGAAAGGCGATCGCTCCATGAAGCTGGCACTTTTTGGCCATGGCTGCCCGAGGGCACTCACTCTGTTCTGCCACATCGCGAATCCATTGAGGCTCGCCACTGTGCAGGACGATCCCCGGAAGCCCGCAGCCTCGTTTAAAGGTCATGGTGCGGGAAAGCTCCACGAATCCCGTGATGTCTCTGAGCGGTGAATGCCAAATTTCCACGAGGTGGAGGTTCTGCTGTTCAGAGTCCAGCATCCATAGTGAGCCCGCGATCCAGCCGAGCTGGTTGCATATGAGCTGAATGACTTTGGCCGCCGCCTGGCGGACTGTGTCTGCTTCAGCCAGCGTGCGACTGGTGGAATACTGGAGGGCGCGGCGCTGATCATCCTGCCTGCGCTGGGTGATGTCGCTTTCGATCGACATGAAGTTAACTACCTCGCCTGCGTCATTACGGATTGGCTGGATTTCGATTGAAGACCAGTATTTCCTGCCCGAGCGGTGGTAGTTGAGCATTTCCACACGGAAACCGCGCTGCTGCTGCAGGCACTGGTTCATGAAGTTGTCCGCACCGGGGTCTGCCTCAGGACAGCGCAAAAAATCTCCAGGCTGGCGTCCGATGACCTCATCCAAAAGCCAGCCGGTCATGCGGGTGAATCCCTCATTGACCCACTCGATGCGTCCTGCTGCATCGGTAACAATCACAGCGTTATCTGTTCTGGCAGCCACCAGAGCCAGTTTGTGAGACTGCTCCTCCTGCTCCCGCAGCTGTATGCGCTGTTGTGTGAGCTGGCTGGCCAGTCGCTGCAGGTCAGTGGTGACTTTGCGCTGCATCTGCAGCACCTGCAGCAGATCCAAAGTTTGATCGTGCACGGCAAAATCCTGGATTGTCAGTCCCATTTGATGGGCCTGGTCAGGCTCTGTGAGCCAGGGCGAAGCGAGCATGATGCCCCGTCTTGGACGCTCCAGCAGCATCACCTGCCCGCGCAAGATCACTGTTTTACGCAGGTCTTCCAAGAGGAAAAGCCTGTCTGGATGGGCACGCGCGTGGGCATCACAAAACTCTCCTTCAGGGCTTTGTGAATGGAAGACATCCTGCAGCCGGGCTCCAGGCACCGCCTGCGGGCATATTTTGAGCAGGGAGGCCCCTGATTCTGTGATGACGGAGTTTGCGTCCCAGGCAAAGTAAAATGGGAATACGCGGACGAAATCCCGCACACTTACCTGTGTGTAATCGAGTGATCTGGAGCCCGGCTCGTTCATGCTGCGAGTGATGTCCGGCGTGCCGGGAATGCACCAGACGAATAAGCGGAGATTGTGGACTGAGTCAGACGAACAATGAATGGCGCAACGTAAAAAAGCTGGGCCACAGGTCCGACCGATTCTGGTGCGGGAGCAGAGCGCCGAGCGTTGCCAAATTCAGCTCCGATTTTTACAGAGATGAAATTTTTAGCGGCTTTGTGAACCTGGCTGCGCATGATGACTGTGGATGTGTTTCGCAAACATCGCTGTTCATGCCATGCAGTCATTCCCCGCAGATGCGGGGACTCTGGCAGTCTCTTGACAGAGGCTCCTGCTCTTAGCGTGAAGACGGGGCTTTGCGTGGAATCAGACGAAGTCGATGAATGAGGAGGCTGGCTTCAGGCTCACCTGCAGCCAGAAACAAAACCAGCTGATGAACATCTGTGCAGCCGGTGGATTGTGGCCATTCAATTTGGATCTGCTGACGCCCTGGTGCGATCCATCCTCCTGCCCGAAGACGGGGGCCTGTCTTGCTCTTCAGATCAAGGCGCAGCCCCAATTCGACTTTGTCCGATGCTTGCAGGGTCGCATCAATCTCCAAGCGATCAAAAGAACTCCAATCACGATTGCAGGCGTCCAGGTGCGCGCTGGCCGGTTTTTGGCGTGTGCGCGTCAGAAGCATTGACGCATCCTGCGCGTTACGCTCGCTCGTAGATGCTGAGTCCAGTGACCAAAAAAAACCTCCGTTGCCCGTCTGGAGATCCATCAATTCAGGAAACAGCCTGTCAGCCGCGTGCTTTGCCATCAGCACCCGTGTGAACCAACTCAGCGGAGAGTACATAAGCAGGACAACAGCCACAGCACGCATGATTGTTCGCCATAAGGGTAGTCGAATGATGGAGCCGCCGATCCATAGCGAAGCTGCCGCAATGCCTGTGACGCCCCACATGAAATCCCCGAAGTCTCCCGTGCGATGAAACCATGGTTGAATGATTTCGGCAATGGCAGCCAAAAAAACTGATGACAAAGAGGCCCGGAACATGCTGCCCCAGCTGCCGGTGCTGGAGTTTCTGAACAGCCTTTCCAAGGCAAGACAGCAGATGCCCATCAGCGGAGCGTGCAGGCGGTTAATGCACTCACCTCTCCAGCCAGCAGACCAGCCCCCCGGCAGCGGAAGCAGCAATGATATCCCACCTGTGACAAGCAGCAGGAGCGGAATCAGAAAACGTTGAAATGGAAGCTTCAAGTCGGAGCGGCGGATGGGTTAAATAGGCGTGAGTGATTATATCCCTGTGAATTTTATGCCGCACGTGTTGCAGAAAGCAGCAATGCGACTCTAAACTGCGATGTGAATACGATCCTGAAAACTTTGCTGCTATTTACTCAGCCTCTTTTTTTAGTCTGGCTCTTTCTGGGAATTTGGCTGCTAAGACTGCTGTGGAACCGAAATAATGTTCATAGGTGGATGCCGGTCGTTGCCTGGCTGTTGCTCACGGCCTTTTCATGCACTCCGATAGCCGCTGTGCTTTTGGCGGATCTTGAAAATCGCGTTCCCAGAGTCCAAATGAACACGTTGCCGGAGGCAGATGCGATCTTATGTCTTGGTGGAGGAGTTGAGCCTTCGTTGTCAGAGCCCACAGGATTTCATCTGAAAGTCGGCGCAGACCGACTGAGCACCGCCCTCATGCTTGCGTCTGCGAAAAAGGCTCCTCTGCTGATTCTTGGAGGCGGTGGGTATCCCCAAGAGCGGCGAACTTTTTCTGAGGCTGATGCGATTCGTGACCACCTCACAGCCCATGTGCCGCTCAGCATACAGCTGCACAGCATCGGGGTATGCAGTGATACACACGATGAAGCGCTCAAAGCGGCCGAGGTGATGAAGAAGCGTGGACTGAAGCGGCTTTTGCTCGTCACCAGCGCAAGTCACATGCCACGCGCCATCGCGGTCTTCAGCAAGACGGAAGTCCAGGTGACCCCTGTCCCATGCAACTACCTGAGCAGCCTCAATAACGTCGGTGATTTTCGCTGGCTGCATTGGCCCAGCCATCATGGGTTTGAGCTTTTCACGATGTGGGCACATGAGATCATCGGCCATTATGTGTATCTTTGGCGCGGCTGGATTTGAAAAGGAAGTGCCGGATCATGGGTGATTGTGCATGCATGTTACGTTCCTCATCATAATGAAACTCTTGTCACATATCAGGCTGCTGGCAGACCACTGCGCCTTTTTGTGCATGAGCGTCGCACACAAATGGTCACGGTCTGCAAGAAAAACCAGGCGTGAAGAGGCCTGCTTGATTGTGCACATTGGGCATCACTTTTGGGGGGCGGGCAATGTAGGGGATGACTTGATGCTCGCCGGATTTCTCTCCGAGCTGCGCAAGGCAGAAGTTCCTGTGCGGTTAACCTGCTGTGTGCCTGCACACCATGAACATCTCAGGATCCTGCATCCCGAGGTTGAGTGGAAGCCTTACGCGATGGCGGGGCGTTGGCGAGCCATCAGTGAAGCTGACTGCTGGCTCGGACTGGGAGGGACTCCATTTCAGGTGGACTCTGGCGACTGGCTGGAGCGGCATCTGGACGTAGAGCGTGAAATTTGTGAATGCCTGAACAAGCCCATGTATTTTCTTGGGGTGGGCGTGGGTAATGCCGAAGCGCTGCAAAGGCCGAAATACAAACGATTGATCAATGTGGCCAAGCATTTCTGGGGACGGGATGAAATGTCCACGGCCTTGCTGGCTGAGGCCTCGGGTGGAAAAGCATCGCTGGCAGCTGACATGGCCAACCTTTTTTTTAGCCAGCACAGACCTCTCCATATGGAACGGTCTATTGGCTGCCTTCTGCATTTCGAAGACCGGTCTCATTTTTCTTTGGAGGCCTTCTGCGATCTGTTTGAGCGCCATTCTGATCAGAGCCGTTTATGGCTGATCCAGGAATCAAGGCACCTTCGATGGTCTGAAAAAGCATTATGGCAGGAGCTGCCTGCTGCTGTGCAGGCTGAGATGCGCTTATCTCAACCCGAGTGGGCTGCTCAAAATATGAATGAGCTTTTGAACTGCTGGGGCATGCCAGAGGTGCTGATCAGCAGTCGCTACCATGGCGCGCTGATGGCTGCATGGAGTGGGTCCAGGGTGGTCATCATTGCCAGGAACGGGAAGCTGGCGGGTCTGGCTCGTCAGCTGGGCCTTCTGTCGGTTGCAAAGCTGAGCGACCCAAGCGCTTTGAGCGAAGCGATAAGCCGTTCGAAAGCTGTATCCACGGAGAGCCTCATGAAGTTGGCCCGCATGGCATCTAACTCAGTTAAAGAATGGCTGCAGCAAATGTTCAGTCAAATAGCGCACCCAGCGTATGATCGCCACATTTAGATTTTGGATCTATCTATTGGCGCTGAAAATGGCAGCGCTGGCAGGTGCGTTGGTGAGGCGGCCTCGTCGTCACTATCGTCTGGCAATCCTCAAGCTGGACCGGCTGGGGGATGCCGTGCTGTCTCTGGGGGCGGTGAAGCATTTGGCAGCCGGCCTGCCTGCAGAGGAGGTGCTGCTCGTGGTCTCCCCGATTGCCGAACCGTTGTTTCGCGAGGAATTTCCCAATACGCCGCTGTTGGTGCTGCCTGCCTTTTGTGGGCACTTCTGCCCTGACTTCCTGCGTTTTTTATGGCTGCATAGCGCGCAGCTTTGCGCGTTGGATGTGGATTCGCTGGTCTGTCTGCGGCATCAGCCCTCAGACTACCTGCACGCCATTGCCTGTTTGATTCAGCCAAAGTGCAGCCATGCTTCCACATGGGAAAAGCCGCGAAGTTCCCTGTGTCTGGCTTTTCCTGCGGCGACACAGACGCCTTATCCAAAAATTCGCGAGGAAGTCTGCCTTGAGCTCGAAGCTCATCGACGAGTGCTGGGGAATGCTCTGGGCAAAGAAGTCATGATGAAAGAGATCATGCCTTCAATCTCCTGCGTGACACCGCGCATGGGTGAGACGCTTGTAGTTTGTCCACAGGCAGGCAGCGACATCAGGGAGTATCCCCCGGCATTGCTCGCTGAAGCTTTGCGATTGTTTCTGAAGACCAACTCAATGCCAGTGCACTTTTGTGTCCCACCCGGAGCGCATGCGGGGATATGGCAGCGGGCTATGGATGCATCAGGGGTGGCTGTCGCAGCCTGGCTTACACCTGCCACTTTTAAAGAACTGCTGATTCTTCTCGCGGGTGCGCGTCTTGTCATGGCTCCAGAATCGGGTCCGGCCCATCTTGCTACCGCGATGAACAAGCCAGGGGTCTTTATTCTGGGGGGCGGGCATTATGGCATGTTTGCTCCCTGGCAAAAAAGCAGGCTTCAGATATGGCTCAACCACGCCATGAGATGCGATCAATGCAACTGGGAATGCATCCAAGCAGCACCCTACTGCATCACCCGAATCGCACCGGCTGACATTGCCGCCGCCTTGGTGGAGGTCTACACTGCCTCGGCAATCTGACCTTATGGACCATTGGATCCGGATAGTTATCAAGGCTGGAGAGGCACAGCTAAGCGAGACTAGACTTGATGTGCGCTCCGGTTTGTCAGCTTTAAGGTGATATGTTGGCATGTTGCATTTCCTTGCTTGCGAGCTGACATGCAAGCTCGTATCTGGGAACATGTTAACCTCACCAATTGCACACGGGCAGCATTTGGTTTGGCTCCTTGTTCCTGTGCATAATCGTCGCGACATTACCAGGCGGTGCCTGGTGCATTTGGACAATCTTGGCGTTCGCGGATGGACCCGGGTCATGGTCATTGATGATGGCAGCAATGACGGCACTTGTGAAATGCTGGCGCGGGATTTTTCCTGGGTGCTCACCCTGCGTGGTGACGGAAATCTTTGGTGGGCTGGCGCCATCAGGCTTGGCATGGAAGCGGCGCTGGCTGCTGGAGCTGACTGCATATGCTGGATCAATGATGACAGCCTGCCTGATCAAGGCAGCTTGGAAATGCTGGTGAAAGTCTCTCTCGAACATAAGGCTGTTTGTGGAGGGGTCAGCAGGACTTCGGATGGTGCTTTTGTGTATTCCGGGGGCCTCATCAAGCGCCGCTGGCCACGACATGCGGCAATTGCCCCAAGCCCGAAAGAGTCCCCGATGGCAGTGGAGTGGCTGCATGGCAACATGGTAGCCATTCCTGCATCTGTGTGCGCGCAGATTGAGTTGCCAGACTGTCACTGGATCAAACACAACTTTGCAGACGTCGATTTTACTTTTCGTGCTCACAAGGCCGGTATTCCTGTGCTGCTGGTGCCTTCAGCAACGGGAGTCGCTGAGCGCAACGATACGGCATCTTATTGGTCTTGGGCGGACCCTCGTCTTAAATCGAGGGCTATTTTGCAAGGTTTTGCGAATCCCAAAGTATGGTGGTATGCACCAAGCCTTGTCCGCTTCAAAATATTCCACTTTGGTATCCTTGGTGCCTTGGATTGTGGCTGGCTTTTATGCAAGGCCATGGCAGCCATTATTTTGAAGTATCTGCCCATCCAGAAGTTGACATTCACAAAGCAAAGAATCAGAGATTAATCCAATTCGATGTCCGAAGAATTCAAGACTGGTCAGCATATCCTTTCTGGTTACGAATGGGTGGTTTTTGGGCCCGACTGGGGACGGCATCCTTCAGTCAGCCAGCACTTGTTCAGTGAGTTTCTCGGCTTTAGTCCTGTGTTGTGGGTGGAAACAGTTGGGCTGCGAGAGCCGCAATTGAGCAAGCGAGATCTCATACGCTCGATTCAAAAAATTGTTGATTTCATTTCCGGCAGGCGGCGCCGTTTTGCGTCTGCTCCCAATGGACTGACGGTCATCTGCCCGCCAACCCTGCCTTTTACGAGGATAAGGCTCGTCAGACTCCTCAACGCCTGGCTTGTGCGCCGGGGCGTTGAAATGGCCAGACGACGACTGAATTTGAAGAATCCCACACTTGTAGTCTGCACCCCCTCACAGAGTGATTTTGTAGGGAGCATGGGAGAAGGGGCCAGCATCTACTACTGCTCAGACCAGTACTCCCTTTGGCCCGGGATGAATCAACAGCATGTAGTGCAGATGGAGCGCTCTTTGCTGAAACGTGTGGACGCCATAGTTGCCGTTTCAGATTACCTTGCAGCTCAATTCAAAGAATGTGGCAAACCTGTTTGCACGCTAAAACAGGGGGTGGATCCAGCCCATTTTTCCCGATCTCTGCCAGTGCAACCCACCGGACATTTTGAGATTGTTTATTTTGGAATGATTGACGAGCGGCTTGATCTGGATCTCATCGCCGACATAGCCCGCAAGTTGCCCCAGGCGATCATACGTCTGATTGGTCCAGCCAAGGTCGACTTGAGTAAAATTGCCGGCTTACCCAGCATTCATGTCGAGTCGGCCATACCTTATGAGGATCTGCCCAAGAGCTTGGTGACCACGAATCTTTTCATACTGCCGTTTTTGATGACGGAGCTGGCTCGCAGCTGCAGCCCGCTCAAAATCAAAGAGTATTTGGCATGTGAGCGCCCCGTGATCTCCATGCCGCTACCCGAGGCCGAGATGCTCTCTGAGTTTGTACATGTGGCCAAAAACCAGGCTGCATTCCTGAATGCCGTGGTCGAAGCCAAAGAAGGCAGGCTCTCATTTGATGCGGGCGCAACTCGGCGTTTTATCCAGACTGAGACCTGGCGGGCCAAGGCTGTGGAGTTTTGCAAGTTTGTGCGTGATGTTTGCGCGCAAAAAAGACTACCAACAAATTCCTTCGTACTGCCAAGGGAGGGTGGATAATTCCCTCCAGCCATGAACATCGATCACGATCTGATCAGGATGTGACAGCTCCTGAAGGAGTTCCAGAGAAACGCATTTCTGGGAAACTACGATGACTTCGCTCGACTGCAGCACTTCTTTGGCATCTTGCTTCAAGAGCTGTGCCAGATGAGGCATGCGGGCCTGAATTTGTTGCTCGTTGGCACCAATGAGGCGGGATAGATTGATCTGCGGATCGTAAATGCTGAGTTCGTGGCCTCGCCCCAGGAGGGTCTCGGCGGCTGCCACCATGGGGCTGCCCCGAAGGTCGTCTGTATTCGCCTTGAATGCGAGTCCGAGGAAGCCGATGCGACGTTTTGCCTTGCCCTCAATCAGGCTGACAAAAAGCTCCTGATGGGCTGCGTTTGTTGCCGCAGTGTTTTCAAGCAGCGGCAGGCTGAGGTTTTCCTGACGGGCGAAAGATTTCAAAGCGGAGACATCCTTGGGCAGGCAGGAGCCGCCGAAAGGATTGCCTGGCTTCATATAGTAGCGGGAGATGTTCAGCCGTGTGTCGGAGCACAGCACATCCATGACTCGGGTTCCATCTTCCCCCAAGTGCTTGCAAAGACGGCCGATTTCATTGGCAAAGCCTACTTTCAACGCATGGAAATAATTGCAGGAGTACTTAATCATCTCAGCTCCCTCCCATCCCAAGACGGCTGGCTGGCCTCCCATGATTTCAAACACCTCATTATCTTCAGGCGCTGCACCATCGTGTGTGCCGATGACAACGAGAGAGGGCTCGCGGAAATCTCGAACTGCCGTGCCCTCCCGCAGAAACTCGGGGCAATAATAAACGCGCACCTGGCCGGATGCGAGAAGGTCTGACAGCATGCTGGTCACGAGGGCTCTGGTGCTGCCGGGAAGCATGGTGCTGCGATAGAGCAAGATGTGTCTCTTTTTTGAGCTTCTGATGGCTTCAGCGATCTGCGCAGTGACTTTGTGGACGTATTCGAGATTCAGTTTGCCGGAAGGAAGGGAAGGGGTGCCAACGCAAACAATGCTCACATCTGTGGTCGTCACAGCCCTGTGTACATCCAGCGTGGCTCCCAGCCGATTATCCACTGTCGCACGAGCGAGAAGGTCGTCGATTTCCGGTTCGACGATGGGAGATTTTCCTTTGCCGAAGGACTCAACTTTGGATTCATGCAGATCCACGCCGATGACGTGGTGTCCTTGTTCTGCAAGGCATGCCGAAGTGACTGCACCGACATAACCGAGTCCGAAAACTGAAACATTCATGTGAGGGATTGAGGAAAAGTGAATTGGATAATTCCTTGGGAGAATCTGATGAGTCAAACTGCGCCCGCATGAGGCGGGCGATTAATCTGGAGAGCTGTGGATGGATGAAGGGCTTCTTTGATAGACACGCAGTACACCCGTTTCACCGGGCCTGCGAGTGACCGTTTGTTCAAAGGCAAGCTGCCAGCGATCAGGGGCCAAATTGATTGCAGCGAGCAACTGGCGCTCGTGGGGCTGCTGCCGTTCTGCGGGGGCGGAGAGGTCAACAAAGACCCGTGAAATCCTTAATTTGTCGAGATGGTCGAGCAATTGATCCTGGCTGGCAAACGCAGCCTGATATCCACGTCCCATCCAGTCGCTTGACCCCAGTTCCTTGCTCCCGCGATAGACTCTTAGAGGGGATGGGGAACGTTTTGGGCAGGCAAAAGCAGCCGCCGCTATGACAGCTCCTTCGCCCCGTGGATCTGAGGCGATCAGCCAATAAACGGCCCGACCTTCCTGAGGGGCAGGCAAGGACTTGAGGACCGCAGATCCAAACCCATGCACGTCTTTCGAAGGAATTTCTGAAACCTCCACTGCTCCGAGGACAAAAATGGCGGCAAGTCCTGCTAGACGGCCCCGGCCTAAATATAAGCTTACACGATCTGCCGTCAGCATCGCTCCCACTAACAGTGCAGGGAGGGCGGGCAAAAGATATCTGCCTGCCAGCCCTGCAGGAATCAACAGTATGATCAACAAAGTCCCCACAAGCATCGAGCATAATGTTGCTGACAAAGCCGAATCAGACTGCTGGGCGCGGCTTTTTTTCATAAGCAGCGCCATTCCAATCACGGCGGACAGCGTAAACAGGATGCCGAGCATTCGCGGCAGCTCGTGACTGTAAAAGGTCAATGCCGCAGGGACAAAATCGTGAAGCGGCACATGAATCATGCCTTCGGCGGTGATTTTGGCCGAATACAGCATCCAAGGCCCGGCCAAGATGGCGACAGGCACTGCGGAAAACCACCAGGACACTTTTTTGAGCAGATGCCAGCGACTGCATTGAATTGTAGTCAACGGCGGGATGACACAAAGTGCCATGGCTGATCCCTTGGTAAGAATGGCGGCTGCAGCAAGCAGTCCGAACCCAGCTGACCTGACGAATGAAGGACGGTTAAGATAATCCTTCCATGACATGGCAGCCAGAATGGAGAGCAGGACCATCAGGCCGTCAGACATGACCAGCTGGTTTTGTTTGAGGCTGGCAGGCAGGAGAGTGACCAGCAAGCCTGCCATGAATGCCGCAGGCACCGACATCATCTTGGACGCCAGCCGGTAAGTGAGAGCAGACAGGGCTGCAGACAGAATGCTTTGCAAGATCAGCAAGCTCTGAACGGAGACCCATGGCAGTAGCCACAATCCTGCGAGAATGTAAAATCCCGGCGGGTAGTGCCCCAAGGCGACTTTGGGAAAGTCGGCATAGTATTGGGTGGCGAAACTCATGGGCGACCGGTGCCAGCCATCCGCCAAATAATCACGAACCATCAAACTCGTTACGGCATGAGCGGCTTCGTCCGGATCTCCTCCCAAGTCGGAGCTCCAGCCGCCTTGTCGTGCTACGAATGTCAGATTCAGCGCCAGGCTTATCAAAAAAACCAGCCAAGTGCAGCGCCGCCTCAGAGGATTTTGCGTCATGGGAGTGACGTCCATAGTGCTAGTGAGGGGCTTTCTGTGCCAGGATGAGGTACTGGCCACCCAGCGGGAGCTTGCACAAGGCGGGTTCGAGTGATCTGAGCGCGGCTAGAAATCCAGGGAAAACAAACAAATAGTCGGTCGCCAGAATGTTAAATCCACCCTCCTGCAGAAGACGTCGTGCTTGAGACGGAAACAGCATCTGCGCATCCTTGTCGAAAGGCACCCGGCTCATGACCCAATGTACTGCGGGATTCCATCGGTTATTCTCCCAGAAGGCAAAGACTCCACCCGGCTTGAGGCTTCTCCAGATCAGGCGGACTGCAGCCTGACGCTCTGCAGGCAGGATGTGATGAAAAACGCCATTGCAAAAAGCGAGGTCAAATTTTTCGCTCGGCACCTCCCCGGCTTCTGCTGTGAATGATGCGGCGGGCCATGTGACCGTCTGCTGCGCTTGCTTGATCGAGTCTGAGGATGGATCATACCCCATGTATTCCAATACTCCGAGACCATCCCTGAGAAAGGTGGCAGAGGTGCCCGTGCCACAACCAAAATCGAGGCATGAATTGGTTGCCTTTCCGTGTTCCTGAAGCTTTTGCTTCATCCACCTCACACGTCCGTCCGCATAATACTCCTTTGTTTCACCGGTGAGTGAAAGGCCTTGTTGCAGCGCCGAATCATAATTGGCCGCGTAGGCATCGAATTCAGTGCTGTTGTGCCCATGTTCCATAGAACGCCTCTCTAGCATAAAGAGGCAGCAGCGCCAGCGGTGACTGACTCTAAATTCACCGTGTGGCCGGAGGCGACGGCCGAATAGAGAGACTCATATTTTGCCAGCATGGAGGTCATGGAGTAATGCTTGCAGACGTGTTCACGGCCAGCCTTTCCGATGGACAGAAGTTTTTGCATGTCTGTACCCGCAATGCCGAGCAGCGCCTCTCTGAGCCTGTCCACTGTCGAATAATCTCTGATCCACCCGTGCTCTTCGTCATGGGCTACCTCCTTGGCGCCACATGCCTGATTTGCCAGAACGGGCAGGCCGCAGGCCATGCCCTCAAGAACGGCATTGGGCAAGCCTTCAAAAGAGGAGGCCACAACAAGAGCGTCTGCCGCCTGATAATACGGAAGGGGGTCTTGCTGGAAGCCAGCCCAGTGAATGGCATCTCTCGCCCTGCTCTTTTCCATCTGACTGAGAACATGGTCCTTCTCGGCCCCGCCATCTCCGACCAGCAACAGGCGGAGTTGTGGAGCGGAGGCGTGCGCTTGTTCAAACGCTTGGAGGAGGTCTGCATGCCGCTTGGTATCCCCAAAACGTGCGACTTTTACCAGCCAGAGCCCTTCCGGAGCCAGGCCAAGTTTCTGTCGCAGTGCCGCCTTGTTTTCTGTGGCAGGGCGAAAATGACCGGAGTCTACCCCATTGGTGAGGACTGTCTGCCAGGCATGGCGGTGCCCCATGCGTTTCATCTGGTCCATTTGCTGGCCAGCCACGGTAAAAACACAGTGACAAGCCCGATAAAGCAGTTTGCGCTGCCTTTGGCGTTTCTGGCTGAGGTCCTCCTTGCCCCAAAGTATGTGCTCCGAGTGCACAATCCGTGGGTGCTTGTGGGGGAGTCTTGCCAAAGAGGAATAAATGAGCCCACCCAGGTGGTGGGTGTGAACCACGTCAAAATCCCCCCTACGAATCAGCTTTCTCAGCTTTGCAATGGTGTTGAGGGAAAAGCCTGGTGGCTTTTGCAGCACGCTGACCTCCACATCCGGGTGCAACCTGGAAGCGAAAGGACCGCTGGCGCTCAGACAACAAACTGTGACTGAGGCCCCCCTTGCCTGGAGATGATTGCATACCCGCACCATGATGTTTTCCATGCCTCCGGGACAGAGGCTGTCCACGATCTGGAGAAGACGGACGCGTGAGGTGGGGATGGTCATGTATTGGAATGGTGACAAGCTTGCCTCTGCTCCGTTAGGGCTGCAAAACTATTTGTCATACGTTTCGTTTTCATTTCCGAGTGGCATGGGGAATGTTGCAAGGGAGGGGGGGACGCTCTGCTTGCCAGGCTCCAAGTGCGCGCCATATTTCTCGCTTTGACTGTCAGACTTCAATGATATCCATCATCATTCCTTGTTACAATTACGCTCACTACCTCGCAGATGCTGTTGAGTCGGCTATTCAGCAGAGGCAGGATGGGTTTCAGGTGGAAGTTCTCGTGATGGACGACGGTTCGACTGATGAGACATCACGAGTTGCAACTGGTTTTGGAGATGCCATACGCTACGTCAAGCAGGCAAATGCCGGCCTGTCAGCTACTCGCAATCAGGGCATGCGCATCGCGGCGAATGACCTGGTGGTTTTTTTGGACGCTGATGATGTTTTTCTGCCCGGAGCGGTGAAGGCATTGTGGGAGGCCTGGCAGCAGGCACCTCGGGGGCTGGCCGTCATGGCTGGCAGGGAGGTGGTGGTGGACGCCCAAATGCACCCTAAAGGGCCTCAGGCGCAGGAAGAAACGGGACAGATTCAGGAATTCTCCGCCTACGATCTTGTAGTCAGAAACCGTTTCGCACCAGCTGTGCTTGCAGACAAGCGTGTGCTTTTGGAACTTGGCGGCTTCGAATCCGGGCTCCGTGCTTCTGAAGACCGTGACATGTGGATCCGCGTAGCAGCACGCCATCGAGTTGCGAAACTGGATAAAATTATCCTGTGGAAGCGCGACCATGGTGGAAACATGTCGCGTGCCGCTCATCGACAGACCGAGTGCATACGCCAGGTGATTGCCAGAGCAGCCGCAAACACCGATCTGAAGCTTAATTCGCGCGACTTGCGCACGGCTGTGGCAGTCTGTTGGTACCAGTCAGCTCTGATGTTTGCAGAGGGGGGGCAGTTTGGCATGGCGGCGTGGCGGATGTTATGTTCAATCGCGACAGCACCTTTGATTTCCAGCAAGCAGACCTCGATTGCATTTTTCAGCCGATCCCGAGCTGTGGCAAGGCTGGCACTTGCTTCGCTCCGCAACCAATGGGTGTTATCTTCATGCAGAAAGACTTCTTTAACCTGCCACGGCAATCCATGAAGGTTTGTACTTGTGGTGACCTAGGCCAGCCTCTCCTGACAGGCGTTTTGGGCAAGCTCTTCATGTGATTTCGAGAATGAACTTTCTCAAGCGCCTCCAAATGCTCGCTCTGCTGCGTCTCAAGGACAACATTCGATATTCGCGGACGTTGCGGCACTTGAATGCACTGCGTCTCTATGCCCAGTCACGGATTTCTTCCGATAAGCGGGCGGCGGTTCATGCCTGTCGTGCCCTGGGTTTTAGTGAGTTGTCCAGCTTGGACCAGCGTCTTTCACATTCCCTTAGGCCTTGGATTGACCTGCCGCCTGAAGACGGCTTCTGGGAAAATGTCATCCGCGCTTCTCATCCACGCTATGACGCTCCCTTGCGTCGCGAGCCGGGGTTGACGCGCTCGGTGCTGCTCAAGTCTCCCGCAGGCAGTGGGGAAAAGGGAGTGCTTCTGATGCTTTTCGAATACAACTGGGCACGTCTCGTACTCGGACTCACTCCGGAGGAATTTGCGTGGCTCGACGAGCATTACGATCTGGTGCTCTCCACAAGCTGGTCTCCAACTGACTATGCGGCGTTAGGACTGATCCTGTCTCGGACCTCTGGGCCAGTGTTTGTGCAGGCCTGTAATTTTCAGGAGGTGCCCAAGATTGCCGGATTGCATCCGCGTGTGCGTCTTCTGGAAAGCCTTGGCTGTGATTGGATCAATCCTGACCTTTACCCGCCTTCTTCCGAGCAGCGGACTATTGACTTTCTCATGATTGCAAACTGGGGGGAGTTCAAAAGGCACTGGGACTTTTTTCGTGCGCTGTCTCGCATGCCTGCCAACTTGCGCGTGGTGCTGGTAGGGCAGGCTGAGGGGGGAAGAGATGCGGAATTCATCCGTCGCCAAGCTCGCCTTTTTGGCGTCCCTCAGGCGCTGGAGGTTTATCAGTCCCTGCCTATTGATGAAGTCGCACGGCTGCAGTCGCAAGCACGCGTGGCGCTGATCTTCAGCAGGCGTGAGGGGTGCTGTGTGGCCTTTGTGGAAGCAATGTTCGCTGGCTGCGCTGTGGGCATTCGTGCAGACGCGCATGTGGGGCCTCTGGCCTACGTCAATCAAAGCACCGGTCTGCGATTGAGGCCCGGGCATCTGCCGGAGGATCTGATGAGGCTGCATGAGATTGCCGCTACGGCGCAGCCTGCGGCCTGGGCTCAGGAGCATATCTCCTGTTATCAGTCCCACATGAAACTCAACCGGCTGATGAAACAGAGCAGCCTTGAACGCGGACTGCCATGGACCCAGGATATTGCCTTGCCTCATTGGCGTCCTTATCCTGCCCATGCCCGCCGGGAAGAGGCGGCCGCGCTGATGCCCGCTTACCGTGATTTGCATGAGAGATTTCCCCGGGTGTTCGGAAATGAGTTTTTTGATCAGGTGAATCGAATTCTCTGAATTATTGACCTATCTTCATGACGGCCCCCGCCAACTCACGTTCGTTGAAGCACATACTCTGGTCCACATCACTGCTCGGCATGATGGATCATGTGCTGCGCAGTCTTTCGGTTTTTATAGTCTCACCGCTCCTGATAGGAGGACTTGGGCAGGAAAATTATGGTGTGTGGGTGCTGCTGGTATCTTGGGTCGGCTTGCTTGAAATGCTGGACCTTGGGATGGGAAATACGGCGGCCCGTTATCTCTCGTCGTCTGTCAGCCGGCACAACGCTGAAGAAACTGCATCCTTGGTTGGTTTTTTCCGGAAACATTACCGTCGTGTGGGCTGGGGCGTTTGTTTGCTGGCCATGGTAGGCAGCATCATTTTGCATCTGGTTTGGCCGGCAGCACATCAGAGCAATCCCGCTCTGATGTTTTTGGTGCTCGGTCTTGCGCAAGGGGGAGTGATGCGTTTTCGAGTGTATTCCGCCTTGCTGAAAGGACATCTCAGATATCAAACGATCATATTGGCAGGCTCGGCCAGAGTCGTAGGCTTTGCAGCAGGGCTGTTTTGTCTAAATGCCTCGGGAATTACTTTGCTGGGCACACTGACGCTTCACGTGAGTCTGCTGATCGGTGAACAAATGATTTTCTATATCAAAGGACGCAGGCTGATCCCTCAGGCCGAACCTTTGGCCATGGTGCATTCCAAACAGCGTGAGATCATGGGGTATGCCGGAAAAAACGTGGCTGCGACCGTGGCTCAGCTGCTGAGGGAGAGGATAGACACTCAAATTCTCGCTGCTTTTCTATCGCTGTCTTCGGTGACCCAGTATGCGGTCGGAGTCAGGCTGCCAAACCTAGCCATGGATATTTCCAATTCGTTGTTCGGCGGCCACCTCGTGGCGGGGTTCACCGCTGCCGCCGGGCGAAAATCGCCTGAAGAACTGACTGCTGACCTTCTCAAGGTGCTGCGTTTGAGTGCATGGGTGGGGCTTACAGGCTGTTTGCTTCTTTTTGTGTTCGGCCCGGCCTTTATCATTCGCTGGCTGGGGACGGAGTTCGGACCGGCGGGCAAAGTGTTGCGCGTGCTTGTGCCCGGGATTGCGCTGACAGTCATGCAATACCCTGCCTACTCCCTGCTTCCTGCGCTCAACAGGCATGGGCGCCTGGTGTTGCAATATCTGATCACATCCGGCATCAATTTTGTGGTCAGTGTGATCTTGGTGCAGCGAATTGGCCTGACCGGGGTGGTCTGGGGTACCATGTTTGAACTGGTCCTTCAGGGTTGCGTGGGCATGCCGTTGCTGATCGCAGGCGCTCTGCCTGTCTCCGGAGGCAAATACCTCTGGCATGCTGTGGTCCGGCCTTTGCTCGTGTATGGTGTGCTGCTGGCTCCTCTGTCCTTGTGGTGGCTGGAGAGTTATCAGCCACGCAGCTACGTGGAGATCGGCCTTGGTGTCTGTGGTCTTGGCAGTATTTACCTTCTAACCGGCTTTCTTTTAATTCTCCAGAAGGCCGACCGTCGTTTCATTTGGGGGAGGCTGCGTGCAACGGTTGGTTTTGACAAATCCAGCGAGTAATCAGGAGACGCTATTCCGGGCAGGGGCATACTGCACGGAGAAGGGGAATTCGATTGACTTGACGCATGGCTGGGGCAACGAAGCAGCCTGAGTCGATGACATCCGCAGATCAACAGTTCAGTGTCGATGGTGCCAGCGCGTGTTTTGCCACGCTCGCCTTTGGGCGGGACTACAGATACCATGCAGAGCGGCTGGCTCTTGATTTTGCAGTGCACGCCTCGCATTTCCCTCTTGTGATGCTTGTTGACCGGCCGCAGGACATCATGCCAAGACCCAATCTCCGGACGCTGCTCTACAGGCCTGAAGGAGCATTGCGTCGTTACCACGACAAACGTTTGCTCGTTCGTGCGGGGCTCGATGCTGGATACGCGACTGTTGTGGTGATTGATGCCAACAGCCGGTTGGTTGAGAAACTGCCAGACATGCTTGAACTCAGGAAAGGTGTAAATGCATTCATCACGCAGCCGGTCCTGGAACATTTGCGCGAAGAGGAGGCGGCCGCTTCAACAAGAAAAAGGTTTGCATCTACGGCCCATCAACGGCGTTGCCTGGAACGTGCAGCCCAAAGTCTGGGGCTTTCTTTGGAAAATGTTACATTCATCCAGGAGTCCATTTATGCGCTGCATGGTCCGGAGGATATTCTTAGACAGTTTGTGGAATGCTGGGGGCGGCTGGGACACTTCATGGATTATCATGGCCTGGCATGGTCTGAGGGGTTCGCGATTGGTCTGGCCGCTGCTGCCGTTGGGCTTGATGTTCACGAAAACCGCTTTCTGCCAATGAATTGCTTTTATAAGCATCGGCTGCATGGCGCGGCTTTGGCCCGAGGTCAGCTAGAAGCGCCCCGTGTGTTACAGGCGCAGGAGGACGCCCGGCTGCTGGCTCGCTTCATGCGCAGACACCCCTTGAACAGTCGTCTGCGCTCGCTGTACTCTACTGCAAGCATGGCCGCTCGCTGGGCGGCTTGCCGAATGTCAGGCGAGCCCCGTTTGCTATCGTAACATCAATGACCTCCCTTTACGCATCCACCGCCCAGAAGCTGCGTGCTTTCAGGCACCTCGCGAAGCTTACTTCATGGAGTGACGCATTGCGTTTCACCTTGGCCCGCCTGCGCGGATCTCCTGAGGTGAAGCTTCATCTTAAACATCCTGCATGCCAGATCACGCTGCGGCCGCGCAACAGTGATTTTGATGTTTTGCTGCAGACGTTTGTAAGCGGTGGCTGTGATGTGCGCGCCTTGGTTTCGGGGGCTCGCCGCATCATCGATGGCGGGGCCAACATCGGACTTACAGCCATCCAATTTGCCAGTCACTTTCCTGAAGCAACCATCATAGCTGTCGAGCCTGAACCCGCCAATTTTGATCTGCTAGTTCGAAATACATCTGCCTTTCCCCGTGTGCGGCCGTTGCAGGCGGCCATTTGGCCGCGGAGCGCGAATCTTTCTGTGGGACAGGCGCCTGAAGATGGACGCTCATGGTCTTTCCAGACTCATGAAGCGTTGGAAAGCGAAGCTGGAGTGACGTGCCCGGCTGTTCCTATTGACGAACTTGTTTCCGTGTCCAATCCCTGTGATGTTCTCAAGCTTGATATCGAAGGCGCTGAATGGCCGCTTTTGGAGCAGACGGATTTGTCCTGGATGGGGCATGCCTCATTGCTGGTTTTGGAACTCCACGGGGAAGACAAGGACGCCCGGCTTCAGCGTGCATTGGGCGGACGCTCGTCCAACATGTCGTATCAGCATGAAAAGGTCATCTTGCGGCCCCTGGTTGCCAGTGCGACTTGATTCAACCCGGCGTATTAAATGGCTCGCATTCATTTTATCAAGCACGGCCCCTTCTCTGGGACGAACGAGCATGTCCGCAAGCAACTCGTAGCCGAGTTCCCGGATCACGAACTGCGGGTTATTGATGTCAGGAAGGATTGGATCAATCGCGATCCTGTTATACGGCTCGCAGGCCGGGTGTGGGCCGCTGTGGAATTTTTCCCACTCGTGGCAAGGCGGCGGAGAACCATTGGAGATGTGTATCTGCGGACTCGACGCATGGGGCAGTACCTCAAGCAAAAAGCTCGCAAGGAAGTCGTTTCAAACAAAGATAAGCCTGCATTTACTTTTGCCACTCAGTCACTTTATGATGTGGCAGTTCCCGGTATTCCTCATTTTGTTTTCACGGATCATACCCACCTCGCAAACCTCTATTACCCTGCTTTTGACCGTGATACAATCCTTCCCGAGAAGGTGATCGCAATGGAGAAAGGCGTTTACACGCAAGCCGCACGTGTTTTGGTCATGGGATCGCATGTCAAAAGATCCCTTGAGGAACATTATCAGATTTCTCCCGGAAAAGTAGTGGTCTGCGGCGGAGGGCCGAACGTGATCGATTTTCCAGTTTTAAACAACAGCAGCTATTCCAACGGTCGGATCGCGTTTGTTGGCGTTGAATGGGAGCGCAAGGGCGGGCCAGTTTTACAGGATGCTTTTAAAAAGGTCAAAGCGTTGCATCCTGATGCCAGGCTGGACATTATTGGATGTGAGTTATCAGGTCTGCCTGAGGGAATGGTTTCGCATGGACGTCTTCCCCATGCTGGAGTCGCTGCGCTGTTGGCCCAGGCATCACTTTTTGTGTTTCCCACATTGATCGAGCCATTCGGCATTGCTCCTATTGAGGCGGCAACCATGGGGTTGCCTGTCGTTGCCACTTCTATCGGCGCATTGCCAGACATCGTGCAGGATGGAAAAACTGGGTTTCTCGTTCCTCCGCATGATTCGGACTCACTTGCGGATGCCATATGCCGCCTTCTTGCCGCTCCTGAACTTGCGGCCCGGTTAGGAACTGCTGGCAGGGAGCATGCTTTGATGAACTTCACATGGCGTGGTGCGGGCCGTATCATGGGGCGTGCCATCCGTGAAGGACTTGAACATTTACCTTCATCTCAATGACATATCTCTGCCGAATTCTTCAATTCTACGGTCAACATTTACGCCATCCTGGCCATTGGAGGTTTCTGGAGAAGCTCATCGCTCTTATCCGTCCTGTGCTGCCGGAGACTGCATTGGTCAGGGCGCAAGGCCTTCTCTGGAATTTGCACCCCCGTGACCGTGTGCAGGCAGAGCTGTTCTGGTATGGCGAGAAAGACCGTTGGGACATGTTACAGCTGAAGAAACTTCTCTCTTCAAAGTCTCCTGACCCGGTGATCCTTGATGTGGGAGCCAACTTTGGCTTTTACTCACTTGTTCTTGCCCGGCATCTGGGGCGTTCTGCCCAGGTTCATGCCTTCGAGCCTGGCAAAATTACGGCGGATTGGCTTGAGTCGAATATAAAGCTCAATCATCTCGAAAAAGTGATCACAATACATCGCCTCGCTCTTGGTGCGGAGGCGGGGCAGGCGACTCTGGGGCAACGTGGCGGTGACAGTGGGCAGGCACACTTGATGTCAAAAGCTGCCGACGGAGAATCAGTCGTGGTGGAAACAATGGATGGCTGGGTCCGTTCTCAAGCAAATCTAAGGCGCGTGGATTTCATCAAGATGGATGTAGAAGGGTATGAGCCCGAGGTATTGTTGGGCGGCACTGAAACCCTGAAGCAGCACCGCCCGCTTTTGCTGATTGAACTCAACCCAAATGCGCTTGCTAGGAATGGGCATACGGCTGCCGAGCTTGTGGGAGCCATGGAGGCGCTGGACTACAAGTTGATGGTTACCCGGCGTAAAAAGCTTGTGCCTCTTACATCCTTGCCGGCGAGCGGTGAATTTGTAAACGTGATCGGAGTTCCTCTTTAGGAAGGGGGATGCCAGAAGTGGCCTGGCATCAGGCATATCGACTTAGAATCAGCCAATGCGGTTCAGCGGTCTGTTGTTTCTACCTAGCTCCTTACGAAGGCTGGAAACCAGCGATCTCTCAGCCGCAGCACAGGCACTTCAACGAATTTTGCCACCGCAATGCCGACGAAAATACTGGCTAAAATATACAGGGCACTCAGCAGCATATGGCTCCAGGTGTTTTCCCCGAGACGATTCTTCATCGGTTCCAGCAGCCACCACTGAACCGCGAAGTGCCAGAGGTAAATAGAATAAGAATGAAAGCCGATTCGGGATAAAGCCCGAACGGAAAAGTTATTCGCAGGTAAATTCCAGCTGCAGCAGAGCCAAACCCAGACTCCAGCCGCCAGGTAAATCAAGGTGAATCCAAGGGTCAGAATCCACTGATTTCCTTCGATGGGAACCACAAAGGGCCATCCTAAGACCAGCAAACTGGCAGGCCGCAAATAGAGCGCCCAACGCTGCATTCGCGTTTGAATATGCTGGGCCCCATACACTCTGAACCAAGACAGCAAAACTCCGAAGCCGAGAGAGTCCAGCCTGAGATGGGTTGGGAACATCTGGATTCGGTGATCATACTTCACCACAAGATATGCAGTGAGAATTCGCATGGCCAGACATAACAGGCCCAGGACTATGAAGAGTTTAGGAATGTTACGAAAGGGATTTTCATCGACTTTACGATTTCGCAGCAGGATAGCAGTGAGAAGGGCAAGCCCAAGGTAAAAATGTTCTTCCACAGCAAGCGACCAAGTATGCGGCCACAATCCAGGCCAGTAGTTTTGAACAAATAAAATTTCAGCCGCGAATTTCTGAGAATCCCAAGTTCCCTTGGAGACCCATCTAAAAGAAACTGTCACAATCAGCAGCAGCCACAACGGTGGGTAGATTTTGAATCCACGCCTGATCAGGAATCTGCCAACACTCACGCTGCCCTGGCGCTTCCATTCCTGGAAAAGCAATCCTGACACAAGATATCCGCTCAGCACAAAAAAAAGGTCCACCCCGATCCATCCGCCGCAGCGTGCCAAATTCACAAGATCGCTCCACCAAACCGCTCCACCTGACGGACAGGGCTCCATGTGCCTTAGCAGCACCAAAATGACGGCCACCGCCCTTATCAAATCGAGCCCTTCATTCCGTTTGTTCATGGCCATTCTTTGCCTTCCCTCAGCTTTGTGTCCATACATAAGTATGATTACTTAATGAAAAGCGGCTGCCTGTCACCAGGCAGCCGCTCATCAAGGACCGAACCTAAGGGTTAGCCCAAAACTTCGACATTAGGCAGGGTGATGCCGGCGTTGAAGGTGTTGTTGCGTGTCGCTCCGACTGGAGCCGATGGGTCCTTGATGAGGACCGAATCGCTACCCAATCCTCCGTCAATGGTAACGGCACCATTGAAGATGTTCCCCGCGTTTGCATTGTTGGGGTAGGATCCCGCAAAGAGGGAATCATCCCCGTCTCCGAGGTTGATGTTCACTGCGCCACCGAATGTGGACACACCTGCGATGCTCGCTGAGTTGTCAATCAGGACAATGTCGCTGCCTGCTCCAGTGGAGATGGTGACGGCTCCAGTCATTGAGACGCTCTGCAGATCAACGATAGAGCTTCCAGAACCCATGGAGATGCCCGATGTGCCCAGGACGGATGATTGATAAACACGCACCACATCAGCGGTAAGACGACGCGTCAGTGCTGATGTGGCTGTAAAGTTTCCATGAATGGTCGCGCCATTCACGCCTAGAGCGTTGCCACCGTTGCCCATGCTCACATTGACAAAGGTGCCGATGTCCACGGCTGTGCCGCCGTTTTCAAAGTTGCCAATTTCAACGATGTCAAGGCCTGTGCCACCAGTGTATTGGAGTGAACTGGTCACCGTCGTTGTGGTGGACCAGAGATCCAGCTCATTGTCTCCATTGCCTACTGTGACACTGAGACTGCCAAGGTTTGCGACAGCGCCCTGCAGGCTGATCCAGTTGCTGTCTGCGCCACCTGTGTAGGTGAATGCTCCGGTTACAGTCAGATTGCTGCTGTTTACCAGGATGCTGTTGTCACCTGCATCCAAGCTGAACGTGGCCGAACCCGTGACCTGGAAGGTGTTGTTGATGGCCACTGTGTCGGTGCCTGTTCCTGCGTTGACAATCAAGTTCCCGCCAAGAACGACGCCTTGATTGAAGGTAAGCGTGTTGCTACCCGCGCCCAGATTGAAAGTCGTCGCATTCGCCTGGAGGCTGTTGCTGAAGGTGATGGTATCGTTGCCCGTGCCAACAGCACCCGAGCCGTAGGTGAAGGCTCCTGAGGAGACGATCGAGCCCGTGGTGTTCACCGTGTTGGTGCCAGCTTTGAGGTCGATGTTGACCGAACTGCTGCTTAGCATGCCCAAGGTGAGAGTATCGGTGTCGCTTCCAGAGGTTACGGCAAGCCCTCCAGTCAGGCTGAAGCCAGTGGCTCCTGGCAGGCCGCCTACGGTGATCGTTCCGCTGCCGTTTGTGTTGGTGACAGTCAAGCCTCCAGCAATGGTTGCAGAATTGGCCGCTGTTACCTTGAGGGATTGCGCTTGTCCTGCGGATCCTGTGTTGGTAACGGTGATCGCTCCGCTGTTGATAGTGCCTGCGGCGATGTTGACTGTATTGCTGCCTGCACCAGTCGTCACATTAAGGGCTCCATTGACTGTGAGCGCTGTGCTGGTAAGCGCGAAGTTGTCAGTGCCATTGGTGCCGTTGTAGGTCAGCGCGCCTGATGTGAAGGCGGTGCCAGCAACGGTGGCGGAGTTCGTGCCATCTCCCAAGTCGATCGAGACTGCACCGCTGGAGACAAAGGAGGCGCCGGCTCCGATGCTGACGGTATCCTGTCCGGATCCACCAGTGATGCTGTTTGTGCCGGTGCCAAGCGCAAAGCTGCCGCTGTTAAAGCCTACGGAGTTCGTCCCAGCTCCGAGATTGAGTGCAAATCCATTGTTGGCTGTGGTGGTGAAGGATGTGCCGTTGAACTGCAGCGTGTCATTGCCAGCCCCAGGAGTCACTGCCGAACCGTAGGTGAAGGCACTGGTGCTCAGCGCTCCTGTTGCTGTAAGGGTGTTGTTGCCTGCTCCGAGGAGGGTATTGAGTGCTCCTACGGTGGTAAGGCTCTTCAGTGTCAGTGTATCGTTATCAGCACCAGTGGTGATGTTAAGTGTGCTGGCGAGGTTCAAACTGGTTGTTCCTCCCACGGAAAGAGTTGTGGCGCCATTGCTGCTCGTGATGGCAACAGCTCCGCTCACGGTGCCCGTTGCAGCTGTGAGGTTGATGTTTTGTGCTTGTCCGGCCGTGCCTGTGTTTGTGATTGTGACTGAGGCCAGGTTCATGTTCCCCGTCACCGCCATGTTCACAGTGTTGGCACCTGTGCCTGTGGTGATGTTGACAGCGCCGCTCATTGTGGCGTTGGTGCCAGTCAGGCCAAAGGTATCGTTTCCGGTTCCGCCAGTGTAGGTTAGTCCTGTGACGGTGAAGCCATCAGAGGCAATCTGGGTGCTGTTCGTTCCGTCACCTAGGCTCAATGTGGCTGCTCCACCAGCAGTGAGGGCCGCATTAACAGCCAGAGTATCGCTGCCTGAACCGCCGTTGACCGTGAGGGCCGAGGCAAGTGTGGTTGCGCCTTGAAGGGTCAGGCTGTTAGTGCCATTGCCCAGATTGAAGGTGGCGAAACCTGCATTGAACGTTTGGTTGAAGGTGATGCTGTCGTTGCCAGTGCCCGTCCCGGGCGCCGCCCCCGTGCCGTAAGTGAAGTTGCCAGTGCTCACGGCGCCATTTGCCACAACAGTGTTGTTTCCAGTACCCATGAGGATATTGGCAGCGCCTTGAGCGGCAATGCTTTTCAACGTCAGTGTGTCATTGTCTGTTCCTGTGGTGATGCTCAGCCCGCCGGTGACATCGAAGCTGGATGTGCCTCCCAGAGAGATGGCTGTGGCGCCATTGGTACTGGTAACGGAAACGGCTCCACCCACAGTGCCTGCATTGGCAGTCAAAGTGATATTCTGAGCCTGACCAGCTGTGCCTGTGTTGGTAACAGTCACTGCGCCTGAGGACAAGGTCCCAGTCACTGCCATGTTTACTGTGTTAGCCCCTGTGCCCGTGGTAATATTGACAGCGCCTGCCATGGTAGCGTTGGTGCCTGTCATGCCGAAGTTGTCAGTGCCTGTGCCTCCGGTGTAGGTGAAAGCTCCTGTGATGTTTGATGTGGCTGACGAAATTTGAGCACTGTTAGTCCCGTCTCCGAGATTAATGCTCATGGCTCCGCCCACTGTGTAGCTGGTAGCCCCTAGCGAAACAGTGTCCTGCCCGCTTCCGCCGACAAAGGACACATTGCCCGCAAGATTAACACTTCCTGAGTTCATGGTCACCTGATTGGTGCCATTGCCCAAATTCAAGGTCAGACTGTTAGAGACAGCCGCCAAGGACACTGAGCTTCCGCTAAAATTGAGTGTGTCGTTGCCCGTTGAGCCGCCCACAGGTCCCCAGGTCAACGAGTTGCCGCTCAAACTGCCTGAAGTGTGCTGCAGCGAATTGTCACCTTGACCAAGGTTCAAGGTGATGTCTCCGGTCACTCCGAGGTTGCTGACATTGAGCGATTCATTCCCGGCACCGCCTGTCACCGACAGCAGTCCGCCGACGGTCAAAGAGGTGCCGCTTCCCACTGTGATGGCTGCATCGCCAGCACTGTTGGTCACGTTCATGTTGCCAGTAACCGATCCTGTGGTGCCAGCGCTGATATTCAGCACCTGAGCTGCGCCTGCCTGTCCGGCGTTTGTGACAGTGAAATTTCCGCCCACAGCGCTCCCAACAGTGAAAGCTGCCGGTGTAAAGTTGAGGGTGTTTGTGCCTGCCCCCACGTCGATCGATGTATTCAGGGAAACTTTGGAAAACTCGGCGGTGACCGTGTTGGCAACCGTCATGGTGTCATCTCCCGCTCCCAGGATGAAGCTTGTCGTGCTTCCTGTATGGAAAGTGGTTCCGGTAATCTGCACACTGTCATTCCCTGTTCCTAAGTCGGCCGAAAAGTTCCCGTTGGCTGCAAAATTGTTCAGAACCAGGGTGTCATTGCCTGCTGTGTCAGTGATGGTAACATTGCTGCCGTATGTAACTCCTGAGAGAAGGAGTGTGTCATTTCCATTCCCCAAGACTGTAATCAACGAGTTGACCAAGGGGGCTGAGATGGTTTGTGTGGCGGCTGTTACACCGCCAAAGCTGAACATGGTTCCTGATCCCAGGTGGTCCTGAAAAGTCAGCTGTCCGGGGCCTGCAAGCGATATGCTGACTGCATTGTCAGAAGCGTCTCCGGTAACGCCAATTCCGCCCGTTGTGGGGTTGTATGTGATTGCCACAATACCCGCTGGAACGATTTTTTCTTCAAGGATTTCAACAAGGGGAGTTGGTTTCATAATCTGAGCTATCAACTTTGTTTCTCGAAATTGGGATTATTCTCAATGACCACAGGCAAGCAGCGCATCTAATCAGTGATTTGCACTAGGTCAATGAACTTTAAATGAACATTCAATCGAAGATAAATGAACATCAATTAAAGATTGGATGATGGTTTACGAGCGTTAATAAAAGTTATTATTATAAGGTATCGGCTTAATAATATAGCTATTAAAAAGGGCGTGCATATGCACAAAAATGTAGCCTTGGCTGCTACAGATGAGCCAGTTACAGCCAATGGCTGTGAAAAGAGCGGATGTCCCGCAAGTGGAGTGAAGTGCTTAGGATTCCTTTCCTAAGTAAATCGAAAATTTCCCAATGGTGTCGTTATTAACGATGGGCTTTCAATTTTTGCATGTTGCCGCGGATTTTGGCGGCAAATCGGCGCAAACGCAGCCACAACGATTGAGTGGTGCTGCAAATCTGATGCCAGCGTGAAAGCAGAACCGTTGCGCTGCGACGGCGTGCTATGGCTGATCGGATCTCTATCGCTTGAGCTGTGGTCGGTGCTTGTCGTGACTCTGCCATGATCGCTTCGATGCGTCCAACGGCCCTTCGGAAGACTGCCACCTCGTTGTAGTCACGGACTGCCCGGAGGTAGCCAGCTGCTGCTATTTGCTGGCGTTCTTCTTCGTGGGCCAGATAGTAGCGGCACAGTTCAATGGACTCCTCTGTGGTATCATAAGCGACTATTTCCTTGCCGATTTCGAAGATGTCTCCGAGATGGCTTCTGCAGTCGCAAATTTGCATGACGCCGTTGGCTGGCAGCGCATAAAGCCGCACGTTGATGGGGCCTGAGGAATTGTGCAGGTTGATGCCCACCTTGGTGCGCTTGTAGAGGGGAATGCGGTCCTCTTCAGCGAGGAAGCCCGCCGACCAGCCGAGTCCATGATACCTGCCCTGAGGGAAAGCTTGCGCAATTTTGTCCAGCCGCTCGCGTCTCCAAGGCATTTCACGTTCACACAAAATAGTCAGATCAACGTCGCGAGGCTCTTTTAACACCTGGTCCAGCGTCAAATTGGGGTCTGCGTCATCCCTGCGGTATCCTAGCGGGAGAAATTCAGCCCGGCGGGCGCCCCACTCGAAATAACGATCCACCTCGGAGCGGTTGCATACGAGACATAGGTCATAGGCATGCGCCACAGGCTTTGAAACCGTTTCGGAATTCTCCGGGTCATCAAAATGCTGCATCACTTTGAAGACATTGAGTTGTCGGAGGAACTCTGGGTGGAGATTTTGCCCCCCGTAGTTGTACAGGACATCGCATCCGTCGAGTGCATCCGCCAGCTCTTCGTAAAATTTCATCAGCTGGCGGTCGCCGCGCCGCCAGCAGGTGTCGAGGTAGGGCCAGTTGATCTTGGGGCCTGGGGGATTGACAGTGAAAGGGAAGGCGCGCACATCAAAACCAGCATCACGGTAGCGCTGCATGAGTATTTCCGTCGTTTGGCGGACGTCTACCGGATAGCGATAATAGTGATAGCCGAAGAGAATACGCATGTTGATAGCAGTGGTTTTCTAGCCCTGATCAAGGGAATGTCCATTTTCAATTCATTTCAAAGGCCAGAAAGTCATTCGCGGAGGATCTGCCGTTTACTTGCTCTGTTTCTGTGAATATGTGAAACACCCGAATCCTGTTACGGATGGTCTTCAACTCCTTCACTTTCGCCTTTTTTTTCCTGTTCGTTCTGGCTGTGCTTCCTTGGCTGGATACCAGACGGTCCAATCTTTTTTTGCTAGCCGCCAGTGTGCTGTTTTACGCAGCTTGGGATGTGCGTTTCCTGCTGGTGATTGCCTTTTCCACGGGATTTAATTTCGTGACAGGCCAGCGGATCGCCATGGCGACAGGTTTGCTCAAGAAGCGGTGGGTATGGTTTAACATCACCATCAATCTGGGACTGCTTGGTTTCTTCAAATACTATCAATTTTTTGCGGACAACTTGAACGCTCTGCTGGCCCCCATGGGAATATCTCAGGGGCTGCCGGCGCTTCATATCATTCTTCCGCTGGCGATTTCTTTTTACACCTTCCATTGCATTTCCTATGTCATCGACATTTACAGGGGGCAGTTGCAACCAGCTTCGAGGTTTACGGATTTTGCGCTCTATCTGATGCTTTTTCCCCATCTGGTGGCCGGGCCGATCGTGCGTGCGTCACATCTTTTGCCGCAAATTGCGGCCAGGAGCAGGCCAAGCCAGGGGGATTGGGATGCAGGAATGTTTCTGATTCTGTGGGGATTGTTCAAAAAGGTCGTTGTGGCGGACAACCTGGCCCCAAAAGCTGACCGGCTTTTCGCTTTGTCACAAGCAGGTGCGGCTGAAGTTGTGCTCGGCACTGTGGCATTTGCGTTTCAGATCTATGCTGATTTTTCTGGCTACACAGACATCGCAAGAGGGGCTGCCAGGCTGATGGGCTTCCACTTTGATCTTAACTTTAAATTTCCCTACCTGGCCACCTCCCCTTCAGATTTCTGGCAGCGCTGGCACATTTCGCTCTCCCAGTGGCTGCGGGACTACCTTTACATACCGCTTGGCGGCAACCGGTGCCGAGAATGGCGTGTCAATCTGAACTTGATGCTCACCATGCTGATAGGAGGTTTCTGGCATGGGGCCGCATGGAATTTTGTCCTGTGGGGGGGCTACCATGGGGCGTTGCTTTGTCTGCACCGGGCTTGGAGCCGGCATGTGAGTCCTAGGCTTGGGCTGGGCAAACAAGTGGGTGCATTTAAATGGAGTGCAGTTCCTGCCATACTCTTAATGTTTGGCTTCACGCTGTACGGATGGCTGCTGTTCCGGGCAAGCAGCCTGGTTCAGGTGGCATCTTTTACGCGGGCCTTGTTCGTGCCGCTTTCCTTTCCGGAGCGTGCCTTTTGCACGGAGATGGCGCGTCAGGCTTTTTATTTCATGCCAATGATGCTGGTGGAGGCGTGGATGATCCGGCGGGCCAAAACGGAGTTGGTGTTTGGTTCTCCATGGCGTAATGCCTGTTTTTATGTGGTGCTCGTTTACGCAATTTTATTTTTAGGGGCTAAAAGCGGTGAACAGTTCATCTATTTCAATTTCTAAAGCCGCTCTGATCGGGGTGGCGTGCATTGTGCTCGTCGAATCATATCTGGGCACTTTTTCTGACGATCAGTTTACGAGGATCGGCCTGCAGCGCACGGCTGAACTGGAGCAACAATCAGCTCCATTGATTGAGATTTTTGGGGACTCCGTTGCTGATGGGGGCATCAACGAAGTGCTGCTGGCCCGTGAGCTTGGCTTGAAGCAGGATGAACTGGTGAATGCCTCGATCCCGGGAACTCACGCCTACTACGCCTACTTTGTTCTCAAGCGCCAGATAGACGCGGGGCATGTGCCCAAAAATATCATTCTCGCATACAATGCCCGCTCATATGCACGCGCTCCGGGGGAAAAGTTCTTGGCGAGGTTTGCTCGGTGGCGTGAAATGCCGACGGCTGTCCGCCACGGCATACCATTTGAAGATTTGGCCCGCAGTGTGGTTGCGCGTTTTTCATTTAGCTTGCGGTATCGCGATGAATTGAATGCCATGATACGGACGAAGGAGGGGGGCGGATTTTTCGATCCACAGGTTACCCCAGCGGAGGATCGTGCTGTAAGAACTGCTAGGTTGCCGGTTCTGCGGCCGGAGCCTTCTCGCATGGCTTCTGCATCAGGTTTTAATCCTGGATTTCACGGGGGGGCATTCATTCCCGCCGCAGAGATCACGAGCTCGTTGAGAAGCTTTTTCGAGCTGACGCAAAAGCATCAGATCGAGGTGTTTTTGGTAAGCATGCCAAAGACAGAAGAGGCGAAGAGACGACACAACGAAAACGGATTTGATGCGGCGTACGAAGGTTTTATGGATAATATGGTGATGCAGGGCGGTGCTCACTGGTTGCTACGTGAACAGCTCCCTTTGGCGGCAGATTGTTTCTCGGATGCCGTCCACCTGACTCCTTGTGCAGCCTTTGATTTCAGTCTGCTTCTGGCGGAAAAAATGAAGATGTCCGGTATGCTGCAAGGAATACACGACAAACATTAAACCGAGGCAGCATTGAATGCATCAAGCCGTTTAATGCCTGAACTGGTGGCTCGTTTGTGCCGGGCCTTGAAACACCTCTTACTGCGGGAGTCTTACGCCTTGCAGGTTCAGGCTGACAGGGAATGCTGTATCGCCTACAACGCATGATGCGCTGGAGCAGTCTTTGATTTCACACCATTGATCCTGGCCTGGCTTCCAGGGGGTGATGTTTGTAAATCCGGCGGCGATCATTATATGAGTCAGATGCGCTTGGTCGAAAACGGCTTTGTGAAAGTTAAATGGATAGTCTTGGCCACCCATGAGTACATACTGAATGGCGCTAATTCGGCGACCGGACGCCTCGTAGACACGCAGGATGCTCTCAAAGTCTGGCACGGCAATGCGTAGCAGTCCCCCTGGTTTAAGGATTCGAGCCCACTCTTTCAGAGCGCGGTTCACTTCTTCAATGTCAAGATGCTCCAGGCAATGGCAGACATAAATCATATCAACGGATGCGTTCCCGAACATCGGCAGAGGATAGACCGGTGAAAGGTGATGCACATGAGGAAAGCCAATCGCATCCACGTTGATAAAGCCCTTCTGGTCCACCGGACCGCATCCTAGGTGTAGGCGGACTTGACCGTCAGAGCTGGCAGGATAGGGACGCTTGCCCAAGACTCGTCTGAGCCGCCAGCGCAGATTGGTGATGATTACGCGTTCCTGGCCTCGCCAGGCATCTCGCAAGGATCGTGGCATTAATAAGATGGCGGCCCGGCGGAGAAGTTTCATTGTAGTGACTCGACGTTTTTTGTGAAAAATTGCCTGCGGCAGCTCACCTGGCAGGCCATGAACTCATTCAAGGACAAAGCTGCTTATGCAAGATCGGGTGGTTCTTTTCGCATCAATGCGGAGTGTTGCAACCTTTTCACTTTTTATCTGAGCAAAAGAGCGCAAGAAATCATTCTGCTCGACATGTGGCGGGACACGGATAAATGCTTGGGTGAATGACTGAAAACTTCGGCATCAAACGCGGCTACTGTTCCCGTCCTGCGCCTGACTATTACTCCGATACGTCTAGGCCTGGAGCTGGGGAGATTATTTGGCAGCCTGAAGTCTATGAGGTTGCGGCCCGTATGGCACGCACCCTTGGGCGCAGGCACATCCTGGACATTGGATGCGGTTCTGGGGAAAAGCTCGCCGCGCTTTATCCCGAATTCCAAATCATCGGAGTCGATTTCGGGGGAAATCTGGAGCATTGCCGTGAAAAGTATCCTTTCGGCCAATGGCTTGTTGCAGACTTCGAGAAGGCTGAAAACTTGCCGCTTGATGAAGTGATCTTGAAAGACTGCGTCGTCATTTGCTCAGACGTGATCGAACACCTGGTGGATCCGCGCTCCTTGCTGCGTCTGATTGCCTGTCTTCTCAAGCATGCTCCTCTGGCACTGATTTCCACTCCTGAGCGCAACTTGAAAGAAAAAGGCTGGCTGGACAACGGACCACCGCTCAATCCTCACCACGTTCGGGAATGGAGCTTGAATGAACTGAGTTCTTTTGCGGAGTCCATGGGGTTGAGTCTCGCATACGCAGGGCTGACCATTACCAACAATTTGCGCTGGCAGCGTTCAACCATTCTGCTGGGGGCCAAGGGGGCAACCTGGCCTGCAACCAATGCTGCTCAAAACTGTTTTCCTCCCAGCGTGAGCCCTGCCCTTTACTGGTTCCGGGTGGCGAGGAAGGCCTTTGGTGAGTGGCGAGCTTCGTTGCGCTCAGGTTTGAAGTCCTCCAGCTCCGCGGGTGCCGCATAATCATGCCATGACTCTCTTCCGCTCGTGTCATCATGTGCTGCTGATTGTGTGTCTTGCAATCGCAGCTGATTGTCATGGGCAAAGCTTCGAAGAAACCTTTGGTCTGAGACCGGTGCGGCTGAACATGAGGCAGGTGCTTGCTGGCGCACTGGCAAACAGCCTGGATGTGAAAATTAATTATGCGGACTTTGAGATCGCTCAGGTGCGGATCGATGGGGCCGGAGGGAAGTTTGATCCAGTGCTGAGTTTTACCGGTGCGTGGCAAGACAACCGTACGGTTCAGAACACGCAGGAGTACGTGCAGACAGGCGGCTTGCTCGTTCCACGGGCCTCCCCGCATCTTTTTAATCAAAACAACACCCAGGCTGAGACATCATTGGAATGGCGTATGCCGACGGGAACTTCTGTCGTGCTTTTTTCGCAGGTGGGCAGTTACCTCAATGACCTCAACAGGAACAGTCCTGCGGCGCTTTTTTCTCCTGAGCAGCGAGTCACCAATGGAATGAGTCTTGTTCAGCCGTTGATGAAAGATGCGTGGTTTTCTGCCAACCTGGCTGAGATACGCGCCAGCCGTTCCAATGCTCGCATAGCGGACCTTCAATGGCAGCAAAGCCTCTCGGAGGTCATCGCTGCAGTCATTCGTGACTACTACGCGCTGAGCTATGCATTTGAAAATATCGAGGTGAGGCGCGGTGTCCTGGCCTTTGCCAAAACTCTGCTGCATGAGAATGAGCGACGCATGGAGGCCGGTGTGGGGGCGGCGGTAGAGGTGGAAGAGGCTCGTGTCGGGGTAGCCACCGCTCGTGAAGAGGTGGTGGCGGCGATGGAGCTGATCATTCAGCGCCAGCGGGAACTCAAGACCCAATTGCAGTCCTTTGTGTCTGACGCGCAGGGGATTCTTTTTCTTCCAGCGGACGTGCTCCCTCCTGCTGTGGGTTCTCCTCCGCCACGCACGAAATGCCTGGCTGACGCACTCGTTCGCCGACCTGATCATCTGCGCAAACTTAGGGATGCTGAAAAACAAGACATCATCCTCAAATACGCGCGCAATCAGACGCTTCCGCGACTGGACCTGAAGGCCACCGTTAGCGCAAGTGGCCTGGATGGGAGTGTGTCCCGCGCCTATCAGAACTCCATGGATCGGCAGGGTTACAATTTCATGGTGGGCTTTGAATTCTCCGTCCCGCTGGGGAATCACAAGGCCAGGGCTGCGCGCAATGAAGCCGAGTTGCGCAAAGAGCAGGCGTTGATGACAGTTGCTCAATCCGAGCTGGCAGTGTCGGCGGAGGTGGAGGAGGCGCTTGCGGCCTGGCAGGCGGCGTCGACACGACTCACCTATGCTCGTGATTCTGTGAAAGCTGTTGATCAGATGCTGGCTGCCGAGCAAAAACGCTTTGATCAGGGCGTCGCACGTAGTTTTGATGTTCTGCGGGCCAGACGGCTGGTGGCGGATGCTCGCTCACGTGAAATAGCCGCGCTGGCAGATTGGAATGCGGCCCGCACGGCATTGCATGCGCGTACTGGGGTGCTGCTCGAACAAGTCGGGGTGACCATCGAACATGCGGAAAAAGGGGGGGCTTCTGCGCGGCTTCAGCCACAAGGCCCCGGCCAGCTCGCTCCAGCTCCATGATGGCACCCTCCGCCAAATGTGAAAACGACGGCTCTGCTGCCAGCCAGGATGCTGATTGGCATGTTTTCCTGCGTGATACTTTACCAGACTTTGCGGCACTGAGCGGTCTGCTGGAGCATTTCGGCCAGAAATTCGCTGCTGTGGCGGGAGCTGCCTGGTTCATTGAGACTACTTTTGAAGGGCAAACGGCACTCCGACGTGCTGTTTCCTGGGGAGCTCACCCGGCCTTTTCGGGCTATGCAGATCATCAGGCTGAGGATATGCAGCGCGCGGCTGCAGAAAGTATTCGGACGGGCAAGCCACTGCTGCTGCTGCCAGGCCTAAATGCTCCGGATCGCGGGCTTTTCAATCGTTCGGCGGAGCCGCTGATTTCATTGCCTCTGCTCTGTCGTGGCACTCCCGTTGGAGTGCTGCAGTGGTGGGCTTCCCCAGAGATCGACAGGACCGCACTAGCTCGCTTTGTGGAGCAACTGCAGTCAGACACCGTCATGCTGGGGCTGGCTTGGAAGCAACGTGAGGCGAGGGGCGCGGCGCTCAGGGGGGCGGCCCAGTCGCACATCCTTCAGCTTGCGCTGGATCTGTCAGCGGCACATGACGTTTCTGAGATGGCTCAGAAAATTGCAGTGCATGCATGCGCATTGCTGGGTGGGGAGAGAGCCACAGTGATCGTCCGCACTCGTGGGCAATGGCGTGTTCTGGCAGTTTCAGGTGTGGAGCGGATAGATCCACGAGGGGAACACGCCAGGTCAGCCGTTGACTTGGCGTCAGCCCTTGAGAACGGATCTCCTGCCAGTATCAATGGGTTGAGATTTGCAACGGATCCAGTGGTTGGGTCCGTAGGATGGGAGAACGCTCCGCAGGGCTTTTCTGCCAAAGCCACACTGGAGTGGTCGCAAGAGGGCGGGGGGAAACCTTGGGGGATAATCTGGCTTGAGGGAAGCGGCCCTGAAGTCTTTGAGTACCTGGAAAAGGCTGACAAAGCGGGGGATGAAAAAGCGCTGGCTACGTTACAGTTATTCCGTCGGATGGCTTCTTCTTCTTTGAGTCCTGCCATTGCTCGTGAGCAGGGCTTGTTAGGGCTTCTGGCTTCGCGGTTCGTGCAAAAGGCATCTTTCGACAAGCAAAAAGCAACTGTCCGCTGGGCCTGTAGACTGGGGCCGGTGTTGCTTCTTGTGGCAGCTGCACTTTGGCCGCTACAGGTCAAACTGGAAGCTGACTGCGTTGTGAAACCCGCCGTTAGGGGATTTGTCGCCGCAGAGGTGGCTGGTAGAGTGGATAAAATCCTGGTGCGTGAAGGGGATGTTGTTCAAGCTGGTGAAATCATCGCGCGACTGGATGACAGTCGGCTCGAAACAGAATTGCAGACCGCGGAGCAGCTAAGGCTGCGTCACGAAGGCGAGGCTGAGCGTCATCGGGGCAAGGGAGACGAGGCAATGGCTCGTGTTTCTGCCTCGCAGGCAAGGGCTGCTGAAGCTGCCTGCAGGCAGCTGCAAAGCGAGATTGTGCTCTGCGCACTCAAAACACCAGTCGCTGGCGTGGTAGTGACAAGAGACCTGCACCTTCTCGCTGGAGTCTATTTGGAAGCGGGCCAAAATTTTGCCGAAGTGGCTGGCACGAAGGACTGGAACTTGCGCTTGGATTTGAGAGAGGAAGATTTGGAGTTGCTCTCAAACGATCTCTCCAAAGGCGGCCACCCCGAAGTCAGGTACATCCTTCATACCATGAGTTCTGAGGTTTTAACCACCCACCTGAAGGGGATGGCGGACTTGGGCCCCATGGTTGTTCATGAGGGGGGAAGGGGTGTCGTGCCGTTGTTGGTGGGCCCGTTGGAGCCTCCTGTCAATTCTTCGCTGCGCTTTCGCTCGGGCTTGTCGGGCAAAGCCGTGATCGTCCTGCCGTCACAACCAGCCATCAAGGTCTTGACCCGTGATTTTCGTGCTTGGCTGCGGATGCGATGGTGGTTCTGAGAACAAGTGGTGTGCGGGCAACCCTGCCAGCGAAATCACTTGGCAGCTGTAGGTGGAGAGGGGTCAGTCACTCCACGTTTGGCGAAATCCAATTCGATCTGGCCGTAACGCTGCTCCCATGCCTGAACAGCCTTGGCGAGATTGAGAACTAAACGCTTGGCTCCATCGTAAGTCGTGACTACACGGCTCACGACCTTGGCCTGCTCATCGATCAATTGGCCGTAGGCGTTTAGATTGAGCGCAAAATCAATCACCAGTTCGTTTGGGGTGGGAATAACCCTTGCAACATTGGAAAAGATAGCCGGTGGTGGCGGGCCTTCCGATGTTTTTGAATTGGATGGTTCGTTACCGAGAACTTGAATCTGTTCAGCCATGCTCGCCTTATCCGGGCAGCCTCCTTACTAGTCAAGCTTTTAGTATCGCCGCTGCTATCTTTCGCTCAAAGCCGATAATGCGGATCTATGAACTCCAGCCATCTCTGCCAGAGCCAGCGTCCTAGCGGACTGCTACCGCAATCAAACTGAACACATCCGGTCATTCCTGGGCGTATGCATGCTGCCGGGGGCAGGGGGACGCGGACGCCAAAAAACGTTTCCACGGGCAGCATTCGTCCATCGGCCCCGGTGACGACTGCGAGCTCCTTTTCAAGAGCCTGAGCAATGGACTCTGGCAAGTGGCGGAATGGCTCCGTGTGTTCTGCCTGCTTTGCAACCGCTACGTAAGACTCGCTGGAGCAGCCACTCAGCCGCACATGCGTCTTGGCTTGTTGCGGCAACCAGTCCATGGCGTGCTCTTGCACTGGTACGTAGGCTTCATATGGGCCTTCGGAGACAATTTCACACAGTATTTCTCCCGGACGGTAGCCGCGTCCGAGCTGGCAATCGATCTCCTGGGTGACGACGATTCCCTTTGCGGGGCTGCAGATGCGTGTTTTCTCGAGATTTTGTTTTGCGGCCTTCAAAGCAACCTCTGCAGCAAGAACCTCCGCACGCGCCTGGACTAGTAGTCCGGGGGCCTCGGCTCCCAGCAAACGTTCAGCGTTCAGCTTTGAAGCCTCCACTTGGTGTTCTGCCTGTTCGACGGCAGAATTCAGGCGCGGGCTGGCCAGTGTCATCAGGAGATCACCTGGCTCTACGTGCTGACCAACTGCCACATGAACACTCGCAAGTCTGCCGGCGACCTCGGAGCGAATGACGGCCGTTTGAACCGGCGTGACCAAAGCTTTGCGCACTGGTCTGGTTGGGACGGGCAGCCATGAGACAGCGAATATGATCACTGCCATCGTCGCAAGTCTTTGCAGCCAGCGCGGGTTCCATGGCCCCCCTGGCTGACCTGCCATCCAGCGGAATCTTTCAGACAGGTAACGAAACATTGGAATGCCTAGCATGCCGAACAGAAGGACCAATCCTAGTGCATCGCCAGCCCAGCGGAGCCCCAGCTCCGAGCCGAACCATCTGAGAAGAGCGAAAATGCCGGCAATGACCAGCAGCAAATACATCTGCGATGCAAATCCAAAGACAGCCAGCCAGGTGAGGCGGTTATCACCACTGGTTGACGTCCGGGGGAGGAGTGAGCCAAAAAAGATACGGTCAATCACAGTGACGGCAGCGCTCATGGCTCTCTGACGCAGATTGGGAATGCCTGTCAGATCGCTCAGCATGTAGTATCCGTCGAATTTCATCAGTGGGTTGGCATTGAATAGGACTGTCCAGATGCTTGTGATCATCATCAAGGCAAACAAGACTTCACGCGCTGGTCCGGGACGGGATAGGGCCCATGCGATGGCTGCAAATGCAGCGATGACCAGTTCAACGACAATTCCCGCCGCAGCAACCAGCACACGCTGATGTTTTTTGGGAAAGAGATAACTGTCCGATACATTCACGTAAAAGAACGGAGAGAAAAGGATGAGCAGCAGACCGAGCTCACGCACCTCGCCCCCGTAATGTTTGCAGGTCAGCCCATGGCCCAGCTCATGGAGTATTTTCACGACAACCAGCAATATCCAGGCTGCGGCAAGGTTGGGCAGGTTCATGGACTGCTTTATCGCCGCTGGAAATTCATCCAGACGGGAAAAGACTGCCAAACATGCCCCTGCAAGCAGAATCCCCGCAAAGCGGACGGCGCCGACGCTCCAGCACCAGCGAATGCGCTTCTCAGCCCAGGCTAGCATGGAGTCAGGGTCCACCAGGGGGATGCGGGCAAATAAAAAACCGCTTATCCATGCCCACAACCCCAGCCATCCTGAATGACGATGGTGCCTGCGTGCCATGGCTCGGTGTGAGTCTGCGGTCGCGACTAGCAGGCCGCGTTCAAGCAACTGGGAGGCCAGTGCAGCCACATGTTCTGGATCTGATTTGACCCCCATCTCAGCAGCCAGGTCGGCAATCTGCCTGCAGCTGCGCCTGCCATCAAACAGACAAGCCAGATCATAATCATTCGCAGAGAGCTTGAAATAGGTGCGTGCCAGAGAGTGTTTGACCACGACAATCTCCTGGTCTTCGCGTGACTGCCGCGAATTCGTCAGGTCAGCTCTCAATGAAGGAGGAGACCATGATCTTTGGCCTGATTGGGAGAGTGGGCTCATGGGGCTCGCTCAGGCGCTGCTTTCTCGACCCGCATGCCCGCCTTTAGCTCTCCTTTGTCATTGGCTACGTCAACTCGAACCCGGACTAGGGCGCTTTCTGCATCCAGCACGGGATCCACCAAGGCGATTTTGCCATTGAAAAACTTCTCAGCCTGTCCGTTGCCTGCCAGTTTCATCCTGAAATCGTTCCCGAGGCGAAGCATTGCGGCTTCTTCGGCAGAGACGTAAAATTGCGCATAAACACGGTTCAGTCTCGCTACACGTACCACCACCTCATTGAGGAGCACTGATTCTCCCACCTCTTTGTGGATACGGACAACCACCCCTTCAATCGAACTGAAAATCGTGCGTTGTGCCTCCTTGGCTCGGGCGGTTTCCAACGCGTTGAGGGCTAGATCGAATGTGATTCGCTTGGCCAGTGCCTCGGTGCGGGAGCCGATATTTTCGGCGATAAGTTTGGCTGCCGCCTCATGTTCGAAACGCGCCTGCTCGACCAAGGCCTCGGCTTTTTTTATTTCAAGTTTTTCAAGACGGTCGTCCAGTCGCACAAGGGCATGCCCCTTTTTCACCAGATCGCCCTCGTGCACTTTGATCTCAGCTACAACACCAGGCACTGGGAACGTTAGATCTACGTCCTGAAAAGGCAGGATAATGCCCTTGAGTGGCGGTTCAGCGCCGTTGGAGGCCGTGGCGCAAAGACTGGCAATGAGCAGATACACCCATGACGGCAATCGGTGGATTTCCCAAAAACGCTGAACGACATTAAGCATAAGACGCAGGCTTGCACCAGAGGGTGGGAATTCGCAAGGGGCAAAAATTGACAACATCTGACAAGAGCAATAAAGGCAAACTCCGGCTTTTTTCCTGGTGTGTACATCCAGTGAACAAATTCTCGCGCATCGCCGGGGATGTGATTTGGTGATGTGAGCCCATGGAGTTTCGAGCCGCAGTCTTTTTCCTGTTTTTATACTACATCCGTCCCCAGGACTGGATTGCTGGGCTGGCAGGTTTCAATATCATGCGCCCTCTCATTCTGATCTGGGCTGTTGGTCTGCATGGTTCGCACCAACGCTCGCCATATCCTGGGATTCTCAAAACACCCCATGACTGGGTCATGCTGGCCTACTGGGGGTGGGTAGTATGGACAGCGCCAGATGGACAGGGGACATTTACCGCCTTTTTAACTCTGGTCGTCTTCTATGCTTTCACCGTGCAGTCATTGACAACGTGGGAAAGGATGTTGGCATACTTGAAAGCATGGAACTATGCGATTCTCGGAGTTGCTTTGATTGCCGTTGCCAGCCTGTACAAAATCGACTTTACGGGTGCCAGAGAAATGACCGAGCTCAATGAGGGGAGGCTTGCCATTGGTACATGGATGCACAACAATCCCAATGCGCTAGGCCACTCAGTGGCCGTGGTTGTCCCATTGAGCTTTCTTCTGCATTTCTGGCGTTCGGGACTCGTGGGGAAAATGGTGATCTTCCCGTTACAAAGCGCGCTTGCTCTGTATTGCATCTACGAGACGCAGTCGAAGGGGGCATTCCTGGTGACTGCTGCGTTGATGGTGCTGATTTTTGTTATTGGGCGACCTCTGGTTGTGAAGTTATTTGCCTTGGCGCTGGCTGTTTCACTTGGGGTCTCTGCGTTGAGTTTTCTTCCGCGTATGTCAGACATGAACAACCTCCGCTCTGAAGCTGGGGTGCAGGGAAGGCTGATGGCTTGGGAGCTGGCAAAGACCGCCATGGAGCGCAGTCCGGCAGGGTGGAAGCAGTTTGTGGCTTACATCAACTGGTTTGGACTGACCGAAAAAAAGGCAACTCATTCGAGCTATGTCCAAGTGGGCGCGGATTTGGGGGTGAACGGCATGTTCATTTATCTGCTGGCGTTGTGGGTTTCATTCCGAACGACATTCTTTATTCATCGCTTTACTCGCGAAAATGATGACAAGGAGCGCTGTCGCCGTGCCGCTATGGTCCTGATTATTGCTTATGCAGTGTCGAGCTGGATGATTAACAGGGAGTATCACACGGAATACTTTCTCTTGATTGCCGTGGCTGCTGCTATGCATCGGCTGCATAAAGCTGAGGAGCAGATTGCGCAGAGATCAGAAATTGCTGGATTGGCTTCAGCTGGTTGCTCAGATAATCAAGCGATAGGCACCGCACCCTCAGCGGGGTCAGCCGACATTCTGTCCCCAGGAGTGTTAACGCCTGCTGATCAATTGGACGGCCTATTACGAGCGGTTGAAAGCGACAAAAAGACAGATGCTGCTCGAGCCACTGATCATAAGGCGCTGTCTGCTTATGCCGAAATGCCCGTTAAAAAAATAGATGTCGTCGCTGTTCAGGGCAAACAGACTTGGAATCGCATCGACATCTTGGATCTAGCCGCCGGGGCAGCATTAACTTGGTTGGTGATTTATATTTGGGAATATATTCTTAAGAATCTCTAGTCTGCAAGCTCGGCGTCCCAAATCAATTGCTTTGTCATGGGGGCGGGGTGTTCTCCGGGTCAATTAGCTCAGATTGAGCTTTTTGGACCGGCTGCACCTGGGGGGCAAACCAGCCTCCTGGCGGTGGTCCTTTTCGGTATATTGCAAAGGATGTTACCATAAGGATAACCATAAGGAATAGCATTAGAAGCGACTCGAGTATGCTGAACCCTTTTGGTTGGGGGGTGATGCGTAAGAACATGTATTAACTAGTGAATGCAGTGGCTGGCTTCAGTAGTATTAGAACAGAGGCTCCTCGCGTTGCAGTTTTTTGGGAATGTATGATGACCGAGTCATTCCTTGGGTGGAACCAGCCATACCGAAATAATTCCCGTTATGGCTGTGTCCCAGAGGGTAGCTTGAGCAGCTTGCCAAGAGCATCATTGCGAGGAAAAGATGTATCCGTGATGAGATCATAACGCAAAAAAAGAGAGAATAAAATAAGAGTTGTCACGGAAATGCCGTTTTACAACATCATAATGCCAAGTAAATAGAAAACGACAGAAGAGGAACATGCAGACCATCATCACCAATTTTCTAAACGCATCTGCTTTGAATGTGGAGCCTGCGGTTATTTGGGCTTTGATTTTTGCTTATGCGATGCTTGTTGTCTGCGCTGTTGCAAGTGTTTGGTTTTCAAAGATTGGCAGCGCTGCCAAATTGGTGTGGCTTATGTTAATTGTAGCCTGTCCTTTTTTGGGAGTCATTCTCTACTGCATTGCATGTTTGATGCGTGCAGACTACTCAACCTTTGTTCAGATGGGATTCACAAAGAAAAAGTTACCTAATAAGGCGCATGCTGGCATGAAAAAAGCTTCGATCATGACGCAAATGCAAAAAACCGAGCACCAAGTGTGAGTAATTTTTTTCAACCAACGAAATGTCATTCTCGTACATCAAACGTAAGTTTTTTTTAGTGCTGTGCTTGTGCCTCGCAAGCATATCCACTATTCAATCTGTTTGTGCCGCAGAGCCTGATTCTTCTGCGGCCGCTCTCAAAACCGGCGGGTACTATCCTACCCGGGCTGAGGCGTCTGGACGCGGTAACGGTGGCGAAAGTGGTGTGGGTGCGGTGATTGAGCCGCAATTGCCGGGTGCCTTGCCTTCGGTTTCATCTGGCTTTTTTCCAACGCAAGCCGAATCGCCTCTCCTGCGTGGAGCATCTAATGCAAGAAGCGGATATTCCAACGGATATACCGGGCCTGACATCAGGGCTCAAACGGCTACAGACCTCTTTCCGTATCAGGATCAGACACCTAATTTCTACCAAAGAAATTCCATCTTTCACGGAATGGACGAAGTCTTGGGTGTGTTTGCAGGGCAAAATTCGGTGACGACCGAAAGCGACAGGATGAGGCACTCCGCGCTTACTTTTTCTGCCAACTCAGGTCTGCTGACACGGACATTTTCACCTGACCTTGCTACTTTGAAAGCTGGGCCGCTTGCTCTTGATCTTCTTTACATTGGCGCTGGGGCGGTCTGGTCCGACTATAATGGTGCGCAGAATTTTAAAACAGGTCAGGGGGATGGCTTTGTCAGTTACCTTAATGTAGGGTTTCGTGGTTATGCTAGGCTGACCGACACCATTTACCTGGCGGCAGCTGCACAGTTGATTTACCTGCCCGGAACCAATCAGCTTGCCTTCGGCATGGGTTATGGAAGCGCAAATTCCATGGGTGTGACTTTCAACTACTCAGACACCTGGGGTGCGTGGGATGTTATGCTGAGTGACCGGTTCATCGGCAGGCCTGGCTTGAATTTTTACGCTAGGACAACTGAGGATGGCAGCGATAGAGCTGGTCGATACTGGTTCGGCATTCAGCAATCAAACAACTACACTCGAGGTGATTTCTTTAGCAATAACGGGGCGTTTTTTGGTAACACGGTCCAATTTGCAGCTTCTAGATTGGTTTTGAATAACAAATGGCGTTTTATGAGTAAAATCGATCACTCCGACTTTTGGAGGACATTTGATTTTATTGGTCACAGTCAACGCGAGCATCTGGGGCTTGCAATGGGCTATGAAGGCTCCGTTATTCCATTTGCACCACGTTTTACATATGATGTTTACTCATCTGACAGACTGAAATCATTCAGGCATCTTTTTGGGCTTACTTTGACGGGAAGGATTACTGAAAATATCGACTGGGGTGGATATGTTGGCTACGGGTTTGCAACCGGGGCTACAAAAAACTGGGACAAATTTTTGTGGAACATGCGGTTCAATCAGTCTCTTACGGCGAGAACTGAACACAGCATCTCGTTTGGAGAAAACTTCTTTTTTAATGATTACTCAAGTGACTCACTCAGCGCAAGATATGCGGGTTATCAGTTGACTCATGGATTTGCCAGAAATCTTACCTTGTCTTTGCTGGCCCAGATATCGGATCGTGAGACTTATGCTTCAACTGGCAGCACGACGAGCGGTCTTTCTACATCACGTGCAGGCGGTGGCATACGCATGGCCTACCAGCCGTTGGATTTCACCTCAATCAACGCATCAATTTACCATGATGAAGCGCTGAAGCCTGCGGGCTCTTTTGACCGCTGGATTACGCGGATCAGCATTAATCAGCAGCTCAGCATGCGCCTCACCGGAACTCTCTTTTATCAATATTTAGAAAGCAATGGATATAGTGCCGCTCAATTTTCTGAGCATGCGATAGGATTTACTCTGCGTCGTTATTTCTGAGCAAAAAGCACTTTGATGATTTAGACTGGATATTATCGTAGAAAGCAAGCAATCATGAAAACAATGACAAAAAAGAGCCATCTTTGCAGTGAATCGTTCGGTGCATTCGCTTTTGCGATGCTCGGTTCACTTTGTCTGCACACAAGCGATGCACTCGCGCAAATGTACATCGCGCCAGAGGGGCAATCCAACGTTCAGACCAACAAAGATGCCCCGGCGGACTTTCACAAGTATTACGGTCAGCGTGTGAACTCTTGGAGAGATCGTGAGCGGCAAATCGCAAAAATTGATCTTGATGCCGATATGAATCAGGATGGTAATCTCAGCAATACCGATCCTGCTGACGGAGGCTCCTTTGAGGCTACTCCCCCTGGCATGATTTTGGGGGTCGGCGAGTTAACTCGAATCGTCATTCGTGTGATCCCCTACCGCGTTGACTTCGACGGGCATGTGGTTGTCAGTTTGGAGGCCGAGGGGATCAATCGTGGCGATCGTACCGGTGAATATGCCACTTTGGACGATGAGATGGCCTCAATGGGGCATATTCGCGTTTGGAGAGATGCGGGTAAAAAGCAACTGCTGCTTGATACCAGGGATCCTGCCAAGAGGCTTGTTGAATTCACTACCTCATACAAAACATATCCGTACAACCTTCCATTGACTGTGCCGCGGTACGTTTTTGTTGAAGGGGTGCGGCCTTCTCCGAAATACTCAGGCGATATCAGACTGCTGGTGACTGTGTCACATCGCAGTGCGGATGCACAGGCTGCCGGTGCAAATGCTCTCGCAACCACTGCTGGCAAGGAGCCTGCTCCGGTTGAGCCAGAGAAGAAAACTCTCGGTATCAAAAGCTTCAGAACAAGTTTTGATCACATTCTGTTCACCGTTCAAAAGGAACCGTTGGCAAAGCAGTTTGTTAACGACAATAACGCGGGAGTATGGGTGCCTCCGCCAGGCAAAAAGTACATTGAATTCAATTCAGCAGAAGCTCCTTGATACGTGAAGATTGCATTTGTTTGGCATTAATTTGGAAAACAATCATCAGCATATACTTAACTTAGTGATTAGAATGTCTTTGCGACGCATCGTTTTGCTGGTTTCAGCAGCTACGGGGTTGAGCATGTGCTCAAATGAGAATGTTCCTTTAGTTCCTCCCTCCAAATTAAACTTGGTAAAAAATAACCAGGTAGCTTCTAAAGTTGTTTTTCAACCTGGTGACAAACTTGAACTTTATGTCGAGGAGGATCCATCTTTTAACGGGGATTATATCGTGCGCCCGGGTGGGTATATTCTCATTCCTAAAATTGGACGGCTGAAAGTCGAAGGCCTTGATCGTGATGGAGCTGAACAAGTTCTGACTCAAGCCTTGCAAAGAAGCCAGCTCACTAAAGCTAAAGTTCTAGTGGAGCATGTTTCAGGCAATTATGATAGGCCAGGCCCTCCTGGTGTGCCTAAGATCATGGTTTTTATGACGGGGCAGGTCGCTCGATCGGGGGCTCACTATCTCCCTGTCACAGATGGCAAATCCATCGGGCTCTATGAGGCGCTTTTGATTTCTGGTGGGTTGTCTAAATTTGCTCAGCTTGGCAAGGTTGAGGTGTTTAGAAGCGATGCCAATGGTAGGCGCACTCGTACCATGATTGATCTTCGGCCGATCCGTGACGGCTTGGAGGATGATCCTCCGGTCGCAGATGGTGACATTATCAACGTCAGTGAGAAAGTGTTTGGCTTTTAAGTTGAACACTTTCGCTTCATGAAGTCGTTTACCGATCATCTCTCGCTAGGGTTCGGTGCAGGTGCCGTTCCTAGCGAGTAGTGTGACAAAGATTTTCATGACCCCGTTACCAACCAATTCAAAAAGCAAATTCGACCTGACCGTCGTTATCAAAACTTTGCTTGCCTACGAGGTTCATTGGATTTTGATGGTTGAACTCTTGGCGCTGGGAATTCTGGCTGCTGTTGTTGGGTATGTTTTTGCTCGGCCGTCCTATCTTTCGACGTGCGTTATCAAAGCTTACAGGTACTTGGATTCTACTCAGACAGCCATGCAGCCTGCTGGCGGAGGGGTGAGTATTCCCCTCAGGGCAATAGGGGGTAACATGGAGACTCCCTATGTGATTCTTGAGGCGGGAAAACGTATTGGTCTTGCTGGTCCCAAGACTACTTACAGGGGCTTTCGTGACGACGTAGTTCCAAAAGTTAGAATAGGTTATTTGGACGGTGACCTGATAGAAATGACCATTGAGGCCTTCTCACCTACTGCGGTTGAAGAACTGCCCAAGGCATTGATTGAGGTCTATGAAAGCAACCGTGCAAAAATACGCATGGAGATGCGAGAAAAAGCTGTCCAGAAATACATGGATGAGTTGGCCGTCATGCGTGAGCGGGTTTCAAAACAGCTTGATGCAAGGTTGAAATTTGAAGAAGAAAGCGCAATCGCAACAACTCAGGTGGAACTGGAGCATCTCAGTGATGTGCCTGTTCAGATCGTCAAACTGCGCCACCGGCGTGAAGAGATGGAATTGACGCGCCAGGTTTTGATCAAACAGGGGGAGAAGCTGGGAACGATTGGCCAGTTGGCACTTCTGACCAGTAATTCTAATGGCACAACAGCGTCGGGAACCAGTCTGGAAACAGGGCGTCTCGTAAGATCGAATGCCAACGGGCCTGTAACCTTCAAGAGCCCGGATACAACCAGTCGTACTGAAGTTGTAGTCCAGCCTGCGATGGTTGAGGGGCTTGTGCCTTGGAAGAATTTGGAGAAGCGCAAACGGACGCTTGAAGAGCAACTAAGAATGGACAGCATCAAATACCGTGAAGATCATCAAGGAATCAAGGATCTTAAGGAAGAGATAAAAAAGGTGGAGTCAGCCTTGGAATTGGAACTTTCGGTGGCTCGTCAGGCATTCGAAATCGAATCGGCTCAAGTTAAGGCTGAATTGGAGCAGTATGAGGCCAAATTGCCCGAGTACCACAAAGTGGTCAAAAATTATGATGAGAAGCGCTTGGGGTATGATCTGATGCAAAGAAGCCAATTGGCTTGGGACAACGCCTATGAAAAGCTTGCGAAACAAATTGAAGGGTTGGAGCTTGATGGACTTGGCAGCCCTGTGAATCTTGAACTGAAGGGCTTCACAGAAATGCGTAATGTGATCCCGGTCTCTCCAAGCAAAAGCAAGCTGGCCACGCTGGGGCTCTTGATCGGCATTGGTGCAGCCCTAGGGGTTCCCTTTCTGATGAGGCAGACTGACAGCTCAGTGAACAGCCTGGAAGAGTTTACGACAACGATCGGTCTGAGAGGTATTGGCCTGATCCCCAGAACCGATGAGGCAGTTTTGCAGGAGTTGAATCGATCTCCTGCCATTGGTGCTGTGATACCCAATGCTTTGTTGGAAAACTTCAGGTTGATTCGTAGCAGCATCCTTCTGAGTCCATCGCCATCAGGGGAGGAAAAAGTGATCATGGTGACAAGTGCAAGGCCGGGTGAAGGCAAGTCAACCATCGCATGCAATACGGGATGGGCGTTTGCGTCCATAGGTGAGAAAACCTTGGTAATCGACTGTGACTTGCGACGCGGACGCGTTGCCAACATTGCAGGGGTTGATAATGAGACGGGTTTGACGACGACTCTCATCGGTCAGACAAAGTTCGAGGATTGCCTGAAAAAATCGAGTGCAGTGAATCTTTGGGTGCTGCCTCGCGGGCCTATCATCCAAGGCACCACCGAACTGCTTAACACGCCTACATTCGCGAATTTGCTGGAGCAGCTCAAGAAGCAGTTCACGCGCATCATATTGGACACTCCGCCAGTGTTGGGGCTCAGTGAAACAGCCTTTCTTCAAAATTACGCGGCCGGCATTCTATTGGTAGTGCGTGCGCAGAAAACGCCACGCAAAGATGTGGTGGAAGCCGTCGAAACTTTGAGAAAGCTTGATGCTTACTTCTATGGCTTTGTTTTGAACGATGTTGATTTCTCCAAGAGGTTAAATTCATACCAATACTATTACTACTCTTCAAATTATTATGACCTCAACTGGGAGGCTGGAGAGGAGGGCAATCATCCGACCGCGAACGATGAAAAGTCCGCCACCTTCTTTTCAGATCGTTCTTGATCGACTTTTTTATGAGCAGCAACGGCAGCCGTTGGTTATCTCAAAAACTAAGAAGTCTTGCGGATGACACAGAATCCGGGCGTTTTTTGGAGGTGATTTGGAACGGTGGGAGGAAGCTGACTGTTTGGGTTACTGTTCTCTATGCCATTTTCCTGTTGGGTTTGCGGTTTGCCTTGCAATGGGTTGGTGAACGAAACGTTACAGCGGCTTTTTGTTTGTACCTGCCTCCGCTTGTTTGGCTGCTTCCGCTGTGCCTGCTAATGCCGCTGGCGCTGCTTTTTCACCGCAGGTGCCTCGTTTTCCTTGTCGCTTTGGCCGTTTTCACCATCTGGGGCTGGCTGGGATTTCAAGTGGGGGAGGAAAAGCGGGAAGCCGCTGATGGGCGTGTTAGCCTGAGCGTCATGACCTACAACCGTGGTCAGAACATGAATCAAAGCCTGCAGCCCTTCAAGAATGCCACTCAGCCGGATGTGCTGGTGTTTCAAGAAGCTGGCGGACGCGCTGATGGCTTTCTGCGTGCGACCGGTTATGCAGAATTCGGGCATGGAGTTAGCGTTGGCGAATTCACTCTGCTTAGCCGTTACCCCATCACATCCAACACACTTGTGCAGGATGCCGCATCGCAGCGGCCTGCCAGGGCTGCTAAGTTTACGATCGATTGGAACGGCCGCATGATTTCCGTTTATGCGGTGCATTTGATGACCCCAAGAGACGTGTTGCGCTCCTATATGCGGGGGGCTTTTCTATGGGGTGTACTTGGTGTTCCAGGAACCCCTTGGGCGAAGAAGAGAAAATATTATCAATCCTTCTGGGATGGGCAGATGCAGGATGCGAAAATGATCCTGGACGCAGTTCGCAGTGATCCAAATCCATGCATCGTTGCAGGTGACTTTAATGCGCCACATACAGGTTATCTGCATCGGATGGTTACGCGGGAACTGATCGACTCCCATGCAACCTCCGGGCATGGCTTCGGTTTTACCTTTCCAGGTGTTACGCACAACCCCTTGAGTCTAGGCGGGCCGTGGATGCGGATAGATTACATTTTTCATGACCGTCGTTGGGATGCCCTGGAGTGCATCACGGAAAAAGATCGGCCCTCTCAGCATCGCGCTTTGGTGGCCAAGCTGAGACTCACCAGCGCTGGACCGTAGAAGCATATTTCATCGTGCTTCCGCCCATGCGGCCATTGTCACGGATGGAAATAACCGCACGCTCAACATTTTGCGAACACGCCGGGGGAGCAGCCCCAGGGCGCTTTCGACCAAGTCATTTGCAAAGTTTAGCCCTGCGCCAGGACAAGGCTTGCCAGTGCGATACATGCAGGTCCTGGCAAAGCCGTGCTTGTGGAGCAATTTTCGCATTTCTCGATATGTCCATTCCTGGAAATGAAAGCACTGCAGCGTGTTGCCAAAATGCCGGGAAACGTCATGTGGGCCCGAGTAGCGGTGCGGAGTGTCGAAGACATACACTCCGCCAGGCTTGAGCAACCGTCTGGCCAAAGTGAAATGTGCGTCAACGTCTTCAGGGTGAAGATGCTCAAGAAACTGGTAGCTGAAAAGCACGTCCACAGTGGCGTCCGCCACGGGGAGTTCGTATCCATCGTACACGATCAGCTCAAGATTGGCCGGAGATTGCTCTCCTGGAGAGCGTTGATCGGATATATCCACGCCGATCACACTTCCTGCTTCCTTGGCAACAGCCGCTGCCAGACGGCAGTCGCCTGGGGCGAACTCCAGAAAGACACAGTCCTTGCGGAGAAATGGCCGAAGTAACCTCATCTGAGTCTCGACCTTGCGGCGACTGGACTCCGGTGTCTCGCGCCTGGTCAGCCGTGGGTGATCAGGCACACGTTCAAAAAGCTGAGTGTAGAGAGTTTTGAAAAGCTCGGTGCGTTCCTTTCTCGTGGACTGGCGCATTTGGACGGCCAGCTCACGCTCGACCTCAAAATGATGCCGGATGCGTTCGGGTGTGCGTGGATCTTGGGAGGACATGGCCTTTATGCAGATGTTGACTTGCAACGGGTGGTTAACTCCATGAAGCAGCTAGCGGCCTTCGTCCATGAAAGATTCGTTTCCACTTCTTTCCGCGCTTTTTCGGCCAGTCTCGCAGAGAAGGCGCAGTCTTGGGCGAGGCTTAGTAGAGAGGTGGCAAAAGCTGCCGCACCATCTGCAATCAAGATGTTTTCCCCCGGGGTCACGGCCAGGCCTTCTGCACCGATGGTTGTTGAAACGACTGGCACGCCCATGGCCATGGCTTCATAAATTTTGATGCGTGTGCCACCGCCTGCTTTCAACGGTACCACGATGACATCGCACTGGTGCACATGGCTTTGCACTTCCTCCACGGTGCCGGTGACCTCGATGCCTGCATCTGCGACAGCCAGTTCGCGAATCTTTGCAGGTGGCTTACGCCCGATGATTTTGAAGCGACAGTCTGGCAGCTTGGCCCTGACACTCGGCAGGATTTCATGCACAAAATCAAGTGTCGCATCGATGTTCGGCATCCAATCCATGGAACCAAGAAATCCCATGACAAATGGCTGCCCTGGTGGCCTGGGGGGGGCTGGTTGGAATGAGAGCACATCGACGCCTGTCGGCACATGGCCCAGCACATTTGTCAGCCTGTATTCAGTGCGCGAGATTTCGGCATCCTCCGGAGAGACGGTGATAACCCCATCAAATAGCGATGAAAGGCGAGCCTCCCAGCGCTTCATCCGTCTGTGCTGGATGCCCAGATACCACTTCTTGGTCAGAGAACTTTGGTTTGCTGCAAGGCGCTCCCAAATTTGGGCCTCGATGTTGTGCTGAAACAGTATGACCGGGCATTGAAAACGGAGGCCAATAAAGTTCAGGGCCGGGGCTAGGAAATCGCAGATGACAAGGTCAAACGACTGCTTTTGGGAAAGCTCCCTCAGCTTTTGGTGCAGCGCCCGGGCTTCATAGCGCTGCAATGCGTAGGGGCGAGTGGTGCAAAGGGTGCTTTTTGCGAGGTCTAGCCAGAAACGTAAAGTCCCCTTGGCGGGGGTGCGGGTGCGCACCCATTGTTTCTCCGTGGCATAGGCGTCACCCTCCTCCAGGGCATGAAGTTGTTCCCCTTCGGGCAGCAGGGACAGATAGACGACGTGGTGTGCTTTGCTCATCTCTGTGAGCAAGGCATGAGTCCGGCGTTTTCCACCGGTGTCCAAAGGCAGCAGGGGGCCAGTTTTTACCCAGAGAATACGCATGAAGAATTTGGCAGTGTGAAAGCGGTTGAGTGATCTCTCAAGCAAGTTGTCTGCCATCGGGTTTTTTTCCCCAAAGACTCAGAGGGGAGTGGCGGCAGCGCATGTAGGTGAGCAAGGCGCGTGCGCAACTCCACTGAAGCATCAAAAAGCCAGCGGGCACTGTGACTAGCCGCGAACGAAGCCCTCCAAAGGCACAGCCTGCTATGCCCAGGCCGTAGCAGGCCGTCTGGCAGGTTAGCAGCAGCCAGATCAGGGGGGTTTTGGGAGCGGCTGCATTCAGGGCAAACGCAATGATCATCAGCCACGGGACTGCAAGCCGGGCATATTTGTGGCTGATCAGCTGGATCCAGAGACGGTTGCGCCAGGGCAGCAGCCACCCTGGGTGGCGTTCGATCATCTGGTAGTTACCCACCAATGTTCGCAGCTTTCGTTCGGACTCTTTGGCGGGATCAAGAGTTTGTGGGTCGAAGGCGAGAGCCGTGGGGACATAGGCGATACGCCAGCCCTTGAGGGCGATTTGCATGGGCACCACCACATCATCCAGAATCGTGTCGGGCTGCAGGTCGGTGTAGAGTTCTCTGCGTATGGCGTAAATGGCCCCTGTGCAGCCGATCACAGAATCCACCCTGGCCTCACACTCTCTCAGACGAGTTTCCATACGCCAGTAAAGGTCCACCCCTCTGCCGGCTCCCGACTCAGATTTGGCGATGGTCAGAAGGCCACTCGCTGCACCGACCTCAGGATTGTTGAATGCTTCGGCGAGTCTTTGCAGAGCGTGTTCATCAAAAGACTGCCTGAGATCTGCAAAAATGATGATCGGATGCCGGGCACTTTTCACTGAATCATTGAGCGCCGCCCATTTTCCCCGCTGTTTCGGGTGTGACAGCACTCGCACATTCTTAACACCAGAACTGGCTGCCAGCTCGGCGGAATCGTCTTCACAACCATCGCAAAACACAATGTACTCGCGTTCACCCTCCCACGGGCATGCTGCCAGGTTTTTCAAGCGCTCCTGAATCCTGCCCGCGCCATTGTGAATGCACAGCACAATGCTGACGGCCTCTGGCATCGGTGACTCAGATGCCTGCGGGTGACTTCGCATTTTGGCCAGAGCCCACATGATGCAGGCATATCCGACCTGGATATAAGCGATGGCAAGAAGAGTGATGACCAGCAAAAAGCTCATGAGCGGATCATTCGAGATACCGCGCTGCCATCCAAAGTAAACATGCGTGTTGAACATCGGGGCAATCAGAGGCAGAAAGCAGCATGGCAAAAATCCTGCTTATGTCTGCGAATTTATTTCTTTCTGAGCCGCTATGGTAAAGGCATTCGACAAGTGGCTGCTGCCCTGGCTTCGTCAAAGCCTGCGCTCTTCAAACGCTCCGGTTACGGATGTCATGCTCGCCGTCTGCGATCATTTTGAGCCTTTTCACAGGTCAGACAAAGACGGTGCCATGCGTCGGATGAAAGCTTGGCAGGACAGTCTGCCCGGCATCACCGCGGCCGCTGTGGACCATGATGGGGGCGGTCCACGCCATACCTTTTTTTATCCGATCGAACAGTATGATCCGGATGTCATTCAATCTCTGACCTCACTGTGCCAGCGTACGCGAAATGAAGTCGAGATTCACCTGCATCACGACAATGACACCGCCGAAAATCTGATTCGCGTTTTGGACCAGGGAAAAGCGGACTTGCGCAGGCATGGCCTGCTGGGAGCCAGTCCACTCGGAGGGGCTGCTTTTGGCTTCATCCACGGCAACTGGGCTTTGGACGATTCGGACCCTCAAGGAAAAGGGTGTGGGGTGCGTGGGGAGCTCGCTATTCTCAAGAAGGCTGGCTGCTATGCGGATCTAACGATGCCCTCAGCTCCTCACCGGACTCAGGCTCCCATGGTCAATCAGCTCTATTATTCTCAGAGCAGCCTCGAGGGGTGCTCGCACCATCGGGGGGTGTGCGCCTCTGCCATAGGCTCCACGTCCAAAAACCTGCGTGACAGGGACGATTGGTTGCTTCTGGTTCAGGGGCCTCTTGGTCTCGACTGGCGGCGGCGTAAATGGGGCCTTTTTCCAAGAATCGAGAATGCAGACATCACTTCGGCCAATCCGCCGACCTCGCAACGCGCTGCTGGCTGGATCAATGCGGGCATCAGTGTGACTGGCGCCGAGGGCTGGCGGTTCGTAAAACTTCATACCCACGGCGGCCCGGAGAGGAATCACGCGGCATTGATTGGCGGAGCACGTCGCAAGTTTCACCAGGAACTTGGGGAACTGGCCAGCCGTTCGGGTTTCCGTCTTCACTATGTCAGTGCAAGAGAGATGGTTAACATTCTTCATGCTGCTGAAGACGGGAAGGGCGGGGGGGATGCCGGTTTGTGGAGAGATTACCTCTATTCCCCGCCGCCGTGCCTGCAAAAAAACGATGCATGAACCTTCTTGTAGCCACCAATCTGTTTCCAGATCAGAACGAACCCTGGCGTGGACTTGACAACGCCACACTGGTTCACGCCCTGAAGCGGCAAGACCCTAGGCTCAATGTTCGTGTGATGGCATTTAGGCCTTCATTCAGGCGTTTTGGCTCAGCCGCGGCTCATTTGAAATCCCGGCCTGTCGATGAATGTCTGCAGGTTGAGTATTTTTGGACACCCTACCTGCCCCGCTGGGGCGGCATGAACCACCGCCTGTTTTCGCATGCCTTTGCCAAAGCGCGAAAAGCCTTGCCTGCGGATTTCGTTCCCCAGGCGGTCTTGGTTCCTTGGCTTTTTCCTGATGCCTGTGGCGTGGCGCTGCAAGCTTCAACATGGGGTGTCCCCATCGTTGCAGTTGCCCAGGGCTCTGATGTTCACCAGTATCTCGACATGCCATTCAGGCGCCGCGCCATTCTGGCAATGTCCCGTCGTGTCAAAGCCATCATCACTCGCAGCAACGACCTGGAAAAACGCCTCGTCCGGCAAGGCGTTTCGGGCGCCAAAGTCTGCACAGTTTACAATGGAGTGGATGTCCACACCTTCAAGCCGGCATCCCGAAGTGCTGCGCGTGCAGCCCTCGGGCAGCCAGACGATGAACGGTTGCTTCTTTTCGTGGGCAATTTCCTGCCGGTCAAAGGCCTTGATCTGCTGCTCGCCGCTTCCGCTCAAGTCATGGCCGTGCAGAAGACGAGGCTCGTCTTGATCGGCAGCGGCCCGCTGGAAGGAGCTCTGCGAAGCCAGGCTGCAGAACTGGGAATCTCTGGGCAGGTGCACTTCGTTGGACGCCACGCAGCCCCCCAGGTGGCGCAGTGGATGCAGGCGGCAGACGCAGTTTGTCTGACCAGTCTCAACGAAGGTGTGCCCAATGTGGTCTTGGAGGCCATGTCCAGCGGTCGTGCTCCGGTTTGCATCGATGTTGGGGGCATTGGCGAAGTGGTGATTCCTGCGCTGGGCAAAAAGTTTCTTGTCCCACAGCGGGATGCTTCCGCGTATGCAGCAGCTCTGCAGGCTGCTCTGGATAGCCCACCGGATGAAGTCGCACTGCACGACATCGCCTGTGGGGCTTATTCTTGGGAGAGCTGCGCCAACAAGTATCTGGAGCTGCTTCGCGGTAGCTGAGGCAGGGAAAGGTCAGGCTTCGGCGAGAACCTGAATCTGCGGTCGGTTTGGCATTTCAGTGCTCTCGTCACCGGTATTTGAGATGCCATCTGCAGCGTCTAGGTCCAGTGCAGTCTCCTTGGTGTAACGCTGTCTTGTGGTGGCTTTCAGCCCCCCGCCAATAACGACACGCACAGTGTCCAGCAGAATCAGGCTGTCGAAAAGAACCCCTGCGTGTTTCAAATAATAGAGGTCGTACTCCAGCTTGCATTTGGAATCATTGATGGAAGCCCCATAGGGATAGCACACCTGCGCCCAGCCGGTCAGACCCGGTTGAAGCATGTGACGCTCCTGATAATATGGCAGCAGGTGTGAGAGCTTGGTGACAAATTCCGGACGCTCCGGTCTCGGTCCGACGAAAGACATCTCCCCACGAAAAACGTTCAGCAGCTGCGGGATCTCATCGATCCGATAACGGCGCAAAAATGCCCCGCCGGGAAAGACGCGAGGGTCGGATGAAACCGAAGACCAGACTGCGCCGCCTTTCTCTGCGTCAATGCGCATGCTCCGCAGTTTGTAAATTTGAAAACGCCTGCCAAAGCGTCCTATGCGCTCCTGCTTGAAGAAGACAGGTCCTTCGGGGGAGAAGATGCGCACGATGGCCATGCCCATGAGAAGGAACGGGGACAGAAGGACCAGCAGGATCAGGGAGTTCGTGATGTCAAAAAATCTCTTGAGCTTGCTGAAATACAAGCTGCGTGAATTGGACTCTGACTGCAGCAGCCAGCTCATGGTCACCAGGTGCAGCGGTATGTAGTGCAGGTGCTTTTCACAAATCGCAGTCAGGCTGCTGCAGGTGAAACCAAGATAGCGAAGCCTTCTGAATTCATTTCTTGCCTTTTCGTCTTCAACCCTTTTCTCCAAGAACACAATTTGCTCCAGCTTGTGTCTCCGAATCAGTTTGCGGACATTGCGCAGCCTTCCAAGAAAATCCTCCTCGGCCTCAGGTTCTTCATCAATGCTGATGCGTCCGACGACATGCACGCCGGCCGGGCAAAGTGTGCGCAGAAGCTGATATTCCTCAAGCTCCTCTGCAGATTCTGCGACGAAAGCAATCCGCGTTGGGGCGATGCGGTGCTTGTGATACATGAGCCAGTGGACACCGAGCAGCAGCGGGTAGGCAAAAAGACAGCCCAGCGCCATAAACCCACGGCCAATGCGCAGGTCAAAACTCATGTAGCCAACCAGAGTTATGATCACGAATGAAATGACAAACGCGAAGGTCAGCAGAACGCTGTGAATGATGAATGAGGACCTGCGCTGGGACTCGACAGAGTACAGACCCAAAATATAGACCGATGAACTCAGGGCTGATGCGCCGACCACGATCGGTGCGATGTAATCTTCAAGGCGCCAAAGTTCTGTAAACGTCAGGTAGTTGGCCAGCAGATAAGACCCGATGAATATACAGACATCCCGCAGGGCGCGTACGCCTACTTTGGTCCAATGGCCTCTGGTGGAGTTATGCATGAATCACACTTATTTCAGAAATTAAACTAAGATGTCCAAATAACTTTCGGCTGGGTAGTTAACGAAGCAGTTAAATGGTTGTTTGCAAAACTTATCAGGTGATCATTTCGAAAGATTGGTCAGGAGAACAGCTGGTGGGTTATCTTTGAGCCTTTTTCAGCACGTGCAGCCCCAGCAGGCCGACACAAAATGAAATGGAGATGGCGAGCGGGTGAAACCAGAAAAGCAAATCACGGGCCAAATTTAGGTTTACGAATCCTGAGAGAGACCACCTGATGCCGATGTAGCCTGCCAGCGCTGCACAGGCGCATAAAGTCAAAAGCAGGGAGAAGAAAAGCACCCCTTCATCCAGGTGGATGAGCTTTTGGGTTATTTTCAGCCGACGGTCTGAACTCTGCAGAAACAGCATGCAGCTGAAAAGATAAAACTGAGCCCCGATGATGCCTGCAAGAAGCAGCAGGGCCTCGCTGTGGAGGTCAAAAATGTGAAACACCCCGGCGATGCTCACCGGCCCAGTGCAGAACGCCGTTATCTGCATCAATGTGGTCAGCAGCACTGTCATAAAGCCAAGCAGCTCAAACAACCGAGGCTTTTCGGAAAAAATGAAAAGCAGGTGCCGCATGCCATCCCGCCAGGTTCTCAGATGCGCCACACGGCCTTCCGGCCCTTTGCGGAGTCCTGATGAAATTTCCACCGTGCGCGCACCGGCTTTGAGGGCCTTGATCAGCAGTTCAGAGGCAAACTCCATGCCGTTGGAGCGTATCTGCCATTCCTTGAAAGCTGATTTGCGAATGCAGCGAAAGCCCGAGTTGCAGTCTGAAAGCTTGCCATGAAAAAGCCAGTTGATCAGGGTGGTTAGCACTGGCGTGCCCGCCCACCTGTGCAACCAGGGCATGGCTCCTGGTTCGATGCTGCCAGTCATTCGGGATGCGATGGCCATGTCTGCATTTCCATCCTTCGCCGCCTTGTATAGCGCCGCTGCATCCTCATAAAGGTAGGTGCTGTCGGAGTCTGCAAACATGACATACTCAGCATGACTCGCTTCGATCCCCCCCCGCAGGGCGGCTCCGTAGCCACGTGCAGCCACCGGCACGACACGACAGCCCATGCTCGAGGCGATTTCGCGGGAGCGGTCCGTGCTTCCATTGTCAGCGACGACGATCTCATGACGGATTTCGCTTCCTGCCAGACTGTCCTTAACACGCTGAATGCATGAGCCCAGAGTCGCCTCTTCATTAAGACAGGGGAAGACAAAACTCAAATCAACAGCAGGTGATTCTGCTGGCGGGCTCGTGTTAAGCGGGAGAGTGCTGCTCATGGGGGCGCTTTGCTGCACCTGAATCCACCGAATGGCAAGTTCCCACTTTGCGCTTCAATGGATTCGTTCGCAGGTTTGATTCTAACTTGGGTTAGTCGGCTCATTCTGAAATGAAATTGTGACATTGCAGAATGAAAGAAGCGATAATGAGCCCAAGATCTGTATTCATCTTGGAATCTAATGCAGGATCGTAATGATGAGAGTCATTTTTTTGATGAGACATTGGTTTAAATTAGCATTTAGTCATAAAGTTAAGCGTTTGCTTTAAGCGTGCTTGAGTGGGTATGATGTGCTTGCACTCACCATGTCTCACTGAATACTCGAAACGAATGATCGCCAGAACCTACTCAGCTACTCTCGTCGGTGTGGACGCCGTGGAAGTGGAGATCGAATCGCACGACGGTGGCGGAACCCCGAAGATGTTCATTGTGGGGTTGCCTGACGCTTCAGTTAAAGAAAGTCGCGAGCGGGTGTCTGCGGCGATTTCTTCATCCGGTTTCATGATGAATGACGGGGTGACCACCGTCAACCTCGCGCCGGCTGATCTCAAAAAAGAAGGACCAGGGTTTGACCTGCCCATCGCCATCTCTCTGATCGCGCACAGGGCCAGAATTCCCATGGCGGCTCTGGCGGAGACCGCCATGATTGGCGAACTGGCCCTGAATGGAGAGCTGCGCCCGGTGCGTGGTCTGCTGGCTGTGGCGCTTGAAGCCCGGCGCAAAGGGCGGAAACGCCTTCTGGTGCCGAAACGTGCCGCGCTTGAAGCCAGTGTCGTGGCCGGGATCGAAATTGTGGGTGCACAAAATCTTCGGGAGGCAGTGGATTATCTCAAAGGGGACATTGAAATTGTGCCTGAACCCTGCCGGGCGGCAGAGCTCTTCGCGGCTGTTTCTCATTACGACATTGATTTCAACGATGTCAAAGGACAGGCCGATGCCACGAGGGCCATCGAAATCGCTGTCACCGGAGGCCATGGCTTGCTGATGATCGGCCCTCCAGGGACCGGCAAGTCGATGATCGCCAAGCGCATCCCCACCATCATGCCTGGCATGAGCGAAGATGAGGCGATCGAAACTACCAAAATTCACAGTGCTGCAGGGCTGCTTGGGGAGGCCGGTGCCTTTGTGGCCACACGTCCGTTTCGTTCTCCGCATCATACCATCAGTGACGCGGGTCTGCTTGGCGGCGGCACAAACCCTGGGCCGGGGGAAGTCTCACTGGCACACAATGGGGTGCTGTTTTTGGATGAACTGCCCGAATTTAAACGCAGCACGCTTGAAGTCCTGCGCCAGCCGCTCGAAGACGGAAAAGTCACCATTTCCCGTGCGGCAGGCACTGTGACCTTTCCGGCCAAGATCATGCTGGTTGCGGCGATGAACCCGTGTCCTTGCGGCTATTACGGAGATATCAAGCGAGAGTGCCGTTGTGGCTCGGTTGTCATCCAGCGGTATCGTCAGCGCATCAGCGGCCCTTTGCTGGATCGTATTGATCTTCACGTGGAGGTGCCTCTGGTGGATTATAAATCACTGGCTTCGAGCGAAGGCGGAGAGGCCTCTGAAAACATTCGTCGGCGCGTGGAAACTGCACGTGGTATGCAGCAGGAGCGCTACGCCAAACATGTGGGTATCTATACCAACAGTGCCATGACGCCCCGGCTCATCAAAAAGCACTGCGAACTCGATGCCGAAGCCGCTGGCTGTCTTGAGCACGCCATGGGCGAGATGAATTTCAGCGCCCGTGCGCATGATCGGATCCTCAAGGTGGCGAGAACCCTCGCTGATCTCGGGGGGCGTGACAAGATCTCTGCCGACAACGTGCTCGAAGCTATCGGCTACCGCACTCTGGACCGTCGGATGTGGGTGTGATGTTTTTTTTTAGCTGGCAATGTCCGTGCTCTGCTGAGGAATACGGATCAAGTGATCAGCGCGCGGGGGAGGTGAGGCCCCTGGAGAGACTGGGGCAGTGCGTAAATCGGCCGACAAGGCAGAGGCTATTTCCAGGCATCCCGCCACATGTCTGGATACCAGCGGCCTTCATCCATTTCAATAAGATCGAAGTCTGTCAAAACAGTGCCGTTGTCTGGCAGGCCATACTGTTTGATCATCTCGGGGATGAAGATGTCCGTTTCATCGTCATGCCAGCCACGCTTGCTCATGAAGCTGTTGTAGATGAGCACTTCTTCATCGGTGAGTCTGCGGCCGTTCGCGTAGCACCATTCCAACACCTCAGCATCGCTTTTTCCAGACAGAACCTGGAGTTTTATATCCTCATAGCCAACGCGGAGGTATCTGCATGTCCGCCCATCAAATCCCTGGCCCAGCATGTCGTGATAGTCGTCCGGCAGCATGCCTTGGTGGTGGAGCCGGATCTTGGAGCACATCCGGGCAAAATAGAACAGGCCATGTGTCTTTTCGAAGCAGCCTTTGATTCCTTCCGTTTTCATCGTGATGGTTGCATTTTCAGGTGTGATGGCAAAAGCGCGCCAGCAGGGAGCATAACATGTCTGCAATCGAGTTCTTGCGCACTTTGGCCAAGCTTGAGTTTCTTGGCCCAGTTTGATGGGCCCGGGACATCGTCGAGCCTCAGCATGTGCCCGGCAATGGCATTCTCTCATCGCATGCCTCGCCACGACCCGTCAGCTTTGATCCTGCCAGCGCAAGACATCGACAGTTTCTGACAAATGCCCGCAAGAAGTCCGCGTTTACTGGATGTATGTGGGCGGTGACCCCTCAACACCCTGACTGATATGATCCGCCCATTCCTCGTTCTTTTCGTTTTCAGCCTTCTCCCGCTAGCGGCTTCCGCCCATTCTCTGTGGATCGAAGAGCTGCCGGAACATTCAGGGCTGGGGGTGCGCTTTGCCCAGTGGGGAGACGACTATGAGACTTCACCGGGACATCTCGATTCCTTCATCTTGGTCTCGGGGTGGACTCTTGATGACAAAGGCCAGCCGCAGCTTTTCGACGTCGCCAAAAGGAAGGATCATTTCTTCCTGGGCAAAGTGGATCATGCCAGGCCTGCGTTTGCCCAGGCGCAGTTCACGGTGCGCAAATTGCATGACGACAAACCCGCCCGTTGCCCCATCTTTTACTGCCGTTGGCAGCCCGAGGGGGCTGGTGCAGGTACCCCTGCGATGACCATGGACATTGTCCCCACCGGAAAGCCGGGCGAGGCCCGTGTTTATTTCCGCGGCAAACCCCTCGGTGGCGTCGAGCTTTTGTTCTTCTCACCCAAGGTCAGTGAGCAAAAACTTCAGGCCGATGCCGAAGGGTATGTGCATGCCCCGGACATCTCCACACCCGGTCAGTACCTCCTCGCGGTCGCCCGTTACTCGGAGCCGCTCCCCGGGTTCCTTAACGGCGTCGCGTTTGAGATCACCAGCCACAGCGCCTCTTTGTATTGGACTGTCAAATAAAGGAGGGGCTGCTTTCGCCCGTTATCTGCCTTCGCTTAAACGGCGTACCCATTGAGAAGGGGGGACGCCCTTTTCTTCTGCAAAAGCACGGCTGAAATGGGAAAAGCTCTGGTATCCTACCTCCAGGGCTGCTTCGGAAACATTGCAACGTCCGCTTGCGATGAGAGTGGCCGCCCTCTCAATGCGAACCCGCCGCAGCCACTGAGATAATGTGACGCCTTCCACCTGCGTGAATGTGCGGCTCAGATGGCTGGGATTGCAGCCAACAGTGGCTGCGAGTTCATCCAAAGAAAGGGGGGCATCGATCTGCGCGAGCACCAGGTCCTTCACACGCTGCACGCGCTCCTGGGCCACACGCAGTGTACGGCTGATGGCGTTGCCTGGTTCGGGGGACGCAATGCTGCGAAAGACGGAATGGATGAAAAACTCTGTAAGCCGCGCCGATTCCAGCAATTGCCTGGCCTGCGAGCACAAATGTGGTGGCATAGCCCCACGTGCCCACCCTTCCTCCTCCTCCAGCAGCGGCAGCACCAGTAGGTTGCGCGTGCTGCCACCCACCAGTGGCTCAAAGGCTGTGCTGACCTGCGACGTGACGTCCTTGAGCGTCTGGCGTAGCCAGGCGTCCGGAAACACCAGGGTCAGGCACTCATGCCGGGTGCGGCTCGCCAGGCGGCGTGCGATGGGCAACTCTGCCGGGCTGGCCCGCAGCCAGCAGGTTGTGTGGGGTGAGATCGTGCTGATGCTGCCATCCAGCCAGCGCAGTTCTGCAACGCCACAAAAGTTGAGATGAGCTACCAGGGCATCTGCCTTCGTGGCGCCATGCCAGTCTGCCTCAAGGCGCTCAGGCGCATTTAGCCATGAGCAGAACGGACTTTCGGGGGCAGTACTCGGCATTGTATTGGTAATGAAACTCAATCTCAATAATTAGCAACATCTTACCTTCTCGTGGCTAGCTCTGGAGAGCGGAGGGGGCTGGTGGACGCGGCAAGCCTTGCTGCTAGGGCCTTTTGGCTGCTTGTTTTGCAGGAACGGCTTCCTCGGGCAATGGCTTGGAGTCTGCGGAAGGGACGGAAATAACCTCAGGGGCAGCTTTGGCACCCTCGCCGCTTTCGCCCCCAATGGCGATGATCCTGCCGTCACCACTGCTCAGGAGACGATGAAAATAGCGTGGATGGGCCAGCTTGGCCACGGTCACCCATTCGCTGCCCCTGAGTTCCAGGAGCCGACCTGTCACGCCGCTGGCAAACAACCTTCCTTCCTGCGTCACGGCTGCAAAGCCGAAACCGCCAATTTTCCCTGCAGGCAGCGCTGGCCCATCGCTCCATTGACCGGTCTTTGTATCCAGAACTGAGACAGCACTCGTGGTTTCATTGTCGTCTGTCATGCCGCCTATCGCGTACACTTTGGAGCCGCTGCATTGCACAGCGAGGGCACGGCGCTTGAACGGCTGCGGATGACTTTGCCAAGTCGCATCAGATTGGGTAAGGTCGAGTGTCAGATAAGTGTCATGCCACACGGTGTCTGAGTCGCCCTCCATGCACCAGCCGCCGATCACGTAGAGAATCCCGTCACAAACGATGCTGTCGTGGCTGGAGCGCCGCTGTGGCAGCTTTGGCAGAGGCTTCCATTGCTGGCTTGCGATGTCAAAGCGCGCCGCAGTCTCACTGGACCACAGGTCCTGCTTCTCGCCTTTGGCATTGCGTGCCGCCATGCCACCGATGCGTATTACGCAATCTGTGGCAGCGACCAGTGATGCCCCCTGGGCAGGTTCGTCTTTCGCCAGCGCCTCCCATTGGCCAGCCCCCGCTTTCCAGCGGAAGAGATCCCCATGCACTTCATCGCGGTTGTATTTATGACGTTTGCCGCTGTGTCCTCCGTAGAAATACAGCGCTCCGTCTGCTGTGCTGGTGGCGCCAAAGCTGGCCACGGGCAGCGGCAGTTCCGGTGGCGTTTCGCCCGCTGCCAGTGCGGAGCTGAGACCTGTGACAAAGAGAAAAATCAGGAGAATGGCTTTCATACGGATACCTCCGATACAACGGCTGCCGGCCCGTGCTTGCGCTGCCTTGTGAAATACTGGCGTTGAAATGACATGAACTGCAAATCGTCCGGAAAATGTGGAATGGACAAAAACAGTCCCATTGCCGCCTTTTCCCAGATCCAGGTTGTGCACGGAGAATACGATGGTGCAGTTCACCCCACTCAATATGAAAACGATTCCGTTTCTCTTTTTGCTGCTGACTGGAGTCCTCTCGGCCCAGAGCCGGCAGGATGTGCAGCAGGCCATCACCCGGGGGCTCGATTTTCTCAAATCACGCCAGGACACCCAAAGCGGTCATTGGGTCATGACGGAAGACCCGGCGCTGAGCGCATTGGTGCTGTCAGCCTTGATCCAAAATCCTGCCGGTGCAGGTGCGGCTGAAGAATTGCAGAAGGGCTATGCCTTCCTCCTCAGTAATGTCCAGCCAGACGGCGGCATCTACACCAAGGCGCGGGCCAACTACAACACCGCCATCTGCCTAATGGCCTTGGTGCTGCGTGCCCGTCCGGAGGATGAGGAGGTTATCCGCCGCGCCCGGCGCTTTGTGGCGCATCAGCAGAATGATGCCGACGCACCCGGCAAGACAGACCATCCTTTTGACGGCGGCATTGGCTACGGCGGAGGGCAGGGTGGAGCACATGCGGACCTGTCCAACACCTCCTTCGCCCTTGAGGCCTTGTATTACTCAAAAAAGCTTTTTCAGGACACGGGCAGGCCGGTTGAAAAGCAGGATGATCTCAACTGGGACGCCGCCATCCAGTTCGTCTCACGCTGCCAGAACCGCAAGGAATCCAATGACCAGCCCTGGGCAGGTGCTGACAAAGATAACACGGGAGCCTTTGGCTATACTCCTGTGCCCCAGGCTCCGCGTGGGGGTAAAAAAGACGGAGGTCCGGTCCCCATGCGTTATTACGGCAGCATCAGCTACGCAGGCATGCTGAGCTTCATTTACGCCGGGCTCACGCCGGAAGACCCGCGCATGAAGGCGGCTCTCGAGTGGCTCGGAAACAATTACACGGTGGATGAAAATCCCGGCATGGGCGCGGAGGGCTTGTATTACTACTACCACACCATGGCCAAGGCTCTGGCCACTGCGGGCATCGGCCAGCTGAAAACAAAATCAGGTGCCGTGAACTGGGCGGTGGAGCTGTCACGCAAGCTCATCAGCCTCCAGAACAGCGACGGCTCCTGGGCCAACACCGCCTCCGGCCGCTGGATGGAGAGCGATCCCGTGCTCGTCACCGCCTACACCGTGCTTGCGCTGGAGCAGGTACACAGAGCCATGAAATAGGGAGGCGCGCTTTTTGTTTCAGCATGCAGCTTCACGCAACCAGTGGTTCCACTGTTTGTGGTGTGTGGGGAGGGCCTCCGGCCTCAGTCCCAGCCCGGCGCAGAAGCTCCCGTTCTGGTCGTAGATTTCCAGGCAGAGGTTTTCCCCGTCTTTTGCCCCGAAACGTGTCACCCAGGCTTCAGCCCGGCTCAGTTCATGCCGCAGGGTGAGCTGAGAGGTGCCTGCGAAAAACGTTGTGCCACAGCAGCAGTCCGCCCAGTGGCCGGGGTACATGCCGACTGGCAGAAACACGGCGTCATTGCGTACGCCGATGCCCAGTGGTGCATCCCCCAGAGTCATGGCACGCACCAGGGGCATCACAGCGGTCGTCCTCACCTGCCATGCATGGCGCAGCCCTGCCAGACCTAACGCACGCCGCCGCGAGACACCCTCCAGACCGGGGAAGGTGTTCGTCGGCAGCGTGCGGCGCAGTCCCCCCCAGAGACTGCGCACGGTCTGGGCTGCGGGCCCTGCGATGCTCAAAGCCAATGCATCTGCAGAACCACACACGCCCAAAGACGGCACATGTTGCGGCATCGCATGACGGCGGACCAGATCCTCAAACACCGCGATGTGGCTGCGGTTCGTGAGGAGCAGCTTCAGGCAGCCTTCGCCAGCGCGGTCAAAAAACTGCAGCGAGGCTGTCTGTTGCCCGCCTTCCAGAGACTCCAGCGTGGCGAGCACACCGCCGAGCTTCGCCGAACAAATCTCCAGGCCGGTGCCCAGGCATACCCACTCGGCAGAGTTCGGCACAGCCTCAAACTGTGCTTCCTGCATCGCCATCGCCGCCGTCACCGGCCCCGAGGGGGCGCATGCCATGAGCAGCCCCATGCCACCCAGCGCCGGCAGCAGTCGCGGCCAGCACGGGGCCAGTTGAACATATGAGGAGCCGCACTCATCATCCTGACTCCACAATTCTGGGCACATGCATTCGATGTCGAAGGTGCCGGGGGCGAAGCTGAAGGCGATTCTGTGTGGGAAGTGGGAGGTGTCCATGGCTGCTGTGTGTGCTGTCTTGATACACACTTGCCCGGAGTCGGTGCTTTGGTTGATTTGACGAAATCTGGCGGTCAAATGTGCTGTGCATGCCGCAGGTGCAAACCAGCGGCAGTCTTTGGCAAATCAGCCAAAGCATGGGCGGTCGGTGCATGGCTAAGGGCGTGCCTCCATGCAATACACCAATCTTCACACCCGCCTCAGTGTCCGCTCCGTTCTCAATCCTTCTCTCCTGCGTCGCATTCAGGAGTGCCGTCGCCGCAGCCGCAAAGCCCGCACGCATGCGGAGAAAATGGCCATGGCGGAAAAGACCGGACCTCAAGCTCTCGCCCACCCATGAGCCGCCTGCGTACCGACGCCGATCAACGCTGCCTGTTTTACAACGACTGTGTGCAGGCCCACCTGCTGGGGCTGGACCGTCGTTGCCCATGCTTCGAGGCCTGTGCGAAGGATGAAACCACCGTGGTCATCACCTTTGGTGAAGCTGCTGCGTACCTCGATGGGGCCCAGGTCCGCCTGCGCCGTGGCGAGCGCCTGCGCGTACCCGCCTCCTGTCCGCTGCGCCTCGTGGCTTCCGAGGCCGCAGATGTGCTCTTGCTCCGCTGTCCTGCCTCCGCGAGTGCCGCGTGAAAACGCCACGTTTGCTCCCATTTGCGAAATTGTGTCGGCAGTTTGACGCATCCCTTTATTCACCGCAAGCGAGCGTCATTCCTGGTCATTCCAACCAAAGCACGACATGTCTTCGCGGGGTTACGGCGGCGGTCTCATGAAACCACCTCCCGCTTTATTGCACACAATCTCTCTGTTCATGCTCACCTGCGGCCTGCCCTTGGCGGCTCAGGAACACGCCGTAAACGACATTAAAAAGCTGACAGAAAACGAAGCCAAGCCACAAAACGCCGCGGGAGGCCCCGTGCTGCCGGAAATCGTCATCGTTGCCTCGCGCAGTGCCCAGCCGGGCGCGGAGGTTCCCGCTTCCACCACCGTGCTCAATCAGGATGCCAGCGTCTTCTCACTTGCCACCAGCATGCGCGACTATGCGCGGTATGAGCCTGGTGTGAGCGTGCCCTACGGCTTGGGTGGCACAGGCCCGGCCGCCAATTCGCGTGCCGGTACCTCCAGCATCAACATCCGTGGCCTTGACGGCAATCGTGTGCTGATGACCATGGATGGCATCAGGCAGGCCGATCAGTTCACTTTTGGCGGCGCCTACAACATCGGACGTGACTACGTCGATGTGGACTCACTCAAACAGGTGGAGGTTCTCAAAAACGCAGCCTCCTCCCTTTATGGCAGTGACGCGCTCGCTGGCGTGGTTTCCTTTACCACCATCGACCCTGAGGATCTGCTGGCTCAATCTACCACCGGCAGAAATTCTGTGGCACGGCTTACCACCCGTTACGACAGCACGGATGATAGCTGGGGGCACACCCTCAGCATGGCGCAGCGTGCCGGCAATCTGGAGTTTCTCTTGCATTACACACGACGTGATGGGCACGAGATCGATAATCGCGGTTCCATTCAGCCGGACCGCACCGAGTACAACGTAAACAACTGGCTCTCCAAAATGGTGTGGAGACCCACGGCGCGGAATCGGTTTGAGCTGACGGGGGAATATCTGGAGCGGTCCAGCGACAATGATCTCCTCAGCGCACGCCGCACGGTCGTTGCCGCCCCTGGGGTGAATTACAATGTGAACTCCCTGCTGCTCAACGACGACCTTCGCCGCATGCGCTTCAGCCTGGAGCACAAGTATGACGCCACCGGGCTCGGCTGGATTTTCGACAGCCTGACATGGAGTGGCTATTACCAGCTCTCCGAAACAGCGGAATATCAGGTCGAAGATCGCGACCGCATCACCCCTTCCTATCAGGACCGTCTGCGCATACGTGACTACTTGTACCGTCAGGATCACATCGGGGCCAGCTTCGACTTCACCAAAGCATTCAAAACAGGGACGCTGAATCACACACTGGCCTACGGCACGCAGTTGGTCACCTCCTTCTCCCGTCGTGTGCGCGATGCCACGGAGTACAATTTCACTACAGGCACTCAGACAAAAACCATCACCCCGGACACTTATCCGCTGAAGGACATGCCGGACACACGCACCTCACGTGTGGGTGTTTACATTCAGGATGAAATCACCTGGGGAACAAACCAGCGCCATCACCTGACGCCGGGTCTGCGTGCAGAATTTTACAATGTGGAGACGAATTCTGACCCGCTCTACTTGCGCGCCAGTGCCGGTCGGCCAGCGCAGGATTTCAACCAGTTCGCCATTGCCCCAAAGCTTGCCTACCTTTTCAAGATCAATGAAGAGCACAGTGCCTACTTCCAGTACGCGAACGGCTTCCGCAATCCGAGCGGCGAGGAGCTGAACGCCACCATCACCAACACGGCGTTCGGTTACCAGACCGTGCCCAATCCAAGCCTGAAGAAGGAAACCAGCAACAGCTTCGAAATCGGTGTTCGCCGCAAAGGGAAGTCTTCGTCATGGAACTTCGCGGGCTACTACAATCATTACGAAAACTTCATCAACGGCTTCACGCAGGTGGGTGGTACCGGCGCCCCGGGCGATCCCATCATCTACCAGAGCACCAACCTGTCTTCAGCGGAAATCTATGGCTTCGAGTTCAAGGGGGAGTCAACGTTCGGCTTCATTCATGAGTCGCTGGACAACTTTGGCATCTTCACCAACGCCGCTTACAGCCAGGGCTGGGATGGGCAGAACAAGCAGCCCCTTGCCAGCGTTGATCCCTTCAAGCTTGTCACCGGTCTGCGTTATCGCCGGGAGACCTGGCAGGTGGAGCTGATCTCGACCTACTACGCCCGCAAAGGTTCCACCTTCTCCACTCCCGGCGGCATCAATCAGTTCCAGACGCCAAGCACCCTTACGCTCGACCTCGTCGCCCGCTGGCAGCTCTCCAAGAACATCACACTCAGCGCCGGACTCTACAACCTCACCAACCAAAAGTACTGGCTGTATCAAAATGTGCGTGGTGTGGACGCCGCTAATTCGCAGCTCGACCGCTACACCCAGCCTGGCATCAATGGGCGTGTGGCATTGACGGTGATTTTCTGACGCCACTATTGGGCCGGCGCGCACAGCGTGCGTCGGGGCGGTCAGTCGGACGGGCGGAGCGAGTGGTGTCGCGCCGCCCGTCTCTTTTTATGCGACAGCTGGCAGTCTGGAAAGGTGGAGATGGAGCTGAAGATCAGGTTTGCACTCCCGTATTTCTCATCCATGCTCCCGCGTCTGATGAACCTCAAACCCGCCAGCCGAATTGCGATTCGCGCCGTACTCAAAACGGTGCGCGCCCTTTGGCGTGCTTAACACCACGGTTTGAGGAACCCGCGCAGACAGCGCTCATCATCACGAAAAGCAAAATCAGACATGATGCCAGAAGGTAGCCCTCAAACCGGCACCTCCATGAGCGCCCCAGATACCAAACTTCTGCTTGATCCCCGGCGTGGCACGCAGGCCATGCTGCTTTCACTCGCATGCTTTTCCGGCAATGCCCTTCTGCTCAAAGACCTCTCGTCTCATCGCCATGTGGACCCATGGATGTCCATGACCTTTCGCGCGGCCGTCGGCCTGCTGGTGACGGTCATCCTCTTTGCGCCCGCAGGCTCCTTGAAGCTGCGCCGTTCCTTCCAGAGCTGGCTGCTCGCATCTCGTGGCGTGCTGGGGGCGCTGGGCACCGCAGCTTACTACACCACCATCGGGCCGCTGGGGGCCGGCAAGGCCACGCTCATAGGCAACACCTGGACCATCTTTGCGGCCATCATGGCAGCCTTCGTACTGCATGAGAGGCTCGGGCTCGTGAAGCTCTTTGGCATCCTTCTGGCTTTGACGGGGCTTAGTCTCCTCACAGGACTGGCACCGGGAACGATGGCCCATTTCGGACATCACGAAATGATTGCCCTTGTCGGTGCGGTGCTTGCCGCTGCCGTTGTGGTCGTGATCCGACAGCTGACCCGCACGGAGTCCAGCGCCACGATTTTCTCATCACAATGCATCTACGCACTGCTGCTCTCTCTTCCGCTGGCGGCTGCCAATTTCGTTTCGCTGAATGTCACGGATGTGCTGCTGCTCACTGCTGCGGCGCTATGTGCCAGCATAGGCCAGCTGGCCATGACGGAGGGCTTCCGTTTTCTTTCGGTCGCCGCAGGCGGTGCGTTCCAGATGATGGTGCCTGTCGTCATTTCGTTCGCCAGCATCACCCTGTTTGCCGAACCCTTCACCTTCGCTCAAGCGGCAGGCGGCGTGCTCGTGCTCTGGGGGGGGTATCACACCGTCGTGGGTGGGTTCAGCAAAAAGTCTGGCGCCAGCTGACTGGCGGCTAGAAAGCAAACCCCACCGTTACATGCAGGAATCCGCTCTGTTCCCCAGTGCGGCGGTTGGGATTATGCCCGTAGTCGATGCGGATTGGCCCAAAAGGCAGCTTGTAGCGCAGCCCCGCTCCAATCGCTTCGCGGAAATCTGAAGAATACGACAGAGGCGAGGAGTTGTTCCCCTGGCTCAGGCTGCCGATGTCCCCAAAGATGGCGAACTCCAGATTCGTCATGACCTCGTATGAAAATTCTGCGCTGGCAAAGAGCGCCGATGTACCGCCCAACGGCGTTCCTCCCGGGGTCACGGGTCCTAGTTTGCGCTGGCCAAAGGAGCGCACGCTGTACGGTCCGCCGTTGAACACACGGCTGTCGATGGGGATTTTTTCCGCGGTCGCCCCTTGAATCGTTGACAGCTCGGCACCTGTGGCAAATCGGAACTTCTTGGTGATCGGCACGTACCATGCACCCCGTAAGTCTGAACGCACAAAGCTCACACCTGAGCCCAGGGCGTCCGTGGAACTCTCAATCCGGGCGGAGATATACCAGCCCTTTTTCGGCAGCACCTGGCTGTCCCGCCGGTCATACATCACGTTCGCGCCCAAGTTCATCAGCGAGTAGTTGGTTGGGCCGGTCTGTTTCGCGTTGAGCACTTTTGAGCTGACCGTATTGGCCGTGGTGCCGACGAATACCGAGTAGCTCAGCGCGTGGTCCACCCGGCGTGCCACATCCAGGCTCAGTGCGGTGCCAAGCCGGTCATACTCAAAGCGGTTGAACTGCTCCAGTGCAAAGCGTGTCGTCGCTGAGTGCTGCGAATCAAACACCGCAGGGTTGGTCAGGCTGACAAAGCCCACCGGCCCCGCCATGCTGTAGCTCAGCTCCGCCGCCAGCGTGTTGCCCGTGTCACGCCAGTTCGTGTTTTTGTAAGTCACACCCGCCTGGGGGCCGAGGAAGGTGTCAAAGCCGGGTTCAAAGCCCACGGTTACAGGCTTTGCCTCCTCGCCGGTGATGCGCAGATCACCCGCCGCCATGTTGCCATTGTCAGGCAGTACCTTGGTGTCCAGCAGGGTGAACATGCCGGTGTCCAACGCACGTTTGAAAAAGAAATCCGCCTCTGCGGCCTCGTAGATCTGGCCGGTCAGCGGTTTGAACTTGGCAAGCAGCACACGTTTGGCCCCTGGGCTGAAGGCTTCATGTGCAGTGACACGGGAGATCCGCACACGCTCTCCCGGCACCATGCGGAAAACCACATCGACCGTGCCGCCGGCCTTTCCCAGCGTGTAGTCTGCCGTCGTGGCTGCATGCAGCCAGCCATGTTCAGCGCAGATCGAGTCCAGCCGCTGCTGGATCTGCTGCACCCGCGCTTCATTGAAGGGGGTTCCACTGGCTTCGGTCATGGCCGCCTGCGTCAGTTTCTCCAACTCAGGCGGAGATCCCACGATGGATGCCTTGCCAAAGATGAACTTGGGGCCTGGCTTGATCTCCAGCGTCAGATCGCGCCGCATGTCCGTGCCCGTTGCTGGTGCGGGAAGCAGCAGGGTCTCCGCATTCAGGTAGCCCTCGGCCCGCAGGCGGCGCTGCACCAGCCCCGCGCCCTGCTGCATGTCTGCCTCCACCCACTGTGGCAGCTTTTTGTCCACATCTTCACGTTCCAGAGTCGGCTTCATCAGGTACTTCTTCAGCTCGTCTTCCGGCAGTGGCATCTCACCCTTCAGTGTCACAGTTCCCACTCTCACCGCGTTGCCCGGCTTCACGGTCAGTTCGATCCCGCCCTGGGCCATTTTCCACGCCACTTCAGCGTCAGGCCATCCTTCGCGGATGAAATGCTGACGCACAAAAAACGCCAGGTCATCCGCCAGGGGCTCACCTGCCGGGCCGCTTCCGTTCAGGGTGAGCTGGTCCATCAGCATGCTGCGCAGGGGCTCCCACTGTGCTTCTTCCACGCCCTGCACATTCACCTTTGTCTGGCCAAAATGAACTTCATGTCCCATGCCAGCGCCCAGCAGGCAGAGCATGACCAGCAAAATCAGCCAGGCGCATTGCGCCCGGCCTGCGTTCATCTGGCGTTTTGTGTCATTCATCATTGTGGGTCTTCATCCATGGCCCTTGCGGCTTTGCCAAAGCGCAGCACATAGCCCAGCAGCGCCTTCATGCGGCCTGTCTGCGAGAAGCGGCCGATGAATCTGAATTTGGGAGTGATTTCATACATCGCCTGCATACTGTCATTGGAGCGGTCTGCACCGGAGGGGTTGAATGTCGTGTGCAAACGGGGCGGCTCGGCGCTCACCGTCTTCTTCTTGTGGAAAATTTTGCGGTAAGTTTCGGCGATCACGAGGAAGGCTGCGCGCGTCATCGCCTCGCTGGCCATCTGGGCATTGTCTCCGCCCAGTGTCATGCCCGTGCCCAGCAGGGTCACAATGTCGGCCTCGGACAGCGGTGGTGTGCTGGTGAATCGTGTCTTCGGATTCGAAGCATCGCCATACACATACAGCGTGATGTCATTGCTGCCCACGCGTGATTCGCCTCGCACATCCAGCTTGGGGGTGAATGGATTGTCAGGATTCATCGTCACCACTCCCTTGGTGATCTTCAGCAGGCTGAAGGGCAGCTTCAGCACCATGCGGTCCACGTTCGCAAAGCCTGTCAGCCTCGGGGCTGCTCCCGTGCCGCCGAGGGCGATGTCCGCTGAGATCGCACCGTTCATCAGATTGCCTGAAATCACCACGGGATCTCGCGTCTTCACTTTTAGGTCAAAAGTCCAGTCCTTCAGCATCGGCGGCAGTGCCAGTTTTTGCTCGATCTTGGAGGTGGAAGGCGGTGGCGGGGGCAGTTTTTCGCCTTGCTGGATCATGCCTGTTACATTGGGCAGCAAATTCACCTCCTGAAAAATTCGGCCGCGCACAGCCTCTACCGTACCGCTAACTCGGGCAGCCTTCAGGCTGCCGACGCAGGAGACGTCAGCGTTCGCGCGCACGCTTGAGGTGGGGTTGCGCATCACCAGGGCTTCCCGTGCCTCCACCTTCAGGTCAAATTTCGGATCCCCGGTGTTCGCGGCGTCCAGCACCCCTCCCAGCCGCACCTTGCCGCCTGCCAGCATTACCGAGATGTCCTCCAGCGTCACCTTGCGGTCATGGGTGCGCACCTTCACACGCAGATCTCGCACGCTCGGCATGTCGGCGCTCACAAAATCGATTGTCGGCGCTTTCAGGTCCAGGGCCGAATCAAGCAGCGGAGCCTTCACTGTGCCGCCCACAGTCGCGTGCAGCTTCAGTTTGGCCGGTATGGCCCTGATCATGTCGGGGGCAAACTCACGCACGAAATTCAGATCGCTCTCCGGCAGGTCCAGCGTGGCCTGCAGTGGCAGATCCATCGCTAAATCGGGCTGCTTCATGAGTTTTGTCAGCACCACCGGCACTGCTGCTTTCAAGGTCAGAGGCTGCACCGGCGCCTGCAGCACTTTCAAATCGAGGCCCAGCTGTTCGTTCCTCAGTGTGATCAGCAAGTCGGCAGACGCCGGTTGAAACGACTTGGGCAGCCCCGGCGCCTTCAGGTCTTTCACCCCCACCTTCACCGCCACATCCGCCGAGTCCAGTCGGCCGCCGATCTGGACATCCATGCTCAGAATTCCAGGCGGCACGCTTGTCACGCCGGCGGCGGCGGCAATCTCGTGAATCGGCAGTTCTTGTGCATTCAGCACCACATCCGTCGCCGCTCCGTTGGCCACGTCTGTTTGCATCACATCAAAGGGGGCACGTGCATGCCCGCTCATCAGTTGCCGGTCCTTCTGCCAAAAGCTCAGCTCGCTCAAATGGGCCTCCTTTTCTGTGATTTGTCCTTGGGTGAGCAGCTTCCAAGGCCCCAGCACGGCTTGCAGCCTTTCAATCTTCGCCGTCGTTCCGGCAAAAGTGGTCTTCAGATTCACGTCCGCCGCCTCAGGCATCCCCGCCACCTTCACTTTAGACGCCTGCATCTCGACTCCCCCCTGGCCACGCCATGGGCTCGCATCCCCATTGACAGCCACCTTCACCGCGAGGCCGCCCGACTCCATCGCAGGGGCTTTGAACGATGCGAGCAGCGTGTTCAGGCTGGTGAGCTGAGGCAGCGAGACATCTCCATCCAAGCTGAAGCTCCAGGGGGCTTTCAGGTTCGCCTTGCCGGTCAGTTCAATGTGGTTCTTCTCATCCACCACGATTCGGCAGGGTTGCAGAGTCGCCTCGCCCTTCGCGATATTCACCTTCATCTCGATCTGCGGCAGCGGCGCATCGCCGTACTTTCCGTCCTTCACGCTCAGATCGACGTCAGCGCTCAGGTTCATCACATCATTCACCTTGAGAGCGGCTTTGCCAGAAGTAGTCAGCTTTGCCGTCACCGGTTTTTCCTGTGGCGGCAGCCCCACCGTTTGCATCAATGCCGCCGGATCATTGATCTGGATCTGCCAATCTGCATTCACGGGCATTGCATCATCCATCGTCATGGTCGCGTTCAGATCTACTCGGTTCCCTTCACCCAGCATGAGTGCTGGCACGCTTACCTTTGCCTCCTTGCCGTCCAGGCTCACAGTCATCCCCAGCTTTGGCAAACAGTAGGCTTCAAAGCCCAGTTCGGTGCCGTTCAGCTGTGCTGCGACCTTCGTCGGTGTGGCCCCGACTCCTTTGGCCTCAGCCGTTAGTTCCACCAGGCCGCGTGCCGGTGGCGGCTGCGCAAGCAGTTGCGTCATATCGGCGATCTTCGCCTCCACCCGTGCAGTCCAGGGCGATTTCATCACATCTTCCGCCAGCTTCGCTTCGAACACCGCTGTGACCTCGTTCTTGCCACGCAGCACCTTCAGTTCCTGCACACGGGCCACACCGTCCTTGACCTGCAGTGTGGTGGAAACCGAGTCCAGCATGGCTCCCGCAGCCCGCACTTCGGGAATGCTTACTTGGCCGTCCATGGCAAGCGTCAACGGCTTCAGCGGATCGCCCTCCGCATGCAGCTCCATGCTCACAGGTCCAAATGATATGCCCACAGGCATCTTCAGCGCCTGCAGTTCGCTTGAAGCCAGGCCGCTCACTTTCACCTTGGCCTTTGTCTGCATGCCCCCGCCAAAGATGCCGCTCGCCAGAGCCTCGACGACCACGGCGGCTTTGCCCATGCCTGCGTCGAATTTGACACTGGCCGCGTCCTTGTCCCATTCGCTCAGATTCACCGCGAAAGACTTCAGCCTGGCTCCATACGGCAGATCAAGGTCCGCGATTTCCAGCGTGTGTTCACCCCATGCAACTTTCGCTTTCACGTCCGCCACCCGCAGATCTCCGGGTTCCATCTTAAACTCTGCGAGTTCAAAAATCCCAGGCATGCCGGTTCCGACTCGCAGGGTCAGGCCTTTGATCGTGATCCTGCTCCCGTCTGCCAGTGTCACCACGGCGTTGATGTTTTCAATGTCGATCGCCTTTGGCCAGACCAGCGGCGGTGGCTGGTTGGATTTCGATGCCGGTGGAGTCTCCGGTTTGGGCTCGCTTTTGGGCAGCTTTCGCAGATCCAGCACCACATCCGCATCTTTCAGTGTCACGCTCTTCACGATGTCGATGCTGCCGGTCCGGGCCAGAGTCCAGGTGTCATAAGCTGCGGAAATTTCACCGATCTGCGCCCGTTCCACCAGCGATCCGCTGGCCTCGATGCCGCTGAGCTTCAAGTCTCCCAGAACCGAGCCGTCCACCTGCCACTGGAGCTTCATCCCCGCCATCTCGGCTCCTTTGGCTCCGCCGTAGCCGATGACCCATCGCAGCAAAGGCCCGCGGAAGACGACCGCCAGCGCCACCAGCGCAAAGCCAGCCAGCAGCAGTAGCTTGATCCATTTCCACCAGCGGCGGGTCTTTTTAGGGGGGGCAGAAGGCACGCACATTGGATGCCTCAGATTGAAGCAAGTTCAATCCTGGCTACGAAACCTTTTGCCCCATCCATCCTACTTCGCCAGTTCCTCAGCCGTCCACAGCGCTGTACGCTCCTCATTGGCCGCACGCACGGTTTTCACCTGTTCAGGCGTCACCGCACCCGCCTGGTTGCCGAAATTGGCCCTCACATAGCTGAGCACATCGGCCACCTGCTGGTCGTTCAGCCCCATGGGGGGCATCGGCAGAGGGGCAAGCTGCTTGAACTCCTCGCCATTCACACGAATGGGCCCGCTGAGGCCGTGGGTCAGCATTTTGATCAGGCGTGTGGCATCTCCCGCCACCCAGTCGCTTCCTGCGATGGATGGATACACGCCGGGCAGTCCTTTGCCCTCGGGCTGGTGGCAGTTCAGGCACAGCGCATCATAAACCGCCTTGCCCGGATGATCCGCCACTGCCGCCGCGCTGGCGATTTTCTTCACATACTCAGCGTGTCTGGCATTGCCGCCAAAGCTCAGTTTTGCCAGCACCGGCACGTAGTGTGGTTTCAGGCTCTTCACCACCTGCTTGAGGGCATAATCAATGAACCTGTCCGTTGGCTTGTCCAGGGCCTGCACCGCTGCTTCCACCGCTTCGGGCTTGGTCACATGCGCGCAGGCCACCACCGCCTCAAGACGCACGCGCGGGTTCTCATCCCGCACCGCCTGAGCCAGTAGCTCCAGCGAATGGGTCGCTCTGGCGCCATAGGCACGCACACGCGCATCCTTCGCCTTCAGCAGGCGTTTTACCAAACCTTCGTTCGGTGTCTCGTGCGACTCATACACGCCGCAGATTTCCATCAGCAAATGTTCGTCATCATTTTTCGTGATGAAGTCATCCGCTGCTTTCAGCACTTCCTCCGTCGGTGCATCAAACAGCAGGCGCTTCGCCTGGTAGCGCGTCCAGCGCTCCGGCGCCTTCAGCTGTTCCAGCAGTTCCGCCGGTTTCATCTCTGCCAGCTTTGGCTGCTTCACCGGTGCGCGGCCCTTGGCCGAGATGCGCCAGATGCGTCCATGCGAGCGGTCACGCCGTGGGTCCGCATAGCTGGCCTGGTAGTGGCCGATCACCGGATTGAACCAGTCGCACAGATACATCGCGCCATCCGGCCCGATGCTCACATCCACGGGCCGAAACGAAGTGTCGCTCGATTTCACTAGCTTTGGCAGCTGCGTGCTCTTGAAGCCTGAGCCATCGTCTTCCAGGCGGTGCAGCTCCACCACATTGCCAAAGTACCCTCCAATCAGCGCGCATCCCTGAATGTCATCCGGCAGCGCCTTCGTGCCGATGAATTCCAGGCTGTTCGTCTTCGGATTCGAGTCAAACAACGCGCCTGTGGGATGATACTCATCCGGATCAGCCAGCGCCACCAGCCCCGGTACGCTGTAGTAGCCCACAGGGCGGTCGCCGCTCTTGTGGAAGACCTGGTTGTAGTCATCAAACGCCACGCCCCAGCAGTTGTGCCCCGCCTTGCCGCCGTTGAAGTAGGCTTCCATTTTCTGCGTGCGCGGGTTCAGCTTCCATACGCCTGCCTTCTCCAGCCGCGCCAGCCCCCAGGCTGTTTCCACGCGTGAGAAAGCATGCAGCCCCTGCGTGAACCACAGCGCGCCATCCGGCCCATGACAGATCGAGTTCGCCAGCTGGTGGGTGTCGCCGATGCCAAAGCCTGAAAACAGCACCGTCTTCTCGTCCGCCTTGCCGTCGCCATTTGTGTCCTTCAGATGCACGATCTGGTCAAAGTCACACACATACACACCGCCCGCGCCCACTTCCACGCCCTGAACCATCGTCAGACCTTCCGCAAAACGTGTGGATTTGTCCGCCTTGCCATCACCATCCGTGTCCTCCAGCACCAGGATGAAATCAGACGGCTTGATGCCCAGCCGCGTTTGCGGATACGTCGGTGAGCAGGCCACATACAGTCGCCCGCGTTCATCCCAGGAGAACTGGGTCGGCTTCGCCACGCCCTCCGCCTCGGAGGCGAAAAGATTCATCTCATACCCTTCCGCCACCGTGAAAGCCGCCATCTGCTGCTCCGGTGTGAGCACCGTCTCCGTGACCACGCGAGATTCCGCCTTGGGCTCTTCCTGCACTTTCTCGCCCTTCGCCAGCGCATGGATGCGCGCGTCCAGTTTCGCCACGAGCGGCTTGCGCTCCTCAAAGCTCTCACGCAGGGAAGGGGCGTCCTGCGCAGGCTTGCCAAACATCTGCGTCACCCGGTCGCCATACACAAACGACCAGTTCGCCGGACGCCAGCAGTCAAACCACAGGCGGTTCTTTTCCACGATCGCCGCCTTAACCGCCGCCAGGTCATCGGCATCACTTGCTGAAGCCCCAAGCTGCTGCGCGATCTCCCGCGCCACCACGCGCAGTCCCAGTGCATTCAGGTGCAGACCATCGTCAGTGAGCCGCTCCCCCTTGCGCGCTGCCAGAGGTGTGAACAGATCCACAAACACCGCCCCGCGCTGCTTCGCTACTTCGCGCACCGCCTCCGCATACGCCTTCACATCGGCATTCCGCTGCGTGATGTCCGGCGCATGCGATGCCGTGGGCTTTTCAAACGGCATCGGCGAAACCAGCACCAGGCGCGGTGTCTGCGCAGAAAACTGGTCCAGCAGCCGGTGATACGCCGACTTGAACTCCGCCAGCCGTTTCACGCCATCAAACGACTCCGTCTGGCCAAACTGTGCGATCACAATGCCCGCGCCCGCAGCATCGAGCTGCGCCTTCCAGTCGCCGAAATTCAAATCCCGCCACTGCTCATACACCGTGTCGCCCTCCCAGGCCATCGAGCGAAAACGCGGCCGCTTCGCCGCGAAGGCCGTGCCGAACACCGCTTCAAATTCGCCCACCTTCTGCTCGCGCACCAGATTCTCCTGGCCTGCCATCACGATCACCTCGTCCTGCTCCAGCACAAACTTGCCATCCTTGAACGCCTCATGCTTGGCCACTGCAGCCCCCGGACTGCCAAAGCGGTTCAGCACATCCTTCTCCTCCGGCACCAGCGCGTCCGGCAGGGCCTCGATGGTGATGTTGCGGAAGGAAATCTGCGCCTTGCACTTGCCATGAATCTGCAGGGCGATGAGTCCCTTGAGGTCGATGCCCGGCTCGCGCTCCGTGTAGTCCACCGTGCGCACCTTGTTCACAAACAACTGAATGCGCTGCTCCTCGGCGCGAATTTCATACGTGTTCCACTCGCCTGGCTTCTCCGCTTTTTCGATCAGCTCCTTCGCCGGCTGAAGCAGCATTTTTTTGCGGCGGGACTCGTCATACAGGCAGCCCGTGTAGCCCGCTCCGATGTCCGCCTGATAGCCGCTCATCTCATTCGGCGGCTGTGCGATGCGCACGCTGCGGAACTGCACGCCCCCGTTCACAAAGCCCTCCGTGCCTTCCAGCTTGTACTCCAGCCGAAGGATGAAGTTCCGATACACCTTCTTCGAGGTCAGAAACTCATTCTGCGGATTTCCCTCCAGCGAGCCACCCACGATCACCCCGTCCTGCACGCGCCATACCTTGGTTTTTTCTCCGTCCCAGCCGTTGAGCGTCTTGCCATCAAACAGAGACACTGGTTCCGCGGCGGAAACCAGCAGGGGAAAAAGAGAGAGCAGGGGGAGTAAACGCATGGTTGGGGGGGGAAGTTTGGGCCGGATCAAACCCGGATTCGGGCAAGATGCATGCTCAAAGTTTCTGCAAACATCCTCGCCGGACGTATGTTCTTTCTCTCAAACCATGCGCCTGCTCGCCTTCCTGTTCTTCTCCACTGCCGTCCTTGCCCAGACCGAGGCGGATTTCCTGACAAACACGCGCCAGCTCACCTTCGAGGGCAAACGCTCGGGGGAGGGCTACTTCTCCGCCGATGGCACCAAGATGATCTTCCAGTCCGAGCGCGAGGAGGGAAACCCCTTCTATCAGATTTACCTCATGGATCTCGAAACCGGCGACCAAGAGCGCATCTCCCCCGGCATGGGCAAGACCACCTGCGCCTGGATTCATCCCGATGGCAAACGCGTGCTCTTTGCCTCCACCCATACCGATCCCGACTCCAAAAAGCTGCAAGCCGCTGAGTATGAGGAGCGCAAGAACGCCAAAGTCCGCCGCTACTCCTGGGACTACGACGAGCATTACGACATCTGGGAATACTCCTTGGTGGACAAATCCCTCAAAAACCTCACCCACATCCGCGGCTACGATGCTGAAGGCGACTACTCGCCCGATGGCAAAAAAATCGTCTTCGCCAGCAACCGCCAGGCCTACGAAACCAAACTCAGCAAGGAGGACGAGGAGCGTCTCAAGATCGACAAGCAGTACTTCATGGAGATCTACACCGCCGATGCCGACGGTTCCAACGTGAAGCGCCTCACCGATGCCCCCGGCTACGATGGCGGCCCCTTTTTCAGCGCCGATGGCAAACGCATCTGCTGGCGCCGCTTCACGCCCAAGGGAGACGTTGCTGAAGTCTGGACCATGAACGCCGATGGCAGCGACCAAAAAGCCATCACCAAGCTCGGCGCCATGAGCTGGGCTCCCTACTTCCATCCCAGCGGCGAATACCTCATCTTCACCACCAACCTCAACGGTTTTGCCAATTTCGAGCTCTACATCGTCGATGCCGCTGGCAAGCACGCCCCCGTCCGCGTCACCACCACAGACGGTTTCGACGGCCTCCCTGTCTTTACGCCAGATGGCAAGAAGCTCTCCTGGACCAGCGGTCGCGGGGCAGGGGGAGCCTCCCAGATTTACCTCGCCGACTGGGACCACGACCACGCCCTCACCGCCCTCGGCCTCAAGACCGATCCCCAGGCAGTGGTCGCCAAATCTCCCGAGCCCGATTTTGCCGCCACCGCCGCCGAGATCCGCCCCGAAGACATGAAGCAGCAGGTCACCTACCTCGCCAGCGATGCCCTCGGCGGCCGGCTCACCGGCACCGAAGGCGAAAAACTCGCCACCCAGTATGTCGCCGATGTCTTCCAGAAAATCGGCCTCGCCCCCATGGGCGATGACGACACCTACTTCGACAACTTCGACTTCACCGCCGGCGTCGCCCTCGGCGATGGAAATTCTTTGAAACTCGGCGACCAGTCTTTGGCCGTTGATCAGGACTGGAAACCTCTCTCCTTCTCCCAAAACGGCGAGGTCAAAGCCGCAGGCATCGTCTTCGCCGGTTACGGCATTGAAACCCCGGACGAAGCCACCGGCAACGACGGCAAGAAACTGGAACCCTACAGCAGCTACGCCCACCTCGATGTGAAGGACAAATGGGTGCTCGTTTTCCGCTACCTGCCCGAAGGCATCACGCAGGAGCGCCGCAACGACCTCAGCCGCTACGCCAGCCTGCGCTACAAGGCGCTCACCGCCCGCCAGAAAGGTGCGCGCGGCTTGATCGTCGTAAGCGGCCCCAATTCCAAAGTAGTGCAGCAGCTCTCCCCTCTGACCTTTGATGCCTCCCTAGCCACCAGCGGCATCGCCGCCATCAGCATCACCGATGCCGTCGGCGACAAGCTCCTCGCCAGTGCCGGCAAGAACCTCAAGGAACTCCAGGACAAGCTCGACAATGGCGACCTCATGGGCGGCATCGACTGCAAAGGTCTCACCCTCTCTGCCAATATCGTCATCCAGCAGGAGAAGAAAAAAGGCCGCAATGTCCTCGGCGTGCTGCCTTATGGCGACAAACCCGATCCGCACGTCGCCCCCCTCATCGTTTGTGCGCACGTGGATCACCTCGGCAGCAGCGGCGGTTCCAACTCACGCGCCAAGGGCGATGAAGTGAACAAGATCCACCACGGTGCTGACGACAACGCCTCCGGCACCTCCGCCGTCCTCGAAATCGCCCAGTGGCTCGCCGATCTGAAAAAGCAGGGCAGGCTCCAGCTCAAGCGCGACATCATCTTCGCTGCCTGGAGCGGCGAAGAGCTCGGCCTCCTCGGCAGCAATCACTTCGTCGAAGTCTATGCCAAGATGATCAAGGGAGACGCCAACGCCAAGCTCACCGGCATGTTTGCCGCCTGCCTGAACATGGACATGATAGGCCGCTTCCAGAAGACGCTTGTCATGCAGGGACTTGGCAGCAGCTCCATTTGGGCCAAGGAAATCGAAAAACGCAATGCCCCCATCGGCCTGCCCATCACCACGCAAAACGACGCCCACCTTCCCACTGACAGCACCGCCTTCTACCTGCGCGGCATCCCCACGCTAAACGCCTTCACCGGCTCCCACGCCGACTACCACATGCCCAGCGACACCGCGGACAAGATCGACTACGTCAATGCCGCCAAGATCGCCAAGCTCATGGGCCTCATCGCCCGTGGCATCGCCACCACCGATTCCCCTCCCGACTACGTCGCCATGGAGGCCCCGAAAAACCAGGGGGCCCGCACCGGCCTTCGCGCCTACCTTGGCACCATCCCAGACTACGCACAGGGAGACATCAAAGGCGTCAAACTCAGCGGTGTCTCCCCCATCGGCCCCGCCGCCAAGGCAGGCGTCAAAGCCGGTGACATCATCATCAAACTCGGCGGCAAAGACATCACCAACATCTACGACTACACCTACGTCATGGGAGATCTCAAGATCGGCAAGGAGACAACCATCAGCGTCCAGCGCGAAGGCAAGGAAGTGCAGATGAAGATCACCCCCGGTTCCAGGGACTAGCATCTGATCCAACGCCGGAGCCGGATCAAAGGTAGAGGGATTCCTGGGCCACTTTGCCTTTGCGGCGGATGGCCTGATGCCAGCCGCTCGCATCGTTCAGCACGATCCAGCGCCGCTCTTCCGTGCGGTAAAACCAGTCTTTGTCCTGCTGGAAGTAGATCTGGCAGCCTTCGCGCTCAAGAATGTTGATGATCTCGTTGCTGTGGGATTCCGTGTCACTGATGTCTGTGGTCGCCTTCTGTCCCATCTCGCTGTAAAGATGGTTCAGATCGAGCAGCAGTGACGCCACATCCGGGTCCATGGGCAGCGCGTTGAGTCCGATCTTCTTGGCTTCGTTGATGAGAATCGGATAGGCGTGGGACGGATATTTGGAGTTCAGCGTCGCAGCGATCTCACTCCTCCGGCCCTGGTCCTGAATGTGGTGGGAGAGGATCTCCTCGCAAAGCATCAAGGAAAGCGAGTCTGCCCGGTCCACCGCACCGATCACCAGCGGGTGAATGTGCTGGAACAGCGCATGATAGGGGTTCATGTCGCGCGTGGCGTTCTCGTTTTTTCGCCAAAGGTTGATGATGCGCTTCACTTCGTCCAGGCTCACGCTCACACGGTCATTGTCGCGGTCGATCGGGGACAGATCGTGGGTCAGTGAGGTGTCCACCGCCGTCAGATAAGCGATGGCCCCCATCTGAATGTCCTCCGCCCCCAGGGCGATCATTGTGGCTGCGGAGGCGCACTCAAGAGGCACCAGGGCTACCAGCCTCTGGCAGTAGCGGCGGATGAGGTTCACCATGCGCAGCGCCGCGCGCCCGTTGCCGCCGTCGGATTTGATGAAGATGAAAATCTTCTCCTGCATGCCGATGTGTTCGAGCAGCTTGAACAGTGCCGTCACATCACTGTGGCAGACGGATCCACGCGGTCCGTTCCAGTAAGTCAGCAGCTTGCCACCCAGGCGTTCCTGGATCTTCTTGATCATCGTCTGCGTCTTGTCGAACAGCACCGGCGGCTGTTTAAACCTGGCGGCTGCGCCGTTCTTCCTGCTCTTGCTGTCTTTCGTCCTGGTGGTTGGCATGGCGGGTATGATCTTGTGGTGGTAAGTCTTAACAACTTCCACGTAGCGTCTGCAAATGCTACATCAGCAAACTCACGGCCTGAACATGAACTCCCGTGTGTTCAGCAGAGCCCAGGCGATGTCCTGGGCCGCCGTCTTTGGCGACTCACTGCGGTGCTGCTGGGCGGCCGCTTTTTCCACGCCGCTGGGATAGCGGCCGAGAAAGGAAATGAACAGATCTTCGGTGGACATATCCGCGGGCTCGGCGTCCACGGTGTTTTGCATGTCCGGGCTGTTCATCATGAACCGGGCGAGTTCATGCGAGAGCGGAGTGATGCTTTCATCAGACCACTCACGCGAGCCGCGGCCCAGCATGCGCAGGGGATGCTCCAGCGGCGGCACCTGCGGCAGTTGCCCACTTTTTTCGGCAGACACTACGTCCCAGATCACTTCGGCGGGCAGCCGGCGGATGTGAGGTGCGGGCACCAGAGAGCTGCTGTTCCAGTCAGTGTTCATGACGATGCTGGAGCGCTGGTACGCATCAGTGCGCGCCAGAATGCGCTGGAACTGGCCGATACGATAGCCGCAGCGGCGGAATTCATCCGCCAGCACGACTTCGGCATTGACCGCCGAACGTTGGGCGAAGTTTTGGCCGATCCATGCAAGACTGTTGGGATGCACCGATGCATAGCAGCACCTGCGAGTGGCGGGAATGTCAGATCTCTCGTGTACTTCCTCCCATGAAGGGGCCGGATCGCTTCCGCCCACGGTGCGGTCCACATGCTGGCCGGGCATTCCAAACAAGCTGCTCCATATCCGCATGGCGGCCACGTAGCCAAAGCGCCGGCTGCTTTCATGCGTGATCCAATGCGCCACCTGCATGTGCGGGTCCTGGTCGCGTTTCATGGCAGGTGCGGGCTCGCGGGTCATCTGAAGCAGCCTGGGCTTCACCTGTTCCCCCGACTTTCCATCCCGGTACTTGTATTGTGATGGCAGCCGGATGTTGTCGAACTGGTCATTCTGAGTGAAGCACGCGGCAAACTGGTGGCTCTCCATCTGCGTGTGGTCGTTGAAGGGGTGATCGTGGCACTGCGCACAGTGCAGGTCTTCCCCCAGCACAGCATAGGCTGTCTCCACGCCGGTGCGGTAGGCATTGCCTTCATCGCGGCGGCTCATGTGACCTTCGCCGATCAAATAGGTGATGATCTGATCATACGGCCGGTCATCCGCCGCCGCCTGCCGCAGCCAGGCGATCACGACCTCGTCTTCCTTCACGCGAAACGTCTCCGCCAGCATGCGGAAGCGTACCTCGGCGGCTCCGGGTTCCTTGAGCAGGGCATCAGTCAGCAGGGCTCGTTTGGCTGGGACGCCACTCGTGAGAAAGCTGCGTACCTCGTCTGGCCTCGGCAGTCTGCCGGCAAGGTCGATGCAGGCACGGCGCAGAAAGACGGCATCGTCGGCCAATGGCGGCAGGGCAGGCAGAGGCGTGCGGTTGTGCTGGCGCTGCTGCTGTTGCGCCGTCTGGTAGTCACGCACCAGCGCAGCGTCGATCCGCGTGGCCGGGGTGTCTGCACCGACGTTTTCCTGGCGCATGCAGGAGAAAAGTGCCACAGAGCTCAGAAGAAGGCTGCGTTTCATGCTGCCTCCAACGTCCGGGGCTGAAAGTTCTTAGAACCCGGCCTCTCGTGCAGGCTTGCGCTGCCGCCCCGGCGCGCTAAGCATCCCGGCCCATGAAAATCCTCGTTACTGGCAAAGGCGGACGCGAACACGCACTCATCACGGCGCTCAGCGAATCGCCTCAAAAGCATGAACTCTTCGTCTATCCGGGCAGCGACGCCATCGCCACCCTCGCCACCCGCGTGGACGCCGCCAGCCTGCCCGAGTTGATCACCTGGATGAAGCAGAACAACATCGACCTCTGCATGGCCGGTGAAGAGGCACTCCTCGTCAAAGACGGCGGCCTGTCCAATCTTTGTGCCGAGGCCGGCATCCCCTGCTGGGGCCCCCGCAAGGAAATCGCCCAGCTTGAGGCCTCCAAGACCTTCGCGAAAAAGTTCCTCAAACGCCACGGCATCCCCACGGCTGATTTCACCATCTGCACCAACGCCGCCGAGGCCAAAGCCGCTCTCACGGAGCTCCCCATCGTGCTCAAGTTCGATGGCCTGGCCGCCGGCAAAGGCGTCGCCGTCTGCACCGCCAAAGACGAGGCCGAGGCTTTCGTCGATGACGTCATGGAAAAGCGCTGCTTCGGCCCCGGCGATCTGCTCGTCGAAAAATGCCTCACCGGCCCCGAAATCTCCGTCTTCGCCTCCGTGTGCGACGACAAATATCAGATCCTCATGCCTGCCCGTGACTACAAGCGCATCCGCGACAACGACCAGGGCCCCAACACCGGCGGCATGGGCGCCGTCGCCTCGCTCGAACTTGCCGATCCCGCCCTCATGCAGCGCATCGAGCTCGAGATCGTCCAGCCCACCGTGCAGGGCATCTTGAAGGACGGCCTCAAATATCGCGGCTTCCTCTACTTCGGCCTCATGCTCACCCCCACCGGCCCCCAGGTCATCGAGTACAACTGCCGCTTCGGCGATCCCGAAGCCGAAGCCGTCCTCCCCATGGTGCGCGGAGACTTCGCCACCTACGCCTTCGAGGCCGCCAAAGGAAATCTCCAGCCCGACCTCATCCGCTTCGAGCCCGGCTGGAGCATCTGCCTCATCAGCGCCAGTGCCGGCTATCCCGCTACCTCCCGCTGCGGCGACGTCATCTCCGGCTTGGAATCCGTCAGCGGCGCTCGCGTCTATCACTGCGGCACCAAAAAGAACACCGCAGGCCAGTTCGAGACCAATGGCGGCCGCGTCCTCGCCGTCGTCGCCCAGGGGGCCACTCGCGTCGAAGCCCGCGATAAAGCCTACGCTGAAAGCACCAAGATCACTTTCGATGGTCTCCAGCGCCGCTCAGACATCGGCAAGATGCATTTTGAGTAAGCTCTGAGTGGAGGAGGGATCTTATGGATCCCTCCATCCGTGGGGGGGGCGTGCTTCAAGCACGCTTCCCCATCCGCGCCAGCCTCTCATCGCTCTCCAGATGACCGCTCCACCCAAAGTGGCACTGAAACTCAAAGCAGTCCTTCATCTCCTCAAACGGTCCCTTCCACTCCGCCTTGTTTGAGGCCACCGTGATCTCTGACGGCCTGAATCCCACAATCGGCAGACGCTTCACCTCAAACGCATCCTTGAGCAGCCGCGTCTTCTTCCAGTTGAGCCCCATCAGTTGCGCGCTCACACAATCCACCGCCACCGGATGGGTTCCCGCGATGATGACACCGCTTGCCACAGGATCGCACGACATCGGCCCGTCTCCATCTCCGCCGATGATCCCGTCCACAATCGTCAGGTAGCGCAGCGGCTTCTCCCGCTTCTCGCCACGTCCGTCGAAATAGAAGAAGCACTTGTGCAGGTCCAGGATCATCCGCCACGCCGTGTTGTTCCCATGCCAGTTGCCGGAGCGCACGACCTCCTTCGTATCGCCAAACACCATCCGCCCCAGCTTCTTCAGCGGCACAAAAAGCTTGGAGAGAAAGAACCGCCCAAAGAGGATCTTCTTAGCATTCCGCATCAGCGTCCCTTCCAGCGCCCGCTTGGCGGTGGATTCCGCAAACTGGTCGCCGCCTTCCGCTGGCGTACCCTCCGTGTGGCGCGGCAGCCAGTTCGTGCGCGGCGTGGTACCCACCAAGTTCTTCAGCGCCACCGTCAGCCCCACCTTCTTGTGTGTCTTCAGCTTCGGCACATTGATCAGCACATCCGCGTTCATCGGCGTGCGGCAGATCCGGTATTCATGGTGCGGGTCCGTATGCTGCCGGTTCGTTGTCGCAAAATCAAACGACGCCCCATACAGCTTGCCCAGGCCGGGATGCCCTAGAAACTCGCTGTCCTCATCCAGGTGAATGTCCACGGCCCCGGACGGATCACTCGGCAGTTCCCGTTTCGCGATCGTTACCCCGTCATCAATCGTCCATTCCTCGCAGCGCATGTCAAAAAGCAGGAAGGCCACTCCAGGAAACTCCTTCGTCAGGTCCGTTACCATGTCATCCAGCCGGTGCAGCCTGCGGATGGTCGCAAACGACGAATCACTCTGCGGTGCATCACACAGCGTCACAGAGCCACGTCCCTGCAGCTTCTTTGCCGCCCACCGCGCCACTTCGCGCACTACCAAGGGGTGTGTGATGATCGTCAGCCAGCCGCCTTCATCCTCCGGCTTGCTCGCATTGTGCTCCTTCACCCAGTTCGGCTTGATCACCACCCGGTCCCCCGGCTTGATGAAATCCGCCGAAAGCTCCAGCGCGTTGATCGCGGCCTCGATCTGCTGACGGAGGGCATCGGCGTCATCATAGCTGGCTGGGCCGTTGAAGACGGAGACTTTGGGGGCACCAAACGAGGATGGGGAGATCATGTTCAAAGATAATGCTGACAATAAAGGGAGGCACGTTCCCTTTGCAACGCCACCGCAGCCCTCGAATCTCCCGCATGCAGACACTGGTGCGCATCATGCGAGTACTTTTACCCCTGACTCTCGTGGCGGTGCTGCTTGGCATCATCTGGCTGCGTTTCAGGAGCGGGTTGGCTCAAAAGACCAGGCCGCTTGATCCTGCATTTCTTCGCTTGGCACCGCTCGAAATAGCTGCTTTGCCCGTGGCGGCACGCTTTGACATGCCCATGGGGTCTGAGCATGGCGCACTAACTTACAATGCCCAGCCCTTTCGCATCCAGCGTCATCTGGGAGACGATCTCAACGGCATCGGCGGCGGGAACTCGGATTTGGGAGATGCTGTTTACGCAGCAGGGGCCGGTCAGGTGGTCTATGCGGGAAGTCCCGGTCCAGGTTGGGGCAAAATGATCTTCATAGCTCATCGCCTGCCTGACGGAGACGAACTCGGCCCCGTCGTTCAGACCGTTTACGCCCACCTGGCAACCATTGAAGTGCAGAGCGGGCAGCAAGTGGAACGCGGCCTCCGGATAGGCACCGTTGGCACGGCTGAAGGTGCCTATTTGGCACATCTGCATTTCGAAGTGCGGCTCGGTCCTTATGTGAATCCTGGACAAGGATATGCTGATACTCCTCTCAATCGGGTTTCGCCTGAACAGTTCATTCGAGCACGTCGGGCAGGATCAGATCAATTGCTAAATCCCACGCCAGAAAAATCTAAAATGCCAAAAAGATGATTTGAAGGAAGACCATTTGAATCCGTCATTCATGCAGTCTCTCCCACTCATGCGCCTGATCTCCATTGTTTGCTGTCTGCTGGTCTTGGCGGTTTCGCCAGGATTGAGCCAGCCGGTGAAATCGACTCCGGCCGCAGTCAGTTGCGAAACTCTGTGTGGAGAGCTGTTCACTTCGATCCGCATGGAGCCGGACAAGCTGATCATGAGACTCGAGGAAGCCCTGGTCATTCATGAGGCATGTGCCGGGGAGATCGTCACTGCGGCCATGGATGCGGTGAATGCCGAGCCCGGTCGCGTGCGCAAAATTGTTGAAACCGCCATGGACCTCGCCCCGGCTCGGGCGGCCGTTATCACCGCTGCGGTGAAAAACTACACGTCCCCCGTTGTGGTGGCTGCTGCTGAGGAGCATGAGGAGGTGAGACGTGCGGTCTTGCCGGCAGCTGAGCCCCCCCGTCCTATGGACGGAGAGCAGGTGCGGCGTGCCGAGCTGCCATTGCAGACCCGCAGCATCCCCATCGTCGAAGTGCGGCGCGCTGAACCTGCGGCGGCCATGGAATTCAGTGAGCAGCAGCCCGGGCCATCCGTGAAACTGACGGATGTGCCCAAGGCGGCGCCGCTGAAGTAGGCAGCGCGTGATTACTTCGCCGGAATTTCATTCAGCGTGTAATAGCCCACCTTGTGTAGCAGCGGCAGCTTTTCCGCGCTCCGCACACCGTCCAGGTGCAGCTCATGGATATGCCCCTTGGTCAGCGGTGAGATGGTCAGACGCACCGATTTTCCATCCTCAGAGACCTTTGCAGCCGTGATTTTGGGCAGGATCTCATCGACTTCATCGCCGCCATACTGCTCGCGGTACGCATAGGTAAACTCACGCATGCTGTAGCTCTTCGCATCGCCGGCCGTGGCCGGATCCACCGGCTGTGTGAAGGTCAGTTCAAATCCGTCCGGCTTGGCATGCATTTCATGCACCTCAAAGGGTGTTTTCCCGGTCCATTCGCATTTCTCAAAACAGAAAGGCTTTCCCCCGCGTGCACCCCAGCCGCGGTCACTGCCGCCCACAAACACGCGCCCCTCTTCGTCCATGCGTCCGCCGATGATCCCGCTCGCAAAGCCGCTGCGGAAGGGAATCACCACCCCCTGCTTGATGCCGTTCACCGTTTCGAGATACACACGGCTCAGATTGCTGTGGCTCTGATCGGCGATGAAAAGCTGCTTGCTGAAGGGGCCAAATTTCCCCCCGCTCAGGTCGCAGATGATGGCGCTGGCAGAGTTGCCGACCTTTCCGTGCACCAGATACACCGCTGGCGGCAGCAGCTGCTTGATGCGCTGCCTCTCTATCACCATGCGGTCAGGGTCTCCACCCGGCCGGTCCTCCTTGCGGCTGCGCTCTCCCTGGAAAGCCTCCGGCAGGGGATCGATCGGCCGCGGCCCCATGTTCGGCGCCAGATCATACCAGATGTTCCCACCGGGATGCCCCTGGAAAGTCCCCGGCACCAGATGCTGCAGCGTGCATGAGCCATGCCATGGCCCCTGGTTGTCGCAGTAATAGACTTCGCCGTCTGCATCAAACCCCACGCCCCCCGGACTGCGGATGCCCGAGCACGTCGGCACCATCGTCCCGTCAGGCTTGATCCTCAGCGCCCATCCCCGAAACGGCACCGCGCTGCTGAAAGACCCTGTCAGGCACAGCGTCACCCACAGGTCTCCTGCTTTGTCAAAGCGGCTCCCGATCGCATACTCGTGGTAGTCTCCGGAGACGCCCCAGCTGTCGTTCACGTTCTCAAACACATCCGCTCGTCCGTCATGGTCGGTGTCTTTCAGCCGTGTGATCTCATAACGCGTGGTCGCATACAGGTTCTTGTCCTTGGGATTGTAGGCGATGCCCAGCACCTCGTGCAGGCCTGAAGCAAACAGCTTGTAGCTGACGTTTGAGGCATCATTGCTCCCTGCACCGCTCACGATCCAGATTTCACCCCGGCGTGTGCCCAGCGCCAGCTTGCCGTCCGGCATCAGGTCGATCGAGCCTACCTCCATCGCCGTCTCCTTCGGCGTGTCAAACGTGGTGATCTTGTAATAGTCAGCCTCCACTGGATCTGCGGCCAGCAGTGGGGTGCAAAGCAGGGAGAGAATAAAAAAACGTTTCATGGCAGTGCAAAAAGGCAAAAGGTTACTGTGCCCACTGGTAGGTGATGATCATGATGCCGGTCCGGCCGGGAATGACGAGGTTCTTTCCGGCAATCTGTGCGCCGGCGGCGCTGATGAGGCATGACGGCGTGCCCTTGAGGGTAAAGACGCCATCCTTGCCCTCCAGCGCTCCGCTGCCAATTCGATACCAGGCATTGGCGGGCAGTTTGCCGGAGACCTTCACGGTGCGTATGAGTTTGGCGTTCCCATCCGGCTTGTTGCCGTCGCCCACGGCTTGGAAAGACTCCTCCACTTCCGCCCCCTGCCACGCATAGCGGAATGTCGGACTCCGCTTTGTGTCCAGCGAGTAGCCCCTCCATTCAAATCCCTCATGGCGCTTCACCTTGCCCCATTTCGGCCATTCAGCTTCCGGCTTCTCTGTCACAAAAAACGCCGGCGTCACCTCTCCTGTCGGCTGCAGCACATCATACCCCAGCGGCTTTTCGTGGCCGCCACCGCGTGAGTTCCAGTGACGGGCTGCGTCCATGAAGGCCCCCCGCCAGATCAGCGCCAGGTTCATGCTTTCGGCGCTCCATGCCAGATTCACTCCGCCAGGATAGCCCACACCGATCCCGCGGTTCCCGGCTCCCTGGATGAAGTTGCGGTACATCACCGTCTCATCCTTCACCACCAGCGGGATCGGATCGAACTCCTTCTGCTTCTTCGCGCCGCCCTGCCATTTCGGGTGCAGCCATTTGGAGAGCGGCGTGATCTGCGTGTCCGCCGCCTTCCACGCCGCATACAGCTCGATCTGCCCGCCGGCTTGGAAATACTCCAGACGGAACTCATGCTCTCCTTTCTCCAGTGTCAGCCCTGCCTCCTTGATGTCTCCCGAAGGATGAATCCCGTCATACTCCACGATCTTCTTCCCATCGATCAAGATGCGCGCACCGTCGTCGCTGGAAAGATAAAAACGATACGATCCTTTCTTCGGAGCGACCAGCTTCCCCGTGAAAACCACCCCAAACTCATTCTTGTAGTCGTCCAGCTTCACCTGCAGCAGATTGTCCTCAATCTTGCCCTCCCGGTGCGGCTTCAGCTTCGAAAAATCCGGCAGCTCTTTCCAGTTTCCCAGGTAGAGCGCAAAGTGCAGGTCATGCAGCGTGTCCCCCAGCGGGGCCACTTTCAGCACACCGCGCATCGTCAGCGCGTGACCAGGAAACGTGCAGACATACGGATAGCTGCCTGGTTTTTCAGGAGCAGAAAAGCTCAGCACCTCCTTTTCATGCGGATTGAGCATCTTGGAGTGCGCCCAGATGCGCGGATCATCTGGCAGCCAGTTCCGCTTCAGAGCCTCCTCCGGCTTTTCCATCTGCTTCATTGCCATGGCGGCCGTGTCGGTGCCCGGCTTGCAAAAGACCACGTTGTGCGGGAGGTCATCCCCGTTTTCAAAGGTGATTTTCACTGGCTGGCCCGGCTGCACGAGCATTTCGGTGGTGTCGTATTTCATCTGCGCCGTCATCGTTTTCAGCGCAAAAACGGCGGGTTCGGCTGCCCGCACGGTGGCGGCTAGGAGAATGGCGAAAAGCAGGCGGGTCATAAGGAACGCGTTTAAACGCAGGTGGTGCAGGATGCCTTGCTAAAATGCACCGTCAAAGCCCTCTGTTTGAATTCCTCCTCACTTTGGGCTTGGCGCAGGCTGCGGAATTTGGTTATCTTCCCTCATGCAAAACTGGTATCTGCTCAAAGCCTCGGACAAGGAAGTTTATGAAGCCAAGGATCTCGAAACGCTGCGTGGTTGGGCTGCTGATGCCAAGATTTCCCCCCTCGACAAGATCTCCAGCGACAACCGCATGAGCTGGCAGCGTGCGCCCATGATCGCGGAGCTCCAGATGGATCTCCTCGTTCAAATGCCCGACAACTATCTCTACGGCCCGACAAACGTGGCCACCATTCAGGAGTTTCTGGCCACGGGTGAGATTGATGAAAACGTCACGATCATCAACTGCCTGGACAACACGGAGTCACGCCTGGCGGATTTGTCCTGGTTCCAGGCCAGCCCGCATCATGTGCGCAGCGCCGCCACGACTTTCATTGGCACCGGGCGTCCGGATGACAAGAGCACTGTCGGAGATGTCATGCAGCAGTCACGCATTTCCACTTTGGAAAAGCAGGTGATGGAACTGCAGCGTGTGGTGGATGAATGGCAGCAGGCTTACAATGGCCTGCGCCAGCAATACGTCGAAGCAACCGGCCGTGAGCCGATGTGATCTGACTCAGGCTTCGTCGCTGGTCTCGCTTTCACTGCTCAGGCCCGGGAGATCCTTGGCTTTGTCGGCGTAGCGGTCAAAACGGTTGGAAAGGATCAGCAGGGTTGGGGCCCACAGCCCGATAAAGATTCCCAGACGCTCGGCGTGCGCCTCCTGCTCTGGCGTGTCTCCGTTGAAAAACCACCAGCTCCAGATGGAGAGGATGACGGAAAGCATGCCTGCCTGAAAGCAGATGGTGCTGAGGGTTCGGCAGATGGAAGGATTCATGAATTAAAGTCTGGCACACAGACAGGGCCTTTTGCAAGCAATCCTCGTTGTCAGGTCAAATCCTGCGGACTAAAACGCAGCCGCAGGCGTGCGGCGCTCTCAGCCCTTGAGAATCGGCCGTTCTGTGGCATTGTGCCTCTGATGATCTACTCTGCAGACATCCGTGGCGCTACCGCTCCGGTGACGCCACGGCAGCCTCGCGTGGCTCCGCAGCAGCCTCGTGTGCAGCCGCTTGCAGCTCCGCCAGCCTTGGAGCCTCCTTGGCATGTCATCCTGCTTGATGACGACTGGCACACCTTCGAGTACGTGATCGAAATGCTGCAAGTCATCTTTGGCCATCCCCGGCAGCTCGGCAGGCGAATGGCCGAAGAAGTGGACCAGCGAGGGCGCGTGATCGTCGCCACCGTCCACAAGGAGCTGGCAGAATTGCGACAGCAGCAGATTGAAGGTTACGGGCCCGATCCCAAAGAGACCAATCCTCAAGGGCAGGTCTCCATGAAGGCTTTGATCGAGTGTTCGGAATGATCTTTCCTCTTCAGTTCTGCCCCCGGGGTTCGGGAATGCCGCGTAAAATCAGGATGGAAACGACTGACATGGCTGCTGCCAGGGCGGCGACCATGTAGAACGATCCGCTGAGCGAATGAATGACTCCGCCCAGGCTGGTGGCGAACATCAGAGACCACACGTTGCAAAAGCCCAGCATGGCCTGCAGCGTCGAACGGCGCTCCGGCGGGCAGAGTTCCGCAGTCAGTGTCAGATCCCCCACGCGGTCCAGAAACAGGCCGAAGCCGAGAATGAAGTAGGCAGCGGTAAAGCCTCCGAATGACTGGGTCTGGCTGGCCCAGATGCACATAATGATGCAGATAAGCCGCGAAAGAATCAGCAGCACCCTGCCTCCTTTGTGATAGCCCAGCCATGCGGCCAGCATGCTGCCGAGGATGGTGCCGATGTTTTGGCAGGACACAAAACTGCCTTCATCCGCCTCAGGCCTTCCGGTGGTGTGCAGCGCATGCAGCGTTAGAAACGAAACCACCATCAGATACCCCATCCCGGTAAAGCGGGCTGCGATCAGCCTGAGCAGCTGCGGCTGCCTGCCCAGCAGGCCGGGCAAACTGCGCAGGTAGCTCCAGTAGCTTCCGGTGTGCGGGTGGTAATGGTGTGCCGCTGGCAGCTCGCGCATGAACGACTGCGAGAGCCAGGACAGAAACAAAAAGCCGAATGTGATCAGGTGCAGCACCGCATAGCCTCGCTGCCCCGGCATATGGCTAAGCACCTGGTGGATCACCGCACCGGCCACCATGCCGATGCACGCCTGCGTGATGTAGCGTGCCGCCCAGCCCGCTGCACGCACCCGTTCCGGCACCATGCGCGTGACCATTTCCATCCATGCCACCACGCCTACGCCTCCGATCAGGCCTGAAGCTACCGGAGTCAGCACCACCAGCGGCAGCAGCCATGCCCCGGCATCCTGCCAGTGCCATAGCAGCAGCCCCGTGATGAGATATGGCAGCCTCTGCAGGATGCCGAAACCCATCACCCACGGCTTGAACCTCGTGAGGCGCTCGACCAGGGGAGAAACAAAGAGCCCGGCCATCGCAAACGCTGCGGGCAGGATGGCGGGCATGATTGCGATGATCGCAGAGCGCCCGCCGAGCTGTTCCACCATTTTGGGCATCACCGTCTCCGGCTGGAGAAACGCCACCCCCCCCATGTACAAACCGCCCTCCAGGCAGTGGCAGATGAAATTCCGCCGCACGACCTGCGGGTGGTGTTGAGGGTGTGGGGCTGCGGTGTCTGCGGGCATCGCGGTGGGGTGGGCTCATCGTGGCGTGGACTGGCGCAAATGAAAGCGAATCGTCTTTCATCTGTCTTGCACGCAGGTTCCATTGCTGATTCAATAGGTTCATAACCCAAGAAAACGCTATGACACTCAATCCAAAGCTTACCAAGCTGCTCAATGAGCAGATCAACAATGAAATGTCCTCCAGCTACGTTTATCTCGCCATGGCGGCTTGGTTTGAGCAGACTCCCTACTCCGGCTTTGCCAAATGGATGTTCGCGCAGAGCCGCGAGGAGACCATGCATGCGCTGAAATTCTACCAGTATCTTGTGGATCGCGATGCCAAGGTCGAGTTCCAGCCCATTGCCAAGCCCAAGATGGACTTCAAATCTCCTCTGGATGTCTTCCAGCACAGCCTCAAGCAGGAGCAACGCGTCACCCAGCAGATCAATGATCTCTTTGAGGTCGCGGAGCAGGTCAAAGACCATGCGTCAAAAAACCTGCTTCTCTGGTTCCTCAACGAGCAGATGGAGGAAGAAAAAACTGTGGGGGACATGCTCGAACGCCTCAAGCTCGCCGGCAATGACACAGCCAGCCTCCTTGTCCTCGACCGCGAAGCAGGCGGCCGCCCTGGCGCAGGTGCTGCCTCGGAAGGGGCGGGAATCGGAGCATGATCCGCTCCTTTACGGCAGCAGCATCATGTCCCACGGCCACAGCGGTGTGTACGTGGCAGACTCGATCCACCCGCGTACAGGTTCGTCTTCGCTCGGGACTTCGACATAGCTCCACGCTCCGCGTTTTTCCAGCAGCCTCACCTGGCTGCCGGGCGGGAGGGCAACGACATTGCCCGAAGTGACCGTGGCTGATGTGTAGGCGTTGACGTCGCGTGCTGTCACGACCATCACATCCTTGACACGGTCGCCCGGCGCAGGGCGGATGGCGGCAAAGGTGGCAGACGGAATGAAAACCAGCACGCCGAGGAGCCCGAGTATCAGTGCGTTGGCACTGCCTCCCCCCTTCTGCGACTGCGAAGCAGCAAGAATCCAGCGCATCAGCGCCAGAAGGACGATCCATACGCCTGCCGATGCAGCAATGACCCAGGTGTTTTTGCTCAGCATCAGGCTCCATTCAGCCAGCGGTGACTTTTCCCCAAAGCTGAAAAAGCGCAGCTTTTCATCAAGGTGCCGGAGATTCTGCCGCACTTCAGGGTTCAGCGGATCCAGAAGCTGCGCACGCTGGTACCATAGCGCAGCACGCCCCATGTCCTCCTGTCTGTAGCGGGCGTTGGCGATCAGCGTAAAGACCTCGGAGCTCAAAGCAGGAGGGTGCTGTTTGGTGAGTGATTCGCCGAGGTACTGTGCCTGGGTGAACTTGCCCTTCTCCAGAGCCTCCCGTGCCTGCTGATAAACTGCATCAGGAGAGGCTTCTGCCGCTCCAGCATCAAAGGAGAAGATGGCCAGTGTGGCGATGAAAATGGCGCTGCGTTTCAGCAGCGGCGCCAATGTGGACAGGATGCGGTTGCGCTCACCCGCCCCTAGTGGCTGCCCTGGCGTGGAGGTGCCCGTAAAGCTTTGGGTCTCGTAGCGGTGGATGATCTGCCGTAGCGCCTCGTCCTGTATTTCACCGGGCTGGCTCCGGTGAATGAAGTGGGCGGCCCGTTGCAGAAAATCACGGTCTGCCAGATGACTCTCTTCTAGGCCGCGCCAAAGATCTTGCAGCTCTCCTCTCAGCCCGCTCATCGCTTCCTTGCGGTGACGGCGGTACCACGTGAAGAGTGTCGCCAGAATCACGAGGGCCGCCGGGATGGACTGAATCGCCCAAAAACGTGAACTCGTGGTCAGAGGGGCGTTGGCCGTCGCGGGGCTCAGCCATCTGGCCTTGGCCGGAATGTTCATCAGAATGTCGCTGATCTGCGGCTTCGGCTGCTGCACGGCAGGCGGCTTGGGCGGCTCTGTTCCGGCAGCCGCTTCCACCGCTGCAGTGGCTGTCGCCATGGTGCCTGGCTTGACGCGCAGCGCTATCGGTGACGTGCGTGCGGAAATATATTTTTTCTGCGTGGGGCTGAAGTAGCTCAGCTCAAAAGGTGGCAGCTCCTTGTGCACTTTTTCCGGCACAAACACCATCGAGTAGCCGATGCGGCGCTGGAGGGCCGGGGTCAGATTGGGGTCGATGGGCCCGTCCACATTGTAGCGTCGCGGGGGGTAGGCTTTCCATCCCTCGGGCGGCATCATGCTGGGCGGATTCAGCGCTTCAAAATTGCCCGATCCATCGATGGTGATGTCCACCGCCAGCGGATCTCCAACACCAAGCTCGTTAGGAGTCGCGGTGGCGCTGATGCTGAAATCACCCACTGCTCCGGTGAAATTCTCAGGCTTGCCCTCCGTCGGCAGCGGCAGCACTTTGACTTTCACCTCCTGGCTTTTGACCACGTGCTTGCGCGGCTCCACTCCGCCCATGATCACGCCAAACGGCAGCCCCCGGCTCATCTGCCGCTGGGTGTTTTCGTCCAGCACCTCGTACAGCAGTTCACAAGTCGCCGGGCCCACCTTCAGGTCTCCCGCATGCAGAGCGGAGAGGGTGCTGCGGTAGGTGATCACAATGTAGTCGATGTCGTTGATCCGCTGGGCGTTCTGCTCGGCCTGCTGCGGAAACCGGGCGATGGCAAAATCATTCTTGTTCACATCGATCAGCCCGATGCGCCGCAGCATCACCCCTCTGCGTGGCACAAAAAGGCTGGCGCTGATGGGCACCACCTCGCCTTGATAGACTTCCGTTTTACCGACCTCGATCTGAAACAGCGGAATGCTGGCATCTTCGGCTGCATTCGGCGTGTTGGCTGGAGACTCCGTGACGATGAAACGAACTTCGTTGGTTTTGAGGATCTCTCCGTTGACCAGCACTTCCTGCGGGGGAATGACGAATTCGCCGGGTTCGCTGCCAATCACTCCCCAGGAAAATTGCGTCGAAACGATCTCCTGCCCGCCTCGGATGACAGAACTCTGTCGTGTGGTCAGTGCAGTGCTCATTCCGACCTGCACAGGAAGCCGCAGTTGCGGTTCGCTCTGGATGACGCCGTTTTGCACGGAAATGACGTAGCTGACTTCCTGCCCGGTGTGCGCGTGATCGGGCTGGATGTAAGCGCGGATCGTCGCTGCGGACGCACTGCCGGTGCTGAGCAATATCAGACACATCAGCCCCTCCAGAATGCGGGAGAGTGTGTGTGCCCTCCAGCTGCCTGGCCTCGGGCTCTCAGCCCTGGCTGCTGACCGTTTCCGGATTGAATGGAGATCGAGGCTTTGAGTCATTCGAGTTTGGGATTTCGTGCGCCATTGCCGAAGACGGCTCACCAGTCTTTTTTGTTCGGCGGCGGTGTGTGGTAGCGGGTGGACAGCGGAGCAGTGTTCTCATCCATGTACTGGAGGATGTATCTTTCGGCCTCTCCTGGGGTATAGCCAGTGCGTGGGTTGCGCTGGTCGCTGGTCATTTTCTTCGGGTCTTTGTTCTTGTCCTCGTCAGGCATCGCCACGGCTTTGCTCTGCGGCTCTTTTTTCCCGTCCTGGTTACCACCAGCAGCCTGGAGCCGCCCTTCAGGCAGTTCTTTGGCGTCCTTCCCACCGATGCCGTCATCCGCTTCCTTCTTCTCGCCTTTGATTTCCTTGGGCTCCTTGGGTTCCCCCTGGCCGTTAGGGTCGCTGCCTTGCTGGCCGTCCTCTTGTTCGTCGCCCTCGTCACCTTCTTCCCCTTGCTGGCCTTCACCCTTGTCACCTTTCTGCCCTTTTTGCCCCTTCTGGCCTTTGTTACCTTTTTTACCCTGCTTTTCTTCCAGACGCTTCAGTTCCTGGCGCAGCTGGGCGAGCATTTTGTCCGCATGGTCTCGGTTCTCGCGCAGGTTCTTGTTCTCAGGATCGAGCTCCAGAGCGGCGTCCAGGTGCCGCAGCGCGTCAGTCCAGCGCTGGAGCGTGATCTTGGGCTGCTGCTGCAAACCTTTCACCCCTTGATCATACAAAGTCTGCGCCAGTCCCCGGTGCGCCCTGGCTCGCAGCGACTTGTCCTGCGTGTGGAGTGCTTCGCTGAAATTCTTCACGCTGCCATCGTAGTTCGTGAGATCATGCTCCGCTGTTGCGAGGCCGTAGAGGAGCTCATCGCGGGAGCGCGCATCGAAGTCCTCGCGTTGCAGCAGCTTTCTGTAGATCTCGCGCGCCTTTTCAAACTGGCCGCTCTCAAGTGCTTTGCGCGCCTCGTCAGGAGTCGGGCCGCCAGACTGGAAAAAGAATCCCAGAAAGTCTGAAGCCACCGCTGCCTGCGCACTGGGTGCGGGCGCAAAGACGGCGACTGCCATCGCCAGCACGGCCGGACGTGCGGCGGCAGAGCGGGGCAGGGCGCTGATGATCCAGGCAAGCATGAGCAGGAATATACCCAGACCGAGGGGCCAGGCAAAGCGCTCAATTGGCTTTGACTTCTGCCGGTTGGCAGACTCCTGCTCGGTCAGGCGGTCCAGCACAGGCTGGATCGCCTGGCGGCTCAGGGGGCGGGCGTCCAGTTTCAAAAACCGTCCTCCCGTGGCGGAGGCCAGCTGCTGCAGGACACCGCTTTGCAGCTGCGAGCGCACCACATTGCCAGCCTCGTCTCGGATGTAGTCGCCCTCCACTTCGGGATCTGGAATGAGCGTGCCGCCTTCAGTGCCGACACCTACGGTGACGACCACGACTCCGGCCGCTGTGAGGCGTTGGATGTACGAGGTCAGATTGGCGTCGGCATCGCCTCCATCGCTGAAAATCACCAGCGCATAATTGCTCTTTGGCAGGCTTTTGATGGCACGCAGTGTCACCTCCAGCATGTCCGCCAGATTGCTCCCGCCCCATTCGACGATCGTGTGGTCAAAGGCCAGCAATGACTCGATGATCGCGTCATGATCCGTCGTGAGCGGCGCCTGCAGGTAGGCGCGGCCGGCAAATGCCAGCAGGCCAACCCGCTCGCCGGGGAGTTCCATGATAAGGTCGTGCGCTGCCAGCCTGGCACGCGTGAGACGGTCTGGCGGCACATCACGCGCGAGCATCGAGCGCGATGTGTCTATCGCGATGAAAATGTTGCGCCCCTTGTCTGGGGTCTCAAGCTTTTCCTCCCCCCACCGTGGTTGCGACACCGCGACGATGAGGCATGCCATGGCCATGATGTATAAAAAATACGCGAGCCAGGAGCGCCAGCGCGACCGGCCGGTGACGAGCCCCGTCCGAAGGCGCTCCGCGGTGAACAGCCGCTCGGCCTTGGACCCCTGCGCATCCACCAGCAGTTTCAGCCCCACCAGAGCGGGGATGATCAGCAGGAACCAGAGCAGGTGTTGATGGGCAAAGCTCATGACGATCAGGTGGCGACTGGCTCCGGGGCCGAATGCAAAACGGTCAGGGAAAGCAGCAGCGCGAGAAACAGCGAGATGGCGGATACAGCCAGCGGCCAGGGAAAAAGCTCTTCGGTTTCGACGATTTTGTGATGCTCGATCTTGGTCTTTTCGAGCTTGTCGATGGTGTCAAACACGTCGCTCAGCGAGCTGAGGTTCTGCGCCATGTAAAACTGACCGTTGCCAATCGACGCCACTTCCTTGAGCGTCTCCTCATCAAACAGCTGCTGCCCCACTGGCGTGAAGGTGCCGCGCCTTGGGTCTGGGATGCTGTGAATGCCCGGCGTGCCAATCGCGATGGTGTAGATCTTGATGCCGAGCGTGGCGGCCAGCTTCGCCGCCACCTGCGGGCTCAGCCGGCCGGAGTTGTTCGCGCCGTCGGTCAGCAGCACGATCACCTTGCTTGGAGACTTTTCACGCCGCATGCGGTTGGCGGCGGAGGCGATGCCAGACCCGATCGCGGTCCCGTCACTCACACGCTGTGTCTGCACTCGGTCGAGGTTGTTGATCAGCCAGTCACGGTCCAGAGTCAGCGGGCAGGGCAGGTAGGTCTCCCCTGCAAACGCCACAATCCCGATCTTGTCGCTGCGGCGGCCTTTGATGAAGTCCGCCATCACTCGCTTGGCCGCCGTCAGCCGGTTCACAGGCTGCCCCCCGATGTAGAAATCCTCGATCAGCATCGAAAGCGAAACATCCACCGTCAGCATGATCGCGATGCCCTCGGCCTTTTCCTCCTCATAAGACAGGATTTTCTGCGGGCGGGACAGCGCCGTGATGCCGAAGGCCACGCTTACCAGGATGAGCCCAAAGACGAAGCCGCCCAGACTGCTGCGTGCCGGCCGGCCAAGATCACGCAGCAGCGACGCGGTGGGAAATTTGATGGACGCCCTTTGGCCGCGGGAACCACGCAGCAGGGCCAGCAGCGGCACCAGTGGCAGCAGCAGCAGCCACATAGGGTGGAAGATCTGAAAATTGGGAAACCCCGGGATGATCATGGCTTCTCCTCCTGCATGCGTGCCAGCGCCTGGTCAAGAAGCGCGGCCGATTCCTCCTCCGTGCGCGGAGACGGCATGAACGATATCTCGTCACACAGATGAGCCACCGGCTCAAAACGCTCGCGCCACACTCCCTGGGACCGCGGCACCGGCATTCCTGGCAGTCTCTCCATTTTGCCATCGAAAATTTCGCGTGTCGTACGTGCCGGGGCTGGCACGGCGTAGCGCTCGTGCAGGTAGCGCCGCAGGATCTGGGACACCCTGTGGCTCATGTCCTGTGGAGGGACGGATTGAATGCGTGCGCGCAGTTCGTTCAGTGCTTTGAAAGCTGCGGTCCATGGCTGCCGCAGCGGTGCTGGAGGCTCCTCTTTGGGCCGGATCAGTAGCCACACGATGATGAAGATCAGCAGGCACAGCATCACCAGGGCAGCCCACGGAATCCACCACGGCGGCGGCAGCTGCACACTGTCAGGCGGCGGCAGTTCAGGGTGCGGCATCGGGGCAGGGCCCGTCAGCTGCGCCAGAAGCGTTTGCATCACAAAAAGCGCGGCCTTCATCCACGTTTCCTCCTTTTGCGAGAGCGGAAATAGGCCTTCAGCGCGGGCGCGTAATCTTCATCTGTGCGCACCGTTATGCGTTCCACACCGCAGCGCCGCAGCAGCTGCACCAGCGCGTCCTGCCGCTCGGCAAGCCGTTGCGCATACGCGTCTCGGACAGCGGGGTGGGACGTGTTGACAATGATTTGCTCTCCGGTTTCCGGGTCCTCGAGGCACACGCGTCCTGCGTCCGGCAGTGTGATCTCGCGCGGGTCCAGGATCTGTGCCACCACCACATCATGCTTGGCTGCAACAGCCCGCAGGCTTTTCTCCCAGCTTGCGTCAGGGGTGATGAAATCCGAAACCAAAATCACCAGGGCCCGGTGGGCGATGCGCTCTAGCGCGAGGTCCAGGGCGGGCCTGATGTCCGTTCCCTGCTGCTTCGGTTCGTTGCTTAAAATGTCACGCAAGATGCGCAGCGCATGCGGGGCGCCCTTCATTGCGGGCAGATAGTGCTCGATGCCGCTGGAAAACAGCGAGAGCCCCACCTTGTCCTGGTTCTGCACGGCGCTGAAGGCAAACACGGCCGCAATCTCCGCCGCCCGTTCGCGTTTGGAGTCTTCCTGGCTGCCGTAGTCGCCGGAGCCGCTGACATCGACGCAGATCATCACCGTCAGCTCACGCTCCTCGACATACTTGCGCACAAACGGATCATTCATGCGTGCCGTGACGTTCCAGTCGATGAAGCGCACATCGTCTCCCGGCTGATACTCGCGGAAATCGTCAAACTCAATGCCCTGCCCCTTGAAGCGGGAGTGGTACTGGCCGCCCAGCATTTCTTTGACCATGCCACGAGTGAGCAGCTCGATGCGCCGCACGCGCTTGAGTATGCGTGTGAGTCTGGCGTCGTTGTCGTTCTGCACAGTTTCCCGGTTCACGGTTTGGCCAGTGTTAAGGAACAGGCAGCTTGTCGAGCAGGGTCTTGATCACATCATCCGTGCTCACACCTTCCGCCTCGGCCTCGTATGAAAGCAGAATGCGGTGGCGCAGAATGTCTGGGGCCAGGTCTTTGATGTCCTGCGGAATCACGTAGTTCCGTCCGTTCAGGAAGGCCAGCGCCTTGGCTGCCAGCGCCAGGTTGATCGTGCCTCGCGGCGACGCGCCGCATCGGATCAGCAGCTTTAGGTGCGGCGCCAGCGCTTCGGGGTGCCGCGTGGCATGGATCAGGGCGACGATGTAGTCGCGGATCTTTTCATCCATGAACAGCGAGTTCACCACCGCGCGGCTCGCGCTGATCGCGCTCACATCCGTAACCTGGTTCACATCGAGTTTCGGTGCCGAGGTGGCCATCGCATCCAGCACCATGCGCTCTTCCACCGGAGTCGGGTAGGTCACGCGCACCTTGAGCAGAAAGCGGTCAAGCTGGGCTTCCGGCAGCGTGTACGTACCTTCCTGGTCGATGGGGTTCTGCGTCGCCAGCACCATGAACGGGTCCGGCAGTTTGTGGGTGTTTTCTCCGATCGTGACCTGCCGCTCCTGCATGGCTTCAAGCAGGGCGCTTTGCACCTTGGCCGGCGCGCGGTTGATTTCGTCAGCCAGCACCAGGTTGGCAAAGATCGGTCCCAGACGTGGGGTGAATGTACCGTCTTTCGGGTGGTACACCATCGTGCCAATCACATCTGCAGGCAGCAGGTCGGGGGTGAACTGAATCCGCTGAAACTTGGCTTTCAAGGTCCCGGAAAGGGTTCGCACAGCCAGTGTCTTGGCTATGCCCGGCACACCTTCCAGCAGTACATGGCCGTTTGTCAGCAAGGCCACTAGCAGGCGGTCCACCAAAGCGGTCTGGCCGACCAGCACACGGGCGATTTCGGTTCGGAGCGGCGCCACCCAGAGGGAGGCTTTGGAGATGGCTTCCTGATCAGGAACAGCTTGGGGGGCGGCGGAGGCAGGCATGTGTGTGTGCGGTACAGGTCAACGGGGGCGTTCCCCGCGTCAACCTTCAAGGATCAATGTATTAACGCCCCACAAGCCGGTTTATGTTGCTGGAATTGTAAGACGTTTGGGCTTTCATGCCGCCAATGACCCTCAAAGATCTCCGTCAGCAAGTCTGTGAAGCCAACCGCGCCCTCGAGCCCAGCGGCCTCGTGCGTCTCACCTGGGGCAACGTCAGCGGCATTGACCGCTCGTCTGGCCTCTGGGCCATCAAGCCAAGCGGCGTGGACTATTTGGAGCTCAAACCTGCCGACATCGTCGTTCTCGACCTCGAAGGACAGGTCATCGAGGGCAGTTTGCGCCCCTCTTCAGACACCAAAACGCATCTCGTGCTCTACCGGGAGTTCCCCGAGATCGGCGGCATCACCCACACCCACAGCCTGCATGCCACCATGTTTGCCCAGGCTGGTCGCGAGCTTCCCTGCTATGGCACCACGCATGCAGACCATTTTCACGGCACCGTCCCTCTGGTGCGTGCGCTCACCCCGGCCGAAGTCTCTCAGGATTATGAGCACTTCACCGGCGTCGCCATCGTCGAGCGACTGCGCGAGCTGAAACTCAGCCCGCTCGAAATGCCCGCCGTATTGCAGCTCCACCACGCGCCCTTCACGTTCGGAAAAAGCGCCATGGATTCTCTAAAAAACAGCATCGCCCTCGAAATGTGTGCCCACATGGCTTTGGGCTCTGCCAGCCTGCATCCCACCATAGGCTCCATACCTGGGCACATCCTGGAAAAGCATCATTTGCGCAAGCACGGACCGGACGCGTATTACGGACAGAAATAGCCACCTTCCCTTTACCCGCACATGAATACTTTCAGCACCCGCGTCTCCCTCCGTTTTCAGCGCCATTTGCTGCTGCCTGGCCTGCTGGGCGTGTTCCTCATGGCTGGATGTTCCAGCGAAAGAAGAGATCGGCTCTGGCAGACGCTCGACCCGGCTGGCTACAAGCATGCTCATAGCGAAAGCTTCAATGGAGCCAGAGCCGTGCCGACTCCTGATTTCACCAGGACAACCAAGAGCAACGACATCCCATTGGAACTCGACGAATAAAAAAACTGGAAACGCAAAGCCCGAATCGTTAAGCGGTCCAGGCGCTTCAAATAAAGCATGGCTTAGTTGGGGGGCTTCAGCCTACCCCCTTATGTTTAGGGGTGACCAGCCCCAGATTACCAGCCTCCCCCCCATCATGCCCCGCACCTTCGCAGGGGCTCGGTGCGGCGCGGGTGAGTGCTTCCTCATTGAAAATCAGCGTTATTGCAGGCGTCTGGCTCTTGGCGGTTCTCGCCGGCAGCCTGTTGATGGCCCAGTACTCCCAGACCGCCGGTGCGGCAGGCTCCCCGCCATCTCATTGGCCGGAGACCAGTCAGATGCCCCTCTCACCGGGGCAGCCCACCCTGGTGATGTTTCTGCACCCGCGCTGCCCCTGCTCCCGGGCCACACTCGGAGAGCTGGAGCAGCTTGCGGCTCATTGCCCGGGATTGTTCCATGCTCAGGTCTGGTTCATCAGGCCGGAGGGCATGGCTGAAGAATGGGTGAAAACCGACCTCTGGCACGCTGCCTCAGCCATCCCTGGCGTGCAGGTTCATGTTGACCATGACGGCAAGGAAGCCCGCAGTTTTCAGGCCGCCACCTCCGGCCAGACTCTCCTCTATGACGCTGCCGGCGCCCTTGTTTTTCAAGGCGGTATCACCCTCGCTCGCGGCCATGCCGGAGACAATCCGGGGCGGGACGCCATTGAGGTGTTCCTAAAGCAAAAAAACACTCTTTCTGCCAGTGCCCCGGTTTTCGGCTGTGCCCTCGCAAGGGAAAAAGACCAAACGGAATGCACCACATGTCAGCCGTAGACTCAACCCCAAAGCCACAGGACGCCGCATCAGACACGGCTGACGTTGGGCGGCGTCCATCCTCCGGTGTGCAGCGCCAGCAAGCTCCTCCGCTCGTGGAAGCCCCCTCAGCACGCCCTTTGGTGTTGCCTGAATCTGCTTTGCAACGGCGTGCGCTGGAGCTCTTTCGTGCCTCGGAGAATGATCTGCATCGGCATACAGATCAGCTTTTTGCCCGGCTCATGATCGTCCAGTGGGTCGCAGGCGTTGTCGCCGCATTGTGGATTTCCCCCCGGACCTGGATTGGAGAAACAAGCCAGCTCCATGTGCATGTCTGGGCTGCTCTTTTCCTCGGAGGGGCCATCAGCGGCTTCCCCGTTTGGCTGGCCTGGCGCTGTCCGGGTTTGGTCGTCACGCGCCATGTCATAGCCATTGCCCAGATGCTCACTTCAGCGCTGCTCATCCATCTCACAGGCGGGCGCATCGAGACGCACTTCCATATTTTTGGCTCACTGGCTTTCCTGGCGTTCTATCGCGACTGGCGTGTGCTCACTACGGCCACCGTTGTGGTCGCAGCAGACCATCTCATTCGCGGCCTTTTCTGGCCCCAGTCCGTCTTCGGAGTGCTCACAGCCAGTCATTGGCGCTGGATCGAGCACGTCGGCTGGGTGCTCTTCGAAGACGCCATTCTCATCGTCGCCGTTCATCGCATGCTGCAGGAAATGTCAGAAATATCCCTGCGTCGCGCCACCCTCGAAGGGAGCAATGTTGAAATCGAGCGGCAGGTCGTTGAGCGCACAGCTGAGTTGAGCAAGACGCAGGCGGAGCTGCTTGAGACCTCCCGTCTCGCGGGCATGGCGGAAGTGGCCACCAGCGTGCTGCACAATGTCGGCAATGTGCTCAACAGCGTCGGTGTTTCAGCAGAGCTCGCCACGGGCAAGGTTCGCGATTTTCGCATCAGCAGCCTCAAGAATGTGGCGGAGATGCTCCAGCAGCATGAAGCAGACCTGCCTGCATTCCTCACCACCGACCCGCGCGGCAAAATGCTGCCTGATTATCTGCTCAAGCTGGCCACCCACCTGGCGGAGCCGCAGAAGGTCATCTTGCACGAGATGCAAATGCTGCAGAAAAACATCGACCACATCAAGGAGATCGTCTCCATGCAGCAGCGCTACGCACGCGGCACCGGAGTTGTTGAAGTGCTCTCCGTGGCAGATCTCATCGAAGACAGCATACGCATCAACGCGGCAAGCTTCAGCCGTCATGAAGTCAGCGTGGCTCGTGAGATCGCCCCCGTCCCACCCCTGAAGACGGACAGGCACAAGGTCATGCAGATCCTGGTGAACCTCCTCAGCAATGCCAAGCATGCCCTGGACCATAGCGAAGGCGAACGGCTCATGACCGTGCGTGTGGTGCTAAACCAGGAGGGAATGCTGGAAATTTCTGTCATGGACAACGGTGTCGGCATCTCCCCCGAAAATCTGAAGCGCATTTTCTCCCATGGCTTCACCACCAAAAAAATGGGGCATGGCTTCGGTCTGCACAGCGGCGCGCTCGCCGCCAGGGAGCTGGGAGGAACCTTGAAGGCGCATAGTGACGGTGTTGGGCGGGGAGCCACCTTTACCCTGACGCTCCCGCTGGAGAACTGACCCAACCATGACACACACCACCGCAAAAATGACCGCCCCGCATCGGCGCATTCTTGTCATCGACGACAACCGCTCGATTCATGATGACTTTCGCAAAATCCTGGCCCCCGTCGACGCCTCAGACGACGCCCTCGACGCGGCAGAGGCCGCGCTGTTTGGCACAGCACGGCAGCCTCAGACTTTCACCATAGACACCGCCAGCCAGGGGGAGGAAGGCCTGCAGATGGTCAGGCGCGCACAGGAGGAGGGGCGGCCCTATGCCATGGCCTTTGTCGATGTCCGCATGCCTCCCGGCTGGGATGGCATCGAGACCACCCGGCAGATCTGGCAGGTTTGCCCGGACATGCAGATTGTGATCTGTACCGCCTACGCAGACTGCAACTGGACTGACGTTCAGGAGCAGATCAAGCCCCGCGATCGCATGCTCATTTTGAAGAAGCCCTTCGACATCATCGAGGTTCTCCAGCTTGCCATTTCGCTCACTGAAAAATTCCGTCTGCTGCTGGAGTCCAAGTCCCATTTGGAGGATCTCGAACAGCGGGTGAAACAGCGTACCCAGGAGCTTGAGTCATCCCAGCATGCCGCGCATGAAAAGGCGTCTTTGCTGGACCTCTCCAGAGATGCCATCCTCGTCTGCGGCCTTGATCGCCGTGTCACCTACTGGAACAAAAGCGCTGAACGCCTCTATGGCTGGAGTGCGGCTGAGGCGGTCGGGCGTCCGGTGACGGACATCATTGCAGACAGCAGCAGCGGCTCTTTTCAGCAGGCCTATGACGAAGTCGTCCAGGCCGGGGAGTGGGACGGTGAAATACAGCAGGTCAGAAAGGAGGGCCGCAAGCTCGTGGTGGAGGGGCGCTGGACTCTCCTGCGCGATGCCGCAGGCCAGCCCCGCAGCATTTTGATGATCAATACAGACATCACCGAGCGCAAAAAATTCGAGGAGCAGCTTCTGCGCTCCCAGCGCATGGAAAGCCTCGGAACGCTGGCTGGCGGCATAGCTCATGATCTCAACAACGCGCTCACGCCGATCATGATGTCCATAGAGCTGCTCAAGCTTCATGAAAAGGATGCGCTGCGCATGGGCGTGCTCGCAACCATCGAAAACAGTGCCAGACGCGGTGCGGAGATGGTTCGCCAGGTTCTTTCCTTCTCACGCGGCGTTGAAGGTCAGCGCGTGGATGTGCAGGCCGGGCATCTGCTCAAAGGCATTGAAAAAATCGCCACAGAAACTTTTCTCAAGAGCATCCGCGTCACCAGCGACATTCCGGCAGACCTCTGGATCGTCCAGGGGGACCCTGCGCAGATTCATCAAATGCTGCTCAACCTCTGTGTCAACGCACGCGACGCCATGCCCAATGGCGGCACTCTGACACTCAGCGCGGCCAATCATCTGCTCGATGAGCAGTGCGCAGCGATGATCGCCGGCGCAAAGCCCGGTCCATATCTCCTCATTGAGTTGGAGGACACCGGCATAGGCATGTCGCCCGAGGTTGTGGACCGTATTTTCGAGCCGTTTTTCACCACCAAAGAGCTCGGCAAAGGCACCGGCCTGGGGCTGTCCTCCGCGCTGGCCATCATCAAGAGTCATCAGGGCTTCATTCGTGTCTCCAGTGAGTTGGACAAAGGCTCCAAATTTCAGGTTTATCTGCCGGCGCAGGCGGAGGGCTTGAGCCTGACGTCCCCCGGTCAGGCGGAAATGCCACGAGGAAATGGTCAGCTCGTTCTCCTGATTGATGATGAGGAGCCCGTGCGGCACATCACTGGCCAGACATTGGAATCCTTTGGCTACCGTGTCCTTCCTGCGGCAGATGGTGTGGAGGCCTCCACCCTGTACGCCGAGCACAAAGATCAGGTCGCCGTCGTGCTCACAGACATGATGATGCCCGTGATGGATGGTCCGGCGACCATTCAGGTGCTGATGCGCATGAATCCGCAGGTGCGCATCATCGCCGCCAGCGGCCTGGGCGTGAAAGACATGGTGGCCAAGGCCACCAACGCCGGTGTCACGGATTTCATTCCCAAGCCATACACTGCGGAAACATTGCTCAAAATGCTGCACACAGTTCTCCATAAACGGCGCGCTGCCGCTCTTTGAGCACATGACGACTTCTGCCATGCCTGGGACGGCGTTGCCGCCAACTCCGAAACCATTCTTGAAGCATGACTGAAACGTCTGCCTTCATCCCCGGTGCTGCCGCCACGTGTGTCCTGGCACGGCGGCTTCCTCGGGGGGGCGCAGTCCGCATCAGAATTTTTGTTCTTCTGCTGGTTTCACTCATGGGGGCTCCTGTGGGCCTTTTGGCCCAGGAGCCATCTGTCCCGCACACCATCCGGATCGTGACGGATGACAACTTTCCTCCTTATGTCTTCAGGGACAATGAAGGCAGGCTGCAGGGGATCATCATCGATCAATGGCGCGTCTGGGAAAAGCGCACCGGCGTCACCGCCGAGATTCATGGCATGGACTGCAACGACGCCGTCCGCAGAATGAAAGCGGGAGAGTTTGATGTCATCGACGCCATCTTCAAAACGCCGGAGCGAACCACCTATCTCGACTTCGGAAAGCGGTATTCCACCATCGAGGTCTCCATCTTCTTCCGCTCTTCCATAGCCGGCATCAACAGCCTCTCCTCCCTCCGGGGATTTCCGGTTGCTGCCAGGCTTGGAGACACCGTTGTCAAGCTGCTGCAGGAAAATGAGATCACCCCCATGATGTTGTACAACAACTGTGAGGCCATCATCACAGCGGCCAATGAGCGCAAGGTGAACGTCTTCGTCATGGACAAGCCCCCAGCTCAATACTTCCTCCAAAAAATGGGCATCGGGTCGGAGTTCAGAATGTCCGACCCTGTCAGCATCGGGGAGTTTCATCGTGCTGTGCGCAAGGGCAGCACCAGGCTTCTTCAGCTTGTTGAGAGAGGCTTCGATGATGTGGGTGTCAAAGAGATGGCCTGGATTGAAAATAAGTGGTTCGGCCAGACCCTGGACGGGCACCCCTACCTGCGCAGCCTGGGTTATGCCGCTCTGGCGGCGGTTTCTTTGGTTACCCTGCTGCTCGGTCTGAACTGGATGCTGGCAGGCCAGGTCAGGCTCCGCACACGTGCCCTGCAGGAGCGCGAGGAGCAGCTGCGCCTCTGCGTCGAGCACAGCCCCGCCGCCATTGCCATGCTGGATCGCAGCATGAAGTATCTCGTGGTCAGTCTTCGCTGGATGCACGACTACCGTCTGGGCGGGCAGTCTGTCACCGGGCGCAGCCACTATGATGTGTTCCCTGAAGCGCCGGCTCACTGGGTTGAGATCCACCGCCGCTGCATGGCGGGTGCAGTCGAAAAAAATGACGATGAAAAGTTCGTTCGCGCGGACGGTGCCATCGATTGGATTCGCTGGGAGATTCGTCCGTGGCATCAGGCTGACGGCACGATCGGCGGCATCATCATTTTTTCCGAAGACATCACGACTCGCAAGCAGGCTGAGCTCGCCCTCCGCGCAAGTGAGGCCGAGTTCCGCACCCTCATTGAGTCCGCCTCCGATGGAATCCTCGTGTCCAACACAGCCGGGCGTTTGCTGGACGTCAATGCGGCGGTCTGCCAGATGCTCGGTTACTTTCGCGAAGAGCTCGTTCACATGGGGGTTGTGGACATTGTGGCATCCGGTGAAATGGTGCGGATTTTGCCCGAATTGGCACAGCTGACTGAAGGCGAGGTGGTGCGAAGCGAATGGAACTGCCATCGCAAGGACGGCACGTATTTTCCCTCCGAAGTCAGTTCGACGGTTCTTCCTGACGGACGCCTGCAGTTCATCATGCGCGACATCACCCAGCGCAGGCTTGCCGAGGACAAAATTCGCGAGCAGGCCTCCCTGCTGGACAAAGCTCGCGACGCCATCATCGTCTGCGCTCCGCAGGAGCATCGCATTCTCTATTGGAACCGCAGTGCCGAAAGGCTTTATGGATGGCAGGCGGCGGAGGTCATGGAGCATTCGCTCCAGCAGTTGCTCCAGCCGGACTCTGCGCAGTTTCTTGCCGTTATGGAAGCCGTCTCCGCTCAGGGAGAGTGGGCTGGGGAGCTGCAGCAGCATGACAAAAATGGCCGCCCCGTGATCGTCGAGTCGCGCTGGACCTTGATCAAGGATGCTCTGGGCCGTCCCAAGTCCATCCTCTCCATTAACACCGACATCACCGAACGTAAAAAGCTCGAGCAGCAGTTTCTGCGTTCGCAGCGCATGGAAAGCATCGGCACCCTGGCCGGCGGCATCGCGCACGACCTCAACAACGTGCTGGCTCCCATCATGATGTCCATAGAGCTGCTCAAGCTCCAGGAGCAAAGCGCCCAAAAGCAGGACATACTCGCCACGATCGAATGCAGCGCCAGCCGCGGGGCGGATCTCGTGAAGCAGGTGCTCTCGTTTGCCAGAGGCGTGGAAGGACGGCAGCTGGCCATCCAGGTCGGCCATCTCCTCAAAGAAGTCGAAAAAATCACCAACGAGACCTTTCTGAAAAGCATCCAGGTGCGTTGTGAAATCCCTGCGCCCTTGTGCGTGGTGCAGGGAGATCCCACTCAGATTCATCAGGTTCTGCTCAATCTTTGTGTCAACGCCCGCGACGCCATGCCCAACGGCGGCCAGCTGAAGCTCTCCGCCAGAAATCTTGTCATGGACAGTCAATGCGCTTCAATGATTGCCGGCGCCAGCCCCGGGCAGTACGTCCACATTCAGGTGGCTGACAATGGCACCGGCATGCCTCCCGAAGTCGTTGACCGCATTTTCGAACCCTTTTTCACCACAAAGGAACTTGGCAAAGGCACTGGCCTCGGACTCTCGTCTGTCTTGGCCATCGTCAAAAGCCACCATGGCTTTCTGCGGGTGGAGAGTGAGCTTGGCAAAGGCACCACATTTCACATCTATCTCCCTGCCCACATGTCCGAGCATGCGGAAATCGAGGCGGCTCAGCCTGGAGAGCTTCCCCGTGGCAACGGTGAAACGATTTTGGTGGTCGATGACGAGGCCGCTGTTCAGCAGATCACCAAACAGACTCTCGAAACCTTTGGCTACCATGTCTTGCTGGCGGCAGATGGCGCAGAGGCAGTCGCTCTTTATTCCTCGCATCGCTCTGAAATTGCATTGGTTCTCACAGACATGATGATGCCTGTCATGGACGGTCCGGCGACGATTCAGGTGCTGATGCGGATGAATCCAGAGATCTGCATCGTCGCTGCCAGCGGAATGAACGCCGCCGGTATGGAGGAAAAAGTCGTCGGATCAGGCGTCAAAAATTTCATTCCCAAGCCCTACACGGCCGAAACTTTGCTCAAGACGCTCAATGGGGTGCTCAGGCATCGGGCGCTTGGCGCATGTTAGAAATGCCGGAAATATCCACTTCTTTGATGACCAAAGCATTAGATTCCCGATCTTAATGAAGTAATTTAGGCGTCTATGATTTATAAAATTCACACATCGTGACATAGATGCAATATGTTGGAAGCGCCCTCCATCGCAGCTAATCCGCCTGAGGCTTGTGCGACGGCACAAGCAACTCGCCCGACCTCTAAAAATACGTTTTCAGAGGCATGGCATCTGGACTGGTTGAGCAGTCCGCTGGGACGGAAAAAATCTCCGGCCTTTCCCATGCCGTGCCGCATGCGTGGCTTCATCATCAGCCTCTTCTTGGCTGCGATATGTGTGGTCGCCAGCGGGCAGCAGCCTGCCCGACCGGGCAAGATCACCGTAGTTACAGATGACAACTATCCCCCTTATGTTTTCAGGGACAGTTCAGGCGTTCTCCAGGGCATTATCATGGATCAGTGGCGTGCCTGGGAAAAAAAGACAGGCATCACTGCAGAGGTCCGCGGCATGGACTGGGCGGAGGCTGTTGCGAGGATGAAAGCAGGCGAGTTTGATGTCATTGACACTGTTTTCCACACCCAGGAGCGCGCTGCCTATCTGGAGTTTTCGCGACCTTACGCCACACTCCAGGTTCCCATCTTTTTTCGCACCACGATTTCAGGCATCACCGACCTGGCCTCGCTCAAGGGCTTCCCTGTGGCCGCCAAGGCAGGCGATGCGATCGTGCACCATCTTCAGGTCAATGGCATCGGTCCGCTGCTGCTCTACAAAAACTATGAGGCCATCATCACAGCTGCCAATGAGCGTAAGGTAAACGTCTTCGTTGTAGACAAGCCTCCCGCTCTTTATTTTCTGCACAAGCTCGGCTTGGAGTCGGATTTCAGAATGACAGAGCCCGTCAGCGTAGGCGAATTTCACCGGGCTGTGCGCAAAGGCAACTCAGCCCTCCTGAAGTTGATTGAAGACGGATTCGACGGCGTGGGAAAAGACGAGTTCGCCCAGATCGATAAAAAGTGGTTCGGCCAGAGGCTTGGCAGTGTTCGCTACCTGCGCTATCTCGGCTACGGGGCTCTCGGCGGCGCTTTCCTCTTGGCACTGCTCGTCGGCTGGAACTGGATGCTCACCAGGCAGGTTAAAAAGCGCACCAGGGCTTTGCGGGAGCGGGAGGAGCAGCTGCGTCTCTACACCCAGCACAGCCCTGCTGCCATCGCCATGCTGGACCGCGACATGAAATACCTCGTTGTCAGCCGGCGCTGGATGCAGGACTACCGGCTCGGCTCCCGCTCCGTGGTGGGGCTCAGTCACTACGAAGTCTTTCCTGAAGCCCCGCCCCAATGGCGGGGCATCCATCAGCGCTGCCTGAAAGGCGAGGTCGCCAAATGTGATGAGGAGGCCTTTTTACGCTCTGATGGCAGGACTGACTGGATCCGCTGGGAAATCCAGCCTTGGCGGCAGGCCGATGACTCCATCGGTGGCATCATCATGTTCACCGAAGACATCACGGCCCGCAAGCAGGCCTTGGAGATCCTTCGAGAAGGGGAGGCTCGTCTCATCAAAGCTTTTCGCAGCAGTCCCGTTGCCTTGATCATTGGCCGCATGCGGGACCAGCGGCTTGTGGAGGTGAACGACGCATTTTCCAGCCTTTTGGGCTGGACCCGTGAAGAGGCTGTTGACCGCTCCATGGTGGAGCTCTCCGTGATTGACGAAGCCTCGGCCGGCTTGCTCCGCAAGACTCTGGATGAAAAGCGTTCGATCCGCGACATGGAGCTCGCCTTGCGCGCACGTGATGGAGAAATGCTCCATGTCATCGTCAGCATGGAAACCATCGAATTCCAGGGCGAGCCTCATACCGTGGCCACCTTTGTGGATATCACCGGCCGCAAGCGCACGGCCGCAGCTCTTTCCCAGGTCAGCGCTGACCTCGGGCGTGCCCAGGCGATCAGTCACATAGGCAGCTGGGAGTACAGCGTGGCAGATGGTGCCATCAAATGGTCTGACGAACTCTACCGCATCTTTGGCCTCCAGCCTCAGTCCCTCGTGCTCACGTATGAAAAGCTGCTGGCCATGGTTCACCCGGACGACCGTGCCCGGCATGACGCCTATCAGGCCCAGCTTACACAAGCCACGCCAGGATCGGTCATCCCTCCCTTTGAATACCGGGCGCTGCGCGCAGACGGCCAGGTGGCAAATGTCCTCGTCAAAGTGGAGATACACTTTGATGACCAGGGCAGGGCTGCATGCTGCTTCGGCACGGTGCAGGACATCACTGAGCGCAAGCGGGCTGAAGAAGCCCTCCGGGAAAGCGAGGCCACCTTTGCCGCAGCTTTCGAAAATGCCCCCATCGGCAAGGCCCTCGTGGCTCCGGACGGGCGCTTTCTTCGCGTCAACCGCGTGCTGTGTGACATCGTCGGCTACACCGAGCAGGAGCTGCTTTCGGTCGCTTTTCAGGACATCACTCACCCCGATGATCTTGGCAAGGACCTCGACTATGTGCAGAAAATGCTCCGTCATGAGATCAAAACATATCAGATGGAGAAGCGCTACTATCATCGGGGCGGCGGCGTGGTCTGGGTCTTGCTCTCGGTCTCGATGGTGGACGATGAACAGGGAAGCCCTTCCTTCTTTGTCTCCCAGATGCAGGACATCACCGACCGCAAAAAGGCGGATCAGCGCATCCGCCAGCTCAACCGCCTCTATGCCGTTTTGAGCGGCATCAATGAGACCATTGTCCGTGAAAAAAGCTCGGAGACCATGTTGGCGGAGGCCTGCCGCATCGCCGTTGAAAAGGGCCTCTTTGGCATGGCCTGGGTCGGCCTCCTGGATGCCGCGTCTGGCAGGCTCAAAGTCGCCGCACATGTCGGGGCAAATGACGGGCTGCTTGCTGAGATTGCAGCCTGTGTCGCCGACTCTCCGTCAGGTTTGGGCTGCACCATCACCGCGCGCGCGCTCCGGACCGGGCGGCATGCCGTCTGCAATGACATCGAGCACGATCCCGAAGCCGTCGGATGGCGTGAGCGCGCCTTGAGCAGAAACTATTACTCCATGGCCTCCTTGCCTCTGAAGGAAGGGGAAAAAATCATCGGCGTTTTCAATCTCTACTCCGACGTCGTGGCGTTTTTTGACTCGGACGAGCTTGCCCTGCTCGACGAGCTCGCCATCGATATTGGCTTCGCGCTCGACATCAGCAGGCGTGAGGCCGAGCTGCGCGAAGCTGACAGGCGATTCATCAAACAGCGCAAGACCCTGATCGAGCTCACGCGACACTGGGCGGGAGATGGGGAGGATGCCTTGCTTCTGCTGCGAAAAATCGCCGAGGGAGCCGCCCAGACTCTGAACGTTTCACGCGTCAGCATCTGGCGCTACAACAGCGACCGCTCCGCCATCAGGTGTGTGGATTTGTATGAATGGGAGGAGGGGCGGCACTCATCCGGCACGGAGCTTTCAGCAGCCACCCATCCGGCCTATTTCCAGGCGCTGGTCGATCAGGAAATGATCATCGCAGATGATGCCGCTCGCAATCCCAGCACCGCGGAGTTCGAGGCCGGCTACCTTCGCCCTCACGGCATCACATCCATGTTGGACGTCCCCATCATCGTGGGCGGCTGCCGCACAGGGGTTCTGTGTCTTGAGCATGTGCGCACAGCGCGGGAGTGGACGGCGGACGAGAAAACCTTTGCTCTCGCCATGTCCAATCTGGTTTCTCTTGCCCTGGAAAGCGTGGAGCGCAGGCAGGCGGAGACCTCCCTGCGTGAAAGCGAAAAAAGGTTCCGGCAGTTCGCTGAGACTATCGAGGAGGTCTTCTGGATGACTGACCCCTCGGGCGCTGAAATGATCTATGTCAGCCCGGCATATGAAAAAATTTGGCATCGCACCTGTGCCAGCCTCTATGAGGACTCTCTCAGCTGGCTTGCTTCGGTCCATCCGGATGACCGCCAGCGTGTTGAACTGGCCGTCGCAGCCAAGAGGAAGCGTGGCGAATATGACGAGCGGTTCCGCATCCAGCGTGAAGACGGCACTCTCCGGTGGATCCATGACCGGGCTTTCCCCGTGCGTGATTCCCACGGCAACGTCCTGCGTATCGTCGGCACTGCCGAGGACATCACCGAGAGCAAGCAGGTCGAGGCTCAGCTCCTGCGCTCTCAGCGCATGGAAAGCATCGGCACGCTCGCTGGCGGTATCGCGCACGATCTTAACAACGTGCTCACTCCCATCATGATGTCCATTGAGCTGCTCAAGCTGCAGGAAACCAATGAGCAAAAGCTGAACGTCTTCGCCACGATCGAAAACAGTGCCAGACGCGGTGCGGACATGGTGCAGCAGGTTTTGTCCTTTGCACGGGGAGTGGAAGGCCGGCAGATCGCGGTCGATGTCGGCCGGCTTCTCCGGGAAATCGAAAAAATCACCAACGAGACTTTCCTCAAAAACATCCAGGTTCGCACCCATATTCAGACAGCATTGTGGGGTGTGCAGGGAGATCCCACCCAGTTGCATCAGGTTTTGATCAATCTCTGTGTCAATGCGCGGGATGCCATGTTCAACGGTGGCATCCTCAAACTCTCGGCAAGCAATGTCGTCTTGGACGAACACTGCCGCGAGATGAGCGTCGAAGCCCGGCTCGGAAAGTATGTGCTCATTGAGGTGGAGGACAACGGCGCGGGCATGCCTCCGGATGTGCTGGAGCGTATCTTCGAGCCGTTTTTCACCACAAAGGAGCTGGGAAAGGGCACCGGCCTCGGACTGTCCACCACACTTGCCATCGTCAAGGGGCACAACGGTTTCCTCCGGGTGAGCAGCGCCCTCGATGAAGGCACGAAATTCCAGGTTTATCTGCCGGCAGATGAGGCGGCGGACATGCAGCACTGCACGACTCCGGAGACGGTGCTGCCTCGTGGCAACGGAGAGCTGGTCCTAGTCGTCGATGATGAGGAGACGGTCCGCCAGATCATCAGTCAGACGTTGGAAGCCTTTGGATACCGCGTCCTTCTGGCCTCAGACGGTATCGAGGCTTCGACTCTTTTTACCGCCCACCATCAGGAGGTCGCTGTAGTCCTCACAGACATGATGATGCCCGTCATGGATGGCCTGGCAACTGTTCAGGTCTTGATGCGCATCAATCCGCAGGTCCGTGTCATTGCTGCCAGCGGTTTGGGCCTCAAAGACATGGTGGCCAGGGCGATGAGCGCCGGTGTGAAGCACTTCATCCCGAAACCCTACACGGCTGAGGCATTGCTTGCGGCGCTGCATGCCGTGCTCGGGAAATGACGCCACACGCAGTGCTGGCAGCGCCTCACCTGCCAGATTCGCTGGCCTAAACTTGAAGGCCTATTTCTGTTTTGCCTCGTAGCCCGGCAGTGGTTTGCCGTCGTCTCCCAGCTTGCCGCAGGCCCAGAGCAGGCCTCGTGCAACGAGATCGAGGTACACGGGGGACTGCATGGTTTCATTGCCATGGCCCAGTGTGGTCCCGAAGACCTTGGCTTTGCCATACTCATTCACCCAGATCACATTGTGGTCCATCTTCGTGTCTTCACCGTAGGCCTTGGCCAGGGGGACAAAGTGCTCCCAGAGCTTTTCGTTCTTGTACAATTCATCCTTGGCGTCGAGCCACTCCGCCGGAAAGCCTTTCATCACCGGATGCTCTTCAGCGATGTTTTTCACGTTCAAATCACGGTTTTTCTCGTGGCTCATCGAGGTCTGGCCCACACACTTCCGCCATTCGTCCGTCTTTGCTGCACGGTAGCTGTGCGTGGAGCAGTGCAGCATCACAGCCGGCACTCCGTCATGGTGGGCCTTGGCGATGCGCTCCACAAAAGCCACGTCCTCAATCGCCCCGAAGCACTCGTTGTGCAGCACCACGTCATAGCCTGCGGCCCAGTTGTCTTTTTCATAGATCGAGATCCTGTGGCTCTTGTCTTTCTTGCCCTCGGGTCCCTCTTCATGGACAATGGTGAACTCCACATTTGCACGCGCGCTGAGCCCCTCGCTCAGGATCAGCTTCTGGTTCTCGTAGTCATGGCAGCAGCCCCCGGTGATCATCAGCACCTTGAGTGGCTTCGCCTGCTCGTTTGGTGCGGCGAAGGCAAACAGACAGGCGACAGACAGCAGGGTGATGAGAAGAGGGCGCATGACGGCGGGGTAGGGTTGGGAGCCTGACTATGCGCGGAATGCAGGCCCTGTCTTGCATGAATCTTGATCGCTTCAGTTCTGTCTTGTTGTTGATATGGGAAATTTGGTAATAAATCAGCAAATTTCTTTTATGAAAAAGTTCATTCTTTTCCTTGCCTTGGGGCTGGTATGTTTCGGGCAGACCCCGCAGCAGGCGGCCGAGGTGGGAAAATATCATCAAATGCTCCTCAGGCACCCTAGGGCTGGCCTGGTCTTCGACAGGTTTTACTCAGCATGGATGGAAACAGGCACGCCGGACTCGTTGGCGGAGTTTCTCAGCGCGAAAACCGCCACCGCCGCCGATCTGCTCGTTCTGGCGATCTTTCACGAGCAGCGTGGCAATGAGGCAGAAGCTTTGAAAGCTTACACTTCCGCCTTGGATCGCGAGGGCACAAACCCGCTGGCTTGGTTGCAGAGGGCAAAGTTGGAGGCTCGCATGATGAGTTTTTCCGCCGCCCTGAAATCACTCGCCGAAGCTGAAAAAGCAGGTGCAGATGCTGAGCTTGCCCGCGAGCTGGGCCAGCTGCGCGGGCGCTGGCTGCTGCGCACAGGCAAGCCAGATGCCGCTCTCCAGGCCTGGCAGGACTTGCTCAAGGCTCATGCCGATGACGAAGATCTGACGGAGGAAGTCATCGAACTCCAGCTCGACGAAGGCCTTTTTGCCGAAGCCGAAGCGCAGATGCTGGCTCTGATTGCCAAAACCAAAGACCCGTATGCCAGGGCAGTGCGTCAGTTGCGGCTGTCAGAGATCCAGCTGCGCGCCAGCAGGAAGGACGCCGCGCTGGCTCTGCTGACGGCGACACTCGCGGGCACCGGCCAGGGCACCTGGATCGAGGGCGAAGTGCTTGCGCAGATAGAGGCAATGTTTCGTCGCGACGAGAACCTGAGCGGGCTGGTCAAAGAATTGGAAAAACTCCAGGCCGCTCATCCTCAGCGCACGGCGTTGGATCAGCAGCGCGCGCGGCTCCTGGCTGAGTTGGGCGAAAAAGACAAAGCCCTCGCCATCTATGCGGCGCTGCTGCAAAAAACACCCGGTCAGCGTGCTTTGCGCGAGACCTACCTGGATCTCCTGGCTCGTTTCGAGCAGCACAAGGAGGCCATCCTTCAGACAAACATTCTCCTGGAGCAGTCACCGGATGATCGCGAGCTCCTCATTCGTCTGGCCACATTGCAGGAGCGGGCAAAAGACAGGGCCGCTGTCAGCGCCACGCTCGAAAAGTTTCTGGCCGCCAAAGACACCTCTGAGTTCGATCACCTCCGCGTGGCCCGGCTTTACGAAAGCTGGGAGCGGAATGAAGACGCCACGCAAGCTTATGCCCGCATGGTCGCCGCCTTCCCCGAAAGCAGTTCGGCCAGGGAGGCTCAGGCTCATTACCTTCACCGTATTGGCAAGCGCGATGAGGCGCTGGCCATCTGGCGCGATCTGGCAAAAAAAGGCACCCTCGCACAGCTCATGGCCGTTGGGCAGGCGCTCATGGCGCGCCTCGAACCGCAGGTGGCTTTGGAAGTTTTGCAGGCGCGTCAGCCGGAGTTCCCGGGCGATGAGCGGCTGCTCGGCCTTTTGATCAACGCAGCGCTCGGTTCAAAAAAGGCCTCGGACGCCATTCCTTGGGCCGTGGCGCGCGTGCGTGCCACGGCCAATGTCGCCTTCATGGACGATGCGCTCCGGCAGGCCGTTGCCTGTCTCAAGGCGGACGAGCCCAGGCTTGACGAAACCCTCGCTGCTTTGAAGCGGAATGCTCCCAGCATCCAGGAGCGCATTCTCCTGGCCACACTCCTCGAGGAAAAAAAGGACAGCCTCGGCGCAGAGAACACCCTGCGCCAGATTCCACCCGAGCATGCCCTGGCTGCACAGACTCGGCTGCTCAGCCTCATGGAGTCTCGTCAGGATTGGCTGCGTGCGCTCCAGGAGGCGGAAAAACTCATCGCCATGCCTCAGGGCAAAAACTCCACCAATGCGCAGCGCCTCGTGGAGCTGGCTGAACGCGCCGGAAAACTCGACCAGGCTCTCAAGTGGGTGTCCGAATGGAAGTCACTCTCTCCCGGCTCGCCTTCACCTTGGTTGCGGGAGGCCAGGCTGCTGCAGCTCGGTGGCAAAGGTCGTGAAGCTCTGAACATGCTGCAGACTGCCGCGCACAAATTTGAAGATGACGAGTCGGTCGCGGAGGCGCTGGCCTCCGGTTACATCCAGCAGGGGCAGATGGGTGACGCGGAGCGGATTTACTTCTCTCTTTTTGAAAAGGAGGAAAAGACCGAGGACAAACTCCGCTGGGTTGCTCCACTCGCACGCCTCGCCAGCGATCGCGGCCAGTCCAAGGCGCTTACAGATAAGTTCATCGAACGTCAGCGCACCAACAGTGCGGATGCCGCTCCATGGCTGGCCCTCGCAGAGATCTATCGTGTGACGGGCAGCACCACCGAGCAGGAGCGCTCTCTTCGTGAAGCCATGCGTCTGCGCCCAGACGATGTGAATCTGGCCATCCAGATCGCACGCATGGACCTGGACTTAGGCCAGTGGAAACGGGCCCTCGAGGGGCTTCAGCGTGTCGCCGCCCGTTCCAAAGGTGGGCGGGTGCAGCAGATGATCGCTTCGATTGAGATTGAATACGGAGATGCAAACACCGGCTACCGCATGCTCTACGAACTCGCCGGCGGCGCTGAGATAAGCGCGGATGACGCAATCACACTGGCTAAAAGCATGACGGCGCAGCAGGACTGGAGGCGTGTCATCAGCTTTCTGGAGCCGCTGCTTCAGCGTTTTCCGGAAGACTACCGGCTGGCTTATCTTCAGGCGGTCGCTTTCGAGGAGGCGGACAGGGCAGATGCCGCCATGTCCATTTTTATCCGGCTCATGGGGCACTCTCTGGAACTGCCCTCCGTTAAGGCCCTGGTGACGCCCTCCGTAGTCAGGCCCGGCTATCTTGAAGAGTTGGAGAAGCGCACCCCCAGGGGTTATGTGGATCTGCTTCGTCTGACAGACGGCCGCAGCTACCAGGCTTACAACTATCGTCCGAGTTCCATCCGCTTCTCCGGGCAGAGCCCCAGCAAAGCAGTGATGCTGCCTTCCAGCCTGGACATGCTTCACCCCATGTGTGTGGCGCATGCGGTCACCCTCATGAAAGGGGAGTCGGCTCAGAAAAAGGAGGCATGGATCGCCGAGGCCAAAAACGCGCGCGTTCCCGGCGCACCGTACCTTGACCTCCTCGAGGTGGACCGGTACAACCGCCTGATCATCAGCCCTCCTGAGTTGGAGTCGCATGCCGATGACGACGTTCTGCTGGCCTTCTCCATCAGCAACAGTGAAAACGTCACGTTCAACGTCGCTTCACGCGCATTCGAAAGGTTTAAATCCAAATACCCTGAACTGATGGTGCAGGCCGCCAGGCATGCGGTGATGGCGGACAGCAAGGCTGGAGCGCCGTTGCTTGGGGAGGCCCTGGAGGCACTCGAAAAAATGCCGCCGGAGATGCTGCGGAAAACCAATGTGCCCACCTACTATCTGGGCACATTGATCGGCGGTGGTCAGAGAATGCGGGAGGACTCATACGCCCCCGGATTGCCTGAGCCTTTGTGCCGTCGCATTCTGTCGCTCCTCCTGCGTCAGCTTGATGCCACCGGGCCTGATGCAGCGGCCACGGCATACCTCTCTGGCGTACCCAGCGTCGCCAACGCCTGCCGCAGTCTCAAGGCGTGGAAGGAGTTCGTCGCCCTGATGGAGCGGGAAGTGAAGATCTGGACTGAGCATGAGCCTTCACGTCAGTCCTGGGCCAGATTCCCCTCCTCGGTGAGCCGCAGCAGCCAGTCGTCAAATGGGGGGCTGCTTGCCCCGTTGTCATTTCCCGCGGGCTCCGTCGTCCCCGGCACCCTCAGCCTGTACTTCGGCCGCAAGGACATCTACAATCCTCGGAACGACGACAAACTGGAGCCTGAAGAGGAGCAATACGCCGGAGTAAAGCCCTTCCTGGACAGCATCCAGTCAGCTTCATTGCGCATTCTGCTGGCCTACAAAATGGGCGATCGCGAACGTGTTGAGCGCGAAATCACCCAGCTCCTCGACTCCCCAGCTCCTACCGTGGACGACCTGCTGTTGGCGGCCTCCTGGTACAGCATTTCGTTCAAGCATGAGCGCGTGGCAGAGCTGCTCGTTCGCGCCTCCGGCATGAGCATTTCCCCGGCCATTCGTCCCGCTTATGACGCCGCTCTCGCGCAGGTTGCGTTGAAGTTGAAACCGCAGGCCGGAAGCCCGCTCCTGGAGCCTGCGCAGATGGCCCTGCGTCGCCTCCGCAGTGCGCGCGTGACTTCAGAGCAGAAAGACGAGCTCGTCGCCGCCATGAAGACCCTGCAGATGCCCGATGAGGCGGAGCAGTGGGCTCGTATGGCCGTGGTGGTGCCGTCTGTCCCTCAGCGTTCGGCCAGCTATGCCGGTAGCAGCAACAGCATCGACACCAAAAAACTGCAGACTCTTCTTGGGGGCAAGGATGAGGAGGCCATCGTCAAAGAGGCCGTCACCCAGCTGCGTCATGCGCTGGCTTATGCCGGCAATGGCAATCAAAGCTACGCCGCCAGCAGGGCCAAAGAGATCATGCGCCTTGTCGGCAGGCCGGGCCTGTCTGAAAAAATCCAGGCGGCCTTTGACCTCGGGGAAAGCGCCACGGTGGCAAAAAGGTTCGAGCTCGCACAGTTTTTCGAACTCGTCGGACAAAAGCCCCAGGCCATCACAGTGCTGGAAAAAGTCGTGGAGATGAATCCGAAGCATTTTGAGGCTCGCTTGCGTTTGTGCGCCTTGATTGCCGCCACCGATGCGCCGAGTGCGGTGAAAATGATGCAGGATGTGCCACCCTCCGCTTATCGGCAGAACAACATCGGGAGCCAGATCGCAGAGCTGCTTCGCCGGGATGATCAGATGCCTTTTGAGGCACGCATGAGCATTTTCACCGCCCTTGCTGGGATGTTGGACTCCTCGCCGCCTGCGGCCGACGCCAAGGGCCTTGAATGGATGATCGACCTTCCGTACATGATCGCAAATCAGACATATCGTGAGTCCCCCATGCTCGCCTATCTCTATTTGCGCCCCGCATTGGTCCAGCGGGACGGGGTCGACTTTCACCTGCCACCCACGGCTCCTGCGGCGCAAAAACGTCGCGAGGTGCACGATCACCTCTGCAAGGCGATGATGAAGCATCCCGTGCTCGCGGAGGAAGGCTTTCGTCGCTTCGCGGCCCTGGCCATTCAAGATGGAAACAAACTCAATGAACTCGCAGATGCCGCCCGTCAGATTTTGGAGGCGGCCAAAGCCGCGTCACGCTCGCAGTTGGGGGGCGCGAAGCGCCGGTTTTACTCATCTCAGGAGGTGACTAGCCTTTGGTCGCCTTCGCCGGCAGAGTTTCTCATCTGGAAAGCATGGAAGGAAAATCAGATGGAAGTCATCGCTCAGGAGATTTTGCCCCTCGCAGCTTCAGCTCTGGACAGCTCACAGCAGCGCATCTTGCGCGCGCAGTTGGCTGTCTGGTCCTGCAGTCCCGAGGCTTTCGTCAACAATGCTAGGACTTACCTCGCCGCCATGAGCGGTCGCAGCACTTCCAGCTATGCGGCAGATCAAAATCTGGTTTGGCTCATGGACCGCTGGCAGGAGCGCGGGATCGGGGGGGCGCCGCTCGATGAGCTGCTTGCCACCAGCATGAAGCAGAACAATGGCTTTGGCGAAGGCTATGCCGTCACGCACTACATCGCCGTGCGCCAGCAGATGCGACCTGAGTCTGGAATGACGCCGTTCCTGACACGGCTTGTCTCCGCCACGCTCGGCGCTGACAGCTCGGCCTGGAGCAAGGCCATGAACAGCATGGTCAGTGTGTACTATGGCGGCGGTGGCGGCTCCATCAGCAACCCTCCTGCCTACTCCATGCTTCGGGTCATCAGCAATGCGATACGTCGGCCGGCGACTTTTGGCACAGGCTTGCAGATGGCATCCTTGGTGGGCATTGCAGACAACCCCACATGGTCTCGCAACAGTGCCTCCAGCATGGTCGCAGTCTTGAAATCTCCAGATCATGCTTTTTCCGCACTCGGGGCTCTCGGGTGGCTGGACTCGGCAGAGCAGATGCTCCTGCCGGAAGACCCGGACTGCATGCAGGTGGAGTTCATCAAAAAAGTGCGTGAGAACCGCGAGACCATGCAGGATCTGCGCTCAAAGCTGGCTGCCGTTAAGCAGCGCACGTTTGGTGTGGAACTCTGCGAGTCCTTGCTGCAGGACGCGCCCTCCGGCCCCCTTTCGGCACTGTTGAAACGTCGTGCTGCGGATGTGGCGAAGATCCCCGCAAAAAGCGGCCCCGCCATCATGGCTCTCATCAAGCTGCAGATTCCCGCCCTCAATCAGCCCGCAGGCGCAGATCCCGCTCTGGTCAAAGTGCTCGATCCGCTCCTCTCCCTCGAGAGAAAGCAGGCGCTGGACGAGGTGGACCGCTGGATTGCCGCCGCTCGCATCGAGGAGGTGCACTCAGATGCCCGTAGCTTCTCAGACAAGCTTCAGGCGATGCTGAAATCTCTTGTTCCCGGTGATCTCGACAGGGCACAAAAGCTCTTCCTCCATGCCTGTGAGCTCATGGAGGCCAGGTCCCGCGATGCTTCTTGGAGCAACTACATGGGTGACAACGGCTGGTTCCGTCGCTCGGAAATCCTCGACGCCTTCAAGAAGGATTGGCCCAGACCTGAAACCATGGCCTTCGTCATGCGCCTCCTCCATGAGGACGCCACAGGCAATCTCTCTCCCGACGGCTGGGCCGCTAACAGCGGCTATGGACAGGCATTGATCGAGATCTGGCGCAACAACGGCGGTGGCGCCGCCATGGGGCGCGGCCTTGATGCCATGCTCAAACGCACGGCCGAGGTCATGCAGGACACACCACACACGCTGCTGCCCCTGGCCTTCTTTGATTTTTATCTTCGGCTGCCTCAGAGCCTCCGTGTTCCTGCCATGCAATATGCGGCCCGCATGCCCGCCTCACATCCGCAGGCCGCACTTGGCCGGGAGCTGGATTTCGCAGGCCGTTTCTTTCTCGCCACAGACTCACAGGCCCGGCAGAACGCTGCCGCTCAGAAAGCCGTCGAAGAACTGGGCGGCATGCAGCCCGTGTGGCGGCATTGCCGCGCCATGCTCAGCGCGGACAAGGCCAATGCGCGGGTGCGCCAGGCCCTCGTTCATTTCCTTTCCTATTGGGCGCGGGACAGCATTGACCCCGAATGCGCCAGACTCGGTGCCGCCGCCGCGCTGGTTTCCATGAAGCAGAAGCACTGCATTCATGGTTATCAATACGGCTGGATCATCCGTGCCTTCAACCAGCTGCCGGTCGATGCTGCCTGGCAGGCTGCCGCTCAGGAACACTGGGATGCATGGCTTGCACGGCTCGCGGATGGCGGCCTTTGCAGCTACCAGCCCTGTGACTGGGCCATCAACAGCATGCTGCGCATGACAGCCCGCTCGGGCAAAGATGACTGGATGCGCGCCATGCTGCGCACGCACCATCACACGCTCAGCAATGAGCAGTCTGGCATCGTCAGCCTCATGCTCGGCGGTCGGCCTCAGCTCGCTGCGGAGCACTTCAGGGCCGAGTGGCGCAGCTTCCTCATGGACCCGCAAAAGGAGCTGCTCTGGAGCAGGGAGATTGTCGAAAATCTGCCCGCCTTCAAAGCCGCCTGCGGCGACCCTGGGCTGGCCTTGCTGGGGGAAATTTATCTCTCCTACATCAAAGACCCCGCCAAGCCCGAGCAGGCCGCCATTCCGGGCTTCAAGAACCGAGAGGAACGCTTCAAAGACCTCGCACGACGCTTCAAAGAAACAAAGTTCACCGACGAGGAAATGCGCAAAGACTGCGTCGAGATCATCTGCCAGTTTTATGACGCCGCAGACCTGATCCACGAGGCCGCAGATCAGGTCGCTGCCAAAACCAACATCGAGGCGCTTGCCGCCATCGATCAAACCTGGGAGCACTGGCGTCAGCTCAAGCCCCTGCAGTTCTCCCTTGGCTGGAAGGCCGCGCATGGGGATGTCCAGCCAAACATAGCCGCCTATGACCGCGCTCTCGCCGCTCGCTACAGTCAGAGCTACTACCAGCGCTCAGCTGTCAAGGAAACCGGCTGGGGGCCCACCTGGGTCGCCAACTGGCTCTGGTCCCGCGAGTCCGAGGCCGGGCGTGAGCCGGACGTCCGCGCAGTTTTGCCCTTCCTGGATCATGTGATCACCAAAACCCCCGCCGATCTGCGGGATCTCCATGTCGCCGACTGCGTGACTCAGAAATGGCTCATCCATCTCGTTGTCAATGAGCCCGAAGCCTTCGAATCCTGGCGCAAAGGCTTGAAGGAGGAGGACCGCCGCGACCTCAAAAAGCGCGTGCAGGAGCGCTGGGAGATCTGGGACTACATTCGCCAGCTTTCCGGCACTCAGAAAAAAATGCGCCTCACGCCTGAGCAGCGCGCCCGGCTGGTCGTTGCTGTGCTAGGCGACGAATGGTCCGCTGCAAAGTATCCCGCCGCAGGTCCGGGCATCCCCAATCTTGTCAACGAAATCGTGCAGAAGGGCGGCGTCTTCAAGCCGGACGAGTTTGCTCCCCTCGCAGCTCAGATCGCCGCCGCACTGCCGCGCATGGGCCGCACCGCCGGGGAGGCCGCCGAGCTTCTGGCCGCAAACGGCAAAAGCGAAGCCGCCGCTCCGCTGTTTGCGCTGGCTTTTGAGCACGCACGCAAGGAAAACGAAAAGGACTACGGTCTGGCTGCCGGCTACCTTGTGAAGCAGGCGGAAATCCTGGAGCGCACCGGCAAAAACGCGGAGGCGCTTCAGCGGCTTAAATCACTCGATGAGAAGCGCTTGGGAGGTGGTGTTAAAAAAACCGTTGAGTCCGCCTTATCGCGTCTTTCCAAATAGCCCAAGCAAAATCTTGTCCCAAACGTCTCGCTCTGGTAAAACCTCCGCAATTCCGCTCACCATGCCTGCTCACGATCGAATCCTCGCGTTTCTGTCTGCTGTCAAAGCACGTTTGGATCTCGCCTGGCTGGTCCGGGCCTTCTGCGGCTCTCTCCTCCTCGTCGGCTCCGTGCTTTGCATCTGGTGCTTGGTCTGGGTCTGGCGCGGTTACGCCGTGCCGGCCAGCGGCTACATTGCAGCAGCGGTCGCCTTGCCCTTCATGGCGTTGGCGGCATGGATGCTCGGCCGTGCCTCGCAGCGCAAAGCCGCGCGCATTGCCGACGAGCACTTCGGTCTAAAAGACGCCATCAGCTCCCATCTGGGTTTCACAGACGAGCATCGCGAGGGCGCATTCATCGCTCTGCAGGCCGAGGCCACCGCCGTTCGTGTGCAGGCTCTCTCACCCCGCAGCATACCGGTGCAGTGGCCGCGTCGTATGCTCACCATTGCCAGCGTGCTGCTCATGGCCTGCTTCGTCATGGGCTTCAAAAAAGACTCCCCCCTTGTTCTCGAGCGTATCGCGCTGGAGACTGAGACCCTGCGCAAGAGCGACGAGGTCAACAAAGAGCTCGAAAAGCAGGTCGAGGAGCTCCTTAAAACCGCCACGGATGAAGAAAAGGAGCTGCTGCATCCCGACGAATGGCGTCAGTGGGTCAAAGACCTCCGCGAGACCAAGGACCGCAAAGAGGCCATGCGGCAGTATGCCGAACTCGAGCGCAAGATCAGCGAGGCTGCCCAAAAGCTCAGCCAGCGCGATGCCGAACAACTTCTCGCCAAGGCCGCACAGGAAATGAAACAGACCGCCGAGCTCAAGCCCATCTCCAAATCCCTGGAGGAGCAAAACTACCGCCAGGCCGCCTCCCAGTTGCGGCAGATGAAGCTTCAGGCCGACGTGCGAAAACCCGACGAGGCGCAGAAGGAGCTCGCCAGGCTCAAGTCCGCCTCTCAGCGCATGGCCGCCGCCGCTCGCAATTTTCAGCAGCGCACCGGTCAGCAGGGAAATCAGGGCAAAGGAAATCAGTCTCAGCCCAGCCAGAACCAAAATGCTCAGCAAAGCGGCCAGAATCAGCAGCAGTCTCAGGGCCAGCAAGGCAGCCAGGGGCAGCAGAGCATGGATCAGCAGATGACCTCTTTGGAGCAGGCCGTCCAGAACCTTGAGCAGCAGCTTCAACAACAGCAGCAGCAGAATCAAAGCCAAAGCCAAAGCCAAAGCCAAAGCCAGTGTCAGGCCTGCCAGAATCAGGCCAACCAGGCGCTGCAAAACCTCACCCAGAGCATGTGTCAGTCTTCCGCCAAGCGGGACATGATGAAGAAGCTCCAGTCCCTCGGTCAATGTGCGGGCAAATGCCAGGGCTTCATGTGCAACAAGGAGGGCCAGAGTCTCAGTCAGTGCATGGGCACCCAGCCCGGAGGAAAAAAGGCCGGTTCAGGCAGCGTCGAAAGCCGCCGCGCTGAAAGCGACGCCACCCAGGACAATGGCAATCGCGACCAGCTTACCGGCCAGAAAGGCAGCGGCCCCAGCAATACCAGCATCGAATCCGCTGATAGCGGTACAGGTCGTGCCACTCGCGCCGCCACACTCCAGGAAAAAGCCTTCCAGCGTCAGGTCGAAAGCTTTATCCAGCGCGAAGATGTGCCCGCCGAAGTGAAGGAAGGCGTCAAAGAGTACTTCAAAGGCATCCAGCAGGTTGGCAATGAATCGGCCGCACCTGCGGCAAAATGAATGCCCCCTGACGTCGCTGCACTTCCGTCCCTCTTGTCATCGGCTCATCACCCTACCAGCACACCCCAATCTCATGCCTGACACCCCTGCTTCCGTCGCACACTTCAAGGAAACATTCGAAAAACTCCGCGCCGAAATCTCTAAATTCATCGTCGGTCAGCAGGACATCATCGAGCAGGTGCTCAGTGCTGTGGTCTGCGGCGGTCACGTCCTCCTCGAAGGCGTCCCCGGCCTTGGCAAAACCGCGTTGGTAAACACGCTCGCCAAGGCCCTTCATCTCAAATTCCAGCGCATCCAGTTCACGCCCGACCTCCTTCCCGCAGACATTGTTGGCACTCAGATTCTCGTCGAGCGCGGTGGTCAGAAAGTCTTCGAGTTCCAGCAGGGGCCCGTCTTTTGCAATGTGCTGCTTGCAGACGAAATCAACCGCGCCACCCCCAAGACCCAGTCCGCACTCCTCGAAACCATGCAGGAAAAGCGCGTCACCGTCGCAGGCACCTCGCACAGTCTAGGCTCCCCCTTCTTCGTGCTCGCCACCCAGAACCCCATCGAGCAGGACGGCACTTACCCGCTGCCCGAAGCCCAGCTCGACCGCTTCTTCTTCAAGCTCTACGTCCCCGTCCCCAGCCACGGCGACTTCATCGAGATCCTCAATCGCACCGGCGGCAAGGCCTCTCCCGAAATCAACGCCGTCGCCACCGGCGAAGACATCCTGCAAATGGGGCAGGTCGTCCGCGAAGTCCCGCTGGAGGCCAGCGTGCAGGACTACCTCGTCAAGATCGTCCGCGCCACCCATCCCACCGATGTCAACGCCACCGACCGTGTGAAAAAATACGTGCGCCACGGCTCTTCGCCGCGCGGTGCGCAGACCATCCTTGCCGCCGCTCGCGTGCGTGCTCTCCTCGACGGCCGCTACCACGTCGCCCGTGAAGACATCGCCAAAGCCGCCACCCCCGCTCTCCGCCATCGCATCCTGCTTTCCTTCGAAGGCGAAGCCGAAGGCGTGAAGACAGACGAGGTCATCGCCGATGTGATCGAAAAGGTGAAGGCATGACGCTGACAGATCCAGCCTTCATCCGCCGCCTCGAATCCCTCTACTTGCTCGCACGCAAGATCCTGGGTGGTTCGTTGCAGTCAGACCGGCGCAGCACCAAAAAAGGTGCCGGCATCACCTTTGCCGACTACGCGCAGTACTCGCTTGGAGACGACTACCGCAGCATCGACTGGCGCATCTACGCCAAGTTCGAGTCCCTGCTCATCAAGCTCTTCGAACTGGAGGAAGACGCCACCATCTACCTCCTCGTTGACTGCAGCCCCTCCATGGCCTCCAAGCACGCTTACGCCAAGCAGCTTGCCGCCGCACTGGGCTACATCGCGCTCAACACCCTCGACCGCCTCGCCGTTTACGGCCTCGCAGACCGCCTGCAGCCGCTCTTCGAACCCAGCCGCGGCCGCAATCAGGTCATCCCCTTGCTGCGCTCGCTCGAGGCTGCCAAAACCTTTGGCGGCAACACCGACCTCAACGCCTGCGCACGCGAGTTCGAGGCACGCCATCGCCGCAAAGGCCTCGTCTGCGTCATCTCAGACTTCCTCCTGCCCGGCGGCTATGAGGAGGGCCTCAGCCGCCTCCAGTGGCACAAGCATGACGTCTTCTGCCTCCAAACACTTGATGACAATGACCTCCGCTGTGAGTGGAAAGGGGACGTCACCCTCGAATGCCTCGAAACAGGACGCAGCGAGCGCGTCACCATCTCCCCTCGCGAGGCCAAACTCTATGAAGAGGCCATGGCCGAATGGAATCTCGGTCTGAAACAAACCTGTGCCAAACGCGGTCTCGGCTTTCTCTCCACCAACACCGACGTCTCCTTTGAAGCCGTCATCACAGACCTGCTGCGTCGCGGAGGTCTCGTCACATGACCCTCCTCGCTCCAGCATTCCTCTGGACTTTGGTAGCCCTTGCACCGCTGGCGGCCATCTATTTCCTCAAGGTGCGTCCGCGCAAAAAGCCGGTCACTGCATTCTTCTTGTGGCAGAAGATTTTCACCGAGAAAAAAGCCTCCGCTCTCTTCAAACGCCTGCGCGATGTCTTCTCCCTCCTGCTCATGGCCCTCGCCTTTGCCGCCATCGCCTTCGCCTTGGCCGAGCCCGATTTTGCCGGAGATGAACGCAAAGACCTCCTCATCGTCGTGGATCACTCCGCCTCCATGTCCGCCAAAGACGGCGCCACCACACGCCTCGATAAAGCCAAAAAGCGCGCCCGCGATCTCATCGCCGGCATGAACGGCACCCAGCGCGCCGCCGTCGCCTCCTTTGCGGAAGTCACGCGCATGCTCGAGCATCCCACGCGCCATCGCAAAGCCCTGCTGGAGGCCGTGGACTCCATTCTGCCCACCGAACTTCCTTCACGCGTCGAAGCCCTGCGGGCCCTGCAACCCGGCGACGAATGGATGAAGGATACCCGCGTCCTCCTCATCACCGACGGCTGCCTCGATGCGCCCGATCGCTTGCCCGGTGTTGAAGTGCTCCGCATCACCGACTCCGCCAAAAACATCGGCATCGCTCGCGCTGACCTCCGCAGTGTCCCCGGCGGTCCCGCCCGCCTCGGCCTCTTCATCCTCCCAGTCTCCTCCTTCACCGAACCCGTCAAAACCGACATCACTCTCACTCATGTCGACTCAAACAGGCTCGTGAAGATCATCCCCGTGACCTTGAGCCCCGGAGAAAACGCCGCAGTCACCCTCATCATGGAGGATGCTCCCTCCGGTTCCTGGAAAGCCACGCTCGGTTTGGAGGATGCCCTCGAAAGCGACAACACCGCCTTCCTCTACGTCCCCCCACGCCAGCCCGTGCCCGTCGGTGTTTTGGCTGACGATCCCTTCTTTTTCCAAAATGCTGTCAGCGCCTTTGAGCGCAGCGATCAGATGCTCTCCCTCGCGGAAGATGCCAAGACCGCCCAGCTCATGCTCAGCAAAGGCAGGGTCCCCGCCGGCATCAGCACAGTCGTCTTCCAGCCCTCCGGCGAATCCTCCGTCTGGTCCAGCGTTGGCTCTGAAATCTCCGCGCCAGTACCAAAAGTCCTCGCCAAAGACCACCCGCTCCTGCGCTACCTCGATGCCGAGACGATGACCTTCGCCGGCGCCCGTCAGATCACCGCACCCACCGGGGCCGTCGTCCTCGTCGCCGATGAATCTGGCCCACCGCTCATCTACCTCATGCGCCAGGGCGCACAGACCGTCTGCGTCGTGAATCTCGATCCGCTCGCTGCACAGTTCTACCTCAGCGCCTGGTTCCCCGTCCTCATCCACAACGCCGCCGCACATCTCACCAATCGTGAGGACATGCCACCCGCCACGCTGCCCACCGGTTCCACCGCCCGCGTCCCCGGCCATGCAGATGCCACCCCCTTCGGCCCCATGCTCACCACGGGTTTCCACGAAGCCGACTCCTGGACCTTCGCCACCTCACTCGTCTCTCCAGAGGAAAGCCTGCTTAAAAACGACACGCTCAAAGAAAACGTCAAACCCATCGCCAGCGGCGAAGCCCCCAGCTACTGGCTCTTCGTACTCGCCATTGGCATCCTCGCCGGCGAATCCATCCTTTACCACAGGAGGAAGGTGGGATGAGCTTTACCTCCTTCACACCTCTTCTCTGGCTCCTCTTGCTCCTCAGCGCAGGCTATGGCTACTGGCGTTCCCTCGTTGACCGCCCCACAGGCCTCAAGATCACCTCTTTCGCCCTCCGCGTCCTCGGCGTCATCTTCCTCGCTCTTGCTCTGTGCCAGCCTTATGCCGGCGAGGAAACCGACGAAGCCCACGTGGTCTTCCTGCTGGACGTCTCCCAATCCGTCGATCTCGAATCCGCCAAAGACGCTCTGAAACAAGTCGAAGCCGGAGTCAAAGCGCTGCGCCCCCAGGACACTCACTCGCTCTTTGCCGTGGCCAATGGCCTGCGCGAAAAGAAGCTCCCCGAATTCGTCAAGATGCTCGACGACTGGACCAAAGGCGTCGCCGATGATGCCTTCCGCTCCCACACTCGCCTCGGCGATTCCTTGCTGGCCTCCCGCCTCGCCTTCCCGGCCGGCAAAGCCAAACGCCTCATCGTTTTCAGCGACGGCATCGACACGGAGTCCGGCGTGGACTCATCCCTCGAACAACTCCGGCACGAAGGCGTCGATGTGCGGTTCGCTCCCCTCAAAACCTTGAGCGACCCCGAGGCCGCTCTCGTCAGCCTGGAAAGCGCCTCCCCCTTCGCCTTCCACGGCGAAGTCCTGCGCCTCACCGCCCGTGTCATCGCCAATCAGCCCATGAATGCCCGCGTGCGTCTCCTCAGCAAAGGCGTCGCCGTTCAGGAAAAAACCGTCGCCCTCAAGCCCGGCGAGGATGCGAAAGTCTGGTTCGACACCGAGATGACCACTCCCGGCCCCAGCGTCTGGAGCGCCGAGATCATACCAGAGCTCGATCATTTCCCCATCAACAATCAGGCCACCACCACCATCACCGTCCGTGGCAAGCCCCGCATCCTCGTCATCCATCAGGACGAGAAAAAAATGCGCCCCTTCATCCGCTCACTCAAAGAGCAGGACTTCGACGTCGATCTCCGTGGCAAACGTGGCCTCCCAGAAGGCATGGAAGACATGCTCGCCTTCGACGCCATCGTCCTCGCCAACATGTCTGCCACAGACATGACCCCGCGCCAGATGAGCCTTCTTCGCAGCTACGTCTCCGACTTCGGCGGTGGACTCTTCATGACTGGCAGCGAAAACAGCTTCGGCCTCGGCGGTTACTACAAATCCCCCGTCGAAGAAGTCCTCCCGCTCGTCTCCCGCTTCGAAAAAGAAAAGGAAAAGCCCTCCCTCGCCATGGCTCTCGTCATCGACAAAAGCGGCTCCATGTCCGGCCTTCCGTTGCAAATGGCACGTCAGGCTGCCAAGAGCGCTGCGGAACTCCTCGGCCCGCAGGATCAGATCGCCGTAGTCGCCTTTGATGGCGATGCCCAGATTATCTGCGAAATGACCCCCGCCTCGCAGCAGGGCACCATCCAGGCGGCCATCGACTCCATTGCCGAAGGCGGAGGCACCTTCATGTACACCGGCATGGTCGCTGCGAAGGACATGCTCGAGCGCACCACTGCCAAAGTGAAGCACATGATCTGTCTCACAGACGGCCAGACCCAGGAGGCCGACCACCTGGGCCTCGTCCAGCAGCTTGTCGACAGCGGCGTCACCGTCTCCACCGTCGGCCTCGGGGAGGGCGCGGCACGCGAGCTGCTCGCCCAGATCGCGGAGGCAGGGAAGGGGCGCTATTATGAAAGCAACGACCCCGCCACCCTTCCGCAGATCTTCACCAAGGAAACCACCCAGGCCTCCAAGAGCGCTGTGCAGGAGGGCGTCTTCACCCACCTCGGCATCACCGAGCATCCCATGCTCGCCGGCTACGAGGCCGAAGGTCTCCCCGTCGTTCTCGGCTACGTCATGACAGAGGCCAAACCCGCAGCCCAGGTGCTCCTCGGCGCGGAGAATGGGGATCCCCTCCTCGCCGTCGGCCGCTTCGGCCTTGGCATCGGTCTCGCCTACACCGGAGATCTCACCGAAGTCTGGGGCGGCGAATGGCTCGCCTGGGACGGCTGCGGCCGCTTTTGGGCCCAGGTCCTGCGTGGCGCTCTGCGCAAGGCAGATGTCGAAGGCATGGACTCACGCGGCGAAATCCGCGACGGCGCATGGATCATGAAGATCGACCGCCGTGGCGACGATGGCGCTCCCGTCTCCGGCATCCATTGGAATGCTCAGTCACTCGATGAAAACGGCAACACACAGGACGTCGCCATCCGCGAGACCGGCCTCGGCCGCTACGAGGCCCGCGTCCCCGTCGGCACTCGCAAGCATCTCAGCCTTCGCATGCATGATCGCGACCACGACAAGCTCGAAGTCAAACACTACCACGCTCCCTATCCTGCCGAGTACCGCCTCAATGGCAAAACCCCGGACAGCCTCGCCTCCCTCGCCAAATACGACACTGCCACCCTCACTGCAGGTCTCTCGCCCGCCAAACAACTCCAGCCCGTCGGCCACTGGTTCGCCTGGAGTGCTTTGGGCATGCTCCTCGGCGGCATCCTCCTCCGGCGGATTTGAGTGGAGCGCCGTCAAATCGTCGGCATAGGATCACGTACCCATGAAAATCGTTCTCCTCGACGCCCACACCGCAAATCCTGGCGACCTCTCCTGGCAGCCTCTCGAAGCCATCGCCCCTTGCGAGGTTCACGCACGCACGCCGCTGGATCAAACCGTCGCCCGCTGCGCCGGTGCCGAGATCGTCATCACCAACAAAGCCCCTCTCACCCGCGAAATCATCGCCGCGTTGCCCGCGTTGAAATACATCGGTGTCACCGCCACCGGCTTCAATATCGTCGACGTCGTCGCAGCCAAAGAGCACGGCATCGTCGTCAGCAATGTCCCCGGCTACAGTACTCCCGCTGTCGCTCAGCACGTCATCGCGCTCATGCTTGAAATGACCAATCACGTCGGTCACGCCGCGCAGAGTGTTGCTGACGGTGGCTGGGTCAGGTGCCCCGATTTCGCCTACTGGGATCACCCCATCATCGAGCTTTCCGGCCGCACCCTCGGCATCATCGGCTACGGAGAAATCGGCAGCGCAGTCGCGCGCATCGCCGTCGCTTTCGGCATGAAGGTCCTCGCTTCTAAGCGCACCTGGAAAGAGCCCCCTCCCGCCGGAGTCACCGCCGCCGAGATCGACGACATCTTCCGTCAGTCAGACGTCATCAGCCTCCACTGCCCGCTGACAGACGCCACCAAGCATCTCGTCGGCACGCGCACTCTCGGCCTCATGAAATCCACCGCCATGATCATCAACACCGGTCGCGGCCCCCTCGTCGATGAGCCCGCCCTCGCCCAAGCCCTCAACGAAGGCCGCATCGCAGGTGCCGGACTCGACGTCCTCTCCGTCGAACCCGCCAAGGCAGACAACCCGCTCCTCACCGCCAAAAACTGCCTCATCACCCCCCATGTCGCCTGGGCCAGCCGCGAATCCCGCGCCCGCCTCATCGACATAACCGCCGCAAATCTGCAGGCCTTCCTCGCAGGCAAGCCCGTGAACGTCGTGAACGGTTGAGGTTTCGTCGTTCTAGAAACAATCTGTTCTTCGAAAACAAAAACGCACCGGCAACGATCAGTCGCCGGTGCGTTTTTGTGTTTAGATGGCTCGGATTTACAGCGCCGCGATAACCGCCTCGCCGATCTCCTTCGTGTTCACCTTCTTCGTGCCAGGAGCACCGCTGAAGATGTCACCAGTGCGCAGGCCGTCGTCGATGACCTTCTTCACCGCCGACTCGATGCTTGCCGCTTCTTTTTCCAGGCCCAGCGAGAAGCGCAGCAGCAGCGCCACAGACAGAATCTGCGCGATCGGATTCGCGATCCCCATGCCCGCGATGTCCGGGGCGGTGCCACCGGAAGGCTCGAACAGGCCGAAATACAGCCCGTCGCCCTTCGGCTTGCCAAGGCTTGCGCTCGCCAGCATCCCCAGCGAGCCCGCGATCATCGCCATCTCGTCGCTTAGGATGTCGCCAAAAAGGTTTTCCGTCACCAGCACGTCAAAGCTGCGCGGTGCCTTGATCAGCTGCATCGCCGCATTGTCCACATACAGGTGCGCCAGTGTCACGTCGGGGTACTCCTTCGCCACTTCCACCATTGTCTCACGCCACAGCACGGAATTCGTCAGCACATTCGCCTTGTCCACGCTCGTCACATGCTTGCGGCGCAGTTGGGCGGCCTTGAATGCCACATGGGCGATGCGCACGATCTCGCTCTTCTTATAGACCATCGTGTCGATCACCTCGATGTCGCCATCTGGCAGCGTCGTGCGGCTCTTCGGCTGGCCGAAATACATGCCGCCCGTCAGCTCACGGACGCACAGCACATCAAATCCGCCTTCCACCAGGTCCGGACGGATCGGCGAGGATGACGTCAGGGCAGGGTAGCAGATCCCCGGGCGCAGATTGGCAAACAGGCCAAAATGCTTGCGCAGCGGCAGCAGTGCGCCTCGCTCAGGCTGCTCATTCGGGGGCAGTTTCTCCCACTTCGGGCCTCCTACGGATCCAAACAGGATGGCATCACTCGCCTCACAGGCGGCCACCGTTTCCGCTGGCAGGGCCTTGCCCACCGCATCGATCGCCGCACCACCCACAAGCTGGTGGTTGTATTCAAAGGAAAGACCGGAACGGGCGGCGACGGCATCAAGGACTTTAAGCGCCTCGGCCATGACTTCAGGGCCGATGCCATCTCCGGGGAGGACTGCGAGTTTGTACGTACGTGACATATAGGTAGGGAAGGGGGGCTTAACTGCATCCAAATCCCCCCCCTGGCAAGTCCCCGCCCCAAATTATGAAATTTCAAATCAGCAGACAGCCCTCCGTCTCCAGTCTTCTGGTCCCGCAAAACCACTGTCAACAACCGTCAACCACTGTAAACAACAGTAAACTCCCCATCAAACTTCCCCCAAATTCTCTCTTGCCAAAAAGAGCATCTATGATTCCTTCTCGGCCCCACATCCCAGAATTTCACACCGCCTGACAAGTTGTCCGGCCATTCAAACGAACCATGAGCGAAGCAACCACCATCGATTCCACCTCCTTCAAGATCCACGAAAAAGACACCGGCAGCGCCGACGTCCAGGTGGCTCTCCTGACGAAGCGAATCAACGCTCTTACGCAGCACCTCGCTGCGCATGAGAAAGATCATTCCACACGTCGTGGCCTTCTCCAGATGGTCGCACGTCGTCGCAAGCTGCTTGACTACCTCAAGCTGACCGCTAACGAGCGCTACCAGAAGCTCCTCAAGAGCCTCGGTCTCCGCCGCTAAACAGAACTTCCCAAGGGGTGATGCCACGTGCATCGCCCCTTTTTCTGTTTTCAGGCTATCTACACGCATGTCGGCAAATGCCGACGTTTTCATGCTGCATGATGCACGCTCGTGCATCGCTGCCGGGCTGAAGCCCGGCTCCTGCCTTTCACCCAAACCAAACAAACAACACAAGCCAAATTATGGCCATCCATACACAAAAAATCCAGCTCGGTGCTGGAACCCTCGAAATCGAAACCGGAAAGTTTGCCAAGCTCGCTGACGGTGCCGTCACCGTGCGCCTCGGCGACACCATCGTCCTCGTCACCGCTGTCTCCGCCACGAAAGTGAAGGACGGCCAGGACTTCTTCCCCCTCTCCGTTGAGTACAAGGAAAAAGCCTCCGCAGCAGGCCGCTTCCCTGGTGGCTATTTCAAGCGCGAAGGCCGCCCCACGGAAAAGGAAATCCTCACCTGCCGTATGACGGACCGCCCTCTGCGTCCGCTCTTCCCGAAAGGCTACTACTACGACACCCAGGTCGTCGCCATCCTCCTCAGCGCTGACGGCGAAAACGATCCGGACATCTGCGCCATGAACGGTGCCTCCGCCGCTCTTTGCGTGTCGGACATCCCCTTCGCAGGCCCCGTCGGTGCCGTCCGTATCGGCCGCATCAATGGCGACTTCGTCATCAATCCTACCCAGAGCCAGCGCCTCGACAGCGACCTCGACCTCGTTTACGTCGGCAACAAGACCGACGTCATCATGATCGAAGGTGCCGCCAACGAACTGCCCGAGGCCGAGTTCGTCAAAGCCCTCCACTTCGCCCAGGCTGAAGTCACCAAGATCGTCGCCGCTCAGGAAGAACTCACCCGCCTTGCTGGCAAGACCAAGCGCGAAGTTCCCCTCATGCTGGTGAAGGACGAGCTCCTCGAAATCGCCTACGCCGTCGCTGGCGACCGCATCGAAAGCGCTCTCTACACCCCCTCCAAAGTCGCCCGCGGCAAGGCCGTCGGCGCGCTCAAGGACGAAGTCGAGGCCGCCATCAAGGCCAAGTTCCCCGAAGCCACCGGCTTCGAAATCAGCCAGGCCTTCGACTACCTCCAGAAGAAAGCCTTCCGCATCTCCATCCTCGACAAGAAGAACCGTTGCGACGGCCGCGGCATCGACCAGCTCCGCCCGCTTTCCGGCGAAGCCTCCGTGCTTCCCCGCACCCACGGCTCCGCCAGCTTCACCCGTGGCGAAACGATGGCTCTCTCCATCGCCACCCTCGCTCCTGCTGACGAAGCCCAGGAAATGGACACCTATGCAGGTGGCCCGGACTCCAAGCGCTTCATCCTTCATTACAACTTCCCTCCGTTCTCCGTCGGTGAGACCGGCCGCTTCGGTGGTCAGAACCGTCGCGAAATCGGCCACGGCGCCCTCGCAGAGCGCTCCATCGAGCCCGTGATCCCAGCCAAGGAAACCTTCCCCTACGCCATCCGCGTCAGCAGCGAAGTCATGGAGTCCAACGGCTCCACCTCCATGGCCTCCGTCTGCTCCGGCGTCATGGCCCTCCTCGATGCAGGCGTGCCTCTCAAGCGCCCCGTCGGCGGTATCAGCGTCGGCCTCGTCACCGAGTTCGAAGGCGACAACATGAAGCGCTACCTCACGATGCTCGACATCATCGGTAGCGAAGACCACTTCGGCGACATGGACTTCAAGCTTTGCGGTACCTCCGAAGGCGTCACCGGCTACCAGCTTGACCTCAAGCTCCCCGGCATCCCTCTCAGCATCCTTGAGGAAGCCATCGTCAAGGCCAAGGAAGGCCGCACCCAGGTTCTCGCAGCCATGGCCCAGGCCATCGCTGAAGTGAAGCCTCTCAGCCCATACGCCCCGCGCATCGAGATCATCAAGATCAACCCCGACAAGATCGGTGAGCTCATCGGCCCTGGCGGCAAGAACATCAAGGCCATCCAGGCCGAGTCCGGCGCTGAGATCAGCATCGAAGACGACGGCACCGTTTACGTCTATGCCAGCCGCAAGGAAGGCATCGAGCGCGCGGTCGAAATGATCAGCGGCACCTCCCAGGAAATCGAAGTCGGCAAGATCTACACAGGTCGCGTCGTCAGCACCACAAACTTCGGTGCCTTCATGAACCTCGGCGGCAAGAAGGACGGCCTCATCCACATCAGCGAACTCGCCGACTTCCGCGTCAACAAGACCGAAGACGTCGTCAAGACCGGCGACATCGTCTCCGCCAAGTGCATTGGCATCGACGACAAGGGCCGTATCAAGATGAGCCGCAAGGCCGCCATGAAGGAAAAGGACGCCGCCGCCAAGGCTGAAGCCGAAGGCGCCGCTCCTGCTGCTGACGTGGGCTAAGCCTCATCTGTCTTCAACATTCCCCCCCACGAAGAGGCCGCTGCAAAGCGGCCTCTTTTTTTGTGTCCGTCTAGAATTGGTATTTCTCGAAGGAGTTGCAGTCAGCCCTTCGTTCTGACAAAAATCGATCACATCAACCAACCTCGCATGACCTCACGTCGCTCCTTCATCACCCAGTCCGCCCTCGCCTTTAGCGCTTTGTCCGCCAGCCGCGTGCTCGGTGCCAATGAGACCATCCGCATCGCCTCCATCGGCCTGGGCGGTCAGGGCCTCGGCAACGCGGGCCGCATGGCCAAAGTCCCCGGCGTAGAAATCGCCTACCTCTGCGATCCCGATACCGCCGCCTTGGACAAAGCCAAAAAGGTTTTCCCCAACGCCAAGACCACCCAGGACCTCCGCAAGGTCATGGAAGACAAGAGCATCGACGCCGTCGTCGTCTCCACCGGCAATCACTGGCACGTGCTGGCCTCCATCTGGGCCATGCAGTCCGGCAAGGACGTTTACGTGGAAAAGCCAGTCTCTCACAACATCTGGGAAGGCCGCAAGCTCGTCGAAGCTGCCCGCAAGTACAACCGCATCGTCCAGGGCGGCACCCAGCAGCGCAGCGATCCCCTCCAGGACGAAATCAAAGCCTTCCTCGACGCCGGCAGCATGGGCAAAATCAAATACGTCCGTTGCAATCACTACAGCATGCGCGCCTCCATCGGCAAACGCACCGAGCCCCTCACACCTCCCGCCACCGTGGACTACGACCTCTGGCTTGGCCCTGCCAAAGACGAGCCCATCTACCGCGAAAAATTCCACTACGACTGGCACTGGGACTGGAACACCGGCAACGGCGAAATGGGCAACTGGGGCCCCCACATCCTCGATGACCTTCGCAACGTCGTCTTCCGCGACAAAGTCGCCCTGCCCAAGCGCGTCATCGCTGGCGGCGGCCGCTTCGCCTGGGACGATGCTGGCGAAACACCCAACACCCACTTTGCCTACATGGATACCGGCAGCATCCCGGTCATCATCGACTTTCACAACCTCCCACGCCAAAAAGGCATCAAAGCCCCCGACGTCTATCTGCGTCGCCGCACCGGCGCCTTCCTCATCATCGAGTGCGAAGGCGGCTACTACACCGGCAGCCGCGGCGGCGGCACCGCCTTTGATTCCGAAGGCAAAAAACTCCACATCTTCAAAGGCGATGGCGGCAAAACCCACGCCGCCAATTTCATCGACGCCATCCGCAGCCGCAAATCCGAGGACCTGAAAGGCGAGGTCGAAAAGATCCACTTCTCCAGCGCCTGGTGCCATCTTGCCAACAACTCCTTCCGCCTCGGCCAAAAGTACAATCGCGAACAGGCCGAGGCCGCCGTGAAAGACTTCCAGCCCTGGAACGACGTCATCGCCGATTTCCACCAGCACCTCATCAAAAATGAGCTCGATGCCTCCAAGCTCGACATCAAGATGGGCCCCATGCTCGAGATCGACTCCGCCAAAGAAACCTTCATTGGCGACACCGCCACCCCCGAGGCCTTGGCACTGCTCACGCGTGAGTATCGCTCGGGCTTTGAAGTGCCCCAGTCAGTATAGGCCGGTTCTTTGAAAACAACCCGCAGCCGGGTGCCGCACTCCTTCACATCAGCAAAAGAGCGTCAGGAGAGACCCTCCTGACGCTCTCGCGTTTGTCACAGCAAAGTGAATGTCATTTCGGCACTGCGGGTGCCGCTGGTGCTGGGGTCAGTGCTTCCTTGGCCTTTTTGGCGGCTTCTTCCACGGCTTTCGCTGCTTCAGCAGCTTTCTTCTCTGCGGCTTCCTTGAGGGCGGCGGCTTCCTTTTCAGCGGCAGCCTTCATTTCAGCAGCCTTTTTCTCCGCAGCTTCTTTGGCGGCTTCCAGTTCCTTGGCTGCAGCGTCGGCGTTGGATTTGACGGCCTCTTTGACCGCTTCAGACGCCTTCTTGGTGTCTTCCGCAGCTTTGGAGGCTTCTGGAGTCTTGTTGCATGAGGTGATGCCGCTCGCGAGCAGCCCGATCATAATCAGTGGGGTCAGTTTCATAGGTTTGGTTTTTGAGCGTCTGTGATGTCAGGTCTTTTACAACCTGTATTGAGGATCAGAATGGGATAAGGTGACTACTTAGCATCGAGCTTCAGTTCGCTGAGCGTGTTGGCTTTGATCTCCACTTCCTGCTCGGCCTTTTTGTCGCCTTCGCTCCGCACCACCAGCACCTTGCCCGCTGGGATGAACAGCTTCGTGTTCGCATCGTAGGAGTAGGTGATCTTTTTGCGGTTGCCCTCGGCGTCCGTGCCTCCAAACACCTCCCAGGTGCCGGTAGTGGCAGAGCTCAGCTTCAGGCTTCCTGCGTTCAGATTCAGAGCCTGTGTCATGGTTTTGCCCGCTTGGATCTCGATGTCCGCCTTGGCGGTTGCCGCACCCCTTGTCACCACCAGGGTGTACTTCCCGGCCTTCAGGTGAAATTTCGGCTGCGCATCATAGCTGTAAGCAGCCGTTGGGCGCTCTCCCTCGGCATTCGCCTCACCCAGCACGTTCCAGGTCATCCCGTCCGGGGCCGGATCCGCCCCCTCCGTCATCAGGGCTGTGGCCATCAGGCTCCCGGAGTTGATCACGACGGGTACTTCCGTGAGCTTGCCCGCCGCGACTTCGATCTCTTGCTTCGTCTTGGCTGCCCCCCAGGTGATCTGTAGCAGGTACTTCCCCGCAGGCAGGCTGAAAGTCGGCTGCCCATCATAGCTGTAGCCCGCAGTGGGGCGGTTGCCCTCCGCATCCGCAGCCCCCAGCACTTCCCAGAAGAGGTCTTTGGAAAGTGGTTCCCCTCCCTCCGAAGCGCGCGCCGTGAGCTTGAGCTTGCCAGCTCCCAGTGAGACGACTTGCTCCGTAGTCGCTCCAGCTTTGACCTCCACCATGGCCTTGCCCTTCGCATTGCCATACGCCACTTCGACCAGGTACTTCCCCGCTGGCACTGAAATCGTGGGTTGCGCCTCATAGCTGTACGCCACCTTGGGGCGGTGGCCCTCGGCGTCTGCCTCACCCAGGATGTCCCAGGCCACATCCTTTGCCACAGGCGTTCCCCCCTCCTCCATGACCACCGCCAGCTTCAGCTTGCCGCTTCCCAGCAGAATCACGATGTCCTGCGTCTCTCCCGCTTTCACCTCCACCTCTCTCTGCCCCTTGGCGCTGCCATACGTGGCCACGACGAGGCAGGGGCCTGAAGGCAGCGTCATCTTCGGCTGCGCCTCATAGCTGTAGCCCAGTTTCTTGCGTTGGCCCTCCGCATCAGGCGGCGAGAAAAAATCCCACGCCACATCCTTGGCAATCGGCGGCTGGCCTTCGGCGCTGACCGCGCTCAGCTTCAGATTCCCGCTGCCCAGGATCAGCTTCACCAGTTGCGGCGTTCCCTCCTTCACCGTGACCTCCATGCTCGCGCTCGCATTGCCTCTCGTGGCCATCAGCAGGTACGTGCCCGGTGCCACCTGCAGAAACGGTTTTGCCTCATAGCTGAAGGACACCTTCGCTCGGTTGCCCTCGTTGTCCGCTGGCCCCAGCAGGTCCCAGCTCACCTCCCTTTCAAAGGCGGTTCCGCCCTCCTTGTCATAGGCCTCGGCTTTGAGCCCCGTCTCGGCAAACACGACCTCTTTCGTCACCGTCTCACCTTCCTTCAGCACCACATCCATCTCCATCGACTTGCCGTTAAACTTGGCGCTCAGCGTGTACTTGCCCGCCTTCGGCAGCTCCGTGCTCCAGTGCCCCCCGCTGCCTGTGGCGATCGCACTTTCCCCACCGCCCTCCGCAAAGACCTGGAAGCTCACGCCTTCGAGTATCGCCCCCCCGGAAGACTTCCTGGCTTCGACCACTAGCGTCGGCATCGGCTTTGCCACCTGCTTCATCGCCGCTTCGAGGGAGGTTTTCAGCGTCGCCGCGTCTTTCGCTCCGAGGTACATGCCCCCCGTCTTCTTCGCCAGACACTCCAGACCGGAAGACTCCCCTGGCTTGAGGTCGAAGCCGATCACATGGCACGTGAAATCGATCCCCAGTCGCTCCAGATCCTCCGCCGCCAGGCAGGGGTCTTTGTCGCAGGTTTCCACCCCATCGCTCACGAGAATTACAGACGCCCGCGACTCTTCAAATTTCAAATACTTCGCCGCCTGGATCACCGCCGCCGTCAGTGGCGTCTTGCCTTTCGGCTCCAGTGCAGCCACCGCCTTCAGGATCGCTCCCGCGCTGCCCGGCTGCGGTGGCACCAGCAGCTCGATGTCCTCGCAGTCGCCCTTCTTGCGGTGTCCGTAGGCCATCAGCCCCAGTTCCATTTTCGGATCAACGGAGCCCACAATGTCACTCACCACTTTCTTGGCGATGTCGATCTTCACCCCTCCGGGCACCTGCCCATACATGCTGCCCGAGGCGTCAAAGACGATGATCGCACGCGCCGGCGCGGCAGGTTGTTGGGCTCGTAATTGCGGTGCTCCGGCTAGCAGCGCGCATCCTGTCAGGGTTGCAGTGATGAAGCGTTTCATGGGTCTTGTTGAAAGTGACGCCACACACAGACAAGACAGGCACCCAATACCGCTGAAAAATATTAAAAGATATCTGGTGCGGAGCTTGCTTGCAGCGCGGCTTGCAGTTCTTGCAAGGCCCTGGCCGTGGCCGGAAACACCCCATGCTCGGTCACCAGCGCAGTGACGAGTTCCCCCGGCGTCACATCAAAGCCGTCATTGCGCGCCTGCGTGCCCTCGGGGGTGATCAGCACCTCCTCCCGCCCCCCGGCGGCATTCACTCCGGGCATGTGCGTCACCTCACGCGCACTGCGCTGCTCGATCGGGATGTCACGGATCCCGTCCGTGATCGTCCAGTCTATCGTGCTGACCGGCGTTGCCACATAAAAGGGCACCCCATGCGCCCTCGCCGCCAGCGCCTTCAGATAAGTCCCGATCTTGTTCGCCACATCCCCATGCGCCGTCACCCGGTCCGTGCCCACGATCACCACATCCACCAGCCCGCGCTGCAGCAGGTGCCCCGCATTGTTGTCCACGATCAGTGTGTGCGGCACGCCATGCTCCTTGAGCTCAAACGCCGTCAGCGACGCCCCCTGGCCGCGCGGCCGCGTCTCGCTCACCCACACATGTACCTTCATCCCCGCATCATGCGCCTGGTAGATCGGAGAGATGGCCGTGCCCCAGTCCACCGTCGCCAGCCAGCCGGCGTTGCAGTGCGTCATCACATTGAGCGTCGCAGCCGCATCCCCCTTCTTTTCATGGATGGCCCGGAACAGTTCCAGCCCGTGCCTGCCGATCGCATGATTCGTCACCACATCCGCTTCGCAGATCGCTAGCGCTTCCTGCCAGGCGGCCTCGGCTCTTTCTCCCACATTCCGTCCAGCCACCGCACGCTTCACACGGTCCAGCGCCCAGCGCAGGTTGATCGCTGTCGGCCGCGTGGCATGCAGCACATCATACGCCTTTTGCAGCGCCCCGTCAGTGGCATCATCACGCAGCGCAAAATACAGGCCAAACGCAGCCGTCGCCCCGATCAGCGGCGCTCCCCGCACCCGCATCACCCGGATGGCCTCCGCAGCATCTTCCATCGTCTGCAGCTCGCGCCACTCCACCAGGTGCGGCAGCAAAGTCTGGTCAATGATCCTCGCGGTGCGCGTGGCGTGCTCGGCTTCGATGGATCGGTGCGGCTTTCCGTGAATGTTCATGCGAGGGCAATTTCAGAAAAATGGTGGATGCTGGGGTGCTCATGCGGCGGTGTCGGTTTGTTTCCAGGCCGGACCGCCAGCGCCGTGACCATGCCCGCATTTCGTGCCGCGTTCAATTCCTCCGCGAGATCACTGACGAAGAGAATCTGCTCTGGCCTCAGCCCGCAGTCCGCCGCGATCGCCGCGTAGCTGGCCGCTTCGCGTTTGGGGCCCGTCGTGGTGTCATGGTAGCCTGAGAGGTGCGTCGTCAGATCTCCGTGCTCCGTGTGTGCAAAGAAAAGCCTCTGCGCGTGCACACTGCCGGAGGAGTAGATGCGTATGCCCAGCCCCTCGCGGCGCCAGCGCGCCAGTGCAGCCGGCACGTCTTCAAAGATCCGGCTGCGCAGCTCCCCTTGTCGAAAGCCCTCCTCCCAGATCATGCCCTGCAGCTGCTTCAGCCCCGTCACTTTTGCGTCCGCGTCCATCAGCTCGTGCACAGCCGCCTCGGCTTCCGTCGCAGTCGCAAATGCCTCAGTGCCTGCATCTCGGGCCAGCTGCGAGATCACCTCCGCCCCCCAATGCCTCTCGATGTGGGCCCCTGCATGCTTCCGCGCATACGGAAACATCACATCATGCACAAAGGCCAGCGGCGAGACAGTGCCTTCGATGTCCAGCAGGACAAGGTTGCCTCCAAATCGGATCATGCCGCGATGGAGGCTCCTTGCTCGATCCGGATGCCTTTGCTCACGAGGTAGTTCGGCCCAAAGCACAGCGGCTGATAGCCGCTCGCGATGGCATCGCCCGTGTACAGCGGTGTCCAGCCGGCCTTTTCCCGGAAAAGCCGGATCGCCCGGATCGTGCGGTCCGCGCACAGGTCAAACCAGTGCTTCATCCCGGCGGGCACATTGATCAGATCTCCTTCCTCGACCTCGATGGAAAAGACCGGATCTCCGTTTTCCGGATGGATGTAAAAGATGCCGCGTCCCTTGAGGATGAAGCGCACCTCATCCTCCGCATGGCGGTGCTCCTGGTTGAATCGGTTCAGCATTTCCTGCAGGTTCGGCACATCAGGCGTCACGTTCACCACATCAGCGGTGATGTAGCCGCCCCTCTCCTTCAGCGCCTCCACCTCAGGGGCGTAGGCCTCCAATATTTCCTCCTCGGAGGCATCCCGGCCGGTCCTTCCCGCCACCTGCCATCGGTCGTAATGAATGCCATGGGGCTGGAGAAAGCTGCAGATGTTCGGCACGTCGGCGATGACGCGTGTGCTCGACGGGATGCGGATGTAGGCCATGGCCGGACTGCCGCTCAAAACGAGCCGAAGAGCAAACGTTTCTGCGTGACGACTTCGAGTAGAAACTCCAGCACCTCCACCTGCCGGCGTGCCTCCGCGATGTTTCGGCCCCACGTGTACAGCCCGTGCCCCGCCATCAGAAATCCGTGCCGCAGCGGTCGCGCGGCGTCGTTCAGGCGCAGGCTTATCACCGTCGCCAGCGAGGCAATCTCCTGCGTGTTGGGGTAAATCTCTATCCACGCTTCCGACTCATGCGTGCTGATTCCCGAGAGACCTTTCAGCATTTCATAGCCGGAGAGGCGCACTCCTCCGTCCTTCAGAAAATGCTCGCTCAGCACGGTGGCGGCTACGGAATGCGTGTGCAGCACGGCCCCCGCGCCATGCTTGGCCAGCACGGTATGCAGCAGCGCTTCGGAGGAGGGCTTCAGCCCGTCAGGCTTCAAGGCTCGTGCCTTTTCATCCACCGTCACAAACTGCTCTGGCCGCAGGCGTCCTTTGTCAAAGCCGCTGCCCGTCATCAGCAGCGTCAGCGGCTCACGCTCCGTCACCACGCTGTAATTGCTGCTCGTGCCCAGTGACCAGCCTCGGCGGTGGAAGTCCCGTCCGCATTCAATCAGTTCCTCGCACAAAAGCAGGTTCTCCTCGCTCGCCGCTGTCGGTGTGTCTTTGTTTGGCATGACACGCGATGATTCGGCCCGTGCTGCTGAAGTCAATGGCGGCGATGTGGCAGAATCTCCACATCAGCACGTTCCGGCTGCCTGCTGGACTTCACGGCTGCCTTTGGTTACTTTTACCTATGAGCACTCCCTCAAATGGCGACCACGACCTGGACATTGCCAAGGTCAATCAGCGCGCACAGGAAATTGAACACAAGCTCCCCCGGCTCAAAAAGGTGTTCGGTCACGCCAAGGTCATGCTCAGCATGGTCAAAGATTATTGGACCGGAGCTTATCGCGAAATCCCTTACTGGGCCATCAGCGCGGTTTCGCTGGCACTGCTCTACGTTCTCAATCCTGCCGACGTCATTCCGGACTTCATCGTCGGCGTTGGCTATCTCGACGACGCCACCATCGTGGCCTTTTGCCTCAAACTCGTGGAGCGTGAACTGGAGCGTTACCAGGAGTGGCAGGCCGCTCAGGCCAAAGCTGGCAAGGTCGTTGCCGGGTAGTCTGGTCTCATGCCATGATCCGTTGAAAACAGGTCTGCGTGCCAGACACAGCAGAGATGTTGTCTCAAACAGAAGCGCGGCTGGCTCTCAGTCCGTAAGTCGGCCGTGTTTGGCGTCGAGCGCGTTTCCCACCGCCCTCCACTCCCTCCGCCAAGCCGTCCGACCACGAGGGGCTTCGCATGTCCCGATGTTTGCGTAACGCCGATGGATGCACGGGCTCTCGCTCCCATCCTGCGCATGGCTGCCATGCAACCGCTGGCAGCTTTATCGGCATAAAAAAACCGCCGTGCAGTATGCCTGCACGGCGGCGTGATTGGGTCAGCAGCTCAGTCTGCCTTACTTGGCAGGCGTGCCATAGACCTGAACTTCACAGTAGTGGTTCATGTCGTTGCTGGTGTTGCCATTGCTCCACAGGCGCACATAGCGGGCCTTGATGCCCTTGGCGTCCACCACGCGGCCGTGGTTGGTTTCCACGTAGGCTGGGTCGCTGCCCTTGCCCATGCCGGAGGAGTCGTCATGGTCGGAGTTCCACAGCGTGGTCACGCCGTTCTTGAACTCAGGATCGTCGGACACCTGCACTTCCACGTCGATGTAGGCCTGAGCCTGCTTGTGGTAGTGCCACATCGCGATCTTGTAGATGTTGGCCTCGGCTCCGAGGTCGATCTGCACCCACTGCTTGCCGGGCATCAGTTCCACGAAGGAACCGTCGGCGCCGTCGGCATCACCGTCGGTCACGAGGCTGAGTTCGCCGATGATCGGCGCACTGTCAGAGCTGGTGACGGGCTTGCCTTTGGCCAGGTTCGTGGTGCCTTTCGGGACCATGATGGACTTGATCACCTTGCTGGGGTCTGCCTTCTCGAGGTTTGGCAGCTCAGCAGGCACCGGCGTGCCGATGAACATGGGCTTGGGGAACTCAAGTTTGATCTCTTCAAGATCACCGGCAGGAGCAGCGGGCGCCGCTGCGGCTGCTGTTTCGGCCTTCGTTTCTTCTTTCTTGCCGCAGGAGGCAAGGTTGAGGACGAGCGCAAGGCCCGTGAGGATGTGGAGGGTGTTTTTCATGGGGAATCGGTGGTTGTTGATGGCTTGTTGTATGGTTTGCGCCGTCTTAGGCCTGAAAGTCTTCGGGCTTGAAGATGTATTTGGCCCCGAGGTCTTTCGCCTCGTAGGCCTTCAGCACGGTCACGCAGGACTTGAAGGCTGCTTCCACGTTGCACGTCAGGTGCGCCGGGTTCTTCATCTGCACCGCTTCAATGAAGTTCTGAACGTGTGGCGTGTGCGGCTTCACCTTCAGTTTCACGGCCATCTCCCACTGGGAGAGTGCCTTGCTCTCACGCACGTCAGCCACGCTCACCGCACCGTAGGACGGGGGCTTGGGCTTTTCCCAGTCACGGGGATGTTCCCAGAACTTGTTCTTGGCCTTGTCCGCAGCCTTCATGATCGGCGCGTTCTCACCCAGGGCGTAGGCTTCCCAGTCCTGGCCAGGCTCGGCGTAGAGCTGGTTCCCGTTGGTGTCGAGTTCGGAGATGATCGCCGTGCCGCCGGTTCCCATGTGCTTTTCATACGCACCCTGGGACCCCGTGGTCGTCAGCACCTGGTAGTAGGCGCGGAGCGCTCCGGATGGCGTCTTGAATTCGTAGATGCACATCATGTTGTCCGGCAGTTCGAATTTCGGACGCCCATCGCTGCCGTCGAAGTAATCCACGCCGCCGGAGGCGATCACCGAGACCGGTGTGGACTCATACATCCAGTTGAACATGTCAATCTGGTGCGCTCCCAGGTCGGAGAGCGGGCCGCCGCCGTACTTCGCAAAAAAGCGCCAGTTGCGGAATTCCTCGATGCTTCCATACCCGTGCTTCGTCAGCACATCCTGCGGGATGTCATAGCCTTTCACCGCACCTTGCGGCGCGCTGCCGGAAACCCCTCGGTTCCACTGCGCATACGCATGCGTGATCCGGCCCAGCATCTTGCCTGGCTTGATGATGTTGTCGCGCAGGTTCAGGTAGCGCGGATTCGAGTGGCGCTGATGTCCGATCTGGAAGATCCCGGGGTTCGCCTTGCCGGCGCGCACCATGTCGCGTGCTCCTTCGATCGTGTTGCTCATCATCTTCTCGCAGTACACGTTCTTGCCCCTCTCAAGGCACAGGCGTGAATAAGGCGCATGCATGAAATCCGGTGTCGCGATGAAGACCGCCTCAATCGACGGCTCCTTGTCGAGCATCTCGTTGATGTCTTCGTAGATTTTGATCTCGCCATCGACCTGGTGCTTGTTCTCACCCAGAAAGCCGCCCCGCGTCTTCGCGATGGAAAACTTCCAGATGTCGCACATGGCCACCCACTGGATGCCCGGCACGTCTTTGGAGGCCACGCGCAGGGCGTTGCCTTGGGCGCCGCAGCCGACCAGCGCGCACTTGATCGTACGGCCTTTTTCAGTCTGCTGGGCGATCGCGCCCTTGCTGGTCGCGAGATAGATGCCACTGCTCGTCAGAGCACTGGTGCGGAGGAAGCCGCGGCGGTCCATGAAGCGGGACAGCGGCGCTGGAGAGGAGGGAAGGGGCTGGGAATTCATAGGTGCGTTCAGGCGCGTGGGTTCACTGCCAATGACGACGCTAAGTCGTGGATTTATGCCTTCTTGCGGGAAAGGAGGCCGTCGATCGAGAAGGTTTTCGCCTTCGAGGTCACCAGCGCAGCGGCCACGATCAGAATGGAAAGACCGATGTTGCTGACCACTTCCGTGTCGTCCGGCAGTGCCGCCAGGCCCAGGCCCAGGGAAAGGAACACCAGGCCGGCTGCCAGCAGGCCAAACTCCGTGAAGATGCCGACCGCGACCCAGATGCCCACTGGGATCAGGATGTAGCCGATCGTCGCCGCAAAGGCGTCACAGGCCCACTGCGGCATGAAGCTGTTGTCCGTCATCAGCTTGGCCAGCGGGCCGGTCTTCTTCGCGTAGTTGTCCAGGCCAAAGCTCACAGTCGGTCCGTTGCCCCAGCGGAACTTGTCGAGGCCTGCCATGAAAAGGCGCATGCCGACCCAAAGGCGGAGCAGGACATGGGCGAAATCATAACTAAGGCTGCCGCAGCATTTGGAGGAGGTAGAGTCGGACATGGATGGGGTCGGGGTGGCTGGTTGAAGTGAGGGGTCGATTTTGAACCGATGCCCTTGGAAATCCAGCAAAATTTAGGATGTACATCCTTCGCAAATCTGAACGACCACGGGCGGTGAAAATGCCGGAAGTCAGCCGTTGTTGACCCGGATGTGACGATTTCTACACACAATAAGGCGGATTCGGCAGCTTGTTGCTCGTCGTGCTTGCCATTCCAGGCTTCTCCGCTTAAAAAAGACTGCTTAATTAATCTTAACTCACTCCCATGAGCTCACTCTCGTCCCCCAAACTCCCTGCCCAAGGCATTCTCGAACCTCTGGGCGACGAAGATCGCGACATTCTCAGCGGCTACGGTGAATTTCTTCCGGTTCAGCCAGGTCAGCATTTGATTGAGGAAGGGCAGCAGCAAAACAGCCTCTTCTTTGTCGTCTCCGGCAAGTTCCATGCCACCGCCATGCGTGGGGGCCACAAGGTCCTCCTTGGCTCGATCCAGAAGGGCGAAACCATCGGAGAAATCAACCTTCTCGACCCCAACGTCGCCAGCGCCAGCGTCACCGCAGTCGAGTTCTCCCAGGTCTGGCGCATCGATGGTGAGACTCTCGAAAGCTACATCAATGAGTACCCTCGCGCTGCCGCCTGGCTCCTCATCGGTGTCGGCCGCACCATCTCCCACCGTCTCCGTGCGGTGAACGAGAAGATCGCCGCCTTCTACAGCGCCTGATGCATCACAGTGAGCAGGGCTGTTTTGCGCATGATTTATGAATCGTGCATTGCAGCCCTTCGCTCACGATGGAAAACTCCGGCATGTCTGGCCTGCTGCCATTCCCTCCGCATACCACGCTGGAAGCCATCCAGGTCATTTTTCTTCTCTTCGCCGGCCATGCGCTGATGGATTACCCCTTGCAGGGCGAGTTCCTCTCCACCTGCAAAAATCGTCACCTGCTCTACAAGCTGCAGGACCCCTCCCGCCCCTTGGTCATCTGGCCTTGGTGCATGACGGCCCACTGCCTCATCCACGCAGCAGCCGTCTGGGCCATCACCGGCTGTTTCTATCTCGGCCTCATTGAGTTCGTCCTGCACTGGCTCATCGATTTCGCCAAATGCGAAAACAAGACCACCTTCGTTCAGGATCAGGCACTGCACTTCATCTGCAAGATCGCCTACGTCATCGCTGCCATGCTTTACTGAAGGTTGCTGGTTCTCCGTTCGCAGTTCACGCTTCCCATGCTAACAACAGGGAACTAAAAACCGAGAACAGCGAACTTCCTCCATGCAGCGCACCGCCATTCTGAACGTCGTCGGACTCACCAGCCGCCTCATCGGCGAGCACACTCCGGCCATCCGTGCGTTCGTCGAGCGCAACCGCTCCGCCCTTATCGAGCCCGTCCTCCCCGCCGTCACCTGCACCGCTCAGGCCACCTATCTCACCGGCCGTCTCGCCCGTGACCACGGCGTCGTCGCCAACGGCTGGTATGACCGCGACTACGCCGAGCACCGCTTCTGGAAGCAGCCCGAGCAGCTCATGCACGGCGAAAAACTCTGGGAGGCCCTCCGCCGCGTCGATCCCCAGTTCACCTGCGCCAAGCTCTTCTGGTGGTTCAACATGTACTCCACCGCGGACTTCGCCATCACCCCGCGCCCGCTTTATCCCGCCGATGGCCGCAAGGTCTTCGACATCCACACCCAGCCCATGCCGCTGCGGGACCGCATCAAAAAAGACCTCGGCCCCTTTCCCTTCCGCCACTTCTGGGGCCCCGGCTCCGACATCAAATCCTCCATCTGGATCGCCGAAAGCGCCAAATGGATCGAGGAAAAGCACTGGCCCGGCCTCTCCCTCGTTTACCTCCCCCACCTCGACTACAATCTCCAGCGCGTCGGCCTCGACATGGAGAAAATCCGCACCGACCTCCGCCAGATCGACAACGTCGTCGGCGACCTCATCCGCTTCTACGAGACCCGCAACATCAAGGTCGTACTCCTCTCCGAATACGGCATCACAGACGTCGAGCAGCCCGTTCACCTCAACCGCGTCTTCCGCGAAAAAGGCTGGCTTAGCATCAAAGACGAGCTCGGCCGCGAAACCCTCGACCTCGGCGGCTCCAAAGCCTTCGCCATCGCCGACCACCAGGTCGCCCACATCTACCTCAACGATCCCAGCCTCCTCGCCACCGTCCGCGCCACCCTTGAGGCCACCCCCGGCGTCGCCCAGGTCCTCGGCAAAATGGAAAAGCACCTCGTCGGCCTCAACCACGAACGCAGCGGCGACCTCATCGCCGTCGCCGACGCCAAAAGCTGGTTCACCTACTACTACTGGCAGGACGACAAAAAAGCCCCCGACTTCGCCCGCTGCGTTGACATCCATCGCAAATGTGGCTACGACCCCGCCGAGCTCTTCCTCGATCCCGCCATCAAGTGGCCCAAGCTCAAAGTCGCCTCCAAGCTCGCCAAAAAAGCCCTCGGCCAGCGCATGCTCATGGATGTCATCCCTCTCGACGCCACCCTCGTCAAAGGCTCCCACGGTCGCATCCCCGAAGACCGTGCCGACTGGCCTGTCCTCATCGGCGACTTCGACTCACTCCCCCGCACCGGCATCCTCTCCGCCCACGAAGTCTGCAACCACCTCTTCCGCCTCTGCTCCACCGGCAACGGCTACTCCAGCGTCTCCCGCTAACTCAAAATCGTCCTCGATCTCATACCCTAATGCGATGAAAACGGGTCTGAAGGCGGAGGCACGAGCCGACGGAGGGGGATCATCTTGATCCCCCCACCTGCAGCGTGTTCGTGGATGTGCGAAGACGCTGGGCGACGCGGGAGCGTGTGGGATCAGGACGATCCCACTCCGCCAGAATGCTGACTGGCCGCATGGAATGCTGACTTTCACCCATGAGACCCGTTTTCAGCTATGCGTGGTATGAGTGCTCAGCTCCGTCCTCAAGCCCCGAGCCCCTCAAAGCCTCCGACATTCGTCATTCCGGCTTCGTGATTCGTCATTTCCTCTTACCCCCCCGCCGTGATCTGCACCACCTCGATCACATCCCCCTCGCTCACCACGGCCCCCTCGATCTCCCTCGGCAGCAGCGCCACCTGATTCTGCTCCACCACCACCGGCTTGCCACCCAGCCCAATGCTCTCCAGCAGCGACTTCACCGTCTGCGGCTCCGCCAACTCACGCTTCTCTCCGTTCAAAGTAATCTTCATATCAAAATTCGGGGTTCACGCAGCCAAAATCGACGCATCCCAGTCCTTCCACACCGGGTCCAGCCCCTGCTTCCTCAGCATCTCCGCCACACTCTGCGGTGACCGCTGATCCGCGATCCCAAACTGCCCTTCGGCACGATTCGTTTCCGCCTTCTCCGCCACCTCCACGCGCTTGCCCTTCACCGTCAGGTGCAGGTCTTCCGCCCCCGCGCCCGTGTAGCCGCCTGGTTCCGTATGACTCCCCGCGCTCATCACCGTCACGCCTAGAGGCGCCAGCGCATCCCGCAGCGGTGCAGGCTCCCGCGTGCTCAGGATGATCCCCACTTCCGGGAAAATGATGCGGTAGGCGCAGATCGTCTGCACCAGCGCCCAGTCAGGGAAATCCGTCATCGGGCTGAAACCGCCCGCCGCAGGCCGCAGCCGCGGAAACGCCACCGTGAATGTCGACTTCCAGCAGTGCTTGTACAGATGCTCCAAATGTGCCGCCAGTCGCAGCGCCTCCAGCCGCCAGTCACTCAGGCCAAACAGCGCCCCAATGCCTATGCGGCGAAACCCACCCGCATACCCGCGTTCCGGGCACGCCAGCCGCCAGTCGAAGTCCTTCTTCGGCCCCGCCGTGTGCATGTCCTTGTAAATCTCGCGGTCGTAGGTCTCCTGGTACACCACCAGGCCCTCCGCACCCGCCTTCACCATGCGCTCATACTCCGGCGCCTCTATCGGCCCCACCTCGATCCCAATCGTCGGCACAAAATCCCGGATCGCCCGGATGCACTCCTCCAGGTACCCATCGCTCACAAATTTCGGATGCTCCCCCGCCACCAGCAGGATGTTCCGAAATCCCTGCGCCACCAGATGCCTCGCCTCAGCCACCACCTGGTCGATCGTCAGCGTCACCCGCAGAATGGAATTGTTGTCGCGTGAAAATCCGCAGTAGCTGCAGTTGTTCACGCATTCATTGGAAACATACAGCGGCGCAAACAGCCGCATCGTCCGCCCAAAATTCCGCCGCGTGATCATCCGCGACTCCTTCGCCATCGTCTCGATCTGCCCCGGCCCCTTCGGCTCCAGCAATGCTGCAAACCTCTCCATCAGCGGCGTTTTTCGCGCTGGCAGCGCATCGAGCGTGGGAATGAAGGAAGTCAGCATGGGGAAGGGGGCGGATATAATACGCACCCACCGTCCCATGCAACGCCACGAACACCAAATTCCCCCATCAAGGCGTGGAAGTCTGCGCCCCCGGCAAATCCACCTTCCCCTCTGCCACCTCTGCCACCTCTGCCACCTCTGCCACCTCTGCCTCTTTGCCCCTCTGCGGCAAAAACGAACCTCCCCAAGCCGCACTCCACCACTCCATCATCCCACCTCATTCACCCCACGTACTGCGTGATAAACACCTCGTTCCCCTCCGCATCCCGGTACACCCCCAGCAAAATCGGCTCCCCCTCCCGCTGCTGCGGCGACTGCAAAATCTTGCCACCCGCTCCCGCGATCTTCTCCGCCATCGTCAGCACATCCTCATACTGAAAGCTCAGCCCCGTCGGATTCCGCGAGCCATCATGCCCCCCATGCAGCGCGATGATCGCATCGCCAAACCTCATCTCTGTCCAAAAATCGCTCACAAACAGCGGCTCCAGCCCGATCACATCCCGGTAAAAGCTCACAGCCCGCTTCATGTCCGCCGCCATCAGCATGAACTTCACTTTCTCAGGTTTCATGCCACAAAACTGCCCATCGTTCACCAAACCGCAAGCCCCACGCGCATCTCTCCCTCGTTGAAGAACAGTGGCGCATGACACGAGTGGCCCGTTGCTCACAGCAGGTGGGTCATGGCGTTCTAGAGGCAATAATCTGCTGTTCGCTCCAGTCCATCAGGCTGAGGGGTCACCATACGTCAGCGCCGCGGTGCAGCTTGGCGAACCCAGCATCAAGCTGCGGCACCGCCACCCAGAAAGTCGCTCTTTTCAGAATTCTACTTCTGAAAACACGCTACACTCCTGCGCATGTGGAAAAACCTCCTCATTCTTCTCCTCGGCTCCGCCCTGGCGGCCCTGCTCATCCTCCGCCGTGAGGCAGGTGCGCCCACCACCCCCCCAGTCACCCCTCCGATTTCCATCAAGATCGAGACTCCGCCCGAGCCCCAGCCCCCAGTCCCACAGCCTCCGGCAAAACCAGAGCCGCACCCCATCACCAAACTGCTCCAGGAAGCCCGCGCCAATCCCGCCCTCGCCGGCGCCGCCATCGGCTTCTGCCTCCTCAATGACAAAGGCGAAGTCATTCTCGATGACAACGCCACCACCGCCTTCATCCCCGCCTCCAGCCTCAAGACCCTCACCACCGCCACCGCTTTGGAGATCCTCGGCCCGGACTTCCATTTCACCACCGGGCTCAAAGCCTCCGCTCCCATTCAGAATGGAGAGATCAAGGGCGATCTCGTCATCATCGGCGGCGGTGACCCCATGCTCAAGATGGACGATCTTAAAGCCTGGGTGGCAGAGCTGAAACAGCGCGGCCTCCTGCGCATCACCGGCGGCATCCGTGCAGACACCAGTTTCTTCACCGGCAGCCTCTACAGCGACTACTGGAACTGGGGAGACATCGGCAACGGCTATGGCAGCGGCGTCTCAGGCCTCAACCTCAATCACAACCGCTACATTGTCATGTTCCGTGCCGGCCCCGCTGAAGGCACCCCCGCAGAGCTGCTCGGCATCAATCTCGAACTCCCCCAGGCCGCCTGGAAAAACGAAGTCACCACCGGCCCGGCAGACTCCGGAGACGGCGTCGTCATTCACGGCGGCGAAATCACCACCGCCATTCACCTCCGTGGCACCGTGCCGCTCGGAGCCGCCAAGTTTCAGGCCAAAGGCGCCGTGCCAGACCCGGCTCGTTTCGTCGAGCATCATTTCCGCGCACTCCTCACCGCCGCAGGCATTCAGGTCGGCTCGGCTGCCACCTCCACGGCTCAGCCCTCCTATGCATTGCTCCAGCACGACTCCCCACCCCTCATCGACATCATCAAAAGCATCCACGCCACCTCCGACAACCTCGAAACCGAATGCGTCTTCCGCATGCTCGGCGTGAAGACAGGCAAGCCCCCCGCCCAGGTCATCCGCGAGCACTGGAAACCGCGCGGCCTCGACTTCATCGGCCTGCGCATGGAGGACGGCTGCGGCCTCGCCCGTGCCGACTTCATCCGCCCGCTCGACCTCGCCCGTCTGCAATACCATGCTGGCACCGGCCCGCAGGGCCCCGCCTACAAAGCCTCGCTCCTCTCCAAAGACGGCCTCACCTGGAAAGGCGGCGCCATGTCCGGCATCCGCACCTTCACCGGCTACGCCAAGACCAAATCAGGTGCCGAATACTCCTACGCCCTCATGATCAACCACTACACCGACGGCAAAATCATTTCCGAGTTCTGCCGCCAGGTGTTCGACGCGATGATGGGCCTTTAGCCTCCCATGCCTTGGCATGATGCCCAATCTCGGCGGCCGCATGCCTTCAAAGTCCCGCCATCGCCAGCCGCACCAAAGTAGCCTTGTTCCTGCGGAACAAGGATCGCTCCGCTTCACCCATCCACGTGCATGGCAGTATGCAAAACTCCTTCCCGATGGAGCGCGAACAGGGCGTTGCTTTGCCGCAGAGAATCATGGTCGCAATGGAGCCAAGCCAGAGGTGAAATTCCTCCTTTGCTCCCTCTGCCCCTTTGCGGCAAAATCGAACGTCTCAGCCACTTCGGAAAGCCATTCATCAATGGCTCCTGCCGCTCGCAACGCCCCCTATTTCAGCTCCTGAATCCGCAGATTCCGAAACTTGTACGTCTGTCCCTTCTCACCGTGATGCTGAATCGCGATCACACCGCTCGCATCCTTGTCGTCTTCCACATCCGTCGTCAGCACCCCGTTCACGAAAATTTTCAGACTCTTGCCCCGGCACTCGATCCGGTACGTGTTCCAGTCATTGCGCTTGAAGGCGTCGCCCGCGCGGGCACGGAAGGCAGCCTCGCTCTCCTTGTTGCCCTTGATCGGGCTGATGAACCACATCCGCCGCCCCTCGTCATACAGACCCCCGCTCCACTTGCGGTTCGCATCACCATCCACCTCTGCCTGGTAGCCAAAGACCTTGTTCTTTTCCACGTGCGCGCGGAACATGAATCCGCTGTTCGCCTGGCCTTCGGGCAGCAGAATGTCGCCCTCAAAAATGAAATCACTGTAGGGCTTCTCAGTCACCACAAAGAACTTCTTCTCGCCCGTGAGGTGGATCTCACCATTCACAATGTCGATCTGCCCCCAGTCGTACGGGTTCTTCCAGCCCGTCAGCGTCTTTCCATCAAACAGGGACACAAATTCACCTGCAAAAGCAGGAATCGAGACGACCAGGGCAAGTGCGGCAAGGAGGATGCGGGATTTCATGATTGGGCCGACATGAAAGCGAGGTCCTGCAGATAAAACAAGCAGCTTTGCTCGCAGTGCATCAGCCGCTGGTCTGTGCCAATGGGATGAATGATGCTGAAAACAGATCTGTAGAAGCTGAGAGAGCTGAGAAAGAGCGTCGGCCATCAGGTCATCAAGACACAGCGCCGTGGGCCAAAGGCCCACAGGAGTCAGCTCGGGGCGCAAGCCCTGGGTGTTTGATCTCACTCAACATCGCGCTCCGAAGGAACGCAGGAAAGGCTTCGAGATCATGATCGGAGTACAGGCCCTCCTGCAGCTCTCTCAGCCCTCCAGCGCTCGTTCAGTCGAAGCTGCAGGCCGCTTTCCACAATGGATGGTATGAGACAAAAGACCTGGCATCTCTCCCCTCAAAAAAAGCGGGCTGCACTTTCAGGGGGGAGTCAAACTCTCCTCCAGTGCAGCCCGTAGTTGGTCTAGGCGATGATCTCAGATCTCATCAGTTCCCGCCACGCAGCTGGCCGACAATCTTCGGCACAGCCATCTTCGTGGTGTTCCCAGAGCCGCCAGCCGCGCGGTTGTAGCCACCGCCCAGCGCCTTGTACGCCTTCACAAACGCGTTCAGCTGCTCTTGCTTCAGCTCGATCAGGTCCATCTTCGACTCCAGGGCGTCACGTTGCGTGAAGAGCACTTCCGTGTAGTCCGCACGTGCATTGAAGAACAGCTGTCCTGCAATCGTGATGGAATCATTCAAAGCCGCCACCTGCTGGCTCTTGAGGTCGTAGCTCTTGCCGTAGTTTTTGATCTGCGCCAGCTGGTTCACCGTCTCAATGTACGCCTTCAGCACCGTCTGCTGGTAGGTGTAGATCGCCCCGATCTGCTTCGCGCTCGCGCCCAGGAAGGCCGCCTTGATCGCGCTTCGGTTGATCAGCGGCGCCATCAGGTTGGCTGCGGCACCGTACATGATCGAAGCTGGCGCGTTAAACGCGGAGGCAAGGCTGAAGGACTGCAGGCCCAGCGCACCCTGAATGCTCAGGGCAGGGTAGAACCTCGCTGCCGCCGCTTTCACATCCAGTCCCGTCGCCGCCAGTTCCAGTTCTGCGCGCCGCACGTCCGGGCGGTTGCGCAGGAGCTGCACCGGAAGACCGCTGCCGATGCGCGTCAGCATCAGCTGGTCAAAGCCCTCGGACCGGCGCTTGATCGGCTGGGGATAGCGGCCCACCAGATAGTTCAGGTTGTTTTCCGTCACCGTGATCTGCTGCTGGATCTTGAACTGACGGCTCTGGTTCTTCAGCACTTCAGCTTCGAAACGGCGCACCGCAAGCTCCGTCACCCGCGCGTTCGCTTTCTGCAGCTTCACCGCCTCAAGCGCGTTCTGCTGGATCTCGATCGTGCGCTTCAGCGTGATCAGCTGATTGTCCAGCGCCACTAGTTCATAGTAATTCGTGGCGATCTCGGCCACGATGTTCGTGATCATGAAGTTCCGCCCTTCCTGGGTTCCCAGATAGCGCAGGATCGCTGCGTCACGCTCGTTGCGCAGCTTCCTCCAGATGTCCACTTCCCAGTCAAAATCCGCTCCAAACCCAAAGTTGGGCGTGTTCGTCGGAATCGGCCTTCCCGCAGCGATCTCGTTCGCCGTGTTGTCTTCCGCAGCTCCCGCTGCCGTATGACGTCCCACCTTGTCGATGCCCGCAGTGGTGCCTCCGGTCACGAAGGGGAAAATGGCCCCTCTCGTACGGCGCACGTCCTGTTTCGCAAACTCGATCTCTTGAATCAGGATGTTCAGCTCCTGGTTGTTCTGCAGAGCCTGGCCGATCAGTGAGGTCAGGTTCGGGTCCTTGAAATACTCCTTCCATCCGATCATGGCGGAGTTGTTCGGGCCCGAGGTGTCAGGGAAGTTCGCCGGCAGCGGCGGGTCGCTGGATGGCAGCGGCCCGCGACGGAGCACGGAAGAGCACCCCTGCACCATGACCAACAGACAGACGAAATTAAATGCTAGGAGTTTGTTCTTCAGTTTTTTCATGTTCTTGATGACCGTGGCCGTACTCTCCGAGTTCGCTCAAAGGCATGTCATCTTCATCAGGAAGAAGTTTGCCGCGAGCAGAGATCGTACCGAAAATGTAGTAAAGTCCAGGGACAACCAGCAGGCCAATCACCGTTCCCAGGAACATCCCCCCGGCCGCAGACGCACCGATGGTCTTGTTGGCGATCGCGCCTGCGCCATGGGCCCGGAGCAGGGGAATCATCCCCGCGATGAATGCGAAGGACGTCATCAAAATCGGGCGGAACCGCACCTTGGCGCCTTCAATGGCGGCTTCCAGGATCGTCAGCCCCTCCCCGTGCCGCTGCGAGGCAAACTCCACAATCAGAATGGCGTTCTTGCCCAGTAGGCCCACGAGCATGATCAGCCCCACCTGCGCATAAATGTCATTGCTCAGCCCCATCGCTCTCAGCAGGGCAAACGAGCCCATCACCCCGATCGGCAGGGAGAGAATCACCGCCAGCGGCAGCGTGAAGCTTTCATACTGGCCCACCAGCACCAGGTACACAAACAGCAGCACCACCACAAAGATCACCACAGCCTCGTTTCCGCGTGCGGCTTCATCAAACGAGAGGCCGGCCCAGGCGATGTCATAACCGCGCGGCAGAGACTTCGCCACCTCCTTGATCGCTGCGATGGCTTCACCGCTGCTGTACCCGTCCGCCGGCGCACCTTGGATGCTCGGGGCAGGGTAGGCGTTGTATCGCGTGATCTCGTTCAGGCCCAGCCTTGGCACCAGTTTCATGAACGCTGAGTATGGCACCATCTCGCCCTTCTCATTCGCCACATACAGGTCTTGCAGATCCTTCGGCAGCCTGCGGTAGTCCGGATGCGCCTGGATATACAGCTTCCAGAACCGGTTGAACAGGATGAACCCCTGCTCGTAGGTGCTTCCCACCATGATGTCCAGGTTGTCCATCGCCTTGCCGATCGACACCCCTTTCTGCATGGCGATCTTGTTGTCGATGATCACCTCCTGCTGCGGGTAGTTCGCACTGAAGAACGTGAACAGTCCGCGGATTTCCTTCCGCTTCGCCAGCTTCTCCATGAACTCGTTGTTCACATCCTGCAGCTTGTCGTAGTCACCGGAATTCGTCTTGTCCAGAAGGCTCAGCGCAAAGCCGCCCGCCGCACCGTATCCGGGCACCGCCGGAGGTTCGAAGAACTCGATTCGCACCCCGGAGATCTCTTGGCACTTCTCCTTCAGCTCCGCGATGATCTGCGGCGCGGTCAGATGGCGCTCCTCCCAGTTCGTCAGGTTGATCAGACACGTTCCGGAGTTCGATCCGCGGCCTTCCGTCAGCACTTCGTAGCCCGCCAGCGTGGACACTGAGTCAATCCCTTCAATCGTCTTCGCCACCTTCATCAGCTCGCGAGACTTCGCATACGTACGCTCCAGCGTCGTTCCCGGCGGTGTCTGCAAAATCGCGTAGATCATGCCCTGGTCCTCCGTCGGGATGAATCCCGCAGGCAGCGTCTCATTGATGAAGTAGATCGCCGCACCGGCTCCGCCCAGGATCAGGAACGTGAATGTCCGCAGGTGCACGATGCGCCTCAGGATGCCAACATAAAGGTCCGTGACCTTGTCGAACCAGTAGTTGAAGATCCCCAGCAGCCACGCGATCGGTCCCCGCGACTTGTGGTGGTGGTCCGTCCTCTTCAGAATCATCGCGCATAGCACCGGCGTCAGCGTCAGCGCCATCACACCCGAAAGAATGATGGACACCGCCATCGTGATCGAGAACTGCCGGTAGAACACACCCACCGGACCCGACATGAACGTCACCGGCACAAACACCGCCGTCATCACCAGCGTGATCGCGATCACCGCACCCGCGATTTCATGCAGCACCATCTGCGTCGCCTTGTAGGGCGAGATGAACGTGCCGTGCATCTTCGCATGCACCGCCTCCACCACCACGATCGGGTCATCCACCACGATCCCGATCGCCAGCACCAGCGCGAACAGCGTGATCAGGTTGATGTTCACCCCCAGCAGCTGCATCAGGAAGAAGGCTCCCACCAGGGACACCGGCACCGCCAGCGTCGGGATCAGCGTCGAACGCCAGTCTCCCAGGAACACAAACACCACCAGCGCCACCAGCACGAATGCTTCCACCAGCGTGTGCAGCACCTGGTGGATCGAGGCATCCAGGAAGTTCGACACGTCATAGCTGATCTTGTAGTCCATCCCCGGCGGGAAGGATTTCACCTTCGCGTCCTCCAGCTTCGCCTTCAGCTCCTTGATAACTTCCGCCGCATTGCTGCCATAGCTCTGCTTGATCACGATGGCCGCGGACGGGTCGCCGTCCAGGTCGGAGTAAAGGTCGTAGAACTCGCTTCCCAGCTCCACTTCCGCCACGTCCTTCAGCTTCAGCAGCTCGCCGCTCTCCGTGGAGCGCAGGATCACGTTCCCATACTGCTCCGCCGTGTTAAATCGGCCCGCATACACCAGCACGTATTCCAGCGACTGCGAGGTCTTGCTGTCCGCTCGTCCTATTCGTCCCGGAGAGCCGATCATGCTCTGCTCTCGCAGCGCTTTCATCACCTCCTCGCTTGAGACGTTGTAGGCACGCATGCGGTCCGGCTTCAGCCACACGCGCATCGCATACTGCCGCGTTCCCAGGATCTTCACGTAACCGACTCCGCGTGTGCGGAACAGCTCCGGGAAAAGCGTGATGTACGCGTAGTTGAAGAGGAACTTCATGTCCGCGTTCTTGTCCTTGCTGTACAAGTTCACATACATGAGCATGTTCGGCGCTAGGTTCCACACGATGATGCCCTCTCGCACCACCAGCGGCGGCAGTCGGAACGACACCGCGTTCACACGGTTCAGCACGTTCACCGTCGCCTGGTTGGGGTCCGTCCCCATGTGGAAGAAGATCTGGATCACCGCCTCGCCCGAGCTCGCCGCGCTGGACACCATGTACTTCATGTCCTGCACCCCGTTGATCGACTGCTCCAGCGGAATGAGACAGGACTCTTCGAGCACTTTCGCGCTCGCTCCCGGGTAGTCCAGCGTCACCGTCACCAGAACCGGTGCCACGTTGGGAAATTGTGAAATGGGCAGTGTGAAGATCGAAAGTGCCCCCAGGAAGAGGATGATCAACGAAATCACGATGGCCAGTGCTGGCCTGTGCAGGATCTTTGTAAACATGGTCAGGTTATTTTATTCCGCCTTAATCTTCAGTTCTTTGAAGGCCTCTTCGGGCTTCTCAAATGTGTATTCCCCGGCTTTGTCGCCATCTCTGGCCTGCCGCATCCCTTCAAAGATGATCTTGTCCTCCGTGGTCACACCGGAGCTGACGATGAAAAGGTCTTCCACCTCCTCCACGACATGGATTCTCTCCTGTTTGATGATGTTGTCCTTGCCGACCACATACACATAATGGTGGTCCAAAATCTCAAAGGTGCATTTCTGCGGCACGAGCAGCGCATCCTTCACCAGCTTCTTCATGCGTATGTTGCCCGTCTCTCCGTGCCTCAGCAGGCGGTCCGGATTCGGGAAGTCCGCACGGAAGGGAATGGTGCCGGTCTGGTTGTTAAACTCCGCCTCGATCACGTTGACCCTTCCTGGCTGGTTAAAAATCTTCCCGTTCGCCATCAGCAGCTCCACCTTTTTTCTCTCCTCCGGCTGCTCCTCCGACATGTAATCCAGATACTCCGCCTCAGGCACATTGAAGTACACCCACATCTCGCTGTTGTCAGACAGCGTGGTCAGCAGATCCCCTTCATCCACCAGGCTCCCGTTCCGCAGATACAGCCGGTCCATCAGTCCCGTGAAAGGGGCATTGATGTTGGTAAAGCCCAGATGCGCCTGGGCCAGGTTCACCACCGCCTTCTTTTGCTCCCATTTGGCCTGGGAGATGGCCAGCTCCTTGTCAGACACCACCTTGCTTTCCGTCAGCCTTTTGGTGTTCTCGTATTCCACTTTGGCCACTTGCGCCTCAGCCTCCGCGCTTGTCAGCTCCGCCTGGTAAACCAGCGGCAGGATCTTGAACATCGGTTCGTTTTCCTTCACCACCTGCCCCTCTTTGACAAAGACCGACTGCAGGTAGCCGCGTTCCACTGCCCGCAGCTCAATGTTTCGGCAGGAGCGGATCTGGCACACATATTCGCGCGTGACCAGCGTATCTTTCTTCAGTGGATTTGTCAGCACCAGCTTGGGCTGCTTCTCCTCCTCTTTGTGTTCAGCCTCCTTGTGATGGCAGCCGCTGAAGAGAATGCTGGCCGCTAGGCCGACATAAATGAGGGATTTCCGGGAAGCGAGATGCAGTGGTTCCATTCTTGGTCCTAACGAGCCACAAACTCCAGTCCATTCATATAACCTCTTCAAGGGGTTTTTGGCCCCACCCCCGACACCAGTGCGGCAGTTCGCGTGGGATTTCAGGCGCTACAACGGAATAAAACAAAAACGAATAAAAAGTAGTTCGAGATACTAGGCATAAAACCAAATATTTGACGCCATAAGAGCGTAAACCCTCAGTTCTCCCAGGCACAGCCAGTTTTCTCATCAAAACCTGCGCTGGGCCAGCACTACCCGTCAACCCTCCCCTTTACCCCCCCTGTCCGCCTTGGTTCTGCCTTCTCAAGCTGGGCAGTTCTCCACACGCCCTCCGTCATCACGATTCTGGGAGACTCCGGAATGCCACGCTCATTTTGCTGGTACTGCGTCACCAGCAGGTCCACCGCAGCAGCTCCCAGCACATCCGCCTGCTGGTCCACCCCCGCCACCTCAGGCATGTCCGCTCGCCAGCCCAGCGAGACATGCTGCGGCCTCCGGTCTCTCGGCATCTCCTCCAGCCACTCCTTCACCAGATGTCCGCCATCGATCACCACCTCCGGCTTCGCGCGTCGCAGCCACTCCTGGAAATCACTGCAGTTCAGGGACTTGCGCAGCGCCAGCAGCTCCCCCGGCTTCGTCAGCGGATGATGCGCCAAAAAGCTCGCCGACCACGCCCGAAACATCCGCTCATTGATCGTGCTCCCGCAGTAAAAGCCGATCCGCTTATACCCCTGCTTCTTCAGCATCCGCAGCGCCGTCATCATCCCCAGATAGTGATGGTGGTGCACCCGATGCAGCTGCGGCCTCGCATAGCCCAGCCCGATCACCACACTGCAAAACTTCTCCCACGCCATGCTCACATGCCCCCGGCTGCGCGACACCAGCGGCGAGAGGATGAATCCCGGTATCCCTCGCGCCTCCAGGATCTCCGACAGCCTCCGTCCCGTCATCCCTCTCGCTGCCAGGTGAAACTCCTCCAGCTTAAACCCCAGCTTCTCCGCCTGCCGGTGCGCTCCCAGCACCAGCTGCTGCGACCACGAAGAGCTTTCCCTCTCCCGCGAGCTTCGCTCCGCCCAGACAAACGCCAGCGTCTGCGGCGCGCTCGTTTTCCGCGTCCGCCGCATGTGCGTCATCAGCTTCGCGATCTCAGGGTCCGGCCGGTACCCCAGCTCCGCCGCCGCCTGCAGTATCTTCCCCTTCAGCTCCGCCTCCACATGCTTCCCGCCACGCAGTGCACGCGACACCGTCATCTTGGAAATCCCAAGCCGCAGGGCGATGTCATTCATGGAGGGTCGTGCCATCCCGCATTCTACACAGCACCGCCGCGCGAATCCAATCTTGCTCTTGCCCTCTCTCCCTGGTTTCGCTTCACTGGCTGAAACTTGCGCACAATAAACCGCTGCTAAACCCTTCTCAGGCGTAACCCCCCCATACTCCCATGGACATCCACCGCAACGGCTCACGCCCCTCCGCCCAGGGCCCTGCTTCCTGGTTCACCGGCACCGTGCGCATCGATCCCCTCGTCCAAACCGAGGCCCCCGCCCGCGTCGCCGGCGCCACCGTCACATTCGAGCCCGGCGCCCGCACCGCCTGGCACACCCACCCACTCGGCCAGACCATCATCGTCACCTCCGGCTGCGGTCGCGCCCAGCGCCTCGGCGGCCCCGTCGTCGAAATCCACCCCGGAGATGTCGTCTGGTTCCCGCCCGGCGAAAAACACTGGCACGGTGCCTCCCCCACCACCGCCATGACTCACATCGCCATCCAGGAAAGCCTCGATGGCAAGGCCGTCGACTGGTTGGAGCACGTCACCGACGAAGAATACCAGCAGCCCACTCAGCTCAACTAACCCTCTCAACATCCCCACTACTCCCATGCCCACCGCCAAAGCCTACGCCGCCTCCAGCCCCACCTCCGCCCTCTCCCACCTCAGCATCCCCCGCCGCGACCCCACCGACCGCGACGTCGAGATCGACATCCTCTACTGCGGCGTTTGCCACTCCGACCTCCACCAGGCCCGCAATGAGTGGAGCGCCATGCCCACCGTCTATCCCTGCGTCCCCGGTCACGAAATCGTAGGCCGCATCACCCAGGTCGGCTCCGCCGTCAAAAAGCACAAGGTTGGCGACATCGTCGGCGTCGGCTGCCTCGTCGGCTCAGACCAGTCCTGCCCCCAGTGCGCCGCCAATCTCGAGCAGTTCTGCCCCCACGCCACCTTCACCTACAATTCCCCAGACAAGCACGGCACCGCCCCCGTCACCTACGGTGGCTACTCCTCCTCCATCGTCGTTGATGAGCACTTCGCCCTCGCCGTCCCCGCAAACCTTAGCCTCCCCGGCGTTGCCCCGCTCCTCTGCGCCGGCATCACCACCTACTCCCCCATGCGCCGCTGGGGCGATTTGAAGGGCAAAAAAATCGGCGTCGTCGGTCTCGGCGGCCTCGGCCACATGGGCGTCAAGTTCGCCCACGCCTTCGGTGCCCACACCGTCGTCATCTCCACCTCCCCCAAGAAAAAAGACGCCGCCCTCGCCCTCGGTGCCGATGAAGTCATCATCTCCTCCGACGCCAACGAGATGCAGCGCCACGCCTTCAGCTTCGACTTCATCCTCGACACCGTCTCCGCAGATCACGACATTAACAGCTACCTCAACCTCCTCAAAATCGACGGCACCCTCACCCTCGTCGGCGCACCCGACAAACCGCTCCCCGTCTCCGCCTTCGGCCTCCTCTTCGGTCGCAAGCGCCTCGCCGGATCCCTCATCGGCGGCATCGCTGAGACCCAGGAAATGCTCGACTTCTGCGGCACCCACGGCATCACCTCCGACGTCGAAATCATCCCCATCCAAAAAATCAACGAAGCCTACGACCGCCTCCTCAAGAGCGACGTCAAATACCGCTTCTCCATCGACATGGCCTCCCTCAAAGCCGAATAAAAAGTAGCACGGGCAATCCTGCCCGTGTCCCCCCACCTCTCCTCACGCGGTGCGTCCTCTCGGACCCACCGCGTTTTTCGTGGGAAGTACGACAGGCACTCCTGCCTGTCGATCAGCGCTCCCTTTCTCCCCATCAGCCCACGCCCACCCCTCGTAGGTTGGGTGTGGCGTTAGCCCGCCCGACCACCAGCGCTCCACACTGCCCCACGCCTCCATACCCATTCCACCACGCGGTGCCCTCCCAAAGGCACCGCGTTTTTTATTTCCCGCCATCGTCCCACCATCGTCCCACCATCGTCCCACCATCGTCCCACCATCGTCCTCGTCCTCCTGCTCGAACTCGATCCATCCACTCACCCCTCATCTCCCCATCTGGTTGTCTCATTGTCTGAAAGTCTCCCCATCTTCCCGCATGTCACCACTCCCCCAAATCATAAATCATAAATGCCACCCCACCCTGTTACCGTAACAAACACTCCACGATTGCTTTCCCCCCTCGTCCTCGTTTAAAACCACCCCCAACCATGAAATCTGTCCTCCTCGCCACCCTCCTCACCCTCGCCACCGCCGCGCACGCGCAGCCCCTCTGGCTTGAGGCAGAATCCTTCTCCACCCCCGGCGGCTGGGTCCTCGACACCCAGTTCATCGACATCATGGGCTCCCCCTACCTCATGGCCCACGGCATGGGCAAGCCCGTCAAAGACGCCACCACAGACATCGACCTCCCCGCAGGCACCTACACCCTCTGGGCCCGCACCAAAAACTGGGTCGCCCCCTTCAATGCCACCGGCGCCCCCGGCCGTTTCCAGATCACCGTCAACGGCACCGCCCTCGACCACACCTTTGGCACCACCGGCAAAGACTGGCAGTGGGAAAAAGCCGGTCCCGTCAAACTCTCCGGCGGCAAAGCCACCCTCGCCCTCCACGACCTCACCGGCTTCGATGGCCGCATCGATGCCCTCATCCTCGCCAAAGACGGCGAAGACTTCACCCCGCCCGCCGATTTCGCCGCCACAAATAAACTCCGCCGCCAGCTCCTCGGCCTCCCAGAGAAAGCCCCCGAATCCCCCGAGTTCGACCTCGTCGTCGTAGGCGGCGGTTACTCCGGCATGGGTGCCGCCATCTCCGGCGCACGCCAGGGCCTCAAGGTCGCCTTCATCCAAAACCGCCCCGTCCTCGGCGGCAATGGCTCCAGCGAAATCCAGGTCTGGGCCATGGGCGGCACCCGCCGCGGCCTCTACCCCCATCTCGGCGAGATCGTCGAGGAGTTCGCCGACCGCGCCAGCAACAGCCCCGCCGCCTCCCCCCAGGAGTTCAATGACAAGCTCAAAGAAGACACCGTCAACGCCGAGAAAACCATCTCCCTCCACCTCAACACCCACGTCTACGGCGTCGAAATGACAGCCGACAAAAAGAACATCCGCTCCGTCATCGGCCTCGATACCAAGACCGGCAAAGAAACCCGCTTCCTCGGCAAGCTCTTCGTGGACTGCACCGGCCACGGCAGCGTCGGCGCCCTCGCCGGAGCCGAGTTCATGATGGAAGAAAAAGGCCGCATGGGCATGAGCAACATGTGGGTCATGCAAAACCTCAAGCACCCCGTCACCTGGCCCGCCACCCCCTGGGCCCTCCCCCTCACGCTCGAAGACTTCCCCGAGCCCAAACCCATGGCTCCCGTCGGCAAAAAGAACGCCGAAAACATGAAAGGCTACGACCTCGGCTACACCCCCACACCCGCCCCTGAGGACTACGTCCATGGCGAGTGGTTCTGGGAAAGCGGCTTCGACAAGCACCCCCTCAACGACCTCGAGCTCATCCGCGACCACAACTTCCGCGCCGTCTATGGCGCCGTCTCCGCATTGAAGACCCTCAAGGCCGACAAATACGCCGACTTCGACCTCACCTGGCTCGCCTACATCGGCGGCCCCCGCGAATCCCGCCGCATCGTTGGAGATATGATCCTCAACGGCGAAGACATGGTCAAAGGCATCATCCACCCCGACGGCTGCGTCCCCACCACCTGGGATCAAGACCTCCACTATCCCAAAGAGCAGTACGCCAAAAACTTCCCCGACAATCCCTTCATCTCCCGCGCCGAATTCGGCAAGCACACCGACCGCAAAAACGGCTACCCCGTCCCCTACCGCTGCTTCTACAGCAAGGACATCGGCAATCTCTTCATGGCCGGCCGCACCATCTCCGTCGAGCGCCACGCCCTCGGCTCCACCCGCGTCATGCGCACCTGCGGCATGATGGGCGAAGTCGTTGGCAAAGCCGCCTGGATCTGCGTCCGCCACCACACCACCCCCCGTGGCGTCTATGAGCAATATCTAGACATCCTCAAAGACCTCATGTCCCAGCCCGGAGCCATGCGCCGCGACACCCTCGAAGGGAATCTCTACCTTCCCGCCAACGCCAAAAAACTCCCCGACCTCCCCCCACCCGGTACCTCCGCAGACAGCATCGACCCCAAGAAGCTCGAAGGCATCGTCATCGACGACACCGAAGCCGAGCTCACCGGCAAATGGGCCCACGGCGAAGGCCTCAAGCCCTACGTCGGCAAACACTACAGCTACAGCTCCGATCAAACCGCCAGCGCCCGCTTCCCCTTCAGCGTCAAGCAGACCGGAAATTACGAAGTCCGAATCTACTTCCAGCCCCACGAAAACCGCGCCAAAACCGCCCCAGTAACAATCCTCACCGCCGACGGCGAAAAAACCGTCACCGTCGATCAAACCAAAGCCCCCAAAGACCCCCAAGGCGCCTACAGCTTGGGAACGTACAAGTTCAATTCCGGTGAAGAGTCCGCCGTCATCTTCCGCACCGCCAACGCAGGCGGAAACGTCCACCTAGACGCCGTCCAGGTCCTTCCCGCCAAATGATCCCTCTCTGGGAACTTTAAACTTTAAACCTGAAACTTTAAACTCCCTCCGGCTTCAGTCTCGACGCCATCCAAATCCTCCCCTCCAAGTAACCCAGTTGCGCTTTATTGGTGTCTAGCTTGCCCGATCCTGGAGGCGTCTGTTGGCATTTGGCGAGTAACAGTTTTTGTAGTCCCACGAGCGAAGAAAGACTTGGCTCACACGGCGGTTGCAATTACTGGGAAATGCACAGATGCGTGCCCCTACCGAAGTAGTCACTCAATTTGTTGGCGAGGTATCTCAGCTACGATTCAGAGCAGACTGGAGCAGTGATCAGCTCATGGTCCAGTTTCATCGGATATGCTGGCGGGCATCGCCTCCTCTCGCGCCTTTTTCGTGTTGTAGCGCACCCCGAGCAGGTGAACCCCGCAATGTCCCCGGGTAGTCTATGGAAACCGTTAGAATCGCATGGGGGGGTGGTCCTTTCCTGCTTGGAGTGGAGGCGTAAATGAGGGGGTTGGTGGTGAAGAGTCCTAAAAAAGTCTGTTGCTTTAGTTGCAAATCGCTACCATGGGGCATACCAGTGATCTGAAGATTTATGCCTTGGAAAGCTCTGCCGCCAGAATTTGACGCACTTCGCGATGTCGGCGAAATGGCCGTAAAGTCATGGGCTCCCAATGCGGCTTACACGCTAAAGGCATTAAGTGGCGGTCTTTCTGGGGCAGCGGTGTTCCGTGTTGACTTTAGGCCCTCAGCTGAAGGGGAGGCCTTGAATGGCACCTACATTCTTAAGCTCAGCCTTTGGCCCAGGCACGCTGATCAGACTGCTGAAAATGTTGCGTATAAACTTGCGAGCGAATTTGCTTCGGAATTTGCCGCAAAGCACATTCCAAAGCTGAAAGCAGAATTTCCCCCAGTTGGGACTGATCCCAAGGAGACAAACGGCTACGCGATGCTCTACAGTATTGCAGGTCAGAGCCTTGACGCATTTCAAACTGCGTCAAATCGTGAAGATTCGAGTTTGCGGGAGATGGTTGGATGCGTCTCGCGAGATCTACTTCACGCATGGGTCGCAACCGTGCCAGAGAAGCCGCATACTCCACATGAACTACTCACCGAATGGTTAGGATACCGCCTGTCGCCCGATGATGCACCGGAGTTTCACACACTGGCCAACCGCATCCTGGGCACTAGCGCGACATTTACGGAGGCCGCTGAGGTCCTCATACATCCGCTGCATTTCTGCGAAGAACTGAAGCAGGTACAAATCGAGCCGCGTCCTCAGCTAAAGGCTTTGCTTCACCATGATTTGCATGGAGGTAATTTGCTTTTCTACGCTCGTGATCCGCAATCTCAGCCTTATCAGATTATTGACTTCGGTCTGTCTAAAATGGGACCAGCTGGATTTGACCAAGCCTATCTCGAACTCTACGCGATTCTTAACGCACTTGGCGAGTTGCCCGCATCGGCGCTCATCGGATTGCTGAAGACGGTGGATAGGCCCGAACGGTCGGAGCGGCTCCCTAACGGAGCCCTTTGGGCTGCGGATATTGTCAAGACTTGCCGTGCGGCAGTTCATTCGTGGCAGCAGCAGACATTACCAGATCGGAAGGACGACGTGGATCGACAATTCTACCTCGCTCGCGTGGCAGCCGGGATCAATTGGGCAAATAAGCCGATGGGTGAAAACAAGAGGTTCCTCGCCTTATGCTATGCAGGCTGGGCTGCGCGGCTCTACGTCGAACGCCATGAGCCTACAAGCTTGGGACGCCTTCTTCGTAATACGGCTGTTCATACGCTTTCACACTCGTCACATACGGATGATAAACTTTGGAATGTCTTTCTTGATGTAGTGGGTCAATTTGCTCGCAATACTGGTCGTTATATTTTGGTCGCTGAAGGATTGAGCCATCAGCCGCTCGCTGCAAGTCTCGGCCAGTTGCCGTGGTCGGCGGTGATCGACTTGGACCCGGAGTCCGAAACCAAAGGGTTACATCATCTGGCTTCAGCAATCCTGAAATGCCACCGCGGACTTCATGTATTTGAGCCGACGAGCATTCCGACCAGCAACCTAGATCGAGGTTGCGCCTGGATGCTGGCCGGTGGTCGGTTGCTATCCAAACAGCTGCCGCAGGCACTGGATGATTGGGTAGCCAAGACACTTCCACGTATCCGCGTCCTTCTTCAGAAAGTCTTTCAAGAGACAACGCCGACTCCTCTTTTTGTTGTGATGCTGCCGGGGGCCAGTCGAGACCCGCGCACGCCGATGGAGCGCTTGAATCGCATCGCAGATGTGATGTTCGAGGCCAGTAACGGCGAGGCGACGACGATTATTCTCGGTGGAAGCGACATTCCTTCGCAGCTTCGGCACAAGCATGTCCCGTTAGCTCTGAAAACTTTTCTGGAACGGCTGAATAATCTCTATGGCACATCAACAATCCAGTTCGAAACCGCCGTTCCTTCGGCGAGGGGGTGGACAGTCATCTCAGTAGATCGCCTGCGCACAATGCAAGAATGCCTACTGGTGCTTCATTCTCGTGTGCTTGATGACGAGTCAGAAATTGTTGCCGCACGTGATTCCGTGGAATTCTGGCGGGGCAATCCACCTTTGCTCCATGATCTTGCGGCAGACATTGACATTCCGCGAAATGAAAGCATCGAGAAGTTGCAGCCGACGTTGCGCGACCGGCTTGAGGCACACACTAACCACACCGTGGTTTTCTACCATCAGCCAGGTTCAGGGGGCACGACCGTTGCCTTGCGCGCAGCGTGGGATCTGCGGCTCGAATATCCTGTGGCGATCATTCATAAATGGTCGGACGCAGTAGTGGATCGAGTGGCGAGTCTCTTTCGTCTAGCAGAAAAGCCGGTCTTAGTCGTGGCGGAAGCTAGCGTTCTTTCCGAAACAGACAGAGAGGATTTGCATCGCAACTTGCGTGACAGGAACTGCCGCGCGGTTCTGCTTTATGTGCGCCGTGTCTTAAAAGAGCCAGAGGACGACGTAATTGGGTTGGTGCGTGAGATGGACGCAGGTGAGTCGGCAAAATTTTTCAAAGCCTACTCTGGACTGACCACTGATCCGCGGAGGCTCGAAGATCTTCGACGGATCACGTCTGACACTACGCTGGCTCGATTTCGCAGCCCATTTTTCTACGGCCTAATCACTTTTGAACGGGATTATGTAGGACTGGAGCGTTATGTGGAGGAGCATTTGCGCAACTTGCGCGAGAAGCCCCGCACGCTGCTGAAATATCTTGCCATCTGCACCATTTACTCAAACAGCGGCATACCTGAGGCGGTATGCAAGCTCCTTCGAAATTATCCCGCAGACGCGAAACTTGCACTCGAAGAACTTTTGGGTGAGGGCCCTGCCCGATTAGTGACGGCGCGCGCAGGTCAATGGCGTTTGCAACATCAAGTAATTGCCGAGGAGGTTCTCTCGCGCATAACCGGGGGGGGGTATTGGCGCGTCGATCTTGTGGACATGGCGACTGACTTCATTCGAGAGCTCCGCGCTTGCACGGATGCTCAGTCCGAGCAAGTGAACGAGCTCCTGCGAGAGGTCTTTACGGATCGTCAAGGTGGAGGTTCGACCGATGCAGATGATCGTGGAGACTTCGCTCCCCTAGTTGTTGAGGTAATAGATAGCTACGGCAGCCCAGAGCCTGGAAAGGTCATCCTCAAAATGTTGACGGACGAGTATCCGCACAATCCACATTTCTGGAATCACTTGGGACGCTTCCAAGTCTACAAAGTCGGAAGTCATTTCGACTTCGCTGAGTCCTGCTTGCAAACGGCGGTTGGTCTTTCTCCGCATGATCGCATTCACCATAATACCCTTGGGGTAGTGCGTCGTGCTCGTGCTCGGGAGGTTATCGATCGCATGAAGTCTGCTCAACCGAGCGAGTTGCTCGAAGCCGTGCGTCCACATTATGAAGGTGCGGCAGACGCATTTGCCGAAGCACGTAAGCTAGGCCCCGAAGACCCTTACGGCTACATCTGCCATCTACAAATGATCGTCCGCGTTGCGCATGCGGTAAAACGTGCGCTTGGAATTGACAATGTGGCGCAGATCGGTGGCGAACATGTAAAGATCGCCGATTGGTTGGCCGAGCAACTCTCTCTTGCCGAGAATCTCCTCAACGATGCGCGCCGACTTTACGGAGTGCTTGACCGCAATCGCGATTTCCTGAACGAGTGCGCTGCTGACTTGAGCAAACTTTACGGCGATCTCGATTCCGTCATTCTGATTTGGGAAGTGTCAGAAAGTAGCGGACGGAGCAGTAATCGCAGCCGACGCGCGTTGGCCAATGCCTTTTTTGCACGTGGCAAGCGCCAATGGCGTCAGCTTTCGCAAGCCGAGATCCGTCGAATCTCCACGCTTATGCGTGTGAACCTGCGTGAAAGCTCGCGGCTTGAGGAAGATTACCGCCTTTGGTTTGAAGCCTCGATACAACTACCGGAGTTCGATTTTGACTGGGCCATAACGAATCTCAGCGCATGGTCGCATCGCTACAGTTCGTGGCGTCCGCACTACTATCTTTACATTCTGTTTTTTCAGCGCTGGTTTGCAGCAAAATCGAACTCGCTCACTGAGATGGAAAGCGCCCTTGATCAGTGCAAAAATCTCGTCATTGGCCGCAAAACCAATTCCGAGCAATGGATGGCCGTCACTCCTATAGGCTGTCCATTGATTTCCAGCCTGGACCTGGGCGGGTGGGATCGAACGCGAGACTTCTGGCCGCACGAACAATACCTGCGCAGAGTTAACGGCATCATCACAAGGATCGATGGCCCACAGGCGGGAAAGATTCAAATTGACGGTGAGGTCGATGTCTTCTTCGTGCCGGGTGCAAAGCGCAAGGATGCTGATGGCAAGTCATCAAGCGGGGGGCGATACGTATTCGAGCGCAACCAAGACGAGGAAACCATGGTAAATTTTTATCTTGGCTTCTCTCCGAGCGGGCTGCGAGGTTGGATGGTGCAGCCCGGCCATATCAGCGAAGGAGGTCGCGCCGGCGGTTTTGTCGATGCCGAGATATATCGCTCTATTCAACTGGCTGAGGAAGCGGTGCCAGCGGCGATTGCAAAAAGTCGGTTGGAACACCTCCAGCTACAGACGGTCATGCGGTTTACCGATGATCTTATTAAAGCCCGCGCGGACCTTGGTGTTGATCTTACGTTAACGGAGCTTCAAGACAGAATCGAGGCCGCATTTGGGATCGACGGGCTCTTTGGACAAAAGCGGGCGGATCTATCCGACTTTGCCAACGTTCTACTGAATACGGGCGAGTATGAATTGATAGAATCCGGTGAGGAAACCATTGTGCGGCCTAAGGGGGACAGTGAATCGGCATCCGATGCGCCCCCCCCATTCTATTTGTCGGGCGTGAGGCAGCTAGGCATTGTAACCAGATATACGCGCAGCAAACGCGCTGGATCAATTCGGAGCGCCGCAGGCGTGGTTTACTCCTTTACGGCGAAGAATGTGGAAGGTCCCAGCCGACCCATTTTGCAGTTCCAAGATCCCGAACGACGTGTAGTGGAATTTTCTGAGGGATCAACGACCCTGGATGCCGTTGCTGTGCGCTTTTTGGCTCCGGAACTGACTTTGTACAGTGGTAAGTCAATAGACCCCACAGAACTACGTCCCCTTGTAGAAGAAACAATTTCACGTCTAGTGCGGAAAGCTGCCGACAAATCCGAACCGATTCGATTGCGCGACCTGCAGAGCGATCTAGAGCGAGAATTCCCTGGCTCAATATGGCTCTTTAAGCGTCTCGGGCACGAAAGCTTCAGCGCTCTCCTCAAGACTTTGCCTGACATACGGATTAACAAGCAATCCCCTGAGTGGGTCGTCGTCCTTGCTAAGGAGCCTGTCTTTGGACGCTTACCTTCCTCGGTCTCCCCACCACTGTCGACTGCTCAACCGAAGCTCAACGTGTCGGCATCTGGAGGGGGGCTCGGAAATGACATGGCTACTAACAACCAGCGACCCCGAGTTCGAATTGACTCACCGCAGCCCTCAAAACCGCAGCCGATAAAAGCTGTTCTAGATGCAAATTCATCGCCATCTTCACCAGCCGACCGAATAGCAACGCCTACTAAGAATTCGACCCCATCACGCCCCGCTGTAGTCAAAGTTTCAGTTTCCGAAGCCCAGAGTATCATTCGCCAGACTGCTGCGGAATTCGCTAGGCAAGGCAAACAGACCGTCTCTATCTTCGAATTTGGTGACTTATGTTCTCGGTTGCTTAGACACAAAACGGCACTACCTAAAAAATTGAAAATTATTCTAAAAGATATGCCTGAATTCGTTGTTAGTGGAGACTCGGCAAATTTATTAATTCAGATCCCTCGGTTGCCGCAGTGACTATTTCGGCTCACGCAAAACAAAAGTGAGATCTAATGGAATCTATTTTTGGAGGGGAACGTCTTTCGTTCGCCTCATTCATGAGGCACGAACCCCTTAGAGCGCGAGGTAGCCAGCAACGCCCTCGATTCCGTATCCACCTGCCGGATTGCTTGGCCCGTCGAGGGCAGAGGTGCATCACTACGCCACCACTCACCTCCGACTAAACAGCCCATACTTCGGACTGAACACATACGCCGCCACAAAGAACACCCCCAGCACCACGATGATCGTCGCGCTCACGCTCCACCCCAGCGGGTACGACAGAAAGAACGCCGCCACCGACCCCACCGCGCCGATCACCCCGCCGCCCCAGAACAGCGCACGGGCATTGTTCGTCAGCAGATAAACCGTCGCCGCCGGGGCCACCATCAGCCCCACGCTCAGAATGCAGCCCACCGCCTGCAGCGATGAGATTAAGACCAGGATCGTCACCGCAAACGTCGCATAATTCAGGAGCCTCACCGGCACCCCCAGGCTCGCCGCAATGTTCGGCTCAAACAGATAGATGAGCAGCGGCCGTTGCAGCGCCGTCAGCGTGATCACCGCAATCGCGCTGATCCCAAACGCGATCCACAAGTCCGAGTCCGCCATGCCCACGATGCTCCCAAATAGCCACTCATCCAGCTTCTGCCGCATGTCCAGGTTCTTCAAAATCAGCACCCCGCCTGCAAACGCCGTCGTGTACAGCACCCCCATCGCCGTGTCCTGATCCAGCCGCGACGTCCGCGAAAGAAAGATCGACCCCAGCCCCACAATCAGCGCCGCAAAGATCGCCCCCGCCAGCGCGCTCCACTGCGACAGCCCGATGATCAGCACCGCCAGCGCAATCCCCGGCAGCAGCGAGTGCGACAGCGTCCCAATCTTCAGCGCATCCTTCCGCAGCACCACAAACGCACTCACAAACCCGTTCGCAAACCCAATCATCAAGCACGCCATCAGCGTCCGCTTGGCAATCGGTTCAGCAAGGAAATCAGCAAAGGTGGACATGGAGAAAAGGCTCTTCAGCTCTCAGGTTTTATCTTTCAGCTTTCAGTTTTGATCTTTCCGTTCGCCGCCTCCCCGCTCTCATACGCGCTCGCAATATTCCCCGGCGTAAACACCTCCTTCACCGGCCCAAACGCCACCTGCTGCCGTTTGATGATCAGCACATCATCAAAGATGTTCGCCACCGTCTGCAGATCATGATGGCTCGCGATTAAGAGCCGACCCTCCGCCGTCAGCTCCTTGAACAACCGGCTCAGATTATCCTGCGCCGGTTTATCAAGGCCCGTGAACGGCTCATCCAGCAGCAGCACATGCGCCTCCTGCGCCAGCGCCCGGGCGATGAACGCCCGCTGCTGCTGCCCGCCTGAAAGCGCGCTGATCTGCCGGTCCTGCAAATCGCACAGGTCCATGCTCACCAGCGCCCGCTCCACAATCTCTGAATCATGCTTCGAATACTGCCTCCACCATCCCAGGTTCGGGTAGCGCCCCATCTCCACCAGCCCGCGCACCGTGATCGGAAAATTCCAGTCCACATCACCACGCTGCGGCAGATACGCGATCTCATGGCTGCTCCGCGTCAGCGGCTTCCCACGCCACAGGATCTTGCCCTTGTCCGCGCGGATCAGCCCCGCCAGCGACTTCAAGAGCGTGCTCTTCCCCGCGCCATTCGGACCAATGAGCGCCATGCTCCGCCCGCACTCCGTCGCAAACTGGATCTTCTCCAGCGCCCGCACCTCCTGATACTGCACACTCAGGTCCACCACCTCCAGCCGATGGTGCTGCGTATGCGCGCACCCTCCACCCCAGCAGACGTGCTCCTTGGTGTGAGTAGGGGAATGGGAAACAGCCGCGCTCATGTCATTTCCATTCAAACGTGATCACCTCATCCAAACTCGCCGCAGACGACCACCGCGTCTCGCTCCGCGTCGCCAGTCCATCCGGCTCCAACTCCACCGTCACCGCCGTATCCGGTGTCCCCTCCGGCCACGTCGCCTTCACAAACACATCCACCCCATCCTTCGTCGAGGGCAGGGGAGCATCCACCTCCATCGGCGACTCCTCCACACTCGAGATCACCTCCTTCTCACCGATCTTCACACTCAGCGTCACCGGCCGGTGCGCATACCGCACCCTCACCAGCCCCTTCACACTTTTCTCTTCCACCATCTTCTTCAGCTCCGCAGCCTTCACAGGCGTCGTCGTCCCCGTCAGAATGCTCAGCGGAATCGCCAGCACCACAAACGCGAGCACGAGTAGGAAAATCTGAATAGGCGGAAAACCTCTCATGACATCAAGAACGGTTAAAAACGCCCCCGGCTGCTGCGCAGAATCTCTTTAACCACAGAGGATGCAGAGAGGCACAGAGATCCGAATCTCAAATTCTGAACCTCTGTGCCTCTCTGTGTCCTCTGTGGTGAATTCATGACTGAGTGCAGACTTGTTTCAAAGAATCGCGACACAACTCACTTCGCAGGAGCAGCAGCCGGTGCCAGCGCCGCCACAATCGACCTCACATTGTGCGCCAGCATCGTCTCAAACGTGTGAGCCACTTTCGCCGTGCCATCCGCGATCAGCGGCTCCCCAATCTTCACCCCCGTGCTCCGCGCGATCTCCGCCAGCACCTTCGGGTTCGCCTGATCCTCCGGAAAGATCGCCTTGATCCCATGCTCACGGATCTCCTCGATCGTCTCCGCCACATGCTTCGATGACGCATCATCACTCCGCCCGATGCCCAGCAGCGAGATCGGCTCAAAGCCATACTCCTTGCAGAAATACCCAAACGCCCCATGCGCCGTCACCAGCAGCCGGTCCTTCTTCCCAATCTTCGCGATCTCCTTCTGCGCCCAAGATTTGAGCTCTCCAAACCTCTTGCTCGCTGCCTTCGCCCCCGCCGCATACGCACTCGCATTCGCCGGATCAATCGCGCTCAGCTCATCCGCCACCACACGCGCCGCCCGCTTCATGTTCTCAGCACTATGCCACCAGTGCGGATCCTCTGCCCCATGGTGATGATGATCATGCTCGTCCCCATCCTTCTCCGCATGCTCATGATGATGCTCCTCAAACGGGATCGAAGGAATCTTCGCTCCCACCTCCACCAGCTTCACATCCGCCCCCAGGCTGTCACGCAGCTTGTCCAGAAAGCTCTCCAGTCCCTTGCCTGAAGCCAGCAGCAGCTTCGTCCCACGCATCTCCGCCAGATCCTTCGGAGCCGGCTCAAAATGGTGAATGTCCGCCCCGGGCTTCAAGATCTCCACCACTTCCACATTTGCCCCGCCCACCTGCCGCGCCAGATCCGCCAGGATGGGGTGCAGCGTCGCCACTTTGGTGGCGGCCAGGCCCGGCAGTGCTGCGGCGAGAAACCCAAAAGTCAAAAAGAGCTGCTTCATGAAAAGAAGCTAGGTCACAAAAATCAAAAATACAAATGATTTGCAATTGCAATCAACTTGCATATAAAGCCTTCATTCATGCAATCCATTTGCACTATGCCAACTCGCATCCGCCTCCCACTGCTTCTGGCCCTCATTCCCGGTGCCCTTTTTGCTGAATCCGACACAAGAATCCAGCAGGCCAAAACCGCCGAAAGCCACATCGAGGACATCCCTCTCGATGAAATGGTCATCACAGCCCCCCTGGACCGCCCCCTCTTCCAGCAGGCCCAGGCAGCCTCCATCCTCAATGGCCAAAACCTGACCCTCGCCCTCGAACCCACCCTGGGCCAGACCCTCGCCCGCATGCCCGGCGTCAGCAGCTCCTACTTCGGCCCTGCCTCCAGCCGCCCCATCATCCGCGGCCTCGATGGCGATCGCGTTCGCATCCTCCAAAACGGCCTCAACACCATCGACGCCTCCGCCACCAGCGTCGATCACGCCGTCAGCTTCGACACCTCCAACCTCAAGTCCGTCGAAGTCGTGCGCGGTCCCGCCACACTGATGTATGGCTCCAATGCCATCGGTGGTGTCGTCAACTCCATCGACGGCCGCATCGTCGATGAAAAGCTCGATGGCACCATCCGTGGTGCGCTCAATGAACGCTTCACTTCGGTGGACAACGGCTATCTCTCCAGCGCGATGATCGAAGGCGGCTACAAAGGCCTCGCCTTCCACGTCGAGGCCTTCACCCGTGCTGCTGAGGACTTTCGCATTCCCGGCAATGCTCGCACCACCGCAGAACAGACCACAAATCCGCTTCCACCTGGAGAGACGGAAACGCGCAAGATCATCCCTAACAGCAACCTTCGCTCCGAAGGCATCACCAGCGGCCTCAGCTATGTGTGGGACAAAGGCTTCTTCGGCTTCGCATGGACGGAGTTTCACACCAATTATGGCTCTCCTGCCGAAGAGCATGTCGTCATCGACATGCACCAGCAGCGCCTTGATGTGCGCGGTGCTTTCTACAAGCCGTTCAAGCTGATCAAGGAGATCAATTACAAGATTGCCACCTCAAGATACCAGCACACCGAGTTCGACAGCGGCACGCCTTCCACCCTCTTCAAGAACAACGGCTACGACGCCCGTGTGGAGGTGAAGCATGAAAAGATCGCCGGGATGGAAGGCGTGGTCGGCTATCAGTCAGATCGCAGCGAGTTCAGCACCTCAGGCGATGAAGCCTTTCTGCCACCCACCATCACACAGGCGGATGCCGTCTTTCTATACGAGGACATCAAACGCGGCCCAGTAAGCTTCCAGTTTGGCGGGCGCTATGATCACATCTCAGTGGAGTCGCTCAACAGCGCCGCCTTTGGTCCGGCGCTGGCACGGACGTTTGACAATCTCAGCAGCTCGGTGGGCATCGTCTTCACTCCGAATGATGAATACGCCGTGGCATTCACCATCAATCGTGCGGAGCGTGCACCGACCTACCAGGAGCTGTTTGCCAACGGCACTCATGCCGCCACAGGGGCGTTTGAAATCGGCGATCCCAACTTGCAGCAGGAAAAGTCCCTCGGGTTTGACCTCAATCTCAGGAAACGTGTTGGCTGGGTGACCGGCAGTGTCGGCGGGTATTACAATCGATACACCAACTTCATCGGCCAGTTTCCGACCGGCGTCGTGCATGTGGTTGGCGGGGAGAGTTACAATGAGCTGGTCTATCAGGCCACGAACGCCGAGTTCATCGGCTCCGAACTGGAGGCCACCTTCCACCTGCTGCATCCCATCACGTCGGATCCTGCGGCAAACCAAAACAACCTTCATCTGCAGTTGCGTGCGGATGTGGTGCGTGCACGAGACACCAAAACGGGACAGTCCCTGCCACGCATCCCGCCCTTTCATCTGTCCAGCACGCTGATGATGGAGCACGGTCCATTCGGAGCCCGACTCGAAGGCATCTATGCGGCGCCGCAGAGTCAGCTGGCGATGAATGAATCCAGAACAGACAGCTACTTTCTGGTCAATCTGACGCTGACCTACCGGATTGTGCAGGGGCCTGCCACGATGGATTTTTATGTCAAAGGGATGAACCTGACGAATGAAGACGCGCGTGAGCATACATCAGTCCTCAAGAACCGGGTACCACTGCCAGGACGTGGCATCGTGGCTGGTCTTAAGCTGACGTTTTGAGGGGGATAGGTGTATCAGAGGCTTTCATCTTCAAAGTCTGGTTATCAAAAATGACACTCCAAATGGAGTTTTTTTCCAAATGTAAGATAATTTTCATAATAATCGGTTGCTGCTAAAGCTATATTGAGTATAATTTAGGTATTCAGTACACTTTGAAGCGATGGAAGCAGCCAACTCGAATTCCAAGATCTTAAGCTCTGGTGCCATGTTCCATGCACTTGAAGCGAGGCGTGCGTGGCGGGAGAATGAGCAGCTATCTCCTCACTTTTGGGTGCTCGTGAGCATTTTGGGAGACTTGGTGATGGCTGTTTTGGCGGCTTATGCGGCGTTCTGGCTGCGCTTTCACACGATCATCCGTGAGTTCGGCAACTTCGATGTCATGTCGTTTCGCCAGTATGGAGGCCATATGGCCTTGGGAAGTTTGTCACTGGTCCTGGCGCTGGGCTGGCAGGGGATTTACCACAAAAACGTGCTTCTGCGCAGCCGCTGGGTGTCATCCAAGATCGCCAAGGGGGTGCTGCTCTGGACGGCCGGGTTCCTGGCCATTACGCTCGCCTTGAAGCTGGAGCCCAGCATCTCTCGTGTGTATGTGATGCTTAATGGAGCCACCGCCCTGCTGCTGCTGCTGGGCTGGCGCGCGGTTTTCATCTCATTCCTGCAGGCACCGGGCCGCATTGAAGCTTTGCAGCAGCGCACTTTGTTTGTGGGCTGGAATGCCGAGGCTGTGGCCCTGTGGAAGACCATGAAAAGAGACCAGACAGGCTCGTTTGACATCATGGGCTGGGTGAGAACTGGAAGCGCTGAGGACGGAAGCCCGGTGGACGAGGTTGTGCCTTGCCTGGGAGATCTTCATGAGGTGGAGCATCTGGTCACCACACATGCGGTGGACATGATCGTCGTCGCGGATCTGCATGGCCCGCGCGAGCAGATGATCTCCCTGGCCAATTTGTGTGAGCGTGAAATGATTCAGTTCAAGGTGATCCCCTCCTATTTCCGGGTTTTTGTTTCGGGGCTCACTCTCGAAACAATCGCCGGCACCCCGGTGCTGGGGGTCACACGTCTGCCTCTGGACGACACGTTGAATGTCATGACCAAGCGCATGGTGGATGTCATAGGAGCCACGGTCGGGCTTGTACTGAGCGCTCCGATCATCGCGCTGTTCAGCGCTCTGGTCTGGCTGGAATCACGAGGTTCCGTGTTTTACCACCAGCGTCGCTGGGGTTTCAACGGAGTGCCCTTCAACATCATCAAGATCCGTTCCATGAAGCTGAATGCAGAGGCTGCCAAGGGGGCGCAGTGGTGTGTCAAAGACGATCCGCGCCGTCTCAAGGTGGGAACCTTCATGCGCAAGTGGAACATCGATGAGCTGCCTCAGTTTTGGAATGTGCTCAAGGGGGAGATGAGCCTGGTCGGTCCACGTCCTGAGCGCCCTGAGCTCATCGCCGGCTTCAAACACCAAATCCCGCATTACAACGCGCGTCACCACTCCAAACCTGGAATGACCGGCTGGGCGCAGGTCAATGGACTGCGTGGGGATACCGATCTGGGAGAGCGCATTCAGTGCGATCTCTGGTACCTGGAAAACTGGAGCCTGTGGCTGGATTTCCAGATCATGATGCTGACCTTCTTCAAGAGAGACAACGCCTACTGAGGAGTCAGCGGGGATTGGGAGAAAGTGTGCGGAATCGGGTTTCGGCTTGTCCTCATCTTCCACTGTCTTTAGGCTCCGTTGAGTCATCTTCACATGCCGCTGTTCACGGTTTTTACCCCTACCTTCAATCGCGCGCACACGCTGCAGCGTGTGTTTGACAGCCTGCAGGCGCAGACCTGCCGTGATTTCGAGTGGCTGGTGATCGACGACGGTTCCACGGACAACACCCCCGAGCTGATAGAACGTTATCAAAACGAGGCCGACTTTCCTGTGCATTACCTGTGGCTGCCTCACCGTGGAGCGCACCATTTGCACAATCTGGCACTGCAGCAAGCCCAGGGCCAGCTCTCCATCAAGCTGGACTCCGACGATGGCTGCGTTCCGGAGGCGCTGGCGCGCCTGAAGCATCACTGGGAGAGTATTCCTGAAAACATGCGTGACAGGTTTTCGGGAGTCACAGGTCTTTGCCGTGATCAGAACGGGCGTCTCGTTGGCTCACTCTTTCCCTCAGATCCGTTGGACTGTTCGGCTGCGGAGCTTGAGTACCGTCACAAGGTGAGAGGGGAAAAGTGGGGTTTTTTGCGGTTGGATGTGCTCCGCCAGTTTCCCTATCCCGAGGACGTCCCTGGCAACTTTATTCCCGAGTCCTACATCTGGTGCCAGGTGTCGCGGCACTACCTGACGCGACATGTTAACGAGGAACTGCGCATCTACTGGACCGATGCCCCCTCGCTGGTGCACGGGCCTTCCAATCCGCGCACGAATGCCGAAGGTCACCGGCTCATGTTCAAGATGGTGCTCGACTTGGAAAGCGGCTGGTTCTTCACCGCGCCGCTGCGTCTGCTGCGGGCGGCGGTGCAGTACAGCCGGTTTTCGTTTCTGAGCGGTGCTGGCGTTTTTGCCCAGTTTCGTGCCTTGAGATCTTTGGGCGGGCGGCTGCTCTGGCTGGCAGCGGTGCCAGCGGGGGCGCTCCTCTGGTGGCGCGACTGCGCGCGGTTTCCGCAGAAGTGAGGCGTTTCAGTGCCGGGTGAAGGTGCATGGACCAGGCTTGCACCCGGCGTCGATCAAATGCTCAACACTCTGCCGCTGCTGGCTGATCGAGCACTTTTTGGAGCAGCGCACCCGGCACAAAAAATGGCGGGGTGCCTCGGAACGAGCCAGTTAATGGAGGTGGTAAGACTAACGCCGCACCAGAGCCGGTTCGGGATATTCAAACGTTTTGCCTTCGTAGTTGCGAATGACGACGCGTTGCTCGTCGCGGACCAGAACGTAGTCGGGATTGAGGGGGACTTTGCCGCCGCCGCCGGGGGCGTCGATGACGAACTGGGGAATGGCGTAGCCGGTGGTGTGGCCGCGCAGCTGTTCGATGATGTCGATGCCGTCCGCGACGCTGGTGCGCAGGTGGGAGCTGCCCTGGATCAGATCGCACTGATACAGGTAGTACGGGCGCACGCGGCACATGAGGAGCTTGTGCACGAGGGATTTCATCACCTCGGCGTTGTCGTTGACGCCGCGGAGGAGGACGCTTTGGTTGCCGAGGGGGACGCCGTGGTTGGCCAGCATGGCCAGGCCGTCGCGCACTTCGGTGGTGAGCTCGCGGGGATGGTTGGTGTGGATGCTCAGCCACAGGGGGTGATGCTTTTGCAGCATCTTGCAGAGCTCCGGGGTGATGCGCTGCGGCACGAAGATGGGGACGCGGCTGCCGATGCGGACGAATTCGATGTGCTTGATGGAGCGCAGGCGGGTGAGCAGGGCATCGAGCTTGGCGTCAGAGAAGAGCAGGGGGTCGCCGCCGGAGAGCAGGACATCCCGCACTTCCGTGTGGCGTTCGAGGTAGCGGAAGGCGGCCTCAAATTCGGTGTGCAGTTCCTGCTCACCCACACCGGAGACGACACGGCTGCGGGTGCAGTAGCGGCAGTAGCTGGCGCAGCGGTCGGTGACGAGAAAGAGCACGCGGTCCGGGTAGCGGTGGACGAGTCCGGGGACGGGCATGTGGCTGTCTTCGCCGCAGGGGTCGCTCATTTCATCCGGGTCTTCCCAGGTTTCCTCGATGCGCGGAATCACCTGGCGGCGGATCGGGCAGCCGGGATCTTCGGCGTCGATGAGGTTGAAATAATGCGGCGTGATGGCCATGGCCAGCTTGTTGCCGGAGAGCAGCACGCCTGCGCGCTCCTCTTCTGTGAGCGTCAGGTGCTCTTCAAGCTGTTTGAGCGTGGTGATCCGATTCTTGAGCTGCCAGGTGGCGCTGTTCCAGTCGGTGGTGGAGACGTTCTTGGCGGACCAAAAACCTGGAGCCGAGGAGCGAAACTCCTTCTCAGGCAGCGGGGGGGTGTCGTGCATGTACTGCGGGATCTATGGGCGCGGAGGTTAGGCGCGGATGGGTTGGAATGTCAAACGTCCCCTGAGACAGTTTGGGTGCATTCCTTGCCGCTGGCCTGGCCCGGCCCCAAACCCCGACCGAGGGGGCGCAGCTATTTATCGCGGGAATCCACGTTCTGGGCCTGGCGGCTCAGCCGAGGTGCGAAGCCACGATGTAGATGCACAGAATCAGGGCTGTGAACAGGAACAGATGACTGGGGTGTAATTTCATGGGTGACCGGTTTTCCTTAAGCAGCGTGTGTGCCATGGTGAGGAGACCTGCTGCTTTCCACGATGCGCGGGGCGACCGGGACGGGGACGGACAAAGGCTGGCAACGCCTGCTGCAAAGGTGTTTGCCGCGAGCCGACAACTCGGCCACACTTGGCGTGATGCCCGACATCGTACTTGCCACGCTGAATGCCAAATATATCCACAGCTCTTTTGGGCTGCGCTACCTGATGGCAAACCTGGGTGATTTGCGTGGGCGGGCCTGCATTGCCGAATTCCAGATCAACCAGGCGCCGCTGGAAATCGTGGAGGCGGTGCTGGCTCTGGAACCGCGGATTGTGGGCTTCGGGGTGTACATCTGGAACGTCGTGGAAACCACGGAGGTGCTGGAAATGCTGCGGCTGCTGAGGCCGGATATCCGTGTCGTGCTTGGCGGCCCAGAGGTGTCGTATGAATGGGAGGGGCAACCCATCGTGGCGCTGGCGGACCATGTGATCACCGGCGAGGCGGATCTGAAATTTGCCGAGGTCTGCGGTGTGCTGCTGGGGGAGGATGTGGCGGCGCAGAAGGCGCTGCCGAAAGTGATGCCTGCCGGACTGCCGGTGCTGGAGCGTGTGGTTCTGCCGTATGATTTCTACACGGAGCCGGATCTGGCGAACCGCATTCTCTACGTGGAGGCTTCCCGCGGGTGCCCTTTTACCTGTGAGTTCTGCCTGTCGTCGCTGGATGTGCCGGTGAGGGCGTTTGCGCTGGAGGCGTTTCTGGGGGCCATGCAGGGGCTGCTGGACCGTGGCGCTTTGACGTTCAAGTTTGTGGACCGGACCTTCAACCTGCACCTGCCAACGAGCATGGCGATCCTGCGCTTCTTTCTGGACCGCTGGCGCGAGGGGATGTTTCTGCACTTTGAGATGGTGCCGGACCGCCTGCCTGAGCAGCTGCGGGATATCATCCGTGAGTTTCCTGCGGGCGCGGTGCAGTTTGAGGTGGGCATTCAAACCTTTGATGAGGCGACCTCCAAGAACATCAGCCGGCGGCAGAACCTGACACGGCTGGAGGACAACCTGCGGTTTCTGCGGGAACAGACCGGCATCCATGTGCATGCGGATCTCATCGTCGGTCTGCCGGGGGAGGATGTGGCGAGTTTTGGGCGCGGGTTTGACCGGCTGGTGAAAATGGGGCCGCAGGAGATCCAGGTGGGCATTCTGAAGCGGCTGCGCGGCACGCCGATCGTGAGGCATGACGAGGAGTTTCAGATGAAGTACTCGCCGGTGCCTCCCTATGAGATGCTGGAGAACCGGGACATTCCTTTTCTGGAGATGCAGCGAATGCGGCGCTTTGCCCGCTACTGGGACCTGGTGGCGAACAGCGGCAACTTTAGCGCCACGCTGGCGCTGCTGTGGCAGCAAGGCGCTTCACCTTTTCAAGAGTTCATGGCCTTTGCAGACAGCCTGTATGCCAGGCTGCGACGCACGCACCAGATCGCGCTGCCGGTGCTGGCTCAGGCGCTGTTTGACTACCTGACAGGCACCTGCGGCGTGCCGGCCGACACAGCGGCGGCCACGATGATGAAGGACTGGAACCGTGTGCCTGGCCGCGAGGGCCTGCGGCTGAGCGGGGCCCAGACGGCGGAGCGTGAAGCGCCGAAGCGCAGCACAGCGGGGAGCCGGCAGGCGCGGCATGTGGTGGCATGACTGGGGGGCAAACGATGAGCCAAGCCTCCACCATGTGCGTACTGCCGCAGGACTACCCGCGCATCCGGGTGGTGGGAAGCTTTGAAGAACTGGTCATGACGCCGATGAGTGATGGCGTCAACGCCCTGTGCTGGCCGCGTGAGCTGCGGGGAAATTTTGGCGAGATCGTGGAGAAGCTGGCGGTGGAGAGGGGGATCACGAGCATCGATGAAGCGCGGCTGCGGGCGCTGGACCTCAGCGGGGCGGGGCAGGTGGCGCGGGAGGTGCTGCTGCAGGACCAGGAGCTGCTGCGTGAGCGGGGGCTGCAACCCAGCCTGGACTGCATCAACGGCTACGTGAACGAGATCGAGTCTGACCTGCTGCGCACGGATGTGCAGTCCTGGCATGCGGACAGCGCGACAGTGGAGGCGGACACGTTCCTGTGCACTTATTTCGGGGCTGCCTCCGAGGGGCTGCCGAATGAGGAGGTGGTGCGGCGGGTGGATGTGCCGGAGTTTCGTGCAGAGCTGCTTAGACTCTACGGAGGCAGAGATGATGAGGGGTTCTGCGAGTTTCTGAACGAGCACTACCTGGACTTGCATTATGCGACGAAGCCCCATGCCAGGCCGTTTTCGTTCGGCCTGGGGCATCTCTGGCGAATAGCCATCGAATATCCCGGATGTCCGGTGCCGCCGTGCGTTCACCGGGCGCCAGCGACGCTGCCAAGGCAGCCGCCGCGCCTTTTGCTGATCAGCTGAAGGTCGGAGAGGGTATTGCACCGAGCGGACAGTGGAGCTAGTCTGGCAGCTGACTGACCATGCTAAACCTGCTCCGAGAAATGCTGCACTCGCCAGTGCTGGACATCGTCCAGCGGCTGAAGCATTCCACCGGCATGACGGTGACGGAGCTGTGTACGGCGATGAAAATGAGCTACATGGGGGTGAAGCAGCACTGTGTGGAGCTTGAAAAGGCCGGGTTTTTGGACACGTGGCGGCGGCCCAAGGCTGCCGGCAGGCCTGAAAAATTGTACCGGCTCACGCCCAAGGCGGATGCTCTTTTTGCCGGCGGCGTGCCGGATCTGACGATGGATGTGCTCACGACGGCGGAGCGGGTCTATGGGGAAAGCGCACCGCCGAAGCTGCTGTACACCTATTTCCAGTCCAAGGGGGAGGCCTGGGCTGCCAAACTGGCCAAAGCGACGACACTGGAGGAACGTGCCCGCCTGCTGGCGCGTCTGAGGAGCGGAGATGGCTGCATGAGCGCCGTCGAGACGGATGCGCATGGGCGTCTGGTACTGGTGGAGCACCACCGGCCGCTGCGTGAACTGGCGGCGCGTTACGCCATCGTGGATGAGCTGGAGTGCGAACTGATCGAGCGTCTCATAGGCTGCGAGGTGCGTCGTTCGGTGGAAGAAGTGTCGGGTCTGGTGCGTGTTACTTTTCTAATCAAGACAACAGCGCATACAGAATGACTTCAGGGAACGCAGGCAGGACAATGGCATGGATCAAGGCAGTGGCGGCAGCAGGCACCGGGCTGCTGGCATCTTGTGGAAGCAGCATCGCTCCGCTGAGGCCGGCCTGGCAGCAGGATCCCAACCTTTTTCACCAGGGCTTTCCAGCCTACCAGGCCCAGACAGCGACGACACCGCACATGGTGGCACGAGTGGTTTACGCGGAGCCTGAGCATGTGCGGCACATGGTGGAACGCCAGGACGATGTGCCGGAGACACAGCGCGGACTTGCGCGCATGGGGGATGGAACGGTGGACCTCGGCGTGCAGGACGCGGCCTCCGGCAAGTGGCTGGTGTCCCACCTCTGCGGTGGCATCCTTTTTGTGGAGGGGCTGCCCAGCCAGGCCTACCGCATCGTGCTGAAAAACCGGACGCCAATGCCGCTGGAGCTGGGTGCGGGAGTCGATGGCAAGGATGTGAAGACGGGGAAGGCGGCAACTCTCGGGCGTGGAGGCCTGCGGGTGGAGCCGCGTGGCACGATCGTCCTGGACCATGCAGCCCATGGGCCGCTGCTGTTCAAAAAGGTGGAGGGAGATGCGGCGCTGTTTGACACCAGCGCGCAAGGGATGCCGGGTGTGATCCAGCTGGCGGTGTTTCTCGCCTCTGATGCGCCGAGCATCGGGCCTGAAAAACTACGGGCCAGCCAGATAGCCCCCTTTGGCTTGTTCCCTGTGGGCAGGCCGGAGCAGTACCGCTAGGACCGGGTTTGTTTTGCCTCCCTTGCGGGCATTGTTCCCATGCGAGCTGTGCGCTGATGAGGACTCCCTGCTTGTGAGTTTGGGCGCCTTGGGTAGTTTGGCGGGTTCATGCTTCGTTTTCTGCGCAGTCTCATGCTCTTCCTTGCCGCCAGTTTCCTGCTGGCGGGGGGAGTGTATTTGAACACGGCGGCTTTTCATGAGAGCTGGCATGGCTTTGTCACCCGAGAACTGGCGCAGCATGGGGTGCATCTGAATTTCCAGCGCCTGACGGTGAATCCGTTTGGCGGGCTGGTGGCGCGTGGGGTGAAGGTGTTCAATGACGCGAGCAAGCAGCACATCGTGGCTTCAGTGGACCGTTTGAATCTGGATGTTGATTTTGGAAGCCTGATCGAGGGAAGGGTCAAGATCGACGGAATGGAGCTGCTGCATGCCAGCATGGCGCTGCCGGTGGACCCGGAAAGGCCCGAACTGACGGTGATCGAGCTCAAGGACCTGAGCGCACGTGCCCTGCTGGAAGAGAGGCAGCTGGACATCCGGCATGCGGAGGGGCTGCTGTCTGACGGACTGCGCATCATGATCAGCGGTGTGCTGGACCTGCCGGAGCCCAAGTCCGACCAGCCGGGCGCCAGTGCCCAGGACCGGCTGATCGCGATACGCGAGCACCGGGTGCAGATTCAGCATGGTCTGGACTGGCTGGCGCGATTTCATGCGCCGCATGTGCCGATGCTGAGTGTGAAGGTCTCCGGTGCGCTGGACCGGCCACAAGAGCTGAAGGCAGAGCTGCTGTTTCAAGCGGATGGACTGGCGTTTGAGGATTATGTCTGGAAGGAGCTGGTGGCGGAGGCGGAGTATGATGGCGGGTTTATTGATCTGAAGAGGCTGCACCTGGTGGACCACCTGGGTGCGCTGGAAGCCACGGCGACCTGGCGCATCGGTGCGGAGCATCTGCGCTTCCGGCTGACGTCCAGCGCCGACCTGCCAGGGCTGGCGAGGGCGTTTTTCAACAATGAGCAGATGCGCGAGGTGGTGTTTTACGAGGCGCCACAGCTGGCGCTGGAGGGCAGCATCTTCCTGAACAAGCCCGGGGAGGGTGACTTCCTGCCCGCCGAAGTGACGGGCAGGCTGGACTGCGGGCGGTTTGGCAGCCGGGGGGAAGTTTTCAATTCACTCAGCCTGTCTTTGGGGGCGACACGTGATGGCATCTTTGTGCGTGATGCGCTGCTGAAGCACAAGACGGGCTCCCTGGCTCTGGATGTGATGCAGCACCGCACCCTGGGCTTTAAGTACAACCTGGCGCTGCGCATGGACCCGAATGCGTTTCTGCCGTTTGTGCTGCTGCCGAAGACGCGGGAGATCATCCAGCGCTTTGTCTTTGACGAGTCTTCACACATCGACGTGCAGGTGTCGTGCGCCGGGCCTTCGGTGAACCGCATTCGCGAGTGCCCGACTTCAGGTCATGGGGTGCTGCGGCATTTTCGCTACAAGGATGTGCCTTTTGAGTCTGCGGAGATGGACCTGGCCTTTTTGGGGGACTTTCAGAACTATGCCAATGTGCAGGTGCAGCGCCCTGACGGGCCGGCGGAGGCGGAGCTGGTGTTTGTGAACGATGATGACGACGAGAAGTGGCTGAGGCTCGTCAATGTGCGTGCGACTGCGGATGCAGCGGGCATCGTGAGGGCGTTTGCTCCGAAGGTGGCGGATCAGATCGCGCTCTACCGCTTCTCCCCGGGCACGGATGTGACGGCCAATGGCACGATCGGCTACAAGGGCAACCCGCAGCTTAACAACTACAAGGTGAACTTCAAAAACCCTGTGGGAGGGGCGCATTACGTGCTGTGGAACGAGGATTACCCGATCAACGCGCCCGCCGGCGAAGTGCACATCGTGGGAAGCATGCTGAACTTCGATTTTGGCGGGCGGCTGTTTGGCGATACGCTGCATGCCAAAGGAGCGGTGAATCTGGCGCCGGGAGTGAAGGGGTATGATGTGGAGGTGCGGGCCGGACGCTTTCCGTACGATGTGTTTGGCCGCAAGCTGCCCTTTGAGGAGGTGCGTGCAGATGTGCGCAACCGGGAGGGGATCTCCAGGATCAACATCGCGGCGGACGTGCTCGGCGGCGGCATGACATTGAAGGGCAGCCTGAACGACAACCGCGAGCCGAACACCTATGAGGGAGAGCTGCGGATGAACGCCCTGAGCTTTCAGCGGTTTGCACAGGTGTACTCCCCGGGAAATGAAAGCGTGGGAGACATCAGCGGGCATTTCAAATTCACGGGACGGATGAACGACTGGAAGGCGCTGAAGGGGGGCGGTGCGCTGATCATCGTCAATGGAAACCTGCTGGCCCTGCCGGTGCTCGGGCCGCTGACGCCGATCATCGGGGCGTTCCTGCCTTCGCCCATCAAAGGGTACAATGTGGCCAAAAAAGCGGACTGCACCTTTGAGGTGGCGGATGGCTTCATTGTGACGGAGAACATTGAAGCGGAGTCCAGCGCCTTCCGGATCGTGAGCCGTGGGAATGTGGACTTCATCCGGGACGACATCGATTTCAATGCGGAGGTGCGGATGCGGGGTCTGGGCATCCTGCTGTTTCCCGTGACTCAGCTGCTGGCCTACAAGGGCTCTGGCACACTGCAGGACACCCACTGGTCACCGCGGATCTTTGGCGGCGGGAACAAGGACGAGCGCAAGCCGCCGACAGAGAAAGAGCTGAAGGAGGCGCAGCGGATAGGCGGGAGCCCGGCCAGGCCGAAGGCTGCCACGCAGCCGCCGAAACAGCGGGCGCTGTTTGGAAATTGAGTGCGCCTCAGGATGGCCTGTGGCAGTAAAGCGTATGAAAGTGGAACGACTCAAATACGTCATCTGGGCGGCGGACATGAACCGCGCGGTGAATTTTTATGCCAGCGTCTTTGGAGGCACGGTCCTCAAGCAGAACGACATCATCAGCGAGGTGGAGATCTGCGGCGGCGTCATCGGCATCCATGGTGGCGGGGAAGGGGCGCGGACCTGGACCGGGCTGAGCTTTCAGGTGCCGGATGTGATCGAGGGCGCGCGGGAGATCGTGGCCGCTGGAGGTGTGCTCACACGGGAACCCGAGCCCGAAAACGGTGAGCCGCCGCACCTGGCCATGTGCGTGGACACGGAGGGGAATGAGATCATGCTGACGCGGAAGCGCGTGCGGTGAGGCTGGCAAAAGATCAATGCCCCCACGGGTCAGCCTAGGGCTGAAGCGATGGGTGCATGGACGGAGAAATGAACGCGTTTGGGGCCTGGTGAAATGATTCTGGCCTGGATTTGGCCTTTGATGACTTTTATTTGCTGAGAACGGGGGTGGAGATACGGGGCTGGGGCTTGCCCAGGCGTCCAAACGCGTTGCATTTGGCTGCTTTTTGGGCCATCCATCTCCCCCCGCCCATGACCCCCAAGATCGACCCTGCCCTGCACCGTGACAAGAAACCGGACTGGATTCGTGTAACGCTGCCGCGTGACCCGAAGTTTTGGAGCACGAAGGGGCTGATCACGGATCTGAAGCTGCACACCGTGTGCGAAGAGGCGCAGTGCCCGAACCGCTGGGAGTGCTGGAGTCAGGGCTCGGCGACGTTTATGATCGCCGGAGACCGTTGCACGCGTGCCTGTGGTTTTTGCGCGGTGAAGACGGCCAAGCCTTTTGCGCTGGAAGCAGACGAGCCGCAGAGAGTGGCGGAAGCGACGAAGCGGATGGGGCTGAACCACATCGTGATCACCGCTGTGGCGCGTGATGATATGAAAGATGGCGGGGCGGATCACTTTGCCCGGACGATTGAAGCGGTGCGCGAAGCGGTGCCGACGATCACGATCGAGATTTTGGTGCCGGACTTCAACGGCAAGGATGATGCGCTGGAAGTGGTGATGAAAGCGAAGCCGCATATTTTCAACCACAACCTGGAAACGGTGGAGCGCCTGACGCCGCTGGTGCGCAGCCGTGCGATGTATCACCGCAGCCTTCACGTGCTGAAGCGCGCCAAGGCGATGGCGGCCGAGCTGGGCTCCAAATGCGCTACCAAGAGCGGCCTCATGCTGGGCCTGGGCGAGACTGAAACCGAGCTTTTCCAGGCGATGGATGATCTGCTGGAGCACGACGTCACGGTGCTGACCCTGGGCCAGTACCTGCGCCCTTCCGCGCAGCACCTGCCGGTGATCGAGTACATCCACCCGGACACGTTTGAGAACTACAAGCAGATCGCGCTGAAAAAGGGCTTCCGCCATGTGGCGAGCGCGCCGCTGGTGCGCAGCTCGTACCATGCGTCGGATTTCAAGCCTGAGCTGGATCTGGAGTAGGCTTACTTGCGGAAGCCGCCAGCCATGCGGTTCCAGAAATTGGCGAGTGAGACGACGAAGCCCAGCGCTACGATCTCCTCATCTGAGAACAGGGTGGTGAGGCACGCGTATTCTTGAGCATCATCATGCACGGTGGCCTTGTAGGTCAGGGCTTCGGCCCAGGCGAGTGCGGCCTGTTCTCGAGGTGTGAACAACGCTGATGACCGCCACTCCGCGAGCTGTTCGATGCGTGCCTGAGCCTCCCCGAGCTTTTGAGCCTCGCCTTGGTGCAGCTGGATGCAGTAGGTGCAGCCGTTGATCTGTGAGACTCGGAGCTCGACCAGTGCCCGCAGGCTGTGATCGATGGCGGTGTGCGCCAGGTCACGGGTCAGCTGCCGAAAGCGTGATGTGAGCTCCGGCTCGATCTTGGCGTAATCAATTCTCATGAGGGATGGTGTGCGGGGATGGTTTAAAGAGTGCCTGTTTCCAGCTGCTCCAAGTAAATAAATTCGGGGGCTTGGACGCCTGCTTCAGCTCGAATTTGAACAAGCTTGGGAGATTCGAAGAACTGTTTGGCGTCGGCGATGGAGGTCCAGGCGGAGAAGTGAACGATTTTGTTTGGGCTGTACTGATAGCGAAGGACCTGATAGGCGCGCTCGCCCGCTGCTCTGCGAATGCCTGCAGCACGGTCGAAGATGTTTTTCCAAGCCGGATAGTCGGCGACTTCATGAATGATGAGGACGTGGTGCATGTGAGGTGGGCGTGGAGTGAGGGGTAGGGGAGGTTTGAGTCTTGTGGAAATGCTATCAATGCATCAGATTGATGTTCTAAGCGCATGAATAGACCCTCCCTTTACGAGTTGGAATGCTTTGTCGCAGTTGCCGAGAATCTGAGTTTTTCCAAGGCTGCGAGGAGGCTGAATTTATCCCAGCCTGCCCTGTCCAGGCAGATCCAGGCTTTGGAGTCGAAGCTCAGCGGCCGACTGCTGGAGCGCAATACGCGGAGGGTTGCCCTGACACAGGCAGGCAAGCTGTGCGTGGAAGAGGCGAAAAAAGTGCTGACACAGCTCGACCAGGCCACGGAGAGCATCCGCCGTGTGGGCGCAGGAGAACCCATGCGGCTGCGGCTAGCCTTTGTGGGGGCTCTGCTGGATGATGGTCTGGCGAGGCTGCTGCAGATGTTTCGCGTCAGCCGGCCCGACTGCCAGATACAGCTGATGGACATGGCTCCGGCAGAGCAGCTGGTCGCCTTGGAGCGCGGGGAGATTGATGGCGCATTCATCGGTGCGGCACCGGCCAGGGTTTCCCGGCACATCAAGACCGTGATCTGGAAACAAGAGCGGCTGCAGGTGGTTTTGCCGGAGCAGCATGCCCTGGTCAGAAAGCTGATGCTGAAGCTGGCCCAGTTGGAGAACGAGAGCTGGGTGATGGTCTCCGCGAGAGCCGCCCCAGGGTTCAGGGAGCATGTGAGCGCGCTATGTCAGCGTGCCAGAATTCAGGCCAAAGTGGTGCAGGAGTCGGACCGGGTCGCGGCCGTGCTCACGATGGTCGCCGCCGGGCAGGGGATCAGCATGCTGCCTGCGTCCTTGTCCCGCTGGCTGAGCTGCGGAGTCGTGTTCAGGGACATTGACGAGACGAAAGCAGTGCTGGCTCATGCCTTTGCATTCAGGAGCGGAGACCGGGGGCGCGAACTGCTGGAGTTTGTGCAAATGCTTGGCTCACAAAGCGCTGAAACGGGGCAAATCATGCGGTGAGCTTTCATTAGTCCGCACCTAATGAAACGTGTGAGATGCGAAAGCGGGTTGCGTGCGCGGCATTCCGCGTTCTGTTCGCTCAACCCCAACCTACCACCATGTCCATTCGCCCCCCTGCCGAAGCCTACGAAAAAGTTCCGACTGTCATTTTCCCAGACTCCGCCAAGGCGGCCAAAACGCTGGCACAGGAAGTGAAGCAGCTGATCGAAACGAAGAACAAGGCAGGCAAACCGGCGGTGCTGGGGATGGCAACAGGGTCAACGCCAGTGCCGTTTTACCGTGAACTGATCCGTCTGCACAAAGAGGAAGGGCTGAGCTTTAAAAACGTCATCACCTTCAACCTCGATGAGTATTACGGGCTCAGCTCCGACCATCCTGAAAGTTACTCCATGTTCATGGCGGAGCAGCTGTTTGACCACATCGACATCCCGAAGGCGAACATCAATCTGCCCAGCGGCACGGTGCCGGGAGACCAGGTCTTCAACCACTGCCGCCAATATGAGGAGAAGATCGAGGCGAGCGGAGGCATTGACCTGCAGATTCTTGGCATCGGCCGGACAGGGCACATTGGATTCAACGAGCCCGGCTCCAGCCGCGACTCGTTGACCCGCCGGATCACGCTGGACCGTGTGACGCGGCAGGATGCGGCGAGCGACTTCCGCGGGGAGCAGAATGTGCCGCACTTTGCGATCACCATGGGTGTGGGCACAATTTTGAGGGCCAAGAAGCTGGTTCTGATGGCGTGGGGGGAAAACAAGGCTGTCATGGTGGCCAAAGCTGTCGAAGGGCCGATGACGGAAGTTATTTCGGCCTCCTTCCTGCAGGATCACCCCGATGCACGATTTTTCATCGACCACGGGGCCTCGCGCGAACTGACCCGCGTCAAGCTGCCTTGGCTCGTCGGTCCGGCGTCCTGGACCCCGCGCGAGACCCGGCGTGCGATGGTCTGGCAGGCATTCAAGATCAAGCGGCCGATCCTGAAGCTAGTGGACGAGCACTACAATGAGAACGGTCTTTCAGACCTGCTCTCCGAACAGGGGCCAGCCTACCAGCTCAACATTCGCATCTTTAACCAGCTGCAGCACACGATCACCGGCTGGCCCGGCGGCAAGCCTGATGAGGACGACACCTACCGGCCTGAGCGTGCGCGGCCCTACCCGAAGCGCTGCCTGGTGTTCAGCCCAGAGCCGCAGGACGCCATCACTGGCATGGGTGGCACGATCGACCGACTGGTGGAACAGGGTCACGATGTGCGGCTGATTGCACTGACTTCCGGCAGTCTGCGTGTGCCAGACAGTGAGGCGGATAAATTTGCGGAGACACTGCTGGAACTGGCCTCCAATGCAACGAACCCCACCACGTGGGAGCCTCAGGTGGCCTATGCCAGGGAGGCACTGGGACTGCTGGAGGCCAAGGGCGAGTTTGGCGAAGATCCGCCGCTGCTGAGGCAGCTCAAGGGGCTGATTTTGCGCGGTGAACTGCGTGACGCCGCCCACACCGTGGGGCTGGCGAATGACCGCGTGACCTTTGTGGACCTGCCTTTCTATGAAAATGGCCGCTACCGCCGCTTCAAGAGCACCGAGGAGGACCACAAGGTGCTGGTGCGTCTGCTGCAGGAGCACAAGCCGCATCAAATTTATATCACCGGCGACGCTGCCGACCCTTCCAGTGTGGCGGGCATCTGCTTCCGCCTGCTTGTGGCTGCCCTGCAGTCGTGCGGAGGCGAGGACTTTGCGGGTTCCTGCAGTGTGTGGCTGTACCGTGGCAAGGAGCGCCCGCTGGAGCCGCATGAGATCGACATGGCGATTCCGATGAGCCCCCTGCAGATTGAGCGCAAGGCCAATGCTCTGTCACGCTACGGAGCCCTGTCTTCCCTGGAAAAGGAGGCTCCGGAGACCAACCGTGAAAATGCGCGGCTGTATGATGCCCTGGGCCTGGCAGAGTATGAGGCCATTGAGACCTTCCAGCGCTGGCGCCGGGTCTAGGACCGGGTGTCAGTCAGCTACCGCGTGCCTGGCATCGCGGTAGCTGCATTTTCCCAGGCGGCGAAGCTCATCGCAGTGAGCTTCAATGCGCATGCTCTTCATGCTGGGCTGGAAGCCCAGCCGACGGGTGATGCAGTCATGGAGGAGAGCGGTGTGGTCGTCCTCAAATTCCACCACCCGATCGCAGTCGAGGCAGATCAGGTGATTGTGCTGGGGCTTGTCGAGAAAATTGGGGTCGTAGTAAGTCTGGTCACGTCCCAGATCTACTTCACGAAGCAGCCCGCACTCGACCAGCAGGGTGAGAGTACGATAGACGGTGGCACGGGATACGGTGCTGTCGAGCTTGCGTGCTTTTTCCAGCAGTTCCTCTGCTTTGAAGTGTTCGTCGGTGGCGAAGGCTGCCTCGACGATGACATCCCGCTGCTTGGTACGGCGCAACCCCTGGCTGGCCAGATGGGTTTCCAAGCGTTTAGTGATACGTTCATCCATGTCAGGGAGAGGGTAGCCATGGCGAAGGATCGTGCAAGGCAGCGCTTTTTCTGAATACGGTGGTTGAGATTGGTTAATTTAGAAGGCGGGAGTGATAAAATATCGTATAAAGTGAATGAGTGGAAATTGTTAACTTGTTGTTTTACAATGAGTTAAATTGCAAAAAAGAGGGGGTGAGCAGGGCTAAAAGCAGACCCAAAAGAGATAGGGATATGGCGGTAGCGTTCAAATTAATTTAAAATAATTATGGATTTTATTGTTAATATTGATAAAATTCATCGGACTGCCTGATTCCAAGCATGCCTTTACCATTTTCATTCTCCACCCAACGCCAAAGCTCCGAGGTCGCAAGGCCCGCAGAGCCCATCGCCGTGGCCATTGCGGAGAAGCTGATGAGCTTTGCCCCGGGTTTTGTCAGCACTGAGCCTATGCCAGTCGGCACGGGAAGCCCGTTTGCGCTGCCGGAGCAGGGGGCCATGGTCTGGGCAGCCCAGATGCAGCCAAGTTTATCTCCTTCAAATGTGGCGCATGCGCCCTACGCACCGGGGATGGAGGCCAGTAGGTCGGCAGAGCTGTTTGCGACAAAGGCTGTACCTGCGCCTGCACCTCTGCAGCCTGCCGCGCCAGCGGGCGCTGTGGCGCATGATCTGCCGGCCCAGATCGAGCAGCTTCGCAACGACATCTTCGGCATCGCCATGAATACAAGCGCCTTGAATGACCGGCTTGACCGAATGGAGCAACGTCTTCCCCAGACAGGGCAGCAGGCGCAGGCCAGCCTCGTTGCACTGCGTGGTGAGATTGAGGCGTGGCTGGAAAACCACCTCAGCGCGGCCGTCGAGCACTGCATGCAACAGATCCTCAGCCGCATGCAATCTGCTCCCAATCGTGCTGTTAATTGACCGTTATTGCCCTATTATTCGTTCTCACCTTCTATGAATTCCCTGAGACTCCGCATCCTGTTTCCCCTCTGGCTGTTCGGCTTCCTGCCGGCCATGGGGGCCACTCGCATCATGGGACAGCCGCTCGAGTGGTTCTTCGGGATCAACGGGGTGCTCCTTGGCGGTGGCGTCTTTCTGGCCGCCTATCTGGTGGCCGGCTGGCTGCTGAAGCCGACAACGGCTGTCATGAAGGGCACCACGGCGGTGCTGCGCGGGGTGCCCCCAGATGCGCAGTCCGCAGAATGGCTGCCGGCTGATTTCTGGAAGCTGCGCTGTGACATCAACATGATCTTTGCCAAGCAGCGTCAGGCGCTGAACGCGGCCGAACAGCATGCCTGCCAGACGGCACAGAGACTGCTTAATGCGGAGCGTCTGCTGCGTGAGGCATTCACGGCTCTGCAGGGCCTGTTTGCCGCGAGTGACGAGGGTGTGCTGGTGGTGGACGCCCAGGGGGCGATCATCGCATCGAACTCGAAGCTGGATGATTTTCTCGGGAAGCCTGTGGAGGAGATCGCCGGACGTGACTCAAAGCGCATTCTCAGCGCCTTGATCGACCGATTTGAAGAGAAGGCTGTGATCACGGCCTGGATCGAAAAGACCTCAGCGAGTCTCGAAGGCCAGGCTGAAACGCCGCCGCTGGTCTCCCATGACAACCGTGTTTTCTCCCTGCGCTCCAGCCCGATGCGGACGGATGCCGGCGAGGTGATCGGACGTATCTGGATCGTCAAAGACCGCTCTGAGATGCGCGTGCTGGAGAACCAGCTGCGCGAATCGCAGAAAATGGGAACGATCGGGCAGCTTGCCGGCGGCATCGCCCATGACTTCAACAATCTGCTCACGGCCATTCGTGGCAACCTGACGCTGGCAGAGCTGACGCCTGCCTCCAACCAGGCCGGAGTGCGTGACAAGCTGCAAAACGCCAACCACGCGACCACGCGGGCGGCCGAGCTCGTCAAATCCCTTCTTGGCTATTCGCGCCGCAGCACCGGTGCGGCGGTGCGCAAGGCCATGAATCTGAAGCGCCTTCTGGCGGATGTGCAGAACCTGCTGAAGCACAGCATCGATCCGCGTGTGACCATTCAGATGCGTGGAGGCATGGACGCCTCGTATGCCACCGGTGACGCCACGCAGATCGAGCAGGTGATGCTCAATCTCTGCCTCAACGCACGGGATGCGCTGCCTGCGGACAAGGGGGTGATCGAAATCGCTGTCGAGAACGTGACCCACCGCAAGCCGTCGAAAGCGGCGGAAAACAACGAGACGGCCGAATTTGTGATGCTCGTGGTGCGTGACAACGGCCACGGGATTTCCGAAGAGCACCGCCAGCGCATCTTTGAGCCCTTCTTTACGACAAAGTCAGGAAGCAAGGGAACAGGGCTGGGACTTTCCACCGCCCAGGACATTGTGCGTGAGCACGGGGGATGGATCGAATTTGACAGCGAGCTGGGACGGGGCAGCGAATTCCGAGTGTTCCTTCCAAGGCTGCTCAATCCTGAACAGGTCGAGGAGGAGTCGCCGATCGACAACGGTCCTGCCATCAATGCCCCGGTGGGCAGCCAGACCACCATCCTGGTGGTGGACGATGAGGCTCCGGTGCGCTCCATCGCGATGAACATGCTGGGTTTCCTTGGCTATCGAGTCCTGGAGGCCAGCGACGGCCAGCAGGCGCTGGACATCCTTCTACGCACCCAGGAGAAGGTGGACGCCGTCCTGCTGGACATCTACATGCCCAAGCTTTCCGGCCGTGACACGTTTAAAGAGCTGCGCGCCGTGGGCAATGATGTGCCTGTCGTGGTGTGCAGTGGTTTTGTCATTGATCCTGATGAGTTTACCATCCTCAGCCAGGGCCGGACGCCGCCTGTGGACATCATGCTCAAGCCTTACTCTCTGGACGGACTGAGCAAGGCGCTGGCGAAAGCGGTGCAGAAGCCGCAGACGGATGCCCGGGCGTTTGAGCTGAGCGACAACCGTGCGCCGCAGCAGCCAACGATGCTTGTTTCCTGAGACCCAATCTGGTGAAAACCGTCTTCCGGCGGTCATCTTTCCCCTTTTCGATTGCCGCAAAGGCGCTACCATCCGCGCCCCATGATCAAAGTCGGCCTCGTCTCCCTCGGTTGCGCGAAAAATCTTATCGACTCGGAAATCATGATCGGCCACCTCCAGCAGGCGGGCATGGTCATGACGCCTGAGCCGGACCTCGCGGATGTGCTCATCGTAAACACCTGCTCGTTCATCGACATGGCCAAGAAGGAGAGCGTGGGCGCGGTGCATGATGCGGTGGACCAGCGTGCAGGCTCGAAGAAGCGGGCGCGGCAGAAGATCATTGTGGCCGGCTGCCTTTCGCAGCGCTTTTCGCAGGAGCTTCCCGGCCTGATGCCGGAGGTGGATGCCTTCATTGGCCTCGATCAAATCACCGAGGTGGCCCCCATCATTCAGAAGCTTGTGGGGACCAAGGAGCACGAGCAGGAAAACTTGGTGACCCGTCAGCCGCAGTACATCCCAGATTATGACACGCCGCGCTTCCGGCTGACGCCGCAGCACATGGCGTACATCAAGATTGCCGAAGGCTGCAATCATCCCTGCTCATTCTGCATCATTCCGCGCATCCGTGGCCGCCACCGCAGCCGCACACAGGAAAGCATTGTGAAGGAGGCGAGACAGCTCATCGCCAGCGGTGTGAAGGAGATCAACCTTATCTCCCAGGACACGACCTATTTCGGCATGGACAAGTGGACGGAAGAGCGCCCGAAGCCACGCAGCGGGGTGGACTCCACCAAGGGCGAGTCCCTTTCCTCTCTCATCCGCGAGCTGAACCAGATCGAAGGTGATTTTTGGATCCGCCTGCTCTACACGCATCCCGCGCACTGGAGTGACGATCTCATTCAGGCCATCGCCGAGAGCCCCAAGGTGGCGCGATACATCGACATGCCGCTGCAGCACATCAGCGACCGCATGCTGAGCCTCATGAAACGCGAGACGGACGGCGCCTACATCCGCGACCTGATCAAGCGCATCCGTGCTGGCATTCCGGGCATCGCCATCCGCACCACGTTCATTGTCGGCTTTCCGGGTGAGACGGAGGCAGACTTCAACGAGCTGCTGAAGTTCATCGAGGACACCAAGTTTGAGCGTGCCGGGGTCTTCAACTACTCCCGTGAGGAGGATACGCGTGCAGCGAAGATGGAGGACCAGATCCACCACATGACCCGCAAGGCCCGCTGGAACGAGGCGATGCGTGCCATTCAGCGCAGCATCGAGGGCTTTAACACGACGCAGGTCGGCCGCAAAATGCGCGTGCTTGTGGAGGAGCCCGGAGTGGCGCGCAGCGAAATGGACGCCCCCGACATCGACACCACGGTGTTTGTGAACAAGAAGCTGCCGGTGGGCAGCTTTGCGGATGTCACGGTGAAGGAGTGGCGCGGGTATGATCTGGTGGCGGCGTGAGTGACGGCCAAGTCACTCTGCGGCCTTGGGCCGGAAACGTTCGGCGACGCGGTCCACACCACCGCGTGGCCCTTGAACGGGCTTAAACCCGGCTGAGGCGTCCCATCTGGTTTTTTCCGGGTAGGGATAGAGCGGCATGTCGATTTCAGTTCTGCCGTCGTTGACCCGTTGTGCACTGAGAGCGTGAGGTGCTTCGCCTTTTTCGCGCCAGTGCATGACCAGGCCGAGCATGTCGGGCAGTTTGTTGATTCCAGGGCCGGGGCCATGGCTCATGCCGGGGACGATGTAGAGTTTGCAAAATGACGCGGTTTTTTCAAGGGAGCCGAAGTGCTCGATGACGCGCTCGTAGTAGTCGAGCGTGGCGTGGTAAGGGACGCAGGAGTCGGAGGAGCCGGAGATCATGATGAGCTTTCCACCGCGTTTTTCGAAGGGGCTCAGGTCTGCATTTTCAGCGTTGAGATAGGGGCCGAGTGCTGCGGTGTAGGTGTCGATGTCCTTGCCGAAGTCGAGGCTGTAGAGGTCTTTGTCCTTGCCGAAGACCCATTGGAAAAGATAGAGGTGCCCGTGGGCGATTTTGAAGGAACTGCCGAGGGGGATGCCGTCGAAGATGCGCTCGCCGGTGATCGTGTGTTTGGGGCCGCCGAAGAGTTTCCGCAGCGCTTCGGCGTGCTTCTCCGTCAGCGTCGGGTCCTTCTTCTGGGCAATGGCGATGACGGCTTCGATGTCGTAATCGTTGCAGCGAGGATCGGAGACCATTTTGCCTGCGGTCTGGGGGATCTCGCGGGAAGCCATGTATTTATTGCCTGCGGCTATGATGTTCTCCTCCTGCGCGGGGGTGAATGGGCAGTCATGGAAAATCTGCTCGTTCCAGAGGAAGTAAGCATGCAGAGGGGTGCGGCAGTGGGCGGGGACGTTGGCCACGATGCCGTCATAATCTTCGGGATAGCGCTGGGCCTCCTGGAGTGCCTGCTGGCCGCCGGTCGAGCCGCCGGTCGAGCCGCCGCTGAAGTAGGAGTACTCGGGGGCGCGGCCATAGTAAGACTGGATGACCTCCTTGGCCAGCGTGGTCATGAGATGGGTGGCGCGATAGCCGAAGTCCTTCCACACATCCGGTTTGCCGATGCCGGAATCAGAATTTGGGGCGGTGCCCATGTCTGTGGTGGCCACTGCGAAGCCGCGAGCCATCGGCCCTGCGAGGCTTCCTGAATTGATGCGCCCTGCTGCGCCGCCGTTTCCCAGGCCGATGAAGCGGCGGTTCCACTGTGCTGCTTCAGGGAGCCAGATTTCCACATGGATGCTGGAGTCTGAAGCAGGTGTAAGGTTGGCTTTCACCACGACATGCGGCGGCACTCGTGTGCCTGTGCTGGCGCTGCTTTCTTCTACGAGAGTGATTTTTCCGGCTTTGATCGGAAGCTTTTCAAGCGCTGCGAGCTTTTCGGCCGGGGCTGCCGTTGCTGTGATGACGGCGAATGCCCTGAGGAAACCAAGGGTGCAAAGCAGGCTGAAGGTCCTGGAGGTGTGGTGTTTCATGGCGCAGGGCATTGAGTGCGGCCGCTGGCTGCACAGGCATGCGCTGGAGGGTGATGAAACACCCCGTGTCTTGCAACCGATGAATGGTGTTTTCGTGCGAACGAAGCTGCTGGCTTATCTCCTTCTGGAGGTGCGTTTGCGTGCTTTGGCCTGGGAACGGAGGGTCTCGTTGATTTCTTCCTGAGTCATAACAATGGCATGACGCACGGTGACTCCGTCCAGCTCTGCGACTGCTGACGCGGGGGCTGGTGGTGCTGGGACTTGCTGGGCAGAAGGGGGGGGCTGCCCGGTGGCTGACACCCTGGCGGCGGGCGCGGGCGCTTCTGCGGTGACTGGCGGCGCGGGGGGGATGATGGTGGCGGCCACTTCTTTTGGGGGCGAGCTTGGCTGAGCAGGCGTGGCATTCCCGGAGGTGGTAAGTATGGCACGACGTATGACGGGTGCATCCTCGGGTGGGGGAGCCATGCGCGGTGCAACTTCTGGCGCAGCGAGCTGAGGCTCCGGAGCGCTGGCAACCATCGTCCTCGGGGTGGCGGCTGCTTCTGGTGTGGCTGGCGCAGGGGGAGGGGGCGACTCTTTCGGGAGGGCTGGCGCTGAAACGTTTGCTGCCAAGGCCTGGGGGGGCTGGGGCGGAGCAGGGGCGGGCTCAAGGGCCAGCACAGGGGTTTTGTGAATGACGGGCTGTGGCTGGGAGGGCGGATGGGCCGGAGGCTTGGAGAGAGCGGGGGCCATTTCTTCGGAAATGGGGGCCGGTGTTTGAGCGGGAGGCTGTGAAGAACTCACAAACAGCCCTGAGGTGGACTCTGTGAAATCTCCAAAGATCATCCATGCCAGCGCTCCCAGGAGGACTGCCGTGGCCGCCAATGCGAGCCAAGGGAATCTGAACCGAGGCGGGGAAGGGCGATGGAAATCGAGCGATTGAAGGTCGTGGCTGACCGGGGCCAGAAGAAGAGTCTTTCTGGGGTGATCCACCGGAGCCTCTTCTGAGGGCCTGTCTTCTTCAAAATCAGAGACAAAACCTCCGCTTTCCGTTTCCTGCTGGGCGAGCGGGGGCTGTGCGGCCAGGGGATCTTCCAGGCGGTCCATCTCGGCACTGGCTGTGGTCAGAAGATGGGAGAGCTTTTCGGTAAAGTCAGGAGGAGAGGGAACGGGGCTGCTGCTCAGCGCCCGCTGCAGGGAGTCGAGCACGAATCCGGCTGCCGTCTCGGGCATGCTGCTGGGGAGTTTGGCTATCTCCCGCATCTGCCCTTCACCTGTGAGAAGATAGGCGGCCAGGCAGATGAAGGCACGATGACGCTCCTCGCGAGCGGCGATGACAGTGAGTTCCTCGCCGATGGGAGTGGCCCACGGGCCAAGATCGATGAGTCGGGGCTTGCACAAACTGCGCATGGTCTTGTGCAGGCGAAGCTTCACCACAAATTTGGGCCAGGCGTCCAGCCGCTTGAGGTGCAGGCGCTCGAGGTCGCGAGGCAGGACGGGACCGTCATAGCCGACGCAGAGCTGGATGTTGGAAGGATCCAAGTCAACCCGATGAACCCCGGTTTCCAAAGCCTGCTCCAGCCCGGAATGGATCTGCCTGAGCAGCGTGACGACTTCTCCGGGGTTGAGCGTGCCGCGTTTGGCCATCAAGGCGCTGAGAGACATGCCCGGCTCGCGGACCTCTGAGAGAAATGCCCAGTCGGGGCCCTTCCAGAGGTTGAGCATGTGCAGAAGGTTGATCTGCTTTGAGGGGTCCTGCCGCCAGACCTGGGGCGGCAGGGCCATGAAGTCAGGCTGATTGACGATCCTTTCTGGCGGAAGCAAGTGCAGGGTGACTGACTGGTCAGCAGACACGTTGACCGCCGGAAGAGTGAAGGCATGGCGGCCTGAGAGCTCGGGATTTTGGATCCGGAAACTTTCTCCGAACAGGTTTTTGAGGGGGATGTCTCCAAGGAGCAAAGTCTGGAGGTGGGAGATGGGCAGGGTGGAGATATCTGCCACCAGCAGCATCTTGGGATTTCGGGCCTGCACCAAGGTGGCGTAGGAACACATGGCCTCGCGGATCTCATCGCGCAGACTCTTGAGGGTGATTGACACGTCCGCTGGCCGGGTGGTCAGGACCGATTTGATGACAAAACGCAGGTTGGCCGGGAGTTCGGCGATCGTGCTGAAATCTTCCGGATTTCCACTGGAGTAGGGCTGCCCGGTGAGCAGCAGGAAGAGCAACCGGCAAGTCTCACCTACAAGCCTGGAAACGCCCAGGGCGGAGGCAGGGGGCGCTGGTTGAGAGAGCCCGTAGTCAAACAGGCGGAGCTGCAAGTATTCCTCCTCCTGTGAGGTGACGAGCACCCGCTCCACGCAAAGGGTGGAGTGCAGGTGCAGGCTTGCATCGATTTTGACGAGGTCCTGGAGGAGATGCTTGACCAAGGCGAGGGAGGTCACGACCGGCAAAGCACCACGCCTGCGGACATACTCCTGGACAAATTCACCGTCATTGAGGCCGGTGACATAGTAGGCCAGTCCGTCATCCATGCCGACGTCGAGAATCCGCATGAAGGACTGGCCGCGCAGGCCTGAGGCTGCGCGAAGATTTTCGCATGTGCGGGACTGCTGGTCTGCATCGACGATTTCGGGCTTTGCCGCCGCATGATCGATGTTTGTTTGGGTCTCGTGGAAACGGTGGAGAGCACTGACGAGGGTGCGCCTGCGTGGCCGCTGCCGCTTTGAGCTTTGCCTGTCAGATTTGAAGCGGCGCCCGCCAAGACGAGAGCTGCTCCAGCCTGGGGGGAACTGCCAGCGCGGGGGCTTGACCAAGCGTCTGATGGTGGCGGTCTGGCTAGGGGGGGCGGCTTGAGCAGTCTGGCCGGTGAAGATGTGGAGTTCCACCAAGCGGCAGTTTCGCTGATCAAAGGCCAGCATGACGACTTCATCCTGAGCACGCGGCAACTTGATCGGCGAGCCATTGCGGTGGCTTGCCAATGAGAGGGAACCAAAAAGTTGAGGCCCTTCATTCATAGCTCTGACGTGTCCGTATGGAAAATGCAGTGGGTATTTATTTCGCGCGAGGCGTATTATCGAATATGATCTTTGCGACTCAACGATGCAATGGAAAATATAAATTATTATTCTGGGTTTAGAAAAATGTATTTAGTTTAGTTAATCTTGGTTAAGAATAAGTCTGAAAAAGGTGGGGCTGACTTGCTTGCTTGCTCTCGCGGGCTCTCGTGGCCATGCTGCAGGCATGACACGCAGCATTCTCGCCATCGGCGCCCATTATGATGACTGTCCTTTCGGCATCCCTGGCACTCTGCTGAGGGCTGTGCAAAAGCATCAGCGAGTGGTCATTCTCAGTTTGATTGGTGATTACACCAACTGGCCGCCGGTCAGAGGGCGGGAGCAGGGACTGATGGAGCTTTCGAAGCAACTGGCTGCTGAGAGAGGCATGGAGATGCGCTTTCTGCCCTACAAGAGCCTTGGCTTCGAGCCGACACTCGAGACAAAGCGTGCCGTGGCTGAAGTGGTGGCTGACGTGAAACCTGACACGGCCTTCATGCTGTGGCCGCGAGACCGGCACCCGGACCATGAGGCTGCCAGCGCGATCTGCCATGCGGCCTTGTACCAGCCGGCGAGGCTGCTCGGGCGGGATGAGGTGAAATCGCCTTCACGGGTGTACTGGTATGACAACGGTCCGGGGCACACGATCGGCTTTGAGCCGGACACCTATGTGGACGTCTCCACGGAGTGGCCTGTTGCGAGCGAATGGCTTGGCAGGCTGATGGCGTACGTGCGCAATGAGGCGTATGATCCGACGAAAACGGACGCCGCCATGGAGACGAAGAGTGTGCTGGCCCGCTATCGGGGGCTGGCCTGCGGAGCCAAGTATGCGGAAGCCTTTAAGAGTGTGCGCCCTGTGGTGAATGCTGAATTTTGAAACTCAGCTTACCATCTCATGGGTGGTACCCCCGGTAGGATTCGAACCTACGACAAATTGATTAAGAGTCAACTGCTCTACCAACTGAGCTACGGAGGCATGTTTGAAACCAAACAGCGTTGGAGGGAGGAGAGTCTTAATCATGTCCGGGCTTCGCGCAAGTGAGTTTTTGCCTCAACAGACACTTTCGGGCCGGCAAGTGATTCAATGCAGGGGAGAGATGCGGATTTTGTGGAACTCGGTTTTGCCTTTGGAGGACCAGTCGCCAGCTCGAAACTGGAGCACATTGAGGTCGCTCTCGATCTTTGGCCCGTCGCAGAAATGGCTGCCGTCGATTAGGAGTTCGGTTTTGTCCGTCGTGGCTTTGAGGGTGATGTGATAGAGTTTGCTGTGTTCGTAGTCGAACAGCTTTTCCCCCTTGGGCTGAGGGTACAGGCCGAAGGTTGGCTTGCCGGCTTCATTGGCAAACTTGACCTTGCCCATGAGCAGCCGCGGGCGGTTGCCGTTGAGCACATTGATGTCGAAGTCGATCTGGAAGGGCGGCTTGCGGCTGAGCTCATAAAGCATGGTGCTGTCGCCGCTGCCTGTGAGCACATCGGCGGTGCGAGTCCATTCGCCGGCCTGTGGCAGCCATTTGAACGCATTGCCGGGGGCCAGGAGCTCTTCAGTCTGGGGGGCAGGATTGGGCTCCAACTCCGCGAGGATGAACGCTTCCACCTGGCTCTGCTCGGCAGAGCCCAGCAGTTTGAGTGCCTTGGCCTTCCACTTATTCTGGGTCGTGAGCAGACGAGCAGCCTGACTCGCATGGTAACCGCGCAGGAGCGCGGACAGTGCGACCTCGTCTGCGGCTGGGACTGGCATGTCAGCCGCCTGCACCCGGGTGTCCTGCTTCAGTAGCCCTGCGAAAGCCATGATCTTGCCGGCTTCAGCGGTCTTGCGTTCCCGGCGCAGCTCGTCGGCCAGTTGCCCGGCCTCCAGAAGGCTGGCTGCATTGAGGTCCCTGAGTGAATCGCGGCAATCTTTGGCAAAGCCTGAGCGCAGTGCCTCCAGGCTGCCAGCATTGATCTCTTTTTCCGTGGCAGCTGGCGGATCGAGCTTCCGAATGGCAAGATGGCGGATGTGAGTTTCGGAATTGTCCCGGAACATCTGGGAGCAGAAACCGATGACCGAGTCTTCCCGCATTTCAAATGCATTGCCTGCCTCGTCAGTGACTCTACGATCCACCGCGATGTCCCGGTGGTCCAGACGGTAGGTGATGGCACCTGCGTGGCAAATGATGTGGAAACGGTGAACTTGACCGTTTGCAGGGAGCCTGATCTGAGGAGCATCCGACAGGTAGGCCCGCCGTAGCAGGGTGGCCGCATCTTCACTGCTGGAGTGCCCCCACTGGTTGCAGCCCACCCAGTCTTCATGGTTGAACGTGCTGTGGTAGCCGATCATGATGCTGAGCCCTTGAGTGCCAGGAGCATTCTTGATCTGGTACAAGCCAGAAAGTTCGAAACTGGAGCCAACCCGCCCGTTGTGCAGCAGGTAGGCGGCACCGTCATGTCCGGTGTTGACGAGGGTGCCTGTTGGCAGGCCTTTCCAGAAACCGCTGCGGTGATACCAGCCGCTGAGATCTGGCGTGGCAGGCAGGGGCACCCACTGGCCGGAGGCAAAGGCTTTTTCAAATTTGCAGGCGGCGATGCGCTGCAGCAGCAGAGCCGGAGGCTCGCCCTGGAAGCGGGAGGCGATGTCCTGAAAACTTTGCAGTGCCTCGTCAAGTTTTCCGAGTTGGTAGTTTTCTTCGGCTACCTCCCATTCAGCGTTCAAACCGAAGGCGAAGACTGCAGACTGGCCGCGCACGTCGGTTTCATTTGCCTGCAGGCTCAACCACCGCCGGGTCTGCCTGGGAAATGGGACGGGCACCTGCTGAAAGGTTTCATAGGCCGTTTCATAATCCGAGGCCTTCCATGCCATGAGCCCCAGATCGGCCAGGCGCCATGGATGCTCCCAAAGGCGATAGACCTGCTGAGATGTGGCAAGGCTGCGGAGGGAGGCTGTCATGACCTCGCGAAGCGGCGACCTTGACAGCAGACTTCGTGAGTCCTGGGAGTCTTCTTCGAGATATTCGAGGGTCTTGCGCAACGCCTTTGCGACTCCGGTGTCATGGCGTTCTGTGAGTGCACAGGCGCAGTAGAAGGCCTTCATCTTCTCCAGGCTGCCACCCCAGCGTGGGCGCAAGGCCCACAGATAGTTTTCATAAGCGGAATAGTCGTCGAACTCAGCGGAGGTCGCGCGGTCAAACCAGAGCCTGAGGGAATCCTCAGGCCTGCCGTGACCGCATTTCACAATGTCAATCATGCTGGCAGCGGCGGGAGCGCGATCTGGGTGCAGCTCCCAGGCCATGAGAAAGTGTGCGCGTGCCTTGATCTGGTGTTCTTCAAACTTTCTGCCGTTTTCCTCGCTCACTGTGCTGACGTAACCGCCGCCGCGGTAATCCCAGGCGATGTGATTCTGAATCCGGCCATGGAGCATTTCGCGAAGCCATGGGGTGAAATGGGAAGTGGTGCAGAGCTGCGCCAGCTCGGCAGAGCAGTCTTTGGACTGAACGCCACCCATGGCGTGACCAAGATCATCATACAGCAGTTCATCATCCTGCGGGCCATACACCGCCTGGTCAGGCGCGCTTTTCATGAGCTCCTTGAAAAGCGCCAGATTGATTCTGGAGATGGTCTCCTGGGAACTGTAGCGCTGGATGGCGATGTCCCTGAGCTCTGCCTGGATGTATGATGGAAGCACAGAAGGGTAGTCCCGGATCATCCTGTGACGGGAGGCTTTGGAGAGGTGATCCCGCGCCTCATGGGTGCCTTCACGAAATTCCCAGACGGCCGCAGCGGTGAGCCATAGTATCAGCGGATCGTCCACATGATTCCTGATGAGCGCCGTCCCCTCTTGGGCCAGCACCTCCCAAGGACGGCTGTGATCGACGTCAGGATGACCGGCTTTGATCATCAGCGCCTGTTTGGCAAAACTGCGTGCGGCGTCAGCGTACTGCGGCCATTTCTCCAGATGCTTTTCAAAGGCAGGCATGAGAACGCGCTGCATCCAGGCAAAGCGTGGGCGTGCCCGGTCTGTTTCAAAGCGTGTGCCGGGCTTGATTTCGATGGGGGCGAAATCCTGTCCAGCCATGAACTCACGCGCAGCCTTGCGCCAGTCGGTTTCTGCGGCGGTGGCGTGTGACAGGAGCAGCAGCGGCCAGAGCAGCGCATGAATCATCTTCATGGCTGAAATGACACCAAGAATCCTGATGTGTGTCCAGTGTGATTTTTTTTCAGCAGGACTTAAGCGGCAGGCTTATAAGTGGGCATGCGCTGTTTAGCATTCATGTTTTTGTTTTCATGGGCGTCTGGCCTTCTGGCGGATCTGCCTGTGCATGTTTCCCTGGCTGGCGGGCAGGGACCGTACACGATCAAGCAATGGAAGAGCGACTGGCCGGGGTGTGAGTTTGAGGGCGGCATTGCCCAGGGGCGGGTGGCGGTGGTCGAAAGCGATGCCTTGAAATGGCTGCGTGTGAACTTTGCCGTGGGGAAGATCGGGCCTGAACAAGGTGGGGCCGGATGGCGCATGCCCCTGGGAAAACATGAGGCAGCAGAGCTGAGCTACACGATGCGCTTCAGCAAGGGCTTTGACTTTGTGAAAGGTGGCAAGCTGCCGGGATTGTGCGGTGGGCCGGACAATGTGAGCGGCGGTCGCCGGGCAACAGGGGTGAATGGATTTTCGGCAAGGCTGATGTGGCGCAAAGAGGGACGAGGCGAAGCCTACGTGTACCACAAAAATCAAAAGGGTGACTATGGCGACAGCTTCGCCTTTCCTGCGGACTTTCGTTTTCCCACGGAGGTGCCTGTCAAAGTGAGGATCGCAGTGACTATGAACGCGGTGGGAAAGCGCGACGGTGTGCTAAGGGTGTGGATTGATGGCAGGCCTGTGGTGGAACGCACTGACATGGAATGGCGCACGGTGGACAGCTTTGGGGTGGATGGGCTGTACTTTGAAACCTTTCACGGCGGTGGCGACTCCACATGGGCACCAACACACGACTGCTGGGCGGAGTTCACGGAGATGAAGGTGACGCGGTGAGATGGGGCGCGTGAGTCCGCTCTGGCTCAGCGGTCATTTCACCGGGAGCAGCTGCACTGCATCGGCTCCGACAATGCCGTCGGTGTCCTTGTTGCTGATGGTGATGACGGCAAGCTGGTCTGCGCTGAATGTGAAGGTGCCGAGGCTGACAAAGAGACCGTCGATGGCGGGGGCTTTGCGTTGATTCACGATCACGGTATCCGTACCGCCAGCATGCTCGATGCGCACGGGGACGTTGCTGGCGCGATTGGTGGCTGAGGCGTAGGACATGCGCACTTCGTATCTTCCGCTGGTCGGAATCTTGAGCCGGTAGGTCAGGCTTTTTTCTCCTTTGTCGCTGTTGGCATCGTGCAGGCTGGAACCATCAACGGGGCTGCCGAAGGTGCTGCCGGTCCAGTGTCCGGTCTGCTCGGCCTCCTGCTCGCTCATGACGATGCCCGGCAGCTTGGCGGAGCGGATCATTTTGGCCATGGTGGCGAGTTCGAGCACGGCCTTCTGCTCCAGCAGCTTCTTCTGCAAGGCGGGCACGTCGATCTTCTGCACGGGGGTGTTTGCTTTGAGCGCCATCACAGCGGCGAGACCTGAGGCATGGCCCAGGGCCATGTACACGGGCTCCATGCGCAGTGAGCAGCAGGCGATGTGGCTGGCGGAGAGGCAGACGGGGACGAGCAGGTTTTCGCACTCGGCGATCTTGGGCGTCAGGCTGCGGTAGGGGATCTGATAGGGCAGGGCTGGTGTGTCTTGAAAGCTGCCTTCATCACGCACGGTGCCATCCTCGGCGAGGATGCGCTGCACGATGTGGCAGTCGATGAGGAAGGAGCCCATGCCGATGGAGTCATTTTTGAAAATATCGGTCTGCAGATCTTTCTGAGTCATGACGTAGTCGCCGATCATGCGGCGGCCTTCACGGACATAGAGGGCGTAGGGCCAGTGGGCGTTGTCGGTGAACTCATCTTTGCAAAGCCCCCAGGTGTTGGCTTGGTCGCGGAGGCTCTGCGGCACGCGCTCATCGTGGCAGAGGAACCAGAGCATGCCCTGGATGAAATCGGTGTGGTCCTGCCAGATGCGTGCGCGGGTGGCGGCATCGCCATCAGGGTAATCGAAGTTTGCGCCCGGATAGTCGGTGGAAAAGAGCCCCTGGGCATTGAGGTCGTATTTGCCGTTGGCGGTTTTGCCGAGATGGAACAGGCGGCCAAAGCGGATGCCGGGGAATGCCTTGATCAGGCGCAGGAGCAGTTCGTACTTGGTGGCATCGTAGCTGGCGGGCTTGGGGAAGGGGATCTTGATGTCCTCCCGCTGAGTGACGCAGATGCGGAAGTTGTAGCTCTGCGTGCGGTTGTCAGCACTGCCGGGGGCGAGCTTGGGATCTGGGAAGACGCCGTAGATGGGCTTTCTCTGTGCATCCAGGCCGGAGATGCTCACGGGGGTGCCGTGGATGTAGCTCGGGCCTTTGCCGCCGATGCTGGGGCAGTCGCTCTCCATCACCTCAACGGTCCGCGGGCGGATGGGCATGGGGTGGTAGCCTGCGAGTGGCTCGCCGTATTGTGCGGTGCTTTCGCGGCCGACGATGTAGCTCACTTTGGCTGCTGCCATGAGATCGCCCTCATAGCTGGCGTCGATGAACTCCTTGCCATGGTAGGTGGCGCCGTCGCTGGTGGTCAGGCTGGTGATGCGTGCGCCGTCTTTGGAGACCGACTTGAGCGCCTGGGCTGTGACAACCTTGACGCCTGCTTCTTTGAGCATGGCCTGGAAGGCGGCCATGTTGGCGCCCGGTTCCGCATACCACATGGGTGTGTCGGGTTTCAGGGCGGCGGCCCGGGCGAAGTATTCACGGGGAAAGCCGCCGATGGTTTCCTGCTTGCCCACGTCCGTGCTTGTCAGGCCACCGGTGACCATGCCGCCGATCCATTGGGTGGGCTCGATCACCACCACGGATGCGCCCTCTCGTGCTGCGGTGATTCCCGCGCCCAGTCCTGACGGCGTGCCGCCGTAGATCACGAGATCAAAATCTGCTGCGCAGATGGAGGAAGTGAGGCCGAGAAGAAGTAACAGACGGTGAAAAAGCATGAGGCGAAAAAAGAGCAGGCGGCAGCGCCATGCATCTCTTTTCGCCTCGTCTTGTCAACCGGCTCCCTTATTTCTTGGCGAAGGCTTCATAAGCCTCGGCGACCTTGCCTTCCTTCTCATCGCCCTTGTGGAAGTAGAAGAGGTGGTGCAGCAGGGTGTATTCACCTTTTTTCAGCTCATAGGCGCCATCGGGGGCGTTTTTGTCCAGGGCTTTGGTGCCGAAGGGATTGGCGGTGAAGAGGCCGTAGTCACGCACGTGCCAAGGGGTGGGGAAGCGGAAGCTGGAGGGATGGTTGAACATGGCGACGCCGAGCTTCTCTCCGCCCACGGTGCCGTAGTAGTCGCACCACTTGGCGCGCTTGCCCCAGGCCTCCACGTCGGTGATGCCTTCGCTGTTGATGATGTGGCCGCTGCCCTTTTTGTTTTTCTCGATATTGACCGCCATTTCGGTGGGCACGCGGATGCTGAGACCGGCGTCCTTTTTGTCCTCAAAATTCACCGGGCCCTCGGTGGCCAGAAGAACCTGCTTGAGCTCGATGCTCCGGGTGCCTTCGCCGGCGGTGAAGATCATGGTGCGCTCTTCTTCCAGGTACTTTTTGCCGCTAGGGTCGAGGTAGTCGATGATGGAGACGAGCACGGCGGAGTCGGGCTTGGCTTCCAGTGTCTTGAATTCGCGGTGTTTCTCGCTGCCCAGTGATTTGACGCGCTCGGCGGTCTTGGCGGAGTCGCCAAAGGTGGCGCGCTCGGCCCAGGACTCGATGCCATTGATGCCTTCATGGCCAAAGCAAATGCCGCGATGGTGCGGGTGATCGTGCTGCTCGCCCTCGATCGTTATCATCGGATAGTTGCGGGTCATCTGCTTGCCGGTGGGGCCAAAGACCGGGGCGAGGTAGGGCTTGTTGGCCTGGTCCACGACGTATTCGGCAAAGACCTGTCCGTCCACCTTCACGATGGCACCGCCTGTGGCGGTCTTTTCGACAGAGAACTGGGCGGCGCTGGCGAGCGACGTGAGAAGGAAGGAGGCGAGGAGGAGTTTCATGGTGGTGGGAATGAACGTGGGGGAGATTGGAATGCTTTCGGCGGAGATCAATCCCAGCCGCGGAAGAATTCCAAGGCGGTGCGGGTGGTGTCTGCCGCCACTGTTTCGACGGACTCTCCGCGCAGGCCTGCGACAGCGCGGGCGGTGTCTGCCACGTAGGCGGGCTCGCAGCGTTTGCCGCGGTGAGGCATGGGCGCGAGGTAGGGGGCGTCGGTTTCGAGCATGTATTGCCCGGAGGGAACGGCGCGTGCGGTGTCGGCCATGAAGCCGGGGTTTTTAAAGCTGACGATGCCGGTGAAGGAGATGAGGTGGCCGCGATCGAGCAGCGGCTGCGCCTGCTCAAAGGTGCCGGTGAAGCAGTGGAAGACTCCGCGCAGCCGATCGCTAAACGGCAGCACGAGTGCGGTGAGGTCCTCCCAGCTTTCGCGGTTGTGCAGGATTACATTCAGCCGCAGTTCCGCTGCGAGTTCGAGCTGGGCTGTGAGCACACGGGCCTGGTGGGCTTTCCAGTCTGCGAGGGCAAAGCCCTCGGGCGGGGCGTGGAAGTAGTCGAGACCGATCTCGCCGATGGCGCAGACTTTGGGATGTTGGGCCAGAGTTCTGAGCTCTTCGACCCAGGCATCTCCGCTGACCGTGTCTGCATCGCAGGGATGGATGCCGACAGCCACACGCACGTCGGGTTCGTTTTCGGCCAGGGCGAGCAGCTTGCCGGCGTTTTTGAGATCCGTGGCGGGAGCCACCATGCGCGAGACGCTGGCGGCGCGTGCGCGCTCCAGAACAGCGGGAAGGTCGCCGTCGAACTGTCTGCTGCCAAGGTGGGTGTGCGTGTCGAAAAACATGGTCAGCGCCTTCGCATTTTGGGGGCGGGTGTCAAGCCTCGTGAATTACTCCTTTCCCTAGCGGCTTTGTTCGTGATACACCACGCCCATGCTCCTCCGCCGACTGCACCTGGTTTTGCTTTGTCTGCCAGCTTTTCTCCGTGCCGCGCCGGAGGATTATTTTGGCATCCGCGTCGTCGATGAACATACCGGGCGCGGGGTGCCGCTGGTCACATTGGAGACGACGAACCACATCGCGCTGACGACGGACAGCGCAGGGTGGATCGCCTTCAATGAGCCCGGGCTGATGAACCGGGCGGTGTATTTCAGTGTGCGGGGACCAGGATACACGATGCCCAAAGATGGCTTTGGCTTCACGGGCGTGCGATTGAAGCCTGTGGCTGGAAAGTCTGAGGAAGTGAAGGTGCTGAGAACCAACATCGCCGAGCGCCTGTGCCGACTGACGGGGCAGGGCATCTACCGGGACAGTGTGCTGCTGGGGCATGAGCCGCCGCTGCCCAGCCCCAATCTCTCCGCAGACGTCATGGGCCTGGACTCTGTGCAGGTGGTGCCATGGAAGGGACGCTACTTCTGGATCTTTGGCGACACGCTGCGGCCCAACTACCCGCTGGGAAATTACCACTCCACGGCTGCGTGGAGCGATGCGCCGGACAAGGGCGGGCTGGAGCCCGAGCAAGGCATCCGCTTTGAATACATCACCGATGGAAACGGGGCGGTGGCGAAGATGCTGCCAGTGGAGGAGCCGGGGGCCGTGTGGATCTTTGGCATGCACAGCGTGATGGACACGCAGGGCAAGGAGCATCTCATGGCCCACTACTCGCGCTGGAAAGACCTGGGCAAAAGGCTGGAGCACGGGCTGGCAGAGATGAATGAGGCGAGCGGGCGCTTCCGGTGTATCGCGGCGCTGGGGGATGAGTTTGAGTGGCAGCATCCGCAGAGCAATGCCGTGAGGGTGAAGGGGGAAGAAGGAGAATGGATTTACTTCTCCACACCTTTCTGCCGCACACGGGTGAAGGCGGACTATGATTCCGTGCAGAACACCTCAGCGTATGAGGCGCTGGCTTGGTCCGCTGAGCAGGGTGATTATGTCTGGCAGAAGGCGCTGGCACCCACGACGCAGAAAGACGAGGAGAAACTCATCGCAGAAAAGAAGATGCCTGCAGAAAAGGCACGCATGCAGGTGGTGGATGCACAGACGGGAAAACCGGTGCGGCTGCATGCGGGCAGCGTGCAATGGAACAAGCACCGGGAGCGCTGGGTCATGATCGCCGTGCAGCAGGAGGGCGGAGACTCCTATCTCGGCGAAGTGTGGTATGCGGAGGCCAGGCAGATCGACGGCCCCTGGCGCAAGGCGGTGAAAATAGCGACACACCCGAAGTACAGCTTCTACAATCCGAGCCATCATGCGTTCTTTGATCAGCAGGATGGCCGCTTCATTTATTTCCAGGGTACCTATGCGGAGACGTTCTCAGGCAATCCTGTGGCGACGCCGCGGTACGACTACAATCAGATTCTATACCGGCTTGATCTGGACGATGCGCGGCTCAAGGCGGCGTGGGTGGAGTAGCAGGAGTGGCGCAGGCTTGCGGAATTCGCGTTATCAAGGAATGCGCTCGCCGTGGATTTTTACTCCGGGTGAGCCTCGTGTGCACACTCCATCGAAGGTGTTGTCATCGGTCAGTCTGATCTCCCAGTCCCAGGTGTGGGTGAGAAGGTATTTTCCGGCCTTGTAGCTGAAGGTGCCCGTGTCTTTCCAGTAGTTATAGGTGTAGTCCTTGTTGAAGGTCATTTCCATCTTGAGGTCGTTGCTCTGAGTGGTGTTCCATTTGCCCACGATCTTGAGAGGCCCGTTTGGAAGCGGCTTGAGCCGGTCCTGCCTGGCTTTGACGACTTGGGCATCTTCAATTCTGCCTTCCTTGGTCAACTTAGCGATCAGCGGATCTAGCACCCTGGAGTAGGCATCTTTCAGTGGCTGCAGCCTGCGCTCTTTTTCCTGAGACAGCTTGCTCACTGCGGCGCGGTAGCTGCTGCGCAGCTTCTTCAGGCTATCCTGAGTGCCGGCGTCATCCGTTGCTGGCACGGACTTCGTTGCGGTGACTGACTCGACCTCTGCCTTGTAGGCGAGCGCTTCATCCAGCTTGCCTGACTTCTGTGCAGACGCGCGCGTGTTTTCGATGGTGGCCAGATACTTCGCCCTCAGGTCAGCCACCGCATTTTCATAGGGCTGGATCACTTGCGCATTTGATTTGGCGTCATAGTCAGCCTGCAGAGGGGCCAGTTCCGGCACCATCTTTTCCTGTGCTTGGGTGCTGATGAACGCAGCCGCAGATGACAGAAACAGGATGAGTGCACGAATTGATTTCATGTGGAAGTGACTTGTGGAAGTGAGCGGCTTACTTTGCGGTATAGTCTTATTGATTGCGAGATTTTTTAAGGGGGCGGCGGTTGGATCGGATCAAACGTTTGAAAAACAGGCTTTTCCTCTAGCGCCTCATTTTGATGCTTGTCGTAGCGTGACGAAATCGGCACCACGTGCGGGCTTCAAGTGGCGTGCGTCTTCGCCATGCATGGCGGCATGGATTTTCCACGGAGCATGGAGTGGCTGGCGCATGTCGGCAGATTTGGCCTGGGCATGCTGACATGGCTGGGGCAGCTGACAGCGCTGATGGGAGAGCTGGGCGTCGGGCTGCGCAGCGGTGTGTGGAGGCTCAGGCTGGTGGCACAGCAGATCGTTGCCATTGGCTATGGCTCGCAGCTGGTGGTGGTGGTCACGGGAGCTTTCACAGGCGCGGTGTTTGCCTTCCAGTCGTATGCGAAGTTCAAGGAGTTTGGCATCGAGACGACCGTGGGTGCCATTGTCTCTGTGGCGCTCTGCCGCGAGCTGGGGCCGGTGCTGGCAGGATTGATGGTGGCCGGGCGTGTGGGGGCTGCGATGGCGGCGGACATCGGCACGATGAAAGTGACCGAGCAGATCGACGCGCTGCGCGTGATGGGAGTGCACCCTGTGGACTACCTGGTGCTGCCACGCTTTCTGGCCATGTGCATCTCCATGCCGCTGCTGGTGGCGGAGAGCATCTCTTTCGGGCTCATGGCCTCCTATGGGCTCATTGTGTATGGCTTTGATGTGCCGGGCAGCTGGTTCTGGCGGCATGTGGTGGAACATACCGAGGTCATGGATGTGGGCATCGGCATGATCAAAGGCCTGGTCTTTGGCGTCATCATCACGCTGATCAGCTGTCACCAAGGACTGGGGGCGGAAAATGGCGCGGTGGGTGTCGGTCTGGGGACCACACGGGCGGTGGTTTATTCATCCTTGGCGATTCTGATCTCGAATTTCTTTCTGACCATCGCGCTGAATTACGTTTCGCCCATGGGGTCAGGGACTTGAGGATTGGACCGGGAGCCTGCTCAAGGCTTCGAGTCCGCAGCTTCCTGCGTTTTGATCCACTGGATGCCTTGTGGAATGCCTGCATTCAGCATGGAGTCGTAGTGATCGCCTGTGGGCACTTCGACATGTTTGACTGTCTTGCCTGTCTTTTGCAGTCGTTCAACATAGGCATTGATGCTGGCAGGTGGGATCTTGGAATCATCCAGCGCATTGAAGAGCAGGACCGGGCAGTGAATTTGCTCCGCATTCCGAAAGGGTGAGTTTTCTTCCACAAATTTGCGAAATCCGGGGACGCCGGTGTCGAGTTGAGAGATCACTTTGTCACCGTAGCGTTGCTCCAGATCGGTGGCTGGTGCATAGGCGATGCAGCCGCGTATGGAAGGTAGTTTTTGAGCGAGATTCAATGCCACGACACCGGCGGAGCTGTGACCGACGGCATAGACTGGAGAGCCGCTGAGAAAGGGATGTTTTTCTTTGGCCAGTTGCAGCGCCGCAGAGGCGTCTTTGAGGCCGCCCTGACTTTGAATGAAAGAGGTGATTGATTTGACGACACCTGCATCGGTCACTGGATCATCAGGCCATGGGCCACTCAGACTGTAGGCCACGACGGCAAACCCAGCCTTCACATAGGGCAGATGCTCGGGTACATCGCCATCTCCCAGATCCATGCCATGAAACATGCGCGTGCCGGCCGCTGCGATCAGGATACAGGGAATGGGGGCTTCCTTTACGGTGGAGGAATGATAGACCCACACCTGATTGCCGTTTTCTGTGATCTTATACTCCTTCCGAATGATGTCCGCAGGAATAATAGACCCGGTTTCAGATGCCGATATTAATGATGTAAGGAGAAAAGCGGACAGTCCGGACAAAATAAGTTTCATGCCATCTGAGGCTAATTGGCTGGCAGAGAGGATACAATGTCAAAAATGGGGAAGATGCTTCTGCCTTGCTCTTTTCAGCCCGTCCCGATAGCCTCGCCCGGAAATTCAACCAACCAACCCAACCATCCCATGTCTGCTAATCTCGCTGAACTGCTCGGTACGATGATATTGGTGCTCCTCGGCGACGGCGTCGTCGCCAATGTGGTGCTCAAGCAAACTAAAGGTAATAATGCCGGCTGGATTGTGATTACTGCAGGTTGGGCATTTGCCGTGGCGATAGCGGTTTACTGCGTGAACTCCATCAGCGGCGCACATTTGAATCCCGCCGTGACTCTTGGGCTGGCGGCAATCGGCAAATTTAGCTGGGCACTGGTCCCTGGTTATATCTTTGCGCAGATGGTGGGTGGCTTCCTGGGCGGCATTCTCGTCTGGCTGGCCTACCTGCCGCACTGGCCAGCCACCCAGTCCCAGGGGGACAAGCTGGCGGTCTTCAGCACCGGCCCTGCGATCCGTCATACGGTTGGAAATGTGATCTGCGAAGTGATTGGCACCGCCATGCTGATGCTCGGCATCCTGGCCATCCTTTCCCCAGCCAATCTGGTGCCGAATTCCGGCTTCGACAAAGGCCTGGCTCCTGCGCTTGTCGGCCTGCTGGTGGGCTCCATCGGCCTCTCGCTGGGTGGCCCTACGGGATACTCTCTCAATCCCGCACGCGACCTCGGCCCGCGGATCGCCCACTTTGTGCTGCCTATTCCCGGCAAAGGCGGCTCCGACTGGGGCTATGCTTGGATTCCCGTGGTAGGGCCGATCATTGGTGGGGTGGTGGGTGCCTTGGTTTACAAGGCGCTGTGGGCGGCTGCGTGACGGCCTGCAAGGAGTTTGAGACGAAATCGAAGCTTTCAGCCCCAGGCTGAAAGCAAAGAAACCCTCAGCATCTTCGAGATGCTTTGCTGGGTTCTGGGCGTTTTTATTTCAGAATGCCTGCGCATTAATAAATCACTTCGGCGTGTGCGGCACGAGAACGTCGGGTGACTCATTTGCCTGGCGTGTGCGCTTGGCCGTTTCACGAGCAAATTGCTCCTGGGAGCGGCGTGCCTTGGCGGCGGTGATGTTGGGCAGGTGCCATGTGCCGTCGGCTTTAAGAACTCGTCCGCGGGCGGTGTCGGCAAAGTGCACCTCCAGGATGTGCTGCAGGCGTTTGCGAGCTTCCTTGTCTTCGACAGGGGTGAGGAGCTCGACGCGCTTGGAGAGGTTCCGGTTCATGAAGTCCGCGCTGGCGATGAAGACGGCGGGCTTGCCCCCCTGGCGGAACCAGAAGATGCGGGCGTGTTCGAGATAGCGGTCGATGATGCTGACGACGCTGATGTTTTCACTGATGCCCTTGATGCCGGGGCGCAGGCAGCAGATGCCGCGCACATTGAGGCGGATCTTCACGCCAGCCTGGGAGGCTTCGTAGAGCGCCGTGATCATCTGGCGGTCTTCGAGGGCGTTCATCTTGAGCATGATCTCTGCGGCTTCGCCCTGGCGGGCACGCTCAGTCTCGCTGCGGATCATGGAGAGCAGTCTCTCGCGCAGGCCGTAGGGAGCCATGCTGAGCTTGCTGAAATGAACGAAGCGCGAGCGACCGGTGACGGTGTTGAAGAATGCGGAGGCGTCCGCGCCGTAATCGGCACGGCATGTGAGCAGGCTTATGTCGGTGTAGAGCTTTGAGGTGGCCTCGTTGTAGTTGCCGGTGCCGAAGTGCATGTAGCGGGTCATGTGGCCGGATTCGCGGCGCATGACGAGGCAGACCTTGGCGTGTGTCTTCAGGCCCGCGACACCGTAGATGATCTGTGCGCCTGCATTGATGAGTTCGGCGGCACGCTCGAGGTTGCGGGCTTCATCGAAGCGGGCCTTGAGTTCGACGAGCACGGTGACATGCTTGCCTGCCTGAGCGGCGCGGATGAGCGCGGAGATGATGCGGCTGTTCTTGGCGGTGCGGTAGAGGATCTGCTTGATGGCGATGACGTTTGGATCGGCGGCGGCCTCTTCCACGAGAGCCAGGACGGGGTCGAAGCTCTCATAGGGATGATGCAGCAGGATGTCTCCGCGTTTGATCGCGTCGAAGATGCTTTCGCCCGGGGTGATGGCGGTGGTGGGGAGGCTGTCCCAAGGGTCGACCTTGAGCTCTTCAAAACCGGAGATGCCGGCGATCTGAAAGTAGGCGCGGAGATCGAGCTCTCCGGGAATGTCGTAAATCTGCGCTGAGCGTGCACCGCAGAGATCGCGGATGATGCGGGTGTGCTCACGCGAGGCGCCGGTTTCGATTTCGATGCGGATGGCGGGGCTTTTGAGGCGTTTTTCGAGCACCTGCTCCATTTCGCTGGCGAGGTCGAAGGCGCTCTCGTCGTCGACGGTGATGTCCGTGTTGCGGCTGACGCGGAAGCGTGCAGGTGAGGAGACTTTTTCCGCCGGGAAAAACTCGCCAATGAACAGGGTGACGACATCCTCAAGGTTCACGTAGAGGTGCTGGCCGCCCTCAGGATCAGGGACGATGACATGCCTTGGCAGATTGGCTGGCAGAGGCAGGAGCACATGGCGCTTCTCCGACTGCCCGTTGTCTCCGCCGGTGACGGTGCAAAGAAGAACGATGCTGAGTGCGGGGATGGCTGCGCGTGCGCCGGAGTCATCCACGACCACCGGGGACAGCACAGGGAAGATGTGCTCGTCAAAATACTCGCGCAGCAGGGTGCGCTGGGCGGGGGAGAGATCGGTGTTCAGGAGGCGACGGATGCCTTTTTCCTTCATCAGCGGCACAAGCTGCTGCTGCAGGATGTCATACTGGCGCGCCACGAAGGCGGCAGCCTGCTGGTGCACCTGCTCCCATTGCTGGGTGGGGGTGAGGCCGGCATTGTCTCGCATGCGCAGTCCCTGCTCGCGCAAAAACTGCAGGCCGCCGATGCGGACCATGAAAAACTCATCGAGGTTTGAGGCGGTGATGGCAAGAAACTTGACCCGTTCAAGCACGGGCAGGTCCGTGCGCGCGACCTCGTCGAGGACGCGGGAATTGAATGAGAGCCAGCTTAGCTCACGGTTGATGAAATGTTCCTCGGTCAGTCGCAGCTGCGGCAGTGCGGGTGGGGTCTCAGGATTTGGCGAGGATGATGTCATAACCGTAAATTTCGCGGAAGAGGTCGCATTTCATGTCGATGGCGATCTGCTCGACCGTGGTGTCATCCGCCCCCTGGGTCAGCACGTTCAGCCGTGTGCCTTCGGGGCGGAGCTGGATGGATTTGATGCGCTGCGCATGGCTGCGGTCCAGGGCGTCTGCGAGGCGAAGCAGCGCAGCGAGCTTGAGGACGATCATGCGCTCTTCGCGTGAGAGATCGGAGAAGTGGGGGTGATTGGGCTCGGGATTGTAGCGGCGATGATAGCGTGCGAGCAGTGCGACCATGACGCGGTCATGCGAACTGAGACCGAAAATCTCGGTGTGCATGAGAATGTAGAGGCTGTGCTTGTGATGCTCGCGCGGGCTGATGAACATGCCGACCTCGTGGAGCGTGGCGGCGATGCGGAGGACAAGCTCGTACTTGGCGTCTAGTCCATGCAGGTGCTGCAGCTCACGGAAGAGCTGGCGGCAAAAGCCGGCGACGTGGTCGGCGTGCTTGCGGTCGGTTTTGTAGCGCATTCCGATCTCGCAGGCGGCCTGCATGACCTCCTCCTGGAAAATGGCGGTGCGGGAGCCGGAGGTCATGAGGTCGAGCATGAGCTCGAGCTGGAAGTCGCCTTCAGGCACCCAGAGAGAGTCGTCGCCGAAACGGCGTGCGAGCGCCAGATTGGTCTGCAGGGCGGGGATGATGCCTTCGCCGCCCGTGTAGTGGACGTGCAGCTCGCGAACGAGCTCGTCAGGACTCAGGCGGGCCAGCTTGTCGGTGAGGCGTGCGAGATCATCCTCCAGCACGCGATGGGCGCCGTGGCGTGCTTTGCCGAGGCGAGGGGCCACGCTTTGGATTTCTGCGCCAATGGCGACATGATGGTCGATTTTTGCATCGGAATAATCCTGAGCCAGGTGATCCACGACACCGCGGATGTGCTCCTCCAGATGGACCATCTGCTGGCGTGCCTCGTCATCCGGTGTGGAGACAGCCTCGCGTGCGCGGAAGATGCCGAGGCGGTAGTTGCTGTAGGCGGCGAGGCGACCCTGCTGGAAATAGATGGCGCGGGTGTTTCCCGGGCCGATGTGCGAGACGAAGGTGTTTCCCCGGGCAAGAAGAGGGTTCTTCAGGAGCATGCGCTGCGCGATCTGATAGACGAGGCGAGTCATGTTGCCGTCGTCGATGAGGCTTGGGGCCACCCCGCTGTGAACCTGCAGACGGTTCAGGAAAATCTCGTGATTGACGGCCTCCGCGAGGATGTTGGAAGTGAAGAGCCGCAGCTGCGAAGACGGGATGCCGTATTCGCGCATGGTCTGGAGGTAATCGCGGAGAATGGCCGCAGCCTGGTCGACAGTGTTACGTGAGATGCTGCGGGCGCGGAAAATGTCGCGCGCGACGGGCAGCGGCCGGTCCAGGCTTTCGATGCGGGTGAACTGGCCGTTGTCATCCTTCCTGCCGATGACGAGCGAGACGGAAGCTGCGCCAACGTAAATAACGGCATGCTCTGGCGGCGGTTTGAGCGAGGCAGGTTGAGTCACGTCACTCATGAAATGGATCTGTGATGAAGCATGCAGTCATGGTTATTTTGCGGTGCTTCGCATCCAGGCCACCGCACCGACGGTCACGGCCTGGCCGCCGAGCTTGGCAAGCGAGTATTTGACGCCACGGGCAAGCTCCGGGATGGCGTAGTGCTCGACCTCCTCCTTGAGCAGGTTCATGTAGAGGTCCGGCAGTTCCTCGACGAGGCCGCCACCGAGGGTGATGCGATCTGGAGCGAGGAGATTGACAACGGTGGCAACGCCCATCCCAAGGTAGCGGATGGAGTTGCGGAACATGATCATGGCGGCATCTTCACCGCTGCGGAAGGCGTTTGCGAGCGCTTTGCTGCGGATGTTGCGGAGGGAGCCCTCGGTCTTTTTGTCGAGGTCGGGAAGCTGGCCGCGATAACAGGCCAGGCCGGCCTGTGAAGCAAGGGCGAGACGGCTGGTGAGGTCTTCGAGCGTGACGGTGCCAAACACCGGGCTGCCGATGTGTGTGCCGGGCAGCAGCAGATTGCCGAGCTCCATGGCGGATATGGAGCGGCCCATGACAATCTGGCCGTTGTAGACGAATCCCGCACCCACGCCGGTGCCTGGAAAGACGCCCAGCAGGGAGCGGGCGCCTTTGCCTGCGCCAAGCACATACTCGCCGTAGGTTCCGGCATCGACATCGTTGAGCACGGCAATCGGGCATTTGAACTGGTTCTGCAGCAGCTTGCGCAGCGCCATGTTCGTCCAGCCCAGGTTGGGGGCAAAAATGAGAATGCCCTTGTCAGGATTGACCAGGCCAGGGCAGCCAATGCCGATGCCCTGCAGGCCTTTGGGGTCCACGCCGGCTTCTGCGATGGCCTCATGGATGGCCTTGATGATCTTGTTGCGTCCTTTGGCCGCGCCGTCGGAGCCGTTGGTGGATTTGCGAGCGGAGCCGAGAACGTTGTAATTCGCATCGAGCACGGAGGCCATCATCTTTGTGCCGCCGAGATCAAAGCCGATCCAGAAGGGCACATTGCGCAATTGTTTGGACGGCTTCTTGGGCGCAGATTTGGTTTTCGCTTTGTTTGCGGGCATGGCGTGGGAAGGACTCCGTCAAGACACACGGGCTTCCGCGTACGGGCAAGTGACAATGTGTGCCGCCAGCCTGTTACTTTGCCCAATGTCTTGAAGCAAATTTCAGGTACTGCGTCCAGTCATAGTCGGTGACGTCGTGCTTGCCGGTGCGGTTGTGGTAGCCGATGAAATCGCCCACAGGGGTGTCGATGGCGGGTTGTGCGTCCACGACGACCCCTTGTTTGCCAAAGAGGGCGTAAACCGGGCTGGCATGCCTGCCGGAGAGGAACTCGCCCTTTTGGTCCGCCCAGTGGTCTTCGGCAGCGCTGGCGATGTAAATGGGACGTGGTGCGGCCAGGGCTATGAGCATGTGCATATCCACTGGGCATGAGGCGGCATTGCCGGCATAGCGCGCGTAGTTTGGGGTGAACCAGTGCGGGAAGGCCTTGGTGATGATGGCGGTGGTTTCGCCATAGTCGCGTCGCATGAGGGCTGCACCGCCTTCGCCGGAGTCGTTGGAGATGACGATGCCGAACCGCTCATCCTGCGCACCTGCCCAGAGGGAGGTCTTGCCCAGGCGTGAATGGCCGATGACGGCGAGATGCTTGCCGTCGATCTGTGGGTCGGTCTGCAGATAGTCGGCGATGCGGCTGAGGCCCCAGGACCACGCGCCAATGGCACCCCATTCACCTTCTTTCCAGACGGTGTCAGCACCGTCCTTGCTCGCGGCTGCACGCAGCCCCTCTTTCCAGCCATCTGCGTGGTCAGGTTCAATATCGCCGTAGTAGGCGGTGGCGACTGCAAAGCCCTGCTTGAGGATCATCTGGAGAGGCCAGCGGCTGCTTTCCGTGCCTCGGGTGGCTTCCGTGGCGCGATGATCGACGATGTGCTTCTCCTTGCTTTCGCGCATCCAGCGGGTGCTGAGCGGTACATCGGGTTCGGTGCTCACGGCATGATTGCCGCCAAAGCTGAGGCCGACGAAGCAGGGTGCAGATTTGACCGCATTCGGCGTGTAGAGCATCACATCCATGCCGGGCCATGCAGGGCGGGAGGGCAGCGAGATGTGGATAAATTTGCGTGTCGCGAGGCCGCCCAGCGCGTCTGCTTTGGTCGCGGTGACTTCAAATTTGGGGGAGCCAACATCGGAGGGTGTTTTGCCATAGACGTGGTCTTCAAAAAGCTGGAGAATCTCGGCGCGGCGCTTGCCTTTCCAGTCGTCGGCGGTGGTCAGTTTCAAGTCGGGCAGAGGGGCGTTGCCGACTTTGGCTTCGTCATAGTTGACGCCTGGGCGGGGAGTCTGTGCCAGGGCTGAGGCAGCGAGCAGAAGAAAGAGTGGGGTGCGCATGATTGGGTGACAATGAACGTGTCGAGGCGACCGAATTGTGCGTGCCTTTGCCGTTCGGGAGCTGTTTGATTGCGGGAATTTATGAATTCCTACCCTGAGCCTCCACCACAGCCTGGATCGAAGCCTGAGCCCACCGTGAGCCACCCGAAGCCGGGGGCGGTGCTGGCTTTGTGTGCGATCATCGCATGCGTGGTGTTTGTGGTGCGCATGCAGTCTGCCCACAGGGCTGGGGGCGGAGAAGAGGTGCGCCCGAACCGCGTTCTGGAGCTGATGGCACGCTATGCGGTGGGCGTGAAAGAACTGCTGCAACTCTCCGGGAATGGCGGGAGATCTGCCGGGGCGGGGGCTTCTGCCGGGGCATCGCAGGCCATGCTTGTTGAAGTGAAAAAGCTCTGCCGCTCGTCTGAGGATGAGCTGCGACGGGTTATTTTGGAAGGCTGGCTTGGAGATGCCTGGCCTGACGAAGCCGCTCTGGATGCGCTGGCTGCCAGGAACGAGGGGTTGCGGGAGGATGTGAGGACGCTGCGCCAGCTCAGGGCGCTGCGCGGAAAGGTGGCGGACGAGGCGTGGGAAAAACTGCATGGAAGGCATGGCTGGCTGGCTGATCTGGCGCGCGCGCAGGCAGCAGGAGACGGCGTGGCCATGAAAAACGTGGCGCAGGCAGGGCTGAAGACGGCTGTGTTTCTGATGTGTGCCAGCTTTGTCGGGCTTGTGGCGGTGGTGGGAGGAATGGGGGTGCTGCTGCTGGCTTTTGTGCGCTGGCGTGACGGCAAACTCAGTGTGACGCTGGCCATGCGCAGCCAGGCGGAGGGCGGTGTCCTGCTGGAGGGGTTTGCGATTTTTTTGGCGCTGTTTTTGTTTCCTGCGTGGCTGCTGCGCCGGTTTTCGATGCCGCTGCCAGGCTGGGCGGCTTACGGGCCTGCAGTGGTCGCCCTGGCCGTGGGCATGATGTGGCCGCTTTGGCGTGGCATGCAGCGCTCTCAGTGGCGTGAAGCGCTGGGGCTGCACCGCGGACATGGGCTGTGGCGGGAGATGGGCGCGGGAGTGCTGGGCTGGCTGGCTTCGCTGCCCATGCTGGTCCTGGGAATGGTCGCTGCCTCGTGGATCATGAAACTCACGGGGGAGTTTCCCACTCACCCGATTGTGGATGCCTTTGCCGGCAGCGGGTGGATGAGGCTAGGCGCTATTTTGCTGGCTGTGGTGTGGGCTCCGGTCTCAGAGGAAATCATGTTCCGGGGGCTGCTGTTTCCCGCGTTGTCCGCATGGCTGCGCTGGCTGATGGGGGTAGTGCTGAGTGCCTTTGTCTTTGCTGTGATCCATCCGCAGGGCTGGGCAGGGGTGCCGGCAATCATGATGCTGGCGGGCTCCTTTTCTCTGCTGCGCCTGTGGCGGCGGAGCCTGATAGCGCCCATGACGGCACACGCGTTGAACAATGGCGTGATGTGTGTGGCGATGCTGCTGCTATGGTGAGAAAAAGCCGGGGGTGGCGAGGCAAGGCAGGACTGCGCAGGCACAAAAAAACCGGGCTGATTTCTCAGCCCGGTTTTGGAGTTAACAGGGGTTTTACCAGCCTGCTGAATTAGTGCTCGTAGCCAGACTCACCGTGTTCGGCGAGGTCAAGGCCCAGGCTTTCCACTTCAGGCTCAGGACGAAGACCGACAACGATCTTGACGATGATGGTGATGACCAGCGTGGCGGCGATGCTCCAGGCGATCGTCAGGCCAGCGGCTTTCAGCTGGTTCATCAGGAGGCCGTCCTTGAGGCCGGCGACAACGGAGTTGGCTTTCTCATCAGCAAACACACCCGTGAGGATGGCACCCATCGTTCCGCCAACGCCATGCACACCGAAGGTGTCCAGAGCGTCGTCGTAACCGAGAAGGTTCTTCAGGTAGGCGACAGCAAGGAAGGGGACGATGCCAGCAGCCACACCCATGATCATGGCGGAGTTGGCTGTGACGAAGCCTGCGGCAGGGGTGATCACCACCAAGCCAGCCACGATGCCGGAGCAGAAGCCGAGGACGGAAGGCTTGCCTTTGAGGATCCACTCAGTGACGGCCCAGACAAAGCCAGCGGTGGCGGCGGCGAGTGTGGTGGTCATGAACGCGTTTGAAGCGATGCCATCAGCACCCAGGGCGGAACCCGCATTGAAGCCATACCAGCCGACCCAGAGCATGCCGGTGCCGACTGCGCAAAGAACCATGCTGTGCGGAGCCATCGGCTCCTTGCCAAAACCTTTGCGTCTGCCAAGCAGAAGGCAGAGCACCAAGGCGCTCCAGCCAGAGGTCATGTGAACGACCGTGCCGCCTGCGAAGTCGATGGCCTTGATCGTTGCGCCCGGGTTAAGCGGGCCGCACATGAAACCAGTCGTGCTCCACACCATGTGGGCGAAGGGGAAGTAAACGGCGAACATCCAGAGGGTCACGAAAACCAGCACTGCGATGAACTTCATGCGCTCGGCGATGGCGCCGATGATGAGAGCGGGGGTGATGATGGCGAAGCTCAGCTGGAACATGGCCCACATGGCGTCAGAGATCCACCAGTAGCCTGCACCGGAGGCGTAGGGAGACACGCCTTCGAGCATTTTCATGGAGAAGTCACCGATGAAGGCATTGCCAGCACCGAAGGAGAGGCTGTAACCACAGGCCCACCAGAGAATGGTGACCAGACCGGCGATGCCCATGCACTGGGCAATGACGGAGAGGACGTTCTTTTTGCGGACCAGGCCGCCGTAGAACAGGAAGAGGCCGGGGAGGGTCATGAAAATGACCAGTGCGGTGCTGGTCATCTGCCAGGCATTGTGGCCGGGGCCAGGGCCTGCGATATTGGACTTCCACGTTGTGTCACCATCTTTGCCAGCCTGCCCGTTGGTCACGTACTTTTCGAGGTCGAAAACACGTTGCTCAAGGGTGGGGGCGGCAGGCTCAGCAGCAGCTGCGGGAGCCGGAGCCGCTGCTGGAGCGGCGGCCGGGGCTGGGGCGGCAGCAGGTGCCGGTTCAGCAGTCTGACCTCGGGCTTCGCCGGGGTTGAATGCGAGTGTGGTGAGGGCAACTACCGCAGCAATTGCCATGCTGCGCCAGGTTCGAGTGTGGTTGAGTTTCAGCATAAGTCAGGATGTGGAATTTAGCTCCAATCCCATCTCAAGCATGGCCCGTGCCAACTCCGTTTTGTTTTCCTGGCAAAGCTATTTCAAATCTGCCCGGTGCGTAGCTCCAGGCCGGTCTCGAAAATAAAAAAAGCGGGTGGAGAACCACCCGCTCTGAAGGAGAACGCTGACTGCAACCGGCCGGTTTACTTGGCGAAGGGGCTGAGGACGATCTTTTTGAAGTCTTCAGCCAGCTTGGAGATGGCATCCTTGGGGCCCGTGAGCTTCACAAAGATGTTGGACTCCCCGGCGGGAACAATGGCGGCGATGAGCGTGTAGTTCTCACGCGGGGTCTTCGCACCCATGGGAGGCCCGTCGTTGTAAGTGCCGGTGGCGGTCACCAGGGTGATCTTTTTGTCTCCGGCGGCAAGCTCTTCACGCTTTGATTCAGGAGTGCCCTGAAACTGGCCCAGCCAGCGTTTCACATTGGCTTCAATGTCGCCACCGCCACCAGGGCCGGGAAAGCTGTAAAACACAGCTTCAACGGGCTTTTCGGCACCTTCGACTTTGGCCGAGAGCGTCCCTGCGCGGAACATGCCGGTGCTCTGGATTTCAGCCCATGGGGTGGCAAACTTGAAGGCAAGGCCGTTGACTTCGAGCTTGCCCTCTTCGCCACGGACGGCGGAAGTGAGCGAAAGCAAGGCGATGAGCGCGGGGATGAGGAGGTGCTTCATGAGGTGGTGGGGTGGAGAGATTGCATACTACTTGGTGACGTGCATCACGCCACGCATGAGGAGCCAGTGGCCAGGGAAGGTGCACATGTAGGGGTAGTCACCCGGCTCTGCTGGCGCGGTGAATTCGATCGTCTCGCTCTGGTTCGGCTGGACGAGCTTGGTGTTGATGACGATGTCTGCCTTGGCTGCCTCAGGGATGTAGCTTTTGGCCATGCCCTGGGGGTCTGCCAGCATGGCGTTGGCAAGCTGGCCAACGGCGTCGAGCTTGCCGGGCTTGAGCAGAAGAAAGTTGTGCGGCTGGGGGGCGATGCTGCCAGTGTTGTTGAGCGTGAGCTTCACCTTCTGTCCTGCAGTGACGCTGAGTTCGGTCTTGTCGTACCCCAGCGGATTTTTGGCGTCCGGCTTGAGCTCGATGGTGGCGACGCCGGCATCCTGGGCGAGGCTGGAGAGTCCGAAGGTGGCGATGGAGAGGAGAAGGAGATGATGGATCTTCATTTTTTTGTAGGGGGATATTTTGCGGGGGGGAAGCTTAATCGGGCCTTGGCGTTCCGCAATTTCAACTAATTTTCTTGGCGTGCCAAAGTCCGGAAGGTGCAGTCTGGCACGAAAGTTTCTTGCCCTGGCTGGCGTAGTCACAATGTATATCCCCTCAATATCATGAACGAGTTCCGTGAAACCTCCCTCGCCGCCCACTCGCTCAGCCGCCGCCAGATTTTGCGGGGGCTGGGAACGATGATCTCGCTGCCGTTTCTGGAATCGTTTGGAGCACGCGCCTTTGCTGCGACGAAGCCAGCGGCCAAGCCAATTCGTGCCGCATGGATGTACATTCCCAACGGGGTGAACGTGGAGCAGTGGATGCCGACGGGGGAAGGGACCAGCTATGAACTCTCGCCTTCTTTGAAGCAGATCGAGAAGCATCGCGATGACTTTATGGTGGTCTCCGGCCTGATGCAGGACTTTGCCCGCAGCCATGGCAATGGCGGCGGTGATCACGCGCGGGCGACGGCGACTTTCCTCACCGGCTGCATGCCCAAAAAGACGGCAGGCGCAGACATTCATCTGGGCATTTCTGTGGATCAGATCGCAGCACAAAAGATCGGCCATCTTACCCGGCTGCCCTCTCTGGAACTGAGCACGGATGGGCAGCGCAGCTCGGGCAAGTGTGACTCCGGCTACTCCTGCGCCTACCAGTTTAACCTGGCATGGAAGAATGAGACCATGCCGATGGCTCCTGAAATGGACCCCCGGCTTGTGTTTGAGCGCATGTTTGGCCTGGGTGCCACGGCTGGCAAAGGGCCGGAGGCCGCGCGGGCCAAGCGGATGCAGAAAAGCATTCTCGACACGGTTTTGGACGAAGCCAAGAGCCTGCAGGGCAAGGTGAACGCCGGCGACCGGCGCAAGCTCGACGAATACTTCTCTTCGGTGCGCGACATTGAACTGCGCATTGAGCGCGCAGAGAAGTTCTCTTCGCAGATGCCGGATGTGAAAATCCCTGAAGGTATTCCGGATTCCTACGAAGAGCACATCCACATCATGTTTGACCTGATGGTGCTGGCCTTCCAGACCGACACGACGCGGCTTTCGACCTTCATGCTCGCGCATGATGGCAGCAACCGCAGCTTTCCCGAGCTCGGTGTGCCGGACGCGCATCATTCGCTTTCGCATCACCAGAGCGACCCGCAAAAACTGGCCAAGATCGCCAAGATCGACCAGTTCTACCTGCGGCAGTTCGGCTACTTCCTCGACAAGATGAAATCGATCAAGGAGGGGGACAGCACGCTTTTGGACAACTCGATGATCGTGTTTGGCGGCGGCATTGGTGACGGCAACCGTCATAATCACGACAACCTGCCGATCCTGCTGGCCGGGCGTGCGGGAGGAACCCTGACGCCGGGCAAGCGTGTGCTGCTGCCAGGCGAGACACCGATGACGAACCTGTACCTCTCCATGCTGGACCGCCTGGGTGTGCCTGCTGAAAAGGTGGGAGACAGCACGGGCAAGCTGGAAGTCAGCTAAGGGCTCCGATCTCTTGCTCCGGAAGTCATCTTTCAGCGGCCCCCGGGAATGACGGGACGCTTGATCGTGTCAGGCAGATCTGGCGAAGATTTGCGGATGCCAGGAGGTGGCATGTTGTTGTTTGAAGAAGGGGCACCTGATCTACCGCGGCTTCCGTTTTTGGAAATGCCCGGTGGGAATTCTTCTGCCTGTGCCGTTTTTGGGGCAGGCGCGCTGGCTTTGGGCGCCATGGGCAGCGAATACCAGTGCATCTGAGGCACGGCGCTGAGTTCCACCCACTGCTGTGAGCCCAGCTTTTTCCATTCCAGCTCCACCACCGCCCATACGTGGGTTTCCCAGGGCAGCCGGGTGCGCAGTTCCTCGGCAAGCGCAGAATCCTTGTCAATAAACACGGATGCCTCGAAGGAGTTGGGAGGGGCGGGCATGACGCGGAAGGCATCTTTGCGGTCCAGGTTGGGCACGCCGTCCTCAAAGAAATGACGGCGGATGATGCCGACGTGGAAGCATGCTTTGCCTGGCATGTAGGCCTGGAAGAATTTTTCCAGCATGCGGTCTTTGAATTCCACAAAGGCGACCCAGTCCACTTTGAACCCGTCTTCTTTCTCTTCGAGCATGACAGGGACGGAAAACTCCCATGTTTTGTTTTCCAGGCTGAAGATGCAGTGCTTGCCGGAACCCAGCTCGGGGTTGGGGTCCATACGGACAAACTGAATGCGGTCCACCAGGATGGGGCCGTCTGGCGCATGTGCGTAGTAGCGCTCCATGTGGGGCTTCATCAGATCAGCACCCAAGGTGTGCTTGAGCCGTTCTTCGAGTGATTTAGAGAGGAGGAATTTTTTAAGCGCCTCGGCTGCCGGGCGTGACTCGGCAGTGATGCCCTCCTCCTCGATGGTGTGAGACTGTGACAGGCTGGATGGGGACGCTGCCGGAGCCCCTGCCGTCCCACCATTCATGACTGGCTTTGCAGGCACTTCCAACAGCGGGCCTGCCGCAGGGGCTGTGGGGGGCATGGGAGCGGTGCTCGTTGCCGTGGGCGGTGTGGCTGGCTGAGGGACTGCAACCTGCTGGGCAGGGGTGGCCGACTCCACTTTGGAGGGGGCCGGTTCCTGAGGATCAAATCCGACAGTGATGGGGGCCGTCTTGTCCCGGGCTTCTGGTGCTGCTGGAGAGGGGGCCGAAGGCTTTTCAGGTGCTGCGTTGCCGCCTGCAAGCTTGGCAGGGCTGCTCGGATTGGAGCTGATGAAGGGCCTGTCAGAAATGCCAGAATCGTCCTTGGAGGCTTCTTCGGCCGCATCATGGCTGATGAGGCCTGGGATCAAATCCGGCAGGTAATCCTTCAAAAGAAAGCCGACAAGTCCAAGGAACCCGAGGAGAAAGATGGCTGCGAAGGCAAGCCTGATGAAATTGGTCCCACGTGGCGCCCTCAGGCTGGAGATGCTGCGTCCAGGCGGCACCGCTGCCACGTGCGCAGCAGGTGAGGCGTCGTTTCCAGGGGGGACGCCCAGATTGAGCGGTGGCAACCCTACAGGATGCAGAGGCTGTGTGACTGGAGAAGATGGGGCAGGGGACACATCTCTGCCTAGGAGAGAGGTTCCTTGCAGGCTGTTTAGCGCTCCGGGCATGGAGCCCGAGCCACCCATGTTTGGCAGAGCTGGCGAGCCGGGAATGAAGCGCGACTGATTGGGGAGGCCCGTCCCTTGAAGTCCCGATGCGCCATCCGGAGAAGACATGGGTGCTGCTCCTTGCGGAGACGACCAAGGCATCTGGCTGGCAGGAGCGCCGAGCGTGCTGCTGAGAGGGGGCTGACCTGGGGCGCGCTTGGGCGGCAGACCGGTATTCAGACCCGGCTGGGGCATTCCCATGCCCTGCATCTCTCCCATGATTGGAGATTGGGGAGCTGGAGGCCAGGCTGGTGCAGGGGCTGGAGGTGGTGACCACTGTTGCACCGGAACTTCAGCGACCGCCGGTGCGGGTGATGTGATTGTCTGACCGCAGCTTGGACACGGACCAGTGACGCCTGCCATTTGCGCAGGGACAGTCAGGTTCGTGCGGCAGAAACCGCATTGGAACTGGATCGTGTCCTGATTCATCACATCACTTTATTATGGTCAATTTCACTAATTATCATTCAAGGATTGGTTTTGACAAATTGAAGTTGGAAAACTCTCTGAGTTCTTGGAACTTGGGCGGCGCTGAAATTTAGGAGTAGCGTATCATTCCGCCTCCGCCGCCTGTAAACGCGCCACCCAGTCGAGGGACTGTTTCAGGTTCTGCGAGCATCCAGACGCGGCGCTGTCTCTTGAGATGCAGACGGTGAAGAATCTGGCGTTTGGTGAAGATGCCGAGTCCTAAGAGCAGCAATCCTGCCGAGAGCCATAGCATGACGGTGGCGATGCTAACAGGAGCGGGGGCTGCCGGCTCTTTTGACTGAGGGCTGAACTCGGCCAGTGCCGGCCCGGTGCCCGGCTTGTCTGCAGCTTCAGTGCCCAGAGCTTTCTGCAGCCAGAACAGCCGGGTCGAAAGATGAATGGTGTAACGTCTCAACTGGTCGTGCTCATCACTCGTCTGCAGCGCCTCTTGCAGACATGCCTGGATTGTTTCGGTGAGAAACTCACTGGAGATCTGATTGTGTATGGACCTGCTGACAAACAAACGGGTCCGCCAAGGTTCCCCCAGGGGATAGATTACCAGGCAGGCATCTGAATTGAGCAAGCTTCCAGAAGCGAATTTGTCCACTTCGGCCCCCTCCGGTAGCTTCTGGTCACGCCCTGTGATCACAACGTGCAGCTTGATGCGTGCATCCTGGGCATGGAATCCGAGCAGGCGCATCATGTCATGGTTCTGGATTTCAGGGATGAGCTGATCCGGATCAATGAGGTACTCCTTGGGCAGGCTCTTTTCGCATGCAGAAAGAAACTCGGGGGTGACATCCTTGAGCGAAGCCAAGGGAGTGGGCAGCTGCCCCCGGCTGGGCTGGCTCTGCCGCTGCTGGCTGAGGATCGCCTCGGGCAGGAAAAGCCGCATGTCTTCCACCTGGAGGCGGGGGGAGATGCCGCTTTCTTTTTTGCTAAAGAAGTGATCGAGCCGCGGGCCGCTGGCCAGAGGCGTGTTGATAAGGTCGTTGATGTCTGAGACGGCTTCACCGCTTTGGGGGGGAGCCCCTGGGCTGCCAACGCCTGGAAGATTGCTGCGGAATTTCCTTAGGTCTTGCTCACTCCAGCGTGGTAGCGGCAAGATCTTTTCCTCATTCTGTTCTCCGGTCTGTGAAACCTCTGCAGATGCATCGCCTGAGCCTAAGGCGCATAGAAACAGCAAGATGAGAATAGGCCTTGAGCCTAGCAAAAGCGCGCCCGCCGTTGATTTTGAGGTGGGCGTGATCATGCTTTAGAATTGGGGAATTCACCTATCGGCCGAGTGGCTGACCGGTGCCCGCTACGCAGGGGCTGGAGGCCGATGTCGGCTATGGTGTCAGCCGAAACCGTGGCATCGGGCTGCCACTGCATGTAACGGGCGTGCTTGCGGAGCACTTCGCCTATGCGGCTGCAGGAGGCTTCAATGGCCAGGCTGAAAGCGCCTTTGCGCAGATGGTCGCCGATGGTTTGCATCATGCGACCGATGATTTTGGTGCTGAAAAACTGCTCGATAGCATATCCGAGGGTGATGCTTGCAGTCTGAGCTGAGGGATCCACCACAAGCACGGTGCCAAAATCGTTGCGACGGCTGACCGAGTGAGTGTTAAAAGCTCCTTGGTTCAGCAGCCAGAAGCCGAGTTCTGCCACGTTCAAGTTGCTGGGCAAAGAGCCTAAGTAAATGGCAAAAAACGCTTGTGGAAAACTGCGTTCGAAATCATCCAAAATGATTTCGAGATGCCGGGTGTCCTCAAGTCGAAGGCAGTGGGCCGCATCGGTGATGCGCTCTAGCCTAACCCATTGATTTCCAAGGTAACTATGCAGCAATGTCGCGGAAAAACCGCAGGCCGAACAGGAGTTCTGCTCGGCGCGAACGCTAGCTTGGCAGCGCGGACATTTCATTGTTATAGAATATATGGAATATACAACTAATCAAGCTCTATTTCATCGCTCCTGACACAGAAAAAATGTTTACACCGGGTGGCCTTTGTGGTGTAACTGTGAGTTGACTCAATAATTAAAGAACGAACGCTGATTTTCTATGGCTTTAAATCCTCGGAATCGACGTTCAATTTTCCATCCTCTGATCATGAAGCTCGCCCCCACCATCGTCATTCTCGGCAGTCTGCTGGCTGCCGGTTCTATCCAGGCCAAATGGTCGCGAATTCCCATCATCAAAGAAAAGCCTGTTAACACGATCAGCGGTCCTGCCAGCAACGCCTCTCTCGACAGTTCGTCGGGCTTTGGTCACGTCGATTCGATTCTTTCCAGTGACATCACATCGTCTTCCACGGTTTCAGCCGGGAAAAGCTTTGTGCTCGTCAATCTGGGCAAGCCGGTGCTGATTTCCTCATCCTCCTTCGTGAATGATGGCATCGAAGGCCGTGCGGTTCTTTCTGCTAGCGCAGACAAGAACGGCTGGGCTGTTCTTGAGGAGAAAGTCTTTTCGGCCGCCGACCGCACGGTGGAGTTCAAATTTGCCGGGATGCAGGCGAAATACGTCAAGCTTGAGCTGGCGCTCTCCAAAGGCGGGATGATCCGCTTCCTGCAGTTCTTTGGCGCAGCCACAGACAAAGGGTATGCCGTGAAGCAGTCCGCTGATGGCAAGGGTGGCAAGCCGGCGGACCTTATCAACGGCCTGGGCGGTGCGCGTGTCGTTTATGCCGCGCCCAAGCCGGCCAACGGTCTCGACACCGCCATCACCTACAACAAGTTTGCCTTCCCTGAGTCTGATGAAAAATACCGCACCATCATCTATGACTTCGGTCAGCTGCGTATTTTGAATGAGTTTGCCTCGGTCCACTCTCCCCGTCCGGTGCGCTTTGAAGTGTTTGCCTTCGACAACCTTCCGGAAAAAGAAGACTGGCGTGGACGCATGGCCTTTGACCCGAGCGATTTTGGCAACATTTCACCCGTGGCTGTGGCCGAAGACACCCGGGGCACAGGCTCGCTGAAAGCCAAACCCGCCAAAGCTGTCAAAACCCGCTACCTTGCGCTGCGCTGGGAGCCTGAGTTCAACCCGCCGGACTTCCAGTGCACAGGATCGGCTGAAGGTAACATCATCAACATTGTCACCACGAACACGGTGGTTGTGACCAACGCTGACGGCACCAAAACGGTCGTGACTGTGACTGTGGGAGACGCTCACGGAGCCGGTGCTGCCACCAGCGACGTAACACCTGAAAATGCCGGCCAGATGGTGGCACAGGGCAGCGCACAGAGCGGAGACACCACTGTGGTCACAACGGCGACCTACCCTCCAGGCGTGGATCCCCTCAATCCTGGAAACGTCCAGCCGATAAGCTCTTCCACAACAACTGGCACCTCGACCGTGACGGTGACAACGCAGTCTGATGGCACCGTGGTGACCACCAGTTCCTCCAAAACGACTGATGGTAACGGAAACACGACGACCACGACGATCACTGAGACCAAGGACTCCAGCGGCAATACAACGACCACGGTGAACCAGTCCACGCAAGACTCCAACGGCAATACCACCACCAATGTTGACGCAACCAACACTGGTTCAGGAGGCAACAACAGCCAGACCAGCACGCAGGGCACCAGCGGAGATGGCAATCTGGCAGGTGGCAGCTCTCCTTCACCTGGTGGTAACGGGTCGATCACCTCCAACGTGACCAACACCATTTCTACAGCGGCTACGTCGCCTTAAACAGGGCGGTAACTCATCTTTAACCCGCGCTGGCTTGCTGCTGGCGCGGGTTTTTTTATTTCTGCAGGTGGCTCGCTGGAAAAGAGCCTTTGTCCTGCTGAGGGAATGTGTCAGGCCTTCGCAGCACACTGCGGGCACAGGCCGTAGAACTCCAGCTCGTGATAGAGCTTCTGGAAGCCGGATTCCTTTTCAATCTGCTTTTCCAAGGCTTCCACCGGGCAGGCGATGTCCAGACGCTGAATGCGGCCGCATTGGGTGCAGATGAGGTAGTCGTCATGCCGCCCCGGCTGCAGGAGGGTGTAATACGCGCTGCGGTCATGCAGCCCCAGCCGACGTATGAGGCTGAGTTCCTCGAGTTTGACCAGTACACGGTAAACCGTTGCCTTGTCGGCCCCGCTGGTGAGATCGGGGGACTCTGCGATGTCCGCAAGGGACAGGGGCTGATGCGAGTGGACAAGGATGGAGAGAACGTTCTCCAAAGCTTTGGTTCGTCGCAGCCCGGCTTCACGTGCGCGCTCCATCATTTTGGCGGCCAGTTCGCGCGCTGAGTCTGCATCATGATGCTGGCAGGTGGCGGAGTGGTGGTGGTGGAGCATCGTGTTTCAGAGAAAGAAATTCTAGGGGGGAGACATCGTCTGCTTTTTCTGCTGAAACAACCATTCATGCAGATCCGCACGTGGATAGACGATGCCTGTGATGCCGTGCCCTGCTCCCGCGAGTTCGGTGTATTTCATTCGTTCGCCGCCCGCCTGCCTGACAGCCTCCACTATGGCGCGCGAGCGTTCGACGGGGACCATGTCGTCCTTGTCGCCATGGAACACCCAAAAGGGTATGGGCTTGAGGATTTCGGCGTTTTTGACATCGCCACCGCCACAAAGCGGCACGCAGGCGGCAAAGACCTGCGGGTATTTCGCCGCAATGCCAAAAGTGCCAAAGCCGCCCATGGAAGAGCCTGTGAGATAGAGGCGGTCTGAGTCAATGGGGAGGTGATCAGTGAGATCGGCAATGAGGGCGAGCAGATTGTCCGCCACCTGATTCTTCCAGCCGATTTCGGCAGAAGGGCATTGCGGAGCCAGCAGAAAGCAGGGCTGCTTGGACTGGTTCTCCTCGTTGGTCCAGATCTTTGGTGCGCCTCCGAGCTGAGACTCGTTGTCGCTGCCGCTCTGGCCGGAGCCATGCAGCCAGATGACGAGCGGGTAACGCTGGGTGCCGTCCAGCTTGGGGGTGCCCCAGATCTGGTAGTTCAGCCCCTGCTTGGAAACGCCTTTCACAAACTGCCCGGTGATCTTCTCTGCATAGGCTCCTTCCTTCAGCCCGGCATCCCGGCGTTTCTCGCGAAGCAGGCCACGGATGTAGTCCTGATCTTCCTTGGAGAGCTTGTCCAGCGCCAGCCGGTACTGGTTGAAGTCGGTGCTGCGGCGTATTTTGACCTCCTTGTCGGAAAATTCGACGAGGTTGCCCATGAACTTCGATTTCCCGTCGCTAGAGGTCCACTGCCGCGGAGGATCCGCGGCCTGTGCTGAGGAGAGCAACAGGCCGACGGCGAGAGATCGGAGGAGCATGTTCATGCCGGATGCTAAGCCGCACGGGTCTGCGACGGCAAGCACTTTGCATGAGGCTGGGATCAGGGGGTGATGCGCGCGCCGGCTTTTTTCATTTCCTCGACAAGCTTCTTTGAGGCTTCGTCGATGGCATTTCCCTCGATGAATATCTGGCAGTACGGCGCCCACTCACGCGGGCCGTCGTTGTCTTTTTTCCACATGCGCTGCAGCGGCGAGAGGTCGGTGATCTGGTTGTTTTCGAGAAAGAGGAACTGCAGTTCCGTCAGCGGTTCCAGGGGGGAGATGTCCTTCACCCCGTTTCCTTTCAGGGAAAGCATGGAAAGCCACTTCATGCCACCGATGCCGGCGATGCTCGTCAGCTGGTTGCCTTCGAGATAGAGAGTCCACACCTTGGGCAGCTTGAAGAGCGGCGTGGCGTCCTTGATCTGGTTGTTGGCGAGGTAAAGGGAGGTGAGCGACTGAATGCCGCCGAGCGCGGAGACGTCCGTCACCTTGTTGCCGGTCAGCTCGATGTATTGCAGCGCGTTGCAGGCCGCGAGCGGCGTGATGTCGCTGATCTGGTTGTTGGAGACATCCAGGAACTGCAGGCGCTCCAGACCTTTGAGCGGCGCGAGATTTGAGATCTGATTCTCCGGCAGTGTGAGGGATGCCAGGGATTTGCACTTTTCGAGGCCAGTCAGGTCCTTGATGCCTGCCTTTTTGCCTTCGATGATCGAGACCGTCGCCACATCTTCCGCAGTGATCACTTCCTGATTGTCGCGCTTGGCAAACACTTGCTTCCGCACGGCAGCCTCCAGGGCCTTGTCTGGGAAAATGGCCACCGGCTTCGGTGGTGTGGGCTTGGCTGCGGCGGCCGGGGCTGCAGGTGGGGTAGGTTTGGCGGGAGGAGCGGCCGGTTTGGCTGGTGCAGGCGCGGGCTTTTCAGGAGCCGCTGCTGGCTTGGCCGGAGCGGGGGTAGGGGGCGTGGGTTTGGCTGGTGCTGCGGCGGGCTTTGCCGCGGGCGTCGCAGGTGCTGGCTTGGCAGGAGCAGCGGCTGGTGCAGGCGTGGCTTCGGTCTTGGATGGCGTTGCTGCTGCTGCAGGAGCCGGAGCGGCGGCGGGTTTGGCATCTTGGGCTTGAAGACTCAGGGCAACAAAAAGCGCAGGGAGGACGAGTCGAAGTTTCATGGCGTGGGAAAGGTTAAGGGCATGATACGTAGAACGCAGGTTGCATGTTCAGCAAAAATCGCCTCTCTCTTGCTGTCATGGTCAACGTTATTGTCATCCTTGAGATCGATCCGCTGAAGATCGATGAATTTCTTGAAGTCATCCTCGAAAACGCCGCCGCTTCGCGCTTGGAGCCTGGCTGCATCCGTTTTGAGGTCAGCCGGGACAATGAACAGTCCAATCTCTTTGCCCTGAGCGAGAGCTACGTGGATCAGGCTGCTTTTGACCAGCACTACACCACGCCGCATGTGGCCAAGTGGCGCGCCAAGGGACCTGGGTTTGTGCTCAAGCGCTGGGCGGTCAAAGGTCCGGTCTATTGAGCTGAAAGCACCGGTTGTTTGCATCGGGCTTTGCTGCTGCATATTTGGCGTCACAGATGCCATGTGTGAGGCTAGCACTGCGCGATGAAACGCCTTGTTATCCTTTGTTGCCTAAGCCTGGCAGGTCTCGCCGCCTATGCTCACAAGACCGATCTGGAGCACCCTTATGAAGCTGTGGCGGGTTACGGGTACTTCATGCAGTACGTCAAACCCGTGCTGGAAACCCACTGTCTGGCGTGCCATCGCGGCAGTCATCCTCCTGCGGGACTGTCACTGGTGCAGCGCAGCGGGGTTTATGCGCCGCGCAGGCATGGGAGAGCTTTTGTGGTCCCGGGAAACCCCAATGCCAGCAGGCTGCTGACTGCGGTGGCAGAGGGCGGCAGTCACCCAGGGGCCAGCCCCATGCTCTCTGCAGCAGAGGTGGATATTCTCTACGAGTGGATCGAGGACGGCGCTTACTGGCCGGACAATCCGTCAGGCTTTTTGCAGCCGTGGGAGTTTGTACCACCGCGCAAAAAGGGGCTGCTGGCGACTGAGAAAGCTGCGGCACTTTACTTGATGCCGATGACCATCGAGTCCGGGCCCACGAGGTGCTCCACGCGGCAGTTGGTGAAACCGGCCTCCTGCATCCAGCTGATGCAGTCTGCTCCGGTGTAGTCAAAGCCGCCTGGGGTTTCGATGAGCATGTTCAGGCTCATGAGCAGGCCGAAGGCGTTCTCCTTGCGGGCGTCGTCGATGATGGAGTCATACACCACCACAGCTCCGCCCACGGGCAGTGCGGCGTAGGCTTTGTTCAGCAGCATGAGCTTGGTGTCCAGATTCCAGTCGTGCAGGATGTGGCCAAAGAGCAGCACATCCGCCTGCGGCAGTTCATCGGTGAAGAAGCTGCCTCCGGCAAACTTCACTCGCTCAGCCAGACCATTGGCGGCGATGTAGTCTTCAAAGATGGGTGCGACTTCAGGAAGATCAAAGCCGATGCCCTGAAGGTGAGGATTTGCCAGAGTGATCTGCGTGACGAGGTCTCCCTGCGCGGTGCCGATGTCTGCGCAGCTCTGGTATTTCGCCCAGGGGAACTTCTGTGCGATGGCCATGTTGGCACCGCGGCTCACGCCAGACATGGCGCGCAGGAATTCCTTCAGCTTTGCCGGGTCTGCGTAGAGGGTGGCAAAGGGGTCGTGCCCGCCTTTGGATTCGTTTTGAGATTCACCGGTGCGCACTGCCTCAGTCAGGCTGCCCCAGAAGGGATAGAGGCGGTGGTTTGCCATCTCCAAAATGCCGCCAATGTAGGAGGGCTTGGCCTTGTCCAGAAAGAGGTCGGTTTCCGGAGTGTTGCGGTAGATGCCATCATCGCCACGTTGCAGAAACTTCAGCGCCACCAGCGCATCGAGGAAATCGCGAGCACCACGCGGGTGCAGCCCCATGCGGCCCTGCAGCGTGCCGAGATCGCCGGGGTGCTTGGCCAGTTCGGTGAAGATCTCCATCTCCACGGCGCTGAGAAGAGTCTTGGAGGCCCAGAAGGCGAGGCCGGTCTGCAGGATGTGGTCAGGGGTCAGGCTCATGGGCGGGAGTTTGTCGCAGTCACGAATGGCTGCAACTGATACACTGCTTCATTCTTGCCTGCTGCCGAACTTACTGCCCCACAGCGCGCTTGAGTGCATGCTGGGCCTTGTTGTACTCAGTCACGGCCAGCACGCGGCTCTGGCGTGCACGGGTCAGCTCCTCGCGCGCGAGCAGGTATTCCAGCACCACGCCCACCTGGCTGGCCTGGCGCTCCTTGGCCAGCTTGGTCATCTCTTCGGCGGCGTCCACGGCTTCGTCATTGATCTTGATCTGATCGTTGGAGGACTGCACGCGGGTGGCGGCTTCGACGACTTCACGGCCGATCGCTGCCTTGACCTGGCTCGTCTGCAGTGCGGCGCTTTCCTCGCGTGCGTCTGCCAGCTTCTGCCGCTGGCGGTCAAACAAGCCACCGGGGCCGATCTTCCAGCCGAGGCCAAGGTAGTAGTCCTGCTGGCTGCCGAAGTTGCCCCACTGGTTGCCCACATTGGGGCCGCCACCGAGTCCGCCTGCAGTGTAGCCCGCCTGCACGGTGGGGATGAGTGGCGCCACACGAGCGCGGTCTTTCTCCGCATCCATGGAGCTGTGAATGGCAGATGCAGCCTGCACCTCCGGGCGCTTCTGCTGTGCCTGCGAGATCATGGAGGCCACGCCTTTACCGGCCATCATTTTGACGGGCACGAGATCGGACTTGGCCGGACGCAACGTGGCATCGGGAGTGAGACGGAGGATTTCGGCGAGCTTGGCCATGGCGAGATCCCGCTGCTCCTGGCCCTGGCGGATGGCCAGCTTGGCACGGCTGACCTGGGACTTCACGCGCAGCAAGTCGGCGCGGAAGGCGGTGCCTGCGGTGACGGCTCCTTCGAGCTGCTTGCCGTAGTCTTCGGTGATCACCAGATCCTCGGCGATGATGGTCAGCATGGCCTCAGTGGCCAGCAGGTCGTAGTAGCGTTCCACCGACTGCGTCACGATGTCGATCCGTGCCTTCTCAGCGAGATGTTGCGCGGCCAGAGCACGCTGCTTGGCGGCGAGTGCGGAGTAGTAGATGTCTCCCGGCGACCAATCGATCACCACGCCCGTGCCCACATTGTAGGACTGCTTGTTCACGTTGTACACATTGCCCAGAATGTCCTGCAGTCGGCCCTCATGTTCACGATATCCGGCACCAATGCTGAGAGCTGGCCAGAAGCGCTGCCAGGCCTGCTTTGACTCTGCCAAGGCCTCATCGTGCTTAGCACGCGCGAGCTGGATCTCGTCGTTGTTGGCACCTGCGAGACGCATGACGGTGCGGAGATCGACGAATGCGGGAGCGGGTTCGGCGGCGTGAAGTGTGGAGGCCGCAAAAAAGGCCAGGGCCAGATGACGAACAATTGAAAACATGGCGTGGGAGGAATGAAGTTTGAGTTTCGTCATTTCACCGTGACCGGCTGCTTGTCCGTCACCAGCGTGGTGCCGGGCAGGAGGATCACGTCGTCAGCTTTGAGGTCGGGGATTTCCACATTCGTGCCGTCGTTGAAGCCTGGCTTTACGGCGGTCTTGATGGCTTTGCCGTCGATGTGTTTGAAGACGAAGGCATTGGTCTTTTCCATCACCAGTCCGGCCACGGGGATGAGGGTGGCCTTGTCGTGTTTCTCCACGGCGATCTTGGCCATGGCGTACATGCCGGGGCGGAGTTTGAGATCGGCGTTTTTCAGGTCGGCCTCGGCTAGCATGGTGCGGGTGGCGGGATCGAGTGCGTAGGCGATGCGGGAGATGCTGGCCTCCACGGGCGTGGGGCCGCTGGCGTCGATCTGGGCTTTGACGGGCTTGCCCACAGCCACGAGCGAGGTCTCCATTTCGGTGACGGGGATCTGCAGACGCAGCGTGCTGGCATCGACGATCTCCACGATCTTGCTGGTGTTTGCGGTGACGAGTGCTCCTGCGTCCACATGACGTGCGGTGACGATGCCATCAAAGGGTGCTTTGATCTCGGCAAAGGCGAGCAGTGTGGTGATGCGCTCCATGCCTGCCTTGGCGATGGCCAGCTTGGCCTCCAGTTCATCGACTGTTTGCGGCAGCACCAGATCGGGCGATTTGGCGCGGGCCTCGTGCATGCGCTTTACCTCGATGCTGGCGGCGTTGACTTCAGCCTTGGATTTGGCGAGATCGGCCTGGAGTTCTGGCACCTCGATCCGTGCAATGACCTGGCCGGATTTGACGGCATCGCCTTTGTCCACGCTGATGGCGGAGATGTAGCCTGTGACCTTGGCGTGAAGCATCACCTGCTGCCAAGGCGCAAGCGTGGCGGGCAGGGAAACCCAGCGGTGGATGGTGCCGGTGGAAGGCTTCGCGGCAGGAAGGTCGAGGCCGGATGCGGCGGAAGCGAGGAGTATGAGGAAGATCAGGAGACGCATGGGGGATTGGATGGTGGGGCGCAAGATGGGTGATGGCTGGGCACAAAGAGTAGAGGGGTTGTCGTCACTCCACCGAGCGGCGAATGGATCAGGGGCGGGAGAGGTCTGGAGCGCCGTCGCCGTTTAGTTGGCGGGAGTGGCGGATGAAGCGGAGGGATTTGGAGGGAAGAATAATGTGGATGTCCTTCAGCCGGTACTGGTGGTGGATGTAGCTGATCTCGTTCTTGGTGGAGATGACGAGGGTGTTACCAAAGCGGCTGGCGGCGAAGTCCATGCCCCAAGCTGCGGCGGGTGTCTCGCGCCAGTGCGGATCTGCGGGGTGGTAGCCAGCGGCACCGCCGGCGGGACGGGCAGAAATTTTGATTACTGGGGTGGCGGTTGTGACTTCGCTGACCGTGGCTGTGGCCTCGGCGGCTTCGCCAGCACGGAGTATAACACGTTTGATGCCTTGGGCGTCAAATTCGACGATACCTCGCGTTGGGTGGCGGGCTTCGACGGGCTGTGGCTGAGTGCATGCGCCAAGAAAGAGCGGGAGCAGCGGCAAGCTGAGGAGGATATGGCGGACAGGATGGCTGCTCATGGTAGGTTATGAGATGCGGTTGGCTGGCTGGAGCTTGATGTGGTGATTCAAGATTCGAGAGGTTCCAGTGAGGCGGGTTTGGCAGTCTTGGATGCGAGCAGTGCGTAAACGGCAGGCAGCACCAGCAGCGTGGCCACGGTGGCGAGGGCGAGGCCGCCGATGGTGGCGACGGCGAGCGGGCTGGTCTGGGAGCGCGCGAGAGCCATTGGGATCATGCCCGCGATCATAGCGAGAGTGGTCATGAGGATGGGGCGCAGGCGTGAGGTGGCGCCCTCCAGCGCGGCGTCGCGCTTGCTCATGCCGCCAAGCTGCGCGCGGTGCGCGAAGGTGACGAGCAGGATGGCATTCGCCACAGCCACACCCACGGACATGATGGCTCCCATGAAGCTCTGCAGATTGAGCGTGGTGCCGGTGAACATGAGGGCGAGCACCACCCCGAGCAGAGCGGCTGGAATGGTGGTGAGCACGATGAAGGCGAGGCGCACGCTTTGGAAGCTGGCCACGAGCAGCAGGAGGATGGTGATGATGGCCATGAGGAGGCCGGTTTGCAGGCCGCTCTGCAGCTCCTTCAGCGGCTGCACCTGACCGCGCAGCACCACGCTGACTCCGGCGGGTGCAGGATTGGCGACGATGATTTTTTCCACCTCTTTCGCGATGCTGCCGAGAGGGCGGCCCTGAAGATTGGCGGTGATGGAAATAGATCGCGCCATGTTGTAGCGGTCATACTGGCCGATGACGCTGCCTTCGGTGACTTTGGCGATGTTTCGCAGCGGCACCGGAGGACGGTTCTGCGCGGTCACGGGCACATTGCGCAGGTCTTCGAGGCTTTTCATCAGCGGCTGCGGCACCTGCACCTGCAGGGAGTAGCTGACGCCGGTCTTGGTATCTGCCCAGAAGTTCGGCACTGTGAAGCGGCTGCTGGTGGTGGCGGCCACGAGGCTGCGGGTGGCATCGCTCATTTTCACACCGAGCAGTCCGGCGCGCTCGCGGTCGATGTGTACATCGACACTGGGGTAGTCGAGCGTCTGGCTGAACTGCACGTCCCGCAGGTCCTTGAGTTCGGCGAGCTTGGTCTTGAGCAGCTCGGCATGCGCACGGCTGGCGGCGAAATCCTTGCCGCTCACCGCCACTTCGATGGGGGTGGGAGAGCCGAGTGCCATCACACGGGAGACGATGTCAGCAGGCTCAAAGGAGAACTGCACCTGCGGGAACTCGGCGGCGAGGCGGGCGCGCAGTTTCTCGCGCAGCGGCGCCACGGCCACGCCACTGCCTTCCTTGAGCTGGATTTGCAGGATGGCTTCCTCGGGGCCGCTGTTCCACTGATGGATGAGATTCACAGGATAGTTCGGCGCATGCACACCCACGAGGCCCATGCTGATGGCGACTTTGTCGGGGCCAGTTTCTTCACCGACGATGGCGAGCGTGCGCAGGGCGATCTGTTCGGTGGTTTCGAGGCGCGTGGCCGTGGGCGCACGCAGGCGGAGCTGGAGCTGCCCGGCATCGATCTGCGGAAAGATCTCCGTGCCGAGGAACGGCAGCAGGATGCTGATGGCAAACACCACGCCGACGAGATAAGCGGGCACGAGGATGTGGCGAAGGGCGATGGAGGGCTTGAAAAGCAGCGCGATCTTCCGGCTTGCGGCAGCCAGAGCCACCGGGACGGTTTCGCTGCGGCTCGTTGCCTCACGATGCCACCAGATGTTCAGCACGGGCACCAGCGTGCTGGAGAGCAGGTAGGAGGCGATCATGCTGAAGCCCACGGCGAGGGACAGAGGCAGGAAGAGCGCCTTGGCCGCGCCGGTCATGAAGAAGCTGGGCACAAACACCGCCAGCACGCAAAGCATGGAAAGCGAGCGCGGGCCGATGGTTTCCTCCGAGGCGTCCAAGACCAGCCGCGCCAGCGAGCGACCACCGCCCATTTTGAGATGGCGGTGGATGTTTTCGATTTCCACCGTGGCCTCATCAACCAAGATGCCGACGGCAAGTGCGAGGCCGCCGAGGGTCATGAGATTGATGGTGTAGCCGCCGATCCACAGCGCGAGCATGGCAGCGGCGATGGCGATGGGGATGTTCAGCACCACGATGAAGGCGCTGCGCAGATCCCGCAGGAAGATGAGAACCATGAGGCCGGTGAGGGCTGCGCCGAGGATGCCTTCTTTGACCAGGTCGCGGATGGCACGGATGATCCAGGGGCTCTGATCAAACTCGAAGGTCACGTTGATGTCCTCGGGGCAGGCGGCTTTGAATTTGGGCAGATTCTGCTTCACCAGCTCCACGACGCTGAGGGTGGAGGCATCGCTGCGCTTGGTCACGGGCATGTACACAGTGCGCTTACCGTTCACGATGGCGATGCTGTAAAGCATGTCGCTGCCGTCGCTGACTTCGCCGAGGTCGCGCACATACACCGCGCCCTGATCAGTGACCTTGACCGGCACGGCGGCGAGATCCTGGATGTTCTTCACCACCGCGTTTGTGGGCACGATGGGGAAGCTGTTGGGCAGGGAGAGATTGCCGCTGGGGCTGATGGTGTTGGCCGCCGTCATGGCTGCGACCACATCATCGGGAGACAGACCGTATGCGCGCAGGCGGTCGGGCTTCACATTGATGAGGATGGTGCGCGCGCTGCCGCCGAAGGGTGGCGGGGCGGAGACGCCGGGCAGCGTGGCAAAGAGCGGACGCACCATGTTCAGCGCGGCGTCCTGCATCTGGCCCACGGTGCGCGCGGGGTTCTCGGTGGAGAAGACGAGATTGCCCACCGGGACGCTGCCTGCATCAAAGCGTGTGACGAAGGCGCCCGGAGTGCCCGGCGGCATGAAGGAGCGCGCGCGGTTCACATAGGCGATGGTTTCCGAGAGCGCGGCGGACATGTCCGTGCCGGGATGAAACTGCAGCTTCATGATCGAAGCACCTTGGATGTTCTTGGACTCCACGTGCTCGATCCCCGCGATGTAGAGGAAGTGGTACTCGTAGTAGTAGGTCAGGTAGCCCTCCATCTGCAGCGGGTCCATGCCGCCATAGGGCTGCGCCACGTAGATGGTGGGGATGCCCAGCGTGGGGAAGACATCTCGCGCCATCTTTTCCTTGGCCTGCCAGGCGCCAAGAAGGATCGCCACGACGGCGACGATGACGGTCCACGGATGGCGGAGTGCTAGTCGGGGAAGGGACATGCGGGAAAATGACGAAAGGCTGAAGGGGGGGCTGGAAACTGGCCGGGAGGGCAGGTTCTATCAGGCAACAGAACTGTCAAACTAGCCGGTTATTGCACTCGGAGGCAATCCCATAGGTTGGTTTTATCAGGAGCATATCCGATACGATCTGTCTTGCGGGGGCAGCATGAACGCAGGAAGTTCAGGGCATGGGTCACTCTGAAAATCATCGGGCGCATCGCATCGGCTGGCTGCGAGCCGCAGTTCTCGGGGCCAATGACGGCATTGTTTCCACGGCGAGTTTGATCGTGGGTGTTGCGGCGGCTGAGTCGAGCCAGAGCAATGTGCTGGTCGCTGGCATCGCTGGACTGGTCGCCGGGGCGATGTCGATGGCGGCGGGTGAGTACGTGTCTGTCAGCTCCCAGTCAGATACAGAGCAGGCCGACATCGTGCGCGAGCGCCAGGAACTGGCCGAAGATGACGAGAAAGAGCACTCCGAGCTGGCGGAGATCTATGTGAGCCGTGGTCTTGAGCCGGAACTGGCCAAACAGGTGGCGGTCCAGTTGATGAAGAAGGATGCACTCGGCGCGCATGCCCGCGATGAACTGGGTATTTCTGACACGCTGATCGCACGGCCGGTGCAGGCGGCGCTCGCCTCGGCGGCGTCCTTTGCCGTGGGCGCCGCGCTGCCGTTGCTCCTGGTCGTGCTGGTGCCTGCATCCGTGCTTTTATGGACGGTGTCGTTGAGTTCGCTGCTGTTCCTGGCCTTGCTGGGGGCGCTGGCGGCTCGTGCGGGTGGTTCGCCAGTATTGAAGTCCGCCTGGCGTGTCACATTCTGGGGAGCTTTAGCGATGGGGCTGACGGCGGGCGTGGGGAAATTGTTTGGGGCGGTTGTTTGATCAGCGATTCTACCGTCAGGCGAAAGCGACTTGTTTGGCGAGGCCCAAGAGCGCACAGGCACCGATGACGGGCATAAGCCCGGCTTTGAAGCGCTGCATGGCGATGAAGGCCGCGATGGCAAGAACTGCAGTGAAGGTGTCAAAACCGCCGCTCGCTGGCCATAGCGCGTGGGTGGTGAATTTGACGCCGAGATTGAGAATGACTCCGACCACGGCCGCCGTGATGGCGGTGAGCGCGGCGCTGAGGCGGGGCTGCTCGCCGAGTTTCTCAATGTGCGGCGCCCCAAGGAAGATGAAGAGGAAGCATGGCAGGAAAGTGACCCAGGTGGTGATGAGCGCGCCGACCGTGGCGCCCGCGAGGGGTGTCAGTGCGCCAGGGTGCTGCCAGCCGCCGACAAAGCCCACAAACTGCAGGACCATGATCAGCGGTCCGGGCGTGGTCTCGGCGAGCGCGAGACCGCTCATCATCTGCGGGTGTGAAAGCCAGCCATGGATTTCCACCGTTTGCTGGGCCACATAAGGCAGCACGGCATACGCGCCGCCAAAGGTCACGAGGGCTGCCTTGCTGAAGAACAGTCCCTGCTGTGCCTGCGTGCTGCCCCAACCGAGCCATGCTGCGATGGCAAAGACCGGCAACCACCACAGCGAGAGGCACAGCACGGTGATGGTCAAGGTGCGCGCCCAGGTGGCCCTGGGGGCAGGCGGCAGTGCGAGCGCTGGTGCGTGCCCTTTTGCCGCCCCGTGGCCTTTGCCGGCAGGGAACTGCTTTGGCAAAAGCCGGTTTCCCACATAACCGAGCCATCCCGCGCCGAGAATGATGAGGACAAAGGAAATCTGGAAGAAATAGATGGCGACAAAACTCAGCGTGGCCAAGCCCCAGAGAACAGGGCTTTTGAGCGCCTTTTTGCCGATGCGCAGCACGGCCTCTGCCACCACGGCGATGACAGCTCCGAGCAGGCCGTGGAAAATAGCTGCGAGCCACGGAAGATGCCCGCCCGCCATGTAGAGCCAGCTCAGGCCAAAGAGGATGAAGACGGACGGCAGCACAAACAGCGCTCCTGCGGCGATGCCTCCCTTTGCGCCATGCAAGCGCCAGCCGAGATAGGTGGCGAGCTGCTGTGCCTCCGGACCGGGCAGCAGCATGCAGAAATTCAGCGCATGCAGGAAATGGGAGTCACCGATCCAGCGGCGCTTTTCGACCAGCTCCTTGTGCATGATGGCGATCTGACCGGCCGGACCGCCGAAGCTGATGCAGCCGAGCTTGAGCCAGTAGCGAAGGGCCGTGGCAAAGCTGGGCATGGTGGGCGGCGTTTCGTCGTGACTCATTGGAGCCTCAATGCCAGAGGGCGCAGCGTTGATCAATGGGGATAAGACTCAGCGCGGCGGCCCCTTGGAGTCAGAGAAGCACGTTGTTTTCGGGCTGCAGCTTGGGAGGCAGATTTTCCTCGCCCAGTATCTCGCGGACATCGATTTCGATGTTGCGGCAGATGGTGGAGATGGGGGTGTCATTGATGGCGTTGTCGAACGGGTTTTCGCTGAACTCGCCGGTCTGCTCCATGGTGTAAAAGACCCAGGAAATAAGGATCGAGAAGGGAATGGTGAGCCAGACACCGGGCCCGCCCATAATGGCACTAAGATCCTTCAGCAGGCCAAAGGGAAGCAGCAGGATGAAGATGTGCACAAAGATGCGGCTGAAGATGTTGTACTGACGGAAGAGCGGGGTCGTCTTGATGCGTTCGCAGCCGCCCTGGAGATTGTGAAATTCGGTGACGAGGCGCATGAGCTCGATGTGCTCAAAGGGATCGAGCGCCCCCTCGCGCTTCATCCGGGCCAGGTGCTCGGCATGGACCTTGAGCAGCATGCAGGCGGGATTGTTGAGGCTCTTGAGGCGGTCAAAGTAGATCATTTTGTCGTGCTCCCCGAGCACGCGCTTGAGCCCTTTTTCAAATTCCTCCAGTTCGTGGCGCTCGCCGGCGAAGGTCTTGTGCAGGTTCTCCTTGCTGGTGGCCCACGGGATGGTGCGGCGCAGCTGAAGACGGAGGATGTTGATGAAGGCGAGGTGGCGGTAGGCGGCCTCACGCACCTCATCGGAGTCGGCGGGAAGGCTGGCCTTCAGGTGGGCGACAAAGCTGCGTGAGGCATTGGTGATGCCACCCCACAGGCGGCGGGCCTCCCACAGGCGGTCAAAGGCCTGGTTGTTTTTGAAGCCGACGAAGAATGCCACGGCGGTGCCGATGGTGCCGATGGGCAGGAAGGGAATGGCGATCCAGCGCAGTCCGGCGAAGCGGTAGAGCACAACCGCGATGGTGCTGATGAGCAAAGACTCGATGAAATTCCGACGTGCGAAGTGCCAGAGATGGATCAAACGAAAGTCTTTGCCGACGTACATGGTGCGCTGTTGCGGTTGGGGAGATGAGGATTTGGGAGGCCGAAGAAAAGCATGCTGCATGCCAGCCCGGACTTCGGCGAACGAGGCTGTCTATATGGGCCAAACGTGCCCTGCGCGATCCATTTTTTCCGCCTGTGGCGGGGAGGAAGCCGACGTCGGGCATGGACGGCAGCCCTTCATTTTGCCAGAGGCTCCTGAGCATCGGGCCAGAGCATGCATGCGCCTGCGTCCAGCCTTGTCCCCGGAGTAAAAGACGGCTGGCGCAAACTACCTCAAATAGATGAACTCATTGCTCATCATCAGGGCTTGGCAGAGGAGCGTCCAGGCTTCCAGTTCGCGTTTGGTGGAGTCCTGCTGGGTGGAGTTTAGGGAGGCGTCGGCGGCGGTGAGGTAGTTTTCGGCGCGGCGGAGGTCTTCGGCGGTGGCTTCGCGGGCAAAGGCAAGGCGGTAGGCGGCGCGCAGGCGGGCCTCCTTTTCGGGGGAGACCTTGAATACACGCGCGGCGAAGTCGCGTGCGGCATCGGTGACGAGGTCGCTGTTCATCAGGAGCAGTGCCTGAGGCGAGACGACGGAGCTGTGGCGCAGGCCGGTGCTGGTGGCTGGATCCGGATAGTCAAACTGCTGGAAGAGATCGTAGAGATTGTTGCGGATGATGGGCATGTACAGCGCACGGCGCGTGCTGCCGTAGGTGGTCAGATCCTTGGAGGTGTGGTTGAAGACAAACTCGCGATTGCGGCGCGGGATGGTCTTGCCGCCCATGGTGGTGTCCAGACTGCCGGCCACCTGCAGCAGGGCATCGCGGATTTCCTCGGCCTCCAGACGGCGCACGGGGAAATGGTGCAGCAGCAGGTTTTCAGGATCGGCCGCATCTCCCTGTGCGGTGGAGAGCGAGCTCTGCTGGTAGGTCTGAGAGCTCATGATGAGACGGTGCATGTCTTTCATGCTCCAGCCGCTGGTGGTGAACCAGCGGGCCAGCCAGTCGAGCAGGGCAGGGTGTGTGGGTTGCTGGCCGAGCAGGCCAAAGTTGTCTGTGGTCGGCACGATGCCCTGGCGGAAGTGCCAGGACCAGATGCGGTTGGCGATGACACGGGAGGTCAGCGGATGATCTGGGCGGGCCAGCCAGCGTGCCAGCTCCAGCCGGCCGCTTTGATTCGTGGGAAACTGCGGCGTGGTCTTGAGCGCCGTCTGCACCACCTGAATGACGCCGCGCTGCACGGGCTTGCCCAGCGCGAGGTGGTTGCCACGGATGTGGATGGGCAGCTCCTTGAGGATCTTGGGGGCTTCAGACACCGCGATGGCGGTGGGCAGGTCGGGGAGATTGCTCTCCGTGGTCATCATGGTGTCCTTCAGGGAGCGGACCTTTTCGGCCACGTCTTTGGGGAAGAGGATCATGGGCTCCGGTGGCAGCGCGAGGAAACCGGCGGGTGCATCCAGCGCAGCGCGTGCCTGATGCAGCAGGGAGTCCGCATAGGTGTCTGCGGTTTCCGCTTTTCCTTTTGCCTTGGCAGGCGCGGCGGGTGTGACTTTTTCTGCTGCTGTGAAGATGGCGCTGTAGTAGCCGCGCAGTGTCTCCACGCTGCCGGACTTCAGCGCGTCCTGCCAGGGCTTGAAAAAGGGGAGGTTCTCATTCGCGGCGAGATACACGCGGCAGTTTAGCAGGATGTGCGGGCGCAGGCCGTTGGCCTTGGCCACGGGCTCCACCTGGCTCATGACGGGAGTTTCGGGCAGCTTCGCGGCCGCCATGAGGTAATCGACCGCACGTGCTCGCACCTCCTTGCGCAGAGCGGCGATGGCATCTCCCTCGGCCTTGGAAACGGCGGCGCGCTGGTTTTTGAGGATGCGCTCGGTGGATTTTACCTCGGCAAAATCTTCCAGCGATCCCATCGGTGCCTCGTAGGCCGTGCTCAGCGCGCCGATGCGGTCCACGCTGAAGCTCTGCGTGCTCTTGAAAATGGCGGCCAGTGCGTAGTAGTCGGACTGGGGGATGGGGTCAAACTTGTGGTCGTGGCAGCGCACGCACCCGAGAGTGAGGCCCATGAAGGCGCGGCCCATGACGTCGATCTGCTCGTCCACCACGTCCATGGTCAGCTTTTCCTTGTCCGGCTCTGCCAGCACCTTGGCACCCAGGTTCAGGAAGGCGGTGGCTGTGACGTGTTCCTTGCGCGCGGCGAGGTCCTTGGCCTCCAGCAGATCTCCGGCGATCTGCTCGGTCAGGAATTGGTCGAAGGGCTTGTCCGCATTGATGGACTGCACCACGTAGTCGCGGTACCGCCAGGCGGTGCCGAGGGCGATGTTTTCGTCGAGCCCGTTCGAGTCGGAGTAGCGGGCTACATCCAGCCAGTGGCGGCCCCATTTTTCACCATACTGCGGCGAGCGCAGCAGGCGGTCTACCACCTTGGCAAAGGCGTCAGGGGATTTGTCTGCAAGAAAGGCGTCCACTTCCTGCGGCGTGGGCGGCAGGCCGGTGAGGTCAAAGGTGGCACGGCGGATGAGCGTGCGCTTGTCGGCCTGCGGGGCCAGCTTGAGTCCTTTTTCCGCGAGTTTTTCGCCGATAAAAGCGTCGATAGGATTGGCGGCTCCCGTCTTGGGAATGGCTGGGGTGGCGATGGGGCGGAAGGCCCAGTGCTTGGAGCCTTCCTTGAGATCGATGACACGGGGTGCGCTCTGTTTTCCGGAGATAACGGCATTGCGCGGATCTGGCGCGCCCATTTTCACCCACTCCTCCAGCGCCTTGACCTCCGCCGCAGGCATGGCCCCCTTGGGAGGCATCTGCAGATCCTGGTTTTTGTAGCGGATGGACTCGATGATGTGGCTCTTGTCGGGATCGCCTGCCACGATGGCCGGACCGCTGTCGCCGCCTTTGAGAATGGCGTCTCGTGAGTCGATCAGGAGGCCACCCTTGCTCTTGCCCGCCTCGACAGAGTGACATTCGTAGCAGCGCTGGACGAGGATGGGACGGATGGTCTTTTCAAAGAACGCGATTTTGGCATCCTCCGCGGGCGCGGCAGCTGCGGCGCTGGCTGCATGCAGCGTCGTGACTAGGGCGATGGAAAAAGCGGCCTTCATAAGACAGCAAAACTACGGCCATAAAGCAGGGCTTCTTGCTGCGGAGGTGAGTTTGACTAGGCTGTAGGAATGTCCCCCGTCCTCCAGACCCTCTCCGAACTCGTCCGCATCAACAGCATCAACAGCTCCTACGAGGGCGGCCCCGGCGAGGCGGAGGCGGCGACGTATGTGCGGCGCTTCTTTGAGCAGCGCGGCATCGAGGTGTGGGAGCAGGAGGTGTTTCCAGGCAGAAACAATGTCATCGCCCGCATCCCCGGCCGTGACTCCACGCGGCGCATCGTCTTTGAGGCGCACATGGACACCGTCTCCATCAAGGGCATGACGATTGATCCTTTTGATCCCGTGGTGCGTGATGGCAAGATGCATGGCCGTGGCTCCGTGGACGACAAAGCCGGGCTGGCCGCCATGATGCATGCCGTGGCGGACATTCACGCCAGCGGCGAGCTGCCGCCCTGCGAGGTGTGGATGGCTGCCGTGGTGGATGAGGAGTATTCTTTTCGTGGGGTGGTGAAGCTCTGCGAGGGCCTGCAGGCCGCTGCCGCCGTGGTGGCGGAGCCGACGGAATTCCGCTGCGTGATCGCGAGCAAGGGGGTGCTGCGCTGGCGCATCAAGACGAAGGGAAAGGCTGCGCACAGCTCCAAGCCGCATCTGGGTGTCAATGCCATCACGGCGATGGCGCGTGTGGTGCTGGCGCTGAATGAGGATCATGCGCGCATGCAGCCTGCGGCGCATCCGCTGCTGGGGCCTGGAACCTGCAATGTGGGCGTGATCCACGGCGGCGTGCAGGTGAACTTTGTGCCGGATGAAGCCGTGATCGAGATCGACCGCCGCCTGCTGCCTGGTGAAGAAGTGCCGCAGGTGCTGGCGCACTACCAGGTGCTGCTGGATGCTCTTATGAAGCAGCATCCGGACGTCGTGGCGGAGATGGAGGCTCCGATGCTGCAGGACTGGGCCTTTCAGACGGATGCAGGCGAGCCGCTGGTGCAGCTGGCGCGCACGCTGCTGGGAGAGATGCAGCGGAATGACGAGGTCTGCGGCGTGCCCTTTGGCAGCGATGCCAGCAAGTTTTCACGCATGGGCATCCCGACGATTTTGTTTGGACCGGGCAGCATTGATCAGGCGCATGCGGCGGTGGAGTACGTGGAGTGCGCCGAGGTGGAGAAGGCGCTGGCGTTTTACACGGAGATCGCGCGGCGGTTTGTGTGAGGGAGGGCGGGATATGGAGATATTCATTGCGGTTCTCCGGGTAAATGTGGTTTGCTATTGGAGTGCAAGTTGTGAGGAAAATGCCTCTCTCCGTTCAACTCGTGCTTAGTGATCCAAACCAGTAGAATCATGAAAGTTGCGCTAATCATTTTAATCGTGCTGGTCTTCACGATGAATTCGTGGGCTGCAGACAGATCGAAGGATCTGGCCTCAGAGCTTTCGGCTGCCTGGGAGTCCGTGACTGTCTCCATGATGATTGATCAGGGATGCGTGGCTCCGGAGTGGCGCGGAGTGCGCGTTCGGTCGGACAAAGGTGTATTGACTGTCTCGACATGGAAAGATGCTGGCAAAGGCGGAGCCAATGACAAGACCGAGGGGCCCGTGCGGCCTGTGGCGTCTTTCACGAGAGAGAAGCTCTGTGCAGCCATTTTGAGGCATTATCAGACTGCGGTTGCGTCTGAAGATACTCAAGAGTACCTGGCGTCTCTTTCCACGCAGGAGGAGCGGGAAAAGGAGATGTCCCGAATTTTTAAGACGACGGGGCATCCCATCGGTGGTTTTGGCGCCATAGGTATCGACATCCGTATTGTCCGGGATGGGCGTGTGATTCATTTCTCGGACAGCTATGGGGAGATCGGTGCAGACGCTTTTGGAAGGTGGCTCGAGGAAATCATCTCTCAGGCAAAGTAAGGCTCGCGAGCCGCGTATTAGTCGAAGTGTTGCCCTGCTAATGGTTTGCGCCCTCCGGAGCTAAGTCGTAAACCGCTCTCACTGAGCTACGGGGTTTTCTCAGACTATTAGGCAGCCGGGGGTTGGCGTGAGCGTTGATCGACGGACAAGAGTGTCCATCGTACTCCAGGCTTCACGAAAATGACTTCCGCAGATGACTCGGCAGGATTCCCAGCGCTTCGCGGTACTTGGCCACGGTGCGGCGAGCGACTTTGATGCCCTGGCCGTCGAGGAGTTTGGCGAGCTTGTCGTCGCTGAGGGGCTTGTGCTTGGGCTCGTTTTTGATGAGATCGGCGATGGCGTTTTTGACACTGGTGTTGCTGAGGTCGTCGCCGGATTCGGTCTTCACTCCGTGGGAGAAGAAGAACTTCATGTCGAACACGCCATGGGGCGTGGCGATGTATTTGCCGGCGATGGCGCGGCTCACAGTCGTCTCATGCACGCCCACTTCATCGGCCACGGTGGCCATGTTGAGAGGGCGGAGGAAATTGGTGCCCTTTTCCAGGAACTCGCGCTGGTATTTGAGGATCTGCGTGGCGATGCGGTGGATCGTCTGCTGGCGCTGATGGATGGAGCGGATGAGGAACTTGCCGCTGCGGATCTTGTCGCGCACGTAGTTGCGCACTTCGCCGTTGTTGCTGGGCTGGGAGAGGAGGTCTTTGTACGTGTTGCTGATGCGCAGGTGCGGCAGGTCGTCGTTGGTCATCACGGCGACCCATTCGCCACCCTGGCGCTCCACGACGACGTCGGGGGTGACGTAGTTGTTGGACGAAACCGAGAAGCGCTGCGCAGGGCGCGGGTCGAGCGTGCTGATAAAATCTGCCGCGCGGGAGATTTGCTCGAGCGGCACGCCCAGCTTGCGGGCCAGGATGGGGTAGCGCTTGTTGGCGAGGTCGTCGATGTACTGGTCCACCAGACGCCAGGCGAGGCTCTGTTTTTTGCCGAGACGCTCGAGTTGGACGAGCAGGCACTCGCGCAGGTCCTCGGAGCCTACGCCCACGGGGTCAAAGCTCTGCAGCAGCTTCTTGGCGGCTTGCAGGGAGTCGATGGGTATGGCGTGCTGGAGGCTGAGGTCGTCGATGCGGGTGTTGAGAAAACCGCGGTCGTCGAGATTGCCGATGAGGAACTCCACCTGCTCTGCCACGGCGGGCTTGGCGTCGGAGGTGTGGAGCTGGGAGAGCAAGTGCTCCTGCAGCGTGGTCTGCGCCACGATGGAGTCCATGAGGAACTGCCAGCGTTCCTGGTCGTCGCTGCGGCGGGTGGCGGTCTGCTGGCGGCTCTGCTGCCAGTACTCGCGCCATTCGTCGTCCATCTGCGTCAGCGCGTCGATGTCGCTGTCGTCCACACTGCGGTCATCGGGATCGTCAGGGATGGCGTCCTGGATGGAGGTTTCAGGCGCTTCGAGCTCCAGCACAGGGTTGATCTCGATCTCCTGCTGAATGATCTGCCGGAGCTCCAGAGTGGGAGCCTGCAGGATCTGCAGGCTCTGTTGCATCTGAGGCCCGATGGCGAGCTTTTGTGTCTGTAACTGCTGGAGTCCGTGGTCGGCCATGAATGGTTGGAAGACAGCCAAGCGCCATCCAAGAGGATTAGCAAGCAAACATCAGGCCATCACGTTATTTATTTTCAAATTTGGCAAAAGAGCTGCCGCTGGCATAAAAACAGAAATCCCGGTGGTTACCGGGATTTCTTAGTGTGATCTGGAAATAATCTGAAAGCCTCAAGGTACCTCAAAGACCTTTTGAGTGGTGGGGTCAAGGGCGAGCGAGCCGCTCTCGAGTCCTGTGATGTCGAGTTCTTTATATGGCGGGTAGGGGCTGATCACGCGGCCAGGCTTGGTGGTTTTTTTGCCCTTGAGGAATGAGCCTGAGGAGCTTGCGCCGGAGTTGGAGGTGGTGGTGGGGAATTCTTTGGGCGCGGACTCGGAGCGGCGCGTGGTAGGCGCGGGGGCTTCGGGTTTGGTCTCCTTTTTCGGAGTGGCTGTCACGGGGGAGGTGGGCGTTTTGGTCGCAGGCGGAGAGTCGCTCACCCTGGGCGGGGTGTATTTGGGGGGCTGGGCAGAGGGCGACTTGCCCTGCGGACTTGGCGCAGGCGTTTTGCTTTTGCTGCCGGAAGTGGGCGCTGTTTGCTGCTGCTGCGGAGGGTAGCTGTAGTTTGGCTGGGCTGGCTGTTGCTGCTGCCTTTGCTGCTGCCTTTGCTGGGGGGGGTATTGGTAATTTGGCTGCTGAGGGGCGTAACCCGCGCCCGGCATCGGGTAGCCCTGTGGGGACTGCTGCGGGTAAACCGGGGCCGATTGCGGGCGTGGGGTGGAGTCCAGGCTGTAGCTGCCGCCGTTCTGGCCATAGCCCGGGGCGGGATAATCGTAGCCGGTGGGGTCCTGCCCGTAAAAGAGGCGACGCGCCATCTCGCTCATGCGGCGGCCAAACTTGGGCAGGAATTGCAGGGGGCTCTCATACTGCGGCTGTGCCTGCTGCGGGTAGCCATAGCCTGGAGGCTGCTGCTGGTAACCCTGGGGCGCCTGCTGATAGCCGGAAGGTGGTGCGTACTGCTGTGGATATCCACCCTGAGGCTGAGGATAGCCCTGCGGCTGCGGATAATAGCGCTGCTGCTGTGCCATGGCCGTCGATGCAAAGACGATGGCGGCGCACCAACCCAGTCCGAATGGGCTGAAAAGCCTACCGCGAGTGGTTTGAGAATTCATAATGATTAATAGTTCTTAACTTTCTGAGAACTTCAAGCCGCAATTTCCAGCCATCTGCCTCAGCAACAGGGTTACTGAGTAGATAGACGAATGCGGCTGAAGTTTGTTCAGCTGCATTGCCATTGTTTTCAAATTTGCCGGGACTTCACCCAAGGGACACGAAATCAGATTTTCGCGCTACGCCATGGGTGCAGCGCTTTACTCCGCCAGACGGGCGTCGATGTCCTTGTCCAGCCAGGCCCACATGGAGGCGAGACCGGCGGACACTTTGGCCTTGGCGGCGGCGAGCTCCTCGGCGCTGAGGCTCTGGCCTGCGGCGGGCACGCTGCGGCCAAACATGTAGTACTTGATCTTCGGCTCGGTGCCGGAGGGGCGCACGGCAAAGCTGCGACCGTCGGCCAGGTCCACAAAGAGCATCTTCTCCTTGAGCACCACATCGCCTTCTTCGTCCTTGATCTCGTCCTTGCGGAAGTCGCGCACGTTGACGACTGCGGAGCCATCCACCTCCTTGGGCGGATTGCTGCCGTAGCTGTCCGCCAGCTTGGCGATCTGCGCGGCGCCGGTGGCACCTTCAAAGACCTTGCTCTCATTGCGCTCCAGGAAGTAGCCCACCTCGGAGTACACCTGGTCCAGCAGGCCTGCTACGGTGAGGCCCAGGCTGGCGGCGTAGGCGGCCAGCTCGGCAAACATGACCACGGCACCGTTGCCGTCCTTGTCGCGGCTGAAGTCATCGCCCATGTAGCCGTAGCTTTCCTCGCCGCCGAAGATGAGGAACTTGCTGTGCTGCAGACGTGCGGCGCGGCTTTCCACGTTGTTCAGATCGCGGTAGCGAGCCTGGATGTCCGCCGGCAGGGCAGCCTCGTACTTGGCCAGCTTGGAGCTGATCCACTTGAAACCGGTGAGGGTGTTCACGCAGCCCACGCCAAACTTCGCCGCGATGGCGTCTTGCAGCGGACTGGTGACAAAGGTCTTGAGCAGCACGGCGCGGCCCTTGTTGGCCGGGGTGAGAATGCCCAGCTCAAACATCGTCTTGGTGCGGTACCAGGCCATGAGAGAGCCCACCTGGTTTCCGGTGAGGAGGACCATCTCGCCCTTGGAGTCACGCACGCCCACGCCCATGCGGTCGCAGTCAGGGTCGGTGCCGATGATGATGTCCGCGCCCTCTTTGTTGGCCAGATCCACGGCCATCTTCAAGGCGGAGGCATTCTCCGGATTCGGAGACTTCACGGTGGGGAAGCGGCCGTCGCGCACGTCCTGCTCCGGTACGGTGAGGAAATTGAAACCGAGTTTTTTCAACAGCACGGGCACCAGCACGCCGCCGGTGCCATGCAGCGCGGTGAAGACGATCTTGAGCTTCTTGGCCTCCTCCTTTTTCAGCAGCTCGGGCTGCAGCATCATCGTTTCCACACGGGCGAGGTACTGCTGGTCCATCTCGTCTCCCAGCAGGATCAGCCTGCCCTGTTCGGCAGCTGGCAGGGCGGTGTAGCCTTCGTCTTTGATGGCGTTCACCTCTTTGATGATGCCGGTGGCGTGAGGCTCCACGATGCCGGCGCCGTCGTTGAAGTTCACCTTGTAGCCGTTGTCGTGCGGCGGGTTGTGGGAGGCGGTCAGCATCACGCCCGCATCTGCACGGAGCTGGCGCACGGCGAATGACATCTCCGGCGTGGCACGGCAGCTGTCGAAAAGATAGACGTCAGCGCCTGTGTCCGTGGCGATCTTGGCGCAAAACTTGGCAAACTCTGCGGAGAAGTGGCGCGTGTCGTGCGCGAAGACGATGCTGGGCCTTCCGCCCAGCTTGGCATTGGCGCGGTAGTTTTTGATGTATGTCACCAGCCCGCGGGTGGCGCGGCTGACGTTGTAAAAATTCATGGCGTTCGTGCCCACGCAGGGATGGTCCGGACGCTGGTCTGCAGGGGCGGCTCCGAGCTCGGCCTTGGTGACGATCTTGCCGATCGTGCGCCCGCGCAGGCCGCCGGTGCCAAACTTCAGCGCCTGGAAGAAGCGGTCGTTCAACTCCGCCCACTGGCCGGCCGAGGCGAGCTCCTCAATGCTGGAACGATAGACCGGATTGTCGCTGGCAGCGAGCAAAGCATTGATGTTGTCGAGGCTGGCAGGCAGGAGTTGCCCGGAAGTGACGGCGGCTTGGAGTTGATCGGCAAGGGACATAGGTGAAAAGTCAATCTGTAGCGGACCTTTAAGGAATCAAACGGCAAAGCGCTCAGCGGGAGATGAGGAATGGCTTATCGTTTCCGGGCTGTGGGGGCGCCTGTCCGGCATGGGCGGGCTTTACAAAAGCTGTGACGGATTTGCACTCGCCAAATCAAACGACGCTCATTAATATCGGCACTGTTCCGAGCCAACGCACAACACAACCCTCCTACCTTCTTACGATCATGGGCCTGATGGATTACCTCAAAGGACAGTTTTTGGAAATCATCCAGTGGAATGATGATTCACGTGACACGCTCTCCTGGCGCTTTCCTGACGAGGACAAGGAAATCAAGCGTGGTGCGCAGCTCATCGTGCGCGAGTCGCAGGTGGCGCAGTTTGTTTATCTTGGCGAGTTCGGCGACACCTTCGGCCCCGGAAAGCACACGCTGAGCACGGAGAACATCCCCATCCTCTCCACACTCAAGGGCTGGAAGTACGGTTTTGAGTCTCCCTTCAAGGCGGACATTTATTACGTCACCACACGTCTCTTCACGGGGAACAAGTGGGGCACCAGTAACCCTATCATGATGCGGGATGCGGATTTCGGCATCGTGCGTGTGCGCGCCTTTGGCACCTTTGACTTCAAGATTACCGACCCCAAGCTCTTCCTCAAAGAGGTGGCCGGTACGGACAATCAGTTCCGTCTGGATGAGTTTGCCGACACGATGCGCAGCCGCATCGTCAGTGTGTTTACGGACGCGCTGGCCAGCGCCAAGGTGCCGGTGCTGGACCTTGCCACCCGCTACTCGGAGCTGGGAGAAGCGCTGCTTCCCATCATCAATCCCAACACGCAGGGCAAGTATGGCATCGAGATCACCAGCTTCATCCTCGAAAACGCCAGCGTGCCGCCGGAAGTGGAGGCCGCCATCGACAAGCGCAGCAGCATGGGTGCCATCGGCAACCTGAATGACTACGTGAAATTTCAGATGGCCGAAGGAATGGCCAAAGGCGGTGGCGGCCCTGCCGGATCCGCCGCCGAGATCGCGATGGGTTTTGGCATGGCCAACCAGATGATGGCCCAGGGAGCCTTCAACATGGCCTCCGGCGCCGCAGCACCGGCTGGCACTGCTGCTCCAGCACCCGCCGCCGCGCCTGCCGCCGACATCCTCACCCCCGCGCAGGTGGCGCAGACCCTCGGTGTGACCGAGGCGGACGTGATCTCCAGCATCGAGTCCGGCGACATCAAGGCGAAGAAGATCGGCACGCAGTACCGCATCACCAAGGCGGCGCTGGACGAGTTTCTGGCGCATTGAGCAGTTCTGCCCGCATCGCTTGGTTTGCACGAACCCTCTCCCATGAAAACATGGTTGCTTTCAGTTTGTGCTTTCCTGCTCACCGCAGTTCCTGTGCTTTTTGCCCAGCATCGGCTGGCGTACGATGGATTCGACTCCATCGAGAGCATGCAGCGCAGAGTGCGGGACGTTATTGAGGTGGATCGCATGCCTCTCTTTGACAACGCGCCATTTCTAAAACTGCGAAAGGGGGACAAGCTGGTCAAAGCCAAGGAAGAGGTCCATCAGTACGACAAACCGCGTCCGGACCCTGACAGGATTAATTATTACCTGTTCTCGGGTGGCAGTTATTACCAGCTTTGGACGGAGGAGAAGGATGGAAAGGTGCTCTTGTCCGCGCCCTTTTATGCCGCTGACAGCTGTCTGCTTTTCGATTGGGAACTGACCATGGCCAATGCCAAGGCGCTGCGGCAACTGCTGCCCCGCAGCTATGCCAGATCACTCTCAATTGCCGACTTCGACGCGGTGGCGGCTGTTGTCCGAGGGCGGTTTCCCGAGGTTATGGAAAAAACAGATGGCGGAGTACGTCCCGAATTGCATGAAGACCGGATTCGCAGCATTCCCGGGCATGCGTTTGCCGAGTTTCATGGACTGGCCTTCGATGGTTTCTCCAACTGCTTTTATCAGTATTCGGTGAAGATCGGCCCGGAGGTGTGCTCCATCGATGAGAGGACGCTGTTGCAAGGTCCCGGGCACATTGAGAGGCATGAATTTGAACGCGTCATGATTGATGGGCCAAACGGGAACCCTGGAGCGGATGTCGATCCTGCAGTCGCTAAAATCAAGAAAGCCGAGTACGACAAGATGCTTCAGTTTCGGAAGCTTGTGGAGGATACCCTGAGTGCAAGATCTTCGTTACGATAAAGCGTCCAGCCTCTAGAGACTGTCCTGGGAGAAACGAGGCTGTTGGGAAAAAGAGTGTGGCAACCGGCTGTGGGGGATTGTGCAGCCGAAGCGAGTGCTTGCAAACTTTGGGTGACAGCTTCTGGTATCTTTGGCAGCCGGGGTGTCTTCACACTCTCTCAGAGAAAGGCGGGTTTTCGCCACATCCGTCCTGCTGGGCTAGTGCTCACCACGGGCCGTACTGCTGTAACTGCAGCGGGGCGGTGCGGATGAGGAAGTAGCCGTGGAAGGGCTGGATGGTGGCGGCGGGGGCGGGGGTGGTCTGCGGGGTCCAGGCGGGCGGGGTGGTGGTGCCGTCGAGGTAGTAGCCGGTGTAGTCGGTGGCGCCGGGGGTGGGGTCGCCGTCCCAGAGGCGGAGGCGGTCGGCGGTGTCGGGGCTGAGGCCGGAGGAGAGGCCGCTGACGGGGGCAGGGGTGGCCACGGGCCAGCCAGGGGCGATGAGCTGGGTGCCGGCAACAAGCGGTATGGCGAGGCTGGTCTGGCGGACTTCGCCGGTAAACATGAGGACATTGCCTGAGCCACGGATCTGCACCATGGCGGCCTCGTGGGCGGAGAAGGGGCGGGCGTTCATGCTGAGGACGTCGCTGAGCCAGTAACCGTTGCTGTTGGTGAGAGTGGTGTAGTTTCCGGCGGCGGGGTCAAAGAAGAGGACACGGTCTTCGCTGCTGAATGCGCCAGATGGGAGCAATTCGCCGAGGGTGTGATGCTGGCGGATGCTGATGCGCGCCCCGGCGAGGCCGCCGAGGTTCTGACCGCCCTGCAGGGCGACTGTGTTGCCGGAGCTGCTGGTGGCGTCGATCTCGAAGCGCTGTCCGGCCAGCGGGCCGTCGATGGCTTCAAGGTAGAACGAGCCGGCGGGCAGGGTGATGATGGCTGGCAGCATGACCTCGCCGCCACTAACGGAGACGGCGCGGCCGTTGAAGAAGGCAGCATTGAGCAGCGGCATGCTGAAGGTGCGTGAGCCAGTGGCGAAGTTCTGGCGGCTCCAGCCCTGGATGGCGGAGGTGACGGTGGCTTCGGAGATGCCATCACGGTTGGCGTCGAGATCGATACGGAGACGGACGTAGCCAGCGTCGATGCCTTTGAAAACGAGGAGTTTTTCGAGGTTTGAGTAGGAGCGGGTGAGGGTGCCGTCTGCGTTGATGGTGGTGGTGGCCGCCATGGAGAGCTTCTTCCAGGCGGAGGCATCGGCGGCTTTGCTCAGGTCTGTCAGCGTTTCGAGGCTGATGATGAGGTCGTCATGGGTGGCGGTGGGCACCGTCAGCTGGGCCACGAGGCTGCCGGTGGCGGCGTCGTGAGTGAGGGCGAAGCGGTTGGGCTGGAGCGGGCTGGCGGGATCTGTGCCAAGGGCGTACTCCATGAGGTTGGCGCTGCCGTCTTCGTCAGGGTCTGCGGTAGCACCGCCGATGTCGCTGCCCTGGCTCCAGGTGGCGAAGGTGCTGGCTCCGGGGAGCACGCTGGCGGTGAAGCCGCCGGTGACAATGTAGCGGCGGATGGCCGTGCTGGCGGCAAAGCCGGTGCCGGCAGGGGCGACGATGCCGAGGTCGCGGGTGAGGTCGACCCGGGCGTCCATGTCGTCATCGGTGGAGCCTTCAGCGCCGGATTCGGCCGCTCCCACAGGGCAGAAGCCGGGGCGGAGGGTGAAGATGGCTGTGCGGGCGCCATTGACGGCGGGGCTGCTGTTGAAAATGAGATCCTGGCCGACGTCGTCATCTCCGGCGACCACGGAAGACATGGGCAGGAGTCCTTCCAAGGGGGAGCCTGTGGTGAACTGAGAGGCGGGGATGTAAAGGAAGTAGGTTCCGGGGTTGAGTCCTTCGAGGTAGTAGCGGCCTTTGCAACTGCAGCCCGAGGTGCCGACGCTGACGGGGTCATCCACCCCGGGAGTGGCACCCTGGGCGTAGAGTTCGACATAGATGTTGCCGAGGCTTTCACCTTCGTTGCGGCGGCCGTCACCGTTGATGTCGAGGAAGATGAAGTTGCCGACGGCGACGCTGGACCAGAGGCCAAAGTCCACGGTGAGGTTGGTGTCTGCATCGCTGTCTCCATCCGTGGTGGATTCTGCGCCACCTGCGAGATTGATGACCGGGCTGAAGAGAGGTGTGCCGGAGCCGCCGGGCTGAGCGCCGTCGTTGTTGTTATCCACGTTGTCGTCAGAGGTGGAGGCGGTGCCGCCAGTGAAGAGGTAATCCGCAGGTGGCGTGACCTTGACGTAGTAATTGCCTGCGGGCAGGGAACTGAAGAGGTAGGCGCCGGTGGAGGTGGTGACGAAGTCGCTGCCGACTTGCGTGTCCGCCGCGGTGCCGCTGCCACCGATGGCGTTGTCATCTCCGGTGGAGAAGAGCTGGACGGTGGCTCCTGCCACGCCGGGCTCGCTGCTTTCCTTGAGGCCGTTGTTGTTGGAGTCCTCGTAAACAAGATTTCCGACAGAGAGTGTGCGCACCTGCAGGGTGAGGCTGAAGGACTGTGAACAGGCGTTGGCGTCAGTGACGCGGATCGTGACGGGGAAGGAGCCTTTGGCGGTAGGCGTGCCGCTGAGGGTGCCGGAGGGGGAGATGAGGACGCCGCCTGGCAGGTCACCGCTCTGGAGCGCGTAAGTGTAGGGGGCGGTGCCGCCGGAGGCGGTGAGAGCTTGTGTGTAAGAGGCACCAAGATAGGCGACGGGGAGTGCGGCGCTGGACGGGGCGAGGGCCAGGGTGGGGCACACGGGGGAGAGTGTGTAGGCGGCGGTGCCGGAGCAGCCGTCTGCAGCAGTCACCTTGACGGTGAAGGTGGCGGAAGCGGTGCCGGTGGTTGTGCCACTGATCGTGCCGCTGCTGCTGAGCGTGAGGCCGGTGGGCAGGGAACCGCTGGCGAGGGTGAAGGTGTAGGGGGAAACGCCGCCTGCGGGCGTGATGCTCTGAGAGTAGGCGGTGCCGACGACAGGAGCCGCCAGCGAGGAAGGAGACTGGGTGATGACCGGGCAGATCTTGATGGCGATGACCGAGCTGCCCTGGCAGCCGTTGGCATCCGTGGTGCGAATGGTGACGTTAACGCCTGCGCCATTGGAGGTGGCTGGCGTGCCGCTGATGACACCGCTGGTGGAGTTCAGGGTGAGGCCAGCAGGCAGGCTGCCGCCGGTGACCGTCCAAGAGGTGTAAGGAGCGATGCCGCCAGCGCCGGAGAGCGTCTGCGAGTAGGCCGTGCCGGCCGTGCCACTGGCGAGGGTTGCCGGGGTGATGGTGACAACGGGGCAGGCCGGTGTGACGGTGTATGTGGTGCTGCCTGTGCAGGCATTGGAGTCCGTGGCGCGCACGGTGAAAGTAGAGGCGGAAGTGCTGGTGGGTGTGCCGGAGATGACGCCCGTGGCGGGGTTCAAGCTCAGGCCCGCAGGCAGGCTGCCGCTGCTGATGGACCAGGTGATGGTGCCGATGCCGCCGCTGGAGGCGAGGGGCTGCGAGTAGGCGGTGTTGACGGTGCCGTTTGGCAGAGTGGCCGGAGTGACGGTGATGACGGGGCAGGCTGGAGCCATCGTGTAGCTGCGCGTGCCGGTGCAACCATTGGCGTCTGTGGCTGTGATCGTGAAGGTGGCAGAAGCCGTGGTGGTGGGGGTGCCTGTGAGCGCACCAGCGGAGCTGAGCGTGAGCCCTGCGGGCAGTGTGCCGGCGGAGACCGCAAAGGCATAGGGGGCAACGCCGCCAGAGCCGCTGATGGTCTGCGTGTAGCTGGTGCCAGCGGTGCTGGTGGGAAGGGTGGCCGGGCTGAGAGCGACGACCGGGCAGACCTTGAGCGAAATGACTGCGGAGACCTGGCAGCCACGTGCGTCCGTGGTGCGCACGGTCACGCTGACGGCAGGTCCGGTGGAGGCGGTTGGAGTGCCGGAGATGATGCCGGTGCTGGCATTGAGGGAGAGACCTGCTGGCAGCGTGCCGCTGGTGACCGTCCAGCTGCTGTAAGGTGCGGTGCCGCCGCTGCCGGCGAGCGTCTGGGAGTAGATGGAGCCCACCGTGCCGGTGACGGCTGTGGTGGGGGAAATGGCCATGGCCGGGCAGACTGGGGTGAGTGTGCAGCTCTGCGTGCCGGAGCAGCCGTTGGCGTCTGTGGCTTTGACTGTGAAGGTGGCGCTGTTAGGGCTGTCTGGCGTGCCACTCAGCACCCCGGCGCTGCTCAGGCTGGCCCAGGAGGGCAGCGCACCGCTGGCGATGGAGAAGGTGTAGGAGCCTGCGCCACCGGAGGCCGTGAAGGTCTGAGAGTAGGCGGTGCTCACGGTCGGTGTGGCTGGTGTGGCGGGGGCCAGCGTGATGACGGGGCAGACCTGAAGTGTGATGGCCTGTGTGCCCTGGCAGCCATTGGCATCTGTGGTGCGGATGGAGACGCTGACGCCAGTGCCGTTGGCAGCGGTGGGTGTGCCGGAGATGATGCCTGTGCCAGGATTGAGGGATAGGCCTGCGGGCAGTGTGCCGCTGGTGACTGTCCAACTGCCGTAAGGTGCGGTGCCGCCGGTGGCGGTGAGCGTCTGTGAGTAGGGGCTGCCCACCGTGCTCTGCGGAGGTGTGGCTGGCGCGATGGCAATGGCCGGGCAGTTCGGGGCGAGCGTGTAGCTTGCGGTGCCGGAGCAGCCGTTGGCATCCGTGGCGCGCACGGCGAATGTGGCGGGTGTGCCGCTGGTGGGGGTGCCTGTGATCACGCCGGCGGTGCTCAGCGTGGCCCAGGCGGGCAGGGAGCCGCTGGCGAGAGTGAAGCTGTAAGGCGAGGCTCCGCTGGAGGCGCTGAGGGACTGGGAATACGCGACGCCGATGACCGGTGTGGTCAGCGTGGCGGGAGAAAGCGTGATGGCCGGGCAGATTTGCAGCGTGACGGAGCGCGTGCCCTGGCAGCCATAGGTGTCATTCACACGCACCGTGATCGTGGTGGCAGGGCTGGCGGTGGCGGTGGGCGTACCGGAGATGACGCCGGTGGCGGAGTCGAGGGAAAGGCCTGCGGGAAGTGTGCCGCTGGTGACCGTCCAGCTGCTGTATGGCGCGGTGCCGCCGGCGGCGGTTAGCGTCTGCGAGTATGCGGTGCCCACTGTGCCCTGGGCAAGTGCCGACGGCGTGATGGTGACTGCCGGGCAGGCGGGGGTGAGCGTGTAGCTCAGCGTGCCTGTGCAGCCGTTTGCGTCTGTGGCACGCACGGAGAATGTGGCGGAAGCGGTGCTGGTGGGCGTGCCGCTGAGAACTCCTGAGGAACTCAGCGTGGCCCATGAAGGAAGCGTGCCGCTGGCAAGCGAGAAGGTGTATGGTGTTGCGCCGCCGGAGCCTGCCAGCGTCTGCGAGTAAGCTGTGCCCACCACTGGAGCCGGAAGCGTGGCCGGAGTGAGTGTGATGACGGGGCAGACCGTCATGGTGACAGTGCGGGTGGCCGTGCAACCGTTGGCGTCAGTGGCGCGGAAGGTGACGCTGACGCCGGCGCCGTTGCCAGTGGTCGGTGTGCCGGAGATCAGACCGGCGCTGATGCCGCTGGTGGTGTTGAGCGTCAGCCCTGCCGGCAGTGTGCCACTGGCGACGGTGAAGGTGTAGGGGGCTGTGCCGCCGCTGGCACTGAGCGTCTGCGAGTAGGCCGTGCCGACAGTGCCGCTGGGCAGGGTGACCGGATTGACGGTGATGGCCGGACACACTGGCGTGACGGTGTAGCTGCGCGTGCCTGTGCAGCCATAGGAGTCTGTGGCGACGATGCTGAAGGTGACGGCACTGCTGCTGGTAGGCGTGCCGGAGAGAACACCCCCACTGCTGAGGGCAAGCCCTGCGGGAAGCGTGCCGGTGCCGACGCTGTAAGTGTAAGGGGCCAGGCCACCCGTGGCGGTGACCGTCTGCGATGTCGCGGTGCCGACCGTCGGTGTGGTGAGCGTGGTGGGTGAAACTGAGATGGGAAGGCAGGTGATGGTGACGAGGCTGTCCTCCACTTCACCGGTGCCGCTGGCGCCGACGGAGGTGGGGCTCTGGGTGCTGGTGAGGCGGAAGCGTGCACCGCGCTGCCCAGGCACTGCGCCGACGGGCACGATGAAGTTCACAGCCTGCGCTGCGCCGTTGGTGCCGGTGGCGATGACTGTGTTCGTGGCGATCTGCTCACCTGCGTCGGCGAAGGAACCGTTGTTGTTGAAGTCGATCCAGGCGTTGAGGTAGCCGGGGGCTCCAGTGTTGTTGGTCACGACCACGGTGGCGCTGCCTGCGGTGCCGGGAGTCTGGCTGGGCAGGGTGACGCCGTCTTCGTCATCGCTTCCGGTGATGTCGTCACCTGTGGCGCTGGCGTTGAGCGTGGAGACGTATTCCGTGTCTGCAAGCGCGCCCATGCGGAGGTTGGAGCTGGCGAGGCTTGAGGCATCCGCAGCGCCGCTCCAGTCGCCGAAGTCGGTGGTCGGCACAGCGATGGAGGTGACGTAGTCTTCGACTTCGCCGCTGCCAGCGGTGCCGGTGATGCCGGGGGATGAGACGCTGGTGAGACGTACGCGCACGCCCAAGTTGGAGCCTGTCACGGCGCCTGCCGGGACGGTGATATTGAGATTCTGCGTGCTGTTGGTGATGCCTGAGGGGATGCTGACATCCGTGGCGATCTGCTCGCCTGCATCGCTGAGCACGCCGTTGTTGTTGAAGTCGATCCAGACGTTGAGATAGGCGGCGGAGCCAGAGGTGTTTGTGACAATGACCGGGATGGTGGCGGGAGCACCGGCGGTGAGGCTGGGCAGGGTGACGCCGTCTTCGTCATCGCTGCCTGTCGTATCGTCGCCTGTGGCGGACGCATTGAGGGTGGAGACGTATTCAGTGTCCACCAGGGCTCCGAGCCGAAGCGTGCTGTCGGCCGTTGAGGCTGCATCGCCAATGCCGCTCCAGTCCCCGTAGTCAAGCGGCGGGCTGATGATGGACACGACGTAATCTTCCACCTCGCCGGTGCCGGCTGCGCCGGTGGAGCCGGGGGATGAGACGCTGGTGAGACGCACGCGCACGCCCAAGTTGGAGCCTGTCACGGCACCTGCCGGGACGGTGATGTTGAGATTCTGCGTGCTGTTGGTCAGGCCGCTGGCGATGCTGACATCCGTGGCGATCTGCTCGCCTGCGTCTGTGAGCACGCCGTTGTTGTTGTAGTCGATCCAGACGTTGAGATAGGCGGCGGAGCCAGAGGTGTTTGTGACAACGACCGGGATGGTGGCGGGAGCACCGGCGGTGAGGCTGGGCAGGGTGACGCCATCTTCATCATCGCTGCCGGTGAGGTCGTCACCTGTGGCTGTGGTGTCTGTGGTGGCGCTGAATTCGGTGTCCACGAGGGCGCCGAGGCGCAGCTTGGCATTCGCCGTGCTCGAAGCCCCGGCAAAGCGGCTGAAGTCCCCGAAGTCGGTCGTCGGCACGGCAATGTTCACGACATAGTCTTCGACCTCACCATTGCCGCCGCCCGTGCCGGTAGAGCCTGGCGTGCTGGTGGCGGTGAGGCGGAAACGTGCGCCGAGATTGGTTCCAGTGACCGCGCTGGCAGGCACGATGACACTTTGATTGAGAGTCGCATTCGTCTGCCCGCTGGTGATGCTCACGTTGCTGGCGACCTGCTCGCCTGCGTCGGCAAAGGAGCCGTTGTTGTTGAAGTCAAACCAGGCGTTCAGGTAGGCTGTCGAGCCGCTGGTGTTGGTCACGGTGACCGGAACCTGATAGGTGCCGCCTGCCGTCATGGCTGGCAGAGCCACACCGTCTTCGTCTGCGAGATTGGTGGTGTCGTCTCCGGTGGCGGTGGCGTTTTTCGTGGAGCTGAACTCGGCATCTGTGAGCGCGCCAAGGCGGAGGCTGGAGACGACGGTGTTGGAGGCGTCGGCGATGCCGCTCCAGTCACCGTAGTCGGTGGTGGGGCCGACGATGCTGACGACATAATCCTCCACTTCACCCGAACCCGATGAAGTGCCGGTGGAGCCTGGGGAGGAGACTGATGTCAGGCGCACGCGCACTCCGACGGGTGTGCCGGCCACGGCATTGAGAGGCACGTTGATGTTAAGTTTTCTGGTGGCGTTGGAGGTGCCTGTGGCGATGGCGGTGTTGGTGGCGATCTGCTCGCCGGAGTCTGTCAGCAGACCGTTGTTGTTGTAGTCGATCCACGCATTGAGGTAGGCGGATGAGCCGGTGGTGTTGGAGACGACCACAGGGATGGTGGCAGAGGAGCCGGCGGTGAGGGTGGGAATGGTCACGCCATCCTCGTCATCGCTGCCGGTGATGTCATCACCCGTGGCGGTGGCGTTATTGTTGGCGGCGAATTCAGCATCGACCAGAGCACCGATCCTCAGCTTGCTGTTTGCGGTGCTGGCAGCGTTGCCAATGCCGCTGTTGTCACCAAAGTCGAGCGTGGGTGCCGCGATGCTGACCACATAGTCTTCGATTTCACCGATGGCGGCGTTGGCCCCGGTGGGACCAGGCGATGTCGGGGCGGAGAGGCGGAAGCGGGCACCGACATTCGTGCCTGTCACTGCGGCCAGAGGCACGGTGAAGGTGATGTTGAAGGAGGTGTCGCTGCTGCCATCCGGTATGTTGAGATTGGTGGCGATCTGCTCGCCGGCGGCCAGAGTGCCGTTGTTGTCGAAGTCGATCCAGGCGTTGAGGTAGCCCATGGCTCCGCTGGAGTTGGTGGCTACGACTGGGACGGTCAGTGTCTGGCCTGCGGTCATGGAGGGCAGGGTGACACCATCTTCGTCGTTGATGCCGGTGATGTCGTCACCGGTGGCGGTCGAGTTGCGTGTGGAGGTGTACTCGGCATCGACGCTGGCGCCCATGCGCAGGCTGGGGCTCACGCCCTGGGAGGCGTCTGCAAAGCTGCTGAAGTCGCCAAAGTCGGTGGTGGGAGCGGTGATGGTGACCACATAGTCTTCGATTTCGCCGGTGCCGACATTGCCGCTGGTGGCCGGCGAAGAGGTGGAGGTGAGCAGCACACGGACCCCGAGCGGTACACCCGTGAGCGTGGTGGCGGGGATGGTGGTGCTGAGGTTGACCGTGCTGTTGCTGGTGCCCGTGGTGATGGCGGTGTTGGTGGCGATCTGCTCCCCGGTATCTGCGAGCGAGCCGTTGCCGTTGTAATCGATCCAGGCGTTCAGATAGGCCGAGGAGCCTGTCGTGTTGGTGACGATGATCGGGATGGTGGCCGGAGCACCGGCGATCATGGAGGGAAGGGTGACTCCGTCTTCATCGTCCGCACCGGTGATGTCGTCGCCGGTGGCGGTGGCATTGGTGGTGGCGCTGTATTCCGTGTCTGTCAGAGCTCCCAGGCGCAGCCTGCTGTTGGTGGTGCCGCTGATGACGCTGAAGAGGGAGTAGTCGCCAAAGTCGGTGGTCGGCTGGGCGATGCTGACCACGTAGTCTTCCACTTCGCCGACGCCGCCGGAGCCGGTGGAACCTGGAGAGATGTCATTGGAGATACGCACGCGGACCCCGAGACTGGTGCCGGTGACAGCGGCAGCGGGGACGTTTGTGATGATGTTGTAGGTGCTGTTTGTGGCCCCGTTTACCACCGCGGTGTTGGTGGCGATCTGCTCGCCAGAATCGGTGAAGACGCCGTTGTTGTTGAAGTCGATCCAGGCGTTCAGGTAGGCGGGGGAGCCGGTGCTGTTGGTGGCGACAACGGAGACGGTGGCCGGAGCGCCGGCCGTCATGGAAGGCAGGGTGACTCCGTCTTCGTCATCCACTCCGTTCAGGTCGTCACCCGTGGCGGTGGCGTCGGTGGTGGCGGCGTACTCGGTGTCAACGAGGGCGCCAAGGCGGAGGTTGGTGCTGGCGGTATTGGAGACGCTGGGGGCGCCGCTGAAGTCACCGAAATCCGTGAGAGGAGCGAGAATGACGACGGTGTGGTCCTCCACTTCGCCGATGCCGACGCCGCCGGTGGAGCCCGGTGTCTGGACGTTGGTGAGGCGGAAGCGTGCGCCGATGAGAGCTGCGGCGGTGACGGCATTGGTCGGTACGTTGAAGTTCAGAGTGACCGTGCCGCCGCTGGTGCCGGTGATGACGTTGACATTGGTGGCGATCTGCTCGCCCGCGTCTGTGAGGACACCGTTGTTGTTGAAGTCGATCCAGGCGTTCAGATAGGCCGTGGAGCCGGTCAGATTGGTCACGGTGACCGGCAGGGACATGGGCTGCCCGGCGGTCATGGAGGGGAAGGTCACGCTGTCTTCGTCGTCGGTGCCTGTGGTGTCATCTCCCTGCGCGCTGGAGTCCTTGGTGGCGCTGCCTTCCAGATCCTGCAGGGCGCCGAGCCTTAGGCTGGAACTGCCCGTGCTGTAGGCGTCGGCAAAAAGAGAGAAGTCGCCATAGTCGGTGGTGGGTGCGACGATGGTGGTCACATAGTCCTCCACTTCACCGTTGCCGCTGGCGCCGGTCGGGCCGGGAGAGGAGGTGGAGGTGAGGCGCACGCGCACGCCAGCACTGCCGAGAGCTGCGCTGGCCGGAGCGGTGAAGGAAACGGTGCGGTTGGAATTGGAGGTGCCGGTGACGATGAGCGTGTTGGTGGCGATCTGCTCGCCAGCGTCTGAGAGCGAGCCGTTTTGATTGAAGTCGATCCAGGCATTGAGGAAGACTGTCGCGCCGCTGGTGTTGGTGACATTGACCGTGATCGAACTGGCTCCGCCCTGGGTGATGGTGGCAGGCAGGGTGACGCCGTCTTCGTCATCGCTGCCGGTGTTGTCATCGCCTGTGGCGGCGGTGTTGGTGGTGGCGGAGGCTTCCACATCGGTGAGCGCACCGATGCGCAGGGTGGAGTTCATCCGGCTGCTGGCATTGGCAAAAAGGCTGTAGTCACCGTAGTCGGAGTCTGGCGCAGGAGTGACGGTGTAGGAAAGCGAGCCGGTGCAGCCATTGGCATCCGTGGCGGTGACGGTGAAAGTGGAGGCAGTGGTGCTGGTCGGCGTGCCTGAGAGCACTCCGCCGGAGCTGAGCGTCAGTCCTGCGGGCAGAGAGCCGCTGCCCAGAGTGTAGGTGTAGGGGCTGGCGCCGCCGGAGGTGGTGATGGTCTGTGAATACGAGGTGTTGATCGTGCCGTTTGGCAGGCTGGCTGGGGTGAGCGTCAGCACGGGGCAGACCTGCAGGGTGACGGCCTGGGAGCCGGTGCAGCCATTCGCATCTGTGACGCGGATGGTGACGCTGGTGCCTGCGCCATTGGAGGTCGTGGGAGTGCCGGAGATGACGCCGGTGCTGGCATTGAGAGAGAGGCCTGCTGGCAGCGTGCCGCTGGTGACTGTCCACGAACCGTAAGGGGACAGGCCGCCGCTGGCGCTCATGGCCTGTGAGTAGGCCGTGCCCATGGTGGCACGTGCAGGGGTGACAGGGGCAACTGAGATGAGCGGGCAGGAGGGGGCAAGGGTGTAGGAGCGAGATCCCTGGCAGCCGTTTGCGTCTGTGGCGGTGATGGTGAACGTGCTGCTGCTGGTGGTGGTAGGCGTGCCGCTGAGAATGCCCGCGCTGCTCAGACTCAGGCCGGCGGGCAGCGTGCCGGTGCTGACGGTGAAGGTGTAGGCCGCCGCGCCGCCAGAAGCGGTGAGGGTCTGTGTGTAGGCACTGTTCACCGTGGGTGCGGTGAGTGTGGTGGGACTGACGGTGACCACCGGGCAGATCTTCAGCGTGACGGCCTGCGAGCCCTGGCAGCCGTTGGCGTCTGTGGTGCGCACGGTGAAGGATGCGCCGGCCCCATTGCTGGTGGTGGGAGTGCCGGAGATGACACCAGTGCTGGCATTGAGAGCGAGGCCGGCAGGCAGCGAGCCGCTGATGACCGTCCAAGAGCCATAGGGGGAGGAACCACCGCCGGCGCTCAGAGTCTGGGAGTAGGAGATGCCGACGGTGCCTGCGGTGAGCGCTGCCGGTGTGATGGTGAGAGAAGGGCAGGTCATCACCACGGAGTAGGTCTTGGACCCGGCGCAGCCGTTGGCGTCCGTGGCGCTGAGAGTGAAGCTGAAGGTGCCGGCCACATTGGGCGTGCCGCTGAGGACACCGGTGGTGGCATTCAGCGTGACACCTGAGGGCAGCGTGCCCGAGCTGAGCGCGTAGGTGTAAGGTGCGGTGCCGCCGGAGGCCGAGATGGTCTGCGAATACGCACTGCTGAGCGTGCCGCCGGGCAGTGTTGCCGGTGTGATGGAGACCGTCGGGCAGGTGGTGGTGGTGAGGTAATCTTCGACTTCACCATTGGTCGCAACGCCAAAGGCTCCGAGAGAGCCTGCGGTGCTGAGGCGCACGCGCAGGCCGACCTGCGCGAGGGCCGCATTGCCCGGCACGGTGCCGGTGACATTGACGCTCTGCTGTGAAGCGCCGGAGCTGACGGAAACGGAGCTGAGGGCTTCGGAGGGGTCCAGGAAGTCGCCGTCATTGTTCCAGTCGATGAAGGCAAAGACATTGGCGCTGGTTCCGGTGTTGTTGAACACAGAGACGGGGATGCTGAAGCTCTGGCCGCGAGCGAAGGCCGGCAGCGTGGTGATGGCGTCTTCGTCATCGGTGCCGCTGAGATCGTCGCCCGTGGCTGAGGAGTCGGGCTGGCCGTCGGATTCGATGTCAAGTGTGGCGCCGAGCCGCAGGTTGCTGTTGCGGTAATGGGATGGGCCGCTGTCGCTGTTGGTCGTCTGATAGTTGGCTGTGCCGGTGCCGATGCCTGTGTCTGGAAGATCACCCCAGTCACGGTTTCCTGAAATGACAAAGGTGAACTGCCTGGTGGCGGTGGCGGTGGCTGCGACGGTGGGAATGAACTGCACATCGTCGATGGCCATGCCGTCCAGGCCGTATGAGAAAACCATGCTGGAGGTCTGGGGCACGAAAGGCACGTCCAGCGTGGCCCAGTTGTCGAAGTTGGCGGCGTTGGCTGCGGGGAAGTTTACGTTTGCAGGGCCAAACAGGCTTGCGGCCGAGGCATTGTAGCCGGCGACCCACAGCGCATTGCTGTAGAATGGCGGCTGGGCTTCTGCCGTGGCCGGATTGGCAAAGGCACCGCGCATGGCATAGCGGACGCGCAGGGTGTAGGGGCGGCCCACAGTGAAGCCACTGACCGTGTGTGAGGCCCAGGAGTCCACAAACGGAGAGGCAAGGTACTGCAAGCCCGCCGGGGTCTGGCCCAGCAGCGAGTTGCTGGCATTGCTGTCATTGACGCCGTAGAGCTGCACTGCGGTGGTGGTGCCGGAGAGGGCGCTGTTGCCCAGTGTCCAGCCGGTAACGCTGGTGCGTGGCGTGAAGGTGATGGCGCTCCAGGCGTCCGTCTCTACGGAGCCGTTGGTCACGCTGACACTGGCGGGAGTGACGAGGGCGTCATCCACCGCGATGGTGACGACGTAGGTGCCGGGGGATGAGGGGGTGCCGGAGAGCACGCCGGTGCTGCTGTTGAGCGTCATGCCCGTGGGGAGCACGCCGGTGCTGACACGCCAGTTTTGATAGGGGCTGCTGCCGCCGGTAGCGGCAAGTGTGGTGGAGGTGTAGGCCGTGCCTTCCGTGCCGTTGGGCAGCGATGAGGTGGTGATACTCATGGCGGTGGTGACGCTGAGCTGGATGGTGGTGAAGCCCTGGCAGCCGCGGGCGTCCGTGGCGCGCACGGTGATGGCGCTGGTGCCCGTGGTGGAGGTGGTGCCGGAGATGACGCCCGCACTGCTCATGCTGAGGCCGGAGGGCAGGGTGCCCTGGGTGATGGCATAGGTGTAAGGCGCGGTGCCGCCGGTGGCGCTCAAGGTGGTGCTGTAGGCCACGCCGGAACTCACTGCGGGGACGGTAAGCGGGGTGATGCCGATGGCGGGGCAGGGGCGCAGGCCGAAGTCGATGGTGTATTCATCGCTGCCGAGATTGGAGGTGCCGGGCTCGGTGGCGGTGGCAAGTGTGAAGGGCATGCTGAAGACGGCAGCACCGACTCCGGCGAGCACAGCGTCCGAACTGCTGGTGAAGGAGCCGGCGGTCTGGACGCCGTTGCTGTCGTTATCGATGCCGTTGTCGATGAGCACGAAGCTGGTGCTGGCGAGCGGGAAGTCGAGATTGAGGCTGTAGGTGGTCGTGCCGGTGCCGTACTTGCTGGCGAAGACGGATTTGTTTGGCGGCGTGATCTTGAGGTAATAGACCCCTGTGGGAAGTTCGGTGAACTGATAGGCGCCAGTCCAGTCTGTGCGCGCTGTCAGGGTGGAGAAGCCGGATGCAATGGTGCCGTAGGTGCCGCTGGTGAGCATGCCACCGGAGCTGAGCACGGAGGCGTTGCCGCTGGTCACGGGTTGGTCATCGGCCGAGTTGACGCGGCCGTCCGCGCCTGCGCTCCAGATTTCCACCGGCACATTGGGGATGCCGCGTTCACCGGAATCCTTGAGCCCGTTGTTGTTCTCATCGAGGAAGACGAGATTGCCCACGCTCATGCCGCCAGAGCCGACACTGATGGTGTAGCTTTGAGTGGCGGTGCAGCCGTTGGCATCTGTAGCTCTGGCGGTGAAGACATACGCACCGCTGGCGCTGGCCACAGTGCCGCTGATGCCACCTGAGCTGCTCAAGGTCAGCCCTCCTGGCAGGGCGCCGCTGGAGACAGTCCATGTGTATGGAGCGGTGCCGTTGCTCGCGCTCAAGGTCTGACTGTAGGCGGAGTACTGGTTCGTGGCCGGCAGAGTCGCCGGAGTGATGGTCAGCGTGGGGCAGGCCCCTGTGGCCATGTAATCCTCCACTTCACCGTTGCTGGTGGTGCCGGTGGAGGCCAGGGTGGTGGCGGTGGCAAGACGGAAGCGTGCGCCGAAGGTGCCGATCACCGCCGTGCCGGGTGTGGTTCCGGTGATGTTGACGGTCTGCTGACTGGCTGATGAGCTGACTGCGACGGCGGTGAGGGCTTCTCCTGCGTCGGCGAAGTCACCGTCGTTGTTCCAGTCCATGAAGCCGAAGATGCGAGCGGTGCTGCCGGTGTTGTTAAAGACGGAGACAGGAATTGTGTATGGCTGGCCGCGGTTGAAAACCGGCATGCTGCTGATGCCGTCTTCATCTGCGCCGTCACCTGTTGCTGTGGCATTGGGCTGGCCGTCGGCCTCTGCATCCACGGTGGCGCCCAGGCGCAGCGTGGCGGAGGTGGCGGTATGGGAGGGGCCGCTGTCGCTGGTGAGGGTCTGGTAGTTGCCCGTGCCGGTGCCAGTGCCCGTGTCTGGCAGGTCACCATAGTCAAGCGTGTAGGCATTGACTGTGATGGCATAGTCCTCGACTTCGCCCTGAAGCGCCGAGCTGCCGCTGAAGGAGGGAGCCGTGCTGCCTTCGTTGACGATGATGCGCAGGTATTTGGTGCCGCCGGTGATGCCTGCGGGCGGGCTGAGCGTGGCGGTGATGGTGTTCGTCCCGGTGACAAGGCTGGAGGTGCTCAGCGAGACGGCTTCATTGGTGTCGAGGACATCATTGTCCCCATTCCAGTCCGCGAAGACGGCGATCCTGCCAGACGTCACCGGGCTGGTGAGTGTGACCGGGATTGTCAGCGTGCTGCTGGTGCCGATTTGCAGCGTGGGCATGGTCAGGTCTTCGTCATCGGTGCCGGTGGTGTCATCTGCCGTCGCGTTGCCAGAGGCTGGATTGCTGGTTTCCACGTCGGTGGCATTGGTGCCGATCTTGATCGATGTGCTGGCCACGCGAGAGGCTGAGGCAAAGCTGGGGTAGTCCCCGAAGTCCGCCGTGGATGCGTTCACAGTGACGAGGTAGTCCTCAACCTCACCCGTGCCGACGATGCCGTTGGAGGCGGGGATCGTCGTGCTGGCAAGGCGGACGCGGAGGCCGAGACTGGCCCCGAGCACTGCGGAGCTGGGAACGGTAAAGCTGAAGCTGAAGCTGCCATTGCTGGTGCCGTTGGGCACGCTGATCTCAGGGCCGAGCTCCTCATTGGCGGTCAGGTTGCCGTCGTTGTTCCAGTCTATCCAAGCCTTGAGGAAGCCGGCTGAGCCGAAGGCGTTTGTGGCGCTGATGGTGAGCGTTGCTGGCAGGTTCTGTGTGAGCGTGGGCAGCGTGGCCACCCCGTCCTCGTCGGCGCCGTCTCCGGTGGCGGTGCTGTTGGGCTGGCCGTTGCCTTCGGCATCGACGGTGGCACCGAGGCGCAACGAGCTGTTGGCGATGTGAGCAGGGCCGTTGTCGTTGGTGAGCGTCTGGTAGTTGCTGGCGGAAGTGCCGATTACGGAGTCGGGCAGATCTCCGTAATCCATGGTCGGCGAGGTAACGGTGATGGCATAGTCTTCGACTTCGCCCTTGAGACTGGAAGAGCCGTTGAAGGCTGGCGCAGCAGTGCCTTCGACGACAATAATGCGGATGAATTTGGTGCCGGTGCTGGTGCCGATGGGCGGGCTGAAAGTGGCGATGACGGTGTTGCTGCCGCCGATGAGGCCGGAACTGTTAAGAGCGACAGTCTCGTTGGCGTCCAGAGCATCTCCGTCTCCATTCCAGTCCGCCCAGACGCCGATGCGGCCAAGCATGACACTGCCGCTGAGAGTTATCGGGATGCTCATCGTCTGGTCGCCGCCGGAAACCACGGAAGGGATGACGAGATCTTCGTCATCGGTGCCGGTGGTGTCGTCTGCGTTGGCCGTGCCGGTGGTGGGATTGAGCGCTTCCGCATCGGTGGCGGCGGTGCCGACGAAGATCTCCGTACTCGCGATCTGGGAGGCGGCGGCGAAGGCGGGGTTGTCTCCAAAATCCGTCACTGCAGGAAGAATGTTGACGAGGTGATCCTCCACTTCTCCGTTGCCCGCATTTCCCGTGGAGCCCGGGGTGCTGACGGAGGTCAGGCGGACGCGGAGGCCGACCGTTCCGAGGACGGCAGTCGCGGGAGTGGTGAAGTTGATGTTGCGGCTGGTGCCGTTGGTGCCATTGGCGATGAGAATGTTGCTTGCGATCTGCTCCCCAGGGTCGGTGAGAACGCCGTTGCCATTGAAGTCCACCCAAGCGTGAAGGAAGGCGGAGCCACCGCTCAGGTTGGTGACAGTCACGGTCAGGGTGCTGGATGATCCCTGGTAAGCAGCGGGCACCTGGACTCCATCTTCGTCGTCCAAGCCTGTGAGGTCGTCTCCGGTCGCGTTTGCATTGGTGTTGGCGGAGTATTCCGAGTCTGTCAGGGGTCCGATGAAAAGATTGGAAACCAGGGCGCTGCCGGCAGAAGCAAAGGAGGCGTAGTCGCCGTAGTCCATGGCTGTCAGGAGTCCGAAGTCGATGGTGTTCTCCGTGTTGCCACCGCCTGAGGACATGCTGCCAGGCTCGGTGTTTTGGGCCAGCGTCACCACAGGGCTGTACACCGTCGTGCCCCGGCCTCCTGGCTGGGAGCCGTTGTTGTCACCGTCGTTTCCGTCATCACCTGCGACCGTGCTGCTGACCACGGAGTAGAGCGTGGAAGGGGTGACAGTGACAAAGTATTTCCCGGCTGCGAGTCCGGTGAAGCTGTAGGCTCCTGTGCCATCGGTGGTGGTGGTGGCAAGCAGGGTGTCCGCTGCGGTGCCCGAACCGCCAATGGCATTGTCCGAACCGGGAGCCCAAAGCCGAGCCGTAACGCCACCGATGCCGCTTTCGCCTGCATCCTGGGTGCCGCTGTTGTTGGAGTCATTCCAGACGAGGTCGCCAATGGAGAGAGTCTGGGAGATGCCAAAAGTGGCGTTGACGATGCCCGAGCTGCCGACGGTGACTGAGAGCCTGCCATCGACCGTGCCGTCACTCCCAGCCCCTGAACCGAGAAACTCACCCGCATTGAGCCAGCCCGTGGGCATGGCTGCGGCGGGTGCAGTAGAGCCCAGGCTGCCGTAGGAGGTGCTGAGCACGACGCGGTAGGAGGTGTTGGCCGAGGCACCGCCGAGGATGAACGTGCCGTCGCTTTTGACAGGGAAAGAGTCCACGAGATTGCCAGAGGTGTCGACCAGCATGGCGTAAAGGGTGCCGCTGGCATTGGTCCCGGTGCCGCTGATGATGCCGTCGGAAAGACCGTTGGGATCGTTGTACACAATGCCTTTAACCCCCAGGGATGTCACGGAGGAGGAAATGCCTTCGGACAAGTCAGTGTAGGAGGCGGTGGGCAGCGGACCCACTTTGACCGCCTTGGGCGAAGTGGTGTCATAACTGTCGATGCGATAAATGTTTGTGCCGGCGGAGCCAAGCGCATAGAGGCGTGAAACTCCACCCACGCCAGCGATCTGCACCGAGCTGTTGCTGGAGTAGGGGATCTGTGAGTCAACGCTTGCAGTCTTGGCTGCCGGTCCCGACGCGTTCATGCCATCGTCGATGAACTGGTTGAACAGTGTGTTGGCGTTGCTGATCACCGTGGAGGTGACGAGCAGGCCGTCCTGCGGGCGGATGACGAAGTCGCCACCATTGAAGGTCTGGGAAAGGTGGAAAAAGTTGGTGTAGTCGTTGAAAGCAGGGGAGGTGAGCCCCAGGCCGGTCGAGTTCAGATGCCAGACTGCCACGTTGTTGCTGAGCTGGCCGCCAGCATAGTATTCACCGTTATAGAACGCAGCGCGGGGGAAGGCGCCGGAGCTTGCCGAGCCTGAGACGGGGCTGCCGGTGTTGAGGGGGACGTTTGTCCGCGCTGAGTTTGTGACGAGCTGGTAGCTCCAGGTTTTGCTCACGTTGTCATAGGCGGCCGTGTACAAGCTGAAATTGTAGCCGCTGGAGCCGGTGGAGGTTGCGGCCCAGTAGAAGCGCCGGTTCAGCCAGTCGAGCGCCAGTCCGTTCATCATCGCGTCTGTTGCTCCGGTGTTGAAACCCGGAGAGGCTGCATTGAGGTCGAGAATGCCCGGATTGACTGAGACCGTGGGGGTGGAGGAGTTGGGGTTGTAAACCGAGATTTCGTCCAGGTAGAAGCGGGTGCCCACGGCACGGATCGTATAAAAGTAGTCACGGAAGTTGGAGGACGGGACCACGATGGTGGTGGTGTAGTCCTCCACTTCACCGTAACCGGAGGCGCCTGTGGGTCCCGGTGAGGCCGCGGAGGTCAGCCTAAAGCGTGCCCCCACGGTGCCGGTGGTGGCGTTGCTCGGGACATCAAAGTAGTAGGTCTGGTAGCCACTGGTGGTGCCGTCATCGACCACGGCGTCTGCGATGACCTGCTCTCCGGAATCTGCGACCGAGCCATTGTTGTTGAAGTCCACCCAGCCGTTGAGGTAGGCAGGTGCGCCCGTGGTGTTGTTGAGTTTGACGGTCACCGCGACGCCTGCCTGCCCTTGGACGAGGATGGCCTGGAGTGTCACTCCGTCTTCGTCATTGATGTTGGTGATGTCGTCACCCGTGGCCGCTAGATTGGTCACCGGCGTGTATTCGGTGTCCTCCAGGTCTCCCATGGTCAGGTCGCTGGAGTTGTAGCTGCTGGCATCTGCAAAGCGTGAATAGTCGCCATGGTCGGAGGCGGGCAGGACGGTGATCGCGTAGTCCTCCACCTCGCCTGTGCCGGAGATTCCGGAGCTGCCCGGGGTGGCGGTGGAGGTCAGCCTGAAGCGGGCGCCGATCACACCCGTGGAGGCGGAGCTTGGCACGGTGAAGGTGTAGGTGCGGCTGCCGCCGCTCGTTCCGGTGCTGACCAAATCATTGAGCACGATCTGCTCACCGCTGTCGGTGAGGATGCCATTGTTGTTAAAGTCGATCCAGCCGTTGAGATAGGCGTCCGCTCCGGTGGTGTTGGTGACGTTGACTGTCACGGTCACGCCTGGCTGCCCCTGGATAACGGAGGCTGGCAGGGTCACGCCGTCTTCGTCGTCGCTGCCATTGGTGTCGTCTCCCGTGGCTGCCGCATTGGCGAGATTGGAGTTTTCACCGTCCACCAGCGCTCCCATACGTAGGGAGGTTGAAAGGGTGCTGCCTGCGATGTCAAAGGCGGAGTCGTCGCCGAAGTCGGTGGGGGGGAGGATGTTGACTGCGTAGTCTTCGACTTCACCGTTGCCGCTGGCTCCGGTGGCGCCGGGGCTGCTGGTGGAGGTCAGACGCACACGCACTCCTGTGATGCCTGCCGTGGCGCCGGCCGGAACGGTGAAGCTCACCGTACGGTTGGAGTTGGAGGTGCCGGTGGCGATGATTGTGTTGGTGGCGATCTGCTCGCCGCTGTCTGTCAGCACTCCGTTGTTGTTGTAGTCGATCCAGGCGTTCAGGTAAGCCGTGGCCCCTGTCGTGTTGGTGAGGTTCACCGTGATTGAATTCGACGTGCCCTGCGCCAAATAAGCCGGCAGTGTGACGCCGTCTTCATCAGCGAGGTCGGTGATGTTGTCACCGGTGGCGGTGGCATTCGTGGTGGGTGCGGATTCGGCGTCTGTCAGCGCGCCGAGCCTGAGAGTGGAAACCAAGGCGCTGCTGGCGCTTCCGAATCCTGCATAGTCACCGAAATCCGTGGGCGAGGCCGGAGTTAGAGTGTAGGCGCGCGAAGCGGAGCAGCCATTGATGTCCGTCACTGCAATGGTGAAGGATGCCGCAGCGGTCGAGGTGGCACGCCCTGAAATGACACCCGCAGCGGTGTCCAGCGAGAGCCCGGCCGGCAGTGAGCCACTGTTGATGGAGTATGCATAAGGCGCTGTGCCGCCCGTGATGCTGAAGGTCTGGCTGTAGGCGGAGTACGCCATGCAGGAGGAGAGTGTGGGCGGGCTCAAGGTGACGGCTGAACAGGCCAGCAGGCTGTAGGACTGGGTGTTGCTGTAGCCATAATTGTCCGTGGCGCGAAGGGTGAAGTTAGAATTTGAGGCGCTGGTGGGCGTGCCGCTGATCAATCCGGTGCTGGCATTCAGTGTGAGGCCCGCGGGCAGGGAGCCTGAGGCAAGGCTCCAGGTATAGGTGGGGGATGAGCGCACGACGCTGAGTCCGTCAGGGGCCCCGATGAGCTTGAAGGCGGAGCTGAAAGTGCTCAGCGTGCCGGGGGCAGCGAAGAGCTCGATGGCTTCGCCGCCTGCAAGTTCGAAAAACACAAGCTCTATGACGTGGGTTCCTGCCGTCAGTGTCACGGTGCCGAATTTGTCGGTGGTCGCGTGCTGTGTGTCGTCATTGATGACAGTCGTGCCGTCGATTTTGACGCGCGCACCATCGTCAGAGTTTGTGGCAAAGGTCCATGCGCCGGCGGTCGGAATCGTGATGATGCCCGTGGCTTTCAGGGCGAAATTGTCGCCCGGTCCAGCGGGAAAGTCGGTGTCTGTGTAGTGGCCGCCGCCGGCGCCGCTGCTGTTGTAGGAGATCGTGGATGCCGAGCCGGTCCAGTTGCTAGTACGGTTGGTGCCTGCGAGCACGGCGTCCGCAGCGGCGAGAGTGCCGACTGAAGAGGAGGAGAAAGCCTGCTGGACGTCAAAGCCAGACTCCTGCGCCGTGACCACCTGAGAGTAGGGGGTGCCGACGGTCGGCGGAAGGAGCGTTGTGGGGGTGATGAAAATGCCGTTCACAATCTGCAGCAGCAGCGTTGCAGAGCCCTGGCAGCCTGCGCCGTCTGTGGCGGTGAATGTGAGGTTGACCCCGTCGGCATTGCCGGTGGTAGGCGTGCCTGAAATCTCCCCTGTTGAAGTGTTCAAAGAGAGGCCTGCCGGCATGGTGCCGGAGGTCAGCGCCCAGCTGTAGCTACCGGTGCCACCCGTGGCGGCCAAAGTCTGAGAATAGGGCCTGCCCACCGCGCCGCCAGACAGTGAGGAGGTGCTGAGAGTGATGGTCGGGCAGACAATGGTGGTGATGTAGTCTTCGACCTCACCGTTGCCCTTCAGGCCGATAGGGCCTGGAGAGCTGGTGGATGTCAGGCGCACGCGGACACCCGCCGTGCCCATGGAGGCCGTGGCGGGAACCGTGAAGGTCACGGTTCTGTTGGAATTGGATGTGCCGGTGGCGATCGTTGTGTTGGTGGCGATCTGCTCACCAGCGTCGGTGAGCACGCCGTTGCGGTTGTAGTCGATCCAGGCGTTGAGGTACACCGTGGCTCCGCTGCTGTTGGTGACGTTGACGGTGATGCTACCGGAAGTGCCTGTCACCAAGCTGGCGGGCACCGTCACGCCATCTTCATCGTCGCTGCCGGTGACGTCGTCACCGGTGGCGGTGGTGTTTGCGGTGATGGCCGTTTCACTGTCTGTGGTGGGGCCGATCCTGATGCTGCTGACGGTGGTGCTGCTGGCACTGCCGAAAAGGGAGTAGTCGCTGAAGTCGGTCGCGGCATTGGCCGCCGTGAAAGCGGCAAACAAAACACCCCACATTGAAACGAAGAAACGTGCCGGCGAAAAGCGGCCCGTTGGTTCGAATAATCGTGATGCGTTTTCCCTCATGGGGTGTCTTCAGATCAGAGCAGGGGGGCGGGTCAGGCGCGGCGTGTGCGACGTGTCAGATGTGCGGCTGCTGCCGCCAGCAACAGGAGGGCAGAGCCCGGTTCTGGAACCACGGCGGTCTGCAGGCTGAATACACCCGGTGTCGTGGAGTAGGTCCCGGGGCCCTGGACCCCATTGGCACCGCCAATGATGGCGGAGTTGGCGTCGGTCAGCTGCCAGACGAAGGAACCGCTGGTGTTTGATGGGTCTGGAATGATCCAGTCATCAGCCTGATCGCCAACAGGTGAGCCGTCGGTTACCAGCGCCCATTCACTGCTGGGCACGATGCTTTTTGAATTGTAAGCCCAGAGGTAAACCGTGTCTCCCATGGTGAAGGTGTCTCCAGGGTTTGCGTCGCTGGAGCTCGATGTGCCGTCAGGGTTGAGATCGACGGTGGCGACGAAAAACTGCCCGTCCGGGATGGGCAGAGGATTCCAGCCGTTGCTGTCCGGAGCAAAGACGCGGTCAATGACATGCCAGTTGGCCTCCCACTGGTCAACGTTCTGGTAGGTGGGGGTGAAGCCGCCAGTAAACGTCCCAATTTCAAAGGAATAAGTCTCATCCAGGATGTCGCCGGCGCTATTGAAGAGATTGTCGTTGAAATTGCTGCCCCAGAAGACCGTGCTGGCCTGAGCACCTTGGATCCACGCCAGTGCCAGAGAGAGGCAGAGGAGTCTGGGTAGTGAAGAGGTCTTTTTCATCGGGGGCTTTTGGCTGTTGGCGGCGGGAAAAAAATCGGAGGAACGAGTGCGGTGGGAGGCTTCCGGACAGGGATGTAATTGAGTTTTAAGTCCTTATATATCACATGTATTATAATTATAATAACAACAATGCCAGTAAACAAGTCTGAATTCAAATTTATTTGGAAAGCTTGACTTTTTACCCTTTTATTAGTCATGCTCTTCCACGGTGCGGGGTATCTGCTGGCAGGCCACGATCCCAGCCTGGGCGCTTTGGGGCCGAATGACCGGCGGCCCTGTCCTGCGGTCCCAAGCCTGTTCTGTCCTTAAGTGCAGAATCTCATGGCGTTGGTCCATGTCGCGGCTAATGGAGCCGATGAAGTTGGAACAAGGTCAGATTTGGAAGCAGGGAGAGAATTACATCCGCATTGTGGAATGGGCGCGTCTGTCCATCGAGTACAAGGTCATGAAGGACCCCATCTCCAAGGTGGGAACGATGCACAAAGCCACCAAGAAGGAATTTTGCCGCCTCCTCAAAGGTGCCGTGCTGCTGAAGCCGGAGGATCTGCCTTCCGCAGAGGCACCAGCCGAGGAGGAGGAAGAATTCTCCGCCGAGCTTGAAAAGGCCATCAGCCAGAGCATTGCAGCGGACCTCCGCTGCATCCTCGATGAAGCCAATGACGGTGATAGCGATTTGGTGCTGGAAGCTCACGCCCGCCTCAAGGACGTTGTCAGCACCACCGATCTCCCACTGCTGTTGGATGCGCTGAAGTCGCCTGACAATAATTTCTGGTCCCGGGAACTCATCGGCGAACTGGTGGCGAAAACGGGCGGCTCAGACTGTCTGGCAGATCTGCTCGAAGCTCTTGCCGCAGGAGTTGCCGAAGGCCATGACAACGATGGCCTGCAGAGCAGCCTCATTATGCTGGCCAAGGGCGAGCCGGTAGAATGCCGTCGGAAGCTGAGCGAAATGCTGGCCGGGCCAAATTTTAAAAATCAAGAGGCTGCAGAGTGGCTCCTGACATTCATCCCATAACCTTCACACCGTCTCAAAGAACATCGTCAACTCGTGCCGGTTGTACGTCAGGTGCGTCTGCGCAAAGAGGCGCAGACCGGCAGAAATGGACATGCCGACGATGAGGCGGAAGAGCTCGTTGGGCTCCTCCAGGGAATCCACGCGAGGCAATTTGAGCGTGAAAACGACGAGGCCTCCCTTCTTTAGAAACCGGGAAAGGCGGATGACCTGCTCGATGGATTCCTCCGGCGGTCCGTTCATATCACACAGCAGCGCGTCATAAGTGGTGCCTGCGCGTGGCTGAAAGGTGGCTACGTCCTCGAGGAAAAACCTCAGGCCGGGGCGGCCGTCGAGACGTTTGTCGAGCGGGGCACGATCAATCGCCGTCACGCGCTGATTGCGGGCGAGCAGTTCCGACGTCATGCCGCCGGGGCAGGCCCCCAGCTCGATCCAGTGAGATCCCTCCTGCATCGGTGGGCGGTAAAGGAGCAGGAAATGCAGAGCCTCCGCGATTTTGGCGCCCGCGCGGCTGATGGTGTCCGGTGAATCCTGGTCGATGTATTTGCTGCCACCGGCATAGAGGCCGTTTGAGGCGCGAGGGCTCTGCATACCGCAAAACAGTCCCTCTTTGCCGACGAGACAAAACAGGGTCTCCGCCTCCGGGGACTGCTCCTCCACGGTCGCGGCGGGCAGCTTGGGGAACAGCTGGAGGACCCGTCCGCGGAGGTTGGACGCCAGTCCTTTGTAATATTTGTCCGGAGAGGTGGGCTGCAGCGTACCGATGAAGATTCCCTGGGGATTGCGGCTGCCGAATTTTTTGAGCAGTGTCTGCGCGGCCTTTTCGATGAAACCGTCCATCTTTTGAGGATTGCAGGGCCAGGTATGCTCCATGGGCAGATTCCAGCGCGCAAACTTCGCTGCTTCAGACTGACGGACAGCCGCCGGATTTGCTGTCTTGATCAGATAATAGTCGAGCCCCAGCCGGGTGCTGGAGAGTGCCCCCATCTGGCGCAGAATGGGAGATGAAATCCCTGAGAAAATTTCAGGGATGCGCACCAGCCACGGGTGCTGGTCCTGGGAGGCGGTGTTCGTTGCGCGGTCGGTCATGCATGAGTGCACTCGTCCTGCATTGAGCTGTCTGCAAGCGGAGGCGTGCTGCCAGGGGGCGGCCGTGGGCTCAGCCAATGCCGCTGGTGCGGCGTGTGACCCATTCGACGGCGGCACGGACGAGTTCGGGTGCGGTGCTGATGCCAAGCTTGGTTTTGATGTGGGAACGATGGGCCTCGATGGTTTTGACGCTCAGGCGCAGATCATGGGCGATCATGCTGGTGCCCCGTCCCTGGCCGAGGAGCTCGAAGATCTCCAGCTCGCGGTCGCTGAGCTTTTCCACGGAGCTTTTGCCGCTGTTGTCCCGCCCAGCCACAAAGCTGTTGAGCATGAGAAGGTTTGCCGCGGTACTGAGGTAGAGCTCTCCGCGGAGCACCTGCCTGATGGCGGTCACCACCTGATCTGGTGGTGCCTGTTTCATCAAATAGCCGCGCGCTCCGGCGCGGAGGGCACGCTCTGCATAAAGGGATTCATCGTGCATGGAGAGCACAAGCACCGGCAGGTGAGGCCTGAGGGCTTTGAGTGATTTTACCAGCTCGATGCCGTTGATGTCCTTCAGAGAGATGTCGGCGATGACAAGCTCAAACTCATGACGCTCCACCAGGCCCATGGCCTGCGCGGCGGTCTCTGCCTCGCCGCAGATCACGATGTCCTTTTCATGCTCGAGGAGCATCGCGATGCCTTTGCGAAAAATGGGGTGGTCATCCACGATGAGGATGCGCTGCTGGCCGGGAGTGCTTTTCATCGCTCGTTCTGAGGGTGGAGATTCGGAAGGAATGACAACTGAGAATGGGATGCAGCAGGCATGCGCAGGAGGCAGGTCATCCTGGTGCCGTGTGTTTTACGTTTCCCGATGGCGAAATCTGCGCCGATCACATCCGCGCGGTATTTCATCAGCCGCAGGCCCATGCCGTCGCCCGCGTGAATGACCTCTGGCAGACCGCAGCCGTCATCGGCCACGCTGAGAGAGAGCAGGCCCTGCCGTAGCCTGAGGCTAAGTGTGATGGAGCGTGCCCCCGAGTGCTTCAGTGCATTTGTCACCGCCTCCTGGGCGATGCGGTAGAGGTGCAGAGCCACGTCATTGTCCGTGATGGGCACCATCTGCTCGCAGCGCAGGCGGCAGGAGATGCTGCCGCTGCTGCGTGCCGCGAGCTCATGCAGGGCGGAAACGAGGCCCTCTGCATCCATGACCACAGGGTGCAGCCCTTTGGCGATGTTGCGGGACTGCTCGACGGACTGGTGGATGAGATCTGCCAGCCGGGCGGCCTCGGCAGCGGGGCCGGCGAGTGCCTGCGCCTCCAGGGTTTTCGTCAGTGACCGCGCCATGAAAGCCAGCCCCGAAAGAGACTGGCAGAGTCCGTCGTGCAGATCCTGGCCGAGGCGGCGCTGCTCCTGCTCGGAGATGTCCAGCAGTGCGTTTTCGAGCCTGTTTCTCTCATCCATCTGAGCCCTGAGCTCCGCGGTGCGTTCCGCCACCCGCCTTTCCAGCTCTTTCTGCGTCTGACGCTGCTCGGTGATGTCCGTCGCCACGCCGAGCACCTTGTCACAGATGCCAGCGTCATTGAACAAGGGGACCTTTCCGGTGCTGAACCAGCGCACCTGCCCGTCTGCCTGGGTGATCTCCTCCTCAGGAATCCGGAGCGTGGTGCCGCTGGACATGACCTCTTGGTCGATCTGTTTGAAATGGGCGATCTGGTCCGATGTGCGGTGAAAGTCTGCGTCCGTCCTGCCAACGAGCTTTTCCACGGTGGTGCTGCAGCTGTGCGCGAGTGCGGCGTTGCCCAGCAGGAACCTCCCCTGGCTGTCCTTCACGAAGATCATGCTCGGGGTGGCGTCTATGACCTGGCGTAGAAAAACACGCTCACGATGCAGCTCGTCCTCAATCTGGCGGCGGTCAGTGATGTCGTTGATGGAAGCAAGCCAGCCTGTTGTCTGGCCGAGTATGTTGGTGTCTGGCACATAGATCACGTGGACTGTGCGGCGGCCAGAGCGCGGGTAGGGCATCACCTCTTCATACTCGACGCGGCGGCCACTCAGCACGCGGGTGATTTTGGGGCGGATGATACGAAAAGCCTTTTTTCCAAGGACGTCGATGATCGGTCTGCCGATGATTTCCTCAGGCTCCAGCCCGAGCATGTCTGCATAGGCGCGATTGACGAAGGTGTACCGCAGGTCGCGGCTGCACTGGATCAGCATCACCGGAGTGTTGTCAGTGATCATCCGGAGCTGCATTTCCTTGGCTCGTACGGCGGCCTCGGCAGCTTTGCGGTCGGTGATGTCCACGCAGCTGCCGATGTAGCCGATGAACTGCCGGCCGGGATCTTGCAGAGGGACGCCTTTGTCGAGCAGCCAGCGGTACTCCCCGTCGTGACGACGGAGGCGGTAGGTCATTTCAAAAGGCATGCGCTCGTCAAAAGAAGCCGCGCAGATGGCGAGACAGCGTTCAAGATCCTCAGGATGGACACCCTCCTCCCAGCCGTCGCCGATCTCCTGCTGGGCGGTTCTTCCTGTGAAGTCCAGCCAGGGCCGGTTGAACCAAGTGCGTTTTTTGCGGGGATCACTCACCCATACGAGCACCGGGGCATGGTCCATGAGCATGCGGAAGCGCAGATCGGTGGTGGTGAGAGCGCCTTCTTTGGCTTTGTGACTGCGCTTGTCCTTGGCGGGCAATGTCCCGGAAACGGGCTTGCGACCACGGCCTGCAATGCCATTCCGTTTTTTTACCCGGGTGGAGCCTGCCGAATCAGACGGCCTGGAGGTGGGGCGCGGCATGAAGCAACCTACTGACTCAGGATTCCGGCTTCAATCTGAATCGTCCGTGGCCGGGGCAGCCTGCCGGATGCATGGGAGAGGCGGGGCAGGTGTGCCTTGAGCACTTGCTCCAAGCGCTCAGTCTCGGGGTTGTCCTCCATCAGCATCGTCCAGTGGCGTTCAAAGCCGCACCAGCGGCAGCAGATTTGCAGGCGCACTCCCGGCCTGGCATGGGAGCTGATCCTGACACCGTGCTGAAACGACCAGTGCCGTATTTGCTCCGCGTGCAATGTGCCCAGGCCGGAAATGCGCAGTCTGCCCTGCGCATAGCAGATGCTGCGAGGCGCCGCCAGGCAGGTGAACAGCGCCAGCCTGGCCATGGAGATGATAAACCAACCGGACAGCAGGCCGCAGAGCCAGCGCTCTGGCGATACGTACTCACCGCCTGCGGCGCGCGCGACCAAGACCAGCAAGAGCATGCAGGTGAGCAGAGCCGAGGTCTGGTTGAACTTTCCGTGCAGGTGGCGTGTCAGGTGCTCATACCGTGCACGGTGAAAACGCAGGGGCTCTTCGATCCAGAGACTTGCCGTGTCTGCGCCGGTCCGGCATGCCCGTCTGCGCCGTGCCAGGTGGGTTACTGCCGTTTGTTTAGACAGGCCATGCCCGGCCCTGCCGGAGCGGAGGACTCCGGCCTGCGGGCTGCTGTCACGTGAGATTTTGTTCATGGAGGCCTCCAGTCAACCTTGCCCCTGGCTCATTCGTTGATGCCGCAGTGATGCCAGTGATGGGCAGATCGGGAGGCCAGGCGCACGCTGCCGGTGAGCTTCATGACTTTCTTTGCTATCTCCTCACTCGAAAGCCGGCCTCCATACGGCGGCTGCTGAGCATGGGAAGTGTCAGCGGAGTGCACACCCAAAGAGATGTGAAGACTGGCCGGAGTGACGTCCATTTTTTGGATGGTGCAGGAATCATTCATGACCAGCCTTTCATTGCGAGTGTGTTTTCGCTTTCCATGACACAGCAGGAGAGGGTTTCCATCTCCTGCTCCCAAAACTCCTCGAGCCGGTCAGATTCGGCGGGCACGAATGCCTGCCCCTGGGCGGCGTAGATGGCCAGCAGCTCTTTTTCTGCCCGGAGCCAGTGCTCCGGGCGCAGGTGCGAACAGCCTTCCGTCTTCCATTTTTTGAAAGCGAGCAGGGCTATTTCTTTGTCGGAAGGGTGCGAACCTGGACTGCAGGTCTCACCGGGGGGGGTATATACAGCAGCATTCATGGTGTGGAGATTGAAGGTGTGATGAAATGCAGTGTGGCACGTCGGTTTCACTCTGAACGGTCAAGTTTTCCCCGCAATTGGCACCGCCCTGCTCGTGATATCAGGGAAACCCTGACGGATTTGTCGTGGTGCTGTGGGCTGCTTTTTCAAAGCTTCCGAACGCGCAAACTTCAATTGGAGAATGGTTTAATCCTTTGCCAAATGCATTCCCTTTCTACTCTCCGCGCCCCGCATGTCCGTCAAACTCCGCCTCAATACCGCCACCGCCACCAAAGTCGTCCTCGCCAAGATCGGCAATCCCCTGCGTGAGGAGCCGCTGCAAACCTCCCGCGAGGTGTTTCAAGTCGCCGAAGGAGATCAGGAAGCGCTCACAGCGCTCTTCCTGAAGCCTTTCAAGGCCTGCATCGCCCACCGCTTCACCCACCATGCCTCATTGCAGCAGCACGAGGTGAACAACTGCGCCAAGGCCATCTTTGAAGATGAGGAAAAGCTGCTCGCCAAGGGGGTTGAGATCGCGCAGCGCCTGTATGCCAAGTCCAACCACCCGAACATCAAAGCAGGGGACCTCTGCATCAGCCTGCTCAAGGAGGTCCACATCGAGGGAGAGCTCGTCAGCGGTCTCTGCATCCTGAAAAGCGACAGCGTGGTGCCCTTCCTGACCATCACGCCGCGCAATGGAGACCTGCAGCTGAGCACCGAGCACGGCATCAATCCCGATAAGATCGACAAAGGCTGCCTCATCCTGAACTACTGGGCGGAAAAAGGCTATTACGTGCTGACCTTTGACCGCAGCGGCGGAGACACCCGCTTCTGGGTGCGCGAATTTCTTGGCGTGGAAGCTGTGCCTGACGCGGCCTTCCTCACCAACGCCTACGCCAAGATGGCTGTCTCCTTCCTGGAGGAGCAGCAGCCTGCCGATGATGACAGCCCGCCCTGGGAAACCGCCACCGCCGCCAAGGACGCGCTCGACTACTTTGAAGATCGCGAGAAGTTTGATCTGGAGGAGTTCGGCCAGACTGTGCTGAAGTCTCCTGAAGTCATCGCCAAGTTTGACGAGCACCGGGCTCGTATTGAGGAGGAGCAGGGGCAGCCGCTGGAGAAGACTTTTGAGATCTCCAAGAAAGACCTCACGAAGGCCAAGAAGCGAATCGCCGCCGTCCTCAAGCTGGACACCGGGGTGGAAATCCACATCAAGCCTGCCGCCAGCGAAACCGATCCGCAGCTGGAGCGTGGTTTTGATGACAACAAGGGCATGAAGTACGTGAAGGTGTACTACAACAGGGACCTGAGCGCATCCTGAGCCGTTTTGCAGATGAATCCACAGCCTGATCCTTCATCCCCACAGCGTCTCTGGAAGATGGGCCGGGTCGTGCTCCAGCGAGAAACGGCTCATCGAGGCGGGAAGACAGTCATCGTCATCAAGGACTTTGCCACGCACCTGCCGGTGTCGGTGATTGAGACCATCGCCAAGCGTGTGCGCTCTGCCTGCGGCTGCGGTGGAACTGTGCGTGACAAGCGCATCGAAATCCAGGGGGATCAGGCGGCCAAGGTGCGTGCAGTGCTGGAGGCTGAAGGGTTTGAGGTGCGGGGGGTGAAGTAGCCGGGTCATTTTTGCAGCGCCCCATGCAAGACGGAGAGCAGGGAACTCTCGCCTGGGGCATCCGAGTTCAGCGACCAGATCATCACACCGCCGAGGCCCTGGTCCAGCACCAGCCTGGCTTTGGCTTGCATGGTGGGGATGCCGTTGTGCCAAATCGTGTCGCCGACCTGATCATCGGTGACGGCCTTGGGGTATTGCCTGATGAGATCTGCATAGCGGTACTCCTGCTGGCGGAAGGCTTTGCCAAAGCCCCAGCCGTAGAAAGGGACGCCGAGCACGAGCTTGGCCTTTGGCAGGCCACGCCGGAGCCAGTAGTCCACGCTGCCCTGTGCAAACTCCAGCGATGAATGCGGGCCGGGCCTGTCCGGCTGCCAGGGGCCGGTGGCGTCATAGGCCATGACATTGATGAAATCGAAGCACGCCAGCGCAGCGTCGGGCACGTCTTTGCCGCCGTAGCCTTTCGAGAGCGCGGCGGTGAGAAACTTGCCCTTTGGCTTCAAAGCCGCAGAGAGCTCCTGAATGAAGGGGGCGTAGTCGCGATTGATAGCGGGCCCTTCGAGATCGACATCAAGGCCGTCGAGATCATGCGTGCTGACGTAGGCTGCGAGCTGGGCGATGAAGCCTTTGCGCTTCGTGGTGCTGATCAGGTCAAACCAAGCCTTGCGCCGGGATGCGTCCTCCGAAGCGGAGCCTCCGCCAAGGGAGACGAGGACTTTCACGCCGTGTGCGTGAGCCTGGCGGATGAGAGATTCGTTGTCAGGCTGGAAGGAAAGCGCCCCGTCCGCATCGGCTGGGTTTTCGAAGGCAATGTTGATGTGCGTGAGCTTCGCGAAGTCGATCTGCGGCACGAAGGTTTTGAGGCCGATCCAGTTGGGCGCATAAGCCACGATGCGGGGCTGCGCCTGCAAGGAGACTGCGGCCAGCAGCATGGTGGCGATGAGGCGGAGGATTTTCATGCTCTTACAATCGGCTGCTTTTTCGTTGGGGAGCTGAGGAGGAGCTCCGTGTCAGGCTGCGCAGTTCCTCCATGAGCACCCTGACCGCCCTGCTTTGAAAGCGGCCGGCATTCCACAGCATGGCGACGGTGCGTGCGGGCTTCTCCCCGGCAAAAGACCGGTACACGCGCCTGTCGCTGGTGTCGATTTTTCGCGCCATTTCGGGCACGATCGAAATGCCGTGGTCCAGTGCCACGAGCTCCTGCACGGTGGCCAGCTGGCTGGTGCGCTCCACCGTCACCGGCTGCACGGACTTTCTGCGGCAGAAGGAGGAGATGTTTTCCGCGAGGCAGTGCGCCTCGTTCAACGTGACAAAGGGGAAGCTCTCCAGGGCCTCGATCTTCACACTTTTGGCAGTGGCCAGAGGATGCGCTACAGGTGCCACCAGCAGCAGCTCTTCCTCAAACAGCGGCTCCACCTCCAGATGCCGCGCGATCACCGGCTGGGCCAGTATGGCGAGGTCGATCTCTCCGTGGCTGCAGCGCCGGATGAGATTGTCAGTGGTGTCTTCCTGCACGATCACCAGGATGTCGGGATGCCTGCGGGCAAAGTGGCTCAGAAGGCCGGGAAGGAAGTAAGGGGCGATGGTGGGGATGGCCCCCAGCCGGATGCGCCCGCGACGGCCCGCCTCTGAAAGCTCCGAGATGGTGTCCTCCATGAGCTGGAGAATCTTTCTGGCACGCTCCAGCAGCAGTTCGCCAAGGTCCGTCAGCACGACCTCGCGCGGCTTGCGTTCAAAGAGGGGGGCGCCGAGCTGATCCTCCAGTTTTTGGATGGCGCGGCTCAGCGCGGACTGTGAAAGGTGCAGCTCATCGGCAGCGCGGGTGAAGTTTTTGGTGCGAGCGAGAGCCACGAATTGTTCCAGCAGGTGGAGGTTCAGATCGCTTCTCATGGGCCAGCCTAGCTATGTGTGTGGTGCATCGCAAGCATTCAGATAATGCATTGGATGCATTTGAGGCGGGCATCCATCATTTGGGCGTTACGACTTCTCAACGTTCGAAACCTTGAACCTGAACCCAACCACCAAGCCATGAAAACACTGCAACACAAGGCCCTGGCGGCTGCGCTGATGCTGACGCCAGTCATGCCGACCACGGCCCAGGAAAAAACAACCCAACCCACCCCAGATATGAACCAATGCCCCGTCATGGGTGCCGCCGCAGGCCCCAACCGCACCACCGCCGCAGGAGCCATGTCCAACGGAGACTGGTGGCCGAACCAGCTCAATCTCAAAATGCTGCACCAGAACTCGCCCCGGGGAAATCCCATGGGCGCGGGCTTCAGCTATGCGGAGGAGTTCAAGAAGCTTGATCTGGCTGCCTTGAAGAAGGAACTCAAGGAGGTGATCACCACCTCGCAGAAGCGGTGGCCGGCGGACTACGGCACCTACGGTCCGCTCTTCATCCGCATGGCCTGGCACAGCGCGGGCACCTACCGCGTGAGCGACGGCCGGGGTGGCGCAGGCTATGGCACGCAGCGCTTTGCGCCACTCAACAGCTGGCCGGACAACGCCAACCTGGACAAGGCGCGCCGCCTTCTCTGGCCCATCAAGCAGAAGTATGGCGAGAAAATCTCCTGGGCCGATCTGATGGTGCTCGCGGGCAATGTCTCGCTCGAATCGATGGGATTCAAGACGATGGGATTCGCCGGCGGACGTGAAGATGTGTGGGAACCGCAGGAAGACATCTACTGGGGGCCTGAAAGCAAGTGGCTGGGAGACGCACGCTACAAGGGCGAGCGCGAACTGGAAAAGCCCCTGGCTGCTGTCCAGATGGGCCTGATCTACGTCAATCCCGAAGGCCCCAACGGGAAGCCTGATCCTATCGCTGCAGCGAAAGACATTCGCGAGACCTTTGCGCGCATGGCCATGAATGACGAGGAAACCGTGGCCTTGATTGCGGGAGGTCACACTTTTGGCAAAGCACACGGTGCCGCGAGTGCTGACAATGTGGGTCCGGAGCCAGAGGGCGCACCTCTCGAAGAGCAGGGCCTCGGCTGGAAGAACAAACACGGCAAAGGCAACGCCGGAGACACCATCACCAGCGGTCTGGAGGGCGCCTGGACCTCCACGCCCATGGCGTGGTCCCATGGTTACTTCACCAACCTCTTTGCCTACGAGTGGGAGCTGACGAAGAGCCCGGCGGGAGCGCAGCAGTGGAAGCCTAAAAAAGGCGCGGGTGCCGGCACGGTGCCGGATGCGCACGACGCCGCCAAACGCCACGCGCCGATGATGTTCACCACTGACATCGCGCTGCGGGAAGACCCGGCGTATGAGAAAATCTCCAGGCGCTTTCTGGAGCATCCGGATGAGTTTGCCGCCGCTTTTGCCAAAGCCTGGTATAAGCTGACTCATCGCGACATGGGCCCTGTGTCCCGTCTGCTGGGCTCCGAGGTGGCGCCACCGCAGCTGTGGCAGGACCCCGTGCCCAAAGTGGACCATGAACTCATCGGTGCGCAGGACATCGTCCGTCTCAAGGCAGACATCCTGGGCTCAGGCCTGACCACCGGCCAGCTTGTCTCCACGGCGTGGGCTTCCGCAGCCACCTTCCGTGGCAGTGACAAGCGTGGTGGTGCCAATGGGGCGCGCATCCGCCTGGCTCCGCAGAAAGACTGGGCTGTGAACCAGCCGGAGCAGCTGCAGAAGGTGCTGGCTGTGCTGGAAAAGATCCAGAAGGACTTCAATGCGGAGCAGAAAGGTGGCAAAAAAGTGTCTCTTGCAGACCTCATCGTGCTCGGCGGATGTGCGGCTGTGGAAGATGCGGCGAAGAAAAGCGGTCATGAGGTGCAGGTGCCCTTCACCCCTGGCCGCACCGACGCCACCCAGGAGATGACGGACGCTGCGTCCTTTGCCGTGCTGGAGCCCAGGCAGGACGGCTTCCGCAACTACCTCGGCCACGAGCTTGACCGTCCCGCACCGGAGACGCTGCTGGACCGTGCGCAGCTTCTCACGCTTTCGGCTCCTGAGATGACGGTGCTGGTGGGTGGCATGCGCGTGCTCGGGACCAATGTCGGGTTTCCTGACCTCGGTGTCTTCACCCAACGGCGTGGAGAGCTCACCAACGACTTCTTTGTGAACCTGCTGAGCATGGGCACGGAGTGGAGCAAGTCGAAGATGTGCGAGCACTTTTACGAAGGCCGTGACCGCGAGAGCGGCGAGGTGAAATGGACGGCCACGTCGGTGGATCTTGTCTTTGGCTCCAACTCCCAGCTTCGCGCCATCGCAGAGGTGTATGCGGGCGCTGATGCCGGAGAGAAGTTCGTCAAAGACTTCGTCGCCGCATGGACCAAGGTCATGGAGCTGGACCGCTTTGATCTCCATCGCTGAACAGCAGCTGATTCCCCACCCCAAAACCGCACCCGCTTCGGCTCATCGCAGCCGGGGCGGGTTTTTTGTTTGAAACATGCGGTCAGTCTGCATGACCCGAGGCAGGAAGCAGGTCTGCGTGCGGTGCCTGCGAGTTCAGCGCCCCAGATGCACGCGGGTGTCGTATTCGAAACAGACCTGCCCTGCCACCTGGTGTGCGTCGTAGATGCGGCGCAACTCGGCCAGCATCTCCGCATGGTGCGGCTGGTGCGGTCCAGGTGCGTAGGAGCTGGAGAGCAGGCGGCCTTTGAGCCCTTCAAAGTCGAAGCGCTGTCCATTGGCAAAAGTATGCGTGACGTATGGGCCGCTGAAGAAAGCAGCGAGTGCTGCGGCGTTCACGTTCTCATGGCGGATGGTGGTGTAGTCCGTGCCAAAGGTGAGAAGCAGCTGCTCAAAAGCTTGGAGGAAAGGGGTGGAGCCGAGTTTGCGCTCGTTCCAGATGAGGGCGATGTGGCCAGCTGGTTTGAGGATGCGCGTGAACTCCGCGCGTGTCTCAGATGAGTTGAACCAATGAAAAGCCTGTGCGGCCACGATGAGATCGATGCTGTGGTCCGGCAATGTGGTGGCCTGGGCACTGGCATTCACGCTGTGAAAGCGGGGGGCATGTGACAGCAGCCGCTCTGCTGCGGCGCGCATGTCCCCATTGGGCTCCACCGCATGCACGCTGAATCCGGCTTTCAGGAAAAGCCCGGCGGAAATGCCAGTGCCGGAACCGATGTCGGCGATGACAGACTGAGGTGAGAGCCCGGCCTCGCGCTGCAGCAGCGGGATGATCTCCTGCGGGTAGCCGGGGCGGTAGCGCACGTAGTTTTCCACACGGTCGGAAAAGCGCTGCTCAGGAGCGGGTGACGGGGCTGGCATGCGGCCAAGGTGGCAGAGACCGGGTGGGAAAACAAGTTGCCAGCCCCCCTGTGGCTGCTAACGCTCAGCGCACTAACTACTATGATCGTCGCACCCAAAATCCGTGGATTCATCTGCACCACCGCCCACCCCACCGGCTGTGCCAAACATGTCGCTGAACAGATCGCCGTCGTGAAATCGCGCGGCCCCATCGCCAACGGGCCCAAGAAGGTGCTCGTGGTGGGTTCATCGACCGGCTACGGCCTGTCCTCCCGCATCGCGGCGGCCTTTGGCTCCGGTGCCGCCACCATGGGTGTGTTCTTTGAAAAGCCCGGCGAGGCCGAGCGCTGCGGCACCGCAGGCTGGTACAACTCCGCCGCTTTTGAGACCGAAGCCAAGGCTGCCGGCCTCTATGCCCGCTCCTTCAACGGCGACGCCTTCTCCGATGCCATGAAGGACACCGTCATCGAGGCCATCAAGGCAGATCTCGGCCAGGTGGACTGCGTCATTTACAGCCTCGCGTCTCCGCGCCGAACGCACCCGAAGACTGGCGAGGTCTTCAAGTCCGTGCTCAAGCCCATCGGCTCCGCTTCCTACACCAACAAGAACCTCAACACCGGCAACGGCGTGGTCAATGAAGTGACCATCGAGCCCGCGAACGAAGACGAGATCGCGCAAACCGTGGCCGTCATGGGCGGTGAAGACTGGGAGATGTGGATCGACGCGCTTCAGAGCGCCGGTGTTCTCGCCGAAGGCGTGCAGACTGTGGCCTACAGCTACATCGGGCCGGAAGTGACCTGGCCCATCTACAAGAACGGCACCATCGGCCGTGCCAAGGAGGACCTCGAGCGCGTGCAGCGCGTGCTGGACGGCAAGCTTGCCTCCCTGAAGGGCAAGGCCTGGGTCTCCGTGAACAAGGCGCTGGTCACCCAGGCCAGCTCCGCGATCCCTGTGGTGCCTCTGTACATCTCCCTGCTCTACAAGGCGATGAAGGCCGAAGGCACACATGAGGACTGCATCGAGCAGATGGACCGCCTTTTCCGCGAGCGCCTCTACAACGGCAATCCGCAGCCGGACGAAGCCGGACGCATCCGCGTGGACGACTGGGAAATGAAGCCTGCGCTACAGGAGCTCGTGGGCAAACGCTGGGCCGAGGTGAACACGGAAAATCTGGCGCAGCTGGGCGACTTTGAAGGCTACCAGACCAGCTTCCTGCGTCTCTTTGGCTTTGGCCTGGAAGGCGTGGACTACAACGCCGAGGTGGACGTCAGCATTGGAGTGCCATCACTGGCGTAAGCGGCGTCGATGCAGAACCAAGTCAGAGGAGGGATCAACGGTGATCCCTCCGTGACTTTTTAACTAAGCGAGAATCCAGATGATCCTCGTCGGAGTGGTCACTGGCCTTTCGCCAGATCCAGAAACACAATGCTCGAAGGATTGCCGACGGCTGCGTAGTGGCCGGTAAAGGCAAGGACGCCGGTTTTCCGGTTCACACGGAAGATCGCCACATTATCGCCACGTTGGTTGAGGCTGTAGAAGAATTCGCCGGTGGGGTCGAAGTTGAAGCTGCGCGGGTAGTTGCCGCGCGTCCACTCTTCGCCAACCAAGGTCAGCGTGCCGTCTTTCCCGATGGCAAAAATGCCGATGCTGTCGTGCAGGCGGTTTCCGACGTAAACGAAGCGGCCGTCGGGGGAAACAAGGATCTCCGAGCAGAAATTGCTGCCTGCAAATCCGGGCGGCAGGCTGGAGATGGTCTGGCGGGAGGAGAGGCGGCCTTTCTCAGTGTCATAGTCAAACAGCACCACGGTGGAGCCCTCTTCCTGCAGCGAGTAGAGCCAGCGGCTGTTGGGATGAAACGCGAAGTGACGCGGCCCGTCGCCCGGAGGCAGGGTGACATGGGGAGGATCGTTCGGTGTGAGCGTGCCTTTTTGGTCGTCAAACTTCCATACCAAGATCTGGTCCAGCCCGAGATCCACGGACAGAACGTAACGGCCCGAGGCATCGGCCTGGATCATGTGGGAGTGTGTGCCATCATGCCCGCTGAAGGCAAAGCTGCCCGGAGGCGCGTTGGTGGCTTTCTTTGGGCCGATGGTGCCAGAGTCCTGCTTGAAATCGGTGGCTTCGCCCAGGCTGCCATCGGGTTTGACGGGCAACACCGCGCATGAGCCGCCGAAGTAATTTGCCACCAGCAGAAAGCGGCCTGAGGGATGCAGGCTGATGTAGGTCGGGCCCTTGCCGCCGGAGCTGACGGTGTTCATCAACGTGAGCTGTCCGTCCTTGGGATTGATGGCAAAGGCGCTGACAGAGCCTGCCTCGTGACTGCCGTTTGCGTCGGTTTCGTTGGTGGAATACAGCACCGTCCGGGCGGCGTTGAAGGTCAGGCAGTTCGGGCTGCTGCCTGACTTGTACAGGCCGCATGGGGTCATGGCGCCTGTGCTGCGGTTAACTTCAAAGAGGTGGATGCCCTGGCCGTTTCCCGGCGGAAGGTCCACCTGCGTGGCCTTCATGTTTTGCAGCGGCGAGGTGAAGGTGCCCACGTAGGCGATCAGGGGTGCCTGGTCTTTGGCCTGCACTGAAAGGGCCGCACCTGCGGCGAGGGCGGTGCTGAGAAAGGAGCGACGTGAAAGGGAGGAAGCGGGTGTTTGCATGAAGATGGGGAAGGGGAGGGATCAGGGCAGCATGGGCAGGATGACTTTGGAGGCATGATTGGAGTCATGCCAGATGGTATTGATGGCAGACACACCGGGCTCAGTGATAAAATGGCTGATGGGTGCGCCGGTCTGCGGATTGGGTTCATAGTAGGGCGCGCCGGTGCTGGCAATGGTAACGCGGATGCGGTGCCCTTTGTTGAAGATGATGCTGACCCAGCCGATGTCCCATGAGAGCTTGGTCACCTCTCCTGGAACGAGCAGCTTCTGGTGGTCAAAGCCTTCGTGATAGCGGGCACGCAGCGGGTAATCCACCAGCAGGATGGAGCGGCCGTCGGGATACAAATCCGTCACGCGCAGGAAGAAGTCGGTATCTTTGGCGGTGGAGGAAACGAAGACCTCACCTTTGATGCGGCCGGTGACCTCCAGCGGCTGGCTCAGCACCTCGGTCGTCCAGGTGCGCACCTCGGCCTGCTCTTCAAAGCCGCGCGCATCTTTGGCCCCGGGAAATCCGGCATAGGGCAGGCTCATGGGATGAACGGGATCGCTTAGATACGAGGTGCTGGCCTTGGCGGCAGAGGGCCTGGCGGGGGCCAGCTTGCCATCGGGCTGCAGGAACCAGTCAGCGGCTTTGCTGGCGGGTGGGAAGTCTTTGGCCTCGCGCCACACATTGCCGGGGGCGCCTTCTTCACCGGTCGCGCCCATCACGTAGTATTTCACGGGCGTGTCCTTCTCGATGCCGTTGTTTTCGCCTTTGAGATAGTGATTGAACCACTTGGTCATGTGCGCATACACATCAAAGAAGGCGTTCTCCGGAAACACCAGCTCGCCGATCTTGTTCGACTTCGGGTAGCCACCGTGCAGCCAGGGGCCGATGATGAGCTGCTGCTGGCCGCGCGAATTCGGGCCGCCGTGCTGATTGCGCCCGATGAAGCTGGCCACGCTGCCCTGGCACATGAAGTCAAACCAGCTGCCAATGGTGAAGCAGGGGTAGTTCATTTTGTCGAAATGCAGCGAGGCATCCTCGTCCTTCCAGAAATCGTCATAGTCCGGGTGCTGGTCCCATTCGCGCAGCATGGCTTCGTTGTCCTTGATGTCGCGTGCCACGGAGCCTCCTTTGATGAAACGCTGTGGCTTGGTGGCACCGCCAATGCGGTAGCCCTCCTGGTAGAGGCTCAGGCCGGTGTCTGTCATGTACTGCGCCACAAGATGCGGTGGCTGAGTCACTGCCAGATAGTTTTGCGCGTAGCCCGCCTGGGAGCCGCCATAGGTGCCGATCTTGCCTGTGCACCAGGGCTGAGCCGCCAGCCACTCGCACACGTCATAGCCGTCGCGCAGCGGTCCCCATTGCAGGCCGCGGTAGCCACGATAGACGCCCTCGCTCTCATGCGTGCCGCGGTAGTTCACCAGGGCGATGACAAAGCCGCCCTCGGCAAACTTGGCCGCTGCCTTGCGCGATCCGGCGCTGGAGATGTCCGCGTAACGCTGCTCGAAGATGGCGGGGAACTTGCCTTCTCCGGGCGGGAAGAACACATAAGCGGAGAGCTTCTTGCCGTCGCGCATGGGTATCATGATGTGCTCTTCACGGACGGGGCCGAAGTCGAGCTTGGTGGGGGAGGCTGCGTGCAGGGAGGCGCAGGCGGTCAGGAGAACAAATAGAGCGTGGCGCATCAAGTCACTACGGGCTCTGTGCACAGCACGTTTCAACCGGCTTCAAAGTGGTGGAAGCTCGGTGCATGCCGCCAAGTATGCCAGACAACATAGGACACGAGCCTATGGTGAAAGACATGAAATGGGCAGGACACCCCATTGCATGCTGGCACATGGGCTGCATGTTTGGCTGAAGACAAGGAACAAAGAACACGATGACCACGCTGAGCTTGGACCTTCAACCGACAACGGACGCTGATCCGACGTCTGCAAACCTGGGCGTGGTCGTCGCGGTGAGGGGCAGTGTGGTGGATGTGCGTTTTGATCGTCATCTGCCGTCCATTCACACCATGCTGCAGGCAGGAGCCGCGGGTGAGATAGTCATCGAGGTGCTGGCGCAGCGTGATGCACGGCATGTGCGCGGCATCGCATTGACGCCCACACAGGGGCTCGCACGCGGCATGCGGGTGGAGGACACCGGCGGCCCATTGAAAGCTCCGGTGGGCAGAGCCCTGCTTTCGCGCATGTTTGATGTGTTTGGCAATGTGATCGACCGGCAGGGACCGCTGACAGGTGCGAAGTGGCGCTCAGTGCACCGTGCGCCGCCTGCTTTGGTGAGGCGCTCCACAAAATCCGAGATCTTCGAGACGGGCATCAAGGTGATCGATGTTCTGGTGCCTCTGGAGCGCGGTGGCAAGGCGGGGCTCTTTGGCGGTGCCGGTGTGGGCAAGACGGTGCTGCTCACTGAAATGATCCACAACATGGTCGGTCATCAGGACGGGGTGAGCATCTTCTGCGGCATCGGCGAGCGCTGCCGTGAAGGCGAGGAGCTGTACCGCGACATGAAAGATGCCGGCGTGCTGCCCAACATGGTGATGGTCTTTGGCCAGATGAACGAGCCGCCGGGCAGCCGCTTCCGGGTGGGACATGCGGCGCTGACGATGGCCGAGTATTTCCGGGATGACGAGCGGCGGGACGTGCTGCTGCTGATGGACAATGTTTTCCGTTTCATCCAGGCGGGCATGGAAGTTTCAGGCCTGATGGGGCAGATGCCTGCGCGTCTTGGCTACCAGCCCACCATGGGCACGGAGCTGTCAGGGCTCGAGGAGCGCATTGCCAACACGGACACGGGGGCCATTACCTCGATCCAGGCAGTGTATGTCCCTGCGGATGATTTCACCGATCCGGCGGCGGTTCACACTTTTTCACATCTTTCTGCTTCGGTCGTGCTCTCCCGAAAGCGGGCCAGCGAAGGGTTGTTTCCGGCCATCGATCCGCTGCAGTCGAGCTCCAAGATGGCAACGCCAGGCATCGTGGGGGAGCGGCACTACCATCTCGCTCAGGAGATCCGGCGCACGCTCGCCCAATACGCGGACCTCAAAGACATCATCGCCATGCTGGGCCTGGAGCAGCTCTCGCCTGAGGACCGCAATGTGGTGGCGCGTGCGCGTCGGCTGGAGCGCTTTCTCACGCAGCCGTTTTTCACCACCGAGCAGTTCACCGGCCATGCGGGCAAGCTGGTCAGCCTTGCGGACGCGCTGGACGGCTGCGAGCGCATCTTGAACGACGAATTCAAAGACTGTCCCGAGAGCGCGCTCTACATGATCGGGACGATCGACGAGGCGAAGGAGAAATGGAAAACTCAACAGGAGGCGAAGCCCGGCAACGAGGTATGAACCTGAAGGTCCTGCTGCCGTTCCAGATTTTCGCCGTCAGAAGCGGTGTGAAGCGCATCGTGGCTGAGACGCGGGAGGGGTCATTTGGGCTGCTGCCACAGCGGCAGGACTGTGTGACAGCCCTGTGCCCCGGCATCCTGGTCTATGAGACAGAGGCGGAGGGGGAGGTTTACATGGCGGTGGATGAGGGAGTGCTGGTGAAGACCGGGCCTGATGTGCTCGTGTCCGTGCATCGTGCCATGGCAGGAAGCAGCCTGGCGAAGCTGCGCGAATCAGTGGAGCAGGAGTTTCTGGAACTGGATGAGGAAGAGCGCAGCGCCCGCTCCGTGATGGCGAAATTAGAAACCGGATTTCTGCGGCGATTTGCCAATTTCAAGCATGCGTAAGCTGCCGCCATCCCCTGAAGCGAAAGGCGAATCCACCCTGGCCGAGCAGGTCGGGGCGAAGGCGACGCGCAAGCTCAGGGCGCGACGCCACTCTGTCTCGCCCGTATGGTTTGGGCTTGGCATGATGGGGCTGGTGGGCTGGTCTGTCGTGGTGCCCACACTGCTCGGAGCTGCTCTGGGCCTCTGGCTGGACAAGCACCACCCTGGAGAGCATTCCTGGACGCTTGCGCTGCTGGTTGCCGGGCTGGTGCTGGGCTGTGCGAATGCCTGGCACTGGATCGACAAAGAGGACAAGGCGATGGGCGAGGAACAAAAAAACAAGGAGGAAAAACATGATGAGTAACCCGCTGCCCCTGGCGCTCTGCGTTGCGGCAGGGGTGCTGCTAGGTTTGATCTTTTACGGAGGCCTCTGGTGGACCGTCCGTCGAGGGCTCAGCTCACCCAGGCCAGCGCGGCTGTTTCTGTGCAGCGCCTTGCTGCGCATGGGGCTTGTGATGGCGGGGTTCTACTTTGTCTCAAACGGCCAGTCGCAGCGCCTGGTGGCCTGTCTGGCGGGTTTCATCATAGCACGTCTGGCCGTGACCTGGCTGACACGCGGAAAACAAAAGGAGGATCATCATGCGCCTGAGTCCTGATGAAATGATTTTCTGGCAGCATGGCTGGTTCAAGCTGAACGGGACCATTGTCTTCACCTGGGGCATCATGCTGCTGCTGGCCGTGGGGGCGCGGCTCATCACACGCCGTCTCACCACGGAGCATGAGCGCTCACGCTGGCAGAACCTGCTGGAGATTGTCGTCACGGCGATGCAGCAGCAGATCAAGGACGTGGGGTTGCCGCAGCCGGAGAAATTCATCGGCTTTCTTGGCACCTTGTTCCTGTTTGTAGCCACGGCTGCGCTTTGCACGGTCATTCCAGGGTATGAACCGCCAACGGGGTCGCTCTCCACCACGGCTGCACTGGCGGTGTGCGTGCTTATTGCGGTGCCGCTGTATGGCATCTCAGACCAAGGGCTGAGAGGCTATTTCAAATCCTACATGGAGCCGACGGTGGTCATGCTGCCGTTCAACATCATCAGCGAGGTGTCGCGTACCCTGGCGCTCGCTGTGCGCCTGTTTGGCAACATGATGAGCGGTGCGATGATCCTGGCCATTTTGCTGACGATCACCCCCTTTCTGTTTCCCATTTTGATGATCCTGCTTGGGCTGCTCACGGGCATGGTGCAGGCCTACATCTTCAGCATTCTCGCCGCCGTGTACATTGCGGCGGCCATCAGCACTCATGAATTGAAAGCATCTGCCAAAACTTAACCTCCGAACCTACCATGGATGACACCACCCTCATAGCCGTAGCCTCCATCATCACCGCAGGGCTCACCACCAGCTTTGGCTGCATGGGGCCGGCCTTTGCCGAAGGCAGGTCCGTTGCCACGGCGCTGACCTCGCTCGCACAGCAGCCGGACGCCTCTGCGACCATCACGCGCACCTTGTTTGTCGGCCTCGCCATGATCGAGTCCACGGCCATCTACTGCTTTGTGGTCTCGATGATCCTGATCTTCGCCAATCCGTTCTGGAATCATTTCATCACGCAAACCGTCGCCAAGTAACATCATGCTCATAGACTGGTTCACCGTCGGTGCGCAGACACTGAACTTCCTCATCCTGGTGTGGCTGATGAAGCGCTACCTTTACCAGCCTGTGCTCCAAGCCATTGATGCGCGGGAGAAGCGCATCGCCGCGCAGATCGCGGATGCGGCCGCGAAGGAGGCTGCGGCAAACCAGGAGAAGGAGGAGTTTCAGCGCAAGAATGCGGAGTTTGAGCTGCGGCGTGCGGACATGATGGGCAGGGCGGCTTATGACGCTAAGGCGGAGCACCGGCGGTTGCTCGAGGAAGCACGCCGCGCTGCAGATGCCCTCAGCGTCCGTCAGGGCGAACTGCTGCGTAGTGAGGCTAAAACGCTGCATGAATCCATAGCCCGAAGAACTCAGGAGGAGGTGTTTGCCATTGCCAGAAAGACACTGACGGATCTTGCCGGAGTGAGCCTCGAGGAGCGGATGACGGCGGTGCTGTCCGAGCGTCTGCTGGCGATGGATGATGCGGAGCGGCGCAGGCTGGCAGAAGCCATGGAAAAAACCGAGGAGCCTGCGCTCATCCGCAGCGCATTCGAGCTTCCTTCAGAGCAGCGCCGTATCCTGCAACAGGCCGTCAATGCGGCCTTCCCTGCCTGCAAGTCTCTGCGGTTTGAAGCCGCGCCGGAGATTGTCAGCGGCATTGAGCTCAGTGCAGGCGGGCAGAAAGTCGCATGGAGCATTGCCGACTATCTGGCCAGCCTGGAGAAAGGTGTGGATGAAATTCTGGCGAAGGCTGCAGTGTCCGCCAAAGACTCTGAGAAGACCCCTGTATGAATGCGGTGCCTGAAAATTTGAGCGGTGTTTTTGACCACGTGTTCACGTGCATGTGCCGGGCGCGTGAATCTCTGGCTCCGCGGCTTTCGCTGCACGAGGTGGGCACCATCACGAATGTCTCCACCGGCATCGCCAAAGTTTCAGGACTGCCCGGCGTTGGCTTTGATGAGTTGCTCGAATTTTCCGGCGGTGTCTCGGGCATTGCCTTCAATCTGGATGAGGACGAAGTCGGCGTGGTCCTGCTCGGTGATTACGCGGATCTTCGCGCGGGTGATGAAGTGCGGAGGACCGGACGTGTCATGGACGTGGCCGTTGGCGAAGGGTTGCTCGGCCGTGTCATTGATCCACTCGGGAAGCCACTGGATGGTCTGGGCACAGTGGCTGGCAGCGCACGTCTTCCCGTGGAACGCCCGGCCGTTCCCATCATGGAGCGTGCGCCAGTCACTGTTCCGCTGCAGACGGGACTCAAGGTGGTCGATGCTCTGATTCCCATCGGCCGCGGGCAGCGTGAGCTTATTGTGGGAGACCGCCAGACTGGGAAGACGGCCATCGCTCTGGACACCATCCTGAACCAGCGAGGCAAGGATGTGCTGTGCGTTTACTGTGCTATCGGACAGCGTGCTTCCGCCGTGGCGAAAGGCATCGCAGTTCTGCGTGAGCACGGGGCCATGGAGTACACCGTTGTCGTGGTGGCCGAGGGCAGTGATCCTTCGGGGCTTGCCTTCGTCGCTCCCTATGCTGCCACGAGCATCGCCGAGCACTTCATGGAGCAGGGAAGGGACGTGCTGATCGTCTATGACGACCTCACGCAGCATGCGCGTGCTTACCGTGAGCTTTCGCTGCTGCTGCGCAGGCCGCCAGGACGTGAGGCCTTTCCTGGGGACATCTTTTACATTCATTCGCGCCTGCTGGAGCGCGCCACCCATTTGTGTGAAGAACGCGGTGGTGGCTCGCTCACTGCGCTGCCCATCATCGAGACCGAGGCTCAGAACATCTCTGCGTACATTCCGACCAATCTGATCTCCATCACAGATGGACAGATTTACCTCTCCCCCTCGTTGTTCGAGCTGGGTGTGCTGCCGGCGGTGGATGTGGGCAAATCTGTGTCACGTGTCGGTGGCAAGGCCCAGCGTGCCACCTACCGAGCCGTGGCCGGAGATCTGAAGCTGGCCTACGCACAGTTTGAAGAGCTTGAGACCTTCGCGCGGTTTGGTGCGCGACTGGATGCAGCCACACGCAAGACGATCGAGCACGGACGGCGCATCCGTGCTTGTTTGAAGCAGGCTGAAAGCGCGCCGGTGCCGGTGCCCGCGCAAATCGTCGTGCTTCTGGCCCTGACGGCGGGTTTGTTTGACGAAGTGGCTTTGGAGAAAATGACGGAGGCCCAGCTCGCGGTGCAGGCCGCGGCTGAAGGTATTCCTGCCCAGATCGCTGCCCTGTTCGAAAGCGACCGCAAGCTTCTCGATGCAGAGCGCGAAATAATCATCGGCATTGCCCGTGAGGCGCTGAAGCCCTTCCTGCCAGAACAAAAGAACCAACCCGTCAGCCAGGCATGAGTGACACGACTGCCAGCCTGCAGCGCCAGATCAGCAGTGCGCGTGAGCTGCAGTCCGTCGTGCGCACCATGAAGGCGCTGGCTGCGTCGAGCATCGGCCAGTATGAGCAGTCGGTGAAAGCGCTGGCAGACTACTGGCGCACGGTTGAGCTGGGACTCAGCGTCTGCCTGCGTCAGGGAGAGCGCTCTCCTGAGAGCCGGCGTTCAAACCAGGGCGGCGCTATCGGCGCCATCGTGTTCGGTTCAGATCAGGGGCTGGTGGGGCAGTTCAATGACATCATTGCCGACTATGCCATCCGGACGCTTGCTTCGCTGCCAGGCAGGCCGCAGGTCTGGGCGGTGGGAGAGAGAGTTCACGCCAGACTCTCTGACGCAGGGCTCGCCATGGCAGGCCGTTTTGCCGTGCCCAACTCCGTCCAAGCTATCACACCTCTCATTGCGCAGATTCAGATCCAAAGCGAGGCACGAATGACCTTTGGCGGGAATGAGCAGGTGTATCTTTTTCACAACCATCCGCAGTCTGGCGCGCTGTACGAACCCGTGAGCCAGCGCCTGCTGCCGCTGGATGAAGTCTGGCAGAAGGAACTGACGAAGGTGCCATGGCCCACGCAGATCCTGCCGGAAGTGCTCAACGAGCTGCCTGCGACGCTGCGCTCACTCATTCGCGAGTACCTTTTCATCTCACTTTTTCGGGCCTGTGCCGAATCTCTGGCCAGTGAAAATGCGAGCCGTCTGGCCGCGATGCAGCGAGCAGAAAAGAACATCGACGAACTGCTGGAGCACCTCCATGGCAGCTACCACCGTCTGCGCCAGAGCTCGATCGACGAGGAGCTGTTTGACGTCGTCTCGGGTTATGAAGCCCTGGGGAAAAAGCGGTAGAAGCGTGCGAACTCAGCTGGCGCCGATGCCGCGAATCACAGCGGGCAGAGTCTGCGCGAGGATTTGCAGATCAAGCCAGAAGGACCAGTTGTCGATGTACTTCAGATCCAGAGCCACCCACTCCTCGAAGTTTTTGATGCCGTTGCGGCCCGTCACCTGCCAGAGGCATGTCAGGCCAGGTTTCACGCTGAGGCGGCGGCGCTGCGCATGCTTCTCGATGCGCTGGATTTCATACACGGGCAGCGGGCGCGGACCCACGAGGCTCATCTCCCCGCGCAGCACATTGATGAGCTGCGGAAGTTCATCGATGCTGGTGCGGCGCAGCCAGCGGCCAAAGGCGAAGATGCGCGGGTCATTGGTGATCTTGAAGACGGGGCCGTCCATCTCATTGTGCGCCTCCAGTTCCTGGCGTTTTGCCTCTGCACCCTGGTGCATGGTGCGGAATTTCCACATGATGAAGGGTTTGCCATAGAGGCCTGCGCGCTCCTGCCTGAAGAAGACCGGCCCGCGGGAATTGAAGCGAATGCCGAGAACAGCCACCAGCCACAGCGGCAATGATAAAAGGAGCAGAATGAGCGCCCCGACACGGTCCACGATGGCCTTGAACAGCAGCTCCCACGAGGCCTGTGGCGTGGAGTGAAAGACCAGCATGAGGCGCCCTCCGAGCACGTCAAAGGTCGGACGTGCGATGGCTGTCTGGAAAAAGTCCGCCGCGATCCAGGCCTCCACGCCTTCCGTTTCGCAGGCCTGCACCGCTTCTTCTATCTTGCTGAAGTGCACATGCTGAGCGGCAAAAAGCACACGGCTGATGGAGTGCGCATGCAGGGCTGCGACAAGATCGGAAATCGGGCTCTGCATGATGTCAATCTGTCCGACGACCTCGATCTCGGCACGTTGCTCGGAGGTCATGTTGGCCAGAAAGGCCGCCAGATCTGCCTGCGCGCCAGCGATGATGACGCGCTCGCGGCCTTTGCCTGAAGCCATCTGCCTGCGCAGGATTTCACGCTGCCAGGCCTCGCGCAGCAGCAGTGAGAGGGCTCCGAGCGCCACAGAAAAAACGACCACAGCACGGCTCTCGACGGACCACTTGAAGAAGACGATGCAGAAGGCAATGAACATGCCGATGATGACCAGGGCCTCAGCCAGCTGGCGTATAGAGCGCCCGGGTGTTTTGTTGTAGATGTTGGAATAAAACCCGCGTGCCTCCAGAACGATGGGCGTGAAAGGGGCTACGACCGCAACGACCCAGTAAAACTTCTCCATGGGCGGAATCTGCACGGCATCGGGAAAGAAGACTGGCACCAAGTCTGCACGCAAAAAATGACCGAACCACAGGCAGAACGCCAGCAGTGCGCTGTCCAGCAGTTCAGTCAGCTGCAAATTGATTTCTTGCTTCCGGCCCAGCATAATGAGGAGTAAGATGCTAAATCTTGTTCACATTTATTAAAATTATATTCCGCCTAGCCAATGGCTCAACTTGTTTCCTCTAAAAACCTGCTTTTCTCCTCCCGGCCACTTGCGGTTGGAGTTGTGTCCGATTCAGCAGCTTTCACGCACTTCACCTCGATCGACAACGCTGCGCGGGCGAATTTGTGTGATGTGGCGGAACTCCGTCTGGACCAGCTGCAAATGCCTGCGGAGGAACTGCGAGCTGCACTGGCAGGCAACAGCCTGCCGCTGCTGCTCACGGCGCGGCATCCGGCGGAGGGCGGACAGGCACCGGAGGATGCGGCGGCGCGGGCGGCAATGCTCGAGCCTTTGCTGGATATCGCAACGCTGATCGACCTCGAGCTTCGCAGTGCTACGCAGATGCAGGGTACGATCCAAAAAGCGCGGGCGGCAGGTGTGCCGGTGGTCGGCTCATTCCATGACTTTCAGGCTACGCCGGCGGATGAAGTGCTGAACGGGGCGGTGAATTTTGCGCAGCAGGCGGGGTTGGATGCGGTGAAGATCGCCACGTATCTGAACACGCAGGAGGATCTGATCCGTCTCATGAAGCTGGCGGGGCAGACCCACCGGCTGCGGGTTTCTGTGATGGGCATGGGGCCGTGGGGGCGTGTTTCACGGCTGGTGCTGGCTAAATGTGGCAGCCTGTTGAATTACGGCTTTATTGGTGCTTCGAATGCTCCAGGACAGTGGCCAGTCGCCCGCCTGAAAGAACTCCTCGCTGAACTCTGAAATGATCTCCCCCCGCCAGTCCCGCCCTCTCCGCCATGCCGTCCTGTCCGGTCTCCTCTGCCTTTCCATTTCGGGCTGCGGAGACCCCAAGCGTGAGCAGCAGCTGCAATGGCGTGAGGAGGAGGTGGAGGCGAAGGCCGCTGCGATTGCGAAACGGGAGCATGAATTTGCCGCCGAGAAGCAGATGATCGCGCAGGCGAAGGCGGATGTCGCCGCGCGGGAGGCTGCGGTCGCGCAGCTGAAGCATCGGCTGGAAACTCAGCTTGCCGAGGAGATTGAGAGAACGAAGAAAGTCCGCCGTGAGATCGAGATCAAAAATCTCCGGGGCTCCATTCCGCAGATCACCGCCGGGCGCTGCATCGTCATCGATCCTGAAAACGATGATGTGCTGTTTGAAAAGAGCCCGGATCTGCGTGGCGCCATCGCCAGCACGACGAAAATCATGACCGGCCTGCTCATTGTGGAGGCGGGAGATCTGGACAAAGTCGTCACCATTGAGCTGGCGGACACGCAGTGCGCCCCGGTGCGCATCGGCCTCAAGGTGGGGGAGACGTACACCCGCCGTCAGCTTTTGACAGCGATGCTGGTGAAGAGCTCCAACGATATCGCGCAAGCGCTCGCGCGGGACAATGCAGGCAGCGTGGCCGCCTTTGCCAAAAAAATGGACGCCCGTGCACAGGCGCTTGGCCTGAAGAACACGCATTTTGTCAATCCCCACGGGCTGCCATCACTCACCGACGAGGATCCTTACTCCACGGCGCGTGATCTGGCGATGATCGCCAAGGCGGCTGACAAGCTGCCTGATATCCGGGCGATTGTGAAGCTGCAGAGCTTTAAATTCACCAAGCCCGACGGCAAATCCATTGATCTGGCCAACACCAACCGCGTGCTGCGCTCCGCCAGCTACTGCGACGGCATGAAAACGGGCTACACCGAAGCTGCAGGCTACTGCCTGGTGGCCACCGGGGAGCGCAACGGCCGCCGCCGCATTGTGGTGATACTCAACGACAGCCACGAAGGTGTCTGGCGTGATGCCCAGGCACTGCTCGACTGGGCGCTAAAGGCGTGAAATAACATTCGCGGCTTGCGAGTTTCATGGCTTCCCGGCATCATCGCCGCCACTGACCATGAAACTCCGCACCCTCTTGCTCGCCTCCCTCTGTGTCGCCGCCACCAGCTTTGCTGAAACGGCCAAGAATCTTGCCATCGACCCCAAGCCACGTGAGGGCGGATGGATGAAGCGCCATGAAAGCTTCAACGCCATTTCCAAAAAGGGAGAGGCGCAGCTGGTGTTTCTGGGCGACTCGATCACACAGGGCTGGGAAAAAAATGGCAAGGAGGTCTGGGAGAAAACCTGGGCACCGCTGAAAGCGGCGAATTTTGGCATTGGCGGCGACCGCACCGAGCATGTGATCTGGCGGCTGCAGAACGGGAACTTTGACGGCATCAAGCCCCGGCTTGTGGTGCTCATGATCGGCACCAACAACACCGGGCATCAGGGCCGCCCTGCCGCCGAACATGGCGGTGTGGTCTATGCCAGCAGCGCCGAGCAGACCGCCGAGGGCGTGAAGATGATCCTCGACATTCTGGGCAAAAAACTGCCGGAGACAAAGGTGCTGGTGCTGGGCATCTTTCCACGCGGAGCCACCAAGGAAGATGCGATGAGAAAACAGAACGTCGCCACGAACAACCTCATCTCCGGCTTCGCCGACGGTAAACGTGTCTTCTACATGGACATCGGCAACACCTTCCTGCAGCCCGACGGCACGCTGCCCAAGGAGATCATGCCCGACCTGCTCCACCTCAGCGCCCAGGGCTACCAGATGTGGGCCGACGCCATCGAAGGCAAGGTCAAGGAACTCATGAAGTAGTTCGGAGCAAGGCTGCCAGTTTCATCATTATCCAACCATGAAAATCATTCTCCTTCCTCTTCTGCTCTGCGCGACGGCGTCGTTCGCTCAGCTGGCGGATCAAGCAACACCGGCCGACAAGGTCAAGATCGCCAAAGGATTCAAAGTGGAGCTGCTCTACTCCGTGCCGAAGGAGCAGGAAGGCTCCTGGGTGTCCATGACTCAGGATGACAAAGGTCGCCTGATTTGCAGCGACCAGTATGGCGCGCTGTATCGCATCACGCCTCCTGCGCTCAGGGGCAGCCCGGGTGAGACGAAGGTGGAAAAGCTCAGCGTGGACTTCGGGCACTGCCAGGGGCTGCTGTATCATGCAGGGGCGCTGTATGGTGTGGTGAACGATGAGGCCTACCAAGGGCGAGGCCTGTACCGCTGCAAGGACACGAATGGCGATGACCAGTTCGACAAGGTGGAGATGCTGCGCTCCTTCCCCGGCAAGGCGGGTGAGCACGGACCGCATGGCGTCATTGCCTCGCCGGATGGTCAAAGCCTGTACGTGATGTGCGGCAATCAGACGCCCGAGCCGAGCTGCGAGACCAGCCGCGTGCCGCGCCACTGGTCGGAAGACCAGCTCTACCCCATGCTGCTGGGGCGTGGCTTCATGCGTGATGTGCTGGCTCCCGGTGGTTGGATGGCGAAGACCGACCTTGATGGCAAGAAGTGGGAGCTGGTGAACACCGGCACCCGCAACACCTACGACATCGCCATGAACCGCAGTGGAGACATCTTCGGCTTTGACGCGGACATGGAGTGGGACACCGGCATGCCATGGTACCGCCCCACCCGTGTGTGCTTCATGCAGAGCGGTGGTGAGTTTGGCTGGCGCACTTGCAGCAAGAAATGGCCTGTGCGCTGGGAGGACAGCCTGCCGCCGGTGGTGGACATCGGCCCAGGTTCGCCCACGGGTGTGGCCTTTGGCTATGGAGCTAAGTTTCCTGCCAAGTATCAGGAGGCGCTTTACATTTGCGACTGGAGCTATGGCAAAATGTATGCCGTGCATCTTTCGCCGAACGGCGGAGGTTATACGGGCGTGACTGAGGAGTTCATGAGTGCTTCGCCGCTGCCGCTGACAGACATTGAAGTCTCGAAAAAAGACGGGGCGATGTATGTGAGCGTTGGCGGGCGCAAGGTGCAGTCGGGACTTTATCGGGTGACTTATGTGGGTGGAGACAGCGGAAAGAATGATGCCGCTGCTGAAAGTGACAATGCAACGGCGAAGGCACGTCAGGAGTTGGAAAGCTATCATGCCAGACAGGATGCCAAAGCTGTGGAGGCCGCCTGGCCGCACCTTGGCTCTCCGGACCGCAATCTGCGCTTTGCCGCCCGTATTGCGCTGGAGCACCAGCCCATCGCCTCATGGAAGGACAAGGCGCTGAACGAATCCAATCCACGTGCCGCACTGACGGCGCTCATGGCACTGGCCCGCAGCAGCGGTGGAGACAAGGCGCTGCAGCCGCAAATCATTGCCGCACTGAACAAGATTGACTTCAAGGCGCTTAAAGGCCTGGATCGTGTGACGCTGATCCGTGACTACATGCTGGCCTTCACGCGCATGGGAGAGCCGGATGCAGCGGGCAAGGAAGAGCTGATCAAGCATCTTGCGCCGCTGTTCCCCACGAATGATCCAGCCCTGAACCGTGATCTGTGCGAGGTGCTGGTCTATCTGGGAGACTCAGGCATCGTGGCCAAGGCTGAGCCGCTGGTGAATGGCTCGCCCACCCAGGAGGAGCAGATCGACTACGCCCGCATTCTTCGATTTGCCAAGTCTGGCTGGACGAAGGAGCTGCGCGCAGATTACTTCCGCTGGTTCCTGCGGGCTGCGAACTACAAAGGCGGGGCGTCGTTTGACCTCTTCATCGGTGAGATCAAGCAGAACGCGTTGTCCACGATGACGGAGGAGGAAAAGCTGGCCATCAAGGACGTGCTGGATGCGAAGCCGGAGGCCAAGGCGCCGAGCTTCTCGGTAAAGCCGATGCAGTTTGTCAAAGCCTGGACTTTGGATGAGCTTAGCAAGTCGCTGGGGGTTGGCCTGGAGGGCAACCGTAACTTTGCCAATGGGCGCAACATGTTTGGTGCGGCGACCTGCTTTGCCTGCCACCGTTTTAACAACGAGGGCGGTGCTGTGGGACCTGACCTGACCAGTGTGGCCGGCAAGTACAGCCCGAGAGACCTGCTGGAGCATATCCTGGAGCCCAGCAAGGAGATCAGCGACCAGTATGGCAGCACTGTTTTCACCATGCAGGATGGCAGCAAGGTGATCGGACGCATCGCCAACATGAAGGAGAACAACATGATGGTCTGCACCAACATGATGGACCCCAACAACTTCACCAATGTGGATGCCCGTAAAGTTGTGAAAACGGAAGAGAGCAAAATCAGCATGATGCCACCGGGACTGCTGTTCATGCTCAAGGAGGATGATATCCTTGACCTTATGGCCTATCTGCTGAGCAAGGGGAATCCAGAGGACCCGATGTTTACGAAATAACTTCCGGCTCCGCTAACTTCAGCCAATAAACAGGCCCCAGTTCTTGCGAACTGGGGCCTTTGTTTTGAGAGAGTTAAGCTGGAATTACTTGGCTTTCTTTTCTGCCGGAGGGCCTTCGCCCTTCTGCTTGGCCCAGCGCTTGCGCTGAGCGTCAGCGATCTTCTTGCGCGCTGCGGCGGACATCACCCGCTTCTTTTTGCCGGGCTTGCCTGCCGCCGAAGGGGACTCGGTGGAGGGACTTGCCAGCAGCTCCGCCAGCTCCTGCTGCATGGTTTCAATTTTTTCCTGGAGGACAGCGGCGCGGCGAAGTTGAGAAGATGACAGAATCATTTGTTTTATTTATCGGGGTACAAATACGTGTTTATGAAAAACTTAGTTTAAAGTCAAGTTTAGAAGTTAGCGTTATATACCCTTATATGACCTAGAGAGCCTTGTCGTAAATGCTTTGAAATACCTCGGTGGAATTTGGGTCTATGATAGTTATACCTTTCTGATCAAACCGTGCGGTGACCGTGGCACCTTTGCCTTCCTGCATGTATTTCCAGTTGAGATCCCGAACTCGGGCGGCGGCGTCCACAATAGCGCAGGTGATGCGGGCTTCTTCAGCCGTTGGGTAGAGAGCCGCCACGGCATCCCGTGACTCATTGGCAAACTTGACCCGGCAGATAGCCACAAGACCAACTGTCAGACTATCGACTCCATAACCGATGTAACCTTTGCTGCCATCTGGGCGAGATACTTCACGGGTGAAGTGATTATTGCTCGTGCGTGAGCCGCCTCCTTGGTTCCACCAGCGGAAACCGCGATATTGCTGGTCACTTTCGACTTTGCCGTCCGCGCCGACTATTTCGTGACCTTGGTTTACCGGACCTTCGAAGTCGGCAGGGGTAACCCAATTATTGTGGAAGTTAATCGACATACCGTTGTCGAAATCAACGCGGACCTGGACTGCGTCGAAAGCATTGATGCCATCGCGAACCAGACGTTTTTTCTGGCCCACGGCAGTTAGTGAAACCGGCTTGCTGTGGTAATAGCTCCAGATCAGGTCTGTCCAATGGGGGCCGACGTAGCTGAAGGGGTCGCTGCTTTCCACCCACTTGAAGGTGCTGGTGCTGACTTCGAGCGGTTCCTCAAGATAGGCGGTGCCATAGAGCGGTGCGCCGATGCGGTTCTGAATGTCATCGCGTATGCGCAGGTGATCGGGGTCGTAGCGCTTGTGCATGTCCACGGCGACAATGAGATTCCTGGCTTTGGCCGCGGCAATGATTTCATCTGATTCCTGGATCGACAGGCACATGGGCTTCTCGGTCAGGACATGCACCCCTTTGGCCAGCGCAGCGAGAATCGGCTGCGTATGAAGATGATCCGGGGTGGCGACGGCCATCACATCGAGGTCTGGAAAGGCCGCCAGGATGTCATCCCACGGGGCATCGCCATGGAAGGCGCGAGGTTCGTGGCCGGTGAGCTCCTTGAAGGCCGCCGCAGCTTTGAGTGCTGACTTTTCGCTGCGGGTGGCGACGGCGACGAGATCAAATTTCACTCCGGCGAGTTCGCGCGAATATTTGTCGAGGCCGACACGTGCCAGCTGGCCTGCGATGCCGAAGCGCTGCAGGTCCGCATATGCGCGTGCGTGAACATCTCCGCCGAACATGCCGGCGCCAACGAGAGCGATTTTGATAGTGGATTCCATGGTGGGGCTCATGGAACGCGAAGTCAGGCGGCATGCAACACGGCATGCTGGTACATGAGTGCCGGTTTCCCATGCTTTGGTGAGCGAGCCAAAAGCAGCCGTCGGACAGACGGCGCGGACATAAAAAAGCGCGGGAGTCTTGCGACTCCCGCGCGGGATGATTCCTTGGTCAAAGGGCCTGCTTATTCAGCAGCGGCTTCTTTCTTCTTTGGAGCGGCCTTCTTTTTTGCCGGGGCTTTTTTCTTCGGAGCAGCGGCTTCTTCAGTGGCCACGGGTTCGGCGGCAGCTTCTGGCGCGGGTGCGGCAGCAGCCTTGGGCACGTAGGCGTCCACCCACTCGATGTAGGCCATCGGAGCGGAGTCGCTACGGCGCTGGCCGAGCTTGGTGATGCGGGTGTAGCCACCGACGCGGTCCTTGGAGGCCACGGCGATCTCTTCGAAGAGCTTCTTCACCATGTCTTTGTGACGAAGGGAGGAGAGAGCGGTGCGGCGTGCGTGGAGGGTGCCGCGCTTGCCGAGGGTGACGAGCTTCTCAGCGTAGGGGCGGAGAGCCTTGGCCTTGGCGAGTGTGGTGCGAATCCGGCGGTGCTCGATGAGGGAGCAGGTGAGATTCATGAGCAGCGCGTCGCGGTGATCCTGTTTGCGCTGAAGTTTGACGATTTTTCTTCCGTGTTTCATGTCCTAAATGCTAACTAAATGTGTCTTCTGTTTACCTTTGATTGATTACTCGTCTTCGTCGTCGGCGTCTGGCAGATGGCTGTCCACCAGCTTGCTGAAGTCGAGGGAGTCGGCTTCTTCATCGTCGTCGCCGATCATGCTGCTGCGGGCAAGGAGGGAGACACCGCCGGGGGTGGCCTCAAGCAGCGCTGGATCGAACTTCATGCCGAGAGAGAGACCAAGCTCTGCGAGCTTTTCCTTGATCTCGGTGAGGGACTTCTTGCCGAAGTTGCGGTAACGAAGCATTTCGCCTTCGGTCTTCATGGCCAGCTGGCCGACGCTGGTGATGTTGGCGTTGTTGAGGCAGTTGGCGGCGCGGACGGAGAGCTCGATTTCGTTGACGCTCATGTTCAGGAGCTTGCGCAGCTCGCTGTTTTCCTCGCTCTGGGCTTCCGGTGCGGCTTCGAACTCGATGGCCTTGTCGTCGTAGTTGACGAAGACATCGAGGTGGTGGCGAAGGATGGCGGCGGACTGGAGGAGGGCGTCCTGCGGGGTGATGCGGCCGTCTGTCCAGATGTCGAGCACCAGCTTGTCGTAGTCCGTGTTCTGGCCGACGCGGGTGTTTTCCACGGCGTACTTCACGCGGGTGACGGGGCTGTAGATGGAGTCGATCGGGATGACGCCGATGGGGGTGTCAACGCGCTTGTTTTCCTCCCAGGTGGAGAAGCCACGGCCGACGCGCACTTCGAATTCGCATTCGAACTTGGTCTTGCGGTCCAGCGTGCAGATGACGAGGTCCTTGTTGATGACTTCGTAGTGGTTGTCTTCCTTGATGTCGCCAGCGGTGACGGCACCTTCCTTGTCGGCAATGATCGAAAGAAGGCGGGGCTCCTTGGCGTCGCTGTGATGCTTGAAGCGTACCTTCTTCAGGTTCAGAATGATCTGAACGACGTCTTCGAGCACACCCGGGAGGGTGGTAAACTCGTGCTCAGCACCGCGGATTTTCACGGAAGTGATGGAGGCTCCTTCAAGGGAGGAGAGGAGGACACGGCGGAGGGAGTTCCCGATCGTATGACCATAACCTTTGTCGAAAGGTTCGGCAGTGAACTGGGCGTAGGTTTCGGTGGCCGTGGCCTCGTTTTTCACAAGGCGGCTGGGCATCTCGAATCGAGCAAGACGTACTGACATAGGATTTGTGTTAACACTAACGGCCGGGTTACCTCCGGGCGAGAACCCTGCACATCTCGAAGAGAGGCAGGCGCGGAGACCAACGGCGAATAAATGACGACTCGCAGGGGGCGTGGAGTATGGAAGCCGGTCTTTGGAATGCAACCGGGAATTTCAGGGGGGGCGTGAGCGTGAGATGGCCCTGAAACTCAAGGGATCTTAACTATTGTTGAGGCAGTTTGAACTCCAGCCGTTCCTGCCCCCGGAGCACGACGGCGGGGATTTTTTCCCCCGGGAGGTGGTGCTGCAGCAGGTGGCCGATGAGGGCGCTTTCGGTGAGGCGCTGCTTCTGGTCCCCGACCTGGATGATGATGTCGTCCTTCTTGAAGCCTTCCTTTTTGGCGGCAGAATGGGGGCCGTACTCGCCCACATGGAAGACGCGCATGGCCATCTGGGATTTGTCCAGGCCCAGGGTGGTGCGTTCCTCATCGGGAACGTCATCCATTTTCATGCCGCCAAAGGCCATGGCCCGCATGGGCCAGGTGCCGACGCGCTTGCCGATGTCTGACTTCAAACGCCAGCCTGCGGGCAGATCGAGGGTGACGGCGGTTTCCTTTCCGCTCCGCACGATGGTGGCTGGGAGGGAACCCGAGTCGGGGGAGCGATGGAGCGCCCAGCTGACGTCGGCGATGGAGACGAGGGGCTGGCCGGCGAGGTGGGTGAAGATGTCGCCGGCCTGGATTCCGGCAGCATTGGCGGCGGAGCCGTCTGCCACGGCCTCGACTTTGGCAATTTCATCTGTGGCGAGGGTGATGCCGAGTGTCTCGATGGATGGCTGCGGGTAGATCCATTCGACGGGCACCGGCTGGTTTTGACTGCGGTGGTAGGCCCGGAAGGCGTCGCCGATCATGTGGCAGTGGACGCAGCTGGCCACGACCTTGCCGCTCCAGTCGAGCTTGCTCTGGTATTTGCCCGCGAGTGCGGGAAACTCGATGGGCGTCTGGTAGGGTGTGGGGCCGCCCTGCTTGCCGCTGAGGACGGCCCGGTTGGCGGGATAGCCCTTGTGGATGGCCAGCCCGGCCTCGAGCGCCTTGCTGAAGCTGGCGGTGGTTTTGTTCAGCGGGTCCTTTTGATGTGTCCAGGAGCCAAAGCGGCCGTAGATGGTGCCGTCGCCGTTGAAGAGGATGGCCGAAAAGGAGAGGTCGTAGTCAAACTGGAAACGGGAGAGGTCGAGTGCGTTGGCGTTGATGATGCGGACGCAGACGAACTGATCGAGCAGGGGAGCGAGCTCCCGCTCCTCGAGAACGCTGGCGTCTATGCCGGCGCAGGACATGCAGGGGAGGCAGCGGAGCACTACGAGCAGCGGTTTGCCGGTGGCCTTGGCCAGGCGGAAGCCGCTGTCGATGTCGTTCCAGTTCCAGCGGGGATCGTTTTCCAGGCGGGCTTTGTCCCCACGCACCGCACCTTCGCGGTCTTTGACAGTGGCAGCTGGGGCCCAGACGGCAAGGGCTGCAAGCAGGGTGGCGATGAGCGGGAGGGGCTGCATGGAGGCATTCTGCCAAGAGGGCAGGGGCAATGACAAGCCGGGAATTATTTTCGCGCGGTTTTTGGAATGGACAGGCTTCGGTTTCCTCCGGTAAATCGAGCCTGCTTCCACCCACGCGTTCTTCCCATGCCTGAAGTCACCGCCATTTCCAAGTTTGCCTGTCCTGCCTGTGGTGCCGAGGCAGTCTGGACGCCAGCCAAGCATGCGCTGGTCTGCCCGTACTGCGGCACAGTCTCTCCGGCGGAGCTGAACAACGATGGCTCGCTGGTGGAGGAGAATGACCTTGTGGCCATGCTCCGTGCCATTCCTGACGACCAGCGGGGCTGGGCGGCAGTGCGCAAGACGGTGAAGTGCCAGAGCTGCCAGGCCATCTCTGTTTTTGATGAAAAGAGGGTGGCTCAGAACTGTGACTTCTGCGGATCTCCGGCGATCATCTCCATGGATGACGTCGGCGCCCCGATCCGGCCCGGCAGCCAGCTGCCGTTCAAGATTTCCGAGAGCCAGGTGCGTGAAGACATACGCCGCTGGTATGGCAGCCACTTCTGGGCGCCGAATGCGCTAGGTCAGAAGGCCATGACTGACACGCTGCATGGCATGTACCTGCCCTACTGGACGTTTGATGCCCATGCCGAGTGTCCCTGGGAGGCGGAGGCTGGCTACTACTACTACACCACTGACAGCAAAGGCAACCGCACGAGGCACACACGCTGGGAGTATGCCTCCGGCCATGTCAGCAGCGACTTTGACGATGTGCTGGTGCCGGCCTCCAAAGGCGTGCATGCGGCATTGCTCGAAAAGCTGCAGCCGTTTCCCACCACCACGAATCTGCTGCCGTATGATCCGGGCTATCTTTCCGGCTGGGTGGTGGAGCAGTACCAGATCGATCTCGTCCAGGCGGCGCAGGATTCGAGAGGGCGGATGGACAGCATGCTGCGCAGCCAGTGCACGGCGCAGATTCCGGGGGACACAAGCCGCAATCTGCGGATCTCTCCGGACTACAGCGGGCAGACATTCAAGCATGTGCTGCTGCCGGTATGGCTGCTGACCTACACCTATGGCACCAGGACTTACCAGGTCGCCGTCAACGGTGCCACGGGCAAGATTGGGGGCGAGTATCCGCTGAGCTGGGTGAAGATCACGATTGCGGTCGTGATCGCCTTGATCATTCTCGCCATCTTTATGTCATCTCAGAACTGACGCTGTGTGACTCTTCGCTTTCGAGAACTGCCCATCGCCATCGCGCTGCTCGCGATTTGTGCGTTTTTTGCCATCAAGGATCCGGCGTTTCTGGGCGCACGAAATTTGTCGATGCTCGTCACGGAGCTGTCCATCACGGCGACGCTGGCGATGGGCATGCTGCTCATTCTGCTGCCCGGGCACATTGATCTCTCGGCGGGGAGCGGTGTGGGGCTGCTGGGCGGTGTCGCAAGCGTGCTGGTGTTTCATTGCCACCTGCCGGCGCCAGCGGCTTTGGGAGTGGGATTTTTATGCGGTGTTTTGATCTGGATGGCGATGGGGGCCTTTATTGTGTGTGAGCGCATGCCCTCCTTTATCGTCACGCTGGGAGCGCTGCTGATTTTCAAAGGCCTGTTTTGGCGAGTCATCGACAACGCCACTGTCCCGGTGGCCCCGGGAGGGCAGAGCAATCTGTACTCTCAGCTGACGACCTTTTACCTGCCGCAGGGACTGGGCTGGGGACTGGCTGCGGGGCTTGTGCTGGCGCTGGTCTTGACCACGCTGAGTGCGCGCAAACGCCGTCTGGCGCATGGTTTTTCCGCGGACAGCCGGGAGATGGTGTTTCTGCGCCTGTTCACCGCCGCGCAGGCCATTGTGCTGTTTGTGCTCGTCACAGGCCAGTTTCGTGGCATCCCGCTCCCTTCGCTCATCCTCGGCGCCGTCACGCTGGTGGTGTATGGCGTGACGCAGCACACGGCGCTGGGCAGGCACCTTTATGCCATCGGCGGCAGCAGCGAGGCGGCGATGGTCTCCGGAGTGCCGATGAAGCGCAGCGTGATCGCCGCCTACAGCGGAATGGGGGCCATCGTGGCGATTGTGGGTTTCATGCAGACCTCGTATGTTGGCTCATCGACGACGACCACGGGGGATCTGATGGAGCTGGACGCCGTGGCTGCCTGTGTGATCGGCGGGGTCAGCCTGCGAGGTGGCCGGGGCAATGTGCTGGGGGTGCTGCTGGGGGCCCTCATCATTGCCTGCCTGCTGAACGGCATGGTGCTGACTTCGGTGCAAAATCACAACAAGTACATCGCGCGCGGGGTGGTGCTGATCCTGGCTGTCTGGATGGATATGAGGCTGAGCCGGAGGCAGTGACGGAAGCATTCGACATTCTGGTTTCGTCATTCATTTTCTCCCATGTCCACCGCCAAAAGCCTCCTCAAGCAGCACCTGCAGCAGCGCCAGCTGCAGGGGAAGACGCACATCGCGCTGCGTCCGGGGACGATGGACCGGCTGACCGGGGCCGTCCGTGAGCCTGCGCTGAGAGAGGTGCAAAAGCCTGAGCCGATGAAACCGCTGGCCGCAGCGCCTGCGGCGGCGCCTCTCGCACGCATCCTGAGCGAGCCGCCGCCGGCAGAAACGAAGAAGGCGGGGCTGCTGGAAGTGGGGGGCTCCACCATTGAGGAAAAGCTCGCCGCACTGCGTGCCATGGCCGAGACATGGGAGCCCGCGCTCTCCATGGCCAGCCTGCGCAAGACCATGGTCTTTGCCGTGGGCAATCCGCAGGCCTCCCTGATGTTTGTAGGCGAAGCGCCCGGAGCCGAAGAGGAAAAGCTGCGCGAGCCTTTTGTGGGCCCGGCCGGGCAGAAGCTCACAGCCATCATCAAGGCCATGGGGCTGGACCGTCCGCAGGTGTACATCAGCAACATCTGCAAATTCCGCCCGGCCATGGACAACCAAGGCAGCGGCAACCGCAAACCCACGCCTGAGGAGATGCGTGCGTGCCTGCCCTTCGTTCTGACAGAGATCAGTCTTATCGCGCCCAAAGTCATTGTGGCCCTGGGGGCCACGGCTGCGGAAGGTCTGGGAATCCCTGGCAGCGTCGGTGGCCTGCGCGGGAAGTTTCACAGCACCCAGGGCATACCCACCATGGTCACCTACCATCCCTCCTACCTGCTGCGTGAAGAGAAGATGGGGGATGGCATCCGTGCCAAGCGCCAGGTGTGGGAGGACATGCTCAAGGTCATGGAAAAGCTGGAACTGCCCATCAGCGCCAAGCAGCGCGGGTACTTTCAGGCGAAATAATCCGCCTTACATCCTATGAACAAAAACCTAGTGCTGCTGCTGCTGGCCTCGGGGATGTTCTTTGCGCTGGTGTGGCTGAACTGGCAGCCTGCCAGACCCAAGCCCTCCGTGGTGGCTGAAAAGCCGGCTCCCGTAAAGCCTGCTGCTCCTCCTGAGGCGAGTACGGAAACGGTTTCCAAGGAGGGAGAGCCGCAGCCCAAGCATTACCGACCAAGACAGGTGTCTGAAGCCGTGCGGCGCAAGGTGGACGACTTCATCCGCCGCTACAAGGACGCTTCTCCCGAGGAACTGAACAAGAGCATGGAGCTGGCACCGCTGATGAAGCGCTTTGAGCAGGTGATGAACACGCCCGAATTTCTGAATGAGATGGAAAAGCGCATCGAGGCGATCAAAGCCGCGAGAGGTCAGGAGCACGGCATGCTGACCATCGGCACTGGCAAAAAACTCGATGAACCGGAAAGCCGAGCCATGCTGGAGGCGATGTTTTCTGACGATGCAGACCTGCTGCAGGAATACCTCCTCAACAAGCTCGATGGTGCTATCTTTGAATTTGCCTTTGATCCCACCCTGGAAAACGCAGGCAACGGCGTAAAGGTGCAAGGCGCACCGCCGCCAGCGCCCCCGGCCGGCAAGCTGCCGGATTGAGGGCTTGTCTTTCGCCGACGGTCTGGGTTTAAATCCGGCACATGAAGGCTAGAGCACTCTCCCGCCGTGATTTGTTCAAGCTCGGTACTGCAGGCGCTGCAGTGCTGACACATGCCGAGGCGCAGGCCGCGGGCAAGAAGGCGGGGCCGGTGTGCGAGGAGGGCGGCTGCTGCATCACTCCCTCAGGGGATTTTTACAATGTGGAACGCGGCAATCCGCTGCCATACAAGCTGCCCATCGAGAAGCAGCGGGAAATCGGCATGGTGCGTGAGACCTGGCGGCTTGAGGTCATCGCGGATGCAGCTAGCAATGCGAAGATCGAACGGCCCATGCTGCGCAGCGACGGCACGGCGCTGACATTTGAAAGATTGATGGAGATCGCGAAGACAAAGGCGGTCAGTTATTTGAAAGTGATCACCTGCAACAACCTCGCCGATCCTCTTGGGCATGGCCTGTGGGAGGGAGTGCCGCTGCGGGACGTGCTGTGGGAGTGCGGACCGGTGGAGAACCTGCGTCATGTCTGGTACCACGGCCACCACAACGAGGACCCGAAGCAGATCTTCAAATGCTACCTGCCGATGAACCGCGTGTTTGAAGATCCGCCGGGAGAGCTGCCGGTGATGCTCTGCTACAAGCTCAATGGCGAATTTCTCACCGGCGAGCGCGGCGGTCCGGTGCGGATGATTGTGCCGGAGGCCTACGGCTTCAAATCGGTGAAATGGCTGCAGCGCATTGGTTTTACCAACGCGCACCAGTCTGACGACACGTATGCGAACGGCAACAATGACATCAACTCGTGGCTTAAGACTTTCGCGCGTTTTGGCGACCTGCCAAACAAGCTAAGCGTGAAGGATGAACTAACGCTGCATGGCAATGCGCAGGTGGGCATCTCAGGACTCAGGCAAGTGCAGTACTGGCTGCGGAATGTGAATGAGCCGCTGCCTGCGAACGATCCGCTCTTCACCCGGGCGCCGTGGCAGGAGGCGCAGATCGTGCCCTTTGATGGCAGCGGCATTGCGGGTTTCAAAGGCGCCCCCTTGCATCCGGTCCAGTTTGATTCCGCCACAAGGCTGCCGCGCCAGTGGCCGCTGCGGCACACGCTGTGCCGCTGGACGACGAAGCTGGCGAAGCTTGCGCCTGGCAAGTATGAGCTGCGCTGCCGGACGATCGATGAAAACGGCCATGCGCAGCCGATGCCGCGTCCGTTTCCGAAGTCCGGGAAAAACAACATCCAAAAGGCCCTGCTGGAAGTGGTGGCGTGACGCCGCATGATTTTAAGTGTGACAACAATGAAGGTGGTTCCCGGCCCGGATGATGCTTTACTAGGCTGCCATGAGCTCATCCGCTGTTCCCTGGAAAGTCCTGTCGTCCCATGTCGGTGTCGGAATCCTCACTCCGGGCTGGACGCTTGATGTGGTGTACCCGGACTTTGCGGAGCCGAGGGAGTTTGTTCTGGATGTCGTGTTCGACTCATCGTTTTCGAGCATCCCCGTCGTCCATCTGGGGCTTACTGGATTCGACATGGACCGGCGGGAGAGCTCGAGGCTGACGCTGAAGGCGCAAAACATCACGGAATCTGGCTTTCAGGCGGTCATCTCCACCTGGGATGCGTCGCGTGTATTTTCCGTGGAGTTCAACTGGCTGGCCATCGGGGCCTGATCACGGCTTGCGAAAGCACCAGGAGCGGTAGGAGAGCTCGCCTGACTTCAGCGCTTCATAGACGCGTGCCCCGGGCACTCCGGCAAAGTCACGCCCGAGCGAGTGCAGCGGTGCAGGGAGGCAGCGGGAGACGAGCGCGGCGCTGTGGGCGGCGTTGTGCTCCATGCCGCGCAGCACCTCATGGCTGATGTCGCGGGTTTGCACGATCTCGAGCGGTGCCTGTGAGAGGGCCTGCTCCCAGTCTGCCCATTGATCGCGGAAGCGGAAGTCGGCGTAGAGGAAATGACCGTGTGTTTTCAGCACGCGGGCGACACTGGCCAAAAAGCCTGGGAAATCGGGGTAACAGTGCGAGGCCTCGACATTGATCACCGCATCAAACGTCTGAGGCGGGTAGGGCAATGATTGAGCATCTCCTTGCACAAAGCGGAGCCCGCTGACCTGATGGCGCTTTTTGCAGAAGGCGATGCCGGTGGGATTGAGATCCAGCCCCGTGTAGCTGGCGGGATGCAGTGTGCGCGTGAGCCAGGAGGCGCCGCCTCCGTGGCCGCAGCTCACCTCCAGCACGTCTTTGCCCTGCAGATCCACCTGCGTAGCCACGTGGTGGTAGAGCTGGATGCAGGCGCGGTTGGGTTCGTCAGCGGGGTCAAGCTGCAGGCCCACAGGCGGGTCGGCCTCGAAGGCGTAATTCAAAAACAGCACGTCCTCATTGCGCAGCCGACGGGTGAGAAAGGGGTACCACAGCTGCCAGATGGCTTTGCGGACGGGGCCGATGGAGAAGAGACGTTCGAGCAGGGACATGGAAGTGCGGAGCGTGGGGGGTGATGATGGCAGATGCAACTTGCCAGTTGGCATTCGTTGTGCGGGAATAAAGTCGCCGCCGCCGCCTCACATTGGCACTGCATGTCCTGCCCGTCATGAAAGACAGCCCTCAAATTTCATCCAGCGAGGTCACGCCTGAGGAGACCTTTCTGAACCGGCGCTTCTTCATGAAGTCCGCCATCTGGGCGGGTTCCACGTTGGCCACAGCAGGTCTGTATCGCGCCTTCAGCCCACGGCCCGAGGTGGCGAACACGGGCTCCGCCATCGCCACGGTGGCAGAGCCTGCTTTGCAGACGGCTCTGGCGGCAGATGAGAAGGTGAACTCCTTCACCGATATTGCGGGCTACAACAACTACTACGAGTTTTCGACTGACAAATCCGCCGTGGCTGCGAAGGCCAAAGACTTCGTGACTGATCCGTGGAGCGTGCAGGTGGGCGGGCTGGTGCAGAAGCCGCGCACCTTTGATCTGGCGGACCTGCTGAAGTTTGAATCTGTGGAGCGCATCTACCGCTTCCGATGTGTGGAGGGCTGGTCGATGGTCATACCCTGGGTGGGGTTTCCGCTGTCCAAGCTGCTGAACCAGGTGGGGCCGCTGAGCGCTGCGACGCATGTGGCGTTTGAGACTTACTATGACATCAAGCAGATGCCGGACTCGCGCCATGCAGGCATTGATCTGCCCTATGTGGAGGGTCTGAGACTGGACGAGGCGATGCACCCGCTGACGCTGCTGGCCACAGGGCTGTATGGCAAGACGCTGCCGAATCAGAACGGCGCGCCGGTGCGGCTGGTGGTGCCGTGGAAGTATGGATTCAAGAGCATCAAGTCGGTGGTGAAGATCACGCTGATGGACCGCGAGCCGCCCACCACCTGGAGTCTCGCGAATCCGGGGGAGTACGGCTTCTACTCGAATGTGAACCCGAAGGTGGACCATCCGCGCTGGTCGCAGGCGCATGAGCGGCGCATCGGCGAAATGGGATCGAGGCCCACGCTGATGTTCAACGGCTATGCGGAGCAGGTGGCGCATATGTATGCGGGCATGGACCTCAGCGTGGATTTCTAGACCCGTCATGAATTTCAGCGCAGACACCCGTTTTCACCGGCAGCTTTTCTTTTTCAACGGGCTGCTGCCTGCGCTGCTCATCCTGATCGATGGCTGGCGCGGCAGGCTTGGGGTGAATCCTGCGGAATTCATCACCAGAACCACGGGGGTGCTAACGCTGGTCTTTCTAATGCTGACGCTGCTGGTGACTCCGCTGCGCAAAATTTGCGGCTGGAGCTGGCTGCTGAAACAGCGCCGCCTGCTGGGCCTGTATGCCTTCTTTTATGGCCTCGCGCATCTGCTGACCTACCTGGCCTATGACCGGGACTGGCAGCTGCAAACCGTGGTGGGAGATGTGTACAAGCGGCCCTTCATTGCGCTGGGCATGTTCAGCTTTCTGCTGATGGTGCCGCTCGCGGTGACTTCAACCAATGCCATGATCAAGCGGCTGGGCGGGCAGCGCTGGGCTCAGCTCCACCGCCTGACCTATTACATCACCATCGGCGGCGTGCTGCACTACTGGGCCATTGTGAAGTCGGATGTGACTTATCCGCTCTTCTTCGCTGCGGTGCTTGCGCTGCTGCTGGGGTATCGCGTGGTAGAGGGCATGAAAAAAGCGCGGGGTGCCTCAGCACCGCGCGCTTCGTAAAATTCGCAGGAACAGCCTGATTACTTTTTCTTGGCAGGGGCAGCGTTCCAGACCTTGATGTCATCAAACCAGCCGCTCTGGCCGGCGACGCCGAGCTCGATCTTGGACTTCGTTTCATGGCCGATGCCGGGGGACTTGAGGAAGGCCACGGCCTTGCCGTCGATGCTGACACGCATTTCATCGCCGACGGTTTCCACCACCACGGTGTATTCCTTGTTCTGCTCCAGCTTCACGGGGAAGGTGGCACTCTTGCCGGCCATGAGCTTGTTCACTTCGTCCTTCTTGGCGGGGTCTTTGCGGAGCTCCTTGATGATCAGGTTCTGGCTGCCTTCGCGCTCATCCATGATGGTCACCTTGTCGAGGCGGATCTGGGCACGGCAGAGGTGGCCGTAATGGGCGGCGGTGTATTTGCGGTCGTCGAACTCCACATCCATCATGGTGCAGCCGTCGAAGCGCATCTTCACCTCGATCACGGTGTCCTTGGTGGGGACTTCCAGGCCGTAGACGGCGGCATGCGCGGTGATGATGGACTTGCCATCCTTGGAGGGTTCGTCCTTCACCCGGGTCTGCGTGCCTTTGAGCGCGTTGTTTTCAAAGACGAAAGTGTCCACCACGCGGTGCCAGCGCTTGTCGTGCTCGGTGCCGTTCATGTCATCGGAGAAGAGCAGTTCCTGCTTTTCAGCGATGGGCTTGGCGGGGATCTTGGGAAGGTCAGCGGCAAAGGTGGCTGCACTGATGAAGAGGAAAGGGGCAAGCAGGGTGCGGATGTTCATGGGCGCAAGGAAACGAGTCTATCTGGCGAGTTCATGCGCTGAAATTGCTGAACTTGAGTCAGCGCTTGAGTTTCTTGGCTGCGAAGTGTCTTGTCGTTTCCTATGAGCCAACCTGCCTGCCCGATGTGCGAGATGAATGATGTCCTGGACCATGCCGACCGCTTTGAGTGCATGACCTGCGGACACGAGTGGCCGAAGGAGGCGGCTGCCGATGAGCCGGAGGCCGAGCGCGTGGTGAAAGACGCCTATGGCAATGTGCTCGCGGACGGAGACATCGTGGCCATGATCAAGGATCTGAAGCTCAAGGGCTCCAGCGAAGTGCTCAAAGTCGGCACCAAGTCCAAACCCATCCGTCTGGTGGACGGCGACCACGAAATCTCCTGCAAAATGGACGGCATGGCGATCGGGCTGAAGGCCTGCTTTGTGAAAAAGATCGTCAGCTAGGAGGCTGGTGCGGCAGCAGCATTGAGCTTGGGATTGATCACATGGCGCCACCATGGGGGCAGCAGCACCATGGCGATGGCCCAGAAGTAACCCACCGGAAGTTTGGGGGCTGTGGGCTCGGGGTCCAGCAGGTAGTAGGGCTTCACCGCGATGTGGTGGTAGGAGTGGTGCCCGACGCGGAAGGTGATGTAGCTGGAGAAAAAGTGGTAGGTGTCCCAGGAGTGCTCAGCGCCTGTTTTTTCATACTCGCCGTCCGTTTTGCGGCGCATGAGGCCGTAGTGCTGGATGTAGTTGACCGACTCCAGAACGATGTGCGCGCCCAGGATGTGCGCCAGGTAGAACAGCAGACCGTTGAGCCCTGACAGCAGAAACAGACCGGCCAGCAGCGCCATCTGGCCCAGGGCGTAAATGAGCATTTTGTTTTTCAGCAGGCCTTCGCCGTTGCACCGACGGGCCTCCATTTTCCAGCAGCGGATCATGCTGCCGGGAATCGTGCGGAAGATGTAGGAATAGATGCCTTCGTTGAGCCAGGCGGTGTTTTCATCCTGATCTGTCCCGGCGTGAACGTGATGGCTGCGGATGTGAATGAGCTTGTAGTGGGGGTAGAACAGGAAGGTGGTGAGCAGTCTCTGCATGATCTGATCGAGCTCATCCTTGCCATGCAGCAGCTCATGCGCAGCGCCGAAGCCAATGCCGCCCAATAGGCTCGCAGAGGCGATCAGGATGCCGATTTCCATGGCATTGAAGCGATCGAGGGACATCGCCAGCCAGACCACCGAGACCATGTAGAACAAGGCATAGAGGCGTGTGTTCCAGTGCAGCACCGCCAGCTGACCTGCGGAAAAGTCTGCCTTTTCATAATGACCGTCATCCTGCCAGCCGGTAAGCCAGTCCAGCAGGGGAAGCGCAACCTGCAGAAAGATGATCGGCAGGAGCAGCCACCAGCCGCCGCCCCAGACTCCCAGGGCCAGCATGACAAAGAGCGCATGCGGCAGAAGGCAGAACATGACATGACGGCTGAGGGGCGGCTTGGTCTGGCTTTCAGCGGGGGGGGATTCCATGATGGCAGTGTTCGAGTCCGTTTTCCTAACGATGCGGCGGCGCATCATTCAGAGCCACTAAATCTTTATTTAGCTGGCGGTTTTCCTGTGCTGCAGAACCATGGATGTGATGGTGATCATGCGTCACATTGAGTTCCATTTTTCATTATGTCCGAACCACACACAGCCCCCTCTCCGCAGCTCTTCTTTGAAACGATCAATGCTTTTCAGAAATCCGCAGCGCTGAAAGCTGCGGTGGATCTGGGCCTTTTTGCTGCCATTGGCGAGCCGCCAGCCACGGCGACTGCCGCCGAGATCGCGGAGCGCTGCCAGTGCCCGCTGCGCGGCATCCGCATCCTCGCGGACAATCTCGCGATCATGGGCTTCATCACCAAAGAGGGTGGGAGCTATGCGCTCACTCCGTCGTCGGCCGTCTTTCTGCTGCCGCAGTCTCCAGCTTACATGGGCGGAGCGGTGAATTTCCTTCTCGCGCCCGGTCTCACCGAGGCTTTCACCGATCTGGCCTCCACCATCCGGCTGGGACGCCTGCACACCACGGAGCACGGCACCACTGCGCCGGATCATCCGGCATGGGTGGAGTTTGCCCGGGCCATGGGGCCGATGATGATGCCCACCTCCCAGGGAGCGGCGGCGCTGGCGCCGCTGGATGCGTCCCGCGACACGCGCGTGCTGGACATCTCCTCCAGCCACGGGGCCTACGGCATTGCGGTGGCGCTGAAAAATCCGCGCGCGCACCTCGTGGCGCTGGACTGGGAGGCGGTGCTGGCCGTCACGGAGGAAAATGCCTGGGCTGCGGGCATCGCGGATCGTTTCAGCAAGATCGTGGGAGACGCCTTCACCGTGGATCTCGGCAGCGGCTATGACGTGGTGCTGGTGCCTAATTTCCTGCATCACTTCAATGTGGAGGACTGCACCCGCTTCCTTAAGCGCGTGCATGCGGCGCTGCGTCCGGGTGGCAAGGTGCTGATTGTGGAATTTGTGCCGAATGAAGACCGCATCACTCCGCCGCCAGCGGCAGGCTTCAGTCTTGTGATGCTGGGCACCACGCCGGAGGGGGACGCCTACACCTTTGCGGAGTATGAGAAGATGCTCGCTGAGGCAGGATTCCACGCTGCCGAGCTGCACCCGCTGCCACCCACGGCACAGAGTGCAGTGCTCGCGGTGGCGTGATGCGGGCTGGTTACTTCGCTCCCGGGGTCAGCCTGCCTTCGTCGATCTCGATGAACTCAAACATCGTCTGCACGGTGCCGGGGGGCAGGCCGATCTCCTCCAGGCGCTCGTTCAGACGTTGTGTGCCGGCATCGCGCCAGCCGCGCTTGGTCATGAAGGCGTTCCACACCTCGATCTCCTGCTCGGTGGGCTGGCGACCATTGGCATAGGCCCAGGCGAGCAGGCTTTCATCGCTGCCCCCTTTGAGCGCTTCAGCTTCGAGTGCGGCGTAGTCGATCTGCAGAAACTCGCAGCAGCGCCAGTCAAAGCTGCCCTTCACCGCTCCACGCATGGGCTGCCAGTCCTTGGGCAGGTTGCCGGCGGCCATGAGGCGGATCTTGTCCAGCATGCGGCCGAAATAGACGAGGCCGTTCACCTGGTCGTAGGGGCTGCGGAGTCCGGGAATGAGGGTGGGGTAGGGGTGTGCCATGATGGAGTGAGCATCGACAGCACAAGCCTTCGGTTCAAGCAACACCTGAGGGTGAAGCAGCCTTTGCAAAGCGCGCATTTTTAAATATAACGGGACGGCATGCGCAGTCAGAAAATCAACAACCGTAGTCCCCGACCTTTCAAGACGAAAACGGACCGCTGGTCAGGCGGGCAGGGATTCATTCCCTTTTCAGGCCCCAAGCCGGCGGTGCGTCCGGCCAAGCAACTGCCCGAGGCCAGGCCAGAAGCGGAAAAGCCCGGGGACAAAGCCAAGGAATAGGAGACTGCACCTCATGGCAAACCCGGACAATGTGCAGATGGCGGCGAACTTCGGAGCCTTCATGCTTGCTGCAGGCGGTCTGGGTTTGCTGAGCGGCACCACGCTGGGGCGGAGCGGCCTGATTCGCCGTGCTGAACAGCCGGCGGCATTTTATGTCACCTGCTGCAGCCATCTGGCCGTGGGTGCTTTCTGCTGCCTGGGCCAGTATTTTGCGCCCACCGCCTGACCCGTATGGTGCGTGTTTTCATTTTATGGCTGGCCGTGAGCCTTGGCGCATTTGCACAAAGCTCCGCTGTGCGCCGTGTGATCTTGTTTGGGGATTCCATCACCGCAGGCGGTGCGCTGCCCAAGGAGGAGCGTGGCATGCTCTGGGTCACCCAGGTGCAGGAGCAGTCTGAGCGGGCCCTCATTCTGGTCAATGAAGGCAAAGGCGGCAGGCCCACGAACTCGCTGCCCGAGTTTGATGAGATGCTGGCGCGGCATGCAAAGGCGGACGCACTGGTGATCGCCCTGGGCATGAATGATTCACGCGACATCACACCGCAGTGTGTGCCCAAGGCGGTGGCGAATGTGCGGGCGATGATCGGGAAAGCGCGCGCGGTTTACGGAGCCAGGCTGCCTGTGCTGCTCGTGGGGCCCAGCAACATCAACAAGGCCGCGCTGGGGCCGACGAAGCCCATCGCCAATGAACGCGAGGCCAAGCTGCGCGAGCTCGGTGCCGCGTTTGAGATGCTCGCGGTGGAAACGAAGAGCGAGTTTGTCAGCCTCTTCGGAGCCGTGCCGGATGCTGCACTGCTCAAAGACGGCGTGCATCCCGATGGTGCCGGGAATGACGCTATCGCGAAGGTGATGGGGAAGAAGCTGAAGGCGTTGGGATGGTAGCGGCACATGCTCCAATCATCTGGCCCGGGCGATGCCGGACTTCACGTTGGAGATGGCCTTGGTGATCTTTTCCTGCATCTTCGCCTTGTCGCCTGTGGTGGCAAAGGCGATGGCCTCATCCACGTAGCCGATGGCATGCTTGCGCTGCCCTTCTTTGTTTGGCCTGGCATGCACCAGAGCCTTTCTGGCGGCACGCAGGCTGGTGAGCGGCGCCTTGGCCGTGTGGGCGGCTTCCAGATGCCCGAGGGCCGTGCGCATGTGCGGCTGGTCATCGGCTTCGTTGGCGGAAAGCGGTGTGAGGGCCGGGATCAAAACCATGGCCAGCATCAGACGGATGGCGGTTCGGCGGTTCATGACGTGCTTGGTTGAGTTGGCGGAATTATAGCCAGCCGCCTGAAACCACGTCAATGCCCTGATTTACCGCAGCATCATCCACAGCGTGCTGGAGCCGTGGCCGGGCGGGAAGTCCACAGGGGGGGGCAGCTTGACGTAGTCGGCCGTGCGGCGCTTGCCCTTTGCGCACCAGCGGGCGCTACGCTCCAGCCTGGCAGGGTCAAGTTTGGTGCAGTTCGTGGAAAGCAGGATGGCGCATTTCGGCGCTGCCACTTCCAGCGCGGCGCTGAGCAGGTCTTCAAAGTGGTCCTCCACCTGCCAGCGGCGGCCGTTCTTGCTGCGGGAAAAGGTGGGCGGATCGAGGATGATGGCGTCAAAGCGCTCGCCACGCACAGCGAGCTGTGGCAGAAGTTCGGCGGCATCCTCCGCCACAAAGCGGTGCTTCGTTTCCGCGACGCCATTGAGCGCGAGATTGTGCCTGCCGCGATCCAGCGACTTGCGGGACAAATCCACGCTCAGCGTCTCCGCACCTGCCAGCGCGGCCACCAGCGAGAAACTGCAGGTGTAGGCAAAGGTGTTCAGCACGCGCCTGGGCTTCAAAGCGTGCAGCTTGGCGCGGTTCAGGCGCTGGTCCAGGAACAGCCCGTGACTGTAGCTGGCGCCGATGTCGAGGCCGTAGCGAATGCCGGCCTCCGTGACCACCGTGGTGAGCGGCAGGGAGGCATCGCCGCTGTGCAGCACCGGTGAGACGCGGTCGGCGTTCTTGATGGGCATGAACCGGTGGAAGACGCGCACGGGCTGCCAGCCGGAATCTGTGCACCACTTGGTGAGTCCAGCAGAGAGTTCATCGCGTGCGGCATCGCTTTTGTAGGAAAGGATCACGTCATCACCCAGCCGCTCCACCCAGCCGCCGGGGCCTGAGGCGAGGCGATGCGCATTGGTGCCTGCAGCTTCAATCGTTTTGCACTGGGCGGGAGTCATCCAGATCACGGATGGAGGAGCAGGACGGGGGGCGGGGGGAATAATCACTGCCTCACTCCTGCCGCAAGAAGAGCGGCGAGGCAATGGAGGTGTTTGGCTTCAGCGGTCGAAGCACGCAGCCCGCCTTACCTGCGGTGCTAAAACACAATGCCAGCTAATACTGGATAGCCGGCAGGAGAACCCTCAAAATCCCTTCATCCTTCACCCGTCCAGTATGGCGAGGCAGTTATTTGTAGCCAAAAACCTTCAGGTCATCCCTGCAGGCGAAATCTTGGACGTAGCACTTGCTCACGCTGACCTTTCTTAAATGAGGAAGCTTTATAAGTGATAACAGTGCATCGCGGTCTATTTTGATGCCGACACCACTGAAAACCTCCAGGCTGTTCATTGAATCAAAAAAGCACCCTTTTAAACCGAACTGGCAATGACTAACATTTAATAAAACAAGTGAGAGGCATTGCATAATGACGCTGGCTTCTGGTATTTTGCCGCAACGTTCTAATTCCAGCCGCTGCAAATGCTCCAACGATGAAAGTGCCTGGAGTTCAAGGAAGGAAGAACGTCCCAAATCTAAATCAATAATCTGAGGGCATTGATCGAGTCCGTCTGTGTGCGGAATTTTGCAATCCCAAAGACGCAGTTGCTTCAATTTGCGCATTCCGGCGACGAAGGAACAATTGGCCGCTTTTACTCCCCTCAGCTCAATCCATTCCAAAGCTTCACAAGCCTTGAGATCGTTCAATGAAAATGTTTTTGGCCCGGACCGGAATTTTTTAAGGTTCGGAATATGCTTCAAGAGAGAACAATCAAACCAGCAGTAATCTCCTGTGGTGATCTCTTTGAGTGATGGAATGGCCAGAAGCGCCGAGCAGTCGGCAGACTTGGGAAGATGATTGATGTGTAGACTTTGGAGAGCAACAAGCCCTTCTAGAAAGCCAAGGCTCTTCAGTTCGCTGATCGGTTGCATTAATACAATGCGTTTGAGGTTTGGAACTGCCGCCAGTTGATCCGCCAATGCCGCTACATCCAGAGGGTCATTTTTGATGGTGGCCTGCAGCCCATCCTCATAATCCTCGAATTTAATTTGATTGGAACTGTTTACGGTCGTCATATCTTTATCTCCATGCAAAACTGCATGCTGATAGTGCTCTGATCAAGCCTCACTCCTTCGGCGGCCACACAGCGCCTGCGAGCTCCTTGGGCAGTTGTGTTGGATCAGTCGGGTAGATGAGCTTCATGTCGGGCTTGTTGGTGGCACCTGGAAGCAACTCTGTCTCCTCCGGCGCACCGATGATGAGCCAGAGCACTTCTTCGGCGGTGTCGTTAAACACCTGGCGCAGTTGATCCGGCCCTACGTGGACACCGCCATGTTTCGGCACGGTGAGTGTTTCATCGCCCACGCGCATGCGGCCCGTGCCCTCGAGGACAAAGTAGAACTCCTCGGCGCGGATGTGTTTGTGAAGCGTGTTCGCGCTCATGGGCGGCATGCGCCAGAGGCGTGCGCCCATGTTTTCGCTGCCGGTGCGCTCCAGAAAATCTGCGTTCGGGATGCGCATGAGATTCGACAGGCGCCAGGTGAGATCATCCGGCGTGATGAGATGGAAGCCTTGCACGGGGTTCATGGTGTGGCGCATGATTGCGCCGCCTCGCGCTTCCGCAACTGCCCGCAGGCGGCATCGATGTCCGGCCCACGTGCGCGGCGCAGGTGGGCCACGGTGCCGTGGGCGCGGAGTTCGGCGAGGAAGGCCTCCGTTTGCTCCAGGCTGCTCGGCGCATAGGTGCGGCCACGCAGGCTGAGGCCGGTGGCATTGTAGCGCAGCAGATTCACATGCATGCGCCGTCCTTTCAGCAGACGCGACAGATCGCGCGCCTGCGAGAGGGAATCGTTCACGCCATCGAGCAGGCAGTACTGGATGGTGGTGATGCGGCCGCTGCTTGCCTGATAACGATCCACGGCGGCGAGCACGTCCTGCACATCAAAGCGTTTGCCCATGGGCAGCAAGTCAGTACGCGTTGCATCATCTGGTGCGTGCAAAGACAGCGCGAGATGCACGCCTAGATTCGCCGCGCGCAGTTCATCGATTCCGGGCACGATGCCCACGGTGGAGACGGTGATCTGCCGCCAGCCAAAGGCGCCGAGTGCGGGATCGGCGATGCGCCGCACCGCAGCCAGCACGTTTTTGAGATTCAGCATCGGCTCGCCCATGCCCATGAAGACGATGGTGCGCAGCGTGCGGCCGGCAGCGTGTGCCTCGCGACGCAGGTGGATGAACTGCTCCACGATCTCGCCGGAGGTGAGATTTCTCTCAAAGCCGGTCTGCGTGGTGGCGCAGAAGTCACAGCCCATGGCGCAGCCCACCTGGCTGGAAATGCAGCCCGCTGCGCGGTCCGGGTGGTAGTCTGGCATGAGCACGGACTCCACCGTGCGGCCATCATGCAGGCGCAGCAGCAGCTTGGTGGTGCCGTCTTCGGAGACCTGACGCATGGCGAGGCTGGCAGCAGCCGTGGGAAAGGCGGCCTGGAGCTGTTCTTCGAGCTTTCCAGGAAGAAGGAAGCCTGCGCGGCTCTTTGGCGGCTCCGCAGCCAGCAGGCCACGGATCACACGCGGCGTGTGCGCATTGTTGAAGCCCTGGCTTTGCATCCATGCACCCAGCTCCTCGGCGGAGAGGTCGGTCAGAGGGCGTGCGGTGGTGCAATCTGCGAGCGATTTATCGTAAGCCATGACGGCTCAGCTATGCGGACGCTGGAAGCTTTTGCGAGCTTTTTCCGCCTTGGCGCGGATGAAGCAGCCGTTTGCGTGGTCATTGATGAGACCCATCGCCTGCATGAAGGCATACACCGTCGTCGGGCCGACGAATTTCCAGCCGCGCCTTTTCAGCTCCTTGGAAAGCGCAACGGATGCTGCCGAGGTGGAGGCGGTCAGCGGTTTCCCGAGTGTCCGGGGATCGGGCTCATAGCGCCAGACAAAGGCGGCCAGGGAGCCCTCCTGCTTCACCATCTCGCGTGCACGCTGCGCGTTGTTGATGACGGCCTCGATCTTGCCGCGATGGCGGATGATGCCTGCGTCTTCAATCAGGCGCGCCACGTCTTTCTCCTTGAAGCGCGCCACGCGGTCGAAGTCAAAGCCGTGGAAGGCACGGCGGAAGTTTTCACGTTTTGCGAGGATGGTGCGCCAGCTCAGGCCGGACTGAAACCCCTCCAGGCTGAGCTTTTCAAACAAGCGGTGATCGTCCGCCACAGGGAAGCCCCACTCCGTATCGTGGTAGGCGGGGAATTCCGGTGCGGAGGCGCACCAGTGGCAGCGCTCTTTGCCATCATCGGAGGTGTGGGGCAGGCTCATGGTGGTTCAGGAAACGAGGAATTGAAGACGCTCATCGGCCATGCCGGGGGCGAATTCGTGGAGCTCCGCGGTCACGATGCCTTCGGCGACGAAGGGATCTTCAGCGATACGCTGCTGCAGGTCAGCGAGCGAGGTGTGGTGGGCAAGAATGCCGCCGCCTAGGCCGGGCTCCAGGCTGCCCGCCAGCAGAAAAACGCTTTCGGCAAAGCCGCGTTTGATCCAGGCCTTGTGGCCGTCCATGAACTGGCCGGCCTGACTTTTCTTTTCGGTGAAACGGAGAAAGATGATGAACATGAGGTGAGGTGTGTACGAGGTGAAAAGATCAGCGCCGAGCGCGGCGGGCGGGCTTGGGGCTCAGTCCGGCGAGCCACTCCTGCACACGCTGTACCTCGGCGCGGATGAAGGACTCATCGTGGAAAGCCTGCGCCAGTGTGGCGGTGCCCTGGCTCCAGGCCAGCAGGTGCATGGCGTGGGCCTTGGATTCGTCTCCGCAGCCGAGCTGCTCAAACTGGCGCTTCAGCCAGTCGCGGAAGAGGGTGAAGATCTTGTTTGCCTGTGCGAGCGCGGCGTGCTCCAGCTTGGCCAGCTCCGTGCAGAGGGTGCCCACCGGACAGCCGTGGAGGAGGATTTTCGCACGGTTCATGATGAGAATGTTGATGAAGCAGCGGATGCGATCCGCCGCCGTGCAGCCGTCAGCCTCCCATTGCTCCAGCATGCTGCGTGTGCGCCGCAGCCGCAGGTCGATCACGGCCTCCAGGATGTCGTCCCGGGTCCTGAAGTGGAAGGTGAGATTTCCGCGCGTGATCTGCACCGCCGCCGCGACGTCTGCGACGGATGTGTATTCGAAGCCCTTCTGATAAAACAGACGGTCTGCGGTCTCGATGATCCGGTCTCGTGTGCTAGGGGCGTTCATACTGGCCTGATGATGCGATTTAGGACAAGTGTCCTATAGTGTCAAGGGCGTGATGTGAGTGATATTTCCGCAGCCGTTCAGCGTTTCAGCGCATCATGCCCACGCCTCTTCGTCTTGCTGCCCTCCTCGCTCTTTCATTCATCCCGCATTCCGTGCCTGCGGCGGAGGCGGAGTACAAGCCGGAGCTGTTTCAGACGCTGAAGCCGGTGTATGCAGACACCTTTGATGCAGGCCCGCTGAACACGGAGTTCTGGGAGGTGCGGCAGAGCACCACGTGGGCGGTGAAGGACGGCGTGCTCACCGGCAGTCCTTCGTCCAAGGAGTTTCAGGAGAGGAAGAAGGCCAGCGACGATCCCTCCCACGCGGGGCTCAAGCCCGTCATATGGCTCAAGAAGGTGCCGGAAAATTTCGTCTGCGCCATGCGCGTGCGCTATGATGCCACAGCCTACCAGAAAGGCTTTCCGCTGTTTGACCTGGGCCACCACACTCACACGCTGAGCTTCGGGGAAAAGGCCACCACGCTCACCATCAAGAAGAACGTGCAGAGCGCGCCCGTGGAGCAGCCGCTGTTTGCGCTGAACCAGTGGCACGAAGTGGTGATTGAGCTCAAAAAAGGGAAGCTGCTCCTCAGCATTGATGGGAAGAAGCACCTCTTTGAGAGCAGCAACATCGACATGACCGGTCAGGCGCAGATCGACTTCAAGGCAGTCGATTTTGGCACCTGCCAGATCGACTCCATCAGACTGTGGGAGGGGCTGTGAAAGCTGGCTGGCTTTGGTCCTAGAGGGCCAGGTCCTGGCTCAGAGCGCGCCGTGCACCTGAAGCAGCTGCACCTGGAAAATGAGGTCGCTGTTGGCGGGGATGGCGCCCATGGACTGCGGCCCGTAGCCAAGGTTGGAGGGGATGTAGAGGAGGAAGACATCGCCCGGCTTCATGAGCTGCAGCGCCTCCGTCCAGCCGGGGATGACCTGGTTCACACCAAAGGTGGCGGGCTGGCCGCGGTCGTAGGAGCTGTCAAAGACGGTGCCGTTTGTCAGCGTGCCGCGATAGTGCACGGTCACGGAATCGTTGAGTGCAGGCGACTTGCCGCCTGCGGGGCCTGCGGTGAGCACTTTGTAGCGCAGGCCGCTTGCCGTGGTCACCATGCCGTCTGCAGACAGAGCCCCGCCAGCAGGCACCGTGGCGGCGGCTTTCTGAGCCGGTTCAGATTTTTTGCTGCTTTCACAGCCGGGCATCAGGAGCAGCAGCGCAGCGGACAGGGACGAGCATATCAAGGGGCGGTTCATGGCGGCAGTGTGGTCTGGGGGGTGGTGCTGGTGTCATAGTGGCGGACCCCGGCTGGCGGAAGATGTGGGTGGGAAAGAGGTGTCGTGCAACCGAGATACGAAAGGAAGGGAGGCCGGAAAAAGGGACGCTGAGGTGGTTGCTGCCTCACCGCAGCCATTCGCACGGGTCCAGGCTGTAGTATTTCATCAGCTCTGCATAGAGCTCCGGCCGCTCTTCGGAGAGCTGCCGGGGCTTTTCGAAAAAGGTCTCCGTGGCGACCGCGAAAAATTCGGCAGGATTGGTCGCGCCGTAGGCGTCCAGCGTCTTCTCGGTGCCTTCCTCCGTTTTCTGCAAAAAGTCGGCATAGTTGTCATGAAACACGCGCGACCACCTGCGGTAGGCCGCACCGCTGGCCAGGGCGGGGGCACCGTCCGTGGGGCCGTCTTCGCGATCTAGCTGATGGGCAAACTCATGGAAGGTCACATTGTCGCCGTCATCCGGGTAGTGCGCCCCCTGAGCCACAGAGTCCCAGGCCAGCACCACGGTGCCCCAGCGGGAAGACTCCCCCAGCCGACGCACCGCCCCCTCTGTGACGATGCCGTGGGCGTCCATGCGCGTGCTCACGGAGCTGAAAGTGGCCGGGTAGACATACACCGCGCTCAGCTTTGGGTAGGGGCGGCCTTCGCGCTGCAGCACCAGCAGGCAGGCCTGCGCGGCTATCGTGAGGATCATGGACTCCGTGAGCTCCAGACCGCCGCAACCTTCAAAACGGACGCTCGAGATGAACTGCGTGATCCGCTGGTGCAGCCGCAGCCGCAATTCCTCCGGAAGCCGTGTATAAAGGGGCATGTTTTGTTGCAGCAGCCCGATCCATTCCGGGCGGAAAACTTCTGCCATCGTGGCCCCGCCGCCAAACAACTCCTTGAGCTTCTGCCAGATCATGAGCGTCACGATACTGGGGCTGGACGATGCTGCCAGATCATTTGTGGGGAGTCTGGGCCTAGGGGGCCTCACCTGCGCGCAGAGTGCTTCGTCAATGAGTGCCCTCGGCGCCTGTCTTCTGGGACTCCAGGTTCATGACGTTGCTGAAATGCTTGGTGACGCATTTCGGGCAGATGCCATGGGTGAACCGGGCTGCGGAGTGGGAGGCGACGTATTCTTCAATCTGCTGCCATTCTCCGCTCTCGTCCCGGATGTCCTTGCAGTAGGAGCACGTCGGCAGGAGGCCCTCCAGCGTGCGCACGCGGGCGCGCAGGGCCTGGGTTTGCTCAGAGAGTTTGCCGCACAGGAAGGTGATGAAGAACAGGATGGCGAGCCGGATGAGGGCATTGATGATGGCCACGGGCAGCGTGTAAGGGATGCCCCAGGCACACTGGATGCTGAACCGGATGATGCACAGGATGGCCCCCAGCCAGAGGGCGGTGCGGAGGCCGCAGTTCCACGCCATGAGCGCGACGGGGATCACAAACAGGAAAGGGAAGAATATGATGGGGCCCGCCAGGAAGTCGCTGCAGGCCATCAGCAGGGCAATGCAAAACAGCACGTGCCTGTTGTTCCAGGGATACCGTTCGAAGAAGTATTCAGACGGGGGTGGAGGCTGAGGTCCATTCATGGCGATGAGGCTTAAGAAGCATGGAATGGACGCTGCACAAGTGCTGAGTCACGCAGGTGACTATGAATCAGTGACCTAAGGGCGGAATAAATTCCGCCATATCCTGCATGCGCCGGAATGGGGGCGGGCTGGAGTAAGGCTCTGCGCCATGGCCGGTAGGCCCTGCGCGTGCTGTATTTGGAATGACGGGGAGCGTTGCCCGTGGAGGGTCACTTTTCTGCAAACACCGGCTCGAACAGTGGACTGAGGAGTGCCGCGCCTTCGCGGGTGAGGTGGTGGCTGTCGTAGTAGAGGATCTGGTCGTTTTTCAGGACTCCATAGATGCCGTGAGGATTGAGAAAGAGATCGGCGGGATCGATGACGGTGGCTCCCATGCGGGTGAGTTCCGCAAAGGTGGGTTCCAGGGCGGCATGTGCCTGCTGGTGCTTTTCTTTGCTGAGGCCGAGGGAGTGGATGTCTCCGCCGCGCAGGGTGGTCAGGGCTGCAATGCGGGGGACGTCAAAGCCAGGTGCTGGCACGTCTCTGAGCAGGAGCACTTGCGAGCCGGCAGACATGAGCGCACGGACGGTGGCGATGAGATCCGCCCGAAACTCGGCTGAGGCGGCAAAGGCGTCCCATTTGGCTGTCATGATGACATGGGGAATGTGCTCCCTGGCGGCAAAGGCCACCACGCTTGCGGCCACTTTGGGCGCGAGCTGGCCGAGGCCGAACTCGCGCGGAGTAATGTAGTCTAGGACGGGTGGTGTGGAGTGAAAGCCGGCCAGAACGCCGCGCCGCTGATGCTCGCGGCAGAGTTTGTCGATGGCCGGGGTGATGGCCATGGCGTGGCTGTCGCCCCAGACGAGGACGTGGATGGGCTGTGCGCGCCCGGCAGAGCCGAGTTCGGTGAAGTTTCCAGCCAGCGCGTTGTCCGTGCTGATGACCTCGCGGAAGCCATGGCTGTTCCGGCTGGCGGCGTAGGCCAGCGCGCTGGCAGGGTAGCGCGAGGGGATGCCTTTCAGCGCAGAGACCATGAGCGCGGAGGCGATGAACACGCAGGTGACGGCTCCGCCAAAGGTGAAGATCTGCCGCCTCTCGCTGAGCCAGCGCCGCTGGCGGAATGGGGTCTCGATGCATTTCCATGAAATCACGGCCAGGACGAAGCTGGCCAGCAGAAGGCCGACGCGTGCGACGGTGGTGAGCTCGTAGACCGAGAGATACTTCGCAAAAACCAGCAGCGGCCAATGCCAGAGGTACAGCGGGTAGGACACCAGGCCGATGAAGACAAAGGGCCGCCACGAAAGCAGCCGCCCCGCCAGCGAAAGCCGGGCATCGCTGGAGGCAATGACGAGACCTGCCCCGAGGCAGGGGACCAGTGCGGCTACCCCGGGGAAGCGTGTGGTTTCATCATACCCCAGCACCGCCAGGCCGATGAGCGCCAGGCCGAGCACGCCGGCTGTCTCCCGCACCAGCCTGCCTGCCGGGAAACGACCGCGATAAACGGCCAGCAGCACGCCGAGGAGCAGTTCCCATGCACGAGCCGGCAGCAGGTAGAAGGCCGCGCGCTGATTGTGCGAGGAGTAGCTGAGGGCGACGCAGAGCACCACGGAACCGAGTGTGATGCCCCCAAGCCAGCGCTGCCAGGAGCCCGGGCGGGCGCGCACCAGATAGGTGAGCAGCAGCGGAAAGAGCAGGTAAAACTGCTCCTCCACCGCAAGGGACCAGGTGTGGAGCAGGGGCTTGGTGTCTGCGCCGAGATCGAAGTAATTGCCGTCTTTCCAGAAGTAGAAGTTCGCTCCCATCAGCGCCTGGGCCAGCACGGATTTGCCGATGCGCAGAAAGTCCTCTGGCAGGGAAAAGAGCCACGCAGCCACAAGCACCGCCACCACCATGAACGTGAGCGCGGGCATGATGCGCCGGATGCGCCGCTCCCAAAACTGCAGCATGCTGAAGCTGCCCGCAGAGATCTCCCGCAGGATGAGGGAGGAGATGACATACCCGGAGATGACAAAGAAGACATCCACCCCCACAAAGCCGCCCCTGCAGCCCAGCCCCGCGTGAAACAGCAGCACTGGCAGCACCGCCAGCGCCCGCAGCCCGTCCACGTCCGGGCGGTAGCTGAAGGATGGGGCGGGGGAGGAGTCTGTCTGCGCTGTCATGGGCGAGGCATCGGGCGGGAGCACTGGATCGGAGAATATACCTCCCCTATGGCTTATGGTTGATAGGCTTCAAGGTTATCTTTGGTAGGTGCGCTGTGCAGGTACATTTTCCGCCTGCAGCCGAAATGGACTCGGCCATATTGAGGTTTTGGCTGGAAAAGGGATGCCCGGCCGCTGGCGAGCCGCCACGGCATGAACGATGGCAGCGCTCTGGGCTGGTGTGTGTGCCCAGTTGCTTTCAGAGGCGCGTTTGATCGCCAGGATGTGTGAGCAGGGCCTGAGGGGGGCATCAGGTGTACCGTGTGCGCTGCTCCCAAAGGGGGCTCCTCGTGGGACAGCAGGCGCTACGGCCGATGCGCGGAGCCCGCCGTGGTGTAGCACCCGCCGGCTTTCTGGCCTTGCTGTCCGTGGAAAGGAACGGGGGGATCTTTGGCGCGTGAACTGTGGCGGCGCAGGGCAGGGAGGTAACCACCTTGACCGAGCTGCGCTGTCCTTCACACGCTGATTAAACCGGAAGACCAATCAGATGCAGGGTCTCGATTTTCTGGCCCGAGGAGCGCCGCTGCATCGCGGCGCATGCCCGGGGAAAGCTTGTGCTGGCCTGAGCTCAGATCCCGCCACGTCCGTGCATGGCGGAGATCCGAGATGCAGGCCGTGGTCATTCAGTGCATGCCCTTGGTCGATGACATCACCATACCTGCCCGTCTCACCTCATAGGGATGGGAGGTGGGAGCGGCATTCTCGGCGGCCTGCCAGGTCAAAGGCCCCATGTGAACTGAGCCTTTTCTCGCGGAGTGCCGCAGGGCCTGGGCTTGGTAGAAGCTGTTGTCGGCCATGCTGCGATGGTCGTACTGGAACGGTGTGTAGAGCTTCGGGCTGTACTGCTGCAAAGCCACGCCATTGATCATGTAGAGCGGGCCGGTGACGCCGGGTGAGGACTGGAGCACCGTTCCGGTGTGAACCCACTGGATGCGCGGAGGATGGGCACAGGAGGACAGGCTGGCGAAGAGACCGGTCACGGACAGTAGCAAGAGTGCGCGTTTCATGGTTGTTGTTTTGGGTTGGGGGTTGAGTGAATGCTTTGACACTCGCTTCCAATAAGTGGCTCAAAAATGATCGTGCTAAAAAACGGCGGTGAAAAGCGCTGCTCGATTCTTTAAAAAGATGTGGATGCCAGCGCTAATGAAGCCTGGGCCGACGTGCCAAGCTGGGGCATCGACCTATTGTTTGCCTGCGTGTGCTGCCACGTGCGAAACCCATGGCCCGATGCTTCGTTCCGCATAGGCAGCCGAGCCTTGAGATCTTATGGGCTCGTCGGTTCAGAGTCTTCAAACGCGAATGTGTGCGAATGATCGCGAATCCAGAAATCATCATTCCTGCCCATTCGCGTTGTGAACGTTCACATCATCGCACCGCCTCCGCGTTCCAGATCTTCAGATTATCCAAGCACCCGCCCTTGCCCATGCAGCCGAACTCGACCTTGGACTTCGTCGGGTGGGCGATGCCGGGGGACTGCAAAAACGCCACGGGCTTGCCGTCGATGGAGGCGCGCATTGTGTCGCCCACGGTTTCGAGCATGAAGCTGTGCCAGGCCTCAGGATCGAGGCTGAGCGGGAAAGAGACGTTTTTGCGGCCCTTAGGCGTCGGCGGCTCTCCGGTAGCGCCTTCGGGGCGGGCCACGGCCAGGCCCTTCTGATCCACGAGGATGATCTTGTCCGCCGCGATGCGCGCCATGCACAGGTGCCCGTAGTGCGAGCCGTTGAAATTCCGGTCGTCAAACTCCGCCGTCACCGACTGCGCCCCGCCGAGCCGGAAGCGGAACTCGATCACGCTGTTCTTCGTCGGGATGTCATTGCCGATCACCGCCTGATGCCCTTTCACCGCCGCCTTCCCATCCTTTGCTGGCGCATCAAAGCGCATCTGTGTGCCCTTCAGCTCGCCGTTCTCCACGGAAAACTTCGGCACCACGATGGCCCAGCCCTTGTCCTTGCCCAGCTCCGCCCGCTCGAAGTCATCGGAGAAAAGCAGCTCTTTCTTCTTCGCCGTCGGCTCTGCGGGGATCGGAGGCAGCTTCGGCGCATCCGCAGCGAAGGTGGAGGCGGTGATGAGCAGGAGGGGCGCGAGAAGGCGGAATTTCATGGGGGGATGAAACGCCGCTCTCTCGATCATTTGTCAGAATGTTGCCCCCTGATCCCGTTCCTTTACTGCATGAGGATGGTGGCGAGCTGAACCCAGGCATCTGTCTTCGCGATGAGCGCTGACGACACACAAATGACCGCGTGAGCTCCCAAGGCACCGGCAAACCAGCGGTCGATGCGGCCTTCCAGCGCGCATTTGATGCCGAACATGGCCGCCCCCAGCAGCAGGGTGGTGAGGAAGGCGCTGAAGCATGCTTCCATCCACGTTCCCGCGTACCAGCCGTTGAGTGCGGGCATGCGCCCCAATGCTGCGGAAACAATGGCCAGGGACGCCATGAACATCATCGGACGATGCACCTCGGGACGCCGGCGATACCTGATGCCGACCACCACGAAGGCGCCAAAAGCGACGATGCTGCTCAGAGGCACGGTCAGAAACTCCTTGGGCGTGAGGCCAAAAATCTTCAGGTCGGGGGGATTGACCCGCGCGGCATTCACGGCGACGAGACAGCCGGTGACGACGATGGCTGCGGCCAGGGCCGTGCCGAACAGGCCGAGTGTCATGTGCACGCGCTTGCGGCCGGAGACAACGAGCAGCGGCTGCACCACGGACAGCAGCATCCAGGCGGTCATCAATGTGCCATGCACGATAAGCAGCGTGCGGATGGGCGGCGTCAACGGACGCCCGGGGAATGCCTGCATGTTCAGGTAAAACAGACGGAAGCCGACAAAGGTCAGCACCAGCAGGGCGAGGGAAGCCGCCGAGTAAAACAGACGGCTATGATGGGGCTTGGTGAATGACAAGGTATTCATGGAAAGGGAAGGTGATGAGACGAGGGATGCATGGGAAAGTTAACAAGCGCAGCAGGCAGCCTGCTCTGCCAGAGCCTCAAGCTCTGCGATCGCGTCGACGCTTTCCGCTTCCACAGCGATGGCCGTGCCCAGACGACGGGCGGCTTCGGTGAATGCAGGCTCGGTGATCAAGCGGCTCAAGGCGCTGCGGATTTCCTCGATGCTGCTGCTGGCGCTCATTCGCAGTCCCGCGCCGTGCTCCACGACGCGCACGGCATTTTCATCCTGATCGCGACCGTGCGGAATGACCAGCATGGGGCGATGATGGCTCAGGGCTCGCATCACCGTGCCGTGACCGCCGTGGGTGACGACCACCGCCGCCTGCTGCATGACGGCATTGTGCGGTGCACTCGCTACGACCACGGTGTTTTCCGCCGGACGCACGGACTCGGGTGCCACTTGCCCGAGCGTCACCAGCACGCGCACCGGAAGCTCCGCCGCGGCATCGATCACTTTTTGCAGCACGCCTTCGTGGGCCTGATAGGTCGTGCTGAAACATGCGGCGATGAGGGGACGGGGATCGTTCTCCGGCCATGGCGAGCGCCATGGCTTTGCCCAGGCGGGCTCATCGAGCTGCGGGCCGATGTAGCGAATCTGTTGGGGCAGTTCTTCGACGGGAAAATCGAACGACCGGCTCGAAGCAATGAGATAGCGCGTCGCGACTTCCAACTGCTCCAGCACGGTTTCAATCGGCATGAGTCCGAGTGCGACACGGGTGTCATTCAGGGCGCCCAGGTGGGCATCCAGCATCGCGAGCGTGCCCTGGCGAATCTGTGCGTGCAGGGCCTCTTCTTCAGCCGTGCGTGGGGGCGGCAGTCCCGGACCGAAGGTGGGCATTCCTTCCAAGGGATACAGGCACAGATTGGCGGAGAGGATGGCCACCGGCTGCTCCCGGCTCTCGCACGCGGCGAGGATGCCAGGCAGCATGTCGCTGGTCACGACCAGATCAGCCGGTTCGTGGTCCAGCGCGGCGGCGAGGTCACGGGCGTAATCGAGCGACGGGCCAAACAGGATCTTGCTCAACGCGAGGCCGATGCCCTCCTGCGGACTGGCGGCTTCCCAGTCGCGCAGCGGGCAGCTCGCCGGTGTCTTGTCAGCCCGGTTCGGCGCGGTCTGCCACGCGTGAAAGGTTATCCCTGCCGCCGCAGCGTCTTCGCGGCTGGCCTCGTCGCTCATCAGGCGGACGCGGTGACCGCGTGCGCGCAGTTTGCGGGCGAGGGTGATGACGGGCGGCACATTCCCGCCGCCCTCCCAGGTGGTGAACAGGATGTTTTTGGGTTCGGTGCTCATGCGATGGATGGTGTTGCAGGTTTGAATGGACGGGGCTTACCGCGGCTCGAGGGCGGCGAGAATCATCTGCCGGACGACCTGCTTGTAGGCGGGGATGGAGCGCCCCATGTCGAGGCGTATCAGCTTCCAGACGTAGATGTCCGCAGCGACGACGAGAGCATCCAGCGTGGCCTCGCGGCGTGCGGGCGTCAGGGGCTTCAGCCGTTCGGCAAAAGTCTCCTGCAGCCAGTCGCGGTGTCCCCGCCGGCCCACATCCAGCGTGGGCTTGAGGACCGGGTGCATCTGCTCCTGATCCAGCAGCCGCAGGACCAGCGGACCCACATCTTCATAGTCCCGCGTCAGGGCATCGATGGCGCTGTCCAAATCGCCGGGCACCACCACGCGGCGCACGGCGACCGACTCGCCCATGTGTTTGTGCGCCACTTCCAACAGGCCCATCTTGCTGCCAAACTTGCGTACCACGGTCTGCACGGTCACGCCTGCATCGGCAGCAATGTCATCGAGCTTGATCTTGTCGAACCACTCCGTTTCGGCGCGCTTGAGGAAGGCCTCAATAATTCGCCGGGTGCTGGCCTCCGCCGCCTCGGCACGGGCCGTCTGCTGGTAGTCACGCGGGGGTTTGGCGGCGGTTTTCTTTTTCATGTTAAGTTGGGTAACATGAAATAAAACGGCGTCAAATATTTATTTTAGTGCGATTAACATGAAAAGAAGCGCTTGTGTTTCGGTTCCCATCAGGCTGTGGGAGAGGCATCGCCATGGCCGTGGCTTCGGAGCCAGGGAAGGCTTGCCGCCTGCTTGTCAGCGCATGACTGAAAAGGACGGGCCGGACGTTGCCGGGCTCCGCTGCGCGCGACCTGCGCAGATGAAGACCCAGGGTCACAGGGTCAAACCGGGGTCAAAACGGATTTTGACCCTCAGGGTCACAGGTTCACGACCTATATATAAGTCGTGACCCTGTGAACCTGAACCTGACCCATGGTGAACCTGAACCTGACCCATGGTGAACCTGAAATGAACCTGAGTCCTACTTCGCTGGTGGGGATTAACACAGGGTGAGCGAAGCGAGTCAGCTCCTCGCACCGGGGTTTAGGTTCACGGATTCAAAACGGATTTTGAACCCATGAACCCAGCCTCCAACGAGGAGACGCAACGCGGTGGTTTCGCAGCTTATTGAGCCTTGCGGGTCGTCTTCTTCCCAGCTTTGCCATCACTCAAAGTGAGACGCTGCCGGGCGCGGACGACGGCTTGGTGGAGCTTTCGTTCGAGCTGTTTCTTCGGCAGCAGTTGGGTCCAGTAAGTCGCCACGTGGATGCCGCTGCTGGCGAGTTCGAGCAGCTCGACGTGCTCATCGTTCTTGCCCGCGCAGAGGATCATGCCCAGCGGCGCTTCTTCGCCCGGCTCGACGGCGTGGCGTTTCAGCCAGCCGAGATACAGCTCCATCTGTCCTTTGTCCGCCGCTTCGAAGTCGCCGAGCTTCAGATCAATCGCCACGAGCCGCTTGAGTTTCCGATGGTAGAACAGCAGATCGAGGTAGTAGTCCTTGGCATCAATCTGCATCCGCTTCTGCCGCTCCAGGAAGGCAAAGCCGATGCCGAGTTCGAGGATGAAGCTCTCCACTTCGCGCAAGATCGCCGCCTCCACATCCTTCTCGGCATAGGTGTCCTTCAGCCCGAGGAAGTCGAGGATGTAGGGATCGCGAAAGACGAGATCGGGCGTGAGTTTGTCCTCGCTGCGCAGGGCGGCGAGTTCCTGCTTGATGAGCTTGTCCGGCTTCTTCGAGATCGCCGTGCGCTCGTAGAGCATGCTCTTGATCTTCTGCTCCAGCGTGCGCGTGCTCCAGTTTTCCATGCGGCACATCTCGGCGTAGAAGTCGCGTTGGAGCGGGTCGTCGAGGCGAACGATGTGAAGGAAATGCGTCCAGCCCAATTTTGACATCAGTGATGTCAAAATCTGCCGGTCCGGGAATGCCTCGGCAAAACGGACCATCCGCGCCAGGTTCCGCTCGCCAAACCCACGGCCAAACTCCGCTTCCAATTTTGCACTCAGTGCGGACAAAATCTGCTCGCCATACTCGGCTCGCTTTTCTTGGAGAATGTCCCGGCGAATGCGGGTGCCGATCTCCCAATAGAGGAGCGTCAGACCTGCGTTGACGGTCCGGGCAACGGCTTCGCGGGCCGTGAGGATGAGTTCGCGCAGATCCGCAAGCAGCGGCGCGGCAGGGGCGGCGGGTTTGGGAGCGAGCGTGCGAGGCTTGGGCTTGGCGGGCATGGCTCCGTCAGAGTAGCGCGGTCAGGCGGCTTCGGGAAAGGTGAATTGTCTCCGCCGTGCGGAGAGAGTCCTCGTGCCATTCTCCACCGAAAACGTCGGCACCCCAATGGCCCAGCCCTCGTCCTTCCCCAGCTCCGCCCGCTCAAAGTCATCGGAAAAGAGCAGCTCCTTCTTCTTTGCCGTCGGCTCTGCGGGAATGGAAGGCAGCTTCGGCGCATCAGCAGCGAAGGTGGAGGCGGTGAGAAGGCTGGCCAGGGTGAGGAAGCGGAGGTTCATGGGGGAGAGGGAACGCGGGGCCGTTTGTCAGCGCATTGGCTAAAATGTCTGGCATTTTTTGTCCTGTGTTCAATATTGCTTATTAGGTAAAAAGCTTCTAAATTTCAGATTGCGGTTTTGTAAATCAATTTGTTATGGCCGAAATCAATAGCTCAAACGTCCACTTTCCCGAAGCAGTCTTACTGCGGCTGTTTGGTCAGGTTTCGCTATGGACGACGATAAAGGCAATCCGCTCAGCTGCGAAAGTCCTAAGCCAATCTGGGGAGGCTCAACGAGGCGCACTCGTTTTAACGTTTGATAACAATGATAAAACTCAAATGTTCCTGACGAAGATATTGGAATACTTTATTAAAACATATCAGTGTCCACGAGAACAGTTGTGCCTTGCGAAACAAATTGATCCTAACATAACCCCAGAGGTTGCAGAAAAAATTGCCGAAATGCGGTTTAAACCAGATGTGTCTGTTGGAGGGGCAGATTATGTTGCTATAGCAATACCTTGGGTGCCTCAGAAGAATGTCCGAGCCCTAGTGATACACGATCATCCGGCAATGATTGAGTTGATCTATGAGCCCATCCAGATGTTGCACAATGCGGCGCTCGGATCCTGGGAGCAAGCATCTCGATATTATGATTTATTGGGTGACAGAAGAGATAGTGAAACAAACGAGTTACAAGATTTTCATCGTCATTATGGAGATGGTGCTTTCCGCGCTACGTTAGATGCTCTTGCTTATTATTGCTTTGGCTTCAGAATTGGACTTCGATTGAGCGAAGGGCGAGCAGATTTGGACATGGCATTCCGCGCAGTGAATATTATAGGGACACCTCCGTTCCCAAAACCTTTGATTAAAATCGGCAAAGAGCTTTATGATAAATTGTCGGCAGAATTGACGAACAAATGAATTTTCCGATTCCGCACATTGATAATGTCGATCCTGTGCAAAACAGGGTTTCAGTGTTTGCATGTCATGAATACTTCGATCCCACTAAGGATGCCGAGAATTATTTCGATCCCTTTTATGGTCGGATGTGGACTTGCCAAGTTAAAGAAGGTGCCGCCGTGTATGGACAAACTGAGAGCTTTACAAAGGGACCTTTGGATCACTTGGGAACTGGGAAATTCCTCAGGGTTCCTTATCGCAGGATTCCCATTATTGCCATGGATTCATATGAGCATCTCCTCTCTTTTGCTAAGAGTTCATATTCAATGGATTCTTCCATTAAGGGTATGTGGAGGGGGCAGAATCAATTGTATACCCTGGACTCTTCCCGGACTAAATCTGACAGGCTTAAACTTTACGGCTCTGATGTCGTGATGGAGCCCTCACTACTACCTTCGGCACTCCGGTTAAAATTAAATGTTGATGATTACGCGAGTGCTTTATTTGGCCTTCTTGACATTCACATTGAACGGAGGCACTTACAATTGAGTGAAATTTACGGCCTTGATTCGGTTCAAAAGCTCGAACAGGCGTTTTCCGATTTTCGACGTACTTACTTATTCCGATCGTGGGCATTCGGAATTGCCCAGCATTATGGCTTTCCAAGTACAGGTTTAGACCTTACACCGGACATCGAGATAGCAGTATTTTTTGCGTTGCACAGATTTAACGTCTGCACGAATGGGTTCACAACTATTACGCGCCTTGATGCTACCGAGCGCCCCGTTGTATTTTTGATGGGAGTGTTTGAATATGACCTGATTGTTGACAAGGAAATAGCCCCTCAGCATCTACACACTCCTCGTGCGGCGGCGCAAAAGGCTCATTTTTTTGCCACTGCTTGGGGGCAGTCACCCAATCGTGCTGCTGAAAGAATTGTGGCGGCGTTCGAACTTCGGAATCATTCAAGATGGTCTTTGCCGGATCTGAGCGAAACTCTCTTTCCAACCTTGGACGAGGACCACTATTCTGCGTTTTTCAAGCGTTCGCAGGCCGAGTTTGGTTGGCTAAACGGTACGATTCCTCTCTCGAAGTTCTATTTCCGTTAGAATGAAATTGCTTTTTTGGGCAGCCAGTATGATCTAATTCAAGGGGCATGTCCCGATGCATTAAGTGCTTACCTTGCAATGCCAGTGTTCTAGTAAGTCAAAAAAAATGAACGCTCTTGTGGACATTAAACCGGACAACGATCATCCGACATTCTCTGGAGCGTTCCGTTGATTTTCCACATTAAATTTTAGAAGTCTTATTTGTGAGGCTGCTAAGTCTTTTGCGAAGTTTCTCCTTTAAATCCCTCAGATTTTCATATTCGGGGCAGTTGTAGCCTGCTAAATCGAAGTGCAACTTCGTTTCACGTTTCCGAAAGAGGATGACTCGTTTGCCCAAAGCGTGAGCGTATCCAACTTCATAATAAACGTTTGGGCGAGTGCCAGTCAGATCTGCAAACAGAAACTCTGATGTGCGGATTTCTTCAAGAACTCGCTGTGAAATTACTCCGTCGTGCTCAATGTCGTCTGCTCTAACCGCTCGAATATCGAACTCACCGAAGGTTTCCTGCACTGCATCTCTAACATCTTCCAGCGAGGATTCGGTTTTATCCATCCACATCATTATAAAAGCCGTATTGGGCTTGTATCTGCTGGCTTCTTGTTGTTGAAGCTTCTGAGTTCCTTCGTCGTTTCTTGCTGTATCGCATAGCTGCAAAATGCGAATTAATTGTGCATTCGACTTAGAGAATCGTGACCAGGCATCCTGCGGTCTAAGGGCAGTGAGTTCTTCTTGAGAGCCAGCGCGAAATCCAAGAACGACGCCTTCATCATGAATCGCATCCGGCTCCGAGTAGCGGTAATCGCGAAGATGTAAGGCCGCGCGCATGGTTTTAACGCTAGCTAGCAAGTCTTTCAGATCAGCGTCTGTAGCCAGTAAAGACGCCTTGCATAGGCGAGCAAGAGGTTTCGATAACGACAAAAAAACCTCGGTAAGCTGTTCCGCTTCGATTTTCAAAAGTTCGGGCAGCTTGTCCCAATAGTAATCAGGACTGGTCGGATACCATCCTTCATCAGGAACTCCTCCGAGAACTACTCCACATCGTTCCATATACGATTCCACCTTTTTGGTGAGATCGCTTATTTGAGTATGAAAACTGTGCATATCGTAGTTCATCAGGGTGGCTCGTTTCAGTGCATGGTCTTAAGTTTACTTGAAAAGCTTCGCCCTTTTTAGGGCACCATTCTGGGAGAGGATTTCAGAATAGGTCGAATAGGACCTATTACGCCGTGGTGTAAACCTCAGCGCCGCTCTCCACGAACTCCTTGCTCTTCTCCGCCATCCCCTTGGCGAGCGCTTCCTCTTCGGAAATCGCCTGCTCCGCCGCGTACTTGCGGACGTCTTCGGTGATCTTCATGGAGCAGAAATGCGGGCCGCACATGCTGCAGAAGTGGGCGGACTTGGCGCCGTCCTGGGGGAGGGTTTCGTCGTGGAAGGAGCGGGCGGTGACGGGGTCGAGGCTGAGATTGAACTGGTCTTCCCAGCGGAACTCGAAGCGGGCTTTGCTGAGGGCGTTGTCGCGATACTGGGCGCCGGGGTGGCCTTTGGCGAGGTCGGCGGCGTGGGCGGCGAGCTTGTACGTGATGACGCCGACTTTGACGTCTTCCTTGTTGGGCAGGCCGAGGTGTTCCTTAGGGGTGACGTAGCAGAGCATGGCGCAGCCGTACCAGCCGATCATGGCGGCGCCGATGCCGCTGGTGATGTGGTCGTAGCCGGGGGCGATGTCGGTGGTGAGGGGCCCGAGGGTGTAGAAGGGGGCCTCGTGGCACCACTCGAGCTGCTTGGCCATGTTTTCCTCGATCATGTGCATGGGCACGTGGCCGGGGCCTTCGTTCATGACCTGCACGCCCTTGGCCCAGGCGCGCTTGGTCAGCTCGCCCTGCACTTCGAGTTCGCCAAACTGCGCCTTGTCATTCGCATCGGCGATGGAGCCGGGGCGGAGGCCGTCGCCGATGGAGAAGCTCACATCGTAGGCGGCCATTATGTCGCAGATGTCGTCCCAGTGGGTGTAGAGGAAGTTTTCCTTGTGGTGGGCCAGGCACCACTTGGCCATGATGCTGCCGCCACGGGAGACGATGCCCGTCATGCGGGAGGCCGTCATGGGCACAAAGCGCAGCAGCACGCCGGCGTGGATGGTGAAGTAATCGACGCCCTGCTCCGCCTGCTCGATGAGCGTGTCGCGGAAGAGCTCCCAGGTGAGGTCCTCGGCCTTGCCGTTCACTTTTTCCAGGGCCTGATAGATGGGCACGGTGCCGATGGGCACGGGGCTGTTGCGCAGGATCCACTCGCGTGTGGCGTGGATGTTCTTGCCGGTGGAAAGGTCCATCACGGTGTCGCCGCCCCATTTGGTGGCCCAGCGCATTTTTTCCACCTCTTCCTCGATGCTGGAGGCCACGGCGCTGTTGCCGATGTTGGCATTGATCTTCACCAGGAAATTGCGGCCGATGATCATCGGCTCCAGCTCGGGGTGGTTGATGTTGGCAGGAATGATGGCGCGTCCGGCGGCGACTTCGCTGCGCACAAACTCGGGCGTGATCTCATTCGGGATGCGCTGGGGGAAGCGGCGGAAGATGCCGGGGGTGTAGTCCGTCTGCGCCTGGGCGCTGCCCACGTGCTGCTTGTCGAGGTCGTTGCGGACGATGTCGGTGGTGAAGTCGGCGATTTTGGCGCGCTTCATGTTTTCGCGGATGGCGATGAACTCCATCTCCGGGGTGATGATGCCGGCGCGGGCGTAGGCGAGCTGAGTGACCACCTTGCCGGGCTTGGCCTTCAAGGGCTGGCGCTGGGCATTGATGGGGGCCTTCAGGGGGCTGAGGATGCCTTCGCGCTTGGCGGCGGCGTATTCGGCGTGGTTGGCGGTGAGGTAGCCGTTGTCACGCGGCTCGATGGCGCGGCCTTCGTAGGCTTCCACGTCATTGCGGGCGAGGATCCAGTTTTTGCGCAGGGCAGGGAGGCCTTCTTCCACGGTGCCTTTGTAAGCGGGGTCGCCCCAGGGGCCGGAGGTGTCATAGACGCGCACGGGTTCATTCTGGATGATGCGCCCATTGAAGTCCTTGGTGGGGGAGAGGGCGATCTCGCGCATGGGCACCTGCACATCCGGGTGGATCTGGCCCTGCACGTAGACGCGGGTGGAGGCGGGGAGCTGGTCGGAGGAATGGGGCTCGAAGGAGTCGGTGGAGGCGATCATGGGGGGAAAGTTAGGCGGTTCTCGGTTCAGGGTTCTCTGTTGGGGGACGCGCTGTGCGCGCATGGACTGAGATGAACCTCCGAGCGAACTCCCTTCGGCGGCATGACCCGCATCAGGTTCGGAGGGTTCGGGCCGAGGAAGGCCCGTCTCAGTCCCTGCGGCGGGACGCCCCTGTCGTGATGTGGGGATTGTCGGGGTGGCGCGCCGAAGGTCAAGGGGAAGTGGGGAGGGAGTTGACTGTGGTTTGCGGTTATTGGGGGATGGGGGAGGGCGGGGGGCTGTGCGTGGCCCCCTCTAGCGCCCCCGCGTTGCTGCCGCGTGGCGGCCACCAGCTTGCCTTGCGGTCTGCCCGGCTGCGACGCGCTGCAGCTGCAATTTTTGCCTTTGATCCTCAATCCCATAGCCTCACGCACATGCAGGCGGGGTGGGCGGGGATGGGAAAGGCTAAAAAGGCGTTGTGAAATTATAAAAATTATAGTAAACTTAGATGTTCTATTAGCCGATGTTGCGTTTTCGCCCCCCAGTTTCCAGCGCGATAGCAGCCCTGGGACTGCTTTTGATGGCGGTCCCGGCGGTGCGTGGGGACATTGTGTCTGACTGGAATGCTTTGGCGCTGAGTCAGATGACAGGGGTGGAGTCGCCGCAGATAGCGCATGATCTGGCGATCCTGCAGGCGTCCATCTTCAACGCGAATCAAAGCCTCGAAGGCACCTACTACACCTACGGCTACGGGGCCTATCCCGCCCCGGGGGCGGGACCGGCGGGCGCCGACTCGCAGGCGGCGATGATCGCGGCGGCGAACACCGTGATGCAGTACCTCTACTCGGGGGGCAGCACGGATTTCACGTCGCTTTACAACTCCCAGCTCAGCGGGATTGCCAACAGTCAGGCCAAGACCGACGGCATCGCGTGGGGAGTCACCATCGCCAACAACCTGCTGAGCGCACGCTCGGCAGACGGCGCAGGCGACGCCTCCACCACGCCGTACACGCCTGTGGGCACCATCGGATACTGGCAGCAGACTTCCACCGCCGGGGCGCTGCTGCCGGGCTGGGGCAGTGTGGGGACCTTTGCGATCCCTGGCACTGGCGCATATATGACCACGCTGCCGGGAGGCTCCATCACCTCTTATTTGCAGTCCAGCCAGTATGTGGCGGACTACAATCAGGTGAAGGACCTCGGCGCTGCTTTCAGCGCGACGCGCACCCTGGACCAGACCAGCCAGGCATACTTTTGGGCAGCCGGAGACGGCACGGTGAAGATGACGGGCATGTGGAATCAGATCGCCCAAACTGCGGCCACCGCGGCCGGGCTGAGCACCGCCGATACAGCACGCCTGCTGGCCACGCTGAACGTGGCGATGGCGGATGCGAGCACCGTCGCGATGGCCACGATCTATGACCAGCAGTTCTGGCGGCCTGAAACGGCCATCGCCAACGGTGACATCGACGGCAATGCGAGCACGGATGTCGATTCATTCTGGGCGCCGCTGATTTCCTCGCCATCGCTGCCGGAGTATGTCTCGCTGGGGGCCACGATCAGCGAAGCCGCAGCCGTGGTGCTGGCGTCTTACCTGGGGGACAATGTCGCGTTCAGCCTGGGCAGCGACATCAACGGGGACGGCAGCATCGACCTGACGCGCAACTTCACCAGCTTCAGCCAGGCTGCGAACGAGGCCGGAATGGCGGGCGTCTATGGAGGCACGCAGTTCATGACATCCGTGACCGACGGAAAGACCATCGGGTCCAATGTGGCGAACTACGTGCTGGCGAATGATTTCGCGCTCGTACCCGAACCGGCAGGCGCTGCGCTGGTGCTGCTGGGTGGCGCGTGGCTGCTGGGGGGGCGCAGGAGAAGGCCGGGCAGCCGCAGGGCTGCGTGAGGTGCGCTTTTCAAATCGTGGGTAGATGTGGCGGAGCAGGCGCGTTGTTTGGCGATGCACCGACTCCTTTGCACTGCGCTCTCTTCCTTCCTCTTGTTTCCTGCTCTCCTGCCTGCGCTGGATGAGGCCAGGCTGGCGGCCATCCATCCTGCGATGGAGGCGGCGGTCAAGGCGAAGCAGGCGGCGGGCATCGTGACCCTGGTGATGGAGAAGGGCAGGGTGGTGCACCACGATGCCGCTGGCATGGCCGATGTGGCCAAGGGGCGCGCGATGGAAAAGGATGCGCTGTTCTGGATCGCGTCGATGACCAAATCCATCAACGGCACGGCGGTGATGGTGCTGGTGGATGAGGGCAAGCTCTCGCTGGACGAGCCTGCGTCGAAGTGGCTGCCGGAGCTGGGCAAGGTGAAGCTGGCCGATGGCAGCGCGCCGGAAAAGCCCATCACGCTGCGCATGCTGCTGAGCCACACGGCGGGCATTGCCTTTCCACGTCGTGCGCCTTCAGACGGAGCCATCTCACTGAAGGCGTATGTGGCCTCGCTGCTGAAGACGCCGCTGGCCTTTCAGCCAGGCAGTGCGTACGAGTACGGGTTTGGGCCCACGGTGGCCGGGCGGATCATCGAAGTCGTTTCAGGCATGAAGTATGATGCGTTTTTGCAGGCGAAAATCTTCACGCCCCTGGGCATGAAGGACACGATGTTCAATCCGGATGACGTGCACCGCGCCCGAATCGCCCGCACGTACAAGATGGATGACGAGACGCATGAGCTGGTGCCGGGGTACAACCCCTTTGTGACCAGCGACGCGAGCGTGACGCACATGGTGGAGCCCTCCGGGGGCCTGTTTTCCACCGCGGCGGACATGGGGCGCTTTTACTCCATGATCGGCAACGGTGGCGAACTGGACGGGGTGCGCATCATCAGTGAGAAATCCGTGAAGGACATGACCACACCGGTGAGCGCCGGTGGCAGGCAGCTGAACTACGCCTGCGGCTGGCAGGTGAACACCGAGACGCAGCGTGTGAACTCGCAGATGCCCGTGGGCAGCCACGGCCATGGCGGTGCCTTTGCCACCAATGGCTGCATCGATCCTCAAAGCGGCATCGTCACCGTGTACATGGTGCAGAACGTTCTGGTGCCAGACAGCGGCAAGCCGAAGGACGCCTTTCAGCGGCTCGTGATGGAGGCGGCGGGAATCAAGGTGACGCCACCGCCGGCCGTGAAGAAGGACAAACCGTGAACGCCTGCACGCGACGGGGCGTGATTCTTGCTTGCCTGCCAAGGTGGGATTGAAGTATTTCTTTAATCCGACATGAGAAAATCAGCGTTAACGCGTCGGGCTTTTGTTTCGACCGGCTTTGCAGCCGTGACCGGGGCATTTTTTGCCGCCGAGGAGGAGGTGATCGCCCCGCTGGGAGTGCCGCTCAAGCTGGAGCCGCTGGCGTTTGATTTTGATGCGCTGGAGCCGCATCTCGATGCAACGACCCTGAAGCTGCACCACGGCCGACATCACTCCGAAATTCTCGACAAGCTGACCGCAACATTGCAGCCGCTGAATCTGAGCGTGGGCAACGTGAGCACCCTGATGCCCAACATCCGCCGTCTGGTGCTGCCAGTGAATCCAAGGCGCAACGTGGTGAGGATGGGAGGGCCTCCGGAAACGCTCTCTGCCGAGAATCAGAAGGATCTGAGAATGTATGGCGGGGCGCACATCAACCACACCGCCTTCTGGCGCTTTCTCGCGCCTGCCGGCTCCGGGCCCGCAGGCCCGGAAGGCAAGGTGGCCGAGGCGATCGTGCGTGAGTTTGGCGGCATCGGCGAATTCAAAAAGGCCTTCACGGAGGCTGCGATGAAGCACTTTGGCTCCGGCTGGGCCTTTCTGGTGTACCGCCCGGATGGCAGGCTGGTCATCTCCATGACGAGGAACGAAGACAATCCGCTGATGAGCGATTTCGTGAGGCCTGAGGAGCAGGGGAGGTTCATTTTATGCCTCGACCTGTGGGAGCACTCCTACTACCTGAAGTACCGGAACGACCGCAGGAAATACATCGAGGCGTGGTGGAATGTGGTGAACTGGAACTTTGTCTCGCGCTCCTACGCCGTGGTGACCTCCAAGGCGCGGGTGTGAGGCGGGTCAGCGGGCGGGGTAGAGATGCGGCATGAGCAGGGGGCGCAGCACCATGGGGGTGAGCTCCCAGGGAAGGGGCTTCCAGGGGTGGCTTTTGTCATTCTTCAGCAGGCCCCACCACAAGCGGCCGCCATGGCGCCAGGGGTCGATGACGAGGCCATCCTCAAAACGCTGGCCTTTGGCGGTGACGACGATGCCGTGATGCTCCTGCCAGGTGTCACGCTTGGAGGCGCTGAGATGCAGGTCCAAGGTTTTCAGCTTCAGGTGGAAGAGATGGGGGAAGAGATCATCCCGCCACTGGTAGCACAGGCCACGCTTGCGCAGGCCCACGTTGACGAGGCCGTTGTTCATCCATGGGTGGATGAAAGGTTTGAAATCCGCTGCGAGCTTGGCGGATTCCTCGATGGCGGTGGTCGCCAGCCGGTCTGCCTCGCGTGCATCCACCGAGGGAGAGAGCTGCTGGAGATCGTGGCTGAGACGGCGGGCTTTTTCCTGATGCTCGGCCAGGGTGCCCGTGGAGACGCAGGAGGCGAGGGCCAGGGAGACAAGCAGGGAGCAGAGACGCGTGACTTTGGACATGCGGCGGGGGGGAAATATCAAGGCAGGGGGCCATGGGCGGCTTCATGCAGGGCGCGGGCCTGCTCCTGCCACTGCTCGCGCGTGGCGCGATTTTTGAAGGCCAGCAGCTCGCTGAATGCGCGCCGCTCATTCTCGTCCCACAGAGCGATCTGCCGCCAGGTGCGGATGCCGTGGGCACGGAGCTGGTCGCTGATGATTTTTTTGATGCCCTTGATCTGAGTCAGGTCGTCGTCAGACACATCGGCTAGCGCGGTGCTGGTTTCCTGCACGTGCTGGAGCACACGTGTTTGGTTTTGGAGCTGGCCCAGCTTCGCAGTGGCGGCTGCCAGGCGCTTCTGAGTGTCGGCAAGACTGCGGCGGGCCAGGCCAAGACCTGCGGGATCGGACTGGGGTCCGGCTTCGAGCTGGCTGATGCGCTGCTGCCAGCCGTCGCGTTCCTGGGTCAAAGCGGCGAGGTCTGACTGCTGTGCGAGGAGCTGGCTTTCGAGGGAGGCGATTTTTTCGTGGAGCGTGACGGCGGGGTGCTGGGCCTTCGCCGTGGTACTGCGTTTGCGTTTGGGTTTGGCGGGGGCAGCCTCCGGTTGTTCTGCAGCAGCCGGGGTGCTCTGCAGGAGGGAGAGCTCTGCCTGGACTGAGGCGTGCGCGGCGCGCAGCTGCTCCAGCTCTGCGAGCAGCCGGTGCATCTCCTTTTCCAAAGCCAGCGTGGCTTCGTGCGCTTTGGCGGCCTCTTCCTGGCGGAGGTGCGCTTCGTCACGGGCGCATTTCAAATCTGCCCGCAGGGCCTGGAGCTCTGCCGCTGCCCTGCCATCCTGCGGAGGGGGCGGCTGGACTGTGGCGGCTTTTTCGAGCACGGCGGCATGTGCACTTTCAGCTTCGCGCAGGGCTGCCTCTGCGGTGCTGACCTGTGTGGCCAGCGCGTCGATGCGCTTCTGCATGTCAGTGCCACGCCAATGCCAGCCGAGCCATGCGAAAAGGGCGGCGGTGAGGCCGAGCAGAGGGGCAAGATAGAGCAGCAGCCAGAGGAGGGAGGACATCAGGGGAATGCAGGAGTTTGCAGGTGCTGGCGAAGCTGCTCGATGGCTTCGGCCGAAAGATCTTCAACGGCGGCGGCGGGCAGGCCCGCAGGGAGCAGGCCTGACCTGGCCAGGCCGCCTGCCTCGACAAGGTCGTGCGTCACCGGGATGCGGGTCCAGGTGCTGCCCGGTCTGGCAATGGCCAGAACGGCAGCGGTGTTTTGGGCAGGCGGTGTGGGCAGGCTTTTGAGAGTGTGCTGGATGCCGCCTGAAGGCGCGCAGTCTGCCTGAACGTGGAGATGGTCGCTGATGACCAGGAACTTCGAGCCATAGGCCTGACGCACTGCGGCGATGAGCTGGGCGCGCACCGCCTCCTCCGCCACCTGCCCGCAGAGGATCGCGCGGCTGCCGAAGAGGGTGAGGGAGATGAACGCGGGGGCGGTGGGTTGAGATGAGGCTGGGGAAAGCGTGTCATCCCCGTGCAGCCAGCTGCTGAGCAGGGCGCTGTCATTTTGCAGCAGCCTGGCGTCGAGGCCTGCTGGCAGGCTGTCCTTCCATGACTGCTCACGGGGGGCTACCTGCCAGTCCACGGGCTTCCAGGCATCTCCGCTGATGCTGAGAAAGCAGGATTTGCCTCCAGACCTGCCTTTTTCCGGAAGCAGCGCGGTGGTGATGGGGCCGAAATCGCCGCTGGGACGTCGCGTGGGGCTGACACGGATCTCGTCATGCAGGCGGCGCGGGGCGAAGGCTTTGAGCGCCTCTTCCAGAACCGCCTGCTTCATGGCGGGTGTGCCCACTTCGCCGCAGAGGATGATCTGCTGGTCACGCACGGCTATGAAGAGGTGGCCCGGGGGCAGGCCTGCCAGGCGTGCGCGCTCGCGCTCGGTGCTCTGCTGCCGCTCCTGGGCGGCACGAAGAACGCGCAGGGCGGGCAGAACCTGATCCTGCCATTCGGCCTCGCTGACGCCCTGGGCGTGCGCTTCCGCAAAGAGCGCGGTGTCAGACTGGTGCAGTGCCAGCTCACGCCAGGACTGGCCGATACGTGCCAGATAAGCCTGGGCGCTGGACTGGGGGGAGGGGAGCGTGCGCAGCGTTGTGGCCACGCTGGCGGCTTCGTCGTGGTGTTCAGGGTCGGTGCCGGGAAGGCCTTCGCTCACGCCGCCGCGGGTGCTCCAAGTCTCCTGAATGCTGTGCGAGAGGTCGCGCGCCTCGTAGGCATTGGCTGCGGTGCCCAGCAGGCGTGCGCGCGCCCCGTCTGCAGCCAGCAGAACCCAGCCCGGCTGGCTGGGGATGACTTCGATTTCGCTATGCACGGAGCTGACGGGATTGAGCTGACGGCCGAGCCCGGCTGAAAAGGGGGCTGGCAGGCGCACCTGCTCGCGCAACGTGCTTTCGATCAGGCTTCGGTCCTGCTGCGTGCGGACGCTGCCAGCGAGACGCGCCTGCTGGCCCGCAAACTCCAGGTGGAGTCCGTCCAGCCGCCTGTGCAGGGCGGGCTGCCGGGAGAGCGCATCCAGCGCGGCCGTTTCGAGATCGCGCTGCAAAAGGGGCAGGCACACCAGGGCACCGATGAGCCAGAGCGCGAAGAGAGCAGCAGCAGAAAGAAGCCAGCGCGCACGATTCATGGCGGGGGAGGTCACGCTTTTTCGGTGAGCATGCGCACTTCGTCGAAGCTGTAGCGGCGGGTTTCCCCGCGCTGATTGGTCTGCAGCACGGTTTCCGTGCTTGTGTCGATCGAGGTGAGCCAGCCCTCCCCGTAGGCCCAGGTGTCGATGCAGATGCGGCTGGGGAGGATGAGGGGGAGGCCGCTCTTTTGGGCGGTATGGCCGCACACCAGGGTTTTGCCGGAAAAATGCGGGTGGGAGTCGTCAAAGCGCCGCCAGAAGAGCCAGTCGTCGCTCTGGTCTGGCATGGGCAGCATGGCGTTCACATTCGCATGGGCAAAGATGTGGGTCTCGTTCATGTGCCAGCGCTGCAGACGCTGGCTGAGGAAATCCCAGTGCTCCTGCGGGATGGCGCTCCAGTCCGGCACATCCATGCTGCCGTAGGACTGCATGGTCTGCCTGCCGCCGACGCCATACCAGGAGCCGGGGTCCAGCATGCTGCTGCGCGCATCCAGCATGAGGATTTCATGGTTCCCGACCAGTGGCACGAGCTGCACCTGCTTTTCCAGCTCCAGCAGGAGATGCAGCACACCGCGTGTGTCCGGGCCGCGGTCCACATAGTCTCCCAGTGTGACGACCACGTCATTGCTCTGAGGTGCCAGCTCCTGAAGCATGAGGTCGAGCGCTGTGGAGCAGCCATGGATGTCTCCAATGACCAGGGTGCGCCCGCAGCTGCGTTCACGTGTGGGGAGTTGTACCCTTGACGTGTGTATGTCTGGGGTTTCGTCGCTGACCAAAATGGGCATCGGTCAATCTTGCGCGATGAGCGCAGGACGCAACCACCGATCATCGTGTTGGCAGAATCGCTTTGTCCATGCAAGGTAGCAGGAATGCACCCCGCCGCCCAGCAGACCAGCCCCAGCCCAGCCAGCCCACTGCCCATCTTTGCAGCCCGGGGGCTGCGCAAAGTTTACCATACGGGAGACCTCGATGTGGTGGCGCTGCAGGGGGTGGACCTGGACTTTCACACCGGGGAGCTGGCCGTGCTGCTGGGGGCCTCCGGCAGCGGCAAGTCCACGCTGCTCAACATTCTCGGCGGGCTGGATATCCCCACTTCCGGCAGCCTGCGCTACAAGGGCTGGGACCTCTCCGGCGGCGGGGAGCGCACGCTGACGCAGTTCCGCCGCAACTGCGTGGGCTTTGTGTTTCAATTTTACAACCTGATTCCCAGCCTCACCGCCCGTGAAAACGTGGCTCTGATCACCGACATCGCGCCGGACCCCATGAAGCCGGAAGACGCGCTGGACCGCGTGGGCCTGAGCCACCGGCTGGACCACTTCCCCTCCCAGCTCAGCGGCGGCGAGCAGCAGCGCGTGGCGATCGCCCGCGCCATCGCCAAAAAGCCCGAGGTGTTGCTCTGTGACGAACCCACTGGCGCGTTGGATGTGACCACCGGCATCACCGTGCTGGAGGCCATCGAGCGCATCAACCGCGAACTCGGCACGCTGACCATCGTCATCACCCACAATGCGGCGATGGCTTCCATGGCCGACCGCGTGCTGCACCTCTCCGACGGCCACATTGTCAAAGAGAGCCGGAATGCGGAGCGCGCGGAGGTCTCCAGTCTGCAGTGGTGATGAGGGTTAGGTAAACAGAATATGCGTGCCTGCGCCCGCTGACTCCTCGTAGAACTGGCCGACGGTCAGCACGCCGTCCACGCGGTCCATGAGGTCTTCCTTTTTGAGCTTGAACATGTCCATGGCCAGTTTGCAGGCGAAGATCTTGCCGCCGGAGTCGGAGATGAGCTCCAGGAATTCGCGCACGGGCGGGATGTCCAGCTTCTCCATCTCCTTGTTCATGAGGTGGGTGGCAAAGGCGGACACGCCGGGGATAGCGCCCATGACGGTGGGGAAGGGCATGGTCATCGGCAGGCCGAGCATGGGCATGGCCATGTTCAGTGCGGCATTGCCCACGGTGGAGACCTTCAGGTGGTCCAGCGTCTTGTTGGCCAGCCCGTTGAGGCCGAAGAAGGTGAAGAACAGGGAGGCCTCGATGCCCTCCATGCGCGCGCCATTGGCCATGATCAGCGCCGGGTAGATGCCATCCAGCGAGCCCTTGCTCACAATGATGCAGATCTTCTTCACGGGTTGCTTGTCGTCAGGGGTGCTCATAATCGGGTATGGGGAATGGGTTAAATACAGCCGACGGGCTTGGGGATGCCGGCGATCTTGGAGGCCTTTTTCAGCGGGCCGCCGGGAAAGAGATCGTAGAGCTCCTTGGTGGTGACCACGCCGCTCTTTCCCATGCTGCGGATGGTGAGCGCAGCGCCTTTGGCCTGCTGCTCGCGCAGGTAACGCACCACTTTCATATGGGCGTCAGTGAGCGTGCCGACACCTTCCTCCGCTGCGATGGCGGCGGCGATGGCTTCGTTCCATTGGGACATGTCGGTGAGGTAGCCCTCTTCGTTCACGTCCACTTCAGTTCCTGCGATGTTCTTTTTCATGATCGTTGTACGGGATGATTTTCAAGATTCGACGGGTTTCTTTTTCTGCCGGCTGATGCCCGGCAGTGGCCAGGCGCGCAGCAGCACGTTCCAGTAGATGTGGCGGAAGGCCAGCTTGCCCCAGTGGTTGATGCGGCTTTCCTCCAGCAGGCGCATGGGGCCAAAGGAGAAGGGGAAACCGCCCTCGTGCGGCTCATAGTCATAGTTGAAGTCGATCAGCAGCGCCTTGCCGTTGCCGGACTCGATGAAGCAGTTCGAGTGGCCGTCAAACTCCTCCTTGAGAGGATCTCCGGCGATGTGGCGCAGGATGTTGTCCGCCAGCGTTTCGCTTTCAAAGTGGGCCACCGAGCCCGCCTTGGAAGCCGGGAGGTTGGTGGCATCTCCGATGACGAAGACGTCCTTGTACTCGATGGACTGCAGCGTGTGCTTGTTCGTGGCGATGAAGTCGAGGTCGTCTCCCAGCGCGGAGCGGCGCACGGCTTGGTCTCCCATGTTGGTGGGCGTGGTGACGAGGAGATCGTAGGGCACCTCGCGGCCGTCAAAGCAGACGAGCTTGTTGTTTTCCTGATCGACCTTTTCCGCCACGAATTCGGTGACCAGCTCGATGCCCTTGTCTCCCAGCAGGTGGCCCAGCTTCTTGGAGGCCTTGGGCTTGGTGAAGGCTCCAGACAGCGGTGTCACGTAGGTGAGCGTGACCTTGTCGCGGATGCCGCGCTCGCGGAAAAAGGTGTCTGCCAAGAAGGTGAACTCCAGCGGGGCCACGGGGCATTTGATGGGCATCTCGTTGATGTGCACCACCACTCGCCCGCCGGGGAAAGTCTTGAGCTTCTCACGCAGCGCCCGTGAGCCGTCCAGCGTGTAGAAGTCGTGCACGTTCACGCGCCACTTCGGGCCCAGCATGCCGGCGGTTTCTTCCGGTGCGGTGCGGCAGCCGGTGGCGATGATGAGCAGGTCATACTTCAGAGTGCGCCCGTCCTTGACCGTCACGGCATGATCTTCGGGAAGGATTTGATCCACCTCCGCCTGCATGAATTCCACCCCCTGCGGGATGAAATCGCGGGTGCTGCGGATGATGTCGCTCTCCTCATACTGGCCGAAGGGCAGAAAGAGCAGGCCTGGCTGGTAGAGGTGCCGGTCCGAACGGTCCACCACCGTGATGCTCCAGTCAGATGCGGGCAGCCGCCTGCGCAGGCTGTTCGCCATGATGGTGCCGGCGGTGCCTCCGCCGAGAATGAGAAGATGTCGGCTCATGATCTTGTGCAAGGTTGTTGTGTTGCATGACCGCTATATGCGTGTATGCGTATATGCAATATCAAACACCAACTCGATTTTGTCATTTATGAGCACCCATTTCTCAGCCGACGAGCGCGGCGTCATTCTGCCCTGTCCCGCCTGCGGCACCGCCAACCGCATCGCCTACGCCAAAGCTGCCCAGCAGGGCCGCTGCGGCTCGTGCAAGGCGGATCTGCCCCACATCTCAGTGCCGGTGGAGATCGACAGCCCGGCCAGCTTTGCCGCGCTGGTGTCTGGCAGCACGCTGCCGGTCGTCATCGACTTCTGGGCTCCCTGGTGCGGTCCCTGCCAGATGATGGCTCCGGAGTTTGCCAAAGCCGCTGCCCTGGCCGCAGGCACGGCGATTCTGGTCAAGGTGAACACCGACGAGCAGCAGGACATCGCCCGTCAGTTCCGCATTCAGGGCATTCCCGCATTTGCGCTGATCAAGAGTGGAAAGCTGGTCTCACAGACCTCCGGCTTCCAGCCTGCGGAGCGGCTGCTGGCGTGGGCGCGGCAGGGCTGATGCCTCACTTCTTCTTGAACCGCACGAAGTAGTTCTCTTTCAGCACGTCTGTTGTTTCGGCTACCTTTTCGAATCCGGCGGCGGTGACTTCCGCCTCAAAGACCTCTTGTCCAGCGCGGACGTGGCCCATGACGAAGTCGCTGCTCACGCCGGGGATGCGCTTGAAGTCGATGAGCACGAACTGGCCGCCGGGTTTCAGCGCCTTGTGCAGGCTGGCGAGGCTGTCCTGCGGGTACTCAAAGTGATGATAAACGTCGCAGATGAAGGCAAGATCGATGCTGGCCTCCGGCAGTTCCACACTGCGCGGTGTGCATTGCACGGTGCTGACGTTGGCCGCCTGGGCCTTTACGGCCCGCGCCTGGATGTGGGAGAGGAAGTTTTTGGCGATGTCCACGGCATAGACATGACCTTTGGGGCCGACCGCCTGCGCAAAAGGCAGGGTAAAGAGCCCCGTGCCTGCGCCGATGTCCGCCATGGACATGCCGGGCTTCAGGCCCACGGCGGCCACGATCTTCTCGCGCTGGTGGAAGATCTCGCGGCTTTCGGTTTCAAACTTCTGCGTCCATTCGTCCGCCTTGAGGTTGGGGTCGAGAAACTTGTCATTGATGCCCGGCTTCACGCTCGCGTCCTGGGCGAAGGCGAGTGTGGCGATCAGCGGGATGAGGAGGAGGCGTTTCATGAATGGAGAGATGCGTTGTTACTCAAACTTGATGTAGGCAAAGCCTTGCAGCTGCAGGTCGATGAGCCGCGGAAAGGCGCCCACCACGAGCTTCACTCCGGGCATCAGCTCGGTGGGTTTCACGCCCTTCTGCTGCATGGTGTTCTCGCATAGCTCGATCTGCACACCGCGCCGGATCAGCTCCGCGAGGATGTCTGCGTTGGGATTGGGGGCGTCCACGCCGAGGCGTTTGCGGGCGGTGTCATTCACCACGGCGGCGATGCCGGTGCCGTGATAGACGAGGTGCAGATGCACCTGGTCGGCGGCGATGCCCTGCTTGTCGTAGGTGTTGATGAGCTTGCGGGCATAAAAGAGGCCCTTGTTCACGCCGTCGTGCGCCACGTCGTCGGTGACCTGATAGACGATGCGCAGGTTTTCACGCAGCTGGATGGGAATGACCTCCGGTTCGGCGGCGCAGGCTGCGGAGGCTGTGAGGAGAAGGATGGGCAGGATAAGATGTTTCATGGCTGGGCGTCAGGTTTCCACGACATGTAGCCGCGGTGGATGTGCTGAATGTTGCGGAAGCCGAGTTCTTTGAGCACGGCCACGGCCTTGCGGCTGCGGTAGCCGCCCGCGCAGTAAACGAGCACGGGCTTGTTTTTATCCATTGCACCGGCCTTGGTCTCAAAGGCGGGATCGCCGATGGAGATGTTCACGGCTGCGGGCAGCGCTCCATCAGCGTATTCACCCGGGGAGCGAACGTCCAGCACCTGAGTCTCAGGATGCGCGCGCAGCCAGGCATTGGCCTGTCCGGCGTTGAGGTTGGCACAGGTGCAGCCTGGGGCGGCGGAGAAGAGCCGGCGGTCCCAGCTCCCCTCATACCAGAACCACAGGGCTGCGACGACAGCGAGGGTGATGAGTGTCCACATCAGGGTGCGCAGAATCATGGGTTGATGTTCGAGGCAGCCGTCTCAGGCTCCGCCCAGCTTCTTCATCTGCTGGGAGAGGCGCTTGAGCAGGTTGGTGCAGACGTTGTCACAGAGCTCGGTGATGCTGGGATCTGCAATGAAGCAGATGGCGGTCAGCCCCTCACGGCGACGGCCCACCATGCCAGCCTCCACCAGAGACTGCACATGGCGCGAGACGTTGGCCTGGGTCAGGCCTGTGGCTTCGACGAGTTCGGTGATGTTCTTTTCGCCTTCCTCCAGGGCGCGGAGGATTTTAAGACGGCTGGGTTCGGCCAGGGTTCGGAACCAGGAGGCGATCAATACGAGAGCCTCCTCCGAAACCGGCGGCAGGTTTTTTTTGCGTGCGGCGGGCATGAGTTGAAAAAGGGTTTGCAGACATCTGCTATATGCGTATAGACTCATATAGTTGAGAATGGATTATTCACTGAGCCCCATCTGAAGTCAAACCCGAATCAAAGCATCCTTATGAAACTTGAAAACGCCATCCGCGCCCTTGCCGGCACCATGATCCTCGTCAGCCTGGCCCTGAGCCACTATGTGAATCCGAACTGGATCTGGCTGACCGCCTTTGTGGGGGCCAATCTCCTGCAGTCTGCCTTCACCGGCTTCTGCCCCGCTGAAACCATCCTGAAAAAGCTGGGTGTAGGCGGTTCCTGCTGTGGAAAACACTAAAGAAGAGAAGCATCGCCTCGTCTGCCGCCGTAAGTGTGGCGCAACGGGCTCCATCCGACTTATGATCACCATGAAATCTTTGATGCTACTCTCCGCACTCCCGCTCCTGGCCTCCTGTGGCGGGCAAGAAGCCGCCACCCGTGAGGCGGCGGCGCTGCCAGCTGTCGCCGTCAAGGTGCAGGTGGCCCGTCTGCAGCCGCACACCGCCGCCGAGGAGGTGGTGGGCACGGTGCGCTCCAAGCTGCGCGCCATGGTGGAGGCCAAGATCAGCGGCCGTCTCTTGGAGTACACTGCCATTCCCGGCACCAAGGTGAAGAAGGGCGACCTGCTGGCACGCCTGGAAAATCAGGAGATCCAGGCCAAGGTGGACCAGGCCAAGGCCATGCTGGAGCAGGCGCAGAGCGACTTCTCCCGTCAGAAGCAGCTCATCGAGAGCAAGGCCACCACAAGGCAGGACTTTGACGCCGCCGATGCTCGCGTGAAGGTGGCCACCGCTGGTGTGAGCGAGGCCGAGACCATGGCCGGTTACGCCCGCGTGACGGCACCGTTTGATGGTGTCATCACCCGCAAGCTGGCAGACGTGGGCGACCTGGCCATGCCGGGCAAGCCTCTGCTGGAGATCGAGGCCCCCACCTCACTGCGCTTTGAAGCGGATCTGCCCGAGGCCATGCTGGACCGCGTGAGCATGGGGGCCAAGATGCAGGTGCGCATCGCCACGCTGCCTCAGCCGCTTGAGGCCGTGGTGAGCGAGATCGCCCCGGTGGCCGATCCAGTGAGCCGAACGTTTCTGGTCAAGCTGGACCTGCCTGCCGCAGACGGCCTGCGCACCGGCCAGTTTGGCCGCGTGGCCGTGCCAGTGGCAGAAACAAAGCTGCTGGTGGTGCCCGCTGCCAGTGTGCTCCGGCGCGGGCAGATGGAGCTGCTCTTTGTAGCCAAGGACGGCCATGCGCTGTTGCGTTTGGTCAAGACGGGCAAGGTGCTCTCCGATGGCATCGAGATCCTCTCCGGTCTTGAGGAAGGTGAGCAGGTAGTGATCAACGACATCGCCAAACTCATCGACGGTCAACCTGTAACGATCCAGCCATGAGCACTCCCGCCGAAAACTCCCCCCACCTCGGCATCGCGGGCCGCATCGCCGCCGCGTTTGTGGACTCCAAGCTGACGCCGCTGGTCGTCATCGCCTCCGTCATTCTCGGTGCTGCCGCCGTGGTGCTGCTTCCGCGCGAAGAGGAGCCGCAGATCAAGGTGCCCATGGTGGATGTGCTGGTGTCCATGCCCGGCTCCTCGGCCAATGAGATCGAGGAGCGCGCCACGCGCCCGATGGAAAAGCTGCTCTGGGAGGTGCCTGGGGTGGAGTATCTCTACAGCACCTCGCGCGACAGCGAGAGCCTCGTCATCGTGCGCTTCAAGGTGGGCGAAGACCCCGAGCGCAGCTTGGTGAAGATCACGGAAAAGCTGCGCTCCAACTTTGACCGCATCCCGATGGGGGTCACCCCGCCGCTCATCAAGCCCAAGAGTATCGACGACGTGCCGATCCTGGCTCTCACTTTCCACAGTGCGCGCTATGATCACCTCACGCTCCGCCGTCTGGCCGCACAGGTGGAGGAGTCGGTGAAGCAGGTGCCGCTGGTTGCGGAGACCACGCTGCTGGGCGGCTCCCGCCGTGCCGTGCGTGTGATGCTGGACCCTGTGAAGCTGGCCTCGCGCAATCTCAGCCCTGCCGGCCTCGTGCCCATGCTGCAGCAGGCCAACCGCCAGTTCCGCGCAGGCGGTCTGACCACGGGAAACAACGAGGTGCTGGTGGAGACGGGCGCCTTCCTGCGCACCGCGCACGAGGTGGGAGATGTGGTCATCGGCGTCTTCAGCGGACGCCCCGTGTATCTGCGCGAGGTGGCCGAAATCATCGACGGTGGCGAGGAGCCCACGCAGTATGTCTTTCACGGCAGCAAAAGCGCCGATGAGCCCGCCGTGACGCTCAGCATCGCCAAGCGCCCTGGGGCGAATGCCATCAGCGTGGCCGATGAGGTGCTGCACAAGGTGGACCTGCTCAAAGGCACGATCATTCCCGCCGATGTGCAGGTCAGTGTGACGCGCAACTACGGCGAGACCGCCGCTGAGAAATCCAACGAACTGCTGCTGCACATGGGCATCGCGGTATTCAGCGTGGCCATCCTCATCTGGCTCACGCTGGGCTGGCGGGAGAGCGGCATCGTGGCGGTGGCCATCCCGGCCACGCTGGCGCTCACACTGCTCATCTTCTACCTCTACGGCTTCACGCTGAACCGCATCACGCTCTTTGCACTGATCTTCAGCATCGGCATCCTGGTGGACGACGCCATCGTGGTGGTGGAAAACATCGTGCGTCATTTCCACCTGCCGCAAAACAAGGGGCGGAGCTGGTCTGCCATCGCTGTGGAGGCTGTGGGAGAGGTGGGAAATCCCACCATCCTGGCCACTTTTGCGGTGATCGCCGCCGTGCTCCCCATGGCCTTTGTGGGCGGGCTCATGGGGCCCTACATGCGGCCCATTCCCATCGGCGCCAGCGCGGCCATGTTCTGGTCGCTGCTCATCGCCTTCATCGTCACGCCCTGGGCCTCCATCCGCATCCTGCGCTGGGGCGGCAAGTACTCCAAGCTGACTGAGGGCAATGCCGTGGACGACGGCCACAAGCACCTGGCTTCCGAGCATGAGGAGGATTTTTTCACCAAGCTCTATCGCCGCATGATGGGCCCGCTGATTCACCACACCGGCGCGCGCTGGATGTTTCTCATCGGCATCACCGTGCTGCTGCTCGGTGCCATGGCCACGGTGGGGCTTGGCTGGGTGAAGGTGAAGATGCTGCCCTTTGACAACAAGAGCGAGTTTCAGGTGATTCTGAACATGCCCGAGGGGGCCTCCCTGGAGCAGACCGCCGCCGTGGCGCGCGAGATGGCCGCCGTGATCCGCACGGAACCGGAGGTGACGGATTACCAGATCTACTCCGGCGTGGCCTCGCCCTACAATTTCAACGGCCTCGTGCGCCACTACTTCCTGCGCCGTGGAGCCAATGTGGCGGACATCCAGGTGAACCTGGTGGGCAAGCACGAGCGCAAGGCGCAGAGCCACGACATTGCCAAACGTGTGCGCCCTGCCGTGGCGGAGATCGCCGCGCGCTACGACGCACGAGTGGCCATCGCTGAAGTGCCGCCCGGCCCGCCCGTGCTGCAGACGCTCGTCGCGGAAATCTACGGCCCGGATGAAGAGAGCCGCCTCAAAATGGCGCGCGCGGTGAAGGACATTTTCAAGGCCACGCCCGGTGTGGTGGACGTGGACTGGTATGTGGAGGCCGACCAGCAGAAGGCTCGCTTCATCATCGACAAGGAAAAGGCCGCACTCCACGGCATCAGCGCCGCCACCATCTCACAGACCCTCAAGATCGCCGTGGATGGCGAGTCCGTGGACCTGCTGCACCAGCCGCAGGAGAAGGAGGACGTCAATATTCGCCTGGAGCTGCCACGCTTCGCCAAGACCACAGCGGAGGATCTGCTGGCGCTGCGTGTGCGCTCCGGCGATGCCAATGCGCTGCCCGAGCCCGGAGCCAGCGGCGCGCCCCTGGTGCCGCTGCGCGAGCTGGTGAAAGTGGAGCACGTGCCGGTGGAGAAGAGCCGCTACCACAAGAACCTCATGCCCGTGACCTACGTCATCGGCGACGTGGCCGGCGTGGTGGAGAGCCCCGTGTACGCCATCTTCCAGATGAACGAGGCACTGAAGAAACTCGACACCCGCGCCTTTGGCGGCAGCGGAGCAGAGCTCAAAATTCTCAATGCCAGCATGCCCTTCAGCGATGCCGAGCCTGCCATGAAATGGGACGGCGAGTGGCACATCACCATTGAGGTCTTTCGTGATCTCGGCGCGGCCTTCGGTGCCTGCCTGATCCTCATCTACGTGCTCATGGTGGGCTGGTTCCGCAGCTTCATCACACCCGCCATCGTCATGGTGGCCATCCCGTTCTCGCTGGTGGGCATCCTGCCGGCGCATGGGCTCATGGATGCCTTCTTCACCGCCACGAGCATGATCGGCTTCATGGCAGGAGGTGGTATCGTGGTGCGCAATTCCATCATCCTCGTCGATTTCATCGAGCTGCGCATCCAGGAGGGCATGCCTTTGAGCGAGGCAGTGATCGACGCCGGTGCCGTGCGTTTCCGCCCCATGCTGCTCACGGCCATGGCGGTGGTGGTGGGGGCGGCCGTTATTCTTGCAGACCCCATTTTCCAGGGCCTCGCCATCGCACTCATGGCCGGGGAGATCGCCAGCCTCTTCATCAGCCGCATGGCTGTGCCGGTGCTCTACTTCATGGCCAACAGGCATTCACACCCTGAACCCAAACCCTAAACCCATATGAAACCGAACATTGGAATCGTGGATCGCGCTCTGCGTGTCATCATCGGCCTGGGCCTCGTCGCCTACGGCATCGTCAATCACAGCTGGATCGGCGCCATTGGTGTCGTGCCGCTGCTCACTGCCTTCATGCGTTTCTGTCCGCTATATTGCCCGCTTGGCATCAATACCATCGGTAAAGGAGGCGATGACAAAGGTGGTGGCTGCTGCGGTGGCGGCGGGTGCTGCGGATAAAGAATGTGGCTTGAAACGAAAAACGGCATCCCGTTGCCGGGATGCCGCTGAAAATGGCTTCTATGCCAGGGGCTAATTAGTAGCGACCACCGCCGCCACCACCGTAGCCGCCACGGCCGCCGCCTTTGCCGCCGTAACCACCACGGCCACCGCCGCCGCCGCCGCCATAGCCACCGGAAGGACGTTCTTCCTTCGGACGGGCTTCGTTGATGGTCAGGTTGCGACCGCCGTAGTCTTTTTCATTGAGGGCGCGAATGGCTTCGTTCATGGCCGTGGGGGAGTCCATGGTCACGAAAGCAAAGCCACGTGGACGGCCGGAGTCGCGGTCCATCGGAAGGTGAATGTCAGTCACGGTGCCGTAGTCGGAAAAGAGAGCGCGGACGTCGTCTTCTGTGGCATTGAAGGGCAGATTGCCCACATACATTTTGGTATTCATATCGATTTCTTGAGTTCAGCCAGCCTCAATGAGGGCTGAGTAAGCTCCGAGATCGGATTTAAGAACACCAAAGAAACAACCTGATGAACGACTTAGCTTAGCCTTTATCAGGTTAACTTGCACAAGGACACTCGTCCTCTTATTGGGAATAGCAAACGTTAGTTTGGAATTCGGCTGACGAGGCTGGCAGCCCTCTCATCAGTGCATCTCCACATCGCACTGGCCGAGGCCGCCGCGGTAGTAGTTGAACTGCACGTTCGGGTGGTCTGCCAGCAGAGACATGGGGACTGAGGCATCCGCTAGGCGCTTGGAGATCATGAGCGCCGTGAGGCGCTGCCCCAGGGGATTGTCGTGCAGGCCTGCATGCCAGATGCTGACTTTTTCAGCCATCCAGGTTTCCTTGGGGCCCACGGTGACGGCCTTCTGGGGTACCAGGGTGAGGTTTCCGCCGCCCGAGGTGCGGGCGTTTTGCATGAGGGTGACGGGATGCAGATCGACGACACGGGTGGTCAGCTTGCGAAACTCCGCAGGGGGCGGCGGCTCGTTCTTGCACTTGCCGGTGCGCTTGGGCGGATCGTTGAATGCCCAGTTTTTGATGTCGCCCTGACCGCCCTGCATCACCGCGCAGCGCACGCCGCTCTGCCAGCTTTTGATGTAGGCTGCGGTGTCCGCCTTGGGGAAGTGGAGCTGGGTGTCCGGCATGCAGAGCTTCTTTTGCATGCGGTCAAAGCAGAGCTCGCGGCTGGCTCTTTCAAAAGAAAGGGGGTGCTCCATGGTGACCTCCTTTTTGGTGTGCTCGTCATACCATTCGTCCATGCCCCAGAAGTGGCCGTCCTTGATGGAGATGCCGAGGTCATTGATCAGCCGCGCCACGAGCGGGAGCTGCTGTGTGGGGCCCACAGGGCCGCAGATGCCTGCCGGGTTGTCCGGTGTGGCCTGCTTCCAGGCGTGGATGTACTCCAGCGCCTCGGCCAGATAAAAATCCTCCAGCGTGTCAAACATCACCACTTTGAAGCCGGGGCGGGTGAGCTGGCGCAGATCCCTTTCCGTGAGCCGTGCGGCGTCGTTGATGAGTTCGTCTTCCAACGTGGTGTAATCCCACCACTCCGGTGCAATGTGGCTGATTTTACGCGGCATGGCTTGTTTAGGTTGTTAATGACGATTGTCATGGAGAACGCAGGTTTTGCCAAGCTCTCATCATGGAGAGCGGAAAAAAATGTCATCCGGCCGCGGGAACCTGCGGGCGGTGAGAGCGGCGAGGCAGGACGGTCTTGACCATCCCGGCACGCGGCACTACCTGCCAGAATGGACGAAATGCTCAACCATCCCGACCCCATGACCCGCCTGCGCTATGTCGTGCACCGCCTGCGTGCGCCCGGCGGCTGCCCCTGGGACATGGAGCAGACCCATGCCTCCCTCATTCCGCATGTCATTGAGGAGGCCTATGAGGTGGCGGATGCCATTCGCGGCGGAGACCCCGCGCAGATCTGCGATGAACTCGGCGACATCCTGCTGCAGCCCGTTCTGCATGCGGAGATCGCCAGCGAGACCGGCGCCTTTGATCTCGACAAGATGGTGCACGGCCTCACGGAAAAGCTCATCCGCCGCCACCCGCATGTCTTTGGAGACACCAGCGCCGCCACTTCCGATGCGGTGCTGAAGCAGTGGGATGCCATCAAGCGTACCGAAAAAGGCACGGAGCACGAAGGCCTGCTGCACGGCACCGGCAACGGCCTGCCGGCTCTCATGCGTGCGCAGAAGCTGCAGAAGAAAGCCGCCCGGGTGGGCTTTGACTGGCCGGACGCCACGCCCGTTTTTGCCAAGATACGCGAAGAGGCTGCCGAACTCGAGGAGGCCATCGCCAAAGGGGACAAAGCCCACATGGAGGAGGAGCTTGGCGATCTGCTCTTCAGCGTGGTGAACCTGGCGCGCAAACTCGGCATTGAATCCGAGCCTGCGCTGGCGGCCGCCAATGAAAAATTTACCCGCCGCTTTCATGCCATGGAAACGCATCTGCGCGAGCAGGGGCATGAGCTCGGCAAGCTCTCGCTGGAGCAGATGGATGCCGCGTGGGATGTGGTGAAGCACAGTGTTTAAGGCTTGCGGCACATTTGAAGAGCATGCTCGTTGAAGATTTTCCTTTTCCCAAGCTCTGGTCGCAGGTGCGTTCGAAGTCATGGCTGTGGCTGTTCCGGCGGCAGCAGATCGAGGAGGGCGGGCGTCTGCTCAAGCACGGGGACATCGGCCTCGCGGGGGTGCATGTGTGCGCGGAAAATGAGGTGGAGATCATTGCCGGCATTGGCACGGCGCTGTTCAACTCCGCCTCCGTCACGGCGCACCTGCGGCTGCGGGAAGACGGCAGCATGGCGATGACCTCCCATTGCACCTGCGCGGTGGGAACTCTGTGCCAGCATGCGGCGGCGCTGATGCTGATGCTGGATCTTGAAGAAGGGCGCAGGCGCATCGTGGCCATGGCGCGGGTGCGTGAAAAGACCTCCGTGGCGGCGGAGACCGAGGCTGCCGAGCAGCCGGAGTCTGCAGAGGTGGAGCTGCCGCCCTCGGAGCCGAAGCCCATCCTGCTGGTGCGGCGCATGCTCGTGGACATGCCGCAGATCACCGCAAAGCGAAACATCGGCGGCTGGGCGCAGCGCAGCATCGCCTTCATCCAGCCCTGCGCCGAATACGACGGCTGCCCGCTGCGCTTTGAGATGCTGGTGCGCAGCCCGGCGCATCAATGGAAAGATGAGAGCGGGGAGCGGTTCACGCTGGTGCGCAATCTGCGTTCAGAGCGCCTGCTGCTGACGGACCTGTCCACGCTGGGTTTCAAGTCGTTCGCTGAGGCGCTGCCCGGGGCGAAGGCTCCCGAGTCCACCCTGGGCTTTATGGCTGTGGCCGGGGATCAGGCGCTGTTCTGGTCGCAGTTTCTCAAAGACCAGGTGCCCCGGCTGCGCGAGGGCGGCTGGCGCGTGGAGGTGCCTGAGGATATTGGCTTCCAAATTCATGAGGCCTCCGAAGACGGGTGGTTCACCGATCTCGCTGGAGATCAGGACGGGCGTGAGTGGTTCTCGCTTGATCTCGGTGTCGAAATCGAAGGGCGTCGCATTTCCATGGTGCCGCTGCTGGTCGATTGCATTGACCAGGGGCTCACCGCTGCCGTGCTGGAAAAGAACCTGGACCAGCGGTTTCTGCTCTCGCTCGGTGGTGACCGTGGCGACGTGCTCTCCGTGCCTGCACAGCGGCTGGTGGTGCTGCTGCGTTTCTTTGATGAGCTGCTTTCCACCCGGCCTGTGCGCAAGGATGGCAAACTGCAGCTCGACAAGCTGCGCGCCGCCCAGCTTGCCACATTGGACGGCCTGCCGATCCGTGCGCCTGCAGAGCTCGCTGTGCTCAGCCAGCAGCTCGGCAGCTTCCGTGAGATTGGTCTCATCACGCCCCCGGCGGGATTGAAGGCCAGCCTGCGTGACTACCAGCGCGAGGGCGCCTCTTGGATGCAGTTTTTGCGCGAGTTCGGCCTGCACGGCATTTTGGCCGATGACATGGGCCTGGGCAAGACGCTGCAGACGCTCACACACATCCTCATCGAAAAGGAGAGCGGGCGCATGAAGCATCCGTGTCTCATCGTGGCGCCGACGAGCGTGCTGCGGAACTGGATCAATGAATCGATCAAGTTCACGCCCTCGCTGAGCTTGCTGCTCATGCATGGCCAGTCGCGCAAAAGCGACTTCAAGCACCTCAAGCAGTACGATCTCGTCGTCACCAGCTACCCGCTTCTCGTGCGCGATGCGGATGTGATGCAGGCGCAGGAATGGCACATCGTCGCTCTGGATGAGGCGCAAAACATCAAGAACCCCAAAAGCCTCGCGGCGCAGACGTGCAGCGGCCTGAAGGTGAAGCACCGCCTCTGCCTGACCGGCACGCCGATGGAAAACCACCTCGGCGAGCTGTGGAGCCTTTTTAATTTCCTCATGCCCGGCCTGCTGAGCGATGCCGACACCTTCCGCCAGCACTACCGCAACCCGATCGAGCGTGATGCGGATGCGGAGCGGCAGAAGCAGCTCAGCGCACGCATTCAGCCGCTGCTGCTGCGCCGTACCAAGGATGCCGTGGCCAAGGAGCTGCCGCCCAAGACGGAGATCCTGCACAGCATCGAGCTGGGCAAGGCGCAGACAGACCTGTATGAAACGATCCGCGCGGCCATGGACAAGCGCGTGAGAGAGGCCATCGCCGCGAACGGCCTGGACCGCTCCCAGATCGTCGTGCTGGACGCGCTGCTCAAGCTCCGGCAGGTCTGCTGCCACCCGCAGCTGTTGAAGCAGGAAACGGCTCAGAGTGTGTCGGATTCGGCAAAAACGGCCTTCCTGATGGACGAGCTGCTGCCAGAGTTGATTGATGAAGGACGGCGCATCCTCATCTTCTCCCAATTTACGGAAATGCTGGCCATCATCGAGGCGAGGCTGAAAAAAGACGGCACGCGGTATGTGAAGCTCACCGGCAGCACACGGGACCGCGAGACGCCCATTCAGGAGTTTCAGGCGGGCAAAGTGCCGGTGTTCCTCATCAGTCTCAAGGCGGGCGGTGCGGGCATCAATCTCACCACGGCGGATACGGTCATTCACTATGATCCGTGGTGGAATCCTGCCGCTGAGGCGCAGGCGAGCGACCGCGCCTACCGCATCGGCCAGAAGAACCCCGTCTTTGTGCACAAGCTCATCTGCGAAAACACCATTGAGGAGCGCATCCTCAAAATGCAGCAGCAGAAGGCCGCGCTGGTGGAGGGATTGCTGGCAGGGCGCACGGACAAGCTGCAGCTCACTCAGGCGGACATCCAGGCCCTGTTCATGTCGGAGTGACCGCGCTGCATGCGAGGAACCCCGCCTCATCTAATTTCACTCCGGCAAGGCTGATGCTGCGGGCATCCTCCGGCAGCAGGCCGCTGATGCGGACCCCTTCGGCGGTGGATGCAATCGCAAGACCTGGCAGCAGGCGGCCGAGGGTGCCGATTTTCCGGCCGAGCTGCTCGTCCTTGTCATTGGCTGGCATGGGCGGGTTGGGAACTTCGGTGCTGATGAGGATGCCGGTGTCTGCGTCAAAGTAACCGCGCAGGGCGGTGGTCTGGGGCAGGGGAGAAAGACCGCTGTCGAGGCAGAAGACGAGCCGCTCCTGGCCGGTGAGCCTGCTGAGCGTGCTCCGGGTGCAGAAGGCGACGATGTGGGCAGGGTGGGCCTCCGGCCCGCGATCAATGAACTTGGTGCCGGGCATCACCTGAGTGAGCGCTTTCACCGTGCGGTGAATGATGCTGCCCTCTGGCTCAAGGCTGAGGAAGACATCTCCGGCGTGGTGCCATTCGGTCTCGGCAAGCCGCAGTGCATTGGCGAAGGCGACGAGATCTTCCCCGGCGTGGGCCCAGCTTTTGCGCTTGAGGAAGGCCTCGCTGCTCAGGGAGAGCATGGCATGGCGCATGGCCCCGGCGCTGGCATCTCGTGGGCTTTGGGGTTCGCCAAACATCACCTCCACAGGGTAGCGCAGGTGTTTGGGCCGCTTGGTGAAGAACTTGCCGCCCTGGAAAGAGAAGATGCTGCCGTAGAGGCCGTCGAGGTAAACGGGCACCACCTGGGCATCGCCCTGGCGTGCCATGAGTTCAAAGCCTTTGAGCAGCTCATTGACCATGCCGTGGCGGGTGATCTGCCCTTCGGGGAAGAGGCAGACGATCTCCCCCTCCTTCAGCGCAGCCGCCACGGCGCGGATGGCATCCTTGGCCCGGGTGGCGGAGATGGGCACCGTACCGACAAGGCGCATAAGCCACTTGAGCCACCACAGGTTGTAGAGCGCGTCCCACATCACAAAGCGCACCGGGCGGCGGCTGGCGGAGCCGACGATGAGGGCGTCCACGTAGCTCACATGGTTTGGCAGCAGCAGCACTCCTCCCGTGGCTGGAATGCGCTCCATGTGAACGGGCTTCACCTTGTAGGTGAATCTTACGGCGGCGAGCATGAGGAAACGCACCAGATCCTGCGGGAGCAGGCGCATGATGTACACGGCTGCGGCAAAAGTGGGGATGGCCAGCAGCAGGAACTGCGTGGAGGAGTGCAGTTCGAGCCATTTCATCAGGCCCACAATGGCCACCGCCACCAGCGTGCCGAGGCAGTCCATCAGGTTCATCCCGGCATGGATGCGCGCCTTTTCGTGCTTTTCCGCCTTGTCCTGCGCGTAGGCGTAGAGGGGCACCATGAAGCACCCGCCTGCCGCCCCGGTGAAGATGATGCCGGCATACATCCAGCTGCTGCCCAGCGGAGCGAGGCCGGACCACAGCAGACCGGCCACGAGGCCGAAACCGCCCAGGGGGATCAGGCCAAGCTCGATCCGGTTGCGGCTGACGTGGGAGGCGAAGAAGCTGCCGCTGATGACGCCTATGCCGAGGATGCCGGCGACTTTCGCGAGCTCCATGGGCCCGTCTCCATGGCCGGTGTCAGGGTGCAGTTCCTTGGTGAGCGTGACGAGGATGAAGCTCAGTGCATTGGAGATGAACCAGAAGTAGGTCACGCCCAGCGCAGCAAGGCGGATGGAGCGGCGGCGGAAGACGATTTTGAGGCTTTCGAAATGTTCCAGCGCCATGCCTTTGCGCCAGTGGACCTCCGTATGCGCTGGCGTGCTCTGAATGCAGATGGAAGCGATCAGCTCCACAATGCCCAGGATGCTGATGATGATCAGAGGCCAGAGTGCGGACATCCACGCGTCGTGCGTCTTTTCATACTCGGTGCCGTACCAGACGCCGCCAGCCCACATGCCGCCGAGGATGCCTGCGAGCATCGTCACCTGCAGCCAGCCTGAAACCTGGCCCAGGCGCCGGGAGCCCGCCAGCTCCTTCATGATGCCCATTTTGGCCGGGCTGAGCACCGCCGCCTGGACGGCCAGCACAAAGAAACCCACCAGGCAGATTTCGAGCGAGCCGGGCACGCGCTGCATCCACAGCGCCAGCGAGAGCCACACAAAGCAGATGATCTGCATGACCTGCATCCACACGATGACCTTGCGCTTGGAAAAGCGGTCTGACCAATACCCGGCCAGCGGGGCAAAGATCATGTACGGCAGGGAAAAGATGGCGCCCAGCCACAGCTCCATGTGGCGGCCCACCCAGGAGTCTTTGGCGATGATGATCGAAAGCGCGATCAGCAGCATCTTCACGAAGTTGTCGCTGAAGGAATTCATCGCCTGCACAAACAGTACGAGAACGATGGACGCCCAGTTCCGGCGCGGGAGGTGAGGTGCGTTGTCGAGATCGGCGGTGTCGGGCATGGGTGTCGTTCAATCGACGAATCGCTGCGCCAGCAGAATATCTGCGGGGAAGGTGATCTTGGGGTTTAGTTCAAAGTTTTCGACGACTCGCACAGGAGCGCCGATGTGTTGTACGGCAGAGACCTCGTCTGTCACGAGCGCTCCGTCTCGGATCACCGCATCATAGGCCCGTGAGAGCAGCGCGCGCTGAAACACCTGAGGCGTTTCCATGATCCACGCGTTGGCGCGGTCGATGGAGCCGATGATGAGGCCTGTCTCGTCGCAGCGCTTGAGGGTTTCGGTCATGGGACGCGCGCAGGCCACGGCGCCGTGTGTGCGTGCGGCCTCGATGCAGCGCGTGATCTGCGCCACCGAGATGAGTGGGCGTGCGCCGTCATGTACGGCGACGATTTCACACGCCGGGTCCAGCGCCTGCAGACCTGCATGCACTGAAAGGTGCCGCTCTGCCCCGCCTGCGATGACCTGGGTGATTTTGCCGAGGCTGCCGGAGCGCCAGGCCTCGATCTCCGGGCGCAGGGCATCGCCCGTCACCACAATGATCTCCGCTATGGCCTCGCAGGCTTGGAACGCCTCCAGGGTGCGCATGAGCACAGGCTTGCCGGCCAGAGGGGCCAGGAGCTTGTTGAACCCCATGCGCCGGCTGCTGCCTGCGGCGACGATGATGGCGGAGGTCATTCGATTCGCTGTTTTCAGTTCTCGGTGCGTTGTTGCCGAAGTTCAGCGGCGAACCGCGAACTGGGAGCCGTCTGTCAGGCGAGGCGTTTGGCGACTTCGGTGGAGATGGATTTGCTGTCCGCACGGCCCGCCACGCGCTCCTGCAGCGCTTTCATCACCCCGCCCATGTCTTTCTTGGAGGTGGCGCCGAGTTCGGCGATCACGGCTTCGACGAGCTTGCCGAGCTCTTCAGGGCTCATGGCAGCTGGGAGGTATTTGGCCAGGACGGCGATCTCGGCCTTGGCGGCCTCCACGGCCTCCGGGCGGCCGGCTTTCTCGGCCCCGTCCACAGCATCCTGCAGTTTTTTGATCTCCTTGCGCACCACTGCCAGAGCATCGGTGTCGCCTAGCTCACCCTCCGCACCGAGTTTTTCGATGGCGGCGTATTTGAGGGCGGATTTGAGGTTGCGGATGACGTTGAGCGCCACCGTGTCCTTGGCACGCATGGCGTTTTTGAGGTCCTCGGAAATTTGGGAAATGAAGCTCATGGGAAAGGGGGGCTGGATTGGATGTGCGAGCGGCGGATCATGGCGTGGCACGTGGCTTTGTCCAGACGATAGGCTGGGGGATGGGAGTGGGGAAACCAGATTGAGAAAGGACGAATGAATGACAAAAAAGCATCACAATGAGGAGGGGGATGGCGGAGACGCAGATCTCCTGCCGCCGGGCATGAGCAGCGCGCCGGGGCTGCCGTTTTTGGAGGGCGGATGTTTCATCGGGCCATTGTGCATGGACTAATGCGGGCGGCCGAAGGGGTGGAATGCACTTTGCACTTCAGGAGTTGCGGTGCATGGTCGCCTTCCTGTGCAATTTCGACATCCCAAACACGATCTTTATATTCCTGACGAAACTGAACCGTGGACCGCGCTGCGCCGCGTGACGCACCTGGGCATTGTTTCGCATCAGGACGACCTGGAAATCGCCGCCTACCACGGCATCACCGAATGCTTTCACCACAAGGAGCAGTGGTTCGGCGGTGTGGTGGTCACCGATGGCGCCGGCAGTCCGCGCAAGGGCCCCTATGAGTCCTACACAGACGAAGAGATGCAGAAGGTGCGCCTGATCGAGCAGCGCAAGGCTGCCTACGTGGGGGAGTACAGCATCATGGTGCAGCTGGGCTATCCGAGCGATGAGATCAAAAAGCCCCGTCATGCCCCCGCTGTGGCGGATTTGAAATTCATCCTGGAGCATGCCCAGCCGAAGATTCTCTATCTCCACAACCCCTGTGACCGGCATGACACGCACGTGGCGACCTTTCTGCGCTGCCTGGAAGCCATCCGCGAACTGCCGCCGGAAATGCGTCCTGAAAAGGTCTATGGCTGCGAAGTCTGGCGCAAGCTCGACTGGCTGCTCGCTGAGGACAAGGAGATGCTCTGGGTGGACAAGCATCCGCACATGCTGCGCCCGCTGCTCGGGGTGTTTGATTCCCAGATCAGCGGCGGCAAGCGCTATGATCTGGCCGAAGAGGGCCTGCGTCATGCCAACGCGACCTACTTTGACTCCCACACCACGGACAAGACGAGCCTGCTGACCTTTGCGATGGATCTGACGCCGCTGACGAAGGATGACAAGATGTGCCCGGTAGAGTACTCCACGAACTACGTGAAGCGCCTCGAAACCGATGTGCGTGATCGTGTGAAGAAGTTCATGTGAGCCAAAAGAAAAATGCCAGCCGGTTTCCCGGCTGGCATTGGAATCTGAAAGGCGAAGCCGTGGCGGAGATTATTCCGCGAGCTTTGCGCTCTTGATGACGATCGGCTCCACAGGCACATCACTGTGCTGGCCTTTGCGGCCGGTGGCCACGGCAGCCATGGCATCGACGACTTCCTGGCCCTTGGTCACCTTGCCAAACACGCAGTAGCCCCAGCCGTCCTGCCCTGGGTAGTCGAGGAAGCTGTTGTCCTTGAGGTTGATGAAGAACTGTGAGCTGGCGCTGTGGGGGTTGGGCGTGCGGGCCATGGCGATGGAGCCCTTGACGTTTTTGAGGCCGTTCTTGGCTTCGTTTTCGATCTGGGCGTCCGGCTCCTTCTGCTGCATGTCCGGGGTGAAGCCGCCACCCTGCACCATGAAGTCAGGGATCACGCGGTGAAAGATGAGGCCGTCGTAAAAGCCCTTCTTCACATAGCTGACAAAATTGGCGACTGAAATCGGGGCCTTGGCGGCGTCGAGTTCGAGTTCGATGGTACCTTTGCTGGTTTCCATCACGACTTTTACGGGTTTGGCGTCACTCACGGTTTGGGCTTGGGTTGTTCCGGTCAGACCGGCAAACGTCATGACGAGAGCGGCAAGAGTCGGTGCGATTGATTTCATAGTGGGTTGGTAAGGACTATCAATGAGCCACGGGCCTCCTTGATTTGCAATGATCAAAATCAAACAGGCGGAGGCGGATTTTGCAAAAAAAGACCGAGGTAACCCAAGCGGAATGCAACGGGCCCCGCGCCTGCTGCTCCTTTGTTGTGTTCATGCCGTGGATTTGGCCGGGAAAAACGACCATCAGCGGTGCATGCCGATGATTTTTTTGACCAGGGGCTCCCAAAGCAAAGACTTTAATTTTTTGTCAAAAAGCCAGTCCAATGCGGCAGTTGAAAGCAGGATGAGGATGAAAAACACAGAGGCGTCACGCACTCCCAATTTCATGTAGCACAGGATGAGCAACGGTGCATGAAACAGGTAAAAGGGATATGAAATCTCGCCCAGATAGTTGAATGCCGTTTGCACGGGCCGGGGCAGGTGGACATGCGAAGCCGTGAGCACTGCCGCCGCAGTTGCCGCAAAGGTCACGCATCCCCAGGTCTGATTCTGAGAGAAATAAATCAGCACGCATCCCAATGCGCAAAGGCACGCGGTCCAGGTCTTGCTTTTGTTCTTTGCCAGCAGAAAACCGGCAAGCCAGGGCCAGGCATATTTCAGTGCGCCATACCCTAAGAGGAAGTTTTGCGGAAAACAAAAGAGCACCATTGAACACGCAACGGAACACAGAATGACAGAGGAATGAACACGAAAAAGAAGCGGGGTCAGCAGGTAATAAAATGCCTCAAGGCTCAGGCTCCAAAGCGGCAGATTGTATGTGACTGACGTGGCGGCAAACCCTTGGAGCATCAGCATGTTGGCCACTGCGGTTTTCCAGCCAGTGGCGGGGATCTCCCAATTGGCCAGGACCGCCTGGCTGCCGACGAGCAGCACCAGCGACTGAGCAAACACCACGGCAACAATGTAGAGCGGGTAAATCCGGAGAAACCTTCTCGCATAGTAGCCGGTCGGGCGTTTCTCGTAGGAGTGTGCGACGGACACTCCTGAGATTAGAAAAAAGCCAAACACCGCTGACTGCCCGTGGAGCTCGTTTATTTGCAAAAAAGGAAACCTTAGATCGGTGGCCCACTGCAAGTGGGTCGAGAAAACGATCAGGGCGAGCAGAAACCGCATCAGCCCGAGCAAAGCCCATGACGACCCAGAAAAATGGATGGATGTAAAGGAAGGCACGCGGGAATCACAAAACAGCTTTGAATGGCAAACGAAAGCCATAAAGCAAGGGGCTTTCCTGCGGCAAGCCTGCTGAGTGATGAGTGCCGGGCAGCAAAGGGGAGGGCAAGCTTTTCCGCATCTTGCGGCCGCCTTAAAACAACTTGGCCCGGGAGAACCCAACCAAAATTCTCCCGGGCCTTTAGGTGACCAAGGAGTCCCAACCATGAAGCGACTCCCCAGCTCGTTGTGTGTTTCCTCAGGCGAACCCGAGAAATGTTTGAGAGGCTTGCGCCCCATCTGCGTCCTTGATAGAGCAGCCACCGGGCCAAGAAGGTTTGGAAAAATGCTGTCTAAGCGTGAATTTTTCGAGACCGGGGGGCCACATGAAGGCAGGAGGGGTGGAATGCCGGTGTCTGAAAACAACTCGGCCCGGAAGGACCCAACCAAAATCCTTCCGGGCCTTTAGGTGACCAAGGAGTCCCAACCATGAAGCGACTCCCCAGCTCGTTGTGTGTTTCCTCAGGCGAACCTGAGAAATGTTTGTGAAGCTTGCGCCCCAACCGAGTGATTGATAAAGCAGGCGCTGGGCCAAGTGTGGGTAGGAAATTTGGAAAATCGACGTGCGCGGCGATTTTTTTATCAGCCGGCACTACATGCCGCCGCCGGAGAGATTTTGGATTACGGCGCCGAGGGGCTCAAAGAGTGTGGCGATGACGAGATGGCCGGTCATGAGGAGGAACACTGACAGCAGCACGGTGGTGATCCACACCGTGCGTGCGCGGGAGGCACGGAAGATCAGAACGATGGCAAGGACGGCCAGCAGCCAAACGGCTGCGAGCAAGCCGTGAGACCATGAGACGACAAAGCGTGTCATACTGGGCAGCTTGTCCTGTGAGCCGAGCATGTCTTCAAAGATGCTTTTGAACGCGGGCGCGGCCAGCAGGCCCCGGGTGCAGTAATAAAGAGGCAGCAAGTTGAACGCTGCGAACACGCAGCGGATGCCGAAGGTCCATTGCCTGATTTCGGAGCGCAGGGCGTTGAGTTCTGCCTGGGTGTTTTCTGAGGAGGAGGAAGGAATCATGGGGACGGCTTGGCGAGTGTGCAGGCTGACTGCCACGAGAAATCCGTGGTTCGGATGTGGTGAGGCAGGCTGGGACGCTGAGCCGAAACGGGCGGAGGACGGGGGGTGAAGGAGTCCCCCGCTCCTTGGGGCTACTTCGGCAGGACGCGGACGATGAAGGCCTTCTTCTCTCCGAAGTACTTGGCGGCCACGCGCTGGATCTCCTTGGAGCTGATGTCTGTCATGATGCCCGGGAGCTTCTGGAAGTGATCCCAGCCAAGGCCGTTGATCTCATTCCAGGCGCACACGTCGGCCATGCTGCCATTGCCCTGCTGCGCGCGCAGCCAGGAGGAGCGCCACGTCACGCGTGCGCGGTCGATTTCATCGGTATGGAGGCCGTTGGCTGCGAGATCGTTGATCTGGGCCATGAGCTCCTTCTCCGCGAGCTTGACCTTTTTGGGGTCGGTGCCGACGTAGAAGTAGAAGGCTCCCGCGCCCATGGCGGCGAAGTTTTGTGCGCCCACATAATAAGCCAGGCCCAGTTCTTCGCGGATGCGGTTGAACAGGCGGCTGCCCATGTCGCTGCAGGCTTCATCGATGAGATTGAGGGCGTGGACGTCGCGGTCTTCCAGCCCGACGGTGCGGAAGCCCACGACGATGACAGCCTGCTCTTTGTCGAGATGCTCTGTCCATGCGGCGGGCCTGGCGCTGGCGTGGTATTCACGGCCCAGCGCGATCTGGCGGTTGCCGCGCGGGAGTTTGGCAAAGGCTTTCTCCACCTGCTTTTTCACCTCGGCGGCCTTCACGTCTCCAAAGACGGAGATGACGCCGTTGCCGGTCGCAAAGCTGGCATGCAGCATGGCGCGGCAGTCTGCCAGTTTCAGGGCGGTCACGCTCTCTTCGGTGCCCAGGGCGGTGCGATGGAAAGGCTGCCCGGCAAAGATCTCCCGCCGTGCCTTGCGCATGGCGACGGTGAGCGGGTCTTCTTTTTCTTCGAGGATGTGGGCGATCTGGCGCTTTTTCACCTCTGCCAGCTGAGCCTGGGGCAGCGTGGGATTGAGGATGAGATCAGCAACGAGGTCGAGCGCGTCGGTCTCGTCTCCACGCATGACATCGGCGCCGATCATGTAGCGGTGCGCGTCCGCAGAGCACATGAGGCTGCCGCCACGGTTTTCCAGCTCGGAGGCGATCTCCGCAGCAGCGCGCTTTTTGGTGCCCTTGAGCAGCATCTGGGCGGAGATCTGCGTGACGCCTGCGGAGAGATCTGTCTCTGCAAGAACGCCGGCGAGGAAATTCGTGCGTACACTGACGAGAGGAAGGCGCGGATTTTCCCCCACGAGGAGGATGAGGCCGTTTTTGAGCTTGAAGCGCTGCACCTCTGGCCGTGCGGAGTCGGCGGTGGCTTTGGTCTTCGGGGCAGTCTCGACGTCCTCTCCCACGACGACGGTGCTCATCGCCTCGGGCTTGAGGTAGCGGCGTGCGGCGTCGCGGATGACATCTGGCGTGAGGGCGGAGATGGCCTTGAGGAACTGGCGCTGGTAGTCCAGGGAGCCGGTGAGCAGCCAGCCGTTGCCGAGGCTGCCAGCCTGGCCTTTGACGCTGCTGAGCGTGCGCAGCTGGCTGCTAAGCGTGGCGCGCACGGCTTTCTCCAGCTCGGCGCGGCCGGGGCCTGTTTTTTGCATGGCAGCGACGACTTCGATCATGCCCTTTTTGAGCTTGTCGGCATCGGCGGGATTGCACTCGGCCTCAATGTTGAAGAGGCCCACCTCCGGTGCGCACCAGGCACCGGCCCAGATGTAGTGTGCGAGGCTGCGCTTTTCCCGCAGCTCCTGGTAAAGGCGGGAGCTGCGGCCGGAGCCCAGCAGGAAGGCCAGCACATCCAGCGCGGGCTTGTCCGCATGATTCTCCCCGGGGATCTGCCAGCCTAGTGCGATGCGGGTGAGCTCAGTGGCGAAGTTCTTGGCGGCGGCACGGCTGCCGTGCTGCGGCGGCTCCGAGGGCAGTTGTACGGGGTCAAAGGCGCGGCGCTGCCAGTCGCCGAAGTGGCTGCGCACGGTTTCGAGAATGGCGGAGGTCTCGACGTCTCCGGCGATGACGATAAAGGCGTTGTTCGGCACGTAGTGCCGCTGCACAAAGCCGTACACATCTGCGCGGGAGATCTGGTCAAACACCTCGCGGTGGCCGATGATGGGGTGGCGCAGCGGGTGCTGGCGGAAGGCGGTGGCCTGCATCAGGTGCTGGATGGCGCTGCCGGGGTCGTCATTGTCCATGGCCATCTCACGGCGGATGACCTCCTTTTCACGCATGAGCTCGTCCGCGTCGAATTTCGAATGCCGGATCATGTCTGCGAGGATGTCGAGGTAGCCCTTGGCGTGCTCGGCCAGCCCGTCGATCCAGTACACGGTGCGGTTGAAGGAGGTGTAGGCGTTGACGTAGCCGCCCAGCGCCTGGATGCCCTGGGAGATCTGCGCCGGGTCGCGCTTTTCGGTGCCTTTGAAAAGCATGTGCTCCACGCAGTGGGCGATGCCCGCCCCGGTGTGCTGCTCCTCATGCATGCTGCCGGCCTTGATCCACACCTGCACGCTGACGAGCGGGTGGGCGTGGTCTTCACGTACGATGACTTCGAGGCCGTTGGGCAGGGTGGTGACGCTGGCATCCAGGGTGGGGACTTCAAGTGCGCCTGGCTTGGCGGGCGCAGCACGGGACAAAACTTTTTTCATGAGGATTTTTTCTCGCGCTCTTCACGCAGAGAGGCTGGGAGGAAAGGGGTGGTGAAGGCGAGCTCGAAGTCGTAGCCGCCGGCGAAGTCTTCGATGCTGTCTCCGTCGTTTTTGCCGAAGTAGCCGCAGTCGATCAGGTTGTAGACGATGTTGCCCACGTCCTCGCCGCGCCGAAGGCCCCACTGGTCCAGAATGATCATGGACATGGGGCCGTACTCGGAAAGCACGTGGTCGAGGAAGCCAGCGAGCAGCTCCTGGCCGCTGACGTGCTGGTCCTCCGCGTTTTCGTCGCGGAACTTTTTGGCCGCTATGTGCAGGGCGTCACGCACCAGCTCATAGGCGGCTGGCTGGTAGCGGGGGTCTTTTTGAAACGAGCGCCGGACGGCCTCGCCAAAGCTGATGGAAGTCATGGGCGGGCGGATAATGGACGGGAGATGCGCAGGGTCAATGCAGGGCTTGCTCCGGGGCGGCGGCTTCCTGCAGGATGGCTTCAAAACGCTCCGCCATGCGGGTGGCGCTGAATTCCTGGCGGACTTTGTTGATGCCGTTTCTGGAGAATTTTTCGCGCAGTTCGCCGTCGTTGAGCAGGGCTTCGAGGGCGTCTGCCAGCGCTTTGGCGTCGTCCGGCTTGCAGAGCATGCCGCCCTCCGTGGCGGCGATGAGCTCGGGGAAGGCTCCATGGTCCGGCTGCACCACCGGCACGCCGCTGGAGACGGCCTCGATCACGTAGAGGCCGAAGGCTTCGCCGTAGGTGGCGGGCACGCTGAAGACGGTGAGGTCGTGGAAGAAATGCACCTTGTCCTTGAAGCTGACGTTTGGCAGCCACTCCACGCGTTTTTCCAGCCCTGCGGCCTTGATCTTGCGCTGCAGTTCCGCGACGTATTTCTCGTCGATGGGCGTCTTCGCACCGCCGATGCGCAGCTTCACCCGCGGCACGCTGCCACGTTTTGCCAGATCGATGTAGGCATCCACCAAGGTGGTGAGGCCCTTGCCATGGATCATGCGGGCAAAGTAGCCGATGGTGGGCCAGTTCGGGTCCGGGGAAGAGGTGGTGAAGGCGGTGGTGTCGATGCCGTTCGGCATCACTTTGATCTGTCCTTCGGCGGCATTCAGGCGCTCGCGCATGTGGCTGGCGTAGAACTGGCTGGGGGCGATGAAGCGGCGGATGCTTCGTGCGTTGCGCTGCATGGCCTCCCAGCATTGGGTACGGTAGGGCTCCGGCAGGGTGTCCAGAAAGCTGTCCTCCCCCTGCAGGGAGCAGACGACAGGCAGGCCCAGCTCTTTTTCAATCGCGGGCGCCAGGCCGGTGAGCAGGCTGTTGGAGAGGGAGACGACGTCAAACTTCCCGTGGTTGCGGATCCAGTCGAGCAGCTTGTGCCACTCGCCCCACTGGCGGCCTTCGGTGCCGAGCAGGGCTCCCAGCGCCATTTCGCCCAGAACCCGGGGGCTCGTCATGCCCATGCGCCTGGAGGCCAAGCGCAGGCGGTCCGGCTTGTTGATCCAGGTGTGGACGAACTTTGGCAGCTTGTGAAACCAGGTGAACTTCTGCTGCAAAAAGAGCGAGATGCCGCCGATCTGCACCGGCAGCTCCTGCGCGCCAAATTCGCGGTCCGTGACCAGCGGCAGGTATAGCGGCGCCATCAGCGCGTCATGGCCGCGCACTCGCAAGGCCTTGATCAGCGCGTGGTCGCGCAGGCAGGAGCCGCAGTGGAAGTTCCCGGTGCCGGGGGTCAGGTGGAGGATGCGCATCGGGGGATGTTAAGGTTGGCGATTGGGGGGCTTTGTCTATAAAGCAAAGACTACGTATCCGCACCTGACATCATCGAGATTTATCAATCGTGCCCGGCAACAGTGGCAAAGGGGGGGCGGCAGGAAGACTGGGCGTATAAAATATTGACCGAAGGTTATTGAAATCATACACCTAGGAAAATAAGGGCTGAAAATTTCTCACCGAAATGAAATCCAAATTTTTAATCACAGCTCTCTGCATTGCTGTCTTCGCTCTCATGGGGCACCATTTTCAATGGGGCGGGCAAGCGCCTCTTCAAAAACAAAAGAGTTCCCAGACCATTGGATCAGCCGAACAATTGCCTGCGGAGATTCAACTTAAAGAGGTGACTGACGATATTGATGTCCGGCTTGAACAAGCTCGCAAGAAAGCTGCCGCAAAGGCAAATAAGAATTTTTCCCGATCAGTTTATGAGGGCGCTTTTAACAGCAGAAAGCCTCAATATGTTCGCTTGTTCGACAAATGGCAGATCGACGATCGGACTGCATCTAGTGCATTGGAAATCATCAGGCAACGCTTTCTCGCAGAAGCCGATGCGAGCGTGGCTTTTTTCAAAGATTACGAAAACAAAAACAGACATGCCGAGGCAAAGATGAATCAAATCGTCGAAAATGAACTGGCCGGCCAGCAGCTCACCCAATTGCTTGGTCCAAACCGTTACAGTGAGCTTGCTGATATGGAGGCAAAAATGGAGCGGGAAGCGAAGATGAAAATGCGACATAACTTGGCTGACTAGGCGTCCCTTTTTCCAGATCGTTTTCTCTCTGCAACAAGATGAAACTACGCCCGCAGCAAATCTATGCGGGTGGCGGGCCTTGACGCGACGCCGCTTTTGGACCGGCGGAGATGAACGCCTGCGTCTCTGTCACCGCACTCCACAAGTGCTGGCGCTTTTTCCCGCCCGCATCCACGAAAAAGCCCGAACGCCTTTCGGACATTCGGGCTTCGTCATTCCCGCGCAGCGGATCAGGTCTCGGTCAGGCCGCGGGCCATGACAACCTTGCCGGTGCGCACGGTTTCCACGATCTCAAACTTGTTCAGCAGGCGCAGCGCGGCGTCCAGCTTGTCGGTGTTGCCGCTGATGAGGGCGATGAGGCTGTCTTCCTGGAGGTCCACAGTCTTGCCATTGTAGTGCTCGATGATCTGCAGGATCTCGGTGCGCTCGGTGGCGCTGGCGGCCACCTTGATGAGCACCAGCTCCTTGGAAACGGCGTCGCGGTCCGTGTGCTCCACGCAGTGGATGACGTCGATGAGCTTGTTCACCTGCAGGATGATCTGGGTGAGGCCTTCGGGATGACCGCTGACGCCGATGGTCATGCGGCTGAAGCGCGGGTCGCGTGTCTGGGAGACGACGAGGGACTCGATGTTGAAGCCGCGGCGGCTGAAGACGGCGCAGATGCGGCCGAGGACGCCGGGCTGGTTGTTCACCATGACGCTCAGCGTGTGGATGTTGATGATGTCAGCCTGCGGCGCAGGCTTCTTGTCGGTGGTGGCGGGGATGCGGTCGCTCATGGGATTGATGATTTACGATTTTTGATTGATGATTTGGAAGAGGGCGCTGTGATGCTGAGGAGGCGCTTCCTGGCGATCTTGATGTAGCTGGAATCTTTTTCGATGCCGAGCCACTTGCGCTTCAGTTTCTTTGCGGCGGCGGCGGTGGTGCCGGAGCCGAGGAAGGGATCGAGGACAAGGTCTCCGGCGTCCGTGGAGCAGGCGATGAGTTTTTCGATAAGGGCGAGCGGCTTCTGCGAGGGATGGCCGCACTTCTCCTTGGAGATGCCCTTCAGGCTGGGCACGCGGAGGATGTTGGTGGCATACTTGCCTTTCTCCAGGTGCTTGCGACGGGCTTCCTTGTCCTTGTAGCGGTTGTCCTTCATGTAAGCCTCGATGGTGGTGGCGTCGTAGGGGATGCGTACGGTGTCCTTGTTGAACTTCACGCTGTCTCCTTTGCGCAGAACGAGGACCATCTCGTACTGCGGGGTGAAGCTGTCCCGACGCTCGTCATAGCCCACGGCACGATCCCAGATGATGAGATCGTGAAACTGGTGCTGCTGACTGAGACGGGACATGAGGTGGAGGAAGGTGTGCTCGCGCTTGCCTAGCTGGCCGAAGATGAAGGCCAGGCCGTCATCGCGCAGGACGCGCATGGACTCGGCCACCCACCCATCGCACCAGGCGAGGTAGTCGGCGGCTGTTTTCCATTGCGTGTCCCAGGCTTCATCTTCGAGGACGTTGAAATAAGGTGGATCGGCGATGATGGCCTGAACGACGCCTGCGGGGAGCTTTTGGAGTTCCGTGAGGGCATCGCCGTGGATGACGCGGTTGGTTTTCATCGACCAGATGAGAGGCGGACAGGAGTGTCCGCGCTCCCTTCATTACGTGGACCCGGTGGGCTTCTCCATCTTCTGCTTGGGCGCTTCGATGAGCATGTCTTCGAGGGCGGCACCGGCGGGGATCATCGGGAAGACGTTTTCGGTCTTGATGCACTCGGCTTCGATGATGCAGGGGCCGTCGTTGTAGTCGAGGGCCTGCTGCAAGACGCGCTCCACATCAGCGGGGCGGCGGATGTGCCAGCCTTTGATGCCGTAGGCTTCACCGAGCTTCACGAAGTCGGGGTTGCCGATGAGATCGACGCCGCTCTCGCGGTTTTCAAAGAAGAGCTCCTGCCACTGGCGGACCATGCCGAGGTAGCTGTTGTTCAGGATGAGGATCTTGATGGGAAGCTTGTGGATGGCGGCGGTGGCCAGCTCAAACAGGGTCATCTGGAAGCCGCCGTCTCCGGAGATGGAGACGACCGTCTTGTCCGGGCAGGCGAGCTGCGCGCCGATGGCGGCCGGGAAGCCGAAGCCCATGGTGCCGGCACCGCCGGAGCTCAGCCAGTGGTAGCTGCTGTCGTTCTTGTAGAACTGCGCGGCCCACATCTGGTGCTGGCCCACGTCCGTTGAGACGATGGCCTTGCCCTTGGTGAGGTTGTAGAGCTCGTCGATGACCTGCTGCATGCGCAGGCCGCCCTGCTTCTTGTAGCCGAGGGGGTACTTCTTTTTGTAGCCGTCCAGATGGGCCAGCCAGTCTTCGGTGGGCAGTTTTTCCACAAGGGGCAGCAGGTCGCTCAGCGCGGCCTTGGCATCTCCCTTGATGGCGACGTCCACCTTGATCATCTTGTGGTGCTCGGCGGCGTCGATGTCGATGTGGATGAGCTTGGCGTTGCGGCCAAACATGGCGGCCTTGCCGATGATGCGGTCGTCAAAGCGGGAGCCGACATTGAAGATGAGGTCGGCCTCGATCATGGCCTTGTTCGCATAGGCGGTGCCGTGCATGCCGAGCATGCCGAGGGAGAGCGGGTGCGTCTCGGGGAAGACGCCCTTGCCCAGCAGCGTGGTGGTCACCGGGCAGCCGAGGGTCTCGGCCAGCATGAGCAGCTCCTTGTCCGCACGGGCGATCATGGCACCCTGGCCGGCCAGGATGACGGGGCGCTTGGCAGCGGCGATCAGGCTCGCGGCTTCCTTGATGCCGGCCTGGTCGATCTTGAAGTTCTCCTCGGGGTGGTAGCCGGGCAGGTCCATCGGCTCGTCAAAGGTGCCGGTGAAGGCGCCCTGGGAGATGTCCTTGGGGATGTCGATGAGGACCGGACCGGGGCGGCCTGTGGTGGCGATGTGGTAGGCCTCACGGGCGATGCGGGGCAGCGCGTTCGTGTTCTTGACCAGGTAGTTGTGCTTAACGACCGGGCAGGTGATGTTGAAGATGTCCGCCTCCTGGAAGGCGTCCTTGCCCAGCATCCAGCTGACGGTCTGGCCGCAGAGGACGATCATCGGGACGCTGTCCATCTGCGCGGTCATGAGGCCGGTGATGGTGTTGCCAGCGCCGGGGCCTGAGGTGACGAGAACGACGGCTGGCTTGCCGGTGGCGCGGGCGTAACCGTCGGCCATGTGAACGGCACCCTGCTCGTGGCGGACCAAGACGAACTTCATGTCCGTCTTCACGGTCTGCAGGGCGTCAAAGATCGGGATGGCGGCACCGCCGGAATAACCGAAGACATACTCGATGCCGAGATCGGCGAGGGTTTTAATCAGCGCCTGTGCGCCGTCCATTTTTTGCTGGCTCATAAAGGGTTTGGGTAAAAATTGCGATTTCGAGGGGTAAAATGGGCTTAAAAAGGAAAATCACAATCGAAAAGTGTGATTTTTGGATCGAATGTGATGTTTTTGATGGATTGGCGGTTTGAAAATTGATGTTTTTGGGTCGAATTCAGCATTGTTCTGAGCTTCTGGTGTGAAAAAGTGTCTTTTTGTGCTGAGGCGGGCTGATTTGTCAGCCGGATGCTGGGACCTGGCGAGCAAAGAGAAAAAAGGGGGCGCGGCCTCTGCTGGCAGGTTTCCAGATTTTGCTAACGCCTTTTGCTAGCTCCGGAAGAGAGCACCAGCGACTGCCAGCAAAAGCAGGATGAGGATGCCAATGACCGTGTAGCGGCGGGATTCGCGGTCAAAGCGGGACTCGCCGAGCATGGACTTTTCGGTGTTCCACGCACTCAAGAGGTACTTGAGCAGCAGCTTGAAGATCACAGGCATGGCGGTCAGTTGGGGGGGGCGTCTTGTTAAAAGACGGTGCTCCACCCCAGAGCTGCCGCGCAAGCCAGGAGGAGCAGGCTGAGCCAGAACCAGCGGCTGTCGAGACGGTCCCACCATCGGCGCGACTCAGTTTCCAACGGTGACTCTCCTACGAGCGAGTTTTCCCTCAGCGTCTGCGCCCCTGCCTGCGTCAGCCCAAGCAGTCCCACAATGCCGTCCCCAATGCGCACCGCCTGGACGATGAGGTTTGCGATGAGTTCTTCAAGCATGGGGCGCGCGGAGGTTGGTTGCCGGGGAGTCTGCCCACTGCGGTGCAGGCTTCCATTACAATGAGGGGGCGGTTATCCATGAGCCACGGTGCTCTCAGGCCAGCTCGACACCAAAGAAGTCCTGCAGCACCTGGCGGTAAACGCGGCGTTTGAACTTGGGTACCCAGTCCATCTGAAACTCCGACGGCTTGATCCATTTGAAGGTGGCAAACTCGCGGTGTGTGGCGTCCAGGTTGAAATCGGCGTCCGTGCCGGTAAAGCGGCACAGGAAGTAGGCCTGCTCCTGGCCGCCATAAAATCCGTATTTGAGGCGTCCTTTTGCAAATGCATAACGGTAACCGTCCCGCCGCTGCAAAATCTGCAACTGTTCACGCTTCACGCCAATCTCTTCCTCCAACTCGCGAAAGAGGGCGGTCTCGGCGTCCTCACCTTCATCGATGCCTCCTTGGGGAAACTGCCAGGCATTTTTGATGTTGATGCGCTCCGCCACAAAAATGCAGCCGTCCTCGCGCTGCAAGATGGCGGCGACGTTCGGGCGGTAAACGATGGCTTCGGCAGGGATCATAGGCCTGAGGGGTGGCGCATGGTATAGCCTTTGGTGGGGCGGGAACGGCTGCTCCAGCGCGGGCCGTCGCTGTCCGCATCGCTGTAGCCTGTGTCCAGCCGCAGGCCGGCCACCTCCAGGAAGACGTGCCCTTTGCGTGCATAGACGGTGATCCACCTGCCGTGGCCGCTGCTGCCGTAGCTGCGGAAGGCTCCGGAAACCGTAGGCGCACTCAGCTTGCCAGCTGCATGCAGCACGTAGGAGGTGGTGCCGGAGCAGTCATAGGCGCTGTCTTCAAAGCGGGCATGTCCGCCGCCTCGGCGGTAGGGCTTGGTGCAGATGCGGTTTCCGGCGGAGATGGCGCGCAGCACTTCCGGAGGGGCATTGGCAGGCGGCACGGCCCTGCCGCCGATGATGACGGCTGTCTTGCCCGGGGCAAACTTATACTCCCAGCGGGCTCCCGCGCTGGAGCCGCACTGGCAGAGCAGCACGCAAAATGAAAGGGACATGAAAAGTGAAAGAAAGCGCATCATCCGTGCCATCGTATTCGGCCCGGCTGAAATGACAAGGCACGCAACACCGCCTTGCCTTGTTTTCAAAAACCCGCCACAATCCGCCCCTCATGATCAAAAAACTTGCCGCCCCTCTGATGCTGGCCTCCGCCGCCTGCGTCGTGGCCTTTTCTGCGCCTGCCCCCAAGCACAAGATTCTCTTTTTCACCAAGTCCAGCGGCTTTGAGCACAGTGTCATCTCCTGGAAAAACGGCCAGCCAAGCCATGCCGAAAAGGTGCTGCTGGAGCTGGGTGAAAAAAACGGCTGGGAGTTCGAGTTTTCCAAGGACGGCTCCAAGTTCAGCAGGGACTATCTGGCGCAGTTTGACGCTGTGTTTTTCTACACCACCGGCGATCTTTGCAGCGAAGGCACCGACAAGCAGCCGCCCATGACGATGGAGGGCAAGCAGGCGCTCTTTGATTATGTCAAAAGCGGCAAGGGCTTCATCGGCACGCATTCCGCCAGCGACACCTTCCACACGGACAACGAATCGCAGAAAGGCCCCGAGCGCTACCTGAACCATGGCGACAAGGCGGACGCCTACGTGCGCTTCCTCGGCGCCGAGTTCATCAAGCACGGCAAGCAGCAGGACGCCAAGAACACCGTCACGGACCCCAAGTTCCCCGGCTTTGAAAAAGTGGGCGCCACCTACGGCTTCATGGAGGAGTGGTATTCGCTCAAGGACTTCACGCCAGACATCCACGTGCTCAGCGTGATCGACGCACCCGCCATGGAGGGCAAGGAATACGAGCGCCCTGCCTACCCCAGCACCTGGGCGCGCAAGGAAGGCAACGGCCGCGTGTGGTACACCGCCATGGGCCACCGTGAAGACGTCTGGACCAACCCCACCTTCCAGGAAATCCTCATCGGCGGCGTCAAGTGGGCGCTCGGCGATGTCCAGGCCGATGTGTATCCCAACCTCGCCGAAACCGCCCCTGGTGCGATGACCAATCCGCCCTACGTCGCTCCGCCCCCGCCCAAGCCTGCGAAGACTGAGGCTGCTCCTGCCAAGTAGTCCAGTTGCGCCGCAACTGGAGCCTCGTTGAGTTCGTTTAGTCCCTCCCTTCCACTGTTAATTTCCTGTCCAAATCCAGTTGCGGCGCAACTGGACTACTTTCACCACCACCATGCCCAAGCCTCTTCAAGTCCTCATCTGGATCGCCATCTCCCTCCTCGGAGCCGGTGCTGTCGCCTTCTCCGCACTGCACAAAGGTGAAACCATCAATGCCCTGTGGCTCGTGGTGGCGGGCTTGTGCTCCTTCGCGGTCGCCTATCGCTTTTACAGCAAGTGGCTCATCACCAAGGTGCTAGTGCTCGATGCCCACCGCGCCCCGCCCTCGGTGACTCACAAGGACGGCAAGGATTTCGTACCGACGAACAAGTGGGTCGTTTTCGGCCACCACTTCGCCGCCATTGCCGGTCCAGGACCGCTCGTGGGCCCCGTGCTTGCAGCGCAGTTTGGCTACCTGCCAGGCATGCTGTGGATCTTGATCGGTGCCACCCTCGGCGGCGGCGTGCATGATGCGATTGTGATGTTTGCCTCCATCCGCCGCGGCGGCAAATCCGTGGGCCAGATGCTCAAGGAAGAGGTCAATCCTGTGGTCGGCCTCGTCGCCATGATCTCCGTCCTTGCCATCATGACCATCCTGCTCGCCGTGCTCGGCCTCGTGGTGGTCAAGGCCCTCGCCGAGAGCCCCTGGGGCCTGTTCACCATCGTTATGACCATTCCGCTGGCCTTCATCATGGGCTTTGGTCACACGATCTTTGGCGTCAGCGTGCGCGGCGTCACCATCTTTGGCATCGTCGGCCTGCTCGTCAGCGTCTGGGCGGGCAGCAATCTCAAAGCCTGGGGCATTGAGCACTTCTTTGACTACAAGGGCGAGACCATCGCGTGGTCCATCATGATCTACGGCTTCGCCGCCTCCGTGCTGCCGGTGTGGATGCTCCTCGCCCCGCGCGACTATCTGAGCACCTTCATGAAGATCGGCACCGTGGCCGTCCTCGCTGTCGTGGTCATCTGGGTCGCGCCCGATTTGCAGATGCCCAAACTCACGAAGTTCGTCGATGGCACCGGCCTCGTCTTCCTCGGCAGCGTCTTCCCCTTCGTCTTCATCACCATCGCCTGCGGAGCCATCTCCGGCTTCCACGCCCTCATCTCCTCTGGCACCACCCCCAAGCTGCTCGACAACGAGGCTGACATCCGCAGCGTGGCCTACGGCGCGATGATCACCGAGATGCTCGTCGCCCTCATGGCTCTCGTTGCCGCGTGTGCACTCCAGCCCGGCGAATACTTCGCCATCAATGCCGGCATCAACAAGACCATGGCTCCCACGGAAGTTGTCGGCGTCATCTCCAATGCCGGATTCCCCGTCACCGTCGCAGGCATGGACAAACTGGCCGCCGACATTGGCGAAAAAACCATGTTTGGCCGCGTCGGTGGAGCCCCCACCTTTGCCGTCGGCATGGCGCAGATGTTTGCCCGCGCCTTTGGCCCTGCGTGGATGTCCTTCTGGTATCACTTCGCCATCATGTTTGAGGCGCTGTTCATCCTCACCACCATCGATGCCGGCACACGCGTGGGCCGCTTCATCCTGCAGGACTTCCTGGGCGGCATCTGGAAGCCGCTGGGCAACACCCGCAGCCTCCCCGCCAACGTCTTCGCCAGCGCCATGCTCGTCGCCGCCTGGGGTTACTTCCTCTATCAGGGCGTCGTCGATCCCCTCGGCGGCATCAACACCCTCTGGCCTCTGTTCGGCATCGCGAATCAGCTCCTCGCTGTCATCGCCTTCTGCCTCGGCACCACCATCCTCATCAAGATGGGCAAGGCCCGCTACCTCCTCGTCACCGTCATCCCGCTCATCTTCCTCATGAGCGCCACCTTCGCCGCCGGCTACATCAAGCTCTTCGACAAAGATCCGCGCATGGGCTTCATCGCCGGTGCCAAAATGTACGGTGAAAAGCTCGCCAAAGGCGGCACCCCTGTGGAGATGAAAACCTGGGCCGCGCAGCAGTTCAACTTCAACGTGGACACCGCCGTCACCGCCTTCTTCCTCCTCGCCGTCGCCATCATCTTCATCGGCTGCCTCCTCGAATGGATCAAGCTCCTCAGCGGCTCCAAGAAAGTCGTGCTCAATGAGGAGCCCTACGTGGCGCTGCCGGAGGGGGCGTAATTAGGCGCGCCAGCCTCGTGAAGGGCGGTGGCATTGAGGCAAGGTGCAAGCCTGCTTCGACGACACCGTTTTCGCGAGGTGTCGAACGCCCGTCGTCCTCACCTTGCCGTGCAGCCTGCGAAAGCGGTGTTGCGCCCAAGCTTGCCGCCGCACTCCACGACGCTCCGCGCTCGCGTGAGCGCTGAAGCATCTGCCATGATTGCAGAGAGTGTTCGCTTCGTCAGGTGGTCACATCTTTTAGTTCTGACCCTCTTCAAGAATCTTCATCTTCAGCGCCGACATGAGCCTGCGTTGAATGGAAAGCGCCGACTTTGTCATAGGGATGTCTTCCGTGACGTACAAGCCTGACGGCAGATGCGTCACGACAAGCCGTCCTCCTTTTCCCGGACCAAGATAAAGGTGATCAATTCTGACGTCTGTGGCAGATAATTTCATTGTGCCATTCTGCACGTTCTTATTGCCCCGTGTCGAACGACATCAGGCAGCGGCGATGATGCGTTGGATGTTAGAGCGATCCTCCGGGATGAAGCGCCCTGCGGCCGCCACATCGAGCCGCGTCTGGATGTGCGGCGGTGTATCACTCGCCTCATTCATCCAGCGCAGAAACGCCTGACGCGTGACTTCGTCCGCGTCTTTGTAACCTTGCGCCACTTGACGCTGAATGAAGGCTTCAATGGGGTCGGTGAGTGTGACTTCCATGGCGTTACTGTTTAGGACCATCCGTTCGATGTCAAACTTCGCCGAAATCTCAAACCGCGCGTTTTTTGATCGTCAGGCGCTTCTGCCTTCGTATGAAGCGCCACATGATTTCCAAAAACGCTCTTCTCTCCGCCGCTGGTCTTGCGCTGGCTGTCACTTCATCCGCCGCTCCAACCGCCCCCACGGCTCAAAACTGGCCCGAATTCCGCGGAGCGGGCGCTCAGGGGCACTCCGCCGCCACCCATCTCCCGCTTACCTGGAGCCCCACCTCCAATATTGTGTGGAAAGCACCCGTCGCAGGTATTGGCTGGTCATCACCCGTGGTGATTGGCGATCGCATCTTTCTCACCTCCGCCCTGCCCGTCGGCGGTGTCGAGGACCCCAAGGCGAACCGTTCTTTGCACGCCATGGCACTCGATGCCACCACTGGCAAAACCGTCTGGGACGTGGAGCTCTTTACCGCCACCGCCCCGCGCGCCCACCGCAAAAACAGCCACGCCAGCCCCACGCCCGTTTTTGAGGACGGCAAGCTCTACGTCCACTTCGGCCACCTCGGCACCGCCTGTCTGGACGCCGCCAACGGCAAGACCGTGTGGGCCACGCAGGAGTACGCCTACTCCCCCGTGCATGGCAATGGCAGCAGCCCCGTGCTGTTTGAGGACCTTCTCATCTTCAATGCCGACGCCGAAACCGAGCCCAAGGTCATCGCGCTCGACAAAGCCACCGGCAAAGCCCGTTGGACCTTTGCCCGCCAGTCCGAGGCCAAAAAGAAATTCTCCTTCTGCACCCCGCTCCTCATCGACGTGGCCGGGCAGAAGCAACTCATCACCCCCGGCAGCGGCGTGGTGAACGCGCTCGATCCCAAGACCGGCACCGAAATCTGGCACTTCAACTACGACCAGGGCTACTCCGTCGTGCCACGCCCCATCTACGCCCACGGCATGATCTACCTCTCCAGCGGCTACGACAAACCCGTGCTCTACGCCATCAAGGTGGACGCCTCCTCCAAAGGCGATGTCACCGCAAGCCACCTCGCCTGGACCATCGACAAAGCCGCTCCTCACAATCCCAGCATGGCGGTCGTGGGCGATGAGCTCTACTTCGTCGCAGACAACGGAATCCTCACCTGCGCCGACGCCAAAACCGGTAGTGTCCACTACTCCGAACGCTGCACCGGCCCCATCTCCGCCTCCATCCTCGCCGCCGATGGCAAGCTCTACCTTCAGGACGAAAAAGGACTCGGTGTCGTCGTCAAGCCCGGCAAGACCTTCAGCGTCCTCGCTCAAAACGACCTCGGTGAGCGCAGCCTCGCCTCCTATGCAGTCATCGGCTCAGATTTGCTCATCCGTACGGAGGGCAATCTCTACCGGGTGAAAAAGTAACGGCATGCAGATGTCACGCGTTTGATGCCTTCAGCTGCGGCTGTCGTTTCGTGATCAAACGCCACCGAAGCGCCCTGGGTGCAGAACCCAGGGCGTATTTTTTTGGCCTCTGCTGACCCCGGCAGGCATGCGAGCCCATCGTGTTTCAGTTGAGACCAAAGCGCTGGAGGCCCTGGAGCGGCGGTGCAAACCAGCACATCGTGGAGCGCACCTGGGGAGGGATGTCGTCCGCTGCCTGCAACACGAGCAGGGAGATCTTGAAGCCGATGGAGCCGTCCGCCCGCCGCTGGGGAGTGCTGGCCACCACAAGGCCTTTGAGCATGACCCACTTTGAATTCGTGGTGGTCATGGCGAGCATCGAAGGCGTCAGCGCGGTGCGTTGGATGCGCACCTGAACTTCCGCCCCCAGGTCGAAACGCTGGCGCGACCAGAAGACGAGGCCGCAGGTGGTGATTTCACAAAGCTCGACAACAGACTGCCTGCCACCGCAGACCGAAGGCTCTTCGTTTGCGGAGGTATCCTGCTTTTGCTGGCTGTGCTTAGCCATACGGTTCGCGGAATGACCGCGAAAAGAGGCGCACGGCGCGGGAAAAGTCAAACGGCGAAGGTGGGGCAGGGGAGGCGGGGCGGGCCATGCACGCCCCGCGCTCAGGCAGGCTTATTCTTCGTCACCGGAGGCGGCGGAGGACTTGCTGGAGCCCTTGGGGCTGCCCGCTTCCTCGTTTTTCTCGGCCTGCTTGGCCTTCACGGCGGCCTCGATCTCGGCATAGACGGTGGCGTCGCTGCGCAGGACTTCCTTGGCGGCGTCGCGTCCCTGGGCGAGCTGGGTGCCTTTGTAGCTGATCCAGGAGCCGCGTTTTTGCAGGATCTCGAAGTCCATCGCGAGGTCGAGCAGCGATCCCACATTGGAGATGCCCTCATTGTACATGATGTCGAACTCGGCCTCGGTGTAGGGCGGGGCCAGCTTGTTCTTCACCACTTTGACCTTGGTGCGGTTGCCGGTGACGGTGCCGTCGGTGGTCTTGATGGCGCCGATGCGGCGGATGTCCACGCGCACGCTGGCGTAGAACTTGAGGGCCTTGCCGCCAGGGGTGGTTTCGGGGTTGCCAAACATGACGCCGATCTTTTCACGGATCTGGTTGGTGAAGATGCAGCAGGTGCGGGCCTTGGAGATGATGGCGGTGAGCTTTCTCAGCGCGGCGCTCATCAGACGGGCCTGGGCGCCCACGGTGGAGTCGCCGATGTCGCCTTCGAGTTCCTGACGGGTGACGAGGGCGGCCACGGAGTCGATGACGATGACGTCGAGCGCATTGGAGCGCACCAGCGTTTCGCAGATGCGCAGGGCTTCTTCACCGGAGCTGGGCTGGGAGACAAGCAGTTCGTCCATCTTCACGCCAAGGCGGCGGGCATAGGCGGGATCGAGGGCGTGCTCCACGTCGATGAAGGCTGCCAAGCCACCGGCCTTCTGCGCCTGGGCGATGACGGTGAGCGTGAGGGTGGTTTTACCGGAGGATTCCGGGCCGTACACTTCCACGATACGGCCGCGGGGGAAGCCGCCGGTGCCGAGCGCCTGATCGATGAGCAGATTGCCAGTAGGAATGACGCTGATGTCAGATTTCACGCCTTCGCCGCCCATGCGGAGGATGGCGCCCTCTCCATAGTCTTTCTGAATCTGCTGGATGGCCAGGTCGAGATTGCGGCCGCGTGCCTCGGCAAGCTTGTCGGTCTTGGGGGCGGATGCTTCGGCGGATTCTTTGGGTGCGCGGGCCATAATCAGAGGTAGTGTGTGGTTATAAAAAGATGTTCGGGTGAACAGAAACCGCATTTCGGGCGGCCTGTAAAGCACTTTCCGTCCTTAAGAGGCGAATACTTGCTCCCAGAAGCTTCTCGCTGCTGCGGTTTGCCTCAGAAGCCGTCCATCTGCCTGGCCATGCCGCCGTAAAAGCCCGACATCATGCCGATGATGCGGTACACCACATACACGACGACGACTCCATAGGCGATCTTGGGCAGCCATTGTGCGGCACGCTGCACAGCGTCTCCGGCTTCGATGGACTCTGCTGCGGCCCAGCGGTTCATTTCGTGGTCCAGGGTGCCAGCCTCTTCCGCTGTGGCAATGCCATGCACAAACACCACGGGGAAGCCGTGCACGTCTGCCATGGCTCCCGAGATGGTTTCTCCTGCGGCGATGCGCTGGGCGGCATCCCGTGCTGCATGGCGCAGCAGGCCGCTGTGGGAGGCGCTGCCCGCCAGCTGCATGGTCTCTGTTATCCGCATGGAGGCCAGCAGGCAGGCATGAAACACCTGCGAAAAGCGTGCCAGCGCCCAGTGCCGGCGCACACTCCCGATCAGTGGCAGGCGGCCGAGCCAGAGATCCACCGCCGCAGACTGCGCCCCCAGCCGTGAGAGCCAGCGCCAGAGTAGAAAGAGGGAGAGCAGCACCAGCCATAGGGTGGCCAGAGGGGTGAAAATTCCCGCCAGGGAGTAGGGCTTGCCATCCATGCTCGAGGTCACGATGGTGGGCAGCTCTGGCAGCACGATGCCCAGATGGGCCAGCACCAGAGGGTAAACCATCGCCCCGAGCGCCTGCTTCACCGCCACGTGCCAGGCCTCAAAGTAGCGGGAGAGATGGCTGAAGGCATCCCCCAGGCGGCCGCTGCGCTCCCCGGCGTCGATCAGCGCAAACTCCAGCGCGTCTGAGAACGCCCCGCAGTGTGCGGCGATGGAGGCGGCCACGCCTTTGCCCTCCTTCAGGCCTAGCTGCAGGCCCTGCAGCCAGGTGCGGCGCGCATGGCTGGGCTGCTGCTTCAGCAGCAGCTCCAGCGAGCGGTCCAGATGAAAATTGGCCCCCACAAGCTTGGCCAGTTCACGATACAGCAGGGCTTTTTCGGAAAGTTTCATCGGCGTTTTGAAACTAACGCCAGCGGGTCCGACTCAGCGAGCACAAAAAACTCCGAGCTGCAGGACCATCGCCATTGTGTGACACTCTTATTGCTTCTCAGGCCCGTTTCACCGCTTATCATGCGGGCTCCGCATGCCGCCTCCCATCGCCCACAAAGAAACCCCCGACCAGCACTGGATGCACCTCGCGCTCGACCAAGCCCAGCTTGGCGTCGGTCTCACCAGTCCCAATCCGCCCGTGGGGGCGGTCATCGTCGCCCAGGAAAAGGTCATCGGCCGCGGCTACCACCACAAGGCGGGAGAGCCGCACGCCGAGGTGGAGGCCATTCGCGATGCGCAGAAAAACCATCCCAAGCTGCTGCGCGGCGCCACGATCTACGTCACGCTGGAGCCCTGCTGCACGCACGGCCGCACGCCGCCCTGCACGGAGGCGATCAAGTCTGCCGGCATCAAGCGCGTGGTCATCGGTGCGCATGATCCCAATCCCAGCCATCGCGAGCAGGCCCGCAGCATTCTGATGCTCGCCGGCATCGAAGTCACCGCCGGAGTGCTCGATGAAGAGTGCCGCGCCATCATCCGCCCCTTTGCCAAATGGATCACCACCGGCATTCCGTATGTCATCGCCAAGGCCGGGCAGAGTCTGGACGGCCGCATCACGCGCCCGGCGGGGGAGAGCTCACTGATCACCAATGACGCCGCCCGCGCCCATGGCCGCAGGCTGCGCATGCGGGTGGACGCCATCCTGGTGGGTGCCGAGACCGTCCGCAAAGACAACCCCCAGCTCACCCTGCGGGATGGCAGCGCCGGCAGCGGCAAGCAGCAGCCCTGGCGTGTGGTGCTCACCCGCAGGGGAGAGATTCCGCCGGAGTCACAAATCTTCACGGATGAGTTCAAGGACCGTACTGTGATCATGCATGGCAAGGACCTGCCTGAAGCCCTGGCCATTCTGGGCAAGCAGGGCGTGCTTTCCGTGCTCATCGAGGGCGGTGGCATCGTGCTAGGCCAGGCGTTTCGTGAGAAGCTCGTCGATGAGGTCTATTGGTACATCGCTCCACGCCTTTGCGGCGGAGGCCGCCCCTCCATTGACGGTCCGGCGCTGCCGGACTCCATCGAACTCAAAGACGTCACCGTCCGCCCCATGGGGGACAACGTGTGCTTCCACGGTTTCCCGGTGTGGCCGGAGAAGGTGAAGGAGTGAGAGAGCACTGCCCGTGGCTGCAAAGATCAGTTTTCATCCCGGCGCGGCACCGCTATCCGTGCGCATTCATGCCCTCTGTCCCACCTCTTCGTCCTGCCGTTTTTTTTGACCGCGATGGTGTTGTCAATGTCTCCCCCGGAGACGGCTACGTGCTGCGCTGGGAGGATTTCCACTTTGCACCCGGTATCATCGAGGCGCTGGCGCTGTGCCGTGCGCGTGGGTATGCGACGATCCTGGTCACCAGCCAGCAGGGCGTGGGCAAGGGGCTCATGACGCAGGCGGCGCTCGACGACCTGCACACGCGCATGCAGGCCGAGCTGGCCCAGCATGGCGCGGCGCTGGATGGCATTTACGCCTGCACACATCTGGCGGGCAACTGCACCTGCCGCAAGCCGAGTGCGGAGATGATCTTCCGCGGGCGTGATGAACACGGGCTCGATCTGACGCGGAGCTGGCTGGTGGGGGACCATGACCGCGACATCCAGATGGCCATCAATGCCGGCGTGCCACGCACGGTCCGCATTTTGAGCCACCACGAGCCGAAGGTGACGGCGGATTTTACGCTGGCGGAGACGGCGGGGCTGGCAGCGCTGCTGCGGGAGATGTTGCCGGTGGTGTGAGCGGGGGATCGCCCATATCCGGAGGGTATGCTTTGACACGCAACGCCTCGACTTTTCATCAATCGTTAATCATGCACGCCCACGATGGGTTTCGGGCCGGAGGATTGACGATTGTCGAGCAATCGATTTTTGATTTTTGAAGTGGGTAACCGAGCGGGCTGGCAGCTGGTTCACGTTCTTATGGCTCACCGCTTGGCCATCGCAGACTCGAGCGCCTTGCGGTAGTTCAGCACGGCATCGCCGATGGCGTTGGAGACCTGCTGGCGGTAGGTTTCGGAGGCGACGAGCTGGCATTCGGCACCGTTGGTGACGAAGCCGCCTTCAAACAGGATGCCGGGGCGCTTGCAGCCGGTGAGCACGCTCCACTGGGCACGCTTGATGCCACGGTCCACAAACTTGAAGCGGCTGATGACGCTGGCATGCACGGCAGTGGCGAGGGCGATGTTGGCGGAGTCCTGCTTGTTGCCGGTCACACCGTTGAGGTTGTAACCGCCGCCGCGGCTGATGGTGGCTGCGGCGCTCTGGGGAGTCAGCGCCCAGGTTTCGATGCCCGTGGCGGCAGCGCCGCCGGAGTTGAAATGGAAGCTGAGAAAGATGCTTTTCGGCGTCTGGTTGGCGATGGCCACACGTCCGCCCAGAGTGATGAAAGTGTCCGTCGAGCGGGTGAGGATGACCTTGAAGCCGCGCTGCATCAGCGCCGTGCGTACGGCCATGGCCATCTTCAGGGCGAAGTCTTTCTCGTAGCCGTAGATGCCGCGTGCGCCGGCATCATGGCCGCCGTGGCCCGCGTCGACGACGACGGTGTCGAAGTACTCGGCGTTTTGGATGTGGCTGGGGTAGAGGACGGGGTCGATCAGCTTGCAAAGGTCCAGCCGGGAGAAGAGCACCTTGCCGTTGTACTCCTGCACGGGGAAGCTGAGGATGAACTTGATGTTGTTGATCAGCATCTCCTGGGAGCCGATCTGCGCCTTCAGGATGAGCTTGGAGGAGCCGAGCCAGAAGTGCGTGCCCTGCGTGCGGAAGGTGGTGAAGCCATACACAGGGTTGTAAAAGTTGCGGATGCTTTCCGCCGTCACGTAGTCTCGTCCGCCGATTTTGACGATCTCCCAGCCGCCATTGGCTGGAAGGACTTCGACGGTTTTGGACTTATCTGAGCTGGAGGGCTTGTCGTCATCGTCGTCCTCTTTGAACTCGCCCTTCATCGGGGCTTCGTTGTCCTTGGCAGAGGATGATTTTGTGACGTCCTTGATGGGCTCCTCCTTGGGCTTGGGTGCCGTCTTGGGAGACTCTGTTTTAGCGACGGTCTTGGAAGGGGCGGATTTTTTGCCGATCTCCACTTTCTTGCCACCGGTCGTGGTGATGATGACGCGGGGCGGCTTGCCGCTGGAGGATTTTTTGGCGGCCGTCTTTTCAGGCTCTGGCTTGGGCTTGACGGCCGGTTTTTTTTCAGGCTCGGGTGCGGGCTCAGGAGCAGGGGTGTCGCTCTTGCTGCTCCCGCCGCCAAAGATCTTTTTGAAGAAGCCCGGCTTCTCGTCATCAGCACGTGCCACACCGAACGACGCTGCGGCCAGTGCGAAAGCGAGAGTGGCGAGGAGGGCCTTGGGAAGTGTGGGATTCAGTCCGGGGGTCATGGTGAGAATGACGTCAATATCGGAGAAAGGCGGCTCTTTATACCCTGAGACGGGCCGGAGCGCAAACGATCTGAAAAGCAGGGTAGGGGATGGGCAGGATTTGCCAGGAATCAGCCAGGGGGGCAAAATGTGCGGCCAGCCTCCCCGGCCGGTGCAGCCTTGACCCCGAGCTTGACGGAGCCGCCGCTCTGACCCATTGACGCCATAGCCTATGACCAAAAAACCTGTTGTTCTGATTATCCGTGACGGCTGGGGCATCAACCCCGGCGGCAAAGCCCAGGCTGAAGCCAATGGAGACGCCACCCTGCTGGCCCGCACCCCTTTCCACGACCACCTTTACGCCACCTACCCCATGGGCACCGTCAGCGCCAGCGGCGAGGATGTGGGCCTGCCGGACGGCCAGATGGGCAACAGCGAAGTGGGCCACCTGAACCTCGGCGCCGGCCGTGTGGTGTACCAGGACCTGACCCGCATCAACAAGTGCATCCGCGACGGCGAGCTGGCCAAGATGCCGGTGCTGGTGGAGGCCTTTGAGCAGGCCAAGGGCAAGCGCCTTCATTTCCTGGGCCTCATCAGCGACGGCGGTGTACATTCCCACCAGGACCACCTAGCTGCGCTCTGCGATGCCGCCAAGGCCGCAGGCGTGAGCGACCTGATGGTCCATGCCATCACCGACGGCCGTGACACCTCCCCCACCGGCGGTGCCGCTTACATGGCCAAGCTGGAAAAGGACCTGGCCCCGAGCGGCGCGAAGATCGCTACGGTCATCGGCCGCTACTACGCCATGGACCGTGACAAGCGCTGGGAGCGCAACAAGCTGGCGTGGGACGCCATCGTGCTCGGCCGCGGTGAAGTGCGCAGCGATCTGCCCAGCGAGGCCGTGAAGGCCGCGTATCCGAAAGACCCGCGGGGTGATGAGTTCATGCAGCCCATGATCTTTTCCAGCGCCAACGAGCAGCGCATCCGCGATGGCGATGTGATCCTGTGGTTCAATTTCCGCGCTGACCGTGCCCGCCAGCTGAGCGATGCCTTCCTGAAGTCCGGCTTTGACGGCTTTGACCGTGAGGTGACTCCGAAGACCGGCTACTACACGCTGACCGAGTACGACGCCAACTACACCGCGCTGGGTGCCAAGGTGATCTTTGGCACCGAGAGCCTGAACAACAACCTGGGCCAGGTGGTGGCTGCCGCAGGCCTGAAGCAGCTGCGTGCTGCTGAGACGGAGAAGTACCCGCACGTGACCTTCTTCTTCAACAGCGGCGTGGAGGAGCCGAATCCGGGAGAAGACCGCTATCTGGCGATCAGCCCGAAGGAAGTGCCCACCTACGACAAGAAGCCGCAGATGAGCGCGCCGGACCTCACCTTTGAAGTGCTGCGCCGTCTGGAGAAGTACGACCTCGTGATCATGAACTACGCCAACCCCGACATGGTGGGCCACACGGGCATTGTCGAGGCAGGCATCCACGCCTGCGAAACCATCGACCTCGGCGTGCGCCTGATCGTGGAAAAGGTGCTGGAACTCGGCGGCAAGCTCTTCATCACCGCCGACCACGGCAACTGTGAGCTCATGCGCAATCCGGATGGCAGCCCCAACACCGCACACACCACGAATCTCGTCCACGGCATCTACGTCGCCGCCGATGCGAACAGCTACACCGTCGCCAACGGCAAGCTAGCCGACATCGCCCCGACCCTGCTCGACATGCTGGGCGTGAAGCCCTCGGCTGAGATGACCGGGAAGAGCCTGCTGGTGAAGAAGTGAGGAGTTCCCATGACCAATTCCTTCGAGTCTCTGACGAAGGCTGATTTGCATCTAATGGCAGATCAGCTTTTGAAGGGGGACGCGACAGGCATTGAGTCATGTGTGTGCTATTTCGAGGCGACAACCCAAGGTCTCTGGCACAATCGTGCGAGAGCCATGATGGCGCGTCGCTTCAAGCATTGCGATCTAACTGTTGCCCAGCAGCAGCGTCTTGCATCATGCATCCTGGACAGGCTGGCAAAAGGAGCGGCCGGCGAGCAGTTTCGTGACCAATTGAAACTCGGTCTGCACCTCGATGCCCTGCGTTTCTTCGGCGCGGCCACGGTGCTGTCGAAGGATCCAAGAAGTTATGTTCGCAAACTCGCCGAATGGATTTTGAATCACGAGACGGAAAAACGTTGATGCGCCTGCTCTTCCTCTGCTCCCGCAACCAATGGCGCAGCCCGACTGCGGAGAGGGTGTATCAAAACGATCCGCGCGTGGAGGTGCGCAGTGCCGGCACCAGTGCTTCTGCGCGTTGCAGGGTTTCGGAGAAGCTGCTGCTGTGGGCGGACCTGGTGCTGGTGATGGAGCATGAGCACAAGCAGAGGCTGCGGGAGATGTTTCCGGAGACCGTGCGGGATCTGCGCATCGAGGTGCTGGACATCCCGGATGATTATCCCTTCATGGACGAGGAACTGATGAGGCTGGTCCGTGAGCGGGTGGAGCCGCTGCTGTAACGGTCGCGAAAAATTCATCCAGGAGCGCGGAATTTATTCCGCAGCACTCCGCAAGCATCCACCCTTCCGCACTCATCCTCCAACAGTCGCCGTTCCAACTCGCGTGTCGCACCTTGCATGCCGCAGGCAAGGTGATCCTCGGCTTGAAGGGAATGATGTGTGGTTAAGAGCCTGCCGCTTCGGCGGAGTGCTGCGGAATAAATTCCGCGCTCCTGCCGAGCTTTTGAATCCGGTCGCACAATGGATGGTTATCACGCCGCTTTCTTCTGCGGCAGCAGCTGCCACAGGCCCACTACGTGCTCCCAGCGGCGGATGCCGGTGTCGATGAGGAAGACTAGCAGCAGGAGCAGGAGCAGGTCTGGCCAGAGCTCCTCATACTGCACGGCCTTGGTGGTTTCCAGATTGGGCAGGCTTTGGGCATCGGCGAGGTAGTCGCCGCCGGTGATGCGTGCGGCCTCCTTTAGCAGCTCTTCGTTGATGGTGCCCAGGCTGGCTTCGGTGGAGGGATTGTGAATGAGGCCGGTGGTGATCATCTCGGCGCCGTATTGCGCGCGGATGAGATACACGCCTGCCTGAGCGGGCTTGAAGTCCGCCACATAGGCGCCGGGGGCATCCTGCCGCAGCGTGAGCTTTTGCACGGCTTTCATCGGCGCGCCCAGGGCATCCGCCGCCACGTGGAAGACCTCTGCGGAGATGGAGGCGTTGTTGGCGCGGGTGCCGGCGTCGGCGAGCAGATCGACGCTGATGCGGGCATCATCCCCCAGCATGCGGGCGGAGAGGTCCATCAGGCGGCCCTGCGGTGCGCGGGCTGTCTCGCGCAGCACCTGGGACCAGAAGCGGCCATAGCCGGGCCAGCGGGCGATCCAGAGCGAGGCCCAGCGGCTTTTGGCATCGGAAGTAAATGCCGTGGCCTTGCCAAGGCCGAAGCGCCAGTGCGCCAGCAGGGGATCGCCTGTCTCGGTGACCAGCGGCACCTGCGCGGAGGTGCGGCGTGTGGTTTTCACGTAGCCGAGCAGATCAGGGGAGTCCCATTTTTCAAAGCCCGCAAGGATCGGGGCTTTCTCCTTCAGCACCGGGGCGAAGGGCTCTTCGCGAATCATGCGCCCGGTGTGCATGAGGGTGTCCTGGGTGAAGATGCGTGTGATGCTGCCGGCATCCATCGTGGAGTAAGACTGCCCGCCTCCGCTGGATGCCACGGCCTGCAGCATGCCCACATGCGAACCTTCGCCGATGGCGACCGTGGAAATCGTCAGCCCCTCATTGCGGCACTGCGCGGCCAGCTGCTCGTAGCCCAGACCTGCGGTCTGGCCGTCGGTCAGGATGATCATGTGCTTTACGCGCGCCTTGGCGCGCAGCAGGGCCTCGCGTGCGAGCTGGAAGGCGGGCTGCAAATTGGTGCCACCACCGGAGGCGATGGCGGCGATCTGCCCTGCGACTGCGTTGGTAGAGGTCAGCCGCGTCATCGGCGCGACGACGTGCGCCTCCGAGTCAAAGGCCCAGACCCCGAGAGAATCATTATGCCCAAGAACCTCCGCCGTGGCGATGGCGGCGCTTTTGGCCATTTCGAGCTTTTCACCAGCCATGGAGCCTGAGCGGTCCAGCACGATGGCGACGGCGGCGCTCTGCTTTTCCTCCTCGTCCGGAGCCTTGAGCCGCACGGGCAGCACCTCCTCGATGGGGGTGCGATAGTAGCCACCGACACCGAAGGAACCCGGGCCGCCGAGCATGATCAAACCGCCGCCGAGCTTGTCCACGTAGTCGCGCAGCGCATTCATGAGGGGCTCGCCGAGCTGGTGCGCTGGCACGTCGGAGAGAATCACTCCGTCATAGCCGCCGAGCATTTCAAAGGTGATGGCGAGATTGCCGGGCTGGCGCATGTCCAGCTCGATGCCCTCCTTTTCCATGGCCTGCATGAGGTAGCGGCCTTCTGAGGCGTCTGACTCGACGTAGAGCAGGCGTAGCCGTCCGCGCACATCCACGATGGCCAGCGCGCTGTCATTGCCAGGCAAGGTATCGCCCTGGAAGCCTTCGAGCACGGCGCGGTACTGGAAGGTGTTGCGCGTAGACGGGGTGCGATTGAAGACGATCTCCTGCGTGGTGCCGGGCTTGAGCGTGACGGGGCGCTTTTCCACCTCGATGCCGTTTTCGTACAGCTTCAGGGTGCCGGTGCCTTCGATGGTGCTCTCAAAGACCGCCCTGAGGCTCAGGCTGGCGCCTTCAAAGAGGCGCGTGCGGTTCGGGGTGAGGGAAAGCATGCGCGCGTCTGGCCGCCGCGGCCCGGCCACGGGCAGGGCGTGCAGCTTGATGCCGGACACGGCAGCCTCGCGCGCCGCATCCAGCAGGCTGCCGCGCGTTTCATGGCCGTCGCCGATGATGAGGATGTTGCGGCTGGCGCCGGGGGGGAAGAGAGCCTCCGCGTATTCCACGGCGGCGGCGTAGTGGCTGTCGCCACCGTTTTCTTTTTGCCATGCGGCCTGCATGGCGGGTGTGCTGCCTTCAGGCAGGAGCTCGGGCTGGGAGCCGAGCTGGACGACAAAGGAATCAATCCCGCTGCCGAGCCCCGCACGCACGCGGGCGGCTTCATCGAGGGATTTTTTCAAGCCTTCCTGGCCCATGCTCTGGCTGGCATCGACGATGATGCCGAGCGCCTTGCGTCCTGTCTGCGTCACACGGGCCGGTCCGGCGAGCGCGGCGATGGCGAGCATGACGCCGAGAGCGCGTGTGACCAGCAGCAGGCGCTTCCGCAGCCCGGACATGGGGTGCGATGAGCGCGACTCGATCCACAGCAGCAGAGCGACTGCGGGCAGGATGAGCAGAAGGAGTTTTGGCGATTCCCAGTCCAAGGTCTCGGAGGATAGGCTTGCGGCGGGGCAGGGCAAGAGGTGTCCCGAAAAAAGGCACCCAGTAGCGAGGGCAATTTTGCCCGCTGCTGAACGCCTTCTTCACGGGCAGGATTGCCCGTGCTACTTCAGGGCGCTGCGCAGCGTGGCCAGGAGCTTCTCGATGTCCTCGGCGGTGGTGTAGCCATGCACGGCAATGCGAATGCGCCCCACCTGATGCATGACGTGGATGTTTTGCGCCAGCAGGGCGTCATTGATGGCGGCGGTGTTTTCGTGCTTGAAGGCGACGATGCCGCTGGAGCAGCCGGGCTGCGCGGCGCTGAGCGCGGTGAGGCCCAGCTCCTTCAATCCCGCATGCACGCGGGCGACGAGCGGATCTGCATGTGCGATGATCTTGTCCATGCCGACTGCCTCAAGATAGCGCAGCGAGGCATTCAAGGCATACAGCGCGGCAAAGCTGGGCATGCCGACGGAGAAGCTGAGCGCGCCGGGCTTGATGCGGGCGCTTTCAAAGCGATCGGCATCAAAGGCGTTGGCGATGTGGTACCACCCGCCCGCGCTGGTGGTGAGGCGTGCGGCGGATTTTTTCGGGATGCCGATGACGCCGCCGCCATGGATGCCGAGGGTCCATTTGTGCGTGCTGGAAATCATGATGTCGGCGTCCTGGCAGTCGAGTGCGACACGGCCCAGCGCCTGAGTCACATCGACGGCGATGACCGCCTGCGGCGCGAGCTTGCGGATCATGTCGCGCAGCGGAGCGAAGGGGATGCGGTGGCCGTTGTAGAAGCTGACGAGGCTCACCTGCACGAGCGCGGTGTGGTCATTGAGCAGCGCGGCGAGATCGGTGAGGTCCAAGGCACCTTCACGATTTTTCCAAAGGCGTGTGACGGGGCGTGAAGCCTCCGGCGCGGTGAGCCAGGGCGTGGCTCCCGCCGGAAAATCGAGATCCGTGACGATGACTTCGTCCTTCGGCGTCAGCTGCAGCGCGTTGGCGAGGAGGTTGTAGGCTTCGGAACTGCAGGAGCAGAAGGAGACTTCATCCGTGCTGAGGCCGAGGTGCCGGGCGGTGATCTCGCGGCAGTCCTCCACACGCGGGAAATGGAAATCGCGCCCGCGCATGCCGAGCGACTTGTGGTGCATGTACTCCGCCACGGCCTCATTCACGCAGAGCGGCGGGATGCTCTCGGCGGCGGTGTTCAGGTAATGGATGCCTTTGAGGCTGGGGAAATCGGCGGCGCGGGAAGATTCAGTAAGCATGCGTGGAAGAAACGCTGCTCGCGCGGTTTTTTTAATCAGTTCTCGTGCTTCAATGAGGGCGCGTTTTCTGGCAGTTTGATCGTGGGCTCTCCACCCAGGTAGCCGAGGGAGGTGAGGAATTCGTCCATCTTCTTCGCCGTCACCTGAATCCACGGCTCCTTGTTGAAAAAGCCGTGCGGCATGTCCGCTGCCGTCCACATCTCGGCGCGCAGGCCCAGTGCGGCGGCTTTCTTCACATACTCATCGCCGCCTTCCTTGAGCTTGTCCGCCGTGCCAAAGAAGAGGATGGCGGGCGGGGTCTCCTTGCTGACAAAGCTGTTGGGCGTGATGGCCTCCGCCATTTCCAACGTCATCGGGCCTTCGCCCGTGGTGCGCTGCTTGAAGAGGGTGGCGATGTTCATGGCCGGATTGAACAGCACCATGGCGTTCGGCTTGGCGGAGATGCTTTTGTCGTCGGACTCCGCATCGTAGGCTAAGGCCAGCGCCGTGCAGGCTGCGAGGTGCCCGCCAGCGGAGCCGCCGCCCGCGATGATCTTGGCGGGATCGATGCCCAGCTCCGTGGCATGGCCGCGTACCCAGCGGATGGCGCTTTTGGCATCTTCCACCGCCTTGTCGGGAGTCGTCTTGTGGACATTGAGAATGCGGTAATCCGCGCTGATGGCCACGATGCCACGGCTGGCCAGGTATTCCGCCTGCGGGACAAATTGCAGATACGAGCCGCTCTTCCAGCCGCCGCCGAAGAAAAACACCGCGCAGGGCCGCAGCACTGCTGCCTGCACCTCGCCTTTGGGGGAGAAGACATGCAGCTTCAGCTCGCCCTGCGGCGTGGTTTTATAGACGATGTCCTTGGTCGTGACTTCGGCATCGGTCAGCTTGATGAGAGGCTTGTTTTTGCCCGCCTTCTGGGCGTGCAGCGGCAGGGCGATGGCGAGGAGGAGTGGAAGGAGCAGGCGCATGGTTGCGGCTGAAACGGCGGGGGAGGGAAGAAGTTTCAGGGCTTTGAAGTACGACAGATTGGCTACGCCTGTCTCGCCAAGCCTCGGCTCTCCTGTCTGTCGGCCAGCGGCACCGCAAACACACCAATGCTCACGCGCCTCCCCAGGCTGGTGTGAGGGTGAGTGCATCCGCACACCCGTCGCTGCGGGGTTGTGCCGGTTTGTGGTCCTGACCTGCTGGCGGAGCCTTGAGGGAGTGGAGACGATGATTTTCGATTCGGTGACTGCAGAGCCTGCGTGAGCGCTGATCGACAGGCAGGAGTGCCTGTCGTGCCTACTTCAGCGTCTGCAGCCACGCCACGAGATCAGCGAGCCCCTGGGGGCCGATGGCTCCGGCGAGGCCGGGCGGCATGAGGGAGAGTTTCAGTTCCTCCTTTTTGGTGATGCTGGTCTTCTTGACCGGCGTGGCAGCTCCGCCCGCGATGCGCAGGGTCAGCTCTGCATCTGTCTCGCTGATGGGATAGCCGGTGACGGTCTGGCCTTCCTTGGTGGTGATCTGCTGACCGACGAAGCTGTGCTCGATGGCGGCGCTGGGATACAGGATGGCGGTGAAGAGGCCTTCGGCGGAGAGCTTGGCACCGATCTGCGAGAGGTCGGGGCCGAAGTCGATGTACTGGCCTTTGACGCGGTGGCAGGCGATGCACCCGGCCTGCATGAACATCTGCGGGCCCTTGGCGGCATCGCCTTTGAGCTTAACGAGTTCGGGCAGCTTGGGGAAGTTTTCCAAACCCTGTGCGGCAGGGAGTGGCAGAGCTGTGGCGGCCTCGCTGCGCAGCCCGGCATCGGTGCTGCGGCTGAGCGCCAGCGCGGCCTGGTCTTTGAATTCGGCAGGCAGTTTGCCCTCGCTGTGCCAGCGCAGGATGTTGCGTCCGCCTTCGCCGCTGAGCGCAAGGGAGTCGATGATGGCATGGCGTACGCTCAGGTCTTTCTCCTGCCAGAAGGCCTGGTTCAAAACGGCCACCGAGGCGCGGTCGCTCACGCGTCCCAGGGCGGTGACGAGTGTCTTGGCCGCAGCAGGATCGGCGGTCTTGAGGAAACGCAGCGCGCCATCCCGGTTCATCGCGATGAGCCGCGCCGCATTCACCGACTCCGGCGCATTCGGATTGGCGACGATGTAATCCAGCAGCTCCTTCTCGAAGCCGGTGAGGTTGAGGCGCTCCACCAGGGAGATGAATTCCGGCTTGCCGATGACGGGCTTCAGCAGGGAGTCGAGACGGGCTTTGGCCTCGGGATTGGAGGCGATGGTGTTGCGGTCGAGCAGCGCGGTGGAGGCGAGGGCGGTGTCTGCATCGGCCTTGAGGAAGATGGTGAGGGCGGCGGCGGAGACTTCTTTGGGGTGCTGGTGGGAGAGGAGCTGGAGGGAGCGGAGCCCGCTCAGTTTGTCTTTGGACATGCCGTTGTGGAAACCCGCTGATAGAGCCAGACCAGGATTGTGCAGGGCACCGCGCCAGTTCTCCAAGTCAGTGATTTTGACATCGGGGTTATTTTTGAGAGCCGCCCAGCGCTGAACGGAATAAAGATCTTGAGCGATGCCCCAAGCTTCCAAGCCCCAGCGGTCTTTATCGTCTGTTGTGCGGGCGAGATCTTTCCAGAGAGCATTCGCCTGATCTGAACCATCAAAACGCATGGCAAGCGCTGCCTCACGGCGCACCGCAGCGTCTTTGTCTGCAACGATCTTCGCGACGACATCATCGCGCAATCTCTCCGGCTGCTTCTGCTGCCAGAGCATGCGGGCGGCGCGGATGGCGGTGATGCGGAGATTGGGATCGGTGTCGGTGAGGGCGGATTGAAGGTAGGCTGGAAGGGCGAATTTGAGGTCGCTGGGTGGTTCGGCAGCGGCCTCGACTTCGGAAAAGCGAGCCAGAGCCCACAGGGCTCGTGCGCGGTGCTGCGGCTCCGCCTTGGTGTCAGCCAGAAGTTTGTTGAGGGCGGGGATGGCCTTGGAGTCGAATTTGTTGAGTGTCAGCCAGGCCAGATACCGCTGATCTTCATTCGATGACTTCAATGCAGCCACGGCACCCTCGACTGTATCAAGCTTGAAGCTCGGAGTCTGATACTTCTCAGCCGCCTTCGTCGTCACGCGAAACAACCTCCCGCGCGTCGTGTCTCCCATCCCATGTCCACCCACGCCGGGATCGTACCAATCGGCAACGATCAAGGAGCCATCGGGGGCGATGGCGACGTCGCTGGGACGGAACCAGCGGTCCTTGGTGCCTTCGAGGATGTTGACGATCTCGGCCTTGTAGCCTGCGCCGTCGGGCTGGGTGATGTAGGCACGCACGACGTTGGGTCCGGCATCGCAATGGATGGGCTGGCCGTGGAAGATGCTGGGGAGGAGATCGCCTTCATACACCTGCATGCCGGTGGGGCTGCCGGCACCGGTTTGCAGCATGTTGGGGATGACGCCCGGATCGTTTTGATGCCAGTGGCGCAGGGGGATTTCGCTTTCCCAGCCGATGCGCGGGGTCTGCCAGCCAGCGCCGGTCATTTCGTCGGAGTAGCCGTAGTTGCCGAACTCCATGACGTAGTTGATGCGCACGCCCTTGTTGCCGTCGTCGTCGTTGTCGGACTGCCACATCGTGCCGTAGCTATCGACGGCGACTTCCCAGTTGTTGCGGAAGTTCCAGGCGAGGACTTCGACATTGCTGCCGTCAAGTTCGCAGCGGAAGACCATGCCCTGCTGGTAGGGGCGGTTGTTCTGGTTGGTGCATTTGATGCCGTGGATGTCGGTGATGAGATTGCCGTCTTTGTCGCAGAGCTGCTTGCCGGCGTTGCCAAAGTTGAAGTAGAGGCGGCCATCGGGACCGAAGTGGAAGGCGTGGATGCCGTGGTCATGCTGCGCGCCGCCGATCTTGGTGAACATGAGTTCCTTGCGGTCGGCTTTACCATCGTCGTTGTCGTCGATGAGCCAGAAGACGTCGTCGCCACAGGAGATGAGGGCTTTGTTGCCGAGCACGCAGATGCCGTGGGCGCTGTCCACATCATGGCCTTGGTGGAAGACGGTGGACTTGTCGGCCTTGGCGTCGCCGTCGGTGTCTTCGAGGATGAGGATGCGGTCGCCCTCGGCGCGCTCGCCGAGGTGCTTGCGGTAGTTCACCACCTCGCAGACCCACACGCGGCCGCGTGCGTCGATGTCGATGCTGGAGGGGCTGGCCATCATGGGCTCGCTGGCAAAGAGCTGCACCTTGAGCTCGGGATGCACATCGAGGGAATCGACGGCGGTTTCAGGATCGTGAGAAGCGTTGTCGCTGGCGACGATCGGGCCGGGGTTTTCGGTGTACACGCGGAACTCCACGCTGTCTCCGCCCTGCTTGGTGCCGCCTTCATCCAGCGCGCCGCGTGCCTTGAAGCGTTTGGCTCCGGCGGGCAGGTTGAAAGCGATGACGCTGTTCGCATGTGTGCCGATGCCGTAGTCGATGGCCTTGCCCGCGCTGCGCAGCTCGCTGCCGCCAGCACTGGCATTCACGCGCACATTGCCCCAGCCGCTCTGCGCGGCTTTCCATTCCACCTCGGTGAGTTTCTTCTCGCTGCCATCGGCGAGAATGAGGCGTGGCTCGGCCCAGTCCGCCCAGTCGGCGGCGAAACCGTTGCCGCCATCGGTGACGACGAGATACATCTCCTTGGCCCCTTCCAGCGAGACATCAATGTCCACGCTGTGATTCGGCGTGGCATTGGAGATGAGCTTGGACTGGAAGAGCGGCTTCGGCGCGGCGAGGAGAAGCGCTGGCGTGAAAAGGGCGAGCAGGAAGAGTTTCATGCGGTGGGACGGAGAATACGCCCGAGGCAGGGGGGAACTTCAAGAAGCAAAAAACGATGGCTCGGCCGTCGTCAATGGCTCACAGGCCGGAGGATTGATGATTGTCGAGCCATCGATTTTTGATTTTAGAAGTGTGAAGTTCAGATGGCGGAGCTCTTGTTGCGCTCGGCGGTCTGAATGCTTTTGACGAAGATGCTGATGAGTTCGTCGCATTCGGCAAGGATAGGAGCCAGGCGTGCTTTGGAGCAGAGGGGCTTGCGCTGGATGATCTTGAGCCAGATGAGGGTTTCGCGAAGTTCCTTGAGGCAGACTTTCATCTTGTGGAGGAAGTCAGCGCGTGATTCTGCGCTTTGGGCTTCGCCGTAGTTGGGGGCGGGTGAGGTGCCGGAACGTATTAACTGTCCTGCAATGTGTTTCCCAGCCTTTGTGTCGGGCAGTGCCTCCACGACGGTGATGATGCGAACGGCAAAGTCCACAAGGCGTTCTTCGATGACATTGGCTTGTGCTCTCATAGAGGTGGATGATTGGCGAAAGGCAGGGAGTTGACTCAGAGCCTGCACTTGCACACGAGAGCCTCTGAAATCAGAAATCAAAAATCGATTGTTCGACAATCGTCAATCTTCCGGCTCAGGGTGTCCTGGGCGTGCGTGATTGACGATTGATGAGCAATCGATTGCTGATTTGAGAAGTGACTGAGGCGCTTACTCCACGTCTTCCCCCAAATACGCCGCGAGGTGCTTTCGCAGCTCCGTGCGTGCGCGGAAGAGGAGGCTCTTCACCGCAGGCAGAGACATCTTCAGCACACTGCAAATGTCCTCATACGGCAGGTCCTGGTGGCGGCGCATGATGACGGCGATGCGCTGCTTCTCCGGCAGCGCGGCGATGGCCTTGTCCAGCGCCTGCTCCAGCTCCGTCTGCTGGGTGATGTGGTCGGCGCCGGGCGTGCTGTGGTCGGCAAAGTATTTGGGCGGATCGTCCTCGTTTTCCTGCTCGATGCTCACCTCCTTGCGGCGGGAGCGGCGGCGGGTTTCGTTGAAGACGAGGTTGCGGGTGATGGTGAAGAGCCAGGTGGTGAACTTGGCGGTGACCTCGTAGCGCGGGGCGCTGCGCCAGACGCGGAGAAAGACCTGCTGGGCGATGTCGTGCGCGTCGTCGATGTTGTTGAGCATGCGGGCGCAGGTGCCCACGACGGCGTTCTGGTGCAGCTCCACGAGGCGCTCAAAGGCTTTCACGTCCCCCTCCTTCACGCGGAGCATGAGGCGTACGCTTTCCTGGTCGGACGACTCCTCCGCACCGTCGGCGGCTGCCTGCGGCGGGTGGTGGGGAGCGTTCCGTTCCGGTTCGGGCATGAGGTAGGCTGGCAGTGTGATCGCCATGCTAGCGAGGGTCATGCGTGCTGTAAACCACCGGAGGGGCGGAATGGTTGCGCGAATATTTTTGACGCTCTAAGCGTCGTCGTTATCCGTAGAGGATCATTATGAACGATCTGACCTGGGACACGACTTTTCGCGAACTCTTCGAACGCTGCGCCAAACTGCACCGGGGTGGCGACACCCGGGCGGTGAACTGGTTCACGGAGGCCGACAAGGCGTTTCTGGATGGCATCGGCCACACGACGCAGGAGTTTTTTGACTTTGTGGACGACCACTGCCGCTACGGAGCGGAGGGGCCGTCCTTGGAAACGAGCCTGCTGGTGGCGGCGGTGCGCAGGGATTACTTCCGCGTGGTGCAGAAGAGCCAGCGCACCGGCAAGACCGTGCCTCCTGGCGACCTGCCGCCCAAGCCTGCGGCGGTGGATGGCATCCCCTGGCTGCCGCGCCTGCTGGTGAAGGCCCGGGCCAAGCTGAAAGGGGAGATGGACCCGGACACCATGTATGGCTGCGGTGGCGACCGTGCCTTCTTTGAGCAGCACAAGCTGCACCCGGCTGATTTCCTGCGCGTGACCTGGGCCGCCGGGGACGATGACCGCAAGATCATTGAGTATGTGAAGACGGGGAAGATGTGAGGCTGCCGGAAGTACGACAGGCACTCCTGCCTGTCGATGTGCGCTCACGCAAGCTCTGCCTCCTCCAGCCCGCCTCAGGCGCGACGGGCTGCGTTAGACTCGGCTGGCGGAGCGTGGGGGCTTGGTGGTGATCGAGGAGAGGCGGAGCGCTGACCGACAGACAGGAACCGAAGCGCAGCGAAGGTAGCCAGCCGCAGGCTGCCCGTAGGGCGAGCAAAGCGAGGCAATGCCTGTCGTACTTACTTCTTCTCCACGCCGCCTTCCTTGGCCACTTCGCCTTTTTTCTCCTGCACGGCGGCGGAGTTCACTTCGAGGAGCTTGGGGGCTTCGCCGCCTTTGGGGACGAATTTCAGGGCGATGCCGTTGATGCAGAAGCGGCGGTCGGTGGGGGTTTTGAAGCCTTCGCCTTCAAAGACGTGGCCGAGGTGGGCGTCGCAGCGTTTGCAGACGGTTTCGACGCGGTGCATGCCGTGGCTGTTGTCCACCTTTTCGAGCACGCCCTTGGCCTTGGAGGTGTCGTAAAAGGAGGGCCAGCCGCAGCCGGAGTGAAATTTTTCCTTGGAGGTGAAGAGCTCGGCGCCGCAGCAGACGCAGTAGTAGGTGCCCTCTCCCTGCGCCTCAAACTCGTGGTAGATGGCGCCATTGGGGCGCTCGGTGCCGCGCATGCGGGTCACCTGAAACTGCTCGGGTGTGAGCATTTTTTTCCAGTCGTCTTCAGACTTCACGATTTCGGGCTTGGGCATGGTCTTGGAATCGGCGGCGGGTTTGTCCTCGGCCTGGGCGATGAAGAAGGCGGCAGCGAGGAGGGGGACGAGAGCGATACGAAGTTTCATGGGCGTTGGGTTGCTGCTGATACGTGAGAGGACGGCCAAAGATTGCGTATTCCCGCAAAAGTTGCGGCATCAGTCTTCATCCTCACGGGCCATCTGGCCGATGTTCCAGAGCAGGAGGCGGAAGCCTGCATCTGGGTAACGGTCTGCGGCCGTGGCGTGGCGGCGGTAGGAGGCCAGGAGCTCCTGGCGCTCTGCCGTGGTGTAGGCACCACCGCGCAGCACGCCCTGGTCGGGCATGGCGTTCCAGGAGTCGGAGACCCATTCCCAGAGATTGCCGGAGAGGTCATGCAGGCCGCGGCCGTCTGCGCGGAAGGAGCCCACCGGGGCGGGGCCGGCAAAGCCGTCTTCGTATTTGGGGATGGCCTGCTTGCCGGTTTTGTCCGCGCTTTTGTCGAGGAAGTTGCCGGACTTGGCGGGCGGCGGCCAGATGAAGCCCCAGGGGTAGATGCCTTCGATGCGCAGGCTGCGCTCGGCCGGGGTGCTGCCGATCTCACGGGAAAGGTAGGCGGCCATGCTCCACTCGTCATCGCTGGGCAGGCGGTACTCCTGGTCCGGCTCCAGCAGGCCCTGGGCGCGTTCGCGGTCGGTCAGCCAGCGGCAGAACTGCTCGGCTTCGGAGCGGTTCACCATGCTGACGGGCAGGTCGGGGTCTGCATTCAGCACGCGGCCGTCCACCGGAGGCTGGTTGGTGGCCTTGGCAAATTCGTCGAAGTCTTTGCGGCGCGTCTCAATGGTGGCCAGCATGGCCTTGCCGAGGGGCACGAATTTGATGCCGAGGCTGTTTTGCCAGGCCTTGCCAAACACCACGGAGCCGGTGGCTTTGAGACGCAGGTTGAAGCTGATGCTCTGGCCCTGCTTGAGCTTGCCGGAGGCGGTTTCAGGCTTGTAACCGGGGAGGACGATCTCGTAGCTGAAGCTGTCTGCGCGCACCTTGGGCAGGGAGAGCGGGGTGCGGCCCATGAGGCGATCGCCGTCCAGGACCTCCGCGCCTGCGGGCGTGCTGGCGATGTTGAGGCTGCCGAACTTCACGCTGACGATTTCACAGCGTATGGCGCTGTGCCCGGGCTTGGGCTTGGAGGTGCTGAAGGTGGGGGGCAGGCTGATGGCGCGCCAGGCGTACTCGTGGTCAGGGTCCAGGCGGCCGGTGCGGCGGTCCTCGGCGGTCATCCAGGCGCAGAAGGCGTCTGCGTCCTCTGCGGCGATGAGGGCTGCGGGCAGCACGCTCTTGTCCGGGAGCAGGCTGGGGACCACCTCGTAGGCGGCGGCGCGGCTGTCTCCGAGGAATTTGCCAAAGAGGTCTCCGTCCAGCGGCAGGTCGGCCACGTGGCGGTCCTGCTTGTAGGTGAACCATTGCTTGCGCCAGTTTTGCCACGGCTTGCCGGGGGTGGGTGTCTGCGGGCGTGCGGGCAGCACGGGCAGGGGCTTCACCGGCGCGGGGATTTCGTAGCTCCACTCCAGCTGGTGCCTGCCCATGACCCAGCTGCCCGCCACGAGGAAGGAGGCCAGGGTGGTGAGGGTGGCCGCACGGCTGAAGCGGCGCACAAAGCTCTCGGGCCTGACGCCGCCGACCTGCTGCAGCGCCTCGGCAAAATCGGAGGCATTGGCAAAGCGCCGGGTCAGGTCGGCCTCGCAGGCCTGGCAGATCACGCGGTTGAGGTCCACCCAGAAAGGCCACTCCTCGTCGGAGAGGTTGTCGGGGACTTCGGGGAATTCCATGCGGTCTTTGCCGCTGCTCATCTCATAGAGCACCTTGCCCAGGCTGTAGATGTCTGCCTGCGGGGTGCCGGGGCCTTCCGGGGGCACAAAGCCCTCCGTGCCCACAAAGGTGCGCTCTCCAAACGCGGCCACGAGCCCGATGTCCGCCAGCTTGCAGACGCCGCCGACGAAGATGATGTTGGAGGGCTTGATGTCGCGGTGCGTGAGCCCGTGGTTGTGCATGTAGTGCAGCGCATCGGCCATGTACACGCCTGCGTCCCGGCAGAAGAAGGGGTCCAGCCTGCCGTGGCGCTTCATGTCCGTGGTGAGCGTGCGCGGCACGTAGGTCTTCACATCGCTGATGTGCGCGCCGTCCTCGGCGTCGTCCGCCAGCTCCATGACGCAGTAGTAAAAGCCGCGCGGCTCGTTCCAGCCCACGTGCAGGATGTGCACGAGGCAGGGGTGGCCGCGGGAGATGGGCTCAAACTGCTGGATGCCCTGAAACTCGCGGTGGAAGGTGCGGGTGAGCTCAAAGTCCTCACGCCAGACGATCTTGACCGCACGCAGCGCGCCGGTGACGCTCTGCGCCAGCCAGACTTCGCCATAGGCGCCGGAGCCGATGCGCTTGAGCAGCGTGTAGTCGGGGATGACGATGTCATCCCGGTGGGAGGGCGGGCCGTTTTTGTCACGGCTCTTGACCTTGTCGCGCGCGGTCGGCACGGCGATGGGCGGTGCGGGCAGCTCCAGCTCAAAGGAATCGGCTGAGAGTGCGGCTTCATCCTGCGCTGAGAGACCGTCTGCCGGATCGCCTTGGTAGAGGGGATGACGTTCGGCGTGCAGGGCGTCTGCCTCACGCGCACTCCCGTGTGGAGGCGTATGGTCGGCAGGCTGGGCGGCGGAGTCGCTCATGAAGCAGGTGTGGGAGGGCGGTGGCTGCCGGCACGCACGAGCCAGCGCGCGGAAGTCTCCCACTAAAGCATCGTATTCTCAAGCGCCTGCACTTCTTTCTTTACCAGGGCTCCGACGCGGTGCTTGGCCAGATAGACCTGTGCGGCGTTGATTCCGAGGGCCTCGGAGGTCTTCTTGACCCCCCAGCCCTTCATCACATAGCAGTCGAAAATCTGAAACTGCCGGGGGGAGACCTTGGCTTTCACACGTTCCAGAGCGGCGGCGGTGATGTTGTCCCGCCACTCGCGGTCCCAGATGTTTTCGAGCAGGTTGTCCTTGTCCTGGGAGAGGCGGTCGATGACCTGGCCGCTGGTGTCCTCGGTGTCGGCATTGCCCTGGTCGGCGAGGGAGGGCTGGCGCTTGCGGGCGCGGAAGACGTCGAGGATGCGCCAGCGCGTCATCTGCAGCAGCCAGGCCTTGAAGGAGCCGGCACGTGGGTCGTACTGGCCTTTCTGCACCTGGCGTGCGATGGCGATGACCGTTTCCTGCACCACGTCGAATGCCTCCTCACGGGTCAGGCCGGCCTTGGTGCCGACGCTGAAGATGAGGCGCCAGTAAGTCTGGTAAAACTCGTTCCAGGTCTTCTGATCCTCCCAGTTGTTGAGACGCTCGATGAGGCTTTTGCGGGTTTTCTCCCACAAGCCTTTGTCTTTTTTGACGTCCTCCGGAATCGGAATGTCTGGTTCTGGTGCCGGTTTGCTCATTGCCCTGTGACTGTCAGCGGTTGAGACGTGCTGTCAAACCTTTGAGGCTCAACATACGTAGAGAAAATTGGCGAAAGAGATGCCGTTTTTTAGCGGGGTACCCCCATATCCGGCACTTGGGCTGATTCATGGCATCCATGAAGTGATTTCATCCATTTGGGTGCCGGGCGGCGGCATCGTCAGTTGCCATCACAGGGGGGTGGGTTAGTCTGGCAGTCCTGCGCCGCGTTTGTGGCGTAGTCCATGCTTTAAAGCCATGCCCGAACTGGATAATCCCTTTCAAGAGACTCTGCTCTCCCGCCACCGTGCGGAACCCTGCTCCGTGGTCATCTTTGGTGCCACCGGCGATCTCACCCACCGCAAGCTGATCCCCGCCATCTACAACATCGCCGCTGCGGGCGACCTGCCGCCGCAGTTCAAGGTGGTGGGCTTTGCCCGGCGTGACAAGACGGACGAGGTCTTCCGCGCGGAGCTGGAGGAGGGGAACCGCAAGAACAGCCGCCAGGGGCACAATGACGAGCTGTGGAAGAGCTTTTCCCAGTGCATCCATTACCACCGCAGCGAGTTCGAAGACCTCGAAGGCTACAAGTCGCTGGCGAAACTGCTGGACCAGTTTGATGCGGAGCGCGGCACGCCTGCCAACCGCCTCTTCTATCTGGCCTCCGCGCCGGAGGCCTTCAAGCCCATCCTGGAAATGATCCGTGCCGCCGGGCTGAACCAGGGGGCAAAGGGCAAGTGGGCGCGTGTGGTGTGCGAGAAGCCCTTTGGCAAAGACCTCGCCACGGCGCAGGGCCTGAACTCGGTGGTCGCCGCCACCTTCGCGGAAAAGGACACCTACCGCATCGACCACTATCTGGGCAAGGAGACCGCGCAAAACATCATGGTGCTGCGCTTTGCCAACTCCATTTTTGAGCCGAACTGGAACAGCCGCTACATCGACCACGTGCAGATCACCTGCGCGGAAAACCTGGGCATGGAGGGCGGACGCGGCGGCTACTACGACACCGCCGGCGCGCTGCGCGACATGGTGCAGAACCACCTCTTCCAGCTCCTCACGCTGGTGGCCATGGAGCCGCCGACAGACCTCAGCGCGGACAGTGTGCGCGATGAAAAGGTGAAGGTGATCCGCGCGCTGCGCCCGCTGGTGGGGCCGGAGGCCGTGGGCAAAAACGTCATCCGTGCGCAATACACCGCTGGCAGCGTAGACGGTGTGCCACGCGTGGGCTACCGGCAGGAGGACCGGGTGAATCCTGAGTCCCAGACGGAGCCGTATGTGGCGCTGCGCCTCATGATCGACACCTGGCGCTGGCAGGGGGTGCCCTTTTACATTCGTGTGGGCAAGCAGCTGCCGAAGAAGGCCACGGAGATCAGCGTGCATTTCAAGAAGCCGCCGCAGGTGCCCTTTGCCACCTCCGCGATGCTGAAGAACAGCGAGAACACCCTCGTCATCCGCATTCAGCCGGACGAAGGCATCGCGCTGCGCATCCTCTGCAAGCAGCCGGGGCAGGCCATGAGCATCCAGCAGGTGAAGATGGACTTCCGTTACTCATCGAGCTTTGGCAAGGCCAGCCCGGAGGCCTACGAGCGCCTGCTGCTGGACGCCATGGCGGGAGACGCCACGCTCTTTGCCCGGCGTGACGAAGTGGAAAACGCCTGGAAGTTCATCGATGAAATCGAGAAAGCCTGGCACAAATCCGACACGCCGCCGCCCATGCACGAATACCCCGCCGGAAGCTGGGGGCCGAAGGAAGCGGACGACCTGCTGCGTGCGGACGGGCGCGAGTGGCGGCTGCTGTAAGAGGAAAGGAAACCAACCATGCCTGCAACCACTCTCAACGACTCTGACCTCGACCGCCTGGGGCTCGAAACGCCCATCGCGGGCATTGACCGCGCCTTGAAAAAACTGTGGGAAGGGGATGAGGCCAAGACGCGTGCGTCGCTCATCAATCTGGCGATCTACACCGAGGACAGCTGCCAGCTCATGGCGGACAACGAGCTGCTGGATGACGTGGCGGCGCAGCATGCCTGCCGCGCGCTGCTCATCCTGGCCCTGCCCGGTGCGCAGCCGCGTGCCCGGGCGTGGATCCAGGCGCTGTGCCGCCCCTACCAGGGAAAGCAGGTGGTGTGCAGCGAGCAGATCAGCTTTCTGCTGGAGGGCGGAGATGCCGCGCAGGTGCAGAACATCGTCTTTGCCCACCTGGACTCCGATCTGCCGCTCGTCGTCTGGTGGCAGGCGGAGCTGTCCAAGCATTTCGAAGAGCGGCTCTACAGCCGCATCGACACCCTCATCATCGACAGCTCGCGCTGGGCGGACCCCGGCCCGCAGTTTGACGTGCTGCTGGCGGCGCTGAATGCCGAGACGGGCGGCTTCAATGTGCGTGACCTGGCGTGGACGCGCTCCCACTTCATGCGCACGGCGCTGGCGGCCTGCTTTCAGGATGCGCCCACCTGCCAGAATCTCTCCAAGCTGGAGACCATCCGCATCACGCACCAGAAAGGCCAGCGCACCACGGCGCTGCTGCTCGCCGCATGGATCAACCAGCGGCTGAAGGCGGAGCTGAGCGTGCAGCTCACCGAGAAGGAAAGCGGCCCTGCGCTGCAGGAGCTGGTGCTGGAGGGCGGGGGGATACGCGGAGAGGTGCGGCGCGACTGCGAGTCCTGCTTTGTGCGTGTGAGCCTGACCTGCGGCGACCACAGCCGCGAAGACCTGCTGCCCGCAGACGTGGACACGGACGCCGATCTCGTGAGCGAGCTGCTCTCCCGCTTTCATGGCAGCACGCTGTACTCCTCCATGCTGCCGTTTGTGCGGAGCATGCTGAAGTAACGAAACGCACTCCGCACAGCCCGCCAGGCTTTCCGGTGATCTCGCAATCACGCGCAGGCCTCTTCGCCAAACCGCCCGACTGCGAGGGTGTTCGCACGCCGTTGCGTTTGCCGCACGCTGATGGACGGGCGGGCTGTCGCCACACCCATCCTGCGAACTGCGCAGGATGCTCTCACGAAGACAATCCTGCCACAAATTCGCTCTGTGAAATAACCGTTCGACACCGGCCTTGAGTGTCGGAAGACTGGAGGCATGCGCCCCTGGCTTCATCTCGCTCGTATTTCCAATCTCCCGACTGTCTGGACCAATGTCACTGCTGCATGGCTGCTGGCGCGCGGGGAGCTTACGGATCTGCGTTTGGTGTGGATGCTGGTGGCCGGTTCGCTGATCTACACGGGCGGCATGATTTTGAATGATGCGGCAGATGCCAAATTTGACGCGGAGCACAGGCCGGAGCGGCCCATCCCCAGCGGCAAGGTGAGCCTGCGCAGTGCGTGGGTGGTGAGCTGCGGCATGCTGTTTGCGGGAGGCGTCATCGCGCTGGGCTATGGGGCCAATCCGCAGCTTGTGGGGCTGCTGCTGGGGGCGGTGGTGTTTTATGATCTGTACCACAAGCGCTGGGCGGGCTCGGTCGTCGTCATGGGGGCATGCCGTCTGCTGCTCTACCTGGTCGCGGCGTCCACCGTGGCTCCGCTGCAGGTGGTGAGCCAGAAGGGGGCGGTCTCCTTTTTCGGAGCGCAGTGGCACTACGAGACCGGCTTCCTTTCCGCGGGGGCCATGCTGGCCATGCCCTTTGCCATCGCCCTGGGCTGCTACATCGTGGGCATCACCGTGGCGGCCAGGCTGGAGCACAAGGACGACGCCATGCCCGTGCCTGCGGCTCTGCTGGCCTTTGCGCTGCTCTACACACCGGCGGTCGTGTGTGCCATGCGGTTTTCTGCGGCGGGTGGCAGCCCGGTGCAGGTGGGTGTTCTGGGCGTGTTTGCCCTGCTGGTGGCGTATGCCACGCACACGATGCGCAAAGGCGGCCCCGCGATTGGCAAGGCCGTGGGCTGGCTGCTCGCGGGCATCGTCGTGGTGGACGCGCTGGCGATTGCAAACGTCTCGCCTCTGCTGGCGCTGGGCTTTGTGGTGCTCACGCCGCTGCTGCGCCTCTGGCAGCGCTGGGTGGCGGCGACGTGACGGGGGGCGTCTCTACTTCCTGATCCTGCGGGCAACGCATAGGATCGTAGGATGGGTGTGGCGACAGCCCGCCCGTCCATCAGCGTACGGCAAACGCAATGGCGTGCGAACGCCCTCGCAGTCGGGCGGTTTGGCGGAGGGGGCTTGAGTGCGGGAGAGGGCGCTGCATTCGCCAAACACACCCAACCTACGGCCGGAGCGGCTTGCGTTCGTGAATGAAAACGCAATTTTTGGCCATGCCATGGTCCATTCCCTCAGTGATTCCTTTGCCACGAGATTTCTCAGGCTTTGATCCCGGCAGTTCCATGCCGTGTGACGATTTTACGTCCTACGCGCGGCATCTCCCTCATTGGAGGCTGCCCGGTGCAGCCTATTTTGTCACCTTCCGACTCGCTGACTCAATCCCTCAGGTCATCCTCTCAGAAATGCAGCGTGAAGACGAAACGTGGCGGCAAAGAATAGCTGCGCATGCCAATTCTGTGCCGGCTTCCATTCAGGCAGATTGGCAGGAATTCCAACGCGCGCGGCTCCTCAAACTGGAGGTGCTCCTCGACGAAGGACACGGAGAATGCCTGCTGCGTGAAGCCTCTCATCGCCAGGTGGTGATTGACGCTCTGCATTACTTTGAAGGTCAGCGCTGCGAAATGCTGGCCTATGCTGTGATGCCCACTCATGTTCATGCTTTGTGTCGCATGCTTGGCGAGTATCGAATGGAGGATGTGTGTAGTTCCTGGAAATGGTTCACTGCCCTGCGCATTCAGCGCAGCCTTGGCAGGACGGGGCCGTTCTGGCAAAATGAAAGCTTTGATCGCATCATCCGTGATGCAGAGCATTACCAGACCACGGTGCGTTACATTGCTAAAAATCCGCTGAAAGCCAGACTGCAGGCGAACGAAGCATCCGTTTGGTTCTGCGAGTCCATTCGGGAAGCGAACAAGTTGTTGTAGGATGGGTGTGGCGACAGCCCGCCCGTCCATCAGCGTGCGGCAAACGCAATGGCGTGCGAACGCCCTCGCAGTCGGGCGGTTTGGCGGAGGGGGCTTGAGTGCGGGAGAGGGCGCTGCATTCGCCAAACACACCCAACCTACGGCCTGAGCGCCTGCTCCATTGCAGGAGGTATCACGGCACTGCCTCCCCCATCTTCTTCATCACCTGCCGGAGCTGCTTCTGCGTGTCGGCGTCGTCAGGCGCGAGTTTCAGCGCGGCTTCAAAGGCTTTTTTGGCGTCTTCGTTTCGGCCGAGTTCGACGTACAGCAGCCCCAGGTTGTAGAGGGCGTTGAGGCTGCCGGGGTCCAGCGCGAGGGCTTTGAGGTAGGACTTCAGCGCGTCGTCTTTTCGGCCCACCTGATCCTGCAGATTGCCGAGGTTGAGGTGCAGCATGGAGCTGTCCGGCTCCAGACTCAGGGCTTCTGTGAGAGCGGCTTCGGCTTCCTTCAGTTTCTTGGAGCCCGCGAGGTAGGAGGCGTAGCTGTTCAGCGTGTAGGTGCGCTCCCTGGCGTTCTCCTTTCCTTTTTGCAGGTGCAGCAGGAGCTGGAAATCCACGTCCTCCAGATCTTCCGGCGGCTTGCCTCCCCACTCGACGAGCATGCTCATGCGGTGCACGCGCGCCTTGAGCCGCTTCATCTCGATCTCGAGGCGTGTCTGTGTGGAGAGCTCAAACGCTTTCTCGTAGGCTTTCTCGGCCATGTCATAGCGCTCCTCATCCATGAAGTCGTCTCCGAGTGCGACGTACTGGCCGATCACCTTGCGCGACTGGTAGCGGTCCCACTGGTCCTGGATGGAGGGAATGAAAAACGCCAGGAGCATGACGGAGGCGCTGCTCAGTGTGGCGACGTAGGGCCAGGCTTTTTTGCTCAGGGAAACAGGGTGGTCTGACATGGGGTGAGCCTCCTTCAGTCTTTGGATTTTTCCTCCTCAGCTTCTTCTTCAACGTCCTCTTCGGCTTCTTCTTCCTCGCTTTCCTCCTCGTCAGATTCCTCTTCGCTCTCTTCGGCTTCTTCCTCCTCCTCCTCTTCCTCAGACTCTTCTTCTTCTTCTTCTTCTTCTTCTTCTTCCACGGCGTGGGCAAAGGCGGCAAACCAGCCGCCGGCTTCGGTCAGGGCCTGGGGCGTGCCCTGCTCCAGGATGCCGCCGCCGCCGAGCACGTACACGTGGTCCGCGTCATGCACCATGCTGAAGCGGTGGGCGATGATGATGATGGTGCAGGTGCTGCGCAGCTGGTGGATGGCGTGGCGCACCTCGGCCTCGGTGTTGTAGTCCAGGTTGGCGGTGGCTTCGTCGAGCACGAGGATTTTCGGGCGGCTGAGCAGCACGCGGGCGATCTGCACGCGCTGGCGCTCGCCCACGCTGAGGCCCATGCCGTTCTGGCCGATCTGCGTCTGCAGCCCCTTGGGCAGGCGCTCCACCAGGTTCTTCAGGCCGGTCTGCTCCACGGCCTTCATGATCTCGGCGTCGGTGACGTCCGGCTTTTTGTAGCGCAGGTTGTAGGCGAGCGTGCCGCGAAAGATGGCGCCGTCTGCCGCCACCATGCCGATGTGGCTGCGCAGGCTGGAGGGGTCCAGGGCGCTGAGAGGCTGGCCGTCGATGAGGATCTCCCCCTGCTGCGGCTCATACAGCTTGAGCAGCAGGTCCACCGCCGTGGTCTTGCCCGCGCCGCTGCCGCCCACGATGGCGGTGATCTTTCCGGGCTCAAAGGTCATGCAGAGCGACTGCAGCACCTGGTGGTCCTCCACGTAGGCAAAGCTCACGTCCTTGAACTCCACCCTGCCATTCTCAATGAGCAGCGGCTTGCCGGCCTTTTCGCCGGTCTTGTTTTCCAGCAGGCGGAAGGCGCGTGAGATGGAGGCGATGTGCTGCTGGGTGTTCACCCACAGGCTGCAAAGCTCGTCGATGGGCGAATACAGGCGGTCCAGGTAGGCGACGAACATGACCACATCTCCCGGCGTGAGCTTGTGGATGAGCGCGAGGTAGCCGCCGCAGCCGAGCACCATGGCCGTGGCCACATGGCTGAGCACGCCCTCCCAGAAACCAAACTTGTTGGAGAGCTTCGTGCGCTCCACGTAGTTGTCATACGCGCCGCTGGAGATGCGGCGGTACTCCTCCACCTCCCGTGCCTCCGCGCCGCTGAGCTTCACGGTCTTGATGCCTTCGAGCGCGGTGTTGATGCGGGCGCTCACATCCTCCCAGCGCTCGTAGTAGGTGTTGAGGCCGGTCTCGAGCTTCTGGGAGGAGCGCCAGGCGATGACGAGGTAAACGGGGATCAGCGACACCGAGATGAGGGCCAGCGTGGTGTTCTGATAAAACATGATGGCCATGATGCCGACGAGGCTGATGACCTCCGGCAGGATCTGCTGCGAAAACGCGCCCACGATGGCGCTCACCTCCTCGCTCTGGTCGATCTGCTTGGCGATGGCCGCCGGGGCACGCTTGCCGAAAAAGCCCAGCGGCAGCCGCAGCACATGGGCAAAGGCGCCCTGGATGAACTCCTGCTCGATGTCGCAGTCGAGCTGCGCCTTTTTGTTTTCGGCATACAGCCAGAGGATGTAGCTGAGCACATTCACACCCAGCATGAGCAGCACTGCGTAGAGCAGCGTGTGGATGGCCTCTCCCGGGGTGCGCTCCGCCACGTGCTCCTGGGTGTGGGGCTTTTTCTCGTGCGTCTTTTTGGTGGGGGGCGGCAGGTGGTGGGTGTCCGGGTGCTGCGCGGAGCGGATCTTCTGCCGCAGGAAATCCTCCACCGGGCTGTCGCTGGTCTCCAGCTCCTCGCCTGCGGCTGCCCTGGCCTTGTCATTGGCGTGTTTGACGAAGAGCCCGGCGATGTCGTTGATGGCCTCGCGGTAGATCAGGGGCTCCACCAGGGCGGCGCCGGTGCTCAGCAGGGTGATGAAGGCGACGACCAGAAGCCTGCCACGGTGAGGCGAGACGAGTCTCCAGAGGTGCTGCAGGACATCCTTCTTCATGGACACGGAGATACAATGAAGAGCGGCCCGTCTGCGCAACCAGTATTCCGCACCGGCAACTGAAAACACGGGCATGAAAATGCAGGATGGGCGTGGCGCAAGCCCGCCCGTCCCTCAGCGTGTGGCGACGCACAAAGGCATGCGAACGTCCCTCAGCGCACGGCAAACGCAATGGCCTGCGAACGTCCTCGCAGTCGGGCGGTTTGGCGGAGAGCGCGGTGGAGCATCGGAAAGTACCACTCGCCAAACACACCCAACCTACGGCCTGAGCGCCTGCCCCATCGTAGGATGGGTGTGGCGTAAGCCCGACCGTCCCACAGCGTGTGGCGACGCACAAAGGCATGCGAACGTCCCTCAGCGCACGGCAAACGCAATGGCCTGCGAACGCCCTCGCAGTCGGGCGGTTTGGCGGAGAGCGCGGTGGAGCATCGGAAAGTACCACTCGCCAAACACACCCAACCTACGGCCTGAGCGCCTGCCCCATCGTAGCATGGGTGTGGCGAAAGCCCGCCCGTCCCTCAGCATGTGGCGACGCACAAAGGCATGCGAACGTCCCTCAGCGCACGGCAAACGCAATGGCCTGCGAACGCCCTCGCAGTCGGGCGGTTTGGCGGAGGGGGCGGTGGAGCATCGGAAAGTACCACTCGCCAAACACACCCAACCTACGGCCTGAGCGCCTGCCCCATCGTAGCATGGGTGTGGCGAAAGCCCGCCCGTCCCTCAGCATGTGGCGACGCACAAAGGCATGCGAACGCCCATCAGCGCACGGCAAACGCAATGGCGTGCGAACGTCCTCGCAGTCGGGAGGTTTGGCGGAGGGGGCTTGAATGCGGGAGAGGGCGCTGCATTCGCCAAACACACCCAACCTACACCCGGCGCGCTGCCGGATGGGTGGCCTCACAGCGCTGCCGAGGCGGCCACCCAGTCCACGGGAGACCACCTGGTGCCTGCCGTGAGGCCGGGCCTCGGCTGGGGGTGAAAGCAGTGGCCGCCGGCCAGCACCTGGCGCACGGCGTCCAGCTTGGCGGCGGGGCTGCTGCTTTCCAGCACGCAGCCGTGGGCGCCCGCCCGCAGCACCTGGCCGGTTTCCAGCCCTGCGTCCTGGCTGGAGACGATGAGAAACTTCAGGCCCGCATGCAGCACCTGGAGGTCTTTCACCAGCTGCAGCACCCGGTGCCCCGGCATGCTCAGGCTGATGAGGACGAGGTCCGGCCTCTGGGCGGTGATGGCGGCAAAGGAGCAGGAGGCGCAGGTCACGGCTGCTGCCAGGGTCAGGTCTGGCTGGTCTGCCAGCTCAGCGCGCAGGTCCGCAGCGCTGGCCGGATTGCTGTCCACGATGACGATTCGGTCTGGTTTTTTCATTTCAGGCGGCGTTGGGGGTTGGGGGTGGCGCGCGTCTGAAGTCTCACGACTCTGCCATGGGCAGGCCATCAAAGAATTGGAACAAAACCTTCGCTTTGACAGGCGGGTGAAAGCAGTCCGCCGCTGGCTCCGGTGGCTGCGGCGTGCCGCGGAGCATCTCATCAAAGGGATTCGCCGTGTCCTCAAGGTGCAGGCGGAGATCCGAAAAACTCGCGTGGGCGGCGGTGCAGCCTGGAGCCCAGCTCTGGGGGGGGAAGTACGACGACGATTTCATGGTTGCTGAATGTGCCGGTTGGTTGGAGGGACAACACGCCCACCATGCGGGTGGCCAGACATCCGGCCATCGTCGCTGGCGCCGTTTGCGCTTAGGCCACGGGCCTAGCCCTGTAGCGCCGTCTGAGGCTGCCTGTGGCGCCGGGCGGGAGTGAAGCTCGCGGGGCACAGAGGGCTGGCGCACGCCGTGCCGCGTCCGTGAAAAAACTTCGGTATGGTATGGAGTAGCACTTTATGGCACGCAAATAAAACGCTGCGCGGCGCTCCGGCCGTAGGTTGGGTGTGTTTGGCGTCAGGGGCGTGTTCATCCTCCACCGCGCTCTCCGCCAAACCGCCCGACTGCGAGGGTGCCCTTATACCATGATGCGATGAAAACGGGTCTGAAGGTGGAGGCACGATCCGACGGAGGGGGATCATCTTGATCCCCCCACCTGCAGCGTGTTCGTGGATGTGCGAGGGCGCAGGGCGATGCGGGAACGTGTGGGATCGGGACGATCCCACTCCGCCGGAGGCTTCGCCGCAGCGACGGAGGGGGATCATCTTGATCCCCCCACCTGCAGCGTGTTCGTGGATCTGCGAGGGCGCAGGGGGGATGCGGGAGCGTGTGGGATCGGGACGATCCCACTCCGCCGGAGGCTTCGCCGCAGCGACGGAGGGGGATCATCTTGATCCCCCCACCTGCAGCGTGTTCGTGGATCTGCGAGGGCGCAGGGGGGATGCGGGAGCGTGTGGGATCGGGACGATCCCACTCCTCCGGAGCCTTCGCCGCAGCGACGGAGGGGGATCATCTTGATCCCCGCACCTGCAGCGTGTTCGTGGATCTGCGAGGGCGCTGGGCGATGCGGGAACGTGTGGGATCGGGACGATCCCACTCCTCCGGAGCGCTGGCTGGCCGCATGGAATGCTGGCTTTCACCCCTGAGCCCCGTTTTCAGCTGTGCGTGGTATTGCGCCCCACTGGCTGCGGCACGCCCTGGCGTCCTAGCTTCCTGGCTTCCTGCCCATGCGCTGTGCGGACGTTCGCAAACCATTGCGTTTGCCACACGCTGATGGACGGGCGGGCTTGCGCCACACCCATCCTACGGGCACGGCGCTCCGGCTCCCACTGCGCGGCATCTGCGCCGCTTCACTTCAGCACGTCCCGCTGCGTCTCCACCCAGCGCACGGCCTGGCGGATCATTTCCGCGCTCGTCACAAAGCCCATCTTCTCCTTGATGTGGTCGCGGTGCACGGAGACGGTCTTGGGGCTCAGGTGCAGCTGCGCGGCGATCTCCTTGGCCGTCTGCCCCTGGCCAAAGAGCTCAAACACCTGAAACTCGCGGTCGCTCAGCTTCGTCAGCGGAGACTCGCTGGAGCCGCGTGGCCGTGGCGTGGCAAAGGACGCAGCGAGGTGCGCGGCCAGGCGCTCGCTCACGTACACGCCGCCGTCCAGCACCTTGTGGATGGCGTCCAGCAGCGCATTGCCGGGGCTGTCCTTGCCCACGTAGCCGCTGGCTCCGGCACGCAGCGCGCGCGCGGCGCAGAGCATCTCATCATGCATGGAGCTGACGATGATCTTGAGCCCGGGATGCAGCGCCGCGAGGTCCTTGATCAGCTCCAGCCCGCCGCGCCCGGGCATGTTGAGGTCGGTGATGAGCACGTCCGGCTTCTCATTCGTGACGAGCGCGAGCGCCTCCGCCTCATTGGCCGCCGTGCCGCAGATCTCAAAGTGCGGGTAGGCCTGCAGCAGGAAACGGTAGCCATTGATCACGGCCGGGTGGTCGTCCACGAGCACGAGGCGGTAGGTTTGGGTGGGGGTGTCGGTGGTTGTCATGGGGTGTGGGGAATGTGTACTGCGATGCGCGTGCCGCCTGCGGGGGGAGTGCCGTGCTCCATCTTGCCGCCCATCATCTCCGTGCGGTGCTGCATGATGCGGAAGCCGATGCCGCCGCCTTCGGAGGGCGCTTCCGGGAGGCCGCAGCCGTCGTCGTCGATCTCCAGCACCAGGCAGCCCTCACGGCGCTCCAGGCCGATGCGGATCTCGGCGGAGTCGGCGTGCTTCAGCGCGTTGTTCACCGCCTCCTGCGCGATCCGGTAAAGATTGCACGCCACCGCCTCGCTGATCTCCGCGACGGGCTCCGGGCACTCAAACACACAGCGCACACCGGAGCTGCGCGTGGTCACGTCTGCCAGCGCCTGCAGCGCGTGCTCCAGCCCCTGCTCCCACAGCGGCACCGGCGCCAGCCCGTGGGAGAGCCCGCGCACCTCCGCCAGCGTCTCGCGCAGGCTCTGGCTGGCATGCTGGGCGTGCTCCGCCAGGGCAGGGGACTTGGCCTGCAGCTCCTCATGCAGGCCGTTCATCGCCATCATCACCGCCGTGAGCTGCTGGCCGATGCCGTCGTGCAGCTCGTGCCCGATCCTGCGGCGCTCGTTTTCGGCGGAGTCGATCACCGCGCGCTCCAGCTCCACCCGCTCGCGCTCGCGGTCTGCCAGGCGCTGGGTCATCTTGATGAAAGCCTGGGAGAGCTCATGCACCTCGTCCCCGCCATGCACGGGCTCGATGCTGATGCTGCGCCCCTCGCCAAACTCGCGCACAGAGCGCGCCAGCCGCTCCAGCCGCCGCGCCACCCCAAAGTGCAGCGTGGCCCAGAGGCAGAGGCACATGAGGGCGATGACGGAGGCGGACCACGCCATGCGCGTGCGCGCGTCCTCATGCGCATGCGCCACGGCATCGGCGCGGTCATACACCAGCAGCAGCCAGTGCTTGCCCCGGGTGGCGAGCTCGATGGGGAAGGCCGCCAGCACGATGAAGTCCCCGCCGTCCAGCGTGGCGGACTCCAGGGTCTTGCCCGCCTTTTCCCGGGCACGTTTCCAGGCGCTGGCGGCGGGCGTCTCCTCCGCAGACACGCCCTCCCACTGCGCCGTGGAGCTGGCCAGGATCTTGCCAGACTCGTCCACCACGGCAGCCACGCGCAGCCAGGGGTCGTGCTTCCAGTCAGAGAGGCTCTCGCTCAGCGCCTTGATCTCCCCCTGCTGGAGGTGCTGCTGCGCCACCGGCGTGAGGCGCGCGCCGGCCGCCTCCGCCTGGGAGGTCACGTCACTGAAATTGCGCGCCATGTCGTTGGCCAGGTCCAGCTCATAGTCCAGCAGGGCAGACACCAGCCCCAGCACCAGCAGCAGGGCGGGGATCAGAAAGCGCAGCGGCGGGGGGAAGGCCACGGCGGCGGTGGCGGTGGCGTGGGGCGTCCACGCATCTCGGGCGCCGGGCAGGCTGGGCGGCGGGGCGGCATCCATCACATGCAGCCACGTTGGGGGTTGTCCTGGCGCTGGCGCAGAGGCGGGGGCGGTGGGGGGGAGTTCATGGCCGCACGCATGTTGCCCCTCCGGGGGTGCCCTTCTCAATCACCCCAGCAGGCTATTTTCCGCTGGTGCCCGTACAGGGGGGCTGCACCCCGCCGGGGTTGGGCAAAAATGCGCCATTCTTGGCCGGAATGGGGGCTGCGGGGGAAGAAACCGCATTCCGCCGCCGTACTCCCCTTTCCCTTTGACCTCAACCCCGGTCGGAGGCAAAGAATACGCCCCCCGTCCCCCCGTTAATGCTGGAGAAAAAAATCAGGCTAGAGCACACGCATCGCATCTTGTTCACGAGAGAAGTCTTTGCGCCCCGGAACCACGCCATCCGCGATCTCCTCCGCCTCGATCCGCCGCACAAGCTGCCCCGCGTGCTCGTGTTTGTGGACGAAGCCGTCGCCACCGCGAACCGCGACCTCATCGACGACATCATGGCCTACGGCCACGTGTATGCGGACACCTTCACCCTGGTGGACGACCCCATCGTCATCCCCGGCGGCGAGCCCTGCAAAAACGACTTTCGCCTGGTGGAGTGCTGCTGGGACGCCATCAATGAAGCCGCGCTGGACCGCCACAGCTACGTCTTCGTCATCGGCGGCGGTGCCGCGCTGGACCTCGTGTGCTTTGCCGCCAGCACCGCGCACCGGGGCATCCGCCACGTGCGCTTTCCCACCACCACGCTCAGCCAGGGAGACGGCGGCGTGGGCGTGAAAAACGGCGTGAACTACTTTGGCAAAAAGAACTGGGTCGGCAGCTTTGCCGTGCCCTACGCCGTGGTGAACGACTTCGCCTTCCTGGAGTCCCTGCCCGCACGCGGCCGGCGCAACGGCATCATCGAAGCCATCAAGGTCGCGCTCATCCGTGATCGCGCCTTCTTCGAGCAGATCGAAGCCATGGCCCCAGACCTCGCCGCCCTCAAGCAGGAGGCGCTGGAGCAGGTCATCCAGCGCAGCGCCGAGCTGCACGTGGAGCACATCGCCACCGGCGGCGATCCCTTTGAGCTCGGCTCCGCCCGCCCGCTGGACTTTGGTCATTGGGCCGCGCACAAGCTCGAGCAGATCTCCAAATTCACCGTGGCCCATGGCGAAGCCGTCGCCATCGGCATGGCCGTGGACCTCGTGTACTCCCGCATGCAGGGCATCCTGGATGAAGCCACCTGCGAGCGCGTGCTCAGCCTCATCGAGCGCATCGGCTTCGCCACCACCTCCCCTTATTTGATGAACACCGGCCGCTCCGGCGAGCCCGCCATCCTCGAAGGCCTCGAAGAATTCCGCGAACACCTCGGCGGCGAACTCACCGTGACCCTCGTCCCCGAGATCGGCACCAAGCTGGAAGTCCACGAAATGAACCGCGTGAAGATCCTCAACGCCGTGGTGGAGCTGCAGAAGCGCGCTGCGTAAAGGTACGACAGGCATTGCCTCACTGCGTTCGCCCTGCGGGCAGCCTGCGGCTGGCTATTTGCCTTCGGCGGTCTTCGACCCGCTGCGCTCCGGTTCCTGCCTGTCGATCAGTGCCCACGCAACCTGCCCAAGCGTCCGCACTACGGCCAGCCATTCGCACGCGAAGTAGCACGGGCAATCCTGCCCGTGAAGAAGGCGCTCACTGCGGGCAGGATTGCCCGCGCTACCCCAGGCGTCCGTAGTAGAATGGGCGATGCCCGCGCTACTGCCAGCCTACAGCCTCGGCTTCTCCGGCTTGATCGTGGCGTCCGTAGAGCGTACGCCCTTCACCTGCGTCTTGCGTTTGAAGACCTTGTCGCCGTTGCAGGCGTAGAGCTCGTCGAAGTTCGCTCCGCCAAAGACCACGTTGGCCAGCCACTTGCGCTGCGGCTTGGCGATGATGCCGTTCACGCGCCCGGCCTGGTCGCAGAACTGGATGCCTGCGTGCGTGGCCACGTAGAGGCGGCCTTTGCTGTCCAGCGTCATGCCATCGGCGCCGCTTTCCATGACTCCATCGGGGATGCGCAGGTGGTGGTAGGGCTGCTTGGCGGAGAGCGTGCCATCGGCCTCGATGTGGTAGCTCCACACAAACTGCCCGCGCATGTCCGCCACCAGCAGCAGGCTCTGGTCGGGCGAAAGGCGGATGCCATTCGGGAAGGCGATGCCGCCTTTGTCATTCGTGTCCACCACGCTCTTCTCGCCGTTCGGTTTGATGAGCCACACCTGCTTGTGCGGCGGATCGGTCACGTAGAGATTGCCGTTCTGGCCGATGCACAGGTCGTTCGATTCGATGCCCTCGGCGATCACGCTCATCTTGCCGGCTTCATCGTAGGCCACGATCTGCTTGTTGCCATTCGCGCAGGCAAAGAGGCGGCCGTCCGGGCCGAACATGAGGCCGTTGGCCTTGCCGGTGTTTCCGGCAAAGACGCTCACCGTGCCGTCCAGCGCTACCTTGTGGATGCGGCTGTTTGGGATGTCGGTGAAGAAGACCTCGCCCTTCGCATTAGCCGCCGGGCCTTCGGTGAAGCCGTAGCCCTCTCCCACGAGCTGCCATTCGCTACCAGTTCCCAGCACTTCCATCACCGGAGCGCGTGAGCCTGTGCCCTTGGTCACGGCCTTGGGCCAGTCCTTCCACAGCCAGCGCATGGCATCGGGGAAAATGGCGGTGGCATGCTTGCCATTGTGGCCGCCGTCTCCCCACACGTGGTTCACTTCATAGCCTGCGAATTCAAAGGCGGAGAGCATCTCCTGGTTGGCCAGGAACCAGTTGCCGCCGGTGCCGTTGGCATCGTTGCTGCCGTCCTGCAGAAAGACGCGCAGGGCCTTGGGCTCGGCCTTGCGGATCATCACCGGGTAGTCGTTGCCGCCGCGCTGGTCCACGTAGGTGCCGATGCTGCTGAACACGCGGCTGAAGGCCTCGGGCCGCTCCCACGCGGCGGTGAAGGCGGCGATGGCCCCGCTGCTGCTGCCGCCGATGCTGCGGTCGTTGCCCTCGTGCGAGAGGCGGATGGGGCGGCCGTCCGGCAGCGTGATCTTTTCCACCTCGGGCAGCAGCTCCTCGAGGATGAAGCGCGCGTAGTTCTCGCCCAGGCCGTCGTATTCCACGCTGCGGTTGTAGCGGTCCAGCTGCGTTGCGGGATCTGCCGCCGGGACGCGGCCATGCATCACAAAGACGCCGATGATGATGGGGATCTCCTTTTTGGCGATGAGATTGTCAAACACCACAGGCGCGAGGTTTTGAATGCCGTCCTGGTTCACATGCACGCAGGCGGGTTTGTCGGGCGTGTATTGCTTGGGCACATACACCCAGTAGTCGCGCACGGTGCCGGGGAAGATCTTGCTGTTTTTGAATTCAAACTTCAGCACGTCGCCCTTTGGCACGCCTTCCTGCGGCTTGGAGTCGGGGCCGGGCTGGTAGTCGTCTGCGGCATGGGAGAGGACAGGGAGCAGGGACAGTGCGAGAGCGAGGAGGCAGGTTGGGCGCATGAGGCGGAGTGTGGGAAATCGGGGGACGGATGTCAAAGAAACATACCGTCTGAGGGAGGCCGGATTTTGCACCGCAGAGATGGGAAAGACGCAGAGATTTCCAGGCAGGTGCACCGGGGAGGCGCGGAGAATGAAGAGACTCTTCCGAAAAAAAACGCTGCGGCGTTCCGGCCTCTGCGGTGTTTCATTCCAGGACGTGGGTGAGATCAAAAACATCCTGGCTGCACCTGTGAAAATTTGCGGCATCATGAAGGGTGGATATTCACCAACCTCTCTTCAACGAACTCATCCTGCACCTCGACGCGCCGCCGCATGACGGCCCCTGGAACATGGCCGCCGATCAGGCCTGGCTGGAGCTGAGCGCGGTGCCGGTGCTGCGGGTGTATCGCTGGACGGAACCCACGGCGACCATCGGCTACGCGCAGAGTCTGACCAAGCTGGGCGATTCGCTGCCGCAGTGGCCCATCGTGCGGCGCTGGACGGGCGGTGGCGTGGTGCTGCATGACAACGACTACACCTATTCCGTCATCGTTCCCGCCGTGCATCCGTGGTCGCAGACCAACCCGCTCGAAAGCTACCGGCTCGTGCATGATTCCCTGGCGCGCGCGCTGGATGATGGCAGCCGCCTCGCGGGGATGGAGGACCTGATCGAAAACCCGTTCTGCTTTGTGGCGCCCGCTTTGCACGATGTGATTCGCGATAAAGTGAAAGTCTCCGGGGCAGGGCAGCGGCGCGGCAAGCTGGGGCTGCTGCACCAGGGCAGCGTGCAGCAGGTGACCCTGGGCGAAGACTTCTGGCCGCGCTGGGCCGCGCAACTGGCCGCCAACGTGCTCACCACTCACGAGATGCCGCCTGCCATGCTCAAGCGTGCGAATGAACTCACGCAAAAGCGCTACAGCCTCGCTTCGTGGTTGAACGAACGGGAGGACGCGCTGTGAGGACGCTGGTGTTTGTGTACGGCACGCTCAAACGTGGCGGCAGCAATCATGCGTGGATCGAGCAGCAGCAGTTTGTGGCGGAGGCGCGCACGGCTCCCGTTTACCGCATGTATGATCTGGGTGGGTATCCGGGCATGGTGCGGGATGAAAACGGCCTTTCCATCCATGGCGAGGTGTGGAGCGTGGACGAGGCAGGACTCATCAAGCTGGATGTGTTGGAAGACACCGACGGTGGTGAGTATGAGCGCGTGACGATGCAGCTCGAAGGCGAGTGGGCGACGAAGCGCGTGGAGGGGTACGTTTACCTGCGCAGTGTGGAGGGACGGCGGGACGTGGGCGAGAGGTGGTGAGGGGTAGCGCGGGCAATCTTGCCCGCAAAGAGGGCGCTCTACACGGGCAGGATTGCCCGTGCTACTGCTGGCTGCTTGGGGGCGTTGGCCGGCCTTTACGGGCAGGATTGCCCGTGCTACTTCAGATCCTCATGCTCTCCATCGGCCCGAAAGATTTTGTGCCTTTTGACTGGAATGCTGTCGCCCCGGGCTATCAGCGAAATCTGCCGCATATCACCCAGCCGGGCGTCATTTACTTCATCACATTCCGGCTCGCGGATGCCGTTCCAGCACCAGTGGCAGCGCGGTGGGGGCAGGAAAGAGATGCGTGGATGCAAAGCCATCCCAAACCCTGGGGAGAGCAGGAGGAAACCGAGTTCAGGCGATTGTTCACCCTCAGGATGGAGCGATGGATGGACGCCGGGCATGGCTCCTGCCTGCTGCGCCAGCCCATGCACCGCGAAGAGATGCAGCGCTGTCTGCTACATGGCGATGCCGTCCACTATGATCTCGGTGATTTCGTCATCATGCCAAATCACGTGCATCTGCTCTTGAAGCCGACGTGTCCCGGGCAGCTTCAAACGCTGCTCCGTCCCATCAAAGGCGTGAGCGCACGCAACATCAATCAAGCCTCGGGCTCTTCGGGCGCCTTGTGGCAGGGCGAATCTTTTGACCATATCATGCGCAGCTTGGACCAGTTGGAGCGTGTGCAGGAATACATTCGCCATAATCCAGTCAAAGCGGGGCTGAAACCGGATGAGTTTACTTATGTCCAGCGCTGGCAGGTCATGAAGTAGCGCGGGCAATCTTGCCCGCAAAGAGGGCGCACGACACGGGCAGGATTGCCCGTGCTACTATCACCCCGCGCCAAAGAAGCCGCCGAGCTTCCGGATGCGGGTCGGATGGCGCAGCTTGCGCAGCGCTTTCGCTTCGATCTGGCGGATGCGTTCGCGCGTCACCTGGAACTGCTTGCCCACTTCTTCCAGCGTGCGGCCGGCGCCGTCGCCGAGGCCGAAGCGCTGCTCCAGCACCTCGCGTTCGCGCGGGTTCAGGGTGTCCAGCACGTCGCGCAGCTTGTCGCGCAGCAGGTGCATGGCGGTGAGCTCCATGGGGTTGCTCGCCTCCTTGTCCTCGATGAAGTCGCCAAATTCGGTGTCGCCTTCGCTTTCGCCCACCTTGGCCTGCATGGACACGGGCTGCTGGGAGAGGCGCAGCACGGCGTTCACACGCTCGACGGGCAGGTGGATCTCCTCGGAGATTTCCTCCGGGGTCGGGTCGCGGCCCAGCTCCTGCAGCAGCTGCTTGTGCACGCGCATGAGCTTGTTGATCGTTTCGATCATGTGCACCGGGATGCGGATGGTGCGCGCCTGATCCGCGATGCTGCGGGTGATGGCCTGCCTGATCCACCAGGTGGCGTAGGTGCTGAACTTGTAGCCGCGCTGGTACTCAAACTTTTCCACCGCGCGCATGAGGCCCATGTTCCCCTCCTGAATGAGGTCGAGGAAGGACAGGCCGCGATTGGTGTACTTTTTGGCGATGGAGATGACCAGCCGCAGGTTGGCCTCGATCATCTCGGTCTTCGCACGGGTGGAGCCCGCCACATGCTTGAGCGTGTCAGTGATGAGCGTGCGGTAGTCCGCCGCTGTCATCCACGACTCCAGCTCAAAGGTGCTGATGGCCTCCTGGGCCTCCTCGTTGCCGGGCTGCTCCTTGAGGTTGCGCTCCAGGTTGCCGAGATCGGTCAGGCGCTGCTGCAGCAGGGTCACGAAGTCTTCCGTGATCTTGGACTTGAAGTAAAACTTCTCGCAGGTGCGGAAAAAGGCGGTGCGCAGGGTTTCAAACTCCTCCTGCGCGGCGGCTTTCTTGCGCGGGCCGGCCTGGACGAGGGCGGTGAAGGCCTTGCTGGTCTTTTCGTGCGTCTCACGCGCCTGGTCGAGCAGCGGCTTCAGTTTCTTGAAGTAAGCGTCGCGTTCGTCCGCCTTGCGGTCGCTCACGAGGCGGTCAAAGCGCTCCACGCCGTTGCACAGCGCTTCGGCAAACTGCAGGTAGGCCTGGCCGATGAAGCCGATGGTGTGCAGGCACTGACGCAGGCTGAGGTCCGCCTTTTCGATGCGCTTGGAGATGTTGATCTCCTGCTCGCGGGTGAGCAGGGGCACCTGGCCCATCTGGCGCAGGTACATGCGCACCGGGTCATCAAAGACATCCAGCCTGGCGGAGGCCGCGTCACGCTCCGCCGTGATGCGCTCACGAGCGGCCGATTTGGCGATGCCGTCCACATCGTCGGTGATTTTGATTTCCATCGCGCGCAGCCGCGTGATGAGGGCGTCCATCAGATCCGGGGTGACGAATCCTGGGGGCAGGGCCTCGTTGATGTCGTCCCAGGTCAGGTGGTCATGCTCACGCGCCGTGCGGATGAGGTCGCGCAGCCGCGCCTGCACATCCGGGGAGTGGATGTCGTCATGCGTGGTGTTCGCATAGTGGGTGATGCCCCCTGTGTGGCCGTTCTTGGGCGGGCGTCCCCTCCGGCGTTTGAGCGGCTGGCCATCCGGCCCCACCTGGGAGGCGGGCTGCTCTTTGGGCGGGTGGATGCGGGGCCTGCCACGGCCGCGCTTTTGAGGTGCCGCCGAGTCTTCGGCAGCAGCAGGCTCGCCTGCCTTTCCGGCTGCGTTGCGAGAATGGGATCCGTTCAGTGGTTTTTTGGAGACAGCCATACTTACCTCGGTGGGGGTGCCGGAGCCTGGGTCAGTCAGGGGGAGAAACTATTCGGGGCGGGTTTCGTACGGTCAAGGCATTCTTTGCGCCTTGCGATGAGTTCTATCACCCTCTCCTGCAACTCTGTGATCTCTGCCGCGGAGAGCCCTGGCTGCCGCTGTTTGGCCTGCAGGCCCAGGATGAGGTTGTGCAGCCGCGCGATCTCCAGGGCGTCCATCGCGTGCTTGGCCTCCTCCAGCCCGCCAGCCGGGCGCGGGCTCACCTGCAGCTGGGCAAAGGCTGCCTCCTGGTGCCGCTCCAGCCCGGCAAAGAAGGCGAGCTGGGAGGCCTCCTCCAGCGGGTCGTGGCGGCTGTGCACCAGCAGGGCCAGCAGCTCGGTGCCGGGCACCGCATTGAGCAGCTCCTCAAAGTCCGCCTCGCGCAGCCAGTACATCACCTCCGCATCCGTCAGGGCCATCTGGCACAGCAGCAGGGCGGTCTTGTGCTGGGAGGCGAGCAGCTTTTTGGCCTCATCCACCACATTGGCGCCCGAGGCCGCAGCCTGCGGGGCGCCCTGGCCGTTTTTGGCCTCCTTGGCAGCCCGGTTCACCATGGCGGTGAGCTGCTCCTCGGAGATTTCCAGCAGCTTGGCCACCTTGTTCACGGCGGTGATGCGCTGGGCCACACCTGAGAAGATGCTGATGGCCGCCGCGACCTGGTCTGCCATGCGCACGCGCTCCACCATGCTGTCAGATTTGGCGCTGGCCCGCAGGCGGCTTATCTGGTACTCCAGAAAGTCCGTAGCCCCCCCCAGCACCTCCTGCAGCGCCTCCGTGCCCTGCTTGCGCAGCAGCGAGTCGGGGTCCTCCCCCTGCGGCAGCGAGGCCACCTTCACCGTCAGCCCGATGGGGGAGAGGATCTGAAAGGCGCGCTCGGCCGCCTTGTAGCCCGCGTTGTCGGAGTCATAGCAGAGCACGACTTCATTGCAGACGCGCTTGAGCAGCTTGGCGTGCAGCTCCGTGAAGGCGGTGCCTTGCCCTGCCACCACGTTTTGGAAGCCCGCCTCATAGACCATGATCATGTCGATCTGCCCCTCGCACACGATGGCCTCGCCTGCCTTGGAGATGGCGCGCTTGGAGCGGTCAAAGCCAAAGAGCACCTTGCTCTTGCTGAAGAGCGCGGTCTCCGGGGAGTTCAGGTACTTGGCGGTCTTGGCCTCGGGGTCCAGCACACGCCCGCTGAAGGCGATCACGTCCCCATGATCATTGCGGATGGGGAACATCAGCCGGTCGCGGAAGCGCGGGTAGGCCCCCCGGCGGCCCGAGTCTTCGTCGCTCTGCACAAAGATGCCGGCCTCCACGAGGACGCTCTCGGGGATCCGCGCCTTCTGGGCCCATTCGCGGAAAAAGGCGCCGTGTGGCGGGGCGTAGCCCATCTGCCAGTTCTTGGCCACGGCGGCCGTGATGCCGCGTGACTTCAGGTAGTCGCGCGCCGGCGCGGCGATTTTGTGCTTCATCAGCAGCTGGTGGAACCATTCTGCGATCTCCCGGTGCGCCCGCAGCAGCAGGCTGCGGTGCTTGGCCTCCGCCTCCGCGTTCGCGTCCCACACCTCCTCCTCGATGCGGATGCCCGCGGCATCCGCCAGGCGCTTGACCGCCTCCACAAATGACAGGCCGTCGTGCTCCATCACAAACCGGATCGCGGTGCCGCCCGCACCACAGCCAAAGCAGTGGTAGGTGTTGCGCGAGGGGCTGACGTTGAAGGAAGGCGTGCGCTCATTGTGGAAAGGGCACAGGCCGAGGTAGTTCGTGCCCGCCTTGCGCAGCTTCACGGAACGCCCCACCAAGGCCACGATGTCCGTGGCGGCAATGACTTGCTGGATGGTTTCTTCCGGGATGCGAGACATGTCAGGTGCGGGACAGTGTTGAGGGGGGACGCACCCGCAACTGGTGATGCAGTGGCAGACGCCAAATATCCGCCCAACCAGCGCAGGCACCTTATGGGGGAGATGCCTTTATTTCTAATAAAGAAAAAACGAGGGGCGGTCTTCCTTCAAAATTTACCCATCAACAAGCCATTCCCCAATGGCTCTGAATCAGTGGGTTAGAACAAAGTAAGCAATAAGTTCAGAAAATAACGGCGGTCTCACACCCGCGCGTTAGGCCCAACCTTTTTGTCTCCCGCAGCCCTCAGATCATTCAACCATAAGATGAAGAAATCCAGCATCCTCTTGGACACCTTGCGTCGTCACTTCAGACGTCCGGTTATCACTCTCCTGGCTGTGTTCTTCCCATTCTGGGCTGTGCAGGTTCGAGGAGCCTCCTTGTACTACAACGGTTCTGACGGGCAGTGGGACACAACCACGACAAACTGGTCTTATGACAGCAGCCGCACCGACTTCGTAAACTGGTTCAACGATCTCATCGCTGTGTTTGGCGGGGATCCGGGCATCATCACCGTGAGCGGACCGATCAGCGCAGGCGGGCTCAGCTTTGGCATCGACGGGAATGTCATCACCGGGGACACCCTGACCCTGAATGCTGTGGACGGCATGCCTTCACCCATCATCAACGTCTCCGCCTTCATCGGTGCACGGATTGACTCCGTGCTCGCAGGCACCTCGGGTCTGACGAAAACCGGCAACGGCACCCTGAGGCTGGGCAGCGTCGCCAACACCTTCAGCGGAGATGTGGTCATCAACGGCGGCGCCCTCATCGTCACAGACCAGGCCCAGCTCGGCACCGGCAAGACGGTCATCTCCGTCAATGGCTTGGCAAACAGCGGCAATCCGGGCTTCAGCGGCGGCAGCCTGGTGCTCAGTGGCGCGTATGGCGGCATGACCTTCACCCGTGACATCAGCCTTTCCGGACGCGGCCCCGGTGCCAGCAACAACAGCGGCGCCCTCATCAGCGTGGGCAACAACACCATCGCCGGAAACCTGGTCGTCGGCGGCACGGCGTCGCAGGGCAACATCGTTTCTGTCTATGGCGTCACCACCATCACGGGAGACGTGCAGCTGGGCACCGGCAGCACGCAGACGTTCTTTGGCAACGGCAACTTCATCATCTCCGGCCAGGTGACCGGCTTTGACGTGGCCAATGACCGCTTTTCCAAATCTGGCAACAGCTACGCCACCACGCTCTGGCTGCAGAATGCGAACAACAACTTTGCCCAGTCCCTGCGCATTGACTCCGGCACGGTGCGCGTCTCCAGCAACGGCGCCCTGGGCAACAACCCCAGCACACAGTCCGTCGATCTCAACAACGGCATCCTGGAAGTCCGCACCGACACCCCCGGCGTGGGCAGTGCCGATTTTTCGACCCGGAAAATATTCAACCGTGACAACACCAACACGGGCATCTTCGTCAGCCGTGGCGTCGATGGCAGCGCCATCAACCAGACCGTGACCTTTGGGGAAACCCGCGCCACCGGCGCCAACACCAACTTCCGCATCACCGGCCGCGACGGCTTCAACGTCACCCTGCTGGGCTTGAACAACTCTGCGGCGGGAGTCATGGGCACCGGCGGCGGCAACAATGCCCTGATCGAAAACAACTCCAACGGCCTCCTCACCCTGGCCACCTCCAGCCTGTGGAACCAGGCGGACGCCACGGCGCGCACGCTCACCCTCCAGGGAAATGGCGACACCCTGCTCACCGGCAACCTCACCGCGACAGGCGCCGCCCACGTGGTGACCAAGTCCGGAAGCGGCACCCTGACCATCCTCGGGACTTCGAGCAACTTCCTCGGCAGCTTCAACGTCAATTCCGGCACCGTGGCGCTCAACACCTTTGGCGCGATCAACAGCGGGGCCAGCGGCGCGCTGCAGCTCAACAGCGGTGCGCTCAACTACCTCGGATCCGGCGAAGTGGTCACCAAGGCTGTCAATCTCACCGGCACCACAGGTTCCGGCATCCTTCTGGCCAATCAGACAGGCTCCGGAGCTTCCGCGCTGGTGATTGCAAACAACATCGCCGCCACCGGGGCGGGGATCAAAAACCTCTACCTCGGGGGTGAAAACACGCTGCAGAATCAGATCCTGGGCGTGATCCAGGACAACAGCGGCACCAACAAAACCTCCCTCGTCAAGATCGGCTCCGGCACCTGGCTCTATGCCCCCACAGCCTCCAATTATGTGACGGCGGGTGCCGCTGGCGTCACGACCACGGGCGGCGGTGCGGCGCAGTCCAACACCTTCACCGTTTCCAATGCTGCCAGCCTCGTCGTGGGCCAGACAGTCTCCGGCACCAACATCCCGGCGGGCTCCATCATCACCGCGATCAGCGGCAACACCGTCACGATCAACACCACCATCGGCACGGCGGTCGCCAACGGCACGGCGCTCACCTTTGGCACGGTGGGCACCTTCACCGGCAGCGTCACCGTCGCGGGCGGCACCCTGCAGATCCAGGCCACCGCAGGCAGTGGCAACGGGTCGGACGTGATCAACAACGCCTCCGCCCTCATTTTCAATGCGGACCCGCTGAACACGAACCAGGTCGCGGGCGGCACCTTTGAATACCTGGGCTACAGCGGCGGTGCGCTGACGGAAACTCTCGGCGCCCTGACCATGACGGCAGGTGCCGGCACCATCAAGATCACCGCTGGCGGCGGTGCCACGGGGCTCATCTTCACATCCCTCGTCACACCCGCCATCGGCACCGGGCTCAACGTTGTCGGCAACGGCACGGTGACGCTCAACGGCGTGGCCACCAGCACCGCCACCACGCTGGCCGGCAATGGGCACATCTACATCAACGGGGCGGATTTCGCCCGCTCCAGCAGCGGCCTGCTGGTGGCGCCCGTCTATGACACAGATGCAGGCTTTGTGACCGCAGGCGCTTCGCTCACGGCTGCCAGCCACAACTTGGTGACCAGCGACACATCCACCGATGTCCTCACCATCAGTTCGTTGAAAATTCTGGGCAGCCAGACCGTGGCCCAGACCGGGCTGCTCACGATCAACGTCGGGGCCAACACCTCGGGGGGCATTTTGCAGACAGGCGGTTCCGGCGTCATCAGCGGCGCTGGTGTGACCACAGGGGGAAATCAGGACCTCGTCGTTCGTGTGGATGGGCTCACCGACACCCTGCTGATTTCCGCCCCCATCACCGCCACGACCACGGGCGGCCTCACCAAGAACGGCCTCGGCACCCTGGTCCTGAGCGGCGCCAATGCCGAGACGGGTACCGTCACCGTCAACGAAGGCACCTTGCAGATGGCGGGCACCGGTGCGCTCGGCGGCGCCAACATCAATCTCACGATCCGTCAGGAAGCCACCTTTGACCTCAACGGCGTCAACCTCGGCACCGCAGCCTCGGGCACCAACTCCATCAACTCGCTCAATGGTGCCGGCATCATCACCAACAGCGCGGCCAGCGGCACCGCCACCCTGCGCTTTGGCAGTGCCAATGGCGGCGGCGTCTTCACCGGACTGATCCAGGACGGAGCCAGCGCAACGGTGTCTCTGGTCAAGACCGGGTCCGGCACGGTGGCCCTCACGGATGCCAACACCTTCACCGGGCCGGTGACCATTCTCGGTGGAAATCTGGACATCCCGAACATCGCCGACATCGGCGTGGCCAGCGGCATCGGCATGGGGGACGCCACCAGCGACGCCACCAATGCGGCCAGCCTCATTCTCAACGGCGGCGCGCTGCGCTATGTGGGGACCAACTCCGGCGGTGCAGTCACCGCCACGCAGACTCCCTCGGTCAGCATCAACCGTCTCTTCACGCTCGCAGGCAACGGCACCATCGCCTCCTTCGGCAGTTATGGAAACCTTTCAGCCTCACGAATCCTGAACAATGCGGCCCTGATCTTCAACAACACGGCGGATGTGGCCTTCAGCGGCAGCGGCAACCGCACCCTGACACTGGACGGCGACTCCCAGGGAGACAATGAGATCGCCATCCACCTGATCGACAATCCCAACGGCGGCACACTTTCTCTGACCAAGAACGGCGTCAGTCTCTGGATCTTGAACCCCGCCACGGCCAACACCTACAGTGGAACGACCTCCATCAACGGTGGCGCACTCCAGGCGGCGGACGGCATGGGCCTCTCCTCCAGCAGCAATCTCCTGCTCAACGGCGGCGTGTTCCAGAGTTCCGGCACCTTCAGCCGGGGATTGGGCACCGGGGCAGGGCAGTTCCGCTTCAATGCCTACGGCAACGGCGGCTTCTCCTCCGGCACCTCCAAGCTGACGGTGGACTTCAGCGGCCTCGGCACACCGGTCTGGGGAGTCACCCCCAACTTCATCGGCGCAGGGGCGCTGGTGCTCAACAACGCCACCTCCCTGGCAGACGTCGAGATCAAAGGAAATTTCGACCTCGCCCCTGGCGTCAGCAAGTCCATCATCGTGACGACCACAGCCGGAAGCTCCACGGTCAATCTGGTCAGCGGAACGACGGATGGAATGACCATCGGCCAGACATTCAGCGGCAACGCCAGCATTCCCGCCGGGCTCTACATCACCGCCATCAACAGCTCCACCCAGTTTGTGCTGAGCTCAGGCACCGGAGTCACGGCCGCCACTGGAGTGGCCACGACGGTGAACGGAGATGGCTGGCGTCAGATCCAGGTGGACGACAACGGCAGCACCAACCTTGATTTCGCCACCGTCTCCGGCTCGATCGGCGGCACCGGCGGGCTGAGCAAGATCGGCTCCGCAGGCCTCATTCTCGGAGATGCCAACACCTACAGCGGCAGGACCGTCATCCGCCAGGACGCAGTCTATGTGACCTCCATCGGTGCGGCTGGTGCCACCTCGTCCAGCTTTGGCACCAACGTCAACGGCGGCATTCTGGAGCTGGGAAATCCTGGCAGCAACACCACCGTCAGCCTGATGTATGTGGGTGCCGGTGAAACCACCACGCGCGAGATCAACCTCACCGGCACCACCGGCACCCGCCGCATCGACTCCAGCGGCACCGGGGCGCTCATCATCACCAACCTGCAAAACACCACCGCCACTTCGGTGAACACCGTCGGGGGAGACAAAACCCTGGAACTCCGCGGCACCAACACGGATGCCAACATGATCACCTCCGTGCTCGCAGACAACGCCCAGGGGCTGGGAACACCTGCCTTTGGCGGTGTGGGAGCCCTGCGCGTGCTCAAAAGCGACGGCGGTGTCTGGATCCTGAACGCCATCAACACCTACACGGGCGGCACCCGGGTGGACAGCGGCATGCTCGGCCTCGCCTCCGGCGCAGCTCTCGGCGCCGTCGGCCCCACCGGCCTGACTTCAGCCGCCGTGAACAACTCCTCCACCATCACACTGGCCAGCGGGACCACCGCAGGCCTCGTGGTGGGCATGAACATCAACGGCACCGGCATCGCCTATGGTGACACCATCACCGCCATCACCAGCGCCACGACGTTCACGATTTCCGCCGCCCGCACCATCCCGGTGAACGCGCAGCTCGTGTTTGGCGGGCTCATGATGTCAAACGCCGGCGTTTTCGCCACCGATCCCGGCGGGCTGACGATCTCGCAGCCGATCATCATGAACAACAACACGGCAGCCGTCTTCGCCGGTGCCAACGCCATCACCATCAATGGTGACGTGATCAAAAACTCCGGCGGCAACGACAACACCCTGAGCAACAATCTGGACGGCGGCGCCATGCTCACCGTCAACGGCAACTTCCTCAACTTCCAGAACGCCGCCAACGCCACGCGCCTGCTGAACATCCGCGGCTACGGCTCCACGGTGTGGAATGGTGACATCAGGGACAACGCCCTGGTCTCCACCTCCCTCACACGCCTGGACATTCGCATCGCCAACGACGCGTCCTTCACGCTCGGCAGCGCCACCTCGCTCACCGGCGGCATCGCCCTTGGCCAGGGGACGCTCATCATCGGCAATGTCAAAGCCCTCGGCACAGCCGCCAACGCGGTGATCCTCTACGGCGGTGTGCTGACCTCCGTGTTTGACCTGACGGGAGCCAACAAGCTGGTGAACGCGCTCACGCTCGCCGGCGACCCTGCCATCATCAACGGCTCCAGCAGCATCGACTTTGGAGGTGCCGTGACCAACAACGGTGCCAACCGCGTGCTGCAGAATGACCTCGGCGGCGGCGCTGAGCTCACCCTCTCTGGCGGGGTCAATCTGACTGAATCCGCCACCAACCGCACCATGGTCATCGCCGGTTCCGGGATCACCAACATCACCAGCGCGATCGTGAACGGCAGCACCTCCACCGCCTCGGCGCTGCAGTTCCAGGGCTATGCCCTGAACCTCACGGGCACCAACACCTTCGGCGGTGCACTGACGGTCAACCGCGGCACCGTCACCATCAGCGGCGCCAATGGCAGCATCGGTTCGGTTTCGGGCATCAACCTCACCGCCAGCGGCACCCTGGTGCTGGACAACACCGCCGGAAACAAGGCCGGCGGCCGTGTGGCCGGGCGTGCCTTCACCTTCAATGGCGGCGCTCTGAGCCTCATCGGAAACGGCACCACTGAAACCGTGGGCAACGCCACCGTGAACAACATCATGGGAACAATCAGCATGTCCGGCACCGGCAGCAACACGCTGACCTTTGCCACGGTCAACTTTGCCAACTCCGGCTCCTCCTGGGATCTGTCCGGGGTTGAGGGACTGGGAAGCACCAACAAGGTGAAGATCACCACCTACCAGCATGGCGGCACCACCTTCACCAACGCCATCCTGCCACGCATCTACATCTTGGATGACTTTGCCGCCTATGACGGCACCAACGGAGTGGTGCGGTTCACCGCGTACAACACCACCAACAATCTGGATGCGGCGGCCAACGGGGACACCATGAGCGTGAACTCGTCTGCCAACATGGCTTACTCGCGCACGCTCAATGCCCTGAAGATCAGCGGCAGCGGTCTTTCCATCACCAGCACGGGCAACCGCCTGCTCACACTCACCACCGGCTCCGTCATCAGCACGGGCGGCGACAACACGCTGGCCATCTCACAGATCACCATGAATGGCCAGTCCGGCTACTTCCAGGTGCAGGATGGCACGACGCTGCATGTGCAGTCCGCCCTTCTCAACGGCCAGCTGACCAAGGTGGGCGGCGGCATCCTCAGCCTGGAAAGCACGAGCTACTACAACAGCACCACCAACGTGATGGGCGGCACCCTGGTGCTCAATGCCGGGCTCAATGCCATCTTCCCTGCGGTCAACAGCCTCAACATCGGCATCGGCGCCACCGTCGATCTCAACGGCAGCACTCAATACCTCGGCAACCTGACTGGAAGCGGCAACATGCCCAACTCCGCCGGCACCCTGACCAACACGGCGCTGACCACCAGCACCTTCGTCACCAACGGTGGCGGCACCTTTGGCGGCATCATCTCAGGCGACATCAATCTGGGCCGCGTCGGTGGAAACACGCTGACGCTGGAGACCGCGCAGACCTACACCGGCACCACCTCGCTGCTGGGCGGCACCACGACCCTGGAAAACGACGCCACCCTGCTGACCACCTCCGCCATTGAGATCAACGCGGCCACCCTGATCGCCACCAGCAACACCAGCCTGCAGACGCAGAACAATGACCGCATTGGCGATGGCATCACCATCACGCTGCGGGGCGGCACCATCCAGGTCAACGGCAGGGTCAACACGGCGGCCACCGAACGGCTGGGGGACATCATCTCAGCCCAAGGGGCCAACACGATCCAGGCCGCGACTGGCGGCACCGGCACCGCCGGAGCCTTCACCTCCATGGATCTGACGATTGCCAGCCTGACACGTGCCGCTGGCACCACCGTGAACTTCCTCAACTCCACGGCGCTCGGCAGCATCGGCAACTTCCCCCGCATCGTGTTCACCTCCGCGCCCACCACGTATGGTGACGGCGTGCTGGGAGCCTGGGCCATTTCAAACTCCAACGACTACGCCGCCTACAACACCACCAACGGCGTGGGCACCGTGGGCAACGGCGGCTTTGCCGGCTATTCGGCCGTGTTTGGCAGCGGCAACATCACGGACCTCGGCACCTACTCCGTCACCCCTCTGACCACCACCCTCTCCGGTACCACGACCGCCAGCATGCTGAGGCTCAGCGGCAATTTCACCAACAACATCGCCTTCACCAGCAACAGCGATGTGCTGAACCTCGAACTCGGCGGCATCCTGCGCACCAACAATCCCTTCGACACCAGCTTTGGCACCGCCGCCATCCGCGGCGTGATCACCGCCGGCGGCACGGAAACCAGCGGAGTGCGTGAGCTGATCATCTACAACACCAACACCTCGAACCCTTCGTTTACAAATCCCAACACGGCAGGCGGCATCGTCGCAGGCTCTTCCGTGGTCATCATGAATTCCACCGTCGGCATCCAGCCCGGCATGACGCTGGTCAACGCCAATTTCCCGACAGGCACGACCGTGCTTTCTGTGGACAGCCTCACGCAGGTCACCCTGAGCAACCCGGCCATCAACAGCGCGCAAAACCAGACCTTCACCGCAGGTTCGTTCGTCAATGGCAGCACCACGCAGGGCTCGACCCAGATCACGATGAACTCGACCGCCGGCATCACGGCAGGGATGACCGTCGTCAACGCCACATTCGGCGGAGCCGCGACCACGAACGGCTCCAAAACGGTCACGCTGACCTCCACCGCAGGCATCCTCCCTGGCATGACGCTGACCAACGGCAACCTGCCTGCCGGCACGACCGTGGTGTCTGTGGACAGCCTCACGCAGATCACCGTCAGCCAGAATGCGACCGCATCCGCCACCGGCCAGACCCTGACCGGCGTCGGCATTCCTGCCGGCACCTATGTGGTGTCTGTGGACAGCCCCACCCAGGTGACCCTCAGCCAGGCCGCCAATGCCAGCGGCACCGCCAGTTCCTTTGCCGTCGGGGTCAGCAACATGATCATCAATTCGGTCATCGCGGACAATGGTTATGGCAACAAGGTGGCGATGGTGAAATCCGGCACCGGCATTCTGAATTTGTCCGCCAACAACACCTACACCGGCGGCACGGTTGTGAACCAGGGCACGCTGAACCTGATCGGCACCGGCGTGGTCCTGCCTGCCGGCGGCCTGACCATCAACAACGCGGCAGTCGTCATGCTTACGAACGTCGGGCAGATCGATGCCTCCAACGATGTCATCCTGGTGGGCAGCTCCTCCCTGACCCTGGCCGGCGGTCTGGGGCAGAACAACACGCTCAACAGCATCACGTTCAACAACAACGGCGGCTCGGGCACGCCCACCGTGACCAATCAGGCCAACAGCATCCTGACGCTCACCTCCTCCGCGCCGGTCACCGTCACCAGCAGCAATGCCTCCACCGTTCCCACCATTGCCGGCGGCTTCCTGGCTCTCAGCAGCGGAGCCAACACCTTCAGCATCCAGGGGCCGACGCTGAACGGCGTGCTCTACACGCAGATCGGCGCAGCCCTGAGCATCTCGTCGGTCATCACCGGCGCCGGAAGCAGCATCATCAAGACGGACAGCGGCCTGCTCCAGCTCAGCGGGCAGAACACCTTTGACGGCGGCATGGTGGTGCAGGGCGGGGGGATCATCCTTTCTGCCAGCAGCACCTCCACCGTGCCCAACTCGCTGGCCTCCGGGCCGCTGGGCATCGGCTCCGTGTCGTTTGCAGACGGCACCAGCCTGCTCGTGGACAATACCAGCCGCACGGTTGCCAACGCCATGAGCTTTGCCGGCAACCCGATCTTCAACAACACCAGCACCAGCCTGCCCACGCTCACCCTGAACGGCGCGCTCAGCTTTGCCACCCTGACCACCACGGGGCTGGTCGTCAATATTCCGACCCCCTACCTGAATGTGGTGCTCGGTGGCCCGATTGCGAACATCGGCTCGGTCACCTCCATCGGAGGCTCCACCGGGGCCAACACCATCACCAAATCCGGCCTGGGCAACATCACCGGCATCAATATCAACGGACTCAGCAGCACCGCCTCCATCAACATCGGCGGCATCAACAACAGCACCGCGTTCTCTCTGCTGGTCGATGGCGACAGCACCGGCTCCCTGCAGACGATCAGCATCGGGGACATCACCTGGGAGTCTTCGGTCACGGGCACAGCCCTGTCCCTCACCATCGGGCGCGCAGGCACGGCTGCTTACTTCCCGCTGGCGGTCAACAAGCTGGTCGCCCCCTCCAGCTTCAATTCGTCCCAGCTGGCCAACGGACTGTCTGTGACCAATAACAACAACTACGGCCTGCTGCTGTCAGACAACATCGCCTTCAACACCGTGTCCGCTAATCAGGGGCCCACCTTCACCGTGGCAAACGGCAGCACCTCCCTGCAGCTGGACGGGCTGATCCTCAGCGGACTGCTCACCGGCGGCCCGACCGGTGCTTCCGCCGTGGTTCTTACCAAGGCTGGAGCCGGTGTGCTCGCTTTGACCAATGCTGGCAACACCTTTGGCGGTGGCGGCTCCATCATCGACATCACTGCGGGTCTTATTTCCGCATCTTCTGACGCGATGCTGGGGGATGCTGGCAACGTCATCCGCCTCAGCGGCAACAACCTCGGCTACGGCTTCCGCGCCACAGGCACCTTTGCCACCTCCCGCACGTTCAACCTCAACTCCGCCGCAGGTGAAATCGAAGTGACCCAGGGCAACACCCTGACGCTGAACAACGCCTTCACCTTTGCCTCGGCCAACAACGCTCTCAGAAAGTATGACATCGGCACGCTCGTGCTCACCAGCCCTGAGACCGGCTGGAATGGCGTCATGTTTCTCCAGCAGGGCGTGCTGAGAGTTTCCAATGGCAACCAGCTTGGCAACGCCTCCTCCACCACCAGCGCCACGGCCACCACGGGAGCCTCCGGCCAGACGGTGCTCACACCCACGGGCGGCACCGCCAGCTACGGCGTCGGCCAGATGGTGTTTGGAACAGGCATCGCGGCGGACACTTTCATCACCGCCGTCACCGCCACCACCATCACTCTCAGCGCCAACACCACGGCCGCGAATCCGACCATCACCACCTCCGCAGGCGGCATCATCCTGGCAAACGTGGGCGCTGCTCTCGAACTGACCGGCGGCGTGACCGTGGCGGACGGGATTTTTGTCAATGCATCCAACAATGCCACCAGCGCGGGCATCAACGCTGGTGGTGCCATCCGGGCCACCGCAGGCGTCAACACCGTGTCGGGTCTGATCACCATCTCGACCTCCACAGCGGACAACCAGATGCGTGCCGTCACTCTCGCGGCGGATGCCGGTGCCACGCTCAACATCACCGGCGGCGTGCTGGGCCAGGTGGGCACCGCAGGTGCCAACCGTCATTCCTGGGTCGGACTGGGAGGAGACGGCACCATCAACATCACCACCACAGGTTTCACCAACACCGGCACCCTGGGCATCTACCAGCTGAACAAATACGGCACCGGAACCCTGAACCTCCAGGTGGCAAACGCCTTCTCCGGCCGTGACGTCATCGTCAAGCAGGGCACGCTGTCCTTGAATGGCGCAGGCACCTTGGGCACCCTCGGCTCCGGCCAGGGAACCACGCGCAACGTCATTGTGCATGATGTTGGCGCTCTGGTGCTCGACAACTCCGGCTCCAACGTCAGCAACCGCCTCGGCAATGCGGCGCTGATTTTCCAAGGCTCCGATTTCCGCATCATTGGCAGCAGCGGCGCCACCACGACGGAGACCACCACGGGTTCCATGACCATCAATGCCGGCGCGCTGGTCTTCACCCTGGACGCCGGGGCAGGGCAGCAGCTGAACTTCACCACGGCCGGAGTCACTCGCAACGCAGGCTCCACGCTTCTCATCCGTGCGGATGGTTTTGGCAGTGCGGCGGGTGCCAATGTGGCCACCATTCAGGGCAGCACCGCCACCTACACCTTCACCGGCCAGCTCGGTGCCACCGGCACGACCAACAAATCGATCCTTCCCTGGGCCATCGGAGACACCAGCCTGAGTGGCACGGGCATCGGATTTGTCACGGCAGACTCTGCTGCGGCCGGGGCAAATGCAGGCACCAACCGCCTCCGTCTGCTCAGCGGCTCCGAGCAGGTCACAACGCTCTCGACTGCAGGCACCAACGTGAACCTGACCTCCTCCGCCAATCTGGCCGCCTCTCTTTCCATCAACTCTCTGCAGCTCGGCAGCGGCGGCGGCATCACCCTCTCCGGCGGTGCGGTCCTGACTCTGGAAAGCGGTGGCCTCCTGGTGCAGGCTGGCAACTCCGGCATCTCCGGCTCCGGCACGCTCACCACCGCCAGCAATCGTGAGCTGATCATCTACAACGTTGGAGATCTCACTTTGGGAGTCGCCATCGCCGGGACCAGCGGAGGGCTCACCAAGTCGGGTGGCGGCACTCTGACCCTCGCCGCTGGCAACACCTTCACCGGTGCTGTCACGGTGAACCAGGGCACCCTGAAGCTCGATGGCACGGATTTCAGCCTGACAGCCAACCAGACCATGCAGCTCCTGGGCGGCAACCTTGACCTCAACGGCACCGTGCAGAACATCAACAACCTGCAGGCCCAGACCGGCACTCTGGCCGTGAACGACGCCTTCGCCGTCAACACGGCAGGCTACGTCATCAACACCTCGTTGGCTCAGGCCACCCTGGGGCTCACCACCGCCAATGTGTCTTTCCGCGGCGCCATCGGCAATGGCAATGCGGCGCAGAGCAACATCGCCGTCGTGCGCTCCCAGGCCGCAGGTCTCACCCAGGACTGGAATCTCTACGGGGACAACACCTACACCGGAGCCACCCTGCTCAACGGCGGTCGCACGCAGCTTATCGAAGGCGGCCGTCTGAGCGGGACGACTTCCATCGAAATCACAAACTCCACACTTCTTATCAGCGCCGGCAACATTTCCACGGAGCCGCTCAGCCTGACGGACCGCATCAATGACGCAGCATCGATCACCCTGAACGGTGCCATGTTCCAGTGGCGCAGCCGCGCCGCGCTCTACAGCACGGAGCAGCTCGGTGCCGTCTCCCTCGGCTACGGCAGCAGCATCATCGATATGGCGGAGCCCGGCACGAGCGTGAACCAGTCAGATGTCACCTTTGCCAGCTTTGCGCAGCTCGCCGGTCAGCACGGCACGGTGCGTTTCCTGAACATTGACGGCAACATTTCCGCCCTACAGCGCCTGTTCATCTCCAACCTCAACGGTGTCGCCACCACCAATATCGGGGACGGTCTCACCAACAACCTCATCGGCGGCTGGGCCACGTTTGAGCGTGAATTTGCCACCTACACCCCGTCTCAGGGCATTGGCGGTCTGACCAACAACGGCTACGCGGGCTACTCACCCAACACCATTTTCAGCGGCACTGCGGTTGATAACGTCCGCATTCTGCTGCCAGTCGCCGGCTCAACCACCACCCTCACGGCAGACACCACGCTCAACAGCCTGAACCTTCAGGCAAACACCGGTGCCACCGGCAGCAGCGTGCTGGATCTGGGCGGCAAAACCCTGACGCTTGCGAGCGGAGGCCTGATCGCATCGCCGATCTCCACCACGGCGTCGGCCAACAGCATCAACATCATCAACGGCTCGCTGACCGCCGGCACCACGTCCAGTCCTGCGGATCTCTACCTGCACGCGCTGAGCTGGCTCAACAACCAGGCTGACAACACCGGCAACGCGGACGTCACCGTCTCGGCAAACATTGTGGACAATGCCGCCGGCGGCTCCGTGGCCCTGGTCATCGACGGGAACCAGGGACGCGGAACGTTGAACAACACCAACGACGTGTTCATCACCGGCTCGAACACCTACACGGGCGGGACATGGGTGAATTCAGGTCGCATCGTGCTGAACAATGCTGCGGCAGATGGCGTCACCACCTTCGCTGTGCCTGGAAATCTGACCATCTCCGGCGGCTACAGCAGCAATCCTGCAAACTACACTGACCGCAACACCCAGGTGATTCTCGGGGCTGCCGATCAGATGGCTCACACCGGCATCCTGACCATCCTGGGCGGTGCCACCTTTGACACCAACAACTTCAACCAGACGGTTGGTGGCGTGGTGTTCAACAACAATGGCGGCAATTCTCCGGTGCTGAACGTCGGCACGGGGGCCTTCACGTTGAACGGCAACCTGACCGCCACATCACAGAACCTTGGGGCGGTCTCGCAGCTCGGCGTCGTCATGACTGCAGCCACCACCAGCGGCAACGCCACGGTGACGGTTACCAGCACGGCAGGACTGGTGGTTGGCACGCCGGTCATCGGCGCTGGTGTTCCGGCCGGTGCAACCATCGCCTCCATTGTCAGCCCGACGCAGTTCACGCTCTCAGTGAATGCAAACGCCACCGCCACCACCAATCAGCTGGTCTTCTTCGGCCTCGGCGCGGTCGATCTGAACGGCGCGGTGCGCACGTTTGACATCAGCCCGGTGCAGTGGAATGGCGAGATCCTCTCGCCCACATTGTCCACTCTGGACATCAGCTCTCCGCTGACCGGCACTGGCGCATCCGGCATCAACAAGACCGGGACTGGCAACCTCACCTTCAAGGTGGCCAACACCTACTCCGGAGCCACCACGATCACGAATGGCAGGATCACCTACGGAGTCACCAATGCGCTGCCCACGCTGACGGCGCTCTCCGTGCTGGCCAACGGCACGCTGGACATGAACGGTTTCAACGGCGCGGTGGGCTCTCTCGCCAGCGAAGGTGCAGGAGCGGGCGGCGTGGTCACCAACACGGCCTCTGGCACAAATGTCACGCTCACGGCAGGTGCGGACAATTCCAGCACCATCTTTGGCGGCACGATCACCAACAATGCCAACTCCATCCTGAACTTCAGCAAGGCTGGAACCGGCACCCTGACTCTGACGGGTGACAGCACCTACACGGGCCGCACGTGGATCCAAAACGGCGCGCTGAGTGTCAGCACCATCAGCAACGTGTCCGGCGGCGGTTCCAGCAGCAATCTGGGTGCGCCTGTCACCGTGGCCAACGGCACCTTGTATTTCGGTTTGGGTGCAGACACCGGCACGCTCATCTACACCGGGCTGGGCCAGACCATCGACCGTGTCCTCAACCTCGCCGGCACCACGGGTGGCGGTGTCATTGCCAATAATGGCAGTGGCGATCTGACATTCATCGGGAACACCACCTCCACCACCCTGGGGGCCAAGTCGCTGACCTTCACCGGCTCCTACACGGGGGTCTTCAACTACATCGGCACCATCGGCGACACCGATGGTTTCGTCCAGCGCGGACCAGTGTCCGTGGTCAAGGACGGAGCCTCTTCCACGCTGTTCCTGTCAGGCGGAAACGCCTACACCGGCAGCACCATCATCAATACTGGCATCATCCAGCTCGCCGGCGCCAGCCCGGTCTCCATCATTCCGGACCGCTCCGGTGTGGTGCTGGCAAACGCAGCCGGAGTCGCGCTGGATCTGAGCGGAAACAGCGAAACGCTGGGCTCCCTCTCAGGCGGTGGCAGCACGGGCGGGAATGTGCTGCTGACGGGCACAAGCTCCCTCACCCTTGGGCTGGACAATGCAGACGTGGTCTTCGCCGGAGGCATCATCGGCGGCAGCACAGGCGGTCTGACCAAGCTCGGCAGCGGCACACAAACGCTCGCCGGCACCATCGACTTCACCGGAGATGTGGCCATCAGCAACTACGGCGGCCAGTCTGGTGGCGGGTTGATTCTCGCAGGTGGAGCTGTGCTTGCCAGCACGGCCAAGGTCCGCAACACCGGCTGGAACACCGTTTTCGGCATCAACAGAAACGAAACCATCACCACGCTGACAAGCACGCGTAACACCGTGCTTGCCCTGGGGGCCGGAGCCACGCTGACGACCACCTACACCAATGGAACCCCCACCACCGTCAGCGCTCTGGCGGACTCTGACAACACCATCCGCGTCATCAAGCTGGACTCCAGCACCGCAGGGCTCACTCCGGGCATGCTGATCTCCGGCAGCACCGGAGTTACCAATGCCACAGGCATCATTCTGCAGATCATTGATGGCAACAGTGTGCTCATCAACCAGCTCCCCGGCGCCACAGTCACAAACATCCCCACCCTCACCATCACACCCACCGGTGTGCTGAGCAGCGCCATCACAGGTGCTGGCGGGTTCACCAAAAATGGTGCTGGCGATCTCTTCCTCACCGGGCTCAGCACCTACTCCGGTGCCACCACCATCAATGCCGGAACAGTCTGGGTCGGTGGCGGCATCTGGGACGGGGCCAGGTATGCCATTCAGGATGTCCTGAGCGACAGCTCGCAGATTGTCTTTGCCAATACAGGCTCCCAGGTTCTGAATTTTGCCGTCAACGCCACCAACCTCGTGCCATTTGAGCGTGTGGGCTCGATCAGCGGGGGCAACGGAACCAGCACCACCATCAACCTCAGCGCGCTCACCACCGGAGGCTTTGGTGCAGGAACAGCCACAGCGAGCATCGGTGCGCTCGCCATCGGCGGGGACAACAGCAGCTCCACCTACAACGGCCAGATCTTTGGGGGTGGCGGCACCTGGCTCATCAAGGAAGGCTCCGGAACCTTCACCTGGAACAATGCGATCTCCGACGGGGCTACTTTTGACGGCACCGTCCTGCTGGACAAAGGCGGTTTCACCACCACCGGGGCTTTCGGGCTCGACGGTGCGCAGACGTTGTTCATTCAGAATAACGGCGGTGTCTTTACCTCGGGCGTTTCAGTCAACGACACCGTCGCCATCCTCCAAGGCGGCGGCAAAGGTGCCTACCGTGTGCTGCCCAGCGGCAACGTGGGCGGTCTCTATGCCAACTACATCAACGGCGCGGATGGCTCGGTCGTGCTGAGCACGGCGGGCATCAGGCTCATCGTCAGCAGCGGCACCAGCTCCATCTTCGGTGGCATCATCTCCGGCGTGGGTGACCTGCAGAAGGACAACGCGTCTTCCACTCTCGAACTTCGCGGTGCCAACACCTACACGGGTCAGACCATCTTCAATGGCGGCTTTTTGCGCCTGGGCGTCTATGGCGCTGGCGCAGGTGTGGGCGCGCTCGGCACTGGTGGCAACGGCACCCTGGCTCTGGGCAGCAGCCTGCGTGGCGTCGCCGGCATCTTGGACCTGAACGGCACGGCCCAGACCGTCTCCCGCTTTGCCGCAGCATCCACCGCTGGCACCATCCAGCTGGTGAACGGCTCGCTTACTTTGGTGGATCAAAACACCCAGACAGTTGGCACGGCCCTTACCGGCAACCTGAACAGCGTGCTCAACATCAGCTCCACCGTTGCCGCCCAGACCCTGACACTGACAGGCAATAACGTGGGCTTTGGCGGCACCATCAATGTGAACGCCAACGTCGCACTGACGCTGAATCGTGCTGGCGGCGCCATCAACAGCACAGGAATCCCCGCCGCCCGCATCAATCTCAACGGCACAGGCACTCAGCTCACTGTCACTCTGGCGGACACCATCGGCTCACTGGCTGGCGCGGGCAATGTCGTGCTCACCCAGACGCTGACTTTGCGCGAAGCCCGCAGCGGTGCGGTCTCCGCCCTTGGATTCTCTGGTGCCACCAGCGGTGCAGGCGCTCTGGTGCTTGGCAACTTTGGCGGGCTGACACTGTCAGGAACTCTCGCACACACCGGCGGCATCACGCTGTCTTCCAATTCGACGATCATTCTCAACTACGGTGCCGGCAACGACATCCTGCCGTCCACCGGCGCGCTGACACTCAATGGCGGAACCATCCGCATCATCAGCACGGGCAGTGGCATCCTGGAGTCTGTCGCCTCCACCGCGCTCAATGCCGGTGCTTCATCCATCGAATCCTGGATCAGCTTTAATGCTGACGATGAGTCTTACCAGCTGCCCGGATTTGCCGGCATCAATCTCGGTACCATCACGCGGGCGGCTGGCGCGACCATGAATTTTGGCGGGGGCGCTGCGGCGACCACCACAGCCAATGGCACCAGCGGCATCCTGGGTGGCTGGGCTACATTTGGCGGGGACACCTGGGCCGTTGCCAACGGGGCAGGCTCAGCCATCACCGGGCTTGCCACTTACTCGGCCAATGCCTTTGGCACGGATCTCAACACTGACATCACGGCAGCCGGAGCTGTGGCAGGGGCAGACACCGCGACCATCCGCTTCAGCGGTGCCAATGACGCCGATGTCACCGGGGCTGTGACTCTGGCCACTGGGGGCGTGCTCGTCAGCAGCAGCGTGGGTGCTCATACATCCACCATTTCCGCCAGCCTCGCGTCAGGCGCAGGCGGTGAACTGATCCTCAATCAGTACAATGTCTTTGGAGATTTGGTGCTCTCCAATGTGGGCGGCACCAACACCATTATCACCACCGCAGGCGGTGGCCGCACTTTGATCACGAACAACATGGGTGGCACCGGCGGCGTCAACATCGGCTATGGCTACCTTCAGCTTGGAGACGCCTCCATTGGCGGCAGTTCCGCCGGCATGGTGGGCAGCGGAGCCATCCTGAACAACGGCACCCTCGGCTTTAACCGCAGCAACTCAGTGACCATCGCCGCCGTTATCTCCGGCCTTGGCAATCTTGAGCAGCTTGGCTCCGGCACGACCATTGTCACCGGAACGAACACCTTCCAAGGCCGCGTCACCGTGCGTGCCGGCACCCTGGAAATCCAGAACACCTCCGGATTGGGCGCCGCGTCCAGCTCAGTGACCAACCGCTGGGCCAATCTCACCTCGGTGAATACCGGCGGTACGCTCAACATCAACGTTGCCGGTGGTGGCACGACGACTGAATTCCTCAATCTCGATGGTGGTACACTCACCCTCAGCGGCACAGCGGCGCAGACGCTTGCCGGCCCGGTGATGCTGACCAGCGGCAGCACCATCAATCTCAACTCGGCCTTCGGCCACGTTGTCAGTGGTCAGATCATGTCCGCCACGGGTGTTGGACTCACGGTCAACAGCACCGTCGCAGGAGGCACCCTCATCCTGACCAATGCGGCCAATCAGATCAACGGAACGCTCACCATCGGCACAAACGCTACTGTCCAGTTCGGCAACAACAGCGCCGGCGGTCTCGGCACCCGGTCTGAGATCGTCAACAACGGCACCGTCATCACAAACACCAACAACGGCCACCTGGTGCTGGGCAGCAAGATCTCCGGATCCGGCAACTTCGTGCAGACTCGCAACACGGTTTACTTCACCGCAGACAACACCTACACAGGCACGACCACGCTGGGGCTCCAGTCCGTGAATGCCGCGACCTCCCTGCGGATCGGCAATGACACCTACACAGGCTCACTTGGCACAGGCGATGTCATTCTTCAGTCCACCACGGGTGGATCAACCGACCTTCGCTGGCACCTGATCGGTGACACCGTCGTTGCCAACAACATCACGCTCAATCCCAACACCGACGGCTCTACGGCGCGCAATGCCACCTTGCTCCGCCAGGGGCTGGGCAACATCACTCTCACTGGCAACCTGACCATCGGCTCCACCACGGGTGCGCCCAACACCCAGGTGGCGGTTCTTCAGTCTGAGGGCGGCGGTGTTTTGTTCATGAACGGCACTCTGGTGAACGCCGACTCGACTCATCTGCTGAACGTGGTCAACAACGGTGTCATCGTGTTCGGCGGCAGCGCCAGCAACACCTACAACGGCGTCCTTTCCGGCAACAATGTCTGGGTCTTCCAGAACTCGGGTGTCACCACGCTGGCTGGCGTTAACACCTTCAACACCGGCCATACTTACATTGAAAAAGGGACGGTCGTGCTCACCGGCGGTGCGGCCATTCAGGATGACAACGACACCCATGTGCTCAATGGCGGCACCCTCAGTGTTGCCATGACAGAAACCATTGGCCAGCTCTACATGCAGCGCGGGGCCATCACCACCATTGCTGCCGGTCAGACTTTGACTGTGGATGACAGCGGTGCGCAGCTCATCGCTGGCTCTTTCCAAGGCTTGGGCAATCTGACCCTGGGCGGCGGGAATTTCATGGCCATGTATGGCACCAACACCATCACGGGGGCGCTTCAGCTGGGCAGGCTCTCGGACAACAGCAACGGGGCCATCCAGTCTGCCAATTTCGCCAACGCCCTGGGAAGTTTCAGCTCGATCACCCTCGGCGCAGGCACGGGCGTGGGTGGGCTTGAGTATGTGGGCTCTGGTGAGACGTTTGCCAAAAACATCATCCTGGCAGGTACGAACACGACGGGCAACTACATCGCCGCCAACGGCAGCGGCGCTCTCGTTCTCAGTGGAAATCTCACAGCCACCGCCACGAACACCCTCCGTCTCATTGGTCAGACCGGCGGCTATTTCAACCCCATCAAAAACACGGTCTCAGGCATCATCAGCGAAGGCGCCTTTGTGCTTTCTCTCGCCATCCCGGCCTCTTCCAATGACGATCGCTTTGGCCTGACCAATCTCTGGGCTCTCACCAATGCGGCCAACGACTTCTCAGGAAAGATCACGGTTGGCATCGGCATGCTGGAGTTTGGCGGTGCGCTGGGCGCAGGCGGCTCTGTGAGCACCAGCCAGATGGGCGATCTCACCGTTGCGCGCACGATTGATCTGGGCACCAACAACTTCGACGGTCGCCGCTACGACCAGTATGGCAACACCGACCAGATTGGAGCTGCAGGCGTGTCGCAGGGGACGAATACCATCACGCCGAATTCGGGTTCCGTAGGCACCATCATCTTCAACAGCACAGACACCACCACCTTTGTGGTGCCGACGGCGATCACCTGGACGCAGTCCTACAGCAGCACCACAAATCCTGGCGCAGGCCAGATCATCAACAACGGAGCCGGTGCCGTGGTGCTCCAGGGCAGCTTCACGTCTGGAGCCAGCGGGAACCGTGCATGGATCCTGGACGGCTCCAACACGGGAACAAACACGATTTCAGGGGTCATCTCGAATGGCACCAGCAATGTGGTTTCCGTGACCAAGGAAGGTGCGGGCACCTGGCGGCTCAGCGGTGCGAACACCTTTACGGGCACCATCACCATCAACGACGGGATTTTGGAACTCGCGGGCGGTGCCGCCCTCGCAGACAGCGCCGGAGTCGCCCTCAATGCTGATGGCGGAGACGGCTTCTTCTCAGGCACTGCGAAGCTGAGGATCATCAACTCAGAGACGGTGGCCACGGTCACCGGGGATGTGCTGACCGAGGCGGAAATCCTTGCCGGCCAGACCCTCAGCATCACCGGCGGCAGCAGCACCATGAACGGTCTCTTCACCGGCGGCGGCGGTCTCACAAGAACGGTGTCCTCCTCCACTGGAGCCACACTGACCACCACCGGCAGCAACACTTATCTTGGTGTGACCACCATCGGTGCCACCGGCGGTGCCACCGCCAGCGCTGGCATGACTGTTTACTATCTTGCCGATGGCGGCTTTGCCAGCGGCATCGGTGCTTCAGGAAGCGCGGCAGGAAATCTCGTTTTTGTGAGCAACACCGCGGCAAATCAAGGCGGCATACTCACCTGGCAGGGGCTGACAAACCAGAGCACAGACCGTCTTTTCACCATGGGCCTTGGCGCTCTTGCGGCACGCATCAATGCCTCCGGCACCGTCGTAGGCACCAATACGCCGACTCTCACATTCAGCAATACGGGCGCCATCGCTTTCACTGGCAGCGGAGCCCGCACCCTGACTTTGGGTGGTTCCACGATCTCAGACAACACCTTCAGCCTCAAGATCACGGATCAGGGTGGTGCCACTTCTCTCTCGAAAGTGGACGGTGGCATGTGGGTTCTCGCACCTAGCGCAGGAAACACCTACACGGGTGGCACCACGATCACTGCAGGCACGCTGGCCATCCTTGCCGGCAATGCGCTGGGCACCGGCCTCGTCACGATCAATGGAGCGTCTGGCAACGGCCTGGAAATCCGCAGCGGCATCACCCTGGCCAACAACATCACCAACTCCACGACAGACGGCGGCATTGGCGTCACCGGCGGCTCCAGTGTTCTGACCGGTCTGCTCACGATCAGCAACCAGCTACGCTTGTCCGTCGACGCCGGAGCTTCCGTGGAGTTCAACAACGCCACCTCCTCAGTCACAGGCAGCGGCACCTTGCTCATCTTTGGCAAGGGCACAGTGATCCTGTCCGGTGTCAACGGCTCCGGTTGGACCGGTCAGACAGTGGTGCGCGACGGCAGGCTGGTTCTTGATTACGGCACCAACAACAACAGCAAGCTGGCAGATGGCGCGGCCCTGACACTGGGCACCATCACCGCGCTGACGACTGTGGGTGTCGATGCAAACGTGCCTGGCCAGAGCAAGATCATCGGCACGTCCGGGGGCTTGATCGAATTGAAAGGCGGGAGCCACACCGAAGTGGTGAGCGCCACCACCATCGCTCCAGGCTCCAGCGCGGTCATCCGCACCAGCGGGACCTCGGTGCTCAGGATGAATGCCATCACCCGCAACACCGGGGGCACCATCGACTTTGGGGCTGCGAATATCGCGCAGGTGGACACCACCAACACGAATGGCATTCTTGGCATCGGTTACGCCACTGTGGGCAAGACCGACTGGGCCGTGAACTCGACCAATGGCGGCGACGGTGCAGTGACCGCCTACACGGCCTACAGTGTGAACACCTACGGTGCCACAAACAACGTGGACGTGACCAATTACTCCATCACGGGCACCGCAGCCAACACGCTGCGTTTCAACACCGCCGCTGGCGGCACCCTTGATCTGGGCGGCGGCATTCTGGCCATGACCGGCGGCGGCCTGCTTGTGACCCCGAATGTGACTTCGGGAGACGTCATCATCAGCAATGGCTTCCTGCAGAATGCGGCGACGACGGCCGGTCTGGAGGCTCTCATCATCCTGCAGAACAGCACCCGGGCGCTTCAGATCGATGCAGTCATTCAGAACAACTCGGGAGCACAGGCTCTGACCAAGTCCGGCACCGGGATCGTTTACCTCAATGCCCTGAACACCTTCAGCGGAGCGATCAATTTGAATGAGGGCGAAATCCAGGTGGGCGGCACCGCTGCTGCGCCCTCTGTTGCCACCAATGCCTTCCTCGGCGGGTATGGCCTCTCACCGCAGGGCAACGTCATCAACATGGGGGCAGGCTCCACTCTCCGCTTCCTCACCACCAACACCGCCGTTTACAACACCGGCATCATCACCGGTGACGGCACGATCATTCTCGATGTCGGAAACCTCGGCGTCTTGCTGTTCGATGACGACAACGGCAACTTCTACGGCGACATCATCGTCAACAGCGGCACGATCCAGGTCGGTTTGAACAACAATGCGCTCGGCAACGTGCGTGGCATCACCACCATCGGTGGCACCGGCATTCTACAGTTCAATGACAGTCGAAACATCGGTGAATTCATCACCTACAACGACGGTGCCACCGTCACCACGCTGGCTGCTGCTGCGGGCACGCTGAGCGGCAAGCAGAGCATGAACAACACCACTGCTGCGGGGCTCACCTTCAACATTGTTGCGCCAGTCACCTCCACCAGCGTCGGCCTGAACATCTCCGGCATTGTCTATGCGCAGAACGGCTTCACCAAGACCGGCGCCGGCATCCTGCAGATCAGCGCCAATAATTTCTCCGACGTCTATGATGGCTACACAGGCATCAACAAGACGCCGACCTTGTACGGCCAGATCATGGTCAACGAGGGCATCCTCTATGTCGGGGGCACTCGTGCGCTGGGGGCATTCGGCGTCGGCAACGAAACAGTCGTCGCAGACGGTGCCTCGGTCGATCTTCGCGGCCAGGCTCTCAACCTTGGAGATGACAGCGATCCTTTCCGTGAAATCTTCAAGATCACTGGCGCAGGATTCAACGGCACCGGGGCTCTGCGCAACTCCACAGGCACAGGTCAGATTTCCTTCCTGACTCTCGATGGTGATGCAACGATCAACAGCGGCGGCACGGCCAACGGCTCTGCATTTGTCATCGGCACCTATGATACCAACCTGAGCAACGCCAACGGCCTGAATGGGGCGCTGACCCGGAACCGCCCTGTCATCGCAGGCAACAACAGAACCCTCACCATCATCGGCGGACGCAACGCCAGTGACAACATGGTCTTTGCAGACGTCAGCTTCTCCAGCGCGCTCGACAAGCTGCTGATCCGCGGCAGCAGCGTCCGCTTCCGCCATGAAGTGTCCGCTTCAATCGCGGACAACGGCATCCAGAGCACCGACATCATCAACGGCATTGAAATCGGCTACGGTGGTCAGACCCAGGCTGATGTGACCAACCCTGGGCTGGGGCTCGGAGCCAACACGGGCGCGCGCCTGCTCTTTGAAAACCAGTTCAACACTCACAATACGGTGAACATCGCGATGAACGGCGTGATCGCGGCAGCCAACAATGGCTACAACTACCTGCAGGTCGATTTCTTCACCATTCAGGACGGTTCCACCTTCCTCGATGGCAACCTCACACTCTCCGGCACTGCCGACCGCAACATCATCATCTCCGACTCCATCGGAAACTATTCTGTGGTAGAGCAGGGGAACACCACTGAGTCACCCGCAGCCAAGCTGGTGATTGGCGGTGTGATTCAAGGCAACGGCGGCTTCACCAAGATCGGCTTCAGCGAGCTTCGGCTGACGGCCAACAACACCTTCACCGGAGACCTGAACGTGCTGCGTTATGGCTACGCCGCCCTGCCTTGGGAAAGCCACGCTTACACCATCAATGGTGTGACGTACACCACTCAGGGGCAGGCTGAAGGATGGGCCGAGTGGGGCCTGACGCTCAATGGTGCCAACGGCGTGCTTTCGGGGGTGACGAACATCAACCTCCAGCGCCGTGGCATGATCACCCTGGACAACACCAATCGTCTTGATGCGACCTCCGGTGTCACCGGCGGCAACAACAACAACCGCATCAATGACAATGCCATCACCAGCATGAGCAACGGCTGGCTGCGCCTCAGCGGAGGCACCGTCAACAACACGGAAACTCTTGGGACCGTCAACATCTTGACCGGAACGAACATCATTGATTTCTACCCGACCGATGGTGCTGGCGCCAACATGACACTCACCATCAACACCCTGAACCGCTCAGCTGGCGGAGTCGTGCGGTTTGTGGATTTGGACGCCACATCAACCTTCAGCACATCTGCTGTGGGAGACAGCGTGCGTGTGGCCGTCGGAACGCTCGGCACCGACTTGGTTGGCAACAACACCATGGCCACCGACAAGCAGATCGCCATCGGCATTCTGGGGGGCATCATTCCGCTGGGGCTGGACACCGATCTGCGCATCCTCGGCTTCAACAATGGCAACATCAGCGACCTTTGGAACCAGCAGCGCAACCTTCAGTATCTGGGCGGCAGCAATTTCATGACCTATGACGGCGGCTACCTGCGCCCGCTGGATGACTCCGAATACTTCACGGCCTCCGGCGGGCTTCTGGGCAACAGCACCGCCCTGGGGCTGAACCAGAATGTCAGCCTCAATGATCTGGCAACCGTGATGAAGGAGAGCACGACGATCAACGCCCTGCGTTTCGGACCTGTCTTTGACAGCAACGGCTCAGGCGGCAGCGTGAACAGCACCACGGCCCTGACCTCCTACACCAACCATCATGCAGTGCTGCTTTATGTTGACGGGACACTGAGCATTTCGTCAGGCATGATCAGCAGCGCCACCTTCACGGTGGGCAATACTGCGGATGCGGCGACGTACATCCTGGGTGGGAACCTGGACTTCGGCAGCCGTGAAGCGATCTTGAACTCTCAAAACGGCTTCTATGCCACCACAACGGGCGCCATTGGCAGCGGCACACTGCACATCCGCTCGAACATCATCGGCACCGGCGGGCTGCTCAAAACGGGCTGGGCCCAGGTGGTTTTGGCGGGCAACAACACCTATACGGGCATCACCACGATCAGCGATGGCGACCTGCAGGTGGCCAATGGCCGCTCCGGCCTCGGAGCCGGCGGTGCAGGCAATGGTGTCGTCATCACCGGAAACGGCAATCTTAGTGCCAATTCCGGTGTGCAGATCGGCAGCAAGACGGCGCGCGAAGACATCTACGTGGGTGTGCTCTCGGGCGACCAGCAGATCCTTCGCAACTTCAGCCGCACGCTGAATTACTTTGGCAACATCACCATCGACAACGTGGACCTGGCCGGCCAGGCTCTGTTCACGCCTCGCATCCGTCTGGATGGCAACAGCAACACCATCATCAATGGCAACATTGCCGGTGGCAACACCGCCATCTCCAATGACATCACCCAGATCGACTCCCGCATCGTGCAGTTTGACACATCGGGTGAACTGACCCAGCTCTTCATCTTCCGTGGAACCTTTGGGGACAAGCTGGACGCAAACGGCAACGCCATCCCGATTGCCGACACGATCTCCACTCTACCAACACTCGCAGGTGTGCGGACAAACGAGAATGAGGTGCTGCGTGTCAATCTTGCCCCAGGAAATGATCAAACGGCCTTCATCTTCGAGCAGCAGTACAATGCTGTCGGCCGTCTTACTCTGATCCGTGGCAACATGATGATCACCTATGATCCGAACGCTGTGGGCAATGACGGCACCGGTTTCTGGACCAACACCGCCATCAGCCGGATTCCGAACGCCGACTCCAACACCACCTCCTTTGCCATCAACGGTGGCACAAGCATGCAGGGCTTTGTCATGGGAAATACCGGGAATGCCTTCAGTTCGCTTTTCCTGACCCGTGATGGCCAGTTCTTTAACATGGCTGCCTGGTCCATGGTGGGCACCGGAGCCAAGTACGTGGGCGGCTTGAATGAAGAGGGAACCGTCACCTTTGGCACCGGCACCGGCTCGCTGGTGACGGGCAGCATCGTGGCAAACCTCCAGGCCCAGAGCGGCGGCACCGTGGTGTTCAACCAGGTGATCACCGGCAACACCGGCAGCACCACGGCTCCGAATTTTGGCTTCCTCAAGCAGGGCCGCGGCACCGTCATCCTGCAAAACACCGGTCTTGCATCCGCTTCCGACTCCAATTTCGTCCTTGCTGGCGGCACATTGGTGCTCAATCACACCGGCACCACAGTGCAGGCATTGGTGGGCAACCAGAATGTCCGCTTTGATGGCGGCACGGTTATCGCCCTGGCCAGCGCTGACGCCAATACCAGCACCGCCTTTGCCACCAACAATGCGGCCATCCGGGTGGTGGACTTCACGCTGGGCGGCAATGAAATCATGGCGCGCACGACCAACACAGGCACGGCTCGCAACATGACCATCAACATGGGCAATGCGAACGCCAATAACACCACCAGCAACTTCACCCGTGCGCTCGGGTCCACGGCCAACCTGGTCGAAGACAGCGCTGCTGGCGGCATCGCCCAGATCACTCTGGACTTTAATGCCACCTCCAATGCGGCGCTCAAGGATGCCGTCATTGCATGGATGACTTATGGCACCCAGCTGCGCACCGCCACGGACTTTGCCATGGTGGTCAGCGCCAGTGGCAATGACGTCGCCTCTTTTGGCACCATCCGTGTCGCCAGCGACTACAACAACGATGTGAGCAGCTGGACGCTGAACGGTAACATCTCCGAAAATGGCGGTGCGGGCTTCAGCGGGACTCGTGGCGCGGCGCTGAGCATCAGCACCCTGAGGTTTGACGCCAACGCGGAAAGCGTGGTCGATCTCGGCAGCAGCGTGCTGACAGTCGCCGGCACTGGCATTGCTTCCTCGGGCGGCGCTATCTTGGTGAGCAGCAATGTCGGCGCAGCCAACAAGACCATCATTGGCAGCGCGGGGGCAGCTCTGACGACCACGGGCGGGCTTTCCGAGCTTGTTTTCCATCAGTTTAGCACCGGCAACCTGAATGTGAACGTGCCGATCACCGGCGCGATCAATGTGACCATCGCCGGCCCAAGTTCGGTGGATGCCGCCACCATTGGCACCACGGGCGTTGTGGTCTTCAATGGTGCCAACAGCTACACGGGCAAGACATTCCTTGATGGTGCCATCCTCTCCATCAGCGATGTGTCCCAGCTCGGGGTCAATCCCGGGGCGGCCGTCGTGGATCAGATCACCTTCGGCGGCGGCACATTGCGTTTCACCGGCACCGGTTATGCAGACCTTGGCAACCGCGGTGTGATGGTGACAGGCGGCAGCGGCGTCATTGACGTGGTCGATGGAGCGGCTGAGCTGCGTGTCAGAACACTCGCCTCCACCGCCTTGTATCGCGGTGACCTTGTCAAGGTTGGCGCGGGTACGCTGACTCTGGAAGGCACGCTGAATACCGGAAACAACGCCAGCTTCCAAGGCCTGCTCGACATCCGTCAGGGAACCCTGCGCTTGAATGGTGACAACACAACCGCCACGGCCACGCAGGTTTCCACCATCCTCGGCACCAACAATTCCTTCGCGGATGGCACCATCTTCCGCACCGGAACGAACCTGGCCATCCAGATGGGGGCCATGAATGCGGCCGTGGACTGGACCATTGAAGAATGGATCACCTTTGAAGGCGGCAACTATGTCACTGTCGGCTCGCTCAATCCGAATGTCACCACACCGTCAGGTTTTGCCAACCCGGCCCTCCGCACGGTGAATCTGAACGGCGTCATCACACTTGAAGGCACCACCACCTTTGATGTAGTCAGCGGTCAGGTCGTTCGTTTCAGCAACGGTGCGGGCTTCCTCACCGGAAACGGCGACATCATCAAGGATGGCCTGGGCCAGATGGAGTTCCGCTCGAACAATCCTGACTGGACCGGAAACCTGACCATTCTGCAGGGCACCGTCTATGGCACTGTCCAGGCGGATGTCTTTGGCACTGGCTACCTGACGGGCAAGACGATCACCCTGGGTGCTGACAACCGTCAGGGAACGGCACGACTGGTGATCCAGAACCAGGATCAGGTTCAGAACTACACCGTCGAGATCAACCACAACATCAATGTGGTTTACAATCCCACGCAGACCAAGCAGCTCTCCGTTGAAACGGTCGCCAATGGCAACCTGATCAACATCAACGGCGACATCACGCTGAACGACAGCCTCCTCGTTTACATGAATGACGCTGCTGAGAACGGCGGCAGTCAGAACTACGTCAACTTCAACGGCAGGCTCATCGACGGCGCAGTCACCAGCGGCAACATCACCTTCTTTGGTGACGACACAGGGGGTGCTAACGACAACACCAGTGGCCGCACCTACAACTACGCTGTGCTCAAGGCTGACAACAGCGGCTGGACGGGGGATGTTCGCATCAGTGCCAACACGGGCTACGACCAGGACCAGACCACCATCGTTCGTCTCGAAAACGACAAGGCGCTCTCGGCTGCGAATGATGTGGACATGGGCTACAACTCCATCCTGCAGATCGGTGGCGGCAGCCGTGTCATTGGTTCTCTGAGCACCAACGGAGGAGTCGGCCCCTTCACCGGAGACACCGGCACGATGAGCGCCAGCACCAATGGCAGCACAGAAATCATCGAAAACGCCGCAGCCACACAGGGCACGCTCACGATCACCCAAAGCACACCCGGCACGACAGAAGTGCTCTGGGACGCCAAATTCCGTGACGGCACTCTGAACAGCCAGTTCTTCGCTCCGGGTGCCAGCCCGACGGCTTCCGCAGCGCTCAATGTGGTGAAAGCTGGCAACGGCTGGGCCACGATGACCCTGGACAATGACTACACTGGCACGACGACAGTCTCTGCCGGCATCCTGCAGGTGGGACGCAACGGGGTGGGGGACACCGGTGCCGCCAATGCAGCCGGTTTCACATCCGCCGTCGGCACCACGGTGGCTGGTACCGGCCAGATTCAGGGCACCTCGCTCATTCTTGGCAATCTGAGGCCCGGGGATGAGGCAGGCACCACCATGGGTACGCTGACCTTTGCCTCAAACACAACGTTCGGCGCCACCTCGGACATTTCACTCCAGGCCCAGCGCTCCAGCTACACTGCGATGAATGCCGTCGGATATGACAGTGCAGGGTATGGCAGCTGGGTGAGTGCGCTCGCCACAGATCCGACGTACAGCCACATGCTCAATGACCCTGTCACCACCGCACAGCACGATCAGATCGTTGTCGGCGGAACTCTGACCATCATCACGGGTTCCAAAATCACCCTCGTCAACAATGGCTACAATGCCACAGCTGGAGACGTGTTTAAGCTCCTCGACTGGACGGGTGCTGATCTGACATACAATGTCGGCGGTGTCGCCTACAACGGCGGTCTGCTGCGCACTGGTGCAGAGACGGGCACGGATCTTGATCTCTTTGAACTTGGATCAGGCTTCCGGTGGGATGTGAGCCTCTTTGACAGTCAGGGCATCATCGTCGTGGTTGTCCCAGAACCCGGACGACTGCTGCTGCTGCTGCTTGGTCTCATGGGCCTGGTCATCCGCCGTCGCCGCCGTTCGGTCATTTGATGCGCGCCCAGGCTCGCGCGCTCACGCGGTTTGCGGGCCGCAGGCAGGTGCCTGACCTGCCTGCTAAGGCGGGAGGTCAGGAGGTGCCCGCCTCTGCCGGGTGTCTCTGAATGCTTGGCGGAAAGTGCCGCCGCCGCATGCTCACCATCCGTGGCTTTTGGAAGGCGCGACGAGTTCTTTAAATGAGGGCTGGCCTTTGTTTGAATGCGAACATCCAAGACTCGCTGCTTCTTGCTCTTTGGAAATTATCCAGATGCCTGAGGTGATTTCAGTGCGCTGGCGTTGCAGAGCAGCATTCTTCCGCTGCTGTTTTCGCATAAAGCCGGTCAAGATCTCAAGCCAGCGGCCCTTCTTCGGTTGAGGAGCGGGTCCGTCAGCAACGGCCTGCGGTATCAGTTGGTCTTCTGGCCTTCTGCCCAGCGTATGGCGAAGTAGGCCAGCTCGCCGGTCTCGTTCATGCCCAGCTTGGCGCGAATGTTCATCTTGTGCACATCCACAGTTTTGGTGCTGATGCGCAGGGCTTCGGCGATCTGGCCAGTGTTTTTGCCCTGGCCGATGAGCACGAAGACTTCGAACTCACGGTCGCTCAGTTCGGAGATGGAGTCCTTGGACTCCGTGGCATTGCCGGAGGAGAAGGCCTTCAAAATTTCTTCGGACATTTCCTCGCTGACGGCAATGCCACCCGAAGCCACGCGGTGCAGGGCTTGCTCCAGCACCTTCTGTGGGGCGCTTTTCATGACATAGCCGCGGGCGCCCGCCTTAAGCGCGCGTTGTGCGTAAAGCTTTTCATCGTGCATGGAGATCGCAATCATCGGCAGCTTGGGGCGCAAGAGGCGAAGATCCTTGATGAGTTCGAGCCCGGAGCGGTCCGGCAGCGAAATGTCCACCACCAGTACATCAGGGGTGTCTTCGTCCACTTTACGCACGGCTTCTGAGGCATCTCCGGCCATCCACGCAAAGGCCAGATCCTCGGCGTTTTCAATGAAAAGTCTCCAGCCTTCGCGCATCATGGTGTGGTCATCCACGATGGCAATTCGGATGGGTGCTTGTGGGGTGTTGGTTTTCATTGGTGCGCGGTTCAATGGGGGAAATGCTTTTTTATATCATGGATTCTTTAGCGGAATCCGCACAATGGCAATCGAGAAATCCCGTTCACCGCTTTCCACAGTTCTCTCCAGCGTGGCGGAGAGTGTGCGCAGCCTCTGGCTCATGAGAATGAGCCCCATGCCGCGCCCCTGTGTCTCAGCAGACTCAGCGAAAGGCGTCCCGTCATGGATGACGCTGAGCACAGCGCAGGAGTCCTCCATTCTGACGGTGATGTTGATGACATCTGGCTTGGAATGCTTGCAGGCATTGACCACCAGCTCCTGGGCAATGCGGAACAGCAGCTCCTGCGAGCTTCCGGTCAGTGCGGGGCTCAAATCAGAATAGTCGAGCGAGCACTTCACCATGTACGATTTCTCGGCAAATCGAAGCACATTCTCCAGCGCATCCTTCAATCCATGATTTTCGATTCCCACCGGCGCGAGCCCCCATGCCATGCTGCGGGCGATCACCGTGGACTCCGAGAGATCCTCCGCCATCTGCCCTACCAGGGCGGCGATTTTGCCGTCCTTTTCCGGGAGCATGCCCTGCACGACGCCAGCTTTCATCTTGATCGCTGAAAGTCTTTGGCACAGGTCATCATGCAGATCTTTGCCGATCTTTCTGCGCTCCTGCTCGGCAGCTTCCAGCACCATGTTTTCCGCCCGGCGCAGCTTGGTCACAGCTCCGGTAAATTCTTCGGATATCATGGAAAGTTCGTCATTCCCCTCCAAGGTCATGAGGATGCCGTCCTTGGAGCTCGCGGAGCGCAGGATCTCCACCACCCTGCGCACACGGCGGGTGATGAATTCGTACAGCGCATACCAGAGCAGCAGGCACAGGGACAGCAGCACACCGGCCTGGCGCAGAGACTCCTGCCAGGCCTCCTCGCGCACATCCTCGATCGCCAGCGTCGCATCATAGCGTATCAGCACCGCCGCACGGCTGGTGGACTCATAGGTTTCAAAGAATGGCACCATCGCCACCAGGGAGGTCTTTTCTGCGTTCCATGCAAAGACGGGCACCATGGTCTGAAGCACTGAGGCATGCCGCCGCCACTCGTCTGCCAGGGGCGTCTTCAGGACGTCCATCTGCTGCCATTGCATGTGTGTGGCGCACGTGACGACACCTTCCTTGTTGCAGACAAGTCCCAGGTCGACGTCCGGAGAAAGTGACACATAGGCCATCTCGAGTTCGGCGGCACGCTGCTGCTGCTTGCGGGAAAGATGCTGCAGCAGACCGGCCAGGCGGCTGCCGGTTTCGGTGGCCTCCTGTTCCAGGCGTGCCAGACGGCGATCCACCAGCCAGTCCTGATTTCTCCAGTTGTTGAACAGGATCATCAGCAGCCCGAACGACAGCACTGTCAGGGTGATGCGGCTTTGGATGGAGTGAAACAATTTCATGGAAGAGCCTCCTTGATAAAGCTGGTGTCGATCCATTCGCCACCAGACGGCTTGGCCACGATGATGCCATGGCGGAGCATGAGATCTTCGGTCTGTCCTGCCAGCTCAGGGAGCAGGCGCAGCATTTTTTCATTTTCTGCACGGTCCAGCGTGTGCAGCCGTCCAAGGCATTCTGCCAGCTCCTCTGCGCTCAGGTTCTCACGTCTGAGGACAGCATCCATCCCTGGAAACGGCCGCCCGGACCATATGCTGTCTGCCATTTCACTTTGGACTTTGATCAGTGACAGCAGGTTTTCACGGGAGGATGTGCAGGCCCGTTCGGAAGCGACAAGCAGATAGATGATGGGAACTTTGAGCTGGCTGGAGTCATACAGGCGGTGGATGCTGCCGCGCGACAGCTTCGTAAGCCAGGGCTCGGTGATAACGACCGCATCCACCTGCCGCACTTGCAACGCCTGCTCCATCTCAGACTGAAACATGGGGATGAGCTCGATGTCTGCCATGGTCATGCCGACGCTTTCGAGGGCGCTGGCCATCAGGTAGGAGCCTGCGCTGCGCTCCACGCCCACTCGTTTCCCTTTGAGATCCTGCAGCCGGAGAATGTCGCCGTGTGAAATGACTGCATCGGCACCTGCAGATCTGCAGAGCACCTTGAGCACCTTGAGTTTCTGGCCCGCCTCCCGCATGCGCACGGCAGAGTCCAGCGTTACCACAGCCACATCAGCAGCGCCGCTGCCAAACGCCCGCACCACTGCTGACGACCAGGGAATCTCGATCACCTGAAAATGATTGGCGGGCAGTTTCTGCAGATCTCCCGCCACTAGCAGGGACTCCGCCGCTGTGCCCAGCCCGGGCACGACTCTCAGCCGGTTTTTCTTCTCTTGGTAAGGGAAAAAAGAGACTGTCAGCAGCAGTGCTGCGAACAGCAGGGGCAGGAAGCGTTGCAGCAGTGCCTTCGGGTCTTTCATCCGGCCATCATGCAGCAAAGCGGCGCAGCATGTCCACTTTTGCTTGTGCTGGAGTTCGTCATTTCTTTTTCTGGCCACGGCGGGAGCCTCCGCTAAGTTAATCCCCATGGCCCCAGACACATCCGCCGTCACCCGTCGTCATTTTCTGACCGTCAGCGCCGCCGCTCTCGGTTTTCCCACCATCATTCCCGCCACGGCTCTCGGCAAAGGCGGGCGTCCGGCGCCTTCGGAGCGGATCACCGTCGGTGCCATCGGCTGGGGCACCATCGCCACGGACTGGACACCGACCTTCCTTAACAATGACAAATGCCAGGTCATTGCCGTGGCAGACCCCATGAAGGAGTACGGCCACTATGGTTATGATGGCAAGAAGACGGGTGGCCGTGAGGCGGGTAAAAAGACCATCGACGCTCACTATTCGCAGTCGGCAAACAAGCCGGTGAAGGCCTGCGCTGCTTATGCGGACTTTCGTGAGATGATGGAGAAGGAAGACCTGGACGCCGTGCAGGTGTCCACGCCGGACCACTGGCATGCTTATATGGCCATCTATGCCGCGCGCAAAGGCAAGCACATCTACGGGCAGAAACCGCTGGCCCTCAACGTCGCCGAGGGGCGCCGCATGAGCGATGAAGTGGCCAAGGCCGGCGTGACCTGGCAGACGGGCAGCCAGCAGCGCAGCGACCAGTACTTCCGCATGGCCTGCGAGATGACGCAGAATGGCCGCATCGGCAAACTCAAGCGGGTGCGCGTGGGCCTGCCCGGCGGGCACAGCAACTGGAACGGCATGGCGGACCAGATCAACCCGGCGCCACTGCCGCCAGATTTTGACTATGAGATGTGGCTCGGCCCGGCCGAACAGATGGACTACCGCCCCGCCTTGCTGCCGCTCAACTGGCGCCACAACTTCAACTTCTCCGGTGGCATGATCACGGACTTCGGTGCTCATCACATCGACATCGCCCAGTGGGGCATGGGCACCCAGCTCAGCGGCCCCGTCGAACTGCGCAATGTTTCCGGGACGATGGACAGGGCCGCGCTCTACAACACGGCTTCCGAATTCTCCTTTGAGTGCGTCTATGAAAACGGCCTCGTCATGCATGTGGCCAGCCCGACACACAAGCTCATGCCCGAGGTGGAGGCAGCGCTGGCCACGCCAAATGCCAAGAAGCCCTTTGATCACGTCGGCGTGATGTTTGAAGGAGATGAGGGCAAATGGATCTACGTCAATCGCGGCAAGATCACAGCCAGCAGCCCTGAGATTCTCCGGGAGAAAACTCGTCCGGAAGAGATCCACCTCTACGAGAGCAAAGACCATACGGACAACTTCCTCTCCTGCATTTATGACGGCAAACCGACAGCCACACCCATCGAGGTTTCCCACCGCAGCATCACCATTGCTCACCTGGCAAACATCGCCCTGCGCAGTGGCAGCACAGGGCTGAAGTGGGATCCGAAGTCGGAGACCATCGCAGACAATGCCGCCGCATCGGCGCTGCTTTCCAAGGAATGGCGCAAGCCGTGGGTGCTTTGATTCGGTGTCTTTCCCACTTCGCCGCATGTCAAAACGTCCCCTGTCATCGCTCTGGAGCCGCTTCATCTCGGCCGTCATCCTAGTTGTCAGCGCTGGCACAGCCTTTGACATGCGGGCGCAGGACACCATCAGAATAGGCCCGCTCAAGCCTCTGGAGACACTGCCTTCACTGGCTCCCGCCAGCCCGGCAGTGCCCCAGACGGCGCCTGTGCCCGCGCAGATGCCGCCGCCCCCAGCAGCCAAGCCTGAGCCGAAGCCTGAGTCCCCACCGCCAGCGGCGCCGCCGCCCCTGCCTACGGCCAGTTCTTTCACCATCACTGGCCCTGTGGCGCAGGCTTATCTGTACATCGAAACCTATCAGACACGCGTTGAGGTGCTCTTTGATGCGGCCACCGTGCTCAAATGGCTGTCTCCTGAAGCCAGCCTGCCGGAATCTCTCCCGGCAGATCAGCAAAAGCAGGTGGTCGATACCATGGCGTCTCGGGCCGCAGACTGGTGTGCGCTGAGCGTGGGCGACCAGGCGCTGCCCGTGCCGCTGCCGCTGGTGGCAGTGGTCAAAGGCCTGCCCGGCAACACGCTGCCGCTGAAGGAGGGGGAGCCGGTGGCTGTGAACCAGATGCTCGTTGGTTTCATCTGGGAGTTTGCCACGCCGCCAGGGCCGGAGGAGATGAATGTCACCTGGAAAGGCTGGATGAATGGCCTGACCAATCTGCCGATACGCGTTTTCTTTGGGCCGATGAGTGAGACCAGGCTCAGCGAATCTGGGGAAATCCATTCTTCGATTAAAACTTTCCGCTGGCGCAATCAGGGGCGCATGCCCCGCCCGGCACCGCTGGCCGTGGTGCCGAAGATTCCCCAGCCCAAGCCGCTGCGCCTGCCGCTGGGCGGCATTTTGTGGGTGGTCACCGGCCTGTGCTTTTACATCTACCTCAAAGTCAAAGAGCACCGGCTCCCAGGCGGGAGTCTGCCCTATTTTTTTGTCTGGCTTCTCGGTGCCGTGCTCATGAGCCAGCTTCTGGTGGTGCCGGTATACACGGAGCCCGACGCTCCGGCCGTCACTCAGGTCGAAGAGGCGCAGGAGATCGTGTCTCCGCTCCTTCGCAATGTGTACCGTGCTTTTGACCACCACGCAGAGTCAGACGTGTATGATGTGCTGGCACGCAGCGTGGACGGCGAGCTGCTGCGCAAACTGTACCTCGAAACCATCCAGGCTCTCACGCTTGATGGTCGCGAAGGAACACGCGTCACGATCGCCGAATTCTCCGCCACTGTGGACAAGGTGGAGGCCGCGCCCACGGGCGAGGGGTTTGTCGCAGATTGCAACTGGATGGCCCGGGGCATTGTCGGCCACTGGGGGCACAGCCATCCCCGCGTCAATATTTACAACGCCCGCATCACCATCACCCCGGTCAAAGAGGAATGGAAGCTCACCGGGCTGGAGGTGCAGGAAGTGAGGAGATTGTAGGGCAGGATTTTGGATTTAGGCCGGCTGTCTGCAATGAGACGCGGGGGGCGCTACGTATGACTCCCACCATGCGACGTCTCCTTCTCCTTGCAGCCATCCCCGCCTTCGCCGCCGACCTCCCTCCCGACAAAGGGCTCACCATTCCTGAAAGCGGAAAGCGGCCCGGCGTTGTGACAGGCAAGGCATCTCCCGCGCTGCCCAAGCACGATCTCCCCGAAGGCTACCAGCTCCAAGTCGTGGCTGCGGCGCCGCTCGTCACCCACCCCATCATGGGCTGCTTGGACGACAGGGGGCGTCTCTTTGTGGGAGATGCCGTCGGCGTGAACTGGAACAAGGCTCAGCTTGAGGCCAGTCCGCCCAACCGAGTGCTTCTTCTCGAGGACACAGACAAAGATGGCACCTTCGACAAAAGCACTGTCTTTGCCGACAAGATGACCTTTCCCCAGGGCGCCTGCTGGTTGAACGGCAGCCTCTACGTCGGCTCGCCACCCGGCATCTGGAAACTCACCGATACTGACAACGACGGCGTGGCCGACCAGCGCGAAATGATCGTGGGCGGTTTCGACTACACAGGCAACGCTGCAGACATCCACGGTCCCTTCCTGCATCCCAATGGACGCCTTTACTGGTGCCATGGCCGCAAAGGGCACAAGGTCACGCAGAAGGATGGCACTCTCGTGGATGAATCCCTCGCCTGCGGCATCTGGAGCTGCAAGCCTGACGGCACCGACGTCGCCTGGCACTCCCTCGGCTGCGGCGACAACCCGGTCGAAGTCGATTTCACCCGTGACGGCGACATCATCGGCGTGCAGAACCTCTACTACAGCCAGCCGCGCGGGGACACCATCATCCACTGGCTCTACGGCGGCGTCTATGAGCGCAGCGACCAGCTCAAAGCCATCGCGCACCTGCCACGCACACTGGAAACCATGCCCGTGATGTACAACTTCGGTCACGTTGCTGTCAGCGGCTGCTGCTTCTGGAAAAGCTATCCGACGAAGAACACGAGCGCACAGCAGTTCATGGTCACCCACTTCAACACCCAGCGTCTTGTACGCATGGAGCTCACACCCAGCGGCAGCACCTACAAGGCCGTCGAAAACGAATTTCTCAAACTCTACAACCCCGACATTCATCTCACCGATGTGATGGAAGACCCGCGCGACGGCTCGCTGCTCCTGCTCGACACTGGCGGCTGGTTCCGCATCGGCTGTCCCTCCAGCCTTATGGCAAAATCCGATCTGCTCGGCGCGGTATATCGCATCAAGCCGAAGAATCCGCAGCTCGCCGTTCAGACCACGAATGACTCCGTCCGCAAAGACGATCTCCAATCCCAAATCGCAGCACTGAAGTCGAATGATGATCACACACGGCGTCTTGCGCTGGAATGGGTTGCAAAAAATCTGCCGCAGGAAGGTGAGGTGATGAGCGTGCTGGGACAGTTGATGGAGCAGGAGCTCGATCCTTCATCTGAGCACCTTTTAATTTATGCGCTTCGTCAAATGAAGCCCCCTTTTCACAGTGGCCCTGCCTCAGACCGATACATGAGCCGCTGGCTGTTGGTCGAACTAGCCCGTCATGGTTCCGAAAAAAGCTTTGCCAATGAAATCGAGGGTTCCCTTCGTCGTCTCGATCCCGAAACGTCCCCCTCTCTGGCGGATGCCATTCGGAGATCGTTTGAAGTGATGCCAGATGGCGACCAAATAGCATCAGCGGCCTTCACTGGATGGCTCAAAGCATCCGACATCACTCAAGGAAGAGTGTCATTTATCAAACAGGTCATTTCCGGACACCTTGCGAAGCCATCCGCGCAGTCGCTCATGACTGCCATGCTCGGCCATGGCTTGGTGGACGTCCGCATGGCGGCTTTGAGCATCCTCGCCGCCCAAACCTCGGGCATTACCAACGATGCCTGGTTCCCGGCACTGGACAAGCTTCTCGCCGAATCACCCACACCGCTCGTCTTCGACGCCATCAAGAAACTCAAGACGCCGCACTTTGACGCCGCGCTCCAAACCATGGCCAATGATACCAAGCGTCCGCTGGCCATTCGCCTCAAGGCGCTGGATGCCGCCAAGTCGGTCAAGCTCGCCGGTGAAACCTTCACGATGGTCAAGGGCGTGCTCGCTGATGCCGCCTCCTCTTCGGCAGCGAAGATTCAGGCAGCAGGCATGATCGCCAGCGCACCTTTGGCAAAGCCACAGCTCCTCGAAATCGCACCGCTCTTTGCCACCCTGGGCCCCGTTGAGCTCAAATCGCTGCTCGGCATCGTGCGCAAATCAAAGGAGCCTGAAGTCGCTCGCGCATTCGCCTCTGAGATCGCAAAAAATCCCGTCATCGCCAGCCAGCAGGAAAGCGCCTACCGCACCGCATTCAGCGATTTGCCGCCCGACATTTTCGAAACCATTGTCCTGCCCGCATACAATGCTGCCATTGCAGCTTCCGAGTCCAAGAAACGTCTTCTCGGTCCGCTCGCAGACAAAGTCATCGCCAGCGGCAACGCATCGAATGGAAAGAAGAACTTCGAAATGGGGAAGGGGACTTGCATCGCCTGCCACAAGATCGGTTCCGCAGGTCGTCCCATCGGCCCGGATCTCTCCCACATCGGAGCCATCCGCACCGAGCGCGACCTTCTTGAAAGCATTCTCTTCCCCAGCAACACGCTCGCCCGTGATTATGAGGCCCATGTCATCGAAACCAGCGATGGTCAGCAGACGCTAGGTGTGATCAAATCCCACACCGCTGAGGGGCTGCTCGTGGTGGACATCGCCGGTCAGGAAAAGACCATCGCTCATCAAACCATTGCTGGTGACACGACCTTGACGACCAGCCTCATGCCTCAGGGATTGGATCAAACAATGCCCGAAACCGATCTGCTCGATCTCGTGGCCTGGCTGCGGAGTCTGAAATAGCCGCACGGGGAGTGGCGCTCTGTTAACCTGAGAGCGCCACTATTCTGACTCGAGCATTCGTTTCGCCGCCTGCAGGTGTTTCTGCTGCTCCGGCGGCAGCTCAGGGTATTTGAGCTTCATGCTCTGCATCTCATTCAGGATCGCGGCGCTGACGATGAGGCGCATGTTTTTCTTGTCGTCCGCCGGGATGACATACCACGGGCATTCCTCGGTGGCGGTGACGCGGATGGCATCCTCATAGGCCTCCATGTACTCCTTCCAGTAGCCGCGCTCTCCAACGTCTCCTTCTTCAAACTTCCAGTTCTTGCTCGGCGTGTTGATGCGGTCCAGAAAACGCTTTTTCTGCTCGCCCTTGGAGACATTCAGGAAAAACTTGAGGATCAGGATGCCGTTGCGGTGGCAGTAGGCCTCGAAGTTGGCAATGTCTTTGAGGCGGTCGGCGAAAAGCTTGTTGATGTTCTTCGTCGTATGTGCGGGCAGGCGTTGGACCTTGGTCACGATCTCGGGGTGAACTCGGCAGACGAGCACCTCCTCATAGTAGCTGCGGTTGAAGATCCCGATGCGGCCGCGCGGTGGCATCACGCGCGTGGTGCGCCACATGAAGTCATGGTCCAGTTCCGCAGAGGTGGGGCGCTTGAAGGCATGCACCTCCACGCCCTGGGTGTTCACGCCGCTCATCACATGCTTGATGGTGCTGTCCTTGCCGGCGGCATCCATGGCCTGAAACACCAGCAGCAGCGCCTGCCGGTCCTGCGCGTACATTTTCTGCTGCAGGTCGTCGATCTCCGTGCGGAACTCGGCGATCAGCGACTCATAGTGGGCATCGTCCTTGTAGAGGTCCCTGATCTTGGTCTTTGCTTTCTTGATACGGAATGCTTTGCCATCCGGCACGCGGAAATCATCGAGGTCGAGCTTGAGCTTCATGGAGTGAAAGGGACTGAAGAACTAAACAGCATTGCGCCCCGATTGACAGAAGGAACTGCGGGCGCATAGCCAGCCGGGCCGGTGCGTCTGGCAAGCTTGCTCACCCCAGCCGGGCCCAGGGGTGGCGTGAGGGCACAAAAAAGGGCGGGGTTTGAGCCCGCCCTTCAAAGTTTTTCCCTGTGCCTGATTAAGCAGCGGTGACCGGTGCTTCCGCAGCGCCGGGGGCCTTTGGCAGGGTGAAGCGATAGCGGATCTTGCCACGCTTGGCTGCGGCACGGGCTTTGCGCTTGGTGCGTTCTTTCGGGGTCTCGTGCGCGCGGAGGCGGCGCACTTCTTCAAGAATGCCGTCCATTTCAAGGCGGGTCTTGAGGCGTTTCAGAGCGCGGTCAACGGGCTCGCCTTTACGGATCTGGATTTCGGTCATAAACGGGTCTGGGTGGTTTGGGAAAAGGGGCGTGAAAATAGGGGAATGAGAGCGGGCGTCAAATGGAATAATGACCTCATGCGATGAGAGTCTGCTCCCGGTCAGGGCCGACTCCCACCAGACTGATGCGTGCTCCGGTCAGCTCTTCGAGGCGTTTGAGGTAGGCTTTGGCCAGTGGCGGCAGGTCGTCAAACTTCTTGATGCCGCTCAGATCCTGCTTCCAGCCCTGGTGGGTTTCATAGACGGGAACGCAGGCGGCCAGGTCGGCGGCGGTGCTCGGCGGGTAGTTGAGCGTCTTGCCCCGCAGCGTGTAGGCGGTGCAAATCTGCACCGTGTCCAGGCCGTCCAGCCCGTCGAGGTTGGTGATGGCGAGCTCATCCGCACCATTGAGCATGACAGCATAGCGCACCAGCACGGCGTCCAGCCAGCCACAGCGGCGTGCACGGCCGGTGGTGGCTCCAAATTCGCGGCCCATGTTGTGCAGCATGTCGCCGATGGCGTCATTCTCGGTGACAAACGGTCCGCTGCCCACGCGGGTGGTGTAGGCTTTGCCCACGGCGACGACTTTGTCGATCATGCGCGGAGGCACACCGGAACCGGTGCAGGCGCCGCCGGAGGTGGTGTTGGACGAGGTGACAAACGGGTAGGTTCCGTGGTCGATGTCGAGGTAGGTGCCCTGAGCGCCTTCAAAAAGCAGGTTTTTTCCGGCCTTGATCGCCTCGTGCAGATACACGGTGGTGTTGGTGATGTGCGGGGCCAGCGCTTTGGCTGCTTCGAGCATTTCCTTCACGGTTTCCTCCACGGGGACCAGTTCGACGCCCAGCTCGGCAAAGGTGGCGTTGTGGCGTGCAAGGCGGTCGCGCAGCTCTTCCTCAAAGATCTCAGGCTGCGTCATCAGGATGGTGCGCAGGCCGTCGCGTTCCACTTTGTCTGCGTAGGCTGGGCCGATGCCGCGACCGGTGGTGCCGATCTTCTTGTCGCCACGCTTGGCCTCACGTACCTTGTCCAGGCCGCGGTGGTAGGGCATCACCAGGTGGGCAGTCTCGCTGATCAGCAGGTTTTCGGGGGTGATCTCCACGCCTTGGCCACGCAGTTTGGCCATTTCTGCCAGCAGGCCCACGGGGTCCATCACGACGCCATTGCCGATGACGCAGACCTTGTTCTTCCACAGGATGCCCGAGGGGATCAAGTGCAGGATGTATTTGGTGCCGTTGCTGATGACGGTGTGGCCGGCATTGTTGCCACCGGCAGCACGTACCACGAGGTCTGCGCCTTCAGTGAGGTAATCGACGATTTTACCTTTTCCTTCATCGCCCCACTGGGCTCCGACAATGATTGTGTTAGACATGGATTCTTTTCTTGGGGTGGCGGCATGGGGAAGCCGCAAGGGGTTGTTTTTTAAGATGCGCAAGCCGTGCCATGGCAGCCTGAAGGGCCGCTAAAGTGCTCCAGATCCGGAGCCAAGTTCGCGAGCGCGTGCTGTGTGTGACGGTCTCAGGCTCCCATTTGCTTGGCGAAATAAATGGCGGCGGCGCAGGCCAGAATGCCGGCGACTCCGAGCAGGATGGTCAAGGCTGCGCCAGGATTTTTTTGCTTCACCTTGGGGCCGAAACCCGCACGCATGCGACCGTTGTATGGCATGCTGCCGTAGCCGGTGGAAGGAGTGGTGGCTGTGGTGGTCTGGGCGGAATACGCTTCTTCACCGTCGCCGACGAAAACACAGTTCACATGGCCGAGCTGGAACGCAGCTCCGGGGGTGAGGCTGGCATTTTCCACACGGGAGCCTCCGATTTTGGTTCCATTGGTGGAGCCAAGGTCGGTGAGAGTCCAGCTGCTGCCGTCAAAACTAAACTCACCATGGTGACTGGACACGGAGTCGTCAGCGATGATGAGCTGGTTGTCATCAGCACGCCCTACGGACATGCGTTCGGCGTCGAGTTCGAGGGTGCCAGTGGCACCGTCAGGAGTGGTGAATTGAATTCGCGGCATAACGGCGCAGTTGTAGCAGGCCGGGGCAGGGGAGGCAAGAGGGATTCACAGGAGGTCGTTGCGGGCTTGCGCGGGCGGGCGTTCTTGCTAGGAAAGCTCTCAACCATCCCCGCCACCCTCGTGACCCAAATTTTTGAAATCCTCGGTAAATTCGACACTGAAAGCGACTGTCACAAGCTGCTGTACGCCCCCCACCCGCTGCCGTTGAAATACCGCGAGGGACGTGTGTACAAGATCGAATTCGAGGGGGATGAGGCGGCGCTCAAGGCCTTCGTGGAAAAAGTGTTGATCGATCCGATCAGCCAGGAGGCCCGCATCGGCGGACAGCCCGCCTTTGAAAAGGCCGCCTTTGTGCTCGAATACGGTATGAAAGGCGCGGCCTTGGATCTGGAGAAAGAAATGATCCTCAACTATTACCGCAGCATTCATACTCCGGGCTTTGAGATCAAGAAGCTCACCCTGCGCACACGGATCTATGTGTTCGGCGCCGGAGCCGAGCCTGCACAGTTCGTGCGAGATATTGTGAATCCCGCCATTCACACGCACGAAGTGCTCAAGGCGGCCTGATCAGTTCCTTCACTGCTTTCGATAGCAGGCCGGTGCGAGCGGCGTTTGTGGTTGCTCCATGAACCCGACCACTTCCAACCCACGTCTTCTGTCCCTCGATGCCTTTCGGGGGTTCATCATGCTGCTGATGGCCTCTTCGGGCTTTGGCATCGTGCAGATGGCAGCGGCCCACCCCGGCTCCGTCTGGGAGTTCATCAAACCCCAGTTCGCCCATCAGGACTGGCAGGGCTGCTCCCTGTGGGATCTCATTCAGCCGAGCTTCATGTTCATGGTGGGCATGGCGGTGCCTTTTTCGTATGCAAAGCGTCGCGAGCACGGGCAGTCGTTTTTTGGCATGGCCTGGCATGCGCTCTCACGCTCCATCCTTCTGGTGGCCCTGGGCGTGATGCTTGCCACCCGTGCGGCGGACAAGCATACGGTGTTCCTGTTCACCAATGTGCTGGCGCAGATCGGGCTCGGCTACTTCGTGCTGTTCCTTCTGTCCCGCATGGGTTGGGAATACATCCTGTCCGGGGTCATACTGATCCTCGTCGGCTACACCTGGTTCTTCATCAATCATCCGCTGCCGACGGCGGACGAGCTTTCCGCCATCGCCGGCATGAAGGGCACTGAGCATGCCATCCTGCCGGGGTTTGCCGGGCATTGGAACATCCACACCAACGCTGCTGCTGCCTTTGACCGCACCTGGCTGAACAAGCTGCCGCAGGCGCAGCCGTTTCTGTACAATCCTGGCGGTTATCAAACCCTCAACTTCATTCCCGCTCTTGCCACCATGCTCATGGGGGCTCTCGCCGGCATGTTCCTGATGTCCAGCCGGAAAACGGACAAGGGCAAATGCGGCGCGCTTTTGCTCGTGGGGCTTGTTTTGGTGGTGGTGGGCACGGCCTTGGACGTCAAGATTCTGCCCGTGATCGGCGCTCAGTTTGACCAATACACGCTGCTGCCTGTCGTGAAGCGCATCTGGACCCCGTCCTGGGCCATCCTCAGCGGTGGCTGGGTTCTCATCATGCTTTCAGTGTTTTACTGGCTGGTGGAGATCGGCGGCATGCGGCGCCTAGTTTACCCCTTGGTGGTCGTGGGCGCGAACAGCATCGTGATTTACCTGCTGCACAGCCTCTGCGCGGGCTGGATCTCTGAAAATCTTCACAAGCATCTGCCCGAGGCGGCCTTTCCGGCGTATTGGTTGCCTGTCATTGAGCGCTGCGGGGTGCTTTTCGTGCTGTGGCTGATCTGCTGGTGGCTGTACAAACAAAAGGCTTTTATCAAATTGTGATCCTCCGACTCTTGCTCCTCTCCGCCATCGCTTGTCTTGCTGCCTGCCAGCACAAGCAGGACTCTGCCACACCGGCCAGTCATTCAAAAGAGGAGGAGCGGTATCACAAGGCCGGGCTCGTCACGCTGCCAGATCTGCAGCATGCCAGCGCCTGGGAAAAGCTCATTCACGTGGACATGGGGGTTCCGGCAAGCAAGATCGAGGTGCAGGCGGGGCCGGGCTTCACGACGGTGACCATACGAGATCTCGCCAACCGGGCCGACGCCGAAAGTGTCGCCCAGGAACTGCGCACCATCGCTGGCAAGAATCCGGGGAAGTTTGGCACCACGAAGGTGGAGGTGAGGCTCAACAACGCTGCAGCCACGATCAATCCTTTTGTGCTTCCCACTGAGTCCGCGCCGGCCGCGCCTAATCCGGGCTCGGTTCTCCCAACGCTCTCATTACCGCCTCTCCGCATCGACGGCCGCTGAGAAGCGCCCCGTTGATCGAGATATTCTCGCACCAGTCTCCACAGCGGTAGAGGCCCGGCTGGATCACGCTCGCAAGCGGGCCTTCACCCAGCCGCAGCTGCCTGCTTTCCGGCTGCGCATGGCGGATTTGATAGGTGCGCAGCTGGCGCCATTTGGAAACGGCATCCGCTCCGAACCACTGGCTCATCTGCTCACGCACGACCTGCTCAAGTTCCGTGCTGGATGGCGCGCCGATGATGGAGGCGGAGAGGAGGTGCTGTCCCGGCGGCGCGTAATGGGGCGAGACGCGCGAGAGCGCGAGGACGCTGTTGACCGGGCCCCGGCCATCTCCATCCAGATAGAGGATAGGATCTCCCGGCGGCAGGCTGTCGGTGGCAAAATACATGCACGTGGTTGACCGGCTGGGAAGCAAAGGGGTGTTGTCGGTTGCTGGCAGCAGCCTGTGCGCCACTTCCTCGCTGACTGCGACGATGACATGGTCGGCGTGAAAAACCTCGCCTGTATCCAGGGTCACCTCACCGGCGCGCACTGCGGCCACTGGCGCATTCAGCCGCAGGCTGCCTGGCGGCAGCGCCTGGGCAAGCTGCTCCGGGATCGCCTGCATACCGCGTGCGGGGAGCGCGCTGCCCGCACGGTCAAACATGGCAAACAGAAACAGCATCATGCGTGCGCTGGTTCGCAGGTCTTTTTCGAGAAACACCCCTCCGAAGAACGGGCGGAAGAAGCGGTCGATCATTTTCTCGGAGAAGCCAAAGTCGCGCAGGTAGTCCTCCGTCTCCATTTCCTGGATGTCGACCGGAGGGGCGCGAAGGCCGAAAACCTCCTTGCGCAGCAGCAGGGTGGTCCATTTGTCACGCAGGCTTGCGATCACGTCATTGAAGTTGCTCAGTGCCGCGAGCGGATGTGCCAGGGGGTCGGCCATTCGGTGGAAGCGGTTTTTCACGAACACATCCGCCCCCCTGTAGATGGAACGCAGGTCGAGCGCCTCATAGTCAAGCACCCGCCTGGCCTCCGGGTAACCCGGCAGGAAAATTTGGAAACCGCGATCCAGCAGGAAGCCATCTACCTCGTCCGTTCGCACCCGGCCGCCTACGGCATTGGACGCCTCCAGAATGGTGAAGGGGCGGCCTGCTGCCGCCAGTACGCGGGCACATGCCAGCCCCGCAAGGCCGGCTCCTACAATAACAATCTTGGGCTGTGCTTCACTCATTCATCCTTAATCAGTCGCGCACCTACCTTGGAGATGCCTTTTGGCTTTGCAAGTGCGGGAGGTGTGGCAAGCATGCGGCATGCCATCACCGCGCATCCTCATTCTTGGTGCCACAGGAGGCCTGGGCTGCGCTCTCAGGCGCCACTTTGCCCCTGAATACGAAGTGACATCATGGTCCCGTGCCGAGCTGGACTTCGGGCGGCCGGACACCGTGGCGGCCACGTTGGCGGCACATGATTTTGATGTGCTGCTCAATGCCGCAGGCATGACCAGCCCGGATGCCTGCGAGGTGCAGCCTGAGCTGGCTTTTCTGGCCAATGCCGTGGTACCACAGATTCTGGCGGAATGCTGTCATGAGCGTGGCGTACGCATGATCCATTTCAGCACGGATTACGTTTTCAGCGGCACCGGGCGTGACCTGTGGTTTGAGTCGGACGAAACGGCTCCCATCAACGTCTATGGCCGCACCAAGCTGGCCGGAGAGCAGGCCGTGCTCAGGGCTGCCCCCGGTGCTCTCGTGGCACGTGTCTCGTGGCTGTTTGGGCCAGACAAACCGAGCCATCCTGACAGCATGATCCAGAAAGCCCTTCAGACTGGCGACCTCAGCGCTGTGGCAGACAAGATCTCAGTGCCGACCAGCCACGCAGACATCTGCGGCTGGATCGAACAACTCATTGTCCGGCATCCGACAATCTCTGGCGTGCTGCATCTCTGCAACAGCGGGGTCGCATCCTGGCATTCATGGGCGGAGGCTGCGCTCACGATTGCCGCCCGGCTGGAGGTGCCGGTCAAAACCTCCCGCGTGCAGCCGGTGGAGCTGGCCAGCCTCACCCAGCTCAGGGCACCACGCCCGCTGCTGACGGTGATGAGCAATTCGAAATTACAAAACCTGCTCGGCGGAGAGATCCGCCACTGGCATGATGCGCTGGAAGAGTACCTGGTGCAGAAGTATCAGCCCCAATGACTCCTGCCTCCGCCATGACCCGCTGCGACATCCTGCATGAGGACCGCTTCCTCATTGTCGTGAACAAACCGCACGGGGTGCTCTCTCACCCGAACCCCAAGGCTGGAAAGCCGCAGGCCGCCGCGTTTGAGGGCAGCTATGACCAGGACCGGCGCTGCTTCAAAACGGCGGCTGGAATCGTGTGGCTGATGCACCGCCTGGATCAGGACACTTCGGGCGTGTTGCTCGGGGCCAAGGATGAAAAAACAGCCGCTGCATGCCGTGCAGCCTTTGAGGCCGAGCTCGTGCGGAAAAAATACCTCGCGCTCTGCAGCGGCGGAGGTGCGCTCAAGCCTGAAGGCGTCTGGCTGGACCACCTGGTCACCGCGCATGCCGGGCATCAGGTGCGCACCACCGTGCGTCATGGCGTGCGGCCCAATGCAGAGGCGAAATATCGCGTGATGGAGGTGAATGCTCTCAATCGAGTGGTCCTGATCGAGGTCGAGCTGATCACCGGCAAGACACACCAGATCCGTGTGCAGGCGGCTTCACGCCAGATCCCACTGGTGGGGGATGATGTTTACGGCTCCTTTGAGCTGAACCGCAAGCTGCGCAAATCCATCCTGGCCAAGCGGCTCTTTCTCCACGCGCATGAGCTCAGCCTGAAGCACCCGGCATCTGGTCAGCAGCTCACGGTCAAAGCACCGCTGCCGCCAGACCTGAGCGCGGTGCTGGAGGCAGCGGGGATGAAGGCTGTCGGCTGCTAAGCCGCCCTCTTGAGCAGGAAGTATTCGATGCCATCGACCAGCGCCTTCCAGCTGGCGTCGATGATGTTGCAGCTCACGCCGACGGTGCCCCAGGTGGCGTTGCCGTCGGTGCTGGTGATGAGCACGCGGGTCTTGGCCGCAGTGCCCGTGCCGCCGTCGATGATGCGCACCTTGTAGTCTGCCAGGCGCATGTCCTTGAGCGCCGGGAAGAAGGGCAGCAGGGCTTTGCGCAGCGCGTTGTCCAGCGCATTCACGGGGCCGTCTCCTTCATCCACGGTGTAAACGCGGCTGCCATCCACTTCGAGCTTGATCGTGGCTTCGCAGGTTTCAAAGCCATGCTCACCGCCGTGGAAGCGGTGCGTGGAGTGGTACTCGATCAGGTCAAAGACCGGCTTGTGCTGTCCCAGCTGCTTGCGGATGAGCATCTCAAAGGAGGCCTCTGCCGCTTCGAATTCATAGCCTTCGCTCTCGAGGCGCTTCACTTCGGAGAGAATGGTCTGCACACGGGCGTCGCCTTTGGCGAATTTAAAGCCCATGCCTTCGGCCTTCATCATCACATTGGACTGGCCGGACATGTCCGAGATGGTGATGACGCGCTGGTTGCCGACGAGCGCTGGGTCCACATGCTCATAGGTGCGGGCAAGCTTCTGCACCGCATGCACATGCAGGCCGCCTTTGTGCGTGAATGCAGCCACACCCACATAGGGAGCGCGGATGTCATGCGGCACGTTGGCGAGTTCATCGACGAAATTGGCGAGTTCGCGCAGGCGGGTAAGGTCGAGGCCGAGGTCGATGCCCATCTTGATCTGCAGATTCGGCATGATGGTGGTGAGGTTGCAGTTCCCCACGCGCTCGCCGTAGCCGTTGATCGTCCCCTGCACCTGGCAGGCACCGGCGCGCACTGCTGCCAAAGCATTGGCCACGCCGACTCCGCCGTCGTTGTGCGTGTGGATGCCGACCGGACGTCCCAGATGGGCGATGACCTTGCGCGTGGTTTCTTCTACAAACTCCGGAAGAGCTCCGCCGTTGGTCTCACAGAGCACGATAAGGTCGGCTCCGGCATCCTGCGCGGCCTTGATGGTCTTGAGGGAGTATTCCGGGTTCTCCTTGAAGCTGTCGAAGAAATGCTCCGCATCATAGAGCACCTCGCGGCCGTGCTTTTTCAGGTAGGCCACCGTGTCTGAGATCATGGCCAGATTCTCCTCCAGGCTGACCTGGAAGACCTCGGTGACGTGCAGCGCCCAGGTCTTGCCCACCACGGTCACGGCAGGGGTCTTGGCGTCCAGCAGCATTTTGACCTGCGGGTCGTCCTCGACCTTCATCTTGCCACGGCGGGTCATGCCAAAGGCGGTGATCTTCGCAGTCTTCCAGGAGCGCTTGGAGGCCTCCTCAAAGAAGGCGGCGTCTTTGGGGTTGGAGCCGGGCCAGCCGCCTTCGATGTAGTGCACGCCGAATTCGTCGAGCTTTTCCGCCACGCGGATTTTATCGAGGGTGCTGTAGGAGATGCCGGTGCCTTGCGTGCCGTCACGCAGGGTGGTGTCATAGATGGTAACTGGAGACATGAGGGAGGGGAAATGAAGAGATGAAGGGGGGATGCAATGGAAAACAAACCGGAGTGGCGGGTGCCATAAGTTCCGTGACGCCGGCAGCCAGGGGCGCTTTTCGCGCAGGCATGCATGAAAAAACGGACTCTTCCGGCGGCGTCAGGCGCGGATGAGTCCGAAACTAATTCGGATGGTCGGGCAGATGTCAGGGCGGTTTCCCATGAGCAGCGTTAGGATTACGCCGGGGGTGCCCTGCTGGCAAAGGGAAGTTTTAGCCTGCCTGTGTGCCGCTGGCTGGTTCACAGCCCGGCTGGCTGGTGGGGCGCTACTTGCCCAGCATGCCTTCCTGCCCTGCCTGAATGGCGGGGATGGCGTTTTTCAGCGAGGGCTGCTGCCAGCCGTCCACGGGCAGCAAATTTCCTTCGAGAGAGGGGCGCACTTCCAGGTGCTTGCGCATCAGCATGTCGGCCACAGCGGCGTCATCATGCTGAGACATGCGTGCAAGGGAGAGATCACTCAGATCGAGCTTGGGCACAAAAGGCTTCTCCTGGTTGGCGGAAAGTGCTGCGGTGGGGCTCTCTGCGGGATGGGACATCAGCCACAGACTCATGGCGCATACGGACACAGCTGCGGCCACCATGCCCCATTTGGGCACCAAAAGATTGCTCCACCACGTGGCGACACGCTCCCAAAAAAGTTCCAAGGAGGACTGCTGCAGCATCTCTGCCCGCTGCCTCTGATGAAACTGGCGCAAAAAGCTGTCGGTGAAATCTTCCTCAGGCTGCTCAAAGCGCTTCAATCGAATCAACCGCTGGATGTCTTCAAACTCACTCATGGCGTGCTGTGGATCGTGTTTCTTCTTAAAGTGTAATGGCACAGTTTATTTCACGAAATCTTCAAGATAAGTCTGGAGCAGGCGATGTGCGTAAAACAGTCGTGATCTGACAGTCCCTTCCGAGACTCCTAGTATCTTGCTGATTTCGGCATGCTGGAGACCCTGGACATCGTACAAGGTCACCACCGTGCGGTGATCTTCCGACAGCTTCATCATGGCTGCGTTCAACCTTTTTTGAAGTTCATGGATGGTCACTTCGCGCAAGGTGCCCGTGTTGGCCGTCGTGACGCGGATAAACTCAGGGTCGTTCTCAATGCCTGTATCTACATCGTCAAGACTCACCTTGTGGTGCCTTCCCCGCTTCTTGAGAAAGTTCAAAGTCATGTTCACCGCGATGGAGTAGATCCAGGTGTAGAACGATGACTTGCCCATGAAGCGCTTGATGGAGCGGTAGGCTTTGGCAAACACATCCTGCAGCAGGTCCGCCGTGTCCTCGCGGTTCGAGGTCATGTTATAGATCAAGCCGTAAAGCTTGGGCGTGTACTTGCGCACGAGGTCATCAAATGCATGCGTGTCTCCGGCCTGGGCTTTGTCCACCAGAATGCGGTCCTCGGCAGAGCTGCTGCTCTGCGCGGGCTGGTTCAGCGATGCGATGGGGGTCGCTGCGGCGCTGAGTGATGATTCTTCCATTAAAGTAAGAGAAACACCCGTTGCCTAAACAAACAAGCGTTTCTTATGGAGGCGTAAATTTCAATTATTTTTGAACGCTCCAGAGGTGATCGACGCAGATCTGTGACCAGGTTTCAAGCTGCTCGCGCATGGCATGCAGCTCCGCCAGCGTGTGAAAGCGCAGGTCCTGAATGGCATCTTCATTCGACTTCACATCGTCGCTGCTGAGGTCAAAGAAATGCACCACGCCAAGGTGCACGCTGCCGACTTCCGTCGCGTCATCATTGATCAGTCCGATGACCTTCTGCGTGTGCGTGCCGCCGATGATGAGCTCTTCCGCCATCTCGCGCTCCACGCCGTTGTAGTACATGGTTTCACCCAGCCCGTCCTGGCCGGCATCCACGGGATTGATGTGGCCGCCGATGCCGATGGAGCGCTTGGCAACGAGGCGCTTCTCGCCGGAGCTGCCGCCGCGCGTGTAGCTCAGAAACCGGCCTTCATGATGAAAAACGGCATAGGGGATGAGCTGCTTGTGGGAGGGGTCCTTTTCAGCGGACGGGCGCTCCATGAAGTGGTTGGCTCCCGGGGCCAGCATCGCGTGCAGATACCGTGTGGCGTCGGCTTGGAAGCCTTGAAAACTGCCGAGTTGATCGAAGAGCTGGCGGGTGATGACGAGAACGTGTTCCATGGGATGGCGGGCAGAATGGATGGCCGTGCGGAGTGCGCAACCAATCAATCCAGCAACCACACTTTGGCGGCGTCTCCCGCCTGCAGGTGCTGCCCTGCCTCCAGCCGCAGCAGCGCATCAGCACGGCTCAGGGAGAGCAGCGCGTGGCTCTGCTGCAGGCCCAGCGGCATGAACTGGCCCTGACTGAGCGTGCCGCGCAGATAGTGGGGCCGGTCGCCTGGGTTTGAGAGCGCGGCTCCGCAGGTGGCCGGGAGCAGGCGTGGCCTGAGCCGGTCCTCCGCTGCTCCCATCATTTTGAGCAGGGCAGGACGCACAAAGAGCAGGAATGTGACGAAGGATGACACCGGGTTGCCCGGCAGGCCGAAGACATACGCAGAGGAGCCTTGTGCAAACAGGAATGGCTTGCCCGGCTTCACCTTCACACGCCACACGTCAGGCTCAATGCCGAGCCCTTTCAGCGCGGGTTTGATCTGATCGTGATCTCCGACGGACACACCACCGCTGATCAGCACGACCTCGTGCTTTTTCAGCAGGTCCTGCAGAGTTTCAGCGGTGCTGCTCAAGTCATCCCGGCAATGGGCCAGAGTGCTGGTGGGTATGCCCAGCTGCGCCAGCATGCCGTGCAGCATGAGGCCGTTGGTATTGTAAATCTGCCCGGGCTGCAGCGGGCCCGCGCCAGGGGGGACCAGTTCGTCCCCGGTGCTAAGCACCGCCACGCGTGGCATCGCATGCACGGAGATGCGATCAAGGCCCTGAGAGGCCAGCAAAGCCATGCGTCCGGGCGTGACCGGCTCTCCCTTGCGCAGCACAAACTGGCCCTGGCAAAGATCCTCCCCGGCACGCCGGATGTTTTCTCCTGCGGTGACAGGATCGGTGCAGACGATGAAGTCGCCCTCGCGCCGCACATCCTCCTGCATGATGACGGCATCGGCTCCTGTGGGAACCGGTGCCCCGGTGAAAATGCGTATGGCGCAGCCTTTTTTCAGGTGCAGTCCGGCATTCAGCCCGGCGGCCTGCTCACCCGTCACACGCAGGGGCTGCAACTCCGAGCTCTCAGACGCGACCACGGCATAGCCGTCCATCGCAGACTGATCAAAGGCAGGGATCGGCACCGTGGCGGTCGCCTCCTGGGCGGCATAGCGATTCAGCGCGCCCTGGAGGGGCTGCGTCTCAGCCGGAAGCGGCTTCACTGCTGCCAGCACACGTGCGAGCGCTTCGTCTTCAGAGATCATCGGATCACAGGCGGCAGTTTGCTCAGGTCCGCCGCAGGTTCTTCTGCCTGGGGTGGGGCGGTGGGCTGCGGCACCATGGGCTGCGGCTGCCGCAGCGGAGGCTGCACAGGCGTGGGGGCCGCCTTGATCGGGGCCATGGGCTGAAAAGGTGTGTCCAGCGGTGGAATCACGTCCGCCTGCATGACGGGCGTCATGGGAACGACGGCTCCTCCTGCAGTCGCGACTGGGGGCGGCGGAGGCGCGTCGCGTTTGATCTGATAGATCACCAGATCGCGCAGCTGAGGCGTGCCCTGGGTGATGTCTGCTGTGATGTAGTTGCCTTTGCGCTCCGGGGTTACTTTGAGCTTTGCATCGGTGCCATTGAGGCCTTGGGAGATGATCTCGGTCCCTGCCGGGATGTCCACCCGGTGCTCACAATTGATGAGCACGTAGTTCTGCTCCGGGTTCACCAGCTCGATCACCCCGATCACCTTGGCCTCGCCGACGCGCTTGTCCTCGGGATCATCGGACCCGGACGAAAAGCCGCCAAACTTCTTTTCGAGGTAGGTGCAACTGGACAGCCCCAGCAGCAATGGAAGGCACAGATGACGCAGAAATTTCATGCACTACTGATGCGCATTCGCAGCTGCATGTCCAGCCTGCAGCGAGGCTGGTCATTTAGACTGGCGCCCAAAGCCTGTGTGCTGGTAAAAGATGTCGCATGCCCGATTCCATCGACTTTCACCGCCTGTGGCTGGCCGTGGCCCAGGTGCCGCACCACCGAGATCCCTATTCAGCACACGGGCCCGACCACTGGCGGCGGGTGGAGCGCAACGGCTGCATCCTTGCCGCGAAGACGGGGGCCAAGATCCATGTGGTGCGCTTGTTTGCGCTGTTTCACGACAGCCGTCGCGAGAACGAGGGCTGGGACCCCGGCCACGGGAAACGCGGGGCGGATTTTGCGGACACCTTTCGCGACCGCTTTTTTGATCTGCCTGATGAGGACTACGAGCTCTTTCGTCAGGCATGCATCTGGCACACGGAAGGTGTGCACCATGAGGATCCCACCATCGGCACCTGCTGGGATGCCGACCGGCTGGACCTCGGGCGTGTGGGCATGATCCCGAGTGCGCGTTTCATGAGCACGGTCTTTGGCAAGGAGATCGCCGACCATGGCGTGATCCATCCGTGGCTGCACTTGGCCGAGCCGTATCTGGCAGATACGGACTGATGGCTGCCCCCATAGTGGTCCGCACAGTCCTCTGTGCAGCACGCTAGCTCCATAATTCACAAGCCAAGAAGCCCTGTGCAGAATCCAGTGCTCCACTCTAGCGCATGCCTTACGGCTTGAGCTGGCAGGGCAAGCGGAGGTTTGAGTGGAGGCTTGAGCTGGCAGGGCAAGCGGAGGTTTGAGTGGAAGCGAATGCTGGGTAGCACGAACCACACAGAAGACTGTGCGGACCCCCATGCAGAGGCTGCCGTCGTAAAGCCTTATCCGATGATCCCCAGCTTCTTCAGCGTGGCGGTCAGCTCGGCGACTTTCTCCTTCTCCATGCCCACGAGCGGCAGGCGCAGCTCGTCGGTGCAGTGGCCGGCGAGGGCCATGGCGGTCTTGATCGGGATGGGGTTGGTGGCCAGCTTCAGGAAGGCGGCAAAGAGCGGGTAGTACTTGGTGTGAATCTTCAGCGCGCTGGCGTAGTCGCCCTTGAGCGCCAGTTGCACCATCTCGCTGATGGGCTTTGGAATCAGATTGGAGGCCACGCTGACGATGCCCACGCCGCCCACAGACATGAAGGGCAGGGTCAGGCCGTCGTCGCCGGACATGATTTCAAAGTCGGCAGGCAGGAGCTGCTTCATCTGGCTCACGCGCTCGGGGTTGCCACCGGCTTCCTTGATGGACCGGATGTTAGGGCAGTTTTCTGCCAGACGCACGAGCACATCCAGACCGATCTCGATGCCGCAGCGGCCGGGGATGCTGTAAAGCATGAGCGGCAGCTTGGTGTTGTCGGCGATGGCCTTGAAATGCTGATACAGGCCCTCAGGGGTGGGCTTGTTGTAATAAGGCGCGACCTGCAGGGAGGCGGTGGCACCTGCGGCCTCGGCCTCCTGCGTCAGCTCGATGGCCTCGCGGGTGGAATTGGAGCCCGTGCCTGCCATGACCACGCCGCGGCCCTTGGCAAACTCGACCGTCAGCTTCACCACGCGGGAGTGCTCTTCGTGGTCCAGTGTGGGGGACTCGCCCGTGGTGCCGCAGGGCACGACGCCCGTGACACCATTGTCGAACTGGAAGTCGATCAGCGATTTGAGCGCGGCTTCGTCAATCTGGCCGTTGCGAAAAGGGGTGACGATGGCGGTGTGGGTTCCTGCGAACATGGGAGCGGTAAGGGGAAAGGGCGGATACCTTAGAGTTGAACTGTGCCTTGGAAAACGAAATCTGCGGGTCCAAAGAGCGTCACATTGGTGTATTCGCTCTTGTTGGGCTCTTCGAAGCCCACCTTGAGGGTGTCGCCCCCTTTGACGAGGACGCTGATGGGGCCGGGCTCGCCGGTCAGCTCGTGATAGATCAGAGCGCAGGCCACCATGCCGGTGCCGCAGGCCAGGGTCTCATCCTCCACACCGCGCTCATACGTGCGGATGGCGATGCTGCCTGGGGCCACGACTTTGGAGAAGTTGGCGTTTGTTCCCTTGGGCTTGAAGGCTTCATGGTAGCGCAGGGCGGCGCCCCACTCGCGCACGGGCACGGTTTCCAGGTCGTCCACCATCACCACGGCATGCGGCACGCCGGTGTTGACGCTGTGCACGGTCAGTCCGGCGCCGGCCACTTCCAGGTGCTGGGACAGCTTGAGATTGTGCGGGGCGCTCATGTTGATGCGCACCTGGCTGCCCTCAAACTCGGCGGATATGATGCCGGCCAGGGTCTCAAAACGGATCTTGGTCAGCTTGTCGCCATGCAGGTGATTCACGAAGCGGCCAAAGCAGCGCGCGCCGTTGCCGCACATCTCGGCTTCGCCGCCGTCGGCATTGTAGTAGCGCATCTTGAAGTCGCCGTCCGCCGTGGCGGGCTCCACGCAGAGCAGGCCGTCCGCACCGATGCCGCGATGGCGGTCACAGAGCTTTTCGATCTGCTCCTTGGTCAGCTTGAGGCTCAGGTCGCGATTGTCCAGCATGACGAAGTCATTGCCGGCGCCGTTCATTTTGGTGAAGGTGAGAGTCATGGTCGGGAGGCGATTGGGAATGGGGAATACGGAATGGAAAAGCGGCGGATCAGAGCGCGTGGACGGCGTCCACCAGAGGTTTGACGAAGGCTTCCACCTTCGCGGCGCAGTCGGCGCTGGCGCCGTTTTGCTCAATGAGTTTTACGATGGCGCTGCCCACCACGACGCCATCGGCTTTGCTGGCGATCTCGGCTGCCTGGGCGGGATTTGACACGCCAAAGCCCACGCACACCGGCACATCCGTTGCGGCTTTGATCATCGCCACCTGCTCGGCGATGCCTGTGGCGATCTCCGCCTGCGCGCCGGTGACGCCGAGGCGGCTGACGTAATAAACAAACCCTTCCGCCGATTTTGCGATGCTGGCGATGCGGTCCGCGGGGGAGGTGGGGGCGATGAGCTGGATGTGCCGCAGGTCCGGCGTGGGCTTCAGCTCGGCATTCTGCGCGGCCTCATCCGGCGGCAGGTCCAGCACCAGCACGCCGTCCGCTCCTGCTGCAGCGGCATCGATGTGGAAGCGCTCGTAGCCATAGGCATAGACGGGGTTCAGGTAGGTGAAAAGCACCAGGGGGATCTGCGACTTGGTGCGCAGCTGGCGGATCATCTCCAGCACCTTGGGCGTGGATGCCCCGGCCTTCAGCGCGCGGTCCGCCGCCATCTGGTTCACGATACCGTCCGCCAGCGGATCGGAGAAGGGCACGCCCAGCTCCACCACGTCCACCCCGGCACGCTCCAGCCCCAGCACGATGTCGATGGTGGCCTCCAGCGTGGGATCCCCCGCACAGACATAGGCGACGAAGGCCTTCTTCTTCTGGGCACGAAGCTGGGCAAAACGGGCGTCAAGACGGTTGGTGGTGGCAGACATGGGGAGGGGTGTTTAGCATGCAAACTAGCTGTTGTCGAATATTGGAGTGAGTCGGAGAGAGGGCCGGATGGCACAGTCGCTCTTGCCCCTCAGACAGTGGTGGCTGAGCTTGGGCTCGGTCAGTTTCTCAAATAAACATCCAAAATGCCCGGAATCTACATCGCCGCCATTCTGACCAACCTGATCGCCATCGCGGTTTTTGGCGTGCTCATTCATAAGCTGCCCAAGCCTGCCAATGGCTGGCTGCTGCTGGCGGCGGTGTTGATCTGTCTGCCGCTGCAGCCGCTGGCTTTCTACTGTGTGCGCCTGCCGCTGGATCACTGGCTGGCCGGATGGCTGACGCGGAAGTCCATGGCGTATCAATGGCTGGTGACGCTGTACGCGCCGCTGACGGAGGAGCCTGCGAAGCTGCTGGTGCTGCTGATTCCAGCGATCCTGCGGGATGTGCGGCCTGAGAATTTCACCCGCTACGCCCTCGCCATCGGACTCGGTTTTGCGCTGGGGGAGATGTGGTTCATCGCCGAGCGTGTGTCCCACCAGCCCGCTCTGGCCAAGCTGCCGTTCTATCAGTTTGGCGGCTACGTGAATGAGCGGCTGATGACCTGCGTGTTTCACAGCGCTTTCGCGGCCATCACGCTTTCCCAATTGCGCCGCAGCCTATGGCTCGGGCTGGGCGGAGCCATGGTCGCGCATTGGGCGGCGAACTTTCCGATCAGCCTCATGGCGTGGAATGTGGGCGGCCTGGGCCGGACGACCTGGGGGGGGATCGTGGGATTGTGGCTGGTGGTGCTCTTGGTGGGAGCGCTGGCCTTGCTCGCCCGCTATACCACGGGCCGCTCGTTTCCCTGGCGTCTCCTCTATGGCATCCGCCACTGCCCAGAGTGTGGCACCGACTTCGAGCCTTCACCGATGGCCGTCAACTTCGGAGATAAGCGCTATGAAAAATGTCCGCATTGCCGCAAGTGGGTGTGGACCCAAAAGAGTGCGGCCAGACAAGGTGCGCCACGCCACTTACCAAGTTGACCCATGCTGGAAAAACTGAAACAGATCTACACGAGACCGGACGAGCGCCAAGCTGTGGAATGGCTTTGCGATCCCTCCGGCTATCCGTCCCTTCAGCCGCAGGATGCACGGAACTTTATTCTTCAGCTTTACGTCATGCCCTCGTTTCGCCCGATGATGAGCTGGACTCTTTTCCAGCAGCCGGACGCGGCCTTCATGGTGAGGCGGGTGCGTTGGGATTTCATTGCGGACTATCAGGCGAAGTCATGTGGATTGACTATTAAGCTGCCAACGACTTACGGAGCAGATGCGCTATGTCCGCCCGGTTTGGTCTCATCCGCCTTGGAGGAATTGTCTTCGCTTTCGGTGCCGGCATTTGATGCTGCATCCTGCTTCGGTATCGACGGAGTTACTTACGGCTTTCGAAGGCAGAGTTTTAGCCAGACGTTTGAGTTCAGCTGGTGGTGTGAGTCACCGAAAGGCTGTGAGGCTGTTGCTGCTTGGTATCATCGTTTTACCGAGCAGTTGGAGGACATTCTTCCCGCTCATGCCGACCAGTTTCGGCTTTCAGCCATCAGGCCATGAAGGAATTCGACTGCCCTCAAGTGTGTTCATGGTGTATGATGGCCTCCTCACATTCTATCCCTGATTTCGGAGCCTGTGCCATGCACACTGAGCCTGAACGTCAGCCATCAAGTTAATCTACCACATGAACAAGATGTCCGAGGACGAGGTAAGTCTAATTATGAAGATGTGTGACGATGCATTCGGCGAGTTTAAGCGAGATGGCAGAGTCACGACCATTTGTTGTCACGTCTGCGGTGGTTTGCTTGAGATAAGGGCGCTCGGTCCAGAAGTTTGGCAGACGAATTGTCGCTGCGGTAAGTACAACAGCACATGGAAGGGACTTTGAGAGTGTGACGGTGAAGCAGGTGCTCCGCCATGCCTCGAAACGAATCCAAGCATCGCGCTCTGGTTGCTTTCTCACGACTCGTGTTTCGGATCGCTTTGCTTGGGTCGTAAGTCGTTGAGTCACTTCACCCTGCCCCCACCTCATCCCCCAATCGCTTATCCGGCACCAGATACCCCTGCACGTAATCCCGCACCGCTTCGGCCAGCGGCGTGATTTCCGTCTGGAACCCTGACCCGCGGAGTTTGGCGATGTCGGCGCAGGTGTAGTACTGGTACTTCGACTGCAGGTGCTCGGGCATGTCGATGAACTCGATGTTGGGCTCCTTGCCGAGGGCGGTGAAGATGGCGGTGGCGAGTTCGATCCAGGTGTGAGCTTGGCCGGAGCCGAGGTTGAAGAGGCCGCCGGCGCTCGGGGTTTCGGCCAGGTGGAGGGTCATGCGGATGGCGTCCTTCACGTAAAGGAAGTCGCGCATCTGCTCGCCGTGCTTGTAGTCGGGGCGGTGGGATTTAAAGAGCTGCACCTTTCCGGTGGCGAGGATCTGGCCGCAGGCCTTGTGCACGAGGCTGCGCATGTCGGCCTTGTGGTCTTCGTTGGGGCCATAGACGTTGAAGTACTTGAGGCCTACGATATGCGGCAGCCAGCCTTCGCGCTTGGCGTGCAGGTCAAAGAGGTGCTTGGAGTACCCGTACATGTTCAGCGGGCGCAGGGCGTGGATGTCGGGCATCTGGTCGTCCATGCCGTGGGCTCCGTCCCCGTAGGTGGCGGCGGAGGAGGCATAGACAAAGCGGGCTTGGGTGGCGAGCGACCACTGGCAGAGCTGCTTGGTGAACTCGTAGTTGTTCCGCATGAGGTAGTCGGCGTCCCGCTCGGTGGTGGCGGAGCAGGCCCCGAGGTGCAGGATGTGGTCAAAGCGGCCCAGCTTGGCGGGGCTGTTTACCACGGCGTGCAGGAGGTCGTTGCCGTCGATGTAGTCGGCAAATTTCAGCGGGACGAGGTTTTTCCACTTCTCGTCGGTGCTGAGGCGGTCGCATACCACGATGTTTTCGCAGCCCCGGCGGTTGAGCTCCCAGACGAGGGCGCTGCCGATGAATCCGGCTCCGCCGGTGATGAGGATGCGACTTTCCGTGTTTTTCATGAGCCCGTCTGGTAACGGGGAAAACAGCGGGATTCAAGCCGGAGCTTGAGATAGCTGCCTGCCATCGCTACGCCGCCATGGCCTCGGGCTGCTGCGGGGTATGGAACACAGGGAGCTGCTCGCGCCAGAGGGCGGGGTGCAGGAAGGTGCTGCGGGGATCGCGGTCCCACTGGCCCTGCCAGCCGATCACGGTTTCCATGATGATGGGGTTGGGGCACTGGATGGCCGGGTAGAGCCACTGCTGGTCTGCCACGATGAGCTTGGGAATCAAGGCGCTGCCGTGATATTCGATCTCCCATCCGAGGAGGAGGGGTTCTTCATCGGTGAACCCTGCAAGACCTTTGGGATGCTCCACCCAGCCGACAAGACCGCTGCCGTTCAGGGCGTCCCAGACTTCACGCATTTCCAGGTCCACCCGCACGGCGAAGCCCTTGGTCCTGGCGGCCTGGCCGCCGTTGACTGGATCGCGGCTGACAAGGCCAAAAAGAATGCTCGTGGGGCAGTTGTCGGGAACGATGTCCACCTGAAACCCAAAGCGGATGGGATGGTCCGGCAGCAGCAGGCTTCCGTAGCTTTGCAGCTGGAAGCCTGAGAAAGCGGGATCAGCAGCAGCAGTGGCGTTGAGCGATTCCATGGTTTTCTAAAAATTTAGGATATGTTTATCAAAAATGCACTCAATTATTATAATTTCAAATATTTTATTCAAATTGTCCTGCATTTGTCACTTAAAATCTTAAAAAGTCATTTAGAGGCATAGCGGGACGAGTGCCATGTGCGCTGAAATTTCTGCCAGACTAGCGGATTACTTGCCGCCGCGCTATTGACGAAACTGTTGCCGTAGATACCAAGTATACCTCGTGGCACTCGCTTCATCGATCAACTGCGCTGAAATCGACCTGACGGCCGATTTTCGCGATCAATTTCTACTTACCTTCCAGCACATGCTGCTCGCCAGAGTGCTGGAGGAGAAGCTTGGTTCGCTTTACCGGGCAGGTGGGCGCATCGTAGGAGGGGTATATCTGGGAAAAGGGCAGGAGGCCTTCAGTGCGGCGCTGGGCATCCAGCTGCGCAAAGGCCGGGACATCTATGGCCCGCTCATTCGTGACCAGGCCGGACGCATCGCCTTTGGTGAGCCCATCATCGATACCGTACGTACTTACCTGGGGGCGGTCACCGGCCCCATGCGTGGCCGGGATGGCAACATTCACCGCGGCAGGCCGAAAGAAGGGCACATGGCCATGATCAGCCACCTGGGCAGTCTGCTTTCAGTGGTGGCCGGGGGGCTTTTCGCCCGTCGGCTGGCCGGCACTCTGGCAGACAGCATCGGTGCCACCAGCATTGGCGATGGCGGCACCTCCACGGGTGCCTTTCACGAAGGCCTGAACATGGCGGCGGTGGAAAAGCTGCCCATCATCGTGAGCATCGCGAACAACCAGTATGCCTACTCCACGCCCAACACCCGCCAGTATGCGTGTGAAAACCTGGTGGATCGTGCGGCAGGGTATGGGGTCGAGGGCGTGACGGTGGACGCCACGGATCTCGCCTCCTGTCTCAAGGCCTTCCGGGCGGCTGCTGCCAGGGCGCGCGCCGGAGGCGGCCCGCAGATGATCGTGGGTACGCTGCTGCGCCTTTCGGGGCACGGGGAGCACGATGACGCCTCCTACATTCCTGACACCAAGCGTCAGGCAGCTGCGGCGCGTGACTGCCTGCAGGTGGCGGAAAACTTCGCCCGTGACCATGGCTGGATGTCCTCCTCAGACCTGCGTGAGCTGCATGAGGAAGTGCGTCGTAACGTCGATCAAACCGTTTCCAAAGTGTCCAAAGAACCCGCACCTGACCCCTTTAAAGAAAACTGGCAGGCACTGTCTTGCGCTGAGCTGGTGGAGGGACAGCACGAGGCATGAGCATCACTTATCTCGAAGCCATTCGTGAGGCCCAGTATGAGGCTCTGCGTGACGACCCCTCCGTCTTCCTCTACGGCCAGGACATCGCCACCTTCGGCGGCGCATTCAAGGCCACGAAGAACCTCAGCAAGGAGTTTCCCAATCGTGTGTTTGACGCCCCCATCAGCGAGGACGCGATGGTGGGCATGGCGGTAGGCGCAGCCGTGGAGGGCGCACGGCCCATCATTGAGATGCAGTTTGCCGATTTCTCCTCCATCGGCTTCAATCAGATCGTCAACCAGGCTGCCACTCTCTACTGGCGCACCAACGTGCCGTGCCCCATCACCATCCGCATGCCCTCCGGTGGCACGGCCGGCAGCGGCCCGTTTCACAGCCAGTCCATGGAGGCCCTCTACGCGCATTACCCCGGGCTGGTCATCGTGACTCCGGCCACCGTGGAAGACGCCTACTGGATGCTGCTGGACAGCGTGAAGCTGGACGACCCGGTCATTTTTTGCGAGCACAAGTTCCTCTACTACCACCTCAAGGCTGAGCGCATCGGGGATCGCGAGCTGCCCATCGGCAAGGCGCGCATCGCCCGCCCCGGGCGGCATGCCACCATCGTGACCTACAGCGCCATGGTGCATGAGGCGCTGCGTGCCGCCGAGGAACTCCAGCTGGACGGCTATCAGATCGAAGTCGTCGATCTCCGTTCGGTGAAGCCCATGGACACGGACACGATCCTCGCCTCCGTCGCGCGGACCGGGCGTCTGCTGGCCTTGGGCGAGGCCTTCCCCTGGGGCGGAGTCACGGCGGAAATCATCGCCCGCGTCACCACGGACGGTTTCCATCTGCTCGACGCACCGCCCATGCGGCTGAACTCCAAGGACACTCCGATTCCATACCATCCGAATCTCTGGAAGTCGCATCGACCCACCACCTCCACCATTGCCGCGGCGCTCCGCCGTCTGCTGCGCAATTAACTTCCTGCTTTCCGTTTTCAGCATCCTGTCATGCGTACCATCCCCATTTTGATGCCTCAGCTTGGCGAGTCCATCGCCGAAGCCACCATCATTCGCATCTTGGTCGAGCCTGGCCGGGTGGTCGAGGCCGGCTGCGATCTCTTTGAAGTCGAGACCAACAAGGCCACCATGGCCGTGACGGCCCCGTGTGCCGGCAAGGTGGGCCAGATCGTGGCCACGCCAAAGACCAGCTATGCCGTTGGCTCGACGCTGGCGGCCTTTGAGATCAGCGCCGAGGACGCCCAGCTGCTGGGCCTCAGCGACGAGCCGTCTGCCAAGGCCGAAGCCCCCAGCCACGACCGCTCAGGCGGAGGCTCCGATGAGGTGGAAAACCTTCACTTCAAGATCAGCGACAACGACGTCATCTCCACCCGCCAGCCCACCGTGGAGCCGGTGGTGGGCGGCCTGCCGGTGCCTGCGGGTGCCGCCGGAGCCTCCTACATTTCGCCGCGCATGCGGGCCCGCATGGCTGAGCTGGGGCTTAACTCGTCCGACCTCGCCGGCGTGCCCGGCACGGGAGCTGGCGGCCGTGTGACGGTGGAGGACTTTGAGTCCTTCCTGCGCGGGCTGGAGCAGCACCGCATGACGCCTGCCTCCCCCATGCGCATCGCTGTGGCGGACTCCATGCGCCGCAGTTGGACGCGCCCGCTCGCCACCGTGGGCAGCCCCATCATGCTGGACGCCATGCTGGCACACCGCAGAAAAGCCGACCCCAAGCCCGGCCCCGCGCTTTATGTCATCCGCGCGCTGGCCATCGCCCTCTCTGAAAACACCGCGTTTGCCGGGCGTCTGGTGGGCAACCGCATCGTGCACCCGCTGGCCATCGACATCGGCTTCGCTGTGGAGGTGGAAGACGGTGTGATGGTGCCAACGCTGCGCGAGGTGGAGAAGACCCCGCTCATCAAGCTGGTGCCCACCTACAACAAGCTGGTGGAGCAGGCACGCGCCCGCCGCCTGCCCAATGACGTGAAACGCCCCGGCATCGCCACGGTGACCAACTTCGGCACCTTTGGCATCGTGTGGGCCACCCCTATCCCGCTGCCGGAGCAGAACCTCGTGCTGGGCCTCGGTGCTGGCAGCAAGGTGCCGCACTGGAGCGAGGAGGTGAACCAGTTCATCCCCGTGACCGAAGCCGAGCTGACGCTGAGCTTTGACCACCGCGTGCTGGATGGCGGCGGTGCCGGGCGCCTGCTCAAGCGCGTGGCCGAGCTGCTGCAGAAGCCCGAGCTTCTTTAAGGTGCGACAGACACTCCTGTCTGTCGATCAGCGCTCCCGCGAGCCACAGCGCATCCATTTACCCCAGCCATGCAAGACAAAGCCATGCTGCGCCAGACCCTGCGCGAACGCCTGCGGGCGCTGGACGAGGAGATGCGTGACGCCGCGAGTGCGAAGATCGCCGCACACATCCTCACACACTGCGGGAGCGGTGCCGCAGCGCAGACCTGGGCGCTCTTTGGCGGGCTGCGCAATGAGCCTGACCTCGTGACGCATCTGCTGCCCCGTTTGCTGGAGCGCGGCGTGCGCGTGTGCTTCTTCCATATCGAGAAACACGAGCTGCAGCCTCGTGTGGTGCACTCGGTCGATGATCTGAAACGTGGCACGATGAATGTGTGGGAGCCGCAGGTGCACTGCGCTCCGGTGCCGGTGGCGGAGCTGGATGTCATTCTGGTGCCCGGTCTGGCCTTCACGCGCACGGGCGCGCGTCTGGGGCGTGGCGGCGGTTATTACGACCGTCTGCTGGCGCAGTCGCAGTGCCGTGCGAGACGTCTCGCCGTGGCGTTTGAGGCGCAGATCATCGAAGACATCCCGTGTGAGGCCCATGACCAGCGGGTGCCGCAAATCATCACGGAATCCGGCTTGATCGAGGCCGTGGCGTCTTGATTAGTGCGCAGCGCGGCGGCCTGTGCCGTTTGTGCCAGCGCATCCGTTCCACACCCTCTCCATGAAGCTCATCCTCGAAATCGTCCAGTCCGGCACCGCCTACCTGGAGAAGCGCAAGATCGAGGAGGCCCGGCTGAACATGGAGCACCTGCTGGCGCATGTCCTGGGATGCCGCCGGCTCGACCTTTATCTGCGCTTTGGCGAGTCTGTGCCTGAGACCGAACTGGTCAAGCTGCGCGATCTCCTGCGCCGTCGCGGGGAAGGGGAGCCGCTGCAGCATCTGCTCGGCACGGTGGAGTTTTGCGGCCATGAATTTGTCAGCGACCACCGCGCCCTGATCCCGCGCCCCGAGACGGAGACGCTGGTGGAACTCATCCTCAAAAAATGCCCCGCCGCGCCCGCGCGTGTGCTGGACATGGCCACCGGCTCAGGCTGCATCGGCCTCAGCCTCGCCAAAGCCTGGCCGCTGAGCGAGGTGGTGCTGGCAGACATCAGCGAAGACGCGCTGGACCTCGCCCGGCTCAATGCCTCGCGCCTGGGCTGCAACGTGAAGTTTCTGCGCAGCGATCTCTTTGAAAAGATCACCGGCAGTTTTGATCTCGTCGCCGCCAATCTGCCCTACATCCCCACCGCCGAGATCCCCACGCTCAGTGCCGAGGTGCAGCGAGATCCCATCCTCGCACTTGATGGCGGCCCCGATGGCCTTCGCATCGTGGAGCGTTTTCTCAATGAGGCTCTGCCGCATCTGAATGCCGGTGCGCTCATCGCTCTGGAAGTGGGGCATGATCAAGGCGCGCCGGTGGCGGCGAGATGCACGGAGCTGGGCTATCTGAATGCCAGCACGGCGGCGGATCTGGCGGGGATACACCGCTTTGTGTTTGCTGTGGCACCCGCAAGCCAGGCTGCTGAGGCATAGCGGCCGGGGCCATTCTGCCCGCAACACGTGGCTGTGACGCACGGTTGCGACAAACCTAACATCCGGCTGCAGCAAATGAATCAAGATTCATCACATGGGGGTGGGTATAGTGGGTTATCGTATAAGCAATGCTGAATATTCAAAGGCTTGACCAGGAGTTGCTGCAACATCCCAATTATCCCAGAAGGGGCTGGATAGGTGTGGACCTGGACGGCACGCTGGCCAGGTCTGACCCCGCCGCACCCTCTCATCACATCGGCGTTCCCGTTTCGCCTATGCTCAAGCGGGTGAAGTATTGGATCAAAACAGGCCGGACGGTCAAAATATTCACAGCGCGTGCTGGCAACCTTCAGGATGAGGACAGGATTCATCAGTGGTGCATCCGGCATGGACTGCCGCAGCTTGAAATCACCAACCGCAAAGACCACAAGATGCTCGCCTTGTGGGATGACCGTGCTGTGGGCGTCGTGAAAAATGCCGGCATTCCCATTCTGCCGGTGCCGGTGAGCTTGTGGCAGACTGTGCGTCTGCGTCTGCTTCAGTTGCTGGGGCGCGGCTGCCATATGGAGGCGGACCGCCGCCACCTGAAGGACTATTTTGCTGCAGCGGAGGAAGCCAGTCCGGATTTTCTTGAGCTGGAAAGTGAGCCAGGATAGCGCGTCTGAGCACAGGCAGGATTGAGTGCCGGCCATTGCTGAAGCAAGTTTGCAGACAGGCCGGTGCTTCTGCCTCCAGACTTACAACTCGCCCATACCGCCGCGTTTGATCCAGGTGTTGAGCGGTTCGAACGGGGACACATCCAAGGCGATGCCGCAGCCGAAGGGGGCTGAGTTGACGGTGGAAACATCGAGCCTGCCGTTCTCGATCTGGAGCGTGGGAAAGCCTGCGGGATGGCGGCGGTAGAGGCCGGCGTGGGTGGCGAGCACGGCCTCCTGCGTGGCGGCGGAGTGCATGCTGAGGCCGCGGAAGTAGTGGTGGCCGTTGCGCTCCACGTGCGTCACTCCGAGCAGGGCCATGACGCTGAGATCCTGCAGCAGGGCCACGGGGCCGACGTTGGCGAGGTCTTCGCCGCTGAGGATGGGGCCGCCACGAATGGCGGGGCTGCGCTTTTTGAGCAGCGCGGCATTGGCCAGGCCTTTGACGACGCCTTTGCAGTTTTTGTGGCTGGTGCCGCGATAGCCGAGATCCAGCGCACGAGGCAGATCGGCCAGGGAGGCGTCGCTTTCATCAATGATCATCCCCGGGCCTTCGGTCCAGGTGCTGAGCGTGGCGGCGACATCTTCGTTTAGCGCCTGGGAGCGGTGCAGCGGCTGCTCGATGAGGATGAGGTTCTGAAACAGCGGCGCCAGTGCGGCATCTGCCCGCAGCGTGGCGTAGAAGTCGCGGAAGGAGGCCAGATCGTAGAACTGCTCGTTGCCATCCAGCGTGGCGTGGAAGCCGGAGGGGCAGTTGGCAGTGATGACGCGGGTGATCTCGCGCAAGCGTGGCAGGTCCTGGTCGGGTTTGCCGCAGACCTTGATCTTGAAATAGCGCAGGCCGTACGCGCGGATGTTTTCCTCCAGCGTGTAGGGCAGGCCATCATCCAGCGCGCCATCGGCGGCGCTGAGGGGGTCTCCAAGGCCCACGGTGTGGCGTGCGCTGACGTGAGACAGGGGCGCGGGGGCCATGGCATCGGCCACACGCATGCCGCACAGCTCTTCGCGCACGGCTCCGAGATCAATGCCAAGCACATCGGAGCGCAGCACGGCATGCAGGGGCTGACCCAGTGCTTTGCACAGACCGTCGAGCACGGAGCGCTCGATGAGGCTCACGCCCAGATTGGCCAGCAGCGCGGGCTGTTCCCTGACCTTTGCCCACTGGCTCTGCTCTGCGTACAGGTTCTGCCACCAGCCAAAGAAGCCCGTGGGCTTTTCCGCGGCCAGGCGTGCGATGCGCGAGGCGTTTTGGATGACGGCGATCATCTCGGCCAGATCCAGCTCGAAGGGAGTGTCCGGATTCTTGGTGAACCACTTCGGCGGCAGGCCTTCGCTGGCGAGCCCGCTCACCGCCTTGCCATCCACCACCAGGTTCACCGTCACGAAAAGATGAGGCAGCGCATTCATGCTGGCGATGCCGTACTTGAACGGGAACCGCGTGTGCATGGGCAGCACGTGAAAGTGGAAGGACTCGATGGCAAAGGTCATGTGGGAGAAAAGACCTTTCAATGATGCTGCGGTCAAGGAGTCAGGAGATGAAGACAGCGACGAATGCGCCGCGCTCCTGCTTCAGCTCCGGGCATGCCTTTCGTGCCGGGCGCAGCCGTGCCCGGCCACGCTTTCAGCGTTACTCCACCAGATAGAGAATGCGTCCGCAGCTCTCGCACTGAGTCAGCTTTTCGGACTGCTTCAGGGACTGGATGACTCCGACGACGGCCTTCATGTGGCAGCCGCCGCACATGGAGTTCTCCATGGGCACGATGGCGGCGTCTCCCTTTTTGTTGAAGATGCGTGTGTAGAGGTCCAGCGCGTCAGGATCGATGGGAGCGGCCATGGTGGCGCGTTCGGCGTTGAGATCGTCGAGGCGCTTTTTCACGCCCACGCCGCGTTCATCGAGCGCCTTGAGCTCCTCGTTCACGCGGGTCTGTGTGCCGGCCAGCTTGGCCTGGGCATCCTTCAGCTTTGACTTGGCGGCTTCCAGCGCCTCCATCTGCTCCAGCTCGCCATCTTCCAGCTTGGTCACATCGTCCTGGTAGCGTTTGATTTCATGACCCAGGGCGGCGAATTCGTCGTTCTTGCGCGTTTCGAACTGCTGGTCCTGCATGCGCTTGATGCTGTTCTGGCGCGTCTGGACATCGAGCTGGATGTTTTTGATCTTCACCTCGACCTCCTTCACGGCCTGATTCGCGGCATCCACGGCGGCCTGGTCTCCAGCCAGCTGCATTTTGGCACGTGCTTGCAGCGTCGGGATGTCCTTGAGGTCTTTTTGCAGGGCACGAATGCGCTGGTCACGTTCCTGAAGCTGAATAAGTTTCGTGATGTCTTGAAGCATGTGTTTTTGTGGATGTAAGCCGAAACGGCGGAAGAGCACAAGTGCTCTGTTGGGAGGTTCGGCGCGTGTCTTGAGCTCAGCACTTCGTCTTGACCTGACAGCCGCCCGACGAAAAGATGCGCGCCCTCACTCCATTTCCACATTCATTTGATGAAACCCACACTCCTCATCCTTGCTGCCGGCATGGGCAGCCGTTACGGCGGCCTCAAACAACTCGACGCCATGGGGCCATCCGGGGAGGTGGTGCTGGACTACTCCGTGTTTGATGCGATCCGCGCCGGATTTGGCAAGGTGGTCTTTGTCATCCGCCGCGACTTTGAGGAGCTTTTCCGCACGCAGATCGGTTCCAAGTACGCCGGCCGCATCGAGGTGGAGTACGCGTTTCAGGACATCAACGACCTGCCTTCCGGGTTCACCGTGCCCGAGGGCCGCACCAAGCCCTGGGGCACCGCCCACGCGCTGCTCTCCGCGGAGAAAGTGGTGAACGAGCCCTTCCTCATGATCAATGCGGACGACTTCTACGGCCAGGATGCGTACAAAAAGATCGCCGCAGATCTGGTGCAGCCGCGCCCGCAGGATGGCAAGAGCCACTGGTCCATGGTGGGCTTCTATTTGAAAAACACGCTTTCCGACCACGGCAGTGTCTCCCGCGGCGTGTGCACCTGCGATTCCCACGGCATGCTGAGCACGGTGCTGGAGATGACCAAGATTTTCAAATGCGACACCGGCGCGGAAAACCGCGAGGTGGAGGGCGCCTATGTGCCGCTGACGGGAGAGGAAGTGGTTTCCATGAACTTCTTCGGCTTCACGCCGGACATCTTTGCGCATCTGCGCGCGGCCTTCACCGCCTTCCTGAAGGAGCGCGGCCACGAGCAGAAATCCGAGTGCTACGTGCCTGCGCAGGTGGATGCCCTGATCGCGGCTGGCAAGGCGGACGTGCGTGTGCTGGAGACGACGGGCAAGTGGTTCGGCGTCACCTATCCTGAAGACAAGGCGGAGGTGGTGGCCAGCATCCGTGCGCTGGTGGATGCAGGCGAGTACCCGCAGTCTCTGTGGGGCTGAGAAAGCAGCGATGAGCTTTGGCTCGTTCGGGGAGGTCTGATCGCTCCCAAAACGGGCTGAAGCTCCGGATTACTTTCCGAGCAGCCGCTCCACGCTGCGCATCGTCGCGCCTTCGTGGGTTCTGAGGGCGTCGTGGCCTGCCTTGGCCATGAGGGCGGCTTTGTCTGCTTTTTGCAGCAGGGTGCGGCAGGCAGACTCCAGCTCAGCGAAGTCAGCCACCTGCTGCGCGCCGCCGTGCTTAAGCAGCAGGTCCACCAGCGGCGTGAAGTTCTCCATGTGCGGCCCAAAAAGCACGGGCTTCTGCGCCAGCGCGGCCTCGGCGGGGTTTTGGCCGCCTTCCGCGAGGAAGCTTTTGCCCACGACCACCAGCGTCGCCAGATGCTGCCACGCGGCGAGTTCGCCCGTGGTGTCGATCAGCAAGACAGGCGCACTGGCATCCACGCGCGAGTTGGGCACGCTGCGCAGGGCAGGGGAGATGCCGATGCCTTGCAGCTCCGCGCAGATCTCGGTACGGCGCTCCACATGCCGTGGCACGATGAGGAGTGCGAGCTGGGGAATGTGGGCGCGCAGGCGCAGGAAGACGCGGGCGAGTTCGACTTCTTCACCCGCATGGGTGCTGGCGGCCAGCAGCGTGGGCTGTGCTTCGGCAATGCCGGCGAGAGCGCGCACCGAATGCAGTTCCTCGATTTTGATGGCAGGAACGACCGAGCCTTCGGGGTCATACTTGATGCTGCCGGTGAGGTGGATGTGGCCTGCCCCGACTCCAAAGCCCTGCCAGCGTGCCACATCTTCCGGCTCCTGCACCAGCACCTGCTTCAGCATGCCAAAGACGGGGCCGATGAGTGCGCGAAACTTCTGGTAACGGCGTGCGCTGCGCGGGGAGAGGCGCGCATTGACGAGGGAAACGGGAATGCCCAGGCGGGTGGCGCTGGCGGTCAGGTTGGGCCACACCTCGGCCTCCACGAGCACGAGCTGCGTGGGCTGGATGCTCTCCAGCATGAGCCTGCCGACACCGGGCAGGTCGATGGGGCTGTAGATGGCCACCATGCGCCCGGCGTGCTGCGCCGCCAGCTCTGCGGCCAGCGCGTAGCCGGTCGGGGTGGTGGTGCTGAGGACGATTCCAAGATGTGCGTCCGTTTTGAGCAGGCGGCTGATGAGCTTTTTGGCCACGCCCACCTCTCCCACGCTCACGGCATGCACCCAGAAGCGCTCGCGCTGGGGCAGGGCATCGATGGCGGTCCTGACCTCGCGCGGCAGGAAGCCGAGGCGCTGGGCAAGGTCCTGCCAGCGGCCGTTGCGGCGGCGCATCTTGATGATGGCGCCGGGAAGCATCAGCACGAGCCCCAGCGGCAGCAGTAGATTGTACAGGGTGAGGCTAAGCGCTTTCGATGCCATGCGGGATTTTGCGCAGCCAGACGATGCGGGTGGAGCCGTAGTGGCGGTCCGTCAGCACCTCCCATCCGGGCCAGTGTTTGGTTTCGCGGTTGAAGTGGTGACTTTCCAGAATGAGGTGGCTGTCTGCATGCAGCAGCGCAGGCAGCGCCTCTTCGGCCAGGAGTTTGGCGATGAAGTCGGTGTCCTCGTCGCTGTGCGTGTAGGGCGGGTCCGCAAAGATCAGGTCAAACTGCTTCCCATCCTTTTGCAGCAGGGGCAGCAGCCGGAAGACATCGCTGTGGCGCACGGTGGCACCGGTGAGGCGGGTTTTGGCGATGTTTCTGCGGATGACTTCGCAGGCGCCTTTGTTTTCGTCCACCAGCATGGCGGAGGCCGCGCCCCGGCTCAGGCATTCGAGGCCCAGAGCTCCTGTGCCGGCAAACAAATCCAGCACATGGGCACCGGGCACGAGCTCCCCGAGCATCGAAAACACAGCCTGCCTCACACGGTCCTGCGTGGGCCGTGTGACGGTTTTGGGGACTTCGAGAGCGAGCCCTCCCGCGCTGCCAGAAATGATACGCACCCAGTTCCTTTAGCGGTGGGTTGCGGGGATGCAAGGAGGGGCTGCAACTGGAGGACCGCACAAGTCATGCGCGGGGCAGGGGGCAAAGCGGCGTGCTCTGGCGGTGCCTAGGGCATGCTTTAACGCGAATAAAGATATAGCCCATTGGGTGTGTCAGAATTTCGCTACACAAGTTTTCTCGACAATAGGCAATTTGGCTATTGATTATAAAGACAGAAAATATGGAAAATGCATTCAAATCCCCCCTCGGATTCATTGACAGCAACTCCGCCAGCTCTGCCGCCCGCCGACTGTCCAGCGACTCGGCGCGCATCCAGACGGGCTCGATTTTGAATCAAGATCTCCAGCCTTCGCCCATCAACCCCGACTGGATTCTGGAGGGAAACCCCATCGCCCGGGCCACCACGCTGGCGATCGCGCCTGACCAGACGCTTTCATGCGCAGTCTGGGAATGCAGCGCGGGCAAGTTCAAGTGGGTGTTTGGGCTGGACGAGATTATACAGATCCTGGAGGGGGAGGTGGTGATCGAGGAGCAGACTCCGGAGCGCAAGGTCCACACGCTGCGCGTCGGCGACACGGCGCTTTTCCCGGACGGACTGACCACGCACTGGACGGTGACCAACTATGTGAGGAAGTTTGCCATTCACCGCACCATCCGCCGCTCCTTTTTCTGGCGCCTGAAGCGCAAAATGCGTCACCTCCTCGGGCTGGGGGCAAAGGCGGGCCTGGGCTGCTACGGGGCCATGGTCCACATGGAGACGGCCGTGGAGGCGCTGAGCTTTGCGTGACCTTGATGGAAACGCGCTTGGAACAAGGGAGTTTCAAGCACTGTTGTTTCCTACTTGTGGCAGTAAGTCAGGGCTGTCGCGGTAGATCCTCACCTCTGAAGGATTGATAAAGACGTCATAGTCAAAGTTGTCCGAACGAAAGTAGATCTCCCATGCAGGGGCACGCTCAGATACAAGCTTTTGCAAGCCGTGCAAAAAATCCATTGTCACGATAGCTGAGTTGGCGACTTCAAATCCCATGCCACGTGAGCGCATGACGTTTGGTTCAAGATAGTAGTCGCCTTGTCCATAGGCATCGTTCTTTCCATGAGCAGCGAGGAACCCCTCGAGAGTGTCGAAGAGTCGATAATACTCCTCCTCAAACTCTTGGTCGCTGACGGAAGACTCAGGAGGATCGAATGGAGTATCGAGACGTATTGAGCACTCTTCGAGAGACAGCTTTAAGATGGTCATGATGGTTCCCAATCTCACTTCCCATTCTTAAACACGTAGAGCACCCCGTCATCCGCGCCAAAGAGGACGTGGTTTCCGGCTACGGCGGCCGAGGTCTTCACGGGCGCGCCGATCTCGTTGTGCCAGACTTCCTTGCCGGTCTTGAGGTCGAGGGCGTAGAGGTAGCCGTCGTCGCTGCCGAAGAGAGCCACCTTGCCGGCGCAGATGACGGCGCTGCTGTCGATGCGGTCGCGCGCACGGAATTCCCAGAGCTGCGCCCCGGTGACGCGGTCGATGGCGTGGAAGCGCTTGTCCCGCCCGCCGACATAGACGCCCTTTTCCCAGATGGCGGGCGCTGCGTAGTATTCAAATTCGCGCTCGCCGTACTCCCAGACCTTCATGCCGTCGGCGACGCGGTAGGCACCGACTCGGTTGCCATAATGGCTGACATAGATGACGCCGTCTGCGATGGCGACGTTGTTGCCGATGTAGGCCCCCACCTCGATCTGCCGCTCCTCCTTGCCGGTCTTCACATCATGCACGTGGAGCACGCTGTCGCAGCCGCCAAAGACGACCTTGCCGTCGCCGATGGCGCAGCCGCCGTTGATGTAATAGCCGGTTTCAGCGGCCCAGTCCTTGGCGCCGGTCTTGGCGTCGAGGCAGTAAACGGAGTAGTCGTAGCTGCCGATGATGATTTTTTGCGCCTTGGTGGCGGGGTCTGTCCAGACATTGGCGGCGGCGTGGATTTCGGCCTGGGTTTCAAATTTCCAGGCCTCCTTGCCGGTGTCGGCGTTCCAGGCATAGACAAAGCCATCCTGGCAGCCCACGACGACGAGATCGCCCGCAAAGGCGGCGGCGCCGTCAAAGGCCCCCTTGGCCTCGGCCTTCCAGACTTCCTTGCCGGTGGCGAGGTCGAGGCAGAAAAATTTGCCGTCCTTGCTGCCCAGATAGACCTTGCCGCTGCGGACGATGGCGCTGGAGACGAGCATCTCCGCCTGCCCCTTGGGCTTGTCCATGAGCTTGAACTGCCAGGCGAGCTCCAGCGGGAACTTCAGTTCGACGGGGGAGACGCCCGTCATGGCCGCGTTGCCGCGGGAGTCCGGCCATTCCGCAGGCTGGGCATGCAGGGCGGCGGAGAGGAGGAGGCTGAGGAAAAGCGTTGCGCGCATGGGTTTGGACTGTGAAACTGGCATGGTGTGCGCTTTGTTGCAAACAAGCCGATGTCTGATCACGATCTCCAACAGCCGCCGCCGATCCCGCCCGACCTGCGGTGCGAGTATGAAGAGCGCCCTTTCCAGAACTGCACGCGCTGCGGCGAGTCGCTGCCGGACTTTCCCGGCGGCTTTCAGATCTCGAAGGCCTACAAGCGCGGCGAATGCGTGATGGAGTATGCGCTGTGCGACCACTGCCGCACGCAGATGATGGAGGAGTTTTCCCAGGAGTCGAAGAACCGGCTGTCGCAGTTTCAGAACGAGCAGGTGACGCTGGAGCGCGGCCTGGACTCGTGTGCTGTCTGTGATGCCCGGCGGGATGCGCCTGGCATGGATGATTTTGTCATCACGGGCGTGTGCGAGGGGCTCTCCCTCCTGCACAGCGTGATGATCTGCGGCAAGTGCGGTGACACGGTGCAGGGCTTCATCTCAGCCAAAACGCGCGACACCTGGCGGCGCTTTGTGGACGACAACTTCCCCGGCCCGCCGCCCATGGACTCGCTGCCGGAGCCTGTGGAGTCGGGCCGCACACCGCTGCCGGTGATCGCGAAGATGTGAGTGTGGAAGAAGTGAAAAGGGGGAGGGGCTTCTCCGCCCTTTTTACTTTTCACTTTCCCATCAATGCCCGCAGTTTGTGCCTTCGGGGTCGGTGTCCTCGATCTTCGCGGTGGCTTTGAGCTCTTCGAGGAAGGCGTTGAACTTTTTGTCGCGGTATTCTTCGATGAAGCGGTTTTTCACGTCGGCCTTCACCTCCTCAAAGGGGCGTGCCACGGACGGGCGGCGGCCGGTGACGGTGCAGACGTGGAAGCCGAGCTGGGTGGTGAAGACGGGGCTGATCTCCCCCTCTCCCATGGAGAAGGCGATGGTCTCAAACTCCTCCATGAACTCGCCGCGCTTGAACCAGCCGAGGTCGATCTGCTGCTGCTCGGCGGTGCGATGCTCTTCGGCCAGCTTGTTGAAGTCGGCCCCGGCGAGGAGCTGCTGGCGGACGTCGCGCATGGTGTGGTAGATTTCCTGGCGGCTGCTGGCGCCTGAGAGGCTCTTGGTGATGTGGGAGGCCTGGATCTCCTCGTCGGTCATGTAGTGCTTGAGGTTGGCCTCGTAGCAGGCGCGCAGGTCGGCCTCGGTGGGCTCGGGCTCGGGGGCGTAGATTTCCTGCAGGGTTTTGTCCAGCCGTACACCGCCTGCCACGTTGTCGCGGATGAGGGCCTCGTTTTTGACGGGCATGCCGATGTTCATGTAGAACTGATCTTCGCCGCCAGCCTCTTCGATGAGCTTTTGCAGGCGTGCGGTGACCTCGGCCTCGGAGACTTCGGGGTGGCGGCGGCGGCTTTCCTGGCCGAGGAGGGCACGAGAGATGAGGTTGTCCTTGGCGATGCCGCGAAATTCGGGGTCGCGCTCGCAGCAGGCCACCTGGAGGGTGCGCTCGTAGTGACCTTTGATGTGGCGGAACTCCGCCTCGATGTTTTCGTCGTCAATCTGTTCGCCGTTGATGATAAGTGCCATATGGGCGGAACATGGAGCGCGCGGCGGAGGGCGCAAGGTTTGACAACAAACGCGGGGTGGCCTAGATGCGGCACGCCATGGCCGCCCTGCCCGGCATGAAAACTGCAGGCGGATGTGGCGTTCCTTCACGATGATGAGACTGACCCAACTTTTGATGATTGGAGCTGCAGCCGCGCTGCTGGCGAGCTGTGCCGGCCAGGGGGTGGTGCGTGCCATCCCGGTCGCGCCAAACACCCAGCACATGTATGCCCAGGGGGATGATGCGCTGGTCATGCCGGTGCTGCTGCCGGAGCGCCCCATGCTGGTGGCCACCTCCGGCCCTGCCATCCGCGCCGCCTCCTACCTGCTGCTGGATGCGCGCACCGGGCAGCATCTGGCGGGACGCAATTTTGAAACCGCGCGCGGCGTGGCCAGCACCCAGAAGCTGGTGACGGCCCTGGTGGTGCTGGACGCAGGCAACCTGGACAAGATGGTGCGCGTGCAGGCCTCTGACGTGGCGGTGGAGCCCACGCGGCTCGGCATCAAGCCGGGGGAGGTGTACTCGCGCCGGGAGCTGCTCTACGCCTTTCTCATCAAGAGCGCGAACGATGTGGCCAACGTGCTGGCGCGTGACAACGCGGGCAGCATCAGCGCCTTTGCCGCCAAAATGAACGCCAAGGCCCGCGCGCTGGGCTGTGCAAACTCCCATTTCAAAAACCCGCACGGGCTCACCGTGGGCGGGCAGTACTCCACCGCGCGTGACATGGCGCGTGTGGCGATGGCTGCGTACCGCAACGGCGTGATCCGCGATGTGGTGCGCCGCAAGCATTTCGGCTTCCGGTTTGCGAGCGGGCGCTACATCTCGCTCACCAACACCAACGAGCTGCTGGGCGTGATGCCCGAGTGCAACGGCATGAAGACCGGCTACACCGTGGCCAGCGGACGCTGCCTGATCTCCAGCGCCGCCAGCGGCAGCCGGGAGGTGATCCTGGTGCAGCTGGGCACCAAGACGAAGTACATCTGGGAGGATGCCCGCATCATGATGAGCTGGGGCCTGCTGCGCCTGCGCGGCAGCGGCGGCATGACGGCGGATGTGTGGACGGGAAATTGAACAACCACAGGTTGCGGCAGTTCATTCCAGCAGCCACATTGACCACCCTTTCATCAACGACCAGCCCAGAATGCCGGCCACCACCCTCGTCTGCCCCCATTGCGAAAAGACTGTCGAAATCCAGGTTTCTTCAGTGACGCGCTCACGCCCGTGCCCTGAGTGCGGGCAGATGGTGATGCTGCAGATGGCGGAAAAGACCACCAAGACCAAGCGCCGCGCGCTGCTGATGACGCAGAACGAGCCCACCGGCGCAGCCGAGCCGAGCGCCGCAGCCGCCGCAGACCAGGAGCCGCAGCCGCTGCCCGGAGATGCCTTTGACCGCATGCGCATGGACCCGGAGATCCAGCAGTTCCGCAAGCGCCTGCTCATCGGCGCCGGAGTGGTGGGCTTCATAGTGCTTGTGCTCGTGGTCTGGAGCCTGCTGCCCTCGGAGCCGAAGAAGGAGGAGACGCTGGCCTCCAAGCTGGCCAAGGCTGCGGAGACCCAGCAGGAGGACAAGCCCGCTGCTGTGCTGCCGCCAGGCACTGCGCTCATGCAGCCTGAGGAGCCGACGCCACAGATGGTGAGCCCGGGAAATCTGGTGTTTCGCCCCCCGGGCAGTGAAGAGCTGAAAACGGCCAGCGCCATGTCCAAGGTCGAGGGCGGAGATCTGGCAAAGCTGGCTGCGGCGGAGGAGGTGCTGGGCAAGTTTCTCGCGACGGCCACCTGGAAGGAGCGCGTGCTGCTGGTGCGCGACCGCCTGCGCGTGGCCCCGCTGATGAGCACCTACTATTCCAAAAATCCGGACGGGGCCATCTCGTTTGACTCCATCGTCGAGGCGACGGAGCTTTCCCCCAAGTTCAGCCAGCATGTGGTGGTGCTGGAAGGCGGGGGCAGGCGCGTGGCCACGGTGGAGCACACGCCGGCCGGGCCGCGGGTGGACTGGGAGTCATTCGTGGGCGCTGGCGAGATGGCGTGGTCGGATTTTCTGGAGCAGAGGCAGGCCATTCCCACGCTCTTCCGGGTGTATGTGTCTCCGGCAGGGCATTTTGAAAACCAGTTTGGTGACCCCTCCAGGCTGCAGTGCTACAGCCTGCGCAACATTTCCGAACCCGGCGCCAAGGTGGTGTATGGCTACGCCGAGAAGGGCGGCCCGATCTCCAAGGTGCTGGACTACCAGCTGCAGCTCAGCGAGGACGCCACGGTGCCGATGATGCTGAATTTGAAATTTCCGCCGGATGCTCCGGTGGATTTCCAGGTGTGGATCCACAAGATCATCCAGCCTGGCTGGGTGACGCCCTGAGGCGGGTGGCGCACGATTTGCGGCATTTTTAGCAAGATATGCAAGATCGCCGGGGCACTCCCGTAATTCATCTCGATTCCAGCAACAACACCCCTCCCTCCTTATGAAAATGCATTCTCTCTGCCAAGGCAATCACCTTGATCTGCGCTCCGGTGTCAGCCGTCGTGATTTCCTCTACGTTGGCATGCTCGGCGGTCTCGGCCTGACTCTGCCTGAGATGATGCGCCTTCAGGCGGCGCAGGTCATGCCTGAAGTGGAAAGCTTCAAGCCCGTCGCTGACTCGATCATTCACATCTACCTCCCCGGTGGCATGGCTCAGCACGAGTCCTGGGACCCGAAGCCCTTTGCTTCGCCTGACTACCGCGGCCCGTTCACCCCGATCAAGACCTCCATCCCCGGGGAATACGTGGGTGAGAAGTTTGCGAACATCGCCAAGATCATGAACAAGCTCACCGTCATCCGCTCGATGACCCACGGTGAAGCCGCCCATGAGCGTGGCACGCACAACATGTTCACCGGCTACCGTCCGAGCCCGGCGATCAAGTTCCCAAGCTTCGGCTCCGTGATCTCCCATGAGCAGGGCAGCCGCAACAACCTGCCTCCTTATGTGGTGGTGCCAAACATGGTCGCTCCAGACCAGGGCACCGGCTACATGAGCAGCGCCTTCGGCCCCTTTGCCCTCGGCAGCGATCCTGCGGACAAAGGCTTCACCGTGCGTGACCTCCTGACTCCGAAGGACGTGGATGAGAAGCGCTTTGACCGCCGCCGCAACCTTCTGGGCACGGTGGACGAGCACTTCAAAGCCGTGGAAAAAGCCGACTCCATCAGCGCCATGGACAGCTTCTACCAGGCCGCCTACGGCCTGATCAGCAGCAAGCAGGCCCGCGAAGCCTTCGACCTGACCAAGGAGTCTGACAAGCTGCGCGACGAATACGGCCGCAACACCGCCGGCCAGCGCTTCCTGCTGGCCCGCCGCCTCGTCGAGGCCGGTGTGCGCATGGTTTCCGTGAACTACGGCGGCTGGGACCACCACTCCAACATCAAGGATGCCTTCACCGGTCAGGCTCCGAACTTCGATCAGGCCTTTGCACGCCTCATCACCGACCTCGCCGACCGCGGCATGCTCAAGCGCACGCTCGTCATGGTCAGCTCAGAATTCGGCCGCACGCCGAAGGTGAACGGCACCAACGGCCGTGACCACTGGCCGCGCGTGTTCTCCGTCGCCCTCGCCGGCGGTGGTGTCAAAGAAGGCTACATCCACGGCGCCTCCGACGCGCTGGGCGGTGAGCCTGACCGTGACGCCGTGGGGCCGGAAGACCTTGCCAAGACCATGTACCGCCTCCTCGGCATCAACAGCGAGAAGCGCATCATGGCCGACGGCGGACGCCCCATCGACATCGTCAACGGTGGCCGCATCCTCAGCGAAGTCATCGCGTAACACGACGCCTTCCAGAACTCTTCAGAAAACCCGGGCAGCGATGTCCGGGTTTTTTGTGTCCTGGTGTGTCGAATCTGGCGGAGGGGGATCATCCTGATCCCCTGGTTTGGATAGTGTGAGATGGGCGGTGCGGAAGCGTGAGGGATCGGGACGATCCCTCTCCTTTCCAAGCTTCTATGCCAGATGCCCCAGCGCGAGCATCCCGTAATACGTGTACTCGCAGTCGAGCATGTCGTCGGTCCAGTTGCCATGGAAGCCGCCGGTGGCATCCCAGAGGGAATCGACAAAGTCGAGGCAGGGCTCTTTGAGGCGTGAGTAATCTGCCTGCACGGCATCCAGTGCATGCAGGGCCACGGCGGTGGAGAGCAGATCGGGAATGGGGGCGGCGGGGAGGGCCAGGAACCCGCCTGCGGGCAGGCACTGGCGCATCAGCCAGTCCACGGCCTCAGCGGGCGGTGCCATGTCCATGTGGCGGTGCAGGGCCACCATGGCTGCGGTGGCGGTGGTGGAGCCCACGGGGATGCCGGGCTCATTGGACCAGGCACCATCGGGCGTGCGCAGGCCGCCCATGCACTCCGCCAGCCGCCAGGGCTCGGGAGGCATGCCGCCGAGGTCCTGGTAGGCACCCCAGGCCAGCAGGCAGCCGTAGGCGCTGCCTTTGGCCCGGCCGGGGGCCTGATGGTAGCCGCCGTCCGGGCAGCGAAAGGCCTCGATGCGTGCCGCCAGCGCTTCACGTGAGGCCGCTGAAAAGTCCGCCATGCCCGCATTGGCCCAGCAGCGTGCCAGACAGCAGAGGTGTACGAAATCCTGCCGCTCGCCGTCGCCAAAGGGCTTCAGCCAGGGGCGCACATCGGGAAGGGTGGCGGCATCGACGGAAAGAGCCTGCAGGCCCTCCAGGCCAAACACGGTGTAGTAGAGGTCCGGCTTGTCGTTGCGGTCCAGGAAACCACCCTCGGGGGAGAGGCGGGAGCGCAGAAAAGCCTCCACCAGCTCCGCCGATTCTCCGAGGAGTTTGGGCGCCAGGCGCGCCACCTGCAGCATTTCAAGACGAAAGGACATGCCCATGCGACTAAACCCGGGCCAGCCCTGCGGCTAGAAGAAAGTCATTTTCTCGCTTGAGTATTTTCCAGCTTGGTCAAAACTCCCGTCCCCGGTCAACCCGACTCCTTTGCTCACGTGGCGGAATTGGTAGACGCGCTAGATTCAGGTTCTAGTGAGTAACATCGTGGAGGTTCGAGTCCTCTCGTGAGCACCATCCAGCGGCAACAGTGCCGCCCGGGTGACCGGTTACACAGAAAGCCACATGCAAGACGCAGGATTTGTGAGGCAGGCATTTGCGGGAATCGCATCGCGTTATGTGCTGGCAAATCACGTCCTCAGCCTCGGCATCGACTGCCTCTGGCGCCGCACCACGGCCCGGCGCATTGCAGAGCTGAATCCGCAGCGTGTGCTCGATCTCGCCACCGGCAGCGGAGATCTCGCCCAGGCCATCCAGGCTGCCTGTCCGCAGGCCAAAGTTTTGGGCGCGGATTTCTCGGTGCCGATGATGCGTGAGGCGCAGAAGCGCCAGCTCCGCGCCCTGGTGGCTGCAGACGGCCTGGCGCTGCCTTTTCAGGACAATTCCTTTGATGTGCTCACGGTTGCCTTTGGCCTGCGCAACATGGCCTCCTGGCCCGCCGCCCTGCAGGAGATGAGCCGCGTGCTGCGGCCCGGCGGGCGCTTGTTTGTGCTCGATTTTTCCATCCCGCGCATCCCGGGCATCCGGCAGTTGTACCTGTTTTATCTCAAGGAGGTCATGACCCGCGTGGCTGGGTGGATCACCGGCAAGCGCGAGGCTTATGTCTATCTCTGCGGGTCCATCGAGCGCTTCCCCTCCGGCCGTGAGATGGAGTCTTTGATCTGTGCGAATGGCTTCAGCAGCGCGGGCTCACGCCAGCTCACGCTGGGGATTGCGTCGCTGTATGAGGCGGTGAAGTAGCGGGGCGCGCAAAGCTGGAACAGCGCCGGGGCATGCGTGCGGCAGACGAAGGTGCTGGCCTCGCAGTTGCAGAGCTTGTGATCGGATTTATCCCTGTGCATGCACTGGCAGAAAGCTCGCAGGATTCTCGCCGGACTCGCCTTGCTGGCGAGTGTGTGGCTGATGTGCGCAGCGCTGAGGATGGACTGGCTTTCTGCGGCCTTTCTGGTGATCGGCAGCATGCTGCTGCTCGTGGCTGCGGTGCTGCTGCTGGCGCCGGACACGGCTGTAAAGCTGGCCGAGTGGATTGCGCAGCCGTTTGCAGAGCTGTTTTACCCTTCGGAGGAGTTTGAGAAGCCGCCGCTGTCCTACGTGCTGGCACGCAAGTACAGCCAGGAGCGCAAGGTGGAGGCGGCAGTGCAGGAGTATGAGAAGATCCTGTTTTACTACCCGGAGGAACGGAGCGCATACCTGGAGCTCATCGAACTGGCGCAGCGTGTGGGGGACGAGGAACTGCGGGAGAGGTTTGAGGGGATGATGAGGCGAGCACTCGCGCCAAGCCCTGGAAGCTCCCAGCCACCCAGTACCGTATTGTAGTACCGGCTTTATACCACGTACAGCTGAAAACGGGTCTCATGGGTGAAAGCCAGCATTCCATGCGGCCAGCCTGCGCTCTGGAGGAGTGGGATCGTCCCGATCCCACACGCTCACGCGTCGCCCAGCGCCCTCGAACATCCACGAACACGCTGCAGGTGGGGGGATCAAGATGATCCCCCTCCGTCGGATCGTGCCTCCACCTTCAGAGTCGTTTTCAACGCATCATGGTATTAAGAAAGCAAGGAGCCTGGAATCCAGCGTGTGGAGTCCAGAATCCGAAGCCGCCTGAAGGCGGAACTACAATACATGCGCTGCGGACCAAGGACGTGGCACGCGCTTTTCGGGAGCGTTAGAATCGAGGACAGCCTAGCGAAGCGAGACAGACGACCTTATGGAGTCCGAAGGGCAGCGCAGCGAATCAACCAGGACCTTGCTCCGGTGTGTTTACACCAGCGCCGCAGGTGTCTGCTCCTCCTGCTCCTCGATGGCGGTCAGGCGGGCCTGCTCCTCATCGAGGTCTTCGTTGACGGGGGTGGACTCGGAGGCCTCGGCGCTCGCTGCGTCTGCGGCTTCGTCGGCGTCTTCACCTTCAGCGGCATTGGCGTCGTCAGACTTCTTCCGGCGCTTCTGCTGGTTCGGGGCTTCGAGGGCCAGCTCCTGGGCGGACTTGGCCAGGGTGCGGGTGTCCTCCGTGGTCATGCGGACGCCCACAGGCTTGCTGACGCCGAACTCCTGCATGGTCACGCCGTAGATCACATCCGCGCGGCTCATGGTGCGCTTGTTGTGCGTGACGATGATGAACTGGGAGTTGTCGATGAAGGCGTCCAGCATCTTGAGGAAGCGGCCGATGTTCGTTTCATCGAGAGGTGCATCAAGCTCGTCCAGCACGCAGAAGGGGCTGGGCTTCACCTGGTAGATGGAGAAGAGCAGGGCCACGGCGGTCATGCTGCGCTCGCCACCGGAGAGGAGGCTGATGGTCTGCAGCTTTTTGCCCGGGGGCTTGGCGATGATTTCGATGCCGGACTCCAGCGGATCGTTTTCATCCACCAGCATGAGGTCGGCCTTGGCGGCGGGGCCGAAGAGCTCGCGGAAATTGTTGTTAAAGAAGCCGCGCACCTGCTCAAAGGTCTCCACAAACATGGTCTTTGTGGTGTCGTTGATCTTGGCGATGACCTGCAGCAGCTCGTCCTTGGATTTGACGAGGTCGTTGTGCTGGGTGTCGAGGAAGTTGTGGCGCTCTTCGAGCTCTTCGAACTCCTGGATGGCGTCGAGGTTCACCGGGCCGATGCCCTCGAGCTTCTGGCGCAGCTCATAGACCACCTCCATGACGAAGGCCCAGTCGGGCTCGGCCTCCTGGCCGGGGATGACGACCTCGTCGATGTCCACGGCATCGTCGTCACGGTTGGAGACGGCGCGCACCTGCGGGGCTTCTTCGGCCTCGGGCTCTTCAGGGGCTTCGGCGGTGGCGTCGGCGCTGTCGTCGGCAGAGCTGCTTTCGGCGGTGCTGGCGGCGCCTTTTTTTCCACGGCTGCGGTTCTTCTTCTGCTCCTCGATGGTCATCATGAGCACGTGGTAGTCGGGCTCAAAGGCTTCAATGTGGAAGCTGTAGCGCTCCTGCACCTGGTTGATGAGGTTTTCGAGGCGCAGGTCCACGCGGGTGAGCGTGACTTCGGCGCGGTTGCGGGATTCGTTGAGGCCGTTGAAGCTCTGGCGCAGCTGCGTGAGCTGGGACTCGAGCTGGCTGACCTGCTCAAACAATCCGGCGCGCTCCTCGGTCTTGGACTGCAGGTGTTCTTCAATCGCTCCGATGGTGTCGCGCTGGGACTCGATCTGCTCCTGGAAGCGGGCGTTTTCCGCCTCGCTCTGCTGGATGCGCATGCGCCAGGTGTTCATCTCCTCGGAGAAGCGGTTGATGCCGGCCTGCAGCTCCTGCAGACGCACGCCGAGCGGGGCTTTCTGGCGCTCGATGGACTGCAGGGCGCTCTGCTCCAGAGCCAGCGCGGTGCGCAGCTCGTTGAGGCGCTCGCTGGACTCCAGCTCGCGGCGGAGGAAGGACTCCATTTCCAGCTCCAGCTCGGCCTCGCGGATGCGGGAGGTTTCGAGCTGCTCCTGGGCGATGGCCACGGCCTCGCGGAGCTGGGTGATCTGGCTTTCGGAGCCGCTGATGCGCTCCTGGATCTGGTTCTGGTCCCACTCGACGCTTTCGAGCTTGGTGGTGGCCTGCTGCAGGGCGCGCTGCACGACGCTCATCTTGCCCTGGAACTGGGAGAAGCCCTCGCGGGCGCGCTGGGACTGCTCGCGCAGGGAGACTTCCTCGCGCTGCATTTCCTCGAGCTGGGCGGTGACGCTGTTCACGGCGTCCTCCTTTTCCATGTACTGGTACTCCAGCGCCTCCACCTCGGCGCGGAGCTGGCGCACCTCGGCCTCGCGGCGCAGGGTGGAGGAGCCCTCCTCCTTGCTGGCGCCGCCGGTGATGATACCATCATGTGTGATGAACTCTCCGCGCATGGTGGCGATGGCGAGGTGGGGCATCTCGCGCTTCATGCGCAGGGCGGTGTGGAGGTCGTCCACGACCACCACATTGTGCAGCAGGTGGTCGATGAGGCCCTGCACGCCGGTCTTCACGCGCACCTTGTCCGTGGCCCAGGCGAGTGCGCCGGCGGGCAGCAGCTCGCGGTCGGCGGCGTTGCGCAGGTTGCAGAAATCATGCGGCACCAGCGCGGCGCGGCCCATCTTGTGGTCCGTGAGGCGGTCGATGATCTGCGCGGCGAGCTCGCTCTCGGTGAGAAGGACGGCCTGCAGGTGGTCTTTGAGCGCGGCTTCGATGGGGGTGATGTACTCGGGCTCCACCTCGATGCTGGAGGCCAGCAGGCCGCGCACACCGACGCCATAGACTTCGGGATTGTCGAGGCCGCTGATGACCTTCTGCGTGCCGGCGGAGAGGCCTTCGCCTTTCTGGAGGAGCTGCTCGATGATCTCGAGGCGTGACTTGCGCTGCGTCAGGTTGCGCTGCAGGTCGTTGAGCTCGTTGTTCATCGCGTCGCGCTGGCGGCGGCGTTCGATCATCTCGCGGGCGCAGTCCTTGGCCTTTTCTTCGAGCTGGTTGCGCGTGTCCTCCAGCTCCTGGATGTTGCGCTGCAGCTCGTCGAATTCGATCTGGCTGGCCTCGCGCGCCTGCTGCGCCGTCATGCGGTCATGCGCCAGGGATTCAAAGCGCTGGCGGTCGCCGGAGATCTGATTGCCGAGGGACTGCGCGCGCGCCTCGCTGGCGGCGATCTGGCCTTCAAACTGGCGGATGGACTCGCGGATGGCGCGGCGGTCGCTTTCCAGACGGTTGCGCTCCGGCATGATGTTCTGGTGCTGGCTGGCGTGCTCGTTCACCGCCATCTGGCGCGTCTGGATGTTGTCCGCGATGGCGAGCAGCTGTTCGTCGGCGCTGGCGAGGTCACGGCGTGCCTGGTCCAGCAGCTCTTCGTTGGCGGCGATCTGCTCCTCGTTCTGGCGCAGGCGGCCTTCCAGCTCCTCGGTGCGCTCACGGTTGAAGCCGATGCGGCTCTGCGCGCTCTGCATCTGCGAGCGCAGTTCCTGCGCCTGCTGGCGTGCCTGGCTGATCTGGGATTCCAGCGCGTGGTAGGCCTCGCGCGTCTGCGCGGCCTCGGTCTCGGCCACTTGCAGGCGGTGCTGCAGCTCCTCGATCTGGTTCGCCATCATGCGCACCTGGTTTTCAGCCTCGGACTTCTCCCCGCTGAATTCGGTGTACTGCTTGTGCGCGAGGTGGGTGTCCAGCAGGCGGGTGTCCTCCAGCAGGGCCTGGTAGCGGCGTGCCTTGGCGGCCTGGCGCTGCAGCGTGCCCATCTGTCGCTTCACTTCGGCGACGATGTCGGCGACGCGCAGCAGATTGGCCTCGGTGTATTCCAGCTTGCGCAGGGCTTCACGCTTCTGCGATTTGAATTTGGTGATGCCTGCGGCTTCTTCGAAAACGGTACGGCGGTCTTCCGGCTTGGAGCTCAGGAGCATGTCGATCTGGCCCTGCGCCATGATGGAGTAGGCCGCGCGTCCGATGCCGGTGCCCGCGATGAGATCGTGGATGTCCTTGAGACGGCAGATGGTGTTATTGAGGCGGTACTCGCTGCGGCCGTCACGGAAGACGCGGCGGGTGAGTGCGACTTCGTTGAAGTCCACGTTCAGCGACTGCTCGCAGTCCGCCATGGTCAGCGTCACTTCCGCGAGGCCCACGGGCTTGCGCTTGTCGGTGCCGTTGAAAATGACGTCCGCCATTTCATCGCCGCGCAGCGCTTTGGCGGAGGTTTCGCCCAGCACCCAGCGGATGGCATCGACCACGTTGGACTTGCCGCAGCCGTTGGGGCCCACGATGCCGGTGACGCCTTTGTGGAATTCGAAATGGGTCTTGTCCGCAAAGGACTTGAAGCCGTGAAGGGTGAGGCTCTTGAGATACATGACGATGAAGGGGCGGAGATGAAAAGACGGGTGAAGAAATCCGAAGGACGAATGACTTCGCGGTGAGTACTGAGATGGACTGAACCATTCCGCGCCAGATGCCCGCAAGAGTGAACCCAAAATTCCACGCTATCTTGGGGGTCATTAAGACATCTTAAACAAGATGTGGGATTTTTCAGGGCGTTTTTCCTGTGAATAATCGTAACGGCTGTGAACAAGTTTTCAAGGGCGGGGTTTGGGGGGCGGACCCGCATGTGCTCTGTGGCGTGGCAGTCTGTCATGCAAAGGGCTCCCGGAGGGTGCACGGAAATTAGCCGGTGGTGAAGCGAGGCTTGGCGAGCGGGAACCACCGGATCGAGTCGCCCTATCGCATCTTCAAGCGATGCGCCCTGAAAGGGCGCGAGAAGGGTTCGAATGCCGCCCGGCAAATGTGGATGCATGACCCAGGATTGATTCTCGCGCCTTTCAAGGGCGCTACCGTGATTCGGGTGCGGTGGATGGCGCGATTCCGGTGGTTCTCGCTGCACCGCTTCGCGGTTTCGCTTCACCACCGGCTAATATCTCTCGTGCCTCCGGCACGCCAGAAATCGATGATTGCGAACTAGCGCATGTGGCGGAAAACGTTTCCCATGCCCTCGACGCATCTATCGTTGCACTATCATGTCGTGTTCAGCACTAAGAACCGTGAACCCCGGCTGGCCCCGACCGCACGCAAACGTGTCCATGAATACATCGGCGGCATCATCCGCAGCATGAATGGTACCGCGCATGCGGTGGGCGGAACAGGCGACCATATCCACATCGCTGCGGGTTTACGGGCCACGCATTGCCTGGCTGATGTGATGCGCGAGATCAAAAGCGAGTCATCACGCTGGATTCATGAGGAATTGCGGCAGGCAGGGTTCACTTGGCAGGAGGGCTATGGTGCGTTCACGTTTGCCGCACCCGATTTGGAGTCGGTGCGCTCGTACGTGCTGAACCAGGAGGAGCATCATCGGGTGAAGACCTTTCAAGAGGAATACAAGGCAATGCTGCAGCGCGGGATGGTGGAATACGACGAACGGTATTTGTGGTGAAAGGGAATGCAGGGTGGTTTGAACGCTTCTCGCGCCCTTCCAGGGCGCGGCCCAATATAAACGATGGATAATGCGTAAATCCGGCGGTTCCCGGTCGCTACGCTCCCTTCACCACCGGCTAATTTCCATGCTCCCTCCGGGAGTGGGCGGAGAGCTTTCGCCAGCAAAGTAGCCTTCTTGCTGTGCAACAAGGAATATCACTGGATCGCCCAAGTTTTACGGTGCTTCCCACCGCAGGTGTTTGCGGCGCTTTCCCCTGTTCCGCAGGAACAGGGCTACTTTAATACACCGCCTTGCGGTGAAACAGAAAGCTCTCCAGCAGCAGCAGCGTGAGTGCGAGCCAGATGAGGCGCTGCGGCCAGGTGCTGAAGGCGCTGGCGGTGATGAGCGGGGCGGCGGGCTGTGTGGAGTGCGCGGCATCAGCAGCGAGGGCGGGCAGGTCCGTCTCGGCGGCGGAGATCAGGGCGCAGGCGCCGCTGCGGTCGCCGGTTTCCCACGCGCCGATGCGGCTGAGGGCGAGGAGGCCGTGCGCGGGATCGTCCGCCACTTCGATGAAGGAGCTGCCATTCCACGCATGCCATTGCACCAGGCTGCCGGTGTGCAGCAGTTCGCCGGTGTGCAGGGTGCGGGTGTCGGTGAGGGCTTCGCTGTTTTCGGCGCACCAGTAGAGGGCATTGCCGAGGATGAGGGGAAAGGAGGGCAGCAGCGCGAGCTGCTCTGACTGCGCGGGCGAGAAGGCGGTGCAGACGAGGCGCTGGCCCTCGTACTCCCCGGCGGCCAGCACGGGCTCGCTGCCGGCAAACCACAGCGGCTCGATGGAGGTGGGCAGGGTCAGCAGGGTGGTCTGGGTCAGGGCGATGCGGCTGCTGCTGGCACGAAAAAGCACGGGGTGGTCTGGCTGCACGCTGCGCACACCATCATACGGCACGCTGCTGCTGCGGCGCGTCTGCACCGGGCCGGAGCTGCCCTGCGGGGTGAGGGCGATCACGGGGCGCCCTGCGGGCCATTCCTTGGGCAGCCAGTGCTCAAAGATGTACACGTCCGGCTGCTCTTTGGGCGGCCAGGCCGCTGGGTCGCCTTTGCGCATTTCGATGCGCCCGTTTTCGATGAGCGCGGAGAGCGCCAGCTCGGTGAAGGGGTCGGGCTTCTCGGCAAAGTAGGCCACGCTGAGCGGCTTGGTCTTGGGCAGCGGCGCGGCGAGGGCGTCGTCCCAGCCAAAGCAGTCGCCGGCGGTCTTGAGGCGGATCTCCATCTGCTGCCCGCGCACGCCTTCCAGCGGCAGGATGAGCGCGCTGGATTCTCCAGGGGCGAGCTCCAGCTCCCGCAGCTGGGCGATGCGGCCGGAGATGGTGACCTCCAGCGTGGTGGTGGCCTTGGCGGCGTTGCCGGCGGAGGCGCTGACTTTGACAAAGGCCTCGTAGCGGTCACGCGCCAGCGGGCTGTGGCGGATCTGAAAGCCGGTGAGGCCCACATTGAGCGGCTCCCTGAGGGCCACGGGAATCCAGTCGACCGCTGTGCTGGCGGGCGGCTGCAGATCGCTGGCCACCCAGATGCTGGAGCGGGACTCGAGGTCTGCGAGGCGCTGCGCCACGGTGAGGGCGGCCTCGGGTTTGCCCTCGATGGGCGCGGGCGTGAGCTCCTCCAGCAGGCGCAGGCATTCGCGGTGGTTGCGGCTGCGGGAGAGCAGCACGCGGGGGCGTGCGTCAAAGGCGATGAGCGAGACCACGGCCTGGTCTGGCAGGGTGCGGAGGCGCTCCTTCACGCGCTGCCTGGCGGCGTCCAGCCGGGTCTGGCCCTGCACGTCCTGCGCGGCCATGGAGGCGGAGCAGTCCACCACCACCACGGCGGCGCTGACGGCGTCTGCGGAAAGCGTGCCGCTGGGCCGCGCCAGCGCCAGGATGGCAAAGAGCAGCACCAGCAGCGTGAGGATGAGCGAGAGCCATTTTTTGATGCGGCGCAGCCACGCGGACTCCTGATGCTCACGCGCGAGCGATTTGAAAAACAGCAGCGTGGACACCGGCACCCGCCGCGCCTGCCGCCGGAAGAGCCACAGCACCAGCGGGATCAGCGCGAGCCAGAGGAGGTGCAGGTAGCTGGGGGTGAGGAAGCGCATCGGATGGGATCAGAATGACGAATGAGTAAATCCGAATGACGAAACAATGTCCAAGCCTGAATGACGAATGTGGCATGGCATTTATTTCGTCCTCCTACTCGCCCTCGAGCATTGAGCGTCGAATGCGGGATGGAAGAAGCAAAGACCCGGGAGTGTCCTAAGCCGGTGGCTGGAAATGAGTCATTCGGATTTACTCATTCGTCATTTGCGCAGCTCCTCCAGCGCCTGCTTCAGGTGCCCTTCGAGGACGTCCTTGCTCACGTAGGCGTCGCCGATCTTGCGCAGGAGGACGAAGCGGATCTTGCCGTTTTCAAATTTCTTGTCGGTGCGGGTGATGCGCATGAGCTCCTCGGTGTCGAGGTCGTCGGGCAGGCGCAGGGGGAGGTCGTAGAGCTTGAGCAGGGCGAGGATGCGCTCGTACTCAGCGCTGGTGAGATCGCCCACCTGCGTGGAGAGCCAGGCGGCGGCGCGCAGGCCGAGGCTGATGGCCTCCCCGTGCAGCAGCCTGCCGTAGCCTGCGGCGGCCTCGATGGCGTGGCCGAGGGTGTGGCCAAAATTCAGCAGCGCACGGATGCCGAGGGTCTCGTGCTCGTCGGCCTCCACGACGGCGGCTTTGATGGCGATGTTGCGCCGGATGAGGTCGACGATGTCGCCCTTGCCGGCGGCGACGTCTTCGATGGCCTGGAGCATGGAGGCATCGCGGATGCAGGCATGCTTGATGATTTCCGCAAAGCCTTCGTTCCATTCGCGGGCGGGGAGGGAGCCGAGGGTGTCCAGGTCTGCGATGACGTGGACGGGCTGGTGAAAGCAGCCGACCATGTTCTTGGCATTCGGCAGGTTCACGCCGGTCTTGCCGCCCACGGAGCTGTCCACCTGGGAGAGCACGGTGGTGGGCACCTGCACGTAAGGGATGCCGCGCTGGTAAACGGCGGCGCAGAAGCCCGCGAGATCGCCAATGACGCCACCGCCGAGGGCGACGACGAAGCTTTTGCGGTCCAGTCCGGCGGTGACCATCTCGCTGAGCACCCATTCGCTCTTGGCGAGGGATTTGGAGGCCTCCCCGGCAGGCACGGTGATGAGGTGGGGCTTTTTCCCGGCCTCACGCAGGCTTTGCAGCACGGTCTCGGCGTAGAGCGGGCCCACGGTGGAGTCGGTGATCACGGCGCAGCTCGTGCGGTCCGGCAGCTTTGAGTTCACCTCTTCACCCAGCGTTTTGAGCAGGCCGCGCCCCACCTGCACGAGGTAGCTGCGGGGGCCTAGATTGACGAAGACGGGGCTGGCGGGCTGGTCGGGCGGAGGCATGGAAAAAGTTCGAGGAGATGGGGGAGCGCGTACTGTGCCGCCGGAAGGGAATCGAGGCAAATCGTTTGGAAGCAGCGCTCGCGCCGAAACCAGGTGATCTGGCGCTTGGCGTAGTGCCGCGTGGCCTGCTGGATGGCGGCGACGGTGTCCTCCAGCGTGGCCTGCCCGGCCAGGTGGGCGCGCACTTCGCGCAGGCCGATGGCCTTTTCCGCCGTGGGCGAGAGCGGGCCCAGGGCGCGGACTTCCCCGATGAGCCCGGCGGCAAACATGTCCAGCGTGCGCTGATTGATGCGGCGGTACAGCGTCTCGCGGTCCCAGGTGAGGATGACGCCGCTCACCTGCGGCTCGGCCTGCTCAAAGGAGCGGCGCAGGCCGGACTGCGGGCGGCCGGAGAGCAGGCAGATCTCCAGCGCGCGCTCCACGTAGCGGGGATTGCGCAGGTTCACGGTGGTGGCGGCCTCGGGGTCGCGCTGCAGCAGCCACACGATTTTTTCGCCGGGGCTCAGGTGCTGAAACTGCGCCCGCAGCTGCGGCGAGGCGGCGGGCAGGGGAGAGAGCCCGTGGGTGAGCGCCTTGATGTAAAGCCCGGAGCCCCCCACCACGATGGGCACGCGGCCCCGCGCAGCGATGCCCTGAATGACGGGAAGTGCCAGCGCGTGGTAGCTGGCAGCATCGCAGGCCTCCGTGAGGGGGATCACCCCGTAGAGGTGGTGCGGCACCTGCGCCAGCTCCGCCGGGGAGGGCTTGGCCGTGAGGATGTCCATCCCCGCGTAGAGCTGAAAGGCATCCGCATTCACGATCTCCCCGCCCACGTGCTGCGCCAGGGCGATGGCCAAGGCGGACTTGCCCGAGGCCGTGGGCCCGGTGATGAAGAAGGTGCTGGCGGGGAGCATGGCCGTGCCCGGCTGAGCGGGCATCAGAAGGTGTGCTCGATCTTGCGACCGACCTTGGAAATGCCCTGGCCGGTCTTTTCAAAGGCGTGGTCCACGCCGCGCCCTGCGCGGGTCATGGGGCCGCCGCTGCCACGGCAGGAGGCGAGGGAGAAAACAGCGACAATGAGGAAAGAGGCGATGATTTTCATGACGGTGCAAACTAGTGCAGGGGGCGGAAAGGCTCAAGCGGGGAGTGAGGGTGGAATGGTGCGTCCTCGTTCACTCCTCTTCATCCGGCCACGGCAGATTCTGCACACGCAGTGCCCAGTCTTCGTGCAAAGAAGAGCCAAAGGGGGCATGGGGCAGGGCTGCGCCGCCTGCTTCCAGGCGCACGTCCTGCTCCTCCAGGTAGGCCAGCGCATCGTGCGTGGCAGCCTCCGCAGTGGAGATCATGATGGAGCGAATGGCATCGCGGATGTCTTCCGGCAGCGCGCTGAGCTTTTCGGCATGCTCGCGCGGCCACTCCCCGGCACTGAAGGCCTGGAGCCGGTAATCCAGAGTTCCTCGGCGGGAGATCAGGCCGTCGATGAAGGCTTTGTACACGGTCAGTTCGGAGGGAGTGGTCATGCTGGGGAGAGAGTTTTCAAAACATCAGGCCGTAGCCACCATGCCAAGCTTTTTCGGTCCTGCCGAAAAGCAGCTTCCTCAAATTCCACATTTTCAACGGGGGCAGGTACGACCCTGTCTGTGCCTGGTGGCGCGTGGAAGGCTCCGAAGCATGAGTGGAAACCCTGGCAACTCAGAGACCCTCCCGAGTTGCCATCATTGGAGTGCTTTTGGACCTGAGCGCTTTCATCAGCCTGCATCGCATTGCCACCGCTTTCCAACGTTTGTATCCTGCTGCGGTTTCCTGCACGGCGTCAGCGCGATCACCCTCCCGAAGTTGCCGAGTTTCCAGTGCTAAGCACGGCAACTCGGCAACTCGCGTCGGGGAGGCTCCGCCTGCCGATGGGAGACTTCCACTGTTTCCACAGTTTCAACGGGGGAGTGTGTGAGTTGGTCATGGCACCGTGTTCTGGAGTTTCGAAAAGCCCCGGGTCGGATCGCTTCAGATATGGACTGCGGTCGCGCAGTGAGGGACGAACGCAGCTACCGCTTTCGACGTGCTGGCAGGTCCGAAGGCGGGAGCCGGTGGAGTGACGCAGGCCGGTCAGCACACGCCTGCCGCGAGACGCTCGAAAGCGGCAGCTCCACCCCTTCAGGGTTGCGCAGCCGCACTCCAAAAACGCTGCAGCCTTTCAGGCGCTGGGTTTGAAAAGCTGAACTGTGATGTGTGTGTCAGGGGATGAATGCATCCCGTCCAAGAGCGCTGTTTACTCCTGGCTGCCGCTGTGTCTTTTGATCTCAGCGAAGGCGTGAGCCAGGGCTTTGTTGGCGAGGGCTTCGGCTTCGTCTGGGAGGACGGGTTCGGTGTAGGGGCTGCGGAACTGCTCTGTATTATCGAAGGTTGGAATGTAACGATACTCACCGAATTGAAGTTTAAATGAGGCCTGTAAGTTAAATGGATGGGCTGTCCCATAACCAAGGAATTCATGCGTTACCGAGAATTGAGAAGGCTGGTTGGAGAGTTGAATGAGCCATTCCAAGATAGCCAAGGGTTTGGACTCACTGGTTATACCCCCCACCCATTGCTCCGGGGCTTACTCTCACTTTATGGTCAGTAAAAAGAGGCCCTAGTTTATTGAGCTTTGCTTCAAACTTCTCGATGAACTCACGAAGTCCCAGATCAAGCAGTTCGCGCACTGCCTCCGCTGATCTCTTTTTTTCACTCTTTGGACCCTGCTGATCCCTCACAAAGATAGCCGCTTCCTTTTCCAGATCTCTGGCTCTTCAATGCTTTCTTCTGCGGCCTTGGGTCGGATACACACACCAGCCCCCGTTGAAACTGTGGAAGTCTGCGCGCCTGCTGCCGGAGGAGAGGGATCATCCTGATGCCTCCACGCGCCGCGTGCATCCAACGCTCAGCTTTATCCAGGGCGCTGCATCGCGTCGCGCTGCCGAAAGGGGGCCAGGATGGTCCCCCTCCTTCAAGCCATCCAGAGCCTCTGGCAGGAGAGGGATCATCCTGATCCCTCCATGCGCCGTCTTGCCCACGGCTCTTAAAATGGAGGGTCTTGGGCGCTTCTGTTCGTGCGGAGTTTTGGGCTGAAAGCGGAGCGCTGAGGGATCGGGACGATCCCTCTCCGCCGGGCTGGATACGCAGCCTCCGCGCCCGGAAATCATGGCAACTCGCCGGGGCTGGAAAGTTGCCGTCAGTGGGTGGCTGTTTCAGCTATGAAATACCATGAGTGGTCATGCAATGACATTGGGATGCCTTTCCTTGCACAGCTTTGCCATCTCTGAAAATGCGAGTTGCCGAGTTGCCGTGCTTAGGTGTGGAAACTGGGCAACTCGGAGGAGGGAAGCGGGTGCTTCTGGAAGCATAAGGCAATCGTCACGGCATGCGAACATGCTGACAGTCGGGCGGTTTGGCGGAAGGGGCGTTGGAGCTTTGGAATGCCTTCGACGCCAAACACACCCAGCCTACGGCCGGAGCTGTGAGCGCTCACGGCGGCACGGTAAACGTGCCTTCGCAGGCCTCCGCGATCTGCCTGAGCAGGGAGGGCTCGGCGCTGCCGGGCGGGGTTTCCTCCCCGATGCTGATGCAGTGGATGCGGACCCGGTACTCGGCATGGATGCGCTGCGCGAGATCCAGCACCATGGCGGGGGTGCCGTCGCTGGGCTGGCCGTCGCTGAGGAAGTAGATGGAGTCGATGCCGCCCTCCGGGAGGATGCGGGTGAGGGCGTGGGTGAAGGCCTCGCACATAGGCGTGCCGCCGCGCGCTTCGAGGCGGTCCACAAAGCTCACGGCCTGCCGGTGGTTTTTCTCGTCATTGAGCGCCATGCCGCGCCCGGAGAAGCAGGGGGTGACGTCTTCGCCAAAGGTGAGGATGCCGTAGCGCAGCCGGGACGGTTTGTTTTGCAGGGCGGTGAGGAGGTTGCTCATCTGCCCCCGGAGCTTGCCGATGCGGCCGTCGGCGTTCATGCTGCCGCTCACGTCCAGGATGAAAAGCGCGCCTTTGCCGCGAAACTCCACGCCGTAAAAGCTGGCCATGGCTGCCATGGCGGCGGGGTCGTCCTCCAGGGGCTTGAGGAGCTTTTGCAGCTTGAGGTATTCGGCGTAGTCGCTGCGGGGCAGCATCTTCCACGGCAGGCTCCGGCCCTGCTCTGCCAGCCAGGCTTTCCACTTCTCCGCATCGTCTGCAAAGTCCTGCCCGGTGAGCTGGAAGAGCGAGGCATGCACGCTCTGGCCGATGGCGTCGTCATTCAGCCAGGGCAGCAGGGCCTGCAGCGCCACGGGGCTGCGCATGCCGCCCAGCGCCTCCGCCGCGCAGGCGCGCATGACGTGCGGGCACGCGGCGTCCAGCAGTGCGGCCACGCGGGCCACCACGGGGTCCGGATGGTCCGGAAAGGCGCCCAGCGCCCGTGCCGCCAGCGCGAGGCGCACCGGCTCCTTGGCCGTGGCCAGCGGGCCCTTGGGCTGCGAGAGGAGGCCCCAGAAAAAGCTGCGCGTCTCCGGCAGGTGCGCACTGGCGAAAAACAGCAGCGCATCGCCATCGCACCCCGGGTGCCTGGCCAGCCAGTCCGCCAGCGTCCGGCGCCCTTCGCCCGCAGGCCATGCGGCCACGATCTCGGCGAGCCGCAGCTTGATGCCCAGGCCCGTGCGCCTGTCATTGACGAGGGAGAGCACGGCCTCGCCGGCCAGGCGCTGGGCGTGCAGCTCCTGCAGCGGGGCCAGCGCCTCCTGGCGGCCGGCGCGCACGTTTTTGACGAGGTCTTTCAGCACTGCCGCCGCATCATCCGCCGCATTCAGGCCCGCAGGCAGCAGGAGGGCGAGGCTGGCGAGAGCGTAGCGCATGGTGGCGGTGCGTGGGGAAGGGGAGGGCTGGCATTCGCTGCCAATGGCCGCCTTGGGGGGAGGTGATTCACGGCGAAATATTCGCCATTCTTTCTCAAACAAATGAAATAGTCTTTGACAGTGACCTCAGCCGTCCTAGTATCGCGCCACTTTTTCGGAAAAAAGCCGGGGTGTACTGTCTCCTGACGCCAGTTATGGAGGTGTTCATATCCCGGTTTTCTTGTCGAAAGAGGAGGAGGTCTCTCATCAGGCCGCCGCCGGTTACGCTGTTATAGCTCAGTGGTAGAGCACGTCCTTGGTAAGGACGAGGTCGAGGGTTCAAGTCCCTCTAACAGCTCCAGTGGCTGTCCGTGGGGATCTTCGAAACACGACAAACGAACCAGTCCCAAGCGCACCCCCTCAACTAACTCCACCATGGCTAAAGAAGCATTCCAACGCAACAAGCCGCACGTCAACATCGGCACCATCGGCCACGTTGACCACGGCAAGACCACCCTGACCGCCGCCATCACGACCGTCCTTTCCAAGAAAGGCTTCGCCCAGGCACGTGCATATGACCAGATCGACGCAGCACCTGAAGAAAAGGAACGCGGCATCACGATCAACACCGCCCACGTGGAGTATGAGACCGACAAGCGCCACTACGCACACGTGGACTGCCCCGGACACGCTGACTATGTGAAGAACATGATCACCGGCGCCGCCCAGATGGACGGAGCGATCCTCGTGGTCTCCGCCGCCGACGGCCCGATGCCCCAGACCCGTGAGCACATCCTGCTCGCCCGTCAGGTCGGCGTGCCCGCCCTCGTGGTGTTCATGAACAAGGTGGACATGGTGGACGATCCTGAGCTCCTCGACCTCGTGGAGATGGAAGTCCGTGACCTCCTTTCCAAGTATGACTTCCCAGGTGACGACATCCCGATCGTGAAGGGCTCCGCCCTGAAGGCTCTGGAAGGTGACGCCGAGCATGAAGGCAACATCCTCAAGCTCATGGAAGCTGTGGACAGCTACATCCCGCTGCCAGAGCGTCCGATCGACAAGGACTTCCTCATGCCCGTGGAAGACGTGTTCGCGATCGAAGGTCGTGGTACCGTCTGCACCGGCCGTGTCGAGCGTGGCATCATCAAGAAGATGTCCGAAGTGGAAATCGTCGGCATCCGTCCGACCGCCAAGACCACCGTCACCGACATCGAAATGTTCCGCAAGCTGCTCGACGAAGGTCGTGCAGGCGACAACGTGGGCCTTCTGCTTCGCGGCACCAAGAAGACCGACATCGAGCGCGGTCAGGTCATCGCCAAGCCCGGCTCCGTGACCCCGCACAAGAAGTTCACCGCTGAAGTGTACGTCCTTTCCAAGGACGAAGGCGGCCGTCACACCCCCTTCTTCAACAACTACCGCCCGCAGTTCTACTTCCGCACCACGGACGTGACCGGCAGCGTGAAGCTTCCTGAAGGCGTGGAAATGGTGATGCCTGGTGACAACGTCTCGATCGAAGTCGAGCTGATCACCCCGATCGCCATGGAAAAGACCATCCGCTTCGCCATCCGTGAAGGTGGCAAGACCGTGGGTGCCGGCCGCGTGGCCAACATCCTCGACTAGTTCGCGCAGTTCGTTTGTCTCGAATCCCGCCGGGTCTGTGCGCCAGACCCGGCGGTGATTTCGTCTCCCAGCCGGGAGCGAAAAGAGGCTGCGGACTTGCATTCTGTCATTCCATCCGTTATCCATTCCGGGAAGCATTTCTCGCTCATACAGGTCAGTAGCTCAATTGGTAGAGTAGCGGTCTCCAAAACCGTCGGTTGGGGGTTCGAGTCCCTCCTGGCCTGCCAGCGAAAATCCCGGAATCATCCGCAGAAAACGAAACGCTTCACATGAGTCGCATCCGCAAATACATCGGCGAAGTCATCCTCGAGCTCAAGAAGGCCACGTGGCCCTGGGACCCCAAGGAAAAGGGCTTTGCCAAATACCGCGAGCTGAATGAATCCACAGTGGTGGTCTTCGTCGCGATGATCCTTCTCGGAGGATTCGTGGCAGCGTTTGACATCAGCTTCAAGTGGGCCTTCGAGGCCGCTCAGAAGCTGGGCATGTAATTTCCGTTTCCCCCAACCCCCTTTTTTTCCGAATCCTTATGGGAGCCATCCCCTCACCCCGCGACCAGTGGTTCGTGATCCACGTCCGCTCCGGCCTTGAACAGAAGGTCCGTGACAGCATGCTCCGCCGCATTGAAAAAGAGGAGATGGGTGATTATGTCTTCCAGGTCCTCGTTCCGATGGAGCGCGTGGCCGAAGTCAAGAAGGGCAAGCGCTCGGAAAGCAACCGCAAGTTCTTCCCAGGCTACGTCATCGCCAACTGCCACCTGCTCGACGAGCACAACCGCCTGGTGGACAAGACCTGGTACTTCGTCAAGGAGACCGACGGCGTCCTCAACTTTGCCGGCACCAAGGACCACCCCATCCCGATGCGTCAGAAGGAAGTGGACGCCATGCTGGCCCAGGTGCGTGACAAGGACGACGGCGCCGTGCCCAAGATCGCCTTCAGCCTCGGCGACACCGTCCGTGTGGCAGACGGCCCCTTCGAAAGCCAGAACGGCATCGTGGAAGAAATCGATCCCGAGCGCGGCGTGCTGCGCGTCTCCGTCAACATCTTCGGGCGCTCCACACCGGTCGATCTCGAATACTGGCAGGTCGAGAAGGCATAAGCCGCCCCGCCGCCCCCTGAATCTCAACTCAAGCAAGCAAGGAACACAAAGACATGGCCAAGGAAATCATCAAACTCATCAAGCTCCAGATCAAGGCTGGTGCCGCCAACCCCGCACCGCCCATCGGCCCTGCTCTCGGTCAGGCCGGTGTGAACATCATGGCCTTCTGCAAGGAGTTCAACGCCGCCACCTCCAAGGCCGGTGGTGACGTCCTTCCGACCGTGATCACGGTGTACAAGGACAAGAGCTTCACCTTCATCACCAAGCAGCCCCCGGCTTCCAACATCCTCAAGAAGGTCGCCAACATCGCCAGCGGCTCCAAGGAAGCCAACAAGGTGAAGGTCGCCAAGATCACCAAGGCCCAGCTCCTGGAAGCCACCAAGCTCAAGATCGCCGACCTCAACACCTCCAATCTCGAGCAGGCCTCCCGCATCATGGCAGGCACCGCACGCCAGATGGGCATCGACATCATCGACTAATCCCCCCAACCGAAGCAGGAGAACGTCACAGTTCGCCACCACTGCACACCTACCATGCAAAAGAGAAGCAAACGTTACAAGAAAGCAGCCGAGATGGTCCCGGCAGGCAAGGCATTCACGCTCGAAGAAGCGGCCGAACTCCTGCGCAAACTCCCTGGCACCAAGTTCAACCAGACCGTCACCCTGTCCTTCCGCATGGGTGTGGACCCCAAGAAGAGCGACCAGATGGTGCGCGGCACCTGCCCGCTGCCCCACGGCTCCGGCAAGACTGTGCGCGTCGCCGTCTTTGCCCAGGGCGCCGCTGCTGAAGCCGCCAAGGCCGCCGGTGCAGACATCGTCGGAAACGAAGACCTCATCGCCAAGGTGAAGGACGGCTTCACCGACTTCGACGTCGCCATCGCCACCCCGGCTGCGATGAATGAAGTCCGCAAGCTCGGTAAGCAGCTCGGACCTCGCGGCCTGATGCCCAACCCCCGTACCGGCACCGTCACAGACGACACCGCCGCTGCTGTCAAGGCCGTCAAGGCCGGCCGCGCCGACTTCAAGCTCGACAAGAACGGCAACATCGCCTCCTCCGTCGGCAAGGCTTCCTTCGAAGTGGCCCAGCTCGCTGAAAACGCCACCTCCCTCATTGAGGCCGTCGTCCGCGCCAAGCCCGCCTCCGCCCGTGGCCGCTACGTCGAGACCATCACCCTCGCCGCCACCATGTCGCCTGCTCTCCGCATCGACGTGTCGAAGTACGTCAAACTCTAATTTATAGAAGCACTGTATCATGAAAGAACTCAAAACATTGCTCATTGATGACCTTCTGAAGCGGGTCAATGCCTCTCCCTTCCTGTTCGTCGTCGATTACACCGGTCTGAAGGTGGACAAATTTGCCGAGCTGCGCAAGCGCCTCAGCGCCGTGGGATCTGAGATCCACGTTTACAAGAACAACCTGGTGAAGAAGGCCGCTGAAAAGGCCGGCTACCCAGGTGACCTGGGCAACCACCTCACCGGCCAGAGCGCCTTCGTGACGGGTGCCAAGGACGTCTTCGGCGCGGCCAAAATTCTCAAGAATTTCCAGGCTGAGTTTGAAAAGCCGGTGATGAAGGTCGGCGTGCTTGACGGCAACCTGCTCGACACCGCCGCCATCAAAGTCCTGGCCGATCTGCCTTCCCGCGAAGTGCTGCTCGCCCAGCTCCTCGGTGTGCTCCAGGCTCCGGCCTCCGCCCTCGCCCGCGTCCTCAAGGCCAAGGCCGACAAGGAAGGTGGCGCCCCTGCAGAGGAAGCTGCCCCCGCAGCAGCCGCTGAAGAAGCTGCTGCTCCTGCCGAACAACCCGCTGCGTAACCCCCATTTGACCAGATGGCCCGTCAAACGGCCTGAATACCCCAACACCCAATGGTTCCTCGCCGGAGCAAAAGCTTTTGCTCTTAAATGATCCGCAGCTGCGGAAAGCGGCGATACCGACAAAATACTATGGCTGACCTGAACAAAATCGTTGAAGAACTGAGTGGCTTGACCGTCCTGCAAGTCGCTGAACTCGTGAAATCCCTCGAAGAGAAGTGGGGCGTGAGCGCCGCTGCTCCTGTCGCTGCCGCCGCCGCTGGTGGTGCCGCCCCTGCCGCTGCAGTGGAAGAGAAGACCGAGTTCGACGTCATCCTGACCGACGCTGGCTCCAACAAGATTGGCGTCATCAAGGAAGTCCGCGGCGTCGTTGCCGGCCTTGGCCTTGCAGAAGCGAAGAAGCTTGTCGAAAGCGCTCCGCAGACCCTCAAGGAAGGCTGCAAAAAGGAAGAAGCCGAAGAGATCAAGAAGAAATTGGAAGCCGCTGGCGCCAAGATCACGATCAAGTAATCTCTCGTCCCTCCTGCTCTTTGCCGCGTGGCGTTTGCCCTCAATCCGCAGCGCCACGCGGTCAGGAGTGTCCAGTCAGTGTCAGTCCCAATCCCCCGTCCGCTTCGTTACATCGCATGCCCGCAACCGCCCGTGATTCCCGCCTGAACCTCCGCAGCAAGTGCTACGGTTCCGGGACACCACGCGATGCGAGGCCTGCTTCAGACAATTTTCATGGCCTGAATCCGGGTTTGTACCTGGATTCCGGCTGCTTCGTTTTCGCGACAATCGTCAACAATGCCGGGCTGGCTGCCTGACATTGTTCTTTTGTTGCTTCGCGGAATTCACCGTTCCGCATCCCGTGCCACCGCCCATCGCCCCCTAACCGCCTCATCACTGCCTTATGTCCCAGCGCACCAACTTTGGCAAAATCCACGAAGTCGCCGAGCCCCCGAATCTCATCGAGATCCAGCTCCGCTCATACGAGGAGTTTCTCCAGAAAAACATCCTGCCCTCGAAGCGCAAGGACCTTGGCCTCCAGGCCGTGTTCCGGGAAGTCTTCCCGATCACCAGCTATGATGAGAAGATGACCCTCGATTTCGTCATGTACGAAATCGGCGAGCCCAAGCTCTCCTCCCTCGAAGCCATCCATGAGGCCGAGACCTACAGCGCCCCTCTTTACGTGACCTATGAGCTCAAGGACGAGCAGGGCGCCAAGCAGGAGCGTGTGTACATGGGTGAAATCCCCCTCATGACGGTGCGCGGCACCTTCGTCATCAACGGTGCGGAGCGCGTCGTCGTCTCCCAGCTCCACCGCTCCCCCGGCATCTGCTTTGAAACCAGCCAGCACCTCAACGGCCGCTGGCTGCACGGCTTCCGCATCATCCCTGACCGCGGCACCTGGCTGGAAGTGCAGTTCGACACGAACGACCTCCTCTACGTCTATCTCGACCGCCGCCGCCGCCGCCGCAAGTTCCTGGCCACCACGCTCCTGCGCGTCATCGGTTTCCCGGGCGATGAGGACATCCTCAAGCTCTTCTACGAAATCCAGGACCTCAAGCTCAAGGACAGCCTCTCCGAAGAGGAAGTGGCCACCAAGATCCTCTTCAAGGACATCCTCGACGGCGAGCTCATCGTCGCCCGTGCCTATGAGCCCCTGACCTCCGGCGTCATCCGCCAGCTCATCCAGCTCGGCCACAAGTCCGTCAAGGTCGTCACCGCCTCCCCGGACGACCTCCTTATCACCTCCCTGCGCAAGGACACCGCCAAGGACGAAGACGAGGCCCTCAAGGAAATCTACCGCCGCCTGCGTCCGGGAGATCCGCCCACCACGCCAAACGCCCGTGCCCTCGTCAAGCGCCTGTTCTTCGATCCGAAGCGCTACGACCTCACCCGCGTCGGCCGTTACAAGATCAACCAGAAGCTCGGTCTCAAGATCGACACCGAAATGCGCATCCTCACCGCTGAGGACGTCATTTCCGCCCTGCGCTACCTTTTCCATCTGCGCGAAGGTCAGGGCATCCTCGACGATATCGACCATCTTGGAAGCCGCCGCGTGCGCGCCGTGGGCGAACTCCTCGCCAACCAGTGCCGTGTGGGCCTTTCCCGCACCGAGCGTCTGGTGAAGGAGCGCATGACCCTGTTCGACGTGAACATGGACACCATGACGCCCGCCAAGCTCGTCAACCCGAAGGCGCTCTCCGCCGTCGTGCGCGACTTCTTTGGCCGCAGCCAGCTCTCCCAGTTCATGGACCAGATCAATCCTCTGGCCGAGCTGACCCACAAGCGCCGTCTCTCCGCACTCGGGCCTGGTGGTCTGAACCGTGACCGTGCAGGCTTCGAAGTGCGTGACGTTCATCCGTCCCACTACGGCCGTATCTGCCCGATTGAGACCCCGGAAGGTCCGAACATCGGTCTGATCAACTCCCTCGGCTCCTACGCCCGGATCAATGAGTTCGGCTTCATCGAGACCCCCTACCGCCCCGTGAAGGATGGTGTGGTGGCGGACAAGATCGACTACCTCACCGCCGACCAGGAAGAGAAGCACTACATCGCCCAGTCGAACAACCCGATCGACGAAAACGGACGCTTCAAAGGCGCCAAGGTGACCGTCCGCTACCGCGGCGAGTTCATCGAAGTGGAGCCTTCGCTCGTCACTCTGATGGACGTGTCTCCCAAGCAGCTCGTCTCCGTGGCTGCCGCGCTCATCCCGTTCCTTGAGCACGATGACGCCAACCGCGCTCTGATGGGCTCCAACATGCAGCGCCAGGGCGTGCCTCTCCTCGAAGGTGAGTCCCCCCTCGTCGGCACCGGCATGGAAGGCAAGGCTGCCCGCGACTCACGCTCCGTGATCGTCGCAGACGCCAACGGCACCGTCGCCGCTGCGACTGCTGACGTGATCATCGTCACCAAGGACGGCAACCTGCCCGTCAAGGACGAGAAATTCCTCGAAAACCCGCTCAAGTCGGTGCAGACCGACGAAGAGAAGGGCACCCACGTCTATCCGCTGCGCAAGTTTGGCCGCTCCAACGCCGGCACCTGCATCAACCAGAAGCCTCTGGTGAAGCGCGGTCAGAAGATCAAGAAGGGTGACGTCATCGCCGACGGTCCTTGCACCGACCAGGGTGAGCTTGCCATCGGCAAGAACATGCTCGTCGCGTTCATGCCATGGAACGGCTACAACTTCGAAGACGCCATCACCATCAGCCGCCGCGTGGTCAAGGAGGACATCTACACCTCCATCCACATCGAGGACTTTGAAGTCATCGCCCGTGACACCAAGCTGGGGCCTGAAGAAATCACGCGCGACATCCCGAACGTGGGTGACGAAGCGCTGAAGAATCTCGATGCCCAGGGCGTCGTGCGCATCGGTGCGGAAGTGAAGCCCGGGGACATCCTCGTCGGCAAGATCACGCCGAAGTCCGAGACCGAGCTGGCTCCTGAAGAGCGCCTCCTGCGCGCCATCTTCGGTGAAAAGGCCGCAGACGTGAAGGACACCTCCCTCCGCGTGCCCTCCGGCTGCACCGGCATCATCATGGACGTGCGCATCGCCCAGCGCGGCGCCAACGGCGACTCCGAGAAGGAGAAGCTCTCCCCGGCCGAGTACAAGAAGCAGATCAAGCAGATCGAGGAAGACTACCGCGCCAAGAAGGAAGACCTCACCGAGCAGCTCACCGAGCGCCTCTCTGACATCCTTCTCAACGAGAAGATCCCTCTCGACATCGTCAACGGCCAGACCGGCGAGCCCCTCGTCGGCGCGAACAAGAAGATCACCAAGACGATGCTGCGTCACGTGGCCGAAAGCTACGACACCATCGAAATCGACCCGAGCCCGATCCGTAACAAGATCTTCGACATCATCCAGACCTTCGAGCAGAAGTTCTCCGATGCCGACATGGAACGTGAGCGCAACCTCGACAAGATCGAGTCCAGCGAAGACACCGCCGACAGCGGCGTGGTCAAGCAGGTGCGCGTCTTCCTCGCCTCCAAGCGCAAGCTCTCCGTGGGTGACAAGATGGCCGGCCGCCACGGCAACAAGGGCATCGTCGCCAACATCGTCCCTGAAGAGGACATGCCGTTCCTCGAAAACGGCTGCCCGGTGGACATCGTGCTCAACCCCCTCGGCGTGCCTTCCCGAATGAACGTCGGTCAGGTGCTTGAGACCCACCTCGGCCTCGCGGCCAAGGCCCTGGGCATGAAGATCGCCACCCCGGTGTTCGACGGTATTCCAGAGACCAAGATCATGGAGTACATCAAGGACGCCAAGAAGGTGCCGGGCTACGAATGGATGGGCCTCAACGGCAAGTCGAAGCTCTTCGACGGCCGCACAGGAGACGCCTTCAGCCTCGATGTCGTCGTCGGCTACATCTACATGCTGAAGCTGAACCACCTTGTGGCAGACAAGATCCACGCACGTGCCGTCGGACCTTACTCCCTCGTCACGCAGCAGCCTCTGGGCGGCAAGGCCCAATACGGCGGCCAGCGCTTCGGGGAAATGGAAGTGTGGGCGCTCGAAGCCTACGGCGCCGCATTCACCCTGCAGGAGCTCCTCACCGTCAAGTCTGACGACGTGCAGGGCCGCACGCGCATCTATGAGCAGATCGTCAAAGGCGACCACGCTCTGGAGGCCGGCACGCCTGAGTCCTTCAACGTGCTCATCAAGGAAATGCAGTCCCTCGGTCTCGACGTCAAGGTGCACAAGCGCGCCAACGCCAATGCTGATGCGGAAGCTCTCGACGGCTTCGTCACCACGGCGGGTGCCTAACCCGCCATTCCCCAGAAACCCAGCGCATAAACCTGCCACCCATCTCCACACATCATGAATGCTGACGCGAGCTTGAAAGAAATCTTCGGGGAACCCCAGCACGGCGAGGAGTTCGACTATGTGTCGATCTGCATCGCCTCGGCGGACCGCACCCGCTCCTGGTCCTCCGGCGAGGTCAAGAACCCAGAAACCATCAACTACCGTACGTTCAAGCCAGAAAAGGGCGGCCTTTTCTGCGAGCGTATCTTCGGACCCACCCGTGACTGGGAGTGCGCCTGCGGCAAGTACAAGCGCATCAAGCACAAGGGCGTCGTCTGCGACCGCTGCGGCGTCGAAGTGACCCTCTCCCGCGTCCGTCGCGAGCGCATGGGCCACATCGAGCTCGCCGTGCCGGTGACGCACATCTGGTTCTACAAGTGCATGCCTTCCCGCATCGGCCTCATGCTCGACATGACCGCCCGCTCGCTGGAGCGCGTGATCTACTATGAAGACTACATGGTCATCGATCCGGGCAGCACCCCGCTTCAGCGCGGCCAGCTCCTGACCGAAGTCGACCTTCGTGAAGCCGAAGAGCAGTACGGTGCAGACGCCTTCCGCGTCGGCATGGGTGCCCAGGCCATCCGCGACATCTTCGCCCAGCTCAACCTGGCCGAAGTGACCAAGGAACTCGAAGAGGCGATGACCAAGACGCGCTCCAAGCAGATCCGCAAGAAGCTCGCCAAGCGCCTCAAGCTCTGCCAGGGCTTTGCCGAAAGCCACAGCCGTCCTGAGTGGATGATCCTGGAAGTGCTTCCAGTCATCCCGCCAGACCTTCGTCCTCTCGTCCCCCTCGAAGGCGGCCGCTTTGCCACCTCCGACTTGAACGACCTCTACCGTCGCGTCATCAACCGCAACAACCGTCTCAAGAACCTCCTCCAGCTCCGCACGCCGGATGTCATCATCCGCAACGAAAAGCGCATGCTGCAGGAAGCCGTGGACGCCCTGTTCGACAACGGCCGCCATGGCCGCCCGGTGACCGGCGCAGGCAACCGCCCGCTGAAGTCCATGTCCGACATGCTCAAGGGCAAGTCCGGCCGCTTCCGTCAGAACCTTCTCGGCAAGCGCGTCGACTACTCCGGCCGTTCCGTCATCGTTATCGGTCCTGACCTCAACCTGAACCAGTGCGGTCTTCCCAAGAAGATGGCCCTCGTTCTGTTCGAGCCCTTCATCATCCGCCGTCTCAAGGAGATGGGCCTGGTGCACACCGTGCGCTCTGCGAAGAAGATGATCGAGCGCCGCACCCCGGAAGTGTGGGACATCCTGGACGAAGTGACCAAAGGCCACCCCGTCCTCCTCAACCGCGCTCCGACGCTCCACCGTCTCTCGATCCAGGCCTTCGAGCCGAAGCTCATCGAAGGTGAGGCCATCCGCGTGCATCCCCTCGTTTGTACGGCCTACAACGCCGACTTCGACGGTGACCAGATGGCCGTGCACGTCCCGCTTTCCATCGAAGCTCAGATGGAGGCCCGCCTGCTCATGCTCGCGCCGAACAACCTGTTCAGCCCTGCCAGCGGCAAGCCCGTGATGAACCCCTCCCAGGACATTCCTCTGGGCTGCTACTTCCTCACCTATCTGCGTGAGTTCCCGAACCATGACGCCAAAGGCAAGAAGGGCGATGTGGAAGGCCGCGTGCCGGTCTTCAACGACGCCTCCGAAGTCGAGTTCGCCATCTCCGAAGGCGGCCTGGCCGTGAACGACAAGGTGCGCTTCCGCAACCCCGACCACGGCCTGCCAAAGCGCCCCTATGGCGACCCGAGCAAGGCTGTGATCGAAACCACCGCCGGCCGCGTGCTCTTCAATGAAATCTGGCCTGAAGGGCTGGGCTTCATCAACACCACCGTCGGCAAGAAGCAGGTGTCTGACATCATCTGGCGCTGCTTCCAGACCTTCGGCCAGAAGGAGACCGTCTTTGCGCTCGACCGCCTCAAGCAGCTCGGCTTCCGCGAAGCGACCCGCTCCGGTTGCTCCATCGGTATCACCGACATGGTCATCCCGACCGCCAAGGCCGGTGGCCTTGAGAACGCCTACAAGCAGATCGAGGAAATCGAGAAGCAGTATCGCCGTGGTATTATCACCAACGGTGAGCGCTATCAGAAGATCATCGACATCTGGACGCAGGTGGGTGAAATCGTCGCCGACGAGCTCTTCCGCACCCTGGAATACAACGAGGGCAAGAAGCACCACAACCCGCTCTACGTCATGGTGAACTCGGGCGCCCGAGGCAACCGTACGCAGATCAAACAGCTCGCCGGCATGCGCGGTCTGATGGCCAAGCCCTCCGGTGAAATTATCGAACGTCCGATCACCTCGAACTTCCGCGAAGGTCTGAGCGTGCTTGAGTACTTCATCTCCACTCACGGTGCTCGTAAAGGTCTGGCAGACACCGCCCTTAAGACCGCTGACTCCGGTTACATGACCCGTAAGCTGGTCGATGTGTCCCAGGACGTCATCGTCACCGAGGAGGACTGCGGCACCGTCAACGGCATCACGCTCTCTTCCATCTATCAGGGCGATGAAGAAATCGTCGACCTCAAGACCCGCGTCTATGGCCGCGTCTCATGCGAGACCATCCATGACCCCGTGGACAAGAGCGTCATCGTCAAAGCCGGTCAGCTCGTTTCCGAGAAGGAAGCCGCCCACCTGGCCAAGATCGGTGTCGAAAAGCTCAAGATCCGCTCCGTGCTCACCTGCGAAAGCAAGCGCGGCTGCTGCTCCAAGTGCTACGGCCTCCACCTCGCCACGCACCGCATGGCGCGCATCGGCGAAGCCGTCGGCATCGTGGCCGCCCAGTCCATCGGCGAGCCCGGAACGCAGCTCACCATGCGTACCTTCCACGTCGGTGGTGCCGCCACCAGCTCCTTCAAGCAGCCCTTCATCAACGTCAAAAACTCCGGTACCGTCAAGTACACGGACATGCGTTCGGTGCAGACCATCGAAGGCACCTGGATCGCCCTCACCAAGAACGGCGTCCTCTCCATCCATGACGATGACGGTCGCGAACTCGAAAGCCACAAGCTGGTCACGGGTGCCGTTATCGCCGTCGAAGACGGTGGCAAGGTCAAGAAGGGCCAGCAGGTCGTCACCTGGGATCCGTATAACGTGCCGATCATCACGGAGAAGGCCGGTAAGCTGGAGTTCCGCGACATGATCTCGGGCATCACCATCACCAAGGAAGTCAACCAGAGCACCGGCAACGAAGAAACCGTCGTCATCGAGCACAAGGAAGACCTCCACCCGCAGGTGGTCGTGGTGAATCCGAAGACTCACGAAGTCCTCGCCAGCTACACCATTCCTGCCGGCGCTCACTTGAGCGTGAAGAACAACGAGAAGGTCGAGGCTGGTACTACCATCGCCAAGACGCCTCGTAAAGCTTCCAAGACGAAGGACATCACCGGTGGTCTTCCCCGTGTGGCCGAGCTTTTCGAAGCCCGCAAGCCCAAGGACGCCTGCGAAATCGCCCGTATCGACGGCACCGTGGAAATCGGCGGACTCGTGCGTGGCAAGCGCCGCGTGATCGTGACCGACAACAAGACCGGCCAGCAGGAGGAGCACCTCATCCCCCGCAGCAAGCACATCTTGCTCTTCAACGGCGACCACGTCAGCAAGGGCGACCAGATCACCGACGGTCCTGTCGTTCCGCATGACCTCCTCGAAATTCTTGGCCCGCAGGCGCTCCGCGAGCACCTCGTCAACGAAGTGCAGGAAGTGTACCGCGCCCAGGGTGTGGAAATCAACGACAAGCACGTTGAGATCATCATCCGCCAGATGCTGCGCAAGGTGAAGATCACCGACACCGGCGACACCGAGTTCCTCTGGGGCGACCAGGTGGACCGCGGCGAGTTCGAGAAGGAAAACGCCCGTGTGTCCGAAGAAGGCGGCAAGCCTGCGGAAGCAGAGCCCGTCCTCCTCGGCATCACCAAGGCCTCCATCGAGACCGAGTCCTTCATCTCGGCTGCTTCCTTCCAGGACACCACCCGCGTGCTCACGGAGGCTGCCACCCTTGCCAAGTCCGACCTCCTGCGCGGCTTCAAGGAAAACGTCATCATGGGTCACCTCATCCCGGCCGGCACCGGCTTCATCAGCAACCGCAATTTCGAACTCCACGAGACCGAGCGCCCAGCTCTGCCTGCCGGAGTGGACGAAGACGCGGCCTGATCCGCCCCGCCAGTCATACATCAGTAATCCTCACCCGCCTCCCTCGGTACAAGCCGTCGGAGGCGGTTTTGCGTACTCGGGCGGCGGCGGCCGTTGTTGCACCTTAAATGGTGCATCGTTAAGCTTGCGATCACCTGTGCCGCCTTTCCCCATGAAACACCTCCTCACCACCATCCTCTTCTTTCTGCTGGCAACAGTCTCAGAGGCGGCCAAGCCGAAGCCTTTCATCTTTGTGCCCAAAGATGCCGCCGGGACTCTGCCGGTGGCGGTGTGGCTGCATGGGTATCGCGGCTATTCGCCTCTGGGCCCCATGCCGGGAGAGAGTGAGGAGTCCATCCAGAAACTGGCCGATGCCCTCGGCGCTGTGATCCTCGGGTTTCCCGCCACCACAGACCTGGGCGATGACACGCAGCAGTGGTCCGAAGAGCCAGTGGCCGACCACGCCTACATTCAGGAGAGGCTGAAAACACTCACCACGGGTCTGCAGGTGGATCTGACCCGGGTCGGACTGTTCGGCTTCTCCCAAGGCGCGATGGTGGCCGCGGATCTTGCCACTCAGTATCCAGAGTCCTATCGGGGGGCCATTTTGATGTCACCCGGGGGCATTGGGGGGCCAAAAGCTGCTGAGAAACGGCTGCCGCAGCATGCCACCCAGCATTACTTTTGCTTTTGCGGTGCCGAGGAGCATGAGGGCAACGTCGGCCTCACAAAAGCGTATGCGGAGCATCTGGAAAAAGCCCTCGGAGCCCACGTCACGCTGAAGCTCTACGAAGGTGTCTCCAAGCACACACGGCCTCCGGATTTCATGACCCAGTTCACCGCATGGATGGGGGCCATCCTCAAGCCGGTGGAGGCACGCTGACTCGCCCCTCACCTCGGCACGATGCCGAGGTAATTCCTCACCGTGCTCCATCCGGGGTGCACGTGCTCGCGGCCGTCCACCGTGCGGTAGTAGAAGGCGCTGGAGTGGCCGCCGTCCAGATTGAGCGCACGCTGCACGGTGAAGGCGGGCATGAGTCCGGGCGTGGAGAGGAGTTCGGCCAGATCGCTCAGGCTGATCTCCTCCGCCGTGCCGATGAGCCACTGAGTGCCGCCATCATGGGCGATGAAGGTGCGTGCGCTGCGTTTGCGGGTGTCCAGCCCGGGCACCGCCTTGCCGTCATCCACCAGCCGCGGGCCGGCCTGCACCAGCTCATGGGCTTCATCCGCTTTCACCTCGCTGTTCCACAGCAGCTGCAGGTGTGAGCTGACAACGACCGCGCCCGTGAGCAGCGGCCCCGTCTGCCACGTGCCCACACGGCGTCCGTCAGAGACCATGAGCCCCATGGGCTTGAATTCCCGTGTGAAGAATCCGCCGTTCACCCCGGCGACGGCCGCAGCCCCCTGCATAGCTTCCTTGATGCGGCCTCCGCCCGCCCAGTCTTCGGGCTGGTCGATCACCTTGAGGTCAAACTGACGGCTGTCGAACACCACCACCCGGATCTGGTAGGACTGACTTTTGTGACCGATCTGGTACTCGATCAGCGAGGCATTGCCATGGAGCGGCTGGCCGTTGAAGCGGGAGATGGCGCTCCACTCAGCGGCCTTGGAGGGCGGCGGCTGGGGCTGTGCAGCGGCCTCTTCCGGCGTCGGGTAGCCCGGCACGGAGACGCCGGGCTCTGACCCCGTGGCGGGTGGTGCAGGTTTCGGCGGAGGTGTTGTGGCACAACCTGCCAGCGCCAGAGCGAGGATGAAAATCTGCAAGCGCATGAGCTCAGGAGAATGAGGCGAGCTGTTCCTTCATGGCCGCCAGCGCACGCGCACGATGGCTGAGCTGGTTCTTGGTCTCGGCAGGCAGGACGCCAAAGGTCTCCGTGAAGCCTTCGGGAATGAACAGCGCATCGTAGCCGAAGCCGCCCGCGCCCACCTCCTCCGTGAGGAGGCGGCCCTCCACGCAGCCGTGGGTGACGTGCAGCACCTGGCCATCCCGTGCCAGCACCATGCAGCAGTGAAAGCGCCCGCTGAAGGGGGCATCCTGCGGCAGCTTGAGCAGTTCGGTTTTCAGCTTGGCGCGGTTGTCGGCGGCATTGGCGGTCTCTCCCGCGTAGCGGGCGCTGCGCACGCCGGGGGCGCCGCCCAGCACGTCCACTTCCAGGCCGGAATCATCCGCCAGCACCAGCAGCCCTGGGGTGCCACGGCTGCCGCTCACGGCCTTGATGATGGCATTGGCCTCAAAGGTGTCTCCGGTCTCCTCGTCCAGCGTCACGCCCGGATGTGCCCGCAGATCCTCCACCTGCCAGCCCTCACCGAGGATGGCGGCGACTTCTTCTGTTTTGTGAGCGTTCGATGTGGCGAAGACGAGTCGGAGGGTGGAGACCATTTATGATTTATGATTTACGATTTATGATTTGGGAAGTCCGATTTCACGAGACGCCTGTCCTTCCGTGAAATCATAAATCAAAAATCGTAAATCATAAATCCGTCCCTCTAGCGCATCAGCGGCTCCAGCAGGCGCTCCTCCGTGACCAGGCCCACGGGCTGCTGCTTTTCGTCCACCACGATGGCGAGGCGGCGGCCGGATTTGCGCATGCGCTGCAGGCTGTGCAGCGCGGGCAGGCTGCCGGGAATGGTGTCCAGCGTGCGCATATAGTGGCGCACCAGGCGGTCAGACGGCAGGCTGGCAGGGAGGTCGGTGGTGTCCAGCAGTCCGATGAAGCTGCCGCTTTCCCCCAGCACGGGCAGCAGGGTGCAGTTTTGCTCGCGCGCGGCGATCAAGGCGGTGCTCAGCGGGATCTCCGCCGCCAGCGCCATGCTGCGCGTCAGCGGCTGCATGATGTCGGCGGTGCGCAGCTTTTTGTAGTCGAGCACGCGCTCGATGAGGTGCGTGGCATTGGCGGAAAGCTGATGCTGCGAGGCGAGCTCCTGCGCCAGCGCCTTGAGGTCGTCACGCCCGCGCGTCTGGCGTGCCTCGCTGGGCGTTTCCCCGGCATCGGTGGCCTGTTTGCCCGCCATGGCGCGGAACAGCGGCCGCGCCAGACCGACGAGATGCACCAGCGGCGAGACGCTGCGCATGGAGCGGAAAGGGTAGCTGCGGAAGAGCTTCTTCGGCATCACCTCCAGGCCGATGAGGAAAACCGGCAGCGCCAGGGCAAAGGCGAGCACGTAGCCCCACAAAGTCGCATGATGGATGACGGGAAAGGCGATCAGCAGAAAGGCGGCGAGGTTGGTCAGATGATTGGCCACCGTGATGCAGCCGATCAGGGCATCGCGGTCCTCCAGCAGCGGCAGCAGGCCGCGTGCACGGCGGTCTCCGGCGCTGGCGGCGTGGCGCACACGCACGCGGCTGACGGCCATCACCGCGCTCTCCAGGCCGGAGAGCATGAAGGAAAGGGCAAGGCAGAGAAAAAGCAGGAGCCAGGTCATGCAGTCGGGGGTGGTGGGGCTCAGCCGGCGCTGGCGGCTTCGGCAGGTTTGGGTTTGAGGCGCAGCTCCACCTCCTGGATGCGGGCGCGCACGATGCGGCGCACCTTGATGTCTGCGGCGTCGCTGCTGATGCGTTCCCCCTGCTTGGGCACATGCCCGAGCTGGTTGAAGACCAGGCCGCCGATGGTGTCGATGCCATCTTCCTGCAGACTGACGCCCAGCTCCTGGTACAGGTGGTCCAGCCGCGTGCCGCCATCCAGCAGGTAGCGGCCGTTGCCCAGGTCGCGGATCTCCGAGGTCTCTCCATGCCAGGGCGCGGCCTCATAGAGCAGCCAGTCGGCGATCTCCCGGCGGGTGATCATGCCCTCCAGCCCGCCGTATTCATCCGCGATGAGCACCGGCTGCCCGTCCTGGTGCAGGTGGTGCTGCAGAGCTTCGAGCACCGGCATGGTTTCCGGCACAAAGGCCGGCGTGCGCAGCAGCGTGCGCCACTCAGGGCGGTTTGCCAGCTTCCACGCGCTGGTGTCGATCACGCCCTCCACCGAGTCCGGGGTCTCGCCATAAACGATGACAAAACGGCCGGAGGACTTTTCCAGGATGGCGGCGGTCTTCTGCGGCGGGTCCTCGCTGCTCATGAGCGGGAGGTCCACGCGCGGGATCATGCAGTCGCGCACGGTCAGCGCCTCGATGTCGAGCGCTTCATGGATCATGGCGCTCTCATCGCTGTCCAGCAGGCCCTGCTCCTGGCGCATTTCCACCAGGGTTTCAAATTCATCCCGCGTCACGGGCATGCGCACCTTGATGTGACGGGTGACAAATTTTTGCAGCAGCACGTCCGTGGTGCGGTCAACGAGCAGCGCCAGCGGGTCGAGCACGTTGCGCAGCGGATGCAGCAAACGCAGGCTGCCGAGCAGAACCACGGAGGGATTGCGGGCGGCAAAAAATTTAGGAGCCATGTCTCCTAGCAGGACCGTTGCCAAAAATATCACGGATGATGAAAGCCACACATTCCAGCCGCAGTCACGCAGCGGCCCCGTCACCATCCACAGCCCGAGCGCCGCGAGCGCCAGATTCAGCGCCGCAGAGAGCAGCAGGGTGCGGTGCAGCTGCGCAAAAGGATTGGCGGTGATGGCGCGCAGCCTCTGCGCCACGGCGCCCTCGCCGGCGGCGAGCAGCTGCGCCTCGATGTCGCGCGCGCTGTGGATGGCAGTTTCCGCAGCGGAAACGACCGCGAGCAGCAGCAGCAGCGCGAAGTAGATGAAACAGGAGGCGATCAGGGGCATCGAGGGACACCTCAGTGTGGGTGGTGTCTGCACCGGGGGTCAAGATGAATTACGGGGTGCTCCAGATGTTCGTTCTTGCCAAAATTGTGAGGGGCTGATAGCAACGGCACCACCATGCGCACCATCCTTTGCACCCTTCTCCTTGGCGCCGCCGCCTGCGCGCACGCTGCAGACAAGCTCAAAGTCCTCATCGTGGACGGCCAGAACAACCACAAGTGGGAGATCACCACGCCCGTGCTGAAGAACGCGCTGGAGAGCAGCGGAGCCTTTGCTGTGGAGGTGAGCACCACGCCGCCTAAAGGCTCGCCCAAAGAGGCCTGGCATGCCTGGAAGCCCATGTTCAGCGACTACGCGGCCGTGGTGAGCAACTACAACGGCGAGCCCTGGCCGCAGAATGTGCGTGATGTCTTCACCAAGTACGTGGCGGACGGCGGCGGCTTTGTCTCCATCCATGCCGCCAACAATTCCTTCCCCGAGTGGAAGGAATACAATGACATGATCGGGGTCGGCGGCTGGGGCGGTCGCAATGAAAAGTCCGGCCCCTGGCTCTATGTGAAAGATGGAAAGCTCTTCCGCGACACCGTGGCGGGCAACGGCGGTGCGCACGGTCCGCAGCACGAGTTCATCGTCGAAATTCAGAATCCCGACCACCCGATCACGCGCGGTCTGCCGAAGCGCTGGCTGCACGCCAAGGACGAGCTCTACAGCAAGCTGCGCGGCCCAGCGGAAAATGTGGATGTGCTGACCACGGCCGTCTCCGACCTCACGGCGGTGAGCGAGCCCAACAACATGGTGCTCGGCTACCACAAGGGGCGGGTATTTCATACCACACTCGGCCATGCGGACTACTCCATGCTGGACCGCGGCTTTTACACCCTCCTGCAGCGCGGCACCGAATGGGCCGCCACCGGCAGCGTGGAGCGCACCGCCGCCGTGCCTGCGGATTTTCCCACGGAAACAGCCGTCAGCGTGGTGAAGCTGGAAGGCCATCCCAAGCAGGAAGCGCCGAAGCCGAAAACAAAGTAGTCCGGCAAGTTGTCCAGTTGCGGCGCAACTGGTCTACTTTGCCGCCGCAATGTCCCGCGCGATCTGCGCCTTCAGCTCATCCAGCCCGGCAAACTTCATCTCGCTGCGCAGGTGGCGCTTGAAGCGCACCTCCAGGTCCTTGCCATAAAGGTCGCCGCGCCAGTCGAGCAGGTGCACTTCCAGGGAGGGCTCGGCGTCTGCGGCCACGGTGGGGCGGCGGCCCAGATTGGCCACGCCTGGCAGCCACTCCGTGCCGACGAGCGCCTCCACGGCATACACTCCCAGCGGCGGGAGCTGCTCGTTTTCCACATCCACATTCGCCGTGGGGAAGCCGAGCTGGCGGCCCAGCTTTTGGCCTTCGATGACGGTGCCAAACACGGCGTAGTCGCGGCCCAGCAGTGTGGCGGCCTTGTGCAGGTCACCCCGGGACACCGCTTCACGGATCAGGGTGCTGCTGACCACCTGGGAGTCGATTTTCAAAGGCGGCACGCCATACACGGCAAAGTCGTGCTCCTGCCCCATCTCCATGAGGAGGTGGATGTTGCCTTCGCGCCCATGGCCAAAACTCCAGGTGTAGCCCACCGAGATGCAGCCCAGCGGGCGTGCTGCCTGCACCAGCTGCCGGATGAAGTCGCGCGCGGGCGTCTTGGCCGTCTCGGCGGTGAAGGGGCAGGCCAGCAGGCAGGCGATGCCCGCCTGGGAGAGAAGGTGCTGCTGGTGGCGCGGGCCGCAGAGCAGCCGCGGGGCGGAGCCGGGGCGCAGCACCTGCGTCGGGTGCGGGTCAAAGGTCACGACCACGGCTGTGCCGTGGTGCTGCGTGGCGTGCTCCTGGGCCGCGCGGATGACCTCCTGGTGCCCGAGGTGGATCCCATCAAAAACACCCACGGCCAGCGCGAGGGGGCCGGGGAGGGTGGAAAGGGCATCGATGGAGCGGAGGACCTGCATGCGTGGTGGGTGGAGAAACAGCCAATACCAGCGGCCATGCAGAGCGCAAGGTGAAGGGTGCGCCAGCCCCGGGGTTGCCTGGCTTAGCGGATGTTGCTGAGAGCGCTCCAGAAGCTCTGCAGCACGCTCTTTTTGCCGAGGTTGGCGCTGCTCTTCACGTCGGTGTGAGCGGTGCCGATCAGGTGGGGCATCACTTCGCCGTAAGCAGGCATCGAGTTCCAGCCGAGGGTGATTTCCTTGTTGGAGGCGGTGGAGGAAGAGGAGGCGGTGGTGGCGATGGTCTTCATATGATTCGTAGATTTGAGATTTTTGGGATTATTCAGGTGATGAGATTCAGATTTGAGTGAAGCTTTGTTTATGGGTGTGAGAATCGAGTCACAAAAATGAGAATTAAAAGCCAACAGGATGGCGAGGGGTGAAGCCAGCATAGTTGCGGCCCTGGGTGCGCCAGCGGGGACCTTCGCCAGCAACCTGGCCGGAAGTGTCCATGCGAAGACCGCAGATGGTGATGAAAACGTGATCGCCAGGCTTCACCCAGATGGTGATGAAGCGGCCCTGCCCAGGCTCGCCATAGTTGGCGAACTCCTTGCTGGACAGGCAGCGGTTCAGCAATCCTGCCTTCATGAGGACATAAGAAGTGCTGCTGCTGCAGTCATAGGCGCTGTCCTCAATGTTGCGATGGCCGGCACCCAGCACGTAGGGCTTGTTCTGGAGGGTGTTGGCAGCGTAAACGGCGAACTGAAGGGCCTGAGGGGCGGTCTGGCCCACGGAGGCGAAGCGGCCGTCAAAGCGGATCTGGGAATTGCCCACAGTGGCGCGGGGGGCGGCGGCACGCTGAGCTGCTGCCTGGCGGGCGGCGGCCTGGTCGGCATAGTAGCGTGCCCAGCCGGCCGCATTGGCCTGCTGCTGGGCATTGTAGGCGGCCCAAGCCTGGGCGTTGGCCTGTTCCTGAGCGTAAGCAGCCTGCGCCTGAGGGCCTGCATAGTAACCGGCGGCAGAGTAACCATTCTGAGCGTTCGCGGCGGTAGCGACTGTGAGGAGGCTGACGGTGAGTGCGAGGCGGATGAGTGTTTTCATGGCTGCGTGTGTGGCTCTTGTTTCTGCTAGTATTTATAACAGAAATTATAGAGCGTGCAACAGCCATATCAGAAATTAATCAAATATTTGTAAAAATGATAAATAAGACTGTATAGAAATTATACAATCGGTTCATTTTCAATAGGTTATACGAGGTGATTGAAGCTCGCAAAGTTGCGAGCGTGTCGAAAATCGGCCTTGGAAAACACGGAAATGAAATAATTTTCGGCCTCTCTGGGGTAATTATTCGAAAAATACGATCATTATAGAGAAGGCCGAAAATCGCTTTTTCTAATTCTTGCGCAGATTGCGTCTCCTTTGAGAGTGGGCCTCCATGCAAACACACCTGCAGTCACTCCAGGGTTCGGTTCTGGCACTTCTTCTCGCAGCGGTCTGCGTGCATGGCGCCGAGCCTCTGACCACGGCCTGCTACTATGATGAGGAGGGCATGCGCTACCTGACGCTGCGCCAGACCTCCGCCACGGGTGTGGAGGTGACCACACGCTGGGCCTCAGAGCCGGGCTCTACCGGTGTGTGGACGGGGCAGGGGAACCGCAAAGACAATGTGATCACCTTTGCCGCCGTGGTGGATGAGGGGCAGGACCGTGGTTCCTACTTCATCGCCAAGGGCGGCGAATCGAAAATGGAGGTCCTCTTCAAGCCTGGGCAGAAGATGCCGCAGGACCCGGGCATCCTGGGCAGCTACCGCCGCGTGAGCGAGGAGAAGCGCTTGCAGCTGGCCCGCAAGGAGGCCCAGGCTGCTGAGGAGCGGCTGAGCACAGCCCTGAAGGAGGCTGCCCACAACTGGCCGGGGGTGGATAAAACGGTGCCTGCGGACTGGAAGGCACGCTGGCCGGCACTGCTGGGACGCTGGATGAAGATCGCCTACCAGACCCCGGAACCTGCCAAGGCCAGGCCGGCGCAGCCATTCCCCTCAGGCAAGGAGACACCCGCAGCGGAAAAGGACTCGCAATACTGGCTCAAGCTGGCGCAGGCCACGGCGGCGGCGTACGGCTTCCTCCAGCAGGAGGCGGTGCTGAAGAGCTCCTCCTGGGATGGCGAGTATGACGACGGCTTCGGCGGGCATGTGAGCATCCGGCAGGCGAAGGATGGCAAACTGCGCGTGAACCTCTCCTGCACGCGCGTCATCGAAGGCCAGGGCGCAGATCTGGCCGGGCAGGTGCCTGCCGAGGCGGTGAAGAAGAGCGGGGAGGAAAGCACCGCACAGGCCGTCTTCTCGGAGGCGGATGTGCCGGACAATGCCAAGGACGTGAATGTCACCCTCCGCCGCAAAGGCGGATTTCTGTGGGTGGAGATCCGCCGCAAAGCGAGCCCTCCCGGCAGCTTGTCATGGTTTGATGGCATCTACCGCTGGTCTGCGGTGCCGGTGGATGGGTGAAGTTTTGGAGATGCGGTCGCGCAGCGAGGAACAAGCGCAGCCACCGCTTTCTGCAGGCTTTGCCATGGATTGCCTGCCATGGGGAGACCTCCGCCAATGGCTCCATGGCATGCGTAGGCTGCTTCACCTTGCGCAACTCAGGAGACGTTCGAAAGCGGCAGCCGCACTCCAAATGTGCGTACTGCGCAAGGATGGCCAGGCGTAGAACGGGCAATCCTGCCCGTGAAGAGAGCGCCCGCTACGGGCAGGAACCGTAGCGTAGCGAAGATAGCCAGCCGCTGGCTGCCCGAAGGGCGGGCATAGCGAGGCATCGCCCGCGCTACCTCAGGCCTTCTTCGCTTGCGTCGGCGGAGTCTCCACAAACGAAGCCAGCGCTAGAAGGATGGCGGCGCACACGACGCATGAGTCCGCCACATTGAAGGAGGGCCAGGGGTGGAAGGGCCAGAAGCCGAAGTCGAAGCGCAGGAAGTCCACGACGTAGCCGTCGAAGAAGGTGCCGTCAAAAAGCTTGCCGCCGTCGTGGTTGCGGAAGAGGCGGTCGGTGAGGTTGCCAAAGATGCCGGAGACCAGCAGGGCTACTGCGGTGCGGCTCAGCCTGCCGGGAAACAGGCCTTTGCCATGCATCACATAGATGAAGACCAGCGCAGCGAGCGAGACGGTGGCAAAGGCGTAGTTGGCATACTGCGTGCCGTTGAACATGCCAAAGGCCACGCCCGTGTTGGACGCATGGTGCAGCCAGAAGATGCCAGGAATGACCTCCTTGTCCGTTTCGTAGAGTTTGAAATTCTGCACGATCCAGCTCTTGCTGAGCTGGTCGAGGATGTACAAAGGCAGGGAAAGGAGCAGGAAGAGGCGGATCATGGCAGACGAGGTGGAAAATCACGCGGGCAGCAGCACGACCTTGAGCAGGCCCTCCTTGTTGTCATAGAGGCGCTTGAACCAGCCGGCGCCTTCCGCCAGCGGGGCCACGGCGCTGAGCAGGGGCTCCACCTGGATGCTGCCGTCCTGAATGCGGCGGATCGCCTCGGGGTACTCACCTGCGCAGGAGCAGGAGCCCTTGATGGTGAGCTGGCGGGTGACGACTTCCTGAAGGGGGAAGGGGGTGTTGGGCTGCAGATTGCCGATGAGCACGATCTGGCCGCCTTTGCGCACGCAGCGGATGGCGAGGTCGAGAGGCGCGCCTGCGCCCACCACTTCAAAGCTGGCGTCCGCGCCGTCGCCACCGCAGATCTTGCGGATGTGCATGGCCAGGCCTTCCTGCTTGGCGTTGAAGGTTTCTTCCGCGCCCAGCTTGCGGGCGAGTTCCAGACGGCTGTCGTCCAGATCCACGGCGATGACTTTTTCCCAGCCGCGTGCCTTGAGCGCCTGGACAACGAGCAGGCCGATCAGTCCTGCGCCCACCACCACGGCGGTGCCGCCCTTGGCTTCCTCTTCACTGTCGCAGCCGCAGTCATGGCCGCATTCCTTGGCTTCGCACGACTCTTCCTCGCCGTCCTGAGTGAAGGCTTCGCCCACTTCGATGCCATCGGCCAGATTCACCGCGTGCAGGGCGATGGACACGGGCTCGGCAAAGGCGGCCTTCTCATAGGAAAGCTCGTCCGGGATGCGGTAGAGGATGCGTGTGGGCAGCGCGATCTTTTCGGCAAAGCAGCCGTGGCGGCGGTATTCACCGGGGGAGACGCCCAGCACTTTGCGGTTGGGGCAGAGATTGACGAATCCGGCTTTGCACTCCTCGCACTCGCCGCAGTACTCGGTGGAGTCAAAGGTCACACGTTCGCCCAGCTTCCAGCCTTCCACACCTTCGCCCAGGGCGATGATTTCACCGGCGGCTTCATGGCCCATGACGATGGGCATCTGGCGGCGGCCGCTGCGGCCGTCCATACCGTGGATGTCGCTGCCGCAGATGCCGCAGGCCGCCACCTTCACCAGCACCTCGCCAGCGGCGGGCGTGGGGTCGGGGAAACTGGTGTCGTAGTTGAACTCAGAGGGGGCTGTAAGGACAAGCGCTTTCATGGGTGGGGAGCGCGGACCATGCCTCGCGCAGGGCGGGAGGCAAGAGGGATCAGAATGCCGAATGAGTAAATCCGAGCCGAGCGCAGCGAGACAGACAGCCATAGGCTGCCCGAAGGGGTGAGCGACAGCGAATCAATACCGAATGAATGCCGAATACCAAAATCCTAAGGTGGGCCACCTGCCAAGGGTAGCTACCTTCGACAGGTGGAAGTGCCGCAAATACTCCAGGAGCGAAATTCGTCATTCGTGCTTACTCATTCGTCCTTTACCGCGCTCATTGCACCCAGGCCTCCCTTAGCCATCCCTCACTCCTCCCCGCTCACCCGCCCACGTCCTTCCTTGATCCCGGCACGGTGTCTCTTTCCTGCCACGAACCGGCGCTTGAGGCCCCGGGGGCGGGCACGGGTTTGGCGACGCAGTTTTTCGCGGTCGTTCTGGATTTCCATCTGCGCGTTTTTAAACACGGCCTCCAGCCGGTCGCACAGCTCCTGCCGGGCGATGAGTCGGTTCTGCGACTGCGAGCGCTCGCGCTGGCAGCGCACCTCGATGCCGCTGGGCACATGGCGCAGCACCACGGTGGAGCTGGTCTTGTTGATCTTCTGTCCGCCCGCCCCGCCACCACGAATAAAATCCTCCTCCAGATCCTCCTCACGGATGCGGAGTCTCTGCATGCGTGTGCGTAGCGCAGGATCATCAGGCAGGTCGGCCATGGGGATAGCATCGGAGGAAAGAGGCTGCTGCGCAACTTGAGGATGGCCGCAAAGAGGCGCAAAAAGACGCAAAAGTGGAGTGGTGAAGTAAGGCTGTGGTGGTCCGCTCATGCCTCCGGCTTTTTGTTTTTTTTGTGTCTCTTTGCGGCCACCCCTCCGGCATTCCTCATTCCCGCAATTGCATCCCCCGCGCAGCCCGCTATGGCTTGCCGATGGAAGAATACCACCGCCTGCTGCGCAAAGTACTCGAACACGGAAGCTACCGTGAGGACCGCACTGGCACGGGCGCATACTCCGTCTTTGGCGAGCAGAGCCGCTACGACCTCAGCACCACCTTTCCGCTCGTCACCACCAAGAAGCTGCACCTGCGCTCCATCATCCATGAGCTGCTGTGGTTTCTCAAAGGCGACACCAACGTCAAATACCTGCAGGACAACAAAGTCACCATCTGGGACGAATGGGCGGATGAAAACGGCGATCTCGGACCCGTTTACGGCGCGCAGTGGCGCCGCTGGCAGGGCGCGCCGGAGGCGGAGACGCATGACCAGATCGCCCGCCTGATCCATGGCATCAAAACGAACCCCTACAGCCGCAGGCACATCGTCAGCGCGTGGAACGTGCCGCACATCGAGAAGATGGCGCTGCCGCCCTGCCACTGCTTGTTTCAGTTCTTTGTGGATCGCGGCCGTGTGAGCTGCCAGCTCTACCAGCGCAGCGCGGATCTCTTCCTTGGCGTGCCGTTTAACATCGCCAGCTACGCCCTCCTGACCATGATGGTGGCCCAGGTCTGCGACCTCCAGCCCGGCGAATTCGTCCACACCTTTGGCGACCTGCACCTCTACAAAAACCACCTGGAGCAGGCCAAACTCCAGCTCTCCCGTGACTGCCGCCCGCTGCCCGTGATGAAGCTGAATCCGGCGGTTAAGGAAATCGACGCCTTCAAATTCGAGGACTTCACCCTGGAAGGCTATGACCCGCATCCGAGCATCAAGGCAGAGATCGCGGTGTAGAGGACGCTGCGGAGCGCGGTAGTCATTCCGCGCACTCCGCAAGCACGCATGGTTCCGCATTTCAGCTGCGGGGTGTTGAAGCACGCGGACACGGCGGCGTCTTTGCTGGAGAAACTGAAGGCAAAGCAAGGCGGCAAAAAAAATGCCGCAGCGCGGTGGCTGCGGCATCATTTTTTTGATCCTGCTTGGATGAGGCGGCTTCTTATCTTCCCGTCTCCACCATGCGGGCAAACTCCGAGAAGAAGTACTTCGCATCGTGCGGGCCGGGGGCGGCTTCGGGGTGGTATTGGACGCTGAGCACGGGGGCCTCGCGGTGGCGCATGCCTTCCACGGTGCCGTCGTTGAGGTTGATGTGCGTCACCTCGACGTTGCTGGGCAGGGAGGAGGGGTCGATGGCAAAGCCGTGGTTCTGGCTGGTGATGGACACCTTGCCGTTGCGCAGGTCTTTCACGGGCTGGTTGCCGCCGCGATGGCCGAACTTGAGCTTGAAGGTCTTGCCGCCGTAGGCGTGGCCGAGGATCTGGTGTCCCAGGCAGATGGCAAAGATGGGCTTCTTGCCGATGAGCTCCTTCACTTCCTTGTGGATGTAGTCGAGCGCAGCGGGGTCGCCAGGGCCGTTGGAGAGGAAGATGCCGTCCGGATTCTTGGCCAGCACGTCCTTGGCGCTGGTGGTGGCGGGCACCACGTCCACGCGGAAGCCCTGCTGGCGCAGGCGGCGGAGGATGTTGCGCTTCACGCCGAAGTCATAGGCCACGATGTGGTGCTTGGCCTCGGGAAGGGGGTGGCGCACCACGCCATCGGCGCCGGGCTCGCGGTTCTGGGAGGGGCTGGGGATGTCCCAGTCGCCGCTCTCGGTGCTCTCGGGGTCCCAGAGGTAGGGGGCCTTGGTGGTCACCTCCTTGACGAAGTCGCTGCCTTCCATGGTGGGGCTGCTGGCGGCCTGCTTCACGGCCTCCTCCGCCGTGGCGGTGGTTGTGATGACGGCGCGCATGGCCCCGCGGGAGCGCAGGTGGCTGGTGAGGGCGCGGGTGTCCACGCCCTGGATGCCGGGGATGCCCCACTGCTTGAGATAGGCGTCCAGGCTCTGAGTGCTGCGCCAGTTGCTGGGCACGTCGCAGAGCTCCTCGATGACAAAGCCACGCACGTGGGGCTGGTCGCTCTCCATGTCGAGCGGGTTCACGCCGTAGTTCCCGATCATGGGGTAGGTCATGGTCACGATCTGACCACGGTAGGAAGGATCGGTGAGAACCTCCTGATAACCGCTCATGGAGGTGTTAAAGCAGATTTCGCCGGTGTGGGTGGCATCGGCGCCGAACGCCGTGCCTTCAAACACCCGGCCGTCTTCGAGGGCGAGGAGGGCTTTCTTCATCAAGGTTGCTGCTGTGGTCATAGCCAGAAGGGCGGGGGGCGCAAGGGGGAAGACTGGGGACGGAAGGGAATGCGAAGAGGATGGCCGCAAAGGGGCGCAAAAAGGTGCGAAAAAGTGGGGGCGGCAGGCTGGGGCGTCCTCGTGCGTCTTTACGGCTCCAACCAAAGCTGATCGCAGGTGAGGATGAGCAGCTGCAGGGTGTCCTCCTGCTCGAACTCGGGTTTGCCCGTGGGTTTCCACAGGCCCGCCAAACGAGCTGCGCCGCTGGGAATGAGGGTGCCGGTGGTGAGGTGGACGACCTGGTAATCCGTGAGCGGCAGCTCCAGGCTGCGGCCCTGCGAGTCGAGGATATGCTCCCGATGCTCCAGTGGCTCGGTGGGGTGGAATTCCAGCTTGAGGGCGGACTCAATCACGCGGCCATCGGCTCTGCCAGCAGGCTCGATGGAGAGAGTGAGGCCGACTTGGCGCGTGTCCTGAACGATCTTGGTTTCGCCTTTGTCATTCACCTTCACCTCGCTGAGATTCGTGTGCGTGTGCGCCTCGGTGGTGGTGGCCTGTGTGCCAAACTTGGTTTCGATGCGTGCGGTGCTGAGCGGCTGCACCGTGCCCGCTTTCACGGCGGCGAGGAGGGTATCGAGCTCGGCGCGGTGGCCGCACTTGCCAGCGGCCTGCGCCGTGAGCTGGCGCAGCAGCGGGCCGGGGCCCTGAAACACCTGGGCGGTGTAGGCGATGGAGCTGGGCGTTCGGATGCAGAAGTCGCATGCATAAGCCTCCACCAAGTCCAGATTTCTCCGGGTGTTACGGATGATCAAAATGGAACGCTTGGGGTCATAAATGGCGCTGGCACCCTGGGGAAAAGGAATGCCGGCAGATTCGAGCACGGAGCGTGCGGTGCGCGGCTCTTTGCTGCTTTTGTCCTCTGAGGGCGAGGAATCAAACGAGCCTGCGGAAGACAGGAAATCAGGCGGGACTTTGAATGTCTGGGTGTGCCATGAGCTGGGATCGGGCGGGGCGATGGGGGCAGCCGGGTGGAGGCTGCCCTGCGGCGGGCGCACCTGCGGCACCACATCGCATTTCAAAAAGGTGGCCCACAGCAGGCCTTCGGCAGCGCGTCCGGTGGGCTGGTAGAGGCTGATCAGGCGCGTGCCGCCCTTGGTCATGATGAGGCCGGTGACCGTGTGGTTGGAGTGGAAATCTGCGACGGGCAGGTCAAAACGCAGCCCGGAGGCGGGATCGCGAAACGCCTCGCGGCGCATGGCAGGCTGGGCGGGGTGCAGCTCATAGGAGAACTCAATATTCACCGTGCGGCCGTCGTAGTTCAGCGTGGGCTCGACCTCGAAAGTGGAGCCGACATTGCGGTAGGCGATGCCCGGGATGGCGCGGCCTTTGGCATCCAGGCCAAACTCTTCCACATGCAGGCATTCGCTGGCGCTCACCTGCTTGGCACGCGCCTCGGGCTGGGTCTCCACGTAAAGGGAGTCGATGAAGCGGCCTTCCCCCCGTGCCACGGCGGCCTCCACCTGAGCCCAGAGTGCGGCATGGTCGCTGGTGACAGCTGAGGCTTGGGCGAGCCCGCGCAGAAAGGCGGCGGGGGCCTGCACGGTGTGCAGCATGCAGGAGATGGTCTTGGGGGCTTTTTCCAGCTCTGTGTCAGCCAGCGCAGCGATGCGCTCGATGTTGGCCGGCGTGTTGATGATGTGCAGCACGCCGTTTTGCTGCACCGCGCTGGCACCTTTGGAGGCGGGGACGCCCTGGGACTCCAGCCATTCCTGCAGCGGCCGTGCGGGCCAGCTCCAGTGATTCGTGAACAAGCCGTCCGGCACAGGCAGGTCGGTGGCCTGCATTCCTGCGGGCGCTGCGGTGGGTGGTGGCGGTGGCGCTTCCGGGGCCTGCACAGGCTCCTGCACATGAATCGTGCCGGTGAGAAAGGCGGCACACAGACGGTCCTCCCGCGCACCGCCCTTTCCCAGAGGCGCGGCGATGCCGATCAGCTTGGTGCTGCCACTGAGGCTGGTGATGGCCGTGGCAAACTCCGCATGAAAGAAGTCGGTCGTGGCATACTCGGCCGCTTTGCCGGTGCCAGGATCGGTGATGCTGACAGGCTGGAGCTGCGGGGCGGCCAGATTCAGCCGCAGAAGCACGGACGTGCTGAGCGTGATGCCGTCGGCACCGATGACAGGTTCCAGCTCGAGCTCCAAGCCCAGGGGCTGCATTTCCCGTTTCAGGGTGGCGTGGCCCTGCGCGTCAAAGGTCAGCCCGGTGGTGTGGATGCGCTCCTGCGCGGCTTCGGCGGTGGCGCGGGTGCCGGACTTGGCGGGCACGCAGGCATCGCTGACGATGCGCACCTTGGATGCGGGTTGTTGCGCCTGATCCAGCAGCTTGCGGAATTCTGCGCTGGCATCCGCCGTGCGTGCGGCGGCGGCATTTGCCTGGCGGATGATTTCTCCCGGACCTTCGACGACGGTGAGCGTGTAAACGATGTCGCGCGGAAAGCCTTCGCCGGTGGAGTCAAAGAACGCCTCGATGAGCTGCAGCATCTCAGGGGTGTTGTGCACGCGCAGGATGTTGGTGCGGCTGTCATAGAACGACGTGGAGCCTTCGGGAAAGCTGATGCCCATCTGCGTCAAAACATCTTTCGAAGTCGGGATTGGCGGCGGTTTGGCGGGCCGAAAGAGTTTGCGCTTCGGGCCAGAGGGATCCGTGCCTGCGGCGGGGGCTGCTGGCGGTCCAAAGGGATCGCCCCCTGCAGCCGGATCTGGCTGTTCTGGGGCCTTCAAGCTGCGGCCCATCTCACGCAAATCGAAATCGACTTTGAACTCGCGCGTCTTCATCGCCGCCGGCTGTGCATACAGGCCGGAGGCGAATGCGAGGGGTATGAGGAGACTACGTACGAGAAACATCCCGCGAGATTACGGGATGCGGCGTGGCGATGTCGAGCGCGGAGTGCGGCGACAGCCCGGCCGTCTGCGAGCGTGCTGCAAGCATCCCGGCGTACGAACGTCCTCGCAGTCGGGCGGTTTGGCGGAGGGGCGTTTGGGCGATGAAGAAAGTATCCCGCGCCAAACACACCCAACCTACGGCCGGAGTGCTCTCTTACTTCTTCTCCTCCGCAATCTCCAGCCTCGGGAACAGCGGCACAGGGGTGCCGAGCTGGTGGCCGCTGGGCAGCAGGCCCCACTTGAGGTCGCTGACCTTGAAGCCTTCCGGCATCTGCCAGCCGATCTGCGCGCGGGCGGTGGCCATGGCGGTGGGCATGATGGGATTGAGCAGGACGGTGACGTGCGTGAAGGCCTCCGCCAGGTGGTAGAGCACGCTGTCCAGGCGGGCTGCCTGCGCGGGATCTTTCGCTAGGCCGAAGGGCTTGGTGCTGTCCACATACGCATTGGCATGGGTGACGATCTTCCACGCGGCGGCGATGCCTTCGTGGATGTCCCAGCCGTTCATCTTTTCGAGATAAAGCGGCACGGCCTCCGCCACAGTCTGGCGCAGGGCTTGATTGATCTCGTCATCGTAGTCGCCGGGGTTAAGCACGCCATTGCGGTACTTCTGCGCCATGTTGATGGAGCGGTTGAGCAGGTTGCCCAGGCCGCCGGCCAGCTCCTTGTTGTAAGACATCTCGATGCGCTCGCCGCTGAAATCGGCGTCGTAGCCGGTGGCGATGTCGCGCATGAGGTAGTAGCGCAGGCCATCGGGCGTGAAAGTGTCTGAGAGCACGTTCGGATCGATCACGTTGCCCAGGCTCTTGCTCATCTTGGCACCCTTCACATTCCACCAGCCATGCACGACGAGCTTGGGGATCTGCTCGTCCGGGAAGCCGAGCGCATGCAGCATGATGGGCCAGTAAACGGCATGAGCGGGGACGAGGATGTCCTTGCCGATGATCTCGGCATCTGCAGGCCAGATTTTCTCAAACTGTGGCAGGCCCTCGTTGCCCACTTCATCGGCCAGATAGCCGGCAAAGCTGATGTAATTCGTCAATGCGTCGAACCACACGTAGTTGACGAATTTTTCATCAAACGGCAGCGGGATGCCCCAGCTCAGGCGCTCCACCGGGCGGGAGATGCAGAGGTCCTGCGCGTTTCCTTCCAGCGAGTTGAGCACATCGTTGGCGCGGTGCGGCGGGTAGATGAAATCGGGATTGCCACGGATGTAGTTTTTGAGCCACTCGACGTGGTCGCTGAGGCGGAAGTACCAGTTTTCCTCCTGGATCTCGACGACTTCGCCCCACTCCTCGCCGTAGCTGCCATCCGGGCCGCGTTCCTTGTCGGTGAGGAACTGCTCCTGGCGTACGGAGTAGAATCCGGCGTAGCTCTTTTTGTAAAGCTGGCCGGCGTCGTGCAGCTTTTGCAGCATGGCCTGCACCACGAGCTTGTGCTTGGTGTCGGTGGTGGCGGCCCAGCCGTCGTAACGCACGTTCAGCTTGTCCCACAGTGCGGTGAAGTGCCGCGTCACGCCATCGACGAATTCCTGCGGGGAGAGCCCGGCCTTGTCGGCGCTCTTCTGCACCTTCTGGCCGTGCTGGTCCACGCCGGTGAGGAAGTACACCTCACGCCCGTTGAGCCGCTGGAAGCGGGCCATGACGTCTGCCAGCACCTTCTCATAAGCGTGGCCGATGTGCGGCGGCGCGTTGGTGTAGTCGATGGCGGTGGTGATGTAGTAGGGCTTCATGGTTGGGCGCGTTGTCTCCATGCCTCCCTTCCTCCTGCAATTCAAGTGTTCCTGCGTGGGAATGCGCCGGGGGAGGGGATCAGCGAACGAAGCTGACCAGAGCGCTTCCGACGGTTGCGACAAGCACGATGGCCAGGTAAATGATCAGGATCGTGGCGGTGAACTTCCAGACACGGCGCTGCTCCGTGAGTGCTGAGGTCAAATCGGTGAACGACTGAGATTTCTCGAGGCTGGCAATGTTTGCCGCATACTTGCTCAGTTTCCTGGCGGGATAGTAAGTCAGCGAGCCAAAGATTCCGTACATGACAAACAGGATGATCAACTCAGGGCCGCCCACTGGGCCGATGCCCGGTTTGGACATGAGTCCGATCAGTCCTGCGCCGCCCATGACAAGGCAGCCCAGAGTCAGCAACGAGAAACTGATCCACAGCAGGACGGCAATGGTACGCACCCAAGACCGGGTGTTCGTGAGTTCCTCGATCACAGCGAAAGGCACGGTGCCCTTGGTGTCGCCTGCCGCCGCTAGGACGGTGGAGGATGGGGCCGCGTAGGGATTCAGGCTGTCAGTCGGCTTTGAGGCCGGGGATCTCCTGACCAAGGCGCTGAGGGAAGATAAGGGTGCTTTGGTCTGCGTGGCCGGAGAGCTGCCGAAAATTTCAGCCAGTCCCTTCCAGCCGGACATGCCTGCCTGCCAGCCCCAGTCGCTGGGCAGAAACTGGCCGTTTTGCAGACCTTCCTGAATTTGCTCGGCTTCAAAGGATCCAAGATTCTGACCTTCGCGGGTGACCTGATAGGCGCTCATGAGTGCACGGCCTGTAGCAGCGACATGTCCCGGATGTCTAGATGTTTTATTGAGGCATGGGCAAAAAAAGGCTGTTTGTAGCTGGGTGTGCGCACCCGGCGACGGCGTCTTGGAGTGCGTGTGGCAGAGATGCATGGCGCAAGCCTGCAAGTGCGACACAGCTTTTCGTCAGCCGGACGGCGCACTGGGGCAGCGCACCTCCGGCACATCTTCGAAAGCGGTACCGCTCCGAGTCTTGTCACACCATTGATTGATTCGCTGCGCTCACCCTTCGGGCAGCCTGAGGCTGTCTTGCCTCCGCTGCTTTTCGGTTCCAAGGCGCTGCCGTGCCTGCGTGAGCGCTGGCGCTTTCGACGCCGCGCAAGAACGATTCACGGTCTGCCAATCATACGTGCCTTGAGATCACTTCGGCAGCATGGTGAGATACTGGTCGTTCATCTGCTTCACCTTGGTGCGCATCGGCTCAAGTTGCGGCTGTAGCTTGGCAAGTTCGGCGGTGGCTTCGGCGATGATCTTGTCCTTTTCAGGGATCTCCTTGGTGGCGGCGGCGATGGAGGCCTCGGCGTCGGTCTTCTTCTTTTTCGCGCCTTCAAAGTCGGTGTTTGCCTTCGCAACTTCAGCCTTCTTGGCGTCCAGCACCTTCTGCTCGGCGTCCAGCTTGCCATGGGCGGCGGCGTAGGCCTGCTCCAGCGGTGGCAGCGCGGCCTTGGCGGCGGCGATGGCGGCGTTCAGCGGGGCAATCTTTTCAGCGAGGGCTTTTTCCAGGGCGGCAGGGGCGGCCTGCTTTTCAGCGAGGGCCTTGCCCTGGGCTTCGATTTCCTTCTGGATGGCCTCGCGCTGGGCGCGCAGCGGGGCAGCCTGCTTCTCGGCGGTGGCGAGTTCGGTTTTGGCCTGGGCGAGCTGCTGCTCGGCAGATTTCACCGCAGCCAGGGCTTTGGCTTCCTGGCCTGGGTTGTTGGCGGCGTGGGCGGTGTTTTTGGCGCTGCTGGCATCGCTTTTGGCCTTCTTCTTGGCGCTGAGGTCACCCTCGGCAGCCTTGAGGGCGTTTGCCACGTCTGCGGCGGCTTTTTCAGCCTCGGCCACCTTGGCGGTGAGAGTGGCGTCTCCGGCCTTGGCGGCCAGTTCCTTCCTGGCGGCGGCCACGGCGTCGGCAGCGGTCTTCTGGCGGGCACGGGCGTCCTGGAGCGCCTTGTCTGCTGCGCCTTCGGCAGCGGTGGCGGCGGTCAGGGCGGCTTCTGCTTCCTTGTCGGCCTTGGCCTTGGCGGCGAGATCTGCGGTGGCCTCTGCGTGGGCTTTCCTGGCGGCGGCGACTGCGGCTTCCTTGGCGGCGGTGGCATCCTGTCTGGTCTTCACGGTTTTCTCGGGGCCGGCGAGCTTGGCATTCACTTCGGCGAGGCTCTTCTTCCTGCCGTCGATGAGCTTGGCGATGCCTTCCGCCGCCTTCTTGGCTGCGGCGATGCCTTCGTCCTTGGTCTTGGTGGCTGCGGCGATTTCGGCCTCCTTGGTGGTGATGATGGCCTTCTGCTCGTTCACTTTGGCAGCGGCGGCGGCGTCAGCCTCGCGTGTGGGCTTGATGGCGGTTTCCAGTCCGGCCTGCTCTCCCTGCACCTTCTTCAGCGCGGCTTCGAGCCCGGGCTGGGCGGCGGTGGATTCGGCGATGGCTTTCTTGGCGGCCTCAATGCGGGCGGCGGCAGAGACCTTGGCGGCTTCCGCATCCTTCTTGGCTTCCGTGAAGTCGTTAAAGTCCGCTTCGAGCTTGGCGAGCTTTTCCTTTTCGGCGAGCACGCCGGTGTTGAACTGCGCGGCCTTGAGGGCGGTGGGCACCTTTTGCAAAATGCCGATCTCAGTGCTGGCAGATTTCACCGCATTTTGAGCGGCGGCGAGGTTGTTTTTGCCTGTGGCGGCATTGGATTCGGCATTCTTGATGCGCTCCGGCCCGGCTTTCACGAGGGCAGGCAGCTTGGGCAGCTCGGCCTTCTTGGCGGCGATGCCTTCGGCTGTGGCCTTGATCTTGGCATCGGTCTCCGCGATGAGCTTGTCGAGGTCTGCGGGGGCGGCAGGAGCGGCACCCAGTTCGGCCTTTGCCTTGGCGAGTGCGGCAGCGAGCTGGTCCGCCTTGGCTTTGACGGGGGCAAGTTTCTGCTGCTCGGCCTTGGCGGTGGCGAGTTTGCTTTCAGCGTCTTTGACCTTTGCGGTCAGGGCTGCGTCACCAGCTTTGGCGGCCAGTTCCTTCCGGGCGGCTTCCAGCGCGGCGTTTCCGTCTGCCACGGCCTTGTCCGCAGCGGCCAGCTTGGCGGCCTCGGCGGCCACAGGAGCCAGCTCCTTTTCCTTTGCGGCGATCTGGGCGGACTTTTCCGCATGCGCCTTGATGGCGGCGGTGCGTGCGGTCTTGTCCTGCTCGGCCTTGGTGCGGGCGGCTTTCAGTGCGGCGAGGGCCTTTTCATCGTTGGCGATCTCTCCGGGGAGATTTTTGCTGCGTGCTTCGTTTGCGGCCACTTCGGTACGGACTTTGGCCAGGGCTTCGTCGCGTGCCTTGGCGTCGGCCTCGGCGGTTTTGATGGCGGCCTGCAGGGCTGGGAGCTTGGTGGTGAGCTCGGCGAGACGCTGCTCGGTCTGCACGATGCGCTGGGCGATCTGCGAAGGATTGCTGGTGAGTTGGCCTGTTTCGGCAAGCTTTGGCGTGGCGATGTCCCACAGCTTGATCTCGCCGCGCCAGTTGGCGGAGATGGCGGACTTGGAGTCAAAGAGCGCGACGACCTTGGTCACGAGATCGCCCTGGCTGGGGGCCTCGCCGAGCTTGTTGCCGTTGATGTCCCAGACGCGGACGAGGCCGTCGTTGCCGGAGGAGACGATCTTGCCGTCCGGCGTGAAGGAGACGGACTGTACGCCGCCGCCATGGGCCGCCCAGTTTTTCACCTGCTTGCCCTCGTTCATCTCCCAGGTGGTGATGGTGCCGTCCATGGAACAGGAGGCGAGGATGTTGGAATCTGCGCGCCATGCCAGATCCACGCAGGAGGCCTTGTGCTGGCCGAGGATGTAGAACTCGCCGCCATTCGCAGCTTCCCAGACGTTGACATTGCCGTTGCGGTCGCTGGTGGCCAGCAGCACCCCATCGGGGCTGAAGGCCGTGCTCATGACCCACTCGGTGTGCTTGCTGATGACGTACAGCTCTTCGCCGGTGGCCGTGTCGTAGGTTTTCACCTTCTTGGACGGGCTGCCGATGACGATCTTGGTGTGGTCAGGGCTGATGTCGGCGGACATGACCTGGTCGAATTCCTTGCCGACTTCGGTGATGCGCTTGCCGGTTTTGACATCCCAGACGATGGCGTGGCCGTTTTTGCCGCCACGGCCGCCGCCCATGATGAGCAGGGAGCCATTGCGGCTGAAGCGCAGGCTGCGTGCGTAGCCCTCCGTGTAGGGGAAGATGCCCACGAGCTGCCGGGTGTCTGTGTCGTAGAGCAGGATCTGCTTGGGCGCGGCCAGCGCCATCAGCGAGGTCCAGGGACTCGCGGCCATGGCGGTGATGGCGGTGGTGTGCTGGGTGACGATGACGGGCTCCAGCAGCACGTGCTCGGGCTTGGCGATGGGGCCTTCCGGCTTGCCGCCGGTGACGGTGACGGCCATGTCCACCTTGGGCTTGGAGGATTTCTTGGCGATGCTCGACTTGGTTTCAAGAATGCCGCCCTTGATCCAGGCTGCGAGGAGATCGAGATCCTTCGGCCCCAGCGGTGCACCTTCCGGTGGCATGAAGGGCTCCTCCTTCTTGGCGCAGGTGGTCCAGAGGCGGCTGCTGTCGGCATTGCCGGCGTCCACGACGGAGCCGCCGCCGCCGCCGTTCATGAGTGCGCCAAAGCTGGTCAGGTCCAGGTCCCCCTTCTTTTTGTCCGGATTGTGGCAGGAGAAGCATTTGTTCTCCAGCAGCGGGCGGACGTGGTCTTGGTAGGTGATTTTTTCGGCGGAATCCTGGGCGTGAAGAGACACAGCGGCAAAAGCCGCGCAGGTCAGCGAAAGGGTGTTTTTGGGCATCATAGGGGGACTATGTGTGAATTACGCAGCATAGGCGCAAAGCCTTTCGCATCTTCCCTTGGTGTGGATGTGCGGAAATTGCGCCGGACTGGGGGCTTTTGCGGGAAATATGGGCGGTGCGCATCTTTTTCAGCGGGCTGTTTCCAAGTCGCGGGCAAGTGCTTCAGTTTCAGGATGATTCAAAACAAAAGGCCGTGCGTCTGCTTCCTCCGTCCGCTGCTCCATGGGGCGGCGGCAGTGCTGGCAGGGGTGCTGCTGCCTTTTGTATGGCTGCGGGAGCAGCCTGAGTTCTGGACCTACGCCGGCGGTTATCCCCTCTGGCTGCGTCAGGCGGTGCTGCTGGGGTTTTACCCCCTGCTGCTGGCGCAGGTGGGACTGATCATCTGTCTGAGCTGCTTGCTGGTGCGCAGCCCCTCACGCCTCGCCAGGCTGGTTTATGCAGAGGCCGTGGTGCTGCTGCTGCATTGGGCGGTTCTGGCGCTGGTCGTCCTCATGATGCTCGCCAATAACGTGGCCAACCTCCTGGACGGGCGCCCGCTGCATGATCATCAGCGCAGTGTGACCACCAGCGGAGCGAACTTCAAAGCTCGCTCCTGAGAGGCGGCGCTGTGTCCCGGCGGGTTAGTCGCTGAGGGGGGCTTTACTTGCCCAGCTTGTAGATGGCGCCGTTCCAGTCGAGCACGAGCATTTCTCCGGCGGCATTGGCGCAGAAGGCGGTCGGTTTGACCAGCACGGTGGGCTTCTTCTTGGGGTCGGTGGGCGGAGTCTGGGGGCTGGTGTAGAGCAGCTCATTGCTCTGCTCCTTGCCGCTGTCATCGGTCTTGAGAGCCCAGACCTTGCCGAGCACGAAGTCGCCATAAACGTATTTGCCCCGAAGCTCTGGCAGCGTTTTTCCGGTATAGACGATGCCGCCGGTGATGCTGAGGCCGTCTGCGTGGGTGTAGGAATGGATGGGCTCGATGAATTTGGCGTCGGCGGGCGGAGTGTCGGTCATGAGCGGGAAGGCGGCGGGACCTTCACGGAAGTTCCAGCCGTAGTTGCCGCCGTTGGTGATCCAGTTGATCTCCTCATAGATGTCCTGGCCCACGTCGGCGCACCAGAGGTGGCCCTTGGCGTCAAAGCTCAGACCCCAGGGGTTGCGGATGCCGTTGGCATAGATCTGCGGCAGGGCGTTCACGCCGCTGGCGTAGGGGTTGTCGGCAGGAATTCCGTAAGCTTTGGCGTATTCGCGGCTGTTGACGTCGATGCGGAGGATCTTGCCGTAGAGCGTGGCGTTGAGCTGGGACATCTTGAGCTCGCCGTTGCGCTTGGAGTTGTCCCCCACGCCGATGTAGAGGAAGCCATCCGGGCCGAAGACGATGTTGCCGCCGTGGTGGTTCCAGTTCACCAGCGGGATCTCAAGAAGCGAGCGCTCGGTGCTTTCATCGGCCTTGTCGCCATTGGCCTTCATCTCGGTGATCACGAGACGCTTGGGCTTCTGCAGCGTGTAGCAGAGGTAGAAAAGGCCGTTGTCCTTGAACTTCGGGTGGAAGGCCAGGCCGTTGAGCCCTTCTTCAAACAGGCCGTCCTTGGCCTCCATGCCACGCGGGGAGAGGTTGAGGAAGGTCTTGGCCTCGCTGCCAGCTTCGTCTTTCGGCAGGATCAAAATCTGTCCGCGCTGCAGCGCCAGAAACTCACGGCCGCTGCCATCCTCCGGAATCGCCACGGCGATGGGCCGCTCCGTTTTGAGCTTTTCATAAACACGGGTCAGCTTGTGCGTGTCGGCAGCAAAAGCGGCAGAGGAGAGCAGGGCGAGGCAGAGAAGGGAGCGCATAAGAACGAGATAGTCAGTCTATCCGGGCCAAGTCTTGCAGGGCAATGATGATTTTTTTGCGTGAAGCGGGGGCTCCGGACCATTCCACCATTCTGACCCATTCTATCATTCTCAATTCTTGCATGCGCTGCATCCAAACCATGGAGGAATGGAAAATGGTGGAACTAAGAATGGCGGAAATGGCATGGCCCTGTGAAGACCCACCGTTTTTTACCGCCCGCGAACTTCGCGCTGACCCTTGCACTCTGCGTCCCGCTCCATACTCTTTCGACCCCAAATCCCATGAGCAACGCCACCGCCATCACCCCCACACGTGCCCAAGACTTTCCCGAATGGTACCAGCAGGTCGTTCGTGCCGCCGACATGGCGGAGAACTCCGAGGTGCGCGGCTGCATGGTCATCAAGCCCTGGGGCTACGGCCTGTGGGAGAGCATCCAGCGCCAGCTGGACGCCAAGTTCAAGGCCACCGGCCATGTGAACGCCTACTTCCCGCTCCTCATTCCCCTGAGCTACCTGGAAAAGGAGGCTCAGCATGCCGAGGGCTTTGCCACGGAGTGCGCCGTCGTCACGCATCACCGCCTGGAGGCGCAGAAGCAGCCGGACGGCACCACCAAGATGATCCCCACCGGCGAGCTGGCCGAGCCCTTCGTCATCCGCCCCACTTCCGAGACCATCATCGGTGCGGCCTTTGCCCGCTGGGTGGAAAGCTACCGCGACCTGCCGCTGCTCATCAACCAGTGGTGCAACGTCATGCGCTGGGAGATGCGCCCGCGCCTTTTCCTGCGCACTGCCGAGTTCCTCTGGCAGGAAGGACACACCGCGCACGAGACGGAAGAAGAAGCCATCGTGGAAACCCGCACCATGCACAAGGTGTATGAGGAATTCCTGCGCGACCATCTGGCCATCCCGGTGATCCCTGGCGAAAAGACGGAGCGCGAGCGCTTCCCCGGCGCGGTGCAGACCTTCACCGTCGAAGCCATGGTGCAGGACCGTAAGGCCATCCAGGCCGGCACCTCCCACTACCTGGGGCAGAATTTCTCCAAGGCTGCGAACATCCAGTTCCTCGGCCGCGACAACACCCGCCAGCTGGCCTACACCACGAGCTGGGGCGTGAGCACGCGCATGATCGGCACGCTGATCATGGCGCATGGCGACGACGACGGCGTGATCATCCCGCCGCGCGTGGCCCCCACTCAAATTGTCATCCTGCCGGTGACTCCAAAACCCGACACGCGTCAGGAAGTCATCGACGCCTGCGAGGCGCTGGCGCAGACGCTGCGCACGCAGACCTTTGCCGGCGAACCGCTGCGCGTGCACGTGGACAAGCGCGACCTGCAGGGCGGAGCCAAGAACTGGGAGTGGATCAAGAAGGGCGTGCCGATGCGACTCGAAATGGGACCGCGCGACATCACCAGCCGCAGCGTGGCCGTGTGCCGCCGCGACCAGGGACCGAAGGCGAAGGAATTTGTGCCGAAGGAAGATTTCATCCAGTCCGTGACCGAGCGCCTGCAGGAGATTCAGGACGCCTTGCTGGCCCGTGCAACGGCGCTGCGCGATGCCAACATGAAGAAGCTGGAGACGCTGGAGGAATTCAAAGCCTTCTTTGCCGAAGGCTCCGAAGGCGGCTTTGCCCTCATGCACTGGGCTGGCAGCAGCGAGGAGGAGGAAACTCTCAGCAAGGACATGAAGGTCACCATCCGCTGCATCCCGCACGGCGATCAGTTTGCCGAAGAAGGAAAGTGTTTCCTTACTGGCAAGCCGAGCACCCGCCGCGTGGTGTTTGCGCGGAGTTATTGAGGCAGGCCGGAGTAGTGCGGGCAATCCTGCCCGCAAAGAGAACGTTCTTCACGGGCAGGATTGCCCGTGCTACTTCCTCGCTGCTGCCCTGGTCACGATGAGCGCTTGCCTCAGCGCAAAATCTCCCCCTTCGTCACATCTCCGGGCACATCCAGCAGCATGATCTGATTGATGGTCTTGAACTGCGCGTGGTCGGCCACGTCCCAGACGATCTTCTTGTCCCGCGTGACTTCGATGACCTGGGCCTGCTCGCCGATGTGGCCGTGGCCGAGATAGACGCAAAAGACGGTGTTGCCATTCGGCAGGCGCTGGCAGCCTGCCATGAGGCGCAGGGTATAGCCGGGGATGTCGTTTTCTCCGAGCTCCCACACGATGTTCTCTTTCGCATCCAGCTCGCGCACCTGATGGCCGTCGCCGCAGGTGATGAGCAGATGCCCCTCGGGCAGCGGCACGACTTCATGCGGATCTCCGGGGACCTTGATCTGGCGCAGCACTTTGCCCTCGCCATCCAGCTCGACGATTTTGCCCTCGCCTTTGAAGGCCACGAGGTAGTGGCCGTTGGCCAGCTTGCGCGTGCCTCGGAATTGATTGTGCAGCTTGATCTCCGGCGCGGCGGCCAGCTTGATCTCCTTGGCGATCTTGCCTGCGCGATCCACCTCGATGATGCGGCTCGTTCCGCATTCCACGAGCATCACATTGCCATCTGGCAGCGGCTGGCAGGCGTGCACCTCCACTTTCACATCGGTGGGGGCCTTGTATTCCCAGACGACCTTCTTGTCAGGCGTCACCTCCAGCGCGCCGCTGACAAAGCAGAAGAGGTAGTTCCCATTTGGCAGCTTCCAGCAGTCCTGCGGGGCCTTGCAGTCCCACTGCCACTCGATCTTGCCCTCGGCAGACACCACACACACTTTGCCCCCGCCGTAGTCGCAGCAGAGAAACGGATGCGCCGCAGCAGCGGACGAGACAAGGGCGAGGAGGACGGCGAGAAGTCGGAGCGTGGGCATGATAAAAAGGCTGGCCCACATCAACGTACACCGCAGGGCGTTTGATTCACGCCATTCTCAGCGCGCATCCCCCGCTGAAAATCAGCGGATGAAGTAGCTCAGGTTTTCCAGCTCCACGGCCAGATCCACGCTGTTCACGACCACGTTTTCGGGCACGTCGAGCACGGTGGGGGAGAAGTTCAGAATGGCCTGGATGCCGTGCTGCACCATCTCATTGACCACGGACTGGGCGCTGCTGGCTGGCACGGAGAGAATGGCCATCTTCACATTCTGGCGGCGGATGAAGTCGGGCATGTCCGTCATGGCCAGCACGGGGACGTTGACTCCTGGCACCTTGCGCGGAGCGAGGTCAAAGGCGGCGGCAATTTCAAAGCCCTCCTTGCGGAAGCCGCCATAGCGCATGAGCGCGGAGCCCAGATTACCCACACCCACGAGGATCACCGGCTGCAGCTTGTTCTGTCCCAGCACGTCGCCGATGGTGCCGCTGAGGGCATCCACATTGTAGCCCAGGCCGCGTGTGCCCAGCTGCCCAAAGTAGGCCAGGTCCTTGCGCAACTGCGTGGACTTCACCCCGGCGGCCTTTGCGAGCGCGGCAGAAGAAACCGTGTCCACCTGGTTCTCACGCAGACGCTGCAGGCAGCGCTGGTAGATCGACAGGCGGTAGATCGACTTGCGGGGTATATCTACTTTGGCGGGCATTTGGGGGGAACAATGTGAAAATTCACCCAAACGTAACGAATGTCAAACGGTGCTAGGCAGCAGGCCTACTGTCTCAAAGGGCCGGACTGAGGATCGGGCGTGGTTCTGACGGGGCCCGCATCCGGAATGCGCTGAGCTGCTGGAATGTGGAGGTTTTGCTCCAGCATTTTGAGGAACTCGATCAGTCCTGGGGTGGACTTTTTTTCGTCGTAGAGCTTTTTCAGAATCGCATACCCTTTGGCCCAGGAGTCCGGGTCATTGGACTGTGCGTAGGCGTAGCCGGCGAAGCGTTCGGTGAAGTTCAGGCCGCCGTGCTGAAAGGCGCTCAGGTAGGCGTCGCCTGAGGCTTTGAAATCCTTGCTGCGGTTCCAGTGCAGGTCTCCCAGTTTCTGCCAGAGGCGCGCGTTGTCGGGCATGAGGCTGAGGCCCTCCTTGAGGAGGTCGATGCCGCGCTGCACATAGTCGCGGTACAGGGTGCCGCGCAGCCCTGCTTTCAGCTCCTTGTTGTAGAGGTAGTAGGAGGCTGCGTTGTAGGCCATGTGCCAGGAGGCCTCCTCCCAGTAGCGGGCGACGCGGGGCTGGAGCTGTGTCACAAAGCCGTAGTATTTGTCCACCTGCGCCCAGTTCACCCGTGTGAACTCCACGTGGGCACGCAGCTGGAAGATGGTGGCGATGAGTCCGCGCAAGCCGCCAAAGGCTGCTGCGAGGCCCATCTGGCCCATGTTTCCTTTCACACCCAGGTGCAGCGGGGCATCCACCAGGCGCATCGTGCGCAGGTCATGCGTCACCTTCTGCTCCAGCGGCAGCTTCAGCACACCAAAGATCAGCAGCAGCGCGGCGGCCTGGAGTTTGCGTTTCATAGCTCCTTTTCCACAAAGACCAGGTGGGTGACGAAGAGGTAAACCGTGATGTAGAGGGCTGTGATGCCGGTCATTTCATACACTGCCGCCCATGGCACGATCTCGCCGTTGGCCACGCTGTCCACGACGTCAAACTGCGCCAGGTCCGGGCAGATCGCGGCCAGCAGAAAGGTGGCGACGCGCGTGGAGGTGCTTCCCAGATTGGGCTGGAGCACGAACTCGCGAATCATCGCATGACCGTGACCGATGATGGTGATGCAAAAGGCGATCACGATGGTAAACAGGGTCGAGCTGGCGATGCAGGACAGCAGCAGGGCCACGGTCGTCACCACGGCGGCTTTCAGGAAGATGGCCCAGACCGCCCAGTGCAGATTCCAGGTGAGCCCCTGCCGGGCCACGATCTCGCGCATTTGGGCGATGACTTCGGGAGTGTCCTGCCTTTCTGTGCGCAGCTGGGCCACGGCCGCGTTGAAGAGCATGGACTGCTGCAGCCACAAAATGAGGCTCAGCACCGCATCAATGATGACCAGGCCGGAGGCGATGAGCATCAGCACGCCGAGCAGCTTGCCCAGCAGGTAGTCAAAACGCGGCACCGGCTTGGAGAGGATGGTGTAGAGCGTGCGGTCCTCCAGATCCTTTGGCAGCAGCAGGGCGGTGGCGACAATGCCAAACACGATGCTGAAAATCTGCAGCACGCCCAGGGACATGGTCTTGAACTGGCTGAGCTGCTGCTCGGGATTGATCGTGGAGAATCCCACCCCCATGGCGGCCACCAGAGCGCAAAACAGCAGCAGGAAGGGCAGGATCTTCATCCGCATGAGCTGCGTCATCGTCGCATAGGCGAGCGTCCATACGCGCCCGGGCGAGAAGCGCACCGGGGCCACGGAGATGGCGGTGGTACTGGGGGGGGCTTCGCTCATGGTTTTTTGGGTTCGTTCGTGGCTTCGATGAACAGGCGCTCCAGCGTGGTGCGCGGGTGGCCGCTGCGCAGCAGGCGTGTGCCGCCGCCTTCGGCCTTCACCAGGGCGTCGATCTTGGCCAGCAGGTCTGGGGTGGCGTTTTCAAATACGAGCTCGGTTTGATTTTCCACGGCGATCAGCTCATTGAGCCTGCCTTCGCGCACCATGCGCCCGTGGGCCATGATGCCTACGCGGTCGCAAACTTCCTGCATCTGCTCCAGCAGGTGGGACGTCACCAGCACCGTGATGCCGCGTGCGCGGAACTCGATGATGAGATCCCGTATGATGCGTGAGCCGGAGGGGTCCACGCCGGCGGTGGGCTCGTCCAGCACGAGCAGGCGCGGCTCGTGGATCAGCGCCTGCGCCAGTCCCAGGCGCTGCAGCATGCCTTTGGAATAGCCGCCCACACGCCGTGTCGCCGCATCTTCGAGGCCGGTCAGCGCCAGCATCTCCTCGGCGCGCGATTTCAAAAGATCACCGCTCATGCCGCAGAGCCTGCCATAAAAGTGCAGGGTCTCGCGCCCGGTCAGGTGCTTGTAGAAATACGGATTTTCCGGCAGGAAGCCCACGCTGCGGCGGCTGGCCACCTCCGTGCTCGGGATGCCAAAGATGCGGGTCTCGCCCTCGGTCGCATTGAGCAGGCCCAGAATGGCCTTCATCGTGGTGGATTTGCCAGATCCATTGGGGCCGATGAGGCCATAGACCTCTCCTGCCTCCACGGTGAATGACACATCGTGCACCGCGCGAAAGGCACCTTTGCCCAGGTGGCCTTTGAAGACCTTGGTCAGATGGTTCACGGAAACGGCGGGCGTGGCGCTCATAGGGGTAGGGGACGGGTTAATCACGCAGAATGCTGAATCCACGCAAGTTTGGCTGCGCGGCAACGGCATTGACCTCACGTTCCTTGATGTGGGAGCCCAGGCTGCTCTGCTGGATGTCCTCCAGAAAGGCGTCCAGCTCGTCGGCCTCAAAGGACTGGGCCAGCATTTCGACGCGGCCGTCTGGCAGGTTTTTGACCCAGCCGGTGACATCAAAGCCCGAGGCGATGCGCTTCGTGCTGTAGCGAAAGCCCACGCCCTGGACGCGGCCGGAATAGAAAACATTTTTTGCAGTCATCATTTCATCAAAAGTTTCAATGCAGCCCTGGCTTCATCGCTGGCCGCTTCAATCAGCACCACACCGGCGTCGCCGCGGTTGCGCAGCAGGCACACAAACCGGCCCTGCGCGCTGAATTCGTTTTCGCCCTGGGTGGCGTAGCGCTGCTTCAGGCAGCTGAGCATGGCTTTGTAAAAGGCGTCTGCGGAGGATTTGTCCATGAACAGGGTCTGCCATGCGGCGTGGTCGCGTTTGGCGCCGCCGTCCGCCGCCCAGACGAGCAGCCGGTCTGCCACCAGACCGCGCGCACCCAGTGCGGCGTCTTCATCCTCATTGTAGGTCCGCAGGACTGTCACGCAGGCGAACTTGCCGAGGCAGTCGTCCCAGTAGGGCAGCACGCCTTTGAGCTTTACCTCATCCAGCTTGATCTCCACGGGGGCAGGGCGCTCCGGATCGAGATAGACCTCCGGCTCAATGACCTCTGCGGTGCTGATGGGCGGGCGACTGTAGGCGGCGTTGAGCTGCGCAAAGTTGCCGGCGCTGTGCAGCGTCTGGGCAAAGTCAAAGCCGCGGCTGAAGGGGAACAGCGCCAGCTCACGCAGAAAGGCGGGCATGGGTACCTGGTTCAGTGGATGGTCCGGGTCCTCCGCAGGCAGGTCGTCTTTCAGTGCGGAGGCCGGGTTTTGCAGCGAGTGGAGGAAGCGTGTGAGCGCTGCATCGCCCGCAATCAATGAGTCACGCGCGAGCCGCATGTCCGTTTTCACAGCGCCGTGCTGTGGCTGATACAGGATGTCGCCATACTCGCGCAGCAGCTGGCCGAAGGCGATCCCGAGAGGCTCGTTGGAAGTTACTGCCGGGCCGGAGGCGGTTGCGGGGTCGATCGTGTACATCGTCTCCGACTCATCATCATACCAGCCGCCCAGCTGCCGGGCCAGCAATGCGGCACGCAGTGGCAGCGGATCGATGGCCTCAGGAATCCAGCCCAAAGCTGCGAGTCCACGCGCAAATTTCTTTGCCTCCTCGTTCGGTTGCTGGCGTTTCAACCAGGCGAGGATGACGATTTCCACCTCCTCCTGGCTCACGGCTGTCGTTACCAGGGGCAGCGCCTGCAGTTTGCGCATTTTCATCATCTCCAGGCCCATGCCCACAAAGTCCGGCGGCTCTTCATCCGCCTTCTGAGCCATCTTGGGCGCGTCCTTCATGCCCAGCATGCCGAGCTTCTGAATCAACTGCGCATTCTCGTCTTTAAGCGCGTCATTCTGCCCCTGCAAATACTCGACCTGGCCCTCCAGCAGAACGATCTGCTTTTTGAGGTCTTCCAATGGGCTGCCGGAGGCGCTGACCGGCGCTGCTTCCTGCTTTGCCACAGCCACCTGCGTCCGCTGGCCGTCTGCTGGCGGCGGCTCTGTGCCGGCCCCCACCAGAAGCAAAGCCGCGGCCCCTCCTAGCGCTAGGAGTATGATCAGCAGGGTGGCCGGGTTGAGCTTCATCGCCAAATCATGCAGCGGGAAAACGGCGCGGGCAATTCATCCTTCGCTAAAGCTTCGGAGAAGAGGTGCCCCGGCGCTTTTTTTCAGTGCACTTTTCCGCTTGGCGCAAGGCCGTTCCAACCCAACATAACCGGAACCGGGCACAGCCGCCCGCACCACCCATGCACCGCTGGCGATTCGGCAACCACGATCTCGATCTCACCCACCGCGGGCTCATCATGGGCATCGTCAACGTCACGCCCGACAGCTTTTCGGATGGCGGGCGCTTCAACGATCCCGGTCGCGCCGTGGAGCACGCCTTCATGCTGCTGGCGCAAGGTGCGGACATCCTGGACATCGGGGGAGAGTCCACTCGCCCTGGTGCCGAGCCGGTCAGTGAAACGGAAGAGCTGCACCGCGTGCTGCCCGTGATCCGTGCGGTGCGCTCGCAGACCCAAGCTCTCATCTCCATCGACACCATGAAGGCCGCCGTGGCCCGCGCCGCGCTGGATGCCGGGGCCGACATCATCAATGATGTGACCGGCCTGCGTGGAGACGCCGCCATGCCGCGCGTGGCGGCAGATTCCAAAGCGGGCCTCGTCGTCATGCACATGACCGGCACGCCGCAGACCATGCAGAACCAGCCGCAGTATGAGGATGTGGTGGCCGAGGTCGGCAGCTACTTTGACAACCGCCTGCGCGTGCTGGAGGGCGAGGGTATCGACCCCGAGCGCATCGTGTTGGACCCCGGCTTTGGCTTTGGCAAAACGCTGGAGCACAATCTCGCGCTCATGCGCGCCCTGCCGCAGCTCAGCACCCGGCGCCCGCTGTTGGTGGGTGTGTCGCGCAAATCCATGATCGCCCGCGTCATGCACTCCGATGCCATGGAAGACCGCTTCTGGCCAACGATTGCGCTGAGTGCCTACGCCCGCGAGCATGGTGCGAGGATCATCCGCGTGCATGATGTGAAGCCGAACTGCGATGCGCTGCGGATGATGGAGGCGATTTTGGAGACTGGTCAGTAACACATTGCACGGCCATGAACGATGACTCTGGCAACCCTCGGCAGACCTCCAATTCGTCGACCATTGCTTTGGTCGTGTTGCTGGTGCCGTTGCTTTATGCGCCTATGTTCTGGCTGTATGATCATACTTCGCTAAAGCAGCCATTAGACAGCTATATGGCGTGGTGGGAGCGGTTGGGCTCGAGGAAGATGTGAGAAGCGTCCCTTTTGGCAGAATGACCTGCGATGAATGACGCTACCACCAGCAAAAGTTCCAAGAGCGGAGCATTCGCTGCGATGCTAGTGGCACTGCCTCTGCTGTATGTCTTGAGTGTCGGGCCAGTATTCTGTCTTCTTGAGGATTCGGCATGGTGCCTAAAACATCCGCGTCTTATAAATGCCGTGCTGAACATTTACAGTCCGCTGAAGCCACTCTTTGCGCACGAATCCCTGGGCCCACCATTCCAGCGGTATGTCGATTGGTGGGTTGGTTTGGCCAAGGAGCCGTTACTGGGCCCAGGGCCCTTTTTCCCCGCTGACCAATACTCCGAAGATCCCTTCGCCCTGCCTGAAAACACTTCCGCTGATCAAGATCCAAAATAGGGAATGCCCAGCTTCTGCGCCACGCGCTTGGGCCGGCGCATCGCTTCGGCCATTCTTGCTGCTTCATCGGCACCGCGCAGGTCTTTGCAATCGGGGTGGGCTTCGGGGGAGTCGATGAGGCCGAGCTGGTGCAGCACATGGGCGGTGCTGTGCTTGTAGGGGGAGGCGCTCATGCGGTCGTCGAGGCGGAAGACCATGTCTTCAAAGGACTGGAAGGCCTCGAAGAGCTTATAGACGCGCGTGTCAAAGCGGCCGGTGCCGGTCTTGAACTTCTTGTCGGCCACGCTGTCCAGCAGCCACATGTCGCGGGCGGCGCAGATGAGCGGGCAGGCGCTGACGCCCGCGCCGATGAGCAGCGGCAGGCCCAGCTTGATGGCGGTGGCGATCCCGTAGTCGTCTCCGCTGTGCGGGGAGAAGGGCAGGTTCAGCCCTTTGCACATGGTGGCCCAGTAGTGGAAGTGCGGCTCGTCCAGCGTGCTGACCTTGCCACCCACATACGCCGGATGCAGCGCGATCTCATGGAACAGCCACGGATCAAACGGTGTGGCCCAGGGCACAAAGGAAGGCTCCAGCGCATGCGCGATGCCTGGGCGGATCAAGTGTTCGGCGATCTGAAAATAGGCATCGCGTCGCGGCTCATTCTCCAGCGTGTTGAGCAGCTTGCTGGTCATGATCATCATCTCGCAGTTGTCGTGCTCCTGCGCGATGTCGAGCAGCGGCCAGTAGCGCTCGGCTTTGAAGGCGGTGTCGTTTTCCGCGCCGCGTGCGGTCACGCCGGCGATGAAGCGCTGCGTGGGAAACTCCGCGCGGAAGCGCCTCAGCACCTCGGCATACAGGTCATTGCTAAGGTCAAAGATGTAGCCGGTGTCTGCATTGAGCACGAAGACCATCTCCACGCCGTAGTGCTCGCCACACTGCTGCATCCAGCGCACGCTTTTGGTGAAGCCGTCCCAGTCGGGCTTCTTGTCCTTGAAAGGCAGCAGCGTGGCCACGCAGAGACGTGCCTTGGTGGTGTGGTCCACCAGCTCCTCCTCGCTGGTGTAGGCCCAGACGGTTTCATTCCAGGCGGTGGAAGGCTGCAAGTCTGCGGGATTCGAAATGAGGGCGCGGTGGTCTGCCATGGGTGCAGTAGAGCACGCACCGTCCTGAGCACCAAGACGAATTGCGAATGCGCAGGATCGGAAATTGTGATTACCGAATGATCTTCAGCGTGCCGGCTTTCCCCGCAGGCCAGGCCGCGCCTTCTTTCACCCATTTGTTGATGATGGCGTATTCATCCTTGGTCAGGCGCTCGCCCACGGCGGGCATGACGCTGACGTTTTGATGCACAGTCTTTACATTGGCCACGAGCAGGCTGGTCTCCGGATGACCTGGGACGATGTAGGTGCCGAGGGCCTTGGTGCGCAGGGCTTCCTTGTGGCTGGCCAGGCTCATATGGCCGGGCAGGGCCTGGCGGTTGTGGCACATCACACACTTGGCCTCCAGCACCGGCTTCACATGCGCCACGAAATCGACGGGGCCATGCTTGGCGGCGTGGATGGCGTCCTTGCCCAGCACGTTCTCGCCCAGCGGCTTGGTTTCCGAATCAGGAGGCGTGGCGCAGGAGGCGAGTGCTAGGACGCAGAGCAGGGCGGGGAGTCGGCGGATGTTCATGAGGAAACAGAGCTTTGGAAGACAAGCATGCAACGGGAAGAAATGCTCATTTCTTGAACGCCTTCTCCGCCTTGACTCCTTTGCCTTCGCTTTTGAGTTTCTCCGACCACGCGGCGCGGTTGTCCAAATTGTTGAGATCGAGCTTGCCACGCACGTTGAGGAGGTAAGCCTCTTTGCCCTCGGGCTTCGGCGCGGTGCCTCTTCTGATCTCCCGGTTGGCCATGCTGGATACGGCAGGCTCATTGGGCCGTGGACTCTGCACAGGCATTGGGAGTGGCATCAGATTTCCGCTGCTGCGGTGAATGGCGTAGCGGGCATCCCCCAGCTTGGCGACCACCACTGCCTGCCCATGAATGCCGGAGGCCTGGAAGGCACCCCGGGGGTCGGTGCGGCCTTTCTGCGGGCTGGCGGTGGCGCTGGTGTCGTAGGCGGTGATGTCGGCGTCAGCCACATAGGCATTGCGCAGGGTGTCGCGAACCTGCACGCGAATGGAGCCGTTTTGCGCGTCCTCGTGCGACTCCATCTCCAGGGTGGTGAGCAGCACGAGGCCGCTGGTCATCTGCGAATCTCCACGACAGATCACGAGGTAGGCGCCTTCGTCTTTCAATGGCAGCTCGAGGTCGCGTTTCTTCCAGGCGTAGTCCGCACCGTCTCCGAGCGGCACCTTCATCTCTGCCTGCGGGGTGATGCCGGAGAGGTTGACGCTGCCGATGCTGCTGAGGTCCTTCTGTCGCTCCTGCAGCTTCATCAAATCCACCCGGTAGATGAGCAGGGCTGCCTCCTTCACATTGCGGTGTTCCAGCACCAGCTTCACAGCCTGGCCGGGCTTTGACAGCGTGGCAAAGGGCAGCTTCACGGCCTTCTCCTGCAGCACCGCGATGGATTCCCTGGCATCTTCGAATTCGTCCTTCACTTTTTCATACCAGCGCACGGCCTCGGCGTATTTGCCCTGGGCGTGATGGATCTGTGCGGTGATGTAGCGCGCATTGGGTGCGTCGTCGCTGCTGCCGGCGGCAACAGGAGATGCTGCGGCGAGCGCCTCGGGAAACTGATACTGCCAGAAGCGGCCCAGTGCCGTCATGTAGTGAAAGTTGTTCAGGAAGGGGCTTTTCGTGAACGTGGAGGCGGCATTTCCCGCCGTCTGCACCACGCTGGCATAGTCCTTGAGGTCAAAGAACACGTTCGCAAGGGTGAAGGCGGCATCGTCTGCGAGGTCATTCCTGGCCTGGAGGGTCAGCAGGCGGCGCAGCAGGTCGCGGCTGCGCTCCAGCAGCTGGCTCCTGGTCCACTTTGCAGCGCCTGGGCGCAGGGGGACCGAGGCGGGATCTGCGGCCAGCTCCTGATAGCGCTGGCCCAGGCTGAAGAAGGCCAGCAGGCTGTCCGCGCCGTCCGGGTATTCCATCCACAGGCTGAGCTGGTGCTCTGCGCTGCCGGGGAAATCTCCCGCCGTTTCCATGGCGGCGCTCACGCCTGCATCGCTGACAAAGCTGCTCTCCATCGTGGCGCGATAGACCAGCCACGCGCGCTCAAACTCACCCATCTGCCGGTAGGCTGCGGCCACCTTGAGGATTTTATCGAAGGGGATGACGATGTCCGGGTGGCGCTCGCTCAGCGCCTCAAAAAGCTCCACCACCTGTCTGGCATCCATGGCTTCACGGGAGGTGTGAATCCAAAGCAGCATGCGGGCGATGTCGCGTTCGTGGTATTTCATGGCCTCAGCGTCATTGCGCAGAAGTTCGAGGTGGGTGCGGGCTTCCTCCAGCGCGCCTTCATCAAAGAGCAGCTCCGCCAGCTCCAGGCGTTCGAAGCCGTTCATGACATACGGGTCCGTCGATGGCTGGCCGGGAGGAAGAATGGTCAGCCTGCCTTCGGGGCCGGTATTGAAGAGCTCATGACGGCAGGCATCACGCACGCGCGTGGGTGCGATGCGATAGCTGCCCGGGTGCAAGGCCATGAGTTCATAGCTGATCTTTGCATCCTCGGTGAAGGTGCCGGGGATGAACCACAGCCGCAGCATGCCTGGAAGCTGCTCCATGCGTGCCTGCTCCGCTGAAAGTGAGCCGGGCACAAACATGCAGCCGGCAGGCAACGGCTCATCGATGATGACATAGCCGTTCTGCGCCTGCCCGGGGGCTTTCAACTCCAGCCGCACGCGCAGCCGCTGGCCGTGGGCTGCGACAGTCACCGGCGAACTGCTTTCCGCTTCCAAGGGTTTGTCGTGATGCCGCAGGCCCTCATGCAGCCAGGAGCGTTTGGTCACCGTTGGCAGCGAGGCCACCGTGGCGGCTTTCGGATCGATGGCGGTCTCATTGACAAAAGTCGCGATGATGACGGGCGTGGCCATGTTGTTTTTGTAGCCCACGTTGATCTTGAATTTGCCGTCGGCTCCGGCCTTGGGAGCTGGGAAGCGAATGACTCCGCCATTGCCGATGGACCGCTGCTCGCCATTCAGGGTCAGTGTCATCTCTTCAGCCAGCGGTGTCCGGTGCATGCCGCTGCTGATGAAATGCTCCGCCAGTGCCGCCGTCCAAAGCCCCTGCAAGGCTGTGTCAGATCCCCGTGATACGCCAAGCTGTTGCAGCAGAGCGTTCGCCGCGTTGTTTGCCAGCGCAGTGCCGGGCACGGTCTTCGCTGCGGCATAGAGGATGATGGCCGTCGTGTCGTAGTCACTGCCGAGACGGGAGGTGGTTTTGCTGCCGGTCCAGCTGGGTTTGGCTTCGAGCGCCTTGAGCAGTTCCTTGGCCTCGTCGCTCCGGTTCATGCGCTGAAAGGCGGCAGCCAGCCAGGCCAGAGACGGGTCATTCAGCTTGGCGCGGTCTCGATACATGCGGTTGGCCACGGAGAAGTCCGCCTCATTCACGCAGGCCAGCGCGTGCAGGATGACGGCCGCCTTGTCCGGCTCATCCGGCGGGATGATGGCCAGCGCCTTTTTCAAATAAGCCATCGCTGACTTGATTGCCGTGTCTTCGACATCAAAGCCCAGCGATCTCGCCTCCACCAGCGCCCACAGGCCGAGGCTGGTCACGACGCTGTCACGCTGCCATTTGACATCCTGCCAGGTCCAGCCGCCGTCCTTCTGGGCGATCTGGAGCTCCGCTATGAGCAGGCGGAGCTGGCTTTCATCCGCAGGTTTGCCGGCACGTGCTGCCGCCACACGGCTCAGCAGTCTGCTGGCAGCGGTTTGTGATGAGTGGCTCATGGATTGCAGGAGCGCCAGAGGTGAGGAGAAGGCGGAGATCCAAAGCTGCTGGGAGGGAATGACCGTGAAGGCGGCTTCTCCAGGAGCAGGAACGACCTTCAGTGCATGTCGGGTGCTGGATTCACCCAGGGGCAGCACCATGAAGTTTGAGGCCAGACCCTGGGTTTTTGTGGCCGTCTTGATGGACGTCGAGGCGATGCTCAGGCCCGGCGTGTCGGAGGCTCTGACGGGGTCAAACACCACTTCGACGGTGCCTTGGGGGTTGAGCTTGACGGAGCGCGTCTGCACTTTCGTCACACCTGCGGTTTCAAAAGTGGCCTGAACGGTCGTCTCGTTTTCTGGAGCGCCATGCAGCAGCACGCGCGGAGTAAAGCTGTCTCCTGGGAGCATAGCAGCAGGCATTCGCATTTCAGCCATGAACTCCGACTTCGTCGTCATCTCCTTCTCAGCTTCGCCCACCTGTGTCGTTACCGTGCAGCCTCGGCTCGACAAACGCCATGCACCAGCCGTGCCCGGGGCCGTGAGTGTCACCTTCACCTTGCCGGAGGCATCTGTGACGAGCGGGCAGTGCCACTGTGCATCCGGCGCGAAGGGCTGGCCTCCTGCATTTGGGAAGAGTCTGCCGATGACGGGAACGCCAGCGAAAGCGGTAGCGCCAGTGAAGGGGTAGGCTCCGGAGATGTTGCCTGTGAGGGTCAGGGGACCGCCAGTTTGCAGGAGCCCGTCGATGGAAGCGCTGCTAATGGCGAACCCCCCAGATCGGTTTCCGGCGGTTATCGGTCCAGCGCCGTAGGGGAAGGGCGGGCCGGAGCTGTTGACGGAAAGGAGGTTGTCGATGGGGCCATTCGCGAGTAGGCCGCCTGAGCTGATGTCCAGGTTGTTGCTTGCAATGCGGCTGCCGAAATTCACATGCATGCCGCCTCCCACGGTCAACGTTTGACCTTGCTGTGCGGGGAGGAGTCCGGACGCATCGCCGATTTGTGAGCGGTCGCTCCGCTGTCGCAGCTCTGCCTGCTGATACCACACGCTGTTTTCCTGCTGTGCCATATTGCGCAGCTGATCGATGTGGGACTGCGCGTTGCTGGCGATGTCGATGACATTGCCCGCTTCATCCCGGGTGAGAAACTGGGAGGCGGCGCGGTATTGAAAGCCCGCATTGCTGCCGGTGCGCAGGCTGCTGTGCTGGCGCAGGCTGCCGTGGAAAAAGTTGTCGATGTCTTCAGTCTGGTCGGAGTGCTGTGCAAAAAGTGCGGCGCTGGCAAGTGCGAGGCTGAGCTCTGCGGCAACGGGGTTGCCATTCGCGTCGGTGGCGGTGAGAGTGATCTCGGCGGCTTCTCCCGGCTTCACTGGCTGGGCAGGCGTCTGGATCTCGATCTTGAGCGGGCGCTTCACCTCAAAGCCACGCCGGGCGCTGTGCAGCTTGTCTCCGTCGAGGCAGGCGACGCTGACATCAAACTGCGGCCAGTGCGCCGCAGCGACGGAAATGGGCAGCGCATTGTGGCCGGGTTCCAGCCTGATGATGCGATGCTCGATCATGTTCTCTCCGGAGAGAGTGATGAGCGCCAGCGGAGCGGTGATGCGGCTGTGCGCATCGACTTTAAGCGTGCTGCCTTCATTGACATCACTCTCATCGCTGAAGAGACGCAGCTTGGTGGTGTCATCAGGACCGGAGGCCTGGATGAAGGTGGTGCTCTCCACGGCGTTGCCACGCGTGTCTGTGGTCTGGGCGACAAGCTGGTGCATAACCGCGGACTGCAGCACCATGGTGGAACTGCCGAGTCCTGTGGCGGCATCTGTCTGGACGGTGAACTCAGCGATGCGTGCCGGTGAGCTTGCATTGGGAATGTACACCAGACCGGGGAGGGCGGAGAGCACGGGATTGGCCGGCTGATTGTCCAGTCGCGAGAGCGTGACCTTCACAGCCGCCGCAGCGGGTTTGCCACGATGGTCGAGCGCCTTCACACGAATGAGCGAAGGCTCGCCGGTGAGTGCTGGGTTTGGCAGCCGGTCCCACACAAGCTGCAGGCCGGTGCGGAGCAGGCTCACGGCATGATGCACATTGCGCTGGCGGGCGGGCAGCTCAGCAAAAAAACGAATGTAACCACCCGCAGTGAAAGTGGTGGTCTCCTGTGTGAAGGTGTAGTTGCCCGCCGCGTCGGTTTTGCCTTCCAGCAGGCGGCCATCAGGCATGCGCAGGCGCACCGGTTCGTCTGCTAGGGGGGCTCCCCAGGAGTAGCCGACTTTCAGCGTCCCTTCGATACGGTCCCCCCGGAACACCGCCTCGGGTTTCGTCTCGATCTCCACTGTGATCTCTTCGATCTCAAACTCCTTCACGTTGAACCACGCCTCATGGGTTTCATCTCCCTCCAAGGCCTTTGCCGTGATGCGGAAGCTGCCAGGAGGTGTGGATGCGGGCAGGGGAACACTGTGGGTGAAGGTGCCGAAGTCGCTGAGCTTTGACTTCATCCGGCTCAGAGTGCGGCCTTCGCCATCGGTGATGTGGATGTCATACTCACGGCCGGCGGGCACGCTGTAGGCACCATCCTGCACATCTCGAATGATGCCGCGGAAGTGCACCACGTCACCAGCGCGGTAGGCGGACTTGTCCGTGTAGATGAAGCCGTGCCGCGACAGCGCGACGTCCGAGCGGTCGGTGCTGCCTCCGGTGATCTCCTGCGTCATGCCGCGCAGGTTCAGGCGCTGGATGGCCACACCCGAATCCGTGCTCACATAGGCGCAAAGATCTGCGGTGGCGCGGATCATTTCGCCGCGCAGGCGAAACACGCCATCCTTGCCGGTCCGGCCCTGGCCGATGATTTCCTTGCCATTGCTCAGCAGGACCTCCGCATCTGCCACCACGGTGCCTTTGAGGCGGTCCTGCACAAACACGAGCGCCTCCGTCCAGGCGGACTGCACGATGAGGTCGATGTCGCTGCGGATCACAATGGTGCTGGCCTGCCAGTCCTCCCCTTCGACCCGGACGAGGCACACTCCCGGTCTGGTGCCTTCAAACGGGACGTCGATGGTTTGCTCGATGGGCTTGAGGCGGGAGTAGCCTGTGACGGGCACCTCCCATGTTTTGTCCGGCTGGATCAAGTCGATGTCGAGGGAGCCGATGCCTGATTCACCATCCAGGCGATGGCGGCTGCGGTAGAAGTCTTCGAGATTCAGCGTGTAGCGCGAGACCCTGAGCTTTTCCAGATTTCGCACGTTCACGCGCACCTGGGCGGTTTCATTCGTGCGGTAAATGCGCGGTGTTTGCAGTCCCAGCGAGCGCTGTGGCATCATGGCGGCGCGTTCGGCGGCCAGCTGCTGCCAGCCGCCCCAGGTGAGGCGCTGAAAGGTGTTCAGCGCCTCTTCATGCCGGTCCAGATGATCTGCCTGAATGATGCCGGTCCGGTACAGAGCGAGAGAGGCCTCCTCGCTCGTGGGATGTTTGATGATGAGGCGGGCCCATTCGGAGACGGCGCTTTCAAAGAGTGAGGTGAGCTCTGGAGAGCGCGGCTTGCCAGCCTCCTTTTTGGCAAGCTCCTGCGCCGCGGTGAAATGCCACTGGCCGTTTAAAAAGAGGAGCTGTGGACAGCGTGCGTCCAATGGATGGGCTGTGATGAAGGCGTCAAAACGCCGCGTGGCCTCGGCACGGTCTCCCGCCGCCACAGCATCAAGGCAGAGCTGAAACTCTGCGTCCATGATGCTCGCCTGCGCCCGCTGCCACAGGCTGCCGTCCGGATGTTTGGCGATGTAGGCACGCCATTGCTCGATGGCCTGCGGATACTTCCGGGCGGCGAAGTGCAGTGCACCGATCTGGAAAAATGCCGTCTGCCGCCACGCTTCGAGGCGCTCGGCCGGGGTGCGTTTGTCGGCTTCATCCGCCGCAGGTGCCGGCCAGTCGGCGCGGTCATACAAAGTTTTGCAGGCCTCCATGGCCTCATCGCTTTTGTTTTGCGCAGCCAGAGTCTGGATCAAAGTGAAGGCTGCCTCCGCCGAACGCGGATGTGACGGATAGGTCTTCAGAAAGCTCCGCAGGCTTACGGTCTGCTGAGCGGGGTCAGCAGGAATGATGGTGACTTGCTCATTGGGGGATGGGGTGGGAGCGTTGGCGAACTGTTGTCTGTCGTCTTGGACGATGAGCGCGGCATAGCTGCGACAGATCTGCCATTCGATGTCTCCACGGTCAGGCTGCGTTCCTGCTGCCGGCGCCTTTGTCTTCCAGAGGGTCATTATATCCTCCGCATAGCGGCGCGCGGCATCGGCGTTGCCTGTTTGGAGCATGCTTTCGATGAGTGTCTGGCGCACCTCCCAGCGCTGCGCTCCTGCTGTCTTCGCGGCGGATGCAGCTAGCGGGTTTCCAATGAGTCCACGCCAGTCAGGATCAAATTCCAGCAGATAGGCGGCGCATGCCTGGGACAGCTCATTGTTTTGTTTCAGGTCGCGCACGCTTGCGACAATCTGAAACAGAAGCTGCTCGCGCATGGCAGGGCCTGTTTCGAGTTCCAGCGCCTTGCGATACAGAGCCAGCGCCTTGAGCTGAGCGTTCTTGTTCATGCTCTGGCCAGGGACGGCCGGTTTGGTAATGTCCTTTGCCAGAGCCACCAGCGCCTCCGCCAGCTTTTCTTTGCGTGTCGTGGCAAACAGGCGCGTGGCCTCCGCGCTGTAAATCACCTCCGCTTCCTGATGGCGCTTCAGCTCACCCAGGCACCGGGCTTTGAGAAACAGGGCCTTGCGTGTCCATGCGTGGGTGGCGGGGACGGCATCACAATCCTTGATGGCTTCGGCGTGCTGCCTTGACTCCGCGCGGGCGACGGCACGCAGGTAGTGCGCATAGCCCGGATCGGTTGCAGCAGAGATGACGGCCTCGGTCAATGCGGAAGCGGCTTCAGTGTAGCGCTGCCTCTGCAGCAGGATCTCTGCTTCATCAACCGGGGAGGCTGTCAAAGTTCGAGCAAGGACAAGGAACAAGATGGTGCGGTGGTACATGGTGGCCTCCATTTGATGATTTCTTATTATGCGCAGCCAGAAATGCCGATGGCAAGATGCATGAATGAGTGGCAGTCAATTTACGTTCCGTTTACAGACAAACCGCATCGTCTGACAATCACCCATGAACCGCCGCCACTTCATCCGCTCTGCCGCCGCCCTGCCATTCATCTCGGCCATCGCTGCCGAAAAACCCAGACGGCTTATCCTGAGATCTTCGTGGCAGACGGTGAACATTGGCGACATCGGCCACACGCCGGGCGTGCTGGCGCTGCTGGAGAAACATCTGCCAGAGGTGGAGATGCGGCTGTGGCCGAGCAAGCTGGACAATGGCGTGGCCGAAATGCTGGCTGCACGCTTTCCTAAGGTGCAGGTGATCCAGGGGGAGGCGGTGAAGAAGGCCTTTGAGGAGTGCGATTTCCTGCTGCACGGCTCCGGACCCTCGCTGGTGGCGCAGGCGGATGTGGTGAAGTGGAGCCAGGCCACGGGCAAGCCCTACGGTGTGTACGGCATCACCTTCTCCGGCCAGCAGAGCTCGAAGAGCGTGAAAACGGTGGATGTGCTCAGCGGCGCGAAGTTTGTGTATTTCCGCGATTCCGTTTCACTGGAGCTGGCAAAGAAGATGGGCTGCACCTGCCCACGCATGGAGTACGGGCCGGACGGAGCCTTCGCCGTCGATCTGAAGGATGATGCGAAGGCCGAGGCCTTCCTGAAGGAGCACGGACTGGAGCAGGGGAAATTCCTTTGCTGCATCCCGCGCCTGCGCAACACACCTTACTGGACGCTGCCGGAGAAGAAGGCGGCCATTGATGAAAAGAAGGACGCTCGTAACAAGGCCATGATGGACCATGACGGCAAGCCGCTGCTGGATGCCATCGTGAGCGTGATCAATAACACCGACCTCAATATCCTGCTCTGCCCGGAGGACAAGACGCAGATGAAGGTGGGCAAGGAGATGCTCTACGACAAGCTGCCGGAAGAAGTGAAGGCGCGCGTGGTATGGCGGGAGAGCTACTGGCTCACGGACGAGGCCATCAGCACCTACCGCCGCAGCGCCGGGCTCTTTGGGCATGAGATGCACAGCCCCATCATGTGTATCGGCAGTGGCATCCCCGCCATCGTGTGCCGCTGGGCCGAGCAGACCAGCAAGGGCTACATGTGGCGCGACATCGGCCTGGGCGAGTGGCTTTTCGATCTCGACAAGGAGGACGAAGTGCAAAAGGTGGCCGCCGCCGTGCTGGCAATGGCTAAAGACCCCGCTGGCTCAAAGGCGAAGGCCGAAAAGGCACGCGAGTTTGTGATGGCCAAGTTTGCCGCCAGCATGGACGTGGTGAAGAGCCATCTCCCGGCGTGACAAAGCCGGTGCTTTTGCGGTACAGTCACTGATTAATCCTGAAATGGCTGTCCCAGACCATGAAGCCCGCCTTGTGTCTTGTCCTCTTTTGCTGCTGCGCGGGTGCCGCGCTGCCAGAAGACGCCGCTTTTTTTGAGGCCAAAATCCGTCCGGTGCTGGTGAGGCACTGCTACGAATGTCACTCGCTGAAGTCAGGCAAAGCGAAGGGCGGGCTGATGCTGGACACCAGGCAGGGCATCCGCGTGGGGGGTGACACCGGGCCGGCGGTGGTGCCTGGCGAATCAGCAAAGAGCCTGCTGCTCTCAGCGATCAAACACAGCGATCCTGATCTCGAAATGCCGCCGAAAAAGCCCAGGCTGCCAGAGCTGGTCATTGCTGACTTTGAAGCCTGGATCAAAGCAGGCGCGGCTGATCCGCGTGAGTCGGCCATCAATGCTGCGGAGCGTCCGCCTGTCGATTTGGAGTCAGGCGGAAACTTCTGGAGCTATCAAAAGCCGAGGGCAGCCGGCGGCACCATTGATGGCTTCATCCAGGCAAAGCTGAAAGAGAACGGGCTGGAGCCAGCGCCAGTTGCAGAGCCGGTGATCATCCTGCGCAGGCTGTATTTCGATCTGATTGGCCTGCCGCCTACACCGGAACAGGCCGCGGCGTTTTCCATGGATCAACTGGAAGCCACGGTGGACGGGCTGCTGAACAGCCCGCGCTTTGGCGAGCGGTGGGGCCGCCACTGGCTGGACGTGGCACGCTACGCCGAATCCAATGGCCGCGAGTCCAATCTGACCTTTCCTCACGCCTGGCGTTATCGGGATTATGTGATCGACGCGGTGAATGCAGACGTACCCTTTGATCGCTTCATCATCGAGCAGATCGCGGGGGATCTGCTTCCCGCACAGGGAGATGCAGAGCGTGCCCGGCTGCTCATTGCCACAGGGTTTCTCGCTCTTGGTCCGAAAGGGCTCAACGAGATGAACAAGGCGCAATTCGCCGCAGATGTGGCTGACGAACAGATCGATGCCGTGACGCGCGCAGTGCTGGCCAGCTCCATCGCTTGCGCCCGCTGCCACGATCATAAAACCGAGCCCTTCAGCATGGAGGATTACTACGCGCTTGCTGGAATTTTTAAAAGCACGCAGACTTTCTACGGCAACTGGATCGACTCAGAGAACAACAACCACGGCCATCTCATACGCCTGCCCGGGCTGCCGGGGCAGGTGATTCCGAACCGGCCGCTGAGCGCGGATCGCGTGAGGCAGCTCAAAGAGGATCTTGTCAGGCTGCAAGCCGAGGAAAAGGCCCAAAATGAGTATGTCGCAAAGGCGAAAGCCGACGGGCGTGACATCAGCGGCGAGTATCACCGGATACTCGCCACAGCCATTCGCATCCTGTGGAATCGTGGTGGCATTGAGGGGCAGCTTGAAACTGTGGATGAGCAGGGGCATGCGCTGCCTTTGTGCATGGGCGTTCAAGACGCAAAAAGCATCCAGGATTCGCAGCTCTACGACCGTGGAGAGATCGCGCGTCCGGTGAAATCTGTGCCGCGTGGCTTTCCCAAAGTCATGGGCAGCGGCGCAGCCATGCCAGAGGAGCACAGCGGTCGGCTGGAGCTGGCGCGGTGGCTCGTCAGCCGTGAAAACCCTCTCGCCGCCCGGGTGATGGCGAATCGCGTGTGGCGGCATCTTTTGGGTGCTGGCATCGTTCGGACGGTTGATAATTTTGGCTTCAGCGGGGAGCGTCCAAGCCACCCTGAGCTGCTCGATTACCTGGCGCTGCGGTTTATGGACGGTGGCTGGTCGGTGAAAAAACTGATCAAGGAGATGGTGATGTCTGAAGCCTACAGGCAGGCATCCACGTACCGCAGCGAGTCCTTTGAAAAAGACCCGGACAACCGGCTGCTGTGGCGTGCGAACAAGCGCCGGCTCGATGCTGAGGTGATACGTGATTCCATGCTTGCTGTGGCGGGTGTGCTCGATACCTCGCGCAGGCCCGGATCGCTCGTGGCGGAGCTGGACGGGCAGTCGGTCTCGCTCATCGGCTTCAATGCCAAACTGCCTTCTGACCTCGATGGATCGAAGCGTCGCTCGGTCTATCTGCCTGTCCTGCGGGATCATCTGCCCGATGTGCTGGAGCAGTTTGATGTGGCCAATCCCAATCTCGTCACGGGCAATCGTGATGTGACAAACGTGCCGTTGCAGGCGCTTTACCTTCTTAACGGCCCCTTTGTCCAGGAGCAGGCGGAGGCGCTGGCAAAGCGAATCCAATCTTCGCCCGAACGTGTGCAGGCCGCATTTCAGTTCTGCTTCAACCGCCAGCCAGACGCAGGCGAACTCGCGCTGTCCGAAAAATTTCTCCACACCGGCGCCCAGGACGGTTTCAAACTGCTGCAGGCATTCTGCCAGTCACTGTTTGCCAGCGCCGAGTTTCGCTTTGCCGATTAAATGCCATGAAGATGATCCAGACACGACGTGAGATGCTGACGACGCTGTCGTCGGGCATTGGCTGGCTGGCTTTTTCAGCCATGGCTCAGGCCAAAAGCGGCCTTGCAGCAAAGCTCCCGCATTTTCCCGCGCGTGCGAAACGTGTGATCTTCCTCACCATGCGTGGAGGACCTTCGCATGTGGACTTGTTTGACTACAAGCCGGAGCTGATCAAACGAAACGGCCAGACCGCGAGCCTTGGCCGTGATGCTGCGGGCGCGAAGCTGTTTGGTCCCGTGCATCCGTTGAAGCAGTTTGGCAACTCGGGGCAGTGGATGACGACGCTGTATCCCAGACTCGCGAAACATGCGGATGACCTGTGCATCATCAACTCCATGCACACCGACCTGCCAAATCATGCACAGGCTTTTGGCCAGATGCACACCGGGAGCTTTCAGTTCGTAAGACCTTCCATCGGTGCATGGACGTTGTACGGGCTGGGTTCTGAGAATGAAAATCTGCCGGGCTTCGTCACGCTGAATCCTCCGGCGGACAATGGTGGCGCACAGAATTACGGCAGCGCCTTTCTGCCTGCGATCTGCCAGGGGACGCGCATTGGCGGGTCGCAGCTTCCAGAGCTCTATGCGGCACTGCTAAACAAGGATGCTGCACCTGGGCCGCCGATGAAGAACATCACAAATGCTCTCGTTCCCCGCGATATCCAGCGGGCGCAGATCGACCTCATTCGCGGCCTGGATGGACGCAAACTGGAGCGCGATGGTTTCCATCCCGAGATTGAGGGCGCCATCGAGTCGTTTGAACTCGCCTTTCGCATGCAGAGCGAGGTTCCCGAGGTGCTCGATCTGCGTAGCGAGCCTGGGCACATTCTGAAGCTCTATGGCATCGGGCGGGGCAAGGATCAGTTTGCTCGGCAGTGCCTGCTGGCGCGCCGCATGGCTGAAGCTGGGGTGCGGTTCATTGAAGTTTCCTCCCCTGGAAACTGGGATCATCACAACCGCTTGCGTGAGCAGCTGGCCACAAACTGTGTCTCCACCGACGAGCCGATTGCCGCGCTGCTGACGGATTTGAAGGCACGCGGCATGCTCAAGGACACACTGGTGGTGTGGGCCGGTGAATTTGGCCGCACCCCCTACGCACAGAGCGGTGATGGTCGCGATCACAATCACAAAGGCTACTCCATCTGGATGGCAGGCGGTGGAGTGAAGGGGGGGCTCACCTATGGAGCCACGGATGAAGTGGGGCACAAGGCCGTGCTGAATCCGATGCACATTCATGACTGGCATGCGACGATCCTTCACCTTCTCGGACTTGATCACACTAGGCTGACCTATTCCTATGGCGGTCGGAATTTCCGGCTGACAAATGTGAGCGGTGAAGTGGTAATGGGGATTATTGCCTAAGATTGGGATTGCGTATGCGCTAGACTGGGCGGTAATATCGAACCAATTCCATACAGGCTGGTCTGTATGCTGCAGGCGGACTCCTTCCCCTAAAAATGCCATGCGAGACGGTTCCTCTGATGATCATTCATCCTCTGTCAGGCCATCTTCTGGATGGGGCAGGCTGTTCATAGGTCTCTTGATGGGCGGAGCGATCGGTGCCGGAGCCTTGTATGTTACCAAGGTGAATCCATCGCTACTGGCGAAAGTGGCACCGCAGCCAGCAGCTGCCAGCGGCGAAGAAATGGAGGTGCTGGTGAAGCATGAGGGACTTCCGCGAACGCCTTTTGAAAAAGGTTCCCTGTCTCCGGATGAGCCGGTGGAGTCGATCAAGATCACGCTGGGAGCCGGGACGGATGGGGCGGCTCTAAGCGAGCCGGTGGATGTGCATCTGGGGCTTGGCTTTCCACTGAGGCTCTATCCCCTGGGCGGAGTGAGGCGGGAGCCCTCCTTTGCGGCGTTTCCGCACAAGTCATCACTCGAAGGCATGGCGGCTGCCATCCAGCCGGGCCAGATGGCCACGTTTGAATTTTCGGCGAAGGATGATGACGCCGGACTGGATGCTCTGCGCACTTCGCAGCAACTGCTCAGCGGTGTGAAGTGCGGGGATTTGCAGCGAATCGGCTTTGCCTCGCAGGGACGCAGCGACTGGGTGCTGGCGGGCTATCGCATCGAGGTGAATGGAAAGCTCTTCGCCGCGAATGGTCTCGTGGACGCCCGTGCGCAGGAGAAGCTGGCCTCCAGCCGTGCGAGCCTCATGAAACTGCTCCCTGATTATGAGGCGAAGACGAATGCCAAAAAACTGAGCGATGTCGAGAAGGCGGAGCACAAGACTGAATACGCGCTGGTCCGTGCGCTCAGCGGCCGCATCGTGGGTGCGGTTCCATGGTTTGAGGAGAGCAATGAGGAGCTGAATCCCGCACCACCAGCTGCGGCCAAGGTGGAGAGCGTGCGCATCACGCTCACCGGCGGCAAAGGACCGCAGCAGGGCACGCGCAATCCGCTCTATCTTGTGGCGGGAGCGCGGAAGTTTCTGCTTTCCTCGGAGATGGACCCGCTGCGCGATGCCAATGAACCGCAGCTTTTTGATCTCGCGGCGTTTGAGCTGTCGATGAATCCGCTGACGAAGGAGGTGTTGAGCACACCTGGGGTGGGTGTCATCGGCAGCGGTGTGCCGGAAGGCAAAGTGCCAGATCGTGCGCAGCTTCAGAGTGTGAAAATCGAGGCTGACGGGCAGGTGGTCTATGACAGTGACAAGCAGTCCGACGACCAGAAAACACTGCCCGCGCTGTGGCTTACGCCCGCTGCATATTTTAACGAAGCGGGCGATCTCATGCGGCCCACCCCCACCGCGGTGGAAACACCGGTCTGGAAATCTGGCATGACACTGCCGGGTGCGCCGCCATCAGCTCCGCTCCCGCCGGAGCCTCCGCCACTGGTCGTCGTACCGCCGGTGCCTCCGCTGCCGCCACCACCGCTGCTGCCCCCGATACGCACCATTCTGCCCGGCGGCCTGCCTCCGCCTGGCGGTGGGCTGCTGCCGCTGCTCAATGCGCTGGCGCAGCTTCTGATTCCTTTGCCCCCGCCTGCGGCCCCCTTGATCAGCGGTGTGCGCATAGCTCCCGCCACACCTATTGTCTGTGATGGGGATGCTGTGACGGTGAACTGGAGCGTGGGTGGCAACACATCGGGCATCACCTCCTGGCGCGTCGATTTGTTTGCCGTGCTCCCGCACAAGCCTGTGCCGGTGCTTGTCACACCCATGGCTACCAAGTCCGGTGTTTTTGCCGGTGCTACGAGTGTGGTGATGCCTCCGATCAACCGTGCCGCCATTGCCGCTCTCCTGGCTCCAGCCTCCGCCGAGGCACTTTATCTGTATGTGCAGCCCCGCGTCACCGCCCTGGGGCCGTGGGGAAATGTGATAACCGCGGCCAATGGCTCGCTGCTGCCTTTGTTCCCTGCGGGCACCACCGCCGCCGCCGTGGGCCTGAAGCGAGGCGGCATCCTGCCGCCCTTCGGTCCTGGCAATGCGCCCGCTCCGAGCTTTCAGGTCACGCCAGCAGTCACTCCACCGTTTTTGAAATGGCAGGGCATGACGCTGGCGGACCCGCTGGCCGTGCGCAATGCCTGGAGCCTGAATGCCGAGCACGGCAGTCATTTTGGGCTGCTCTTTGCCAGCCATGAAAGCATTCCCCCGCCGCTCACGCTGCCGGCCTGGAGCACGGCGGCGCGCCCCACCGGCGATGGCAGCGAGCTGATCACGCTGAGGTTTGAGGGAGTGGTGCCAATGCCGGCGGCTGCCAATGGTCTGCGCGCCGTGGCCTGCATCGCGTTCGTGGGCGGCGCTTCTCCCGCAAGCAAGGCGCAGGTGCTTGCCCGTGCGGAGCTGAGCAGCGGCCCCATCCGGCGCAACCTCGCCGGAAACATCATGCCTCTGCCGTTCAGTGCGCAGCCCTTCTTCACGCTGCAAACCACCGCCCCCGTCCCGGCGGTGCCGCTGGCGAAAAATCAGCCGCTGCTGCTGGTGGACATGCCTCTGCGATTTGATCGCATGGCGGCCAACAACTTTGCAGGTTATCCGCTCGATCCTGTGAACGGCGCCAGTTACTCTTTTGCCGGTCCGCCTGCTTTTAATTTCCCAGCCTACACCGCACAGGCTGGCACGGGCACGATGTACGTGACGCTCACCTACATGGTCTCGCTCAACACCGCGGATGCGACGGATGCCGTGGGAGTACTGGGTGTGCGTCTGGTTCCTGACAACACGCCATGAAAACGCTCCTGCTTGTTTTCCTGCTGCTGGCTATGCCGCTGCTGCATGCCGTGGATGGCTCCATGCACGGGCGCGTCTATGGCCAGGACGAAAAAGGCGGCAACCTCGGCCCTGTGGCCAAAGCGAAGATCGAGCTGAAGGGCGAGCCTGGCGCGGCGGGCGCGACGGTGACCACGGATGCCAGCGGCTACTATCAGATTCCCGTGCTGGCGGCAGGCTCCTACCACTACAAGATCACAGCCGCCGGATTTCGCGATGAGGATGCCATGCGCGGCTTCACCATGCCGCAGGACACGCGGGAATTTGTGCATGATTTCCTCCTTTCGCGCGAGCCGCGGCCCGGTGCGGCGCCAGCTCAGTCAAACCTTGTGCAGCCAGCCGTGCATGGCCGGGTGTATGGTCAGACGGAGAAAGGCGAGAATCTCGGCCCCCAGCCCGGCGCCAAAGTGGAGCTGCTCTCCGGTCCTGGCGGAAAGGTGGTGGCCACAGCGACGGCCAGCTCGCCTGGCGGCTATTACGAAATCAAAAACCTGCCACCTGCAGACTACGCCTATCGCGTGACCGCAGCAGGCTTTGCAGCGGAGGATGACGGTCGCGGCTTTGCCGTGCCGCAGGGCACCCTGGAGTATGTGCATGATTTTTTTATCTCCCGAACACCGCCCAAGCGGGAGAGGTGCGATCTGGCCGTGCTCGTGATCAAACGCATCAGCAGCGGCAATGACCGCGCCAATGACGCGCGCCTGCCGGTGGCAAACGCGCGGGTGGTGCTGCAGCCTTCGGGAAACCTGCCAACGCCTCTGAACCAGCCCTTTGTCACCGATGCCAAAGGTGAATGCACCGTCAAAGATCTCGCGGAAGGGGATTATGCAGTCGCCATCGACGCACCAGAGTGCAATCCCTTCACGGGCAAGCTTGCGGTGAAATGCGACAAGGACGGGGACGTCGTGTTTGAACTCACCCCATGCAATGAACTGCTGCATGGCTATGTGCGCGCGATGCTCAATGAAGGCTGGGGCACTTCCGCGCAGGCCAGAGCGGCGGCGGATCGGGCCTTTCAGCGCGCCGTGAAAGCGGATGCCGCAGACTGCAGCGTGGACTACGCCAGCGCGCTCGCGCAGCTCAGCGCCGGAGACCTGGATGCGGCCCGGCGAAGTCTCACGGTGGCGATTGGCAAAAAGAGTGACAGCACCTGGTGGGATCGCGCCTGTGAAGCACGCGTGTGGCTGATCCTCTGCCAGCATCAGGTGCCAGATGCCGTGCGTGAGATCCGCTCGCTGGCGCAGAGTCATGATGCCAGCCGTCCATCCACTCCGGCGGCGAAGGGCACGGCGTATGTCTGCGGCATCGGCCTGGGGCTGGTCAAAGGGCCGTGGCATGATATGGTAGGCGCTGGTGACGATGTCCTGCTGGAAAGGGATCTCCTGGCGGCCTTCAAGGGAGAGCTTCAGACTGAGTGCATGAGGGGCCGTGACCATGTGGCCGGGGAATACGGCAAGCTCAAAACGGCGGAGGATGCCGCGCGCGAAAAGCTGCTGGCAGACGTCACAGAGAAACGTGGGGCCGGGCTCGCCCGAATCGCGGAGCGTCAGGCGGTGCTGAGCAAAGAGGCGGCCGTGCTCGATCCTGAAATCCAGGCGCTGCAGGCCACGGTGGGTGAGGCCCAGCAGCAGTATCGCATTCAGGCCACCGGCTTCATGCAGCAACAGCAGGCAAACGCCGTGCAGTTGCAGGCGCTGAACGCGCGCATGCAGCAGATCGCCGCATGCATGGCGCAGGACCAGGTGAAAATGCAGGCCACCCAGCAGCCGCAGCCTCCCACCACGATGCGGCCGGGCGTACGGCCGATGATTCCGGGTGCGCCCCAGCAGGGCATGGGTGCCCAGGCCATCATGGTGGAGATCCAGCAGCATCAGGCGGAAATTCAGCAGATCCGCCAGCAGATGCAGGTCATCCAAAATCAGGATGTGCAGATGGGAGCCAGCATCGCGAATCTGCAGACGCAGTTCAACCGCACCGCCGGGACTGCCCAGGCGGACCTAAACACCAAACTTCAACGCCGGGATGTGCTCGCCCGTGAAATGGAAACCCTCGAGCGCCAGCGCACGGCCCCGTTTGATCCTGCAGCCTTCAGCACGCCGGAGATCGATGATCTGGTCCGCCGCCGCCGCTCTCTGAAAACCTACAGCGATCTGCCTTTGGAAGCGCGGCGCGAGGAGATTCTGGCGCAGTTTGACTGCGGCGCGGACAAGGAGCCAAAGCGTCCCGCCATCAACGCGCAGGCTGCTGAGATCAAGGAGCCGGCGTTTGTCAGTGCTCGAAAGCCTTTGCCCAATGTTCCGCAGCCTGCAGCACCCCAGGTCATGCGGGCAGAACCGACTCCTGAAAGCTCGGGCCTGCCATCTCCGAAGCCGCAGCCCGCAGCCGCCATCAAACCTCCGGCCAATGCAGGCGATCCGTCAGACGTCGTCATCACCAACAATCATGCAGGTGCGGTCCGTGTCTTTGGTCTTTCTCCGGGGGCGGACAACGAGTTGTTTGTCCGCTCTTTGGAGGCCGGGGAGGAGGCCATGATCCCCGCCCGCATCGGTCAGACACTGATCATCAAGACCTCGAGCGGCGCTCGTGAACTGGAGCGCCACAAGGTGGTCAAGAAGCTGGAGGTGCTGAAAGTCGGCGCTGCTCCGCAGTAGAGCAGCCCTGCCGATAACTCTAAGCGTGGCGTCCTTTGAAGGTGAGCTCCGCGATGCCGGACTTGTCCAGCCCTCCTAGGCCGAGGGAGACCATCTTTTCATACTGCGCCTTGGTAGCGTCGTTGAGAGGCAGGCTGAGGCCTACGGTTTTGGCCACGTCAGCGGCGATGCCGCTGTCTTTGGCGGCGTGCTCGGCGGAGAACCAGCAGTCGTGCTCGCGGGCCACCATGTCGGCGCTGTCGGTTTCCAGCACGCGGGAGTTGGCACCCGTCTGGCTGAAGACCTCACGGATCATGTTCAGGTCGTGTCCCAGTGCGGCGGCAAGGCCCAGGCCTTCGGCCAGACCGGCGGTGTTGATGTTCATGACCATGTTCACGAGCGCCTTCACCTCGGCCGCGCGTCCTGGCCCACCGATGAAGCGGCGGTTCACGCTCATCTGCTCGATCATGGGCAGCACCTGCTTGTACACAGCCTCATCTCCTGCGAGCATGAGGTAGAGCTTGCCCTCGCGTGCGTGGCTGATGGAGGAGGCCATGCAGGCCTCCAGGCTGTGCGCGCCCGCCTTTTCAGCAGCCGCATGCACTTCGCGGTGGATGGCAGGGGAAAGGGTGGCGCAGTTGATGAAAATCTTGCCCTTGGCGTTGGTGAGCAGGTTGTCGCCGCTGCCGAGGAAGATGGTACGCATGGCGGCGTCGTTCGTCACCACGGTGAAGATGACATCTGCGGCGGTGGTGACTTCGGCGAGGCTGGTGCAGGCCTTGCAACCGAGCTCGGTGGCCAGTTCGGCGGCGGCCTGGGTGTTCACATCGAGGACGGCGGTGACGCTGCAGCCACAATCTTTGAGGCGGCGGGCCATGTTGGCCCCCATTTTACCGACTCCGACAAATGCAACGGTCTGGGACATAATGAGAAAATGAGGTTGGCTTGGACTGGTTGGATTTACTTGAACTCGGGATAAAACGGATTGTGCGCCTTTTCCTCTCCGACGGTTGTCAGAGGGCCGTGGCCTGGGCAGATGACAGTGTTGTCGGGCAGGGTGAAAATTTCCTTCCGGTTGGTGGCCAGAGCATCGGCATAGGAAACCATGCCGCCACCCATGCTGGAGGCAAAGAGCGCGTCTCCCACGACCGCCACCGGGCGCTCCAGGCCGCTGACCACATAGGTGATGCCGCCTTTGGAATGACCCCAGGTGCTGCGTGGCTCCACGCGGAGTCCGCCGGACTCCCAGGCTTCGGCGTCGCCGAGCTTGAAGGTCTTGGCACCCGCGCAGGATTCTTTCTCATGCACAAAAACCGTCACCGTTCCGTCGGCGGAGAGTTTGGCCAGGTCCGCGATATGATCACCGTGAGTGTGCGTGACAAAGATCAGGCTCAAATTGAGGCCTCTCTTTTGAATGAAGTCGATCATGGGGGCGGCATCCGCTCCTGTGTCAAAAGCGATGGCGTTCTTCGTCTCTGCGTCCCACACCAGGTAGGCGTTTACCGTCATGTCGTGGTAGGGGGTGTTAAACTGCTCCAAACCAGGCACCATGACCGGGTGCGGCCGCCATTCATTGTGAGCCATGGCCACCAGGGATGCGGCGTGCAGGTTCAGATGCGGGGCAATCTGGCGAAGCACGGCATCATTGGCGGTGCCATTTTTGACGGCGGCAATGTCTTCGACGCTCGCGCCGGAGCGGGAGGCCAGCTCGGTCTCACTGAGGCCCAGGCCGCGCATGGACTTGGCGATCACGTCATTGAAAAGGTCTTCAAGGGGGAGTTGCATGGGCCGATTCAAGGCGTTCTCACGGCGAAGGCAAGGCCTATGTGCCGCCGGTTCGTTACAAAGCGTGAACTGCCTGCGGGAATCCTTGCCACGAGCGGACTCGCTAGTAACATCGGCGCGCCATGACCGACCTCGATATTCGTGAAATCCACTTTCTGCGCGGACCCAACATCTGGACCAATGACCGTGTGCTGGAAGCCTGGGTGGATCTGGGCGGCCTCAAAGACACTTCGTCTGATATCGTTCCCGGGTTTGCAGATCAGCTCAAACGGTGGTTTCCAGGGATGATCGAGCACCGCTGCAGCATTGGCGAGCGTGGCGGCTTTTTTCAGCGGCTCGACACAGGCACCTGGCCGGGGCACATTCTGGAACATGTGACCCTGGAACTGCAGACGCTGGCCGGGCACACGGTGGGTTTTGGCAAAGCGCGTGAGACGTGCGTGGAGGGCTTGTACAAAGTGGTCATCGAATACCTCGATGAAGTGGTGGCAGAGGCCTGCATGCGTGAAGCGCGTGAGATCCTGCTGGCCGGGTACGCCGGCAAGGATTATGACATCGAAGACGCTGTGGCGCGGATGAAGCGTGTGGTGGACCGCAATGCTCTGGGGCCGAGCACGAATGCCATCATCGCCGCAGCTGAAAAGCGTGGCATCCCATGGCGGCGGCTCCGGGAGGGGCGCAGCCTGGTGCAGCTGGGCCAGGGGGCAAACCAGCGCCGCATCTGGACGGCTGAAACCGACCGGACAGGGGCGATCGCGGAGCACATTGTACAGGACAAGGACCTGACGCGCACCCTTCTGAGAAAAGCGGGCGTGCCTGTGCCTGAAGGACGTGTCGTGGCCAATCCGGACGATGCCTGGGAGGCTGCTGAAGACATCGGGACTCCCGTCGTGGTGAAACCGCAGGATGCGAATCACGGGCGCGGAGTCTTCATCAACCTCACCACACGTGAGCAGGTGGAGAGTGCATTTCAAACTGCGGCGACTGAAGGTGAAGGGGTGATGGTGGAACGCTTTATTCCTGGCAATGACCACCGGCTGCTCGTCGTCGGAGGGGAGCTGATTGCCGCCAGCCGTGGTGACCACGCAGTGGTCATGGGCAACGGTGCCGACACGATCAGCGTGCTGGTGGACACCCAGCTCAACACCAACCCTCTGCGTGGCGTGAGCGACTTCTGCCCATGGTCCAAAATTGACACGGAAGAATGGGACCCGGCCATCCTCCAGGAACTGGAGAAACAGGATTATCAGCCAGATTCCATCCCCAATGACGGCGAACGCGTGCTGATCTCTCGTTTTGCCAACTGGTCCACAGAGGTCACCGGTCTGGTGCATCCGCGCAACCGTGAACATGTCACCATCGCCGCCCAGGTGGCAGGGCTGGACATCTGCGGTGTCGATGTGGTTTGTACGGATATTGCCAAACCGCTCGAAGAACAGGGCGGGGCGGTCGTGGAACTGAATGCGAGCCCGGGGCTCATCATGCACCTGCGACCTGCGACGGGCGAGGTGCGGCCTGTGGGGGAAGCCATCATCGACATGATGTTTCCCGCCGAAAAAAATGGCCGCATTCCTGTGATCGGCGTCACCGGCACCCATGGGAAGACCACCACCGTCAAGCTGCTGGCTCACCTGATGAAGGCCACAGGAAAGTATCTCGGTGTATGCCACAGCGGCGGTCTTCAGTTTGGAGATCGCTTCTCATGCACCAAGACGGGAGATCGTACCAGCGGCACGCACGGAGTGCTGCTGCACCCCTGGACAGAAGTTGCCATCTGCGAAAGCAGCGCGGAGTCCATTCTGCTCGAAGGTCTTGGTTATGACCGTTGCCAGATCGGCGTGGTGCTCAATGTTGGTCCCGAGCATCTGGGGCTGGGCTATATCGACTCCCTGGAGCAGATGACCAAGGTGAAACGCTGCGTGGTGGACGTGGTGCTGCCTGAGGGAACGGCCGTGCTCAATGCCGACGATGTTTACGTGGCTGGCATGGCAGAGTCTGAGCACTGCCTGTGCAGCGTACTGTTCATCTCGCATGTTGCGGACAATCCTGTGGTCATTGCCCATCTGGCCAAAGGTGGGCGTGCTGTTTTTGTCCGGGAAGACATGGTGCTTATGGCTGAAGGCGACAAGGAACGCCGCCTTTGCGGTCTGAGCGAGGTGGCCCTGCCTGTCACCGGTCATTTCAGCTTCAATGTCCATAATGTCCTCGCCGCCGTGGGAGCCGCCTGGGCTTACGGATTGGCCGACGAGGTGATCATTAAGGGGTTGAGCACTTACGAATAAATTCGTAATCCAAGAAGGAACCGGGTTCGAAGATGCGTGTTCTACCGGCAGCACTGCTGCTGACAGCAACATGACTTCGAACATGCCACCCATACAGCCCAAGACCGCAGGTCATGCCAGGCCATCTTTTTCCATGGCTCACGAACCCGAGCTTGGCTGATCATGGACTCAGGCATTTGCATCAGGTTTCCCGCCGCTTCCGACTCCGCAGTCGGCCGGGCACTTTTGTGCACGGAATGGGAGCGCCTGGGAATTGAATCCGAAGTCGTGTGCCGCGAGCAGGGGTTGCCAGGCGCTGTGTGCCTGCGGCTGCATCTTGCAGCCCAAGGGGTGCTTGAGCGGATGCCCGGGCATGACACACTGGGCCTGGCCGAGAGTCTGAAGCTGGATGTGCGCCGCAACGAGGATGATCTGCTGCGTGAGATCTGGCTCACTTTGCTGAACTCTCCTGTGCTGCTGGAGTTTCCGAGCGCAGAGGAATTGCTCGCTGCCGTCAGCATGCGCAGGCGCATCGTGAAAAACGCCTCCCGTACCCGGCTGAATTTTGACCTGGAGGCGATCGAAAGGCCGAAGGATTGCTGGCGTTACTCGAAGGAGACGGGCTTTGTTCTCATTCCGGGCAGTCCTTTGATCAGCTCGCTCAAAAAAGCCTGTCAGCCGGAGGAGGGCGGGCAGTGGTACTCATTCTCCTGCTACCGGGCGACCGAGTATGTGGTGTTGCTGTCGGTCGCCGAGGAGGCGCAGATGAGCCACCCGGAGCTGCTGAACGAACTGCAGTGCCAATGGGAGAGGAAAGCCCTCACCGCCGATCCCTTCCAGGATGTGTTCCTGCACGAGCAAGGCAATCTGGAAGAGCCTTTTCCCATGCACTATTATGTGCCGGGAGACAGGGTTTGGTTCCGCAATCCAGACTCCCATTCCTCGGATGTGCCTGGCTTTGAAGGCTCCTGGGTGTTCTACCTGGGTGGCGGAATGTTTGCCAATTTCTGGAAAAGTGACCGCCCTTTCAGCCTGCTGACCAAATGTCTGGAGGTCTATCACTGGCGCGACGGTGTGTTCAAAAATGAGCGTGGCGTGCTGCAGATGGATGAGGCCAGGGTGGAGGAGCTGGTGTCTCAAACTCTGGCCGAGCCGGCAGTCTGCGCTAGAATCTATGAGCGCATGCACCGCTTGCGCGATGCCCGTGGCATTTATGCCGAGGGCGGCTGCATGGATGCCTCACGTGAGTGGCCCAGATTCATCCTGCCGCCTCACTCGGACATGATTCGCATTCTGCGGGCATCACAGCCGCACGAAGATCTTCCGCCGGTACATCCATAGCACCACCAGCCATAAGATCACAAACGTGCATGTCCCCAGGGTGACGGGCCTGAGTTCTGCGCCAAAAACATCAAAAACACGGGTGCCGAAATGCTTTTGCAGTGTTTCAAAAAACCAGATGTCCAGAGTGTGGCGCATCACATAGAAGACCAGCGAGTTCATGCCCAGGACAACAAAGGGGAATGACCAGCCCCGCCACTGCCGGACGTCAATGATCTGGTACAAGGCTGCCAGAGTCAGATAGCAGGCGCCTCCGCTGAAAAACACCCAGGCGGGTGTCCACAAGCGCTTCACGATGGGGCAGATGCCGCCAAAGTGCAGCACGAAACTAAAGGCAAGGCAGGCCACACTCGCAGTCATGAGACGTCTGGCTGGCTGGTCATCCTTTCTGAGCCAGGTTCCTGCCATCAGCCCGAGGATCATGGTGGCGATGGTGGGGATGAAGTTCAGTGTTGTGTAACCTCCGAGATAGCCGACGTAGGGCCGCTCGCGCGGGAATTCATTCAGCAGCCAGCGGTCAAAGCTCCAGCCCACGTTGCGGTTATGGTTCCAGTGGGCGAAAAAGCCTGTGAAATCATGCTGCCATCCTTCTGGAGTGTTGAAGTCGATGGGATTGGCATGCGGCGGCATCACCGGATAAAGCGCGTAGAGCAGCCAGTGGGAGATGAGTATGATGGCAAACCAGATCCAGCGCGCACGAGTGCCACAGTGCGCCAGAGCAAACACAGCCATGTAGCCGAGGCCTGTCTGGGTCAGCGTTTCGTCGAAGGTCCAGTGTGTTGCATCGCGGTCCACGCTCCGCAGGAAAATCCCAAGAAAGATCAGCGCCACCGACCGCCAGAGGGCGTGCAGGGTCATGTGCCATTGAGACTGTCCTTTGCGCTCGCGGGCTGATACGGAAAAAACCAGCGAAGCCCCGGTCAGAAAGGCAAACGACGGGTGAATCAGATCATTCAGCGAGCAGCCCACCCAAGGAATATGCGAGGAATGATGGCCTAAAAACTGCCAGATGGCGCTGTCGGGAAAGTGTTCGGAAACCTCGTCCAGCTCCAGCAGGCGCAGTCCGAGAAGAAACATCACAATGCCACGATACACATCGAGCGAACCGATACGCGAAGGCGAGGTGTTGGCGGGGTTCACGTTCAGTAGTAGTGTTCCAGCTTGCGTTTGCTGACCCGGTCCAAGCTGGCGATGTCTGGGATAAGATAGCGGGTGTTGCGGCGGTCCATAATGACAAGCCGGCCGTGGCCGAGGGGCTGGATGCTTTCATCCGTCTCGACTTCAAAGCTGGTGTCGCCACGATCTGTGGTGACATGCCACTCATGGCCGTCTGCGAGACGCACGATGCGGTGAATGACCTGGATGACGGGGACGAAGTCTCGTCTGGCAAGCGCTTCCAACAGCAGACTGCGTGAAGGCTCAGGCAGGCTCTGAGGATCCTCGATGCACAGAATTTCTCGCGCGCCCTGGGACTGGATTGAAATCCAGTGGTCCTTCTCTGTCAGGGGAAAGAGTTTGGCTGGGTGCACATTTACATGCCGCACTCCTTCCGCGTCCACCAGCACCAGGCGGCCCTGGGCGTCCCTGGAAAACTCGATGTTCTGTGGCTGCGGCGTGCTCATGCGTGGTTCACCTCCAGCATGGCCTGGTGCAGGCGCGCGTAGGTTCCGCTGCTCTGCATCAGCTGCTCATGCGATCCGATTTCCTTGATGCGGCCTTCCTCGATCACGACCAGCCGGCTTGCCTTGCGCAAGGTGCCCAGGCGGTGGGCAATGGCGATCGTGGTGCGTCCTTTGACGAGATGATCCAGCGCGGCCTGGATTTCACGCTCCGTCTCGGTGTCCACGGAGGAGGTGGCTTCATCCAGGATCAAAATGGCTGGATCGACAAGCAGGGCGCGAGCGATGCTGATGCGCTGCCGTTCACCACCGGAAAGCTGCTGGCCGCGCTCTCCCACCAGCGAGTCGTAGGCGTCCGGCAGCCGCATGATGAAGTCATGTGCACGCGCTGCACGTGCAGATGCGACGATTTCCGCCCGCGATGCCTCCGGTTTCCCATAGGCGATATTTTCCGCAATCGTCCCGTAAAAGAGGTAGGGCTCCTGCAAAACGAGCCCGAGATTTCTACGGTACCCAACGACATCGACCTCTCCAAGATTGAAGCCGTCCACGAGCACGGCTCCTTCGCTTACCTCAAAAAAGCGGCAGGCCAGGTTTACCAGCGTGGTCTTGCCTGCGCCGCTCGGACCCACAAACCCAACCATCTCACCCGGCGCGATTTTCAGGCTGATGCCACGAATGATTTCACGGGATCCATAACGAAACTTTACATCACGAAACTCAATTTCGCCGCGCAGGCGGCCGACCTTGATCGGATTGGACTGCGCGGGCACGTCAGGTTTGACATCGAGCACGTCAAAGATGCGGTGTGCACTGGCAGCCGCCCGCTGCATGGACGCAGTGAAGCGGCTCATGGAGTCCATGCGTTCATAAAAACTGCTGATATAAAGCACAAAGCCTGTCAGCACACCCACGGTGATGCTGTCATGTGCCACACTCCACGCACCCACAGCCCAGACGATGAGCAGGCCGATGTCAGTCAGCAGCTTGATCATCGGCGTGAAGAAGGACCAGGTCCTGTTGACGCGGTCGTTGGTGTCAAAGATGTGCTTGTCCGCTGCACGGAAGCGTTCGATCTCGCGCTGCTCCTGGGCAAACGCCTTGACCACGCGTACGCCAGGAATCGTGTCTGCCAGCACGCTGGTGAGCTGGCTGCCTGCACGGCTGGCGGCGGCAAAGCCACCCCGAAGATGCTCGCGCACTCGCTGCACCAGCCAGGCTACGACGGGCACCGGGCCAAGCGCGGCCACGGCGAGCAGGGGGTTGATGCTGAAGAGGATGACCGCGGTGAAAATGAACTGCAGCACATCGCAGAAAAAATCGATGAAGTTCACCGAGATAAAGAGGGAGAGGTGCTCTGTGTCCGAGCCTATGCGTGAGATAAGGTCTCCTGTGCGCTTGCGGTTGAAATAGGTGAGCGAAAGCCGCTGCAGATGCTCGAAGGTCTCCCGGCGCATGCGGCTGGTCACCAGCTCGGCGATCCGCGCCACCACAAAAGTCTTTCCCCAGTTCAGCGCCCAGGTCAGCAGGGCTGCGAGCGCCAGTTCTGTGATGAAAACATAGACCAGATGCACATGCACCCGCTCCGTCTGGCTTTGCATCGGTATGAGAACATCATCGACCAGTGACATGGTGAGCCAGGGGGCGATCATCTGGGCCCCGGTGCTTGCCATGGTGAGCGCCAGGCCTAGAAAAAGCAGCCGGTACCAAGGACGGCAGAAGCTAAGCAGACGAAGCAGCGGCTTGCCTGGCGGTATGTAGCCTTCAGCATCTTCGGCGGCAAAGATTTCCTCCTCATCCTCCTCGTTTTCACCACCGATTTTGTCTCCGCCGCCTGCCTCTCCGCAAAGGAGGCTGCGCTGCTCCCGGAACCGGGCCAAAAATGCCTCCACCTGCCTCAGGGAGCCGGATGTCACCCGCCACTGGCCGATGAGAGTGCCGTTTCCCATGAGGTGCAGAGCTATCGTCGCACCCATTTCCTCCAGGTTAAACTCCTGCAGGTCTGCCAGCTTCCAGGCGATGAAGCTTGGCTGGCCGGAGCCTTTGTCCTCAAAATGCAGCAGGCGTGTGTTTGTCAGCACAATCAGGCCATGCCGGAAATGCAGGCCGGCATCCAAATCCGTCATCAAACGGGCGACCATGCGCTCGCCTGATGCCAGTTTGGATTCGGCATGCTGAAGCAGGAGGTCGGGAAGGTCTTGGATGAGAGGACGCGGCAAAGTAGGGGCGGGTCTGGAAACCCGCCGATAGTCGAATGTTCCCACAGCTTGTCAAACCGGGGCGGTTATTTCCCCAAATCCGGATCATGTCATTTCCTGCATTGGGAAGAGGTTTCCCTTGACCTCCTGCCGGTCTGTGGACAATTCCGCGCGTTTTACTCCCCGCTTGCCTAACACAGCTCCATCCTGCGAACTCCGCTCCACCGTTGTTCGCAAAATCCTTGCGTTGCGAGGCCCGAATCTCTGGGCCCGCGAGACCGTTCTGGAATGCAAAGTGGAATTTCCCGAACTGACAGACTACGTCGCCAACTGGCGCTCCTGGCTTTTTTCCTGGCTGCCGGCGTTGGAGCCTCAGCTTAGCGAAACTTCCGTCGTACCTCAGGCTGATTCTCTCGCGGCTCTGCTGCAAGTCATAACGCTGCATCTGCAAAGCCGCTCGGATCTTCAGGTGAGCTTTGGCAAGGTGATGCCCACTGGGCAGCCTCTGACCTACCGCATCATCACCCAGTTTGACGAAGAGGTGGTGGCCCGGGCCGCCTTCGAACTCGCACGGCGCCTGATTGATGCCGCGCTGTTTGGCCAGACCATGGACGTCAATGCCGCCCTGACTGAACTGTGTGAGCTTGCCCAGGAAGTCTGCCTCGGCCCAAGCACCCGTGCCATGGTGGATGCCGCGCGCCTGCGGGGGATTCCGGTGCACCGGCTTACTGAAGGCAGCCTCGTTCAGCTGGGCTGGGGGGCGAAACAGAAGAAAATCCTTGCCGCCGCCACCAGCCAGACGAGCGCGATCGCCGAAGACATTGTCCAAGATAAGGATTTTACCCGGCGGATGCTGAATGAAATCGGCCTGCCTGTGCCGCAGGGACGTCCCGTCAAGAATGCAGAGGACGCCTGGGCAGCCGCCAACGAAATCGGCCTGCCTGTCGTCGTCAAACCCTTGGATGGCAACCAGGGGCGGGGGGTCGCTCTCAATTTGTATACACGCGAGCAGATCAGCACCGCCTACGCCGCCGCCCGGGAGGAAAGCCGCTCGGTCATCGTGGAGCAGTTTGCCGAAGGGGAAGACTATCGCGTACTCGTGATTGGTCGTGAGCTTATCGCCGCTTCACGGCGCTATCCTGCGCATGTGATCGGGGATGGCGAGCACACCATCCAGGAGCTCGTTGCTGAAAAAAACCGTGACCCGCGCCGTGCTGCCGACCATGCAGCCGCACTCAGTCGCATCCGCATTGACGCCGTGGCTCTCGCTGTGCTGGCGGAGCAGGGGGTCACGCCGGAGTCGGTCCCTGAGAAGGACCGCATGATCCTCATCCGCCGAAATGCCAATCTCAGCACCGGGGGCACCGCTGTGGACTGCACCGCCGAGGTGCATCCCACAATCTGCGCCGCAGCTGTGGAGGCTGCGCAGATGGTCGGGCTGGACATCTGCGGCATTGACATGATCGCGCCGGACATCACCCAGCCGCTAAGCCCGCGCAATGGGGTTATCATCGAGCTGAACGCGCGTCCCGGCCTGCGCATGCACCTTTACCCTTCAGAGGGAGAGGCGCGTCCGGTAGGCAAGGCGGTGATCGACACCATGTTTGCCCCGGACTGCCGCGGCCGCATCCCCATCGTTGCCGTGACCGGAGTGAACGGCAAGACCACCACCACGCGCTTCATTGCGCACTTGCTGAGTCAGAATCAGTGGTGCGTGGGCATGACGAGCACGGACGGGGTTTTCGTCGGCTCCCGCATGATCGACACCGGAGACTGCAGCGGCCCGAAGAGTGCACGCAGCATTTTATCCTACCCTCTTTGCGAAGCTGCCGTGCTGGAAACCGCCCGTGGCGGCATCCTGCGTGAGGGGCTGGCCTTTGACCATTGTGACGTGGCCGTGGTGACCAACATCGGTGCCGGGGACCATCTGGGGATCAATGACATCAATACCCCTGAGCAGCTGGCCGAGGTAAAGCAGTGCATCGTGGCCGCTGTGTCAGCGGAGGGCAGCGCCGTCCTCAACGCAGCCGACCCGCTGGTCGTCAAAATGGCGGAGACCTATCCCCGCAAGACCATTTTCTTTGCCTTGGATGGTGAAAACACGGTCATCGTCCTGCACCGGATCAAAGGGGAGCGCGCAATTTTTGTGAGAGATGGCAGCATCGTCCGTGCCACTGGTCCTAGCGAGGACATCTTCATGCCGCTAAGCGAGGTGCCACTCACCCACGGAGGGCGTATCGGCTTCCAGGTGGAGAACACTCTGGCCGCCGTGGCCGCTGCCTGGGCGCTGGGCATTGACGACGAGCTCATCCGCCAGGGGGCGCGCAGCTTTGTGCCCAGCCTGGATCAGAACGCCGGACGCTTCAATGTGCTGGATCTGAAGGGTATCACCGTCATTGTGGACTACGGTCACAATGTGGACGCGCTCCGTGCTTTGCTGGACGGTCTTCGCCAGTTTGAAAACAAGCGACGCATTGTGGTTTACAGCTCTGCAGGCGACCGCCGGGACAGCGACATCATCGAGCAGGGGCGCATGATTAGCGCTGAGTTTGACGACGCCTGGCTCTACGAAGGCGACTATGTGCGCGGTCGTGAATCTGGCGAAATCATGAGTCTGCTCGCCCAGGGGCTGGAAAACGCCGTGCGCACGCGGCGTGTAGAGTCAATCCTAGGCCATCTGAAGGCGGTGGATCTGGCGCTGGAGTCCGCGCAGCCGGGAGATCTGGTGATGATCCAGGCAGATACGGCGGATGAAACCGTGCAGTATTTGAAGGAAAAATACGGCGCCCAGTAGCTTGCGTGGTTTCGGTTCGATGAATCGCTTGCCACAGCACGCAGGATTCGGCTACTAGGAGGCGTTGATCCACCCATGACTACGACAACCGCCATCATCCTTAGCATTGCCTCCGGCTACCTCTGCGGCTCGGTGCCGTTTGGCTACCTCGCAGGGCGGCTCAAGGGAATCGACATCCGCCAGCATGGCAGCGGCAACATTGGTGCCACCAACGCCATCCGCGTGCTGGGGAAGGGGATCGGCATCCCGGTCTTCATTCTGGACATGGTCAAAGGCTGGCTGCCAGTGTGGCTGGCGGCGGGCTGGATCGCACAAACAGGCGCGGTGCCTGAGATGGTCTCCATCGGCAAGGTGCTGGCGGGTTTTGCCGCTGTGCTGGGGCACATGTTTACCTTCTGGCTTGGCTTCAAGGGCGGCAAGGGCATCGCCACCACTGGCGGTGTGCTGTTTGGCATCTCCAAGGCAGGCATGCTCGGTGGCTGGATCGGTTTCCTGACCTTCCTCTTTGCCTTCCGCTATGTCTCGCTCGGCTCTCTGGCTGCGGCGGTGGGGGTGCCCACGGCCATGGCCATCCAGATGTACCGTGAGGGGCACTGGGATTTTGTGCTGCTGGGCTTTGGCATCGTGGTCATGATCCTCGCCTTTGTCCGCCACCGCTCCAACATCCAGCGCCTGCTGGCCGGCACGGAGAACAAGGCCTTCACCAAAAAGAAGCCGCAGCCATGATCCAGAGCGCCACCGTCATTGGTGCCGGTAGCTGGGGCACCGCACTCGCTGCTTTGCTGTCCTGGCGTGGTTTGGACGTGCAGTTTTGGGGCCGCGATGCGGAGCTGATGGCTCAGCTCCAAGACACCCGCCGCAGTGCCCGCTACCTTCCGGACCTGGAATTGCCGCCGCAGGTGCGGGTGACGTCTGATTTTCATGCGCTGCAGCCTGCGGACATGCTCGTTTTTGTAGTACCGTCCAAGGCCATGCTCAGCACGGCGCAGCTCGTGGCACAGAGTGGAGCCGCTTCTCGTGCGCGGGTGCTGGTGTCATGCTCCAAGGGCATTGAGCTGGAAACCGGCCGCCGTATGACGGAACTGATCGGCTCAGCCATCCCCGGCGTGCCGCTGGCGGTGCTCACCGGCCCGAACCATGCGGAAGAGGTGGCGCGCCAGATGGCCACTGCCGCCGTGGTGGCCTGTGCGGATGATGACATCGCCAAGGCGGTGCAGGCCTGCTTCACGCTGCCGTTTTTCCGCACCTACACCACCGACGACATCGTGGGCGCTGAATGGGCCGGAGCGATGAAGAACCCCTATGCCATCGCGGCGGGGATCGCCCACGGACTGAAGATGGGAGACAACACTCTCGCCGCGCTCGTCACCCGCGCACTGGCTGAAATGGTGCGGCTGGGCATGGCTGAAGGTGGCAAAGTGGAGACTTTTTACGGGCTTAGCGGAGTGGGGGATCTCATGGGCACTTGCTACTCCGAGCACAGCCGCAACCACCGTGTGGGCATGATGCTGGGGCAGGGACGGCCGCTGGATGAGATCATCTCCAGCACACGTATGGTGGCCGAGGGCGTGCTGAACACCGCCAGCCTCCACCGCGCCGCCCAGGCACGCGGCGTGCGCATGCCGCTGCTGGGCGAGATCTATGCCGTGCTTCACCAGGGCAAATCGCCCAAGGAAGGTATGCGCGATCTTTTTTCACGTGATCCCCGTCCGGAGGCGGACTGATTTTTCCATGGCTGACACAAACGGTTACGAACTCCTCGACAGCGGCTCTTTCCAAAAGCTGGAGCGCTTTGGCAATGTGGTGCTCTCCAGGCCCTGCGCGCAGGCGGTCTGGCGGCAGACGCTGCCCAAGGCGGACTGGCAGCAGGTGACCGCCACCTTTTTCCGCGACGGCGGCAACCAGTGGCGCGGCCGCGACAAACTGCCGGAGACCTGGGCTATCGAGGTGGATGGCACCAAGTTTCAGCTCAGCTCCACGGACTTTGGCCACCTGGGCATCTTTCCCGAGCAGCGCGACCAGTGGCGGCGCATCCGCACGGTGTGTGCGGAATATGCTCAAAAGCACAACCGCCCGGCGCGTGTGCTCAATCTCTTTGCCTACTCCGGCGGCAGCACGCTGGCCGCCGCGCATGCCGGCGCTGAGGTGTGCCATGTGGACGCCTCCAAAGGCATGGTGGACTGGGCGCGCAAGAATGCCGCGCTCAATGGCCTGGAGGCAAAGCCGGTGCGTTGGATCGTGGATGACGTGACCAAATTTCTGGAGCGCGAGCTGCGGCGTGACCGCCAGTATGACCTGCTCATTCTCGATCCGCCGAGCTACGGGCGCGGGGCCAAGGGCGAAGTCTTTAAGATCGAAAACGACCTGCCTCCGCTGCTCACGCTGCTGGGCAGGCTCATCTCCCCCGAGCCGCTGGGAGTGCTGCTCTCCTGCCACACGCCGGAGCTGACGCCCATCTCTCTGCATCATCTGCTGCTGCAGCAGTTTGGCCGCAGCGGCGGCAAGGTGGAGCAGGGTGAGATGCAGCTCCGCGGCGGTGCCAGCGTGCTGCCTGTGCCCAGCGGCAGCTATGCCTGGTGGCTGGCCGACTGATTGAGCATTCGACATTCCGCCTCCGTCATCCGACATTTCCGCGATGCTTGCCTTTCTCCTCCGCCGCGTCTTCAGCAGCGTGATCGTGATCTTTTGCGTGATCTCGATCACCTTTGTGCTGGCGCGGATCACACCGGGCGGCCCATTCGACAAGGAGAAGGAGCCCCCGAAGCATGTGAAGGAGGCGCTGGAGAAAAAGTACAAACTCAGTGGCACCCTGTGGCAGCAGTACACCTCCTATGTCTCATCCCTCGCGCATTTTGATCTCGGGCTGTCCACCAAGTACCGCGACTGGAGCGTGGCCGAGCTGCTGAAGCAGAAGATGCCCAACTCCTTTGCACTGGGCTCGCTGGCCTTTGTGATCGCGAGCTGCGCAGGCGTCACGCTTGGCAGCCTTGCGGCGATGAAGCGGGACACCTGGATCGACCGCTCGGCCATGTTCGGCGCGCTGCTGGCCATCTCCATTCCGTCCTTCATCAGCGGGCCGTTTTTGATCGCCCTCTTCGCGCTGGGGCTGGGCTGGCTGCCGGTGGGCGGCTGGGGTACCGTGCAGCAGATGGTCCTGCCGGGGATCTGCCTGGCCGCGCCTTACATCGCCTACGTGGCGCGGCTCATGCGCAACAGTCTGCTGGATGTGCTGAAAAGCGACTTTCTGCGCACCGCGCGCGCCAAGGGGCTGAGCGAGACACAGGCCGTGGTGCGGCATGCAGTGAAGGTGGCCATCCTGCCCGTGGTCACCTTTCTCGGACCGCTCGCTGCTCATCTGCTCACGGGCTCGATGATCGTGGAAAGCGTCTTCAACATCTCCGGGGCGGGGATGATCTTTGTGAACTCGATCCAGAACCGCGATGTCTTCCTGCTCGGCGGTGCGGTGATCGTGTACTGTGCGCTGCTCGTGCTCTTCAATCTGCTGGTGGACGTGATCTACACGCTGCTGGACAAACGCATCAAACTCTATGCCTGAAGGCGCCGCTCCAGCATCCATCGCGAGGCCGGACGGCTGGCAGATCCTGAAGCGCAACCGCGCAGCGCTCATCGCGCTCGGGTTTCTCGCATGCCTTTCCCTCCTAGCCATCGTGGTGCCCATGCTGCTGCCGGCTGAGCTGAAGGGCACAAGCAGCGCCTCCTTCGTGCCGCCGCTGCAGCATGCCGTCGAATCCCGAACGCTGCATGTCTTTGGCACCGATGTGAACGGGCAGGACATGCTCTACCGCCTGCTCTCGGGCGCACGTGTCTCCCTCGGTGTGGGGCTGGTGGGCGCGCTGATCAGCCTCGGTATCGGCACGCTCTACGGCATGATCAGCGGCTATGCTGGCGGGCGCATTGATGGTGTGATGATGCGCACCATCGAGGTGCTGCAGTCCGTGCCGCGCATCCTCTTCATCATGATCCTAATCGCCGCGCTGGATGATTACGTGAAGGAGTGGGTGGATGGCTTGCGGCTCTACGCGCAGGCGCATGGCTGGCCGAAGTTTGCCGCCATGATGACCGACCTTAAGGCCTACTCCAAGGTGCTGGTGATGATCGTTTCCCTGGGGCTGGTGGAGTGGCTCACCATGGCGCGCATCGTGCGCGGCCAGGTGCTCGTGCTGCGGGAGATGACCTTTGTGACGGCTTCCCGTGCCATGGGCCAGAGCCCCTGGGGGGTGCTGCGGCGGCACCTGCTGCCGAACCTGAGCACCATCATCCTCACCTACCTCACACTCACCATTCCTGCGGTCATTTTGGATGAATCCTTCCTGAGCTTTCTCGGGCTCGGCATCGAGGATCCCGCTGCCAGTTGGGGCTCTCTGCTCAAGGATGGTGCGCAGGTCATCAACCCGATCGAGAGCAAGTGGTGGCTGCTCGTCTTCCCCGCACTGCTCATGTCAGCCAGTCTGCTGGCCCTAAACTTTCTCGGTGATGGATTGAGAGATGCGTTTGATCCGAAAAGTGGGGAGTAAGAGAGCTTGTCTTGATGTTTAAATGTTAATGCGCCTGCAGCCAGTTCAGTCCGGTCCCGGCCTCGACTTCCACGGGCACGCCTTCCAGAGGCAGGGCGTTTTTCATGGCTTCGAGGATGATGGGGCGGGCCTGCTCCACTTCGCCTGCGGGCATTTCAAAGAGGAGTTCATCGTGCACCTGGAGGAGCATGCGGGCCTGCAGTCCGGCTTTGGTCAGGGCGGCGTCCACGTGGATCATGGCCAGCTTGATCATGTCGGCGGCGGTGCCCTGGATGGGGGTGTTCATGGCTACGCGCTCGGCCTGGCCGCGCACGGTGGCGTTGGCGCTGGTGAGATCGCGGATGACGCGGCGGCGGCCCGTGAGGGTCTCCACATGGCCGCTCTTTTTGGCGTCTTCGACGATCTTCTCCATGAAGCGTTTGATGCCGGGGAACTGCTTGAAGTAGTTCTCAATGATGGTGGCGGCTTCACCGCGTGGGATGCCAAGGCGCTGGCTGAGGCCGAAGGCGGAGATGCCGTAGATAATGCCAAAGTTCACCATCTTGGCGGTGCGGCGCATCTCGGGAAGCACGCCGTCTAGCTCCACGCCATACACACGCGCGGCGGTGGCCTGGTGAATGTCGTGCCCGTTGGCAAAGGCCTCGATCATGGCCTTGTCCCCGCTGAGAGCGGCCATGACACGCAGCTCGATCTGCGAGTAGTCCGCACTCAAGAGCACCCAGCCATCAAAGCCCGGCACGAAAGCCTTGCGGATCTCGCGGCCCAGATCGGAGCGGATGGGGATGTTTTGCAGATTGGGGTTGGTCGAGGCCATGCGGCCCGTGGCGGCCATGAGCTGATGGAAGGTGGTGTGCACCCGCCCTGTGACTTTGGAGACTGCATGCGGCAGCGCCTCGACGTAGGTGCTGTTCAGTTTGGTGACCTCGCGGTAGTCCAGAATGTCCTGCACGATGGGGTGCAGACCCAGCAGGGACTGCAGCACCTGCTCGTTGGTCTGGTACTGACCGGTGGCGGTCTTCTTGGGTTTTTCGAGCAGCTTGAGGCGGTCAAACAGCACCTCGCCGAGCTGCTTGGGGCTGTTGAGGTTGAAGGGGGCGCCCCCGTATTCCTGAATGCGGCGCTGCAGCTCTTGCGCCTTCTTTTCCAGCTCCAGACCGTACTCGCGCAGCGCCTGCACGTCGATCTTCACACCAAAGTTTTCCATCTTCGTCAGCACAGGCAGCAGCGGGCACTCGACCTTTTCAAAGACATACTGCTGCTGTTTCAGCTCAGGACGCATTTTGGCGGCCAGCTGCCACGTCACATCCGCGTCTTCGGCGGCGTAGTCTGCCACCTTGCGGGCGTCCTTCTCCGCCACGTCGGCCATGGTGGCCTGGCTGAAGAGGTCGTCTTTCTCCGTGCCGATGAGGCTGGAGATGGGCACGGGTGTGTAGTGCAGGTACACCTCCGAGAGGTAGTCCATGCCATGGCGCTGCTCGGCGTCGATGAGCGAGTGCGCGAGCATGGAATCGAAGTACGGACCGCTGACCTCCACGCCATGCGCGAGCAGCACACTGAGGTCGAATTTGAGATTATGTCCGATCTTCTCCACACCCGGCCGTGTGAGCACCTCGCGGAATTCTTCCAGCGTGGCCTTGGCCGCTGCCTTGTCGCGCGGAAAGTGCACAAACCAGCCCTCATGCGCCTGCCATGACAGAGCGATGCCGACAATCTGCGTGTCGCGCGGATCGAGGCCTGTGGTCTCCAGGTCAAAGCAGAAGGATGAAAGTGTAGCAAGCTGCGCGATGAGCTTCTGCCGCTCCTCGGCTGTCTGCACGAGGTGGTAGGTGTGAGGTGTGTCTGCGATGGTGCTGAGCTTGGCCGGCGCGGGGGCGGAAAAGAGATCATCCTGCGCAGGCGCATCGGCTGCTGCGGGGCTGGCGGCCTCCATCTTGCGGCTGCGGCCTGCCTTGAAGTCATCGCCATAGAGTCGGCGGCCGAGCGCGTTGAATTCAAATTCGGTGAAGAAGGCTTTCAGCACTTCATCGTTGTGCGGCTTCACCACGAGATCCGCCACCTGAGCCTCGTAAGGCGCGTCGTGGAAGATGGTGGCCAGTTTCTTGGAGAGCAGGGCGTCTTCCTTGCTGGCCTCCAGCTTTTCCTTCTGCTTGCCTTTGAGCTGGCCGACATTGGCCAGCAGATTTTCCACGCTGCCAAACTGTTGGATGAGCGCCGTAGCGGTCTTTTCGCCAAAGCCTTTCACACCAGGGATGTTGTCCACGGCGTCTCCCATGAGTGCGAGAATGTCGATGACCTGCTCCGGGCGCTCGATGCCCCAGCGCTCGCAGACTTCCTTCACACCGAGGATCTCGGTGTCCGCCCCGGAGCGCCCAGGCTTGTAGATCTTCACATGCTCGGAGACGAGCTGGCCGAAGTCCTTGTCAGGCGTGACCATGAAGGTCTCGATGCCTTCTTTTTCGGCACGCTTGGCCATGATGCCGATGATGTCGTCCGCCTCGTAGCCGTCGCGCACCAGGATGGGCACGTTCATTGCCTCCATGAGCCGCTTGATTTGCGGGATGGCCATGCTGATGTCTTCTGGCATCTCCTCGCGCTGCGCCTTGTAGGCGGGAAACATCTCGTGGCGCGGCGTTGGTGCCGAGGTGTCCAGCGCCACGGCGAGATGCGTGGGCTGCTGGTTTTTCAGAATGTCGAGCAGCGTGTTGGCAAAGCCGTAGAGCGCAGACGTGTTCAGGCCGTCGCTGGTGCGGATGGGAGCTTTGATGAAGGCAAAGTGCGCGCGGTAAAGCAGCGCCATGCCATCGAGGAGGAAGAGGCGTTGGGACATTTGTCCAAAGACTAAACAGCCCAGAGACATGCGCAAACGAAGCTGCTCAGGGCGGTGCCCGGAATCGCGCAGCTTTTCACCGCCCGCTCACTGCGCCAGTGCGCTCAGGACTAGGCATGAACCAGCAAAGTGCGCGCCTTTTCGATCTGCGTCTCACTGCCCAGCAGTAGTACGGAATCTGCTGCATGGATTTCCTCGGAGATGCCGGGATTGATGATGCTCTCCCCCTGCCTCTCAATACCGACGATGCTGGCCCCGGTGAAAGTGCGCAGTTTGAGATCGGCGAGCAATTTCCCGACGGCCGGAGAGCCGGTAGGCACCGTTACCGTCACCAGAGAGGCGTCCCGCAACAGGGATGGCAGGGCTGGGGCGCTCGCATCATGGTGAGGGAGCGGTGTCTCGTTGAGCGTCTCATGCAGGGCGAACTGCGCTTTCGTATGCAGCTGGATGAAGGTGCGCCGCAGCAGGAAGGCGATGGCCACCAGTACGGGCACCAAGGCGATAAGCAGATTTCGCGAAGGGAGCACGGCCGTGCTAAGCACCAGCATGAATAGGAAGAGTCCGGCGCATCCGGCCAGGAAGATGACAGAGGACACGATGCCACGGAGTCCCTGAGTGCGCTCGCCCGCAGCGGCGCGGGTCACACTCATCTCGCTGACCATCATTCCAAAGGCCTGCCACTTGCGCACGACGGCGATGGTCATCGGCAGGCTGAGGATCATGGCGCTGAGCCAGAGCATTCCTTTGATGCCATCCATCCCGCCCGGTGCCTCGGGCCACCAGCGCTGCACACGGTCCTTGAGGAAAACAGCTCCGATAAAAACGGCGGCGATGAGCAGCAGGTTCAGCGCGATCTGCCAGCCCCACTTGCGCAGAAACTTGCCGGGTGTTTTCTTGTTGCCGCTGCCTGCCAGGTTGCCCACCCAGATGGTGTAGGCGTCCAGCATGCGCATGAGCCCCCCGGGCATGATCTTCTCCATACCTCGCACGGCCGCGTCCGAGCCCTTGATGAGATACGGAGTGGAGAGAGTCGTCAAAGCCGACACCGCCACGACGATGGGGTAGAGAAACTCGCTTGTCACCTTCAGTGAGAGGCCGAGTGCGGCGATGATGAAAGAGAATTCGCCGATCTGCGCCAGCCCCATGCCGACGCGCATGGAGGTCCGCATGTCATTGCCCGCGACATAAGTGCCGAAGCCGCAGGAGATGACCTTTCCAGCGATCACCACAAGGGTGATGATCACCACCGGACCGATGTGCTCCATGATCACATGAGGGTCGATGAGCAGACCGATGGAGACGAAGAACACAGCGCTGAAGAGATCCCTCACCGGATGCATCAAGGTCTCGATATGGGCAATGTGGCGGGCCTCGGCAATGATGGCGCCGATGAGGAAGGCCCCCAGTGCCACGCTGTAGCCCATCTTGACCGCGAGGAGTGAAACTCCAAAGCAGAGGCCGATCACCGTGACGACGGTCGCCTCGTTGCTCTTAAACTTGGCGACCCAGTTAAGCAGGCGTGGCACCACAATGAGTCCGGCAACGAGCAGCACACCGAGGAAGGCGGCCAGCTTGCCCACAGTCGTGGCCACATCGCCCATGGCCAGGGAGCCCGTGGTGGCGAAGCCTGAGAGCATGGCAATCATGAGAATGGCCAAAATGTCCTCGACGATGAGAATGCCGAAGATCATCTGGGCAAAGCGCTCCTTGGTCTTTCCCATCTCTTCCAGCGCCTTGATGATGATCGTGGTGGAGGAGATGGAGAGGATCGCGCCCAGAAAGACACTGTCCATCGTAGCCCAGCCGAAGGCCCGGCCAATCTGGTAGCCAGCCCAGGTCATCAGAAAGATCTCAAAGAGGGCGCCCAGCAGCGCTGTTACACCCACTTTGGTAAGCTTTTTGAGGCTGAACTCCAAGCCCAGCGCAAACATGAGAAAGATGACTCCCAGCTCTGACAGCGTCTCGATGTTATGCAGATCATTGATCAGCAAAAAAGGCGGCGTGTGCGGCCCGATGATGACCCCTGCCAGGATATAACCGAGCACGACCGGCTGCTTGATGCACCGAAATAACAAGCTGACCACCGCGGCGATGATCATGACAACGGCAAGGTCTTGGAGGAATACAACGTGGTGCATCAGAGGTTAACTTATTGAGGGTTTTCTGCATGCCGCCCAGGAACCATTCATGGACGCCTTTTTTACCCTGCACGCCGGGGACGATGCAGGACACTGCTTATACGCTTCACGAGACGGTTTGGCTCCCGTGGAATTAAAAAAAGATCATGCCAAAAATGCCCCCGAAACTGCAATGAAAATGATTTAAGCGAAGGGAGAAAGGTCAAAGTGAAGGAGCGGCCATCGGCTGCTCTCCGATCATGTTCCTTGCAGCATTTCAGCCTGCTCTACGATGGAATTTGCAGCCTCCGTCTCATCATTGACGACCTGAGTCGCCCCTAAGCGTTTGAGACGTTCGACGTCCGAGCTAAACCGGGCACGGGCAAGCACCGCAATGTCTGGGCGCAGCGCCCGGATCAAGCTCAGGGCCTGTGCATTGATCGTGGCATCGGGGAAGGTGAGCGCGACGATCCGTGCGTTTTTCAGGCGCGTGAGTTCCCAGGTTTCCTCATGGCATGCGTCGGCAAAGAGCACAGGCTGCCCTTCACGATGGAGCTTGCGGACGGTCTCAGCATTCAGTTCTACGACGAGGGTCTGCACGCCTGCATCAAGCAGGGCATTGTTGAGCTTTTCGCCCACGGGACCATGCCCGCAGATAATGGCGTGGTTCGAGAGCAACGCGACACGCTGGCGGAGGCTGCCTGCGTCAAACTTCACCGGCTTGCCGCGGCCCCAGCCGCGCTTCACCAGCCAGTCGCCGAGAGGAATGCCGAATTTCAACAGCGCCGGAAGCAGTCCCATGGAAAGCGCGCTGGCCACCAGCATCGTCTGCTGTGTGTCATCGCTCCATAGGGCGGCGGCGCGCGTTTGCTGCAGCAGCACGAGGGAAAACTCCCCCGCGCTGCACAGGCCGATGCCGGCCATCAGAGCCTGCTTTTGCGCCAGTCCCAGGCGGCGCGCCACGAAGGTGATGATGACTGCCTTCGCCAGCATGAAAACCAGTGTGAGGGCGGAGATGGGCATCCACAGCCGGGCTGCCGTTTTGATGTCAATCATCAAGCCGACCGAGACAAAGAAGAGCGTGAGGAAGAGATCCTTGAGCGGCATCACATCCGCGAGGATGCGATGTTTAAAGATCGACTCGCTAACCGCCAGGCCAGCAACAAAAGCTCCGAGCGCGAGGCCCAGGCCTAGAAGGCCTCCTGTGAAGGCAAGGCTCACACAGCAACCAATGACCGTGAGCGTGAAAAGCTCCCGGTTGCGCGTGCGCGTCACCGCATTGAGCAGCCAGGGAATGACCCAGCGCGCCATCACGCCGGACAAAACCACAAACGCTCCGCCACGCAGGACGAGGGAACCGAGACGTGGCAGGATGGCCTCGTCGGGTCCTTCATGCGGCAGCAGCAGCGGCAGAAACATGAAGAAGACGATGATGAAGAGGTCCTGAAAAATCGCCACGGCCAGCGCCATGCGCGCGCCGGGGCTGGCTTCGAGCCCGAGATCCTGAAAGCTTTTCAAACTGACTGCGGTGGAGCTCAGGGAGAGCGCTACCGCGAGGATGACGCCTCCATGCCATGAGCTGGTATGGAGCACACTGGAAACCGCTGCAACCACGATGCCGCAAAGCCCCATCTGCCAGCCGCCGCCAACGAACGCCAGCCGTCGCAGGAATCGTAGCTCACCGAGTGAGAATTCCAGCCCAAGTGTGAACATCAGCAGCACGACGCCGAACTCCGCCATCTGCGAAATCTGTTCGTGTGATGCTCCCCCCCCGAGAATCCCCAGCACGCCGGAGTTCGCAATCAGCACGCCGCAGATAAAGTAGCCGGCCAGCATGGACTGCCGCAACCGCAGCAGCAGCAGGGACACCAGCACCACGCCTGCAAGCATCAGTGCCAGCAGCGCAAAGAGCGGTGGGATGGCGGAGGTGGCGATGGTGAAATTCTGAATCATGCGCTGCCTCTTTCTTGGCGGTTCAAGTGCGACAGATCAAGTTTTGATGAATGGCTTTCCCCTCAAGCCGTGAATGAATTGAGTTAAAGAAAACATTTAGCCCATGCTCTGTCAGCACTGATTCATTGTGGCTTTCTCACATCGCCAGCGGAGGCATTTCACTCAGCAATGATGTGTCAGTGGCAAGCCCTGAAGATCAGGCGTCCCTCCGCTCGTCAGCGCTATACTGCAGGTTATACAGGTTTTGGTAGATGGCATTGCGCGTCAGCAGTTCCGCATGCGGACCGCGGTCTACGATGCGGCCCTGGTCCATGACAATGATCTGGTCTGCCTCGAGGATGGTGGAAAGGCGGTGGGCAATGGCCACCACCGTTTTGCCAGCGGACAAAGTGTGGATGGCGTCCTGCACAATCTTTTCGCTCTCGGTGTCGAGTGCCGAATATGCCTCGTCCAGCAGCAGGATGGGGGCGTTGCGCAAAACGGCGCGGGCTATGGCGATACGCTGCTTCTGCCCACCGGAAAGATTGCAGCCGCCCTCACCCACAACCGCATCATAGCCATTGCTGATCTGCACGATGAATTCATGAGCATGAGCCTTTTTCGCGGCAGCGATGATCTGCTCTTCAGTGGCATCGGTGCAGCTGTAGCGGATGTTTTCACGAATGGTGTCGTGAAACAGGAAAGTGTCCTGGTTGACGATGCCGATGTTGCCGCGCAGGGACTTTTGTGAGATCGATTTCACATCCCGACCGTCCAGCAGCACTGAGCCCTGGTCGGGATCATAAAAACGCAGCAGAAGAGAGAAGAGAGTGCTTTTACCAGCGCCACTGCGTCCGACAAGTGCGTAAAACTTGCCAGGTTCCAGGTGGAGATTGATGTCTGTCACGGCGGGAAGATCTTTTTTCTCCCCATTGCTTTCGCGGTAGTAGAGAGCGGTGTTTTGAAAGGTGATTTCACCCCGTGAGCGTCCGATGTCCACGGCGTTAGGTGCGTCCTGAATGTCCGGAGTGCGTTCCAGCAGTTCAAACACCATGCCCGCCGCCACGGTCGTTTTGTGCAGCATCATTTGCACGCGGCTCAGTTCTTTCACGGGAGGGTAGATCTGAGTGAGCGCCATCACCATGATGAAAAAGTTTTCCGCCTCAAGGCCCCGGTCCCATGCATACACAAGGCCTGCGGCGATTCCGAGCGAGGCAATCGTTTCCACACTGGGGCCGACAATTTCGATGGCCTTGGCCCAGCGGATCATGTTGCGCGTCATGCTGGCGTTGGTCCGTTCAAAGCGGTCCTCGGCGTGCTTTTCACCGGCATAGGCCTTCACCAGCCTGATGCCGGCAAAGGATTCCTGCATGGCCACCATCAGTTCTCTGGAGTCATATTCTTCCCGCGCCCCGCTCTTGCGCACCTTTTTGCCGATGCGGATGATCGGCAGCAGGCATGCGGGGAAGATAACGAGGGACATGAGGGTGAAAAGCCAGTCCTGCGCAAAGAGGACGACCAGAATGGAAATGATCGTCAGTGGGCGCTGCGCGACGATTTGAATGATCTGCATGGCATTCCGCTGGACCACCGCCGTCTGACTGGTGACCGTCTGCATCAGTTCACCAGTCTTGGCGGAATTGAAGAATGCGGGGGACTGACGCATGACGCATTGAAAGGCGTCATTGCGCATCTGGTAGGCCACCTTGCTGGTCACCCAGGCCTGCATGTAGGCGGACAGGTAACCAAAAAAGCCGCGAAAAAAGATCAGCACCGGTATGAAGGAGCACGCGATCATGACTCCCGTCAGGCCAATGGGGGCGTCAGCATCGAGGTTGAACATCTTTGCCAGGTTGATTTCACCCACCAGAGGCAGATCAGTCCCCTCTCCCAGAGTGCGGGTCTTGCCTTTTAGAACCAGGGAAAAAATGAGCTGAAACCCGATGAGCATGAACCCGTTGAAGGCTGCACTCACCATTCCCAGCAGCAAGCTCAGCACGAAACGCCCGCGATAGGGAAGCAGATACTTCCAGATGGAGGCGAGCGTCTTTTTGATCAGGATTGAGAACTGAGGGTCTTCTGGATGTTGCATGTGAAAATTGCGAGTGGGGAGTGCTGGCTCTCACCGGGGACACTAACTGCCTTTACAACCTGAGCACAAGGCTCAACAACCGCCCAAATGCTGGCAGTAAACGGCCTCGAGCCGGTCAAGCATGGCCTCAAGGCTGTGCTGAGAACGGACAAGCTGAAGCCCCGCCTGCCGCATGGCTTGTGTCTGGGCTTTTTGCTCCAAGGTTTCGCGAATGGCAGCCGCCAGAGCGACGGCATTTTCAGGAGGTGCGAGGCGGCCTGTTTCACCATTCCTGATGATGCTGGGTATTCCTCCGACGTCACTGGCAACGACCGGGATGCCTGTGGCCAGGGCCTGCAGGCCTGACTGAGGTATGGCCTCATGAAAGGAGGGGATTGCCACGATGTCCAAGGCACGCATGATTTCCGGCACATCCTCCCGGTGGCCTAGCAGAGTGAAATGATCTTCAACGGCAAACCGTGAAATCTCAGACTTGATGTAATCGAGCGCCGGCCCCTCTCCCGCGATGATGCAATGGACGCGAATGCCGTGATTTATTTTGAGCAGACGAACGGCCTCGGCCAGGACCTGAATGCCTTTTGCCGCGCGGATCACCGTGATCATGCCAACGAGTGGTGTCTGAGGTGGCAGCGAGTAGGCAGAAAAATCAGCCTTGGGGCCCTCTGGGCGGAAACGATCCAGGTCAACGCCGGTCGGCAGCGTGGTGATTTCGTTTGGATTGAGCTTGAAGGTGGAGAGCAGCGAAGCGGTGATTTTTGGACTGGTCGTGATGATGTGGTGACTCCAGTCCTTGTACATCAGCTGGCTGAGGGCTTTGTTAGGGATGGGAACATCGAAGTGTCGGCTGCGGATAATCAGAGGCACTCGTGCGATGCGTGCTGCAATGGTGAGCAGCCACCCATCTCGTGAGCTGTGAGGATTTACTATCTCGATGCGGTGGCGGTGCAGCCACCACGCAACCCGAAGGATGTGAAAAGGCAGCAGGTGACGCTGATCGAAGCGCTGGGCGAGCAAAGGGATGTCGGCCTGGCTGGCGCGCCGATAAATCTCACTGTTTGCCGGTGCGATGAGCCAGACAGCGCTGCCGCGTTTCCTGAAGCCGCTTATTTCTGCCAGAATGCGGTGTTCCTGTCCTCCCCAGCCAAGGGATGCTTCGGAATGGGCGATACGCCATGTGCGTCGGGGGGGGATTGAATCAGCCATGTACTCCTCTCTGCTCTATTACCGTGGGGGCGTGAAGCCAACACCTTTTTTGGCGCGAAGTCTCAGAAGGCAACTGTCCTGTGCCATGCCAGCGGTTTGTTCATGAACCAGAACCATGCACGCGGTCAGAGAGGGAGCGTCTGCTCCATTTTTGAGAGTGTGAAACCAGTTTGCGCATGAGTGATGGGATGGATGAACAGGGCCTCCTCATGTCTGAAATGTGAATCATTCATCCGGGATCAAGTGGTCTGTGGGCGCGTGGAAAAAAGCTGGATTTCCGCTGCTTGGTTGGGAGGGCCTACCCTCTCACCCCTAGGCCAAAGAGTGGCCATCAGGCGTGACTTGAGCCAAATTTCTGGTTTGTTTCCAAGTCTTTATTTACTTCGTTCAAATTCAATGATTAAAATTTAATATAGGTGTGGTTTTAGGTGGTTTTTGATTTGATGATTTTAGATTTTTTTTGATTGATGTTAAGGTTTGTGGTGTCGCCAAGTGTGGCGCTGGGGGCTCCAAAAGGCTCAAAGGCCTTCCTTTTTGAAAAAAAGTTCTCGCATGCCTTCCGCCTTGCCTTCATATCCAATTTTCACACTTCTGTCTTTTTACATGACGTCATCCACCATCGGTATCATCGGTTTAGGCTATGTCGGCCTGCCCTTGAGTCTCCAGTTTGCCCGGACGGGGAGTACTGTGCTGGGATTCGACATTGATCCCGACAAAATCAATTCTCTGCAAGCTGGGGAGAGCTACATCCTGCACATTTCTGCTGATTCCATACGCTGCCAGCGCGATGCGGGGCGTTTTTCAGCCACCACAGATTTTGCCCGTGTGCGCGAATGTGAGGCGGTAATCATCTGTGTGCCCACGCCGCTGGCGAAACACCGGGAACCTGACCTGACTTATGTGCTGAACACCGGCCGCGCCATCGCGCCTCATCTCCAGCCGGGACAGCTCGTGGTGCTGGAGTCTACCACGTATCCAGGAACGACAGATACCGAGCTGCGCAGAGTGCTGGAAGAAGGCTCCAATCTGAAAGCGGGTGTGGATTTTCATCTGGCATTTTCTCCAGAGCGTGAAGACCCGGGCAATCCACAAAGTGATGTGGCAGTCATTCCTAAAATCGTCGGTGGCTACACTGAGGACTGCCAAAAACACGCCTTAAGTGTGTATGGCAGGGCCATCAAGACTCTGGTGCCGGTGGAGTCATGCCGGGTGGCTGAGGCGGTCAAACTGACCGAAAACATTTTCCGCGCGGTAAACATCGCCATGGTCAACGAGCTCAAAGTGGTCTATGCAGCGATGGGCATCGACGTCTGGGATGTGATTGATGCTGCAAAGACCAAGCCTTTTGGCTTTATGCCCTTTTACCCTGGCCCCGGTCTTGGCGGGCACTGCATTCCGATCGATCCCTTTTACCTCACTTGGAAAGCTCGTGAATACGGGCAGGAGACGCGTTTCATCGAGCTTGCTGGCGAAGTCAATACCGCCATGCCCGCTTACGTTATTCAGCGAGTGGGGGAGGCTTTGTCCTCGCTGCACCTGACCATCCGTGACAGTCGGATTCTCATGATAGGCATCGCCTACAAGTCGAATGTGGATGATGATCGCGAAAGCCCTGCCTATGTGCTCTGGGACATGCTTGAGCAGCAGGGAGCAGAAGTGGACTACCACGATCCGCATGTGCCAGTGATCCGCCCTTCCCGCGAACATGCGCATTTCGCTGGCCGCAGAAGTGTCGAACTGGATGCTGGCACGCTTGCTGACTACGACTTGGTTCTTGTGGCCACAAACCACAAAGTGGTGAATACCGCCCTCATCGCGGAGCACGCACGTCTGGTGGTTGATTCGCGCAATGCGCTCAGCACACTGATGAAAGGAAGGCCAAATTATTTCAAAGCATGAAAGCTCTCGTTACTGGTGGTGCAGGTTTTATTGGTTCTCATATCACGGAGGCGCTTTGCCGCAAAGGGGCAGAGGTCATTGTGCTGGACAATCTCTCGCTGGGGAATCCTAACAATCTGAGCTGGAAAAAGCCCGGGGACAAAGTCGATCTCGTCGAGGGAGACATCCGCGACCGCGACCTGCTGGCAAAACTGATGCCTGGAGTTGATTGGGTTTTCCATCAGGGCGCGTTGCCTTCAGTGCCGCGCTCCGTCGCCGAACCGCTTGAGAGCAATTCGCAGAACCTCGACGGAACGTTGAATGTGCTGCTCGCCTCACGTGATGCCGGAGTAAAGCGACTGATGTTTGCGTCCTCGTCATCTATCTACGGGAATGCAGATGCTCCTGCAAAATATGAGGGACTGCCAGTGCAGCCGCTTTCACCCTACGCGCTGCAAAAGTATGGCGGGGAGCGTTACTGCCAGCTCTTCCACCAGCTCTATGGTTTTGAGACCGTGGCACTCCGCTATTTCAATATCTTTGGTCCCCGCCAGGCTTTTGATTCGCCATATTCTGGTGTGATCGCCAAGTTCTGCACATTCATGCTGGAAGGCAAGCCGCCGGTCATCTTTGGGGATGGAAGCCAGGCGCGTGACTTTACCTTTGTTGACAATGCGGTTGCCGCAAACCTGCTGGCTGCTGAGGCGCCTGCAGACCGGGCAGCAGGCAAGGTCTTCAATGTGGCTGCCGGTCATTCCATAGACTTGATCAGGCTTGTCAACGATATTAACAAGCTCACGGGCCAGCAGCTCCAGCCGCGGTTTGAGCCTGCACGTGCAGGTGATGTGCTTCATTCCCTGGCGGACATCAGCGCCGCCCGCGCCGGCCTGAATTACGACGTCAAAGTCGGCTGGGAAGAGGGATTGCGCCGCACTTTGGAGTTTTATCAAGCGACAAGCGCATGAACCTGCTGGCACAATCTGGCGCAACTCGTATGAGCAAATGACCATCTTAGTTACAGGAGGGGCTGGCTTTATCGGCTCCAATTTGGTGCGTCAGCTGATCGAGGAGACTGATCATGAGATCATCAATGTTGATAAGCTGACCTACGCCGGAAACCTCAGTTCCCTTGAGGGTGTGCTGAATCACCCCCGGCATCATTTTATTCAGGCGGATATCAACAACGCCGAGGCTGTGGGGGAGATTTTCAAGCAGTTTGAAATCGGATCAGTCATGCATCTGGCTGCTGAAAGCCATGTGGATCGTTCGATTGATGGTCCTCAGCAGTTCATTCAGACCAACGTGATTGGTACCTACAACCTTCTTCAAGCGGCCTTGCATTGGTGGCAGGCGATGAAGGGCGAGCAGGCGCGGGCATTTCGCTTTCTCCACGTTTCTACTGACGAGGTTTACGGCTCGCTTAATGCCGATGATCCAGGGTTTACAGAGACCAGTCCGTACAAGCCGCATTCGCCCTACAGTGCCACCAAGGCCGCTTCGGATCATCTTGCCAGGGCATGGAATGATACTTTTGGCCTCCCTGTGTTGATCACGAATTGCTCGAACAACTATGGCAGGTTTCAGTTTCCGGAGAAGCTGATCCCCGTCGTGATTCTCAAGTGTCTCCGCCGGGAGCCTATTCCGGTCTACGGACGCGGTGAAAACATCCGCGACTGGCTGGCTGTTTCAGATCATTGCCGTGCTCTTCGCCTGGTTCTTGAAAAGGGCAGGGCGGGGGAGACTTACAACATTGGCGGCAACAATGAATGGAGCAATCTGGATCTTGTGCGTCTGCTATGCAGGCTGGTGGACGAGACCCTTGCTCCGCCATCTCCGAGTGAAGATCTCATTACCTTTGTCACAGACCGTCCGGGTCATGATCTGCGGTATGCCATAGACTCTTCCAAAATCCGTTCGGAACTCGGCTGGCGGCCGCTCGAGTCCAAAGAGCAGGGATTTCGTGAGACTGTGCAGTGGTATTTGACCCACCGGTCTTGGTGGGAAGCCATTCTCGGAGGTCAGCATTCATTGCAAAGAATCGGCACGGCTGGAAAAGCTGAGGTAAACCAAGCCAACTAAACGACCCATGAAAGGCATCCTACTCGCCGGTGGTTCCGGATCTCGACTACGCCCTGTGAGCCAGGCTGTCAGCAAGCAGCTGCTGCCTGTCTATGACAAGCCGATGATCTACTATCCGCTGTCAGTGCTCATGCTTGCTGGAATTCGCGAGATTCTGGTGATTTCCACACCTGAAGATCTGCCCCTTTACCGGCGTTTGTTAGGGGACGGTTCTCGTTTTGGCATTCGGCTTAGCTTTGCTGAGCAGCCTCGTCCCGAAGGGCTGGCTCAAGCCTTCCTCATCGGAGAAGAATTCATCGCCGGAGACGGTGTCGCGCTCGTGCTGGGAGACAATCTCTTCTATGGGCAGGGTTTTTCTCCCAAGCTTCAGGCCGCTGCCGCACGCAAGACAGGAGCGACCGTTTTCGGCTATCAGGTGCACGACCCTGAGCGTTTCGGCGTCGTGGAGATTGATGCCAGCGGGCGTGCCAAATCAATCGAGGAAAAACCCGCCCATCCCAAGTCCAACTTTGCCGTCACCGGACTGTATTTTTACGACAGCAGTGTGGTTTCGATTGCAAAAGGGGTCAGGCCTTCAGCCCGAGGGGAGCTTGAGATCACCTCAGTCAACCAGGAATACCTCTCGAGGGGGCTGTTGCATGTGGAGCAGCTTGGTCGTGGGCATACCTGGCTGGACACCGGCACCTTCGAGTCACTGCTTGAAGCTTCGCAGTTCATCCGGACGATCCAGGAGCATCAGGGCTATTTGGTGGCCTGCTTGGAGGAAATAGCATTTCAAGCGGGTTGGATTGGCAGGGCCGAGCTGCACGCTGCCGCCGCTGAAATGGGTGGGAATGCCTACGCCCAGTATTTGCTCAAGCTGACAACCAGCCCATAGAAACGACTCTGAAATGCGTCTCGCCATCATGCAGCCTTACTTTCTGCCTTACATCGGTTATTTTCAGCTGATGAAGGCGGCGGACAGGTTTGTTTTTCTGGATGACGTCAATTACATCAATCGTGGCTGGATCAACCGGAACCGGCTTCGCACGCCTCAGGGGCCTGCCTGGTTTACTTTGCCGCTGATCGGTGCCAGCCAGAACCGTCTGATCTGTGAGATTGATATCAAGACGGATGACGGATGGAAGCGTTCACTTGAGCGCACCATTTCCATCACCTATTCCAAAGCCCCTTTCTTTGCCGACATTTTTCCGTTGTTTCAGTCCTGGCTTTCTTCCGCTTCTGGAAACTTGGCCCAGTATCTGAGCCGTAATCTGCAGGATATTGCGGCATGGCTGGGGCTCGATACGCAGATGGTGCCTTCATCGAGCATTTACCCCAAAGGGGAACTGCGGGGGCAGCACCGTATTCTCGACATATGCCTGCGCGAAGGCGCGGATATGTATGTAAATCCGCCGGGGGGACGGGAGCTCTATGACGCCTCGGTATTTTCATCATCCGGTGTGCAGCTTCAGTTTCTGAAGCCCGAGCTGCAAAATTTGCAGCTTGTCTCAGCCGGAGAGGATGGGCCGGTGCTTTCTATCCTTGATTTGATGATGTACAACTCCCAACAGTCGCTGCGGCAGGCCGTGAGCACTTTCCATGTGGAAACCGCCTGCCCTACTTCTTCTTTATCATGACTCTTGAAAAAATATTCACTGAGGTGTTCGCCATTCCTGAAAGCACTGTTACGGACACTCTTGAGCTTCGCCAGATCAATACCTGGGATTCCATGACTCACATGCTGCTCATCACCCGCATCGAGGAAGTATTCTCCGTCCAACTGACCGGGGACGAAATTGCCGACATGAAAAGTGTGGGGGATGCACGCCGCGCTCTTCAAGCCCACGCCGTCGCTGTATGATCGTCAAAGATAGCGTGGTTTTGATCACCGGTGGTGCTCGCGGCATCGGTCGTCATTTGGCTGAGCGTTTTGTCGCGGATGGTGCCCGGGTGGGGGTGATCGACCGTGATGATGTCTCCTGTGCCGAACTGCGTGAGGCCAGCGGGGGGCAGATCCAAGCCTGGGCCTGTGACCTCACAGATCCTGATGCCGTGGACACCACTATGCGGTCCATCTTTGAAGAGGGCCATATTCCGGATCTCCTGGTCAACAATGCTGGCATCATCCACAGCGAGCCACTGGTGAACATGCTTTCCCGCAATGAACGAGTCCATTCTCGTGAAGCCTGGCGGCGTGTCATGGCGGCGGATCTTGATTCCGTTTTTTATGTGACGAGTCGTGCAGTGGATCTCTGGATGGCTCGCCGGAAAAGAGGGGTGGTAGTATCGATTAGCTCTATTTCTGCGCATGGAAACCCTGGCCAGTCCGCCTACTCGGCCGCAAAAGCTGGCGTGAATGCGCTGACGCACACCTGGGCCAAGGAACTCGGGCCGCTCGGATTCCGCTTCGCAGCCATTGCTCCTGGATTTCTGGATACTCCCTCGACTCGCGCAGCTCTGAGCGAGTCTATCATCACCCGACTTCAGCAGCAGATCCCGCTGCGCAGGCTGGGCAGTGTGGAGCATATCTATTTGAGCGCCCGGCACATTCTGGAGAACGATTACCTCAATGGGATGGTTCTGGATGTGGACGGTGGGCTGGTCCTTTAAAATTTGCACCGAATGGCTTTCATTTCGAATCTCCCCATCGCTTTTGCCGAGGTCATTCGCTCCCATGCCGGGCGCACAGCCCTGAGCTATCCGGCCTCCGGTGAAAAGGTGACGTACAGTGAGCTATATAAGCTGGCGGAATCCATCGCTCAGGAGCTGCACATGCGCGGGCTGCGACAGGGGGATGTGGTGGCGTTTTTTCATGACAAGAGCCCTGCCGCCTATGCGGCAATGCTGGCCTGTCTCAGGCTGGGAATCATCTACACGAACCTGGATGCAGACAGCCCCTGGGAGCGGCTTCGCAAAATTTTGGGCAGCTGCCAGCCACGTCTGATTGTGAATGCATTCGAAGATTTGCCCCACGGGGCAGACCTCACTGCTGCTGGGCACACTGAAACTTTGAATCTGCGGGAGCTTGTACCATCAAAGGTTGCCGAGCAGCCTCTGCCAGACATGAAAGGCATCAGTGGCGCGACGCCGGCATACATCATGTTCACCTCCGGCTCTACAGGCATGCCTAAAGGCGCAGTGATGTCCCATGCCAATCTGCTGTGGTTTATCGCATGGGGGAGAGACCGCTTTGGCATCACGCCCGAGGATGTTCTCACGAACGCCAATCCCATCTATTTCGACAATTCCGTCTTCGACTTTTACACGGCGATTTTTTCCGGGGCCACGCTCGCGCCCATCACCAATTCACAGGCGCGAGATGCCCGACTTCTGGTCAGGCTCATCAACACGGCGAACTGTACTGTTTGGTTTTCTGTGCCTTCGCTCTTGGTCTACCTGCTGACGACGCGTGCACTGGGGGCGACTGACTTCCCCAGCATCCGGAAGATCATCTTCGGTGGAGAAGGCTTTCCCAAGCCCAAGCTCAAGCAGCTCCACACGCTCCTGGGGCATAGGTGCGACTTGGAGAACGTATACGGCCCCACGGAATGCACCTGCATCTGCTCCGCTCATACCATTACGGACGGAGATTTCGAGGACATGCAAAACCTCGCTACGCTAGGCCCGCTGGCACAGAATTTTGATCATGAAATTCTTCCGCTGGATGAGTCAGACCCTGATTTTGGCGAACTGTTCCTCCGGGGGCCGCAGGTGGGTTTGGGCTATTACCGCGACCCAGAGCGCACTGCCCGTGCCTTTGTTCAAAATCCCCGGCATCAAGACTACTCAGACGTCGGCTATCGCACCGGAGACCTCGTTCGGCGGGACGAGCGTGGCTGGCTTCATTTCAAGGGGCGTGCCGACTTCCAGATCAAGCACATGGGCTATCGCATCGAACTCGAGGAGATCGAAGCGGCTCTGGGCACCTTGTCGGGTGTGAAAGAGTGCGCGGTCATCTATCAGCGCCTGGGAGATGGCATGGGGCAGATCCTTGGCTACGCCGCCATGCCGGATCAGGTCGCTTCGGAGGAGCTGGTGCGCCAGGTCGCCGCTATCGTGCCCCCTTACATGGTGCCGCGCCGCATCACTGTGCTGGACACCTTGCCAAAGAATGCCAACGGTAAGATAGACCGTGTCGCCCTCCTGGCCCTCGCTTCATCCCCATCATGAAACCGATCATTCTTTTTGGCACCGGCAAGATCGCCGAGATCATGCTGTACTTCCTGCGCAATGAAAGCGACCGCACAGTGGCCGCCTGCACGGTGGACAGGGCCTACATGCCGGGGGCGGAGTGGCAGGGGCTTCCCGTGGTGGCGTTTGAAGAACTGGCCGCAACTTATCCTCCCGATCAATATGAAGTCTTCGTGGCTCTGGGCTATCAGGACATGAACGAATTGCGTGCCGGCAAATGTGCCGCGGCGCGTGCGCTCGGCTACACGCTGGCCTCCTACGTGCACCCCCAGTCCGGCGTGCCGAAAGATTTGGTGCATGGAGACAACTGCTTCATCATGAACCATGTCATGATCCATCCCTGCGTGAAGCTCGGCAGCAATGTCTTCGTCTGGAGCGGAGCGATGATCGGCCACCACAGCACCATTGGAGACAATGTCTGGCTCACCTCATCTGCCAATGTATCTGGGGTAGTGACGGTCGGAGCCAATACATTCCTTGCCGTGAACAGCACCATCGGCCACGGTGTGAAAATCGGTCAGCGCTGCTTCATCGGCGCCAATGCCCTTGTGACCCAGTGCACGGAAGATGATCAGGTCTTCGTGAGCGCAAGCACCAAGCCCTTTCGCCTGAGCAGCCAGCAGTTCATGCGCATGTCGCGCTTTGCGGACCTGTGACCAATGAATGGCGAGAAATACATTTATGCCGGTAATCGCAGCACGGTTCTGCGCAGAATGATCTCGCTCGGGCTGGATGTGAAGCATGTGCTGCCAACGGTCGGCTCGTGGCTGGAGCGCGAGATGCCTGAGCTGGGGCTGCCGTTTACCCCGGTCGCTTCGAAAAAGCAGGCAACAGACTTTCTTGTCGCGGAAAAGTTTGATGTCTTTGTTTCCACCGGCTTTCGCTATATTCTGCCTGTCACGCAGCTGCGAGGAATTCATCCGGACGCCAAATTCGTGAACATTCACCCGTCCTTCCTGCCTGATCTGCGAGGTGCTGATCCGATTCCAGGGGCCGTTTTGTTTGGTCGAGACTCCGGTGTCACCTGCCACCTGATGGATGATGGCATAGATACGGGTGCCATTGTTGCTCAGCGCAAGATTCCATATTTTGACGGCCTCGATTCCAAGCTGCTTTACAAGCTGTGCTTTAAGCTGGAGCCGGATGTTTTTGAAGAGGCTTGGAAGCTGAAGTTCGTGCCTCAATCCGTAGCTGGCAGGTCAGAAATAAAGCAAGTATACTATACGTGCGCGGCAGGCGACGATGTGTTTCATGAATCTGACGATGCCGAACAATTGGTGCGGCGTGTCAGGGCTTTTAACACTCCTAGGAGGGGCTTCCAGTTTGCTCTTGGCGAACAAAAATACCGAGCTTTCGATGCTTCTGTCATCAGCCATGAAATAGGTTACGACCTCGCTTCCTCGGCAGAGTGCTGGCAGGTGATTGAATCCTATGAAGACTGCCTGCTGCTAGCAAAAAATAAAATGCTTGTGAAACTGTCCGGCGTTACGCCGACTCCGGTCGGACCTTTGCGCGGGCGTATGCACACCAATTGATATCAATACAAAGACTGGCAAACGAATGACTCCAACAGATTGCCTGAGTGCTTTCCTGGTAGAACAATTTTTTTACTAAAGATATCCTATGAGTTGGAAAAGAGAAGGTTTGGCACTCAAAGCCGACGGGCAGTTTGAATGGATGAATTCTCATACAGGTCCCATTGCCGGCTGTAAACTGGGCAGCCACTATCGGATCTTTTTTGGAACACGGTCCAAAAAAGATGCCAAGGGCAACTACACCAGCCGGATCAATTATGCCGACTTCGATGTCAAGTCTCCTGCAAAGCTGCTTCAACTGGGGGCATCTGTACTGCTTCCCTTGGGCAGGGTAGGGACCTTTGATGAGTTCGGTCAGATGCCGGCCGACGTTGTGCAGGTGCATCCCGATCTATTCCGCCTGTATTACATGGGCTGGCAAAGATCCATCAACGCTCCTTATATTATTAACATAGGCGTGGCGGAATCGAAAGATGGAACAAGGTTCGATAAAATTTCAGAGGGACCAGTGTTTGGCGTAAATCGCTTCAATCCGCTTGGAGTCGGTAATTTGTCGGTCAGCAAGCAAGGGACAGGCTGGCGCATGTGGTACACTTGTTTTAACGATTGGAGGCTGCAAGGTGAGCAGTATGCTCCCACCTATGACATCAGAACCTGCTTTTCAGATGATGGACTGATATGGACTGAGTCTGGAACTGTGTGTGTCGCGCCCGGGAATGAGGAGGCTCTTGCGACGCCTCGTGTCATTAAGCTGGGGCCGTATTATCTGATGTGGTTTTCCTACCGGCAGGCCACGGATTTTCGCTCAGGCAACAAAGGCTACCAAACGGGCTTTGCCTATTCTCACGATGGCATTCAATGGTCCAGAAATGACAGCATGTTTGGCTTGAAGGGAAGCGGAAGCGGCTGGGATTCCGGCATGGCTTGCTATCCGGTGGTTTTCATAGATGAAGAGGAAAAAAAATTGATCATGTATTACTGCGGAGACGGCTTCGGAGAAGGCGGCTTGGGGGTTGCGTCTATTGAAATTTCAGAAGTGCTTGCCGCACTAGAGTAGAAAAATGACCGCTTAATGTGAATTTATGCAAACTGACCGTGAAATTTTCCACGTTGGCCGCCCAAATATCGGGGATCGCGATAGTTTAATGCGGCGGATCAATGATATTATTGATCGTCGCTGGCTGTCCAATAACGGCCAATATGTTCAGAAGTTTGAAGCCCGTCTGGCGGCTCTTCTCGATGTGAAGCATTGCATAGCTGTATGCAATGCCACCGTCGGGCTGGAGATTGCCATTCGTGCCATGGAACTCTCCGGTGAGGTTATCATCCCGTCATTCACGTTTATTGCGACCGCGCATGCACTGCAATGGCAGCAAATCACACCGGTTTTTTGTGATGTGGACCCTATTACTCACAATATTGATCCGAAGAAAGTGGAGGCTCTGATCACGCCCCGGACTACCGCAATTTTGGGGGTGCACCTGTGGGGCAGGGGCTGTGATGTGCAGGCGCTGAAGGGGATCGCCGACCGGCATGGACTGAAACTGCTTTTTGATGCCGCCCATGCGTTTGGCTGTTCTCACGAAGGCCGCATGATTGGCGGCTTCGGGAACGCGGAGGTTTTCAGCTTTCACGCCACCAAGTTTATCAACACCCTTGAAGGAGGCGCCATTACCACCAACGATGACGACTTGGCCTTAAAAATACGGCATATGAAGAACTTTGGCTTCACGTACTATGATCGGGTGGAATCCATCGGAACAAATGGGAAGATGAATGAAATCTCCGCTGCCATGGGGATTACAAACCTGGAAGCCATGGCTGAGTTCATTTCAATCAATAAGCGCAATCTGCTGCACTACGGCCAGGGGTTGGAAGGCGTTCCGGGCCTCAAACTGATATCTTATGACAGCAGCGAACAGTGCAATTGCCAGTACGTGGTCGTCGAAATGGATGCTTTAGCAGCGGGTATAACCCGTGATGAGCTGGTGTCGAAGCTTCACGAGCATCAAATTTTTGCCCGCCGCTATTTCTTCCCGGGCTGCCACCGGATGGAACCCTATTTGACCCTGTATCCCGAAGCCGGCAAGAGACTGCCGCATACCGAAGCATTGACCCAAAAGCTTTTTTGCCTGCCGACGGGCAGCGCCGTGGACGAAGACGATATCGTTGGCATCTGCAGGCTGATTCGCAGCATGATATGCTAATGCTTGGAGTGCAAAACACGCTATCTATGCCTTAATAACTGCAGCATGGGGCGGGACCTGCCACTATATTCAAAACAAACATTGCCAAGATGAAAGAAGACGTAAAACAAGCCTATTCCAACTTCCACCTGAGCAACAAATCACACCATCTATACCCCACGGAATGGGTGATCCGCACGATGCTTGGCAACTACCCAAACCTGAAATATGACAGGTCAAAATATGCAGGTGGCAAAATACTGGATCAAGGGTTTGGTGATGGGCGCAACATGCCATTGCTGCACAATTGTGGTCTGGAGATATATGGGGTTGAGATTACACAGGAGACTGTGGACATGGTGTCGTCTGCCACAAGCAAGCTTGGCATACCGACAACGCTTAAGGTTGGGAACAATGCCAACATCCCGTTTGAAACTGAGTTTTTCGACTATGTTTTGGCGTGCGCTTCCTGCTATTACATCGACAAAAATGGAACGTTTGATGACAATCTGGAGGAGATAACCCGTGTCCTGAAACCGGGAGGTTATTTCATTGCCAACTTTCCTGCCTTCACAGATTTGCCAATACCTTCGAATTTCATTCTGAACAACAGCATAGCCACTGAGGATGGGCATGTGATAATAACCAACGACCCTTTTGGGATTCGTAACGGGTATAAATTTAAAGCATTTCGTTCAGAGCATCAAATAATAGAGGAACTCTCTGACAGGTATTGCGACATATCAGTTGGCTACACCTTTGACAACTTTTATGGCCTGCAGCAGAACCTTTATATCGTCACGGCAAAAAAGAAGTGATCTTACTCGTTGAAGGTGTTGAGATTGCTCCATGCCCCGTCTGGTGTGCTCTGATGGAGCAACGTCTAGCGTAGATGGTAAGCGTCAGAATCTTGCGGGTTTACTAACGATGAAGTCTGTAATTTAAATATCTGATGAGCAAATAGAAGCTTTTCATAACAAGGTTCTGCTTTTTGGAAAAACTCCATATCATGTACATGTTCCGGGCGACGCGCTGGTCAGGAGAGACATCATCTGTGAAATTTTTGGGTCGGAATTGGGCGTTAGCTTTGTGAAAAAATTTATCATCACTGCTGTGGCAATGAAGTCCGGATCCATCAAAACCAATGTTTTCAATCATCGTTTGCCGTGGCTGAACTGAAAACATTTGATGCTTTAGCATCGTAACCGTGGCCAGGAGATCAAATTTTGCCGCAAGTTCAACTTCTGTAACGCTTTCTTTGCACAATGCTTTGTATCTTCGGACAAAATCTTTGCCCAGATACTTGAGGGAGTTGACTATGTCTGGCTCCACTCTCCTGCTCCAGGTGGTCTTTGCATGATTGACTAACTCAAAGCGATCTTTCCACATGCCCAATCCCCAAGGGCAAAAGATTTGAGAAAAGAAAACATCGGAAGCATAGTTTTTGGGAAATGTGACCGGGGGGCAGTAGCCACCTATCGACATCACTCTTTTATTGGACTCATATTTTTCGAGGCTTTCGTTCATGAATTCCAAAAAATAAGGTGATGTGACAATGTCATCTTCTATGAAAATAGATCTGCCATAGTTTTCATTCAGCCGCATGTTTGCATTGGTGGTGTTTTCAAACATGTTGTTGGTAGGCTGAAGTTGCAGATGCACCTTCTTAAAACCGGTGATCGTTGTCAGGTAGTTGCGCAATTCCTGAACCTTGGCTTCGTCTCCCGCACGTGGACCATCCGAGAAAATATGAAGCTCTGTCTGATGGGCCAGCGTGTTGGCCTTCAAAGCGTCGACCGTCTTCATCAGATGATCGAGCCTTGTGTAAGTGCAAATTCCTACAGGGGCTAATGTCATGGGGGGGGGGCTTGTTGTGTTTTTTGTTGCCCGTCAGGGAGTGCGTTGCAAAACGCTTTGATAAAGGTCCATGTGCTGGTGAACTTGGCGCTGAGGTTCAAAATTTTGCAGTGCAAAACTGCGCGCTCTTTCGCCCAGTTCCTTCAGTGGCCAGATGTCTTTCTGGATGTCTTCTAGAAGGGCGGCCAGTGCCAGGTGGTCCTGGCTTGGGAATAGCAGGCCGCTCTCACCGTGGGAGATCCGCTCTGGAATTCCTCCCACGCGACTGGCCAGCACCGGGGTGCCCACGGCCATGGACTCCATGACGGTGAGTGGGCCTGTGTCTGCTTTTGTCGGACAGATGAAAGCGTCCACTGCCGCATATAACGAAGCGACCCTGTCGGTTTCGCTCACATATCCGGCGTTGCGTATGGTCAGATCTTTGATGATCGGTTGCTGGTTGGACTCATGTCCCCATATCAGCAGACCCAGTGAGCGGCAGTCTGCATGTGCTAGCGCGCGCCACAAGACGTCCATCCCCTTGCGGCTGTTGTTCCAGGTCGATCCGATGCCGATCCAGGTCTTGTCTGAGGTGAGGCCCCATTTTTCTGCTGCTGCCGCATGATCCTGCGGGCGGAAAAAGCCGCGGTTGATCACATAAGGAATCACCGCGCAGGGGACCTGATGGCGCGCCGCGTAATGGCGGACCACCCTCTGCACATAGGCCGAAGGGGCCACTAGAGTCAGATTTTTCCGCTGAGAGAAAAAGGCGTCACGTTTCTGCAGCAGCGCTGCACGTGACCAAGTGCCGATTTTATAGCGCTGCAGTTGTTTGTCCTCCCGTTCACTCCATGAAAAGGCTATGGCCTTAAGCGGCCAGAAATCATGCAGTGTCCATACGATGGGAATGTCTGCCGGAAGTTTTTGCAGGGTCGAATGGTCAATGTCTGCAGAGTGGATGTTGTGAACGTGAATCAGGTCCGGGCGTTCACGTTTCACTGCTTCCAGCAATGCGAGCTCGTTGCGTTTATGGCGCATCACGGAAGCGACTTTTTTCGAAAAGTTTTTGACGATACGCTCTACGAAAGGCCGTTTGCGATTCCGGTACAAGCTTTTTTCCTGCACGCTTGGCTGAAAAAAGGCAGGGGTGGCAGGTGGCGTGAAATGCCAGCGGTGCACTTCATAGCCTTCCTGGGCCGAAAGATCATTCGCCAGCAAATTCGGCACCAGGGCGGCTCCGCCCTGAAGGTTGTCTGACAGCAAAACGATTTTGTGTTTTTTCATGCTGTGTACAGGTGTTTTTCGACAGGGGGCATTGAGCAACAGATTTTCAAATGCTCTGTTTAGGATTCAAAAAAAGGCGCGGAGCAGTGGAAGACATTGGGGCGCGTTCCTGCTTTATACATCACCTTGGCCAGGAGGTTTCTGGCTCGGCGGATTAAGTTTGAATGGAGCGAGGAGTTTGGCTTTACCAAGGGGGGGGAATGCTTGGACGCGTAAACCAGCTGCCTGTAACTAAGGTCCAGAACTTCCTGCAATCTTTCTCTCTGGTGGCGCACTACCTCCAGTCTTAACGAGTTAGAATTCTCCAGTTGATTGATTTTTTCAGCGAGTTCCAACTCGCTTTCATAATAACAGTAAGGGGGCATCGGCACTCCGCCAAAGCAGTCAGTTGGGCTTAAGAAGCAAACAAGTCCTGCGGATATGGCTTCGATGAGTGAATTGCCTCGCGTTCCCCGGCCGCCAAGCTTCACGAAATACTTGGATTTCACCAGTGAATCGATGTGACCTTGGGTTGTATTGGGATGATACACCACGTTCTGAACAGTGCGTTCAATCAAGGCATCCAGGCCTGGAATGTTCTCCCTCCAGTTATGTCGCTTGGTCGGATGGCAGCTATTGACTTCGAGGTAGATGCCTGAGCGCTTTTCGTGTTTGCCAAATTTGCTTTCAATGAAAAAAGGATCAAGCAGCGTGTAAGGCATGTCGATGATTTTTCCCTGCGGCAAAGGTCCATTTGGACAATTGTGCGAAATCAAATAGTGCCACCCATCAACGCTGCATGGCAGTGTTCCTTCGCCGGGCATGCAAATCCAGGTCACGCCAGGGTGGGCAATTCGGATTTTATACGGAATGGCGATGTTGAGGCAGATGACCACATTGTACTTGCTCCAATTGACCGTTTTTGGATCCCTGGCATACTCCAATGGAATGCGTGTTGTTTGTGAATGTTCTCCCGGGGTTCCTTCACGGCGCTCCAGTTGCTGGCAAAAAGCAGGGGTGGCACGCTTGACCTGTGATGTCCTGAAAGCGTTGGACTTGCTTTCGTAATTCGAGTTCACGATAAGGAAATCGGCCTTCCAATTCGAAAGAAGTGCCAGGGGGCCCAGCCTCAAATGGGTATGCACAGCAAGAGCTTCCGGCGCCTCGTCAGGGGTGCCGACCCATAAGTCCTGATAACAGGCCTCTTTGACGATTGCTATGCTGATACTCATATTAAAGAAGTTTGCCGGCAGTAACTCTGCCGTTGGTCATTTCCCCACAAGATATGATTTCCACAACGGGTAGGTGATCGCTGTGGAGTAGTGCGCCTCAAAAACATCCCTTGCTTGGACGCCCAGCTCTTCACGCCTCTTGGTTTCTGCAATCAGCGACGTCAGGCTCGCATGCCATTCGGCAGGAGTCTTGGCGAACATTATAGCATCGGATTCATGGCTGAGCTCCAGCGCACCGGCTTGAGGGGTTGCTACCGTGGGAATGCCTGCTGCCATGTATTGCAGCGCCTTGATGGGCGACTTGCCTTGGGAAAAAGCGTCAGTGGGCAGGGGGAGCAGGCCGATGTGAAAGGTCTTCACCGCAGCCGCCTCGCCACCCTGTCGCCATGGCAGGTGAATGTAGGGCGTCTCTGCTGAAAACTGGGGCTGCTTGCCACAAAAGACCGCCAGTTCTACGGTCGGATGCTCACGCATGATCTGCGCAAGCACCGTTTCCAAAGATTCGAGGTATCGCAAGTTTACCGGGGCACCCGACCAACCAATGCGAACGCGACTGGCTGTATTAGGGACCGGCGGGGGCCAGTCTTCCGGCTTCAAAGCCATGGGCAGTACCTGCGTCTTGGCTCCGAGTGCGGAGAGATGACTGGCGATGTAATGGTTAGCCACCAGAGACATGTCGGCTGCTCGCACGATGCTCTGCAACCGGCGGTTAGTCCGCCAGCGCGTCAACCAGCTATGCTTGCGCCCGTGGGGGTGCCAGGTCGCATCATCGATGTCGAACAAGAGTCTTTTTGCGTGAGATCTGAGTGTCCGGACCTGGGAGGTGGAGAACAGTTTCTTTTGGACAAGCACGGCATCATAACCCGCAATGGTCGCTGGTGCCGGCATGGACCCAGGAGGTGAGATGTCGCACCCGATGTCATCCGCCTTCAGCATCTCCAGATACTGGATCACCCGGTAGTGGGTGCTGGCGCAAGTTGCGTCACCAAAGGGGAGGACAAGAATTTTCATGCGCTTGCGGAAGTGGGGAGCGCGAGAAAGCGTGCGACAGCGCTCTCGACTTCGTGCAGCGCGGAGATCTCGTCCGATTTGAAACGGACCACCTGACTTGGCGTTTTCCAGGGCCCCCAGTTTCCGACATTGGAGTCCGGGCCAAAAAGCGCCACCGTGGGGCAGCCTGTGGCTGCTGCCAGGTGCATGGCGGCTGTGTCTACTCCGACAAATACACGGGCTTCGTAGAGCAGCCATGCGAGGTGCCGCCAGTGCAGTTTTCCAGCGGTGCTGAGGCACTCCGGCCCGATGCCCTGCGTCAGCCGCTCGCCTTGTGCGATCTCTTCAGGGTCCGGACCCACACTGATGATGAGCTGGTAATTTTGGGCGATCAAAGCTTTCCCGAGGCTGATCCAATGCGCATCCGTCCAGCGCTTGCGCTGCCAGCGTGTCACCGGATGAAAAACAACCAGGGGTTTACCCGGGACAAGCGAGATGGGCGGTCGGCTGGTGCAGCTTTTTTCAAAGATCAGAGGGCCAGGTTCCTGCTGCGGCAGATCAATGAAGTCTTTCACATTCAGGAAATCAGCCTGCACCCGGTGGATGACCGACCAGTCGCTGCAGCCTATGTCGGTCAGGAACTGTCTCCACAGCCACTTGATAGGGTACAGGTAGGAATTGGCGCAGCGCATTTTGGCACCGCTCAATCCGACAATGGTTCTTCCCCGGTCATTGTTGCCCAAATCGACGGCCACATCATAGCGTTCGCTGCGAACTTCTGCCTGCAGGCGTATCGCATCCACAAAGCTCCAGACGGACCGTTTGCTTTTTTCTGGCGAAGCCGTGATGTAAATTTTCCGGATGTCCGAGCAGCCTTTTAGGATGCCTTCCGTTCCTGCCCGCACCAGCACATCGATCTGTGCTTCAGGGTAGGCTTCTTTCACCGCCCTGACCGTGGGCGTCAGCAAGAGGGAGTCTCCGATGTGGCGGAGTTTAACTAGAAGCAGGCGCATTAAAATATGATGGATGGAAAAAACGATGCTGAGGGACGGAAAAAACTACTGAATGAGCATTTTGACACGCTCAAGCATCTGGCGGAGAGCATCTGGCGGAAAGGTGAACGAGCCGTCCGCTGTCCGTGGTGTTTTGGAGTACAGCGAAAGAGCCCGATTGCCGCAGATAGTGGCCACATCACGGAAGGCGTCGCCCCAAGAGTCGGGACCATGGCCGGCATCCAGATTGATGAAGATGGAGCCTCTGGCGAAGAGCGATGTTGCCAGTGCCTGTCCTAGAGGACCGACGACAACCGAGGCTGATGAAATCAGATCGATCTGTTGATCCAAAGGGGTTTTTGAGAGCTGAATGGAGCGGCAGGAACCAAATACTTTTTCAATTTCAGCAATGGCTTCGTCCTCATTGATCAGGTAGCGGTTGGGGGCGTCTTTTCGGGAGAGAAACAGCGCGCGTTCCGTCTTGGCCTGAGAACGGTGGAAGAACTCGTTCATGGAGCGGTAATCCTGAGGGCGTGAGATGCAAGCATCCTGCCCGCGGAGTTGTGGGAGGTAATAGAGGTCTTTGCAGCGGGATGTGCCATCTCCGCATTCCAGAATTTGCTCTTCGCTGGCTCCGGTCCTAGTCAGATAGCGGGACTGCCATCTGAGGTGGCCTTTAGCCACCAAAATTTTAAAATGAGGGTTCGCTTCCTGCATTTTTTTTTGTGCAGCCAGCCAACGTGGCATGTGCTGAAACAGAAAATGACCGTGATTCTCATGGTCTCTGCCAGAGAGGTGAAACATTGGGGCGTTCAGCTTGGTGGCTCCGAGGTAGATGGGCGGTCGAACTTTTTTCAGAGGGAGCGTACCTAAACTTGGGCAGACCCGCAGCCATTTCCCATTCGCCAGAAACACGTTCGCCTGATCACCCACAACGGTGGCGTTTTCGACTCGGTATAGGTTGACGGAAGGCCACCGGATCAGTGTGGAGGTTTCTGTCTGTTTTTTGAAACGTGCCTCCAGTTCACAGGAGACCGATTCTTCACCGGCCTCGATCAGAGGCATCACGGTGACCTGTTTTGCGCTGCCCGGGTCTGACTCGATTTTGGGATACAAATGAACTGCTGCCCGTAGATTCGCATGAATGTCATGTATGCGTCGACGGAAGGATTTCATGATGTGAATGAAGTGTCAGCAATGAAAGCAGCTCTTGTTTTCCCCGGCCTGTTTCTCAGAGGAAGCGAAGTGAAAAGATGAGGCGTGAGTGGGTATTGGAGACAGGGCGGATTGCAACCCTGATTTGTAAAAAATAGACAATTCTTTGTGGTGCAACCAATTAACAGTTTGGTTTGCACCTCACCCCATTCAATTGAATGCTGTGCTTGCATGCCATCGAAGCCCAACACGCAGAACGTAGCCACGGTCATCTCATCTTGTGATGCCTATTCAGACCTGTGGCCTGTTTTCTTCCACTTTTTTTTCAAGCACTGGCCTGAATCCCCCTTTCCGATTTATCTCATCTCCAACCGTCGGCATTACAAGGATCCGCGTGTGATCACCGTCACGGTTGGTGAGGACAAAAGCTGGTCTGACAACCTCATCACCGCATTGCAATCGATCAAGGAAGAAAATTTGTTTGTCTGGCTTGATGACTTCTTGGTGGATCGCAAAATTGACACTGCGGAAATGCTTTCATGCGTTGAGCAGCTTGATCAAGTCGGGGGCAAATACCTTGCCCTGGACCAGTTTGGTGACTTGGGGGCTCCTGTTGAGGATGGCTGGTTGCGCCAGATCGAAGGGGGCAATCTTCGTGCAGGACTTAACCTGTCACTTTGGAAGAAGGCATTCTTGAGTCAGATCCTGGCTCCCAACTGTTCAATCTGGGCTGCAGAGAGCCGCCTGCGCAAGCTCAACCGAGAGGGGGAGCAGGGATTGTACTACATGAAAAATGAGGCTCCTGAAGTGGTGTCTTATGTGGAGGCGGTCAAAGGACAGTTTTGGAAGCCTCAAGGGGTTGCCTATCTGCGCGAGCAAGGGGTCAAGGCAAACCTGAAAAGACGCCCGTTTCCGCCTCAAGGAAACAATTTTGTGGCCAAGTTTTTCCGCAGTTGCTACAAGCGCAGGATGAAAGCGCAGTCAGCCAAAGAGGTTCGCGCTGCGTTGGATGGAAAAGGGTTGGAAGTGCTACCTCTGCAGGGCGCCTCTTGATCTGAAAACGGACTTTGGCCGCAGGCATTAGAATTTCAGCAATATGGAAGGTGACACCGACAATCAATCTTATGAGCTTCTCGACAGCGGCGGTGGCCGTCTGCTGGAGAGATTGGGGGCTGTGGTTTCTTCCAGAAATTGCAGTTCGGCTTGGTGGCGCCGCAGGCTGCCGGGTGGCGAGTGGCGCAAGGCTGTGGACATCAAGCGTGAGCTGCAAGGGCCTCTGAATCTGCGTATCGGCGCTCTTCGCTTTTTGCTAAGCCCTCAGGGCGGAGTTCGCAGCCTGGCCCCAGAGCTCCAGGAGCTGTGGGGAAACGTTATCGCAAACTGCACGGCTTTTGCTGACCAACAGCGGAGGCCTGCTCGTGTCCTCAACTTGTTTGGTGGCTCCGGGGGCTTTACGCTAGCTGCCGCTCGAGCAGGGGCGGCTGTGGCGCATGTGGATGCTTCGTCAGATGCTATCAAACGCGCACGTGAGCATGCTGCACTCAACACGCTTGCCAGCCGAGACATCCGCTGGATCGTGGATGACCCGGTGAAGTTTGCCCAGCGTGAGCGATCGCAGACAACCCGCTACGATTTGATTGTGATCGATCCGTATGTGAGCAAGGATGCCAAGCGCGGTGGATTTGAAATGGAGCGTGATCTCGCTGCCCTGCTGAGCACGGTCAGCGGCTTGTTGTCTGACAAGCCGGTGGGTGTTTTGCTTTGCTGCCGACAGGGCGCGGTTTCGCCCACGACTTTGCAGCATCTTTTCCGGCAGGAGTTCGGTGTTTTCGGGGGTGCTGTGGAAACTGGGGAAATTTTGCTCAAGGGGGCGGCTGGAGTCCCCGCGGTGCCATTCGGCGTATTTGTCAGCTGGTGCAAGGCCGCCTGAGAGCAGGGACTGCTAATCTGTCCCGATCATCGGGCTCGATTGACACCAGGAGCCTGCGCGAAATTCGGCAGGGCTTGAGTGCAGTTGAATATTTACTCAGTGGATCAGCATTCCCTGTGCGGGAACCTTGGAGGGTGGAGACGACAGAGATGCCCCCTTTTACAACCTGCCTCACTGATCAAGCCCATGAAAACAAGCCTTGTAGGCCAATCTCGCTCCGGGTTCAGCTTGGTGGAACTCGTGATTGTGATTCTCGTCATTGGACTCATCGCCTCAATCGTCATGCCCAATCTTGTCTTTGTCTCAGGAGAGGCGGACAAGGTGAAAGACAAGCGTAATGCTCAAAATATCATTCTGGCTTATACCACTGGCCTCGCCGCTGGTGTGGAATGGCCTGAGGGCAATGTGGCAGCACAAGTGTCGGCAGTTCTTGAAGGTCGCAAGCCGCCCAGTGGTTCACTGGCAAGCATGATGTTTCAATCGTCGGTCACAGCTGGCCAAGCTGCGAGAACCTATCAGTACATAGGCATTCGGGGCAATGGAGAACTCTTTTTTGATTCTTCGGGCGGTCAAAACCCCGCAGGAAATTGATCTTCTGAGAGTGTGTCATAGGCGTTCAAGGAGTGCATCTATTGGTTAAATTTGGCTCCTGGCGGCGTTTATGCTGGTTCATGAAATACTTTCTTCTTTTCTCCCTCTGGGCGGTGACGGCGCAGGCGCAGCTTAGTCCGAATGGTGCAACGGCTTCGTTCAAGGGCAGCCTGCCGCCAAAGCCTGTGGCGGCTCTTTCGGCAGAGCAGGAGGCGGGCATAGCCAAGGAGCTGGCGGCCGTGACCCAGTCCTTTAAGGCGGTGAAAAAGCACCCTCGCGCCGCGGATGCGGACATCTTTCTCAAGGCCGTGCGCTACGCGCTCGAGTTTGACGAGTGGTATGACAAAAAGTCCGAAGATGGTGTCAAGAAGGCCATGGCGCTGCTCGACGAGGCGAAGAAGCGCATCGCCTCGCTTGCTAAAAATGAAACGCCGTGGATGAACGGCAGCGGGCAGAAGGTTCTGGGATTCTACTCTAAGATCGACGATTCACCTCAGCCCTACGGAGTTGAAGTCCCTGAGGGCTTGGAGTTTGGCGCAGGCAAAAAACCGGTCCCCATGTGGATCTGGCTGCATGGTCGCGGGGATACCGCCACCGACCTGCCTTTCGTTTACTCGAGGCTCATGGCGAAAAAAACAGGGCAGTTTCAGCCGGCAGGCACGATCGTGATTCATCCCTTTGGGCGTTACTGCAACGGCTGGAAGAGCGCGGGGGAGACAGATGTCTTTGAATGCCGTGACGATGCCATGAAACGCTTCAATGTGGACACAAACCGCGTGGCGTTGGCGGGCTTCAGCATGGGTGGCGCGGGCGCATGGCACATGGGCGCTCATTATGCCGATCAGTGGGCCTGCGTGCACACCGGCGCTGGCTTTGCCGACGTCAAGAGGTATCAAAAACTCACGCCCGAAAAATATCCTGTCTGGTATGAGCAGAGTCTGTGGGGCGTTTACGACGTGCCGGACTACGCGCGGAATTTCTTCAACGTTCCGCTGATCAGCTACAGCGGCGAGGTCGATGCCCAGCGTGACTCAGCGGAGTACATGATGGAGGTGCTTGCAAAGCAGGATCTGCATCCACCTCATCTCATCGGTCCGGGGATGCCGCATAAATACCATCCTGAAGTCATCAAAGAGGTGCAGGCATGGATTGAAAAAGCCGTCGCCAGCGGACGTGTGCTGTTTCCTGACGAAGTCCACATTCAGACAAAGACACCCTTTTACGGTCGCATGAAGTGGCTCAACCTTCACGGCATGGAGGAAAGCTGGAAGGAGGCGCGCCTCGATGCACGGGTGGTCGATGGGCAGACGATTGAGATCAAAACACAGAATGTCACACGCATCGTTTTTTATCCGCCGCCCCAAGCGCGGAAGGGCGGGGGATCTTTGAAGGTGATGATAGACGGTTCTGAGTTGAAGCTGCGGGTTGGCCCGTTGTCGCCGCAGTTTGAGACTTTCATGAGTCCCGGTCCCAAGGTGGCGGGTGCGCTGTGCCGTTTGATCAAAGAGAATGGCGTTTGGCGCGACTTTGGCAATGAGGAGCCTTTCCAGCACGAGGGGCCGGCTGGCGGCAAGGCAGGGGCTCATCCCGGTCCGATGGACGCCAGCTTCATGAAGCGTTTTCTTGTCGTGCTGCCGGACGGCAAATCGTCCTCGCCTGCGGTTGATGCCTGGGTGAATGCCGAGTCAGCGCATTTCATCCAGCGTTGGAAGGGCCTCATGCGGGGGGAAGTGCGTGTGGTGAAAGCATCGGACGTGGGGGATGTTTACGAGGCCGGCAAAATGCAAAGCCTCATTCTTTGGGGGACTCCGGAATCAAATTCCTGCCTCAAGCAGATAGCAGGATCTCTGCCGCTGCAATGGAATGCAGAAAAGATGGCTATGGCAGGCCAGTCTTTTGATGCAAAGACCCACGTGCCGCTGCTGACCTACCCCTGCCTGAAATCCCCTGGCTTCGAAGTCGTGGTCAACACCGGCCTCACCTTCCGTGAGGCGCATGACAAGACCAACTCACTGCAAAACCCCAAGCTTCCTGACTGGGCCATCCTGGAAATCAGCCAGCAGCCTGGAGCCGAGTCAGCCGGCAAGGTGGTAGCCGCAGACTTCTTCGATGACCACTGGCAGGTGAAGAAGAAATGATGCGAGCTCAGGTTTCACGCCGAGCGATTGCGCGGCATGCACGGAGGTAGCGGCGGGTACAACATGTCGAGCGTTGATTCCCGCAGCCAGCCACGCAGGGAGGGCTGGTTCACCCCCAGGCGCTGGGCTATCTCGCCAAAGTTTTCTCCGAGACGGATCCTGGAACGTGCGGCAGCAACGATGGCGGCTTTTTCTGCGGGTGAGTAACGAGATGGGCGTGGCATGGTGTTGTGTTTTGTGGGAAGTGACCTGGCATCATTTCCATCAGCAACTCCCAGCCCATCTCTCGATGCCACGTAGTCCCCAAATCGCGCAAAGCTGACGCAATTTGTGCAGGGGGCGTATTTGGCCAGCTACGGACCAAGGCTGCGAGACTTCCATACACCATCCCTGAAACGCCTGGCAGTGCGACTACAAAAACAGGTGTGTTTCGCAGGTGCGCTGTTCGTATTTTAGGTCATGCTCCGCTCGTTCCCCCCCCCTCCATGAACACTCTCACTCGTCGTTTACTCCTTCCCGTCCTCGCCTGCACGCTGCTGCTCGGCGTTGCAGGGGCCCGCGCAGCAGGTGGCATTCAAGATGATGGAGCTTTTTTCTCCGAATTCGCCAAGGTGAATGCTGCAGGGACCATCAAGGACGTCGCAGCAAGGCTTCACAAAGACATTGCGGTACAAACTTTTGCTTCGGTCCCAGAGGACATGAAGGCAACCGTGCTCCAGCCCAGCAAGGCTTCTGCCAATCAGGGCTTTTCCAAATGGGCCGATCAGCTCGCCCGTGAGAAGGGGGTAAACGGTGTGCTCATCCTTCTGGTCAAACAGCCCGCTCATTTGCAGGTTGTTGTCGGGACGGACACGCAGCGGCAGGCATTCACACTGCTGGACCGCGAGACTCTCGTTAAGCGCATGCTCGGACAGTTGCGCCAAAAAAAGAATGATGATGCACTCATTGATGCTGTGAATTTCATCTCCACGACCATGGGCGCGCATCACAAAGGTGTTGCGGCTCCATATGCTTCCAAAACGCATTCTGCACAGCAGGGCGCGGGCTCCTGGTTGCCCACGATCGGCATTGTTCTGCTCATCTGGCTGGGCTTCAGCCTCATACGAGGTCTTTTCCGCGCCATGTCTGGCGGCACCAGCGGTGCAGGCGGCGTGGGCCAGCCTTCTTACGGCGGCGGTGGCTTTCTGCAAAACATGATGGGCAGCATGTTTGGTGCTGCGGCTGGCATGTGGATGTATGACCAGTTCTTTGGTTCGCACAGCTCTGCCGCCTCTTCTTTTGGCGCAGACTCGTCAGACGCCACTCCGCACGACTCCGGATTTTCCGGCATTGATACGGATTACACCAGCTCAGGCGGCAGCTTTGGCGATGATTCTGGCAGCAGCTTTGATGGCGGCGGGGATTTTGGCGGCGGCGACTTTTAAGCCATGAGCCGCTACGCCAGCAATCAGGACGTGGTCTGTTTCTTTGCCTCCCATGGCATCGAAGTGACCCACGTTCGTCGTGAAGGGGGACTGCGTCACTTGCGTGTTCAGTCCCGGCCGCTCACGCTCCCCATGGATGCGAGCCCGGACGAATGCCTTCGGCGTGTTCGCGAAAGTATCGTCGACACAGAGGTCTCGGATAAAAAATAGAGCTTACATCAAGCCCAGCAGGGCCTCACGCACCTGGGCCTGCCATTTCCCAAAGTAGGCAAGATGAGCCTGCAGGATTTGCAGGTCAGCGAGGGCTGTCATATCGCCGGCGCTAAGGCGGGCGTCATAGGCTGGCAGGCTCGCTAGCAAGGTGGTGCGCTCTGCATCCAAGGTGGCACCAAGATCCTCAAGCTGTTCGCGCAGACGCATTTCTTCCTGAGCCAGCAAGGCCTTGGCGAGTGCGGCCGTGGCGTTCTGTTTGCGCTTGAGAAAAGCGGTGGTGCTTTGCAGCGCAGGGCCAAGTTTGCTGAAAAGCGACATCATCGCCTCGTTGATGGGGACCGTGCGCCAGGGCACAGAATGCAGCTCAAGCAGGTGCTTCAGCCGTTTCTCCGGAGCCTGCAGGGTTTCGTAAGCGGTGTTGATCTCCGCCGCCCGGATGGCATCACCTCCAGGCTGGTCGGGGTGTGCGCTGCGACTCGCGGCCAGCCAGGCCTGCTGCAGAGCATCGTCATCCAGCGCGGCGATGCGGGGCAGCCCCAGGAGAGAAAAGGCGTTCGACATCTTTCTCAGGCGGAAAAGCTTTCGCCACAGGAGCAGGTGACGACGGCGTTGGGGTTTTTCACCTTGAAGCCTCCGCTTTGAATGTCGTCACTGTAGTCGAGTTCGGACCCAGAGACAAACAAAGCGCTCTTTGGGTCGATCACTACACGCACATCGCTGGAGGTGACCATGATGTCGCGGTTGGCGGGCCCATCGACCAGATCCATTTTGTATTGCAGGCCTGAGCAGCCTCCACCCACCACGGCCACACGAAGGGCTCCGCTTTCTGCGCGGCCCTGCTTTTTGAGCAGGCCCAGCAGGCGGTTGGCGGCGTTCGGCAGCACCTTGATGAGCTTTTCATTGCCGATTTTAAAACTGGGGGCGGCGGTCATGGGGCGGGACTTATAACGCAGGGATCGAATGAAAGAAAGCAAAGCGTCGCACTGTCAAGCTCACTGGGCGGATTCTATTTTGCCGCATGAGTGGATTATGCTTGCCTCATCAGCGGATTTTTGAGACCTAAAGGGAACAACTTCAATATCTCCATGAGCGCATCCGAGGTTTTACCTCTCCCACTGCAACTCTTCACTCTGAAAGACGGCCTCGTCGCCAGTGACAGTGGCCAGGAGGCTGTGAACAATTACGCCGCCGACTTTCAGGGACTCAGGCACTTTGGACTGAAAGTAGGCGAATGTCTTGACCTTGGAGCCCCGTGGATGGGAACTCTCCAGGAAGATGACTTCACTTTGAATTTTGCTTATTTCGACGCTGGTACCGATGCTAAAGATCCCGGAGCTGGGGCGCTCATCGGTGAACGGACGCCGATGTTCGAACTTCTCACCCGCGCCAATTCAATGGAGGCATAACCATGGCAGCATCCATCACTCCCTCTCTACGGTCTGCTCTCGAACGGCTGAAGCACGCCGGTTCCGTCAATGGTCTGCTGCTTTGCTGGCGGCGGCAAATACTGATCAACCTGCTTCCTTTTGAGGAGTTCCGTGCCGAACGCCTCCTCCAATGCCTGCATGATGCCCGCGCTCATTTTGGCAGCGGGGGGGATCGGGATGTGAAAACCTTCTGGTTCGGGTACGAGGGCGTGTTTGTCCTGGCGCTTTTCCAAGGGGAGTGTCTCCTGATCACGCTGCATACCCATGCTTCGGAAGTTGACTTCATGCGTCGTGCCGGCCTGACCTTTTTGGAAGACACTCAGCTTCTAGTGGATGCGCTTCTCCAGCCCTCGCCTGATGATGAAATCAGCCGTATCGAGACGCAGCCGCTCAGCCCCATGGAGGACGGTGGGCATCCGCCGCAGTCTTCTGGGCTGACAAAGGTGATTCCCCGCCACGCCTGAGCCTTTTCTTCATCCTGCCGTGAGCTGTTTTGAGAAATGTGTGATCCGGCAAACTCTGGCTGCCTGTTAGTATGCTCCTAATGACCTGTTCATGAGACCGGTGCAATCTGCCCTTTGCTGAAAGGTTTGCCGTTCCGGTGGCGAAATCTCTGCTCTGTTTACAACCTCATCCTTTCCCATGTCTGATCCAGCTGCCACAGCCTTTTCTCGTCGTCGTTTTCTCAATGCCAGCGGCGGGGCGCTTCTCGCGCCTGCTGTTCTGACTTCCGCAGGCTCCTTGCTGGCGCAGCAGAAGGCTGACTCCAACGAAACCTTGAAGATTGGTCTCATCGGCTGCGGCGGTCGCGGGACTGGCGCGGCGGCACAGGCGCTCGGAGCAGATTATAACTCAAAAATTGTGGCGATGGCTGATGCCTTCGACTCACAGATCGAAAACAGCATCAAAAATCTCTCCACCCAGTTTCCTGACAGGGTTGATGTAAAGCCAGACAAAAAATTTACCGGTCTCGATGCCTACCAAAAACTCATCGATTGCGGAGTGGACGTCGTCCTGCTTGCCACGCCGCCAGGGTTCCGCCCGCTGCACCTGACTGCTGCGGTTGAAGCCGGAAAGCATATCTTTTGCGAGAAGCCCATGGCGGTGGATGCAGCCGGCTATCGTGTGGCCCAGGCAGCGGTCGAAAAAGCGAAGCAGAAGAAGCTCAACCTGGTGGCCGGCTTTTGCTGGCGCTATTCCACCAGCCGCATCGAGTGCTACAAGCGCCTCCACGAAGGGCAGATTGGTGACATCACCAGCATTCTGGCCACCTACTATGCTGGTCCGGTGAAAGTCATGCCTCCAGCCGCCGGTCGCCCTGCGGGAATGGGGGATGTGGAGTGGCAGGTCCGCAACTGGTACAATTTTTCCTGGTTGAGCGGGGACAGCATCGTCGAACAGGCAGTTCACAGCCTGGATAAGATCTGCTGGGCCATGAAGGATGCGCCTCCGGTCAGCGTTATCGGCACCGGGGGGCGCCAGCGAAAGGCGGAGGGTGGAAACATCTTCGATCACTTTCACTGCGCCTATGAATGGGAGGGCGGAATCATCTGTCACCTCACCAACCGTCAGATCAACGGCTGCCACAACGAAGTCATCGACAACATACAGGGCACCAAGGGCAAGCTGGTCATCGGCAAGGGCTCTGCGCCCTACATCGACGGTGAAAAGCGCTGGCGCTGGCGTGGTGAGGAGAAAAACATGTACGACCTGGAGCACCAGGCGCTCTTCAATGCCATCCGCAAAGGCGAAGTCATTAATGATGGTGATCGCATGATGAGCAGCACGATCATCGCCATCATGGGGCGCGAGGCCGCCTACACAGGTCAGAAAATCCTTTGGAAGGAAGAAGCCGCCGCTGAAGGTGGTGGCAAGGATGCGAAAGCGGACAAAAAACCGTCGCGCACAGCCTTGGCGATCATGTCCTCAAAGCAGGATCTTGCGCCAGACAACCTGCAGTTTGCCGACCATTTTGAGCCAGGGCCTTTGCCCATTCCTGGCGAGACGCAGTTTGTCTGAGGAGCTCAGCGTCTGGAGCGCAATTCTTGGCGCAGCTGTTCGACTTCGTCGAGCAGCTGCGTCAGCAGCTTCAGCCCTTTAAGATTCATCTCGCAATTTTCCCTGAGGTGCTCGAGGCGGCGCAGGGTGCGCAAGGTGTCATCATCAAGATGATCGGAAATCATGCCGTTCTGCTGATACTGCACGATCATTTGCGTGGAGACACCGGTTGCCTCCGCAAGGATTTCCAGCGAATAAGTCTGCGGGGTATGGTCGTTCATCTCAGGCGCGTGGGTTGAAGGTGGAGGCACTGCGCAGCTGCTCCCACAGCTTGCGTTCGGCATCGCTGGTCTTGTCTGGCAGCACGATCTGCAGTTTCACAAAAAAGTCGCCGCGCTCGGCAGTCTTGCCTTTGGGCAGGCCGCGGCCGCGCACACGCAGGCTCTGGCCGTTTTCACTGCCTGCTGGGATTCGTAGTTTGATGGAGCCGTCCAGAGTCGGCACGATGATCTCCGCACCCAGCACGGCCTCCCATGGAGCAATGGCGAGATCATGATGCAAGTCGGCCTCCTGAGTGGTGAAGTCGGGATGCGCGGCATGGCGCACGCGCAGGTATAGATCGCCTGCTTCTCCTCCATTGCGTCCGGGCTCGCCCTGGCCAGGCACCCGGATGCGGCGGCCGTCCGTAGCCCCGGGCGGGATGCGGACTTCAAAGCTGTGTGTCTGCACCGCTCCCGTCTGGCGGTTCACAGTCTGCAGTGAAATCGGCCGTTGGGTGCCATGCATGGCTTCCTCAAGAGTGACGAGGATGTCGCCCTCAATGTCATGCCCGCGCCTTGCTCGGCCTTTCCTGCTGCCGCCAGACGGGATTTCTTCTTCAAAGCCCTGCGGGAAGCCATAGCGGCTGCCGCCACTGAAATATTGCTCGAAAAAGTCGCTGAACCCCGTGCCTCCAAAGTGAAATTCTTGCTCACGGCCGCCAGCTCCAGAGGGGGGCGGTTGGAAGTCGCCAGCTTCTTGCCAGTTGGCTCCCAGGGTGTCGTATTTCCTGCGCTTTTCGGGGTCGCTTAGCACTTCATTGGCTTCATTGACCTCCTTAAATTTGGCCTCCGCCGTTTTTTTGTCCTTCGCAGTGTCGGGGTGGTAGAGACGGGCCAGTTTCCGGAAGGCCTTTTTGATGTCGTCCGCGCTGGCATCACGCGGGACACCCAGGGTGGCGTAGTAGTCTTTAAATTCTGCGGGCATGGTTGGAAATAATTACGTGGCACATGAGGATGTCGTTGTGAATCATCCTGCATTCTTTGGCCGGAATTCAGTGCCAGAGTGTGAGAATGGCCGCGCCTCCGGCGACAGACAGCAGCAGGCCCAGCAGTGCAGGTTTGATGTAGGCACGCGAGCCGAGTATGATCACGAAAAACATCTTGAAGACGAGGTTGGCCATGCCGCCGACGAGAATCATGCGCCAGGCGACGGACGTTTCAAGATGACCGGTGGAGACCAGCCGGGAGGTGGAAAGAGTGATCGCCGACATGTCCGGCAGGCCGGAAAGAAACGCCGCCACATACAGCCCGGATGAACTGTTGTGCTGACGTGTGTAGGCCACGACGACCAGCACCAGCGCGTAGAGCAGGCCTAGGAAGACGGCGTTTTTCAGTTCAGAGGGCGGAGGCTCATCCACCGGCTGCGTATCTGTTTTTTCAGCGAGTCGATGCGCTACGGCGGCGATCAGAGTCACCCAGAGCATCATGGCCGTGAGCGGAGGCAGGAGTTCACGGATGTGTTCGGAGGCAACGATCACCACCTCTGCCAGCAGCCGCACAAAAGCCACGGCTGAGGCAATCAAGGCCATGGCAGCGAGCGAGCACTCGCCCCGTCTGGCAGAGGCGCTGCGGCGTGCACTACTCGCCGTGGTGGCCGTGCTGGAGACCAGGCCGCCCAGAAGACCGGCCACGACAGCACCCTTGGCACCTCCCAGATACTTTTCTGCCATGTACGCTGCCAGACTAATGCCGACGATGAGCACCACAATCAGCCAGATGGCAAAGGGATTGAGCACACCGAGATAGCCCATCTCACGGTTTGGCAGCGCAGGCAGGATGACCAACGCCAGCAGCACCAGGCGCACGATGGCTCGCAGATCGTCTTCGCCAAAGCGCCTCACCATCGTATGCAGCGCCTTCTTGCTCTGCAGCAGCGCCATGACTCCACCGGCGATCATTACGGCGATCAGCCGCTCCCCGAGCATGATGATGATGCCCGTGACAAACATCACCAGCATGGCCATTTCAGTGGTGAGGCCGGAGTCTGGCTCGCGCGTGGAAAGGCTAAGCCAGGTGCTGAACACCACGATGCAGGCAAAGGCGACGAGACCTGCCGCGACCACCCATGTGCCGTAGGCGTTTCCGAGCAGCCCGGTCAATGCGCCAAAAAGGGTTAGCAGCGCAAAGGTGCGGATGCCCGCCACGCGGTTCTGCACCCACTCGCGTTGCAGGCCGACGAGCAGCCCCAGCCCGGTGGCAGTGCCGAGGGACAGGAGCAGTTCGGAGGTTTCAGGCAGGCTGGCAGGCATAGGGGTTTAAAACGAAGTCTGAGCGGAACTTTACACGGACTTGCCTTCGACGCCATCCCAGTCCAAGAAATGGTCCTATTACGCCTCCAACCATGTCCATCTGGAACTACGCCAACCCACAGCTCAAAGATCTCGTCGCCTACGAACCCGGAAAGCCCATCGAGGATGTGGCCCGTGAACGCGGACTGAAGCCGGAGGACATCATCAAGATGGCCTCCAACGAGAACCCTCTGGGCCCTTCGCCCAAGGCCATCGTGGCCATGCAGGAGGCTGTGAAAGAGGTGCACATCTATCCTGACGGCGCCTCATGGAAGCTGCGCAATGCCCTGGCGGAGAAGTTTGGCCTGGAGATGGGCAACATCATCATGGGCTGCGGATCCAACGAGGTGATCGAGTTCATCGGCCACGCCTTCCTCAAGCCGGGGGACAACATCATTACCGCCGAGCACGCCTTCCTGGTGTACAAGCTGATGGCCAAGGTCTTTGGCGCTGACACCATCGAGGTGCCGGACCCCGGTTACGTGCACGATCTGAACGCCATGGCCGCCGCAATCACGCCAAACACGAAGGAGATCTTCATCGCTAACCCGAACAACCCAACGGGCACGCTGGTGACGCAGGAGCAGATTGACCGTTTCATGGACAAGGTGCCGGATCATGTGGTGGTGGTGTTTGACGAGGCCTATTATGAGTTCCTCGACAATCCGCCGGACACGCTGAAATACGTGCGTCAGGGACGCAATGTGGTGGTGCTGCGCACTTTCTCCAAGATCCAGGGCCTCGCGGGTACGCGCGTGGGTTATGGCATCGCCAACAAGGAGCTGATCGACGTGCTGCAGCGCACGCGCCAGCCCTTCAATCTGAACTCCATCGCGCAGGCCGGTGCACTGGCCGGCTTGCTGGACGAAGAACACCAGAACAAGACCAAGGCCATCACTGACGAAGGCCGTGCCTACCTGCAGAAGCAGTTCGGGGAAATGGGCCTGGAGTATATCCCGAGCTACGCCAACTTCGTCTTGGTGAAGGTGGGCGATGGCAACGCCGTCTTCAAAGGAATGATGGACAAGGGCGTAATCGTCCGCGCCATGGCCGCCTACAAACTCCCCGAATGGGTGCGCATCAGCATCGGTACCATGCCGCAGAATGAGCGCTGCATCGAGGTGCTGAAGCAGGTGCTGGGGAAATAGACCCCAGCTGCGTCCAGAACAGGCACTTGTGCCGGCGGCAAATGCGGATTGAATGCTGCATGAAACCGTGTCTTTCGCCTCAAAAGGTAACATGGATGCTCTGTGCGCTGGCGGGCTGCCTGCCTTGCGGCATTCTTGCACAGGTGGAAACCGTGAAGCCTGCGGTTCCTGCCATTGAGCCTGGGCTGGAGCAGGCTGTAAAATGGCCTTGGCAGGTTGAGCCATCCGCACCCGCTGACTGGGGCCTGCCTGTCGAGGTTCCTGTCGAAGCCCAGGCGGGTGCCATGCCTTCAAAACCCGCTGGGGCGACTTCTCCAGCCAGGGGCACGCCAAAAGGGCCTCCGGCAACCATGGTCGAGCATGTGGTGGTCAAGGGGGATTCGCTCATCAAAATCGCAAATGCAAATGGCGTTACCGTGGATCAGATCAGGATTTTCAATGATCTGAAAAACGACCGGATTGTCATCGGGCAGGTCGTCAAAGTTCCGGGGGAGAGTGACATCAAGACCATGGTTGATGCTGCATTGGCTGCGGAAAAAGAAGCAGCCAAGGATCCGGCCAAGAATAAGGAAAAAACAAAAAAGGCCCCTTCGCCCGTGAGGGAGGAGCCACCGGTCTTGATCGCCACGAAGCCCCATCGTGCACTGCCTCCTGCGGCTTGGGGGGCGGCATCGTTGGTGCTCATTCAGGCTTTCCTGGACCGCCAGGGGTTCACCATCGGTCCGATCGATGGCACTGCGGGGCCTGTGTACGATGCGGCATACAAAGCTTTTGAAAAAGCACATCCTGGAGAGTTGCATACCCCGGAAGGCCAGCCTTCGGCCGCCATGAAGGCCATTGGCGGACCTTATGCCGAGTATGTACTCACGGCGGCGGACATGCGCTGGATTTCCCCCCATCCGGGGAGCGATGTCTCCGGCAGGGGGAAGGGCAGGGCCGCTGAGCCGCCGCCCACGTTCGAAGAGCTGACCCGTGAAACTTTCATGGCCTACCGTTCCGGCTGGGAGTTTGTGGCGGAGCGGTTTCATGCAGCCGAGTCATTTCTCCGTCACATCAACCCGGGTGTTAAGAACCCTAATGCCCCAGGTGCCGTCTTTTTGGTTCCCAATGTGGTGCCTTTCGAAATTGAAAATGCACTCACAGAGCCACTGCAGCCAGCCGCAGATCCGCAGGCGCCGATCTCCGCCAGCATGCTGGGGGTGAGTCGCCTGGTGATTCGTCGTGGGGATGTGGTTGTTGCCAGCATGCCGGTTTCCGCCGCGCGCCCCGGGTTGCACGGACGCAAGATTTGGAAGATCCTCGAAGTCATTCCCCGGCCGGTGTTCACTAGCATGGGAGATCCCGCGGCTCCCAAGACCATCCCTTATCGGTTTCATGCCGGGCCCAACAATCCGGCGGGCATTCTCTGGATCAATCTCGCGAAGAGTGGAGACCCCAAGCCTCTTCCTTATGGCCTTCATGGCACCAGCATTCCTGGATCCATGACTAAACAGGAGAGCATTGGTGGCTTTCGCATGACCAACTGGGATATTGCACGTGCTGTGCGCCTTCTTCCCGCTGGGACCGAGCTCAGGTGGGAGTAGGGGCTGGTAGGGGCGGCTGGTCTGTTCAGTGCTGCCCCCGCCGCCTGCGGATGGCCACCACATCCCGTGCCATGCGGATGGAGTCACGGATCAGGTGCACATGGCCGCCGGGCGTCTCATGCCAGGCTATGGAGACCTCCTCAAAGCCGCAGCCGCTGTCATGCAGTGCTGCAAGCAGCTCCACATCAAACGCAAAGCCCTGAATGCGCAGAGAGGGGGCGATGCGCTGATACGCCGTGCGCGGCACCAGCTTGAGCCCGCACTGGCTGTCGTGGATGGGAATGCGCAGCAGGGTGGCCACCAGCGTGCCAAAGATGCGCCCCATCAGCCGGCGCTTCCACTGGCGCTGCACCCGGGGGCTTGTCTGATCCCAGCGGGAGGCAAAGAGAGCCGTCTCAGGCTTCGATTGCTTGCGCGCCAGGTGGATGAGATTTGCCACCTCCGTGGCGGAGCACGAGCCATCAGCGTCCACAAAGGCCAGCCAGTCCACCTCCGGCGCCTGGTCCCACCCGGCATACACCGCACCTCCCTTGCCCCGGTTCTGCGGCAGAAAAAGTGGCGGATGCAGATGCGCATGCATGCGGCACAGCGGCGTGATGATTTCCCGCATGCGCTCGGCCTCTGCTGCATCTGACCCGTCCTCCACCACCCGGATGCTCACGTCTCCGAGCCCTTTCGTCACCTCACACAGCTCGGTCAGGAAGGGACCGATGCGTCCGCTTTCCTGATAGCAGGGGATCACGAGATGGACGGTGGCTGGCTGCATGCAGTGTGTGGTGGTGGATGTTCGGCAGAAAGGTACGCCGGTGAAAGCTAAAACCACCGTGGCCGCTCATCTTTTCCACGGCTGCAGAGTTCTGGCATTGCACAGCGGGCGATTTTTATGTCTTTATCTGGGGCTTGTCCCTCATGCGATTTCCGCACTTCATTCTCGCGCTGGTGCTGCTGCCCGCCTGCAGTTCGACGAATCGCATGCTCAAGGCAGGGCCGGTGGCTCTTTCGCCTTTTTTTGAGCAGCCCTCGCTCGCTCAGGATGCCAGCAGACAGCTCGGATTTCAAAAAATATGGACCACGCTGGATCCCCAGGCGCTGGCGGCGGGGATTGCCAAGCGAAAGCTCTACATCGCCCCGGTCACATTGGACTACCTGCGCCGGGTGAACCGCGCCATCGCTTCCGGAGAGGTCGCCTGGGGCGGCGTGCAGCGGCGGGAAGTCGAGGTGGCCGTGCGCCTGCGAGAGGAGTTTGTGGCTGCCTTCCGCCGCTCTCCCACCCCCTACTACCGCCTCGTGAACCAGCCGGGCAAGGACACCCTCACGCTGCGCCTGGCCGTCATTGAACTCAATCCCACCAGCCCCAAGGGCAACGCGGTGGTGACCATGCTGAAGTTTGTGGTCACACCGATGGTCGGGCTGGCTGCTTATTTCACCAAGGGTAACATGGCCATCGAAGGCAAGGTGGTGGACTCCGGCTCCGGCCGTCCCTTTTTCCAGTTTGCCGACAATGAGAGCGACAAGCTGACCTTCATCAACCTCCGGGATTACCAGCCCTACGGTCACGCGGTCAACACCATGCACTACTGGGCCACGCAGTTTGAGCTGATGACCCGCACTCCCCATGGCTGCAAGGTGAAGGACTCAGGCTCCATCACCCTGCGGCTGAACTGACCTGCACATTCTTACTTCCTGCCAAAAAGCCGGGAGAAAAAGCCGCGCTTCTGCCCCTCTGCGGGCAGGGCCGCTGGTGGCTCCACCACCGGCAAAGCCTTGGCAACCTCCACAGGCCGCGGCGCTGGTGGCGGTCCTTCGATGATGACTGTCATGCCCTTCGTGAGCAGCTTCACCAGCCGCACCACGTCCCAGTTGGCCGTGCGCATGCAGCCGTGGCTGGAGCTGCGGCCGATGTTCTGCGGAGAGTTGGTGCCGTGAATGCCGATGCCCGGGCGGTTCAGCCCGATCCACATGACCCCCACCGGATTGTTGGGACCGATAGGCAGCTGGTAATACGTGCTGCTGCGGACGCCGTACTCCAGCACGCTCTTGTCCCAGCGGAAGGTTGGCATCTGCGTGATGCCCAGGATGCGCCATGTGCCCGGCGGCGTGGCCAGATGCCCGCTGCCCGGAGTGATGGGCAGGCTGGCCAGCATCTTCTCACCATCCCACACGCCCAGCAGCTTTTCCTTGGTGTCGATCTTGATCACCCGCTGCTGAAATTCCGGCACCTCCGGCAGTTTGGCGATCTCCGTCAGCTCCTCGATAAGAAACGGCTGCACCGCTGGCGCTTTCACCACATCTCCCGGCTTGAGATCGTCCATCTTCATCGGCCGGTTGAGAAACTCCAGCAGCTCTGGCGCGCAGTGAAAGCGCTCGGTCAGAAACTCCAGCAGCGAGTCATACGGCAGGTACTTCTTCTTGCTCTGCTCTGAGGGCTGGCGTGGCAGCTCGCCCACAAACTTGAGATCCTCCTGCCGGATCGTGTAGCTGGTGTACAGCTCCGTGACGCTGGAAAGGTCCAGCGTGCAGTCCGCCAGTTCCGTCTCCGGCATTCCGTGGGAACTCTGGTAGCGCTTCAGCGCCTTGGTGGTGAACTCTCCAGGCCGCCCGTCCAGCTTTCCAGGGCCAAAGAGCTGCGTATCCAGAAAGATCTGCAGCCGCAGAATGTCCTCCACCGGCTCCGGCGCCTTGGGCAGCGGATCAGGGATCGTCAGCGCAGAGGTGGCGCTGAAGGCAAGCAGCAGAGAAATGGCGAGGGTGAGCGATTGCTTCATGGGGATGTGCAAAGCGGGGCGCGAAAATGCGCCGGAGTCCGTGATTCAGACTCGGCAAAAAACACAGGGACGCAGGGACTCGCAAGCGAAGATGCGCGGACATTCACGGGGGCGACTCACCCCCGCACCTGACCGCTGCCGTCCACCAGGTATTTGTAGCTGCACAGCTCCGCCAGCCCCATGGGGCCGCGTGCATGCAGCTTGTCGGTGGAGATGCCGATCTCCGCGCCGAACCCGAACTCGCCGCCGTCGTTGAAGCGCGTGCTGGCGTTGTGGAGGACGACGGCACTGTCCACTTCGTGCTGGAAGCGCTCGGCCGCTGCACGGTCCTTGGTGATGATGCTGTCCGTGTGGTGCGAGCCATAGCGGTTGATGTGCGCAATGGCCTCGTCCAGCCCGCTCACGGTTTTCACGGCGAGGATGAGGTCCAGATATTCCGTGCTCCAGTCCTCCTCCGTGGCGGCGATGGCGGGCACGCCCAGATGCTGCAGCGCGGTGGCATCTGCATGGATCTCCACCTTGGCCTCGGCCAGGCGCTGGCCCAGCTGCGGATAAAACCTGGCCGCGACACCTTCATGCACCAGCACCGTCTCCAGCGCATTGCACACGCCGGGCTTCTGGCACTTGGCGTTGACGATGATGCTGGCCGCCATGTCGAGATCAGCGTCTGCGTTCACAAATACATGGCATACGCCGTCGTAGTGCTTGATCACGGGCATGCGCGCTGTGGCCACCACTTTCTCGATCAGCCCCTTGCCGCCACGCGGAATGATGAGGTCCAGGTACTGGTCCATCTGAGCCATGTGCTCCACGCTGGCGCGGTCGGTGAAGGGGATGAGCTGAATGCTGTCCGGAGGCAGTCCGGCGCGCTCGCCTCCCGCCTGCAGGGCGGCGGCCAGGGCGCGGTTGCTGTCGATCGCCTCACTGCCACCGCGCAGGATGGTGGCGTTGCCGGTTTTAAAGCACAGAGAGGCCGCGTCCGTGGTCACATTCGGCCGGGACTCAAAGATGATGCCGATCACACCGATGGGCACGCGCACCTTGCGGATGTGCAGGCCGTTCGGACGAGTCCAGTCGGTGAGCTTTTCGCCCACGGGGTCGGGCAGCAGTGCCACCTCGCGCACCGCATCGGCGATGGCCTTGAGTCGTTTGGGGTCCAGTGTCAGGCGGTCGATCATGGCCTTGCTCAGGCCGTTCTGGTTCGCGCGCTCCAGATCCAGGGCGTTGGCGGCCAGGATGGTGTCCTGCCGGGCCGTGAGCTCATCAGCCATGGCTGCGAGGATGGCGTTTTTTTGCTCGCTGCTCAGCTTGACGAGGGCATACGAGGCAGCGCGGGCACGGCGGCCCATGTCGAGGATGGCGGACTTGATTTCGGAATCGGTCATTGAAAATGAAAAGGTCTGGCTTGGAAGCGGTGCGGCACTGCGGGCTTACTTGGAAGGAACGGCTCCTTCGGGGATTTGGACGTCTTTGCCCAGCAGGTGCCGTGCGTTGAAGGCGTACATGCGCTCCACCAGCGGTCCGCTCAGAAAGACGTGTCCGCCTCCGGTGCCGGTCAGCAGGATGGAGGGGATTTTGGCGCTGTCGAGTGCGGCATCCAGCTCCGTGGCCTGGGAGTAGGGCACCACGTTGTCCTTGTCCCCATGAATGATCAAAAAAGGTGCGTCATCTGGCGTGATGTAGCTCACCGGAGAGGCTTTGCGGGCCTTTTCCTTGCAGTCCTTGAGCGGTGCGCCGAGCAGCTTGGCCAGCACCCCGCCGGGTTCGTCCGGGTCTATGATGCTGCCCTTGCCGCCAAAGGTCAAAAAATCCGACGGGCCGCAGAAGTCCAGCACGCAGGTGACGCGGCTGCTCTGGCCCAGGTGCCTGCCCAGCTCACCCTCCAGCTCCTTCACGCCGCCGGTCACACCCAGCATGCTCACCAGGTGCCCGCCGGCAGAGATGCCGAAGGCGGCGATCCTGTCGGGATCGAGGTTGTACTCCCTGGCATGGGCACGCAGCCAGCGGATGGCGGCCTTGCAGTCATGGATCTGTGCTGGCCACTGCGCCTGGTCGGTCAGGCGGTAGTTCAGGCTGGCACCGGCATATGGCGTGCCGTCTTTGATCAGGCCCAGCAGCACGTCCGCCTCGTCCTTGCTGCCCTCAGACCAGCCGCCGCCGTGGACGTACACCAGCAGAGGCCTGGGCTTCTCGGAGTCCGTCTCGGGCAGGTAGAGGTCCAGCCTCTGGCGCGGATCTCCGGCCCCGACGTAGTCAATATTCTGCACCTTCCGGTATCCCGGAGACAGCGGGGCCTTCTGGCACTGGGCCAAAAGGGGAAAGCCTAGGGCTAGCAAAAGCAGGGGGCGCAACATGAGGCCGTAATTAGACCGTGGCAGCGGTCAAAACAAGGGCGGGCAGGCCCTTGCGATACAAGTGCGTTGGCACCTTGACGCAAGCTTAACCAGAACTTACTATCGCCTCGATGAAATTCCCCCCCCACGCCCGCCTGTCAGTCCATCTGGCATGTGCCGTTTCATTTCTAGCCCTGACGACTGCATCTCCCGCTATCTGGCCGTTTTCAGGCAAGAAAGACCAAGTGGTTCCCGTGGACAGTGAGCGAGATTCTCAGGAACTTGCCGCCGCCGGCATGCTGGCACAGGCTCGGCAGGCGGAGAATGCTGGCAAAATCGGCAAGGCTCAGGCGATGTACCAAGCCATCGTAAAAAAATACGCATTCACCCCGAGTGCTGCTGAAGCCTCTTTCCACAACGCCGTGATCATCCGGCACAACGGCAAGATGGATGATGCATTTGATGCCTTCCAGAATTTCATTCAATCTTATCGTGACAGTCCTCATTTCAGCGAGGCCATCGAGAAGCAGTATGAGATCGCCGAAGAGGCCAAGGGCGGCAAAAAGCAGAGGGGAATGCTTCTGATCAGCATGAAGATGAACTCTTCTGACGTGATCAAATTCTACGAGAAAATCATCAAAAATGCTCCTTTCGGCAAGTATGCTCCGCTGGCCCAGTTCAGCATCGCTGAAATCCAGCAGGACCTGAAGGAAAAGGACAAGGCTGTGGCTGCCTACAACAAGGTGGTGGAAAACTACCCGCATACCTCTCAGGCCGCAGAGGCCCAGTTCAGGATTGGTTCCATCAGCAACATCGCTGCTCAGCGCAGCGAGGATGCCTCCAATCTTCTGGCTGCTCGTGATGCCCTGCGCACTTACATCGCCACCCATCCCACCGGTGATCGTAAACAGGAGACTGAAATGATCCTGCATCAGGTCAACACGGCCGAGGCGAATCAATCTTTGACCGTCGCCAAGTTCTACCAGCGTGTTGGCAAAACCAAAGCCGCGGCCATCTACCTTAACGAGGCTCTCAAGTTTGGTTCTCCGGAGGTTTCGGCACAGGCACGAACCATGCTCGCCGAACTTGCTTCTGCGGACCCAGATGGAGTGGAAGATGCCAAAAAAGGACCCGGGCAGGACTACACCGCACTTACTGCGGAGAACTTGAAGGCGCGTGACGATTATGTCGGGCCTATGGCTCCTGAACTCGCACGTCTTAGCCAGAAGCCCAAGATGCGCACTGGCGATGAAGGTTTTGTGCCTATCCCGCTGCAGGAGCCCACCCTGCCTCTCCGTCCTGGCGCTGCTGCTCCAGGAGCAGGCTCTCTTCTGCCACCTGTGCCTGAGACAGAAAAGCCAGCTTTGCTGCCCGTGCCGCCCAACCCGAACGCTCCATCCATGCTGCCGTCGTCGCCGGGGTCTGCTGTCCCTACGCCGCCAGTCCCACCAGTTCCTTCCACGACGAAGCCTGCGTCATAATTCTTGCGCCGCCATGGCAGCACGCCATTACTCGGCAGGGTCACTTCTCAAATTATTTGGATGAAATCGCTTTTTCTTCTGCTGGCAGCTGGCTGCCTCATGCTCTCCGGATGTGCAGGGTACACTCTGGGTGCTCACAAACCTGTTCACCTGCGCCATATCACCAAGATTGCGGTGCCCACGTTTGAAAATCTTACTCTTGAGCCCCGCATTGCCTCGCTCGTGACAAACGCTGTCATCAAGCAGCTGCAAAACCATGGTTCCTATCAAATCGTGGCCAAGAGCGAAGCTGAGGCTGTGCTGCAGGGGAAAGTCTCCAACATCAATCGCACTCAGTTCCGTTCTGATCTGAACAATGTGCTGAGCAGCTCACAGCTTCAGGCGACCATTGTCTGCCCGTTTACAATCACTGACACCGCTACAGGAAAGACCCTTCATTCCGGCTTTGCCACCGCAGATTCTTACATCATCCTCGAGGCGAATTTGCAGTTGTCAGAGACCCAGCTCTTTGAGGACGCTGCGCAGCGTCTGGCCAACAACCTGGCAGATCAAATTTCTGAAGGCTGGTAACCCCTGTCCGTTGCAATGTCGTCGGATCAGGATTTAGCCGAAGAACAGTCCGACAGGGCAGACGAGGGGGCACTGGAATCTTTGACAGCCACGGGGCGCCTGCCCCCCGGCCTCCACTTGGTGGCCACCCCTATCGGGAACATGCGCGACATCACTCTGCGTGCCCTCGACACCCTCCGCTGCGCTGACTTGGTGGCCTGCGAGGACACACGGCATTCAGGCATGCTGCTCAAGTATCATGACATTCGTGCGAGGCTCATCAGCCTCAATGAGCATAATGAAGCAATGCGCATTCCCCAGCTCCTCGAGCACATGAAGCAGGGGGGGAGTGTTGCTCTGATCTCGGATGCCGGAATGCCCACCGTGTCTGATCCCGGGCAGCGGCTGGTGGGAGCCGTGGTAGCTGCCGGTTTGCATGCAGAAGGGATTCCCGGGCCTAGCGCAGTCATTACAGCGCTGGCTGCATCGGGACTGCCCACCACGCCTTTCTATTTTGGCGGGTTTCTTCCTCATAAAAAAGGCGCCCGCTCATCAGTCCTGACTGCGGCTCTGCAGCGTGACTGCACCAGTGTTTTCTTCGAAAGTCCCTACCGTCTGGTCGACACATTGGCGATTCTGGCTGAGGCCGCGCCGGATCACAGGGTGGTCGTCGCACGGGAACTGACAAAAAAGTTTGAGGAATTCAAACGTGGTCCGGCAAGCATCTTGCTATCCTATTACCAAACCAAGACGCCCAAAGGAGAAATCACCCTCCTCATCGCGCCGGTCGATCCCCCCAAGTGGTTGACCTGGTAAATTATTCACCACCCAGCAATCTCATGGAAGCCCTCGCCAACTGCGCCGTTCTCAATACCACCGACAGTCTCAAGCTTTCGATCACCAATCACCTGCGTTTCACACTGGGGGCCTACATTGAGACAGCCAGTGAAAATGACTGGTACGTCGCCACCTCGCTCGCGGTGCGTGACCGAGTCATGGAGCGTGCCACGCAGTCTCGCCGTCAGCATCGTGCCCAGGGGGTGCGCCGTGTGCATTATCTCTCCCTGGAGTATCTCATGGGCCGTCTGCTGGAAAACAACCTCCGCAACTCAGGCATCTATGAAGCCACGAAGGTGGCTCTTTCTGAAATGGGCAAAGACCTTGATTCCCTGGTGCAGAAGGAGCCCGATATGGGGCTTGGCAACGGAGGTCTGGGCCGCCTGGCCGCCTGCTTCATGGATTCTCTCAGCACCATGGACCTGCCCGCCATTGGGTATGGCATTCACTATGAGTTTGGCTTGTTCCGTCAGGAGTTCGTCAACGGCAAGCAAGTTGAGCACCCTGACGCCTGGATGCGCGATGGCAGCCCTTGGAAAATTGCGCGGCCCTCCTATCGGCAGACCGTCCACCTTTACGGCCACACCATCCAGAAATTTGACGAATTCGGCCGGCCACATCACGAGTGGGTTGAGACCAAGTGCCTCCTCGGTCTTCCGTGGGACATTCCCATCGTCGGTTATGACAGCAACACCGTGAATGTGCTGCGCCTCTGGCAGGCTCAGGCAGATGAAGACTTTAACTTCAAGGTCTTCAATGAGGGAAGCTACATTGAGGCCCTGCGCGAAAAAGCCATCGCAGAAACGGTCTCCAAAGTGCTCTACCCCAACGACGCCACCGAGAGCGGCAAGGAACTTCGACTCGTTCAGCAGTACTTCTTCGTGGCCTGCTCTCTCGCTGATATCGTGCGGCGCTTCAAAACTGGCTATGATCTGCCATGGAGTGAGTTTCCATCCAAGGCGGCCGTCCAGCTCAACGACACCCATCCTGCCGTCGCCATTCCTGAGCTCATGCGCATCCTTGTGGATGAGGAAAAGCTCGAGTGGAGTCAGGCGTGGGAAATCTGCCAGAAGACCTTCTCCTACACCAATCATACCTTGCTGCCTGAGGCCCTTGAGACTTGGAATGCAGCACTCTTTGAGCGCGTGCTTCCACGTCATCTGCAGATCATCTTTGAAATCAACAAACGCTTCTTGGAAGGTGATGTAGAGGCTCGCTGGCCTGGTGACGGGGAGAAAAAACGGGCGCTTTCGCTTATCGAGGAGACGGGCGGGAAAAAAGTCCGCATGGCCCACCTCTCCGTATTGGGCAGTCATGCGACCAACGGGGTTGCCGCGCTGCACACACGTCTCCTTTGTGAACGTCTCTTTCCCGAATTCTTTGAGCTCTACCCTGATCGCTTCCTCAACCTGACCAACGGTGTCACCTTCCGCCGCTGGTTGGACGTATGCAATCCGCAGCTTTCCGCGCTCATCACCGAATCCATCGGCTCCGGTTGGCTGAAAGACTCCACCAAGCTCATTCAGCTCGACCGCTTTGCGGATGACTCCTCGTTCCGCGAGAGATTCCATGCCATCAAGCGGGGGCACAAGGTGCATCTTGCCAAGATCATTCAGGACACCTGTGGTGTCAGCGTCAGTCCTGATGCCATGTTTGATGTGCAGATCAAACGCCTGCACGAGTACAAGCGCCAGCACCTCAACCTGCTGCATATCGTTTCTCTTTACCGGAAGATCATCGCCAATCCAAATTTTGAAATGGCTCCCCGTGTCTTCATCTTTGGGGCCAAGGCCGCGCCGGGGTACTACCTGGCCAAGAACATCATCCACGCCATCAATGCCGTTGCGAGCAAGGTCAATCACGACCCACGCGTGAATGGCCGCCTCAAAGTCATCTACATTCCGAACTACGGTGTTTCCATTGCTGAGAGAATCATCCCTGCGGCGGATCTTTCCGAGCAGATCTCCACAGCTGGCAAGGAAGCCTCCGGCACTGGCAACATGAAGCTCGCCCTCAATGGAGCGCTCACCATCGGCACGCTTGACGGTGCTAACGTGGAAATCCTCGAAGAAGTTGGGCCGGAAAACATCTTCATCTTCGGGCTCACCGTTGAAGAGGTGACGGAACTTTATGCGAAGGGGTACAATCCGTGGGACTTCTATCATGCCAGTGAAGACCTGCGCCTGAGCATCGACTGGCTCGCCTCAGACTACTTCACAGGCAATCAGGACGAATTCAAGCCGTTCCGCGACAGCCTGCTTTCCCATGGTGATCCCTTCCTCGTCATGGCCGACTATGAAAGTTATGCTTCCTGCCAGGCGGAAGTGGACAAGGCTTACAGAGACCAGCCCCGCTGGCAAAAGATGGCCATTCACAACACGGCACGCATGGGCAAGTTCAGCAGTGACCGCACGATTTTGGAATACGCCAAAAACGTCTGGAACCTGCCCCAGATCGGGGTCTGAAGCCGCACGTGCCCCTGGAGCTTTGCCTTGCATGCAAAGCTCCAGAGCTGCGTCAGAAGCAGCAGAACTCAGAGTTCCTCATGCACTGCCTGCGCAGCGCGTGCATAGGCACCGCTGCCGCCAAGGGTTGCAACGACTGCCGCCAGCTCTTGCTGCAACTGCTCCCTCCTGGCGTCGTTGGTCAGCAGTTCGAGAGTCGCTTCGGCGAGTGTTTGCGCAGTGAGTTCCCCTTGCACCAGTTCCTTCACCACTTCGCGCTGGGCCAGGATGTTGACGATGCCCAGGTGCTTGATTTTCACCACCAGCTTCCCAATCACGTATGTGGGCCAGCTGACATTGTAGATCAGTGTGTAGGGCAGGCCAAAGCAGGCGGCTTCCAGTGTGGCAGTTCCTGAGGCCACCGCGCCGGCTTGGCAGCGCTGCATCAAATCATAAACTGTTCCAGTCTCGATCCAGCGTTTCGCCTCAGGCATTCCATGCTCATCGGTCATGTTGCGCATGAAGCCCGCCAGCGCTTCGTTGGCGGCCGAAACTGCAAAGCGTGCGCCAGGCATGGTTTGTTTGATGATCTTGGCCGCCTCCATCATGAGCGGGAACAGCCGGCGCACTTCATTGAGGCGGCTGCCTGGAAACCACCCAACGAGGCCGGTCTCGCGCTTCCAGTCGCGCTTCAGAGTCACCACCCGGTCCACCATGGGGTGGCCGCTGAATTCCGTGCGCAGCCCGCTCTTCTCATAAAACTCTTTCTCGAAGGGAAAGATGCAGATCATGAGATTGAGGACCTGCGCCATGGTCTTTACCCGGCCCTTTTTCCAGGCCCATACCTGCGGGCTGATGTAATAGAGGATTCGCCCTTTGTACCCCGCTGAGCGCAGTTTTTTGGCCAGACGCAGGTTGAAGCCAGGGTAGTCCACCAAGATTACCGCTTCGGGTTTTTGATCGAGGATGGAGTCCAGCACGGCATCCATCTTTTCTTTGAAGTAGCGGTACATTTTCACCACTTCCCAAAGTCCCACGACCCCGGCAGTTTCGACCCAGTCTTCAACTCCTTCGCCGACGACTTCACGCATCTTCGGGCCGCCTAGGCCGATGACCTTCATGTCGGGCTCCAAAAGTTGCAATTCACGCAGAAGGCCGGCGGCATGGGTGTCGCCGCTGACCTCACCCGCGATGATGAAGATCCGGTTCATGAGGCGCTCAGAGCAGCGTTCTTTTCGATCTGGTCGGTGATCTCCAGCGCGATGCGCACAGCCTCTGCGCCTTCCTGGCCGGTAACGACGGGGCGGCGGCCATGGCGGGCGCATTCCACGAAGGCGGCGATCTCGAGCTTGAGAGGTTCGTCTTTCTCCACCTCCACAGCTTCGCGCACGATCTGCATGCCGTCCTTGCGGTAGATCCAGCCGCTCTGCTCCTGATAGTCGAGGCTGAGGTAGCTGGAACTCTGGAAGACGCGGATCTTGCGCATCTTCTCCGGGCTGATGCGGCTGGCGGTGATGTTGGCGATGCAGCCGTTGGCGAATTTGAGGCGGGCGTTGGCGATGTCCTCGCGCTTGGTCAGCACGGGGATGCCCACTGCGTCCACCTGGATGAGCTCGGACTTCACGAGGTGGAGCACGATTTCGATGTCGTGGATCATGAGGTCGAGCACGACGCCGATGTCGATGCTGCGGTTGGGGAAGGGGGAGAGGCGGTGGGCCTCGATGAAGCGGGGGGCGTCCATGCGCTGCTCCAGCTGGAGTAGCACGGGGTTGAAGCGCTCGATGTGGCCTACCTGCAGGATGACGCTCTTGGACTTGGCCAGCTCAATGAGGGCCTGCGCCTCGGCGTAGGACTCGCTGATGGGTTTTTCCACCATGACGTGAATGCCGGCCTGCATCAGGGGCTCGGCCACCTTGCGGTGGAAGATGGTCGGGACGGCCACGGTGGCGGCATCCACGCGGGAGGCAAAGTCGGCGAGATCGCTGGCGGCATGCGTGCCATACTGCGCTGCGAACTCGGCGGCGCGTGCCGGGTCGGCGTCATACACGGCGGTGAAGGCGATGGCACCGCCGCTCTTCGCGGCGATTTCCGCCATGATGCGTGCGTGGTTTTTGCCAATGGCGCCGACTCCGGCGACTCCGATACGGAAAGGGGAACTCATATTTCGAACTTATAGCGCTGGATTAAAACTTGCCTGGGAACTTCATGCCTGGGGGCAGCTTGGGGGGCTTGCCTCCTCCGCCGAGCATGCCACCTAGGCCGCCAAGTCCGCCCATGCCTCCGGGCCCTCCCATGCCGCCGCCTCCCATCATGCCACCCATGAGCTGTGTGAGCATGCCCTTGTTGCTCATGAGCTTCTTCATCATCTCAAACTGCTTGAGGAGCTGGTTCATCTCCATCACGGGGCGTCCGGCACCGGCACAGATGCGCTTGCGGCGCTGGCCGTTGATAATCTCCGGGCGCTGGCGCTCCTTGGGCGTCATGGAAAGGATGAGCGCCTCCACGTGTTTCATGCGCTTGTCACCATCATCGCCGATCATGTCCTTCATTTTGCTCATGCCGGGGAGCATGCCCAAAATGCCGCCGATGGGGCCGAGCTTTTTCATCATGCGCAATTGCGCGAGCATGTCCGTGAAATCGAATTTGTTCGACTGCATGCGGGCGGCCAGTTTCATGGCCTCCTTCTCGTCAATTTCTTCCGCTGCTTTTTCCACGAGGCCGACGACATCGCCCATGCCGAGGATGCGCTGGGCCATGCGGTCCGGGTGGAAGATTTCCAGCTGGTCGATCTTTTCACCCACACCGAGGAATTTGACTGCGCAGCCGGTGACCTGGCGCATGGACAGCAGGGCACCGCCTCGGGCGTCACCATCCAGCTTGGTCATGATGAGACCGGTGATGCCGACAGCGGCATTGAATTTCTGGGCGACGCTCACCGCCTGCTGACCTGTGGCAGCATCAGCCACCAGAAGGATTTCGTTGGGCTCCACTACGGCGCGCACGCGTTTGAGTTCTGCCAGCAGCTCTTCATCCAGATCCTGTCGCCCCGCGGTGTCAAAGATAGCCACCCCGTTGCCTTGCTCCTTGAGCCACACCATGGCAGCTTTGGCGGCCCTCACCGGATCAGTCTCCCCCTCGGCTGGGGCAAAAACGGGCACATTGAGCTGCTGGCCCAGCACCTGCAGCTGCTTGACGGCGGCCGGCCGGTACAAATCCAGGGCCAGCAGCAATGGGCGGCGGCCCTGTTTCTTGAGCCAGTTGGCGAGTTTGGCCGAAGTGGTAGTTTTGCCGGCGCCATTGAGGCCAGTCATCAGAATGCGCTGTGGCGGCTCCAGATTGAGCGCGCTGGACTCGCTGCCCAAAAGCTTCACCAGCTCATCGTGGAAAATTTTGACGATTTGCTGCCCTGGGGAGACCTTGAGCAGCACCTCCGAGCCCACGGACTGCTTGGTCACCGTTTCCACCAGGTCCTTGGTCACCTTGAAGTCCACATCCGCCTCCAGCAGGGCCATGCGGATGTCCTGCATGGCGTCGCTGACATTGGATTCACTGATGCGGGCCTGGCCGCGCAGTTTTTTGAAGGCGCTTTCGAGTTTTTCAGAGAGGGCGGAGAACATCGGGAGGAGGGAGAAATGGGGCGCTGGATAGTCGGCAGCAGCCTTCATATGGCAACTGCGAAGGCGGGGCTAATCAGACGTGGAAGTTAGCTATTGGACGGGCTGGTAGGCGGCTTCCAGGTCAATCTTGAAGCGCCAGCTCACGACTTCGGCCGGCTGGGTGGCCCCCCGCTGGAAGCTGAGGCTGAGGGCGCAGTCTTCTCTGCGCAGCTTGTAGGGGAACTGGAAGCGCACGACCATGGTGGCCGGATCATAGTCCACGGGGACGGTGCCGAGACCTGCGATTCGCAGCTTGATGCTCTCAGGCAGGATGGTGCCTATTTTTTTCAGGTCAGCTTCGACGAGCGGACGGCGCTCAGTGATGACGGAGTCTGGTTTGGGTTTGAGCTGGATGAGCTGCTCTCCTTTGTCGTCCTTGGCGTCAGCGACGAGAATTTTGCTGGATCCGACATCTCCGCGGCCCCTGAAGCTGGTCGCGAGCTTAAAATTGATGTCGTTGTCGCCATGCACAATGTAGCGGCCCAGCTTGCCATTGGGGGTGTCCCAGCTCACTTTCTGGCCGTTGACCGTGACGAGAGATTCGTAGCCAATCTGCAGGCCCGTCTCCTGAATGGCATCGTCAAAGTTGCCGTAGGGGTAGGCAAAGGAGAGGCATTTGATGTGCAGGTTCTGCTCCAGAAAGTCACGGGAGTCCTTGAGTTCGCTGAGGACCCACTGCTGCCTGTCAGCGTCTGATTTCAGATTTTTCGGGGGGCTCTTGAGGCTTGCATGAGACACGCTGTGGCTGCCCACTTCACAGCCGTGCTGCATCATCTCTTTGATTTGCTCCCAGCTCATGGAGCGGCCGGCGCCGCCGACATAATTTTTGTAAAGGTAAATGGTGAAGGGAAAGCCAAACTCCTTCAGCACAGGATAGGCATAGGTGTACACGCCCTCCCAGCCGTCATCCATGGTGATGACGATGGCTTCTTCAGGGATGTTTTTTTCACCCCGCTTCCAGGCCATCATTTCACTGAGCGAAATGACAGGGATCTTTGAATCCTTGATGGCCTGCATCTGGGCTCTGAACTTTGGGGCGGCGATAAGCATGGGGCTGCCTCCGCGATCTCGGAAATCGTGGTAGCCGAGGATGGAGACGACCGAGGATTTGTTGAGTTCGAATGCAGGAGCCTCCGGAATCTCTGGCGCCGGTGCGGCAGCATTCAGCAGTGCGCTCTCCTGCAGCTTTTTCTCGATCGCCTGTTCTTCCGGGGTCAGCGCAGGCTCTTCAGGCTTGGGCGGCGGCGGTTTTGGCGTGACGCCGCTTTGCTCTGCCAGGCGGCGCAGTTTGGCTTCAATGCGTTTGCAGCCAGGCAGGGTGCCGAGAAGAAGTATGACGATAAGAAACTGAAAAGCAGAACGCATGGCGCTAGGGATGGATGGCAGGGGGGCGCGGCCGGGTGATGAGCAGGCTTTTGACAATGACTTGCGGTTTGGTGCCGTCGCCTGCAGCAAGGCGCAGTGTTTCTCCACGAAGGTCACTGGTCAAGGTGAGGCTGCCCAGTCTCAGTATCCGGAAGGTTTGCCCATCTTTGGTCACTTGTTCGACCTCCAGTTCTTTTTCGAGTGTCTGGCCGTTGCATTTGACCACGATCTTGAGCGGTTTCTCAAGATCTGGGCAGGCGTAATGCAGCAGGATGTCGTAGGTGCCTGCTGCAATGAATTCGAGGCGCCAGGCGATCTCGCCGACTGTGGCAGTCGGCGCATCTGCCGAAACTTTGGGAGTGATCTCCTGAGCCAGCGCGGGGGAAAGGGCAATGAGCGCATTTTTCTGCTCGGTCGGCGTCGGAGCGGGTGCCGGTGCAGGCATTGGCATGGTGCCGGACTGAGCCTGCTGAGTGGCGATCAGGTCCAGCACTCCGCCGGCGCTGATGATCTGCTGGATGCGCGCGATCTCAGCATTGTAGGCAGACTTGTCAGCGGCGGTGGCTGCCTGCCTTTGCAGTTCGAGGAGATATTTTCCCAGCAAAGGAATGTGCCGCGCGCTGAGCTCTTTCTGATAAATGCCTTCCATCTGCTGCAGGCGTGCCGTAGCCGCCGGTGCGGCGGGGGCCGAGGAAGGTTCTGGCTGCTGCGCACTGGCTGGGCCAGACAGCAGCGCCAGTCCGGCGGAAAGTATCCAAACCCAAACAGGCTTCATGGCTGCTTCCCTCCCTGAGTTTCCGCTGAGAGCGCCCAGGCGCCCGGGGCTGGTTTGCGTTTCCTGGCTGTGTTTTCGAGCGTGGTCAGGGTGGAGAGGAAGGCCCGCTCCATGGCATTGCGCTGCTGATCTCGCGCGGGTATCACGACAGCGGCCAGCCCGTGATTGACGAGGACGTTTTGGTAAAGGCCCACATTGGGCAGGAACAGAAGAGCGGCCATGGTGCCGTCTTTGTCTCGATCCGGGCGGATCAGCAGGCGCAGCGGTTTGTCCCGCAGGTAGCTTGAGGTGAATTCACGCGCGGTTCGTCCCACGGCTATCACGTCCTCATTTTCGATGCTGAAATGTTTGGCAAAGCGTTTCACTGCGTTTTCGTCATCCTCTTCGACAGGAGCACAGTCGACCCATAGCAGGCGCACCGGCAGGGTGCGGCCTTCATGTACAACCTTGAAGCGTTCACCGGAGGCTGGTTCCTCATCCGCGAGACGCGCATCGCTGATGTCTTCAAAGCCACCGAAGCCCCCGCTGGTTGCAGTGATGGCGTTGATGCCGCTTTGGCCGGTTTTTTGCTCACCCAACCGCTTCATTCTGCGTATTTCAGCATCGACCTGCCCTTTCAACTCGGGTTTCGTCACTGCGAGATCATTGAGCTCATCGAGATAGTTGGCGGTCGCCGTTTTTTTTGCGTTTTCGATCGCTTCTTTCAAAGTCATGCTGGCCTGCTGCATCGCCGTTGCCGAGCCCGTTTTCGGGATCGGGGCGGGGCTGGCGCTTGCCGTTTCCGTGACGGGGACGAGCCGCAGGTTGCGAATACGGATGATGTTCGCGGGATAGCCATCCGTAGCTGTGAAACGCAGTGTGACAGGATTGCGGCTGAATGTCAGAGGGCCGACACGCACGGTGGTGAACGTGGTTTCATCCGTGCTGCGTGCGATTTCGAATGTCCGGCGATTCTCCGTGGCTGTGCCCAGCAGCGTGACCTCATCAAATTCAAACAAGGCGCTCTGCTGCGGCTGAAACTTGGAGGACGCATAGATGCTGCCTGCCACAGGCGCATCGCTCATATTGGCTTCGAATTCGAGATGATAGCTGCCTGGCAGCAGGCGGAAATTCTGCCACTCCGCTCCGCTGCCGCCTGAGCGCCAGCCGCCTAGTGTTTCCCCGGCAGCCTGGGCGGAGCCCATCATTCGCGCCAGGGTCAGGGGAAGAGGGGTGGCCAGGCTGGACACCGTCCCGGCATACAGGGCCTGCAGCTGCTGCCGCCTCTGGCGGATTGCCCGCGCTTCTTCATAATCTCCTGTGGCGGCCACTTCGGACTCCACCTTGGCCAGTGCACGCTCGTACTGCTGTGTCAGCAGCTGGGAGTCTGCCATCACCTGCCGCATGAAGGCCGCGCGTGTTGCAGTCAGTGCCGCAGGCTCCTGCGCCAGCAATGCAGTGCAGGCATGCAGGAGGAAAATCACGGCTGGCAGGCGGGCTTTCATCGGGTGGCTGGCACGAGTTCCAGGGCCAGCAGTTGCATGAGATTGTCAGTGATCAGTGCTGCGGCGGAAAGCGTCAGCGTTCCTGAGCCATCACTGACTTTGAGGGTGCCAGCACTGCGTTCTTCGGGGCCTTTCAGAGTGGTTTCAATGCTCGTGGTCAGGGTGAAGCGTGTTTCTTTGATCAGCAGTTTGCCTCCCTCCGCAGTGCCGCAGCGGTAGCGCAGCATCACCTCATATCCCCCGGGGGGCAGGTCTGGCAGCTTCCAGGTGGCGGAAGCTCCGACTTTGGACCATCCTGTGATGGCCCCGCCCTCAAGCCGAAGGCCGCTCAGGCTGGCATTGTCGAGGGGAAGTTTGATGCGCTCAGGCAGCAGTGAAGCTCTGAGTGTCTGTTCACGGGTCTGCAGCAGGAGCAGCTCTTTGTCCAGCCGGGCCAGTTCGTTTTGCAGACGCTTGCGTTCATCGCGCGCGGTGATGGCATCATCGTAGTCACGGTCAGCGGCAAACTGTTTTTCCAAGGCCCCGAGTGTGGTGATCTGCTCTTTTACCGGGGCCAGGCTCGCTTCAATCAGCTCACGCTCATAGTTCAGCCGCAGCAGGGCAATCTCAGCACTCGCCCCGGGGTCGTCCGTGCGCTTCTCCGCCACCGGGGCCGACATGGCAAGCCCCGCGCAGACGACTGTGCATGCGAGAACGAAACCGAGTTTCAAATGGAGAGATGAGGGGGGTGAAACAAACTGTCTCATGCTAGCCGGACCGCACGGTGAAACAAGCCCGAACTCATAGTCTCGAAATAGGTGTTCTATTCATCCAACCATCTGAAAAATCATGCTGGCAGCCTGCGGCTGCATCTGCCAGCATGCTCAGATGCGTTCTTTCCTCGCCTTCTTACTATTTTCCCAGGCAGTCTTCAGTGCAGAGCCGGAGTTCCCACTTTCTGAAGACTCAAAGCCACAGCCTAGCGCCCCCAAAGGCGACATGCTCAAGGGAGACTACTCCGGCGGGGAGGGAAGCGTTTTCCCCGGAACCACGCGCGAATACCAAATCTACCTCCCTGCGGGTTTCGACAAGTCGAAACCCGCAGCCTTCATGGTCTTTCAAGACGGCGTCATTTATCAGGCTCCCGTCGTTTTCGACAATCTCATCGCGCAAAATGACATCCCGCCGCTCGTTGGCATTTTCATCAAGCCCGGCGTCGTCCCTGCGGCAAATGACAAGGCCCTGCCGCGCTACAACCGCAGCTACGAGTACGACAGCATCACACCTGCCTACTCGGAGTTCCTCATCGACGAATTTCTGCCCGCCATTGAGGCAAAGCACGGCATCAAGCTGAGCACCGACCCCAATCACACTGCCATCTCTGGCAACAGCAGCGGCGGCATCTGTGCCTTCATGGTCGCATGGCACCGCCCGGACCGCTTTCGCCGGGTCTTCACCGGCGTGGGAACCTACGTCGGCATTCACGGGGCCGACCAGCTCCCTGTGCTGGTGCGCAAATTTGAGCCCAAGCCCCTGCGCGTCTTCCTTCAGTCTGGCACTGGAGACAACAATCTCTACTGCGGCGACTGGTGGATGGCCAACCAGATGATGGAGCGCAGCCTGGTCTGGGCCGGCTACGATGTGAACCATGCCTGGGGGGAAGGTGGACATAACGCCAAACATGCCACCCAGATCTTCCCAGACGTCCTCCGCTGGCTCTGGCGTGACTGGCAGGCAAACATCGAAGTCAAAGCGAATGTCCAAGCAGAGTCGAAGTGGAAAGGCTATGAGGTGGTCGGGGAAGGGGAGTGGCAGGACGTCCTGAACGATCCCGAAAAAAGCGGCTCGGAAGAATCGTCACTGATTTCTGAAATGGCCGCTTTTGCTGATGGTACAGTCTTTGTCCGGCAGCGCTCACTGGAGGAGAATACCCTGCGCTTCAGCCGGCTTGGCGTTTCAGGGGAAAAAGACGAAGTCAAAATGCAGGTGGCTGGCGCTCTTGCGGGCTTCACAGCCGGTCCGGAAAACCGTCTGCGCCTCTTCTTTAATGCCCGGCATCCCAGCAAAGCCGCCCGGATCGTGGATGTCTCCCGGGACGGCAAGGTGGAACGAGAGATCGAATTCGGAGACAAGGGCAACAAATACGATCCTCCTTCCACCAGGCACCAGGGCATTTGCTGTGACAGCTCAGGCCGCTTGTACTTCGCAGGAAATAATGATGCGCTGATCGGCAGAGTGGATGGCGATGGAAGCTATCATTATCGTCATGGTCAGGAGCTTCACAGTGGAGTGCTGAGAACGTCTGCAGGAGAAGTCTGCCTCTCCCCCGATCAAACCCTGTTTTACGTCGCGGGGCCAGGTGGACGTATTGACTGCCTCCATCTCCGATCTGAGCCGCCGCTGTTTGATCATGCACAGCATTTTTATCTCACTGAAGACCCTTACGGCCTGATGTCTCGTGTGACAGTCCGTGCCATGTGCGTGGACACCAACGGCTGGCTCTACGTCGCCACCTCGCTTGGCATCCAGGTCTGCGATCAGGCGGGCCGCGTGAACTTCATCATCCAGACACCGGATGAGCCGAAGGACATCTGTTTCGGCGGCAAAGATCTGAGCGAGCTTTTCATCGCCTGCGGAAATGCCATATACAAACGTCCCACCAAGGCCCACGGCATCGTCAGCGGCCAGATGGCCCCGGTCACCCCGCCAAAGCCGAAGCTCTGATGCGCTCTGCTTGCCCTACGAAATGGCAAAAATACAGCAGTTTGAGATTTGAAGCAGGGGCTTTCTGTGCGATGGAGTCTGCCCCTAAAATCTGAATGCCGAGAACAGAAGCAGCGCCGCCAAAGTCAGACTCAAATTTAAAGAAAAAGTTCGCGCCTGCCGCTTTACTCACGATAGGCGTCCTGCTGGGGGCTCTGCTGATGAAATGGTACGATCATGCCGAGGGATCTGGCGTCGTGGCGGCGGTTGCTCTTGGCAAGCCCTTGCGTCCTGGTCCCTGGGGAAGCGTTTATTCCACGGCGTTCACCATCTCCGCCCCCGAGGAATTGCTGCCGCTTCGAAGGCTGGAGGAAAATGGCACCCGCTGGGTCTTTCCCAACGCCCGCTACAACGATGTGGAGCGTGTGCTGGCATCCACAGGCATGCCGGCACACTTGCAGGCGGAATTGATGGAGCCGGCGGTGTTGGTGCAAAATCCCGGGGGCATGGAAATGATTCCATCTGCCCAGACTCTCCTGGCACTGCCTGCCGGGCCACGCAAAAAGCTGTATCAGGCTCTGTTGCAATATCCGGAAAACCGTGGGCAGATCACCTTCATCCACAAGGACACTTTGGGGGATCGCTTCGGGGGCTCACACCATGGTGAGCACACGCTCATGCTCTTCAAGCAGCTCTGCTGCGAGCACGGGGACTATCTCGTCTTCAGCGGCCTCTCCGTCGTGCTGGCGCAGCTGCCCACCTATGAGGAGAAGAGGGATTTTATGCGCGGGCTCACGTGCCAGCGCACCCTGACCATGCGGCTCCTCATCAATCATGGTGCGGATGTCAGCGCCATGGCAAATTACTGGGGGAAAGGCATCCGCGGCACCGATGTGCGTACCATTTTCGAATCTATTGCCGATTCTCCCACCGGCGGGACGCTGGGCATCATCAATGTACTGCCTCCCCAGCCCTCATCTCAGATGTTTGTGTATCCCACACCGGACAATCCATTGAACGGTCCAGCTCCGGTGCGCGACTGCCACTGGTCTTCGTTCAATTTCTTCCAGGATGTGCCTGACCAGCAGTTGGGAGACCCGGCGCATTTCATGGAGAAGCTGAAGGCCGATTACGCTCCTGCTGCGGGAGACCCGCGCTACGGAGACATCGCCTTGTTTTCCAAGCCCTCCGGAAACGTTGTTCATTCGGCCGTGTATTTGGCTGATGACATTTTCTACACCAAAAACGGGGCCACATTTACGTATCCTTGGATGCTCGAAACTCTGACGGACCTGCTCAAGCAGTATTCCTTTCAGGTTGAACCGGGAGAAAAATTGGTGGTGAGTTACTTCCGCCTCAAGAACATGTAGGCATGTCATCCTTTGATATATTGCGCACTCTCCTGCAGCGTCGCCTAGAGTTCATAGCCGACCATGAGTTTCGGGATCGTGACTCTGCGGCGCACCTGGAGGCGTTGAAAAAGGTTTCGGAAGAGCTGGGTGCTGAGCATCTCAGGCTGCGCGCACAGCTCCCTCCACGGCTGAATCATTTCCTCACCCAGGCCAGTTTCTCAAAGGCCTTGGAATATCTCGATAGCTCGGAGGGCTGAGCGCGTTGAAGTCGGTTCAACCATGAGCCGCCTCTTTTCCCTCACAACCCTGCTGTGTCTTGCTTTCGCCGCCTCTGCCATTGCCGGCGACAAGCCCAACATCATTTTCATCCTCTGTGATGACCTAGGTTATGGCGATGTGAAGTGCCTCAATCCAGATGGGAAGATCGCCACGCCGAGTTTTGACCGGCTCGCCAAAGAGGGGATGATTTTCACTGACGCCCATTCCGGCTCCAGTGTCTGTACACCGACACGGTATGGAGTCATTACGGGGCGTTATGCCTGGCGTTCCAAGCTGCAGAGCGGTGTTCTTGGCGGGCTAAGCCCCAGGCTGATCGAGCAGGGGCGAATGACGGTGGCCGGCATGCTCAAAGAGCAGGGCTACTCGACGCATTGCGTGGGCAAATGGCATCTGGGCATGGACTGGGTGCGCACCGGGCCCACCGAGGAGCTCAATATTGAAAAGGCTGATCAAGTGAACAACGTGGACTACACCAAGCCCATCACCAACGGCCCCACTAGCGTCGGCTTTGACACCTACTTTGGCATCAGCGCCTCGCTCGACATGGTGCCTTACTGCTTCATTGAAAACGATCATGTGGTAGCCAATCCCACGGAAAAAATGAAGCTTGCGATGAATGCAGGCGGTCGCATGGGCTACACTCGCGAAGGCCCGGGCTCCCCCGGCTTCCGTGGTGAAGACGTGCTGCCCACCTTCACCCGCGAGGCGAAAAAAATCGTTGAGGCAAAAGCGAAAGCGGGAACGCCTTTTTTCCTCTACATGCCTCTCAACTCCCCCCACACGCCCATCCTGCCCAGCGAAAAATGGCAGGGCAAAAGCGGTATCAGCCTGTATGCGGACTTTGTCATGGAAACAGATGACGCCATCGGCCAGATCATGCAGGCCACGGAAGATGCCGGCATCGCCAAGGACACGCTGATCATCGTTACGAGTGACAATGGTTGCTCGCCCAGCGCGGACTATCCCAAGCTTCTCGCCGCAGGTCACAACCCCAGCTACAACATGCGCGGCCACAAGGCGGATATCTTTGACGGTGGTCATCGTGTGCCCTTCATTGTTCGCTGGCCTGCCAAGGTCAAAGGCGGCCAGACCTCCGCGCAGATCGTCTGCCTCACCGACTTCATGGCCACGGCTGCGGATGCCGTCGGCGTGAAACTGCCCGAGAACGCTGCCGAAGACAGCTTCAGCATCCTTCCAGCACTGCTGGGGGAATCCGGCAAACCCGTGCGCCAGAGCGTGATCCACCATTCGATCAACGGCTCCTTCGCGCTCCGTGAAGGCGACTGGAAACTCGAACTCTGTGCCGGCTCCGGCGGCTGGAGTGATCCCCGGCCAGGCAGCCCCGGAGAGAAAGGCCTGCCCGATACCCAACTCTACAATCTGAAGACCGACATCGCTGAGAAGGACAACTTGCAGGGCAGGAACCCCGAGATCGTGACCAGGATGACTGCCGAACTCGAACAGATCGTCACCAGCGGCCGAAGCACGCCCGGTACGGTGCAGCAAAACGCCGTTCCCGTCGTCCTGCGCAAGCCCGCCCCCGCCGCCCAGCCGAAGGGCAAGGCAAAGAAAAAGGCGAAGTGATCTGTCCCAGGCCTGCCCCGGTGAAATCACGTCACTTTTTTACGTGCTTTCCCAAACCATCCCGCTAACCTCGGCGCTCGCTTCCCAAACCAAGCAAACATCATGAGCTACTCATCTCCTAAACTTCACAATGCAATGTGGCCCGGACTCGTCGGCAAAGGCGATGGCGAAGGCCAGGAACCACCGATCAGCCTGGAAAAGATGCTGGACCTCACTGCCGCAGCGAATGTGAACGGCCAGAAATTTGAGGGCATCGACTACTTCCTGTTTTTGCCGCATACCAATCCTGAGGCCAGCGATGATGAGATCAAAAAAATTGCCGACCTGATCGCCGGCAAGGGCTTCAGCGTCGGTTCCCTTGTGGCGCCCGTCTGGCCCGGCACCGTCGGTGATTCCGCCATGGGCGACGACGCGCAGCAGGAAAAGTTCCTGAGTGCTGTGAAGATGGCCTGCCGCATTGCCAAGATCTTCAACAACCACGGTGTGCGCAAGTACGGTGTGATTCGCATCGACTCCGCTGAGTTTGGCGTGGCCAAGTGGCGTGAAAACCCCAAGGCCAACACCGCCCGCATTGTGGACACCTTCAAGAAGGCCGCCCAGATCGCCGCAGACAATGGCGAGCGCCTTGCCGCCGAAGGTGAAATCTGCTGGGCCGGCATGCACTCTTGGAAGGACATGCTCGACGTCCTCGAAGGCGTCGGCATGCCAAACGCACTCGGCTTCCAGGCCGACCTCGCCCACACCTACCTCTACACCCTCGGCTACAACGCCCCCGAGCATGCCCTGCTCAAGGAAGGCTACAGCGACGCCGAGTTCTGGGCCGCCTATGAAAAGATGACCGACGCCCTTCGCCCATGGACCATCGATTTCCATGTGGCTCAAAACGACGGCACAGTGCACGGCGCAGGCTCACACGACAAGACCGGCAAGCACTGCCGTGCTGATGATCCTAACGGCAAGCTCGACATCACGAAGGCCTCCGGCTACTGGCTCAAGGATGCTGCTGCACGTGGCATCCAGCACATTTGCTGGGACGGCTGCATGTTCCCCAATGCGGTGCTCGAAACTCCAGACACCTGGAACAAGATCCTTGCCGCCATGATCAAAGTGCGTGATGCCCACGGCTGGTAACAGCTCTGATCAGATCCTTCTGGCAGCGCCGCAGAGGAAACTCTGCGGCGTTTTTTTGGTCTTGTCAGGGAGCGCTGCCCCTGTGTTAGCCTCGCGTGTATGCGCACGCGCCAGCTTATCCATCTTTCTGCCTTGCTGTTCCATGGTTTACCAAGGCCCAAGATGAAAATGCAGCTGGAGAGAAGGCGGGCATCGGGGGAAATCCAGATGCATGCAATGTCGGGAAGCTGGCCAATGACAATGAGGAAAAGAATGCCCCGCACAAAGCGCCCGCCAAGCCAGGCGAGACCGAAGCCAACCCTAAAGCACCATGAGTGGCGCCACCTTGCTTAATGGCTGCTGATAGATGGGCGCTATGCATCGTTTTCTTGTCATACCCCTCGTGCTCGCCTCCTGTGCGCGCATGATCACTCCTGTCCACCTGAGCCCTGAAATAGTCGCAGTGCTGCCGCCGGAATGCAGGCAGGTGATTTATGTGACTGCGGCCGATCAGCGCACGTCGGCTGCGGAAATGAGGCTGCTCGAGCGCAATTCCAAAGATGAATGGCTGGCTGCAAGCGGCTCCATTCCTGTGCGCGTCGGGCGCAATGGCATGGCGTGGGGGCATGGTGAATTCAAGCTTGCGGTCCCTGCTGGCTGGCGCGTCAAGCAGGAGGGGGATGGTTGCGCTCCGGCCGGGGTTTTTCGCATCACCCAGGCGTTTGGTGATGAGACGCGGCCTGGCTGGATCAAGCTGCCATACCTTCACTGCACCAAGCATCACTGGGGCATCGATGATGTGCGCTCCCGGCACTACAACCAGATTGTTGATGATCGCAGCACTGCCTGCGACTGGGAGGGCCCCGAAAGCATGGTTCCCGGCATCGGCTGTTACAAACTGGGAGCCGTCATCGCGCACAATCCGTACAACAAACCGGGGCTTGGCTCATGCATATTCATGCACCTCTGGCAGGGGAGTGAGGTGCCGACTGCGGGTTGCACCGCCATGTCTGAGGCGCATCTGCGCAGCGTTCTTGCTTGGCTGGAGCCTTCCGCGTGCCCGTGCCTCGTGCAGCTTGTGCAGCAACCTTGAAGCCCTAACGGTGCTCGATCACGTCACTGTTCTTGAAGCGCACTTTTGGCAGTGAGGCATACCGGTCGTCGACATGACGATAGCCTGCAGGGCAGAGCACGGCAGTCGTAAACCCCTGCGCGGTCAGTCCCAGGACTTCATCAAACTTTTCAGGGACGAAGCCTTCCATTGGGCAGGTGTCGATGCCCAGCATGGCCGCCACAGCCATGAACTGGCCTAGGGCGATGTAGGCCTGCATTTTGGCCCACTCCTGGGTCATGTAGCCCTGCTGCAGCGTGCCAATGAGCATTTTGCGGAAACCTGCCAGTGCTTCTGGAGTGCCTCCGCGCACTTCGATCATGCGTGTGATATTTGCGTCGATTTCGGTCTCGCCCATGCTGCGCTTGGTGGCCATCACAACCAGGTGGGAGCAGTCAGCCACCTGGCGTTGCCGCCATGCGTGAGCGACGAGCTTTTCACGCAGTTCCTGATCCTGCACCACAATAAACTTCCAGGGCTGCAGGCCAAAACTCGATGGCGTGAGCACCAGGGATTCCTCCAGAGCCGCCCAAGTTTCAGCAGGGATCTTCTTTGTGGAATCGAAGACCTTGGTAGCGTAGCGCCATTGGAGAGCAGAGAGGAGTTCAGCGGGAGTCATGGAGGCGCGACTATGAAGTGACAAGTTTCAGGTTTAAAGCCGAAAAGTTGACGATGGGCATAACCGACTCATGCAGCCAGAAGCTGTGTGCTGCGCATAAACTCTTCACTCCAGCTCTGGCGGCACATTCCCGTAGGTCCAGGGCTGGCTGAAAGGAGGTGCTTTGGGCGGTTCGGGGCGGGGTTCTGCGGTCATTTGATTCGCCAGTTCGACGCCCTTTTTGGCCATCTGTGTCCCGGCGGTGATTTCGAGGTTGGAGTAAGCCGTGAGCCTGGTTTCATAACCGCCGCCGTGCGGGCCGAAGGCTTCTTCTGTGGGGACGTAGCCAACGATGCCGTTGGAAAGCTCACATGGAAAAGTGAAGGCATGCTGGCTGCCCTTTTTGATGTCGAGCCCATACTGGACGAAATATTCGGCGGGATTGGAAACGAAGCATGCCGGACCGACTTTGATGCATTGCACTTCGCAATCGACGACAGGCATTGTCTTGTTCAGGTGGTCCAGCAAAAGAATTTCCTTGGCAAAAAGGTAGTCCGTCGTGTCTCCGGCAGGGCGGGGCAGGCTGGCAAGAGCGAGGCTTTTTGCCACCCGCTGTGGTGAAGGGGGACGGCGTTTGATTTTCAGGACTTCCTGGCGCGTTTCGATGGGCGCAGTGCTGATTTTGGGCATGGCCAGCAGAACACGGATGGCCTCGGCCCCGACACGTCCGCCGACAAGGCGGCTCCATTCCTCGGGTTTTGGATTCTGGTATGGGCTGAGGTTATCCACTTGTGTGATGTCCCCACAGGCTCCCTGCATGAAGACAACCGGGGCATGTGTATCCAGGCCGCCCTGGATGGTCTTTTCAAGATATTGGATCCAGTTGGCAGAAATGCCGCCTGGGTTGGTGGTGGCATGGCAGGCATAGTTGACCACGACGCCCACAAGCTGCCCCTGCAGGTCCCAGGCACCGATGACGCCAACCTGCGGATCGATTGGGCCTGCATATTCCAGGATCTCGGGATTGCCAGGGCGGGGGTGGCTCCAGCTCTGACCGTTTTTCATGCGCAGCCTTCGGTTGAATGCCACCTTGTCCTCATGGCCAAAGCCGCAGCTCAGCAAAACGGGCACTTTGCTTTGATTCGCGGCCACGACTCCGGACACAATCTCATGGGTCAGTCGCAGCAGGTAGCCGGGATCAGCACAGGAAGATTCTTCATAGGCCAGCTTCTTCACCAGATCTGAGGCGGTGTCATATTCTCCCGGCATGACCATGCCCACAGGGCCTGAGCTGTGCGAATGAGAGGCTCCTATGAGAACCGCGTCTCCAGTGATGCCTGTGGCTTTTTCAATTTGTTCGCGGGCGTCCAGCACCACCTGACGAGGCACGACAAGGGAGTCGAGGCCTATGACAACAGCCGTTTTCTTACCGTCATCAAACAGGGCCACGCGCACCTTGCAGGCGTCGTGAAAGGTGCGGTGATAGCTTTTGCCGTAGCCTCCCGGCTGTTCCATGCCGATGTCTGGCGTGATGTCCCGCTCCGCAAAGCCTGCCTTGATGCTGGAGGTGGGGGCAGGCGGCAGGGCGTTTAGCTTCAGAGCAAAAAGACTGGCAAAGAGAGGGAGAAAGCAAAGTCGCATGACTGGACTACGCTCATTGCGGGCATGTTTAATGATAAAAAACTTACATTACATCTTGGTGCGGATATTGCATATTACCCGTGTTCCGATCTATTGTAGAACCGCTTGATTCCTACTGATTCGTGCATGCTGCCTATTACATCGCCAAAGGCCAAAAGACACTGGGCCCGTGCTCCAAGGATGATCTGCGCAATTTTCTTGCCTATGGTTCCATTCGGGACAGCGATCTGGTGAAACGTGAGGACGAGGAGCAGTGGCACCCGGTTTCCTCTCTGCTGGAGCTGCATGCCGAAGGGCAGATTGTGGCTGATGGCCTCACCGTCCGCCCCATCCGCCGCCGGGTAGCTCGCTACCGCGACTACAACCGTGTGCCTTACGATCAGCGTGGCGGCACCGTGCTCAGGCGCATGATTCTGGGTTTTTTGTTTTTCCCGCCAATGCTGTGGTGGGCGGCTGTGTCGTTGTACACAGACCACATTTTCCGCCAGAAGAAAGATGAGAACGGCTATCTCGTCGTCTGGGGGCGCTGGGTGGAGGTGCTGGTCACGCTCATGATTATTTTGAATGCGGTTGGCTGGTGGCTGATCATTACCTATTCCTCCTGGATTTTGGGTCCCGGGCTTTCTGAACTGATGAAGGGCATGGGGGAGGCTTGGGACGTGATCAAAGGGCTGCTCAACGACACCGCTGCAAAATAATTCCCATCCGCCGGCTCGGCTGGCAAGGACTGGATTGCCATTTGGTGTGCAGGATTTGGCATCCTGAGGAGGCGTTGACATCTGCCGTGGGAGTGCCGCGTTGGTTCTGGCATGAAAGCCAGCACAACACTTTCGATTTTCGCCGCTGCCTTGTCCGCCGTCACGCTGCATGCCGCTTCTGTGGACACAACTGCCGCATCCAGGCAGGTCGATGCCCTGCTTGCCAAAAGCTGGCAGAAACATCAGATCAAGCCCAACGCTCCAGTGGACGACGCCACCTTCCTGCGCCGTGTCTATCTGACTGTCGTCGGCCGCATTCCCACGCTGGATGAGGCCCGCGCCTTCCATGCCTGCCAGATGCCGGACAAGCGTGCCAAGCTCATCGATTCGCTCCTGGCCAGCGAAGGATATGTGCAGAATTTTTTCAACTACTGGGCCGATGTGCTTCGCGCCCAAAGCCAGGGCGTCGCTGGCAACACCACCTCGCAGAATTACCTGAACTACATCCGCAGCGCACTGCGGGAGAACAAACCATGGGACCAGGTGGCCCGTGAGCTCGTCTCCAGTGAAGGCACCTGCTTCGACACCGGGGCCATCGGCTATTACATGCGCGATCGTGGCATGCCGCTGGACAATCTGTCCAACACCACCCGCATCTTTCTAGGCACCCGCATGGAGTGTGCCCAGTGCCACGACCACCCTTTTGACAAATGGACGCAAAAGCAGTTCTACGAGATGGCGGCTTTCACGCACAACATGAGCGCCACCAGCTACCGCTCCCAGAGTGCCGAGGAGGCTCAGAAGATGATCCGTGCGGACAAAAGCCTCGACGCCGAGACCCGTGACCTCATGCGCCAGGCCATCACCGAGGCGGTGCGTCCGCTGCGTGATACGCAGGTGGTGCAAAACAAAGGCCAGCTCCGTCTGCCGCATGACTACAAATACAAAGACGCAAAGCCCAAGGATGTGGTTCAAGCGGCGGTCATGTTTGGCAAGCCCGTCACGCTGCAAAAGGGGGCAAACACCATCGGGGAATTCGGACAGTGGCTGACATCTCAGGAAAACCCGCGATTTACCACGATTATTGCCAGCCGCCTCTGGCAGCGCGTTTTTGGGGCAGGCCTCTATGAGCAGGTGGATGAAATGATGGACAGCAGCGTGGCCTCCAACCCCGAGCTGATGCACTTTCTGGAGCGGCAGATGGTCGCGCTGAAATACGATATGAAGGCCTACTTGAGGGTGCTGCTGAATACGCAGGCCTTTGCACGTGAGAGCATCAAGGAAGTCTCTCCCGGCACGCCTTGCTACTTCCAGGGACCGGTGTTTCACCGCATGCGCTCAGAGCAGGTCTGGGATTCCCTCGTCACTCTTGTCAGCCCAGATCCTGACCAGGTGAACTGGAGCACCCGTGAGCGCGAACGCCGTGACCTCGAAAACCGCCATCACCTCGCGCAGCTGCTGGACAAGACCGAGGCACCGCTGCTGTTTGAGGCCGCCAAAGAGGTGGCTGCGGGAATGCGCGAACAGAACAAGGAGTTTGAGCAGCTCCGCAAAGAACTCGATGAGGCCCGCGCAAAAGACGACAAGGCCAAGTCTCGAGAAATCCAGCGTCGGCTGGGGGAAAGCCAGCGCATTCTGCGTGAGCAGGTTTCGAAATGCTTCTATGAGGCTGCTAAAAAGTCCGGCAACCAGGAAATTCAGAAGCAGCTTGCGGCGGTCAGCGGAGATGGGCCCATGGAGATGGCCATGATGAATCTCATGCAGGACAGCCGCGTGGATCCCAAGGACGCACCTCTTGACGCGAGGGTCTTGACCACCCTCAAAGCGGACGAAGAAGTGCTCGGCATGAAGGATGCAAAAAGCATCAAGAGCTTCGAAAATTTCCAGCGAACACTGCACCAGACCTGGAGCCGGGCTGCTGAGCTGCCCTCTCCTGCGCCGCGGGGGCATTTCCTGCGCGAGTTTGGCCAGAGCGACCGCGAGATCATCGAAAACGCCAGTGATGAGGCCAGTGTGCCGCAGGCGCTGACGATGCTGAATGGCTCTCTCCTCAACCAGCTTACCAGTGCCTGGTCCACGCTCAGCATCAATCTGCGCAAGGCCAAAACCAACGAGGAGAAAATCGACACGCTCTTTCTCAGCCTCTACTCGCGCAAGCCGAACGCCAAGGAGAAGGCTCACATGCTTCAGACTCTGGAAAGCTACGCCTCCTCCAAGACTCTGTGGGAGGACATCACCCTGGCTGCTCTTAGCACCCAGCGTTTTATCTTCGTCGAATAGAGCCGGACCTTTCATCAACACCTCATTCAAACGCATCATGAAAACGCCCAACAACGACCTCTCCCGCCGCGCTGTGATGACCCGCATGGCCCAGTCCTGCCTTGGGGTCGGTTTGCTGCCCTCCATGGAGCAGCTGTTCTCCGGCAAGGCTTTCGCTGTCGGTGAAGGAAGTGCCACCGCCAAGCAGGCGGCCACCGCACGCAATGTCATCTTCCTTTACATGACGGGTGGGCAGAGTCATCTGGACACCTGGGATCCCAAGCCGGACAACAAGGAGGTCGCGGGTCCGGTCAAGGCCATCAAGACGAGCGCCGACGGTGTGCAGATTAGCGAATACCTGCCGCGGACGGCCAAGCAGATGCATCACGCATGTGTGATCAATTCCATGGCCACCAACACCGCCGCGCATGAACAGGCGAATTACTTCATGCACACCAGCTTTGGCCTGCGTAGCACAATCAAGCATCCCGGCATGGGCGCATGGCTCAGCTTCTTCCAGGGCCCTGGCAATCCCGCCCTGCCTCCCTATGTGTATGTGGGCAATGACAGCCGCCATCCCGGCGCGGGCTTCTTTGCCAAAAAGCACGGCCCTCTCATGGTGAACAATCCCGAGGCCGGCCTGCAAAACGTCAAGCCTCAGAAGGGCGTGACCGATGAACGCTTTGCTATGCGTCGTGATCTTGCGCATTCGCTGGATGCAGAGTTTCAGGGCAAGTGGGACACGCGCGGCGTCAAAGCCTACTCAGACGTGTATGACGATGCCGTGAAACTCATGAAGAGCGAGGACCTCGTGGCCTTTGACCTCACCAAGGAGCCGGATGCGCTGCGGCAGGCCTACGGTAAAGACACCTTCGGACAGGGGTGCCTGCTTGCACGCCGCCTTGTTGAGCATGGGGTGCGTTTTGTCGAAGTCAGCCTGGGCAGCTGGGACACTCATGTCGCCAACTTCATCAACACACCCCGGCTCTGCGACACGCTGGACACTGCGCTGGCGGCGCTCATCTCCGACCTCGAACATCGCGGAATGCTGGAGAGCACCATGATTGTGGTGAGCTCCGAGTTTGGCCGCACACCGAAGATCAATCAGAACCAGGGGCGTGATCACTACCCGGTTTTTTCCTCCGTCATCATTGGCGGCGGCATCAAAGGCGGGATGAAATATGGAGCCACCACGCCGGATGGTTCCGGCATCGCCGCAGACAAGGTTGGACCGCCAGATTTGAATGCCACCATAGGGTATGCCTTGGGCCTGCCATTGGATCAGGTGATCTACTCGCCAAGCAAGCGTCCTTTCACCGTGGCCGACAAAGGGCAGCCTCTCACGCATTTATTTGCGTGAGGCATGGATGGTTTCAGGGAAAAAAGACGCCCGGCAGTGTGTAGCTGCCGGGCGTCGTCGTTTGAATGTTGGCACTCAGGCTTGCCGCCTGATTCAGAGCCTAGATATTCGCGGCGCTGTAGTCCCAGCCCTGGCGGTAGGCCGCACGGGTGATGAGCTTGTTGGCTTCTGCGTTGTCGGACTCCTGCTTGGCGGCGTCCCAGTTGATGACCTTGCCCGGATTGGCGATGGCCAGGTTGCCGAAGAGGCAGAGCTTGGTCAGCGGCACGGAGTAGTCGAAGTTGCTGCCACAGATCTTGTCCTGTTCGATCGCACGGATCAGTTCGAGCTGCGGCTCACCTTCAGCGATGGAGGTTTCAAGCTTGAGCTCAGGAGACTTGCCGCCGAGGAAGTCGGCCATCTTGGTGTTCGGAATGAGGCGTGGGCTGCCGCAGTAGTCGTCGGTGTTGAGGATGACACCGGCGTCACCACGGAGGAGGAAGCCGCCTTTGATCTTGTCCCAGTCGCGCTCAGCTTCGAGTTCAGCAGGCCGCTCGGGCTTCAAGCTGCCTTCGTACCAGTGCAGTTTGATTTCGCCGTATTTTTCCGTCTTGAAGTAGAAGATGACGTGGGAGGATTTCGGCCAGCTCACGTCGGTGAGTTCGGTGCACTCGGCTTCCATCTTGTAGGGTTCGCCAAGGCCGCAGGCCCAGAAGGGGCCGTCCAGAAGGTGGCAGCCCATGTCGCCCATGGCACCGGCACCGTATTCACGATGACCACGCCAGGCGAAGGGGTGCAGGCCGTCGGTGAAGGGGACGGAAGGGCAGGCAGCCAGCCAGTGCTCCCAGTTGAAGAGGTCTTCGGCGGTCTCGACGATGATGTCCTTGCCGTCAGGGCCTTTTTTCTTTTCCTTGATCTTCGGTACGGTGCCCTGGATGTACTTGGCCTTGGCTTCGTTCCCCTGAGGCCAGATGGGGCGGTTGGTCCAAACGTGGATTTCTTTGACGTTGCCGACGATGCCTTCGCTGACCCACTGCTTGAGGAAGCGGATGCCCTTGCCGGTGTGGCCCTGATTGCCCATGTTCGTCTTCACGCCTTTTTTCTTGGCGGCCTCGTGGAGCTGGTTGGCCTCCCAGATGCGGTTGACCAGCGGCTTTTGCACGCACACGTGCTTGCCACGCTTGATGGCTTCCATCGCTGCAGGGTAGTGAGCGTGGTCCGGCGTGGAGACGGTGCACATGTCGATCTTGTCTCCCATGGCATCGAACATTTCGCGGAAGCTTTCGAACATCTTGGCGTCAGGATACTTCTGCTGGGCCTGCTTGAGGCGCTCACGGTCCACGTCACAGATGGCCACGATGTTGGCTCCTTTGGCCGAAATGCCCACGTCGGAGGCTCCTTTGCCGCCTGCGCCGCCGATGCCGGCGACGTTGATCTTTTTGACGACCGCCGCGTCCTGGCCGATGAGCAGGTTAGGGAAGAAGATGCCGCCTGCGGTTGCGGCGGTGCTACGAAGGAAGGTACGACGGTTGGGGAAGAGCGAGGGCTTCATGTGGGTGGATTGGGACCGCAAAGATAGCGGATTGGCGCAGAAATACGCAATGGGAATGTAGTCGTGCGGAAAAAACTTGGCTTGTGGTGGAGAAATTTCTTCAGGGCATTGTTTGTGCTTGGCGCATGACCGTATCACACCTTAAAAGACTTCATGGACTTTGCTAAATTTGCTGCTGATCTCTCCGGTTTTGTCTGGGGGGCGCCTCTCATCATTCTGCTTTTCGGCACTCATCTGTTTCTGACGCTTCGCACCGGCTTCATTCAGAAGCACATGATTCAGGCCATCCGCATCTCATTCTCCCGGCACAAGGAGGGGGAAGGGGACGTGTCTCAGTTTGGCGCGCTGATGACGGCGCTGGCCGCCACCATTGGCACAGGCAACATCATCGGCGTGGCAGGTGCGGTTGCCATGGGTGGGCCGGGTGCGGTGCTGTGGATGTGGCTCACGGGCGTGTTTGGCATCGCCACCAAGTATTCGGAGGCTGTGCTTGCGGTGAAGTATCGCATCACCATGCCTGACGGCAGTATGGCGGGCGGGCCCATGTATGCGCTGGAGCGTGGGCTAGGGCAGAAGTGGCTGGGAGTTGTGTTTGCCGTCTTCACCTGCATCGCTGCCTTTGGTATTGGCAACATGACACAGGCCAACAGCATCGTGGAGATGCTCATCGAGAAGGTGAAGCCGGAATCAGTGACCCAGTTGCGCTGGATCGCCGGTGGGGTGATGGCGGCGCTGACGGCGGCCGTGGTGCTCGGTGGCGTTAAGAGCATCGCCAAAGTGTGCGGCTTTTTGGTGCCGGTGATGGCCGTGGGCTACGTGGTAGGCTGTGCGCTGATCCTGATCAAAAACTATGCGGTGCTGCCGCAGACCTTCCTGGACATCTGGAATGGAGCGTGGAACGGGCAGGCGGCGGTGGGCGGTTTCGTGGGGGCAGGATTGAAGGAGGTGGCTCGCGCGGGCATCGCTCGGGGACTTTTCTCGAATGAGTCCGGCCTGGGCTCCGCGCCCATCGTGGCTGCAGCGGCGCAGACGCGGAATCCGGTGCGTCAGGCGTTGGTGAGCAGCACGGCCACCTTTTGGGACACCGTGGTGGTGTGCCTCATGACCGGCCTGGTGGTGGTGAGCAGTGGCCACTGGAAGGACGGCCTGCCCAAAGCTGCGCTGACCAGCGCTGCCTTCAATGATTTGCACGTCTGGGGGCCGTACATCCTCATGTTTGGCCTGATGACCTTTGTTTTCTCCACCATTCTCGGCTGGGGCTACTATGGTGAAAAAGCAGCGGAGTACCTCTTTGGCTCTCGCGCGGTGAAACCCTACCGAGTTCTCTGGGTGCTGGCCGTGCTGTTTGGCTCGGTCCAGCCCGCGCAGGCTGTCTGGGACTTTGCTGACGCGGCGAATGGGCTGATGGCACTGCCAAATCTCATCTGCCTGATCTGTCTCAGCGGGGTGATTGTGGCTGAAACCAAGGCCCATCGTCATGAATTGACCGGCGGGGAGTGAAAAAGTCTGCTGTCCCACTTGCAAGAACGCCACTATCCACTATTCTCTCCGCCCGCCTTATCACTGCCTCATGGTGTAATGGTAACACAGCAGATTCTGAATCTGTTATTCAAGGTTCGAATCCTTGTGAGGCAACCACTTCGTTTCCTGCAGCAATGCAGGCATAAAAAAGAAGGCACGGCCATCTAATTAAGACGCGCCGTGCCGTTTCGCTAAACTTAAAGCTGCTGTCTCAGGACTTGGCCTGTGTGGCTGCGAGGATGGCTGAGTCCAGCCGTGCCAGGCGGTGAGTGCTGGAGGCTGTTTCGATGCCTTCCAAAGCACGGTAAGTTTTGCCAACTTTTTTGACCAGTCCGCAGTTCGTCAGCTTGAGAATCTTTTCATACGACCTCAGGCGCAGCATCTCTTCGCCTCCGCTCACAGCGTTTTTCAGCTTCAATCCCTCAAACACCTTCGCAAAGAGAGTTTTGAACTCAAAAGTTTCCCCTGAGGAAAGAACATTCACCAGCTCATCGGTGACGTGATCAACTACCCGACGGGAGAAAGGCGCTTTTTTAGTGACTGCTTTTGTTGTGACCATCTGTTCAAGTACCACAAGAATGGCGCGCTGTCTCAGAAACCCTTCGCAAAACACATATTTCTGCCTTGTTATGCGTGCTTAGGCAGCGAGATACTCTTCTTTGCCTGCTCGGCTAAGTTTTTTGAAAGAAATTTCGGCTCTTAAGGCTGTGGATTTGTTCTTTTGAGGCCAGGAACGCAGCAGAATTACCGGGCCTCGTCCTCGGGTGTAGCGTGCGCCCTTGCCTGCATTGTGCTGGGCTATCCGGCGGTCCAGATCATTGGTGATGCCACAGTAAAGTGTCTCGTCTTTGCAGAGCAGGACATAGAGGTGCCACTTTTTAGCAGCTTTGCTCTTGGCTTTGGCAGGCTTTTTCTTCTTCGGCACGGCGCAACATAGCCGGAGTGGCTGGAAATCAAAACAGCTCGCTGATCATCGAGCCTTCGGTCAGCGCGATGGGGCGGTCGTCCGAGGAACGGTAGCTGATCTCGCGGTAGTCGTAACCCAGGGCGGAGTAGATGCTGGCGTGGATGTCTGCCGGAGTGATGGGGCGGTCCTTGGGGTAGGCCCCGCTGGCGTCCGAACTGCCGATGACCTGGCCGCCGCGCACGCCGCCGCCTGCCAGCACCACGGTGTAGCAACCCGGCCAGTGGTCACGCCCGGCGTCGGTGTTGATCTTGGGCGTGCGGCCAAATTCTCCCATCCAGACTACGAGGGTGCTTTCCAGCAGCCCGCGCTCCTCCAGGTCGTCCAGCAGCGCGGCATAGGCCTGCTCCATGGGCGGTACGAGGCGGTTTTTGAGACCGTTGAAGTTGTCCTTGTGCGTGTCCCAGGTGATGGACGGGCCGTTCACCGTGGTGACAAAGCGGGTGCCGGACTCGATGAGACGGCGCGCGAGGAGGTGGGACTGGCCCCAGCTATGGCGGCCATAGCGCTCGCGCACTTTGTCGGGCTCCTTGGAAAGGTCAAAGGCAGCGGCGGCCTTGCCGGACTGAAGCATGGTGTAGGCCTGCTCATTGAAGATGTCCATCTGCGCCACCTGCGGGGATGCGATTGGGCGCGAGACGGCGCTCATCTGATTGAGCAGCGAGAGGCGCTCCTGGAAACGTGCGGGCGTGAGGCTGGAGTCGAGGCCCATGTTGCGCACACGGAATGTGGCGGCATTGGGGTCGTCATCCAGCACGTAGGGATCGTAGCGTGTGCCGAGGCAGCCGCCGAACTGGCCGGGGGTGAGGTACACCTTGCTGTCGCAATGAGGGAAGGGGGTGATGACGTAGGGCGGTACGCCTTTGCTAAAGCCGTCCCGCTGAGCCAGCCAGCCCACGAGGGTGCCCACGCCGGGCAAGTCCGTGGGGCTGGGGGTGATGAGCGTGCTGTCCACACGATAGGGCCGCCCGGTGGTGGCCCAGTGCATGCCGCCATTGTGGCTGCTGTGGCCGTGGTGCACGGAGCGGATGAGTGCCAGCTTGTCCATGCGCTTTGCCATCTGCGGCAGCAGCTCGGTGACGTGGATGCCGGGCACGCTGGTGCGGATGGTCTTGAACTCACCGCGAATCTCCGAGGGGCCGTCGGGCTTGGGATCCCAGAGGTCGATGTGGCTAGGAGCGCCGCCATTGAAGATCATGATGACGGACTTCGCCTTGCCGATCCCGATGCCGGGGCGTGACGAGGGCGCGCCCAATGCAGCGAGTTGGTTCAGCCCATAGCCTAGCATCCCCACGCCACCTGCATGAAGCAGGCTGCGCCGCGAAATACGAATCTCTGGAACGTGAGAGGACATGACCGTCCAGAACCTACGCGGCGAGAGGCGCGTTCTTGCGAAACGAAAATAAGTGAGCGGTTTTCACGTCCGCCACTGGAGATCGACCTTCGCACCATTCCACTCGTGCTCCGGCAGGTGCGTGTGGGTGGTGAAGCTGCCGCCGGTGGCGCTCAGCGTGGCCATGGTCCAGCCGGTGGTGCTTTCCTTGGGATTGGACACATAGGAGGTGGCCGGGGTATTGAGGATGTGGATGCCGCGGTGGTGGAAAAAATTGCGGTGGTGGATGTGCCCATGGATGTAGGCCTTCACCTGCGGGCGGGCGACCAGCAGCTCCCACAGCGGCTCGGAGTCCTCCAGGCCGCCGGGGAAGTGCTTCTCTTCGCCACCAAGGCGCGGATTGTGATGGGCAAAGACGAGCGCGGGCTTGTTGGCGTGTGTGTCCAGAGCCTTGGCCAGCCAGGCGAGCTGCTCATCCCCGAGCAGTCCCTGCGCCACCATGCGCGCTTTGAGGGAGTCGAGCAGAAAGAGATTGGCACGAGCGGTCTGCACTACACCGACGTGCTTGGAGGCCACGGCTGCGGTGGCGGGCTTTTCAGCGGTCAGCACTTGATAAAAGACATCGCGGTCATCGTGGTTGCCCATGCTGAGGTGCACGGGGATGCCCGCCTCATGCAGCGGGGCGATCAGTTTGGCAAAATGGGTGTAGTCGTCCGGCAGGCCGCTATTGAGCGCCAGGTCGCCATTGATGACGACTGCCGCAGGACGCTTGGGCTGGGCCACGAGCCAGGCGACGGTGTCACGCAGGTGCGTGGGGATGGAGGCCGTGGCCGGGTGCTTGCCGCCCACATGGGTGTCATTGAGAATGGCGATGAGGTTTTCATCCACCTCGGCTGCACCAGCACTGCTGTGTGCCAGGGCTGCTGCGGCACCCATCTGGGCGATGAAATTTCGGCGGGAGGTCAGATGAATCGGCATAGGCTGCTATACGCGACGCTTCCGGCCCGTATTGCTCCAACTATGGACCGCCGCGAATTCATCAAGACCACCAGTGCCGTTGCCGCAATGACCAGTGCCCGCAAGCTGATGGCGGCACCCACCACGAAGAGGCAGCCGGAGCTGATCAAGGCTGAGAATGCGAAGGCGGGGGCCAGCTTTCAGCTCACGCGCATGCGTCCGGATGGCGCGAAGTCTTACCGCACCTCTCTCATCGAGGGCTACTGCTCGCGACAGTCGGTGAAGGCGGGGGAGAAGATGGACATCTTTGTGAGCACGCGGCCGGTGGCGCGCTTCAGCGTCGAGATTTTCCGCATGGGCTACTACGGCGGCTCGGGTGCGCGGCTCATGACCACACTCGGCCCCTTCGAGGGCAAGGAGCAGCCCGTGCCGGAGATGGCGGACAAGCGCCTGCGCGAGTGCCGGTGGGAGGCCAGCACCACGCTGACGATCCCGCAGGACTGGCCCAGCGGTGTGTATCTGGGAAGACTGAGCACGATCCCCGAAGCTGCTGACAAGCCCTACTGGCAGAGCTACATCGTCTTCATCGTCACGGACGACCGTCCGGCGGACATCCTTTTCCAATGCAGCGACAACACCTGGCAGGCCTACAACCGCTGGCCGGTGAACGAGTCCCTCTACACCGATCCGCGCGCGGCGCATGCCCCCGGTGTGAGCGTGAGCTTTGACCGCCCGTATGGCAAATACGTGCAGATCTTTGACAATCCGCAGAGCATGGGCAGCGGTGAGTTTTTGCTGTGGGAGTATCCGCTATGCTACTGGCTCGAGAAGGAGGGCTACGATGTGACCTACTGCTCCAATGTGGACAATCTGAACCCCGCCAATCTGGCGCGCGCGAAGTCGATGATCAGCGTGGGCCATGATGAATACTGGGACATGCGCCAGTATGCGAACGTGAAGCAGGCCATTGCGGACGGTCTGAGCGTGCTGTGGCTCTCGGCCAACGATGTGTATATGGTCACGCCCTTTACCCCGAATGCGAAGGGCGAAGCAAACCGCCGCCTGACCCGCGAGACCTGCTACGGCGAATTCCGCGAGGAGGAGAAGGAGGCGTACTCGAAAGTGCTGGGCCCGTTTGAGAATCCGGGGCCGGATGAGCGCGACATCATCGGCGCGCGCACGACGGTGCCTTTCAACGGCGGCGGCGACTGGACCTGCGCCAAGCCGGAGCACTGGCTGTTTGAAGGCACGGGTATGAAGAAAGGGGACAGCATCCCCGGTCTCGTGGGCTGGGAGTTTCACGGCGATCCCGACACGGCGCGTCCGGGGTTGGAGGTGGTGGGCGAAGGCAATGTGTGGGCCAGCGGCACGCGGTTGGGCAAATACGCCGCCACGGTTTATGAAGGCCCAAAGAAAAACATCGTCTTCAACGCCACGACGATTTTCTGGTGCCAGGGCCTCAGCGATCCCCCCGGCCACATGATCCCCTGGAGCCACTTCTCCCGCCCGCACGGGCCGGATGAGCGCGTGCAGCAGATGACTAGGAACGCACTGAAGCGGGCTCTGGCATGAAATGGCAAATCGCCAGTGCTCGAGCACTGGAAATGGCCGCCTGGGCAATGGCGCCTTTCACTGCGCTAGCGACGCATCATGCTGTTCGACTGAAAATTGCATTTCTCCACAAGCATCAGTTGCTCGTGGCCAACGCCGAAGATCGAACCCTGTGGGCGGATCGTTGTTGGAACTGGGTGGAACAGCACTTTGGCTGGTTGTGCGTGGCTGCTGTTCTAGTTCCGGTCCTGTGCAGCTTCGTTCAGCATCTCGGTATGCGTGGGTGGTGGCGCGCACTCGTAGGTGCTGCCGTCTGTGCGCCAGCGTTTTGGTATGCATGGGCCGTTCTGCAGATATTTGGCAAGGTAATCACCCCTATCTTTTGAAGAAGCTTTACGGCTCCCTCACTCAAACACGATCAAACTCCGCGCCACCTCACCGCGCTGCAGCGCAGCATACGCTTCATTGATGCCCTCCAGCGGATACCGCTTCGTTACCAGCTCATCGAGCATCAGCCTGCCGGATTGGTGCATGGCGATGAGGAGGAGCAGGTCTTTGCGGGGCTGGGTGCTGCCGTAGAGGCTGCCGCGCAGGGTTTTCTCGGCATAGACGAGCTGGTTTACATTGATGCTGGCGCGGTCGGCGGCGCTGGTGATGCCCACCATGACGCACATGCCGCCTTTCTTGGTGGCGTCAAAGGCCTGCTCGGCGGTCTTGCCGGAGCCGTATGCCTCGAAGGCGTAGTCCACGCCTTTGCCATCGGTGAGGTCTTTGATGGCCTGCACGGGGTCGCCGGCGTTCACGTCCACGTAGTCGGTGGCGCCGAACTGGCGGGCGTCGGCTTCCTTGCGGCTGAATTTGTCCACGGCGATGATCTGGCGCGCCCCGGCCATGCGTGCACCCTGCACGATATTGAGCCCGATGCCGCCGCAGCCGATGACGGCCACGGTGCTGTTGGGCTGCACGCGGGCGGCTTTTTCCACCGCGCCCACGCCGGTGATGACGCCGCAGCCGATGAGCGCGGCTTTTTCAAAGGAGAACTCCTTGGGGATCTTCACCACGGAGGCCTGGGGCATGGTGGCCAGGGAGGAGAAGGCGGAGACGCCGGCGTAGTGGCGGATGCTCTCTCCGGCGGAGTTTTGAAAGCGGGTGGTGCCATCCGGCATGAGGCCGGTGAAGCGCATGGCGGTGCCCATGTCGCACAGTGCGGGGCGGCCGCTGCTGCAGTACTCGCATTTCCCGCAGGAGCCACGCCAGACGAGAATGACGTGATCTCCCACCTCCACGGAGGTGACGCCCTCTCCTATGGCCTCGATGACGCCGCTGCCCTCGTGCCCGAGGATGATGGGCATGGGCATGGAGAGGTCTCCCTTCATCACATGCAGGTCGCTGTGGCAGACGCCGGCGGCCTTCATCCGCACGGTGACCTCTCCCGCCTGGGGCGGCAGCACTTTGACCTCCTCGACGCGCAGGGGCTTCTTGGCTTCGTAGAGGACGGCGGCTGGGGCTAGGGTGGACATGGTTGGGGCAGATGATGACGAAACCGGCCCGCTGCGCAACCCTGTGCCATAAACGCACTCGCCGGTTGCAGCCGTGGCCGGGCTCGCTGAGATAGCGGGCGCATGTTTTCCAACCGCAAGACATTCTCCATCCTCGGCACTCTGGCGTTGCTGGGCGTGACCGGTCTCCGGGCTCAGGCACCTGCCACCCCGGTGCCTGCGGCTCCTGTACCTGCTGCTGAAACAGTGCCGGACTTGCCGGCCCTCCAGGCTGCGGCGCGAGCTGCTGAAGAAAAACTGCCTTCGCCGGTCGTGCTGCCTCAGACCTATTTCGATCTTTCTCCTGTCCAGCGGGATCGCTGGAGGAAATATCTGCCGCAGACGCTGCTGAAGCTTACGCGCCGTGAGCGTGTGCAGATCGTAGTGCTGGGAGATGCGATCTTGGATGGAGTGACGTCTGAAGCCGGTGTGGATCCGATGCTCAAAAGCTTTGCCGGTGTCTTTGCGAAAAAGCTGGCATCACAGTTTTACTACACCGGCGGCGTACGCATTGTGCGCCCGGGTGGCAAATTGCGCGACAAGGATTCCAAGGTGATGGGGCCGGAAATTTTGATTCAGCCTGTCCAAACCTCCAGCATCATGTCTGCGGCCTCGGCCCTCTCGACCTTAGGCTTTCAGGGGCTGCCGGACCTGGTGCTGCTGGCCCAAGGACTGGAAGACGGGCTGGCAGGTGTGTCTGCAGCGGATGTGGCGGTGGCATTTCGCAGTCTGCTGGACACGGCGCGTGGCAAACATCTTGAAGTGATCGTTGCCGGCCCTGTTCCTCAGGCGGCAGAACCGGAGGAGGCCAGTCTGGCATGCACACGCGGCCCTTCCTGTGTGCTGCGTGAAGCCAGCATCCGGGAAGGGGTCATTTTCTCAGACATGGGCGATTTGTCACGCCTTCTTGAGGCTCCCGCAGGCGCGAAGGGAGCGGACCAAATCTTCCCAGCCTTGATGCAGCAGTATCAAAGTTTGCTGAACTCCCCTTCGTCTCAAGGGCCGATGACACCCACGACCGCCATGCATGCGGAAATGGGGCGCATCCTGTACCAGGATGTGATGCAGGGCGCGCCTGCGGTTTCTTGGGAAATCAGTGCTGCCACAGCGACGTTGGCGGGCCAGGGGCAGATGACGCTGGAATTTTTGCTGGCCAACACTCGCCGCGAACCTCTGGCCCTGACTGTGCTGCCGCTGGTGCCCGCAGGGTTAAAGCCCAAAGACACCAATCCGGAATTTCAGCTGAATGCTGGCGCAAAGCAGACGGTGAAGCTCAGTTACGCCATTACCGACACCAGGGAGCTGCCGCTGGTCGATGGCAGAATGCGCCTGCCTGTTCTTGTGGTGGCTGGCAAACAGTCCCGAATCGAGGACATCGTCGTGACTCTGCGTCCGTTCAGCATTGCCTGGAACGCACGTGTGGCTTTCAATCAGGAGGCGGAGTTCTCCCCTGAACTTGAAATCGAAAATAGCGCTGGCACCGGGCTCTCCGTGGCATGGGAGTCTGAATGGGCTGGAAAAAAGCAGGCTGGAAAGCTGGCGCTGGATGCCGGCAACTCGGAGCTTCTCAAGCTCGCGCTGCCGCTTCCATCTGAAGGTCAGAATCAGTTTCGCCGGGTGCTGCCACTCAAGCTGGCCTTGAGTTCGAATGGGGGGAGGCAGATTTTTGACCGTGACGTCGAGCTCACCCGCAACATGGGGCTGAAAGAGTCTGTGAAACTGAGTGCTGCGGATGCTCAGGAAAGTGCTGTGACACTGCGGGCAGATGCGGACAGCATGAAGCTGTTTCTTACGCTTGACCTGACCGGCGTCAGTCTTGTGGACGATTCCTCCGGCAAGGCATTTGAGCTCCTGCTAAACATCGACGCCCGCAGCTATGGCGAGCGCCTGACACCCGGGGCTACGGCGGCGCTTCGCATCAGCGGTAAAGCTGCCGATGGTGATTTGGAGGTCAGTCCGATCGCTCCTTGGGCGTTTGGCAGCGGCTATGCAGCTGTGTTTGACCCGAAGGAAATCCAGGCGGCTCTCACCAGTTCTGCCGGTGGTGGGCGCAGGCTGACGATCTCCCTGCCAAAAAGCTATTTGTACCGTCACGAGTGGGCTCTGGGAAATGGCAACAGCCAGCTTGGACTGAACGTGCGCTTTAGCGGAGGTGGGCGTGATTATTTCCTCACGCGAAGCAGACGTCAGGGGGATGATGCTGAAAGCCTCAGCGTTTTGGAGCTGACTGACAAACCCACGCTGCGCTGGACGGTGCGTGTCGATTAGAAGAATAACCATCATGGCTGAAGAACGAGCGAGTAAAAAACTGTGGGACCGTGCGGCGTGGAAAGACGCTGGCTTTTTCCTGAACTACCTGCGTCCGCACTACAATGTGTTCATCCCCGCACTGATCGCGCTGGCGATCACGGGCGGCATGACGATCCTCTTCATCAAGGAGCTGGCGGCGGTGGCCGGAAAGGGGATTGGTGGCGCTCATGGGCCGGAATGGATGGCCGAACTGAATCACAGTGTCTGGTATCTTGTAGCACTGATTTCCGCGCAGGCGGTAATCGCGTTTTTCCGCATCATGCTCTTTGCCAAGGCCTCCGAGCGTGCGCTGGCGGCCCTGAGGCTGGATACTTTCAGCCGCATCATCCGCCTGCCGATGGGGACGCTGAACCACCGCCGTGTGGGCGAGCTGGCCTCCCGGCTGGCCAATGATGTGGAGGCCATGCGCGAGACGCTGGTGGTCACAATTCCGATGCTGATCCGGCACACGGTCATGCTCTCGCTCTGTCTGGTGCTGATCCTGAACATGTCCGTGAAGCTCTCTCTCTTCATGGTGGGCACGATCCCGGTGGTGATCGTGATGATCGCCATCTTTGGCGCTCGCATCCGCAAGCTGACGCGCCGTGCGCAGGACAATCTGGCCGCCTCCCAGGTGGTGGTGGACGAGAGCCTGCAGAGCATCGTGAGCGTGAAGGCCTTCCGCAACGAGGCGTATGAGCTGGCGCGTTATGACAAGAATCTGAGCGAGTACCTGCGCACCGTGCTGCGCGCTGCGGTGCCGCGGGCGTCTTTCATCGCCTTCATCATCTTTGCCTTCAGCGTGGCGTTGATCCTGGTCACGTGGTTTGCCATGCGCATGCTCAATGACGGCGGCATTGGCAAGGAGGAGCTGACGCAGTTTGCGGGGCTCAGCGGCATGATCGCAGCGTCCTTCATGCAATTTCCGGAACTGATCACCCAGCTCCAGCGCTCTCTGGGTGCCACGGAGCGTGTGCGCGAGATCCTGCGGGATGACACTGAGCCCGAAGACGACAATGTGGCCAAGCTGCACTTCAAAGGCGAGATCGACATGCGCGACGTGAGCTTTGCCTACCCCACGCGGCCAGAGGCCGTAGTGCTGCGGGATTTCAGCCTGCAGGCCAAGGCCGGGCAGCGTATCGCTCTCGTGGGTCCGAGTGGCTCGGGCAAGAGCACCAGCGTGTCCCTGCTGTTCCGCTTTTATGACCCGACGAGCGGGGAGATCCGCATCGACGGGCAGCCCATTCGTGACATGTCGCTGACCACGCTGCGGCGGAATCTCGCGCTGGTGCCGCAAGAGGTGCTGCTCTTTGGCGGCAGCATCCGGGAAAACATCGCCTACGGCAAGCCGGACGCCACCGAGGAGGAGATCATCAGCGCGGCCAAAAAGGCCAATGCGCACGATTTCATCGCGGGCCTGACGGAAGGCTACCAGACGCTGGTGGGAGACCGCGGCACGCAGCTCTCCGGCGGCCAGCGCCAGCGCATCGCCATCGCACGCGCCATTCTTGCCGATCCGGCCATCCTGATTCTCGACGAAGCCACCAGCAGCCTCGACGCCGAAAGCGAGCGTCTGGTTCAGGACGCGCTGGACAAGCTGATGGAAAACCGCACCAGCATCATCATCGCGCATCGTCTCAGCACCGTGAGGCGTTGCGACCAGATCCTCGTCATGTCCGGCGGCGCCATCCTGGAGCGCGGCACACATGAGGAGCTGGTGGCCCGCCCCGGCGGCCTGTATGGCTCGCTGGCGAAGCTGCAGCTGGAGTAGGGGGCGGTGGTTTGGAGTGCGATGGGCATTGCCTCACTGCGTTCGCTCTGCGGGCAGGCAGTGCTCCGGCGGAGTGGGATCGTCCCGATCCCACACATTCCCGCATCGCCCAGCGTGCTCGATTCATCCGCAAACACGCCGCATGTGTGGGCATCAAGATGATCCCCCTCCGTCTGCTCGTGCTTTCGCCATCAAACCCGTTTTCAGCACAGCATGGCATCAGCCATCCGTGAGCGATGATCAACGGGCGGGAGTGTCAGTCGCACTCAGCTCCGGAACACCATCGCGGGTTCCAGCTTGCTCACGCGCCAGATGCCGAGAAGGGCGGCCAGGGCGCAGATGCTGAGGACGACGCCCAGTACTGCGAAGGGGACAAACTCCGGCATGTAGAAGGGGGGCTGCTCATTCTTCAGCGCGCCCATGGCAAAGCCGGAGGTGCCCAGCAGGCCGATGCCGTAGCCGATGATGCCAACGGTGAAGGCCTGGGTGATGAGCATGAGGCAGAGGGTGCCGTTGGAGGCGCCCATGGCCTTGAGCGCGCCGAGGTGGCGCATGTTTTCCAGCACAAAGGAGTAGAAGGTCTGGCAGCTCACGGCCATGCCCACCAGCAGGCCGATGATGACTGTGGTGCCAAAGGAGATGGGAATGCCGGTGTTCTTCACATACCACCACACGGTCGAGACACTGAAGTTGTTGGTCTCGCCACCTCCGCGCTGGGCCCAGAACTCGCTGAAATTGGCCTCGCGATTGATGAAGGCCTTGAGCCCGGTGGTGCGGCGGATGTCCTCGACAGCCTGCTCCAGGCTGACGCCTTCGCGTGGGGCGCAAATCACGGCCTGCAGCATCTTGCGTTGAGGGGGCACATACTGCAGGGCGCGCTCGTAAGTGGTCCAGACATAGGGGCCGCCGGTGAAGGAGGTCACTGCATCGGCGATGCCCACCACGCGGGCCTCCTGGTCGTTGAGCTCGAAGACATCGCCCACCTTCACCTGTTCACCGCGTTTGCGGGCCAGGCGCGTGACGCCGAGGTCGTCGATGACGACAGAGTGCGGCAGGCGCAGCTTCATCAAATCCCCCGCAAGCATCTTGGCCGGGGCTCCGGCAAGGGTGTTGGAGTCGATGCCAATGAGCTGGATCATCTTGAAGTTGCCGTTTTCCAGACGCACGCGCTGGATGCCGGAGTAGATGGGGCTGGCCCAGGCCACGCTTTTGACGCTGCGCACACGGGCCACGTCGGTGTCCAGCAGCGGATTGGTTTCATTGACCTGCTCCACCTTGTCCTCCACCACCCAGATGGGGGCTGGCACGTTTTTCAGGGTGGACTTGGTCCAGTTCATCAGCCCGCAGAAGACGGCGGTCTGCTGCGCCATGAGAAAGGTGGCCACGGCCAGCCCTGCGACGAGCATGAGATACTTCGCCGTGTCGCCAAAGAGCATCTTGAGGGCCAGGCGTAGCATAAGCGTGAATACGTGCAGGAGGCGCGCCGAGGCGCAGGGAATCTCAGCGACCGCCGCCAAACAGGCCGCCGAAGCTGCTGCTGATGACGCTGGTGAGCACGCTCTGGATCTGGCTGCCGGTGGGGTGATCTTCGTGGATCTGGCCCTGAGGGGTCAGCTTGTCGATGACCTGCGGAAGGAACTGCGCCAGCAGGGGGAGAACGGTGCTGTCCCGCATGCCCACCTTGGCGGCGAGAGCCTGGAGGGAGTCGAGGCCGATGGCCTGCTGCATCTGCTCGGGGGTGATGGGCTGATTGGCCCCGGTGCCGACCCAGGAGGAGAAGGCCTCGCCAAAGCCTGCGGATTGAAATTTGGACATCATGCCGCTGAGGCCACCGGCCTCGCTGAGCAGGCTGGAGAGCATGGCTGCGGGGTCCTGACCGCCGAGCATGCCGCCCAGCGCGTTTTTGGCGAGAGAATCGAAAAGTCCCATAGAGGCGGCGAGTGTGCGGGAGCGCGTGGGAAAGTCAAGGGGACGGGGTGGAATGACTGTGGCGATTCTTTGGCCCAGCCATCTTGCACCGCGCAGCTCTTGACCCGCGTTTTCCACCAGCTACTCTCTCCGCCCCCTAACCCTCAAAACCCATAACAACCATGAGCCAGACACACGAATTCCAGGCCGAAGTCAAACAAGTCCTCGATATCGTCATTCACAGCCTCTACACCGACCGCGAGATCTTCATCCGTGAGCTGGTGTCCAATGCGTCTGATGCGATGGAGAAGATGCGCCTGACGCAGCTGACGGAGAAGGAGGTCTTTGATGACACCGCCGCGCTGGAGATTAGCATCACCACGGATGAAGCCGCCCGCACGCTGACCATCGCCGACCACGGCATCGGCATGACACGCGCCGAGTTGGTGGAAAACCTGGGCACCATCGCCCACTCGGGCTCCAAGGCCTTTGCCGCCGCGCTGAAAAACGCGGGCAAGCAGAACGACGCGCAGCTCATTGGCCAGTTTGGCGTGGGCTTCTACTCCGCCTTTATGGTGGCGGACAAGGTGGAGGTGCATACGCACTCCTGGCGCAAGGAGGGCGAACACCTCATCTGGACCAGCGATGGTAGCACCAGCTACACCATCGACGACTCCTCCGACCAGGCACGCGGCTGCAAGATCGTGCTGCACTTGAAGGAAGATGCGGCGGAGTTTGCCCAGAAGCACCGCGTGAAGCAGATCCTGGAAAAGTATTCCAACTTTGTGAGCTTCCCCGTCATGCTGGACGGCGAGCGCGTGAACACGGTGGAGGCGCTGTGGCTGAAGTCGAAGGACGGCATCACCGATGAGCAGTACACGGAGTTTTACCGCTTTGCGGCGCACGCCTTTGATGAGCCGAGCTACCGCCTGCATTTCCAGGCCGAGTCCCCCATCGCCATCAATGCGCTGCTCTTCACCCCGACGCAGAACATGGAGTCCTTTGGCATGGGCCAGATGGAGCCGAATGTGGGCCTGTACTGCAAGAAGGTGCTGATCGACCCGAAGCCGAAGAAGCTGCTGCCGGAGTGGATGCGCTTTGTGCGTGGTGTGATTGACAGCGAAGACCTGCCGCTGAACATCTCCCGCGAGTCCATGCAGGACAGCGCGCTGGTGAAGAAGCTGGGAGACGTGGTGGTGAAGCGCCTGCTCAAGCACCTGGACAAGGAAGCCGTGGAGGACCCGAAGAAATACAATGAGTTCTACTCGAACTTCAGCCGCTTCTTCAAAGAGGGCATCGCCACGGATTACACGAACCGCGACGCCATCGCCAAGCTGCTGCGCTTTGAGTCCAGCATGACCGAGCCCGGCGAGACCGTGAGCCTGAGCGACTACGTGAAGCGCATGAAGGAAGGGCAGAAGGAGATCTACTATCAGGTGGCCACCTCGCGCAGCTCCATCGAAAGCGGCCCGTACGTCGCCGCTTTCAAGGCGAAGGGCTATGAAGTGCTCTACATGTTTGAGCACATCGACGAGTATGTGATCTCCAGCCTGAACAAGTTTGAGGACAAGGACCTGAAGTCTGTGAACGCCCCGGACATCGACCTCGGCGACAGCAGCGAGGAGGGCGAGGCTCTGGCGGAGGCAGATGCCACCTCCCTCTGCGACTGGATCAAGGAGCGCCTTTCCACCCAGGTGGAAACGGTGCGCACGGGCAAACGCCTCGTGGGCAGCCCTGCGCTGGTGCTCACCCCCGAGGGCGAGATGAGCCCGCAGATCCGCCAGATGATGAAGGCCATGGGCAAGGACGGCGACATGCCGGGCTCGAAGGTGATCTTTGAAATCAACCCACGCCACCCGCTGGTGCGCAATCTCTCCGGCCTGCGCGCCAAGGACCCGGAAACCGCCGGGCTCATCACCGAGCAGATTCTGGACAATGCGCTGCTCTCCGCCGGGCTGCTGGATGAGCCGCAGCGGATCATCGAGCGCACGCAGAAGCTGATGGAGAAGCTGTCGGCGTAAGGCTGCCAAGAAAGATCAGAGCGCCCTGCGGTGAGCCATCGCTGCAGGGCGTTTTTTTGTGGCGTCAAAGAGTGGTCCGCACAACGCGAAGGCAGGCCTGAAGGCGGCCATTTTGTCGTGCGAGCGTGGTGGAGGTTGAGAAGCTGCAAACCAGTGCTTGCACCTTTGCGCCCTTCCGCCTTCATGGCGGCATGATCGCCTTTCTTCGCGGCCGCCTGGCCGAAGCTCTTCCTCACCGTGCCACGCTGGATGTCCATGGCGTGGGGTATGTCGTGCTCATTCCGCTGAGCACCTTCGACAGGCTGCCGCAGATGGGCGAGGAAGTGCAGCTGCTGACGCACTACCACGTGACGGAGCGCGAGCACACTCTCTTTGGTTTTATGACCTCGGATGAGCGCGATCTCTTCCGCCTGCTGATGGACCGGGTGTCGGGGATCGGGCCGAAGATGGCGCTGAGCGTGATCAGCGGCATGCCGGTGGCAGCGTTCAAGGATGCGGTGATCAGCGGCGATGTGAAATCGCTCTCCCGCATTAAGGGCGTGGGCGGCAAGACCGCCGAGCGAATCGTGTTGGAGCTGAAGGACAAGGTGGGCGTGGTGGAGGCGTGGCAGGCCTCCCGCACCGCGAAGGGCGCGCATGATCCGAAGCAGGAGGCGCAGTCAGATGCGGTGCTGGGCCTGATCGCGCTAGGCTACAAGCAGAGCGAAGCGATCAAGGTGGTGAATGATCTGGCCAAGCAGCCGGGCATGGATACAGCGGACAAGCTGATCAGGGAAGCGCTGAGGAGTTTGAGCTAAAGTAGCCTTGTTGCTGTGCAACAAGGTTCAGCTCCGCTGCGCATTGAGCGTGCGGTGGTCCCTCATGCTGGGCTCTTATACCAGCAACAGTTGAAAAGAAGCCTCGGAGCGCTGGGGTAACATGCGACTGGAGTCCATCGAGGCCCGCCCCCCTCCTTTCGACATCCCAAGGACGGCGCACCTTTTTCAGCACCCGCGACGCCGTAGACCCAAAACTTCGGCCCCGACACAGCGGGGCCCTACCAGCACTGCTGCACGTGCAGCGCATGCAGACCTATTTTCAATGGCTCCTGGCATGAGCGGAGCGTTTCCCTGTTCCGCAGGAACAGGGCTACTTGGCAAGTGGGACGCGTGCGCTACTTCAGGCTCTTGATGTACAAAATCAGGCTTTCGATCTGGGAGTCGTTGAGGATGCCATTGTAGATGGGCATTCCCGTGTCGAATTTCTCAAAGCCTTTCACGACCTTTGCGCTTGGATTGAGGATGGATTCGCGGAGGTAGGCTTCGTCGGCTTTGAACTTGCCTTTCTGGCCTTTGGCGATTTCGCGCTCGCTCCCGTAGAGGCCTTTCCAACTGGGGCCGACTTTGCCGACGAGGGTGCCGTCGGTGCTGTGGCAGGCCATGCAGCCAAACATCTGGTAGAGGCGCTCGCCTTCTTCGGCTGTGGCTTTCACAGTGGTGGCGGCGACGGCCTTGCGTGGGGTCAGGTCCACCTTGAGGTTTTCGTCAAAGCCTTCCTTTTTGGCGTCGAAGGTGAGGAGTTCCCAGGGGGAGAAGTAGGCGGTGTTTTCAGCCTTGAGGCCGTCGGCGCTTTTGAGGCCCCAGCCGATGCGCATCTGGTGGATGCCGGCCTTCATGTCGGGGAAGCCGACGAGCACGCTCATGCCGTCCTTGCTGAGATAGGCGCTGCTGGCGGTCATCCATTCCTGGCCGCTGCTGCCGTCGGGTTTGAGGTGCGGGGAGCCATACTCAAAGGTGCGCTTGTAGTTCCAGCGCTCGCCGTTGTAGCTGTCGGGATTGGTGGCCAGCGTGGGGTCCAGCTTGGCATTGAAGCGCAGGAGCAGGCCTTTGTCTGTCGGGGTGACTTCCTTGATGAGCACGCGCGGCTTGTCGGTGTAGCGCACGCGGGCGAGGCCGCTGATCTTTTTCACTACTGTGCCCCAGACCTGGAAGCCGGTGACGTAAAGCTGGCCGTCGGCGGGATTGACGACTGCATTGAGCGTGGGGAAGTCGAAATTGCGGTTGAAGCTGACGACGGCGGCCTGGGGCTTTTCAAAGTGCGTGTTCATCAGCACGCGGAACAGCTCCGGCCGGTTGTAGCCGATGTGGATGAGCTCGTCGTTCACGGGTCCCATCTTGGCGCCGATGAGCCAGGTCTGGGTGACGCCGCTGGGGTTCACCGGATGCGGCAGCCAGGTGAGGGGCTCGGTGATGGTCTCGGGGTATTTCTCCTTGGGCGCGATGGTGGGCAGGTGGCCGTAGAAGTGGTGGTCTGAGATGATGTGCAGCGGCGTGGAGGGGACGTAGTTGCCCTGCTGGTCGCTGGCGGTGACGAGGCCCGTTTTTGGATTCACGCCGATGAAGGGCTGACGCAGGCCGTAGCCGATGACCTCGATGGATTTGCCATCGGGTGCCACTTTGATGACGGTGCCGTTGTGCTTGCCATAGGTGGTGCCTTCCTGGCCGCCTTTGGAGATGTAGAGCTCGCCCTTGGGGCCGAGCTTCATGGAGTTGGGGAACTCGCGCGTCTCGGCGGTTTGAGCGAAGAGGTTGCAGAATATCTCATAGCGGTCGCACTCCTTGTCGTTGTTGGTATCGACGAGCTTCCAGATGCCGTTGCGGTCGAAGACGAGGATGTCGCTACCACGCACGACGATGCTCATGGGCTCGTGGAGACCGCTGGCGAAGCGCTTCCAGGTGACTTTTTCGAGATCGCCCTTCAGGCCGGAGATCAGCCACACATCGCCATCGAAGGTGACGCCTGCGGCATCGCCCTGGTCATTAAGGAAAGCGAGATCCGCGAGACGGACGTTGCGCTTCCAGGGGTTGTCGAGGGGAAGCGGGATTTCGTCGATAACGTAGGCGTCGGGTTTGGTGGAGAGTGTGGCGGTGGTACTTTGTTCGCCGTTAAATATTCCGGGTATTTCACTGCCAAATGGCCGACCAGCTCCTGCATTCGGATATTTTTTCCGATCTAGCATGCTGGTCTCGTGCGTGACATAGAGTTGAGTTGGCTCCTTAGAAGGCGACAGGCATAGCCATTGAATTCCATCGGAAGATTTGAGTTGAGCCTCGGCGGGTTTACCTTTGTCGCCGACAACAAAGTAAGCTTTGCACTCGCTTGAGGGTTCGCATTTTCCGCAAATGGCAATAAGGGGCTTTGTGTGAGGCCCAACTCTCATTTGGCGTGTGGTTGCAAACTTAAGAGAAGGCTGATTTTCTGGTATGTCGGTATGAAACACCGACATCACGGCGATCTTTTCCGAGACGGGAACGCCATTGATCGAATAATCCAAAAACCAGCTGCCGACCTTTCCTTCTTCTGTCATGTGCGTGTAGGAGAAATGGATGTCCTTGAACTGCGAGCCAGCAACCGGCCCTCTTCCCACCTCTTCCGGACTCGGCGTCGCCTCACGCGGATCCACAAAGTTCGGCGTCTCCCCAATCTGCCACCCCGGATAAATCCCATTCGCCAGCCACACCTTGCCAATCGGCTTCGGCAGATACTCCTGCCCGTCCTTCGTCTTCTGTCCCGCCACATGGTACGACCCTGGTGCCAGCGCATCGGGCGTGACGGGTGGCTTGCCGGGTTCGCCTTCCCAGATGGCGGCGATGCGCAGCAGATCCGTGTCAAAGCAGGCCCAGAGGTTGTTGCCGAGATTGAGGATGATGCCTCGCGGGGTCAGATTGTCTTTCGGGAAGCCTCCACCGATTTCCCGGGCATCCAGCACGCTGCTGAAGAAGGGGAAGTCTTTTTCCACGAAGTCGCCCCAGGGTGAAGGTGTCGTTGGCGCGTCGGCTGCGGCTGCCTTGGGCTTGGAGGGCTTGTCGGCGGCAAGTGCGCAGGTGGTGAGTGTGAGCAGGAGCGCGAGGAGCGGGAGGGACTTCATGGGTGGGAGAGAACAGGCTTGCGGAAGGGGATCTGTCAATCTTCGTTGTTCGCGTGTGGGTGACTTGTGGCGGTGTGCGGGACGTTTGTGGCGTTTTTGCAGGTGAGGCCGTGCTGAAAATAGCCTGATGCGGGGATCGTGAGTGGACGGTGTGCGGGGCTATGCTTCTTGTCCTGATGAGCCTCCGCAACCTATTGGCCAAGCTGCCGCCACGTCCACGCCTGTATGCCGCGACGGCGATCTATGGGGTGGCGGGCGGGGGCATTGCGGTGGCGTTTCATGAGTGCATTCAGCTGCTCTACAGCCACACGTTTGAGGCCTGGGCGGTGCAGGCACCGGAGTCGTTTGCGTGGCGTACGCTGGTGCTCATGCTGGCGGCGGCGCTGGCCTCGGGCGTGCTGCTGCATGTGGCGGGTCCGGCTGCAGCGGGCAGCGGCATTCCGCAGCTGAAGCTGGCTTTTTGGAAGGAGTTTGGCTGGTCGCCTCCGCGCATCATGTGGGTGAAGTTTGTGGCCGGGGCGCTGAGCATTGGCAGCGGGATGAGCCTGGGGCGGGAGGGCCCCTCGGTGCAGATGGCGGGCACGCTGGGATCGGTGATGGCCACGCGGCTGGGGCTGGTGAAGTCGAAGCACCGCATGCCTGCGGCGGCGGGCGCGGCGGCAGGACTGGCGGCGGCCTTTAACACCCCTCTGGCGGCGGTGACGTTTGTGCTGGAGGAGATCATCGGAGATCTGAACAGCCGCTTTCTGGGGAATGTGCTCATGGCATCGGTGATCGGTGCGCTGGTGGTGCATGGCACGCTGGGGGCGGAGCCGGCCTTCAGCATGGTGGTGACGAAGGAACCGGGCTGGCAGGTGTATGTGCTGACGCCGTGGGTGGCAGCGTGCGCCACGTTTACAGGGCTGCTGTTTCAGCGGGGCAGTCTGGGCCTGCGCGGGTGGTCGCGCACGCAGCGGACGCTGCCGCCGTGGGCACGGCCTGCGGTGGGCGCGCTGCTGACGTGGGTGCTGGGGGTGCTGGTGTGGAAAGCCACGGGGCGTCTTGGCGTGTTTGGGCTGGGATACCATGACCTCTCAGATGCGCTCTCAGGCCACCTGGAGTGGAAGCTGGCGGCGCTGCTGCTGGCAGCCAAGCTGCTGGCCACCGTGCTGTGCTACGGGCTGGGCGGGTGCGGAGGCATCTTTTCCCCCACGCTGTTTTTTGGCGGCATGGCGGGACTGGCGGCCGCCGGACTGGCGCGGCTGGTGCTGCCGCTGCATGAGGCGGACATGGTGGTGCTGGCGGTGGTGGGCATGTGTGCGTGCCTGGGCGCGGTGGTGCGCGCGCCGGTCACGGGCATCCTGATTGTCTTTGAAATGACGCACCAGTTTTCTCTGGTGCTGCCGCTCATGCTCGGTGCGCTGGTGAGCCAGGCGATCAGCCGCCGCATGATGCATGCAAACTTTTACGAGGCCGTGCTGGAGCAGGACGGCCACCACCTCAGCCACATCATCCCGCCGCGTGATCTCGGTGCATGGCAGCAGATGCCGGTGTCCAGCATCGCGAACTTCCACCCTGTGTCGCTGCCGGACCTAGGATGCGAGACGATGCGCGCCGTGCTGGAAAAGCATCCCTATTCCAGCTTTCCCGTGGTGAAGGATGGAAAAGTGGCGGGCTTGCTGACGCGCCGTGAGATGGAGCGTGCACTGCTGAGCCAGGAGACATCGGAGTGCGAGCCTGCGGTCACGGCCGAGCCGCAGGAGAGCATCGGTGCCATCCAGTCGCGCATCATTGAATCACGCGCAGGCATTGTGCTGCTGTGCGATGAGAAGCAGGGACTGCTGGGTGTGGTGACGCTGCACGACCTGCTGCGCGCGCAACTGGCCTATGGGAATGCGGGGCAGGATTGAGCGGATGTGACTCCCTCAGTCGAGGCGCACCGCCGCGCAAACTGCGGCGAGGACGCGGGTCAGATTGGCGACGCCGCCGGGTTCGTCGAAGCCGTTGCCGAGCTTGGGCTGCCAGGTGTCGCGGCTGTGATCCTGCTCGGGCTGGGGGATGAGGGTGAGCTTGGGGTCGTACTGGCCGTCTTTGCCGCCGAGCTTGTAGATGACGAGATCGAGCGAGGGAACGATGTAGAGGCAGAAGCCGCCGGCGCCAGATTTCCAGAAGGCGTCTTTGGGCACACCGGCCACGTGGCCGTCTTCGTTGTGCTCAAACTGGAGGGAGAAGGGCGTGTGCGGATTGTAGGGGCTCCAGGTCTGGCATTTTTTGATGTAGTCGGCAGGCACGAGCTGCTTGTCCTTCCACTTGCCGCCGTGGGCGAGGCAGTAGCCCATGCGCAGGGCGTCGGTGGCATGCAGGGCGGTGCTGCCAGCGCCGTTGGCATGGGGCATCACGTAGTCGCCACGGTGCAGGCAGTAGTCCCAGGCACCCCAGCCCTGGGGCTTGGCGAGACGGGTGTCGATGTAGTCCTTCAGCTCCATGCCGGTGACGTGGCGGAGCACGATGCTGGCGATGTGCGGGGAAGGGGAGGAATAAGAGTAGCCTCCACCGGGCTCGATCCACAGCGGGACATTGAGGGAAGACTTGTCGAGGTCCTTGATGTTCTGGCCGGGTACGGGCTTGAGCGGGCGGGTTTTGGGGTCGCCTTTCACATAGCCGCTGGGGGTCTGGCCTTCGCCCCAGTAACCGCCGGTCATGCAGAGGAGCTGGCCGAGGGTGATGTCGGCCTTGCGCGGATCATTGAGGGGAAAGGCTTCGGGCAGGTACTGCTCGGTGAAGACCTTGGTATCGAGTCCCTGGGGGATCTTGTCTTTGAACTCGTGAAGCATGATGCCGCAGGCGATGCTGCAGAAGGCCTTGCCGGTGGAGGCCATGTCAGGATTGCAGTTCCGGCTTGCGCGGCCGAAGTACTTTTCAAACACCAAGTAGCCCTTGTGCACCACCAGCAGCCCTCCATGCGCCGTGGCTCGCTCGGAGAGGGTGTAGGCGGGCTCGATCTTACTGAGGTCCATGCCGGCGAGTTCGCGGCATGCTTTCTCCGTTTTGGCCTCGCGCCAGCCGCCTTCGCTGTCGGGTGGCGGGAAGTAGGTGTCTGCGGCGTGCAGGGAGACGGCGGCGAGTGCGAGGGCGGTCAGGATGCGGGAGCTCATGGTGCGCGCATGCTTATCTGCGACGGCTGCATTTTCCAGTGAGGAGTTATTTGCCACCGCCCCACCGCGCTTCATATCTAGCCCTCATGCCCGCCCAACCTGCCTACGACCTCCTCTCTCTCGGTGAAGTCCTCCTGCGCCTCGACCCCGGCGAGGGACGCGTCCGCACCTCCCGACAGTTCACGGCCTGGGAGGGCGGCGGAGAGTACAATGTGGCACGCGGCGCGCGTCGCTGCTTTGGCATGCGGAGCGGCATTTTGACCGCGTTTGCCGACAACGAAATCGGCCGTCTCATCGAGGACCTCATCTTTCAGGGCGGTGTGGACAGCTCCCTCGTCAAATGGGTGCCGTATGACGGTATGGGCAAGCGTGTGCGCAACCCCATCAATTTCACTGAGCGCGGCTTCGGCGTGCGCGGCGCCAAAGGCAGCGTGGACCGCGGGCATAGTGCGGCCTCGCAGATCAAGCCAGGCGACTTCGACTTTGACTACATCTTTGGCACCCTGGGTTGCAAATGGCTGCACACCGGCGGCATTTTTGCCGGGCTCTCCGAATCCACCGCCGAGGTCACAATCCAGGCCTGCGAGGCTGCCAAGAAGCACGGCGTAACCGTGAGCTATGACCTCAATTACCGCCCGTCCCTCTGGCAGGAGCGCGGCGGCTTTGCCGGTTCCCAAGCACTGAATCGCCAGCTCGCCCCCTACGTCAATGTCATGATCGGCGTGCTCAGCGATGATCCCCCTGTCGCCTCCTCCACGCCCACAGATCCAAGCGACATCTTCGCTGCTGAAGACGCCAAGCTGCGCCCCATGATGGAAAAGCTCGCTGCGCAATACCCGAACCTGCACACCATCGCCGCCACTCTGCGCCGCGTGCACACCGCCAGCATCAATGACTGGGGTGCCCTCTGCTGGCACAAGGGCTCCTTCCACCGCAGCCGCAACTACCCGCGATTTGACATCCTCGACCGCATCGGTGCTGGTGACAGCTTTGTGGCCGGTCTCATCCACGGCCTGCTGGTGGAAAACGACGCGCAGAAGGCGGTGGACTACGGTGCCGCGCATGGCGCCCTGGCCATGACCACCCCCGGAGACACCAGCATGGCTACTTTCCCCGAAGTCCAGAAACTGGCCGAAGGCGGAGACGCCAAGGTGCAGCGATAGGAAATGACGAATGAGTCAATCCGGATGACGAGTGTCGAGATGTTGTTTTCGACATTCGTGTTTCGGACTTATTTCGTCATTCGGATTTCGTTATTCGTCATTTTTGCCGCTTGTCTCCCGCGCCTGGCGTTCCCTATTTTACAGCCCCAGTTATTTCCCTGAATGGCCACCACCGACTTCACTCCTCCGCACGTTTATGAGCAGCCTTTTCCGGCCTTTGACATCAATGCCATCGAGACACCCGCGTATGTAGTGGATGTGGCACTGCTGCGCCGAAACATGGAGAAGCTCGCCCAGGTGCAGAGCGAATCCGGTGCGCGTGTGCTGCTGGCGCTGAAGGGCTTTTCCATGTTCAGTGTGTTCCCCATCATGCGGGAGTATCTGAGCGGCTGCTGCGCCAGCGGTCTGAATGAGGCGCTGCTGGCCCAGGAGTTTGGCAAGGAGGTGCATGTATACTCCCCGGCCTTCAAGGAGCATGAAATGCGTGAGATCATCCCCATCTCGCATCATCTCAGCTTCAATTCCCTCGCTCAGTTCCGGAAGTTCAAGCCCATGCTGGATGCCGCCAAGGCCGCCACCGGCCACGCCCCCAGCCCCGGCATTCGTGTGAACCCGGAACACTCTGAAGTGGAGGTGTCTCTCTACGATCCCTGCTCCCCCGGCTGCCGCCTCGGCATTCGCTCGGACCTCCTCGAAGACGAAGATCTCACCGGCATCGAAGGCCTCCACTTTCACGCCCTCTGCGAACAGGACAGCGATGTACTCGAGCGCACCGTCGCGGCCGTCGAACAACGCTTTCCCCGCCTCCTCAAGCAGGTGCAGTGGGTCAACATGGGCGGCGGCCATCACATCACGCGCAAAGACTACGATGTGGACCTTCTCATCCGCGTCCTCCGCACCTTCCGCGAGAAGTGGGGCAAGGACGTTTACATCGAGCCCGGCGAAGCTGCTGGCCTGAACACCGGCTACCTCATTGCCGAAGTGCAGGACATCATCGAGGCCCCCACGCCCACCGCCATCCTCGATATCTCCGCCACCGCCCACATGCCGGACACCCTGGAGATGCCCTACCGCCCTCACATCTTCGGGGCAGGGCTCCCCGGAGAGCATCCCTACGAGTACAAAATGGGGGGCACCTCCTGCCTCGCCGGCGATGTCCTCAGCGGCTTCTCCTTTCCTGAGCCTTTGCGCGTCGGCCAGCGCCTCGTCTTTGCGGACATGGCACATTATACCATGGTGAAAACCACCACTTTCAACGGTGTCCCCCATCCCGACATCGCCATCTACGATCCCGCCTCCCGGGAATACCGCGTTGTTCGCAAATTCGGCTACGCCGACTTCCGCAACAAGCTCTCTTAGGGCTGGATGAACGTGCTGCCGGGCTTTGGCCCGCTCTCAAAACGTCGAATCTTCATCGCTCCGTAGTCCAAAGCGCACGTCTTGCAGGACTGGGTATGCTTCGCGGCTGCGCAGCTGCCGGCTCCGGTCGAGTTGCCGAGAGCCATTTTTGAATGCCTCCAGATGGCGGAGCCATCTCAGCCTGTAGCGGGGCGGTTGATCGAAGCGATACTGCTCGTATCCACGCCACACCTCAATCGCGTGCCCCGCACAATCGAGTAGCGATGCCAGCGCAAGCGCACCATCCGCTCCCTCCACGCCCTGTCCCGTCACAAAAGCACCAAGTTTGGCCTCAATCGTGTCTGCATCGTGCTGCATCACGCCGTAATGATACGCTCACCCCCGCCATACTCACCTCATGCGCATCCTGCCTTTCTTGTCCATGCTGTCGGTCTGCTCCGTTGGCCTCATTCACGCCATCGAACCCGTCAAAGCGAAGATCAACCTTCTTGACGTCATCAAATCCGGCAACGTCGAGTACCACGTGAATCCCAAGGCGGATTTCCATGATGCCCCTAAGGACATCTGGACCTTTGACAAAGACGGCACCTTCCACATCAGCGGCCGCGGCTACGGCTACGTCGCCACCAAGGAAAATTTCCGCGACTACCACCTCGTGCTCGAATTCAAGTGGGGCACCAAGACCTGGGGCAAGCGTGAAAAGGCCGCCAAGGACAACGGCATCCTCCTCCACGCCTACGGCCCCCACGGCGCCTTCGGCGACACCTGGATGGCCAGCATCGAGGCCCAGATCATCGAAGGCGGTGTTGGCGACATCCTTGTCCTTTCTCCCAAGCTTGCCGACGGCACTGTGCTGACGACATCGCTCTCCGCCGAATACGCGCTCGATCGCGACAAGGAAAAAATCTGGAAGAAAGGCGAGCCTCGTCAGACCGTCACCGCTGGCCGTATCAACTGGAAACACCGTGATGTGGACTGGGCGGACAAAGTCGGCTTCCGAGGCCGTGAAGATGTCGAGTCTCCCTCCGGTGAGTGGAACCGCCTCGAAGTCATCGCCAAGGGCGACACGCTCCAGTACTTCGTCAACGGCACGATGGTGAACGAAGCCTTCGACTGCAAACCTGCCGAAGGCAAAATCCTCCTGCAGACCGAAGGCGCGGAAATGTTCGTGCGCCGCTACGAGCTGTATCCTCTCGGCGAGTTCAAAGGGAAGTAAGTACTCGGGAGCTTCAGCTCCCTCTGGAAAAAGCGCTCTGCGCCACGCATCACAAAAGCCCCCGGTTTTCCCTCAATCCTGTCTGCATCATGTGGCCTCCGGCCGTAATGACACGCCCACCCACGTCGTAATCATCTCATGCGCATCTTCTCACTCCTCCCCGTGTTTTTCGTGTGTGCCGCCGGACTTCTGTCCGCCGCCGAACCCGTCAAACAGAAGATCAACCTCCTCGACGTCATCAAATCTGGAAACGTGGAATACCACGTCAATCCCAAGGCGGATTTCCATGACGCCCCCAAGGACATCTGGACCTTTGACAAAGACGGCACCTTCCACATCAGCGGCCGCGGCTACGGCTACGTCGCCACCAAGGAAAACTTCCGCGACTACCACCTCGTCCTCGAATTCAAGTGGGGCACCAAGACCTGGGGCAAGCGCGAAAAAGCCGCCAAGGACAACGGCATCCTCCTCCATGCCTACGGCCCGCATGGCGCTTACAGCGACACCTGGATGGCCAGCATCGAGGCCCAGATTATCGAGGGCGGCGTGGGCGATATCCTCGTCCTCTCACCCAAGCTCGCCGACGGCACCGAACTGACGACCTCCCTCTCCGCCGAGTTCGCGCTTGATCGCGACAAGGAAAAAATCTGGAAGAAGGGCGAATCCCGCCAGACCGTCACCAAAGGCCGCATCAACTGGAAGCACCGCGATGTGGACTGGGCGGACAAAGTCGGCTTCCGAGGCCGCGAAGATGTCGAGTCCCCCTCCGGCGAGTGGAACCGCCTCGAAGTCATCGCCAAAGGCGACACCCTTCAATACTTCGTCAATGGCGCGATGGTCAATGAAGCCTTCGATTGCAAACCCGCCGAAGGCAAAATCCTCCTGCAGACCGAAGGCGCGGAAATGCTCGTACGTCGTTACGAACTCTACCCCCTCGGCGAGTTCAAAGAAAAGTGGAGCGCCATCCAGGCCAGCGGCGGCAGCGACATCGGTGCCGTGCGCGATGGCCAGTCCAAAGCCCTCTCCCCCGAGGAATCCCTCAAGCGCATCCAGCTCGATGGCGACTACGAAGTGCAGCTCGTCGCCGCCGAGCCCCTCGTTCTCGATCCCGTCGAATGCACCTGGGACGCCAAGGGCCGCATGTACGTCGCAGACATGCGCGACTACCCCCTCGGCCCGCCGAACCCCGGCGATCCCTGGCTCTCCCGCATCCAGCTCCTCACCGATGAGGATGGAGACGGCCGCATGGACAAGGCCGTCACCTTTGCCGACCACATGGACAACGTTCAGGGCCTCCTCCCCTACAATGGCGGCCTCATCGCCACCACGCGTTCGCAGATCCTATTCCTCAAAGATACCGATGGCGACGGCAAGGCCGATGAGATCAAGTCCCTCATCAAAGGTTTCAATCCCAAGCATGCCCAGCTTCAGGTCAGCGCCCCGCGCTGGGGCCTTGATGGCTGCATCCATTTCAACAACGGCCTCGACGCCCGTGAGATCTATCCCGCCGACAATCCCACCGATGTCGTGAACATCCCCGGCAGCAATTTTAAATGGGACCCCCGCACCGACAAGATCACCCCCACCGGCGGCAAAGGCCAGTACGGAGGCGCGTTCGATGACTACGGTCATCATTTCTACTGCTCCAATCGCAATCCTCTGATGTTTACCGTCATGCCTTACGAGGCCATGCTGCGCAATCCCCACGCCGGCATCACGCAAAACTTCGAGGACATTGCGCCCTTCGGCGCAGACACTCGCGTGTTCCCCCTGCAGATCACTCACACCACTGCAGACGCGCATGCCGGCACAAACACCGCCTGCTCCGGTCTCGGCGTCTATCGCGGCCCGCTCATGCCCGAGCTTAGAAATAACGTTTTCGTCCCAGATCCCACCGGCCAGCTCGTCACCCGTTATAAGATCGAGCCGAATGGCGCATCCCTCAAAGCCACCCGTGTTGGCGACCGCACCGAATTCTTCCGCAGCAGCGATGAATGGAGCCGTCCCGTGAACTTCACCACCGGCCCCGATGGTGCCATCTATATCTGCGACATCTACCGCCGCTGGATCGATCACGCCCGCTTCTTCCCCGAGGAGTTCGTCAAAACCCACGACATGCGCCAGGGCGAAAACGAAGGCCGCATCTGGCGTGTGGTTCCAAAGGGCACCAAAAAACTCGTCACCAAAACCCCCGGAAAATACCACGCCATTCCTGAAGTCGGCTGGGGCGATGTCCCGCCTGAACACGCCGAACGCGTGGCCTTCCTCAAAGCCCAGACCATCACCGATGCCAAGGAGCTCAGCGCTCTCATCGCGAAGTATCCCGAAGACCCATGGATGGCCAGGATGGTCGCCTCCTCCGCCAGCAAGCAGATGGGCCGCATCCTCAGCTCCCTCGGCGATGACTTCTTCAAGACCTTCTCTGAAACCCGAAGCACCACCATCCGCACCTTTACCTTGGGTGCCATCGCTGATGCTGAAGCCGAAGACATCACCGCTCTCCTTTCCCTCCTCCAAAAAGAGCCCGGCAAACTCCTCTGGTGGAAACCTGCTCTCCTGCAAGGCCTCGCCAAACTTCCCAAAGGCCACGAAGACGCCGCCAAAGAAATCGCCACCCTGCAGTCCGAGATTGACGCAATCATCGCCGACAACAAAGCCCCCCTCGATCAGCGCCTCGCCGTCATGCCCCTCCTCGGCCAGCGCAAATGGGATGCCGTGCAGCCTGTGGTAAAAACCCTCCTCACCACCACTCAGCCGCCGGAGCTCTCGCTCGCAGCGCTGGCCCTCCTAAGGAAATACCCCGCCACCACCACCGCTCCGCTCATCTATGAACTCCTTCCGAAAGCCGGCCCCGCATTGAAGCGCGACCTCGTCCCAGTCCTCACCGCCAATGCCACGACCGCGCTCGAACTCTTCAAGCGCATGGAGAAAGGCGAATTCCCCACCGCCTGGGTCGATGTCGAAACCCGCTGGCGCTACCAGCGCGGCACCGGCGAGATGCCCGCGCTCGCCAAGAAAATCTTTGGCGAAGCCAGCAGCGATCGCGCGAAAGTCGTGCAGGACTACATGGTCGCCACCACCATGAAAGGGAACGCCAAAAAAGGCCAGCAGGTCTTCGCCACCATCTGCATCACCTGCCACAAACACGGCTCTCTCGGTGTCGATGTTGGCCCGCCGCTCTCCGACGTCAAAGTGAAGCCCCCAGAAGGCCTCCTCTCAGACATCCTTGATCCCAATCGCATGTTTGAAGCCCGCTGGAGCGCCTACACCGTCGAAACCAAAGACGGCCGCACCCTCTCCGGCCTCATCCAAAGCGAAACCGGAGACGCCATCGTCCTTGCCATGATGGGCGGAGCCAAGGAGACCATACAGCGCAGCGTCATCAAGGAAATGAAATCCCTCGACCACACCCTCATGCCTGTGGGGCTTGAAGCTGCGATCTCAAAAGAGCAGATGGCGGATTTGCTGGCATTTCTGCTCGGCAAGTGATGCCGGGGATTCTCGGCAAAGTGATCAGGAGCCGCTCATTTGCATGCGTGTTGCTTGATTCCTGGGCTGCTGGCGGCGCACCTTGATCGAGGAGAGCCCGCTTAAGACATTGTTACTCTTCGGAGGCCCCCTCTTCGCCATGGCCTTCTTCCGCCATGCGGTGAATGGTGGCGCTGAGGAGGTCAATGTAGCCTTGGACATCCAAGCTTTCGGGTTCGGGCTCCCCACGCACGGCGTAGAGCCAGCCCTGCTCGTAGGGATCGCTGCGCACGATGCAGGCGTCCACTTTCAGCTCCGGATTGCCGCCTGCAAAAGCGCCGTTCATCACGCAATAGACGTCAGACGCGGCTTTGAATCCCTCCACCCAGCCGATGTTGTCGCCCGGCGTCACCTTGGCTCCGTCGCCGGGTTTCCATTCGCAATCGACGAGTTCGCCGAGCATGCGGGTGGCAAATTTGGTAAAGCCTACGCGCCACACCCCGGGCTGGCCCTCCACGGGTGCCATCCAGTAGTGCGAGCGCGAGTAGCGGAAGGTGTCAGGAAAGCGGGCGGAAAACCGGGCGTGCTTGAAGCGGACGAAATTGAGCATGGGAATGGATGAGCCGAAGATCTGGAGTTCGGGTGGTTTACGGCAGGTCAGTGCTGAGTGAAAAGTCGTGATCGTGTGTGCCCATGACTCGCTGTCAGACCACCTTGAGGCTGGCTGCCTGGATCAGGCACGCCGCTGCAGTCCCACAAACGTCAGCACCACACCGATGAGGAAATGCACCCCCAGCATGGTCATGGCAAGATCTGGTGTGGCAAACCACGTCTTCACCATTTTGTCGATGGGATCAAAATAAGCGGTCTTTTCCAGGGAGTCGATGATGCCCGACCAGCCATAATGCGCTGTGATGAACGGATGCACCACATGGCCCATGATCCGCGGAAAGCCCAGCAGCGCGCCGCAGAGCAGCACGTTGGCACACAGCAGCGTCAGAGAGATGCTATGCGCACGCTCCTTGCTGCCTGAATTTGCCGAGATGCCCAGGCAGATGGCCGCAAAGGCAGCACCCGAGAGGGCTGGCAGCAGCAGCTTGGCCGGTCCGGTGCCCGGAAGCCCATCGGAGACAATGTCCAGAAACATCTCCATCCACACACTCTGCACGAGAATGATGGGCAGCATGAACAGCAGCGAGCCCAGCAGCCAGGCGGTGGGGCTCACCCCGCCGATGCGCTCACGCTCGTAAAGGGCGCGGCGTTCGGCGATCTCACGCGCTCCGAGTCGCAGAGCCATGAACATCACCAGCAGGATTTGAATCAGCACAATCATCGAGACGGTGTTGGCTGCCGGCCACACCACATCCGGCGCAGTGCTGCCGCCGCGCATGTCCTTGAGCAGTTTTAAATTGGGCAGCAGAAGCAGGGCTGCCACGCCTGGCGCCCCAACCAGCAGCGAGGCGTGTGTGATCCACTCCCGCGGCGTCCGCCTCAGCAGAGACCAGCGGCGTTTCACCAGATGCTGTGCCTGGCTGAAAATGCCGGGCAGAGGAATGATCGGCCTCGTCTCGGTTTCAGCGGGCTTTTTGGTCTCCTCCTCATCCGAGTCGCCCTTTTGCTTCATGATGATCGTGCGGTCCTCGTCTCCGGGGTCTTCCTCTGCGGCGGAGAGCTTGTCCGCTACGCCGCCACCCAGCTTGAAGGCCGCATAATAGGCATCGCGGTGCTTCATCCAGGAGTCGCCCCAGCGTTGGGCCGGACGCTTGGCCAGGCGGGCATACACTTCATCATAAGTCGGCACCGTGAAATAGTGCGGCACGGCGCGTGCAGGACCATGGAAGGCCACATAGCCCTCATGCAGCACCACCACCGTGTCATAGGCTCCCAGATTGGCCAGCGCGTCTGTGGCATGGATCACAATGCGGTCCGGGCGGTCGCTGGCCACCAGCTTCAGCAATGCCTCAAATTCGCGCTCGCTGCGCACGTCCAGGCCCACAGTAAAGTCGTCGCACAAGACGATGACCGGGTCTGCCACCAGGGCCAGCCCCAGCTTGAGCCTACGGCGCTGAGGCAGCGCCAGAGCCGAGGTGCGCTCCGTGGCGATGTTCTCCAGTCCCACCGTCACCAGCACGTGGGAAACACGGGAGATCACCTCATCCCGCGTGCGCCCGGCTCCCCGCAGCATGGCCGCGCTGGTCAGGTTTTCCCGCACGGTGAGGTGCTCGATCAGATTGTCATCCCCCGCAGGCACCCAGCCGAGCTGGTTTGCATACAGCGGCTGCTTGATCAAATCCCGCTTCCCCAGGGTGACCGTGCCCGCCTCGGGCTCCGTGAGTCCTGCCAGGATGCGCAGCAGCGTTGTCTTGCCGCTGCCCGAAGGCCCGATCACCGCCAGCACATGCCCGCCCGGAGCCGAAAAGCTGACCTGTTCCAGCACGCGGAGAGGTTCCTTGCCTTTTCCGGGAACAACATGGGAGAGATTGTTGATTTCGAGCATATTCCCGATCTAACCCGGTATGGCGGAAAGAGCAAAGTTCAAAATTCCGTCTTCCCCAGCACCCTCCTGCGCTTTATTCCTGCCCCATCATGGCCTCCATCCTCCAAGTCCATCCATCTGACGATGCCATCGTCGCCCTTTCCGACCTCGCCGCCGGCACCGCCCTCTCTCTGAACGGCCGCTCCTGGACGCTGCGCGAAAAGATCCCCGCCAAGCAGAAATTCGCCGCCCATGACTTCGCCGTCGGCGACATCGTCACGATGTACGGCGTCACCGTTGGCAAAGCCACCCAGCCCATCGCCACCGGCGCCCTGATTCACACCCACAACGTCGTCCACGCCACCTCCGCCTTCAGCGGCAAGCAGCGCGACTACACCTGGACGCCCCCGGACGTCTCCAAATGGAAAACCCGCACCTTCAACGGCTTCAAGCGCTCCGTCGGCCCCGCTGGCACCGCGAACTACTGGCTCGTCATCCCCCTCGTCTTCTGTGAAAACCGCAACCTCGCCTTCATGCGCGAGGCACTCACCCGCAGCCTCGGCTACGGCAAAACCTCCCCCTACGAGCGCTTCGCCCAGCGCCTCGTGGATCTCCACCGCTCCGGTGCCTCACGGGATGAAATCGAAGCCGCCACCCTCGAAGCCGAAACCTCAGCCACCGCCGCCCGCGTCTTCAAAAACATCGACGGCGTCAAGTTCCTTGAGCACGGCCTCGGCTGCGGCGGTACCCGCCAGGATGCCCAGGCCCTCTGCCGCCTTCTCGCCGGCTACATCCACAGCTCCAACGTCGCCGGTGCCACCATCCTCAGCCTCGGCTGCCAGCATGCCCAGGTCAGCCTCCTCGAAAGCGAGATGGCCGCCCTCTACCCTAAATTGGAAAAGCCCCTCCTCATCTACGAACAGCAGAAGAGCAAATCCGAGCGCGACATGATGGCCGCCGCCATTCGCGACACCTTCCTCCACCTCGCCACCGCGAACGAACAAACCCGCGAGCCCTGCTCCCTCAGCAATCTCATCATGGCCGTCGAATGCGGTGGCAGCGACGGCTTCTCCGGCATCTCCGCCAATCCCGCCATCGGCCACACCGCCGATCTCCTCGCCGCTCTCGGCGGCGCACCCGTCCTCAGCGAATTCCCTGAACTCTGCGGCGTCGAGCAAAGCCTCAGCGACCGCTGCGTCACCGCCGCCCTCGCCGACAAATTCGTCGGCCTCATGCGCGCCTACGAAGCCACCGCCCAGGCCTGCGGCTCTGGCTTCGATGCCAACCCCAGCCCCGGCAACATCCGCGACGGTCTCGTGACGGACGGCATCAAATCCGCCGGCGCAGCCAAGAAAGGCGGCACCAGCCCCATCGTCGATGTCCTCGACTACGCCGAGCCCATCCGCCAGCACGGCGGCCTCACCCTCTACTGCACTCCCGGCAACGACGTCGAAAGCACCACCGCTCTCGCCGGCGGCGGCTGCAACATGATGCTCTTCACCACCGGCCTCGGCACCCCGACCGGCAATCCCGTCTGCCCCACCCTCAAAATCTCCACCAACTCCGATCTCGCCCGCCGCATGCCCGACCTCATCGACTTCGACACCGGCCCCATCATCTCCGGCGAAAAAACCGTCGAACAAATGGGCGAAGAAATGCTCGAACTCGTCATCGCGACGGCGAGCGGAGAGTACATGCCTAAAGCGGTAGCTCTGGGGCAGGATGACTTCCTGCCATGGAAGCGCGGCGTGTCGCTGTGACAATAAAATCCTATTTAGGCGGTTCCCTAGCCAGGTCTTTTTGCATCCAGCATCTTTCGGATTAAAGGCGGACCCTCTGCTATCAGGCGCGTGCGTTCATCGGAGGGAATTGTCCCTCCGAGCGCTTCGATGCAAGAGATCAGACTGCTGAGCCTGTCCAGATCCACCGTTTCTGTCGCCGAAGTTTCGTGAAGCTCGGCCAGCAGTTCCGGAATCACATCTTGATCGCCAAGCCACCTCAGAGCATGGCATGCCAGGTGTTGATAGGTTGAACGGTCATGAATCGCTCTCAGCAGGAATCGGTTATCAAGAGGCTGTTTGAAGTGAGCCAGCCCGATTGCAGCCAAAATTCGAATCGATTCGTCGGGAACCGATTCGGCCATTTCCTTCAATGGTGGAATCATAAAATCTCCGAAACGAGGAATTCGTTCTAAAACGAAATACGCATCGCCTGGGTAGAGCAGCATCAAAGAAGCGACTTGCTTAGCGTGCTTTTGCGGATCGAGCGCAGCTTTGTCAATTGCAGCCAATCGAGTTAATAAATCAGGGGCTTTTAACTCTCTGACAAGTGCATCTTCAGACATACATTTCAGACATACATATTTGAATGACGGTGTGCAAAAATCACCCCTCCGTCTCCGAATGCAGCGCGATGCAGTTTCCCTCTGAATCCAGCACCTCCGCGCGGAAGCCATATTCCCCGATCGAGTGCACATCCGCCTGCACTATCCCGCCATTCGCCCTCACCGCAGCCACCGCCTCCTTCAGCCGCCCGTTCACATCAAAGTAAATCATGATTCCGTCCGCCGAAGGCTTGAAATCCTTCACCACCACCACGCATCCCTGCTGCCCACCATCCGCCGTCGGCAGCATGGCGGTGGGGACGCCGCCGAAGTTTTCCTCCTTGATCTCCCGCCCGAGCACGGCGGAGTGGAAACGGATGGCGCGTGCGAGGTCGGTGGCAGGAATGTCGAACCAGACGAGATTGGGCTTCATGGGCGGGAGCTTGGATGCTCCGCAGGTGAAAGCAAATGCCTGCGCTAGCTGCAAATCGAAGGATAATGCACCTTCATGCAGGTCGGGCAGATGCCATGGCTGAAGTCCGCTTCGCTATGGGCATGCACGTAGCTTTCCACGCTCTCCCAGTAGCCGGCGTCATTGCGCACACTCTTGCAGTGGGAGCAGATGGGCAGCAGTCCGTGCAGCGTCTTCAGATCACTGAGCGCCGCCGCGAGATCTGCTGCCGTGCGGCGGAGTTCCAGCTGCGAAATGATCTGGCGGGCCAGTGTCTTCAGCAGCTTCTGCAGGGTCTGGCTTTGCTCAGCGGTGAGCGACCGGCGCTCGCGGTCGATGACACACAAGGTGCCCAGCCCATGGCCTTCCAAGTCAATCAAAGGCGCTCCGGCATAAAAGCGTATGTGGGGAGCTGCGGTGACGAGCGGATTCTGCGCGAACCGTTCATCTGCCGTCGCATCCGGCACTACCATGACCTCGGTGCCGAGAATCGCATGAGCGCAGAAGGCATGCTCGCGCGGAGTCTCGGTGGCCGTCAGTCCGACGCGCGCCTTGAACCACTGGCGATCCTCATCCACCAGAGTCATCAGCGCGATGGGCGTGCCGCACAGCGTGGAGGCAAGAAACGCGAAATCATCATAAGCCTGCTCTGCCGGAGTGTCGAGAATCTGATAACGACGCAACGCAGCGAGCCGTTTGGTTTCGTTCGGAGGAAGGGGGGCTGTCATATGAATCCTGCCAAAGTTTAGAATGCGAATGCCCTGATGTGCAGCGTTTTTTGCCAGGGTGCGATTTTGAATGCATCACTTAGCAAGTTGTGAAAGTGAACGCGGTGAAAGTCATGACGGAGAACAATTCTGCTGACGATCCTGGCCAGGATTTCCACCTTGCCGTCAAGCCTCCCCCGTCTCTGATGGCCCCATGCACAAGCCTTTGTTTCTCGCGCTCCTCCTTGCCCTACCCGCACTGGCCAAAGACATCCCCATCGCTGATGCCGCCGCATTTGCAGAGGCCGCCAAAAAGATTACCGCAGGAGACACCCTCATCCTCCAGGACGGCACCTGGGCAGATGCTCAGTTAAAACTCCACGCCGAAGGCACCGCCGAAAAGCCCGTCACCATCAAGGCGCAAACTCCCGGAAAAGTCATCTTCACCGGCACCTCCCGCCTCTCCGTCGGCGGCTCCCACATCATCGTGGACGGCCTCTGGTTCCAAAATCCTACCGGCGAACAAGTCATCGAACTCCGCAAAGATTCCAAGCAGCTCGCCTTCGACTCACGCATCACCAACTGCGCCGTCACTAACGATGCCCAGCTCACCTCCGCCAAGTCCTCCCAGTTCGTCTCCATTTACGGTGCACGCAATCGCGTCGATCACTGCTACATCGCAGGCAAGACCACCCAGGGAACCACCATGGTGGTCTGGCTCTCCAACGAAGCCAAAGACCAGGGCAAACACCAGATCGACCACAACCATTTTGGCCCCCGTCAGAGGCTGGGCCAGAACGGCGGCGAAACCATCCGCCTCGGCGACAGCAAGACCTCCATGCAAACCGCCTCCTGCATCGTCGAGCACAACCTCTTTGAGAAATGCGATGGCGAAGCCGAGTGCATCTCCAACAAATCCTGCGGCAATCTCTACCGCCACAACACCTTCAAAGGCGTGTCCGGCACCCTCACCCTCCGCCACGGCAACGGCTGCAAGGTGGAGAACAACGTCTTCGTTGGAGACGGGGCCAAAGGTGCCGGCGGCGTCCGCATCATTGGCGAAGACCACATCGTCACCGCCAACCGCTTTGAAAACCTCACCGGCGACAATGAACGCAGCGCCTTGTGCATCATGCTCGGCATCCCCGATTCCGTGCCCAACGGCTACTTCCAGGTCAAGCGCGCCAAAGTCACCGGCAACACCTTCATCAACTGCAAGCACAACATTCTCATCGGCATGAGCGGCGACAAAAAGGCCACCCTCCCACCGCTCGAAAGCGAGATCAGCGGCAACGCCATCCAGACCAACAAAGGAGAAGCCTTTGAGATCAAATGCACAGCAGAAGGCGTAACGATGAAGAACAATAACACTGGCACCGCCGAGCCTCCCGCTGCATCACCTTCCTCCCTCGAACCCACCGGCCCTTCCTGGAAAAAGTAGTCCCCCCATGCGTACCAACGTCCTCCGCAAACCACTCACCTGCTGCTGCCGCAAGCCCATGACCGGGTTCTACCGCGATGGCTACTGCCGCACCGGCCCCGGAGACGTCGGCCTGCACACCGTCTGCATCGAGGCCACCGAGGAGTTCCTCAATTTCTCCTACCTCAGCGGCAATGATCTCTCCACCCCCGCCCCCGAATGGGATTTTCCAGGTCTCAAGCCCGGCGACCGCTGGTGCCTCTGTGTTTCACGTTGGAAGGAAGCCCTTGATGCCGGCTGTGCCCCGCCAGTGTCTCTCTCAGCCACGCATGAGTCCGCCCTTGAATGGGTCGATCTCGAAGACCTCCGGGCCCATGCTCTCGATGATCCCGGTGAAGTGATGGATGATGAATGAGGAGTGCTGGGCAGTTTCTGGCTGACTCTCCATTTCTTGGATTCAGCGGCTCTCCAAAAACTCCCGCACCTGCTGCGCCAGCACCTTGCTGATGCCCGGCACTTGAGCGATCTCCTCCACCGTCGCCTTTCGCAGCCGTGTCACCGAGCCAAAGGTCTTCAGCAGCGCCGCCTTGCGTGTTTTGCTGATGCCGGGGCAGTCATCCAGGATGCTCTCGGCCACACGGCGGCCCAGCAGCAGCTGGTGGTAGCCATTGGCCCAGCGGTGGGCTTCATCGCGGATGCGTTGCAGCAGCTTCAGCGCGCCGCGCTCGTGCGGGATGATCACGGGATGGCTTTCCCCGGGGCGGTAAACTTCCTCGTTTTCCTTGGCCAGACCGATGATGGGCAGCTCATGCAGGCCCAGCTTTTGCAGCTCTGCCACGGCCATGCCGAGCTGGCCTTTGCCACCGTCCACAATCACCAGGTCCGGCAGGCGGATGAAGGTGGCGCCTCGGTCAGCAGATTCTGAATCTGTGCCTCCGTCGGCCTCGGCCTGCGCTTCGTCTTGTTCCAGCCGGCGCATGGCCTCCAGCGGAGACTCCTGGGAGAAATCGGCATCCGGTCCGGCGGCCTTGCGACCCAGCAGCAGGATGCGTGAAAAGCGGCGGCGTATGACCTCCGCCATGCTGATAAAGTCATTCTGCCCGGAGACGGACTTGATGCGGTAGCGGCGGTAGTTGGAGTTGTCCGGAACGCCGTTTTTAAAGCGCACCATGCTGGCCACACAGTGGGCGGTGCCGATGTTGGCAATGTCAAAGCACTCCATGACGAGCGGCGGCTTGTCCAGATGCAGCAGCTCCTTGAGCTCCTGTACGTCCGCCATGGGGTCGATGGTGCGGACGACGCGTGCCCGCGCACCACGCTCAAAGGTGCGGGAGGGAATGAGCGTCTTGCGGAAATCCTCGATCATGTCCCGAAGCTGGGCTGCTTTTTCGAAGTCCAGCTTGGCGGCGGCGTGCTGCATTTCCTCTTCCAGCGCGGTCACGAGATCCTTGGATTTTCCTTCCAGGAATTCGCAGGCCTGCTCCACACGCTTTCTGTAGTCCTCCAGAGAAATGCGCAGGATGCACGGCGCGGAGCAGTTTTTGATGATGTCGTTGGAGCAGTGCTTGTAGTCAGCCTCTCCCGGCCGCAGCGGGTTGCACACACGGAGGCCGAATTTTTTGTTGAGCCAGTTCAGCGTGGTGCGCAGCGCCATGCCATGGGGGAAGGGGCCAAAGTAGCGCGCGCCGTCGTCCTTCTTCAGTCGCGTGGTGGCAAGACGTGGCATGGCATCGCCAAAGTGAACGCGCACGAGCATGTAGCGCTTGTCATCGCGGAAGGTCACGTTGTAGCGAGGGCGGAATTCCTTGATGAGCTTTCCTTCCAGCAGCAGGGCCTCAGTGTTGTTCCTCACCTCATGCAGATCAAAGTCCCAGATGCTGGCGATGAGGGCGCGCGTCTTGCGGTCCGCCATGCGCGAGCGCGCCGGGGTGAAGTAGTTGGCCAGGCGCTTGCGTAGGTCCCGCGCCTTGCCCACGTAGATCACATTGTCCAGGCGGTCGCGCATGATGTACACGCCGGGGACGTGGGGCACATCACGGAGCTTGGCGATGAGATTGGGCCTTGGAATGGGGGGGGGCATTTAGAAGCGGAAAATGATAAACGAATGCAGATGACGCTGGGATGGCAGACTGAAAAGTGGGCGAAGCGAATCAATTGGAAACTGGGAACTGAGAATTGTGAGGCAGGGATCGTTGCGCGTTTCCTGGGTTGGTAAGGCGCATGGAGTGGGGGACGTTTGGCAGGGCGCGCCCTGCTGCTCTGCATACGCTTTCCACCACCGCTACGCCGCACGTGCCTGAAGAACACGCCAGGGATGCACCTGCTCCGAAAATCCCTTCAGCTGCATCGGCGGCATCGGTGCCGCCTCGATCAGGGCCTTGCTATCCTCGTAAGTTTCCTCATCCATGATGATCTCACCCGCCTGCGCGATGCTGCACAACCTTGACGCCAGATTCACCCGGTGCCCCAGCACCGTATAGCTCAGCCGCTGGTCTGAGCCCATGCAGCCGGCCACCACGGAGCCGGTGGCCAGTCCGATCCCCACTTCCAGCGAGTGTTTGGACACGCCGTTGAGCTCCCGCCGCACCCTGAGCATGTTCAGGGCGCATTGCACGGCACGCACTGCGTCCTCTCCCGTGCTCTGCGGCGCGCCAAAGAGCACCATGATCAGATCTCCCACAAATTTGTCCACGATGCCGCCGTGCTGGTAGGCCACGTCTGTCAGCGCGGTCATGTGTTCGTTCAGCAGGTCGATCACATCCGCCGGCGGCATGTTTTCTGTCAGCGCCGTGAAGCCGCGGATGTCGCAGAACAGCATCGTCACATGCCGGATTTCACCACCCAGGGCACCCCTTTGGCTGATCAGCTGCTCCGCCACCGAGCGGTCTGCCACCGCATTGAGCACGCTGCGGTACTTTTCCTGCAGGGCCAGGCCTGCGGCCATCTCATTGAAGGAGGATGCCAGACGGCCCAGCTCATCGTCGCGGCGCACGGGCACCCGTACATCGAAGTTTCCATGCTCAATCTGGTGCGTGCCGCTGACGATTTCGCTGATGGGGCCTGAAAGTCCGCGTGAGATGTAGAGCACCGCCACCAGCGCGATCAGCAAAGAAACCACGCCCAGCGCCCCCACATCACGTCGCAGCTCAGCCAGCTCATGGTCCATCGCCACCAGCGGGTAGAGGTTTACCTGAGCCGCCAGCGGGAAAGGGGAGCCCGGGTTCAGCACCCGGTAGTAAATCTGGTGGCGCTCTCCGTGGATGGAGACGGTCATGCCTCGCTGCGTTTTGTGAGTGTGGTGGATCGAGTCTGCGATGTGCGCCGCCACAATGTCCCGCTCATCTTTCGGGATCGTCGTGCTCACCAGCCCCTCTTCCACCCACACGCCGCTCATAATTTCGCCAAGGTCGGAGTGCTTGGTCTGCTCATACAGCACCTTTTCCGCCAGCACCTGCAGCGGCAGGCCGAAGAGGATGGCCCCGAGAAACTGGCCGGACTTGGGATCGCGCACCGGGGTGATGTAAACTTCTCGCACCTGCTCGTTGCGGTTGTCTTCTCCGAATTCCACCCGCAGGTAGCCGATTTCCTGCTCTTTGAGCACGTCTGCCAGCTTGCGGTCTCCCAGCCACTGAAGCTTGCCGGATCTGCGGCGAAACTCCGCGCTGGTGGAGCTCTCTCGTGGCAGGGCGGCTGGCAGGGCCGGAGGCAGCATGTCGCGGCCTGGAGGCAGGTTGTCACGCCCGCCGGGAGTGTTCTTTTTGGGGGAGAGGAGGAAATTGCCCTCGGGGTCGATCAGGGCGATGTACGGCAGCTGGGAGAGCGGAAGTCGGCTCAGCGGGTGGTCTTTAGGCCTGTCTTTGGGCTCTTTCTCTTTTTCTCCGCTGCTCGGGCGTCCTGGGGGGCTTTGCGGTTGGAGGTTGCCCAGGCGCGGCAGGTTGGCGCCGGGGATTTCGCTCAGGATGCGGTCGCTGGTCAGGTGCTCCAGCTCAGCACGCAGGAGTCGGTTGGCTTCAGCAAGGTCCTTTTTGGAGATGGCGCTGATGAGCTCGGTCTCGCGGGCAAGCTTGTCCAGCACCTTGGAAAGTGCCTCCGTGCGCTTCCTTTTGCCGGATGAGTAGCTGCTGATCTGGGAGTCAAACTGCTCCTCAAAGAGCCTGCGGTAGGACTCCATGAACTTCCACTCCGCCAGCACCAGCGTGGCGATGGTGATGCCCGCCACGACGGGAAACATCGTGAGGATGAGCTTGGCACGGAAGCTGTGGATCCACTTCATGGAGGAGGGCGCGGTGGTGACAAGGGATGAACCCCGCACCCGCACCTGTAGTTGCTCAGGGCACGCGTTTCATCGTGTAGGTGCCGCGGTCCATGGAGCTCTGATAGCAGGCATTGAAGTCATTACCTTTGATCGTGCCCTCGTAGTGGTAGAGGCCGCCTGCCCAGTCAGGCATTTTGTGCTCGCCTTTGAAGGTGTAGGTGCCGTCCTTCTGCTTCTGCACGGTATGCGTGGCCTTGTAGCTGCCGCTGAGGATCTTCTTCCAGGTGGCGTGGTAGAAGAATTCGTGGCCGCCTTTCTTATCAACCGGGGCGGAGACCACGCAGCGCAGTGTGCCTTGGTGGCCGGTGGCATCGCTGTGCCAGGTGCCGCTCCATTTTCCCTCTGCCCCGGTGGTGGCGGGTGCTTTTTTCCACGCAGAGCGGAACGCAAATCCGCAGGAGGGCAGGGTGGTCAGGAAAATCAGGCCAAGGGCAAGGCGGAGGAGGATGGCGCTTTTCATGGGGTTGGAGGGTAGCGTAAGAACGTCCGATCCGGGTGGGCTATTTCGTCGCTCCTGGTACAACCTTCCTCTTGCCCGCGCACGTATCTGCGATACTTACCCCCTAACCTCAACCCACCCCAACACCATGGCCCACACCCTCCCCCCGCTGCCCTACCCGACGAACGCGCTGGAACCCCACATCGACCAGCAGACGATGGAGATCCATCATGGTCGCCATCACAATGCCTACGTGACCAATCTGAACAACGCCATCGCCGGCAAGGCCGACCTTGAGGCGCTGTCCATCGAGGACCTCTGCAAGAACATCTCCAAGCTGCCCGCAGACGTGCAGGGGCCCATCCGCAACAACGGCGGCGGTCACTTCAACCACACCCTCTTCTGGAACATCATGGGTCCAAACGCCGGCGGCGCTCCCTCCGGAGCCCTCGGAGACGCCATCACTGCCGCCTTCGGCAGCTTTGACGCCTTCAAGGAAGCCTTCGCCAAGGCAGGTGCCACCCGCTTCGGCTCAGGCTGGGCATGGCTGGTGGTCAAGGATGGCAAGCTCGCCATCACCTCCACCCCGAACCAGGACAACCCGCTTATGGACGGCAGCGGCACCCCCATCCTCGGCTGCGACGTTTGGGAGCACGCCTACTACCTGAAGTACCAGAACAAGCGCCCCGACTACATCGCCGCCTGGTGGAACACCGTGAACTGGACTGCTGTGGCCGCCAACTACGCCGCCGCTCTGGGCTGATTCCCGCTTACACTGACCCACACGTCATTTCACAAAGCGCGGAACGGCCTGCCCGTCCCGCGCTTTGTCGCTTTTTACAGCCCGCCACATTCGTCATCGCCCATGTCCATGGTTCTCCACCGTCTCCGCTCCGGCCTGATCTACTCCCAGGACTTCGCAGAGTATTTGGAGTCCAAGCGCGATGCCGAGGCCATCGGCCACCCCGGGGACGTGCTGCACCTGGACTACGTTCGTTGCTCACAGGGCGAGCTCAGTGGCCAGGAGTGGTGCCAGCTCACCTGGGTGAGCGGGGCTCAGGCTGCGACTGAACACCGCCACCAGATTGGCGGGGTGGAGGTTTACATCCACAAGCAGGCCATGCGCGGGCTGAAGAACCGCCTGCTGCACTTTGATGGAACGAACGTGGTGGTAAAGAGTTGAATCACAGACCCATGCCCACCCTGGCCGACATCGGAGAAGACAACCTCATCCGCAAACTCATGCGCGGTGTGAAGCTGGACGGCGATGTCATCGCCGGGGCTGGGGATGACTGCGCGGTCGTTCGCGGCTCCAAGGACGAGCACACCCTCCTCAAAACCGACGCCCTCGTGCAGGACGTCCACTTCACCCTCGAAACCCCGCCCAAGCTCATCGGGCGCAAGGCCATCGCTCGGGTGGTCAGCGATTTCGCGGCCATGGGCGGCACGCCACGCCATGCCATGATCACGCTGGTGGCTCCGCCCAGCATGGAGGTGGAGTTTCTTTCCGAGGTGTATCGCGGCATGCGCGCCATCGCCAAGGAGTACGGCATCAACATCGTCGGTGGTGAAACCTCGCGCGGCCTCGTCCTCATGCTTTCCATTTCCATGAGCGGCACCGTCCCCTCCAAACGCTGGCTCTCCCGCAGCGAAGGAAAGGCAGGCGATGTCATCCTCGTCACCGGCCGTCTCGGCGGCTCCATCTCCGGCAAGCATCTCAAATTTCAGCCCCGCCTTGAGGAAGGCCGCTGGCTCTCTGAAAACGCCCATCCGCACGCCATGATGGACATCAGCGACGGCCTGGCCAAGGACCTCCCCCGTCTCGCCCTCGCCAGCGGCACACATTATCAAGTGAACGTCGCCTCCTTGCCCTGCAATCCCGGCTGCACCTTCGACCAGGCCTGGGGCGATGGCGAAGACTACGAACTCCTCCTCGCGGTCAATCCCCGCAGCGTGAAGTCACTGATGCAGAAATGGCGTGTGGCCTTCCCCAAGCTTCCCCTCACCATCATCGGCAAACTCGTCCTCCCCGGCGAAGGCCGCCCGCCGGACTTTGAGAGCACGGGCTGGGATCACTTTGCGCTGAGTGCGGATGGATGATCCTATGAATAAAGAGGATCACACGGCACAGCTTTCTGTCAGTTTGATTCTTCAAGTAACCGTTGTGCTGATGGCGTTTTCAATCTTGGGTCACGATTATCCAGTCAATGAATACCTGCTTGCGGATCTGTTCCTCGGTTCAAGTCTGCTTCCAGTCATCGCAGCATTACGCCGCGGCGATTGGACCAAAAAATGGGTGGCATGCATGCTTGCCGTACTGCCTTTGGCATACATGAGGATGAAGGTCGCCGTAGAACTGCCCAAATGCCAGGAACTGCTGTCCAACTCATGATCGCCGCCACCCTCGCAACTGCCGAAGACGCCCACGCCTGGGGCACCCAGCTCGCTCAGTCTCTCTCTGCGGGAGATGTGGTCGCTCTCTGCGGCACGCTGGGCGCGGGCAAGACGCAGATTACCCGCGGCATCGTCGCCGGCATGAACTCCCAGGCCGCCGTCACCAGCCCCACATTCACGCTGGTGCACGAGTATCTGGATGGCCGCCTCCCAGTCTTCCATTTCGACTTTTATCGCATGGATTCCGCCGCCGAGGTCATTGGCATCGGCTGGGATGAGTTTCTCATGGAGCCTGGCGTCGTCATCGTCGAATGGGCCGACATGTTCCCCGAGCTGCTGCCGCCGCACACGCGTTGGTTCCATATTGAGCCGCAGACGGGTGGAGAGCGCGTCGTTACGGAGTCGTCCAAATCATGACGAAACTTCTTGGTCATTGGCAGATCATCATTCATTCGTCATTTCCTTCTCATGCTTCTCGCTCTCGATCTCTCCACCGCCCACGGCAGCATTGCCGTGGTGCGTGGCGCGGAGGTGCTGTTTAGGGCTTCGTTTCAGTCGGAGCGCTCATACAATGCGCAGGTCTTTGCCCCGTTGCGCGAGGCGCTGGTGGCTGCGGGAGATGAGCTGAAGGGCATCGTGATTGGCAACGGGCCCGGGTCTTACACCGGCGTGCGCATCGCCATCGCGGCAGCGCAGGGTATCGCCATCTCTCGCGGCGTGTGGTGTGTGGGCTGGTCCTCGCTCACCGCCCCAGACGGGGAGGCACCGCAGAGCTACCCCGTCATTGGCGATGCCCGCCGGCAGAGCTTTTACCTGGCTCAGGTGGAAAACGGCCGGCTGCTGCCAGAGCTGGAAATTGTTTCTGCGGATGAAGCCCGCGCCCGCACCGCCGATGCGCGCGCGTGGTTCACCTTTGATCCCAAGCCACCGCTGGGCCTCGTCACCCTGCGCAGCGCCAGGCCGGATGCGGCACGGCTGGCGCAGATCGTGCAAACTCTGTCTGCCGATGAACTGGCCGCCCTCATCGCCCAGCCGCTTATTCCGCATTATCTGGCCGAAGCTTTCATCACCATGCCCAAGCGGCCGCTGCTCACTCCCACCACATGACTCCTGAACTCATTTCCAACCACGTCTCCGAATGGGGCGAAGGCCCCATCTGGCACGGCGACCGCCTGCTCTACGTCGATATCGAAACGCACAAGATCATCGCGCTCACGCCCTCCAGCGGCGAGGAGAAGGTGTGGGATGTGGGCCAGCGTGTGGGCACCGTGGTGCCGCGCGCCAGCGGCGGGCTGGTTTGGGCCGGGGATGACGGCTTCTATTTCCTCAATGAGGAAACCGGCGTCAGCACGCCTATTGCCGATCCTGAGCCTGGTATGCCGGACAACCGCTTTAATGATGGCAAATGCGATCCTGCAGGCCGTTTCTGGGCCGGCACCATCTGCCTGGCCAAGCGTGCCGAAGGTTCCCTTTACTGCCTGCACACCGACCTGCGCGTGGAGAAAAAATTTGGCCCCGTGACCAACTCCAATGGCATCATCTGGAGCGGCGATGCCAGCACGATGTACTACATCGACACGCCTAGCAAAAAGGTGCGCGCCTTTGATTTCGACAAAGACACCAGCGCCATCTCCAACGAGCGCGTGGTATGGGACACCAGCGCCGATCCTTCCTCTCCCGACGGCATGACGATCGACAGCGAGGACCGTCTCTGGATCGCCTTCTGCCACGGTGCCAAAGTGGTCTGCTATGATCCGAAGTCGCAAAAGGTTGAAGCACAGATCGACTTCCCCTGCGTGGAGACCACCGCCTGCGCCTTTGGCGGTCCCGACCTCAAAGACCTCTACATCACCACCGGCAAGAAGCCTGGCCTGGAGGAGCCGCTTGCTGGACGACTCTTTGTCTGCCGCCCCGGCGTGCAGGGCGTGCCGAGCCACGCATTCGGCGGGTGAGATCCTCGTGAAGAGCGATGGGCCCTCATGCCCGTCGATTAGTGCTCACTCCACGCAAAGAAGGAACGGGCGGTCAGCATTGTGTGGTCACTGGAGCTTGGCATGTGCGCTGGTACCGACAGACAGGAGCGTCCGTTGTACTTCCAAGAAACCCACATGACAGCCGCCTATCTCGTGGCCTGTTACGCTGCATGATTCGCGTCCTTCTAGTCCTTTCAGCACTGTTGACCTCACTCCATGCCGAAACCTCTTCCCGCAAAGTGGACGTCTGCATCTATGGCGCGACGCCCAGCGGCATCGTGGCGGCAGTAGCCGCGCATCAGGAGGGATGCTCGGTGCTCATCGTGGAGCCCAGCCGCTGGCTGGGTGGCATTCTAGGTGCGGGGATCAAGCCCATGCAGGACTGCGCCGCACCGGCGGCAGTGGGAGGGCTGACGACGAGCCGTGTCTTCAAGCTCGGCAACAGCCCTGAGGTCATCCGCAAGGCCTTCGCCGCATGGCTGGAGGAGGAGAGGATTCCCGTGCTCTTTGAGCATCGCGTGCAGAAGGCGGAGAAGGCTGGGGCGTTCATCACCAAGCTGGTGCTGGAGCTTGCGCCGCCAGATGCCCATGGCGTGCCTGCGCCAAAGGCCACCCAATCAGATGCGGCCACCGTGGAGGCCAAGGTCTTCATCGACGCGAGCTACGAGGGCGATGTGCTGGCTGCGGCTGCCGTCCCCTATGCAGTGGGGCGTGAGTCAAAGGATGTCTTCAACGAAGAACTCGCAGGCGTGGGGCCGACCACCAACTGGACGCCCATCGATCCCTATGTGATCCCGGGCGATCCACAGAGCGGTCTGCTGCCGCTGGTGGACAAAGACCACGGCCTGCCCAAAGGCGCGGCGGATGACTACACACAGGCCTACAACTACCGCTTCTACGTCACACGAGACCCCGCCAAACGCATCCCGATTGAAAAATCCGCAGGCTATGATGCGAAGAACTTCGAGGTGGTGGGCCGCTACGTGGAGCACCTCGTCCGCACTACCGAGGGCGGCGAAGCCAAGCTGCTCAAGCGTCTGCGCGACATCTTCCCCGGCTGGCTCAACAGCGGAGAGTACAACTACAAGCGCGACTCCCTCGTGACCATCGCGCCGCTGGGCGTGAGCCGTTACTATCAGGATGGCAGCCGTGAGGCAAAGACACGCGTGTGGCAGCAGCATCTGGACTACCTGAGCGGTCTGCATGAGTTCCTCAGCACCGACCCGCGTGTGCCGGAGAAGTTTCGCCAAGAGACAGCAGAGCTGGGGCTCAACCGAGCCATGCATGAAGACACCGCCGGCTGGCCCAATCAGCTCTACGTCCGCATCTCCCGGCGTATGCAGGGCCCGTATGTGCTCACCCTGGCGGATGTGTGGAACAAGACCCAGGTGACCGACAGTGTTGGATTGGCGCTCTACGGAGTGGATATCTATCCCGTGCGCCGCTATGCCGTGGCCGATCCCACCACCGGAAAGATGGGCGTGGCAACCGAGGGAAACATGTTTGTCGGCGGTGCGGAGGGCACGGGGCATCCTTATCCCATTCCGTATCGTGCGCTCACGCCCAAGGCCGAAGCTTGCGGCAATCTGCTGGTTCCCGTGTGCTTCTCGGCCAGCTACATCGCCTACGCCTCAGCCCGCATGGAGCCGGTGTTTTGCGTCATGGGAGAATCCGCCGGTGTGGCCGCCTCGCAGGCCATCCATGAAGGCGTGACCGTGCAGCAGATCGATGTGGCCAAACTGCAGCAGACTCTGCTCAAGCGCGGTCAGATTTTGCAATGGACCGGTCCCAGCGTGCGCCCCAAACCCGGAGCCGTGGCTGCGGGCGAGTGGGAGTCCAAGGAGGCTTGGAGCGAAGCCAAGCCCGGCTGGGAATGGCTCTTTCCCTTCATCGACACCAGCAAGGATGGCAAGATTTCCAGGGACGAACACGAGGCCTTTCAGGAGTACAAGCAGAAGCACCCCGACTGGGTCAAGGAGCTGAAGAGCAAGCAGGGACGGTAGATCGAACTTCCAAGTTCGCTTTCACATCCGACTAAACTTGGAACTGCGGTTTACTGCGGCCCCTGCACAATCGCAGGCGCCTTGCGCCTGACGCCGATGTAAACCGGCGACATCTGCCGCTCCAGCCACTTGTGCTTGAAGGGCAGCTCCGTGTTGAAAGCGTGGAAGTGCCATGGCCCGTCATCGGTGCGGATGGAGTACTGCAGGGCGCGGCCGCCGTCGAGGAGGGTGGCATGCTGCACGTCCAGCTTGCGGGCGATCTCGGTGACCTCGCTGACATTCATGACGCCTCCATCCCCGGAGAGCACGAAGACGATGGTGCCGTCCTGCCTCATGCCGGCGAGTGAGCGATAGCTGATCCTGCTGCCGTCAAAAAACTCGTCGGGCTTGAGGTCCACGTAGGAAAAGGTGGTGTGGTTCTTCATCACGGAGGGATAGACCTGGCAGCCTTCCTGGATGAGACCGGGGACTTCATTGAGGAGCGACTTGGGCCCGCACCAGGGACGGCCGTCCTTGACGAAGAAGCAGCCGCTCCAGTCACCGAAAGGGGTATTGACCTGGCGTCCCTCATGATAGACCCAGCCCATGGGGCGGCCTTTGGGGTCGCGGAAGTTTGCGGTGATGCAGAACCACAGATTGCCGTCCGCCATGCGCTCATGCGCCGTGGTGAGGGCAAACTTGGGCTGGTAGGTGGTCATGAAGTCGAAGCGGTCTGCTGAGAGGGTGACGACGTGTACTTCCGCCCCGAAAACCCGCTGGGCGATGCTGGCCGCGGTGCTGCCTGCACGCCGGACTTTGAGCGTGGCCCAGCGCATGCCGGTCTCGCGATGGCGCTCGATGAGGGCCGCATCCAGGTCACCGGCGGTCAGGGCCTGGGCGGGTTTCCATTCACCGCGTTTGGTGAGGATCTGGAGGGGGGATTTGGAGTCGCGCACCGCGACGGCGACGAGATTGCTGTTCAGGTTGAAAAAGACCTCCCCAGCAAGCCAGACCAGCAGCGCGCCGGCAAGGACGAGCAGCAGAAGCAGTTTCAGGCATCCGCGTTTGTTAGGCATGGGGGTGCGGCAGCATGGAGAACAAGTCAGGCACGATCAAGAGCCGATCTCATGCCGGATGAATGAAGATTGATTCGCGGCGGGGCCTTTACATGCTGGACGAGCATGAAATTTACACTGTTCTCCGCATTGTGTCTCTTTTTCTCCCTCGGTCTGCAGGCGCAGACACCCGCTCCGGGGCTCACCCTCAAGGCCAGCACGGACCACCCGGACGCCTTGTACAAGGTGGGTGAGACCGCGACCTTCACCATTGAGGCTCTGCAGGATGGCAAGCCGCTGGCTGAGGGAAAGGTGGTGTGTGTGCTTTCCAAGGACGGTGTGCAGCCGCAGCCGCCCCAGACACTGGCTCTGAAGGACGGCAAGGCGACGCTCATCGGCAAGCTGGATGAGCCCGGCTTTCTGCTCATGCGGGTGACGAGTGACAAGGCCTCGGCCATGGCCGCTGCGGGTTATGATCCGCTGCTGCTCAAGCCCAGCATGCCCGTGCCGGGGGATTTTGATGCGTTCTGGGCTGCGCAAAAGGCGGCTCTGGCGCAGGTGCCCCTGAAACCCACGCTCACTTCGGTGACCGCTGGCGTGCCGAAGGGAGTTGAAGCATTTGACGTGCAGATCGAATGCGCGGGTGGCAAGCCGGTGAGTGGTTACTTCGGCAGACCGGTGGGTGCAAAGCCCAAGTCCCTCCCCGCCATTCTCCATGTGCACGGTGCCGGTGTGCGCAGCTCGAATCTCGGGGCCGTGTCCTGGGCGCTCAATGAGGGAGGCATGCTTTCCATGGACATCAATGCCCACGGTCTGCCCAACGGCAAACCCAAGGAGTTCTACGACGCACTGGCTGCCGGAGAACTGAAGGATTACCGCATCGAAGGCGTCAAGGACCGCGAGAAGATTTACTTCAAAGGCATGTTTCTGCGTCTGATCCGCGCCATCGACTTCCTCACTGCCCAGCCTGAGTGGGATGGCAAGACCCTCATCGTTTACGGAGCCAGCCAGGGTGGCTTTCAGGCCTTTGCCGCCGCAGGGCTGGACTCACGCGTGTCCTTCATCTGCGCCGGGGTGCCTGCTGGCTGCGACCATACCGGCAGCCAGGCGAACCGCATCAGCGGCTGGCCCAAGATCGTGCCCAACGACGCCAGCGGCAAACCTGACGCCGAGGCTCTGCAGGCGTCGCGTTACTTTGACAATGTGAACTTTGCCATCCGCGCCAAGTGCCAAGGGGCCGCAGTCACTGTGGGCTTTATCGACACCACCTGCCCGCCCACCAGCGTGTATGCGGCCTACAATGCCCTGACGATTCCGAAGGAAATGCACGCCGACATTCTTTCCGGGCATACCAGCACGCCTGCGGCCAGCAAGTTTATGCAGGCGGCGGCGCTGAAGCACGTGCGTGAGAGCAAGGGTAAGTAAAGCCGGCGTCGTCTGCCCCCGCTGGGGGGTGGCTGAGTGCAGTCCGGCTTTTCGAGAGCCGGTCTAGCACTGCCTCAGCAGCGGCCCTGAGCTGCCGCCGAGGTGCAGACCTTCCGGTGCCGCGCCCTGCCTGACCATCGCCAGTCCGACGGTCAGGTCGGATGCGGGGTGTTTTGCCACGCTGGTGACCTTGCCGACGGCTTTTTCAGTCCAGAGCTCGTCTCCGGCATTCACGGTAAGTTCCGTCTCAAAGGCGATCATCTCCCGCGGCATCTTGCCGGTGGTCTTGATGCGTGAAAGCACCTCCTGGCCGATGTAGCAGCCTTTGGCAAAATCCATGGCCCTAGCTTCGAGACCGGCCTCCGGTGGGAATGTTTCGGTGTTGAGCTCATGGGGCCAGCGGGGGACCTTTTGCAGGATGCGCCAGGTTTCGAGGTCGGCGTCGGTCAGCACAGAAAGACCATCGAATATCGGATCGGCGAGGAAGCCGGGGAGCCACAGGTCCAGGCCTGGTGAGCCGTAGCGGGTGGAGTGCAGGAGGTGGTGAGGACGATCTTCCGCGTAAGGAGCGCTCTCGATGCGGGCAAGAGTGCCCGCATCACCCCAGACGTGCCAGAGATGCCACTCCTCTGTCATATCGGTGAGTTCCACGTCATCTGCCACGATGTAGCGCTCCAGTCGCATGGCCAGCGGTTCGTGGAGTTCGGGTTCGGCATCGAGCAGAAGGGCGTCATGGTAGGCATGGACGAAGACATCGCCGGCGATGCGGCCCTTCACATCGGTCACGCAGGCGTAGAGGGTTTCGTCCGTTTTGGCCCGGCGCACGTCATTGGTGACCTGGCCGTTGAGGTAGCGAATGCGGTCAGTTCCGGTGAGACGGAACTTGGCGCGGGAGGAAAGATCCACGGCGGCTCCGTGGGCAATGATTTGCTGATACAGCTCGGCGTTCATGCTGCATGAATGTGCAGACGCGGCGCTGCCGCAAGCGGGCAAAGCCTTGGGATTGTATTGACTCGAAACGGGCGCAGGGCAGAGTCGGCGCACCTTGCATGCGCGTTCTCTTGCTCTTCCTTTCTGCTGTTGCCATCCTGGGGCTTGCTGCGGAGGCCGCTGCCCAGGCTCCGGTGGCTGCTCCTGCCGGCAGGAAGCTGCGAGTCGTCACCCGCAACCTGGAGCCTTTCTCCTTTGAAAAAGACGGCCGCCGTGTGGGCTATGCGGCGGAGCTTTGGGACCAGCTGGCACGTGAGGCGAGGCTGGACTACGAGGTCCATGTGGTGCAGACCGCGCAGGAGGTCATCGACGCGCTGAAGAACAAAACGGCGGATGTGGGAGTGGGCGCCATCAGCGTCACTTCAAAGCGTGAGGAGGTCATCGATTTTTCACAGCCCTTTTATGAGTCCGGCCTGCAGGTGCTGGTCTCCGGCGCCAGCGGCAGCTTTGCGGACAATCTCATGGCCCTGGTCAAAAATCTCTTCAACGTCGAGCTGATCGGGGCTTTCGCATTGCTCATGGTGACGATGTTCATCATCTCGCACCTCGTCTGGCGCTATGAGCACAAGGTGAACAGCGACATGTGGCCAAAGGATTACAAGGCGGGCATGTGGGAGTCCTTCTGGTGGACGATCAGCACGCTGCTTGTCGGCGGGGCGGACAACAAAGGGCCCGTCGGGGTCGGGGGCCGCATTGTGGCCATCATCTGGATGCTGCTGAGCATTGTGCTTGTCTCGCTGCTCACCGCCTCCTTCACCACCACCCTGACGATCAACACTCTCAAAGGGGACATCAATGGTCCGGGCGATCTTCCCGGCCGCAAGGTGGCCACGGTCAAAGGCAGCACGGCAGAGAGCTGGCTGGCGGCCAAGGGGGCCAGGGTGGAGACGTTTGCGACGATCACAGAAGGTGTGCTGGCCCTCAAGGCGGAGGACGTGGACGCGGTGGTCTATGATGCTCCGGTGCTGCAGTATGAAGCCCGCAAGCTGAATGACGAAAAGCTGCAGATGGTCGGCCCGGTCTTTGAGCGCCAGAATTACGCGTTTGCGCTGCAGCAGGACAGCACGCTGCGCGAGAGCCTGAACCAGGCCCTGCTGAAGCTCACCGAGCAAGGGGTGGGCAACGAACTGCGGAAGAAATACTTCGGCGAGGACCACTAAGAGAGCGGCGCTTTGCTCTGATCCTGACCATGCCTCCCTCCTCTTCCTCAACGCCCGGCATTCTGGCCACCATCATGGCGGTGTTTCGGCAGAACCGCGTCCCATGCCTGGTGCTCAACGCGTTCGCCGTGGCCCTGGTGGTCAGCTACTACCAGGTGCCTGCGCTGGCGGGCTTTTGGGAGTCGGTGGGCGCATTCAAAACCCGCTGGGACTTCGCCTTTTCCTGTGTCTCCACCATGTTTGCCGCGGCGCTCATGCCCACGGGCATCCAGCGGATCATGGGCACGCTGCCGAAGGACGGCGGTGGAAAGCGTCTGCTGCTGCTCATGCTGTTCTGGGGTTATCGCGGCATGGAGATCGATCTCTTTTACCATTTCCAGACCTGGCTGTTTGGAGATGCGCATGATGCCGCCACGCTGGTGAAGAAGGTGCTGGTGGACCAGTTCGTCATGAGCCCGATCTGGTTTGTGCCGACGTATGTCATCGCACTGCGCTGGGTGGAGCAGGGCGGCTCATGGAAACGCACGCGGCCTACGCTGGACCACGAATTCTGGACCCGCACCTGCCCGACGGTGCTCATCACCAACTGGCTGGTCTGGATCCCCGCGCTGGCCCTTGTTTACAGCCTGCCGGCGGCTCTGCAGTTTCCGTTGTTCTCGGTGGTCATGTGCTTCTTTATTCTGGTGGTGACGGTGATGACACAGAGGGACGGGAAGTGAATCCCAGGCGGGTTACGCATTCCTGCCGGGATGTGTTCTCAGCACCTCAAGCAGCCGGAGGAGATCGTCTTCGCTGATGTCCACGAAGGAGTCGAGGGAGCGGATGGCGGCGATGATTTCCTCGTGTGTGGGCAGGGACTCGTTTTCGGCAATGCTGGGCTGCGGCGCATGGGTGGGGCGGTTGAGGGAGCTGGGATAGCGCCGCCAGTGGAAGGCGTAGTTGATGACAACGGCCAGCAGCACCATTACGAGGGCATTGGTGAGCACGGGGAAGACGACGAAGCTGAAGCCGAGCTGGTGAATGGCGCTGCCACCCATGACGGCGGTGAATGCAGTGGCACCGCCGGGAGGATGGATGCACTTGAGCTGCTGCATGGCTCCGATGGCCAGGCCGACGGCGCAGGCGGCGGCGATGGCGGGGTGAGCTATGAACTGCGCACAGGCGACACCAATAAGCGCGGAGACTCCATGCCCGGCGATGACCGGCCACGGCTGGGAGAGCTGGCCGTGAGGCACACCAAAGAGCAGCACGGCGCTGGCCCCCATGGAGGTGATGAGCGCGGCGGCACCACCTGCGGGCAGGGCATGCGTGGAGATGGTAATCAAAGCCAGAATGGCCAGCCCGCCGCCGAGGGCGGAGACGGCTTTTTCAGTGACGCTGACTTCGATCAGCTCGATGCCGAGCCATTGGCGCAGTTTGGGGGTGGGCACTGGGGAGGGGTGCTTTTCTATTTTGAAGTTTGTTCAGCGAAGTCCTCACTGGAAAATTCGGCGAGGTAGCAAGGGGGGCTGGTGTAGCACCGGGGTTCGGCTTCGGCCTCAGGAGCGGCCGCCCGGCGGGTCCGCCTGACTGGTCGCGTCTTTCCCTTGGTGTGGTCCCTCACATTTTTAGCAGGAGCCGTTTTGGCGGACGCAGGCTGCTTCATCGTGAAGGAGAAGGCTGGGCAGGGTGGGTGGCTGCGGAGAGGAAGCTCTGGCTGTTCCACCAGAGGCCTGCCAGGAGCGCCCCTGCGGCGTAAGCAACGACATCGGCAGGGTCTCCCATGGCATGGGTGGCTCGGGGAAGGGCCCACTCAAACACCCATGACCAGAACACGAGATGCACTGCGATCTCCGCAGGCCTGGGCGGCGCGTCATCTCCGCGCAGGCCCAGGAGGCGGTGCAGCCAGAGCACGGGCGGCAGGGCGCAGGGGATGAGCCACAGGTCATTGAAGTGACACGTCATGAAACCAGGCGCGACGTACGGCTTGATGAGGCAGCGGTTGATGCCATAGGCCAGGCAGGCAGTGATGAATAACGCATCACGGAAGTAGCGGAAACGCGGCATGTCAGCAGAGGGCGTAGATGATCCCGGCGGCACTCGCGGCTATGAGGAGCTTGATCAGCAGGGTTTTGAGGAGGAGCAGCATGAGGGGTAGGGTGGAGGCGGCTGCGCTTCAGCCTTTGGGATGGATCTTTTCCTCGTGGTGGAACCGCAGGCGGGCGGAGAGGATGGCCGCCCGGCCCAGATAACCGAGCACCTGTGCAGGCGCGGCGGGATCGACGACGGGGAGCCGGCCGATGTTGTGCTCGAGCATCCTGGCCAGCGCGGTGTGCAGAGGTTCGGCGGGATAGGTGACGATGAGATGGCGCGAGCCTATGCCTGCCACCGTCAGGCTGTCTGCCTCTGGATGCTGCAAGGCGCGGATGACATCGCCACGGGTGATGATGCCGGTCAGCCTGTTGTGATCATCGAGCAGCAGGGTGGCCTGCCGCTTGTTCAGTACATCCTCTGCGGACGCGATGCGTGCGGCGTACTCCCGCAGGGGCAGATGCGCAGGCACGGTGGGGGGCGTGGTGTCCATGACGTCCTGCACGCGGGTGAATTCAAAGGGGTCGATGCTGTACTCGCAGGTGATGTGCTGGCCGCGTCGGGAAAGCTTTTCGGTGAGGATGGAGCGCTTCATCAGGAGGACGTTCACCCCGAAGGAGACCACGGAGCCCAGCATGAGGGCTGGTAGCAGGTGGTAGTCGGAGGTGAGCTCTGCGCCAAAGAGCATGGCGGTGAAGGGGCAGCGCATGGAGCCGCTCATCATCGCCGTCATGCCCACCAGCGCCCACATGCCGGCATCTCCAGCATGCAGCCAGGGGGCCAACGCGGCACCGATGGAGCTGCCCATGATGAGCAGCGGAGCCAGCACACCGCCGGAGGTACCGGAGCCGAGCGCCGCAGACCAGACGAGAGCCTTGGCCAGCAGGAGGCCGAGCACTGCGGAGCCCACGATCTCGCCACGGAGCAGGGAGTGGATGGCTTCATAGCCGACGCCCAGCACCCGGGGCTCAAACACCCCGCCGATGCCGACGACCAATGCGCCGATGGCCGGCCACCACATCCAGTGCAGGGGCAGTTTTTGAAACAAGTCTTCAAAGCCATAGACAAGCAGCGTCAGCAGGCCGGCGCCAAAGCCCACCAGCAGGCCTACGAGCGCGGCGCAGGCCATCTCTGTGCCGGAGGCGGTGGCGTGCGGGAGGGTGGGGAAGACCGGCCCGCTGCCCAGAATGAAGACGCGAAAGACGGCGGCGACGCTGACGGCCGTGACCACAGGGATGAAGCTGCGGGGTTTCCACTCAAAAAGCAGCAGCTCCACGGCCAGCAGCACGGCGGCCACCGGGGTGGAAAAGATGGCCGTCATGCCGGCTGCGGCACCTGCGACGAGCAGCGTTTTGCGCTCCGCCGGGCTGAGGGAAAAGCGCTGCGCAAAGAGGGAGCCCAGCGCGCCGCCGGTCATGATGATGGGGCCTTCGGCGCCAAACGGCCCGCCTGTGCCGATGGAGATGGCTGCGGAGAGCGGCTTGAGGAGGGCGACTTTCAACTGGATGAAACTGCGCCCCAGCAGGATGGCCTCCAGCGCCTCGGGGATGCCATGACCACGAATCTTCTCCGAGCCAAAGCGTGCCATCAGGCCGATGATGACGGCGCCGATCACCGGTACAATGATGACCCACACCCCGAGGTGGTGGCCCTGCGGGGTGGCCGGCAGGGCGGACCAGTGCTGGTAGAAGGCCAGATGGGTGATCACCGAGATCAGCCAGGTCAGGGCATACGCGGCCAGGGTGCTGATAAGGCCCACCACCAGCGCCGCCGCAGAAATGAGAAGCACGCGCGGGCAGGTGGTGAAATCAGCCAGTCTGCCTGGAGGGGCTTGGCTTGGGGGCACGATATCGGCTGTCAGGCTTGGTTGGACTGGCATTCAGTCAAATTGTATCGTATTACGATATATGTCAAACATCGATGGCCTCCCGGGCCCGGAAAATGCTTCACCAGCCATGATGCCCAACCGCAGAATCATCTCCAAACCCCAGTACGAAAGCCTGGCGTCGTTCCGCTTTGCCCTGCGGAAATTCCTGCGTTTCAGCGAAGATGCCGCAGGCGCGGCAGGCCTGACTCCGCAGCAGCACCAGGCGCTGCTGGCCATCAAGGGGTTTCCGGGGCGGGATTACGTGACCGTCGGGGAGCTGGCGGAGCGCCTGCAGATCAAGCACCACAGCGCCGTGGGGCTGGTGGACCGTCTGGTGCTGGAAAAGCTGGTGCAGCGAGACGCCTCCGCCGAGGACCGGCGCTGTGTGAACATACGCCTGACGGCGCGTGGAGAGGCCGTGCTGGAGGAACTGTCCGCCCTGCACCGCGAGCAGCTGCGCCGCATCGGGCCGGAGCTGAGCACTCTGCTGCAGAGCCTGGGGCAGTGAGGAGTGGACTGCGGCGTCTCTGCTCTCAGGCCGGGGTTTGCAAAGCCTGGTTCAGAGTTTTGAGCAGCGTTTCGGCTGTGTAGGGCTTGGGGAGGAAATATTTGACGCCTGCGTTGACGGCTTTTGACGCCATGCCGCCTGTGCTGATGCCGCTGGAGGCGATGATGCGGACATCCGGATTGATACGCAGCAGCACCGGGATGATGGCCGCGCCGTCCATCTCCGGCATCATCATGTCTGTGATCACCGCGCGGATTTCATTTTTCCGCATGACATAGATGCCTGCGGCCTCGGTGCCGTCTGCGGCGAGCAGGACGCGATAGCCGAAGATCTCCAGAGTCTGACGGGTGATCTGCCGCACGGAGGCCTCGTCATCAATGACCAGGACGAGTTCGTCATTGCCACGTGGCAGATCGTTTTCGGCCGTGACTGCCAGGGGGGCTCCCGCCGTCTGGGCTGGCAGAAAGACACTGAACTTGGTCCCGACTTCGAGGTCGCTTTGCACGTGGATGAAACCGCCATGCCCTTTGACGATGGCCTGTGTGGTGGAAAGCCCCAGCCCGGTACCTTTGCCGAGTTCTTTGGTGGTGTAAAAGGGCTCGAAGATGCGCTCGATGACCTCGGGTGGCATGCCGCTGCCATTGTCCTCCACGACAACGACGACATGCGGGCCGGGTTTGGCACCGGGATTCATGGCCGCGTACTGGTCATCCACCTGCAGGTTTCTGGCAGAGAGCAGGAGGCGTCCTCCTGTGGGCATCGCATCCCGTGCATTGACGCAGAGGTTTAGCAGCACCTGGTGCAGCTGGGTGGGGTCCCCGAGGACCGTCCAGAGCCCGGTGGGTACGTCACAGGAGACATGGATGCTTTTGAGGAAGGTCTCGTTGGCCATTTTTTCGATCTCGCGCAGCAGGTGCCCGATCTGCACCTCCACCTGCCGGCCCTCGACGCCACGTGCAAAGGATAGCACCTGTTTGACCATGTCCGCCCCGCGTTTGGCGCTGGTTTCGATGGTCTTGAGGATGTCGAGCCTGCGTGCGTCCTTTTCCTGGAGTCGCAGCAGCTCAATGGACATCAGGATGGGGGCCAGCACATTGTTGAGGTCATGCGCGATGCCGCCGGCCAGTGTGCCGATGCTTTCCATGCGTTGGGTGCGCAGGAACTGCTGCTCCAGCTTTTTGCGCTCGGTGATGTCTGTGTTGATGGCCAGAATGCTGCTGGGGCGGCCCAGATCATCGCGGACAAGAGTCCAGCGGCCTTCGATGGTGAGGGTTTTTCCATCCCTGTTGTACTGATGGATCTCCCCGACCCACTCGCCTTTCTCCAGAGTCTCGCTGGTGGCGGCCAGGAATGGGGCCGGGTTTTGGTAGAGCAGTTCTTTGATGGAGCGCCCCACGGCTTCCTTCGACGTCCAGCCATAGAGCCGTTCGGCGCTGCGGTTCCAGTAAAGAATCCGATGTTCCAGATCCCGCACCACGATGGCGTCCTGCGCCTTGTCCAGCAGAGTGGCCTGTTCGTGAATCTTGTTCTCAGCCTGCTTGCGCTCAGTGATGTCACGGGAGATGCCGATGATGCCGATGATGTTCCCCTGGCTGTCGCGGTACGGAGCCTTGGACACCAGATAGGTTCGCGTCACACCCGCGGCGGTGAGCACCTCCTCCACCATCTGGGTCTGGCCGGAGATCATCACTTCGCGGTCGTTTGCCATTACAAAGCGGGCGTCTTCAGGGCTGAAGATCGTGGTGTCGTCCTGCCCCAGCACAGCTTCCACCGGGCGGCCGACCAGTCGTGAGGCACCCTTGTTGAAAAGCAGGTAACGGCCCTGCAAATCTTTGACGAAGACAGCGTCGGGGATGCCGTCCGCCATGGCGTGGAGGAGGTTGCTGGTCTGGCGTATCTGCGCCTCCATGTGCTTGCTTTTGGCAATGTCCTGCTGGAGGGCGCGGTTGGCCTCTTCCAGCTGCAGGCTTTTCTCCTCGAGCTTGCGGATGAGGGTCTCGCTGTAAACCTTGAGCAGGGCCTTTTCATCGCCTGCGGGGCTACGTGGGGTCGGCGGGCTGGCAGCCGAGTCATGGCTCTGCACTTCCTTCAGGCGGGCGATGAAGTCCTCCGGCTCGGCTGGTTTGAGGATGAAGGCGTCTGCGCCCAGGCTGAGTGCCAGCCGCTCGTCCTCCGCCTCGGTGTAGGTGGCCGTGTAAACGATGAAGGGGATATTCCGGAGCTGCGCGTCCGCCTTCCAGTGGCGCAGCAGGGTGTAGCCGTCCATCACGGGCATGAGCAGGTCTGAGATGACGACGTCCGGCGGTGCCTGACGGGCTTTGACCAGGGCTTCGGCCCCGTGTCGCGCGGTGATGACCTCGCAGCCGTGGCCGGTGAGCAGAACCTGCAGGTAGTAGAGATTCTCCTCTTTGTCATCTACGATCAGGGCACGCGTCATGGAGAGCGATGAGGTGGGATGTTGGACGGGATGTGGCGTTCAATTTCCGCCACGAAGGTGTCGGGATTGATCGGTTTTTCAATGTAGCCGTTGCAGCCGGAGGCGAGGGCTTTCTCGCGGTCGCCGACCATGGCGTAGGAGGTGACGGCGATGATCGGAATGTCACGCAAGGACTCGATGCCGCGCAGGGCTTGGGCGACGGCGTAGCCGTCCATGGTGGGCAGCTGGATGTCGAGCAGGATCAGGTGAGGGCCCAGGGTGCGGGCCAGCTCGATGCCGCGCAGGCCGTCCGGGGCGGACACGACCCGGTGGCCGTGCTGCTCCAGCAGGAATGTGCTCAGGTAGCGGTTCTGCTCGTTGTCCTCGATCAATAGGATGGTGCGGCTCATGGCTCAGGCGGGTGCTTGCAGCGGGAGGATGACGGTGAAGGTGCTGCCTTTGGACCATTCACTGGTGGCGGAGATTTTTCCCCCGAGCAGGGAGGTGAGACGGTGGCAGATCGCCAGTCCCAGCCCCGTGCCGTCATGCTGGCGGGTGAGGCCGCTGTCGATCTGGCGGAAGGGTTGAAACAGCTTGCTGAGATCCTCCGGCCTGATGCCGATGCCGGTGTCCGTCACCGAAAGCCGCACGGCAGGCTGCGGCGGGAGTTCCGGTGAGGGCTGGAAATCCGGGACCGGCTCGGCCGTAAGGGTGACGTGGCCCTGATCGGTGAACTTGATGGCGTTGTTCAGGAGGTTGAGCAGGATCTGGTCCACGCGGCGCTGGTCGCTCTCCATGGTGGCGAGCGCGGGGGAGAGCACGGTGGTCAGCGTGAGCTCCTTGGCTGCAGCCAGCGGCTTCACGGTGGCGGTCACGCGTTCGATGGAGGCTGGGATGTCAAATGATGTGGCGCGCAGTTCGAGCTGGCCCGCTTCGATTTTGGAAAGATCGAGCACATCGTTGATCAGCTCCAGCAGATGGCGTGCGCTGGTGCGCACCATGCCGAGCTGCTTGCTTTGTTCAGCGTTCAGGGGCCCGGCCAGGCCTTGAAGGAGGATGCCGGTGAATCCTATGATGGAGTTCAGCGGCGTGCGCAGCTCATGCGACATGGTGGCGAGAAAGGCGGATTTGAGCCGGTCCGCCGCCTCAGCGCGCACACGCGCGGCCTCCAGCTCGGTGGTGCGCGTGGCTACCTTGGCCTCCAGGCTCTCGTTGAGTTCGCGCAGCGCCACCTCGGCCTGGTGGCGCTCGGTGATGTCGATGGAAAGCAGGAAGACGCCTTCGGGCACCGGCTGGCCGCGTACATCGAACCAGCCAGTTTCGCCGTCGGGAAAAATGAACTCTGTTTCCTCATGGAACGGCAGCCTCTCCTCCAGGCAGCGCCGGATCAGGGCAAACACCCTGGACTGCTCGATGCCGGGCCAGGCGTCCTGCATGCGGCTGCCGAGCAGCTCGGTTTTTGGCCGGCGGTTTTGGATGGACGCCGCGTCGTTGAGGTAGAGGTAGCGCCATTCGAAATCGAGCAGCTGGCAGCCTTCGAGGATGTTGTCCAGCGTGCTGCGGTAGCGCTGCTCGCTCTTTTGCAGCGCCTGCTCCGCGGCATGACGCTCCGAGATGTCAATGCCCATGCCCACCAGGCAGGTGGTGCCCCTGAACACCACGCGCCGCCCGGTGAAAAAATACGGCCTGCTGCTGCCGTCCCGGCACATGAAGGGAGCTTCGACAGCGGATGCCCCCGTCTCAAAAGTCTGGGCGATGCGGTGAGCGACCTCCGTCTTGTGCTCGGAGCCAAAAAAATCCAGCGGATGCATCTGCGCGATCTCCTCGCTGCTGTACCCGGAGACGGTGGAGAAGTTCTGGTTCCAGCGCAAAAACTTGCCCTGCTCGTTGTAAAAATACACGATGCCCGGCATGCTCTCGATCATGGTTTCCATGAAGAGCCTTTCGTTTTCCGCCTCCTCCTGGGCATGCTGCCGCAGTGCCTCACGCTCCAGGTTTTCCAGCGCAAAGGAGACGTCCATGGCCGCCTCTTCCAGCAGCGCGATTTCCTGGTCCTGGAAGAAACCCGGCTCTGCCGCATAGACATTCAGCGTGCCACACACCGCGCCCTTTTGCCGGATGGGAAACACGGCGGACGCGCGCAGGTTGCGGCGGCCTGCCTCCGCACGCCAGGGCAGGGTGGCGGGGTCATTCAGCAGGTCATTGCAGATGTAGGGCCTGCCTTCACGAAACGCCGTGCCTGAGGGGCCCTGGCCTTCCGGCCGCTCATCGGTGTAAATCTGGATGTTGTGGAGATAGCCGCCGGTGTCGCCGCACTCCGCCACCGGCATGAGCCGCTTGGTTTCCGGGTCATTCCAGCCGATCCAGGCCATGAGGAAGCCTCCATGCCCGACCAGCACGGTGCAGATTTTTTTGAAAAGCTCCTCGCGCTGCGGTTTCCTCACGATGGCGTGGTTGATCTGGCTGAGCGCGGCATACAGGCGCCTGAGCCGCTCAATTTCGAGCTGGTGCTCCTGCAGCGCCTGGAGGCTGCTCGGGCTCTCGGGGCGGCTTGAGGATGGATCGGCAGAGTCAATCATCTAGGGGCAAGCCGGATGGCCTGCCTCTCTTATGCGAAGCTTCCCGCAGAATGCCAGCGTTGTTTTATTTCCAATACTTCTCCACCGCAGAGACGAGGCCGGGGATGCTGTTTTCCTGCGCCTCCACGTCCACCTTGAAGCCGTGGGCCTTGATGGCGGCACTGGTCACGGGGCCGATGCTGGCGATCTTGATGCCTTCCGGCAGCGGGACTTTGAGATTGAGGAAATGCTCGAAGGTGGAGGCGCTGGTGAAGGTGATCATGTCTGCGCCTTCTTCCTTGAGGCGGGCGAGGGCTTCGAGGTTGTCCTCCGTTTCGGCGATGGTGCGGTAGGCCTCCGCTTCATCGACGATGGCGCCCATGCCGCTGAGTTCGTTGGCGATGACTTCGCGCGTCTCCTGGGCGCGGACCCAGAGCACCTTCACGTTTTCCATGTCCTGGTGGTCCTTGAAGGCTTTGACGAGGCCTTCGGCGACGTAGTTTTTCTTGTCTGGCATGAGGTCCACGGCCAGATGGCGGGCCTTCACCTTTTCTGCGGTGCCGGGCCCGATGCAGGCGATGCGCACGCCGCCGATGCTACGGGTGTCGTTGTAGAGCTTGTCAAACATGGTGAAGAAGGCGTCCACGCCGTTCGGGCTGGTGAAGATGATCCAGTCGTAGGTGTGGCAGTCCTGCACGAGTTCGCCAAAGGACATCTGGTCTTCCACCGGCGCGATGCGGATGGTGGGGATCTCGATGACGTCGGCCCCGAGCGCGGAAAGCTGCTTGCTGAGCACACTGGCCTGGGCGCGTGTGCGGGTGACGACGATTTTTTTGCCAAACAGCGGGCGCTCTTCAAACCAGTTGAGCTGCGGGCGCTCGGTGACGACGTCTCCGATGACGGCGACTGCGGGGGCCTTGAAGCCTGCGGCCTTCACCTTGGCGGCGATGTCTGCCAGCGTGCCGGTGAGTGTTTGCTGGTGGGTGTGCGTGGCCCAGCGCACGAGTGCCACGGGGGTTTCCGGCTTGGCGCCGTGCTTCAAAAATTCGCGGGTGATCTCCTCGATGCGCTCCACGCCCATGAGGAAGACCTTGGTGCCGTCTGCCTGCGCCAGCTTGGCGTAGTCGAGCGAGGTGTCCGGCTTGGTGGGGTCTTCGTGGCCGGTGAAGATGGTGAGCTGGGAGGCGTGGGAGCGGTGGGTGACCGGGATGCCGGCATAGGCCGGGCCTGCGATGGCGGAGGTGATGCCGGGGACGATCTCAAACTTCACACCGGCTTCACGCAGCTCGGCGGCTTCCTCGGCCCCGCGGCCAAAGAGCACGGGATCACCGCCCTTGAGACGGGTGACGGTCTTGCCCTCGGTGGTGAGCTTGACGATGAGCTTGTTGATCTCTTCCTGGGAGAGGGTGTGGTCGCCGGCTTTCTTGCCCACGTAGATGCTGGCCGCGCCGTCCTTGGCATAGCGCAGGTGCGCGGGGTTGCAGAGGTAGTCGTAAACGAGCACGTCCGCCGCCTCGATGCATTCCTTTCCCTTGAGCGTGAGAAGTCCGGGGTCGCCGGGACCGGCGCCGACGAGGTAACAGATGCCAGGGGTGGTTTTCTTGGTGGCCATGGTTGGAAAGGGGGCGTGCAAGGTGTCGAATACATGGCTTATCGCAAGGCTGGATGATGGTTTCCCATTTACTGAATAAATAGCGGGGCTAAATCGTTAAGGATGCCCACCGTGCCTGCCATCCTTTTAAATCTGCCTCCTGCCTGTGATCCTGCTGAACCTGTGCTGCTGGCGATCTCAGGCGGGCGTGACTCGGTGGCGCTGCTGCACCTGCTGCGGGACGCTGGCTTTGCCCATCTGATCCTCTGCCACCTGAACCATGGCCTGCGTGGCAAGGAGTCGATCGACGATGCGGCGTTTGTGCGGCGGCTGGCGAAGAAGCTGGGGCTGAAGTGCGAGATCGAGACAGAGGATGTGGCGGCGCTGGCGGAGAAGAGCCGGCTTTCGACGGAGACGGCGGCGCGTGAGGCACGCCATGCCTTCCTGCTGCGCATGGCGGAGAAATACGACGTATGGGTGGTGCTGCTGGCGCACCATGCGGAGGATCAGGCGGAGACGATCCTGGGAAACCTCTGCCGTGGCACCGGGCTGGCCGGGCTGGCGGGCATGCGGGTGGTGCAGCGGCTGGAGTCAGGGCTGCACCTGGTGCGCCCGCTGCTGCACGTGCGGCGCAGCGAGATCGACGCCTACCTCAAGTCCAAGCGCTGCAAATACCGGGAAGACTCCAGCAACACCTCGCCCAAATACCGGCGCAACCGGTTGCGGCATGAGGCGCTGCCGCTGCTGAACGACATCTGTGTCCGCGATGTGGTGCCGCAGATGCTGCGGCTGGGCATGCTGGCAGAGCAGGATGACGACGCGCTGCAGCGGCTGGCGCTAGATTTTCTGCGTGTGGATGGCCGCGTGCTGGAGGACCGCTCCCTGCTGGTCTCTCCTGAGCTGCTGGCGCTGCACCCGGCGGTGTCCTCCCGCGTGTTTGCCCTCTGGCTGCGGGAGGTGTGGGGGCTGCCGGGCATCGACTATGAGGTGATCGATGCCGCGCTGGGCATGCTGGCGGCGGACGGGCCCGCAAAGACCAATCTGCCCGAGGGCAAGCACCTGCGCCGCAAGGCGAAGCGGCTGTGGGTGGAGTGAGGAGAAAGTACTCGTGAGCTTTAGCTCACTCTGAATTCTGGGACAATGACGTGCTGACCAGAGCGAGCTAAAGCTCGCGAGTACTTTGCAGAACCTCAGCCCTCCAGCGTGTTGATGAACAAACCGCTGCGCAGCTTGGGCTCAAACCAGGTGCTCTTCGGCGGCATGATCTGGCCGGCGTCTGAGATGGCCATGAGCTGGTCCACGGTGGTGGGGTACATGGAGAAGGCAACGGTGTGTTCCTTGCCATTCACCAGCTTTTCCAGTTCGGCGGTGCCACGGATGCCACCGATGAAGTCGATGCGCTTGCTGGTGCGCGGGTCGTCGATGCCGAGGATGGGCTTGAGCAGGCGGTCCTGCAGGATGCTGACATCGAGCTGGTCGATGGGACTGGCGTTTTTGTCCGCCTGCCAGGTGAGCTCATACCACTGGCCCTTGAGGTACATGCAGCACTGGCCGGGCTGGGTGGGGGACTTGAGCGTGGTGGGCTTGAGGGTGAAGACTGCGCTGACTTTCTTGAGGAACTCCTCGCGGTCCGTGCAGTTGAGGTCTTTCACCGCGCGGTTGTAGGGCAGGATTTTGAGCTCGTTGCCGGGGAAGAGCACGCTGAGGAACCAGTTGTAGTTTTCCTGACCGGTGTGGTTCGGGTTGGCCTCACGGCGCATCTTGCTGACGCGGAAGGCGCTGGCGGCACGGTGGTGTCCATCGGCCACGTAGGCGCAGGGCACCTGGCTCTCAAACAGGCCGGTCAGCGAGACGCAGAGGCCCAGGGAGAGGCGCCAGACCTGATGGCGCACGCCATCGGGAGCGGTGAAGTCATTGATGGGCTTCTCGTCCTTCATGAAGCTTTCGATGAGGGCGGTGATGCCCGGGCGCTGGCGGTAGGTGAGGAAGATGGGGCCGGTGTTGGCGTTGAGCTTGTCCACCAGGTTGGTGCGGTCGTCTTCCTTGTCCTGGCGGGTCTTTTCGTGCTTTTTGATGATGTCCTTCTCGTAGTCCTCGGTGTGGCAGACGGTCACCAGGCCGGTCTGGCTGTGGCCGGCGATGACCTGGCGGTAGAGGTACATGCAGGGCTTGGCCTCGCGGACGAGGATGCCGTCTTTTTGCAGGCGGTCAAAGTTCTCGCGGGCCTTGGCGTAAACGGGGGCGGAATACGGGTCGATCTCCGGGTCCAGGTCGATCTCGGCACGGTCCACATGCAGGAGACTGAAGGGCTTGCCAGTGGCAAGGGCGGCGGCCTCCTCGCGGTTGACCACGTCATAGGGGACGGCGGCGACTTCGGGGGCGTGTTGCTGGGCGGGGACGAGACCTTGGAATGTGCGGATGCGCATGGGGCGGGATAGAGCGCGGGGGGGCGCTTGTCAAACGCGGAGGCGGGGCGGGTGTGTCAGCAAAGCAAACCAGGTGCGGCGCAATTGGGCAACGGCTACCCCGCGGCGGCCTTTTCTTTCTCCTTCGCCTCATGGTTCTCCCTCGCCACTTTGCGGGCTGCGGAGACGACATGCGTGCAGGCTTCGATGCACAGGAGAGGGATGGCATTCGCGGCGTGGCTGGGCTGCGTCTTGGATGCGGCAGGGCCTTGCATGGGCTGGGTGGCATCCAGAGGCCAGAGGATGCGGCGCAGGCACTTGGTATTGGCACACGTGCGGCCGATCATGGCATGGGCCTGATCGTCGGTGATGGTGTTGACAAAGCGGTACATGCCGGTCTGGCGGCTCAAAACATCGCGCAGGGGCACGGCGGCGAGCTTTTCCTGCTCAAGGGCACGCGCCATGCCGATGGCGGCGGGGTAGAAGAAGTCGAGCGCGAGGCGCAGTTCGTCGAGATCGGGCAGATCGAGCCGCCAGCCGCGATTCAACGTCGGCGCGGAGTGCAGAGGGCGGAAGGCACCGCCAGAGTCGTTGCGGGCGATGTAAAGGGCATCGTGCGCCTCGTGGTGCACCTGCAGGCCGTCTTTGCCACGATCTGCGCTATGGCACAGCGAGTAGCTGCCGTCGGTGTTGGTGGTGATGGAGATCTCTCCGATCTCATCGAGGCCAGAATTGAGCCAGTAGGCGAGGGAGGATTTGATTTCGTCATTGGCCATGCCGGGCGGGTCCTTCACGCCGTGCTTCACGTCGAAGTCGTGCACCTGATCGAGGATGACATCGGCCATCAGCGCTTCCGTGCCGATGGCACCGCTGTAGTAGATGCTGCGGCCCTGGAGCTGGTGCGGGTTCTGGTGGAAGATGCCGCTCTCGCTGAGAGCTGCGCCCACCTCCTCCCGCATGCCGAGGAGCACGGGGATGTCCTGAAAGCTGTGCAGGCCGTCGGCGATGAAGAAGGGCACTACGACGACATTGGGCGCGGTGGTGAGCTCGGCCCACTTGGCCACAAAGGGGGCCTCCTCCATGTAAGCGTCGAGGACTTCGGCAAAGCCATAGTGCCCGGCGCGGATGAGCGCCACCTGGTCCTGGATGGCCTTGGTGGAGTTCTCATTGAGGCTGGTGCCGTGGCCCACGATGACGAGGCTGGTCTGCTCTCGCGGCACATGTGGCGCGACTTCATCGGCGCGCTGCAGCAGGAGGCGGGTCATGTTGGGGTGGATGCCCACGGGGTCGCAGTAGCGGATGGTTTTGCCATCGCGGTGCGTGGTGGGTCCGCTGAGCCGCAGCTCGCGTGGTAGCACCTGCTGGCAGAAGTAGCCCTCGCTGATGAAATTGGGCACGATGTAGATGACGTCGCTGTCCACCATCTCATAGACCTCGCGCATGTTGGGCTCCTCCTTCCAGAAGCAGCAGGCCACCTCGCGGAAAAGGCCTCGGCGGCGGATGCTGTCGGCGTGGCGGTGCGTGGGCTCGCTGGAGTCCGGGTTCGTGGTGGAACCATGACCGACGACGATGAGTGCGGCGTGTTTGTGTGAGGTCAAAGCGGGGAAAGTGAGGTGAAGTGTGTGAGTCGTCCTCGTTCTCCTGCTCGTCCTCGATCAAAACGCGAACGCTAGGTGATGCGGGGGGGGGCGAAGGACTGAAAACTGAAAATTGTCAGAGTCGGTATGCGGGAGTGGTATCGAGAATGAAAAACGGGCTGGTGTGACACTTCTCTACGCCAGCCGCCCCCGGATGGGAAACAATTCGTCATTCCGTGATTGATTCGCTTCGCTCGGCTCGGCTCGGCTCGGCTCGGCTCGGCTCGGCTCGGCATTTCTCACCCATGCCTGAACCTCACGTCCTTGATCTTGGCATCGGGCAGCTTTTCCTGCAGGCGGCGGAGGATTTTCACCTTTTCCTGCATTAGCGCGTGGTGGGCGGTGGGCTGGAGCAGGCGCACGGTCAGCACGCCGCGCTCAAAGGTGTCCGGGCGGGTGAGCCTGAAGAGAATGGTGCCCACGATCTCCTGCCAGGCGGCGAGGATGTCCTCCAGCTTCACACGGTTGGCCAGCCCGGCCTTGGCCACGATCTGGGTGGCCAGATCTCCCACCCGCAGCGTGGGCAGGTCCATCAGCGGACCGTCCTCCACACCACGCCAGGCGGCGATGAGGTTGTGGCGCCTGCGCATGGCGGCGGTGGGCTTGCGGGGGTCCATGGCGCGCATCCTAGACGGCAATCGACGCATGCTAAATCACAAATTTCAAATCTCGCATTCCTTCGGTGCGTTGTTAAAGGTGCCTCTTTCCTACCTGTCCCCCCCCAACCCCCAGCCGATTTTCAGCCATGTCCGTCGCCACCGCCACTCCCCCTGCTGCCGTCCCCACCGAGCACACCGACCCCGTGAACGCCCAGATCCTGGCTGTGAGCGAGGACCGCATCAAGGGCTTCACCCCCACGCCGTTTCAGGACATCGCCGAGGGCTGCGGCCTGCCGCTGGAGACCGTGGTGGAGCGCATCCGCGCCATGCTGCGCGCAGGCGTGATCCGCCGCGTGCGCCAGACGCTGCTTGCCAACAAGCTCGCTGAAGGCGCGCTGGTGGCCTGGAAGGTGCCCACCGAGAAGCTGGAGGCCGCCTTTGAGTTCCTCTTTAAAGAAGACCCCTTCAGCGGCCACGTGGTGCTGCGCTCCACCGACCGTGAGGTCAGCGGCAGCGACTACCGCCTGTGGACGACCCTGAAGGTGCCGCAGGACCGCAACATCAATGACCACTGCGATGTGCTGGCCCGCCTGATCGGTGCGGAGAATTACTACACCATGCAGGCCCACGGCATCTTTGCCCTGGGAGTGGGCCACGTGCGCCGCAAGACCATGGAGCCCGGCGAGAAAGCCGACGAGCCCGCCAAGATGATGACCACCAACATCGCCGAACTGGACGCCGAGGAGTGGAATGTGCTCCTGCACCTCAAGGGCGACCTGACCCCTGAAGAAGTGGGCCCCAACCCTTGGGAAGGCCGCGCCAAGGCCGCTGGTGTCTCACTGGAAAAATTCTGCGAAGTGGCCAAGCGTCTGGACCAGAAGGGCGTGATCGGCCGCTTCTCCACCTTCCTGGAGCACGTGAAGCCCAGCGCCGCTGGCGTGCGCGTGACGCGCTTCAATGCGCTTTTCCACTGGAAGGTGCCCAAGGGCATGGAAGAACGCGCCGGTGGCGAGGTGGGCCGCCACCCCATCATGACCCACTGCTACTGGCGTGAAGGCGGCGATCGCTTTGCCAATGTGAACATCATGGGCGTCATCCACGGCACCGACAAGGAAACCGTGCTGGCGCACAAGGCCGCCATCGACAAGCACCTGGCCGATGTGGGCATCCCCCTGGAATACACCAACGTCTTCTGGGGCGGCCGCAGCGAGATCAAGCCCAGCGAGATCTCACCCATCGTCTTCAAGGAATGGCACGAGAAGTATAAGGACGTGAAGGGGCCGGTGGTCTAAGCGAATGACAAAGCATGCGGCTTCGTAGGATGGGCGTGGCGACATCCCGCCCGTCCATAAGCGCGTGGCCATCATCAAGCGCCTGCGAGCGGCCACTGCACTCCCGTGATGGAGTGTGCCGTCAACGCTGGAGCGTGCGCACACGCTCGGGTCGGGCGGTTTGGCGGCGAGAGCTTGGCAGCCAGGAGAACTCCCGACGCCAAACACACCCAACCTACGTCCTAGCAAGCCCGCCATGCCTTGCGGGCCCAAGCTCACTCACTCTCCCCGTCGCCTTTCTGATGCTGCTGCCAGTGCTTCTCACTCTCCTGCAGCCAATGGTGGTATTTGGGATCGAGGACCTTCTGCTCGCGCAGGGCCTGGAGCACGGCGCGTGCGATGGCGCGGTCGTCGCTGCTCGCGGGCAGCAGATTGTGCCAGAGGGAGGTGCTGCGGTGCAGCTTGAGGGCAAAGGTTTTCGTCTTTTTCCGGCCGTCCACACTGCCCGTGACGGTGACGTTCACCGGATCGGGCCAGGAGTGCGGGACGAGGCCCAGCGTGAGAAAAGTGGACAAAAGATCCAAGCCACAGTGCGGCACGTGCGTGATGTGGTCCACCCTGGAGAGCGTGAAGCCATCCTCCTTGCGCCCGACGATGTAGCTGGCCACACGCGCCTCCTCGCTGCCGCCCTTGGGCGTCTTGGCATGCTTCCACTGCAGCCTGGGCGCGGAGAAATCACACGCCAGCCGCGTGGCGCAGGAGCCCAGGAAAAGCGGCAGGAGGAGCGCAAGGGCGTTGCAGAGCGGCGAGCGTGTCATGTGGGGGGGAGGCGACTGAGGGAGGATGGTCGGACGGCACCAAGGTTTCTGATTTCGGCCGGGTCATTCTCCCCTCCGGCAGAACAGGGCTGCGAGAAAACTGATGCCTGCAAGGGCAGAAATGCCGCCAGCCACTACGGCACCCTTTTTCGAGACATGCTCAAAGGTGTCGGGGCGTGAGAGCTTGGCAGATCCCGGACGCGCCACATCCACCTCAGAAGGATGAACGATCATGGCCGCGCCCACGAGCACGAGGCAGAGTCCAAGAATGAAGATGCCGTATTCGAAGCCGGTGAAGCGTCGCATGGATCAGCCGGGGTGACTGGGGGGCATGTCGGCCTGGGGTGGCTTGCTTTGAAGCGCATGAGGTTTCTGTCCGCTGAGCATCCACGAGCAGAATGTGGCCAGGAGCAGCAGCGCCATCACGGCAGACATGCAGCCGCCCTTTTTCTTTTGCGCCGGCCAGCCGGTATCCGGATGACCGTGGATGGCGGAGATGGGGCCGATCCGCACCGCCTCGCCCACAGGGTGGAAATGATCTGCAATGATGGAGAACAAGCGCTGACGCACCGCATCGATTTCGAGCGCGCCCTCGTAGCCTCCCATGTTGAGATGGCTGGACGCGGTAAAGACGCCCAGCACCGGCGGCCCGAGGCCGGAGGGTATGCTGCCGGCCATGCCCATCTTGGCCGCCACTTTCCCATAGTCCATGCGTTCTAATCCCACCACGAGGATGGGCTGGCTGGAGGGGCCGTGGGGATTCCGGTCCTTGCGGTAGTAAACGGTTACTGCAAAGGGGTAGTCCAGATCCCTATCATCTTCGGCAGGTTTGCCGGTCATTTCATTCATGATATCCAGCACCGTCTTGGGGTGGGTCTGCAGGACCAGCACATAGTCGCCCCACACCCAGGCCTCGCCTGGGCTGGTGCTGCTCAAGGGGGCAGGCATGGATGGAAATTGGGGGAGGGGGATCAGTGGATGCATGTGTTGATTAAAAAATAAGCTCAGGAAATCGGCAAGCTTTTTTGGGGGATTCCCTGATGGCGATGGGTGCCGCAGAATGACTGAACTCAAGTCGGTTCGATTGTGAAAAGGTGAGCCACTTGGGGGGGCTTGCACGAAGAATGCTTCCAGATTCCGTCCCCGGTTGATCTCAGAGGCTCTGCATGATGCAGGAGAACACCCCCAGATGACAAAGCCTGGCCAGAATCGCCACCATGGCCAGCGCGCAGAGCCCGTGCATCATCTTGTGGTAAGTGCTGGTATCTTTGAAAGACAAGCGTGCCAGCAAAACAAAAGCCAGCAGCGCTGCGGGATAGAGCAGCAGGGACCAGGGGGCCATCAAATAGATGAGCTTTCCCTCCGGCCCCCTGAACTTCATGCTGCCACTGGGCGTGTTGTCGTCCCCGTAATACTCCGTACGCCACGCTTCGATGCTGGCACCCCAGTCAAACACCAGCTCCGTGCCGTACCATGCCACGACGGAATAGACGCACATCAGCAGTGCCAGCGCCCTGCCAAACTCAAAGCAGCGCTGCCGGGTTTGAAGGAGCCCATGAGGTGTGTCCGACTCTGACTGAGGCGTCTGGTAGAGGTTCATGATCTGGCATCAAAAAAGATCGAAACGGCGGGACACTCCGCCAGGCTTTGCGCGAGTCCGCCCTGGGTTCATCTTTTACCCTCCACCTTCTTCGGAATCGCGAGGGTCACGGAGTAAGCGGCTGCGTCATTCGGGGAGTCGTCAAAGTAGAGGATGAAGCCGTCTGCGGTGGGCTCCAGGGCCACGAGATCGCGGCCCTGGCGCTGGGTGATGCGGGCGTGGGGGAGGTCCAGCGTGGCGTATTTGGACCACAGGGCGGGGGACTTGCGCGGGTTATACCACGGAATACCATCAAAGGTCAGGTCATCGGGCTCGGACCAGTGGAGGTGCGTCCACTTCACGCCCGCTGGGGTGAAGGTGAATCTTTCGCTGCCGTCGATCAGGCCGGTGATGGTCAGGTGCTCACATGCTGGCGGTGGCTTGGGCGTGGTGCAGCAGCTGGAGAGGAGGATAAATGCGAGGGCGGTGAGCGGTATCATGGGGAGTGCGGGAAGGGGTCGGGATGTCACAGTGCGGCGGTTCCGGGAGAGTCGGCCGCTGTGGCGGGCGCGTCGTTTTTCTGAGTTCCTCGTTCCCGGTAGCGGAGGCTGGAGGACCACCGCTGGGCCGGGAGCTCCACGCAGCGGTAGAGCAGCCACGCCGCGCCGATGGAGACGGCCACGGCTGCGAGCAGTGCGGCCAGCCTCCCTGGCATGGAAAGGTCAAACTTCTGGCTGAAATTCACCACCCGGCTGCCCACGGGGATGTGCAGCAGGTAGAGCGAGTAGGAGATCTGCCCCAGGAAGAGAAAGATGGGGTGCTCCTTCGGTCCGGACAGCCCCAGCAGCAAAGCCGTGGCGGCTGCGGTGGCCGCGATCAGGCCCCCATTTACCAGCCACGCACCGCCCCCCAACAGCAGCACTCCCAGCCAAAACCCGCTGCGCCCCAGCAGGCCCACGCGCAGCTGAAAGGCCGCCATGCCCAGCATGAAGAGAAACAGCCAGTGAAAGAGATGCTGCTCCGCCGGCAGCAGCACCGCCAGGCATGCCAGCACGGCAAACGCCGCCACACGCACGCCTGCGGCACGATGCGCCAGCACTGGAAACAGCAGGCCTACCAGCAAATAATACTGCAGCTCGATGGCCAGCGTCCAGAAGGCGGGATTCAGCCAGGGCTGCCCGGCCAGCGCATTCAGGTAGCCCAGATGCAGCACCACCTGCACAAAGGTGGGCTCAAAGGGCGGCCCCCTGAAGCCGGGCAGCGCGCTGCACACGTAGCCCAGCACGAGCAGGATGACGATGCTGGCGAGGTAGGGCGGGTCCAGCCGTATGATGCGCCTGAGGATGAAGCGGCCGTAGTCTGCCATGCGGTAGCCGCTGCGCTGCAGCGCATAAGGAATGATGAAGCCCGAGATAACAAAAAAGACCTCCACCCCCAGCCAGCCGTGGGTGCCGGACGACTTCAAAAGGCCCTCCGGCAGGAAATTTGCGCTGCCATTGGTAAAGTGGTACCAGCACACCGCCAGCGCCGCAAAGCCACGCAGCATGTCCACGACTGGAAGCCTGGGAGATGCGGAGGTCATGCGTCAGATGCCCGGAGTGACGGGGCCCGGTTCAACACGGGGAATGCCGGCATGGACTGCATCGCGGACGGGGGGCTGCTCATGCCTCAGTGTATTGCGGAGCTGCGCATGTGCGCAAGGATTATGCGGAGGCAGCGGGTGGAGCATGGAGATGCTGGCCTGAGGCGCGGGCCAGCGCGGCCTCCACCACCGTGCTTTTGGCGTCTGCGTAGGCGTTCATGTCCGGCCATTCCTGTGTGGCGAGCCTGCGCTTCACTGACTCGTAGTGCAGGCGGTCTTCTGAGTGGGTGCGCAGCCAGTCGCGGAACAGGACGTGCCGGGTGTGCTCCACGCAGCCGGTGGTGAAGATGTGAATGTGAACGTCCAGCTCCGGGGTGCGGAGCATGCGGTGCTGGTGCCAGTCCGGCTCGCGCACACGCAGGGTGTAGCCTGCGGCCAGCAGGGGCTCCAAGTAGGCGGCCTCGTTGGCGGAGTCTGCCACGAGCAGATCGATGTCGATGATCGGCTTGGCCGCCAGTCCGGGGACGGCGGTGGAGCCTACGTGCTCGATGGCCAGCGACTTTTCACCCAGTGCCTGGGAGATGATGGCGGCATGATGCTCAAACTTCGCCGCCCAGCGCGGATCGTGATCCACGATGACGATCTCACGCTTTTCAATGCCGCCGATCAGGACTTCGCTCATGGGGTGGGTGCGTTGGGATGACTGGGGTTTGATTCGCCGCTTTTCTTCTTCTCCGCATGCAGATTCACAAAGGCTCCGTCCACGCCCAGCCTGCGCACGCTCTGCCTGGAGCGCAGCTCCCACACGCAGCTCGCGAACACTTCATAGCCCCGCTGCTTCAGGGCCTTCACGAGCCGGCGTGTCAACACCAGCTGGTTGATCATGCAGCAGTCCCAAGGCTGCTGCTTCCACAAAGCCGCAAGGGCGGGGAGCAGGCCAAAGCGGGCCAGACGAATGTCGGGCATCAACTGCCGCATTCTGCGCAAAACGCTGCTCCTGTGCGAAGCCAGGACCACCTTCTCCCATGGGAGATGCTCTGCGAGGTAATCGGCCACGCAGATGAGATCTGCCTCGGAGTAATCGCCCTTGAGGTGGGCGATGAGGCGCATGTGGGGGCCAAGTTCCGCCAGGCATTCGCGCAGCTCGCACTTTGTATTCCACCCAAAATGCGCGCAGTGGAATTCGCCTTCCACAGCACGCATCACATCCAGTTCCACATAGTCTGCTTCATGCTGTGCAGCGAGGCGCACGCCGGCAGGGCTGTTTTGCATGCAGCGGGCCATGCCGCCACGGTGGGCGATGGTTTTCATGGGGCAGTGTGGACCACGGACGGCGCTGGATCAAAGCACCAAAAGTGCGATCTATCGCAGCTCAGAGCAACGCCCTGGGAATGCGGCACGAAAAGCCGGAAGCCCTGAAAGGGCGGCCTAACTCAGGTGGCCTTCGACATCAACCAACCGAACGTGCCGCGTCAATCCCACACATACCGTTCATCAAACGGCACCTTGTGCTTCGCCAGAAACTCCCGGTACTCTTCCTGAAACGTCTTTACCCGATGATGCTCCTCCTGATCGCGGATGTAGTTCGCCACCTTGGGCACATTCGATTTGCTGACCGAGAACGCCCCGTATCCCGCCTGTCAGTGCCGCATCCTGCGTCTTGATCCATTTGGAGGACGATTTCTTCACGTCTTCCACCACCAGCGCCAGCGTGACCGTGCGGCCCATGTTGAAAAGCAGATGCACGTGATCCGCCACCGAGTTGATGAGCACCGCCGGGGAGTTCAGGTTGGCCAGCACCGTGGCCATGTACGCGTACAGATCCGGACGCACCGAGGCGGACAGGCAGGGCACCCGTTCCTTCGTGGAGAAAATCAGGTGGATGTAGAGGTTCGCGAGCGATTGCGGCATGGGCGGATGGCGATGCGCGCGGAGGGACGGGAGTTGAAGGAATTAGGCCGCCCCTTCAGGGCTCCCGAAATAGAACCGGGAAACGGGTGGTTGTAAACCTAGGGCGTTGCCTTGGGCTGTGTTAGGTCGCACCTTTAGTGCTTCAAGCGGCAGCGAGAGCGCTCGTCCACCTCAGGCCGGAGAAAGGTGTGCGAAAATTTCGCCTCGACCGAGTTCCATTCATTTCAGGCGTTTTAACTATGGATGGTGTCATTTCTCAGAAAGTTTGGCCAACTCGATCTCGAGCTCTTTCTCCTTGATGAGATGATAAAGCAGATGGGCTCGAGATGCCAAGGCTGATGACTCGGGGTTATGTTTGCCACGCTTCTGCATGTAGTCTGCCAAGATCGCCCGCACTTCTTCGGTTTTTCCCTGGTTCAGGAGATTGTCGCACTTTTTTATAAACTCGTCGAGACGCGCACTTTGTGCTCCTGTAGACGCATACATTTCCAAGACTCGATACGCGAAAATGATCCCTGGAATGGCTAAGATGGCGAGAATTACTCTGAGGCGTCGCGAATGCGGAAGCGTTGGAAGGATAACCAACAGTATCAGGGCCAGGAAGAAGAGAGCGATGACAATTTCCATGTGCTTGTTCTGCTTGGACGCTTGTTCTTATCGAATCAGAAAAGCCTTCGCGGATCAATCAAAAACGCCTTCCCCTTTTCAGGAGAAGGCGTCGGATGAATCGAAAGATCCGTGAGTCCTAACTTACGCCACAATCGGCAGCAAGTTCGCTTTGCACCACTCACCGTTCTGCTTGGTGACGCCATCGGGGTCGTCCACGGCGCAGTGGGCTTCGTCTTCGCAGATGATCCAGCCGGAGTAGTTGCGGGCGACGAGCCATTCGGTGATCTTATGGAAGTCGAGCTTGCCGGTGCCCATCTGGGCCCAGGGCTCGGCGCCGTTGCCGGAGAAGTCCTTGTAGTGAATGTGGTTCACCAGGTGCTGCCACTTGTTGAGAGTGGCGATGACGTCCATGCCGCCGCGGATGATGTGGCCCACGTCCGGGGTCCAGCCGGTGACCTTGGGGTCGAGGCTGCTGAGGACGACGTCGTAGTCTTCCTGCGTGCGGACGAGGGAGGCGGGCGGGGAGTTCGGGTGGTAGGAGGCCTTGATGCCGAGATCAGCGGCGCGCTTGGAGACGGCGTTGACGTTCTTGGCGATGTTGAGGCGGCGATTTTGGAGGTTGTCTTTGCGGCCGCTTGGCAGCGTGACGGTGCCGAGCATGGAGCCGGGGAAGTGCTTGAGGAAATTGAGCGTGAAGTCAGCGGCTTCCTTTTCGTTTGGCGCTTCGGTTTCACCGTCCCAGGCGCAGACCAGGGCCAGGCCGGCGAGCTGCACGTTGTACTTCTGCAGCACGTCCTTGAGCTTGATGGGGTCGATGAAGTCACCGAGCCAGTACTTGGAGCAGCCGAGGGCGCTCTGGGAGATCTCCAGCACCATCGGCTCGATGCCGGTGAAGCCTGCTTCTGAGGCGACCTTGATCATGTGGTCGAGCTTGTTGTCGTAGCCTTTGCCGGTGCCCTGCATGAACCAGGTGTAAACTTCGGAGCCGAATTGGATTTTGCCCATGGTGTGTGTGTGGTTGTCGGTTTTGCGTTTCTAGGTGGAAATCACCCCGGCTGTTTTTAGAGAAAAAGCCGGAGGCGCGGCATTGGAGACGAACGAGTGCGGACTGTCCAGCGGCAAAGTGGTGCGCGTGCTTACGGCTTTTCCGGCGGCGGGGGGAGGCCAGCGGGGATGTCTGCGGTGTCGCGGTTGCGGATGTCGTGGGCGATCTCGGCGATGACGTTGGTGCTGTCCCGGCGTTTGGTCTTGGTGAGCACCAGCGGAATGCGCAGGGTGCCGCGCGTGGGGCCGCTGCGGCGCATGACGAGGACCTCGGCATCGAGCACGATGTCGTGCTGCTTTTCGGCATCGAGGCTGACGTAGGGGCCCAGCAGCAGGCTGGCGCGGGTGAGACCGGCTGTTTTTGCGGGCTGGAATCCGGCGCGGCCGGCAAAGCCCCTTGGCTCCATAGGGGCCTGAAAGCCCTCCGCCCCGCTGAGGCGCAGGCTTTTCACTTCAAACCACTGCTGATCTCCCGGCTGGCCAAAGGCGTGCAGGCGCATCTGGTAGGGACCCACTTCAGACACCACCGCGCTGCCGACGACCACGGCGCTCAGCGCCAGACCGGACTCGGTGGCCTTGGGGATGAACTCCACCCGAAAGGCGCTGCCGCCTGCCGTGGGGGCCGGGGTGCTGGACTGGTAGTCGTAACGTGTGGTGAAGACATGGACGCAGGAGGGCAGCCAGAGGAGGGCAAGCAGGGCGATCAGCAGGCGCATGCGGGCGAGCATGCAGGGGAGGTGGGATGGAAGCGAGCGGGAAGAGCGCTTGGGGACATTTCACATTGAGAAATGAATCACTTGTGTTGACAATATTAGTTAAGTTTAATATAATTACCATAATATGCCGATTTCTCGTTTCTTTGTTCTGTTAGCCGTTTTGCTCCTGCCTTTCGGCATGGCGCAGGCGCTGACTTGGGACGAGGGGCTGAACGGCGACCTCTCGGATGACGGGGCAGCACCGACGCTGCTGGGCACCCTGAGCGCCGGCAGCAATCTGATCACCGGCACCATGGGCGCTCTCAATGGTGCGCCGCCGCTGGATGCGGACATCTGGAATTTCACGATCGCCCCTGGCTATTACCTCACGGGGATCAATCTGGTGGGGTATTCCAGCGCCAGCGGCAGCCTGGGAAATGATTCCTTCATGGCCATTGCCAACGGGGGCTCCATCAATCTGAGCGACCCCTCGCAGCATTTGAGCAATGCACTCTGGGGTTACGCGCAGGATGGCTTTGGCAACACCTACAACGACCTGCTGATGCTGCTGGACCTGGGGCCGGAGTTTGGCGGCATCGGCTTTGACGGGCCGCTGCCTTCGGGAAACTACACCTTTTGGATTCAGGAGGGCTCAGACCAGATCAATTACAGCATCGACTTTGTGACGACGCCCGTGCCGGTGCCGGAGCCGGGGAGCCTGATGCTGCTGGGGGTGGCGGGGCTGTGGATGCTGCGCCGCCGGAGGTGAGCGGGGCAGGGGAGGACTGTGAGACCAGGGCGGGGGCTCTGACCGCTGATTGCTGGCCATCGGCCACCGACAGAGGGGAGAGGGTTTGCAAAGAGGCTGGGCTGCGGCTAAGGCGGGCGGCACATGATTCGGAATCTCTTGTTCGACTGGTCCGGGACGCTGGTGGATGACCTGCCAGGGGTGGTGGGCGCTGTGAATGGCATGCTGCGCAGCGTCGGGGCGGCGGAAATGAGCCGGGAGGAGTTCCGGGCACGCTTCCGGCTGCCCTACACCGAATTCTTTGCCGAGGTGCTGCCTGAGGTGCCGCTGCAGCGCCTGCAGGAGCTCTACCTGGAGCATTTCACCCATGCGCATGAGGATCTGGAGATCCTGCCTCACGCGCTGGAGTTCATCCAGTTTGCCGCAGTCACAGGCAGGCGCATGGTGGTGCTCAGCAGCGCGCCCCTGCCGCATGTCACGGCCCAGGCGGAGGCGCTGGGTGTGCGGGCTGCCTTTGAGGTCCTGCGCTGCGGCGTGGTGGACAAGCGGGAGGAAATCCACGGCCTGCTGGCAGAGCTGGACATGACCCCGGAGGAGACTGCCTTCATCGGCGACATGCGGCATGACATCGACGCCGGAAAAGCCGCAGGGGTGGTGAGCATCGCCACCTGCACGGGGTATGAGACGGCGGCCCAGCTCCTCACCTCCGGGCCGGACATGCTGGTGCCAGATCTCTCCCGCCTGCCCGCGCTCCTGGGTGGCCTGGGCGGGCATGACAAGGCCTACCCCGTGGCCACGGTGGGCGCGCTGATTTTGAATTCCAAAGACGAGTTGCTTCTCATCCGCACGCACAAGTGGAGCCACCGCTGGGGCATCCCGGGCGGCAAGATCAAGCGCGGGGAGACCTGCGAGGAGGCGCTGATCCGCGAGATTCAGGAGGAGACGGCGCTCACGCTGCGGGACATCGAATTCATCATGGTGCAGGACTGCATCGAGCCGCCCGAGTTTCAGCGCTCCGCGCACTTCCTGCTGCTCAACTACACCGCACGTTGCGCGGATGCGCAGCCGCAGGTGGTGCTGAATGAGGAGGCCCAGGATTTCCGCTGGGTGCCTCTGGCCGCAGCGCTGCAGATGGACCTGAACATCCCCACGCGCGTGCTGATTGATGAGTGTGTCAGGCGGGGGCTCTTGGAGAAATGACCAAGCAAGGCCAAATGCCAAAAGCTGCGCAGCACGCTTTCGTCATTATTTCGGCATTCGGACTTACTCATTCGTCATTCTTTGCGCTAAATATCCCCTCCACTCCCTTTGTCTTTCCCCATGCTCCCTCCTGACGAAATCCGTATCTCCGCCCTGCGCCTGACCACCCACATCGGGGTGCCGGAGGAGGAGCGCGCCACGAGCCAGGTGCTGGAGGCGGACATCACGCTGCGCATCGCCGCCCGCTTTGAGGCGATGCAAGACGACATCGCCGCCACCATCGACTACGCCGCTGTGGCCACCCGCTTGCAGGCGCTGTCGGCAGAGCGCCCCCGCAGGCTGATCGAGACCCTGGCGGCCGAGATGGTCGCGTGCGTGATGGAGGAATTTGGGGCCCAGGGGGTCAGCCTCGAGCTGCGCAAGCGCATCCTGCCAGAGACGGACCATGTGGCGGTGCGTCTGGTGCGTGGAAACTGAACAGAACCGCCGGGGCAAAGTCCAAGCCCCCCGCGCCTGCCTGTCCGGGCAGGGCCGGACCCCGCGTCCGTGACCCGCCAACCACACCACCCTGCACAGCCATGACCTCTCTGCGCCTCTTTCTGGCCGCCCTGCTCGCCGCCACGCTTTTGCCCTCCTGTGAGACCCCGGCGGACTCACGCCTGCCCACGGTGTCCCAGCAGGACGCCTGCGACGTCAGCTGGGGCCTGGAACCGCGCAAAGCACGGGGGAACCCCAAGATGCGCTACCAGTACAACTCCAGGGCCGAGCCCCAGCCCGGAGACCTGCCGACCGCAGAGGTGCCGCGCTAGGGTGTTTTCCATAGTTTCGTGTCTGACAAAGTGAGGGCTGTCACAGGCTCCGGAAGGGGGGCTGAAACATGGGCCTACGGGGAGGCGTGCCGCACGCAGACTGAACAAAAGGCCCGGTGGCAGCGTCTCAGACTTCGATCTTGCCAGCCACAGGCAGCCCGCCTAGTATCGCGGTCTCGTTTAGAATCCACTTTTGCCAAACAATGACATCTCTGCGTTTCATCTTTGCCGCTCTGGTTGCTCCGGCGCTTCTCGTATCCTGCGGCTCCTTTGAGCATTACGACTCGAAGTTCCCCACCGTGAGCCAGCAGGATGCCTACGATGTGAGCTGGGGACTGTCTCCGCGCAAGGCGCGCGGCAACCCCAAAATGCGCTACCAGTACAACGCCCGTGCCGAGCAGGCCGCCGGCATGAGCCTAGAGCCTTCAGCGCCCGCAGCTCCGGCCCTGGCCCCTGCGCCCGAGCCTGCCCCCAGCCGCCCCGCCCCGAGCAGCAGCCCGACGATCCCGCCCACCCTGCGCTAGCTGCGGCATGGCTCCTGCTTTCCCCCTGTTTTTCCAATCCATTCGACACGTGAAGACCCCGCTCCTGACCTGCCTGCTTGCCTTTGGCTGCCATGCTGCATTGACCGCCCAGCAGCTCAAGGCACCGGACTCCCTCCGGCCTAGCACGGCACCGGTGCTGCCTCCCGCCGCGGCTCCGGCCACGACGCCTGCCACGACGCCCGCTACCACTGAAATCGACAAGCTCGCGGAGGAGGCCCAGAAAGCGCTCTTCAAGTCCGTGGACAAAGCCGGTGGCGCAGCCGCCACCACTCCTGGCAAGACAGACGGCGTGCAGTACACCCCCTACGCCCCTACCACCAACTCCATGCGCCTGCCTGCCCAGCGGATGGAAGACCCCTCCCTCTGGGCCAAGGATTCCGTGCGCAAGATTGCCGTCATGGAAGTGGCGTTTGGCGGCGCGCGTGAGACCGTCATGATCGAGCTCTATCCAAACGACGCACCGCAGACGGTGAACCATTTCATCGACCTTTGCGACAGCGGCTTCTACAACGGCCTGGCCTTCCACCGCGCCATTGAAAACTTCCTGGTGCAGACTGGCGATCCGCTGACGGCGGACGAGTCCGCACGGCTCAAATGGGGCACTGGCGGCGAGGACAAAACCATCCCGGCCGAGATCAAGCTCCCGCACCGCGTCGGAGCCGTGGCCATGGCCCGCCGCTCGGACAAGGTCAACCCAGAGCGCCGCTCCAACGGCTCGCAGTTTTACGTGGCCCTGGGCAACTACAGTGCACTCGAAGGCAAGTACACCGTCTTTGGCCAGGTGGTCTCCGGCCTCGAAACCTTTCAGCGCATCTCCATCATGCCGGTGGACGCCAATGACTGCCCCGTGGCACGCATCGAGATCAAGTCCATGAAGGTCATCACGCAAAAGGGCCCCATGCAGGTGCCGGCCATCTCCAGCGGGGAAGGCCGCCGCTTCATGAAGCCAGACGCGGCACGCAGCATGGTGAGCCGCTTCTTCCACCGAGTGTGGTAAAAGACCGGCGCAGGCCGGGCTGGCGCGCTTGAAGCAGCAGCGCGCGCGGCCGCTTCGGCTGACATCTTTCCGCCACGCGCCATTGAAAACGAGCCTGGGCAGGCTTTTGCACGCTTAGCGTGGTGCTCCGGTCGTAGGTTGGCCGTGTTTGGTGCCGCAACCGCTTCTTTGCTCCACCGCTCCCTCCGCCAAACCGTCCGACCACAGCGCGCGCCGATGTTTGCGGAACGCTGATGGGTGCATGGGCAGGACCTCTCCGGTGCTTTTGGCAGCGCATCGCGGCAGCCAGAGGCCGCGCTCACGCATTCACCTGGCAGCCAGCTCGTAGCACACGGCCTCGCGGTCATTGCGCACCAGCAGCCAGCGTCCGGCGAGCGTGGGCGGGTTCCACGTCTTGCTGCTCAGCGCCTGCAGCCTGGACACTTCCTCCAGTTTGGCGGGACTGGCCTTCACCAGGGCCACCTGACCCTTTTCCGCCTGCACCAGCAGCCACTGGTCTCCCAGCTTGATCTGCTGGCCAAAGCCGTAGCGTCCTTCGCGCCACACGCGCTCGCCGGTGGCCAGATCCACGCAGCAGAGGGTGCCCTCGTCCAGCGCGTAGGCATGGCTGCCGAGGACGCTGGGGCTGCTGAACTTCGTGCGCGGCGCGCTGCTGCTCCACACGGAGGAGACGCTCATCTTGCCTGCGGCATCCGCCTTGATCTCCAGCAGGTTGCTTTTCAGCCCGTAGCTGGTGGTCACGAGGATGCGCTCGGGCGTCACCTGCACGGGCTGGCAGACTTTGGGAAACATGCCCGGCCAGTCAAACGACCACAGCACCGCGCCCGTGGCGGGATCGTGTCCGGTCACGGAGTTGGCGTTTACGCTCACGATCTGCTCGCGCCTGGCCACGGTGGCCAGCACAGGAGAGCTATAGCTGCCACCGTCTGCACCCGCTTTCCACACAAGCTGCCCGTCCGCGATGCGGTAGGCCGCGAGGGTGATGCCCTTGTCGCCACCGCTGACGATCACGTGTTCCCCCACGATGAGCGGGGAGGTGCTCTTGCCCCATTCGGGGGACTTGGTGCTCTCGCAGTCCTTCAGCACGTCCTTGCTCCAGCGTGGTTTTCCGGTGGCCAGGTCCAGGCAGTTCAGCAGGCCCCGGGCACCGAGCGCCAGCACCGCATTATGTGCCACATCCACCGTGGGCGTGGCACGGGGGCCTATGCCGCCCATGGGCTCGTCAAAGCGTGCCATGTCCGCATGGGCCCAGAGCAGCTTTCCGGTGGCCAGGTCATAGCAGGTCACATACTCCTCCTCGCCGCGCTGCTCCTGCGTCAGGGCGCGTCCGCCCGCCACAGAAAAGCCCGCCCAGCCATCACCCACCTTGATGCGCCAGACCTCGCGCGGCGGATGTGCCGCCCAGTCCGTCTGCCAGTTGGGCTCGGGGTAGGCGCCGTCTCCTTTCAGGCCAAAGAAGCGCGGCATGTCTGCTGCACCCGCCGGCATGGGAGAGGGGGCCGTGCCTGCGTCTGCCGCAGCCGCTTTCAAGGCGGGCAGAGCTTCCGGCTTCTGCCAGCGCCAGGTCAGGCTGGGCATGGCCGAGCCGTCTGCGCTGCCGTCATAGCGGATCGCGTATTTGAACAAGCCCCAGATGCAGGCGATGCCGAGCGCGAAGACGCCCAGGCGCCGGAGCCGCACGCCTTTCTTGTGCAGCGCCCACCACAGGCTCATGAGCAGCAGCCAAAGCGGGAGCAGCAGCATGATGCTGGCGGCGCGGAAGGTATGATCGGTGCTCCACATCCAGGTGAAAACGCCGCCCACCAGCAAGGTGAGAACGAGGGGAAATTTGGGAATCATGGGAAAAGGGTGCGCTGCATTCTACGTCTGCCGCAGGTCGGAGGAAATGGCTGGCATTATCTGACGTATGTCTCATCCTCGCCCACTTCCAACCCACGTTCATGAAACATCTTTTTCTCTCCCTCCTTGCCGCATCCGGTCTCATGGCTGCTGACCACGTCGTCTATGAACCCGCCGGCACGACCAAAGGAAAGCACATCGTGCTGCTCTCCGGAGACGAGGAATACCGCAGCGAGGAGGCCATGCCCATGCTGGGCAAGCTCCTGAGCCAGCGCCACGGCTTCAAATGCACCGTGCTCTTCAGCCTGGGCGCAGATGGCACCATCGACCCCAAGAACGGTGCCAGCCTGACGCACCCGGAGGCGCTGGACAGTGCCGATGCCATCGTGATGCTGCTGCGCTTCCGCCACTGGGACGAGGCCACCACCAGGAAATTTGAGGCTGCGGTGAACCGTGGCGTGCCCATCGTGGCCCTGCGCACCAGCACGCACGCCTTCAGCGGCTATCCCAAGGACAGCCCCTATGCCTCCTGGAATTGGAACAGCAACGGCGGCTGGGGCAAAAAAGTCCTCGGCGAGACCTGGGTCAGCCACTGGGGCAAGCACAAGGTGGAGGCCACCAAAGGCGTCATCGAGGCCGCCAACGCCAACCACCCCGTGCTGCGCGGCGTGAGCGATCTCTTTGCCAACACCGACGTGTATGAGGCCGCCCCGCCCGCCGATGCCGTCGTGCTGGTGCGCGGCCAGATCCTCCAGGGTATGACGCCCGACACCGCCCCCGCCACCTACCGCAAAGCCACCGCCGCCAAGGTGGAGCAGGACGTGAACAGTCCCATGATGCCCGTGGCCTGGCTGCGTGTGGTGAAGAATGACGCCGGCACCGAAAACAAGATCCTCGCCTCCACCATGGGCGCCGCCACCGACCTGACCAACGAAGGCCTCCGTCGCCTGGTCGTCAATGGCCTGCACTGGGGGCTCGGCCTCGAAGTGCCTGAAAAGGCGGACGTCACCCCCGTGGGCGACTACAAGCCCACGATGTACGGCTTCGGCGAGTTCCAAAAAGGGCTCAAGCCGGATGACTTCGTGCTGGTGAAGTAATCCCCCGGAGTATTGGAAAAAGGGTCTGTACTTCTGTCTCAGCGAGGGCTGTTCTCGCACAGGTGAACGACACGGCGCCCTGGCCGTAGGTCGGTCGTGTTTGGCGTCCCAGGCAACCTCACATTCCATCGGACTCTCCGCCAAACCGGCCCGCTGCGAGGACGTGCGCACGCCCCTGTGCCTGCCGTACGCTGATGGATGCACGGGCTGGCGGGGACGCTTCGAAATGCAGTACCGCAAGCGGGATGCAGTACTTTGATGATGGGGGTTGGGTATATTTTTGCCACAGTTCTGGAATTGATTCTGCTGATGTCCTTGGCATCATTCTGCTCCATGATTCTCAGAATTCTTCCTGTCCTCGCGCTCCTGGGTCTTGCCCAGTGTAACAAAAATACTGAACCAGCTGCTGCGGCAGGCAGTCCCGGGCTCACGCTCGTTTCTATGGGCGGCTCGCCGCATTTCCAGGCGGTGGCCTCCAGGCTGGAGGTGGGCGGGGCCTCCTTCACGTATGGGGAGGAGGAAAATGTGGCCGGGCTGCTGGGCGCCTTTATGGAGGAGGCCTTCAAGAAGATGCCTGCCGAGGAAAAGGCCAAGCTGCCGCCGAATTTTTCCTTTCAGAGGATGATGGCGCTGACCGGCTTTTACTCCATCAAGGCCAGCGGGACGAGCTCGCGCAAGGTGTCTGAGGGCCTGAATCACCACCGCAGCTTTGCCTACACGCCCGAAGGCCGGAAAGGCTTTCTTACGCTGAGCGGAGGACCGGCGGAGCCCCTGCTGACCCCCGCCCTGGCCCCGCAGGACACGGATCTCGCGCTGGAGTTTCCGTTGCATCTGAAGGATCTCATGGCTGAGGCCTGGCCGGTGATTCTGGAATCTTCCCCGAAGGAGCAGCGGGCCATGATCGAGGCGATGGCCTCCGCCCGGCAGCCGATGCTGGGCATGTCCTACCGCGAGATGCTGGAAAAGCTCTCCGTGCGGGTGGCCCTCTTTGCCACGCTGGTGCCTGAGCAGACGTTTTCCGCACCGGGCTCGGCGGTGACCTTTCCGGGGGTGAACGCCGCCATCGTGATCGACAAGCTGGGCTGGATCAAAGACGTGCTCAAAACACAGGTGCTGCCGATGTTTCAGGCGCCGGGCTCGCCGGTGGAAGTGCAGGAGGTCAACGGTGCCGTGGTGGGTCGCTTTCGCGGACCCATGGGGCCGCCACCGATGGACTTCCAGCCCATCTTTACGCTGGATGCGGCAGGTGACCGCCTCATCATCGCGACACGTCCGGCCTACCATGACGCCGTGATGGCCAAGGATGCCAAGCTCAGCAGCCAGCCAGATTTTGCCCGGGTGTGGCAGGGCATGCCAGCGGAAGGCAACGGCGGCATGTTTCTCTCCAAGCGCCTGATGGTGACCCTGATCGATGTCCTGAAGACCGAGGCTGCAGCCTCCCTCGCCAAATCCACAGACAAGGACAAGTCGGCCAATGAAATGGCGGTGTCTCTGATCAACATGATCTCCAGCCATGCGCGCTATCCGCAGGCCTTTTGCTACGCCAATCTGCCGGATGGCGTCCTGAACGTCAGCAACAGCAGCATTCCCGCGATGAACCCCGGATCACTCTCCAGCATCACCTCCCTGGCGGTGATCTCCTCGCTGGTCGTCCCGGCGCTGAGCACCGTACAGCAGCGTGGTGCCGAGGCGAAAACGCTTAGCAACGGCCGTCAGGTGCTCCTCGCGCTGAAGTCGTATGCCGCAGGGCACGGCGGCAAGTACCCCGCCAAGCTGCAGGAACTGATCGACTCCGGCGCCCTCACCAAACCCGAGCTGCTCACGCTGGCCGCCAAGCCGGGCGAGGAACCCCAGCCCTGGCTCTACGACAGCACACTGACTCCGGACTCGCCGCGCATCAGCATCGTGCTGGCGGCTCCTTTCACCAGCAAAGGCGCCGGTGGCAAGGAGACGCGCGTGGTCATCCGCAACGACGGCCGCGCCGAGATGCTGCCGGAGGATGACTTTCAGCGCGTCAAAGATTTCTACCTGCGCTGAGTGCGCATGAGCTTGGCCGGGGCAGGCAGGGGATTTTGATTCACCTGCCTGCTTCACTTTTCCAAAACGAATTTGGAAATTCGTTTTACGCCAGCAGGTCTCTGAGCACGCGGCCGTGCACATCCGTGAGGCGGAAGTCGCGGCCTTCGGCGCGGTAGGTGAGGCGCTCGTGGTCGATGCCGAGGAGGTGCAGCAGCGTGGCATTCAGGTCATGCACATGCACAGGGTGGCGGGCGATGTTGAAGCAGAAGTCGTCGGTCTCGCCGTATTGCAAGCCGGGCTTCACACCGCCCCCGGCCAGCCACATGGTGAAGCAGCCGCCATGGTGGTCGCGGCCGTGATTGGTGGGCTCCAGCTTGCCCTGGGAGTAGGTGGTGCGGCCAAACTCGCCGCCCCAGACGATGAGCGTGTCGTCCAGCAGGCCACGCTGCTTGAGGTCGCTGATGAGCGCGGCGCAGGGCTGGTCGATGTCGCGGCATTGGAGACGCAGATCACTGGGCAGATTGTAGTGCTGGTCCCAGCCGCGATGGTAGAGCTGGATGAAGCGCACGCCGCTCTCCGCCATTCGGCGCGCGAGGAGGCAGTTCGCCGCAAAGCTGCCGGGCACGCGTGATTGCGGCCCGTAGGCCTCAAAGGTGGCGGCGCTCTCGTCCTTGAGGCTGATCAGATCCGGCACGCTGCTCTGCATGCGGTAGGCCATTTCATACTGCGAAATGCGCGTGTCGATCTCGGGATCGAGCTGCTGCGTGAGTTGTTTGCGGTTCAGCGCCTGGATGATGTCCAGCTCATCGCGCCGTGTGGCGGCGCTGATGCCGGGAGGGTTGGAGAGATAGAGAACGGGATCGCCGCTGCTGCGGAAGCTCACACCTTGATGATTGGAAGGCAGAAAGCCGGAGCCCCACAGCCGCGCATAGAGCGGATCGGCAGGGCGCGCGGCGCTGCCGCGTGAGATGAGCACCACAAAGGCGGGCAGGCTGGCATTCTCGCTGCCGAGGCCGTAGCTGGCCCACGCGCCAAAGCTCGGGCGCCCGGGCTGCTGGTGGCCCGTCTGCAGCAGCGTCACGCCCGGATCGTGATTGATGGCCTCCGTGTGCATGGAGCGGATGATGCACATCTCATCGGCCACGCGGCCCATGTGCGGCAGCAACTCGCTCATCCATGCGCCGGACTGGCCATGCTGCTGAAAGCGGAACATCGACGCGGTGATGGGCTTGCTCTTCTGCCCGCTGGTCATGCCGGTGAGGCGCTGATCTCCGAGCACGGAGGCGGGGAACTCCTGGCCGTGCAGCTTTTGCAGGCCAGGCTTGTGATCAAACAGATCGAGCTGCGACGGCCCACCGTGCATGAAGAGGTAGATCACGCGCTTGGCCTTGGGCGCGAAATGCGGCGCGGCCAGCGCCTGCCCCTGGCCCAGCAGCGAGGCCAGCGCGGCGGTGCCGATGCCTGAGGAAGCATGGCCAAAAAGCTCACGGCGGGTCATCAGGGCGGCGTTCATCGGCGTGTGATGGTTTCGTCGAGATTGAAAAGCGTGTGCAGCGTCACGGTCCACGCGGCCAGCTCGGCGGGATCGAGCGTTCTGCCAAGAGGCGAGGCACCCACAGCGATCAGTTTCGCAGCGGCCTCGGGCTCGGAGGCAAAGCGTGTGCGTTGTCGGCTCAAAAGACTGCGCAGCAGCTCCAGCTCACCGGCTTCTGGCGCACGGCAGAGTACCCGGCGGAAAGTGAGCGAGAGCTTCTCGGATTCGCCGCCCTGCTGCGCCAGCGACCATGCGGCGAGTGCGCGCGAGGCTTCGATGTAGGTCTCGTCATTCAGCAGCACCAGTGACTGCAGCGGCGTGTTGGTGCGGGTGCGGCGCACGGTGCATTTCTCACGCGTGGGTCCGTCAAAGGTGAGCAGGGCAGGGGGAGGCGACTGGCGCTTCCAGAAGGTGTAGAGGCTGCGGCGCCAGAGGCCGTCGCTGCTGTCCGGCACATAGCTCTCTTCGCCATTGTAGGACACGGCTTCCCAGAGGCCAGGCGGCTGGTAAGGCTTCACACTCGGGCCGCCGATCTTCGACACCAGCAGGCCGGAAACGGCGAGCGCCTGATCTCGCACCATCTCGGCGCTGAGGCGGAAGGAGGGGCCGCGTGCCAGCAGGCGGTTAGTGGGATCTTTGGCCGAAAATTGAGAACTCTGGCGGTAGGTGGCGCTCATGACCATGAGCTTGAGCAGGGCTTTCACATCCCAGCCGCTCTGCATGAAGCGCACCGCCAGCCAGTCGAGCAGCTCCGGATGGCTGGGAGCCTCTCCCTGAGAGCCAAAGTCATTCACACTGCGCACCAGCCCTTCGCCAAAGCACTGCATCCACAGCCGGTTCACCGCCACACGCGCGGTGAGAGGATTGTCCTTTGAGACAAGCCAGCGTGCGAATCCGAGGCGGTTGCGCGGTGCGTCCTGCGGCCATTTGGAAAGCGATGCCGGCACTCCGGGCTGCACCTCCTCGGCGGGGTGGTCATACTGTCCGCGTGTGAGCAGATGCGCTGCACGCGGTTTTGGCATCTCCTGCATCACCAGCGTGGTCGGAATGCTTTCGCGCAGCGTGGCCTCGGCGGCCCTGGTGTCATTCAGGCGCTGGTGCGCGGTGCGTGTGCGGGCATCGGCGCGATGCTCCACATGCCAGTCCTGCAGCAGGGTTTTGTCAGCGGCAGGGCGTTTGGCCAAAGGCGTGGCCACGATGCCGCGCAGGCGCTCGCTCCAGAACCACGACTGCACCGCCTCCGGAGTGACTGGCTGCTGCAGCAGACGCAGCTCATCGAGCTGGCCGTAGAAGCCCAGCCCCGCATCGCGCCTGCCGATGCGCAGCGGCTCGGCGCACTGCGTGCTGCCCTTCAGACTGTCGTTCATGACTTTCACCGCCACAGGCTGACCGTCGATGAAGACCCGCATGCCGGCGGCGCGCTTTGAACCATCATGACTCACTACCAGATGATGCCATTTTTTGCCAGTGGCCGGTTCCTGCGTCACGAGCTCGATGGCGTCGGTGCCCCACTGGCTGACGAGATTGATCTGAAAGCGGCCCTTCTGCCAGATGACCTCCAGCCCGCGACGGCGGCCCTCGGGCTCGATCTTGGAGAGCACGCCCGCGAGCGATGTGTCGGCCGAGAGCCACAGGCCGAGCGTCCACGCGGCATCTGTGTCAAAAGCACCGGCCCACTCCACATGCTGCGTTGCGTCAAACTTGGACGACTGGCCGAGGATGCCGCTCTGAAACACGAGGCTGGTGCCGAGGTGACGACCCTCGATCTGCCCCTCAAACGGGAAATGCGCGATCAGCCTGCCTGCCGGTGAGGGCTTCAGCTCTGCCTGCGCCGTTTTTTCCCAGTCTGCAATCTGCTGCTGCAGCGCCTTTGCTAATGGGGTGAAGGCTTCTTCCGCCTGCTGGGTGGCCGTGGTCAGGCGCTGCAGTTCGCGTTCTTGATCCGGGGTGGGAACGCTGAGCAGCGGTGCTGGATTGTCGGTCTTGATGAGGCCGGACTCGGGCAGGTTGTTGAAGAAGGCAAAGAGCTGGTAGAACTCACGCTGCGTGATGGGATCATACTTATGGTCATGGCAGCGTGCGCAGCCGATGGTGAGGCCCATCCACGTAGCAGCGGTGGTTTCCAGGCGGTCGGCCACATACTCCACGCGGTACTCCTCATCGATGATGCCGCTCTCGTTGTTGGCCATGTGATTGCGGTTGAAACCGGTGGCGATGCGCTGCGCCGTGGTCGCATTCGGCAGCAGATCGCCTGCGAGCTGCTCGATGGTGAACTGGTCAAAGGGCAGGTTGCGGTTGTAGGCGTCGATCACCCAGTCCCGCCACGGCCACGTGCTGCGGGTCTTGTCGCCAAAGTAGCCGTTGGTGTCCGCGTAGCGCGCGGCATCCAGCCACTCCACGGCCATGCGCTCGCCGTAATGTTTGGAGGTCAGCAGGCTGTCCACGGCATGCTCGTAGGCTTTGCCGCTGGTGTCGGAGAGAAAGTGTGCCAGCTCCTGCAGCGTGGGCGGCTGGCCGGTGAGGTCCAGGCTCACGCGCCGCAGCAATGTCTCGCGCGTGGCCTCCGGGCTGGGATGCAGCGACTCCTTTTCAAGCCGTGCGAGGATGAAGCGGTCGATCTCATTGCGCGGCCATGCCTTGTCCTGCACCTCCGGCAGCGCGGCACTTCTGGGAGGAATCAGCGACCAGTGCGCTTCGTATTCCGCTCCCTCGGCGATCCAGCGCTGCAGTGTCTGCTTCTCCGCGTCGGTCAGCGAGAGCTTGGAATCCGGCGGCGGCATGAGGTCGTCTGCATCCGTGGTGAGGATGCGCTGCATCACGGCGCTCTGCTCCGGCTTGCCTGGAACGATGGCCTGCGTGCCATCACGGGTGGCGATGGCCACCTCCCGCTGGTCCAGGCGGAGATCGCCCTTGCGCCCCTTTTCATCAAAGCCGTGGCAGCGGAAGCATTTGTTCGAAAGGATGGGGCGGATGTCCTGATTGAAGCGGAGCCTGGGCTCTGTCGCTGCGGAGGCGCACGCTCCACCCACGAGCATCAAGATCGTGAAGTGGATGAAACGCATGCGGCCGATGCCCATGCGAGGAAGACGCTCTGCGGGCGGGGTTTTGTACCGCCGGGGCAAACGAATTTGGAAATTCGTTTTACGCCAGCACTTCCTTCACCACATGGCCGTGCACATCCGTCAGGCGGAAGTCGCGGCCGGCGTGGCGGAAGGTGAGCTTTTCGTGGTCGAGGCCGAGCTGGTGCAGGATGGTGGCGTGCAGGTCGTGCATGTGCACTTTGTCATCCACCGCCATGTGGCCGATGTCGTCAGTCATGCCGTGGGCATAGCCAGGCTTGAAGCCGCCGCCTGCCACCCAGACGGTGAAGCCGAGCGGGTTGTGGTCGCGGCCGGTGCCGTTTTTCTCGGCATACGGAGTGCGGCCAAATTCGCCGCCCCACCACACGATGGTATCCTCCAGAAGCCCGCGTTGTTTGAGATCGTAAAGCAGCCCTGCGATAGGTTTGTCCACGGCGGCGGCGTGGTCGCCATGCTTGGGCAGGTTGGAGTGCTGATCCCAGGCGGGGTTGTTGGAGTTGTCGCCGTAGTTCACCTGGATGTAGCGCACGCCCTGCTCGGCCATGCGGCGGGCCATGAGGCACTGGCGGCCGAAGTTGTCGGTGGGCTTTTCGTTGATGCCGTAGAGCTTGAGCGTGGCCTCCGACTCACCACCGATGTCCATGGCGCCGGGGGCGTTGTTCTGCATGCGCCACGCCAGTTCGTAGCTGCGGATCACGGCGTCGATGTCCGTGTCTCCGGGCATGGCGCGGGCGGCCTGCTCGCCATTCAGCGCGCTGAGGAGGCCGAACTGCTTGCGCTGCTGCTCAGGCGTCCAGATGGCGTTGGTGATGTTCTTGATGGTCGATTCCTTCGCGGGCTGGCCGGAGCGGCCCACGGGAGTGCCCTGGAAGACGGCGGGCAGGAAGGCATTGCCGTAATTGCGCGGACCACCGTTGCCGAGGCTCGGGCTGATCGTCATGAAGCCCGGGAGGTTTTCGTTTTCAGCGCCCAGGCCGTACATCACCCAGGAGCCCATGCTCGGGCGGATGTTGCTGGTGGTGCCGGTGTGCATGAAGAGGGTGGCGGGGCCGTGAGCCACGCCCTCCGTGTGCATGCCGTGGAGAAAGCAGAGGTCGTCCACATGCTGGTTGATGTGGGGAAAGAGATTGGAGGCCCAGCGGCCGGTTTCACCGTGCTGCTTGAAGTCCCAGAGCGGCTTCATCACCCGCTGCAGCGCGCCTTTGCCGGTCTTGGCGACGGAGCGGGAATCCGCCACCTCGATGATCTTGCCGTCGTCTTTGAAGAGGCGCGGCTTGTAGTCATAGGAGTCCACGTGGCTCACCCCGCCCTGCATGAAGAGAAAGATGACGCGCTTGGCCTTGGGCTGATGGTGCGGCTTTTTGATCGCGAGCGGGTTTGCCAGCGCCGCCTGACTCTGCGCCATGGCCTGCCAGGCCAGGTAGCCAAAGCCACAGCCAGTGGTCTGAAGAAAATCGCGCCGTGAAGAGAACATGCTGCCTTAACGTCGGCGGGGAGGGGGATTCTTCACGAGGGCACAAAAAAGCGGCACCCGCAAAGGTGCCGCCTCGTGATTGCTCTGGGGCTGTATTACAGCATGGAGGCCACGAAGGAGCGCTCATCGACGAGCTCCTTGTTGGTGGCGGCGATCTTGGACTTGGCGAAGTCGTCCATTTCGTAGCTGGTGATGACCTCGTAGGCACCCGGGGTGGTGGTGCGCACAGGCATGCCGGCCCAAACTTCAGGATCGAAGCCATAGAGGCCGTTGCTCTTCACCGCGATGGAATGGATCGCACCTGGGGTGACGAGGGAGCGGACGTGATCGACGAGGGCGTTCGCAGCGGAGGCGGCGGAGGAGGCGCCACGGGCGGCGATGATGGCCGCACCACGCTTGCCAACGGTTTCAAGGAAAGGACCTTCCAGCCAGGCCTTGTCATTGATGACGTCGGCGGCTGCCTTGCCACCGATCGTGGCGTGGGCAAAGGAGGGGAACATCGTCGGGCTGTGGTTGCCGTAGATGAAGATGTCCTTCACCTCCGTGAGGTCCACACCGGCCTTCTGGGCCAGCTGGGTCTGGGCGCGGTTCTGGTCCAGGCGCACCATGGCGGTGAAGCGGTCCGGCGTCAGGCGCTTGGCCTGGGAGGCGGCGATCATGCAGTTCGTGTTGGCGGGGTTGCCCACCACAGCCACACGGGCGTCGTCGGCAGCCACGGCGTCGATGATCTTGCCCTGCTCGATGAAGATTTTGCCGTTGTCCTTGAGGAGGTCGGCGCGCTCCATGCCGGGACCGCGGGGCTTGGCACCCACGAGGAGGCACCAGTTGGCGTCCTTGAAGCCCACGCTGGCGTCGGAGGTCTGCACGATGCCCTTCAGGAGGGGGAAGGCGCAGTCATCCAGCTCCATGGCCACGCCGGCGAGGGCGGCCAGCGGCTTCTCAAAGGGAGCCTCAATGAGCTGGAGGATCACCGGCTGGTCCGGGCCAAACATGGCTCCGGAGGCGATGCGGAAAAGGAGGGCGTAACCGATTTGACCGGCGGCGCCGGTGACTGCGACTTTGATGGGTGCTTTGGCCATGGATGATTGGGGATGGGAGAGTCACAAGAGCAAGATGCGGCGGGAGGGCAACTGCGGGCTGAGAATCATGGCAGAAAATGCTTGGGCGGAAGACGGAGTCCTGTTATAAATTCGATTTTTCCTAACTTTGATGCTCCTGCAGCCTTTCCCGAAACATCCTGAATCCGTGTTGCCATGCCGCCTGCTCACTCGCGGTGCTGCTGCGTGTTTGATGATTATTTTAGGTGGAAACGCGGTCATGCCTGCCAGCGCGCAATCAGTCTCGGCCATGGCCCAGGCAGAGGCGCGCCGCCGGGCGATTCAGGTGAACACCCTGAACACCGAAATCGAGCGCGGTTATCAGCTGATCGATCAGGAAAAGGCGGCCGAAGCTCTGACCGTTTTTGAAGAGTCCTACAAGGCGCTGCCCAATATCCCGCTCGCCCAGGAATCACGCATGGCCGCACGCAACGGCTGTGTGGTGGCTGGCTGCCTGGTGGCCCAGGAACTGGCCGCCAAGGGAGACCTGGCCGCCGCCGGCAAGGTGCTCGACAAGCTGCTGGCACCCGAGGTCGCGCCCAAAGATGAACGTGTGCTCTCTCTCAAGACACGCCTCGCAGACCCGGATCGCTTCCCGCCTGCCCTGACGGCAAAGCATGTGGACAACGTGGGTGCGGTGCAGGCGATGCTGCTCAAGGCCGGCTCGTTCCTTCAGCTGGGAGACCTGGACAAGGCCATTGCCACTTACCAGGATGTTCTGCGAATCGACTCCACCAACAGCGCCGCCCGGCGCGGCATGGAAACTGCCGAGCAGGAAAAGCAAAAATACTACAGGAGCGCCTACAATCATCAGCGTTCCAAGATGCTCAACCAGGTGACCCAGACATGGGAAGACCCTGTGCCTCTCACACACCTGGACCGCAGCTCTCTGTTTGGGGCCGGCTCGGCCTCCCTCGCCAATCAGCAGACTGGCAGCGACAGGATCAGGCAGAAGCTGCGCTCCATCACCTTTCCCAAGGTCGAATTTGACGGTGCCACCCTTGAAGAAGTTGTCGAGCTGCTGCGTGTCCGCAGCCGTGACCTGGACCCCGAGGGCAGGGGGATCAGCTTTGTCGTCAGTGTGCCGTCTGAGGCCCGCAGCAAAACCGTCAGCCTGAATCTCCTCAAGGTCCCCATGGAGGAGCTGCTGCGCTACGTCAGCGAGATGTGCGATGTCTCCTACAAGGTGGACGAACACGCCGTTACGTTTGTCTCCCTCAGCGAGCGCAACAGCGCGATCGTCACCCGCTCCTTCCGGGTGCCGCCTGACTTTATTCAGAACGCTCCCGGCGGCGACCCCGGAGCTGCACCGCCGACAGATCCTTTTGCCAGCCAAGCTCCGGCCGGTGGCGGTGGTGGCGGTCTCATCATCCGCCGCCTTGGGGCGAAAGAGTTCCTCGAAACACGCGGGGTGACCTTCCCTGAGGGCACCAGCGCCAGCTACAATGCGTCCAACAACACGCTGACGGTTCGCAACACCATCGCCAACATGGAGACGGTGGAAATGATCGTCGAAGAAGCGACCAAGGCTTCGCCAAAAATGGCCGTCATCCATGTGCGCATGCTGGAGGTCAATCAGAAGAACCTTGAGGAGCTGGGGTTTGACTGGCTCATGGGTGCAGCAGGGACCAATGGCAACGTCTTCATCGGCGGGGGCAGTGCCGGAAATGGCACCCCCACCGTGCCGGGCAACTATCCTTTCAACACCCCCTATGTCGTTCCCGCACTCACGGTGGGTGGTGAGCAGGTGTTTCCCTCCCTTCCAGCCTCCGGAGCATTTGCCGGACCCGTACCGGAAGGCACCACGGCGCCATTCCCCTACGGTGGCGGGCCCATCACCGCAGGCCTTCGCTCCGGTGACTTCGCGACTACGGCAAACTCTCTTGACAATCTGCTCCAGACGGGGTCGGTCACTGCAACCAAAAATGTGGCTCCGGGGGCTCTCTCGATTGCCGGGGTGTTCACCAATCCCCAATTTCAGACCGTCCTGCGTGCGCTTGCTCAGAAAAAGGGGGTGGACATCAACGCCTCCCCAAGTGTGACTACCAAAAGCGGCCTGAAGGCTGTCGCTGAGGTGACCCAGGAGTTCATTTATCCCACTGAGTTTGACCCGCCCAGACTGCCGCAGGGTGGTGGCCGTATCCGAATCGGCGGTGCTCAGCCGCAGATGATTGCCACGCCGACCACGCCCACGGCTTTTGAAATGAGAAAAACCGGGGTCCAGGTGGAAGTGGAGCCTGTGATTTCAGAAGATGGCCGCACGGTGGAGCTTACCATTGCACCGGAGCTCACTGAGTTTCAGGGGTTTGTGAATTATGGCTCGCCCATCTATGTGCCTGCCAGCCTGAGTGTGCTGCCTTTCCAGCTCGCCAGCGGCACCACCGGGTATCTTCCTCTGAGCTCGCCAGACGAACTGATCACCCCCAACAAAATTTTGCAGCCGATCTTCAAGGTCCAGAAGGTGAGCACCGCAGTCAAAGTCTATGACGGCGCCACAGTGGTGCTGGGCGGGGTCAAGATTCAGAATCGTACCATGGTCGAGGACAAAGTTCCCATTCTGGGAGATCTGCCCGTCGTGGGTCGGCTGTTCAAGAGCAACACCAAGCAGACGGACACGAAGAATGTCATCATCTTCGTCACCGTGGACGTGGTGGACCCCTCCGGCCGCAAGGTAAGCCGTGACACGGCGGCTGTGGCCCCCTAAAACCTTTCTTCAGGCGCTTCAGGCAGGCGCAGCCTCGGCGGCTGTGATCTGGCCTGCCAGCTCAAAGTCCAGCCGCGTCAGGCCGCCAGCGCTGTGTGTGGTCAGCCGCACCGCGACCTTTTGCCAGCCGACGAGCATGTCCGGGTGGTGGTTCAGGGCCTCGGCCAGCGCTGCGACACGCCTGACGAATTCAATGCCTGCCAGATAGCTTGGAAAGCGAAACTCCCTGACCAGCTCCCTGCCTTCCACCTGCCAGTGGGGCAGAGCGCTCATCTGCTGCAGGACGGCGGATTCGCTTAAAAGCTCTGGCTTCATGGCTGGGACCATCGGACGGCTCAAAACAAGCAGCAAGCATCGGAATTGCTTTCTTTCCTCCTCTGGACTACATACACGGCCCTCTCCCGCCAAAGCCACCTGAATGTCCATCTCCCGCACCCGCAATTTCTCCATCATCGCCCACATTGACCACGGGAAGACCACGCTCTCCGACCGTCTTTTGGAATTCACCCAGACCATCACGGTGCGCCAGCAGCAAGATCAGCTTCTTGACGCGATGGACCTGGAGCGCGAGCGCGGCATCACCATCAAGGCCCACCCGGTGTGCATGAACTACAAGGCGAAGGACGGGCAGATGTACAAGCTCAACCTGCTGGACACCCCCGGGCACGTGGACTTCAGCTATGAGGTCAGCCGCTCGCTCGCCGCCTGTGAGGGGGCTCTCCTCCTCATCGACGCCAGCCAGGGCGTGGAGGCCCAGACCGTGGCGAATCTCAATCTCGCCCTGCAGCAAAACCTGCACGTCATCCCCGTCATTAACAAAGTCGATTTGCCCAGCGCTGACATCGACAAATGCAAACGCCAGCTTGAGGACATTCTCCAGCTCCCCTCGGACGAGGCCGTGCCTGCCAGCGCCAAGATGGGCATCGGCATTCAGGACATTTTGGAAGCCATCGTGGCCTATGTGCCGGCACCTACGGACCCGGGCGACGGCTACCTCCGCGCCTCGGTGTTTGACTCCGTGTTTGACGCTTACCGTGGTGTCGTCAGCTACGTGCGTGTGATGAGCGGCACCATCGTGCGTGGGCAGAAGATCCGCATGATGTCCACCGGTCTGGACTACGAAATCAAGGACGTCGGCATCTTCCGTCCGAAGATGACCACCTGCGAAAAATTGGAGGCCGGTGATGTCGGCTATCTCATTGCGAACGTGAAATCCACGGCGGATGTGAAGATCGGCGACACCATCACCGAGTCCAAAAAGCCCTCTCCGGAGCCGCTGCCCGGCTTCAAGGAAATCCATCCACTGGTCTTCAGTGGCATCTATCCCGTGAGCACGGACGACTTCGAGGCTCTCAAGCTCGCCGTGGGCAAGCTCCAGATCAATGACGCCGCCTTCACCTTCATGGCGGAAAGCTCTGCCGCGCTCGGTTTCGGTTTCCGCTGCGGCTTTCTGGGCCTGCTGCACATGGAGATCGTGCAGGAGCGTTTGCGCCGTGAGTTCGACATGGACGTCATCTCCACCTACCCGTCTGTCATTTATGAGGTCCGCAAGACCGACGGCACCGAGATGGAGGTGGACAATCCCTGCTTCCTCCCCTCCGCGCAGGAGATCGACGAAATCCGCGAGCCGATGGTGAAGGTGAACATCATGATCCCGAATGAGCACATCGGCGACATGATGCAGCTCGTCATGGACAAGCGCGGCGTGGTGAACAACACCGAAACGCTGGACGACCGCCGTGTGCTGCTGCACACCGTGCTGCCGCTGAATGAGATCCTGGTGGACTTCAATGACAAGCTCAAGTCCATCACCCGCGGCTACGGCAGCATGGACTACGAGCACGCCGGCTACGAGCCCGCTGAGCTGGTGAAGATGGACATTCTCATCGCTGGCGACCCCGTGGACGCCTTCTCCTGCATCGTGCACCGCAGCAAGGCCGAAAGCCGCGGCCGCCAGCTCTGCGCCAAGCTCAAGGAGGTCATTCCCCAGCAGCTCTTCGTTGTCGCCATTCAGGCCGCCATCGGTGGCAAGATCATCGCTCGCGAAAGCATCAGCGCCCTGCGCAAGGACGTGACCGCCAAGTGCTACGGCGGTGACATCTCCCGCAAGCGCAAGCTTCTGGACAAGCAGAAGGAAGGTAAGAAAAAGATGAAGGCCATCGGCAAGGTGAACATCCCGCAGGAAGCCTTCATCGAGGTGCTGAAGACGAACTGAGGCGCTTGCGGAGAGGCTGCGAAATCAGCTTCTGCGCCCAGTCCCTCCCCCCTTGAAAAGCCGCTGGCAAGCGCCTGACCCAGCCAATGGGGGCGGGCAAGCCACCCTGTGTTTGGGCGGAATTTTGAGCACTGCTCTGAAAACCATGGAAACGCCGGCTCCGCCTGCGGCGTTTTCTCTCATGTGGCGCAACCAAACAGCCTTTCACCGGCAGACCAGCAGCGGCTCGATGCCTTGCACGAGCGGCTGTGCGAGGCCAGCCTGCGCAATGTGGGGTATCCGACGAATCAGGCGTTTGACTACTCGGAGCTCTTCCGGTTTCTGGAGTTCAGCATCAACAATGTGGGCGACCCTTTTCATCGCACGAACTACCGCCTGAACACCATGGAGTTTGAGCGCGAGGTGCTGGCGGACTTTGCGCGCTTCACCCATGCGCCTGAGGGGGAATGGTGGGGCTATGTGACCAGCGGCGGCACCGAGGGCAACATGTACGGCCTCTATGTGGCAAGGGAGCTGTACCCGGACGGCATCTGCTACTTCAGCGAGGACACACACTACAGCGTGGCCAAGGTGCTGAGGCTGCAGCACACGCGCAACATCATGATCAAAAGCCAGCCGGACGGTCAGATGGACTACACCGACCTGCGTGAGACGCTGCGCATCCACCGCGATGTGCCGCCGATCCTCTTTGCCAACATCGGCACCACCATGAAGGGCGCGGTGGATGATCTGGCAAAGATCCGGGAGATCCTGGAGGATCTCGCCATCGGGAACGCCTACATCCATGCCGATGCCGCGCTCAGCGGTATGATCCTGCCTTTTGTGGATGCGCCGCAGCCGTGGAATTTTGCGCATGGTGCAGACAGCATTTCCATCAGCGGGCACAAGATGCTCGGTGCGCCCGTGCCGTGCGGCGTGGTTCTGGCGCGCAAGGCGTACGTGGACCGCATTGCTCGCTCCATCGAGTACATCGGTGCTTTGGACACCACCATCGCAGGTTCACGCAGCGCCTTTTCACCGCTGCTGCTGTGGCACCGGCTGCGAACGCTCGGAGAGGAGGGGCTGCGGGACATGGTGCAGACCTGCCTCGGCCATGCTGAATACGCCGTGCAGCGTTTTTTCGCGCATGGCATCGAGGCCTGGCGGCATCCGAACTCCGTCACCGTGGTGTTTCCCAAGCCTCCGCCCTCCATGATGGAGAAGTGGATCATCGCCCCGCGCAAAAACATCGGCCACCTGATCGTGATGCCACACGTCACACGGGCCACCATCGACGCCTTTGTGGCAGATTTTGCCGCTGCATTGAAACTCTGCCCCCTGCGCCACCCATGAAACAGCTCACCGTCCTTGTGCCGAACGAGCTCGGCATCGCCGCCAAGCTCACCACCGCTCTGGCCCGCAGCGGCATCAACATCGAGGAGATCGATGTCGAAAGTGTGGAGGACCACGGCATCGTGGTGATGAGCGTGGACCGGTACGACGAGGCGCTGCGTGTGCTAAGCGACGCCGGCTTCCGCGTCATCACCCAGGACACGCTGCTGGTGCGGCTGGAGGACAGGCCGGGGGCGCTTGCCACCGTGGCCCTGAGACTCCGGGATGCCGGGCTGGACCTGCGCTCCATGCACATCCTGCGGCGGGACGCTGCCAGTACCACCGCGAGCCTCGTATGCTCTGACAATGCGCGAGCCGCCGAAGTGCTGCGAGATGTGCTCGTGGTGGAGCCACGAGGCTGAGGCCGTGGCAAATCAGCGCAGAAACGACGACGGCACTTGAGCATTGCGCGCCGCCTTCTAGTATCAGGCACCGGTTCCCACCCCATGTTTTTCCTCACCCCACGCTACCTCAAGCACGCCAAGCTCCTGCACAAGGGCGTGACACGCTTCATCAACTACAAGCGTGATATTCTGCCCCAGGCAAAGCTGGACGAGATCACCGCCCTGCGCAGCCGCCTGGAGGATGCCATGCGCGCCCGGGACAAGGCGCTCATCAGCACCTTGAATGATGAGATCAACAAGGCCTGTGAGAAAGCGCTGCCGCATGAGGAGCACTCGGACATCGGCGAAAATGTGGAGGTGTTCTTTGTCGCCATCGTCATCGCGCTTGGCATTCGCAGCTACATTGCGCAGCCGTTCAAGATTCCCACCGGCTCCATGCAGCCGACTCTGTATGGGCTGGTCGCGAATCACACCGACCAGGATGTGACACCCAATCTGTTTGTCCGCTGCAAGGACTGGGTGGCCGGTCGCAGCTACTACAATGTGGTGGCCAGTCGTTCGGGTTTCCTGCGGAAAGACGGGCCTCCTCTGACGGAGCACAGCTACCTCGGCTTTTTCGCGCACTGCCGCCTGCATTTTGAAGACGGCGGCACGCAGTGGATCTGGGCACCCATGCGCCAGCTGGCCACCGACCCGGACGGTTTTAATCTGGGCATGCAGCGCTACCTGAATCTCCCCGTCAGCGCGGACGGTCAGAACATCACCCCAGATGCACAAGTGGAGCAAAAGATCGGGCAGTCAGGCGGCACCTACGTCACCGAAGGGCAGCTGCTGGCACGCGGCACCCTGGACACCGGGGACCATGTGCTGGTGAACAAATTTGCCTACAACTTCCGCCGCCCCACACGGGGCGAGGTGTTCGTTTTCACCACCAAGAACATCCGCAGCCCCTACATGCGGGTGAGCGTTGAGGAAGGCTCTCAGCATTACATCAAGCGGCTCGTGGGCGTGCCCGGAGACCGGCTCGAAGTCAAATCTCCCGAGCTGTGGGTGAACGGCAAGCCCGCCGAGGAGTCTGGCATGAAGCGTGTGGCTGCCAAGGAGGGCAGCTACAGGGGTTACGGCAACTTTGGGTTCCTTTCTGAAGGCACGGTGCGTGAGCTGAGCAACCGCGATGCCCTGCGCGAATACTGGGCCATGGGGGACAACAGCTACAACAGCTCGGACAGCCGCTACTGGGGAGCCGTGCCGGAGCGCAATCTCGTGGGGCCCGGACTGTTCTGCTACTTCCCGTTGGGAAGAAACTGGGGCCTGATCCGCTAGAGGCCCCGCCCCAGGCTGGGACGTTTGCACAAAAAAACGGGGAAGGCTGATGGGCCTTCCCCGCTTCGCGAAATTCAGCCGTTTTACAGGCCCTGCTGGCGCAGGAAGTTTTCCACCCAGGTGATGTCGTACTGTCCGTTCTGGAAGTCCGAGGTGGTCAGGATCTGGCTCTGCAGCGGGATCGTGGTCTTGATGCCTTCGACCGTGAACTCACCCAGTGCGCGGCGCATGCGGCGGATGGCGATGTCACGCGTGGCTCCGGTGACGATGAGCTTGGCGATCATCGAGTCATAATAGGGTGGCACAGCATAGCCGGAATAGACGTGGGTGTCCACGCGCACGCCACGGCCGCCGGAGGTGTACCAGAGGTTGATCTTGCCGGGGCTGGGGGTGAAGTTGCGGGCAGGATCTTCCGCATTGATGCGGCACTCGATGGCATGGCCGCGAGGCTGGGCGTCCACCACGTGCTCGCTCAGCGGCAGGCCTGCGGCGATGCGGATCTGCTCCTTGATCAGGTCGCAGCCATACACTTCTTCGGTGATGGGGTGCTCCACCTGGATGCGGGTGTTCATCTCCATGAAGTAAAAGTTCTCGCACTTGTTATCCACGAGGAACTCGATGGTGCCGCAGTTCTCGTAGCCGATCTCCTTGCAGAGTTTCACCGTGGCGTCGCCCATGCGCTTGCGCATTTTGGCGGAGATCTTGGGGGAGGGGCACTCCTCGATGATCTTCTGGTTGCGGCGCTGCATGGAGCAGTCGCGCTCACCGAGGTGAACGACGTTGCCGTGGGAGTCTGCCACCACCTGGAACTCGATGTGGTGGGGCTTTTCGACGAGCTTCTCCATGTACATGGAGCCGTCGCCAAAGCATTTGAGGGCTTCCAACGAGGCCGCCTGGAAGCTGGACCGCAGCGTGGCTTCATTGAGCACCGGGCGCATGCCGCGCCCGCCACCGCCTGCACTGGCCTTGACCATGACGGGGTAGCCGATCTTGCGTGCCCATTCGAGGGCCTCCTCCTCCGTTTGAATGATGCCGTCCGAGCCGGGGGTGATGGGCATGCCTGCCTTCAGGGCCGTCTCGCGAGCCACGTTCTTGTCACCCATCATGCTGATGACGCGGGCGGACGGGCCGATGAACTTGATTTTGCACTGGGCGCACACTTCGGCAAACTCGGCCTTCTCGGAGAGGAAGCCGTAGCCGGGGTGGATGGCGTCCACATTGGCAATCTCCGCCGCGCTGATGATGCGGCTCATTTTCAGGTAGCTCTCGGTGCTGGGGCCTGGGCCGATGCAGATGGCTTCATCGGCGAGGTGAACGTGCATCGAATCGACATCGGCTTCGGAATAAACGGCGACGGTTTTGACGTCGAGTTCTTTGCAGGCACGGATGACGCGGAGGGCGATTTCACCACGGTTGGCAACGAGGACTTTTTTGAACATGAGAGCGCTAGAGAGGGAGTGGAGGTCTGGCAGGCCCGGCTGCTGGCTTGAGCCGGGCCCGGTAGTGCCAGGGCATCAGGAGATCAGTGGCAGGGAGGGCGGAAATCAGGCTTTCAACTCAAAGAGGGGCTGGCCGTACTGGACGGGCTTGCCGTCTTCCACCAGCACGCGGGCGATGGTGCCACGCACGCCTTCAGGCTTGATTTCATTCATGACCTTCATGGCCTCGATGATGCAGACGGTGGTGTTTTCATCCACATGGTCGCCTACATTGGCGAAGGCTTTTTCTCCGGGGGCGGAGCTGCGGTAGAAGGTGCCCACCATCGGGGAATTGATGGTGGGACCCACGGCCTCAGGTGCGGAAGCGCCTGCTGCCGGTGCGGCAGGAGATGCTGCGGCAGGCGCAGGCTGCGCTGGCGCCGGGGCCAGGCTCGGGGCCGGAGCCTGAGCGTAGCTGATCGGGGCGCCGGAGGAGATGGGCAGGCTCTGAAGCAGGTCTTTCACTGCTTCAAGGTCGGAACCACGGCGAAGCTCAAGCTTGGCTCCGTTGCGCTCGCTGTAGAAATAGGAAACATCGTTCCCAGCCATCAGCTGGACGATCTCACGAATCTGATTGAGATCGTTCGAGGTGGACGATGAAGAAGAGGGGGCGGAGGCGGCGGGTTTGGATTTGGTGCGTTTGGCCATGTCGGGGAGAGTGTGTCAACGAACGGGCACGATCATACAAACTCAGCCAGATGTGGCAACCATAAAGGCGGCCTTGACTTTTAAGTTCGAATCTTTCCGTACCTTTCAGGGAACTCGCGGAAATTTGGAAAAATCAGGCTTCCTTTTTTCCACGTAGGCGTTTTTGCCCTCCTTGGCCTCTTCGCTCATGTAGTAGAGCAGCGTGGCGTTTCCGGCCAGGTCCAGCAGGCCCATCTGGCCGTCGCAGTCGGCGTTGAGCGCGGCCTTGAGGCAGCGCATGGCCAGCGGGGAGTGCTGCAGCATTTCGCGGCACCACTTCAGCGTCTCCTCTTCGAGCTGGTCCAGCGGCACCACCGTGTTTACCAGCCCCATTTCCAGCGCCTGCTTGGCGTCATACTGGCGGCAGAGGTACCAGATTTCGCGGGCCTTCTTCTGGCCCACAATGCGGGCCAGGTAGCTGGAGCCCAGGCCGCCGTCAAAGCTGCCCACCTTCGGTCCGGTCTGGCCAAAGCGTGCATTGTCTGCGGCGATGGTCAGGTCACACACCACGTGCAGCACGTGGCCGCCGCCGATGGCGTAACCGGCCACCATGGCCACCACGGGCTTGGGCAGGGTGCGGATCTTCCGCTGCACGTCCAGGATGTTCAGGCGCGGTACGCCATCATCGCCGATGTAGCCTGCGTCTCCGCGCACCTTCTGGTCGCCGCCTGAGCAGAAGGCCAGGGGGCCTTCGCCGCAGAGGATGATCACGCCCACGTCCCGGTCCTCATGCACGATGTCAAAGGCCTCCAGCATCTCCTTGACCGTCAGCGGGCGGAAGGCATTGCGCACCTTGGGCCGGTTGATGGTGATCTTGGCGATGCCGTCGCTGGTCTTTTCCAGCTTGATGTCCTTGAAGGTCTTGATGGGGGTCCACATGGGGAGTTTGCGGTGGTTGGCAGTTGTTGGCGATGGTTTGCAGTTGTTGGCCGGGCCTCCAGAGGCTTGCTTGCGGTGGCTTGGGAACAATCGCAAACCACTGCAAACTACGGCCAACCATGGCAAACTCAGAAGTTTGTATAAGTACGCAGCTCTGAGATACGTGCGGCGATGTCTGCGAGAGTCACGGTTTGCAGCTTGTGGGTGCTGAAGGCTTCGCAGGTGTAGCTGGCGGTGACGCTGCCGTGCACGACGGCGGTCTTGAGGTCTTCAAAGGTGGGCTTGGTCTTGCCATTCGCTGCCAGCCAGCCGGAGAGGCCGCCGAGGAAGGAGTCGCCTGCGCCGGTGGGGTCAAACACGTTGTGCAGCGGGTAGGCGGAGCAGGCAAAGAACTCCTCCGGCTTTTCGCCAAAGAGGAAGCTGCCGTGCTCGCCTCGCTTGACGATGACAAAGCGCGGGCCCTTGGCCTGCAGTCGGCGTCCGGCTTCCACGAGGTTGGTCGTGCCCGCAAATTCCTTGGCCTCGCCGTCGTTGATGACCAGGAGGTCGATGCGCTTGAGCACATCGTGCAGGCGCTCATTGGCGATGCTGATCCACAGATCCATGGTGTCTGCGGTGACGAAGTCCGCCTGGATCTGGTCCAGCATCTGCATCTGGTTGTCCGGGCTCATGTTGGCGGCCACGGCGACTTTGGCGGCTTTGGCTGCGGCAGGGAGCTTGGGCTGCCACTGCTCCAGCACGTTGATGCCCACCTTGTGCGTGGTGCGGTTGTTCATGTCCTCATGGTACTCGCCGGTCCAGGTGAAGGACTCGCCATCGCTGCGCTCCAACCCGTCCAGGGTGATGCCACGGGAGGCCAGCATGTCGAGGTGCGGCTTGGGGAAATCATGCCCGATGACTCCCACGAGATGGATGGGCTGGCAGAAGATGCTGGCTGCCAGCGCTGCATAGCTGGCGGAACCTCCCAGCAGGTTTTCCTGCGAGTCCTGCGGGGTTTTGACATTGTCGAGGGCGACGGTTCCGGCGATGACGACTGACATGGGCGTGTATTTTGGTTAGATAAGGTGAAACAGTTAGTCCTTGCCTCACTGGCGGCGAACTTTAACGGTGCTGCCGCCAGCGGGGACGCGGAGTATCGGTTCCACCTCCCCGGTGTCAATTGCCACTCCGCCACACTTTCATGCGCCTCGGTCTTTGTTTTTTCATGCTGATCCTCCTGCCTGTGGCCACGGGGGTGCATGCCTGGCTTTTTTGCCGTGACAACCTCCCTGGGCTCACCCAGCAGGCCGTGGACCGCCTGAAGGCCGCCGGAGTGCGCGACCCCGTGGTGGAATTGCGCTTTTTCGACATCGCCGTCAGGGGGGAGGCCCCCGACCCACCTGCGCGTGACAAGGCGCTGGCCGCCATCCGCACGCTCGTGCCCCTGCGGCTGCAGACTGCCGCAGAGGGCATCGTCGTGCCAGCCAGCCTCCATGCCAGACTGGACGCAGGCACACTCCGCCTCAGCGGCTGGTTTCCTGACAGCGAAGAGATCGGCCAGGTGAGCCGCCTTCTTGAGGATCTGCGTCCTGATCTCGTCATCGACACCCACGACCTGCACGCCGTACCTGAGGTGAAATGGCCGGAGGGAGTCAGGCCGCCGCTGGGCGCAGGCAGCCCGCTGCTCAAGCCCATCATCGAAACCCTGCGAGTGCCGGCGGAGCTCCACATCCACGCCAGGGAAGGGGCCATCGTGCTCAGCGGCCTGCTGCCAGACACGGCCCTGAAGCAGGAGCTCGTGGCGACACTCGCAGAAGTGGCCGGAGCCAGGGAGGTGGACCCCGCCGCGCTGAAAGCCAGCCCGCATGTGCTCCCCGCACCCTTTGCCAGGCCAGAGCAGCTCACGGCCTTTGTGAATAGCTTTTTCAGCCTGCCGCCGCCTCGGTCTTTTGACATTCGGAGCGACGGCATCCCGCACCTCACAGGCATGGCCACGCGTCAGTTGGAAAGCGTGTGGCTGGCATTGCTGCGGCCGGTCACCGGCTCCGCCAAGGTGGAGGCGAAGTTCACGCTGATGCCCTCGCTCTACCATTTTCCAGGGTTTCAGCCTCAGTCAAAGCTGCCTGCCGCCACCCTCGAGTCCATGCGCGAGACCTTGCGCGGGTGTGTGATCGTTTTTGAGCCGGGCTCTGCACAGCTCCAGCCCGAAGAGCAGATCAAGCTCGTCACGCTGGCACCTGCACTGCTGGCTGCCGGGCCGGGGCTCGGGCTGGTCATCGGCGCCCATCCAGATCCCGCCGGGCCTGAGAAAGCCGAGAAAGACCTCTGCAAGGCGCGTGCCAATGCCGTGATGTCCTTCCTCGTGGAGCAGGGTGCGCCCACCGCAGACATGCAGGCTGTGGTGTTTGACCCCGTGCCCGCCGGCTCGCCTGCGGCTCCTGCCAGCCCGCGCTGTGTCGAGCTCCTCATCAAATAACTGTCCATGAAATTCGACTTTGAATCCCTCTCCACCGAGCCGCTGTTCTACATGCTCATGCACAGCGGTGCCTTTGTCTGCGTGCTGGGGAGCGTCTTTTTTGTTGTGGGGCTGCTCTTTGGCTACGCCACCTGGGGGCGTTACAAGCGCCAGACGCGCCTGCTCCTCGGAGAGGCCTCCTCACTGAAGGATGAAATTGCCAGCCTGAAGCGCAAGGTGGGGGACCACTCCATCCACTCGGGGCCTGCAGTGCCGATGGCCACCGAGGTCATCTACATGCCCAAAAAAGAGAACGCGCCTGCCCGCGCGGCAGAAGCCCCCTCTGGGCAAGACATCCCACCGCCAGCCGCCCCTGCCGCGCCCGCGAGTGAGGCCAGCCCAGCGGAGCAAGCCCCGGCGCCAGAACCGCCGCCTGCAGGCATGGCAGAGTCTCCTCCCGCAGAGGCCTTGCCTCAGGTCCCGCATGAGTCGGCCCTCGCCGCCATCATCTCTGCTCCGCATGCCAAGGGCACGCCTGAGACAGGGGCAGATGAGCCTGCCCTTTCTGAAGGACTGCCGCCTGCGGCCCTTCTTCCTCCCCTGACCGAGCTCTTGCTGCCCGCCTTGCCCGAGGTGGAATTTCAGCCTCAGCCCGAGATCAAGCTCACGCCACAGTCTGACTCAGCGCTCGATCCCAAGCTCGGCTTCATCTACAAGTCCCGGCCCGAAAAAACGGACGACCTCACCGTGATTGAAGGCATCTCTTCCGTGCTGGAGCAGCGGCTGCATGAGCTGGGCGTCTACACGCATGCGCAGATTGCCGCCTGGGATGACGACCACGTCAAAGAGGTCTCCGCACGCCTCGCCTTCAAAGACCGCATTCGCCGTGAGCGCTGGGTGGAGCAGGCGCGCGAGCTTGCCATCAGGCAGACGGTCGTCTGAGCCCGCTCTCAAATCCGCCGACGATTCGCGCTCTGCCGCGCAACCACCACCCCGAAGCCGGGTTGCATGCGCTCATGATCACGCGCTTTTCTCTGCTGGTTCTGCTGTCCTCCACATTCGCCGCCACTGCTGCGGACTGGGCGCGCTTTCGCGGGCCGAACGGCAGCGGCATCGCCCCGGATGACAAGCCGGTGCCGGTGGAGTGGAGCGCCACCAAAAACCTCAAGTGGAAGACCGCGCTGCCCGGCCCGGGTTCATCCAGCCCCATCGTGGTGGGAGACCGCATCTTCGTCACCTGCTGGAGCGGCTACGCCACCGATGGTCCACAGTCGGCGGGAGATATCACGGCTTTGAAGCGCCATCTCGTCTGCGTGGACCGCACCACCGGCAAGATCCTCTGGGACAAATCGGTTCCCGCCAAGCAGCCTGAAGAGCCCTACGGCGGCATGTTTGCCCAGAACGGCTACGCCAGCCACACGCCGGTCTCGGATGGCAAAAGCGTCTTCGCCTTCTTCGGCAAATCCGGCGTGCATGCCTTTGACCTGGAGGGCAAGCCGCTCTGGCAGGCGGATGTGGGTGACTGGGACGACCGCCGCAACTGGGGCAGCGCCTCCAGCCCCATCCTGCATGGAGACATCCTCATCGTGCCCGCGCTGGTGGAGAGCCAGACGCTGTATGGCTTTGACAAAAACACCGGCAAGCAGCTCTGGAAGGCTCCCTCTGAAGGATTTGCCGGCACCTGGGGCACTCCCGTTCTCGCCGGAGCTGATCTTGCCATTGCCGTGCCTGGAGAGGTGTGGGGCTTCAATCCCGACACCGGCAAGCTGCGCTGGTACGCCACCGGCCTGCAGAGCGACTCTGTGTGCAACAGCGTCGTGACGGATGGCAGCGCTGTCTATGCCATGAGCGAACGCGGCGGCGGCTCCGTGGCCATCAAGGCTGGCGGCAAAGGCGACGTCAGCGCCACGAACACCCTCTGGACCGGCCCCAACGGCTCGCGCATCGCCACACCCATTCTTTGGGAAGACCGCCTCTACTGGATCAGCGGCTCCATCGCCACCTGTCGCGATGCGAAAACGGGTGCGGAGATTTACAGCGAACGCATCGAAGGCGGCACGGCTGCCCCCAGCAGTGGCGGTGGTCAAGGATTCGGCGGCGGACGTCGCGGCGGTGGCGGAGGAGGTGACTACGCCTCTCCCGTCGTCGCCAACGGCCACCTCTACCACATGGGCCGCCGTGGCGAGGTGCTCGTGGTCAAGCTCGGCCCCAAGTTTGAACTCATCTCCCGCAACACGATCGAAGGCGACACCTCCGACCGCAGCGCCACTCCTGCCATCAGCAACGGGCAGCTCTTTCTGCGCTCCGCGAAGACGCTGTATTGCATCGGGGAGTGAGACACCTCATAATTCACGAGTGTCGTCATGAACTCGTGAATGAAACTGCAGATACTGTTTTGCCTTCTCTGCACCTGTGCGCTTTCAGCTCAGGATCTCACGCCGTTCCTGGCGCCTGATCTTGCAGATGGATTCGACTTTCCCGTGGGCGGGGCCGATGGCAGCGCAGGCTACAAGGACCTCGCCACTCGGAGATGGTACAAGAGCTGGAAGGTGGATGAGGTGGTCATCGACGCTCTCGCGCTGGAGTCGCATGAGACATGGAATGGCAGCGGCGGCGGCGAGACGGATGCCGGGCTGCCGGTGCATGCCATGGCGGCCGGGACTGTGACCGAGGTCAAGGACGGCGAGGCCTGGATCGAGCACCGCTTTCTCGAAAACGGCCAGCCGCAGTGTGTCCTGACCGGCTATGCGGGCATTCACCAATGCGACCTCAAACCTGGCGACACCGTGAAGCGCCGACAGCGCATCGCTCAGATCGCCCCCGGCAAAGATGGCGGTCACGCACAGCTCACGGTCACGCTGCGGCATTGTCTCTTTGCCGAAGCGGCCACCTGGCCGATGAGTGTTTCAAAGTTCATCCGGAGTCATTCGCGCCTGCTGGTGCCCGCGAAAGAGGAGCGCGTGGTCATCGCGATAAAGCATTCCTACCAGCTTTACGTCTGCGAAAAAGGACAGGTGAAACACACGCTGCCCATGGCTCTGGGGCAGGACGGCAGGCAGCGAAAAACCACCGATGGCGACAACCGCACGCCCGTGGGCGAATACCGCATCACTCAAAAATCCCAAGGCCCTTTCGATGGCACCTACGGCGCTTACCTCGGTGCTGCATGGCTGCGTCTGAACTACCCCAACACCCACGACGCACGCATCGCCTTAATGGAGAGTCGCATCACCCAGAGACAGCACGATCAGATCGCCGCCGCGGCGCAGCGTGGTGCCATGTCTCCCCGGGGCACACCGCTGGGAGACGGCGTCGGCATTCACGGTTGGATCAGCGACTGGCCCGACGGCCATCATCACCTCACCTGGGGCTGTCTCAGCCTCCGCAAGGCAGACCTGATCCTGCTGCATGATCTGGTGAGCAAAGGCACGCGGGTTCTGATTGTGCCGTGATTGTTTTGTGAAAGCCGTGACTTTCACGCATGATTGATGTCGAATGGGAAAATCATGACTGCCTGCCGACCATTTTCATTTCTTGCTGCCTTGATGTGTCTATGGATGCAGGCCGCCGAATGCCATGCGGAAATACAGGCTGATCACAGCTTTCTGATGATCCCGCCGAAAAAGTCAGCGGAGTTTTCCACGGCACTGCTCCAGCAGGTTGAAAAAGAGATGGCACCGCTCACATCATCGAAGGAGAAACGGGCTGCGGTCTCCAGTTTCACGACCAGCAAAGGCTGTTACGTGCTGCATGGGGATCTCTTTGGCAGCGGGCAGCGCTTTGCTCTGATGGAGCTTCAGGTTGATCCGTCGTTTGAGATGCTGGCGACTGAAGAAAAAGTGGTGGGACTGGCGTGGCTGAATGCAGGACGGTGGGAACTTTGTGCGCTGATAGACGTTGCACCTGTCTGGCGCCCGAAAGGATGGAAGAAAAGCGACGATGATTACCTTCCCGTAACTCCCGCAGAGCACCCCTTTGAACTCGAAGACCTGTCTGGCGATGGCGTGCCAGAGGTCATCCTGGCTGCTTATGTGGACAAGTACTTCCAGGAGTATTTCATGTTCCGCTGGAATGCCAAAACCAAGAGCCTTGCGTGTGTCGCCGACTCCATGGCCAAGCCTGTGGGACAAGGAAGCTACGTGATTTTGCACTCCAATTCGGGGCGTCGAGCCATCTGGGGAGAGTGGAGTTTTTGCCGCTGGAATGGAGACAGACTCATTGAAAAGGCCTCATGGCATGAAGAGGTGCCTTACAATCCTCCAGAGGAGCCTTTCATGATTGCCAAGCGCGTGAATTCCGATGGTACGACAGTTGAGTTTGAATTGAAAGATCTGGAGAGTGATTCGTATACGGATTCAGTCTATCGGATCACGCGACAAGAGAAGCCTTTTGCAAAAGTGACCTTCAAGTGGAGCAGGACATTGCAGGCTGTCGCAGCGGATGGATATTATCCACCTGGTGAAGAGGCCGCCTACCTGTTTGAAAAACTCACGGGGCTGCCCCGGAAACTCTATCCTGGGCTGGAATATCAAAAGCGGATTAAATCGCTGGAAAAATCTGTGAAGATTCATGTCGAGGGTGAGCAGGAGGCTCGGGAGATGCTATCTCCTCGATGACTGAGTCTCACCGCCACTCATGCTTCGGATACCGCCCCCGCAGCTGCGCCTTCACCGCCGGATATCCCTCTCTCCAAAACCGTCCAATATCTCCCGTCGTCTGAATCGGTCTCTGTGCGGGTGAGAGCAGATGCACCGTCACGCTGATGCGTCCGGCGGCGACCTTCGGATTTTCGTTCACGTCGTACATCTGCTGCAGCACCACGCTCACGCTCGGTGGCTGCTTTTCGTCATAGACGATGCGGGCGGTCTTGCCGTTCTTGAGCGGGTAGCGTTCGGGGGCGTATTTGTCGAGGAGCTCGCGCTGGCTGTGGCTGAGCCACTGGTGCAGGGCGGGGAAGATATCGCGGTCCTTGAGCTGGCGGTAGGCGATGCAGCCGGTGCACACCTGCTCGATGATGAGGTGGCGGTCCTCTTCGCCGATGGCGGGAATTTCGAGGTCGGGCATCCATTTGGACAGGCAGTTCACGCGGGTGATCCACTGCTCCACTTTCTCGTTCCAGTTCGTGAGCTGCAGGCGGCCTGCGATGACTTCGGCGGCGAGCAGGCTGGCGGCGGTGGATTCATCGGGCTCGCCGCGCTCGCGGCTGCTGAGCACGAGGCTGCGGAAGCGGACTTCTTCGAGATTCATCACACGGCGGTTCACGGCATCATACGCCGCGCGGTTGCCGGTGGTGAAATCTTCGGGGAAGAGCTCACGCAGCCACTCCTCTTCAATGCGGGTGCAGTTGTTGAGCTGCACGGTGAGCGCCTTGCCCTGCACCTCGACGATTTCGGAGGCGACGATGAGGCGCGGCGGGCGGATGTGTGCGTCCTTGCCAAGGTGGCCGCTGTAACCACCCGCGAGGCGGTAGATGCGGATGCCGGTGCTGGTCTCCACGCCGAGGTGGTCGCTGAATGCGGCGAGCAGGGTTTTGGCGAGCGCGACGGGATCGGCGACCTCGTCATTGATAAGCAGGCCGGATCGTTTCGCGAGTTGCAGAAATTGATCGGCGCTGCGTGCGGCCTCGCGCGAGGCGGTGGCATGGATGCCGTAGCGTGCACACTCATCGGGGTTGAAGTTCATGGCCTCGGCGCGGATGAAGGCGCGCAGGATGGCCTGAAACTCCGTCACATCGTCGTGTTCCCACAGGTCCTCGTTTTTGTGCGAGGCGTTGTTTTTGCCAACGAGCAAAATGTCCCGCCCCTGTGCAGCAGCAGCGCAGAGCGTGGCCTCACGCAGGCAGCCAAACTGCGCGGCGGCGAGCAGCATGCGGGAAAAGCGCGGATGCAGTGGGAATCGGCTCATCTGTTTTCCCAGAGCGGTGATGTGCCCTTCGTGATCAAGTGCTCCGAGATCGTGCAGCAGACCCTCGGCACGCGACTGCGAGGCAGGCGTGGGCGGCTCAAACCAGTCGAAGGGCTCGCGTGAAAGCACGCGCAATGCGAGCAACGCCTCGCTCAAATCGAGGCGCTGCACTTCGGGCAGTTCGCTCTCGGGCCGCAGCAGATGCTCGCGCTGAGTCCACAGTCGCACAGCGATGCCGGGGCCAAGACGGCCTGCACGTCCGGCACGTTGCTCGGCGGAGGCTCGGCTGATCTTTTGCACAGTCAGCGTATTGATGCCACGGCGCGGATCATACGAGGCCGTGCGGGCCAGGCCGCCATCCACCACGGCGCGCACGCCTTCGATGGTGAGGGAGGTTTCCGCGACGTTGGTGCTGACGATGATCTTGGGCTGCTCGCCGGGTGTGACGGCGGCATCCTGATCCTGCGGTGTCAGCTCGCCATGCAGCGGCACCACGCGGCGGCCATGCGCAAAGCTGCGGCCCTGAATGGCGGCGATGGTCTTCCTGATTTCATGACCGCCGGGCATGAAGACGAGCATGTCTCCGCTGAAGCCGGGGGAGTTTGCGAGGTCTTCGCAGGCACGCGCGGCCTGGTCCCAGATCGGCTCCGGGTAGCCGGTCTTGAGCTGGAGCGGGGCCTGGTAGTGCACCTCCACCGGGAAGGTACGGCCTTCGGATTCCAGCAGCTTGGAGGGCTGCATGAAATCCACTAGCGGTCCCGGCACCAGCGTGGCGGACATGACGATGATTTTCAAATCGGGCCGCCGTGTGCGCTGAAGCTGGCGCGCAAAGGCGAGCACGAGATCGCCATCGAGATGCCGCTCGTGGAATTCGTCGATGACGATGCAGCCCACGCGTTCGAGCTGCGGATCTTCCAGCATCTGGCGCAGCATTACGCCCTCGGTCACATAGCTCAGGCGCGTCTCCTTGCTGGTGATGTTTTCAAAGCGCACCTGATAGCCCACCTCGCCGCCCAGGCGTGCATTGCGCTCGCGCGCCACGCGCTGGGCCAGCATGCGTGCGGCGATTCGGCGTGGCTGCAGCACGATGCAGCGCTTTCCCTCCGCCAGCAGGCCGGAGTCCAGCACGAACTGCGGGATCTGCGTGGACTTGCCGGAGCCCGTGGGCGCTTTGATGAGCAGATTCGGCAGCGCCGGATCAAGAAGCGCGGCGGTGAAGGTCTGGCGGAGTTCGAAGATGGGAAGCGTGGCTGGGCTGGACATGGACGCCCATGTGGTGGCCCATGAATGCCATCAAATACACGAAAAAATGAGCCTGCTGGCGCTCAATAGTTCAGCGTCAGCATGCAGTAGCCAAAGTCGGCATCATCGCTCGGGCCTGTGGCGGCGAGGTAGGCACCGGCAAAAAAGTGGGAGTAGCCGAGCAGGAGATCGAGGTGCGGGGTGAGCTTGGTGCTCACGGTCAGGTCCAGTTCGCATCCGGCGTGGCTGTTGGCATTGGGGCTGACGGGGCGCACGGTGGTGGTGCCGTTGGCGCGGTACCAGGCGTCTCCGGTGGTGGTGAGCCAGAAGGAGTGAAAGTCCAGCGTGGTCTTGGTTTTGGCGGTGGGATTGGCGGCCAGGCGCAGCGCCACGTTCTGCATGTTCTGCCAGGAAAAGAGATCCATGAAGCCGTAGGGAGGGTGGTTGGTGGGAAAGAGGTTCTGGAAGGTGTGCGCGTGGCCGTCGTTGGGATTGCTGTCACCGCTGCCTGCGCTGTATTCGAGCGCGAGGCGGGGCTTCCACGGGGTTTTGAGCCAGTTGTAGCCGCCCTCCAGATGGTAGGCGTAGGCGGTGAGGGATTTGCCGCTGAGCTGGCCCACCTGGCCCACGAGCTCCACGGTGTAGTCCCAGCCGCGCAGCTTGGTGGGGTCTCCTTTGTGACGGGTGCCGAAGGTCACGAAATTGGACACGCCCGCAGCGTTTTCCTCGTGCAGGTGAAAGGCGTAAAGGTCCGTGGTCTGAAAGGGGATGGCCTGGCTGCTGAAGTAGAGGCCGCTGAAAAATTGGTTTCGTGAGGCGGCGTCGTTGATCCAGTCCGAGACATTGAACTGCGAACGGCGGATGCGCACCACGCTGGAGGTGAAGGCATCCAGCCACCAGGTCGGCGCCTGGTAGTGCAGCTTCACGGCGTCAAAGGTGCGACTGAAGTTCTGCCACTCCAGCGGGCCGACGAGCCGCTCGTCTCCATAGCTCAGCACTTGGCGTCCGGCTTTCACGGTGAAGTGCTTTGGGTTTCCCAGCTCGATGCTGGCCAGTCGGAGGTCAAAGCTGTCGTCTCCTTCCGCACCGTTTTGCAGCGGCACGTTGGCGCGCTTGGAAAAAGCCTCACGCGTGTCCTGCCCCTGCAGGGCGATGCGTACCCACGCATCCGGCTGCCATTCCACCCCGAGCCGCACACGAGCCAGCACAAAGGTGTCGTCCGTGACGGAGTTTTTCGCGGAGTTGAAATCGAAGGTGTTGTTGCGTGACTCGGCACGGGTGCGGGCCTGGAAGTTCCATTTGAGCTGGTCGGCGATGCCCTCGGCCCGTGCGTGGGCGGTCAGGAGCAGGAGTGCAGGCAGGAGCAGGGAAGTGCGCATGAGCTTCATTTTTTCAACAGATGGCGCAATAACGGAAATAGACTTTCGGCATGGTTTTGATGCTGGGTTGTTATGGTGGTTGGTGCATGCCGAAGTGGCATCAAAGCCATAGCGAGATGAGATTTCCGTTATCATGGGCGGGCGGTTATTCATGCGGGCCCCAAAGGCGATCTCTCATTCCATGAACTACGACGCGCTTATCATTGGCGCCGGGCCTGCGGGTTCCAGCGCTGCCGCCATTCTGGCTGAATACGGCCACAAGGTACTCATCCTCGAACGCGAAAAATTCCCGCGTTACCACATTGGCGAGTCGCTCATTCCCTTCACCTACGGACCGCTGGAGCGGCTGGGCATGATCCCGAAGATGAAGAAGTCCCACTTTGTGAAGAAGTACAGCGTGGCCTTTGTGCAGCCCAGCGGCAAGGCCTCGCAGCCCTTCTATTTCTTCAACCGCTATGACCGCGAAAGCGTGGCGCAGACGTGGCAGGTTCTGCGTTCGGAGTTTGACCAGATGCTGCTGGACAATGCACGCGAAAAAGGCGCTGAGGTGAAGGAGGAGACGACCGTGCTGGAACTGATCAAGGAAGACGGTCGCGTGGCTGGCGCACGTGCCAAAGACAAGGACGGCAACGTCACCGAATACCGCGCCAAGATCACGCTGGACTGCACCGGCAAGGAAGCCTTTTCCGCCACGCGCAACGGCTGGCGCATGCGCGACCCCTACCTCAACAAAGTGGCGGTGTGGACGTACTACCAGGGCTCCACCCGCGAGCCCGGCATCGACGAAGGCCAGACGATGGTCGCTTACATTCCTGACAAAGGCTGGTTCTGGCACATCCCGCAGCACGATGACATGGTGAGCGTGGGAGTGGTGGCGGAGGGCAAGTACCTTACGCGTGGCGGTGTGAAGGATCCGAAGGAAATCTTCAAGCGCGAGGTGGAGGAAAACCAGTGGATTAAAGACCACCTGGGCACGGGCGTTTCCAATGGTGAATACCGCATCACCAGCGAGTACTCGCATCACGCGCGGCATTGCGCCGGCCCCGGGCTGCTGCTGGTGGGGGACTCCTTTGCGTTTCTCGATCCCGTCTTCAGCAGCGGCGTCATGCTGGCGCTGAAATGCGGCGTGCTTTCCGGTGAGACCATCCACCAGGGCATTCTCGAAGGGGATCTCTCTCCGGCGCGCTTCACCGAGTATGGCGAGACGATCCGGCAGGGCGTGGAAAACATGCGCAAGCTTGTCTATGCCTTCTACAATCCGGACTTCTCCTTCCGTGAGGTGATCAAGCGCTTCCCGGACGCCGCAGGCTCCATCACCGACTGCCTCTCAGGCGACGTGAACAAGGACTTCAGCGTGCTCTGGAGCCAGATCCGCGAGTTTGTGCCGCTGCCAGACGACCTGCCCTACGGCGAGCCGCTGCTGGCGGCGTGAGCGGCTTCCTGTGATTTCCACCTTTAACCACCTCCCCCGTGAAACGCAGCGCTCTGTTTTATCTCGTCACGCTTTCTGTACTTGGTGCAGGCATTTTGCTGGTGCTGCACCTGGGGGCAGCGCTGCCTGCGCCTCAGGGGGCAGTGGCCGCCAAGGTGGCTGCGCCACATGCCAGCGGGGCAGCGGCGGGTTCCGCCGTGGCCGCGGTACTCTCCGGGCTGAGTGCCAATGTGAATGATCCCCTGAGCCATCTGTTTGTGCAGCTCCTCGTCATCATCGTGGCCTCGCGGCTCGCGGGCATGCTGTTTGTGCGCTGCGGGCAGCCTGCGGTGGTGGGGGAGATGGCGGCGGGCATTCTGCTGGGGCCGTCTCTGTTTGGCTGGGTGGCACCGGACGCATTTCAGTTTGTGTTTCCCGCCACGTCCCTCGGAGTGCTGAAGCTGCTGAGCCAGATCGGCGTGTGCCTGTTCATGTTTGTGGTGGGCATGGAGGTGGACATGGGGCAAGTGCGGAAAAAGGCGGAGGCCGCCGTGATCGTGAGTCACGCGAGCATTGTGCTGCCCTACTTCCTCGGTGTGGTGCTGGCGTATTTTCTGTACACGGACCTCGCGCAGCCGGGTACGGGCTTCATGGCCTTCGCGCTTTTCATGGGCATCTCCATGAGCATCACGGCCTTTCCGGTGCTGGCGCGCATCTTGCAGGAGCGCGGGATGAGCCGCACCTTTCTCGGCAGCACGGCCATCACCTGCGCTGCGGTTGACGACGTTACGGCGTGGAGCATCCTGGCCTTTGTGGTGGCCATCGCACGCGCCACGAGCGTTGGCGCCTCCGCGCTGAATCTGCTGCTGGTGCTGGCTTTCATCGCCATCATGATCAAAGGCGTGCGGCTGCTGCTGCCGCGCTGGATTGGCAATGAGGGGATGGAAAGCGAGGCGCCCTCGCGTGGCGTGCTTGCCACGGTCATCTGCGTGGTGGTGGGGTCGGCGCTGGCCACGGAGGTCATCGGCATCCACGCGCTGTTTGGCGCATTCCTGGCAGGGGCCATCATGCCAGAGGCGGGCGGCTTCCGGCACAAGCTGAGCGTGCGGGTGGAGAATTTCAGCTCCGTGCTGCTGCTGCCGCTGTTCTTTGCCTTCACCGGGCTGCGCACCCAGATCGGTCTGCTCAATGATGTGCAGGGCTGGGCGCTGTGCCTGGGCATCATCGCCGTGGCCACCGTGGGCAAGCTGGGCGGCAGCGCCATCGCCGCGCGCTGGACGGGCATGAACTGGAGCGAGTCCCTGCAGCTCGGGGCGCTGATGAACACACGCGGGCTCATGGAGCTGATCGCGTTGAACATCGGCTATGACCTCGGCATTCTCTCGCCGCGCATCTTTGCCATGCTGGTGATCATGGCGCTGGCCACCACCATGCTCACGGGGCCGCTGCTGACGCTGTTTGGCAGCAGGCAGACGGTGATGGACGACTCACGCACAACTCTGGCTGCGTGAGCGTGATCTCGCACCATCCATGAACGCCATGAATTCTGAAACCAACGCCACTTACGACGTCATTGTCATGGGCGGTGCTCTTTCCGGGGCCGCCACCGCCACGCTGCTGCTGCGGCACAATCCAGGCATACGGGTGCTCATTCTGGAAAAGAACGAAAGGCTGGGCCGCCGCGTGGGAGAGGCCACGGTGGAGGTCAGCGCCTACTTCATGGGCAGGGTGCTGGGCCTCACGCAGTACCTCAATGAGTCCCACATCTGCAAGCAGGGCCTGCGCTTCTGGTTTGCCAACAAGGACACGGCCTCCATCGCCGAGGCCAGCGAGCTCGGCTCCAAATACCAGGTCAAGCTCCCTTCCTACCAGCTCGATCGCTCCACCTTTGATGAGGAGGTGCTGCGCCGCGCCTGCGCAGCCGGAGCCACGCTGCTGCGACCGGTCACCATCAACGGCGTGCAGCTGGAAAGCGGCGGTCTGCAGACCGTCACTTACAAACAGGGAGACACGACCCATACGGTGCAGGCGCGATGGATCGTGGATGCCTCCGGCGTGGCCGCGCTCATCGCCCGCAAGAACGACTGGTGGAAGTCCAACTTCGAGCATCCCACCACCGCCGCGTGGTCGCGCTGGAAAGGCGTGCGGGACTGGGACGGCCGCGAGCTGGCGGAAAAATACCCGGAGTGGTCTGCCGCGCTCTACTGCGTGCGCGGCACAGCCACCAACCACGTCATCGGCGATGGCTGGTGGAGCTGGTGGATTCCGCTGAAAGGCGGAGACATGAGCGTGGGCGTGGTCTTTGACCAGCGTGTCGTCGATTTCCCGCAGGACGGCGGCAAGGTGGGTGAGCGGCTGAAGACCTTCCTGATGAAGCACCCCGTCGCACGCGATCTGCTGGAGAACGCCCAGTTTGATGAGAGCGATGTGCACTGGCGCAAGAACCTCGCCTACTACAGCACCACCTTTGCCGGAGACGGCTTTGTGCTGGTGGGAGATGCCGCTGCTTTCATGGACCCCTTTTACAGCCCCGGCATGGACTGGATCTCCTACACCACCAGCAGCGCCGCGAATTTGATCACGCAGCAGCGCAGAGGGGCCTCCATGGCCTGGCTGGTGCCGGAGTACAACCATACCTTCTCCACCAGCCACCGCTGCTGGTTCCGTGCCCTCTACAGGGACAAGTATGAGTACATGGGCGAGTTTGATCTCATGGACCTGGCTTACCGGCTCGATCTCGGTCTGTACTACTGGGGCGTGGCACGTCATCCGTTTGAGCAGGGGGACAAAGCCCTCCACACCCCACCCTTTGCCACCGGGGAAGGCCTGATCTACAAAATCATGAGCACCTATAACCGGCGCTTCGCCCAGATCGCGCGCCGCCGCCGCCGTGACCAGGAGCTCGGCAAAACCAACCGCAACCGCCGCAGCCTCATCCGGGGCTTCAGGATTCACCGCCATGACGCCATCAAGCTCTTTGGCATGCTGGCCGAGTGGGCGGTGCTGGAGCTCAGGGAAGGCTGGAAGAGCTGGGGAGAGACAGCCGAGGACGTGGCCGCCTCTCACCTGCCACCACAGACGGTGCCCGCAGTTCTCTGAGGGCACCGGGGCGTGGGCCCCGCGCGGTTGCAGTCACGGCAGATCAGCCCGGCGGTGCCTGTGGCCGCTCACCATGTTCAAGGCTCAGGCTGCACTCACACAGCAGCTTTTCAGAAGCTCAGCTGAGGCTCGGCGTCGGGCTCAGGTTCGGGCTTGTAGGTGCCGGAGCCGACGAGGCGCTCAAAGATGGGAGAGGCCATGAGGGTGGTGACCACCGCCATGATCACGAGCGTGGCAAAGAGACCCTCGGAGATGATGCCGCGCTGCAGGCCGATGTTGATGATGATCAGCTCCATGAGGCCGCGGGCGTTCATGAGGATGCCGATGCCCATGGCCTCGCGGCCGGAGATGCCGGTGGCGCGTGCAGCCAGCGTGCAGGCGATCCACTTGCCCAGCACGGCGGCGGCCAGCACGGCGGCGCACATGCCCCAGAGGTACCAGGTATTGAGCAGGCCGATCTTGGTGTTCAGCCCGGAGTAGGTGAAGAAGAGCGGCAGCAGCAGCGCCACGGCCAGCGGCTGGATGCGGGCGCAAAGATCGCGCACCATGATGCCACGTGGCATCACCGCGCCCATGATGAAAGCGCCAAACACGGCGTGCAGGCCGATCATGTCGGTAAACCACGCTCCCAGAGACATCATGGCCAGACCGATGACGAGGCCGGCGTCGCTGAGCTTGTCTTTTTCAATGAGCAGGGAAGAGAAGCGTGACAGCAGCGGACGGATGATCAGGAGCGCTACGGTGACAAAGCCTGCTGCACCGCCGATGTTGTAAAGCGCGTGGCCGATGTTGTTGTCAAAGCTGGCTAGGACGACGGCCAGGAGGATCCAGGCGGTGGCATCATCGATGGCACCCGCGCCGATGGCCACGGTGCCCATGGTCGTGCCGGCCAGCCCTTTGAAGTGGATGATGCGCGCCAGCATGGGGAAGGCGGTGATGCACATGGACGCCCCCAGAAAGAGCATGGCCTCGGTGAGGGAGGTCTTCTTGGGGAAGAGCTCCGTGTGGTGAAACAGCACCCAGGCCAGCCCTGCACCCAGGAGGAAAGGAGTGACCATGCCCGCGATGGAGACGGCCACGCTGCTCTTCATGCGCTTGCTGACGATGTCCATGCGGAACTCCATGCCGACGATGAACATATAAAGCGCCAGACCAAGCTGCGAGGCGGGGAAGAGGTAGCAGGAGGTGTCCCGCAGCTTCTGCGCCTTGTCCCAGGGAAAGAGCCACTGCTGCCACTCCGGCGCCAGCAGGCCGAAGAGCGATGGCCCCAGCAGCACACCGGTGATCATCTCCGCCACCACCTGCGGCTGGCCGAAGCGCGCCGCGATGGCGCCCACCACACGGCAGGCCAGCAGGATGACGGCGATCTGGAGGAAAAACTGTACGGCGAGGGAGACGTTGTTCATTGCGCGAGGCCCATTTGTGGATCAGGTGCTTCAGTAACGAAAATAGACTTTTGATATACCTTTGATGCCCGTTCGGTATAGAATGCACACATCATGGAACTGCGACATTTGAAATATTTCCAGGCCGTGGCGGAGGAGCTGAGCTTCTCCCGTGCGGCGCGGCGGCTCCGCATCGCCCAGCCGGCGCTGAGCCGTGCGGTGCAGGAGATCGAGCGTGAGCTGGGCGCGCAGCTCATCGAGCGCGAGCGCCGCTCCCCGCGCCTGACGCCTGCGGGAAATGTGCTGCTGCACGAGACTGGGCTCATCCTGGAGCGTCTGGACGAGGCCTTGCGCCGCGTGCACCGCACCGCCAAGGGCGAGGAGGGCGAGCTGCGCCTCGGCTACATCGGGCCGCCCACACGTCCGTTTCTCGCGCGCCTGCTCAAGGAATACGGCAGGCGCTATCCGCGTGTGACGGTGATCCTGGAGGAGCGCACCCCGGAGCGCGTGTGGGAGATGGTTTCCAAAGGGCGTCTCTCCGTGGGCCTCACGCGCCCCGTGCTGGCGCATGAGGCGCTGGGCCTGCAGACCCTGCTGCTGCGGGAGGAGAAATTCTGCGCCGCCGTGCCGCTGGATCACCCCTGGGCCAGGCTGGCCTCGCTGCCGTGGAAAAAGCTGGTCGGAGAGCCGCTCATCATCCTGGCGCGGCGCGAGGGCGCAGGCTCTCACGATGCCATTCAGGCGGCGTGCCAGGCTGCGGGCTTTGTGCCACGCGTGAAGCACATGCCCAGCCTCATCGGCACGGTGCTGCAATACGTGGAATCCGGTGCCGGTGTGGGCGTGGTGCCGGAAAGCACAGCCAACAAAAACCTCGCCCTCATTCCGCTGAAGCCTCAGCAGACCATCCCGCTGGTGATGGTCTGGGCCAAGGAGGGCGAAGACCCCGCCGTGGCGGCCTTTCGCGGACTCGTCAAAGAGTGGCTGAAGAATGGGCGGTTGTGGGAGTGAGGCGGGAATGAACCGTCCTCGTCTTCGATCTTGCAGAGTCGCTCGTGAGTGCTTTGCCGCCAGGGGGGGGGCATCATGCGCTGATCGACAGGCATGAGTGCCTGTCGTACTGCCTGCCAGCGCAAGCCGGGGAAGCACGACGGACGCTCCTGTCTGCCGATCAGCGCTCCCGCAATCAGCCAGCAGTCTTGCATTCCCCATTGCTCTCCTCCGCGGCGATGCGATACGCAATGAAAGAGTGCGAGCAGGATAGAGCCCTCCGTCTTCTCCTGAAAAGCGTTGCACCGCAGGCGTGGCGGTGCTCCTTTCGCGCCCCCATCTCGCCGGTGGCAGTCCAGCCATTCGGCACATCCCATACCCTCAATCGACTACCTATCATGTCCACCGACGCCAAGAACTCTATCGCGCAAATGGAGAAGATCGTTTCCCTCTGCAAGCGCCGCGGCTTCATCTATCAAAGCAGCGAGATCTACGGCGGCTGTGGCGGCGTGTGGGACTACGGCCCCCTCGGTGCCGAGCTGAAGCGCAACCTGCGCAACGTCTGGTGGAACACCATGACCCGCGAGCGCGAGGACGTGCTGGGCCTGGATGCCAGCATCCTCATGAATCCCGCCATCTGGAAGGCCAGCGGCCATGTGGACACCTTTGCCGACCTCATGCGTGAGTGCTCGCTGACCAACAAGCGCGTGCGCGCCGACCATGTGGAGCCGCAGGACGGCGTCGTCATGAAATACAGCGGTGCAACTTCTCCCACCGGCTGGCGCTGGGACCGCCCCGTGTCCGCCCTGCTGAAAAACGGCGAGCACATCGAAAGCTTCCGCAAGCGCATCCGCGCCCTCATCGCCCAGAACGCCGGTGAAGCCGCAGGCAAGCCCGAGGAGATCGAGCTGCTCAATGAGGAGAAGATCGACGCCATGACTGGCAGCGTGGACTTTCACCCCGAAACCGGCGGCGCACTCGGCGAGGCTCGTCCCTTCAACCTCATGCTCAAGACCTACCTCGGCCCCACCGCGACCGAGGCGGACGTCACCTACCTGCGCCCTGAAACCGCACAGGCCATCTTTGCGCAGTTCAAGAACGTGTATGACTCCAGCCGCGTGAAGGTGCCCTTCGGCATCGGTCAGATCGGCAAGGCCTTCCGCAATGAGGTGACGCCGAAGAACTTCACCTTCCGCAGCCGCGAGTTTGAGCAGATGGAGCTCGAATTCTTCATCAAGCCCGACGAAGCCGTGGAGATCATCTCCGGCGAAGTCATGGCCTGGAGCGAAGGTGCGGACCTCAGCGAGCCCAAGCCCAACTGGGGCTGGCAGATGTGGCACCGCTACTGGGTGGATCAGCGCACCAAGTTCTACGAAGGCATCGGCCTCGGCGATGTGCTGGAGTACTACTGGCAGACGCCTGCAGACCTGGCCCACTACGCCCGCGCCTGCGTGGACATCCTCTGCGAATTCCCCTTCGGCACCGAAGAGCTGGAGGGCATCGCCGCCCGTGGCGACTTCGACCTCTCCCAGCACCAGAAGCACAGCACCAAGTCGCTCGAAGTCTTCGACGAAGAACTCAAGACCGCCGCTGCCAAGCTCACGCCAGAGCAGAAGGAAGCCCTCATCCAGAAGCGCCTCGCCGCTGAAGCCGCCAAGACCAAGGGCGAGCCGATGCCCGAAGCCGATGTGCGTGCCTGGTTCGAGCGCCTCTTCAAAGGCAACTACGTCCCCCACGTCATCGAGCCCTCCGCCGGTCTCGACCGCATGGCGCTGGCCGTTCTCGCGAAAGCCTTTGTCGAAGAAGAAAAAGCTGATGTGAATGGCAAGGTTGAGACTCGCACCATCCTGCGCTTGCATCCACGTGTGGCTCCGGTCAAAGTGGGCGTCTTCCCGCTGCTGAAGAACAAGCCCGAACTCGTCGCCAAGGCTCGCGAAGTCTATGCGCTCCTCAAGAAGCACATGAACTGCTTCTACGACGAGACCGCCGCCATCGGGCGCCGCTACGCCCGTCAGGACGAAGCCGGCACTCCCTTCGGCGTCACCATCGACTTCGAAACCTGCGGCGAAAAAGGCCCCGAACTCGCCGACACCGTCACCCTCCGCCACCGCGACAGCGGCGAGCAGGAGCGCGTGAAGATCAGCGATCTGCTGGGCAAACTGCTGCCGCTGGTGTCGTAAACCATGTCTAGGAGGGGGATCATCTTGATCCCCCACTTTGGAAACAGCGGGTGAACTCGGAGTGTGGAGGGATCAGGATGATCCCTCTCCAGTGGCCATCATTCGCAGCGCTGTGGGGAGGTTCGGCTGGCGAACTCCTGGCTCATGACTGAGCGAGTCGGTCAATGATCTTCATAATCCGTTCCGGCGACGATGTCCCCACGTGAGTCGCGGCGATGATCTTCCCCTTACGAAACCAGAAAGCCTCGGCGTTTCCCCCGATGATCAAATCATGTTGAGAAAGTCGGTCGAGGAAGTGAGTCGCGCCATCCCAATCCAAAACTCGAAAGAGGAAACCACTCGGAAGCTCGATGGCGTGCAGCGATTCGCAGAGGTTTTTGAATCCCATGACCGCCGGTCCCGACCAAAACGCCATGAGGAACAGCACGCCGCAGTCGATCATGAGATCCGTCTCCGTCGAGTTTGGCACATACTCGAAATCGGAGTACGCACCGTTGCTGTCTTTCAGCATGCGCTTCAAGACTTCAGTAGAACCGGGCATTTTTGGACGAGTGGATGGCTGACATACCTGTCGGGCTCGAACGAGCGTTCTGGGGTTGCTCCTCAACCCATGATCCTCAGCGCCACATACGGCACCAAATTCAGCAGAAGGACGCCGATCTTGTAGACCGCCATGCCAGCGTAATGCACCGCATCAAACTGCTCCACCGTTAGGCGAAACCATCGCACATGCAGGCGGTAGATGGTGTCGTGTGCCAGGCTGAATGCCAGAAACCACAGCATGAGCACGCCGTAGTTGATGCCGAGGCACCACAGGAGAAAGCTGCGCGTGGTCTCAATGCTCATGGGGGAGCATCCGTCCGTTTGCGGGTTTGTCAGGTGCTTTGTCGTGGGCGTGCGGGCGGAGGAGGTCTGCCTGCTACGCTGAGTGCATTCACGCTGCCTGCGCTTTGTCGGGGGGCGTCGATGGAAGGAACCATGGGCGGGAGCTGGCGGTAAAGAGCAGGGCCGCTCCTGCCACCTGTAGCACGCTCTGTACGAGGTTGAACATTCCTGACAAGAATGAATAGTTAAAGTATTTAAATAAATGCATTAACCAGAAAGGGAGGCCGAGGGCCAGGAGAATCAGGAAGGTGACGCGCGCCCAGTGAAAACCTTCATCAATCATTGTGGTCAACCACGCCAAAAAACCAAACGTCAGCAGGAAAGTGAGCCCGACTAATTCGGGATATTCCATGTGCTGTATGATCGGTAAGTCGATCCACAGTCGCGGAACCCCGATTGCGAGCGAAAGCCACAGCAGGCGAACGGCGATCGTGACCGTGCTCGGCTTTGAAGAGCGGGCTGGCGCAGTAGGGGCGGCGCGGAGATTTTCCGTGGCGGGCGGCTGCGGCAGCGCAGCCAGATCCGGCGCTACAAATGCCCGCTTCGCCTCGGCGGACATGATGAGATCACGCGAATAAAAAAGCAGCGGCGCGCGCTTGCTGCTGAGCTGGCTCTGGGCGTCAAAGAACGCATCCGCCGTATCAGCCGGGCCAAACTGGCGCAGGGTCGTGGACACCAGTTGCAGCCACACCTGCGTCAGGGTCTCGTGATAACCGCCGGTGGGCGTGTCCTGGATGCCGTGGGCGGCGTTGTAGGCCTTGATGCCGGTGCGCATGCGCTCCAGGGCCTCGGGGAAGGGGAACTGCTGCAGGTAGAGATACGCCACCTTCAGGTGCGCACGGTGGTTCCACTGCTCGTGCGGAAACGAGTGATCCTCAAAACGGCGGAGATGTTCTGCGTCGTCCATGGGCTCACCTTATCTCTGCCTCACATCTCCAGGAAATTCTTCAGCAGCCGCTTGCCTTCCTGCGTCAGGATGGACTCGGGATGAAACTGCACGCCGTGGATGGGCAGCTCCTTGTGGCGCAGGCCCATGATCTCGGACTCGTCGTCGCTGCAGGTCGCGGTGATGGCGAGGCAGTCGGGCAGGGTGTCGCGTTTGACGAGCAGGGAGTGGTAGCGCGTGGCCTCAAAGGGCTGCGGCAGTCCTTTGAAGACGGACTCGCCCTGATGGTTGATCATCGAGGTCTTGCCGTGCATGAGGCGGCCTGCGCGGACGACATCGCCGCCGAAGACGTGGCCGATGGCCTGATGGCCCAGGCAGACGCCGAGGAGGGGCGTGCTTTTGCCAAAGCGCTCGATCACCGCGCAGCTGATGCCTGCCTCTTTGGGCGTGCACGGGCCGGGGGAGATGCAGATGTGGTCGGGCTTCAGCTTCTCGATCTCATCCAGCGTCACCTGGTCGTTGCGGCGGATTTCCATGACGGCCCCCATCTCGCCGAAGTACTGGACGAGGTTGTAGGTGAAGGAGTCGTAGTTGTCGATGATCAGAAGCATGCGGAAAATGCGGCGAAATCAGAAGCCGCGCAGTTGGAGGATGGTGTCGAGCTCGCTTTGAAAGGCAGGAATGTCGGCGGCAGGCGGCTGGTAGCCGGGGGCGGGGCCACGCATGCCAAAGCGGCCTTGCTGGTCCATGAACCACTGCACGGTGACGCCATCGCTGAAGGTGGCCTTGCCGCTGATGATGGCGCCGGGAGGCGGGAGGTCATCCACGGAGACTTTGAGGGCGCCGCCTGCGGAGCCATCGGGAGGCAGCACTTCATCCGCCACGGCGTCCTCCTGAGACTCGGCGGGTGCAGGTGCCGGGCCGGGCTTTTCCTCCGGGGGGGCTTCACGGGGCTTGTCCTGGAGTTTCACGCCCAGCTCCAAGATGAGCAGGCGTGTCTCCATGTACGTCAGTGTCGTGGCGCATTCGTTGCGCAGGCGGTCCTGGATCTGATTGAGGGAGGCACCTTCAGCCGCCCATTGTTCGACGAGCTGGCGCTGCTGTGGAGTGAGATTGGCCATGAGAGATGGTTTACGTATCGCGAACGGCTTCAGCCGTTCATCTTGTCGGTGATGATGTGGCAGATAGCGGAGGCCTTCTGGTACAGTGCCTTGACTTCCTCCAGCTTCAGGGACTTGCCCTCTGGCACATCGAGCAGCGGCAGCATGCCTTCCAGCCCTTTGCGGATTTCCACCAGAGAAGGGTTTTTCATGATGCGCGGGTGCAGGCTGTCGAGGCTCATCATGTAATACTCGGCGATGTCGCGGCGCGTCAGCTGGCGGGTCTTTTCCTCAGCGTAGTTTTCGCTGATGCTCTTGGTGGCGATCTCGAGGGCACGCAGCCAGCCGCCGAGGCTGATGAGGTGCGCGATGTCCACATCCCGCAGCATGACCATTTCGGCCTCCACGTCAGACTGGGTCTTGGCCAGCTCCACACGCAGGTCCTGCCAGTTGCCCTTCAGGCTGTACTCAAAGAGGCTGCCGGTGTGCTTGTTCATGCGGTTGCCGGCGCCCAGCGCCTTGCCGTACTTGATCATGGCGCGGCCTACGGACTCCATCTCCTCCACGCGCTCGCACTGCACGATGAGAAAGCCGTCTGCAATGAGCGTGCCCAGGCCCATGGCGACGACGACGCGGTCTGCGGGCGTCTTGTCCGTGAAGGGGCGCTTGAGGCTGTCAAAGCGCAGCTTGCCCACGTTGTTGAGCATGTCGAAGAGCTTGCGAATGGAGGGCGTGGTGAACTGGTTCACTCCGTATTCCTCGCGCACATGCTCATCTCCCACCACATCCTCGGGGATGGCGGGCCTCTCAGGGGGCTTGGGCACCGGGGCATCCTGGGCGCTGAGCGCGGCGATGCTGGCGGCTCCCAGCAGGGGCAGCAGCAGGCGGGCGATGAAACGACGAGTCATGATGGGAGATGATACGGAGCCGCCCCGGGATTTCCAGTGCGAGTCTGGAAAAGTCTTGAAGCTTTCCATTCGCTACATTTGCATGGTTTCCGCCGTTTACTGCTCTCGCCATGCGTCTGCTCCTTCCGCTCCTCCTGCTGCTTTCCTGCCCTTGTCTGCCCGCGCAGGAGGCCCCGCCTCCGCTCACGGAATATGAGGGGCGCGTGATCGCCAGGACCATGCACTGGAAAGGCGCGGAGTGGCTCATACGCCGTGTGCGCGAGCAGGAGGAGGGCCCCTCCCAGATGCGTGCGCAGCTCCAGGTAAAGCCCGGCATGGTGGTGTGTGACATGGGCTGCGGCAACGGCTACCACACCCTCCCCCTGGCCGCGATGGTGGGGGAGAAGGGCAAGGTCTATGCCGTGGATGTGCAGCCGGAGATGATCGAGATGCTCAAGCAGAACATCGCGAGCAAGGGGCTGAAAAACATCGTGCCCATCGACGGTCTCTACCATGACCCGAAGCTGCCGCCGAACACCTGCGACATGATTCTCATGGTGGACGTCTACCATGAGTTCAGTCACCCGGTGCAGATGCTGGCCGCCATGCGCGCCGCCCTGAAGCCCGGCGGGCAGCTCGTGCTCTGTGAATTCCGTGCAGAGGATGAAAACGTGCCGATCAAGCCCGAGCACAAGATGAGCAAGGCTCAAATTAACAAGGAGATGAACGCCAACGGCTTCAAGCTCGTGCGCGAGTACGACGGCCTGCCCTGGCAGCATCTGATGTTCTTTGGGAAGGACGAGAAGGGTGCGGTGTCAACGCCTGCACCACAGGTGAAGTAGACAGTGAAATCTTCCCCTTCGCGCTCTCTGAAAGCGCAGTGAGGCATCTCATGGTGCCGATCCGTTTCAAGCACGCTCTGGGCTCCGGCGACGGCAGGCAGGGGACAGCCCGCCCTGCCTGCGCCGGGCATGCGAGGACTGGTGGCGGTAGGGCTGCTTGTCCTCAAGCAGCAGCCGCGTATCTCGTGGCTTTCTTTATCCCCTCTCTTCTGCTTTCCTGATGGGGAAGTGGATAAGTGGGAGAAAGCAGTGGATTCGATTACAGCACGTTCACCGCAGCGCCACCGTCCACCACGATGCCTTGTCCGGTGATGTACGCGCCGGCTTCGCTGGCCAGCATGAGGGCTGGGCCGGCGAGCTCGCGGGGGGCGGCCCAGCGCTTGAGGGCGGTGCGGTCGGCGAAGTATTTTTTTTCCTCGTCGTTCAGCAGCTTGCCGGGCATGTCTGTGAGGAAGGGGCCGGGGCAGAGGCAGTTCACGGTGATGCCGTAGGGCCCGAGATCGAGCGCGCTGGCACGTGCCAGGCCGATGAGGGCCGCCTTGCAGGCGCAATACACATTCCGCTTCAAACGGCCGCCGACGCCGAGCACGCTGGAGATGTGGATGATGCGGCCCCACTGGCGCGCCTTCATGCCGGGCACCACGGCGCGGGTGAGGGACATCACGGCGGTGAGGTCCACCTCCACATTGCGGTCCCACACTTCGTCCGTGATTTCGTCGATGGCCTGCGGGTTGTTGATGCCGGCGTTGTTCACGAGGATGTCGATCTTGCCGAGACGCTTCTCCGCCTCCATGGCCAGCGCCTTGACGGCCGCGCGGTCCGCCATGTCGGCCACCATCCACTCGACTTTCACGTTCAGTCCTGCGCCGATCTCCGCTGCAGCTGCGGCCAGCTCCTCCGCACTGCGGCTGGAGATGAAGACATCCGCGCCGGCTTCGGCAAAGCCGCGAGCCATCGCTTTGCCAAGACCTTTGCTGCCGCCGGTGACGAGTGCTGTTTTTCCAGAGAGGTTGAAGAGTGGGGAGGACATGCGCGCGGTTTAGCATGCGCGCCTGTCCTGCGCGAGTGGAAAGCGCGGCTCTTGTGACCGTAGGCTGGTGGTGTCTGGCGCAGTCTGGACACTTCAAAAATCAACAATCGATTTTTGATTTAAGAAGTTCCAATCCGGTTACTTCACCACCTTGCCGCCCAGGGAAAGGATGCGGGCTTTGCCTTTGGCATCCTCAGCCTCGGCGATCTGCTTGTTCGTCACATACATCTGCGAGAGCGCAGTCCAGGCCAGCAGGTCGTTGGGCTGCAGCGTCGTGGCCATCAGCCCGGCGCCGATGGCTTCCTTCACCTCGCCATGGCGCAGCAGCGCCATGCCCAGGGCATGCCAGCTCTCAAAGTGGTTCGGGTCCAGCGCGACGCAGCGCCGGTACAGCGCGATGGCCTCCGGCAGCTCCCCGAGGGCGACGTGCCCGCTGGCTTCATCGTACAGTTCTTCGACGGTGGCTGGCGTGTCGCTCATGCGCGTCGATTGGCTTGGAAAGGCGCGGCCTCAGCCCAGCTTGGCGTAGGAGATGCGGGCTGTTTCGTGCTGCTTCTTGAACCAGGCCTTGAAAAGCTGGGCGCGCTCCATGCCGGAGATGGTTTCCACCTGGAACTTGCGCACATCTGCCGAGTCTGGGCGTTTGCGGAGCTCCTTGGCGCTGACATAGACCAGCAGCGTTGCCTTGCCGTTGTCCACATCCACGGCGCGCGAGACGCCGCCGACGGCGGTGAGGGCCGCCTCCTGGGCGATGTCAAAGCTGTTGGGCACTTCCTGCGGCGGGTTGGCTGCGTCGATCTCTGGCAGGGGCTGCAGGGTGAGCTTCTGCGCCTTCACGAGGTCTTCGATCTTCTTGCCGGCTTTCAGGCCTTCGGCCAGCGCCAGGCGTGCTTCGTTCACTGCCTTGGTGCGTGCCTCGTCGGCCTTCTGGCCCAGCAGCACGTCCTTGATCTTGTCCTTCACGTCGGCCAGCGCCTGCTGCTTGGGTTCCTCGATTTTGCTCACTTCAAAGACATACCAGCCTTTGATGCCTTCCACGACTTCCGTCGAAGCTTTGGAATCTTTGGCCCGTGCGAAGATCTGCGAGACCACATCGCTTTCGTTTTTGAAGGCCTCAGGGGGGCTCACCTGGTCAAAGGCGGGCGTGGTTTCGACCTTTTCCTTCGTCTCCTTGGCTGCGTCAGCCAGGCTCTTTTGCTTCTTGGTGGTGAGGTCGATGAAAGCATTCACGCGCTTGGTCACATCGGTTTTTGCCTTTTCGCGCTCTTCCAGCGGCTTCTTTTCGAGGTCCTTGGGGTTTTCAAAGAAGACGTAGCTGACGGCGCGCTTCTCCTGGGTCTTGTAGCCGTCCTTGTTCTCGTCGTAGTACTTCTTGATCTCGTCGTCGGTCACGGTTGCGGCCTTCTTGTAGGTCTCGGTCTCAAAGACGATCTTGGAGCCCTTGAAGGTCTGGTAGCTGCTGGCATACTGCTTTTCGGCGGAAAGAGGGGAGGCCGTGTAGCTCTTGGTCACCACGTCCCGCAGCTTGCGCAGGCCGACGATGTCCTTCATGATGTCCAGCAGGGCTTCGCTGTCGAAGCCCATGGAGGCCGCCAGCTGCTCCAGCATCTGCGCGCGGGAGACGTCCAGCTTGCCGTTGTCCTGCAGGGCGGGGAGCTTTTCCAGAGCGGCGCGTGCTTCCGCAGCGCTGGGGCGGATGCCCAGCTTTTCCATGAGGTGGCGTGCCACGAAGAGGTTGGCAAAGGAGTCCAGCCCGCCGGAGGAGGGGGTGATCCTCATGATCGAGAGCATCTCGCTGCTCTGCAGGTAGTACTGGGAAAACTCCACGGCGCGCTGCGTGCGCTGCACATCGGCCACGGTGTAGTCTTTGCCATAGACCGTCAGGGCCACGTCGGTGGGGAGGATCTTCCGTTCGCTGTTCTGGAAGGTCTGCGAAACCCCATACCAGAACATGGAGATGATGATGGCAGTCGTCAGGGTGATGAGAAAGGCACCACGGTGGCGGCGGAAAAATTCAAGCATGGTAGTTCGGGGCGGTTGAAGGGCGCGCAATAAGCCCCACCGCACCCCGGCGGCAACCGGAAAGTGGTGTCCCTCCGTCTAATAGAGAAGGCGAAGGCGGGAAACATTCGGCCTCATCCCTTGACATTGCAGGAGCCCGGCACACTTCATGCGCTCCGTTTTTCTGCCGACTGCCCGCTCTCATGCCCCAAGCCCCCACGAAACGCTACTGGACCGTTCGTTCCTCCTCCATCCATAACCGCGGCATTTTTGCCCGTTGTGACATACCCAACGACTCGCCGATCATCGAATACGTTGGCGAAAAAATCACCAAGGCAGAGTCTGCGCGGCGCGGAGAGGCTCTCGTCGAAAGATCCAAGAAGACCGGCGGCGCCGCTGTTTACGTCTTCACTCTGAACCAGAAGTATGACATCGACGGCGCCAAGGGGAACAACCCCGCGCGCTACATCAACCACTCCTGCGACCCCAACTGCGAGGCCTTCATCATTCGCGGCCGCATCTGGATCTACTCCCTGCGCGACATCAAGGCCGGCGAGGAGCTGACCTACAACTACGGCTTTGACGTGGACACCTGGGACGAGCACCCCTGCCGCTGCGGCACGGACCGCTGCGTGGGCTTCATCGTGGAGGAAAAGCAGTGGCCCAAGCTCCTGCGCAAGCTGGAGAAGCTGGAGCGCGACAGCAAGAGCGGGAAGCTCAAGCTCAACGGCACCGACGAAGGGAACGGGAAAAGCAGCGCCAAAGCTGGCAAGACCAAGAAGCCTGCTGCAAGCAAGAAGCCTGCTGTGGCCAAGAAAGGCGCGGCGAAGAAGGCCGGGAAGAAGAAGGGCTGAGTGGCGCGGGGCGGCCCGCCCGACTGGCTGCTGCCATGATGCAGCCAGCTACACCCTCCGCGTCTCCCGCTCCGTGACACGGGCGGCGGAGGTGTTTTGAAAATGGGTGATGGCCGTGGCCAGGGCATCGGCGGCGTCTGGCTCCGGGGTTTCGCGCAGGCGTAGCTGGGCGCGGATCATGAAGGCCACCTGCTCCTTTTGTGCGGCACCACGCCCCACGGCGGCCTGTTTGATTTCACGCGGGGCGTACTCGTAGATGGGAAGGCCGTGCTCTGCCGCGGCGATCAGGCAGGCCCCGCGCGCCGTGCCCAGCACGATGGCGGTCTTGTAGCTCTGCACAAAGATGGTGGACTCGATGGCGCACACCGTGGGTGAATGTCGAACGATGACCTCATTCAGGCCGGCGCGGATGGACACCAGGCAGCCGGAGGGCAGCAGCGCGGGCTTGTTGTGGATCACGCCCCACTCCACCGCCTTCACCACACCGCCTGCGCACTCGACGACGGCCCAGCCCGTTTTCCGCAGCGCGGGGTCGATGGCCAGCACGCGCTCGACGGCAGGCGTCACAGCGGCTGGCGCGGGGCTGCTGGTGGTGCGGGCCATCAGCGGCGTTTTTTCGGCCCGCCACCCTGGCCGAGGTGGAAGAGCTGGTCCACTGACAGCGTGCCGGAGCCAAACATGAGCAGCGTCACGGTGATGATCAGGTACAGCCAGGCAGCCTCCACGCGCGGAGAGCCCGCATGCTGCAGCACCACCAGGGTGGTGATGACCACGGGCAGAAAGATGACGGCAAAGAGCCGGGTCAGAAAGCCGAGGGTCCAGCTGATGGCCACGGCCACGATGAGCAGCGCCACCACCGGCGCCAGCAGGTGAGCGTAGGGCATGCCCGCCTCATGAAAGGCAGGCACCCAGGCCCAGGGCTTTTCCTGCCAGAAGAAATGGTAGGCATTCTGCACGGCACCCAGCCCGTAGCGGGTCATCAGCAGGAGACCCGTCCCGATGCGGAGGATGGCTGTGGTCTGAAAAAGGGAGCTCAGGGGGGCTTGTGCGCTGGCGGGGCTGCTGCCGGTGTATTCGAGCATGATGCGAAAAAAATCAGATGTCGGGGGAGAGGGTGATGATGTCGCCTGCCTGCGGTTTCCAGTTTCTGTCCGCAGCCTCCAGCGAGGTGAAAAAGTGCCGCTGGCCCTGGCGAGAGATGTAAAAGCCGCGGGCGGTGGAGCCCGGCTTGCGCCCGCCCGTCACGGTCACGGCCTGCTTCACGCTCATGTCATTGAAGACCGGGATGAACTCCGCCTCATGTACATCTCCGTTCAGGGAGATGACGGGGGTGTTTTCCACCGAGATGATCTGCACGGTGATCTCCCGCGTGTTGCGTCCGGCCAGACGGAAAACGGTGGCGATGGCCTCCGCCGCCTGCGGCAGGCGCAGCCCGCCGACACGCGCAGTGCCCACCTTGCCCAGCGGCAGCAGCCCTTCGGTATTGATCATCTCGATGCCGCGGTAGATGCGGTCCGGGCTGCGGGTGCCCTCATACACCTCAAGCCGCACGGTGTGGCCAAAGCCGAGCGTGCCGCGTGAGTTGAACGGCACATCCGGGTCTTCGGCGTTCACCTTGTCCCTCTCCGCCATGCCAGGCACCAGCTTGGCCACGGTGTTTCGGCTGGGCAGGCTGGGCATGCCGATCTTTGGCAGCTTGGGCAGCGAATCGGGGAGGATGCTCTTGATCATGCCACAGGAGCAGAGCACGAGGCTGACGATGGCAGAAAGAAGGGCGGATGGGACGCGCAGCATGGGAGGGCGGGAATCAGGTTTCGCCATGATGGCGGCACGTGCTGCGAAGGCAAGAGGCTTTCGTCTCCGGTCAGGGATACTTCATGTCCATCCCGGTTTTTTTAAAACATCGCACGTCAGCCACCGCGCGCGGCCATGGGCGTCTCATAGTCCCGCAGAGCTTCGGAGATGGAGGCCGGCCGGTCGGCAGGCTGGCGGCTCATGAGCCGTTCCACCCACTGCACCGTGCTGGCCGGCAGGTCGGGCCGCAGAGTGCCCAGCGGCTGCGTGCGGTGGTGCAGGTGCGCCACCATCACCTGCGGCTTGGTCTCGCCTTCAAAGGGGTGCCGCTGGGTCAGCGCGTAGTAAAACAGGCAGCCCAGGGCATAGATGTCCATGCGTGCATCTGCCGGAGCGCGCTCAAACTGCTCCGGAGCCATGAAATGCACGGAGCCGGGCAGCCCGCTGGCGGGCAGGGGAGTCTGCGTTTTCCCGCGGGGAAGCGTTTGTGCCAGGCCGAAATCCAGAATCTTCACCTGCAGGCCGCCGTCTGGCAGCCGCCGCACCATCAGATTTCCCGGCTTCAGGTCCAGGTGCAGGATGCCCCGCGCATGTACGGCGCGCATCCCCTCCAGCGTCTGGCGCACCAGGGCGTCAAAGTCGGCGGTCTTCAATGCCTCCCGCATGACCATGGCTTCCAGCGTCTCTCCCCGCACCAGTTCCATCACGATGTAGCCTCCCTCGGCATCCAGGCCGAAGTCATGCACGGCCACGATGTTCGGGTGCTGCAGCGCGGACTGCTGCTGGGCCTCGCGGATCAGGGCATCCACGGCAGTGCCGCAGCCTCCCGTCTTGCAGGTCAGCACGCGCTTGAGGGCCACCTCGCTGCCTGTCTGGAGGTCGCGCGCCTTGTACACCGAGCCCGTCCCACCCTCGGCAATGGGGGCCAGCAGTTCATAGCGTGCGTTCATCAGGAAAGGCGATGCTGACACTTTCAAGCTTTCACGCAATGAAACTTTAGCACGTTTTGGCAGCTGTGCTAAAATCAGCGCCCACACCATGCAGCTCCTCTGTGTTCAAGACCTCAAAATTCACTTCCCCGTGCGCGGGGGCTGGCTGGGCCGCACCACCGACGTCATCAAGGCCGTGGACAAGGTCAGCTTTGAAGTCGAGGAGGGCAGCACCGTCGGCCTGGTGGGTGAGAGCGGCAGCGGCAAGTCCACCGTGGCCCGCGCCCTGCTCAAGCTCATCCCCGTCACCTCCGGCAGTGTGAACTACCGCGGCATGGAGATCCTGCAGATGCCCGAGAGCGAATTCCGCCCCCTGCGCAGGGAGATGCAGATGGTGTTTCAGGACCCCATCGGCTCGCTCAATCCGCGCATGACCGTCGAGTCCATCCTCGGCGAGCCGCAGATGATTCATTTCAAGGAGCTCTCCAAGGCGGACCGCCGGGAAGCCTCCGCCGGACTGCTGAAAAAAGTGGGCCTGCCCGAGGACGCCCTGCACCGCTACCCGCATGAGTTCAGCGGCGGCCAGAGGCAGCGCATCGGCATCGCACGTGCACTGGCCGTGAAGCCCCGCTTTCTCATTTGCGACGAGCCCGTCAGCGCCCTCGACGTGAGCGTGCAGGCGCAGATCTTGAACCTGCTCAAGGACATCCAGGCAGAGCTCGATCTCACGCTCCTCTTCATCGCACATGACCTCGCCGTCGTGCGGCACATGAGCGACCACATCGTGGTCATGCACCACGGCAAGGTGGTGGAGCAGGGAAATGCGGACGAGATCTGCGAAAACCCCCGTCACGACTACACCCAGAAGCTCCTCGCAGCCGTGCCAGAGCTCATCTGACGGCACGCTGCCGCAAAGCGGCGCTGGCAAAAGACGAAACCCGAACGACGAATGAAATCCCAATGACCGAAGTCCGAATGGTGAGCCGTAGATGGCAAGGTCATTAGGCATTCTGAATTCGTCATTCGTCATTTGCCCGCGCGCTTCCTCACCAAGACTCTCTTTCCTGATCCCATGACTCCCCTTTTCAAGAAATTCATCGGCATGAACTGGCTGCTGGTGCTCAATGTCACCGCCCTGTGTGTGTTTGGGGTGTATGCCATTTTCAACGCCTCGGCCTACAAGGACTCCGCCGAGTTTGCCCTCAAATGGAAGGACCAGCTCCGGGCCATCCTCATCGGCGTGCCGGTGTTTTTTGGCGCCTCGCTCATCGACTACAAATGGGTGCGCTGGGCCTGCTGGCCGCTTTACCTGGCGGGCATCGGCGGTCTGGTGGCCGTGCTTCTCTTTGGCGTGGAGCGCGGCGGCAACAAGGCCTGGCTCATCATTGGCGGGCAGTCCGTCCAGCCCTCGCAGTTTGCCATCATGTCCGGCATCCTGGTGCTGGGTGTGGTGTTTGGGGAGCTGCCCCGCCTGCTGCCTGTCTTTCGCCGTCCATGGCTGCGCATCATGGTCGCTGGCATGGTCGCCGGCGTGCCTGCCATCATGGTTATCAAGGAAGACCTTGGCTCCGGCCTTGTGTGGGGCCCGGTATTTCTTTCCATGATGCTCGTGGGCAGCATCCCCTTCCGTTACATGATCACCATGCTGCTTGGCGTCGTCAGCATTGTGCCGCTGGTGTATGTCTTTGCGCTCAAGCCCTACCAGCAGGCGCGTATCAGCTCCACCTGGTACATGATGACCAACCAGCTCGACAAGGTGGACCTGCAAAACGAGGCCTGGGTGGCGAAGTACCTCCTCATCGGCGTATCCACCGCCGGGCTGGACGGCAAGGGGCCGGAGTCTAAAAAAGTCGAGGATCAGGCCTCCATCCACCGCACCTTTCTGCCGCATGAAACCATCAGCGACTTCATCTTCTGCGTGGTCTCCGAGGAGTTCGGCTTTCGCGGCGCGGTGCTCCTGCTCTCAGGCATGGCGCTGCTGCTCCTGCAGAGCGTTTTTGTGGCCTTCTGTGCGCGCGACCAGCTAGGGCGGCTCATTGTCGTGGGCGTGGTGGCCATGTTCTTTGTTCACACCTTTCAAAACGCCGGCATGAATCTCGTCATGCTGCCCGTCATCGGTCTCCCCATGCCCTTCATCAGCCACGGCGGTACGTTTGTCATCGTCTGCCTCTTCCTCATGGGCATGGTGCAGAGCGTTTGGGTGCACCGCAACATCTCCGCCGTGAAGAAGAAGCGCTCGGTCAACGGCCCGCGCCGTGACGACGACGACGAGGACTAGCCGGGGCAGGGGATGAGGCACTGGCGGCATGCCGGGAGCATGCACCCTCTTCGTTTTCCGTTTCCATCCCGAGGGCTTAAAAATGGAAACGAAGCTTTTCACCCGTCGGCGCGCACTCACCCCTCGCCTGCGTGCTGCTCTTCCCAGAATTTCCGCAGCTCGCGGAGCTGCTTCTTATCCGGCTTGGCCACCATCTCGTGCTCGCGGGGCTGGATGAGCTCGCGCTCGCGGCGCAGCTCGCTGGCTTTTTGGATCCACTCCAGCGGGGTCTGATTGTCACAAAACTCCGCCACACGCGGCGGGCCGAGGCGCTGGGGAGGGAAAGCGAGCACGCGCAGCCGCAGGCGCAGGTCTCCGCGCACCACCTCCAGCACATCGTCGGGCTTGAGATCGCGCGAGGCCTTCACCACCTGGCCGTCGATCGTGACGTTCCCCTTGGCGCAGGCCTGGGTGGCCAGCGTACGGGTCTTGAAGACGCGCACATGGTGCAGCCATTTGTCCGCACGGGTGTTCATGTCATGCGGCCTTGTAGGTGCGCTCGCCAAAGATGGCGCTGCCCACGCGCACCATGGTGGCCCCTTCCTCGATGGCGATCTCAAAGTCGTGGCTCATGCCCATGCTCAGCAGCGGCAGCGGGCGGCCGCCGGTCTTTTCCAGCTCGTCGCGCAGGGTGCGCAGTTGTATAAAATGCGGGCGGCTTTTTTCCGGATCGTCATCAAAGGGCGGGATGCACATCAGGCCCTGGATCTCCAGCCGCGTTAGAGCATACAACGACTCCAGCTGCGCGCGCAGGCCTTCGGCGCTGAAGCCGTGCTTGCTGCTCTCATCTCCCAGATTCACCTCAAGATACACCTTGGCCGTGAGCCCCAGCTCTCCGGCGACGCGGTCGATGTCGCGCGCCAGATCCAGTGAATCCACGCTGTGGATGGCCTGCACATGCGGCAGGACTTTGCGCACCTTGTTGGACTGCAGGTGGCCGATGAGGTGCCACTGCAGGGTTGAGGGAAGCTGCGGCGCCTTGGCCAGGATCTCTTGCACTTTGTTTTCACCAAACAGGAGCTGCCCGGCCTCCACCGCCTCGCGGATGGCCTCCAGGGGAAAGGTCTTGGACACCGCCAGCAGCTGCACCGTGGCGGGATCGCGCCCGCAGCGCTGGGCAGCGGTGGAGATGCGGTCGCGGATGGCTTGCAGGCGGGAGGCGAGGTCGTTCATGTCTTCACAAAGAGAAACGGAAGATGAGCCGCGCGCGCAACGTATTTTCGCGCTCCACCATTTCAAACCACATGCAATCACGCCGCCACTTCATCCGCCAGTCCGCCGCCACGCTCTTTGCCGCCCCCTGGGTCACCACCGGCATGCGCGCCGCCTCACCGAATGGCAAGCTGCGCCACGCCGCCTTTGGTGCCGCAGGCATGAGCATGGCCGACATGAGCGCCATGTCCAACCACCCCATGTGGGAGCTGACCGCCGTGTGCGACGTGGACACGCGCAACTTTGCCAACGCGCAGAAAAAGTGGCCCAACATCCGGGTGTACCAGGACTGGCGCGAGCTGCTGGAAAAAGAGGCTGACAACATCGACAGCGTCAACGTCTCCACCCCTGACCACATGCACGGCAGCATCGGCCTGGCCGCCATCGCCAAGGGCAAGCATATCTACGGCCAGAAGCCCCTGGCGCACAACCTCTGGGAATGCCGCCAGATGGTGGAGCGCGCCCGTGCCAAGGGCGTGATGTCCCAGATGGGCATCCAGATTTCCTCCGCCTTCACCGAGCGCCACGCCGTGGCCCTCATCCAGATGGGTGCCATCGGCAAGGTCAAGGAAGCCCACACCTTCTCCAACAAGAAGTGGGGAGACCTCGAAGTGCGCCCAACCAAGAGCGACCCCATCCCGGCCGGATTTGACTGGGACAAATGGCTGGGCGTGGCCTCCGAGCGCAGCTACATCGAGAAATACGACCACCCCGGCAACTGGCGCAAGCGCCGCGACTTTGGCACCGGCACCCTGGGAGACATGGGCTGCCACATGTTCAGCGGCTGGTTCCGCTCCCTCGACCTCGCCGCCCCCATCTCCGTGAAGTCCACCGGCCCCGTGCCTAACAAGGACAACTGGGCCATCAACGCTGTGGTGGAATACACCTTCAAAGGTACGAAATACACCGCTGGCGACACCGTCAAGGTCACCTGGACCGACGGCGACGCCCGTCCGCCAGCCGAGGTCATGGCGCTGGTGGGAGACGTCTCCAAATTCCCCGGCCAGGGCACCATCTACCTGGGCACCGAGGGCGTGCTGCTCTCCCCGCACGGCTCCACGCCGCTGCTCTACCCGCGCGAGAAGTTCGCCAAATTCGGCGCCTATCCCAAGCTGGAACCCCGCGACCACTGGGCCGACTTCATCGACTGCTGCCTCAAGGGAGACAAGCAACCCTCCGCCAACTTTGACTACGCCGGCCCGCTGACCGAGGCCGTGCTGCTCGGCTGCCTGGCCAGCGCCTTCCCCGGCGAGAACCTCGTCTGGGACGCCCCCGGCCTGAAGATCCCCAACAACGCCGAAGCTGACAAGATGGTGCGCCGCGACTACCGCAAAGGCTGGGAGATTGTGTAACGCCCTCGCGCTGCACACACCGTTCCGCGCCCCCTTCACCGGCACACCCGCCGCTGAAGGGGGCTTTTTTTATGTAACGCTCCCCGTGCCAAACACTCGTTGATTGTGTGCTGCCAATAGCGGTACCGCAGTTGCTGAATATAGTAACGTTTTTTGCGATACATATGCGCCCATTGCGTGCTGCCTAGCCCGACACACCGGCTGCCGTGAGGGACTGCTCACACTGCCTTATCACCTGCACGCCGGTTGCTCGAAAGGCTGCGGGATCAAACGTCACTGGCGGGAAGCTGTCACTCGGATTTGTTACTGTGCACGTCGGTTAAGCATCACTTCAGTGAAATATTGAAAATAGCGTAAATTATGTGGACAACTCTTTCATCAGTAAAGTTTTGAAAGGTTGTTAACATGTCTCATAAATGATAATAAGTAACGAAGTTATAGATACATGTCAAGTGAGTGTTCGCACCCTTCTGGCCGCTGTATCGCTGGGTGCAATAAATAACGTTGATTAAGTTACATTATTCAATTGAGTACCACTGGGCACAATACTGCTCGCACTGCCATGCATCATGTGAGCGCCATCTGCAAAGGCGTGCCTACTGCACTGAGAATAACATAACGTTATTTTCGATACATTCGCATCACTCGCATACTACCGTCAGCGGCACACCGGGGTGCCTTGGCAGATTGTGTCTGGCTCCAGTTCCACACGGGCGGTCACTGTGCATTACCTTCATCGGCCACCTTATGGCAAGTGGCGTATGTAACGATATAAACGATACAAAAAAATCAATTGTACCACCTTCACCGTTCGCCCTGACTTGCCCTGGTAGATCATGTAGCGTTGTTAGCGCTACGCATGCATCGATTGCAACCTACCTGCGCACCGGTGCCTTGGGAGGATTGTGCAATGCTCAAGTGCTGCACTTGTAGCTATTGCTCACAGCCTTCACTGATACAGTGGTCGCTATCAACAAATGTAACGTTGTAAACGATGCACTCGTATCGACTGAGTGCCAATCTCGGTGATGCACTGACAGCACGAGGATTTTATAACTCTGCGATCAATGAACGTTGGTTGTTGTTGGAATTAAGAAACGTTATAATCGATACTCTAACGTTGATTGAGTAGCACCTTCGCAGGCAGCCCGACTGCCATGGGAAAGCGTCTAACGCCTCTTATGCTGCATATGAACTGATTGTGCATAACCTTCCAGGCACTCTGCTTGTTATGGGTAATGGAGTAACGATTTAACCGCTACATGATCCGGGTGGCATAGCGCAAACCAACACACCCCACCGTTTGCAGTGCGCTGACAAACACCCACATTCCAAGGATGGGGTGCAAGGTTGCTCAGGTGGCTCCCACCCTCGTTTCCATTTTTGTGCCTCTAGAAGCGGAAACGGGAAACGAAGAAAACGGGGGGGGCGCTCCCCCCCTTCACTCCGCCTTGGCTTTCGCCTTCCCTTTGCCCTTCTTGCCCTTGCCGGGCTGGCCGGTCTTGGTGTCCAGCGTGTAGGGCGGATTTTCAAACGGCACAGGATCAGCCATGACGCGCGGGTCGCCCACCGCCTGGAGCTTTTCCAGCAGCTCGGCCGCCATCTTCGCCTTCACCTCCGCATAGGCGGCTTCGGAGGCGACGTTGATGGTGGAGTCGGGGTCTTTGCTGAGATCGTAGAGCTCCTCGGCGGGGCGCTTGGCAAAGGCGTAGTCAAAGTACCACTTATACTGCGAGTCGTTGCGGTGCTCCACCAGCCAGGCCTTGGCGGGGGAGGCGTCCATGTCGGGAAACGCCACATACGTTTCATTCTCCAAATCATCCTGCGTGGGCGTGAAGCTCTCGGTCAGCGTCTTGTAGTCTCCCATGGGCATGCGCTCGGGCTTGAAGTTGCGGATGTAGAGGTAGCCGTCCTTGCGCAGCGCGCGCTGGGGGTAGGGGAGGTTTCCCTCGCGGGCGATGCTCACATGCCGCTCGCGGCCCGTGATCACATAGTCGCGCTCTGTCTCGATCCTCCCCGACTTGCCCGACTTCATCAGGTTCACCAGGCTTTTGCCATTCACTCCTTCCGGAATCTTCGCACCGCCGATCTCCATAAACGTGGGTGCCAGGTCCATAAGGTTCACGAAATCGTCGATCACCCGCCCTCCAGGCTGGCCAGGCCAGCGGATCGCCAGCGCCACATTCACGCCGAAGTCATACAGGTTGCACTTGCCGCCGGGAAAGCCGGGCGCACCGTGATCGCCACTGATGACGATGACCGTGTTGTCATACTCACCGGCCTGCTTGAGCCGCTCGATGATCACGCCCACCTGCGCATCAAAGGCCTGGATCTCTCCCAGATAGCTGCCGAAGTCCTCGCGGAATTCCGGCACATCGGGCAAGTGCTTGGGCAGCCGGCCCTTGAGGGCGTCCGGGTCGATGCCCCACTGCGCCTGCCCGCTGCCTTTGACCCACTTGCGGTGCACGTTGGTGGGCCCATGCCAGAAGGCAAACGGCGCGCCTTGGGGCCGTGCGGCCAGGAAGCTGTCAAAATTCCCCCGCACCTCGTCATAGATCTGCTGCTTCGCCGCCTCCACGGCCACGCCCTCTTTCATGAGCTTGTCCACGTTTTGCGAGAACTGGTTGCAGCGCCCGCCGCTCTTTTGGTACGCAAACTGCTGGCCCCCATACGGCGCGTCCGCAGGCTCTCCGGGGCTCCAGACCTTGAAGGACTTGCCGAGGTGGTAGCCCTGGTCCCTGAGCAGCAGCGGGTAGCTGGGGATGGCCGGGTCCCACACCGCGCCGTTGAGGATGGCGGCACGGCCACAGTTGAAAAAGTAACGCCCGGAAAGCACCGCGCTGCGGCAGGGCGTGCAGCTCGGCGCGCTCACATACGCCCGGCGGAAGAGCGCCCCCTCGCGCGCGATGCGGTCGATGTTCGGCGTCTTCACCACCTGGTTCGGCGAGGGGAATTTCTCGTGCTCCGCGTAGATGCACGCGTAGCGGCCCCAGTCATCTGCAAAGAGGAAGAGGATGTTCAGCGGCTTGTCCGCAGCGGTGGCAAAGGCAGTCAGGGCCAGGAGGCAAAGAAGGAGGCGCATGGTTGCGTCATAACGGGAAGCTGGTGCGTAAACCTTCGCCAAAATTAAGCGCAAACTGCGCATCGACATCCCGGCTTTGCTCCTGAACCTGCCCCGCATGATCCACTCCCTGCTCGACACCACCCAGGTCATCAGCGTCATCCAGCTGGACGGGGTGCCGTATGAAGTCTGCGCCGAGGCGGCAGCCAGCCATGACCGCAGCCAAAATCTCCTCATCGTGGAGCTGCGCGCCTTCCTCCGCGCAGAGACGCACGACCACATCGGGGAAGTCACCACACCCGCCTGGCTGCCCGCCCCGCAGACCGTCACCGAACGCGTCGGCGCCGAGGAGGCGCATGAGCTGGCAGCCGATGTTCTGGCCTCCTGGCGTCACAAGGTGGCAGGAAGCCTGCCTAAATAACCATCCCATGGCCATTAACCATCCCATGGCAATCCTTTGTCTTCTTTGAGGGTTGCGCTGAGAACGATTCACCCCATGAATGCGCGCGCATGAACAATTTCAAAATCCTTTGCCTTACGACCACATTGACGTGTGCCTCCTGCACCGTCGGGCCCGATTTCAAGCTGCCGGAGGTGCTCATGCCCTCCAAGTGGAAAAACGGCGGCAAGGTGAGCACGGCGGACATCCCCGTGCCCGGAGAGTGGTGGAAGCTCTTTGGCTCCAATGAGCTGAACCAGCTCGTGGAGCGCGCCATGGCAAACAACCAGGAGCTGCGCGGCGCGCTGGCACGGGTCGAGACCGCTCGCGCCCTCGTCGGGGTGCAGCAGGCAGACTGGTTCCCCCAGCTCAACATGAAGGACGGGATGAATTACGAGCGCCTCTCCCAAAGCTCCTTTGGCGCCAACCTTCCCCCCGGTGTCGCCCTGCCCAAGACGCAGCGCCGCCGCTTTCAGAACCTGCTGGAGCTCGGCTGGGAGTTTGACCTCTGGGGTCGCGTGCGCCGTGGCGTGGAAAGCTCCAAGGCCTCCCAGTTTGCCGCCATGGAGACCCTCTCCGCGCGGCGTCTCACCCTCGCCGCAGAAGTGGCGCGGTTGTATTTCCTGACCCACTCGCTGGACCGCCAGATGCAGGTCGTCATCGGCACCCAGACCTGGCGTGAAGAAGCCCTCAAGCTGCAGGAGTCGCGCTTCAAAGGCGGCCTCGCGAACGAAATGGACGTGGCCAGAGCGCGCACCGAGCTGGAGCTGGCCCGCAACGACCTCGCCGCCCTGGAGCGCCAGCGTGGCAACGCCGAAAATGCCCTCGCGGTCATCTGCGGAGAGATCCCCTCAAACTTCAGCATCGCCAAGACCGCCAGCCTGCCACGCCTGCCCAAGGTGCCCTCAGGTCTGCCCTCCACCCTGCTGCAGCGCCGTCCGGACATCCGCGCCGCAGAGCAGAAGATGCGTGAGGCCAACGCCCAGGTGGGCGTCTCCAAGGCTTCGTTCTTCCCGGCCTTCAGCATCGTCGGCAGCGGCGGTCTGGAGAGTATTGGCGCCGCGCATTTCTACGATCAGCGCAGCCGCATCCTCACCATCGGGCCCAGCATGACCCTCCCCATCTTTCAGGGGGGCAAGCTGCGCGCCAACCTGAAGTCCAGCAAGGCCGCCTATGAAGAGACTCTGGCCAGCTACCGCCAGAGCATCCTGGTCGCCCTGCAGGAGGTCGAGGACAGCCTCATCGACGCCCGGGCCTACGCCAAGCAGGGCCAGGCGCTGGACGCCGCCATCGCCGCCGCGCAGGAGACGCAGCGCCTTGCTGAGCTGCGCTACCAGAAAGGCCTCGCCAGCTACTTTGAAGTGGTGGACGCCAACCGCACCGTCCTCAACGCCAAGCTGCTCTCCGCCCAGGTGGAAGGCCAGCGCCTCATGGCGGCTGTGGCCATGCTCAAGTCGCTTGGCGGCGGCTGGCAGTAAGCCCGTGGCGCTGCCGCCATTCCATTCCCGCCTCCCGCAGTGCGCAATCTTCCCGTTTTCCTCCTCTGTCTGGTCTGCGTGGTCGTTTACGGCCTGGTGGTGCCCCGGCTTTTCAAGCGTGGGGAGAAAAGCAGGCCCACCCTGGTCAAGCGCCTCTTCATCTACCTCTTCTGGGGCGTGATCTTCAGCGCGCTCTGGCATTCGTACTTTTACCCCTCCGCCCCGGCCTGCCAGATGGCGGGCATCGCGCTGGGGCTTGGCAGCCTGGCCTTGTTTCGCTGGGCCTACCGCCAGCATGGCAGGCACATGCCCGGGCGCGCCTTCACGCCAGACGTGCCTGCGGCCATCGTCACTAGCGGGCCCTATGCGCGTGTGCGGCACCCCATCTACGCGGCCTATCTGCTCTTCATGCTGGGGCTGGTGGTCGGCACGCAGAGCGCCCTGGCAGCGGTGCTCTGGCTCCTGCTGGGCGTCATGTATCACCACGCCGCCAGCCAGGAGGACGCGCTGCTGGCCGCCTCCGCGCATGCAGACCTCTACCTTCGCTACATGCAGCAGTCCGGCAGGCTGCTGCCATGGAATGTCTGGCGGCGCAGGCAGGTGTGAGGCTGGGCAGCTTTTGGAGTATCCCATCAGCTGGTATTTGCTGGCGGGAATCAGCGCCGGCGATCTTACTTTAATCTTTATGTACGACTTTTTTCGAATGTGGTGCTTGGAAAAGCGGCACGTCAGGTGCCTATTCGTGGGATGAAGACCACCAACCTGGCCGCCATATTCCTCGCTGCTTTTTCATCTCTCGCCGCAGCAGACCACGACATCGTCATCTACGGCGGCACCTGCTCCGCCGTCATCGCCGCCGTGCAGGCCAAGAAGATGGGCAGGAGCGTCATCGTCGTCTCACCAGACAAGCACCTTGGCGGCCTTAGCAGCGGCGGCCTCGGCTTTACCGACACCGGCAACAAAGCCGTCATCGGCGGTCTCTCCCGCGACTTTTACCACCGCGTCTGGCAGCACTACGACAAGGACTCCGCCTGGGTGCAGCAGAAGAAATCCGAATACGGCGGCAAAGGCCAGGGAACACCCGCCGTCGATGGCGAAAACCGCACCATGTGGATCTTTGAGCCCCATGTGGCCGAGCAGATCTTCGAAGACTACGTCAAGGAATTCGGCCTCGAAGTCGTGCGCGATGAGTGGCTGGACCGCGCCAAAGGCGTGAAAAAGGACGGCGACAAAATCACCTCCATCACCACCCTCAGCGGCAAGACCTACGCGGGCAAAATGTTCATCGACGCCACCTATGAGGGCGACCTCATGGCCGCCGCGGGTGTGGACTACCACGTCGGCCGCGAGGCGCAGAGCGTGTATGACGAAAAGTGGAACGGCATCCAGGTGGGCGTGCTGCACCACCGCCACCACTTTGGCGCGGTGAAAGAGCCCATCAGCGCCTACAAGATCCCGGGAGATCCCAAGAGCGGCGTGCTGCCCCGCGTGAGCACCGCACCTCCCGGCGAGTACGGCGCAGGCGACAAAGGCGTGCAGGCCTACTGCTTCCGCGCCTGCTACACCAATGACCCCGGCAACCGCGTGCCCTTTCCCAAGCCGGAAGGCTATGATGCAAACCAGTACGAAATCCTGCTCCGCGTGCTGAACACCGGCTGGGGCGAGTTCTTCGAGAAGTTTGACCCCATCCCCAACCACAAGACGGACACCAACAACCACGGGCCCTTCAGCTTTGACAACATCGGCTACAATCACGACTACCCCGAGGCCAGCTACGAGCGCCGCCGCGAGATCATCGCCGAGCACCGCCAGTACCAGCAGGGCCTCATGTGGTTCGTGGCCAATGACCCCCGCGTCCCCAAGAAACTGCAGGCAGAGCTTCAAACCTGGGGCCTGCCCAAGGATGAATTCACCGACAACGGCAACTGGAGTCACCAGCTCTACATCCGCGAAGCCCGCCGCATGGTCGGCGCCTATGTGATGACCGAAAACGAGCTGCTCAAAAAGCGCCCCACACCCGATAGCGTCGGCATGGGCAGCTACGGCATCGACTCCCACAATATCCAGCGTTACATCACCCCCGAGGGCAATGTGCAGAATGAGGGAGACATCGGCATCAGCACCAAGGGCCCCTACGAGATCGCCTACGGCTCGCTCGTTCCCAAGAAAGGGCAGGGGAGCAACCTGCTCGTGCCCGTGGCCATGTCCGCCAGCCACATCGCCTACGGCAGCATCCGCATGGAGCCCGTGTTCATGATCCTCGGCCAGAGCGCCGCCACCGCCGCCGTTCTCGCCTTGGACGCAGGCATCCCCGTCCAGGACCTGCCGTATGATCGGCTCAAGACCCAGATCCTCAAAGACGGCCAGATCCTCCACTACCACGGCCCCAAGACCACCCGAGGCGTGGACCCCAAAACCCTCAAAGGCATTGTTTTGGACGACACCGACGCCAAGGTCACCGGCGAGTGGCATGAAAGCGGTGCCGCCCAGACCTTCCTCGGCGACGGCTACAGCCACGACGGCAACGCCAAGGACGGCAAATGCAGCCTCCGCTTTGAGCCCAAGCTCACCAAGCCCGGCAAGTACCGCCTCATGCTCGCCTCCCCGCCCAACAGCAACCGCGCCAGCAACGCCCTCGTGGAGGTGCAGTATGCCGACGGCGTGAAGAAGCTCAAAGTCGACCTCAAGTCCCCCAAAGCCGGCGAAGGCCTCTTCTGGATCGACCTCGGCGACTACGAATGCGGCAACGACACCGCCATCACCATCTCCAACGAAGGCGCCGACGGCTACGTCGTCGTGGACGGTGTCCGTTGGCTGCCGGTGGAGGAGTGAGGCATGAGCAATGCTGCGCTCCTGAGACGTTTCCATCGGGTCCTAGGACTCTTCATCACAGGCCTGATCCTCAGCGGTCTCACCGCCTTCCCCCTGCTGCATGAGCTGCGGCTCATGGCCTCCTGGCTCGGCATTGAAAATCATGCCGCCTACGTCCAGCATGCAGGTCTGAAATTCTGGATCGGCTACGTCTGGCATGGGCTGGAGGTCACGCAGGCGCAGTTCCCGTTTGTCGCCTACGGCACGGACTGGCTGGCGTTCGGGCATCTCATGATCGCGGTGTTTTTCATCGCCGGGCCTTGGCGTGACCCCGTTGCCAATGCCTGGGTGCTGAAGGTGGGCCTCTTTGCCTGCGCCGCCATCTTTCCCCTGGCCCTGATCTGCGGGGAGATTCGCAGTATCCCGCTCTCCTGGCGGCTCATCGACTGCTCATTCGGCCTCTTTGGGGCGCTCCCGTTGCTTTACTGCCTGCATCTGGTGCGGCAGATGCGTCAAGGAACTTCAGTCTGTCCGTAATTTTCCGCCTCGATTGGCCGTATGCCTAGAGATCTCAACACCCTCGTCATGTCCACCCTTCGTCATTTGATCCTCGTCACCGCCGCCTGCGCCACAAGCGCTTTTGGCGCGTATCCCACCTTTACCACCACGGTGCCCAACGGCGGCCAGCGTGGCACCGAGGTCAAGCTCACCGTCACGGGGACCCAGCTGGCAGACTTTGAGAGCATGATCTTCTTCTCTCCTGGCTTCACCCAGAAGAGCGTGGAAAAGATCGAGCCCAACAAGGTGCAGCTCACCATCGGCATCGCCCCGGACGTGCCGCCCGGAAACCACCTCATGCGTATCCGCACCAAGACCGGCATGTCGCATGCGCGCCAGTTCTTCGTCGGCATCTTCCCCAACGTGGAGGAAAAGGAGCCCAACAGCGACTTTGAGACACCTCAGGTCATCCAGCTCAATCAGACCATCGAAGGGGTCGTGCAAAACGAGGACGTGGACAACTACCGCGTCAGCCTCAAGAAAGGCCAGCGCCTCTCCGTCGAGGTGGACGGCCTGCGCCTCGGCTACACCGTCTTTGACCCCTTCCTGGCCATCATCGACAAGAACCGCTTTGAAAAGGTCATCTCGGACGACACCATCCTCCACCGCCAGGACGGCTACTGCTCCTATGTGGCCGAGGAAGACGGCGACTACACCGTCATGATCCGCGAGTCCTCCTACCGTGGCGGCGGCAACTCCTACTACCGCCTCCATGTCGGCAGCTTCCGCCGTCCGGACGTGGTGTATCCTGCCGGTGGCAAGATCGGCTCCACCACCAAGGTCCGCTTCATCGAGCGCGACAGCTCCTTTGATGAAGACGTGAAGCTCCCTGCAGAGATCGATCCTGACTACATGCTCTTCTCCAAAACCCAGGAGCCCGCCCCTTCCGGCAACCCCTTCCGCCTCGTCACCTACGACAACGTGCTCGAAGCCGAGCCCAATGACGAGCAGGCCAAGGCCACCGTCGCCCCCGGGGCCCCCATCGCACTCAACGGCATCATTGAAAAGCCCGGCGACGTGGACTTCTTCAAGGTCCCCCTCAAGAAAGGCATGACCCTCGAAGTGCAGGCCTTTGCCCAGAGTCTCGGTTCCCCGCTCGACAGCGTGGTGAACATCTACAACGCCAAAGGCGGCTCCCTCAGCGGCAACGACGACGGCGGTGGCCGCCGCCGCCTCGACAGCAAGTTCAAGGTCAGCATCCCTGCGGACGGTGACTACTTCGTGCGCGTGGCCGACCATCTGGAGCGCGGCGGCCCGAACTTCGTCTACCGCCTCGAGCTCATCGCCGCAGAGCCGGAAGTCTTCTTTGCCTCCCCGCAGTACTCGGTCAATGACAACAACTACCGCCAGTTTATCGCCGTGCCAAAGGGCGGCCGCTACGCCACGCTCGTCAACGTCACCCGCAACAACGTTTCCGGCGACTTCAAGTTCGACGTCAAGAACATGCCGCAGGGCGTCAAGCTGCTCACCGAGATGGCCCCGAAAGACCTCGGCAGCGTGCCTCTGCTCTTTGAGGCCGCCGCAGACGCCCCCCTCGGCCATCAGGTCGTGCCCATCACCCTCAACGCCGTCGATCCCAACACCAAGTCCGTCGGCAAGCTCCGCCAGGAGTTCGACATCGTGCGCAACGGCAACGTCGTCTATTACACCCAGATCGAAGACCGCCTGCCCGTCGCCGTCGTCGAGGAGGCTCCCTACTCCCTCGAAATCGTCAAGCCTGCGGTGCCGCTGGTGAACAACGGCATCCTGGAGCTCAAGGTCGTCTCCAAGCGCAAGGAAGGCTTCAAGGCCCCCATCCGCGTGCTCATGATCTGGAAGCCCAACGGCGTCAGCGCCCTCGGGGAGCAGACCATTCCTGAAGGCCAGAACGAGTGCGTCTTCCAGCTCGACGCCAACGCCAATGTCGCCGCCGGCTCCTGGAACTTCACCGTCATGGGCGAGTCCGACGGCGGCAGCGGTCGCATCTACAATGCCTCTCCCTTCACCGCTGTCACTACTGCCCCGGCCTACATCTCCGCCCCCGCCATCCCGCTCGTCGCCGTGGAGCAGGGCAAGGAAGGCGTCATGGTCGCCAAGCTCGAGCAGCTCCAGCCCTTTGAAGGCGAGGCCACCGCCCAGGTCCTCGGCGTTCCGGACACCATCCCGATCGAGCCCGCCAAGATCACCAAGGACACCAAGGAAGTCTCCTTCAAGGTCAAGACAGACGCCAAGTCCCCCATCGGCAAGCAGGCCAACCTCTTCGTCCGCGTGGACATCCCGGTGAAGGGCACCAACGCCACCACCATCCACCGAGTGGCGCTGGGCTCCATCCTCCGCATCGATGCCCCCCGCAAGGTTGTGACTCCGCCTACCGTGCCGGTCGTCGCCGCAGCCAAGCCCAAGGAAGCGCCCAAGCCAGCCGCTGCCCCCGCTCCCAAAGTGCTCTCCCGCCTCGAGCAGCTCCGCATGGAAGCTTCAGGTGCCAAGAAGTAAGCGCTCCGCTTAGCTTTGAGAATCCCACGATGAGGAAGGCCCCTGGCCTTCCTCATTTTGTTTTGATGCCGAACGCCGTTGAAAACAGGTCCGTTATTCCTGCCGCAGCAGAGGCTGTTCTCGCCCAGGTGAACGACGCGGTGCCCTGGCCGTAGGTCGGCCCTGTTTGGCGTCGGGCGCTTCTTCTGCGCCACCGCTATCTTCGCCAAACCGCCCGGCTGCGAGGGCGTGCGTACGCCCTTGCGCCTGCCGTATGCAGATGGATGCATGGCCTGTCGCCACCCTCATCTTCCGACGGCCTCCCGCCAATCTCCAGACCCAGACCCATTTTCAACTGCTCGTGATATTACTTGGCGTGCGGCAGGTCCCACGCCTTCAGCCACTCCACCTTCGTGCGCTTGAATCCCTTCTTCAGCAGCCGCTCCTCCATGTCTCCCAGGTGCGCGGCTCCATAAAAAATGGCGAGCCGCTTTTTCCCCGCCGCGATCTCCTTGTCCATCACTCCCAGCGCCACCTTGTTGCGCTCGCCTACCAGCACCGTGCCGTCTCCGGTCTCAATGCCCGCCATGATGTCCTCCACACTGTCAAACTCCTGCGCGATCATCCGCTTCAGCTCCGTGCTGCTGTCCTTCAGGGTCAGGATCTTCAGCAGCATCACGATGCCTGCCGCGTCTGAGTTCACCCCGCGCTTCTCATTCACCTCTTTCTGCGCCTGCGCCGCCTTCAGGTAGAGCGAGAGAAAGCTCTCCTGCTTCTGCGTCTGCGTCTGGGTAAACTGGGACATGTCCATGTCCGCATGCACAAAGTTTTTCGCCGTGTAGTCGATCCCCTCCAGCTGGCCGTGCAGCTTCAGCGTGTCTCGCATCAGGGTCTGCAGCTGCCCCACCCACTGCATCTTTTCCGCCTCCTTTTTGGCCTCGGGCTTTCCCCGTTCCTCAAAAGACGGGCCCACGAGCTCATAAAGCACCGCATCGTAGCCTTTGAATTTCACGTTCAGCGCATCGAAGTACGCCTTGTCCGCGATGTGGATGGCCCCCACCAGGTCCACCTTCACCTTCTGCGGCGACTCATAGCCCACCACCGCCGTTTGCAGGCTGTCGCTCTTCTCCTCCTCCACAAAACGGATGAAGTTCGTGGGCTCTTCCGCTGCCGAAAGCACGGCAAAGGCCAGGGCGGCTTGCAGCAGCAGAAGTCGTTTCATGGCCGGCTTCCTCGGTTCAGCCTTCCGTCTTGAAGATGCGCGCAAAGAAGGCCTTCATCTCCTCCCAGGAGGCCTTGTCGGCGGCCTCGTTGTAGGCCGCGCCTTTGCTGTTGTCATTGCCCGCAGCCTTCTGGGTAAAGGAATGCACCGCTCCCGGGTAGCTCACCAGCTTGTAGTCCACCTTCGCGTCCTTCATCTCCTGCTCAAACGCAGCGATGTCCTTCGCCGGCACAAATGGATCGTCCGCGCCATGCAGCACCAGCACCTTGCCCTTGATGTTTTTGCCGTCGGCCGGCGTCGGGGAGTCCAGCCCCCCGTGGAAGCTCACCACGCCCTTGATCAGCGCCCCGCTGCGGGCCAGCTCGATCACGCCGGTGCCGCCAAAGCAGTAGCCGATCGCCGCGATTTTGGACACATCCGTCTGCGGGTCCTTGCTCAGCACCTCCAGCGCCGAGAGCATCCGCTCGCGGTACAGCTTGCGGTTGGTCTTGTATTTGCCGGCCTCCTGGCCTGCCGCAGGCGGCTGCGGGCGTATGCCTTTGCCGTAGATGTCTGCGGCAAAGACGTTGTAGCCCAGCTCGGCCAGCATGCGTGCCCGCATCTTCTCGTTGTCACTCAGCCCTGTCCATTGGTGGATGATCAGCACCGAGGGCAGCTTGCCGCTCCTGGCGGTGTCCACGACGTGCAGGCCCTCGCAGGCCACGTCTCCGGATTTGTATTCGACGGTCGTCTCCTTGATCTCGGCCTTCAGCAGGCCGGCGGAAAGGAGCAGGGAGGAGATGAAAAGCAGAGTGCGGTTGGTTTTCATGGTTTTGGGTTACTCTAAACAGAAGGGGACGGGTTTTCCAACTCGTTTCCCTTTCGAACTCGAATGATGATTCTACTTGAGTTCCTGGATGCGGATGTTTTTCCACATCACCTCCTTGCCCACCGCCTCGGTCTTTTTGCCAATGCCGTGCACCTGCAGCGCGATCACGCCCTCCGCCGTCATGTCATCGGTAAAGTCCGCCGCCAGCACGCCGTTGATGAAGGTCTTGATGCTGCTCCCCCGGCACTCGATGCGTGCCTGGTTCCACTCTCCCTGCTTGAAGGCCTTGCGGGCTGCTTCGTTGTTCTTCAGGTCAAACAGCCAGCCTCGGCGGCCTTCGTCATACACGCCGCCGGTATAGGCGCGGGCACTTGGGTCGATCTCAAACTGATAGCCATGCACGCGGTCCGCTGGGAATTTTTTCTTTTTCCCCGCGATCTCCACCTCCGTCTCCTGCGTGTAGTAGTTGCTTCGGAACTGGATCCCCGAGTTCATCGAGGGATCGACCTTGAACTCCACTTCCAGGATGAAGTTGGAGTACTTCTTCGCCGTGCACAGAAAGGAGTTCCCCGTGTTCGGCACCGTCTTGCCCACGATCACGCCGTTCTCCACCCGGTACTGCGCCGTGCCGCTGTGCTGCTCCCAGCCGCTCAGCGTCGTGCCGTCAAACAGCGGGACAAAGGCGTCCTCCGCATGCAGGGCGGTGGAAAGGGTGAAAACAGCGGCGAGGGAGAGCAGTCGGTGGGTCATAGGGCGGTGATAAACGGGTGCCAGGGCGGTGTCTTTCCGCGCATCTGTCCGCAAACCACGCCCACCGCCGCTCCCGGCGTCCGCCCGGACGCGGGCCAATCCACGTAAAAAATTTAAGCTATCATTTAGTTGCAGATAGATTGTGTTAGGCCAGCTATTTAATAAGTATGGCTATTAAAGTATAGGCCACTTCTGGCTGATGTCGGTGAAATGCAAAGCTGGACAATCTGCACCCGCAGCCAAAGATGAAAAGACTGATCAAGACAAGACCGCTCAACCCCTCGCTGCAAATACGGCTGGCTTGCATCGCCATTTTGGGTCTCCTGACTGCCCTTTGTGCCATGGCCTACTACAGCGGTCGGAAGGTGGAGGACGACAGCAACCTGATCGCCCAGGATGCCGTGCCCGGCACCATCCACGCACATTACATGCGCATGGCCATCTCCCGCAATATCGGCTGGGCTTTGGTGGCCGCTTCCGCCCAGTCCCCAGAGGCCCGGGACGAGGGCCTGAAAACCGTCCATGAGGCCGAAGAGAAGTTTGCCGATGAGCTTCAGAAGTATCAGGCCACCATCAAGCTGAATCCGGCCGAGGACGGGGCGTTGCTCGACTTGGTCAAAGAAACGGCTGCGGTATTTTTCGAAAAGTGCAGGGCTTACGAAGCCTTGATTGTCAGCGGAGACCGTACCGCGGGTGCCGCCTACTTGGAGCGCGAGCTGCTCCCGGTCTTCGTCCCCGCCATCAAGGCGGCGGAGGACCTCATCAAATACAACCACGCCAACAGCATCAGCTTCTCGGCTTCGATCCGCCGCAGCGTCAGTGACCTTTACTGGGCAGTGGTCGTGGTCATGGGACTGGCCCTGGCCTGCACGGTCGTGCTGGTTTTTAATCTGACCATCCGCCGCCGTGAGTTGACGGTGTTGCAGGAGAGTGAGGAGAAGTTTTTCAAAGCCTTCAAATCCAACCCCAGCGGCATCGCCATCACAGAACTTGAGACAGGCAGGTTCATCGAGGTCAACGACAGCTACTGCCGCATCATGGGTTATTCCCCCGGTGAGGTCATCGGCCATACCTCGCTCGAGCTGGGCATCTGGGAGACTTCTGGCGCACGCAGCCGCATGTTTGAGCCTCTTTTTGCCGGCGGCTCCCTGCGTGACATGGAGATGTACGCCATCACCAAGACGGGGGAACGCAAGGCGATCAACGTCAACGCAGACCCCATCGAGCTAAATGGAAAAAAATGTGTCATCTCGCTGGTGGCGGACATCACGGAGCGCAAGGAGCTGCAGCACAAGCAGACGCAGCTAGCGGCCATCGTGGAAAGCTCCGAGGACGCGATCATTGGCAAGACGCTGGAGGGCATCATCACCAGCTGGAACCGCGGGGCGGAAAAAATCTTCGGCTACACGGCGGCGGAGGCCATCGGGCAGCCCATGTTCACCTTGTTCCCACCTGAGACGCAGCAGGACGAAAAGGACATCCTGGCCAGGATCTCGCGTGGGGAGACCGTCCAGAATTTGGAGTCCGTGCGCGTCTGCAAAGACGGGCGCCGCATTTTCATCTCGGCCACCATCTCCCCGCTCAGGGATGAGGATGGAAAGGTCATAGGGGCCTCAAAGATCGCGCGCGACATCACCGCGCAAAAGCAGGCGGACGAAGCTCTGCGAGAGGGCGAGGCCCGCATCCGCAGCCTGGGCGACAACCTGCCCAGCGGCATGATGTACCAGCTCGACATGGGCACAGACGGCCAGATGCGGCGCTTTACGTATGTCAGCGCAGGCGTGGAGAAGCTGCACGGACTCAAGGCAGAGGCGGTGCTTCAGGACGCCCAGCTGCTCTACGCGCAGGTGGCCAAGGTGGACCAGCCGCGGGCGACTGCGCTCGATGCCGACGCCCTGGCCTGCATGAAGCCCTTCATGGCGGAGCTGCGCATGCAGATGCCGTCCGGCGCGCTGCGCTGGAGCCTCTTTAGCTCAGCCCCCCGCCGTGCGTCCAACGGCCATGTCCTGTGGGACGGCATCGAGCTGGACATCACCGCGCTCAAAGAGGCCGAGGAGATCCTGCGGCAGAAGCAGATGCAGCTCGTGCAGGCCATGGAGATAGCCAAGCTGGCGCACTGGGAATTTGACGTGGTGAAGAACATGGTGACCGCCGACGAGCATCTTTTCCAGATGATGGGAACGACCTCCGAGCACGAAGGCGGGCGCTCCATGCCTCCGGAGGAGTACATCCGCAGATTTGCGCACCCTGAGGACGCCGGGATCGTGGCGGGAGAGGTCGCTCTCGGAGTCGCCACCACCGACCCGGAGTTTGCACGGCAGTTTCAGCACCGCATCATCCGCAAGGATGGCGTGGAGCGCATGATGCTGGTGCGCTGCCGCATCCTCATGGACGAGGGCGGCCGCACCGGCAAGATCCTCGGCACCACGCAGGACATCACAGAGCAGAAGCAGGCCGAGCTGCGGATCCGGCAGCTCAACCGCATCCACGGCGTGCTCAGCGCCATCAACAAAACCATTGTGCATGAGAAGGACCCGCAGTCGATGCTCAACAAGGCCTGCCAGATAGCGGTGGAGACAGGTGGCTTTCGCATGGCCTGGGTGGGCATGCACGACACCGCCGCCAACCGGATCAGGCCGGTGGCCTCCGCCGGTGCCGTGCAGGGGTATCTGGACCATGTCAACATCGACCTCAACGACGAGCAGCGCAGCGCAGGGCCCTCCGGCCGCTGCTTCCACACCGGGGAGCACGCGGTGTGCAATGATGCCGAGCTGGACGAACGGATGGCACCATGGCGCGATGAGATGCTCAGGCGCGGCTACCACTCGTCTGCCTGCTTTCCGCTCAAGACGGGCGGAAAGGTGCGTGGCGTCTTCACCCTCTACTCTGACGAGACCGCCTTTTTCAACGAGGAGGAAATGCTGCTGCTGGACGAGCTCGCCATGGACATCAGCTTCGCTCTCGAAGTGGGCGAGGGCGAAGCCCGGCGCCTGCAGGCGGAGCAGGAGCTGCGCTGGCGCACCGCTTTCTTCGAGGCGCAGGTGCACTCCGCCATCGACGGCATTCTGGTCCTGGACAGCACGGGCAGAAAGCTGCTGCAAAACCGCCGCATGAACGAGCTGTGGAAAATACCGCTCCACATCGCGGATGACCCCGACGACGCCCCGCAGTTCCAGTTCGTCGTCGGCAGGGTTAAAAACCCGGAGTACTTCGTGCAAAAGACGGTGCACCTCAACGCGCACCCGGACGAGTCCAGCAGCGACGTGATCGAACTCGTGGACGGCACCATCCTGGAGCGCTATTCCGCACCCGTCCGCGGCCGTGACGGCACCTACTATGGCCGTGTGTGGACCTTCCATGACATCACCGGTCGCAAGAAGCTGGAGCAGCAGTTCCTCCGCGCCCAGCGCATGGAGAGCATCGGCACCCTGGCCAGCGGCGTGGCGCATGACCTGAACAACATCCTCACCCCCATCATGATGTCCGTCGCGGTCCTCCGCATTGGCCTGGCCGGGGACAGGCGTGAAAGCCTCTGCGACACCATTGAGAAGAGCGCGCAGCGCGGTGCACAGATCATCAAGCAGGTGCTCACCTTCGGCCGCGGTTACGAGGGGGAAAAGAAGCCGCTCATGGTGGGCATGCTCATCCAGGAGATCGAGCAGATGATCCGCAGCACCTTCCCCAAAAACATCAGGGTCGAAACCGAGATCGGACCCGCCCTGCGTCTGGTTCTGGGAGACGCAACTCAGATGCACCAGGTGCTGCTGAATCTCTGCGTGAACGCGCGCGATGCCATGCCCAATGGCGGGCGCCTGCAGATAAGCGCGGCCAATCTCGATATCGACGTCAGCTACGCCAGCATGCTGCCGGAGGTCTCCTCCGGGGCCTACGTACTGCTGAAGGTGGCCGACACCGGCTGTGGCATCCCTCCGGAAATTTTGGATCGCATCTTCGACCCATTTTTCACCACCAAAGGATTGGGCAATGGCACGGGGCTCGGCCTCTCGACCGTTCATGGCATTGTCAAAAGCCATGGCGGCATTCTCAGGGTAGAAAGCGAGCAGGGCATGGGGACGGTCTTCCACGTCTATCTGCCTGCCGCTGTGGAGCCCCCGCAACAGGCAGAAGCCACTGGCGCCGAGCCTCCCCCTCCTGGCCAGGGCGAACTCGTGCTGGTGGTGGATGATGAGCCCGCGATCATCAGCGCGGCGCGCTCCGTGCTGGAGTCAAACGGCTACCGCGTGCTCTCCGCCGCAGATGGCGTCGAAGCCATCGACACCTTCTCCAAACAAAGCAGCGAAATCGCCCTCGTGCTGACAGATGTGATGATGCCCGTCATGGATGGCGTGCTCTTTGTGCGCACACTCCGCAAGCTGAACGCGCAGGTGCCCGTGATCGGCTCGACAGGTGTGGCGGACAAAGGGCACCTGGAAGAGCTCAATGCGCTGCGTGTGGAGCATGTGCTGCGCAAGCCCTACAATGCCGCCACCCTTCTGCGCACCATTCACGCCGTGCTGCACCCTGCTTCCTAGCGGCAGGCCAGCATCAAGAACCGTCACTCCCCGGTCACAAACCTTGTCCGGTTTTGGCTCGCACTGCGGGATGGATCCGCTACAACATCCGCAGACTGCTCCAAACCAACCCATGAAGCGCTACTCCCTTGGCATCGACTACGGCACCAACTCCTGCCGCTCCCTCCTCATCGACCTCGACAACGGCGCCGAAGTCGGCTCCACCGTCTTCAACTACCCGAGCGGCGAGATGGGCATCCTCCTCGATCCGAAAGACCCGCACGTCGCCCGGCAGAACCCGCAGGATTACCTCGACGGCCTCGAAGCCGTGACACGCGGTGCACTCCAGCAGGCTCAGGCAAATGTCCCCGGCTTTGATCCCACCCAGGTCGTCGGCATCGGCATCGACACCACCGGCAGCACCCCCATCCCAGTCAACAAGCAGGGCACCCCGCTCGGCCTGCTGCCCGAGTTCAAAAACAACCTCAACGCCATGGTCTGGCTCTGGAAAGACCACACCGGCTACGCCGAAGCCGCAGAGATCACCAAACTCGCTCACGAGATCCGGCCAAACATCATCGCCAAATGCGGCGGCATCTACTCCAGCGAATGGTGGTGGAGCAAAATCCTCCGCCTCCGCCGCGTGGACGCAAAGGTCTTCGAGGCCGCTTTCAGCTTCGTCGAGCATTGCGACTGGATCCCCGCCGTCCTCACCGGCAACACCGATCCCCTCACGCTCAAGCGCGGCGTGTGCAGCGCCGGGCACAAGGCCATGTTCAGCACCGAGTGGGGCGGCCTGCCTGACAAAGAATTCCTGGCCCGGCTCGATCCTGCCCTCGCCGATCTGCGTGATCGCCTCTACTCCGTGGCCCACACCGCCGATGTGAAGGCCGGCTCTCTCTGCGCCGAATGGTCCCAGCGCCTCGGACTCAAAGAAGGCATCGCCATCAGTGTCGGTGCCTTTGATGCCCACATGGGCGCCGTCGGTGCAGGCATCAAGGAAGGCACATTGGTAAAGATCCTCGGTACCAGCACCTGCGATCTCATGATCGCACCCACCAGCAAGCCCCTGGCGGACGTCCCCGGTGTCTGCGGCATCGTGAATGGATCCGTCCTCCCCGGCTACTACGGTATCGAGGCCGGACAGAGTGCCGTCGGCGACATCTTCCTCTGGTTCGTCAATCACCTCGTGCCCGACAGCTACGGCGCCACCGTCGGCGAAAAATTCGTGAATATGGAAAAAGCCATGCTCGGCAAAAAGCCCGGCGCCACCGGCCTCCTCGCGCTCGACTGGAACAACGGCAACCGCACCATCCTCGTCGATGTCCGCCTCACCGGCCTCCTGCTCGGCCAGACCCTCCACACCGAGGCTCACGAAATCTACCGCGCTTACATCGAAGCCACCGCCTTCGGCGCGCTCACCATCATCAGGCGCGTCGAGGAATACGGCGTGAAGGTCGAGGAAGTCATCAACACCGGCGGCCTCTCCATCAAAAACGCCACCCTTATGCAGTGCTACGCCGACATCATCGGCAAGCCCATGAAAGTCAGCCAGAGCGAGCAGACCTGCGCCCTCGGTGCCGCCATCTTCGGTGCCGCCGCCGCCGGGGCAGGGGACATCCACACCCTCCAGGCCCAGGTCACCGCCACCCGCGAAAAAGTCTACTATCCCATCCCCGAAAACCAGGCCGTTTACGCCGAACTCTACACCCTCTACCGCACCCTCCACGACGCCTTTGGCTCCGCCGAATGGAGCGGCAAACTCAGCCACGTCATGAAGCAGCTCCTGGACATCCGCGCTCGGCAGAGCTGACCTGCATGGACTGGCCTCACATCATCTACCCAGCCCTGCTCATTCTTTTCCTTTGGCTGGGGCCGTATGTGGCGGTGATCTTCCGGCAGGATTTTTCCAACCCCCCGCCGGACGCCACGGCCAGTGATCGCCGTCTCATCCGCTTTTGCCTGCGCGGCTTGATCGCCGTCACAGCCGCCCTGCTCCTGCACTGGTGGCTCGGCTGAGGTGCAGGGAGAACTGTTCGCCTCATTCTCGCAAGCTCCCCACCGCTCCCGCCGTTTGGCTCCCTGCATGATCCCCCTCCGCACGCTTTTCCTGCTCCTCGCGCTCTCCCCCTCGCTCCTTCTCGCTGAAGACTGGCCGCAGTGGCGCGGACCGCGTCTCGATGGCACCTCCAAAGACACCGGCTTTCCGGTTTCCGCAGACGGCAGCGTCACCTGGAAGGTTGAGCTTCCCGGCAGCGGTCATGCCTCGCCCATCGTGTGGCAGGACCGCATTTTCGCAGTCGCCGCCATTGCGGAAAAAGAGGAGCGCGTCCTGCTCTGCCTCGACCGTGCATCAGGCAAGCTGCTCTGGCAGTCCACCGTGCTCAAAGCCCCTATCGAAAGCATCCACAAGCTCAACAGCCAGGCCTCCAGCACTCCCGCCACCGATGGAGAGCGCGTCTTCACCGCCTTCCTAGACAACACTGAAACCGACGCCACACGCGCTGCCAATGCCGGTCGTGTCATCGGCAAAGGTGAAGTCCCCAAAGGCACCGTCGTGATCTCCGCGCACGACTTCAGCGGCAAACAAATCTGGCAGGTGCGCCCTGGCCTCTTCTCCAGCAAGCACGGCTTCTGCTCCAGCCCCATCGTTTTTGAAGACAAGGTCATCGTCAACTGCGACCATGACGGCGACGGCTACATCGTCGCTCTTGCACGCACCGACGGCAAAGAGCTCTGGCGCATCGCCCGCCCCAACAACACCCGCAGCTACTGCGTCCCTCTCATTCGCGACATCGGCGGCCGCACCCAGATGGTCCTCTCCGGCACCCTGTGCGTCACCAGCTACGATCCCCGCACCGGCAAGCTTCTCTGGATTATCGATGGCCCCACCGAGCAGTTCGTCGCCTCCATCGTTTACAGCGAGCAGTCCGGCCTCCTCTACATGACCGGCGGTTTCCCCGAGCACCACCTCCTCGCCATCAAGCCCGACGGCAGCGGCAATGTCACCAGCACCCACATCGTCTGGCGCACCAACAAAGGCGTCTCCTACGTCCCATCACCGCTCATTGAAGGCAGCCACCTCCTCAACGTCTCAGACTCTGGCGTCGCCCATTGCTTTGATGCCAAGTCCGGCGAGATCCAATGGGAGGAGCGCATGCGCGAGCACCACGCCTCCCTCACCAGCGCCGAAGGCCACGTCTTTTTCATCAACGACTTCGGCATCCTCCGCACCGTCCAGCCAGACAAAACCTACAAGCTCCTCGCCGAAAGCGACCTCAAGGAAAAAGTCTTCGCCTCCCCCGCACTCAGCGAAGGCCAGCTCTTCATCCGCACTGATAAAAGCCTCATCTGCCTCGGCAAACGCACTGCAAAGACGGCGGCACGGTGAGGCGAGTCGCTGTTGGCGTGTCTCAGTTGCCTAGCCAATAAAACACCTGATGTTTGCTCTGTGACACGGCGACGCCCTTCGTGAGCCAATGCCTGTTATAGGGTGACGGGTCACGTGCGGGTGACAGATCAAACCAGATAAAGTCATCGCTGACTCGGCGAGCTTCATAGCTGGGTTCCATGCTCAGCCACCCGTTCTTAAGCCATGCTGCCGGAAATGTATACGGTCGGCCATTGACCAGGTCAGCAGGCTTGGGTTGATGCTCGGAACGCAAGTGCCTTTCAATTTCAGCCACTTCGGATTCGGGAAGGGTGAGCAAAAGCTGAGTTTGCATGCCCGCGCGAAATCCCGGCGAGTAAAAAAATTTGGCATCTTTTGCCGAAGGCGGGATGCATTCGGGAAAGTGTTCCAGAGAGCGGAGTGCCAAATCCTTCGTGGCTTCTTTTCTTTTAGACTTGCCGACGATGTCTTCATATTTCGTCAAGCTCGTAGTGGGAGAGAGCATGAAATAAAAGAATGTGGTGCAGAGCGCTACCACCACGACACATAGTGTGCCAGCCACGATGATGGTCCATTTGATGAATTGGAAAAAATTCCGCATAGGATGTGACGCTGTTAGATTTTACCCTTGGCATGGTGGGATGGCAGGCGGCTTAAGCTTGAAACTGGCGCGTGTTTGTCCATGCAATCCAGCAAGAGAAGAGGTCAGATTTTCCATGTCGAATGGGTGGGCCAAACTTGGCTTGGCTGATTAAACTCAGAAATGTTCCCGCAGTTCAAGACCGTTTAGATCCATGGCCCATTCTTACTTCACCATGTTCCTCCGCGCCCTCTCCCTTCTCCTCGTCACCACACTCGCCGCTTTCACTGCCGAGCCCGTCCCTACATTCCACGGCTCCATCGAAAAACTCGATCCCGCTCTCGATGGACTCATCGCTCCCGACGCCAAAATCGAAGTCCTCGCCTCCGGCTTCAACTGGTCCGAAGGCCCCGTCTGGCGCGATGGGGGTCTCGTCTTCTCAGACGTCCCGGAGAACACCGTCTTCGGCTGGAAGGAAGGCGACACCGCAGCCAAAGTCGTGCTCAAACCCAGCGGTAGTCTCAGCGGGGACGGTCAGGGCTCCAACGGCCTCCAAGTCGATGCCCAGGGAAATCTCATCCTTTGCCAGCATGGAGAGCGCCGTATCGCACGCCTTGAAAAAGACGGCACCTTCACCTCGCTCGCGGACCACTATGAAGGCAAGCGCTTCAACAGCCCCAACGATCTCGTCATCGCCAAAAGCGGCGCCATCTTCTTCACCGATCCACCCTACGGCCTGAAGAAAGGCGAAGCCCCCGAGCTCAAACAGCACGGCATCTACTCCGTCACTCCTGCGGGCAAAGTCTCGCTCGTGATTTCGGACATCCGTTTCCCGAACGGCATCGCGCTCAGTCCTGACCAGAAGACCCTCTACATCGCCGTGTCAGACCCCAAGGACACCCGCGTCATGGCCTATGATCTCCAGGAAGACGGCACCGCCAAAAACGGCCGCGTCTTTTTCAATGCCCAGCCGCTCAAAAGCCCCGCACGCAAAGGCGGCTGCGATGGCATGAAGGTGGACACCCACGGCAACATCTGGACCACCGGCCCCGGCGGCGTCCTCATCATCGGCAAAGATGGCAAGCACCTCGGCAGCATTCTCACCGGCCAGGCCACCGCCAACTGCGCCTTCGGCGGCGCTGACCGCAGCACCCTCTACATCACCGCAGACATGTTCCTGCTGCGCGTGAAGACACTGGCGAAAGGATTGTAGAAGTAGGCCTGAGTTCTTTAGAGCATGCCCGTGCTCACAGGACATCGCAAGGACGTCAGTAAAGTGGTCCGCACAGTCCCCTGTGCGGCGCTCCGCCCTCTCCCTCCGCTCCGCGCAAAAGCCAGTCACACCCTCAAGGGCATCAAGTAAGTCACAAAGAACTCAAACTCGAAATCAGCCTCACCAGCGCCAGCCCGTTCATCACCGCTTTCGGCACAAACGACCCCGGCTCCACATACTCCGGCAGCTTGCTGCCGTCCGCCGTGCGTTCGGAGCAGTGCGCATTGCCACCATACGGGCCCAGTCCATCCAGCGTCGGCGCCAGCTGCCACAGGTGGTTCGCATCGCTCAGGCCCCCGCGCGGCACAGACACCGCCTTGAGATTCATCAGCGCCGCTGCCTCATGCCAGAGGTGAAAGAGCGACTTCGACTCCATGCCACCCGGCCACGCCGCCGTGTGCCCTGTGCGCTCCGCTGTGAGCTTCGCCCCGTTCGACGCCGTACCGCTTAGCGCTGCAAAAAAATCATCTGCATGCTGCAGCACCGCAGGCTCCGTGGCCCGGCATTCCCACTCGGCTACGGCCTCATGGGGTACCCGGTTCACCACAGTGCCTCCCTGTACCATGCCGATGTTCACTGTGCGCTCAGCCTCCGCGTTCGTCAGCGCGGCGATGTCCGGCAGCACACGGGCCAGCGCATCGATGGCATTGATGCCTTCATGGTGCTTGCTTCCCGCATGGGCGGCCTTGCCTTCGGCGCTGAGCCTCCAAGTGCTGCGCCCTTTGCGTGAAGTGACGATGTGCCAGCCACGCTCATCCACCGGCCCGCCTTCAAACACCAGCACCGCGCGCGCCTTGCCTCCGCAGCGCTCGGCCGTGGCCCTGCCAAAGTCATCGCCCGTGATTTCTTCAGCCGCATTCGCCGCCACGAGCCAGTGCGTGCGCTCAAAGAGTTCCGGGACAGCGTCCCGCAGCATTTGCAGCAGCAGCCAGATCAAAGCCGTGCCGCCTTTGTTATCCACCGTCCCCGGCCCATAGATGCGTCCTTCATCTGGGCGTTCATCCCATTTGAAATCATTCAGCCTTTCCTCCTCTGCCGGAAACACCGTGTCAGAGTGCGTGACCAGCACGATGGGGTCGCCCCCCTGGCCGCGATGCCTGAGAAAAAGGTGATGCCCCGTGCCTGGAGTGCTGCATGGCGACAGCTCCGCCTCAAAGCCCAGCGGGGCAAAAGCCGCCGCCGTCAGCCGCGCCACTTCATCCACCCCCTCAGCATTCGCCGTGAAGCTGTTGATGGCCACGAATCGCCGCAGCAGGTCCAGCGCCGCCGGGAGGTGCCGCTCTGCGGCAGATTGTAGAGAGGCTGCATTCATCGTGGTACGGCTCCTATGCCGGGGCGGTTTGGCATCATCAGCTTGCCGCAGGCATCATACATCAGGCCTGTGTAGTCGTCATTCGTCACGTAGAAATGCCCGTCCAGGTCGATCCAGTCCGCCCACGGGGCCAGGTGCGCCGCCGCCGTGGTGCCCAGGCTGGTTTCGATCATGCAGCCCAGCAGGACTTGCAGGCTCTGCTCCTTTGCCGCCTCCACCATGGCCACAGCCGCGTCAAAGCTCCCGCTCTTGAGCAGCTTGATGTTCACCCCATCCACGAAATCAGCCAGCGCTCTCACATCTTCCACCGTTTGCACACTTTCATCCGCAAAGATCGGCGGCGGGCTGCCCGGCAGCAGCGCCCGCAGCTCCTCCCAGGCATCCACGCCCAGCCGGTGGTGGATGGGCTGCTCGATCAGCGCCGGGCTGTATTCCGCCAGTTTTTCAATCATCAGCGGCGCCTCGGCGAGGTCCCACCCGCCGTTCACATCCAGCAGCAGATGGGCGTCTGGCGCGGCCATGCGCGCCACAGATACCGTGGCGATGTCCAGCCCCAGATCACCGGAGCCCAGCTTCAGCTTGAGCACGGGAAACTGCTGCGAGATCTCGCGCACCCTGTCCTCAAAGGCATCCAAGTCTGTCGGAATGCTGAAGGAGCGGCAGCCCGGCGGTGCAGCCTGTGCCGCCGCACCCAGCTTGGATTCGGCAAACGCCGCCAGCGGCCTCCCGGTCTGCTGGCAGATGATCTCATGCCTCATCAGGTTCAGCGCCAGCGCTGCTGTGCGCGGGAGTTTTTCCGGCAGCACTGCCTGCTGCAGCACCGCCAGCGTCTGCTCCGGGTCTTCTCCGTAGTAGGGGACAAACGGCGCCTCAGTGACGAGCTCTCCATTTGAGGCACGCAGCACCTCGCGCGTGGCGGAGGTGCCGTGGGCTATGCGAAAAGGCTCGGTGAGTTGGAGTGTTTTGATCTCGAAGTTCAAGGCTCCCAGTCAAAGGTCAGGAGCCCCTCTGGTCAAGGAGTCCTCTCTCCATCTTCGCCCGCTCGGCCCCTCCGCATCATTGCGGCTTCGGGTCGCGGCTGAACATCCGTTGGAAAAAATTCTTCTTCTTGGCCGGGACTTCCACCGGCTCAGGCGCAGGTGGCGGCGGCACTTGCGGAAAGCGCTGCGCCGCCTGTGCGCCCGCGGTCGTGCGGATGTCCTCGCTCAGAGACGTCTCACGCACGCTGTCGGTGTCGGTCACCACCTGCGGTTGAATGAAAACGATCAGCTCCTTGCGGGTTACGCTGTTGTTGTCCGTGCGGAAGAGCTTGCCCAGGCCCGGGATCTTGCCCAGCACGGGGATGCCGTTCTGCGACAGGTTTTTCTCCTCGGAGATCAGCCCCCCGAGCACGATGGTGTTGCGGTCCGGGATCGTCACGGAGGTGACGAGCTGCTCCGTACCGATGATCGGCACCAGGTTGGGCTGGATCAGCTGCGTGCCGATCAGAGTGTCGTTGATCTGGGAAATGGTCAGCGTCACCTCCCCGTCCGTGTTGATCAGCGGCACCACTTCCAGCTTCAGCACCACATCCAGGTAGCTCGTGGTGGACGTCACCGTTCCGTTCAGGTTGGAGGCATTGGTCACCGTGCTCGCCGGGTAGGGCACCTTCCGGCCGGAGGAGATGACGGCCTTCTTGTTGTTCAGCGCAAAGATGGAGGGCCGCGAGAGGACTTTGAAATTGCTGTTCGTCTGCAGCGCATTGAGGAAGACCCCCAGGCCGCTGCCCGCCGCACCGTAGAGGTTCAGTCCCGAGGAGGGGCCAAACGGCGTCGTGATGGCATTGGTACGCAGGTCATTGATGGCGCGTCCCGTTCCGCCCGTTCCTCCCAGGATGTCCGTGCGGTTGGTGATGCTGCTCGCCGTGAAATTTTTGTTGGTCAGCGAGGAGATGTAATCCACCCCCGTCAGCATCGTGTCGGTGAGCGTCAGTTCACCGATCACCGTGGCCAGGTACACCTGGGAGGGCTTGCGGTCCAGCTTGTCCAGCAGGCCGTCCACTTTCTCGATCTCCTCCTGCCGCCCCATGACGATGATCGTGTTGGACATGGGATCTGCCACGATGCGGGACTTGCCCACCAGCACGGAGACCGGGGCGTTGTTTTCCGTCGGGCCGGACACCACATCGGCTCGCGAGCCTCCGGTGCTCCCTGTGGTTCCGGTCGTGCCCGTGGTGCCTGTGCTCGCACTCGCGGTGTCAGAGCTCGTGCTGCTTGCTGCCGTGTTGCCGATCACGCCGCCACGTGTGCCCTGTGTGGTCCGTCCTCCGAGCAGCTGCGTGCTGTTCGTGGCCAGCACCTGCTGGCGCTGCTGCTGAAGCGAGCCCCCGCCCGGCAGCTGGGTGGTGCCCGTGTTCAGCTCCTGCAGGCGGTCCACCAGCGCGCTCAGCACATCCAGCGCGGCTGCATACTTCAGCTTCCGCTCATACGGCTCGGTATTCTCCAGCGGCTTGTCAAACTCCGCTATCAGGCTCGCCACATACGTGTAGTCCAGCGGCGAGGCCACGACGAGGATCTGGTTCAGCCGCGTGTCGGCCACCACCTGCGTGCTCGGCTGCGGATTCTGCGCGTTGGCAGATGACTGTGACACGCTGCTCTGGCCAGGGGAGGGCGGCCTCGGCGCATTGTTGTCGCCGCCTTTTTCACGGCCGTCGCTCGCGGCTGTGCCACGGATGGTGTTCACCCCCTTCGTTTCCTTTTCCTGCGCCTGCGCATTCAGAGTGGCCTGAATGATCTGCGCGATCACCGCCGCATCCGCAAACTTGATGGGGATGAATTTCGTCACCAGCGTGGAGCCGGTGTCCCCGAGATCAATCGCCTCACGAATCCCGATCAGCTGTTTCACGATCGTGGCGCTCTCCGTGATCAGCAGTCCCGGCGGAGACGTCACTGGCGTGATGCGGCCATACGCACCCAGCCCCACATGACCGGAAAACATGGTGGCCGCGTCCTCCGGGGCCAGGTAGTCCAGCTTCATGAAGTAGGACACGATGCTTTCTCCCTCCGGGATCTCCTTCGCGCTCGTGTAAAACCTCACCCCGTGGGAAAACTGCACCGCATTCGCGCTTTGGTTGCGCGCAGGCAGGATCTTCGCGCTGTTGCTGCCCGGCTCTGCCACGATGGCGTAGCCGTTGGCCAGCAGCGAGGCCTCGATGAGCTTGATGGCCTCGGCCTTCGGCACCTGCTTCGGCGTCACCAGGCTGATCGTCGCCCCCTCAAAGATGTTTGTGTCCTTGATCAGCGTGTAGCCCGTCAGCTTTTCATAGATCGCCAGCAGGTCGGCCACCGGATTGTTGGCAAACTGCATCATCACATTGTCACCAGTGATCTGGAAGGACTCGGCCTCCCCCGGTGCGCCTGCTCCGTCGGCGCCCATGCCTCCCGGACCTCCGAAGCCACCGCCAGGTCCGCCAAAACCACCGCTGCGGCGGCCAAAGCCGCCACGCCCACCACCTGGAAAGCCACCGCCAGGAGGTCCGCCTCCGGGCGGCCGCATGCCCTCAGCCGGCGCAGCAGGCTGGCTGCCATCCGCTGCGGGCGCGGCCTGCGGCTGGGCCGGGGCTGCTTGAGCAGGGGCTGCAGCTGGCGCTGGGGCCGCAGCAGCGGGTGCCGGTGCTGTCACGGGCGCTTCTGGCGCGGCGGCTGGCGCAGGTGCGGCGGCCGCAGGGGCTGCAGGTGTGGGCGGCGGTGCTGGTGGCACGATGCTCTGTCCGCGAACAACGGCGGAGGCGGCAAACACAAGCGTGGTGAGTACGGGAAGACAGCGATGCATGCGAAAAGTGTGTGGCGTTGGCGTTGTGGGCGTGGTTGAACGTCAGCGGTGCGTTTTATTTGCCGCCGCTGTCTTCTTTTTGGATCTTGTCAAACATGGAGCGAATGGCATTGCGGCGCTCCTCTTCCGGGGCGTTGCGGAATTTCTCGTCACTGAATTTTTCCCGCATCGCGTCGCGGAATTTCTCCTTCGCCTTGTCAGAGAGGCTTTCGTACTTTTTCCGGTCCTCCTCGCTCGGTCCACGGCTGCCCCGGTTGAAGCGGTCTCCGTTGGAGTCGTTGCGCGGGCCCTTGTCTCCTTTGTCGCTCTTGCCTTTGGCCAGGTCGTTCTTGTCCAGCGCGCTGTGCCTGATGCTGAAGGTCTCCCCTCCGATCGCGATTTTCGCCTGCGCACGCTCGATGTTGGTCGTGGGCAGCGCCTCCATCAGCTTCCAGCCCTTGAGGTTGGGCTCCTCGGTCACGACCAGCGACTGCTTCTCGTTTCTGTCAAAGATGGTCACCACCGGCTTGCCGTTCACATACGCCATCCCCGTGAGCACCAGCGAGTCAGAGATGCTCACGATCCGCGTGAAGGGCGAGTTTTGGATGATGGCGTTCAGGGAGTTCGCATCAAACGGCTGCGGCAGGTCGGGGTCCACCGGCCCCGCTGGCGCTGCAGCAGTCGCAGGTGCGGCCGCCGTTTCCTGCGGTGGCAGCAGTTCGTCTCCGGGAAGGGGCAGCAGGTCGGAGCTGGTGACCGTCGTTTCCGCCGCTGCCGCTGGCGCTGCGGCGGGTGCCGCAGGCACGAGCGACTGCGCGTGCAGGCACGTCGCCGCGCACGTCATGAGCAGGGTGGTGAAAAGCGCTTTCATGGCTGGAATCCGTTTTCAGGTTTGAACCAGCGCGCCAGCACGAGGTTGCAAAGTGCCTGCGGCGTCTTCTCCTTGGCCTTGGGGTCGATCTCCAGCTCGATCTGTTTGATGGCTTGAAACTTCTCCGGAGACTGCAGCGTCGCCAGCCAGCCCAGCAGCGTGGTCTGGTCCCCGCGCAGCCTCACTTCCACCGCCACTTCGCGGTACAGCGCCGCGTTGGCCTTGCTGTCTGCGGCATCCGGCAGCAGCTGCTGCTTCTGCACCTGCAGCTGGTAGTCCAGCGCCACGTTTTGGATCTCCTCCAGCAGTTTTGCCTGCGCCGTGCCCAGGCTTTCGGTGGTCGGCATGTGCTGCTCCATCCAGGCGGAGCGCTTGTCCCAGAAGTCCCGGTCAGCCATCCAGTGGCTGTTCTCGCTCTTCTCGTTTTCCAGCGTGGAGATGCGCGCCAGCACCGCCGTCCGGCGGTCCAAAAACTGCTTCAGCATGATGAATGTCGCCATCATCAGCAGCGTGCCGATGCACGCTGCGAGCAGCTTCTTTTCACGTTGGGTGAGGGCCAGTGCCATGGGGAAGGGAAGGGGGGAGGTTTGTTTACGGCAGCTTGCCCTGTGCCCGGAAGCTCGCCGTGGTCCCTTTGACTTCGGGCCGGGGGTTCGTCCACACATAGCGGCTCAGGACGCGGTTCTTCTTGAAGTCTTCGATGAACTGAAACGCCAGCTGCGCGTCGCGCGCCTCTCCGCGGATGTCGATCTCCTTGCCCTTCACTTCAAATTTGCGGATTACGATCCCGCTTGCGGGCATGATGCGGTTGATCTCCCCCAGCAGAAACAGCGGGTAGCGCTGCTGTTCGATCGCTGGCGCCAGCACCTTCCACCGCTCATTCGCCTTGCGCACCGCCGCCGCTGGCTCGCTGGTCTCCTCCACTTCCTCCGCCAGCTTTGCCGCGCGCTTCTCCTGCAGGTGCAGGTAGGCAAACGCCAGAAAGGCCAGCGAGGCATACAGCATCCCGCCCAGCGTCAGCCAGCGGATCATCTTCGCACGCCGTGTGCTGGCGCTGATCGCGTCACGCACCCCGGCCGGCAGCATCTTCGTCCACGTCCGCGTGTCCAGGCTGCCGTTCGGCGGCAGGTCTGCGAGGATGCGCACCGGCATCTCCAGCGCTGAGCTCAGGCGCGTGGTCAGCCCACGGTCAAAATTTTCCCCCACCAGCGCCACACCCTCGATCGCGCCGGTGCCGAGCTCCGACTCCAGCGTCAGCCGCGCCAGCGTGATCTCCAGAGCCAGCGCATCTTCGGCGGCAGGCGTCTTGGCAAAAATATGGCTGTGGTACAGCCTGCCCTGATGGCTCGCGGCCAGCACCAGGTCCCCCTGTTCCTCTGCGATGACGATGTGCCCTGCAGGCAGCTGCGCCAGCCTCAGCGCTGCCGTGTAGTCGCTCGCGTGGGAGGCCGCCAGCGCCTCCGGAAAAGGCTCCGCCAGGATGTCCACGCTGATGATGGCCAGCCCGCCGTTCTGCCCCAGCAGGTGCCAGCGGTAGTTCCGGCCCACCGCGTCCTGCTCCAGCTTGAAGCCACGCCGTTCCAGCTGCGTCGTGATGATCTGCTCCAGCAGCTCGCTGTCCGTCTGCGGCAGGATCAGCCCCAGCGTCCGGCACGCCGACGCCGGCAGCCCGATCACCAGCGGCTTGCTCACATGCGTGGCCTCCGCCGGGCTCTCCACCGTCTCCGCGCTGGAGGTCGCACGCGGCTTCCACACACGCCAGGAGGCATCAGGAGCGGGGAGGAGCAGGGTGGTGGCGGTGAGTGACATTCGTTGAGGGCTGGGTAAAACGCGCGATTGCTTGGGAAGTTGCGGTATTGAATGACGAATATCGAATGTCGGGTGATGCTTGGATTGTCGAGTTTTTTTACTCCTCGATCCGCCCGAGGTAGGTCACCGCTCCCGTCGTCTGATCACGGCGGGTCACCAGGGTGATCTTGGAGCGCTTCGTCCCCACCCACCCGATGCTCGTGATGCGCCTCAGCGTCGTGTCGCTGTCATTCACGATGCCGCTCACCGCATTCAGCCGGTCCCCGTTCAGCCCCAGAATCTGGTAGGCCTCCGGCGCGCGGATCCGGCGGTCATCCTCCGTGCCTGGAATGCCGTCCCCGCCGTCACGCTCGGTGATGAAGCGCTGCACATCGTTTTCAGACGCCCCCGTGATGGCCAGCAGCACATCCTTGAAAACCGTCCGCAGGTCGATCTGCCCCTCTCCGTAGATGCTGAAAAAGTTCCGCCAGTCCGGCTTCTTGCGGTCCACCGCGTCCATCCCGCGCACCAGGATCATTTCCTCCACCCGGATGAAGCCCTGGTTGCGCGGCGCGTCGTAGATGCCCAGGCTCTTGTAATACTCCGCCTCCGCACCGTTCGCACGCTGCGTGCTGTCATTGTCCACCCAGTCTGCCAGAGAGTCCGCCGCCACCCCCGCGTCCTCCGCATTCAGCTGCCAGTAAATGAAAAGGTTGTAGATCGCCTCCCTCAGCCGCTCGTCCGTGATGTAGTTGATCGGGATCCGCGCTCCCTCGTAGTTGATCACCACGTCAAACCCGCTGTCAGGCCCCACTTTCTGCTTCATCACGATGTCACCCCTCCGCGTGCTGGGGTTCAGGCCCACTGCGATGCCGCTCTCCGCCAGATGCAGCGCCCGGAAATCATAAGCCGCCTGCTTGGATTCCTCGGCGCTGTAGCTGATGTACTCCACCACGCCCATGATCGTCACAGACATGAGCAGGATCGCCCAGATCATCAGCATGAGCGCAGAGCCCCGCGCACTGGCTGCAGGCTTTCTGCGGTCAAAAGATGGAGGGTAGGTCTTCATGGGCCGGGAGGTGCACCTCCACCACCGCCGCCGCCGGGAGGTCCGCCACCTGGGAAGCCACCTCCGGGAGGTCCGCCGCCAGGAAATCCGCCACCGCCAGGTCCCCCGGGCCCGCCTGGGCCTCCAGGTCCCCCGGGGCCGCCACGACCTCCGCCTCCAGGTCCGCCCGGCCCACCGGGGCCACCACGTCCGCCACCTTGGCCTCCCTGTCCGTTGGTGTTCCCCCCGCCGCCCTGCTGGTTGTTGTTATTGTTGCCGTTGTTGTTGTTCGTGTTGGACGGCGCACGGCCTGCCACCAGGTTCAGCACAGGCAGGCTGAAGACCATCCGCACCGGCAGCGTCCGGTTTTTCATCACCAGTTGGCCCTCGATGAGGTCCGGCCATTTCGACTTGCTCCATTCCTCATACCACGTCTCCTCCTTCTCGACGTAAAACCTCCACTTGAACGACACCACGTCCGGCAGCAGCGGCATCCAGTACCGCCCCTCCGTGTCCGGCGCATAGATCCCCGTCGTGGACTGCTGGATGCCCGACTTCAGGTCCTCTGTCTTCGGGATCAGATCCTCGCGCGAAAGGCTCAGGTAGTTCAGCGGCTTCTGGTTGTCGTCCACCACCGCTTCCGGGTACGGGCGCAGGCTCAGGATCGTGTCCTTCGAGGTGATCGGGTTGCCTCCAAACGGAAAGCAGTCCGGAGAGCCCGCGATCGTCAGCTCCTGGATCACCGGCTCCGTGCCCTGCGTGATTTTCAGCGTCAGCGTGGCCGTGCTCGGCAGCGTCGCAAACGTCCGCCGGCACAGCTCAATGTACCGGTTCATCGAGTCGCTCTCACGCTGCGTGCGCTCGATCTCCGTCGTCGCCAGCATCGAGCCCCGGATCACCGCAAACAGCGTCGCCGTGATCATCGACAGGATCGTGATTCCGATCACCACCTCGATCAGTGTGAAGCCGCCGCTTCGTCTAGGACTGCGCTGGCTTGTAAACATAGACCTCCAGAGTGTCCTCCTGCGCCACCCCGTCGAATGACGAGGTCGCATGGATGGTGAGTTTGTACATGTCGCTCAAGACGCCGCCGTTCGTCGTCTTCAGCGAAAGCGCTTCCGTGCTGCTTGTGTAAGTGATCCCAAACGTCGTGTCCGTGATCGTTGTGCTCATCTTGGCCAGCGGTTTGTTCCTCAGCTCTTCAAACACATTGCGCATCCCGATCCGGATGAGCTGGTCCCTCCTCAGCAGGTTCGCCGTCTGCAGCGTCATGTTCAGCGCCTTCACAAGCCCCAGTACCGCGATCGAAAAAATCGTCAGCGCCAGCACCAGCTCAAACAGGATAAAGCCCCGCCAAGCCGGGCGTCGTCTGGCATGGAGATTCGCTTTCATCGCAGGTCCACGGTCTCCTTCACAATGTCTGCAGTCAGCGCCGCAAACTCCACGTCAAACGTCGAGGCCGGGCCTTCCACATGGACCTTCAGCGGCTGGCACACCCCGCTGGGCTGAAACACCCACAGCTTCACCGCTTCTCCCTCGATCGTGGTCGGTTCCGCATCATACCAGTGCTGGATCGTGTACTTCACCTCCTGCGGCAGTTTGTACTCTTCAGACCAGTGCTCGTCATACTTCGGCGGCGGCGGCGCGATCGGCAGGTCCGTCGTCTTGTTCGAGCCGCCTCCGCTGTCGATGTCTGTTTTCTCACCCTCCTGCATCGTGCTTTGCACCGCAGGGGCCTCTTCGCCGGATTCGAGAAATTCGTTCAGCTGCTCCAGCTGCAGGTAGGGGTTGAAATACCGCGATGCGGTAAACCCTGTGGCATGAAAAGCCACCTGGTAGGGCCGCTTCTCCTGCATCGCTCGCAGCCGCGCCTCACGCGCCAGCTTCAGCAGCGCCGTCACGGGCTCGCGCGCCACACGCTCCTCCTGAAAGCCCTTCAGCATCGGCATCGACGCCGCGGCCAGCACGGCCACAATAGTCAGCGCGATGACGATCTCCACCAGCGTAAATCCCCGCGCGCAGGCCTCCGCCCGCTGCCGGATGAGGCCGCCCTGACATGCGGTGAGGCTCTCACCCACGTCATGGCAGCTCTTCATGCTACGGCATGCAGGTTTCATGGCTTACTTGGCCGCAGCTTTCTTCCAGTTGCCGATGTCGTCGTCCGTGCCGTCGGCACCGTCCGGCCCCACCGTCCACAGGTCATACGACTTCTTCGACTTCTGCGCCGGGAAGCGGTACTTGTACGGCTGGCCCCAGGGGTCTTTCGGCAGCTCTTCCATGAAGGGGCGGTAGTTCTCAGGCTTCGGCTCCAGCGTCGGCATTTCCACCAGCGCCTCCAGTCCCTGTTCTGTGGTCGGCACCCGCAGCGCCCGCCCTTCATAGGACTGCAGCGCCAGCGCTATTTTGTCCATGTCCGCGCTCACACGCGAGTCCTTCGCCGTGTCGATCAGGCTGGAATACATCATCATCGAGCCACCCGCCAGGATCGCGATGATGGTCAGCGTGATCACGATTTCGATCAGCGTGAAGGCGGCGGCGGTGCGTGCTTGGGTGCGAGGTGTTTGGATTTTCATGATGGTTCGGATTGAACAGGTTTTTTGCAGTTATGAACAGAAAGAAATACGGTTGGTTGCGCCATCTTAGCCGCTGCTGCGGATGCCCGTGACGCTCTGGGCGATCGCCGCCACAATCGAGTATGCCACCGTGCCCACCATCACCGCCATGACGATCAGAATGACCGGCGTAATCATCGATGTCATGCGTTTGATCCGCTTGTCCAGCTCCTTGTCGTAGCGGATCGCGCATTTTTCCATCGACTTGCCCAGCTGTCCGGTCTGCTCTCCCACCGCGATCATGTCCGCCAGCAGCAGCGGAAAGCTCCCCACCTTGCGCAGCGCATTCGAAAGCGGCGCCCCTTCGGACACCAGCGTGGTCACCTTCGCCAGCAGAGACTGGATGAACACATTGGCCGAGATCTTTGACACCAGCCGGATGCTGTTGAGCAGCGGCACCCCGTTGGTGATCAGGCTGCCCAGCGAATGCGCAAATTGCGCGTAAAAGCGCATGCTCATGATCGGGCCAAACAGCGGCAGGTTCAGCTTCGTCCCGTCCCACCACATCCGCCCCGCCGGGCTGGAGATGTAGCCGCGGAAAGTCAGCACGGCGGCGGTCAAAATAATGCCGATCACCCACCACCACTGCCCCATGAAGTGGTTGAAGCTGATCAGCAGCTGCGTCGCCGCCGGCAGCTTCTGCCCGTTCTTGCCCATCAGGTCCATGATCTGCGGCACCATGAATGTCATGAACACCACCATCAGCACCACGCACGCGCCGATCAGGAACGCCGGGTAGATCATCGCCTGCGTCACCTTCGACTGCAGCTCCGCCATCACCGCCAGGTTGTTCGCCAGCCGGCGCAGGATGCTCGGCAGCGATCCGCTCACCTCGCCCGCCGCTGCCAGGTTGCAGTACAAATCATCAAAGCTTGGAGACGCCTTCCTCAGCGCCTTCGCCACAGACGAGCCCTCCCGCAGCTCATTGCGCATCGTCGCGGAGATCTGCCTCAGCACCCCCGACTCCTGCCGCTCCTGCATCACCCGAAACGCCTGGTCAATTTGCAGCCCCCCGTCCAGCAGATCCGCCAGCTCCTCGGTGAAAAGGATCAGCTGCGCGCGCTTCAGCTTCACAGGTCCCGCATCCACCTCAGCCTTCGCCTTCGCCGCCCCCGCCTTCTCCTCCTGCGTCACCTTCACAGGCGTCAGCGCCTGCGACTCGATCTTCCGAAACGCCTCCGCACGCGATCCCACCGTGATCGAGCCGGTGATCGTCTGTCCGGTGGCGGTAAGGGCGGTGTAGTTGAAGGCGGGCATGGGTATCAGCGCTGGCGAAGAATTTTGCGGATTAGCTTGGGGTCGCGACGGCTGTCGAGGATGGCGGCTATCTGAACGGTGTCGTCCTCGATCCGGTAATAGACACCGTGTGGGAAACGTCTGGAGGCGTAAAAGTAAAAGCCAAAGCGCTGACGATGAACTCCGCCAAAGCCGCCCAGAGTTTGAAGCTCTGCTTGCATTTTGTCGAGGAAGTGCCAGCCGGCTCCAGGCTCGTCCTCCTCGTAAAAGTGAAAGCTGTCACGCAGGTCTTGTTTGGCATCTTCTTCGAGGGTGACATTCATGCCAGCTCTTTCCGCAAATCATCAAATGCCTGGTCCAGATCATGCCAGACCGCTTTGCCACTTTTGATTTTTTCGAGGCGTTCACGAAGAACGTTTTCATGCCATGCCGGTGGCTCGATCTCCTCTGCGTGATCTTTGACCACATCCTGCCATAGAAGCTGGAAAGCCTGCCATTTCTGGTCGGCCGTGAGCTGTTTGAGCAGTGAGGCTACAGGTGGATTGTCTTCGAGAATCATGGAGGGAGAATACAGAATTTGGAGTGGTTTGGCAACACTGCTACTCCGTCGCTGCCGTCACGGTCATCACCTCCTCGATCGTCGTCACCCCTTCCGACGCCTTGCGGAAGCCATACTGCCTCATCGGCACCATGCCGTCTTTCAGCGCCTGCGCCTTGAGTTCCATGGTGTCGGCCCGTTTGTTGATCTTGTCCTGCAGGGCTTCCGTCATCAGGCAGATTTCCATGATCGCCAGACGTCCGGAGAAACCCGTGTTGCGGCACGCACGGCAGCCCACAGGTTGAAACAGCTTGTCCTTCCATTCCAGCGGGAAGCCAATGCTGCGCAGGTGGCTTTCCTCATGGTGCGCCGGCTGCTTGCACAATCCGCACAGCGTACGCACCAGCCGCTGGGCCTGGAAGGCGCGCACCGAAGACGAAATCATGAACGGCTCGATCCCCATGTCGATCAGACGGGAAATGCCGCTGACGGCGTCGTTCGTATGCAGCGTGGAGAACACAAGGTGGCCCGTGAGCGCGCCGCGGATGGCGATCTCCACCGTCTCCTGGTCGCGCATTTCCCCCACCATGATCACGTTCGGGTCGCCGCGCAGAATGCTCCGCAGCCCGGCCGCAAACGTCAGGTCGATCTCCGGCTTCACCGCGATCTGGATGATCCCGTCCAGCTTGTTTTCCACCGGGTCCTCGATCGTCACGATCCGGCGCTCCTTCGTGTTCAGCTCCTTCAGGAACGTGTACAGCGTGGACGATTTGCCAGAACCCGTGGGCCCCGTCACCAGGATGATCCCGTTCGGCGCCGCCAGCAGCTTGCGGATCGTCGCCTCCGTCGCCGGGTCCAGCCCGATGGCCTGCAGGTCAAACTTTTTGCGCGTCAGCAGTCGCAGCGCCACAGACTCCCCGTTCACGCTCGGGATCGTCGCCACACGCACGTCGATCGGCTCGCCATCCAGCTCCAGATTGATGCGTCCGTCCTGCGGCAGCCGCCGCTCGGCGATGTCCAGATGCGCCATGATCTTCAGGCGCGAAATCAGCGACGCCTGCAGCAGCCGCATGTTCGGCGGCACCGGCACCTCCAGCAGCTTGCCGTCCACACGGTAGCGTATGCGCAGGTCGCGCTCCAGCGGCTCCACATGAATGTCCGTGGCACGCTCCTTCAGCGCCTCACGGAAGATCTGGTTCACAAAGTTCAGCACCGTGGCCTCCTCGTCCGCCTCGTCCAGCACCGTCGTCTCCTGCTTCAGGTCATCGTGCTCGTCACCGCCCTCCCGGCCCTCCAGCAGCTCCTCAAAGTTTTCCGCACCCACGCCGTAGCCCTGGTGCAGCGCCTCCAGGATGCGGTGCCGCGGGGCGATCTGCCAGTGCACCCGTTTCCTCAGCTCCTGGCCCACCGCCTGCCTCGCGCTCAGGTCAAAGGGGTTGTACGTCAGGATCGTCGCCTCGCCATTCGCCACATGCAGCGGGCAGATGCGGTGTCTCAGCGCCAGCTTCGCAGGGAAGTTGTTCCTCAGCCCCTCCGCAGCATCTCCGGCACCATCCTCCGCATACGGCATGCCCAGGCCAGACGCCAGCTGGGCAAAGAACTTGTCTTCATCCACCATGCTGCTGTCCACCACCGCGTCCATCAGCGGCTGTCGGTTGTCAGAGGCCACTTCCAGGGCGTGGCGCAGCCGTGTGGGCTCCTCGCACCCGGCGCTGGCGGCCGTGCGTACGAGGACATCGATCAGGGTAGGGGAGGGCATGTGGGGCGATACAACGCCGCAACGTGGACAAAGTTTCGCTTTCTATGCAAGCGGATCATCCACAAAGAAAAACGGTGGAGCAGGGGCGATCGTGTGCTAAATGCCCACCCTCTATGAATTCCAATCTCATCGTCCTCCGCCGCTCCCTCAAGGCGCTTGCCTTTGCTGGACTCGCCCTGGCCCTCAGCAACTGCGCCACCGCCAAGAAAGGCAACTACTCCCTCAATTTTGATCCTCCTGCCAAGGCCGTCAAAAACCCTGCCAACGTCCGCGTCAAGCTCAGCACCGGCGCCCAGCGCGTCTACGTCATGGAAGGCAACGAAGTCCTCCTCGCCACCCCGTGCTCCGTCGGCACCGCCAGCAGCCCGACGCCCACCGGCAATTTCACCATCTACAGCAAGGTGGCCAACCGCCGTCGTGCCAGCAGCCCCGGCGCTGGCTATCCGATGACCTTCTGGATGGAGTTCAAGTCCGCCTACGGCATGCACTGGGGCTGGGTCAAGCCCTACCCCTGCACCCACGGCTGCGTCCGTCTCCCCATCAAGTCCGCCCAGAAGATCTTCAGCATGGTCCGCTCCGGCACCCCGCTCAACATCGCCTCCTCACAGCCCGAAGACGCCACCATCGGCAAGACCCTCCCCGTTCTCGATGACAGCAGCCTCGCCGACCCGCCTGACTCCTACATGATGAGCAACAAGGTCTTTGAAGACGCCGCCAAAGGCAAGATGTACTACTGATCCACCCCACCCCATCTCATCTCATGTCTGCACCTGCTCCAGCCGCCCGTCGTGTGAACGTTCGCACCCCGGAGGTCATGGAGCGCGTGCAGGCCGAGGTGGAGACCCACTACCGCAGTCACATCGTCGAGCAGATTCGCGCCAAAGGCAGCGTCGTCCAGATCGGAAACACCACCATCCGCCTCGCCCGTGACTTCGGCTTCTGCTACGGTGTCGAGCGCGCCATCGACCTCGCCTACGCCGCCCGCAAAGTCTTCGCCGACCGCCGCGTCTTCCTCCTCGGAGAGATCATCCACAATCAGGAGGTCAACCGCCAGCTCACGGAAATGGGCGTCGTCAGCATCCCCAATGCCGAGCATGAGGCCACCGTCGCCACCCTGACGCCGGAGGACGTCGTCATCGTCCCCGCCTTCGGTGCCGAAACCCGCCTCATGAAGCTCATCGCCGCCCGCGGCTGCATGGTCGTGGACACCACCTGTGGCGACGTCATGAGCGTCTGGAAGCGCGTCCGCCAGTACGCCAAAACCGGCTACACCTCCATCATTCACGGCAAGGCCAGCCACGAGGAAACACGCGCCACCTCCTCCCGCGCCATGGGAGACGACGGCATGGGCAACTACCTCGTCGTCCTCACCCTCTCAGACGTTGACTACGTCTGCGACTACATCCGCAACGGCGGTGACAAAGAGGCCTTCCTGAAGCGCTTTCCCGCCGGCGCTCATTCCGACGGTTTCGATCCCGATCTCCACCTCACCCGCATCGGCGTCGCCAATCAGACCACCATGCTCAAGTCAGAGACCGAGGAAGTCCAGCGCCGCCTCCGCCAGGCCGTGCTCGACCGCCATGGCCCCGAGGCTGGCGTCACTAATTTTCAGGTCTTCGACACCATCTGCGGCGCCACCCAGGAGCGTCAGGACTCCCTCTTCGGTCTGCTCAAGCAGCCTCTCGATGTCTTGCTCGTCGTCGGCGGCTACAACAGCTCCAACACCACCCACCTCGTCGAAATCGGCGAGCAGCGGCTCCCCACCTTCTTCATCCGCACCGCCGACTGCCTCAAATCCCTCGAGCAGATCGTCCACTTTGACCTTCATCTCAAAGCAGAAAAGGAAAGCTACTCCGACAAGCTCGCCGGAGACGGCCCCGTCACCGTCGGCATCACCGCCGGTGCCTCCTGCCCCAACAATCTCATCGAGGACACCGTCCTCCGTGTCTTTGGTCTGCGCGGAATCGACGAGGCCGCCGTCCGCGCCGCATTGAACTGACATGCAGGAAACACCGACCATCGAAACCCGCGAAGAAGTCATGTTCTTCGACACCGACTGCGGCGGCGTCGTCCACAACATCGCCTACCTCCGCATGATCGAGACCGCCCGCACCCGACTCGCCGGCCTCATGGGCATGAAGCTCCGGGAGATGGCCCACACCCATCTTTTCCCCGTCGTCGTCCGCACTGAGATCGACTACAAAAAGCCCGCCAAGCTCGGCGATGAGCTCATCATCCACGGCCGCCTCGAAACCGTCGAGCGCGTCCGCTTCTGGTGCTCCTTTGAAATGCGCCGTGCCGAAGACCACGCCCTCCTCATCACCTGCCGCCAGTCCCTTGCCCTCGTCCAGATGCCCGAAGGCCGCCCCGTCCGCCTCCCCGAAGACTGGAAAGTCAAATACGCCCACCTCGCCAAAGAAAAGTAGCGCAGTTGCGCCGCAAATCGCATCTCCGTGAAATGAGCTGCCAGCCCATCCGTCGGCGAGCGTGCGGCAAAAAAACACCGGCATGCGAATCTATTCGTAGTCGGGCGCTTGGGCGAAGGAAGCTGCATGGCGCAGGAAACCGCTGTGCTCTAAATCTGCCAGTCTACTGGCTGTGAAGGCACCCAATCCACTGTTTCACAAAAAATGGGAATAAGGCATTCTCCACCCCTCCATGCCGGGCATTGATTGCAAACGTTTGTGATCACGCGTGCACTGCCAAAGAACTTTGACTACGTGCTGGGATTCGGTTCTGTGTCCGGATGAGCCTTTTCCCGTTTCGGCCGCGCCGCGCCGTGATCGCCAGCTTGGCACTTGCCCTGACATGCAGCCTGCACGCCGCCGAGCCAGCCCTGCCTGTGGAGGCGCAGCAGCGGCTGGAGTCGCTGAAGGCCGGCTATGAATCCTTTGTGCTCAAGAGCGTGACGATTCCTTATGAGGAGGGGATCAAGGCGCTGAATGCCCGGGTGAAGCCCGCGCTGGAGCGCGAGAGTGCAGCCGCCGCCAAGCGCAAGGACCTGGACGCTCTGGTGAGGATCAAGGCCGACATCGAGCGCACGGACCAGGGGCTGCTGCTCACCGATGCAGAGGCTCCGCCGCCGGAGTCCCTCAAGAACATCTACGCCGCCTACAAGATTGAGGCCGCCAAGCTCCGGTCCACACGAAAGCTTTCGCTGACAGACGCCCGCCAGCGCTACGACAAAGGGCTGGCGCAGGTGCAGGATGAGCTTACCACGGCGCAGAATGTGGACGGCGCGCTGCATGTGAAGCAGCTCCGCGAAAGCCTGGCAAATGCAGGCGATGATGTGGCTGCCACACGTGGCGCGGCAGCGGCGGCGCCCCTGGACGGCCCCTACACCAACAGCCTCGGCATGAAGTTCGTCCCGGTGCCGGGCACAACCGTCCTCATGTGCATCCACGAGACACGCCGGGGAGACTATGCCAGCTATGCGAGCGCCTCGGCAGATGCAGGCAGCTCGTGGAAAGCGGTTTCGTTTGAAAGTGTCTCCCTGAGCGCCGATGACAGCGAGCCGGTGACGATGGTGTCGTGGGACGAAGCAGTGGGCTTTTGCGACTGGCTTTCCAAGAAGGAGGGTCGCACGTATCGCCTGCCCACCGATGAGGAATGGAGCACCGCTGTGGGGCTGGCGGGCAAGGAGCCAAAAGCTGGCCCGCCTGCCGCCAAGGGCAAAGCCGCTGACAAAGTCTTCCCTTGGGGCGCGTCACTGCCACCGCCCAACGGCTCCGGAAACTACGCTGATGCGGCCTTCACGGCAAAATTTCCCAAGCACTTCTTCTTTCAGGGCAGCTCAGACGGCTTTGCCACGACGGCCCCTGTGATGACATTTCAGGCCAACAGCCAGGGCATCCATGACCTGGGCGGCAACGTCTGGGAGTGGTGCTCAGACTGGATCGACGATGCCAAGGAGCGCCGCGTGGCACGCGGTGGCTCCTGGTACGGCTATGAGGCGGATGATGCGCTCTCCGGCAATCGCGGAGGCATCCCGCCCGCCCAGCGCCGCCCGTACTACGGTTTTCGCTGCGTCCTGCAGTCCACAGACACCGCCGGAAAGCCTGATGCGGAGGACGCGCTGGTCGGCCGCTGGGTCTTCAAAGTGGGAGATTTCGCCATGGACAAAGAGCTCCTCAGCAACGGCAGCGTGATCTCAGGCAATATTCCGGGGAAATGGAAAGTCACCGGAAAGCTCCTGCGCATTGACTACTCCAACGGAGCCTGGGCGGAGTTTGACCTGCCCGCTAAAAACGGCCGCATGAAAGGCCGCAGCAACAAAAACGAGGATCTGACCGCCGAGAAAAAGTAGCTCTCTTTGGAACCCATCAATCGCATGACCGCCCCTTTTTTGTCCAACTTGCGTCCATGAAGACCGGACAATCTCCTCAGTCCCAACACCTCCCGCTTGAGGTGCAGCTCGTCGGTGTGAATGCCAAAACCGGCCTCTACCCTGCTGCGCGTTCCTGATCCGGCGGACGTAGGCGTATCCTTGGCAACGGGCCGCTGGAGCCCTACTGCTACCACGTCATGTCTCGCACCTGCGGCGGCGAAATCTGGTTCGATGATGTCGAAAAAGAAGCCCTCCGTCGCATCATCTGGCGCATGGCGGAGTTCTCCGGCATCAAGATCGTCACCTACTGCCTCATGGGCAATCACTTCCACCTCCTCGCCGAGGTGCTCCATCGCCCCACCTGGCTCCAGCGCTTCGATGGCCTACATGGCGAATACAAGCTCTTCGATCACCTCAGCATCCTCTACAGCAAAACCTACCTCAGCCTGCTACGCGATGAGCTGGCGGATTTCCGCTCGCGCGGCATGGCCGTACTGGCAGAGCAGAAGCTGGAGACGCTCAAAAAGTGCTTCTGCGATCTCTTCCTCTTCGTAAAGGAAATCAAAGAATGCTTCAGCCGCTGGTTCAACAAACGCCGCAGCCGTCGCGGCACCCTGTGGATGGACCGCTTCAAAAGCGTGCTCGTCGAAGGCAAAGACGAGCCGCTGCGCACCATGGCCACCTACATCAGCCTCAATCCCGTGCGTGCCGGTCTCGTCCAAGACCCGAAAGACTACCGCTGGTGCGGCTACGCCGAAGCCCTCGGCGGCAGCCGGCGTGCGCAGCGTGGCCTGTGCAAGGCTCAGGCCAAGCCAGTGGACGGCAGGCGCAGCGCGGGCGCTGCCGCAGCCTACCGCAGCCTGCTGCACGCGGAGGGGCGTGAGATCAAGGATGCGCAGAATGAAACAGTGGTGCAGCGCGGTGTGAGCGTGGAGTCTGCGCGTGCCGTGCTGGCGGAAAAAGGAAAGCTGAGCCCCGCGGAGCTAGTGCGCCTCCGGGTGCGTTACTTCACCGATGGCCTCGCACTGGGCAGCCGCGAGTTTGTGGAAAGCATCTTCGAATCCCAGCGCGAGCTTTTTGGCCCGAGGCGCAAAAACGGAGCGCGACGCCTCATCGAATCCAACGAACCCTTCTACACCCTGAGGCAACTGCGAGTCAGCGCAGTGGGGGGGAATTCTCACCCCTCCGGCTCTTACGCCGCAGGGCAGGGGAAGGCTTGTCATGCCATCAGAGAAGTAGACTGCAAATCGTGGAATCAGGCCAAGTCTAGAATCAGGGCCGGCATGCCCTCGTTGCACCCACCCTAGGCGCAGCCTTCTCCAGGCCGTTGCCACTTCGCCAGACTCCCATCGGCTGGATGGGAGTCCCAATTAGATTCGTTGCAGGCATTCCTGCCCGCATCACTCTCACCGCCCGCTCACCCCGGCAGGCTTCTTCGGCTTCTTCTCGGCCTTCGGCTTCGCTTCACGCGGCGGGAACTCCCAGCCCATGATGCGTTTTTCACCCGGCGTGCAAATCAGGAAGGTGCTGAAGGGGCGTCCCCGCTTGGAGATCATGCCCGTGATGAGCGAGGTCTTGCCGTTCTCAAAGAACTCACGCGCATTCTCTGGCGTGATGTCCTTCTGGCACAGCTTCTTGGGCAGTCGCGCGTTGCACTTGCTCGTCTCCGTGGCGTTGATCTTGCACTGGTACGCGTCAGACGTTTCGTAAATCTTCTCACCCTTGCGGCCTTTCTTCGCGCACACCGGGCAGTCCGTGATCACCGGGCACTCATCCCAGTTGATGCTGTCAGGATCGCTGCCGTCACCAAACACAAAGGCCACCTTCATGTCATCCTTGATCTGCAGCGCAGCGCTGAATTCCTTGCCCTTCTTGCTGCGGAAGCCCTCCAGCGGCCCCACAAATCGCTGCTCGATCAGCGTGCGAATCTCCTCATCGCTCAGCGTACGGCTGGCCACTGTCTTGAAGACGCGCACCTTGCACTTCGGATTTTTGCAGCCGTAAAATTCCTCCGTCTGCTTGTAGCCTTCCTTGCTGCCGCACACGCCGCAGGTGGCCTTGAATTCAGGAAACACCTTGTCCTTCGCCGCCTTCGAGTACGCCTTCGTCTTTTCCACCACCTGCTTCGTCAGGTGCCGGATGTCTCGCATGAAGCTTTCGCGGTCCAGCTCCCGGTGCTCCATCTGCCGCAGCTTGTATTCCCACTGGCCCGTCATCTCAGGCGAACTCAGCGCATCAATGCCGATCGCGCTGATCTGCTCGATGAGCGCCAGCCCCTTGGCCGTCACGTGGAAATCACGCTGCACACGTTCGATATACCGGTCCATGATCAGGCCTTCGATGATCGCCGCGCGCGTCGCAGGCGTGCCCAGTCCGCGCTCGCTCATCGCCTCTGCCAGCTCTTCATCTTCCACCAGCTTGCCGGCGCCTTCCATCATCGAAAGAATCGTCGCTTCCGTGTAGCGGGGCGGCGGCTTCGTCTGGTGCTCGTTCACCTCCACATCCAGAGTCTCCGCCTTGTCTCCCGTATTGGCGGCCACCAGCAGCTTGGCCGCGTCTTCGCCGCCTTCGGCAGCTTCTTCCGCAGCCTTCTTGCCATACACCGCCAGCCAGCCTGGCTCCTTCAGCACCTTGCCATTGCTCTGGAAGGCATCCTGGCCCACGCGCGTGATGCGCGTCGTCACTTCAAACTCGGCTGCAGGGAAAAACACCGCCACAAATCGCCGCGCCACCATGTCAAAGAGCTTCTGCTCCGCCTCCGGCAGCTCCTTCGGCGGGATCTGACCCGTCGGGATGATGGCAAAGTGATCGCTGACCTTGCTGCTGTCGAAAATGCGCTTGTTCGGCCGCACCCATTTGTTGTCCAGCGCCGTGGCCGCATGCGTGCCCAGCTCATGCGGCAGCGCGTCCTGCTTGCGGCTGTCATGGCTCGCAAACGTTTTGAGCGTGTCCGTCACCGTGCCGAGATAATCCTCCGGCAGATGACGTGAATCAGTACGCGGATAGGTCAGCACCTTGAACTTCTCATAAAGCGCCTGCGCGATTTGCAGCGTGCGCCGCGCGGAGAATCCAAAGCGGTTGCTCGCCTCACGCTGCAGGCTCGTCAGATCGTAGAGCAGGGGAGGCGCCTGCCGCGTCGGCTTGGTCACCTGCTCGATGACACCTGGCTTGCCCTTGCAGCGGTCTGCAATGGCCTGCGCCGTGCCCTCGTCCCACAGGCGTTCCGCCTTCTTGTGCTCGTCGTTCTCGTCCTTCTTGAAGCTCTCGTCGATCCATCGCCCCGCATACTGCCCGGCCTTCACTTCAAACAGCGCGATCGCCTCGAAATACGTGCGCGGCACAAACGCCGCGATGTCCCGCTCCCGCTGCGCCAGCACCGAAAGCGTCGGCGTCTGCACACGGCCCACCGGCGTCAGGCGAAAGCCCCCGTGCCGTGAATTCAGCGCCGTCAGCGCACGAGTGCCATTGATGCCCACCAGCCAGTCGCTCTCGCTTCGGCACTTCGCCGCGTCCGCCAGCGGCAGCATCTGCTCGTTCGTCCTCAGATGCTTGTACGCGTCCAGGATCGCACCCTGCGTCATCGACTGCATCCACAGCCGCTGCACCGGCTTCTTGCAGCCGCTCGCGTCCATGATGTAGCGAAAGATCAGCTCCCCCTCGCGCCCGGCGTCGCACGCATTGATCACCGTGTCGATGTCCTTGCGCTTCAGCAGCTTCGTCAGCAGCTTGTACCGGTCCGCGCTGCTCTCGATCGGATTCAGCTCAAACTGCTCCGGCATGATCGGCAGGCTTGTGAATCCCCACCCGATCTTCTTCCCGTCCACCATCGGCATCCCCAGTTCCAGCAGATGACCCACCGCAGAAGAAATCACATGCGTGTCATTCTCATACCAGTCCTTTTCTTTCACGAAGGGCTTCATGCCGGGGGCTTTGGCAAGTGCGCGGGCAAGGTCCGCTGCGACACTGGGCTTTTCGGCAATGATCAGGGCTTTGGGCATGTGCGTATGAACAGGTTGTATCGGTAAAAGGGCCTACTTAGGGCATGCTTTCACCCCGAATGTCAAGGTGCGCGCACTTTAGACCCCAAAAGGCTTACGCCGTTCAGCAGGCTTTAGACTGCCTTTCATGCCGCCGCCACCCATCCCCTCCATCCTCGTTTTCATCTCAAAAAAGCCCGGCCACCCGGCCGTGCCTCCTTCATTTTTCCCTCAGTTTACTGGACTGCCGCAGCCTTGCCCGTCGCATCCGCCAAGTACGTCAGCGAGGCAGAGCGGTGCTTCGCAGCCTGCTCCTTCATGCCCAGCTGGTCGCATACTTCTGCCGGTCTGCTGCCCCCGTCGTCAGCTCCTCGCAGTCCCCCAGAAAACCCATGATCAGGTCCTGGCTCTCCGGGCTGATCTGGATGCCCTGATCCAGCAGTTTCAGCGCCTCATCAAACTTCCTCTGCAGGCTAAGGCTCATCGCGATTGAAAACCTCACCTCCGGCCCGATCGCCGTGGCACTCTTCGCCATCTCGCGCAGTGCCGTCTCCATTTGCTTGGCAGATGCCACCGCCGCATCCTCCTGGCCGGAAAATTGCAGCGCCGTCGCCTTCATCAGCATCAGGTCAGGGCGCTTTTTCAGCTCCATCTTGTTCAGGTGCGTCAGCACCGCCTGCCACTGCCTCTGTCCTACCGCAAAGCGTGCCGCCAGCTCCTGCGCGTCCTGGCTCGTCGGGTCGCTCTGCAGCGCACGGTTGATGTGGTCATTCGCCGCCTGCACATCCGGCAGCCCGGTGTCTTTTCTTCTGGGTGGCGTGGGGTGCCCGAGGGAGCGGGGCTTTGTGCATGGGCACCTGGCTGAGGGGCTGGCATGCTACTTTAGAGTGACGCCTCCCAGGCAGGCTGCGGGTTGCCTGCCTGGGTGCGTGAAGGGCGTGCCTGGTGGCCGCCTCGGCTATGCGGCTGCTTCCTGGGGCAGGGGCTTGCCGATGCTGTAAACCTTGAAGCCGATCTGGCGGAGCTTTGCGTGGTCGAGCAGGCTGCGGCCGTCGAAAATCCAGGCGGGTTTGACCATGGAGTCGTAGATGGCTTCAAAGTCGAGGGTGCGGAACTCATCCCACTCGGTGAGCACGAGGAGTGCGTGGGCGCCGGCTGCGGCCTGGGCGGCGCTGGTGGCGAACTCGACATTGGGGCTGCCGCTTTCGATTTCGAGGTCTTTGCAGATCTGTGCGGAGCCGACCTTGGGGTCGTAGATGGAGAGACTGGCGCGCTCTTCGAGGAGGTCCTTGCAGACGTAGATGGCGGCGGATTCGCGGGTATCGTTGGTGTCCTTTTTGAAGGCGAAGCCGAGGACGCCGATGCGCTTGCCGGTGACGGTGTTGAAGAGGGTGCGGAGGACGCGTTCGGCGAAGCGGTGCTTCTGCCAGTCGTTCATGAGGATGACCTGGTCCCAGTAAGCGGCGACTTCAGGCAGGCCGAAGTGGCCGCAGAGATAGACGAGATTGAGCACGTCCTTCTGGAAGCAGGAGCCGCCGAAGCCGACAGAGGACTTGAGGAACTTGGGGCCGATGCGTGAGTCGGTGCCGATGGCGCGTGCGACTTCATCGACGTCTGCACCGGTCTTTTCGCAGAGGGCGGAGATGCTGTTGATGGAGGAGATGCGCTGCGCGAGGAAGGCGTTGGCGACGAGCTTGGAGAGCTCGGAGGACCAGAGGTTGGTGGTGAGGATGCGCTCACGGGGAACCCAGTTGGCATAGACGCTGACGAGGGTTTCGATGGCAGCGAGGCCGCCGAGGGTCTGCTCTCCGCCGATGAGGATGCGGTCCGGGCTGGTGAGGTCTGCGACGGCGGTGCCTTCGGCGAGGAACTCGGGGTTGGAGAGCACCTGGTGCTGCAGGCCTTTTTCGCTGGAGGCGAGGATGGTCTTGATGGCTTCTGCGGTGCGGACGGGGATGGTGCTTTTTTCGACGATGATCTTGGGGGCGTCTGCGACTTCGGCGATGGTGCGGGCGACGGCTTCAACGAAGCGGAGGTCGGCGGCCTTGTGGGCACCGACACCGAAGGTTTTGGTGGGGGTGTTGACGCTGACGAAGATGATGTCTGCGTCCCGGATGGCGGCTTTGACTTCGGTGGAGAAGAAGAGGTTTTTGCCACGTGAGCCCTGGACGAGATCATCGAGGCCGGGCTCATAGACGGGGAGGTCTGCGGAGTTCCAGGCGGCGATGCGCTCGGCATTGAGGTCCACGACATCGACGCGGATGTGAGGACATTTGGCGGCGATCATCGCCATGGTGGGGCCACCGACATAACCGGCGCCGATGCAGCAGATTCTCATAAGGGGATTGGAGGGGGGTAAATTAGTTGAGGGTGAGTTTTTTGAGAGGTGCTTTCATGGGGCGGGGCTGCTTGGCCGCCGGGCCTGCCAGAAGCTGGGCAAAGTAAGCAATGGTGCGGTCAAGACCTTCAGACAACGGGATTTTAGGCTCCCAGCCGAGGCGTTGCTTGGCGAGGGAGATGTCCGGCTGGCGCTGCTTGGGATCGTCTGCAGGGAGGGGGCGGAATACGATCTTGGACTTGCCGCCGACTTTCTGGAGGACGAGCTCTGCGAGCTCGAGCATGGTGAACTCCCCGGGGTTGCCGATGTTGACGGGGCCGGTGAAGTCGTCTGTTTCCATGAACTTGATGAAGCCGCTGATCAGATCATCGACATAGCAGAAGCTGCGGGTCTGCTGGCCGTCGCCGTAGATGGTGATGTCGTTGCCTTTGAGGGCCTGGACGATGAAGTTGGAGACGACGCGGCCATCGTCCGGGAGCATGCGGGGGCCGTAGGTGTTGAAGATGCGGACGACGCGGATGTCCACGCCGTTCTGGCGGTGGTAGTCGAAGAAAAGGGTCTCGGCGACGCGCTTGCCCTCATCATAGCAGGAGCGGGGGCCGATGGTGTTGACGTGGCCCCAGTAGCTTTCGGGCTGGGGGTGGACTTCGGGGTCGCCGTAGATTTCGGAGGTGGAGGCCTGGAAGACGCGGGCCTGGAGGCGGCGGGCGAGGCCGAGGACATTGATGGCGCCCAAGACGGAGGTCTTGATGGTCTTGATGGCGTTGTATTGGTAGTGGGGAGGGGAGGCGGGGCAGGCGAGGTTGTAGATCTGGTCCACCTCGACGCGGATGGGGTCTGTGATGTCGTGACGGATGAACTCAAAGTTGGGGTGATCGAGCAGGTGGGCGATGTTTTGCTTGCGCCCGGTGAAGAGGTTGTCTGCGCAGATGATTTCGTTTTCCTGCTCCAGCAGGCGTTCGCAGAGGTGAGAGCCGAGGAAACCGGCGCCGCCAGTGATGAGAATGCGTTTTTTCATGGGTTCGTGCTGGTGTGTGAAGTTTGAAAGGCGAAAAATGAGCAGGGAGCTATGGGAGAGGCCGAGGAGGCGGAATATGCATGATCGACCTTGGAGATACCAGAGTCAAAAGACAGCTTCATAATCAATGCGGGCATGCTGTAACGAGGGGGAGGTAATTTGATCATGCTACCGCCATTGGTTGAGACGCTGCTCCATCTTCCCTGTTTCTGAACTGCCATAAGCATCCGTTCCTGTTAGAAGAACTCCACTTTTTGACGGTTCAGATGTCGGTAAGGTGTGTCTTGGTTTACTTAAGCTCTCTGAATCTTGACCGGGGCATGGATGGGGAGAGACCGTGGGATCTTTACGTTTCCGATCATTCTCCGCAGACTTGCGCTTGCCACTGTGGCGCTGTGCCTCTGCGTGCTGCCGTGGGCGAATGTGAAGCTGCCGGTGGGCACGTATTTCCTGATCCCCTGGCTGGCGGGCAAGGCGTTTGCGTGCTGGCTGGTGGCGAGGGTGTGGGAAGGGCGGGGGCCGCGCGCACATGAGGTGGCGGTGTGGTGGCTGGTGTTTCTGAGCGGCGCCTACGGGTGTGTGATGACATGCTTTCCGAGGACGATGGCGGACCGTGCGACGGGGCCGATTTTGGAGCTGGAGGAGAAGTGGTGGCTGGCGTTTGGGACGATGGACAGGGAGGCCTAATGGCAGGCGCTGCTGTACATTTCAGCCGGGCTGATGAGGAAGCTGAGCATCGATGAGATGCCGCAGTTCCTGAACGTGCTGCTGGGAAACATGTCCGTGGTGGGCCCACGCCCGCACATGGCGGAGCATGACGTACTGTTTGCGATGGAGTGCAGCCAGTATGCGCTGCGCCACACGGTGAAGCCGGGGGGAAGGGGCTGGCCCAGGTGCGCGGACATCGCGGCCCGGTGGATGATGCCAGCGAGATCAAGCACCGCGTGACCTCGGACATCGAGTACTGCCAGAACTGGTCTTTCTCCCTGGATCTGGCGATCATCGCCCGGACCTTCCTGCATGTGTTCTCCTTCCACGCCAAGTCCTGCTGAGGGCTGGCGGCGGAAGGGTGGTGTGGAGAGCTGCTTGCTCGCGGTAGAAAGCTGTGTCTGGTGGTATGATCATGCCGATGTCCACTCCTGCTTCTCTCCTGCTGCCGAACGATGATAGCTGAAACGCGCCGGCCTGAGTACACGGCCCGAGTCATTGAATGGCATGCGGACAAGGGGTTTGGCTGGGTGCAATTTAACGACAAGCGGCTGTTTCTGCATCGGCGTGATTTTGCCAGGTGGTGCCACACGCCGAGGGCGGGGGAGGAGATCCGCTTCAACTGGGGGCTGGATGCGCAACAGCGCCCGTGTGCGCAGAATGCGGTGCAGGTGCGTGAGGTGGCGAATCTGAGCCTGTGGAGGCTGCTTGTTCTGGCTGCGCTGCTGGTGCTGCCTGCGTATGCCTGGCTGCAGACGGCCTGGGAGATCTGGATGCTGGCGGCCTATGTCTGCGCCATGTCAGTGATCACCTATGCGGCGTACCGGAGCGACAAGCGCAAGGCGCGCCTGGATGCATGGCGCACGCCGGAGTGGTGTCTGCATCTGCTGGAGCTTGCGGGCGGCTGGCCGGGGGCGTGGGTGGCGCAGGGCCGGCTGCGGCACAAATGCTCGAAGGGTTTCTATCAGTTCGAGTTCTGGCTGATCATCTGCTTCCACCAATGCGTGGCGTTCGATTCGCTTCAGCACTGGAAGTATTCCCAGATGCTGAAGCGGGAGCTTTTCGAGGACCACCGGACGGAGCGCGGGCGGTACAAGCTGCGATGAACTGGATCAGGACACCTTCAGGCCGAGGTAGGCCTTCGCATTGGCGTAGCAGATGTTTTTGACCATGGAGCCGACGAGGGCGTCGTCATTGGGGATGAGGCCGGACTCAATGTCGGTGCCGAGGAGGTTGCAGAGGGTGCGGCGGAAGTACTCGTGGCGGGGGAAGCTCATGAAGCTGCGGCTGTCGGTGAGCATGCCGATGAAGCGGCTGAGGAGTCCGAGATTGCTGAGGGCATTGATCTGCCACTCCATGCCTTCCTTCTGGTCCACGAACCACCAGCCGGAGCCGAACTGGACTTTGCCGGGGGTGGTGCCATCAGCAAAATTTCCGGCCATGGTGCCGAAGACGTAGTTGGCGTTGGGGTTGACGTTGTAGAGGACGGTCTTGGGCAGGGCGTTTTCCGTGTCGAGGCGATCGAGGAAGCGGGAGAGGGTTTCCGCCTGGGGCCAGTCGCCGATGCTGTCGCAGCCGACGTCTGCGCCGATCTCGCGGGCGAGGCGGCTGTTGTTGTTGCGGACGGGGCCGAGGTGGAGCTGCATGGTCCAGCCGCGTGCGGCATTGAGGCGGCCGACATGGAGCATGATGTTGCTGGCGAACTGATCCTGCTCCTGGGCGCTGGCGGCGGTGCCGGAGCGGGCCTTTTGGAAGATGCGCTCAGCTTCGGCATCGCTGACAAAATTGGCATGGCAGTAGTTCAGGCCGTGGTCACTGAGGCGGCCGCCGACGCTGTGGAAGAAGTCGTGGCGCTGCTTGAGGGCATCGAGCAGGGAGGCGTAGCTTTTCACCTCGATGCCGCTGGCGGCGCTGAGCTTGTCGCACCAGGCGTTCCAGGCATCGGGAAGGTGGACGGCAAGGGCTTTGTCCGGGCGGAAGGTGGGATAGACGCCGACTTCAAAGCCGTCGGCGGCGCACTTCTGGTGGTGGGCGAGGTCGTCGATGGGGTCGTCGGTGGTGCAGAGGGCTTTGACCTTTTGCGTGCGGAGGATGCCGCGGGCGCTCATTTCGGGTTTGGCGAGGGCGGCCTCGGTCTGCTCCCAGATGGCGGGGGCGGTCTTTTCATCGAGGAGGGTGTCGATGCCGAAGTAGCGCTTCAGTTCGAGGTGGGTCCAGTGGTAGAGGGGATTGCGGAGGGTGTGGGGGACGGTTTTGGCCCAAGCGAGGAATTTGTCGCGCGGGGAGGCCTTGCCGGTGATGAACTCCTCGGGGACGCCGTTGCAGCGCATGGCGCGCCACTTGTAGTGGTCGCCCTCAAGCCAGATTTCGAAGAGATTTTTGAACTGGCGGTTTTCCGCGATGTCCTTCGGGGGAAGGTGATTGTGGTAGTCCAGGATGGGCTCGTCCTTGGCAAAGGTGTGGTAGAGGCGGCTGGCGGACTTGGTGGACAGCAGAAAATCGTCGTGGATGAAGGACATTGATGTTGGTCGGTTGGAGTGGATGCCCTAAACTGGCAGGATGATTTTAACGCGCAACTGGTTCGCTCTGCTGCCCGCCATCCTTCTTTGCGCGTGCAGCACGGTGAAATTTTACACGCAGGCGATCGGCGGGCAGACGGAGATCTGGCGCAAGGCGAGGCCGAATGAGCAGGTGCTGGCGGACCCGACGGTGGCGGAAAAGGTGAAGCAGCGGCTGCGGCTGATCGAGGAGCTGCGGACCTTTGCGGCGAGCGACCTGCGGCTGCCGACGAAGAGCTTCGGGAAGTACTGCGACCTGAAGCGGCCGTATGTGGTGTGGGTGGTGTATGCGGCGCCGGAGTTTTCCGCCGAGGGCAAGACGTGGTGGTATCCGCTGGTAGGGGGGCTGAAGTACCGGGGCTTTTTCACGGAAAGGGATGCCAAGCAGGAGGCGGACAAGCTGAAGGAGAAGGGGTATGATGTGTTTGTGGGCGGGGTGGAGGCCTACTCGACGCTGGGCTATCTGGCGGACCCGGTGCTGAACACTTTCCTGCACCGCAGCGATGCGGAGCTGGCGGAGCTCATTTTCCATGAGCTGACACATGCGAAGGTTTTCGTGCCCGGGGACACGGACTTCAACGAGGCCTTTGCCACGGCGAACGCGGAGGATGGAGTGAGGCGCTGGCTGCGGGCGAAGGGGAATGTGCGGGGGCTGCGGGCGTATGAGCAGAGCCTGAACAAGAGCCGGGAGGTGGTGAGGCTGATGCTAAGCACGCGCGAGAGGCTAAAGAAGGTGTATGCCGCGACCCACGCGAGCGTGGAGGCGGAGCGGCTGGCGAAGAGCCGGGTGTTTGACGGCATGCTGAAGGAGGCGGCGGACATCGGCCCGTATGTGAAACTCCACATCCACCATGCGCCTGAGACGTGGAACAATGCGCGCCTGAACACGGTGGCCACCTATTACACGATGGTGCCGGGGTTTGAGCGGCTGCTGAAGGAAAAAAGCGGCGACTTGGAGGCGTTTCACCGTGAAGTGGCTGCGATGCGAAAGCTGAACAATGAGCAGCGCATGAAAATTCTCGGAACCACCCCCAGCCATGACTGACCGCCTCCACTCCCGCCTTGCTGTTCTTTTTCTTCTTCTGCTGAGCTGCAGCCGCGCTGACGCCCTGGACATGTCGAGCTGGACGGAGCCGTTTCCGCCGCACCAGATCGCGGGAAACTTGTACTATGTGGGGTCGCGCGATCTGGCTTCGTACCTGATTACGACGCCGGAGGGGCACATCCTGATCAACAGCAGCCTGGAGGAGTCCGTGCCGCTGATCCGCGCGAGCGTGGAGAAGCTGGGGTTTAAGTTTGAGGACATTCGTATTCTGCTGATCAGCCATGCGCACTCGGATCATTGTGCAGGCAGTGCGGAGATCGTGAAGCAGACGGGGGCGAAGTATTATGTGATGGAGCAGGACGCGGACGCGGTGGAAGGCGGCGGTGCGAAGAAGCCGCGGATCGGGAAAGGGGATTACACGCAGTTCCCGCCTGCCAGGGTGGACCGTCGGCTGAAGGATGGCGAGGCGGTGAAGCTGGGCGGCTCCGTGCTGGTGGCCCGGCTGACAGCGGGACACACGCCGGGCTGCACGACGTGGACGATGGAGGTGGAGGAGAGGGGCAAAAAGCTGAATGCGGTAATCATCGGCAGTCCGAATGTGAACCCTGGCTATGTGCTGGTGGGGAACAAGAGCTACCCGGGCATCGCGACGGATTATGAGAACACTTTCAAGGTGCTGAAGGCGTTGCCGGTGGACCTGTTTCTAGGAGCCCATGGCGGTTACTACGGCATGGAGGCGAAATATGAGCGGCTGGGCAAGGGGGAGGGGAATCCGTTTGTCGATCCTGCGGGGTACATGCGCTATGTGGAGGACCGGGAGGGGGCGTTTCGGAAGGAGCTGGAGAAGCAGCAGAAGGCGGGGAAGTGACGGGGGTGCCGGTGAGTGCATTTGCAATGCGGGCTTGTGCATTCACGGCCTAATCTGGCATACTGCACGCGCGTTTCACCTTCACTTGCCTTCTCTGCGCCTGCGTCATGTCACGATTTTTTGTTTCTGCATTCGGTCTCTGCCTTTTCATGGGAGGGCTTGGCGCCGCTCCGCTGCCGCCGGTGACTCCGTTTCTGGAGCAGCACTGCACGGAGTGCCATGATGGGGAGGTGAAGAAAGGGGGGCTGGATCTGACGGGGCTGGCGTTTAAGCCGGAGGAGCGGAAGAATTTTGATGCGTGGGTGAAGGTCTATGACCGGGTGAGCCAGGGGGAGATGCCGCCGGTGAAGAAGCCCCGGCCGGAACCGGGGGCTGCGAAGTCTTTTTTAGCGGCACTGAAGACGCCGCTGCATGACTACGAAACGGCGCAGCAGAAGGAGAACGGACGCACGGTGCTGCGCAGGCTGAACCGCACGGAGTATGAGAACACGGTGCATGACCTGCTGGGCATCTCGCTGCCGCTGAAGCACATCCTGCCGGAGGACACGCCGCTGCATGGCTTTGACACGGTGGCGGAGGGGCTGAGGTTTTCACAGCTGCAGATCGAGAAGTACCTGGAGGCAGCAGATGCGGCGCTGGATGCGGCGATCGTGCTGACGAAGAAACCGGTGGGGATCAACCAGCGGTACAGCTACAAGAACGAGCCGGGGATCCGCAAGAACCTGGACACGCCGCCGGGGACGCTGAGCGACAAGACGAACCCAAAGAGCGGGCACCGGGTGATGTTCCGTGAGAATGAGAAGGAGGTGATCATGTTCACCACGGGGGACTACCTGGTGGGGCTGAAGCAGTGCCGCCTGCCGGGGCCGGGGATGTACCGCATCAGGCTCTCCGGCAATGCGGTGCAAAGCGATGGCGAGCCGCTGACGCTGATGATTTACAGCAACAACTACAAGAACAAGCGCCTGCTGAGCTACTGCGAGCTGCCGGCGGACAAGCCGCGTGAGTTTGAGTTTACGACGCGGCTGGATGGGAGCGAGCACATCGTGATCAACTGCGACCGTGTGGGGCGGGACAAGAAGGGGCAGAACATTTACAATGTGGGGGCGGCGGAGTTTCAGGGGACTGGGCTGGCGATGCAGTGGATCGAGGTGGAGGGGCCGCTGTCTGCCGAATGGCCGCCTGCGAGCCTGAAGAAGGCGCTGGGGGAGGTGCCGCTGACTGAGCTGGGCGAGAAGCAGAAGAAGTTTCGTGATGGCAAGCAGCTCGGCTATGAACTCGCGCCCACGGATGTGAAGCTGGCGGTGAAAAGCGGTCTGACGAGCTTTGCGGCGCGTGCTTTCAGGAGACCGTTGGAGCAGGACGAGGCGGTGCCGTACATCGCGCTGGCGCAGCAGTCGCTGGACGCAGGAGGGAGCTTTGAAGGGGCGATGCGCGTGGGCTTGCGCGCCATCCTGACCTCACCGGCTTTCCTTCTTTTGGAGGAGCATCCGGGCAGGCTCAGTGACCGCGCGCTGGCTGCGAGGCTGGCGTATTTTCTCACGAGCTCGATGCCGGATGAGGAGCTGATCAAAGTGGCGGGCGAGGGGAGGCTGACCCAGCCTGAGGTGCTGAAGGCGCAGACGGAGCGGCTGCTGAAGAGCCCGAGGGCGGCGGCGTTTGTGACGAACTTTGTGGGCCAGTGGCTGGAGCTGAAGAACATTGACGCGACGACGCCTGACACAAAGCTGTACCCTGAATACGACATGCTGCTGAAGCTGGGCATGGTGACGGAGACGGAGGCTTTTTTCAGCGAGATGCTGAAGAGCAACCTGCCGGTGACGAACTTCATCCAGAGCGACTTTGTGATGGTGAACCGGCGCATGGCGGAGCACTACGAGATGCCGGGAGTTGCCGGAGAGGAATTTCGACGGGTGGTGCTGCCGGCCGACAGCCCGCGAGGCGGGGTGCTGACGCAGGCGGGGGTGCTGAAGGTGACGGCGAACGGGACTGTGACGTCTCCGGTGGTGCGGGGCGCGTGGGTGATGAAGCACCTGCTGGGGCAACCGCCGCCGCCGCCACCGGCGAGTGTGGGAGCCATCGAGCCAGACACGCGCGGGACGACGACGATCCGCGAGCAACTGGCGAAGCACCGGGACAGCGAGTCGTGTGCGTCCTGCCACAAGAGCATCGACCCGCCGGGGTTTGCGCTGGAGAGCTTTGACGTGATCGGCGGGTATCGTGAAAACTACCGCTCGAATGAGAAAGGCGCGAATGTGAAGCGCAAGCTGAACGGGCAGAACATCTGGCAGTACAAGGAGGGGCTGCCGGTGGATGCGAGCGGGGAACTGGCCGACGGGCGGAAGTTTCAGGACATCCGGGAGTTTAAGAAACTGCTGCTGGATGAGAAGGCGCAGGTGATGCGCGCGCTGGCCGGAAACCTCGTGACCTACGGCACGGGGGCGGGCATTCAGTTTGCGGATCGCGATGCCATTGAAGCAATTGCGAAATTGGCCGAGGCCGAAGGGGCGGGGCTGCGCACGCTGGTGCATGCAGTGGTGCAGTCGCCGCTGTTTTTGAGCAAGTAAAACAGACACTTCAAACCGAATCCATTCCATGATCACACGCCCTGCTCTTTCCCGCCGCGCTTTTCTGCAAGGCTCCGGTGTCTCGCTGACGCTGCCGTTTCTGGAGGCGATGATGCCGCGGCTTTCCAGTGCTGCGGCTGCCACGCCGCCGAAGCGCATGGTGTTTGCGTGTGCGTCTCTGGGAATTTATGGGCCGTCTTTGTTTCCGAAGGAGACAGGGCGTGGCTACACGCTGACGCCGTACCTTGAGACGCTGAAGGATCACCGGGAGGAGTTCACAGTGCTTTCCGGGGTGTGCCATCCGGACCAGGCGGGGGCGGACGGGCATACGTCTGAAATGACGTGGCTGACCTCAGCACGCGGGCCGGGGCTGGGCGGATTTCGCAACACGGTGTCGATCGACCAGTTCGTGGCGGAGAAGATCGGGCATGAGACGCGGTACCCCTCCCTGGCGCTGAGCACGGCGGGGCAGGGAAGCCAGAGCTACACGCGCAGCGGGGTGATGGTGCAGGCGCAGTCGAAGCCTTCGCAGGTTTTTGCAAAGCTGTTTCTGGACGGCACGCCGGGGGAGATCCAGAACCAGATGCGAAAGCTGAAGGAGGGACGCAGCATCATGGACACCGTGATGGCGGAGGCGAAGCGATTTGAGAAACGTGTGGGCGCGGCGGACAGGGAGAAGCTGGACGAGTACTACACCTCTGTGCGGGAGATGGAGGAGCGCATGCTGAAGTCTGAGGCGTGGGTGCAGAAGCCGAAGCCGAAGGTGGATGCGAAGCCGCCGACGGATGTGGAGAACGAGGCGGACCTGATCGCGCGCATGCGGCTGCTGTTTGACCTGATCCCGCTGGCGCTGCAGACGGACAGCACGCGGGCGATCACGGTGCTGGTGCAGGGGCGCGGAGATGTGCCACTGATCAACGGGGTGACGATGGCGCACCACAACCTTTCGCATCACGGGCAGGATCCGCTCAAAATTGAGCAGCTTCAGCGGATCGAGCGCGCGGAGTTTGAGGCGTTCAACGGGCTCCTAACCTCGCTCAAGGCAAAGAAGGAGAGCAACGGCACGCTGCTGGACAACACGATGGTGCTGTTTGGCAGCAACCTGGGGAATGCTAACAGCCATGACTGGCACAACCTGCCGCTGGTGTTTGCAGGCGGTGGCTTTAAGCACGGGCAGCACCTGGCCTTTGATGCCAAGAACAATCAGCCGATGTGCAATCTGTTTGTGCAGATGCTGCAGCGCATGGGGATCGAGACGGATGAGTTTGGATCCAGCTCGGGGACGAGTTTGCCGGGGCTGGTGGTGTGAAAGTTGGTCAGTTGCGCCGCAACTGGCCAACTTGGCTACTCCTCCACGGCATCAAAGACGTCTGGGATGGGGGCATGCTGGGCCACCCAGGCGAGGGCCTCTTCTTTGGTGGTGAGGGTGCCTTCGAGCTGGAGGGTCTGGAGGGTGGTGAGGAGGCGGCCGAGGGCTTTGCCGGCGTGCCAGCCTTGGGCGATGAGGTCGGCGCCGGTGATGATGCGCGGGGGGAGCATGGGCTCGCTGGCGAGTTCTTCGCGCTTGGCGAGGAGGAACTCGTAGTTGTCCAGCCAGCCGTTGGAGCCGAGGCAGTCCACACGGTGGAGGGCGAGCTCGTCGTCGAAAGATGGGCGGGCCATGAAGCGGCGCAGCTTGGCGGTGCGCATCTTTTTGACGTCTTTGAAGACCATGTGGTTTTCCACGGCGACGACGGTGGGTTCGATGATGTCGTTGGGGAATTTCATGCGGCGCATGATCTCGCCGGTCTTTTCCGCGCCGAGCTTGTCGTGGCCGTTGAACCGAATGCGGCCGGTGTCGGCGTCGCGCGTTTGCGTGGCCGGTTTGGAGATGTCGTGCAGGAGCACGCTCATGACGAGGGGGAGAGAGACCTTCTCGGGAAGAAGGCTGAGCATGAGGCGGGTGTGGATGAAGACATCGCCCTCGGGATGAAACTGGGGTGGCTGCTCGCAGCCCTGGAGGGCGAGGATCTCGGGGAGGAACTGCTCCATGAGGCCGCTGTTGACGAGAAGATCGAAACCACGCACGCGATTGGGGTGGAGCATAATTTTGACGAACTCCTCGCGGATGCGCTCGATGCTGACGTGTTTGATTTTGGCTGCAAGGCCGCAGACGGATTCCCAGGTGGCGTGCTCGATGTCGAAGCCGAGCACGGTGGCGAAGCGCACGGCGCGGAGCATGCGGAGGTGGTCTTCTTCGAAGCGGTCTTTGGCGACGCCGATGGCGCGGAGGAGGCCCATGCGGAGGTCTGCCTGGCCGCCGACGTAGTCGATGACTTCGTTTTTGATGGGATCGAAGAAGAGGCCGTTGATGGTGAAGTCGCGGCGCTGGGCATCGAGCTCCGGCGTGGAGTAGGTGACGCTATCCGGGCGGCGGCCGTCGCTGTAGCTGCCGTCGCTGCGGAAGGTGGCGACCTCAATGTGGTGGTGATCGAGGCGGACGATGACGACGCCGAAGTGGGCACCCACGGTCTGGGCACCGGGGAAGAGGGCGACGACCTGCTCGGGCGTGGCGCTGGTGGCGACGTCGAAGTCTTTGGCTTCGCGGCCGAGAAGCATGTCGCGCACGCAGCCGCCGGCGAGGAGGGCGGTGTGGCCGGCGTGGGTGAGCTTTTGAATGACTTTGATGGCGGTGCTGCGCATCCTGTCATGCTCGTTGTGCAAGGGGCAAAGTTCAATGTTCATTCTGCTTTCCGCTGTTCAAACGGGCAAGTGGCGTTACAGTCACGACCCCTATTATGGACCCGCTCATCGAACTACTGCACAATAACTCCAATCGCTCCCATCAAGAGATGGCCGCAGCCTTGGGCCTCACGGAATCCGAAGTCGCTTCACGGATCGCCGCCGCCGAGGCCGATGGCACGATCCTGGGTTACAGCGCCGTGGTGGACCGTCTGAAGGCGGGGCAGCGTGGTGTGACGGCTTTGATCGAGGTGCGCATCCAGCCCGAACGTGATGGCGGCTTTGACCGTCTGGCACGGCGCATTTCGAAGTTTGACCAGGTGCGTGAGTGCTTCCTGATGAGCGGCGGGTATGACCTGGCCGTGATCGTGGAGGGCAAGGACCTGCTCGACGTGGCAACTTTTGTGGCCGAGAAGCTCAGCACCCTGGGTGGTGTGCTTTCCACGGCGACGCGCTTTCAGCTGAAGGCGTACAAAGAGGGCGGGTTTCTCGCGAATTCCGGTGGTGACGAAGAGCGCCTGCCGGTGAGTCCATGATTAAATGAGGAACCTGAGGTCATGGATTACGACAACAAGATTTCAACCATCATTCGCGATCTGCCGCGCTCCGGCATCCGCGATTTCTTTGAGCTGGTCATCGGCCGCAGCGATGTGATTTCGCTGGGCGTGGGCGAGCCGGACAAACCGACGCCGTGGCCGATCCGCGAGGCGGTGATCCGTTCGCTCGAAAAGGGGCAGACGAGCTACACCTCCAATCTGGGACTGGAAGCGCTGCGCGTGGGCATCAGCGAATACGTGACGAAGCACTTCCGCACCACGTATGATCCGAAGACGGAGATTCTGGTGACAGTGGGTGTGTCTGAGGCGCTGGACATCGCCTTCCGTGCGGTGCTGAATCCGGGAGACGAGGTGATCTATCATGAGCCCTGCTACGTGTCCTACAGCCCGAGCATCAAGATGGCCTACGGTGTGCCGGTGGTGGTGCAGACGCGCGAGGAGAATGAGTTTGCGCTGATGGCGGAGGATGTGGAGAAGGCGATCACGCCGAAGACGAAGGTCATCGCGCTGAACTTCCCGACGAATCCGACGGGCGGCATCATGCCGGAGGCTGAGCTGGCGAAGATCGCCGCGCTGGCGGTGAAGCATGATCTGTTTGTGTTTACGGACGAGATTTACAGCGAGCTGCTGTATGACGGCCGGAAGCACAAAAGCATCGTGGAATTTCCAGGCATGCGCGAGCGCACGGTGCTGCTGCACGGCTTCAGCAAGGCCTTTGCCATGACCGGCTGGCGCCTGGGCTATGCGTGCGCGCCTGCGCCGCTGCGCGAGGCGATGATGAAGATCCACCAGTACTGCATGCTGTGTGCTCCAATCATGAGCCAGATGGCGGGCATCGAGGCGCTGAAGATGGGCGAGACGGCGTATGAGGACATGCGGCAGAGCTACGAGCAGCGCCGCAACCTTATCGTGAGCCGCCTGAACGGGATGGGGCTGCACTGCTTCAATCCGGGCGGGGCGTTTTATGTGTTCCCGGAGATCCGCAGCACGGGGCTGACGAGCAAAGAATTCGCCATTCAACTGCTGGAGAAGAAGAGCGTGGCCGTGGTGCCGGGCAGTGCCTTCTCCAGTGCGGGCGAGGGCTTTGTGCGCTGCTGCTACGCGACTGCTCCGGAGCTCATCGCGAAGGCGATGGATTTGATGGAGGAGTTTGTGAACGAGGTGCGGGGGAAGAAGTGAGATTCACGCCAGGCGGGAATGCGTTCACATGCGTTCCCGCCTGGTGATTTTTTTCGTGGGCGGTGTGCGGGCGCTTTCGTCGATGCGGACTTCGTCGGGGGTGAGGTTGACGCTGAGCTGGGAGGGGTTGGTCTCTTTGCGGCGGCGGTGGGCTTCCTGGATGACGGCACCGGGCACTTCGGCGCGGAGGGCGTGCCAGCCTTGATGGACGAGGCGCGTGTCCTCGGTGCGGTCATAGGCTTCAAAGGCTTTGAGCGCGGGAAGGTAGAGGGCGATCTTGCCAAGGTTCACATTGACCATGCTGGAGTCGCATTTGCCGACGAGGGGGCAGACGAGGACGGCGCAGCCGAGCTCGATGGCGCGTGCGGAGGCGCAGCGGGTGACGCGCTCGCTGCCGTAGAGGGTCTCGGTGGCGCTGGGGACGAGGAGGAGGTCGATGTTGAGCCCGCGCAGGCGTGAGCTGAGTTCGGGCACCTCGATGTCGAGGCAGATCACGATAGCGACGCGGAGGCCGGACATCTCGAAGACGTAGAGCTCGCGGCCAGCCCTGAACTCGTGCTCCCATGGGGTGAGGAACAGCTTGTCCTGATGGAGGAGGCGGCCGTCGCTGAAGATGATGGCGCGATTGTAGAGATGCCTGCTGTCGGGATCGAGATAAGGGGCGGTGCCGAGGATGGCGTGCTTTCCTTTGCGTGAGAGGCGCTGCCTGAGCCGTGGCATGAGGTCCTGCCAGACAACTTTGGCGATGTCCTCCATGTCTGCGTCCTTGTTGGGGAGGAGAGGTTCCAGGGCAGCCCAGAGGTATTCGGGGAGGAGGACGATGTCGATACCTGAGTCCCAGGAGGTTTCGACGCGGTGAATGACTTCATCGGCAAAGGCGTCGATGGTTTTTCCGGCATCGCCGACGTCGAAGGTCCAGGCTTCGACTTTGACATTGGGCTTGCTGGGGGCAGTGTCTGGCATGGCTGTCAGCAACGAGGCCGGGGACCTGAAATGTGCAAGCGGCAGGGTTAGCAGGGTGCGCCGCCATCTGTGCAGCCTGGGAAGTACCGTGGCAGGCATTTGGGGCAGAGACCATGCGTGAAGTTGAAGGACGAGCACTGGAAAAGATAGTCTTCGACGGGCAGCCACTGACCCGTGCTGAGCTGGACGTCTTTGCAACTGGCGCAGATGGGCAGCCATTCACTGAAGTGCGGCTGGGCAGGCAGTTCAGTGGCATGCACTGAAAAGCCCCGCACAGTGCCTTCGGCGACATCTGGCGTGTAGGTGGCGACAAAGCGCCGGGTGATGTCTCCAGAGTCAGTGAGCTGCCGCTCAAAGACCTGCTTTTCACCGCGCAGGGCGGCGCGTATGTGAGGAAGATTTTGAGAATAGACGACGGGTCCCAGCAGGTCCTGCATGGAGATGTCGGTCATTTGTTCGGGGCTTTTGCGGAACCATGTCTGATAAGCACGGTTGGAAAAGACACAGCGCTCGTCAGCGTCCCAGTAGGCGATCAAGGCGTGGATCTGATTGATGATGCTGAATGCCTTCTGGCATTTGTCAGGAGTCATTGGGTAAACAGGAGCGTATGTTGAGGGTCAGGTGAGAGCTTTTCAGCTAACACCTGTCTCGTACCGACAGATGAGTCCTTAAAAAGGTTCATTCGAAATAAGTTTTTCTGGATTTGAAAACCATGGAAACCAATGACTTAAGTCATGGTCTTGTGCCGAAACGCAGGTGGTGTGGATTCGCAGACGGGAAGGTGTGATCAGATGTATTTCCTAGGCCAACCGGAACAGCTTCCGGGAGTTTTCGAAGAGGATCTTGCGCTCGACGGTCTTGCTGGATGCGAGCTTGCGGATGGCGGCGAGGGTCTGGGCTCCCTGGCAGCCGGGGCCGCGGCCGAGGTGGTCGGCGCAGTCGCTGCCGTAGAGGATCTTGTCCTGATGGCGGTCAAAGAATTTGGTGGTGTGCTCTTCGTCGCGGGTGAGGGCGAGGAGGCCGCTGCCGGCGGACATGTCTGCAAACATGTTGGGGTAGTCGGCGAGGTAACGGTCGGTGATGCCGCCGGGTGTGATCTTGCCCTTGGGGTAGTTGACCTTCTGATCGTGGTTTTTGTCGATGTTGCCCCAGAAGGCCTGGGCGTGGCCGATGAAGTTGGTCTTGGGAAACTTCTCCAGCATGGTGTGGAAGCGGTCGTAGCCGAGGTTGTAGGTCTGATGCTGGAAGTGCAGGAGGATGGGCACGTTGTAGGCGGCGGCGAGAGCGTAGAGTTTCTGGCTTTCGGGGGAGTCGCACTGCACCATGAACTTCTGCTCGCCGATCATGCAGGCACCCTGCTTGAGCCATTTTTCGATTTCGGCGGGGGCAGTGTCGAGGTCGGTGACTTCATTGGCGGCCCAGATGTAGGCGCCGGGGTGGGCTTTGGCGAAATCATACGCGGCCTGCGTGGTGGCACATTGGGCGGCGAGGCCGTTGGACTTGCCGTTGTGGGTGGAGGGGCGGTCCAGGTAGGTGCCTGCGGGCAGGATGATGGAGGTGGTGACGCCCATGGCCTGCTGGTGCGCGAGCAGATGCTCGTCCGCGCGCCGGTGGTAGTTCATGTGCTGATGGATGTCGATGACGGGCTCCGGGGCGGTCTGCGTCTGGGCCAGGGCGCGTGAGGTGACTGCGGCGAGGCTGGTGGAGAGGAAGGTGCGGCGTGTGGGCATGGGCCCAGTACGCTGCGGACAGGGAGATTTTGCTCGCTGTGGGTGGGGCTTGTTGTTCAGGTGAAGGCCGGTGCTTCGAAAAACAGCGCTCCTTGTTCAATCAATCGTCAATCAAGCATGAGCAGGGAAGCCTGAGCCGGAGGATTGACGATTGTCGAGCAATCGATTTTTGATTTTTGAGGTGCCAGAGCCTCGGCAAGTGCGCGCACTACCGAGGTGGGAGAGTTGTGGAGGGCAGGACAGGCTGGAAGCCTGTCTCGCATGGACAGCCGGGACGGCTATCCTCCGGGGGATCTGGATGATCCCCATCCTGTCAGGATTCTTGGGGGACGGTCACTTCAGCCCCTGGGTGTCGGCGAGGATGGCGCCGGTGTGGATCATGCCGGTCTGGACGGTGCCGTTGAGATTGGCGGCGATGAGGTCGGCGTTGGTGAAGTCTGCGCTGGTCAGATTTGCGCCTTCGAGGTTGGCTCCGGAGAGGTCGGCGCCACGGACGTTGGCGTGGCTGAGATTGGCATGACGGAGGGAGACGCCGCCGAGGTCGGCCCCGCTGAGGTCTGCGCCGCTCAGATTGGCGCTGTCGAGGTTGGCCCCGCTGAAGTCGGCGCCGGAGAGATTGGTGCCCGCGAGGTTGGCCTTGGTGAAGGTGGTGCCGACGAACTGGCCTTTGGCGAGGTTGAGATCGTTGAGCGCGGCTCCGGCGAGGTTCATGCCGGTTTCATCGATCTTACGGCCGGCTTTGCCGCCGCTTTCGAGCCATTGGGTGTGAGCGAGGAGTTCTTCGGTGGTGATGCTGGCCATAGAGGCATAAAAGAGAACCCGATTTACGGGGCCGTAAATCGGGTTTTCATACTTGTTGAGGGGATTTTTGTAATCCCCTACGGGCTGGAGCGCTGCGGGATCAGCCGTTGACGGCGGCGACGATCTTCTGCGCGGCGTCGGTGAGGCCGTCTGCGCTGGTGATCTTGAGGCCGCTGGAGGCGAGGGTGGCCTTGCCGGCCTCGACGTTGTTGCCTTCGAGGCGGACGACGAGGGGGATGTTCAGCGAGACTTCCTGAGCCGCGGCGATGATGCCGGTGGCGATGATGTTGCAGTCCATGATGCCGCCAAAGATGTTGACGAGGATGCCCTTCACGTTGGGGTCTCCGAGGATGATCTTGAAGGCTGCGGTGACCTGCTCCTTGGTGGCGCCGCCGCCGACGTCGAGGAAGTTGGCAGGTTCGCCGCCGTGGAACTTGATGATGTCCATGGTGGACATGGCAAGGCCGGCGCCGTTGACGAGGCAGGCGATGTTGCCGTCGAGACCGATGTAGTTGAGGCCGAATTCGCTGGCGGCGACTTCGCGTGGGTCTTCCTCAGTGGTGTCACGCATGGCGGTGACGTCCTTCTGGCGGTAGAGGGCGTTGTCGTCGAAGTTGAACTTGGCGTCGAGGGCGACGACCTGGTTGTCGGTGGTGATGGCGAGGGGGTTGATCTCGACGAGTGAGCAGTCGCTCTTGAGGTAGAGATTCCACAGGGAGGTGAAGAGCTTGACGGCCTGGTTCATCAAGGGGCCGCGCAGGCCGAGGGAGGCGGCGATCTTGCGGCACTGGTAGCCCTGAAGGCCGATGGTGGGGTGGATGAACTCCTTGGTGATCTTTTCGGGGGTCTTTTCCGCGACTTCCTCGATGTTCATGCCGCCTTCGGTGGAGGCGATGATGGCGTGGCTGCTGGTGCCGCGGTCAAAGAGGATGGCGAAGTAGTATTCCTTGGTGATGTCCACGGACTTGGCGACGAGGACTTTGCTGACGAGCTTGCCTTCGGGGCCGGTCTGGTGGGTGACGAGGGTCTGGCCGAGCATCTTGCCGGCGATGTCTTCCGCCTCCTCAGGGGTGTTCACAAGGTGGACGCCGCCTTTGAAGCCGTTTTTGAAGGTGCCTTTGCCACGGCCACCGGCGTGGACCTGGGCTTTGACCACGAGGCCTGCCTGGCCGATTTCGCGTGCTGCGGCTCCTGCTTCTGCCGCCGTGCTGGCGACGATTCCTTTGGGACTGGCGACGCCGAATTTGTCGAACAGCTGCTTGGCTTGGTACTCGTGGATGTTCATGGAGAAAAAATGGGGGAGCCCGATAGTAGAAGTGAGGCCCGAAGCGTCAAGGCGCATTCCCGGTGAAGGTGAGAATGAATGCCGGGCTTGCCCCGCGGGGAAGGCTGCGGCATAGCGCGGAGATGCAAATAGATGTGGTGACGCTGTTCCCGGAGCTGGTCTCTGTGCCGATGGGCCTGAGCATGATGGGGCGTGCGCAGGAAAAGGGCATTCTGGACCTGCGCGTGCATGATCTGCGTGAGCAGGGGCTGGGAAAGCACCGGCATGTGGATGACACACCGTACGGCGGGGGGCAGGGGATGGTGATCCGGCCTGAGCCGGTGTTTGAGACGCTGGACAAGATCGACACGCCGGAGGCGCGCATTGTTTACATGTCTCCTGCGGGGAAGAGGTTTGACCAGGCGACGGCGCGGCGTCTGGCGGCGGAGCCGCATTTGATTTTTCTTTCGGGGCACTACGAGGGAATTGATCACCGGATCATTGAGCACTGGGTGGATGAGGAGATCAGCCTGGGGGACTACGTGCTGACGAACGGGGCCATCGCTGCGGTGGTGGTGATGGACGCGATCGTGAGGCTGCTGCCCGGGGTGCTGGGGGATGAGATGAGCGCGGTGGAGGAGAGCTTTGGAGCGAGCGGGCTGCTGGAGGCGCCGCAATACACCAAGCCGGCGGAGTACCGGGGCCTGAAGGTGCCGGAGATGCTGCTGAGCGGGAACCACGCGAAGATCGCGGCATGGAGAGAGCAGCAGGCGCTGGAGCGCACGCGGGCGAACCGGCCTGATTTAATTGAAGGAGATGCGAGCTAGAGTGACATTTCGTTTGACGATACGCCGGGCTGCACGCTAAATAAGCACTCCGCTGGCCGTCTGGCTGCGGGACAACTATTGGTGAGGTGGCTGAGTGGTCGAAAGCACATCTTTGCTAAAGATGCGTAGCCTTAACAGCTACCGAGGGTTCGAATCCCTCCCTCACCGCCAGTTTTGTCAGTCACTCCCGCCGCCACAAATGCGGTGCTTTTCGAGGGGGAGAAGGCACAAAAAAAGGCCGTTTTTGACGCTGTGCGTATGAACAGGCATGCAAATCTCTGTTGCATGGTGCGTCAAAATACCACACTCTGCCACCTTATGAAGATCAATACCAGTATCACGATTGACCCACGGATCGCCAAGCTGGCGAAGAAGTATGCGGCACTCGATGGCCGTAGTTTTGCGAACTACGTCGAACGTGCCGTGGCCCGGCAGGTGGAGAACGACCAGCTCGCGGAGAGCAGCCCCAAGGCGAAGCCTGCGAAGAAGAAGTAAGGGCTGCGGCCCTGAAAACCTGGCTGGAAAATGGACGTGGCCAAAGAGCCGCGGTACCAGGGTTTTTGCTGTTTTACAGGGCGAACTCCGGCCCTGGGTGCGCTTTTGCTCCTGGTGGAGCTAAGGGGATTCGAACCCCTGACCTTCTCATTGCGAACGAGACGCTCTACCAACTGAGCTATAGCCCCAACGTGGGATGTGCTGCGGATGGAGTGTGACGTGTGGCGTCTGCCGCCGTGGTCGCCTTCCACCGAACGGAATTAAATATGCGAGGAACCGGCGGTCCGGCAAGCTTATTTGCGGAGGTGTGGAAAGTGAGGGGGCTTCAGGCCTGGGCGAGCTTGCGGTAGAGTCTTTCCAGGGCGGCGGGGCTGCGGCAGGCGATGGCGGCCTGGGCGAGGATGCTGGCGACGTCGAGGCGGGAGATTTTGACGCCTTGCAGAATCCTGTCCCACGGGGTGGTGCGCATTTTGGCGACGGTCTGAATGCCGAGGAGGAGGGGGAGGGCGGTGGCGTAGCGGAGCTTGGTGTGGTTGACGTGCTGGACGTAGCGGAGGCCGCACTCGAGGTGCTCGGTGCAGGTTTGCAGCCAGAGGCTCCACTCGGTCTGGATTTCGCCGGGCTGGCAGGGGAGGTAGCAGCGGCCGTCTCGGGTGTCTTCGCCGATGTCGCGAAGGATGTTGATGAGCTGGAGGCCTTTGCCCATGCGGGCGCCCCAGTCCTGCATCTGGGCGGTGGCGATGGCGGGGTCGAGCGCGCCGGGGAGCTCGGTGGCGCAGAGCTGGGTCCAAAATTCGCCGACGCAGCCGGCGACGAGCCAGGTGTATTCATCGAGCTCCGCAGGGGTGGCGAGGCTGCGGAGGCGGCCGTCTGCGGGAAAGCGGCGGATGTCGAGCATCTGGCCGTCGATGATGTGCTCGAGGACGTTTTGGATGGCGGCGAGGGGTGTGGGCCGCATGGTGCGGAGCCAGGCGATGCCGTCGGCGAATTTTTCCATGAGGCGGCGCTCGGCGTCGTCGCTCTGCTGGGTGCAGAACTGGGAGATGAGGGTGGCGGCGAGGCTTTGGACATCACCGGAGCCACGGACGAGGGAGCGGTAGCTCTGGAGGCAGTCGAGGCGGACGGTGGTGCTGACGAGGGCGGTGTCTGCGATGGTGTCTGCCGTGCGGGCGAGGAGGTAAGCGAGGGAGATGGGCTCGCGGAGCTCTTTGGGGAGAGCTTTGAGGGTGAGGTAGAAGGAACGGGAGACGGAGGCGAGGAGCTGGCCGCCGAGTTCGCGTTCGTGGTGAGTTTCGTCTGACATGTCTGGATTCTAGATGCTGGATGCTGGATGCTGGAGCAAGCATTCTCTGCCATCATCTGATCCCAAGCCTGTGAAGCATCTCTACGTCCACATTCCTTTCTGCCACCGCATCTGCCCGTACTGCAGCTTTCACAAGCACACGCCGGGGGGGACGGACATGACGGCGTTTGTGGACGCGCTGCTGAAGGAGGCGGAAAAGCAGCCGCTGCGGCCGGAGACGATTTTTTTTGGCGGCGGTACGCCGACGATGCTGAGCGATGTGCATCTGGAGCGGCTGCTGCGGGGGCTGCGGGAGCGGGTGGACATGGGCGGGGTGCTGGAATTTACGATGGAGGCGAATCCGCGCACGGTGACGGCTTCGAAGGCGGTGATGATGCGTGAGATGGGGGTGACGCGGGTGAGCCTGGGGATCCAGGCGTGGGATGATGAGACGCTCAAAACTTTGGGGCGCGACCATGCGCGTGCGGACGCGGAGGAGACGTGGCGGGTGCTGAAGGCGGCGGGGTTTCCGAGCCTGAACCTGGACCTGATGTTTTCCATCCCGGGGCAGCGTGTGGAGACGTGGAGGCAGACGCTGGAGCACACGATCTCTCTGCAGCCGGACCACATCTCGGCGTACAATCTGAACTATGAGGAAGACACGGATTTTTTCCGGCGGCTGAAGGCGGGTGAGTACCGGGAGGACGAGGGGCGGGATGCGGAGTTTTTCAATGTGGCGATCGACATGCTGGAGGCGGGCGGTTTTGAGCACTACGAGATCTCCAACTACGCGAAGCCTGGGCACCGCTCTGTGCACAATGAGGCGTACTGGCTGGGGGAGGATTACCTGGGGATCGGGCCCGGAGCGTTTTCGACGGTGGGCGCGCGGCGCTGGAACAATGTGAAGGACACACCGCGGTACATGGCGCTGACGCTGGCGGGAGAAGAGACGGCGGTGGAGGTGGAGGAGCTGACGGCGGAGCAGCGGCGGACGGAGCGCTTTGGCCTGGAGCTGCGCACGGCACGCGGGCTGCCGCTGGAGCTGATCCATGCGGAGTCACGCAAGATGCTGGAGACGCTGCGTGAGCAGGGGCTGCTGAGCTATGACGGGGGTCACGTGAGACTGACGCGGGCGGGCAAGCCGCTGGTGGACCCGATCGCGGTGGCGCTGATGGGGTGAGAGATCAGTGCGGGAGCTTGATGCCTGACTGGAGGGCGGTGAAGGCGATGGCGAAGACGGCGACGATGCCGATGAGGACGAGGCAGATGGAGACGATGGTCATGATGCCGTGAAACTTCCAGTAGCGGCGCTGCTCGGTGAGGGCGGCGTCGAGGTCTGCGATGGAGTGGGAGGCCATGAGCCTGCCGATGGCGCTGGCATATTTCCAGAGTTTCAGGGCGGGGTAGATAGTGAGGAAGGCAAAGACTCCGAGATAGATGGAGGTGCCGATGAGGATGCCGCTGAAGACGGCGGGATTGTCTGCGAAGGCGGGGTTGGATGCGATGACCGGATTCTTGGCAAATTCAGCGCTGGCGAGGGTGCCGGAGGCTGCCAGCAATGCGTACATGCAGCTGAAGAACACGAGGACGAGGCCTGCGAGCCAGAAGATGACGGACATGAGGCGCACCCAGGGCCTGGTGCCGGCGAGCTGGGCGATGGTGCTGGGGGAGACGGCCTCTGCGTAGCCTGGGGTGGCGGAGCCAAAAAGGTTTGAGACGGGGGCTGTGTAAGGATTGGAAAGGGGAGATTCCATGGTGGGAGAATGATTGATGATGCGGAACCCAGCTATTACAAATCCTACGAAAATAATTCGCGGGTTGTCAAAACCAAACGGAACCGCTTGATTGGCTGACGATGGCAGTGGCACGCGCGGACACCTTGCAAACAGTCGAACTCGCGGACGGCGTGGAGATCCAGCTGCGTGTGGCCGGACTGGCGGTGCGGAGCATGGCGTATGTGATCGACCTGTGCATACGGCTGGTGATTGACTGCGGGGTGGCGTTGGGGGCGTACTGGCTGCTGCCAGACCTGATCGGCAGGGAGATGACGCAGGGGCTGGTGATGCTGTTCGCGTTTTTCATGGAGTGGTTTTACAACGTGTTTTTCGAGGCGGGCGCGAAGGGTGCGACGCCTGGGCAGCGTGCGAAGAAGCTGCGGGTGATGAGCGTGACGGGCGGGCCGGTGACGATGGCGCAGGCGGTGATGCGGAATTTTCTGCGGGTGGTGGACTTCATGCCGGGGCTGTACCTGACGGGGATCGTGTGCATGCTGTTTACGCGGCGGTTTCAAAGGCTGGGGGACCTGGTGGCGAACACGGTGGTGACGTATGCGGAGGCGCCGAGCCTGGGGGATGCGCAGCCTGAGATGCGTGTGGAGAGGCGTGCGCCATCCCGGGTGCTGACGCGGGAGGAGCAGGCGGCGCTGCTGCAGTTTCTGGAGCGTGCGCCGCTGTGGGCGAATGAGCGGCGGCTGGAGCTGGCGGGGCTGGTGCAGCCGCTGACGGAGGCGGAAGGGGCGGAGGGACTGCGGCGGCTGTGCGGCATGGCGCTGTGGCTGCAGGCCCCGGAGGAGCGTGGAGCGAAGGCACCTGTGCTGAAGGGGGCGGCGATGACGCGCACATGACTCCGGCCCAGTTTGAGAAGCAGATCGAGCCGCGGTGGCAGAAGCTGGAGCGGCTGCTGGAGGAGGCGGCGAAGTCGCAGCCCACGGCTGCGGTGGATGAGCTGCCTGCGACCTTCCGGCAGGTGTGCCATGACCTGAGCGTGGCGCAGCACCGGATGAGCCCGCAGCGCCTGACGCAGAGGCTGAATGCGCTGGCGATCCGCAGCTATCGGGTGCTGGAGCGGCACAGCGCAGGTGGGTGGGAGTCGTTTGTACGGCTGGTGGTGGTGGAGTTTCCGCAGGCGGTGCGTGCGGAGTGTCGGCTGTTCTGGTGGTGCACGGCGCTGTTTTATCTGCCTGCGGCGCTGATCGCGGTCATCACGCCTGCGCACCCTGAGTGGGCGATGTCCTTTCTGGGGCCGGATGGGATGATGCAGATCGAGAGCATGTATGGGGAGTCGAGCAGTCCGTCTGACTATGTGCGTGAGAGCTTTGGCTCGGGCTTTGAGGCGTTTTGCGGCTACATCCTGAACAATGTGGGGATTGATTTCCGGACGTTTGCGGGAGGCATCCTGGGCGGGGTGGGGTCGCTGTTTGTGTTGATTTTCAACTCGGTCTATTTTGGCGCTGCCACGGGGTATGTGCACTACACGGGGAATCCGCTGACGCTTTACACGTGGGTGATTGCGCACGGGGCGCCGGAGTTCACGGGGATCGTGATCTCTGCGATGGCTGGGATGCGGGTGGGGTGGTCGGTGCTGCGGCCGGGGCGGATGGAGAGGCGCACGGCGCTGGTGCTGGCGGGACGGAAGGCGCTGCCGCTGCTGGCGGGTGCGACGCTGCTGACGAGCCTGGCGGCGGTGCTGGAGGGATTTTGGTCGCCGCTGGATCTGCCGCCGGTGATCAAGTTCACGGTGGGCGGGGTGTGCTGGGTGCTGGTGGCGCTGTTTTTGCTGCTGGGCGGAAGGAGGCGCGCGGATGAGGCTTGAGGACATCACTTTCACGCTGAGGCCGCGCCGACCCTGGGAGGCGGTGGACCTGGGCTGCGCGATGGTGCGTAGGGACTTTGGCAGGATCCTGGTGCTGTGGGCGTGCACGGTGCTGCCGCTGTGGGCGGGCGTGTGCGTGCTGCTGCGTGAGACGCCGGCGGTGATCCCGCTGGCGGTGTGGTGGCTGAAGCCGCTCTATGACCGGGTGCCGCTGTTCTTTCTGAGCCGTGCTGCCTTTGGGGTGAGGCCGGGATTTTTCGAAACGTTGCGGCAGTGGCCGAGGTTGTGGCTGATGAATTTGCTGCCGGCGCTGCTGTGGCGGCGGCTGTCGTTCATCCGCAGCTTTGCGCTGCCTGCGCAGATGCTGGAGGGGCTGCGCGGCTCGGCTGTGAAGAGGCGCATCAAGATTCTCGCGATGGATGGGGGAAGCTCCGGGGTGTCGACGACGCTGGCGTTTTCAAACATCGAGCTCGTGGCCTGGCTCGGGCTGATGTGGGGGACGTACGGCCTGCTGCCGGAGAGTGCGCAGCTGGACTGGGACGGGCTGGTGCAGTCCATGGATTTTGAGAGCACGATCCCGAACGCCTTTTTGTGGTGGGGTGCGGTGTGCCATATGGTGATCGTCACGCTGGTGGAGCCGTTTTATGTGGGGGCGGGGTTTGCCCTGTACCTGAACTGCCGCACGCGCATCGAGGGCTGGGATGTGGAGCTGGCATTCCGGCGGCTGGCGACGCGGCTGACGGCCGGTGCTGCGGCGGTGGTGCTGGCCGTGCTGGCGCTGTTTGGCAGCCCGGCTGGGGGACGGGCGGCGGACGCCGAGACGGCGGTGAGGGAGGTGCTGGCGGACCCGGTGTTTGAGATCCACAAGCGCACGAGCTGGGAGTGGGAGAAGGGGGAGAAAGAGAAGGAGCGTGCGGCCTGGCGTGAGAAGACCAAGGGGGGGAGTGTGGACTTTGCCTCGACGAAGATGCTGCTGCTGTTTTGGGCGCCGCTGGTCGGGCTGGCGCTGTGGCTGATCCTCTACCTGGTGAGGAACCGCGACCTTTTTACCTCCCGTGGCACCGGCAAGGCGGCGGTGCAGGCGCCGAAGGTGCTGATGGGGATGAACATCACGCGGGAGAGCCTGCCGGAGGACATCGTGGCGGCGGCGCGTGCGGCCTGGGCCGGGGGAGACTGCAAGGTGGCGCTGAGCCTGCTGTACCGGGGGGCGCTTTCGTGGCTGGTGAACCGCCGGAGGTTGCCGATCGCGGACAGTGACACGGAGGAGGACTGTGTGGTGCAGGTGATGCGCGCGGGGGAGAAGGCGGAGGCGGATTACTTCCGCCAGCTGACGGGGGCATGGGTCCAGGCGGCGTATGCGGTGCTGCCGGTGTCTGACGAGGAGATGGCGCGGCTGTGCGACACGTGGCCGTTTGCGGAGCGGGGAGGTGAGTCATGAGGGGTGGCGTGATCCAGATGCTGAGTGTGCTGGCCTGCGTGCTGCTGCTGTGCGGCTGCAAGGACGGCGGGGGCGGGCGCTGGAAGGAGGTGGAGATCACCACCGGCTACAAGGGGCAGGCGCGGGTGAACCCGTTTCTCGCGGCGGAGCGGCTGCTGGACGCGCTGGGCCACAACGCGCGTACGGCGAAGTCTCTGGGGAAGCTGCCGCCGCATGATGCGGTGATCTTCATTTCCGGGGAGGGCGGGCTGGCCGAGGGGCGTGCGAAGCAGCTGCTGCGCTGGAGTTTCAGCGGCGGGCACCTGGTGTATTTCCTGGACGGCACGAGGCCGTACAATGATTTTGAAACGCAGTTTGGGGCGTACCTTTCCGCCCTGCTGCGGGAGGAGCGCAAAGACCCGGTGCTGGAGCAGCTGGGGGTGGGGGTGCAAAGGCGCTTTCCGGAGGAGGAGCTCAGGGACATGACGGAGGGCAAAAGCGCCCGCAAGGACGAGACGCTGCTGGAGTCTGACCAGAAGATCTCATGGAATGGCAGGAGCTACCATGCGAGCCTGGGCGGGCGGCAGAGCCTGAACCTGCAGCGCAGCCTGCTGCGGGGGGAGTTTTCCGCCGGGCCGAGGGAGGTGTCCCTGGCGCTGCACCTGCGCCATGGGACGGGGTGGGTGACGCTGCTGGCGCATGCGCGGCCCTTCCGCAACCACTGGATAGGGCAGCGTGACCACGCGAACTGGCTCTCTGCGCTGGTGGGGGAGCACAGGGCGAAGGAGGTGCTTTTTGTCTCCACGAGCACGGGCAGCTTTTTCGGGCTGCTGTGGCAGCGGGGGTGGATGGCGGTGGTGGCGCTGGCGGTCTGCCTGGGCTTCTGGCTGTGGCAGCAGATGCCGCGCTTTGGGCCGCTGGCGGAGGTGGAGCTGGACTCGACGCGCCATTTTGCCAGCCACATCGGCGCTCTGGGGGAGTTCTTCTGGCGCATGCGGCGCGGGGCTCTGCTGGTGAACGCCGCACGGGATGCGGTGTGGGAGCGTGTGCGTGAGCGGCTGCGGCATCTGGATGACGGGAGCCGGCAGATGAATGATGTGCTGGCCGGGGAGCTGGCGCGCCGCAGCGGGCTGCCTGTGCAGAGGGTGGCGGCGGTGTTTGACATGACGCCGCCGGGGAGCGTGCACCAGTTTGTGAATCTCATGCGCGACCTTCAGGCCATCCGCCGGGCGCTTTAAACAAAAAAATCATCACCTACCACTCCATGAATCCGATCCTTCCAGAACCTGATGTTTCGAGTCTTTACGTGCCGCCGCCGCCGGGTGGTTTGGCGTCGCAGCCTGCGCCGAGGAGCACGGAGATTTTTCAGAAGATCCATGCGGCGGTGGGCCAGGTGTTTGTGGGGCAGGAGGAGGTGCTGCAGCAGGTGCTGGCGGCGCTGCTGGCAGGGGGGCATGTGCTGCTGGAGGGGAAGCCGGGCCTGGGCAAGACGCATCTGGTGCTGGCGCTTTCCCACACGTTTGGGGGAAGCTTCCGGCGCATCCAGTTCACGCCGGACCTGATGCCTTCCGATGTGTGCGGACATACGCTGTTTGACATGGCCAGCGGCACCTTCCGGGTGCGGCGGGGGCCGGTGTTTGCGAATCTGCTGCTGGCGGACGAGATCAACCGCGCGCCGGCGAAGACGCAGTCTGCGCTGCTGGAGGTGATGCAGGAGACGCAGGTGACGATCGACGGGGAGAGCCATGCGCTGGCTCCGCCTTTCATGACGTTTGCGACGCAGAACCCCATCGAGCAGGAGGGGACGTACCCGCTGCCGGAGGCGCAGCTGGACCGCTTTTTGCTGAAGGTGCTGATCGACTACCCGGATGTGGCGAATGAGACGTGGGTGGTGAAGGCGGTGTCTTCGCGCGCGTCTGGCGGGGGGCTTTCGACTTCGGACGTGCCGCAGGTGTGCACGCCGCAGGACATCCTGGCCGCGCAGGAGGAGGCGGCTGCGGTGCAGGCGGTGGAGCAGGTGGTGGACTATGCGGTGAAAATCGTGCGCGCGACGCGGCAGCACAGCGCGATCTCCCTGGGGGCGGGGACGCGTGGGGCGATCAGCCTGGTGAGGGTGGCGAAGTCGTATGCGCTGCTGGAGGGGCGGGGCTACATCACGCCGGGAGATGTGAAGCGTGCGGTGCTGCCGGTGCTGAGGCACCGGGTGCAGCTGGCGCCGGAAATCGCGATCAGCGGCCAGAGTGTGGACGACATGCTGAACTCGCTGCTCAAGACCATCGAAGCCCCCCGCGTCTGAACCGCATGCGCCCGACCTCCCTGCTGCTGAAGCTGCTGCACTCCTGGCTCGTCCTGGGGGTGGTGGCGTCTGTGTGGGAGCGTGGGGCACTGCTGTGGCAGGTGTGGGGCGGGGGGCTGCTGCTGGCGGCGGTGGCAGACGCGTGCACGCTGCCGCGGCGGGGGCGCATCACGGGGAAGCGCGCGCTGCCAGGACGGTTTGCGCTGGGGGTGGGGGCTGAGGTGACGCTGACGGTGACGCACTCGGTGCGGCGCACGCTTAGGCTGGAGGTGTTTGACGGCATCCCCACAGCGGCGGAGGCGGAGGGGCTGCCACATGCGGTGAGCATCCCGCGAGGGGAGTATGCGGCGATCTCGTATGAGGCGCGGTTTGTGCGGCGCGGTGAGCATGCGTTTACGCCGGCGCATGTGCTGGTGCATTCGGCGCTGGGGCTGTGGCGGCGGCTGCATTTCATCGCGGGAGAGAGTGCGACGCGGGCGTACCCGAACTACGAGCCGGTGGTGCGCTTTGCGCTGCTGGCGATGGCGAACCGTGTGGAGCAGATGGGGATCGTGAAACGGCGCCGGATGGGGGGCTCGCTGGATTTCCACCAGCTGCGCGACTACCAGGACGGGGATGTGCTTTCACGGATCGACTGGAAGGCGACGTCGCGCCGCTCCACGCTGGTGAGCCGTGACTATGAGGAGACGCGGAACCAGACGATCCTGCTGGTGCCGGACTGCGGGCGGCGGATGCGTGCGCTGGACGGGGGGCTGAGCCAGTTTGACCACTGCCTGAATGCGATGCTGCTGATCGCCTTCATCGCGCTGAGGCAGGGGGATGAGGTGGGGGTGGCGGGCTTTGGCGGGGTGCAGCGCTGGCTGCCGCCGGTGAAGGGGGCGCACAGCATGCCGAAGCTGCTGAACCACCTGTACAACTATGAGGCGAGCAGTGAGCCGAGCGACTTCATCGAGGCGGCGGAGCGGGTGATGACGCTGCAGCGGCGGCGTGCGCTGGTGATCATGCTGACGAATCTGCGCAGCGAGGACGGGGCGACGCTGGCGACGGCGGTGGGGGCGATGCAGAAGCGCCACCTGGTGCTGACGGCGACACTACGGGAGCAGGAGCTGGAGCAGCGTGCGGCGGCACCGATCGACCAGCTGCATGATGCGCTGCAGTATGGGGCTCTGACGCATTACTTTGGGGAGCGGCGGCAGCTGCTGGAGTCGCTGAGGTCGCGGCGGGTGCTGACGGTGGATGAGTCTGCACAGATGCTGCCGGTGGCGCTGGCAAACAAGTACCTGGATGTGAAGGCGGGCGGGCTGCTGTAAACCTGGGCTTTAGGTGAAGTGGCGAATTTCGCTACGCGTAGCGTTATTTGCGACAAATTTGTCATGGCTCAAGGTGATGAATGCTCGGTCCCTCCAACCACTGGTCTTTGCTGTATCCGCAGGCGGATCAGCGTCGGCATGAGACGGCGCTGAGGCAGGCGATGGATCGGGTGAGCGCGAGCGGGAGCTACATCCTGGGAGCGGAGGTGACGGCGTTTGAGGCGGAATTTGCGGCGTATCTCGGAGGCGGGCAGGCAGTGGGGGTGGCCAATGGTACGGACGCGATCGAGCTGATGCTGCGGGGGCTGGGGATCGGGGCGGGGAGCAAGGTGGCGGTGCCGTCCTTTGCACCGTCTGCGGTGGCGGCGGGGGTGATGCGCAGCGGGGCGGTGCCGGAGTTTGTCGATATTGAGCCGGGGACGTTCACGCTGTGTCCGGAGGCGCTGGACGAGCTGCTGCGCTCTTTCCGGGGACGGGGCGTGAGGGCGGCGGTGGTGGTGCACCTGTACGGGCACCCGGCGGACTGGGCAAATCTGCAGCGCGTGGCGAATGAGCATGGCATCGAGCTGCTGGAGGACTGTGCGCAGGCGCACGGGGCGCTGTGGCATGGGCAGCCTGCAGGGACGCTGGGGCGTGCGGCGGCGTTTAGCTTTTACCCGACGAAGAACCTGGCGGCGCTGGGGGACGCGGGTGCGGTGGTGACGAAGGATGCGGAGCTGGCGGAGTGGGTGCGTGAGCTGCGCCAGTATGGGTGGAAGGAGCGCCATGTGAGCGTGCATGCGGGGGTGAACAGCCGGCTGGATGAGCTGCAGGCGGCGGTGCTGCGGGTGAAGCTGGGGGCGCTGAACGAGAGCGTGCTGCAAAGGCGCAGACTGGCGGCGACGTATGATGCCCGGCTGGTGGGCAGCCGCACGGTGGAGGCCCCGATGGTGCGAGGCGGGTGCGAGCATGCCTACCACCAGTATGTGGTGCGCTGTGCGCGGCGGGATGCGCTGATGCAGCACCTGCTGCGTGCGGGGATACCGGTGGCGGCGCTGTACCCGGTGCCGCTGCACCGGCAGGGGGCTTTCGGCGGTGAGAATGAGCTGCTGCTGGAGTGTGACCGCGCGGCGGCGGCGGTGCTGACGCTGCCGATGCACCCGTATGTGTCCGAGGAGGCGGTGGAGGAGGTGATCGAAGCCCTGAAAAGATTTGAACATGAGAGCTCCTGAATACGACCTGATGCGTGAGGCGGAGGACCGCCATTGGTGGTATGCGGTGCTGCGCAGCCAGGTGCAGCATGCGCTGGCCGGGCGGCTGCCGCCGAACGGGCGGCTGCTGGATGCGGGCTGCGGCACGGGTGGGATGCTGGCGTTTTTGCAGGAGCAGATCTGCGGCCTGTGCGGAGCGGGGGTGGATGCGGCGCGGCAGGCGGTGAGGCACTGCCAGCAGCGCGGCCTGGGCATGGTACAGCTGGCCTCTGTGGAGGCGCTGCCGTATGAGGCCGAGGCGTTTGACGCGGTGCTGAGCCTGGATGTGCTGTACCATGAGGAGGTGAGCGAGCGGCGTGCGCTGCTGGAAATGGGCCGTGTGCTGCGCCCGGGGGGGCTGCTGGTGCTGAACCTGCCGGCGTTTGAGGGCCTGCGCGGCTCCCATGATGTGGCGGTGGGTGGCGCTCGGCGCTATGCGGAGGCGCAGGTGAGGTCTCTGCTGGAGGATTCCGGCTTTGAGGTGGAGACGCTGCACTACTGGAATGCGTGGCTGTTTCTGCCGCTGCTGCTGTGGCGGAGGCTGAGCCGGGTGAAGGCGGTGCTGGTGACGGGCAGCGGGGAGTCTGACCTGCGGCTGACGCCTGCATGGATGAATGCGCTGCTGGCCGGTGCGGGCAGGCTGGAGGCGGGGCTGTGCCGGGAGCTGCGCCCGCCGTTTGGCTCGTCGGTCTTTGCCGTGGCGCGGCGCAGGAAACCACCCACCGGAGGGCTGCGGCATGGAAGCTACTGAGACTGCGCCTGAGCTGAGCTTTGTGGTGCCGCTGTACAACACCGGGGAGGGGCTGGCCCGGCTGCTGGGCGCCTTCCGTGCGCTGTCGCTGCCGGAAAGCTGGGAGCTGGTGCTGGTGGATGATGGCAGCAGGGATGGCTCGGCGGCTGCGGCGCGGCATGCGGTGGCTGATTTTCCCGTGCCTGTGACGGTGGTGGAGCTGGCGCGCAATTTTGGCGAGCATGCGGCCGTGCTGGAGGGCTACAGGCATGCGCGGGGGGCGTTTGTGGTGAACCTGGATGACGACCTGCAAAATCCCCCGGCGGAGGCGGTGAAGCTGCTGCGCCACCTGCGCGGGTCGGATGCGGAGGTGGTTTATTCACGCTATGCGGAAAAGAAGCACCACTGGGCGCGCAACCTGGGCAGCAAGGCGGCGAACTGCTGCGCGACCTTCCTGCTCGGGAAGCCGCAGGATTTGTACCTCTCCAGCTTTCGTGCGCTGCGGCGTGAGCTGATTGAGCGCATCGTGACGTATCGCGGACCATACCCGTATGTGGACGGGCTGATCCTCGGGGCCACGAACCGGATCTCCACGCTGGAGGTGGAGCATGTGGAGAGGGCGGAGGGGCGGAGCGGGTACACGCTGCGCAAGCTGGTGCGGCTGGGAATGAGCCTGCTGTTTGACTTTAGCGTGATGCCGCTGCGGATCGCCAGTGTGCTGGGTGGGCTGCTGTGTGTGCTGGGGGCGCTGATCCTGGCGGAGGTGGTGCTGGAAACCCTGTTTGTGGGGCGGCGGCAGCTGGGCTGGGGCTCGCTGATGGGGGCGCTGGCTGTCTTCAGCGGTGCGCAGCTGCTGATGCTGGGGCTGATCGGCGAGTATGTGGGGCGTGCGTTTCTGACGGTTTCCGGCAAGCCGCAGGCTCTGGTGCGCATGAAGACGATACACATGAAAGGAACTGCTGCATGATCCAGGAGACGACCATTGAGACCTGCTCTGTGCGCGGGGTGCGCCTGTATGAGATGCGCCATGTGGTGGACCCGGTGAGGGGAAACCTGACGGCGCTGGAGCTCAGCCAGGAGCTGCCCTTTGCGGCGCAGCGGATTTTCCTGACCTATGACATCCCGTCCGAGAGCACGCGCGGGGAGCATGCGCACCGGCTGTGCGAGCAGTTCCTCGTGTGCGTGCACGGGGAGTGCCACCTGCGGGTGGACGATGGTGAAAACAGCGAGGAGTTCTGCCTGAACCGCCCGACTTTCGGGGTGCTGGTGCCGCCGATGGTGTGGGCGCAGGAGCACCTGCACTCGGCGGACTCGGTGCTGATGGTGCTGGCCTCGCGGCCATACGAGGCGGAGGATTACATACGTGATTACAGCGAGTTCACGGCTATGGTGAAAGGATGGAAGAAGAGGACATGAACATGGGAGCAACAGCCGCCGGCTATGAGCCGGAGAAGCAGACCCGGCTGGTGCGCCTGTGGACGGCGGCCACGGAGTCGATGCGCGGCCAGTCGGTGTGGCTCACCATCTCGGTGATGATGGTCGTCACGCTGGGCATCGGCTGGCTGGACAACATCACGGGCTTTGAGGTGACGTGGTTTGTCTTCTACGGCATCCCGATCTTTCTGGCGGTGTGGTGGGCGGGGAACCGTGCGGGGCTTTTCATAGCGCTGCTCTCCGGGGTGGTGTGGTGGCTGGCGAACATGAGCACGACGCCGTATGAGACGCAGCTGGGCTATGCGTGGGCGCTGCTGAACCGGCTGGTGTACCTGTGCGTGGCGGTCTTTGCGGTGAGCGCGCTGCGCCACAAGCAGGAGGCGGATGCGGCGCGCATCCAGATGCTGGAGGAGCGGCGGCAGCTGGAGCGGGACATTGTGAGCGTGAGCGAGCATGAGCAGCAGCGGATAGGCCAGGATCTGCATGACGGGATCTGCCAGCAGCTGGCGGCCATAGGCTGCGCGGCGCGAGTGCTGGCGGAGGACCTGCAGGCGCAGGGGGTGCAGGCGGCGCATGATGCGAGCCTGATCGAGGGATCTCTGAGGATGGTGGTGATGGAGGCGCGCAATCTAGCGCGGGGCATCTTTCCGGTGCATGTGGACCGCAGCGGGCTGGCGGCCGCGCTGGAGGACCTGGGGAAGATGATGAGCCGGCTGACCGGGATACCCATCGCTGTGACCGACTGCGTGGATGTGCCGCTGGATGCGCCGGAGGTGTCGATGCACCTGTACCGGATCGCGCAGGAGGCGGTGGCCAATGCGGTGAAGCACAGCGGGGCGACGGAGATCCACGTGGCGATGAAGCTGGAGGACGACCTGCTGGAGCTGCGCGTGGAGGACAATGGCAAAGGCATGCCGCCAACCGCACGCCTGAGGGGCGACGGGATGGGGCTGCGCACGATGCACTACCGCGCGCAGGTGCTGCAGGGGGGGCTGGCCATCGAGCCGCGCGCCCAGGGCGGAACCTCCGTGAGCTGCCGGGTGCAGCTAAAAGATCTCAATGAACTCAAACAACTCTATGAACATGAAGAAAACTGAAATCAAAGCGGCCAACAGCTACAAGGTACTCCTCGTCGAAGATCACCCGATGTTCCGCGAGCATCTGGGGCAGCTGATCAACCGTGACCTGGGAATGTCCATCTGCGGTGAGGCGGACAACATCCGTGACGCCATGAGGCTGATCCTGGAGACGAAGCCTGACATCGCGATTGTGGACATCACGCTGCACGGCTCAAGCGGGCTGGAACTGCTGAAGGACATCAAGGCGCAGGGGCTGGACATCAATGTGCTGGTGCTCTCGATGCATGACGAGGAGCTGTATGCCGAGCGTGCGCTGCGCGCGGGCGCCAAGGGATACATCACGAAAAACGAGGCCTCCACCGAGGTGATCGAGGCGATCCGCTGCGTGATGAAAGGGGACGTGTATGCGAGCCGCCAGATGACGGCGAAGCTGCTGGAGAGGATGACGCAGAAGCGCAGCAACTCGGAGCTGGCGGGCATGGAAACGCTGGCAGACCGCGAGCTGGAGGTGTTTCAGATGCTTGGGCGCGGCAAGAGTACGCGCGAGATCGCGCAGACGCTGAATCTGGGCGAGTCCACGGTGGAAACGTACCGTGCCCGCATCAAGGAAAAGCTGCAGCTGCGCAGTGCGGCTGAGCTGTACCTACGCGCAGGGCAGTGGGTGCGTGATCATGGGGCCTAATCGTTCTAAGTCATAGCTTTAGCCATGGTGGCGAACGACGCGACAGGGCATGTCTTTTGATGAAAGGAGGGCTTTCATCGCAAAATATTCGGTATCAGAAATTAAACTTACCGAAGCCATGTCCAAACGCCGACGCAGCAAACATACCAACGGTAAAACCGAGGCCCAAGCAGCCACGCCAACACCTGCCATCAACGCCCCAGCTCCTGAGCCTCTTTCAAGAGTGGAAAACAAAGGCGAAGAAAGTGCGCTGCCGGCACCGCGTGGTGCCGGGTTTGGGGTGCATGCGGCCGTGGTGGGGGTACTGCTGGGGCTGTGTGCGAGCTTGTACGTGTGGACGGCGGATTTTCCGATGGCGTTTGATGACCACACGTACCTGAAGGACAACCCGTTTTTCCGCAGTGGCAGCACCTTTGAGTATCTGAAAGACTTCAAGGAGTTTGCGACGCGTCCGGCCAGGATCGGGGCTGACCCGGACTATGCGGTCAATGCGATCATGCGTCCGGTCTCGTATGCGAGCTTCCAGATGAACTACAAGCTGGATGGGTTTAACCCGCACTGGTACCGGCTGGTGAATGTGGCGATCCATGCGCTGAATTCGGTGCTGATTTATGCGATGGTGACGGTGCTGCTGCGCCGCTCGAAGCTGTCTGCCGGGCTGAGGCGGAGCTCCGTGCTCTTCATCGCGGCTGCGTCGGCGCTGCTGTTTGCAGCGCACCCGCTGGCGACGGAGTCTGTGACGTACATCATCCAGCGCTTTACCTCGCTGGTGGTGCTGCTGTCGCTGACAAGCCTGTGCCTGCATTTTGCGTCTGTCTCTGTGGAGCGGAAATGGGCGCGGTGGCTGCTGCGCGGCGGGGCCGTGGTGTCGCTGCTGCTGGCCATGCAGACGAAGGAAGACGCCTTCATGATCCCGCTGGTGGCGGTGATGCTGGACTGGCTGGTGATGGGGGCGGGGCTGCGGAAGGCGGTCTTGAGGGGGCTGCCGCTGCTGCTGTGCATGCCGCTGATCCCGGTGCTGGTGTTTATGACGGCGGCGGCGCAGCGTGGCGGCTTTGACTTCAATGCGGCGATGAACATCGTGAACTCGCGGGACACGCCGCTGAACCACTGGCAGTACTTTGTGAGCGAACTGACGGTGATGACCCACTACCTGAGACAGATGTTCTGGCCGAAGGGGATGAACCTGGACCCTGAGTGGCCTGTCTATGGCTCGCTTTTCCAAGGGCCGGTGCTGATGGCGCTGGCGGTGCTGACCGGGATGGTGCTGACGGCGTGGGGGCTGTTCCGGCGGTTCCGGCAGGATGTGAGGTTTGTGATGGTGTTTGCGTGCGTGGCGTGGTTTTTTGTCACCATCTCGGTGTCGTCTGCGCTGACGCCGCTGCCGGACCTGGTGGCGGAGCACCGCTCCTACCTGCCGTCCATCGGCATTTTCATCCTGGTGGCCTGTCTGCTGGACTGGCTGAGGAGCAGCAGCAGCGGGGCGCGGGCGCGCATGATGCAGGTAGGGGTGCCGGTGCTGGCGCTAGCGTGCGTGGGGGCCCTGTCCTGGAAGACGTGCGTCCGCAACAACGTCTGGCGGACGCGCGAGAGCCTGTGGGAGGACACCGTGGCAAAGAGCCCGGGCAAGTACCGCACCTGGGGGAACCTGGGGGCGGCCTACTCTGACGCAGGCAAGAATGAGAAGGCGGTGCAGTGCTTCCGCGAGGCGCTGAAGGTGGAGCCGCGCTTTCAGAACGGGCTGCTGAACCTCTCCAACTCGCTGCTGAGGCTGAACCGCCCCAAGGAGGCGCTGGATACGACGATGCAGCTCATCAGCCTGGACAAAAACGCCACGACCAAGCCTCCTGTGGCCTTTACGCTGGGGCTGAGCCTGGCCGGGGTGGGGCGGTATGATGAAGCGGTGGCGGTCTTCCGTGACATTCTCCGAGCGATTCCGAACGATGTGCAGACTCACAAGGCGCTTGGGCTGGTCTATCACCAGACAGGGCTGCCGCACCGTGCGCTGGACCACTACCATGTGGCTGAGAGCGTGCAGCCAAACGACGCGCAGCTGAAGAATCTCATCCAGGCGGCTGAGGTGGCGCTGGCAGAGAAGGGCAGGCCGCGCTGAGACGGCAGGCAGGACGGCCAAGGCACGCCGATACCGGCACTGCTGGTGCAGTGCCGGCATGGTGGCGGCTTTTCGGCAGATGGAATTCCAAGCTTTCCGCCGGGAGAGGGAGTGGGTATATTGTTTTTAATATTCCATGATGTGCCACCTCCCGCCTCTCCCATGAAAGGCCGCGCTGTGAACAGCACGGATGGAGAGAGCCTGCCGGGGAGGGCAGGGAAGGCGGGGGCGCTGAGCGTCAGGATGCGTGCGAGCCCGTACTGGGTCTCGCTGCTGGTGCCCATTCTGCTGACGGCGGCGCTGGGGTGGCTGGATGAGGCGACCAGCTGGGAAATCAGCTGGTTTATGTTTTACGCCCTGCCCATTGTGCTGGCTGTGTGGTGGTCTGGCGTTGGCGGGGGCATGCTGGTGGCCATATTTTCCGGCGGGGTGTGGTGGGTGGCCAACAGATACTCCAACCCCTATACGACCCAGATGGGCTACGCCTGGGCCATGCTGAACCGGGAGTTCTATTTTTTTGTGCTGGTGTTTGCGGTGCATGCCGTGCGCAGCAAGCAGGAGGCGGACGAGGCCCACATCCAAATGCTGGAGGAGCGCCGGCAGCTGGAGCTGGACATCATCAGGGTGAGCGAGCATGAGCAGCAGCGGATAGGCCAGGATCTGCATGACGGGCTGTGCCAGCAGCTGGCGGCCATAGGCTGCGCTGTGCATGCGCTGACGGAGGATCTGCAGGCGCAGGGGGTGGCGGCGGCGCAGGATGCTGCGCTGGTGGTGGAGTCTGTGCAGCAGGCGGTGGCGGATGCGCGGGATCTCGCCCGGGGCATTTTCCCGGTGCATGTGGACGACTCCGGCTTCTCCGTGGCGCTGAAAGAGCTGGCGGGGAACACGAGCCGGCTGACGGGCGTGGCCATCGTCATCGAGGAAAGTGGCGAGATACAGATCGACAGCCCAAAGGTGGCGATGCACCTCTACCGCATTGCGCAGGAGGCGGTGGCCAATGCGGTGCGGCATGGCGGGGCGCGTGAAATCGTCATCACCATGAGCCGGTGTGGGGATGTACTGGAGATGCGGCTGGAGGACAACGGCACGGGCATGGCGGCGGACAAGGCGGCCATGGGGCGGGGCATGGGCCTGCGCACCATGCGCTACCGCGCGCAGAGTGTGGGGGCCAGCTTTGAGATCATGCCTGGAAAAGCGGGGGGGACGTGTGTGAGGTGCAGACTGAAGCTCTCGCCCCAGAGCGGCGCAGCGGCTTGAGCCGGATCAGCGGCGGACCCACGCGGAGACGAGCTTCTGGACTTCGGCGCTTTTTCGGAAGAAAACGAAGTGATCCTCTCCTGCAAATCGATGGGTGGTGACGTCCAGGCCGCCAGCCTTGAGCGTGTCGGCGTAGTCTGAGACGTACTCCCAAGGCACGCGGTCATCGCTGTCGCCGGAGAGGATGAGGACTGGGCGCGGATGAAGACGTGCGGCGAGCTGCGCAGGGCGGATGCGGCTGTGCAGCACGGCGGAGAGAAAGATGAGTGAGCGAAATTTGGGGCCTGCGGCTGACTCCGCAAGGCAGAGGCCTTTGCCGCCATTGGAGAGCCCCATGAGGTGGATCTGAGCGGGGTCGATGGCGGTGATGCCGAGCTCGTCTGCGAGCTGTGAGAGGAGCCAGATGTAGGCTTTGAAGTTGCCGCCGCTGCCGTGCAGGAAAACGAGTGCGGGGGTGGGCCGGGTGCGGTCCACTTTGGCTGGAATGTAATGGTAGTAATGGCCGTCGCGAAACTGGCCGAGGGTCATTTCGCTGTAAATGGAGGGCAGGGCGGAGCCTGCTGCGGTGAAGTCCGGATCTGCGCCGGCCTGGGCGTAGATGGCGTCTGTCATGGCGGAGAGCTCGCGACGCTGTTTCTGAGTGAAGAGGGGATCAAGAGCCGAAGCGACGGCATAGCCGAGATGGATCTGGTCGATCTCCGGCAGCACGGAGCCGATGGAAAAGCGGTCGTAGTGCCAGCCGCCGTCAGAATAGCGCGAGTGGATGCGCGAAGCCTCGGATGTGCGTGCGTCCGGTGTCTGCCAAAGCACCACGGCCGCCGCGATGCAGGCCGTGACGACGAAGATTTTCCCGAGCCGCATCTGCTGCGTGGAGCCGCGTTTATCCCCGATCCAATACAGCAGCGGCCCCAGACCGAGCAGTCCTGCGGCGGAGCTGAGCAGCGTGCCCTGCCAGGTAATGACACAGCACAGGCCAAAGAGGCTCAGGGGGACGGCGAACAGCGCCAGCATGAGTGCCAGGGATTTCAGAATGACCTGGGGGGAGAGCATGCAAAATCCCTTTCGAAAGGTTCAGGTCTTTGAAATCGAATCAATGATCGCGTCCCAGACCTTGGCGGCTTGTTCTTTGGAAAAGTCCGAGGGCGGGCTGTACGAAAGGTAGATGCAGTTGGTCTCGATGTTGGTGGCGATGTAGGCCGAGTAAAGCAGGCGTCGAGAGCCGTCCTCGAGCTTTTGGTTCAAGGTGGAGGCGATCACGGCATGGCCGCCCACAGTGCGCTTTTTCTGAGCCACCATCTCAAGCCCTGCTGCGGCCAGTTCTGCCTTGAGTCCGTCTTCGTGAGAGAACTTTTTCTGGTCTGCCAGCCAGCCCACATTCAGCGAGATCTTGCCCCAGACGTATCCCGTCTTGGGAAGATCGCCACTCTCCGCCGCAGGCTTGATCTCCTTGGGCAGCATCCAGTAGGTGTAGCTGTCCTCAAGCTCCAGCCCATTCGCGTGGACGTACTCTTTTGGCACGTCCAACTTCAGCGGCAGCGGCTGAAGCTGTCCGGCAAAGAACTCGTCAATGCCGACGGTCTTCATGGGCACATCTGCTGCGTGGAGCGACAGGGTGGTGCTCAGGATAAGAACGCAGGCTCTGAAGAACGAGTTCATATCATATGGAGCCCGGCTCGGATCAATAATACTTCACCAGACCGTCGCGCCACAGGGGCTTGAGCTGATCGACGGGGGAATCGATGAGGGTGGTGCCATTGTGGGAGATGTAGAGGTAGGGGTCGCGGGTGGAGTCGCCGATGATGACGAGGCCGGCGGCTTCGGCGGCGGCGGTGTGCTCGGGGGCGATCTCGATGAGGAGGCGGCCGGGTGTCTCGCCAAAGAGAAGCTCGGCGGTGGTGAGGCCGGAGGCGGCGGGCATCTTGTCGGTGGCGATGCGGAGGCCGGCTTTGCCGCTGAAGGCCATCTCGGCCAGGGCGACGGCGAGGCCGCCTTCGCCGATGTCGTGGGCGCTGAGGATGGCTCCCTGCTTCACGAGGTCGTAGTAGCGACGGTAGGCTGCGAGGCTTTCCACTTCGCAGAAGTCCGGGGCGGCATCGAGACCGGCACCACGGGAGTATTTGGCGAAGATGCTGCCGCGGAGGCCGGCGCTGGCCTTGCCGAGGATGGCGATCTTGCTGCCGACACGGCGCAGGGAAGCGCCGACGACGTGCTTGGCGTCTTCCACGATGCCGAAGCCGCTGACGAGCAGGGTGACGGGGATGGAGACGGGGCCTTCATCGGTCACGAAGTAGTTGTAGAAGCTGTCCTTGCCGGAGACGAAGGGGGTGGCGTAGGCGGTGGCGGTTTTGGCCATGCCCTTGGTGCATTCCACGAGGGCACCGAGCTCGCGCTCGCTGTCGGGGTTGCCCATGCAGAAGTTGTCCAGGATGGCGATGCGGTCGGGGTTGGAGCCCATGGCCACGAGCTGGCGCATGCACTCATCGACGACGGCGCGGCCCATGAGGTTGGGGTCGGTCTTGCCCCACTCAGGGAGGAGGGCGCAGGCCATGGCGACGAGCTGGTTGCTGCCATCCACGCGGATGACGCTGCCGTCCTGCGGCGCATCGCCGGAGGCTCCGGCAAGGGGCTTGAGGACGGTGTTGCCCTGCACCTCGTGGTCGTACTCGCGGATGATGGGCTCGCGGGAGACGATGGCGAAGTCTGAGAGGAGGGTCTTAAGGGTCTCGGTCCAGGATTCCGGACGCACGGGCACGGCGGGCTTGACGGCGGGAAGGGTGCGCCACTTGGCCTTCATCTCACGGCGCGGGGCCTCGTGGAGGGCGGCGACATGGAGATCGCACACGGTCGTGCCGTGGTGAAGGACCTTGAGGCGCTGGGAGCCGTCGGCCTTGGCGAGCACGCAGAGCTCGGTCTGATAAATGTCGGCCAGCTCCTGCATGGCCGGGAGGTCTTTCTCCTCGATGGCGATGACCATGCGCTCCTGGGATTCGCTGATGAAGACCTGCCAGCTTTCGAGGTCGGGGGCCTTGAGGGGGGCGTTTTCCAGCCAGACTTCGCCGCCGGTCTCGCGCAGCATTTCGCCTGCGGCGGAGCTGAAGCCACCGGCACCGCAGTCGGTGACGAACTGGATGAGGCCCTTCTCACGTGCGGCGAGCACGAAGTCGGCGGCCTTCTTTTCCTCGATGGGGTTGCCGATCTGCACGGCGGTCTGGTCTTCCTCGTGGGAGTCGGTGGTGAGCTCTGCGGAGGAGAAGGTGGCGCCCTTGAGGCCGTCCTTGCCGGTGCGGCCGCCTGCGGCGATGAGCAGGTGCCCGGGCTTTACCTCCTTGGCGATGTCCTTGATGGGGATGATGCCGGCGGTGCCGCAGAAGACGAGGGGATTGTAAATGAAGGTGTCGTCAAACTGGATGGCTCCGTTGACGGTGGGGATGCCCATGCGGTTGCCGTAGTCGCGCACGCCGCGCACGACGCCGCGCATGACGCCGAGGGGATGGATGACGTCCTTGGCCTTGATCTGGTCCTGCTCGATGTCGGGCGGGCCGAAGCAGAAGACGTCGATGGAGGCGACGGGCTTGGCGCCTTTGCCAGCGCCGAGGATGTCGCGGATCACACCGCCGAGGCCGGTATTGGCACCGGCGTAGGGCTCGATGGCGCTGGGGTGATTGTGGGTTTCCACCTTGAGGCACACGGCCTTGTCGGCGTCGAGGCGCACGAAGCCGGCATTGTCCTCAAAGGCGCTGAGCACGAAGTCGGGCTTGTTCTTGCAGATCTCCTCGGTGACGGCGCGGATGTAGGTCTTGAAGAGGCCGTCCACGGTTTCCTCCTTGCCGTCGAGCACGTGGGTGATTTTCGCGCCGAAGATGCGGTGCTTGCAGTGCTCGCTCCAGGTCTGGGCGATGACTTCCATCTCGACGTCCGTAGGCTCGCGGCCTTCGTCCTGGTAGATCTTCTGCACGGCCAGCATGTCGGCGCGTGAGAGCGAGAGCTTCATGCGCTTGGAGAGGTCAAGAAGCTGGTCGGCGTTGAGTTCGCGGAGGGGGATGGTGCGGAAAACGGCTTTGGACATGGATGGGAACCCCCTGACTAGGCGAGGAATCGGCCGGGTTCAATGGCGGAGGCTGAGGAAAATGCTGGGTGCAGGCCGGATAGGAGGAGGTGTGAAATGGTTGCTGTTCTTCCGGGCACTGCTTTTAATCGTGGAATCATGGCAACCATCGCAGTACTCGGCACGCTCGACACCAAGGGTCAGGAACACGCATACGTGGCGGAAATCATCCGCGCACGCGGGCACCAGACGCTCTTGATTGACACGGGCAGCGGGGAGGCGCCGCAGGTGAAGCCGGATGTGACGCGGGAGCAGGTGGCGGCGGCGGGCGGGGTGGACCTGGCGGGAATCATGGAACGCCAGGACCGTGGCGAGGCGGTGACAGCGATGGCGGGGGCTGCTGCTGCGTTTTTGTCCGCCCTGGTGGCCAGCGGCAAGGTGCAGGGGGTGATCTCGCTGGGCGGGGGCGGCGGCACGGCCATCGGCACGGCGGCCATGCGGGCGCTGCCGGTGGGCTTTCCGAAGGTAATGGTGTCCACGCTGGCGGCCGGGAATGTGGCGCCGTATGTGGGGACGAAGGACATTGTGATGTTCCCCAGCATCGTGGATGTGAGCGGGATCAACCGCATCTCGCGTGTGCTGCTGGCCCGTGCGGCGGGGGCGATCTGCGGCATGGTGGAAACGACAGTCCCTGCGGGCGAGGACAAACCGCTGATCGCGGCCTCGATGTTTGGGAACACCACCGAGTGTGTGAACAAGGCCAAGCAGATCCTGGAAGATGCGGGCTATGAGGTGCTGGTGTTTCATGCCACAGGCACGGGCGGGAAGATCATGGAGTCGCTGATCGAGAGCGGCATGTTTGCCGGAGTGCTGGACATCACCACCACGGAGTGGGCGGACGAACTGGTGGGCGGCATCCTCGGGGCGGGGAAGACACGGCTGGATGCCGCAGGCAAGGCGGGCATCCCCGCGATCATCACGCCGGGCTGTCTGGACATGGTGAACTTTGGCGAGCGCGCCAGTGTGCCAGCGAAGTTTGAGGGACGCACCTTTTACATCCACAACCCGCAGGTGACGCTGATGCGCACGAACGCCGCCGAATGCGCGGAGCTGGGGCGCATCCTGGCGGAGAAGGCGAACGCCTACAAGGGACCGGTGACGGTGCTGCTGCCGCTGAAGGCGATCAGCATCATCAGCGCGGAGGGCAAACCGTTTCATGATTTCGAGGCGGACATGGCCTTGTTTGCCGCCATCCGTCAAAACCTGCGGCCTGGGATTCCGGTGGTGGAGGTGCTGGACGAAATTAACTCTCCAGTGTTTGCAGCAGCGTGTGCGAATACCCTGCTGGGACAGCTTTCACGGGTCGTGGGCTGATTGCAATTCTGCGCCTGTTATATCATTGCAAGCTTGAATCGGCCGACCACCGTCGCGGCCTCATGTACTTTCCACTTAACTTCCGCTTCAAGCTTCTGACGTTCACGCCGGAGATTGACGTGACCGATGCCTATGGCGGCACGATTTGCCATGTGCGGCAGCAGTTTTTCCGTCTGCGGGAGAAGGTGGATGTGTTCGCGGATGATTCGGAGAGGACCCTGCTGGCGACGATTGAGGCTGACCGCATCATTGACTGGTCGGCGCGCTACACGTTCAGAGCTCCCGATGGGCGGGAGCTGGGCGCGGTGGGCAGGCGGGGGATGAAGTCGCTCTGGAAGGCACATTACGATGTGTTTGCACCGGGTGCGCAGACGCCCACGTTTGTCATTCAGGAGGCGAATCCCTTTGTGAAGATGCTGGACGGGCTGGTGGGTGAGATCCCCATCCTGGGCATTTTCACCGGCTATTTGCTGCACCCGAGCTACATCGCCACGCGTGGGGAGGGAGGCGAGCCGGTGCTGAAGCTGACCAAGAAGCCGGCGCTTTTGGAGGGCCGCTTTGAGCTGACGCAGGAAGGCCCGGCAAACGAGGGGGAGCAACTGGCGCTGCTGCTGTCTTTCCTGATGATGAATCTGCTGGAGAAGCAGAGGGGGTAGCTCATACATTCAGGCATTATGAAATCAGTGCTGCGACTGTTGGTCTTGGTTGGAGGTCAAATCGTGGCCGTCCTGCTGCTGGCCCGTATTGTGCGTTGCAAACCCGATTCATCAGGAGCTGTCAGTGTTCATCTTTGGGCTGCATGCGCTTATGGCCTCCCGGCGCTTCTCGCGTTTTTAGGCTGCCTTCGTTTTGTACATTTGCCACCTGCGGGTTTGCGGGGGCGGATTCTCAGCATCGTTGTGTCACTGCTCTGCGTGTTCGTTGGTTTTGCCGCGAGTCTTGTTGTCCTGCAGCAGAGCGACATGTGGCTCACGGCGCGTTACATCCAACATATGCAGGCTCAGCTTCGGACCGACGCACGTTTCAAGGATGTACGTCTGATCGGTTACAGCAATGACTTCGTCCTGTTTCCCTACATTCCTGTTGGAGGAAGTGTGGCGAGTGAGGAGGACCTTGCTGAACTCAAAAAGAGATTACAGACGTCAAATCCTCCAGCTTATACAGCTGCTGGCAGGCATCTTGTACGGAAGGTGTCGGTCGATCAGTAGTTCCTCGACTTTCACGATTACTTTGGCAGGCGCTCAAGCATCACCGCAGGCAGTTCCACCGTCTTCTGCCTGCTTGATGTGCCGCGGAGGAAGGTGATCTGGCCTTTGGGGCAGTCGAGGGCTTCGGCGAGGAAGCGGATGAGCTCGGTGTTGGCTTTGCCGTCCACGGGCGGGGCGTGCAGTTTGAGGAGGAGGACGGGGCGGCCTTTTTCATCGGCGGTCCATCCGGCGAACTCGGATTTTTTAGCGTTGGGGGTGACGCGGACGGCAAGCTGGGCGCGGTCTGTGGAGATGTTTTCGGAGATGTGCTTTTTCATGGGCTGGCCGGTTTTTGAATGCCGCCATTTTCAATGTGCATGGGGTGGGTCGTCAAATCATGCGGCTTCGAAGAGCTTGCTGCCAGGGTGTTTGCGGAGCGCTGATGGACGGGCGGGCTGACGCCACACCCATCCTGCTATCAGACGAGCTTGAGGCGTTTGCGCATGAGCCACTCGATGGTGAGGAGGAGGATGGCGGCGCTGAACCACCACCAGCTGGACCAGAGGATGGTTTCCTTGGTGATGACCTGCTTGCGGTCAATGCTCTGCAGGAGGCCGGGGAGGTCGGTGGCGGCCTGCTCCTCGCGCAGGAAACGGCCGCCGCTGTTGGTGGCCATGGTTTCGAGGAGGGTGCGGTTCATGGTGAGGGTGGCCCACTCGGGATTTCCGGTGTCGGAGACGTGGAGGGAGAGGCGGGCATCACTGCGCGGGGCGCTGGGGCTTTCCGCGACGGCGATCTCGTAGGTGCCTGCCTTGAGCGGCGGGGTGAGGGCGCGGTAGATGCCCACATGCGTGGGGTCGGCTTCGAGCTGCAGGGTGGCCACCTCGGTGCCTTCATGCAGGAGGTAGGCACGAGGCTGGGCATCGGTGACGATTTCACCTTTGTCATTGCGCACGCGAACGCGGATTTCCGAGGCTTCGCCGGGGGAGTAGCGCAGGCGGTCGGTACCGAGCGAGATTTTTTTCTGATCGATCTGGAAGGGCGGGGCGGCGATCCAGGCACCGAGCTGCATCCAGAGGCGCTGGTGGTAGAGGTCCGCGACCTGGAAGCGCCAGCGCCAGAGCTCATCGGTACCGAGATAAAGCACCGCGCCAGCTCCCACCTGACGGAAGACGATGGCGGGCTGGTCGGCGGTGGCGAGGGTGACGGCGGCGGGGAGAGGCTCGACATTGGAGTGCCAGTTCACCTTGGAAAGCGTGGGCCAGAGGGTGGCATTGGCGCTGGGGCTGTCGCTGAGGCGCAGGGCGTCGAAGCGCTGGCCGTCGGTGGTGAGGGCCAGGCTGGCTGGAGTGATCTTGGTGCTGCGTGAGTTGAACCGGACAGGGATGAGTGGGGCGGTCTTGCCCTGAGCCCAGTCGTGGAGTTTGCCGCGCTGGCCGTCGATCATGATGAGGCCGCCGCCGCGTTTTTCGACGAACTCTATGATCCAGTCGAGACATTCGGGGCTGAGGCGGTTGAGCGAGACTTCGCCGAGGATGATGAGGTCGTAGCTGAGGAGGTCGTCGCGTGTTTTGGGGAAGTTCTTTTGCAGGGTGCCGGCGGCGGCGTTGTCGGCCATGTCATCAAAGATGAGGGTGGCCTGCCAGCGTTCGTCGCGGTCGAAGTGGTTGTGGATGTAGCGAGTCTCCCAGCGCGGGCGGCCGTCCATGATGAGGACCTTGCGCTTCTTTTCCAGGAGGTGGATGGAGAGCTCGCGGGCGTTGTTGGAGCGGGTTTTTTCGAGTGCGGCGCGGTCGCCGCTGGCGGAGATGAGGATGTTGACGTTGCGGAGGGTTTTGTCGCGCTGGCCGGGGGCGGGTGGAGGGAGCTCTGAGACGGGGAAGGTGAAGTCGAAACCTTTTTCGCCTTTGCCAGTGGTGGTGAAGTCCTTTTTCCACAGGACTTTGCCCTGGCTTTCGATGCGCACGCTGGCGGGGATGTCTGAGGGCATGCTGTCATTGACGGTGAGACGGCCCTGAAAGTTTTCCTTGGAGAAGACGGACTCCGGCGCGGTGACGGTGAGGAGGGAGAGGTCTGGAGGAGGCACCTCGGTGCCGAAGCCGATGGCAAAGACGGGAGTGCCCCCGGACTTGAGAGCGGTGCTGAACTCCTCGGGGGAGCCGGAGGAGTTGTGCTGGCCGTCTGAGAGCAGGACGAGCGCGGTGCCTGCGGTGGCGGGGCCGAGCGCGGAGCGGAGAGTCTGGTCGAGATTGGTGATGGGTGCGGTGGCCGGGAGATCGAAGCTGACGGGCATTTCGCCGGAGGTGTCCTTGCCGCCCTGGCGGTACCACCAGAGGCGCTGGGTGTTCATACCACGAAGTGCCACGAGCTCGACGTCCTGGGTTTCCGCGAGTTTTTTGAGCAGCGGGGTGGCTCCTTTGAGCAGGAGATCCTCGGCGCGCTGAAAGCGGGCCTTGGACGTGCCTGCGGCGGCGCCGGGGGCCTCGTCTGTGAGCTGCATGCTGGCGGAGCTGTCCACCGCGATGACGACGCGGCCAAGCTGCCGAAGGGTGGTGACGTGGCGGAGGATGGGGCCGGCCAGAGCGAGCACAAGAATGAAGACCGCGAGCGAGCGCAGGATGGCGGGCACCTGTGCGGCGCGGCTGCCCACATACTTGAGCTCCCGGCGGTAGAGAAACCACATGAGTGCGGCGAGCCCGAACGCGAGCACGAGCACCGGTAGCGGCGGGTAGCCGCCGGTGAAGCGCAGGGTGGTTTCGGTGACGGAGGGCATGCGGTTGGAAGATCAGGCGATGATTGAGACGCGCTGGCGGTCCAGTTCTACGAGGGTGCAGGTCTGCAATGCGGTGGCAATGGCGGGGAGGTGCTGCTCGAACATCTGCCGGGTGTCTTTCAAACCCATGTTTCCGGTGCGAAGCAGCACGAGCTTCCACGGGCGGCCATGCAGGAGGTGCGAGTAGTAAAAGTCGGTGTCCTTGGTGACGACCACCCGCTGTTCAGCCATGGAGACGCTGTTGAGGATGCCATCACGAGAGGCGTTCTGATCCGGGAGATCCAGAGTGTGAATGGCTTCGTGCCCTGCCGCCGCAAAGACACGGCGCAAACCAGGAGGCAGGTGGGCATCGAGCAGAAACTTCATGCCGCGACAAGCTGCCAGCTGCGAAGTTTGAGGGATTGATTGGCGAACTCAATGCAGGCGCGCAGGTCATCGCGTTCCAAATCAGGAAACTCTGCGAGCACTTCTTCAAAAGTATCACCGCTTGAAAGGTACTCCAGCATGGACTCCACCGGATAACGAAGGCCACGAATGACAGGTTTGCCATGGCAGACCTCGGGATCAATGGTGATCCGGGAGAGCAGGGAGTTGGTGGGTGGAGCAGCAGCGTTCATGCTGTTAAATACGATTTTTAGATTGGTGTTTCAATAGGTCGTTAAGCCAGTTTCAGCCCCTGGCGATGTGCTGCTGGAGCAGGACTTCGGCGAAGAGGAGTGCGAGTAGGAGGAGGAGCAGGGGCTGCCAGAGCTCGCTGCCGTGGCGGCGGGTGCGGTCGAGGGCCTGGTAGGCGGGGAGGGTATCAGCGTAGGCGGCGTCGTAGCGCTGGGCGATTTTTTGGATGTCTGCGGGAGGCAGGGCTTTGAGGCTGGACTCGGTGCCGTCGATGTTGAAGGCAAGGAGGGTGGTCTTTTCCGTGCCGACTTTCTGCAACTGGTAGATGCCGGGCTGGGCGATGGGAGGGCTTTGGACGAAGACGGAGTCGCCTTCCTTGGCGGACTTGAGGGTCTGGGTCTGGCCGGTGGGATCGCGCAGGGTGAACTCTGAGCCGAGTTCGGCTTTTTCGAGCGGCAGGCGCAGGGTGGTGCCGACGAGCTGCCAGGCGGGAGCATTGCCGACGGTGGCGAGGTAGGTGGTGAGGCGCTGCATGAGCGGCACGAAGAAGGGCTGCAGCGGGAGATTGCTCCAGGCGGCATTGGCCGTGGTGGCGGCGGCGATGACGCGGCCACGGCCGTGCTTTTTCTCGACCATCAGCGGCACGTTGCGGTCGAGATTGAAGATGCGCTGCACCTGATCTCCCTGCGGGGTGAATTCAAACCAGTGGCGGAACTCGGCGTCCTGCAGGCGGCCGGCACGGGCGTCATTGAAGTAGAGCGCGGCGGGGTGGGTGAAGCGCTGCATGAGGATGCGCGCGGGCAGGGCGTCGGAGTCGGCGCGGGCCTGGCCTTTGATGGCGGCGGGGAAGGGGCCTTCGCCTTTGCGGAAGAAGTCGCGGTTGTACCAAGCGGTGTCGCAGGCGGGGCCGGCGAAGACGAGTAGGCCGCCGCCTTCTTTGACAAATTTGTCGATCTCATTCTGGATGTGGCCGGGGAGCTTCTCCACGTCTGCCATGATGATGACCTCCTGCTGTCGGAGGTCTTCATTGCGCATTTTGCGCAGATCCATTTTCTTGGTGCGGATGAGATCCTTCAGGGTGGCGGCGGCGACGGTGTGGGGCTCCAGGGCGATTTCGAGGAAGTCGGTGGCGCCGCTGAGGGGCTCTTTGCCGGGGCTGCCGTCGATGAGCAGGACGTTGAGCTGATTGCGCACCTGCACGATGGAGTGAAAGGCGTTGTCATCGGCGAAGCTGTCGCCTTCGAGGCGGACGGAGAGGGAGTGGTCGCCGACTTTGTCAAAGTCATGGGTGAAGGAGAGCACGGCCTCGCCTTCGGGAGCGAGGGAGACGCGGGCGGTGCGCAGGCGGGCGCCGTCGGCCTCGAGATGCACCGGAATGTCCTGCCAGGGGCGCTTGCCGTGGTTTTTGATGCGGACTCGCAGGCCGATGGGCTGGGACTCTGCGGCGACGAGTGCGGAGATGTCTGCGCTGGCGATGCTGAGATTTTCCGCGAGATCGCTGCCGATGCGGAAGAAGGTGATCTGGGGGCGGGGCTCCTGCTTGTTGAGGGTTTCGAGAGCGGGAAGTGCGGCACCGTCTGCGACGGCCTTCCAGTCGGCCTCCTGAAAGTCTGAGAGGACGACGACTTCGCGCGCGGCATTGGGGGAGTCCTTCAGCGCGGAAGTGGCGGCCTGAAAGGCGTCATTGGCCGCCAGCGGGCCGGACATGGAGGGGACTTCGCTGAGCTGCTTGGGGACGAGGTCGAGGTCCGTGGTGGCCTGATCGAGGAGCTTGCGAGGGCTGCCGCCGGAGAGGACGACCTGCGCGCTGGAGCCGTCCGGGAGATCGGTGAGCATGGTCTGCAGGTCCTGGCGGGCCTGCTGGATGACGGTGCCGCCGGGCAGGGTGGTCTGCGCCGCGGGCGCGCGCATGGAGAAGGAGTCGTCCAGCATGACGACTAGGGAGGAACTGCCAAGGCCGAGAGAGCGGAGCGCGGTAATGACGGGACGTGCGAGGCAGAGAGCGAGCACGATGGGGATGGAGATGCGGATGATGAGGAGCAGGAGCTGCTCGAGCTTCATTTTGCGCTTCCGCTGGCGGATGACCTCATGCAGCAGGTGCATGGCCCCCCAGCGCACGGTGACGACCTTCCGCTTGTTGAGCAGATGGATGATCAGCGGGATCAGGAAAGCCGCTGCGCCAAAAAGGAGAATGCCGTGAAGGAAACTCATCCGATTGGCGATTGCAGATTGTGAGTGGTGGACTGCTGCGAAACGATCCGGTGGGCGTTTAACCGGGTCGTTATGCGCGCGTCAATTTTGCGGATCAAACGCTGCGAGAAAAAGATCAGAATCAAAAGGGCGGAGTTTATCACCCAAGCGATCAGGTCTCCTTCAAACAAGGGTGACGAATTGGAGAGGAACTGGCAGGCTTTAATTGTGGCAGCCCCGCCGAGAACAATCATGACGAAAAGCAGAACACATCGAATGATGCATCTGATCCACCAAATCTTATGATAGGTGAGAGGCTTCATCGCATTCTCAATGATAAATAATTCCGCAGCGCCGCAGAGTGCGATTCGTCAGTCGGCAGGCTCAAGTAATCGACCTGGTGTTTGCGGAAGCCGTCCTTGAGCTGTTCGGCGAATTTCTGCTGGGCTTCGATGTAGCGGAGGCGGATGGTGGCGGGGTCGAGGAGGAGGAAGTCGTCGTTGTTTTCGAGGTTTTCAAAGCGTGCCCAGTTGCCGAAGGGAAAGTCGATTTCGTCGCGGTCCCAGAGCTGGATGGCGATGATCTCGTGGCCCTGTTTGCGCAGGACACCGATGGAGCGCAGGAGGGCTGCGGGGTCGTCGAAAAAGTCGCTGATGAGGATGACGAGGCCGCGGCGCTTGAGGCGCTGGGCGAGGGACTCGACCACCGGAGCGAGGCTGGTGTCCTTGCCGGGCTCGGTCTTGACCATGGTCTCCAGCAGGAGGTGCAGGTGGGTGATCTTGGTGCGGCAGGGGATGATGTCGCGGACTTTGGAATCGAAGGTGATGAGGCCGACGGCATCCTGCTGGCTCATGAGCAGGTAGGCGAGGGAGGCGGCGAGCTTGCGGGCGTAGTCGAACTTCTGTACGCCTTTCTGGCCGCGGTAGCCCATGCTGCCGCTGGCATCGAGCACGACGGTGGCGCGGAGGTTGGTCTCTTCATCGAACTCGCGGATGTAGAAGCGGTCGGTGCGGCCAAAGATCTTCCAGTCGAGGCGGCGGATTTCATCGCCCTGCACATAGGGGCGGTGCTGGCGGAACTCGACGCTGAAACCCTTGTGCGGGGAGGCGTGCTGGCCGGTGGTGAAGCCCTCCACGACGGTGCGCGCAAAGAGCTGCAGGGCCTGCAGGCTGGTGATGTCTTCGGCGTGGAGGATGTCTGACAGGGAAGCCACTGGGGGGAGGGATTAGGGAGCGGCGGGGGGGGCGTGGAAGAATGACGAATAACGAAATCCGAATGACGAATAAATGACGAAGGGAGAATGACGAAGATCGAGCATGAGGTGCATGATTCGGGCTTCGGGCTTATTTCGTCATTCGGGTTTATTCATTCGGCATTGGCCTGGCCTTAGAGCACTCGCGCTTCGCTCTTCTTGGTCCGCTTCACGAGTTCGGCGATGATCTGGTCAACGGTGATGCCTTCGGCTTCGGCGTGGAAGGTGGGGACGAGGCGGTGGCGCAGGGCGGGGGCGGCGAGGGCTTCGATGTCGTCGGTGGTGACATGGGTGCGGCCCTGGAGGAGGGCGCGGACTTTGCCGGCGAGGACGAGCATCTGGCTGGCACGCGGGCCGGCGCCCCAGCTGAGCATGCTTTTCACATACTCGGAGGCATCAGGCTCGGTGGGGCGGGTGGCGCGGACGAGGTCGAGGACGAAGTCGATGACGTGATCTGGCACGGGGACTTTGCGGGCGAGCTGCTGGGCGGCCTGGAGCTCCTCGGCGGTGATGACGGCTTCGATCTCCTGCGTCTCGCCACCGGTGGTGCGGGCGATGATCTCGCGCTCGTCGTTGCGGGTGGGGTAGTCCACTTTGATGAGGAATAGGAAGCGGTCTTTCTGCGCCTCTGGGAGCGGGTAGGTGCCCTCCTGCTCGATGGGGTTCATGGTGGCGAGCACGAAGAAGGGCTTGGGAAGCTCGTGCGTGACCTGGCCGACGGTGACGTGCTTTTCCTGCATGGCCTCCAGAAGGGCGGCCTGGGTCTTGGGCGGGGTGCGGTTGATTTCGTCTGCGAGAATGATCTGGGAGAAAATGGGGCCCTGCTGGAAGACGAACTTGCGGCGGCCGGTCTCGGCATCCTCCTGAATGATCTCGGTGCCGGTGATGTCTGCGGGCATGAGGTCAGGTGTGAACTGGATGCGGCGGAAGCTGAGGTGCATGGCGTCCGCGAGAGATTTGACGAGGAGGGTCTTAGCCAGGCCGGGCACGCCTTCGAGGAGGCTGTGGCCGCCGGCGGCGATGGCGATGAAGACCTGCTCAATCACGGCCTCCTGCCCGACGATGCGTTTGCCGAGAGCGGCTTTGAGCTTGTTGTAACCGGAAACGAGGGCGGCGGCGGCTGCGGAGTCGGACATGGGGGGGATGACGAATGAAGGCGTGAGAAATCGGCGGCACAAAGCGTCGTGGTGAACACGAGGACGGAGCATGAGTTCTTTCCACTCTTGCAAACAAGGTGGCAAGAAGACAAAATTCTTTCGGCCAGGGGGCTGGCTGAGCCTGAATAGCGGTCGTGGCGGACGAGAAATCTGCAGCTGCGTTTGTGCGCGCTGGGAGATGGTCGGGCTGCCGCCACAACCGTGCTACGAGGGTCAGATCTTGCTGAGGCAGGCGACGGCCATGGCGGCGATGCCTTCCTCACGCCCGACGAAGCCGAGGCGCTCGTTGGTGGTGGCCTTGACGCCGACCTGGTCTGGCTGGATGCCGAGAGCGGTGGCGATGTGCTGCTTCATCGCGGCGGCGTGGGGTTTGACCCTGGGGGCTTCGGCGATGAGGGAGGAGTCCACGTTTTCAATGCGCATGCCTTTTTCTGCGGCGATCTGGGCGCATTTTTCGAGGATCTTGAGGCTGCAGATGCCCTCGATGGAGGGATCGCTGGGCGGGAACCAGTAGCCGATGTCGGGCTCTCCTAGGGCGCCTAGGACGGCGTCTGCGATGGCGTGGCTGAGCACGTCCGCGTCCGAGTGGCCTTTGAGGCCGCGCGAATGCGGGATGGTGACGCCGCCGAGGACGAGAGGGCGGCCTTCTTCAAAGGGATGTACGTCGTAACCGATGCCTGTGCGGACCATGGGGCGGAGATCAGGCGTTGTGGTCGGCGGCTTTCTTCAGACTGGCAAGGACATCGGAGATGGGGAGATCGATGCGCTGGCGGTTGAGGAAGTAGCTGACGTTTTCGTAACCGGCTTCGGTGAGGTGGTTGAGGGCGGTGACGAAGTGTTCGCCCACGCGGTTGGAGCGGTGGGAGTCTGAGCCGACGACGACGGGGATCTTGCGTTCGGCCATCATGCGGAGCATTTCGAGGCCGGGGTTCATCTCGGAGTAGCTCTTGTTGAGGCCGGAGGTGTTGAGCTCCATGGCGATGCCGGTGGCGGCGATGCGGTCAAGAGCGGTGGCGACGGTGTTTTTGACGATGGCAAAGCACCAGGAGTCGGGATGGTAGTTTTTGACGAGGTCCGGGTGTGCCAGGGCGTCGTAGAGGCCGGATTCAGCGGACTTGGCCAGATGGTCGAAGTAGATGCGGCGGAAGTTTTCGATGGTGCCGGTCTCGAACTTGTTGAGGTATTCCTTGGCCTGCCAGTGGACGGCGCCGAGGACGTAGTGGAAGTCGGCACGCTGGTGGAGGCCGGCGATGTATTCCTCACAGCCGGGGAAGAATTCGCTCTCGATGCCGAGGCGGATGTCGAGCTTGCCCTTGTAGGCTTCAGCGGCGCGCTGGACAAGGGCGACGTAGGTTTCGAACTCGCTTTCGGCCATGCGCACGGAGGGCCAGAAGCCGTTGGGCATGGGGCAGTGGCAGGTGAAGATGATGCCTTTGAGGCCGGCCTTGAGGGCCTGCTGGGCATATTCTTCGGGCTCTCCCCAGGCATGTTTGCACAGCGGGGTGTGCATGTGGGAGTCGTAGAAAAGCGCGCCTGACTTGGTGGGGCCAGGAGGGGGCAGCGGGAGCGAGGACAGCACTTTGACCGGAGCGGGCGCAGGTGCAGGAGCCTCTGCGACGACAGCCGGGGCTGCGGGCGTGGGCTCGGGTGCCTTGGCTGCCGGAGCAGGCTTGGCGGGTGCCGGGGCGGGCTTGGCAGGTGCGGGCGGTGCCTTGGCTGCGGCGGCTGGTTTGGCTGGCGCTGCCGGGGCTTCTTTGGCTGCTGGTTTTGCTGGCGCTGCTTTGGTTGCTGGCTTGGCAGGAGCAGGTGCAGGTTTGGCCGCGACGACGGGCTTGGTTTTGGCGGGCGGGGCTTTGGCTGCGGGTTTCTTTACCGCTGGCTTTGGCGCCGGGGCTTTCTTAGCTGCCTTTTTGGGGGCAGGCTTGGGGGCAGGCTTGGGGGCAGGCTTGGGGGCAGGCTTGGGGGCAGGCTTGGGGGCAGGCTTGGGGGCAGGCTTGGGGGCAGGCTTTTTGGGAGCTGCCTTTTTAGGGGCGGGCTTGGGAGCAGGCTTTTTGGCCGGTGCAGTCTTTTTAGGAGCGGCTTTTTTGGGCGCAGGCTTGCTGGCGGGTGCCGGCTTCTTTTTGGTCAGCGTTTTTTTGGCTGGCGCGGGTTTGGCCTTGGACCTGGAGGCTGCGCTGTTTTTGGACTTTGTCGCAGCAGGCCTGGCCTTGCCTTGGGCCGCCTTTTTCGTGTTTCGTGTAGGTTTGCTCACAATCTAGCTCCTGGTTCCGTGCAATATCAGCCATCCTTTGCCTTCGACTTCTGCTATCCGTGCGTTTTTACCGCTGCCCGTAGGGCCTGGAAAACAAAGTCGTAGGGTCAAAGGAACATCTTTCCAGTTTCCGGACTGCAGTTGCTGGAGAAGAGGCTCAAATTTAGGATCTTTACGATCGAAGTAGGCATAAACGACTTCATTTCCGTCGGGATGCTTGATTTCGAGGAGTTCGCTGCCCATCGGTGCGGCCTCGGGGGGGCTGGTCTGGGGCCTGGAGGCGACGACGCGGAAGAGGGTAGGGGAGGTGGGCTGGCTTTTGATGAAGCTGCCCCAGTCGGCCTCGCCATAGCGGACGGAGCTTTCCCAGTCCACCCGGAAGCTGCCGTCTGGCTGCTCTTCGATGATGAGGCTGACGGGGTCGGCATTGGCCAGGACGGCCTGTGCGTAGCCGAGGCGATAGCCCTCTTCCTCGACGGGCAGGACCCAGCCCAGGCTCTTCCACTGAAGGGGAGTGTGGGGGTGGATGCGGTAGTACTGCTGCATCAGGGGGCGGACACGCTGGGGGTCGCGTGAAAAAGCGAGCTGCTGGTCGATGCCGACGGCTTCAAAAAAGCCACGGAGCGCGATCTCGATCCGGGGTCTTTTGCTCTCGATGCCCTCGATGGCGGAGGGGGGCGGGGAGCTGGGAGCCATGAGCTTGAGGGTGCTGGACTGGGAGGTGCCAGAAACTGGGGTCGAGGTGACCTCCGGGATGGTGCCCGCGGGGGTGTTGGGCTTATCGGAGGCTGGGTCGAGGAGGGAGGGCTGCGCCTTGGCATTGCCAGACCAGCGCGGCTGCTGTTCGCTCTCATAAACCGACTGGGCATAGTCAGGATTGACCCGGGCGGACTCCCAGAGCTTGGCCATCACGACCCTGACGACAGTGGCGATCATGATCACCAAAGCCATGCAGCCGAGAATGGTGGCAACAGCATTGATCATGGCCTCCCGCCGCCGGGCTCGGCTACGGCGCGGCGGATCATTGTCGGCGATGCTCGGGTTGGTCATGGCAAACACGCGTTTGGTGGAGCCGAAGGCGGGATTTGAACCCGCGACCCTCGCATTACGAATGCGATGCTCTACCACTGAGCTACTCCGGCGTGAACGTGTGACTGTAAGACGTTTATTATATAAGGGGTGCTAAGACCTTGTCATTTGCTTTCTTTAGCAGGTTGAAAAAATCATGTCTTTATATGAGGAGGGCTGATTCTGGCAAGGTGCAGCTGGTGCTTGAATCTCCGGGAAATCGACTGATCAGTCCTGCATGACCAGCCAGCCCATCACCGCACAGCCCGGGACGCCCTATGGTGAATTCCTTGCCGAGCAGGAGGAAATTCAACGGCTGAAGTGGCTGGCGAGCGAGCGCGAGGGGCACGACATCGGCTTTGAATATGCGCTGAATGACTGGGCGAAGAACCACCGTGCGGAGTGGCGCAGCATGAGGAACCAGATGCTGCGGCAGCAGGACTGAGCTGATTTTTGCCAGGCTGGCGGGCAATATATGGGTGGATGGAGCGTTAAGGCCCGATGATGATCTTCCGTGCCGCCGCCCTCGGGGCGATTCTTTTACTGTCCGCACCGCCGCTGCGTGCTGCGGGGTGCTCCCGTGTGCTGTTCATCATGGCCGATGACCTGAGGCCGGAGCTCGGCTGCTATGGCTCTGTGGCGGTGACGCCGCACCTGGATGCGCTGGCAAAGAGGGGGGTGGTCTTCCGGCGGGCCTACTGCCAGCAGGCGGTGTGCAATCCTTCCCGCTCCTCGATGCTGACGGGGCTGCGCCCGGACAGCCTGGGGCTGTATGTGAACGGCACGCATTTTCGTGAACTGAAGCCGGAGGTAAACACGCTGCCGGGCTGGATGAAGGCGCATGGCTACACCGCACGCTGCGTGGGTAAGATTTTCCACAACTGGCATACCAAGGAGCATGGGGACCCGCGCTCATGGAGTGCACCGGAGTTTTTGCACTATGCCAACCACGGGGATGATGTGCCGCAGGTGAGCGGGGCGCTGCCGCCCAACGAGGCCACCCTCTGCGGGGACCTGCGCCACTACGGCAAGGTGCCACTGTGTGAGTGCCGCGACGTGCCGGATGAGGCCTATTTTGACGGGCGGGTGGCGGCAGAGGCGGTGCGCGTGCTGGGAGAGGTGAAAGACAGGCCGTTTTTCCTGGCGGTCGGGTTCTGGAAGCCGCATGCGCCCTTCAACGCGCCCAAGAAGTACTGGGACATGTATGAGAGGGGCCGGCTGCCGGTGCTGAATCCTGCCAGGCCTGCGGCGGCGCCAGAGATCGCCTTTCACCCGAGCACGGAGATTTTGGGCCCGGTGCAGGGGCAGAAGCAGCCGACGGCCGAGCAGGCGGCTGAGATGAGGCACGGCTACTTTGCCGGAATAAGCTATCTGGATGCGCAGGTGGGGAAGGTGATGGCTGCGCTGGAAAAGCAGGGGCTGCTGGACTCGACGCTGATCGTGTTTTGGGGAGACCACGGCTACCACCTCGGCGAGCACAGCCTGTGGGCCAAGACTTCGAACTTCGAACTGGATGCGCGAGTGCCGCTCATCATCGTGCCGCCGCAGGCCGGGCATGCGGGTGCCAGTACGGACGCGCTGGTGGAAATGGTGGACCTGTTTCCCACGATCACCGCCCTGTGCGGAGTGCCGGATGCCCCCGGTCTGGACGGGGTGAGCCTGGTGCCGGTGCTGGACGACCCCAAGGCCCGGATCAAAGAAGCGGCCTACACGCAGTTTCCACGGCCGGCCTACCCCGACCGGACGCCACGCGGCAGGCCGGAGGTGATGGGGGTGAGCGTGCGCACGCCGATGCTGCGCTACACGGAGTGGCGGGACTTTGACACGGGAAGCGTGGTGGCCAGCGAGCTGTACGACCACAGCAAGGATGAGGCGGAGCTGAGCAATGTGAGCGCCAGCCCGCCTGATGCCGCGGCGCTGGAGCAGGCGCGGCGGCTGCTTTCCCGCCAGTTTCCGCCTGGAAAGCGCTGAGAAGGAAAAAGGAGCATAAAAAACCGCAACTTAATGGTTGCCAAAAGCGGCCAAATTTTGTTAATCATCATTAAGCCACATGAAAAATCGTTTTCTATTCCTAGCCCTTACTATCTGCGCCCTTTCCAGCATCGCCTATGGTGACATCCAGTCTCCTCCCGGCCATCACTTTACGTGGAGCCGGAAACTGAGCCGCGGAGTTGGCAACATTCTGTTTGGCTGGTTTGAATACCCGTCCGTCTGGCGCAAGACGAACGCTTCTGACGGCTCCATTGCCGCAGCCTCTGACATGATCGTCGAAGGCACCAAGCGCACCCTCGTGCGTGCTGGCTACGGTTTGTATGAGATCGCCACCTTCCCGGTGCCGAGCTGGAAGCGCACCTACCGCCCACCGTATCACCACAAGGAAAACGTGGACAGCTGGTGGGGCTACACGGAGTTCGCTCCGGAAGTGGGCTTCCGCTCCGAGATTCCGTATTCCAGCTCCCAGGGCTGGTAAGCGACCCACGGCGTTATCTTTCGAGGCACAGACTGCAAACAGTCTGTGCCTTTTGTTTGCAAAGCATGGCACCTGCTGCCAAGAAAGGAAAGATTTCCCATGCCTGAAGCTCACAAGATCGACATCAAACACGTGGCCAAGCTGGCCCGTCTCACTCTGACCGACGAAGAAGCCAAGCACTACGCAGAGCAGCTGGACGGCATCCTGACCTACATCGACACGCTGACGCGGTATGATCTTGATGGGGTGGAGCCCACTGCGCACGCCATCCCAGTGTACGATGTGCTGCGTGCTGACGAGCCGCGGCCAGGACTCACGCAGGAGCTGGCGCTGGCCAACGCGCCGAAACGCGTGGCCGACCAGATCCAGATCCCGCAGGTGATCGAATAACCGCCGAACTTCCGCCGCAGCCTACCGCCCCCTTTATTTTCCTATGCTCGCCTCCTCCACCATCGCAGCCCTGCGCAAAGGCCTCACTGCGGGTGAAATCACGCCACGAGACATCGTTCTGGATGTCGCCAAATCCATCGAAGCAGGCAATGCGGAGATCGGTGCCTATCTCTCCTGGGACGTCGATGCCGCACTGGCAGAGGCGGAGAAGGCGGACATCACCAAGCCGCTGGGGGGCATCCCCATCGCGGTGAAGGACAACATGAACGTGATGGGGCAGCCCTGCACGTGCGGCTCGCGCATTCTGGCGGAGAATTACACGGCACCGTATGATGCGGGAGCGATCGTGAAAATGCGTGCAGGCGGGGCCATTCCCTTTGGCCGGCTGAACATGGACGAATTTGCCATGGGCTCCAGCACGGAGAACTCGGCGCTGGGCGTCACGCGCAATCCGCGAGATCCCTCGCGCGTGCCGGGCGGCTCCAGCGGGGGCAGTGCGGCGGCGGTGGCGGGAGATCTTGCCATCGCGGCGCTGGGCTCTGACACGGGCGGCTCGATCCGCCAGCCGGCGGCGCTGTGCGGCTGCGTGGGCATCAAGCCCACCTATGGGCGTGTGTCGCGCTACGGGCTGGTGGCGTTTGCCTCTTCGCTGGACCAGATCGGGCCGGTGACGAAGACGGTGGAGGATTCCGCGCTGCTGCTGAACCACCTCTGCGGACATGACGCGCATGATTCCACCTCGCTGAATGTGGAGGTGCCGGATTTTACCGCCACACTGGGGCAGGACATCAAGGGACTGCGCATCGGGCTGCCCAAGGAATATTACATCGACGGGATACACACAGGAGTGTCTGCCAGCGTGCAGGCGGCGATCCGCAAGCTGGAATCTCTGGGGGCGATCATCGAGGAGATCAGCCTCCCGCATACGGAGCTCGGCGTGGCGACGTACTATGTGCTCGCGCCAGCGGAGGCATCTGCAAACCTGGCCCGCTTTGACGGCGTGCGCTACGGGCACCGCAGCAGCAGCGCTGGAAATCTGCTGGAGCAGTACACGCTTTCCCGCTCGGAAGGCTTTGGTCCCGAAGTGAAGCGGCGCATCCTGCTGGGCACCTACATGCTCAGCTCCGGGTACTATGACGCGTACTACATCCGGGCGCAGAAGGCGCGCACGCTGATCCGCAACGACTTCACGGAGGCCTTCAAGAAGGTGGATGTGATCCTTTCCCCCACCAGCCCCACGCCTGCGCACAAGCTGGGTGAGCTCAAAGACAATCCGCTGGCGGCCTATCTGGAAGACGTGTTCACGATCCCCGTGAACCTCGCGGGGCTGCCGGGCATCAGCCTGCCCTGTGGTACGGTGGACGTGGAAGGCAAGGCGCTGCCCGTGGGTCTGCAGATCGTGGGCAAGGCTCTGGATGAGGCCACCGTGCTGCGTGTGGCGCACGCGTATGAGCAGTCGCGCTGATGAACTGCAATAATTGAAGAAAATCTCTTCACAGAGTTTGACAAAAGAGATCACTGGCTTACTCTCACTGCCCGCTGTTTCCAACACGGCGGTTCAAATAAACTTCAACGCACCCGTAGCTCAACGGATTAGAGCATCTGACTACGGATCAGAAGGTTTCAGGTTCGAATCCTGACGGGTGCGCCACTCATCAAAGATGAGTTCAAAAAAGTCCTCTGTTTCTAAAAAGCGTGAGCTTTTGCTCCTGCGGGCTTTGCGATTGACCCTGCATCGAAGGGGACATCATCTGTGCGTTGTGCATGAAAAGGCCGGTGGCTGCGCCGGCGTATGACGCGACTGATGGCTGATCAACGATCTGCTGACGTCATCTCTGCAACACGCGCAGAGCTGGAGCATCGCTGCCCCGCAGATGAGCGTCCCGGCTCAGGGCCGTATTCTGGAGGCTGAGCCATCTCCCAACATCGAACGCGAGCATTACCAAAAGCTTGTTGGCCGCCAGGTCTTGTCGATTTACTTGGGCGAATTGGAGGGACAATTTTTTCCGGTGCTGGTTCTCGGTGACCGTGACCGCGATGGCCAATGAGCCACGATCATGGTACTCTCCGATCCCAAGGGAAATAGCCTGAACGCTAAGATCACGTAGCGGTCGCATGGATGCGGACTCATTCGTCCCGGCTCAGGGACGGCCGGTGAATGAAGCTATTTTTAATATGATTATTATAGATCAAGGAGACAAATGTAGCATCCCATCGGGCAGTAAATTCAGAAAATAAGACCGCAAAAAACCAACGAGAGGTCCATCCCATGAAAACATCATTCCTACTCTCCTGTTTGTTGGCTGCGACACTGGCAAACTCAGGTGCCAGGGCAGACATCCTGCTAGGCGCACCCGGGGTGCCTGCGGGCACACGCATCGCGACCAAGGTGCCGTTCAATATCAGTTACACTCTGCCGAACTCCTACAAGTTCATCTTTTCCGGCATTCAGGCCAAGGGCGACACCCTGGGGGCTCCTGGTGCCTCGGGCACCAATGGCAATGGCGGGCAGTTTCACCTCAAGGCCTCCGTTTCGGGAGACGGCGGTGCTTCGGAGCGTGCAGGGCAGCTCGAGTTCCGTGACATTCAGGACTACAATCTCTCGCCGCTCCAGACGCTCCTTGTTTCCCCCACCGCCGTGTTCAAGGCGACCACCACCCCCATCACCATCACGCTGAACTGGTCGGGCCAGGGGAATGCCCACAAGCCCAACGGGATCTTCAACATCCTGGGTGAATATCAAAAAAGCCCTCCGGTCCCAACGGGGTCGCTCAGCTTTTCCTCGGGGGCCTGGATTCTTGAAGAGAGTCCCAATCCCGAGGGGACAGTGACCATTGTCCGCGAATAACTCCGGATTTTTCCATGAAATCCACCCGTCCATTCCGATCTGCAACACGCTTCGGCGTCGGATGGATGCTCGGCTTCATCGCGATCACGGGCTGCCTGTCGGCCCAGCAGGCGCGGGATGTGGTGAGCGAGGAAGCTCTGCGCAAGCAGGTGGCCGAGGCACCCAGCCTGAAATCTCAGCTCGCCGCGAAAGCCAAGCCGCTCACCAGGCCGGCTCCGGCCATTCAAAGCTCGCTCTGGACAAATTCGATCATCCTTGCGGACGATGAAAAGTTCACCCTCGTTCCCGTGGGCTCCATTCTGCATCTTCCTGCGGAACTGCGGGTCCATGTCGCGGCCTCCCCCAAGGGTGAATTCACCTTCTGGCCTAGCTTTCTCAAACGCAACGCCGCCTGGCTGGCCGCCAGGGAGGTGTCCCTGTCACTTTCACGCGGCAATGCCCAGGAGGCGAAAGCCCTGCTCAAAAGCCTGTCCTATGACAAGCACCTCATTGTAGCCACCTACAAGGGAGGGCCGATCACGATCCTTGAACCAGCACCCACTCATTCGGGTTCCAATCGCGCCTCACCGTGAAACTGAAAATACTACTCTGCCTCGGCTGCTTCAGCACCGCCCTGCTCGGACAGACTTCCGAAGCCTGGGTGCGACAGACCGACCTGACCACCGGTCAGATCTACGACACCCCCTTCACGGGAAGCGGCGGGACTTACACGGCCCCCATGAAGGTCGGCACAAGCGGTTCGCTCTTTGAGCTCTTTGCACGCGGCACCGCCTGGGACAGCAACATCTACCTGCTCGACACCAAGATCATCGGTACCTACAATCCCCAGGTGACCGTCAGCATCACCTCGGAAGACGACTACGTGCGTGGAGATCCGGCGGGATCGCGCTTTGTGAAACGCACCCGTGCCGACCGCCCCTTCACCTTCAACATCCAGGTGCAGGGTCTCGTGGCGGACAGCACCGACATCTCCGAGCACGACGTCTATCTGGGCGTTCAGGGCAAGAATTACGACCCTGCAAACTACTCCTCCTTGAACCAGACCCAGTATTTGATCGAGGAATCCAATCTGGAAAACGGCAGTTACACCTTCGGCCCCCTCTATCATCAGCTCACATCGCCCACGCTGAGCTCAGGCAACGGCGAGCAGACTTTCACCGTCGTTCGTTATGCCTCCTACCAGGTGCCGGACACGATCATCGCCCAGCCGAAAATCGAGATCTGGCCCGTGGCCTCCGCGAGCGTCAGCAACATCACTCCCGGGCAGGTCTTCATCGACCGCATTCCGTCTCTTGTGGTCACGTTCACTCATCTCTACCCCGACTCCCGCACCTACGTGCAGATTTACAAGGGCAACCAGGCGCTGGGAACCGTGGGCAAGATGGTGAACGGGACCGAACTGCGGTTTGGCGGATACTACAATCCGGACCAGACGGACAGCTCCACCAATGTGCCGCAGAGCCTGACGGTGTCTGTCGATGACCTTTCCAACTATGCCTCGGAGGATGGCATTTACACGCTGGAGGTCGTCACCCACACGCCTTTCTTTGGGCGCACGGCCGAGCGACTGTACCACGTCACCTTTGAAGTGGACCGCGTCATCACCTCGCGCGGCCAGATCAGCACCACGGAGCTCTCCAGCCCTGGTACGCCATGAAGCCGCCACGCCGCCAGCGCCTCCGTCCAAACGGAAGTTTGCTGATCGAGGTGTCAGCCGCTCTCGCGCTGACCTCCGCGCTGGCGCTCATCATCATGCGCGCCTCCTTGCTCGCGATTTCGGGCAACCAATGGACCATCATGCAGACCCTGACCGACGCCTATCTCTCACGTGAAAGCGCCCTGGCCAACCGCCTGCCTTTTGCAGATCTCACGGCCTCCCAGTCTGCCTGGCCGGATATCGCGGTTGATCCGGTGCCGGAGCTGACCGTCACCCTGGGCCGCGTCGCCGGCGGTCAGTCGATGCAGGGCACCTTGCGGCGCTTTCGCACAGCCGAGGTCGCCTCCAATACGGAGACTCCGCTCACGGTCTGGCGGCTGCATTCCGTGCTGAGCTATCGCGTCGGCAGCCAGGAATACCTCAAGAGCCGCTCCACCCTGCGTCTCCAATGAAATGGCCGCTCCAGCACTCCCGTCTGAATCCCAGAGGGTTCACCCTCATGGAGATTTCCACCGCTATGGGCCTCATGGTCATGCTCAGCGCTGCCTTGGTGGTCATGCTCCAGCAGCATCTCAGCTTCATGGTCATGGCACGGCGGCAGAACTTCCTCGCTCAGGAGGCTCCGCAGATCGGCAACATCCTGGGCCGGATCTTTCAGCAGGCAGACCACTTCTTCATCTACTCCAGCCATGAAAGCGCGCTCAGCGGCGGCACTCCGGTCATTCAAAATGGCAGTGCTGTGCGGCTGTTTTTCAAAACCGCCGTGCAGACCACCCAGGAGCGCCTGATCGCGGCGGAGACCGGCAGCAGCGGCACGGCCTTGCGGTTCTACACTCCCCAGCCTGACGGCTCCGAAACTTCCTGGCTGATCTGCAAGGGGCTCCAGAGCGCCGCCTTCAATGCCAGCGAAGGCATTCTGACGGTCACGCTCACCGGACCGAATGGCGAAGAAATCACCTACAGCGGAGGCAGCCGATGAACCGACACACGATCAAACGTAACGCAGGCTATATCTCGCTGCCGATCGTGACCGGAATGGCCATCATGTTCACTCTCAGCCTGACGATGCTCTTCAGGGCCACGCTGATGAACCGTGACCAGGCCTCAAAGTCACAGCTGCGCGTGGACTACCGCCAGCGCGAGGAGGCACTCCTGCATGCGCTCGTCGCCTCCTTTCCAGGCAGGGCCATGGATTGCATGAAAGCCGGTTATGCCGAGGGGGCCGACTATGCATGGAGCAACATTTTTGCCGAAGCCGTGGCGCTTTCAGCCTCCTCACAGCGCCTGTCCCCTGACATCCTGCAAAGCCTCAGTCTGGGCGGCAAGCTCAGCGGCGATGTCGGCGACAGCAGCAGCACCACGGTGCAGAGCTGGATCACTTCGCTCACAGGCGAACCCGGGCGCGTGACGCCCGGCACCACCGCTTATTCCGACGTGTTTGCACAGCCCGCCTTCGCGGGAAAAGTGCCGCCGCTGCTGGATCTAAGCGCCGCGTTGCAAACCGCAGACGCCCTGCGCCCGGTCGTCACACCGCTGAAGCATTACCCGACGCAAGTTTCTGGCCTGCTGGCGGATGTGACCGCTTATCCGGTTTACAACCTGATCGCCTACCCCAACATCCGTTTTGGATATGCCGCACCGGGGGAGCCGTTTGTGGCGAAGCGCAACTGGTGGGCCTTCACCGTGAACTACGGCAGCAGCGCCGGCACCGTGGCACGGCATTACGTGCTGTCACTGTATGAAATTCCATCCCAAATGCCGATTGAGGCCTCCACCTTTGCCGCCATTGGCACGCATCAGGACGGCACGGCGTGGAATGTGGATACGGTCAGCATTCAAGGTTCCGTCTATGCTGCGCGCATGAGTGTTGCCGGGGCTTACGGTGCTGCACGGCTTGCCGGTCGCAGCGGCATCGAGATGACCGCCGATCTCGATCTTGGGGGAGTCACCGTGGGCTCTAATTTTGATGCGCTGGGGGAGCGTGAACGTCTCCAGGCCGAACAAGGCACGGACGTGCTGCCCGTCGCTTTGTCGGCCAACTCCGGACGCCTGGCTTTCCTGCCGCTGCCCACGGGTTCCGGCTACCTGCGCCGCAGCCCGCCGGACGCCACTCTGAACGCGTTTGACGATTACACTGCGGGGGCGCAGCGTTGTCGCATCACCGTCGAGGCCACGGAAATGGTCAGCTATGAAGATCAGACACCGACCAGCATTCGCGTGAGTTTCCCCAATTCCTCCGGCGGCACAAGCACGGTGGTGCTCGAGCGCGGCAACAACTGGCCAACCGTCTTCGAACCTGGTGGCGCCGGCATTCCGTTCCAGACCGAGCTGACCAACAGCAACCGCTCCTGCCTTACTTTTTATCCGTCCTTGCTGGATGCATGGCTGCAGTCACAGGGCGCCGGCGGCGTGGCGACGAACAACAGCCTCTACTTCGGCGTGGACCCGTCTCTGGACCCGCTCAACGTCCGTGTCGTCAGCGATCCGCCCGCCTTGGAAGACATGTGCGTCATCATCCGTCAGGGCAAAAATCTCACCAACTACACCGCCGGGCTCAGCATCGTCGCCCCGTTGCGCATCTATGTGGGGGACGACCTGAACTCGACCCCTGCTGCTGCCCCGCCCGCCGGCTCGGGCTTGGCGGCTGGCACGGAGTTTTACCCGCCGCTCTCCATCTACGCCGCTGAACTGCGGGTGGGCACCACCGGCTTCAACCGGCCCATCGAACACCACGGGCAGCTCGGCAGCCTCGCCGCTGGCACTGCCAATGTCTGGCAGCCGCTGGACATGAAGTCAGGCAGTGACGACGCGGTGCATACCGACAGCATCACCGCCGAGCTCAAGCCTTTGCGCAGTCCCGCCGAACTCCCGCCTGTCCATCCCATGAACTGGCTGGTCGTCATCGAAGAGATTCCCCAAGACTGAACTTTTTCATGTGCTCCACCCCCTCCACCAACAACATCCTCGGCGATCTCGCCACCGCCTACGCCGGACGTGAAATCTCCGACGTCCAGGTGCGCACCGGCGGGCTGATCTATCTTCATACGAATCGAGGACTGGAGGTCGCCGAGAGCTTCGGCATCCAGGATGCAGAAGCCGTGGGCCGGCTGGCGGAGGCGCTCTTCATGCGCCAGTCCGTCGAGATCTGGACCGAGGCAGACGCCATCGGTGGCGCAGAGCGTATGTGGGAGATGGTGCGCAGCCGCCGGGTCATCGACTTCAGCTGTGAAGAAGGCGCGCTTGGATCTCCGGTGCGCATGCGTGTGCAGGTGCATCTCAGCGAGCAAGGCCTGGGTGTCACCTGCCGCTGGCTGCGTGCGAAAATCAATCAGCTCGAAACGCTCGGCATCGACCCGCTCATCTCCGACAGCCTGCGCGAGCTGATGCAGCGCCGCTTTGGCCTCGGGCTCATCACGGGCCCCACCGGCTCGGGTAAGTCCACCACCCTCGCCGCCGTCCTCGACTGGGTGCGGCGCCATTTCCCCAAGCACATCGTCACCATCGAAGACCCGATCGAGTATCGCTACGACGCCATGATGGACGATCCCAACCAGCCAGGTGTGCGGCTTCCGGCCCCATCGCTCGTCACCCAGCAGGAAGTGGGCAGGCACACGCTGTCCTATCAGAGCGGCCTGAAGGAGGTCCTGCGCAAAACGCCCAACATCATCCTCATCGGTGAAATTCGTGACCGTGAAACCATGGAGACCTGCATCGAGGCCGCGCAGACGGGCCACTTCGTGCTCTCCACCCTGCACACCCGGGGTGCGGTGAAGACGATCGACCGTATCCTCGAGTTCTTTCCCAAAGAGCAGCAGTCCGGCATCCTGCACCGGCTCAGCGAGACCCTGACCTTTGTGCTCTCCCAGGGCCTGCTCACCGGGTTCAATGGACGGGTGCTCGTGACCGAATACCTGCAAAACACCAGCGAAGCCGTGGCGGCAGGCATGCGCGCCTATGACGGCAGCGCCACCTCGCTGGCGGATGCCCTCCGCTACAAAGGCAACCTGCGCTGGGACCAAAGCCTCATCAATCTCTACCGCGCCGGCCACATCTCCGAAGACATCTTCAACGCGAACTTGATGGGGTGACGCTCCCAGCCGCCACCCCCGGCGGCAGCACCGGCCGGATCATTTCACGGATGCGCATGAGCAGTTTCGCATGCGCCTCGATCTCCTGGCGGCGCAGCTCCGGCATGCCGCCCCACCAGCCTTCCTCCTCCGCGCTGCTGCGCAGGCGGCGGTAGCGTTCCAGACATTCCTCCAAGGCATGCCATTCACGGCTGACCGCCTTGTCATCACGGCTGGCGTTCCCAGGCTGAAGCTGGTCGTTGAGCAGATTGATCGCGGCGCCCGCACCGGTCAGCGCATCAGACATGCTCCCGCCTTCACGCAGTCCATACGCCATGGCGTTTTGAGAGAGCGCATCGATGGCCGCTCGTGCGGCTTCAGACGACTGGGTGCGGGAGGCGATGTGAAAGTACAGAATCTCATACAACGTCGCATCCCCCGGATCGAGCTGGTAGGCGAAACGCAGCCGCACGTCTGCGGCGGCATACAGATACTGCTGATGGGCATTCGAAAGCGGCACGGTGCTGGAACGCCGCGTGCGGCTCTTTTCGAGGCGGGAGAGCGCATCCACCCCCGCCTGCAGCCATGATGTCTCCCCCGGCGTCTGCGCGGGTGGCACCGGCGCCGGCATGCCTCTGCGGGAAAAACGCCCCGGTGGTGGCGGCGGCGGCGCTGCCCCGGCGCCCGACTTCGCACTCGCAGCCGGCGCGGCACTCTCACCCCCATGCCAGTAGCTGTAGAGCGAGTCGCGTATCAGGCGCGCCGCCAGGCTCCCATACGCGCTGCCTGGCAGCGCAAACGCGGGCGGAGCTGCCGTGGCATGCAAGGCCGTGCGCGAGCAGGACAGCGCATGTCCGCCCCACCAGAGACCGCCTGCGGCAGCCAGCGTCAGGAGCGTGTGCGAAAGAGACATAACCCAGAGATGGAGATGGCGGCACCCTGCAGGCCGAGCGTGCCTGCCGCAGCGGCAAAGTCCGCGAACGGCAGCGGGCCCATTTTAAACACCAGCCGTGGTGTCAGATCGGCCAGATGATAATGCGGCAGCGCCAGCCAGAACGACTGCAGCACTCCCGATTCCGCGCCACCCAGCAGCGGGGCCAGCCACGCAGCGCCAAACAAGCCCAGCAGCAGCAGCCCGGTGGGCACCAAAAACGCAATGACCTCCGCCGTGCGCGTGCCCAGCGCCACCGCCAGCAGGCACAGCGGCGCGGCGCACAGACTGTAGAGCAGGCCATATTGAAACACGAGCATCATCCACATGCGCGCCTCTTCAGGCCGCTTTGGCAAAGTCCACGTCAGACAAAAGACCACCGCGATCAGCACCACCGCCAGCATCCAGACCCAGATCGCCGCGCTGAGCTGCAGACACTGGCTGATGCGCCCCGAGCCTCCGGCATGCAGATGCTCCAGCATGCCCTCGCGCCGCATGCGGTGTCCGAGCGCCGAGGCTTGAAACGGCAGCCAGGTGAACAGCGCCATCCAGGCATAAAACCAGGCCGCCTGCGCACGTGCGGGCTGCAAAATCTGCGGGTTTTCCTCCCACGGCGTCAGCAGCGGCGCGACCCAGACAAACAGGCCGGCTCCCAGCAGCAGCAGCCAGCAGCTGCCACGCCCCATGAGTCCGGCAAAGCTGAGGCGAAACAAAGGCCAGGCGCGCAGGGAGCTCATGATTGCAAAGTGCGGTAGGTTTCCATCCAGGTGCTGCCGCTGCGGCTCGTGGCATGCCGCAACTGCCCCCCGGCAATGGTCAGCAGCGAGTCCGCCTCACGCACGCACTCCAGCTCATGCATGATGACGAGGCGCAGCGTTTGCGTGCCTGCCGTGGCCCAGAGCTGCGTCACCTGCTCGCGCGTTTCGGCATCCAGGCCGGTGAGGGGCTCATCCATGAGCAGCACGCTGGTTTCACTCTGCGCGGCCTTCACCTCGGCCAGTATCAGCAGCACCTTCTGGCGGTTGCCGCGGGAAAGCTTGCCGATGGGCGTGGCCAGATTCAGCCGCAGCGTATCGGCCAGCTTTTCCGCGGCGGCGAGTGATGCGCCCGTGAACCAGGCGCGGAAAAACGTGCGCGGTTTCATCTCGGGGTCGACCCGCAGCTCATCCGCGAAGTAATGCACCTGTGCCGCGGTCGTTACCCGGCCTTGCAATGCCGGAGACAGCCCGGCAAGCGTTCGCAGCAGGGTCGTTTTGCCCGAGCCATTTGGCGCCACTAGCAGGTGCAGCCCCATGCCGGCGCGGATGTCGCCGCCCACTTCCACCAGGCTGCGCTCCGCCCTCTTCCACGGCAGACCGGTGTAGTAGCCGAAGCGGGTTCCGCCGGGGATGTGTAAAAGAGTTTCGGTGGCCATGGGGCAGGAGTACACTTTCACTGCCCGGCATCCCAAAGTCCATCACTTCCGCTCGATGAAGGGTCATAGACGGACGAGCCCAGCAGCAAAAGCGGCGGCATGACGGTGTGATCGACAGTCAGAGGCTCATCATTCAAACTGACCAGGGCTGGCATCGTGGTCCACCCCTGCGGCAGATAGGGTTCCAGCTGATCGGTGGCCACCACGGCAATGTCCGCGGTGGGATGATCGGAGAGATAGGCGCGCTGGGCGGCAAACACCGCCTGGAGTGCCACTGAGGCATCCTTGCCACGCTGCCAGTCGCGCACGGCAGCGATGTTCATGCCTGCAAAGGTGGCCAGCCCCAGCAGCAGTCCGATCACAAGGCTGATCTCGATGAGCGTGAAGCCGCCATTGTGGCGGGCAGGACGGGAATGGAGTTTCATCATGCTTCAGGGGCGGGTTTTGAGGATCTGCGCCACTTCCGACTTGGGAATGATTTTCACGGCCCCCTGACGGACATTGACCATGGCGCTTGGCGCCGCGGCCTCCGCCGTTGCTGCAGGCAGGCTCTTTGTAATCTCCGCAGGCAGCGTGGCGCGGCGGTGAATGTACAACACACGCGCACGGTCCGGATTCGCACCAGCAGCAGCAGCCTGCTGTGACGACACCGGCTTGATCAATGGGGCCGCGGCTTTGACCGGAGCCGCAGCGGCCATGCCAGGGATGGGCCGGGGAACGAGCTTCTGCGGATCAGCCGCCACGACCGCCGTGGAGGCGAGCAGCAGGGAGAAAAACAAGCAGCGTGTTTTCATAAGGGTGGGTTGAGTTCACATGTTGCCCGACTGCATCATGCGCGGCCCCATCAGGAAGATGGGCAGCATGGAGCCGGTGAAGACGAAGCCGATGAGCACCACGGCCATGGCCAGGGTGATGAAATTGATGACCTGGGTGAAATCCGCCATGGTCGCGGCGGTGTCCTCCTCATAGATGTCACGCAGCAGCTCAAGCTGCTGTGGCAGGGAGGCCGAACGCTCGCCGATGCCGATCATGTGGATGACCTGCGGATCCAGATTGGTGTTGCGCTTCAGCGCCTCCGCAAACGGCACACCGGAGGACTCATAGACCTGCGAGGCCTTGATGAAGTCCGGATACATCGGCGTGCCCAGCAGCACCCGCGCGGACAATGCGGAGGCGCGGGCGAGATTGATGCCATTGGCATACAGCATCTGCAGCGTTCCGATGTAGGCGCTCTGGCGCAGGCCCATGACCAGCTTTGTCAGCAGCCGCCAGTGCTTCATGAAGAAGAGCAGCAGCTTCTGCCTGAAGGCCTCCGAGCGAAACAGGGCGGTGATGAAGCTCACCAGCGCGATGACAAAGAAAGGCCACGTGTGCTGCACCACATGGCTCACCGAAAAGATAAACACCGAAATCTGATCCGGCTCCTGGCGCACGCTTTTCAAGGTCTCCTCCACCTGGGACACGACAAATATCTGCGAATAAATGAAGAGGCCGATCTGAAACAGCACCACCAACGACGGCACCAGCAGCGCCGTGCGCAGCTTGCTGGCAAACATGAGCTCAATCTTGATCCGGCGCGCAAGGGAGGAGAACGCATCCCCCAGCTGTCCGGCATCCGCACCGGCCTCGATGATGGTGATGATGGTGCCGTCAAACGTCTGCTCCTTGGCAAAGGCGATGTGGACCGGCATCCCGGATTCAAGCCGGTTGCGGATGTTCATCAGCGACGATTGCAGCTCCGGATCCGGCAGCCCCTGCGAGTAGTAGAGCAGCGCGTCTGCCGTGCTGATGTTCGCCTTCAGCATGGAGGCGAGGCCGCGGAAGAGCTTGATGAGCTCTTTGCGGGGGATGGGCTTCCTGGACTTTTCACTCTTCGGCGTGCCAGCGAGGGACTTGACCAGGGCCACGCGGAAGCCGGGCTTGCTGACGATCAGCGCGGCCTGCTCGCGGTTCGGCGCCTCGCACTCGATCACCTTGGAGATCTCGGGCCGCTTGATGTTGCGGAGAGTGACTTGGAAGGCGTTCATGGCTTAGGTTTCGTAGGTGAGATCGAGCACCTTTTTCAGCGCATCCAGGTCGGTCCTGCCCTCTGCCATCAGCTTCAGGCCATTGTCGCGCAGCGACGGCAGCCCCGACTCCCGGCGCACTTCCTCCTCGAGTTCATAGGGCGTGATCTCCCCCTTGGCCAGCTTGTCCCCGAGCTTCGGAGTGATGGGCAAAATCTCCAGGATCGCGGTACGCCCGGAGTACCCACGTCCAAGACACTCGGCGCAGCCTTCCTTGTGGTGCTTGAACATCGGGCGCTTGGCCCAGGACGCATCGAGATGAAACAGCCGGATCTCACGTTCGGACACACCTTCGATGCTCTCCTTGCAGCTCGGGCACAGCAGCTTGACCAGCCGCTGCGCACAGGCCGCCTTCAGCGTCTGCGCGATCTTCCAGCGCTCCATGCCGAGCTGCTGAAAGCGCTCAATGATCTGCGAAGCGCGGGGTGTATGAATCGTCGTCAGCACCTTGTGGCCCGTGATGGCGGCCTCAATGGCCAGCTCTGCCGACTCACGGTCACGCACCTCCCCCATGAGGATGACATCTGGGTCGGAGCGCATGAAGCTCGCGATCATCGGTTTGAACTCGGTCGAGTCGCGCAGGTCGCAGTGCGTCACGCCGGGAATCTCGTCTTCGACCGGGTTCTCCAGCGTCAGGATGTTGTCCTCCGGGTGGTTCAGCTCCCGCAGCATCGCGTTCAGCGTGGTCGATTTGCCCGAACCGGTGGGGCCGGACATCACGATGATGCCGGAGGGCACCGACATGGCTTTGTCGAGCTCAAACAAGGTCTCCTCATCAAAGGCCAGCGTGCCCATGCCCAGCCGTGCCTCCAGATGCGTCTTGTCCAGCAGACGCATGGTGACGTGATAGCCCCGGTACGTGCGGTGCCGCTCATAGCGCACCCCCACGGCGCGTCCGTAGTAGCTGGCGGTGAAGCGGCCTGAGATGCCCGGACGCTTGCTGCGCTCCTCCGGTGCGAGGCGCATGAGATTAAGCAGAAACGCATCCACCCGGTCACGCAGCTTCACCGGCATTTCGAACCTCACCCCCAGCGCCCCATCAACGCGGAAACAGTACTGGAAGCTGGTCTTTTCCGTCTTGATGTGGATGTCCGAAGCGTGCTGTTTGATCGCATCACTCACCATGCTCGCCACCAGCTGAGCGATCGGCTCATCATACTGGCGCGTGACATCAAAGTCCGGCGCTTCGGTGGAGAACTCCTCCACTTCCACCGCCTCAAGTTCCGCACGGCTTGGGCCCGAGGAGCTGGAGGATCCCTCGATGATGGAGGACACCTCCGAGGCGAGCGTGACCACCTTCAGCACTTCATCCTCCGGGAAACGCGCCGCGCAGTAGTCGTCCGCCCGGTAGTCCCACGGATTTGCGACTGCCAGCAGCACCTGCTGCGCGTTGCGCCGCAGCGGCACGAACATGCCACGTGACATCACCACGGGGTCGCAGTAGCCGACAAACTCCGCGTCCGCCATCTCCCGCACCTGGGGAAAGGCCGGCAGCCCCGCAGCACGGCCGACGGCGCCCAGCATGCGCGTTTTCGACGTGCGGCGCACCAGCGCTTCATCCGACTGGCCTTCCTGACCGCCCGTGGCCGCCCGCAGCTGGCTGATGATCAGCCGCTGGATCGTGTGATTGAACTCGATGCCGAGATTCAGGTTCATGGGGCAAAATGTCGCTGCATGAGCAGCTGCCATGCAGGCAGGTCGGTGAAGAAGCTGAAGACAAACGGAGCATCGCCTTCAGACGTGCGGTTCAGTTCCTGGCTGATCCAGAATGACGCCGCCAGAGCTGAAACAGGATTGAGCGAGGTGACATGAACGATGCTCGTCTCTCCTGCCAGGATCGCAGGACAACCAAGCGCCATGCATACCGGGCGCAGGACCGGACAGTGCTCATACAAGGCCGAGGCCCGGCCTGACAAGGGACCGAAACTCCAGCAGTGCACCCGGTCGTTCAGGCTGTTGCGCAGCAGCCTCTGCATCCGCGCCAGTTCGCCCTCGGCCGTCAGCGCATGCTTTTGCGCCTGGTATTCTGCGGCGAATTCCAGAAAGTCGGGCATGAAGCCGGACGCCGCGGCGAGCTTCTCGCCATAGGCGGCCAGCAAGGGCGCGGATTCACTCTCCGCCAGATAATCCCCCTGCTGGAGGTACATCACCGTGGTTCCGGCGATGCGATCAAGCACCGGACGCATGCTGTTGCGGTCCGTCTTGGCCGGGAGCTGCAGGTTAGGAAGAAGGGCTGACATGAAAAGCTGCGTGATCGATGGCGCTCACGGGGCCGGAGACGGACTCCGGACACCGTCCGCGGTTGATTTACTGGCTGGGGGACTTTTTCGAGAACAGACGCTTGAACCACGAAGGCTTCGGCGCTGGCGGCGGCTCGGCACCCCGGTTTTTGACGTTGGGCAGGTTGTGATACCAAGGAGCAGAGGTCGGCGGCAGTTCCAGGGTGGTGTCCTGAATGTCATCCGGCTGCATGCCGGAGAGCTCACGCACATGCCAGTTCGCCTCAGCCTGGCCTGCACCCGCACGCGAGGCATCATACACACGCGGAGTGATGATGAACACCAGGCTGACCTGTTCGAGCTTCCTGTTGTTCGAGCTGAACAGCTTGCCCACCAGCGGAATGGTGCTCAGCACCGGCACCTTGTTGTTCCCCTCGCTGTTGCTGTAGTCATAGAAGCCGCCAAGAAACAGCGACTGTCCCGCCGGAATGCGGCTGATGGCCTCGACCGTGGACTCGCTCACCCGTGGGAACATGTTGTTGCCACGACCAGCGATGAGCTCGACAATCTTTGCCACCCGCGGACGCAGCTTCATGCGCACCGTGCCATCTGGCAGCAGCGTGGGCGTCACCGACAGCGTGACACCGATCTCGCGGTTCTTTTCCGGCTCTTCGGTCGCGCTCGGATCCTCCTTGTCGATCTTGTAGCGCACCACATCCGTCACGTTCTGGCCCGCCGCAGTGTTGGTGATGTTGGACGTGATGACGGGGAAGCGGTCCACGATGGAAATCAGGCCCTGCTCATTGTCCTCGGTGATGATGCTGGGGCAGGCCTCCTGCGTGACGACGTTCGCATTCACCAGGGCGCGCAGAATGGCCTGCACCTGCGTGTTATCAAACACGAGCCCTCCCCCCTGCTGGTTGATCTGATTGATCGAGTCCACCGGCGCAGACAGGCTGCCGGTGCGCGTCACCGTGCTGACGTCTGGCAGGTTGAAGAGCGCGTTCAGACTCTGGTGCATGGTCAGGCTGGTGCCGGTGTCCCCCAGGGCCCGGCTCCAGTCCACCCCCACCTGGCGGCCCTGGTCGCGCTTGATGCGCAGCACCCGGACGTTGACCAGGATCTGCGGCTTCGCCTTGTCGATCCCTTCCAGCAGCTTGCGCACCCGTTCGAGCTTGATGCTGTTGTCGCTGACGAGCAGCGTGTTCGTTTTCTCTTCAAACTCGATCTGTCCGATGTCGTGCGTGAGCATGGGGCGGATGATGGCCTTCAGCTTCTCAAAGTCGGACTGAACCGCACCCGGGGCTGACTTAGCACCACCACCACCACCGTCCTCATCACTGCTGTCCTGCGCGGCCGGGGCGGATATGCTGCGGTTGAGCGGAGCCCCCCGCAGGTACTTCAGCGTGTAGCTCATCACCTCCACCGGGAGCTTCGCGAGCTGGGCCTCGTTCATGAGCCTGACACTGGAACGCTGCTGGTGCAGCGTGAGACCAAAATTGACCGCCAGCTCCTCCATCTGCTGCAGCGGGTTGTCCGTACGGAGATGCCCGGTGATGCTGAACTGCGGATCGTTCAGTTCATTGTTGTAAAAATACTGCAGGCCGGCGCTGTGCGCGAGGTACTGGAACACCTCGTTGATCGGAGCGTTGTCGATCCAGTATCCGTCGTCCGCATGCTGCGGCGGCTTGGGCAGACTGTTGAAACGCGAGGTGACGTCCACCGTGGCGGCCGGCAGGGGTTGCAGCGTTTGCACCTGCGGCGCTGGCACCTCCGGCACTTGCGGTGCTGGCACTGCCGGCACTTGTGGTGCAGGCACCTCCGGCGCTTGTGGTGCTGGTACCGTCTGCACTTGTGGTGCAGGCACCTCCGGAGCTTGCGGTGCGGGTGCCGCCTGCGCTTGCGGCGCGGGTGCCACCTTCACTTGCGGTGCTGGCCCCGCCTCCTGGGCGGTGAGTGCAAAGCTCGCACCCAGGCTCGCCAGAGAAAAGATCTGCAACATGCATCGGCTCATGGTTTCGTGGGCTTCGTGGATTGTGTGGGCTGTGAAGGTTCCATCGGCGTCATCCGGCCCTCCATCTGGGAGGCGATTTTTTGCAACGGCTCGATGCTGAGATGCGGCAGGATGTCGTGCTTGAGCACGCCTGACTCATCGCGCTGAATATCGCGGAAATGCAGCTGCGTGGCGCCCACTTCCATGACTTGCGCCTGAAAAATCTCCCCCTTGTAGGCCAGCTCGATCACGTCGCCTTCCGCCGCACGGCGGCCGCCGATGAGGAACTCTTTGCGCTGCAGATTCACACCGTTGATCTTCAGCGTCTGCAGCGCCTGGTTCAGTGTGATTTTGGGCGTCGCACGATACACATCCTCGGTAATCACGGGCGCGTCATCCTCGCGGGGAAAGGTGGACAGTCCAAACGGGTCCATGTTGCGCTGACGCACGCCAATTTTTTTCGCCAGCGCCTCGATCTCCTCCGCCTTCGGCAGCAGCTCCGAGCGCGGCAGCCAGCTCGCACTGTCAATTCCGATGAACAACGGCGCGCGTTTGGCCACCGCAGCTTTAGTCTGCGCCAGGGCCTCGGTGGCTCCAAACAGCATGACAATGCACAGGATGTGTCTCATTTCTTCTCCTCCGCCGCCTTCCAGCAGGTATGCGTCATTTCCATCACCAGGAACTCACGCTGGTTCAGCAGTTGGTCGGTCTTGCGGGTGATCTTCAGCTCCTCCAGCACGGCCTGCGGCATGAGCGACTCCACCTGCAGCAGAGCCTCCTGCATCGGCCCCAGCCCCCCTTGAAAACTGCTCTTCACACGGGCCAGATCAGTCTTGACCTGGCGCCCGAGGCGGCCGCGGTCGAGCGGGAAGACCAGTCCGCTGCGCTCCAGTTCGATCTCCTTGTACTTCGGCAGCAGCGCGTCCAAAATTCGGGTGAAGAGATGGCCGGGATCCGCCTTGAGCAGCGCTTTCTGATCCTGAAAAGTCTTGCGCTTGGGCGCCAGCACCTCCTCCAGCTTCTTCATCGCGGCGAGGCGCTGCGTCTGCTCCTTGTAGAGTTCCTCCTTCTCCGCACGCACCGCCCCCAGCTTGCTCACACCGGCGACCACCCCGCCCAGCAGCAGGCAGTTGAACATCGCGGGCATGATCAAGCCGTAACGAAGGATGGGACGGGTATAGGCGCTCATGGGAGGGTTCAGAAGGGTTTGTCCAGCGGCAGGGAAAGAGCGTCCTTGTCCGTCAGGCTCTGGGTGATCGTGGCCTCAAAACTGAACGGAAATGCCAGCGACGGATCACGCGCAAGCTCGCCGGCAGATGCCTGCGGATTGAAGCGTGCGTTGCGCCCCTGGGTCAGTGCGATCGTCATCTGGCGGGTTGGCTCCGGCCGGCATGCCTCATCTCCGGTAACCTCGGCCACCCTTTCAAAAAAGGCGCTCAAACCACGCTGACTGTTCAACGTGCTCAGCAGCTGCAGCGCCTTCGATTTCACCAGCCCCTTGAAGATCCAGGTCCGCTCCATGCCGGTGGATTCGGCTTTGGCACCTTTGCCTCCGGCCATCGGAGCGCGGGACGCCTCAGCATTGTAAACAAAGCTGTCCAGCCTCACCCCCGAATCCTCTGGAAACAGCTGCAGCAGAAACTCGACCGTCACCCAGCCGCGCGAGCGCGGCTGCAGCAGACGGGTCACGATGTCGATCTCCCTTTTCTCTTGCAGCAGCTTGGTATGCTTGTCCTGCGTCAGCTTCATCTGATACGGCGTGAGCTCCCAGGATGGGTGGTTCATCGCGGCAAACAACGACCAGGTGCCGTACCCGCCGGTGCCGATCACGGCAAAGACCAGCAGGTAGATGAACCAGGATGAAAAGCGCAGCACCCGCAGATCACGCAGATCGGGATACAGCTGATCCAGCCTTGCCGTGTCCATGAAGCTCTGCCTCGCCCAGCCTCGCCACAATGAACGGAAGGTCTCCGTCCGCGCCAGCGGCGTGCTCCCGCCGCTCACCTGCTCGACTGCCGCAGTGTCATAGATCAAAAACTCAGGCCGATTCCCCGGCACCTCTTTCAGCGCCGGATGCTCTTCAAGATTCAGCAGCTCAAACTGGATCGGCTGACGGCTGATGGCGTACATCTCCAGCTCCTGCGCGACCGACTGCAGCGCCCGCGCCTGGGTGGAAACGACCAGCACCTTCGGCACCGCCAGCTCTGCGCCCAGCGCCATGTTCCACAGGATGTCCCCAAAGCCCGTCGGCACCTGGGAGCCGCCACGGTGGCTCAGACTCCGCGCCGTGCAGAGTTCGCCCTGGGGACTGATGGCAAAAACGGCGGTAAATTTGTAAAAACTGACCGCCACCAGGCAGCCACCTTCCAAGTTCGATTTCAGCAGCGGCAGCGCCGCCAGCGTTTCCATCGGGGCGCAGGTCACCGCCACGCGCACGGGTATCCGCAAATCCTCTGCGCAGTCCAGCAGCTTCAGCAGGAACGCCTCCCGGGTGCGGGACAGCGACACGGCGGTGCAGCGTGTCTGCCCCGGGGCCGAGCCCCAAAATGGCAGCAGGCGCCAGGTGTTTGCCTCCACCGAAACCTCGCGGTCGGCCAGCACCTCGCGCGGATCATCGACCAAATTGTAGCGCAGGATCTGAAAGTCATCCCCGGCCTCGCTGGTCACTTCTCCCGCTTGGGCGATCTCAGCCAGCCCAAACTCATCTGCGACGTGCAAAATCACCCCAAGGGCCTTCGGCTTCTCCTGAAAGTGAGCCGCAGACATCAGCTCACCGAGGATCTCACCCACCCCTTCTCCGGTCGTCAGATTGGCCAGAGGCAGCGTCGGCCCCGGCCGCCAGCTCTGATGCTGCTTGGAAAACACGGCGGAGCAGACCTCCCGACCGCCATCAAACCACAGATGCCACTGCCACGGCAGTTCCTCCGGCATCCGATACCAGTGGCTGTCCGCGCCCCGGCTCGTCTTTGACGCCACTGTGCGCGCCTGACGGTAAATGTCAGATGCTTTGAGTTCACAGGGATCAGTGATGCTGAGCATGGAACAGACAGGCTGGTGATCGGATGCAGGAGCGCTAACTTGTTTACCAGTCGGTTGTGTCGGTGGCCGCCAGGACGTGAGTCGAGGTCGCTCCGGTGCCTGCAAAATCGCAGTTGCCGTATGGGGTGCCGACCGTGGGGACAGTGCCCAGCCAGGTGTAGGCTCCGCCGGAGGGGCAGACCGGTGCATTCTCCATCAGGAGACCGGCACCAAAGACATCACCCTGTGCCAGAGCCGCTCCGACGTTCAGGTTTTGCATGTTGGCGGCGGATCGCACCGCCTTCTGGACGGCGGCGAGCTGCATCTTGCATTTGGCCTTGTCAGCACCCTGACGGTAGCTGCCCAAGCCTAGGAAAACCACCGCGATCAGTCCCAGGAGGAGAGCGATCACGAGGCTGATTTCAATAAGAGTCATCCCGGAACGGTTGAAGCGTTTTGGGAGACGACGATTTAGAGCGGGCTGTATGTTGATTTTCATTGCTTTAGTGTTGCCAAGGTAGGCAACACTATAATATCCACAAAACATCATTCGATATAATAATAAATGCTTCGCACTTTGACTAATTCTATCTAAATACATACTTAGCCGCATCTACCATAATCAGAGCAAAGTCGCGCCTTTGTTTTCACTGCCCTAAAAGACTGCTAATCAGCCTGTTATTAAATTTTGCCAAACAAGGAAGCCAGCATGAGTATTACAAAAGTCAGCCAGCGCATGTCGGAAAGTATGGATGCCGGTGAAAATGGATACCAGATGCTCGTAATCCGCTAAAACCACCTATCCTAGGTATATTTACTCTCAAGCACCCACCACTTGGGCAATGGCACAAAGCCTATTTTGGCTTCCAAAAGCTTGACCACTTCCAGACGTATTTCATGGGCCTGTGCCCGCTTTGCAGGTTCTTCTCCAACTTAGCCTTGGTCCGCCATTGGCTTCAGAGCAGCAGGCATTCATCCAGCGCTGAGCCTGCTGGTAAACGTTCTGCCGGTGCAGCCCGCAAAACAGCACGGCTTCACTCACCTGCATCCGCACGGCGCGGCAGCTCGCGCGCCTCGCGCAGCGTGGTGTCCACCGGCACCGCCAGCACGCTCCCCAGCACATGGCCCAGCGTGGAGCCGATGAAGAACAGCGGCGTCACCTCACTGCCCTTGAAGCCGCTGGCCAGCGTCACCGAGGTGAAGACCGTCTTCCACAGCCAGCTCAGCGGCTGTGGCTCCGTGTGTTCAAGGCTCTGCCGAGATCTCACGCGGTCTCCGGCATGAAGGTCGGGAAGACGATGCCTTTGGCACCCGCGACGGGTGCGGTGGATTGCGCGACGTGGAGCTCCACGTTGCGCGCGCCCCAGGAGTAAGCGGTGCGCACGAGGGCGGACGCGGCGCAGGGGGCGAGGAAGACGAGCGTCTGACCACGCAGGCCGTCGAGAGCGCGCCAGAGCAAGGCGAGGGCGGTTTCTTCATCGATGGCGACACCCGGACCGATCATGGTGAACGATGGGTGCACGCTCATGGCGAGGAAGCCGTTCACGCTGCCATCTGCGGCCTCGGAAACGAGCACACGCCAGGCACCGACTTCGTTGCGGATGAAAAACGCGAAGTCCTTTTCGCGACGAATGCCCTGCTGAGTTTGCTCGAAGTCGGAGATGCGCGGGACATCGGCCAAAACAGCATCACGCACATGTGCGATGCCTGCAGGCGCGGGGGCGGCCAGGCCGGTTTCGGGAACGGTGATGAGCAAATCTTGATACATGGCCCCGGGGACGAATCCGAGCCGCGTGTAGAGCGAGAAGGAGTCGAGGTTCAGCAGGCTCGAAACAAGCCGTGCGGGCTTGCCAAGGCGTTTCGCCTTGTCCAAGACGAGCGACATCATCTTCTTCGCGATCCCACGCCCCCCAGCATCTGGCGCGGTGGCGACGATACCCACGGAGACATGCGTTTCACGCTCGTGCGAGAAACACACGCCGACGATCTCGCCGCTGGCTGTGCGGGCAGTGACGCATTCGCCGGGATCGAGCGCCTCATAGACGTCCGGAAAGAGGGTGAAGGGCTCGTGGCTCCCGCCAAAGCGTGAGCCCTGGCCGAGGCGGCTCTCATACCAGTGCACCAGCGCCCGGTGCAGAAGGCGGGCGATGGGTTCGCGGTCGGGTGCTGTGAGGGCTGTGAAGTCAATGTGCTCGCTCATGGCCTAGACGATCTCCCAGCCTTTGCGGTATTGTTCTTTGATGAAGGCGTCTGCGGCAGGCAGGCCTTTGGCCTTCATCGCCGCGGCGTCCCACTCGATGGGCTTTTGCGCGCGCAGCGAGAGCACGCCCAGCAGCGCGATCTCCGTGAGGTGGGCCGCGTAGGCAAAGGGGCTCGTCGCGGGCTCGCCGCCTTTGCATGCATCGATCCAGTCGCGATGATGGCCGTTGGAGCGCTTCAGCCGTGGTGCCGGCTTCTGGTATTCCACGCGGCGTTTTTCGGGGAAAAGACGGGGCGGTCCGCCGCCGCCATCGCACTGGATCACTCCTTTTTCGCCGATGAAAAGGCAGCCGCGTTTTGGCAGCGGGAAAGCACCCAGCGCCTCGGGCGTGGGCGGCATCATGCCACCGTCATACCAGGTCATGCGGATCTCCGGCCGCGAGCCGGCAGCGGGGAAGGTGTAATAAATAAGCGCGCCATGCCCAGCGATGTCGCTCGTCATCAATCCGGCTGCGTGAGCCTCGATGCGCGAGGGCACGGGCAGATCAAAGGCGCGCACGGCGGTGTTCATGTCGTGGCAGGCGAAGTCGCCGATGCCCGTGCAGCCAAAGTCCCAGAAATCACGCCAGGCTACAGGGAAGTAGGCGGGATGAAACGGCCGCTCCTGGCGCGGGCCCAGCCACAGGTCCCAGTTCAGGCCCGCAGGCACTGGCGGTGTGTCGGTGGGCTTTCCAGCGAGCGTGGGATTCCAGCGCTTTGCGCCCACCCACACATGAATCTCCTTCACCGCGCCGATGGCACCGTCCTGGATGTACTCGATCGTCTCGCGTGTGCCGAGCGACGAATGGCCCTGGCTGCCGAGCTGGGTGGCCACGCCGGTCTCTGCGGCCACCTTGGCCACGTGGCGTGCCTCCCAGATGTTGTGCGTGAGCGGCTTCTCGCAATAGACGTGCTTCCCGGCCCGCATGGCGACCACCGAGCAGTAGGCGTGCAGATGGTCTGGCGTGGCAATGAGCACGGCGTCGATGCTCTTCTCCTTCTCCAGCATCTCGCGGAAGTCGATGTAGTCCGCGCAGCGGAAGTTCGGTGTCTTGGCGGCGTAGTGTTTCTCGATCTCCGCCTTCACCGGCAGGCGGCCACCCATGCCTTTGAAGTAAAAATTTTCCAGGCTGAACGACTCCGCCGGATCTGCCACGGCGATGATCTGGCAATCGTCAAGCGGCAGGAGATTGCGCACATTGGTGCGGCCCTGCCCGCCGGTGCCGATGATGGCCACGTTCACTTTTTCGCTCGGTGGGACAAAGCGCGGCCCGCCGAGAACATGACGGGGGACGATGTTGAAAGCAGTCACCGCTGCGGCGGTGGTCTTGAGGAAATGTCGGCGGGAGGAGCTCGGAGCGGGATTCATGCGGTGATGCAATACGCCGCCGTGAGTTGCATTCTTCAGACGTGTTGCCGCCGATGACAGATGAAAGGTTTGCAGTGCCGCCGCCGACTTGCATGGATGAACCGCCGCAAGCTCCTCGCCACTCTCGCCGCCATGCCAGCAACCTCGTGGAGTGTGGAGGAAGGTCGTGAGCTGGAAAATCCGTATGCAGCGGTGGATTGGGATACCTGGGAGTGCCTGCACTCGATGTCGCATCAGCATCAGGGGCAGAATGATGCCTCGCGCGATGGCTTCCTTGGCATGGGCTACGGCCATTTTGCCTTCAGCAACTACTACCCCTCCGCGCCCACCTATCCGCTGCCTGCGGAGTATGCCGCGAAGCATCCCCAGCTCATCGCCGCGCCCAATGCGGAGCATCATTCCTACACAGACGCGGGCCTGCATGCCAATGCGCTCGGGAGCCTGCTTGCCACGGGTTACGGCGGTTCGGTGAGCGCTGAAAAATGCGCCTCAACGCCTGTCTCGCACCGCTTTGAAAAACTGAGCGTGTTCGATGCACAAAAGCCCTGGCTGGGCGTTTACCGGCTGGATGTGCGGCTCGCCGCCAAAGATGCCAAAGCCATGGCCACGCTCAGCCTCGATGGCGCGCATGAGTGCGATTTTCGCAATGGCTTCGCGGACAAGGGACCGGTGCATGAGCGCAAACTCCCGTCTGGCAGCCACACGATCTATCTGCGTGCCACGAGGGACAGCATTGATGCCAGGCTCGACTTTGATGCCGCCGCCATGTCCGTGACGCAGTACCGCCTCATGCAGGGCACGAACCGCCCGTGGCGGGATGTCTTCCGTGAGGCCTTCGACAAGCTGCAATACCCCGATGGCGGAGGCATGACGCTGAATCATCCCACCGGAAAGCTGGCGGACTATCTGCCGATGCTGGACTTTGATCCCCGGGTGCTCGGCATTGAGGTGTGGAACCAGCTGACCTCCGGCTTTGGTTCCAGCCGTGGCTTCTATGACGACAGCGGCGCGCCCACTCTGCACTTCTACCAGCTCTGGGATGAGATCCTGCGCACCGGGCGGCGCTGCTGGGGTTTCTTTGTCAAAGACCACAACACTTACGGCCGTGGCCGGAATGTGCTGCTCGTGCCGAAGCTCGACGCCTTGCCGGCTGCCAAACGCGAATCCGCCGCGCTGCGTGCGTATCGCCAGGGAACTTTCTTTGGCTCCGTGGCCTCGCTCGCAGCCAGCGAGGCGGGGGAAGTGGTGGCGCCGTATGATCGCAGCAGCTTTTGCTTCAGCCGCATCGTGGTGCAAAACGACACCCTGCAAGTCGCCGTGGCAGGCAACGACGCCAAACGCCCCAGGCTGCAGATCCGCTTCATCACGGATCAAGGCATCGCCAGCATCGTGGATGGCTCGCAGGCGGAGTTTCCGCTGAAACGAGATGCTAGAGGCCGGCATGAAGCGGCTTTTGTGCGTGTGGAGGCCTGTGCTTATCCGGAGACTCATCAACGCGGCCAGCCACTCACTGCGGACATGCTGCGCGGCATGAGCGTGCATGACATCTCGTTGCTCCATGACCAGAAAGCCCTGCGAGGCCCCGCCTTCGCCAGCACAGCTCCCGCCCTGCGTACGCCCATCCCGATTGTGGACATGATCTTTTCCCAGCCGCTGCGCCGGGTCTAAGTTTTTTTTGGGGAAGCAAAAAATGGCTACTGTGCCGAGGCACGCTCGATGATCCTCGCCACATCTTCCTCCAGCAAAAAGCCCTCTTCGTGGAGTTTCTTCGCCGCGTTCGCGATTCGGGCAAGGTAGGCTTCTCGTGTCGGGTAGCGTTCTTCCAGCGAGAGGCGCGGGTCGCCGGTCTTTTTGCGCTCGGCTTTGGTTTTCGCAAAGGGGAGAAACATGCCGTCCAGCGGCGCGAGCATCGTTTCAGCGCCCGCCTGCGGCGAGCGGAGATTCCAGCCGGTGTAGGTGCCGCGCGGCACGGCCACCTCCGGAAGCACGATGCCGCTTGTTTCATTGCCATCGGCATTCACAGCGGGCAGCAGCGTGCGAAACGGCTTTCCGGCTTTGGGCGGGATGATGTCGGCGATGCCTTCGCTGTGAAAACGCGGCCCGAAATCAAGGCGCGGTGGCTGGTAGGCGTGCGTGGGCAGTTGGCAGCCCGGAATCTTGGGGAACTGCTCCTTCCATGCATCGAAGCTCACCAGCGTGTGATCTTCCATACGCGGATGGCGGCTAGGCGGCGGTGTTTTGCCATGCTTCACCCAATCGACGAGGTGCAGCAGCATGGCCCGCAGGACGGGGCCACGATCATCGAGCGTGTTGCGCGGCTGCTGGCAGATGCCTGGGGTGCCGTCGCTCTTGCCGAGATGCTGCGCCCCGGCCACGAGGTACACGCGCACATCGTCGGGCAGCGTGAGATCGCTTTTCCCTTCCACATCGGTGTGCAGCAGCGAGGCGGCGCGGCTCCAGTACTCGGTGGAGCTTTGCGTGAAAAGCAGGCGCGGCGTGTGGCCGGACTTTCGGGAACGCGCCAGCGAGTCTCCGGATGCGCCCGTGATGGGATCTGTCTGCGGCAGCGGTGCCAGCGGGAAGAATTCGCTGCCGGAAAGATGCCCTTCGTGCTGCGTGCCGAACTCCGTGCTCATGCGGAAGCGATGGTTGAACATGCCCTTTCCGGAGCCCGCGACATGGATCAATGCGCCGTCGAAGACCGCGCGTCCCTGCTCGTCGGTGTTCAGCCCCTCATGCTGGAAGTGATGAATGACCCGGCCCGACTGGGAGATGCCGAACACGCAGGCTTTTTGCACCGCGCCCGCCAGCGGATTTTCCTTCGCTGCCCCGTGACGGAAAAAGGCCACGCAGTCTCGCAATGCGGTGAGGCCGAGCCCGGTCACGCGAGGCTCCTTCGCTGTGTAAACGAGATCGTAGAGCCAGCCGGGGCGCAGACCGGCCTTCACATAAACGTGCGTTGCATCCGGGATTAGCCGGCCCTCCTCCATGCGCCCAAACGCCCACTCGCCATGAGGAATCTCGATGCCTTCTGCATCGCGCTGCGGGCGCATCGTGAGCGTCGCGTCCGTGTTGTCCAGACTCACCGATGGAAACGCCGCGCCGATGCCCCAAGGGCTCCACGAAAAGGCCCGGCTAAAGACTTTTTCCGTGGTGCTGATCTCCAGATGCGCCCGCCCGGTGATCGTCCGGCCGTCCTCGGTGGCCACCGGCAGTCCGCAGAGCAAACGCCGTGTGTCATCGGCCTGCACCTCGCCGTTCCAGCCGCACCACAGCAGGGAAAAGCCGTGCTTCATGAGAAAGCCATGGCCCGCATGCGACTCTGACTTCGGATCATTCGTGCGCTCGCCATCGTTGAAGGTCCAAAGAGCGAGCATGTTGCCGCGATTGTTCACGTCATAGAGCAGCACGCCGTTGCCCTTCGTGGCGTCGGTCGGTTTCAGCAGGAAGAAGTCCGCCCAGCTTTCCACGCGCCCTCCGGCGTTGTGCGGCGCCCGCTGAAGGTCGCTGATGCGTTCATTGGCCGCGTTGCGCGGGTCCGTTTCAAAATACATCCGCCCTTCAAGACGCTCATAGGCACCTGCGGCACCAAAGACCTTGCCCGCTGCAAACGGCGAGCGTCCGGTGATCTCAATACGGGTGACTTCCGCATGAGCCTGGCCGATGAAAAATGCGGCGACGATGATTCGGGAGAAAAAGAGGCTCATCAGAAGGGCAGGGGGGTGTTGGGGGCCACGGAGTCTTTCGGCCAGGGGTTGCCGGCATTGAAGACGAGCATTTCTTCTTCGGTCTCCACCTTGGCAAAGGTCTCGTTGATCTGCTCCTCCTTGGCCCAGGCGCGCAGGCTGTTGAGTCCGAGGTGACGGATGAAAAACGGATAGGCGGCCAGTCGCTTGCTCGGCCCATAGTCGTGCCCCTCCAGTGGGAAATGAGCGTTCACGACCTTGTCTGTGGCTCTGTAAAGGCTGTAGATGTGCTGGATGTAGCGGAACTCCACCTCCGGGGTGTGCTGGGTGTAGTCTGCGCCATTGGAAATGATGAGCTGAGGCCTTGGCGCGGTCATCGCAGCGATCTCGGCGTTGTTCGTCTTGTGGTTCGGCCCCCAATGAATGGGCATGCCGCTTTCACACGGGCAGCCGCCAAAGAAATGCGCGGACACCTGGCAGCTCGGCACCGCCACCGCGATGCGCTCATCCAGGGCGGAAGTGAGGAACGTCTGCGTGGCACCGCCGGAGTTGCCGGTCATGCCGATGCGCTGGGGATCGACCCCTTCGATGGACGAGACGAAATCCAGGGCGCGAATGCAGTTCCACATGATCAAGCGCTGAATCTCAGGCACTTTGCCATGATCCCAGCCCGCTTTTTTTGAGTCGCCATAACCTACCATGTCATAGTGGAACACCACAGCCCCCATGCGGGCCAGCACCGCACAGCGGGTCTGGCGCGATGGAAGGAAACGGCCACCGTGCCCGTGTGCGGACACGATACCGGCATAGGGGGGCTTCATCCCGAGAGGCCGATACAGCGTGCCGGTGATGTAGAAGCCGGGCCAGCTGCGGATGTACACACTCTCCGCCGTGTACCCCTCATAGGTCCGCTTGTTGGAGTACACAGGGTCCAGCGGCGGCTTCTCCGGTGGATTCGCCAGCCGTGCTCCTTCGAGGATGCCGCGACGAATGGTCGCCTTGCGCTTTTCCCAGCTCGCCAGATCGGGGGTGGCTTTTTTAAAGGCCTCCAGCTCGGCGATGGCTTCCGCAGGCGTCTGGGCCTGGCCCATCCGCAGATGCCACCCCTCGGGCAGTGGCTTCTGTCCCTCCTCTCCGAAGAGGGACTTCCCACACCAGCCGGACAGCAGCGCCGCTCCTGACTTGGTGAGCAAAGCACGACGTGTGAATGAAATCGGTGCAGGGGATTGGTTCATGGTGGGCGAGAATTTTCCAAAGCGGCGAGCAGACAAGATCGTGACGGCTGGTCTGACGAGGCATGATTCTACGCGCCTTGTTGGTGGCGCTTATCGTGTCTATTGGAACCGCTGTAGATTGTGGTATCGCTCTCGGAGCAAAAACGCTGACAAAAATCTTGTGGAAGCTGGGTATTAACCCAATGCGCCTTTTTCTGCTCTCTTTGTTCATCGCAACCTCTGCGGCTGTTGCTTCGGCTTCAGATCTTCATGTGGGCGCGGCCACCGTTGACATCACGCCAGACCGCCCCGTGGCGCTGGACGGACAAATGCATGTGCGGATCTCTGAGAAACCCGAAACTCACATCTATGTCACCGCACTGGGACTGGAGTCGCGCGAGGGAGACCGGGTGCTGGATCAGGCCATCATGATTTCCTGCGACATCGTGGCCATCCGCGAGGGGCTCATCAAGCTGGTCCGCGAGAAGGCCAGGGACAAGCTGCCTGGATTTGATCTCAACAAGCTCTTCCTCAATGCCACGCACACTCACACCGCGCCGGTGACGATGAAGGGGGATCGCTACAGCCTGCTCGGCAAGAATGTGATGCTGCCGATGGAATACACCGACTTCCTGGTAGATCGCATCGTGGCGGCTGCGGCGCAAAGCTGGGAGCAGCGCAAGCCCGCCAAAGCAGGCTGGGGCCAGGGACAGGCCGTGATCGCTCAGAACCGCCGTGCGACCTACGCGGATGGAAGCGCGAAAATGTACGGCCCCACCAACGTGCCGGAGTTTCGCGGCATCGAGGGCTATGAGGATCACAACCTCGAAGTGCTGTTCTTCTGGGATCTCAACAACAAGCTCATCGCCACGGCGGTGAACGTTCCATGTCCTTCCCAGGAAGTCGAGGGGCTCAAAGTGATCCACGCCGACTTCTGGGATCCGGTGCGCCGCCAGTTGCGCGAGCGTCATGGCAAGGATCTCCACATCCTGGCCTGGACCGGAGCCGGAGGAGACCAGGTGCCGCGCCCGATGTATGGCAAGGCGGCGGATGAGCGCATGCGCCGTCTCCGCGGCCTCACACGGCTGGAAGAAGTCGCCCGGCGTGTCGTGCGTGGCTGGGAGGAGGCGTATGAAGGTGCCAAACTGGAGCCGGTGACCGGCGCGGTGTTGCAGCACCAGACGAAGAAGATCGACCTGCCCTGGCGCAAGGTGACTGAGAAGGAGCTGGCCGATGCGCAGAAGGCCGTCGAGCAATACAAGGATGATCCCAAGGAGCAGTGGAAGTACCTTTGGAACCAGGGCGTGGTGGACCGCTACGAAGCTGAAAAATCCGGGAAGGCAGGTGTCTTCCAGATGGAGCTGCATGCCCTGCGCCTCGGGGATGTGGCCATCGCCACCAATGAGTTTGAACTCTTCACCGACTACGGCGTGCAGATGAAGGCCCGCAGTCCTGCAGTGCAGACCTTTCTCATTCAGCTGACCGGCTCGGGCGGCTACCTGCCGACACCGCGCGCCGTGGCCGGAGGCAGCTACAGCGCCATCATTCAGAGCAGCCGGGTCGGCCCCGAAGGCGGCCAGGCGCTGGTGGATGAAACCGTGAAAGCCTTCAACGATCTGTGGCCTGCGCCAGAAACCACCAAAGCCGGCAAATGAAGTCGTCAGCCCATCACCTTTCACGGCGGCAGCTCCTCGGCACTGCGCTCTCCGGTGCCGCAGCGCTTTGGAATGAACAGCGACTGCACGCTGCCGATGCCGACCCGCGAGTGCGCGGACCGTTTCCGATTCTCTCGACACCCTTCACGGAAAGCGGCGCGGTGGACTATGAGGTGCTGGCGAATCAGGCACGGTTTGTGGACTGGGGCGGATGCCCTGGCATGATCTGGCCGCAGTCTGGCGACAGCGTGGACCTGCTGACGATGGAGGAGAAACTGCGCGGCATGGAGGTGCTGGCGGAGACCTCGCGCAGCTTCAAGACATCAGCGCTTTGCCTCGGCGTGCAGGGCAGGGACACGGCGGAGATGCTCGTCTATGCGCGCCATGCGGAAAAGCTCGCGCCTGCAGCCATCATCTCGCGTCCGCCAGACTCGGGACGCACAGAGGAGGACCTGCGGCAGTACTGGCGTGCACTGGCAGAGGTGGCGCAGCGCCCCGTCATCTTTCAAACGACAGGCGGCGTGGCTTACAAAGGGCCGGTGCCGTCCGTGAAGCTCATGATCGAGCTGGCAAAGGAGTTTCCACACTTCGGCTACATCAAGGAGGAGGCCGCGCCGATCATTGCCCGCACGCGCGAGTTGTGTGCGGCGAAACCGGTGATCCGCCGCGTCTTCAGCGCCCGGGGAGCTCATGGCTGGCTCTTCGAGTCCCACCTCGGCACCGAGGGCCTCATCACAGAGCGTGCGGTGTATGCGGACGTGCTCACGCGGCTCTGGCAGCTCATGGACAGCGGCCAGGACGCCGACACGGTGCGCGACATCCACGCGAAACTGCTGCTGCTCTTCAACCTCGGCCAGCATCTCCCCGGCGGCGATCTGCGCGGCTTCCAGCTCCATCTGTGGAAGAAGCGCGGTGTGTTCAAAAACATGATCTCACGCCAGTACGGCCCCGGGCGCAGCATTCCGGACAAACCCATCTTTGCCGAGCTGGCGCTCACGGCCGACGAGATCGCGGAGATTGATTTCCGCTTTGAAACCTTGAGGCCGTATTTGAAACCCAATCCACCGCGCTTCGACGCCGCCACCCGATGACCCTGTACATGAGGCTTCTCCTTTTCGTGTCCGTTCTTTGCGGCCTGCACGGCCTTCGTGCCGCTGATGACTTTCATGCCACGGCCTGCGAGGGCGCCTACCCGCGCCATCTCCAGGGCATCTGCACCGATGGCAAGGGCTGCATTTACTGGTGCTGGACCGATGCGCTGGTGAAGACCGACGCCAACGGCCATGTGCTCAAGAAAGTGCCTGTGGCCAATCATCACGGAGATCTCTGCTACCATGACAGCCGCGTCTACGTGGCGACGAACCTCGGAAAGTTCAACCAGCCTGCCGGTGCGGCGGACTCGTGGGTCTATGTCTATGATGCCGACACTCTCGCGAAGCTTGCGAAGCATCGCCTGCCGGAACTGGTGCACGGCGCGGGAGGCATGGAGCATCACGACGGAAAATTCATCGTCATCGGCGGGCTGCCGCCCGGGGTGAACGAAAACTACCTCTACGAATACGACGAAAATTTTCACTTTCAGAAACGCCACGTGCTCGCCAGCGGCTACACGCTCATGGGCATCCAGACGGTGGCCTATGCCAATGGCGCGTGGTGGTTTGGCTGCTATGGCAAGCCTGCGGTGCTGCTGCGGGCGGATGAAAAATTTCAGTTCACCGGCAAATGGGATTTTAACGCCTCCGTTGGAATCGCACCGATCAGCGGCGGCCGCTTTCTCCTGGCCCAAAACACGGTCATCAAAGGCGACGATGGCAAAACCAAGGCCAATGAGGCCCGTGTCGTCATCGCACGCCCCGACGAAAAAGCCGGGCTGATCATCGACAAGCCATGAACGCATTTGCCCCACCATGAAAACCACGCTCCTCTTCTGCCTTGCCCTTTTGCCCATCGTCACGCTGGCGCAGGACAAAGTCTTCAAAGCCGGTGCCGCCACCAGCAACATCACTCCGCCGATCGGCATGACGATCGTGGGCAACTTTGCTCCGCAGCCCATCTCAAAGCAGGTGCACGACGAGCTGCATGTGCGCTGTCTGGCGCTTGATGACGGCAAGACGAAGCTCGTCTTTGCCGTGGCGGACAATCTGCATCTGGCACGTGATGTCTGGGACGAAGCCAGGAAGAAGCTGGAAGCCGACACGGGAATCCCGGCCTCTCACATGATGTTTTCCTCCACCCACACGCACTCAAGTGTGTCGGTCATCAACAACAAAGATGCCGGGTTCGACTACCGCAGCCTCGTCATCTCCCGCGTGGTGGATGGCGTGAAGCGCGCGCTGAACAACCTGGAGCCCGCCCGCATCGCCTGGGGCACGGGCAAACTGCCGCAGTGGGTCGGCAACCGCCGCTGGATTCTGAAGGAAGGCGTCACCAATCCCAATCCGTTTGGCGGACAAGACCGTGCTGTGATGAATCCGAGCAGCATGCTCATTCCGCGCCTGGAAGGCCCCGCCGGCCCGACGAATCCCGAGGTCTATTGCCTCTCCCTGCAGGCCACTGATGGCCGCCAGATCGCACTGATGGCAAACTACTGGCTGCACTATGTCGGCGGCGTTCCACGCGAGGATTTGTCGGCAGATTATTTCGGCGAGTTCTGCCGTCGCATCGAGCAGTCTCTCGGTGCGCCGTGCGTTGGCCTCCTTCCCAACGGTCCCTGCGGTGACGTGAACAGCAACGACTACAGCGGCAAGACGCCCGCGGTGAATTACAAGCCGTATGAAAAGATCAAAGCCGTTGCAGGCGACCTCGCGCAGGAGGTGCTGCGTGTGCACAAAAACCTCAAGCATCAGGACTGGGTGCCGCTTCAGGCAGCCGCCAGCGATCTGGAGCTCGCCGTGCGCCGCCCGACTCCGGAGATGGTCAAGTGGGCCGAAGCTGTGCTCGCCAAGCCGAAAGACGCCGCGCCTGTGCACCGCCTCGAACAACCCTATGCCGAACGTGTGATGGAAGTGAAGAGAGCCAAGCCCGACACGATCCAGGCCTACCTTCAGGCCTTTCGCATCGGCGGTCTCGGCATCACGTCCATTCCTTTTGAGGTCTTCACCGAGACAGGGCTTGAGATCAAAGCAAAGAGCCCCTTCAAAGACACCTTCACCATCGAGCTTGCTTCGGGCAGCAACGGCTATCTCCCCACACCGCGTCAGCACGACCTCGGCGGCTACGAGACCTGGCTCGGCACCAATCGCGTCGAGCGCGAGGCGTCCGTCAAGATCACCGCCAAAGCCCTGGAACTGCTGCAGAGCGTGCATGCCGCGCCATGAAACCCAGCTTACCAACGCCGCGCTGGTGTGCGTTGAACTGCGAATGAACAGAACGTGTTTGATTGGAAAACAACCCGAATGAAGTCCTTCCTTTATGCTCTCCTCATGCTCGTGTGCGGTGCTCTCCCCACCTTCGCGGCGCCACCCATCACCTGCCAGGCCGAGGCAAGCGGGCATCTCCAGGGATTCGATGCCGATGGCTCGTTCATCTACTGGTCGATGTTCACGAATCTCGTGAAGACGGACTTTGCCGGACGCGTGGTTGCCGAGCGGCCTGTCGACCCGCATCACGGCGACTGCTGTGTGCACGACGGCAAAGTCTATGTGGCGACGCAGAACCGCACGAAGGAAAGGCGCGGCGTGTTTATCAATGTCTATTCTTGTGACGACCTGCGGCCAGCGGGAGAGTTTACGATCAACTTTCCCTTTGAGGGCGGGATCGACGGCATCACCTATGCGGACGGTTTCTTCTACGTGGGAGAGGGGAAGCCGAAGGACAGCGTGCAGCCTTTCAACTGGGTGCACAAGTTCACGCCTGAGTTCGTCGCCGTTGATAAGATCAAGGTTCCCGGTCAAACGACGTATGGCATTCAGACCATCACCTTTGCCCACGGATTCTTCTGGCTGGGCACCTACAGCAAGGAGCGAACCTACCAGTGCGCTCCCGACTTCAAACTCGTCACGCACCACGAAGTCGACATCTCTGTCGGTGCCTTTGCCCTGCCGAAAGGCCCCGGCGGTGAGCCACGGCTGATGGTGGCCAGAAACATCAAGAAGGAGAACGGTCTCTGGACGGCGTCGGCTGCTCCGGCGATCCTGAAAGATGGACGGCTCGTGATGGAAAAGTAGGCTCCGCGAGAAATCACGCGCTCGACATCAGCAAGGGCCGCAAACTCTGGCGGGCATGGTTTTACAAACGAGCATCGATTCCTCTTCAACCTCTCCCCCATTCCTCATGCAAACCGAAGCACGCAGCTCTGACCTCCAACTCGGCACCTGGTTGCAGACGGGATCTCCCATTGTTGCCGAGCTCGCTGACCTGAGCGGCTTCGACTGGTTGCTCATCGACCTTGAGCACGGCTGCGGCACGGAGGCGGCGGTGCTTTCACAGATCCAGGTGATCCGCCATGCTGCCGCCATCGTCAGGGTCGGCGCACCGCATCCTGAACTCATCGCGCGTTCGCTGGACTGGGGAGCCGCCGGCATCATGGTGCCGATGGTGTCCACCGCAGAGAAGGCGGCCGCCTGTGTGCGTGCCATGCGCTATCCACCGCATGGTGACCGCGGTCTGGCTGGCATGGTGAGGGCGTATGATTACGGCCTCCATCGCGACATGCCGAAGCCTGTTTTCTATGCGCAGATCGAGACCATCGAAGGCGTGGAAAACGCGCGGGCCATTGCCGCCGTGGAGGGTGTGGATGTGCTCTTCATCGGGCCGATGGATTTGAAACTCCAGCTTCAGTCCTACCCGGAGCGCGCCCGTCACGACTTTGCCGCCTGCCTGCGCGAGGTGGCGTCTGCTGCCCGGGAGGCTGGCAAGGCCTGTGGTCTGCTCTGCCGGCAGACGGATGATTTTTCGGAGCTGCAGGCACTCGGCTTCACCCACCTCGCCATCGAGACGGACATCACGCTCCTGCGTGAGAGCTACCGCAACGTCATTCAACCTCTTCGCGGAAAGAAAGCATGAATCTGAGAGCCCTGATGGTGTTATGCGTCCTGTGGCAGGCCTCAGGCATGGGGCTGCACGCGAATGATGGCAGGCCGGTGCTGCAGCTGGACTTTGGGCAGGAGGAGTCGGCTCCGTTGATCGCAGTGGGCGGCGTGGTGCGGGATCAGGCGGGACCGCGGCCGCCGGAGTTTCCGGACTTTGAGGCGGACAACACGGCCATTCAGCTGCAGGGCAAAGGCTCGCGCTACGAGATCAAGGACACGGGGGCGCAGAGCCCGTTCGATTTCACGAATGGCGACGCCATCACGCTGGAGACGTGGGTCAAGGTGGACAAGATCAGCCCTGGACAGCCGGTGTATCTGATCGGCAAGGGACGCACCAACTCGCCGCATTTCGCGCGCAACAATCAGAACTGGTCGCTGCGGGTCATCGGCGGGAGCGAGGGGCTGGCGCACCTGAGTTTTCTTTTTGCCAGTGCTCCTGCGCCCGGTGGTGGAAACACCTGGCACCTCTGGAATTCGGCGGCGTCCTTTCAGGTCAAAACGGGCTGGCATCATGTGGCGGTGGCGTACGAATTTGGCAGGCCGGAAACGATGCGCGGATGGATCGACGGCGTGGTGACTGATGGAGTCTGGAGCGTGGACGGAGCCACCACGAAGGCACCCGTGGTGGATGATGACGATGTCTGGATCGGCTCATCGCTGGGCGGCAGCGCGGGGAACAGTCTTCAAGGCTTTCTGGATGGTCTGGCCATCCATCGCCGCGCTCTGGGTGATGCGGAGATCGCCAAACATTGCCGGCGCACGGGCGGCCCGCTGGTGGTGCTGCCTGAGAAACCGGCGATGCCAAAGCTGGGGCCAATCGCCGATGGAAAGGTGCTCGTGCAATTTAGTGAAGGGCTCTCCGCCTTCAACCGCTGGCCCGCCAAGGCGGAACTGCCGGCGGAGACGGACCGCTGGATGAGCGATGCGTTTCTGCTGCCGCGTGTGCCGCTGCGCTACGATGACTGGGGCATCCGCTCGGAGTGGAAATCCCCGCTGCTGCTGCGGATGGCGGCGGATGTGGCGCTGCCAGAGGGATCGCGGCGGTTTCTGCTGCGGGCGCGTGCGCTGGCCCGGCTGTGGGTGGATGGCGTGATGGTCGCCGAGACGAAACCAGCCGATGGTAGCACGCCAAACGGACACGATGACGTCACACCGCTGGCGACGCCACCGCTGCCTGGTCTGCGCGTGAAGGACTATCATCATCAGGAGGTGTTTGGCACGGCGAAGCTTCGCGGAGGCAAAGGGCGCATTGTTTTGGAAGTGGTGGTCGGTGGAAAAAACCAGCGCACTGAAACCGGCGAGCTGTGCGTGGCCATCGAGACGGAGGACGGGAAGTCGTTTTCCATTCTCCGAGCTGGCAGCAAGCCCGGTCTGGCATTGACCGATGCAGCGGTGGAGCCTGTGCTGGCGCACATGGAGAAAGCCCTGTCTGATCTGGATGACACTCATCGGCGGACTGCCGCACGCTCGCGCGATGCATTCTGGCAAAAACGCCACGACCTCGCCCGCGAGTGGGTGGCGCAAAATCCCGCGCCTGCTCCCCCCAAGGGCGGTCATCCCATTGATGCCTTCATCGATGCGAAGATCGCCGCCGCCGTTGCATCCAACGCCGCTGCGTCCGGCGACTCGGGCGCTTTTCAAAAAGACATCCTGCCCATCCTCCAGGAAAAGTGCTTCCGCTGCCACGGCGAAAAGGACAAAGGCGGGCTGAAGCTGACCTCGCGAGCAGCGGCATTGCACGGAGGCGATTCGGAGATTCCCTCGATCGTGCCGGGCAAACCGGAGGCCAGCGAGATGATTGTGCGCCTGCGCTCGGAGGACGATTCGCTCGTCATGCCGCCATCGGGCGAACCGCTGGGCAAGGCGCAGATCGAGAAGCTGGAGACGTGGATTCGTGATGGAGCCGTCTGGCCCGCCACGCCGGTTGCACCCGAGAAGCTCGCCAGATCAGCGCTCACCAGCGACGAGGCCTTTCTCCGCCGCATCAGCCTCGATCTGATCGGCCTGCCGCCCACGGCGGCAGAAGCGCGTGCATTTCTCGCTGACTCCGCGCCCGACAAACGCACGCGCCTGATCGAGCGCCTGCTCTCAGACGCACGCGGCGCGGAGCACCAGATGGCCGACTGGCTCGATGTGCTCGCAGAAAATCCGACGCTGATCAATGCCTCGCTCAACAGCACCGGGCCGTTTCGCTGGTTTCTGCTCGATGCGTTGCGCGACGGCAAGGGGCTCGACCGCATGGTCACGGAGCTGATGATGATGCGTGGGGATGTCGGGCGTGGCGGCAGCGCGGGATTCGGTCTCGCCGGAGAGAATGACGCGCCCTTTGCCGCGAAGGGCCACATCATCGCCTCAGCGTTTCTGGGCATCGAGCTGCAGTGCGCACGCTGCCATGATTCGCCCTACCACAGCACCACGCAGCGCGATCTTTATTCGCTCGCAGCGATGCTCTCGCGCAAGACAGTGACGGTGCCCGCCACGAGCCGTGTGCCCGCCGGTTTCTTCGAGAAGAAGGGCCGCGAATCTCTCATCAAAGTCACGCTCAAGCCCGATGAGCCCGTCAAGCCCGAGTGGCCCTTTGCCACCGCCACGGGCACGGCTGATGGGAGCCGCATCGACCTCCTGATGGACGATCCGAAGGACACGCGGGAGCGTTTTGCCGCACTCGTCACCGCGCCGGAGAACCGGCGCTTTGCGCGTGTCTTTGTGAACCGCACCTGGAAGCGGCTCATGGGCGCAGGCTTTGTCGAGCCCGCCCACGACTGGGAAGGTCGTGATGCCAGCCACCCTGAGCTGCTCGACTGGCTGGCCGCTGATTTTGTCGCCCACGATTATGATCTCCGGCATCTGCTGCGGCTCATCGTGACCTCCTCCGCTTATCAGCGCGAACCCACGTCTGACAACCTCGCCGCGCTGCCAGCCAACGAGCGATTTTTCAGCGCGCCAGGGCGGCGTCGGCTCACGGCGGAGGAGATCGTGGATTCGCTGCACGCCGCTGCTGGAAAGGCCATCGACTCCGAGGAGATCACCTTCGTCCATGATGGCCGTCACGCGCTGGAACGCAGGCAGACACTCGGCGTGCCGCGGCGCGCGTGGATGTTTGCCAGTCTGAACAACGAACGCGACCGCCCGAGCCTGGCCCTGCCTCACGCGCAAACAACGGTGGACGTGCTGGAGGCCTTTGGGTGGAACGGCTCGCGGCAGATGCCCATCTTTGATCGCCCCACGGACCCAAATCTTCTCCAGCCTGGCATCCTCGCGAATGGCACGCTGGTGCAAGCGCTCTCCCGCGCCTCATGGCGCAGCGAGTTGGCCGATCTCGCGATGCAGGCGCAGTCGCCCGAGGCGCTCATCGAGGAAGTCTTCCTGCGCTTCCTCAGCCGCAAGCCGCGTACGGCGGAGCGCGATGCCTTCCTGCCCGCGCTGCGCGAAGGCTTCGCCACGCGGTTCGTACCTGCCGCCGAGCAATCCACGCCCCAAGCCGCCGAACCACTGCCACAGGTGACGTGGCTGAATCACGTGAGTCCCGAAGCCAACTCCATCCAGATCGAAGTCGAAAATCGTGTCCGCCAAGGCCCGCCGCCTGACCCACGACTGCGCAGTGCCTGGCGGGAGATTTACGAAGACCTCGTCTGGAGTCTGATCAATGACCGCGAGTTTGTGTGGAAACCTTGAACATGCTTTTTTGATGAAACGCCGTCACTTCCTCAGCTCCACCGCCTCGCTCGCAGGCGCAGCTGCGTTTTCCCGCCCGCTCATCGCCGCACCGGCGCCTCCGCTCATCCAGGGCAAGGCCGAGCACGTTATCTCCATCTGGCTCGGAGGTGGCATGGCGCAGACGGACACTTTTGATCCCAAGCGGCGCGGCGATCCCAAGGCAAAGAAGGCAGGCTCCTACTATGACTCCATCGACACGGCGGTGCGCGGCGTGCGTGTGTGCGAGCATCTTCGCAGGCTCGCGCCGCTCATGGATCGCGTGACGGCGGTTCGCACCGTACATCACGATGTCATTGATGAACACGCCGCAGCGACCAACCGCATGCACACCGGCCGGCCGATCAGCGGTACGATCAGCTACCCCTCCATCGGCTCGATCATTACCCACCAGCGCGGCCCCGCCTCAGACAAAGCGCCGCCATATGTGCTCATCGGCTATCCGAACGTCACTCGTGGTCCCGGATTCCTCGGTGCGCAGTCCGGGTATCTCTATCTCACGGACACCAGCCGCGGCCCGGCAGGTCTCTCCCGCCCGCCCGATGTCAGCACCGCACGTCAGCAACGCCGGGGGCAGTTCCTCTCCGCGCTGCAAGCCAGCGCACCACCGACCAGCGACCCGAGGCTGAAGAGCTACGATGCCGCCATCGAGCAAAGCCTGAGGTTCAGCGGCCCGGCGTTCAACCGCGTCTTCCAGCTTGATGAAGAGCCCGCTGTGCTGCGCCAGAGTTACGGTGGCGAGTTTGGCCAGCGCTGCCTGCTCAGCCGCAGGCTGGTGGAGCAGGGGGTGCGTTTTGTCGAAGTCTCCCACAACCTGAACTTCCTCAACGGCACCGGCTGGGACGCGCACAATCAGGGCATCTTGAAACAGCACGAGCTGATCAAGGAACTCGACGGCGCCGTCGCCGCGCTCATCACCGATCTCGAAAGCCGGAGGCTGCTCGACAAGACAGTCATCATCATCACCACCGAGTTCGGTCGTCCGCCCGAGTTTGACGGCGGCGGTGGGCGCGGACATCAGGGCAGCGCCTTCTCCTGCGTGCTGGCCGGAGGCGGCCTGCGACACTGCGGAGCCTGGGGCGAGACCGATGACCTCGCCAAAAAGATCGTCACAAATCCCGTCAGCGTGCCCGATTTTTTTGCCACCATCTGCGCCGCCGTCGGTGTGGATTACACCGCCAGCCTCCACGACGGCGACCGCCCCGTGCCGATCACGGATCAGGGCAGTCCGATTGCATCACTGTTCGCTTAGCGGGCACAATCAGCGCGCAAAAGTGAGCCTGCCGCGTGCGCAGGCTGCACTCGGCATGAGTCTTGCGTTTCCTGCTCAACCCCGTCTAATTCCAAAAAACAGCCCAGGTGCACTTTGGGTTTCAATCTGCAGCGCGCTTCCGTGAGGAGAGCGTGCGGACTTTGCAGGAGGGCTTCTGGCTGCTTGCACTCGTTTGGAGCGCTGGCAGGGTGAGGGATGCCGAAGCGTATTGCTATTTTTGGAGGCAGCTTTAATCCCCCCGGGAACCACCATGCTGCCATCGCGGCGCGGCTGGCGCAGGAGTTTGACGAGGTGCGGGTGATCCCGTGCGGACCGCGGCCGGACAAGCCGGTGACGGACGGTGTGCCTTCGGTGTACCGGGCGGCGCTGGCGGACATTGTGTTTGGCGGCCTGGCAAAGGTGACGGTGGACCTTTCGGATTTTGAGCAGGAGACGTTCACACGAAACCATGAGCTGCAGCGGCGCTTTGAGGGCGATGGAGAGCTGTGGCATGTGGTGGGGGCGGATCTGCTGACGGGCGGCGCGCGTGGCGAGTCGCTGATCCAGCGGACGTGGGCGCGGGGGCTGGAGCTGTGGCAGCAGGTGAACTTTGCCGTGCTGAAGAGGCCTGGGTACACGCTGGAAGCGGGGGATCTGCCGCCGCATGCGCGGGTGATCGAGCTGCTGGTGGAGGGCTCGAGCACGGAGATCCGCGAGCACCTGAGCCAGGGGAAGTGTGTGAGGAGTCTGGTGCCGCCGAGGGCGGAGGCCTACCTGGCACGCTATGGCCTGTACCGTGCGCCGGTGCCGGGGAACTGGGCGCGGGGGACGCTGGAGGGGGCGAAGTTTTTCCTGCAGGCGGATGTGGAAAACCCGAGGGTGCAGGAGCTGAGCACGCTGCTGGAGGGCCGGCACGTGGAGGCGCGCGAGGCGGATTTCATCAATGTGATCGGCGGGGACGGGGCGATGCTGCGGAGCATCCGCGAGCACTGGCGCACGCGGCTGCCGTTCTTTGGCATCAATGCAGGCCACCTGGGATTCCTGCTGAATGCGCGGGAGCAGGTGACGGCCAATTCATTTCCTCCGAGCGATGTGATTTTCCGGCAAATGCCGATGCTGTTCCTGGAGTTTGAGGATGAGGAGGGGCGCAGGCACCCGGCGCATGGGTTCAATGACTCGTGGCTGGAGCGTGCGACGAGCCAGTCGGCGTGGCTGGAGATCACGGTGAATCATGTGCGCCGGATTCCGAAGCTGGTGTGCGACGGGGCGCTGGTGGCGACGGCGGCGGGCTCGACGGCGTATGCGCGGAGCATGGGGGCGGCACCGCTGCTGGCGGACACGCCGGCATGGCTGCTGGTGGGCTCGAACGTGCTGCAGCCCGCGCACTGGCGCAGCGCGCTGCTTTCACCGGACACGACGGTGGAGATCCGGAACATCGACCCGAAGCACCGGCCGGTGCAGGCGTATGTGGACGGGCTGAGCATGGGGCGCGTGGTGGCGCTGCATGCGCGGATGTCGCGTGCGGCGGCGGCGGAGCTGGTGTTTTGCGCGAGCCATGACATGGCGGAAAAAATCGCCGCGATCCAGTTTGGCGCATGATCACGGCCTTCCAGAAAGATGAGGCGCTGCTGGCGGACATGGAGGCCGCCACGCTGGACGAGGACACGCTGCATGTGTGGTGGCTGGGGCAGAGCGGATTTCTGGTGCAGTGGGCGGGCGAGAGGCTGCTGTTTGACCCGTACCTTTCAGATTCGCTGACGGAGAAGTATGCGGCCACGGACAAGCCGCATGTGCGGATGACAGAGCGGTGCATCGACCCGCGGCGGCTGACGGGTATCAGCCGGGTGACGGCGAGCCATGTGCACACGGATCATCTGGATGGCGCGACGCTGGTGCCGCTGGCGGAGGCAAACCCGGGCTTCCGGCTGTATCTGCCGCACCCGATCATCCCGGAGGCGCAGAGGCGGCTGGGAGACAGCCCTGTCACCTATTGCGGGATGGGGGACCGGGACGTGTATTTTGAGGGCCGGTGGGAGCTGCGCGGGGTCATCGCCAAGCACAACGAGGTGCTGCGTGACGAGGCCGGGAACTGCCACTGCACGGGTTTTTTGGTGAAATGCGGGCCGTTTACGATCTACCACAGCGGGGACACGCTGTGGCATGATGACATCGTGAAGATGCTGAGGCAGCACGCGTGCGATGTGATGCTGCTGCCGATCAACGGCAACAGGCCGGAGCGGCGGGTGGCTGGAAACCTGAACGGCACGGAGGCGGCGGCGCTGGCCAAGGCGGGTGGCGCGGGCCTGGTGGTGCCGTGCCACTACGAGATGTTTGAGTTCAACACGGAGACGCCGGAGGAGTTTGTGGGCGCTTGCGAGAGGCTGGAACAGCCGTGCCGCGTGATGCGGTGCGGGGAGAGGCTGGAAGTGAGAAGGAGCGCAGCTACGGCAGCCTGCTGATGCGCTGAACTGCCCACCCGTGAAGGCACATGGGCCTTGCGGGGGGAGACATGCCCATCAAGGGCGGGTCTGGGCGGCCGGCTGTCCGCCAGTTGCAATCTGCAGTGTGGCGGCCGCCGGCTGCTGCGGCAGTGCGCGGGCCGCCTCTCTTCTGGCGGGGAATTGTTTGTCGTAGTCCACAATGACTCCACGGGTGCTGCAGACGATGCGTGCGCCGGGGGTGAAATGAGCGGAGGCCGCGCTCCATTCCTTTTTAAAGTCCGGGCAGGAGAGGCCGCCCATGTCGAGGAGGGTATGAAAGGTGCAGGAGGCGCTGAAAGGGGTGTTGCGATTGGCCTCCAGGGAGCTGACCCTTTCAGGGTGTGCCTGGGCGTAGCTCGGGGAGAGCCACATGAGCATGGGAATTTCCACGACCTGCGGGGTCACGGTGCCGTGCATGAATTTGCCAAAGATGGATTTGGAGGTGTTTTCACCGTGGTCTGAGAGGTAGCACAGCCAGGATGAGGCCTGGGTCTGCTTCAGCTCGCCGATGAGGGCATCGAGCAGGACATCAGTGGCGCAGATGGTGTTGTCATAGGCGTTTTGCACGAGCTGGAGGTCCTCTGGGGCCGTCTCCAAGCCGCTGAGCAGGCGCAGCATGGTGTTCATGACGGCCTTGCCGTCTGCCGGGAAGCGGGCCGACTCGGGTGGGTAGCGGGCAGGGTAGGGGCCGTGGCTGCCGATGGTGTGGAGCACCAGCAGCACCTTGGACTCATTGCGGTGCAGGATGTCGTGCACCAGCGGCAGCAGATCGGCGTCATGGGCGGCCCGATAGGCGCCTTTGCCTGCGGCATCGAATTTTCCTCCCAGAAAGACGGCTTCGTCTGCCTCTGCGGAGAAAATGGAGGTGAGGGTGTCAAAGGTGCCATGTTTTTTCTGGGCGGAGAGCCAGTAGATGCGAAAGCCGGCCCTCTTGTAGGCGGAGAGGATGCTGGCCTGACGGGTGGCTTCGAGCACCTGGCCGGGCGGTGTGGCGGTGAGAATGGCCGGGACGGCCATCAGCGTCATCGTGGCTGTGCAGGAGACGTCGCGGAATGAGAGGAGGCCGGGGGTCTTTTCCAGGAGAGGGGTGGTGGGACGGTCGTAGCCATAGAGTCCGAAGCAGCTCTTGGTGGCGCTTTCTCCGATGACGAGCATGTGCACCTGACGGGGGGATTCGTCGAGGAAGCCCGGCTCCTGAGCGATGGGCAGGTGCTCGGCCAGGTCTTTGCGGTCATGGACGCGGGAGCGTATGTCGAAGGCCTCATGAGCACAGCGGAAGGTGGAGTATGGAAAGGTGTTCATGAAGCTCACCCGGAGCTGCGCCATGCAGGCCGAGGGTCCTCCCTGGAGCAGGTCGCCAGCCGGGGGGAGCAGCAGCGCGGCGAGGACCACGGTCCGCCCCCAAGGCCCCAGCCGCAGATCTGCGGGCACCCGTTTGTGCACCGTCCAGACGTAGCAGGCGGCCAGCAGCAGGGTGCCTGCCACGGCGTAGATGATGTAGGCCTGAAAGACTGCGAGTTCTGCCTGGTTGGATTCGATGAGCGCGAGCAGCAAAAAGGTGCTGGGCAGGCTGAGGAGGGCGTAGAGGGAGAGGAGGGTGGCCGGGACCAGCAAGATCAGCGGAGATGCCAGCCAAAGCATGCGGCGGACGCGCACCCCAAAGACGCAGGGGAGCAAGATCAAGGCGAGCCCGAGCAGCCAGAACTTCAGGATAGCCCAGCTAAAAACGGGGACCAGGGCGGCGATGAAGTTGGGCAGATTGATCAAATTGACCGCCAGAAACACCGAAAACCACGCGTGGCCATTTCGCAGCAAGGCATGGCGCAGAGGGGATGATTTGATAAAATCCATATAATTTATAATTTATATATGGGTTTAGTCTTTATCAATCGAATGTTTGTGGATGTGTCCCATTAAGATCCCCAAAATAAAGGCCCGGGCATGAGGTGGAGGGCTGGTGACAAAACGAGGTTTGCCCCGGCCGCTGAGCCGCCTCTTTTGAGCCGTTTCTCTTCCTCTGCAGCTGTGAGGGGACTCGGGGAGGGGCGGTCCATCAGCAACCGCCTATTTGGCGGGTGCGCTGTGGTGCCGCCTGGCGCTGGTGCACGGGCTTACCGTGCCACGGCCTGACCGCTGGCGACCCAGGCGTTGAAGCCGCCTTTGAGGAGCAGGATGTTTTTGAAGCCCATCTGGTGCATCTTGACGGCGATGAACTGGGCCCGGCCACCGATGGCACAGTGGACGATGGTGGGACGGGTTTTGTCGAGCTTGTCCAGGGCGTCGAGGGTTTTCTGGCTGTGGAAGTAGTCGTGGTTCAGGGAGTTGAGGATGTAGCCGCGGGTGTGGCGCTCGTCCTCGGTGCGGACGTCGATGATCTGGGTGTCCGGGTGATCGACGAGCTGGCGGGTGACTTGCTCGGGGGCGATTTCGTGGACTTCTGGCGGCACCACCACGGCGGGGGGAAGTGCGGGGCTGCCTGGGGGCTCGGCGGTGAGGGCTGCTGTGCCGAGGCTGAAGAGCAGGAGCGCTGACAGGAGGCGGGTGTGCATGAGGTGTGGAAATGTACCTCCTACGAGGCGAGTTGGCGAGCAGAAGTCATGTGCACTCGTTGCCCGACGGGCGACCACCCTGGGTGTGATGACTCCAAGGGGGGCTGGCAGTCAGTCTGCAGGTGCTTTTACTGCCCGAATGGAGATGGCCGACTCAGGGAGGTGGCACACCTGTGGCCAGAGTGGCGGTCTTTGCCATGGGCAATGGCTTGTGACTGGCAGCCTGGTGAGAAGAGAATTTTTTGTCATAATCGACGAGGGTGCCGCCGGAGTCGCAGACCATGCGGGGGCCGGGGGCAAAGCGGGGGGAGGCGGCGCTCCACTCCGGTTTGAAGGTGGAGCAGGAGATCCCTCCCATGTCCAGCAGGGTGTGAAAGGTGCAGGCTGCGCTGAAGGGGGTGTCCAGGTGGGATTTCAATCCGGCGACTTTTTCGGCATGGGTCTGCTCATACAAGGGGGAGACCCACATGAGCATGGGCACTTCCACGATCTGCCGGCTCACCATGCCATGCATGAATTTTCCGGTGAGGGACTTGGAGGTGTTCTCCCCGTGGTCGGAAACATAGCACACCCATGAGGAGGCCTGGATTTTCCTGAGGTCATTGATCAGATTGGCGAGCAGGAAGTCCGTGGCACAGATGGTGTTGTCGTAGGAGTTCTGGGCGATTTGGAGATCTTCGGGATCTGTGGAGGTGCCTGAGGCAATGCGAACCAAAGCATTGATGGCGGCTGTTTTTTCCGCAGGGAAGCGTTCCATCTGAGGGGAGTAGCGCACGGGGTAGGGGCCATGGCTGCCGATGGTGTGAAGCAGAAAGAGCACCTTTGGCTCTTTGCGCTTGAGAATGCCACGCACCAAGGGCAGCAGGCTGGCATCTGTGGCGCCTTGGTAGCCACCATTGCCGACGAGGTCGAATGAGCCGCTCTTGAAGACGGACTCGTCTGCGTCGCCAGAAAAGATGGAGGTGACGGTGTCGAAGGTCCCATGCTTTTTCTGTGAAGAGAGCCAGTAAATGCGAAAGCCCGCTTTCTTATAAGCAGAAAGGATGCTGGCCTCGCGGGTGGCTTCCAGCACTTTGCCCGTAGGCGTGGGGGTGAGCAGTGCTGGCACGGCCACGAGGGTGAAAGTGGCGGTGCAGGAGACGTCTCGGAAAGGCATGAGGCCGGGGGTGTTTTCCAGCAGGGGAGTGGTCTGCCGATCATAGCCGTAGAGTCCAAAGCAGCTTTTTGTAGCGCTTTCTCCGATGACCAGCATGTGGACCTGACGCTGCTGCTCATCACGGAATGCCGGTTCCTGGCTGATGGCCAGCTGTTCCGTCACGTTTTTGCGGTTCTCCACCCGGGAGTGCATGTCCAAGGCCTCATAGGCACTGTATATCGTGGAGGAGGGGAATGTGGCGAGGAGGTGCTGCTCGACGCTGGCAACGCTGAATGCGGGGCCTTTCGCGATCAAATCTGACAAGGCTGGGATGAGGAGGGTGAGAACCACCAGGGTCCGTGCAAGCGGTCCCAGGCGGAAGCTGGCTGGGACGCGCTTTTTGACAAACCAGACATAGAAGATGACTAAAAGCAGGCTGAGCGCTCCGGCGTAGAGGGTCTGCCCCTTCAGTGCGGAGAGCTCCGTCTGGTTGGTTTCGAACAAGGCCAGAAACAGGAACGTTGTTGGCAGGTTGTTGATGGTGACGAGGCAGATGAGGCAGGCGGGGACCATCAGCACCAGCGGCAGCGCCAGCCATAGTAAGAGACGGACTCGCAGGCAAAAGACGCAGGGCAGCAAGATCAAAGCCATGCTGAAAGGCAGGAGCTTTGCAGAGGTCCAGGCAAAACTGGGGACGAGGCAGGCGATGAAATTAGGCAGATTGACCAAACTCACGGCCAGAAAGATCGAGATCCAGACCGTGTGATCTCTGAGGACTTCTGTGGTCAGGCAACTTTTTAAGGTTCTTTTAATTTCCATATTAGATAATAAAAACCAAAATTCAGGAGGCGGCAAACTGAATCAGACGGGGCTGTTCTTTCAGTGCAGAAACAGAGCTCAAGTGATGATGCCATGGATGTGCATGAGCATGGCATCAGTGGCGGATGCACTGCGGCACTGTGCCTAGAGTCGTGAGCTGGGTTTTCAGTGAAGTGGGATTTCAGGGCTTCTGACAGCGCTTCACTGAGGGGGGAAGCACGATGCTGACGATGGACTCGACGGTGGCTTGCTAGGGGGGAGGAGGCTGAAGGGTAAAAATGCTGGTGGTCCGTGGGTTTGGAATGAGTGAAAGCGGGAATTTGCCTCTGTGAGGACACTGTCGGCCGTTAACTCCAGTCTCAGAGTAACAGATTCCTTATTTTTGATGCCTTTAATAATTTTCACATGAAAATTGAAGAGGCGGGGCTGTTAAACCGGTTTTTTGACCGCTGCAAAAATTAGGGCGAAATGGCCTTAGCAGGGTGGCTTAACCGGGCTCTCAGAGATGAGATTCCGCAGATACTTTGCCCGTATTCGAAAAAAAGACGAGGTCGTGTTGTAGCGCGCCAAGTAGCGGTTTTAGCTAGGGAAAACGAATTCGGCGATTGAAACAGAGGCTACTAGATTTCCTGCAATTGTAAAAAATATGAAAATAATTATTGAATCTATCTTTGTAATAAACTACAATTTCCATAATTCGAGGCTGAGCAACTCCACAAAGCTGAGCACTTCGAACTAACACCAACAGCCAAAACACACACACAACACACTATGAAGAACATCAAGATCAACCCCTCCCGCAAGGCTGGCTTCAGCCTCGTGGAAATGCTCGTCGTCATCGCCATCATCGGCATCATCGCCGCGATCGCGATCCCGAACATCGGCAACCTGAACGACAGCGCCAAGACCGCCGCCGCCAAGCGCAATGCGCAGACCGTCTCCTCCGTGCTTAACGCCGCCATCGCCGCTGGTGTTGACACCTCGGGCTGGACCACTGCAAACCTGCTCGACAAGGCCCAGACTGGCGTGAGCCCCCTCACGGGTGCCTTCGCCGGCAAGACCTTCACTTCCGGCCCGATCAACGACACGGAAGAGTCTGCTGTGGCCAACTACCTGACCTGGGACGACGACAACAAGCAGGTCAAGTATGATCCAGGCACCTACTAATGCTGGTGCTGACGCGCCCGGCACTGGGGTTTGAACTCAGTTTCGGACGATTCACGTCCGCCGGGGAGGTTGACTCCCCGGCGTTTTTTTTGCAGCAGGGAAACAGGGCGTTGCTGGTTATGACAATGACATTTCGCAGACAGAGAGAGGCAGGATTCAGCTTTGTTGAGGCAATCTTTACGATTGCGATCATCGGCATCATGTCATCGATCGTGGTGGCGGCGATTTCGAATGCCTCACGGGATGCGAGCCGCGTGATGGCGCGGCAGCAGCAGGCGTCTGTGCAGAGTGCGCTGACTGCGTGGGTGATGGCGCAGATGCGCGTGAGCAGCAATTCGGCCCAGTTTCAGAGCCTGGAAAACATTCGTGTGGCCTACAACGCCATGTCCGTCAGCCAGCGATTTGATCAGCTGGTGCCGAAACCAAATTCCTCAGACCCGAACCGGCGCGCCGGTTTTCTAGACCAGACGACGGCGGACCATTTTGCAGATTACACGTCGAACGCCAGCCAGCTGCAGACACTGGCTTTGTACAATTCGCAGCAATACCTGACGCTGCCCGACTGGCAGACGGGTGATTTTCCCCATGTGGACCTGGTCAACATGTAGCGAGGCCGAGTACCCAATTCATTCATGATGAAAGCCCTACTTCCAAAGCTCCGCTTTTCCCTGCGAGGTTTCTCGCTGGTGGAGATGATGGCGTGTGTTTCGATCATCGGCATCATCGCTTTCATGGCGATCCCCTCCGTGACCCGCATGCGGGGTGACAGTGAGCGGAATCTGGCGATTGCGCGCGCGGAGTCGCTGAACCTGGCGCTGGCGAGCTACATCCAGGTGCGCGGGCGCACGCAGGCGGCGCTGGAGTGGACGGCGGCCTCTTCACCGGAGGCGAAGTACCAGCTGCTGAAGTCCTACCTGAGCTTTGCGGAAAGGGACCTGGCCACTTTTCTGCCGTCCGGATACAGCCTGACTTTTCCGCTTTCGATCACGCCCATGACGAAGGCGACGCTGTCCAACCCGACCGGCGCGACCATTTATTACTGACCGACTCTGGCATGACGCCCACCCTACATCGTGGAACACGAGCCTCTTTCCTGCCCGCCGGCAGGGATGGGGGCTTTTCCATGTCTGAGATGGTGATGGTGATCTGCATTCTTTCGGTGCTGGCCGGGATCGCAGTGCATTCTTTCAGCCAGTTCCTGACGGGGGGCAAGGATGCGGTGGCGGAGGCGCGGCAGGAGACGCTGAACCAGGCGCTTTACCGGTTTGCCCAGCAGAACTACGAGCTGCTGTTCACGGCGCAGAGCGGGTCTGTGACGGACGAGATGCTGGTGCTGCGGACGCTGCAATACCGCGATCCGAACAGCAACCGTGCGCAGTCGGGCTCCCCGTATGTGGACCCGAGGTACAACCCGATCTCTTCGAGTGATGCGGACGTGCACCGTCTGCGCTGGACGGGGAGCCTGTTTGAGCTGCTGAAGCCGGGGCAGAGCGGCATGGGGCTGCTGATGAATTTTGAAGGCAGCGATTTCACCACGGCATTTGTCTTTCCGCCGAACTTTCAAATGGCGGGACGCTGATCCTGCCCAGCTAAAAACTCATGGCCGCCACCCTCCAGATCCCGACCAACCCGCTCACACCAAAATCCTTTGGTGCTGCGAGTAATCCGCCAAGCACGATAGTTGAGGCGAGGCAGTCGGCGATCCTGGCGATCCAGTCGATCGAAGGACTGGCGCTGCAGCATGGGATGCTGCCGGTGACGCTGCTGCGTGAGAGCTGCTCTCCGGATGCGGAGAGGCTGATCCGGAAGCTGGGGCGGGTGCCGTACGTGGCGGACCCGTGGCTGCCGGTGAGCACGATCGGGCCGCTGCTGGTGATGGCGCACCACAACCCGCGGGCGGGGGATCTGTGGGGGGTGCCGCACTTTTTTACGATCCGGGTGCTGATCACGCAGGAGCAGTACCAGAACACGCGGAAGGATCTGGTGCAGCGGTTTGGCCAGATGCCGATCTCGCAGTCGAATGCGATGGAGCAGCTGCAGCCGCCGGTGTTTTCTGACCTGGGGCTGGATGGCACCTTCCAGTGGCTGCTGGAGCATTACCCGTATGAGCCTGCCGAGATCACCAAGCTGAAGGGTTTTTACGATGCGCAGAAGGGCAAGGCGGAGTCGCTGGGCATCACGCATTTCAATGTGGTGCAGCGGAACATGGGCATCGCGCTGCAGCATCTGGTGAGCGGGTGCCGCACGCTGGTGTACAGCGCCACGGAGGCGCAGAGGCAGAGCTTTTTCCCGATCCCGCTGCTGGAGCGGCACAATGTGTACCCGCTGTACATCGGCAAGCAGGTGGTGTTTTTGCTGAGCGAGAGCAGCGACTGCTACGCGTTTGAGGACGAGTGGCTGTCCATGGGGAATCCGGCGGTGAAGATCGTGCCGGTGCTGGCGGATCTGGCGAGCATCCGGGAGGCGATCAACCGTGCAGGGGCGACGTTTGACCCGAGCGCGGTGGCCACGATCGAGGGGGCGGCGCTCTCTGTGGCGGATGATGCGAGCGTGGTGGAGATCTCGCCGGAGGACATGGGGCGGATCAATCCGCAGAATCCGAACCATGAGCCGGAGCAGCTGGTGCAGTGGGCGCTGTTTACGGCGATCCGCTGCCGGGCCTCTGACTTGCACCTGGAGAAGTTTTACAGCTTCACGCGGTTCCGTGCGCGCATGGACGGGACGATGAAGACGATCATGACGGCGCCGGAGAGCCAGCTGAACCGCTATGTGGCGCTGCTGAAGAACTATGCGGGGATGAGCCAGAACCGGCAGGAGTGCCAGGACGGGCGCATGGCGCTCTCGATCGGGAGACGGCGGGTGGATGTGCGTGTGGCGGCGGTGCCGACGCGGCGTGAGTTTCAGAAGGTGATCATGCGCTTTCTGGACAAGCAGGACGGGGTGAAGCGCCTGTCGGATTTCAATCTCTCACAGCGCCAGATCGACATCCTGACGCGGACGATGCAGCGTGACCAGGGGCTGGTGCTGGTGACGGGGCCGACGGGCTCCGGCAAAACGACGACGCTGTACGCGCTGCTCAACAGCGTGAACGACGAGAGCGTGAACATTCAGACGATCGAGGACCCGATCGAGTATGAGATCGAGGGCATCAACCAGACGCAGACGAACAATGCGCGGGGGCTGGACTTTGCGAACGGGCTGCGTGCGCTGCTGCGTGCTGACCCGGACATCATCCTGATCGGTGAGTCGCGAGATGCGGAGACGGCGGGCGCGGCGGTGAACGCCTCGCTGACGGGGCATCTGGTGCTGACGACTTTGCATGCGAACGATTCGCTGCGCGCGGTTTCGCGACTGCTGTCGATGGGGGTGGAGAAGTACCTGCTGGCAGACTCCCTGGCGCTGAGCCAGGCGCAGCGTCTGGCGCGGAGGCTGTGCAGCTACTGCAAGCAGCCGATGCAGGCGCCGCAGGATGTGCAGGACCTGCTGGCGAAGCAGGCGGTGATCTCGCAGCCGCTGACGACGCCGATCTACACCGCACGCGGGTGCGACGAGTGCCACGGCACCGGCTATTCGGGACGTGTGGCGCTGATGGAGCTGTGCGAGGTGAACAACGAACTGCGCGACCTGGTGGAGGAAGGCGCGCCGCTGAGCGCGATGCGTGCCGCCGCGTTCAAGAACGGATTCCGCTCGCTCTACCAGGAGGGGCTTCAGCAGGTGATCGGCGGGCATACCTCGCTCGATGAAATCAAATGTCTCAGCTACACCGCCATGTAAGGCGGGAATTTTTTTCACACATACAATATTCCGCGACCATGAACCCGACAACTCAGATCTTGCCCCGTGAATTTGCCTCGCGTGCTGTCGCGCGGGTGCTGATCGTGGATGACGAGCCGCATGTGCTGGCGGTGGGAAAGGCGGTGCTGGAGGCGCATGGCTTTGAAGCTGTGGCGTGCCGCAGCGGCGAGGAGGCGCTGGAGCTGGTGCGTGTGGGGATGGAGGATGGGCAGCGCTTTACGGCGGCTATCCTGGACCTGACGATGCCGGGCGGGGCCTCGGGATTTGAGGTGCTGGAATGGCTGCGTGCGTGTGACCCGCGGCTGCCGGTGATCGCGTGCAGCGGGTACTTCCAGGATGATGTGAAGGATCTGTGCCAGGCGATCGGGTTTGTGGATGTGCTGTACAAGCCGTTCAACCTCGAAAGCCTGTGCCTGGCGGTGCGACGCGCGATGGTGCCGGATCATGACGCGGCGGAGTCGGGCTACTCGGTCTTTAAACCTGCTGTCGTTTCATGAGGTTTCACTTCCAGATAGCGAACCGCTTCACGCTGCTGGGCATGTTTGCCGTGCTGGTGGGTGCGGGTGCGACTGCCGCGGGCTTCATGTGGCAGGAGTTCATCACGCTGCGCTTTGTGCAGAGCTCGTACCTCGGTGCGGTGGCTCTGGCGGGGCAGATGGAGCTGAACCGCCAGGCGCTGAGTGAGAGCGAGATCGCCGGGGTGGCACCGCTGAACTGGGAGAACGAGGCGCGCATGCGCATGCGCCTGCAGACGGTGGAGATACCGCCTGCGCTGCAAAATCTGGGCCTGCAGGTGGAGGTGGTGGCACCACGCCAGGCGAAGGACGGCGGGGCGCCGCCGATGGCGAAATCGCCGCCGATCGTGATTTTGCCCGGGTGCCAGAACTGTGCCATCGAGGAGCCGTCTGCGGCGCACATGGACAGCCTGATCTACAGGGTGATGTCCGGCAGCTCGATGGTGATGGATGACACGAGCGACAGCCAGGACATGGAGATCAACGGCGGGGACCACTGGCTGATCAGCGCCGCGCCGCTGCACTCGCGCAGCGGGTATGTGGCGGGTGCTTTCATCGCACGCCAGCCGCTGGTGCAGCTGAGGCACCTTTTCAATGCGCAGAGGCTTACGGTGCCTGTGCTGGGAGCGTGTGCGGGGCTGGCGCTGGCGGTGTTCAGCTTTTACATGATCGGGCGGCGGATCACGAAGAAGACGCATGCTCTGGTGAGCGCCTTTCGGGCGATGCGTGCGGGCAATCTGAACGTGCGGGTGCCTGCCAGCGGCAACGATGACCTGGACCTGGTGCAGGAGGAGTTTAACACGATGATCACCCACGTGCAGGAGGAGGATCAGCGGAAGCACACGCTGCTGGTGGAGTATGAGGCGGCCAAGAGGCAGGCGGAGACGGCGACTGCGGCGAAGGGGAGCTTTCTGGCGAACATGAGCCACGAGATCCGCACGCCGATGAACGGCATCATCGGCACGACGAGCCTGCTGATCGAGATGGGGCTGGACCCGGAGCAGGAGGAGCTGATCCGGATGATCCGCTCCAGCGGGGAGTCGCTGCTGCACGTGATCAATGACATTCTGGACTTTTCGAAGCTGGAGTCTGCCAAGATGGACATGGAGAAGATGCCGGTGGACATCGAGAAGCTGCTGAGTGAAACGACGGACGTCTTTTCGCACAAGGCGGCGGAGAAAAACATCGAGCTCAACGTCCACATTGATGCGGCGCTGCCGCGCAAGGTGCTGGGGGACTTTCAGCGCATCAAACAGATCCTCGTGAACCTGGTGGGGAATGCGATCAAGTTTACGGAGAAGGGGGAGATTTTGATCCTGGTGCGGCAGGTTTCACGCCAGACGCCGCAGGGGGACAAGACGCTGCTGCATTTCTCCGTGCGTGACACGGGCATCGGCATTCCGCCGGAAAAGATCGGGCAGCTGTTCCAGGCTTTCAACCAGGCGGACACCTCGACGACGCGCAAGTATGGCGGCACGGGGCTGGGGCTGGCGATTTCCAAGAAGCTCATCAAGATGATGCAGGGGGAGATCAGCGTGGTGAGTGAGGAGGGGAAAGGGTCTGACTTCTTCTTTGAGCTGCCGCTGATCGTGGCACCTGATGATGAGTCGCGGGAGGAAGAGCTGGCGTGGCTGGATGTGGTGAGAGGGCGGCCTGTGGCGGTGCACAGCGCGCATCCGACCACTCTGCAGGTGCTGAACCAGGCGCTGATGCAGTGGGGCATGACGGTGAGGCTGCTGAAGGACCGTACGCCCGCTGAGCTGGATGGGGTGATCGAGGAGGCGGGGCTTTTCATTTTCGATGTGACGGGTGTCCGGCATGAGGATGCTGTGCAGATGCTGAATGCGGCGGCGATGCGCGGCACCGCCATCATCACCATCATGCCGATCACCAGTGCGAAGCTGGACCGTGACCGCTACAGTCCGCCTGCGGGCAGCCGGCATACGCGGCTGTCGAAGCCGATCAAGCGCCGTGAACTGCTGAGGTCGATGGCGGAACTCTACCGCATGCCGCGGCGGGTGATCCTGACCCCCGTCGTCACTGCGGCTGCGCCATACGAGGGGCCGGAGGCTGCGCCTGCTCCGGTGCCATCGCCCCATTTGCGCCCGATCACCACGCCTGTGCAGCAGATGCCTGGCCACTACCAGCAGCCCCCGATGCTGACGCCGATGGGGCAACCCTGGGGCCAGCCAATGGGCCAGCCGATGGGCCAGCCGATGGGCCAACCGATGGGCCAACCGATGGGCCAGCCGATGGGCCAACCGATGGGCCAACCGATGGGGCAACCGATGGGTCAACCGATGGGCCAACCGATGGGTCAACCGATGGGTCAACCGATGGGTCAACCGATGGGTCAACCGATGGGTCAACCGATGGGTCAACCGATGGGTCAGCCGACTGGTCAGCCGATGGGGCAGCCAATGAGGGCCACGTTTGAGTCCCCGTCTGTGCTGGAGACGCCAGCTCCTCCACCGCTGTCCATGCAAGGTGCTGCGCGTGCCGCAGCTGGTGGGCATGATATTCACGTCTCGCAAGCCACGAACCGGGCGATTGCCAAAGCTGCCAAAGCTGATGCGGACAACTTTGCCAGCCAGAATCCGGCGAACATCCTGCTGGTCGAAGATCAGCCTCTGAACCAGAAGATTGCCTCGATGCTGCTGCAGCGTCTCGGCTATGTGAGGATGGACATTGCCAATAACGGGGAGGAAGCCGTGAGCATGGTGGGGCAAGGGGGGTACGACATCGTGTTTATGGATCTGCAGATGCCAGTCATGGGGGGCGTGGAGGCGACCCGGCGCATTCGTGGGAACTTCCAGCTCAAGCACCAGCCAGCCATCATCGCGATGACCGGGCATGCGTTGACGGGCGTGAAGGAGGAGTGCCGTGAATGCGGGATGAATGCCTTTCTGACGAAGCCGGTGTCGCTTGATGATTTCCGCCGCGTGATCCCGCCGGCGCTGTCGGTGGAAGCTGCGCAGATCCCGATGAGTTTCTAGCAGGTGAAGCCCAGCGAGTGGCGGGCAGGGGACCCGTCCTGGGGAGCATCCCACAGGTGACACCGACCCGACGATGGGGGCGCTTTTTGGCACCCGAAAACCCTCCCGGGTATTGGGGCGGCCGACAGGCCAGCCGGAACGGATTCGCGTGCGAGATGGGCAGCTGCGAGCAGCCGCGGACGTCGAGCGACAGGGGCTGAGAAGAACCTGATCAGCCCTATGGGGCCGCCTTTGAGAGATATCGGGGATGGCCTCCAAGTCGAAAGGGTGATAACTAAATGCCAGGCATTTAGTTAATTGACTTCGCGCCTTGCAGATTGAAACCCAAAGTGCACCTGGGCTGGTTTTTGGAATTAGATGGGTTTGAGCAGGAAAGGCAAGAGGGAATGAGGTGATTGAAAGCCGAGTGTTTTGCGTGGTCGGAAGTTAAGTTGGTTT
>NZ_JBHSMQ010000002.1:0-963458 GCF_042655725.1 Prosthecobacter fluviatilis
AACGTCTACGTCAACGCGGCAAACCTGCGAAGGTCGCCATCACAGCTCTCATGCGCAAAATCCTCTGCGTGCTCAACAAACTCCTCACCCAACCCAACTTCACACTTGCGTCGTAACACAGTTGCTGCCCGTCGATCAGCGCTCCCGCCAGCAGCTCAAGCTCACGCGTCATTCAAAACAGGTTTGGCCTCCCCCGCCTTCCCGCCCTCTTCTCCTCGGGCGCTCTCATCACGTGGCGATACCAGCCCTGTAAAGTGCCAAAATCAATTGCCGCGCCATTCTCAGCGGCCATGCTGCCGCACACACATCATGGCTTCGGTTCTCGTTCTCTACGCCCATCCTGCCCCTCACAAATCCCGCATCAATCGCAGGCTGGCAGCCGCTGCGCGTGAGGTGAAAGGCGTGACCTTTCGCGATCTCTACGAGCTCTATCCCGATTTCCTCATCGATGTCGAAGAAGAGCAAAAGCTGCTCAAAGAGCACGACGTCATCGTCCTCCAGCACCCCTTCTACTGGTACAGCGCCCCCTCTCTCGTGAAGGAATATCTCGATCTCGTCCTCACCTACGGCTGGGCCTACGGGGAAGGGGGCACCGCCCTTCAGGGCAAGATCATGCTGCAGGCCATCAGCGCCGGCGGTTCCGAAGAAGTCTACTGCTCGCAGGGGCGCAACCGCTTCACCATTCGCCAGCTTCTCGCGCCCTTTGATCAGACCGCCTTCCTCTGTGGCATGCGCTACCTGGCCCCGCACATCGTTTACAGCGCCAATAACCTGGCGGACGCCGCAGGCATCCAGCCCCTGGCACAGCGCTACGCACGCCTCCTCGCAGCCCTGCGGGATGAAACACTGCCGCTGGAGCTGGCGGCCTCGGCGGAAAAAATCAACGACCTCATTCCCGCATAGCTCATGCACGCCTCCCATTTTTTCATCTCCGCTTTCATCTACCTGGGTGCCGCCGTGCTCCTGGTGCCCATCGCGCATCGCCTCGGTCTCGGCAGCGTGCTTGGCTACCTCATCGGTGGCGCTTTGATCGGCCCCTTCGTTCTCGGTTGGGTCGGGGGGGCGCAGGGGGAGGAAGCCATGCACTTCGCAGAATTCGGCGTCGTCATCATGCTCTTCATGATCGGCCTTGAACTGGAGCCCGCGCGGCTTTGGCGCATGCGCGGTCCCATTTTCGGCCTCGGTGGCATGCAGGTGGTGTTCACCGCATTGGCTGTCATGGGCGTCGCGCTCGCCTGCGGCCTGGGGACAAAGCCTGCCATCGCCACCGGCATGATTCTGGCCCTCTCCTCCACCGCCATCGTCATTCAGACCCTGCAGGAAAAAGCCCTCATGCGCACCGATGGCGGCGCTGACTCCTTCGCCGTCCTCCTCTTCCAGGACATCTCCGTCATCCCCATGCTCGCCGTGTTTCCCTTGCTCGCCGCCAGCGTGGCCAAGGTGGAGCACCATGGCTGGTTGCAGGAGCTTCCCCACTGGGCCCAGCCTCTCATCACTCTGGGGGCCGTGGCGGTCATTGTCATCGGCGGCCGTTTCATCGTGCCTCGCGGCTTTAACATTTTGGCAAAGACCGGCCTGCGTGAGCTCCTCACCGCTGCAGCGCTCCTCCTCATCGTCGGTGTCGCCCTGCTCATGACCCAGGTCGGCCTCTCACCCGCGCTCGGTGCCTTTGTCGCGGGTGTCGTCCTCGCTGGCAGTCATTATCGCCATGAGCTGGAGAGCAACCTTGAGCCCTTCAAAGGACTCCTGCTCGGCCTGTTCTTTCTCGCCGTCGGGGCCTCGCTCGACTTCAGCGTCATCGCCGGAAAGCCTGTGCTTGTCGCCTCGCTGGTGGTTGCATTGATCGCTCTGAAAGCCGCGGTCATGTTTGTCATTGCCACCCTGCTCAAGATTCGCGGCAGCCACCGCTGGCTTCTCTCGCTCGCCCTCGCACAAGGCGGTGAGTTCGCCTTTGCGCTCCTCTCCATGGCCATCCAGCAGGAAATCCTAGATCCAGAAACTTCCAAGCTCCTCGTGGCCGTCGTCGCCCTCTCCATGGCCGTGGCGCCGCTCCTCTTCATCATTTACGAGCGCCTGATCGCCCCTCGCTACACCGCCGTCATCAAAGAGCAGCGCGCACCCGATCGCATTGACGAGCACGCCCCCGTCATCCTCGCTGGCTTCGGTCGCTTCGGCAATTTCGTCGGCCGCGTCATGATGTCCCAGGGCGTCAAAGTCACCGTGCTGGAAAGCGACCCCGATCATGTGGACATGCTGCGTAAATTCGGCTTCAAAGTCTTCTACGGCGACGCCACCCGCCTCGATCTCCTTCACGCCGCCGGCATTGAGCAGGCCTGCATGCTCATCATCGCCCTCGCAGACCAGGCCAAAGTCGCGCAGCTCATCGCAGATGTCCGCGAAAGATTCCCAAAGCTCCGCATCCTCGCTCGCGCCCACGATTACGATCACCGCGTTGAACTCATCAATCTCGGCCTGGCCGCCGAAGACACCGTTCACGAGCAGATGGGCAGCGCCCAGGAGCTCGCCGTCCGCGCCCTGCGTGCTCTGGGCCAGCCCGCCTACGCCACCGAGCGTGCTGCCCGCCGCTGGCGCCGTTACGATGACGAGACCTTCCACCTCCTCATACCCGTGCATGAAGACGAAGACGCCTACGCCAGCATCGTCCGTGAGCGCCGCGTCGAGCTCACCCAGTTGTTCGAAAGAGACATCGCCGAATTACCCACCGACAACGACCAAGCCTGGGAAATCGGCCGCGCCGAAGAAACCTAGACTGGCTCTCGAAAAGAATGTCCAATTGATCCGCTCCGCCGCCGGGCAATGTGACAGGATTTTCGAGAACCAGTCGAATCGCCCTTGAATAAGCCTGGTTAAAAGAGGCGCATTGTTAGCTTCGTTACAGCCATTCCAAGTCCGCTCCAGATGCTCAGATCGTAGGATGGGTGTGGCGACAGCCCGCCCGTCCACCAGCGCGCCGCAATCTCACCGTGCCTCCGAACAACCTTGGCTCTAAAGTGTGATGGATAATTTTGCGTCCGAAAAATTCAAGGCAGCCAAAAGCGGTTCTCCCTCTCCCCCCTGACAGACGAAGGCAGCAGATTTTTTCTTCGGGGAATCGCAGCGTAGCGGAGATAGACCGCCGTAGGCGGCCCGAAGGGCGAAAGCAGTGAGTCAAAGGGCTGGGGTGAGGGGGAGACATGCACTCTTCGCCAGCATGGAGCGCTCCTCCGCATTCACGCCACCCCAGCGCAAAGCAGCCCTCACATTCCATGTACGGTTCAGGTCTCGCCATCCAGTGACCAGCATCTAGTCATCCAGGCCTACTTCGCCGTCAGCTTGATGTTCCGGAACCACGTCTCATCCCCGTGCTCCGTCAGCATGATCTTGCCCTTGCCCGGCGCAAAACCTTCCTTGTTCTTAAACTTGCTCTTCGCGATCCGCTCCTTCCACTCCGGCGTCGTCGTGTCCGCCTCGCAGGCCAGCGCACCGTTCAGCCAGTGCTGGATCTTTCCGTCCTGCACCACGATCTTGCTCGTGTTCCACTCGCCCGCAGGCTTCAGTGCCTTGCCTTCCACCGGCTGCTTGATGTCATAAATCGAAGCCGTCGTGTGCGAGCCGCCCTTCAGCCCGTCTGGATGTCCGCTGTCGTCGATCATCTGGTACTCAATCCCCAGCCATTCCTTGCCCCCGATCTGGGTCACCCAGTACTTGATCCCGTTGTTCCCCTTCGCGTTCACTTTCCATTCCCACTCCAGCTCAAAGTTCGAGTACTCGTTTTTGGAGATCAGCGCACCGCCGCCCTTGCCGCTCAGATGGATCGTGTTGTCACCCTCGGTGGTCCAGCCCCCGGAAGGCGCCTCGCCCTTCGCATCCGTGAAATCGGCAAGCGTCAGGTACACCGGTTCGGCGGCGGTCGTGAATGTGGCAAGGGCTAGGAGGGCAAGCAGGGTGCGCATGGTCGTGGTTGGTAGGTGGTGCCGGCTATCAAAAGCGCGGCAGCTCTGGGATGCCAGCACGTTTTTGCTCAATCATTTTGGAGGGTCTTCCACGGCGGGTTCACCCGGATGATTTCATGCTCCGTCGTGAAAAGGATCACATAGCCACGGCTGTTGAAGGCCATCGGCAGCCCTTCACAGGGTTTTGGCAGTCGGTAGCGGTGGGTGATGAAGTTGGTCTTCTTGTCCACTCGGATCAGCACATCGGGGCGTTCCAGCCTCCACTCCCGTTTGCGTTTTGAGCGCCCCGGCGTGGCCCCCTCGGGTATGTCGTCGGGAGACCCCGGCTCCGTGCTCAGCAGGTGCAGTCCGTTGCGGTGCTCCATGTGAAACAGCATCCCGTCCTCATGCAGCGTGAAAAGCGTCCCTCCCGGCCCCCACCACGCCACTTCCATGCCGGGCTTGTTCGTGATCGGCGGTCGCGGCAGCTTCACCACGTGGCACTGCCCGTCAGGCTCCACCCACGCACACGCTGGCTCGGGGTTCTCCCGGTCCTGTGAAGACACCATCAGCACCGCTCCGTCATTCCACTCGCTGATCTCCCCTCGGTTGTAGCTTGGCAGCGGCAGCTCAATGCGGCGGCACCCAGCATACCGCTCTCCGCGCGCATCGAACGGCACAAACCTCAGTCCCAGTGTGCGGCTGTTGTTCCACGAAGGTTCGATCACCAGGCTGTGCTCCGGCGTGAAGCACATCGGCCATTCGTTGCCTTCCAGCAGCTCAGACTCCGCCCTCACCAGCGGCTTCCATGGGATCTGCGTCACGTTGAATCCCGCCAGCGCACCCTTGCCGGTGAGGATGCCCCGGTCGCAGGCAAATGTGACATGCCATGACCGCAGCGAAAAGCCCAGGTCGCCGACGTGCTCATCGTTCAGCTCCGGCAGCTCGGGCACATGGGAAAGAAAACTCCCCTCGGCTCTCTCACCCGCCGCTGCAGTTCGGTACGGCCGCAGTTGCAGCGCAGGCACTCGCTTTACCGCTGCATCACGGGTCACAAAGGCCATGAAGCGCGCAGGCTGTTCCCCCGCTCTTCCCGCCGCAGGAAACACCAGGTCTCCATCGCCCGCCCAGTCACCCGGGCGGAATCGCTGCGTCCGGTAGCGTGAGCTGCGGTTGGCAGGTGTGTGGGTCACCGAGAGCCTCCCAGCCTGCCAGCCATTGCTCGCCACCGGCACCGGGCCCAGCGGCCGCTGCTCCGCATCCAGCAGGATCATTCGCACCGTGCAGCCCTCGTTCGCAGGCCATGTCGTGAGCAGGTACTCGGCCCCTTCTTCGATGCGTACGGGCTCCGCGATCAGCTTTCCCCACCGCAGCACATCCTCCGCCTGCCAGCTCGCAGGCTGCGGCGTGGCGGCCTCTTTCCACACCGCCGCCGCATTCTCTGTTTCAGCCTCAGGCTCTCGCGCAGTGGCAAACACACTGGCATGCGTGGAGAAGGCACGCGGCTCGCCCGCATGGGTCATGCCGTCGGCCTGCGCGCGCAGCACGATCTTCAGGCAGCCCGACTGCGGCAGGTTTTTCAGTGCCTGCCCGCCACGTGCTGCAGCCCCCGGGATCGTGGCCAGGCTCCGCAGCCTCTGCGGGTCATCCCCCGCCAGCACCTCCAGGGAAAATTTCCCCTCCAGCCTCGCCAGCGCTGGCAGGCTGCGGCCCGCTCGCCACCACCGCGCATCTTCCAGCCGGTCCGCCGCTGTACGCCCGTCGCGGTCGCCCGTGGTCAGCACCATCGGCCGCTCGCTCGACGGGCCCAGCTCCGGCAGCACCAGCTGCCATTGCAGCGTGGCTCCTTCCTTGCCCTCTCCCCCCTGGCTCACCCATGCGTCCACCGCAGGCACGCGGTCGCCCTCTCCCTCGATCAGTTCTCGCAGCGCGCAGAGTTCCTTCGTCATCTGCGTGTACTGTGCCGTGACTCGGTGCTTGGGCAGGTTCTCCAGGCTGCTGACGAAACGTTTGAAGCCCTCCGCATCATCGCACAGCGCCAGCGCCTCCCCCACACGGCTCGCCGTGCCGGGTGGCGGCAGCGTGGTCGTGGTCATTTCCGCGTGGTGCTTTTCCCACAGCGCCAGCGCCATCACCGCAAAGTCACCGCCCCCCTCTCTTCCGGCTCGGGTTGCTGTCCGGGCCAGTGGCAGCAGGTGCTCCTTCTGTTCGGCAGACTGGTCCAGCGCAGCCCCCCAGGCCGCCGCCAGCGCCTGCGTGCGCACCGCGCTCTTTTGCCTCAGGATGATCTGCGCAAATCGCTCCCAGTGATCCAGGTCATTGATTCTCGGAGTGGCCGTTCCCACCGCATCCAGCACCCGCGTACAGCGCTCTTTTTCATCACCGCTCTCCAGTCGCTCCAGGCAGTTCAGCAGGCTTTCAAACGCAGCCCGCTCCGCCTGTCCGGCCTGCATCCGGGCGGCCAGCCGCAGCGCCAGCTCTTCCACCCACGGCACGGTGTCCGCTTGCGAATGTGTCCCCTCCGGCGCAAACGCCGCAAGCCTTAGCGCCACACGCGCCCGGCTTTCCTCGTCCAGCTTGGCCGCCAGCTCCAGTTGTTCCGCGTTCACGCCGCCTCTCAGCGCCTGCGCCAGCAGTGCATGCGTCACGAGGTTTTCATTCCATGGCTGCTCCCTCGCGGCCTCCAGGCACGCGTCCGCAAACGAGGGATCACCCTCCGCCGCAGCCTGCAAAACCTGCCATGCCTGCGTCGCTGGCTGGTGGGGGGGCGTCGTGCTTTCCCACATCCCCAGCAGTTCGTTCATCCCTCCCGGCATTTCCCCCTGCTTCATCGGCGCAAAGACCAGCAGCCTCGCCACCCGCTGGGCCAGCGCAGCCTGCCCTGCCGCCTGCAGGTCACGCATCACCACCAGGAAATTGGACGGATCCCCCAGCACCATCTGCGGCTGTGCCGCCTGCACCGCCTCCAGCAGAGTCTGGCTCAGCAGCGGCTCCTTCTTCATCGCATCATGTCGCAGCAGCGCCAGCACCAGACTGCACGCATCCGCGCGCGCGGCACCCTGCGGCGCATTCTCCACAGCGCTCGCCACCGCCTTCACCCATTCTGTGAGATGATCCGTCTTCACCGCATGCGCCAGCCAGTCCACACCACGGTAGCCGTTCAGTTGCTCCTGCCAGTTGGCCGTCGCCAGGTTCACCCGGCGCATCCCTTGCGCCGCCGCCTCTGCCGCCCATCCGGCAGCTTCCTTCTTTGAGGACGCCTCATACTGCTCCGCCCGGCCAAACCAGCCCTGCGGCAGATCCGGTGCCGCCTGCAGCAGCAGATCATCCGCCGCGCTGATTTCCTCCGCAGGACGCTCCAGCGTGCGCGCCAGATAGGCGCGGATCAGATGCTCAATCTGATGCCCCTTCGCCGTCTTCACATTCTCCTGCAGCCATTCATACAGCCCGCTCTGCTCGGAGGGGCTTCCCGCCAGCTCTCGCAGCGCATAGCCCGCTCCGTCCGGCTTCTCCGCCCGCGCCCGGAACGCCGGGTCCGCCAGCTTAGTCTGCCACGCTTGGGCAGGGCTTTGCGGCGGCGTGGCTGGTTGCCCTCTAAGCATCAATGTCAGCCACACACCCGCCAGCAGCAGGTGGCGGCATCGCAGCCTCCGGTAGGATTTCACCATGCCCGCGAGGCTAGCCAGAGGCCCCTCACAAGGTCAAGATTCTGTTTCCACGAAATGTGCACCCCTCGTCCGCGTTTCTAGTCCACCCATGAAGTCCTTCATCCTAGTTGCCCTGCTGGTATCCTCCGCCGTCGTCGCCGCAGACGCCCCCAAACAGGCGCCCAAGCGCGAACGCAAACCCCACCCCTCGCTCGCCAAAGTCGAAGACGTCGCCGGCCTCCCCCGCGTGCTCCTCATCGGCGACTCCATCTCCATGGGCTACACCCTCGACGTTCGCGAAATGCTCAAGGGCAAGGCCAACGTCCACCGCATCCCCACCAACGGCGGTCCCACCACCAACGGCCTCAAAAACATCAAGGCCTGGCTCGGCGACTCCAAATGGGACGTCATTCATTTCAACTGGGGCCTCCACGATCTCAAATACATCGCCGAAGATCCCTCCAAGCGCGCCGACCCCAAAGCCCCCGGCTCCCACCTCCAGGTCCCGCTCGCAGACTATGAAAAAAACCTCGCCGAACTCGTCAAAACCATGCAGGCCACCGGCGCAAAGCTCATCTGGTGCAACACCACCCCCGTCCCCGCCGGTTCCGATGGCCGCATCGAAGGCGATGAAAAGAAATACAACGAAGCCGCCGCCCGCGTCATGACCGCCGCAGGCATCCCCACCGACGACCTCTGCGCCCACGCCGCCGCCAAGCTCAAAGACGTTCAGCTCCCCGCCAACGTCCATTACTCGCCCGAAGGTTATCACTACCTCGCCGAAAAAGTCGCTTCCGTGATCGCTGAAACCCTGCCAAAGAAATGAGCATGCGACTCACCCTCCTCTTCCTCGCCTTCGCCACTCTCTCCCACGCCCAGGTCAAATCCCAGAACGAGCCCACCAACGCCGCCGAGGCCGCCGCCAAAAAAGCCGCCGAAGACAAGGCCGTCGATGAAAAATACCAGGCCCTCAAAGCCACCCTCCCGCCCGATCAGCAGGCCTGGGAAACCGTCCTCGAACAAAACCTCGGCAACGGCTTCTATCTCCCGCTGCACAAAAAAGACAAGATCGCCGGACGCTCAAACGCCTGGGACTTCGTGCAGGATGACCCCAAGCTCCCCCGCGTTCTCCTCATCGGCGACTCCATCTCCCGTGGCTACACTCTGGACGTGCGCAAGGCCATGGCCGGCAAGGCCAACGTGCATCGCGCTCCCGAAAACTGCGGCCCCACCGCCAATGGCGTGAAGAAAATCGACATCTGGCTCGGCGACGGCAAATGGGACGTCATCCACTTCAACTTCGGCATCCACGATCGCAAAACGCCCGCAGCAGACTACGAGCAGCGTCTCGAAACCCTCGTCGCCCGCATGCAGAAGACCGGCGCCAAGATCATCTTCGCCACCACCACACCCGTCCCGCCAGACACCAAGGACGGCCCCGAACTCGTCACCCAGATCGCCGAGAAAAACGAGATCGCCCTCCGCGTCATGAAAAAGCACGGCATCGCCATCGACGACCTCCACGCCTTCCTCGCTCCTCAGCTCGCTGGCATCGCCAATCCCCAGGACGTCCACTTCAACGCCAAAGGCTACGAGCTCATGGGCCAGCAGGTCGCGAAGTCAATTGAGGCAGCGCTGAAGTAAATCCCCTCCCGCCATGGCCACATTCCATCCGCTCCTGCCCTTGCTTCTGCTGGTCGGCGGGCTCTCTCCGGTCACGGCTCAGGACGTGAAGAAACCGGCCCCCGCCCCCTTTGTCATTCCATCGGATGTGAATGGGATGAAAACAATCATCCCTCCGCCGGCCAGCACACGCAAGATCACCGTCGGCATCTACCAGGGCCCCGGCTCCCCCCAGAGCTCGGTCGAAAACGTCACCAGCGTGCTCAGGCCCTATCCTCAGGCCACAGTCGTGGTTCTCGGCGCCCGGCAGGTGGCTTCACTGGATCTCAGTTCCTTTGACGTGCTGGTGTTTCCCGGCGGCTCCGGCTCCGGCCAGTCAAAAGGCATCGGCGCGGCAGGATTGAAAAACGTGCGCGACTTTGTGAAAAACGGCGGCGGTTACGTCGGCATCTGCGGCGGGGCCTATCTGGCCTGCTCAAATTTTAGCTGGGGCCTCGGCATTCTGAACGCAGGCACGGTTTCCAACAAATGGCGCCGTGGCCAGGCCATGCTCGATTGCGAGCCCACGCAGGCCGGGCGGGCATGGCTCGGCGATGTGTCCTCAGCCTTCAAAGTCCGTTACCACAACGGCCCCATTCTCAAGCCCGCGGCTCGCACAGACATTCCCCCCTATTCCGTACTGACTGTCTTCAAAACCGAAATCGCCGAATACGGCTCTCCCGTCGGCGTTCAGGTCGGCTCGCCAGCTCAGGTCACCGCCACCTACGGCAAAGGCCGCGTTTTCATCTCCAGCCCTCATCCGGAAAACACACCCGGTCTCCAGCACTTCATCCCGCGGGGGGTGTTTTGGTCGGCAGGGGATGCCATACCCCACGCTGCGGATTGATCGGCCGCCCGCCCCTCCCGGGCCTGCCACATTCTGCCTGCCTCGGCTTGGCATATAAAGAAGACATTTTGGGGCGCCTCCTCCTCCTCGGCTCAGCGACGCGTTGGCTTCGCCAAGATTGGCGGCATGAAGCACCGTGACACTTGGCATGCTTTCGGCATCTTGTCGCTGTCCACAAAACCCATTCCCATGAGCCCGATTCCCTCCTCCAAACCCCTCAGCAAAAACATTCATCTTCAGCGCTGGGTCGGAAAGATGGCCGCCCTCTGCAAACCCGACCGCATTTACTGGGTCGATGGCTCCAAGGCCGAATACGACCGCCTCTGCAATGAAATGGTCGATGCCGGAACCTTCACCCGCCTCAATCAGAAGAAGTGGCCCGGCTGCTTCTACGCCAAGTCAGACCCCAGCGATGTCGCCCGCGTCGAGGAGCGCACCTTCATCTGCAGCAATTCCAAAGACGGCGCCGGCCCCACCAACAACTGGATGAACCCCTTCGAAATGAAGGAAAAGCTCCGCAAGCTCTTCAATGGCTGCATGCGTGGCCGCACCATGTACGTCCTCGCCTACAGCATGGGCCCCATCGACTCCCCCATGTCGCAGATCGGCGTCCAGCTCACCGACTCCCCCTACGTCGTGGTCAACATGCGCATCATGGCCCGCATCGGCAAAAAGGTCTTCGAGAAAATCGACACCTCAAAGAAGCGCGTCGTCCCCTGCATGCACACCGTCGGCATGCCCCTCAAGAAAGGCCAGAAGGACGTCCCCTGGCCCTGCAACAAGGAGAAGTACATCGTCCACTTCCCCGAATCCCGTGAGATCTGGAGCTACGGCTCCGGCTACGGCGGCAATGCCCTCCTCGGCAAAAAATGCTTCGCCCTCCGCATCGCCTCCGCCATGGCCCGCGATGAAGGCTGGATGGCCGAGCACATGCTCATCCTCGGCGTCGAAGACCCCAAAGGCAAAAAGACCTACGTCGCCGCCGCCTTCCCCAGCGCCTGTGGCAAGACCAATTTCGCCATGCTCATCCCGCCCCAGCACTTCGCCGAAAAAGGCTGGAAAATCTGGACCGTGGGAGATGACATCGCTTGGATCAAACCCGGCGCAGACGGCCGTCTCCACGCCATCAATCCGGAGGCCGGCTTCTTCGGCGTCGCCCCCGGCACCAGCGACAAGACCAATCCCAACGCCATGGCCTCGCTGCGCAAGAACACCATCTTCACCAACGTCGCCCTCACCCCCGATGGCGGCGTCTGGTGGGAAGGCATGACCGATACCCCTCCAGCCCAGTGCACCGACTGGCAGGGCAATCTCTGGACCCCCGAGATCGCCAAGGAAAAAGGCACCAAGGCCGCCCATCCAAATTCACGCTTCACCGCACCCGCCTCACAGTGCCCCACCATTGACCCCGATTGGGAAAAGCCCGAGGGCGTCCCCATCAGCGCCATCATCTTCGGCGGCCGCCGCGCCACCACCATGCCCCTCGTCTATCAGGCCTTCAATTGGAGCGGCGGAGTTTACACCGGCGCCACCATGGGCAGTGAAATGACCGCCGCCGCCGCAGGCACCATCGGCAAAGTCCGCCGCGATCCCATGGCCATGCTCCCCTTCTGCGGCTACAACATGGGCGACTACTTCCGCCACTGGATCTCCATGCAGCGCACCCTCAGCGAGACCCCCCGCATCTTCCACGTGAACTGGTTCCGCAAAGACGCAGACGGCAAATTCCTCTGGCCCGGCTTCAGCGAAAACATGCGCGTCCTCAAATGGATCGTCGATCGCGCCAACGGCCACAGCAAATCCAAGGAAACCCCCATCGGCTGGGTCCCCCAGTACGCCGACATCGACTGGAAAGGCCTCGACTTCCCCAAGGAAAAATTCGAAGCCCTTCAGCACTTCGACCGCGACGCCTGGCGCACCGAGATCCTCTCCCACGAAGAACTCTTCATCGACCTCAAGACCCACCTCCCCAAAGAGCTCATCTACGAGCGCGAGCTCCTCATCTGCCGCATGTGACGCCCGCAGCACGAACGTCCCACGGCTCCGCCACCTCCCAACGCTCCAGCAACACGAGCCTGCCCTCAAGCAAGGCGTCTTGGGTATAGATCCAAAGCGCGTCACCAAGCAATCATTTCGCTCCGCGAAATGAGCCCATGACCCTGGCATGTTGAGTCATACCACGCACAGCTGAAAACGGGTCTTATGGATGTAAGCCAGCATCCCATGCGGCCAGCCAGCGCTCTGGCGGAGAGGGATCGTCCCGATCCCTTACGCTCCCGCATCGCCCTGCATTCTCGTGCCTTCGCAAAGCCGAGCCTCCCTCATCATCCAGCGCTCTCGCACATCCGCGAACACGCTGCAGGTGGGGGGATCCAGATGATCCCCCTCCGTCAGTCCTTCGATCACAATATCCAGCCCCGCTGGACATCCACGCCCACCCCCGCTTGGATGTCCCCCTCATGCTCCACTCCGTCCGCCTCTCCGGCTACCGCTCCCTGCGCGATCTCCGTCTCCGCCTCGGGCGTGTCACCGTCATCCGCGGAGCTAACGGCGTCGGCAAGACCAACGTCTATCGCGCCCTGAGCCTCCTCTCCGCCCTCGCCCGTGGCGGCTTCTCCGAAGCCGTCGCCGCAGAGGGCGGCATGCGCAGCCTCCTCTGGGCCGGCAATGCCGAGCACTCACGCCTCACCACCTTCTCCGCCGAAGTCCTCTCCGATACCTTCGCCTACGAATTCGAATGCGGCCTCATGCCCGTCAGCCGCTCCGCCTTCAAACTCGACCCCGACATCAAATCGGAATCCCTCCGTTACGGCAAAAAACTCCAGGCCAAACGCACCGCCTGCCAGGTCCGCCTCGCCGATGCCAAAGGCACCATGCACACCCTCACCGAGCCCATCGGTTCCTCGGAGTCCATGCTCGCCCTCGTTCGCGATCTCCAAAACTACCCCCTCCTGCTCGATGCCCGCCTCAGCCTCGCCCGCTGGCGCTTCTATCACTCCATGCGCACAGATCCGGATGCCCCCGCACGCCGCCCCGTGCGCGGCTGCTGGTCCCCCGTCCTTGCAGAGGACGCCTCCAATCTCCCCTCCGTCATCCAGACCATCAGCGAATCAAACGAATCCATGGTATTTCATGCTGCCTTGCAGCATGCCTTCCCCGGATCAGCCCTCCACGTCGAGTGCGGCGACTGGTTCCGCCTCGCCTGGCAGGCCCACGATCTCCCCCGCACCCTCGCCGGTCACGAACTCTCAGACGGCACCCTCCAGTTCATCTCCCTCGCCGCCGTCCTCTGCAGTCCCCGCCCACCACCCCTCCTCGTCCTCAACGAACCCGAAACCAGCCTCAACGAATCCGTCTTCCCCGCCCTCGCAGAGCTCGTCCTGCAAGCCTCAGCCCGTTCCCAGCTCATCATCATCTCCCACTCCCAGTCACTCTGTGCCGCCCTCGCTGAACGCTGCAAAATCCGCGTCCAAGAACTCACCATGCGCCACGGCGACACCCGCCTCCGCGGCCAGGAAAACGCAAAAGTTTGCTACGTCTTCGACGACGAGGATGACGAGCAGGAACACGCTGCTCCACCTGACCAATCAGCACAGTAAACCTGCTGCTGCTGTGCTGGCTAAATCCGTCGCTCATGCAAACCATGCAGAGCACTAAGTTAAGAGCATGAACCGCTGAATTCGTGCCCGAGGTAAAAAGAGCCCCCGGAGCGCGGACTTCCAGTCCGCAGCACTCCGCGAGCACCCACATTGCCGAGCATCTGGCAGCGAATCCCCTCTCCCCATCGATGATATGGCAATGGCCACTTTTTTCTTTGGGGAACCGTAGCGCAGCAGATAGACGAAGTCAAAGGTAGGGTGAGGGGCATTTCATGGCCTTGCTGTTAGGGGCGACCGCTCTATCTGCACTGGATTTTCGGCAACGTAAAAAGTTGAAAAGGGGCCGGAGGCCCGCCGCGTACCGGCTCCGCTTTCACACAACTCCACCATACGGCACAACGAAGAATGGGCACCAGCCTCCCGTAGTGTCCTTACACTCACCTCCATCACCACTCACCATGCACACCCGCCGCACATTCCTCACCACCACCGCCGCGCTCACCCTCCTCCTCCCAGCGCTTCTCCCTCTGCATGCTCAAGTTGAACCCACCCCCGCCATCACCGGCGAGACCGAGCACTTCCTCTACCGCATGCCCTCATCCGATGCCCCCTACATCGACACCCAGCGGGACAGCAAAGCCTTCGCCTTCAAAGGCACCCGCATCATGCTCTCGGAGGACAACGGCACCACCTGGCCCCACACCGCCGACTTCCCCGACGCCGAAAACATCACCTTCTCCGTCATCCTCAAAAACGGCAGCATCCTCTTCGCCACCCGCCAGCACCTCTTTCTCTCCACCGACAACCTCAAGACTCATCGCGAGATCATCGTCAAAAAGCCCGACGGCACCGACTACATCCCCCACACCCCCGTCAAGCCCGACCAGCCCGGCTGGTACTTCCACTCCCTCGATGGCGAGCACTGCTTCGAAGTCGGCGGCAAAGAAATGCTCGTCTGGGGCAATTACTGCAACGTCATCGGCGGCCCCGTCCCCGTAAACATCTACTACTCGACCGACAACGGCCACACCGTCAAGCTCGCCTACGCCTTCGGCCAGAATCCCAAGTTCCAGCAAAAAGACGCCCCGCCCACAGCCCCTCTTCTCGGCGACCCCACCAACACCCTCATCGCCCGCCACGTTCACAACGTCACCTACAACCCCGCCGAAAACGCCTTCTACGCCGTCACCGGAGACATCGACCGCGGCCACGGCAACGAATGCCACTGGCTCCGCGGCACCTACAACGCCACCTCCGACACCTGGGACTGGAAAGTCCTCATCTCCGTCAACTCAAACTCCCGCTTCAAATGCGGCGGCCTCAATTTCATCGGCGACAAACTCTACTGGATCGCCGACGCCAACGGCCCCGCCATCGCCAACCGCTACGACCGCGGCATCTTCGTCTGCGCCCCCTCGGAGATCACCGACACCTCCAAGCACACCCTCCTCTTCAATCCCATGTTCGAATCCGCCAACATGCTCGTGCAGGACGGCGTCTTCCTCGCCACCCACTGCGCCCCGGCCTCCACCTACAAGTGTGGTATCATCTGGTCCCCCGACATGGGCAAAACCTGGGCCCAGTACGACCTCAGCGAGTTCGGCCCCCGCAGCGGCTGCCGCATCAACAAAAAGAACACCGACGGCTGGTTCCGCATGGACCTCCGCAAAGGCTGGATCGAACGCGCCGAAGTCCTCTTCCTCAAACCCAAGCCCGCCGCCAAAAACTGAAGTACGACAGACACTCCTTGTATGAGTAGCGCCGTCCTGATTCCGGGCTGAGTTTGAACTCAAGCTTGGAACTCAGGCTGGCTGGTGACGGCCAGCCAGCCTGAGAGCGTGCGGGGCAGACCGGAGACACTCATGACCCTTCGAGGTCGTCAGACAGCCAGTCGCCCGCACGCCAGGACAAGCTCGAACTCGAACAGTTGACTGAGCCTGCCACGGGCTTTGGCCCGCAGCAGCAGCTCGCATCACAAGGAAGCAGTCGAACACTCAAACTCATCCCATCCATGAAGCCCCAATCTGCCTCCAGCGGAGGCGTTGTCTATATCGGCATCGATGTCTGTGCTCAATGGCTCGACATTCATGGCCTCCCTGCCAAAAAGAAAATCACCCGGCTGGCAAACACCGCTGCCGGCCATGCCAGGCTCATCGCCGCGCTGCCACCAGAGTGCCACATCCTGCTGGAAGCCACCGGCGGCTACGAACAAGCCCTGTGGCTGGCCCTGCTGCGTGCAGGCAGGGCCGTCAGCAAGCTCAACCCGGCACGCGTGCGCCACTTTGCCAAAGCCAGCATGAAGCTGGCGAAAACAGACGCCATCGATGCCGCCGTGCTCGCCGCCTTCGGCGCGGCGCTCAAGCCTGCGGCAGACACTCTGCCCGCCGACTGGGAGCTCGAGCTCTCCAGCCTGGTTGGTCGCCGTGAGCAGCTGGTCACAGCACGTGCCATGCAGAAGACACAGCTCAAGCAACTCACCCACAGGCAGCTCACAGCACAAGCCAAGGCCTTGATCAAAACCTTCAGCAGCCAGATCGCCACGCTCGACAAACTCATCAAAACACTGCTGGCGCAGGACGAGGCAAGCCAGAGAGCAGCACGTCTTCAACAGATGGACGGCATCGCTCAAGTGGCCGCCGCCACGCTGATGGCAGAACTGCCAGAACTCGGCAGCCTCGACGACTCACGCATCGCCTCCCTGGCCGGTCTGGCCCCTCACCCCTACGACAGCGGGCCGATGCGTGGCCAGCGCCACATCCAGGGCGGGCGTAGAAAAGTGCGCAACGTGCTCTACATGGCCTCGCTGCGCTGCATCTGCTGCAACACCATCCTCAAGGCCTTTTACCAGCGCCTGCTTATCAAGGGCAAGCCCTTCAAGGTCGCCATCACCGCGGTGATGCGCAAACTGCTCTGCGTTCTCAACCGCTTGATCGCAGATCCAAACTTTAAACTTGCCAGCTGACACAGTTGCTGTCTGTCGGCCAGCGCTCCCCAATTCCCCCAGACCATCGAAAATCCTCAACCTGACTAACCACCATTCATGTTGTCGCTCCTGAAGGGAGCAGAGAAATTAGCCGGTGGTGAAGCGAGGCTCGCCGAGCGAGAACCACCGGACCAGCCGATGATGATCTCTGTGTTCAAGTTAGCATGCCGGAGGTATGCGAGAAGCTTTCCGCCACCCAGCGTTCACGAGCAGTCCGCCTGCCAGCCTCCATGTTCACCACTCCTCCAAGCGCGGGATCGGTGTTCCAAGGCACGTTATCCGGCGAAAGGGGGCAAAATAACCAAGTCCTTGCGTGCGAATCGACACTTTTGCGTAACTTTGCGCAACATGACAACAACCCCGTCAATTATAATGGTGTTGGGGCAACCCCTGCGATTCTGTTGATGATTCCACTGTTAGGAGACCAAGACATCGTATGAGCGCGAGTGTTCTGAAACTTGAAAAGCGATTGGGGATTAGCTTGCCCGCAGACTATCGGAGCTTCCTTGTTGCTCATCGCGACAGATTGCTCGATCACGCTCGAGTTTTCCTTCCGCCTCGCTCCGGTGTCGTCGATTCTCTTCTGACCGCTGATGAGCTTCTGAAGAATGATGATCGGAAGCAGATTGGTATCCCGGAAAAGTCACTGATGTGCATCGGTGGGAATCTGTTGGGTGGTTATCTTTACACGAAGGTTTCTAGCGACGCCCTTGGGCAGATCCATTACATGGAGCGTTACGAGTTTCGGGAGCAGTTCCCATCGTTTTCAGCATTTCTCGATGACACACAACCAGAAGCCGCCTGACCATGCACTGCAGCGAACGACTCCGGCTGTCACGGCCCGTGCTTCCGCCGCCGCCATGCATGGACACCTCAAAAACATCCCTGTAGCGCAGCGACCCAAACTGGTGTCGCTGTTCCCGTGGGGTGCGTCTTACTTCCGTACGTGGCGTTCACTAAGATGGTTCTTGGCGCTGTTGCTTCCAGTTGCCTCGAGTGCGGTGTTGCTTTGGCATCACCGGCACGGCATTGGCATTTCCCTGGTCGTTGGCCTCGTCGGATCTTATTTCGCTGCTTGCCTGTTCGTCGAGCTTTGCTCCGGCATGGCATCATCGAATTGGGGTACACATTTTCGCCAGAGCGAGCCGAAGCGGTATTGGCTGCAGGTCGGCGTTGTGGGAGTTGAGTACTTTGGGTTTTCATGTGTAGGGTATTTTGTATGACCACGCCGTCTAACCATGCGCTGCAGCGAACCTGGTGGGCGCGTCGCGGTTGCAATCGTTGCGTCCAGTGCTCCGGGTCGCTAAGCTTGGGGGCGTTAGGCGTTTCTGCATCCGCCCTCGCACCTCCAAGATTGTGCCGATGCTGCGGGCTCGCTCGGAAACCGCCGTATCGCGTCGATATGACCGCCGCGAGTCGCGGGATCCGCTGATTCCATGCACCCAACTCAGAAAGCCTCATCCAATGAAACTCGTCAGAACTGCCACGTTTGCAGCCGGATTGTTGAGCATTTGTCTGGGGTCCCGCACCGGGCTCGGCGCCGATGCGGCGGCTCGGCTCACTCCCGGGGAAACCTTCTCCATTCCGTTCCATGAGATGCCGCCGACCTACTGGGCGGTGGCTACTTCGAATAAAGGACCGGCCCGATTGTCGATTTCGCTCCCCAAGAACTACACGCCGGGTGGCAAGTTCCCCCTCCTCGTCTTCCTGCATGGCGGCAGCGGCGGCAATGGGGGGCCCAAGGCGGCCATCGTGTCAGCGATGACCGCGGACCAGGACTTTGTCTGCGCCTCCATGCCCTTCTTCAAAAAAATCGCTCCGAAGGACCCCGGCGGCAATATCGTCATGCGGGATGAGGACGCCCAATACATGTGGCCCTTCTTCCGCGCCATGCTCGCCAAGCTATTCGAGGTCGTCCCGAACATCGACAAAAACCACATGATCATCGGCGGCTCCTCCAATGGTGCTCACGCCACCCAGGGCCTGATCGATGAATCAGACGGAGAAATCACCAAACAGTTCTCCGCCTTTTTCTTCATCGAAGGCGGCGGCCGCCTGAAGCATTACGAACTGCTGAAGGGGAAGCCGTATCTCATGGTCTCCAGCCAGACGGCCTCAAAGCCCCGGGCACAGCAGATCATCGACCAGGCCTCCGCTGCCGGTGCCTCGACCACGTTTATCTTTGAGGATGCCGGTGGCCATACCGTCCCGATGAAGGCGGCCCCCGCCATGCGTGCCTGGCTCATCGAACAGGCGACAAAGCCCACTTCACCGAAATGACTGCCCGGCCCAATGAACAAAGCGCCTGACCATGCGCTGCAGCGAACCGCTCCGAGCTCGCGGCCCTCGATGTAGACCACCGCCTTTCCACCCTTCGCCAGGCACCACGCACGCAGCGGTTATTGCATCAACAAAAGAACACCACGGTTGGTTCTGCATGGACCTCCACAAAGGCTGGGTCGAACGCGCCGAAGTCCTCTTCCTCAAATCCAAGCCCGCCGCAGGCCCCTGACCTCCGAGTGCTTATCACATAATTGAAAATACCTCGGTTACATCATCAAAAATGTCTTCCGGCGTTTCGTGGAACCCACGAATTCCTCCATCTTGAGAAACTTTGATTCCCACGCCCAAAGCAGACAAAGCGCGCGCCGCAGCAAGACGGCCTCCTCCAGTACTTCCTCCTTTTATTTTCAGGATTGCTCCGACAGCCAAAATCACGCCTTTGTGGTCTATGATCGTAGCGCCATCTATCGCTAATAATTCTTGGCGTAGTCGTCGGTCAAGGTTCTGAAACAGAACCCCATTGACCATCGAAGCGATAGCCCTTCCTTTAGGAGACGAAGCCGGAGAAAGATAGTCCGCGCGTGATGTGGCGATGTCTTTCCATTTTTTAGAATTAGCCGCCAAAACCACCCCAATGCATGCACCAGTCCTAGCGAAGGATGCATCCAGTGCACTTTCATATACTGCTTGTCTCACTATCTTATCTGAAGGTTTTCCCATTTGAGTGAGAATCGGGGAATGCTTAAGATAATGCCACTTTCCGCTTCGGCGTGCAAAGACAAGCTCTTTGGATCTGAAGATCAAAATGTCCCCGCTTCGATTTAGCGCGATCGCAATATTGCCATCATTAGCCCACTCGGCTATAGCCTGTAAGCGATTTGGAGAGAACGGCGGAGGGTGTGGAGGCTGCTTCAATTGTTCATGACCACAAATTTTGCCGTTAAAATCGCAAATCAACATTGTATCAAAACCGTTCGATAACACAGCGCTGAAATCGTGATCGCAAATATCACGAAAGTGTGTGCCTCCTGTGAATTCTTTGCGTGAAAACCCAATAGCGGCAGCGATAGGGCGGCCTTCATATTGTCGTCCTGCCCAAAGTGACATTTGATCAAGGACGGACAAAAACGCTTCTTCTTCCACCTTCACAGAACAGAGAGATTTCGCAATCACGCGTCTGGGAAACATGGAGGCAAGATCTGCTTGATACCAACTATTTAAGCCTCCCTGCATTTTACCCACTACTTGGACAAAAGCTTTCACAAGGTCAATCTCTGCCAACTTGCCGCCGCCAAGGTTGTCAAATGCTTGGCTGCGTTTCAAATGTAGACGAAATGAATCTTCAGATTGTGCTTTGAAAGCTATAGTGCATGGATCGACAAAGGCTACTTGCGCATCTTTGGTCGATGATTTCACGCTTTTTTGATCTATCGAAGCTCCGCTAAACCATGGAAGCAGATGGGTTTTTGCTAGTTGTCTTAGTTTGGATTCGTCCATAAAAATCATCTGCTCAATAAATCACGATCATTGATTTTAATCCTCGTGATCTAACGCAAATCAATCTCCTTAATGTTATCCTAGCAGCTATATTGGGCTTTGCCAAGTCGAGCAAAATTCTGATGGGCATGAATGGCATTCGGTCAATTTTCTGCCCCATTTTTTACTCCGCATTTTTCCAATCTCTGCGGTGTTAAATCAGTCCTCCCCCCGCGTAGTCCTCCCACACACGCCCGCCCATGCACCTCCGCCTCCTCTTCTCCCTCCTGCTCCTCTCACTCCCCACCCTCGCCGCAGACACCCTCCTCCCCGCCGGCGCCGCCTCCATCGACATCACCCCGGACTACCCGGTCCGCCTCAGCGGCTACGGCAACCGCCGCGCACCCAACACCGGCGTCTCCCAGCACATCTTCGCCAAAGCCCTCGCCATCGGCAGTGACACCGAAGGCCCCGCCATCCTCGTCACCGTCGACAACGTCGGTATCCCCGCCTCCATGCGCGCCGAAGTCCTGCGTCGTCTCACGCAGGACACCAAAGCCACCGACGCCCGCTTCGCCATCTGCTCCAGCCACACCCACTGCGCCCCCATGCTCATCGGCGTGCTCCCCAATCTCTTTGGCATGGACATTCCCGCCGAGCACCTCCCCGCCATCGAGCGCTACACCCGCGAACTCACCGACCACATCGAAAAAGCCGTCCGCGCCGCTCTCGCAAATAGAAAGCCCTCCTCCCTCGCCTGGGGCATCGGCAAAGTCGGCTTCGCCGCCAACCGCCGCCTTTTTCCATTAAAGCCCATCGATCACGACCTCCCCGTCCTGCGCGTCACCGGCACCGATGGCAAAGTTCGCGCCATCTTCACCAGCTACGCCTGCCACTGCACCACCATTGGCATCGACGAAATTCACGGCGACTGGGCCGGCGTCGCCCAGGAAGCCCTGCAGCGCGAATTCCCCGGAGCCATCGCCCTCACCGCCCTCGGTTGCGGTGCCGATCAAAACCCCAATCCCCGCCGCACCATGGAACTCGTCAAACAATACGGCGAAGACCTCGGTGCCGAAGCCAAACGCGTCGCCACCAGCGAACTCAAACCCCTCACTGGCCCGCTTGCCTGCCAATCAAAACAAATCGACCTCGCCTTCGACACCCTCCCTACCCGCGAAGAATGGCAAACCCTCGCCGACTCCAAAACGCCTGCCATTTCCTACCACGCCAAAAAGAACCTCGCCCGTCTCGATCGCGGCGAAAAACTCCCCACCCATCTCCCTTACCTCGTCCAGCGCTGGAGCTTCGGCAACGACATGGCCATGGTCTTCCTCCCAGGTGAAATCACCGTCGACTACTCCCTCCGCATCAAACGCGAATACGACCGCTCCCGCATGTGGGTGAACGGCTACTCCAACGACGTCCCCTGCTACGTCCCCTCCCGCCGCGTACTCGAAGAAGGCGGCTACGAAGGTGCCGGCGCCATGGTCTACTACGACCGTCCCACCAAGTTCGCCCCCGATGTCGAAGACCGCATCATGACCGCCGTGCAAACCGTGATGCCCAAAGAATTCCTCTCCTCAAAACCCCAGCCCATCGAATCACCCTCAGCCATCGCTTACCCCGATCACTCCAACCTCCTCACCGTCCGCGGCCGCCCCGTCCAAACCGCCGCCGACTGGGCCGAACGCGTCACCGACATCAAAAATAACATGCAGCGGGTCATGGGCCCCCTCCACGACACCTCCCGCTGGACACCTCTCGATGTAAAAATCATCTCCGAAGAAAAAACACCCAAGTACCTCCGCCGCAAAATCCACTACACCCCCGAACTCGGCGATACCGTCCCAGCATGGCTCCTCATCCCTAACGATGCCACCAAAGCCCTCGCCATGCTCTGCCTGCATCAAACCACCAAGATCGGCAAAGACGAACCCGCAGGCCTCGGCGGCAAGCCCTCCCTTCACTACGCCCACGAACTCGCCGAACGCGGCTACATCTGCCTCGTCCCCGACTACCCCTCCTTCGGCGAATACCCTTACGACTTCAAAACCCAGGGCGCTCACCGCGTCAGCGGCTCCATGAAAGCCATCTGGAACAACATCCGTGCCGTCGACCTCCTTCAAGCCCTCCCCCAGGTTAACAAAGACAAAATCGGAGTCATCGGCCACTCCCTCGGCGGCCACAACGCCCTCTTCACCGCCGTCTTCGACGACCGCATCAAAGCCGTCGTCACCAGCTGCGGCTTCACCCCCTTCCACGACTACTACGGCGGCAAAGTCGCCGGATGGACCAGTGATCGCTACATGCCCCGTATCCGCGATGTCTATGAAAACAACGCCGGCAAAATCCCCTTCGACTTCTACGAAATCCTCGCCGCCATCGCCCCCCGCGCCGTCTTCTCCAACTCCCCTCTTCACGACACCAACTTCGACATCACCGGCGTCCGCAAAGCCTTCACCAAAGCCACCGAAATCTACACCCTTCTCAAAGCCGAAAAAAACCTCACCCTCCTCACCCCCGACGCCCCCCACGACTTCCCCGACCCCCAACGCCACGCCGCCTATCAGTGGCTCGATCAAAAGCTCAAGTAATCCTCGCACATCACGTCACGCCGACAAAACACGCCAGCCCTTTTGGAGTGCGGTCGCGAAGATGCACGGCGCAAGCCTGCATCGCAGCTACCGCTTTCGTGAGCTATTGAGTATTCTTCAGCTCAGCCCTGCAAAAGCAACGTCCCACATCAATTCTTCACCAGCGTCGGCTCCGCCCAGATCGCATAATTGCTCTTCGCATCCAGCCCCCGTGAGGTCAGCGCAAGCTGAAGCTCCCTCACCCCCGCGACATCACATTCCAGCAACTTCGCCGGATCAGTCCCATTCAGAATCACCGTCGTCAGCACCTTGCCATCCCCGCTGACCGTGAATTCAACTCGCCCTTTCGCTCCAAGTTCCGGATGCAATCCCGCCAGCACCGTGAAGCGCGCATAAACATCTTTCGGCAGCAAAAACGTCAGCGGCTTCCCCATGCCCGCGCTGATCCCGTTTTTGAACTCCTGATTGCTGGATCCGACACAAAGTTTGAGCGGAATCTCCTTGGTTCCACCTTCCAAAATCACCCCGCTCCTCGGATGCCCCCAGTTCGGCGAGCTGAAAAACTGTTGTTGCGGATAGTAGCAACTCGCCGCCTCCAGAGGAAAGAAGCCGCCAATCTGCACCCGCTTAAGCAGTTCCTGCTCCTCAGCTGCAAACTTCTGCATCCCAAGGCACATCATGGTATAAACCGCATCCGCCACCACCTGCGCGTCCATCGTTGCGGCTCGCTTCTGATGCTTCACCACGTCTTCCTTGTCCTCCTTGTACAGCGCCTGCATGATCGGAACCGTGGTGCTGCGTGCATTGAGTATCTCATCATGCACCCGGTGCATGAGCCTCCATGCAGCTTCATTCACCGTGTTGCCAAGAAGTGCAGGTTTGTAGCCCTCGATGCTCACCTTGAAATCCCCGTTTTCAATCGGTCCGTGCATCAGCTGGCCTTTCATTGCCTCCGTGGGGGGCAGGAACTGCTGCAGCAGAGTAAACATGTTGTCTCCCGGCACCGTGTGCGAAGGGCTGCCATAATCTTCAATCTGGTGACATACCGTGCCGATGTAACGCGCTGCATCGCCAAGCTTCCCGCTGCGCAAAGATGCAACAGCCTGCTCCATGAAGTATCGCATCACCTCAAGGTACTCCGGCTGCTGAGTCGGCAGGTGCAGGATCTTCAAATACACCTCGTTCGGCACTGACTCCATCTGGGCATACTTGGCATTTTCCTTGTCCGAAAATACATGGTCCGGGATCATGCAGTACTTGTCGCCAAGCTGCTTCAATTCACCACCCAGCACCTCCTTTTGCCAAGCAGGCAGCACCTCTAGGGCCGCACGTGTGATGGCATGGTGAGGCTCTCCCCAGCCCAGGACAAGGGAGGGTGTGGAAAGCGCAAGAAAGGTGGAAAAGGCAAGATGTCTCATTGTGCTGGAAATTAGTACTAAAGTCACCCGGTGCGAAAAAGAGGGGACGTAAGCCGTAGGTTTAAAGTGATACAAATGAAAGCCTTTCTGAAAGCATGGATTTTAGTGCTGCTCGCCGGTTCGGGTCTGGCGGCGGAATCGTCGCGTCCGCTGAGCTTTGTGAACGACATCCAGCCCATCCTTACCAAGGCGGGCTGCAATGCCGGTGTGTGCCATGCCAAGGCAATCACAGGCCAGCGCGGCTTCCGTCTCAGTGTGCTTGGTTTTGAACCTGAGGAAGACTACGAGGCCATCGTGAAGCAGGGCAAAGGGCGGCGCGTGTTTCCGCCGGCCCCGGAAGAAAGCCTGCTCATCACCAAAGGTGCGGCCATCGTGCCGCACACTGGCGGCAAAAAACTGGAGCCAGGTTCCGAAGACTACAAGACCCTCGTGCGCTGGATCGCAGAGGGCATGAACTATGCGCAGAAAGACGAGGCAAAGCTTAGCAGCATCTCCGTGGAACCTGCGCGCATCACGATGAAGGTCAAAACCACGCAGCAGCTGAAGGTGACCGCACGCTACTCCGATGGCAGCAACCGCGATGTGACCCGGCTGGCGCTCTTCGAGGCCAATGACCGCGCCATGGCGGAGGCTGGAGAGCAGGGGCTGGTGAAGACACTGGACATTCCCGGCAATGTGGCGGTGATGGTTCGCTTCGGCGGCCGTGTTTCCGTCTGCAGCGTCTCGATTCCCCTGGGGGCTCCGGTTGAGTCGCTTCCGCCGGTTAAAAATTTCATCGACCAGCATGTGTTTGCCAATCTGAAGCAGATCGGCGTGCCGCCCTCGCCCATCTGTGATGACTCAACCTTCCTTCGCCGTGTCTCTCTCGACATCGGCGGCCGGCTGCCCACCTCGGAGGAGACAAAGGCTTTCCTCGCCAGTCGTGAGCCGGACAAGCGTGACCGCGCCATCGAGGCGCTGCTCAACAGCCCTGACTACGCGGACTACTTCGCCAACAAGTGGACTGCGCTGCTCAAAAACACACGTTCAGAAGCCGCGGACATCACCTCGAACTTCGCCTTCCATGCCTGGATGCGCGACAGTTTGCTGGCGAACACCAAGTACGATCAGATCGTGCGCCAGATCCTCGCTTCGACAGGCACGATTGTTTCGAATCCCCCCGTTGCATGGTACAAGCGCGTGAAGGAGCCAACGACTCAGCTGGAAGACGTTGCACAGCTTTTCCTTGGTGTGCGCATGCAGTGCGCGCAATGCCATCATCATCCCTTTGAGCGCTGGACGCAGGCGGAGTATTATCACCTCGCGGCGTTCTTCAGCCAGATCGGCCGCAAGCCGACCGCCATCGCGGGTGAAGACCTTATTTTTCACAAGCGCGGTGTCGCGCAGACGGAGCACCGCAAAACCCGTGTGATGCTGAAACCCGCCGGCCTGGGAGAGCCTGAGCTCAGCATCGCCCCCGATGATGATCCGCGTCTTGCGCTGGTGGACTGGATGAGCAAGAAGGACAATCCGTTCTTCGCCAAGTCGCTGGTGAACCGCTACTGGAAGCATTTCTTCAAGCGCGGCCTCGTCGAGCCCGAGGACGACCTGCGCGACACCAACCCGCCCACGAATCCCGATCTCTTCGACGCGCTGGCGAAAAGCTTCGTAGACAGCGGCTACGATCTGAAAGCTCTCGTGCGTACGATTGCGCAAAGCCACACCTACCAGCTCAGCTCCACGCCGAACCAGCACAATGCCATCGACCGGCAGGCCTTTTCTCATTACTACCCAAAACGCATGACGGCCGAGGTTATGCTCGACAGCATCGACATGGTCACCGGCTCCAAGACTGACTTTGCGGATCTGCCCGCCGGCACACGCGCCATTTCGCTGCCTGACAACAGCTACAACCGGGCCGCGCCCTTCCTAAAGGTCTTCGGCCGTCCTGAAGGCGCCAGTGTCTGCGAGTGTGAGCGTGTGCAATCCGCCAGCCTGGCCCAGAGCCTGCACCTCATGAATGCCTCGGATGTGAAGGCAAAGCTGACTGCGAGCGGCGGGCGTGCTGAATCTCTGAGCAAGGCCGAAATGCCCGAGCCCAAGCGCATTCGCGAGCTCTATCTGGCCGCTTTTTCCCGTGAACCCACTGCCGATGAAGTGCGGATCAGCGAAAATTATGTCGCCAGGCCGCGCAATGATGCGGCAGGCAAACCGCTCGATTCCCAGCGTGCGAAACGCAACGGCTATGAAGACCTGCTCTGGGCGCTGCTGAACACGAAGGAGTTTTTGTACAACCATTGATCTATGTCCGCGAAATCCACACTCACACTAGCCGTCTGCACACTGCTTGCCGCCTCGGCCTTCGCTCAGCAGGTTACGCTGCCGCTGCCTCGCCTGCTCACCGTCATGCCGATGGGCGGCCGGGCGGGAACGAACGTGGAGGTCACCATCACTGGTGAGAACACGGAGAATGTCAGCGCGCTGCTGTTTTCGACGCCGAAGATCACGGCGCAGCCGGTCGCGGGCGCTGAAAACAAGTTTACGGTCAGCATCGCGGCGGATGCACCGGTCGGGGTTTACGATGCCCGGGTGATGTCGCGGCTCGGTGTGTCTTCGGCACGTGCCTTTTCGGTGAACAAGCTGCCGGAGGTGACACGCACCAAGTCAAACAACACTGTGGAGACAGCGATGGTTCTGCCTGTGGGCACGATCTGCAATGCCACGATGACAAAGCGGTCGGTGGATTTTTATGCGTTCAAGGGGGTTAAGGGGAAGCGTGTGGCAGTGGACTGCGCGGCGGCGGGCATCGACTCGCGGCTGACGCCGGTGCTGATCCTGGCAGATGCCAAAGGCGGTGACCTGAAGGTCAACCGCACGGGTGGGGTGATCGATTTCACGCCACCTGCCGACGGGACCTACCTCATCAAGGTGAGCGATCTCACGTATCAAGGCGGTGAAAGGCTTTTCTACCGGCTCGCGCTTCAGGAAGTGCCGGGCACAGGACCTGCGCCCCGGCAGCCGCAAACACAGACTGTGAGCGCCATGTCATGGCCGCCAGCGGGTCTGGCTGCAAATGCCAAGGCGAATGAAACAGAGCCGAACAACAAGCCGGCTGAAGCGCAGAAAATCACTTTGCCGTGTGACATTGCCGGCTCGTTCTTCCCCGCTGCGGATGTGGATTCCTATGAATTCACGGCCAAAAAAGGCGAGGTCTGGTGGGTGGAGGTGGCCTCGGAACGGCTGGGCCTGAACACCGACCCCTTTGTGCTGGTGCAGCAGGTGAAGAAAGACGGAGGCAAAGAGACGCTGACCGATGTGGCGGAGCTGTATGACATCGCACCACCGATGAAGGTGACCAGCAATGGCTATTCGTACGACGGCCCACCTTATGACGCCGGCTCCCCCGATGTGAACGGCAAGTTTGAGGTCAAGGAAGACGGCACCTACCGGCTGCAGGTGCGCGATCTTTTTGGCGGAACGCGGAGCGATGCCAACAATGTCTATCGCCTCATTGTGCGCCAGGCCGCCCCTGATTTCTCCCTTGCCGCCTGGGCTGTGCACATGACGCTTCGCAACGGAGACCGCGCTGCGCTGTCCAAGCCGATGGCGCTGCGTGCAGGCGAGACGCGTGCTTTTGAGGTCGTGGTGCAACGCCGTGACGGCTTTGATGGTGAGATTGAAATCACCATGGAAAATCTGCCGCCCGGAGTGAGCGCGGCCGGGCTCAAGATCGCCAAAGGCAAGCCTTACGGTCACCTGATTCTGACCGCCGCAGGCGATGCCAAAAGCGGATTCTCCCTGGCGACCATCACCGGCAAAGCGATGGTGAACGGCACTGCTGTGACGCGCCCCGTGCGTCTGGCGAGCATGGAATGGCCGGTGAAGGATGCGAAGGGGGAGATTCCCTCGCCACGCCTGATGGCCGACATTCCCGTTTCTGTGAGCGATTCTGAGCAGGCACCTCTGACGATTGCCGCGGTGGAGAACAAGGTCTTTGAAGCCAAGGCTGGCGAGACGCTGAAAATTCCGCTTAAACTCACGTGGCGCAATGAGTTCAACGGCAGCTCGATCAAGGTAAAAGCCTACGGGGATGGGTTCAGCGCCATCAAGGAATTCGACATTCCGATCAAAGCAGCCACACACGAGGCTGTGATTGACCTGGCGGCGCTCAAGATCGCACCAGGAGACTACACGTTTGCCTTCCAGAGCCTGGGCATCTGCAAATACCGCTACAATCCCGCCGCCGTGCCGCTGGCCGAGGCCGAGCAAAAGAAAGCGGAGCAGCTCGCCACCGCAGCGGCTGCCGAGGCCAAAAAAATCGCCGCCACCGATGCGGAGGCTGCGAAAAAAGCGGCTGAAAAGCAAAAGCAGGCGGAAGCAGCCATGGCGGCAGCATCCAGCCGCATGAAAGCCGTCACCACGGCGGCCTCTCCCACAGACACCGTGGAGATTCTTATTTCAGAGCCAATCCGGGTTTCGGTGAAAAGCGCCGCAGCCACCACCGCCAGCAAGTGATGAAGCCACAATCCGTCTTTGCCTTTGTTTGCCTTTCGACGGCCGCCATGGCGGCCGACCTCGATTACTACCGCGACGTCTACCCTTTTCTGAAGGCGAACTGCATTTCTTGTCACAACAAGACAACGACAAAGGCAGACCTGAACATGGAGACGCCGGAACTGATGATCAAAGGGGGCGAAAGCGGACCGGCGATCATCCCGGGAAACGGTGCGGAGAGCTTGATCGTGACGGCGTCGCTGCATCAAAAAGACATGGAGATGCCACCGCCGAACAACAAATCCGGTGCGGTGAACCTCATCCCTGAACAGATTGCCACTCTGAAGCAGTGGATTGACCAGGGGGCCAAGGGGTCGGTGATGGTGGAGCGTGCGGTGGTACTCCAGGCCTTCTCAGCCAGCATCGATCCGATCTACAGCGTGGCGATGACCAAGGACGGGCGTTATGTGGCCTGCGGGCGCTCCAACCACATCTATGTCTATGACATGGCGACGCGGCAGTTTGTTGCGCAGATCAGCGACCCTGGCGAAAAGAATGGTGCAGCGCACCGCGCGCTGGTGCAGTCGCTGGCTTTCAGTCCGGACGGTACGCGGCTCGCGAGCGGCAGCTTCCGTGAGGTGAAGATCTGGAAGCTGGCGGAAGGCAAGCCGACGGCCGGAGCTGCGAATGCTTCTTCAGCGCCTGCGAGCGCCGATTTGCTCAAAAAGATCGCAACCACGGGCAAAGTGACCGTGCTGAGCAGCGCGATGTCAGCCGATGGCAAGCAGGTTGCCACAGGCTGTGATGACGGTTCGGTGCGTGTCTGGGACGCGGTGACGGCCAAGCCGGTCATTGAATTGAGAGGCAGCGTGGCAACGGCGAAAAAAATGGCGGAACTCGAGTGGACCATCGCGGCGCAGGCCCTGGAGCAGGCTTTTCAAAAGAGCGAGATCGCCCGCGTCGAAGCACAGGACAAGGCGCTGGATGTGCTGCTGGGCAAAGCCAAAGACGCGATCGTGGCGATGAACAAGGTGCTGCCGGAAAAACAGAAAGCAGTGCCGCCGACAACGGCAGCCAAGGAGACCGCGCAAAAGGCCGTCGATGAAGCTGCGGCAAAAGCCAAAGAGGTGGCGGCAGGCGGCAAGCCGGATGCGGCGCTGGAGAAGCAGCTCAAGGATGCACAGGACAAGCTGATCACCGCCAAAATGACGGAGGTTTCAGCGCTCGCGGCTGTTTCTGCAGCCGAAAGCAATGTGAAGGACGCCGAGGACGACATGAAGCGCATCACCGACTCGAAAGCGGCCAATGCGAAAGCTGCGGCTGCTGCGAATGCGGCCATCGCGACCGCCAAAGCGTTGCAGGAGAAGGCTGAGGCGGATCTGGCTGCGGCGAAGCTGGCCGCCAGCAAGGCCGGGGCCAAGCCCATGGCAGTTTCCTTCTCCGCAGACGGGGGGCGGGTGGCTTCGCTGTTCGATGATGGCAGGCTGCGCGTGTGGGGAACCGCCAGCGGCATGCCGATCGAAGAAAGCACAGGAGCTGCCGCCACGAAGACTACGATTGCCTCAGCGCCTGACGGCTCCTTTGTGGCGACCAAGGCCGTTTCCCAGACGGCGGGAAGCTCGCCGCGGTGGGTGCTGGAGCGCAAGATCGACCAAAAGGGGCTTTTTGCGGACCGGGTGAATGCTGTGCGTTTCAGCCCGGATGGCAAAACCCTTGCGACAGGGGGAGGGGAGCTTTCACGCAGCGGTGAAATCGTCTTCTTTGACGTGGCCACCGGAAAGGCCACGCAGACATGGAAGGAAAAGCATGCTGACACCGTGCTCTGCCTGGATTACTCCCCGGACGGCAAGCGACTTGCGACCGGCGGTGCAGACAAAATCGCGCGTGTCACAGACATAGCCACCAGCAAGCAGGTGAACCTCTTTGAAGGCCACACGCACCACGTCATGGGGGTCGCGTTCCGCAGTGACGGGCGTGTGCTTGCCACGGCAGGAGCGGACGGCACGGTGGTGACGTGGGACATGATCATCGGAGAGCGGAAGCGAAAGATCGAGGGCTGGACCAAGGAGGTGACGTCGTTGCAGTTCATCGGCGCGACGAATCAAATCGTCACGTCCGCCGGTGACAACCGCATCCGCATCGTGACAGATGACGGCACCGAAGTCCGCGCCATGGCCAACCTGCCGGACTACATGCAGGCTGCGGTCAGCGCACCCAATGGCAGCGCTGTCATCGGTGGCGGCGAAGACAGCGTCCTGCGAGTGTGGGACGGAACCGGGAAAGAGCTCATCGCGTTTGGGGCGAAGTAGCTCGCTCAACGGGATGGGAGACCGCTTTTCGTGAACCGTGAATTTTCCTCATGTCCACCCTCATGCAGCTCTCTACTCCCGTCCGCTGTGCAGGCCCCATGGCGCGCCGCAGCTTCATGCAGTTTGGCCTGTCTGGAATGGCGACACTGAGCTGGCCTGGGCTGCTGAAGCTGCGTGCGGAGAACGCCGCAAGGCCGAAAGGTGAGAGGAAGTCCATCATCATGGTCTGGCTGCCGGGCGGGCAGTCGCACATCGACACCTACGATCCAAAGCCGGAGGCCAGCAGCGAGTACCGTGGGCCGTTTAAGACGATCAGCACCAAGGTGCCGGGCACCATCTTCACGGAGCTGATGCCTTTGCAGGCGAAAATTGCGGACAAGTTCACGGTGCTGCGCTCGATGAATCAAACGGCGGGTGGGCATCCGGCGGGGACGCTGCAAATGCTCTCGGGAGATCCTGACACGCGTGACAAGCCGGCCCCGCGTCTGCCGGACTGGATGTCCGTGGCGCACTACCTGCGGTCGCAGGAACCGCAGCAGCTGCGGGAGATGCCGAACTACGTCAGCGTCAATCCGATCAATGCATCCTACTGCGGGCCGGCCTATCTGGGGGCATCGTATGCGCCGTTTGCGGTGAGCGAGGACCCGAACCGGCCGCGGTTTGAGGTGCCTAACATCTGCCTGCCGGATGAGGCGGAAACGCGCCGGCTCAGCGACCGAGTCGCGCTGCGGCGCAGTCTTGACAAGATGGAGCGTGCGTTTGACCGAGAGGGAGAGCTCCATGCGCTGGATCAGTTTGAGGCCCAGGCAATGTCCCTGCTGACGAGCGCCCAGACGCGAGATGCTTTTGATCTGAGCAAGGAAGATGCCCGGACGAGGGACCGCTACGGGCGCAACCGCTGGGGGCAGCAGCTGCTGCTGGCACGGCGACTGGTGGAGGCGGGGGTGGAGATCATCACCAGCAGCCTGCACGGGCCTCTATGCGGGCGCACGCAGGTGTGGGACGACCATGCGGTGGACCATCACATCTTTGAGGCGCTGAGATTCCGCATGGGAAACTATGACCAGGCGGTGTCTGCGCTGATCGAAGACATCTATGCACGGGGGCTGGACAAACGTGTGCTGGTGGTCGTCACGGGCGAGTTTGGCCGCACGCCGAAGATCACATTTGACCGCAGCACGGGGGCGGGAGATGCCAGCGGACCTGCGGGCACGCTGCAACCGGGCCGAGACCACTGGCCGCGGGCCTTTTCCAACATCTGGGCCGGTGGGGGCATCCAGACAGGGGCGGTGATCGGTGCCACGGACAAGCGGGGTGAGGATGTCACCGAGCGGCCGTGCAGTGCGGGGGATTTTCTTGCGACGATCTATCACCATCTGGGCATTGATGCCTCCAAGGTCACCATCAACGACTTTAACGGTCGTCCGACTCCCATTGTCGATCATGGCCGCCCGATCCCAGAACTGATCGCATGATTTCTGCCGTAGCATTGCACGATAAACACAAGCACCACCGAGCGTAGGTTTTTACACATGTCATCCATTATTCAGCCTCCTTCCCTTGTTCGTTGCGCCGGTCCATTGTCGCGGCGTGGATTCATGCAGTTTGGCCTGTCTGGAATGGCGACACTGAGCTGGCCGGGGCTGTTGAAGCTGCGTGCGGAGAACGCCGCGAAGCCGAAAGGTGAGAGGAAGTCCATCATCATGGTCTGGCTGCCGGGCGGGCAGTCGCACATCGACACCTACGATCCAAAGCCGGAGGCCAGCAGCGAGTACCGTGGGCCGTTCAAGACGATTAGCACCAAGGTGCCGGGCACGCATTTCACCGAAATGCTGCCGATGAACGCCAAGATCGCGGACAAGTTCACGATCGTGCGCTCCATGTACCAGTCTGCGGGCGGGCATCCGGCAGGGACGATGCAGATGTTTTCAGGCGACAGTGACACACGCGACAAGCCCAAGCCGCGCCTTCCTGACTGGATGTCTGTGGCGCATTACCTGAGAGCCAAGGAGGGTGGGCGCAGCAACCCGCTGCCAAACTACATCGGGGTGCCTGCGGCATCTCCTGAGTATTCGAGCCCCGCCTACCTTGGGGATGCCTATGCGCCATTCGCCGTGAGCGATGATCCCAACCGTCCGAACTTCCAGGTGCCGAACATCGGGCTGGCGGACGAAGCTGAAAACCGCCGCCTGAGTGACCGGATAGCGCTGCGCAAGAGCCTGGACAAGCTGGAGCGTGCGTTTGACCGTGAAGGGGAGCTGGGTGCGCTGGATGAATTTGAAGCGCAGGCGGCCACGCTGCTGACGAATCCGAAAACGCGTGACGCGTTTGATCTGAGCAAAGAGGATGCCGCCATCCGCGACCGCTACGGGCGCAACCGCTGGGGGCAGCAGCTGCTGCTGGCCAGGCGGCTGGTGGAGGCGGGGGTGGAGATCGTCACCAGCAGTCTCAGCGGCCCTCTGTGCGGGCGGGTGAACAACTGGGACGACCATGCGGTGAACCAGCACCAGTTTGAAGCGCTGCGTTTCCGCATGCCGACCTATGACCGGGCCGTGTCCGCGCTCATCGAGGACATTTATGCGAGGGGGCTGGACAAACGTGTGCTGGTGGTCGTCACGGGCGAGTTTGGCCGCACGCCGAAGATCAGCTTTGACCGCAGCACGGGGGCGGGAGATGCCAGCGGGCCCACGGGCACGCTGCAGCCAGGACGTGACCACTGGCCACGCGCCTTTACAAACGTCTGGGCCGGAGGCGGCATTCAGACGGGCGGGGTCATCGGCGCCAGCGACAAGCGGGGTGAGGACGTGGTCGAGCGCCCCTGCAATGCGAGCGACTTCCTGGCGACGATCTACCATCATCTGGGCATCGATTACTCCAAGGTGACGATCGATGACCTTAACGGGCGTCCGACGCATATTGTAGAAAACGGCAGGCCCATTGCGGAGCTGATCTCGTGATGACTCTGAGCGTCTGAGAGCGTACAGAGTGACATGTATTTCCGCCCGGCACTTCTTCTTGGCTTTTGCTGCATTCTTTCCAGTGCGAAAGCACAGGAGGCCGTGGACGGGCGGTTTGCCGTCATCTCCAATCTCAAGGCTGGTGCGGCCAAGGTGGACATCACGCCGCCGGATGCGGCGGCTACCAAGATCGTGGGGCATGTGCGCCAGGTGAGCGGTGTGCGTGATCCGCTGCGTGCCGGGGTTTTGATTCTGGACGATGGCGAAACGAAGGCCGCGATTGTGACCCTGGATACCATTGGCGCGTGGGATGACATGGTGAAGGATGCGCGTGCGCGGATCGAGGCAGAGGCTGGAGTCCCTGCTGCGAACATCCTTGTCTCGGCCTCCCACAACCACTCCGGGCCTGGATACATCGAAAACATGCGGTGGGCGGCTGATTTGATCAACAAGCTGGGGGCTGCGGCCAAGGAGGCTGCCGCCAGCATGAGGACGGTGAGCGTTGGCTATGCAGAAGACCGCATCAGCTTTGGCATCAACCGCCGCAAAACGTACGATGGCCGTGCGGTTGTGAGCCTGAATCCCGATGGTCCCAACGACCCGCGTGTGAAGGTGCTGCGGTTTGATGACGGCAGCACGCTGACGCCGCTGGCGGTCATCATGCATGCGGTGTGTCATCCGTGCTTTTTCACCTGGGGCGACAAGGGCTCCCAGCCGTACCCCAGGGGCTACCCCAAAATGAGCGCGGACTTTCCGGGTGAGGCGCAGACCTTTGTGGAGATGTGCTACGGGCAGAAGACCAGCGCGCTCTTCATGCAGGGCTGTGCCGGGGACATTCGGCCGAATCTTCCGGGGTATCCCTACCGCTGTGCAGACGAGGCGGACATCCAGTGGGCGGGGCGTGATCTCGGAGGCGCGGTGGCGCGTGCGGCGGCCTTTGGCGTGACACGTGAGCAGCTGCGCAAGCGCGAAACTTTTTACCCGATCCGCGTGGCCAGCGAGGTGGTGGAGCTTCCTGGAAAAGAGCAGCCCATCCGTGCCGAGCTGATGGCGATGAAGATCGGCCCCTTTCTTCTGCTCACCATGCCGGGAGAGCCGATGGTGGAGTATGGTTTCAAGCTGGAGCAGGCCATCGCGAACCGGGCCACGCCGATCGTCGTCGGCTATGCGAATGGAAACATCGGCTACATTGCCACGGCTGAGGCGCACAAGGTGGGAGGGTATGAGCCCAACCTTTCCAAGCTCCAACCGGAGGCGGAGGTGATTCTTCTCAAGAAGCTGGGCGCGCTGGCTGACCGTGTCGTCGGGGATGTGTTTGAGAGTTTTTCGAAGCACCCCAGGGACATGCAAAAGCGCGAAGCCGAGGAAAAGGCCCGCCTGCAGTCCGTGCCAGTGGCGAAACCCTGATCACTATATTTTCATGACTCATCCCCTCGTCTCGTATCCGCAACTGCCTGACACGCCCACATCACATCTGCCCTTCAGCCCCTGTGTGGTGGTGGGAGATCTGATCTTTGTTTCAGGCCAGGCATCTGTGGACCAATCGGGGAACATCATCAGCGACACGTTTGAAGGGGAGTTCCGCCGGAGCATTGAAAATGTGCGCAAGGTGCTGGAGGCCGCGGGCAGTGATCTGGCCCATGTGGTGCAGACGCGGAACTACGTGCGAGATGCCGAGGACGTGCCGCTGTACAACCAGCTCTACCGCGAATATTTCCCGCAGCCTTCGCCTGCGCGGACCACGATCACCAACTGCCTGCCGCCATCCCTGCGCTATGAGGTGGAAGCCGTTGCTGTGCGCAAACCCAACTGAAACGACCATGAGCAACGACGAAGCGGCACGCCGCGCCTACTGGGCGGAGCAAATGGAGAAGGGCTACGAGATCGTGCAGAAGCTCATCACCTTTCCAGTGAATGAATGTGGCGAGCGTTTTGCGTCGATCCCTGATGCGGCTGCTGATGCCAAGGTGGAGATGCTGTTTTCCACCAGCAAGATCGCGGGGGATCTGGACCGTGTCTATTTCCTGCGTGAGAGCCTGGTGCGCGATGTCATCACCATCGGGCGTGAGATGAACGAGCGTGGCTGGATTCTGAAGATCGAGGACGGCTTTCGTTCGCTGGACATGCAGCGGCAGCTGGTGCGCAAGCCATCGGTGTTTGACGCGGTGCTGAAGAAATGCATCTGGGAGCTCGGTGGGGAGATTCCGAGCACTGAGATGATGTTCCGGCGCGCCATCGTGCTGACGGCCAACATGCCCAAGATCGGTGCGCACATGTCGGGCTCGGCCATCGATATTTCGGTTTTCCGCCGGGACGACGGCACCGAGGTCTGGCGTGGCTACCCCTATCTTGAAATGAGCGAGTGTACGCCGATGCGCTCGCCCTTCGTCGCGCCCGAGCATGTGGCCACAAGGCTTGAGATTGCGGCGATGATGGAAAAGCACGGCTTCATCCATTTTCCGTTCGAGTTCTGGCACTTCGACAAAGACGACGCCGGCATGCACATCCTCACGGGCAACCCGGCACCCTGCCGGTTCGGACCGGTGAACTGGGATCCGCGTACCAACGAAGTGACGCCTGTGCCTGACCCGCTCGCTTTGCTCAATCCGCTCCCAGTTATTGAAAAAGAAATCGCAGCGGCCCTGGAGCGGGCTCGCAATGCCTAATCCCATGAAACCACTCCATTTCCTTTTTTTGCTGCCAGCCATGGCTGCGCTGGGCGCCACACCGACCAAAGCGCCGGTCGTTCCTGACCAGCTGCCGCCGCAGCTCGAAACGCTGCAGCCGGGAGTGAAGATCACACTCATCGCGGAGCATCCGGATCTGGTCACGCCGACGGGGATAGCGGTGGACAGAAACGGAAACATTTATTCCATCTCCTGCCACACGCATTTCCGCCCGGATGATTATGACGGTCCGGTGCACGACGAGGTGGTGGTCTTTGATGCGAATGGCAAAAACCGGCGGGTGTTTTACAACAAGACGGATGCGACCATGCATGTGGAGATCGGGCCGGATGGCTGGATCTACCTCTCTGAGCGCGACCGTGTGCTGCGTGTGAAGGACACCAACGGCGACGGGGTGGGGGATGTGGAGGAAAACGTGGCGACGCTGGACACTGTGTCCGACTACCCGCACAACGGGCTCAGCGGCATGTGCTGGCATCCGGATGGCGGTCTGGTCCTCTCTTTGGGGGAAAATTTTGGCAAGGACTGGACGCTCACCGGCAAGGATGGCAGCAAGGTCAGCGGACGTGGCGAAGGCGGCGTATTTCGCTGCACGGCGGACGGTTCCAAGCTGCGGCGCATTGCGCTCGGCTTCTGGAATCCCTTTGGCCTGCTGGTGCGCAAGGATGGTGAGATCTTCGCCGCAGAGAATGATCCCGGCAGCCGTCCGCCCTGCCGTCTGCTGAATGTGGTGGAAGGCGCGGACTATGGTTTCCAGTGGGTGTATGGCAGCGCGCCGGTTCATCCTTTTGTGGGCATGAATGGCGAGCTGCGCGGCACCATCGGCATGGTGCATCCGTGCGGTGAAGGACCATGCGACATCTTGGAGCTCGGTGGCGGCGTGCTGATTCCCTCCTGGAGTGATCACAGCGTCGACTATTACCCGCTCACACGCAAAGGTGCGGGCTATACCTCCCAGCGCATCCCGCTGCTCAAAGGCGGTGACTTCTTCCGCCCGACCTGCATGGCCGTGGGTCCGGATGGGGCGTATTATTTGAACGACTGGGTGTTCAGCTCCTATCCCATCCACAAACGGGGACGTCTTTGGAAAGTGGAGATCGATACTGCCAAGGCCTCGTGGATCAAAGCCAAGGCTGATCCGCTCAACGAGCAGGCACAGCTGGCGAATGATCTGCGCACCGGCAAAGCCAAGATGGATGCCAAGGCGCTGCTGGAGCTGGCGAAGGGCAAGGATGCGTATCTGGCCGATGCGGCATTGACGGCGCTGTCGCGCGAGAAATGGACGGTGGAGGCGATGAAGAAGCTGGAGCCAGCGGATCGTGTGTGGGTGCTGGTGGCCCTGCGCCGGGTGGATCTGAAGGAAGACCAGTGGGTGAAGGCTTTCATGAACGACGCTGATCCTGAAATGCGCTTTGAGTGCCTGCGCTGGATCGCGGATGCCGTGATGACTCAGTTTTCGCCGCAGGTGGAGGCAATGCTTTCGGATGCCAGTCTCGATTATCATCTCTTTGAGGCGGTCCTTGCAGCCTGGAACACGCTGCGCGGTGAACCGGGTGCTGGCGTGACGAATCCGGAGGTGCTCGTGGAACGCATCACCAACGCCAAGACACCGGCGCGACTCAAGGGATATGCGCTGCGCCTCGCCCCGGCGACGCACAAGGCCATCACGGTGCCGCTGCTGAAGGAGCTCTTTGCGGTGGGTGACCCAGTGCTGTCGCTGGAGGTCGTACGAACGCTGGCAGCCCGGAATGCGGATGATGCGCGTGCCGTGCTGGCGGAGATCGCGGCGGATGAGGGACAGAAAGAGGAGGTGCGGGCAGATGCCGTCGCCGGGCTCGCCAGTTCCATGAAGCCAGCTGAACAGGAGCTGCTGGCGAAGCTGGCCAACGGCAGCGAAGGGGCTTTGCGCCAAGAGGCACGTCGTGCGCTTCGCTATACCGACAAGGACAAGTGGTTCGCGATGAATGCGAACAGGCCTGCATTCAATGACACTGCCGCTTGGCTGAAGCTGCTGGATGCGCTGCCCGGCAAGGCAGATGCAGAAGCGGGCCGGCGTATTTTCTTCCACGCCAAGGTGGGACTCTGCGCCACATGCCACCGCCACAGCGGGCGTGGCAACGTGGTGGGGCCGGATCTGAGCCTGGTCTCGCAGCAGGGGGATCGTGCGGCCATTCTGAGCTCGATTCTTGAACCCAGTCGTGAAGTGGCGCCTCAGTATCACCCTTCGCAGGTCAAGCTGAAGGACGGCACCGAGTTTGTGGGCATCATGCTGCGCTCATCCAACACGGAGGTCTTTCGTGACATCACTGGTAAGGAGCGTGTCTTCCCCCAGACGGACATTGTGAAGCGCATCGAGATCGACTCATCGCTCATGCCCGCCGGGCTGGTGGTGTCGCTGACGGATGAGGAATTGCGAGATTTGCTGGCCTTCCTGACCGTTAGGTAGGGCATGCGCTCTGTCATAATCCTGATTGGTCTGTTTCATGCGGCTGTCTTGATGGCCGATGACACTGTGGTCTCTGCGCCCGGAGCTCCGTGGATTCGTCATACCATCGACAATACTTCCCGAGGCGCTGATGGTGTGAAGCTCGGAGATCTGAACAAGGATGGTCTGCCGGACATTGTCACAGGCTGGGAGGAGGGAGGTGTGGTGCGGGCCTATCTCAACCCGGGGCCGGTCCGGGCTCGCGGTTTGTGGCCGCATATCACCGTTGGGGAGGTGAAAAATGTGGAGGAAGCCATCTTTGCCGATCTGGATGGAGATGGTCGGCTGGAGGTCATCAGCGGAACGGAGGGGAAAACCTGTACGCTCTACTGGCACAGGCCGGCAGGCGGCTCATGGAGCACGCAGGCGTTCCCAGCCGCAAGGCAGGCTCAGATGTGGATGCAGGCGGCGGCACTTGATCTTGATGGACGAAGCGGACCAGACCTGTTGGTGGCATCGAAAAACAAAGAGGCCGCCATAAGCTGGCTGCAGTCGCCCGAGCAGGTGACTGACCTGGCAGCATGGTCGCTGCACAAAATGCGAGATGCTGGCTGGATCATGTCGCTTCTACCGCATGACATGGATGGAGATGGCGATGCGGATGTCGTATTCACTGACCGCAAAGGGGACCGCTCCGGTGTCTTCTGGCTGGAAAACCCTGGCGCCATGGCGAATCGAGCGCATGGGGCGTGGAAGGAGCATGCCATCGGCGGACTGGGAAAGCAGGTGATGTTTGCAGACCTTGGAGATGTGAACGGTGATGGTTTCGTGGATGTCGCAGTAGCGATGAAATCCGTGGAGATTTTACTCTGCCTGCGCTTTGGTGACGGATGGCAGGAGCGGGTGATAAAACTGGATGATGCCAATCTGGGCGATGCGAAGGCAGTCAAAATCGCCGACGTGAATGGTGACAAAACTCCTGACCTACTCTTCACGTGTGAAAATGCCAAGGGGGAGCGAGAAGGCATCGTGTGGCTGGAGCAGAGGCTGAACGGCCCGTGGAAGCAGCACACGCTCGGTGGGCCGGAAGGCCTGAAATATGATCTCATGCAGACGCTGGACCTCGATGGAGACGGGGATCTCGATGTGATCACCTGCGAAGAGCGCGACCAGCTCGGCGTCATTTGGTATGAAAACCCACACAAGTAAGACGTATTGGTGAGCCATGAAATCTGTCGTTTTTGCCCTGCTGCTCATTGCACCCGCCTTGTTTGCACAAAACAAAACGTTGCGTGCAGGGGCGGCGGCGGTGGACATTACGCCCACCGAGTTTCCCATGAACATGCCCGGGGGATTCAGCGCCAATCCTGCGACCAAGGCGCATGATCCGTTTCATGCGCGGGCGCTGGTGCTGGATGATGGCAAAACCACGCTGGCGATGGTGGTGGTGGATGTGCTGGGCGCAGGGCCGGATGTGCTGAATGAGGCCAAGGCCATCGCGGCGGCCAAGACAGGCATGGCGGTGGACAAGATGCTCATCAGCTCCACGCACACGCATAGCGGTCCTTCGGTGAATACGCGCAGCGAGCTGGCGGCCCGTTATTACAAACGCTTTGTCGAGGGCATTGCGGAGTCGATCATCAAGGCGCATGGTGCTTTGAGGCCTGCCTCTGTCGGTGCCGCAGCGCATCCGCTTCCGGATGAGGTTTTCAACCGGCGCTGGTATCTTAAACCTGGCAAGATGCCGCTCAATCCGTTTGGCCGCATGGACAAGGTGAAGATGAACCCGGGCACCGATCCGAACACGCTGGAACGCCCGGCAGGGCCGACGGATCCTGACATCACGATCATCTCAGTGCAGGATGCCAAAAGAAAGCCGCTGGCCGTGTATGCCAATTACTCGCTGCACTACGTGGGTGGTGCGCCGGCAGAAGAGATGTCAGCAGATTATTTTGGCGAGTTTGCCCGAGTCATGCCCTCACGTGTGCGTGGAGATGAAAACTTTGTCGCCATGATGTCCAACGGCACCTCGGGGGATATCAACAACATTCCGTTTGGCGTGACCCGCCCGCCGCGCGAGCCGTTCGAACAGATTCGCATCGTGGCGCAGAAGGCGGCGGACACGGCGTGGTTTGCCCAGCGGAAAATCGAAAAGCATCGCGGGGATGTGACGCTCGGCATGCTGCAGCGGGAGATCACGCTGAAGTATCGGCGCCCATCGGAGCAGGAAGTCGCGGAGGCGAAGGTGGTGCTGGCGGTGAAAGACAAGGAGGCGGTGGAAAAGCTGCCGCGTCTGGCGAAAAACTATGCCGGCAGTGTCGTCGCGGCGGCGGAGCGGAAAGAAGAAACGGTCACCGTGCAGCTGCAGGCCATCCGCATCGGGGATCTGATCGTGTGCGGCATTCCTTTCGAGACGTTTGTGGAGATCGGGCTCGATTTGAAAAAGCGCAGCCTGTTTCCGCAGACGATGGTGGTGGGACTGGCGAATGGCCGGCATGGTTATCTGCCAACGCCTGAGCAGCACAAGCTGGGCGGCTACGAGACGTGGCTGGGGACGAACCAGGTGCAGGAGGACACGAGTGTCATTCTCACCAACAACCTGCTGGAGATGATGGCGGAGCTGAAGAAGACCCCATGAGCGCAGCTCACTCCGCTGGAATGGAGATCGTGATTTCCAGACCGGTGGGCTCACGGAGCTGGGCGGTGACGGTGCCGCCGCAGGCGTGGATGCATCTTTGAGTGATGGCCAGGCCGAGGCCGCTGCCGCCAGTGGAGCGTCGGCGTGCGGCTTCAGGGCGGTAGAAGGGCTCAAACAGCCGGTGCAGGGTTTGGGGAGGAACGCCCGGGCCCTGATCTGAAACACGAATGACGATGTGCGCGCCCTCCCGCGCAGCGTTGACGCTGATCGGTCCGGCATCGGCGGCGTAGCGCACGGCATTGCGCAGCACGTTGCCGATGGCGCGGTCCAGTGCGTGGCGCAGGGAATGCAGGCGTAGGCCTTCGGGGATCGTGAGACGGACATCGGCTTCGGGTGCTTCCCGGGCGATGATGCTTTGAATCAGATCCTGGAGGTCGATCTCCTCGGCGTTTTCACGTTCGGGCAGAGTTTCGGCTTTGGAGAAAGCCAGCACCTCCTCCACCAGCCGGGCCATGTGCTGGAGCTCTGCGTCGAGCTTCTGCAAATATGCAGCCTGCTCAGGCGTGCCGCGCTGCTCCACCACACCCAGAGCCATCTGCATGCGTGCGATGGGGGAGCACAGCTCGTGCGCCACATCTGCCGTGATGCGCCGCTGCTGAGCCACGTATTCTCCGAGCTGTGCGGCCATTTTGTTGACCGAGGTGGAGAGCTCGCCCAGCTCGTCGCTGCGCGCAGAAGACACACGCTCTTTGAAGTCTCCTTCTGCGATGCGGCCCGCAGCGCGGTTGAGCCTGCCGATGAAGCCGGTGATGCCACGGACAAAGGGCATCCACACCAGCGCTGAAAGCAGCAGGGCCACAGCCGCCAGTCCCAGCCAGGGGCGCAGATCAAAGAACAAACCGCCGCCGTGGATGGTGCGGGACATCATGAGCAGTGTCAGCGGATGATTGTCGCTGGGCAGGGTGAGGTCGAGATGGATGCCTGCCCAGTAGCGTGCAGGCTCTCCAGCACGAAGCATGAAGCGGGGTTTCGGCGGTGCATCGGCGGGGCGTTTTCTGGGCGTGCCAGCCGGGGGCCTTCTAGGCGGCGGAGGCCGGTCATTAGGGCCGCGTTTGTCGATGAGCTTGGGCAGCACTTCCGACGGCACTTGAAGAGGCTGGCCCAGCATCTGCCTGCCACTGCTGTTGAAGAGAGCAAAGGTGACTCCGTATTGCTCGCCATGCTTGAGCAGCAGGTCCGGCCACTCCTGCTCAGGAAGCTGGGAGAGTTCATTGGTGATGGTGTCGCCAATCGCCGATACGCGCTCGCCCGCCTCGCCGGAGAGCATCCAGTCCAAGCTCATGCGAAACTGCATGCTAAGAAATCCGAAGAACAGCACGGCCAGAACCGCCAGGTTCACTCCGAACCAGAGCAGGATTTTCAGATATAGAGGCAGATGAACGCGTGGCATGCGGCTTTAGCGGTTCGGGGTCACCAACTGATAACCGAAGCCACGCACGGTCTTGATGAACTGAGGGTTCTTCGGGTCGTCCCCCAGTTTGCGGCGCAGGGTGGAGATGTGCATGTCGATGGCGCGGTCAAACACATCCCACTCACGATCCGCCACATCTTCGATGAGCTGCTCGCGAGTGCGCACGCGGCCGTGGGCTTTGGCGAGGGAGAGAAGAAGGCCAAACTCCGCAGGAGTGAGATCCAAGGGGGAGTCGCCGAGCACGACGGCGTGCGAGTCCGCATTGATGCGCAGCGGACCGACGACGATCTCCTTCATGGGGGCCTGAGGGGAGCTTTCAGCCACCCAGCCCGAGCGGCGCAGCACGGCGCGCAGACGGGCCAGCAGCTCACGGGAGGAAAAGGTTTTGGGCAGGTAGTCATCGGCGCCGAGTTCCAGGCCGACGATGCGGTCCACTTCCTCGCCGCGCCCGGTCAGCATCATGACGGGCACCTTCGACTTGGCGCGGATGCGTCGCAGCACCTCAAAGCCGTCGCAGCCGGGCATCATCACATCGAGGATGATCGCATTCCAAGGCTCGCTGGTGGCGCGTTCGGCTCCGCTGTCTCCCTCGTGCTCGCATTCGACCTCAAAGCCCATGGGCTTGAGATAATCCGCCACGAGCTGAGAGAGCTCGGTGTCGTCGTCGATTACGAGAATGCGGGTTGCCTGGGGCATGGGCAAGTATCATCAACAGCTCGTTACTGCGCCAGCTTCTTTACCATAAGCTGACAAAAGAACTCGGGGTTTGGAATGCTGTTTTGGAAATCAGTTGTTGCCGGGTATTGCGGACACGCCATGCTCGAAAGGCAAATCGATGAAGCGTGCGCCAATTCCATCCTACGTCAGATACGCGGACTTCCGTGTGATTTTATGCAGGGATGCCTGGTTCTGGAACTCTTTGGCCTGCCTCAAAGAAGGAGGTTGTTTCTCATGAACTGGGTGGCTCTGAACTGCCCGCAATGCTCCGCGCCCCTCCCACGTGTGGCCATCTGGAGAGCGGTCAAATGCACTTCCTGCGGTGCGCTGATCAACAGGACGGAATCGCTGGTGATGCGTGACTCTTTTCGCCAGGCACTGTTGCGGGCGCGCCAGGCCCAGGGGGCCGCAGGCGGCGATCTGCAATGCGCGGGTGAAAGCTATCATGTGATACAGAGCCTCGGAGGCAGTGAAACATCGCAGGTGTATCTCGCGCGCAGAATCAGCGGGCAGCCGTTTTTAGCGACCATCAAGCTTTCCGCAGCGAGCGCTGCCGCAGTCCGGTATGCACGTGAGGCTGAAGTACTGAAAGAACTGCAGTCTTTGCAGGAGGGGGCGGCGAGTGTGTATGCAGCGCAACGGCTGCCTGAAGTCATTGCCCAAGGTCCAGTGGTGGGGCACGACGGCAGGCAGGCTTTGGTGCTGCGTCATCCCATCGGCTACTGGGGAAGTCTTGCGGCATTGAGCGAGCGGTTTTCAAACGGCATCGATCCACGGCATGCGGTGTGGATCTGGCGGCGGATGCTGGATGTGCTTCATTTTGTTCATGCCCAGGGCTGGGCCCATGGAGACGTACGGCCTGAGCATGCCCTGGTGCATGCTCCGAACCACGGCGTGCTCATGATCGGCTGGGCATCGGCACAAAAGAACGCAAGCGCGCGGGCGCAGGCGGCGGATCTGCTGCGAAGCGCACGAGTGGTACGGGTACTGGTGTGCGGGGCCGCAGGCTCAGGCGGACTGCCTGCAGGCGTGCCTGCCGCTCTGGCCGATCTCCTGATGCGTGCCAGCGAAGACGAAACCTTTTGCCAGGAGAAGGGGGCGACTGGGTTGGATGGTCTGCTGCGAACCGCAGCGCAGGAAGCCTTTGGCCCGCCTTCTTTCCTGCCTCTGAATCTTTGATTTTCATTTCAAACAACCCAACATCAAACACCATGGGATACGGAAACTATTCATTCGCCGCCCACACCGCGCTGATTGCCGGACGTTCACACCAGGCACGTGCCGAGGTCTTCACACAGACGCAATGCCATGCCCTGATGAATCCCAAGGGGCTCAAGGTGCGCGAGTGCCGGGACAGCGCGGATCATCCCAATGCCCTAGGCATCATTTTTGCCCTGGATGTGACGGGCTCGATGGGAGACATCCCGCACCTGCTGGCCAAGCAGGAACTTCCGAACCTGATGAAACTGCTCAATGCCTGTGGCGAGAAAGATCCGCAGGTCATGTTTATGGCGGTGGGGGATGCGACTTCTGACCAGGCCTCGCTGCAGGTGGGGCAGTTTGAAAGCACGGCGGAGCTGATGGACCAGTGGCTGACCTGGAGCTACCTGGAGGGCGGCGGGGGTGGCAGCGGGCAGGAAAGCTATGAGCTGGCTTTTTACGTTGCGGCCCAGCACACGGACATGGACAACTGGGTGAAGCGAAAAAAGAAGGGGTATCTTTTCATGACGGGTGATGAGCTGCCCTACCCTGCAGTCTCCAGGCACCAGATCGAGGCGCTCATTGGCGAAAAGCTGGACGAGGATATTCCGATTGAAGAGGTGATCGCGGCTGCTGCTGAGAGCTATCATCTCTTTTTTCTGATTCCGGATGCAGGGCGTGCCAAGCGTTGCGGCGCTCGGTGGCGTCAGCTTCTCGGTGATCATGCCATCATCATGGAATCGCCGGCAGATGCCTGCTCGGTGGCGGCAGCGATTGTGGGACTGACGGAGGGGCGCATACCGAGCCTCGATGCGCTGGCGACGATTTTGTCCGACAATGGATTCAACCGCGAGCATGTGGGGTCAACACTCCGTGCCGTCCAGTCCTATGCCGCCCTGCTTAACCTTGTGCCTGCCTCCATCGCCAGTCCGGCTGCGGCGTCGGGAGATTCGTGGTGGAAGCGTTTGTTTGGATGACCTTACTTTGTGAGCGAGATACGCTATGCCTCCGTGCTGGGCCTTGGTTTTGGAGACTGTGGCAAGGGACATTTCATTGACGCACTGACGAGGCGCTGGCAGGCGCACACCGTCGTGCGTTTCAGCGGCGGCGCTCAGGCGGGGCACAATGTGGTGACCGCTGAAGAGGAGGTGAAGCCTGCAAGACATCATACTTTTTCGCAGTTTGGCGCGGGCACCTTTGTGCCGGGCACACGCACGGTGCTGCTGGACCCGATGGTGCTGCACCCGACAGCTCTGCTGGTGGAGGCGGAGGTTCTGGGGCGTGCGGGTGTGCATGATGCGCTTCTGCGTCTGACCATCGATGCACGCTGCCGCATCACGACTCCCTATCATCAGGCGGCGGGGCGGGCGCGTGAGCTCCTGCGCGGCACGGCAGCTCATGGCACCTGCGGCGTGGGGGTGGGTGAAACGGTGAGGCATGCCCTGCAGCATCCGGAGCTGGCCATGCATTACGCTGACTTCTCAGGCAGCAGCACGCAGCAGACCCGCATGCAGCTGGACAAGCTACAGGCCATTCGAGAGACGCTGCATGAGGAGCTGTCCGCGCTCTGCCCGCCTGAGGTGACTGGTGTGCTGGCGGATGAGATGCGCACGCTGCGAGACGAGTCTCTGGCCGGCAAATGGCTGACGATGGCAAAAATGCTGGCGCGCCATTGTCCTCCGGCATCGTTGGAGGAAGTCAGGGCTCCATTGAAGCAGCCCGGATGTGTTCTGTTTGAAGGGGCGCAAGGCGTGCTCCTCGATGAATGGCGTGGTTTTCATCCACATACGACCTGGAGTTCCATCACGACAGATGCGGTGGAAACAGCCGCTGCATGTCTGGAGCTTGGCGCGCCGATTGAGCATTATGGCGTGCTGAGAAGCTACCTCACCCGCCATGGCTCGGGTCCGCTCCCAACGCATGATGAAGCACTGAATGACCTGCTGCCGGAACCGCACAATCATTCCGAAGGCTGGCAGGGCGGCTTCAGGCGAGGGCATCCTGATGCGGTGCTCCTGCGTTATGCTTTGGATGTCATAGGCTCGCTGAATGGACTGCTGGTCAGTCATCTGGATGTGTTTCAGCGTGGGGTGAAGCTGAAGTGGTGCGGACACTACTCGACCTCAACAGCCCCATGCCTCAAGCGGCTGCCTGCTGGAGCATGGAAGGATTTAGCCCACCAGACGCGACTGACGAGGCTCCTGGAGGAAGCCCGGCCAAACTACGATTCCAGCGTCATCACTTCGTGCCAGGATTATCTTGAGCGGATCGCGAGTGTGACCGACCTGCCGGTTGTTTCATGCTCCTTTGGCAACAACTGCAGGGATGTCCGTGAGATGCAGATGGGCGCGTGGTCTTGACGCAATCCTGACAAATCTCCGGAGATTCCTTGAAGCCGTCCTGACGCGAGGAGGGTTAGAGTCCGCATCATGAAAACGCTTCCCGCTCTTCTGCTGCTCGCGACCAGTCTTTCCGCCCACACTTTGAGAGTGGGTGAATCTGCTGACAAAGAGGTGCTGCGGCAGCACATTTTGGAAGAGTGGATGCAGCAGCATGCAGTACCGAAGGAGGGGCAGATCAAAACGGTGCAGGTGGCTTCTATGTCAGGCCCCCTGAGCCTTGCGGCAGCCGCAGCGGCCAATGCGGCAAACGCTCCGCGTGCGGCCAAGGCCTTTATGACCTTTCCGAAGCTGGAGCTGAAATGGGACCAAGACTTTCTATATGTGGGGTCCAATGGCTGGCCGGAGCATAACATGATGGTGGGGATCACGGCCTGGCAGCAGCAGGTGCCGCTGCCGCAGGCTTATTTTGGAGACAATGCCTGGCGCATTCCGCTGAAGCCGGTTCCGGCGAAGACGCCCGCCGTGGTGGAAGGGCGCTTTTTGCGCGGTGCCATTGCGCTGGCGGTGAATGGCATCCCGATTTTCAATCCACAGAACAACCGTGGGGAGGTGTCATTTGAAATCGGCGAACTGGATCAATGGGGCGGGCATTGCGGACGTGCGGATGACTACCATTACCACATAGCGCCGCTGCATCTGCAGACGGTGGTGGGCAAGGGGATGCCGATCGCGTATGCGCTGGACGGGTATCCGATCTATGGCCTCACCGAGCCGGATGGATCGCCGGTGGGCAAGCTGGACGAATGCCATGGCCACGAGGATGCGAAAGTGGGCTACCATTACCACGCCTCCACAAAGAGGCCGTATCTGCAGAGCGCGTTTCATGGAGAAGTCGTTGAGGCGGAGGGGCAGGTGGATCCGCAGCCGCGTGCGCAGCCGGTGCGTCCGGATACGCCGCCGCTGCGCGGGGCGGAGATCACCGGATTTGAGAGCACCGGCTCCAACAGCTACAAACTGAGCTATCAGGTGGGCAGTGAGAAACGCTGGATTTCCTACAGCATCAACAGCGACGGCACCTACCCCTTTGAGTTCAACAACGGGCGTGAGGGTACGGTGAAGGAAGTGTATACCAGCCGTGGTGGTGGCAGAGGTGGCCCCGGAGGAGGTGGCAAGGGGCCTGGCGGAGGGGGCGGCAAAGGCAAGGGAATGACGCGTGAAAAAGGAGGTCGGGGGAAAGGCATGAAGCCTGATGAGAATCCGCCACCGGCGCCTGATGAGTCGCCGCGCCCACAGCCTGCCCAGACCGTCGGCAGCCTGATGGATGTGAATGGTGACGGGGTGGTGACGGCGCAGGAGTTTGCCGACAATGTGAAGCGTGAATTTGCCGCCAATCGCAGCGGCGGCACGCTGGCGGCCGCCATGGCCAAGGCACGGAGCGAATTCACCGCACTGGACCGGAATGGCGATGGCAGGCTGGATGTGGGCGAGCTGCTCACTGCAGCACCCACACCTGTTGTACAATCGTCGGAGAGACGTGGTGGCGCACCGTCTGCGAGCAAGGGTGGCGGCTTTGTTTTGACCAGCCCTGAGGTGGAAGATGGCGGCAGTCTGCCTGCGGATTACACCGGAGACGGCAGCGGAGCCACGCTGCCCTTGGCATGGAGCGGGGCTCCAGCGGGAACGAAGAGCTATGCGCTGATCATGGACCATCTGGCACCGGGCAATGAGATGAAAAGCTACTGGGTGATGTGGGACATCCCGGCCGGAACGACCAGCCTGCCCAAGAATGTGAAAGGCGTGGGCAAGCTGGGGGTGGGCTTCAAAGGCGAGGAGGGCTATGAGCCGCCGCATTCGCAAGGGCCGGGAGAAAAGACCTATGTGCTGCACGTGTATGCACTCTCTGCAGAGCCGAAGCCCACAGGCACAGGTCGTGGTGGAGTGACACGCGAAGACTTGCTGGCGGCGATGGATGGCAAGATTCTCGCCAAGGCCGACTTGAGTGTCGTTTACTCACGGGGTGGTGCCGCCGCAGGTGGCGGGCCCGGACGCAGTGGCATGCCTGCTGGCGCGACCACGACTCCTGGCGGCCCTGGTGGAATGGCTCCAGGTGGAGCCACCCAGCCCATGCCGGCGCAGGGCGGTGTTGGAGGGCAGCAGGGTGGCCAGCGCAAGCCATGGATGCAGATGCACGGTGCTGAGCTGGATGGCAATCAGGACGGCATCGTCACCGTATCCGAGATCCTTGCGGATATGAAGACCGCCACCTCAAAGTATGATGCGGACATGGATGGCGTCATCACTCCCGCTGAGATCGATGCGGCAGGAGACATCCGTGATGGGGCTGCATTTGCCGGCTTTATCTTCCGGCACGCCTACGAACTGGATGTGAACCAGGACAGCCGCCTCAGCGTCACTGAACTTTCGGATGCAGCCAAATACATTTTTGGCACGGCTGATGTGGACCACGATGGCAAGCTCACGGCCGAGGAGGTCCAAAATGCACCGAATGCGCCACTGCGTGCGGCCTCACCTGCCAGTGGAGATCAGCCCCCCGCGCCGCCTCCTGCCACAGCTCCTGGAGCAGAGGATCCAGCACCCAAGCCCATGCAGGCTGGCGCAGGTCAGGGCGGCCGGCGTTCGGGTGGTGCTCCCGCTGAATCTGGAAAAGGCGGCGGTGGCAAAAAGAAGAAAGGCGGCGGACCGCCCGGGCTCATCAAGCCGAGCATTGCCGACACGATGAAGCTCAACGTCTATGCGGACAACTGGTTCATGCTCTACGTGAACGGCCGTCTTGTGGCGGTGGATCCCATTCAGTTCACGCCGCACAATGTCGTCAGCGTGGATTTCCTGCCGGAGTATCCCATGACAATCGCGGTGCTGGCCAAGGACAACGCGGATCCCAAAACCGGGCTCGAATACGGCAGCAGCATCGGCGATGGCGGCTTCATTCTGAAGTTTGCGGACGGCACGGTGACGAACGCCACCTGGAAGGCCAAAAGCTTCTTTCACGGGCCGGTCAACGGCGACACGGCCAATCCGCAGGTCAAGCAAGAGCCTCTGCCTGCCAACTGGTGGGCCGTGGACTTTGACGACAGTTCATGGAAACAAGCGAAGGAGTACACTGTCGAAGAAGTGGATCCCAAGCAGCCCTACTTTGAGAACGATTTCGAAGGGGCGAAGTTCATCTGGACCGACGACCTCGCGCTGGACAACACGATCATCTTCCGAACCAAGGTGGAAAAGCCCGGCTGGCAGCCGCGCTGGAACACGAAGCCTGATCTCGATGTGAGTGGGGCGCCCTTGCGGTAACACCTGATTTTATCAGCCATGAAAAGCCTTCGTCTGATTTATTTCCTGGCGGCATGCCAGTGTATGGCTGCGGCGGAGAGCGCACAGCCCAACTTCCTTGTCATCATGGGAGAGGCGCAAGGGTGGGCGTCCATGTCCGTGCCGCAGGATGATCGAAATGCCGAAGGATCGACGAGCAGCTTCATCCGCACTCCGAATCTGGACAGCATTGCCCAGCACGGCATTCGCTTCTCTGATTTCTACGCCTCATCGCCACGATGCACTCCCACACGGGCGGCTCTGTTTACCGGGCGCAACCCGGCGCGGCTGCACATGACGTTTGTCGGTGAAACGAGGAAGGAGGGCGGGGTGAATCCGGGAGACAAGGTCATCGCCCCCGAGACGACGTCACAGGTTCCCGCTGGCATGGAAACCATCGGCACCCTTTTGAAAAAACAGGGCTATGCCACCGCCCACTTTGGCAAATGGCATGTGGGTCGTGAGAACCCGCAGCAGAGCGGCTTTGACGAAAACGACGGGCCGAACAGCAATGGCGGGCCTGACAACGTCGATGAACCGAATCCAAAACAGTGCTACGCGATCGCAAATCTGGGCATGGATTTCATGACGCGGCAGGTGAGGGCACGAAAGCCTTTCTACCTGCAAATTTCGCAATACCCGGGCAAGCAGCCTGAAAGCGCGACTCCAGAGATGATCGAGTCTGTGAAGCGCAGGCTGGGCAACCGTCTGGACATCGTGCGGATTGGTCAGGCGGCAGGCTGCGAAGAAATCGACAAGACGATCGGTCTCGTGCTGGCAAAGCTCAAGGAACTCGATGCGCTCAAAAACACCTACATCATCTATACTGCCGATCACGGTGCACAGGGGCGCAACGCGAACGGCGCTCTCACCAATGGCAAGGGCACGGTTTGGGAAGGGGGGCTGAGGGTGCCATTGCTGGTGGCCGGCCCAGGCGTCAAGGCGGGGGAGTTTTCCCATGTGCATGCCAGCACGGTGGATGTGCTGCCTACGATCATGGAACTGGCGGGTGCGCCACCGAGCATGCTGCCGAAAGATCTCGATGGTGTCAGCCTCGTGGGTGTGCTGAAAAAGGATCCGAACACGCCGCCAAGGCGACTCCACGATGAACTGGTGGTGCATTTCCCACATTATGACAAAGACGAGATCGGCCCCGCTTCCGCCATCCTCTACCAGAACTGGAAGATGATCCGTGTGTTTGAAACTGAAAGACGAATGCTATTTGATCTCTCCAAGGACATCGGGGAGCAGAAAGATCTCGCGCAGGCGGAGCCCCAAGTGGCAGCCGCTCTCGACAGCCGCATGACGGATTATCTGCGCGCTGTGAATGCCGGACTGCCGAAACCCAATCCTGACTACGTCGCAGGAGGAGAGAAGTCAGGCGACCGTAAAGGAGGCAAAGGCGGAAAGGGTGGGAAAGGGGGCAAGGGTGGAAAACCCATGCCGATGAAGAAGGAAAAGACGGAGCTCAAAGCCGGCTCAAATGAGCCAGGGGCCAAGGGGCCGGTATAAAACATCAGACCTTATTTTTGAACCATGAGAATCATTCCATTCATCATTGGCCTTCAGCTCCTGGCCGTCGCTGCCTTCGCCAAGGCTCCCAACATCCTTTTTATCCTCGCTGATGACCAGTCGTGGAGCGGGACCTCGGTGCGGATGATGCCCAATGAACCGGGCAGTGCGGGGCGGGAGTTTCACACTCCCAATCTGGAAAAACTCGCCGCGCAGGGCATGGTGTTCTCTCAGGCTTATGCGGCGCACTGCAAATGCGAGTGCTCGCGTGCCTCCATCCAGATGGGGCGCACGACCAGCACGCTCAATGCGACGGACAAAAACTCGCGCAACTGGAACGCACCCGTGAGCGATTCGCTGGTCAACACGCTGAAGAAGGCGGACGGCAGCTATCGCGCAGCCCACTTCGGCAAGTGGCAGTGGTTTCATACGCCAGAGTCCATGGGGTATGACGCCAGCGATGGCATCACCATGAACGAGGACGGAGACACGACCGATCCGGAAGATCCGAAGCAGTCCTTTGGCATCACGCGGCGCGCACGCACGTTCATGGAGAAGCAGGTGAAAGAGGGGCATCCGTTCTTCCTGCAGCTTTCCTACTATGCCGTGCATCAGACGCCCCAGGCGCTGGCCTCGACGCTGAAAAAATACGAAAGCATGCCGAATCCTGGAAAGGGAGGGAAGGGCGACCGTGCTGTGATGGCCGCCATGACCGAGGATCTCGACACCTGCGTGGGCGAGGTTTTGAAACAACTGGATGAGCTCCACATCGCGGAAAACACTCTCGTCATCTACACTTCGGACAACGGCGGTCGCACGAGCGTGCTCAATGGCGGGAAAGGAGATCTGGGAGAAGGGGGAATCCGCGAGCCGATGATCATCCGCTGCCCGGGAGTCAAAGGCGGTGTGAACTGTGCCACCCCTGTCATCAGCTACGATCTGATGGCGACTGTGCTGGATTTTGCCGCACCTGGATTTCCCCTGCCCAAAGGCGTGGAGGGTGGAAGCTGGAAGCCGCTGCTGCTGAGCGGTGGAAAAGAACCCGTGAGGCGGCCGATTGATCGCTTTGTGTGGCATCAGGTGGTGGAGGTGGAGCAACCGATGTCTGCGATCCGAAAAGGCGACTACAAGCTGCTCTATCTCTGGGACAGCAAGGAGGGGCTGCTTTTTGACCTGGTGCATGATCTGGGAGAGACGCGAGATCTGGCAAAGCAAACCCCCCAGATGGCGGAGAAACTGCAGGCCGAGCTCAAAGCACACCTGCGCGCGGGGCTGGGGGAGCAGGCTTTTGCGGCTTTGGAGCGCGGCGAGTTTCCCCAGGGAAGAGGGCCCAAACCGGGCAAGGGCATGGGAGCCGGAGGCAAAAAGAAGGGAGCAAAGAAGATGGAGCAATGATCTGAAGCAGGTGCGTTTTGGCACTGGCAGCGTGGGTGCAGGAAGATTGCAAATCCGGCGATTTACTGCGAATGAAGTGGGCGTGTGCGGGCGATGATAGATCTGCACTTTCGCCCTCACTCCCGCTTTCCAGAACACCATGCCTGAAGTCTTCAACTCCAACTACCCCTCCATCGAGCACCTGCGAGAGAAGGCACGCCGCAGGGTGCCGCGGTTTGCCTTTGAATACCTGGAGGGCGGCTGCTTTTCCAACATCAACCTTCAGCGCAACACGGATGAAATCCGGCAGGTGCAGCTGAGGCCGTGGTATCTGCGGGATTATCCGGGTTCGGACCTGAAGACGGAGCTTTTTGGCATCACGTATGACGCGCCCTTTGGAGTCTCGCCCATCGGGCTGCAGGGGCTGATCTGGCCCAAGGCCACCGAGATCATCGCCAAGGCGGCGCACCAGCACAACCTGCCGTTCACGCTGAGCACCGTGGCCACGGCCAGCATTGAAACGGTGGCTGAGCTTACGGAAGGGAAGGCGTGGTTTCAGTTGTACCATCCTGCTGAAAACTCACTGCGCGACAAGCTGCTGGACCGTGTGAAGGATGCCGGCTTTCCGGTGCTCGTCATTCTTGCCGACACGCCCACCTTTGCTTACCGCCCCAAGGAGATCCGCAACGGGCTCTCCATCCCGCCGCGTATGACGCTGCGCAATGTGATCCAGATGATGCTGCATCCCACCTGGTCCTTCAGCCAGCTGGCGGCCGGTGCGCCGGAGTTCAAGACCATGAAGCCCTATCTGCCGAAGGGGCTGAACATGAAACACCTCGGGCTTTTCATGAACAAGACCTTCTCCGGGCGGCTGAATCCCGCCAAGATCAGCGCCATCCGCGAGCGCTGGCAAGGCAAGCTGGTGGTGAAGGGCGTGGTGACCGAGGAGGATGCCGAGACGGCGCTGGGCCTGGGCGTGGACGGATTCATTGTGTCGAATCACGGTGGCCGGCAGCTGGATGCCGGACAGTCCACGATCAAACCGCTCACCGAGCTGGCGAAAAAATTTGGACATCGCACTACCATCATGCTGGACAGCGGTCTGCGCTCCGGCCCCGACGTGGCCTGTGCGCTGGCCAGCGGCGCCAAGTTTACCTTCATGGGGCGCTCCTTCATGTACGGGGTGGGAGCCCTGGGCAAAGACGGGGCAGACCACACCATGACGATGCTCAAGCGCCAGCTCAAGCAGGTGATGGAGCAGGTGGGCTGTGAACGAGTGGCCGATCTGCCAAAGCATCTCGTGGCGTGAGTGAGGCTGCCGCAAACATCCTGCATCTTGGATTGATTCCGTGCAGGATGTGGCGCAGACCTTGCGGCACATGATTTCAGATCCGAAGGCACTTCCCTATCTGCACGGCGGCCCTCTGGGCCGGGCACGGTTCAAGGTGCAGCCAGAGGATTTTGTGGTGGAGGAGATTCTGGGTTTTGAGCCCTCGGGCGTTGGCGAGCACTGCCTGGTGTGGGCGGAGAAGCGGAATCTGGACAGCAATGCCGCCGCGGCGCAGCTGGCAGACGCCGTGGGCATCCGGCGCAGGCTGGTGAGCCACTGCGGGCTGAAGGACCGCCATGCGGTCACACGGCAGTGGTTCAGCCTGCACATGCCCGGCCAGCCTTCGCCAGAGCCAGCAGTGCTGGAATCCGAGGGACTGAAGGTACTGCAAATCACACGCAACACTCGCAAGCTGCGCCGTGGCATTCACCAGGGCAACCGATTCACCATCCGCCTGCGTGAGCCGGAATTTGACGCGGATTCCGCCAGACGGCGGTGGAGTGACATTGCTGCAAAAGGAGTGCCGAATTTTTTTGGCGCGCAACGCTTCGGCAATGACGGGCAGAACCTGTCCAAGGCGCTGGCGATGTTTCGTGGCGAGTTCAATCCAGGAGATCGACTGCTGCGCGGACTCCTCATCTCATCCGCGCGCAGCTATCTTTTTAACACCGTGGTAGCGGGGCGCATGGCGGCAGGCACCTGGGACAAGCCGCTTGCTGGCGAGGTCTTTGGATTCTCAGACAATGGCACCATTCTGCTGCCGGAAAACCAGCGTGGCGATGAGGTGGCAAGGTTTGAAAAAGGGATCGTGGAACTCACTGCGCCCTTGTGGGGAGAAGGAGATCTTCAGAGCGTGGGCGAGGTGCGTGACTTTGAGCAGAGCGTGGCAGACCGGTTCCCCGAAATCACCGCTGGTCTGAAAGCCTGCGGTCTGCGGCAGGAGCGGCGGGTCATGCGCTTGCGCCCTTTGCAGCCTGTCATGGAGGTGGTGGCAGATGGCGATCTTTCCATGCGGTTTGATCTTCCCAAAGGAACGTATGCCACTGCCATTCTGCGCGAGCTGGCGGCTCTGGATGAAGCTGGGCATGCCGAGGTGGACTCGTAGTGCTTGCTGACACGGCGCTGACAATTCTCCGGTTGCGGCCTGATGGCTCTTTGACATTTCCGTTATCATTTCTGTGCATGAAGACCTCTACGTCACTGCCTCTGCTGGCCGCATTCATTGTCATGGCTGCGGCGCTGGCCATGGCCCAAAATGAAGGAAAGCAGCCCAAAGGGGAGCGCGGCAACAAAGGCAAAGGGGCTGGAGCTGGCGGACAGGTGGAGCCTGCGGTGGTGCCGCCGTATCTTTTCAATGTCTGGCTCTGCCGCCCTGAGGCGGAATCCGTGACCCTGAGCGTGCTGGCCTGGAAGGACATGGAGGCTTTTGTCTCCTACGGTGCCAGCCCGTCGATGCTGACGCAGCGCTCCGCAGTCGTGAAACTCACAGCGGGGGAGCCGCAGACGATTTTGCTGGGGTCTTTGAAAGCAGACAGCGCGTATATTTATCAGCTGACTTATCGCATCGGCGGCGGCGAGGCGGTGCGTGATGAGGTGCGCAGCTTTCATACGCAGCGTGCTCCGGCGTCTGCCTTTACCTTCACGATGCAGGCGGACTCACATCTCGACATGAGCACGGACGTTCGCGTGTACCAGCAGACACTGGCCAACATGCTGACCGACAAGCCGGATTTCATGATCGATCTCGGGGACACCACGATGGTGGACAAATTTGGCAGCTTTTACACACGGGCGGAATCACAGTATAAGGCGCAGCGTTTTTATCTGGGGCGCATTGCACACAGCGTGCCGGTGCTTCTTGCCTTGGGAAATCATGACGGTGAGCAGGGCTTTCGGCTGACGGGGCAGCCGGATTCGATGCCGCTGTGGTCCATCGCCATGCGGAAGAAGTATTTTCCCAACCCCGAGCCCGGCGGCATCTACACGGGGAATTCAAAGCCTGAGGAAAGCGCGGGCATGCTGCAGGACTACTATGCCTTTGAGTGGGGCAGCGCGTTGTTCGTCGTGCTGGATCCTTTTTGGTTTACGCGGGAGCGCAAAAGTGAGGACAACTGGGACATGACGCTGGGGGAGGAGCAATACCGGTGGCTGGCGAAGACGCTGGAAACGAGCAAGGCGCCGTTCAAGTTTGTCTTTCTGCATCATCTCGTGGGTGGACTGGGCAAGGATGTGCGCGGAGCCGTGACGCCCGCGCCTTACATGGAATGGGGCGGCAAAAATGCGGATGGCAGCGAGGGCTTCAAACAGCATCGCCCAGGCTGGGCGCTGCCCATCCATCAGCTCCTGGTCAAAAATGGTGTGAGCATTGTTTTTCACGGGCATGACCACCTCTTTGCCAAGGAGGAGCTGGACGGTGTCATCTACCAGGAGGTGCCTCAGCCCGGACACCCAAGCGGTGGCACGCGCAGCGCGGAGGAATATGGATACACGGGCACCATTCTGGGCAGCTCAGGACATGTGAGAGTGATGGTGGGCCCGGGTGAAGCGCAGGTGGACTATGTGAGATCCATCGTGCCCGGGGTGACACGCGACGAGGTGCCCAATGCCTCCGTCGCACACAGCTACAAGATCAAAAGAAAGTAGGTTGAGAGGACCGCCGGCGTTCAGGCGGGGCTCGTCACACCAGTTCGAGAATGCCAAACGAGGCAGGCACGTGAAAATCTGGTCGCTCTGTCTGCGGATTGACCCAGGGCATCCAGCCGGACTGCACGGAGCCGTCGGGTTTGTGGCGAAATTCTGCGCGGTAGAGTCCGGCATAAAATTCGCGGCTGTCGGCTTTGAGCACCTGGAGCGTTCGCAGCGTGTCCAAAGGGATGCTGCCCATGACGGTGTAGCGGTTTCCCATGATCTCGGCTGCGAGGCTCAATCCCGCGCATCGCCAGTCCCAGTTCATTTCACGGTAAAAGCTGGCCTCGTAGTCGAGCACATCTCCACGAGGGGACATTTCCAGGCAGAAGTAGGGCTTCAGGCTGAGATCGGGTGATAGAAAAATTTCGACGCGATCAGATCCAAGCACGCGCTCTTTAGCATCAGCACCATCGGGCAGCACGAGGTCGTCATCTTGGCAGTCAAAGCGGAAATGAAGATGGCTTTCGTCCCACAAGGCGCGGAATTCGGTGAACGGCGCCGTGCTCTCTTCCCAGGGAAAGGAAAAGGCGGTCAATGATTCGGCCACCGCCCAGTCGAGGGCGGTGGCAGAGGTGTGGCGGACACGGTAGCGTTTCATGCGGCAGCTTTGGCAAGCAAGCGCTGCATTTCAATGACGGCTGGAAAACTGTCTGCCGGCGGAGGCGTTGATAGTGGATGAAATGGATTTTAGCCTGCCTGCCCGCATTGACCCTGATGGCGGAAGACGTGATCGTGCTGCCTGGAAAGATGCATCTCGGAAAGCCGGGGCAGTTTGAATGGGAGGAGTTCAAGGACAGGGCTGTGGACGCCGAGCGGCTGGAGAAGCATTTTGAGGCCAGGGCAAATACCTCAGAGCAGACGCTGCGCATCTGGCAACGGGATGTGAAGCTTGGCTGGCCTGTCTTTTTGAATGGCAAAAAGCTGGGGGCCTTGGTGACGGCCGAAACAGCGATGGAGAGCCTTCTCGCGATCCCGCTGGGGACTTTGCGTGATGGGGACAATCTTCTGATGATCGAGGCACCTACAGCTCTGGATGACATCGAGGCGGGGCCCGTGATCATCGCGTCAAAGACGAGTGCTGAGCTGCTCAGTGGTGCCCAAGTGGAAGTCACCGTGATGGATGGAGATGCGGGAGGTGAGCTGCCCTGCAGGCTGACGGCGACGCGTGTGGATGGAACCTTGCAGCCGCTGAGAGCCGAGTCTGCCGCAGATATAGCCGTGCGTGTGGGTGTGGTTTACACAAGGAATGGGAAAGCCAGACTCTCTCTGCCGCCTGGGGATTACATTCTCCATGCTGGGCGCGGCTTTGAATGGGGTGTCAGTCGTGAGGTGCTAACTCTTCAGGAAGGAGAGAGCAAAAGGGTGGCGGTGAAGCTGCGGCGCGAGGTGGATACCAAAGGCTGGATCGCGGCAGACAGCCACATTCATACGCTGACTTATAGCGGGCATGGCGATGCCAAGATCGAAGAGCGCATGCTTACCATCGCGGGGGAGGGGATCGAACTGGCGATCTCCACGGATCACAATCATCACACAGACTATGCACCGCAGGCCGCCAGCATGAGGGTGGCGAAAAGCTTCACGCCGGTGATCGGCAATGAGGTCACCACCAAGCACGGGCATTTCAATGCCTTTCCCATCGAGCCAGGAGCCCGTGTGGTGAATCACCAGCAGGAAGACTGGGCAAAGCTGCTGCCGGATATCCGGGCCACTCCTGGCGTGAAGGTGATCACGCTGAATCATCCGCGGGACCTGCACAGCGGCTTTATCCCGTTTGGCGGCATCCAGTTCAATCCGAAGACGGGCAGGCACCGCCAGGCAGATGCACTGGCGGGCATCGATGCGATGGAGGTGATCACTTCTGCAGCGATGCAGTCTGACATTCACCTGCTTTACCGTGACTGGTTTGCGCTGCTCAATCGCGGGTACCGCATTGCGGCGGTGGGTTCGAGCGACAGCCATGATGCGAACCGTTTCATTCTCGGGCAGGGGCGCACCTATGTGGCCGCCAAGGATGCCGATCCGGCGAACCTTGATCTGGATGAAGTCTGGCGCAGCTACAAGGAAGGGCGGCTGCTGGTGAGCCTGGGACTGCTGGCGCAGCTCAGGGTGGATGACAAATTCATCGTCGGAGATCTGGCGACAGGACTGAAGGAAAAGATCAAGGTGGAAGCGTCCGTCTCTGGGCCTGCATGGACGCAGGCAGACCACATCGAACTCTTTGCGAACGGCATCCTGATTCGTGAGCAGAAGATTGAAGACAACCATCGTGCGGGTGAAAAAGCGCGCATTGTGTGGGAAATGCCCAAGCCCGCACATGATGTGCATTTGGTGGCCATCGCGACGGGGCCGGGTATCACCGAGCCGTTCTGGGAGATTCCCCGGCCGTATCAGCCGAGCAGCAAGAGCTTCATCCCTCGTGTGGTGGGTTCGACGAACCCGATCTGGCTGGATGCCGATGGCGATGGCCGCTTTGAGCCTGCGGTCGAGATCGCCCGGAGGCTGATCCGGGAAAATGGCGGAGATCGTGAGAAAATTCGGCTGGCATTGCAACGTTGTGACGAGGCCGTGGCGGTTCAGGCGGAATCTCTGATGGAAAAAAGTGGCCCATGATTTTGTCCAAAACTGCGGTAAATCTGACTTCACAATCCGCCATGAGCACATCCAGCCCTTCCTCCGATCTCAAGCGCCGTTCCTTTCTGCGCGCCGCCTTCTCTGGTGCCCTTGTCACGCCCGGGGTGATGAACGCAGCGGAGGTGGAAAAAGCCATTGCCACATCTGAGGGGCATTTTCATGAGCAGGCACGGGATCTGCCGCTGGTGGAGGATGCAGACGTGATCGTCTGCGGAGCCGGACCGGCAGGTATTGCGGCTGCCATCACGGCGGCGCGAGCCGGGGCACGTGTCCGCGTGTTTGAGTGGCGCGGCTGTCTCGGCGGCGTGTGGACGGCGGGCCTGCTGGGGTATCTGCTCGATTTTGACAAGCCGGGCTTCAACCAGGAGCTGCTGAAGCGGCTGGACGAGCGCGGCATGCGCCGTGGCACCAGCCACAAGAGCATCTGCTACGAGCCGGAAGGCATGAAGCTGCTGCTGGAGGAGATGTTTGTCGAGGCAGGCATCAAGTTCCAGCTTCATACCCATGTGTGTGCCGCCTACCGCGACGGAAAGCGACTCACGACGGTGGTCACGGAGTCCAAATCTGGCCGGCAGGCCTGGAAGGCGCCGGTCTTTATCGACACCACGGGAGACGGAGACCTCGGAGCCCTGGCGGGTTGCTCCTTTGAATACGGTGAGGCGGACGCCTGCCCCTGCCAGCCGATGTCTCTCAATGCTTTGCTTGTGTGCAAGGATGTCGCGGCTTTGGAGGCCTTCATTCACAAGTCCGACCCCAGCAAGGCTGATGGTGTAGCCAAAGACGCGTTTCTGGCGGAGATCAAGCGTGCGGGCCTCTTCCCCTCCTATGCCAAGCCCACCCTCTGGCAGGTGCGGGACAATCTGCTGCTGGTGATGATGAACCACCAGTATGCCGTGCCCTGCTTTGATGCCGCGAAGATCACCGAGGCCACTGTGCAGGCCCGTGCGGAGATGAACAAGATCGTGAATGCCCTGCGTAAGCTGGGCGGCCCGTGGGAGGCCCTGCAAATTGCCGCCACGGCGGAGCAGATCGGCGTTCGCGATGGCCGTCGCATTGCCGGGCGCTACACTGTAACGAAGGACGATGTGGCCACAGGTGCACGCTATGACGATGCCGTGGTGCGCCCGACCTTCAGCGTGGACATTCATGCCCTAAGTGCCGACATGAACAAGACGACCGCCTATCACAACGCGGGCATCAAAGTGAAGCCGTATGACATTCCGCTGAGGGCGCTGATCGCCAAGGATGTGGACGGCCTGATGATGGCCGGGCGCAACATCAGCGGCGATTTCATCGCGCATGCGAGCTATCGCGTGACTGGGAACTCGGTGGCGATGGGAGAGGCGGCCGGTGTCACCGCCGCGCTGGCAGCCACCACCAAGCGCCTGCCGCATGACGTGCCATGGAGCGAGGCCGAAGCCAAGCTCAAGGCGCTGGGACAGCGCGCCTAGCTACTTGCCGGTGCGTTTGCGCTTGGCCTCCTGCTTGAGAAACAGCGGCTCAAGGTTTTCGTGGATCCAGGCAAAGGCGGCCTCCAGCCCCTCGCGCTGGTAGATCACGCCGATGTCAGCCTCCACCGCGGTGGGGTTGCCTGTGCAGGAGAGGAATTGATTGCAGGTGAAGCGCATTTTCATCTCCGCATCCACCTTGCCATGCAGCTTCAGGATGAAGCTGCGGACGTAAAGCTCCAGGACGGCATCGCCGATCCAGGCGTTTTCGCGCAGGCGCTGGGTGAGGTCGAGTTCTGGGAGGGATGCCATGAGCGTGGCATCCAGAGCGAGCTTTGGCGCAAGTTCAACCGTGGATCACTCGGTATCACCGGGCTGTGCCGAACTTGTCAGCCCTTTGAAATAGGCGCTGACCCAGGAGTGCTGCAGGCGGGTGGCTTTCACATAGAAGGAGGAGTATTCTTTTCGGTATGTGACGCTCGGTGTGGAGGTGTCCTTCTTGGGCGTGGCATTGCTTCCATTCAGGATGGTGCTGATGTCCTTGAGAATGGTCTCGGCGCTCGCTTGCGTTTTGGGCTGGGAGTAAAATTTACCGATCAGATCGGCATCTTCGCTGGGACGGATGATCCAGCGTTCACGATCAAACACCAGTGTCAGGCCGTTCGCACCACAAAGGGTTTCCAAGACATCAAAGGGACTGGCATGGATGCTGAAGGTGACCAGCTTTTGGTTGATGGGATTGTCGTCAGGCGGAGAGATGAAATTCATGCCGGCGTCGGTGGCGAGATAGCGCAGCACATCCCCCAGCCGCGCTTTGGCGAATTCATACTTCTGCGGGCGGGCCTTGCGGAGCTTGTCGGCCTCAGCCTCTGCGGCAGATGGTGCAGCGGAGGAAGGGCTGGAAGCCTGGCTTTTGTCCTGCTTCGACTCCGGTATGAGGACGTAGGACCGGGCGTCATGAGTCAGCTTGTGATGTCCTAGCTCGGCGCAGTAGCGCAGGGCTTCGTCAACCGGCACGTCCTTGAGGGAGAGGGTGATGTTAGCCGAAGTGTCCCCGCCTGGTTGGAGGATGATGTTGACGCCTTTCCTCTCGGGGTCGAGCTCCCGGGATTGGTTGCGGATAAAGTCGAGGCATTCGTTGAGCGATGCCTCGCGCATCTCCAAGCTGGGAATAATGACTCTGGGAGATGGCATTTCTGCTGCAGGGACCTGACTTGAACTTGCAGCCCCAGTTTTGATCTCGGTTTCACTCACAACGACGGCATATGGCTGCACGCTCATTTTGAGGTTGGCCAGCTCGACGACATAGCGCAGGGCTTCGCTCAGCGGGATGTCTTTGAGATCCAGAGAAATGATCGCGGCAGACGGCGGGTCCCCGGCGCGGTAGAGGATGCTGACTCCACGTGCTTTGGGGTCGGTGGTCAGAGTGTCAAATTCACGCCCTTTGACGCGGAGGTATTCGAGCGCCTCCTGCACCGAGGCCTCTTTAAATTGAATGCTGGGTATGATGATCTTATCCAGCTTCGACTTGATGAAAGCATATGGGTTTGCGGCCTCTGTCTGAGTGCCCGCCTTCATGTAGTTTAAGTTCATGGCCTTGGATGCCGCGGCTTCGTCCTGGGTGCCGAAATAGATGCCACCAAAGGCTTCGCCATCCTTGTTGTAAAAGCTGAGATGTGGCAGTCCCGTCTGTGGGTGCGGGTGCACCAGGACAACGCTGCCTTTCCCCTTTTTGATCCGGGCTCTCTGCCGCGGATCGACCGGAGTGCGGTCGGAGTTTTTCACGGTGACGAAAAGGGAGATGTAGGCCTCGTCCTCACTGGCGAGCACATAATCGGCGGAAACGGTCAGCGATTCTGCCGTGGTCTGCACGGAGTGGATCTGAATGGAGTCTCCCTCGCGGAATGAGAGCTGGCCGATGGTGAAATCACGCACCGGCTCCGACTTTTGGGCGCGGGTCACTCCAAAAAATGTCATGAGGATGATGCATATGGCCAAGACCGCCCTCATGACCGGACGTGGGCGAGGGTGGCTGATGATGGACTGAATGCGGGAACGCAGCACCGCGCCACGCTGAAAGATACCGACAAAGCCCAGACTGAGGCCGCGTGGGCAGAAGGCGCTCTCCACCTTGAGGAGGGCATGGCCGTATTCGGCACGGTGGTCCTTGGTGGCATCGTGGAGGACCTGGGCGTCGCACGCAGCTTCGCGGTCGGCGCGGATTTTAAAGAAGGCGATCCAGAGCAGGGGATTGAACCAATGCAGAGCCATGAGAAAGCACATGAGGGCATTGAGCGTGAGGTCGCCGCGCTTGAGATGCATGAGCTCATGCTTGAGCACGAGGCGGGCTTCGGCGGGGGTGAACTCATGGTCAAAGCTGACTGGCAGCAGCAGCACGGGGTGCAGCAGGCCGGTGACCGCAGGACTGCTGACGCCAGGGGAGATCAGCACCTCGGGCATGCGGCGTAGGCATACCTCGCGGGCGATCTGCGCGAGCGTGGCCAGGATCTCGTCGCTGGCGGGATGACGGGCCCGCTGAAAGCGGCGCAGGGCAAGCATGAGGGAGACTCCGCCGGAAAGGAGAATGCCTGCGGCAATGACGAGCCAGCCCACGCGGACCAGGTGCTGCCAGTCCACAGGCGGCGGCAGAGGCTCAGGGGCGGAGAAAACCACCGGCATCTCATGCACGACATCGCTGACAGCCATTGTCGCGGCGACAGGCGTCTGGCGCGCATGCGCTTGAAACACCTGCTCAAGGCTCCAGCGGCTCTCCGGCAGCACCGGCATGAGCAGCACAACGAGGGTGGGCAGCCACAGCGCGTAGCGCATGCGGGCGCTGAGGTGGCGGTGCAGAGCCGCCTGGATGAGCAGCGTGGCAGCAGTGAGCAGCGACGCACGGAGGCTGGCGGCGAGGAGCCAGTCGAAAATGTGGGTGAGCGTGTTCATGGTGGGTCAAGAGTTGAGAGACTGGTCGAGCAGCTTTTTCAGCTCCTTCACTTCTTCGGCGGTGAGCTTGCTGTTCTGGGCGAAGTGCACGAGCAGGGGCTTGGCTGCGCCGCCAAAGATGCGCTGCATGAAGGACTCGCTCTCGGCGTGCACGCATGCCTCCCGCTTTACAGCGGGGAGGAAGGTGCGGGTGCCGCTGGCGTTTTCGGCGGTCTTGAGCGCGCCTTTTTCCACCAGCCGCGTGAGCAGCGTGCGGACGGTGTTTTCAGCCCAGTTGGTGGAGGCACGCAGGGCCTTGGTCACTTCAGAGGCGGTCTTTGGGGATGACTCCCAGAGAACCTCCATGATGGACCACTCAGATTCGGAAATGTCGGGTGCGTCTGGCATGATTTAATGGAATTAAATTCATTTCACTACATTTGTCGTGATATGACAACTACAAATGTAGTGATTGGCGGCTTTGGAGGGCTTTTACTTCAGGCCAACAGGGGAGAGGACATAGCTCCTGACGTCGTATGAAAGCTTATTGCCGGAAACTTCAGCGATGTAGCAAAGGGCTGTGCTGAGGGGAATCTGTGAGAGGCAAAGAGTGATGGACGCGCGCGGAGCACCGGGTTTGACCACAATGGAGAGCTCACTGCGATCAGGATTGAGCTCGCGCGATTTGACGCGAATAAAGTGGAGACTCTCTTCTAGGGTTGCCCCGTTGAGGTCCATGAGAGGCAGAATGGGCTGGGCGGAAGAAGTGGCGGGAAGGCTGGCACTTTCAGTTTCTGCGTCGGTGGCCACCACCGCAAAGGGATCGTAGCGCAGTCTGACGTTGGAGATTTCGGCGCAGTAGCGGAGAGCCTCATCCAGCGGAATGTCTTTCAAATCGATCGAGATCGGCGGGCGCTTGACGCCTTCGCGCAGATGCAGGACATAATTTAACGGAGGGGGAATTTTGTCACCCATATCGTAGCAGCCGCGGTTCACCCGCAGGTACTCCAATGCCTCCTCAAGGCTGGCGTCTTGAAACTGGACAGTCGGAAGAATTCGCTTCTCCATGTGGTTCTGGAGGCTGGTGGTCTTCTGATAAACAGGAACCCTCTGGTCATTCTGCTCTCGGATGGCCACAGCGTGCCGCTCAACGGTGTATTTGAGCCCGACCAGACCAGTGATGTGGCGCAAGGCTTCGGCCAGTGGCACGCCTCGCATGCTGAGGCCGGATGCGGCCGGCAGCTTGAGGCTGCCTCCGGCAACGATGACGATGTTGACTCCCTTGATTCCGGAGCCGGCGGAGGTGGTGTCAAATTCACGGCTTTTCATGCGCAGGACCTCGACGGCTTCCTCAAGGGCGACTTCTGACGTAGGATAGTCTGGGATGATGATCGTGTTCAGCTTCTCCTCCAGCGACATGACATGTGGCTTTGGCTGTGCTTCGAGCTCCGGGGCTGTCTTTTCACGCCAAAACCAGCCAGCTGCCACGGCGACGCACGCAAGCAAGGAAAGCACTGTGGCGGACCTGTTCATGGTGGCAGGATAGGGCTGGCGCTCGGCCTTTGGGAAGCTTATTCCGGCCCGAAACCTGCTGCCTCGGCGGTTGACACCCACCCCCCCCGGCAGTAATCCTGCTTCCCCTCAAAAATCAAAACTAACTCAAACAACATGGTCAAAATCGGCATCAATGGTTTCGGGCGCATCGGCCGCCTCGTGTTTCGCGCAATCTGTGACCAGGGTCTCCTGGGCAAGGAAATCGACGTCGTCGCCGTGAACGACCTCGTGCCTGCTGACAATCTGGCCTACCTCGTCAAGTATGACTCCACCCAGGGCAAGGCCCGTGAGGAAGTGTACTCCAAGAAGTCCAGCCCTGACGTGGCTGAAGACGACATCCTCGTGGTGGACGGCCACGAGATCAAATGCCTCGCCGTGCGTGAAGGCCCCTCCGCCCTGCCATGGAAGGCACTGGGCGTGGACATCGTGATCGAGTCCACCGGTCTCTTCACCGAGCGCAGCAAGGCTCAGGGCCACATCGACGCAGGCGCCAAGAAGGTCATCATCTCCGCCCCTGGCAAGGATGAAGACATCACCGTCGTCATGGGCGTGAACCATGAGAAGTATGACGCCTCCAAGCACCACGTGGTGTCCAACGCCAGCTGCACCACGAACTGCCTTGCGCCGATCGTGCACGTGCTGCTCAAGGAAGGTTTCGGCGTGGCCGAAGGCCTCATGACCACCATCCACTCCTACACCGCCACTCAGAAGACCGTGGACGGCCCGTCCAAGAAGGATTGGAAGGGTGGTCGCAGCGCCGCCATCAACATCATTCCTTCCGGCACCGGTGCCGCCAAGGCCGTGGGTCTCGCGATCCCGGAAGTGAAGGGCAAGCTGACCGGCATGTCCTTCCGCGTGCCGACGCCGACGGTTTCCGTGGTGGACCTGACCGTGAAGACGGAGAAGGAAACCAGCTACAAGGAAATCTCCGCCGCCATGAAGAAGGCCAGCGAAACCTACCTCAAGGGCATCCTGAACTGGACCGCCGACGAAGTGGTGAGCACCGACTTCATGCACGACCAGCACAGCTCCATCTTTGACGCCGGTTCCGGCATCGAGCTGAACAGCAAGTTCTTCAAGCTCGTGAGCTGGTACGACAACGAGTGGGGCTACTCCAACCGAGTCGTCGATCTCGTGAAATACATTGTGAGCAAAGGCCTGTAATCTAACCGAACACAGACACCCTTTAAAGCCTTCGACGGGCCGGCTCACCTGAGCCGGCCCGTTTTGCGTTCCTGCTCACCCTTCTTTTTTCCATGAACCTCTTTTTCCAACCATGTCCCTTCTTTCACAATTGCGCGTCCTGCCCAGACCCTTCTGGGTTCTGGTAGGCGCGACCTTCGTCAATCGGTTCGGTGTCTTCGTCGTGCCGTTTCTGGCGCTCTTCATCACGCGCAACGGCCACACCACCGCCCAGGCGGGCTATGCCGTGGCCTCGTATTCGGTGGGCGGCTTTGCGGCAGCCTGGATCGGCGGCTGGATGGCTGACCGCCTTGGGAGGAATGTCACCATGGCCGTCTCCGCGCTGGCGGGTGCGGTGTGCATGATCGCCATGTCCCAGGCGGTGGACTGGCGTACGCTGGCGCTGCTGGCTTTCATCACCGGTGCCATCAATGAGGCCGGGAGCCCTGCCAGCGCCGCGCTGGTGCAGGACCTGGTGCCGCCGGAGCACCGTGTCATCGCCTATGCGGTGCAGCGCTTTGCGGTGAATCTCGCGTGGTCCCTCGGGCCAGCCACAGCAGGCTTCCTGGCGGAATACTCCTTTTTCTGGCTCTTCGCTGTCGATGCTGCCACTTCGGCCTTCTTTGGCATCATCGCCTGGGTTTGCCTTCCCCGGGGCAGGCGCACGGCCCGCGAGCACGCAGGCTGGGGGCATGCGTGGCAGTCTATAAAAAGCAATCACGCTTTCCTGGCCCTGTTCGCAGCCTGCATCTGCACGGCATGGATCTTCCGGCAGACCAACACCACTTTCCCGCTGCACTTTGAGCGGAACGGGCTGCCGCTGCATGACTGCGGCCTCGTGCTGGCCCTGAACGGCGTCATGATCTGTCTGTTTGAGCTGCCACTGGCAGCCGGGCTGCGTAAATGGCCGGTCAGGCAGGTGCTGGCGCTTGGCTACATTTTGATGGGCATCAGTTTCCTCACCTTTCTCGTCAGCGGCTCGCTCACTGCCTTTGTTTTCATGATGGTGGTGTTTACTCTTGGCGAGATGTCCGCCTTCTCGCGACAGCAGGCCTACTCTGCCAGCCTTGCCCCTGAGGATATGCGTGGGCGTTATGTGGGCTTTCTCAGCCTTGCCTGGTGCGCAGGCAATACCGCCAGCTCCGCCCTGGGCATGGCGCTGTATGATCAGCACCCCGGACTGCTCTGGGGCATCAATGCCACGCTGGGCCTGGTGGCGGCGCTGCTTATTCTTTCCACCCGCAAACTTTCCCCGCATGAATCCTGAAAAGACATCCGCCAATGCCACACTGAGCGCCGTGCTGGCCTTTGGTCTGTGGGGAGTGCTGCCGGTGTACTGGAAGCAGCTCGGCCACTTGGGCAGCGATGTGGCGCTGGCCCAGCGCGTGGTGTGGACCATGGCCACCGTGTTGCCGCTGCTGATGCTGCGTGGCGAGTGGTCCGGCTTTCTGCGCTCTCTGCGGGATGTCCGGCTGGTCGGCGCTCATGCATGGTCCGCCTTTCTGCTGGCCATCAACTGGGGCGTCTTCGTCTGGGCAGCCCAGCACGGGCGCATCATCGACTGCAGCCTTGGCTACTTCATCAATCCGCTGCTGAATGTCCTCATCGGCAGCCGTCTGCTGGGGGAGCGCCTGACGGGACTGCAAAAGCTCAGCATCTTCTCCGCCGCGTGCGGTGTGCTGACGCAGCTCGTGCTGGTGGGCCACTTTCCATGGATCGGCCTGCTGCTGGCGGGCAGCTTTGCGCTCTACGGACTGGCGCGACGGCAGTCGCCTCTGGGATCACTGCCTGGTCTTGCGATGGAGACAGTGGTCGGCATTCCGGTGGCGGTGGTTTACCTGCTGTGGGCGCAGCAGAGCAGCCTGCCCATTTGGGGCACCGCGTCTGCGCATGACCTGCTGCTCATCATCGGCCTTGGCATCATCACCACCATTCCGCTGCTGGGCTTTGCGCATGGCGCGCGGCAACTGCCCTTTGCCCTGCTCGGGGTGTTGCAGTTTCTGGCCCCCACCGGTCAGTTTTTGGTGGGAGCTCTGATGTATCACGAACCGGTCGGCTCAGGAGCCCTCGTCTCCTTTGGCCTCATCTGGCTCGGGGTGTTGCTGTTTTGCGGAGATCTCTGGCTGCGAAAGCCCAGCAAGGCCTGAGGAGCCTCAGGGCCTTGCGGCAAGCGACAGCTCGATGATCTTTGCACACAGATCCGGGAACTCGATGCCCACAGCCTTGGCGGCTTTGGGCAGCAGGCTGCTGCTCGTCATTCCAGGAATGGTGTTCACCTCCAGCACAAAGGGGGCTTGATCGCTGTCCCGCAGCATCACGTCCACACGGCCATAGACTTCCGTGCCGCAGGAGCGGAAGGCTTTCAGCGCAGCGTCCTGCACAGCCTGGGTCACTTCGGGGCTCAGGGCGGCAGGGCAGTTGTAGTTCGTTTTACCGGTGCCACCCATCCATGGGTACTTGTTGTTGATGTCGTAGAAGCCCTCCACGGGTTCGATGTGGATGATGGGCAGCACCTGATCGCCAAGGACGCCCACGGTCAGCTCCTTGCCAGCCACGTAGTCTTCGATCAGCGTGTCATGGCCAAACTTTTTCGCGTCTTCCAGGGCGGCGTCCAGCTCAGCCTGGGTGTGGCAGATGTGCACGCCCACGCTGGAGCCTTCACGCGGCGGCTTCACTACCAGGGGCAGGCCGATGGCCAGTGGCTGGCTGCCGTCCAGCAGGTAGGTTTGCGAGCGCGGCGTGGGCACACCTGCGGCGATGAAGCGCTCCTTGCTCAGCAGCTTGTCAAAGGCGATGCGGCTGCTCGCCACGCCTGCGCCGGTGTAGCGGATGCCGCGCTGTTCCAGAATGGACTGAATCTGGCCGTCTTCGCCAAAGGTGCCGTGGATCAGGTTCATGGCGACGAAGGCATCCCCTGGTACTTCAAAGTCCGGCCCCGTCACATCCACCTCGACCACGATGGCCCCCTTGCTGCGCAGCGCTTCGGCCACGCTTTCAGCAGTTTTCAGGGAGACTTTGCGTTCAGAGCCGGGGCCGCCCATCAGCAGGGCGATTTTCTTGTTCGTGAGGTCGAGCATGGTGCGGCAGATATGGAATGCGGAGGCCGGATTGGCAAAAGGAATCCTGGCAATGTCCGTGCCATCAGCCACGTCTTTCTCCCTGCCACCACCATGATGCCCCGCCTCCTTTTTGCCTGCCTTCTCACCTCAGCTCTCAGCGCGGCGGAGTTCGATCTGCTCATCACCCATGCCCGGATCGCGGACGGCAGCGGTGGGCCGCTGATGGAGGGCTCGGTGGCAGTCAAAGACGGGCGCATCGCCGCCGTAGGCCAGCCCCAGGGCACGGCCACTGAGGTGATTGATGCTGGTGGCAAAGTCGTCGCCCCGGGTTTCATCGACGTGCACACCCATTCGGAAGACATCTGCCGCAATCCGGTGGCGGAGAACTTTCTCCGCATGGGTGTCACCACCATCATCTCCGGAAACTGCGGGCATTCCCGCACCGACGTGGCGAAGTTCTTCCAAGAGATCGGCGACTCGAAAGTCGCCCTCAACGTCGCCACTCTGATCGGCCACGGCTCCGTGCGCGAGCAGGCCATGGGCGGCAGCTTCATCCGCGCTCCGAATGACGAGCAGCTCGCAACGATGAAGGGGCTTGTCGATCAGGCCATGAAGGACGGTGCCGTGGGCATGAGCACCGGGCTCATCTATGTGCCGGGCTCCTTTGCCAAAACAGATGAACTCATCGCGATGGCCAAGGTCGCCGCCGCGCATGACGGCATTTACGTCAGCCACATGCGCTATGAGACGACACGCATCTTTCAGGCGCTGGAGGAGTTCATCCGCATCGCCCGGGAGGCCAGGGTGCGTGCCGAGGTTTCCCATATCAAGCTTTCCGGTCCCACCGCCTGGGGAAAGGCGGATGAAGTGCTCAGCGTGCTCAAAAAAGCCCGCGCTTCAGGTCTCAAGATCACGCAGGACCAGTACGCCTACACCGCCTCCAGCACCGGGCTGCGCCAGACGCTGCCGGACAGCGCTCTCGAAGGCGAGCATGCAGACTTTGTCGCACGCATTTCCGATCCGAAGAAAAAGGCCGAGATCATTGCCGGCATGGCCGAGATGCGCGCCCGGCAGGGCCGCAAGGACTACAGCTACGCGGTGATCGCCCGCTGCAAGGCCGACCCTTCGCTCAATGGCAAAACCATTCCTGAAGCTGCAAAGCTGCGGCGCGGTGCGGACACGCTCGAAGACCAGATCGAGCTCATTTTGGAGATCGAGGCCCAGGGCGGTGCCAGCGCCATCTTCCACGGCATGAATGAGGACGACTTGCAGACCTTCCTCAAGCACCCGCTGACCATGGTCGCCAGTGATGGCGGTCCGCGTCGCCTCGGCGAGGATGTGCCGCACCCGCGCAGCTATGGAAACAATGCAAGGGTGCTGGGGCGCTACGTGCGCGAGTTGAAGCTGCTCTCGCTACCCGAAGCCATCCGCCGCATGACCTCACTCCCGGCACAGACTTTCCACCTGAAAGATCGCGGCATGCTCAAAGCCGGAGCTCATGCAGACCTTGTGATTTTTGATCCGGCCAAAATTGGCGATCCCTCCACCTTCAGCGATCCGCATCATTACGCCGAAGGCTTCGATCATGTGATTGTCAACGGAGGTGTCGTAATCCGTGATGGCAAAATCACGGAGGTTCGCAGTGGTGGTCCGCTGCGGATGGGGCAGTAGCTCAAGGTTTGTCCGTTTCTGCCCCCAGGTGTCCGTTGCGAAACAGCCATGAGGCGGCTTGATAAAGCGAGATGGTGTCGCTCAGGCGCCTTTGCAGAGAGTCTGATTTATCCGGCGCGATGGTTCCCGCTTTCAGATCCACTTTCCCCAGAGTGAACTCCTGCTTGGGCTTGAGCATGGCAAAGTCTCCCTGCGTGATGTAGGCGATCTTTTGGTAGTTGGAGACAAAGATGCGCTCCTTGTCAGGAGTGTAGCCGGAGGAGAAAACATCCTGGCCAAAGGTGCGTGTGGTGTAGCTCCAGTTCATCATGCCAAAGAGTGTGGGCGCCACATCGATCTGGCTGCACAGCCGGTCATACGAGCGTGGCTGGATGAGCTGCGGATTCCAGATGATGCAGGGGATGTGGTACTTGGTCACGTCCAGCTCCATCTTTCCGGCGCTGCCGTGGCAGTGGTCCGCCACCACGACGAAGATCGTGTTGGCAAACCACGGTTTCGTTTTCGCCTTCTCCAGGAAGTCGCCGATGCACCAGTCCGTGTATTTGACGGCGGCCTCGCGTGAGCCCTGCGGCATGTCGATGCGGTTTGCCGGGAAGGTGAAGGGGCGGTGGTTCGACACCGTCATGACGTGCATGAAGAAGGGCTTGTTTGCCGCATGGTTCGTGTCCGCTTCCTGCATGGCCCAGCGGAAGAGATCTTCATCCGCCACGCCCCAGGCGTTTTGAAAGGTGATCTCGCTCTTCGGTTTGGTGCCGCGGTCGATCACGCGGTAGTTGTTGCGGGAAAAATAGGTGCGCATGTTGTCAAACATGGCATCGCCGCCATAGACGTAGCTCACATCATAGCCACGGCTGCGGCACACGGAGCCGGAGGTGAAGAGGTTGGTGTTCAGTGGCCGCCAGACGATGGACTGGCCCGGTGTGGGCGGCACGCTCAGCGTCAGCGCCTCCAGGCCGCGCACGGTACGTGTGCCGGTGGCGTACAGATTGGTGAAAAGGATGCCTTCATCTGCCAGCCGGTCCAGGTTTGGCGTCAGGTAGCTGCGCATTTTGAAGTTCACCTTGAAGTGGCTCATGAAGGCCGCGCTCAGGCTTTCGACCGAAATGAACACGATGTTGTGCCGCTTTTCAGGGCCTGCGTGCTTGATCATGCGTCGCAGATCGCGCGGGTCCGCACTGGCCGCCGGAGTGTCGGGCAGGATGAGAAGCTCCTTCGCACGCGCCAGCGCCTTGTCGATGTCCTGCCTGAGATAGAAGCGTTCGAATTCGATCTCGCTTTCCCAAAAGGCCGCACACCAGGCATAGGGGCCGTTTTTGGCCAGCTCACGATTGAAGTTGTTGCTGAAGCGCGGGAGCTGCGATTGCGAGAAGAAACTGGAAATGCCCACCACAAGCACAGCGATGCCCAGCGCCGGCACGATGCGCAGCCGCCACGCACTGTCTCCGGCGCATACCCAGCGCACGCCTCCGAGCTTCCACATCACCCACACCACTGCCGAGCCCGCCAGCGCCAGCCCGGCATAGATCAGCGGCATGGGGTAGGACTGCTGGATGTTGTCGATCACCTCCTGGGTAAACACCAGATAGTCCACCGCGATGAAGTTGAACCGCACCTGAAACTCATCCCAGAAGAACCCTTCCGCCACTCCGATGAAAATGAAGACCACGGCATACAGCAGCAGGAGGAATGACACGACCCATCGTGCCGCTTGGCTGCGCCACAGGGCTGCGGGCAGCAGTACCGTCAGCAGAAGCCACGGCACCACCGCATAGCAGGCTGCCAGCACATCATAGCACAGGCCATAGCCAAACGAACCCAGCAGCGAGGCATCCCAGGCGATGTCGTGCCGCCCCTGAATCATGAGCGCGACACGTGTACAAAACGCCACTGCCAGAAACAGCGCGATGATCAGCAGGGCGCCTCGGGCTAAAGACGAACGGGGGCTCAGTCGCATAATGGACACATGCTAAAAACTCGGATGAACGCTTTCGTAGGCTGGGTAAAGGCTGGGGAGCGTACGAAGTGGCAGGAGGTGATTCGCTTTCAAGGTTCAAAATGCCTAGCCAAGATGAGAAGTTTACTTCAGAACGGCATTGTGACCGCAGATGACGGCCTCATCCTGATGACGCTTTTTACAATCTGCTCCATGATCCCGCTGGAGAAGCACCATGGGTCTGAATAACATGCGGCCTCCTATGAAGCCCTCCCTCCTGCTCCTAGCCACTGTCGCTTTCAGTTTCAGCTGCACCCGTGCTGCGGACGGCATCCCGCCCTCCTATCCGCTCAAAAAGTGCGTCATTTCAAACGAACCCTTCGGGGGCGAGATGGGCAAGCCCGTCAAAGTCACGCATGAAGGCACGGATGTGTACCTGTGCTGCAAATCCTGCCTCAAGGACTTCAAGGCAGATCCCGCCAAGTACGTGAAAATGGTCAAGGACGCTGCTGCGAAGAAGTAGGCGGCCTTACAGCCGCCGGCTCACCCATTCGCCCATGCCTCGTGCATCGGCATCGGTTACGTTCGCATCGCGCTGGCATTCCTCGGGGCTGAACTCCGTTCGCGCGGCAATCCGCCCGGCCTTCCAGACATGCACCGCTGGCGGGTAGGGCCCGACTTTGCGTGGGTCGCTCCAGGTGTGGATGCCAAGCGTCTGCGGATTGACCGCCGCAGCGATGTGCATCGGCCCGCTGTCCACGCTGACGCAGAACCTGGCCTGTCGCATGATCCAGATCAGCTCGGGCAGGGAAGTGCGCTGGCTCCAGTCTTGGATATGCGCGCCGGTGGGCCGGGCTGGGTCAGAGGTCATGCCCACCAGCACCACCGGGTGGGGAGCCAGGGCATCGCAGAGCGACTGCAAAGCGGAATGGGAAAGCGACTTGCCCTCGCCGCGCGACCAGGGATGCACGGCGACGAAGCCTTGCGCTGCCTGCGTCCAGCCAGCGGGAGCCGAGCCTGGAGCAAGCTCAAAGGTGATGTCCTCAGCCTCGATCTTGATTCCCAGTGCGCGCGGCAGCTCCAGGTAGCGGTCCACGGCATGGGCTCCGGCGTCCACGGGCACGGTATGGTTGTAGAAGAAACGGGAGCCTTCACGCGCATCCGAAAGACCGACGACCGCTTTCGACCCACGCCAGCTGCTGACCAGGCCGCTGCGCAGCAGGCCCTGGAAATCGAGCACGATCTCCGGCTCCTCTCGCGGCAGCATCATCCAGGTGCGCCGCCAGTTCCAGAAACGCGCCAGGCCGGCCAGTCCGCGAAAGGTTTTGCGGGGGAAGGGGATCACTTCATCGAGCAAGGGGCTGCCTTGCAGAATGGGGGTCCACTCGGTGTTGGCCAGCCAGCGGATTTTTAGCCGGGGATGGGCGTCTCTCAGGGCCTTCACAGCCGGCAGGGTGTGCACGATGTCACCCAGAGAGCTGGGTTTGACGATGAGCGCGGAGCGGAAGTCGCGCAGGCTGGGAAGCTGGCGCGTGACCTCGCTCATTTGCCCAGGGCAAGGCGGTCTGCCAGCAGGGAGGGCAGACCAGCCGCGCGGATTTTTGCCTGGGCGGTTTCGATGTCGTACTCCAGCCGGCGGATCGAGATCGTCTGCGCCTGCACATCGTAGATCGCGTAGGCGGCTCTCCAGTCACCGTCGCGGGGCTGTCCCACGCTGCCAACGTTGACAAAGTACTTCACGCCACGCTGCAGCTGAACGTCGGTGCCTCGGGCGGCCCGCACAGCGTCGTCTTTTTCAAAGATGCGCGGGACGTGCGTATGGCCGTAGAAGCAGACCTGGGTAAACTGGTAGCTGAAGCTGGCCATCGCATCGAAGCGGTTGGTCACGTAGCCCCAGTTGCCGGGAGAATCGAGCGTGGCATGCACGATGGTGAAGTCACGCACCTGACGCACCAGCTTCAGCTCGCGCAGCCACTGGCGCTGGTCCTGGCTGAGCTGTTCACGGGTCCACAGCAGGGCATTCTGGGCCAGGGGGTTCAATTCTTCCAGGGAGCTCTCGCTGGCGGCACCCTCATCGTGGTTGCCGCGCACCACCGGGCAGCCCAAGTCTTGCACGGCCTGCAGGCACTCGACTGGATTGGCTGCGTAACCGACGATGTCGCCGAGGCAGACGTAATTGGCACAGCCCTGCTCCTGAGCGTCCCACAGAACGGTCTGCAGGGCTTCAAGATTGGCGTGTATGTCTCCGAATATGGCGAATTTCATCGTCTAAGGTTGGCGGCGATACCTGCACCTTCGGGACATGAGCAGGGAAATCAAGCATTTCAGCATCAGAAACCTGCTGTGGGGGGCAGGGCGGAGGTCCGTCAGGATTTCTGAAAAAGCAAACGGGGCGGATCACCCGATCCGCCCCGTCGCTTGATAGAGAGTCCAACAGCCAGAAGGAACCACTATTTGAAAATTTTGACCGGGCCATCTCAGACCCTTTGTCTGAGTGTATTCTTCCACATTCCCCAGACAATGCGTCAGAGGCACGTAAATGAGTTGTAAGCTGCTTGTAAATCGCAGCTCTCCCGCCTCCTAAACTCGTTCGTAGAAGCGAAATTCCAAGCCTTCTGACTGACCCACGATTTCTTTGAGGGAGAACAGGTGCTCAAAGGGCGGGAGCAGGACATCCCCCTCATAAGGCTCGGCAATCCAGGTGAGATAAAACCCGTCACACCGGGGCAGCAGTTCCTCAAAAACACGTGCCCCCCCAATCACAAAAACGGTTTCCGCTTCACCACACACCTGCGGAATCTCGTCGGCACTGCGAATGACCGTGACCCCCTCCCTTGGGGCCATGGTGCTGCTCAGGACGATGTTTTGGCGGCCCGGCAGAGGCCGGCCGATGGAGTCAAAAGTGGCGCGCCCCATCACGATGGGGTGGCCGAGAGTGGTGCGTTTGAAGAATTTCAGATCCTCGGGGAAGTGCCACGGCAGCTTGCCTTCGCGCCCAATGACGCGGTTGCTGGCCATGGCGACAATGGCGATGAGGCGCATAGGGCGGTGACGAAGGGCGGATTACCAGAGTTCGATCGGCTGATGCGGCTCAGGGCGTATGATCTCCGTGCCCGGAATGGTCTCGTTGAAGCGGCGGGTAAACCACATCTGGGCCGGTTCTTCACCGTGGACGAGCAGGAGCTTTTTCGGCTTCACCTTTTCGATGTATTCTGCGATCTGCTCGCGTGAGGCATGGGCGCTGAGGTCAAAGCTTTCGACACGCGCCCGCAGTTCCACAGCGGGAAGGTCCTTGGCCAGCTTGATCTTGGTGCCCGGGGTGGCGTTGCGGATCTTGTAGCCGGGGGACTCGGGGTCGGTGTAGCCGACGAAGCAGACGGTGTTCCGCGGATTGTCGAGGAACTTCTGGGCGAAGGTGTTGGAGACGGTGTGCTCCGTCATCATGCCGCTGGACAGGGCATAGAGAGTGCGCGGGCTGGAGATGATCTCCTGGCGCTTCCTGCCTTTGCGGGGGACGAGCATCTTCATGTCGTCCAGCAGGCGGAAGCCGGGATAGCTGCGGCGGCTGCGGGAGGCATAGTGATCGTAAAGCACCGTGATCTTCGTGCTCAGCCCGCCGATGTAGAGCGGCATTTCAGGAATGAGGCCCTCCTCGTGCAACTCGTGCAGCATCATCATGACCTCCTGGGTCTTGCCCAGGGCAAAAACGGGGATCATCACAGCTCCGCCTGCCTCATGGGTGTCGCGGATCACGCCAGCGAGGCGCTCTTTTTCGTTTTTGCGTGAAAAGCCCTCCGGGCGTGCGTAGTCGCCACGGGTGGTCTCGGTGATCATCACGTCAATGCCGCTGGTGGGGAAATCAGCGGCGCGGCAGATGGTCTGCGCCTCAAAATTCACATCGCCGGTGTAAAACAGCGTGTTGCTGCCTTCACGGATCAGGACGCCCGTGGAGCCGAGAATGTGGCCGGCGTCGAACATGGTGGCCTCCAGATTGGTGTCCGGAATCTCAAACGGGCGGTCGATGTCGCGGTAGATCCACTGGGCGCGGATCTCATCCAGCTCCCGGTGGGTGAAGAGGGGGTATTCCGTGATGCTTTCCTCCTCGCGCTGCTTCGTCATCACATTGACGGAGTTGTGCAGCATGGCGGATGAGAGCTCCCCGGTGATTTCCGTCATCAGCACCGGTGTGTTTGGCTGCTTGCGCTGCAGCACGGGCAGGGAGCCTATGTGGTCATGGTGCGCATGGGTGATGAGCACCGCATTGGCCGACTTGTGCGGCAGTGGGCCGAAATCCGGCATGGCACCGTAACCTGCCATTTTGGGGTGCATGCCGGAATCAAGCACGACGCGATGGTCCCCGGCTTCGAGGAGGTAGGAATTGGCGCCGATCTCACGTCGGCGGGTCAGGTTGCGAAAACGCATGCAGTATTTTTGGGGGGAGGCGGACACTAGGGGGCTGCCCGTGTTCCACAAGGCCTATTTGGTCATGTTCCGGCCGGTAGGCGCCTTCGATCTCGGTTGCCGTTCCGTGTTCTTGTTTCACCTTCCGCCCATGCGCACTCGATTGGACCGCCTGCTGAAACTTGTCCCTGTGATCAGTGTCTTGGGTGGAGGGGCGCTTCTGGCCGTGGAGCGTGTCTGGAAAGACTCCGGCGGCCAAAGCGAGGTCCGGGCTGAATTCGTCAAACTCTCAGGTGAAAACGTCTTCCTCCGGCGTGAAAACGGCATCGTCATCACCGTGCCGCTGTCCAGTTTGAGCAAGGTGGATCAGGAGTTCGTCGTCGGCACTCGTCCGCCTGGAGAGGCTGGTGCCTTGCTCGGAGCACAGGAGGAAATCGTGCTCCAGCTCCCCAAGCCCATGTTCGTCAGCAGCCCCGTCATAGACCTGGGACTTCCCAACATGGAGAAGTTTGACATCTCCAAGCGCATCAAAAGCTTCAAGGCTCTCAAGGGCACTGTGAATGTTGCGAAAGGCAAAAAGGTCACCTCCTCCGATCCGGCTCCCATCATAGGCGATCTCAATCTCATCACGGACGGAGATGCTGACGGTGCGGATGGCAGCTTCGTCGAACTCATGCCAGGGAAACAGTGGGTGCAGATTGATCTCGGAGCCACGCACACAATTCAGAAAATCGCCTTGTGGCATTATCACAAACTGTTAGCAGCCTATCTGGACGTGGTCATTCAGGTCTCCGATGATCCAGACTTCAGCAAGGGCGCCACCACACTGTGGAACTCCGATCATGACGACACTTCCGGTTTTGGAAAGGGCAAGGACCCAACGTATGTCGAAAGCAACTACGGTCGCATCATTGAAGGCAAGGCCGCCAAGGCCCGCTACGTCCGTCTCTGGAGCCATGGCAACACCAGCAACGAGATGAACCACTACTGCGAGGTGCAGGTCTTTGCCGTGCCGCCTCCTTAGGATGCCGGACTGATCCTGCGCCCGGCAAAGCGTGCGAACACTGCAGAGACGGCCAGCAGCGCTGCGGGAATGGTGGGCGGGCACCAGATCAAACTGGATTGAAAGGCGAGAAAGCAGGTGACCAACGCGGCGAAGATGCACAGCAGGCCGCGCGGGATGGCTTTTTTACGCGGCACGAACAGCACCAGCCACAGCCCCATCAGGCCAGCGGCACCCCAGATGATCCATTGCGCCCAGTCAGGGAGCAGTCGCAGGCGCGGCATGGCAAGTATTTCGGCCAGAGCCACGGCATGCAGGCGTGCCAGCCCGCCGGTTTGAGCGTCATCCGTGCCGATCACGATGAGCTTGCCGCCGGAGAGATGCTGTTTGTCCTGGGGTGAGAGCGCCTCGGCCAGTTCGGTCGTCATCAGGTTGAGCGCGTCCACCTCGGGCACAGCCCGGTCCATGCACACCCATTCAGCGTTGCGGGTGAGGTTGACAAAAACGCCGTCAGCCAGGTAGGCCCCGGACCCCGTTTCCAGCGCCAGCCGGTGCTTGGCATAAGGTGTCTTGGTGAAACGCGCCAGGGCCTGAGCCAGCACCGTTGGGAGCAGCCTGCCGCCTTCCTGGACAGCATAGGGCAGCAGCACCGTTTCCTTTTCCTGACGGGAGATGGCTATGCCCAGCTCCGCCTGCGCACGCATCAGTTCATCCGGTGCCGAGATCAAAGCCTTGAGCGGAGGGACGGACTGCATGTTTCCGTGCACTTTTTGGAACACCGGCAGTGAATTTTCCAAGCCTCCGAGAAAGGCTGGCGTGTCACGCGTGGTGGCGAGTTCGGCCTCCACGCCGAGCACCGTGCTCGGAATGGGCAGCAGTGCCTGAGCCGCCTCGGCCACAAATTCAGGGGGCGGGCGGCCCCAGAAAAGCGTTTCGGGCACGACCACCACGGCCGGATCATACGGCTGCAAGCCCTTCAGAATCATCCGCCAGTCCAGCGGGCGTGGCGGCCAGCCAGCGTATTCCGCCCTGTCGGCGGTGCGCATTTTCACAAAAACCACCGGGGACTCTTTCATCGCCTGGTCTTTGGCGAGCACAAAGCGTTCCCGGGTATTGGCCACGAGGAAGTCCAGAAACAGCTCGTCCACCCGCTGAAACCTTCCGGCCTGATGCTCACGATCCAGCCACCAGCCGAAGCTGCCGAGCAGGAGAATGAGAATCAGGGCACGAAGCATGGCAGGCAACGCCCGGCGGCTAGCGCCCGGTTAAGGTGTGGGCGTTTCAGCCGGGATGTCAGTGGTGGTGCTTTCGCGCTTTTCAGCGGCAAACTTGAGGCGGTTGGTCTCTTCATCGTGGGAGACTTTGACGATGTCGCCTTCGCGGATGTCACCACGCAGCAGGTGCTCGGCCAGCGGGTCCTCGATGTTTTTCTCCACCGCACGGCGCATCGGGCGCGCACCATACTGAGGATCAAAGCCCTCTTTCATGAGGAACTCACGGGCGCTGTCGTCCAGCGCGATGTGGATGTTCTTCTTCTTGAGGCGTGTGACCACCTTGCTGACTTCGAGATCCACAATCTTGTTGAGCTGCTCTTTCTCGAGCATGCGGAAGATGACGATGTCGTCCAGGCGGTTGAGGAACTCAGGCTTGAAGAACTTCTTCGCGGATTCGGTGATCTTGCCCTTGATGCTGGCATTGTCAGCCACGTCCTGCTGCATGGCGATGAAGCCCAGGCTGGTCTGACGCTTGATGGTTTCAGCGCCCACGTTCGACGTGAGGATGACGATGGTGTTCCGGAAGTCGATCTTGCGACCGAAATTGTCGGTGACCTGACCTTCTTCAAGGATCTGGAGCAGGAGGTGCATCACATCCGGATGCGCTTTTTCGACTTCGTCGAAAAGGATCACGGAGTAAGGGCGACGGCGAACGGCTTCGGAAAGCTGGCCGCCTTCTTCATAGCCGACGTACCCGGGAGGCGCACCGATCAGACGGCTGGCGGTGTGCTTCTCCATGTACTCGGACATGTCGATCTGGATCAGCGCCTCGGCGGTGCCAAACATGAACTCGGCCAGGTTCTTGGCCAGGAAGGTCTTGCCGACCCCGGTCGGGCCGAGGAAGAGGAAGGAGCCGATTGGGCGGCGCGGATCCTTGAGGTCTGCACGTGAACGGCGCAGCGCCTTGCTGATCGCGATGACAGCTTCGTCCTGGCCGATGACCTTGCCCTTGAGCTCGGTTTCCATCTTGAGGAGCTTCTCGGCTTCGGCCTGCTCCATGCGTTGCAGCGGGACGCCGGTCCATTTGGAGACGACGGACATGATGTCCTCTTCGGTCACGTCGACGATACGCTCCTGGTTGTTGGAGCGCCAGCTTTCCAGCACGTCGTCAAAACGCTTCTTGGCATTCTTTTCACGGTCACGCAGGTGAGCCGCCTTCTCGAAGTCCTGCTCCTTGATGGAGCCTTCCTTCTCGACGCGGATCTCCTCGATCTCGGCCTCGATCACCTTCAGCTCTGGCGGACGCGTCATGGCGGCGATGCGGGCCTTGGAGCCGGCTTCGTCCATGATGTCGATGGCCTTGTCCGGCAGGAAGCGGGAGGGCAGATAGCGGGAGCTGAGGTTCACGGCGGCCCTCAGGGCGTCTTCCGTGTACTTGGCCTTGTGGTGCATCTCGTATTTGCCGCGCAGGCCAAAGAGAATGCGGATGGCGTCCTCCACGGAAGGCTCCTCAACCTTCACGCTCTGGAAGCGACGCTCCAGGGCGGAGTCCTTTTCGATGTACTTGCGGTACTCGTTCAGCGTGGTGGCGCCGACACACTGCAGCTCGCCGCGGCTGAGGGCGGGCTTGATGATGTTGCTGGCGTCCATGGCGCCCTCAGCACCGCCGGCACCCACGATGGTGTGGAGCTCGTCAATGAAGAGAATGACGTTCTTGTGGCGGCGGATCTCGTCCATCACTGCCTTGATGCGCTCTTCAAACTGGCCGCGATACTTCGTGCCAGCGACCATGAGTGCGAGGTCGAGGGTGATGACTTTCTTGTCGCGCAGAATTTCCGGGACGTTGCCAGCGGCTATTTCCTGGGCCAGGCCTTCGACGATGGCGGTCTTGCCCACGCCGGCTTCGCCGATGAGCACCGGGTTGTTCTTGGTGCGGCGGCAGAGGATCTGAATGACACGGGCGATCTCTTCCGAGCGGCCGATGACCGGGTCCATCTCTCCCTTGATGGCGAGTTCGGTGAGGTCACGACCAAAGGCTTTGAGCGCCGGGGTCTTCTCGTTCTTTTTCTTGTCGCCCGAAGGGGTGTTGCCGGTGGGATTGACGGGTTCGCTTTCCTCTTCCTCCTCCTCGTTCTGGGAGGAGAAGTTGGGGTCGAGTTCCTTCAGGATCTCACTGCGGGCCTTGTCGAGGTTCACGTCGAGGTTGCGCAGCACCTGGGCGGCCACGCCTTCCCCTTCGCGCAGGAGGCCGAGAAGGATGTGCTCGGTGCCGACGTAGCTGTGGTTGAGCGCCTTGGCTTCCTTGGAGGCCAGGGCGAGCACCTTCTTGACCCTTGGAGTGTAGGGGATGTTGCCGACCATCTTGGTCTCCGGGCCGGAGCCGACCTGCTGCTCCACCTGCATGCGCACGGTTTCGAGGTCGAGGCCGAGCTTGGTCAGCACGTTGACTGCCACACCCTGGCCAAGTTTGATCAGGCCCAGCAGCAGATGCTCCGTGCCGACGTAGTTGTGGTTAAAGCGGTCGGCCTCCTTGCGGGCAAGGGCCAGAACCTGTTGAGCACGTGGAGTGAAATTATTCATCATTAGTGGGGGAGGCGTTGCCTCCGTTGTTAGATTGTGATGGTGGAAAACTACCCGGGCCGTCGATGGATTGCAACCGCGTGCGGGTTAAATCAGCACGCATGCTGTCACGCTCTTCAGGGGACAATTCACGCGCAGCATTGAGCTGAAGATGCGCAGGTTGAATTTCCAGCAGAAGCATGTCGATCAGGCTGCGGTCGCAGTTCCTGACAAGGTCGAGATCCGCGCCCAAGCGCAGCATGGAAAGCAGGTTCAGTGCCTCTTTGGAGGTCAGGATGTGCGCATACCTCAGAATGGCAAAGGCGCGCCCCACCTGGTCCTGCAGCATGGTCTGATGGTCTTCTTTGAGCTTGGCGCGCGCCGTCACTTCGGAACGGACGACGCCCTCGATGACTTTTTCGATCTGGGCGATGATTTCAGGCTCCGCCTCACCCAGTGTGTGCTGGTTGGAGATCTGGAACAGATTGCCGAGAGCCTCGGTGCCTTCACCATAGAGGCCGCGCACCGCCAGGCCGATCTTGCCGATCGCCTTGATCACCGGGTTGATCTGCTCCGTGAGCACCAGCGCGGGCAGGTGCAGCATGACGGAGGCGCGCATGCCGGTGCCCAGGTTCGTGGGGCAGGCGGTCAGGTAGCCGAGCTTGGGGTCAAAGGCGTAAGGCAGCAGGCCTTCGAGCTCCGTGTCCACCCGGTCCACCGCCTCAAAGGCACTGGCGAGGTTCAGCCCGGGCCGGATGCCCTGGATGCGAAAATGATCCTCCTCATTGATCATGATGGAGATGCTCTGCTTGCGGTCCACGACCACGGCGCACCCGGAGGAGCGCGCTGCGTGCTCACGGCTCACGAGGTGGCGCTCCACCAGCACCTGTTTGCGGATCTTGCTCAGATCGGTGTAGTCCTCGCTGTAGCCGTCCCTCATTTCGGGCAGCTCCTCCACCACCGGGCGTGCGCGCTCCAGCAGCTCGATGCGCTGGCGTTCCTGGCTGAAGCCAGGAAACGGGTAGCCACGGAGATTGCGGGCAAGACGCACACGCGATGTCATGACCACATCAGAGTGGGGCCCCGTGCCTTTCATCCAGTCGGCGGGGTTCTTGATCAATGTGGCAAAACGCATCATGAGATTATGAAGTTGGACGTCTGAAAAGGGATACGCGTTGAATCATGCGCGAGGATGATTCCACCTGCGGCATCCTTCATTTGGAGGCCTTGGGCTGGAGATTTTCGATCTCGGATTTCAGCCGCGCCGCGTCCTCGTAGCGTTCCTCTTTGACGGCGAGATCGAGTTCGGCGCGCAGCTTGGCGATGTCCGGCGTAGGCGCTTGGGCAGGCGCCACCGGAGCCGGTGGCGGTGGCTCCTTCACCGCAGCCGCCCGCTGCCGGGGCAGGATCTGCGGTGTGACGGCGCTGATGTGGCTCGGGCGCTTGCCCACGTGCCGGGTGCCTTTGTGCATGTTGCGCAGCAGTCCGTCCAGCCCCTCCCGGAAGGCCGCGTAGCATTCCGGGCAGCCCATACGGCCGATTTTTTTCAGCTGGGAGGCGGTGAAGCCGCAGGCTTCGCACACAATCTCCATCGTGTCGGACTCCGCCCTGTGGGAAGGGCTGAGAAATGCCTCCGCGAGCCCGAAGCCGGTCTCTTCGGTCACGCCTTTGGCCTTCGAGCAGGTTTCACACAGGTTCACCGTGGTCATCTGACCGTTGATGATCTGGGTGAGGAACACAGTGGCCTCATTCTCGCAAACGTCGCATTTCATGGAATTATTCGTGCATGCTTTTCATGCCACACAGGTGATACGAACGGCAGCACGTACTGGTTATGACAGGTAATTGCGCCCGTCAACCAATGCCCTGAGCCGCCAGCCATTCGTCCAGCTCGGCCTGCAGCTGGGAATGCTTCACAAAGCTGTAATGAAATGTGCGGAACCCCAGCCGTGCCGCCGTGGCGATGTTGGCCTCCAGATCGTCAATGTAAAACGTCCGTCCGGGGTCGAGGCCCAGCTGCGCGGCGGTCTTGAGAAAGATCTCCTCCCCCGGCTTCGCGCAGCGGGCGATGTGTGAATACACGCCGCCCTGAAAGAGCTGGAAGATCGGAAACTCCCGCAGGAAGTAGCTCTTGTGCAGTTCGTTGGTGTTGGAGAGCAGGTGCATCGGCAGTCTACCCGCCAGACTGCGGAGCGTCGCGTACATGGGCTCGTTCTGGGCGAAAATCTCGCACCAGATTGCAGCAAATTCATCGGGGCTGCCACGAAATCCCGTCAGCGCCATGCCCTCCTGCACAAACTCCCCGTCTTCCATGGCTCCCACCTCGTAGGGGCCCTTGATGTCGTCAAACAACGTCAGCACCGTCTCCGCCGGATGATCGCAACGTTCTGCGAGCCGGCGGGCGGCGATGCTGAAGTCAAAGTCGATGAGGACCTTGCCAATGTCTGAAAGGATGACGGGCTGGGGCATGCTCCTCCTTTGCATGCGGGGTTCTGGGATGCCAGATCATTTCATCAGTTCCGCCAGCTTTGGGCCGATGGCATCCGCCCAGATCTGATAGCCTGCAGGCGAGAGATGCAGGAAATCAGGCATGACCTCCTTGGTCAGGGCGCCGTCAGGCTGAGGAAACTGGCTGCCGATGTCCAGGAAGAAGACGTTTTTGCCATCGTCGAGCTTGGCGATGATGGCGTTGACCTGCTTGAGTTTTTCATTGGCGGCGCCGAGCTTGCCGGTGGGTTTGTCGCCACGCGGGAAGACGGCCAGCAGGAGGATCTTTGCCTGCGGCTGCTTGGCGCGGATGGTTTCGACAATCGCGGTCACGCCTTTGGCGATGCCTTCAGCGGGGTCAGCGCCGACATTGTTCGTGCCGATCATCAGCACCACGGCCTTGGGCTTGATGCCCTCCAGTTCGCCATTCTGGATGCGCCACAGCACATGCTGAGTGCGGTCCCCGCCGATGCCGAAGTTCGCAGGGGTGTATTGGCCGAAAGCCTTGGGCCAGACCTCCTTGCCACTGCCCGCCCAGCCGGCAGTGATCGAGTCGCCCAGGAACACGAGCTGGGCCTTGCCCTCCTTGGCGATGCTCACAAACTTTTCATGCGCAGCGATGAAGCCCGGGTTGATCTTGCCGTCCTTGCCATACTTCTCCGCAGGCACATCCGGCGGTTGAGGCGGCAGGACGACCGCTGGGGCGGCGCCTTCGAGGCCACGGCCGCTTTGAGTTCCAATGATGCCGCCGGAGGCAGCACCGCCGGCAGCGCCAATGACATCATTCTTCTGGGGGCCTGGAGCCGGGGTCTGTGCCTGGAGAGCGGCGGAGGCCAGCAGAAGAAGGGAGAATGCGAGTGATGTAATTTTCATGCATGCGCATTGTGGAGGTCTGCTCGCGGGCAGGCAATCCGAAAGAGCATGTCGTGCGATCCGTAAAGTTGACGCGGCGGTGTCAGCCTTCCCGGGCCCCTGCACCGCTGACTTCTGGCCGCAAGCATTTTTCCCTTCACCAGGATTGACGCCATCCGCCGGTTTTCAATAGCATGACCGGGAATCCCCCAAATTCAGCCAACCACAACCATACAATATTATGCCAAGCAATCATGGTGTCGCCTACATGGGTACCGGAAAGGTAGAGGTTCAGAGCATTGATTTCCCCAAACTGGAGCTGCGCGAACAGAAGCGCAAATGCCATCATGGGGTCATCCTTAAAGTCGTCAGCACAAACATCTGCGGCTCCGACCAGCACATGGTCCGTGGTCGCACCACCGCTCCCCAGGGGTTGATTCTCGGTCATGAGATCACCGGTGAGGTCATCGAGACCGGCCGTGATGTCGAGTTCATCAAAAAAGGCGACATCGTCAGCGTGCCCTTCAACATCGCCTGCGGCCGCTGCGCCAACTGCAAGGAAGGCAAGACCGGCATCTGTCTCAATGTGAATCCCGCCCGCCCGGGTGCGGCTTATGGCTATGTGGACATGGGGGGCTGGGTCGGCGGTCAGGCAGAGTACGTCATGGTACCCTACGCTGACTTCAACCTGCTGAAGTTCCCGGACCGTGATCAGGCCATGGCCAAGATCAAGGACCTCACCCTTCTCTCCGACATCTTCCCCACCGGCTATCACGGTGCCGTCTCTGCCGGCGTCGGCCCAGGCGCGACCGTCTATGTCGCAGGTGCCGGCCCTGTCGGCCTTGCCTGCGCAGCCTCCTGCCATCTCCTCGGTGCCGCCGTCGTCATCGTGGGTGATCTGAACAAGGAGCGTCTCGCCCAGGCCCGCCGCTTCGGCTGCGAAACCGTGGACGTTTCCAAGAGCGCCACCGTTCAGGAGCAGATCGAAAACATTCTCGGTGTGCCTGAAGTGGACTGCGCGATTGACTGCGTGGGCTTTGAGGCCCGCGGCTGCGGCCACAACCACAGCAAGGAAGTGCCAGCCCAGGTGCTCAACAGCGTCATGGAGATCACCAAGGCAGGCGGTGCCATCGGCATTCCCGGCCTCTACGTCACGGGAGATCCCGGCGCCGTGGACGAGGCTGCCAAGGTGGGCAGCCTTTCCATCCGCATCGGTCTCGGCTGGGCCAAGAGCCACACCTTCGTCACCGGCCAGTGCCCGGTCATGCGCTATCACCGCCGCCTCATGATGGCGATCTTGCACGACAAGATCAAAATCGCCAAGGCGACGAACGTGCAGGTCATTTCGCTAAAGGGTGCACCCAAGGGCTACACCGACTTCGACAAAGGCGCAGCCCGGAAGTACGTCATCGACCCCCACGGCATGATCAAAGCCTGATCGGTCAGAGAGTTATTCTGCGAAGCCCTCCCGCTGCAAAGCCGGAGGGCTTTTTCTTGCGTACGACAGACACTCTTGTCTGTCGCTCAGCGCCACCGCAGCCCGGCACGCGTCGAAGGTTCAACAAGCTCGCGAAGACCGGTCTTGTCTCGGCAATGAACTCATCACACAGGCACAACAGTCACGAAGATGAATGTTCAGAATCACCTCAGGCCTCTGTGCTTATCGTGCCTCTGCGGTTAAAACATAAGCACGATCCATCCCGCCTTTTAACTGCAATGGGATTACAACGTCTGAATAAACCGGTCCGCCTCGGCGATCGAGCGGTTCATCTGGTCCAGCAGCCTCTGGATGTCTCCCTGGATGTTGTCAGCCGTTCCGCGCAGCGAGCCGATGGCGGCAGCGTTCAGGTTATGCTTCAGGTAGAGCACCTGGTCATGAAACTGGCGCAGCACCGGATCCATCGTGGCTTCCGCCGCGTGGAGTGAGCGTGAGAGCGGCTCAAACCGGCTGCGTGTCTCCGCCAGTTTGCGGCGGCTGTCCGCAGCGAGAGAGGCGTTCCCATATTGGCGGATTTCCCCTTCCCATTCAAGGAAGAGGTCCCGTGCCACCGTGTCCACCTCGCGGATCTGACTGCGCACCCGGGCCGCCTGAGACTCACAGTCTTCGTATTCGCCTTTGAAGCGGTTGTAGGCAGACTCCAGGCTGCCGCCGTTGTAGTTGGTCAGCTTCTTGAGCTGGGTCAGAGCGTCCTGGAACTGCTCGCCAGCCTCTTTCTGCTCGCCACGGGCTTTTTTGACCGCGCTCTTGAGCAGGTCACGCTTCTCATAGCCCAGCTTTTCCCAGGCGGCATAGTACACGGTGTTGCAGGCTGCGAGAGCACAAGCCAGCCCGATGAGGAAAAGCCGGGAACGCATGTGGAATCAGCCCACGAATTTCAAGGTGCCAACCTGTCCTGCAGCCATCGCAGCGTGCTGGGCATCGGAGCAGGCCGAATTGGTCGGAGCATCAGCTGGTGCCTCATTCTTTTCCAGCAGGCCGTTTTCGGACATCCAGGCTTCCACTTCAGCGCCGCTGATGTCAGCGAGCATCGTGCCGTTGATCTCCACGCAGGGGGACAGCGGCTGGCCGCTCTTCTGCTCCATCTCCCAGCGGAAGGCCGGGTTTTTGATGATGTCCTTCTCTTCGTAGGCGAGCTCATACTTCCGGAAGATGGCACGGACGCCTTCGCTCCAGCCGCAGTAGGTTTTCAGGTAGGCAGTGATTTTGGGTGTTTGCATAGCGCGTTGAGTTACGCCCTCAGCCTAGCGGACGATGCAGCGAATGCAAACGGGCTGTCGAGCCGCCTGGGGGTGGAAAATCCCCTAAATATTATCAGTGACCACGCTGTGGTCAGGTGATTCAGTGGCACCCTCAACACTCATCCTGACCATGAAAGAACGCAACGCCTTCGCCATACCCGGCCTCCTTGTCATCTTTGCGGCCCTCGGCCTTGTGGCCTTCTACATCTACAGGTTTCCCGAGCACATCCCGCTGCTGATGCTTCCGGCGGCCATACTCGGGTTTCTGCTGCTGAAAGGATTTGTCATCGTCTCCCCCAATGAAGCGGTCGTGCTGACCTTTTTCGGCCAGTATAGCGGCAGCCTCGTGCAAAACGGATTCTGGTGGATCAACCCCTTTGCCAGCAGGCAGAAGATCTCCCTCAAGATCGCCAATTTTCAAAGCGAGCAGCTCAAGGTCAATGATGCGCATGGCAATCCCATTGAAATTGCGGCGGTGATTGTGTGGCGCGTGGTGGACTCCGCCAAAGCGACTTTTGCCGTCGAGAACTGCAACAGGTTCGTCCACCTGCAGGGGGAGACCGCGCTCCGGCATCTCTCCAACCTTTTCCCCTATGAGCCCCACGCTCCCGGAGAGATCGCTCTTCGCAGCCATCCGGCTGAAGTCGCAAATCAGTTGCGTGCCGAGCTGGCGGAGCGGACCAGCATTGCAGGCATCGAAGTTTTGGAGGCCCAGCTCAGCCACCTGGCCTACAGCCCTGAAATCGCACAGGCCATGCTGCGCCGTCAGCAGGCGCAGGCGGTTCTCGCGGCACGCCAGATCATTGTGGATGGCGCCATCGGCATGGTCGAGATGGCTCTGCGCAAGCTGGAAACGGACGGCATCGTCCAGCTCGACACCGCCTCCAAATCCACCATGGTGAACAATCTGCTCGTCACACTGGTCTCGGAAAACCACATCCAGCCCGTGCTTGCGACCACGCAGATGAAAGCCTGATGGACGGGCCACTCAAGGCGTCAGGGGCTTGGCCGGCGTCTTGTCCCGGGTGTCCGGCTCGTTGATCACGAGGTTGAGTGTCGTCACGACGCTCTGGGCGGAATAGGGCTTGGGCAGGAACTCCTGCACGCCCATCTCCGCCACCTTGGCAGGGCCGCCCAGATGGCTGACCCCGCTGGTGGCGATGATTTTGACATTCGGGTTGATGCGCTTGAGCCTCTGAATCGTGGCCGGACCGTCCATGACTGGCATCATCATGTCCGTCAGCACGACGGCTATCTCCGCGCTGTGCTGGGTGTAGAGCGCCACTGCCTCCGCGCCATTGGTGGCCACCAGCGTACGGTAGCCCAGCACTTCCAAAGTTCGCCGTATGGTTGTCCGGATGGACTCCTCATCATCCACGATCAGGATCAGTTCTCCCTTGCCCGTCGGCAGGGGCACTTCCTCTGCTTGGGCGGGCTTTTCGCTGCTGGCGGTGTTTGCCACGGCCGGCAGGCAGATGGTGAACACTGTTTGCCGGCCTGGCTCGCTGCTCACCGTGACGAATCCGCCGTGGCTTTTGGTGATGCTAAGTACCGTCGAAAGGCCCAGTCCCGTGCCTTTTCCTGTCTCCTTGGTGGTGAAGAAGGGATCAAAAATCTTGTCTAGTGATTCCGACGGAATGCCTAGCCCTGTGTCGCTCACGCTCAGCGTGACATAAAAGCCGGGCCTCGCGTCGATGTGTCCAGCCGCAGCAGCTTCATCCAGCATGATGAAGCCTGCGCGGATGGCCAGCTCCCCGCCTTCGGGCATGGCATCACGCGCGTTGACGCAGAGGTTGAGAAGGATTTGATGAAGCTGCGTGGGGTCGCCCAATAATGCAGGCAGGTCTTTTGGCAGGCTGCTGGTGCAGTGAATGTTTTTGGGAAAGGTGTCCTGCACGAAATGCTGGATGTCCTTGATCAGCGGCCCGGCGTGCAGCTCCTTGCGCTCGCCCTCCACGCCTCGTGCAAAGGTGAGAATCTGCCGGACCAGATCTGCGCCGCGTTTGGCGCTGCTTTCGATGCTCGCCAGGATGGAGAGGGTGCGCTCATTCGTGTGGATGAGCCTCAGCAGCTCGATCGACATGACGATGGGGGTCAGCACATTGTTCAGGTCATGAGCGATGCCGCCAGCCAGCGTCCCCACGCTTTCGATGCGCTGTGCGCGCAAAAACTGCTGCTCCAGCTTCTTTTTCTCCGTGATGTCGTTCACAATGCCCAGAAAGCCTGTGATTTCCCCGTGCTCGTCCTGCATTGCCGTCACGTTCAGGGAGACAGAGACACGGCTCCCGTCCTTCCTCACGTAGGTGCATTCACGCTCGCGCAGGATGCCGCGCCTGGCCTGCGCCACAAACACCTCAAATCCCGGCGGGATTGACAGGCCCGTTTCACGCGAGACCTCGGCGGCCAGGCGCTCCACATCAGACGCCTCATGGAACAGCTCCGGTGTCACGCTTCCAACCACTTCCTGCCTTGCATAACCGGTGAGTTTTTCAGCCCCGCAGTTGAAGGTCGCTATCAGTCCCTTCGTGTCGGTGCTGATGATGCCGCACGACGCGCTCTCCAGCACGCCGTTCTGCAGGTAGGTCAGCTCCTGCAGCTTCACGCTGGTGTCGATCAGGCGCTGCATGGTGGAAACCTGGCCGCGTGTCAGCAGCAGGGCGGTCAGCAGCGCAATGCCTCCGGTGACTGCGATCTGCGTCCAGCCCAGCAGCCGGATGTGCTCGTTGATGTCGGTGTTGACCACGATCATCTTTTGGACGGCCTGGTCCAGAGCGCCCGCCATGGCATCGCAGTCTTCGGTCAGCCTCTCACTGGCGTTCTTCAGCAAACTGCCTGCATTCTCCGTCTGCGGGTGCAGCTTGTTCATCACCTTGCCGATCTTCAAATAGCTCTCATGTGCCTCTTGCAGCTTTAGCAGGATGCTGGCCCGCTGGTTTCCTGTGGCGTGCTGCACCAGGCTGCCGGAGTTCAGGGCTTCCTCGCAGGTCTTCATGGCACCCCAGACGAGATCTGTCCGTCCCAGGTAGTCAGTCAGCTGTGGCATAGCGCTGCCCCCTGCCTGAAGAACAAGCCGGCTGAGGGTCTGACTATGCGTTCGCTGCTTCCCCAGCAGATTGACCGCACTGACCGTGGCAGCACGTTCTTTTTCCAGGGTGGTCCCTGTGATGTAAAAAATGGCAAAACTGGCCAGCAGCAGCAGTGCCGACCCGCCGAAGATGAGCCACAGGCGCCTGAAAAAATGCCTCAGATTGGGCATGTCCTGGCGTGCCGGCAGGGAGAATGCAGGCTTCTTCAAAAAATGGGTCACGCTCATCAGGGGGTAGCATAAGGGAAAGACCGGAGGTATCCCTTGGCATTTGATTCAAAAAAAGAATAAGCCTTTGCCGCTGAGGGCATAATGTCGGCTCAGCTCTCCTTAAATACGGGAAATCACTTCCACTCCAGCTTTTCCTTCAGGAATTCAAACGTGCCCACTCCATGGATGGTGTGCGGGCCGTCGAAATGCTCGATGGTGGTGCGCTCGCCAATCAGGAGCTTGTTGTAAAGGCGGCGGACCTTGGCGAACTCGTAGTTCACCCACTCGTCCACACCCACGCCATCGTTGTGTCCCCGCTCGACCATGAACGGCCGCGGCGCGATCAGGGCAGCCATCTCGGCGTAGTTGAAGGTGCGGCCCATGTTCCACTCCCAGATTTCATACTCATGGGTGTGGATGTAGCTCATCGGCATGTCCGTGCTCACGCACTTGCGCACCCATTCATTGAAGTCCCCGCTGCAGATGCTCAGGCAGTAGTCTGTCAGCACGGCCGGCGTGCGCATGGCGGATTTGCCTCCGTAGCTCAGGCCATAGAAGGCGATTTTTCCCGGCTGGGTGAAAGGCTGTGCCTTCAGCCATTCCAGGATGCGCTGGTGCTGGCCGTTGATGACGCTGTAAAGCGTGAGTCCGAGCGGGTTGAGCTTCCGCTGCAGCGTGCGGAAGGCGTCTTTGCCCCGATATGGGTTGTGCGGGGCAAAGGTGATGAAGCCCTGCTCCGCCAGCCGCAGGGTGAAGGCCTTGTAGGGCGCGTAGGCTTTCTGCGTCTCATCGGTGGTAATGGTGTCTTCAGGGATGCCCTCCAGGCCGTGCTGGCAGACCACAACGGGCCGCTTCTCGCCCGGCTTGAGGTCTTTGGGCAGGCAGAGCCAGCCCCAGGCAAAGACATCATCCCAGACATCCATGGTCACCTCGTAGATGGAAACTTTATCCGTTTCGCGCACGAAGCGGCTCTTGGCGTTCACCGGCAGGTTTGGGTCAGGGAGGCGGCCGATGACTTCGTTCCAGAAGCGCTCGCGCTCTGCGGCCGTGTGCTTTTCAAAGTCCGCCACAGACTTAAGCGGCAGTTTGTCCCAGAACTGCGCCTTGCGTTCCAGCTCCGTGCTCACCAGCAGGCGTTGGGTGAAGTTTTCCAGCTCCCTTACCAGGCGCTTCTGCCGGGTGGAGTCCACACGGGCGCGCTGCTCGTTCTTCTGCGGCATCACCGGCTCGATGGTTTTCACCAGCTGCTCCGCGATCTCCTTGGGCAGCAGGTGCGTGACCACTTCTTTGAGGCCATGCTCTTCGGTGGCCAGCATGAGCCAGTCTCCCGGTGCGAGCGCCTTGGCACGTGCCACTTCCGCCTGCACCGCGGCCAGGCCGGGCTTGGTGATCTTGCCCGGTGCGGCGATGTTTCGCTCTCCCTGCTTGGCCTCAGGAGGTCCCTGCACATTGGGGAAGCCAAGGTTCTGCACCACCATCGGACGTGGAGCGATGAGTGAGGCCACTTCGGCATCGCCAAAATCGCGCAGCAGTCCAAACACGTTGCGGTAGATTGGCTCCGCCCAGACACCTTCACGCGGCTCGAAGCAGCCCCAGACATAGACTGAGCTGATACGTTCGTCGATGGCGCCCGAGTACATGGCAAGAAGACCGCCTTCTCCCAACCCCGCCACCAGCAGCGGCAGCTTTGGCTGGGCACTGAAATAATCGACCAGGGACAGCATTTTCTGCACTTCATAGCCGATGATGTGGCGTCCGAGCTCATACGACTGGCGGTAGATCCACTCGCGGTGCGGAATGTTCGTCTTCACTCCGAACTTGCCGTTCGTGCTGAATTCGCTGCCCCGGCTGATGAGCGCCGGAATGACGATTTCACAGCCGCTGTAGGCCAGCATGGCGTCATTGGCCAGCTTCTCGGGATCCGTGTCCGCATCCGGGATGTAGATCACCCGTGCCACAGGCTTGTCCTTTGGCTGAATGAGGATGCCCTCTCCATGCACACCCTCAAACACCGGCCAGCGCACGCGCAGGATGCGCGCCGTTGCGGTCTCTGCCAGCAAGGCAGGAGCGGAGGTGTCTCCCACAAGCTCCAGCGCCGTGATGGGCAGCCGTGCGTCCACCATTCCCAACGCCGCCCGCAGCTTCTCGCGGGTCGGCTTGCGGCCCTCTTTGGACTTTTCGATCAGCCTCAGCGCTATTTTGTCGATCCCCGCCACCATGGTGGCGGAAAAATCAGCATTCGGCTCCAGCGGCTGGGTGCCGGGCAGCACTTGAGCCTGCAATGAGGAGGCAATGAGAAGCGGGAGGAGAGGTCGGATCATGGGAGATCAAACGCCCGCCGGGCCTTCTCCCTGTCATGGCTTCTTCTGCTCAAACAGCCAGTTCCAGAACTCCGGATTGGCATATGTTTGAGTCCATGAATCATGACCCACGCCGGGGTAGATGGTGAATTTGACCGGTGCGCCGATCTTTTTCAGAGCATCGAAAATCTTCTGGCTGTTCTCGATCGGAACGGCGCCGTCCTTGTCGCCATGGAAGATCCAGCAGGGCATGCTCTTGAGACGTTGCGCGGTTACCCAGCGCACGCCTGCGCCACCGCAGATGGGGGCGATGGCGGCGTAGGTTCCAGGATACTCAAAGGCCGTCTCCCAAGTGCCAAAGCCGCCCATGCTGATGCCCGTGAGATAGACACGCTTGGGATCGACGCGCAGCGTTTTGATCAGGTGTTCGGTGACCGCCTGGACGCCGTGCGGATTCCACAGGTTGTTGGATTCGCACTGCAGGCTGGCGATGATGGCGGGAAATTTCTGCCCGGCGGCGAGCAGCTTTGGCGGCCCGTGTTTTTTGATCAGTTCAAGATCGGTGCCCCGCTCTCCAGAGCCGTGGAGGAAGACCACCAGCGGCCATTTCTTGTCCTTGTCGGCTTCGTAGCGCTCGGGCTTGCTCAGGAGGTAGCGGTAATTGACCTTGATGACAAAATCACCGCTGAATGAAGCCGGTGTTTGTGTGTCTGCGAGAAGCGCGGACGAGATGGCAAGAATGAATAAGGCGGTGAGTTTGACCATGCTAGCAGAACGTCACCCCTGAGCCTTGCCTTGCTTCACAAGATCACTGCGGACGCATCTTTCCCGTGCCAGGCAGGGCGCTGAGGAAAAAATAGCGCGGCGAACTCAGCAGATCCCCAACCTCACGAATGGCCATGCAGAAAAGCAGTTCATCGAGCCGGCTGCTGGCCTGGGCATGGTTTTTGAGGTGCTCGTCCAGGAAACGGCGCAGACGCTTGTTGGCGTTGAACTCCAGAGGCACGCTGCCAAGGTTCAGCAGCAGAAGAAGAACGATGACTGCGGCGGTGACGAAAATGGCGTTCTTTGCTATGAGAATGCGGGCGATCATCAATCCCACAATGGCGAACACTGCGGCCATGGGAATGTAGCGGCTCATGCGGATGCAGCTCTGCCGCCACTTGAGCTCGCTCAACGACTCCCCGGTCTGCAGCGCATGCGCTGCCTCATGCAGTGCGATGGCCCAGGCGGACAAGGTGGTGCCCTGGGCCACATCCCGACGCAAAAACAGGCGGCGCCGGGTCGGCTCGAAGTAATCGGTCACGACAGCATTGTGTTCGACGATCTGCACGTCATCCACGCCTTCGGATTTCAGAAACATGAGCGCGATCTCGCTGCCGGTATGCGCTGTGGGGGCGTTGGCCCGGAAGCCTTTCAGCATCATCGACGCATGGCGCGCCTGCGCCCAGCGGGCGACGGCAAGGCCGAGGAAAAGAGCAGCGACAATGAGAATGAATACCATGGGAAGAAGCGGGGAACACCCTCGCAGCAATACGGGTGCTGGCAAACCATCCATGCGTTGATCTTGCACCGGGACGCCAGGCATGATTGCTTGCCCGCATGATCCGCTCCGCCATCCTGCCGCTGCTCAGCCTTTTCGCCGCCGGGTTTTCCCATGCTGAGGATGTTCTCGGGCAAGGGGATTTTCGTTATCGGGTTGTTCCCGGCTGGGGACGCGAGGCGCTGGCCCAGGTGAATGTGAAAAATGGTCATGCGGTCGCCATCGACTCGCAGGGGAGGCTGCTGTTCCTCACAGACGATGCCAGGAACAATGTGGTGATCCTCGATGCGAAGGCGGGCACGCTGATCAAGCACTGGACGGCCCGCATGCCGGGGGCGCATGGGATGAGTTTGGTGCGGGAAGGGGGGCGCGAGGTGCTTTTTATCACGGACACGCAGCTCCATGAGGTACGCAAACTGACGCCAGATGGCGAAGAACTGGCACATTTTGCGTGGCCGGAACAGGCGAAGCTGCATGCGAGCGCCAACGAATACCGGCCTTCGAAAACGATCCATTTTCCCGATGGTGCGTTCTGCGTCTTCGACGGCTATGGAAAGGACTACATTTTCCACTACAAGCCGGATGGGACGTTGCTGCGCTGGTGGGGTGGAAATTTGGGGGAAGGCGAGAACCAGCTAAAGCACTGGGGGCCGCATGGCGGGGCTCTGGATGTGTCGGATTCGGCAAAAATGCGGGTGATTGTCGCCATGAGCGACCAGCAGGAGATCAAACGGTTCACGGCCGAGGGGCGGTTCATCGACAAGATCCCGATGCCGGGTGGGAATCCGCGGGACATCATCTTTTGGGGAGACCACGTGATTGTGCCACATCTGGGGGATCAGTGGCCAAAGGACAGGAACTCGCCGGGTTTCATCTCGATTGTGGACCGGGAGTATCGGATTGTTTCCAACATCGGAGCCCCGGCGGCGGTTTATCAAGATGGGGTGCTGCAGCCGATGCAGAGCGATCACAAGACCTTCATCCACCCGCATGGGGTGGCGGTGGACACTGAGGGGAATCTTTACGTGGCCCAGTTTGCCTCTGCGGCGGCGCCTCTGCTGAAACTGGAGCGCATCAGGTGAATGAAACTTCCTTCGGGCAGAGGTGTTAATAGCTGCAATGAAAACTGAGACCAGCTATCAGGTTGCCAAGAGGATGCAGCGGAGGAAACTGCCCGTCATGCGTCCACTGGTCCTCCTATTTGCCCTCTGCACAGCAGTGCTTGCCCAGAGTGAGGGCAACAAGCCAACGCCGCCCCCGCCTCCTCCGCCCAAGCCCGGGGAGGGGCCGTCGTATCGTGATGGAGAACATCGCGGACCACCGGGGATGATGCATGGCCGGGGCGGACCTCAGCGTGGATTTGACGGTTTTGAAAAGCTTTCCGAGGACGAGAAGCAGAAGGTGCGTGCCGCTTTTGAAAAGGCTTGGCAGCGGCCTGAGGTGATCGAGGCGCGTGACAAGGCTCTGCGTGCGAACGAAGAGATGCGCAACACGCTGCACGCGGCGCTGAAGGACATTGATCCCGAGGCGGTGGCGATCCTGGAGAAGATCAAGCCGCAGTTCCCGATGGATCAACGCGGCCTGCCGGAGCTGCCGAAGCCGGACTCACCTGAGTTTGCCCGCATGGCGGTGATCCGTCTTGGCGCGGAGATGCTTTCGTTCTCCAGGCCTGAGCGCCGTGACGAGACAAGGCAATTCCATGAGCGCATCATGCAACTGCCACGTGTGAAAGAGGCGCTGGCCAAACTGGGCGAACTAGCGCCTGACCAGCGTATGGAAGCCTTTAAAAAGCTGCGTGAAATCTACCGCGAGGCAGCAGGGCAGGAATTCATCAAATTCCGCGACCGAGGAGGAGATCCGAAGGATGGATTTCGCCGTCCGCCACCGGAGCAGGACAAGCCTGCTCCGCCTCCTGGAGAGCCGAAACCTTAAGACGATCAGTCGCCGCCGCCGGCCACCTTGGGGGTGTTGCCGAAGGCTTCTTTGACGGAGGCGATGGCGTAGTCGCGGTTGAGCTTGGTGATCCAGCGGACGCTGATGCCTTTGGGGCAGGCGGCTTCGCACTCGTACTGGTTGGTGCAGTTGCCGAAGCCTTCCTTGTCCATCTGGCGGACCATGCCGAGGGTGCGGCGGTCTTTTTCGGGCTGGCCCTGAGGCAGGGAGTTAAGCTGTCCGGCCTTGGCGGAGACAAAGAGCATGGCGCTGGCGTTTTTACAGGCGGCCACGCAGGCACCGCAGCCGATGCATTCGGCTGCGTCCATGGCGGCGTCGGCGACTTCTTTGCCGATAGGCAGGGCGTTGGCGTCCTGAGGTGCGCCGGTGCGGACGGTGACGAAACCACCGGCCTGCTGGATGCGGTCGAAGGCGGTGCGGTCCACCATGAGGTCCTTGAGGACGGGGAAGGCGCGGGCGCGGAAGGGCTCGATCCAGATGGTGTCTCCGGTGCGGAATTTGCGCATGTGGAGCTGGCAGGTGGTGGTGGCTTTTTCAGGGCCGTGGGGGACGCCATTGATCTGCATGGAGCACATGCCGCAGATGCCTTCGCGGCAGTCGTGGTCGAAGGCGACGGGGTCTTCGCCTTTGGAGATGAGGCGCTCGTTGACGATGTCCATCATCTCCAGGAAAGAGGCATGATCGGGGATTTCCGGGGCTTCAATGTCCTGGAAGTGGCCTGGCTGCGAGCCATTCTGACGCCAGACTTTGAGGTGCAGATTGAGTAGAGACATGGGGACGGGAGAGGAACGTTATTTGTAGCTGCGGACGGCAAGGTGGACTTCTTCGAAGGCCAGCGGCTCCTTGTTGAGGGTGGGCTGGCTGAGGTTGCCGGTGTATTCCCAGGCGGCTGCGTAGCTGAAGTTTTCGTCGTCGCGCTTGGCTTCGCCGTCTTCGGTCTGGTATTCGGAGCGGAAGTGACCGCCGCAGCTTTCCTCACGGTGGCGGGCATCGAGGCAGAGGAGCTCGGCGAACTCCATGAAGTCGGCGACGCGTCCGGCTTTTTCGAGCTCGGGATTGGTGAAGTCGCCGCTGCCGGGGACCTTCACATTTTGCCAGAACTCTTCGCGCAGCTCAGGGATGCGCTTGAGGGCTTCGGTGAGGCCTTCGCGGGTGCGGGCCATGCCGCATTTGTCCCAGACGAGGAGGCCGAGCTCGCGGTGGAAGCTGTCCACGCTGCGCTTGCCGTTGATGTTGAGGAATTTCTTGGTCTGCGCGGTGCAGTTTTCGAGAGCCTTTTTGAACTCAGGGTGCTCAGTGGTGATGCTGCCGGGCTTCTGGTTCACGAGGTAGTTGGCGATGGTCGTCGGGATGACGAAGTAGCCGTCTGCGAGGCCCTGCATGAGGGCGGAGGCTCCGAGGCGGTTGGCACCGTGGTCGGAGAAGTTGGCCTCTCCGAGGACATGGAGACCGGGGAGGTTGCTCATCAGATTGTAGTCCACCCAGAGGCCGCCCATGGTGTAGTGGACGGCGGGGTAGATGCGCATGGGGCGCTTGTAGGCGCTCTCTCCGGTGATGCGCTCGTACATTTCGAAGAGGTTGCCATAGCGCTCGGCGATGGTCTTGGCTCCGAACTGGCCAATGGCTTCTGCGAAGTCGAGGTAAACACCGCGTCCGCCGGGGCCGACTCCGCGACCGTCGTCGCAGGCTTCCTTGGCGGCACGGGAGGAGATGTCACGAGGGGCGAGGTTGCCGAAGCTGGGGTATTTGCGCTCGAGGTAGTAGTCGCGGTCGGCCTCGGGGATCTGGTCGGGATTTTTACCGCAGTCTTCCTTCTTCTTGGGGACCCAGACACGGCCGTCGTTGCGGAGGGACTCGGACATGAGCGTGAGCTTGCTCTGGTAGTCGCCGCTAACGGGGATGCAGGTGGGGTGGATCTGGGTGTAGCAGGGGTTGGCGAAGAAGGCGCCTTTGCGGTGAGCACGCCAGGTGGCGGTCACGTTGCAACCCATCGCATTTGTGGAGAGGTAGAAGACGTTGCCGTAGCCGCCGGTGCAGAGGAGGACGGCGTCGCCGGCGTGGGCTTCGATTTTGCCTGTGACGAGGTTGCGGGTGATGATGCCCTTGGCGTGGCCGTCAACGGTCACGAGGTCGAGCATTTCCATTCGGGTGTACATCTGCACGCCACCTGCGGCGATTTCCTTGTTGAGCGCGGAGTAGGCGCCGAGGAGGAGCTGCTGGCCGGTCTGGCCGCGGGCGTAGAATGTACGGCTGACCTGGGCACCGCCGAAGGAGCGATTGGCCAGCATGCCGCCGTATTCACGGGCGAAGGGAACGCCCTGGGCGACGCATTGGTCAATGATGTTGACGCTGACTTCGGCGAGGCGATGGACATTGGCCTCACGGGCGCGGAAGTCGCCGCCTTTGACGGTGTCGTAGAAGAGACGGTGGACGCTGTCGCCGTCGTTCTGGTAGTTTTTAGCCGCATTGATGCCGCCCTGGGCTGCGATGGAGTGGGCGCGGCGGGCGCTGTCCTGGAAGCAGAAGCATTTCACCTTGTAGCCGAGCTCGGAGAGAGTGGCGGCTGCGGAGGAGCCTGCGAGGCCGCTGCCAACGACGAGGACGGTGAACTTGCGCTTGTTCTTCGGATTGATGAGCTTGGAGTCCTGCTTGTGCTTGGACCACTTCATGGCCATCGGGCCGGAGGGAATGTTTGAATTGAGAGGCATGGCGTGTCGCGGGAAGAATTAACGGCCGTAGTTGAAGAACAGGATCGCGATGGGGATGGAGCAGTTGCCCACTAGGATGAGGCCGGCGAAGGCGTAGCCGAGCTTTTTGAAGAGGGGCTCTGTTTTGTCTGTGGAGACGCCGAGGGTCTGGAAGAGGCTGCTGAAGCCGTGGCTGAGGTGGCTGGAGAGAAGCAGCATGGCGATGATGTAGAAGATGGAGGCCGGGGCCCAGGAGAAGCCGGCGATGACCATGCGGTAAACGTCGTGGACGGTCTCGCCGTGGAGGGTGGTCTTGTAGGTGCCGTAGTCGTTGCCGACGCGGACGGTGAAGTGAAGCAGGTGGTAAACGATGAAGGCCAGGATGGTGAGACCGCTCCAGATCATGGTGTGGGAGGCCTTGCTGCTGACCTGGGCCTTGTGCTGGCCGTAGGCGTCCTTGCGGGCGGCGCGGTTGGCTTTGGTGAGCTGGATGGTGGCCACGATGTGGATACCCACGGCGGCCAGCAGTCCGAGGCGGGCGATCCAGACGCCGCCACCGTGCAGGGCGGTCTGGAGCATGTGGCCGTATTCATTGATGGCGTCTTTGCCGACGAAGATCAGCAGGTTGCCGATCATGTGGCCGAAGATGAAGCCGATCAGCACGAGGCCGGTGAGGGCCACGAGGAACTTTTTGCCGATGGAGGAAGCGTAAAATCGAGAGAGGGAGTCAAAAACAGCGCTCATGTGGGAGGTTTTCATCTTGAACATACGTAGCGACAGCGCAAGCCGGGCGTTCAATTTTTCCTGCGGAAATGCTGCTGCGAAGCGGTCTCAATCGTCTTCAATTGTCGGCTTGATGCCTATGTAATTCCGGAGTCTGGGTCTGCTTGTGTAATTCTCGCCATTAGGGAGAAGGTGTGGGCGGGGGCGCGGCTCAGCAGTTCCACAGGTCTCGCATTTCAAGAGGCGGCACTCCAGGCAGCCTGCTCAGTCCAGAGGCCGGATGCGGAGCTGGCGCAGTGTGTAAAAAGCATCCTCAGCCCCAGCCATGCGCCGCGCTCCATTTTTCCGCCGTGGGCCGAAGAGCTCGCGCTGCGCCTCGAAGATGCTTTCCACAAACTCTTTGCTGCCCAGTACGAGGCCATCGGTGAAGTAGCGCACCCGCAGGCGCACCAGCTCGGTGGTGCTGAGTTTGCCTTTCGCAGCCAGCACGGCACGGGCGGTGTCTGCGCTGACAACGGAGCGCACGACGTGTTCGTTCCGGGCGTCTTTGATTTCGCGGCCGTCGGCATGCAGCAAGCAGCGATAGGCTTCGGCGGCAGCGGTGCTTTTCCAGCTGCCCACGGGTTTGCCCAGAGTCAATCAATAAAATGCCTGGCATTTAGTTGATTGATTTTCGCGCAAACCTTGTGCGGGTGTGGGACGGTCAGCGGCTGCCTACGGAGACGGCACCCATGGCGGGGACCATGATTTCGTCTCCGGTCTTGAGAGGGGTGCCGGGGGTGAGGCGGTTCATTTCGCGAATCTGGTCGGGCGTGGTGGTGAACTGGGTGGCGATGGATTCGATGGTGTCGGAGCTGTCTACGCGATAGGCGAGGATGCCGCGGTGTGAGTCGGTGGTGTCGGGGGCCTTGGGGGAGGCTGCGACGATTGGGGTGGGAGCTGGTGGTGGACCTGGGGGCGGGGTGGCTGCTGGAGCGAGCCCGGCGGCGGGTGGTGGTGGGGCTCCTGGGACGCCGTAGCCGGGAAGGGGGATGGTGTCGGAGGATTGCTGTGCGGGGACGGGAGTTTTGGAGGCGACGGTGATGGTGGTGGTGCGACCGGGGATTTTGAGGCGCTGACCGACGGCGATTTTGTTGACGTCCTTGATCTTGTTTGCGCTGGCAAGGCTGGCGATGGTCATTTTGTGCTTGAGGGCGATGCCTTTGAGGCTGTCGCCTTTCCTGACGGTGTAATACACGGGGGCACTGACCTTGACGGTGGACGTGGGGGCTGGGGTGATGCCACCGGGAGTTGGCGGGGTGTAGCTGGCGGGTGTGGTGGGGGAGTCGAGGCGGTGAGGCGAGGGAATGAGGAGGGCCTGGCCGACATGGACTTCTTCTTCGGTCATGCGGTTGAGCTGCTGGATTTCGCCGACGCTCACGCGGTGGGTGGTGGCGATGCGCCAGAGGGTGTCTCCGGGCCGGGCGATGTAGGTGGTGTGTGCGGCGAGGTCGGTGCCGCCATCGTAGCGGGTGCTGCTTTTGCCGCCTCCGCGCTTGATGCTGCTGACGTCGCGCTCGAGCTCGCCGATGCGGATGTTTTGCACGCGGTCACTTTCACGAATTTTGGTGACCTGGGTGGAGAGGTCGCCAGTGGGGCCATAGACTTTGGGCGGTGGCGGGGGGCCTGCGGCGGGCTTTTTGGCGGGGGCGGACCTGGTGCCGGATTTACCGCTGGTGGCTGACTTGCCGGATTTGGTTGTGGCAGGTTTGGGTGCAGTGCCGTAGCCGGGAGGCGGGTAGGTATAGCCAGCAGGGGGGGGATAGGTGTTGGGGTATTGAGGACGCGTGACCGGGGCCTGAATGGCGGCGGCGGACTGGCGGCTGGCTTTGGTGGAGGGCTGCTTGAGCGCACCACTGGCGGGGTAGCCGGGTGGGGGGGGCTGATTGAAGGTGTTGGTGACTGCCGTGAGCGGCAGTGTGAAAAGGACGCTCCAAGCGAGTACCAGAAATCTCAGCGCACGGGATGCAGGGCGAGGCGTCTTCATATGGTTATTGTAGAAAATCAGGTTGTTAATTCAAACAAATATTTTATATTCTTGAATAATTTTTTTGAAATTTTACCCGTTTTTCGTCCTGAGCTTGCAAACGGTGGCTGCTTTTTTGGCCCTCGGTGGCAGTGCCTACTCACTAGTCTGGCTGGAGCAACGGCAGGCGGCCGAGCCTCCGGCGAGCCTGAGGCTGTGGGGGGAGAGGGTGCCTTTGGTGGTGGTGGATGCCGGGCACGGCGGGCATGATGGCGGGGCAGTGGCGAACGGGGTGGTTGAAAAAAATTTGAGCTTGGACATCGCGAAGCGGCTGAAAAGGGAGCTGGAGGCTGCGGGGGTGCGTGTGGTGATGACTCGCAGCGGGGACAGGTTCCTGACGCTGGATGAGCGGGCGGCTCTGGCCGGGGTGCATGGGGCGGCTGCGTTTGTGAGCGTGCATCTTAACACGAGCGGGGAGGGGAGTGAGGCGGAGGGGATCGAGACGTATTTTTCTGAATCGAAGGGGCTGTCTGCACGACTGATGGCGGTTGCCGGGGGCGGGCAGGAGCGGGCGGAGGAGGGCGGGGCAGAATTTGCCGCTACTGTGCAGAGGCTGGTCTGTGAGACGACCCGGGCGGTCAGCCGTGGCACGAAGGCGCGTGATTATGCGGTGGTGGCGAGGGCTGCGTGCCCGGCGGTGCTGGTGGAGTGCGGCTTTATCACGAGTGAGCGCGAGTCTGTGCGGCTGAAGCAGGTAAGCTACCGTGACCAGATCGCGGACGGGATTGCGCGCGGCGTGGTGCTTTTTTTGCAGACGCAGGGGGGCGGGCCGGCGGTGGTGGCTGCGGTGGCGAAGTAAATTCAGCGGGACAAACGGCCGGTTTCTGGCGTAGATGATGAGGTCTTGCCTGCGTGCCCTGTCAGTGATGTCCCGAAGATGCGCCAAGCCCTGTACGGGCTGGGGCTGTTTGTGCTGGCTTCGGGGGTGTTTTACGGGGTTTTCTCTGCGGTGGAGTATCCGTGGAACTGGAGCGGGGTGTTGCGATACCGGCAGCAGTTTTGCCAGGGCTGGCTGAGCACGATGGGGCTGTCGCTGGTGGCGATGGTGGTGAGTGTGGTGCTGGGGTTTGTGCTGATGCTGGGCAGGCGTGCGCCGTGGCTGCCGGTGAGGATGGGGTGCAGCAGTGTGGTGGAGGTGGTGCGTGGGTCGCCACTGCTGGTGCAACTGCTGATCGGGCACTATATCATCGCGCAGGCGCTGAAGGTGGATCAGCCTCTCTTTACCGGGATTCTTTTGTTGGGATGCTTTGAGGGGGCGTATCTGGCGGAGATTTTCCGCGGTGCTGTGGAGAGCATCAGCGCTTCGCAGCTGGAGGCAGCGCGGGCGGTGGGCTTCAGCCGGGTGCAGACGTACCGGTTTGTGATCATTCCGCAGGCACTGAGGAGGGCGCTGCCGGGGACGACGGGACAGCTGGTGTCGCTGATCAAGGATTCTTCGCTGCTGTCGGTGATCGGGATCGAGGAGATGGTGCAGAAAGTGAAGATCATGAACGCGGCCAACTTTGCTCCGCTGGAGGGCTACCTGCCGCTGGCGCTGGCGTACCTGATTGTGACACTGCCGCTTTCGCACCTGGCGCGGCGTTTGGAAGGGAGGTTTGCGTATGAAACTTGAGTCACATGCTGTGACGAAGCGGTACGGGGCGCATGCAGCGCTGGACGGGGCCTCGTTTGAAACGGGGGAGGAGGCGCGAGTGGTCGCGCTGCTGGGGCCGTCCGGTGGCGGGAAGTCCACGCTGCTGAGGGTGCTGGGGAGTCTGCTGGTGCCGGATGACGGACATGTGAGCATCGATGCGCGTGTGCTGCCGCATGATGAGGAGGGCGCTCTGAATGAGCGGCGTGGAAACGGCTTTGTGTTTCAGGGGTACAATTTGTTTCCTCACCTCACAGCGCTGCAAAACATCACGCTGCCGCTGGTGGAGGTGCATGGGATGCCGGAGGCGCAGGCGAAGCAGCGTGCGCTGGAACTGCTGCACCGGCTGGGGCTGGCGGGGCATGAGGACAAGCGGCCGAGCCAGCTTTCAGGTGGACAGCAGCAGCGTGCGGCGATCGCGAGGGCGCTGGCTCCGAAGCCTAGGCTGCTGCTGCTGGATGAGCCGACTTCGGCGCTGGACCCGGTGATGACGGGGGAGGTGCTGGATGTGATCCGTGAACTGGCGGAGGCGGGGCAGAGCATCATCCTGGCGACGCATGAGATCAGCTTTGCGCGCAAGGTGGCGGACTGGGTGGTGTTTCTGGCGGCGGGCAAAGTGCAGGAGTCATCGAGTGCGGCGGATTTCTTCACGAGGCCGCAGACGGAGCTGGCGCGGCAGTATCTGGAAGGGTTGTCTAAGTACCGCTGAGCACGCCCGAGCAGGCTCGTGAATAACAGAAACACGATGGGTGGAGCGGGGTTTGTGTCACCGCTACGCGGTTCCACGGATTTCCCCACAAGCCTGAGCGGTGCTGTCCCGTGGGGCAATAACCACGGCCATTGCTGTGCCAGCGCCAGGCGCTTTCGGGAGACGAAAGCGCTCTAGTTGTTGAGCGCCGAGGCGGAGGTGGTCTCGGGCGTGGCCGGTGGAGAGTCGCCGTTTTTGACGACTTCAACGAGGCGCTTGATGCCATCGCGGGCCATCTCGCTGAGGGGATGCATGCTCTTGGCTTTCAGATACCAGGCGAGGGCGGAACCGACCTGCTGCTTTTCCTCCTGCTGGCGGGCGTTTTCGATGGCGGTGACGAATTCGCTGGCCTTGACGCCGAGATCTGCGCGCAGTTTGCTGAGCACGGGATCATCGGGGTAGAGGGAGGATTCCTTTTCGACTTTTTCCCAGGCTGCGGGGGGGCTGCTGGCGGCGAGTTCCTTGGCTCCGCCGAGGATGAGCTCGAGTTTGCCCATGTCCTTGAGGACTTTTTCGAGCTGCTGTTTGCGGGTGAGGTCGTCTGCGACGGCGGCGATGAAGGGGGCCTGGTTTTCGAAGATCTGGCGGTAGTTGCGCTGGCTGATGAGGCGGTCGAACTCCATGAGAGCCTGGGACTTCATGTCTGTGGACTGCATCATGTGCTCGCTGAGCTGGGTGACGCGGGGATTGGTGGGCCAGATCTCGGCGGCGGCCTTCATCTCCGCCTCAACGGTTTTGGCGTCCTTGTTTCCCATGGCTGCATTGGCGTTGTTCACGTGCAGATTGCTCATGGTCTTGGCGGTCTGGATCGCGGCGAGGGGCTTGGCGTATTCAAAGTCGTCGGAGGTAGCGCGCAGCTCCATGACGACGGTCTCGGCGCTGGAGTAGTCCTTCATTTCGAGGAAGGAGAGGAGCTTGTTTTTCTTGCGGACGAAGTCGAGGACCTTGGTCTTTTCGGACATGGGGAGGCGGCGGACACGGGGGAGGTACTCGCCGATGCCGTAGGCTTCGAGGAGGCGGTTGCTGGCGCTGTCCACATCGCGACGGGCGACGAGGTTTTCAAAGGAGACGAGGGATTCGTCAACGCTGCGGATGGCTTCGAGGGAGAGGCCGTCGATCATGCTGACGGTGGGAGGGACGCCGAAGCTGCTAGAGAGGATCTTTTGGACGTCGCTGTTCTTGTCGAGCTGGAGGATGCTTTCGCCGTCGCGGAAGAGATTGGGATAGAAGCGGCAGGCGATGACGGCGTGCTCAAAGCGGCGCTGCATGAACATCTGGATGATGAGGGCCTGAAACTGGATTTTGCTGGTGACTTCGGAGAGACCCATGGCGGTCTCGTTGAGCTTGGTGCGGGCTTCGATTTCGGCGATGCCTTTGATGTAGCCGGAGGTGCGGCCGACGGTGGCGCTGTTGGTCTGCTGATTCTGGGCGTTCTGCTGGTTGTTCTTGGTGGTGCCGCCGGTTTTGGCCAGCGGGGTGCTGTTGAGGCCCATTTCCGCATTCCATTCGAGCTGCTTGCGGCGCTCGAGCATGGCGGCGTTGGCGAGCTTGCGCTCGTTGACACGCTTCTGAGAGGTCCAAACATCCCAGACGGCGTTGGCGACGGCATTGCAGAGGCCGCCGTCGATTCTGGCGGCACCGGCTTCGGGAAGCAGGGCGAAGGCCTTCATGACTTCGGGGCCACGGAGCTGGACTTTGGTGACGGGATCGGGGGCCTGTTTGTGCGTAGGCGCCAGCAACTCCATGATCTGGGCCATGATGTCGCGGTAGGCCTGGTCTTCGGGGCCGTTGGCCTCGGGGGTGGTGAGGTAGGTCTCAAAGCGGGAGCGCATGAGACGGTTGTTGGTCACGTTCCAGATTTTGCCGTTGAAGGTGACGTTTTCCGAACCGGGGTCGGCCATGGGCATGTTGCCGAGGGCGGTCTGGGTGTCGGTCTGGCGGTCGGCAGCGCTGCCGGGCACCATGTTGTAGTTGTTGTTGGAGGTGGTGGTCGTGGGTGCCGGAGTGGCTCCGGTGCCGTTGCCGCCGGGCAGGACCTGGGCGCTGAGGGGGCAGAGAGCGGCAAGGGCGAAGGCAAGAGTAAGGCGCTTCATAACAATGTGGGGTTATGCTTTGACGAGTTCGAGCACTTTGAGAACACCGGTTTCCAAGACGAGCACCTTGAAAATATAACGCTGACGGCGCTGAATGTTGGCGCCTTTGTAATCTGGCGGGACCCAGACGGGAATGAAATTGTTGCCTGAGCTGTCGCTGACCTGAAGGCTGAAGAGGCGGCCTTCGGCGCTGCGCCAGTTGTCGAGCCGGTCATCGACGACCCCTTCGATCTTGTATTCGTTGCCGCTGAGTGCGGTGGCATTTTCCATGAACTCGCCGGGGCTGAGCTCGGTGATGCCTGTCATGGGATCGGTGGTGCGATTCATCAAAAAGAAACCACCGCCACCGACGAAGGCGAGAATGGCGATCAAGCCCAGCCAGTGGGTGGGGCGTACTCCGGATTGTGCGCGGCGTGACATGGGAGGATCGGGAAGTTTTGGGTGGAGGGATCGGTGAAAGACAGGTTAAAAATCGACGACAATCGCTGGCTGTCCAATCCAAGATGACGCAGGTTGTCATGCATGGGAGACTCCGGCAGAACCAATATCCGCACTTATCACGATTCGTTTCAGGGAATCGGATGCGGGACAGGGTGCGCGCTGCATCTGGTTTTGCTGGGTTTCATCGGCCTGGCGGCGCTGGTGTGGTGCATCAAGAACCGCGCCTGGGAGCTGAGCGTGACTGTGGAGATGCCTGCGGGAAAAAAAGCCCCGGAGGATGAGGGCGGTGGCAGGACAGAGCCGTGAGGGGGAGCGGCCTACTTGTGGTCTGAGTCTTCGATATCGAAAAACTTGCCCGCGACGCCCCATGCCAGATCGGTGCGGGGCAGGATGCCATCGCCTCCGATGTAGTAGCGGCTGAAGATGAAGTAATTGTCACGGGATACGCCGGTGCTGGTGCCTGCGGAGAAGATGGAGGCCACTTTGAGGCTGAGCGAGCCTGCGATGCCGTATTTGTTCTGCATGTGGGAGCGGAATTCGGTCTCGTTGGGGTTGGTGAGAACGAGAACGACGAGCAGCGAGATGAGCAGGAAGATGATGAGTCTCATGGCGTGTTCACAAAAAATGGGTGCTGCGGGTGCGAAGTTGCACGCGCCCACGGGATGCTGTGGCGGCTGGCCTGGGATGGCAGCTGCAGCCGCTGGCCCAAGCCCCGGTGTCTACCAAAATGCCGTGCCAGAGGCTGGAAGGCCTATGCTGACAGTGGGATCTGGGAGGGGTGGTGAAATACACGGAATTTACTGTAGCATAAGGGTTTCAGCAGGGTTCCGTCCACTTTTTTGAGCGGGCCATGCGGGGTGGATGGGGCCGCAAGGCTTGCCGGAGAGGGGTTGCGGGCTAGGATGCGCGGGCATGCGTTTTCTGCCGTTCATTGTGTACTTTGTGGCGACTGCCTGCCTGCATGCGCATGCCGTGCATACCTCGACGGCGGAGGCGGAGTATAATCCGCAGACGAAAAGGCTGGAGGTGAGCCTGACGGTTTTCATCAGCGATCTGGAGACGGCGCTGATCCGGCAGAGCGAGCGGGAGATGCGGATGGAGAAGGTGCCGCCGGCGGAGTTTGATGCGCAGGTACTGGCTTACCTGAAGAAGACGTTTGTGGTGATGGATGCGTTGGGGAAAGCGGCGGAAATGAGGTGGGTGGGACGGGAGATGGAGAAGGAGAGTGAGAAGAGCGGGGACCCGGCGGTGGTGCTATTTTTTGAGGTGGAGATGCCGGGGGGCGTGGAGGGGGCGTCGCTGAGGTGCGCGGTGTTTGGGGAATTGTTTCCAGATCAGGTGACGATGGTGCATTTGCAAAATGGAGGCCACAAAACTGAACTCCGGTTTTTGCCAAGTGAGGCAACAAAGGAACTCTAGGAGATGACATGCCTTGCTCTCACTTGTATCCCCACTGCACCCAAAGGATGGCATAAGTAAATCCCAAGCCGAAGCCTTTTTCAGCGAGGAAGGTGTCGTAGTCACGGCTGTCAACGAAGCCTTTGGAGAACCTCCGAAGAGAAGCCGACACTCCTGCAAGCTGTCCGATGGTTTTGAGTGGTAGTGCATGCCCTGTTGCTGGATGCATCAAGACATCGATCGATGCATCGATTGCATCTGCGCAACTGATCAGCCTGACCTGGATGTCGACTGGTAATGTGAATGATGAACCATCACCCGCCCCGCTGTCATCGCGTGCACGGATGTATGCAGGTAGAATGTCCACCAGATCAATCCACGCTTTAGCAAGTGCGTTGATGGCTGGTTGATATTGCGGATGCAGACCTGCATCACGAAATGCCACGGGCAAAGATGGGGTTTTGAGAGTGGCACCCGCACGAAGCCGTTCAGGGATGGTTATGCCATTCAGGTGTCCCACGAAACCGCTGAAATCCCTGTGGTGGTAGGCGGTGGTCGCAATGGATTGGAGGGTGGAGCCTTTTGCAACGATGATGGTCGGAGTTGGAGGGGAGGGGACGTCGGAGATCTCTACTTTTGGCAGCGGGGGCACGATGACCTTTGCAGGCGTCTTCCTGCCGCATCCTGACAGGACGAGGAGGAGTGCAAGAATGACACTGAAGCGCATGGTGATTGCGTGAGCGTTAGTCAGAGCGGGCTAAAACCCGAAGTTATCCGGCACCCGGATATTTAATAACGCGAATGGGCGCGAATATCCGCGAATTTACAGGAATGACGCTGGGTTGGAGCCTGGTTCGTGGCGATTCGCGAGCATTCGCGTTTGATGAATGATTTTTGGGCACAAAAAAGGGCGGGAGTGTGAGTCCCGCCCTCTTTGGGTGAATGGGTTATTTGGAGTCGGAAGGGATGTCCTTTTTGCCTTCGAGGACTTTGTCTACGAGGCCGTATTCGGCGGCCTGGGCGGCGGACATGTAGTTGTCGCGGTCGGCGTCGCGCTCGATCTGCTCAACGGACTTGCCGGTGTGGTGGGCGAGGATGCGGTTGAGGCGTTTTTTGAGGCCGAACATGTACTCGACGGTACGCTCGACATCGCTGGCGGTGCCGCGTGCGCCGCCGGAGACCTGGTGGATCATGATGTCGGAGTTTGGCAGGGCGTAGCGCTTGCCCTTGGTGCCTGCGGCGAGGAGGACGGCGCCCATGGAGGCGACGAGGCCGATGGAGTAGGTGCAGACGTCACAGGTGAGGAACTGCATGGTGTCATAGATGGCGAGGCCTGCGGTGACGCTGCCGCCGGGGCTGTTGACATAGATGTTGATGTCCTTCTTGGGGTCCTGCATCTGGAGGAAAAGGAGCTGGGCGATGATGATGGAGGCCATGGTGTCATTGACCTCGCCGCCGAGGAAGATGATGCGGTCCTTCAGCAGGCGTGAGTAGATGTCATAGGCGCGCTCGCCACGGCCTTCGGATTCGATGACGGTGGGGACCATGTAGCTGGACTGAGGGGCGATGACGGAGGGAAAATCGGAGTATTGGCTGGGGGTCATAAGAGGGAATGAAGAGGCGGGGGGGGTGGTTGTCAAAGGAGAGATGGAAGAGGCGGAGCGGGAAATGACGAATGAGCAAATCCGAATGACGAGTCCAGAATGCAGTATCAGGCGGGCGGGGTGGAGGCGAGCTTGAGGCCGACGACGCCGGAGATGATGAGCAGAATGCATACGAGGCGGGCGGCGGTGCGGGGTTCATCAAAGATGAAGATGCCGATGAGCGCGGTGCCGACGGCGCCGATGCCAGTCCAGATGGCGTAGGCGGTGCCGAGGGGAAGCGTGCGGAGGGCGAGGGAGAGAAAGAAGAAGCTGGCGATCATGAGCGCCGCAGTGATGAGGCTGGGGCCGAGGCGGGTCCAGCCGGCGGTTTGCTTGAGGCCGATGGCCCAGGCGACTTCTAGGAGGCCGGCGATGATGAGGTGAAACCAAGGCATGATAAAGACTAGACTACGCACCAAGGCTCAAGAGCAGAGCTCTTTTTTCAAAGCAGTTCGAGGGTGATGTCCTTGAAGGCGACGCTGCCTCTCATTGACTGCAGGCCGATGGTGCCCTCGAAGGTCTGGACGTAGTTTTTGCTTCCAGACGGGGTCCAGCCGGAGGGCAGAGACCACTGATTGACCTGAACTCCGTTGATCCACACGGTGACGAGGCCTGATTTACTGGTGATGCGCATGGCGCGCCACTGATTGAAGTAGCGCTCGGAGGATGATTTGATGGAGCCGAAGGTGTCGCGGCCGTCGATGCGGAGGTTTTGAGGCGCCCCGCTGCTCATTTCCACGGAGCCGAGGATCGAGCCGGTCTGGCCGGCGCTTTCGTCGATGTTCACCTCAAAGGCCGAGACCTTGCGGTTGATGATGGTGACGGGGTCAGGTATGTGGAGCCAGATGCCGGAATTGGAGCGGTCCTGGCATTTGACTTTGATTTCGAGGGTGAAGTCTTTCCAGTCGGGGGCGACGCCAGAGGCGCCGACATAGATGAGGTTTCCGGGCCGCGAATTGCTGCGGATCTCGCCGCTGATGACGGTGAAGGAGTCGGCGTCACCAATGATGCGCCAGCCGCTGAGGGATTCGCCGTCGAACAAAGAAAGCCTGCCTGCCAAGGGGGAGGTCTGCGGTGGGAGGGAGGCGCTGGAGGCTGCTTTTGCGGCACGCTGCCTGCGGCGGGCGACGACGTCTTCACGCTTGGTGCGGATGGCTGCGGCGTCTGCGCCACGGCCCTGGGAGATGACTTCCTTTTCCAAGGCGTTGAGGACCTCGATGTAGCGATCGTAGAGCGGGAGGGAGGAGGCATCCTTCTGCTGGGCGTATTTTTTTTCTGCGCTGCGATAGGCGTTGCGGAGACTGACCACGGACTTGTGCAGGCTGGCAGGGTCAATGGAGGGCATGAACTTATGCGTGGTGAAGCGCTGCTTTTCTTCACGCAAAGCCAGTGTTTCATCGAGCCGCCCGGCTTTGCTGGCGTCCAGCATGGCGCGATCGAGCGCGGTGGAATAACCTGAGCCTAAAGTGTTGAGCTGATCGGTGTAAGCGGCGTTGACGTCGCGCTCAAAAGCGGTCTGGAACTGGGACTCAAGCTGGGCCAGGCGCAGGACGATGGGCTCGTTGACAGAGGGCGCTGGGGTTGGAGGGGCGGGCCTGACGGTGACTGGTGGCGTGGCCGGGACCATGGCCGGTGGTGTGACCACGACAGGTGTGGGGGCGGGAGGTGCGGGCCTGACCTGAGGCGGTGTGACCGTGGGGGTAGTCTGCGGCGGTTTGGGCTTAGGCTGGGTGGACGGGGACGGGGTGATTTTAGGCGTGGGGACCGGTGGAGATGGCGGGGTGATTTCTGCTGTCTCGAAAGGATTGGGCGGGACTGAGGGGGAATGACGATTCACGACGAACCAGCCGCCGACGCCGAGCATGAGCAGGGCGGCGAGGACGTAGGGCATCGTGGATGCTGGCTTGGCTTTGGACGGAGGCGGTGGCTGATAAGGGTCCTGTCTGGACGGGGTGCGCTGCTGCGTGGAGCCGGGGTTGCGTGAGGAGGGGACCACGGTCCTGCCGTGAGTGTTTGGCTGCTGCCTGGGCAGCACGGCGCTGGATTCCTGACCGGAGATGGCGCGCGGGGTGGTCAAAATCACGTCCAGGGCCTGACGCAGCTCGTGGCTGCTCTGGTAGCGGTCCTCGCGGTCGTGCTCCAAAGCGCGGCGAACGATGGCGTCGAAGCGGGGGTCGATGCTCTGAAATTTCTGCGAGGGCATCTTGAACATGCCGCGAGGGATGTCTCCCGTGAGCATCTGATACAGCATGACGCCGACGGCGTAGATGTCTGCGCGGCCGTCCACGTCCGAGCCGAGCATGAGCGTTTCCGGAGCCACGTAGTCGGGGGTGCCCATGGCCATGCCGGTCTGGGTGAGGCCGGAGTTCTGATTTTTGTCCGAAAGTTTTGCAAGGCCGAAGTCTGCGACTTTGACGCGGCCTTCGACGTCGATGAGGACGTTGGAGGGCTTGATGTCGCGGTGGACGATGCCCTGCTTGTGGGCGTAGCCGAGGGCGTCGCACAAATGGGCGGTGATGGCGAGGGCGTGCTCCGGAGGGAGCTTTCCTTCGCGGGCGATCATGCGCTGGACGTCGGTGCCGTCGACGTACTCCATGACGAAGTAGAGCAGGCCGTCTGCCGTGCTGCCAAAGTCATAGACACTGACGATGGCGGGATGATTCATGCGGCCCATGAGGCGGGCCTCGTTTTTGAAGCGTTCGGCAAAAGCGAGATCCTGCCGATCCATGGCGGGAGGGAGCAGCTTGATGGCCACGGTGCGCTCAAGACTGAGCTGAGTGCCTTTATAGACGGCCCCCATGCCGCCCCTGCCGATGAGCATGTGGACCTGGTAATGGGGCAAAATTTTCTGCAGCTCCGCCGGAGAGGGCGGCTCCCAGCGCCAGCCGCCGCCGGTGGTCTTCGGCGGGGGAGGTGGCATGAAGGAATCACTCATGGCAGATCTAGGTAAGGGGTGGGTAATTTAGCAGCAGATTTACCGCCAGGGCTACGGAAATTTAACCCGAAGCACAAGCATTGAGAGACGGAATGATGCGATGGGTTGATTTCTGTGACAGGCTCGCCTAACTCCGCGCCCCATGAATGAAAGTCTGAAGATTTTAAGCGGCTCCGCGCATCCGACGCTGGCGAAGTCGATTGCCCAAAACCTGAACATCGAGCTTTGCGCCGCTGAGCTGACCACTTTCCCAGATGGAGAGACTTTCGTGCAGATCCACGAGAACATCCGCGGTGGTGATGTCTTCATCGTGCAGCCGACGTGCCCGCCGACGAATCAGAATCTGATGGAGCTGCTGATCATGGTGGATGCCGTGCGCCGTGCGAGCGCCAACCGCATCACGGCCGTGCTGCCGTTTTTCGGGTATGCCAGGCAGGACCGCAAAGACCGCCCGCGGGTGCCGATCACGGCAAAGCTGGTGGCGAACCTGCTGGTGGCCGCCGGGGTGAACCGGGTGCTGACGGTGGACCTGCACGCGGGGCAGATTCAGGGCTTTTTTGACATTCCGGTGGATCACCTCTACGCCGCGCCGGTGCTGATGAAGACGATCCGCGAGCGCGAGATCGGAGACCTGGTGGTGGTCTCTCCCGATGTGGGAGGCATCAAGATGACGCATGCCTTTGCCAAGGCGCTGGGTGCGCCGATGGCGATCGTGGCGAAAAACCGGGTGAGCGCCGAAGAGGTGGAGGCGCACAGCGTGATCGGAGACGTGGCCGGGAAAAATGTGCTGCTGGTGGACGACCTGACGGAAACCGCCGGTACGCTGACCGCAGCTTCAGAGCTTCTGCTGAAGCATGGGGCGAAGAAAATTTACGCCGGGGTCTCCCATGCAGTGCTGGGCGACAAGGGGCGGGAGCGCATCGCCAAATCGCCGATTGTGGAGCTGCTGGCCACGAACTCGACGCCGCAGGCGACGGGGGAAAAAGTCACCGCTTTGGACATCGCCCCCCTGCTGGCGCAGGCGATTGCCCGCATTCACGGGAACGAGTCTGTCACATCCCTGTTTGACACGCGGGGATAGGCGTGTATTCTCCGCGCCCTTTTTCCAAAACTTAATCTCCTCCCCTGAGGAACCCCGACCATGGCCAAAATTCTCGATCTCCAGGCAGAAGTCCGCACCCAGTCCGGTACCGGCGCCGTCAAACGCATGCGCAAAGCAGGCAACATTCCCGCCGCCCTCTATGGTCGCAAGGTGAAGCCTTCCAGCATTCAGGTGCATGGCAAAACCTTCTCGAAGCTTCTCGAAGGCAGCGCCTCGGACAACATTCTCGTCTCGCTGAAGATCGCCGGAGAAGAGCAGCTGGCGCTGGTGCAGGAAGTGCAGCACGACTACCTGCGCGGCGGCATCCTACACATTGACTTCCACGCTGTGGCCGCTGACGAAGAAATCCATGCCAACGTGCCTGTGACGATCGTTGGCGAGGCCAAGGGACAGAAGCAGGGCGGCATGGTGGAAGCCATCCACCACGAAATCGAAGTGCGCTGCCTGCCGAAGGATCTTCCTGAGAGCATTCAGATCGACGTCACCAGCCTTGAAGTCGGCAAAGGCATCCACGTGGGTGAAATCAACTTCCCTGCCGGTGTCACTCCCCGTCTGGGTGGTGATGTCGTCATCGTCATGTGCGAAGAGCCCAAGGTGGAAGCGGAGCCTGAGCCCGCTGCCGCAGCCCCTGCCGCTGGTGCGAAGCCAGCCGCCGGAGCCGCAGCCCCTGCCGCTGCTGCAAAGCCAGCCGCCAAGAAGTAATTTCCGCCCTTTTTCCACGATGTGGCTTCCGGTGCGGATACAAAGAGCAGCGGCGTGAACGCGCCGCGACTCATTGTAGGCCTCGGCAATCCCGGAGAAACCTACCGCGACACACGCCACAACATCGGATTTATGGTGCTGGACGAAATCGCACGACGCCTGGGAGCCGCTTTCCGCGAGGAAAAGCGCTGGGCTGGCATGGTGGCCAAGTTTGCAGGCGGGTATCTGCTCAAGCCGCTGACGTTTATGAACGACAGCGGCCGCTCCGTGCAATCTGTGGGCCACTTTTACAAAGCCACGCCCGAGCAAACGCTTGTGGTTTACGACGATGTCGATCTGCCACTGGGGCGTCTGCGCTTTCGCACGAACGGCTCTGCGGCCGGGCACAACGGAATCCGTTCTCTTATCTCCTCTCTGGGTACGCAGGAGTTTCCGCGCCTGAAAGTGGGAATCTCTCCGGCAGATGGCCGGCCAGCCGGTGACCGCATGGTGGGACACGTGCTGGGAAAATTCCGCCCCGAGGAGCAGGCTGAACTGCAGACGGTGATCCAGCGTGCTGCTGACGCCGTGCTTTCTGCGGTTGATCGCGGGCTGGAAACCGCCATGAATGTCTTCAACCGACAATCCGAATCTTAACCCCGAACCACACCACCTATGAACCGCAAATACGAGGCACTCATCGTGCTCGACACCAAAGGCAAAGAAGAAACCGTTGACTCCCTCGTCAGCACCATCAGCAAGGACATGGAAAAGTCCGGACTGAAGCTTGAGCAGATCGACAACATGGGCAAACGCAAGTTCCCCTTCAACCCACGCCACGTCGAAGGCGGGCACTTCATCAACATCCAGTTCAACGGCGAGCCTGCCGCCCTGGACAGCCTGCGCGCGAAGCTGAAGCTGAACGAGAACGTGTACCAGCAGTATTACCTGAAGCGCAGCGCGTAGTCTGACGCGCCGGTGTTTTTTCATCACCCCGGTTTCGCATGTGAGTGCGGGCCGGGGTTTTGTGTTTTTTTTGGATGATGGCTGGTGCTGGTTGTTCGCTTGATGGTGCGTGGCGAACCGTGGCTTGGTCGAGCCACCCGCAGCCTAGAGAACTGCGTGCGCATCCAGTCTTGCGGTAACGTGGCAGCGGTGTCTGCCAGGTGAGGATTGCAGCGGCTGATAAGGATTGATACCCTGAAGCGATGAAAACGGGTCTGAAGGTGGAGGCGCGAGCCGACGGAGGGGATCATCTTGATCCTCCCACCTGCAGCGTGTTCGCGGATGTGCTATGGCGCTGGATGAAGCGGGGGGCTGGGCTTTGTGGTGACGTGAGAATTCAGGGGCTATGCGGGAGCGTGAGGGATCGGGACGATTCCTCTCCGCCAGAGTGCTGGCTGGCCTCATGGGATGCTGGATTCCATCCATGAGACCCGTCTTCAGGTCTGCGTGGTATGAGTTCCTGCCTCATTGCATTGGGGGCAGAAAAAAGCGTCCCATCTTGGAGCAAGATGGGACGCTCGAATCGCAGGCAGGAGTGCCTGCATCACTTATGATTTTCAGGCGTCGAGGCCGAAGGCGGTGTGCACGACGCGGGCGGCGTTTTCGACTTCGGCTTCGTCCACGATGACGGCGGTCTTGATCTCGCTGGTGGAGATCATCTGGATGTTGATCTTGGCGTCTGCGAGGGCCTTGAACATCTTGGCGGCGACGCCACTGTGGCTGCGCATGCCGATGCCGACGACGCTGACCTTGGCGATGCTGCTCTGGGTGCGAAGCTTGGCCTTGTCTCCAAGGGTGGGCAGGACTGCATTGAGAACGGCCTCGGCCTTGGCGAGGTCTGCCCCGCTGAGGGTGAAGGAGATGTCGGTGATGCCATCAAAGCTGACGTTCTGGACGATCATGTCGATCGTGACATTGGCCGTGGCGATGGCGCCAAAGATGGCGGCGCTGATGCCTGGACGGTCTGCGACGTCGTCGATGGTGACTTTGGCCTGGTTGCGCTCGAGGCTGACGCCGCGGACGACGACGGACTCCATGCCGGGGGATTCTTCTTTCACGATGGTACCGGGGTTGTTGTTCATGCTGTTGCGCACTTCAAAGCGCACACCAAATTTGTTGGCAAACTCGACGCTGCGGCTCTGCATCACCTTGGAGCCGGAGGAGGCCATTTCGAGCATCTCTTCGTAGCTGATCTCGTTGATCTTCTGGGCGGTCTTCACCACGCGTGGGTCGCAGGTGTAGACGCCGTCCACGTCGGTGTAGATCTGGCAGAGGTCGGCCTTGATGGCGGCGGCCATGGCGATGGCGGTGAGGTCGCTGCCGCCACGGCCAAGGGTGGTGATTTCGCCGCTGGCGGTCTCGCCCTGGAAACCGGCGAGCATGACGATGTTGCCTTCGTCGAGCATCTTTTTCACGGCATCCGGGGTGATGTTGACGATGCGTGCCTTGGTGTGGACGCGGTCGGTGGAGATGCCTGCCTGGGCACCGGTGAGGGAGACGGCCTTGCCACCGAGGGCATTGATGGCCATGGCGGTGAGGGCGATGGTGGTCTGCTCTCCGGTGGCGAGGAGGACGTCCATCTCGCGCTCGATGGGTTCACGCTCGGGGGAGACTTCTTTGGCGAGCCTGATGAGATTGTCCGTAACACCGGACATGGCGGAGACAACGGCGACGACCTGATTGCCGGCGCGCTGGGTTTCCAGAATGCGTCGTGCGCAATTGCGGATTCGCTCGGGGGTGCCGACGGAGGTGCCGCCGTATTTCTGGACGATGAGGGCCATGCTAGGGTTGGGGAAAGGGCGCGGAAAATGGCATGGTGGCGCGGGTGTGCAAGGGGGGATTTGGGGCGGCGGAGGGGGGGACAGTGGTTGGCGGGTGTTTCCGGAGGATTGACGATTGTCGAACCATCGATTTTCGATTTCTGAACGCTCGGAGGGCTTAAGCCTGCTTTGAGGTGGGGAGGACTCGGTGCTGTTCTTCGGAGGTCAATCCGCGCCAATGGCCTGCGCTCAGGCCCAGATCCTGAAGGGTGAGGCTGCCGATGGAGACGCGGATGAGGCGGAGGGTGGGGTGGCCGACGGCGGCGGTCATGCGGCGGACCTGGCGGTTTTTGCCTTCGGTGAGGGTGAGCTCGAGCCAGGAGGTGGGGATGTTTTTGCGGACGCGGATGGGGGGAGTGCGCGGCGGGTGAGGGGGCTCGGTTTCGAGGCGGCGGGCTTTGCAGGGGAGGGAGTGGAAGTCTTTGAGGTCGATTCCGGAGCGGAGCTTTTTCAAAGCTTCTTCGGTGACGGTGCCGTCCACTTGGGCGTGGTAAGTGCGGGGGTGGGCGTGGCGGGGATTGAGGAGGCGGTCGTTCCAGCGGGCTTCATCGCTGAGGAGGAGGAGGCCTTCGGAGTCGCGGTCGAGGCGGCCGATGGCATAGACGTGCGGAGGGAAGCCGAACTCGGCGAGGGTGCGGTGGGAGGGATGCTCCTGGGTGAACTGGGAGAGGACGTCGAAGGGCTTGTAGAAGGCGATGAGCATTACTTTTGTTTTAACGCTTCCAACTGGCGCTCCAGTGCTTCACGGCGTTCCCGATATTTGGAATGAGTGGTGTTTTCCTTCAGGACACTGCGCAAGGAAGAAATGGAAATGATGATCCCGAATACGCCCATGCCGAGTGGGACAATGGTGAAAATGCCTGCACCTGCTTTGGAGAAGCCTGTGGCCATGAGAATGCAGACAACGGTGAAAAAGACTCCAAACATGGAGCCCATGATTTTTGAGGCTGGTCCCGAGGCGTCCTTTTTTGCGTCGAGCATGTGATCCATGCCCAGCTCGCGATCCAGTTTCTCAATTTCATTTTGCAGAGCGATGACCTCCAGGCTCTCGGCCATCTTGCCGGTATTTGCGGCGATCCTGGCGACTTCTTCGGTGAAGATGGAGTTGTCCGTGCGCTTCACCTCGAGGCTGCTGTGGCAGAACTGGCAGGTGACGAAGCGTGTGGTGTCGGAGACTTGCAGAGGGGCGCCACAGTGGTTGCAACGGACGGAGAGCGTGTCCATGCCGTGAGGCTAGCGGGAGCGCTGGAGATTTTCAAGGGTGGTTCCAAAACGCATGACATCTTCCAATGCGAGGCGCTTTTGCTCGAACTCCTCCTCGGTCATGCGGCGGGGGATGTGATGGGGCTTGTCGAAGACGAGGGTGACTTTGGAGAAGGGCAGGGGCAGGAGGAATTCATCCCAGGTCTTGAACTGGATGGCGTGGCTGTAGTGCATGTGCACTGGGATGATGGGCACGCCGGTGAGCTGGGCGAGCTTGACGATGCCTGGCTGTACACGGTGCAGTGGGCCGCGCGGGCCATCGGGAGTGATGCCGATCTCGTAGCCTTCGCGTGCCTTGGCCGCGAGGGCGATGAGGGCGCTCATGCCTTTCTCGGGCTTGGAACTGGAGCCGCGCTCGGCCTCGATGCCGAAGCTGGCGCAGACATCGGCGATGATCTGGCCGTCTCCGCTGGGGCTGGTGAGGATGGTGCCGGGGACGTTGGCGAACCACTCATGGTGCAGCCAGGGGATGAGGAACATGCGGTTGTGCCAGAAGGACCAGATCCAGCCTTTGCGCGTGGCGTCAAAAACTCCGGCGTCATCGCGCACTTCCCAGCGCAGGGTGGTGCCGATGCAGCGCATGATTCCTGCGATGATTTTGCCGGCTGACTTGATGCGGATTTTGGCCATGGGAGGGAAGTCACTGCATGGCGGTGTTCTGATCTGTGGTCAAGGTGCGGGATGTTTCTTCCGGGCATGAAAAAGGCGGGAGAAACCTCCCGCCGTGGCAGATGAGATGGGCCAATGCAGGCGCAGCTACTTCTTGAAGAAGAACATGCCAATCGAAGTACACAAGCCGATGGCGAAGGCCCCGATGCCTACACCGAACATGGCTGTCATGTCCGTGGAGCCGCCGACGACAATGGCGCTGTCCTGGATGGCAGAGGGAAGATAGCGTACTTTGACCGCAGGATCGGTGACCGCGGTGTCGCTGGCGTGAGCGGAGAAAAAGTTGGAGGTGACCTGGAAGGTCTGCTTCACCGGGGAGGCATTCTGCGGGGTGTAGGAGACATCAAACTTGTAGCTGCTGGAGCGCCGCCCTTTTTTCCACTCTCCTCCCTCGATAATGCCATCCACCGTGACGCCGTCCTTGTCGAGCGCGGCCAGGCGTTCCTTGTCCTTGTGGCCGTTGTAGGTGAGGATGGGACCTGCAATGATGGCAATGACTGCGAGCAGTTTGATTTTGGTCGGTGTTTCCATGTGATTTTGTGGAATTAGGCTGCCGTTTTATCCAAATCAAACGCAGGGGTCAATACGATTACCGCTATATGCAATTTCTTACAAATGCTTGACCAGCTCGATGACGGAGCGCCCTTCCTCACGGCGGAAATCCACGCGGTCGAAGATCTCGCTGATGACGTGAAGGCCAAGGCCGCCGATGCGGCATTCGATGGAGGGCGGTGCCACGAGCTTCTGAAAATCCTCATTGGTGATGCCTGCGCCGTAATGCTCAATGAGGATGCGAACAGCGCCAGCGGACGACTCCATGCGGCAGGCTGCCGTGCGTTCGGAGCTGGAGGAGCAGTAGGCATATTTGCAGATGTTGCTCATCACCTCGTCACAGCCGAGCACGAGGAGGCCGGTGAATTCGTCGTTGAGGCCATGGTAGGCGGACCAGGTCTCGATGAACTGGCGGACGAGGCGCAGGGTGTCGGGGTGGCAGGAGAGGGCGAGTTCATCCGGTGCGGGCGGGGAGTGGTCAGTGATGGCAAGAATGGTGGCGTCATCCTGGTAGCTGGAGCCTCTGGCGAAAGTGAGCCACTGACTGACGAGGTGTGGCAAAAAGCCCTCACCGCCGCCGGCTTCCTGCAGGGTGGCGGCGAAGGCCCTGTCCTCAAAGTATTCGCCTGCGCTGTTCTGGACTTCGAGAATGCCGTCGGTGTAGAGCATCCACTGACGGCCGGTGCTGAGAGGGAGCGAAGTCTCCGAGTAGCGTGCGGCGCAGGAGATGCCGAGGGGGGCATTGCCTGGAGTGGCGACTTCCCGCCAGGCTTTGCCATCGAACACCTGAGCGCCGGGCAGGCCTGCACAGCAGAGCCACACGCGGCGAGACTTTGGGCACACGAGCATGGCGTTGATGGCGATGAAGCGGCCCGCCTTCATGACGCCGCAGAGGCGCTTGTTCAAAGTCGCCATCCATTCGGCGAGGTTCATCGTGGCACACAGGTGGGCAGTGGAGGCGATGAGGGTGGTGCCGCGCGCCATGTCGAGTGCGGCGGGCAGGCCCTTGCCGCAGACGTCGCCGACGCCGAGAAGGATCTTGCCGTCATCAATCTGATGCCAGAAATAGAAGTCGCCGCCGACTTCGCTGGCGGGCTCGTAGAAAGTCTCGACTGCGACCTCTCCGAGGCGCACCTGGGGAGAGGGGAGAAATGAGTTTTGGATTTCCGAGGCGAGGGAGAGCTGCTGCCGGGTTTCAGCTTCCTGGATGGCTTTTTTCTGTGATTCGAGCCGCATCAAGGTCACGGCAATGAGGCTGCCGAAAGTCTCGAACATCTCGACGTCCTGAGGGGTAAAGGATGAGCCGTGATTGGGATTGATCGCCTGCATGACACCGAGGCAGCGGTCGCCATCGAGAAGGGGGATGGTGACCATGGCACGGGTGACGAGGTCTGACTGATCGGAGGCCGGTCTGAAGTGACGAGGGTCGCTGAGGGCGTCTTCGATGTTGACGGCTTTTTTGGTGGAAAAGACGTCTCCGGCGATGCCCTTGCCCTTGGGGACACGGACCTCCATGGCATTGATGGGGTCAAGGGTTGAGCGGATGAGGAGGTCTTCGCTGGGGCCGTCTGGGAGGAGGACAGAGCAGACTTCACAGTCCATGACCTCGCGGGAGCGCTGGAGGATATGATCGACGAGCTCGACGAGGTTCTGTGTGCTGCTGAGACGGCGTGCCACGTCGAGCAGGACGCTCTGGCGTGAGGCGATGGGCTGGGGGTTACTCATTGCGTTTGAAGAAGTTGAGAAGTCCTTTCTTCTTGTCTTCAGGGGAGGCGCTCTCTGGGGGCATGGGGCCGGAGGCGGCGGGTTTGGATTTTGAGTCGAGTTCTTTGATACGGACGGGGTAGGGGGTGTGGGTGCGGCGCATGTGCTCGATGATCTGCTCCTTGGTGGGGACTTCGTTTTCCTTGCTGCCAAAGATCAGGCGGCTGGGTTTTCCCGCGAGAGTGCCGGTGATGTACTCGCCCCAGACGACGAGGGCGTTCATTTCTTCGACGAGGGTGTTGATCTTGCGCATGGTGGTGTCGAGGTGCTTTTCGAGCCCCGGGCCGGAGGCGTCTTCACCGCCGCCGAGCATTTTGTGGAGATCGGTGGTGATGTCATCCAGGCGTGTTTTCAGGCCGGGCCTGCCGTCCGGTGTGCCAGCGATGGTCTGATGGAGCTCCTTGGAAAAGCTTTCGAGGTTGGCAAGGATGGTGTCTGCGCGGCTGGCGAGGCCTTTGTCTGCCGCGCCCTTGGGGCCTTTGACGAGTTCCTGGATGCCTGTGGCGGTTTCTTCGAGCTTGTCGGCCACGGCATGGATCTTCTGGCCGAAGCCGGGTGTTTTGCCGTCGCCCGCGAAGGTGGTTTTCAGCTGCTGGGTGAAGGCTTCGATGTTGGCCAGCGAGTCGGTGATTTTTTGAGAGGCGTCTCCCTGTCCAAGAGGGCCGGTGATTTTTTTGAGGTCGGCGGTGATGTCCCTGAGATTGGCAAAAATGGCGTCGCCGCCGGGCAGCATCATTTCCAGCATGCTGCCGAGGCTGGTGGAGGTGAGCTGGGCACCGTCTGCCAGCAGACCCTCTTCGTCGTCCTGGCGAATGAGGGCGATGTGCTTTTCACCGAGGATGGATTCGGCGCTGATGATGACTTTGAGCCTGGAGGGAATGGGGGCGGGTTTGAAGACTTCGATGTGAACGCGAACGGTGTTGCTCTGAAGAATGCGGTCTGCGGGGGGCAGGTGTTCGATGCGTTCAACGACGCCGATTTTGTCGCCTGCGAAGAGGACGGTGGTGTTGCGATGAATGCCGGTGACGTCGGCAAAATCGACGGAAAAATGGAGGCGGGGTTTGCGCCAGGGATCGCCCGAGACTGCGAAGACCAGCGCGCCGAGCAGGATCAGGGAGCACAGCATGACCAGGGTGGCCACGGCGGCATCTTGCTTGTTTTTCATGGCTTGGAGGAGTGGATGGCAGAACGTGAATACATGCCGGTATCATTGAGGCCCAGGAGGGCGTCGCGGTAGAGGACCTCGCCTGAGTCGTCGCCGCTGTGGCCCTGGGGATCTCCGTTGATGAACTGCTGAACGGCGGGGTGAGGATGTGCGCGAATTTCTGCGGGGGTGCCTGCGGCAAGGATCTTTCCCTGATGTGCGCCGGTGCCGAGCATGATGATGCGGGTGCCGATACGGAAGACGCTGTTCATGTCGTGGGTGACGACGACGACGGTGGCGCCGATTTTCTGAGTGAGCCGCTGGGTGAGCTCATCGACGACGGCGGTCATGACGGGGTCGAGTCCGGCAGTGGGCTCGTCGCTGAAGACAAGGGGCGGGTCCAAGGCGAGAGCGCGGGCGAGGGCGGCGCGCTTTTTCATGCCGCCGCTGATCTCGGAGGGTTTTTTGTGGCCGTGGCCGGTGAGACCGACCTGCTCGAGCTTCATTTTGACGACGGTGTCGATGAGGCCGGCGTCGAGCTGCGTGTGTTCATGCAGAGGCAGTGCGACGTTTTCTGCGACAGTGAGAGACTGAAGGAGAGCGCCGGACTGGAAGAGCATGCCGTAGCGGCCGCGGAGCTTGTGCATTGCGTCCGGGTGCATGGAGGTGATCTCCTGGCCGAAGATTTTGATGCTGCCGGAGGTGGGCTTTTCGGTGCCGATGAGGTGGCGCAGGAGGGTGCTCTTGCCGCAGCCGCTGCCGCCCATGATGATGAAGGTGTCCCCGGCGTAAACTTTGAAGCTGACGCCGTCGAGAACCTTTTGCCGACCGAAATAGCGCACGAGCGAATCGACCTCGATGATCGGTTCGCCGCCGGAGGGATCTGGAGGAACGGCGTGCATCAGAAAAAGAACAGCGCGGTGAGGAGGGCGTTGGCGATGAAAACGCTGAGCAGAGAGATGACGACAGAGCGCGTGGTGGCGAGGCCGACGCCCTCGGCCCCGCCGGAGACATTGAGGCCGATGCTGCTGGCGATGGTGACGATGAGGATGCCGAAGACGCCGCTTTTGAGCATGCTGATGCCTACATCGCGCAAAGCGATGTAATGCAGAGCATGATTCACGAAGTAGGCGGTGGACATGTGAAGGGAGAAGTGGCCGATGAGCCAGCCACCGGCGAGCCCGACGTAGATGCTGAAGACGGTGAGCAATGGGAGCATGATGACCATGGCGAGGAAACGCGGGACAATGAGCCAGGACATGGGAGAGATGGCCATGACCTCGAGAGCCTCGATCTCCTCCGAGACCTTCATGGTGCCAAGCTCTGCGGTGACTGCGGAGCCGCTGCGACCGATGACGATGACCGCGGTGACGAGGGGGGCGAGCTCGCGCACGAGGCTGGAGGACACGAGGCCGGGAACGAAAACCGTGGCGCCCATCTTGGCAAGCTGGGCTGCCGACTGCATGGCGAGCACCACGCCGATGGTCAGGGCGGTGAGCGCAGACATGGGGACGGCGTGCACGCCGATGCGCACGAGCTGGGCAAAGGTATGACCGATACGCCAGCCCCTGCCTCGAAACGGGGCGATGAACAGCCAGTAGAGCAGGCTTCCGCACAGTCCGAAGTATTGGCGGAACGCTTCGTTCATGGGCGGGGGAGAGGGACTAACGTTTGCTTGTCAGGTCAGCGGCGTCGAGAGCGGCCTCCACGGTGGGCAGGTGGGTGATGAAGTCGCCCAGGCGAACGATTTTGAAAGAGGCATCCACACGGCCCTGGATGCCGGTCAGTGCAAATTCCGTGCCTGCGCTGCTGGCGTGCTGAAAGTACTCCACCACAACCGCCCAGACGGGGGTGTTGACGAAGGTGACCTTGGCGAAGTCAATGATGAGCCGCCTGACGCCGGCCTTCATCTGCTCGCGCACGACTTTCTGGAATTCGGGGACGGTCGCCAGATCGGCCTCGCCCTCAAGTTCGATGACGACGGCGTTTGGGTGTGTGCGGACGGTTGGTTTCATGAAGAAGTCAGGCGTTTAGAGCCAGCCGGTTTGGTTGAGACGGCCGGTGAGCTCCATCTGGCGCTCAAGCTGTGCGGCATAGAGAGCGGCATTTTCGGGGTTGGGTTTGCAGCGTGTGGACTCATCCAGAGTGACGAGCCGCGCGCAGAGCTGCTCGTAGCTGATGCGTTCAGCGCCGCCCTGGTTGGAGTGGGCGTAGGCGGCCTGGATGGCTCCGCCGAGGGCGGCACCTTCGCTGGTGCTGAGGGTGACGACTTCGGCATTGAAGCAGTCTGCGGCGATCTGACGCCAGACGCTGCTTTTGCTGCCGCCGCCGGTGAGGCGGATTTCGGTCGGGTTCATGCCGAGATCGCGGAAGCGCTTGAGACCGTAGGCGAGGCCGAGGGTGGCGCCCTCAACGGCGGCACGGGCGATGTTTGCCGGGGCCATGTTGGTGGGACGGAGGCCATGGATGACGCCGGTGCCATTGGGGAGGTTGGGGGTGCGCTCGCCGTTGAGGTAAGGCAGGAACATGACGCCATCGGCACCGACGGGGGCGGTTTTGACGGCGGCCTCGAGCTGGCTCAGATCCCATTGGAACATCTCGCGCACCTGCTCGGTGACGACGGTGACGTTCATGGTGCAGACGAGCGGGAGCCATTGATCTGTGCTGTCGCAGAAGGCGGCGACTTCGCCCTGACCATCGACGACGGGAGAGCCGGCCACTCCGTAGAGGGTGCCGCTGGTGCCGAAGCTGGCGGTGACGACGCCGGGCTTGATGTTGCCTGTGCCGATGGCGCCCATCATGTTGTCGCCGCCGCCGGCGCTGATGATGACATCGGAGTTCAGGCCCCACTTGACGGCGAGGTCCTTGCGGATGGTGCCGTGGACGGATTTGGAAGAGCCGAGCGGAGGCAGCATGGCGCGCACGGAGGGATCGATGTAATCACAGATTTCATAGGCCCACTGGCGGGTGTTCACGTTGAGGATGCCCATGCCGGAGGCGTCTCCGTATTCCATGCGCTTCACGCCGCTGAGCCAGAAGTTGATGTAATCGTGGGGGAGCAGGATGGTCTTCGTCTTTGCGAAGTTCTCCGGTTCGTTTTGCTTGAGCCAGAGCAGCTTGGGGATGGTGTAACCGGGCAGCATGGCATTGCCGGCGAGGGCGATGACGCCGGGCTGGCCGCCGAACTGATGGGCGATCTCGGCGCACTGAGCCTGGGTGGAGGTGTCACACCAGAGCTTGGCGGGACGCACGGGCCTGTCGTCCGCCCCCAGTGGCACGAGTCCATGCTGCTGGCCGCTGACGCCGATGCCGGCGATCTTGGTCCTGTCCTTGCCGATCTGCTCCAGGCACTGCTGCACGGAGGCGTCCACCGCGTCGATCCATGACTGCGGGTCCTGCTCCAGATGGCCTGGGGGCAGGCCGTCAATCAATTCATAGGAGCTGTGGCCGGCGGCCACGATTTTGCCCGAGTCGAGGTCGAGGACGATGGCCTTGGTGCTTTGCGTGCCGCTGTCGATGCCGAGGAAATACATGGGTGGGGGAGCTAGGTTGGAGTCGGCGAAAGGTTTACGGTGGGGACGGAGGGCAGGTCAAGAGGGCAAGCTGTCAAGAATCGGTCATAATTCGTGAAGATTCAGACATGCATGAAATTCAGTCCTTGGATTGAATGTTCCCCGATTTCTTGATGGCGCGAAGGAGACGCCAGCCAAGGAAGAGAGACAGAGCATAACCGAGGGCGCCAAAGATGGAAATGCCGTAGAGCAGCGGCGCGGCCTGGCGGCTCCACAGTTCACTGGAGCCGAGGAAGATGGCTGCGGTGAGGATGCCGAGGACGAGGCGGTTGACGATGGGGTCGAGGTGGCGGTGGTCGATGTGAACGGTGAAGGAGCCGTCGCGGAAACGGGCGAGCAGGTCGGTGAGATCACGTGGGAGGGCGGTGAGGAGACGATTCCAGACGCGGAAGGAGCGGCGGGCGCGCTTGGCGATGCGGCCTGGGGAAAACCGGCGCAGCAGGAGGCGCGTGCAGTAGGGCTGCATGAGCTCGGCCAGGCTCACGTCCGGGCTGAAGCGCCGGGAGGTGCCTTCCAGCACAATGAGGGTCTTCAGCAGCATCGCGAGCGAGGGGGGGAGGACGATGTGATGGCTGCGGATGATTTCGACGAGATGACTCAAGGCCGCACCGACCTGGATGTCATTGAGAGGATGGCCGGTGTAGTCCTCCATGAACTCCTGGAGGTCTGCGCGCAGTTTGTCACGAGCGCAGTCCGGTGGTACGGAGCCCAGGCGGAGGACCTGCTCTGCGACGAGCTCGGAGTCGTTTTCCACGATGCCGAGCAGGAGGGCCTCGACCTCGTCGCGGAGGTCTTCGTCGATACGGCCGACCATGCCGCAGTCGATGACGCCGACGATGTTTCCTGGGAGGAGGATGAGGTTTCCGGGATGAGGGTCAGCGTGGTAGAAGCCGTCGCGGAAGACCATTTCGAGGTACATGTTGGCGCCGCGTTTGGCGAATTTGCCGAGATCCACGCCGGACTGCTGCAGGGCCTCGATGTCTGTGCCGACGATGCCATCCAGGCGCTGCATGGTGACGACCTGGTGGGAGCAGAGCTCGCCGAAGAGTTCGGGGATGCAGACGGTCGGGTCGTCGGCGAAATTGCGTGCAAACTCCTCCTGATTTTGCCGCTCGTAGGTGAGGTCGAGTTCGCGAAGCAGGGTGCGGCGGAACTGGCGCACAACAGCCAGCGGCTGGTAGGAGCGCAGGGCAGGGGAGTGCTTTTCCAGAAGCTCGGCGAGGGCCTGGACGATCTCCACATCCGTGGCGGCCTGTTCGGCGACGCCCGCGCGGCGCACTTTGACTACGACGCTATGGCCGGTGTGAAGGCGTGCGGCATGCACCTGGGCCACGGAGGCGGCGGCGAGAGGGGTGTCGTCAAAGGAGGCAAAGAGCTGCTCAATAGGCAGGCCGAGCTCAGCCTCAATCGTCGCGCGAGCGACGGCAGCGGTGTCTGCGGGCACATTGGCCTGGAGCTGGGAGAGCTCCTCGGTCAGGTCCGCGCCGAGGAGGTCTGCGCGGGTGCTGAGCATCTGGCCGAGCTTGATGAAGGTGGTGCCGAGCTCTGTGAGGGCCATGCGCACGCGGGCCGCCTGAGTCACGCCGGTGGTGAGAGACTGGCCGTCAGCGCTTTTGAGGCGGTCCTGAAGCCAGGAGTGTTTGAAGCCCCCGAACAGGTCCGCGAGCCCATATTTGCCGAGAACGGCGGCTATTTCCGCGATGCGTTTAGCGTAACGTTCGAGGCGGGCCAGGGCGTCAATCTTCATTATGGGGCCAACCTTCACAGAAAAGAGGTGCCTGACAACGCTGAAAGCTCACTCTTGGCTGGCGGTTTTGGCGTGTGCAGGTATCCATGGGAATGAGCACTCCCAAAGTCCTTGCGTTTGCAGGCAGCACCCGCGCAGCATCCTACAACAAGAAGCTGGTCCGCCACGCCGCCGAGGCGGCTCGTGCGGCCGGTGCCGAGGTCACGCTGCTGGATCTGCGAGACTACCCGCTGCCACTGTTTGACGGTGATCTGGAAGATGAGCAAGGGCTGCCTGAGAATGCGAAAAAATTGAAGGCGATCTTTCGTGAGCATGATGCGCTGCTGATTTCATCGCCTGAATACAACAGCTCAGTCACCGCCGTGCTCAAGAACACCCTGGACTGGGTGTCGCGAGCTGAGACGGATGAGGAGCCTGCTCTGGCGGCCTTTCGCGGAAAAGCGGCTGCCCTGATGAGCGCCTCTCCAGGGGCGCTCGGCGGGCTGAGGGGGCTGGTGCACCTGCGTGCGATTCTGGGCAACATCGGTGTCATCGTGCTGCCGGACCAGGTGGCCGTGCCCAAGGCGCATGAAGTCTTTGATGAGAGCGGCGCACTGAAGGATGAACGTGCGGCCAAGCAGGTGACGCACGTGGCGCAAGGCCTCGTGGGGTTTCTGAAAAAGCACCTGGGGTGATGTGTGACTGACGCGGAGCTGGCCCTGGTGAAGGTGTGAGCTGCTGGCCGGCTCAGGCGCGCGCGGCGGCTTTTTGGGTGCCAGGGCCCCGGGTGCGCTCTGACTTGATCGGGACCGGGGCAAGGCGGATCGTCTCGACGTGGACCACAACGGGGGGCGCAGCACCGGAAGCCTGCTGTGCCGCTGGGTCTGCAGGACCTGCGGCGAGAGGGCGCAGAGATGCGATCTTCGCCTCGAGTTCAGCGAGTTCGCGGCGTGCGGCTTCGACCTGGGAGGTGAGCACGGTGTTTTCTGGTTCGGCAGGAGTGGCCGCATCCTGGGCGGGCTGGCGTTTCGGGGCGGCGATTTGCGAGCTGCCTGCCTGTGCGTCGCGGTAGCGCTGCTCGACAGCCGCGAGACGCAGTCTGGCGTCTGAGAGCTGCTGCTTTGCGGTGGCGAGGTCCTGATTGAGCTGATCCAATTCGACGCGCTTGGTTCTGGCTTCTTCGTGACGGCTGGTTTCAGCTGCGAGCGCGGCGGTGCATGCCGCGAGCTCTGCGGAGCGAGAGGCCAGCTGTTTTTCGCCAGCGGCGAGTTCTTCCTGGAGGCGCTGCAGCGAGGCCTCGGCTGCGGCACAGCGCTGCTCCAGAGACATGAGGAGAGATTCAAGGTCTTTGACGGCAGCTTCCTCCCGCTGGTGCCTGGCAGTGAGCTCCGCAGTGGCGGTGCTGAGAGAGGTGTGCCTGGCCTCCTCTTCTGCGATGCGCTTTTCATGCTCGATGATCTGCTGGCGCAGAGAGTTCAGCAATGCCTCGTCCTGCTCGCATTCATCGCGCACCTGTTTGAGCCGGGCTGCGGCCTCCTCCTTTTGAGCGGCCAGGATTTCGATTTCCTGCTGGGCTGTAGCTGCTGCGGCGGTGAGGCGCTGGACCTCGGTGGACTTTTCGTAATGCTGGGTGTTGAGACGCTCGAGGGCCGCAGTTTTATCCTCGTGCTGGCGCGTCAGGGCGCTGATGGTTTCAAGCCACTCATGGTGTGCCGTTGTCGCCTGCTGCACAGCGGCTTTGACGGGGGCGAGCTTTGCCTCCTCCGCACGCAGGGACTCCACGCGTGCCAGATGCAGTTCGCGCTCTTTTTCGGCGCGCTGCTGCCAGTCGCGAAGCTCCTTTTCAGCGGCAGCGATCTCGGATTTGATCCGTGCTTTTTCGGACTCCAGTCTGGCGATGTCTTCGTGATGGGCCTTGTCTGAAGAGGCCGGTGCTGGCGGGAGGGGAGCTGGAGCCGTGGTGGAAGCCGGAGGAGCGGCGGCCAGGGGGCTGGCGGCGGGGAGCTCAAGATCGAGCGTGCCTACGAGGGGGCCAAAAGCGATGGTGTCTCCATGGAGAAGGGTGCAGCTGAGCTGGGGCTCGCCATTGACGAAGGTGCCTGCGGTGGACTTGAGATCAAAGACCTGGAGGCTGCCGTCGGCGTTTTGGACGATCTCGGCATGATGCAAAGAAATGCGCTCATCATCGACCATGATGTCGTTGTTCTCGTCACGTCCGATGGTGATGTGTTCCTTGAGGGGAACCACCACTTCTTGTCCGTCTTCGAGCACGAAAGTGATTTTGGCCATGGGGGGATTTAGCGTTGAAACTGGCGCAGCAAAGTCGATGAAACGTGTGTAATCAATCAGGCATTTGCATGTGCGGGCGAATGATGCAGAAACAGTGCCTCAATCGGCTGTTTTTTTGGAGATGCGATCAATGGCGGCTTCAAAGTTTTTGAGTTCGGCGTGAGCCAGGTCCGCCTGCTGGCGCAGCTCGCTGCGCTGACGCTCTGCCTCGATGATGTCGGCACGGAGTTCGGCGAGCCTGTGCTCAAGTTCGGCCAGCCGTTCGCGTCGTTTATCCTCCTCAGCCTGAGAGGTTTCGATGCTGCGCTGCAGGGCGGCGGTTTGCTCTTGGTGGCGGGTGGTCAGATCCTGGATGGACTTGATCCAGCCGTCATGTGTCATTTCTGCCTCGCGGATCGCCGTCTTGACGCCGGCCAGGTGCTCTTCACCAGAGCGGAGAGATTCCATGTGGGCAAGATGTTCGGCGCGCTCTGCTGCGGACTGCTGCTGCAGGCTGCTCAGTTCTTTCCGAATGGCGTCCACCTCGGATAGCAGGAGCGTTTTTTCTGCCTCCAGAAGGGCTGTGGCCTCCTGATGGTTCGCATGCCCGGGACCGGCGGAGTCCAGCCTGCCTCTTCTTCTGCGGTTGCGAGTGGCGAGCTTGCCGGCTTTGACCGGCAGATCGAGAGTCACGGCCTGCGTTTCGTCTCCTGATGGCCGGGGGGATGGAGTGTGGTGGGAGCCGTGGGTGTGAGGGGCTGCGAGATCGAAGACGGCGGTGAGCGGGCCAAATGCGAGCCTGTCTCCTGGGTGGATGGTGCGGCTGTGGACACGCTCGCCGTTGACAAAAGTGCCGGCGGTGGAGCTGGAATCAAACAGCTGGATGCTGCCGTCCGCATTGCTCACCAGTTCGGCGTGGTGTTTTGAGACACGTTCGTCATCGACGACGACGTCATTGTCCTCCGAGCGTCCGAGAGTCAGATGGTCCGAAATGGGGACGACGATTTCCTGGCAGTCTTCGAGAACAAAGGTGAGTTTTGCCATGGCTTCGCGTGTGACCGATACTGCGAGAGATACGAGTCAAACCCGAATCCGAGTACTGAATCAACCTTGCATTTGTTTCGATGTCGCAATGATGTCCGCTCATGCATTCTGAGGCTGAAGCCGAACTCTCCAAGCGCTGTCCTGTCATGCGAAGGCTGATCAAGGCCCATGGCCCCTGTCAGCTGGCTGCGCAGAAACGGCCGCCCTATGAGGCGCTGGTGAGTGCGGTGGCGCATCAGCAGCTGCATGCGAATGCGGCGGAGGCGATTTTGCGGCGCTTCAGGGCGCTGTTTCCGAAGTCACGGTTTCCCAAGCCGGAGCAGGTGCTGAATGCGAGGGATGAGGAGCTGCGCGGCTGCGGCTTTTCCACGGGCAAGATGCTCGCGATCCGGGACATCGCCGCCAAGACGCTCAGCGGGCAGATCCCCGGGCGGGCGGCGGCGCTGAGGCTCGGCGACGAGGAGCTGATCGAGAGGCTGGTGGCGGTGCGTGGTGTCGGGCGCTGGACGGTGGAGATGCTCTTGATTTTCACGCTGGGCAGGCCGGATGTGTTTCCGAGCGATGACTACGGGGTGAGGAATGGCTGGCGCGTGGTCAAGGGACTGGAGGAAATGCCGAAGCCGAAGGCATTTCGTGAGCTGGCCGAGCGCTGGCAGCCGCATCGTACGCTGGCGGCGTGGTACCTGTGGCGGGCGGCGGATGCGGCCAAGGGCTGAGGCAAGGGGGCGGAAACGGATGATTGCCAATGCCCCCATCGGGGACTAAGAGGGACGTGCATGTCTTTTAGCTCACTCGGTCTCGACTCCCACATCCTTACAGCCATTCAAGAAGCCGGTTACACGGAACCCACTCCCATCCAGGCGGCTGCGATTCCGACGGTCATCCAAGGAGGAGATGTGATCGGCATCGCCCAGACTGGCACAGGCAAGACTGCGGCGTTCACACTGCCGATCCTGACCCGGCTGGCTGCCAACCCGATTCCGCAGGGGCAGCGGCGGCGCACGCGTGTGCTGGTGCTGGCGCCAACCCGGGAACTGGTGGCGCAGATCGAGGAAAACGTGCTGGCGTATGCGAAGCATCTGCCGCTGAAGATTGCCAAGGTGTATGGTGGTGTGGGTGAAAAACCGCAGAAGGACGCGCTGCGTGCGGGGAGTGACATCGTGATCGCCTGCCCGGGACGGCTGCTGGACCTGATGGCGCAGCGCTGTGCGGACTTTTCCCAGCTGGAGCATCTTGTGCTCGATGAAGCGGACCGCATGCTGGACATGGGCTTCCTGCCAGACATCCGCCGGGTGATCAACCAGCTGCCGAAGAAGCGCCAGACGCTGATGTTTTCAGCCACGCTTTCGAAGGAGATCGAGAGCCTGACGCATGAGTTTCAGCATTCGCCGAAGATTGTGCAGATAGGCAAGCGCTCGAACCCGGCAGAGACGGTGACGCAGCTGGTGTATGAAGTGCAGAAGCACCTGAAGCTGAGCCTGCTCATGCACCTGCTGAAAGACGAAAAAATGCAGATGGTGCTGGTCTTCAGCCGCACGAAGCACGGGGCGGACAAGATCGCGAAAAAGCTGGAGCAGAGCGGGGTGCGCTGCGCCACGCTGCATGCCAACCGCTCGCAGAACCAGCGCCTGCGCGCTCTGGATGATTTCAAGACGGGCACGGTGCGCGTGCTGGTGGCCACGGACATCGCGGCGCGTGGCATCGACGTGGACGGCATCTCGCATGTGGTGAACTTTGACTTTCCGCACATCGTGGAGGACTACGTGCACCGCATCGGCCGCACGGGGCGTGCGCAGGCGATCGGCGACGCGATCAGCTTTGTTTCACAGGATGAGGCTGCGGATCTGCGCAAGCTGGAGAAATTCATCAACCGTGGACTCATCCGCAAGCGTGCGGAGGGGTTTGACTACAGTGCCGCAGCGCCTGCGCCTACCGGCGATGAAAGGCTGGAACGGCGTGAGCAGCAGAGGCAGTTTCAACAGCGCCGCCCGCAAGGACAGGGTGGGCAGCAGCGGCATGGGCAGGGTGGCGGTGGCGGACGCTCTGGTGGACAGGGTGGAAGCCGATCCGGTGGCCAGGGCAGCCAGAGCGAATGGCGTCCGAGCGGCCAGGGCGGGCGCGGCAGACCGCAGGGGGGCGGCGAGCGCCGTTCGTCTTCATCCGCAAATGCTTCGCCGCGGGGCCAGCATGGGCAGGCGTCTCAGCATGATGCGCAGGCCCCATCGACTGCGCGGAAGCTGTGGAACAAGCTGACAGGGAAGTAGGCGGTCGAGGGAGATCACCTCGCAAACCAGCTTTTGGCGAGAGGGTTCGTGGCGAAGAATTCGAGCAACTGGTGAGCGACTTTCTCGCGGCCGCTGTTGCTGGGGTGGGTGCCGTCCGGGCCGAAGTCTTCCTTGGTGTATTTGAGGTCGTCGAACTTGCGGCCTTTCTCGCCATCGGCCCAAAGATAGGGCCCCCAGAGGAGGAGAGGGGATTTGGCAAGGGCGAGGGATTCGTCCCCGCCAGACTGCTGCTGGATGAGGTGGCGGACGGCGAAGGCTCCCTCGTAGGCGTAGGGCTCGGGATTGAGGCCGGTGGTGGCGTAGCCTGCATAGATGCGGCTGCCGAGGTAGGCGATGCGGAGATTGGGGAAGCGCTCTTTGAGAAGGTGCAAGACTTTGACGGTGTCTGCCTCCAGCGTGGCGAGGTGCTCGGTTTTGGACCCTGAGGGGCCGGCATTGGCGAGCTTGACCCAGGCCGCCTGCACTTGCTGAGGGCTGATCCCGGCGCGTTGAAGGCGGTTCATGGCCTCAGGCCATGGGCGGCCTTCGGGCTGGGCCCAGGCGGCCATGGTCTGGCCTCCCTGCGCACAATCGACGATCGTAACTTTGTCGGATTTCCGGGAGTCCTGGTCTGCGATGGTTTTGAAGACGGAGAACTCCTGAGTGGCGTTTGACATGCTGATGGAGACGAGCGCGATCCTGCCGCTTTCGGAGGGCTTGCCCTCGGCATCGAGGGGCTTGATCTGGGCGAGTGCTTCTGTGGCGGATTTTTTGAGGGGTTCGGGTGGCTCGTTGCCGCCTTTGCCGTAGAGGCCGCCGTCTTCGCCTTCATACTTGTCCTCGGCGGTCATGTCGGTGAGGGGCGTTAATGAGTCGGGGGCTTGGCGCTGATTGGAGGGGCGGCCGCCGCCTCCGCGATTGCCGCCGCGACTGCGGACCTCCTTGGCGTGGTCGAGGTACTTCTGGTCTTCCGCGCTTAGTTTCTCGCCGTTCTGCTCGCGGCGGTGCAGGGCTTGGGCCCTCTGCCAGTCGATTCCATCCTGCCCTTGCGCGGATGGCTGGCTGCTGCCGCTTTTCTGCATCTGGGCCTGATGGGCCGCCTTGGCGCGTTCCAAAAAGGCGGCTTCTTCTGAGGTGAGCGTGCCGCCACTCTGGCGTTTTTCGAAAAGCTGGCGGGCTTTGTCGAAATCCACTGGGGCGTCTGCGGACTGGCTGCGAAGGGCGGTGACACCGAGCAGGGAGACCAGAGCAAGTAGGAGGGCAGTCTTCATGGTGAAAGTGGAACACCGCCGGGCCTGTTTGGATTCAGGGACGATGAAATTTTGCAAGAGAGGGAAGCGCATCAAAACTGCAGAGGAGGTGCAGATCATGTGAAAAACCTGTCATCGGTTACCCCGTAGTGATGCCGGAGGCAGTCATGTGCTTTTAGGCTTGTCCTGCGCTCCGCCAGCCTTCAGCCTGAGTGTCAAAGCCATGTCCGATCCCAACAGCACCCGCCGCGTCGTTATCGCCAGCTTCATTGGCACCACCATCGAGTGGTATGATTTTTTTCTTTATGGCACGGCGTCGGCGCTGGTGTTTAACAAGCTGTTCTTCCCGAATTTTGACGCGCTGGCCGGGACGATGGCGGCCTTTGCGACGTATGCGGTGGGCTTCTTTGCGCGGCCGGTGGGGGGCATTGTGTTCGGGCATTTTGGAGACAAGCTGGGGCGCAAATCCATGCTGGTGACGACACTGATGCTCATGGGGGTGGCCACGGTGCTGATCGGGCTGCTGCCGACGTATGCGCAGATCGGTGTGTGGGCGCCGGTGCTGCTGGTGCTGCTGCGCTTCATCCAGGGCTTTGGGGTCGGTGGGGAGTGGGGCGGGGCGGTGCTGATGGCGGTGGAGCATGGGGCCACTGGCAGGCGAGGCTATTATGCGAGCTGGGTGCAGGCGGGCGTGCCGGTGGGGCTGCTGCTGGCGAATGCGGTTTTCAAGCTGACCTCCTCGATGGAGCCGCAGGCTTTTCTTGAGTGGGGATGGCGTGTGCCATTTTTGCTGGGGGTGCTGCTGCTGGGGGTGGGCATGTTCATCCGGCTGAAGATCATCGAGAGTCCGGTTTTTACGCAGGCCAAGGCGGAGGATGCTGGACCAAAGGTGCCCATCCTGGCGGTGATCAAAGATCACCCGCGCAATGTGCTGGTGGCCATGGGGGCGCGGTTTGCGGAGAATGCTTTTTTCTACATTTTCACCGTGCTGGTGCTCAGCTATGGCTCGCAGCAGCTGGGGCTGAAGAATGAGGACCTGCTGAATGCGGTGCTCGCAGGCTCGGCCGTGCAGCTGGCCGCCATCCCGATGTTTGGTGCGCTGTCTGACCGCGTCGGCAGAAGGCCGGTGTACCTGGGCGGGGCCTTGTTTCTGCTGCTCTTTGCGTTTCCGTTTTTCTGGATGATCGAGACGCGGCAGATGGGGCTGGTCATTCTGGGGGTGGTCATCGGTCTCACGGGGCATGCGGCGATGTATGGTCCGCAGGCGGCGTTTTTTTCGGAGCTGTTTGGTACGCGGGTGAGGTACAGCGGGGCGTCGCTGGGGTATCAGCTCGCCTCGCCGCTGGCAGGGGGGCTGGCGCCGCTCATCGCCACCGCGCTGCTGGAGCAGTCGGGTGGCAAACCCTGGCCGGTGGCGGTGTATCTGATCGTGATGGCTGTGATCACCCTGGTGTCTGTGTGGCTGGCGGAGGAGACGAACCGGAAGGCGCTTTGAATGGAGGGGGCGTGTCCAATTTGGCCTAAAAACTGTCCGGCGGTGGGCTGACGAACCAGTTGCACAGCGCCCTGTTTCGTCTCCCTTGCCAGTCCTACCATGAACGACGCCTTCCCAGACATCCCTAAAATTCAGTACGAGGGACCCAAGAGCCGGAACCCGCTCTCCTTCAAGCATTACAATCCTGACGAAATCGTCGGCGGCAAAACGATGCGCTCGCAGATGCGTTTTGCGGTCGCCTACTGGCACGCCATGCGCAACTCGCTGTCCGATCCATTTGGCGGCGGCACCGCGCAGCGGCCCTGGGATGACGGCAGCAACTCCGTGGCCAACGCGCAGCGCCGTGTGTGGGCCTGCTTTGAGTTCATGGAAAAGCTGGGAGTGGACTACTACTGCTGGCATGACCGCGATGTGGCTCCTGAGCTCGACACGCTGGCCGAGAGCAACGCCGCCTTTGACGCGGTGGCTGATGAGCTGGAAAAAGCGCAGAAGCAGACGGGCAAGAAGCTGCTCTGGGGCACGGCCTGCCTCTTCTCCCATGCACGCTACTGCCAGGGTGCATCCACGAGCCCGAACGCCGGAGTGTTTGCCTATGCCGCCGCGCAGGTGAAAAAGGCCATGGATGTGACGCATCGACTCGGTGGTGAAGGCTACACCTTCTGGGGCGGCCGCGAAGGCTACGCCACGCTGTGGAACACCGACATGAAGCGTGAGGTGAACCACCTCGCGCGCCTGCTGCACATGGCGGTGGAGTACAAGAAGAAGATCGGTTTCAAAGGCCAGTTCTACATCGAGCCGAAGCCACGTGAGCCTTCGACCCATCAGTATGATTCGGATGCGGCGGCGTGCCTGAACTTCCTGCGCGAGCACAACCTGCTGGAGCACTTCAAGCTGAACCTTGAAACGAACCACGCCACGCTTGCCGGGCACTCCATGCGTCATGAGATGCAGGTGGCCATCGCCGCAAACGCGCTGGGTTCTATCGATGCAAACACCGGTGACACTCTCATCGGTTGGGACACCGACCAGTTCCCGACCAACATCTACCTCACCACCGAGATCATGCTGGAAGTGCTCAAGATGGGAGGTCTCACCACCGGTGGTCTGAACTTCGACGCCAAGTGCCGTCGCGAGTCTTTTGAGCCGGTGGATCTTTTCCACGCCCACATCGGCGGCATGGACGCCTTTGCACGTGGTCTGAAGATCGCGCACGCGATGATCGAAGACGGCCGTATCGACGCCTTCATCAAGCAGCGCTACAGCAGCTACGACAGCGGCATCGGTGCGAAGATCGAGAAGGGCGAAGTCGGCTTCGAAGAACTCGAAGCGCATGTGCTTGCCAACGGCGAGCCGCTCCTCGGCAGTGGTCGCCAGGAGATGATGGAAAACCTGGTGAACGACTACCTGTAAAGCAGCGGAGAGTTCTTTGGTTGGAGTCTTGAGGCGGCCGGAAACGGCCGCCTCATTTTTTTTGCGCTCAGGAGGCTGCTGCCAGCGGTTTAGAGTGTGGCAAATTTTTGGCTTAGCAGGGCATAAGGGACGGGGGCTAGGATGCGCCAGGGCGGGCATGGAGCCTTGCATCTTTCCGCCGAGTGCGGCACCTGTACCCATGAGCGATCCATTGTGGTTTAAAGATGCCATCATTTATCAGCTGCATGTGCGTGCATTCTGCGATGGGGACGGGGATGGAATCGGCGATTTCCGGGGGCTGATCTCAAAGCTGAATTATCTTGAACAACTCGGGGTGACGGCGCTGTGGCTGCTGCCGTTTTACCCTTCGCCACTGCGGGATGACGGCTACGACACGGCTGACTACCGGGCTGTCAATCCTGTCTATGGGACACTGGCGGATTTCCAGGAATTCCTGGATGAGGCGCACCGGCGCAACATGCGTGTGATCACAGAGCTGGTGCTCAACCACACCAGCGACCAGCATGCGTGGTTTCAGCGTGCACGCAGGGCCGGCCGGGGATCGAGGGAGCGTGAGTTCTATGTGTGGAGTGACACGCCGGAGCTTTACCGTGACGCACGAATCATCTTCAAGGACTTTGAGCATTCGAACTGGGCCTGGGACCCGGTGGCGAACGCGTACTACTGGCATCGCTTTTATGCGCACCAGCCGGATCTGAACTGGGACAATCCAGAGGTGGAGAAGGCCATGTTTGAAACCATCGACTTCTGGCTCGAAATGGGGGTGGACGGTCTGCGGCTGGATGCCGTGCCCTACCTGATCGAGCGGGATGGAACGAACTGTGAAAACCTGCCGGAGACGCATGCCATCCTGCGACGGCTGCGGGCGCACATCGACAGCAAGTTTCCCAACCGCATGCTGCTGGCAGAGGCCAACCAGTGGCCCGAGGAGGCTGCGGCCTATTTTGGCAAGGAGGGGGACGAGTGCTCGATGGCCTTTCACTTTCCGGTGATGCCGCGTCTTTTCATGGCGCTGCAGATGGAGGACCGCTTTCCGATCATCGACATTCTGGAACAGACGCCGGCGATCCCTGCGAACTCGCAGTGGGCGATGTTTCTGCGCAACCATGACGAGCTGACGCTGGAGATGGTCACGGATGAAGAGAGGGACTACATGTACCGTGTGTATGCGGCGGACCAGAGGGCGCGGATCAACCTGGGCATACGCCGCCGGCTGGCACCGCTGCTGCGCAACAGCCGGCGGAAGATCGAGCTGCTCAATGTGCTGCTGCTTTCACTGACGGGTACGCCCATCATCTACTACGGCGATGAGATCGGGATGGGGGACAACATCTACCTGGGGGACCGCAACGGGGTGCGCACGCCGATGCAGTGGAGCATGGACCGGAACGCGGGCTTTTCGAGGGCGAACGCGCAGCAGCTCTATTTCCCGGTGATCATTGATTCGGAATACCACTATGAGGCGGTGAACGTGGAGACGCAGGAGCGCAATCCATCCTCCCTGCTGTGGTGGACGCGCCGCACGGTGGCCATGCGCCAGAGATACAGGGCTTTTGGCCGTGGCAGCATGGTGTTCCTGCCGTCAAGCAATCCGCGAGTGCTTGCATTTGTGAAGGAGTTTGAGGAGGAGAAGATCCTGGTCGTGGCGAATTTGTCGCGCTTTGCCCAGACCGTGGAGCTGGACCTGGCGCAGTGGCAGGGGCTGAGGCCGATGGAGGTGTTCAGCCACAACCGTTTTCCTGTGATTGCCGCGACGCCCTATTTCATGACGATGGGGCCGCATGACTATCTCTGGCTGACGCTGGAGCCGAACGCCGAGCCGCAGCGCATCGGTGTGGCGTTCACGCCGCCGCAGGTGGGACAGCCCCCCACATGGACGAGTGTGATGGCAGCACTCCACAGCCATGCCTTCACCGAGCATGCGCTGCCGGAGTGCCTGCAGCACTGCCGCTGGTTTGGCGGCAAGGCACATGCCCTGCGCAGTGTGCAGGTGACAGAGATGGTCCCCCTGGGACAGGCCACGACGGGCGGTGATGCGGGAAGGCTGGCCTTTCTCCAGGTGAACTACTTTGAGGTGCCGCCTGAACTCTACCTGCTGCCGCTGCAACTGGCCGCCGCTGGCGAGGCCTCCGAAGCTGTGGTGGCGCGCTTTGCCTCAGAGGAGGGGGAAGGGGTGTTGTTTGATGCCCTGGACGACGAGAGTTTTCGTGCAGGATTGCTGGAGATCATTCTGGGGGAGAAGCGGCTGAAGGGGGGCGCAGGCGAACTGGCCGGCATTTGCGGCAGAGCGCTCAAGGAGCAGGCTGCGGACCTGGTGCTGCCGCTGCCATCGCGTGCGCTGCGGGCTGAGCAAAGCAACTCTGCGATCATCTATGACGGGCGTTACTTCCTGAAAATCTACCGCAAGCCGGAGGCCGGCCAGAATCCTGATGCCGAACTGCTGAGATTTCTCAGCGAGCGGCAAGGCTTTGCGAATGTACCCGGGTACTGCGGAGCGATCGAGTACCGGGTGCAGGGCGCGGAACCACGTGTGCTGGCGCTGCTGGTGGCGAATGTGCCAAACGAGGGCGACGCTTGGGAACACACTCTGGGGGCGCTGGGCCGCTACTACGAGCGCGTGCTGACGCATGAGCGCGTGCTGGCACAGCCACCGGGGAGCTGCGAGGTCGTGATGCCGGAGCTGATCGACGAAATTGTAGGCGGGGTGTATCCTGAACGCGTCCGGCAGCTGGGAGAGCGCACGGCGCAGATGCATCTGGCGCTGGCGGCAGACGCGGAGGATCCCAGCTTTGCGCCCGAGGAGTTCACCGGGCTCTACCAGCGGTCGCTTTACCAATCCATGCGCTCAGGCACCAGGCGCATGAGCCATCTGCTGCGTCACCAGCTGGCGGCTCTTCCAGATGTCTGCCGCGAGGAGGCGGAGGCGCTGCTGCGGCGGGAGGATGAAATCCTGGGCCGGCAGGCGCGCATTCTGGAGCACAAGATCAGCGCCGCGCGCATCCGCCATCATGGCGACTACCACCTGGGCCAGGTGCTGAACACGGGGCGGGATTTTTGCATCATCGACTTTGAGGGAGAGCCTGCGCGCCCGCTGAGCGAGCGCCGCATCAAGCGCTCGCCGCTGCGTGATGTCGCAGGCATGCTGCGTTCGTTTCATTATGCGGCGCACACTGCACTGGCGCAGCAGCATGGACTGCGTGCCGGGGAGACGGAGACGCTGGAAAAGTGGGCGGAAATCTGGGTCAGGCGTGTCAGTGACAACTTTCTGGAAGCCTACCTCGGTGCCGCGAAGGGAGCCGCCTTTCTGCCTGAGTCCGAGAAAACGCTGAAAATGCTGATCGATGCATATCTGCTGGAGAAGGCGGTCTACGAAATCTGCTACGAGCTCAACAACCGGCCTCAGTGGATTTACATTCCGGTCCGTGGCATTACGAGCATCTTAAACGGAGGCACCGAGGCATGAGCGGTGGCCTGTCCAGGCTGCGTCCGCAGGGCGCCGATCTGACCACCGGAGGCGTGCGCTACCGCATCTGGGCGCCGGAACGGCGGCAGGTGGAGGTGAGAATACTGCCTGGAGGCGGGGGCAAGGTGCGGACGATGATGCTGACAAAAGATGCAGAAGGCTACCACGCCGCAACGGATGCGGCCGGCATGGCAGGAGACAGATACCAGTACATGGTGGACGGTGACGGGCCGTTTCCAGACCCGGCCTCAAGGTTTCAGCCAGAGGGAGTGCACGGAGTTTCTGAGGTGACCGACCCGCATGCGTACGCATGGGGGGATGCGGGCTGGAGGCGTCCGCAGCTGAGAGATCTCGTCATCTATGAGCTGCACATCGGCACTTTCACGCCTGAGGGTTCTTTTGCCGCTGCGATCAAGAAGCTGCCTTATCTGTGCGAGCTGGGGATCAAGGCGCTGCAGATCATGCCTGTGGCGGATTTTCCCGGCACCCGAAACTGGGGCTATGACGGTGTGAGCCTCTTTGCGCCCGCGCGCTGCTATGGCAGGCCGGATGAGCTGAAGGCGCTGGTGGACGCCGCCCATGCGCTGGGGCTCGCAGTGGTGCTGGATGTGGTGTACAACCACCTTGGGGCGGACGGGAACTACCTCGGGGTGTACAGCCGCTTTTACTTCAATGACGATGTGCACACCCCCTGGGGAGCCGCGCTGAATTTCGACGGCCAGCGGCACGCGGTGGTGCGCGAGTACTTCCTTTCCAATGCGGAGTACTGGCTTGATGAGTTCCATTTCGACGGACTGAGGCTGGATGCGACGCATGCGATTCTTGACAAGTCATCGCCGCACCTGCTCGCGGAGATCGCACAGGCTGCGCATGCGCGTGGCGCGTTTGTGATTGCCGAAGACGAGCGCAATCTGGCGGCGGTGATCACGCCGGAGGGGCTTGGAATGGACGCGGTGTATGCCGACGATTTCTGCCACTCCATCCAGGTGGCTTTGGGGGACAGATCCTACCAAGATGATTTCACAGGAACCGCTGAGGAGATGGCGGACGAACTGCAGCAAGGCTGGCACTACCGAGGCCAGCTGAGCAGGCACCAGGGAAAGCCCCGTGGCAGCGAGGCGGGGCACCTGCCCCCGGAAAAATTTCTCCTCTGCATCAGCAATCACGACCAGGCGGGCAACCGTGCCTTTGGCGAGCGTCTGCATCAGCTGACAACGCCGGAAGCTTATCGTGCTGCGAGCGCCCTGCTGCTGCTGGTCCCGGCCACGCCGATGCTGTTCATGGGGCAGGAATGGGGGGCGAAGGCACCCTTCCTGTATTTCACCAACCATCATGACGAGCTCGGCCACCTCGTCACCGAGGGGAGACGTAGGGAGTTTGCACGATTTCCCGAGTTTCGTGATCCTGAAACGGCGCTGACGATCCCCGATCCTCAGAGCTTTGAGACTTTCACGCGTTCAAAGCTGGACTGGGATGAACGGCTGCGGTCTCCGCATCGCGAGCTGCTGGTCTTGTATCGTGAGTGCCTGCGACTGCGTGCGGGGGAGCCTGCGCTGAGGCCGGCAGGGCGGGAAGGCTGGGAGGTGACGAATGCCGGAGCGGTGATGCTGAGGTATTGCGGCCGAGACTGTGAATGGCTTGTCATGGCGCACCTCTCAAGTGCAGCAGCGGCGGTCGAGCTGCCAGAGGGGCGGTGGCGAATCCTTCTTTCAACCAACGAACCGCGCTTTGGCGGCTGCGAGAGCGTGAGCTTTGATCCTGCGGACGGCCGTGTGGAGCTGACCCGTCCTGAGCTGATCGTGATGCAAAAAATAAAATGATTCCTGACCGCCTACCCATTCCCTCCGCGACCTACCGCCTGCAGTTTAACAAGCACTTCACTTTCCGGCAGGCGCGGGATCTTGTGCCGTATTTGCGAGAGCTCGGCATCAGCCACGTGTATGCTTCGCCTTTTTTCCGAGCGGGTCCCGGGAGCCTGCATGGCTACGACATCGGGGACCACAATGAGCTGAATCCTGAGATCGGCACACGGGCTGAGTATGAGGAGTTTGTGGCGGAGCTGCATGCGCATGGGCTGGGGCAGATTGTCGATTTTGTGCCCAATCACATGGGGATCGGCTCGCCGGTGAATACGTGGTGGACGGACGTGCTGGAGAACGGCCCAAGCTCTGTGTTTGCCCCGCATTTTGACATCGACTGGCGGCCGCTGAAAAGCGACCTCAACAACCGCGTGCTGCTCCCGATTTTGGGAGACCAGTACGGGCGTGTGCTGGAGCGGGGCGAGTTCAAGCTGGAATTCGAGTCGGGGGCTTTTTTTCTGCGTTACTTTGAGACGCGGCTGCCGATCGCTCCGCGCACGTATGCGCTGATCCTTGTGCCAGCGCTGCTCAAACTGGCGGAGATGGGGGTGACTGAGGATTTTCAGGCGGAGTTTCAAAGCGTCATCACCGCGCTGGAGCACCTGCCGCCGCGCACCGAGACAGACCCGGAAAAAATCGCCGAACGTCTGCGTGAAAAGGAGATCATCAAAAGGCGGCTGCTGCGGCGGTGTGATGAATGCCCGCAGCTGGTCGAGGCCATCAACACCACGCTGCGTGAGATCGAAGGCAGGCCAGGGGATGCGCGCAGCTTTGATGCGTTTGACGAACTGCTCACTGCGCAGGCCTACCGGCTGAGCTTCTGGCGCGTGGCGGCTGAGGAGATCAACTACCGGCGCTTTTTCGACATCAACGAACTCGCCGCCATCCGTGTGGAGTTGCCGGAGGTTTTCGAAGCGACTCACCGTCTGCTGCTTGAGCTGATCGCCAGCGGTTCTCTGGATGGCGTGCGCATTGATCACGTGGACGGTCTGTGGAATCCCGCCGAATATCTGGCGCTGCTGCAGTCGCGTGCGTCCGGGCTGCTGCCTGGAAGGGATAAAAAGCTGCCGATGTACCTTGTGGTGGAAAAAATTCTGCTGGGCGATGAGCGCCTGCGCCCTGACTGGCCCGTGCATGGTACCACGGGGTATGAGTTTGCCAACCAGGTGATCCGGCTGCTGACAGATCCGGCTGCTGAAAAAGCGCTGACGGAGAGCTATGCCAAATTCACTGGAAGCCAGGCGAGCTTCACGGAGACCGCCTATCACAGGAAGCAGCTTGTGATGCGGCTCGCGCTTGCGAGCGAGATCAATGTGCTGGCTTTCATGCTGGACCGGCTGTCGGAGAAAAACCGCTGGTACCGAGACTTCACACTGAATGCGCTGACCACGGCTGTGCGGGAAGTCATCGCCTGTTTTCCTGTTTACCGCACCTATGTCACGCCAGATCAGGAGCCAAGCGCTGAGGATGCTCTTGCGGTGAGGCGTGCGGTGAGGCTGGCTGAGCGGCGCAATCCCGGCATCGAGCGTTCGATGTTTGATTTTCTTGGTGAGATTCTGCTGAAGAAATTTCCGGAGAACATCGATGAGCAGACCCGTGCCGAGCACATGCACTTTGTGATGAAGTTTCAGCAGTGCACGGGCCCGATCATGGCCAAGGGGGTGGAGGACACCAGCTTCTACATTTACAACAGGCTCGTCGCGCTCAATGAGGTCGGAGGGGAGCCGCACCATTTTGCGGTGTCCCAGGAGAAGTTTTTCAGCGAGTGCGCCGCACGTCTGCGCGAGCACCCGCACTGCATGCTGGCCACCTCCACGCATGACACCAAGCGCAGCGAAGATGTGCGGACGCGCATCGCCGCGCTTTCAGAGCTGGCCACGGAGTGGCGCAAGGCGCTGCGTCGGTGGCAGACGATCAACCGCCGGCACAAGCGCGAGATCGAGGGAGAGATGGCACCGGATGCGAACGAGGAATATCTCATTTACCAGACACTGCTGGGCACCTGGCCGCTGGGGCCCATGGACAGGGCGGCGAGGGCCGACTACCTCGGCCGCATCCAGCAGTACCTGATCAAAGCCATCAAAGAGGCCAAGGTCAACAGCAGCTGGGTGCAGCCGAACGAAGAGTGGGAGAACGCCGTGCGTGAGTTTGTGGCGAAGCTGCTCCGAGCCGGGGCCAACCGCTTTCTGGACAACTTCAAACTGCTGGCAGAGCGGGTGGCTCAGCTGGGGATGGTCAACTCCCTCGCGCAGACTGTGCTCAAGGCGACTGTGCCCGGCATGCCTGACACCTACCAGGGCACCGAGCTGTGGGACTTCAGCCTGGTGGATCCGGACAACCGACGGCTGGTCGATTATCAAGCACGGCGTGCTGCGCTCTCTTCTCTGGCAGAGGCTGCGCCTGCGGTGCTGCTGAAAGAGTGGCGAGATGGCCGTGTCAAACTGCACGTCACACAGCGGCTTTTGAATTTCCGGCGCAATCACGCCGCTCTCTTCATGCAGGGGAGTTTCAGCTCCCTGAACACCACCGGTGTCTTCAGGGATTCCTGCGTGGCGTTTATGCGCCGGGCTGAAGCCGTGGCGCTGGTCGTGATCGTCCCGCGACTGACCGCCCGCATCGGCTTCCCACCGGTGGGAGAGCTCTGGGGGGACACGGCATTGGAATGGCCGGAGGAGTTTGTTGGCAGGGAGGTGTGCGAGCTTTTCACCGGGGCAAGATTTGTCATCAGTGAAACAGCGCATGCTGTGGCCTCGCTGCTGCGTGAGCTGCCGGTGGCGGTTTACGTGCTGGACTGACGTTTATTTCTTTTCGTCTTCCTTCTCCGGCTTGGTCAGTTCGCGCATGGGGTTCACGGGCTTGTCGTCCTTGTAGAGCTGAAACTTGCTCTTCACAGGGCGGCGCGGCCAGTGGTTGTTTTCGATGTCGGTGTCCACGAGTTCCTGGCGGGGGTCGAAGGTGACAGATTTCAGCTCCTTTTTGGTGAAGAGGAGCTTGGCGGCTTTTTCAGTGTTGAAGCGCCAGATTTCAGCGGGGAGGCTGAGCTCCTCGCTGCTGCCATCGGTGTACTCCACTTTCAAGATGACCGGCGTGACGAGGCCGCCGACGTTGCTGAACTCGATGAGGTAGAAGTTGTGCTTGGTCTGCAGCAATGCGGGATCGATCTTTTCCTCCTTGAGCTCCTTGATGAGAGACTCGAATTTTTTCTTCTCGCTCGGCAGCACGGTGGCCTTGTCGTAGCTGTCGTAGAAGTCTTTGAGCTCAGGATAGCGGTCAATGCGCTTGGAGAGCGAGTAGTTGCGCTCGCGTGTGAGGGTTTTGGGCAGCTCATCCTCCTCCTTTTTCTTTTTTGGTTTTTCGATGGCGGGATCGCGTGAGTCGAGCTGGAGCCATTTCACTTCATCGATGGAGACATCCACGTGGTCGGTGCTGTAAAACCAGCCGCGCCAGAACCAGTCCAGGTCCACACCGCTGGCCTCCTCCATGGTGCGGAAGAAATCGGAAGGGGTGGGGCGCTTGAACATCCAGCGTTTGGCGTAGGTCTTGAAGGCGTGATCAAAAGCCTCGCGGCCGAGGATGTGCTCCCGCAGGATGTTGAGGGCCACGGTGGGCTGGCCGTAGGCATTGGGGCCGAGATCGGCGATGGATTCCGAATTCGTCATCACGGGCACGCGGTCCTTGAGGCGCATGTAGTCCACCATGCCGCGCTCGTTGCGGCGGTGCTTCCAGTCGTTTTCCCATTCCTCCTCCGTGAGGAACTCGACAAAAGAGTTCAGGCCTTCGTCCATCCAGGTCCACTGCCGCTCGTCGCTGTTCACGATCATGGGGAAGTAGTTGTGCCCGACCTCATGGATGACCACGCCGATGAGAGCATACTTGGTTTTTTCGGGATAGGTGCCGTCTTTTTCGGGGCGTGGGCCGTTGAAGCAGATCATGGGGTACTCCATGCCGCCGATGGGGCCGTTGACCGACCACGCGACTGGATAGGGGTACTCGAAGGTGTAGCGTGAATAGACCTGGATGGTGTGTGCGATGGCGTGCGTGGAATATTTGTCCCACAATGGCATGCCTTCCTTGGGGTAGAGGGACATCGCCATCACCGGCTTGCCTTTGACGCTGGCGCCTTCCACGGCCATGGCATCCCAGATGAATTTGCGTGAGGAGGCGAAGGCAAAATCGCGGACGTTGTCGGCCTGAAAGATCCAGGTCTTTTTTCCCTTGGGCTTGCTCTTTTCGGCGGCTTTGGCCTCGTCTGGCGTGACGATGAAGACGGGTTTGCGCTTTTCTTTTTCAGCCTGCAGGAGGCGGTCGCGCTGCGTCTTGGTCAGGACGGCCTCCGGATTCTGCAAGGTTCCGGTGGCGGCCACGATGTGGTCGTCCGGTGTGGTCAGGCTGACTTTGTAGTTGCCGAATTCGAGCGTGAACTCGCCGGTGCCGAGGAACTGCTTGTTGATCCAGCCTGCATAGTCGGTGTAGGCGGCCATGCGCGGGAACCACTGGGCGATGGTGTAGATGGTGTTGCCGTCCTCTTTGAAGAACTCGTAGCCGGTGCGCGCATTGATGCGTTCGCAGTCGTTGATGGGGTAGCTCCAGGCGATCTTGAAGACAAAGTCGGCTCCGGCGGCCAGCGGTTCGTTCAAGTCGATGCGCAGCATGGTTTTCACCACGGCATGCGGCAGCGCGCCGCCTTTGGCATCGGTGAGTTTGCTTATCTTCATTTCGCCGTCGTAGTCTTCATAGGCCAGCAGGCGGTCCAGTGCGGAGTAGGTGATCTTGGACGGGTCAATGCCGCGCTTGATATTTGGCACGGCGCGGGAGTCTGCGGAGTGAGACAGGAAATTTTGATCCAGCTGCACCCAGAGGTAAGTCAGCGGGTCCGGTGAGAGATTGTGGTAGGTGACAGTCGCCTCTCCTTTGATGGTGCGTTTCACATCGTCGAGCTCGACGTTGATGTCATAGTCGGCGCGGTTTTGCCAGTAGGCGGTGCCGGGTGCGCCAGAGGCATTGCGCTGCGGGGACGGTGTGGGGATGGAGGGGTCGAGCTGCTGAAACTTGCCGACTGGTGCGCCGGACTCGGCGGCGGAAAGGGTGAGTGCGGCGAAAAAGACAGGAAGGAGCAGTTTCATGAGAAGGGCGATTCTCCAAATCCAGGAGTCAAAGGCAAGCGCATCCTGCTCGTCTGATCTTGCGAGACGCGGTGAGTTTCTTCCTCTTGCCTTCGTTTGCTGGTTCTGATTGCATCAAACCATGAATCCACCTGCCGACATTCTTTCCCGCCGTGACGCCCTGAAAGCCACCATCGCCTCGGTGGGGCTGGGGGCGCTTGCCTTTGAGCCGGTGCGTGCAGCACCTGCGGCTGCGCCTGATGCGCGGCGGGGAGCGGTGAAGAAATACAACATGCTGAAGTCGATCAACCTTTGGGCCTTTCCGTATCCTGAGCGCATGACGCTGCGGGAGTGCATGCAACTGGCGAAGGATGCGGGATTCGACGGCATCGAGCTGAACTACGATCTCGACAATGATCTCTCTCCGAAGCACGGCACGGCGGACTACGTCAAAATTCGCAAGATGGCGGATGAGATCGGCATCCGGATCAGTGGGCTGTGCTCATTTCTTTTCTGGCCCTATCCGCTGACGAGCAATGACCCCGCCAAACGCGCGCAGGGGATGGAGCTGGCGGGAAAGATCGCGCAATGCGCGCACGACCTCGGTGTGGAAAACGTGCTCGTGGTGCCAGGCGCGGTGCACATCCCGTGGCGCACGGACCATGAGCCGGTGGCGAATGACGTGTGCGACCAGCGCGCCCGCGAAGCCGTGGGGCAGCTGGCGAAGCAGGCGGAGAAGCTGAAGGTTTGCCTGAACATTGAGAACATCTTTTTCAACGGCTACCTCATGACACCGATGGAGATGAACGCCTTTGTGGACAGCTTTGGCAGCGAGCATGTGCGCGTGCATTTTGACACCGGAAACATCAGCATGTTCCAGTTTCCCGAGCACTGGGCCAAGGTGCTGGGCAAGCGCACGAAGAACGTGCACCTGAAGGAGTTTACCAAGAAGGGCACCGACTTCAGCCTGGAGACCTTCCGCCCGCTTCTCGATGGCACCACCAACTGGCCTGCGGTGACGGATGCGCTGGCTGACACCGGCTATGAGGGCTTTCTCACCTTCGAATACTTCCATCCGTATGCCCATTATCCGGAGGCGCTGATCTACCAGACCTCGGATTCGCTGGACCGCATCCTGGGCCGCAAGTCATGAGCGGGGAGACGATCTGTCTTCTATTTGCCGCCGGGCTGAGCGGTGGATTCATCGATGCGATTGCGGGCGGTGGCGGGCTGATCTCGCTGCCTGCGTTGCTGTGGGCCGGGCTGCCGCCGCAGATGGCGCTGGGGACGAATAAGATGCAGGCTGTTTGGGGCACCCTGATGGCGGTGCGGAAGTATGCCAAGGCGGGTCTGGTGTCGTGGCCGCAGGTGCGGCTGACGGCGCTGATCACTTTTGTTTCCGCCATGGCCGGTGCGTGGGTGGTGACGCTGATCAGCAACGCTGTGCTGAAAATGATCGTGCCATGGATGCTGCTCGGCATTGCGTTGTATGTGCTGCTCAGCCCCGGGCTGGGAAAAACAGCTGCGCACGCACGATTAAAAATCGGTGCTTTTGCCTGCCTGGCGGGAGGCGTGCTGGGATTTTATGACGGTTTCTTTGGCCCCGGCACGGGAGCCTTCTGGGCGCTGGCCTGCATCTCACTGCTGGGCCTGGAACTGACACGTGCCACGGCCTTCACCAAGGTCGTGAATCTCACAAGCAACATGGCCTCGCTGGTCATCTTCGTTTTCTACGCGCGGGTTCATTATGAAATCGCGGCTGTGATGATTGCAGGACAGCTCATCGGCGGGCGGCTGGGGGCTGGAATGGCCATCCGGCATGGTGCGCCGTTCATACGGGTCATCTTCATCGCGGTGGTATTTGCGATGGTGGCCAAATTGTTATGGGACCAGATCTCATGAAGCCGGTGAGCAGTTCTGTGAATCCGCCTGAAAATGCAGGGCGTATTTGCCTGACACTCTCCCATGACTATGATCGCTGCTCCCATGACCACCGTCCAAACCACTGCCCAAGGGCGTCAGTTCCCCAAGTTTGATCTCGCGCGCCTGCTTGGTACCGTTTTCAAACCCACCTTTGGCCGCAAGATCTGCATCCTCATCGACCTGCCGGATCTCGCCGAAGCCAAAGATTACGCGTTCCTGAAAAATCCTGCGCGCCCCATTCAGAAGCGTGCGCATGACCACTTCTACCAGGGGCTGAAAAACGGCGTGGCCGAAGAACTGGCGCTGCAGGGCGGCGAGATGTTTGCCTACCAGCAGACGACCGGAAGCAACCTGGACCTGCCTGACCTTTGCGTAGACATGAGCGGCAAGGAGCTGAGCTTGGAGAAAGACATCTATCCCAGCTACGACATCATCCTCTGCATCTCAACCTTCTCTGCCACGGCTCCGCTGACAGCCTTTGCCAAGCAGTATGGCTTCCGCGGCGCGACTCTGCACGGGGTGAATGATGTCATCCTCAACTCCGGTCTTGCCGTCGATTATGAAGTCGTGAGCAAGGATGCCGAAAAGCTGCGCAAAGCGATGACGCGTGCGGACGCGGTGGAAATTGATTTCACGGTGGAAAACGGCCCCGACATGACGGTGCGCCTTGAGCTTGCTCAGCAGGAGGCACAGAAGAGCCACGGACTCTGCCAGGGAGATGCGCCGGACATTGCCAACCTGCCTGCTGGCGAGGTGTACTTTGTGCCGACGGGCGCCGAGGGTACTTTCCCGCTGAAGTACGAAGATGGCACACTGGGCAAGCTCACGGTCACCAAGGGCTGCATCATCAAGGCCGAGCTCATTGCCGGCAATCAGAGCACCATCGACGAGCACAACGCCAAGCTGGCGGATGATCCCATGACCGGTGTGCTTGGCGAGCTGGGTTTTGGCACGCAAGTGCTGCCGGTTTCCGGTGCCGACATTCAGGATGAAAAGGTGCTCGGCACCTGCCATCTGGCCACAGGGCGCGACGATCATCTGGGCGGACACATCACCCCCGCGCAGTTCAAGCGGCACCAGAATGCGACGCATGACGACATCCTCTTCGCGCCGCACAAGACGCCGAACTTTGACATCAAGCAGACGCGCATGTTCCGCGATGGCAAGGTCACCGTGCTGAACGAGCATTTCCAGCCTTCGAAATATCTGCTGGAAGCTCTGGCCGCCGAATAAGCCATCCTGATGAACATCTACGAAACGCGTCGGCTGCTCGACGAATATCTGCTCTTCCACTACGGCCAGCCCTCCGAGGTGTTGCCTTGGGAGAGCGGCCCGCGTGAGGCGCTGGGTTTCCCAGTTCGCACGGTCATGGAGCTGATCGACCTGCCGCGCACACCGTGCGAGGCTGTGGCTCTGGATCTCGGCTGCGCGGTCGGGAGGTCGAGCTTCGAGCTGGCGAATTTTGGTGTCAGCGTGCTGGGCATTGATTATTCGCAAAGCTTTGTGGATGCTGCTGCGACGCTGGCACGTGAAGGCCGCATGCCTTACGAGCGTGTGGACGAAGGCAGCGCCAGGACGGCGCTCGTGGCACGCGTGCCGGAAAATCTGCGGCGCGACCGTGTGCGCTTTGAACAAGGCGACGCCATGAACCTGCGCAGCGATCTTGGCGATTACGACATCGTGCATGCGGCCAATCTGCTCTGCCGGCTTACCGACCCGCTGAAGCTCATCGAGCGCCTGCCCCAGCTGGTGCGTCCGGGTGGGCAGCTCCTGCTGACCACGCCGTGCACCTGGCTGGAAGAATTCACGCCGCGCGGCAACTGGCCGCAGGGCTCGACGCGCGAGTGGCTGACGTCTTTGCTGGAGCCGCACTTCGACCTCAGCAAGACGGTGGACATGCCGTTTCTGATCCGCGAGCACGCGCGGAAGTATCAGTGGAGCGTGGCACTGGGGATGCGCTGGCGGCGGAAAGTCGAGGAGGTGTGAGTTTGTGAGATTGATTCCCTCCAGCGTTTACGTCTAGGCTGGGTGATCATGAACAAAACGTTGCTACTTGCCTTTCTCCTCGCCGCAGCCGCTCAGGCGCAGACTCCGAATTTCAAAGAGCAGCAGATCGACGATGCTGTGGGGGTCGGCTACGGTCTGGCTGTGGCGGATGTGAACGGTGACGGACGCACGGACATCCTGCTGGCGGACAGCAAGGTGATCGTCTGGTACGAAAACCCAACATGGAAGAAGCACATCATCGCCGAGCAACTGACGGAGAAAGACCATGTGTGCATCGCAGCGCGTGACATCAATGGCGACGGCAAGTGCGAGATCGCCGTGGGGGCGGAGTGGAATCCGGGAGACACCGTGGGAAGCGGAGCCGTGTTTTATCTGATCCCGCCAAAGGACCGCACTCAGAAATGGGAGCCGGTGCGGCTGACGCACGAGCCGACGACGCACCGCATGAAGTGGGTGCGCAACCGGGGCGGACGTTATGACCTCGTGGTGGTGCCGCTGCATGGCCGTGGCAATGACAAAAACGGAGAGGGAGAGGGGGTGCGTGTGCTGGCCTACCACATGCCGGAGGATCCGCGCAAGGAGTGGAACACCACGCTGGTGCAGGGGACGATGCACAAGACGCATAACCTCGACATCATTCCGGCGCCGGGCACGGAAGCGGAAAGCCTGCTGCTGGCCGGACGTGAAGGCGTGGTGCGGCTGGACCCGACCGACAACGGCTGGAAGGAGCACTGGATAACCAAGCACCCCAAAGACTCCACCGAACTGCTGGGCGCGGGTGAGGTGCGCTACGGTGCGTTTGCCGGCGGGCAGCCGTATGTGACGACGATTGAGCCGATGCACGGAGACAAGCTGGTGATTTACACCCCGAAGCCGGAAGGGCCCAAAAACGGTGAGTGGCAGCGCCATGTGCTCAGTGATCAGCTCGTCGATGGGCATGCCATCGCCACGCATGACCTGCTGGGCCTGAACAACCGCCAGATCGTGGTGGGCTGGCGTGCGCAGCAGAAGATTGGCAAGGTGGCGGTGAAGCTGTTCTGGACGACGAAAGAGGATGGCAACGGCTGGCAGGAAGCCTTCATCGACGATGGCGGCATGGCCTGTGAAGATGCCGTTTGTGCAGATCTGGATGGAGATCATGACTTGGAAATCATCGGAGCAGGTCGTCGCAGCAAGAATGTTAAGATTTACTGGAATCAGCGAAACCAGTGAAATTTAAACTGGCTGTAACTTCAGGCTGGCAGGTTGCACGGGCGCAGTACGTGCTCATAAAATTGTGCCTGCTATGAAAGCCACACGCCTTTTCATTTCCATCGCCAGTGCACTGCTGCTGTCGCAGTGCTCTTTGCCAGAGTTGCCCTTGTTCTCGTCGCGCACGGAAATGGTTCGGCGTCCCATGATGATCATGCCAGCGCTTGCCTCGCAGCCGGTGATGTATGTGTGGAATGGCAGCAGCAAGCCAGGCCCGCTGAGTGTGAACATCGACCTCAGCGAGCAGAAGGCGTATCTTTTCAAAGGCGGTGAAAATGTGGGGTGGACCTACGTCGCCACCGGGCGCAGCGGCTTCGCTTCTCCGACCGGAACCTTCCACATCATGGAAAAAATTGTGAACAAGCGCTCCAATCGCTATGGCATGATCGTGGACAGCAATGGCGATGTGGTGAACAGCAACGCCACTGCGGGCGTGTCAAGCATACCGCCAGGCTGCCATTTCGTGGGTGCGAAGATGCCCTACTGGATGCGTATTACCGGCTACGGAGTGGGCTTGCATGCGGGGGCGATTCCTCATCCTGGTTCCCCGGCGTCGCATGGCTGCATCCGCCTGCCGATGAACATGGCCGAGACGATCTTCCAGCATGCCCCGATGGGCGCACGGGTGACGATCATGCAGTAAGCTGGTTCCTGCGGGCTATGCCGCATGAGGGCGGCTTTCCGGCTGCACCGCATGGCGGTCTAGGCTGCGAGGGCTCCAGCCAAAATTTCCTCGAAGCGGTTCAGCCAGGCTCGAGGGCTGGTCTCTCGCAGCAGCCATTGCCGTCCCGCGCTGCCCATGACGAGGCGAGCTGTGGCAGGGGTGGCTTCCATGGCCAGCACATCATGGACGATGCCCTGGACATCACCCGGCTCATGCAGCAGTCCGGTGACATCGTGCCGGACGGTCTCACTCAGACCGCCGGACTTTGCGGCGAGCACGGGCTTGCTGTAATCATAGGCCTCATAGACGACGAGGCCCAGGGGTTCCCACCATGTGGAGGGCACGATCACGGCCCGGCAGCGCCGCAGCGCCTCGCGCTTGGTCTCCCCGCCGGTGTGGCCGAGCTGGCCGATGTAGGGGTTGGTGCGGATACGCTGCTGCACGGCATCGCTGAGCGGGCCCTCGCCTGCGATGTGCAGCGGAGGGGTCTTCTTGCCGAGCTGCGCACGCAGGGCATCCCAGGCATCGAGGAGCGGAACGACCCCCTTGTTGTCCACCAGACGACCCATGAAAAGGTAATAGCCCGCATCCTCCACGGCAGGGGGATGGGGCATGGCATCCCAGGCGTGGCGCAGGGTATGGACACGCGCCTCCGGCAGGGCTCCGGCGCTGACCAGTTTCTGCCGCATGAAATCCGAAATGGCGATCCATGCCTTCACGCTTTGCAGCCAGCCGCTGCGGTGCAGGGCCTTGAGCATGACTGCGAAGACGGCGCTTTTTACCACCGAGCCCTGCCATGCGCCTGCGAGGACTTCCTTCCAGTAGCTGCCGTAGATCGCGTCCTGCACCAGCCTGCCGTCTGCATGCAGTGTGCCGCCGACTGAAAACGGCCGGTAATTGTGCAGGTACTGCACCACGGGGAGGCGGCGCTGCAGAGCGGCATGGTACAGGGAAGGGGACCCAACGGGGAAGATGTTGTGAAACAAGGCGGCGCTGGCTCCGCTGGCATCCAGCGCGGCCTCGAAGCGTGCACGCGACTCTTTATTGTAAAAGAGCCGCTTCAGCTGACCTGCGGCTCCAGGCGCGTCCGCGTTTTTCCACTCGGCGCTGTCGAAGAAGCACCGGGACATATCGTGCCGGGCACTGAGATGCTGGAAGATGCGCTCCACACTCATCTCTTCTCCACCAGGGGAAAGGTAGCGGTTAAACACCTGCAAAACCCCCGTGGTCATCGGTGGTTCCTCGTTTCGTCGTAGTTTCGTCGCGCCCATTCCTCGAGCACGTATAGCATCCAAACGCGCTGACTCAACGGCCATGCGGCCGTGGACTCGAGGCTGCTGCTGAAGTATTTTTCACATATTTCCCTCTTCTGCGTCTCGTTTACCCAGCCGCGGTCTCGGCAGCGCCGGGAATCCAGCGTGTCGCGGATGCGCTCCTGCCATTTGGGCAGCCGCATCCACTTCATCAGTGGGAGGGTGAAAGTTTTCTTCTGGCGGTCATCGTAGATCTGCGGGGGCAGCAGGCTGCGGAAGGCCTCCCGCAGCACGCGTTTGCCCCCCAGTGCGTCCAGCTTGGCGTCCGGGGGCAGCCGTCCGGCGAGCGCGAAAACCTCCCTGTCCACAAGGGGGACGCGCAGTTCCAGCGAGTGAGCCATGCTCATCACGTCATTGTCCCGCAGCAGGGTGTTGGCCAGATAGGTCTCGGTTTCACGCAGGAGGAGCTCATGCAGCCACGGATCCTTTGACTGAGGCTCGAGCTCCGCAGGGGCAGGCATCTCGAAATCTCCCTGCAGCAGTCGTGCCACCTGACCTGGCGGCATGATGGTGCGGCCAAAGGACTGCCATTCGCGCACGTTGCGTCCTGCACCACCCAGGGCGTAAAAAAGCAGCTTCCAGGCCCTGTGGCCGCGCACGCCCTGCGGCAGCATGGAATCCAGGCCCCGGATGATGCCACCGGCCGCTAGCAGCGGTGACCGGGCAGCCACAGAGATGAGACGGTGGTAATTGTACCCGGCCCACCACTCGTCGGCCCCCAGCCCGCTGAGCGCCACCTTGACCTCGGCTGAGGCCAGCCGCGAGACCAGCCAGGTATTGAGCGCGTCTCCTGTCGGCTGATCCATCTGGTCCAGATAGCTGTCCAGGCGGGACTCCAGCGCTGCTGCCGTCAGCCGCTCGCGTACGAACTCACAGCCCAGATACTCAGCCGTGCGCCGTGCAGCGTCGGTTTCGTCCGGCACCCCGGCGTTTTCTTCATAGCCAATGGAGAATGCCTTGATGTGCCGCTGGCCGGCCTCGCGCATGCAGGCCACCAGAAGGCTGGAGTCCAGCCCGCCGCTCAGAAACACACCCACCGGCACATCAGAGACCAGATGGGCCTTCACGCTGGCCAGCACGCCGCTGCGCACCATGCGCCGCTGCTCTGCCACATCATGCACCCAGGCCTCGCGTCCGGGCCAGGCCGGCTGAAACCAGCGCCTGATTTCGATCCGGCCCGCCCGCCACAGGAGGAGGTGCCCCGGCGGCAGGCAGTGCATGTCTTCAAACATGGTTTCCGGGCTCTGCACCGCACCCCGCTGGAAGTATTGTGTCAGGGCCAGGCGGGAGATCTGCTCCCCGCCTCCCAGCCTCCGCACGGCGCGGAGCTCTGAGCCGTAAACCAGCTCACCGGTGCTGCTCAGGCAGTAATACAGGGGCTTGATGCCAAAGTGATCGCGTGCCAGCACCACGGAGCCGGTCTCTGCGTCCCGCCACGCGAGAGCAAACATGCCGCGCAGCTCGGCCAGCACCTTTTCGACCGGTGCACGCTCCAGCAGGGCTCCCAGCACCGCAGTGTCTCCCGAGGATGGCAGGTGCACATCTCCGAGCCCCTGGCGCAGTTCGCGGAAGTTATAGATCTCTCCGTTGAAGGTGAGGGTGAACCTCCCGCCCCCCAGGGACATGGGCTGACGGCCGTGGTCGCTGAGATCCAGGATCGAGAGCCGCTGAAAGCCCATCCACCAGCTTTCACCTTCAGCTTCAGAGCGGTCATCCGGGCCGCGATGCAGGATCATCTGAAGGGACTGCCTCCGCAGGGCGCGCTCTTCCTCACGCCACGGCGTGTCTGGCAGACGGAACCATCCGAGAAAGCCGCACATGAGATAACAAATTGAAAAAGAAGGGGGCAGCGGTGGGCGCTATCGCCCGTGGCCGGGTACCATGGCACCCTTTCCGTGCTTTCAAACAGGAAGCATTTGCGTGATCAACATCCGTCATTGTATAAATCAGGCATGAACTTCCGCCCTTCCCGGATCTTTCTGATGATGGCCTGCACGATTGTGCTTAGTGAGCAGGCAGATGCGGGGGAAGGTGTTTTACGGCCCTGGAAAGATGTGCAGGGCCGGATCATTCAGGCGGCCTTGGTCAGTGCTACTGCAGACAGCGTCATCCTGAAAATGGCGGATGGCAAAGAGCACCAGCTCGCGCTTTCCCGCCTGTGCGCCGAGGATCAGGCCTTTGTGAAGAGCCAGAGCGCAGCCACCGCGCCTGCCCCAACCACCGCCCAGGGGGCCACTCCTGCCGTCATGGCTCCCAGCTCGAGCCGGCTTCCCATCGAGAAACGCACCTGGCCTGAAAATGTGGTGGTCCCCACCAAATCCATTGAAATTCAGGTGGTTGAGGAAAATGTGGCGGCACGGAACTGCGTTTACCGCTCCGAGGGTTTTGAATTCACCTCCCAGGCCAAGCTCTCCGGTCTTGTGATGAAGGAGGTGGCGCGGACGTTTGAAGCCACCAAGACACTCGTCTCCTCCCTGCCCTGGGGCGTGGTATGCCAGCCACCGGAGGGTTTTGAGCGCTACAAGGCGGAGCTGTTTGAGACGCGGAAGGACTACATCGCCGCCGGCGGGCCTGAAAATTCAGGCGGCGTGTACATGAGCGGGGACAAGATCTTCCGCGTGCCGTTTCCAAGCATCGGCCTCAAGCTTCTGGGCAAGACTTACGCCAAGGATGAGAACTACGACGGCGGCACGCTGATCCATGAGATCACCCATCAGGTGATGGACGCCTATCTCACCTTCCTCCCCGTGTGGGTCATCGAAGGCACGGCGGAGTACACGGAAATGCTGCCCTACAATGCGGGCAAGTTTCGCGCCGACGCACACCAGAAGGGCCTGAAAGATCACATCCAGGAGATGCAAAAGCGCGACTACGCCATCGAGATCGGCAATCTGGAAGAGCACCTGACGATGAACCGCAGCACCTGGTCAGGCATTGCCAACACGACCAACCGGAAGATGGGGGAGCTTTACTTCCGCTCTGTGCTGGCGGTGTACTTTTTCTGCCATCTGGACGGCGACAAAAAAGGCACGCGTTTCATCAAATTCATGGACGCGGTCTATGGCGAAACCGAGGCTCTGCGCACCTTTTTCAAGGATCCGCGGGTCAAGCACTTCCCGGACGGCCGCTTCAGCTACCCCACCAGCTTTCCACCGCCAGACATGAAGCCCGAGACCGCTCCCTTCAAGCACCTCGATCTTCTCCTCGATGGACGGAGTTATTCACAAATCGCAAAGGAAATGACCGACGCCTACAAGAACATCGGAGTCAAAATATCGGTGAATTGAGCCAGAGGGTGCCAAACAGGCGCTTTTAGCCCGCTTCGGGGCCGCTATTTCGCGTCTTTTCCACCCCTGCGTTTGACGCACCGCATCGACTGTGCAAGATGCCGCGCTTTCCGGCCCCGCGTGGCGCAGCATTAGGATGCTGTGACCTCTCCTCCAGGCTCCGAAAGCGCCCAAATCATACGCTTTCACACCCCGCCAAATCTCCGACACTCGGAGTCCGCACCCGGATTTCGTCATTTTTTCTCCTCCCCCATGCCCAAAGACACCACCATCCATCGCATCCTCGTCATCGGTTCCGGCCCCATCGTCATCGGCCAGGGCTGTGAATTTGACTATTCCGGCGTCCAGGCCTGCAAGGCCCTGCGCGAGGAAGGCTACGAGGTGGTGCTGATCAATTCGAACCCCGCCACGATCATGACGGATCCGGAGTTCGCCTTCCGCACCTACATCGAGCCGATCACGCCCGAGATGGTGGAGAAGATCATCATCAAGGAAAAGCCGGATGTGCTGCTTCCCACGCTGGGTGGCCAGACCGCGCTGAACTGCGCCATGTCCCTGCACCGTGCAGGCACCTTGGAGAAACACGGCGTGCGCATGATCGGCGCGAAGCCGGACGCCATCGAAAAAGGGGAGGACCGCCTGCTCTTCAAGAACGCCATGCTGAAGATCGGCCTCGACCTGCCGCAGTCCGGTGTGGCCCATACGATTGAAGAGGCCCGTGCGATTGCCGAGCAGATCGGCACCATGCCGCTCATCATCCGCCCTGCTTACACGCTGGGTGGCACAGGCGGCGGCATCGCTTACAACAAGGAAGAATTTGAAACCATCACTGCCAGCGGTCTGGATCTCTCCCCTGTGACAGAAGTACTCATCGAGGAATCGCTTCTCGGCTGGAAGGAGTTCGAAATGGAGGTCATGCGCGACAAGGCGGACAACTGCGTGATCATCTGCTCCATCGAAAACTTGGACCCCATGGGCGTGCACACGGGTGACTCCATCACCGTGGCACCCATCCAGACGCTGACGGACCGCGAGTACCAGATCATGCGTGACTTCTCGTTTGCCTGCATCCGCGAGATCGGCGTGGAAACCGGGGGCTCAAACATCCAGTTCGCCATCCATCCGGACACGGGCCGCATGATCGTCATTGAGATGAATCCGCGCGTGAGCCGCAGCTCAGCGTTGGCCTCCAAGGCCACCGGCTTCCCCATCGCCAAGATCGCCGCCAAGCTGGCCGTGGGCTACACGCTGGACGAACTGAAAAACGACATCACCCGCGAGACGCCGGCTTCGTTTGAGCCGTCCATCGACTATGTCGTCACCAAGGTGCCGCGGTTCACGTTTGAGAAGTTCCCGGGTGCCAATGAGACTCTTACCACGCAGATGAAGTCTGTAGGCGAGGCCATGGCCATCGGCCGCACGTTCAAGGAGTCCCTGCAGAAGGCCCTGCGCAGTTTGGAGATCAAACGCTTCGGCCTCATCGGCGACGGTGCCGACAAGGAGGTGGATGACGAGACGCTGACCTCCAAGCTCACGGTGCCGAACGCGGAGCGCATCTTCTTCCTCGGCCAGGCTTTTGCGAAAGGCTGGAGCGTGGACAAGGTCTTTGAGCTGACGAAGATTGACCGCTGGTTCCTGAGACAGATTGAGGAGATTGTGAAGGAGAGCCTGGCCATTCCTAGCCAATCCGGCGAGGCGCTCATCAACGCCATTCCCGAGGCCGAGCGCACGGAGGAACGCAAGGCACAGGTGCTCAGCGCGGCGATGCGTAACTGGAAGCGCAAGGGCTTCTCTGACAAGCAGATTGCCAAGGCCTTTGGCGTGGAGGAAAGCTACATTCGCAGTGGCCGCAAAAAGTACGGCATTACCCCCACCTACCGCCTTGTGGACACCTGCGCGGCCGAGTTCGAGGCGTATACGCCCTACTACTACAGCACCTATGGCGTCGAGGACGAGGTGCGGGACAATGACAAGAAGAAGGTCATGATTCTGGGTGGTGGCCCGAACCGCATCGGGCAGGGCATCGAGTTCGACTACTGCTGCGTGCATGCCAGCTTCGCACTGCGTGAGCTGGGCTATGAGACGATCATGGTGAACTCGAATCCCGAGACCGTCTCCACCGACTACGACACCTCCGACAAGCTCTACTTCGAGCCTCTCACGCTGGAAGACGTGTTGAACATCTACGAGCGCGAAAACCGCAACGACCAGGTGCTCGGCGTCATCGTCCAGTTCGGTGGGCAGACACCGCTGAACCTTGCCAAAGGCCTGGAAGAAAACGGCGTGCGAATCATCGGCACCTCGCCGAAGAACATTGAGCTGGCGGAAGACCGCAAGATGTTCGCCAAGCTGCTCGACGATCTCGGATTGCACCAGGCCCCGAGCGGCACCGCCACCTCGCTGGAGGAGGCGCTGGCCATCACGGCGAAGATCGGTTACCCGAGCCTTGTGCGCCCGAGCTTCGTGCTCGGCGGCCGCGCCATGCAGATCGTTTATAGCGATGCCGAGCTGACCCACTACATGAAGAACGCCGTGGAAGCCACGCCGGACCGCCCCGTGCTGGTGGACCGCTTCCTCGAAGACGCCACGGAGGTGGATGTTGATTGCATCAGCGACGGCGAAACCACCGTCATCGGTGCCATCATGGAGCACATCGAAGAGGCCGGCATCCACTCCGGCGACAGCGCCTGCGTCATCCCTCCCTTCAGCCTCAGCGCGGCCATGCAGGACCGCATTCGTGATGCCGCGAAGAAGCTGGCCAAAGCCCTGGGCGTGCGCGGCCTGATGAACATGCAGCTCGCCGTGAAGGGCGATGATCTGTATGTCATCGAAGTGAATCCGCGTGCCTCACGCACCGCGCCGTTTGTCAGCAAGGCCATCGGCGTGCCGCTGCCGAAGCTGGCCGCCAAGATCATGGCAGGCAAGACGCTGAAGGAGCTTGGTTTCACTGAGGAGGTGACGCCGAAGCACCACAGCGTGAAGGAGGCCGTGTTCCCCTTCAGCAAGTTCCTGGGCGTGGACATCATCCTGGGTCCTGAAATGAAGAGCACCGGCGAAGTCATGGGCATCGACGACGACCTCGGCATGGCCTTTGCCAAGAGCCAGATGGCCGCCGGCGGCACCCTGCCGACGAAGGGCAATGTCTTCATCAGCGTCAAAGAGGCCGACCGCCCCAACGTGGTCCGCATCGCCAAAGGCTACGCCGATCTCGGCTTCACCATCTACGCCACCAGCGGCACCGGTGGTGTGATCAAAGAGGCTGGCATTGCAGTGAACATCCTTCCCAAACTGGCCAGCGGCCAGCGCCCGAATGTCATTGACCTGATGAAGAACAAGGACATGGCGCTGGTGATCAATACGCCGAGCGGCAAGAATCCGCGCGAGGATGAGATCAAGATCCGCACCGCCTCCATGCAGAATCGCATTCCGATCATGACGACGCTGCGTGGTGCTGATGCGGCGCTGCGGGCGATCAAGTCATTGCAGCAGAGCGAGGTGCAGGTGCGGGCGCTGCAGGAGTATCATCAGTAAGACGACGCGTTCTCAGAGACCTTCGAAAGCGCGGACGAAAGTCCGCGCTTTTTCGTTTCTGGCAGGCGTAGCCATCTTGCAGTATGAAACGCTCATGAACGACCATCCTCTGCCAACTCTGCGCAATCATCTCCTCGCTCTCCACAAGCTGCTCATGAATGCCGAACGTGCGGCCTATGAAGCAGAGGGAAATGAGATCCGGTCGCCGATGGAGTTTCTGAAGCTGCTCATGGAGCATGAGCGGTTTGCGTGGCTGAGGCAGCTTTCGCAGCTGGTGGTGATGATGGACGAGGCGATGGAGGAGAAGCCGCCGGTCACCAAGGAGCGCATGGATGCACTGGTGGCGGATGCCAAGCATCTTCTCCTGGGCTCTGAGGAGCCGGGGAGTTTTGCCGTGCGCTATGCCAAGATGAGAAAGCATGCGCCGGCAGTGGCGGCGGCGCATGCGGAGATCTGCAAGAGCTTGGGATAGGTCCGCGGAAGGCGGTGATCGAGGGGAGTGCCCGCGCTCCCTTAGAATGCTGCGATTGGCTTATGATGCTGAAGATCGCAGGGTGTATGGCCGTATGGCAATGGTAGCCTCGTTCGCAGTCACCCATGAATTTCACACGTGCCCCTCTCTCCCGGATCCTCGCTCTGCCTTTCTTGTTTTTTGTCTCATCGGTCTGCGCCCAAAATGGGGACGCAATGGCGAATGTGCCGCCCTCGCTGGTGCCGGCGGAGCTTGTTCCGCCTACGCGGGCTTTGTCTGCGGATGAGGAATTGAAAACCTTCCAGGTGGCACCGGGCTACCGGGTGGAACTGGCAGCCTGTGAGCCGCTGGTGGGGGATCCGATCTTTGCGCAGTTTGGTCCGGATGGGCGGCTCTGGGTGGTGGAGATGCTCGGGTACATGCCGGATATTCAGGGCAATCGTGAGGATGAGCCGGTGGGCCGGATCGTGATTCTCAAGGACACCGATGGCGACGGGCGCTTCGATCAAAGCAAGGTCTTCCTCGATCAGCTCATCATGCCCCGAACGGTCCTGCCGATTGGCGAAGGCGCGCTGGTGGGCGCGCCACCGATGCTGTGGTATTGCCCGGACAAGAATGGCGATGGCAAGGCGGATGAGAAGATCGAGGTGGCGAAGGATGCTGGCGCACAAACCATCCCTGGCCGCCCCGAACTGGCGAACCCGGAACATGGCGCGAACTCGCCGCTTTGGGCGCTGGACAACTGGATCTACTTTGCGGAATACGCGGCACGTTTTCGCTGGCGTGGCGCGGGCACTTTCGAACGCAGCCTCTCGTCCATGCGCGGTCAATATGGACTCAGTCAGGATGACTTTGGCCGTCTCTATTACAACTTCAACTCGGGCCACTTGCAGGGCGACATGTGGCCCTCCCATTACCGTCTGCGCAATCCGCACTATGAGAAGTCAGGAGGCCGCATCAACCCGCCGGTGAACCAGGCCGTGTGGCCCATCCGTGTGACCCCCGGCACGAACCGCGCCTACATTCCTGAGAACATGGCGGGTCACAAACTGAAGAACTTTACCGCAGCGTGCTCACCCTGGATTTACCGGGGCGATCTTTTCCCCGCAGATGCCCTGGGCAATGCCTTCGCCTGCGAGCCGGCCCTGCATCTGGTGAAGCGGGACATCATGACCCTTGAGAAAGGGAAGCTCGTGGCGCGTGAGGCCTACGAGAAGCGTGAGTTTCTCGCGTCCACGGATGAACGCTTCCGTCCTGTGAGCATGACCACGGGACCCGATGGAGCGCTTTACGTCATCGACTTCTACCGGGGCATCATCCAGCACCGCATCTCCCTCAGTCCCTATCTGGAAAAGTATATCCAGGAGCACGATCTGGTGAATCCACGCGGCCTGGGACGTATCTGGCGCATCGTTCCTGAAAATGCTAGGACACGTCCTGCAGCCAATCTGGCGAAGCTTGGCAATGCAGAGCTCGTCCCCATCCTCGCGCATGCCAATTCCTGGCACCGGGAAACCGCCCAGCGCCTGCTTGTTGAGCGTGCGGATGCAGGGGTTGTGTCCGCACTGGAAGCTCTCACGCGCGGCGATGTCGCGCTCGGCCGCATGCATGCCTTGTGGACGCTCGATGGCATGGGCAAGACCACCTGGCCGGTTATCGAGGCAGCGCTCGCTGACGTCGATGCCCGCGTGCGCAACAGTGCCGTGCGCATCGCTGAAGTGTTCCTGGCCGGGAAAGGGCGCGCCGCTGCGGTGACCAGTCTCATCGCCCTATCCGCCACCGAACCGGATTCGCAGGTGCAGACTCAGATCGCGCTGACGCTTGGCGAGTGCCAGGACCCGGCGGCCGATCTGGCCATGGCTGCGATGGCCAGCCGCGTGCCGGATCACCCTTATCTGACCGAAGCCATCCTCAGCGGGGTCAATGGCCGCGAGCTGGAGCTGCTGGAGCATTGCCTTGCCACTGGAAGCGGCAAGGCTCTGATCCCAAGCCTGGCGGGCTGTGTGGCCAGCGAACGCAATCCAGCCCGTGTCTCACGGTTGCTGGCACTCGCGGAAAAGGCCGGGGCCACGCCTCGCAAGACGCTGCTCGCCGGCTTCACCGCCAATGCGGCGGACTTCACACGCCGGAAAGTAAAGCTCGAAGCCAAGCCTGCTTTTCTCGACACTCCAGGCACCGAAAAAGTGGCGGACATGCTTTCTTGGCCGGGCAAGCCTGCGCCCGCAGGGTTCAAGCCGCCGCGCCCGCTAACGGCAGATGAGCAGAGCCGTTTTGAGATGGGCAAGGCGCTGTACTCCGGCATCTGTGCTGGCTGCCATCAGCCAAGTGGTTCAGGCCTCGATGGCATCGCCCCACCGCTGATTGATTCCGAATGGGTCAATGGCTCGCCCGAACGGCTCAGCCGCATTGTCCTCCACGGTGTGCGCGGCTACATCACGGTCAAAAAGAGGCGTTACCAGCTCGACATGCCTCCGCTGGGCGCTTTGGGCGATGAACCTCTGGCGGCCATTCTCACTTATCTCCGGCGTGAGTGGGAGCACGGTTCGGATCCCATCTCACCGGACTTTCTCAAAGCGGTCCGTGAAAAGGAAGCGCGACGCACCGATTCCTGGACGGAGCAGGAGTTGCTCAAGATTCCGTGACCGAGCGTCTCGCCGCCCTGCACCTTTCGGCGTTCTCCAAAACAACAGGCCTCGGAGCCGCATCAAGCGACTCCGAGGCCGTGACTTGCTGATAGGATCAAGGCTTGCTTACGCCAGCGCCTCTTTGCAATACTGCACGCACTTCTTCACCTCAGCGATGGCGTCAGAGCCTTCGGGGATCTTGTATTCCAGCTCGATCTCAGCAGGGAAGGTCCATTTCTCTTTTTTCATGAGCTGCAGCACTTCCTTGATCGGGGTCTGGCCCGTGCCCCAGGGGACATTGCCGCCGTCGGCGGTGCGGTCCTTGAGGTGCAGGTTGGTGATGCGGTCGTGGTACTTCTCCAGCACGGGGATGGGCGACTTGCCCTGAGTGCCGGCGACGTAGTGGCCGATGTCGAGGTTGAAACCGATGTACTGGCCGAGGTCCAGGATGGAGTCGAACTTGTCCATCTCCGGCAGGTTGTTGGTGTGGTTGTGAAAGCCGACCCAGATCTTGTGCTTGTCCGCAAACGGGGCGACGCGCGCGGCGAGGATGGCGTTGCGCTCCGTGGTCACGGCGGCGCAGCCGAGGGCCTTGGCCACGAGGAAGTTGAACTCGATCTCCTCGTCCGACTGACCGAAGCCCATCTTGTGGATGTGGATGTTCACGCCTGCGTCGTTGTACATTTTCCGCATCTCGGCGCACTTGGCGAGCTGCAGCTCACGCTCGGCATCGGTGATCTTGCCGCCTTTGAGGCCTGCGTAAAGCTGGGTCGGTCCGCCCATGAGCTCGGTCTCGCTGAGGCCGTCCTCGACCAGCGCCTTGAGCGTTTCCTCGGCGGTCTTCGCCATGCTGCGGTAGCTGTAGGTGATGCAGCCGATGCGCACGCCGTTGAAGACAGAGTTCGGCTTCTCAACGGCGGAAGCAAAACGAGGAAGCGTGAAGCCGGTGGCGGCGGCGACTGCGGTGCCGAGGAAGGAGCGGCGGGAAACGGGCTGTGATTTCATGGGAAGGTTGGATACAGGAGGGACTTGGAGTGTGGCAGAGCGGGGCTAGCCGGCTGCCAGGTAGAGCAATGCATCCTTGCTGCCCATGTGGAGATCAGCAAGAGCTTTGAATAAAGATAAGGCGACGACGTTGATGGTCATGTCTTTAATTTCAATGCGGTTTTTGATCTCGATGTGACAGATTTGCAGCAATCGAGGGGGGCATCATTGCATGGGCGGCATGAAGGCGTTGCAGAAGGTCGAGTTTGGGTCAACGTCCTGCCCCCCCCAAAAAAAAATCAGAATGTTTTGCCATCGTCAGGGCCCCCTTCAGGTCCTCGCAGCTCTTGCTTGTGCCCTCATGTTTGGAGCACCAGTTCCTCTTCGCGCCGCCACCCTGCTATGGGTGGGGGATGTGGATGCTGCCTGGAATACGAACACCGCAGGAAACACCAACTGGTCTGCGGATGCGCTGCCCGCCATCAGTGGCGACACGCTCACTTTCGGCAGTGCCGGAACGAGCGGTGCATCTTTGACCAATGACATCACAGGTTTGACGGTTTCCGGCCTGACGTTCAATGCGGGCGCGAGTGCGTTTACGCTGGCAGGCAACGCCCTCACCCTGAGCGGCAGCCTGACGAACAATTCATCCGCCCTGGAGACGCTGAGCATGGCGCTTTCCCTGGGAGCGACGAGTTCCATCAACGCCACCGGCGGTGCTCTCACGTTCAATTCGGCAATCAGCAGCGCTGCGAGTGATCTGAGCATCACGGGCTCGGGAGTGATCATCTTCAGCGGACTGAGCTTTTCCTCCACGGCCAACAAGATCACATCCACGGGGGCCGATGTACGCTTCGTGGGAGACAGCACTCTCTTTGCGGATGTGCTGATCAGCAGCGGCACCGTGAAACTGCAGTCTGGCACCCAGGTCTTCAACAATGGCCTGAAGGTGGACGGTGCCAGCAGCGTGCTCAATTTCACCGGGGCGACGGTGACGGTGAACGGCATCGGCGGCGGGAGTTCGGGCGAGCAGGACAGCCTGGAGATTCTCAATGGCGGCACGATCAATGTGAGCGCGGGCACCGTGGACCTGACGCCGAGCCGGTTCTGGATGCAGGGCGGCACACTCAACATCACGGGTGGCACGGTGAACATGAACAACACGCTCATCGCGCAATTGGGCAGCGTGACGGCGAGGATCAATGCTTCCGGGGGGACTTTGAGCGTGGGCGCCGCCAGCCGTTTTGCCAACAACGGAACGGCGATTCTGACCGTCAGCGACAGCGGTGCTGTCACCTGGGCGGTAGGCGGCTACGGACTGTCTGAGAACGGAACGGGCAGCATCATCATGAACGGTGGCACGCTGAACATGACCAGTTCGGGAACCACCTACCTGTTTCTCAATGGAGGCAACGGTGTGAACTTTAACACGGGGGTGACCAGCAGCATCACCTTCAATGCCGGGGTGTTCTCCACGCGTGGCTTTGCCATGAACACGGGGGCGAACTCGACCAACCGGCTGGCGGCGCTGAACTTCAACGGTGGCACGCTGAAGGCCACGGACAACAACAGCGGCACGAACTTCATCCCCTACTCCGTCAACCTCACGTCGAAAGTGCAGGCAGGTGGCGCGGTCATTGACACCAACGGCTTTAACATCACCATCGCCGACAATCTGGAGCACGACAGCGCGCTGGGTGCCACCGTGGATGGCGGCCTGACCAAGAATGGCACGGGAACCCTGACCCTCAGCGGTGCGAACAGCTACACCGGCACCACCGCGCTGAACGCAGGCACGCTGGTGATCGCGAACAACACGGGCGGCACCGTGACATACGGCGGTCTTGTCAGCGGACTGGGCGGCACCCTGACCCTCAGCGGCGCCAACACGTTGAACTTCACCGGCGGGATCTCCATGACCAATCTGGCCAGCACGCTCCTGGTGACAGGCGGTGATGTGAGGGTGAACAGCGACGGAACCTTCAATGCGGCGTCTGTGACGGTGAACAGCGGCGGGGTGCTGCGGTTTCAATCGGGCACGCAATCGTTTGTGAAGGGGCTGGTCGTGAGCGGCGCGGGAAGCATTTTGAGTTTTGAAGGCGCCTCGGCCACCCACAGCGGCACCGGAGATGGGAACGGAAACAACGGTCTTCAGCTTGATAACGGAGCCACCATGAATGTCTCTGCCGGCACCGTGGTCTTTGCCAACAGCAACCGCGCCTTCATCCAGACCAGTACCATCAATGTGACTGGTGGGGCGCTGACGATCAACAATGCCCTTTTTGCACAAGGCCCGGGCACGGTCTCCAGTGTGAATGTCTCCGCCGGAAGCCTCACGCTGGGCAGCAACACGCGGTTTGCCAACAATGGAACGGCGACGCTGACGGTGAGCGGAACGGGCGCGGTGACGTGGGCGAACGGTTCCTACGGCTTGTCTGAAAACGGCACGGCGAACGTGGTGATGAACGGCGGCACCCTGAACATGACGAGCTCCGGCTCCAGCTACTTTTTCCTCAACGGCGGCAATCAGTCTGCGGCGAACCTGTCCAGCTTTGTGAGCACCATCTCGCTGAATGCAGGCGTCCTTTCCACGCGTGGCTTTGCCATGAACACCTCAAGCGGTGCGACGAGTGCGGGCAGCAACCGCCTTGCGGTGCTGAACTTCAACGGTGGCACCCTGAAGGCTACGGATAACAACAGCGCGACCAATTTTATTCCCGACTCGGCCAACCTCACCTCGAAAGTGCAGGCCGGTGGCGCGGTCATCGACTCCAACGGCTTCAACGTCACCATTGCCGACAGTCTGGAGCACGACACCGCGCTCGGGGCCACGGCTGACGGAGGACTGACCAAGAACGGCACCGGCACGCTCACGCTGACTGCCGCCAACACCTACACAGGAAAAACCACCGTGGCAGCCGGCACCCTGGCGCTCAGCGGCTCTGGCAGTGTGGCCGCCAGCCCATGGCTCGAAGTCAGGAGCGGAGCCACGCTCAATGTCACCGCAGTCACAGGTGGCACCCAGACTCTGAGCAATCAGGTGCTCAGCGGCACCGGCAGCGTGACTGGCACGGTGGTCATGGGTGCGGGTTCGATCTTGAGGCCAGGGGCTTCCACAGATGGTTCGCTTGGTGCGATTGCCAGTGCGGGCGATGGTCTGGGCACGCTGACTTTCACCAATCTCACACTGGCCACTGGGGCAAACAGTGCCAGCCCGCGTGTGCTCCTCACCCTGAGCGGGACCGCCAGCCATGCCGCAGATCCCACCAATGCCGCGCAGGTGAGCGCTTTCAAAGACGCCGGCTCCGGCGGCCTGTATGATTCCATCAAAATAACAGGCGGTCTTGGGCTGAACGCGGGAAGCACGATCAAAGTGGAGCTGGCCTCCGGCTACCAGCCTGGCTGGGGCGATGTCTTCAACATCCTGGACTTTGCGGCGCTGAACACCAATGCCGACGGTGTGAGCGGAGCCTTCACGGTGGCAGATCTGGACCTGCCGACCAACCTGGGCAACGGGTGGTTTTTTGCCACCGATCAGTTCATCACCAACGGCATCATCTACGTCGTGCCCGAGCCGTCTAAAATTCTGCTGCTGGCCGGCGGGCTGCTGCTCGTGATAGGCCGGCGTAAACGCTGAGAAGGCGATGGAAACTTTGCACCTCGGCATTGATCCCACGGTGCAGCGGGCTAACGAGAGCGCATGACACTGACTCTCCCCCGCTGGTTTGACCTGCACACGCATTTTCGCCAAGGCCCTGCGATGGCTTCGTACGTCCGCTCTCATCTGGACATGGGCTGCGCTGGAGCACTAGCCATGCCAAACACCCAGCCACCGGTCTCCCGTGTGTCTGGCGCTGCGCAGGCAGATGGATGGTCCGTCGAGAGCTACTCGGCAGAGCTGCGCGCCGCAGGTGCCGCCAGCTTTGAGCAGCTCATCGTGCCTCTCTACCTCACACGCCAGACCACGGCGGCTATGATCGCGGAAGGCGCGGCCTCGGGGCTGCTGCGAGCCTGCAAATACTACCCGCCGCACGGGACCACGAATGCGGAGCATGGCATGCCGATGGACGACCTGATCGGCAGCGAGGTGCTGCGTGCGATGGAGCAGCACGGCATCGTGCTCTGCATCCATGGCGAGCAGCATGCGCTGAACGGGCCGGACTACATCGACGCGCAGCAAAATGCGGAGACGCGCTTTTACACCGAGCGCATGCCCCGCCTGCTGGAGGCGCATCCCAAGCTGCGGATCGTGTGCGAGCACATCACCACACGCACGGCGGCGGAGTTTGTGGCGGCGGCACCGGAGCATGTGGGGGCAACAATCACGCCGCAGCACCTGCTCTACACGCTGGGACATTTGATCCAGGGACTCAAATACCATCTCTACTGCCTGCCGATTGTGAAGTTTCAGGACGACCGTGCGGCGCTGCGCCAGGCCGTGACGAGAGCCGGGCAGGCCAAGTTCTTTGCCGGCACGGACAGCGCGCCGCATACCACCAAGGCCACCGCCTGCGGCTGTGCGGCGGGCTGCTTCACTGGCGGCTGCGCACCACAGCTCTATGCCATGGCGTTTGAAGAGGCGGGCGTGGATTTCACCACGGCGGTGGGCCAGGCGATGTTTGAGCATTTCCTCTGTCTCAACGGGCCTGCGTTTTACGGCTTCCCGGCATCGGCTCAAAAATTTCAGATGGAGAAAAAACCTTCCAAGATGGAGCTGCTGGAAACGCCCGCCGGCCCGGTGACACCGCTGCCAGTGGGACTGGGCTTGGAGCTGACCTGGAGCCTTGTTGCTTGATAGAATCCAAGGCGCGTGGAGCGTTGATTCATGGCACAGTGCTGCAGACGCGCATTCTTCAGTGCGGTGCCCCAACTGTCATCTGCCTACCACCATGATCCAGAACTCTCGTTCCTCCCGTCGCCAGTTTCTCTCCCAGGCCAGCGCGGCAGTGGCCGGACTGGGGTTGGGAAGCGCTGCTGACGTCGTCACGCTGCCATTTGCGAATGGCGAGCGTCGGATGGTGCGCTTCCCGCAGAAGCGGCCGCTCATCCTGCTGACCACACGCCCGCCGCAGCTCGAGACGCCGATGGAGGTCTTCAAGGAGGTGATCACGCCAAACGACGCCTTTTTCGTGCGCTACCATCTGGCCAATGTGCCCCGCAGCGTGGACGCAGCCGCCTTCCGTCTGGAGATCAAGGGGCTGGTGGACAAGCCGCTGCAGCTCTCCCTCAAGGAGCTGAAGACTCAGTTTGATCAGGTGGAGGTGGTGGCGGTGAACCAGTGCTCGGGCAACAGCCGTGGGTTTTTCCAGCCGCGCGTGGGTGGCGGCCAGCTGGGCAACGGGGCCATGGGCAATGCCCGCTGGCGCGGCGTGCGGCTGAAGGATGTCCTGGCGAAAGCCGGTGTGCAGGCCGGGGCAAAGCAGGTGGTGTGCAACGGGCTGGACACACCGACGCTGCCGCAGACACCAGACTTCATCAAGGCGCTGGAGATGGACCACGCGTTGGACGGAGAGATCCTCATCGCCCATGAGATGAACGGCGAGCCCCTGCCACTGCTCAATGGCTTTCCCCTTCGGCTCGTGGTGCCGGGCTACTACGGCACCTACTGGGTGAAGCACCTCAACGAGCTGAATGTGGTGAAGGACGTGTTTGACGGATTTTTCATGGCCACGGGCTACCGCATCGCCACCACGCCCGGGGGCTGTGTGGAGCCCGGCACCACACCCACGAGCACGGTCCCCATCACGCGCTTCAAAGTGCGCTCCTTCCTCACCAGCCATCTGGACGGTGCTCAGGTGCAGGCAGGTGGGGTCACGCAGCTCAGCGGCATCGCCTTTGACCACGGTGCAGGCATCACCGAAGTGGCTGTGTCCGACGACGGCGGCCGCACCTGGCAGTCGGCCGAACTGGGCAAAGATCTGGGCAGATATTCCTTCCGCCCGTGGTCCTTGGCCTGGAAACCGCAGAAGAAAGGCCCCTGCGAGCTGAAGGTGCGCGCCGTGAACCGCCTGGGCGAGTCGCAGGCCATGGAGCCGCTTTGGAATCCCCAGGGCTACATGCGCAATGTGGTGGAGACCACCCACGTGACCGTCGCCTGATCTTCACTTCATCCATTTCATTCCATGAAGAGTTTTTTTGCCATCCTGTTCGTCATCGCTGCCACAGGCTTCAGCCTCTCAGCCGCAGACAAGGCCGCTGCTGATGCGCCTGATTTTTCCAGCTTCGTGTGGCCGGCGGAAGACGGCAGCTACAAGCCCGGTGCGGGTGTGGAGCTGGCGCAGAGTCTCTGCATCACCTGCCACTCCACCGAGTATGTCTCCACCCAGCCGCCGCTGCCGCGGAAGTTCTGGGAAGCCACGGTCAAAAAGATGAAGGAAAAGTACGCCGCACCACTGCCCGAGGACAACACGGCGCTGATCGATTACCTGACCAGCGCCTACGGTGCGAAGTGATTTCGCGGCAGCCTACTTGGCCGCTTTCTTGGGCGGTCCTCCTTGAGGCACCACCTTGACGGCATCTGCTGGCACCGTGGCCTGGGCTGGCGTGACAAGGGGCAGATCGTCAGGAAGATGCTTCAGGAAGAAGTCCTTGTACTGGATCTTCATCGGCGGACCGCGATGCACCTGCACGGCGATGACGCCTTCGAGCGCACGGCCTTTTTCATCGAGGTCGGTCACATCCACGGTCTGCACACCGTCGATCCAGTGCTGGTGGTGGTTGCCCTCCACGAGCACGCGGTAGTCATGCCACTGTTCGGCGGGAAAGGTGTGGACGGGCAGCTTGCCCACGACCCAGGGCTGGGCCTGGGTGTCGATAATGACCTTCTCTCCCGTATGGGCAAGAATGCGGCGGCCACGCTCCTCGTAGAGCATGCCGTTGTAGTCGTCTTTGTCAGGCACCACATCGCACTGGTAGCCGGTGACGACCCATTCTCCGAGATCGGGGCGCTCCTGGCCGCGGTATTGCAGGCCGCTGTTGCCGCCTTTGGTGGCTTTCACCTTCACGCGCAGCTCGAAGTTTTTCACCTTGCCGTCCTTCCAGGTGATGAAGCGGTTGTAGTCGAGCTTGCCGTCGGTGATACCGGTCAGACAGCCGTCTTCGACCGACCACCAGGTGCTGCCGCCGCTCCAGCCGCTGAGGTCCTTGCCATTGAAGATGGCGGTGAAGCCTTCCGGCGGGGCAGGGGCCTTGTCTTGAGCGGCCAGGGGCATGGCGATGGCGAGAGGCAGGATGCAAAGAAGTGTGCGCAGCATGGCGTGTGGGCTGGGGAGTGAAGGGATGAGCCACTAAACGGAGAATGTGCTCCACTCTTCTGAAATCTTTGCCACCGCTCACTCCTGCGGGGCCATGAGCCGAATGCTGCGCACCTTCATCCACGCCCCTGCCTCGCCCTGGCCTACCGGATCAATGCGCAGGCGCACCATGGCCCCTTGGTAGGCGGGGCTGGAGGACAATGGAATGACATGGCGGTGAAACTCGCCATCGGCCACGAGTGAAAAAGCGACGGCCGTCTCTGGCGCGTAGCTTTTCGCGCCGTGCGGCTGCAGCATCACCACACCCTGTTTCTGGCGGGTATGGAAAGCGGCCTCAATGACCAGCACGGCAGCTTCTCCAGCCTGCCAGAATGTCAGCGGGCTGATGAGCTGCGGATCATCCTGCTCCAGCAGCACCTGCAGGTGATCCTTCACCGGCCAGCCGGTATCGCGTGCATTCTGGTAGTGCCAGCCTTGGCGGTTTGCGGAAAAAATCCACGCAGGGGCTCCTGGTGTGCGATGCGTGGCGGCGCGCTCGCGGATCTCCTGCACGGTGCCAAGCACGAGCTCGTAGCGGAACTCATAGCCGATGTTGTGGTCCAAAATTTCCTGTCCCTGTCCAGCCAGATAGCCGGTGTTGTTGCCATGCGTGTCATTCGGGCCGGGCTTGCCGGCAAAACCGCCGGTGAAATGCACGCGCCCAGGAGTGACGAGGCCGAGGCCGTAGTCCTTGTCATCCAGCAGGGCCGCCCAGCCTTCTGTGCCTGTCCAGAAAGTCCAGGGATGCTTGGTCTGAGACTTCGGCATGACGGAGAATGCTTCGCCGCTGAAAGGGGCTGCGCCGGTGTAGCTCACCACACGGGGAAAGGCGGCATTCGCATACACGGCGGGCAGCTCCTGCAATCGCGCCGGGTACTGCGTGGTGTCGCTGCGTTTGTTGGTGAGTCGCGCACGTGCTTTCACCACCGCGCCATCCAGCTCCAGCCAGGAGTCAAAGGTGCACTCACCGGGCACGTTGTTCAGCGGCCACTGCAGCGGCACGCAGCTCAGGTGGATGCGCTTCCCATCATTTTCGTGGGCGAGTATGCGGCTGGCGTTTTTAAAGTCGTCTCCCGTCTGTATCGGATTCCAGCCAATGTGCCGCCAGTGCTCGGCGGGCTTCTGTCCGTTCGCTTCAAAGGGCACCGGGCCGGAAAAAAAGGAAAGCTGCACCTGCCGCCCGAGGTCGTAGTTGTTGATCACATTCACGCCGTCCTTGGTGCTGGCCAGAAAGGTGATGGCTCCGCCGAGGTCGAGATCCACTCCGAGCTTGATGCGGTCATTCTCCAGCCAGCTCATTTTTTCCGCACGGGCGGAGGCTGTGAGGAGCAGCGTGGCAAGAAGCAGGCGTTTGGCGGGCATGGGCATGGTTAAGACAACATGAGGTGCCTGCCACTTTCAGCAATCGCTGAAGAAAATGGATGCGTGGTGAAAAGCGCGCGCTCATTTCAGACGCATGATTTCCCTCAATGTCATCGCTACGCTGCGTACGTGCTACACCGACAAGTTCGGGGTGCCGCGCCAGCCCGGGCTGGCACCCAGCGCATGGGGGATCATTGAGTTTGAGCCCGCCTACCGGCGTTCGGAGGCCGTACGTGGCATCGAGGAGTTCAGCCACCTGTGGCTCATCACGCAGTTTCACCTGGTGCAGGAGGAGCCGACATCACTGACCGTGCGCCCGCCCCGGCTGGGAGGGAATCAAAAGCGCGGTGTCTTTGCCACACGTTCTCCCTTTCGCCCCAACCGGCTGACTTTGAGCGTGGTGAAGCTTGACCGCGTGGAACTGGAAGGCGCCGCCGCCCCCCGCATTTTTGTCTCTGGCGTGGACTTGGTGGATGGCACCCCGATTCTCGACATCAAGCCCTACATTCGCTATGCCGACTCGATTCCTGAGGCACGCAGCGGCTTTGCAGATGTGGCACCGCAGCGGCTTCCGGTGCAGTGGGATTGCGAAAGCCGTGTGCCGGATGACGTACGCGTGATCATCGATGAATCGTTGGCCCTGCAACCCCAGCCTGCCTATCACGAGGATGATGCGCGGGAGTATGCCACAGAAATCGCCGGGTGGCGCGTGCGCTGGGCAGCGACCACTGCCGGAGCCTGCGTGAAATCGTGCGAATGGGTGGGTTGAGTGCTATCTCTGTCACCCCTTCATGACCGATACCGATCTTCCCATCCGCGCTGCCACCGAGACCGCCATCGCCCACGGCATCACGCCAGACCGCTGCGACATTCTGCAAAACAGCAGCACACTGGTGCTTCGCCTCACCGAGACGCTGGTGGCGCGTGTGGTGCAGGACACCAGTGGCCCGAGGCAGGGCACGGAGTGGTTTGCACGCGAAAATGCCATTGCCCGCCATCTCACGGAAAACGGTGCGCCTGTCATTCCCCTGCACTCGGACCTGCCACCCGGCCCGCACGAGCACCTGGGATATCCGATGAACTTCTGGCAATTCGTTACCCGTATCGACGCCGCGCCCGACCCGCGTGAAATCGGCCGCACCTTGCAGCAGTGCCATGACGTCATGAGCCGCTTTACCGAGCCGTTGCCGCATCTAGCCATCATCACCGAAAGCCTTGCGATTCTGGATGAGCGCGAGCTCTTTCCTCCAGACACACAGCAGATGCTGCGAAATCATCTGACTCAGTCCATCAAGGCGCTGAACCGCTATCCGCAGCAGCCTCTCCACGGAGACGCTCATATGGGCAATCTCATGAACACCACACGCGGCCTGCTGTGGACAGACTGGGAGGATACTTTTTCAGGCCCTGTGGAATGGGACGTGGCGTCTATTATCTGGAACGCACAAATACTCGAGGATGATCACGCTGCAGTGAAAAAGATCTGCGATGCCTATTGCGAAGCCGGCGGAGCCATCGACGAAGAGGCTTTGCATCACAGCCTCATCGCCCGTGCGGCAGTCATCACCGTCTGGTATCCGATTCTCTACCCAAATCCGAATGAGGACCGCCGGGAGAAACTGCAGCGGCGCATCGAGTGGCTGCAGCAGCGGGCCGTCATTTGACTGGAACGCTGAAAACCGCATACTTTTTTGTCACCAGCCGGACAGTGGCGACCACTGGTGGGTGTCATGAATACTGCAACCTTCATCCCAGCAACTACGAACGACGCCCACCTCGTGGAACTCAGTCTGCGGGGCGATACACAAGCCTTTGGCAGCCTGGTGGAGCGTCACCAGTCGCTCATCTGCGGCCTCGCGTACAGTGCCTGTGGAAATGTGCATGTGAGCGAGGACCTGGCGCAGGAGACCTTCATCACCGCCTGGCAGCAGCTTCGGAATCTGCGCGAGAAGGGCAACATCCGCGGCTGGCTTTGCGGCATCGCTAGGCATGTGATTAACAATTTTCTGCGGCGCCAGCAGCGCACGCCTACGGCGATGGCAGCGGAGCTAGACGAAATGATGCATCCCGCATCCCCCGAGCTCCCACCCGATGAAAGCGCGATTAGTGAGCAGGAGAGCGCGCTGCTCTGGCGCACGCTGCAGAGCCTGCCCGAAAACTACCGCGAGCCCATGGTGCTCTTCTATCGCCAGAATGATTCCGTGGCCGCTGTGGCGGAGTCCCTGGGACTCTCCGAAGATGCGGTGAAGCAGCGGCTGGCGCGCGGCCGGGCCATGCTGGCAGAGCAGGTGGAGCGCAGGCTGGGCAACGCGCTGCGCCAGACCATGCCCACAGCAGCGTTCACCTTTGGCGTGCTGGCAGCGCTGCCCCTGGGCACCACCTCTGCCTCCGCAGCCACGGCGGGCATGACTCTGGCCAAAGGCGGCGCGAGTGGGAAACCGCTGGTCATGGCCCTGCTGAACGGAGTGCTAAGCCCGCTGCTGGGCTTTGCGGCGGCAGGCGTGGGCTACAAGGTGAGCATGGACAGCGCCCGCTCTGTGGAAGAGCAGCGGATGATCAAAAAATTCTTCCGTGTGCTGCTGGCTGCCATCCTCTTTTTCTGTGCCTACACCACGATGCTGATGATTTACGGCCGGTGGCTGGCCCTCCAGCATCCTGCGGCGTATGTCACATTGCTGACGGGCATGATCGGTGGATGTATCCTGCTTTGTGCCGGAGGAGGGGCATGGGCGCTGCGGCAGAACCGGAAAGTCGTGTCCGCAGAATCCGCCGTGGAAGACGCAGGCATTCTCCCTGTGGGAAATTGGGGAGTGCCGCATCTCGAATATCGTAGCAGACTCACACTGCTGGGGCTGCCTCTCGTGCATATGCGGCTGGGGAGAAAGCACGGCGAGCCCATCCGTCCCGTAAAAGCGTGGTTTGCCATGGGGGATTTTGCCCTGGGTGTGATTGGGGCCTTCGGTGCCTGCACCATCGCTCCCATCAGTCTGGGTGCCTGTTCGTTGGGTTTGATCTCACTGGGCGGGCTGGCCGTCGGCGTGCTCTGCTGGGGTGGGCTTGGCCTGGGCGTGTGGGCCATTGGCGGCTGTGCACTTGGCTGGCAGGCCTATGGAGGCTGCGCCGTGGGCTGGGAGGCGGTGCAGGGGGGCATGGTGGCGGCGCGTCATCATGCGCTGGGGGCCGTGGCGGTGGCGCAGCATGTGAATGATGCTGTGGCCAGAGCCTTGATCAATCAGAGCGCGTTTTTCCAGTTCACCCGAAAGGCGATGCATTACGCGATCCTCCTCAACTTCGTCTGGTTCGTGCCGCTGGTGCTGCTCGTGCGCAAAGGACGGCAGCTGAGGCGTCAGGCGGCCACTCGGTGATGCATCATGCCCAATGAAGACGCCGCTGTGGGCGAAAATGCCAGACGGTGATCAGGCAAAGCTCATGCGGCAGTGTCTTTTTTCATAAATCATCGGGGGGATGAATCACTGTGCCCGTGTAGTGTTGGACGCCACTAAAAAGGACTCGATTGCGAGTCCGACGCGTGCCACTGAACCAGTGTCCATGACCGTGAATTTCACGATGACCTCGCACGGCTATCTGCCGTGCCTCAGGCCTCGTATTCCGGTCATCAGGTGCGGCGGAATCTGCGGATGCAGGCTGGGGTGAACGTTCGAGTTAGAACTCCGTCTCTGCTTCTGTTTTTTTCGCGCCAGCAGTGTCCCGCAAATCCCCGTCTGTTTCATTTGTCTGCCAGAATCATGTTTCGTTCTCATTCGTCACCATTGCCCCGTTTGTCGATTCACCGCACATGGCCTGGGGGGCTTTTTAGCCTTCTGGCGGCGGCTTTTTGGCTGGCATGGGCCGGCGGCTCCGCATCCGCACAGACCATTCTCTGGAATCAGCCTGCCGGTGGCGATTTCAACACGGCGGCAAACTGGGACGCAAATGCCGTCCCTGGAGCTGGCGACACGGCACTCTTCAACATTGGCATGAGCGGCAGCATCACCTTGTCCGCCAATGCTGCGCCAGGAAGCATCTCCTACGACACGAATGCCACTAGTTTCGCCCTGGGCACCCTGGCGGGAAATACTCTCACGACCGCCAACGGCGGCGCGATCTCGATCCTCTCCACGCTTACGGCAGCAAACCAGACCTTCACCATCAATGCACCGCTGATCCTGACGCCGGATTCAACGACCACACCGGGAGCGTTCACAATTCAAAATGATGGCACGAGCCCCAGCACGATTCTCGTCATTGCAGGCGGCATTTCCAGCAGCACGACGAGCGGCACAGAAACGCTGACGCTGGCGGGAGCAAACACGGGGGCCAATGTGATCAGCGGCGTCATTGGCAACGGCGGTGCGTCGAGCCTGACACTGACCAAAAGTGGCGCGGGCACCTGGATGCTCACAGCCGCAAACACCTATACGGGTGCAACGAACATTGCAGCAGGCACCTTGGCCCTAAGTGGTGGCAACAACCGGCTGCTGAGCACTGGCACGCTGAATTTTACAGGCAGCACTGGTACGCTGGACGTGGGCTCCACGAGCCAGACACTGGCCGGCCTGACGTTTCTGACATCAGGCGTCAACAGCAACGTGATCACTGGCGCCGGAGGCTCGCTGAACATCATAGGCGGAAACATTCAGATCGGTGGAGGCAACCTGCTGACAGCAACAGCACAGAACGTGGACATGAGCGGCCTGGGCACGTTCAGTTACACCCGGACCTCCGGCAGCTTCAATGTCGGTGGCACCTCGGACGCAGGCACCGCCATCACCGCTAGCGCGACTCTGACGATGGCGGCCGTGAACACCATCACAGCGGCGAGCTTCAACGTGGGCTTTTACAACACGGGTGCCAACGCACTCAACAGCGGTACCGTGCATCTGGGACAGACAAACACGATCAACGCCTCCACCATTCTCGTGGGCAATCAAAAAACCACGGCCCTGCTGGATTTCCAAAACCTGACCGCGCCGACGCTGAAAATTCGCGGGACTGGAGGCACGGATGCAGACCGCGCGTCCATCACCGTGGGGCCTGAAAACAGCGGACTGACGGCAACGGTGGCCACGGTTGACCTGACCAGCGGCGGCACGGTTTCGAGCACTTTGGACGCCATGGTCAGCACGCTGATGATCGGGCAGAATCTCCGCAACACCAATTCGGCCGGCATGTCCGCCACCGGCACGTTCATCATGGGCATGGGAACGCTGAACGCGATCTCCATCGTCGTGGGCCAGCAGGATTCGACTGTCGTGGTGACCACGGGAGGAGCGGCCACGGGCACGCTCAGCCTCAAGGGCGGCACCATCACCACCACCACGCTGACACTGGCCGACAAGAAAACCAACGCGGCGGGCATTTCTCAGGCGCTCACCAGCAACCTCAATCTCTACAGCGGTACGCTGAACGCCACGACCATTCAGCGCGGCGGCGCAGGAACGGGGGCGGGAGCCAGCAGTGCAACAATCAATTTCAACTGGGTGGACGGCACCATCGGCAACATTGCCGGGGCAGACATGACCGTGAGCGGCAACACCGCACTGAATGGCCTGACCGGCGGGCTCAACATCGTTCTCAACAACAGCGGCAACGTCTCTGGTACCCACACCTGGAGCGTGAGCGGCACTCAGACCGCCACGGTGCAAAATACGGTGACGCTCAGCGGTGCAGGCGGCCTGACCAAGATCGGGACCGGCATGCTGGTGCTGGCTGGCGCCAACTCATACGCTGGGGTTACCAAGATCAACGCAGGCACTCTGAAGTTTGGCCTCGAGACTTCGCTCTACGGTGGGAACACGGCCAGCTGGACAGACACGAATCTGTTGGTCGGTTCAGGTGCGACAGCGGCATTCAATGTTGGGGCTGCCGGTGAATTTACCGCGGTGGACATCGACAATCTGAAGGCCCTGGGGACAGCCACCTCCGGCTTCATGAAGGGCTCCTTCCTTGGTCTTGATACCACGAACTCCGGGGGCGTCTTCACCTATGGCTCCGTCATTGCGAACTCGAACGGCGGCAGCAATGTGCTGGGATTGGTGAAACTGGGTTCAGGAACACTTCAGCTCACCGCCGCAAACACTTACAACGGTGGAACCATCATCGCCGCAGGCACGCTTGCCCTGAGTGGCGGCAACAACCGGCTTCTCAGCACGAGCACGCTCAGCTTTACTGGCAGCAGTGGCACTCTGGACGTGGGCTCCACGAGCCAGACTTTCGCAGGACTCTCATTTCCCAGCGTAGGAACAGCCAGCCATGCCATCACCGGTTCCGGAGGCACCCTCACAGTGAACGGCGGCAGCATTCAAATTGGTGGCGGAAATGCCACGGTAAGCGGTTCTGAAACCCTGGACATGTCAGGTCTGGGCACCTTCAGCTACATCAACACCGCCGGAAATTTCTATGTGGGCGGACTGTCCGATAATAGTTCGAATGCAATCTCCGGGAACGGGGTGCTGACGCTGGCGGCAACAAACACCATCACGGCGGCGAATTTCAAGATCAACCCGTTCAGCACTGGCCTTGGCTCCGTGAACTCCGGGACCGTGCATCTAGGGCAGGCCAATACCATCAATGCCAGCACCATCCTCATCGGTGAGCAGAAGACCATCGCGCTGCTGGATTTCCAGAGCGGACTCGTCAGTCCGACGCTGAAGATCCGCGGCACGGGAGGTACTGACGCAGACCGCGCAGCGATCACTGTGGGGTTCAATGGCAGTGGCGTTCTGGATTCCGTCTCGACGGTGGATTTGACCACAGGAGTGACGGGCAGCAGCATCTTGGACGCCAAAATCACCACCCTGCTCATCGGCCAGGCCATTCGAAATGGCACTGCAGGAAAGGCGGTGACGGGAACTTTCCTGATGGGCCAGGGCACCATGGACGCCACCACAATCATTCTGGGGCAGCAGGCGGCTGTGAGCGCCGGCAATTCCTCCGGTCAGGCGACGGCCACCTTGAGCCTTAACGGCGGCACGATCATAGTGACGACCTTTACTCTGGCAGACAAAATCAGCACGGCTGTCGCACAAACGATCACCAGCAATTTCAACCTCTACAGCGGAACGTTGAATGCCACGACGATTCAGCGCGGTACCGCAGGCACCGGTGCCGGAGCTGACACCGCAACCATCAACTTCAACTGGGTGGACGGCACCATCGGCAACGTGGCTGGTGCGGACATGACAGTGAACGGCAACAGTGCGCTGAATGGACTGACAGGGGGGCTGAACATCGTCCTCAATAACACAGGCAACCTTTCGGGAACACATACGTGGAATGTGACCGCCACCCAGACAGGGACGGTGCAGACGGCGACGATTCAGAGCACCGTGATCCTCAGCGGCTCGGGCGGGCTGACCAAGACTGGCCTTGGCACACTGGTTTTCAACAGCGCCAACACCTACACAGGGCTGACAAATGTGACTGCAGGTGAGCTCGACCTCAATGCCACGGGCGGGCAGGCCATAGCGGGGAATCTCACGGTCAGCGGCGGCACGGCCAAGCTGCTTCAGTCAGCCCAGATCAATTCTGTCAAAAATTTGATCGTCAGCGGAGGAGCCTTTTCATTGCAGAGTTTCAACCAGACCCTTGCCGGTGTGCAGATCACGGGTGGCATCATCACTGGCAGCACCGGCGTCCTCACCAGCACAAGCGCTTATGATGTTCAGGCAGGTGTGGTAAACGCCATCCTGGCTGGCGGTGCCGGTCTTTCCAAGACCACAGCGGGCACGGCTTACCTCTCGGGTGCAAACATTTACTCCGGTGGCACCTCGGTCACAGGCGGCACCCTCGTGGGTGTGAGCACCTCGGCCCTCGGATCCAACAGCGGGCTGAGCATCAGCAGTGGCGCCACCTTTGCCTACCGTCCTACTGCAGCTGGTTCGCTAAACATCGGCTCGGGCGTGCTGACGCTTGCCGGAGGCAGCACCATCGGCACCGCACTGGGCGGCACTCAGAGCCAGTCGGTGATCAGCAGCACCGCCGCCGCCTCAGCGAGCGGACAGATTGGAGTGGCGCTCTATTTCATTCCCGCAGCCACACTGACGACGGGCGCCAACAATTTGATCACTGTAGCCAGCGGGCTGACATCGGGCGGTGCCACCTACACTCTGACGCAGCTCTACAACGCCACAAACTTCACCGTGAGCAACCTCGTGGCCACGGACACCACCCTGAGCATCAGCGTTGCCAGCGCCACGGCATTGACCACAGCCTACTGGAAGGGTGGGCTCAGCGCGGGCGGGAATGTGTGGGCGCTCTCTGATGGCACCGCCAGCAATTGGGTGACCAATTCCAACGGCACCGGCGCTACGCCACTGGTGCCGGGATCGGGGGGCGCCATCACCTTTTCGGCCACGGGAGCCACCAATCAGGGTTCCATGGTCCTCGGGGCAAGCATGTCGATCAAAAGCCTGGTGGTGAGTGACACCAATCTTCTGACGCTGAATGCGGATGGCAACACGCTTACCATTGCGAATTCTGCTGGCATCACCGTGAACAGCGGCGCCGGGGCCGTCACCCTCAACGCCCCGATAACTCTCGGGGCCTCCCAAACCTGGACCAACAACAGCTCCAGTACGCTGACCATTGGTGGCGCGGTCAGCCTTGCTGCATTCAATCTGACGAGCACCGGTGCCGGCAACACCGTCATCAGTGGTGCCATCAGCGGCACGGGCAGTGTGACAAAGAATGGTGCCGGCACCCTGACCTTGTCCGGTGCCAGCACGACCACCGGCACACTGACCATCAATGCCGGTGCGGTGAATCTCTCCGGCAGCTACACAGGGGCTGTGACTCTCGCGGGCACATCCATTTTCAATCTGCAGGCGGGAGCCGGGATTTATGGCACCAACACAGCATTCAGTGTGGGATCGGGTGTTGGCAGTGCAGGGGCTTTTTATCAGACAGGTGGAGACATCCTGTTTAACAACAACTTCAACCTTGGCATCAATGGAAACTCCACGTCTGGTTCATATGGGTTCTACAGCCTCAGCGGTGGCACCGTGACAGATACGGGAGGGGGAAATGTGCGCTTTCGCATGGGCGGCGGAGCTTCCTACTCGACGGGTGTCTTTTACCAGTCCGGAGGCGCGGTCAGCATCATCTTCGGCAACGGTCTGGAGGTCGGCGCCAATGCAAGCACCAATATTTCGAATGCCACTGGCGTGGGCTACCTCACCGGAGGCACATTCACTGCGTTATCCAACCGGATCGGCTACAACGGCGTCAGCAACAACGCCAATGGGATACGTGGAGAGCAGACAGTGGCGGGCACGGCCGTGGTCACCATCAATGGCACCACTTTCCTTGGCCTCGCAGCCAGCGACATCGGCATTCTTAACCTGAACGGCGGTGTGTATGCCACGAAGCAGATCACCAGGACCAACGGCACGGGGATCGTGAATTTCAACGGCGGCATTCTCAAGGCTGCGAGCTCCGCAAACAGCGGATCTTTTCTCACCGGCCTCACCAGCGCCAACGTCTTTGCTGGCGGCCTGACGGTTGATACGAACGGTCAGTCGATCACGATCGGCCAGTCGCTGCTGGCACCTGCTGGCAGCGGTGTCGCGACAGTTGCTGTCACCAATGGAGGCAGCGGCTACGTGGGCGCTCCCTACGTGGCCATCAGCGGCACCGGCTCAGGTGCCACGGCGGTGGCGAATATGGTCGATGACGGCACGGGGAAAGGCACCTTCAAAATCGCCAGCATCACCATCACGAGCCCCGGCACCGGCTACACAGGCACACCCACGGTCACACTGACAGGCGGGGGCGGCACAGGTGCGGTCCTGGATGCTGCGGTGCTGGCAGCGAATGTGTCAGGGGGGATCACGAAAACTGGCACCGGCACGCTCACCCTCAGCGGCACCAACAACTACACCGGTGCCACCGTCGTCAATTATGGCGGCACGCTCGCCGCGGGCAGCACCAGCGCTTTCGGTGTCAATTCTGCTGCGTATGTGGATGGCACCCTGCGACTTGCGGGCAGGGACAGCGCGCTTGGCTCGCTGGCGGGCTCCAGCACAGGCATCGTCGAAAATGCCAGCTCCACCTCGGCCACGCTGACTCTGGGTGGCGACAATTCTTCACAGAATTTCAGCGGCATCATCCGGGATGGCACAGGAACCGGAGTGCTCAATTTGGTCAAAGTCGGCACTGGCACTCAAATCTTGTCTGGAGACAGCACCTACACCGGAGCAACGACGGTGAGCCAGGGTACGCTCCAGGTGGGGGCATCCGGTCTGGGCTCCACCGCCGCCAGCAGCGCCGTCTCCGTGAATGGTGCCACGGCTGTGCTCGCGGGCAGCGGCACGGTGAATGGTGCTGTCACCGTGACTTCGGGCTTCATACTGCCCGGAGACGTCGGCGGAGCCGCCGTCGGCACGCTGAGTGTGGGCAGTCTGAATCTCACCAGCGGTGGCGCCGCAGCCTTTCAGATCCAGGGTGTCTCCCTCAATGACCGCATCATCATTCTCAATTCCGGCGGACTCACGCTGAATGGCAAGGTGAGTGTCACCACTTCGCTCACAGGCACGGCTTTCAGTGCGGCCTTTGCAGCTGGCAGCAAGTATGACCTGCTGGACTGGAGCGGAGTGGTCAACGGCACCTTTGATGTCGGCACGCTGGTGCGCAACGGCAGCCTGGACAACGGCCTGCAGTTTGATCTGCCCGACCTCAGCTCACTGGGGCTGTACTGGGATGTGAGCAGTTTCCTCACCGATGGCTCCATCCTCGTCGTGGTGCCGGAACCCAGCCGCGCCATGCTTCTGCTGATGGCCATGGGATGTGCGATCTTCCGCCGCCGCAGGCAGATGCACGGATGAGTGACAGCTCTGCTCAAGGAAGCCCCGGCACCTGCTTCGGATCATACTTGGCACCCTTCGACACCTGGATCAGCGTCATGCGCACCTTGGTGGGGAAAAACTTCTCGGGATCTGGCCGCTTGTGGGCGTGCAGGTTGTGATCGTCCTTCAGCACCAGGTGCATTTCCTTGATGCCCTGGTCCCAGAGGATGTCGTTGTTCTGCCAGAAGCTCGTCATGGAGATGTCCTTCTCATGCACGCCTGTGGTGGTGTAGGCACCTGTGCCGATGCAGCCGTAGCCGTGGTTCTGGCCCTTGTAGGGGATGTAGCACACGCTCCATGTCGTGGGCTGGTCACCCATAGGCTTTTCGAGCACTTCCAGGCGCACATGCACGGTGCCGTTGCGGTAGTCCACGGGCGCGGTCCAGTTTTTGGGACGCGCGGCATTCAGCATGTCTCCTTTCACGTAGTAGTGTGACTGGCTGGGCTTCGAATTGAGCGCACCCTGGTGGGTAAAGGTGAAGGTGGCATCAAACAAAACAAACTGATCGGCGTGGCCGGGGGCGGCGATGGACAAAAGCAAAAGGATGGAAACAACAAGAGTGCGTGCGTTCATGCCGTGAATCATGATGGAGGACGAAGCTCGGTCAATGCTGGAAGAAGCAGCTCGCTCAATTCATGAACCGGACGCAACAGCCGCATGCATCGCATCGTTTCGAAAGCATGCGCCTTTCCTTGCCCTTGCTGCTGTTTTGCTCCTCCGCCGTTGCCGGCGAATTGATCCACGAAGATTTTTCTGCCGCCGGTCTGCCCAAAGGCTGGACCACCGGAGGCCGCGCCAATTCATGGACGGTGCAGGACGGTGTGCTGCAAGGCAGCTGCGCCAAAGACGATGACCACGGTCCGGCGGTTTTTGCGCCTCTCTCCGGCCGTGATCTGGACCTGAGCTGCAAGGTGAAGCTGGATGAAAAAGGCAACTGCCTCATCCTCGTCGATGGCGAGTCCGCCTTTGGTGGCTCCGCGCATCTGCTGCGCGTTTCCATCTATGGCAATACGCTGGCCATTGCGCAGGACCGCGGCTCGCCGCAGTCACACATCGAGCACGGAAAGCTGCGTGCTGCACTGGCCAAGGAAGGCAAGAAAGTTCCGCCACCCACGCCTGAGCAGCTGGCTGATCCGGCCTACTACCGCACCGAGCGTCTGGCCAGCGCACCGCTGCAGGCCAAATCCGGGGAATGGATCAAGCTGGATGTAGCCCTCAGAGGCAACAATGTGACCGTGACGGTCAACGACTCGCAGAAGCTCGACGCAAAAGGAACGGTGTTTGATGTGGCAAAGTCACGTCTGGTGTACCTGGTGGGTCAGGGCAAAAAGCTCTGGGTCGATGAGGTGAAAGCCTCAAACCCGTAAAGCCAAAACAAAAGCGCCGAAGGATGCGTGATCCTTCGGCGCTGCGATGATTCTTTCTGAATCTGGATTACTTGGTAGCCGCAGTCGGCTTGAAGTTCTTCACAAACTCCAGGCACTTGGTCACATCAGGCTGGCTCGTCTCCCAGTCCTTTTCCCACTCGGCATCCAGCGGACCGTAAAAGCCCTGCTCGGCGAAGAGGTTCAGCACGGCTGGGATGTCAGACTGGCCGGTGCCCCAGATCATGTCCTTGGCCTCGCGGACACCGAAGGCTTCCAGATCCTTCACGTGGCTGTCAAAGATGCGGCCTTTGAGAATGCGGATGGCGTCCGTGGGCTTCACGCCGGAGCGCACCCAGTGGCCGATGTCGGCGCATGAGCCCATGCGGGGATCGCGGTCCTTCACCACGCTGAGCACATACTCGGGGTCCCAGTAGCGGTAGCTGCGGTCCAGCGGCTTTTTGGGGTGGTTGTGGATCGCCATCTTGATGTCGTATTCCTTCACCAGTTTTTCGATGAGGTCGAAGGCGTCTTCCGCAGGCTCGCTGACCACGATGCCCACGCCCATGTCCTTGCAGAAGTCAAAGATCTTGCGGCACTCAGCCTCATCGTTGGCCAGGCGCACCACGCCGTAGCCCACGGGGGTGAGTCCCAGTTCCTTGAGCTTGGCCTTCACCGGGGCACGCTGTTCTGCCGTGGTGTTGTGGTCAAACTTGGATTTCGGATCGGCTTTGTTCACCAGATGGCCGGGGAAAAACTCCACCGTCTTGCCGCCGCAGGCGGCGATCTTTTCCAGCGCCGTCATGAGCTCAAAAGACTTGAAGGTGTAGGCCTGGCAGCCGGCATAGAACTGGCCGACTTTGGCGCTTTCAGGAAGAGGCTCTGCGGCAAGGGCGAGTGAGGCCGTGCCGAGAACCAGGGAGAGAAATGTCGTGCGTATCATGGGAGCGAGTCAACGCTCCGCATGCAGCATTCTTGCATCTCTCAAATGCTGCGCTCACTCATCGCAGCGCCACAAAATCTCCCTCATAAAGCACGCAGATTTTGTCTTTGTGGATGACCTGAACCCGCAGCCTGAGATGGGCTTTGCCGGTGGTGTGAAAGGTGTCCTTGAAGGTGCTGAGCTCCGCCTCATCAGGCTTCAGGCACACGGCGCGTAGAGTTCCGCGCACAGGGTGCTTGTAGCGTATGCTGCTTTCGCGTACGACGATGTGCGCCTGCCGGTCCCCCAGCTGCAGCCAGAGCATGGCGTAGCCAGCCAGGGTGGTCAGCGCGCTGAGGCTGCCGCCAAAAGCGGTGCCAAGGTGGTTGTGGTTCGGTTCCAGCGGCGCGGTCACCACGAGCTGCGCACCGTCGTAGCTTTCCAGCTTTACTCCCATGGCCTGGGTGAGCGGGATCTGCTCATGGAGAAAGCGTTCGGTGTCACGCAGGAGGTCGTCGTTCATCAGGGAAGGACTTTCGGGATGCTCCGCAAATTCGCAACGATCTTCGCGATAGGCCGTGGCTTTCGCATCGTTACCAGCGGCCCACCTGCCATGAAAATGCTTCCGTGCTTCCTCGTCGCCACCTTCTGCCTCGGTCTGTCAGCCAGCCTGCAGGCCGAGCTTTCGCTGCCCCATTTTTTCAGCGACCACATGGTGCTGCAGCGCGAGCGTGCGGCCGCCGTCTGGGGCAAAGCGAGCCCGCAGGCCGAAGTCACACTCGAATTCAAAGGCAAGACCGCCTCTGCCAAAGCGGACGAAAAGGGGCGCTGGCGCACCAGCATCGAAACGGGTGCTGCCGATGCCAAAGGCGCGACACTCTCCGTGAAATCCGGCCCCGACAGCGTTGCGATCAATGACGTGCTCGTTGGCGAGGTCTGGCTGGCTTCCGGCCAGTCAAACATGGCCTTTACCATGAACCGCGCGCCAGCGAATGCTGACATCATCGCAAAAGCGGATTACCCGGGGCTGCGGATGTTCAATGCACCTCTGGTCACTGCTGCCGAGCCGCAGGAAGACATCGACGGGGCATGGACACAGAGCAGCCCGGAGACCGTACCTGGCTACTCGGCAGTGGCTTTTTTCTTTGCCCTCAAGCTGCATCAGGATCTGGGCGTGCCTGTAGGCGTGCTCAAGACCGCCTGGGGCGGCAAGCCGGTGGAAACCTTCACCAGCCGTGAAGCACTGAACACACTGCCTGGAACCAAGGAAATGGTGGACAAGCTGCTGGCAGAAGCCGCCAGCTATGACGCCGCCAAAGCGCAGGCTGCTTATGAGGCCAGTCTCAAGAAATGGCAGGAAACGATGGCCGCCGCCAAAGGCAGGCCAGCACAGGACCGCAAGCGTCTGCCCAAGCGCCCCGCCGCCCCCAAGCCGCCGCTGGAGACCGAGGGCAAGCCCGGCGTGCTCTTCAATGCCATGATCAATCCCTTTGCTGGCTACACCATCCGCGGCGCCATCTGGTATCAGGGAGAAGCCAACGCCAAGCCCGGTGCCGTGCCTTATGATCAGACACTGCCGCTGATGATCCGCGACTGGCGCCAGCGCTGGGCAGATGACTTCTCCTTCTACTTTGTGCAGCTGGCCAACTTCCATGCCCCCTCCACCGCGCCCGGCACGCCGGACCCATGGGCTCTCCTGCAGGATCGCATGCGGCACATCCTGACCTCCACTCCCAAGACCGGCATGGCCATCATCAATGAAGTGGGCGAGGCCAATGACATCCACCCCAAAGACAAAAAGACACCCGGCGAGCGTCTTGCCCGCTGGGCGCTGGCCAAGGACTACGGCCGCGACATCATCTACAGCGGCCCCTTGTTTAAGTCGAGCCAGGTGGAGGGGGGCGCTGTCCGCGTGACCTTTGACCAAGCCGGCTCCGGGCTGAAAGCGCGCGATGGCGCTGCCTTGAAGCGCTTTGAAATCGCCGGTGCAGACCACGCCTGGAAATGGGCGGATGCCAAAATCGACGGCAAAGACAGCGTCATCATCAGCAGCGTGGAAGTAAAGCAGCCGGTGGCCGTGCGCTACGCCTGGGCGGCCAACCCTGAAGGGGCCAATCTGGTGAATAGCGACGGCCTCCCCGCCTCCATCTTCCGCACCGATGATTGGAGCGATGTGGAGGTCGCTGCCCCAGCACCTGCGGTGGACGAGCGCCGTGCTCTCGCCACTGAAATCAAGACCCTGAATGCCAAGCTCCAGAGCATGGACCGCAAAAGCGCGGAAGCCTTGGAGCTGCGCAAAAAGGTGCAGGAGCTGCTCACCCAATACAAGGCCACCGCACCGAAAAAATAGCGGCGTGCCTTACTTGGCCCACCAGCTGGACAGGCAGGCCTTCGGCGTGTCCGGCTTGATCAGCGTGTCCTCAGAGTAGTGCGAGGTGTCGTTGAAAAGCATCAGACGTGCGCGCACCGGATCCTTGAAGTCCACCACATTCAGCGCTGCCGGGTTCTGATCCAGATTGTCGCGGTAGCGGCGGGGATCAAATCCGAGCAGCGAGCTCAGCAGCAGGCGGATCGTTGCCTTGTGGGAGACGACGATGATCGACTCCCCCTCATGCTGCCGCACGATCTCCATCAGCGCGGGCAGGGCACGTGCCGTGACGGCCAGACCGCTCTCACCGCCCTCTGGCGCAAAGGTGAAAGGATCTTCGTCCCAGGCGGCAGCCTCGCTGGGAAACTTCTGCTCCACCTCCGCGCGCGTCAGCTGCTCCCAGTGACCGTGTGAGATTTCCTTCAGGCCCTCTCGTGGATGCACCTCCAGCTCATGTGCCGCGGCGAGAATGCGTGCCGTTTCCATCGTGCGGTCCAGCGGAGAGGCATACACCGCTGCCACAGGCAGACCTTTGAGTCGCTGCGCCAGTCGCGAGGCCTGGCTGCGTCCTTCATCAGACAGCGGCACATTCGTGGCACCGGCAAAGCGGTCTTCAGCCGTCAGGATGGTGGCGCCGTGGCGGATCAGGTAAATGCGTGTGAGAGCCATGGCCTGCCTATAGCACAGGTCATTTGGCTCTTTCGAGCAGATTCTGATTCAAGATCTGGGGCTTGCTCGAACAGCCCGGATACATTGATGATTTAAAAGAGGCTTGGTGCATTGACCTCCGCGGCACGATCAGGTATCGAGGGCTGATGGTGAGCGAAAATCCCAAAGTCACAGTGGTCATGGCTACCTACAACTGGAGTTCGGTGCTGCCTTACTCCATCGGCAGTGTGCTGCGCCAGACCATGACGGACTTCGAGCTCTGGGTGGTGGGAGATGCCTGCACCGATGATTCAGAAGGCGTCGTGCGCGCCATTGAGGATCCTCGTGTGCATTGGTATAACCGGCCCGTCAATTTCGGGCAGCAAGGCGGACCAAACAACGACGGCATCGAGCGTTCGCGTGGGCAATACATCGCCTATCTGGGCCATGATGATCTCTGGCTGCCGCATCATCTGGAGTCACTCGTTTCTGCACTCGATGGAGGGGCGGACGTCGTCTGGGGGGCGGTTTCCTTGATCATGCCAGATCAAAAGAGGGCCTTGATGCCTGCTGGCCCCCAGAGCTATCGCCCCGGGATGTGGATCCCTCCTTCAGGCTTCATGCATCGCAAAAGCCTCGCACAGCAGGCTGGCGGGTGGAGGTCGTTTCGGGAAATATCCATGGATCCGGAGGCTGATTTCCTGTTCAGGATGCATCAAGCCGGGGGTAGGTTTTGCTTTGTGCACAGGCTGACGGTTTTGAAGCTTCCTGCGGCTGAAAGAAAAAATGTCTATCGCGAGAAACCCTGCCATGAGCAGGCCGCCTGGACCCGCAGGCTTCTGGACGGTGAAGATCTGGAAAGAGCCGAGTTGCTGGAGATGGCCATCAAACCTGCGCAGGCGGTGGAAACCCACATCCGTTTGTGGATGCGTGGCCTGATGGACACGCTTGGGAAAATGCTCAAAGGTTACAAACGGACGGTCTTTGACCGTCGTCGAAAATACAAAGGCCTCGAACCCAAATCCTGACTCCTCATGAATCCCGAACTTCCAGCCGTGCCCGACCGCCAGACCGTCACACCTCAGGGACAGTCGATTCAGTCGTTGATCGATGGCGTCAAAGTGCGCCTGGCGGTGACACATCCCGACGAGCGTGGCGATCTTTGCGAATTGTACAGCACCGCATGGGGATTCGATGACGAACCCATGGTTTACGCCTACTTCGCCAGCGTCCGCCCCGGTCAGACCAAAGGCTGGGTCAAACACCTGCTGCAGACGGACCGGCTCTTTTTTGCGCTCGGTTCATTCCGGGTGGTCCTCTACGATGACCGGCCGGATTCTCCGACTTATCAGAAACTGAACGTGCTGCACTTCAGCGACCGCAAGCGCGGCCTCGTGCGCATTCCTGCGGGCGTTTTTCATGCCGTGCAGAATGTGGGCACGGTGGACGCCTGCTTTGTCAACAATCCCACCCGGGCCTACAATCATGCCCAGCCTGACAAATACCGGCTGCCGCTGGATACACCGCTGATTCCGTTCGACTTCGCTCCGACGCTTGGCGGTTAGTCTGCCTCTTCACCTCCGCCCGTGGTTGAAGTCCACGGTCTTGCTCGCCGTCTTGGCACCCTGGTTGTGGTCGATCAGCGTGTTCTTGCAGCTCGGGTCCACCACGATGGTCGCTGCCTTGTTTCGGAAAGTGTTGCCAGTGAACTGCAGGTCGTGCCCGTTGGGGGCAAAGGTGACGGCCTCGTCAGGCGCGGAATCGCCGAGGATGAAAATATTGTCACGCACAATCACCGGGCCATAGCTGGCTCCCGGCTCATAGATTGTGAAGTAGAGCTCCGGAAACTCGCCCGGCTTGGCCGTGCGGTAGGCGATCCGTCCCCGCCGCATGTCAGGCTCATTTTTCGTGGTGTTGTTCACGAACACATTCCCCGTCATGATGAAATTCACCGGCTGGTTGATCCACGCACCGCGTCCGCCGTTACGGAAGGTGTTTCCCGTCATCGTCACATCCGTGCAGCTTTTCTCCACGCTGATCACGCGCGAGCCGTTGGTTCCATCCACAAGGTTGCCCGTGATGGTGGCGTTCTGGCAGTACTCCGCCAGAAAGAAGGCCCCCATGCGGCTGCCAAGGATGTGGTTGCTGGCAAAGATCACATTCCGGCTGCGCTGAATGTGCATCGTGTCTCCCAGGGCGCTGAGCTGGCAGCCGGTGACGCGCACGTCCTTCGCACCCACAATGTCAAACGCCCCCTTGCCCGGGCCGCTGCCCGTCGGGGCATAGGCCCCCAGGTAGGTGCCGCTGAGATTGAATGCCAGCACGCCGCTGCCATCGTTTTCGAAACGAATCGGCACACCCTTCGGCTGCTCGGCGATCTTGATGTGTTGAGGGGTGGATTCGACCACAAAGTACTGCCGACCACGAACGATGTTTTTCGGCAGGCGGTCACCCATGATGGTGAGCGCTTCTTTGGGATCATCCGTTTCACTCACGGCGAGCGGGCGTGTGCTGTTGTCAAACTTCACCAGATCCCCGCTGAATGTCGCCTCACGCATCAGGTCCGTACGGAAATACTTTCTGGCACGCTCCACCTCCCACGGCTCGTAGGCTTCCGGGAAGGTCATGATCTGCCACAGGTATCCGTAGTCCCACATGAACTTCCCGCTGCGCAGCAGCGTGCAGCTTTCCAGCGCCACACGCTCGGCATAGGCCTTCACCGCGCTCTCGCTGCTTTTACCCACCAGTCCATGCACGCCCAGCACGGCTCCAGCCATGCCGTTGGCCTTCACCTCACGAAAGAGAATGTCATGCGTGCCGCCCTCTCGGGTCGTGGTGATTTCAATGCCCTTCGTGTTCGCATTGGGCTCCCAGAGGTTTTCCTTCTGCGCCGGATCAAACACGTGGCCGATGAACTCTCCGCCATGCCAGGTGACATGCGCAATGTCCTGCCCCGCAAAGATCACCACACGCGCCTTGTCCGGCAGCGTCTCCGGCAGGATGAATCGCGCCCCATGGGCCAGGACGGTCATGTTCGACTCCAGCACCAGCGGCTTGGCACCATCGAGATGGTAATCACCTGCAGGGATCGCCACCACACCGCCTTTGGAAAGAAGCGCGGCGAGTTTGGCCGAGTCATCAGCAAAAGTGGCGGCGGTCAGCAGCAGGAGACAAAAAAGAGACTTCATGAGACAATCATAACGAAGCCCATGAAGCCATCTCCACCCTAAAATAAGGATTGTGCGGCTGCCCTACTTCTTCGCCTTCTGCACCGGCGTGCTTGGCAGTGAGGACACATCCAGCGTGAACGCCTTGGCAGGTTGTTTGCCCAGAAGTTGGAGATCAAACCACTCGGTCATGCGCTCCGTGTCCTGCGGCATTTCCTGCCAGCCGCCGTGCCCAGCACCCAGACGGATGACCAGTTCGCACACCACGCCCTCCTCATGGCAGCGTTTCAGAAAGCGCTGCGACTGCGTGATGGACACCTGCGGGTCAGCATCGCCATGCACGATGAAGATGGGCGGCAGTCCTTTGTGAACCCAATAGATCGGAGACAGCTCCTTGCCCAGCGTTGCGCGTCCTTCTTCGGTTGCCGCTTTGGGGCCAAAGGCTGCCGCGTAAGCCGCGAGCTTGCCAATGCCCACCGCATTGTCTCCGGGCTCGAACCAGTTCAGGTAATCGGTGGGCGGGTAGAAGCACGCCACGGCATTCACCGCGCTGCTTTCACGATCCACGGGATCAGCCGCCTTGGGATCTCCCGGACCGCCGCGCGTGGCCAGCATCAGGCTCAGGTGGCCGCCTGCGCTGCCGCCCGTGACTCCCAGCTTCTGCGGGTCCACGCCATACTCCACCGCATGCGCACGCACAAAGCGCACGGCGCGGTTCAGGTCCGCCACGATCTCCTCCACCTGAAACCTCGGCTGCGTGCCGTGTACCACCACAAACGTGGTGTAGCCAGCCTTCGGCCAGCCGCCGTCGCTGATGCCATTGTGGTTCGACTTCCACCCGCCGCTGATGATCTTGATGATGCCCGCGCCGTTGGGCTTGGCGGGCTTGAACACATCCATCGTCAGCGCCACGCCATCGTGCTTCGTGTAAATGACATCACGAATCCTCTCCGGCTCCTGGGCGTGGAGCGTGAGGGAGACGAGGGCTAGGCAGGGACACAGCAGGCTGGAAAGAAGTTTCATGGAGGGGACTGAGTTGTGCCCAGCTTCTTAAAATCCGCAATCGCCTTCACCACCTCATCTCGGAAATCAGGCTTCATGATGCAGGGGAATGAAAGACTCAGCCTCGCGGTTTCACTTTTTCTCCCGCAGCATCCAGCGGTTCTGGATCTGGTCTGCCTCCTGGCTGTTGATCAGCCAGTTCAGCAGTCGGGTGCGCAGATCAAATTCCACATCGCGCATCTCAGGCTTCCCGGCCAGGTTCCTGGTTTCAATAGGGTCGGCCTGGATGTCGTACAGCTCCGCATAGCCCTCCGGGTAGTAGCAGTATTTCCAGCGCTCCGTGCGCACCATCTTGGCATCAGGATGGCGGATGCCGCCCACGCCCTGGCCTTTTTCAAACGGCATCTCCGTTTTTCCTCCGGTGATGACCTCGGGAATGATGTTTTCGCAGAACACTTCCGCATGCGGTTCGTAATTCCTTCCCATGTCTGCAATCAGCGGCGCAAAGCTGCGCCCCTGCACCTCGCGCGGCTCCGGAATGCCGGTAAACTCCAGCAGCGTCGGCAGCAGATCCACGGTTTCGATGAGCTGGTGATACTGCGCACTTTTGATGTGCCCCGGCAGACTGAGCATCAGCGGCACACGCACCGAGGGATCAAAGAAGCAGTTCTTGTCCGTGATGGCGTGCTCAAAAAGCTGGTCGCCATGGTCGGAGCTGAAAACAATCAGCGTGTTCTCGGCCTCGCCGGAGGCTTCCAGCACATTCAGCAGCAGACCGATTTCATAGTCCACATGACTGATGGTGCCGTAGTAGCTGCGATAGGCCCACTCCAGCCGCTCACGGTCCAGCTTCGGCTCGCCATTGCGCAGCGCCAGCTTTTGCACCGGCAGGGGCATGTTTTTCACCGTCTCCAGGCTCACCGTTTCGGGAATCGGGATCTGCACGCCGTCATACATGGAGTCATAAGGAGCAGCGACTTCATAAGGCGAGTGCGGCTTCCAGAACGAAACATAGTAAAAGAACGGCCGCTCATCCTTCAGCAGCTCCTTCAGCACCGCTCGGGACCGTTCACCCGTCCAGGCGGTGTCCGTGTACTGCACCTCAAGGGTGGAGCGAAACGGGTTTTTCCCCGGCTCAATGTTTTTGGCGGTGGCACGGTAATACATTTTTCTGTTGGGCAGGGCCTCATGCAGCCACCTGACGTAATCAGACCACAGGTCCGTAATGGCAGAGCCATCATGCAGCTCGGCGTAGTCGAAGCCCGTGCGCAACGCCTCCTCCTTGTTGGGCGGGTAGTAGTGCAGCTTGCCCACGGCGGCGGTGCTGTAGCCCGCCTCCCTGAAGCGTGCCTGCATCAGGACTTCGCTTCGGTCCAGCGGCGTGTAGTTCACGCGGTTCTTGTGCGAGTGCGCATAGCGCCCCGTGAAAAAGCTGATGCGCGACGGCACGCACACGGGCGAAGAAACAAAGGCATGTGTGAAATTGGCCCCTCGCGATGCCAGCCGGTCCAGGTTAGGCGTCTTGATGATCTTGTTGCCATTTGCCCCGATGCAGTCCCAGCGGTGCTGGTCCGTCATGATGAAAAGAATGTTCGGGCGCGCCTTGCCAGCAGCCACGGTCTGAGCCTCCAGCCCTGAAGCTAAGAAAAGCACCAGGGCTGGAATGAGGATGTGTAAAAGCAGGTTCATGTTATTGGGCTGAAGTCTGCACCGGAACGACGGACTTTCGCTGGCTGCAGCTCATTTTCCAGCTTTGCCATACGCAGCCACCGCCGCCTTCATGAAGCCGCCATACATGATCTTTTGCTCCTCGCCGGTCATGTCAAAGCGCTCCACTAGGATCACCATGGCGATCTCGTTTTTCGGATCAATCCACATGGCTGTGCGGCGCGCCCCACGGTGACCAAAGCTTCCGACGCTCGGGCCCTCATCATCCTTGAGCTTGATGGAGAATCCAACGCCATAAGCCGAATCGGGGCTCACCGGGGTGTCTCCGGTCTGGATGGAGGACAACTGTTTGACCGCCTTCTCCGAAAGGTAGCGTTTGCCATCGAGCGCACCAGCATTCAGCAGCATGCGACAAAAGGTGCCTATATCCGTGGCGGTGGAGAAAAAGCCGCCTGCAGGCTCGCCATAATGTTTGGCATAGTTGAATGCGATGCCTGCTCCCATGTCCGCCGTGACAGCCCGCGGCACATGCACGCCTTCGCTCCATTTATCGATGATGCGCTGCTCCACATCCTTGTCCTGCTTGATCTCCTCCAGCCCCTTCTTGTCTGTCGTGAACCGTGCCGTATGCGCCAAGCGAGCAGCCTGCTCTTCATTCGGCCACAAGGTCGTGTCCTTCATGCCCAGCGGCTCAAACAGTCGCTTCTGCATGAACTCAGCATAGCTCATGCCGCTGACCACTTCGATAATCCGGCCACCCGTGTTGATCCCGCAGTTGTTGTACTCGTACTTGGTCCCGGGTTCCTGACGCAGCGGAAACCTCGCATACAGCGCCACATTGTCCTTCAGCGACTGCGTTTGTTTGAGGCCCTTCTCATTCGCCAGTACCATGCCGCTCGTATGGCACATCACCTCGCGCACGGTGATCGGGTGCTTCGGCATGTGCAGGATTCCGTCTGCATCCTTCACCTGCTGCCCCTTGAATTCAGGCAGGTATTTCTCCACCGGATCATCCAGGCTCACCTTGCCCTCATCCACCATCATCATCAGTGCTGCACCGGTGAGCGACTTGCTCATGGAAGCGATCCAAAACACCGCATCCTCCCGCATCGGCGTCTCACTGGCCAGGCTGGCATAGCCAGTGGCTTCGATCTCAAGCACCTTGTCCTTGCCAGCCACCAGAGTGACGACACCAGGGGCGATGTGCTTTTCAACCAGCGACTCCAGCACTGGCTTGATCGGGCTGGAGCTTGTCTCGCCATGCGAGAGTGAGGCGAGGACAAAAAGGCTGAGAAAGGTGAGAAGTTTCATGGTCTAATTTAAGGCGAGATAAAAGCGAAGACTGCGGCTGAGCTTTGTGGGACCGAGTTATAGAGACACAAGCAGGGAACAGCCTCCCAGAGGATGGGTGGGATTCATTTTCATCATCAAAACGGGTGTGCAGAAGCAGCCTACTGCGGCCAGTACTGGGCGATCTTCTTCTTCAGGAACTCCACGCTGCGCGCTAGCTGCTCCATGCCATCCACACCGTCTTCGATGCTGATCCAGCCATTGAAGCCCTTGCTCTTCAGTTCGGTGAAGATCGCGTCATAGTCGTTGAGACCTTTGCCGATTTCGCCGTGGCGCAGGCGCTTGGCGTAGCCCATGGCGCCGCCTTCCTCCTTGCGCAGGTCTTCGATGGTTCCTTCCGCCAGATAACGGTCGCTGGCATGCATCGTCACCACGCGGTGCGAGACACGCTTCAGCAGCTCCACCGGATCTTCTCCCGCCAGGTAGGTGTTGGACGGGTCGTAGTTCACGCCAAAATTTGGATGGTTCACCGCATCCACCAGCTTGCAGAAAACATCCATCTTCTGTGCAAATTCGGGATACTCCCAGAAATCGTCCTTGTAGTGGTTCTCAATGATCAGCGTGATGCCGCGCTCCTGCGCATAGGGCAGGCAGGCGTAGATGGAATCGGCCGCCAGTTTGACGCCTTCATCAATCGACAGCTCCGGGCGGCGCTGCCCGCTGAGCACCCGGCAGTACGAGCCGCCGAGCGTGTGAGTCATGTCGATCCAGCGTTTCTGCTTGGCGATCTCCTTTTCGCGGAAGGCTGCATCCGGGTGCGTGAAATCGGGGGAGCAGCACATCATCGGGATCACCCGGCCTGTATCTTCCACTTCCTTCCGGAAACGCGGCCAGTTTTTTTCATCGGCCATTTCCAGGAACCCGGCATACCATTCCAGGCCCTGTACATCGAGCTTGGAGGCGAGTTGGATCCATTCGGAGACGGTCATGGTTCCTTCTTTGCAGAGGGCCTGCATGAAGGCTTTGGGGAAGGCGGCGAGCTTGGGCATGGTGGGGTGTTATTTGGAAGGGATGGTCGAGGCGTCTTTCGGCGGATTGCGGCCGATGAAGGGATGCTGCTCCAGATCAAAGACCTGGCCGCTGATTGGGCCGCACTCGTCGGCCAGCAGCCACGCGGCGCACGCGGCGATCTCATCGGGCCAGAGGATGCGTCCGGCAGGAGCATAAACCTTGGGCAGGTCGGCGTACCAGTCTTCGCGCAGGCCGTGCTCGCGTTTGCGCTTGGCTTCGTTTTCGGTCAGCACCCAGCCGGGATTGATCTGGTTCACGCGCACGCCGTTTTCACGCATCAGCGTGTCGCCCAGATTGCGGGTCAGCGTCATGAGGGCGCCTTTGCTCACGCTGTAAGGCATCAGGTTGGGTTCGCCGCTGTAGGCGTTCACGCTGCCGATGTTGATGATGCTGCCATGCGTTGCGCTCAGATGCGGCAATGCAGCACGGATGATCAGATAGGGCACCACGCAGTTGATCTCCAGCATGCGGCGGAACCACGCGCCATCCGTGGTCTGGATGTTGCCCGTGCCCACCTGCGCGGCGTTGTTCACCACGGCATCCAGTTTACCAAAGGCCTTCACGGCGGCATCCACCAGCAGCTGCGGGGCCGCCTCGTCCGCCAAGTCCTTGATCACGAGTGTGGCATTTTCCGCACCGAGCTCCACGACGGTCTGCTCTCCCAGATCCTGCTCCAGACCGTGGATGATGACTTTGGCTCCTTCGGCGACGCAGCGTTTGGCGATGGCTTTGCCGATGCCGGTGACACTGCCGGTGACGATGATGACTTTGTTTTGAAGACGGGACATGTTGTTTTTAGGAATCAGTAAAAGGGCCGGCATTCTGCCGGGTGAGGGCCTCACGCACACGCTGACCATTCAGCGAGGCCACGGCGGTTTTCTCGGTCAAACTCATGGCGGCCGCACATCCTGCGGCCTCCCCCAGCGCCATGGCAGTTACGGTCACGCGGGTGGAGGCATGCGCACCACGTGTGGCGCTATGGCAGCGGCCTGCCACGAGCAGATTTTCAATCTTTTGCGGCACCAGCGAGCGGTAGGGGATGTCATAGGGCCCGGGCTGCACCTTCTCCGGATTGAAGTCGTTCGCGCTGCCCACCACAGTTTTGTTCGGGTGCAGATCCAGATACCAGCAGCCGGTGGCGATGGCGTCGTCAAACCGGCGGCCCTGCATGACTTCCTTCTCATTCAGCACATGCTGGCCGATCAGGCGGCGCGACTCGCGCACGCCGATCCACGGATACGCTTCGAGGAAATACGAGTCTGCAAAGGCGGGAATGTCCCGTTTCCACGCACGATGCATGGCCAGTGCATCAGCCCGGCCTTGCATTTCGGCACGGCTCAGGTCGGCGGCATCGGTTGGGTTGGCTGGCACGCGCACGCCGTGGATGTAGATCTCATCATTGGCATACATGAACATCACACCCGGGCCGTAGAAATGCGGCAGTTCACCCAGCTCCTGCGCCTTCACCAGTGCGGCGCGGCAAAGTTTGCCAATGTCCGGCACCTTCTGCACTTTGCCGATACGGAAATGCAAGGTCAGAGGCTGCACCTCGGCGCTCTGCTCAGTCGGCGCACCCGACCAGGCCGCCACATCAGCGTCGCCGGTGCAGTCGATCACCACCTTGGGCTTGATTCGCACCAGCCCATCCTTGTTGGCGATCACCACGGAGGTGATGCGGCCGTTGGAGGACTCGGCATCGCAGGCAAAGGAATTGAACAGCACAGTCAGCTTGTCGCCGCAGGCCTGCAGTTCGCGGTCCAGCAGCACCTTGAATTCAAAAGTGTTCGGAATCGTTGGGTTGTGCGGCTTGATCTCTTCTGCATCCGCCTTGCACACGCCCGTCTTGGCCAGCAGTTCCAAAGCGATGCCACGCACGACCACACGGTGCGTCTTGATGTCTGCAATGCCGTCAAAATAGGGCAGCCCCACGCTGGTGATGATGCCTCCCGCAAAGGGGGCCTTTTCCACCAGCAGCGTCTTCGCGCCATTGCGTGCCGCACTGAGCGCCGCCGCCGTGCCTGCGCAGCCTCCGCCGCACACCAGCACATCCGTCTCGATCTCCCGCATCGGCGCCTTGGTGTTCGCTTGCTGTGCAGACGCCATCGGTGCCACCGCCGCGACGGCAGATGCTTTCACGAAGGCACGTCGTGTGCTTTGGTCATTGCTGGTTGGGCTGGGGTTCATGACTCTGATCATTAACGGAATTTCATCAGTCAGTTCCACGACAAAGTCTGTGTGAAATGCGTCAGTGATTTTAAGCTTGGGCAAATCCCGGGCTTCGCATATCATTTTTCCATGAAAATCATCCGTAAAGGCCATGGTTTTACATTGATTGAGCTGCTCGTTGTCATCGGCCTCATTGTCCTTCTTGTGGCGCTGGTGGTCGGCAACTGGAATCCAGGTTCCTCCAAACGGCAGGTGACGCAAAGCACAAAGGAGATGATCGAGTCTGCTCTGGAGCGCTATCATGAGCACTACGGTGAATATCCAGAGCCTGCAAACTCCGAAGAGACAGCCGAGATCATGCCTGGAAAGGTGTATCGCATCGGTGCTGCCAAATGCCTCTATCAGGCGCTTCGGGGCGATGGTTCCGATGCCATCAAAGGTGTTCAATCTCCCGGCAATAATAATAACTCTCGTTCGGATGGCCAGGTCAGCACGGACGAAATCAAACATGCCATGATCCCGGACATGCCGGAGGGTATGTGGCGCAAAGTGGGTGACAGCTACATCCTTGTCGATGCCTTCGGGCGTCCCTTTCAATACGTCAAGGCCGACGCCGAAAAGAAAAACACCATCAATGCCACTTACGATCTATGGTCTTACGCTGAGGACATGAAAAACATCATGGCCATAAGCAAAGACACCGAGGCCAATGCAAGCCTCGGTGCCAAATGGATCAAAAACTGGTGAGCCTGAATCGGCCGCTGACTATTTCGCCACTCCCTTGATGCTGAAGTCGTCGTAAATCACGTCCACGCGGTTGGTGGTGAGGCTCACCACCGTTTTGTGATCATGCGCGACGCCCGGGGACTGGAAGGTGCTGACAACCTTGCCGTCAATGCTGGTTTCCACCACGTCGCCATGGGTGCGCACGGTCAGCGTGTGCCACTCCTTGAGAGACACCGTGGTGGGTGTCGACTTTGTCCACTTCTGCATGTTGGCCTTGTCCTCGGCGGTCAGCGTCGGCGGCACCGCCTTCTTGCGTGTGTAGATGTCGTTGCTGAAAGTGCCGGTCTTGGCATCGGCCACCACGACTGCCTTTGGATTCACTGAGATACTGCAAATGTGCCCCGCGTGGGAGCCTTTGTAGTCCTTGTCATCCAGCCAGATGTTGAAGCCCTTGGCCTGATCGCTGACCAGTTGGAACTTCACAGACACCTCCAGATCGGTCTCCGGAGCGATGCGGATCACATCCACCGCAGCATGATCCGACTCTGGTGCGGTGATGCCCACCAGCACGCCGCCCTTCACCACGCTGGAGCTCTTGTAGTGGCCCCAGGCCTTGCCGAAACCGTCGGTGGCGAAGTCGTCTGAGAAAATGACACGGGGATAATCAACGGCAAACGCGGCCGTGGAGAGCAGGGCGAGGCAAAGAAGCGATTTCATGGTTGGTGTGGAATGAGAGAGAAAAGTACGGCAGGCCGCCTCCCATCACACAAGCTATTTCACGAACTTCTTCACAAAGTCCAAAACTGAGCGCGTGAAGGTCCATTCACCGGTTTCAGGCAGGCACTTGGAAGGCGCACTCACCCAGCTTTCGATCACCATCTGGTCCGGCCTGCCATCCACGGCGGCATAGTCATAGCCCTGCTGCATGATGGAGGTGTACCACGTGCTGTCATCTGCCAGCCCACGCTTCAGCATGCCGGGGTAGCCGGAGGCCCAGTAGATCAGAGAAAAGGGCAGCTTCTTCTGGCGGCAGTAGAGTTCAAGCTGCCGTACCCCCTTCCAGGAGCCCTTTTGCTGCACGTTAAAGCGCAGCCAGTCCACATCCAGGCGGTAAAAGTCCAGTCCGCGCACCTTCTTTTCCGCCAGCTGCTGCTGCAGTCCTTCGATCCACTTCTTGTGCTCTTCGACGCTGGCAGACGGGTAGGCCTCGATGTCGCCAATCAGCACATCCGGGAAATGCTTTCGCACCAGCGCGATGTAGTTGGCGGTCTCCTTCATCGCATACTCATCGCTTTCGTGGATCTGCTCGCGGGCGCAGACCAGCGGCTCGTCCATGGCGATGGCGTAGAGATTCGCCCCCAGGCTTTGCAGACGCTCCCAGTTCTTGCGCTCGGCATTGAAGCACGCTTCGCCGGTCCTGCCCCAGGGCTTTACCGCTCCGACCTCCATCGCCAGCCGCAGCTTCCACTCCTTCATCATGCCGAACCACTTGCGCAGTTCGTCATCGCTGAAGTGGCGCTGCAGATTCAGGTCCGTGATGAACAGCACATCAATATGCGCTCTCGTTTCCTTCCATGCGTCCGGTTGCTCAAAAAGCTGCCGGAAGGCCAGGCACTTGTCCTGCCCCGGCGGACTGATCCACACCGAGGGCTCGGGAGTCTGTGCCTGAGCTGAGGCCATGCAGCCACAGACGGACAGCGCTGCCGCTGCCAGGAGTCGAAAGCTCATGAGATGAAAAGTGTGGGGATTACACCGGGCGCAGCACACTCTTCACGACCTCGCCCTTGTGCATCTTCTCAAAGGCCTCGTGCCATTCGGTCACGGGCCAGACGCCGCCGATGATGGGCTTCACGTCAAACTGGCCGCTGCTGAGCAGGGCGATGACGCGTTCCCAGATGGGCCAGTTGTGGCTGAAGCTGCCCTGGAGGGTGATGTTTTTCTGCACCAGCGGGTCGAGGTTGAAGCCCAAAGGCTGAGGGCCCCAGCCCACCTTGCTAATCCATCCGGCAGGGCGCACGATGTCGAGCGCGATTTTCAGGGTGATGCTCGCACCTGCGGCATCGATGACTCCATCGCAACCCAGGCCGTCGCGGGCGGTGGCCCAGGGCTTGGCATCGCCGATGATGACCTCGCAGCCGTACTGCTTGGCGATTTCCAGACGGTGTGCATCCTGCGGCAGGCCGACGATGGCCACCTGTGCACCGCAGAGGCGTGCCATGGCAGCGCAGAGAATGCCGATGGTGCCTGGTCCGAGAACGACCACGCGGTCGCCGGGTTCGATACGGGCGTTTTTCACCACGGCGCTGTAGGCCACGCAGCAGGGCTCGGTGAGGCAGGCCTGCTCAAAGGGAAGCTGGTCCGGCACATGGTGCAGGATGCGGCTCGGCACGCGCACATACTTCGTCATGGCGCCATTCACGCCGTAGCCAAAGCCCTTGCGGGTCGGGTCCAGATTGTAGAGCCCGCGCTTCGTCATCGGGTTGTTCGGGCTGATGATGGCGGCGGTTTCGGAGACGACGCGGTCGCCCACTTTCCAGCCTTCCACATCCTTGCCAATTTCGACGATGCGTCCGCCAAACTCATGGCCAAGCACGACGGGGTAGTTCACCGGCCAGGAGTGGTCGGCGGTCCACTGGTGGAGGTCGGAGCCGCAGACGCCCACATTGGCCACTTCGAGGAGCACGTCCTCGCTGCCGATGGTTGGCGTTTCGATTTCACGGACTTCGACGGAGCCTTTTTCAGGCGCGTAATTGACGACGGCGGCGGATTTCATGGGGTTGGAAAGAGGTGGAATTAGAAAGCAGGAACGTCCTGAGCATGCACGGCCTCGCAAATCATGCGCAGGGAGGCTTCAAGATTGCCATCCGCCGTTTTGAAAGCGTCGGCGTCGATGGTGAGCGGAGCGCCGAGCACCACCAGCGGAGCGCCATACTTCGGGCATTGGATGGCCTGCTCCAGGCTGAGGCCGCCCACGGCCTGCACGGGCACTTTGACGGCGTTCACCACCTCGCGCAGCTGGTCCAGCGGGCTGGGCATGCGCTTTCCAGCGGCGGCGATGCCGCGGCGCTCGTCGTAGCCGATGTGGTGAATCACATAATCGCAGCCCAGATCCTCCAGCCACTTGGCTCCGGCGACCATGTCTTCAGAGATCATGTTGTCTCCCATGACCTTGCAGCCAAAGTCCTTGCCGGCTTTGACCACGCATTTGACGGTTTCAGCATGCGCGCGGGCCATGACCACGACGTGGGTGGCACCAGCCTTGGCCATCATCTCGGCCTCCAGGTAACCGCCATCCATCGTCTTCAGGTCGGCCACGATCGGGGTGTTTGGGAAAGCCTTGCGCAGGGCGCGGACACCGTGCAGACCTTCGGCGAGGATCAGCGGCGTGCCGGCCTCCAGCCAGTCGACACCAGCACGCATGGCCAAGGCGGCGGTTTCGAGCGCTTCGTCGATGTTCGTCAGGTCGAGGGAGATTTGAACGATGGGTTTCATGGGCGGTTGTGAGTGCAGATTAATGCAGAACCGTGCATCTGCGTCACGACAAAGATTATTCGAAATGCGACAGGCGGTCTTGGCCGGGGGATCTGCCGAATTTGCGCCGGTAACAGCGGATGAAATAGTTGGCATCACGGAAGCCGCAGGCATGGGCGATCTCGGTGATGTTGAGCTGCGGGTCCTTCAGCAGGGGCCGGGAGCGTTCCAGCCGCGCCTGCAGCAGAAAATCGAGAAACGACTGACCACTAAACTCCCGGAACAGCCGGGACACGTGGTTGGGATGCAGATGGAGGAATCTGGCGACATCCTGCCTGCCGATGGGGTGATGGAGGTTCTCCTGTAAAAACCGGCAGGCCGCCAGCCAGGTGAAGCGCGCCTTTCCAGCAGCCGAGGCAGGCGGCTCGGGCAGCTCGGCCATCTCAGCGGCCATGATGAGCAGCAGCTCCACGAGGCGGCGCGCGGCCAGGTCCTCGGGTGGTGAGTGGCGGCGGTTTTGCAGGGCCTGGAGAAAGTGCCGCCCATCCTCATCCAGCGCCCGTGAGGCATGATGAGCCTGCAGAAACCGGTGCCCCGCAGGGCCTTTTTTGGCCAGCAGAAAACGCGTCATTTCCGGCGTGAAGACGAAACCGATGGCAAGATAGCGCGCCGATGCGTGGGGCTCCATCAGCGCCTGCGGCGCGGCCACGATGGCGTCCCCGCGCTGGAGCGTGATGATTTCCTGCTTCTGCTGCCGCAAGACGATGTAGCGCCCGGTGCCAGCGAGGCAGATGGAGAAGCGCGGGCTATCATGCACAGGCAGACCGCCGCGCAGGGCTGGAGTGCCGGACTCCAGGGCCAAGTGCACGCGCCGGGGCCAGCCGCGCCTGAGCAGGCGGCGGATCCATGTGGGCCATGGGCCGGCAGGGGCGTGGGCGTCGGGCATGTTTCGTTTGTGCTATCTTTGTTAACAACTTGGGCTGGGAAGCTGGGGGCGGAAGCCGCAGACTGCAACGCGTACTCGCCGCCCTGGAACCAACCATTCTTTCTCTGTCATGAAGCCCGCGCCTGCTGATTTTTCCCGCCGTCATTTTCTACGCGCTGCACTCGCAGGTCCGGCCGTGCTGCCTGCGGCCACATGGGTGTCTGCTGCTGAGGGACTAGTCGATGCCGGGGCATTTGATGAGCCCAGCCGGACTGTGCCGCTGATAAACGACGCGGATGTCATCGTCTGCGGTGCCGGGCCTGCGGGTGTGGCGGCGGCAGTTGCCGCGGCGCGGTCAGGCGCGCGGGTGCGTTTGTTTGAAACGAACGGCTGCCTGGGCGGCGTGTGGACGGCGGGCCTGCTGACCTGGATCTTTGATTTCGACAAGCCGGGCTTCACCCGGGAGATCCGGCGGCTGCTCGATGAGCGGGGGGCACGTCGGGGCACGGATGCGGGGCGCTTTGTCTATGAGCCGGATGAAATGAAGCTGCTGCTGGAGGATCTGTGCAGCGAAGCGGGTGTCAAATTCCGCCTGCACACGCGTCTGGTGGCAGCTTATCGCGAGGGAAGGCAGCTTACTACCGTCATCACCGAATCACGCTCGGGCCGGGAGGCGTGGCGGGCTCCGGTGTTTATCGACACCACGGGCGATGGCGTTCTCGGAGCCTTGGCGGGTTGCAGCTGGGATCTGGGGAAAATGGCGCAGGACGACAAGTCGGCAGAGTGCGCCTGCCAGCCTCTGACCATGAACGCGCTGGCGGTGGTGCGGGATGTGACGCAGATGGGGAAATACATCTCGTTTTATCAGGGCGACCTCAAATGGCACGTGGAGGCAACAGCCAACTTCAAAGCGGAAATCCAGCGCGCCGGTGTGGATCCCTCCTACGGCATGCCGACCATTTTCCATGTGCGCGACAACATCGTGCTGCTGATGCTGAACCATGAATACGGCATTCGCCCGGATGACGCCGACGCCATGACCACCGCCACGGTGCGTGCGCGCAGGGAGGTCTTCACCATCACCCGCGCGCTGCGAAAGCTGGGCGGGGTCTGGGACGGCCTGCAGGTGGTGGCCACGGCGGAGCAGATAGGCGTGCGGGATGGAAGGCGGATCCATGGCCGCTATGTGGTGACGAAGGAGGATCTGACCCAGGCCGCGCGGCACCCCGATGCCGTGGCGCGCGTGACCTTTGGCGTGGACATTCATGCGAAGAGCAAGGCGGACAATGACAAGCTGACCATTGAACGTGGAGGCGTGCAAAAATTCACGCCGTATGACATTCCGCTGCGTGCGCTGATCGCCAAGGATGTGGACGGCCTCATGATGGCAGGACGCTGCATCAGCGGTGATTTTGTGGCCCATGCGAGCTACCGCGTGACGGGCAATGCTGTGGCAATGGGGGAGGCTGCCGGTGTGACTGCGGCACTGGCCGCACTGAACAAGCGCCAGCCTCATGAAGTGGCCTGGGAGGACTGCCGCACGATGCTGGAAAAGATCGCACGCTGAGGCCGCAGGCCTGTTGCATGCGGGCTGCGTCACGCCATCCTGCTTTGCGTGACAACCCCAAGGCGATCCGACTCACCCTTGAGACCCCGCGAGCGTCCCAAGCGCTCTGCGGCGGAAATCGTGCGCTGGAGGAGGCAACGGGCCGCATGGATGGCCGCGCTGGAGCCAACACTGCTGTTTCAGCGTCTTTTTGACCACATCCCGGGCGTGTACTTCTTTGCCAAAAACAAGGCCGGGCATCTGATGTTTGCCAGCGAGGGGCTGATGCAGCGCTACCAGATGCCGGACGATTCCGAGATCATCGGGCGCACGGACTTTGACCTGAACCCGGACACCATGGCGCAGGCTTATGTGGATGACGACAAGCGCCTCCTGGCCGGCAAGGCGGAGGTGATCGAGCGGGTGGAGTTGTGGTGGGACTCGCAAGGCATCCCGGACTGGTTTCTGGTGACAAAGCTGCCGCTTTTTGACCGCAGGCGGAAAATTCAGGGCGTGATGGGAACGCTGAGGCGTCCGGATGAAGCCGAGCGCAGGCTGCCGGTATTCCAAACCGTGGCGCAGGCGGTGGAAATCATCCGCCATGACTACGCCAAGCCGCTGCTGATTGAAGATGTGGCCAAATCCTGCGGGCAGTCGCTGCGCCAGCTGCAGCGGCGGTTTCAGAGTGCGTTTGGCATCACGCCGCAGGAGTTTCTGATCAAGACACGGGTGCTGGCCGCGGTGCAGCTGCTGGAGCGGACGACGATGACGGCCAGCGAGATCGCGCAGCAGTGCGGGTTTGTAGATGCCAGCAGCTTCACCCAGCACTTCCGCAAACGCATGGGCGAGTCGCCAGCGGCGTATCGGCGTGCACGAAGATGAAACTCAGTGCAGCTCGTCGCACAATGCCAGCGCCTTGAGGGCCTGGGCGGTGGCTATGTAGGTGATGTAGTGGTAGTTGCCCCGGTAGAGCGAGTGCATCCACCAGCGGCCGGAGACACGCTGCTCCTGCTTGAGCCAGGCGATGGCGCGCTGGATGCGCTCATCGCTGGCGGGGATGTTGTTTTGACGCATCAGGACGACGGCAAAGGCAGTCATGTAGGCGTCGCTCTCCGGTTTGGCGGCGTCTGGAAGGTTGCTGACGAGCTTCACCACAGTGTCGCTCATCTTGAAATGCCAGTCGCTGAGCGCGGACATGTCGCGCAGTGACCAGCCGCCATCGGCGTGCTGTTTGGACGAAAGCAGGGCCAGGGCGGAATCTCGCTGCGCCTGCGGAACGACATCTGGCATGTAGTGTGCCAGTTGAAGACGCAGGATGCGGTCGTAGTCGTTCTTCGGCTCGGCAGTGCGCAGCCATGCCTTCATTTTCTCGATGCGGGCGAGCAGTTCCGCATCCTTCAGGCTGGATAGCCAGCCGGGCGCGGCGGTCACGGCACGGGCAGCCTGGAGGGTGAGCTCGAAGTCGGTGGTGATGTGGGGGATTTCGACCTCGCCATAGCTGACGAAGGAGCCATCGGCAGACTGGCGCATGAGCATCTCGTGCAAGGAGCGCTTGGTGTGTGCGGAGAGTTTGCCGGTGACATGCCTGTCCCATTCGGCGAGGCCGAGGGAGCGCCAGATGCTGGTCCAGGAGCCGCCGTAGTATTTGATGCCATCTTTTTCCGTTTCTTTCTGCGGCTTGACCTCAGCGGGCACGGTTTTGACAAAGTCTGCCAGCACTTCCTCCAGAGGCTGGCCGAGCTGTCGGGAGAGGGCGGGGCGCTCGCTGAGGTAGGGGCCGGTGGTGTGGCAGTTGACGCAGGTCTTTTCACGCACCCAGCAGATGGCCCCGTCATCGAGGTATTTGGCGGCGGCCTTGATGGTGTCGGGACCGAATGCCTTCACGCGGGGCTCGTCTGCTGTGGGAATGCTGACCTGGATGCCTTCGGTCTTGTATTGAAACTCGGGCTTGGGTTTTGGGTCAGCGGCGACAACCATGGAGGTGGCCAGCAGGAGGAAAAGGGCGTGCTTCATGCACGAGCCTGTACGCTGCGACTTTCTGCAATTAATCGTCCGAGGGGAATTGAATCGTCTTCATACAGCCAGCGGTGGAACGCGGTGGCAATCTGCGGCCATTCGTGGTCGAGCATGGCAAACCAGGCGGTGTCGCGGTTTTCGCCCTTGATGATCATGTGCTGGCGGAAGATTCCTTCAAAGGTGAAACCGAGGCGCAGGGCGGCGGCGCGGCTGGGGGCATTGCGTGCATCGCATTTCCATTCCATGCGGCGGTAGCCGAACTGCTCAAAGCAGTAACGCAGCAGCAGGTAGCAGGATTCGGTGTTGGTCTTGGTGCGCTGTGCTGCTGGTGAATACCAAATGTTTCCCAGCTCTGCCACGCCGTGCTCTGCGCGAATGCTCATGAGCGAGATGCTGCCCAGTGGCTGACGGGTGCCTGTGGCGCGCACGGTGAAGGCGATGACATTGGGCGTGGCCTGCCATTCACGGAGAAAGGCGGCGTGTTCTTCAGCGCAGGCAAAGGGGCCGCGGGGCAGGTAGCGCCAGAGCGTGGGTGTGGCTGCTGCGTCTGCATGCGATATGGTGTAGAGTTCTGCCAAGTCCGCAGCGACATCAAGCGGTGTGAGGGTGACAAAGCGGCCTTCGAAAATCTGGGGGGCGGGCTGAGGTTTCATGTCAGTTTTCTGGCTGAACAATGACGTCTGTTTTGATGGAATTGGCAATGAAGCACTGCTCATGGGCAAGATGATGCAGGTGCGAGACTTCAGTTGCAGAAGGCTGCTTTTCGCCGCCCCAGATGATTTTAGGGCGCAGGGTGATGCGGCTGATCCAGATCACGCCGCGCTCATTTTGCGTCATGATGCCTTCTGCTGCGTCATCGTAGCTTTCAGGGAGGAAACCGGCGTCGCAGGCGACGTGGAGGAACCAGAGCATGTGGCAGCTGGAGACGGAGGCGACGAACAACTCCTCGGGGTCGATACCCGCGGAATTGGACCATGGGGCGGGCACGATGTGCGGGGAAGGGGAGCCTGGCATGACAGCGCCGCCGTCGAAATGGAGCGCATGTTCGCGCGAATAACGGCGGCTGAGGAAATCGGGGCCCTGGTTTTTCCAGCGGATGGTGGCGGTGTGGGTGGACATCAGAGGCTATCCTTCATCATCTGGGCGGTTTCGCGATCGGTCTGATCGGTGCTTTTTTCGAGCATGGCGATGACAGACTGTGCATCTTTTGGTCGGTTTTGGCTGAGCTTGAACTTGCCTTCGAGGCGGGTGATTTCGATTTCGATGCCGACGATGCCTTTCATGAGGGCGTCGCGGAATTCGGGTGGGAGTTCGCCATTCCAGCGGTTGGGGCGGCCAGATTCGTAGAGTTCGACGAGGTCGTGCAGCATCTGGGCGAAGCGGTCATGCTGCGTGACGATGCGTGGAATGCCATAGGCATGCACGGCGGTGTAGTTCCAGGTGGGGACGGCGGGCTGGGTGGCATACCAGGCCGGGGAAATGTAGGCGTGGGGGCCGGTGAAGATGACGAGGACTTCGGAGTTGGTGAAATGCGACAACTGGGGGTTGGCGCGGGCCATGTGGGAGAGGAGAATTCCGTGCCCGCCTTGTGTCGGATTCAGCAAAAACGGCAGGTGTGTGGCCTGCGGGACGCCGCCCTCCTGTGAAACGAGGGTGGCGAAGCTGTGGCGCTGGATGAATGCGTGGAGCGTGCCGAGGTCGTCGATCTGGAAGTGGGCGGGGGTGTACATGGGGCCTACTTTTTCTTTTCTGGCAGCGCGGGGATGGCGGTGATGTCGATGGTGGCGTTTTCACCCCGGAGGGTGTTGCTGATAAAGATTTTTGCGCGGACCATGACGTCGGGATGGCTGACGGAGCCGTGGCCACCGTCGGTGATGGGGATGAGCAGGGAGGGGACGCCAGCTTGTTTCAGGGCGGCATGAATGGCTTCGGCGTGGAGGAAGGCGACGCGTTTGTCGGCGGTGCCGTGGAAGGTGATGAAGGGAGGATCGTCGTCGGTGACGTAGGTGACTGGAGAGGCGGCGACTGCTACCTCATGCTTTTCCTCATAGGTGCCGCCGAGGAGACCGGAGACGGCGTCGTCTTTGACGACGGGCTTATTGTCTTTGTCGAACATGAGGGCCTGGGTGAAGTCTTCGGGGCCACAGAGGTTGATGACACATTGGACGCGGCTGCTGAAGGTGGTGCTGGGGCCGAGGTCGCCTTCGAGTTCTTTGACATCGCCACTGGTGCCGATGAGGGAAGAGAGATGACCGCCGGCGGAACTGCCCATGACGGCGATCTTGTCAGGATCGAGATTGAACTCCTTGGCATGGGCGCGGATCCAGCGGATGGCAGCCTTGCAGTCGTAGATCTGGGCGGGCCAGTGGGCTTCCTTGGTGAGGCGGTAGCCGACGGCGACGGCGGCGTAGTCACCGGTGCGGGCGAACTGGATGGCAGCGGCGGCGTAACCGAGGCGGTCGCCGTTGACCCACCCGCCGCCGTGGATGAGGGCGACGACGGGGAGGGGCTTGTCGGTGTTGCGTTTTTTAGGGAGGTAGAGATCGACCTTCTGCTTGGGGTTGTCATTGGCGGCGTAAGGCTGGTCGAGGTGGAGTTCGACCTGATTTTTCTCTGCGGTGTTTTGGACGTTGTGCTTTTGGGCGGAGAGGTCCTGGGTCCATGCGGATGATGTCGCGAGGAGGACGAGCGGAAGAAGGTGTTTCATAGCGTGCAGAGTACGGGGTGGGTGCGTCAGAAGCAACTCCCATGAACCTGCCCCCCTTGGTACTCGACAAATCTGTGCCCCGTGATGTTGTTGACGTGCTCGACAGAATTGTTTCTCATCAAGAAGTTCGGCAACTCCTTCCATTCTTCGCCTTATGTTCACTCGAAACAGCTTGTTTTCGATCCTTGTCTTCCTCATTTGCAGTTGCTCCAAATCAAATACGACGTCGGTCCCGGCATCAGCAGACAAACCAGAAGTCACCACGCAGTCCAAGACTGAGCTCAAGGCCGCTCCGGTGCCTGCAGCCGCCAATGCTCCCATTACCGTTAGTTTCATTGCAATGGTGAAAGTGGAAGGAGCAAAGCTACCGAAAGTCGGAATCGTCAACCAGACCCAAAAAGGCATCAACGGGATTGAGTTCGAGTATCAGTGCTTCGATCAAGCAGGCAAAGACATTACAGGAGATCTTCACAAGTGGGGCATGACAGGCGCGGAACCACCGGCCGATCCCTTGCTCGCTCCCGAGGCCAAGGACGATGCAGTTGTTGGTTTGGATGATGCGTGGATTCCCGATGGAACAGTTCGCATCACGACAACCCCCATCTGGGTGAAGTTCGCGGACGGCACCGAATGGCACAAAGGCTGATCAGTTGACATCCCCGGTTCCATCCTAGCGCTGGCGCACCGAACGCTGAAACCCATTCACACTGGCCGAACAAAACAGATGCAAGCAGGGGGCTCGTATGGCACTCGTCATGTGATCGACGGTGGACTGTGACTCCAGCGGTGACCTTCGGGCTGCCTTCTGCAAGCTATGCCGCTCCAGCCCCACCCGCCGTCGCCTGAGCCGAACGTCAGGTCATCATGAAGCACGCCCCCCCATGAACGAAGACAACGACCAAGGGCATTCTCTTTCGTATTGGCGGCTTTCCTACCGCCAAAAATTCATCCGCACGCTTTGGACTTCTGTGTTCCTGCTTCTGCTCATTGTCATTGATCCTCCAGATGGCACAGTCTGGTCGCTGAGCATCTATGGGGTTCTCTTGCTCGCTGTCATTGTGCAGGCGGTTTATACTTTTTATCGCTGGCAGCGAGATGAACGCCACAAGGCCTAACCCGGCCAGCAGTCGCCGCTCAGCTTTTCTCCGTCCGCTCCACTCAACATGATCACCATGACCCACGAAGTCTATTGCACTGGGACCTGCCATTACCGGCGTCTTCCCGTATTGATCACGGGGATGGCGTTGTTCGCGTTCTGCTCGTTCTTTCTTGTCCGCCTTTTCCCGCAGTGGGTCGCCGTCTGGCATGATCCCAGGAAGCTCTTATTTGGCCTCTTACCCATGGGCTTCTTGAGTTTCTTCGCTTTTCTCGGCGCCATGCTGACTCGATACTATCTGACCGACTTTCGCGTGGAGTTGCGGATCGATTCACAGGGAGTGCATTATGGCCGTCGCTTCTATCCATGGGCAGAGATTGGTTCGCTGTCTGGCCGGGGGTATCGCGGGAGGCTACAACTGCTTCTGCACCGGAGAGGGCGTCTGGTAGTCGATCGCCACCTTCTGACTGACCTAGGACTGACGGAGGATGAGTATTCACATCTCATGGAGCGACTCGATGAGAACATAGGGGGCCTATATCCACACCTGAGAATCGGATGAGCCTGGAAGCGTGTCATGAACACGGGGTTGAGGGCCAGTGTTTAGTGTCCTGTCATGGACAGTTCCTTGCAACAATCAATCGCAGCCGTGCACACGAACGGGCCTGCGGCTGCCAAAGGCGGTAAGGGAGCGAGGTTGCCTTCAAGTTCTTTGACGTTGCAACTGGTGCCGATGAGGGAGGAGAGATGGCCGCCAGGGGATGATGTCAGTGCTTGAGGCGCTTGAGGACGAATTCCTCCAGTGTGTTGATGGCGGGATTGTCGGCGCGGTGTTTGAGGAGGGAGACGTGGGTGTCGGCGAGTTTTGGCAGGAGTGAGGCATCGACGGCCTGAAGCTCCGGGGGGATCATGGTGTGGGGCATGACGCTGATGCCCATGCCTGCTTTGACGGCGGCGACGGTGCCTGCGTAGCTGGGGCTGGAAAACACGAGACGCCAGGGGCGGCCGGCTTTTTCGAGGGCCTTGATGGCTGAAGCGCGATAGACGCAAGGATGCGGAGACAGGACGAGGGGGACGGGTTTTTTGCGGTTGATGAGAATGGGGTCTCCGACCCATTTGAGAGGCTCTGACCAGACATCGAGGCCGTTGGGGAAGTCTTCGGGCCGGTTCATTTTTACCAGCACGAGATCGAACTTCTTCTTTTTGAAGCGATCGAAGAGGTTGAGGGTGAGATCGCACTCGATGTTGAGAAGGATGCGGGGGTGGATGCGAGAGAAGTCGGCGAGCACCTCGGAGAGGTACACGCTGGCGAAGTTTTCCGGCAGGCCGAAGCGCACCTCGCCCTCGAGCTCGGGAGTGGTGAAGCGGTCGAGGGCCTCGCGATGGAGGGCGAAGATCTGCCGGGCGTAGCCGAGGAAGATTTCGCCCTCAGGTGTGAGGCCGAACTGCCTGCCTTTGACGAAGAGAGGCTTTCCGAGGAGGGAGACGAGCTTGGTCATCTGCTGGCTGATAGCCGACTGGGTTCTGCCGACGCGCTCGGCGGCCCGGGTGAAGCTGCCGGTTTCAGCGACGGCGATGAAGCATTGGAGGGTGATGGTGTCGAAGATCATTAGAATAGCTAATGTGATGTATAAGAATAATGATCTTTTCTTATATTATCAAGGCTAATATGTGTCCGGTGTAAGCCAAGAAAAACTAATACACACACATGAACATGACGCACGAACAAGCTGAAGCCCTGCTGTATCCGGACCCCCTGGCCGCCATCATGGTGGCGCTGGTGGTATTCATCGGTGTGTGTGTCGGCAGCTTTGCCGGCCGCTACCTGAAGGGGGACACGAGATACCGCGCCTTCTTCATCCAGCTAGGCCTGCTGGTGGCGACCCTGGCGGTGATGGTAAGCGCAAACCACCTGGTGGTGCTGCTGGCGGCCTGGATGGTGAGCAACCTGCTGCTGGTGCGGCTGATGGTGCATAAGACATGCTGGAGGGCGGCGCGGGCCTCGGGAGTGCTGGCGGCCAAGAACTATACGCTCGGCGCAGTATGCATGGCGGCCGCCTTTTGGCTGCTCTACCAGGCGAGCGGAGAAACGAGCATCCAGGCGCTGCTGCACAAGCCGAATGAGTCGAGTCTCATCATTCCTGCACTGGTGCTGCTGCTGGTGGCTGCGATGACGCAGTCGGCCATCTGGCCCTTTCACCGGTGGCTGACGAGTTCGCTGAACTCTCCGACGCCCGTCTCGGCGATCATGCACGCGGGGCTGGTGAACGGGGGCGGGTTTCTGCTGGCGAGGTTTGCGCCGCTCTACCTGAAGCACAGCGGGCTGCTGAGCGTGATCTTTGTGGCTGGAATCATCACCGCGCTGGCGGGGACGCTGTGGAAGCTGATGCAAAGCGATGTGAAGCGGATGCTGGCCTGCTCGACGATGGGGCAGATGGGGTTCATGCTGGCGCAGTGCGGGCTGGGGCTGTTCCCTGCTGCGGTGGCACACCTGGTGTGGCATGGGATGTTCAAAGCCTACCTCTTCCTGGCGAGCGGTGGCGCGGCGCAGGAGAAAAGGCTGGACCCCAACTACCCGCCGAAGTTGCTCAGCCTGATCTGCGCGCTGATCTGCGGTGTGGTGGGCAGCCTGGGATTTGGCTACGCGAGCGGCAAGTCCTGGAGCGCCGGAGACTCGACGCTGGTGCTGATGGTGGCGGCCTTTCTGGCGGCGAGCCAGTTTGCGCTGCCGATGGTGAGGCAGCAGCCGCTGAAGGGCCTGCCGCTGGCACTGGCGGCGGCGATCTGCGCCGGGCTGGCCTACGGAGGAAGTGTGCACCTGATTGTGGCGCAGATGGAAACGATGGAGCTGATGCAGCCGCAGCCGCTGAACGGGCTGCACATCGCCGGATGCGTGGTGCTGGCAGCGGCCTGGCTGACGATGCTGATGGTGCCACGAGGCAAGACGGACAGCCAAGTCCATGAATGGGCGATGAAATATTATGTCACAGCACTAAATGCCAGCCAGCCACACCCAAGCACCGTGACGACGCACCGCAACCACTACCAGTATCAACCAACGATCCAAGGAGCCTAAACCCCTGAACCCACTCAAAGCTGACATGAAAACTGCCACAAAACCACCCCACCCCGCCGAACTGACGAAAGAAGCGTTTGGCAAAATAGCGCCCTTCTGGCCGCTGAAAAACCTGATCGCGGTGAACCCGCTGCAAGGTCTGGAGGACAGGCCGATCGAAGAGGCGCTGAAAGCGGGAGCCGCGAGCTTTCAGCAAGCAGACCTGCCAGAGGAGATGCTGGCGGTGAACCGCGAGACGATCAAATGGCTGCAGGCCTTCTTTGACCAGGGGCAGGCGACGATTGCCATGCCGCTGCGGAGCCAGGGGCTGTATGCGGCCTGGAAACAGCTGGCGGTGCATGACAGCAAGCTGCATGGCCACAACAAGGACAAGCAGGCAAGGCTGAAGGCTCTGCCCGAGAGCGCGGAAGAGGCGGCGGCGGACTGCCTGAACAGGCTGGGCATCGAGGATGACGAACTGGCGACCTTTGCGACCCTGATGCTGACGACGCTGCCGGGCTGGGCGGCCTATGTGAAATACCGCACCGAATGGGCGGGGCTGGAGGCGGACCATGCGCACCCGGTGACACAGACGGACTATCTGGCGATGCGGCTGGTCATCACCAGCCTGCTGTGGCCGGAAGCCCAAGGACTGCTGCAATGGCATGCCAAAGCGCTGAAAAAGGCGGAGAAGGCAGAGAGCCCGCTGGTGAAGATGCAGGCGGCGGAGAAGGGATACCGCAAGCCGCTGCTGGACAAGCTGGCGGCGCAACCGATCAAGCCGGCGCATGCGCCCAAGGCGCAGATGGTGTTCTGCATCGACGTGCGCTCCGAGCCTTTCCGGAGGGCGCTGGAGTCCACCGGGGACTACCAGACGCTGGGGTTTGCCGGATTCTTCGGCGTGCCGGTGAAGATCACGGATGCGGTGACCGGTGACACCCATGCCTCGTGCCCGGTGCTGCTGACGCCGAAGCATGAGGTGGTGGAGTCTCCCTGCTGCTGCGGGCATGAAGAACTGCATGCGCAGCGCCAGGGCCATGAGAGACTGAGCGGATTCAAGCGGCTGTATCAGTCTGTGAAATACACCTTTACCACGCCCTTTGCGCTGGTGGAGGCGATGGGGATGGCGAGCGGCGTGTGGATGGGGCTGAGGAGCCTGGCACCGCAGGCGGCGACGAAGCTCAGGACGGCCGCGTCCGGGATGATCCGGAAGCCAGCGGAAGTGGAGCCCTCTCTGGACAGCATCTCAACGGCGGAGCAGTGCGCGTATGCGGAAGGGGCGCTGCGGACGATGGGGCTGACGCGCCACTTTGCGCCGGTGGTGGTCTTCTGCGGGCATGGGAGCACGACGCAGAACAACGCGTATGCCACGGCGCTGGACTGCGGCGCCTGCGGCGGGCGGCATGGGGCGAGCAACGCGCGGATCCTGGCGGGGATCATGAACCGCGCCGAGGTGCGGAGCCATCTGGCGAAGCAGGGGATCGAGATTCCGGAGGGGACGCGCTTTTATGCGGCCGAGCACAACACGACGACGGATGAAGTGACCCTCTTCTGCGACGCCAATGATGCTGCGATCCAGAAGCTGCGGGAGGATCTGGAAAAGGCGCGGCAGATCAACAGTGCTGAGAGGCTGAAGCAGATGAATGTGAAGAATGGCAACGCGCACCATGCCTGGCTGCGGGCGCAGGACTGGGCGCAGGTGCGGCCTGAATGGGGGCTGGCGAGAAACGCCGCCTTCATCGTGGCACCGCGTGACATCACCGCCGGGGTGAACCTGGAGGGGCGGTGCTTTCTGCACTCCTACGACTACACGCAGGACAGCGAGGGGCGGGCGCTGACGGTGATCCTGACGGCACCGATGGTGGTGGCCGAGTGGATCAACACGCAATACCTCTTCTCGACGCTGGACAACGTGGCATATGGCGGGGGCAGCAAGATCACCAAAAACATCACGGGGAAAATGGGGATCATGCAGGGGAACGCGAGCGACCTGATGACGGGGCTGCCGCTGCAGTCAGTGCACCTTAGCGACGAGGAGGCCTACCATGAGCCGCAAAGGCTGATGGCGGTGGTGTATGCGCCGCGCGCGATGCTGGACAGCATCATCCAGGCGCAGGCGGTGCTGCAGAAGCTGTTTGGCAACGGGTGGGTGCAGCTGGCCTGCATCGAGCCGGATGACCGCACAACCTACTATCTCAACCGGGACCTGACATGGAAACCCGCCCTTTGAAACTGTGCCGGGTGTATGAGGGGAGCTGCATCGTGCTGAGCACGAAGCATGCGAAGTCCGGTGCGCTCTCCGCGCCCTTCTGGAACACCCTAAAGGCGAGCATGATCGAATGTCCGGTGGACACCGATCTGCTGGGCAGCTTTCCGAGCACGGGCTCACGCGCGGGAAACGCGATCGAGTGTGCCCGGCGCAAGTGCCAGATGTCGTTGCGGCGACTGGGAGAGAAGGTGAAATTTGTGCTGGCGAGCGAGGGGAGCTTTGGGCCGCATCCATTTCTCGCAGGGAGAGCCAGCGATTTTGAGGTGCTGTATTTCATCGACCGGCAGCATGGGTTTCAACTGCATCTGTCTTGCCTGAGTGCGAAAACGAATTTTTCCATGAGGGCTGTGGGTTCGATGGAGGAACTGAGGGAGTTTGCGGCCAAGGCGCTGTTTCCGGCGCATGGTCTGATCCTGCGTCCGAATCGGAGCGTGGATTCAAACCTAGTGTTCAAGGGGGTGGATTCAGCGGGGGCGCTGGAGCCGGCGTTCAGGGAGTGTGTGAAACATTCCGCCGACCGGATGGCCTGGGTGGAGACGGACATGCGTGCGATTTTCAACCCCACGCGGATGGAGGTGATTGCGGAGCTGGGGTGCAAGCTGGCGGAGCGGCTGGCCGTGCTGTGCCCGAAATGCCGCACGCCTGGCTGGGGAAGAGTGCAGCTGCTGCCGGAAATGGACGGTGGTGAGTGTGCGGGTGGCGTGGAGGTGGGGAGCGCAGAAGTGCACGGATGTGCGAAGTGCGGCCATGAGGAGAGGATGGGCACCGGAGGCCTTGTGGAGGGGCGAGCGAGGATTTGGTGAGCGGACGGGGCGGCTGTGGCGGTGGTGCGATGAAGACGCTGCTGGAGGGCACGGAGCGTGAAGAAGGCACTGGTTTTGCTTTCCCCGATGTTTCGTGAGGGAACCCAGGGCTTGCTCGTGCCTCGCGGCGCCCTGGGCTGAGTCCGACGCCCCTTTGGGGCTAGAGCAGGGAGGTGCGTTTGAGACGCAAGAGAATCGACCTGTTTTCAATGGATCGCGGTATGAGCGTGCGAGGTATCACAATCCTTTCGGGCAGAGGGCGGCAGAGGAAGCTGTTTTGTGAAATACATTTTGGAGTGTCCGTGCGAGTCCCAGTCGGGGATGTGGCCGGCTTGTTCGAAGCCGTGGGCCAGATAAAACTGCGGGGCCTGATAGTCCATGGTGTCGACATAGGCGTGTTTGCAGCCGCGTTCGAGGGCGAGGCGTTCGGCTTCTGCTAGCAGGGCGGCGCTGATGCCTTTGGAGCGGTGTGCGGGATGCACGGACATGATGGAGATGCGCAGCCAGGAGAGCTGGGTTTCGGCGAAGAGGCCGCCGATGACGGAATCGCCGGAATGAGCGAGGATGATGAGGGGGCGGACAGCGTGTTCCGGTTGTTGAAGCTGCACCATGAAGGATGGATTCACCGCCCAATTGTGCTCACGCAGCCACTGGCGGACGAGGTCGCAGCCGGGGGATGAGGTGTCTGGTGCGGTGGTGAGGTGCCAGGCGGTGTGGGGAGCACTCATGACGACTGGTTTCGATAAACGTGCAGCAGATCGGAGACGAGGATGCCGTCGATACGCATGCCTTCGTAGCAGGCGTCTTCGATGCTCATGTGGGAGCAGTTGGCGTTGCGAATGATGGTGCCGGTGAGGTTGACGTCTTCGAGGTGTGAGGACGAAAGGTTGACGTTCACAAACCGGGCGGCTGAGAGATTGACGTCGTTGAAGATGGCGGAGCTGAGCCGGGTGTTGAGGAACTCGGCGTTGCTTAGGTCGGCGTTTTCAGTTTTGGGGGGCATGGCAGGTGAGGACGGTGAGTTGAGTGTTTTGAGGACGGTGGGGAAGAGATGACCGACGGTCATTGAATTTTAGTGATGAACCATTCGACAGTGGCGGAGAGGGTGTGGGTGCCGGACGCGTCGTGGAGTTCGACGTTGATGCTGATGGTGGCACGACCTTTCGCTGTGAGATCGGCGCGGAGCTGGCCGAGGGCTTCGGGCGGTGTGGTGACGGTGGAGGTGAGTGAGCCGCGGGCGGGTTTGCGGAATTTGGATTCAAGGCGGCGGACGACAGGGATGACGCCGGAGTCGGGACCGAAAGCGCGCAGAAGGAACTCGCCGCTGGTGGCTTCTGCCAGTGCGAGCTGAGCGCTGGCGTGGACGGTGCCGAGGTGGTTGAGGTATTGGGGGCCGGAGGGGAGGCGGAGGAACTGCGCAGGGGCGGCGGATGGTTCGAGGCCGAGGAAGCGATTGAAGGGGAGCTCGGTGACGCTGCTAGTCATAGAGGGAGGGGGCAGGAGCTTATTCCAATTGAAACGACACGAGGATGGCCGAGTGCTCTCTGCCGCCTGAGGACGCGTAGATGCGTCGGGCCGGGAGGTTGCTTTCATCGGTGAGAACCCAGGATTCACGGCAGCCTAAAGTGCGGCCGTGGGCGAGCAGGGTTTGCATGAGCTGTTTTCCGATCCCACAGCCTCGATAGGAAGAAGTGACGCCGACTTCATTGATCCAAAGTTCGGGCGGCTTGTCGGGATGTACGTAATGAACTGCTGAAGCCATGCCGATGACCTGGCCTTCAAGCAATGCGACAGCGAGATGATGCCGAGAGTCGGCTAAGAACTCTGCGAGCCAGCGCGGATGGATGGCATGGTCAAACACCTCGGCCGCCACGTTCTCCAAAACATCTGAGTCGGTTTGATCCAGCAGGCGAATGATCACCGATGCATTCATGACAGGGCAGAGATTTGCCTTATCACTTGAGTGTTTGCAAGCGCTCCCAGGCGGAGTCTGACCAGAAGAACTGGGAGTAGTAGAGTTTTGAGTAGTCGTAATGGGCGATGACGCGCTCGACATCAGCGGCTCGGGATTTGAGGATGGCGGAGTCGGGTGCGAGGGTGACGACCCAGGCGGCGGCGGTGGGCTCGCGGACGAACTCGGTTTCTTTGCTGCGACGTGGGGCGACCTTGAGGAACTTTTTCAACTGCAGGTGGGCGAGGTCCTGGGCCTCCTGTTCGGTCTGCTGGGGTTTCCAGTCGGCATTCATGACGCGCCAGTTCATCTCGAAGTGGGAGGTGTCGGCGTTGCCGAATTTCTCCGCCATGGGCAGGCTCTTGAAGGCGAGGTCGGCGCTGGCCTGCAGTCCCTGGGCATAAGCGGTTCGGATGGTGTCATCTTTCTCCATCTCCCACAGTGCACGCACGGCGCCAACACAGGTGCAGGAGGTCCAGGTGTGGTAGCGGGCGTATTCAAAGACCATGCCGTGCTGGCAGATCTCCAGGCGGGTGCGGTTTTCCTTGCCCCCGCGCTCGGCGAGAGAGGTGCGGTAGAGCCGATCCCATTTAGCGTCGCCGGTGACTTGATGGAGGGCTTTGCAGACGAAGAGGAGGCGGGGTGAGCTGTCGAAGCTGAAGCCGCCAAAGCCGCCGCGTTTGCCAAAGGGCTGTTCGGCGGGCATCTGCCATTTCATGGCGACAATGGCCTCGGCAGTCTCGACGAGGTGCTGGGCGATGCGTTGTTTTTCTTCTGCGGTGGCGAGGGCGGAGCTCCAGTAGCGCCAGAGGCCGAGGAACCAAGGGAGGGTCTGGTCATTGGAGCCCATGGGGTAGTGGGATCTGCCGTCCTCAGCGACGCCGCGACCGACGAAGCCTTTGACGTCGCTGATGGAGTTGAGAAGGAGGAGGCCCTGCATGAGCTTGCGGGCCTTGGTGGCGTCTTCCGTGGAGCGGGTGCGCTGCCAGCGGAGGAGGGCGGCGTCCATGTAGAGGCCATTGAACATGGCGCCGTTTTCGATGGGGGCCCACCAGCCGAGGGCGTTGGGTTTGCCGGCGCGGAGTTCTTCGGGGGTGGGGAGTGAGACGGAGCCGTCGAGGTCGGCGAAGTCGATCATGATGCCGAATTTGTCGATGAAGCGGCGCCAGATCTCGGTGTGGGCCTGTGCGGCGGCGGTGGCGACGTCTGCGGCGTGGGCTCTTGGGAGAAGGGCGGCGGCGAGAGAGGCGGTGAGGAAGGTGCGGCGGTGCATGTGACGCATGGTGGATAGGAGCAGGTTTTAACCACTAATCTCACACTAATGTCCGGAGGTGTGTGGTTTTGACGGTGGAATGATGGGGGCTGTGGGCGGGAGATGTGTCGTTTATTTTTGCGGGACGGAAAGGATCTGTGCGTCTTTGAGCAGGCGGGTGCGCAGGGCGGGGTAGCTGACTTGCTGGATGTCCTGGGAATGATCGAGGGCGAGGGAGGCGGCGGTGGCGGCGGACTGGGCGGCGATCATGAAGGTGAACTCGATGCGGTAGGCGCCGTAGGCGACGTAGCTGGAGGAGGGGCAGGTGGGGGTGAGGAGATTGGTGCACTCGGAGGTGTGGGGCACGAGTGCGCGATAGGGGATGCCGCAGGGGATCCAGTCGGCTTCCTTGGATTCATTGAAGACGGCGCCTTCATTCCACACGCGGCTGTCTTTGACGATGCGGCGGGCATGGTGGAGATCGGGCGGCCACCAGATGAGGCCGACGCTGTCGGTGACTGGTTCGGGGTCGGCTTTGCGGACGTGGGCTTCGGTGAGGACGAAGTCGCTCACCATGCGGCGGCCATTGCGGATGTAGAAGATGCGGGGCCAGCCGTCGTTGTCGGTGAATTCGTCTTTGCAGCGGCCCCATGCGGACCAGGTGGTGCGCTGAGCCTCGGGGACGGCGGGATCGTGGGCCATGAACCAGTAAACGCCCTGGATGTAGTCGCGGCTGGTGCGGAGCATGTGCTCGCGCTCGGCGTAGGTGGCGACGGGGTAGCGATGATTCCAGCCGGTGAAGTTGCCGGCGAGGGAGTGCCAGGAGCCGGGGTCGGTTTTGCCATTGGGGAGATTGGCGCCGGGTGGTGAGATGACACCGCCTGCGGCGATGTAGCGGCGCTGAAGTTCGTAGTGAGCGGGATCGTATGCGGCGGGCTTTTCGATGGGAATGCGGTTGGCGGGGTTTTTGGTGAGGCAGAGACGGAAGGCGTAGCCCTGGATGCTTTCGTCTGCGGTGCCGTGCTGACCGAGGGGCGAGTCCTGCACGCCGAAGATGAGGCCGCTGGCGGGTGAGCCGGGGGTGAGATAGGGATCGATGCGCTTATCCAACTGGCCGTGGTGGGTGTCGGTGCGGATGCCGTTTTTGGTTTCCTGGTACTTTGCATTGCCCTCGCGGCCGACGGTGAAGCTGATGCCTGCGAAGGCGAGGAGATCGCCCTCGTAGGTGGCGTCGATGAAGATGCGGGCGCGGACCTCGGTGCCGTTTTCAAAGTGGAGGGCGGTGATGCGGGGGCCGGTTTTGGTGACGCCGTCTTTTTCTTTGAGTCGGTGGCCGCGGAGGACGGTGATGCGGGGTGATTCGCGGACCCAGTCGTCGAAAACGGATTCGGCGACGTGGGGTTCGAAGCCCCAGAGGGATGAGTTTTTGAGACGCTGGCGGACCATCTCGTCGAACTTGGCCTCGCGGTGGTAGCGTGCGCTGATGCGGCGGTAGAACTCGAGGGTGAGACCGCCGACGGCAGGGCTGTTTTGGAACTCCTTGTGGTTGTCGATGTCGGTGCCGCCGAGGCCTTCGACGCTCATGCCGCCGAGGTGCTGGCCGGGCTCGACGAGGATGACGGAGCGGCCTTCTCTGGATGCCTGCACGGCGGCGATGACGCCTGCGCTGGTGCCACCGTAGATGCAGATGTCTGCCTCAGTGGCGGCGTGGAGAGGGAGTGCCAGAAGGGCGGCTAGGAAGAGTAGGCGGCGTGTCATGGGAGGACTATGAGAGGCGCGTGGGGAGTGATTTTGGACGGGGAGTGAGAACGGGGGCGGAAATTTGTGCCGCCGCTACGTGGCTCCGAGAGGGGATGGGGTTCGTCGGGGGCGGGCTGCTCTACGTGCAGAGAATGGGCGCCGGGTTCTGTGACGGGGGATGAAAGACCAACTCTCAAAAATCTTGTCACATTGTCCGAACGGCTGAGCGGCCCCATTGTCTGCGTGAGACGGTGTCTTCGACTTCATGGCGGGTGAGCGTGTCTATTTTTTGCCTGACATTAACGCCATGTGCTGAGGCTGCGTTGAGTGCAACGTGCATTCCGGCCTGTGATGCACATGCTAAGTGCCGACATGCTTGATTAATTCGTCGATCGGACTAACAAATTGCACCGGCCTGAAATGAACATCGTTTCAGCAAAAAGGAAGAGGCATTCTGCCATGATCATTTATCTCGGCTGGTTGAGAGAGACACAAACTACACCGGAGTGCAGCTCCTTCATGTTCACTCGTAACGTCACCCATCATAGATATTCACGCGAATGATCCTCCTTCTGGGCAGCAGCGGGTACCTTGGCCGGGCATTTCAGACCATCCTCGATCAGCGTGGAGAGAAGTACACCACTCTGCCCCGGAGCGAAGCGAACCATACAAGGTTTTCCTCTCTCACTGAATGGCTGCGTGTTCATCAGCCTGAATTTGTCATCAATGCCGCCGGCTACACAGGAAGGCCCAATGTGGACGCGTGTGAAAAAGCCCGAGGGGAAACCCTCGATGGGAATGTTCTCTGGCCCATTGCCCTGGCGCATGCATGCTCCTTGCTGGAGATACCCTTCGGGCACGTCTCTTCAGGCTGCCTGTATAACGGGGCGTACTTGAACGGCGCCCATGGGTGGAATGTGGAGACTGATCTCACCCAAGACGTGGTGGGAGAGATTATCAACAGGTCTCCAAACATGATTCGGGGGTTCAGCGAGGATGATGCCCCCAATTTCACCTTTCGACAATCGAAGTGCAGCTTTTACAGCGGATCCAAGGCTCTGGCGGAGGAGGCCATTGCAGATCTGGGGGAATGCTATTTGTGGCGGCCGCGTCTGCCCTTCGATCATTTCGATCATCCTAAAAACTACCTGTCCAAGCTGCTGAGGTACGAAAAATTATACTCCAATGTCAATTCGCTGTCGCACCGGATGGATTTTGCCAATGCCTGTCTTGATTGCTGGAAGCAAAGAGTTCCCTTTGGCATCTACCATGTCACGAACCCTGGGTATGTGACAACTTCGGAGGTGGTTGAGAGAATCCAAGAAATTCTCCGGCCTGACAAAGCGTTCGCCTTTTGGAAGAACGACCTGGAATTTTACACACATGCCGCCGATGCAGCGCGTTCGAACTGCATTCTGGAAACGAACAAACTGATCGAGGCGGGTGTGCAGATGCGGCCGGTGAAGGAGGCTCTAGAAGAAGCGTTGAGATTTTGGAAGCCTGAGCACTTGCACTGATGATGAAGTGCAGCATGAGGCGGAATCCGAGAAAAGATGGACCTCCCGCAGCCGATGCCGATGGCATTATTTCAGCTGCTCCAGCTTGAGGTTGTCGAGGAAGAAGGCTGTCTTGGTGGTGCCGAGGGAGCTGAAGAGGAGGTAGCCGGCGTTGGACCAGGCGGGTTTGCAGGCGAGGTCGGGGTAGGAGTGTTTGGTGCCATCCTGGCGGGTGAGCTCAAGTGACCATTTGCCTGCGGTGGTGGCGGCGGTGATGGAGACGTGGAACCATTCGCCTGCGGGGATTTTGATGAGCTGTACTTTGCCGTCGGTGCTGGCGGCGAGCTGGTCTTTCTGCCAGCGGAGGTAGGGGCCGTTGCCGAAGTCGAGGTTTTTGCCGCGCATCTCAAAGAACCAGTCGGCGCCGGGCTGGGCCATGACATCGAACTCAGCGTGGAAGGTGCCGGTGGTGTCCCAGGTGGTGGGGTAGATGTCGAGGACGGGATCGTAGCTGTGTTTGAGGTCGGGGGCGTCTTGCACTTTTACGCTTCGTTTGGAGCCGGGGGTGAAGGGGGAGGAAACTTCGTCGGTGACGCCGATGGATTCGCCTTTGTTTTCGTGGGTGTTTTTGGCGCTGCGAATGCCGAGAGTGCCGAGGGCGGCGTGCTCGAAGTCTTGATTGATTTTGTATGCGGGGGCGGGCCAGGGTTTGGCGTCGGTGTCCCAGGCGGGGTAGGTGTGGCCCTTGGCGGCGAGGGTGCGCCATGCGGGGTCGTCTTTTTTCACACCGGCGAGAGTGAGGTCCCAGGGCTTGAAGCCGATTTTTTCGGCGGGGGAGTTGGGCTTGAGGCGGAAGTCGCGTTTGGCGATGTCTTCGAAGAGGGGATCGGCAAAGAGGCTTTCTTTGTCGCGGCCCATCTTGCGCCATTCGTCCCAGGTGAAGTGGGTTTTGGTGAGGGTGGCGGGGATTTTGCCGTCGGTGGGCCAGTAGAGGTTTTTGCGGAAGACGAGGCTGTCTTTGGGATCGCCGCGCTCGGGTTTGTCGAAGAACTTCCAGTTCCATTCGCCGCCATCGAGGAGTGGCGAGGCGGGGTCCCAGACAACGATGTTGTTCATGTAGCGGAAGCGGAGGCGGGCTTCGTTGCGGGAGGCTTGAATTTGCGCGGTGTGGCCGAAGGCGAAGATGTTGTTCCGGACGGTGTTGAAGTAGCCGTAGTGCTGGTGGAAGCCTGCGTTCCAGGTGTCGTGGACGAGGTTGTTTTCCATGAGGGTGTCGGCGCTGCCTTCGTCATTGTAGAGGCCCCAGCCGCCGTAGCGGTGGCTGGCAACGTGGTGGACGTGATTGCCACGGACGATGGTGCCGGGGGAGGTGCCGAGGCCGTAGTAGCCGCCCATGTCGCTGAGGTAGGCCCAGCCGAGGTGGTGGATGTGATTGTTCTCCACTGTGGTCTCGCGGGAGGCGGTGTCGCCGTAGCCCCAATTCCACCCGGCGCTGACGCCGGTGTAGTAAAAGTCAGCGATGTCGCAGTGGGTGACGGAGCTGTGCTGGGTGTGAGTGAAGACGACGCCGCAGGCGCTGGGGTGGAGGCGGCCGCCGTGGTGGATGATGGAGTCGGTGACGGTGATGTGGTGATTGACGCGCTCGTCGGCGGGGCGGCCGGTTTCGCCGACATAGACGCCGCCGCCGCCGAGGTCGTGCAGGTGGCAGTGCTTGACGGTGGAGTCTGAGCAGCCGTTTTTAAACCAGAGGGCGTGCAGGCCGGTGTGGGAGACTTCGCAGTGGGTGAAGTGGATGTTGGTGGAGTCTTCGACCTCGATGCTGCCCTGGGTGGTGGTGGCGGCCTGGGTATCGTGCAGGCCTTCGGCGGGGTAGAGGTGATTGCTGTGCTGGAAGGAGATGCCTTCTAAGCTGACATTGTGTGCGCCTTTGATGGCGAGGAATTTGTCGGCGACGGGGGCGATGACTTCGGCCTTGGTCATGTCTTCGCCGGGGAGGGGGAGGTAGAGGACTTCGCCTTTGGCGCGATCGAGGAACCATTCGCCGGGGGCATCGAGGGCGGCGCGGAAGTTTTCGACCCACCAGCGCTGGTCGGGTTCGAACTCGACGAAGGGATAGCGGGAGCGGCCTTTGATGCGGACGGCGAGGACTTCGTCGTTGAGTTCTTTGATGCGGCACTGACCGACGGCCCAGGCGTGGGTGACGGTGAGGAGGACGTGGTCGCGCTCGGGCTGCGGGATGGATTTGAGGACGTCGTACTGCTCTTTGGCGATGGAGAAGGCGTGGAAGTTCATGTTCTCCTTGAGGTCTGGGAACACGCCTGCGCCGACGGCTTCGGTGATGTGGTAGTAGCCTTTGTTGGGCGAGCGGGCGAGGGTGGCGCGGCGGCCATTGATCCAGAGCTGTTCGAAGGTCCAGGCTTTGTCGGGGAGGGTGGCTTTCCAAAGGCCTCCATCGGTTTTTTGCCAGCCGGTGATGGGTTTGCCGGCGGTGAAGGTGGCGTCTTTGCCAGACCAGGTGACCTGGGAATCCTCAGCGCCGAGGGTGAGGGTTTCGGTAAGAGGGTAAGTGCCGGGGGCTACGACGATGTGTACGGGCTTGGGGGCGGCGCGTGCGGCATCGCGTGCTGCCTGCGGGGTGGAGATAGGACCCGAGGGGGAGAGCTGGATGTCTGCGGCGGATGAGAACGGGACCGCCAGGAGAAGGAGGGCGAGGGTGCGGGGGAGCATGTACCCTTATTCGCGCTGGGGGGCGGGAAGGGCAAGAGGGTAGCCATGCGGGTGACAGAATCCGAATGGCGAAAGCCAAATGAAGGGACGTGCGATTCAGCCGCAGGTGGACCGGATTGATTGACGATTGATGATCAATCGATTTTTGATTTTAGAGGTGTCGATCCTGAGGTGGAGTCGTGGGCTGAAGAGTTAGTGCAGCATCTGGCGGACAGTGGTGGCGACGGGGTAGAGCCAGGTGATCTCGTCGGGAGTGAGGGTGACGGGGGGATAGAGGGGATTGAGGCTGGAGAGGACGATGGAGTGGCCGTGGTCTGCGGTGCTGTAGATGCGGAAGAGGATGTCTCCGCCGAGGCTGTCGCTGAGGCGGGCGATGACGCGGTTGCCGGTGTGGGGGGCGGTGTTGGGGTAGAGGATGGCGAGCTCGCCATCGTGGTGCTGAGGGAGCATGGCGTCTCCGGCGAGGCGCATGGCGAAGGCGTCGGGATCTGTGACGCTGAAGGCGAAGTGCTCGGTGGCGGCGAAGGCGGCGAGGCTGGGGGAGGTGAGATCGCGTGCGGCGGGGATGGTGAGCACGGGGAGCGCGCTGATGCGTGGCATGGCGGACACGGGCGGCAGCGTGGCTGGAGCTGCGGGGGCTTCCTGCGCAGCGGGAGGCTGGGTGAGCGGTGGCGAGGCCGGGGCTGCGGCAGGAGTCTCGTGGAGGGTGGGCTGCGCTGTGGCGGCGGTGCCATGAAGGACTTCGGCCTCGAGCTTTTCAATGAGCTTGATGACGGGGAGGGAGGCGTGGGCGCCATTTTCGATCTTGGTGACGTACTGGCGGGAGACGCCGAGGCGCTGGGCGAGCTTGGGACGAGTGACGCCCATTTTTTCACGCAGGGCGGCGACGCGGAGGGCGAAGGCGTTTTTCCCGCGCTGGAGAGGTTTTTCTTCGGGCATGGAGGGAGCTGGGGCGTCTGGGAAGGGGGCAGAGAGGGTTTCTTCCGCAGGCTGCACGAGGCGGTCCAAAGCGGCGATGGCTTCCGGGGGGAGGCCTGACATGACCGGGGAGGGTGCGGCACTGGTGTCCGGCTGAGGCATGTGCATGGCGAGCTGTTTCAAGTTGGCGGCAGCTTCGAGTTTTTCGATCAGCTGAAATACAGGGCGGGAAGGGGCGAGACGGCCTTTTTCCATGACGCTGACGTAGCTGCGGCCGACGCCGAGCCAGCTGGCGAGCTCGGGCCTGGAGACGCGGAGCTTTTGACGAAGGGACTGGCAGCGTGCGGGGAAGCCGACGAGCTTTTCTTCGGAGACAGGTGAGTGGGGCATAGGTGAAGAGGGTGAGGTTTCAAGGGGTGACGTCGCATTTCGACTGGCATGCACCGGGGGGATTTGGCGCGACCTCCCTCCATGCATAATCTGCGCCAAGAACGTTTTTGGAGGCGGGGTGCATGACAAAAGTACCAAACAGGGGTACATTGAATCGTCGCTTTTTATGCCCTGTCTCTTTTCGTGCGAGGCAAACGGCCGTCAGCGGGGCGACAGCTTTTCAGTGTGCGGCTTGGAAAGGTAAAATGGTGCCGGTGATTTTACTCGCTGTCCGGGTGCGTATCGGTAAGAGTCCGCCGCTTTTTTTTCATGTCCCAGGAATCTCCAGCTCAGCACCAGCCGCCGTTTGAAGTCCCGACTGTCGAGGAGATGGACGCATTGCTGCCGCAGTATGCCTTTGAGAAACTGGCGGCCTTTGGTGGCATGGGGGCGGTGTACCGTGCGCGGCAGGTGAGCCTGGACCGGCCGGTGGCGATCAAAATTTTGCCGCCGGAGTTTGGGCGGCATGAGGACTTTGCCGACCGGTTCAAGTCGGAGGCGCGGGCGATGGCGAAGCTGAACCACACGCACATCGTGGGGGTGTATGACTTTGGCATCACCAAGGAAGGGCACCTGTACCTGGTGATGGAATGGGTGGAGGGGCAGACGCTGCACACGCTGATCCAAAACGGCAGCATTCCAGTGCGCAAGGCCGCCAGCCTGGCGATGCAGCTGTGCGACGCGCTGGCGTTTGCGCATCACCACAAAATTTTGCATCGCGACATCAAGCCGGGGAACATCATGATCAGCGAAGATGATCAGGTGAAGGTGGCGGACTTTGGGCTGGCGAGGCCGATCACGGGCGAGGTGGAAGAAAACCCCTACGGGACGCCGGACTATGCGGCTCCTGAAATTCTCGGCAAAGGTGCGGTGGACCAGCGTGCGGACATTTTTGCCGCAGGGGTGGTGCTGTATGAGATGCTGACGGGGCGAGTGCCGCAGCAGCCGCGACGCTCGGTGACGGAGTTTGCCCCGCTGTCTCCGAAATGGGATGAACTGATTGACCGGGCGACGCATGCCGACCCGGCGCGGCGTTTTCAAGACGTGGGTGAGTTGCGTGCGCACATCGCCATGCTGATCAACCAGGCTGCGCAGGCGGTGAAGGTGGTGGCAGTGGTGGAGGACGAGCCGAAAGCCAAGGCCGGACTCAAGCCGCCGCATTTGGTTTTGATCGGGGCGGCGGTGATCGTCGTCGGCATCGTGCTAGGGATGATGTTCAGAGGTGAGTCGCCGCAGAAGCCGGACATCGCGAGCGCTCCTCCCAAGGCTGAGGAGCCTGTGCCGAAGCCCGAGGAGAAGAGGGTGGTGGAACCGGAGAAGAAGGCTGAGCCGGTGGTGGTGGTGCCTGCGCCTGAACCTGAAATGAAACCTGAGCCGGCACCGCCTCCGGCTGAAAAGAAGGTCGTCGTGGCGCCGGTGCCTGCTCCGGCTGCAATGCCTGAGGCCAAGCCGGTGGAGACACCGAAGGCCATGCCACGCCAGGAAACCCCCGCCGAGGTGATTCAGCGTCTTGACGAAAAGGACGCGGAGCTGGCGGGAATGGTCATGGATTTCGCCGCCCAGTGGCTGGCCAACACGGAGCTGGACACCACGTCTGAAATGCAGGGGCTTGCTGAAAAATACATCCCGGCGCTGCAACGCAGCCTGAGCGGACTGATGCCGCAGCAGCGTGATTTTGTGCTGAGTGAGATCTCGCACATCGCGAACCATGAGCCACTGGACGAGCCAGACGCGCTGTGGCCGGAGGTGCTCAAGACGCTGCGCAAGGCCTACGATGCGCAGAGCGAGGCGATCCAGGGGCGTGCGAGCACGGCGGCGCAAAAAATGCGGGCGGAGCAATGCGAGCTTGTTTTGCAAAAGGCGCGTGAACGTGCTGCCGCAGGCAAGGAGGAAGCGGCGAAACGGGCGGAACTCGTGGCGGGGGAGCTGGCAAAGCTGAAGACGGCACCGTCCATGAAAGCGCTGAGAGAAAGCGTGGCTGGCGCAGCGAGGGCTGGTGCCGAACCGACGGCGGCCGCAGAGCCTGTGCGCTGAGCGTGCATTACAGGATACGCTGTTAAGATTTTTTCCTCGCGGCGGATGCTGTAGAAGGTTATGAATCAAGCATGTCCGAAGAAACCACCTCCAGCGAGCTGCCTTCATTTGATGTCCCGAGCCTGGAGGCGATGGACGCGTACCTGCCGCAGTTTAAGTTTGAAAAGCTGGCGGCATGCGGCGGCATGGGCGCGGTGTACCGGGCCTACCAGGAGAGCCTGGACCGCAGGGTGGCGGTGAAAATCCTGCCGCCGGAGTTTGGGGCGGAAAAAGAGTTTGCCGACCGGTTCAAGGTGGAGGCGAGAGCAATGGCGAAGCTGAACCACACGAACATTGTGGGGGTGTATGACTTTGGCATCACGAGCGGGGGGCACCTGTATCTGGTGATGGAATGGATCGAAGGACGCACGCTGCATGAACTGATTCATCATGGTAACCTCTCGCTGCGGAAGGCGACGAACCTGGCGATGCAGCTGTGCGAGGCGCTGGCCTTTGCGCATGAGCACCAGATCATTCATCGTGACATCAAGCCGGGGAACATCATGGTCAATGACAGCGACCATGTGAAAGTGGCGGACTTTGGACTGGCGCGGCCCGTGTCTGACGAAGCGGAGCAGGAGAATCCTTTTGGCACGCCGGACTATGCTGCGCCGGAGATCCGTGGTGGCAGCGTGGTGGACCATCGGGTGGACATTTACGCGGCGGGTGTGGTGCTCTACGAAATGCTGACCGGCACGATTCCGGGAGAGCCGCGGTGCTCGGTCACGGAGTTTGCCAAAATTTCGACGCGGTGGGATGCGATCGTCGGCAAAGCCATCGACCCCGATCCGGATAAGCGGTATCAGGATGCGGGAGAGCTGCGTGCGCACATCAATGTAGCGATGAAGCAGGCAGCGGAACCTGAGTCGGTTCCAGGTGATGTCATGGCCATCGATCTGGGCATCGGGGTGGGAACAGCCTCGCGAGCTGGCATGGGGGCAGGTTTGGGGGGAGGCCTGCGATTGGGAGGAGGCCCAAGCGCGGGTGTGCCTGCTGCACCTGCTTCGCCGGCACCTGCAGTGCGTGCACCGGGACCGGCTGTGCCGCGAGCGCCGGGTGTGCGTGCGCCCGGCATGCCGGCGGTGGTGGAGAAAAAGAAAGCTGCGCCGCCACAAAAGCCGGCTGGCCGACAGACGTCGCAGCAGCAACAGCTCATGATGGTCATCGGAGTGGTGGCTGTGGTGGTGGTTGGTTTTCTGGCATTGATCTTCTGGCCCTCTTCCAAGAGTGCGTCACGCAGTTCGGCCGAGAATGCGCAGGCAACGCCGGATGAAATTCATGAGGTGATGCAAAACCTGGAGCAGCATGATGCCGAGCTGGCGAGGCTGGTGAACTCGTTTGCCCACGACTGGGCAGCTACGGGAGCGGACAAGAGTCCGAACTCGCCCGTGGCTGAAAAACTGCGCAAGACGCACAATGCTGCGGTGCAGGCCAAGGCCAGGGAACGCATGGAGGCGGCACGGCGCGCGGAGATTGTGGCCTCGGAGATGGCGAAGCTGACGGGGGCGCCGTCGTTAAAGGCGCTCAAGCAGGCGGCAGAGAGGTAGGGGAAGGTTATCGAAGCAGGTTTTCCTTCTGGCGAATCATTGAGCGGATGCTTTCGAGGGAGTGGCTGACTCCGGCGAGGAGCAGGCAAGAGTGCCTGCAGCACTTATGAAAAAGCCGCCACCCGTTTCCGGGTGACGGCGTGGTTTTGACCGGGGTTATTCGCCTTTGCAGCAGTCTTTGCCGCAGACCTTGCCCTTGTCTTTGCAGCAGGCGGCGCAGTTGTCCTTGCAGCACTTTTCACAGGCCTTGCCGGCGGCGAGTGCGGTGCCGGAAAGGGCGGCGACGGAGGCTGCGGCGATGAGGGTGAGGATGGTTTTCATGGTATTGGATGTGTTTGTTTGTGTTTCTGAGATGCCCGCTTTGAAGATTCCGGCGTGCGGCGCAGGCATGCGCGTGCCGGGTGTGCCATCGAGTGGCGTGTTGAACTGGCGGTGAGGCCAGACGGCCGGGCAGGCTGTCTAGAGGGCGGCGAAGTCGAGTCCGCAAGAGCGTGAGCTGAGATCACGGCTGCCCGGAGCGTCTGGCTTCCAGACGCGGGGTGCGTGTCTTCAAATCAAGAGAGCGCAGTGCCGCGAATAGAGCGGCGTGGTGCGCAAGGGCGGCCCGTGGTCGTGACGGGGCGCATGAATGAAAAGAGCCGCTGAGGTGAGGCTGAGGGGCGGAAGGGCGTGCCAGACGGGCGCAGCCAGCAGCTTCAGGGCAGGGGCGGGGGCTTTGACGAAAGTGGCGGCGACATCGCGTGCGGTTTCGTGCCTGGCGCAGGGGCAGTTTGGCTCCTGGGAATGCTCGGATGCCGAGTGCTGCTTTTTGGCGCAGCAACTGGCGACTTCTTTCTGCTGCGGAGCCGCGACGCAGCACCAGCACATCGGGAGTCCGATGCAGAGGGTGAGGATCAGGGCTGTGAGGCGGGTGAGCATGTCGTGCTGTCAGATGCAGGAACGATCGATTTTATTCCAAGGTTGCAAGCAATTGGTGTGCCGGGGTTGCTGCGGAGTGTGCGGTGGATGTGCGCGAAGCGGGGGCTTGGGTGGGAAGGACAGGCCAGAGGCACTGTCTCTCCTGGACAGCCGGGACGGCTATCCTCCGAGGTGGGCGAAAAAAACGCCGCGCGGTTTCCCGGGCGGCGTTTTTTGGGTGAAGTGGTGACGGAGCTGTTAGCGGAAGCTCTTGGCGAAGTCGTCGGATGTGGCCTTGGCGACGACTTTGGTCTTTTGGAAGGTGGATTTTTCACCTTTCTCAATGAGGAGGTTTTCGTAGTCGGCTGAGGACATGGGGAGCTCGATGGTCTTGTCCTGCCAGGTGGAGAGGAGGATGGCGTTGGCGAGCTCGACGCTGCGGATGCCCTCTTCGGCGGGGGAGAGGAGTTTCTCGCCCTTGAGGATGGCGTTGGTGAAGTTTTGGAGGATCTCGATGTGCTGGCCGCCGGTCTGGTCCACATGGATGTCCATGTGCCAGCTTTCGGGCATGGCGAAGGCGGCCTCTGCCTCCATGCAGAACTTGCTCATCTGCTGGCGGTTGCGCTGGAAGTGGATGCGGGTGCCGTCGGTGACGGTGAGGCGGCCCTGCTCGGCGGAGATTTCGAGCTTGTTGATGCCGGGGGCTTCGCCGGTGCTGGTGACGAAGGTGGCGGTGGTGCCGTTGTCGTACTGCATGACGGCGGTGACGTCGTCCTCGACCTCGATCTCATGGAAGCGGCCGAACTGGCAGAAGCCGCGGACTTTTTGCGGCATGCCGAAGAGCCACTGGAAGAGGTCGAGATTGTGAGGGCACTGGTTCATGAGGACGCCGCCGCCCTCGCCCTTCCAAGTGCCGCGCCAGCCGCCGGTGGCGTAGTAGTAGTTGGTGCGGAACCAGTTGGTGACCTCCCAGTGGACGCGGCGGATGGCGCCGAGCTCGCCGCTGTCGATGAGGTCCTTGACCTTCTTGAAGCAGGCGTTGGTGCGCATGTTGAACATGGCGGCGAAGATCTTGCTCTTGTCGGTGTGGGCGGCGATGAGGCGCTCGCAGTCGGCCTTGTGCACGGAGATGGGCTTTTCCACGAGGACATTCAGACCGGCCTTGAGGGCCTCGATGCCGATGGTGGTGTGGCTGAAGTGGGGGGTGCAGATGAGGATGGCGTCGATGTGGCCACTGCGGATCATGGCATTGACATCGGTGAAGGCCTTTTCGCCTTCGACGAGGTTCGGCAGGGTGCCGACGCTCTCGCATAGCGCGGTGACGCGCAGGCCGGGGATTTTGCCCGCACGAATGTTTGCAAGGTGTGCCTTGCCCATGTTTCCAAGCCCAACGATGCCGAGTCTGACGGTTTCCATGGCGCGAGCGTAGCGGGGCAAGCGGAACGGTCAAGCGACTCAACAGTTGCGCTTTCGCGCCCCAGCCTGCATTTTACCTTTATGCGCCCGACCCGCCGCCTCCGAGAACTGCTGATCCTCGTCATGGGGTGTGTGGTGGCGGCGCTGCTCAGCCCCCACCTTATGGCAGACGATCTTCGCATTGGCATCATCGGGCTGGACACGTCTCATTCGGAGCAGTTCACTCTGCGCCTGAACGATCCTGCGAACCCGAACCACATACCTGGCGCGAGGGTGGTGGCGGCGTACCCTGGGGGCAGCCCTGACATCGAGGAGAGCAAGACGCGGATCGATGGCTTTACGGCGACGGTGAGGGACAAGTTTGGCGTGCGGATCGTGGGGAGTGTGGCGGAGGCGTGCAAGGATGTGGACGCGGTGCTGCTGCTGAGCCTGGAGGGGCGGCCAAGGCTGGAGCAGATGAAGCAGATCATTGCGGCGGGCAAACCGGTGTTTATGGACAAGCCGGTGGCGGCGTCGCTGAAGGATGTGGTGGAGATCTACAAGCTGGCGGCGGCGGCTCAGGTGCCGGTGTTCAGCGCCTCGGCGGTGCGGTGGTACCCGGGGGTGCTGGAGGTGGCGAATGCGGAGCCGACTCCGGCGCGCGGTGTGATCTCCTACGGGCCGGCGCATGTGCTGCCATTCCACCCGGACCTGTTTTTTTACGGCATCCACCCGACGGAGGCGCTCTTTACGGTGATGGGGCCCGGGTGCCTTTCGGTGGTGCGTACGACGACGCCGTCTGAGTCGGTCGTGACAGGGGTGTGGGCCGGCGGGCGCACGGGGACGCTGCAGGCGATCCATGAGGGGGCGATGAGCTACAAGCTGATCCGGTTTGGCGACAAGCAGATCACGGAGCAGAAGTCCGAGGGGGACTACACGCCGATGCTGCGTGAGATTGTGAAGTTTTTCCAGAGCAAGCAGCCGCCTGTGTCGCCGAAGCAGACGCTGGAGATTTATGCGTTTATGGCGGCGGCTGAGGAGAGCAAGAACCGCGACGGGGGCCGTGTGACGCTGAGAGAAGTGATGGTGAAAGCCGGGGCGCCGGAGGCGTGGCTGCCGGAGGACGGGAAGGTGAAGCACGAGGCGCCGAAGTCGGTGCCGAAGGGGCTGCCGAAGCCGGGCGGGTCGTGAGTGGGCTGGCAGGAGACCGCTGGTGAGCGGGTTTATTCGGCGTTTTGGACCTGCTCGCGGATTTTTTCGAGCTCGGTTTTGGCGGTGACGACGTGGTGGGCGATCTCGGCGTTGTTGCACTTGGAGCCCATGGTGTTGAATTCGCGGAAGAACTCCTGGAGGAGGAAGTCGAGGCTGCGGCCGGCGGGGGCAGCGCCTGCGAGGTAGGTGCGGAACTGCTGGATGTGGCTGGCGGCGCGGGTGAGCTCTTCGGAGATGTCGGTACGGTCGGCGAAGAGGGCGATCTCCTTGACGAGGCGCTCGTCATCCAGGGGGAGGGGGAGGCCGGCGTCTTCGAGGCGCTGGCGGAGGATTTTGCGCTGATGCTCGGGGACGGTGGCGGCTTTGGAGCGGATGGAGTCGAGGAGGGACTCGATCTGGGAGAGTCGGGTCTCGATGTCGCTGCGGAGGCTGGCGCCTTCGGTGGCGCGCATGGTGTTCAATTGCTTCAGGGCGGCGGCAAGGGCCTCCTGAACGGGGGGCCAGGCGTCTTCCGTGGCGATTTCTGTCTGGGCCTGGGTGATGACGCCGGGCAGGCGTGTGACATCTATGAGGGAGATGTCCGGGGGGACGTCCAGTTTCAGCGCCAGGGAGTGGAGGGCGTGGTAGTAGTGGGCGGCTAGCTCCTGATCGACGCGGACGGCCTCGGTGCCCGAGGTGCCGGTTTCGCGGCGGACGGCCACATTGACGCGACCGCGGGATACGGCGGCGGCGACCTCGGTGCGGACGGCGTTTTCGAGCTCTGAGAGCTCACGGGGGAGATTGACGGCGACTTCGAGCTGTTTGCGGTTCACGGAGCTGCATTCGACGCTCCACGTGACGCCGGAGCGCTGAGTTTCGCCGCGGCCAAATCCTGTCATGCTTTTCATAGCCATCAGATGGAACGTGATTTGACTTTGGTAAAGTCCCGGTACGGGGCGGGTGCAGATTCGCCACGATTCCAGTTTGCAAGGTCACGGCTCCGCCCTAGTCTCGCCCTCCCTATGGCAAAAGCGGCTCTCGGCAAAGGACTCGGCGCACTCATCTCGACATCTCCAGCGGTGTCAGGAGTGTCGCGACTGCCTGCACTTGCACAGCCAGCCCCTGGAGACGTGGTGAACCGCGTGACGCTGGACCAGATCGTGCCCAGCCCGCTGCAGCCGCGCAAGGAGTTCCAGCCGGAGATGCTGACGGAGCTGATGGAGTCGATCCGCGAGCATGGGATCATCCAGCCGCTGATCGTGCGGCGTGTGAACGGGAAGCTGGAGCTGATCGCGGGTGAGCGGCGTTTCCGTGCTTCACGGGAGCTGGGCCTGAAGGAAGTGCCGGTGATCGTGCGGGAGGCCAGCGACAAGGACGTGCTGGAGATGGCGCTGATCGAGAACCTGCAGCGTGAGGGGCTGAACCCGATCGAAGAGGCGCAGGCGTACTCGCGGCTGGCGAAGGATTTCCAGATGAGGCAGGAGGACATCGCGCAGCGTGTGGGCAAGAACCGCGCGACGGTGGCGAACACGATGCGACTGCTGGAACTGCCGGCCGGCATCCGTGACATGCTGGTGGGGGCGAAGATTTCGACGGGGCACGCGAAGGTGCTGCTGATGCTGAAACAGCATGAGGAGCAGGAGCGGCTGGCGCAGCAGATCGTGGCGAAGAGCCTGACGGTGCGTGCGACGGAGAAAGCGGTGGATGCGATCCTGCACCCGCCGCCGCCGCCGCAACCGAAGCCGACAGAGACGGACCTGATCCGTGCGATCCAGGCGGTGGAGCAGAAGCTGATCCAGCACCTGACGACCAACGTGAGCATCCACCACGGTGAGAAGAAAGGGCGTGTCGAGATCGACTACTACGGGGTGGAGGACCTGAACCGCATCCTGAGCGTGATCGGAGTGCCGGAAGAGACGTTTGTGGAGGAATAGCGGGCGGCTGCCCGTAATGACGAAACCGGAATGACGAATGACGAAACAGGCATGCGTTTGAAGCTGATGGCATTCGTCATGCGTCCCTTAGTCCTCATAGCCGCGGCTCTGGTGCTGCTGGGCTGCCAGCCCGAAACCCAGGCAGAAACCGCCGATGTGCGGGAGTTTCTCACGCATTATTTTTCGACCTGGTCGGCGAAGGACATGGACGGGTACGGCGCGTGCTTTCACGAGCAGGCGAGGATCGCGTTTGTGCATCAAGGCGTGCCGCAGAGCCAGGGGCTGACGGACTTTTTGCACGGGCAGAAGCTGAGCCACGCCACCACGACGGTGCCGATGACGGAGGTGCCGACGGACATGAAGATCCTGCGTGATGAGCGCACCGCGCAGGCGAGCGTGAGGTGGAAGCTGACGAAGGGGGGCGAGGTGACGCTGGGCACGGATTGCTTTACGCTGATCAAAACCCCCGCGGGGTGGAAAATCATGAGCCTCGTCTTTTACAACGACTGAACGCGAATCACGCATGTCCCAAAAACCTTCCAAATCCACCGCCCCCGAGGCAGAGAACGCAGCCGCGACACGGGGCACGCGCCTTTTTCTGGGGCTTTCATGCTTCCTGGCCGGAGCGGCGATGATGATCATCGAAATCTGCGCCTACCGCCTGCTGGCGCCGTTTTTTGGCAACAGTGTCTATACGTGGACGGCCTTGATCGGAGTCATCCTGATCGCGTTCAGCGCGGGGGGATATCTGGGCGGGCATCTGGCGGACCGGAAGATGGCGCTCGATCTTCTTGGGTGGCTGCTTTCCGGCTCTGCGGTGCTGACGTTTTTCATTCCGGCGCTGCACACGGTCTTTGCCGCCGGGCTGAGTGCGCAGGGGCTGATCGCGGGACCTGTGATCATTTCGCTGCTGCTGTTTGCGGTGCCGGGGATTTTGCTGGGGGCCGTCTCTCCGGCTGCGGTGAGGTTTTACAGCCTGACGCTGAAGGACACGCATGTGGGGGCGGCGGCGGGGACGATCAGCATGCTGGGCTCTCTGGGCAGTTTTGTGGGCACGTTCCTCTCCGGTTTTTTCCTGCTTTCCACCTTCGGTGTGAGGAGCATCTTTTTTGGCACGGCGGCGCTGCTGCTGGTGCTGGCGGTGGCGGCATTCTTGCTGGCCAAAAACACGTTGAGGCAGCAGGCACCGGTGATCCTGAGCGGCCTGTTTGCGTTTTTCATGAGCTGGATGACGGCGCCGAAGCCCAAGCCGGGGGTGATTTTTGAGCACGAGTCGTTTTACCACCACATCGAGGTGAGCGAGCGAACGGATGGCGATGTGACGCGGCGGGTGCTGCAGCTGGACTCGACCATGGAAGGCGGGATGGATGCGAAGACGGGCGACTTGATCCTGCCGTATCAGCAGTACTGGAAGCTGGCTCTGCTGCGCGAGCCGGCGAAGGTGGGTAGCGCGCTGTTCATCGGGGCGGGCGCGTTTGGCATGCCGGAGAATGTGTCGCGTGAGTTTCCTGAAGCGGCGGTGGATGTGGTGGAGATCGACCCGCAGGTGATCGAGGTGGGGCGCAAGTTTTTCAAACTGGACGAGCACCCGCGAGTGAAGGCGCATGCGGGTGATGCGCGGCGGTACCTGCTGCAAAGCGGCGGGAAAAAGTGGGATATGATCTTTGGGGATGCGTACAACGGCATCCGGCAGATCCCGCCGCACCTGGCGACGCAGGAGTTTTATCAGCAGATCGCGGATCATCTGGAGCCGAAGGGGGTTTTTATCATGAACATCATCGCGGCCATCACCGGGCCGAAGGCGGAACTGACATCCGGGATGCTGGCGACGGTGAGAAAAGTGTTTCCGCATGTGGAGGTTTTTGCGGTGGGGTATCGGCGGGATGAAACGCAGAATGTCATCCTGATGGCGTCACGTGAGGATTTGAAGCCGCTCATTCAGGACCGCTATGTGCAGCAGGGCTCATGGCAGGAGAGTCTGATCAAGACGCATGTGCCGAAGGGGACGGTGCCCCACGCCTCCTATGTGTTCACGGATGATCACAATCCTGTGGATGCGATCATTGCGCGGGGGCTGCTGGAGTAGCGGATGTTTCGCCAGAGGGCTCTGAGCTGGGGACGGTCACCGGTGTGTTTGCCGTGCGCCGATGGACGGGCGGGCTGACGCCACACCCATCCTACGGACGGAGTGCGCACGCTGATGGAAGCAGTGACTACTTTTCCAAGGGCTTCGCCGCAGGGGCGAGGGCTGGGGCGACGAAGGCGTCGAAGACGAGGACGCCTTTGAGGGAATCGACGGCGCGTTCGAGCTGCTTGTCGCCGAGACTGGCGAGCTCGAGGGCGGCGGCTTCGCCGGTGCCGTGGGATGCGCGCCATTTGGCGATGCGGAGCTCCTCCTCGGAGGTGAGGGCGGAGACGATGTTGGGCTCGACGCCGTTTTCGTGAATGGTGCGGTGGCTGGGGGTGTAGTACTTCGCGGTGGTGAGGCGCATGGCGGCACCGTTTTTCATGGGCAGGATGGTCTGGACGCTGCCTTTGCCGAAGCTGGTGGTGCCGACGATGATGGCGCGCTTGAGGTCCTGCAGGGCGCCGGCGGTGATCTCTGAGGCGCTGGCGCTGCCCTGATTGATGAGGACGGCGATGGGGTATTTGCGGGGCTCTTTGCCGCTGCGCGAGGGGGTGCGGAAGGGCGGGGGATTTTGCGAGGCGACGCGGCCCTCGGTGGTGACGACGACGGTGCCTTCGGGGAGGAATTCGCCGCAGACGGCGACGGCGCTGTCCACGAGGCCGCCGGGGTTGTTGCGCAGGTCGAGAACGAAGGCTTTCATGCCCTGCTTTTCGAGTTGATCGAGGGCTTTGCTGAGCTCGCGTGGGGTGGGCTGGTTGTACTGGGAGATGCGGGCGTAGCCGATCTTGTAGTCTCCGGCCATTTTGGGCGAGAGCAGCATGGGGTCGTGCACGGAGGTCTCGGCGAGGGTTTCGTGCTTCACCTTGAACTCGAGGAACTGCTTGGTGCCGGGGCGGCGGACGGTGAGGCGGACTTCATCGCCGGCCTTGCCTTTGAGAAGCTGCATGGCCTCGGCGATGCCGACGGAGTCGGTGAGGACGTCGTTGATGCGGACGATCTGGTCGCCGGAGAGAACGCCTGCGGCATTGGCGGGGCCGTCTTCGCGGACGGTGATGATGGTGAGGATGCCCTGGCGGAGGGCGATGGTGATGCCGATGCCCTCAGAGGTGTCGCTCTGCTCGCGCTGCATGTCTTCGAAGAGGGACTTGCCCATGTATTCGCAATGGGGGTCGAGCTTGTGGAGCATGCCTTCGAGGGCGCCTTCGACGAGCTCGGCGTAGGTGATCTTGGACTCGTCCACGTAGTTCTGACGCACCATCTCCATGGCGCGGGTGAGCATCTCGATCTGGATGTAGGCGTCCTCGGGCGGCGGCTTGACGGGCGGGGAGGCTGGGGTTTTGGAGTCTGGCTGGGGAGCGGGCTTGGGCTCGGCGGGTTTTGGGGCGGGCTTGGACGCTGGCGCTGGGGTGGCTGCGGGAGTCGCGGCGGGCGCAGGAGTAGGGGACGGAGGAGCGGCGTGGAGACTTACGCTGAGGGCCAGGAGGGAGAGGAGTGCGGGGGCGCGACGCATGGGGGCACAGTGAACGAATTCGCCGTATGCGACAGGGGAAAATTCATCTGGCTGGCGCTGGTCTGTCGGCAGTTGATCAAGGCTGATTCCGTCCCACTCTAGGCGTCTGCATGAATCCGGTTTCCCGACAATCCTCAGAGCCAGGATCCTCCGGCTCATTTTTGAGCGCGTTGATCGGCGACGGCACTCCGCTGATTTTGCTGACGGCGCTGGCCCTGGCAGCCTCGGGCGGCTTTGCCTTGTTTCTGTCCGTCACAGGAGCGTTTCTGCCGCACGACATTGCCTTTCTGCGCATGCAGCCGGAGGATCTGTGCCGCATCAATGAGTGTCGGATCGTGCATTTCATGATTCACGACCGCTTTTCCTTTGGCGGAGTCCTGATCGCGATCTCGGTGCTGTATGCATGGCTGGCCTTGTTTCCCTTGCGGCAAGGAGAGGCCTGGGCGTGGCGGCTGCTGGCGCTCAGTGGGGTAATCGGCTTTGGCAGCTTCCTGGCTTACATCGGCTACGGCTACCTGGACAGCTGGCATGGTACGGGCACGCTGCTGCTGCTGCCGATCTTTGTCGTGGGGATGGCTCTGACGCGGAGAAAGGTGACGTCATGGCCTGTATGGGGGAGCATGCTGAGCTCCACATGGCGGACGACGAGTTGGAAGAGCTCAGAGGGCATCGCCAGACTGTGCCTGCTGGGGACAGGCGTGGGGATGATCGGAGCGGGAGCGGTCATCTCCCTGGTGGGAGTGACGTGTGTGTTTGTGCCGGAGGACATTCGGTTCATCGGGCTGACGGCGGTGCAGCTTGATGCGATCAATCCGCGTCTCATTCCTTTGATCGCGCATGACCGGGCAGGATTCGGCGGAGGGCTGCTGACATCAGGGCTTTTGGTGCTGGGAATTGTATGGAAGGCCAGGCCGGTGCGTTCGATGTGGGAGGCTATGCTGGTGGCAGGGCTAGCAGGATTCGGCTGCGCCATCGGAGTCCATTACCCCATAGGATATGTGGACTGGTACCACCTGGCTCCGGGGTGGGGCGGGCTGGTGCTTTTCGTGACCGGCATGTGGCTGGCGCGGCCTTTTTTTATGAGAGAGGAAAGCTAGGCGAGTGGAATGCACGCGCAGGCTCGGAGGCTGCGCCAGCGGATGGCCATTCGAACACCTCCATTATTCCAGGGTGATGCCGCCCCAGTAGGCGAACTCCATGTTCCAGCCGTTGACGTGGGCTTCGAGGCGGACGGTGATTTCCTGGCCGGTGAATTTGGAGAGGTCGAGGTCGATGGTTTTCCAGCGGGGCTTTTCGTGATCCACAGTCAGCTCCTTGACGACTTTGCTATTGATCACGGCCTTGGCGGTCCAGTCGCCGCGATCATCGGCGGCGACGGTGGCGGTGAGCTTGGTTTTGCCGGGTTCGACTTTGAAGGTGCGCTCAAAGCTGGCGGGCGTTTTCTTGTCGGGGAAGGGGTGGATGAGGAGGACATTTTTGCGACCGTAGTACTCGCCGAGCTTCATGGGGGTGCGCTCGAAGTCGGGGGCGCTGACGGTCCATGCGGGGTTCCAGAGGCTGACGCTTTCCCAGTCGATGGCACGGGTGCCGCTGCCTTTGGGTTTGGAGGGGACGGTGTCTTCGACGCCTTTGATCAGGAGGTCTTTTTTCTCCTTGGTGAGGGGGCCTTCTTCGGGTGGGGCGAGGATGTACCAGATGAGGTCGCGGAAGGCGGTGTCGGGGAGATTGCCGAAGCCCATGGGCATGAGGCTTTGTTTTGTATTCGTGAGGGTGGCGACTTGATCGCGAGGGACGATCTGGGCGGCTCCGCCTGCGCCGAGGAGTTTGACATGGCTGGGGGTGTCCTCCACCACGCGTCCGGCGAGAGTCCGGCCGTCCTTGGTGCTGAGAGTGAAGTTTTCGTAGCCGTTGCCGATGATCTGATTGGGATCGATGACGTTGGCGAGGATGGCGTCGAGGTTGCTGCGCCCGCTGCCGATGAGGTCGGGGCCGACTTTCTGGCCGCCGCCGTGGAACTCGTGGCAGACCATGCAGGTGGCGGTGAAGAGGAGTTTGCCATTGGCGAGATCGGGCTCGCCGGTGAGGCAGGCTTGTTTCTTTTTCGCGATCAGGACTTTGACGTCGTCTGAGGAGTCCTGCCAGGCGCCGAGGACTTTGGAGGCGTGATTGCGGGTGGCGGTATCCTGGCTGGTAGCGAGGGCGCGGCGCACGGGTGCGGGGAAACCGGTGGCGCTGACTTTGCCTTCGCCGATGGCATCGAGCAGGGCATGCATCCATGGGGTGCGGCTGCAGAGGGCCTCAACGGCGGCGTTGTAGAGGAGGCCGCGGGCCTGGGGATCGGAGTGTGAGGTGGAGGCTTGCGCGACGGTCAGAAGCGGGGCGATGAAGTCATCGGTGCCGAAGTCTGCGGCGGCGCGGATGGCGGCGACGGAGAGAGCGGGGGAGGTGCTATCGGTGAGGAGGAGAAGCAGCGCCTTTTTGACGGTGTCCGACTTCACCTTGGCTATGGACTGGAGCAGGGCGACGCGGTCTTTTTCGGGCTTGGTGGTGTCGCGCAGGGCGGTGATGGTTTCCTGAAGCGCGGCTTCATCGCCCCAGAGGACGGCGAGGGTCTGGGCGTGATTGCGAACATCGTCGTTGGAGTGCGCGCGCCATTTGGCGAGGCTGGCTGAGATGTCCTTGGTGGGCTTGATGACGCCGCTTTCCTGGCCTTTGACGAGGCCGCTGAGAGCGTGGGCGAGGAGGATGTCGTGAGCGGCGATCTTGTCGCAAAAGTCGATGGCGAGGTCGAGGTTCTCGGCCTTGCGGGTGTCACAGAGGCGACGCATGGCTTTGTGAGAGAGGATGTGGGAGAGGGGCTGACACTCGGCAGCGACGCACAACTGCCCACCTGCGATTGTCTCCTCAGGATCATAATCGAGACCGCGTTCGAGGCACATCCAGATCTCAAACTGCAAGAGAGGGTCGAAGTCTTTGGCGCTGGACTTCATGAGATCGTTCATCATGTAAAAGGTGCGGACGAGAGGGCGGAAGAATTTGCCTTCGTGCGACAGAGGGCGGTTTGCCGTGAGTGCCTTGGACGAAGCCATGCGCATGCCGATTGCTGTGGCGTGGCGGACAGTGATGTCCTTGTCGGACTCGAGTTTTTCGATGCGCTCCAATTCCGGCCACATGAGGGCGGCGGCTTGTGTCTCGGCTTCGGAGGTCTTGAACATGTCGTCATCGGCCACGTCGGCGAGGTGCTGGCTGGTGACACGGAAGCGTTCGCCACTGAGGCGGGCAGCCCAGGCACGGACGGCTGCGTCGGCGTGGCTTGCGCCTTGATCAAGGAGTTTGCCTTCGAGCAGGTTTGCCTGATGCAGGGTCCAGAGTGAGTCGAGATATTGAGCAGGCGTGGCGGTGGATTGCGTGAGCTTTTCGAGGAGAGGCTGTGCGTTTTTATCTTGGTGTTCTGCCACAATCCTTCTCGCCATGCGGCGCATCCAGTTGTTGGGGTGTTCGAGGGTTTTGACGAGGTCGGGGGTGGAGAGGGTTTTGAGGTTGAGGGCGGTGTGTTCGCGAGTGGTGTTGGATTTTGAATCGGCGGTGACGACGCGCCAGATGCGGCCGCGTTCGCGGTCCACGCCTTCGGGGTTGGCCTTGGCGTTTTGGTAGCAGGGGTATTTGTCGCACCAGTCCATGATCCAGAGGAAGCCGTCGGGGCCGGTCTGGGTGCTGACGGGGCGGAACCAGCCGTTGTTGGCGCGGAGGAAGTCGCGGCGGGGTTCGCATTTGAAAGTGGCACCGAAGGGGGTGAGGACTTCTTCGTGGATGGCGTTGTCGTGGATGTTGCCGATGAAGGCGTGGCCGTGGGTGTCTGCGGGATAGCGGCCGCCCTGGTAGATCTGGATGCCGGCGTAGGCGGCGCGGAAGTGCTTGTGCTTCACGATGCTGGGGAGGAGCTCGTAGGCGTAGGGGTTCTCGGGGGCGCCGCCCTGGCGAGTGTAGATGCCGCCGGGGGCCATGTGGAAGAAGTGGTCGATGACGCAGGCGCTGACGAAGAAGTTGCCCGCAGCGTCGTAGTCGCAGCCCCAGGGATTGCTGGTGCCGTCGGCGAAGACTTCGAATTCCCAACTCGGGGCGGAGGTGTTTGCGGAGTTGTCTTTGCGGGCAGGAGTGCCCGCGCTACTGGGGCGGGCGCGGCCGATGCCGGCGTCGAATTTGAAGCCTTCGCTTTCGGGCTGGCCGGGGAGGCGGACTTTACTGTTGGTGAAGACGCCGTGGGTCATGTAGAGCCAGCCGTCGGGGCCCCAGGTGAAGCTGTTGACGAGTTCGTGGGTGTCTTCGCGGCCGAAGCCGGTGAGGACGACGCGCCAGGCGTCGGGTTTGTCGTCGTCGTCGTCATCGCGGAAGTGGATGAGGTGGGGCTGCTGGCCGACGTAGATGCCGTTGTCGCCGCAGATGATGGCGCTGGCGAGGTTGAGGCCTTCGACGAAGACGGTGCGCTTGTCGGCGGTGCCGTCGTTGTCGGTGTCTTCGAGGATGATGACGCGGTCGCGGGGGATTTTTTCGCCCAGCTTCGGCATGGGGTGGTATTGGTCGTCCTTGGCCACGCCACCGTAGGGGCGCTGGTCTTCGGGGAGGGGAGTGCCGAGGGGGTATTCGTAGGCTTCGACGATCCAGAGGCGGCCGCGGTGGTCCCAGGTCATGGCGACGGGATTTTGCACCATGGGCTCGTGGGCGAAGCAGCGGACCTCGTAGCCCTCGGGCACGGACATCTTGGCGCGGGCTTCCTCGGGCGTGGGGCAGACGGTGGTGGCGGCGGCGCGTTCGCCTTCGAGCTCTTTGCCGGCGGCGAGGAGGTGCGGAGCGACTAGAAGCAGCGGAAGGAAAAGGAGCGGGCGCATGGCTGGGGTTGGTTGTAACAGATGCTACGGAGAAAGGACAAGGGGGATGTCGGACGCGATTTGGGTGGAATCGGACGGAGGTAGGGGCCTGGGAATGACGAATGAGTAAATCCGAATGACGAAATAATGACGAATGACCAATGAGGAAGAAGGGGAGCAGGTGTTGGTCTTTGTGGTTAGGCGCTGAAAAGTGGAGTGGGCAGAAACGGTAGATTTTTAACCACAGAGCACACTGAATACACGGAAACCAGAGTGAGTGTGGGTGGTGGAAAATGAGGGGGACGATTTGACCGGGGGAAATCCGGCCTGTTAATGGGGGTGAATCTTGTTAATGCTTTTCCAATGGCCTCTGAAAACACCCCCACCCGCAAAACTCCTGAACAACTCCGATCCTGGCGCTGGTATGGCCGTGATGAACTCAGATCCTTTGGACATCGCTCACGTGCCAAGCAGGCGGGGTGGGGGAGTGAGGATATTGTGGGGAAGCCGGTGATCGGGATTTTGAACACGTGGAGTGATCTGAACTCCTGCCACATGCATTTGCGCCTGACGGCGGATGCGGTGAAGCGCGGGGTTTTGCAGGCGGGGGGGCATCCGATGGAGATCCCGATCATGTCCGCCGGGGAGATGCTGACGAAGCCGACGGCGATGTTTCATCGCAACTTTCTGGCGATGGAGACGGAGGAGATGCTGAGGGCGAATCCGATCGACGGGGCCGTTTTGCTGGGTGGCTGCGACAAGTCCACGCCGGGGCTGCTGATGGGTGCTTTCAGCATGGACATTCCTGTGATCTACATGCCCTGCGGGCCGATGATCAAGGGCAACTGGCGCGGCGACACGCTGGGCAGCGGCAGCGACGTGTGGAAATACTGGGACGAAAAGCGTGCGGGCAATCTGAGCTGGGAGCAGTGGTGCGAGATTGAGGACGGGATCGCCCGCAGCCCGGGGCATTGCATGACGATGGGGACGGCAAGCACCCTGACGGCGCTGGCTGAGACGCTGGGGCTTTGCATTCCGGGAGCTTCGTCCATTCCTGCGGTGGACAGTGCGCATACGCGTATCGCGGCGGCGGCTGGAAGGCAGATCGTGGAGAACGTGTGGCTGGACCGCAAGCCGTCGGGCATCGTGAGCGAGCGCTCGTTTGAAAATGCGATTGCGGTGGACATGGCGCTGGGTGGCAGCACGAATGCGATCGTGCATCTGGTGGCGATGGCTGGGCGTCTCGGCATCAAGCTGCCGCTGGAGAAGTTTGACGAGATCAGCCGGAAGATTCCGCTGCTGGCGAACATGCGGCCTGCGGGCAAGTATTTGATGGAGGAGTTCTTCCTGGCGGGCGGGCTGCGGGCGCTCTTGAATGGCATGCGCGAGCTGCTGCACACGGATGTGCCGACGATCACGGGCAAGACGCTGGGCGAGGACATCGAGGATGCGATCATCCATAATGAGGATGTGATCCGCACGCCTGCCAACGCATTGCAGCCAGACGGCGGCACGGCGATCCTGCGTGGCAATTTGTGCCCGGATGGGGCGGTGATCAAACATGCGGCGGCGACCAAGGAGCTGTGCACGCACACGGGGCCGGCGCTGGTGTATGACAGCTATGCGGAGATGAAAAAGCACATCGACGACATGGATCTGGATGTGACGAAAGACACGGTGCTCATTTTGCGCAATGCGGGGCCTGTGGGCGCGCCGGGGATGCCGGAGTGGGGACAACTCCCCATTCCAAAGAAGCTGATCATGCAGGGCATCCGCGACATGGTGCGACTGAGCGACTGCCGCATGAGCGGCACGAGCTACGGGGCGTGTGTGCTGCACATCGCGCCTGAGAGCGCGGTGGGCGGGCCGCTGGCGTTGGTGAAGACTGGCGACCTGATCGAGCTGGATGTGCCGAACCGTAAGCTGCACCTGCACGTGAGCGACGAGGAACTGGAAAAGCGCCGTGCCGACTGGAAGCCTGCGCCAGTGCGGTATCACCGTGGCTACGCGAAGCTGTATGTGGAGCATGTCACGCAGGCGGACCAGGGAGCGGACTTTGACTTCCTGCAACATGGGCCTGCAGTGCCGGAGCCGGACATTTTTTGAAGGCTGGCTTGAGGAACGATTTTGCGGAAGGGATTTGGGTGGCGGGCTGAGGACAGCCCGCCCTGCCGATGCCGGGCGGCTGAGAAACATGGGAGCTGCCATGCGCTGATGGACGGGCGGGATGTTGCCTCACCTGTCCTACGACAAGCATAAAAAAACCTCCCGGCTTGCGCCGGGAGGTTTGAAAACCTTGGAAGGTTGAAGTCGCTCAGGAGAGAGCGGCCTGAATTAGAAGCGGACGCTGAGGGTCACGCCGTAGTAGCACACGCTGTGGAAAGCGGTGGCTGGGCCTCCGGGAACGCCAGGGAAGGGAGCATAGCTGTTCGTAGCGGAACGGGCCATGTTCTTCATCGGTCCCATTGGCACGTTGAATGCCACGTAGGGGGTAAGGGTCGCACGGCTGTTGAGCTTGATTGGGAAATCAATGCCAACGTTAAGTGCGGTCCAGCCGCTGATGCCGCCCTGAGCAGCGCTCTGGCCGAAGATGCCGCCGCCACCGTAGAGGTTGCGGGAAGCCTGGGTCCAGCCAGCGTTGTAGTTCAGGCCATAGCCCAGACCAGCGTGAGGGACGATGCTGATGGCATCGGTCACGGTGATGGTGGACTTGGCGGTCAGGTCGAAGTACCAGCCACCGTTGAACAGGTCATAGTTCGCGCTGGAAGCCAGGTTGATGGGGCCCAGGTTGGTGTTGACGCCCAGAGTGAGCTGCTGGATGTCGTTCATGCCATAGCCGCCACCAGGACCGAAGGGGAGCTGGTTGAGGCCGCTGCCGTTGGCAAGGGAGCCCATGTTGTGGATGAAACTGTAGCCGAAGCTCACGCTGGCAGGACCGAAGTCATGCGAGATGGCTGCACCCAGCTGAAGGCGCTGGAAGGAGGAGGTGTTCTTGATGCCGACGGTCTGGAGGCCGTTGGGGGAGAAGTGGTCCTGGTCACCTGCGAGGGAGCCGTAGTTCACGTCCCAGAGAAGGGAGGTGCTGCCAGCGCCGTCTTCAGCTGCACCACCCACGAGGAGGAGAGCACCGTTGACGCCTGCACGGACCCAATGCTGACCGTAGTTGATGCCACGCCACACGTAGTTGGAGTCGTAGCCGATGGAGGCGGTGATGCCCAGATCATCGTCCACAGGAGCGGGCGCGATGGGATTTTTCGGGGCGGGAGCGGATGGTCCGGCCACGACGGGAGTGGCGGCCAGTGCCAAGAACCCCAGCGTTTTCAGCAATGCGTTCAATTTCATAGTCTGATTAGTTTGGTATTAGGTTGGTTGGTTTGAGGTCGGACACTCGCATGAATTGCCACAACACGGGTGTATTGAAGCAAAGTACGTGAGCCGTTCAGCCCGTATGATAGCGCGGCTGCCGTGGCTGCAAAGCCTTTTTGTATCATCTTGCTTTAGGCTGTCCGCCTGCCCGGCGACTGCAAATTCAAATTAAAGCCACTCAAAAATGCGAGCTGGCGCATGTGTGAGTGCAGGGGGCATCTTACAGCTTGCGTCGTGTGCTGGTGAGGCTACAAATCTGTTCCCGCCCATTGAATGGCAGCAATGCCTGCAGTGGGGCCGCAAGAGTCAGCAATGGCAAAGGCGGGCTGTGGCTCAGCCTGGTAGAGCGCTTCGTTCGGGACGAAGAGGTCGTGGGTTCGAATCCCGCCAGCCCGACCATTGTTACTGTGCATACGAAGTGATACCGAGGCAAGACATGGCGTCCCCAACACCACCCAAAAAAATCCTGCTCGCGGAAGATGTGCGCGCGCTTTCCATGCGGCTCTCGCATGCGCTCGAAACGCACGGGTATGCCGTCAGGGTGGCGGAGGATGGCGAAGAGTGCCTTGAGCTGATGGAGGAATTCAATCCCGACCTCCTGGTGCTGGACCTGATCATGCCGAAGATGAACGGGCTGGAGGTGCTGAGACATCTGCGGGCGCAGCAGTCAACGCAGCACCTGCCGGTGATCGTGTGCACGGCGAAGGATTACTCGACCGAACTGAAGCACATCCAGCAAACCGGGCCGGTGGATGTACTGATCAAGCCCTTTGATCCCGAACTGCTGCTGGAGAAGCTGAGGCAGTATTTTCATGACGCTGCAACGACGAAGGGGGTCACGCACCGTGAGCACCTGCAAGTGTCTGCGGAGCAGTATGCGCCAGTGCTGGACACCAAGCGTCCGCATGTGAAGCTGTGGGGTACGCGGGGGTCCATCCCTGTGTGCGGTGCACGCTATGCGCAGCATGGGGGCAACACGACCTGCTTTGAGTACAACACCGGGAAGGAGCGCATCATGTTTGACGCGGGTTCCGGCCTGAGGGAGGCGGGGCAGTCGTTTCTGGCCGGGGGCCCCTGCCACATCCACCTTTTCATCACGCACACGCACTGGGACCACATCCAGGGCTTTCCATTTTTCACGCCCATCTATGTGCCGGGCTTTGAAATCACGGTTTATGGCGAGCGCGGTTTTGGCAAGAACATCGAGTCGCTGCTCTGCGGGCAGATGGACCGCGATTATTTCCCGATCCAGCGGGAGGACCTGAGGGCCAAGATCAACTTTGTGTTTCTCGACGACACGCCGGTGAAGATCGGAGATGTGACGGTGACACGTGAGTTTACGCAGCACCCCGGGGCAACGGTGGGCTTTAAAGTGACGCATGATGGCTGGAGCGTGGCCTTTGTGCCGGACAATGAATTTCTCCAGGGCTACACGGGCTCTCCGGTCAAGCTGACACGTGATTCAGACCTCGTGGTGCCGTATGAGCCGATGCTGGCCTTTCTTGAAGGGGTGGATCTGCTGGTGCACGAGGCGCAGTACCTGCCTGCAGACTATCCCAAGCGCATCGGCTGGGGACACTCCAACCTGGCGACGGCCTGTGCGCTGACCAAGCTGGTGGGGGCGAAAAAATGGATCGTGGTGCATCACGATCCGGACCACGATGATGCGGCGCTGCATGCCAAGCTGAACCTCACGCGTCAGATCATGCGGGAGGTCGGGCATCCGATCCAGCTGGTGCACGGCTATGATGGGATGACGGAGTACCGTTGATCTCAGATGCCGGGCTCAAAGGCGCCGACGAGGGCTGCGCCAAGCAGGGCGCATTCACTTTTCAGCTGATCCAGCATGAGGTGGGCGCCCTTCAAGTCTCCGGCATGTGCGTACTCGCAGAGCTCGGAGGCGAGTTTCAAGGCCTTGCCTGCGGCATAGACGCCGAGCATGCCCTTGAGGGAATGAGCCGCCTCGTAGAGGGGCCTGGCTTTGCCTGCGGCGAGGGACTTCTCGGCCTTGCGGAGATACTTTTGCGCATCTTCGGAGAAGATGGCCACGAGCTTGCGCGTGAGCTTTTCGTCGCCGGTGGATTCACGGAACTCCTCCAGGTCGAAGGGGGGAGGCTCGGTGGGGGGGCGTGGAGGCTGGGGGGCGGTGGGTGGCTGCGCCGGCGCGGGGTGACTGGAACGCTGCGCGAACTGCTCCACGACCTGGAAGAGCTCGGCTGAGCGCAGGGGCTTGGCGATGTAGTCATCCATGCCTGCGGCGAGGCATTTTTCGCGGTCGCCTTTCATGGCGTTGGCGGTCATGGCGATGATGGGGACATGCCTGCCGGAAGCCTGCTCTGCCTGGCGGATCCTGGCGGTGGCTTCGTAGCCGGTGATGCCGGGCATGTGAACGTCCATCAAGACGGCGTCGAAGGTCTCCCGGGCGCAAAGGTCGATGGCCTCCCTGCCGTTGGAGGCCAGGGTGACGGTGTGGCCGCGCTTTTCCAGCATGCGCGCACCGACAAGCTGGCTGACGTGGCCGTCTTCGACAATGAGCACCTTCATCGTGGACTGCGCCGCGAGGACGGGTCTGATGCGTGGAGACCGGGGCCTGATGGAAATGCCGCTGGTGCGGCCAAAGGCGGCGGTGAAATGGAAAGTGCTGCCGGCACCGGGCTGGCTCTCGACCCAGATGCGGCCATGCATGAGGGCGACCAGATCATGGCATATGGCGAGGCCAAGGCCCGTGCCTCCATAGCGGCGGGAGGTGGAGGTCTCCGCCTGGGTGAAGGCCTCAAAGATGCTTTCGCGCATTTCGGGGGCGATGCCGATGCCGGTGTCGCTGATTTTGAAATGCAGCGTGACCATGTCCGCCGTTTCGGACTCCATGCTGACGTCGATGGTGACGCCGCCTTTGTGGGTGAATTTGATGGCGTTGCCGATGAGGTTGACCAGGATCTGCCGCAGCCTGCCGTCATCTCCGATCAGGCGCGTGGGGACCTCCGGGCTGATGTGATGAAGGAACACCAGCCGCTTTTGAAACGCGCGGATGCCCATGGCCTGGGTGATCTCGGTGACGACCTCGCCGAGGTCAAACTCGTGGGCGTCGAGCTCCATCTTGCCGGCTTCGATTTTGGAGAAGTCGAGGATGTCGTTGAGGAGCTCCAGCAGCGAGTCGGCGGAAAGCTTGAGCATTTCCAGGTATTCGCGCTGGGTTTCATTGAGCTCTGTGCCCAGGAGCAGCTCGCTCATGCCAATGACGCCGTTCATGGGCGTGCGGATCTCATGGCTCATGTTGGCGAGGAAGGCGCTCTTGGCGCTGTTGGCGGACTCGGCGTCACGCCGTGCCTTGCGCAGCTCCTCCTCGTCGTGCTTGCGTTCGGTCACGTCCGTGTGGGAGCCGGCCATGCGGTAGGGGGTGCCCTGTTCATCTCGCAGGGCGCGGCCGCGGGCGAGAATCCAGCGCCAGGAACCGTCTTTGTGGCGGAAGCGAAACTCGACAGCGTAGCGCGGAATGCGGCCGGCGAGGTAATCGTTCAGGGTGGCCATCACGCGGTCGTGATCATCCGGGTGAAGATGGCTCTCAAAAGTGGCGAAGACGTTTTCGAGCTCGTCGTCCTCGTAGCCGATCATGCTCTTCCAAGGCGGGGAAAAGAAGACTTTGCCGGTGCGAATGTCCCAGTCCCAGATGCCGTCATTGGTGCCGCGCACCGCCAGGGCAAAGCGCTCCTCGCTTTCCGCCAGCTCGCGAACAGCCTCCGCAGGCGCATTGGGCAGGCGCAGGCGGCAGGCATGGAGCATGCCTGCCAGTTCCCGAATACGCTGCTTCAACTCCGGCACGGAGTTGCCAGCGGCATGCTCATGAGTGTCTGACATGGGGGTTGTTGGCATCCTCAGGACAGTTGGAGGACGGATGCGTGGGGATGAATAGACATAAATTGGCACAAACAAACTCAAAAAGGTGTGTGTGGAATGGCAAAGTGTGGTGCGCCAACGGCTGCGGAATGCCGCAAAGCAGATGTAGTTGCGTGTTTGGGCCTGCTGCTGACGTTCATGATCCCGCATGAACCGCCGCCGACTTCTCGCCTCCCTGCCTGCCGTTTTCGTCACTTCCGGCCTGACCGCCGCCGAAGCCAAGCTCCGTGTGGGCGTCATCGGGCACACGGGGCGTGGCAGCTATGGGCACGGTCTTGACACCCTGTGGCTGAAGATTCCCAGTGTCGAAATCGCCGCCGTGGCGGATGCGGACGAAAAGGGGCTGAACGCCGAGCTGAAGAAGCTGGGGGTGGGCAAGGGGTATGCGGACTACAAGAAGATGCTTTCGGAGACCCGGCCGGAACTCGTGGCCATCGGGCCGAGGCACATCGACCAGCACCGTGACATGCTGATGGCGGCGATCCAGTCAGGGGCCAAGGGCATCTACATTGAGAAGCCGTTTTGCCGCAGCCTGGAGGAAGCGGACGAGGTGATTGCCGCAGCGGACAAGGCGGGAACGAAGATCGCCATCGCGCACCGCAACCGTTACCATCCGGTGCTGCCTGTGGTGGCAAAGCTGATTCAGGAGGGGGTGATCGGCCGGGTGCTGGAGATGCGCGGGCGGGGCAAGGAGGACACGCGGGGTGGCTCGCTGGATCTCTGGGTGCTGGGCTCGCACATCTTTAATCTGGCCACGTTTTTTGGCGGAGCGCCCCAGGCCTGCAGCGCCACGGTGCTGCAGGGCGGGAAGCCAGTGACCAAGGCGGATGTGAAGGATGGGGACGAAGGCATCGGCGCGCTGGCGGGGAATGAGGTGCATGCGAGGTTTGAGCTGGCGGGCGGCATGCCGCTCTTCTTTGACTCGGTGCAGAGCGCGGGGACGAAGGAGGCGGGATTTGGCCTGCAGATCATCGGCACGAAGGGGATCATTGATTTCCGCATCGACAAAGAGCCTGTGGCGCACCTGTGCGCGGGGAGTCCGTTTGACCCGGCAGCCAAGGAGCCGAGGAAGTGGGTGCCGATCACGACAGGAGGGATGAACCAGCCGGAGCCGATTGCGGATCTGGGGAAAAAGCTCTCCAGCCATGAGGTGGCGGGGCTGGACCTGATAGCGGCGATCCAGGAGAAGCGTGCGCCGCTTTGTGATGCTGCGCAGGGGCGGGAGACGATAGAGATGATCAGCGCCATCTTTGAGTCCCACCGCCTGAACGGGCAGCGGGTGGCCTTTCCGCTGAAGACACGCGTCAATCCGCTCACGCTCCTATGAGAACGCCGCCGGCTCCTGCACTGCTGATCCAAAATGGCACGCTGATCCTGCCTGACAGGCTGGTGGCCAGGGGGGCGGTGCTTTGCGAGGGCGGAAAGCTCAAGGCGGTGGGTGCGCGTGTCGCAGCGCCGAAGAATGCGGTGGTGGTGGATGCGAAGGGCGGATACATCAGCCCGGGGTTCATCGACATCCATGTGCATGGTGGTGCGGGGGCGGATTTCATGGACGGCACGGTGGGGGCGGTGCGTACCGCGCTGAAAGTGCATGCGCGGCATGGGACGACGACAATTTTTCCCACGACGACGACGGGTGCGCCGGTACAGATCATGGCCATGCTGATGGCGTGCCGTGAGGCGCGGCGAAGCTGGGTGCCTGTGCATGGCTCGCGCATCGGCGGGGTGCATCTGTACGGGCCGTATTTTGCGCCGGACAAGGTGGGCTGCCATTCACGTGAGGGGCGGCGGGCACCGGATGCGGAGGAATATGCGCGGTGGTTCAGCGATGATCTGGTGCGGATAGCGACGTGTGCGGCGGAACTGCCCGGGGCGGAGGGCTTTTACCGGATGGCGCGCAAGCAGCGCTGCCTGATCACCTGCGGGCATTCGAATGCGAACTGGGCTGAGATGGAGAGGGCCTTCAAGGCGGGGATGCGGCATGTGGACCACTTTTGGTGTGCGATGAGCTCGGTGGCCTCCCTGCGCACGCGCTTTGGCACGCCGATGCAGGCGAGCATGGAGCAGTATGTGCTGGCGAACGCGGAGATGAGCACGGAGGTGATCGCGGACGGCCTGCACCTGGCACCGGAGCTGCTGGACTTCGCCTTTCGCATGAAGGGCGCGCAGAGGCTGTGCCTGGTGACGGACTGCAACCGCGCGATGGGCATGCCGCCGGGGCGGTACCGATTTGGCCCGGATGATGATGGTGCGTTTTTTGAGAGCGACGGGCGGGTGGGTTTTGTGCCGGGGCAGGGGCTGGCGAGCTCGGTGATGGGGCTGGACCATATGGTGAGGCACATGAAGAAGAGCACCTCTGCCACGCTGCCCGATACGGTGCGGATGGCGAGCCTGACGCCGGCGGAGCGCACGGGGATGGCCAAAAAATGCGGCAGCCTGGAGAAGGGCAAACAGGCGGATGTGCTGGTGCTGAACCGGAGGCTGGAAGTTCAACGAACTTTCATCGCAGGTGTCGAAGTGCCGCATGAGTGACTTGTGCCTGCGTCCGCTGCTGTTTTTTGTGTGGGCAGCCGCCTCAGTGGCGCAGACGGCAGAGACGCCCTTTGCCGAGAGGCTGGTGCAGGCGGCGCTGGAGAGGGTGCGGCATACGGTGCGCTATGATCCCGCCTATGTGGTGCTGGATTATCCGAACGGCGATGTGCCTGCGGACACCGGGGTATGCACGGATGAGGTGATCCGCAGCTACCGGGCGCTGGGGATCGACCTGCAAAAGCTGGTGCACGAGGACATGAAGCGGGGGTTTGCGGCATACCCGAAAATCTGGGGGCTGCGCAGCACGGACAGGAACATCGACCACCGGCGGGTGCCGAATCTGCAGACATTTTTCAAACGGCGTGGGGCGGCGCTGCCGGTGACGCAGCGGGCGGAGGATTATCTGCCCGGAGATCTTATCACCTGCACGGTGCCGCAGAATCTGCCGCACATCGCCATTGTGGTACCTGCGCCGGATGGGAGTGACACGCCGTGGATCGTGCACAACATCGGGCGGGGGCCGAAGCATGAGAACCGGCTGTTTGAGTTTCCGATCACCGGGCACTACCGCTTTCACCCACGCTGAACGGATTCAGCGGTGCGCACGGCTTCAAGGGTGAGCTGCCACTGCTCGGTGCCACGGAACCAGCCACGCTGGATGCGCATGGCGACGTCCCAAGGGGGGGGGGGCAGTCTGCCGATGGGGGCATTGAACCAGCGCGCCTCCATGGAGGCGCCATCCTGGGTGAGGATGATGCGCAGATGCTTTTCCTTCATGGTGCGGCCTGGGAGCTTGGGGCGCACATTGCGGCAGAGAAAGAGAGGCTCGGGGTTTTTCTGGCCAAAGGGCTCGAGTAGCTTGTAGCTGTCAAAAAAGCTGAGCGAGAGATCGCGCAGCTTCACCTCGGCATCGAGCTCCAGCACGGCGGTCATGGCGTCCTTGCTGAGGGCCTCGCGTGCCGCCTCCTGAAAGGCGGAGCGGAAGGAGTCGATCTTTTCCTCATGGACGGAAATGCCTGCGGCCATGGCGTGGCCGCCGCCGCCGAGGAGGTGGTCGCGGCAGATGTCGATGGCCTCGACGAGGGAGAAGCCGGGGATGCTGCGGCCGCTGCCTTTGCCGATGCCGTTTTCGTCGATGGACACCAGGATGGTGGGACGATGGCAGAGGCGTGAGATGCGGGAGGCGACGATGCCGATGACACCGGGGTGCCATTTGCGCGAGGCCAGCACGATGGCGGAAACTTTGTCGATCTCGCCGATGTCTGCGAGCATGGCCTCGGCCTCGAGATGAACCTGCTGCTCGACGTTTTGACGGTCTTTGTTGTGGGCTTCGAGAAGCTCGGCGAGCGCGGAGCCTTCGTCTGAGTCGGTGGCAAGCAGGAGCTGAAGGGCCGTGGCGGCGGTGTCGAGGCGGCCTGCGGCATTGAGGCGGGGGCCGAGGCGGAAGCCGACGTGATGCGTCTGCACCAGGCCGTCCACGCCAGCGATCTGCTTGAGGGCCCTCAAGCCATGGCGTGGGGTCTGTGCCAGGGCCTCCAGGCCGCGGCGCACAAGCAGGCGGTTTTCATCGATGAGCGGCACGAGATCCGCCACGGTGCCGAGGGCGACGAGATCGAGCGTCTCCTTGAGGTCGTAGTTGGGGAGCATGCGCGCCTTGAGGAGGGCGTGGGAGACTTTGAAGACCAGCCCGGCGGTGCAGAAGTAGTGGTAGTCTTTGCCGAGCTTGGGATTGACCAGCGCGAGGCAGTCGGGGCGGCCCTTGGGCGAGAGTTCGTGGTGGTCGATGATGACGCAGTCCACGCCGTCGGCGCGTAGTTTGGCCACCTCATTGAGCGAGGTGGTGCCGCAGTCGAGTGCAATGAACAGGGCGGGCTTGCCAAACTGCTCGTAACATTTGGCGATGCCATCGAGGCTGAGGCCGTAGCCTTCCTCCATGCGGGTGGGCAGAAAAAGGTGTGTGTCGAGCCCGTAGGCTTTCAGGATCAGGTGCATCAGCGCCATCGAAGTGACGCCATCCACGTCGTAGTCGCCGTAGAGGACGACGCTTTGCCGCTCATCGACGGCACGCAGGATGCGCTCCACAGCCATTTTCATTTCCGGGAGCACGGTGGGATCTCCGAGGGAGGCGAGTTTTGGCACGAGGAAATCGCGCGCGAGCTCCACGCTGGTGAGCCCGCGCTGCACGAGAAGCTGCGCCATGAGCGGAGACAGGCCCATGTCTGCCGCCAGCTCTGCAGCGCCATCCACGGCGGGCTTCAGCAGCCAGCGTGGGGGACGTATCGAGATGGGTGAAGGTTCAGACATGAGGAAATTTGCGAGATGGATACATCTCTGTATGGAACATGCGTGAAGCGTAGTCAAAGCCTGCTTCCCCTAAGCCATGTCGCAGAATCAATTTGCATCTCACTCAGGCCGCCTGTGGCTGTGCATGATGGGCCTGTTCCTCATCGTGGCAGGATCGTTCTTTGCGTGGAGGATGTGGCTGTCGTATGAGAAGGCGCAGATCACGCGGCAGTGGTCGCAGGTTTCATGCCGCATTCTGTCATCGCGGGTGGTGAGCGAGCGGCCGACACCGCATTCCGACCCGGCGCACCGGGTGGAGGTGCGGTATGAGTACGAGGTGGGCGGGGTCAAACATCACAGCACCCGCATCCGCCAGGTGGAGGCGGCGCCGACGCTGCATTTTGATGACGCGGTGCAGAAGCAGCAGATGTACCCGGCGGGGTCGGCACAGACGTGCTGGGTGAATCCTGCCAAGCCGGACGAGGCGGTGCTGCAGCATGGGTCGCGTGCGGCGCTGTATTCCATCTGGTTTCCGCTGCTGTTTGTGGCGGGAGGATTTGGGATGGTGGGCGGGGCACTGCGGCAGCGGGCGGGGAAACAAATGTCTTGTGAATGAGGGCGGGGCTGGTTTCAATCTGCCTCACCATGAAAACCTCATTGCTCGTGCTGCTGATCGTCACGTTGTCATTCAACGCCATCTCCACCGGCCTGGCCGCGCCCCAGGAGGCCGCTGCAAAGCCCTCGATCTTCAAGGACATGCTCAAGGGCAAGCTCGTGGCACTCACCGGCAAGCGAGTGGGACGTTACGAAATGGCCGAGGAGCCGAAGTATTACGCCTTCTATTTTTCTGCACACTGGTGCCCGCCCTGCCGGGCTTTCACGCCGAAACTCGTCGAGTTTTACAATGCTCAGGAGACCAGGAAGAAGAATTTTGAAATCATCTTTGTCTCTGCCGACCACGATGAGCAGTCCATGGTGGAGTACATCAAGGGCGATGCCATGCCCTGGCCTGCCATTGCCTTCCGCAGTCTTGACCGCATCAAGGAGATCAAAAAATACTCCACTCAGGGCATCCCTCGGCTCGTCCTGACCGATCGCGAAGGAAAGGTGATTTCAGACAGCTACGAAGGGAGCACCTATGTGGGACCTGAAAAAGTCATGAACGAGATCCCTGGAAAAACGGCCCAGTGAGCGGCCTTACGGCGCGCGCCATGAGGACTGAATGAGTTTTTCCAGCTCGGCGACGATCTCGGGTTTCTCTGCGGCGAGGTTGTTTTCTTCGCCGATGTCGGTTTCGAGATTGTAGAGGAGTTTTTCGAGGGGTTTGGGCTTGCCTTTGGCTTTTGGGCTTTTGGGGGCGGCGCCGGTGTTGAGGTGGATGAGTTTCCAGGGCCATTTGAGCACGGCGATCTTGCCGCCCTGTTCATCGAAGGCCCAGTAGAGATGCGAGTGCTGCTGCTGGCCTGGTTTGCCGAGGAGAGTGGGGGCGAACGAGAGGCCGTCGAGCTGGGGATCGCTGCTGAGTTTGGTGAGGCTGATGTCCGCCAGGGTGGGGAGGATATCCTGAAAGCCGCAGACGTGTTCGCTGGTGGTGCCTGCTTTGATCTTGCCGGGCCACCAGGCGATGAAGGGCTCGCGGATGCCGCCGTCGGTCATGTCGCGCTTGATGCCCTTGAAGTCGCCGTTGCTGTTGAAGAAGTCGCTTTGATGGCCGCCTTCCTGATGAGGGCCGTTGTCGCTGGAGAACATCACCAGCGTGTTTTCGGCGAGGCCGAGATCTTTGAGGCGGGCGAGGATTTTGCCCACGTCATTGTCGAGGAAGCGCATGAACTGGGCGAAGCCTTTCTCGGCGTCGGGCCAGTCTTTGTCTTTGAATTCGCCGTAGCCGGGGGATTCCATGCCGTGGCCGAGAGGGGAGGTCTTGCCGGCTTCGTTGTTGGCGTGGGGGATGTTGAAGGCGTAGTAGAGGAAGAAAGGAGCTTTTTCTTTGGCGCGCTCGCCGAGGTAGCGCTGGACGTCGTCGGCGAGGAGCTGGGGGACCCAGGCCTTGCGGCCATCGAGAGGGGCGACTCCTGTGCCGACGAGATCGCTGTCGGAGTAGTCTTTGGCGTCCTTGGCGGAGCCGGGGATGACGGTGTTGGGAAGGTCCACGATCTTACCGTTTCGGACGAGAGCCTTGGTGTAGAAGTTATGCGCGTGGCTGGTGCCGACGTAGCCGAAGAATTCATCGAAGCCTTTGCGCTGCGGGTCGTCGAGGGGGATGGGTTTGCCGAGGCCGTATTTGCCGATGCAGGCGGTGTGGTAGCCGGCGGATTTGAGTACCTTGGGAAGAGTGAGGTCGCCATCGGGAATGGAGCCGACGCCGTTGCCACGCACGCGGCAGTGGCCGGTGTGCAGGCCGGTCATGAGCACGCAGCGCGAGGGGGCGCAGACGGTGCAGCCGGCGTACATGCGGGTGAACTTCATGCCCTCAGCGGCCATCTTGTCGAGATGAGGCGTGGTGAGTGTTTTTTGACCGAAGCAACCGGCGTCGCCGTAGCCCATGTCATCGGCGAGGATGAAGATGATGTTGGGCTTGTCTGCGGCTTGGGCGATGGCGCCGAGGAAGAGCAGGGTGAGGATGAGGAAGGGCTTCATGGATTTGCAGCAAACGTGGGAAGTGGAGGGTTGCTTCAGGAAAAGAGGGATCTAGCGTGAGAGCATCATGGGATTCATGCAAAGTCTTTGGCGGTTGCTGCCTCCGAAGGTGCGTCAGTTTTTTGAGGACGGGCCTGAGACAGTCATTTTGTCCGGTATCCCGCCCGGGGACCTGTTGCTTCGAATCCACGAATCATTCGGCGAGTCGTTTTCTTCGGGTGAGGGCTGGGCGCATGGCAGCGTCATAGGAAACACCATCCGTGTCCGCTGGAAATGCGCGAACATGCGTGATAATTTTGAGCCGCTGTTTCGCGGAAGGGTTGAAGCCGCCGAGGGAGGGAGCCGGATTGTCGGATGCATGTCACACAACCGCTTTGTCCAGGGATTCATGGCTTTCTGGTGTGGTGCCATCCTTTTGTTTTCTTTGCTGACGGTCTGGACGGTCATCATTCCTCTAGTTGGCTGGGGACTGCTATGGCTGGCCAATGGCCTTTTCAGTTTTGGCGATCATTTTTATCCTGGCCGTCGGGAGTGTATCATGGAACATCTGCGTGTGTGTGCAGCGCGCCCTTTTTCTGATCTTCCGCCATGAACCAGATCCTTGTCCTCTATGATTCCCGCAGCGGCAATGTGGCGAAGATGGCCGCGCTGGTGGCGGAAGGAGCGCTGCAAGTGCCGGAGACGGAGGTGAGGGTGCGGCATGTGGATGAGGCGACGGCGGAGGATGTGGTGTGGTGCGACGGGCTGGCGGTGGGGAGTCCGACGAACATGGGGATTTTGTCGTGGAAGATGAAGCGCTTCTGGGACGAGACGATGGCGGACAAGTGGCTGGAGGTGGATGGGAAGATCGCGTGTGCTTTTAGCAGCGCGGGAGGCTGGGGCGGGGGCATGGAGATGGCGTGTCAGTCGATTCTCACGGTGCTGATGAACTTTGGGTTCCTGGTCTTTGGCGTAACGGACTACTCGGGCCGGAAGATGACACTGCATTACGGGGCGGTGGCCTCGAAGGAACCGCGTGAGGAGGAGACGCAGGAGGCGTGTCGGATTCTGGGGCGTCGGCTGGCGGAGTGGACGGCGCTGTATGTGCATGGACGCAAGGACCAGCATCCGCTGACAAAGGGAGTGAAGCGGTTGTGTCCGGGTGATTTTGTGGAAGATAAAACGCAAGAGGCATGACACCGACATTGTGCATTCTTGGTGGCTGCAACGGGGCAGGCAAAACCACGCTTGCCCGTGAGCTGCTGCCGCGTCTTGGCATCATGCGCTTTCTTAATGCGGATGAGATTGCGCGGGGGCTTTCGCCGCTGGATCCGAGCCTCACGGCTTTCAAGGCGGGGAGGCTGCTGATTGAGGAAGCGCGAGGCTTGATTGCGGCGAAGGCGAGCTTTGCGATTGAGTCCACGCTGAGCGGCAAGACTTATGTGGCCATGATCCGGGAGGCGAAGGCGCAGGGCTATCGCTTCCTGTTGCATTACATCATGATCGGTTCCGGCGATCAGGCGGTTGGACGCGTGGCGCTGCGGGTGAAGCTGGGCGGGCATCATGTGCCTGAGGACGATGTGCGTCGGCGGTTTGAGAGGAGTCGCAGGCATTTCGTGCAGGATTATCTGCCGCTTGCCGATGAGTGGGTGCTGTGGGACAATGCCTCGCCTCCGCATCGTCAGATTGCGGACAGCAGCACTCACAACCTCGAACAACTCCAGACCATGCTTGCTTCCAACAAAGTCCAGGAAGTTCCGCCGATGAAAATGTCGGAGATGGTGCGCATCGGCCTCGAAGCTAGCCAGGTGGCCACGGAGAAAATGCTGGACTACTACAAGCGCATGGGCATCAAAGTGACGCCACAGATGACGCTGGCGCCGGAGAAGCCGAAGAGGGTGCGGAAGAAGAGCTCATCATAGAAGCTGTGCATCGTCATCGGCTTTTACAATCTGGGGCGCTCGCGCTGGTTTTGGGTGCTGGTCTGCTTTGGAGATCCTGTTATCTGCCACTCTCTTCTTTTCTATCGAAATACGGTGGTGATGCGTTGTGGGCGCTGTCTGTCTTTCTGGCGGTTGGTCTATGCTTTCGCCATGCGTCTACGTGGCGGATAACATTGATCTCCTTTGCCTTCTCATGGGGCATTGAGTTTTCGCAATTGTATCATGCGCCCTGGCTCGACCAGCTCCGCAGCAGCCTGCCAGGACGGCTTGTTCTTGGCTCGACCTTCAACGCCCCGGACTTGCTGGCATATTTGGTCGGAATCATTTTGGGTGCTGCTGCAGAGCGTGTCTGCTGCTTTAAGCTTTCACAAACTCCACCTTCCCCTTCTTCATCTCGGCGGTGATGTGGTCGCCTTCTTTGAAGCCGCCTTCGAGGACCGCCAGTGAGAGCGGGTCGAGGAGGTGCTTCTGGATGGCGCGTTTGAGTGGGCGGGCGCCGAAGACGGGGTCGAAGCCGGCGTCGGCGAGGTAGCGGGTGGTGTCGTCGGTGACGGTGAGGTGGATGTTCTGCTTGGCGAGGCGGTCAATGACGCGCTGGAGCTGGATCTTGACGATGCTGTCGAGCTGAGCGGCGTCGAGGCGGTCGAAGATGACGATTTCATCAATGCGGTTGAGGAACTCGGGGCGGAAAAACTGCTTCAAACTGTCGCGCACGAGGGCATCGCGCTGCTCAGGATTGCTGACGTCCTGGATGGCGTTGCTGCCGATGTTGCTGGTCATGATGAGGACCGTGTTTTTGAAATCGACCGTGCGGCCCTGGCCGTCGGTGATGCGGCCGTCGTCGAGGACCTGCAGGAGGACATTGAAGACATCGGGGTGGGCTTTTTCGACTTCGTCGAAGAGCACGACGCTGTAGGGGCGGCGGCGCACGGTTTCGCTGAGCTGGCCGCCTTCTTCATAGCCGACGTAGCCGGGAGGCGCGCCGATGAGGCGGCTGACGCTGTGCTTCTCCATGTATTCGCTCATGTCGATGCGGGTCATGGCGGTTTCGTCGTCGAAGAGGAATTCGGCGAGGGCTTTGCAGAGCTCGGTCTTGCCGACGCCGGTGGGGCCGAGGAAGAGGAAGCTGCCGATGGGGCGGTTTTCATCCTGGATGCCGGCACGGGCACGGCGCACGGCATTGCTGACGGCGGCGATGGCGTCCTTCTGGCCGATGACGCGCTGGCTGAGGCGTTCCTCCATTTTGACGAGCTTGGAGCGCTCGCCTTCCTGCAGGCGTGAGACGGGGATGCCGGTCCAGTTGGCGACGACGCGGGCGATGTCCTCCTCGGTGACTTCCTCGCGCAGCAGCGAATGAGCGGAGCGAGGCTGGGAGGCTTCGACGGGGGCGGCGCTGAGTTTCTTTTCGAGATCGGGGATGAGACCATACTGGATCTCACCGGCGCGGCCGAAGTCGCCACGGCGCTGGGCCTGTTCGAGTTCGGTGCGGAGGCGGTCGATCTCCTCCTTCACCTTGCGGCCTGCATCGACGGTTTCCTTTTCCTTGAGCCACTGGGCTTTGAGGGCGGCGGAGCTTTCTTTGAGATCGGCGATCTCCTTGTCGAGTTTTTCGAGACGGGCCTTGGAGGCGGCGTCTTTTTCTTTTTTCAGGGCCTGGCGTTCCATCTCTCCCTGCATGATCTGGCGCTCGATGACGTCGATCTCGGTGGGCATGGAGTCGAGCTCGATCTTGATGCGGCTGGCGGCTTCATCGACGAGGTCGATGGCCTTGTCCGGCAGGAAGCGGTCGGTGATGTAGCGATTGCTCAGCGTGGCGGCAGCGATGATGGCGCCATCTTGAATGCGCACGCCGTGATGGACCTCGTAGCGTTCCTTCAAACCGCGAAGGATGGCGATGGTGTCTTCGACACTGGGTTCTCCGACTTTGACGGGCTGGAAGCGGCGTTCGAGAGCGGGGTCTTTTTCGATGTATTTGCGGTATTCGTCGAGCGTGGTGGCACCGACGCAGCGGAGTTCGCCACGAGCAAGCTGGGGCTTGAGGAGATTGCCGGCGTCCATGGCGCCTTCGGCTTTGCCGGCGCCGACGATGGTGTGGAGCTCATCGATGAAGAGGATGATCTCGCCTTCGCTGGAGGTGACTTCTTTGAGGAAGGCCTTGAGGCGTTCCTCGAACTCGCCACGGAACTTGGCCCCGGCCATCATGCCGCCGAGGTCCATGCTGATGAGGCGCTTGCCTTTGAGGGAATCGGGCACGTCGCCAGCGACGATGCGGCGGGCGAGGCCTTCGGCGATGGCGGTCTTGCCCACGCCGGGCTCGCCGATGAGCACGGGGTTGTTTTTGGTGCGGCGGCTGAGGACTTGCATGACGCGGCGGATTTCCTCATCGCGGCCGATGACGGGGTCGATCTTGCCCTGCTTGGCGCGGGCGGTGAGGTCGGTGCCGTATTTTTCGAGGGTCTGGTATTTGCCTTCGGGATCCTGGTCCACGACGCGCTGGCTGCCGCGCACGGTGGTGAGGGCTTTGGAAACGGTGTCGTAGGTGAGGCCGGACTGCTTGAGGAGGTCGGAGAGCTCGGTCTTCGTCTTGAACAGCGCCAGGATGATGTGCTCGACGCTGAGGTATTCGTCCTTGAGCTTTTTCTGCTCGTCCTCGGCCTTCGTCATGAGCTCGCGCATCTCATTGGAAAGATGCAGACCGCTGGTGCCGCCGCTGACTTTGGGCTGGCGGGCGAGGAGGGCCTCGACGTTTGATTTCAGAGACTGGGCGGCGGCCGGATTGACGGCGGCTTTTTCGAAGAGGGGAACGGCGATGCCGCCCTCCTGCTCGAGCAGGGCGAGGAGGAGGTGGGAAGGCTTCAGTTCCTGATGGCCGTGGCGGGTGGCGACGGACTGAGAGGCATTGAAGGCTTCCTGGAGCTTAACGGTGAATTTTTCGGGAGACATGGTTGGTGGGAGAATGGTTGTTTCTCTGTCTTTCTTGCTGGAAGCATGCCACAGGGCTGGCATGGGCTGCTACGCCTGATTTGCCTGGGATGCAGCGCGATTTGATGTGGCTAAGCGAAGTGTTTAGTGTGCATGGCTGGCACAGCGGGAAGGACGATTTGGCACAGGTGTGAAGGGGCGTGAAGTGCGCGGGGAAGGGCTAGCGGAGCGGCGGGGAGCCGCTGCAGGAGAACGCGGAGTGGAAAGGGGGCGCTGGGTTTGCTCACCGGGGTGTTGGGGCTGATACCCAGGGCTGAGTTCAGCGGCCCTTCAGGCCGCGAGCCGGGCATATGGCAAGTGCTACCCTTGGAAAGCACGCATTGAAACATTCGGCGGAGGCTTGGGGACAAGCCTCCCTACCTTGGGCTGAGCATGAGAAGGCAGCTCGATTTGACCGGTGTTACTTCTCGCGTCCGGGGAATTCGGTGGTGGCACCGCTGCCGATGGTTTCGTCATCGGTGAGGTGGAGGTCGTAGCCTGCGACTTCGACTTCGCCGTGGCGGATTTTTTTCTTGGCCATGGCAACGGAGATCCACTGGAACTCGGCGTTGTTGTCGAGGAGGACCTTGAGAACCATGGTGAGGGGGACGGCGAGGAACATGCCGAGGGGGCCCCAGAGCCAGCCCCAGAAGATGACGGAGAGGATAACGACGAGCGGGGAGATGCCGAAGCGATTGCCGAGCATGGTGGGCTGCACAAAGTTATCGAGGAAGAAATTGATGCCGCCGTAGCCGATGCCGACAAAGACGGCGGTGCCGGGACCGTGCTGCACCAGGGCCTCCACAATGGCGGGCACGCAGGCGGCGGTGCTGCCCACGGCCGGAATGAAATTGAACAGGAATGCGAGCAGGGCCCAGAGAAGCGGGTAGTGGAGGTCAAAGAACCAGCACCAGAAGCCTGCGAGGAGGCCGGTGAGGGCGCTGATGAGGGTTTTGACGCCGAGGTATTTCTGGATGTCGTCCGCGCTGCGCATGAGGCCGCTGAGATCGGGGCCGCCGGAGAGGCTGACGGCATGCAGGCGGCTCTGGGTGCCATGGGCCTCCATGAGGATGAACATCATGACAATGATGACCATGATGAGGCTGGCGAGGAAGGTGGCCAGGGTGCCAAAGGTGGTGCTCAGCATGCCCATCATGTTTTGCCTTGCCGCCCAGCTGATGAGGTTGTTCCAGTCGAAAATGCCGCCCAGCGTGGTCTTGGCATCTGCAACGCCCCTGAGCTCAAGCCAGGCTCCAAGATCGTTCGAGTACTTTTCCAGGCCACGGAGATAGTTCGGCAGATCCCGCCAGAAGCTGATGAGCAAGCGTATGCCGACAGTGACCAGGCCTGCGAGCACGCTGAGGTTCATCAGCATCGTGATTCCCAGGGCCAGACCTGCGGGAACCCTGTGGCGCCGCAGCCAGCGCACCATGGGGTAGCTGAGGACGGCCAGGAAGAAGGCGTAAACGATGGGGACCAGGACATTGGCCGCGATCTTCATGCCGGTGAGGACAACGAACAGACACGCCAGTGTCACAACCGCCTGCGATCCTTTGCGCCCCCAATCGACGGTCTGATGATGCTCCTGAAACAACGACATCATCCGCAATGCCGCAAAATACCTGCTAGCTCAAGATTTTTCCATGAAGTATAAGGCATTCCATGATCTCCACGCTAAGCAGGCTCCTATCTCCGAACCGCCTTTCTGTTTTTGGCGATGATCGCCGAGGTGCGGGGATCAACCCGCGCATCATCCTGGGGCTGCTGATCATTGCCGGATCACTCATTTACAACTGGCTGGGCACCACGACCTATCAGAACGAGTTCACCGGGCGGAAGCAGACACTCGCAATGGCGACACCGCAGGAGGAGATCGCGCTGGGGCTGCAATCTGCGCCGCAGATGATCCGGGAGAGCGGCGGCCTCTCGCGCGATGGCAACGCGCGGGCGATGGTGGAGCGGGTGGGGGCGCGGCTGATCGCCTCCACAGCGGCGCGGCAGACACCCTACCAGTTCAAGTTTCATCTGCTGTCTGACACGCAGACGGTGAACGCCTTTGCCCTGCCGGGTGGCCAGATTTTCATCACGGAGGCGCTGTTTCGCCGCCTGAAGTCTGAAGACCAGCTGGCAGGTGTGCTGGGCCACGAGATGGGGCATGTGGTGGGGCGCCATTCCAATGAGCAGATGGCAAACTCGAAGCTCTGGAGCGGTCTGGCCCAAGGCCTGGGAGTGCTGCTTTCCGACGGGCACAACAACTCGGGCATGCAGATTGCCAACATGGTGGCGCAGTGGCGGGTGATGAAGTTCAGCCGCGATGATGAGTCGGAGTCTGACGCCCTCGGCGTGAAGTTCATGATGCAGGCGGGCTACAACCCGGAGGCGCTCATCGGCGTGATGGAAATTCTCGCGCAGGTCAGCGGGGGCGCGAACCGGTCGGATTTTATGAGTTCACATCCCAACCCGGCGAACCGCATGGAGCACATTCGTGATGCGATTGCGAAGGAACGGGCGACGCAGCGGTGAGGCGAGTGCGGGGACGTTGTTTTATGGGGCCATGCCGAGAGGACGGTTTTCGGTGCCTTTGATCTGCTGGAGGGCATCGCCCAGCTCTGTGCGGGCGGGTTCTGCGAGCTTTTGAAGGCGTGCGACGATTTCAGGGTGCTCTTTGGAGACATCGCGGGCCTCGCCGGGATCGTCGTTGAGGTTGAAGAGGGAGAGGTCGATGTTTTCCACGCGGTAGCCATGGCGTGAGGCGATGCCTGCGATGCCGCTCTGGGTGATGGACTTGGGCTTCATCTGGCCAAAGCGTGCCGGCTTGCCATCGCGGCCGGGTTCGCCGTCCACGGTGATGTAAGGATGGGGAAAGTGGAGCTTCCACGGGCCGCTGCGGACGGCCTGGAGCTCATCGCCGCCGTAAAAGATGAGCGCCTCGTGGGGGGATTTGGCATCGGGTTTTCCTTCGAGGAGAGGAAGGATGTCTTTGCCATCGATTTTGCGTTCGGAGAGTTTTCCGCCGATGAGTGTGGCGATGGTGGGGAGGAGGTCGATTTCCATCACCGGCTCGTCATTCACCTGTGCTGCGGGCACACGGCCGGGCCAGCGTACGATGAAGGGGCTGCGCACGCCGCCGTCGAAAGTGGTCAGCTTGCCTTCGCGCAGGGGCTTGGCGCTGCCAGCGTGGTTGCCGTAGCTGAGGAAGGGGCCGTTGTCGGAGAAGAGTATGACCAGGGTGTTTTGGTCGATGCCGCAGCGCTTGATCGTGTCGAGGATCTGGCCCACGGACCAGTCGATTTCCTGCACCACGTCGCCGTAGAGTCCTGCACGGGACTTACCGCGAAAGGCATCCGAGGCGAATATGGGCACGTGGGGCATCACATGGGGGACGTAGAGGAAGAAGGGCTGATCCTTGTGCCGCTCGATGAAGCTGGTCGCGCCTTCGGTGAAGCGTCGGGTGAACTGGCTCTGGTCGGGGTCGGTTTCGGAGACTTTGAGGCCGTCGTAAAAGGGCAGGGGCGGCATTTCCTTTGCCAGGGAGGGATGGTACTTGCTGTTGTCGTTGGAGTAGGGAATGCCGAGGAATTCATCGAAGCCGTTGTTGAGAGGATTGAAGAGCAGATCGGTGCCGAGGTGCCATTTGCCGAAGGCGGCGGTGGCATAGCCGCGTGCCTTGCACATTTCCGGCAGCAGCCATTCGTCAGGATGGATGCCCTCTTTGCTGGTGTGGTTCAAAGCTCCCTGCATGCCGACGCGGTTGGCGTAGCAGCCGGTCATGAGCGCGGCACGCGAGGCGCTGCACACGGCCTGGGCCACGTAGAAGCTGGTGAACTTCGTGCCTTCCGCCGCCATGCGGTCCATGTTTGGCGTTTTGATTTTGTCTGCGCCAAAGCAGCCGAGGTCGGCGTAGCCCAGATCATCGACGAGGATGAGCACGACATTCGGCGGACGTTGATCGGCGGCGGAAAGAGCGAGCGAGGCGAGGAGGAAGGCGAGCAGCAGGCGCATGGCCACACCGTGGCAAACTCAGGCGAAAGTGGCGAGTTTTTTCGCAGGCAAAAGCCGGTGGTGCTTGCCAGGACAGTTGTTTCCTGACTACTATCCGGCCATGATCTGGCGTATGGCGGCGGTGCTGGCGGTGGTTTTCTGGGCGGTGATGTCCGGACTGCTGGTGCGTGACATTTATTTTCCCGAGGCTTCGCGTTTTGCCGTGGTGCCGCCGCGCATGGTGATGGACCTGTTTCTGCGGCAGTCGGAAAGCTTTGGCTGCACCCTGCACCTCTACCACCAGCAGGAAAAAATCGGGCATGCGAACCTGCAGGTGAACCGCCGGATCAATCCCCACCATGAAACGGTTTATGACCTCATCGCCCATGGTGCGGTGGAGCAGGTGATGCCGGACGAGCAAATGCGCACCATCATGGCCACATGGAGCCTGGGCTGCACGCTGGCCGATGCCGAGCGCTGGCAAAACCTGGCGGTCAAGGCCAGCTTTCCCCAGAGGGATGCGAGCATGCGCCTTTCCTGGAGCGAGACGCAGCCCTCTCCCGAAGTGCAGGTGAAGCAGGGGGAGCGTGTGGTGATGAATTCACAGGATGTGCAGATGCTCATGGGCATGGGGGCTGGGCAGGAAAGCGCGCTGGCCCTGCTCTTGCTGATGGGGGGTGGCATGCCGAAAACGGGCACAACCCCAGCCGCCCCGGAAGCGATGAAACTGCAGGCCCGCGAAGGCATGATGATGCTCGCGGGCAGGCAGCGGAAGTGCTTTGTGCTGACGCTGCCGGTGCTGGGCATGCATGAGGTCAAAATGATCTTCACCGAGGCCGGTGAGCTTGCGCGCATCGACCTGCAAGACGACTACGTGCTGCTGGAGCCCACGATCCATGGACTGCAAGACGCCGCGCGTTGATCCGAACCCTTTTTTGAAGCATGATCGAGATCGAAGACCTCACGATGAACTATGGCGAGCTGCGGGCTCTGGACGGCCTGAACCTCACCATCAAGCCCGGCGAGCTGTTTGCCTTTCTGGGGCCGAACGGCGCTGGCAAGACCACGGCCATGAAGCTGCTCACGGGGCTGATGAAGCCGGACGCGGGGCGTGTGAGGCTGTGCGGCCATGACGTGCAGCTGGAGTCCCTGCAGGCCAAGTCCCTGCTGGGCTATGTGCCGGATGTGGCGGTGTTTTATGAAAAGCTCACTCCGATCGAGTTCATGGAATTCATTGCGGAGCTGTTTGAGATGTATCTGCCTCATGCGGAGGCGCAGACGGATGCGCTGTTCACCAAATTTGCCCTGCACGAGTACTCACGGCAGCGCATTGAGAACCTCAGCCACGGCACGCGGCAGCGCCTCGCCATCGCGAGTGCTCTGCTGCATGATCCGAAGGTGTTTGTGATCGATGAGCCGATGGTGGGGCTGGACCCCATCCATGCGCGCACGGTGAAGCGTGAGATCAAGGAGCGCAGCCAGGCGGGTACGACGGTGCTGATGAGCACGCACCTGCTGAACATCGCGGAGGAGCTGGCGGACCGCATCGGCATCATCCATCACGGCAGGCTGGTGGCGCTGGGGACGCTGGAAGAGCTGAGGAAGGAGCACGTGAAGCGGGGGAGCCGGCTGGAGGATATTTTCCTCAGCATGGTGGAGGAGCCGGGGTGAATGACGAATGAGTCAATCCGAATGACGAAATAATGACGAAGCCAGAAGTGTGAATGGTGAGGCGTTCTCTGTTTGTTGTTCGTAGATCCTACCTGAATATGAAATCGCTTCTTCTTTCCCTCCTCATGACTTCCATTGCTGTGGCTGCCGATACCAACGTCCAAGATATTAGGGTCAAGGACATCGATGGCAAGGACACGACGCTGAAGACTTATGCGGGGAAGGTGCTCCTGGTGGTCAATGTGGCTTCTGAGTGTGGCTACACGCCGCAGTATGCGGGGCTGGAGGCGCTCTATGAAAAGATGAAGGACAAGGGGCTGGTGGTGCTGGGCTTTCCCTGCAATGATTTCGGTGGACAGGAGCCCGGCGTGGAATCGGCCATCAAGGCGTTCTGCACAGAGAACTACAAGGTGACTTTTCCGATGTTCTCAAAAGTGGCGATCAAGGGGGATGCGAAGCACCCGCTGTATGCGGCGCTGCAGTCCGCCGTGGGCGGCGAGGTGGGCTGGAACTTTGAAAAGTTCCTCATCGGCAAGGATGGGAAGGTGCTGCAGCGGTTTACGTCAGATGTGGAGCCGGAGTCGCCTGAGCTGAAGGCGGCGATCGAGGCGGCGCTGAAATAGCTGCTTACTTTTTGGCCATCCAATCCGCGAGCTGGCGGCGCTGGACGGGGAGCTTGCGGTGGAAGCTGTCCTCGATGGCGGCGGCGGCCATGCCGGAGTCGCCCTCGGGAATGATGCCGAGGTGCTCGGCGAGGCGCTGCTCGAAGCGGGTGATCAGGGCGGGTACTGGGTCCTTGGCGGAGAGGTAGTCGAGGGCTTTGACGAGGAGGTCGTGGATTTCCGGGATGGGCGAGCCTGTTTCAGCGACGAGGCTGATGAGCTTCACCAGGTAGGTGGCGGCGAGCACGCGGCCGTAGCTCTCGCGCAGGCCGAGGCGGGGATTCGTCCAGCGGGCTTCGGAGAGGGTGTGGAGATCGCTGGATTTGCTGCGGACGAAGCCGAGCTCGGCGGAGACAAAGAGATCGAGAACGCCGGAGAAGGGAGATTTGGGGCGCAGCGAGCCTTTGGCGATGGTTTTGAAGAGGCCCACGTCCGGCGAGCACCAGTGCACGATGAGGCTGCTCTCCGCATAGCGTGTGCGCCCGATGAGGATGGCCTCGGTTTTTTCCATGATGACAAAAGGCGTTGAACTCGTGTGCCCAGCCGCTATCTACGCTGCATCATGGAAAAGACCAGCAAGACCATCCTCACCGATCTCCAGGCCCTCGACACCACCGCTCTCAAGGCAAAGCTGGGGGAGCTCCGGAGGTATCTTTGACGTACCGAAATTAAAAGACGAACTGGCCATGCTGGAGGACCGCCTGGCGGCCCCTGGCTTCTGGGATGACGCGAACGCGGCGCGCAAGACGATCGACCGCACGAATGTCATCAAAAAGAAAATCGGACCGCTCCAGGAACTGGAAGCGCGGGCCGGAGATTTTGACGGGCTCATCGAGCTGGCCAAGGAGGCCGGTGACATGGAGACCTGGCGTGAGGTGGAAAGCGAGCACAAGAAGCTCACAGAGGATGTGGGCACCTTTGAGCTCAGCCAGCTTCTGAAAGGCCCCTTTGACCGTGGCAATGCCTTCATCAACATCCACTCGGGCGCCGGTGGCACGGAGGCCTGTGACTGGGCGGACATGCTGATGCGCATGTACCAGCGCTGGTGTGTGCGTCGTGGCTACAAGGTGGAGCTGATCGATCACGAAGCCGGAGACGACGTGGGGACACGCTCCGCGACGCTGGAAGTGATTGGCGAAAATGCCTTTGGATTTTTGCAGGCCGAGCGCGGGGTGCATCGTCTGGTGCGCATTTCCCCCTTCGATGCCGCCAAGAAGCGCCACACGAGCTTTGCCTCAATCGACGTGACGCCGGACTCCGAAGAGGACATCGACATCGTCGTGCGAGATGAAGACCTGCGGGTGGACACCTATCGCGCCGGCGGCAAAGGCGGCCAGAACGTGAACAAGGTGGAAACCGCCGTGCGCCTCACGCACATTCCCAGCGGCGTCATTGTGGCCTGTCAGATCGAACGCAGCCAGCCGAAGAACCGCGCCAAAGCGATGGCGATGCTGAAGGCGAAGCTGTACCAGATCGAAGAAGACAAGCGCAAGGCCGAGATCGACCGCCAGTATGGCGAGAAGAGCGACATCGGCTGGGGCAGCCAGATCCGCAGCTATGTCTTCCAGCCCTACCAGATGGTCAAAGACCTGCGTACCGGGGTGAAGACCAGCAATATCTCTGACGTGATGGACGGTGATCTGGACGCGTTCATGGAAGCCATGCTGCGCGGGCAGAAAGCCGGCGAAGGAGACAAGGACGACGACGAATAAAGCCGTTTGCGGTTGTTGGCAGTGGTTTGCAGTTGTTAAGCAATCGCAAACCATTGCAAACCATCGCTAACAACTGCAAACTCCCGCCCCATGAAGCCTGTTTTTGAGAAAGTACCGAAGCGCCAGTGGGAGTCGTTTCACTGTGAGGTGGTGCGTGCGCTGGACTACGGGACGCGGTGGCACTTTCACCCGGAGTACCAGCTGACGCTGGCGATTGAGAGCCGGGGCCACCGGGTGGTGGGGGACAACATCGGGGCGCTGACAGACGGAGACATCGTGCTGATCGGCTCCAACCTGCCGCATGTGTGGCACCAGGACACGAGCGCGAAGTCGCGGCGGGTGAATGCGATCATCGTGCGTTTTGACGAGGACTTTCTGGGGCGCGACTTCATGGCGCTGCCGGAGATGGAGCCGGTGAAGAGGCTGCTGCAGCGCGCGGCGCGCGGCCTGGAGGTGCGCGGCCCCGCGCGTGCGGTGGTGACCGAGCACATGAAGCGCCTGGCAAACAGCGAGGGGCTGGGGCGGGTGATCGAGCTGCTGGCCATTCTCAACGCGCTGGCCCAGTCCGAGGACTTGAAGGCGCTGGCGAGCTCGAACTATGAGCCCAAGCTGGAGTCTGCGGACCAGGGGCGGATGGAGAGGGTGATCGACTTCATCCACACACACCTGACCGAGGAGATCGACCGCGAGCGCCTGGCAAAGCTGGCGCACCTGAGCCTGGGGGCTTTCAGCCGCTTCTTTCACTCGCGCACGGGCAAGACGGTGCCGCAGTATGTGAACGAGGTGCGGATCGGGCGTGCTTGCGGGATGCTGGCGGAGGATGTGTCAAACATCACGGACATTGCGATGGACTGCGGGTACCGCAATCTGGCGAACTTCAACCGGCGCTTTCGCGAGGTGATGGGGACGACGCCGAGCGCCTACCGGCAAAAATTCCGCGGCATGGCGGGGAAGTGACGCCTGCGCCACTTGCGCGGCCTTTCATCCGGTGAGATAAGCAGGGCATGAGTCAGATGCTAGAACCGGATCTTTCCGTGGTGGACCTCCGCTCCTACTTTGTGCGGAAGCGCAACGCGCTGCTGGTGCGTGGGCGGTTCAGTCCGCTCTACCTGGACTACTACCTGCACCTGATGCAGTACGGGATGCAGAATGCGGAGCCGCTGGACCTGATGCTGAAGGAGGCGCTGGCGGCGCTGGCGCTGCACCTATGCTCGCGCCCGCAGGATGAGAGCTGCGCCTGGACGATCCATGTGAAGGAGCCTCAGCGCGCGAATGTCTTTGTGACCGGCAGCACGCGCCCGGGGCGGGTGGCGGGCCGGGTTTTCACGGAAGATGTGCGCCAGGAGGGGGAGGCGATGTTCATCGCGCAGACGACGCGGCCGGACCAGCCGCCGCGGCAGAGCATGATCGAGTTTCACGGCAGCGACATGCTGAAGGCAGTGGAGGCGTTTTACACGACCAGCGAGCAGAGGCTCACGCGCTTTTTCCGGCTGGAGGACGAGGAGTTTGTGCAGATTTCAGCCGAGCCGGACTGCGATGAGGCGTGGCTTTCCGAACTCACGCTGGAGCAGGTGCTGGCGCTGGAAACGAACGAGCATCTGACCCTGCTGGAAACGCGCGGCTATGTGTTTGAGTGCGGCTGCTCGGTGGAGCGGCTCATGCCCATCATCATGCGCCTGCCGCAGGATGATCTGGACCACATTTTTGCCGACGGCGTGGCGCAGATCACCTGCCCGCGCTGCGGCGCGGTGTTTCGCACGCCGAAGGAGAGCTTTGAGCAGTGGCGGTCCCAGCAGTCGTAGGGCAAGCGTGCTGTTGCATTTTGAAGCCGCCAACGAGACGGTGGCGCCCCACGCATGAAACTTGCCCTCATCCGCCGCCAGTACTCCGCCACCGGAGGTGCGGAGCTGTATGTGCAGCGGCTGCTGGGGGCGCTGGCCGCCGCAGGCCATGAGACGCACCTGTTTGCGGAAAAGTGGCAGGGGCAGGCGGACGGCGTGCAGTTTCACAGCGTCGCTGTGGAGGGAGCACGCGCGGAGCGGCCGCTGCGTTTTGCGGAGGCGGTGAATGCCGCGCTGCAGCACGGGAGATTTGACTGCGTGTTCAGCCTGGAGCGGACGCTGAAGCAGGATGTCTACCGCGCAGGAGACGGCCTGCACCGTGTGTGGCTGCAGAGGCGGAGGCAGTTTGCACCCTGGTGGAAGCGCCCGCTGGTGGGACGTGGCGCGTTTCACCGCAACATGCTGGCGCTGGAGGCGCAGACGTTTGACCCGGCCAACACGAGGCACATCATTGTGAATTCTGAAATGGTGCGCGGAGAGATAGCGCAGCATTTCCCGGCCTTTCCGCAGGAGCGCGTGCACACGATCCGCAACGGGGTCAATGTGCAGCGGTTCAGAAGCGTGCCGAGATCGGTGGCGCGCACACGCTTTGGGCTTGGGGAGGATGATTTTGTGCTGGTGTTTGTCGGCTCCGGCTGGGAGCGCAAGGGGCTGCCCTGGCTGCTGAAGTTCATGGCCGCGCACAGCGGGGATCCGCGTCTGAAACTGCTCGTCGTCACGCGGGACCGCATGCGTGGAAAGATCCCGCCGAATGTGATCCTCACCGGGCCGCTGAGCGATGTGGAAGCCGCCTATGCCGCAGCGGATGTGCTCACGTTTCTGCCTATCTACGAACCCTGCTCCAATGTGGTGAGCGAGGCGCTGGCCAGCGGAATTCCGGTGGTCACGACGAGTTTCAACGGGGCCAGCGAGCTGATCGAGCCCGGCATCAACGGGCATGTGCTCAGTGATCCCGCTGACATGGCCGCGCTCGGCACGTGCATCCGCCACTGGCGGGAGAGAGGCAGCGCCGCGCCCGTGAAGACGCGGCTGCCACTGGACCTGGAGCAGAATGTGGGGCTTACTTTGCAGGTGCTGGAGCAGACTGTGAAAGCAGCCTGAGCAGGGCCGGCTGCCTTGAGCGTTCCAGGCTGCTGCTGGCCGCAGCATTGAACTGGGAGAGCGCGCGCCTGGCGGCTTCGAGGTCTCCAAGACGGATGTGCATTTCGACGCAGGCCAGCACGCAGCGGTTTGCGTAATAAGAGGAAGGGTTTTTGGCGCGGCTCCACTGCTCCCCGGCCAGCGCATAAAACTGTGCGGCGTGTTGGTGCATGCCGTGTCCGCGCATGAGGTGGGCATAGTCTTCGAGCTGCCCCGCTGCGAAACACGGGGAGACCTTCAGCACCGAGTCTGCGTTTTTGATGAGCTCCTCCTGGGAGAACACCTGGTGCTGAATGAGCTGCTGCCAGATGTTGCTGTTGAAGAATCTGATGCGCCACGTGGTGCGTGTGACGAGCTCCAGCCGCTGCTGGAATGACAGGCGGTTTTTTCCTGTGCCGGACATGGCCGCCATCAGCTCCATGAGGCCTGTGACGTTGCTGAGGGAGAATGTGCTGTCCGCAGTGCCGGCTGGAAGGGGCTCCTTTTTGAGCGTCGAATGCCATGCGCTGATGGCGGACTTCAGCACCGCGTGAGACAAATAGTCGTATTCGCCGGTGTTTGCAGGAGCACCTGCAAGGCTGGCGAACTGGAGCACCTTTTCCGGATCGCGTGCCAAGCCTGCCTGCCACAGCGGCGCGAGGCACTGAAGCAAGGTGCTGCGGTAGCTGCCGAGCGGGTAATCATTGGAGCGGCCATGGCGCTTGATGAAGCCGGGATCTGTGCGCAGGCGCTCGAGATGGGTGTCAGCCGCCTTCATGTCGCCCTTGGCAGTCTTGAGTGCGGCGTGCACGGCCAGAAAATCCCGCCAGCAATTTTCACTGAAGGAGTCATCACCCAGGGAGCTGGAGGTGAAGACTTTGCCGAGAGCCTCGAACTGCGGGAGCAGGAGCAATGCGGATTCAGGCTGTTCCCTGCCCAGGAGGACAAGGGTCTGAGCACGCTGCACCGGCTGCTGAGGCAGAGGCAAAGAGGCCACTTTTTTGGCAAAGGCCGCGAGGCGTTCAGTGCGTGACGGGATGCGGGAATCCGGATAGAGGATGTGGGTGGCGGTGTCGTCTGCGGTGAGTGCGACGATCTCCGCCAGCAGACCGTCTTCCAGGTTCCCGGCCTGGAGTTCACGGATGGTGGCATCCGTGGGAGGGAGCCACCAGCGCCTCTTCATGCCGGAGGTGAGCGAGATCTGCACCGACCGCAGCTTCAAGCTGCCGACACGCTGCCACTGATTGTTTTCAAGCAGCAGGCCGGTGGACTCGACGACATCGTTTTTGCCATAGAGGTTCAGGATCGGGTTCAGGGCGGAGGTATTCTCTGCCCCCGCCGCCAGGCGAAAAATGGCGGAATTCAAAACGGAATCACGATAGCGAGTGCGGTTGCTGTTCATGATGGCCTCGAGCTGGTCCCAGCGTTCAAGCGCGAGTCCGCTGATTTGCTGCCAGGTCTCAGTGTGGGGAAGCACGGCGGCGGAGTTGAGCAGGAAGCCGAGCTCAAAACGGGTGATGGGCACATTCTCATGCCAGGCGGTGGCGGCGGCGAGGCCCCACGACTGCCGCTCTTCTTGGTCCAGAAGGCCCGGATGAGTGGCGGTGAGCCAGGCGGCCAGGGCGAGGCGGACGTGAGGCCTGACCTGCTCATCTTTCAGCAGCGCTCTCACCTGAGTGGTGGCTGCTGAGAAAGTCTTCACTGCGGCTGGTGATGAGGAAAGCGGCTTGTAGGGCCCGTCCGGCCAGCCGGGCATGAGTTCAGTGCTCTCGAGGAGATCGAGTGCGAGACGGCATTCATGGCGGATGGTTTGGAGGGCGGGTTCTTCTTTTTCAGCCGCCCAATCCGCCACTGCGCGGCGCTCCGTCCTGCCCATCTGGCTGAGGGCGCTGTGCAGCACGGGAAGCCACAGGCCGCGGGTACCTGTGCTGGCATGCGGCGCCACCTGCTGCATAAAGTCTGCCCATACAGCCCGGGGGGCTGCCCATCCGCCACGCTGCTCCCAAATCTGGAACAACAGGCCGGCGCCAGCGACTGCGTTTTGAGTGTAGAGAGTGTCAGCCATGATGCGAACCTCCGGGAGGCTGGACGCAGCCAGCATCTGGCAGGCGAGCAAAACCGGGGTGTCATCTGCATTGATGCGGAGCTGGCTTTGGAGGAAGTAGCTGACTGCGCCGCCCACACGGAAATAAGGCGCCTTGCCGAAGCTGCTGGAGGTGTCTTCGGGCTCCAGGCTGCGTGACAGGGCGCTGATGAGTTTCAATGCGTCTTCCTTTCTGGAGGCCGCCATCAGCCGCACCAGTTCATTCCGAACCACCATGGTGTAGCCGCGGAATGGCGTGGCTGCATTGCGCTGGCCTGCCAGAAGGGCATTGAGATAGCTGCGTTCCTCGGCGGAGCGAAGCTGCAGCAACGGGGCGAAGTGCCGCAGGCCGTCTCCCGCCTGCTCCGTTGTGGCCAGTTCAGGAAACTGCTTTTCAAAGACGTCCAGCACGGCGCCTGCGGTCTCCAGGTTCAGCTTGGTGAAATGCGCGGCACAAAGCTCCAGGCGCCGGTTTCTCTCAGGGGAGTCTTTGGCCGTGAGACAGGCGGCGATTAAATAGTGACCGAATTTTGCCCCCTTTTGGCTGATGAGAAATTGCGCTGTTTTTTCAAGCTGATCCGGACTCAAAGAAGACAGGTGGTTCAGTGTCAGTGCGAGAACGCTGCGCATCCTGAACCCGGGCAGTGGAAACGCGTCGTAGGTGGCGGCATTCGCAAGCAGACCCATCTCTTCGAGTGAAGGGACAAGCTTTTCTGCGCTGGCTACAATCTCTTTGGGCAACGCAACGGAGATCAGCTGGTGCTCATTTAAAGGCATATTGCCTCTGCTGGTGGCCCAAACACCATTTTGACCTCCGAGGTTTTGCGCTCCGAATTGCAGCGCCTTGGGTGCAAGCCGGGGAGAACTGCACAATTTAAGCACGAATTCGTTAAGCGGTGGCATGCGATAGGGGGTGGGACTCTGACTGAATTCGGTGCGATATAGGCTGCCGATGAGCTGCAGCGACTGTGCGACCCTGTTAGCGTCCGTCTTGCCCATCTGCTGCAGCTGGTCTGCGAAGTATCCCAAATAACCAAGCCCTCCAGTGCTGTAGTATTGCATCCCGCCAGGCATGCGGAGATCGTAGCGAGACTGCACAGCTGGGGGGAGAGACTTAATGTAGATCGCTTCGAGTTCCCGCCAAGTTTTGATCTTGAGCAGGTCGTCGATGAAGGTCTGCAATCTGTCCTGCTGCTCTTTGACGAGCGGGGCGAATTCCTCCTGAAGCGCGGGCACGTTTGCCGCAAACGCCTCCGCCCATTTCCGCCGCTGAAAGTAGCCGGCGAGAAGCTTTTTCTGCTCGGTGGAACAGGTCGCGATTTCATCGGCGTGAGCCTGGGCGAAGGCGGCGATTTCGTCCTGCGCATTGTACCGTTTGCTGCAGAGAAGGGTGATCAAATCCGCTCCGAAAGTGCGGGGCTGACGTTTGGCGAGCTCCTCCACAAGGCCGGGCTGGGAACTGCCGCCGGTGAACTCACTGCTCATGAACTCCAGCAGGGTCACCTGCTGCGAGTTTTTGGGAAGAGGCCGGGGATTGAACGTGGCGGCAGGGTCAAGCATGCCCGTGGCTTCCAGCAGAGCGATGACGCGCCGGGGGCTGCCGCGGTGCTTGTAGAGATTGCCTGCGTTGCGAAGGGTGGTTTCAAGCCATGAAGGATCTGTGGCTGCTCCGCTTTGCTCCGCACGCTCCATGACTGCACCAAAGAGCTCCGGGATGGCGGCGGCGTTTTGCAGCCACTGGGCGACTTGGGTCTGATGAGGCTGGCGTTGTCTGCTGCCACGATTGTACAGTGCATCCTGCTGCGCCACCAGCTTGCTGATCTGATCAAGAAGGGCGACGGCCCTTGGCGTTTCAGACTGAGCCAGGCGGTCAAGCAGGCTGACTCCTGTTTTGATGACTCCGTAGATGTCGTTTGCGGAATTTCCCAGGCGGGTCATCTGCATCCAGCTTGAGACAGCATTTTCAAACTCAGCCTTATCCGCGATCACCAGCGGCTGAAGGGCCTGTTTGAGCGCGCTGTCCTGATCCGTTTTCTGATCCAGGTCCGGCATGCGGGCCCTGAGCATGGCCAGGAGACTGGCCGCTGATTCGGGCTGCAGGCTGGCAAAATCTGCCTGACGCTTTTTGATGAAAGCCAGAATGGGGGAGGGGTCCGGGCGATTGCTGTAGTAAAAGCTGCGGGCGTTCGGGTTGTCTGCAGTCGAGCGTTGCAAAAACGCCAGCAGCAGTTCGGTGCCAAAGGTGGCGGGTTGTTTCTTCAGTATGTCCGGGACCAAGGTGCTCAGGCCCGTGTCATTTTCGATGCGGTTGACAAGGCAGGCCAGCAGGGTGGGCGTCTCATCATTTCCGCCTGCCGGATCCATGTATCCCGAGGCCTCGGCCACCCAGGGCGTGCCAGAAAACACAAGCCCGACATTTTTTGGCTGATGCAGCAACTGCTCCATCTGGCTGCGGAGATTGGAGGTCCAGCCAGGCACATGTGAGATGCCCTCCTCCTTTGCAATGGCGGACGTGACATGCAGGAGCTGAGGCACCTCAGCGAGAGAGGTCAGCAAACGATACACCAAGTTTTCGCTGCCATTCCGCACCACCGCCACTTTCTGCTCCGGACTGTCGTGCAGGAGTTTGACGGCATGCCGGACTGCGGCTGCAGCCTTGCCGGCATCCACGGAGGCAAAGTCGCGGAGCAGCGCCGGGAACTGCTGTGTAAACTGCTGCTCCTGCTGCCTGAGATCGCTCCAAGATTTCGCGGCCAGCACCTGGTCGATCTTACGTGTCAGTTCCTGGCTTTCGATTTTGAGAAGCGGGGCCAGGACGCGGGTGAGCTCCTCACCCATGAGCTCGGGATGGGGATAGCCGCTCAATTCGCGGCGCAGGAGGGTGGCGAGCTCGGCCTGGCCAGTTTGGGGCATGGCGGCGATGTCTTTGGGATGACGCAGGAGAACGATGCGCAAAGCCGCGCTGCAGTAGGCGTCGCTGTCATCACCGACAAACTGAGAACTGCTGAATTGCGCGACTTCAAGCGGTGCGGGCCTGCCATCCAGCAGCATGGGAGTGCGGCTGTTTTTCACCAGCAAAGCCTGGGCGAGCTCGTTGCCCAGCGTGGGTTTGCGCTGGCCCAGCCGGGCGAGGGCCTGGTTGACCTTCTCATCATTCCAGCGGTCTCGGTAATGATGCGCCAGAGAGCCAAACCAGGTCGAGTGGTTTTCCCCGTCGTTAAGAGCATAAGTCCGGAAAGATGCCGGCTCTCCCAGAAAGCCGAGGGTGTCGGCCGTCTGCAAGAAGTCATCAATGGTCTGGAATCGGTCGCTCGTGTACCTTCTGGCGATCTGGGCCAGCCAGTTGTCCGAGCTGATGAGATTATCTTCCAGGGCCAGATCGAGCAAAGGGAGAGCGCGCGGGTCCTCCAGCAGGTTCTGCAGCCACTGGATGTAATTCTGAACGGACTGCAGGGCCGGGGAGAATGAAGAGTAAAATCTTCTGCTGTTGCTCTGCTGCTGTTTTTGGTATTCGCGCCAGGCGGTGATGTTTTGAGTGCGGAGCTCCGGAGTGCCGCCAATCCACCGGTCACGAAGGCTGCGTATGAAGCTGCGCAACGCCTCCGGGTTTCTCTCGCCGAGGGCAAAGGCGTAGGAATTGAGCGGCTGCGGCACGCTGTAGGCCTGCGGTGAGGTCTGGGAGAGGAAGAGCTCATTCAGCGGCTCCTTGATCTGCCGTTTCTGCCACAGCCGCACGATCTCCTCCAGCGGCCCGCCCTGCTGCTGGCTGCGGTGGGCATAAATGCCTTTGCCTGCTGGGTTGAGCCAGGCTGATGCCGCAGAGACGAAATGGGCATCATCCGCCATGATCAGGGCGGCATACGCGCGGCAGTACTCCTCGGTGTTCTTTCCCTCAGCTTTGAGGATGGCGGGAAAGATGACCTCATCAAGCAGTCGCTGATCTCCGCGCAGGGCGGCGCTGTAGGTGGCGAAGACGGCCGGCACAGGCATGGCGATCTGTCTTTGGGTGGCAAACATTCCGCCATAGGGGGAGACGGGGTCCGTGCCGCCATAGCCCTGGGAGTAGTTCCACTGTGACATGAGCCGCCGCCTTACCTTGGGCATGGTGCGCAGGCTGAGCAGTTCGAGCGCCATTTTTTCTGTGTCGGCGAGACTTCCGCTTTCGGCCATGGCAAGACCGCCGAGCGGAGCAAAGCCCATGAGGGCAAGTTCGGGGACTCCAGTCATCGCTTTGCAGAGCTGGTCGTGGGCCGCCCTGCGCTCATCCCGTGCCTTCTGGCTCTCCGGGCTGAGCTTGATGGAGCCGTCTTCATTAAGGCTCCACCTGCGGTCATTCTGGGGGCTGCCGCCACCGGGAGGCTGCCACAGCGCCGGGAAGGCCACATTCTCGCTGGAAACGCCGTTCTGAAGGTTGCTCAAAGCCTGGCTAAAGTTCTGGGTGATGCCGGCGGACAGGGGACGTTTGGCTGGCAGGGAGCGCAGCCAGACAGAGAGCAGCCCGGAGAGCGCGGCGGGCCTGGGGGTGGAGATCGAGCTGCTTTCGTTGAACTCGTGGATGAGCGCGGGCAGGTGCGCAGCCTGGGTGACTTCCGGCATCTGCTGCCAATGCTGGAGCGCGGTCTGGAAATCCCCTTCCAGCGCAAACAGTGTGGCCAGCCGCGCATGTGAAGCAAAGGCGCGTGGATTGGCGGCGACCACTGCGCGGTGCGCCTCAATGGCGGGCTTGGTTTCGAGGCCGGTGTGCTCGAGCAGCACGGCATATTCCTGCCGGGGCTTCCAGCCTGCGCTGGCGGCCGTCTCCATGGTCTTCATCACCTGGTCCGTCAGTTTGTACTGACCGAAGCGATTGATGACATCGTGAATCTGATGATGGGCGCTGGAGCTGTTCTGCGGGCTCAGGCAGCCCTGGATGGCCAGACGCAGCTGTCTCACGAGCTCCTTCACGGCGGCCGCCTCGTCTCCTGTTCTCACCATTTCGTCGAGGGACACCTGCTTTTTCTGCTGCCGCTGGCGGTAGGAATAGCTGCGCGAGTAGGGGTTGGCGACCACCGGTGTGTTTTGCGGGCGCGAGGCAGGCTGGCTGCCCTGCGCCGCCTGAGCCAGATTTTCCGCCTCCTCCTCCATGCCCAGTGCATTGAGTGCCTCCGCAAGCATGTACCTTTCATTTTGATTGCTGGCAGTCTGGGTGAGGTGCTCGATCACGGGCTTGATCGTGGCCATGAGTTCTCCGGTCCCGTTGTTGCCGGGCTTCTGGAGCATGCGCTGTGCATGGTGGAGAATGGCAAACTCGAGCTGCAAGATCTGGGCTGAGTCGGTGGCCAGCGCCCTGGCCTGCTGGAAATAGGCCAGCGCCTTTTCAGAGCGGTTCATCTGCTGTGAGAGCCAGCCTGCGAGCAGCAGGTCGTCCAGACTGGGGTTTGCCGTGAGACGGGGGGCCATTTCATCCAGCAGCGCCTGCTGCTGGCCCGTCATGAGACGGAGGGTGAGTTTCAGCTTCGGGTTCTGAGCCTTTTCAACGAAGGGAGTCAGGCCGGCATGAAACTCCTTGATCCATTTTTGCTGGGCCTCGTTGACCGGGGCCTGGTCATAATCCTGCTGCGCACCGGAGCTGGCGATCAGATTCAAAACTACCGTGGGCAGCGAGACCGAGATGGCCGGCATCGGCAGAGCAGCGGGCCGAAAATTACGATAGTACCCCTGCGGGGTTCTGCCGCTGATCGAGAGGCTGCCAGCAGCCTGGGCCTTGTTCTGCGGCTTTTCAGGCTGGTCCAGCTGCTGCTGGATGATTTCCACCATGCCTGCCCAGTCACGCACCGCGCCAAGGGAGTACACGACGTCGGCGACATAGTATGACGGCTGGCTGTCAGCAGAGCTTACCCAGCGTTTCAAAAGGGTGGTGATAGCGCGGATATCCTCCGGCGAGATTTTGGCCGTGTCGGCGTTTTGGGGTTCCTGGGGAAACAGATCCGACTGGCTCCGCAGCAGGCTGGACAGCGAGCGGATCATGTCAGGTGTCACCTTGGACATGGCTGCGTGGAGGTCGAGAATGCGCCGCACCCAGACTGGGGACTGAGCGCCTGCGGCATGCCAGGCCATGGTGGCGGTGCGCATGGCCAGTGATGGGTAGTTGGACTGAAAGAGCTTGTACGCGCGCTCGTAAACCGGCAGGAATTCCTCCGGTGAGTCATTGCGGGCCTGCATGAGCCAAGCGGCATGCAGGGCGACATTCTGCGGCTGTTCAGCCAGCATTTCCGAAGTGATGACAAGCTGCGGCGAGCTCTCCGCCGCTGCGAGCAGCAGGGGGGCATCGCTGACGCCGGCCTGCCTGAGGCTGCGCAGGGTGGGCTCGCGCTCAGCCACATCCCACAGGGACACTATCTGCAGCACATGGGCCAGAGCCAGAACGGGAGACTCGGTGACGCCGGGAGCCTGCTGGACGTAGCCGTTTGAGGGCAGCCCGTTGGAAAAGTTTGAGCCAAAAGTATTGTAGCTGCCGAAGCTGGCGCGCCCTCCCTGCTTCTGACGGTGCACATAGGCCGCCTGCACCATGGCCGGAAGAACCAGCCAGTCCTCCGTGCCCGGAGGCAGGGAAAGCGTGGAATACTGCGCGCGCAGCCCGATGCTGCGCCCTGCCGTGGTCACACCGGGCAGCTCTTCGTGCATGCCCATGATTTCGATGAACGCGCGCACAGCCTCCTTTTCACGCCCGGCCTCCTCCAGTGCCACGGCATTGAGATAGTGCAGCCGGTAGTCTTGCGGGTGCTTTGCCAGCAAAGGGTCGAGGAATGTAATGACGCGGTCCCATTCGCCTTTCTCCGCAATGGTGTCCGCCATCTGCTCGATGGAGCGCGCATCCATCTGGCTGCCGCCGGCGATCTCAAAGAGCATGCGGTAGCCGAGGTCGGGATCGCCGCTTTCGATTTGCAGGCGTGCGATGCTTTCACGGGCCTTGGTGGTTTTGTCGAGCTTGGCGGCGCTTTCGAGGGTGCGCAGAGCCTCGGCCGTGAGTCCGATCTCCTCTTCGCTGCGCGCGATGTCGAGGAGCAGCGCCAGATCCTGCGGCCGCAGGCGTGAGGCCTCATAGAGGCAGCGGCGGCGCTCCTCGTCATTGTTGACGGCACGGTAAATCTCCGCCAGCGCCAGCCAGGGCTGGGCGCTGGCGCGGTTTTGCTTCTGCCGCTGCTGGAAGTTTTCAATAAGACGCGGGACATTGTTGTGCTGCTGGGCTGCGAGCGTCAGCGGGCTGATCAGGCGCAGGCGTGCTGCGGCATCTGCGGTTTTTTCATACAGCGCCAGATAGGTGCGCTCCGCTTCGTCCGGCTGATTGTTTTCAAGGCAGAGGGTGGCATAGCTGGACGCCATCTCGATGGAGTCAGGAAACTTCCGCATGGCATCGCGCAGGAGGCCCAGGGCGTCCTTGGTCCGGTTCAGCCCTAGCAGCAGGCGGGATTCATCCAGCCATGGCTGCACGGCGCTGGGGGAGAGCTTTTTCCATTCGGCGACCCATGTGAGGGCCTGCTCCGGCTTTTCCGCGCGGCGGTAAAAGTCCACCATGCGCTGCACTCGGGCCGTGGTGCGTGCTCCGGGAAGTGCGATCACCTGCTGCAAGGTCTGCGCCGCCTTCTCCCACTCCTGCCGGGTCTGCAGCAGGGTGGCCAGCTGGCTCAGCGCGGTCAGTTGGTCCTCTGCGGGAGCGGAGGTCAGGGCCTTTTCTGCCTCTGCGTGTTTGCCTGCGTTTTCGAGCAGAGCCGCCAGCAGGCAGCGGTTTTGGATGGTGGCTGCAGCCTGGACCTGGAGCTCCTGCAGAACGGGTGGCGTGAGTTTGCCTGACTCGTCGCTGCGCAGCACGAGGAGGAGGTCCTTCACGGCCGTTTCGATGCTCTCGGCATCCTGAGCGAGGCCCAGGCGCGTGCGCGCCCAGGGCAGCGCACGCTCGATTTCCTTGTTGGCAATGCCCAGCTGCACCAGCAGGGCATAAAGGCGTGGCTCACGGGCAAAGTCCTGCTGGCGTGGCGCGAGGAGATCCAGCGCCGTGCGGGACTCCTGCCGCGCCTGCAGCGCCTGCACGATGCGCAGCAGATCTTCCAGCGTGGCGGATTTGGCCAGCCGCGTCCAGATGGCGAGCGCGGCATCACGCTGGCCTGCGCGGTGCAGGTAGTGCGCCTGCGCCTCCTGCGCGGAAAGGCTCTCCGGGAAGCGCTCCACGAGCTGCGCATACGCCTGCGCCGCAGGGCTGCCGGGCTTCACGGGCGGCTCCTCCCAGTTTTCCAGCAGGCGCGCGGCGCGCAGATAGTCCGCTTCTGCGGCTCCCGGCAGCTTGAGAAAGCGCTCCAGCGTGGCCCGCGCGGCGGCATCATCTTTCGCGCGATGCTGCAGGCCTGCCAGCCGCACGAGCATTTCTTTGTCCGCGGCATTCTGCTGCGCCAGAGTCTTCGCCTGCTCGATCGCTTCATGGGTCAAATCGAGCGATTCGAGAAGATCGAGAAATCCTTCCTGAAGATCGCGCCTGCCAGGATTCGACTGCAGCAGCGCGCGTGCCTCCTTCAGTGAGGCGTCTTTCTGCCCGGTCTCACCGAGCAGCAGCGTGTGCTGCCACGCCAGAGCCACGCGCTGCGGGTGCTCTTTCACGAGGCCTGCCATGAATTTTTCGAAGCCCTCCAGGTCGTCGCTCATGCGAAACACACGGCTGATGCGGCCCAGCACATCCCCTTCGATCCAGGAGTCGGAGCCGGTTGACGCCAGGGTCTCCCTGAGGGTTTTCAGGGCGTCATCCCGCCTCTCCGCCAGCAGCAGCACATCCGTGAGGCGGAGCTGGCGCAGCGTCCGCGCCACTGGATCGCGGGAGCGTTTGATCAGAGCCTGCGCTGTTTCCAGCGCCGCTTCATACTGGCCTTCATCCGTCAGCAGGTCGATGAGCTCTTCGGAGAGGTCTTCATCCTCGGCATGGGCTGCAGCCAGTTCCTTCCAGGTGCGCAGAGCCTCTTCATTTTTGCCGAGGCGCAGCAGCGCACGGCCGCGCAGCTTGCTGATCTCCATGGCTGCGGCGGCATCCGGATGCGCCTTGGCGCCTTCATCGAGCGAATGCAGGGCTGAGGCAAAATCTAGCGCTCGCGCCTCCAGCCGGGAGCGTTCAATCCAGGCCGAGGTGTTGGCAGGATCCAGCTTGAGCGCCGTTTCATACGCCTTCAGCGCGGATGGGTCATCGCCACGGTGGGAGTGAAAGACGGCCAGCAGCAGATGATCTGCCGCAGTGGCAGATGGCGCTTTGGCCCGGGCGTCTAAAAAAGCCCCGAGGTCCGCGGTCGTGCCCTCCTCCAGCCACGCGGCATGGAAGCGCTCAAAAAGGGTGCCCGGCTGCGGGCGCTTGAGCAGGATGTCCAGATAGCGCCGGGCCGGTGCCGGAACTTCGGGTGGCGCTGTTTGCGCGAGGGCGCTGGCGCCGAGCAAAAAGAGGCAGAGGGCGGTGCGTGAATGCATGGCAGTTTTTTAGCGGGAAGGAGCAAGTGTTTGCAAGCTCTGAGGTCGAATTCGTAATCTTATCGCTCATCCTGAGGTGGGGGGAGCTTGTCCAGCCCCAGGCGCCGCAGCAGTTCAGAAATGAGCTTTTGCTGTGCCGGGGGGAGGGCGGCGATCTCCGCCTCATGCTTCACGGCAAAGGCCGCAGTTTCTTGGTCTCTGGGCCCAGGAATAAGCAGGAGCCGCAGAAGGTCGGCTCCGAAGCTGTCCGGACGGACCTTGGCGAGAAGCGGCGGCAGATCCGGCCACTGAAGCATGGCGGGCAGCCAGTTTTCCAGCAGCGTGGGCCGCTCTTTCTCCATGGGCATGGGCTGGGGATTGAAGGTGGCTGCCGGGTCCAGCATGTGCGCGGCCTCCAACAGTGACACAAAACGCTGCGGGCTGCCCTGCAGGTGCTGCAAGTCCATCAGGTGTGTCAGCGCACCCTGCATCCAGACGGGATTGCCGGTGGCACCACATTCGTTGGCGCGCTGCATGATCTCCTCAAAGAGCTCAGGCGTGGCCGCCGCACGCTGCAGCCATTGGGCGATGCGCGTCTGGTGCGCAGGGGCCAGCCGGCCCTTGCTGCGGGCGATGATCTCCTCCGTGGCCATCAGCTTGCTCACGTGATCTAGCAATTCGACAGCCCGCGCTTTGTCCATGGGGGCGAGGCGGTCGAGGAAGCGCAGGCCGCGCTGGGTGGCCTCATACTCGCCAAAGCCTGCCTGCTGCAGGCTGGTCAGCTGGAGGAACTGCTGCAGGTCCGACTCAAACTGACGCGCATCTGCATCGATGAGAGGCTGGAGCGAGGCTTTGAGCCGGGGATCGGCCGCACTGCGAGAGCGCAGGTCGGGAATGCGCGCCTGAAACAAGGCAAGGACGGCGGTGGAAGTCTCGGGCGTGAGCCGGGTGAAGTCGTCGCGATGCTGGCGGATGAAGGTGATGATCCTGGAATCATCCGGGCGGTGGGGCTCGTTGTAGAAGCTTCGCCGGGCCTTTGCATCCTTGGGGTCACGGTGCAGCAACGCCAGCAGCAGCTGGGTGCCAAAAGTGGAGGGCTGCCCGGCAAGCCATTGGCGGATTCTTGCACAAGTTTCCTGCTCCTGCTCCAGGCTGTCGATGATGCGAGCCAGCATCGTGGGTTCATAGGCATCATCCACCCGCATGTCCCGAAAGTCCGGGGCGGCGGCGGTGAACGGCGTATTCTGAAACACCCAGCGGGCGCTGTTCGGCTTCTTGAGAGCCTCTTCAAAACGGAAGCATTCGTTGCCGCACCAGCTCAGCGACTGATGCAGCCCATGCTTCTCCGCCAGTGCGAGTGATGTGCCAAGAAGCTGAGGCACATGGGCGAGTGACATGATGTAGCGGCTCGCCGGTGTGTCTGGCAGTCCCTCGCCCATGGTGGAACGCTGTTCCTTGCAGCCGCCCAGCAGTTTCAGCCCATGCTCTGCCACGGCCCTGGCGCGCCCCGGGTCGTCTGCTGCGACAGTCTGCAGAAAGCCGGTCAGATCTTCCGGGGAGCTGCCTGCCGGATTGAATTCCTCCCAGGTCTTGCATGCCAGCCTGGCGTCGGCCTGGTGGCGCAGCTCCTCGGATTTGGCCTTCAGGATGGGGGCCACGGCGTGCTTGAAAGCCGCATCTGCGATGTCGAGATGCGGGAAGTCCGGCAGCTGGACCTTGAGAAAGGCTTCCAGATTCAGACGCTCATCCGTCGGCATGGCGGCGATCTCTGCGGCATGGCGGACCAGCAGGAGGCGGAAGGCAGCGTGGCAAAGGCCTTTTTCGCTGCCGGGATCTGCCGCCTGAAGCTTTACCGGTTTGCCATCCAGCCACAAAGTTGTGATGCCTGCGCGCACCAGCATGGCCTGAAGCCAGTGAGTGGTCAGGCTGGGTGGATGGTCTTTGCCGAGGCGCTCGATGATGGCGTTGATGACGCTGTCCTTCTGTATGTCGCGGCATTGCCAGGCCAGCTTGACCATCAGGTCCTTCTGCTGCTGCCTGGCGCTGGCAAAGGGGTGGGACTTTGCCGCAGGATCAAGAAAACCCAGGGCACGTGTGAGGCGGATGAACTCTTCAGGCGTCTGCACACGGGCGCTCAATCCAGCGGCATCCATTTGCGACAGCCAGAAGCTGGGCTCGGTGGAGTCTTCTTCCAGGGCGGTTGCCACGATGGACAGAGAGCCCTCGCTTTCGTTAATGAAGTGCTGCAGCCAGTCGCGGTACTTCAGGGCGGCGCGTTCCAGCGGTGTGTAGTCAGGCTGGCTGCCATTTTTTTCGGTCTCCCGGATTTTTTCAAAGGCCTTCTGTCGGAGGGCTGCCTCCGGGCTGACCCAAACGGATCGCAAACGGCGGATAAAGCGTGGCAAAGCCTCGGGCTCACGGCTGGTGAGCACTTGGACATAAAAGTCCAGCACAGACGCTTCCGGCCTTGCAGCAAATGGATCCGCCGGCTCGGGGGAGGGCAGGGTGAAATCGCGATGTTCGATGATGAAGTCATCCAGTGGAGTGGTGAACTTGCGAGCCCGCCAGAGGCGCACGATTTCACCGGCCATGCAGCCAAGGGTGGAACGCCCCGTGCTGTGCGAAAAGGGGCGGAGCCATTCCGCCGCAGCTTTTGGGAAGTCCTGATCGCCAGCCATCAGCAGGCCGGCATAGCCACGGCAGAAGTCGAGCATGGGCTGGCCTTCGGTCTTGAGGATGATGGGAAAAAGGGTGCCTTCGAGCATCTGCACATCTCCGCGCGCTGCCGCGCTCCATGTGGCAAAGACAGCCGGAGAAGGCATGGCGATGCGGTTGCGGGTCTGAAAGCAGTTTTCGCTGATGATGGCGGAGGCTGAGCCGTTTCGGCGTCGTCGGCTTGGATCAGAGCGGCCCCGGCGGTCTGCCGGCCTGGAAAGAATCTGCAGGGCCAGCTTTTCAGTTTCCTCGATATTGCGCCCCTCGTGCATGGCCAGGCCCGCCAGCGGGGCAAAGCCTGCTTCCGCCAGCTCTGGCAGCGCAATCATCGCGTGGCACAGGGCATCATGGGCGATGCGGCGTTCATTGCGTGCCCGACGGGCATCTTCGCCGAGCTGTGGCTGGCCGGGGGCATCCGCTCTCAATCCCTGCTGGGAAGGCGCCGGGTGCCAGTCATTGTCGGCTATTTCCCACCAGGAGGGGAAGCTGCTGCCGCCCCGCTGGACTCTGTCGAGAACCTCCCCGATCAGGGCGATGCATCTGGCTGGCAGCCGGTCGGTAGGAGGGCGGTTCTTGATCCACTGCGTGACAAGCCGAGCTGCGGCGAGGCTGCGAGCGTTATCCTGGTCGCTGCCGGAGATCTGCCGTGTGAGCGGCAAAAGCAAAGGGTGCTGCTGGGTGGCGGGAAGCAGGAGCCAGTGCTTCAGGGCCGTGCCGGCATCTGAGGCGGCATGCAGCATGACGAGCCGCTGGCGGGCTGCATGGGCGTGCGGATTGGCCTCCAGAACGGTGATGTATCCCGCGACTGCATGCTCAAACAGCGCCTCGGAGGAAAGGGTCTGGTCTCCATCATTGTTTTGAAAGGGGCGGCCATGCGCGTGCTGCATGTCGAGCAAGGCGGCATGCTCCAGGCGCGGCTTCCAGCCATTGGCGGCAGCGTTCTTGATGCCGAGGAGCAGGGTCTGGCGGAGCTGCTGAACTTCGAGCTTCAGCAGCAGCTGGGTCAGCTTTTCGGCTGTCTCCGCCGACTGACGGGCGGGGTCGAGCCATTCCGCCGTCAGCGCTCGCACCACGCGCCGTGCCTCATTGAGCGCGCCGGAGATGTTGTTTTGTGAGAGGTGGCGGTCGAGCGCTTCACGCCCGTCCACCGTTCCACGCTGGAGCAGGGCCTGGGAGTAGGGATTGAGTATGGCGGTTGTGGACTGGGAGGCTGCCACAGCGTGCAGCGCGGGGAGTGAGCTCCGCAGTTTTTCCGCCTCGGCGTCCATGCCATATTCTTCCATGACGCCGGCGAGGCTTTCCTTTGTCTCCCGGGTGCTGGCATGCTGCAGCGCCAGACGCATCATTTCCTGCACGGCAGCCACGGCCGTCTCTTCTTTGCCAGTCCCGCCAAGCTGCTTCGCATGGTAAAGAACTGCGTTGGCGGCCTGCTGGCGTGCGTCAGGGGTGATGGCGGTTTTATACGCCTTCAGGAAGTGGCCGAGCGCGGCCTCATGCTGCTGCATCTCCTGGCAGATCCAGCCGGCGGTGAAGAAATCTTCCGCAGTGGCTTCAGGGCTGCTGAGGCGGGGTTGCAGCTCCGTCAGCAGTGTCTCCCCTTTTCCGCACAGCATGCTGAGAATGAACTTGAGGCGGGGCTCGGAGATGGCGGCCAGCCGTGTCTTCATGGCCTCAACGAATTCCGCAACCACAGTGTTTCCGCCCTCGCGGCGGTCGGCCTGCTGCCGGGTGAACTCGAGTGCGTTCATCAGCATGCCTGTGACGAAAGGCGGCAGGTGACAGCTGGTGGCCTCAAGACCCAGTGGGCTGACTTCGAATGAACTGGATCGACGGACCGACTGACGAGGCGGTGCATTGGGCAAACCGGGCTCTTCGGCGAGCTGGATCATGCGCTGGAGACATTGGATGACGTCATCCCAGGCCTTCAGCTCAAAGAAGCCATCCAGCAGTGACTCCATGCGATCCAGGTGGCGGTTGTCCATGCCCTGCATCCAGCGCCGCAGCGTGGCGGCGATGGTCTGGGACTGGGCTGGGCTGATGAGCACGAGCGGGGCCTGTTTGGACTCATGGGCATCTCTGCTCTGGCTGGTCAGCAGATTTTGCAGCACGAGGTGTTCGTTGCTCTGCGGCTGAGGCACTGCGGCGCACAGATCAATGACAAGCTGAAGCCATGTGGCGGCGTCTGCCGGCGTTTCAGCGGTGTCATAGGCGGTATCGGCAGCGCAGAGCGCCAGGTAGCCGTGCCTGCCCTTGAACATGTCAAAGCAGCGCTGGCAGGCGGCCAGCTTGTCAGCCGGGTCGTCTTCGCTGGCGGGATCCAGCAGCCAGGCTGCGTGCAGCGCTGCATCCTGAGGATGGGCGGAGAGTATTTCCAAGCACACATGAAAATCCGAGGACTCGCGGGCAAGCTCGAGCAGCAGCTCGGCGTGGGCCACACCTTCCCGCTTTAGCTGCTTTGTCAGCCGCGGCTGGGCATCCTCCTGCCAGACGCTGCTGATCTGGAGGAGATGGACGAGGGCAAAGGTCGGGGACTCCGTGACGTCTGCGGGCAGCGCTATGAGTGAGAACGTGCCATGGCCGCTGCCGGGCGGCAGCAGGGCTGCGTGCCTTCGTTCCTCGCGGTAGGAGTAGGCTGTGCGCGCGATGTTCGGCAGCGCAAGCCAGTCGGCCGTACCTGAGGGCAGATCTTGAGGCAGCGCGTGGAGCTGAAGCTGCTGCGGCTGGGCCTGCCGCGATGAGGGCAGTTCTTCATGCATGGCCAGCACTCGCAGGAATGCCTGCACGGCCTCAGGCTCATGGCCGGCTTCTTCCAAGGCCACGGCTTGGAGGTAGTGCAGCCGGTAGTCGTCCGGGTGCTTTTCGAGCAGCGGGGCCAGAAAGGAGCTGACGTGCTCCCAGTCGCCCTTCATGCCAATGACAAGCGCCATCTGCTCCACGGCGCGCGCATCCATCTTGCTGTCCGCCAGATCAAACAGCATGCGGTAGCCGATGTCGGGATCTCCGTCTTCAATCTGCAGCCGGGCGATGTGTTCTCTCGTCTGCGTGGTTTTGTCGAGCTTTGCGGCTGCTTCGAGCGTGCGCAGGGCTTCGGGAGTGAGTCCCTCCTCTTCTTCGCTCCGGGCTATCTCCAGCAGCAGCGTGAGATCATGCGGGCGCAGGCGGGAGGCTTCATAGAGGCAGCGGCGGCGTTCTTCGTCATTGTCAGTGGCACGGTGGATTTCCGCCAGCGCGAGCCAGGGATAGGCGGAGACGCGGTTCTGCTTCTGCCGCTGAACGAAGTTTTGCAGCAGCTTCGGCAGTCCGTCATGACTTTGGGCGGCCTTTGCCAGGGGGGCAAGCATGCGCAGGCGTGAAGCCGGGTCCGTGGTCTTCTCATACATGGCCAGGTAGATCCTTTCGGCCTCCTCGGCCTGCCCCGCATTGAGGCAGGCGGTCGCACACGCTGCGGCGACATCCGCAGCATCGGGAAATTTGCGCAAGGCCAGGCGCAGAGCTTTCAGGGCCGCTTCCGGATGCAACAGATCTTCATGCACCCGCGCCTCCGTGATCCAGGGAGCGACCGCCCCAGGTGAAACCGTTTTCCATTCGGCGATGTAGGTCAGCGCCTGCTCCGGCTGGAGGGCGCGGCGGGAGAGCTCGACCATGCGCTGAAGATTGCCGCTGCTGCGCCCGCCGGGCAGTTCAAGAACGCGCCGCAGAGTCTCCGCCGCTTTGGCCCAGTCCTGATGAGACTGGAAGACATGGGAGAGCTGGCTGAGCGCGATCAGAGCATCCTGGGCAGGGGCGGCATTCAGCAACGCCTGCGCCTCGGAGGTTTTGCCAGAATGATCAAGCAGTGCGGCGAGCAGGCAGCGATCCTGCAAAGTCAGTGCGGACATCGCTTTCAGTTCATCGATCAGTGGCTGGGCCGGGCTCATTTCCTGGCTGCGGACGATGGCGATGATGTCTCTCAAGGAGCTGTCGATGCCATCGGCGTCCTGCATCAGCCGCAGGTGTGCACATGCGCATGGCAGCGCGCGGCCAAACTCCTTGTTGGCCATGAGCAGGTGCACCATCAGCGCCAGAAAGCGCGGCTGTGCGGAGAAGTCCTTTTCACGCTCCAGCAGGACATCCAAAGCGGGGCGCGACTCGAGCCGTGCCTGCAATGCCTGGGCGATGCGGAGCAGGTCTTCGAGCACGGCGCTTCCGGCCATGCGCCGCCAGATGGCGATGGCCTCTTCGCGGTGGCCGGTGCGGTGCAGGTAGTGCGCATGCGCCTCCTGGGCGCTGAGACTTTGCGGGAAGGTGGCGACGAGCCTGAGGTAGGCCTTCGCCGCCGGGGAGTCCGCCTTCGCGGGCGGTTCCTCCCAGCTTTCCAGCAGGCGGGCGATGCGAAGGTGGGCGGACTCATCGGCAGCTGCGCTGGAGAGAAAGGACTCCAGCGTCAGGCGTGCCGCAGAATCATCGCCCGCACGATGCTGCAGGGTGGCAAGACGAACGAGCAGCTCCTTGTCTCCGGGGTTTTGGGCAACGACGAGCCGTGCCTGCTCAACGGCCTCGCCGGGGAGACCGAGCGAGTCCAGCAGATCGAGAAAGCCATCGCGCAGATCACGGCGGCCAGGGTTGGACTGCAGCAGAGAGCGGGCGCTTTTCAGCGCGGCATCATTCTGGCCTGTGGCCGCGAGCAGCAGCGTGTGCTGCCAGGCCAGAGTGACGCGCTGCGGGTGCGCTTTTGACATGGCGGCCAGATGCTTCTGCAGACCGCTGACATCATCGCCCATGCGGAAAAGGCGGTCGATCCGCGCGAGGATGTCTCCCTCGATCCATGAGTCTGCCCCCGTGGCGGCGAAGGCGGAATCAAGCATGGCCAGGGCTTCGTCTCGCCGTTCTGTCAGCAGCAAAACATCGGCGAGACGAAGCTGACGCATGATCTTGGCTGCCGGATCCCGGCTGCGCTGCACCAGGGCGCGTGCGGATTCCAGAGCCGCCTCAAACTGGCCTTCATCGACAAACAGATCGATGATCTCCTCCTGCAAATCCTCGTCATCCGAATGGACGGAGGCCAGAGCTTTCCAGACGGCCAGCGCCTCGTCACTTTTCCCGAGGCGCAGCAGCGCACGGCCGCGCAGCTTGCCGATCTCCGCCTTCTGCTGGTCCTGTGGTTTTGCCCCTTCCGCCTGGTCGAGCGACTGCAATGCGGCGGCGAAATCAAGCATGCGTGCCTCGATGCGTGAGCATTCGATCCAGGCACCGGCATTTTGAGGGCTGAGCCTGAGGGCTGTCTGGTAGCAGAGCAAAGCCTCCGGGTCATTGCCGCGATGAGCATGAAAAATGGCGAGGATGAGGTGAGCTGTGGCAGGGGCGCCTGTCGCGGCAGCCTGCGCCTCAAGGAAGCGCTGCATTTCCGCCACCGTGCCCTCCTCCAGCCATGCGGCATAGAAGCGCTCAAAGAGAGTCCCCGGCTGCGGGCGCTTGGAGAGAATGTCCAGGTAACGCTGTGCCGGGGCCGGCACTGCCGGAGGCTTGTCCTGTGCCGGGAGAGGAGCGCAAAGCAGCAGCAGGCAGAATGCGGCACGGAAAATCATCCATGGCTTTTAGCGGATCGGCGGTTGATTTGGCAAGAGCAGAGGTTGATTTGGCGGGAGAAAAGCCTTTAAGAATTCAACATGTCCCCCGAAGAGTTTTCCTTGGCCGCTCCCCGCCTGTGCACGGCGTGCGGAATGTGCTGTGACGGGACGATGTTTCAGATCGTGCGCATGCAGCCAGGAGAAGTGCCGGCAGAGCTCGGGAGAATGGGGCTCAAGATCCGCAGTCGTGGCGGCGAGTATTACATGGAGCAGCCCTGCTCGGCATTGAAGGACAACAGGTGCACCGTGTATGAGCGGCGGCCGGTGCGCTGCCGTTTGTTCAACTGCCAGCAGCTCGGGCGTTTGCAAACGGGTGAAACCACGGAGGCTGAGGCGATGGAGCTGATCGTCGAAACGCGCGCACTCGTGGAGCAGGTGAAAAGTCTGATCACGCAATGCGGACTGCGCGAAGATGGCCAGGCGCTCATGGAGCGCTATGAGCGCGTGATGTTCACGCCGGTGGACAAAGCTCTGGAGCCGGAGCTCGCTCGCACGCGTGACGAACTGGATGAAACGATGCGCAAACTGAAGCTGCGACTGAACCGTGAGTTCCGCCTGCCTCCGAATTCTCATTGACGGAATCAATCGACGTGCGATGTACCTCGATCAGATAGGTAAGAATAAGATGGAAAAGAAATTATTGGGGCTGCTTGGCAGTGAGGATTACATACCCTCGAATGTGCCGGAGCTGCTCTCACAACTGGGCATGAAGCCCAATCAACAGCAGGTGCTTCAAAGCCTGCTCAAAAGCCTGGAGAAGCAGGGCAAAATCGTACGCACGAAAGGCAACCGCTACATTGTGGCGAAAGAGGCCGACCTGGTCCCCGGGGTGATCCAGATCACACGTGGCGGCCGCGGCTTTGTGCAGCCGGATGAGGCAGGCCTCGGCGAAATCAGCATTCCGGACAGCAAGACGGAAACGGCCATGCACGGAGACCGCGTGCTCGTGCGCCTGGATGTGAAGCCCGGGCAGCAGGAAAAAAGCGGCAGCGTGGTGAAGGTGCTGGAGCGACGGCGCTCGCAGTTTGTGGGCACTTTGCAGCGCTCCAGGCAGTTCCTGCACGTGACACCGGACGATCCGCGTCTTCCTGGCGCGATCTACGTGCCCGAGCCCCGCGATGTGGGCCGCAAGCCGAACGTGGGGGACAAGGTGGTGGTGGAGATCACGCACTGGGATTCCCGCAAGACCGCGCCCGAGGGGGAGATCATCGAGGTGCTGGGTTCGCCTGATGAGGAGGGCGTGGACATGCTCTCCGTGCTCCGCCACTACGAGCTGCCGCTGCACTTTCCGAAAAATGTGCTCCATGAGGCGAACACGATTGCCAAATCGCGCCCGGACAATCAGCCCAGCGCGCAGGAGTGCGCAGGCCGTGTGGACTGCCGTCCGCACAATGTCATCACCATCGACCCGGATGATGCGAAGGACTTTGACGACGCCATCTGCATTCAGCGTCACGGAGATCAGTGGAAGCTGTGGGTGCACATCGCGGATGTGTCCCACTACGTGCTGCCGGGCAGCGCGCTGGATGTGGAGGCAAAGAAGCGCGGCAATTCTACTTACCTGGTGGACCGTGTGATCCCGATGCTGCCGGAGGCGCTGAGCAATGAGCTCTGCTCGCTCAAGCCGAACGTGGACCGTCTGACAAAGTGCGTGGAGTTTGTGCTGTCCAAGGACGGGCATGTGGTCAGCTCAAAGTTTTATGCCGCTGTGATCCGCTCCAAGCGCCGCTTCACTTACAAGGAGGCTTATGGAATCATCCAGGTGCCACCCACGAATGAGACGGAGCAGATGCTGCACGATGCGCACGCGATGGCGCAGAAGATACGTCAGCAGCGCTTCAAAGACGGCTCGCTGGACATGGACTTCCCCGAGAACAAGATCCGCCTCGATGAGCATGGCAAGGTGCTGCGCATTGAGCGCATCGAGAACGATGAATCCCATCAGCTCATCGAGGAATACATGCTGCTGGCCAACGAGGCTGTGGCCGGCCGCCTGATGGGGCTGAACCGCCCCTCAGTGTATCGTGTGCATGAGTCGCCCAAGGAAAAGAAGCTCAGCGACTTCCGCGAAGAGGTGCTGAGCCACCGCGTGCAGTGTGGCAATCTCACGCATCGGCCCGAAGTGCAGAAGCTGCTGCATCGCCTCAGCACGCTGCCGATTGGGCCTGCTTTGAAGATCGGCTTCCTGCGTTCGATGATGCGGGCGCGCTACGCGGTCGAGCCTCTGGGCCACTACGGCCTGGCAAAGCCGAAGTACACGCACTTCACCTCCCCGATCCGCCGCTATGCTGACCTGGTGGTGCATCGCTCCTTGTTCGACAAGGTCGAGCTCAATGCCGGTGTGGCAAAGCAGATCGCTGAGCATATCAGCGCCACGGAGAAAAACTCGGCGGATGCCGAGCGCGACAGCAAAGAGGTGAAGCTCTATGCCTACCTCAAGGCGCAGATCGCTTCGAAGAAGCCGCAGCCCTATGCCGCGCTCGTCACCGATGTCCGGAACTTCGGCTTCTTTGTGGATGTGCCCGATCTGGGCCTCAGCGGCGTGGTGCCCCTTTCGGCCATCCGGGATGACTTCTACGTCTTTGATCAGGCCAGCCGCCAGATCACCGGCCGCCACACACGGCGTGTCATCCGCCTGGGAGACAATGTGGTGGTGCAGATCTACAAGCTCGACAGCCTGAAGAAGCAGGTGGACTTCCAGCTTGTGGTGCCCAAGGAGGAGTTTCCACGCTCGCGCAAGTCAGAGCGGCCTGAGCGCCGTGAAAGGGACCGCAGCGAAATCAAGAGCGCACCGCCTCGCAAGCCTGGGCATGGCCACAAGCGTGCGCAGCAGGGCAAGAAGCGGAAACGCTGATCAGCCCAGTCCCACGGCATCACGCACGCGGCCAAGGGTCTTGCGGGCGACGGCGCGGGCTTTTTCCGCGCCTTCGGCCAGCACCTTGTCCACATAGCCCTTGTCTGCCACGATCTCGTCGCGGCGTGCACGGAAGGGGGCGAAGTAGTCGGTCACGCCTTGCAGGAGGCGCTTTTTAAAGTCGCCGTAGCCCACGCCGCCGTTCAGGTGGTCGGCCACCATGGCATCGTAGTCGGACTGTGAGGCCACCAGCTTGTACAAGGCCAGGATGCTGCTGCCTTCGACGGCCTTGGGCGCTTCCACGGGGGTGGAGTCGGTCTTGATGCCCATGATCTTCTTCTTGAGCGGGCCGGGCTCTTCAAAGAGTGGGATGGTGTTGTCGTAGCTCTTGCTCATCTTCTGACCATCGAGGCCGGGCACGACGGCGGTGGCCTCCTGGATGCGCGGCTGGGGAAGCTTGAAGAGTCCTTCGCCAAAGGTTTCGTTCATCTTGATGGCGATGTCGCGGGTGACTTCGACGTGCTGCTTCTGGTCCTTGCCCACCGGGACGACATCGCTGTCATAGATGAGGATGTCCGCCGCCATGAGGACGGGGTAGGCAAAGAGGCCGTGGGAGGGTTTGATGCCGTTGGCAATCTTATCCTTGTAGCTGTGGCAGCGCTCCAGCAGGCCCATGGGGGTGATGGTGCTCAAAATCCAGGAAAGCTCGCAGTGCTCGGGCACATCGCTCTGGCGGAAGAAGACACACTTCTCAGGATCGAGGCCGCAGGCGAGGAAGTCGATGGCGAGCTCACGCACGTAGCTGCGGAGGGCCTTGCCGTCGTGGACGGAGGTGAGTGAGTGGTAGTCGGCGATGAAGTAGTAGGCGTCGCCTTCGTGCTGCAGCTTGAGAGCCGGCTCCATCATGCCAAAGAAATTGCCGATGTGGAGTCTGCCGCTGGGTTGAAGGCCTGAAAGGATGCGCATAGGAGCCCCTGATATGGCGGGAGGGGGCGCGTTCGTCAAGGTGCGCGCTTGGGCGGCACCACAAAGAGGGGCACGGTGGCCTTGTGCCGGACGGCGTCGATGGTGCTGCCGTGGATGATGTCGCCGATGAGGCGGTGGCCGTGGGAGGCGAGGGCGATGAGGTCGATGTTTTCCTCAGCGGCCACTTTGAGCAGCTGGTCCGGCGGCTCGCCCAGCACGAGGCGGACGCTGACGGTGAGGCTGGTGTCCGTGCGCAGCCTGGCGGCGGTGGTTTCCAGGTAGTCCAGGTCCTGCTTCATCTCTTCAGACTCGGCGAGCTTGAGCTGGTCGAAATTTCGGGCCGCCCAGCCGTCAGCCACATGCACGAGCAGCAGCTCGCTCCGCATCAGGGTGGCGAGGGCGGTGATGGCGGGGAGCAGCTCCTGATCGGAAGAGCCGGTGTCGAGGGCGACGAGGATTTTGCGATACATGGCGTTTAGATTCCGAGGGCGTTGATCCAGGACTGCGGGGCGAAGAAATCGAAGAGAAGCTTGAAATTGAGGATGATGATGACCACCGCGCTCGCCCAGGCGAGGCCTTTGATCCAGGCGGGGTTGGCAAAGCGGCCCATCTTGGCCTTTTCATCCGTGAATCTCAGCAGCGGCACCACGGCAAAGCTCAGCTGCATGGAAAGGATGACCTGGCTCCAGATCAGGAGATTGGTGGTTTCACCTTCACCGTAATAGCCGATCACGCAGACGGCGGGCACCACGGCGATGAGGCGGGTGAGGAGGCGGCGCAGCCACGGCTTCAGGCGGATGTTGAGGAAGCCCTCCATGACGATCTGCCCGGCGAGCGTGCCTGTGAGCGTGGAATTCTGCCCGCTGGCCAGCAGCGCCACCGCGAACAGTGTGCTGGCCACGCCGACGCCGAGCACCGGGCTCAGGAGCTCGTAGGCCTCCTGGATTTCCGCGACTTCCTTGTGCCCGCTGGTGTGGAAGGCCGCCGCCGCGACGATGAGGATGCCGCCATTGATGAACAGCGCAAACATCAGCGCAAAGGTGGAGTCGATGGTGGCAAACTTGATGGCCTCGGCCTTGCCCGCATCATCACGGGCAAAGTTGCGCGTCTGCACGATGGAGCTGTGCAGGTACAGATTGTGAGGCATCACTGTGGCGCCCAGGATGCCGATGGCGACAAAGAGCATCTCGCGGTTTTTCAAAATCTCCATCGAAGGCACAAAGCCGCTGGCGATGCCGGCCAGATCCGGGCGGGCAAACACCATCTCGGCGGCGAAGCACCCGCCGATGGTTAGGATGAGGGTGATGACGAGAGCCTCCACGTAGCGGAAGCCGCGGTTTTGCAGCAGCAGCACGATCATGACATCGAGCGTGGTGATGACGCAGCCCCAGACAAGCGGGATGCCAAAGAGCAGCTGCAGCCCGATGGCCGAGCCGACCACTTCCGCCAGGTCGCACGCGGCGATGGCGGCCTCGCACAGAAACCAAAGGAACCACACGACCGGCTTGGGGTAGTGGTCGCGGCAGGCCTGCGCCAGGTCCCGGCCCGTCACGACACCGAGCTTCACGCACAGGTGCTGGAGAAGGATGGCGATGACGTTTGAAATCAGGATGACTGAGAGCAGGGTGTAACCGTAGCGGGCTCCCCCTGCGAGGTCCGTGGCCCAGTTGCCGGGGTCCATGTAGCCGACGGAGACCAGGAAGCCCGGGCCGGCGTAGGCGAGCATCTTGCGCCAGAACGAGCCGCCTTTGGGCACGGGCACGGAGCGGAAGACTTCGGGCAGAGAATCGCCTCCGCGTGAGCGCCAGCCTGTTTCAGGAGTGTTTTCCATGGTATGGGGATTGAATTAAAAGCGGAAAGAGACGCCGACAAAGGGATTGATGGCCTCCTGGGCGTTGTAGTACCAGTTTACGCCGGCGTCGAACTTCAGGTTGGATGTGACGAGATAGCTGAGGCCGCCGTCCAGCGAGGACTGCCAGTAGCGCCCTTCATCCGTGAGGTAGCCCTGGTACGTCTCCACATAGAAGCCGATTTTTTCAGTCAGGTCGCGCCCGATGGCGATGGTGAAGGCGGGCTCAAAATAGCGCGTCTGGTGGTCTGTGACGGCCATGGAGAGGAAGATGCTGGAGCCGAGTTCCCAGCCGCCACCGATGTCGAGCTCCTGATTGATTGTGAGGCCGTACTCCCAGCAGTCATTTCCCAGCCCCTTGGTGGCGGTGGGGGCTTTCGCCCATGGCAGCAGAGCCAGGGCGTAGGGGCCTTCGTCGTTCCCCACCAGACCGGTTTTCATCCGCAGGTACAAGTCCCCGCTGCCGTTGTTTTTGCCGATCAGCACGCTGTCCGCGTCTTCACTGCGGTGCAGCAGCCGTGGCGCCCAGCCGATCTGCAGGTCCGTGTTGTGGGTGATCCCGTATTTGAAAATAAAGTCGCAGAAGGAGGTGTCATCAGACCTCTCCCCCGCCTGCCGGGTGCGGCTGAAGGAGATGAGGTTGCTTTCCACCTGAAACCAGCCCTTCGGCACGGTGTGGGCGGACTCCGTTTGGTCCGGGCGGTCGGTGCTCAGTTCGCGCACGGGGGGCTGCTCTTCGGCGCCGAAGACGGCGCTGGCGACAAAGAGTGAGGTGAGAAAAGTGATGTTTGCGCGCATTATAAAAATTAGTCTGGGCTAAAAACATCAGGCCGGGAAAATGGCAAGCGGAATTTTAGCCCAGGCTAACTTTGGGCGCGGAATGATTCGCTTTCCCTGCACCGGGGCGTGGGCTAAAAGTCTGCATGCCCGCCAAGCGTCAAGAAACCACCGCGCATGTCCATTCGCCCGCCATCGAGGATTATCTGGAGCAGATCCATAATCTCATCGAAGGGAAGGGGTATGCCCGTGTCGTGGACATCGCCAAAAACCTGGGCATTTCCCAGGCCAGCGTGACCAACATGATCCAGAAGCTGGATGCGGAAGGCTTTGTGGTGTATGAACGGTACCGTGGCGTGGTCCTGACGGATGAAGGGCGCAAGGTCGGTGCTGAGATCGCACGTCGGCATGAGGTTTTGACACGTCTGCTGGCGGGGTTTGGGCTCGATCCCCAAACCGTGCATGAAGATGTGGAGGGCATGGAGCACCACATCAGCCGCCAGACCCTGGATGTTTTGACCCTTCTGATGGAAGAGCTGGAGGGGAACGCCGTTCTGATGCGCAAGCTGAGACGAAAGCTCGCTGGCCTGGGGTGAATATAGGGCTTTTTTTTCTTGGCAAAATAATTAAAAGCCTGTGATAGCCACCATGACATCCGATCGTTAAATCCGCCTACCGACTCTTTCATGCGCTGGTACTTGTACATCTCATCAATTCTGATCCTGCTGACATTCGGCTCGGAGTTGTGTGCCCTGGCCTCAGGCTCGGCGGCACTGAAGGTGACTTCCCACCTGGTGCTGGCCCTGGATGAAGACGATGTGGAAATGAAGATCAGCGGTCTGCGTGATCACGCAGACCCGGAATGGGATCCGTTCATGCTGAGCAGAATGGATCTGATGGCGCACTGCGTCAGGACAGAGCTGGTGTTGTCGCTTGAAAAAGCGGCCATCTCCAAGGCCTGCCCCGGCGTGCGCCGCCATCGCCTGTTGTGCAGGGAGTGCTGTTGAGGCTGAAGGCCAAATGCCGGCAACGCCTCGGCATTGCCTAAAATAGGCATAGGGATTGCTGTGCACCGGCTTCTAAGCGGGTGGTTTGCATCAGCTTCCATGACTTTCATCATCGTGCATGGGCCGGTCCGGTCTCACTCTGTCCATGCCGTAGCTTTCTCCAGCTTGAGACCCTCACTCTTCCTTTTTTCTTCCATGAAAACCATCCTTTCCATTTTCCTCGGCCTGCTGCTGACCGGCGTTGCGTCTGCCGGCTCTGTCATGCTCAACGTCAAGGCGGCCAGTGAAAACAAGACCGCCGACAAAAAACAGGCCGAAGTCACCCGCGCCTACTGGCTCAATGTGCGGGTCACCAACCCCTCTGGCGCCAAGCTGGAAGGCGTGACCTTGAGGTGGACGCTGTTCGCCGCCAACCTGCGCCGTGGTTCAGACACCATCGTGGTGGAAAAGTCCGGAGACATGAAGATCTCCGTGGACGCCAACGGCAGGTATGCGGATGTGGCCACGCCCAAGGTGGCGTTTGTTTTCACCCCCATGCACACGGAGAGAAGCGGCAGAAGGTCCGTCAAGACCGTCGAGGAGTCCGGGCACCGCTATCATGGCTTTCACGTGCAGGTGCTGAATGGAGATGCCGTGCTCGCAGACTTCTGGAGCAACGAGGCGCTGCGGAAAAACCAGCTCAAGTAACCCCTCCGGGCACGGGTTTCCTAGAACGAGCGATAAAATAAACACCCTCCCATTTGAACTCTTTCTGTCGGGCTGCCAGCTGCTGGCATTCCGCGGGAGAGCTGCTCTGCCTGCCTGCCTGAAATACAACAATGATTGCGCTGTATCGAATGACTCATAACTTACCTAGCTCAAGGTCATTGATGCCGCCACGACACATGAAAACCTGTCTTCATCTCCTTCTGTTGATGCTGTTCTTGAAACTTCGGGCGACCGCCGCAGAAGCACCTGTGGCACCGGAGGGCCCCTCTGCGGAGCGTCTGGCTGAACTGACCAAACTCACTTCCCGAAAAACATCGATCAAGCTGGAGGATTACCTAAACAAGGTGGCGGCATCGAACCTTGGGTATGCTGCGCAACGTTACAATGTCACGATTGCTGAGACAGCGATTGCCGCCGCCAAGGTGTTTCAAAATCCGGTCTTGCAGTTTAACAATGGGAAAGACCTGACACACACCGGGGCACAATCTCTGCCAGGCTACTACCAGACAAGCATTTCCCAAACTTTTGAAACAGGCGGCAAGAGAGCGAAGCGCTGGCTTGTAGCCCGAAAAAATTATGCTGCGACCTCCGCTTCGCTGCAAAGCTTTCTGCAGAACCTTCGCCTGGACGCCTCTGCTGCGTATGCGGATGCAATCTTCATGGGTCAGGTGGCAGCCCAGTTCCAGCGCACCGCCACGCTGCTGAGGGAACTGTTGCAGGCCCAGCAGGAAAGACAAAAGGCCGGAGACATCAGCGATGTGGATCTGCTGCAAACAAGGGTGGAAGTCCGCCAGTTTGAGGCGGAGCTGCTGGATGCGCAGGCCCAGGCCAAAAATGCGGAACTGGGGCTCAACGCATTTTTGGGGCCGCAGTTTGCCAGCACTCACTGGCAGCCGGTGGGAGCTCTGGATGTGGCGCCGCAAAATACGGATCTCTTCAAACTGCTTTCCAGCGCCATCAAAAACCGGCCGGACCTGATAGCAATGCGTTATCTTCGTGATGCGGCGCAGGCCGGCATCAATTTGGAGAAGGCCAAGCGTATTCCAGATGTCACCATCGGAGCTATCTGGCAGCAGAGCACTCCCTCGTACAACGACGTTTCTCCGCAGCCGATTTATAACATGGGCGGGGTGATGTTCTCCATCCCGCTGCCAGTCTGGAACCGGAACAAAAGCGGGATAGCCGCTTCCCAAGCCATGGCACAGCAGGCGCAGCTCAACCTTGAAAATGCCGAAGTTCAGGCAGGAGTGGATGTGCGGCAGGCGCTTTCCCTCTACGGCATCGCTCGTGAAAGAGTGGAGCTCTACAAGGCCGGGGTGCTGAAGGACGTGGACTCCGCGCTGGAGAAGCGTGTGGTCAGCTACAAACGAGGCGGCTCATCGCTCCTCGAACTGCTCGATGCCCAGCGCAAGGCCAACGAGGTCTGGCAGAGCTTCTACACCGCCCAAAGCGACCACGCCCGTGCGGTCATCGAGCTGCATCGCGCCGCAGGCATCTGGATCATCCACTTTTGACCCCAACCCTATTTCTCATGCAAATCGTCAGACACTCATGGCTTTTGGTGCTGCTCATCGCATCATGCAAACCGGCCGCAGTTGTGGAGCCAGATCCTTACCCGCTGAAAGTGGAGCGCAATCACCTTCTTTTTACTGCAGGGGATCCGCAGCTCAAGGCCATCGGTGTCCAGCCGGCCCGGGAAAAAGACGAAGTGGTGCTGCACCTGACCGGCAAGCTGGTCTGGAACGAGGACGTCACGACCAATGTCTTTTCCCCCCTCGCCGGGCGCGTGGCCAGCATCAAAGGCGCACGCGGGCAGAAGGTGGCGGTGGGAGATGAGCTGGCGCGCATCACCTCTCCGGATTTCGGCCAGGCCCAGGCAGATGCCGTCAAGTCTGAGACGGATCTGGCGCTGGCCAAACGCGTGCTGGAGCGCACCCAGGACTTGTTCAAGCAGGGTGTGCTCCCTCAGAAGGAGCTCGACTCGGCGGACACAGCCTTCCGTGACGCCCAGTCCGAGCGCGATCGTGCGGTCGAGCGGCTGGCCGTGTGGGGCGGGCGTGGCGGCGATGTGAACGGTTCCTTTGCGCTGAAAGCCCCCATGGGAGGCGTCATTGTTGACCGCAACGTGCAGCCGGGCCAGGAAGTGAGGTCTGACCAGATGCTCGCCGGCATGGCCGTGGTGGCGGCCCCGCTTTTCATCATCTCGGATCCCGAATCCCTGTGGGTCCACCTGGATGTGAGCGAGCAGGATCTGTCAAACCTGCAGGTCGGGCAGAAGCTGGAGATTCGCTCACGTGCCTATGGGGACCAGGTTTTCCCCGGAGTGCTCACGGTGATCGGCCAGTCGCTGAACCCTGAAACGCGCACCGTGGTGGCCAAAGGCACGGTGGCCAATCCGAAGAAGCTGCTGAAGGCGCAGATGTATGTGGACGTCAACGTAATCACCCACGTGCCCAAAATGCCGCAGGTGCCCATCAAGGCGGTGTTCCTGAGGGAGGGAAAGGCCTGCGTCTTTGTGCGCAAATCTGAAAGCGACTTTGAAATGCGGCAGATCACCACGGCTGCGGAAGACGCCGGGCATGTCTTTGTCAGCAAGGGGCTCGCTGCGGGCGAGGAGGTCGTCTCCGAAGGTGCGCTGGTTCTGGAGAGCCTGCTGGACGCCAATACCAGCACCGCCAACGCCGGCGCCGAGAAGGCCGAACATTGATCGCCATGGGCACGCTCACCAAATACGTTCTTAAACACCGGCCCATCGCCTTCGCGCTGATGGTGCTGTTTGTGCTCGCCGGGGCGCTGGCCTTCAACCGCCTGCCGGTGGAGGCCTATCCGGACGTCACCAACGTCTCCGTGCAGATCATCACGCTGCTCCCCGGGCGCGCCGCAGAGGAGGTGGAGCGCCTGGTGACGGTGCCCATCGAGAATGCCATGAACAGCATTCCCAAGCGCTCGTCGATCCGCTCCGTCTCCCTCTTTGGTCTTTCTCAGGTCACCATCGTTTTTGATGACGACGCGGACCGCGCCTACTGCCGGAACATGGCTTTCCAGCTGCTCTCCAGCGTCAGCCTGCCGCCGGATGCGGACACGCGGCTCTCGCCGGACACCACCCCTGTGGGCGAGATCTACCGCTACACGCTCGATGCGCCGCGGAGCATGCTCTCCACAGAGCTGCGTGCCGTGCAGGACTGGATCGTCGAGCGCCAGCTGCGCACGGTTTCAGGCGTGGTCGATGTCATCGGCTTTGGCGGCGCCACCAAGCAGTACCAGGTGCTGATCGACCCGATGAAGCTGCTCTCATACGACATCTCGCTGCGCCAGGTGCTGGATGCCCTCTCTGCGGGCAATAAAAATGCCGGAGGTGCCTACATTGAGCACGGGCCGGAGATGTTCATCGTCCGCGGTCTCGGCTTTGTGCAGTCGCTGGAGGACATCGGCCAGATCGCGGTGGAGACGCGCGGAGGCACGCCCATTCGCGTGCGGGACCTGGGGCGCGTTTTGATCGGCGAGCAACTGCGGCTCGGCAGGGTGGGCCGCAACATCCCGGCTGAGAACTACGACCTCGATGACGCCATCGAGGGGATTGTGATGCTCCGCAAAGGCGAGAACGCCATGGAAGTCCTCGAGCGTGTGCGTGACAAGATCGACATCATCAACACCAAGTTTCTGCCGGCCGGGGTGCACATCCACATGCACTATGACCGCACCAATCTGATCAACCGCACACTGCACACGGTGCATAAAAACATGGCGGACGGCATCGGGCTTGTGCTGCTCGTTCTCATTCTTTTCCTCGGGCTGGGAAACATCCGCTCCGCGCTTGTGGTTGCTGCCGTCGTGCCTCTCTCGCTTCTGGGCGCCTTCTCCATGCTCGACTTGCGCGGCATCCCCGCAAACCTCATCTCCATGGGGGCCATCGACTTCGGCATCATTGTGGACTCCGCCGTGGTGGTGATCGAGGACCTGCTGCGCATGATGCATGAGCGGCGGGACAAGAAGGAGTCCCTCTTCAAGCTGCTGCCCAAGGCGGTGGGGCAGATGGGGCGGCCCATCCTCTTTTCCAAGGCCATTCTCCTCACGGCCTTCCTTCCGCTTTACACGATGCAGCGTGTGGAGGGCAAAATCTTCAAGCCCATGGCGCTGACCCTGACGTTTGCGCTGGTTGCAGGCACCATTCTTGCCCTCACGATTGTGCCGCTGCTGGCCAGCTACGCGCTCAAGAAGGGGCCGGGGGAGCATGAATCCTGGCTCGTGCGCATTCTCGTGCGCATGTACCGCCCCTCGCTCGACTGGGCGCTCAAGCATGGCCGGACGATCGTTTTCAGCGGCGTCATCATGCTGGCGGTCGCCGGAGTCGTCTCCTCGCATACGGGCACGGAATTCCTCCCCAAGCTCGATGAGGGCTCCCTCTACATCCGTTCCTTCCTGCCGCAGACCATTGCGCCTTCGGAGTCCGCAAAGATCATGCGCCGCATGCGTGCCGTGCTGGCCTCTTTTCCGGAGTCCAGGTCCATCATCACCCAAAACGGCAGGCCCGACGACGGCACGGACGTCAACGGTTTTGATGTGAGCGAAACTTCAGTGGATCTTTACCCGCGTGAGGAGTGGAAGACCGCCAAGGACCGGGACGGCCTCGTCAAAGCCATGAAGGCCAGGCTCAATGTCGAAGTGCCCGGAGTTCAGTTCCAGTTCAGCCAGATCATCGAGGACAATGTCAACGAGGCCATCTCAGGTGTGAAGTCGGAGCTGAGTGTGAAAATCTTTGGTGACGAGCCTGAGAAGCTCCAGCAGCTCGCGGATCAGATCGTGGACATCCTCAATACTGTCCCCGGTGCCGCAGATGTGGGCACCGACCGTCTTATGGGGCAGCCGCAGGTCCAGATTGCGGTGGATCGCACCGCCATCTCGCGTGCAGGATTGTCGATGACGGATGTGCAGTCGGTCATTGAGACTTCCATGGGCGGTTCCGTTGCCACCAAAGTGCTGGAAGGCGAGCGCACCTTTGATCTCGTCGTCAAAATGATCCCGCGTTCGGTTGCCAGCATTGATGGCATTCGCCGCATCCCTGTGTCGGGCTCCGACGGTGAGCGCCTGACGCTGGGGGCCGTGGCCTCTGTGGAGGTGAAGCCCGGGTTCGCCCGCATCTATCGCGAAGAAAACGCCCGTCTCACGGCGGTGAAGCTCGCCGTGCGTGGCCGCGATCTGGGAACGCTGGTGGCCGAGGCACAGCAGAAAGTGAACGCCCAGGTCGTGCTCCCCAAGGGATTTCGGCTGGAGTGGACGGGGGCCTTTGAAAACCAGCAGCGCGCCGTGAAACGCCTGATCTTGGTCGTGCCCATCACGCTCATCGCCATTTTCTTCCTGCTCTTCACCGCGTTTGATTCCGCGAAGCTCGCCACGCTCATCCTGCTGAACGTGCCTTTCGCTGCCGTGGGTGGCATCCTGGTTCTGCCGCTCGCGGGGCTGGCCATGTCTGTCTCGGCCCTGGTGGGCTTCATCGCCCTTTTTGGCGTCTCGGTGCAGAACGGGGTGCTCCTCGTCGAGCGCATCCGCGAATTGCGCAAGGAAGGCATGCGCATGGCGGAGGCTGTCCGGGAGGGGGCCATCAGCCGTGTCCGGCCGGTGGTGATGACGGCCGCCATGGCTGCTCTGGGCCTGCTGCCTGCGGCCTTGTCCCATGCCGTCGGTGCGGAAACCGCCCGCCCCTTCGCCTGTGTCATTATCGGGGGGCTGGTGACCGCCACCCTGCTCACGCTTTTCATCCTGCCGGTGCTCTACCCGCATTTTGATGCCGGAGAAGAAGGCCTGCACAGTCAGTACGTCCTTATCGAAGGCCCCGATCACCAGCCATTTTTGTCGTGGGGTAAAAAGAAAGGTTCGGAAAAGAGAAGCTCGGAAAAGCCGGAGGACCGTCCACCCGCGGACGGCTGATACCCGCCTCTCTTTTTGTGCTAGATTGCCCTTGTAGGATATGTTATACAATTATCCTCCAATCTGACATGCGCGCACACCGCCATCACTCCAGGCCTCTCACCAGGCTGGTGCATCTGCTGCTGCTGGCAGGCTGGCTGCTTTCCTCTCAGGGAATAGCGCCGGCCATCTGCATGGCGGCGGCTTTGATCGATGGTGACCATGCCGTCAAGGTGGGCGTCTCGAATGAGGAGGGGCTGACCGTCGTCCTCTCCCATGCGGGTAAATCCACGGCCGAGCTCTCCCGCCACCAGCATGATGCCCTGTGCAGGTTTTTGATGGCCTTTGCGGTGACGCCTGAATCTTCCGCCTCGGACCACATCCTGGCCTTCAAGTCTGTCGATGAGGCTTCACGGGCCCAGCAGCAGCAGCAGTCGCCCACGCAAGGCATCGCCCAGACCGTCATTCCGGTGACGGTTCTTGACTGCCGCTTTGCCAGACCTTCGCCAGATCAGGCCGTGGCAGCGCGGCTTCTGAGAGGCTCTTGGTCGCACGGCCTTGCGCTCAGATCAGGCCGGACAGTCATGCGCTGTTGAGAAAATGGCTTTGAAATCCTGCATCCGCACCTGCGGGCAGTGTTGGCATGTGTCGCGGATGACTCCGCATACTCAGTCTGTTTTCGAATCCATTTTCCTTTTTACGCGCATGAAATTTCCCTCCCTCGTTTCCTTTTTCTTTGTTTTGCTTTTGGCCTCCCGCTCTGGCGGCGCGGAGCCTGTCTCAGTCAATTCACTCGTCCTCAAGGCTCTCGCCACGCACCCTGAGCTGCGTTATTACGAGGCTCAGATCGACGTTGCCCGTGGTGGCAAAACCAAGGCGGGGGAGATCAAAAACCCCGACATGATGGTCGGCGTCGGCAACTGGCATTTGCGGGACCTCGCCACCACCCAGGTCAGCGATGGCCCCACCTGGGCGGTGCAGCTCACGCAGACTTTTGACTGGCCGGGACGCCTCTCCCTGCGCAAGGCCATCGCACAAAAAGACATCGAGCTGGCCCAGCTCGGCTTTGCCCAGTTCCGTGCGGCTCTGGCCGGGCGGGTGCGCACCATCGCCTGGAAGCTGCTGGCCGCCCAGGAGCAGACCCGTGCCGCCGAAGAGGTGGCAAAGCGCTTCCAATCCCTCGCCTCCGTGCTGCTCCAGCGCGACCCCGCCGGCGCTGCTCCGCGACTTGAGGCACGCATCATCCAGGCCAGTGCTCTCACGCTCGGCGCTGAAGCCACACTGGCCCGCAATGAACTCGCCGCCGCACGCTTTGAGCTGAACCAGCTCCTGGGCGAAAAAGCCGAGCACCCGCTTGAGCTCCGCATGGAAGATCTGGTGCTCAACCCGCCGCCCGCGCTCGAGTTTCTGCTGGCTGAGGCACGTCGCAAAAACTTCGCACTGCGTGCCCGTTTCATTGATGTGGAGCAGCAGGGCTACCATGTGGAGCTCGCGAAAAACGAGCGCTGGCCTTCCATCACCGTGCAGCCCTACATGCAGAAGCAGACGACCCTCACCCGCGAAACGCAGGTGGGCATCGGCGTTTCCATTCCGCTGCCTTTGTGGAACCGCAACAAGGGCGCGATCGACGCCGCAAAAGCCAGGGAAGTGCAGGCGGAGGTCATGCTCACCGCGCAAATGCGCCAGCTCGAGCGTGATGTCGCCGCCCAGGCAAGCCATTACCGCATCCACACGGAGGAGCTCGCCAAATGGCCCGCAGACACCCTCGAGAGCTTTCGCAAGGCTGCCGCTGAAGCCGATGAGCATTATCGCCTGGGGGCGCTGCCGCTGGCGACTTACACCGAGCTGCAACGCCAGTACATCGCCTCCGTCAAGGCGGTGCTCACCTCGCAGCTTGGCGCTGTGGACGCACGTCTGCAGCTTGAGCAGCTCACGGGCGGCTCCCTCGCGGAGTAGGCTGGTCGCATTATTTTGAAACACTCTTTCTGCGGCCATGCTCAATTTCATTCTCGACTTCTCCGTCCGCCAGCGTGCCCTCGTGCTGCTGGGGGCTTTTGGCCTGCTCGGTGCGGGCTTGTATTCTCTCATGCACCTGCCCATCGACGCCGTGCCGGATCTCACCGGCCCGCAGGTGCAGGTAAACGTCGCTGTGCCTGCCCTCGCACCCGAGGAATCCGAACGCGCCGTCACCCGCCCCATCGAAATGGCGCTTTCCGGCATGCCCGGGGTGCTGGATTCGCGCTCTCTCACCAAGTTTGGCCTCAGCCAGGTCACGATCCAATTTGAAGACGACGCGGACATATTTCGTGCACGCCAGCTCGTCACCGAACGGCTGACCGCCGTGATGCGCGATCTGCCACCGGGCAGTTCGCTCAGCCTCGCCCCCATCAGCACGGGGCTCGGTGAAATATTCTACTACACCCTTCACTGGAAAAAGGGGGCCAAGGAGAAGCCAGCCGATGAACGCGAAGGCCTCATGCGCCTCTGGGAAACGCACGAATACGTGGTAAAACCCCACCTGCGCGTCGTGCAAGGGGTGGCGGAAATCAACAGCAACGGCGGGCATCAGCGACAGGTCACGGTCGAGCCCATCCTCGATAAATTAAAGTCGGCGAACATGACCGTGGGCGAACTCGCCGCCATCATTCGTGGCAATGTCGAAAACGCCGGCGGTGGTGTCATCAATCGTGGAGACGAACAGCTCACCATTCGCAGTGTCGGCCGCGTCAGCACGGCGGAGGAAATCGCCCAGCTGCCAATCAAGTTTGGTGCCGCCATCGAGCCGCTGCGGGTGAAGGACGTGGCCAAGGTCCAGTGGGGCGCCGGCTTCCGCGGCGGTGCGGCCACCATGGACGGGGAGGAGGTCGTGCTCGGCACCGTGATGATGCTTATGGGACAGAACGCACGTGTCGTCTGTCATCGCGTGGCACCACGGCTTGAGGAGTTGAAGGAAAAGCTGCCTGCAGGCATGGATGTAACCGTCGTGTACGAGCGGTCTGATCTCGTCGAGGCCACCGTTGGCACCGTGGAAAAAAATCTCCTCGAAGGCGCCGTGCTCGTCATTGTCGTCCTGCTCCTCCTTCTCGGAAACTGGCGCGCGGCTTTGATCGTGGCGCTGGCCATTCCGCTCTCGTTCCTCTTCGCCATCTGTGGCATGGTGCAGGGTGGCTGGTCTGGCAATCTGATGAGTCTTGGCGCGGTCGATTTTGGTCTGATCATCGACGGTGCTGTGGTCATGGTGGAAAACATCATTCGCAGGATCGGCGTCAAGCAGCATCACCTCGGACGTATTCTCACCAAAGAAGAGCGTTCACGCGAAGTGCTCGCCGGCAGCAAGCAGATGGCCAGCCCGATGTTTTTCGGCGTGCTCATCATCACCATCGTTTATCTGCCGATCCTGACGCTCACGGGCACCGAAGGAAAAATGTTCCGCCCCATGGCGGTGACGGTGATTTTTGCGCTCGCCGGAGCCCTGCTGCTGGCGCTGACGCTCATGCCCGCGATGTGCTCGTTCTTCCTCGGCGGGAATGTCGCGGAAAAAGACAACTGGATCATCTCAGCTCTCAATCGCGTGTTCCAGCCCATGCTGCGTGCCGCCATCAAAATGCGTGGGGCGGTGGTGCTTCTGGCCGTCGCCTTCTTTGCTTTCTGCGGCTGGCGGTTCAGCACACTGGGGGCCGAGTTCGTTCCCAAGCTGGATGAAGGCTCCATCGCCGGGATGATCTACCGCAAAGTCGGCATGAGCCTCAAGGAGTCTCTGCATGAGGACCTCGTGCTCGGCAGGATGGTGCGCGAAAAGTTTCCACAGGTCACCTGCTTTTTCTCCCGCAGTGGCACCAGCGAAGTCGCCACCGATCCGATGCCGCCCAATGAAACGGATTTCTACATCTTCTACACACCCGTGTCCGAGTGGCCCAAAGGGCCCGGCCTTCCCACTAACAAGGCCGAGCTTTGTGCAGCCATCGAGAAGGAGGCGCTCAGTGAGCACGAAGACCAGACCATCGAATTCGGCCAGCCGATCGAGACACGCTTCAATGAAATGATGGAAGGTTCCAAGGCCGAGCTCACCGTGCGCATCTATGGCATCGAATTCGACATGCTCGAAAAGCTTGCCAGCCAGATTCGTGACATCATCAACAACACTCCGGGCGGATCCGCCGAGCTTGAAACAGACGGTCGCACCAGCACCGTCGTCATGCAGGTGAAGCGCGACATCCTCACCAAGTACAACGTTCCTCTGGCCGAGCTCAATCATGCCGTCTCAGCCGGCCTCGGCGGGGAGGTGTCCGGCCAGGTCGTCGAAGGCAATCGCAAGCGCGACATCGTCGTGCGCCTTCCGGAGGAGGAGCGCGCCAAGGAGGAGATCATGAAGAGCCTGCCGCTGCGTGTTGGCGACTTCGGCATGCTCTCGCTGGGAGATGCGGTGGACATTCACACCGAGAAAACCGTGGAACCCATCCGTCACAGCCGCACGCAGCGCCGTGCCGCGTTGCTCGTCGGTGTGAAGGGGCGAGACATGGAAGGCTTCGTTAATGAAGCGAGCGCGCGCATTAAAAAAGAAGTGACCTTCCCCGAGGGCTACAGCTTCGAGTTCGGCGGCACTTTTAAAAACCTCCAGGAAGCTCGTGCTCGTCTCCTCATCGTGGTGCCCACCGCCTTGGCGCTCATTCTGATGCTCATCTTCTTCGCCTTCGGCAGCATCCGCCAGACACTCCTCGTCGCCACGGGTATCCCGCTCGCGCTGACTGGCGGCATCATTGCCTTGGAGCTGCGCGGCATGCCCTTCAGCATCACCGCCGCCGTCGGTTTCATTGCGCTGAGCGGCGTCGCCGTCCTCAACGGACTCGTGCTGGTGAACTACTTCAACGAGCTGCGGGAGGAGGGCATGAGCGTCCGTGATGCCGTCCTCACAGGCGTCGCCACCCGCTTGCGACCCGTCATGATGACCGCCCTCGTTGCCGCTCTGGGCTTCGTCCCCATGGCGCTCGCCCACGGTGCCGGTGCAGAGGTTCAGCGCCCTCTGGCCACCGTCGTCATTGGTGGCATCATCAGCTCCACATTGCTCACGTTGCTGCTGCTCCCCATGCTCTATGACTGGATCGAGCGCAAAGCGAAGACCCCGGAGCCGTCAGCCGGTCAACGATAGCCGGGCGGCGGTGGTGGAATGCCCGCAGGCGGCGCGCTGGTGCCGTAGCCTGCGGGTGGGACTGTGCCAGCCTTGTTTGGATAAGACGGGGTTTTGGGCGCGGGAGGGGCTCCGTAGTAGCTGCCAGAAGCAGGGTAGCCCGCAGGCGGGGCCGAGGTGTAGGTGCTTGCAGGCGCGGTGTTGTAACTGCCCGCGGTGGCAGGACCGCCCGCCACCGTCTTGGCGGTCACCGTCACATCCCCCAGCTGCTGGTAGGGAATCTGAAGTTCCTGGGCTGCGGCACGGGAGAGATTGATGACCCGGTTCGGGTAAGACGGGAAGCGGTCGTTCACCGTCACATTGACCGTGCGGCCGTTGTAGTTGTTCTTCACCTTGACCACCGTGCCAAATGGCAGCGTGTTGTGCGCAGCCGTCCAGCCCATGGGCTGATAAATGGCCCCTGAGCTCGTGTAGCGGCCTGCATACTGCTCCGCGATGTAGGAGGCGTAGCCACGCACCTGATAGGCGGGCTTGGCGCAGCTGGCCAGCAGAGCGGGCAGCACGATGGCAAAGACTCGAAGAGGCACTGAATATTTCATGATCTGCTGTTTTGCAGCATAACAAGATTGGCACCCGGCACAATCTTGCTCATCATCGCCTGGTGAAAAGAAAACGAATCGTGCTCGGCGGTGTGTTCCTGCTGGTGCCATTTCTGGCGGGCTGGCTGGCCGCAGACCAGATGGCGCATCCCCCTCGCAGGCCGTTGCAGGATTATCATCGGGAGTTCCTCGCGGACCCCGCCGCCCATGGGGTCCTGCTGAGGCCTCTGACCTGTGCTGACGGCACTCCCTGCCTCGTATGCGAGCCAGCTCCGCATGGAGCCCTGGGGAAGCGTGGGCTGGTGATCCGGGAACAGCTGCTCCAGAAAGGGCTCACCCTCGTGGCTCCGGGCAGTGTGGTGGGCACTCTGGTGCTTGTGCATGGCCGCCGGGGCCGGAAGGAGGACTACCTCCTGGTTGCAGAGCGTTTCTGTGCAGCAGGCTTCCGCTGCATTCTGCCAGACCTTCCCGCGCATGGGGAGCATCAGGGAGAGACAGCCTGCTTTGGTGTCAGGGAGGGGCACTTGCCGGCAATGGTTTTGCAGGAGGCGGCGGCGAAGTTTGGATTCAACCCTCAGCCTGCTGGCATCATGGGCATGTCGATGGGTGGGGCCGTCAGTGTGCGTGCACTCTCGCAGGAGGGCGCACCGTGGCGTGCCGCCGTGCTGGTTTCGACTTTTGATTCGCTGGACCACGTCGTCCGTCATCAGACGGCAGGCTGGGCCGGCGAGGCGCTCGGCTCGGTATGGAGCCGCATCACCGGCTGGTTTTACCAATGCCAGACGGATGTGGCCATCAGCGCAGCGAACTCTGCGGCTCTGGCTCCCCGCTTAAAATGCCCGGTGCTGGTCGCCCATGGCACTTCAGACCGTGTGATACCCGTCGAGTGTGGAAGGCATCTCTACGAGGCTTTGCCCCAGGGGCTGGAAAAGCGCTGGGTGGAGATCCCCGGCGCCGACCACGACAATGTGCTGATCACAGATTTTCCCATCTACGCAGAGATGGCGGAGTGGATGCTGCGCCACGTTCCCAATCCGTGATGCGGCTTATGTCGCTGGCTGCCTCAGCTCCACCCCGCCGCAATCGGCGCAGGAGGTGACACCGCTCTGGTATTCCGCCCTGCATCGCGGGCAGGTGGGCAGCTTCGTCTCAGCAGGCGGATCGTAATCAGTCTCCGCAACACCTTCACTCTGGAAAAATGACCGCAGCGCTTCGGCCTCAGGCGTGAGAGGGGCGTTTTCAGACCAGCCGGGCGTGTAACGGCTTTCACGCCAAAACTGCCGTGCATGTTCGAGCCATGGCTTCTCATCCAGCAGGCTGCGCCAGGCGAGCGGGTGCGGAGGTTCGGCATCCGTGCTCAGATTCACGCTGTCAAAGGCCCTCATCGTCAGCTGCGGCAGGAAGACGATGCCCAGCGCACGCCAGCGGCGGTGGGGAATCAGGGCGGCGTTTTTCCGGGTGTTCCGCAGAAACAGCCATGACTGGATGAACTGTAGCAGCAGCAGCACGCCTGCGGCGGCGAGCACGGGCAGACTGTCTCCAAAGCGGTGGTAAAGGACGCTGAGGACGCCGAAACACCACATGAAATGGGTCGTTGCCAGCAGGCGCAGCGCGCGGCTCTGACCCGCCGAAGCCGCAGCACTCTGGCTGGCAGACTTGACGTCGAGGCTCGCTCGCGCGTGCTTGAGAAAGGCCTTCCTCCGCTGTTCGGGTTTCAGGCCTTGCCATTCAGCAAGCCGCTGCCGCCAGACCTCGGCCAGTGCGGCTGAGGGCAGGCGCACGCGGCAGCCTGTGCCAAGATGCAGCAGGTTTTCCTCCACACGCAGGGCCAGTTGCTCCCACGGCACATAGGTGCTCACGCTGTCGGTCAGTCTCACACGCAGTGAGTCATGATCAGGTGCAAATATCCAGGGCAGCGCCAGGGCATGCGCCCTCATCGGTGGCAGCGGGGAGAGCAGCAGCGGAGAGCCGCCGCCGAGTTGCAGCTTCATCCATGGCCGCAGGGTGCTCCAGCCTTTGTTTCCTGTGCCCGCAGCCATCCATGCAGTGGCAGGCACCAGGCGCAGGCACTCCATGAGGTAGAGCAGCACAAAGACTGCGAGAAGCGTCTGGCCGTCGGTCATGCCCTATTCGCTGGGTGGCTGTTCGCGCGCGCCGAAGAGTTTGCCGAGCAGCTTTTTCAAACCCGCCAGCACACCAACCACCAGCAGGATGGCAGCCTTGCCCAGCTTGGCGAAGAAGATCCCGATTTTGCCAAACAAACCCATTTTGGCCGCAGCAAACGCACCCGTGCCGGCGACGAGTGCCGTCAGGCCGTATTCGGCCACCTTGTCCCCTTTGCGGAACTCGGCGTAGCGCTGGCCTTCGACATAGGAGAAGCCTTGCATGACACGCTGAAATTCAGCCAGCAGAGGCTGGAATTCCTCAGGCCCGCACACGAGCTGCACCTGCATCGAGCCCGTGCGGCCCAGCAGCCGCGTCTCGTAGTTCACCGACTCGCCGCCTTTGCCGTCCAGGCTTTGGATCCTCACCGCCCACTCGAGTGTCTTGGTCGTGTCGTTAAACCGCGGTGGCATGGCCCAGCCCAAGATGGCGAGCTGAGGGATGCCCCGCTCCTTGCGCACTTCATTGGACTCCGCCAGCCGCTCACGGCGGAGTTTGAGCAGCTCGTCTGCATTGATGTCATTTTTCTCGTCATCCTTCACATGGCCGGAGTCATCATAGCTGAAGATGATCCATGGGCCGAACCCTTCGGTGGTGAGCATGCCGGAGGCGGAGGACTGGGGCAGATTGCCAAACAGCTCCAGCACACGGCTGGTGCCGCTGCCGTGGGTGAAGCGGTAGCCTTTCGGAATGGCGATCTTCGCGACGCCTCCCAGATCTCCCGCGCCTTCACGCACCCACCCCACCTTCTCCATGGCATCCAGCAGCTTTTTTTCTTCCTCATTGGCATTTTGATCGCCCGGTTGCTGTGCCTGGATTGAGGGTAGGACTGCCAGCAAAATCAGCAGCACGGCGCGAGGGAAGAATGAAGACTTCATGCAGGCGCAGTTTCGCAGGGGCTGAGGGAGATCGTCAAGGCGAGGTTTTTACCAGATTCGTAATTGGCAGAGGATGCCTTAGGCGGCATGTTCACCACCAGCTATCCCTTTTTTTCATCCCATGGCTGAATCCGATCTCACACCTGAATCCGCGCCACGTCGCGGGCCGGGATGCTTCACCATCCTCGCCTTGGCGTTTCTGCTGGCAGTGATCCTCGGGGCCGCCGTGGCTTGGAAGATGGTGGACGCGGGCTTCGGCATGAAGTGGCTCGCTGAGCATTTCCAAAAACAGACCATCACCGAGAGCTTTCGCGAAAACGTGAAGCGCATCGCCTCGACTCATGGCGACGTTCTGGAACTGGCCACCCTGGACACAGAGGAGACGGTCACCAAATATGACACCAAGACATGGCTCAATGACGCCATCTACCTCGGCACCACAGTCGCGGAGATTCGCGCGATGGTCGTCTATCGCTACCATTTGAAGTTGTCTGACGAATGGAAGCTGACGGTTGAAAACGGACGCTGCGTGGTGGTCGCGCCAGCCATCCGGCCCTCGCTGCCACCTGCGATTCGCACGGAAACGATGGAAAAAAAATCCGAAGCAGGCTGGCTGAGGTTCAACGCAGCGGAGAACATGGCCGAACTCGAAAAAGGGCTGACATCCATTCTCGAAAGCCGTGCCGCAGTCCCGGGCAAGATCCGGCATGTGCGCGAGGCCAGCCGTCTGTCTGTCGCCAAGTTCGTCCAGCACTGGGTGCTCAAGGAGCACAAAGAGCGCGCGCCGCAGGACATCCGCGAAATTGTGGTGATCTTCCCTGATGAACCTGCGGCAGCCAATCCCCTGGAGGCCGCGAAGCTGCCTGCCACCGCAACCTTGGAATCAAGAGCCGACTAGGTCCGGCCTCACGGCTGCTGCCCGGCAGGGGCATAGAGCAGCAGGCCAGATTCAAATTTCACAAAAGTCAGCGCGCCGGGCAGGTCGGCAGGTTTCAGGTTGTTGAGGCGGAAAAGTTTGTCCTTCCACATTCCCTCCCGGCCGGTCACTCCGACAATCAGGTTGGCGGCCGTCGCCATTTTGTTGCCGGGCACGACAAAGTCCGCCCCTCCCATGGTGGCGCAGACTCCCAGTGAAACGATCTCCTGCGCGTTCCGCTGGTGAATCACACGCTCGATGCTGCTCTTGTTGTTTCCCCCGAACCAGCCGAGCGCGATGCTGCTGAGAATGCCGATCAGGCAGATCACCGCGAGCACTTCCACCAATGAAAAACCCGCCGCCTGGTTACGGGGCTGGCTGTGCAGGCGCAGAGCAGGAAGGGAAGGGGATGACACGAGGTTTATAATTATCATAAACATCCATTCGTCGCAATCTCTCGTTTTGACGGGTGACTCTCTCTGCACTTTAGACAGAGCAGCAGCACCCATGAAACCCGATCTGACGGCACAACTTTCCCGGAAACAGCGTGAAGCCGTTGAGTCAGCCGGTTATCGCATCCTGCGCTGGGCCGCAGCCCGCAAGATCCTGCAGGCCCGCGTCAGCAAAGCCCGCATCGGGGAACCCTTGGGCAGTTTCCTGGCGCACTGGATGGCGCTTGCCCCGGGGAGTGAGGTCGGTGCAGAGCTCTGGCTTTCATTTGATTACGTGCAGGATCAGGATGGCATCACTTTGACGGCAGGCAGTGCCTCGCTGGCCAGCGCACCTCTGGAGCAGGCTCTCCTCCACTTGCCGGCTTTGCGCTCTTTTTGGAGCCAGGAATTGCGGCGGCAGCATTTTGAAGCCCTGCAAAGCCTGGTGCCCAAGGCTTGGTTTCTGGACGGTGCCGAGATCCCTCCCGGGGCGGTAATCCAGGGCCTCGAAGCGGTGTCCTGGCTGGACCCTCAATTGCGGGTAGGGCAGGGGTGGAAACTTCAGGACCCGCGAGGGCTCATCCGGCAGGACTGGCAGGCTGCTCTGGCTTCTCGGGACTGCGTTTTGTCCTTGCAGGCATCTGCAGGCACAAAACTCAACGTATTGTACGGCAGGGATGACAAAGAGCAGGTTGTTGTGCGTTCTCTTGAAGCGTCACCTTGACGTACAACCTGCTCACGTGCGACATTCTGACATCATCACAAATCATGGCTCGCGGCTCCAACGTTACACTCTGCTCCTTCTGCGGCAAAAGCCATGCAGAGGTAAAAAAGCTTATCGCGGGGCCTGGGGTCTACATCTGTGACAACTGCATCCACGTCTGCAAAAACATCCTCGACAAAGAGACGACCGTTGACTCCGAGGGCGGCCCTTCACTTCTGGTGCCACGCCCCGCAGACATCGCTGCATTGCTCGACCAGCATGTGATCGGCCAGGCACAGGCGAAAAAAGTGCTCAGCGTTGCAGTGCACAACCACTACAAGCGCATCCTCCACACACAGCAGCAGGCCACCCGTGCCGGCAGCGGAACGTCCCGCAAGGTGACGACAGCCCTGCCTGACCCGAACGATGTGGAAATTGAAAAGAGCAATGTGCTTCTCATGGGCCCCACCGGCTGTGGCAAGACGCTGCTCGCCAAGACTCTGGCGCGCATTCTCAATGTGCCCTTCAGCATCGCAGATGCCACGACTCTCACCGAAGCCGGATACGTCGGAGAAGATGTGGAAAACATCGTCCTGCGCCTCCTCCAGGCGGCGGATTACGATGTCTCACGTGCCGAGATGGGCATCGTTTACATCGACGAGATCGACAAAATCGGCCGCAAGACGGAAAACGTGAGCATCACCCGCGACGTGTCCGGAGAGGGCGTGCAGCAGGCCCTGCTCAAAATCATCGAAGGCACCGTCTGCAATGTGCCGCCTCAGGGCGGGCGCAAACACCCGCAGCAGGAGTACATCCAGGTGAACACCGAAAACATTCTGTTCATCTGCGGCGGCGCCTTTGTCGGGCTGGACAAGCTGATGGAACGCCGCCGTGGCGGCAAAACCATGGGTTTTGTCAATTCTCATGCACCCAAGCCCGAAGCCGGCAAATCCCGGATGGAAGTGGAGCCCGAGGACCTTCTGTCATTTGGCCTGATACCTGAGTTCATCGGCCGTCTGCCGGTCGTGTGCTCGCTGGAGCCGCTCACCGAGCAGGAGCTCGTCCGGGTACTCACCGAGCCCAAGAATGCGCTGATCAAGCAGTACGCCAAGCTCATGAACATGGACGGTGTGGAGCTCTCCATCACCCGCGACGCCATGCTGGCCATGTCCAGGGAGGCCGTCGCCAGAGGCACCGGCGCACGCGGGCTGCGCAGCATTTTCGAGCGCATCATGCTCGACGTCATGTATGACGTCCCCAGCCGCATGGACGTGCGCGGCGTCACCATCAACGAAGGTGTCGTCAAAGGAGAGCGTGCCGCCATGCTGCGCAAGCGGGTGGAGCGCAAGGCTGCCTAGCCGTTTGTTACAATCCCCGGGCAAAAATTCTTCTGGAGGTTTGGCGGCACTGCACGTCATATTGCGGCCATCGCATCCATGACTTCCCGCCGCCACTTCCTCCAGCTCGTCTCCACCGCCATTGCAGCCGCCGGTTCCCGCCCCCTCATCGCCGCCGACAAGGAGCCGCCGTTCAAAATCTCGCTCGCCGAGTGGTCTCTGAACAAAGGCATCTTTGGCAAAGGCAGCGCCGAGCGCCACGAGCATCTCGACTTCTGTAAAATCGCCCGCAGCCTCGGCATCGACGGCGTCGAGTACGTGAACCAGATGTTCTTCGACAAAGCCGCCGACGCCGCCTACCTCGGCGAAATGAAAAAGCGCCAGGAAGGTGAAGGCGTCCAAGGCCTGCTCATCATGTGTGATCGCGAAGGCAATCTCGGCGACCCCGATGAAGCCAAGCGCGCCAAGACCGTCGAAAATCACCTCAAGTGGCTCGACGCCGCCGCCACCCTCGGCTGCCACAGCATCCGCGTGAATGCCGCCAGCGACCCCAAGCTCAGCCCGGACGAGCAGATGAAACTCGCCGCAGACGGCCTGCATCGTCTCTGTGTCGAAGGCGACAAGCGCGGCCTCTACGTCGTCGTCGAAAATCACGGCGGCCTCTCCAGCAACGGCCTCTGGCTCACCGGAGTCATGAAAGCCGCAGACCACGCCCGCGTCGGCATCCTTCCGGACTTTGGCAATTTCTACACCGACCGCGTCAAAGGCGAGCTCTACAACCCCTACAAAGGCCTCCGTGAGTTCATGCCCTGGGTCAAGAAAGGCATGAGCGCCAAGGCTTATGACTGGGACACCGGCGCCGGCAAGTTCTACACCGAAGACCGCCGCGAAGGCCGCGAGATCACCCTCGACTTCGAGCGCCTGATCAACATCGTCGTCAAGGCCGGTTACAACGGTTACATCGGCATCGAATACGAAGGCGACAAGCACACCGAGATCGAAGGCATCAAGCGCACCAAGCAGGCGCTGGATGAGATCAAGGCGCTGCTCTGATTTTCCAACCGCCTCCTAACCTCACACACCCTCCCACATCATGCCCACCGACGACGCCTCCCCTCCTTCCCCAGCAGCGGAATCCACCCTCTGGTCCGGCCATACCTCACAGTGGGTTCATTTCTGGTACTACTTCTTCTGCATCCTCCTCGCCGCAGGCATTTCCGTGGCAGCCACCGTTTTTGGCCTCGCCACCGCCGGCGTGGGAATGCTGGGCTATCTCGCGCTCATCATCCCCTTGCTCATGTGGCTCACCCGCTGGTGGGTGACCAAATGCACCACCTATGAGCTCACCACCCAGCGCCTCCGCATCCGCGCCGGCATCCTCAACAAAAAAGTCGATGAACTCGAGCTCTTCCGCGTGCGCGACTACACCATGGAGCAGCCGTTTTTGCTGCGCCTCGTCGGGCTCGGCAATCTCACCATGATCACCACTGACGCCACCACTCCCACCGTGGCGATGCGCGCCATCCCCAATGTGGAGGCTGTCAGGGAAAAACTTCGCAATGCAGTGCAAAATGAGCGCGATCGTAAACGCGTTCGGCAGATGGACGTGGACAGCGTGGATGACGGCAGCAGCGGCCCCCTGCACTGAGGGGCCTGGGGCGGGTGGGTCAGGATCCTCCGACTTTTTCTGAGCTGATCACGCTCGTCTTGCCATCCTTCACCTCCAGGCGCAGCTTGATGCGCCCAAATTCCTTCTTGTAGCTCCAGCCGGCCTCGGCCTCCCAGGTGGTGGCGCTGGTGGGCTTGAGATTCCGGAGCTGCAGGATGAATGCGGCAAGCCGTGTGTCGGGATCCGCAATCGTGTGGTCCGGCTCGATGTCCTTGAGGTTTTGGGCGTTGATGAACTTGAGCTTCAAGTCGGCAAAACGTTTGGTGAAGGCGTCAGTCGCAGGCGTCATGCCGTCACGGTTGATCTCGCCGAGGACGATGGAGTAGCTCTTGGCCACGCCGGGATTGAGGTCGGGCAGGCTGGAGATGAGGTGGCGCACTGCGGCCTCGCCGGCATCGCACTCATAGAGGTTCAGCGGCAGGGGGGCGGTGTCTGAGGAGTCGCAGGCGGCGAGACCGAGGCAGAGGCTCAGCAGGAGGTGGCGGCGTGTCATGTGGGTGTTCATGGCATGGAATACGCAGCTTGGCAATGAGCCGCAGCGCTTCATACTGACGCCCCCATGTTTGACATCCGAGAAAAACCCAATGCCGTTGAGAATGCGTTTCTGATCGCGGCGTACTTCGACCGCAGGCAGAAGCAGGAGGCTTTAGACTTGCTGGAGGAGCTCGCGGAGCTGGTCGGGACGCTGGGCATCCAGATCATTGGGAAGGAGCTGGTGTTTGCGCGTGAGCACACGGCGCGGCACCTCATTGGCAGCGGGAAGTCGGCGGAGCTCATGAAGCAGGCGAAGGATCTGGGGGCGGACGTGATCGTATGGGACAATGAGCTCAGCCCCGGGCAGCAGCGCGCCTGGGAGAGCGAGGGGGACATCTGTGTTATTGACCGGCATGAGGTGATCCTGGACATTTTCAACATGCGTGCCAAGACGCGCGAGGCGCGGCTGCAGGTGGAGCTGGCGCGGATGGAGTATTCCATCCCACGGCTGACGCGCATGTGGGCTCACCTTGACCGTCAGGGCGGTGGTGCGGGGGGGGGCGTCGGCGGTGCGGGTGCGGCGCGCGGTGAGGGTGAGACGCAGCTGGAAGTGGACCGCCGGCTCGCGAGCAAGCGGCTGGACAAGCTGAAGGCGGACCTGGAAGAAGTGAAGAAGCAGCGCGAGACGATGCGCAAGGAGCGCAGCCGCGTGCCGGTGCCGCATGCGGCCATCGTGGGCTACACGAACGCGGGCAAGTCGTCGCTGCTGAACAAGCTGACGGCCTCTGATTCGTATGTGGAGGACAAGCTCTTTGCCACGCTGGACACCACCACGCGGCGCATGGAGCTGCCGGATGGTCAGCCGCTGCTCGTGACGGACACCGTCGGGTTCATCCGCAATCTGCCGCATGATCTGGTGCAGTCCTTCCGCGCCACGCTGGAGGAGGCCATTCAGGCGGATTTCCTCATTCATGTCATTGATGCCAGCTCGCCGCAGGCGGTGGAGTTTTACCAGACCACGTCCAAGGTGCTGGCGGAGCTGGGCGCGGGGGAGAAGAAGGTGCTGCTGGTGCTGAACAAGGTGGACCTGATCGACGATGCGCGGCTGATGGAGCTGAAGCGGGAGTTTTCCGACGCGGTGTTCATTTCCGTGAGGTCCGGCCAGGGCATGGACGACCTGCTGCACCGCCTGCATGATTTCATGATCGACCGCGTCGTGCGGCTGACGCTGAGCCTGCCGCTGGACCGCATGGATCTGGTGGCGCTGGCGCATCAGGAGGGCAAGGTGCTCAGCGAGGATTACGAGACGGGGCGGGCGGAGATCCAGTGCGTGATCCCGAAGCGCCTGGAGAGCCGGTTTGCGGCGTTTCTGCCGGTGGACCCCGAAGCGGCTGGGAAGAAGAAGGGGAAGAAGTAGAGGTGCCGGAATGGTTGGCCGCAAAGGGGCGCAAAAAAGGATGCAAAAAAGGATGCAAAAAAGGGAGGGGACTGCCGGTTGTTGAGCCGGTGCTTCCAACGCGAATGACGCTAGGTCGGCTCGGCTTCGCGGTCATTCGCGGCTGTTCGCGGCCATTCGCGTTTCAAATTCCGGCCCGCACCTCGGCCAGCCGTTCAGAATTGACTGGCTCAAAGACAGGAAAGCCGTAAAAAACCATCACCAATCTCTGTTTACATTCACTCATGTTTTCACTCGCAAATAAAACCGTCATCATCACCGGAGCCGGCTCAGGCATCGGCCAGGCCATTGCTGTTCTTTTCGCCAAACAGGGGGCGCACGTGGAAGTGCTGGACCTCAAGCAGGAGGCCGCGCAGAGCACGGTGGACCAGATCAAGGCCGCAGGCGGCAGCGGCTGCGGCCGTGCCTGCGACGTGGGGAACTATGCGGAGGTGAAAGCCCTGTTTGACGAGGTGGCAAAGACCCACGGCAAGATCGACATCCTGGTGAACAACGCCGGCATCGCGCACATCGGCAATGCGTTGAACACGGCAGAGGAGGACATGGACCGCCTGCACCGGGTGAACATTAAGGGCGTCCACGCCTGCGCCCAGGCCGCGCTGGCTCACATGACCGCGGTGAACAAGGGCGTCATCCTGAACATGTGCTCCATCGCCGCGCAGATGGGGCTGGCGGACCGGTTTGCTTATTCGATGACGAAGGGCGCCGTCCTCATGATGACGTATTCGATCGCGAAGGATTTCATCAAGCAGGGGATCCGCTGCAACTGCATCGCTCCAGCGCGGGTGCACACGCCGTTTGTGGACGGGTATCTGGCCAAAACGTATCCGGGGCAGGAAGCGGAGATGTTCCAGAAGCTGAGCGAGGCGCAGCCGATTGGGCGCATGGCGAAGCCGGAGGAGATTGCGGCGCTGGCGCTGTATCTGTGCAGCGATGAGGCGTCGTTTGTGACGGGGAGCAGCTACCCGATCGATGGTGGCGCGGTTAATCTGCGGTGAGAGTTTACGGTTGTTGACCGTTGTTGACAGTGGTTTGCCCTGAGTTCCTGTGAGGAGACTCGGGGCTTTTTGCTCGGGCGGTGGAGAAGGGGTGGTTGGGTTGGGAGTGGGGTGGGTGGTTTTAGCTTATGAAATTAGCCGAGGGTTGACCTGGTGGCATAAGGAATTGGGCTGCTCACAAATCCTTGCCATTCCGGCATGCCTCCGCTTTCATCCGCCACCCATGTCGCAGCCCGCCCTCACTCCCGCCTCCTTCATCGACCACTGGTCCCGGGCCGAGGCCAATGAGCGCGCCAATTCCCAGAGCTTTCTCATCGGCCTCACCCAGCTCCTCGGCCTCCCAGCCCCTTCGCACAACCACGCCGACGGCTACAGCTTCGAATACCCCGTTAAAGTCCCCGGCGGCACCAGCACCAATTTCCTCGACCTCTACCGCCGCGGTCACTTCGTCCTCGAGTCCAAGCAGTTCACCACCCAAAAGCTCGAACAGTCCGCCCTGGAACTCGCCGCCATCGATGCCGGCGCACTCGCCCAGCAGAAAAAATCCGGCCCCGTCCGTGGCACCGGCTCCTGGGACGACGCCATGATCCGCGCCAAAGGCCAGGCCGAGCGCTACGTCCGCTCCCTCCCCGCCGACGATCCCAATCCCCCCTTCATCCTCGTCTGCGATGTCGGCCACAGCATCGAGGTTTACGCCGACTTCACCCAGGCCGGAAAGGCCTACCTCCCTTTCCCAGATCCGCGCACCTTCCGCATCCTGCTCAAAGACCTCGAGCGCGAAGACATCCGCGAGCGCCTCCGCCTCATCTGGACCAATCCCACCGCGCTCGATCCCGCCAAAGTCAGCGCCGAGGTCACCCGCGAGATCGCAGGCTACCTCGCAGAGCTCGCCAAATCCCTGGAGCAGGAAAAGCACGACCCCGAAGTCGTCGCCCAGTTCCTCACCCGCTGCCTCTTCTGCATGTTCGCAGAGGACGTCGGCCTCCTCCCCGACCACGCCTTCACCGAGCTGCTGCATTCCGTCCCCGCAGACGGCACCGGCTTCCCCGAGCTGCTCAGCACCCTCTTCCGGGAGATGAACACCGGCACCGGAAAGAGCATCTCCGTCGTCCTGCGCAAAAAGCTCCTCAAGTTCAATGGCGGCCTCTTTGCAGACGACACCGTCCTACCCGTCAATGGCCTCCAGCTCGGCCTCCTCAAGCAGGCCGCCAAAATGAACTGGCGCAATGTCGAGCCCGCCATCTTCGGCACCTTGCTCGAGCGCGCTCTTGTGCCCTCAGAGCGCCATGCCCTCGGCGCTCACTTCACCCCACGCGCCTACGTCGAGCGCCTCGTCCTCCCCACCGTCATCGAGCCCCTGCGCGAGGAGTTTGAAAACGTCTATGCCGCCGCCGTCACCCTCGCCAGCAAGGGCGACCTCAAAAAGGCCCGGCAGGAGATGAACACCTTCCACGACAAGCTCTGCCACATCCGCGTCCTCGACCCCGCCTGCGGCAGCGGCAATTTCCTCTACGTCGCCCTCCAGCATCTCAAAATCCTCGAAGGCGAGCTCCTCGAGCGCGCCGCCCAGTTCGGCGAGGACATGAAGCTCGAACTCGAAACCCACACCATCGATCCTCACCAGTTCCTCGGCATCGAGCTCAATCCCCGCGCCGCCTCCATCGCCGAGCTCGTCCTCTGGATCGGCTACCTCCAGTGGCATTTCAAAATCCACGGCCAGCGCACCCCGCCAGAGCCGATTTTGCGCGCCTTTAAAAACATCCAGTGCCGCGATGCCGTCCTCGCCTACGACGGCGAGCCCCAGCCTGTCACTTGGATGATGGCGTTCAGTAATCGGCAACTGCCAGGCGTTGCCAGCGCAATTGCAGCGAATCCCGACACCGTCCGGCCTGGTTGCCCGGCCCCCAGCGCTATCCTCACCGTCTGGGACCGTCGCAGCTTCAAGACCGACCCCGTGACCAACCGCGACGTGCCTGATGAGTCCAAACGCGTTCCGTTGCTGGCATATGCAAACCCGCGGCCAGCCGAATGGCCGGAGGCAGATTTCATCGTGGGCAATCCGCCGTTCATAGGCACCGCTCGCATGCGCGAAGATCTAGGAGACGGCTACGCCGAAACCTTGCGCAAAACATATCCAGACGTCCCCGAGTCTGCAGACTTCGTCCTCTACTGGTGGCACAAGGCCGCGCTGCTCGTTCGGGCGGGGCAGGCACAGCGCTTTGGCCTCATCACCACCAACAGCCTCCGCCAGACCTTTGCCCGTCGAGTGGTGCAGCACCATCTCAACGCCAATCCATCGCTCTCCCTCGCATTCGCCATCCCCGATCACCCATGGGTGGACACCGCCGAAGGTGCCGCCGTTCGCATCGCCATGACCGTTGGTGTCGCAGGAGCCAGCGAAGGAGACTTGTTCGAAGTCATCGACGAGGAAGAACATGAGGACGGCTCTGCAAACGTGACGTTGCTAACGAAGCGCGGTAAAATCGCAGGAGATTTGACAGTAGGTGCCGATGTAACGGGGACGGTGAGCTTGCGCGCAAATGAACGTATCGCTTATCGTGGCATGCAACTCATTGGCTCCGGGTTCATTTTAACCCCTGATGAAGCAAAAGCGATGGGCGTGGGTAACGTTGCTGGATTGGAGAACCATATCCGCCCCTATCGTAATGGCCGTGATCTCACTGACTCTCCACGCGGGGTATTTGTGATTGATCTTTTTGGTCTCAAAGAGGCAGAGGTGCGTGAGCGCTATCCCTCTGTGTATCAGCATGTGCTCACCACCGTCAAACCTGAGCGTGACGCTAACAACCGTGACAGCTATCGGCGCAATTGGTGGATCCATGGCGAACCGCGCAGAGACCTGCGTCCCGCATTGGGTGGACTTCAGAATTACATCGCAACAGTCGAGACTGCAAAGCATCGCGTCTTTCAATTTCTCAATGCAGACACGTTGCCAGATAACAAGCTGGTGGTGATCGCTCTCGATGACACTTTTTATCTTGGTGTACTCAGCAGCCGCGTTCATGTGAACTATTCACTGGCTGCTGGTAGTTGGCTAGGAGTTGGAAACGATTCGGTCTATGCGAAGTCTCGCTGCTTCGATCCCTTCCCATTCCCCCTCTGCGCCGAAGCCGAGAAAGACCGCATCCGCAAAATCGCCGAAGAACTCGACGCCCACCGCAAGCGCGTACAGGCCACCCATCCCAGCCTGACACTGACAGGCATGTACAACGTCCTGGAAAGGCTGCGCGCGGGCAAGGAGCTGAGCGCCAAAGACAAGCTCATTCACGACCAAGGGCTCGTCTCCATCCTCCTCCAGCTCCACGACGACCTCGACGAAGCCGTCTTCGCTGCCTACGGCTGGCAGCATCTCTGGCAGGCACGCAAAGAAACCCGCCAGGGAACCATCCACGACCTCCAGACCGGAAGCATCCGCGTGCTCGATGCTAGCCTCGACATGTTTGACGCCGCAGTGGCCCGATTCGACCAGCAACTCGACGCCGAAATCCTCCAGCGCCTCGTCACCCTCAACGCCCAGCGCTCCGAAGAAGAAGCCCGCGGCATCATCCACTGGCTGCGCCCCGACTACCAGAACCCCGCCGGAAAAGCCTCAGGCATCCAGGACACCCTCGATCTACCCAAGACCAGCGGCACCAAGTCCAAAACCAAAACCTCGGCCACCCAAAAGCCCGGCGCCAAAATCCCCTGGCCCAAACCCCTCGCCGAACGCATCCGCGCCACCGAACAAGCCCTCCACGCCGCCGCCCACCCCGTCACCGCCGAAGAACTCACCACCCACTTCTCCCGCGCCAAAACCCCCGACCTCCAGGAAATCCTCGAAAGCCTCGTTACGCTGGGGAGAGCTCGGAAGGACGGGGAGCGGTTTGGCGTTTAACTTATTCTTTTATGAGTTCACCTATTGATGATCTTTTCTTTGACTTGTATGGTTCCAAACCTTCTAAAGACGGACAAGCATATGAGAGGCTTGTAGCTGCCGTTTTTAAACTTTTAGAACCCGACAAGCAGGTGGAGCATGATCGTCAGATCAGAGGTGAAGTTTCTGGCACTAAGTATCAAGTGGATGTCCTTCAAAAGGACGACGATAAAAAATTGATGGGTGAGGCAAAGGACTACACCGAAAGAAATACCAAAGTTGGTCGTGGAGATGTGCAAAAACTTGCCGGAGCACTTCCAGATTTAAAAATCCAATCAGCAGCACTCGCTTCGGCTACCGGATTCACGAAGCCAGCGGCAAAATATGCCTCAAATGCGAAGAATATAGTCGGGAGTGACATTTCACTTTGGGAAGTCAGGAAGGTTACTGAGGGGGATATGGAAGGCCGTTTGAAAACCATCACGATAAAAATGCATGTGATGTCATATGACTACAGCAAATCCAAAACTGAGCCGGTGTTTACTGATGAGGGGCGGATGCTGCTAAAGAAAATGTATGATGAAGGTATAATAGGTGCGTCAATACAGACGGTGCTTGAATCGATTTTCAATGCGGACGGCTCGGTATTAGTGACCTTAAGAGATCTTACACTAGGCGGATATGGAAGTTCTTGTGACAATATGCATCGCGGTTCGTTTGTCCTCAACGGCGGCCATATTTTAGTTCATGACAAATTGATACCAATCAAAGGTATTACATATGAAGTGCCCAGCGTCGAGGTAGGTGTTCGTGAAATGGTTATTGGCGCAGATGGGGTCGCCACACTCTTAGCTAAGAACCTCGATGGATCGGTAGACAAAGTTATCAGAGATGTGGATCTGAAACGAGTTGCATTTGATAAAGATGGCAAGGTAACGCTCGGGGCGAAGGGCTCTAACTAGGCGGATTTTATGCTTTGGACACCCCAACACCAATACCACCCGTGGCCCTTTGACAAGGAAGCGGAACTTGAAAACACCATCGCCGAGGTGAAAATGGCGCTTTTTGGTGACAGCCGCATCTACCTGGAGCTGAAGAAGCTCATCGGCGAGAAGGGCAAGACGCAGAACATTCCGGACGGCTATCTCATCGACCTCTCCAGCCCGAAGAAGCCGGTGCTCTATCTCGTGGAGGTGGAACTGGCGAAGCATGATCCACTGCGACACATTGCCCAGCAACTCCTGAACTTCTCCCTCTCCTTCAAGAGCACGCCGCAGAAAATGAAAGGCCTCCTGCGCGAGCACCTGCTCAAAAGCCCGGAAACCGTGAAACGCTGCGAGGCCTACGCGCAGCAGAATGGCTTCAGCAATCTCGACTACTTGCTGGAGCAGATGATCTACCCGGAGAACGCCTTCAACTGCCTCGTCATCATCGACGAACTGGAGGATGAACTCGAAAGCATCCTGCGCCGCTCTCTCGCCTTCCCCGTGGAGACATTAACTCTGCAACGCTTCCGTTCCTCCTCCGGCGACAGCGTTTACCAGTTTGAGCCCTTCCTCTACGACCTCAGCACCCAGAGTGCCTCCAGCGCCGCCGACAGCGGCAACACGCCCGCCATCGACCCGGCGGAGATCGACACCGTGGTTGTGGCCGCACGCGAGGACGGCTTCAAAGAAACCTTCCTCGGCGAGAATCGCTGGTATGCCATCCGCATTCACTCCAGCATGCGCGACAAAATCAAATACCTGGCCACCTATCAAGTGGCTCCCGACTCCGCCATAACTCACGTGGCCGAAGTAGCCAGCATCGAGCCGTGGAAGGACACCGGCAAATACGTGCTCAACTTCAAAGAGCCCGCCAAGAAGATCCGCCCCATACCTTTTGTACCCGGTGGCAGAGTCATGGCCCCACAGTCCCCCCGCTACACTTCATACGCCCGCCTGCAAAACGCCAGGAATCTGGACGCGGTGTTTTGAACAACTGCGGCCATGTTCAACACTATTGCCGCAGTGGTGAGAAAAACTCTTTGCGGGGCTCTTTGCAGAAACTGCTGGTCGACGCGGAGAGTGGCGCTGTGCTGGATTTGCTTTCCGGATGGCGGGTTGCCATGACTCGACGCACTGCAATGGGCTGCGATACGTCGCGCTGTTGGCGCTGTGGAGATGAAAAGGCGGCAGGGGGGCGCTGTCTGAGATGGAAACCACTGCGAGCTTTCTAAGCTCCTCCTCGTTCCCTGCCTGTCCCAACCCCAAAATGTCAGACCACACCGCTGACCAACCCAAAACAAGCGCCGTATTCGCCTCTTTGTTTGCACCAGGCACCCCAAAATTCACAAAAACGGCTCTCAAATGCTCTCCAAAATCGTCCCTCGATCCTCTTTTTTGCTGAATCCGACACATTAAAAACCATAAACGCCCTCCAATTTCATCCTCCATTTCCCTAAAGATTTCCGTTCGCACCCAAAAAATAAGCGGCAACAGGTCGCCCTGCTGCCGCTGAAATCTAAATAGGGGCTAAAGAATAGGATTTATGCTTTCCAACCATCCCTGTAAGAGGGACGTGTGATGTATTTATTGGGGGCTTCGACGTTGGTGACTTTCATGGCACTCTTGTCCCACTGGACGGTCTGCTGGGCGCGGATGGCGAGATTTCCCAGGAGGACGAATTCGGTGAGGGGGGCGGAGTAGTCGAAGTTTGAGGAGGGGAGGCCGCCATGGACGATGTGGTGAGCCCATTCGCCCTGGGGGTTGTCCGGCATGACGGAGCGGGTTTCGGTCTGCTTGATCTTGCCGGACTTCATGTCTTCGCGGACGGCCTTGTATTTATCGAGAGGGTAGATGATGGGGCTCTTGCAGTAGGCGTCGCCTTCGAAGATGACGCCGTCGGTGCCGATGAACATCATGCCACTGGTGGCTTTTTTGAAGGTTTCTTCGGGGATGTCGGGGTGGCGTTCGGGCTTGTTGGGGACGCCGTCTTTTTCGCCGTCATGCCAGGAGACGGTGAGGGCGGGGTGTTTGCCGGCGGGCATGTGGTAGATGAGCTTGGACCACATGGGGGCGTTGAGATCGGTGATGGGGCCGGATTCGGCTTCGATCTTTTCAGGGATGAGCTGGCCGAGGATGGAGAAGCTAGAATCCATGATGTGGCAGCCCATGTCGCCGAGGGCGCCGGAGCCGAACTGCCACCAGCCGCGCCAGTTGAAGGGGGCGGGGCCGGGGGAGCGCTGCTTCTTTTTGGCCATTTCGGGGTCGAGATCGAACTCGAAGTAGGGCTCGGAGGGTTCGCAGGAGAGCCAGAGGTCCCAGTCGAGATTGGCGGGGCATTCGACGAGCTTCTTCTTAATAGGACCCTGGGGCCAGATGGGGCGGTTGGTCCAGAGGCGGATTTCTTTGAGGGTGCCGATGGCACCCTGCTCGATCCATTCTTTGGCCATGCGCTGGCCGTCCATGGTGCGGCCCTGATTGCCCATCTGGGTGACGATTTTAGCGTCTTTGGCGGCGCGGTGGAGGTCTCTCACTTCTGAGATGTAGTTGCAGAGGGGTTTCTGGACGCAGACGTGCTTGCCGTGCTTGATGGCGTGCATGGCGGCGATGTAGTGGGTGTGGTCCGGGGTGGAGACGATGACGCCGTCGATCTGGTTGCTCATTTCATCGAACATCTTGCGGAAGTCCTGGTAGAGCTTGGGGGCGGGGGGAGCGGGCTGGGAGGAGTCGAGGTGGTGCTTCTCACGCTTTTTGGCGGCTTCCTCGAGGCGCTTGGTGTCGACATCGACCATGGCGACGATGTTGTGATTGAGGGTGACCATGCCGGTGTCTGCGAGGCCTTTGCCGTTGGCACCGATCTGGACGAGGTTGAGGCGCTTGGCGGAGGCGTCCTGGCCGCGGAGGAGGAGATTGGGGCCGGTGAAGGCGCTGGCTGCGAGGCCGGCGGTGGTGGTGAGGAAGTGGCGGCGGGAGTGGGTGCGGTGATTCATGGGCTGGTGTGTCTTTCTATATAAGGGATGCGGGAAACGTGTGGAGGGAGGGGATGTTGCGGGGAAAGAGGGGAGGGGATTTATGATTTACGATTTATGACTTATGATTTGGACCGCCGTGGGGTGGATGCGAGTGGCGGGCCTGGGTGGGGGGGGAGGAAAGAGGTGGTTGGAGTTGGTTGCAACTTGCATTCGGGAGTTGAATCCTGGCGTGAACCGGTGAAGACATGGCGGTCTCCGTTGTCCCCGTAGTTCAATGGATAGAACGAGGGTTTCCTAAACTCTAGATACAGGTTCGATTCCTGTCGGGGATACGAGGTGGTTAAATGATGAGGCAGATGGGGCTCGAAATGAGCTGTTAATTTACCATAACTGCTGCGCTTTCTGGATTTTGCGCAAGAGAATGTTTCTCATTTAAGGTCAATACCTTAAGATTTGAGACTGATCTTTTGTCTGTGGAACTCTAAAACTTAGATTGTTGAAAATCAGCGGTTTAAGTTTTTTGCGAAAGAATAAAAATAAATTGGCTGGTAAGGGAACATTGTGTTTTGATACAAAGAATACCTTTAGATGCCACCAACCACGGACTGCCGCCAAAATAAAGAATGTATTAGCCGCGCCTCTTGCGAAGAGGCTGCGGGCTGATGCATCGACGCATTTGTGAACGCAGACACGGGAGCACAACCTTTTCCTTATCGCTTATGAAGACATTACGCCACCACCGCCAATTCCTGGGATGGTTCATGATTTGCCTGATGGCAACCTGGCTGCCTGGACCTCTTGCTGTGAATGCGGCAACTCTTTACTGGGACAGTGATGCCACGGCCATCAACAATGTCGTCACAGGCGGTGGCCTCGGTGGTGTGGGCACCTGGAGCAATGGCAGCGGTGCGAACTGGTGGAATGGCAACGGACTGCTGCAGACGTCGCTCTCGACATGGAACAACACGAACAATGACCTTGCTGTGTTTACGGGCACTGCGGGTTCTGTTTACCTGGGGTCTGGGATCACGGTGGGCGGGCTGCAGTTTAACACGACGAACTACGCGCTGGGTGCTGCTGGAAACACGAGCGTGCTGACCTTTGGTGCGACGAACAACAACATCATCCTGAACAACGTCGCGGCGGCGACAATCAACGGTTCGCTGGCGGGCAATAATGTGACGCTGTCTGGCGGAGTGTTTGGCGGTGCGACGGCGGGTGTGCTGACGCTTTCGGGGACGGCGGCGAGCCTGACGGGATGGAGCGGGACGACGACGATCAACAACGGGATGACGATGTCGCTGACGCAGAACAGCCGTGCGCTGCTGAGCACCTCGGCGATCACGCTGAACGGGGGCACGATTTTGCTGACGAACACGACGAACACGGAGGCTGGCCTGGACCGTGTGAGAAACGGAGCGGCGATCACTTCCAACGGCGGGACGATTCAGGTGACGGACACTGCGGCGGCGGTGACGGCGGGTTCGGAGACGTTTGGTGCGGTCACGCTGAACTCGGGCCGTCTGAACATCTTTGGCACGAATGCGGTGTCGAGCGGTACGCAGGCGATCATCCTGAGCGGACTGACGCAGACAGGGACTGCCACGGTGACGATCTCGGCTGGTGGCAACCCGAACACGACGACGAACCGGATCAACAACAGCGCGTTTGGTGCGGCGACGACGGCGGGGCAGATCATCGGGCCATGGCTGACGACGGGGTCGGGGCTGGCCACGAACAATGACTACGGGGTGTATGATGCCTCGGGGAACATTTTGCAGGCGAACATTGCCGCCTCGGCTGAGACGACGTGGACGAATGCTGCGAACAGCTACACTTTGAACGCGGCGACGACGCTGACTGGGACACGCAACATGACGGGCCTGCGCTACACGGGTGCCGCGGCGACGCTGACTCTGGCGACTGGTGCGAACCTGGGCACGAACGGAATTCTCAACGGCGGCACGGGTGTGCTGACGATTGCGGGCGGTACGGGCGGTGTGGTGACGCTGCCGAGCGCGGTTTCGGGGAACCTGTACGTTTCTGCGAGCAACGGGCAGGGGATCACGATCAATGCCGCCATCACTGACAACGACGTGGGTGTGCTGACCTTTGTGAACTCCGGCACGAACACGACGACGCTGGGTGGCACGAACACGTACACGGGCGGCACGGTGATCAACGCGGGCACCCTGAGCATCGCAACCACGGCGAACCTGGGGGATCTGAACGGGGACATCTATTTCAACAATGCGGGGAACACGGGCGGGGTGCTGAGCATCACGGGGGCCTCGCAGCTTCTGGACACGGGACGCGACATCTTCTTTAACAACGGGTCCCTGGGAACGATCAACACGACGAATGCCTCGGTGACGACGATCAACGGGATTCTTTCGGGTACGGGCGGGCTGATCGCGACGCCGGTGGCTGGCGGTGTGCTGCTGCTGAACGGCCAGAACACCTACACGGGGCCGACGCTGGTGAACACGGGAACGCTGCGTGCGGGGCTGGCTTCGGATGTGGGATATGGTGCGTTTGGCAACAACTCGGCGGTGACGCTGGCGAACACGTCATCTGTCTTCCTGGATCTGAACGGGTTTAACAACAGCATCGGGTCGCTCTCCGGTGGTGGCACGGGCGGTGGTGCGGTGCTGCTGGGGACGAATGCGCTGACGGTGGGCAGCAACAATGAGAACACGACTTTTGCCGGTACGCTGGTGGGTGTGGGCGGCGGCATCGTGAACAAGGTGGGGACCGGCATTCTGACGCTGACCTCCTCCCGTGCGGTGACGACCACTGCGGCGTCGACGGCCTCCACGACACTGACGGTGCCAACGGCTGGCCTGCAGGTGGGGATGGTGGTCGCAGGGGCCAACATTCCGGAAGGGACGGTGATTTCCGGCATCACCAACGGCACCACGCTGGTGCTTTCGAATGCGGTGACCGTGGCCAATGGTGCGCCGATCACCTTTGGGGGCAATCCTTTCTCTGACAGCCTGAATCTGAACGGAGGGCTGGTGAATTTCACCAACGCGGTGATGCTCGGGACTGGAGCGATCAATTTCAATGGAGGCGGGCTGCAGTGGAACCCGAACACGACGCTGTTTGGAAGCATCGACCCCTCCACGCAGCAGATGACATTCAACAGCACTGCAGTGTTTGACACGAACAACAACCAGGTGGTGCTGGCAAACTCTGTGGGCAATTCCGGTGCGGGCGGGCTGAGCAAGGCCGGCAACGGCACGCTCTTCCTGCAAGGTGCCAACACCTACCAGGGCAACACGATGATCCAGGCGGGCTCGATCAGCGCGCAGAACGACCAGGCTCTGGGCGGCGGGCTGCTGACAACGATCACGGTGCAGACAGGTGCTGCGCTGCTGCTCAACGGGCAGCTTACCGGTGCGGTCAGCACGGGCGGTGTGGGACTGGGCGGCTCGCTGGTGCTGAATGGCAACGGTGCAGCGGCCGGTCAAAACGGCGCGCTGGTGAACAGCTATGGCAACAACACCTTTGGCGGGGCGATCATCCTGGGGAGCTCGGCAACCATCGCGATCGATGCAGGCTCTCTGGCGATCGGCAGCGGCACTGCAGTGTCGGGAACGGGCACACTGACTCTGGCGGGTGTTGGCAATGGCACCCTGGATGATGATCTCCAACACAATGGCGGACTGAACATCACCGGCAGAGGTACCTGGAGGCTCTCGGGTGCCGGTGGATCCTACACGGGTGCCACCAGCATCACTGGCAGCACGGTGAACATCGTCGGAGGCGCACTGGGTGCAACGTCCGGGACCACCCTGAGCGGAGCAACGCTGAACCTGATGTATGGTACGCAGAACCTGGGCACTCTGAGCATCGCTGCCAACACGAACAATTCTTTGATTGCCAGCTCTGGCACGCTGACCGTGGGCAGCACGATCAACCGTGGTGCGGGCGGCACAGTGGCGTTTGACACCTCAGGCGGCGGTGTGGTCGCGACGACGGCGACGAGCGGGCTTCTGGGCTACGCGACGATCAACGACGGCACGGCGACCGGGGTGGCGATGACGAGTGGCACGCAGATTGTGCGCTACACGGGGGCCGGGGCGACTGTGCTGGCCAACAACAGCAACAATGCCAGCGTTGATTACACGACCAACGGCATGGCCAGCAATCCGCTGCTGTGGAGCAACGGCATCACGGCACGTTCTGTCAATTCTCTGACGATGGACACTTCCGGCGGTGCGCAGACGGTGGACATGGGGGCTGCCGGCAATGTGCTGACAGTCTCCAGCGGAGTGGTGCAGTTCACGGGCTCCAGCAACGGAACGCTGACCGGCGGCCAGGTGGGGGCAAACAACTCGGAAGTTTTTGTGCACCAGTACGGCACCGGAGTTTTCAGCATCAACAGCACGATCAGCGGCGGCACGGGCAGCCTGATCAAATTTGGTGACGGCACGCTGCAGGTGTCCGGCGGGGTTTCCACAGCTCCGGCGATCATGAACGGCACGACGACGGTCAAGGTGGCGAACACGACGGGACTGGCCGTGGGCCAGGCGGTTACGGGCTATGGCATTCCTGCTGGCACGACGATCGCCAGCATTGGTGCAGGCAGTGTGACGCTGTCCCAGGCCGCGACGCAGACGACCTCCATTTTCCTGGCGATTGGCAGCGGCGCAACCGCAGTCAACACCACGGGCACCCTGAGCGACACTGCCACGGTCAATGTCAGCAGCACGGCCGGGCTTAGTGTCGGGCAGGCCGTGACGGGATACGGAGTCGCACCAGGGACCACGATTGCGAGCATCGGATCTGGCACGATCACGCTTTCGCAGGCGGTGACCCTGCCGACATCCTCCACCCTTACGTTTGGCACGGGCAGCACCTACACGGGCGTGACTCTGATCAACGGGGGCACCCTGCAGGCTGGAGCATCCAGCCAGTTCGCCGTTGGCTCTGTGACCAACGGAATGGCGGCTGCGCAGACAACGCTGGGCGGCCCGCTGGGAATCGGATCGGCGGTGACGCTGGCCAATGTGGCCGGAGCAGCGCTGGATGTGAACGGCTACACGGTGGCGATCGGTTCGCTGTCAGGCGGCGGTGCGCTGGGCGGAAATGTGCTGCTCAGCAACGGCGGGACGCTGCAGATCGGTGGCATCAACTACCTCAACAACACTTCGGCGATTGGAACGCGCACGAGCTTTGGCGGCCAGATTTCCGGCTCTGGCAACCTGACGCTGGTGGGTGGCGGAGTGCTCAGCCTGACCAACAGCGGCAACAATTTCACCGGGCAGGTGAACATCAACATCGGAACTTTGATCGTCACGGACCAAGGGCAGCTTGGGGCTGGGACGTCTCCGATTTTCGTGAACGGCGTCAACAGTTCTGTGGGCCTGCCGAGCGGCACGCTTGTGATCCAGGGTGGCGGCGGTGCCACGGGGATGACCTTCAGCCGCGATCTGGTTCTTTCCGGCCGTGGCAACAACAACTTTAACAGCGTGGCGCTGCTGAACATCGGCAACAACACGTACACAGGTGTCATCGGCACCTCGTCGAACACGGAAAACCGAGTGGGTGCCGCTTTTGGCACCATGAGGCTGTCGAGCTCTGCCGTGCTGGCAGTGGGTACCGGCAACCAAGGCTTTTACTTCACCGGCGGCCCAGGCAACATCATCATCGACGGGCTTGTCATTGGCGGTGCCAGCGGAGCCTCCGGCATCAACAAATCATCAATCAGCGGCTTCAACAACACGCTGGTGCTGACCAACGTCAACAACAGCTACATCGGGGATTTCCGAGCTGACTCGGGCTCCATCCGTATCAGTGATCCGCGGCAGCTGGGTCTTGGCACGTCAGCCAGTGTCATCCGTGGCACCACCGGCATCTGGGAGTTCCGCACGGACAGCCCAGCTGGCTTTGCCTCGAAAAATGTGAGCTTGTCGGACAATACCAGCGGCAACCTGACTTTGTTCCTTGACCGTTCGATCGGGGGAACGGGACTGAACCAGATGGTGGCCTTCGGCACTTTGTCGGGCGTTCCCGGGGCTGCTGCGAATGAGGGCCTGGTGATCACCGGACGCGATGGCTATTCGGCAAGCTTCAGCAATTACAATCCTCTTGGCAACAGCGCCCAGATCGCGAGCCTCAGCCTTACCAACAACGGCAGCGGTTCCGTGACCTTCAATGGCGACATGTGGAAGACGACTGAAAACGCCGGGTTGCGCACCCTGACGCTGGCGGCCAGCGGTGAGATGGTGATCACAGGAAGCATCATCAATGCGGCAAGCCGCGGCCACCTTGTGGTGAAGTCTGGCAGTGGTACGGCCAGCGTGCTGGGCTCGGCGTCGACCTACGGTGGCACGACCAGTGTCAACGGCGGTACTTTGATCATCAACAGCGTCGGCGGTCTGAACAACAACGTGAGCGGTGCGGGCGCCTTTGCAGGCATGGTCAGCCTTGGCTCGACCACGACTGCCGGCACCCTGAACTACACGGGGGCGGGAGAGACTGCGGGCAAGGTCTTCAACCTTGCCGGAACGACGGGCGTCAATGCGGTGCTGCTGTCGAACGCGACGGGAGCGACGGGACTGGTGCTGAGCAGCAACATTGCGACGACCGGAGCGGGAGCCAAGACGTTTGCCCTGGGCGGAGACAGCCTGTCCACGACCATCAACGAAATCCGTGGTGTCATCCAGGACAACGGTGGTGCGACCTCGCTGCTGAAGATTGGCACGGGCACCTGGAGATATGATCCTACTGTGGGCAACTATGCGGCTGCCTCCAGCGGCATCACCGTCACCACGGGAGCAGCGAACCTGAACCAGCTGGTGCTGAGCTCTGTCGCGGGTCTGGTTCTGGGACAAGCCATCACGGCGACGCCCACCAACGGTCCTGCTGTGGGCTCAGTGATCACCGCGATCGATCCGACCACCAACACGGTGACGATGAGCGCTAACACGGGTGGCACCGCGATTACCGGCGGATCTGCGATCACCTTTGGTGCGATCGGCACAGGATTCACGGGAGGCGTCACCGTCGCAGGTGGCAAGATTCAGTTCAGCCCGACGGTGGCCACGGGAACGGGCTCGGACCTGCTGAACAACAGCACGGGCTCGGTGACGTTCAATGTGGACTCCGTGCGTGGCAACGGGTATGCGGGCGGTACTTTTGAATACCGAGGCTTCACCACTGGCAGCTCAGAGTCTGCAGGAAGCCTTATCGCGACAGCGGGTGCGGGTACGGTGCTGGTCACTGCGGGTTCCTCGGGTGCGACGGCGCTCACTTTCTCCAGCCTGGGAACGGTGGCTGCGGGGACGGGCCTCAACTTCCTCACGGACACCACTGCAGGTGGTACGGCCTCGATCACGCTCACTGGTGCTGCCAATGTGAACGGCATCCTGAATGCGCACCTTTATTTCAGAGGAGCGGACTTTGCCGCAGGCAGCACGGTGGGTGCGGCCACCTACACCACATTTGCCGGTGGCACTGCGCTGACTGGCGGCAATACGACACCCTACCTGCTCACAGGAAATGTGACGGGTCAGACCACGGCGAGTATCAACGGCGGCATCAAGGTGGCGAGCGGGCCTCGCCTGCTGACCCTTGCGTCCGGCCAGACACTCACGCTGCAGAACGGGGCTGGTGTCGCGGGTGGCATTCTTGTCACGGGGGGGAATTCCCTCACGATCTCCGGTGGCACGGGGATCACCTCAGGCGGTGCGGCGGATCTGGTCTTCCGCACTGATACAGCGAGCGACACCATCACGCTTTCCACGGCGATGCTGGTGGGAACCACCGGCGGCTTCACCAAGAATGGTGCGGGTACCCTGATCCTGAATGCTGTGAACGCAGAGGCGGCAGCCACCATTTTCCTCAACGAAGGCACGCTGAAGCTGCAGGGTGCCACCACGACGCTGGGTGCGAACAACATGAACCTGACCATGCGCCAGGGCACCACGTTTGATGTGAATGGTGTCAACGTCAGCTCGACGGCATTCAGCGGCACCAACACGCAGAACCTGAACGCGCTGAGCGGAACGGGGGTCATCACCAACACCGCTGCCAACACCACTTCCACCCTCACGATTGGGAACGGAAACACTGCGAGTGTGTTTACGGGGATCATTCAGGATGACACCGCCACGCCTCTGCCTGGACAAACGGCGGGCCAGATCTCCATCCTCAAGACGGGAACGGCGGCGCTGTCGCTCTCCGGCCTGAACACCTTCTCGGGCAAGGTGCAGATCAACTCCGGAACGCTGGTGGTGAACAGCCTTGCGAACATTGGCTCTGCGAGCAGCATCGGTGTGGGCAACTCCAGCGGAGCCGACCAGGCGCAGAAGGATGCGAACAATGCCGCGAGCCTGGTGTTTAACGGCGGCACCCTGCAGTACACCGGCTCGACCGCGAACGGCATTTTCCAGACTACGGCAACACCGTCTGTTTCCATCAACCGGCTCTTCACTCTGGCAGGCAACGGCACGATTGATTCCTCCGGAAGCTTTGGCAACAACATCGTCACTGCAGCCGGCGGGGGCAACAGCGCAGCTCTTATTTTCAACAACACCGCCGACCTGGTGTTCAGCGGCTCTGGCGCGCGGCTACTGACGCTGACAGGGAACTCGATCGGTGACAACGAGATCGACCTGCACCTGATTGACAATCCGAATGGCGGAGCGCTTTCGATCACCAAGGCCGGAGCGAGCCTGTGGATTTTGGGCAACAGCAACAACACCTACACAGGACCGACCACCATCACCGGTGGTCAGCTGCGCGCGCAGGACGGCGCCGGCCTGTCTGCAGGTTCCAACCTGCGTCTTGCCGGTGGTGTGCTGGAAAGCTCAGGCACGTTTACGCGCAGCATCGGAACCGGTGCAGGGCAGGTGGCCTGGACGGATGCTGCCGGTACGGCCATCAGCCAGAACGGTGGTTTTGCGGCCAGCACAGGCAAGCTGACGGTGAACTTTGGCGGGAGCAATGCGATGCAGACCTGGGGGCTTGGCGGCATCGGCAATGGCACGGGAACCCTGATCCTGAGCTCCACGACGGCGCTGTATGACACGGAGGTGACCAATGCGATCAATCTCAATGGAGCGGTGCGGACTGTGCAGGTGGATGACAACACGAGCACGTTCATGGATTACGCCACCCTTTCGGGTGTTTTGAGCGGTGTTGCGGGAAGCGGCCTTATCAAAACAGGGGCAGGGCTGCTCTACCTGACCGGAGCGAACACGTACAGCGGCAACACCACCCTGTCTGCGGGCGGTCTGGCTGTGACTTCGATTGGCGGCGGGTCTGTGAACACGAGCGCCTTTGGTGATGGCTCGGGGCAGCTGAACCTGAACGGCGGGACGCTGCTGTATGCCGGCGCCGGAGAAACTGCGCAGCGCCAGATCAACCTGAATGCCTCGACCACGATCAGCTCCAGCGGCAGCGGGGCGCTGATTCTGACCAATGTGATCAATGCTGCGGCTGGAAACAAGACCCTGAACCTGATCGGCTACAGCAACGATGCGAACACCATCACCTCCGTGCTCGCCGACAACGGTGGCGCGCTGCGCATTCTGAAAAATGAGGGCGGCACTTGGGAACTGACTGGCAGCAACACCTTCACCGGTGGTGTGCGTGTGGACGCCGGCTACCTTGGGATTGGAAGCAACAACAGCATCGGTGCCACAGGGACCACCAATCTGGTGGCCAATGCGGTTTCCAACACAGCAACGATCACACTTTCTTCCGGCACGACGGCCGGGCTGGTGGTGGGCATGAACATCAACGGCAACGGGATCTCCTACGGTGACACGATTGCCAGCATTGTGGACTCCACGACGTTCACGATCTCCGCAGCGCGCACCGTGGTGGCTGGCAGCCCGCTGATCATCGGCGGCCTGCTGATTTCCAACGCAGGCATCTACGCCACGGATCCGGCCGGATTGACACTTACGCAGCCCGTTGTCATGAACCCGAACACGACGGCGCAGTTCATGGGCAATGCCCCGATCACGCTGAATGGCGGGATCTACATGGTGTCTGGCAATCCATGGAACATCAGCAATGCGGTTGCCGGTGGCCTGACCATCAACGGGAACATCACCAGCCTTGAAAGCGGTACTGCACGTGCGCTGAGTTTTGTCGGCACGGGCAATACGAACCTGAATGCTGTGATCGGCTCTGTGGGCAATGCGTCTGCAGCGGTCAGCGTGGTGTATAACACCATGGGAACAGTGACGATCGGCGGTGCGAGCGCAGCGGGGGCTGGCTACGTGGGAGGAACCACGATCAACCAAGGAACGATCATCGTGAACAAAGCGGGCAACCTCAATCCGTTTGGCACGGCCAACGTCCTCGCGTTTGCGGGCGGCACCCTGCAGTCCAACGTGGCTCTGACAGGAGCCAATGCGCTGGTGACGCCGCTGCAGGTGACGAATGCCTACGGGGTGATTTCCGGAACGAACTCGATCGAATTTGCAGGCAATGCCACGCAGGGCTACTCCCTGCAGAACAACGGTGGCAACCGCCTGATCACGAACAATCTCAGCGGTGGTGCGGTGCTGACCTTCAGCACGCAGCCGGTGAACCTGACCAATGACACCACCGGCCGCACGCTGACCATCGCCGGCTCTGGGAACACGAACATCTCCAGTGTCATCCAAAACGGTGGCACAGGGGCGAGCGGCTTTACGTATGCAGGCACGGGGACGGTGAATCTGACCGCTGTGAACACAGCGACTGCGGCACTGACGGTGAGCAGTGGTGTGGTAAGCCTGAACGGTGCCAACGGTGCGTGGTCAGCGGGTACGGTGGCCATCAATCCGACAGGCATTCTGCGCCTGGATAACAGCACCAACAACAACGGCAACCGTTTGTTTGACACCGGTGCGATCACCATCGCCGGCGGCAGGCTGGACTTCATCGGCAACAGTGCGGGCTCCACGGAAACCCTGGGTGCGCTGACCCTCAACACGGTGGACTCCGTGATCACGATGTCCGGCAGCGGCTCGAACACGCTGACCTTTGCGTCTGTGAACTTTGCGAACACCGGATCCTCGCTGGACCTGACCGGAATCACAGGGCTGGGCAGCACGAACAAGATCCTCTTTACGACAGCTCCGACGCCGGTGCCCGCAACTACGGGCATCCTGCAGCGTGTGTACCTGAACGGGGGCAATGATTTTGCCACCTACAACAACGACGGTGTGACTGCGAACAGCAACGGCATCCAGGCCATGAGTGCAGCCGGGTATGTGACCACGAACGACCTGAACGGTGCTGCGGCCACGGCCACGATGAACCTGACGGCGAATCCAGCGGCGCTGACGGCCGCCAAGACGCTCAATGCGCTGAAGATCAACGGCAACAATCTGACGGTGGGCTCCAACAATGGATTCGTCATGACGCTGACAGCGGCGGCCATTCTGAACACGGGGGGCAACAACACCCTGGCCCAGACCAACACGGCCTTCGCGGGGAACACCGCCTACTTCCTGGTCAACACAGGAACGACGCTGAATGTGACTGGCGCGATCACCGGCACGAACGGCATGGCTCTGGTGGCGGGGGGGACGCTGAGGCTTTCGACACCGACCTTCATCACCAGCACGACTAACATTTTGAACGGCACCATGGTGATGGCGGGCGGACTGAACTCGCTGTATCCGAACCAGCTTCTGAACCTGGATGTGGGCGGGGTGCTGGACCTCAACGGGAACACGCAGTATGTGGGGCAGTTCCAGTCGGCAGGTGTGGTGCCCAACAGCGGCGGCATCGTGACCTCCAGCAATGGAACAGGCACGTTCATCACGAACATGAATGCCGGCGGCACCACGTTTGCAGGGCAGATCACGGGCGCGGTGAACTTTGTTCGTCTGGGCGGCAACACGCTGACGCTGGAAAGTGCGCAGACCTACACCGGGGTGACCAACCTGATGGGCGGCACTTTGCTGCTGCAGGACGGTGCAACGATCCTCAACACATCGGCGATCAATCTCAATTACGCCACGCTGACGATGGACAACAATACGAGCTTCGCGACGGACAACACGAACCGGCTGAGCGACACAGCGCCGATCACGATGCGTGGCGGTGTGCTGAACTATAACGGACGCGCGAACTCCTTCAGCAGTGAAACCGTGGGTGATGTGACTGCGGCGCAGGGGGCGAACCAGATCACGGCAAGCGTGCAAACTGTCGGCAGTTACGCCAATTCTCAGCTGACACTCTCCAGCCTGACGCGCAACACGGGCACCACCGTGAACTTCACCAGCAACAACGGCACGCTGGGCTCCGAGGGAACGAACCCACGGATCGTGGTGACAGGCGGAATGACGAATGGCAGCAACGGGGCGCTGGGTGCCTGGGCAATCGCGAACAGCACGGATTATGCGGCCTACAATGCGGCGCAAGGTGTGGGTGCCCTGGGCACGGCGGGCTATGCGGGGTATGATGCCGCGTTTGCTTCCGGCAACATCACACTGCTGCAGGGGCCTGGCAACACGCTGACGAGCTCCGGGTCTTACAACACGACGCTCTCCGCCCCGATCACCTACACCTCCATGCTGCGTTTTGGCGGCACCTCCGACGCGAACGTGCTCTTCAGCGCGGATGGCAATGTGCTGAATCTTGAGGCAGGCGGCCTTCTGCGCAGCAACCAGACCGCAGGCTCCACCATCGGCAGCGCTGCCTTCCGCGGCGTGCTGACTGCCGGCGGCACAGCGACCAGCGGCACCAACGAGCTGGTGATTTACAACGCCTCCACCGGCACCACGGCCGCAACAGGCGCCGCGACTGCGGCAACCGTGGCCGGTTCCAATGTGGTCAGCATGGTTTCCACCGCGAACCTCTCTGCCGGGATGCTGCTGACGGGCCCTGGCATACCTGTGGGCACCGTGATCGCCTCTGTGGACAGCGGCACGCAGATCACGCTGAGCAACAACGCGACCGCCACCAACAACGGCGGCACCTACACGGGAACTGCCAACTTGATGATCAATTCGGTGATCGCCAACAGCGGCTTTGGCTCCTCGAAAGTGGCGCTGGTGAAATCGGGCGGCGGCCTTCTGACTCTGACGGGTGCCAACACCTACACTGGCGGAACGACGGTGAACCAGGGAACTCTGGCGCTGAACGGTGCGGCATCTACGGTGGTCATTCCTGCGGGCGGGCTGACCCTCAACGGCGGTGTCGTCAACCTGCTGATCAACGGCGGTCAGATCGATGCCTCGAATGTGGTGACGCTGAATGGCAGCTCAACGCTGAACCTGGTGGGCGCGAACACGCTGGACAGCCTGGTCTTCAACAACAACGGCGGCACGACGAACCCCACGGTGAACACGCTGGGCGAACTGAGGCTGACGGGTGCGAACGCCATCAGCGTCACGTCGAGCAATGCGCTGACGATTGCGACGATCGCCGGCGGCAGCCTGAACCTGGGAAGCGGAACAACGACGATCAGCGTCGGCGCACCCACGGCCGTCGGGCAGGTGTACACGACGATCAATCCTGCGCTCATCATCGCCTCTGTGATGACCGGGACCGGCACGATCAACAAGACGGGAGCAGGGCTGCTGCAACTGAGCGGGCTGAGCTCCATCAGCGGCGGCTTGAACGTGAACGAGGGCGGGCTGTTTGTGGGGATCGCCAACGGCGGTGTGCTGAACTCGACGGTGAATCTGGCCGGAGGCACGATCATTGACCTCAACGGCCTGAGCGGAATCGTGGGCGGGCTTTCGGGATCCGGCACTATCACGAACAGTTCGGTGGCCGGCACCGCGGGCACGCTGGTCGTGGGATACAACAATGCGAACACGGTCTTCTCCGGCAGCTTCAGCCGGCCACGCCTGGACTTCCCGGCGATGGTGAACCTGACCAAAATGGGCACTGGCGTGCTTAATCTGACGGGGGTGTCGACCTCCCAGGGCGCGATGATCATCAACAATGGCACCGTGCTTTACAGCGGGAATGCGGCGAGCGATTTTGCCACACAGACGGTGAACAACACGGGTGTGCTGACCCTGGACAACAGCGGCACGAACGTGAACAACCGCCTTGGCGGTGTGACGTCTCCGGCGAATGCGACGCTGACCCTCGGTGGCGGTTCCTTTAACGTGACCGGCAACTCCGGAGCTGCGACGACGGAGTCGATGGGAACGTTCAGCCTTGCGGTGGGGGGCAGCAAGATCACGCTGACGCCGAATGCGGCACAGAGCCTGACGATCAATGTCGGGGCCTTCAGTCCGCTGACGGTCACGGCGGGTGCATCGCTGCTGCTGCGTGGCACCAACCTCGGCGGGACCGTGGGCACGGCGAATACGGCCAACTTTGTGGCGGTGACGACTGTCCCCACACAGATTGGCGGAGCCGGGGCCGTCGGAACCACGACGATGTCCATCCGGCCAGACATTCTGGTGGACACCTCAGCCACAGGGAATGGGACATCATTTGCGACCTACGTGGGAGCGGCAGGTGCGGCCAACGTGGCCGGTGGCAACGGGTTCCGTGCGCTGGCTGCGGCTGAATACGCGCCATTCCTGAGCTCCAGCGCGACAGGCAACGACCTGCTGGCGATCGGCACCTTCGGCGGTGTGTTTGCCACGGGCACAACGATCAACAGCCTGACGATGACCGCCAATGCGGGCACGCGTGCGGCGGGGCCGCTGCCTCTGGTGAACACGCTGACCATCACCAGCGGCGGTATTCTGGTGCAGTCTGGCAGCAGCGTGATGAGCGGTGGGTTGATCGCCGCGCCCTCGACATCGCTGTTTCTCTGGACCCCGGGAGCGAGCACCTCGCTGACGCTTAACGCTGCGATCACCGGCTCAGGTGGCATCACCAAGGACGGTGCAGGTACGGTGACTTTTGGCACACGCCAGCTGTTCACAGGAACGACGAACATCAACGGTGGCACGGCAGTGCTGAGCGGTGGCGCCAACACGCTCTTTGTCACCGGCCTCGGTGTCGGCAACGCCCTGAACGTGAACAACGGTACGCTGGACCTGAACGGCAACAATCAGCTGGTGGCTGCGCTGGCAAGCTCCAACACGACGCTGGCGAACACGGGAGGAACGATCACCAACCTTTCCGCAACGACAGCGACACTGACCGCGACTGGCACGGGCACGTTTGCGGGAGTGATCGCAGGCAACCTGAATTTCACGCGTTCGAGCAACACAACGACGACCCTGCTGAGCAATAACACCTACACGGGCGCGACGATCATCCGCGGTGGTGTTTTGAATCTGCAGCAGTATGGCCAGCTCTCGGGCACGAGCTCTGTGTCCAACTACTTCGGCACGCTGAACCTTGACAGCACCAACGCTCCGGCGGTGGACATCAACCGCCTGAATGCGGCGACTCCGATCACGCTGCAGGGTGGTACGCTTGCTTTCCTCGGCTTCAACGGCGGCACTTCGACGCAGAATGTGGGTGCTGTGACGATTCTTTCCGGCGCGTCGGTCATCAACGCCTCCCGCAGCTCGGTGAACACCAGCTCCAACGCGGTGCTCACCCTGGCAAGCCTGACGGTGAGCGATCTGACCGCCACGACGGTGAACTTCACAAGCGCCGGCACGCTGGGACAGACAGCGGTGGGCAACAGCCAGATCATCATCACCAACGCGCCTACCCTGAGCAACAACCTCATCGGCGGCTGGGCGATCGTGAATGGAACCGACTTTGCGAGCTACCTGGCACCCGGCAGCGCCCAGGGCGGTGTGGGTGCGCTCGGCAGCACAGGCTATGCAGCTTACTCCTCTGCCGCACTGACCGCAGGTGGTGCGACTGACAACATCACCGTGGGTGCCAGCGTGGCAGGCGTGACCGCACGCATGATCAACTCGCTGCGTGTGAGCGCTGCCTCGACCATCCAGATGAGCACGCTTTCGGACACGCTGACGATCGCCTCCGGCGGCCTGCTCCTCAACGGTGCTGCCAGCGTGCTGGCTGGCGGCCGTCTCACCGCCGGTGCGGCGCCTAACACTCCTGCCACGCTGTATGCCTACACGAACAACACGGCAACGATCTTCACCCCGATCACCGACAACGGCACGGGTTCGGTTTCCCTGGTGAAGTCCGGCGGCAACACGCTGACGCTGACGCCAGCCAACTCCATGGCCGCGACCACTGCAGCTGGCAGCAACGTGGTGACCGTGACCAGCACGGCAGGTCTCGTGGTCGGTCAGGCGATCACTGGCAATGCCAGCATCCCGACCGGAGCGACGATCACCAGCATCACCGGTCCGACCACCTTCACCATTTCGACATCCACAGGAGTGACTGCGGGAAGCAATCTGCGCACCGACTTCAATCCTGTGCCGATCGCGGCGACGAGCACCGTTTACGGCTCTCCGGTCATCACCGTGGCGAGCACGAACGGGCTTGCCGTGGGCATGGCAGTCAGCGGCGTGGGCGCACCGGTCGCTCTGGCGGGTGTCGCAACGACCAGCGGCAGCAACAGTGTGACCATCACTGCGAACACTGCTCTGTATGTGGGCATGGCTGTGACCGGGCCTGGCATCCCGCTGGGAGCCACGGTGACGGGCATCACAAGCAGCACGCAATTTACGATCAGCGCCAATGCGACCCAGACCATCTCGGGCGGCACCTTGACGGCGAATTCGGTCATCCCAGCGGGGGCGGTGATCACGGCCATCAACGGCAACAACGTGACCTTGTCTCTCAGCGCGACGGCCAGCGGGACCTCGGTGCCGCTGACGTTTGGTGCTCCGGTGCTTGCCGCGACTGCGAACGGCAGCAACGTTGTCTCCGTGGCAAACAACGCGAACCTGGTGGTCGGACAGACCGTCACGGGTACGGGGGTGCCTGCCGGAACGACTGTTACCGGCATCTCGGGTAACAACATCACCCTTTCCAACAATGTGGCGGCCGGTTCCGTGGCCCTTACCTTCTCGACCGTTCAGTCCAACACCTACACGGGTCCGACCGTTGTGAACCAGTCCACGCTGACGCTTGCCGGCCAGGCTGGCTCGATCGTCATTCCTGGCGACCTGACGCTGAACAACGCCAACGTGACGATGACGCTGAATGCAGGGCAGATCGCAGCGGCGTCAAACATCGCCATCAACAGCGGCAGCACGCTGACCTACATTGGCAACAACGCGCTCAACGGCACGCTGTCCTTCAACAATCCAGGCGGCACCGCCGCTCCGACGCTCGCCGTTGGGTTTGGTGTGCTCACGCTGGGCAACAACATCACGGCCAGCAATGACAGCTTCACTCTTCCAGCCGTCCTTTCCGCGACTGGTGCGGCAGGTACGGCTGCAGCGCCGACCACGGGTGTCGTCAATCTGGGCGGTTCGGCACGAACCATCACGACCACGGGGCTGGCGCTTGTCAGCCTCGACATCACGGCCGCGCTGCAAGGCAGCGGATCCAGTGGCGTCACCAAGGCTGGCAATGGCGGGCTGCGACTGTCGTCTGCCGGCAACAGCTACGCAGGTGCGACGACGCTGAACGCGGGAACGCTGTTCCTGGGAGCCTCGAACGTTCTTCCAGACTTCTCCACCTTCAGCATGGTGGCGGGCTCCACCCTGGACCTGAACGGATTCAGCGACGCGATCAGCCAGCTCAGCGGAGCCGGCATCATCACGAACAACAGCGGCACCAGCGGCACGCTCACGGTCGGCCTGAACAACTCCGACACGACCTTTGCGGGCCAGTTCCTTGCCTACAATGCGGCGACACTCGCCGCGCTCAACGTGACGAAGGTGGGAAGCGGCAACCTGACGCTCACCGGTGCAGGCAGCACGGCGACCGGAACGCTGACGGTGAATGGCGGAACGGTGACCCTGTCAGGCAACGGACAGACCGCCTTTGGAACTTATGCGGTGAACAACACGGGGCTGCTGGTCCTGGACAACTCGACCACCGCTGTGAACAACCGCCTTGGCGGGCCGAATGCCACCGCTGCCGGCAACAGCCGCAACCTGACTGTGGCAGGTGGTGAAGTGAAGATCATTGGCGCGGCTTCCGGCTCTTACGAGTCGGTGGGCACGCTCAACAACGGGGCTGGAGCCAATACTCTGACGCTGGTGGCTGGCAGTGGCTCCACGGTGCTGAACCTGGCCTCCACGCCTGCGCTGGGCGGTGGAACGAGCTGGCTGATCCGTGGCGACAATCTCGGCTCTGCACCTGGTGCCGGAGTGGCCAATGTCTTCAGCTCAAGCGTCGCCATGAGCGGCGGTGGTGCGGTGATGGGGCTGGCGAATGTCAGCGTGCGCATTGACACGATCGGTGACAACTCCTCCGCCGGCAGCGGGCAGGGGTTTGTGACCTACACGCCTGGCGTCGGCTACCGTCTGCTCAATGCGAGCGAGATGATCGGATCGATCGCAGGAATCAACGCTACGAACGCCAACCTCACACTGAGCGGCGGCCAGACCTTCACGACCAACACGGTGAACGTGGCCTCGCTGCTGAGCGGCGGCGGGCTGACAGGATTCAACACGGGAAGCATCCTGAACCTGGGCGGCATCGCCCTGCTGGCCAAGACAGGCAACACCGGCCTCAATGGCGGTCAGATCTCCAGCGGTGGCTCCACATTCTGGCTGCACGCTCTGGGAGACATCGCGGTGAACAGCTACATCCTCAACACGGCGGCCAATGGTTTCACCAAGGACGGCCTGGGCAACGCCACCTTCTCCAAGGGGCTTTTCACCACCGGCACCGTCACGGTCAACGCCGGCACGCTGACTTTGAACGCGGCTGCGGACAACACCATCGCGGTCAATGCAACAGCCACGGCTGTCGGTACGCAGTCGCTCACGCTGAACAGCGCCACGGTGAATCTCAATGGCCGTAATCAGGCGGTGGGAGCACTCGGCAGCACCAACATCCTGCCTGGCACCGGTGGAACCATCACCAGTGCAACGGCGGCAGTGCTGACCTCGACCGGTGGAGGCAACTTTGGCGGAGTCATCGACGGTTCACTGGCCTTCACGCGTTCTGGCAACAACACCACCCTGCTGACCGCTGCGCAGACCTACACTGGTGAGACGATCATCCGTGGCGGCACCTTGCAGCTGAGAGACAACGCCAGCCTGAGCAGCACAGCAGGGCTGAAGATCTACTACGGTGCGCTGAACATGGACAACAGCAACCTCACCATTTACGCCAACTCGAACCGGGTGGCTGACAGCAATGCCGTCACTCTGCGCGGTGCCACACTGACACTGACCGGTGCACCGGGGCTGGCTACGACTGAGACGCTGGGAACGGTCACGCTTGAGAGCGGAGCAGCAGCAGGCGGTGCGAATATCATCACCTCCACTGCCGGAAACGCAGGCACAGCCGTTCTTACGATCGGCAACCTTCTCCGCAGTGGCGTTGGTGCCACGGTGAACTTCACCGGTACCAACCTTGGGCAGGCTGGAAGCGGCAATTCCCAGATTCTGCTGACTCAGATCAACGGCAGCGCTCCAACGCTCACCAATGACATCATCGGTGGCTGGGCCACGGTGAACGGCACCGACTTTGCCACCTACATGACCAACACCAGCACGCAGGGTGGTGTTGGAGCCCTGGGCAGCCTGAACTACGGGTTCTATTCGGGCGCAGCCCTGACAGCGGGACTGGCCACGGACAACATCACCGTTGGAGCGAACGTTTCTGGCGTTACGGCAAGGACCATCAACTCACTCCGTGTGAGTGCGGCTGCGACGATTACGCTGACTGGTGCGCTGAATGTAGCAACGGGCGGCATCATCCTGAACGGCGCGGCCAGTGTGATTACGGGCAGCACGCTCACCTCCGGCGTTTCTGAGCTCTATGTGCACACGAACAACACGGCCACCATTTCCAGCCAGATCATTGGAACGGGAATGGCGCTGGTGAAATCCGGTACGAGCACCCTCACGCTCGCAAGCACGGTGGCCAACACCTACACCGGTGGCACCATCGTGAACCAGGGCACGCTGACCCTGGGTGGTGCTGCTGCGCTTGCCCAGATCCCTGGCAACCTGACGATCAACAATGCGACGGTGACGATGGCCACGAATGCAGGCCAGATCGCCAGCGCCGGCAACATCGTCATCAACGGCGGCGGTATTCTCAACTACATCGGAAACAACACGCTGACCGGCACCATCACCTTCAACAACAGCGGCGGTACGGTGGCTCCGGCCATCAATGCCACGGGCAACGCCGTCAGCTCCACAACGGTGCTGGGCAGCAACACGGTCACAGTGGCACCGGCAGGCCTTGCAGTCGGCATGCTGGTCACGGGTCTGGGGATCCCTGCTGGCACCACGATCACCGCCGTGGGCGGTTCCACAGTGACACTGTCCAACAATGCGACGGTTTCCGGCACCAACACGCTCAACTACGGCGGCCTGACCCTGGGAGCTGGCAGCAGCATCACCTCGGTGAATGACAGCCTCAGCTTCACGCCGACGATCTCGGGCGGCATCGACCTCGCCGGTGGCTCACGCACGATCACGACCTCCGGTCTGTCTCCAAATGACCTTGTCATTTCCGGCATTGTTCAGAACGGCTCTTTGGTGAAGGCTGGCAGCGGCTCCCTGTCCTTCAGCGGTGCGCTCAGCACCTTCACCGGCGGCATCACGCTGGGTGCGGGCTCACTGATCGCCGGCGCCTCTGACACAGTTTCATCAGGCATTGTGATGGGCGGTGCGTTTGGCCTCGGCACCATCAGCCTGACGGCGGATGGCGTGAAACTTATCGGCACCGGTACGACGATTTACAACGCCATCACGGTTTCCAACAGCAGCAACACGCTGATCTTTGGCGGTGTCGTTTCGAACAATCTTGCCTTGAACGGGCTGGTCACCTTTGGCGGAGGCACCCGGACGATCACGGTGGAAAGTCCGGTGGTGGTCGGCACTCTGGGGGCGGCTTACACCGGTTCATTCGCCTTCACCAAAAACGGAGCTGGCATTCTCTCCCTGTCCAACATTGCGAACAACTACACGGGCATCACGACCATCAGCGATGGCACCCTGCGTGCAGGTGCGACGAACGGCCTGTCCCGCAATTCGCAGATCAGCCTCGCGACGGCAGGCACGCTGGACATCAACGGTGTGAACGTTGTCACGGGTTCGATCACGGGCACGGGGCTGGTGACCAACAACGCTGGCGCATCGACCCTGAGCACAGGCTTTGACAATTCGAACTTCACCTTCTCGGGCATCTTTGGCTCCGCCACCCAGGTGAGCACGGCGTTCAATCTGAACAAGATCGGCACCGGCAACATGACGATCGACAGCGCGGCCGGAAACTACTCGATCACGACCGGAACTCTGACAGTCTCCCAGGGTGCGGTGAACCTGAGCGGCGCTGCGGGCAGCACGAAGTTTGGCACTTACACCCTGCTGACCGGGGGCACACTGACGCTGGACAACAGCGGAGCCAACCTGAGCAACCGTCTGGGCGGCACTGACTTTGGAGTCGGCGTGCTCAGCCGGACCGTCAATGTCAGCGGCGGGCGCCTGAACATCATTGGCAGCTCGAGCTCCAGCAGCTCTGAAAGCATCAACGTCGGCACGGTGGGAACGCTGCAGGCGGCGAACGGATACAGCATCATCACCCTGACCGCCGGCGCGGGCCAGTCGCTCTCCTTCACGGCAGGCACCTTTGGCAGCATCACGGGTGGTGCCACGATGCTGATCCGCGGGACGGGCTTGGGCACTGCTCAACCAGCCAACGTGGCGAACCTTTTTGTCAGAACCTTTGGCAATACTTTCGGCGGTGGCACAGGAGATGGGTCCAACACGATCAGCATCCGTCCGGATGTGCTGGTCGACTCGAGCGTCAGCGGTCTGGGCCAGGGCTTTGCCACCTACTCCGCGGCAGGAGGCTTCCGTGCGCTAACGGCAGCGGAACTTGCGCCAGGACTGTTCCGTGCGGTGAGCACGAACTCCAACGTGGCGATGACTTCTTCGCAGAAATTTGGAACGCTGACAGTGAACAGCCTGACGCTGAACACCGGAGCAGCGCTGAGCGGGATCAACAATGCTGCGGTGCTGACGGTAGGCAGCGGTGGCGTGCTGGTCTTTGATGCCAGCGGCGGTTTCAGCAACGGCATCGTGCAGGCTGGTGGCAACCAGTTCATCGTGCACCAGATGGACACGGTGAACACGCTGAATTTCAACAGCTACATGCAGGGCAGCAACGGCTTCATCAAGAGCGGAGCCGGGACGATGAGCATCAACAAGCAGCAGTACTGGACAGGTGGCAGCCAGACGACGATCAACGATGGCACTCTGATCCTGAACAGCGGTGCGGACAACACCCTCACGGTGCTGCCGACGGCGACGACGCCAACGCTCCTCTCTGTGCGCGTGAACGGCGGCAAGCTGGACATCAACGGCAAAAACCAGGCGGTGGGCAGGATCGACAGCGTCTCTTCGCTGGCGGACACTGCAGGTGAGGTGACGAACAGCAGCCTGACCGTGGCGACCCTCACGGCCACCTATGACGCCAACGCCACCTTTGCGGGCAAGATCACTGGCAACCTGAACTTCACCCGTGCTGGCAACAATACGACCACGCTCACCAGCACGAGCACCTACACGGGCGCGACAGTGGTGCGCAACGGCACGCTGCTGCTGCGTGACAAAGGCCGCCTGTCCGGCACCACCGGTGTCACGGTGAACTTTGGCGGACTGACCCTGGATGACACGGGGCTTTACACGACGGCAGACCTTCCGGGCCAGCGCGTAACGGCAGCCATCTCCCTGCAGGGCTCGACGCTGACCTATCTTGGCGCCCAGAGCAGCGCGACCGTGGGAGCGGTGACGATCCAGTCCGGCGCAAGCACGGTGACCGTGACGCCTGCGTCCAACTCCGTGGCGGCGTCCACGCTGACGCTGGCAAGCCTCACCCGCAATGCTGGCGGCACCCTCAACTTTACGGGCACCAATCCGGGATTGGGCGGCACGAACAACAGCCAGATCATCATCACTGCAGCACCGACTCTTGCGAATGGCATCATCGGTGGCTGGGCCGTGGTGAACGGCACAGACTTTGCCGGATACATCACACCAAGCGGAACAGCAGGCGGTGTGGGCGCGCTGGGGACCCTTGGCTATCCGCTCTACTCCACCAATGCACTGACCGCCGGCACGAGCACGGACAACATCACTGTCTCCGCAAACGTTTCGGGCGTGACCACACGTACGATCAACTCACTCCGCGTGAGCGCAGCGGCCACGATCACTGAAACTGCGGCCAACGTGCTGACGATCGCCACGGGTGGTGTGATTCTGAACGGTAACGCCAGCGTGATCACCGGAGGCGACATCACCTCTGGCGTCTCGGAACTGTTTGTCTATACCAACAACACGGCGACGATCAGCAGCCGCATCACGGGAACGGGCGTGTCTCTGGTGAAATCCGGAACCAGCACTCTGACGCTGGCAGGAACAGTCGCCAACACCTACACGGGTACGACCATCGTGAACCAGGGGTTCTTGAGCCTGGGCGGTGCGGCAAGCATTGCACAGGTGCCGGGCGACCTGGTGATCAACAACGCCACGGTGACCATGGTGACGAACCAAGGGCAGATTGCAGCAACGTCCAACGTCACGATGAACGGCGGCGGAACGCTGACCATGGTCGGGACGAACACGCTGGCCAGCCTCACCTTTAACAACACTGGCGGCCAGGCCACGCCGACGGTTGCCGCCGCGACCTCACTGACGCTGTCTGCGGCGAATGCGATCACCGTGGTGAATGACACCTATGCCTTCACGCCAACCATCTCCGGCACGGCGCTGGCCTTCAGCAATGCGGCACCTGTGATCAATGTTTCCGGTCAGTCTGCGGACGGCCTGATCATCACCGCGCCGATCACGAGCGCGGGCGGAGCCATCACGAAGTCTGGCAGCGGCGCGCTGGTGCTGAATGCGGCCAACACCTTCACCAATGGCATCAATCTGACGGCTGGTTCAATCGTCATCGGCAACGCAGCGGGCCTCGGCACAGGAACGCTGACCATCACCGACGGTGCCAAAATCCTTGCAGGTGGCGGTGCCATCACCATCACCAATGCCATCACGGCGAACACGAAGCTGATCTTTGGCGTCACTGCGCAGAACCTGACCCTGAACGGTGCTGTGACCTTCGGCACGGCGACGCCTACGATCACTGTGGAAAACCCCTTCCAGGGCAACACAGCCGTGGCCTCCACGATCAGCCAGGCCTTTGGCGGCACCACGATCACGGGCTTTGTGAAAGACGGGGCAGGAGTGCTGGTCATGAATGCAGCCTCGAACGCACGCCTGACTGGCAGCATCACCGTCAATGACGGTGCGCTGAACGTGGGTGCGCAGTATGCGCTGGGCGGCTCGCTCTACACTGCGGGAGCCACGGTGACCCTGAATGGCGGCACCTATAACAATGCGATCACGAATGTCTTTGTGCAGAACGCCGTCAATCTGAGCGGCAGCGGCATCCTTGGAGCGACAGCGAGCGGAACCGCGATCGGTGCGGTGACCATGGGCAGCGGGGCCAACACGCTGGGTGTGCAGGGCGGACAGACCTCCACGGTGTTTGGGGCGCTGGCGGCGAATGCGTCTACGGCCACGACGATCTTCACGGCAAATCAGCTGAATGTCCTCGGGGCGTTCAGCGGCACGACATCATCGATCACCAAGACCGGCACCGCGACCCTGCTGCTGGGAGGCTCGTCCTCCTACACCGGCGGCATCACGATCGACCAGGGCACGCTGGAAGCGCGCATCGGCGCTCAGGCGCTGACCACCGGCAGCGTGGTCGTGAATCCTGGAGCAGTGCTTCGCGTGACCAACGCAGCCAATCTGGGGACCGCCTCCTCGGTGACGGTGAACACAGACGTCAACGGACTGGGCATTTTGGCCGTGGCCTACAACGGTGCGGTGCCGACGGCGAGCTTTGTCTCCTCCTATGCAAACGCAGATGGCACGGTGGCGATTGACGTGGGCGGTTACAGCACCGTTCTGAGCCAGGCCGGCACGAAGCTGTTCCTGGGATCCAGCCTGACCGGCACCTACACAGCGAGCACGCTGACAGCAGGCAGCGGCAACATTTACCGCCTGGGCACGGGCGGCGGCACCCTGAACATCAACAGCGCTGTGCTGACCGGCGCGAACGCAGTGGTGGTCGGGGTGGTCACGGGCACACCCGGAGCCAACCTGATCGGCAACTCCGGCACAGTAGTGATCAACAGCGCGAACGACTACACCGGTGGCACAACCATCAACGGCAACGCTGTGGTGCAGATCGGTGATGTGAATGCGCTGGGGACTGGCACGATCACCTTCAACGCCGGCACGCTGCAGACGAATCAGACAGGTCTGGGCACGGGCTCGAACTCCATCCTGCTGACGCCATTCACGCTGGCCAACAACATCAACTTTACTGCAGGCAGTGTGCTGACAGCGCTGGCGGGACCGGGCAACACGGCCGGAGCATTTGCCGCGGACGCCTTCATCGGTGCAGGACCGCTGGGCCAGACGGATCTGACTCTGAGCGGAACGATGGACCTGAGCGGGGCCGCCTACCGCGCCCTGAGCATTGCAGGAACGGACCGCATTGTGACCGTGAGCGGCCAGATCACGGGTGCTGCGATGCTGGTGAAGACCGGTGCGGGCATTCTGAAACTGACCAACGCGGGCAACAGCTACAGCGGTGGCACCGCCGTCAGCCAGGGAACGCTGGCGCTGAGCAGCAGTGTGGGAGGCGGCCTTGCAGCCGGTCTCATCAGCATGAACAGCGGCACGCTGGCAAGCTGGGACAAGAGCCAGACGCTGAGCAACAACATCCAGTTCATCCAGAACAGCACGATCGACGTGGGCGCCGGGGTGGTGCTGACCGCATCGGGCATCCTGAGCGGAGACTTCACCTACGTCGGCGCGCAGACGGGCTTTACGAAGTCTGGTGTGGGCACCCTGGTGCTGACTGGCAACAACACCTATCTGGGAACCACAACACTCTCCGGAGGCATTCTCAGCATCAGCAGTGATGCCAATCTCGGCTCTGCCGGCAGCTCCACGGTGCTGCCAGGCGGCATCACCTTCAACGGTGGCTTCCTGCGCGTCACAGACGACATGACGACCAACCGGGTGATCACCATGACTGCAGCAGGCAGCATCAGCGTGAAGGCTGGCAAGACCCTGACGATCAACGCACTCACGGCCAACAGCACCGGGCTGCTGACCTTCAACGGTGCGGGCACGGTGATTCTCAACGGCAACATCAGCGGTGCCAACGCCCATGACAACACGGCCATCAGCAATGGAGCGACGGTGATGACCCAGGCGACGGGTGGCACCCCATTTGGTGACACCGCAGTGACGATCAATGGTGGTACTCTGCAGGTGAACACCAACGGACCGGGGGCGACCTTCACGATTCCGACGCTCAACTTCAACGGTGCGGCCTACGTGCGCCTCGACGCGCAGATGGGCAACGACATCCAGCTGACTGCGACCACCCTGGCGCGCCAGAATGCGGGCACACTGATCCTGATGCCGGGCAATGGAGCCGTGCTGGGCAACACCAGCGGCTCAGACGCCCGCATCCTGAGCGGCACGGTACTTGGACAGTCCACCTCGACCGTTGCCGGCCTGCAGGCGCTCAACAACTACGGTGCCGGATCGAATGCCGGCATCGTGGCGGCGAGCATCCTGGCGGTGGCATCGCCCACGGACCGGACGGCGGACTTTGTGAATTATGACCCGACAGTGGGCTTCATCAACGCGACTCCGAGCTCCTTGCTGACCAACACGTTTGCCGGGGCGACCTCAGCCAGCGTCGTCAGCATCACGACAGCGACTGCGCTTTCCGGCATTGTGGATGTCTTTGCGCTGAAGACCACCGCGGATCTGAGCGGCGGCACGCTGCGCATCCGCTCCGTCAGCACCACAGACATGGGCGGCCTGCTCATCAATGGTGTTGGCAGCCTTGCTCCGACGATCAGCTCCAACCTGTTCTTCAATCCGTTTGGCACCACGGGTGGTGCGACTGCCGGTGAAGGCCTGATCTATGTGAGCGGCGGCTATTCCAATGGAAACACGGCCACCATCAACGGCAACATCACCGCCAAGAGCCTCACCATCTACGGTGCGGGAGATCTTGTCCTCGGAGGTGTCAACAACATCCTCGGCAACATCACGGTCAACGAAGGGCTGCTGAGCATCAGCAACGTAAGCGCGCTGCCGAGACTGACAGGCGGCCTGGTGCTCAACGACATCGGCAATCTTGATGTTGACGGCATCCGCGTGACAACGGCCAGCCTGGCGGGATCGGGCGGCGTGGTCGGCAACACATCCTCCACTGCCAACGGCGTGCTGCAGATCATCGGCATCACGAGCACGACCTATTCCGGCCAGATCACCGACTCACTGGCAGGCGGCACGAAGAAGACGGCTCTGGTCAAAGACGGCACCAGCACGCTGACTCTGGGCAACATCACCGCGAACAACACCTACTCCGGCCAGAACAGCTTCACAGGTGGCGTGATCATCAACCGCGGCCAGCTGACCGTGCAGGATCCATTTGGCCTGGGCGGTGCTGACACCGTCAACGGAGGCACCAACTACACCACGCCGGGAGTGGTGACAGTGAATGGCGGCACGCTTGCGCTCAACAGCAACGGCGGCGGCCCGAACGGCACCATCATCTTTGGCAATCCGAACACGCTCGGGCTCGATGTGGCGGTCACAGGCTATGGCACGATCAACGTGGACCGCGTCAGCGCGAATACGGGCAACCAGATCCAGATCGGCACGCTGTCAGTGGCCAACAACTCGCTGACGCTGACCGGTGGCAACAGCTACTCGCTGAAGGTGGCAGGAACAACGACGCTCGGCGGTGCCTATGCGAACTTCAACACGAGCACAGGCACCACGCAGTTCCTTGAACTTGCGGGCCTGATCACCGGCACGGGTGCGCTGAACAAGTTTGGCGGTGGCGGAACGACCTATGGCACCCTGCGCATCTCCGGCAATGCCAACAATTACACGGGCGGCACCAACATCCAGGTGGGTGCGCTTCAGGTGACGAGCACGACGGGCACGCCTTTCGGCAACGGCCCGGTGAGCGTTCTCCCAGGCGCCGCGCTGCGCATCGCTGGCAATGGCAGCCTTGGCGGTGCAACGGCGCTGTACCTGAACAGCAACATCAACAGCCTGTCCGCCCTCGTGCTGGACAACGACTACAATCCTGGCACCGGGCTGAATTCTCTGATCAGCCTGAACGGTGGCTATGGTGCTGTGCTGCAGCTGGCCGTGCCGACCTTTACCACTGCGCTCAACATGGCGCAGATCGGGGACGGCAACTTCTTCCTTGGCGGGTACCTGAACAACACCGTGGTGGAATACATGGCGGCCACCCTTGGAGTGGGTGCCGGCAACACCTATCGCCTGGGCGCGAACAATGGCGGCACGCTGGCATTCTCCGGTGCAGACAATGTGCTTACTGGAAGCGCACGGGTGATCATCGGCTCTCAGCTGAGCAACCTGCAGGGCAGCGGCATCACCAACGGTGCGGGAACCGTCTCCATCCGCAACTCGAACGACTACACCGGCGGCACCACGATCAGCAAAGGATCGACGCTCTCGCTCGAAGTGGGAACTCTGGGCAAGACGCCGCTGGGCACCGGCACGGTGGAAGTCTATGGAACGATCCAGGTGGTGGCGCCGACCAACGGCATCAGCAGCTCGTCGTCCTTCTACAACCCTGTCAGCAACGCGAACAACAACCTCATCGTTCTTCGCCCCGGTGGCACGATCATCATCAATGACCAGCTGGGCCAGGAAGCCGGCGGTCAGGGGCGCTGGAAAGACACGACCGGCCAGGATTTGAACGGTGGTACGTTCCGCTTCAACGGGGTGGCGAACGCCCAGTCCTATGAGAAGATGGGAACGCTGACGGTGAGCAAGGGCTCGACGATCCAGGTGGTCCGTGCAACGGGCGCAGGTTCTGCGACCTTGGAAGCGGCGGACATCACACGTGGCACGAACGGCACCCTGAGCATCCTGCACACCGCTTCGACGCTCGGGATTCCTACCGGAACCGCAACCTCCTATGAGCGTTTTGTCCTGACCAACGGCCTCACCTCCATCGGGGCGCTGGGTGGCACCACGAGCAATGGCTCCGGGGTGATCAATGGCGGCATGCTGGCTCCATGGATCGTGGATGCGACGGAAAACAGCTTCGTGGGCTACAACCCAATGGGAATCGGCTCAGGCTTCCAGGCGCTGCTGAGCACCGGCACACCGGCCGCAGGCCAGATCGAGTACAACAAGCGCATGACGACTGCCGGCACATTTACGACCGGTCTTGCCACGACCGACATCGTGGATGTGAGCGGTGGAGCGCAAACGCTGGGAGACAATGCGAGCGTCTATGCGCTGCGCACGAACCAGAACATCACGGGAACAGCCACTTTCAACGCGCTGACGATCAACAGCGGCGGCCTGCTCTTCAACAACACCTCCGGCACAGTGATTATCAACCCGCTGCAGGCGCAGTCGGCGACACTGACCGGGGTCAGCCTGGCCATGACCCTGAACTTCCCTGCGCAGGCTGTCATCTTCACCGCCAGCGGCGGCACAGCGCAGATCAACGCCCAGATCAACAGCACGGGGCTGATCAAGTTTGGAACCGGCACCCTTACGCTGACTGGCAGCAACAACATCACCGGCGCGATCACCCTGAACCAGGGAACGCTCAACCTCTTCAATCCGGTCTCCAACGCCGGTGGCAGCGCAATCAAGACTGTGACCAACGGCCAGAGCATTGTCATCAATGGCGGCACGCTGGTGATTGACAGCCTGATCTCGAACAATGACGGCCGCGACTCGCAGATCCTGAGTGGCTCCCGCTTCACCGGGAACATCGGCAGTGACATCACGGTCAATGCTGACACGACGATCACGAACAACAACACGGGCATCATGCAGCGCATCGGAGCCCTGACGATTGCTGATCTGGGAGCCAACTCTCCGATTTACCTCAACTTCTCGCAGAACGGCATCACCGTCACCGGCACCACCACCCTCGGAGCCAACAGCAATGCAATCGGCGCGTCCTTCGGCTCGGCGAACCAGACGATTCTGGAAGGTCAGGTCGTGGGTGGTGCGAATGGCAAGCTCATCAAGTATGGCAACGGCGGCCTGATGTTTGCCAACGGGACCAACACCTTCGGCACAGCAGGGCAGATCGGGCTGGAAGTCTGGGCTTCCACACAGAACACCGCGACCAGCCTTGTGGGCAGCACGACGCTGACTGGGACGCCATTCGGCAAAGGTGACATCAACCTTCTGCCTGGAACCATCATCCGCCTGGCCGATGCGAGCAACATTGCCCTGCAGAAGGTGACGGCGACGAGCGATGCCATGGGCTTCTCCGGTGTGTCGTTCGGATACAACAACAACGGTACGCCGCTGACGCAGGCGGGCATCCTGAGCATCCTCACGACCTCCGGGGCAACGAATGGCAAGGTGCAGCTGAACAGCACGGGGCCAGCTCTTGGCGTGATCTCCCTCGACAACGGTGTGCAGTATGGCGCACTGGACATGGGAGCGATGGAAACAGCGCTGCGTGGTGCCAGCGGCAGCTACCTCTGGCTTGGCTCCATGACCAGCGGTGCCATCAACCAGATCTACTTTGCCTCGACGCTGGGCGCTTCGACTGACGGTGTTTACCGCTTTGGCGCCGGTGGCAACCAAGGCACGATGCAGATCGGTGCCGGGGCGTTTGAAAACGTTCTGACCGGCAACACTTCCGTCCAGGTGGGCGCCATGGTGGGCGGCAATGGGTACAACAACCTGGCTGTCATCAACGGCAACTTCAACCTGACGCTGAACACACGGAACAACTACACTGGGAACACCTATGCGAACCGCGGCTCGACGCTCAACATCGGCAACAACTTTGCCCTTGGATCCGGCAAGCTGATCGTCAGCGAGACCAGCAACACAGGCACCAACGTTGGCCAGGGCCAGGAAGGCGCTGTCAGCGCAGGCGGCATCAGCCTGCTGAACACGGTGGATCTGGTGGGTGACTTCCGCACGGCTGGCACAAACTTCGTGCTGCGCGGCACGGTCAATCTGGCACCGAACGGTGTCGGTGGCACGCGCACCATCGAGAACACGGGTGAAATGAGCATCATCGGTGTGATCACCGGAGCCGGGTCCAACCTGATCAAGACCGGAGCCAGCAACCTTTACCTGAACGGCATGAACACCTACACGGGCACCACCACGGTCAATGGCACCGGCGGTCTGTTCGTAGGCACGGACGTGCTTGCAGACACGGACGGTGCGCTGGGCAACAGCAGCAGTGCGCTGCTGATTTCCACGGGGTCCACGCTGGGGCTCAGCGGGCAGGTGGTATTTGGCCGAGACATTCTGATTTCGGCGGCTTCGACTATCCTGGGCAACTCCGTCTACACCGCCCGGATCACCGGCGGCATCGGTGCGACGGCCGCTGTGACGCTGCAATCCCTGAGCACGGGACGTCTTGAGGTTCTGGGGCCGATCGCCGGCACCAGCAGCGTCACCATTGGCAGCACGGCGACCGCCGCTCCGCTAAACGCTGGCGTGGTTTACATCGGCGCGGGCCCGAATGGCTACTCACAGAACACCTACACGGGTGGCACGACGCTGAACAACGCCCACATCATCATCGGGGCAAACGCGCTTTATTCTGGTCCGGCCAATGCGCTGTCCATCATCAGCAGCCCATTCGGTACTGGGGCGCTGACCTTTGGTGCGGGTGCATCGAATGGCGGGACATTCCTCGGCTCAGACGGTGCTGACCGCATCATCGCGAACTCGCTGGCCTCACTGAGCACAGACGCCAATCTGCCGCTGACGTTTGAAGGACGCGGAAGCCTGACCTTCATCAACACCAACAATGCGGGCACGGGCGGAGCCTGGGACCTGCATTCGGGTGGCACGCTGCGCAATCGCACCATGCAGGTGATAACGACGCAGGGGATCGTTCAGATCGATGGCAATCTGATCGCCAGTGGCGCGCAGGGGGCCAACCTGCTCAAGACGGGATCCGGCATCCTGCTGCTCACAGGAAACAACGCTGCCTACAACAAGCTCACGACCGACGTTAACTATGGCGTGTCGCTGTTCATTGACGCCGGTGTCCTGCGCGTCAACACGGACAACAGCCTCGGTGATCTGACTCCGCTGGCCGTCGGCACGGGCAACCACACGGTGGCCGGACTGGCGACCGATGTGCGCCTGAGAGGCGGCATGCTTTCCGTTGGCGGCACCTTCACCTCCGCCCACCAGTTCCTGCTGACGACTGCGGCCAGCACGATCGAGGTTTCCGGCAGCAATGTCTTCAGCATCGTGCTGCCAGTGAGCGGTGCGCAGGGCCTGACCAAGATTGGCTCCGGAACCATGGTGCTCAACTCCACGGCAAACACCAACAGCAGCCTGACGATCGGCGGTTACAACGGCAGCAGCGGTCTCGTCATGACCCAGATGACCAGCGGCACTCCTTTCGGAGCGGGTGCGGTCACGCTGAACGGCGGCGGCATCCAACTGCAGGCCATCAATGGCGCTGCGCCAGTGGGAGTGACGGCGGGAGCCACGCAGGCGGCGGTGGGCTACACGATTACGGTCAGCAGCAGCGCGGGCATTCTTCCCGGCATGGCGGTCAGCGGCACGGGCATCACAGCCGGCTCAGTGGTCACCAATGTGAGCGGCAATGTCGTCACCCTCAGTGCGGTCACGAGTTCTGCCGTGACTTCCGGAACAGGGCTGACCTTTACTACGCCAAATCAGGCTCTTTCGGTGGCTTCCATGACCTACAGCGGCGCGGCTGGCGTGCAGCTGCTGAAGGGTGCTGCGACCACTTCGACACTGACACTGACCGGCACGCTCACCCGCAGCACGGCCGGCATGCTGACGATCACTTCTTCGAACCTGACCTCCGACCTGGGCAACACTGAGAAGTTCATTGTCACCACCACCGCTCCTGGCAATACCAGCGGCATGCTGAGCACTCCGAGCATCGTGGGGCTGGGTCTGAACGACGGGAACCTGAACTTCCTGCGCTACGTGGATGCGACGACCGGCTTTGCCCTGCACAATGCCACCACGGTGGGAGTGCTGAGCAGCTCCGCAGCCACCTCGCTGGCAGACATCACCGGCGGTGACCAGGCCGTGGCCAACAGCACCGTCAGTGTGCTTGCGCTGCGCACAGACAGCAACATCACCGCAGGCGGCGCCAGCTCGCTGCTGCGCATCATCAACGGCGGTCTGATCATCAACGGAACCACCAGCGCGCCGAACCTCAGCGTGAACCTTGAGTTCGACAACGGTGTGGCGGGCACGCCGGGTGAAGCCTTCGTGTTTGTGCGAGGCGGCCAGACTGGCTCTTCCGCACTCTCCGGCAGCTACACCGCCACGGACTTCACCAAGGCCGGTCTGGGCACACTCCTGCTCTCCGGCACTGGCAATGTGATGGCACCTACCACCACACAGCTGCGCACCCTTACCATTCAGGAAGGCACGCTGATGTTCTCCTCCCAGAGCGCCGTGGCTTCCGGCGGATTGATCAACCTTGCGGTCAACAACGCAGGCGTCTTTGATCTCAACAACCAGAACATCACCGTCGCCGGACTCACGGGCACGGGAACAGTCAGAGGCAACTCGGGCTCACTGACGGTGAACACCGGCCTCGGACAGGCCACCACCTACACGGGCGTGATCACCGGCAATGTGAGCCTTGTGAAGACCGGCAACGGCACGCTGACCCTGAACCAGCCCATCAACAAGGATGGCACGCCGCTGGCGAGCACCTACACAGGCGGCACGACCGTGGGCGTGGGGCGCATCATCACAGCCTCGCTGGCGAATCCGGCGCTGCCAAGCGCCACTGCCAGCTCGCTGGCAGTGCGCAACACCCTGGCGCTGGGCACCGGTGGTGTGACGTTGCAGGGCGGTTTCCTGGACCTGGCAGCAGTGGCTCCTTATGCCATTGGCGAGTTCATCGACAATATCAGCGTGATGCAGTTTGGAGCCGGCAGCGGCCTCAACATCACGGTGGATGCCCTGAACAGCTGGGGACAGGCCAACACGACCTCCGCGCTGGCCACCAGCACGGCACCGATAGCCTGGAGCATGGTCAACAATGTAACCTTGAACGCCCCAGCGCTGACCTGGACCGGCGGCCAGAACACCAACGTTTTGATCGCCGGCACGCTGGACATGACCGCGAATGCTTCGAGCAATGTGGTGCTTAACACCGTCAACAGCGGTGTGATATCCGGGCAGATTCTGGCCGGCAACCGCACGATCACCAAGATTGGCGGGCAGACGCTCTTCCTTACCAACGGCCGCACCAGCATGCTGCCCGATGGGTCGGCAGATCCGCTTGGACAGGGAGCCAACCAGGTGGGAGCCTGGCAGGTCCTGGCAGGAACCATGGAAATCCGCCTCTCTGGGAATGCCCTTGACATTCTGGGCGGCACCAACGCGGCCCGGAACAACGCCTCAGTCACACTCAACGGCGGCACGCTCTTTGTGAGGCACGAAGGTGACAACAGCGCCAACATGCAGGTGCTCAACACCTTCGCCAACAATGACCTGATCATTGGCTCGACCGCAGGCATCAGCAGCGGATCCTACATCGGCAGCACCAATGCCGCGCTGACTCTCGACCGCTTCGGAAGCGGTGCCAACAAGACGCTGCAATTTGACACGCTGTCCTTTGGCGGACCGCTGGGAGCAGCCTTCCTCACCGTGGCGAACAACCAGGACAACCAACAGCTCTCGGTCAGCTTTAGCGGGCTGACGATGGTACGTAATGCCTACCTGGCGCTCAACAGCCGCACCGGCAACAACGGCAACGTGACCATCTATGGCGGCATCACGGGCAACGGCACGCTCTTCAAGCAGGGCGGCGGCAACCTGTTCGTCAACAGCGACAACACCTCCAATTACAAAGGCGGAACCGTTCTCAGCGGCGGCACGGCCTTCTTTGGCACGTATGAGGGCAATGTGACGACCCTGAGCAGCACCGCCAACCTTGGCTCTGGCAACATTCTCATCAACCCAGGTGCGGCGATCCAGTTCAACGGCACGGGCAACCTGGTGTCAGGGTGGACAGGCACGACAGACCTGCGGAGCAACGCGCTGGCCAACTACGGCATCATCCGCCTTGCCTCCAATGACACGCTTTCGGCCTTCAACGTGGTCATCGGCAGCCTGGGTGGTCCGCAGACGACCTCCTACTTCAACCTTGCCGGTGGCAGCGGGCTGAACGGAACTGGCAAAGCTGGTGGCGGCATCATCGTGGCGCTGAACACGGTCTATACTCAGACCATCAACCTGGCCCGCATCGGCGACGGTACTTCGTTCCTTGGTTCCTCGAGCAATGCCGTCGGCCAGAACGGAAGCTACAATGCGGCCACGCTGGGAGTTGGAGCAGGCAACACTTACCGCCTGGGCACGGGTGGCGCGACACTCTATGTGTCCAGCGACATGGCGAACAGCAATGTGCTGACCGACGCCTCCAGCACTGCAGCGAGCCAGCTCATCGTCGGTCTGCCGTTCAGCGTGCTGAACAACGACAACATCAACGGCGGCAACGGCCGCGGCACGGTGGTTCTCATGACCGCCAACAATTACACCGGCAGCACGGTGGTGAACCGCGGCAGTGTTCTTGAATTCCGCGGCAGCCTGACGACCAGCTCCTTCGACACCTGGGGCACGCTCACCGCTGGCGGCCTTGGTGGCACGTTCCTGAACGCTGCTGGCACGGCCAATCTGGGGACGGTCACGCTGCGCAGCACTTCCGAGCTCCGCTTTGACTACTCCACCGGACTTCTGGCGACCAACAAGCTGGAAGGCTATGGCGGCCAGGGCCGCTGGGATGACGATACGGCCATCGCACTGAACAACTCCACGATCCGCCTCATCGGCAACCGTGACATCGAAATCACGGAAACGGTGGGCAATGTGACGCTCAACAAGTTCAGCCAGATCGCGGTGCAGCGTGACCTGCTCGACCGCACGGTGACCCTCGTCCTGGGTGGTGGTGCAGGCAACGACATCACCCGCCTGATCAACCAGGTCGTCAGCGGTGTCACCATCTCTGGCAACAGCGCCACGCTGCAACTCAACCCTGCGAACGCCAACTTCCTTGGCAGCGATGAGCGCATCAAGCTGTTCGGCGGCACGGGAGCCACCGGTATCGCCGCTCTTGGCGGGATCACCAACGGCATGCTCGCACCTTGGATGGTCAATGCCACCGATCTGCAGTTCCTTTCCTACACTGCGGACAATGGCTTCGTGAATGCAGGCTTTGACGGCAGCCGCTCCGGAGCACTTGGCAACACCAGTGTGGTGACTGAGCGCACCTTCATCAGTGGAGCAGCGTCGATGGTGGGTGGCGGTGGCCTCGCACTCGACACCTACGCCCTGAGGATTGATGCTGACATCACGTTTGCCTCAGGCACTGCGGCAGCTACGGACCGCATCCAGATTCGCAGCGGTGGCCTGATGAGCAACGGGGCAGCCCGCACTGTGACTCCTGGCATCTCCTTTGGGGTCACTGCGCAGGAAGCAAACATCTACAACGCCAGCACCCTTACGCTGGGTATTCTTGCGAATCCGACCACCACGGGTCAGATCACGAATGCCACGAATGTGATCAAGCAGGGTGCAGGCACACTGGTCGTTGAAGCCGCACAGGCCAGCTTCAACGGCAACTGGATCGTCAATCAAGGCAGCATTCAATTCCGCTCTGCCACAGTGCAGGCCAACCTCGGTGGCACAGCCACTCTGTCGCAGATGATCGCCGGCACCAACGGTCTGGTGGTTCTCAACGGCTTTGGCAGCCAGCTGCAGCTGCGTGCAGACACAGCGAACACAGTGTTCAACCTCGGGCTGGTCATCGGGGAGAGCAATCCCTACGCGGTCCTTAACAACGACCGTGCCGCAGGCACCACCAATGCGCTGAGCATTATGACAGGCGGCATCCTGTTTGGCGGATCCCCAGGGGAGCAGGGGCAGACACTGTTCTACAACAATGCGGGCAACAACATTGCATTGCAGGTCAACGGTCCGCTGACACTCAGCGCGGCCACCATGGAAAGCGCGCCTTCCTACAACTTCATCCGCAACGACCCCAACCTGACGATTTACGGTCAGGTCACCGGTGGTGCGACCTTGGTCCACGCTGGTGGTGGCACGCTTGAGCTGGGCAATGGTTTCACCGGCTTCAGCAACGGCATCAACACCTTCTCCGGCGGCGTGATCAACGTTCAGGGCGGCCTGACCATCCGTGCCCTTACGACGGGAACACCGGTGAACTTTGCCACCATCTTCAGCGGTGTTACCACCGGCGGCATCGGCTCCGGGGACGTCACCATGTATGGCGGCACCCTCAATCTCCGACTGGATGGCACGGGGACTACCACCCGCGAGCGCTACGTCATCGGCACCAATGCGACTGGCAACAACCTCATCATCAATGGCGCCTCAGTCATTGATGTGAACCGCAACGTCTCCACGGTTGCCACGAGCAAGCACATCGTGTTCAACAACCTGACGATTGGCTCCAACTCGCTCGGTGTCACGGGAGCCAATTCCTACGTGCTGGAAATCAACGGCGGCACAAGCCTTGTGGGCACGCCGATCCTGAACGCAAGCACCGCCGAACTGCTGCTCAATGGCGCCATCACTGATGGCGGCAGCAACTCCGCGATCATCAAGAACGGCGGAAGCAGCCTCTGGCTGAACAGTGCCGCCAGCACCTTTGGCGGAATGTATGCCGGCTTCCTGAGCGCCAAGGGCCTCGGCATCGTCGTGAACGCTGGCCTGCTGCGTTTTGGCGACGTCAACTCGGGCGACACCAACCTCAGCAACGTGATGGATCTTTCCGCCATGCTCAGGGGCAGCACGATCCGGGTGAACCCCGGTGCGCAGATCCTGGTGGGCAGCAGCGCGATCAGCTTTGGCGCAGGCCAGATCGAGATGATCAGCTCCGGCTCGTCGCTGTCCATGTTCCGTGTGCGCAGCACCTCGCTCACACAGGGCAAGCTGGCCGCCTGGCTCTCCAGCAACTCCAGCGGTGTCATCGCTCTTGATGTGGCACCCGCAACGGCTTTGAACCTTGGAGCCATCGGCAACGGCACCGCATTCCTGGGTGCGGCGACCAACACGACCTACGCATTTGAAACGCTGGGCATTGGATCCGGCAACATCTACCGCATTGGCGGTGGCAGCACGACGCTGACACTCAATTCCAGCGCCGCAGGGCTTGCCGGGGTGCTGGCGGAAGCGGCGACGGGAACGCGGGTGCTGATCGGCACACAAGCCGGCAATGGCGGTGGCGGCGTTGATTCCTTTGACATCAACACCTACACTGGAGGCACCATCATCAGCCGCAGCTCGTCCCTGGTCATTCGTGAAACTTCCACGGCTACAGCCGGCCCGCTGGGCAACGGCGGCACGGTGGACATCTTTGGCACGCTGCAGGTCTATGGCAACGCCACGCTGCTGAACGCCGCTGGAACGGCCAATGCCTACAATGTCGTCATCCACCCAGGTGCCGTGCTCTGGCTGGACAACGATGCCGTGGACCTGGCGAACCGCTGGGATGACTCCACCGGCATCAGCCTGAACGGCGGGCAGCTGTATTTCCGCTCCCGCAACGTGGCGACCACGACCAGCACGGAAACCGTGGGTGCTGTGACCTTCTCGCGCGGCTCCTCCATCCGCCTGGACAAGCGGCTCGCAGCTGGCGCCGCACAACTCACTGTGGCCAACCTGGTGCGCACTGGCACGGGCAGCACGCTCGCGATCACGCCAAGCACAGCCGGCAACCTGGGTGTGGCTGGCAACGATGATGCGGAGCGCCTGATCGTCTCCGCCTGGAACACCGCTCTTCCGACCCTCTCCGGGGTCGTGAACTCGGGTGTGGGTGGACCGACGGGAATTCTGCCCGGCTACTACATCGACACCTCAAGCGGTTCATTCGTGAGCTACAACGCCACGACAGGCTTCCAGCCGCTGCTGAGCACGCTGACACCAACGGCCGGGCAGGTGGCCTACAGCAACATCATCTCCGGTGCGACCGTGAACGCCGGCATCAATGCTGGAACGGCCACGGTGGACCTGACGGGAGGCGGTACCTTCACGCTGCAGGACAATCCGTATCTCTATGCGCTGCGCATGAACGCCGCCAACATCAACAGCTCGTTTGGCCAGTTCAACACCATCACCTTCGGCGGCAGCGGAGCCAATGTGGGCGGTCTGATCGCCATCACGACCAACGTTGCCATCAATGCCAACCTGAAGTTTGGCAGCACGGGCGCCAATGAAGGGGTGATCTACAACACCTCCACCATCACGATGAACGGCGACATCAGCGCCGGAAGCATCACGAAGTTTGGCTCCGGCAACCTGACGATTGCCAAGGACCAGACGGCTGCTGCCCGTGGTGACGGCGGCTTCTCCGGCAACTGGGTGGTCAACGGCGGCACGCTGCAGTTCAACACATTTGGTGGTGCGGGCGACGGCGGCACGATCACGCTCAACAGCAGCAGCACAAGCACCGCCGCTGGCTCCACACTGACGCTGAACATCAATCCTGGCAGCCCAGTGCTGGCGCAATACAGCATGGGCCGGATCATCACTGTGGACAATGCCGTCATCAATGTGGACACGCAGACCTCGGACCGCACTGTGGGCATCAGTGACCTTGAAGTCTTCTCGACGGACACGACAGGGCTGTCTCCTGCTCGCATGCGCATGGTCATCGGGCGTGACCGCACGATGGTGAACGCAGGAACATTGTTCCTCACCGGCACCGGCAGCTCGATCATTGACATCGCTCAGACAAACACGACGAACAACCAGATCACCTCTGGCAATTCGACCGGGCTGAACATCGCCGGCCTGAGCGGCAGCAAAGACCTCATCAAGTGGGGCAACGGCTACCTCTACGTCGGAGGTGACAACAGCAGCACCTTCAGCGGCAACCTCATCATTGAGGCGGGTGCTGTGGCGCTGACCAACGTGAATGCGTTTGGCAATGCCGCGACGAACATCACGGTGCGCCGCTACGGCGTGCTGGATCTGATGGTCACCGGCTTCAACAAGGCAGTCACCTATGAGGCGGCGTCGATCGAGCGCTGGAGCGTGGACAATGCGCGCAGCGGCGCCATCAATCTGCAGGGCGCGACCCTTCAGGTGAATGCGGATCAGTTCAACACGGTTGCCACCATCACCCTCAACGGCGGTGCGATCGAAGGCTTCCTCCGCAATGATGACCTGGTGAGCGGCAACTCGGGAGCGGTGTTCCGCACGCTGGGCGCCGGAGTGAGCGTCATCCTGGCGAGCAACTCCTATGTGGGGCAGAATGCGCTGACAGACGGTGCGAACGGCACAGACAACGGCCGCTCTGCTGACAACAACCCCGGCTCAGGCCTGCCTGACGGCAACAACAACAGCGCGCTGACGGACACGGGCCGAGGCGTCATCCTTGAAATCAAGGGTAACATCTCGGGTGCAGGCGGCCTTACCAAGCAGAGCGCCGACACGGTGATCCTCTCCGGGACCAACACCTACGCGGGCAGCACCAACGTGACCAACGGCTACCTCCGCCTTGGCTCCGCCACGGCTCTGCCGAACGGCACCAACGTCACCACCTCCGGCCGCGGTGTGCTCGATCTGGGAGGCTACAATGTCTCCATCGGCAACCTCAACAGCTCGGTGATCACGGGAGCCGCCTTCAGCAACTCTGCCGGCTTCATCACCAACAGCGCGACTGTGCTGAAGACACTCACCGTGACTCCAAGCACGGACAGCACCTACGGCGGCGTGATTCAGAACAACGTCAGCGTCGTCAAGAGCGGCAGCAAGAAGCTCGTCTTCACCAACGTGAACACCTACAATGGTGACACCACGGTGAGCGGTGGAGTGCTGGAAGTCAGCCACGTCACTGCCGGTGCCATCGACGGCATTTCAGGCACCTCCTCTCTGACGGTCGCCAACGGCGCCACCTTCAACCTGCTGACCGGCACCACAGGCGGTGTGCTGACTCTGGCACCTTACACGGGCACGATCCTCACGCTTGCCGGTGGCAGCCGTCTGGGTGTCGAAGTGGGAACCACTGGCAGCAGCATCCTGCTGAACACTGGCGCCAAGGCACTGGTGACGGGCAACGTCACTGTGGATGCCTACTTCCTCAGCGGACAGACGCCGGGGGCCACCTCCACCATCCTCGCGGCAGCATCTGGCGGCCTGGTGAACACCAACGGCAGCTCGGGCACCTACACCGTCGGAAACCTCTACAACGTGACCAACTTCAAGGTGACCAGCATCACAGCCACGGACACTCTGGTGTACTTCAACACAGCCTCCACGGCAGCTCTCACGGCAGCCTATTGGAAGGGCGGCTACAGCGGCGCGGCCAATGTCTGGGCGGTCTCCAACGGCTCCACCTCCAGCAACTGGGCGACGGATCTGGCCGGCACGGCCACAGGACTGGTGCCTAGCGCCAGCACGGATGTGTTCCTCTCCGCCACCAGCAACACGAACCAGAACAACATGGTGCTGGGTGCCAACATGAGCATCAAGAGCCTGACGGTGAATGCACAGAGCGCCGGCAGCAACGTGGTGCTGAACAGCGATGGCGGCTACACGCTCACCATTGCGACGAACATCACCACTGACGCGGGCTCCAGCGCGGCCACCATCAACAGCAACGTGGCTCTCAGCGCGGCCACGGCCACCATCACGGTCAACTCGGCCAATGCTCTCACTCTCAACGGTGCTGTGAGCGGCGCAGCCATCACGAAGGCAGGGGCTGGCACCTTGGTTCTCGGCGGAGCCAACACCTACACTGGAGCCACCACGGTGAGCGCAGGCGTGCTCAGCCTGGCCAACAGCCTGGCTCTGGGAACGATTGCCGGAGCCACCACGGTCTCCAGCGGTGCATCTCTGGAACTGCAGGGCGGCATCAACGTTGCCAACGAGGCTGTGACCATCAATGGCGCAGGCGCCTCGGGTGCCGGTGCACTCCGCAACCTCAGCGGCGACAACATCTACAACGGTGCTCTCACCCTTGGCAGCAACTCCACCATCCAGTCTGACGCTGGCAGCCTGTCCATCCTCGGACCTGTGGGTGGCACCGGGCTTGCGCTTACTGTCCAGGGAGCTGGCAACACGATCATCAGCGGTGTCATCGGCACGGGTGCCTCCGGCACTGTGATCAAGAACGGCACCGGCACCCTGACGCTGGCCAATGCCAACACCTACACGGGTGCCACGACGATCAATGCTGGCACTGTCAGCGTCTCCAACGCCACGGGCCTTGGAACCACGGCAGGAGCTACGACGGTGAATGCAGGCGGTGCGCTCAACGTCAATGGCGTCACGGTTGCAGAAAACCTGACGATCAACGGCTCTGGTGTCTCATCCACGGGTGCTCTCACCGGAACTGGCATTGCCACCGTCAGCGGCACCGTGGCGATGGGCAGCAGCAGCTCGGTCGGAGCGGCTAACGCTACGGACGTCCTCACCATCAGCGGTGTGATTTCTGGCAGTGCCTTTGACCTGACGAAGGTGGGAGCCGGCACCGTGGCCCTGACTGCGACGAACACCTACACGGGCAACACCACCGTCTCGGGAGGCACCCTGTCCATCGGCAACGGAGGCACGACCGGTGCGATCTCCACCACGAGCACGGTCAGTGTTGGCACGGGCGGTGTGTTTGCGGTGAACCGGAGCGACGCTGTCACTCAGGGGACTCAGTTCACAGCCACCGCCATCACTGGCACGGGTGGATTTGCCCAGACCGGAACGGGTGTGACGACCCTGTCCACGGCCGGCAACAGCTACTCGGGCGGCACCACGGTCAGCAATGGCGAACTGCGCGTGACTGGCAGCCTGACCGGTGCTGGTGCGGTGACAGTGGCCGAAGCAGGTGGCTCGCTCACCAATGCGGCTGTCCTTGCGGCTGCTGGCGACGGCACCACGACCGGCGTCATCGCCGGTGCGGTCAATGTGGGTGGCGTCAACAGCGTCGGCATCCTGACACCGGGCGTCACTTCTGCCAATGCAGACAAGGGCACGCTGACGATCACCGCTGACAACACGGCTCTGACGGTGGCCACCGGCTCGCAGATTCAGCTGGGCATTACCAACCCAACGTCTGCCGCAGTGGTGGACTACTCCGGCACCTACAACATCGGATCCAACACCTATACCAATGCCAAGGACTACTTTGCCGCACTGGGTGCAGGTGCCGATGTTTACACCAAAGGAGCGCCGACAGCCTCCACGGACATGGACTTCATCAATCTGAGCGGCAGCAACAGCACCCTGTCTGTGGGCAACCGTGCGGGTGCCGCATGGGGTCAGGGATCCATCGTGGTGAACTCGGCCGGAACCGTCAACGTGCAGAAGGGCCAGGTCTTCAATCTCATCGACTGGAGCGGTGCCAGCATGAGCGGCGGCTTCAATGTGGGCGCCTTCAACACCTACGATGCAAGCACCAGTGTGATTGCTGGCGATCTGGACCTTGCCGCGCTCGGCGCAGGCCTGTCCTGGGATGTCAGTGCCTTCACCACCTATGGTGTCCTGGTTGTGGTTCCAGAACCTTCCCGCATGCTGCTGCTGATGTTTGGCCTGCTGGGCCTGTTCTTCCGCCGCCGCCGCCGCAACGGCGCGGTGTAACCTGCGGAGGGGCAAAAAAAGCCCGGTCAGCCGATGGCGGCTTGACCGGGCTTTTTGCATTTCAACATTCCGACATCAGGCAGGCAGCAGAGCGGGGGCAATTTCTCTGGCGGCCCGGATGAGCCGGTCTTTCTCCTCGGCAGTGAAATCATAAGGCACGAGCTTGCCGATGCCCAGCGTGCCGCAGAGGCGGTCGCCATCCAGCACCGGGACGGCCAGGGTGCCTTGCACCTGGGTCTGCTTTGCTCCAGGCTTGGCCACACCGGAGGTGTCCGTCTGCAGGTTGCACATTTCCACCGGTTCCTTGCGCTCTGCCGCTACGCCGGCAATGCCTTTGCCGACGGGGATGGACTGGATGATGGGCATCAGGGCTTCCGGGATGCCCTGGTGTGCCACCAGCTTGAGGTGGCGGTCAGCCGGGTCCAGCCGGTGAAGCGTGCCCGTGGTGCAGCCGAAATCCGCGATGGTTTGAGAGAGAAATGCAGCCCAGGTGGGATCGGTGGAAGAAATCATGACGCAGGGAGGGAGGGTAAAGTCGGGAATTGTCGTTGTCGCAGTGAGATGGGGGCGTTATTCTGGAGGCATCTTCGTTTCTGTCATGAAAACCTGCTCTGCTTTTTTTGTCCTTCTTTGGGTGACAGCTGCCGCCGCGCAGCCAGCTGCGCCAGCGAACACGCCGATCGTGGCGAAGAGTACATACCATCCTGACAATTCTCATTCTGAGACGATTGTGGACAAGACCACCAACGAGCTCATCGAGTCCACCTACAACTCCGGGGGGGCGCTTGTGGCCAAAAAGCACTACCTGCTCAATGAGCGCGGGCTGCCCACGCAGGGCCACATTTACGACGGGCGTGGCAACCTTGTGGCCCGGTCCCAGGTCTATTTTGATGCGTACGGGCGTGCCACGGAGATGCGCTCCTTCAACCTGAACGGCCAGTGCTATCAGCAGGTGGTCTATGAGTATGATGCTCAGGGGGCAGCCAAGAAGCCCAAGGTGGTCAATGTTGACCCGCGAGCAGCCCCTTCGATCAAGCCTGGTGTGATTGATTTCACTCAAAACCCGGCAGCTCCGGGAATGGTGGTGCCGCAGCAGCAGGCGGTGCCTGCGCAGCCGAAGCCCGCGGCCGAGCCGCAGAAAAAGTCCTTCTTCAAACGTTTGTTTGGCAAATAGCACTGATGGAAGCTCCTGCACCCGGCCAGCGCTGGATCAGTCAAAGCGAGCCCGAACTCGGGCTCGGAATCGTCAGCGGTCTTGAAGGCAGCTTTGTGGACGTGAGGTTCCCGGCTGCCGGAGAAAAGCGCCGGTACGCACGCAATGGTGCCCCGCTGCGCCGTGCCAGCTTCCATGCGGGCGATCAGATCTCCCTGCGCGATGGCACCGCGCTGCAAATCGATTCAGTCAGTTCCATCGATGGTGCTTTGATCTATCACTGCGGCAGGCGCAGTGTCCCTGAGTGTGACCTGGCTGACACGCTCAGCCTTGGCGGCCCGCAGGAGCGGCTGCTGGCTGCAAGCACGGACGATCTGCAGACCTTTGCCCTCCGTGCGGAAGCCGTCGAATGGCGCTGCCGGATGCAGGCTTCGCCGGTGAGGGGATTCATCGGGGGGCGGGTCGATCCCATTCCGCATCAGATGTCGATTGCGGCAGACGTCACCGGGCGGCTGCTGCCGCGAGTGCTGCTGGCGGATGAGGTGGGGCTGGGGAAGACGATTGAGGCGGGACTGATCCTCCACCGGCTGAACCTCACGGGGCGTGCCTCACGCATTCTGGTGCTGGTGCCTGATGCGCTGCCACATCAGTGGTTTGTCGAGCTTCTGCGCCGGTTTAATCTGATGTTCAGCCTGTTTGATGAAGAGCGCTGTGCGGCCATCGAAGCCGGAGATCCGGAGGGGAACCCCTTTCTGGACAGCCAGCTGGTGCTGTGCCCGCTGTCTCTGCTGAGTGAGTCGCCCAAGCGAGCCCAGCAGGCGGCAGACGCGGCCTGGGACCTGCTCATTGTGGATGAAGCACACCATCTGGAGTGGGCTGTCGGAGCGCCGGGTGTCGCTTATCAGGTGGTCGAAGCCATCGCGCAGCGGGTGCCTGGCGTGCTGCTGCTGACCGCCACGCCGCAGCAGCTTGGTGCTGAAGGTCACTTTGCCCGTCTGCGACTGCTGGACCCGGACCGCTACGGCGATCTGGACGCTTTTCTGGAGGAGTCCGGCCGCTATGAGCAGGTGGCGCAGGTCGTGGACCGGATTCTGCAAGGCGGGGGCATGAGCCCGGAGGACCGGGAGCTCTTTGCCAGCCATTCTCCACGTGTGCAGAACCATGCTGCCGAACTCGCCGGAGGCGATGAAACCGCCAGGCAGCGCCTCGTGGCCGACCTTCTTGATGAATTCGGCACCGGCCGTGTGATGTTCCGGAACACGCGAGCTGTCATCCAGGGGTTTCCGCCTCGGAAGTGCCATCTGCGTGAGCTTGTGCTTGAGGCTGGGACGACACCTGCAGAGGCGCTTGCCCGCTGGCTGGCGGCGACGCTGCGCGAACTCGGTGACGCCAAAGTCCTGCTCATCTGCCGCACGCGAAAACTCGCCGAAGACACGCACGAGCGTCTGCTGCGTGAGATCAATGTACATGCGGTGCTGTTTCATGAAGGGCTCACCCTGATGCAGCGTGACAGGCATGCGGCGGCGTTTGCCGATCCCGAAGGGGCGCGCATTCTGATCTGCTCTGAAATCGGCAGCGAAGGGCGCAATTTCCAGTTTGCGCAGCACCTTGTGTTGTACGACCTGCCGCGAGATCCTGAACTGCTGGAGCAGCGGATTGGCCGCCTGGACCGCATCGGTCAAAAAGGCACGATCAACATTCATGTGCCATTCATCGCGGGCAGTGAAGGGGAGGTGCTGGCGCGCTGGTATCATGACGGTCTCGACGCCTTTGAGCACAGCCTGCAGGGAGCGACGCAGCTTTTGCACAGCTTTGCCGCGGAGATCGAAGAGCTCTGCTCCTGCTTCAATGCCAAGAAGCTCGCCGGCTGCATCCGCCGCAGCCAGGCGCTGAGTCGGGAAGTGCGCCAGAAGCTCGAGCGTGGTCACAACCGCCTGCTGGAGCTGAACTCGTGCAAGCCGCGCCTTGCGGCGCGCATGATCGAGAGGATTCGAGATGTGGATGCGGAGCTGGATTTCGAGCGCTTCTTCATCCGCCTGCTGGACCACTTCGGCATGCATGTGGAGGAGATGACGCACCGGACGTGGTACATCCGCCCTGACAATTTGATCACGGACGCGCTGCCCTCATTGCCGGAGGAAGGGCTTACCTTTTCCTTTGATCGGGAGCGTGCGCTTTCGCGTGATCATGAGGCGTTTCTGACGTGGGATCATCCGCTGGTTTGCGCGGCCCTGGACGTGCTGCTGGGCTCTCCGGCGGGCAATGCCGGATTTGCGTTTTGGAAGGCGTCAGGCGGCGAGGGGCTGGTGCTGCAAGCGTGCTTCATTGCGGAGTGCATCGCGCCACCCTCTTTGCATGCGACGCGCTTCATGCCGGCCATGCCTTTGCGGGTGGCGGTGGATCATCAGGGCCGGGACCTGAGCGCCGATGCTGCCTTTACCCGGGCCAAGCTCACGCCGGGTGATCCGACACGCACGGTGGAGAACGAAACGGTGCGGCACAAGCTGCTGCCAACGATGCTGGGCAAGGCGCAGCAGCTTGCCGAGGCGCAGCTCAAGAGCCTGCAGCAGCGCGCCACGGCGGCGATGCGCAAGCAGATGGATGAGGAGATCTCCCGGCTCGAGGATCTGCAGGCGCGCAATCCGCATGTGCGCCCGGAGGAAATCAGCGCCTTGCGGGACCAGCGTGATGCGCTTGCGGCGGCCATTGGTGCGACCACGGTAAGGCTGGATGCGGTGCGGCTGGTGCTGAGGCTGAGGTGAAGAAGGAGAGTGGGCGAGGATAAGGGCGTTGTCTGAGCGCGGTGCCAGCTTGTGGCGGAGCTTTTTACAGGCGCTACTGGTGGACGCGGGGTGCGATGGGGTGCTGGGTTTGCTTCCCGGTCGTGTTGTGTTTTACCCGGGGACGCCTCGCTCAGGCTCGGCAAACGCTGGGCTCAACTACGCAGCCCTTTCAGGGCTGGTGTGTGGTGAAGGCGCTGGTTTGTTTTTTCAATCAGATTGTGCCCTGTACCAAGATAACCTCGCTAAAGCTCGGCAACCCGTTGGGACTGGTGTCAAGCGGAGTGGGATGACGAAAGAAGGCGACAACCGGCATAGATTGGGGGTGGCGACAACCCACGCGTCCATCAGCGTACGGCAAGCAGCGTGGCGTACGAACGTCCTGGTGGTCGGGCGGTTTGGCGGAGAGCGATGTGGCGCAAGACAAACGCTCGACGTCAAACACACCCAACCTACGGGCCCTGGGCGCCGCGCTGTTCACCTGTTCGATTACAGGCTCTTCTTCGACAGGAATACAGACCTGTTTTCAATGGCGTTTGTTATTACGCAGCCTGGCTGGGGCTGAATATCAAGATTGGCGAAAACTTGGGGGCGATTTCAGTGGTGCTGGCGACGTTTGAGCCTCGCAAAAGAAGAAGGGGGATCATTGCTGATCCCCCCTTTGATGAGTGTTGAAATGAAGGGATCAGGATGATCCCGGTGCTTGGTTAAGCGGGCACGCCGGTCAGGCCTGGGGCCATGCCGCCGTCGTCTTCGTCTTCACGCTTCACGGGGCGTGAGTCGGTGACTTTGGGAAGAGGGGGCGGAGGCGGGGGCTTGCTCTTGTTTTCGGGCGGATTGATGAGATGGCCGTGCTCCATGATTTCCTTGATGTGGGTGCCATCGAGGGTTTCGTATTCGAGCAGCGCGTGGGCGATGGCGTCGAGCTTGTCCTTGTGTTTGATGAGGATCTCGGTGGCCTTGGCGTAGGCTTCGTCGATGAGGCGCTTCACCTCTTCGTCGATCTTCTGGGCGGTGTCTTCGCTGTAGTTGCTGCTGCCACGGCCCATGAAGGCGTTGCTTTCGTTTTCACCGTACTCGATCATGCCGAGCTTGGTGCTCATGCCCCAGGAGCAGACCATGCTGCGTGCCACACGGGAGGCCATGCGGATGTCGCCGCTGGCGCCGCTGGTGACATCGCCAAACTGGATTTCTTCGGCCACACGGCCGCCCATGGTGACGATGAGGTCGTCGAGCAGTTCGCTTTTGCGGTGGGTGAACTTGTCCTCTTCAGGAAGCATCATGGTGACGCCGAGGGATGGGCCGCGGGGGATGATGGTGACTTTGTGCAGAGGGGCGGTGTGCTCCAGCACTTCATTGAGGATGGCGTGGCCAGCCTCATGGTAGGCGGTGTTTTCCTTCTCCTTCTCGGTGAGGGCCATGCTGCGGCGTTCGCGGCCCCAGCGCACCTTGTCACGGGCTTCTTCGAGCTCGGGATTGGTGATGGACTTCATGTTCTTGCGCGAGGCGAGGAGGGCAGCCTCGTTGAGCAGGTTTGCGAGCTCGGCACCCGAGAACCCGGGGGTACCACGGGCGATCTTGGAAAGGTCGGCGCTGTCTGCGAGCTTCACCTTCTTGGCGTGAACGCGGAGGATTTCCTCGCGGCCTTTCACATCCGGAAGATTGACGGTGACCTGACGGTCAAAGCGGCCCGGACGCAGGAGTGCGGGGTCAAGCACGTCGGCGCGATTGGTGGCGGCGATGATGATGATACCTTCCTGGGTGTCGAAGCCGTCCATTTCGACGAGCAGGGCATTGAGGGTCTGCTCACGTTCGTCATGGCCACCGCCCATGCCGTGACCGCGATGACGGCCGACGGCGTCGATTTCGTCGATGAAGATGAGGCAAGGGGCGTTCTTTTTGCCCTGCTCAAACATGTCACGCACGCGGCTGGCACCGACACCGACGAACATTTCGACGAAGTCCGAGCCGCTGATGCTGAAGAATGGAACGTCGGCCTCGCCGGCGATGGCCTTGGCGAGGAGGGTTTTGCCGGTGCCGGGAGGGCCGGTCATGAGGACGCCTTTGGGGATCTTGCCGCCGAGGCGCTGGAACTTCTTGGGGTCCTTGAGGAACTCGACGATTTCCTGCACTTCTTCCTTGGCTTCCTCAACTCCGGCCACGTCCTTGAAGGTGACCTTGTTGCGGTCCTGGGCGAGCATCTTGGCCTTGCTCTTTCCAAAGCTCATGGCACCGCGGCCGGCGCTGCGGAGCTGCTGGCGCACGAGGAAGTAGAAGAAGGCGAGGATGACGAGCAGGGGAAGCAGGAAGCCGATGAGGGAGGACCACATCTCGTTGTCATAGGTGGGGATGAGGACGAGCTTGTGGGCGTCGAGCAGCTTGTGGAGCTCCTCTTTCTGGAACTCGATGTTCACCTGGACGCTGAAATCCTTGGACTCCGTCTTGGGGGCTTCGGCAGCCGGCTTTTCAGTGACAGTCACCTCCTTGGCGGGAGCCTCAAGGGTGGGGTTGCCCAGGCTGGGGGCAGGCTCCGTGCCAGATTCAACGGGTTTGGCCACCGGGGCTGGTGTGATGCTGGGGGGCAAAGGGAAATAGCCGCCTTCAATGACCTGCTTGGAGGTGGCGTCTGAGTTGATGAGGACCAGCTTCTTGTTGGGGTCGATGCGGCCGGCCTCAACGTGTTTTTTGAATTCGGCGTAGTCGAAGACCTTGCGGCTTCCAGCCAGCCCCTTGTTCATCATGAAGCCCGAGATCAGCAGGGTGATCGCGAGCGCGAAGAGCATGAACCCGCGCCAGTTGAACTGCGGATCTTGGTTGCGACGGTTGGGACCGTCGGGGCGGTTGTTGAAGGGGTCGTCGGACATGAGCGGGGGTGTTACAACTAAGTAACGCGAGTCCGAGCATACACGCCGGTAATTTTTTTGCAAAATGCGATTCGCCGGGACTGGAGCCCCCCTTTATGGGGGGAGCAGCAGGCTAACGCTCGATGGGAACGCGTTTGAACTCGCGTGTCAGGCTGGTCAGGGAGTCTTCAACGCCCATGCGTTCCAGGCTGCTGGCGCCGACGAAGCCATCCGCCGAGGTTTTGCTGAGGATGAATTCCACATCCTTGGGGGTGTTGATCGGGCCGCCGTGGGTGAGGGTGAAAACGTTTGGATTCACGCTCTTTGCGGCATCAATGATCTCCTGGGTGATCTTGACGGTGTGGTCCCAGCTCACCACGGCATTGGTCACGCCGATGCTGCCGCCGACGGTCGTGCCGACATGGGCGATGATGGCGTCGGCTCCGTTTTGGGCCATCTTTACGGCCTCCTCCGGCGTGGCGACATAGACGATGCTGAACATGTCCATGCGGGTGGCGAGGCCGACCATTTCGAACTCTTTTTCCACGCTCATTCCTGTTTCCTCCAGGACGCCGCGGAAATGACCGTCCACAATGGTGTGGGTGGGGAAGTTGTTCACACCGGAGAATCCCATCTCTTTCACACGGCCGAGCCAGTGCCACATGCGGCGGCGTGGGTCCGTGGCATGCACGCCGCAGACGACGGGGATTTCTTTGACGACGGGCAGGACTTCGTATTCGCCGATCTCCATGGCGATGGCATTGGCATCTCCATAGGCCATGAGGCCGCAAGTGCTGCCGTGGCCCATCATGCGGAAGCGGCCGCTGTTGTAGATGATGATGAGGTCTGCGCCGCCTTTTTCGATGAACTTGGCGCTGATGCCGGTGCCTGCGCCCGCGGCGATGATCGGCTCGCCCTTGGCACGGGTGGCTTTGAGGCGGTCCACGACTTCTTGCTTCGTGTAGGGATTTCCGATTCCGGTCCAGGGATTGGGCATAAGGGTGAAGTTTGCGGTTGTTTGCGATGGCTGGCGCTGCGCGCGTTTGCAGTTGTTTGGGAAACCATTGCAAACCACAGTCGACAACGGCAAACAATCGCAAACTTAAGCTTATGCACGCCCGCGCCGCCATCCAAGAGCTATCCGAAACGCACACCCACGGGCCTGATACGGAGTACCGCATGGTGCGTGGGTCGGAGAGGGATACGCGGGCCTGGCTGCGCAGTGCGCCGCTGTGCACCACGCTGGCGACGCACCGGATCGCGCATGCGGGGGTGATGACGGCGCGTGCGCCGTACCGTATCGTGCGGATGCACCAGGGCGGCCTGTATTTCCTGGCATGTCTTGAAGGGGAGGGACGGGTGCTGGTGGATGGTGTGTGGAAGAAATGCACGGCAGGCATGGCCGTGGCGCTGCCGCCTTTCATGGTGAACGCCTTTCATGCGGTGCCGGGCAAGATCTGGCGCTGCTGCTGGGTGCGCTATGAGCAGCAGCCGGAACAGACGCCGATCCTGAGCAGCAGCTCGCCGCTGATGGCTCCTTTTGCCGGTGCGGCGCTGTGGAATGCCATCGAGGGACTCATTGAGGAAGCTGGAAACGCAGCGCAGCCCGCCGCCATGTTTCACTGGGTGGAGCTGGTGCAGCATTACATCGAGCGCTTTGCGCAGCCGTGGCAGGTGGATGACCGGCTGCACCGGATCTGGGAAAAGGTATCCGCGAATGTGGGCTATGACTGGACGCTGGATGAACTGGCGCATCAGGCGCATGTGAGTGCCGAGCACCTGCGCCGGCTGTGCCGGAAGGCGCTGGGGCGCACGCCGATGCACCACGTGACGTGGCTGCGGATGCGCAAGGCGGCGGAACTGCTGAGCACGACGAATTTGAAGATCGAGACGATCTCCCACGAGGTGGGGTATCAGAACCCGTTTGTGTTCAGCAACACGTTCAAGAAGTGGATCGGGTGGCGGCCGAGCGAGCACCGGAGCCGGATGGGTGGCTAGACGGAGTGACCGGTTGGGAGGAAAAGCCTAGCCTGCCTGGGCCGCACTCCTGGAACGGTGAGAGCACTCATGGGCAATGTAATGCTGCAAGCGCTCTATTTCATCCTGCTGGCGCTTGAGCAGAGGCACAAGGGCGCGGAAGAGCTGGTTGAGGTTGTCCGCAGTGCTTTGGGGCAGTTCGTTTCCGCATGCGATGCGAATGGCCGCGAGTTCAATGGCTTCCAGTTTTTGTTTCATGCGCGTACCCACAGGCTACGCAAAAGGGATTCATTTGTCGCAACATATGGATATTTTCCGTTATCAAAATATCAAAAATGACGCGAAAAATACCAGGGTGGCGGAGTCAGCGGGGGGATTAATCGTCGCCATCGACGCGTGAGATGCCGGCGTAGAGCTCGGGGAAGCGGCGTTCGAGGGACTTTGGGGTGATGTAGCCGATAAGCTGGGCCTCGTTCCAGTCTGCCAGGCCCCAGAACTCATGAGGGAAAGCCATGATGATGGCCGTGCAGGTGGGCACTTTGGGGATGTGTGCCCGGGCGAGGATGTGCTCGGCGAAATCGTGGAGGCCCGGATTGTGGCCGAAGATCATGGCGTGGTTCCAGCTTTCTTCAAAACCGCGCATGACATCGAGAATCAGTTCGGAGTCCGCCAGGTAGAGGCGGGATTCCAGGAGCAGTTTTTCAACCGGCATGGCAAAGGTCTCGCGCATGATCTGAGCGGTGCTCAGGGCGCGAAGCGCGGTGCTGGTCACGAGCCGGTCCGGCAATGGCAGCAGGGGGGGGGAGTCTGCGCCGCCGAAGTAGGTGCGGTGCAGGAATGTGGCGACCGCCGGTGCGGCGCGCTGCCCGCGCTCATTGAGCGGGCGATCATGATCCGCGAGCCCAGGCTGCCCCCAGCTGGATTTGGCGTGTCGCACGATCGTGAGGTATTTCATGATTCAAGAGGCAGGGGCGAGGCAGGGAGCGAAGGAACTGGAATGAGGAATGAGTGACGGAGCCCGGCACTGACGCAGGGTGATTGCGGCATTTCAGGCGTTTGTCATTCGGATTTTTTCCGTCATTTGACTGCGCCACAAAGATGAGCAGGCCTCAGGAGCGTCAGGCGGCCACTTTTTCGAGCCTGATGGGGTAGGTCTGGAAGGCATTCCACTGGCAGACAATGAGGTCGCCGTTTTCGAGGACGCAGACGTCGTGACCGTGGTCGAAGACACGCTCGGCCTGGGTCAGGGGCTTGAGCTTGCCGTCTTCGTAGACGGGCTCGCTGCCGCCAGGGGCGCTGATGACTTTGCCAGCGGCATCCAGCACGACGGTGAAACCGCTGGGGTTTTGCGGCAGCTTGTTGATTTCCGGGGTTTTGGACCAGCAGACTCCAGCGTAAAGCTCCTGGCCGGAGATGACGGGGCGGCAGACCATGGCGCCGGGTACGGGCAGGGTTTCGAGGTATTTGCCGTCGAGAGTGAAACGGCGGAAGCAGTTGTCTGCGCGGGAGGTGACGATGACGGTGGCTTTGTCTGCGCCCTGGCGGGTGTCGATGGCGATGCCATGGGCGTTGTTGAGGCGCTGCTCTTCGGGCACGCCCTCCTTGCCGCCGAAGCGCTGGATGAATTTGCCGCGGGAGTCGTAGCGGAGGACATGCTGCGAGCCGTAGCCGTCCACGACGTAGATGTCCCCATTGGGGGCGATGGCGGTTTCGGTGGGATTGAAGACCATGCCCGGCTCATAAGCGCCGACGCTCATGGGGTGGCTGATGGAGAAAATTTCTTTGCCGGTGAGATCGGTCTTTGTGACGCGACCGGTCTGGCGGTAGCCGCCGCTGCCGGACTTCCAGAGGCCGCTGTCGGTGACGAAGAGGAACTCTTCGCCGTTTTCATCGGAGAGCGTGAGGCCATGGCCTCCGGGCCAGACGCTGCCCCAGGAGTCGAGGATGGTGCCGTCGGGTTTGAAGACGAGCATCTGGTTGTCCCAGTGGTCTCCGATCATGAAAAGGCGGCCGTCTTTGACCTGGACCATCTCGTGGCAGTTGAGGATGGGGTGGTGACGGCCCTGGCCGGCAGGCACCCACTCCTTGTTGACCCTGTAGCGGTGGGTGCCGTGGCCGATGACGACGTCTTTTTTCGGATCGGGGGCGCTGCGCAGCGTTGCTGTGAAGCTGGAAGCGGCAGCGGTGGCCAGGCCTGAGAGGAAGAAGCGGCGTGTTTTCATGCGGAGCGGAAACGGCCACTCAAGCACGCAAGTGACCCGGCTCAATGGCGTTTCATCATGGTGGCCACATTGTGGACCATCTGCGTGAGCTCGCCTGCTTCATAGGGCTTTGGCAGAACGCCGACAAAACCGCGCTCGAGGAAGACCATCTGAACCTCCTCGGTCACGCTGCCGCTGGTGCAGACGATGCGTGCATCGGGATCGAGGTGCAGGATCTCTGCGGCGGTCTCAGTGCCGTTCATGCCGCCACGCAGGGTGAGATCCATGAGGACAACATCGGGCGGGGTGCCGGTGCGGAAGAGGCTGTGGTAGATGCGGACGGCATCCTGGCCATTGTCACACTGCACGACCTCGTAGCCGCAGCGGGTGAGGATCATGTGGGCGACTTTGCGCAGATCGTCCTCGTCATCGACGATGAGCACCTTGCCTTTGCCGTGCTTGAGAGGGACCGGTACGGTGTCTGCCGGGGCGAGGGGTCTGGTGCCGCCGGTGCCTGCGGCCGCCGGCAGATAGACGCTGAACTCGGTGCCGACGTTGGGTGTGGAGGTCACGCGGATGTCGCCACCCATTTCATCAATGAAGCGTTTGCAGGTGGTCAGGCCGATGCCGTTGCCGTCGGGCTTGGTGGTGAAGGATTCGCGGAACAGGCGGTCGATATTTTCCCTTGCGATGCCGCAGCCGCGATCGCGCACGATGATGTGAACATGCTTGCCGGGCCTGAGCTTGCCGTCTCCCGCAGGGCCGACCACGAGATTGAAAGCCTGGACGTCCATGTAGCCGCCGTGAGGCATGGCCTGGATGCCGTTCATGACGAGGTTTTGCAGTACCTGGCTGAGCTTGACGGGGTCTGCCACGGCCTGGCGCAGGTTATCGTCACTGCGCACGCACACATGCACATTGGAGCCTGCGCCGGCAAACTCGACGGTGTCACGAATGAGGGAGACGATGTCTGTGGGCTCCAGTTTCCGAGGGGAGGACTTGGAAGCGGTGACGACCTGGGAGGTGAACTGCTTTGCGCGCTTCAGGCCTGCAAACACGAGCTGCAGCTCCTGCGCCAGCACGGGGTGGTCCTGCACCTGCTGGATCAATGCCGAGAGACGCACCGTGACGGGGCCGAGCAGATTGTTCACATCATGTGCGATGCCTTGGGCGAGCGCTGCGAGATTTTCCTTCCTCAGCAGGGCGGACTGAGCGTCCAGGTCGTCCGGTGCAGGCTTGGGCTCCGGCCTGACGGCGACCGCAGGGGTAGCTGGCTGGACCGGGGTGATGAGAATGGTGAAGTTCAGCAGCTTGCGCATGCTGTTGAAGACCGCCCGGACACGCCACCTGCTGGGGACAGGAGCCTGCATGCGCAGGCTTTGCAGCTGGCATTCGCATTCATGGCAGCCGCCATGGTCCACGGCCATCCGGAGGCTTTGCTGGAGGGTCGCAGCATCACGGGCATCAGCGACGAGGTCGTTCAGCCCCAGGCCACGCAGACCTGATTCGGGGTCGGTGCCAGCCAGCATTGCTGCGGCGGCATTGCTGAAAAGGACCTTCTGACCGCTTTTAGGATCGCTGGCTTCGCTTTCCACAATCACCACACCATCGGCCACCTGGTCGAGCGCGACGCGGAGGTAATAATTTGCCACTTTGAGGTGCTCCAGCCCCTGCTCCAGCTCAGCGATCGCTGCTGGAGATGCGGAGGAAGTGGAGAGGGAGGGTGGCATGAATTTTCCGCGTGAATCCAGTTCATTTAGCAATCTCCAATAATTAAGACAACTTTAATTTTTGATACTTCGGATATTTCTGACTCCAATATTTGAGAGGGGAGCGGGTGAGAAATTTGCCGAGACTGCAGGTACAGGTGAAAAACACCTTGCCGAAACGGGCTTCTCCACTACCATCGCCGCCCCTATGTCCAAAAATGCCGGTATCGCCAAGACGAGGAAAGCTTACGCCAAGCGGTTCAAAATAACTGCCACGGGTAAGGTGCTGCGCCGTAAACAAGGCAAGCGCCACATCCTGCAGAACAAGAGCCGCAAGCGGAAGCGCAACCTCGGTAAAGTCGCCCTCGTGGCGGAAGTGGATGTCAAAGCAATCAAGGCGAACATGCCGTTCTCCCATCGCTAAGACGCCCACGGTCTCTCTCATTTGAGACCACGATGAAATTGCCTGGCTTCACCCGTGAAGCCTTCGACCAGGTGAGGCAAGCCATCGCTACCCAAACAACAGCCTGATCATAGACCCAGATACATGTCAAGAGCCACCAACTCCCCCGCCAGCCGGAAGCGCCGTAAGCGCGTGCTGGCCAAAGCCAAAGGCTACCGCGGCTTCCGTTCCACGCATTTCCGTTATGCGAAGGACGCCGTGCGCAAGGCCGAAACCTACGCAACCCGCGACCGCAAGGCCAAGAAGCGCAGCTTCCGCAACCTGTGGGTGCAGCGCATCAACGCAGCCACACGCCCCCTCGGCCTGAGCTATTCCCGATTTATGGAAGGCCTGAAGTTTGCCGGCATCGAGCTGGACCGCAAGGTCCTGGCCGATCTCGCCGTCAAGGACATCGCCGCCATTGAGGCCCTTGTTCAGCAGGCCAAGGCCGCGCTGGAAAAGAAAGCCGCCGCAGCTCCCGCCGCGTAAATCACAGGTTCAACCAACCTTTCACCACAGCCGGGATGCAATGCGTCCCGGCTGTTTGCTTTTTCCGACTCCACCCCTTTTTCTGACAAGCCATGCTCTCCCAACTCGACTCCCTGAAAACTGAAGCCCTAGCCGCGCTGGATGCAGCGCAGGATGAACCCGCGCTGGAAGCGGTGCGTGTGAACTTTCTGGGCAAGAAGGGCAGCGTGACGGCCCTGAGCCAGGGCATGAAGGACGTGCCGGTGGAGCAGAAGAAAGAAGTGGGCGCGAAGCTGAACGAAGTGCGCACGGCGATCACCGAAGGCATCGACGCGAAGAAGCTGGCGCTGCAGGCTGCGCAGGATGCGAAGGCGGTGGAGGGGATCGACATCACGCTGCCGGGGCGTCCGGGCGCTGGTTTGGGCGCATTGCATCCGCTGACACAGATCCGTGACCTGGCGATCCGCACGTTGCGCCGCATGGGCTTTGCGCTGGCAGAGGGGCCTGAGATCGAAACTGAGTGGCACTGCTTTGATGCGCTGAACACTCCTGCCGACCATCCGGCGCGCAATGAGAAGGACACCTTTTACCTGCCTGACGGACGCCTGCTGCGCACGCATACCTCGAGCGTGCAGATCCGCACGATGGAAGCGGCGAAGACGCTGCCTATTCGTATCATCGCGCCAGGCTCGGCCTATCGCCGTGATGAGATCGATGCGACGCACCTGAGCGTGTTCAACCAGCTTGAGGGTTTGTATGTCAGTCAGGACGTGAGCCTGGGGGATTTGAAAGGCACGCTGGAGTATTTCTTCCGCGAAATTTTTGGGGCAGGAACGGCGGTGCGTTTCCGCCCACACTTCTTCCCGTTCACGGAGCCGAGCTTTGAGATCGATGTGAAGCTGGAAGCGAAGGGCAAGGATGCGCGCTGGATTGAAATCGCGGGCTGTGGGATGGTTGACCCGGCGGTGTTTGCCGAGATCAACAAGGCGCGTGGCGACAATCTTTTTGACCCGGAAACGACCACGGGCTTTGCGTTTGGCCTGGGCCTGGACCGACTGGCCATGATCATGCATGGCATCACTGACATTCGTCATCTCATTGAGAATGACGTGCGCTTCCTGCAGCAGTTCGCCGCTTAATTTTGACGCGGTTTTCCTGATTCATTCAACGACCCTTTTGCCCTTACGTCTGTCATGCAAGTTTCCCTCTCCTGGCTCAGCAACCACATTGACCTGAGCTCCTACACTGTCCCTCAGCTTTCGGATCTTCTCACCTTCGCGGGTGTGGAGGTGGAAGGCATCGAAGAGCGTGGTGTGTCCACTGACAAAGTCGTGGTGGCGCAGATCCAGTCCTTTGTGCAGCACCCGAACGCGGACAAGCTGAGCGTGTGCCAGGTGGACGACGGCAGCGGCACGGCGCGGCAGATCGTGTGCGGTGCGAAGAATTTCAAGGAAGGTGACAAGGTGCCGCTGGCGCTGCCGGGTGCGGTGCTGCCAGGTGGATTTGCGATCAAGGAAGGCAAGCTGCGCGGTGTGGACTCCATGGGCATGATGTGCAGCGGCAAGGAGCTGGGCCTGGGTGAAGACCACAGCGGGCTGCTGATCATGAGCGCGGACGCGGTGGTGGGCACTCCCTTCAACAAGATCCATCCTGCGGATGTGCTCTTTGATCTGGAGATCACGCCGAACCGTCCGGACCTGCTGAGCCATCTGGGGCTGGCGCGTGAACTGGCGGCGCTGACCGGACTGCCTCTGAAGGGCGAGCGCCATCATGGGAATGCGAGCACGAAGACGAAGAAGGCGGCTGAGGGGCAGATCTTGATCAAGGCGGCTGAAGCGTGCCCGCTGTACACCGCGCGCCTGATCAAGGGCGTGAAGGTGGGGCCGAGCCCGGAGTGGCTGCGTGTGCGGCTGGAGAGCATCGGGCTGCGGCCGATCAACAGCATCGTGGACATCACGAACTATGTGATGATGGAGATGGGGCAGTCTCTGCACTGCTTTGATCTGGACAAGCTGAGCGGCGGCATCGTGGTGCGCCTGGCGGACGAGGGTGAGAAGATCCTGGCGCTGGACGGGCAGAGCTACACGCTGCAGGCGGATGATCTGGTGATCGCCGACAGCAAGCGGCCTGTGGCCGTGGCGGGTGTGATGGGTGGTGAAGAGACCGGAGTGACGGAAGCCACCGTGAACGTGCTGCTGGAAGCGGCGTATTTCGCGCCCAGCGGCATCCGCCGCACCTCGCGCCGTCTTGGCCTGAGCAGCGACAGCAGCTACCGCTTTGAGCGTGGCATGGACCCGCAGCAGGTGCTGGGTGGATCTGAGCTGGCGACGAAGCTGATTCTCTCCATCGCCGGAGGCACGGCTGAAGATGTGGTGCAGGTGGCTGGTGAAGCACCCGCGCTGGTGGGTGAGGTGACGCTGGATGAAGAGCGCGCCCGCAAGCTGCTGGGAACGCCGGACATGAGCGGCGATGAGATGCATGCGATTCTGGAAAAACTGGGGCTGACGAAGAAGGCTGCGAACAAGCATGAGAGCCGCTGGGGCATCCCGAGCTATCGCCTGGACCTGCTGCGTCCGGTGGATCTGGTGGAGGAGCTGGCACGCGTGATCGGGCTAGATCGTGTGCCTTCACGGCAGGTGGCAGTGGCGTCTCCGGTGGAGGCGGCGGACCGCACGTATGACTTTGCGATGGGGCTGCGCCAGACGCTGGCGAGCCGTGGCTTTTACGAGGCGCAGACGCTGCGTCTGGTCTCTGAAGCGCAGCTGGCTGACTCGCTGGGTGGTGGGCAGGGCGTGGCGGTGAAGAACCCGCTGAGCGAAGACCACACGACACTGCGCCCGAGCATTGTGCCGGGGCTGGTGGCGACTGCGGCGCTGAACATCCGGCAGGGGCTGCATCGCCTGCGGTTCTTTGAGATTGGTCGTGTCTTCCTGGCGCTGCCGAAGGGTGGCAGCCGTGAGGAGGAGCGTCTGGCGGTGCTGATCAGCGGTCCTGTGTCTCCGACGAGCTGGCATGGACGTGAGCCGCAGGCTGCGGATGTGCATGAGCTGGTGGGGCAGATCCAGAACCTGACGCGCACGCCGATCGAGGTGCGCCCTGCAAAGGAGAACAGCGCGAACTATCTGCTGACAAGCGAGCTGCGTGCGGGGAACCGCGTGCTGGGCTGGATCGCGCAACTGCATCCGGCACGTGCGCGTGCGATCGATGCGCGGCATCCGGTGTATGTGGCGGAGCTGCTCTTGAGCGCGCTGCGCCAGGGCAGCACGGGGCCGGCGAAGTTTGAGGAGCTGCCGCGCTTCCCCAGCATGACACGCGACGTGGCGATGGAAGTGCCCGCCGACCTGCCGAATGCGAAGGTGGCGGCGTTCTTTGCGAGCCAGAAGCATCCGCTCTTCGTGGGGGCGGAAGTCTTTGACGTGTTCATGGATCCGTCAGGGGCGAAGATTGCGAAGGACCGCAAGTCGATCGCGTGGACGCTGACGTACCGCTCTGCTGACAAGACGCTGGAGACGGCCGAGGTGGATGCGGCGCATGCGGCGATCCTTTCGGCGCTGGAGAAGACGCTGCCGGCGACTGTGAGGCGGTAGGATGGGAACTGTCGCTGCGGTTGATTGTGGAGCATCCAGCGTGACTTTCCGTCATAGCTGGATGAATCACTGGCTCAAACCGGCAGGTCTCCCTCTTCCAAAGGCTTTCGTGAGTGGTGGCGCACGGAGAGAATGACGACGTGATTCTCAGCGATGGTGAAAAGGATGCGGAACTGGCCGTGACGTTTGCGAAAAAGCAGCTGGCGAATTTCGACTGGAAATCTGCAGCTCTCGGGAGCAAGGCGATGCTGTGATGGGTTGGATGACAGCGACTCTACTTTGGCGATCAAATCATCCCGCCATCGGGCGGCAGTCAGAGGGGCCCGCGCTTTGATCCAAAGATATACATCCACCAGTTCGCCTTGTGCCTGCGGCGTGTACTCGATTTTAAAGCTCATAAGCTCCGCAGCCGCTCATGAACGGTTTTGGCGGATATGGTTTTCCCTGCTGCCATCTGACCGAGGCTTGTTTGAATGGATTTGATCGCAGCGAGTTCCTCCATCGCATCTTGCATCTGCTCGTAAGCTTTGCGGCCGAGCAGCACGGCCTCTGCACGGCCGTTGACCGTCAAAACCTCGGGGCGTCCGGTTTTGTTCACCCGGTTCAGGTGGCTCTTGGCATTGCGCTGAAAATCGCTGAGCGGATGGATGTCTTCTAGCTGGAACATGACAGCAATAAAGCATGAAATTTCATGCGAATCCAGCTTGCTTTTGAAGCGCGTTTTTACGCCGCGTCTGCGATCACCTGGGCGACGCGGTCCATTTCGGCTTCGGTGTTGTAGAAGTGGGGGCTGAAGCGGATGAGGGGCTGGCCGGCGCGGTTGTGGCGGAGGGAGGGGATGATGTTGTGCGCGGCGAGGTGCTTGGAGATGTCCTCCAAGGAGCGTGTGGGGTGCTGCACGGTGGTGATGCAGGAGGCGTTGACGCTGTTGTGCGGGTCTGGGCCGAGGAAGGTGAAGCCGAGGGGCTGCAATCCGTCATGCAGGCGGGCTTTGAGCTTGAGGAGCTGGGCGCTGATGGCGGGGATGCCGAATTCGAGAATGAGGTCGATGCCGGCTTTCATGCCGAGGATGCCGGAGATATTGAGGGCGCCGGGTTCGTAACGGCGGCCGCCGCGCTCGAAGGCGATTTCTTCCTGAGCGATGAAGTTGGGGCTGCGCACGTTCCAGGAGCCGAGGAGGCTGGGGCGCAGCATGTCCTGAAGCTCCTCGCGCACGTAGAAGATGCCGGCGCTCATGGGGCCGAGCATCCATTTGTGGGAGTCGGCGGAGAGGAAGTCGACGTGATCGACAAGGGTCTCAAAGGCGCCGACGGTCTGGATGGCATCGAGGCAGAAGAGGACGCCGCGCTGGCGCAGCATGCGGCCGATGCGGTCGATCTCGATGCGGTAGCCGCTCTGGAAGTGGCAGGAGGCGAGGGCGACGAGTTTGGTTTTGGGGGTGAGTGCGGCCTCGACGAGCTCGGGGGTGATCTCTCCGGGGGCGGAGGGTTTGAGGAGCTTGAGGACGACGCCGTGGCGCTCCAGGTCTGTCCAAGGATAGACGTTGGCGGGGTAGTCGTCGAGATAGCAGACGACTTCGTCTCCTGGCTGCCAGGGCAGGCCATTGGCGACGAGGCTGAGGCCGACGGAGGTGGGGCCGATGAGGGCGATCTCGCTGGCTTTGGCCCCGATGAGGCGGGCGGCGACGACGCGGGTCTCATTCACGGCGCGCCAGGCCTCTGGGTACTCCTGCATGCGCAGGCTGCACTGCTCCAGATAGTCCTGCATGGTGCGGGTGACGCGCCGTGGCAGGATGGTGACGCCGGCGTGGGCCAGGAAGAGGCTGTCTTTGATGACAGGAAACTCCTGCTGGCGCAGGGTTTCATCAGACAAGAGGGCGTCGAGCGTGAGCATGGCTGAAATAACGAACGGTCAGGGCGCGACGCGACGAAAAACCGTCTTCATCATTACGCATTCGTCACCCGGGCTGTCTCACGCGACTTTCAAGGTCTTGGCGCCTTCGTCGATGAGGTGCCAGAAGCTTTTGGACTGGCTGAGGGCCTCGTCTTCCCCGCCGCCGGGCAGATTGCTGCGGAAAAGGAAGTCTGTGAGGGTGTTCTTGTGAAGCACGCGGTGCACGCTGACGTTGCCATCGACGATGGCGAAATAGATGCGGTGGTCGCCCGCGCGGCAGCGGTAGAGCTTTTTGCTGCCGCGTTCGAGGACGCCGTAGCGCTTGGAGAGGATGGTCTCGTCGATGTCAGCGGGCTGAATGTTCAGGGCCTCCAGGAGATGAAACTGCACCTGGGTGGGCAGGTGGGAGAGCTCTGAGGCGCTGATGTCATTGAAAACGATCTGGATCATGGTGCTGAAGGAGTGGGGGGCAGCTGGGCGCGGGAGGTCTGGTAGCGCTTGATGACGTGCTTCTTGCGCACATTTTCCATCCACTTGTCGATGTTCGCCTTGGATTTTTCCTGGTTGATCATTTTTTCGATCTCCGGGCGCAGCTTTTCAATGTCCGGGGCGGCGCCGAGCTTCTTCGCGTCGCAGGAGACGATGATGAAGTTGGATTCGAGGTCGAGAACCGGGCTGACGCCGCCGGTTTTGAGCGACATGGCCGCGTCGGCGATGGCGGGCATCAGGTCGGTCTTGGACATCCAGTCCCAAGCACCGCCGTTTTCGGCATGGCTGTCTTGTGAATTTGCTTTGGCCACTTTGGCAAAGTCGGTGCCCTGAAGGATTCGGGTGCGCAGCTCCTGGGCGAATTTTTGCTGCTTTTCCGGGGTGGAGCCGGGCTCGCCGGTGAACTTGGGGATGGTGATGGTGGAGATCTTGATCTGATCGCCCTCGCGCCATTTATCCACGTTTTTGTCGTAGTAGTCCTGCACTTCGCGGGGGGTGGCGGGAGGGTGATCTCCGGCATTGCGTGCGCGCATGACGTTCATGATGACCATCTTTTCCCGCAGTTCGCGGAACTTTTTCACGGTCATGCCGCTGCGGGTCAGTTCATCCACAAAGGCATCGCGGTTCCCTTTGAAACTTTCTCTGATGATGCCGTTGATGTCGTCATCCACATACTGCGGCTTGATGACGCCGCCGATCTTGCGGAACTCGGCGAGCAGAATTTCACGGTCAATGAGCGTCTCGATGGCGCCCTGGCGCAGGATGGCGATTTCCTTTTTGATGCGATCAGGGTCGTTTCTGTAGGTGAACTGGATCACCTGCTCCTGTGCCTTGATGGTCTCCTCGACTTCAGAAGAGGCGATGGGAACGCCATCGACAACGGCGGCAATGCTGTTGGTGTAGCGCTGGGCGAAAACACTCGAGCAGGTAAAAATGAGGGCAAACAGGCTGATGCGCAGGGGAATCATGACAAATGTGGGATCTACCCTAGGGCTTGGGGCGGCTGTGGCAAGGCGAAGTTCACCTTCAGAATCGCGCGGATGCAGCTTCACCTTGCACGCGGGCGGCTCCGGTTTCTACTCTGCGTCTTCCAATCGCTGACACCAACCCGCCATGAGCAAGAAAGCCGCCGCCAAATCCTCCCCCAAAAAAGCTGCCAAACCCGCCGCCAAGGCCAGCAGCACCTCGAAACCCCTGCTGACTGAAAACCGGGTCTTCAAGCCCAGTGCCGAATTTTCCAAGAAGGCCCGCATCAGCTCGATGGCGCAGTACAAGAAGATGCATGAGGAGTCGATCAAGCAGCCTGAGAAGTTTTTTGGCCGTGAAGCCAAGGAACTGCTCTGGACCAAGCCTTTCACCAAGGTGCTCGACTGGAAGTGCCCGAATGCCAAGTGGTTCACCGGCGGCAAGCTGAACATCAGCGAAAACTGCCTGGACCGCCACCTCGAAGGGCCGCGCAAGACCAAAGCCGCACTGATCTGGGAAGGTGAGCCTGGAGAGAAGCGTGTGCTGACCTACCAGCAGCTGCACCGTGAAGTCTGCCGCTTTGCGAACGTGCTGAAGCGCCACAAGGTGAAGAAAGGCGACCGTGTCATCATTTACATGCCGATGATCCCCGAGGCTGCCGTGGCCATGCTGGCCTGCACACGCATCGGCGCGATGCACAGCGTGATCTTTGGCGGATTCAGCGCGGAGTCGATCAAGGACCGCGTGATGGACTGCGGGGCGAAGATCGTGATCACTGCTGACGGTGGCTACCGCCGCGGTGCGGTGGTGCCCCTGAAGAAGAACGTGGACGATGCGCTCAAGGCCAAAGACACGCCGGTGGAGACCGTGATCGTGTACAAGCGCACCGGCCAGGATATTCACATCGAAGAGGGCCGCGACGTGTGGTGGCACCGTGAGCTGGAATACGTGGACTCCCGCTGCGCCCCGGTGGCGATGGATTCGGAGTCGCCGATGTTCATCCTGTATACCAGCGGCAGCACTGGCAAGCCGAAGGGCATCCTGCACACGACGGGCGGCTACCTGCTGCATGCGCAGATGACCTGCAAATACGTCTTCGACCTGCGTGATGACGATGTGTACTGGTGCACGGCGGACATCGGCTGGGTGACGGGCCACACCTACATGGTGTATGGACCGCTGGCGCTGGGTGCGACCTCGCTGATGTTTGAAGGTGCGCCGAACTGGCCTGAGAACGACCGCTTCTGGAAGATCATCGAAGAGTATGCGGTGACTGTGTTTTACACGGCGCCGACGGCGATCCGCGCTTTCATGAAGTGGGGCGACGAGTGGCTGAAGAAGCATGACCTGAGCAGCCTGCGTCTGCTGGGTACGGTGGGTGAGCCGATCAATCCTGAAGCCTGGATGTGGTACCATACGAAGGTGGGCGGCGGCAAATGCCCGATCGTCGATACCTGGTGGCAGACTGAAACGGGGGGGCACATGATCACGCCGCTGCCTGGCGCGACACCGACGACGCCGGGAACGGCGACGCTGCCGTTCTTTGGCGTGGATGCGGCTATCGTGGATGACCTCGGCAAGGAAGTCGGAGTCAATGAGCAGGGCAAGCTGGTGATCCGCAAGCCGTGGCCGTCCATGCTGCGTGGCATCTGGGGCGACAAGAAGCGCTACCAGGATGCTTACTGGAGCGAGTTTAAGGGCTGGTACTTTGCCGGCGACGGAGCGCGCCGCGACAAGCAGGGCAACTTCTGGATCATCGGCCGTATCGACGACGTGCTCAACGTGGCGGGCCACCGCCTCGGCACCGCCGAAGTGGAGAGCGCGCTGGTTTCCCATGGAGCCGTGGCCGAGGCCGCGGTGGTGGGCCGTCCGGATGAGATGAAGGGCCAGGGCGTCGTGTGCTTTGTGACGGTGAAGGAAGGTGTGAAGTCCAGCCGCGAACTAGCTGAAGAGCTGAAGAAGCACGTGCGCAAGGTGATCGGCCCGGTGGCGACTCCGGACGAGGTACGCTTTGCTGCGGCGCTGCCGAAGACGCGCTCCGGCAAGATCATGCGCCGCCTTCTGAAGCAGATCGCCGCGGGCGAGCTGATCAAGGGCGACACGACGACGCTGGAGGACATCAACGTCATCGCGCAGCTGGCTGCGGGTGGGGAAGACTAATTCAAACTTACATCGGCTGGCTGCGGCATTTTCGGTTTTGAAAATGCCAGCAGCCGGACGTGTGCTGCGGCATTGACAGCCAGCCCGGCAGTCCGGCTATGATGAGGGTAATCATGAAAATGCCCCCCTTGCTGTCGTGGCTTTGTCTTGCCGTGCCTCTGTTTGCCGAGCAGGCACTGCCGCTGGAGGAGCACTGGCCGGCCAAAGAGCCGGTGCCGGCGGGGGTGAAGCTCACGCTGCGCATGCCGGAGACTGTGGTCATAGGACAGGAGATGCCGGCGGCACTGGTGGTGCGCAATGAGGGGGGGAAGCCTTTTGAGATCACCCCGGGCGGGGATTACCGCACCACCGGCTATCCGCAGCGGATGAAGGTGCGAGTGCATGATACCGAAGGGAAGATGCTGCCTGAACTGTCGAGGGAGGCGTATGGCTTTGGTGGCGGGGGCATCTCCGCACCACGCAGCATCGCTCCAGGAGCCAGTGATGAGGTGGAGTTTCCGCTGGACTGCTACGTCAGCTTTAAAATGCCGGGCATTTATACGGTGACGGCGGGGCATGATCTTGGCTGGAAGGTGGATCCGGTGGTGCCGCATCCGGAGGCGAAGAAGAGTGTGCAAGTGGTGCTGCCGAGCGAGAGGGAGGCGGAGGCATATGTGGAGGCTGTCTATGCGCGCCAGCCGCCGCCTGGGGATAACCCGGAGGCGCTACGCAGTCAGTGGGAGCTGGAGAAAACGCTCTCTGTGCTGCGGCACCCTGTGTACCTGCGTGTGCTAGTGAGGCATGCACGTGCGGGCTCCAAGGCGGCGGTGAAGGGCATCGGCCATATTGCGACGCCGGAGGCCACGGAGGCGCTGCTGGAACTGCTGGGGCATGCGTCTGCTGATGTGGTGGAAACGAGCTGTCAGCAGCTTTTGCGGCGGCTGCCGTCTCTTGAAGATGGCGGCAAACCTGTGGAGCGATTTTACTGGGGTTCGCCCTATCAGATCGAGCCGCTGCTGCCTGCTTCCTGGGAGGTGAGGTTTGAGCAGCCGCTGCTGAAGGCTGTGCTGAAGCTGCTGTGGCACAAGTCCGACGCTGTGGTGCAGTGCGCAGGGCTGCTCCTGCAGTCACGGGCGCAGCCTGAAAATGCCACGCAGGTGCTGGAGGTCTTGCAGCAGGTGCTGAGCGTCAGGCATGAACTGTGTGCGGGGCCGAAGGCGAACACGCTGGATCCTCCTATGCCGTTAGGTGTGTTGCTAGGAGTTCTGGATGGCATGCGCAAACGAGGATGGAGACTGGAAAATGGCAATGGACATATGGCGCATCAGGTGGCGTGGCTGAGGCAGCTTGCCGACAAGGAGGTGCCGAAACCAAAGGGTGAGGATTGGAAGGCTGGCATGCTGTCCTGGGTAGAGTACGGTTCGTCGCCTACGCTGAAAGTCTGCGCCTTGCAGGCCATTCCACAGCCGTTGAGCGATGACGCCGCCAAAGCTGTGTACCATGCGCTTGACGATCAGGACTGGAGAGTACAGCGGATTGCGTGCGAGGTCGCCGGTGCTTCAAAACGGGCAGAGTTTTGCCGGCCGCTGGCGCAGATCATCGAGCTTGAGCATGAAGACTTCCTGCAAAATGCGGCCCACAATGCGGCGCTGGCCTGTGGTGGCGGGTTGGAACTGTGGGAAGCCTGGGCCGGCGTGATCCCTGACCAGGACCGGATGTATGAAGCTGTTCGGGCCTTGATGATTGGCACCATCCAGATGGAAGTGGTGGGTAGTGGTGGCGGAAACAGCAATTTCACGCGTGAGCAGCGGTTTGCGATCCGTGATGCATGGCGGGCATTTTTGCGAAAGCATGAGAAGCAACTCGCCGAAGGCGGGAAGGTAGCGCCTCCTGGCGCTGCGACTGCTGCCGCGCTGACGGGCGGCAATTTTAATCCCAGTCAGCCTGTAACACGGTTTACCCTCAAAGATGGCAGCCAGTGGCCGCCGAGTGCCGGGAAATGACATGAAGGGCCCGCAGAACACGTATGAAGTCTCCAGCCATGAAACACACGCTACCGCTGATTTTTGCCCTAGGCTCTTTTGTCTCCCTGCATGCCGAGAACTGGCCGATGTGGCGAGGCGCCAATGGAGACGGCACCTGCGCGGAGGCGGGGCTGCCGGAAAAGTGGAGCCAGACGGAGAATGTGGTGTGGAAGGTGGAGCTGCCGGAGCGGGGGAATTCGACGCCGGTGGTGTGGGGGGACAAAGTTTTCGTGACGCAGGCCATCGAAAAGGAGGGGAAGAGGCTGCTGCTGTGCTTTGACAAAAAGACGGGCAGGCAGATGTGGGAGGCGGGAACGATCTACCGGGAGCCGGAGCTGACGCATGGGACCAATCCATACTGCTCGGCGTCTCCGGCGACGGACGGGGAAAGGGTAGTGGTGTTCTTTGCTTCGGCAGGGGTGTTTTGCTACGACATGAACGGCAAGGAGCTGTGGAAGCGAACAGACCTGGGCAAGCAGCACCACATCTGGGGCAACGGGACGTCCCCGGTGCTTGCGGGGGATCGTGTGTTTTTGAACTTTGGGCCCGGCGAAAACACGGTGCTGCACTGCTTTGACAAGAAAACCGGTAAGACCCTGTGGCAGCACAAGGAGCCGGGCGGGGCCTCGGGCGAAGGGGAGGCGAAGAAGTGGCTGGGCTCCTGGGGAGACCCGCTGCTGCGCAAGGTGGGCGGGCATGAAGAGCTCATGATGGGTTACCCCACGAGGGCGTGCGCCTTTGACCCGCAGTCGGGCAAGGAACTGTGGACCTGCGGCGGGCTGACGAATCTGGTCTATAACTCTCCTCTGTATGCGGATGGGGTGATGATAGCGATGAGCGGCTACAATGGCGCGGCGCTGGCGGTGAAGGCGGGCGGGAGCGGGGATGTGACGGAGAGCCACCGCGTGTGGCATCTGCCGAAGGTGAGCCAGCGGATCGGCAGCGGGGTGGTGCATGACGGCTACCACTACATCCTGAGCGACGGGGGGATCGCCGAATGCCGGGACCTGAAGACGGGGGCGATGGTGTTTCAGGAGAGGCTGAAGGGGAACAACTGGTCGTCCCTGGTGCTGAGCGCGGATGGCAAGTGCTATGCGGCCAATCAGATCGGGGACTGCTTTGTCTTCAAGGCGAGCCCGAAGTTTGAGCTGCTGGCGACGAACTCGCTGGGGGAGAAAATCATTGGCTCCATCGCGGTGAGCGACGGGCGGCTTTTCATCCGTGGATACAAGCACCTGTGGTGCATCGGGAGGAAATAGCGGCTGGACGGGGGGTAAAGGATGGGCGGGAGGGGGGATGCATTTCCCTTTGACCCTGCGGGGGCGCAACGCTAACGAGGGCGCTCCCGCCTATGGCCGCCTCTGACCGTCAGCATACACTCGCCAAGTCCGTCTCGATGACGGGCACCTCGCTGCATACCGGCGAACAAGTCACCCTCACCCTCCAGCCGGCACCTGAGAACTTCGGGTTCAAGTTCCGCCGCATCGACCTGGAGGACAAGCCCTTCATCCCGGCGCTGGTGGAGAAGGTGCAGAAAGTGGAGCGTGCCACGACCATCGCCGAGGGCGGGGTGAACGTGCACACGGTGGAGCATGTGATCTCGGCTCTGGCCGGCATGGGGGTGGACAATGCGATCATCGAGATGGACGCGAATGAGCCGCCGATCGCGGATGGCAGCGCCATGCCGTTTGTGGAGCTGATCAAGTCCGCCGGACTGCAGGAGCAGAATGAGGCGCGGAAGTATTTCGAAGTGCGCGAGCCCATCTACCAGGAGACGCGTGGCGGGACGATCCTGACCATCGTGCCGGACAAGAAGTTCCGCATCTCATGCACGAATGTGGGGCCGGAAGGGCGCTTCACGCAGTATTTCAGCACGGAGATCACCCCGGAGACCTACGAGAAGGAAATCGCGGCGGCACGCACCTTTGTGTACTATGAGGACATCGCGCCCCTGATGGAGAAGGGGCTGATCAAGGGCGGGACGCTGGAGGCAGCGGTGGTGATCCGAGGGGAGACGCTGCTGTCCAAGCAGCCGCTGCGGTTTGCGGATGAGTTTGTGAGGCACAAGATCCTGGACATCGTGGGAGACCTGATGCTGTCCGGGAAGCGCATCCTGGGGCATGTGATCGCCGTGCGTCCGGGGCATGGGCCGAACACGGAGCTGGCCCGTGCCATCGTGGCGCAATACAACCAGATGCGCAGCATGGTGCCTGCGACGGTGAACATCCCGACAGGCGAGGCGGTGCTGGACATCAACGAGGTGATGAACATCCTGCCGCACCGCTACCCCTTCCTGCTGGTGGACCGGATCATCGGCTTTGAGGGCGAATCCAAGTGCACGGGCATGAAGAATGTGACGATCAACGAGCCGTTCTTCCAGGGGCACTTCCCCGGCCACCCGATCATGCCGGGGGTGCTGCAGCTGGAGGCCATGGCGCAGGTGGCGAGCATCGTGCTGCTGCGCATGCCGGGCAACCAAGGCAAGATCGGCTACTTCATGAGCGCCCACAACGTGAAGTGGCGCAGGCCCGTGCTGCCTGGAGACACGCTGATCATTGAGACCGAAATCCTCAAAACGAAGCGCAGCATCGCCAGCGGCATCGGCCGCTGTAGTGTGAACGGCCAGGTGGTTTCCGAGGCCGAGCTGATGTTCAGCGTGGTGGACCGCTAACAGAGACAGACCGAGCATGCCATCCTCGATTCACCCGACCGCCATCATTGACCCGACCGCCACGATCGGTGCGGACGTGCACATCGGCCCCTATTGCATCATCGGAGCGGATGTGGAACTGGGAGACGGCTGCTGGCTGCAGCACCATGTGACGGTGATGGGGCCGTCGAAGATCGGGAAGAACAACAAATTTTACGCCTACGGCTCGATCGGGCAGCAGACGCAGGACCTGAAGTACCAGGCCGAGCCCACGTGGCTGGAGGTGGGGGATAACAACACCTTTCGCGAATTTTGCTCGGTGCACCGTGCGACCTCTGCCGGGGACAAGACGATCATCGGCAGCCACAATAATTTCCTCTCCTACGTGCACATCGCGCATGACTGTGTGGTGGGGAATCATGTGATCTTTTCCAACAACGGGACCCTGGCGGGCCATGTGGTGGTGGAGGATCATGTGATCATCGGCGGGCTGACGGCGGTGCATCAGTTTTGCCGGATCGGCACGCGTGCGATCATCGGCGGCTGTGCGAAGGTGGTGCAGGACATCCCACCCTACTGCACGGCAGACGGCAATCCGGCGCGTGCACGGGGCCTGAACATCGTGGGACTGCAGCGTGCCGGCTTTACCCGCGAGCAGATCCGCGCGCTGCGGAATGCCTTCCGCAAGGTGTACCGCAGCGGGCTGAACAACGCCCAGGCGGTGGAGGAACTGCGAGCCGGGGAGCTGACGCCGGAGGCGGCTATTTTCACGGACTTTGTGGCCTCGACCAAGCGAGGTATCATCTACGGCGGCAAGGCGGTGGAAGAGGATGCTGAGTAAGGTGGTAAAGTGATGGGACGGGTGCATCCGGCCTTTCGTTTCCTGGCGGTATTGTGGTAGGGTATGGTTTCCTGATGAGAATCCTTCTAGTCACCGAGCCCGGAGTGGATGGCGTGTTTCGGCACGTCGAGGCGCTGGCTTCGTATCTGCTGGAGCAGGGGCATGTGGTGCATCTGGCGTATTCGGATGTGCGGGGCTCTGACCGGCTGAACCGGCTGGTGGAGAGGGTGACTGAGGCTGGAGGAAAGACGACCAATCTGGCTGTGAGCAATGCGCCGGGGCCGGGTGATGTGGGCGCTCTTTTGCGGCTGCGGAAGCTGGTGAAGGATGCGAAACCGGAGGTGATCCATGCGCACAGCTCCAAGGCGGGGGCGCTGACGCGTGCGCTGGTGCTGCTGGGAGTGCGGAAGCCGATTTTTTACACGCCGCATGCCTACTACGGACTGTCTGGCAAGGGCGGTATGAAGGCGCGGTTTTTCAACGCCATCGAAACAGTGCTGGGACGTGTGGGCACCTCGATCAATCTTTCTGCGGGTGAGCTGGCCTTTGCGAGGGAGAGGCTGGGGATTCCACAGCGGAGACTGCGGGTGATTGCAAATCCGGTGGACTGCGCGCGCTTTCAACCTGCAACAGAGGCCCGGCGGAGGGAGATCCGTGACAGGCTGGGTGTGCCTGCGGGTGCGGTGCTGCTGGGCTCGGTGGGGAGGCTGGCGTTTCAGAAGGATCCGCTGACGCTGTATCGTGCCTTTGCGAAGGCTTGCCAGAGGCGGGCGGATCTGTGGCTTTATCATCTGGGGGATGGTGAACTGGCGGCGGAGTGTGCGGCGCTGGCGGATGAGCTGGGGATTCGCGGTCGCATTGTTCGGCAGAGTTATCTTTCGGAGCCGCTGTCGTTTTATCAGGCGCTGGATGGGATGATCCTGACCTCGCGGTATGAGGGGCTGTCGTTTGCGGTGCTGGAGGCGCTGGCGTGTGACCTGCCGGTGATCCTGAGCCAGGCACCGGGGAACAATGATTTTCTGGACATGGGGCTGTCGCATTGTTGGTCGGCGGGGAAGGAGGACGCGGATGGCTTTGCGCGGGTGATTGGGGAATGGGTGCAGGATTGTGGGAATAAGCGGCCGTCCAATCATCGGCAGGTGGCGGAGGAGAGGTTTAGCCAGAGGGCGTGCTTTGGGGCGGTGGTGAGGGAATATGAGCAGGCTGTTTCCGCGTGACTTGATCTCGCGAGAGCGGGCGCTTAGCTTTCTGTCTGCATGCTACTGCTCCGCCCCATTTGCGGCCTTTCTTGGCTGGCTGTTTTGATGCTTTCATGGGCTCAGGCGGCGGAGGTGCCGTGGGAGGCTGCGAAGCGGGATGAGACGGCGTACTGGGCCGGGGTGGTGAAGGAGCAAGCGGAGAGGATGAAGGAAGCGCAGGCTAAGATTGTTTTCATCGGGGACTCGCTGACGGAGAGCTGGGACAAGGGGCTGTGGGAGTCGCGAATGGCTCCGGCAAAGGCGGTGAATTTTGGTGTCGGCGGGGAAGGGCCGCAGCATGTGCTGTGGCGGCTGGAGCAGGGGATTCTGAACGGGCCTGCGCCGGAGACGGTGGTGCTCATGATCGGCATCAACAACTACTGGCGGCATTTCAGCGCGGCGGACACGGCGCGTGGCATCGAGACGATTGTGGGGCGGATTCATGCGCTGCAGCCGGGGGCGCGCATCGTGCTGCTGGGGCTGCTGCCGGTGTATGAGGCGGCATCGCCCATCCGAACCTGGATTGGGGAGATCAATGCGAGGATTCAAAAGCTGCACGGCAACCAGAAGGTGGAGTTTCATGATTTCTCGACGGCTTTTCTGGAGGCTGATGGGAACCAACGGCTGCAGCTCTACCAGAAGGATCATCTGCATCTGTCCAAGGCCGGGTATGTGGTGCTGACCCGTGAACTCACTCCTGTGCTGAAGCTGCCATCCGCCCTGCCATGAAGTCGATCAATCCCACTTTAAGAATTGCTGAACTGGACGCTCTGCGCGGCATTGCGGCGATGGCGGTGCTGCTGTTTCATTTTACCAGCGGGATCGCGAAGAACTGGAGCTTTCATCTGTATGATCCGCCGTTTGGATTTCCGTATGGTGGCATGGGGGTGGATCTGTTTTTCATGATCAGCGGTTTTGTGATCTTCATGACGCTGGATCGCGCCAAGTCTGCGGCGAGCTTTGTGGTGGGACGCTTTTCAAGGCTGTATCCCACGTTTTGGGCGTGTGCGCTGATCACGCTGGTGGTGACTTCACGATACGGTCTGCCGGGGATGGAGGTGAGCATGCGGGATGCGCTCTGGAACATTCCGCTGCTGCCGCGGTTTGTGCGGGCGCAGATGATCGATGGGGTGTACTGGTCGCTGGAGTTTGAGCTGCTTTTTTACGCGGCGATGCTCGTGCTGCATCAACTGGGGGCGTTCAAGAAGCTCACGGTGCCGGTGCTGCTGGTGTGGCTGGCTGCGGCTGCGGGGGCGCACTGGGTGCTGACGCATGGGCAGCCGGAGTCGCAGTTGTATCGGCTGACGGGAAAGATCAAGGCGGTGACGAGCCTGGACTGCATCCACCTCTTTGGGGTGGGGATGATTTTGTATGATGCGCACCGGCGGCGTGCGTGGAGCGCGGGACACACACTGGTGCTGCTGGTGTGCGGGGCGCTGGCATGGTGGAAGGCAGCCTTTGCGCTGCATTTCCCGCTGGTGGTGTGCTTTGCGCTGCTGCTGCATCTGGCCACGACGGGATGGCTGCCTTTTTTAAATGCGCGGCCGCTGGTGTTTCTGGGGGCGATCTCGTACCCGCTGTATTTGATTCATCAGAACATCGGGCTGGTGCTGCTGAATTCGCTGGGAGTGGTGACGCAGTCGGCGTGGCTGAGGCTGGGGATGACGACGGTGTCGATGGTGATGCTGGCGTGGGTGATTTCGGTGTGCATCGAGAGGCCGTCGATGAGGTGGGTGCGGGAGAGGTTGAGGAGGTTTACGTGAGGAATGCGCGAACGACGCTTGTCGAACTGCCCATGGGCTTTCACCTGCGCGGCACAGAGACCAGTGTGTTTGCAAGCTTCTAAGTGAGTTAACTTGCGCTGCGGCAAGCGACCTGCTGCGGACTAAAGTCCGCGCTCCTTTTGGGCCTGGAGCCAGGACTGGAACATGAGGATATCCCAGAGGTAGAAGTGCCAGTTGCGGGTGCCGCTGAGGTGTTCCTGCCATTTCTGGCGGATGGGGGCGGGGTGGAAGAAGCCTTCGCGTTGGAGGCGGGATTCGGAGAGGAGGTCTTCGGCCCATTCGCGCAGGGGGCCGCGGAGCCAGATTTCCAGCGGGATGCCGAAGCCCTGCTTGGGGCGGTCGATGAGGGCCTTGGGCACATGGCGGTAGAGGGTTTCGCGCATGAGCCATTTGCCTTTGCCGTCGCGGACTTTCATCGAATACGGAATGCGCCAGGCGAACTCGATGAGGTCGGTGTCGAGGAGGGGGATGCGACCTTCCAGACTGACGCCCATGGCGGCGCGGTCCACTTTGACGAGTATGTCTCCGGGGAGGTAGGTCTCCATGTCGAGGTACATCATGCGATGGGTGAAGTCGCTGACGCGAGGCCATGCCTTGGTGTTGCTGATGGCGGTAACGGGATCTTTGCCGTCGATGACGATGTCCGTGGGCTTTTTCCAGTAAGACATAATCGTGAGATAGAGCGACTCCATGCCTGGAGCTGCGACGACTTCTGCGAGCTTGTGCAGCTTGTCGCCGACGGGGATGTGGCGCTTGCTCTTGGGGAGAATTTTGGAGCCGAGGGTGTTGAGCGGACCGGGTGGGACTGCGGTGAGTGCGGCGGCGGTCAGCTTCTTCAGCGGAGTGGGCATCCAGGCGAATTTGTTCCAGAGGCTGCGGCCCATGGCGTAGCGTTCGTAGCCGCCGAAGAGTTCGTCTCCGGCATCGCCACTGAGGGCGACGGTGACATGCTGGCGGGCCATCTTGCAGACGAGGTGGGTGGGGATCTGCGAGTAGTCGGCGAAGGGTTCGTCGTAGAGCGCGGGGAGCTGGGGGATGACATTGAGCGCATCCTCGCCAGTGACGTACATTTCGGTGTGCTCGGTGCCGAGGTGCTGGGCAACGCTCTTGGCGATTTCGGCTTCGTTGTACTGCTTTTCGTGGAAGCCGATGGTGAAGGTGCGAACGGGGCGTGAGCTTTGCTTCTGCATCATTGCCACAATGAGCGAGGAGTCGATGCCTCCGCTGAGGAAGGCTCCAAGCGGTACATCGGAGACCATGCGCATGCCGACGGCTTTTTTGAGCATGGACTCGAAGGTGTCGATGGCCTCGGCTTCGGTACCTTTGAAGGGATTGTCGAGGCCGCGCTCTACGGCGTGAGGCAGGCTCCAGTAGTAGCCGGGCTGCGGATGCTCGGAGGGCGACTTGAGGATGAGCATCGAGGCAGGGGGGAGCTTTTTAAAGCCCTGGTAGATGCAGAGGGGATCGGGAATGTAATTGAAGCGCAGCAGCGAGGTGAGGGCTTCGCGATCTATGGCGGCATTGAAGCCGGGGAAGCGACGCAGGGCCTTGAGCTCGGAGGCGAAGACGAAGGTCGCGCCGATCCAGCCGTAGTAGAGCGGCTTTTCACCCATGCGGTCGCGGGCGAGGTGGAGGGTGCGCTCCTGCTTGTCCCAGACGGCGTAGGCAAACATGCCGTTGAAGCGCTGGGTGGCTGCGACGACGCCCCACTGGCGGAAGGCGGCGAGCATGATCTCGGTGTCTGAGTGGCCGCGCCAGGTGTGGCCGAGGGGTTCGAGTTCGGCGCGGAGGTCCTGGAAGTTGTAGATCTCGCCATTGAAGACGATGATGAAGCGGCCATCGGCGCTGGTCATGGGCTGATGGCCCAAAGGGGAGAGATCGAGAATGGAAAGGCGGCGATGGCCGAGTGCGATGCCGCTGGAGGAGTCCACCCAGGCGCCGGAGTCGTCGGGACCGCGCAGGATGATGGCATCCGTCATGGCGGTGACGATGGCGTTCATCTCGTGCGATGGGCACGAACCGGAAGGGGAGAAGAAGCCAGCGATGCCGCACATGGGTCAGGAATGGGGAAGGGGAGAGGCGAGAGTGGGCGTGAGACTCGGCTCGAGTGCAGGCAAGACCGCATGAGGTGAGTCGAGCAAGGCGGCGAATTTCTGCAGCACGCTCTCGATGGAGAAATGCTCGGCGATGCGCGCGCGGGAGTCGGGATCGTGAAGAATACCAGATTCAAGCACTTCGATGCAGGCCTGGGCGAGAGCTGCAGGATCGCCCGGCGGGACCATGCGTCCGGTATCGCCCATGACCCAGCGGGTGTCGCCGATGTCGGTGGCTACGACGGGGACGGAGCAGGCCATGGCCTCGCCGACGACATTGGGGAAGCCTTCGCCAAACGCGGAGGAGGAGACGGCGATGTTAAGAGAGGCGGTGAGTTCGGGGAGATCGTGGCGCTCGCCGAGGATCTGGATGCACGCAGGGACCTGAAGCTCCTCGGTGCCAGCGCCGACGATGATAAATTCGGTGCCGGTTTTTTTCTCGGCGACGATTTTAGCAGCGGCGATGAAGGTGGCGTAGTCCTTCATGGGTGCATTGCGTCCAAAGCGGCCGATGCGTCCGGGGGTGGGCGTGCCCGGCAGCCATTTGGCGAGATCGAAGCCATTAGGAATGAGCTGAGTCTTGGAGGCGCGGTAGCCCAGGGACTCGTGCTGGCGTGCGCCGGTCTGCGTGTTGTAAGTGATGCGCGCAGGCAGCCTGGAGAGCGAAGCAAGGGCGCGGATGACGAGTGCGGAGCCGCGCTTCTCGTGCTTGAGGTCGTAGAGACTTTGGCGAACGTTCCAGATGACGGGCACGCTTTTGAAACGCATGAAGCGCGCGAGCACGGCGGCAAAGCAGCCGTGGTACATCCAGCCCATGAGGACGTCGGCTTTGGTTTCGCGAACGATGCGGAAGAGGCGCCAGAGGGAGGCGAGTGTGGGTTTGCCTGCGGGCATGTCGAGGCTGTGGACCTCATAGCCGCCCTCGTGTAAAGCGGTGGCGTGCTTGCCGCCAGCGGTGAGGGAAATGACGCTGTGCTGAAAATGCGGCAGCCCACGGATGAGCTGGGCGAGCATCATCTCAGCACCGCCGCTGCCGAGGCCGGTGGTGAGCCAGAGAACTTTTTTGGCGAGCAGGCGGCTGGTGCGCTCGATGAGTTTGGCGACGCTGAATTCCTCCACGATGCGCGGGCGGGGATCGTGCGGCGTGAAGGAACGCATGCACTGCGCGAGGGCGGCGTGATCGCCCACGGGGAAGATGCGGGATTTGTCGCCGATGATCCAGGCGCTGTCGCCGACGTCGCTGGCGATGCAGGGGACGCCGCAGGCCATGGCCTCGCCGATGACATTAGAGAAGCCTTCACCAAAGGCGCTGGAGTTTACGAGGCAGTCAAACTTCGCATACACGGTAGGCATGTCCTTCTGTGCGGGCATCCAGGTAAGGCGGTCGTCCAGACCAAGGCTGGTGGCGAGGCTGCGCATCTGCTGCTCATAGGCGGCATCTCCAGAGCCGATGATGAGGAACTGCGCGTGAGGAACGAGGGCCGCCGCGCGCAGGAAGGTGGCGATGTCCTTCATCGGGTTCATGCGGCCTACGAGGCCGAAGGTGGAGACTGCTGATGGCGTGTGAGGCCGGGGCTGGAACTTCTCCGTATCGATGCCGTTGGGGACGACGTGCATCTTTTTCGGCGGGTAGCCGCGTGCGGCGTAGTAGTCGCGCCCGGCCTGGGAGTTGCAGATGATGACGTCAGCAAAGCGGGCGAGGAGGCAGTTGAGGCGGAAGCTGAGCCTGCCGAGCACGCCCCAGAGATGAGCGTCGGTCTGGGAGTCGCGCACGCCCCAGACGACGCGGGGAAAACCGCAGAGTGGCTTCAGAAACAGCGCCATCAGATTGGACTCGGCGAGATAGCCATGCAGCACAGCGGGGCGGATGCTGCGTGCTGCTTTTACGAGGCGGATGAAGAAGCCTGCGAGATCCCAGCGGCTGCGTTTGCCGATGCAGACGGTGCGTGCGCCTACGGATTCGAGTTCATCACGGAAAGGGCCGCCGTAGAAGTGAAGCACGCTGACCTCGTGACCCTGCTGCACCAGCCCACCCGCGAGCAGCACGAGCTGGCGCTGAGCGCCGCCGTGGCCGAGATCACGGATGATGAAGGCGATTTTCATGGCTGTGGCAGCGGGGCGTGCGGGGAGGCCTGAGGTTTGGCGGGGGGCTTGAGCACGAGGCGGAAGCGACCTGTGAAAACGAGATTGCTGCAGACGGCGGCGGCAAACCAGTAGTGGGGAGATTCGACGATGATCTGGCTGCAAGGAATGAAGAGCCACAGGGGCACCAGGCAGTAAAAGCCGCGCAGCCTGAGCGTGAAGCAGCGGAAGGTCAGCAGAAGGAGGCCGCTGAGGTAGAGCAGCACGCCGGGAATGCCAATGTCGATCCAGAGAGAGACGACCTGGTTGTGGGGCTTCCAGATGCTGGTGCCGGCGCCGGTGCCGTGGCCCCAGAGCGGCCTCTTGCCCACAGCCTCCCAGCCGTCCTGCAGGTCTTTGCCGCGTTCGGGAGATTTGATGCGCTCAAAGTCCAGCTCATAGATGGCCTGGAGGCGGTCCGTGGTGTCCTTGTTGGTCATGAGGCCGACCTTGGTGGAGGTCTGGGCCAGGATGGCGACGCCGCCGATGGCGAGGGGGATGCTGACAGCAGCGACGAGCAGCATGCCCATGAAGTGCTGGCGCAGGTTGCCCAGCACGTAGCAGAGCAGCAGACAGGAAAAGACCGCCATGCCGCTGCGGCTGAGGGTGAGGGCGATGGCGGGTCCTACAAACGCGATGAGTGCGACATTCCACCAGAAGCGCGGGTTCAGCGTGAAGATGACCGAGAGCATCAGCGTGATGATGATGGGAGGATCATTGGGATCATCCGGAAAGCCGGCCATGCGGCCGGGGATACGGGTAAAGGAGCGGAAGCCCAGCCACTCGTAATACACGCAGCCTGCGGAGAGTACGGCGGTGCAAACGGCGGCCCACATGGCGACGCGACGCCAGGGCTCCGTGGAAAGCAGCAGCACGGTGGTGAAGGTGACGAGGAAGTTCGAGAGCAGGGACATGACCACAACGCTGTGGTCGCCCAGGGCGGTGATGGTGAAGCGCTGAAGAAATGCGGCGTCGAGCACCCGCAGCAGAGGCACGATGAGCATCAAAAAAGCAGGCGGGCAGATGCTGGGCCTGTTGAGCAGCGACATCACTCCGGCGCCCGCCAGCGTGAGCAGGGTGTAGTCGCGCGGCTTGAAGGGGATGACCCCTGCACCGTCCGCCCAGTAGAGGGCCTTGGTCATGGCGGGCACGAGCAGGGCCAGAGCGGCGATGATGAGCAGCCGTGCCAAGCGCTCGCGGCGTCTGGCGGCGGCCAGCATGAAGGCTGGCGATAGAGCGGGCTGCGTGGCGGAGCTCATGCGGCCTCCTTTCGGCGGATGACGAGAAGGCAGGTGGCGCAGGTGGCAAAAGCGCACACGGCATGCACGATGGAGGTGGAAAGCGCGATGCCCGCAGCGCCCAGGCGGCTCATCAAAAGCCAGTTGAGCGAGGCATTGAGAAACAGTGCGCTGAAGGCGACGGTGAGCATGTAGCGCGAGGCCTGCAGCGATATGACGACGCGCGCCGCCACGGTGCCGAGAACGTAAAAGGGGATCTGAAAAGACGCATAGCGCAGCACCTCCGCCACGCGCTGGGTGTCCTGCGGGCCGAAGGCACCGCGCTGAAACAGCAGGCTGACGATCCAGGGGGCAAAGACGCACAGCACCACCGTCATGGGCAGCGCCGCGCTGACGATGATTCCAGCGCTGGTGAAAAGACGCCGGCGCAGCCCATTCCAGTCACGCCGGGCGACGAGTTCGGCGAAGTGCGGGAAGAGCACGTCCGAGGCGGGGCCGGCGGTGACGGCGAGCACAATGGCGCAGACTTTGTCCGAATAACCCAGCACGGCCACGGAGCCTGCGGTGAGCCAGGCGGCCATCGTTTGATCCACCACCACCGCACTGCCAAAGGCAACGCCGCCGATGAGGAAAGGCATGGCATTTTGCAGCACCACGCGCAGCCCCGGCTCCCGATGGCGCAGGGTGCAGCGCCACCAGCTCAGCCTGCGCGGCAGGCGGCGCATGACTGCCACCAGCAGCACCGCGAGATGCGCCACAGCGCCCCAGACCGTGCCGTGCACCAGCGTCCAGGCACTGACCTGTTTTCCAGCGATCAGCAGGGCGGTGACGATACCGAGGGGCACGAGCATGGGGGAGGAGGCTGCCAGCAAAAAGGTCTTCCCTGCACGCAGCCATGCGCCGAGGTGCTGGGCCAGGCCAAAGCAGAGCAGGAAGGGCAGCAGGCTGCGCAACAGGCTGACGGAGAGCGCCTGCTTGGCTGGATCAAAGCCTTTTGTCGCCCATGCAACCACCCACGGAGCGGCCAGAACCAGCAGGCCACCGCAGAGCAGCAATGCAGCGAAATGCGACGCGACGCTCTGAAGCCCGAGGCGGTAGGCGCGGCGCAGGCCACGGTGCTCGCGCAGCTCGGCGTAGGCGGGAACGAAGGATTCAGGGATGCCGCCACCCAGGACAGAGCCGACGAAGGTGTAAAAGCCAAAGACGAGCATGAAGGCGTCCAGTTCACTCGCCGTGCCCAGCTTGTTGGCAATGAGGGCGTCCTTGGCAAAGGCGACGATCTTGCCCACCATCGTGAGCACTGCCACCACCAGGAAGCCCGAGACCATGGCCGACCCGGCCCCGCGTGCGAACAAAGCACGAAGGGAGGCTGGCAGGGCGAGGCGGATTGCAGGCATTCCACTAAATTATAAACACCATAAAACGATTGAGCAAACTTGAGGTCGGGATATTTAGGGGGCGACCGGGGTGTTTCAGTGCCCCCTTGGAGGTTTGGGGTCAGTCTCAAAGACTCCGTTTTGAGCCTGATCCTTGTTCATCGCCGTAAGCTCCGGATCATAGCGCGTGACTGTGGGATGGGGACGGCAGCCCAGATGGAATGGGGCTCTTGGTCCCCGGTTGGCAGGAGTGGTGGGTGAACGCAGAGCGCTAAGGGATCAAGATGATCCCTCTCCTGCGGTGGCTTGGCTGGGCTCAGGGCTTTGGCTCCAGCGTTTCCCGGTCTCCGGCGGCCAACTTCAGGCACACGATTCCCTGGCCTAGCAGCGGGTAATTTTGGGCACCTGCCAGACCGGGGGGGGATTTGGCCGGGAAGGAGGGGCAGAGGGCGGTGTCGAACACGAGTGACCAGAGAGTGTTCCCGTCTCCGGGGAGAATGAAGGGCTGGGGCTCCGCGCTGTTGTTGAAGAGCAGCAGGAGCGTGCTGGATGAATCATTCACCGGGCCCATCAGTGCGCCAAAGCAGCGGCGGGTGTCCTGGTGCCATTCCTCATGGTGCAGCAGGGTGCCGTCGCTTTCGAGCCAGAGGACGTCGCGCAGGCCGGTGGCGGGATTGAGCTTGCCGTCGAAGTAGGTGCTGCGGCGGAAGACCTCGTGGCTGCGGCGGAAGGCGGCCATCTGCCGTGTGAAGGCGAGCATCTCCTCGTCGCACTCGTGCCAGTCGATCCAGCTGATGTCGTTGTCCTGACAGTAGGCGTTGTTGTTGCCCTTCTGGGTGCGGCCGCGTTCGTCGCCAGCGATGAGGAAGGGGACGCCGATGGAACACATCATGGTGGCGACGAGGCCACGGCGGAGGCGGGCGCGGGTCTGCAGCACGGCGGGGTCAGTGGTGGGGCCTTCCACGCCGCAGTTGCAGCTGTGGTTGTTGCTGTCTCCATCGCGGTTGTCCTCCTTGTTGGCTTCGTTGTGCTTGTCCGCATAGCTGACGAGGTCGAGCAGGGTGAATCCATCGTGCGAGGTGAGGAAATTGATGCTGGCGAGAGGGGTGCGCTGATTCCAGCCAAAGACGTCCTGGCTGCCACAGAGGCGCTTGGCGAATTCGGCTGTGGCACCGGCATCTCCCCGCCACCAGCTGCGCACGGTGTCGCGGTATTTGCCATTGAGCTCACGCCAGGGCTCGGGGAAATTCCCCACCTGGTAGCTGTCCATGCGTGAGATGTCCCAGGCCTCAGCGATGAGCTTGACCCGCGAGAGCACGGGGTCCTGTGCCACGGCGCTGAGGAAGGGGGACTGGCGGTTGAAGCCGTCTTTTTCATCGCGTGCCACAGTGACGGCGAGGTCAAAGCGGAAGCCGTCCACGTGCATTTCGGTGACCCAGTAGCGCAGGCTGTCGAGAATGAGGCGGAGGGCAGGCTGGCTGGCAGAGTCCACCGAATTGCCGCAGCCGGTGACGTTGACATAGTCTGCACCGTTTTCGCCGAAGTGATGGCGGTAGTAGCTGTGGTCATCCAGACCACGGAACATGAGGGACGGGCCGTACTCGTTGCCTTCGGCGGTGTGATTGTACACCACGTCCAGGATGACCTCGATGCCTGCGGCGTGCAGGGCTTTGACCATGGCCTTGAACTCGCGCACCTGCTCCTGCGGGTCCTTGGCTGCGGCGTAGGCATTGTGCGGGGCGAAGAAGCCGATGGTGTTGTAGCCCCAGTAATTGGTGAGGCCTCTGCCGAGGAGAAAGCCATCGTCCAGATGCTGGTGCACTGGGAGAAGCTGCACGCTGGTGATGCCGAGCTGGCGCAGGTAGGCGGTGACTGAGGGATGGGCGAGACCTGCGTAGGTGCCGCGCAGGGCAGCGGGGACGTCAGGGTGGGTCTGGGTGAAACCCTTCACATGCAGCTCGCAGATGACGGTGTCCTGCCAGGGGATGCGCGGTCTGGTATCGCCAGACCAGTCGAAGGATTCATCGACGACGACGCATTTCAGGGCGTGGGGGCCGTTGTCGATGCGGCCAAGGCTGTGTCGAGGGTCCGGCAGGGTGCGCATGTGCTCGGCCTCGTCCGGTGTGCCGTGGATGGCGCGGGCATAGGGGTCGAGCATGAGCTTTTTGGAATTGAAGCGCATGGCATTCTGAGGCAGCCAGGGACCATGGGCTCGGTAGCCGTAGAGGGTGCCGGCCCTGACGCCACGGACGGTGGCGTGCCAGAGATCGCACTCGGTGCGCTCCATGCGGATGCGGGCGGTCTCTCGGGTGGCGTCTTTGGGATCATAGAGGCATAGATCCATGGCGATGGCATGCCGGGAGTGGACGACGAAACGCGTGCTGTCTCCCAAAAGGGTGACACCAGGGGAAAGGGGCTCTCCATGGATCTCAAAGGAAACCGGCATGGAGGAGTCGCTCAGGGGCACGCGGCGGGTCTGAGCGGGGGCGGCTGGCTTGCGGGCAAATTTGCGTTTCAGGCTGGTCAGCAAAGGTTGCATGAGTCTCACAACGCACAACGTTTGCCATGCCGCCATGAATTATCGACATTTCGCCCTGCTTTTTCTGCTGCTGAGCTCCACCTGGGCTTTGGCCCTCAAACCGGCGGACCCGGCGCGCTTTGAAAAGGCCATCCAGGCTTTTGAGGCGGAGGACGCCACGAAAGCTCCGCCCAAGGATGTGACGGTGTTTGTGGGCGCATCTAACATCCGGCGCTGGCAGTCGCTGCCGGAGAGGTTCAAGAAAACGCCGCTGCTCAACCGGGGCTTTGGCGGGTCGCAGCTCAGCGACTTGGTGTTTTTTGCCGACCGCTGTGTCATCAAATACCGCCCGAAGCAGATCTACCTTAACGCCGGGGGTAACGACCTCCATGCCGGAAAGACGCCGGAGGAGGTGCTGGGGGCGTTTGATGCCTTTGTGACAAAGGTGCGCACGGCGCTGCCTCAGACAGCGATCTCTTTCATTTCCATTCCTCCCTCACCCGCACGCTGGAGCGAGGTGGAGCTGGTGAAGCAGGCGAATGAGCTCATCGCCGCGTCCTGCGCCAGGCAGGGGGTGGACTTCATCGACACCTTTACGCTGCTGCTCGGTGCTGACGGCATGCCCCGCCCCGAGCTTTATGTGGAGGACAAGCTTCACTTTAGCGAGGCCGGGTATGATGTCGTGACCTCCGCGATCCGCTGGCAGAAGGACATTCTGGCCTTTGCGAAGAAGGATGCGGAAAAGGCGCCGCCGGAGCATCCCATCGTCTTCACCGGCAGCTCCAGCATTGTGAAGTGGAAGACGCTGGCGGAGGATTTTCCCGGGCTGCCGGTGATGAACCGCGGCTTTGGCGGCTCGGAGGTGTTTGACTCCTTCAACTATGCGCACCTGACCGTGATCAAGTACAAGCCGAAGCTCGTCGTGATGTATGCGGGGGGCAATGACATCGCCGCAGGCAAGACACCGCAGCGGGTGTTTGCGGATTTCAAAGCCTTCGTGGCCAAGGTATGGGCGGCGCTGCCGGAGTGCCGCATCTGCTACATCTCCAACGCGCCGAATCCGAAGCGCTGGAGCATGATCGACAAGATGATCGAAGCAAGCCGCCTGGTGGAGGAGTACACGAAGACCGACAAGCGGCTGCAGTTCATCAATGTGTACCCGCACATGCTCGGGACCGATGGCAGGCCAAAGCCGGACATCTTTGTGGAGGACCAGCTGCACATGAATGCAAACGGGTATGTGATTTGGAAGGAAGTGGTGGGGCCGTATTTGAAGTGACGGAGGTGTGCTCAATCGTCAATGACGGGTGGCTTGGGCGTCCTTGAGCCGCAGGACTGACGATTGAAGAAGTTCCGGGCCTACACCAGCCCCTCCTTCACGGCTTTGGCGATGGCGCTGCCGCGGCTGCGGACCTGGAGCTTGACGTAAACGCTGCGGATGTACTCGTCTGCCGTGTAGTAGCCGATGCCGAGCTGGGCGGCGGCGTCCTTGATGGTGCTGCCGTCCACGAGCAGTTTGAGGATGTCCAGCTCACGTGGTGTGAGGCCGTAGTCCTTCTGCGGCACGTTGGCTTTTGAGAACATCTCAAGTACGCGGCGGGCGATGCGGGGATTGATGGGCGAGCCGCCGGAGGCTGCACTGCGGATGGCGGAGGCGATGTCCTCTGTGCCGGCGGTCTTGAGCAGATAGCCGGAGGCTCCGGCACAGATGGCGCGGAAGATTTTGTCGTCGTCCTCAAAGACGGTGAGGATGATGATGGAGGCCTGGGGTGCGAGCTCGCGGAGGCGTGCGATGCCCTCGATGCCACTGACGCCGGGCAGCTCCACATCAAGCAGGAAGACATCGGGCTTTTGCGCAACTGTGGTGAGTGCTGCGAATGCGTCCTCGCATGCGGTGAAGCGCTGGGTGCACTGCATGCCGTCGAGGCGGTTGAGGGCGCGCATGAGGCGCTCGCCGTAGGTTTTATGGTCTTCGATGAGCCAGATGTGGATGGGGGCGGGCATGGACGTCAGGCCGGTCTGTTCTTTGTCAATTGATCGCGTATGGCGTTGCGGACCACCTTTTGCACGTGCTTGGTGGCTAAAGATGATTTGGTGGGGGCGTTGAATGCGGGCTGCTTCATCAAGACGTGAATCATGGCTGCCGCAGGAGTCCAAGCGACAGAGCGGAGGGCATCTTTGAAGCCTGCGACATGAGTGCCATGTTGAGAGGTGGACAGGCCATTGCACCAGGAGAGCCATTGGCATGTTTTGGCGGTGCCATATGCGGCTGCATTGATGTGGATACCATCCATCTCAAAATCGACTTGTAGCGATGGCTGATCCGCTGTGGAGAGCAAGGTGTCGTCTTTGCACGAGAAAAATTTTACGAGATCGAGAAGGCCACCTTGTGCATGGAAAGTTTCCCGCTGGAGTCCCAAGATAACACCGGGGAAGAGATGAGCGGTTTCGAAGAACTTGCGTCGTATCAGGGGCCACGATGGCGTGTTTGCGGACAGCACAGTCTCATCCGGTGCAAAAGTGATGCTTGTCCCGCGATCAGAGGAAACGGTCTTTCGTGGACTGGATACAGCGCAGCCATTTTCGAAACGCTGCTGCCAACGAAATCCGGCACGATGTGAAACAACCTCGACCTTGCTGGATAAAGCAGTCATGACAATCAAGCCGACTCCGCCTGGATTGAGATGGACGTGCGGGCTATGCCCATCTGCTGTCGGTGTGTCATGTAGCTCGGTGAAGAAGGTTTCCGCCAGCGTTTTTTCCTCCGTGCCTGGGACATCGTAAGGCAGCCCTGCACCGTCATCAGAAACACAGATAGATGAACCTCGATGGGTGATGTCGATTCTGCTGGCCTGTCCTGCAAGGTATTGGTCCAGCCCATTGGCCACCAGTTCATTCACTAGATGAGCTATGCCGCGTGGGCCTGTGTCCCCAATGTACATGCCAGGTCGAAGGCGGATGGCAGCGATGGTTGGGGAGGGCTGGAGCGGCGGACTCATGAGGCAAGAGGGGGCAGGCTAATTTAGTTTATCCAATCAGCGGCAAAGTCAGGGTCAGAGTGGTGCCTTGGGGGGAGGAGTGGATTTCGGTGGAGCCGCCGTGTTTGGTGGCGCGGCGCTTCATGTTTGAGAGGCCCATGCCTGCGGTGACGGTGGCGGGGTCGAAGCCCTGGCCGTTGTCCTGGATGGCGAGGACGAGGTTGTTTTGAGTCTGAGTGAGTGAGATGTGAACCTCGGTGGCTCTGGCATGGCGGGTGATGTTGTGCAGGGCCTCCTTGAACATCAGCATGAGATCGCGCTGGCGGTCGATGGGGAGGCGGCGTGTCTCCGCTTGGGCGTCAATGCGGATGGTGTGCCTGTGGCTGCGCAGCATGCGGTCAGCGGTTTCGCGCATCAGAACGGTCAGGTCATCGGTGCCGTAGCGCTCGCTCTGCATGAGGCGGGTGATGTCGCGCATGGCGTCCACGGTTTCGTCGGCGATGTCTTTGATCTCGGCCAGATCTGAGCGTGCGTGGGGAGTGTCCGGGGAGGTGGTGAGAAGGTCCTGGGCGATGAGGGCGATACTACCGAGGCTGCTGCCGATCTCGTCGTGCAGATCCTGGGCGATGCGTATGCGCAGGCGCTCGATTTCCTGACGCCTGGCGAGCCGCTGATGACGAAGCCATAGCAGAAAAGTGATGCCACCGGCCACGATGAGCCCGATGAAGATCACCAGCGCGATGCGCTGCCAGTGCTGATGGATGGCCAGGCTTTTTTGCGCGATCAAGCCGAGCTGATGCTGCAGCTCGCGCCGCTGAGACAGGGCGGTCAGCCAGCCGGGCCAGTCAGCGATGTCTGCGCTGCTGGCATAGCCGTCCACGAGGGCTTTGCGGGACCAGCCGTCACGCTCGGTGGAGTCGGGGGAAGTGACATCGCAGCCAAGGGCAATGTTTTTTCCTGCGGACCAAACCTGCATCTCCGCCATGGCGAGGACGACGGAGCCATTGCTCACATGCGGAGCGAGCACCTGGAGGCGAACGAAGCGTGCGCGGTGGGCACCGACGATGGTGACGACGTTGTCTCCGGGCAGGGCATCGTAACTGCCGGACTGAGGTGCGGGAAGGATGCGAGGCTCGTCATTTTCGTCTTCGCGCAGCTCGATCTGGTAACGGACAGGAAAGCCGTAGCCGTGGCTGTGGGCGAACTGTGGCGGGTGTGCAGGGAAGAAGCAAATCTCGTCGATGGGCTGCACGGTGCCGAGATCCACCTCCACCCAGGGATTTGAGTATGGGCGGCCCTCGCTGGTTGGAATGCTGCGGAAGCCGAGCGTAGGGCTGGAGCGTGTGCCCACGGGCGGGCCGAGGACGGTGTGGCCGTCCACGAGATTGATGCGGCCCCAGTCCGGCCGTGTGCCCTGGCTGCTGCTGGCACGAACGGCGGCCGGGCCGATGGCCTCCAGCCTTGCGCCGAGATTCTGACCATCCTGCAGGAGCATGACCTCACCCAGAGCAAAGAAACAGCGGCTGCCTGTGGTGTAGAGCCGCGTGGCGGTGATGCGCACCTTTTGTGCCATGCGTCCGCCTGCGGGGATGACCACTGGAAGGAGGCCGGGATTGGGGAAATCGGCACCGGTGTGGTCCGCGATGATGGTGCGCTCATTGTCCTCTCCCTCTTCAAGTAGCTCGACGTAGAAGCGCCGAGGAAAGCCGTAGCCTTGGCCCACGGATGCGCCATTGGGCGGAGGGGCGATGAGAACGACGGAGTCGATTTTTTGCGCCTGGCCGAGATTGAGCTCCACCCACTCGGCGGTGTCCGGAGAGGATGAGTAGTCGCTGTGCCAGCCGAGACGCTGGGTGAGCTGGACCTCGGGGGCAGGAGGCATGGAAGCGAGCTTTTCCTGCAAGGTGTGCTGCTCTGTGGCCAGGGCGCGCATGCCGGGAATCCATGCCGGGACATCCGCGCAAGCCAGCCCGCTCCAGAGCAGGAGAAAAGCCAGGCATGGATGGAGATGAGGCCACATGGTGTGCAAGCCTAGCGGGGGCTGCGGGGTGCTGCCAGTTTGTTCTGCCAAAGCCGCGGCCCCCGAAGATTCGGGGAGGGCGCATAAAACGGAAGCGGCTAGCGTTTGAACAAAACATCAATGACCCGCTTTCTGCTCCCTGCACTGACTGCCTCCACCCTGATGGCCGCCCACGCCACCGTGGGTGCTGAATCGCGTGACCTCGCCGGTCTGGTGAGACCTTTTTTTGAGCAGCACTGCAACCGCTGCCATGATGCGAAAAAGCAGAAGGGCGACCTGCGGGTGGACAACCTGATCGTGGATCTACAGTCGCCGAAGATCATGGGGCACTGGGAGGAGATCATGAGCCGCATCAACTCTGGCGACATGCCGCCGGAGGATGAGGCGAGGCCGAAGCCGGAGCAGATTTCTGCTGTGTCCGACTGGATCCTGCAGCAGCTTCGTGAGGCGGAAACAGTGCGCCAGTCGTCGGCGGGTGAGCGTGTGGCCTTTCGCAAGCTGACGCGTGATGAGTATGCCAACACGATCCGCGATCTGCTGGGTGTGAACTTTGATGTGAAAGCGCCGAGTGGACTGCCGGAAGATCCGGACTGGAAGGGATTTGAGCGCATTGGCTCGGTGCTGACGCTCTCGCCGGCGCATGTGGAGAAATATCTGAGCGCAGCGGATGCCATCCTGGACGAGGCGCTCTCCATCCGGCCGGAGCCAAAGCGTGAGGTGATCCGCTGGGAGGCCTTTGACATGCGGTGGAAGGGCTTCAAAGAGGAGTACGAGGCGCGCGGAATTGCGGACAAAGTGCGCATCGAGATCGTGCCGCGTAACTACACGACGGACTCGTGGAATATCGAGATTAAGACCACGGGCGACTACATCCTGCGGCTGAAGCTGAGCGGTCTGCGGCCTGAGGGCGGGCGGGCGCCGCGCCTGAAGGTGTATCTGTCGAGCATCAACACCACACTGATCGAACAGGATGTGGATGCGCCGGAGGACAAGCCCATCACGGTGGAGGCACGAGTGCATCTGGTGGCGGGCAAGTATCCGGTGCGGATCATCAACTCGGTGCCGGGGCCGAATCCGGAGGGGCGGCGCTCGCGCCACAGCGGCACGCCGAATGCTTTTACCACGACGCGCAGCCGTGTGCCGTGGCAGCTCAAGCTGACGGACGATGATTTCAAACCGATCCAGCCGACGCTGATCATTGACAAGGTGGAGTGGGACGGGCCGATCGTGGATTCATGGCCGACAAAGGCGCACCAGAAGATTTTTGTGAGCAAGGATGCGCGCGAGATTTTGACGCAGTTTGCCACACGTGCGTGGAGGCGGCCGGTGCAGGCGAGGGAGATCGAGCGGCTGATGCAGCCGGTGCAGAAGTCGCTGGAGCTGGGAGATCCTTTTGAGGTGGCGGTGAAGAACGGCCTGATCGCCGTGCTGTGTGCGAAGAGCTTTCTGTATCTGGAAGAAGGAGATGCAGCGAAGGCAGCGCCCAAGCTGAGCGACTATGAGATGGCGTCCCGCCTTTCGTATTTTTTGTGGAGTTCAGCGCCGGACCAGCGCCTGCTGGATCTGGCGGCGAAAGGAAGCCTGCGCGATGCGAAGACGCTGCGTGCCGAAGCGAAGCGCATGCTGGCCGATGGCAAGGCGGAGGCGTTTGCGGAAAGCTTTCCACGGCAGTGGCTGCAGCTGCGCAAGGTGGGCATGTTTCCGCCGGACAAGGAGCTGTATCCTGACTACGATGAGAACCTGGAGCAGAGCATGGTGGCCGAGACGCTGGGCTTCTTTGGCGAGGTGCTGAAGCGCAACGGCAGCCTGCGTGATTTTCTGGACTCTGACTGGACGATGATGAACGAGCGCCTAGCCATGCACTACGGCATCGAGGGCGTGCGCGGGGATCAACTGCAGCGCATTGCGCTCAAGCCGGAGCATCACCGTGGCGGGCTTCTGACGCAGGCTTCAGTGCTGAGCCTGACCTCTGACGGTACGAGGCACCGGCCGGTGCATCGCGGAGTGTGGATGCTGGAGTCGATCATCGGCAGGCCGCCGCCACCGCCGCCTGCCAACGTGCCCGCGCTGAGCACGCCGGATGCAAAGGCCAAAAAAACGACCGTGCGCGAGAAGCTGGAGCTGCACCGCTCCGACCCGAACTGCACCGCCTGCCACAACAAGATCGACCCGCTGGGCATCGCCTTTGACAACTACGACGCGATTGGCCGCTGGCGGACGGTGGAGACAATCAAGGACGGAGTGGGGGACAATCCCGCGCTGGACCCGAGCGGGGTGCTGCCCGATGGGCGTACGTTTGCCGACTCGGTGGCCCTGAAACATCTGCTGCTGGATGATCTTGACAAATTTGCCGCCGCCGTGACCGAAAAACTGGCGACCTATGCGCTGCGCCGGGGCATGACCTTCTCAGACCGCGATGAACTGAAGCGCATCGTGGAGGAATTGAAAGCGGGCGATTACAAGCTCGCGTCCCTGATTGAAACACTTGTCTCCAGTCCGCTGTTTTTGAAACGCTAAACCGACACCGCCATGAGCAACATCCAATCCCAACGCTGGCTCCTTAACCGCCGTCATTTCCTGCGCGGCCTCGGCACCACCATGGCGCTGCCTTTGCTGGATGCGATGGTGCCTCTACGCGCCAGCGCAGCGGCGACCGCAAAGCCGCGGCGCAGTGTGTTTGTGTACATCCCGAACGGGGTGAACGGAATGACATGGCAGTGTACGAAGTCAGGGCGCGGCTATGAGCTTTCGCCTTCGCTGAAGCCGCTGGCGAAGCATCAGGAGGACTTCACGGTGTTCAGCGGGCTGCATCATCCGAACGGCCTAGGGCAGGCACATGTGTGTGCCGATACGTGGCTCACGGGGGCGAAGATCGATGCGCAGGGCGGGCGCAAATACGAGAATACGATCTCGTGCGACCAGATGATGGCGGAGGTGGTAGGACAGCAGACGCGATTCAACTCGCTGGAGCTTTCCATTTCCACGGGCACGGGCCAGCCGTTTAACTCGAACACGCTGGCGTTCTCGCGAGATGGCGTGCCGCTGCCGGCGGATGACAATCCGAAGATCATTTTCAACCGCCTGTTTGGCGAGGAGCCCGGAGGCGTCGGTGCGCAGCGCGCACGCCTGACCAAGCGGCGCAGCGTGCTGGATGCGGTGCTGGATGATGCGAAGTCGCTGCGGCTGGCGCTGGGCACGGATGACCGCACCAAGCTGGATGAATACATGCACGCTGTGCGCGATGTGGAGCAGCGCGCCGAGCGGCTGGATGCGTGGCTGGACATTCCAAAGCCGGTGGTGGAGAAGAATCTGGCGGCACCATTTCAGCGCGATGTGCCCAAGGCCCAGGCCGGGGAATACTGGCGGACGATGTTTGACATCATCGTGCTGGTGCTGCGAACGGACATGACTCGCGTGGTGACCTACATGAACGGCAGCGAAGGCAACGGGCTGGCGATTCCTGAAATCCAGATCACTCAGGCGCGGCACAATCTCTCCCATCACAACGGCGACCCAGTGGTGCTGGACCGGCTGGCAAAGAGCGATGCCTTCATCATGCAGCAGTTTGCGCATTTCCTGGATGAGCTGCGTGCTGTGAAGGACGGCGACGAGGCGCTGCTTGACCGCACGATGGTGCTTTTTGGCAGCGGCATGAGCTACGGCCACAGCCACTGCAACAGCAACCTGCCCATTCTGCTGGCAGGCGGCAAGGGACTCGGGCTCAAGCACGGCCAGCACATCGACTACAACCGGCCGCACCTCAAAGAAGACTACACTCTGAGCTACGACGAGTGGCGCAGCCTGTGCGGCAAGCCCAAGGACGGCAAGGCCCGCCTGAGCAACGTGATGCTGACCATGCTGCATAAGATGGAGGTCAACGCGGAGACCTTCGTGGACAGTCTCGGGCCCGTCAGTGAAATCGTGTGATTCTGTGCCGCTGCTTCATTCCTTTCGACCAATCTTTTTTATGAAACCAACCCTGTCATTGATCACTCTCCTCTCGTTTGCCATCGGCACGTCCGCCTTGGCAATGGACCCGCATGCCGAAGCCGTTGCCAAAATTGTGGAAGGGGCGAAAGGCAAGGTCGAAAAGACCGAAGACGGCCAGAGTCTGAAGCTGGTGGATCTGGCGGTGCCAAACACCGGGCCGCATGACCACCGCAAGGAGGACCCGTATGACGCGGCCTTCTTTGAGCATCTGGGGCATATCAGCACCCTGGAGTCGCTGAATATCATTGCCACGAAGTTCAATGATGAGTGGATGCCACACATTGCGAAGCTGACGAATCTCAAGGTGTTGCGCTTTACCAACAATGGCTCGCTGACAGATGCGGGGATGGTGCAGCTCGCGGGGTTGAAGAATCTTGAATCGTTTTCGTTTGTGGGCACCAAAATCACCGGGCGTGCCTATGCGAAGTTTGAGGGCTTTACCAAACTCGTTAAAGTGAGCCACCGTGGCAGCAGCATTGATGACGAGGGGCTGAAGGAGCTGTGCGATCATCTGCCGAATCTGGAAAGCATCAGCCTGGCGCATGCGAAGTTTACGGATGCAGGGGCTCCGAATCTGGCGAAGCTGACGAAGCTCAAGGGGCTTGAGCTGGGCGCGCATGCCACTCCTGCGGCGCTGAAGAACATCACGGCCCTGCCGCTTGATTACCTACAACTGGGCGAAGGGTTCGATAAATCGGAGTCGCTGCCGATCATCAAGGAGATCAAGACGCTGAAGCGGCTGACGCTGACGAATTGCAAGACCACCACTGATGATGATCTCAAGGTGCTGGCGACGATGACACAGCTCGAATCCCTTGAGCTTGGCAGTCCGGCCATGCCTGATGAGCGTCTGCCGCTGCTGCAGGGTTTTGCCTTTCTCAAGGAGCTCAAGATTATCGACCGTCAGAAGGGCTACCCGGAAGAGACGCAGGCCAAGATCAAGGCGCTGCTGCCGAAGGTGGATGTGAAATTTAAGTGACCCTGCTTTAACCGACACCTCATGCGAATCCTCTGCGCCTTTTTTCTTGCCTCCGCCCTGTCTATGGCTGCTGCTGATGTGGCGGGCTTCCCCTCACTCAAGGATGCCAGACGCATTCACGGCGAGCTTGTCAGCCTGGATTTCATCCGTCGCAGCGGGGAGTTTCGCGCCGATGATGGCAAGCTGATGAGCTTCAGCATGCCGCCATATGCGATCATGAAGTATCACGGTGCCGAGGCTGATCTGCGCGAGGTGCCGCTGGGGACTAAGCTGACCTTTGTGATGCTGCCGGATGCGGAAGGAAAGATGACGAGGCTGGTCACTACTGATGACGGCCAGGCTGCGGATGCGGCACAGCTGAAGAAATTTCGCGAGTTTACCGAGAAGCGTGGCGTGGCGGGTTGGATCGACAAGACAGAGGGGAACATCGTCACGGTGACTTTCTTCAGCGGTGATCCGGCTGCTTTTCAGGCCGCCTATGGCGAACTGCTGGCTGTGGGAAAAGGCGGCAAGCTCTGCGTGGCAAATGACGAGTTGCGCACTTGGAATCCGGGTGTGGACGGCGAAGGCTGCTCCATCACGGAAGTGAACAAGGTGCCCACCGAATACTTTGGCAGCAGCGGAGTGCAGGTCACGGTGAAGGTGAGCAACATGCTGGAGGGCTTTCGCCGCGGGCGTGTGGTACGCGTTTTCCTGACGGGATGGAAAGTGCAGGATCAGTTTTATGGCGAGAGCCTGATGGGTTACGGCTTTGGGCACATGCTGAACCAGGAGCTGGTCGAGAACGTGGCAAAGGAGTATCCAGAGCAGTTTCCCTTCCGGACAGAATTCAGCAATGCGCATCTGCCGTGGTATCAGCTCAAGGATGATGTGAAGCCGCCGCCTTTTTCCGAGCACGTGGTGTTTGGCGAACTGGTGCAGGCTGATGCAAAGACCGGCAGCGGTAAATTCATGGCTGAGCTGACGGGCGAGGCGGTGAACTTCACGCTCATCAAGAACCACACTCTCAAATACCTGGGGGCTGATCCACAGTTTGCCCAGCTGCCCACCGGGCAGCGCTACCGCTTCCACCTGTATCAGGATGCGACGGGGGCTTTTAACCGCGTGAGCTTCATCAGCGATGACTTCAGTCATGCCAGTGCGAACGCCATCACCGCGCGCGTCACCGCCATTCACGGCAACCGCATCCACGTCGCTTGGCAGCTTCCGCTGGTGAAGGACTACAACGGCGACATGCAGCGCCCGCAGGACATCGGAAGCCGCATCCTCATGGTGAATGACGCCACCCGCGTGTGGAAGGCGGACCAGCAGGTGAAGCTGGCCGATTTGAAAGAAGGAGACGTCCTGCTCTTCAACCGCACCGCTGAACTGCCTGGCAAGGCTTCAGTTTGCACCGACCTTTGGATCGGCGAGGAAACTCACAAGCTGGCAACGGAGAAGATGCGCAAGCCTGCGGTGGCGAAGAAGTAGGCGGGGGGCTGCAGAGAGTTGATCAGCGCGTCAGCGTTTTGGAGTGCTCCAACCCTCTGGAGCTTTTCGCAGGCTTTGAGACGCTCAAAAGCACCGGAGGACCGGCGCACTCCAGGACGCTGTCGCGCCGATTCATACTCCAGTCTTGGTTACTTCGCGTTCTCATCATAGCGGTGCAGGGGACGCACCCAGATGTTGCGGTAGCGGGTCGGATTGTGGTGATCCTGCAGGGCGAAGACGACCTCCTGCATCTTGGTTTCCAGCGGTGCGGCGTGCTGAACGATGATGCCGTTTTGCAGCACGGTGATGCGGGCGGGCTGGAGCACGGCACCTTTGTCATCGAGTTTTGCGCATTCGCAGATGATGTCATAGCTCTGCCATTCGCCGGGCTTGCGGCAGGCATTCACCAGCGGTGGATACTTATGGTAGATGGCCCCGGCCTGGCCGTCGGGGTAGGTGTCGTTTTCGTATGAGTCGAGCACCTGCACCTCTCCCCAGCCGTGGAGGAGCACGCCGCTATTGCCACGGCCCTGGCTCTTGCCCACGACTTCGGCGGGTGTGGCCCATTCGAGGTGGATCTGGCAGGAGCCGAATTTGTCGCGGATTTCGATGTCACCGCCCTTGGGTTTGATTTCCGCGTAGCCGTTTTCGATTTTCCAATTGGGGACATCGCTCTGATCCGGGTCGCCATTGCGTGGCTTGCGGATGAACTTGGAGAGGTCTGTGCCGTCAAAGAGCACCACGGCGTCGCTGGGTGCGGTGGTCGCTGCGGGCGGTGTGATCACGGTGGGGCGTGGGCGTTGCATGTCGCCTTCGCGGTAGATGCCGCCGGGGGTGAAGGGCTTTTCTTTGGCAGGCTCCGCAGCTGTGATCAGGAAGGGAAACAGGGAGAGAAGGGCGGGGATACGATGCATAGCAGGGCTCACTTGGGACTGGAGTATACGGCTGGCGGCGTCTTCTTTTGTGGTTCAGATGCTTTTTTAGAGCCGGAGAGCTTTTCAAAAATGTTCACTATCAAAGCGGAAAGGATGCTCAGCAGAAACACCGCGAGACAAATGTAATAGATGATCGTCCAGCACTTGCGCAGGAGCCCGCCACAGCCTTGGTTTTTCTTCCGCTCCTCTTCCAGCATTTGATCTGCCATCCGGTCAAATGCGGCAATCTCCGCAAAACGCCCCGGCTCCACCGAACCTGGAAGCGGTGGCGTTCCAGCGGCGATATGCCACGGGATCTGCACCACGGCCCCATGAGGCCCGGGTATCGCGAGGAGGGGAATGAAAGGTACGTCCTCTGGCGGCATCCACGATTTGCGCAAGAGCAGGCAGAGCAGGATGAATTGGCTGCCTTGGGTTTCACTCAGGGGAAAGGCTTCCCGGTAAAACAGGCGGTAGCTGTCGTCAGACATGATGCGCGCCGTACCTGGAAATTTTTTAGCATCACCCTCTCCCGTGTAGAGGTCGTAGGCCACCATGCCAAAGATCCCGGCCCGCAGGATGTCCGAGCTGGTTTGTTCGGTGGCCACAATGACGCCGCAGGGCAGCAGGGCATGACTTTCTGTCTTGAAGGCTGGGTTTGTCATGAGCGGCACGGCAAACCAGACTTGGCCGCGGGTGGCCAGCTGCTGATACTGCTCCCAGAGTTCCGGAGTCTGCTGCCCCAGGTATTGAAGCTTCTCCCATGTTTCCAGGGCCATCTTTCGGGACATCTCCTTTTCCAGCGCCACCTTCATCGCAAAGGGCACATGGGCATCATCATAGTACACGGTGCGAAAAGCCGGAGAAAGCAGCCAGTTCACGGCGCGTGCACGGATGCTTTCCTTCATCGGCTGCCATGCCTCTATCTTGGACAGCGCGGCATTGAACTCCGGCGTTATCTCATTTTCAGATGGGCGGTTGGATGTTTCAGCAGGTGCCTTCGTTGCAAGTACATCGGGCTCTGCTGCCGCTCCTTCCACGGTCCAGTGCAGCACCTTGCGGTCTGGTTCCATGCAGGAGTTTTCGCGTTCCTCCGCACGCCACAGCCTTTCATGCGGTCCGTCCGTGGTATGCCTGTTTTTGAACTCCACGGCATTGTCTGCCTGGTAGTGCAACAGGTCCACCAGGAAGTGGATCTGCTCAGTGCGGGTGTTTGCGGGGTCATCCCATGCAAACTCGTGGTCGCAGAGCCCAAGCTGTGCCATGCCGATGGAATCCACAAACGACCAACTTTCTTCGACCGGGCATCCCCGCAGGCGCACGATGGCCTCCACTGGGCAAGTCTTGTGCTCCAAGGCGTTGCTTACAAGCTCACTCAGCCCTTCCATTGGCAGAAGCAGTTCGCAGTTCGGGTTGAAGTAGGCCACCGCCTCCTGCAGTTCGGAGAGCGCAGCGGCGGCACGCACCAGAAACGCAAGCTCCTGCACGGGTTGAGCATTATCAGGCTGCGCTTGTCGGGGCTCTTCGGCATCAGCCCCTGCAGCGGTGTTGAAAAAGTGGCTCACCCGAAAGCGCACAAAAGCCCGATGCTCATGCGCCATCATGGCTCCGGCTCTGTAGCCGGGGGCCTGGAGCGCGCGTGCAAATGCGCCGGGCTGAACGAATGGGCCAAAGGCGCCCAAAGCGTGGGCAGAAGCCAGCAGTGTCGGCTTTTCACCGGCACCCATGTCATCTGGCCAGGTGAAGTTGCAGATGTCCACCGAAACGGACGCCTTGCTTTCAAGGCCGGCTTTTAGCGTGAAGCCGGCACCTTGCATCTCCGGCCATTCGGTGGCGTCTTCATCCGTCGCAATGCCGAAGCCCTGTAGCTCAAAAAGATGGCGCAGCGAGCCCAGTTCCGGAGCCTGTGAACATAGGACAGCAATGCTTTGCGTGAAAAAGATCTGCATATGCAGGTCCTCCTACCAGCGTTGTTTTGGCTTGAACAGAGGAAAAAAGAAGGCCGGCAAAGCGCCGGCCTTCCGTGGATCCAGTTGCGGCACAATTGGACTACTTCTGAAACGCCTTGTCCTTCGCATTCCCGCCGCTCATGAGGTAGGCGATGAGGTTGAGGAGTTCGTCCTGGTTGAGGGTGTTGATGAGGCCGGGGGGCATCATGCTGACTTTGCGGGTGCCTTTTTTGGCGATGTCGCTTTCATTGATGGCCATGTGGTCGTTGGGGGCGAAGGGGTTGGTCATAATGAAGACTTTGCCGTTTTCTTCGACGACGATGCGGCCGACGATGACGGTGCCGTCCTTCTTGGTGATCTCGTGGCTGTCGTACTGGTCGGAGATGACCTTGCTGGGGTCGACGATGTTTTCCATGAGGTCGCGCATGGTGTAGCGGTTGCCCGCGCCGGTGAGGTCGGGGCCGATGCTGCCGCCGTCTCCATTGAAGCGGTGGCAGGTCGCGCACATGATGCTGCGGTACATGGCCTCGCCGTTGGCGAAGTCGCGCCCTTTGAGGCCGCCTGCGGTGAGGGTGGCGACTTCATCGACGGTCCAGTTTTTGCCGGGGCCTTTGGGGGCCACGTAGTTGGGGATGGAGGTGCTGGCCTCGACCTTGCTGCTGAGGGCTTCGAGAGAGGCGACCTCCTCCTTGGGCACAAAGGTGGCCATGGCGTCCTTGCGGATGTTTTCGATGAAGCCCTTGAAGCTGTTGCCGCCCTTCCAGGTGCGGGCGTGTGGGAACCAGGAGAAGAAGGTCTGGCGGTGCTCGGGTGTCCAGCCTGCGGTGGCGTTGCGCAGCGCGACCATGTAGCTGATCTGCTGGGCATTGGGGCGGCTGCCAGCGGCGGCACGGGCGGCATTGGCGTAGCCGTCATTGCGGCTGAGGACGGCGTCTGTGGTGACCTCCTGGAAGTCGTCCTTGGTGGTGGCCATGATGGCGAGGGTCTTGGAGACGACGGTGGGGGAGTCGATGGCGACGAGGATCTGGCAGAGCTCGCGGTTGATGTAGGGATCCTCCGCCGGATAAAGGGCATCGAGCGCCAGGGCGATCTTGGAGCAGACGTCGGCGTCGGGTTTGCCAAGGCGGATGAGGATGAGCTCCAGGGCGCGCAATGCGGCGAGCTGCTGGTCGAGCGGGAGCTGGGCACCGGCGAGCTTGCCGAGAGAAAGGAGCATGAGGCCTTCGAGCTCGGCGTTTTCAGAGGAGACGTAGCCGATGGGCTCGGAGGAGGTGCCGGTAGGCTTGGCAGCGGGCCTGCCGCCTTCGTTGGAGGTCTTGGCTCCGGTGACACGTGCGAGGGCGATGAGGCCTTCGATCAAGGCGGTGGGGTTTGTTTCAGAGAGGACTTTCTGCTTCCAGAGCTCCACGGGCAGTTTTTCGATGGCGACGCGGGCGGCATAGCGAATGTGGCGGTCGCTGTGGCTGAGGTTTTTCCAGGCGTCCTGCAGCGCGGCTGCGGCATCCACCTTGCCGGTGTGGTAGGCCTCCAGAGAGGCACGAAGTGTGAACTCCGCCCCAAGAGGCTGAGCCTTGGCGGGAGCGGTGGACTCCTCGCCGACATAGGTCACGCGATAGACGCCGGACTGGGACTTGCGGCCGCCGACGGCGAAGTACATGGCTCCGTCCTGCGGGTGGATGACGACGTCTGTGAGAGGCAGGGGTTTGCCGAAGACGAACTCCTCCTTAGTGGCGGCGTAGCTGGCGCCTTTGGGCTGCAGGTGGATGGCCCACATGGTGCCGTAGGTCCAGTCATTGATGAAGATGGCGTGCTGGTACTTGGCGGGGAATTTGGCACCTGTGCCAGCCACGACACCGGTGGGGCTGCCGGGGCCGATGTCGAGCGTGGTGGGGAGGGAGTCGGGATAGTAGTTGGGCCATTTGCCGCTGCCGCTGCGCCAGCCGTAGTCAGCACCGCTGACGCAGTGGTTCACGCGGGTGGGGCGATACCAGGGGGAGCCGATGTCCCACTCCATGTCCGCATCGTAAGTGAAGAGCTGGCCCTGGTCATTGAAGCAGATGTCGAACTCATTGCGGAAGCCGTAGCAGAAGAGCTCGAGGCCGCTGCCGTCGGGATTCATGCTGCAGATGTAGCCGCCGGGGGCGTGGATGCCGCGGGCGTGGCCATTGGCGTCCCAGAAGCGGGGCAGGATGTGGTCTTCTCCCCAGATCTTGGCGGGGCGGCTGTCCTGAAGGCCTTCGGGCAGCTTGGTGTGGTTGCCGCAGTTGAAGAAGATGCGCTTGCCATCGGGGCTGACGGTCATGCTATGCAGGCCGTGCTCGCCGCCGCCAGCCATGGTGTGGAGCTTGGTGATCTTGTCGTACTGGTCGTCGCCGTCGGAGTCCTGCACGCGGTAGAGGCCGTTGTTTTTGCCGTCTTCGTTGACCATGACGTAGAGGCTGTCGAAGGCGGCGAGGAGGCCGTGGGCTTTGCCAAGCTGGACGGAGAGCTTTTCGGGCTTGAGGTTTTCAGTCTTGCCGATGGCGGGGACGCTCATGCGGTAGATGGAGCCATACTGGTCGCAGGCGATGAGGCGGCCTTTGGGGTCCACGGTGAGGGCCACCCAGGAGCCTTCCTGGTCCTTGGGCACATTGTAGAGCTTCTCCACCTTGAAGCCTTTTGGCACAGTGACTTCGGAGGCGGCAATGCTCTCGGCGGGGCCGCTGTTTCCACCTCTGGATTTGCCATCGAGCGCGAGTCCCCAAGGGCCTTTGCCGTAGTCGTTGATCACCAAGGCGGGCTGCCAGGCTTCTGTGCCGGTCTTGGCGGCCTCCCACTTGTCGTTCGTTTCGACGAGCACTTTCTCCTGGTTGTTGGGCAGCTTGATGGTGAGGCGTGCGATGAGGGCGGCGAGGCCACCTTTGTTGCGGGCATTGACGATGATTTCGTTCTGCTCGCCGCGCTTGATGTCCTTGCTGATGTCCGCTTTGGTGGGCTCCTGCCAGTCGGGATTGGTAAGAACTTTTTTACCATTGAGGATGGCGTCTGCGCCGTTGTCGCAGGTCAGCTCCAAGGTGGCGAAGTGCGCGTTGTGCGGCACCTCAAAGCGGTAACGGAAGGTGACCTGGGGATCTTTATCGCCATTCTTGGACAGCCAGATCCACTGAGGCGCGGCGCTGGCGGTGTTGAGCAAAAAGGCAAAGGCGAGCGTGGATAAAATGCGGGGCAACATGGTGGGCGGAAAGTACGCACCAAATTGCCTCACGTTGCACGGTAATCGCAAGCTTTGGCAAATGGACATCCTGCGGATGCCGCGGAAACGGCCAAGCTAGACGTGGTTGCCGTTCAAAGCCTGTGCACCATTGACTTTCTGGACCGACAGAGCTGCGACACGGGACTTGAGCTCCTTGCTGGGCTTGAAACGCACGACGCAGCGGTCGGGAATCATCACCTCAGAGTTTGGCTGTTTGGGATTGCGGCCGATTTTGCCACGTGCCACACGGAGGTCAAAGGTTCCGAAAGTGCGCAGTGTCACCTCGTTTCCTTCAGCCAGATTCTTCGAAACCAGCTCCATGAAGGCTTCCACCATGGCCAGTGTGTCGGCATGCTTGATTCCTGTTGCGTTGCTTAGTTCCGCAACCAAATCTTTTTTGGTGATCGTGGTCATAGTTAGGTGACTAGCGAGACGTTTAACGGGGCGCAACTAAATTCTGTGTCGAATTATCATCCCTACCTACGATTTAGTCAGTGTATTTATTTGGAATAATCTGAGGCTGTCCGCGAAAGAACCTCGTTGAAAGTCCGGAAGTGCGTTTTGCAAAGCGTCGGCAAAACCTCGCTGCCGTGCTGTCCTACGAGCGTGCCCGCAGCTTGTTTCACCCCTTCTGAAACCCCTTTTGGGATTTCCATCGCGTATTTCCGCGCCTGCGACTTCAGCCAGCCAACAAAAGCTTCGCGTGCGAGAATGGATGCAGCGGCTACCGCGGGGTCGCTTTCCGCCTTGGTGCGCTGAATGAGCTCGATCTCTCTGCCGCGGGTCTTCATGGCGCGCTGAAGCACGGCGGGATTGGCAAACTGGTCCGAGATGGCCCGCTGGCAGCCGGGAATGCGTTCTAGCAGATTTTCGATGACCCGTGCGTGCCCCCAGGCCAGCAGCCGGTTTAGATTCCCAAACTGGGCGTAGAGCTCGTTGTAGCGTGCGGGATGGATGGAGATGACCTCCCAGGCAAGGGTGGGTATGGTGCGAATATCCGCGGCAATTTTAAAGATGCGCTCGTCGCTGCTGATGCGCTTGCTGTCCACCGCGCCGATGTCCCGCAGGCGGCGTACCGCATCGCCATCGACATACACGCCTGCGACCACCAGCGGTCCAAAGAAGTCGCCCTTGCCGCTTTCATCCACACCGATGTGGGGCTGAAACATCTCCGGATGGTGAACTTCTTCGTAGCCCAGCTTTGCCTCGCCCAGCACTTCGGGCTCAAGAATATGAGTGATGAAATCCTCGGTCTCCTTTCCCTGCACAACGATCTTGGGGCCTTTTTCATAGACACACACATTCACTTTGGAGCTGGCGGCGGCGTAAAGGCAGTAGGGTTTGGTTTGAAAATCAAACCCGCGCTGATCCAGAAGAGTGCGCAGTTTCTCAGCTTGAGCGGTGGTGATGGCATGAGTGTAGCTGGTCAGTGGCGGCATGGGCGGCGATTTTAATCGCTGGAGTGACGAAAGACTCATGAAAAATACGCCGGATCGTTCATTATTAGGGCACGATGCCAACTCAAACAGCCAGGCCGAACCCCCAAGCCATCGCCGCAGAGCTTGTGAACTGGTTTGGGCAAAACGCACGTGACTATCCCTGGCGCCGCACGCGGGATCCTTACGCGATCCTGGTGGCTGAAGTCATGCTGCAGCAAACACAGATTTCCACGGTGCTGGACCGCGGCTTTTACGCGCGCTGGCTGGAGCGGTTTCCTGATTTCGAGACGCTGGCGTCTGCCCGAGAGGATGAGGTGCTCAAAACCTGGGAGGGCCTGGGCTACTACAGGCGGGCGCGCAATCTCCAGCGGCTGGCCAGGGAAGTGATGGAGCAGCATGGCGGGGTGTTTCCAAGCGATCACGCCTCCATACTTGGGCTGCCCGGTGTCGGTCCCTACACGGCCGGGGCTGTGGCGAGTTTCGCGTTTGGCCTCGCAGAGCCCATCGTGGACGGCAACATCTCCCGTGTGCTGTCGCGCATCTACAATGATGCCACGCCGGTGGATTCCACCGCAGGTGCAAAGCTGCTGTGGGAGCGCTCGGCACTCCTTGTGAAAGCAACGGATGACCCGAGGGCTCTGAACTCGGCGCTCATGGAACTCGGGCAGACACACTGCACCCCAACCAAGCCTGCCTGTGATCTCTGCCCGGTTCGCGCCCACTGCAGGGCGCTCGATCCGGAAACGCTGCCAGTGAAGCAGGCGCGACAGCAAATTTCCGCCGTTACCGAGCATGTCATTTTTCTGCGGACCAGCAGTGGGGTGCTGCTGGAGCTGGAAACCGGCAGGCGCCGAACAGGCCTGTGGAAACTGCCCGAACTGCCGCCTGAGCATGTAAGTGAGCCGCCTCCGGTGCTCCTGCGAATGCACTATGGCATCACGCGTTACAAGGTTACGCTATGGGTGCATGAGCCGCATGCAGAGGAGTATGCGTGGCCGGAAACACACCGACTGGTGCCATTTGCCGAACTTGAATCCACTCCCATGCCGGCGCCGTATCGCAAGGCGCTGCGCGAATTGCTTGGCCGGGGGGAGTTCCGGCTGAGTGCCTGAATTGTCAGTTTGCGATTGACTTCCCATGTCCTACCAGATGCCATCAACCACTATGAAAAAGCGCACTCTTCTACTCACCTGCATCACCATTGTCCTCGCAGGCTGCAAACCCTCGGCGGAAGCCCCGGCGGCAAAGTCGGCAGAGCCCGCCGCGAAGACCGGTAAGCCGCAGGTGCTGGTGGCCAACTACCCGCTGCAGTACTTTGCGCAGCGAATCGCCGGGGATGCCGTTGAGGTGAGGTTCCTGGCGCCCAAGGATGAAGATCCTGCCTTCTGGCAGCCGGACGAGGTTGCCATCGCAGCCTTTCAGAAGGCAGACCTCATACTCATGAACGGAGCGGGCTACTCAAAGTGGGCGGACAAAGTCACTCTGCCAGAGTCGAAGGTGGTCGATACCTCCGCGGCATTTGCCAGCAGCTTTATCGAAGTGCGTGATGCCACCATGCACAGCCATGGTCCCGCCGGCGCGCACAGCCACAGTGGCACGGCTTTCACCACCTGGATTGATTTCAAGCAGGCCGCCATGCAGGCGCAGGCGGTGGGGGATGCGCTGTCCGCACTGGTGCCGGCAGCCAAGGAGGCCATCAGCAAAAACACAGAAGCCCTGAAGGAAGAGCTGGAAGCTCTTGATGGCCGCATGAGCGCCATCAGCCGTCGTCTGGTGCAGTATCCGCTGGTGGCGTCGCATCCAGTGTACCATTACCTCGCACGCCGCTATGGTCTGGATTTGAAGTCGGTTCTTTGGGAGCCAGACACCAAGCTGGATGACGCTGCGCTCAATGACCTCAAGGCCATTCTTGCCGGACACCGTGCCCGCTGGATGATCTGGGAGGGGGAGCCAAGCAAGGACAGCGTGGAGAAACTTGCTGCGATCGGCCTTCAAAGTGTCGTTTTTGCCCCATGCGCCAACGTACCTGAGAGCGGCGACTTCATGACCGTGATGAAAGCAAATGTGGAAGCGATGGAGAAGGCCTTTCAGTGATGTGCAGGAGTTTTAGGGATGAAAACAGCCCTGAAACTTGAGTGCATAAGAAAAATATAGAATTGATGTTGACGGCCCAATAAGGCCGTGCCAATATCCGTTACCTTCAACACAAGCCATGAACACCACCCGGACACATCTTAACTCACCCGCGCTGATTGAGCGTCACGGAGAGTCCGTATGTGCCAGATTGGCCAAAGGCTTTATGCCGGCTTATGCAGCGCAAGATTGGAGTCTCCAGATAAAAGCACACAACGAGCAGGGCGCTTTGACGCCCCATTAGGCCCCGAAGGCCAAGTTTCCGAAGGAAGCCCTGCTCGCCCACTCCAAGGCGGCAGGGCTTTTTCTTTGCCCGCGAAGTGAACCCACCCTCTCTTTTTCATCATTCATTGATTCAACCTGCGGTCGCCTGACCGCTTCCCCCCATCGCATAAAAAAACCCCGGCATCCGCGCTAACGGATACCGGGGCAAGGCCAGCCAAGCTGACTCCGGGAGGAGTCGTTTAGACACGCAGAGCAAGACCTGAGAACAGGTTTGCACCCTCCTAACGAATGTCAACAAAAGCAGTCTTAAAATACGCAATATTCCTACGCCGAGGCGAGGAATGCGGGGATTTCTTGTCCCTTTTTGACATCACGAAACGGCTTCCCCGGGAGGTGTGCCATAAACACCGAAACATCCGCCGTGAAATACCTGCGGGTGCGACGCCAGCGATCGAGTGATCCACACTCCATCCCGTGCGTGGCAGCGGTGTTCGTTCTTTATAGATGGCAGATCACCTCAATACGAGGCTGATCTGCCATTCAAAGGCACGGAGCACGGTAGCAAGTGATGTAACCTTGGGAGAGTGTATACAGTGGCAAGGCCGCCTCCGTGTCTTTGAATGGCAGAACGGAAGATTTTCCAATTCGATACGATACGGCGGTGGCAGACAAGCAATGCACGGGCCTCCAAAACCCGCAGATGTGGGCGCGATACCCACCCGCCGTGCCATTTCATTTCAAATCAAGAACGCGGCGGTAGATCGTTAAAGAGGCGACCTGGACTGTAAATTCAGTGCTCATTGAGCCCTCCACGGAGCATTACCGTGACGCCGCACCACTCATTCATTTATGCTCACGAAACACGGGGCGCACGGCAGCAACTTCATACGCCGTTACAGGCCCACCGTGGCAGTCCCCGTGTTTTTCGTGGGTAGTTTCATTGCTTTTTACAAATGCAGGGAGAGCCAGAGCTCCGTTCGGTCTCATAAGCCGGGTTTGGCGGGTGCAACTCCCGTCCCTGCGTCCAATTTCATGGGCCTGTGGTGTAAAAGACCGCACGGCTGGGTGGCACCCAGCAGGAGACGGAGCGTTACCGTCCTCGTCCACCATCTTTAAAGAAGGTCCGTTAGCTTAGTCAGTTCAGAGCACCCGCCTGTCGAGCGGAAGGTCGCGGGAGCAAAGCCCGCACGGACCGCCAAAATTTCCATGGGACCGTAGTGTAGAAGACAGCACGGCTGGTTTGCACCCAGCAAGAGACGGAGCGTTACCGTCCGGCTCCACCATTTTTAGAATCCCCCGTGAGGTAAAGTAGCCTGTCGGCCTGTTACGCTGATCGTCGTGGTGCGAGTCCACGCCGGGGAGCCAATTATTCAAAGCCCGCAAGGTGTAAGAGACATTGCATACGCCGCTTCTAACGGCCGTGGTTCCAGGTGCAAATCCTGGTGTGGGCACCACTTTAATGGAGCACGTCCGGCACAGACGAGGAAACGGTCTTGAAAACCGCTGCGCCCTTATCAAGGCGTCCAGAGTGCGATTCTCTGGTGCTCCGCCATTTCGTTAACCTCTGCGATCAAACCGCAGCAAGGATTCGTGTATGACCAGAAGTCCGCTCGCCATGGCCACTGTGGCCAACGTTACTGCCTCAAGATCCCGTGATTGCGCCAGCCACCCGCAGAAGCTGGGCAGCAGTGCCGCTCCTACCATGGCTGCGCTGACTTGAAAGCCGATGGCGTGGGCGGCGCGTGCTTTGCCGAGCCGCTGCGGCGTTCGTGTCATTAAACACGGATAAATGGAAGCCAGTCCAAGACCGACGAGTGCCAGCGCTCCTGCTGAGAAAGGCGTGTTTGCGGCAAACAGCGCGGTGCCGAGGACTGCTCCCAGCATGCTCAGGCGCAGCAGCAGGTCGATCCCGAGCCGCTCAATGACAAAGCCAAATCCCACTCGACCGATGGCGATGCTGGCCCAGTAAATCGTCACCCACATGCCGGCAGTCTCTTTGCTCATGCTACGTGCTTCGTTCATCACTGTGAAACTCCACTGGCCCACAGTCACCTCGAGACCGGTGTAGATGAAAAAGAGCACCACATGCCCCCAGACACCGCCATGTTTCAAGGCATCGAGCATGCTCACCGAGGCCTCGGGTTCAGAAGTCGCGTTCGTCGTTTCGCCCGGAGTGTCCCAAAGTTTTCGGGTGTAAAAGAACAGTCCTGTTAGCAGGAGAAGCAGCGCGCCCACGGTCGCATAACCCGCCCGCCATTCTCCCAGTGAGACCAGCATGGAGGTCATGATCAGAGGCCCCAGGGTGGCGCCGATGCCATAGCAGGCATGCAGCCAGTTCATGTGACGTGGCGAGAAATGATTCGCCACATAATGATTCAGCCCTGCATCGATCGCCCCGGAGCCAAGCCCGTGCAGCAGCGCGCAGGTCGCAAACAAAGCCCATGCCGGCGCGACCGCATAGCCCAGGGCGCTCGCGGCCACCAGCAGGCTGCTCCCTGCCAGCAATGCCCCGATGCCCAATGACTTGAGCAGTTTTCCCGTGAGTAAACCTGAAACGAAGTAGCTCGCTCCCGCCCCAAAGAAGATCCATGCGATCTCGCTCTGCTGTCGGCCAAAAAAATCCCGCACTGAGGGCCAGGCCACACCGATGAGCGTGTCTGGCAGCCCCAGACTGATGAAGCCGAGATAGGCGGTCACCAGCAAGAGGCGGCGGGAAAAAGGTGGAGTGTCGTCGGATGGCATTTGTTAGCGGGGTAGTCTGATTGCAGAAGCTTCGTTTGTCGTTGCTGCCTTGAGTCCAGCTTTTGTTTCATACGTTTTTCATTCCTCTGTAGCTCAACAGCAGAGCAGCCGGTCGATAACTGGCAGAACGTGGAGCGTCACCACGCAGAGGGACCATTTTTCAAAGAACGCTGGATGGCTTAGACAGATGAGCGGCGGGTTGAAGTTCCGCACAGGTTGGCGCACTACCAACTCCAGCGACCATTTTCAATGCGGCATTGATGTAACAGCAACATGCGGGTCTTCCAAACCCATCACGTCGGGGCAGCACCGACATGCCGCACCAATTCATTGTGGTCATCGTCCAGCAGCAGGACGCAGCTATGCCAAGGCTGAGACGCCGGTGCGAGTCCGGCTGACCGCACCATTTGTCAAACTCCTCCGTGGCCGACGTAGAAAGGCACCCGTTTCGTAAACAGGACCATGTGGGCGCGAACCCCACCGGAGGATCCATTTCATGCAACACACCCTTCATAGTGTAACAGCAGCATTCCTTGTTGTGAACGAGGCGGTGCCGGGGCAGAACCGGCTGAGGGAACCATTTCTTTATATCGGATACGAGAGAGCCTGCAGCGCTCGCTTGCCTTGGAAGCAAGAGTAGCCCGGGGCAGCACCGGGGTATCCGACCACTTTCATTCGTGCGCAAGACAAAGAGCCGAGTCAGCGGTCCGCAAAACCGCATTACCCAGTGCGAGCCTGGGGTGCACGTCCATCCTTTTCATTCGGATACGAGAGAGCCAGCGAACTCGCTTGGTTTGGGACCAAGACAGGCCCGGGGCAGCACCGGGGTATCCGACCATTTCATTATTGGTCTGTAGCTTAAGAGTAGAGCGTCGGGCTCATAACCCGCAGGGTGCTGGTGCAAGTCCAGCCAGACCGACCATTTCAAGCATGGGGTAGTGAGCATGACAGGCGCGGATTCATTCCGTGCTGCTGTCTCCACGCCCATGCCAACCTAGCCTTGTAGCTCAATCAGCAGAGCATCCGCCTTTGAAGCGGAGAGTTGGTGGTGCGAATCCACCCGATGCCGCCATCCTTTATGCCCATGTAGTCCAATGCAGAGACAACCGCCTCAGAAGCGGTCCAGTGCGGGTGCGAGTCCTGCCATGGGCACCATTTTATGTCTCCGTAGCTCAGCAGACAGAGTGGCTGATTACGAATCAGCAGGCCGCAGGTGCGATTGGCTGCTGTGCAGCCTACGCAACCAGGCTTCGCATTTAATAGTGCGCTGCCGCGCATGGCGTTCCTGCCGGAGACACTTTTCGAGACTCCTGTAGCTCAATCGACAGAGCACCGCGCTTCGAACGCGGAGGTTGCGGGTGCAAGTCCTGCCAGGAGTGCCAGTCACAAGCCCATGTAGTCCAACAGCAGAGACAGCCGTTTCAAAAGCGGCCGAGTGCAGGTGCGAATCCTGCCATGGGCACTCATTCATCATGGAACGCCAACCGGACCAGCGTGCCGGGACTCGGTGCTAACGAGATCGTGCCGCCTTCGTGTGGTATGAGGAGCATGTCCTCGGCGTTCCGCATTTTTCAATGCCCACGAATGCAAAGTCGTCGCGCGACAGGTCCTTCAAATCTGTCTTAGCGGGTGCGAGTCCCGCTGTGGGTGCCAATTTACTTTTATCAACGGGGCGTCGGTGCCGGGAGGAAACTCAGAAACCGATGGGGGCATGGCCCCGACAGCCGGCGTGAGCCGGTCAGAGGCGAAGGTGCCTGAAAACCTTCGCGCCGTGAGGGATCACGGACAGTCCATGCAAGCCCAGGCTTCCCGCGAAAGCGGGCGATCATGGCCCCGAAGGCCGTGGTCGTTTTGGGAAAGCAGTGCGTCGTGGAACGAACGGCGGTTTAGATGCCCGGAAACGGGGAACATCAGCCGCCGGAGAGCAGCGGGTGGTGCCGGCCTCACGACCGACCAGACTGCGATCCATAAAGCCAAGGGTAGTGCCAGAAAACATCCGAGCCTTGTCGGCAAGGGTGATGGCGCAGAGCGAGAGGTGGCGGACGTGTGCAAGCACGGACGTTGTCTTGAGACTCCGTTGAGTAGCCGACAGGTGAAAGGCAGACGATGTGTGGCATTTCGCAGCCCAAAAGGCGGCGACAACCGCAGGACATCCGCATCGTCGCAGGTATGACTCGTAATCAGAAAAACGCAAAGAGGTGTCCGGCGTGACGAGTGAAATAGCTCAATCCTCCAGCCCCACGGGGCAATGGAGGCATCCGAGGGCCGCAAGCCCGGAGATGTCGGTGTGAATCCGCACATAAGGGGTAGCTCCCCTGCACGGCCGAAAGGTCGGTGGTAGGTGCAGCGCCGACAGTCGTCACGCGACAAGTGATAAGCCACACTTTAAAAAAGGCAGCTATGCTGTTCGACCCTGCAAGGCAGGGTGGATACGAGCCGAACCAGGGGCCGCAAACCCTTGGATAATGGCTCCAACGGAGCAGCACGCGAGGTGTAATCTCAGCCCTCGCTTTCTATTTTTTACACTCGCAGTCTGCATGACGGGACTGCACCAAGTTTCAAAAGCTCATGTAGCCCAACAGCAGAGGAACGACGTCGAGAGCGTCGCCAGTGCGGGTGCGAGTCCCGCTGTGAGCACCATTTTCGGTCCAAAGCTTAGACAGCGAAGCAGCCGGCTTTTAACCGGCATAGCAGGGTGCATGTCCCTGTGGACCGACCACCATTTCTACGCCTGCTGGCGAAACAGCATCACTTCTGGCGTACATCCAGAAATCGAGGGGGCAGCACCTTCACGGGCGACCATGCTTTTGCGGCAGTGAGAACGTAGTTCCTTCGTAGCAAGCAGTACAGCACTGGGTACGAGCCCAGACATGCGGGTGCGAATCCCGCCGAGATGCCGGTCCGCCGGTTTAACAACACTTCGTTCGTCTTCCTCCGCAATCATTTTTCCATTCAAGACTCTGAGGCAGTGAGGCCGGGGATACTCCGGAAATCGTGGGTTCAAATCCCATCATCCTCATGCAGGGTGAAGCCCTGGCCAATTTCCTCCTCAGATTCCGTTGATCCAATTTCGCGGCAGTGAAGACAGGATTTCTTCGCTCCAACACCAAACTGAAGTGCGATTGCCCATGAGTTGGGGTTCGGTGAAAGCCGGCCCCGGGTTCGATTCCCGGCCTTCTCAGTTAGAGCCTGTCTGCTTTTCTCCGCGATCCTTTTTTTGGGGCAGTGAGACTGGAGTTACTTCGACTCATAATCGGCTGGTTGCAGGTTCGAGCCTTGCCGGGTGCCCACAGGCATTTGTAGCTCAATGGTAGAGCAGCTGGGTGCCAACGCATCCGTTCTCCGGTCGCCTTTCTCCCCAAATCCTTTTCCGAAAATCAGGCAAATCATGCGGCAGTGATGCCAGGGGTACTTCGGGAGCCGGTCCGCTCGCAAGAGCGCCGGCGGCTTATCACGGGCCGTTTCCCTGGCAAACTTTCTCCGCATTCCACCCAGAAAATCAATATCATGAAATTCAACTTTCTCAAGAAACGCCCGCGTGCCGATACGCTCAACCTCGCGGGTGGCGAGGCATTTACCGAGACGCCCAAGCTGGAACTCGCGTCCCTCATGCTCACCTCCATGCTCAAGGATGAGTTCTACCGCAGCGGCGATGCCACCGCACAGCGCCTGCGAGAGCTCATCTCTGCCCAGAGCGACAAATGCTTCGTGGCCAAGGCTGCTCTGTATGCCCGCAAATCCGCCGGCATGCGCAGCGTGAGCCACCTCGCAGCGGCAGAGCTGGCCAGAAGTGTGAAGGGCCAGTCGTGGACGGCGCGGTTTTATGACCGTGTCGTGCATCGCCCGGATGACGCCATCGAGATCCTTGCCTGCTACCGCGGCTCGCATGGGAAGGTGATTCCAAATTCGCTCAAGAAAGGACTTGGCCGTGCCCTGGCGCGCTTTGACGAGTATCAGCTCGCGAAGTACCGCAAGGACAATGCCGACCTTTCGCTGGTCGATGTCGTGAATCTCGTTCACCCGCCTGCCACGGAGGCGCTGGGCAAGCTCGTCAAAGGTTCTCTGGCCGCAGCCGAAACCTGGGAAACCAAGCTCACGCAGGCCGGTGCTGCTGCGCAGAGTGACGACGATCTCGCCTCGCTGAAACGTGAGGCGTGGTCAGAGCTCATTCGCACGCGGAAACTGGGCTACTTTGCCCTGCTGCGAAACCTGCGCAATGTGCTCGAGTCGGCTCCTGAAGCTGTGAACGAGGCGCTGACGATGCTGCGCGATGAAAAACTCATCCGCAAATCTCTCGTTCTGCCGTTTCGCTTTCAGACTGCGCTCGACGCCGTGCAGGTCAGCCATCTGCCGCGTGCGGCTGATGCCCTGGCCGCTCTCAGCGACGCCGTGGACATCTCGCTCGCCAACGTGCCATCCTTTCCGGGGCGCACGCTTGTCGCACTGGATGGCTCCGGTTCCATGGCGGGCCGCCCGCTGCAGATCGGTTCGATCTTTGCAGCCACGCTGCTCAAGGCGAATGATGCCGACATCATTCTTTTCAGCGACGGCGCCAAATACGTCACGCTGAACAAGCGAGACAGCACGCTCTCGTTGGCCAAATGGCTGCAAGGCCAGGCGCAGTCGGCGGGTACCGACTTCCATTCCATCTTCCAGTGTGCGGACCGGGCGTATGACCGTGTCATCATCCTTTCTGACATGCAGGGATGGGCGGGGTACTACGCTCCCGTGGAGACATTTCGCCGCTGGAAGGAGCGCCACCGCTGCGATCCGAAAGTGTTCAGCTTTGACCTGAACGGTTACGGTTCGCTGCAGTTCCCAGAGCGCCAGGTTTGCTGCCTGGCAGGTTTCAGCGACAAAACGCTGGAGACTCTGAAGCTGCTGGACTCCGATCCAGGCGCACTGATCCGCATGATCGAAGCCGTGGAGCTTTGAGAAGCTGCCCGTCACTCAAGTGCGCCGCTCTTCATGGGCGGCGCACTTTTTTATTTCAATTCATTCCCCCCATCAAAAAAACCATGAAATCCAACAATGTCTCCGAACGCGTTCGAAGCGAGCTCTCCCGTCTCGAAACTGAGCAGGATGTCCGCGTGCTTTATGCCTGTGAAAGCGGCAGCCGTGCCTGGGGCTTTGCGTCCCATGACAGCGACTATGACGTGCGCTTTCTCTACGTGCACCGCCGCGAATGGTATCTCTCCATCGAGAGCCGGCGCGATGTGATCGAAGAGCCGCTCAGCGATGAGCTTGACGTGAGCGGCTGGGAGCTGCGCAAGGCGCTGCGCCTGCTGCGAAAAAGCAACCCGCCGCTTCTTGAGTGGATGAAGTCGCCGGTCGTGTATCATCACGATCCAGACTTTACCCGCGAGTTTGAAGAGCTGGCCGGGATGTTCTATTCGCCCCGGCGCTGTTTTGCGCACTATCTGCACATGGCCTCCGGAAACTGGAAAGCTTATCTGGAGGGCAGGGATCAGGTCAGTCTGAAAAAGTACCTCTACGTTTTCAGGCCGCTGCTGGCCTGCCGCTGGATCGAGCGCTCACTCGGCCAGGTGCCCATGCCCTTTCAGGAGCTGGTGGACGCCGTGCTCGATGAGCGCGAGGTCCGACTGGCGCTGGAGGCTCTCGTTGTCCGCAAACGTGCCGGCGATGAACTCAGCATGTCCGTGCCCGATGCCGTGCTTTCGCACTTTGTTGTCGCGGAACTGCAGAGACTCAAGGCGCTGAACGATCCCGAGGAATCCATGGGAGACCTGGATGAACTCGACCTCTTCTTCCGGCGTTACGCGCTGAGGAACTAGCAGGCGCTTCAAGCCCACCGGCAGCCTGGAAGGATTCCTTGTCTTTCCAGGCTGCCATTCATCCAAGAACGAACACCGCTGCCGGGAGGACCGTGCCCGCATTTTATCCATCCATGCCATGAAAGAACTCCTCACCAAATCCACCGTTCTGGTGCTCAACCGCAACTGGCAGGCCATAGCCGTGAAAACGCCGCAGGAGGCGTTCGGCATGATCGCGACCAGCGCGGCGACAGCGCTCGACATCGAAACGGACGGGAACATTCGCCCAGTGACATGGAAGGAGTGGCTGACACTGCCGGTGCGCGATGGGGACAACTCCATCGGCACCGTGAACGGTCCTGTGCGCGTGCCTTCCGTGCTGGTGCTGGCCCGCTATGACAGAGTGCCTAAAAAACGGCCCAAGTTTGGCGTGCGTGGCATCTGGGAGCGTGACGGCGGCGTGTGCCAGTACACGGGGCGCAAGCTGCGTCCTCACGAGGGGAACATCGACCACGTGGTGCCGCTCTCTCGTGGCGGACCCACCTCTTGGGACAACTGCGTCCTGGCAGACAAGCGAGTGAACAGCCGCAAGGGCAGCAAGCTGCCTGAGGAGGCCGGGCTAAAGCTGCTGCGACGCCCCGCCGTGCCCCGGGAACTGCCTGTGACTCAGCTGATCCGCAACACGCACCAGGTGCCGGATTGGGAGATGTTTCTGGCCAGGTGAAACGTGCTGCCGGGGGGAGGAGCCCTTTTCCGGCGGCATACGTCATTCCAGGAAGGAAACGATCTTGCCACTTGGCAAAAGGCAAACTCTCGCCAGCGTAACGGTCCAACATCAAGGAGCGGTCATACAAACGCCGCTTCTTCGTGCCGAAATTCCCAACTCAGGAGCTGTGCATGAATGAAACGTTGACCAAAACAACCGTACTGGTGCTGAATCGGCACTGGCAGGCCATCGACTCTAAAACGCCCGTGGAGTCCTTCAGCATGATGGCAGCGGGCAACGCAACCGCGCTGGACATCCACGCAGCCGGAGACATGAGACCCGTCACATGGGAGGAGTGGCTGAAACTTGAAGTCAGGGAGGGGGACAACAGCATCGGCACTGTGCACGGTCCCGTGCGTGTGCCCTCGGTGCTGGTGCTGGCCCGCTTTGACAAGGTGCCCAAGCGCCGCCCCAAATTCTGCGCCAAGGCGATCTGGGAACGTGACGGCGGCATGTGCCAGTACACGGGCCGCAAGCTGCGCCCGCATGAGGGCAACATCGATCACATCATCCCCGTCTCCCGCGGCGGCCTGAGCAACTGGGAGAACTGCGTGCTGGCGGACCGCCGCGTCAACAGCCGCAAGGGCAACAAGCTGCCCGAGGAGGCTGGTCTGAAACTGCTGCGCCGCCCGGCGGTGCCACGAGAGGTCCCCGTGACGCATCTTATCAAAAACCACCACCGCGTGCGCGACTGGGAGATGTTTCTCGCAGGCGGCACGGGAGTTTTTGAGGTGTAGTTTTGCTCAGCCCAGCTTGGCGCCCAGCTTTTTCAGCATGGCCTCAAGCATGCGGCCGTACTTGATGTAGCTGTCATACTGCTCCTTGGCCTTCTGCTCAGGGGAGAGCGTGTCTGCAGCACCTGCACCGTGGAAGACCACGGCGACGTGGGGCTCGATGCTGATGTAGCCGTTGTAGCCCGTTTCGACGAGGTCTTTCATGATGCGCTCGGTCTGGCCTTCGCCTTCGCCGGGGAAGGTGTAGACGGCGTCGTTCTTGGTCTTGTCCCAGATGCCATCTTTGACATGGACGTGGGCCATGAAGGGCTTCACGGCCTGGTACATCTCCCAGGAGTCTTGTTTGGAACCGGGCTTGTCGCGGTCGTCGATGAAGACCGGGTTGCCGGTGTCAAAAACCCACTTCATGCCAGGCACGGCCTCGGCCATGCGCTTCACGTAGGTGGGGCTCATGCCGCCCCAGTTCATGCAGTTTTCATGCACGACGGTGAGTCCGGCGTCTGCGAAGCGCTTGTTCACCTCGTTCATGCGCTTGATGCGCTCCGGGGCAAACTGCTCCTCCAAATCTTTGCCGGACTCGTCTTTGCAGACGGCGTAGCTCATCACGCGGATCAGCTTGGCACCGAGGCGCTGCATGCGAGGGATGGCGCGGCCGATTTCGGCCTCGGTGATGCTGAAGTCGTCGGTGATTTTCTTGGCCCAGTTGCCGATGAGGGAGCCGAAGCCGCTGACCTTCATGTTTTTCTCTGCCAGACGAGCGACGACCTTGTCGAAGACGGCATCTGGGATCTCGTGCAGATTTCCTTTCACGCCTTCGAACTCAACGACACGTGACTCAATGCTGTCCCAGCCGAGTTCCTGGTGGGCCTGGATTTGCACATCCAGGGATGCGCCTGCTTCATCTGCGATGCCGGTGAGTTTGATCATGGTCTGGGTGGGGTATTCGGGTGGGTAGGATTGATGGATGCAGAGAGCGGGAGCGCAAGGTCTGGCTTTGACAAAACGCGCTTCAGCCGGGCATCCCTGCGGTGCAGAGTGAAAATCTCAGGCCAGCAGACCGGCTGCGCTCTGCCAGTGCACCGCTGCGGCCTGCGCAGGGCTGAGCGCAGACTCCTGCATTTTGAGGCGTGCGGACTCCCAGTAAAACACAGGTGCGAAAGATCCAAAAACGAGGCGCTCCTGTGGCCAGGTTTTGAGCAGGTTTTCCACGCCGCCCACGCCCTCGATCATTGCGAAGTCGAGCCACACATTGGTGCAGTTTTGCAAATGACGCAGCAGCATGGCGGCATTTGCATTGAGGAGCATGATGCGCATGTCCTTCATCTCCTGCAGCATGGTGGAGAGCGGTGTGAGATCGACAGGGGACACGCGGACCCGCGGGTGCTGTGTGCGCTCATCTTCCATCTGCACCACCAGCTGAATCAGGAGCCGGTGCTTCAGAGCAAGGGGGAGCAGTTCTCGAAAGGCAGGGGCCTGCAAATCATAGCCGTGGTAGTTCGGATGCAGGCGAAGCACACGCATGCCGTGATCTTCCGCGCAGCGCTGCACATCATCCTGCCAGTCTGGCAGGGAGAGGTTTATAGTGCCGCAGGGACGCAGCATGGTACCCTGGCAGGCCTGGGCGAGATCACGGTTCACGACGGCCACGTCACGCCGGAGGAGTCCCTCAAAGGCACCGGCCCAAGCCTCCGTCACTCCGCGGGCGGCCAGGCTTTGAACAAACGAGGCTGTATTTTCGGCACCCAGCTGGCGAAACGGATTTTCCCCAAGGTAAACGTGGCAGTCGGTCAGTTTCAGATCTTCGGCTGAGTGCAGGGATGATGCGGCCAAGGCAGCGCTGGCGCGAAGCATGAAGTTCCGGCGGTTCATGCCGGTAGTTTGGGCTGTTCGGCGGCGGTGAAAAGCATTTCCTCCTGCCTTGCGCAGTTTTTGTGAGTGCGTAGTCTATCTGCATAATCCGATGAACTGGTACTATGACAACGCGGGTGCAGCCGAGGGGCCGATGGATGACCAGGCCATGACCGAACTGGCGCGTGCCAAAAAACTGGCCTCGGATTCACTTGTCTGGCATGCAGGACTGGAGGCCTGGCAGACGGTGGCTGCACTGGCGCCGACGTGGTGGGCTGCGTCGCTCCCGACTCCTGCCGGCATACCTGCTGCTAATGTGGCGGCCAGGAAGCTAGGCAATGATGCTTCAGACGCAGGCGCGCGCCGGCTGGCTGGGCCCAACGCGCCAAACACGACGGCCACCGAGCCCAAGGCGGCAGGAGGCTTCCTGCGGCGTCTCTTCGGCTTCGGCAAAAAGAAAGACTGAGATCAGGCCTGGATGCCTTTGGCCTGCAGGATAGGCCGCATGAGGCTGCGCAAGTTGTCGCAAAAGATCTTCTGTTTGTCGGCGTCGCTGATCTGTGCACCATGGACTTTCGCCAGCTGGCTGGCAAAGCTCCGCCCGCCGCAGTCGCTGCCATATATGACCCGCCCGGCGCCAAGCTCACGCACCGCCATTTCTGTAAAGCCTGCTGTGGGGTCTGAGCCGGCGAGGTCGGCATACAGGTTGGCCTGGGCCCGGATGGCTCGAATGCCCAGCTCCCAGGTGCCGCCCGTGTGGCCGCAGATGATGGGCACATCGGGGAAACGTTTTGCCAGCGCGACGAGGTCATCCGGTGTCGATTCACCGGGATAGTTGGCGGTGGTCTTGAACCAGGTGTGCTGGAAAATGACGGCTTTCAGCTCAGCGGCGCGGCGGATGATCGAGTCGATGGCGGCCACGTTGCATCTTTCTGCCACCCACAGTTTGACTCCCACCATCGGACCATTGGCCACGCAGCGCTCCAGTTCCGCCAGGCTTGCCTCGGGATGCTTGGCGCTGAGGTACACGAAGCCAAAAGCGCGGTCAGGATATTTGGCAATGGCGCGCAGCACTTCGCTGTTTTGCTGAACCAGATCGGCCGGCGTGGGGTCCTGCGACCACTTCAGGCCCATGTAAACGCACAGTCTTTCGATGCCCATGCGGTCGGCGTAGACGAGCAGCGCCTTGAGGCGTTCCTCGGGCGTGAGGCCGGGTACGCCGGACATGTGACAGTGCAGATCCCAGATGCGCATGCGGATGATGGTTGCGGCTCAACGGCGCAAGGCATGGTTTGTGCCGTGGCAGGGGAGGCCGTAAAATAAACGCCGATCTGCAGCCATGCATTGCAGAAGAAATGGGCGCCAGGGCACAGCTTTTCTTTGCGGGTGTGTGGCTGCGCTTCATTCTGCCCGCATGTCCACCACCAAGCCTACCGACGTCCGCGTCACAGCCGCCGAAGTTTATTTCCTGCCCATCACTATGCGTGTGCCGCTGAAGTTTGGCCCCGAAACCGTGACCAATGCGGTGTGCCTGCGGGTGCGTGTGACGGTGGCTGACCGCAGCGGCAAAACTGCGCAGGGCTGGGGCGAGACGCCGCTGAGCGTATCCTGGGTGTGGCCCAGCAGCCTGAGCGTGGCGGTGCGTGCGCAGCGCATGCAGGACTTTTCCACGCTGCTGGCCACAAGGCTGGTTGAGAGCGGATTTGCCGGCCATCCGATGGAGATTGGCGCGGACTTCATGCATGGTCCGCTGGCGGCCACCTTGAAAGAGGCCAATGCGGCGGCAGGCGGTGATGAGATGCCTTACCTGGGCTCTCTGGTGGCGTTCAGCGCTTTCGACATCGCCGTGCATGACGCCTATGGGGTGCTGCACAACCGTGACATCTATTCGACCTACAATGCGGAGTTCATGAGCCGTGATCTTTCCGCCTACATCACGCCGGAGGAGGACAGCGGGATCGATTTTAAAGGACGTTACCCGCAGGACTATCTGGTGATGGACGCGCCGAAACAGCTCCCGGTGTGGCATCTCGTGGGCGGTGTGGATGCGCTGGAGGCGGCAGATCTGACCGGTGCAGAGCCCAAGGACTTACACCCGCTGCTGCTGGCGGACTGGATCAAGCGCGATGGCTTGAAGTGCCTCAAGGTCAAGCTGCGGGGGACGGATGCGGCCTGGGATTATGAGCGCATGCAGCGCATTGGCCGCATCGGTTTTGCCGGCGGCGTGAAATGGCTGAGCGCCGACTTTAACTGCACGGTGAAGGAGCCGGGATATGTGAATGACATTCTCGACAAGCTGCTGCGTGACGAGCCGGAGATCTACGCCCGCACCTTGTATGTGGAGCAGCCGTTTCCGTACGATCTTGAAAAGCATCAGATCGATGTCCGCAGCGTGTCAGCGCGCAAGCCGCTGTTTCTGGACGAAAGCGCGCACGACTGGGAGTTTGTACGTCTGGGTCGCCGGCTAGGCTGGTCCGGTGTGGCGCTGAAGACCTGCAAGACGCAGACCGGCGCGCTGCTGAGCCTCTGCTGGGCCAAGGCGCATGGAATGCCGCTGATGGTGCAGGACCTGACGAATCCGATGCTGGCCATGATCCCGCACGTCCGCCTTGCCGCACATGCGGGCACGATCCAGGGGGTGGAGTGCAATGCCATGCAGTTCTACCCCGATGCCTCGCTGCCCGAGCAGGAGATTCACCCCGGCCTGTTCCAGCGGCGCAATGGCATCGTGGACTTGAGCACGCTCAGCGGCCCGGGATTTGGCTATCGAGCGGATGAAGTGAAGCGCAGCCTGTAAGCAGACTCTGCATCTCCGGTTTTATTCAGCTCACTCCAGCTGCTCGATGGTGATCGTGTAGCGGTGTGGGCTGTCGGCGTTGCCGAAGATGACTTTGTTTTCGCCGGTTCTCAGCAGGCAGGTGATGCAGCCGGCATCGACACTGACGTGTTCGCCGTTCACCCAGGAGCCAAGCTTGCTGCCGCGGTCCCGCAGAACGAAATGGCCGTGCTCGAAATCGACCTCGCAATGATTGCGCGAGAGCTGGTAAGGATGCGGTTCCTCAATGGAAAGATCGTTGCGGGCGAGTGACGATACTGCGGTGTCGAAGTAGGTGCGTCCGATACGGAAGGGCAGCTTGGTGATCGTTTTTTCCACAGCCGGATGATTGAAGCCTGTTTCTTCGTAGTGTGAACGGATCTTCACTCGGAAAACAGGCTCGGCGGCAGGCTTGGGTTTTGCCACCAGCGGCACGGTGGCATTGGTGGTGGTGGTCAGCAGCAGGTCAGTCCTGCGGATGCGCTCGAACAGAGTGGCCAGGTACACATGCAGGCGGTCGGGGCGCTGGATGATCTGCTGCTCAAACTCCGCCTCAGCGATGGTTTCCAAGGTGGTGTTTTCCAGCGCGGTGGCGGTGGCGGATCGCGGGCGGTCCATGATCATACCCATTTCTCCAAAGATTTCCCCCGGGCCGATCTTGGCGAGTGACTGGATGCCGTGGGCGGTGTTGATGGAGATCTCGACCAACCCGCTGACAATGAAGTAAGCCTCCTGGGACTTGTCGTTTTCACGGAAAATGACCTGACCTCGTTGAAAATGCTCGGTTGCCATGAGTTCGGAGGATATGGGGTGGTCCCGGGAGGTCAAGCCCTCACGTCGCGTACTTTTTAGAGGCGGCGTATCAAGACATGGCGGATGCGTGACTGCGTGGCATAACTGGCAAATCCGAAGGGTGCACACTTTTCGATGTCACCTGTGCGGAGGCCGAGCCTGCGGCCTTTGATGCTGGTATTGACGAACAGCTTGCCATTGATCCAGGCCAGCAGGTCCTCATCGCGCACTTCGATGCGGACCTTGTGCCAACGGTTGTTTTCAAAGTAGGCGTTTCCCCGGGTGGTGTTTTCGCTGGCGTCCAAGTCATCGATGCTGGAGATGCCCACAAGAGTGCCACCCCAACCGCCAACGATGAAAGAAGCGTGGGACTCAGCCACTGGAAAAGTCACGGTGCCAAAGAAGTCATTTCCCTCCACTCGCATGGCTTCGTATTCGATGGAGTAGCGGGTGGCCGGCAGTCCGGCGTTCTTCCATGAATGGAAGCATGCGCCAGTCATGGGCTGACCTGCAGATAGCGTGATCTCAGCCTCCCGGATGGTCACGGTGCCTTCCCCGGAAATTCCGGCGGCATTCCAGGCGTGTGAGAATTCGTCAGCGAGCAGCTTCCACTCTGCGCGTGGAGCAGGACCGCAGTGAGTGAGCACAAAAAAGAGGCAGAGCCAGACGGCCCTGCCTCCGAAAGAATGGATAGCCCAGCGCATCAGCCTTTCACGTCGTAGCAGGAGATGAACTCCTGATCTCGCAGGTAGAGCTTGCCGTTGCTGATCACGGGGTGGGTCCAGATTTTACCCTTGGGATTGCGCTGTGATGAGGTGGCCTGAAGCTTGAAACTGCTGACCTGCTGCCAGCCCTTCTTGGATGCCTCGACCAAGGCGACCGTGCCGTCATTTTCAGCGAGGCAGTAGAGCATGCCGTCTGCACTGGTCACTGCGCCTTTGCCGATGCCTTTGTCCTGCCAGACGACTTCGCCGGTTTTGAAATCCTGGCAGGTCCAGCCGCCTTTGTCGGAGTGGCCATAGAGCAGGCCGTCGATGAGGATCACGCCACCATGATGGTTGACCATGTTGGTGTTGGAGTACAATTCCGTGACAGTGCCACCGTCGATCTTCACCGACTTGCAGCCGACGCCATAGCCCGCAGCCACATACACCTGACCCTCGCTGAAAATGGGGGTTGGGATCACGGCGGTCTTGCCCGGGAATTCAGTTTTCCACAGCACTTTGCCCGCTTTGGAGACGCCCAGGATGCTGTTCATGAGAAGCTGCACATACTCGCGTTCGCCCCCTTGGGTGATGGGGATCACGGAAGAATACTGTGCATTTTCAGTCACGTCGCTAGTCTGCCATGCGACTTTGCCTGTCTTGGCTTCCAGCGCGGCGACGGCCCCCTGGGCGCCGCCCGGTGTCACAATGACAAGATCGCCATCCACCAGCGGGGATTCGGTGTATCCCCAGCCCTGAATCTTGCCGCCCAAGTCCTTGGTCAGGCTCTTTTTCCAGACTTCCTTGCCCGTTGCCGCATTCGCGCAGATGATCTCGCCTGTGCCGCTGGTGGCATAGACCATGCCGTTGGCTACAGTGGGGGTGGCGCGAGGGCCGTCTCCCCAGCCGTTTTTCAGGATGGGGCCCACAGGGGTTTCCCAAAGCTTTTTGCCGGTGGCGGTGTCGATGCAGATGAGCTTCTCCTCAGCATCATAGAGGCCCATGGTGTAGAGCTTGCCTCCCACAACGGCGAAGCCCGAATATCCAAGCCCGGCCTCCTCATTGACCCAAAGACGCTTCGGACCTTCTGAGGGCCACTTTTTGAGAAGTCCGGTTTCTTTGGAGATATCATCCCGGCCAGGGCCACGCCACTGCGGCCAGTCTCCAGGTGCGGCACTGCTGCCGCCGGCGGAAGCACCAGCACCAAGAAATGCCTGGTCTGCCTTGCTGAGAGCGGAGACATCCAGAGTGAGCAGTGCGCCATTGTCACGCTTCAGAGTGACTTTGCCTCCAGCCACCCTGACGAGCTCAGCTTTGATTTCATGGACGCCTGAAGCGTCCTTCCAAGTGCGGATTTCAGCGCTGGCCCCGAGGGTCAGGCAAAGAGACAACAAAACAGTGGTGGTGATCTTCATGGATGGGTGGGAATAAGCGGCTATGACCAAACGAGCGACAAGCCCTGGGTTTTAGCACGGACTGCCATTTTCGCCTCATTCTCTGCAAGGTCTGGAAGGTTCATCCTCCCATGTCCTGGAGCAGGGACTCGGCTGCAGTCGCAGCTCCTTGCTCCTTGAAGCGGGCATCTTTCAGTGTCTCGCGCAGCAGCTGGCGTGCAGCGTCTGCCTTTTCTGCCCGGCGGAGCATTTCAGCCCGGTAAAGCCTCAATCGCAGCAGTTCAGCGGCATCCTTGGTGGTGGATTCGGCATGCTCGAGCAAGTCGATGGCCTGCGGAAGCTTGGACTGAAGGGCAGAGAGCAATGCGGTGAGCTCAAGCAGCCGAGGCCTCTGGCGTTTCTCGGCGAACTCGGTGAGTGCGGTCTTGATGTGGCCGTCGGGTTCGCCAGCCAGGCGCAGCGCCATCCCCTGGTAGAGCGCATAGTCGCGGTCGGTGCCCTCGCCAAGTTTGCCCCCGATGCCCTTGCCGTAGGGGCGGTACAAGGGATCGCCCAGAACGACGTTCATCCATGAAAGCGCCGGAGTGGCATTCCATGCGGCCTCGCCGACGGTGAAACCTTCAAGGAGCCGCTTGTTGAAGATGTCAAAATGCAGCGTGAGCGCGAGGTAGGGCTCAAAGACATTGCCAAAGGTGACGGCGGCTCCGCGTGAGAGCAGCGGGCCAGCCCAGGCCTTGTCATGAGAACGGATGGTGCTGGCACTGAAAGAGTGCAGATGACAGGCGATGGCACCCCGCTTGAAGTGGAAGTCGGGGGAGGCCAGCGCTCCGACGATATGATCGGTGTACCAGCCAAAGTAGAGAATCGTGTCAGGCAGAGGCCAGCCAGCGCGCAGCAAGTCAGCGGAGCGGTCAACAAAGACGGGGATGCCGGCGTGGCGGTAAGATTCGGCGCTGTTTTTGAGCCAGTCTTCACCTTCCTGATAGGCCCCGGTTTTCTGCGCGAGATCAATGACGGCACGGCCGAGCAGCCCGGTCTGCTCGGCATAGATGGCATCGTCGATCATGCGTCTAACCGTGGTGTCGTCGGGGCCGTCCAGCCGGCCGACGATCAGAAGGCCAGATGTGTGCTGGGCGCGGGGAAAGCGTGTCTGCTGGTCAAAGTAGGGGTTGCGAAGGCCGCCTTTTACCGGCGGGTTGTTAAGGCCAAGCACCGCCAGTTCGGAATCGACGCTGGCCTCATCCTCTTCCGACTGCCGGGGTTTCTGCGCAGAACGGCGTATTTGGAAAGGCACACCGCGCATGAGAACCAGTACGCGCACCTTGCCGGAAGCTGCGGCGGGAGTGGGGGCGCCGTCTCCGGTGAGCGGTTTGCCAGGCTGTGGCGGCTCGGCATTCCACCAGTGCCCTTTCTCAAAAACCTGCAGCAGCGGGCCACGCAGCTGGGACTCAAACTCGCCACGTGAGATCGAGTCCTCCTGCGAGCAGCGCAGGCCGATGACGTGCTCTTTCGGGATGTGGCGCTTTTCGGCATAGAACATCGCGAGCTCCCTTGAGCCGGGAAAATCAAGGTTGAAAACCACGGCTGTTTCCGCTGCGGCATCCCAGTCGGCTACGAGTTGGGCGCGGGCTGGGAACGCAAGCAGCAGCAGGAGGAAACAATGGCGAATGGCATGAGTGAAGGGCCCGGCCATGCGGCAGGCTCCGCGCCAGCATGGCTGCGCAGGGGGAATGAACTGTGGGTTATTCGTCATTCCTGTGCGCAAGATGCATTTCAAGTCCACTCAAGCTTGAGTCCGTCATAGGCAATGTTTACGCCGGGAGGCAGCCTGGGATCTTCCACAGCATGCATGATCTCGCACTGGATGTGGGTAAACCAGGTCTGTCGGGGGCGGAGTTCGCGCTGCACAGCCAGGCTCTCCTCAAAACTCATGTGGGTGGGGTGCGGCGTGTGGCGCAGGGCATCGATGATGAGGGTGTCCACGCCATGCAGCAGCTCGATGGAGTGGGGCAGCAGCGTCTTGCAGTCCGGGATGTAAGCGCAGAGCTTCTTGCCAGCACGGGTGAAGAGGTAGCCGATGGTGTCCACTTTTCCATGCTGGACAGGCAGGGGGGTGATTGTCGTTTCACCCAGGTGAAACGGGCCGTGAATGGGTTTTGGGAAGGGCTTGAGATAGCCTCGATAGCGGTTTTCACCATTGAAGGCATAAATGAACATGCGTTCCAGCACGGCGAGGCATTCCGGAGTGCCATAGATCGGCAGAAAATGATCCGCCTCGGTGGTGAACCGGCGCAGGTCATCGAAGCCGGTGAGGTGGTCCATGTGCGGATGCGTGAAGATGGCGGCATCCAGGCTGCGGATGTTTTCACGTAGGCACTGCATGCGGAAATCCGGCCCGGTGTCCACCACCCATGCGGCCTCCGGCGTGCGGATGTAAACGGAACTGCGCAGCCGCTTGTCCCTAGGGTCAGGGCTGCGGCATACCGCGCAGTCACAGCCGATCACGGGAATGCCGACAGAGGTGCCGGTGCCGAGGAAGGTGAGCTGCATGGTCATGGAGGCTATTCAACTTCCTGCACCGGGCGGTCCACCGAGCCTTTGTTCCAGCGGCCATCAAGGGTAAATGAGAGATGCGGGGTGTAGAGCTGGGGTTCGAGGAGGAAGGAGTCGTGACCTTTGTCTGAGTGTACGGTGATGTGCATGCTGGAAACCTCGGCTTTTTCGAGGTGGCTCACCAGCTCTGCCTGCTCCTCAGGGTAGAAGCAGAAGTCGCTGTCGATGCTGAAGACGAGGTAGTGCTGGCCGGCGGCGGCGCTGCGGGCGAAGAGCTCGCCGTAGGTCTGCACTCCGGCGTCCCGCAGCGGATCGTAGCGCAGCCACATGTCGGCAATGCGCAGGTAGGTGTTTGCATCGAAGCGTTTCACAAACTTTTTGCCCTGATGCAGCATGTAGCTCTCCACATTGTGCTGCACGCGGTACCAGGAGAGGGTGTCTCCGCCATTTTTCACATCCTGCCGGGCACGGCGCTCGATGGCGTCGAGATGGACAAAGGTCTTGTGGCTGATCATGCGCGCCAGCGCCAGGCCGTATTCGGGAGCTGCACCGTCGTAGAAATTGCCGCCGCGGAAGTGTGGGTCGTTTTCGATGGCCAGGACCTGCTCAAAGAGTGTCAGGCGGGTGAGCACGGTGGTGCGGCAGCCGCTGGCGATGGGAACCACGAGCCTGACGCGCTCCGGGTAGAGGGTGGCGAGGTTGATGGCCAGCAGGCCGCCAACGGAGGCCCCGATGACGGCATGGAGCTGCTGGATGCCCAGCGAGTCCAGCAGCGCCAGCTGGGATCTGACGACGTCGCTGGTGCGCACTTCCGGGAAGGCGCTGCCATAAGGGCTGCCGGTGGCGGGGTTGACGGATGCCGGGCCGCTGCTGCCGTAGCAGCCGCCGAGGTAATTGGCGCAGATGATGAAGTAGCGCTTGGTGTCCAGCGCCTTGTCCGGCCCGATGAAAAGATCCCACCAGCCGTTGTGGCAGTCTTCGGTCCAGCGCTGATCGGTTCCCGGCACCTCGGTGGTGACGCCCGCCGCGTGCTGGCTGCCGGAAAGGGCATGAAAAAGCAGGATGGCGTTGGATTTGGCGGCGTTGAGCTTGCCGTAGGTTTCGTAGGCGACCGTGATTTCTGGCAGCTGGGCGCCGGAGGCAAAGGTGAATGGTGCACTGGCGCTACCGGTGTGGAAAAACTTGGTTTCTGCTGTTTTGACGGCCTTTGACATGAGGCGTGGAAGAAACAGGATTTTGGAGACGCGGCAAGGCTGATTGCTCTTCGCCTGTGGCTGAATGTCAGGATCAGAGGTTGGCCGGTGCCCGCCTTGAATGTGCATGAGTCCCGCTCTTTAGTGCCGGAACTCCGGCTGCCAGCTCCAAACATCATCCATGCTTGATCCGTTTGCCACTCTCGAAGAAGCAGGTTTTTCGCTGCGGAGCTGCGGCGGCGTGGACCGGCTGGCGGGCTGGTCGGCAGAGCTGATCTCATGCCTGGACTGGACGCGGGTTTCAGATCTGGCGCGTGCGATAGCTGCCGAAGCCGGCTGCGAGCTGGCGGGATCACGGATCATGCCGGATGCGGCAGTTCTGTTTGGCATGATTGAGGAGCCCCGCTCTGCCAAGGCACGACGCGCGATGGTGAAGACCGCGCCATGGAACGAATGGGGGGCCACACCCGAGACGGTGCATCGTTTCGCGCAGGAGGTGCGCACCGCGCGCGACACCCGTGGCATTTTGATCGCGCCGGCAGGCTTCAGCCCTGCGGCGCTCAGTGCGGCGCAAGAACTGCGCATCGAAGCAGTGGATGCCGTGGCACTGGATGCCGCAGTGCGGGCGCTGCCCGGTGAGAAAAGTGACTTTCTCTTCGTCGTCACCACGGCGGGAGACTTTGCCACGCCTTCCTGCCCGATCTGCATGAAAAAGCTCAAGCGTGTTGAGCAGGCCGTTCTGGAACTGCCATCCCGCACGATAGATACTGACGGGCTCTATGCTGACAGCATCGTTTGTGACCGACTCGAAGTGACGGCCGGTTGTGAGGTCACTTTTCTGCAGGAGGTGCGTGCCCGGTCGATCAGCGTCTCAGGATACGTTTCGGGTGATTTTGTTTGTGAGGGGCCGGTGATTTTGGAAAAGGGCGGGACTCTGTCGGGGAAGGTGGCTGCCCGCTCGCTGGAGGTGCGTGATGGCGGTGCGCTGCTGGGGCAGTTCCGCATTCTGGAGGGCAAGCTGGGATCTTTTGTAAAGCCCGCGGTGCGCTGGCACTGGCGCTGCACGGGTGCGGATGGCCAGCACCAGTGTGCAAGGGTGGTTTTCGAGCCGCACCAGTAACGCCGGGTGCGAGATCGTTCTTGGCACGCAGGGCACTGCTGTGGCATGTAACGGGCATGTCTTCCACCTCATCCGGCCCCGGCGCTCTGCTTCGACTGGTGTTCTACGCCGCCGCCATCGTCATGGCGCTGCTGCATGTGTTTGTGACCTTTCGCGGTCTGAGCAGCGCCGAAGGCATGAATCAGGCTCAGCTCGCACGGCAGATCGCCCGTACGGGATCGTATCAAACCCACGTGATCGAACCCTATGCCTGGTCGCAGATGGAGGCTGCGCAGAAGCCGCCCTCCCCGCTGGCGATGCCGGAAACCGTTCAACCACCGCTCCAGCCTTTGCTGTGGTCGGTGGCCTTTCGTTTCATGAAGCGCTGGGAAGTTTATGACCCTGCCACCGGCGGGGCGATTTTTCTGCTGGACCGTGTGATCGCGTGCTTTGGAGTGACGTGGTATTTGCTCACGATCTTTTTCACGCATGGCGCAGCTCGGAAGCTGTTTGACGAACAAGTCGCCTCCATCTCGGCGATTGCGCTGCTGGTATGCGAGCCGGCCTGGGAGCTGATGGTCAGTGGTGCGCCGAGGGCTTTGCTGGTGCTGCTGTTTGCACTGGCGTTCCGGCTTTATGCATCAGCAGCCGGGCGTGCGCTGGACAACCGGGGCATGTTTGTGCCGCTCACGCTGCTGGGGATCGTCTGTTCGCTGATGCTGCTCACGCACTGGATGGCCCTGTGGATTGTGGTGGGGATCGTTGTCGGTCTGGCGGTTTTTCTTCCGCGTGGCAGGGCTGGAGCGCTCGTGGTGGCCTTGCCGCCGGTGCTGACACTCGCCGCCTGGGGGTGGTGGAACCTGCAGCTCTGCGGTGATCCGTTGGGGGGTATCAAGGCCTTGTTTCAAGCGCAGTCCTCAGCTGTGGCGCATGATCTGCTGCTGCGAGACTTCTCCCCCAGTGTGCCTCTGCTGCAGGTGGATGACCTGCTGCGGCGCGTCGGTCTCGGCTGGCAGGATCAGCTGGGGCTGATCATGGCACATCTGGGCTATGCGGTGCCTGCACTGCTCTTTTTTCTTGCTCTCATGCACCGCTTTCGCAAGGCGGATGCGGTCTCCGCGCGCTGGACGCTGGCCGTTATTTTTGCCTGCGTAACCATCGGCATGGGACTCCTGGGCCTTGCTGAAAAGGAGAAGGACGACAATGCGCTCTACATTGTGCTCATGCCTGCGATGTGCACCTTTGGTGCGGCGATGCTTGTGGTGCTGTGGTCGCGCTTTCAAATGTCCGGTGACTTCATGTCACGCTGGGGGGCGCCGCTGGTGGCTTTGCTGATCACTGCGCTCCCCATGGCCGTGAATCTGCCCGTTCTGATGAAGTTTGGCCTTACCATGGGCGGCAAGATCCCGCCGCACTGGCCGCCATTTTTGCCGGAGCGCGTTTCCATTTTGCGCCAGATCATGGACAAGCATGAGTTCGCCATTTCTGATGCGCCTGCCTTTATCGCCTGGTACGGAGATGTGCCCTGTGTGGATCTTTGCACCCAGCGCGGGGACTACGAGACCATGAAATCAAAAGCTGAGGCGCAGGGTGCCAAGCTGGCCGGTTTTATCATGACGCCCGTCTCTGCCAAGGTCGAGCGTATCACTGACATCTACACCGGCCCGTATGCCGAATGGCGTGATCTGATTGTGCGTGGGCCCATGCTTGCCTTTGACCGTGATTTTTCCCCAAGCCCCGAGTTTCCTTTCAAAAATCTCATCCCCCTTGTCGGCCAGACAGTGGGTGACAAGGAGCACCTGAGCCTGCCGATGGTGTTCTATACAGACAAGTCGAGGTCTGTGAAGAAGTAGCGGCTAGAGGGAGAGGCAGGCTTTGAAAAAACGCAGTGTGTCTGCCAAATGCTCATGCCAGTAGTCCCAGGTGTGGCCGCCGAAAAACTCCTCGTAAACATGAGGAATGCCGGCCGCCTGCAGGTCGCGGTGCAGGGTGCGATTGTGCTCGATAAGTACGTCTTCTGAGCCGCAGTCGAAGCGCAGGTGCGGCAGACGCGCGGTGAGCTTGGCGCAGTCGATGACCGCCAGGGGATCAGTGCCAGTGAGATCAAATTCGGCCAGGGACTCCTCCACGAAGCCCTGCATCTGCGTGACGTGGGTGATGCTGCTGTGCGCGCTGATGGCGACGAACTTTTTGGGATGCAGCAGGCCCAGACGCAGCGCGCCGTAGCCGCCCATGGAGAGGCCGCTGATGAAGCGGGGTGCGTCCTTGCAGCGGGGATCAATTTCCGCCGCGGCTTCGGGCACCTCATTCACAATCCAGGCGGCGTAGTCGGCATCGCTGTGTGGGGCATAGCCGGAGCCGTCTCCCCAGAGGCCGTCGGAGGGCATGGCCAGCATCATGGGCGGCAGGTTTTCCTCTTGGATGAGCCGGTCCAGCACCTCATGCGCGCGGCCTTTGTACAACCAGGCCCAGTGACTGCCGTAGACGCCGTGCAGGAGGATGACGAGCGGGAGTTTCTCCGACGTGACACCTGATGGCACATAAAAGCTGATGTCTGCGCGGCGGTGAAGGGCGGCGGATTTGACCGTGGCATGATGAATGCCGCCGCCAATGTGGGCTGACTCAAAGGTGCGGAAACTCATTTCACGCGAGGATGTCTTTGATGACCTTGGCTCCCTCCACGCCGCTGAGGCGTGCGTCCAGCCCCTGGAACTTGAAGCTGAAGGCATCGTGCTGAATGCCGAGCTGATGCAGCATGGTGGCGTGGAGATCGTGAACGGTGGTGACTTTGTCGATGGCGGCGTAGCCGAGATCGTCTGTGGAGCCGTGAACGATGCCGCCCTGGATGCCTGCGCCTGCAAGCCAGACGGACATGGCTTTGTTGTGGTGGTCGCGGCCGCTGCCGCCCTGGGACATCGGAGTACGGCCAAACTCGCCGGCCCAGACGATGAGGGTCTCCTCCAGCATGCCGCGCTGCTTGAGATCGGTGATGAGCGCCATGCAGGCGCGGTCGATCTCCTGCGCCTTGAGGGCCACGCCTTCTTTGACACCGCCGTGGTGGTCCCAGTCTTTGTGATAGAGCTGGATGAAGCGGGTGCCGCGCTCTGCCAGACGGCGTGCGAGGAGGCAGTTGGAGGCAAAGGTGCCATCGCCGGGCTGGCAGCCGTAGAGCTCCAGCGTTTTTGCGCCTTCAGCACTGACATCCATGAGGTCAGGCACGCTGGCCTGCATCTGGAAGGCCATTTCGTACTGGGCGATGCGGGTGGCGATTTCGGGATCGTCCACCATGGAGCTGCGCTGCTTGTTGAGCGCATTGATGGCGGCGACATCGCGGCCCTGCTGATCGCGAGAGATGCCGCCGGGATTGGTGAGATACAAAACGGGGTCGCCCTGAGCGCGAAGCTGCACGCCCTGGTATTTGGAGGGAAGGAAGCCGCTACTCCACTGGCGGGCGGCAATGGGCTGATTCTGCCCGCCTTTGCCGAGCGAGGTGAGGACGACGAACCCTGGAAGATCTGAGGCTTCGGTGCCCAGGCCGTAGGTGATCCACGAGCCCATGCTGGGGCGTCCGGCAATCTGTGAGCCGGTATTCATGAACATGTGCGCCGGATCGTGATTGATGGCGTCCGTCGTCATGGAACGGATGAGGCAGATGTCGTCGATCACACTGCCGATCTGCGGGAAGAGAGAGCAGATCTCGATCTGGTTTTTGCCAAATTTGGCAAAGGGATGCTGCGGGCCGAAGCAGTTGAGGGGCTTGCCCTGGAGCTGCGCAAGCTGCTGGCCCTTGGTGAAGGACTCAGGCATGGGCTTGCCGTCCATTTCAGCCAGCTTGGGCTTGGGGTCAAAGGTCTCCAGATGCGAGGGGCCACCCGCCATCGTCAGCCAGATGACGCGCTTGGCCTTCTGTGGCAGGGGCAGGGCACGCAGGACACCCCGTGTGGGAGCGGCCTGGGTATGCTCCAGGAGTGAGGCAAGCGCCACCGCTCCAAGACCCTGGGAGGTTCTGCCGAGGAAGGCGCGACGGTGGAGCGGGGATGGCGTTTGCATGATTACTTTGAACTCGGTTTCTTGCCCAAATTTTTCAATTCTTGTTCCGTCCACATGGCCGTGCGGCCCTTGGTCTGAGTACGGATGGCGGTGACCGCCTTGGTGTCCACCGGAGAAGCGTTGTGCTCCCACTCGCGGCGGATGTAGGTGAGAACACCGGCGACGTCTTCATCAGTAAGCTGGGGCAGGGGAGGCATGGCGAGATTGAAGCTGCGGCCACCGACTTTCACAGGGCCGGCGAGTCCGTGCATGATGATGCGCGCGGGGAGCTCCGGCTTGCCGAGGACCCACTCGCTGTCCACCAGCGGCGGGGCCAGACCATCCAGACCAAAGCCGTGCGGTTGATGGCAGGCGGCGCAGAGGGTGGCGTAGATGGTTTTGCCTTTTTCATAGAGGGCGGTTTGAGCTTCGTTTAGAGGCACGATTTTCGGAGGTGGTGGCGCGCCTGGTTTGCCGGGCCATGCGAGGCGGGCCTCCACGCTGGTGAAGAGCTTTGCAGAGGTCTTGTCCGTCATGGCGGCTTTCAGTGTCTTGAGCGTCGCGGGTTCGGCATCGAGCCAGAGCAGTTTGGGCGGGGTTTTGGACTTTGGATCCGTGCCGCTGGTGGCGAGGCCCTTGATGGCGGCGATTTGAACTGCGCCGCCCTGTGGCTGGGCGGCGGCGAGCTCGAGCATGTCTTCGAAAGGACCGGCCTTGTTGGCGGATGCGAGGAGGGTGCCGAGGGCTTCGATCACGGGAGTAATGCTGGCGCTGTTGGATTTGGAAAGCTGGGCGGCCAGCAGCTTGGCAAAGGCGGCTTCTCTACCGCGCAGGCCGGTCAGGGCACCTTCGCGGACGAGGGTGTTTTTGCCGTGGCTGGCGAGCAGCTTGGCCACGGCGGTGTCGGCATCCGGGAGATTGAAGGAGGTGAGCTTGATGGCGAGATGCGCGAGCACGAGGGCGTCTTTTTCGGAGGTAAGCGCGATCAGGTCAGGGGCGAGATCGCGACCGGAAATGCGCACGGCGGCGGCGCGGACCTGGGCGTCTTTGTCTGTGAGCGCGGTGCGGAGCAGATCTGGTGTGGCGGCGGAGAGGCCGTCGAGCGTCCACAGGGCGTGCAGACGTGTGAGGGGAGAGCCGCTGGCGAGCAGCTCCTTCAGCGCGGGAATGGCGGAGGCATCGCTGGATTCCACGATGAGGCGCTGGGCAGTGTCGCGCACCCAGCCATTGGCGTGCGTGAGCATTTTGGCGTCCTTGTTTACCTTCACGGGCTGCGGGCGGTCCTGGGTGTCCGGCACGATGCGCCAGATGCGGCCCTGATTGAAGGGAGTCTCCAGCTTGCGGTCCTTGATGTTGGCGATGAGGTAGTGTGTGAGGAAGCTCTGGTGCTGGATGATGCCGCGATACATGTCCACGATGTAGAGTGCTCCATCGGGACCGTCGGCGGCGTTTACTGGACGGAAGCGCTCATCCGTGGAGGTGAGGAATTCGGTGGTCTTGGCGGTATTCGTTGCCGTGACGATGCCGTCCTTCTCGCTCATGGTGAAGCGTTTCACCAGATTGGCACAGGGCTCGGGTATGAAGGCATTGCCACGGTAGGCAGCAGGGAAGGCATCGCCACGATAGATCAGAGCGCCGCAGGTGCCGGTGGGCTTGCTCAGTGTGCCGTCTGCGCGGAGGGATTTGGGATCGTAGCCACGGTTTACTCCCGGAGTGGGATGGGAGGGGTAGAGAGTCTGATCCGCGGCCACCTTGGCATTGACGCTGGTGGCGTTGCGCAGGAGCGGATTGCGGGTGAAGGCCTCCGTGGGCAGGAGGTCTGCACGCAGCATGTCGGAGTTGTAGTTGAAGTAGAGCCTGCCGTAGTTGTCCTGGCAGAGGCCCCACTGGCCGCGGCCGAGCCCGCTGTCCTTCTGCCACACGCCGCCGCGCAGCTTGAAGCGGGTGGAGTAGCCGGCGCTCCAGATGGCGTTGTCCATGGCCCAGACCGGAGTGTTGGCCATGTGCTCAGGCTGGCCACCGAGGGTGCCGTAGTCACTGGTCACGACCTCCTTCACATCGGCCTTGCCATCGCCGTCGGTGTCTTTGCAGAAGAAGAGATTGGGCGGCTCGGCAACGAGGACGCCGCCGTTCACGGCCATGACTGCGCGGGGCATGACGAGCTTGTCGAGAAACGGAGTGACCTTGTCCATGCGGCCGTCGCCATCGGTGTCTTCCAGCAGGGAGATGCGGCCGGTGGGCTCGGTTTCGCCAGCGCCGGCGAGGTCGTGCATGTAGCCACGCATTTCCACCACGTAAAGGCGGCCCTGGTCGTCAAAGCTCATCGCTATGGGGGACTCGATCATCGGCTCGCTGGCCACGAGCTCGATGCGGAAGCCTTTTTCGATCTTGAAGGTCTTCATCTCCTCTTCCCAAGAAAGAGGAGCTGGAGGTGGCAGCTTGAACTTCAGCTCGACCTTTTCCGGGCCGGCGTTCTTTTCATTAATGGCCAGAGCCGGAGGTAGAACGGATGCCGCCAGCAGAAGCAGCGACGTGCGTGTGATGAGGGTGGTGAACCTGGGGGAAGGCATGGGGGTGCGTTTTTTTAATGCGAGCGGGGTAAGGGGGAACCAACCAGAATTCCGGTCGAATCCTAGTCGCTCAATAACCAATTTTGATATTTCTGGCGTCGCTGAGGCCGCCTCATTTTTCCTTCTTTGGCTTCGGCTGCTCCGAGACTTTGATCGTCAGCGAGGGGACAGGATCGTTCTTTCCTGCAAAAGCGTTCCAGGCTAGCTGAAATGCGGCAGCATCGCGCACTTCGCCCTCGGCCACGAGCCACTGATAGTGCAGCTTGAAGGGGGCTTCGGCTGTGGCTTTGCCTTTGGGGAACATGCCAAAGCGGCCGTAGTCGCGGTAGGCGGAGGTGGCGGTGTCTTTCGGATTGTCGGGATGATTGAGGATCACGACGGTGAAGGTCTTGCCTTCAACCGTGAAGATCTCGGCGGCCCAAGGCAGGTCTTTGACCTTGTGGGCATCGATGTTTTCGCCGGGGAAGATGTAGGTCGTGGTTTTGGTATCGACTTTTTCCGAAGGGCGGAACTGAGCGCCCGCGTGCTCGGGGTCTCCGCCCATCTCGGCCGCGCCACTGGCGGGCTTGATGGCGCTGGTCATGTCGATGCCGAGATAGAACGGCTTCGCCGGAGTGGAGAAGGTGAAGCGGCGTTCCTCTGTGAGGAAGGCGTCTTTGCTGTCTCCCTGCCAGTCGATGGAGGCGGTGAAGCTGGAAGCTTCGGGAGCGACTTTGGTGACGACCTGATCGCCGCCTTTCATGTGCCAGCGGTCGTAGGATTTGCCGCCGTAGGTGATCTTGCTGAAGCCGAGGAAGATGCCGCGGTGATGGGTGAAGTTGAAGCCGTGTCCCTTGGTCAGACGGATGGAACCGCTGGCGTCGAAGACATGAAGGTAGGGCTTGTAGGTTTCGTGGTGCTTCTCCGGCGTGCTCGGGTCATTCGCCATCATGAGGCGGGCCACGACCTTGCCGTTATCAGCGACATCGACATGGTCTTTGTCTGCGACGGTGATGTCGAAGGCGGAAGCGTTGAGAGCGAGGGCGAGGAAAAGGAATGGGGCGAATTTCATGCGAGGATCTTTTTGATGACCTTGGCACCTTCAACGCCGGAGAGCTTTGCGTCCAGCCCTTGGAATTTGAAGCTGAAGGCGTCGTGCTGGATGCCGAACTGGTGGAGCATGGTGGCGTGGAGGTCGTGCACGGTGGTGACGTTTTCCTGGGCGGCGTAGCCGAGGTCGTCGGTGCTGCCGAAGGTGATGCCGCGCTGGACGCCTGCACCGGCGAGCCACATGGACATGGCCTTGTTGTGGTGGTCGCGGCCAATGGGGCCTTTGTTTCCCTGCGCCATGGGGGTGCGGCCAAACTCGCCGCTGAAGACGATGAGGGTGTCGTCAAACATGCCGCGCTGCTTGAGGTCTTTGATGAGCGCCGCGCAGGCGCGGTCCACTTCTTTGGCGCGCAGAGGCAGTTCCTCGCGCAGCAGGCTGTGGTGGTCCCAGTCGCGGTGATAGAGCTGGATGAAGCGGGTGCCGCGTTCTGCGAGGCGGCGGGCGAGGAGGCAGTTCGAGGCGAAGGAGCCGTCGCCAGGCTGGCAGCCGTAGAGATCGAGTGTTTTGGCGCCTTCGCCTCTGATGTCCATTAGCTCAGGCACGCTGGCCTGCATCTGGAAGGCCATCTCGTACTGGGCGATGCGGGTGGCAATTTCGGGGTCGTCGCAAATGGCGGCGTGCTGTTTGTTGAGCGAGTTGATGGCGGCAAAGTCGCGGCCCTGACGCTCGCGCGTGACGCCATTCGGACTGGTGAGGTAGAGCACAGGATCGCCCAAAGAGCGGAGCTGGACGCCTTGAAATTTGGAGGGCAGGAAGCCGCTGCTCCACTGACGTGCAGCAATGGGCTGAGGATTGCGCCCCTTGCCGGTGGACATCATGACCACAAAGCCAGGGAGGTCGTCGGCCTCGCTGCCGAGACCGTAGGTCACCCATGAGCCCATGCTGGGGCGTCCGGCGATCTGAGAGCCAGTGTTCATGAACATGTGGGCGGGGTCGTGATTGATCGCGTCCGTCGTCATTGAGCGCACGAGGCAGATGTCATCCGCCACGTTGCCGATGTGCGGCAGCAACTCCGAAAGCTCCATCTGGCAGCGGCCATATTTCTGGAAGCTGAACATGGGGCCTTTGCACACGAGCTTCTGGCCCTGAAGCTGGGCAAGCTGCTGGCCCTTGGTGAAGGATTCCGGCATGGGCTTGCCATCCATCTCCGCGAGCTTTGGCTTGTAGTCGAAAAGCTCGAGCTGTGAAGGGCCGCCCGCCATGGTGAGCCAGATGACGCGTTTGGCTTTCTGAGGCAGCGGCAGACGACCCAGCACTCCCTGAGACGCTGCGCGCAAAAGCTGCGGCTGAAGAAGCGAAGCCAGGGCCACGCCGCCGAGGCCTTGGGCGGTGCGGCCGAGGATGGCGCGGCGTGTGAGTGGAGAAAAGGTGCTCATGGTTCAGCTCCGGGTGATCGTTTCGTGCAGATTGAGCAGCACACGAGTGACATGCGTCCAGGCTGCGAGCTCGCTCTTGTTAAGGCTGGCAGGGACTGCGGCTGCTCCGGTTTTCAGCAGGGCTTCGGCAGAGGCTGCATCTTTTTGATAATCGGCGAACTGCTTGTCGTAGAGCGATGACAGCGTCTTCAGTTCCTCGGCAGACGGTTTGCGCTGCAAGGCCTGCTCAAAGGCCCAGGTGATGCGCTGGGCGGTGTCGCCGGTGCACTCAGAGAGGACGCGGGCGGCAAAGGTGCGCGCGGCTTCGACATAGGTGGGGTCATTCAGCAGCACGAGAGCCTGCTGCGGGATGTTGGAGCGGTTGCGCTCGGCCACGCATTCCTCGCGACTTGGTGCGTCAAAGGCGAGCAGCGAAGGATGCGTGAAAGTGCGCTGCCACCAAGTGTAAAGACCGCGGCGATACAGTCCCTCGCCGCTGTCGTTCTGCCATTCGCGGGTGGGGAAGTTCAGGTTCTCCCAGTACTTGGCGGGCTGATAGGGCTTCACACTGGGGCCGCCGATTTTTGGAACGAGCAGGCCGGAGATGGTGAGTGTATTGTCACGTACGAGTTCTGCATCGAGGCGGAAGGGGCTCTGGCGGGCGCATTCGCGATTGTAGGGATCGGCTGCGGTGAGCTCCTTGGTGGAGGTGGAAACCTGCTGATAAGTAGCGCTATCGACAATGATGCGGATCATGTGCTGCATGTCCCAGCCGCTGTCCATGAACTCGCAGGCCAGCCAGTCGAGCAGTGCGGGGTTCACCGGTGGCTCGCCCTGGGCGCCGAGATCGTCGAGCACCTTGCTCAAGCCGATGCCGAAGAACTGCTTCCACAGGCGGTTCATGACGGTGCGTGCGGTGAGAGGATTGTCCTTGGAGACGAGCCACTGCGCCAAATCGAGACGGGTGAGGTCGCGGCCTTCGATCTTGGGCTTGGGCAGGTAGCCGGGCAGGGAGGCCTTCACCACCTCGCCGCTTTCATCCATCCAGTTGCCACGTGGCAGGATGCGCACGGTGCGCTTGTTGGTGTCGCTGACAGAGACGATGCACTTGGGCGCGCTGTTTTCGAAATCCGCCTTCTCTTTTTCCACGGTGGCGATCTTGGAACGGAGATCTCGCAGCTCGGGGGCGATCTGTTTGTAGGCGGAGGCGAGCTGGTTCTTTTGTGCAGCGGTGCGCTTGTCGGGCGCGGTCTTCAGGATGGCGGCAATCTCGGCGGACGGAAGAGCGGTGCCAGGAGCACGGATGGGCTTGGCCGCGCTGGTGGTGCTCAGGCGCAGGTTGGCGATCTCGTGATTGTCTCCCCAGCCAAAGGTGAGGGTGAAAGTGACTAAGGAGTCGGCTTCAGCGAGAGGCTCCGCCAGTTCAAGGTAGAGCGCCTGATCGGTTCCAGTGCCGCCCAGCACACCCCAGCCGTTGTTCTTTTGATCGGCAATGCCGTCGATGGCAGCTGATGCTGGAAAGGTCTTCTGCTCATAGGTGGCGCTGGCATGGGAGACGGCGATCTTGCCTGACTGCTTTTTGCCACCGCTGGTGAGGGCGATCTCGCTCAGCACAAAGTTGCCATTGGAGGCGAGGCCGATGCCGCGCAGCTTTTCCTTCAGAGCCTCGATGCGGATTCCGGTGGCGCCTGCGGGCAGCTTGGCGGTGATCGTGTAGGTGTCAGTGCCGTCGTTCTGCTTCCGTTCATTGCGCTTGGCATCGATGGTGCCGCGGACCACGCCTTCCTTGTCGGCTTTGAGGGCGACGTTCTTCTTGGCTGAGGCTGCAGTGACCTGCTTAAGCGGCTGCCAAAGGCTGCTGGAGTTGACGGCTTCCAGCGCCTGCTTCTCCCAGGCTGCCTGACCTGCGGCGAGCTCCGGGCGTGTTTTGGCAAATTCTGTCTGCAGCGCGGCCAGGCGCTGGGCGATGTCCGCCTGCTGCTTCTGCCCTTCTTCATCCAGCACCATCATGCCGGGTTCGCGGCGGCCAAGGATTGGCTCCTTGATGTCGGCAAAGAATGCGCCCAGGGAATAAAAATCGCGCTGGGTCCAGGGGTCGAACTTGTGATCATGGCACTGGCTGCAGCCCGTGGTCTGACCCAGCCAGGCATTTCCCACAGCACGCACGCGGTCGGTCAGCATGCGCTGCTCGTAGTCCTTGGCCTGGGCGCCGCCCTCCTCAGTCGTCAGCAGCAGGCGGTTGAAGGCGGAGGCCACGCGCGTCTCCTGGCTGGCGTCTGGCAGCAGATCGCCGGCGATTTGCTCGATGGTGAAGCGGTCGAAGCGCTTGTTGTTGTTGAAGGCGTGGATGACGTAGTCGCGGTAAGGCCAGACATTGTGCGGGTTGTCGCTGTGGTAGCCGATGGTGTCGGCAAAGCGCACCACATCCAGCCAGCCAATGGCCATGCGCTCGCCGAAGTGGGGATTTTTGAGCAGGCTGTCGACGGCCATTGCGTAAGCGGCAGGGGAGTGGTCGCGCTCAAAAGCGGCCACCTCCTCCGGCTTGGGCGGCAGCCCGATCAGGTCCAGGTAGAGCCTGCGGATGAGCGTGCGGGGATCGGCCTGCGGCGAGGGCTTGAGTCCGACCTCGGCCAGGCGCTTCTGCACCAGCACATCCACGCCATTTTTGCCTGCGGGAACCGGGGCTTTCACCGGCTTTTCATAAGCCCAGTGCTGCTGGTAGGCCGCGCCCTGGTCGATCCATTTTTTCAGGATCTCCTTCTGCTGCGGCGTGAGCTTTTTGTGGGAGTCCGGCGGCGGCATGAGGTCATCCTCATCGGTGGTGAGGATGCGCGAGACCAGCTCGCTCTCCGCACCCTTGCCGGGGATGAAGGCCTTGGCGCTCAGGGCCTCCTCGCGGATGTCCAGCCGCAGGTCGGCCTCGCGGTGCTTGGGGTCGTTGCCGTGGCAGTAGAAGCAATTGTCTGAGAGAATGGGCCGCACATCGCGATTGAACTCGATCTTTGCCGGCACGGGAGATTCGGCGGCGTGGAGGCCGAGGGCGGAAAGCAGAAGGAGGCTGGTGGGCTTGGTCATGGTGGAAATAACGTGCCAGAAGAACGTGATATTTGATGACTGATTTGCCGCCAGGGCGGGGATCTCACAAAAAATGTTTTTGTGTGAGGTCCGCGAGTCTGCGGCAAACTGTGGCTGATGACAGATCCCTCCCAGATGGATGCCGTGCTGGACGCCGTGGCACGCGGAGACTCCGCCGCCTTTATGCAGGTGGTGCAGGCGCACGGCCTGATGCTGCGCAGCTACATTGGTGCGCAGGTTTTCAACACCGGGGATGTGGATGATCTGGCACAGGAGACCTTCATCGCGGCGTATCGCTCGCTGCACAGCTTTAAGCGAGGCGATGACATGGGCGCGTGGTTGCGGGGCATCGCGCGTAACAAGGTGCTCATGCACTTTCGCAGCAGCCAGCGGAGGTCGAGCGCGCTGGACCGCTTTCGCGCCGAGGTGGCGGAGATCGTGGTGGACGAGCTGGATGTAGCGGCCGCGCATGAAAAGCCTGAACACATTGAGGCCCTGCTGCGCTGCATCACCAAGCTGCCGGACAAGCTGCGGCGTGTGGTGCATGCGGGGCTGGAGGGGATGAAGGTGCAGGCGCTGGCTGAAGCGCTGCAAACCTCTACGGGGGCGATCTATCAACTTCACTATCGTGCCAACCAGCTCCTGCGGGAGTGTGTCGTGAAGGAGGTGCAAAATGTCTGAGGAGCTGCATGAGATCATCGCTGCGTGGTTTGGCGAAGAGATGACAGAGGCTCGGCGTGCGGAGCTGCTGAAGCGGCTGCGTGAAGATGCTGTGCTGAGAAAAGAGCTGGTGACGGAGCTGCGCACCTTGGGAAACCTGCAGGCCGTGCAGGCGCCTGAGCCGCGCTGGCTGGAACTGCAGGATGAACTGGGGCTGGCGGCGGTGAGAGAAAGTTTTGCCGAAGATCAAATCTGGGCGGCGCTGCGCAGGCAGCCTCGCCCGTTTGTGGCCTCCTGGTGGCGGCCGGTAGCGGCGCTGGCCGCCTGTCTGGCGGGGGTGTTTGCAGTGCTGCTCATCCTGCAGTCGCCGCAGCAGGCAGACACGGCCTCCGCAGGTCGTGAAAATCTTGCGCTGGTGGTGCGGATGGATGAGGTGAAATGGTATGCTGATCAGAAGAATGCACCCAAGGCTGGAGGACTGGTGGGCGCGGGAAACCTGCGTTTTGACAGCGGGCGGCTCACGCTCGCTTTCCTGAGCGGGGTCAGTGTCCACATCGAAGGTCCGGCCGACATCACGCTGCAAGACTCTGAACGCATCACGTGCAGGCGTGGCAATGTGCGTGCGCATGTGAATCCAGGAGCGGAGGGCTTCACCATTGAGACGCCGGGTGGTGCGGTGGTGGATCTGGGGACGGAGTTTGGCGTGAACGTGGAAGGCGAGGGCAAGACCCAGGTGGTGGTCTATCAGGGGCAGGCGGAGCTGGCGATGCTCTCCAAGGATGGCAGCCCGCTGCGGACACGGCTGCTCAGTGCGCAGCAGTCTTCGGAGCTGGATCCGCAGGCCAAAACGCTGCGCGGCATTGATGCGCGGGAGATGCTCAGCGCACCTGATCTGCGCATTCCTCCGCTGGCACTGAGAGCGGATTATGCGCAGCGCATTCTCAAGTCCAAACCGCTGCACTACTGGCGTGGTCAGGCGGCTGGAGAGGGTAGCATTGCAGATGCGGGCTCTGGCGGCAAAGCCTTGCGGATTCAAGGCGGCATCGTGCCTCAGGCTGATGGCAGCCTGGCGTTTTCTGCTGAGAATGAACCGCAGTATCTGCGTGCTGATGGCGAGTGGACGCCGCCCGAAGAGTTTGCGGTGGAGCTTTGGTTTGCCAGCGATGCGTTTCATAGCAGCGTGCTGGCCGTGCTGCATCCGCTGGATGATGAGAATGACACTCTCTCCATGCTGCAACTGACGCGGCGTGATGCACGCAATGCCCTGCGGCCCGGCCGGGTGCGCTTTCTCTTCCGGTGGCCGCCCGGCAGCAGGGACGGCATGAATGTCTACAGCGCCCCGCTTTACATGCCCTACCGCTGGCAGCACCTCGTCTGCCAGCGCCGTGGCAGCACGCTGGAAATGTACCTGGACGGCAGGCTGGTGGGTGACACCGCGCTGCTGGGGACGGAAAAGACCACCGCCTGTGCGCTGCGCTTTGGCCGCCTGTTTGAGGCTGCGGGAAACAAGGATGCACGCCAGTTTGTCGGACGCATGGCTGAAATGGCCGTCTATGAACACGCGCTCAGCGAGCAGGAAATCCGCGAGCATGCGGCGCGTTGAAATTTCAGCGCGACCTGGCCACCACGTCTGACACGGGATGGAGTATCGTGTCTGCGGAGATGCGAGACGGCAGGGAGGTGAGGATGACGCAGGTGGTGTCTGTGGCCGGGTCCGCCCAGGCCAGAGTGCCGGTGGATCCCGAGTGGCCAAAGCTCCTGTCTGAGCAGCCTTTGCCAAAGCCCTCGGGACCCAGGGCAAAGCCGATGCCGCGCCGTGCACCGAGGCTCTCGCTGTGGTTTTGCAGCATCAGGCGCACAGTTTCCGGACGCAGCACTTTGCCGGAGAAATGCAGGAAGGAATCAAGGAAGCGAGCGACGTCGCCTGCTGAGCCGTGGGCACCGCCCCAGGGTGCGGCGAGATTGCGCCAGTAGGGGCTGTTCCAATCCCAAGAGGCGGCTTTGGGATCGCCAGCGCCGGATTCGGGGGCAGCGTGTTCGGTCTGGCAGCGGACGATGTCTGCGATTTTGAAGCGGCCCAGTCCGAGGGCGCTGTGCGTCATTTCCAGCGGAGTGAAGACCTCTCTGGCAAGAAAGTCTGGCAGCGGAGTTTTGGTGATGCGCTCCACGATTTCCGCCGCCAGCAGGATGCCCATGCTCTGGTAGTGGTACTTCGTGCCGGGGGCAAACAGCAGCGGTGTGAGGATGGCTCCCTGCACAAACTCTGCCAGCGGTGCATGGCGTGCGCGCAACGCGGCATTGTCTTCCAGCTGATCCGGAAGGCCGGAGGTGTGTGCGAGCAGGTGCTCGATGGTGACTGCCTTCCGCGCACCTTCATTGAACTCGGGAACGAACTTCATCGCGGGATCGGTGATCCGCAACTCGCCGCGTTCAGCGAGCACCATCACCGCCGTGGCGGTCATGGTCTTGGTGATCGAGGCGAGGAGGAAAATGGCATCCGCATTCGCAGCTTTGCCAAAGGCCTGCTGAAAAGTGTCCTGCTTCCGGCGCACATGCAGCACGGCGGATTCGAGGGTGCCGTCTTTGATCTGCTGCTGGATGATCTCAAATGCGTCGTTCATGGGAGAAGCGGTGAGGCCGTGACCGGTGGTGGCTGCAAGTCCGGCGAGAGTGTTCAGAAAGGTGCGGCGATTGGTCATGGACAGAGGGACTTGGCGAGCAGGCTAGTGATCCAGTTCTTTGATGAAGATGCGGCGGAACTCCACGCCATCCTTGTGGTTTTGGAGGGTGATGGGGCCTTCGGCGGGAATCTGTTTCACGCGTGCGTCCTGGATGATGTCCGCTCCGTTGAGCGTCACATCCACGCGGTCCCCGCGCAGGGTGATGCTGAAGCGGTTCCACTCACCGGGGCCTTTGTCGGCACGGACGCTGGGCATGGTCTTCATGCGCTCTTCTTTCGTTGCCTCGGTGTCCTTAAACTTTGTGCCCACTTCTCCGCTGCCGCAGGGCTGGCACCAGATATTGACCTGCGCGGCACGTGCACCACGCACATAGATGCCGCTGTCTCCCCAGGTCAGATTGTCTTTCATGATCACCTTGCCGGCGGCATCGGTGTGAAACTGGCCGTCGTCCATGAGCCACTGATGCGGTTTCACCACAGGTTTGCCAGTGAGACGCCAGTCGATGAGCAGCGCAAAGTCTTTGTCCTTCTTCGCGGTGGAGAGGTTGTAGTCCTTGCCTGCGATGCGCGGCGGCTCGTCGGTGCGCAGGCGAATGACGCCATCGGCGATTTCCCAGACGCCATCGAGATGGGCTTCGTGCTGCCAGTTGGCCCAGGTGTGGCCATCGAAGAGAGGGATGAATCCGGCTGGTGGGGGATCTATTCCCAGGCTGTCTGGGGCCGCAGCCGCCTGGCTGCACAGGAGGGTGTTTGATGAACCCGCCGCAGCCAAAGCACTCCAAGATGCTGCTTTGATAAAGTCACGCCGGGAAGCCTTCGAGAAAGTCAGTTTGCTCATGTTTGAGTGCCCAAGATTCAGAACCTGATGCTGCCTGGAGCCACAACGCCGACTGCGGTGTCAGAAGCTGGAAGGCAGCATTTGCAGTGCAGAATACGTGAATGAAGTGGGAATCGTGCGGCAGGGATGATTATGCAGGCTTCACGGTGAAGTCGCTATCATCCAGAGAGCGCAGCACCAGCTCGCGCGGGACGCAGAAGTCATCCATTTCCAGGCAGCGGACGATGCCGTCGGCGATGTGCTCGGGCTTGAGGAAAAGCTGTTTGGGGGCCTGGCGCTGGGAGGCGTCGTCCCAGAAGGCGGTATCCACGCCGCCGGGCAGGATGGCAGTGACGCGGATGCGATGCGGGGCTGCCTCCTCAGCCAGCCCCTGCGTGAAGCCGCGCACGCCCCACTTGGCGGCGCAGTACACGGTTTCGCTCGGGATGCCGCGCAGGCTGGCGGTGGAGATGACATTAATGATGTGGCCGCGTTGGTGCGGGATCATGGACTTCAAGGCCGCCTGGGAGCCGAGGATCGTGCCCTTGAGATTCACCGCCAGCATGAGGTCAATCTCCGCCTCCGTGTAGTCGGGGATCCAGCGATGGCGTGCGAGTCCGGCGTTGTTGACCCAGACGGAGATGGGGCCGAGTTGCTCGGTGATCTGATCCGCAGCGGACTGCACGGCGGCAGCATTGGAGACATCGCAACGGATGGACAGGGCGTTCGGATGATCGAGTGCCACGTTTTCGAGATCGAGCAATGCCACACGTGCGCCGCGTGCGAGCAGGGCCTGGGCGGTGGCTAGGCCGATGCCCTTGGCACCGCCGGTGATGACGCAGACTTGATGGGAGAGATTCATGATTTGGGCGAGCTGCGGGAAGGCTGGTCAGAGGGTTGTGTCATGGCGAGGAGATTGTTTTCCTTGCCATAGGCGGTGAGAATGTCGCCGGCCTTGATGAGGTCATCCCGGGCTGGAATGCCAGAGTGGGTGTGGCCGTCACGTGTGATGGCGAGAATGACGACCCCCTGGTCCCAGGGGCGCGATTCGCGCAGGGTGCGGCCTGCGAGAAAGGTGCCGGGCAGCACTTCGATCTCAGAAACCACATAGCCGTGCTGGATGCGCAGCAGCAATTCGTAGTCCAGCGCACGCACCATGCCGGTGCGCTCCAGCGTGCGCTGGATGACGTGGTCGAGCACCTTTTGAAACCACGTGAGGCGGGAGATGAGCAGCATCACTGCAAGGCCACCTGCCAGCCAGCCGAGCATCAGCATGGTGTCGCCGCCGGAGCTGCTCTGCAGCAGAGTGACGATGAGGGTGGCGAGCGCGGAGGTGAGACCCACATTTCCGGCCAGGATGAGATCGCGGATGATGCGGCGGCGCACGGGGTGGTTCACCACCAGCTCTGCCTCCTTGGTGGTGAAGCCCACGCCGAAAAATGCCGAGTAGGCCTGAAAGCTGGCGGTGTCCCAGCTGATGCCGGTCATCATCAGTGCCGTGGCACCCACTCGCACCACCAGCAATGAAACCAGTGCGATGATGAGCAGCGCGATGACGGGGGCGGCCACGAACTTGAGTTTAAAGTTTCAGGTTTAAAGTTCCAAGCTCAGAGGTGCTTTTCGCTGATGGACTTGTCGTGGTCGTAGATCTGCTCCTTGGTCTGGCGGCCTTTCATGTCCCAGTAGCGGTTCAGGCCATGACGCTGCCCGTTGTCAAAATTCGTTTCTGCGGATTGCTGGCCGTTTTCCCACCATTCCTTCATCACTCCGTGCATCTTTCCGCCGATGTAGGGGTACTCGCCGGCGGTCTTGCCATTGGAGTGCTTGTTACGCACGAGCCCGGTGTACGGCTGGCCTTTGTACCTGGCCTCCTTGCCTTCGTTGACCTGCTCGATGTCCTTGTCGGAAAAATCCACCACTGGAGGCTGTTTTTCGCCGCAGGAGGTGAGGCATAAAGTGCAGAGAAGGAGAAGGACGTGGAGCTGATTCATGGGCGCAAGGGTGGAGATAACGCGCACATTTTCAACTCGCAGCACGGCTCACTTTGCCGCCACCGCTTTCCTCCATGTCTCGGGGGCGCCGGGGAGCGTCTCGGCCAGAATGCGGCGAATATGGGTGCGTTCCTTTTCGGAAAGATAGGCAAAGTTGCCAGTGGTGTCCTTGCCGTCCAGGATCGTCCAGAGGCGGGTTAGCACGGTCTGCTTCAGCGGCGCGGTGAGGTGCTGAAAGGTGAGGGAATAGACCATGTAGCTGCAGCGGTATTTGAAAAGGCGGTGCAGGAGCTGGAAGTCCTTGAGGCTGCGGCCGTCGCTGCTCTGCGGGGCATTTTTGGTGAAGGCGGTCTGGAAGGCGGGATCTCCCTCGATGCCGCCTTCGGGCAGGGCGGCCTCATCTTTAAAGAGCAGCGCCTCCACCACGTCCTCGGCGCTGTGGTCGATGATGCGGCGTGCACTTCCAGTAGGCTCTGCGGTGACGGTCTCTCCCAGTTCCTTCTGCAGGCTGGTCTGCATGTACATGGCGCGCAGGGATGTGTGGTTGGCCTTGGTCAGGATATTCTGCACGCTGGTCTGATGCTCCAACACCATGAGGGCCACGATGTCGCTCTGCTTGCGCTTGTAGGGGCTTGTGTCGAAAAACTTGCCGAGGTTGGAGATGTTGGCGCCGGATTTGAAATTGATGTCGATGCTCTGGTCGTTCTTCTCGGTGGCGGTGACGTTGCCACGATGAAGAATACTGCCGTGCCTGCCGGTGACATACCAGCCACCCCAGCGGTCGCTGAAAGGGGTGGTGGTGTCCACCACGGTGCTGCCCTGGCTCATGATGGGGTGTCCTTCCGGGCCAGGATACACGGAGCGGACGATGACACCGGGCACACCGGGGGAGAAGGGGCCGCCGTGGCAGCTTAGGCAGCTGTTGTCGCGCTGAAACTGCAGGGGCTTGGCGGGTTCTTCTTCAGGGTCGAGCAGATAAAACACGGGGCCGAGCTTGGGGTCCACGGTGGCCACCTCGATGCTCCCGCCGAGGCAGTAGCCGACGTAGGCGTTGTCGCCGAAGTACACCACGCGCGGCGTCTGCGGGCTGATGCGGTCATTCTGCTTGCTGGTCTTGGAGAAGACCATGACCTGGGATTCCTGAGGGATGTCGAACTGCTTCATCACATCGCGCAGCACGGTCCAGGCGTCGGTGCGGTCGATCTTGACCTTGCCAGCGGCCATCAGGCGTTCGAGGCGCTGGGTCGCGTCATTGGGCTCGGTCTCGGAGTAGCGGATGGGGGCGTTTTCGTACTCGTCTTCGGCGTGGAGCTGCGGGAGGAAAGCGGAAAGCAAAATGGCCAGGCTCGTGCCCAGCAGGCTGGAGCGCTGAGTCGAAGCGGGGGATGGTGCGGTGCTCATGGCTGGGATATGGGGTGAGTCATTCCTGAGGCAGCAGCTGTTTTTTCATGCCAGTGCCGGCGGCACCGGCCACGAGGTCGCGCAGCGTATGGCGGTCGAGGCTTTCGTAGAAGGCATTGACCGCCTGGGCCAGCGCGCCTTTGAGGCGGCAGGAGCCATTGATTGGGCAGGTATTGTGCTGCGCGTCGAAGCACTCGACGATGATCGGCGAGTCCTCTGTGCGGCGCACCACCATGCCGATGTGGATTTCCTCAGGCGGCATGCCCAGGGAAATGCCACCGCCTCTTCCGCGCCGGGTTTCCAAGTAACCGAGCTTGGCCAGGTAGTTCACCACCTTCACGAGGTGATGGCGCGAGATGCTGTAGGCCTCTGCCACCTCGCTGAGAGAAAAGGTCTCCCCCTTCAGCGCCGCAAACATGAGCACGCGCAGGGAGTAGTCTGAGAAAAGGCTGAGTCGCATGACTCGATTTACGATAGCCGTTGGCTAAACTTGCACTTTGCGTGCATCTTTAACCAAGTGGGGCCAAAAGAGGCGTAATGGCGGGCAAGATCGGCATGGTCAGACACAAAAAAAGCCCGGAGGACACTCCTCCGGGCTTTGAGAGCTGGTTTGCCAGAGACTACTTCTTCTTGGCAGGGGTGGCGCAGCAGGCGTGGCCCGTGGTCTTCTTGGCGGCAGGGGCGCTGCAGCAGGAGGAGCAGTTTTCCTTCTTTTTGGCGAAAACGCAGTGGCCGTTCGAGCAGCTGCTCAGCAGCAGGCTGGTGGAGACAAAGGCGAGAGTGAGAAGTGATTTCATAGTGTGTGTGGTATTGATGGCTAGTGGCTGACAATGGCTTTATAGCCGTTGCACAGCATTAAGAGTCCGTATGGAACAATTTATTTCATGCAATCTCAAGAATAATTGCACATTCGTCGGCTGTCCGGTTTGCAGACAGGCATGAAAAAGCCCGGAAGGGTTGCTTCCGGGCTTGAGGGAGAATGAATCACCTCACTGCAAATCAGCCTTCCTTGAGGGTCTCGACCTTCTTGTGGGAGCTGGTGGCGGTAACCTTCTTGCCGACAAGCTTGTCAGCGTCTTTGACGGCAGCGGTCAGGGTAAGCTTAACTTCCTTGCCGTCAGCCTCGATGACGATGGACTTGGAGTCAGCGTCAACGGACTTGAGCTTGCCAGTGGTGGTGTCGATTTTGCCGCAGCCAGCGAAAGCGGACACGGAAAGGCCGAGGACGGCGAGGGTGGTAAGGATGGATTTCATGTTGAGTTTGAGTGTGGTTAGCTTTCCGTCAGGAAGTGACCGAGCGGATTTGCACCTATTCAAAACGAAAGCCGCCACCTCAGACAATCAAAAAATGTGGGGTTTTTGAAAAAAGCTCGTCACACGGCCTCAGCCTGTGCCACGCTGGTCCGATGAAGAATACAGTTTTCACCCTTGGCGTGGCCGTTTTTTGGGCTTTTGCAGCCACCTGTCCGGCGCATCCTTTGCCGGATGTGGCCGTGAGGGCTCATTTTGAACAGAATGGTGACTGGACGCTTCAGGTGGAAATTGACCCGCGCAGTTTCCAGCCAGACCCCAATGTGGCCCCTTACCTGACCAATGCTGACTTGGGCGTCACACCGGCGGAACAGCAGGAGAAACTCAAGACGCAAGCCAGGGAGTATGCACAAAAGGTGGTCGAAGTCGTTCTCGACCCTGCTGTCGAAGTGAAGCCTGAGCTGACCTGGGAGTTTACCGCTGCCGAAAATGCGCCTTTGAAGCTGCCGGAGGATCCGGTCATGCTCACCGGCACCTGGCGTACGAAGCTTCCTGCCGGCAGCAAGGGCTACTCCATCAAGGCCCTGCCAGCCGGAACCTTGAGTGTGCTGTACCATAACACTGCGCTGGGGAAGAAGGTGGAGCGCTACCAAATCCTCTTTCCTGGAGAAACCAGCTATGTGCTGGATTTGCAGACTTTCACGCCGCGCACCAAGGCTCCGCTCCCCATCACGGAGGAGTCCGTGAAGGACCCTGGTGCGGCCTCTGGCAGTCTTGAAGGCATGTGCGAAATGTGCGGAACCTGCTCCACGGGCGGGTACATGCTGCCGACGCTGATTGCTGTGGCGGGGCTGGTGATGGTCGTTGCATGGCTCCGCCGCAAGCCTAAGGCGTGAAGAGCGGGCAACTTCCGTTTGCACCGCTACCGTGCTCGCGTAAATGCCGCGCGTGAAACAGGCATTTGTATTGGGCGCAGGCATTGGCGAGAGACTGAGACCTCTGACGGAGCAGCTTCCTAAGCCGCTCGTGCCAGTGTTCCACCGTCCTCTCATCACCTATGCCTTTGATCACCTGATAGCGGCGGGGGTATCCCGCCTGGTGGTCAATACGCACCATATTCCCGAGGCCTATGCGCGGGCCTTTCCAGAGCAGAGCTACCGAGGTGTGCCGATCCAGTTCCGCAACGAGAGCCCCGTGCGGCTGGAAACCGCAGGCGGTATTGCCAATGTGCGCGATCTGCTCGGCGGCGAGCCCTTCCTGGTCTACAACGGAGACATCCTGACCGACCTGCCCCTGCAGCCCCTCATCCATGAACATCAAACCAAGGGCAATCTCGTCACCCTCGTCTTGCGCAGCCATGGGCCCTCCCTGCACATCGCCTATGACTCGCAGACGGGGCTGGTCACCGACATCCGCAACAAGCTTGGCACTGGCGACGAGGGGAAATACCTCTTCACCGGCATCTATGCCTGTGATCCGGCCATCCATGACTGGATCACTCCCGGCAAAGTAGAGTCCGTCATCCCCATCTTCCTCAACATGATCCGCGCCGGGGCAAAGCTCGGGGCTGTGGTGATCGACGAGGGCAGTTGGTGGGATTTGGGCAGTCGAACGGCCTACCTTTCTGCTCATTCGTCTCTGAACGGCATGTATGCTCCGGCAGTTGACCCGTTGGCGCAGATCGAGGCCGGGGCAGTGCTGCGGGGAATCAATGTCGTGGGGGCCGGGGCTGTGATAGAAGCCGGAGCACAGCTGGAGGACACCATCGTCTGGCCAGGCGGCCGGGTGCAGGGCGGCGCAGATTTGAGGCGCTGCATCGTCCGCAGTGGTGTCACGGCGGCGGGAAATGCGGAAGACGTTGATTTTTAAGCCACTCCCGGCTTTGGATTGGACATCCGGCGTTCCGCATTCGTCATTCTTCACATCTATCATGCTCCCCGAACACGAGGCCTTGCTCTTCTTCACCCGCCAACAGTTCCCTGAACTGAACAGCACGCCATGTGAGGTGGAGGTCATCCTCAAGGGGGCTTCCGACCGCCATTTCTATCGGCTCAACTGGCAGGCTGACCGTGCCCCAATGATTTTGATGGTTTACACCTTGGCGCGTCGCGACAACCCCAAATTCGTTCCCGCCACCTTGAGGCTGAGGAAAATCGGAGCGAACGTGCCGCAGGTTTACGCTTTTGATGAGCAGCGCCTCTGTGTCTGGCTTGAGGATCTGGGGCGCATCGATCTGCAGTCTTTCAATGAGCGCCCATGGGACCTGCGCATGCCGCTCTATCAAGCCACCTTGCGTGAAGCGGCGAAGTTCCATGAAGTGACTGAAAGCACCCTCACGCCAGCGGATATTGACGAACTCGAGCCCGGCTTTGACGAGGCGCTCTATGAATGGGAGCAGGGATACTTCCTCGAGCATTTTGTGGTTGGTTACCTGGGGCGAGAGCATGACACGCCCGAGTTTGAGGCCGCCCACGAGTCGCTCAGGCAGCTCCGCCGCCACCTTTCCCGTCTCCAGCGCTGCCTGGTTCATCGGGATTTCCAGAGTCAGAATGTTCTGATCCGCGCTGGGGAAGCCTGGCTGGTGGACTACCAAGGCCTGCGCCTCGGTCTGGCCGAATACGATCTCGCCTCGCTGCTCTACGATCCGTACGTGAATCTCACGAAGTCGGAGCGCGGCAGCCTTTTGCGCTACTATGCGGAGCATCGCGGCCTCTCGCTCAGTGATGTGAGCCACGTGTTTTATCTCTGCGCCGCCCAGAGGCTTATGCAGGCGCTGGGGGCCTACGCCAATCTCAGCCGCAATCTCGGCAAGCCACATTATGAGCAGCACATCCCCGCTGCCGTATCGAACCTGGCCGAAGTCTGCGCCGAAGGGCAGGGGCTGCAGGAACTGCGCATGTTTTTTGCCGGCGGACTCTGATCCACCGGCCCCACCCCCGATGATGCGTGGATTGTCCCCCGGGAGGGGCGCTCTAGCGTTGATCGGGAGGCGGTTGTTGGGGGCGGCTGGGCCTGATTCGCCGAATTAACGGCACATGAAGCAAGGCCAAATGCGAAATCGCATTGCTCTCGCCTTCGGGATAGGCTCTAAATGGCGCATCCCCACCCTGCCGCATGCCTGAAACCGCCGCCGCCACGCCGACCTCCGCGCCCAGCAAGAGTCGTGTCTTTGCGTCCCGTTTGTTCAGCACCCTGCTGCTTTGGTCTCTGCTCACCGTGGCATTCCTGCAATGGCAGAACACCTGGCTGATCATAGCCATCACGGGTTTTTTCGGTGTGTCGGGTGCTGTGGAGTATTTCCGGCTGCTGCGTAATGACCCGCATGCGCGCTCTTTCAATGCGCTCGGCTTTGTCATCTGCATCGTGTACTGGGGCGTGGTGCTGTGGTACACCACCTCCCGCCACAAGGCGCCGCCCATGGAGTTTGACCTGGCCGCGCTGACCGCCAGTGTGCACGGCTCTTTTATCCTATGCTACCGCCACCAGCTTGAAGGCACGCTGACACTGCAGCGCATCTTCAACACCGTCTTTGGCACCGTTTACACGGTCATCTTCTTTGGTTTCATGGTGCGTCTGATGTATTTCCACGCCGACGGCAAAGGCATCACCGACATCTTTCTGGTGCTTTTCCTCATCATGGTCACGAAATTCAGTGACATGGGGGCTTATGTGGTCGGCGTGTTGTTTGGGAAGCACAAAATGATTCCGCACATCAGCCCGGCAAAGTCCTGGGAGGGATTTGTCGGCGCCTTCATCGGTTCGTTTACCGCTGCTGCGGTGCTGCTGGCAACGATTCCCGAAAAAATCGCCCCCATCACCTGGATGCATGGCATGCTCCTTGCCCCGGTCCTTTGCGCTACTGCGGTCACAGGAGATCTTGCTGAGTCCGTGCTCAAGCGCTGTGTCGCCATCAAGGACAGCGGCCACACGCTGCCCGGCATCGGCGGCATCCTTGATCTCACGGACAGTCTGCTGTTCACCGCCCCGGTGTTTTATTTTTACTTGTCCGCCATCGCACGATAAGCCAAAGCAAGCATTCGTGATGCGCAAAGTTCTCCTCCTCGGCTCCACCGGCTCCATCGGCACCAGCGCCCTCAAAGTCGCATGTGACATCCCTGAGCGCATGCAGATCGTCGGCCTGGCCGCGAACAGCAGCGTCGAGTCGCTTGTGGCGCAGGTGCACGAGACCGGTGTCAGGCAGGTGGCCCTGACCGATGCCGCTGCTGCGGCAAAAGCCCGTGCGCTGCTGCCTGCGGATGTCGTACTGCACACAGGCGCGCAGGGACTGGTCGATCTCGTGAACGAATCCGACGCCGACATGGTGCTCGTCGCCATTGTGGGCACCGCCGGGTTAGCTCCGGCGCTAGCCGCCATCGAGCGCGGCATGCACCTGGCGGTGGCCAGCAAGGAAATCCTCGTCATGGCCGGCGAAGCCGTCACCGAGGCCGCCAAGCGCAAAGGCGTGAACATCCTGCCCGTGGACAGCGAGCACAACGCCATCTTTCAGTGCCTTGAAGGCCACCGGCACAGCAGTGTACAGCGCATTCTTCTCACTGCCAGCGGCGGCCCCTTTCGCACCCTGCCTGCGGATCAGCTTCCTGCTGTCACCGTCGCCCAGGCCCTGAAGCATCCCACCTGGACCATGGGCCGCAAGATCACCATCGACAGCGCCACCCTCTTCAACAAGGGGCTGGAAATGATCGAGGCCAAGTGGCTCTTTGACGTGCCCATGGACAAGATCGAGGTCGTCGTGCATCCCCAGAGCATCGTGCACAGCATGGTCGAATTTGCTGACAACAGCGTCATCGCGCAGCTCAGCCACAGCGACATGTGCTTTCCCATCCAGTATGCCGTGACCTGGCCTGACCGCGTGCCGAACAATCTGAAGCCGCTCGATTTCGCCAAAGTCGGCGCTTTGTCTTTCGAAGCCCCCCGCGTGGACGACTTTCCTGCCATCAATCTGGCCCGCCATGCCGGCACCGTTGGCGGCACCCTCCCGGCCGTCCTCAACGCCGCCAACGAGGTTGCTGTAGATGCCTTTATCAACGGTAAAATCTCATTTCCAGGCATCTGGCAGACAGTCGAGAGCGTCATGACAGCCCATCAGACGGTCGAGCATCCGAATCTTGATGCACTCATTGAGGCAGATGCCTGGGCTCGGAGCAAAGCTGCCGAACTGATCTGAGTCAGCGGGAGTCCCAGGCTTCCAAAAACTTCCCAAAAATATCCTCGCCCCAGCGGGGGGCGTGCTAATCTCCGGCGAACCCACTGTTCGCCATGAAAACTACTTTCAGCCTCGCGCTGCTGCCAGCCATGACGCTGGCATTTGTTTCTGCCATTCAGCTCTGCCATGCGGCTCCGCCAAAAGGCCGTGCAGATACGAAAACGCCGCCTTCTCAGGAACTGCACGCGAGCATCACCATCAATCCGGAGGAGCTGGCTCCTGACTCCACCATCGAAGTCGTGTTTCCCACGGCCATGGTGGCCAAAGACCAAATCGGCAAAAGCGCAGCCACTTCACCGCTGGTTCTGATTCCGGAACTGACCGGCACTTTCGAGTGGACGAGCACTCGCAGCGGGCATTTTCACCTCACGCAAGCTCCGAAATTTGCCGCCAGCTATGAGTTCAAGCTGCGCGCGGGTCTGACAGATCTTGCCGGCAAACCCCTTGCGGCTGAAAAGCTCGACTCTGTGGAAAGCGCACGCTTCCGCATCATCGATCAGCATCCTCGCTGGTTTGATGATGATGCTCAGAATCGCAGCCCGCGTTTTCTCTTCGAGTTCAACGACAGCGTTACGCCTGCAGAGGTGGTCAAGCACATCAAGTTCGTGTCTGAATCCTCACCACAGCCTGTGGGTGCCAAGGTTCGTCATGCCACCGGCAAGGACTTCACCCGTATGGGCGCCGAGCCCCAGGCAACGTGGGCGGAAGAAATATCCAAGGTGAAGCCCTCGGTAGGCGATGATGCGGCGCGCCTGAGCGCTATCATCGTCGAGCCGGAAACACAGCTTTCGGTAGGCAAGTGGAGCCTGGCGATTGCTGAAACGCTCAGCAACACCTCAGGAGTCAACCAAATCGCCACGGGTGACGACATCCAGCTCGGTGAGATCAAACCGTTTGAGGTGCGTGAGGTCGAGGCGCATACACCGTTCGACAGCGACTACTACATTGATGTCGATTTCAACAAGCGCCTCCTGCCGCCGACGAATGATGAAATGACGCCGGAGATGGTGGCGGCCTTTGCGCAAAAGCTCGCCCCCTTTGTCACCATCCGCCGCGCCTCTCTGGGGCAGAAGCTGGCGTCCGTGGTCAACAAGGACGAAGGGCCCGTCACGGGGCTTAAGGCTGAAATTTTGGGGCAAACGCTTCGCTTCACCGGCCCGTTTGAAGTGAACAAAAAGTACACCGTCACTGTGGACATGGCCATGACGTCCGGGGACAACCTTCCCCTGCAGGCCAATTATAAAAACGAGGTCACATTCATCCCCAATCCTCCCTATCTCGCCGCCCCCACTTTCATCAACGCCCAGCTTGCCAAGGGGGATGGAAACTATGAGTTCAGCGCTGCCAACGTGAAGCAGGTGCGCGTGCGAGCCAAGCGCCTCAACGGGCCGGAACTGCTCAAGGCGCTGGATCAATACCGTGCCTACCAGTCCGCCTACTACGGCAACGAAAAACAAAAGGCAGCCTACAGGATGCAGTCCATCGACGCCTACCCTGGCACTCAGGTGTTTGACCGCAGCTTCCCGGTGAACAAGCCGCTAGACCACAGCGAGATCCTAAAGCTGAACTGGCGTGAAGTGCTGGGAGACTTTCCTGCGGCGCCGCTTTTTATCGAGCTTGAGGGGACAGCCGCCGCAGGCATCGAACAAAAGGGTGTCATGACCCAGACCCTTGTGCAGTTTACCGATCTCGGGATCATGCAGAAGAGCAACGGCCGTGAGACGATGGTCTTTGTGACATCGCTGGAAACAGGCAAGCCAGTGTCCGGTGTGCGTCTGACGCTGGTGGACAACGATTTGAAGCTCATCGGCTACGGAGACACAGATGCCAGTGGCATTGCCACCGCGCCGGGGGCGTCTCCTGCGTTTGTGCTGGCGGAAAAAAATGGAGACTGTGCCGTCATTGAGTGCAGCGGCAGCAGCATTCGCATTCCCTACGACATCTCGCAGGCCTATGAGAATGTCTGGCAGCCTCAGCGGCGCACCTTTGTGTTCTCCGACCGCCCGCTCTACAAGCCCGGAGACACCGCACACTTCAAAGCTCATACCCGTCTGCTCATTGGCGATGATCTGAGCCTTGATCAAGCACCGGCCGAAGGGCGGCTGGTAATCCGCGATCCTCGTTACCGCGTCGTAGTTGACAAGCCGGTCACTTTCACCGCCAGCGGTGCCTGGGCAGATGATCTGGTGCTGCCAACGGGGCCTGCCGGATGGTATGACCTTTCAATCAACCTCAAGTCTCCCAATGCCAACAGCCAGAGCAACGACGGTGGCGGCATGAGCTTCCGCATCGACGACTACAAGCCTAACACCTTTGAGGTGAAGCTGGACACGAAGGCCGTCAAATTTCAGCCTGACCGCATTCACCTGCCTCTCACCGCGAACTACTACATGGGCAAGGCGCTCTCCGTCGCCAAGGTGCAATGGAGCGCGAACTCGCAGCGCGACTACGAGGCTCCGGCCGCCTACAGCCGCTATCATTTCGGAGAGGCGCCTTCATGGTCTCATTATGCCCAGGATCGTGACGCCGATGGCGACTACTCAGGGCATGGCGATGATGAGGAGGAAAACGAGTGGTTTGTGAACGGCAATCTCTTCCTGGCTGAAGACGGCACCGCCACACTCGAAATGCCGCAGCCGCCACCAGACCGTGCGGCGCTGCCGCAGCGGGTGCGGGTGAATGCCGAAGTCACCGACATCAACGAGCAGACCATCAGCTCCAGCACTGAGTTTGAAGTGCCTGGCGCGAATTTCCTGCTGGGGCTCAAAGGCCCGGAGTATTTCGGCACCGCAGGCAAACCGCTGCAGCTTGAAGTGGTGGCGATTGATTCCAGAGGAGCTCCCGCCGCAGGTGATGTGCGTGTCGAATTCAAAGTCGAGCGTCAGGAATACCACACGCTCAAGATCGCCACAGCCGGAGGTGGATCGACGACCAAGGACCAGGTCATCCTGCGTGAGGAAATGAAGCAGAGTGTCGATTTGAAAACCCCGACCGCCGGTTCGGCGCCCTCTGCCAGCATCCCATTCACGCCTGCAGTAGGCGGCGTCTATTTCGTCACCGCAGAGGCCGTGGACACCAAGGGCACCAAAGTGCTCTCCCGCATGCCGTTCTACGCCGTCGGTGGCAGCCAGTTTCCATGGGCGATGGAGGATGGAAACCGCATGAACCTCCAGCCGGAAAAAAACACTCTCAAGCCAGGAGAGGACGCTGTTATCGTGGTCAAGACTCCCATCGCTGGCACTGCGCTGGTGACCGTTGAGCGCAACAAGCTGCATCGTCAGTTTGTCACAGAGCTCACGCTCGAAAATCCGATCATCCGCGTGCCGCTGGGTGAGGATGATTTTCCAAATGCTTACGTGTCCGTCACTGTCATCCGTGGTTCTGCGGCCAGCACCAAACAGCACCAGATGCCCGAGTATCGAGTCGGCTACTGTGCGCTGACTGTGGAATCTGATGCAAAGGATCTGAAGCTCACAGTCAAGCCTGATCGGGATGAAGTGCGTCCTGCGGAGGAAGTGAAAATCACCGCAAAGGTCACGGATGCCAAAGGCGCTGCGGTTGCCGGTGCGGATGTGACGCTCTATGCCGTGGACGAAGGCGTGCTCAGCCTCATGAAGCATGAGACGCCTGATCCTTCCGCCTTTTTCCACGCCGAGTTTCCCCTGGCTGTGGACAGCTTCACGTCCTTCGACAGCCTGCTGTCTGAGGAAGCTGCCGCAAGAGACCGGGGCAACAAGGGCTTCGTCGTCGGCGGCGGGGATGGCGAAGGCGCCGGGCCGGATGCGAATATTCGAAAAAATTTCGTCGTTACCCCTCTATGGCTCGCTTCGGGCACCACGGATGCCCAGGGTGGTCTGACCGCCAGCGTCAAAGCGCCGGACAATCTCACTCGCTATCGCATCATGGCCGTGGCCGCTCATGGCGTGGATCGCTTTGGCAGCGCCGAATCAGCCTTCAAGATCAACAAGCCGCTGATGGTCGATCCTGCGGTGCCTCGGTTTGCCCGTCTGGGCGATGAATTTTTGGTGAAAGCCATCGTCCACAACACCACGCCAAATGCCGGTGCCGTGGAAGTGACCCTTGAGCTGGATTCCACTGCGGATTTCATTCAGGAAAAGCGGGATTTCGTTCCTGCTGCGCTGAAGTCCGTCAACGCCGCAAATGCGAAGCAGCAGAAGGTCATTCTGCAGATCAAAGCCGGCGAGACTGCTGCCACCGCCTTCCCGGTGCAGTTCGTGCAGCTTGGCACCGCGACATGGAAGTGGACTGCACGAGGCGTGGACTGGCCCGCTGCTGCGAGCGACAGCACTGTGTCGACATTTGAAGTGAACCATCCTGTGCCTGAGCTGCGCTATGTCAGCTACACACGTCTCAAAGCCGATGAACCCAATGAGAACCTCATCAAGGATGTAAACCCCGCCTTGCTCGAGGGTGACGGCGCACTTTCTCTCGGCATCAGCAACAGCCGGCTGTTTGAGGCACGCGATGCCATCGGCTACGTGCTGCATTATCCTTACGGCTGTGTGGAGCAGACCACTTCGGCCACGATGCCCTGGCTTGCGCTCGGCAAATATGAACCGCTCTTTCCCGATCTCCTAGGCGGTGGCAAGGCAAAACAGGCTGTGCAGGCGGGTGTGGACAAACTGCTGCAAATGACCACAGATGAGGGCGGGCTGGCCTATTGGCCGGGTGGCACCGAGCCAAGCCTCTGGGGCAGCGCTTACGGTGGCATGCTGCTGCTCCGGGCACGGGAGCAAGGTGCGGACGTTCCTGCGGACGCGATCAACAAGCTGGTCGAATTTCTTTCCAAAAAATTGCGCGGGCTGGATGAGGAAAAAGACCTCTACAACATCACAGACTCAGCGCTGGCGCTCTATACCCTTGCCAAGGCAGGCAAACCGGAGCCTGCGTATCAAAACCTGCTTTTTGGCCGGCGTGAGAGTCTGCCTGAAATCGCACGGCTTTACCTGGCTCTCTCCATGTGCCTGAGCAACGCGCCTGAACAGCAGATCAAGGATGCGCTCGGCTGGAAGCCTGCGGCACGTGCTGCTTCCCCTGCGAAGGCAGATGGCAAAAGCAAGGCGGCTAAATCCGAAGCGAAGGCTAAATCAGTGCCGCCAACTCGCCCGGTCACCTGGAGCCACTGGGCTGGCAACGGTGCCAACAAGGCACTGCGCTTGATCTGCTACACGCATCTGGGACTGACCGAAGAGGCGGAGGAGCTTGCGGTGGCGATCCTGCAGGCGCGCAACGGTCGTGGCGAATGGGGCAACACCTTCACCAATGCGTGGACACTCACTGCTCTGGCTGCCTACGAGCGCAGCCTTAAAAAGGCAGGTGAACCGCTTGCTGCAACGGGCCGCTGGGACACCCAGTCTGTGCCGCTGCAACTCAACGCCGGATTCTCCAGCACCCATGTGAACTTTGCTCTTAATCAGGCCCTGAGTGCCAAGCCGCTCAGCGTCGAACTTCCTACTGGACGTGAGATCTACGGACGCGTCGAAGCACACAGCTTCCCGCCTCAGCGCGCCTTCGCCGGTGAAAACAAGGGCTACGCCATCGAGCGCAGCTATGAAGAGCTGAACATGGACGGCTCCACCTCCGGCACCGAGGACCTTCGTGTCGGTGACATGGTCGTGGTCACCCTCAAGATCGAAATCGGCGGTGGAGACCGCTACCTCGCCATCGACGATGCGCTTCCTGCCGTTTTTGAAGCCATCAATCCTGAGTTCGGCACCCAGAGCGAACGTGAAGCTGATCAACTGCCCGACGGCATCCAGGCCTGGTTCTGCGACCATCGCGAAATCCGCACAGACCGCGCCCTGTTCTTCACCGATTTCGCTCCTGCCAAAGGAAAGTTCAGCCTCCAGTATCTCGCCCGCGTCATCGCCGAAGGGGATACTACGGCACCTCCCGCACGCATCGAAGCCATGTATCAGCCCGAAAAATATGGACTCAGTCCGACACAGCGCGTACGCACCCTCCCCTCTGCTGGCGCAAAGGTGGCGGAAGTGAAGTGAGACAGATGCATTTGTCCGTCGTAATCGTTCGCAATGCCTGAATCTGCGTTTGAATCCATCTCCCAAATCCGCGCCTCCTTTCCGAAGCAGGGGTTCTTTGCTGAAAAAGAATGGGTGCTTTCGCCAGAGGCATTCGCTTTAGATGCCAGGACGGTGGCTTTGATTCGCGGTTTGGGGCCTGCGCTGCGTGGTTTTCAGCGCGCATGCAATCGGCTGTATTTTGACGAGTCGTACCCGTGGGTCGCAAAGCTCCTGGATCAGGGCAAACCGCGGCGCGTGCTCGATCTGGGTCGCAATCCACGCTGGCATGAAGACCTGCCCCGCGTTCTGCGCCCAGATCTGGTGCTCACAGAAACCGGTGTGACCATCTCCGAACTGGACTCACTGCCCGGCGGCATCGGTTTGACCGCATGGCTGAATGAAACCTATGCCGCGCTGGGTCAAAACGTGATCGGCGGAGCCATGGGAATGGTCGAAGCGTTTGCTGCCGCGTTTCCGAGCGAGGACATCCTGATCTCGCGTGAGTCCGGCGACTACCTCCCGGAGATGAACTGGCTTGCAGAAAAGCTCGGCCGCCGTGTGCTGCGCCCCTGGGAGGTGCAGCCCTATGAGCTCAACGGCGCGTCCATATACCGCTTCTTTGAACTCTTTGACCTCGCCAATGTCGAGAACGTTGATGTCATGCTGCGCATGGCGGAGCGCGGCGAGCTGAGTTTTACGCCACCCATCAAAGCCTTTCTCGAAGAGAAACTCTGGCTCGCTCTGTTCTGGTCTCCCACGCTGGCGGACTACTGGCGGTCAGCACTCAGTGCTGAGCATCTGGCGCTGCTGCAGCAATGCATCCCGATGGGCTGGGTCGTCGATCCAGTGCCTCTGCCTCCCTTCGCCATCTGGCCAAAGCTCGACATCCAGAGCTGGCACGAAATGAAATCCTTCGGGGGTAAACTGCGGCAGTTGGTGTTGAAAATCAGTGGGTTCTCCGAGCGCGGCTGGGGTTCGCGCGGTGTGTTCATCGGCCACGATTTGTCACAGGAGCAGTGGGCTTCCGCCATTGATGAAGCACTGGCCAGTTTCCCCACCAATCCTTTTGTGCTGCAGGAATTCCACCGCGCCAGAGTGGTTGCCCATCCTGCATGGGACGAGCCAAGCCAATCCACGCGCGCGATGCAAAGCCGGGTGAGGCTGTGCCCCTACTATTTTGCCGTTTCGGAGGAGGATGACGATCCGGCACTCGGCGGGGTACTGGCCACGGTTTGCCCGGCCGACAAAAAAATCCTCCATGGCATGCGTGATGCGATGATGCTGCCTTGCGTTGCGCAGTGATTTCCGCTCCATTAGCGGCACCATGAAGCTTCTTCCAGCCCTTCTGTTTGTCTCGACGTCACTCTGCGCCGCTGACCCCATCGTTGTGAAACTCTGGCCAGGTGGTGCGCCGGAGCAGCCCGGCGTGAAGATTGAGGCTGAGAAAGAGATCCCGAAGAAGTCGGCAGATGATGTGCTGCGCATCACCAACGTGACGGACCCTATGATCACCGTCTTCAAACCGGAAAAACCAAACGGCACCGCCGTCATGGTGTGTCCCGGAGGTGGCTACGGCATTCTCGCCTATGAGCATGAAGGCTCCCAGGTCTGTGAGTTTCTCAATCAGCACGGTGTGACCGGCATCCTGCTCAAATATCGCGTACCAAAGCGCGACCCCAAAGATCCGGGGCGCGAGGCCCTGCAGGACGCGCAGCGTGCCATGGGCATCATTCGGCACCACGCAGCAGAGTGGGGCCTCAAGGCGGACCGCATCGGCGTTCTCGGTTTTTCCGCCGGGGGCCATCTGACGGTGATGACGGCGCTGCATGCAAATGCACGCACCTACACCACCGACCCTGCGCTGGATGTCGAGGACGCGACTCCAAACTTCGCCATTCCGGTTTACCCGGCCTACCTCGTCAGCAAGGAGGACATCTCGCACCTGTTGCCTGGTTTTGAAGTCACCGCCAAATCTCCGCCGATGTGCTTCGTTCACGCAAATGACGATCCTTGGCCGGCCAGCGCGAGCGCGCTGCTCTATCTTGAGTACAAGAAGCTCGGCATCCCTTGTGAACTGCACATTTACGCCAAAGGAGGACACGGTTTTGGCATGCGCAAGAGCGGCGGGCCGGTGAATGACTGGCCCAACCGCGTGGCGGAGTGGATGAAGTCGATGGGATACATTCCGTGACCCCCTCATCTGCGTGGTGGCTTGTGCCTTGAACCTGACTATGGTGAAGCTGCGCCTGCATGAAGACACGCAACGCCCGCACCCAAGCGCCTCCGGCTGCAGTCAATGAACTGCAGGCTCAAGATTCCTACCGCACGGTGGTGGAGGATCTGACGGAAATCATCTGCCGCTTTCTTCCGGATGGAACCATCACCTACGCGAACGAAGTTTACTGCCGTTTTTTTAACAGGAAACGTGAGGAGTTGCTCGGCCAGCGCTGGCAGCCTAACGCGGTGGTCGAGGACTTGCCGCTGATCGAGGAGCGCCTGAGGCTGCTTTCTCCCAAGACTCCGGTCGTCGTCATCGAGAATCGTGTTTATGACGGCAAAGGGCGCGTGCGTTGGATGGAGTTTGTGAACCGCGCTTTCTTCGATGAGCTCGGGCAGCTGAAAGAGATGCAGTCGGTGGGCAGAGACATCACTGTGCGCGTTCTGGCAGAGCAGCGCCTTCAGGAGGGGGAGCAGCGCTGGAAGTTTGCTTTGGAAAGCTCCGGATTTGGGGTCTGGGACTGGGATGTTTCGCGCAATACGATTTTCCGTTCGAGCCAGTTCAAGATCATGCTCGGCTACGGTCCTGACGAATGGATCGAAGGCTCGGAGCTTGGCTGGCAGCCGCTGGTACATCCCGAGGACCTGCCCGGCACGGAGCTGGCAGTGAATGAGCATATGGCAGGACATTCGGACGACTTTGTCCGGGAGTTCCGCATGCGGTGCAAAGACGGCTCTTGGAAGTGGGTCATGGGGCGCGGCAAGGTCATCCGCCGCGATGAGCGGCAGCGCGCCCTGCGCATGACGGGGACGCTGGAGGATATCTCCCTGCGCAAAGCCGCCGAGGAGCGCGCGGCACACAATCTGCAGCTCATCGTTGAGGGGGCTCCCTATGCCGCTGTGCTGGAGGCCGTCGTGCGCAGCGCGGAGGCAGGCCATCCAGGCATGCGCTGCAGTGTCATGCTGGCAGATGAAACGGGTTCCCGGCTGCATTTGCTTGCGGCTCCCAGCCTGCCTGAATATGTCAGAAAGGCGCTGGATGGGACTCCCATCTCTCCTGATGTCGGCATTTGCGGAGTGGCCACCTTCAGCGGCAAGCGCGTGATCTGCCCGGATGTGCTGGCTGACTCACGTCTGGAGTCTTTTCATAAGCTGGCGGAAAAAGCCAGATTGCTGGCATGCTGGTCTGAGCCAGTGGTGAGCGGTGCAGGGCAGGTGCTGGGCGCCTTTGCGTGCTACCGCCGTGAGGTGCATACGCCTGACCCGCAGGAAATTCAGGCCATAACGGCCGCCGCGCGTCTTGCCGCGCTCACCATTGAACGTGAGGAGCGAAAGCAGGCGCTGCTGGTGAGTGAGGAGCGCTATGCACGTGCCATGCGCGCCACCACGGACGGCTTGTGGGAGTGGAACATCGTGACCGGTGAAACCTATCTTTCCCCACGCTGGAAGCAGATGCTTGGATTTACAGAGGCCGATCACCTGGGCAAGGACCAGGAGTCGTTCATGTCCCGGCTGCACCCGGAGGATTGGCCCAGGGTCCAAGCCGCGAGAAAAGCACACTTCGAGCAGCGGGTGCCCTATCAGGTCGAGCTCCGCCTGTGCATGAAAAACGGTGAGTATCGATGGTTTCTCACCCGTGGTGAGGCCGACTGGAACGAGCAGGGGGAGGCCGTGCGCATGACGGGCACCATTTCAGACATCTCAGACCGCAAGCAGGCCGAGCAGGCGCTGCTGGACAGCGAGCAGCGGTTTCGGGCGGTGTTTGAGCAGGCTGCGGTAGGCGTGGCTGTGATGGACACAGTCACCGGACGCTTTCTCAGTGTGAATCAGCGCATTTGCGAGATTAACCGCAGGACGCGTGATGAGATGATGCAGCTGACTTTTCAGGATGTGACCTGCAAGGAAGACCTTGCCAAGTCGATCACCAGCATGAACGACCTGAAGGCCGGCCGCCTGCGCAGCTATAATCTGGAGAAGCGCAATGTTCTGCCTGATGGCTCCCTGTCTTGGGTGAATCTCACAGTTTCTCCTTTGTGGCAGCCCGGAGAGCCCCCCCTGCGGCATGTCACCGTGGTGGAAGACATCAATGAGCGCAAACAGGCGGAACTGAACTACCGCCGCGAGCTGGCGTATAACCAGGCCCTGGTCAGCCACACATCCGCTTTCATCGTCGTGCTCGACCTCGAGGGGCGCTTTGTTCATGCAAACAGCTCCTTTTTCACCACCATGGGCTACAAAGAAGAAATGGTGATGGGAAAGACCCCCTGGGAAATCGGGCTCATGGATGCCGAGGAGACGGCGCGGTCCAAAGAGCGTTTTGCCCGCCTGCTCTGCGGGGAGGACAATCTGCCGGTGGACTCCCGCCTCCGCACAAAGGATGGCGAATGGCGCACGGTCGAGCTGCGCAGCACCTCCACCCGCAAACCTGACGGCAGTCTGGACCGCATCGTGGTCACGGGCACAGACATGACCGAGCGCAACCGTCTTCAGCAGGAAGTGCTGCGTGTTGTGGAGCAGGAGCAGGCTCGTGTCGGCCACGACTTGCATGACGGCGTGGGCCAGACCATGACCGGCATTGTCTCATTGCTGGAGGCATTGGAGGCAGATCTACAGGGGGACGCCAGGCAGCAGGCGCAGCGTATCCATGAGCTGCTGCGTCAGTCCATTTCCGAAGTGCGCCGCATGTCTCACGGCCTCTCTCCCACCAGCGTGAAAAACCGGGGGCTCGTTGGTGCACTCCAGCTGCTGGCCGAGACTGTCCGCACCAATTTCCGCACTCCTTGTACCTGTGAGGTGGACGTCCAGATGGCCATTCGCAACAATGACAAGGAAACGCATCTCTTCCGCATCGCACAGGAGGCGGTGAACAACGCCCTTCGCCACGGCAAGCCCTCCAAGGTCAGCATCGTGCTCCAGCATGTGAGTCCCACCGAATGTGAGCTGCGGATCGAAGATGACGGTGCGGGGTTGAAAAAATCCAAGGCCAAGGAAAGCGGCGGCATCGGGGTCCGAGTGATGGACTACCGCGCTAATCTCATCGGTGCGCGTCTGACGATCAAACCCAAACCCCGGCGCGGAGTGGTCGTGACCTGCCGCTTTCAATGTGATCCGGGCAAAAAGGAAATGGGCAAGAAGGCTCGGAAGAGCTGAAGGAGTAAACAAAACAGGCACGCTGCCTGTTGGCTGCGTGCCTGCCATGTGATGTGCTCAGAGGCGCGGGAGGATCAGTGCTTCAGCAGCCACTCCGTCGTGCGCGGATTGAAATCACTGAGGCATTCCCAGTGGAAGGCATGTCCGGCGTTGTCATAGAGGTGCAGATCGGCGCCGGGGATGGCTGCGGCGACTTCCTTGCCCATCCATTGAGGGGTGAAGGTGTCGTCCTTGCCGCCGATGACGAGCGTGGGGCACTTGACGTTTTTGAGTTCGTTGAGGGTGTTGTGCGTCATGGCGGCGGCGCTTTGCGCCTCAGTGGCGTGCACCGGCTGTGGCGCAGGGTTGACGGCGGCATCCTTGAGCCCCTGCTGCATGTTGTTCCAGCAGTCGTCGTTGTCGAACCAGGGCTTGGTGAAGATGAGCATCTGGATCCACTGCATGAAGTCCTCCGGACGCATGCAGGCCTTGGCTTTGATGAGGTGCTGCCAGGTGTAAAGGCCAAAGCGGTCCTGCCTCGCCCAGGTGCACATGAGGATCATGCTTTTCACCTTCTCAGGATGGCGCAGGGCGAGCTGCTGGGCGATGACGGAGCCCAGGGAGCAGCCCACGACACGGGCCTGCTTGATGCCGAGCTTGTCCATGAGCCCGGCGTAGTCGTCGGCCATCATGGCTGAGGTGTATGGGCCGGCTGGCTTGTCAGTCTCTCCCACGCCACGGTTGTCTCCGAGGATGCAGCGGAAGTGCTTCTCCCAGGCCTGGGCATGCGCATCCCATACACCGCCCGGGGCGGTGACCCCCATGATGCAGACGAGCGGTTCACCGCTGCCGCGTTCTTGGTAAAACATCTTGATTCCGTTGGTTTCGACGTGGGGCATAAGAGAGGAGTTGTCGGTTGGATGGTTCGCTGTTCGCAGTTCAAGCGGCGAACGGCAAACTGTGAACAGAGATCGCTGAAAGCAACAAGCAAAAAACACCTGCCGCCGGGCGATCTTCGCGCATAATGCGCGCACGCCATGCCTGATGCCCCACTCGAAACTCCAAAAACGAACGTTCCACCCTGGGAAGCGAAAGCGCCGATCACGCGCCGCAGTTTGTCGCGCAAGCTGATATTCTGGTCCTTGGCAGGAGCTTTGGTGCTGGCGGTTTTGTATGCTTTGCAGCCGCGCGCGGTGGAAGTCGAGACCGGCACGGTGCACCAGGGAGCCCTGACCGTTTATGTGTCTGAAGAGGGGAAGACGCGCATCCGCAACCGCCACATCGTTGCCGCTCCGGTGGCGGGCAGCATGCAGCGCGTGACCTTGAAACCGGGAGATGCCGTCAAGGCTGGGGAGACTGTGCTCACCCGGATCGAGCCGGCGCTCTCACCGCTGCTGGATGCCCGGGCTCGCACCCAGGCCCAGGCACGTGTGGACGCAGCCATGGCCACCCGGAGCCGGGCAAATGAGGACATCGAAATGTCGCGGACCTCCTTGAAGTATGCGCAGGCAAACTGGGACCGGGTCAAGAACAACACGGACAAAGGGACCATCAGCGATACTGACCGTGACACCTTTGAGCGTGAGGCCGAGATGAAGATACGCGAGGTGCGTTCGGCAGAGTTTGCGCTCAAGGTGGCCGACTTTGAACTGGCTCAGGCGCGCGCCGCCCTGGAGCAGATTGACAAGCCTGGAGCCGGTGGCGCTTTCATCGAAGTCCAGGCTCCCGTCAGCGGTGTCGTTCTGCGGGTGCAGCAGGAAAGCGCCACCATTGTCACGCCTGGCATGCCCATTGTGGAGATTGGCGATCCCACGGATTTGGAGATTGAGGCGGAAATCCTCTCGCGCGATGCGGTGACGATCAAGCCCGGAGCTCTTGTGACAGTGGAGCAATGGGGGGGCGATGAGCCGGCAAAGGCTCGGGTCCGGCGTGTGGAGCCTGCGGCCTTCACCAAAGTCTCCGCCCTGGGGGTGGAGGAGCAGCGTGTGCTGGTGCTCAGCGATTTCACGGAGCAGACTCCTGCTTTGAAAGCACTCGGAGATCGTTACCGTGTGGAAGTGCGCGTGGCCGTATGGCACAGCGATGACACTCTGCTGGTGCCTGCCGGAGCGTTGTTCCGTGAAGGCAGCGAGTGGAAAACGTTTGTCTTTGATGCAGGCCATGCCAGGGCCGTGGTGGTCAAGGCAGGGCGTACGGACGGAAAGCTCACCCAGGTGCTGGGCGGACTCAAGAAGGGGGATGAAGTGCTCATGCACCCGCCAGACACCGTACGTGATGGCACGAGTGTGGTGAAGCGCGCAGAGGTAAAATAAAAAAGGCGGCCCCCTTTTGGAGGCCGCCTCGTGAGAGATCAGGCAGATTTAAACCTCCCAGCCAGCGCGGTACTCGCGGGTCAGCCATTTGGCGTCGCCTCCGCTGGTGTATTCGTGCTTCTCAGGATTCCACTTCATGGAGCCGCCGTGGTAATACGCCTGGCTCATCAGGTGGCAGGAGATCGCCGTGCTTGCGCCGATGGCGACATCGCAGATCGGCTTCTCACGTGTCTTGATGGAGTTGAGCCAGTCTTCGTGATGGTTTTTCGAAGTGTAGAGCTTCACCTTCGCATCTGCCAGGTATTCACGCTCGGTGAGGATCACTTCACGATCCAGGGAGGTTCCCTTGTCCGCTTCCTTGTCCCAGAATTTGTGAATGGTTTTGCCGCCGAGAACCAGCTCAAACTTGCCGCGGTTCACGTGCACCTCGCCGTTTGCACCATAGAAGGAGACTCCCCGGCCTTTGCCGTTGTGAAGCAGAGGGATGCCGCTGGCGTAGATCAGCTTGGCGCCGTCGTTGGCGTCGGCATAGTTTGCCGGAGCGATGATTTCGACCGGGCCATGTTCGTCCTCACCGAGCCCCCACTGGGCGATGTCGATGTGATGCGCGCCCCAGTCGGTGATCATGCCGCCGCCGAATTCGCGGGTCATGCGCCAGGCTGGGAAGTGGTTGTGAACACCGCGCGGGCTGAGAACGCTGCTGTAAGGCACCAGCGGCGCCGGGCCGCACCACATGTCCCAGTCGAGGCCGGGCTCCATGGGTTCTTCAGGATTGGCATTGGGCTTGGCAGGAGCACCAAAGGCGGTTTCAACATGGTCGATCTTGCCAATGATGCCGTTGCGGACCAGCTCGCAGGCCACGCGGAACTCCTTGCTGGAACGCTGCTGGGAGCCTGTCTGGAGAATGCGCTTGTTGCTGCGCACTGCATCGATCAGCGTGAGCGCTTCATGGATGTTGTGAGTGAGCGGCTTTTCGCAATAAACGTCCTTGCCGGCGTTCAGTGCGGCGATGGCGATGAAGGCATGCCAGTGGTCAGGAGTGGCGATGACAACGGCGTCGATGTCCTTGCGCTCCAGAAGCTTGCGGAAATCTGCATAGGCCTCGCAGCCTTTGAAGCCTGCGTCCTTGTCCTTGGCATAGCGCTCTTCGACGGTCTTCTTGGCGTTTTCACGACGGGTGGTGTCCACATCGCACACCGCCACGATCTGGACTTCCTTGCGGCCCAGAAAGCTGCCGAGGTGGCCGCTGTTCATCTTGCCCATGCCGATGAAGCCCAGCGTGAGACGCTCGCTGGGCGCGGTCTCAGCGCTCCAGACGTGTGAAGGGAGGATGAAGGGAGCTGCCACTGAGGCGGCGGCGACTTTGACGAACTGGCGGCGTGAAGATGCGGTTTGCATGGTTGATTTTTAAATGCGTTGCAAGGGTGTAACAAAACAGCCGGTTTGCCAAGTCTCTTGCACTCGGTGTTAGCGTGGGTATTCGGCAGGATGGATTTTTCAAAACAGCGTCTGGGCCAGTTGATCATCGTTTCCGGGCCTTCGGGCACCGGCAAGACGACACTGGCACGGAAGGTATGTGATCGTGGTGAGGCGGTCTTCTCCGTCTCCTGCACCACCCGGGCGCCACGGCCCGGAGAGGTGGACGGGAAAGACTATTTTTTCCTGACTGAGGAAGACTTTCTTGCCCGGGTGGAGCGCGGTGAGCTCTTTGAATATGCTCGCGTCCATGGCCGCCTTTACGGCACGTTGAAAAGCTACGTTTACGTGAATCTCAGACGCGGGGTGGACGTCATCATGGACATCGACGTGCAGGGGGCCATGCAGGTGCGCTCATGCGAGGACGAACTGGTAAAGCGCTGCCTGCTGGAAATTTTCGTGATGCCGCCCAGCCTGGAGGAACTGCGCCATCGGCTCTCTGGTCGTGCGACGGAGGATGCCGCCGCCTTTGAGCTGCGCATGCAAAACGCGGCTGCAGAGATGGAGCACTGGAGGAAGTATGGCTATGTGCTCGTCAGTGGTACGCGTGAGGATGATGCACGTCGTTTTGATGCCATTCTCGAAGCCGGACGGATGCGGACGAGCCTGTGGTAATCATCCCCGGATGCCCGCGTCGCGGAGGGCAGGGAAATGAGCACGCCACTCATGAAGGACTGCGGGGTCGATCCGGGTGTTCAGGGTGCGCTCCTGCTCTGCGGCGTCTGCGATGACGAGGCCATGCGGGTCCACCACGAGGCTGCGGCCAGGGTACGTGAACTCGGGGTCTGAACCACAGCGGTTGACCCCGATGACATAGGCGAGGTTCTCGATGGCCCGGGCCTGCAGCAGCGTGATCCAGTGCTGGACACGTTTGACAGGCCATGCAGCGATGAAGATGAGCACCTCTGCCCCTGCCCGGACGGCGCTGCGGGCGAGTTCTGGAAAGCGCAGGTCGTAGCAGATCAGCGGTGCGATTCGCAGCCCCTGCCATTCAAAATGGGAGACGCCAGTGCCTGCAACGTGCGCTTTGTCCTCGCCCCCCAGGCTGAAGGGGTAGTTTTTCGTGTAGCGTGCGAGCAGAGTCCCGTCTGGAGCGATGGCGAGCGCCTGGTTCATACCGCGGTCATCGCTGGCAGATGTCACCACTCCACCCAAGACGCAGCTTTGATATTCAGCCGCCAATTCGCGCATGAACTGCTCCGTGGGACCATGCTCAGGCTCTGCGGTGATGGCGAGATTCATGCTGAAGCCGGTGGCGAAAGTCTCTGGCAGGATGATGAGCGAGCCGGGCTGAGGGCTGGCGTCGGAGATCAGCTTGCGAGCTCTGGCGTGATTGGCTGCACGATCCTCCCAGACGGGACTGATTTGGACAAGATGTACATTCATAGGCGTTCTTTGCGGGCTCCCGGGCGGAGACGGTCTGTAGATTCAGAATTGCTGCGGGCACGGACCCCGATGAATCCGCTGGCGGAGAGGATGGTGACGCCGCAGACGATGGCGAAGGTGTCGAACGACATGACCTTGATCATGGCAAATGCCAGGGAAGGCGCCACCAGGCCGCGCACACCGGTCAGGAAGGTGTGCACGCTCATGTATTCCGCCACGGCATGTTTGTCTGCGAGTTTGGTGACCCAGAGCGCCCAGGTGACGTTGCCACCCGCATTGGCCATGCCCCACAAGGCCATGCCAAAAGTCCACCAGAAGAGGCTGTGGCCAAGGAAGAAACACAGGATTCCGGCGGCGAAAAAGACATTGAGCACCGCACGCACGGTGAACAGATGAAAGCGGTCATACACCAGCCCCCATGGGTAGGAGAACACCACACGCGCGAGCACGGGAACCACACCGGTGATCCAGGCTACGTTGAATTCGCTCAGGTTGATGCCGTGGCTGGGATTGGCCAGGTATTCGACAAAGAGACATGCCGCAGCCAGATTGCCGATGCCCATCATCATCCAAGAAATGAGCAGCGTGCGGAAATCACGATCTTCGCGCACCCAGCGCATGGAGTTCCAGAGGCTGGTGCTGGAATTTGCAGGTGCCTCCCACGCGATGACCGGCAGCCCGTAGGTCCAGAAGCCTGAGACGATGCCGCTAGCTGCAAAGGCCCACAGCAGCCAGACATAATTTCCGATGTTCCAGCCCAGCAGTTTGCCCCCGGCAAAGCCAAAGCACACGGCCGCCGCCGCCCGCGTAACACCTGTGATGGCATACAGTTTGCCACGCTTTTCAGCAGGGTAGTTGATGCGATAAATCTGCGTCATCAGCGGGATCTGCATGGTGAAGCAGAACAGCCCCAGGCTAAGCCCTCCAATGTAGAGAAGCGGACTGCTCGGAAATGCGGCTGACACCGCCATGCACAGCCCTCCCAGGAGCTGCACCTTTGCCGCAGTGCGTGCGACGGTGCTTTGGGCCCGTAGGAGCAGAGGAACGACGAACAGGCTGGCCACCATGCCGCCGCTGGTGGCGCTCAGAAAGACGGACTTCGCCACATCTCCCATGTGAAACACCCGCACAGCGATGAGCATGCCGAAGGTGGCGGTCAGCGTGTCGATGACGCCCGAAGGGATCGAGCGCCACAATTCGTTGCGCAAGGTCTTGGCGGTGGTGGCAGCTGCTTCGTTCACGCCTGCTAATTCGCATGAACGACGGTGCGCGTCCAGCGCGGAGGCTGGGCGCGCAGCACACTCAAAAGGCACTGAAAAAACGAGGCCGGGAGCCTCCTGCCTTTTCAGGCGGCCTTCTTGGATTTCTTGGGCGCCGCTGTCTTGGCGGCCGGAGCTTTCTTGACCAGCTTGGGCGCAGGCATGGGGACGACGGTCAGCCACTCCTGGTAGTGAACCCAGTTTTCACTGCCTTCGTCACGGAGGTAGTCAGTTTCAGAGAGCAGGCCGCGCTTTTGGAAATCGAGGATTTCCTTTTTGGCAAAAGGGCCAAATTCAACGAAGGCGCGACTGAGATAAACGAGGTCTTTCATGGGTTTTTTGTGGGTGTATGGGTTTCGGGGGATGAGGGCAGTATCATCACATGAGTTGTGGAACAAGCAGCAATCTTGCCACAGTTCCACAATAAGTGAGGCGGGTCAGCAGAGGGGTAATTTTTGCTTTATAAGAGCCATGTCCGCTTGCGGCGTACCTCCGAGGCCTCTAGTTTGTATGACAGTTAATGATTATTTGCCTCGAATCATCAATCCTCGGTGGGTACCTTTCCAATGAAGTGCCCGGCTTGGTTACAGGTGTGTTGCATCTCGCAGGTCAAAATCAGCCCGTACGAGTGGAGTTGGTGGGTAATTTTTTGCGCGACATCGCCGGTTGCAGGGTGGATTTCCATAATCCTCTGCCAAACGCCAACGAAGACCATGTGGAGGCCATCTCGGCCATGCAGCATGGCTACAGTGGGCTGATGACAGCTTCCTCCCGTGTGGTGAAACTTCCGCGCCGGAAATCGCAGTCAGGTGCGGTGTGCACTTTGCCAGAGCCTCCAGGACTGAAAAACCTGCTGTTTTTTGAATGGTTCAACCAGGATCACCAGCGCATCCTGATTCAGTCCTGGCATCTGCAATTGCGGGTTTCTTCCCCACGCTGGCAGCTGACAAATGAGGAAGAAGCTGCGCTGCTTCGGCAGAACCGTGCCCGCAGGAAGCATTTTCTGCTAGGAACCAGTCGCAACGCGAAATCGGCGGATGCCCTGCACAGTCCCGGTTTTGACGATCCTTTTCAGCCTGCCAAGCCGGGGGGGGATCCATTCGGCACCGTCAAACGTGATCCCGCTCCCGAGCCGCCACGCTCCGTGCCAGCCAAAGCACCGGGCAGCTCCGACCTGAACCCTGTGGCGCGCTCTGCGGCCCTGGCCAAGGAACTGCGGCGCTTTCAGAGCCTGTTGGTTTTCAATGAGGAGGTGCGCACCCGGCCCGCAGTACTCCGGCTGCTTTCCACCGTGGCGGATCTGGCGGCGCATCTGATCCATGTGCTGCGTCAGTTCGCCCAGGCAGAGAAGGATCAGTGGCAGTTTTTGGTGGTCGATCTCGAACAGAGCCTGCCCCTGTTTGCAGCGGCCTTGAATGCCACGGACAAGCTCGTGCAGCAGCACCCGCAGGGGGCCGACATGGAATGGCTGGCCGGCGTGCAGGCCAGCCTGCTCAATATCGAACTGCGTATGCGTGAGCTGCTGGGACTGCTGCGCTGAAGTTGAGACGGGGTTGATCCGCGCTGCGCTTGCGTCTAGCATGCGGCATGCGTCTTTCACACTATGCCCTAGCTCTAACGATCATTCTGCTCGCCATCACTGGTTACCTTGCATGGGAGGCACAGGAGGAGGCCAAAGGTGCCCGCAAAGAGCTCGAACTCGTGCGCAAGCAGCAGGCTGCCCATGAGATGGCCATGCCTGCAAAGCCTGAAGTGGTGGCCAATCTGCCGCCGCCGCCGGAGGTCCCCCGGGCCTCTTTGCCGCCTTTGGCTGGCAGTGACCTCATGCCGGGCACGCCTGCCGCCTATCCTTCGTCGGCTCCGGCTGCTGCTCCTTTGACTGACCTGCAAAAGCAACTTTTGGGGGCGGCGACGTACGCCAAGGTCATAGAAGTTCACAACGAGCAGGGCTTTGCTGTGATCAATGCTGGAAAGAACAAACAGCTGACCAGCGGGATGAAATTTGACGTGCGGCGCGGCAACGGCTTGGTCGGTCGTGTGATTGTAGGCGAAACCATTGAAGCGGCGGAAGCCGTGGTGGACATCGACGGCACGGTCACTCTTCCGGGGGTCCGCATCGAAGCCGGAGACGAACTGATACTTCCTATCAAGAAATAACGTTCGTTCTGATGCCTCGCGAACGTCTTGACCTCGCCTTGCTGAAGCTCGGCATCGTGCCTTCCCGTGAGCAGGCCAAACGGCTCATCATGGCGGGAGAGGTCAGTGTGCTCGGCAGGCGCATCACCCAGCCGGGCTGGCTTGTGAGCGATCTGCAGCAGATCGTCGTCCGTGAGCGGCCCAGATTTGTCAGCAGGGGCGGCCTCAAGCTCGAAGGTGCACTGGTCCATTTTGGCATAGATGTGACCGGAATGACCGCGCTGGACGTGGGGGCATCCACCGGTGGATTCACAGATTGCCTCCTGCAACGGGGGGCGGTGAAAATTTTCGCGTTTGATGTTGGTACCAATCAGCTCGCCTGGAAACTGCGCAGTGACCCAAGAGTGATTTCCCGTGAGCAGTTTAACCTCCGCCATATGCGCCAGGAGGATATAGGCCAGGAAGTGGACATTCTGGTGGCCGATCTCTCCTTCATTTCGCTGACACTCGTCCTGCCAGCTGTGCTCCAGGCCCTGCGCTCTGGTGGGCAGGCACTGGTTTTGATCAAGCCTCAGTTTGAGCTTTCACGTGAGGAGGTAGGCAAAGGGGGAATCGTGCGTGAACCGGAACTGCATGCCAAGGCTTGTGCCCGAATTGAAGACTTCGTGCGCTCGCGTCCAGAACTGGAATGGCGGGGGCTGACAGAGTCCTCCATTCAAGGCACGGATGGAAACCGTGAGTTTCTTGCCTGGTTCGGCAAGCGATGAACCGAGAGAAGAAACTGAAAGTGAGTGGTTTTGAACTCTTATTATCAATTTCGAGACTCCAATTTGACCATTTTGCATAAATTTGATAATTTATGGTTGCATCGATGCAATAATTATCACAATTTACCATTGTAAATGCAAACGGCCATGAAAAATCACGTGCATACAGCCACAAAACGCCGAGCCCTTTCTGCGTTCAGCCTTTTTGAGGTCTTGCTGTTTACCGCCATCTTAGGCGTGATGGTTGGGATGGTTATTCCTATGATCGGTCAGAATGATGCTGCCTACGCTGCCCGCGATCGCCGCAATGCGCAGGAGCTTTGCTCGACTTGCATGATGGCGCAGGCTGCCGAGCTGAATTTTGTGCAGGGAGACAGTGTGATCGAAACGGTGCGTGCCATTGTCCGTGGCGGCATGTCTGTGCGCGGAGCGATGCGCGGGCGGATCTTTGTGGTGCCAGGCCTGAGTGACGAAGACATCCAAGGGGCCGCCAAGTTTCTCAAGCTGCAGGACGGGCAGCTGCTGTACACGACCTCGGTCACCACATCCCCACCGGGAGATCAGCGTCTCTAGCAGGCTGCCGCAGCAGGCGCGCGCACCCCGGATTTCCCACGGCACGCTGGGCATGCCGCGACCTTGAATTGCTGTTTCTTTTACCTTGCCTGCGGCCATCCTTTCCACCAGCATGCATCTTCATGAATTCTGCGTTCATCAAAAAGAACTGGTACTTTTTCACACCTGCGGTCATCATCATTATTCCGGCTTTGATGGTGGTGTTTTGCACAGTTAACTACGGATACTCCATTCCTGACTCAATCAACGCTGTCTTCCACGTCGGCTCCACGGGCACCCGCTATTCCATAGGTTTTTCGGAACGGCAGTTTAGAATGGTTCGCCCCGGCATGGATGGCAGAGCGGTTTACAACACGATCAGAAACCCCATGGAAGGGGTTGATCTTGCGGCGGATGAGGCCAGATGGCGTTACAGCCTTCCCACCAGCGGGGCCGGCTATTATCACGAGCGCACCATCGTGATGGCGAAGGACAAAAATGGCGTCCAGCGGGTCAAGCAGCGCATCAGTCGTTTTCATGCGGCGAATTGATTCATGCCCCAACCCGGTGAAACTGAAGCATCTTCCCGAATGAATCATCAGACACCCTTGCTGAGAGCCTGCCTGGCCCTGCCGCTGCTTGTGCTGGCGGCGTGTGAAAATTCCTCCCACATCAAAGGGCTTCCCAAGGACCTGCCGGTCATCAATCTGCATGGCTCGCCAAGCACTCCGCCTCATGCCATGGGGCACGCAGATTATCCTTTTGCTGACAACGGGGATTACAAGACGGACTGGGCGGCGGAAGGCGGCCAGGGGGCAGGCATGGACTATTCCTCGTGGCGTTCCTCCCATGGAGGTTCCTCCTCCCGTAGCTCCTCAAAGAAAAAGACCTCTGCGAAGTCTAAATCAGGCAGCAAAAGCACCTCCCGCAAAGGTGGCTCATACACAATCAAAAGCGGTGACAACCTGGGCTCAATCGCCCGTAGAAACGGCACCACTGTGGCGAAACTCAAAGCGGCCAACGGGCTGTCGTCAGACATGATCCGTGCAGGAAGAACGCTCAAAATCCCCTAGAGTCCGTGCATCTGGTCTCCCCACGCATCCTGGCTTGCTGCCTGGCTCTGATCGTGGGCGGGGCGGGTGCTGTGGAAACAGTTCGCTTCTCCACGGTGGTCATAGACGCCGGGCATGGCGGCAAGGACGGCGGCTCCGCCTGGAATGGATTGGTCGAAAAAAAGCTCTGCCTTGATGTCGCGAAACGAGTCGAAGCAGCTCTGAAAGCCAAGGGGCTGAAAACCATCATGACACGCCGCTCCGACACTTTTGTGGAGCTTGATCAAAGGGCGCGCACTGCCAACTGTGTTCCCGCCTCAATTTTTGTCAGCATCCATTTCAATGGCAGCCGGAAAACCATCATCTCCGGGGGGGAGGTCTACTACCGCAGCTCGCACGGCAGATTGCTTGCATCGGCCATCAGTCGTTCGCTCAAAAGCCGGGTCCCCGGCGGCGCACGCGGCATTTTTCATGGTAATTACAAGGTGCTGCGTGCCACCAGGATGCCTGCAGTCCTCGTAGAATGCGGGTACATAAGCAACAAGCGCGAGGCTTTGCGGTGTGCAGATCCTGCCCACCGTCAGAAACTGGCAGACGCAATTGTCCGCGGACTTTTGGCCGTTAGGAAGTAGGAATGCTTCGCAGCTTTCATTTCTTTTGAAAATTCACATGTGCGAGCCACTTGCGCGGCATTTGACGAATCCCCTGCCGTGGTGGATTGGGTAGGGCAGATCATTCCATGTCAGCCCCAGCCCTCAGCGCCAGCAATCCTGTTTTCCCATTCCATCTCGTGCGGGCGGATTTGGAGCATGTGGAAACAGCCATTCTCGAGCAGGCACGTGCGTTTGATCCCGGGGTTGAAGGCTACGTGAGCTACGTCTGCAAAACATCAGGCAAGCGCATCCGGCCCGCTCTGGCAGTTCTCGCGGGCGGTGCCACCGGTGGCACGCATGCAGGGCATACACGCCTCTCCGTCATTCTCGAACTCGTCCACATCGCCTCACTGGTGCATGATGACATCATGGACGGTGCGGACATCCGCCGCGCCCAGCCAACGGCCGTCGCCAAATGGGGCAGCAGCCTCAGCGTCCTGCTCGGAGACAGCCTCTTTGCCTACGCATTGGAGCTCGCCACGGAGTTTGACGACACCCACGTCTGCCGCACCATCGCCCGTGCCTCCCGGGATGTCTGCACCGGAGAAATCCTTCAGACCCAGCGCCGCTTCGACTTTAATCTGTCCATCGCCGATTATCTCAAGATGATCGAGATGAAGACCGCTGCGCTCTTCGCCGCCGCCAGCGAGCTTGGCGCCCGCCTGAACCAGCAGCCCGACTCCGTCCAGGCAGCGCTGAAAGACTACGGTCTCAAGCTTGGCACCGCCTACCAGATCTATGATGACTGCCTTGACATTGTGGGTGACGAAAAGACCGTCGGCAAAACACTCCGCACTGATCTTGCGCGTGGCAAGCTGACCCTGCCGGTTCTCTATCTGCTCGAAGGCGCTACAGACGCGCAAAAGCAAAAGCTCAATCGCATGCTCCTCAAGGGCGAGCCCATGGACACGACCATCCTCGCGGGCATAGCCGACTACGAAGGCGCCGTCGAGAGAGCGGTCAAATTCGCGCAGAACATGCTCCTCGAAGCGCGTGCTGACCTCGTCTGCCTTGAGGCCTCACCGCACAAGCAGGCGCTCGAAGACATCGTTGGTTATCTGCACAGTTTGCTGGATCAGTGCCGGGCGATCCACTGAGATTTGTCTGCAGTCGTGTGAAGTGAGCACCGATTCATGAGCCGCATCCACGACATTCCGGAAAATGATCGGCCGCGTGAGCGCCTGCTCCGCCTGGGGCCGCAGGCGCTTTCAGACGCGGAGCTGCTCGCTCTTTTCATCAACACCGGAACGAAGGGGGAAAACGCCCTGCAGATCGGACAGCGCATTCTTCGAGATTACAAGTCCCTACGGGAGCTCTCCCGTCTCGAACCTGCCATATTGAGAAAGATCAAAGCCTTGGGGCCTGCGAAAACCGCCCTGCTGGCCGCTGCATTTGAGCTGGGGCGCCGCTCTGCGCAGGAGCCCTCACATGCCGAGGTCATCCTCGACCGGCCGCAGCGCATCTACGACTACATCGGCGCTGAGATGCAGGCCTTGGGCCATGAATCTGTCCGCATCATCCTGCTCAATACGAAATTCGTCCTCATGCGCAGCGAGGAAGTTTTCCGGGGCAGTCTGAACGAATGCATCGCCCATCCGCGGGACCTGTTGCGCAAGGTGCTGATCCACAACGCTCACGTCTTCATCCTTATCCACAATCATCCATCCGGAGACCCCACGCCGAGTGAGGCGGACCGCCGCCTTACGCGCCGCCTGCGTGAAGCTTCTGAGGCGACAGGCCTTCACCTGCAGGATCATGTGATCATCGGCGCCCCCGGGGATTCACGCCCGCTGCCCTATTTCAGTTTCAGGGAGCATGGCCTGCTCTGACCGGCGCTGGTCAGGATCTGTAGCAGCTGGGTAAAGGCGGTTCGCTTTTCATGGCATGTGAACAGGAGCTGTTTCTGATTCAGAGTTGTAACTTCATGTCCCGCATCTCCAAGGTACTCACTTAGCCCCCCATGCAAGACTCTCAACCTGCCGGCAGTTTCATGCCAACTCGCTGGACCTTGGTGCTGCGCGCGAATGCCGCTTCGCCCGAGGGCAGGGCGGCGCTGAGCGACTTGTGTGCGGCCTATTACCAGCCAGTCTTCGTTTTCCTGCGCCGCACAGGATTTGACCCGGACATGGCGCGTGACCACACGCATTCGTTTTTCGCGCATTTGCTGCAGCGCGGATTTGCCGGCCCTGATCCTGAGCGGGGGAGGTTTCGCAGCTATCTGCTCGGTGCGGTGAAATACTTTGTCATCGGGCTGCAGAATCACGCTTGCAGGGGAAAGCGCGGCGGCTGCATGACTCATGAACCACTGGATGCTGGCGGGGAAAGTTCGCCGCATCTTATGATCGGTGATCCCTCGGCTTTTCCGAGGTCGGAAATTTTTGACCGGGAGTGGGCTGTCGCTTTGATGAATCGTGCGGTGGCTGCTCTGGCGGCAGAGCACAGCTGTGGCAGATCAGCCCAGTTCGAAGCACTGCAAACGTGGTTGATGGGGGATGGTGCGGCATGCCATGCCGAGACGGCCAAAAAGCTCGGTATGAGTGAAGGGAGTGTCAAGGTGGCGGCTCATCGGCTGCGCAAACGATTCCGTGAACTCCTGCGGCAGGAAATCGCTCAGACGCTGCATGATGAGGCGGATGTCGAGGATGAACTGCGCTATCTTTGCTCCGTGCATGGTTGATTTGATGTAACGATGCACCGGCAGTCTTCAAGGAACATGCATGACCACGATCTCATCGAGCATCTGTCCGCATTGCGGCTCTCACATACCGGAGGATTCCATGAATGGACTGTGCCCGCGCTGTGTTTATGCCAGCGCCCTGGCTCCGACTGCCGATGGAGTTTGGATGGCCTATGCCCCGCCGAGCCTGGACGCCGTGCGTGCCGCCTTCCCAAACTTGGAAATCACCGCGCTCATTGGCAGTGGTGGCATGGGGGCGGTGTTTAAAGCCCGCCAGCCGCAGCTCGACCGTTTTGTGGCGCTGAAGATTCTGCCGGCCGAACTTGCGGACCTGCCCGGCTTCTCCGAGCGGTTTCAGCGTGAGGCGCAGGCTCTGGCAAGGCTCAGTCACCCGCACATCGTCACCGTGCATGACTTTGGGCGCGCAGGAGGCTTTTACTTCCTGCTGATGGAGTTCATCGATGGAGTGAACCTGCGGCAGCTCCTGCAGACAAAACGACTAACCCCCAGTGAGGCCCTCAGCATTGTGCCTCCAGTCTGTGAGGCGCTGCAGTGCGCGCATGATCACGGCATCGTTCACCGTGACATCAAGCCTGAGAACCTGCTCATTGACAAGGCTGGCACCGTGAAGATCGCCGATTTTGGCATCGCGAAAATCATCGATGGCAGTGACGCTGCTTCTTTTGGCGGGGAGGTTCGTGATTCGACCAACGGCAAGCACGAAGCCCCTAGCATGCCCCTCGGCACCCCAGACTATGCCGCTCCGGAACAGGCAAGCGGCTCCGCCGACCATCGCGCAGACATCTACTCTCTCGGCGTCGTTCTTTATGAGATGCTCACTGGGGAGCGCCCCACCGGCAAACTCGAAGCGCCGTCGAGACGTGTGCAGGTGGACATCCGCATCGACGAGATCGTGCTTCGTGCCCTGGAAAAATCTCCCGAATTACGCTTTGCCACCGCAGCGGAGTTCCGCACCTGCGTCGAGAATGTGCAGGCAACTTCCAGCCAGACGGTTGCTGCGGGCGGGTCCCAGATTGCCAGGGCATGGGTGCTGCCAGCAGCCGTCATCATGCTGCTTTGTGCAGGAGGTCTCATGATGGGACTGGGCGTGCATGCGGCGCAGCAATGGGGTTGGGGTGCTGAAAACGGACTGATGATTGCAGGTGTGCTGCTGCCGATCATTGCTGCCATCCTTTCTGTGTGGCGTCTTTTCCGCGAGCCAGCCCATGGCTCGCTTGGTCCTGTGGCGAGGGCTGTGTTTGCTGCAGTGTCCACCTTTGGACTGCTCGCGGTGCTTCGCATTCCCGGAACCTTGTGGCTGGTCTTCGCCCAGAAAATACTGAGCCCGTCTTCTCTGGTGACAGTGCTGGCGGTGCAGGGGGCCTTCTCACAGGTGGTGCTGGTGCTGCAGGTGGGCCTGGTTTTTGGTCTCTATGCGTGGACCCAACGGCGAATGCTTGGGGTGGGCACAAAGACGGCTGCCCATGTGGCGGCTGGCTGTTTTGTGCTGCTGATCATTCATTCCACGGCTCCCTGGGGAGTGCTGGCCTACGCAAAACTGACGGCGAATCAAAGTGCGCTTGCCTCTCGCGCCAGCAAGCCTGCCCTCTCCCCCGCGCCTCTTCAGTCCAGTGAGCCAGTCGCGGCAGCTGTCAAAAAACAAGACGCCAAAGAGCTTGGCGATGTCATCTTCAAAGGAGACCCCAAGCTGTGCTACGTCGCCTGGATGCCCAGAGAGAGCAACGGCTGGCAGTTGCGTGCACCGAGCGGTGAGGCCGTGGCTGCCCCGGGAGACATTCCCGTGAGTGACTGGGAATGGTGGAGAACGGGCTTGCTGGGAAATGGCACTGTTTCCAAAATCAGCGATACCGCGGGCTGGCTGATGTTTTTCTACTCACATCCGGCCATTGACCAACGCAGCGAAAGCAGGATAAGCCTTTTCACCCAAGAAGGAGTTGAAGTTAAGCAGACACAACGTGTGTCTGCCGCCCATGCACCCAAAGGCCCTCGGGCAGTTGGCTGGCTGGCCACCGGCTGCCGGGTTCCTTATGCAGCCGTCACCGGCCCCTTAAAGGTGCGTCTTGAGCTCACAGCCGGCTCCTGGCAAAGCAGTGCTCTCATTCAGGCGGGCAAGACAAACAACAGCGGGGGAGGTCAGTTCCTGACCAACTCAGGCGAAGACGCAAACCACCAGGCCTTCGTGACCGTGGTTACGGAGGATGAGGACCAATTTCCGCACGACCAATGGGAGGTGATTGGCCGACTGCATGACGGTTCGGATTTGCGCAGCCAGGGAAGCACTGTGGTGGATTTTCAGAGCCAATATGTACATACCATCTCCTTCGGGCAGCCGCTGTCATCCTTGGCCGGATTCATCATGCGCAACCGTGAGAGGCGAAACTTCATCAGCAATGGAGTGCATGTGCCGCCCTTGCTCTTTGTGCCTCCAGAGGTCGCTGCCAAGTCCACGTTCCAGATTTGCCGGGTTCTGGATTCTCCTTCTGCAGATACGGAGCCGATGAAAATCGCCGGGCAGGGGGAAGTGCTCAATGTCGAGAAAACCTCTCAGCTGGACCAGTCTGCCTTGCAGTCAGTCGAAGCCATTCACAGGCCGGTAGGGCCGCAGATTGCCTTGCAATTCAATCAAAGCGGCAAGCAGCGAATCGCACAGGTGACGCACGAAGCCAAAGGCAAAAAGCTCGCGATTCTGATAGATGGCCTGCTCTTTGCGGCGCCGGTTGTCCATTCAGAGATCCGTGGCGGACGCCTCGAAATCAGCGGACACCTGACCCATGAAGAGGCTGATGATCTCGCTGCCAGGCTGCAGCAAGTTCTTAACGGCACGTCAGCCACTGAGCCATCCACGACCCAACAGCCTGCCAATGAAAAAAAGAATCCTCCGTCGGCGCAGACTGAGAGCGAATGGATCTTTGGCTCCGCCAAACAGCACGTGCTTGCCTGCGCCGGGAATGGCATCGTGCCGCATTTCCAATTTGCCGGCGGGAAGACCTTCACCATCCGCGCTGCTTCTGCGCAAAGCCCTGGGGAAATCACGGACGAATGGCCAAAGGTCGATGCAGCGGGTGGGGCGGACTTCAGTCTGAGTCAGGAGGCTGGTGATGTTTTGATTCATCCGCATGGGTGTGCTTTTGGAAAGTGGCTTACGGGAAACCAACCGCTTTTCATGTCTGCCGCCAATGCAGCGGCTTCGGCCGGCGGACTGACTGGCAACGATGATGTCCTCAGGCTCGCCCAGGGGCAGTGGCCTGTTTCGTGTGTGTTTCGCACTTCTCGTGGCGCGGTCGGTTTGATGACCATCACCTCCGTGCAGCAGGCGGAAGGCAGCCCCACGAGCCTGTTCTTTGAATACAAGCTGGTGCAGAAGACCGAGCCTGCAGGCTCTCCACAAACGGTGGATGAAGCTTTGCAAAAAGCCCGCGTGTTATGGGATCAGGGAGATTTCGAAGGAGTGCTTCGCATTTACGATGATGCGATCCGGCATCATCCCGATGAATGGCGGCTTTGGCATAACAGGGCCAATGCCCATGCCGCCCTTTTGCAGCATACGAAGGCGCTGGCTGACTATGGCGAGGCTTTGCGGCTCAATCCTGGCAATGACAACATACGCAGAGCCCGGAGCGTGGCCTATTATCAGATGGGCGACTATGATCGAGCCATCGCCGACCTGGATGCTGCGATCAAACAGTCTCCAGAAGGTGTGAACTTTGACCTGCGCGGCCGCGCCTACCACGCCAAAGGTGATTTTCGGGCCGCGCTCGCAGACTACGAGAAAGGTGTGCAGAAGACGCCGGGCTACAGTCTCACGTTTCTGGATCTCGCCTGGCTGCTGGCCACCTGTCCGGACAGCTCGATCCGTGATGGGCAGAAGGCCGCTCAGTACGCGAGCCTGGCAGCTGGCATGTTATCGGCAAACCAGCCATACGTGTCTGCCGCCCAGGCGGCGGCCAGTGCTGAGCAGGGGGACTACGCAGCAGCCATCGGTCTGGAGCGGGAGTTTTTCAAAAAACTGCCGCCCGGCAGCAACGAGGCCGGAGTTTCAAGCGAGCGCTTGAAACTCTATCAGGCGCATCAGCCTGTGCGCAGTTCCATGCCGATCACGCGCAACATGTGGCGCTGAATCGGGGCATTACCACTTGTTTGCCTGAATCACGTCCTTCTCTCCCTTGAGATAATTCACGAGGTTCAGGGTGGCGCGCATAGCCTGCCGGGGGACGCTCTCGTAAGTGCGTGAGCCGATATGGGGCGTGATGAGGGCCTTGGGGTGCTTGAGCAGCGGGTGGTCAGCAGGCGGGGGCTCGATGTCGAGCACATCGGTGGCATAGCCGCCGACCTTGCCTGCGTCCAGCGCAGCGATCATGTCGGGCATGTGGACGAGCTCGGCACGGGAGGTGTTCACCACCAGCAGCTCTGGCTTCGCAAGCTTCAGACGCTCGGCATTGATGAGGTTGCGGGTGCTTTCGCTCAGGTTCGCGTGCAGGCTTAGCACGTCGATGTGTGGGAGCATCGTCTCAATTTCTTCGTGCTGGGTGATGCCGTGAACGTCCGCAAAGGCCTTGGGCCAGTATTGAGGCAGGTCCATGGCGTGAATGTTCATGCCAAAGGCGGTGGCCCGCTTGGCCACTTCCTGGCCGATGCGGCCCAGGCCTACGATGCCGATGGTTTTGTTCCAGATTTCGTGGCCGGTGACGCGCTTCCACTGGCCGTTGCGCACGGAGTTGGCGGAGTCGACGAGATTGCGTACGAGGGCGAGCAGCAGGCAGAAGGTGTGCTCGGCCACGGTGGTGTGATTCACGCCTGGAGTGAAGAGCACGGGCAGCTTTTTCTCCGTGCAGGCCGCCACATCGATCTTGTCCAAACCGATCCCGTACTTGGAGATCACCCGCAGGCGAGGCAGGGCTTTGTCCAAAACGGCGCGGGTGATTTCATCGTCGCCGCAGAGGAAGGCGTCAAATTCACCAGCGAGTTCCAGCATGCGGCTCTCCGGCAGGGGGCCGCGCTCACGGTGTACGTCGTAGCCTTGGGCGGCGAGCAGCGCGTGGTGTTCGCCGGGGGTGTCCTGATAGCTGGTGGTGGTGAGAAGGATGCGCATGGCTGGAATTCAGATTGCAGATGACGGTTTGCGGAATGAGAAGGTGATCATGGGACAAGACGAAATCGAGCGCAACATGGGCGTGCAGCCTTTGGACGGGATCATGACCGGGCATGAGCTGGGGAATCACGATCTTGTGGCCGCCAGCACGGAGCCCATGACCCACAAAGCCGTGCAGCGCGCCCGCAAAGGCCGCCGCCTGACCAGGCACATGAAGCAGCGCATGGCCGATGCGCTGACTGTGCTCATGCGGCAGAAGGGCATGGAGCTGGAAAAGCCCTGGACGGTGAAGGAATTGTTCACCTACTGAGAGCGTGGAGGACGTGGCAAAACGGATAGCCACAGGTGCATCGCCCGGCTTGCCGGGGGGATTTCACCACGCTAGCATCCGCCCATCATGTCAGACGCCATCGCCAACCGCCGTTTCGTTACTGCTGCCGAAAAAATCGACTATCTTTCTCCTTGGACGCTCGAAGAGTGGATCTGCCGCGGCGACATCGTGAACAACGAGCACCTCATGATGGTGCGGGCCAACATGGAGCCGGGGCGCAGTCATCCCTTTCACTCCCACCCGACCCGTGAGGAGCTGATTTACGTCATTTCCGGCAAGGCCGAGCAGTGGGTCGGTACGCAGAAAAAGATCCTCGGCCCCGGAGACACGGCCTTCATACCGATGGGGGAAGTCCACGGCACCTGGAACGTGGGTGAGGAAATGCTCGTCTTTCTGGCGATCCTCTCTCCCGCCAAGGCGGACGAGCCCGGCCTTGTCGATCATAGCGAAGAGGAGCCGTGGAAGTCCCTGCGCGCTCCCTAGGTGAGGGGGCGCCGGGGTGCGAAGTGCTGTTCCACAGCTTGACTCTCCCCGCTGGCTCGCTTGAGATTGCGTGTCCGCGCCATGGAACTGATCTCGATTGTCGAAGCCCTTCTTTTTGCCTCCCAGGAGCCCCTGGGGGTGCCGCAGATGTGTGCCGCCGTCAAAGACACGGCCAAGGATATTCTGGACGCCGCCAGCGAGTCTGCCGGCGCCGGTGAGGAAAGCCAGATTCAGATCCCGGAGTGGGTCGCCCCGCTGGCACAGACCACCGAGGAGCAGGTGCGTGGTATTTTGGATGAACTCATCGCCCGTTACGAGGCGGAGAAGCACGCTTTCACCCTCGTCGAGCGTGCGAATGGCTGGCGAATTGCCGCCCGTGGTGAATATGCCGAGTGGTGCCGTGCGCTTTATCCTGGCAAGAAGGTGCAGCGGCTAAGCCAGCCCGCGTTGGAGACGCTCGCCATCGTGGCCTACCGCCAGCCCATTACCAAGGCTGGCATCGAGGCGGTGCGTGGCGTTTCGGTGGACGCGATGGTGCAGCAGTTGATTGACCGTGGGCTGATGAAAATCGAAGGCCGCGCCGATCTTCCTGGCCGCCCGCTTCTCTACGGCACCACGGAGGCCTTCCTGGATCACTTTGGTGTGCGCAGTCTGGACGACATGCCCAACGCCTCCGAGCTGCGACGGGTGAAACTGCCCACCGCAGAGGAAGGGGCGCCTGCCGCCGAGCAGCCGCAGGAGCACCAGCTTTCCCTGGCCCCCGTCACATCTGCTGCGGCAGATGATTCCTAACCCCCTCTTTTGACGCGGCCCATGTCCCTTGAAGAAGTTCGCAACAAGATCGACAGCATCGATCAGCAGCTGCTGCGTCTGTTGAACGAGCGTGCCGAGCTGGTGCATGCTGTCGGTGAGATCAAACGCAAGGATGACCTCGACATCTACGTGCCTGGCCGCGAAGACAAGCTGCTGCGCAAGCTGGCGGAGATCAATCGTGCACAGAATGGACGTCTCACCGAGCGTGCGATTCGTGCGATCTACCGCGAGATCATGAGCGCTGCGCTCGCCTTGGAGGACAGCCTCAAAATAGCCTATCTTGGGCCCACGGGCTCCTGGACGCACCAAGCGGCGGTGAACAAGTTTGGCCATTGTGTCGAATACCTTGCTGAAGCCAGCACCGAAGGCGTGTTTGGCCGGGTGGCTGCGCAGATCGCCGACTACGGCGTGCTTCCCATCGAGCACTCGACTGAGGGAGCTGTGCATCACACGCTCGACCACCTGGCCGACAGCGCATTGCAGATCTACGCCGAAATTTTGTGGAAGGCCGATGCCGCCGTCATGGCACAGGGGCCGAACAGCAATATCAGCGAGATTCATGGCCGGGCGCAGATGCTCGCGCATTGCAGGCCCTGGCTCATGCAAAGTTTCCCGGGTGCACAGCTCATCGAGTCCCCCAGCTCCAGCGCGGCGGCCACCCTGGCTGCGCAAAATCCTGCTGTGGCGGCGCTGGGCACTCCCCTGAGCGCGGAACTGCACGATCTCCGTGTCATTGCCACTTCCCCGCGTGAATACGCCACCCAGACGCGGTTCATCATCCTCGGTCGCCGCTCGGGCCCGCCCTCTGGCAATGACAACACCATGCTCATGATCCATGCCAAGGACCGCGTGGGCGCCCTCATGGAGGTGCTGCAGGTGTTTGCCTCGCGGAATGTCAACGTCCGCCAGATCGAGAATCGCCCGACTTCCTGTGGCACCCAGGCACGTTTTTTCCTCGAAATCAGCGGCCATCATACCGATGCCACGCTTCGGCAGGCCATCAGCGCCCTCGAAGTCGAAGGCATCGCCGTTCAGGTGAAGGTGCTCGGCAGCTATCCCGCTCCGGGTTGGGTGGAGGAGCGGTGATTTTCAGGCGCAGAGTGCAATCAGTTGCCATCATCCGGAGCCTGCCTTCTTTCTCCTGATGAGGCTGATTTCGCTCCTGCTTGCTGTCGCGCTGCCTCTGTGGGCAGATGATAAGGCAAAACCGGTGGCTGATGTCCAGCCATGGACGATGGCCGACTATGCGCGGTTTACTCCGGAAACGTTCCGCCAGTACCCTCCTGTGCTGCGGGTGATGCAGCGCGAAAGCATGGATGGCGGGCTGCTGAGCGCAGCGATCTTCTTTGCCACCAATGCTGAGCGTGAGAAGCACAAGCTGCCGCTGTTTCAAACCGCGCGGGCGCTGGCGGCATGTGCCTATGAGCATTCCAGGGACATGGCGTTGGAGAATTTTTTCTCTCATGAGAACCCGCACAATCCTGCCAGACGCACGGCATGGCAGCGCATGGAGGCCTGGGGGCTGAAAAGCGGTGAGCGTGCCGAAAACATTGCCATGCGCACCACGAATGGCCTCACTTACCTCGCTTTCGCTGATGAGATGGTGAAGCTGTGGATGAAATCACCCGGACACAGGGCGAACATCCTCAACGGCAGAGTCCTCTTTCTGGGCTGCGGTGTGCATGCCTGCACGTGTCCGAAATTTCATCTCTATGCCACACAGAACTTTGCTTCGGTGGTGCCGTGAGTGTCTGCAGGATTCAGAGGCCGCGAACGACTCGAAAGCCCACATAGATCGCGCCCAGTTCCCCTGGCAGGCTGAAGCGGCTGGCACAGCGGGCATCGGCGGCTGTGTGCCGCCAGCTTCCTCCTCTGACAACGCAGTTTTTGCCCTTGTCAGGTCCATGGGGGTTCTCCAGCGCAGGCACTGCGTCTCCGTAGTCCGGATCATAAAAGTCCCAGCACCACTCGGCTACGTTGCCAGCCATGTCATGGAGGCCGTATCCATTGCTCTGGTAGCTGCCGGTAGCAGCGGTGTAGGGGGGGCTGCTCATCAGGTGGGCTGCAGTTCCATCATGCCGGCTTTTGTCATAGCTGATGAGGTGTGAGCCATGGTAGTTGGCCTGTTCATGCCTGATTTCGTCCCCCCAGGGAAAGCGGTTGTCTGCGAGGCCGCCTCTGGCGGCGAACTCCCACTCGGCCTCCGTAGGCAGGCGGTAGCCGTTGGCTGCCCAGTTGACATGCTGATTGCCGATGTCCACCATGCCTTTGCGGGCGACGTTTCGCCAGGTCGTTTCGGTGTAGTAACAAGGCGTGAGCCCCTCTTTTTCACTGAGTGCGTTGCACCACTTCACAGCATCCGTCCATGAGATGCCATGCACGGGGTGGTCATGCGCCTTGCCGCTGCCATCTGGAAGATCTGAGTAGCCGTGGCTCCGACCCCACAGCATGACTGTTTCCCAAAGCTCGAGATTGACCTCATGTTTTGCCATCAAAAGCGGTGCCACGCTGACCTGATGAGGCCTCGCATCCTTCAATCCGTCCAAGGAATCCCCCATCGAAAAAGTCCCGCCTTTGAGTGCCACCATCTGTATTTGGCTTCGTGGCACAGGCGCAGAGAGGGTGGCTGCTTTGGGTGAGTCAGTTTGTTTTTCTGAGGCGGCGGGAGCTGCTGGTTGCGGGCTGGACTGCTGAGCCGTGGCGGTAGGCACTGCTGGTTGCGGGCTCGACTGTTGAGCTGTGGCGGTTGGGACTGCTTGCTGCGGGCTGGATTGTTGAGCCGTGGCGGTGGGGATGCCATGACTAAGCCCGAGCAGATAGCCAGCAAAGGCGGCCACTAGAAAGCCCGCATCAGTGACCCACTTGGGCAAAGGCTGGGCACGCCGGTTTCGCCGGGACGGACGGCTGTAGAATGGCCGTTCATTTCCCCAGGCGACTTCATGGGTCTCCTGTTCAGGTTCGGGAGAAGATGGGTTGTCCTGGTGCTGTGTCTCGTGGTACCGCAGCCAGCCAGCCTGCCTTCCGGCATCAATTGCTTTTTGTGGGTAGTCGGAAACGGCGGCGTCGTTTCGATAGGGCATGGAGACTTGAGGGCGGCCTTTGAAAACTTCTGAACAGCTTTTTTCAGTGCATGCAAAACTCATGTCACTTCGTCTCTGAGACTTTTTCAGTACAGCTCAGATCAGGAATAGAATCAGGCAAAGAGCGGAGCATTGCCAGAAGGAAAGCTGCGGGTGATCGCAGTTGAATTAATATTTAGACAGTGCCGTTACAGGCGTCATGAGGTGAGCGGGACAGACTCAGAAAGTCTTTCCCACCCGAGTCCTTGTCTGTCAGGCCTGCCCCAGGGCATTGAGCACTTTTGCGACTGTGTTTTCCACACTCAGACCATGCTTTTTGCGAAGCACTGAAGGGGTGCCGTGCTCGATGAACTGATCAGGCCACCCGATCCGAACGACGGGGGTATGAATGCCCGCATCGCTGAGCTGTTCGATGACACCAGCACCAAAACCATTGCGGAGGACATGGTCCTCGAGGGTGCAGACAACCTTCACCTTCCGGGCAAACGAAGCGATGCAGTCCATATCCAGAGGTTTGATCCAGCGCGGATTGATCAGAGCGACGGAAAGGCCTTTGGCTTCGAGCTCTTTCTTGGCAGCTTCAGCCACGGGGAACATGTCGCCGAGGCCGATGAGGGCGACATCGCTGCCATCGGCAATGACTTCAGCCTTGCCGATCTCGAGCCTGACAGGCTTGTCTTTGGGCGTGACGCCAGGGCCGTTTCCACGCGGGTAGCGGATGGCGATGGGGCCGCTCTCGTAGCATGCCATGGTCCACAGCATGTCCACAAACTCATCTTCATTACGAGGCTGCATGTGGACGATGCCCGGGATGCCACGCAGATAGGCGATGTCGAAAAGGCCATGGTGAGTGGGGCCGTCATCACCGCTGAGGCCTCCACGGTCCATGCAGAGACGCACGGGCAGGTTTTGGATGGCCATGTCATGCACGATCATGTCAAAGGCACGCTGCATGAAGGTGGAGTAAATGGTCAGAAATGGCTTCAGGCCCCGTGTTGCCAGGCCGCAGGCAAAAAGCGCCGCATGCTCCTCGGCGATGCCGACATCGTAGTAGCGCTCTGGAATTTCTTTTTTGAAGACGCTCAAACCCGTGCCCCCGGGCATGGCGCCCGTGATGGCCACGATTTTTTCATCTGCCTTGGCAAAGTCGGTGACACTGCGGGCAAAGACTTGGGAGTAGGTGGGTTTGTCGCTGGTCGGGGTCTCGCCGGTCTCGACGGTGTATTTGCCCAGCCCATGGAACTTGCCTGGATCATTGAGGGCGGGGGTGTAGCCGCGCCCTTTCTCCGTGATGATGTGCAGGATCACCGGCTCATCCTGGGTCTTGAGAAATTCGAAGGTCTGGATGAGCAGCGGGATGTTGTGCCCGTCGATCGGGCCGTAGTAACGGATGCCGAATTCGTCAAAGAGTGAGCTGCGGTTGGAAGGGGTCTGGCTCTGCGGCAGAAGGATGTTCTTGGCGTGGTCTTCGACCTTTTTGGCGATGCGGCGTGCGTCCTCGCCCAGCACGAATTCGAGCAGTTTGCCGGCCTTTTGATGCAGGTTTGCGTAGGCCGGATGGGTGGCGATGGAATTGAAGTACTTGGCGATGGCGCCGACATTGCGGTCAATCGACCACTCATTGTCATTGAGCACGACGATGAGCCGCTTGGTATGTGCGGCGACATTGTTCATCGCTTCAAACACAGGGCCGCAGGTGAAGGCAGCGTCTCCAGCCACGCAGACGACGTGCTCGTCACCTCCGGCGAGATCACGCCCCGTGGCCATGCCAAGGGCGGCTGAGAGGGCAGTGCCGGCATGGCCTGCGCCATAGCAGTCGTGCTCGCTTTCGGTGCGGAGCAGGAAGCCGTTCAGGCCATCGTGCTGGCGGATGGTGTGTATGCGGTCCCAGCGGCCGGTGAGCATTTTGTGGACGTAGCCCTGGTGCGCCACATCGAACACAAAGCGGTCCTTTGGAGTGTCAAAAACCCGGTGCAGGGCGATGCTCAGTTCCACCACTCCGAGGTTTGGCCCCAGGTGGCCCCCGGTCTGACTCAGGGTGTTGATAAGTGTCTGGCGGATTTTTTCCGCGAGGTCAGGCAGTTTCTCCAGCGGCAGGGCTTTGAGATCGGCAGGGGAGTTGATGGCAGGCAGTTGGGTATCCACAGGTCTAAAAAAGTCTAATTTCGCCGCCTTCAGTCTCGGCGGTTTTGCGACGGCGGGCTGGGGAGCGGCTTTTTTCGGTGTCTTCGGCGCTCTCGTCGTTATCGGCGGCATCGTCAAATGATGTGAGCGACGCTTTGCCACCTTCCAAGTCGGCACTGATCAGCTCCACCCGGCGGCGGGCGCCGTCGATGCGCTGACGACACAGCTTGAGGAGACGTACTCCGTCTTCGTAACTTGAAATCATTTCCTCCAGAGAAAGCTGTCCGTCTTCCATGCCCGCGACGATCTCGTCCAGACGCTGCATGGCGTCTTCGAAGGAGGGTTCATCGGACTTGGGAACGGGTTTGCTCATAGGGTGTCTCACCAGCCTGGGCGGCACGGAAGGGCGCCCATTATCCGGGCTTCAAAGAAGCCCGCAAGCAGGAAAAGCCGTGCGTGGAAGGCAATTAACCACCAGATGCGCCTGGCTGAAAACTCAGAATGCCACGCGACTGGCAAATGAGGGGGGATGGCCGCGCCCTCAGCAGCCAATGGCGTGGCAAGAGTCGAGACGTGTCACTCAGAGATGAAAATCGCATTAATTATTAAATTTATATTTATTGCTTTTGAGTATATATTTAGAAGTGAGGATTCATGAAGTCAGACTTTGTCTCTATGCAGGCATCATCGGCGCGATGCTATGGCCGCAGGATGCGCATGCCTATCTGGGCAGTTTTGAAGAGCAAGATGGCTATCGTGTTCCGATGAACGGTCAAATTCTGTCGGGTTACCTGGCTGGAGATGCCCAGTATTATCTCAACAACAACATGGCCAATGGCTACACCGGGGTGGTGCCTGTGGGGGCCTATCCCAATACCTTGGGGGATGGAACGAACGGGCCTGACGTTTCGCGCTACAACGCTGGTCAATACGGCACGAACAGCTACGGCCCGGGAGGTGGGGCGGCGGACATTGCTGACAATTCAGGCCTCTGGAAGGCCCTCTCGGGAGGACGGCTTTATGAAGATGCCACCGCTCCCTACTACTATGGGAGTCAGTATGATAGAAACCAGATTGTCGCCTATCGGAATACCATGCCGCACACGGGCTCGCAAACCCTGAACCTGATGGCGTCTGATCAAAGCCTGAGCTATCTTTACATAATGGACTCCCGTGATTTTGGAGGGATTTCTCCCGCCAGCACCGAGGGATTGCTGGTCAGGATGTCATTCTGGGTCAAACCCTCGGACTGGGATGATCCGGATACAGGCAATATCCTGGGGGTGTCCCTGCTGGATGCAGCCAATCAATTCGTGTTTGAAGTCGGCTACACAGGAGACAATTTCCTGCAGTACCGCCTGAGTGGCGGTGCCTGGCAGACGACGGCCTATCAAATGGGCACCCTGGGCTGGTCTGAAATTACGGTGGCGCTGGATACGCTGAACAATACCGCCAGCCTGGGAATCAGCGCGTACAACGATGCGAATTCGCTGCTGGGCAGCAGTAGCAGTGTCATTAACAGCCTGAGCCTTGGGCTGAGCAGTGGTGCCATCACCGGTCTGCAGTGGGACTTGCGGGGAGGAACGCTGGACAACGGGGCCATCAGTTACATCCAGAGCTTTGATGACTTTAATTTTTCAGTCGCTTCCGTAACGCCCGTGCCGGAGCCCGGCGGGGTGGTGCTGGTGCTTCTTGCGGCGGCGTTGCTGAATGCTCCCCGCAGACGGGGAGGCATGAAAACTCAGGGCCTTGGCTGGGAGGAATAAAGGGGACAAAAAAACACCCGGTCTTGCGACCGGGTGCTTCTCACTGTGCAGATGCTGCTGCGCTTGATTATGCGAAGATATCGAGGACGGGCACCCCCTTGTCGCCGACCGTGAACGGACGGTTCGAAGGAGACATGACCACTTCGTCCACAGGCAGGCCCATGGCGTGGCCGATGGTGGCCTGGAAGTCCTGCGGTGTGCACTGCTTGTCAGCCACACGGCGTCCTTCCTTGTCGGTGGAGCCATAGACGAAGCCACCCTTGACGCCGCCGCCTGCGAAGACGGTGGAGTAGGCGAGCGGGTAGTGGTCACGGCCATCGTTTTCATTGATGTCCGGTGTGCGGCCGAACTCGGAACCCATGACGATCATCGTGGATTCGAACAGGCCGTTGGAGATCAGGTCTTCGATCAAGGCTGCGAAGACGTTGTCCATCGTGGCTGCGGTTGTGCCGAGAGCGGTGTCGATGGTGTTGTGCATGTCCCAGCCACCCGACTGAACTTCGACGAAGCGCACACCAGCCTGAACCAGACGACGGGCAAGGAGGGCTCCCTGGCCGAAGTTGTTTCTGCCGTATTTCTCACGCACTGCCTGAGGCTCCTGGCTGAGATCGAAGGCCTTGAGGTCTTCGCTCTTCATGAGTTTCACCGTTTCGTCATAAAACTCGGAGTAGGACTTCACCTCGTCCGACTGGAATTTTTTGCGGAAGGAGGCGTCGAATTCGTCGGTCAGAGACAGACGCTTCTTGAACTGATCTTCCGAGGTAGTCGGCTTGATGTTCTGCAGGCCGGTCTCTGGATTGGAGATCGGGATGGGGCTCATCGTGGTCGGGAAGAAGCCTGCGCCAGGGAACGCATTGCCGCTGTTGACGACCACGCTGTCCGGCAGGGTTGGCCCCTTGATGCGGCCCAGGAAATGAGAGGCCCAGGCGCCGATGCAAGGATGAACGATCGTGCCACGGGGTTCATAACCGGTCTTCATCACATAAGTGCCCTGATCATGCACCCCGGTTTTGGAGCTCATGGAGCGGATGATGGAGAACTTGTTGGCAATTTTGGCCATCTTTTCCATGGTCCCGCCGAGACGGTCCATATTGCCAGAGCCTGCATTCGCCTTGATGGGGTCGGTCGGGCCTTTGGTTGGTCCGTCCTTGGGATCCCAGGTGTCGATGTGGGTCATGCCGCCACCCATCCAGAGGAAGATGACGTTTTTGGCCTTGCCGAATCCGGGGGTGCCAGCACCTGTGGTGCCTGCCGCAGCCAGATTCAGAGAGGGCATGACGGTCACGCCGAGCGCGGCCTGGGCCGTGCGCATCATGAAGTCACGACGGGCGATGGGGTTAAGCTTGTTGAGTTCTGATTTCATAAAATAAGGATTAGCGCGTTACGTGTTGTGAATGGATCTGCAGATTTATTGGATGAAAATGAACTCACGGGTGTTGATGAGAGCCCAGATCATGTTGGCGTAGCCGTCATCTCCGCCGGAAAGAGCGCGCTTGGCGATGTCTTTCTCAGGAAGGGTCGGGCGGCGGTTGAGAACCGAGACAAACAGAGCCTCCACCTTTTCAGGCGGCGACTTCACTTTTTCCATCGTGCGGAAGACCAGTGAATCCGGGCTGGTCAGCATCTGCTGAGCCTTGCCGTTCATCATCATCAGCACCTGTGGGACCGAACCGGTCTTGACGCTGCCGTCGATCAGGGACCGCGGGGACTGGCCGAAGTCGATCAGGAAGTGACCTGCCGGGGCAGGCTGCTCCAGCGTGGATGCGCGGCGCAGAATCATGCCGTTGTAGGTGAGGGAGGCATTTTCCATCATGTCACCGGCAGGCTTTGCTGCAGCGGGTTTGCCTTTGGCTTTGCCGCCGCTTTCCATCATCATGTCGCCACCGCCCGCTTCGGCAAGACCACCACCCATGAGGGCGCGCTCTTTTTCGGCCATCTTGCGGAAGGCGTCATACTTCACCAGCACGGTCTGAGCATCCAGCTTGGGATTGCTGAGGTCCAGGTCGATGGAGCGGCTGTAGAGATCTTCCAGCGGCTTGGCATACTTGTCAGGGTCACCCAGAACCAGGGTCATGTAGGAATCCCATGCCTGCTCGGCACTCATGCGGCGGAGAAGCGGGCCCTGGAAGTAGTAGGGCTCACCCATGGCGATCTTTTCGGAGGTGGCTTCGGACTGGTAGGCGCGGGTGTTGTAGATGATGCGCATGAAATCCTTGATGTTGAACTTCACCCGTTTCATTTCTTCAGCCAGATGCAGGAGCAGTTCGGGGTTCACGGACTGCTTGGGATCATCGATGTTGGTCACCGGCTCCGAGATGCCCTGACCGAAAGCACGCTTCCACATGCGGTTGGCAATGGCCATTGCAAAGCGAGGGTTGGAAGGATCGGTCACCCATTTCGCGAAGGCTGGGCGAAGTTCTTCCGCAGACTTCATCTTCTGCTTGTACGCAGGAAGGTTTTTGTCATTTTTGCTCCAGGTGATGAACTTGGGCTCCACCGGATCATTCGGCTTGGCGTCCGGGTACTTGTAGTCATGGGGCAGCTTCATGCTGTTGGTGTCCATGTCGCCGACGATGAAACGGTTGGCTCCCATGTAGTTCTGGATGCCATTGCGGATGCGCTTGATGTCCATGCCGCTCTGGGTCACCATTTCTTCGATCTTGGGCATCAGGTCCCGCATGGCATTCGCTGCCATCATGCCAGAGGAGTCTTTGGCTTTGCGGTTGCTGGCCACGCGCATGTTGGTGGTGGTGGCTCCGAAGAAGGAGGCCATTTCATAGAACTGGTGCTGGGTCCAGTCGGAGAATGGGTGGTCATGGCACTGTGCACAGGCCACGTCTGTACCCAGAAACACGGCGAGGGTGTTTGCCAGGTTGTCCAGCGGCATGCCGGCGTCACGCAGAAGGTAGCCTGCGGCGCCATCCTGCCACATCTTGCCTTTGGCGGTCAGCATGTCGAACACCATCTTGTCCCAGGTGACGTTCTTCTCGATCTGGTGCTGCATCCAGTTGATGTAGGGGACGCCGCGCAGGTTGTCCTGCTCGAGGCGGTCTTTCACGCGCAGCATTTCAGCGAAGTAGTTGAACGTGTTGCTGTTGTAGCCAGGGCTGTCGAGCAGCATGTCAATCAGCTTGGCACGCTTGTTCGGGTTGCTGTCCTGGATGAACTGCATGGTTTCCGTGTAGTTCGGAATGCGGCCCACGATGTCGAGATAGACGCGGCGCACGAACTGCTCGTCGTTGGCCATGGGGTTGAATCCGGTGATCGGTTTCTTGCCTCCCTTGGCTCGTTCAGGATTGGCGCGCACAAGGCCATTGGCCACGAGGCGGTCAATCGCGGCAGATGCCTGGGCCACGGTCGCATTGGCCAGCATCACCGGCTGGTCAGAGGGCTTCATGCTTTTTGCCAAAGCCTGATCCTCCGCAGACAGCCTGGTCAGAGCAAACTTGTGAGTGACTCCATCAGCGGTTTTCAGGATGATGTCCTCACCATCGAGACCGATGAATGAGGCGGTGACTTGGCGGCCGGAGGTGTCCGTCCAAGTGCGAACTTCCGCCAAGGCGGAGGACACACAAAGTGCGGAAACAAGCAGGCTGCTGAGCAGTTTCTTGGTTTGTTTCATGGTGATGTGGAATGAGTGAAATTGGCTTCCATAGGTTCGAACGAGCCGGGGGGGCTTCCAATTAGGGGGAATTTGTCGTTTTTTTGAGTTTTTGGCCAGCCGGGAGACCTCAGCAGGCCCGATTGCCCAGTCGGAGCAGGGTTTTGTCCGGTTAGTCGCCTTTCAGCTGGCCGGATTGGGCTACAGCTGGTCCAAGATCGCCATTCGCCAGGATGAGGGGCTGAATTTCCGTGTCTTATTTATCTTTTATGAGAGCTTTCCGCGGCTTTTTGGGGTGAATTTACTTTAATGCCTTGATAATGAATGAAGTAATGTCGTTGTGCATTTTCTCCATGTCCGGACGATTGGTGTACATCATGTGGCCGGACTCGTACTCCGCGAATTCGATGTTGCCGCGCAGTTCATCGGGCAGCCGCATCTGGCGCACGCTCAGGAGCATGTTGTCTGGCGGTGTGACGAGATCCCGCCAGCCGGTAAGTGCCAGCACTCTGAGGTGGGGGTTCTGTTTGATCGCCTCGGCCAGCTGGCCGCTCACACTGGTGTAGCTGTTGCCCTTGCCGTGGTTCCAGTTTGGCTGTGGGGCCAGCACTTCATAGGGGAGATCCTTTTCATAATGCAGTTCCTCGCGCAGGTAGGCGTTCATGGAGGCTGCGGCTACGCTGCCCACGACACGCATGAAGGGCTCGATCTGTGGGTGGATGTCCGACTCATCGCCATCGCGCCCTGTCACACGGGCATCATAGGCACCCAGCACCAGCTTTTCTTTGCGCAGCAGCATTTCACGGAACACACCACTGTCGATCCGCAGTTCCTGCTGCTCGATCAGCTTGGGTTCCAGGCCCGTGAGTCTGGCCAGCTTTTTCACCACGCTCTCACGTTCTGCCTGGGGCAGGTCATTTCCCTTCAGCAGGGCGGAGGCGTATTCGCCGAAGGCAAAGGCGCGTGATTCGGCCACGGCTTTTTTGAAATCGGCCTGCAGGTCTGGGGGCAGCTTTTTGTGATAGTGCGCCGTGGCCGTCATGGCCGGCAGGCCCACGAGGTAGGGTGTTTCGTTCAGGGGGCCGGAGAGCAGCGTGGCGTAGTCCAGCAGGCCGGAGACGATCACAATGCCGTTCAGGTACATGCGGTGCCGCTGCTGCAGATGCTGCGCCAGCCCGCCGCCACGGATGCCGCCGTAGCTTTCGCCGGCGATGAACTTTGGCGAGCTCCAGCGCTCTTCGCGCGTGACCCACAGCCGCATGAACTCGCCCACACTGGCGATGTCCTCCTGCACGCCGAGAAACTCCGGCAGGTTTTTGGGATCCTCCGGACGGCTGAAGCCAGTGTTCACCGGGTCGATGAAAACGAGGTCCGTCACATCCAGCAGCGAGAACTCATTGTTCACCAGGCCACCCGGCGGGCGTGGGGGCGTGAGCCCGTCTGCAGGCAGGTCCACGCGCTTGGGGCCAAAGGCCCCGAGGTGCAGCCACACCGAGCTGCTGCCCGGGCCGCCGTTAAAGCAGAACGTCACCGGACGTGTGCTCTTGTCTTTCACCTCCTTCATCGTGTAGGCCGTGTAAAAGACCTGCGCCGAGGGTTTGCCATCCGGCTTCAGGATGGGCAAGGTGCCTGCCTTGGCCTGATACGCGATCTCCTTGCCGCCGATGGTCACCTTTCCCTCCGTCACGACGGGCTTGTCTGACTCGGACTTTTTGTCGTCCTTCTTCTCCGGCTGCTTGCCTTCCTTTTTTTCGGAGGCGGGGGCGGCGGGCTTGTCTGGTTTGGCTTCGTCGGCGTTGAGACAGACCGGCGTCGCAAGAGCCAGTAAGGTGGTCAGAAAGGTTGGGCGGATGCGCATATCCGCGCAGCATGGCATGCGCGCTCCGCCTTGAGAATCAAAATCCTCGTCAGGCCGCCGCCTGTTTGCAGGCCTTGATGGTGTTGGCCATCAGCATGGCGATGGTCATGGGGCCCACACCGCCCGGCACGGGGGTGATGGCGCGGCATTTGGGGGCGACTTCATCAAAGGCCACGTCGCCCACGAGCTTGTAGCCCTTGTCACTGGTGGCATCGTCCACACGGTTGATGCCTACATCGATGACCACGGCACCTTCCTTGACGTGCTCCGCCTTGATGAAATGCGGGCGGCCAATTGCCGCGATGATGATGTCCGCCGTGCGGGTGATGGCAGCCAGATCCTTGGTGCGGGAATGAGTCACGGTTACGGTGGCGTCTCCGCCCTTGCCCTTGGCCATGAGCAGCAGGGCCATGGGTTTGCCCACGATCATGCTGCGGCCCACCACCACGGCGTGCGCTCCGCTGGTTTCGATGCCGGCCTCAATCAGCAGGCGCTGGCAGCCCAGCGGGGTGCAGGGCACGAAGCCGGTGGGATCTTCCAGGGCTAGCTTGGCCACGTTCACCGGATGGAACCCGTCCACGTCCTTGGCGGGATCAATCGCGCGCACGATCGCAGCTTCGTCGATGTGTTTGGGCGGCGGGCTTTGCACCAGGATGCCGTGGATGGAAGGATCGTTGTTCAGGGCATCCACGTGTGCCAGCAGTTCCTCCTGGGTGGTGGAGGCTGGGAGCTCGAGCTTGACCGAGTGCAGGCCCAGATCGCGGCACTTTTTGTCTTTGGAGCGGACGTAGGCGCGTGAGGCAGGATCATCACCCACGAGCACGACTGCCAGGCCCGGCTTGCGGCCTTGTGCGGCCAGCGTGGCGATGTCACGGCGGCATTCTTCGAGGACTTTTTCAGCGACGGCGGTTCCAGAGATGAGCTGCATGTTTTCAGGTGGTGCAGGCGGGGCAGGGAGTCAACCGCCGAGGCCAAAAACCCCTGGCTTGATTTTTCTGTAACCAGTAGTCGCAGCCCGGCATTCAGGACTTTAGCCGCGGAAGTATGTGGCGGATGCCCTGAACAAGTCTGAAAGCCTCGTTTATGACGTTCGCTCAATGAGCCGCTGCGTTGCCATTTTTTCGTTTTGGAATTACCTCAGTTGCTCTGCCGTGACCGCTCCAGCCCACACCGATATCCAGAGGGACGATGACCTCGTTCTGGTGCAGTCGGCGCAGGCGGGCGACCTCGAGGCCTTTGACCAGATCATCAAACGCCATCAGCCCACCATGACCGCCATGCTTCATCGCTTCTCCAGCAGCCGTGCCGATCTTGAAGACATGGTTCAAGAGTGCTTTGTCCGTGCCTGGCGTGCGCTGCCGCAGTGGCGGCCAGACAAGCCCTTTCTTCACTGGCTCAGGCGCATCGCCGCAAATATCGGCCTCGAATTCTGCCGCAGGCATCAGCGCTCGCCATTCTCTCGCCTGGTGCAGCCCACGGCGGAGGGGCATCCGCTCGACCAAATCGCCTGCGCTGAAGATTCCTCGCCTGGGAATGACCTGGCCAGCGTTCAGTTCATCCTTTCCCATTTGCCGCCGGATGACCGGGCCCTGCTCACGCTGCTGCATCTGGAGCAGCTTCCTCTTCATGAAATCGCCGCGCATTTTGGCTGGAGCAAGGCGAAGGCCAAGGTGAAAGCCTTCCGCGCGCGGCAACGACTCAAAACCATCCTCACACGTCATGGATACACCCTCGACTAATCGGCGATCCTGGAATCGCCTCACCCAAAGCGCCCGCCTGGCCTCCATGCCGCAGGGGGTGGATGTGAGGCTCGCCGTCCGGGCAGAAATCAGCGCGCCGCAGTGCCGACGTCAGACCGCTTCTCTTTGGGATGATGTGCTCGATCTCTTTTGCTCCCGCTGGCTGCAGGCCGGTTTTGCAGCTCTCGCCCTTGCAGCGTTTCTTGCCTGCCATCACAGCCTGGATGTGTTGAATGAAATGGCCTGGATCTGGCAGCTTCAGGGGCCCGTGTTCGCTGGTATTTGATTCTCTTATGCACTCTTCACCCACCATCTCATCACGCTGGAAGGCCGCGCTCCTTCTTCTGCTGGTTTTCATCCTCGGTGCAGGCTGTGGCATCGGCGGCGGACTGCTTGTGCTGCGCCGTTTTGTTCAGCGCGCCATCGCCCATCCTGGTGAGTCCCAAGCGCCGGTGGACCGTCTCATTGACAAGGTCGAATCTGCCATGGTGGCGGAGTTGTCTCTCACAGAGGCCGAGCGCAGCGCCGTGCATGCGGAGTTGCTGCAGACGGCGGCTGAGTTCAAGCTGCTGCGTGCCGAGGTCTGGCAGAAGGCGGGCTCCGGTGTGGCCGGTTGCTTGGACCGCATCTGCAAACACCTGCCTTTGGAAAAGCAGGAAATCCTGCGAAAAAAAGCCGCCGAACGTCTCGGCCCCTGGGGGCTCCTCGGCAGCGAAAACCCATGACATCCACACATCGGGGACCACGTCTCCCGGAAGCGCCTGGGGCCTCAGCTATCAGGCTGCAGCCAGCAGCTTCTGCCTGCCGCCCTCGGCCAGCAGGGCGGCAAGTTCCGGCATGTAGCGGGTGATTTCGTGCGAAAGCATGGACAGCCGGGTTTCGGATTTCCAGCTGCCTTTTTTGCTGCGGTCAGTGTCAGTCAGTTCGACTTCAACAAGGGTGGAGAAGACAGTGGAGTCGGCCTGAGGATCGTGTTGAAGTGTCATGATGATAGGGAAGGTTGATCCGGCGTCAGAAGGACGAGCTGTCCGTCCTTGAGAGTCCATTTGCGTCTGTCCAAAGCTCCCGAGTTCAACATGGCATCTATCCCATTGCTCAACAGCATCCTCGCCGCCTCGGCGGGGCTGCTGCCAAACGTGCCCTTCAAAGTCATGTCTTCGAGGTACTGCTTGATCTGCGGTGTGATCGCGATCGTCAGTGACAATGAGTCGAAGGTGTTTGAAGGGCGGGCCATCCAATAATAACCGGGTAATAACCCCATTTTAATTCCATCCTGACCCTATGGTCAAGGTTGGCTTCGATTTATTTGGGGTTTTTACCCCATTAAAACCCTGGATTTATTTAAGTTTCCTTAAATAACTGGGGCTTATCGATGGAAAATCACTCTGAGCAGCGTTCCCAAACTCCCAATCACCTATGAAACGCTACTTCACCGTTACACTTCCCGCCGCCCTGCTGGGTTTTGCCCTCTTCAACCTGCATGCCGAAACCAAAAGCGAAGAGTGGCAAAACTGGTTTGCCGATGGCTCCCTCCAAGGCGGCCAGATCATCAGCGGCAAGGCTACTTACAAAGTGGAAAACGGCGTGCTGACCGGCACCACCACGGAGGGCAGCCCCAACACCTTTCTCGCCATCGGTCCCTTTAAAGACTTCGAACTCGAATTTGAAGTGAATGTGGACGATGCGCTGAATTCCGGGGTCCAGGTGCGCAGCCACATTGCCAAAGAGGGCGATCCGGTGCCCGAAGGGGCCAAAGGCAAGCTTCCCGCCGGCCGTCTCTACGGACCACAGTGCGAGATCGCGATCAACGGCACTGCCGGCGATTTCTATGATGAAGCCCGTCGTGGCACCTGGTGGAGCATTCTGACGAAAACCGAAGCCGTGCGCACCGACGCCGCCAAGGCAGCCTTTAAAAAAGGTGAGTGGAATCACTACCGCATCGTCGTAAAGGGCGATCACTACCAGAGCTTCGTCAATGGAGTGCCCGCTGCTGACTTTGCCCAGCCGAATGACCCCGAGGGCTACATCGGCTTCCAGGTGCATGGCATCAAGGCGGGCACCGGCCCCTACAGCGTGCGCTGGCGCAATGTGAAGTTCCGCGAGACGAAGTAAGCCCCGACTAGCAAAAAAAGGCCGCCTGCTCCTGCGGCCGCCATCCAGCCCCGCCACCACGGTGTCTGCTGGATGGGAATGGGGCGGGAGCGGTCTCCCGCCAGCAGGAGCATCCAGCGGGGAGGCGTTTCCGGATGCGACAGATCCTGGGTCCAGAGCAGCACATCGTGCAGTTTGCCCTTCTGCATTTCAAAGACGATCTCCGGCTCGCTGCTGCGCCACCTCCATGACGAAGTGATCAAGGCATGCTCCTCGCCTTCCGTGCCAGAGGGTAGATAGGCGGCGGGTGCGTAATCCGCCCAGTTGTGGTGCTCTGAAATGCGAGCTTTGCCCACAGAGTTGAGCGGCGTCAGCACGTCACCTTGCCGCAGGCGCACCGGATCTGCCAGTGCCTCCAGCGCTGCGGCTTCATCCATGATGAGGGGATTGCTGCCGTAGTCCGCGGTGATCTCCAGCAGCACTTCGGCCTCAGGCAGCAGCGTGAGCTTGGCACTGAGAAATTCCGCCCCGTGCCCCAAAGCACACAGGGGGGCCAGAACGGCTCCCCCTGTGGCGAGAATGAGGATGGATCGCACAAGGCGCATCATTACTTCTTCACGTTCCACTTCAGCACACGGCCCCACTTGTTCCACTCGGTCTCGAGGATGTTGCCGTCGTTGTCAAAGGTGATGCCGTGCGGGCTCGTGACGATGCCCTGCTTCCAGTCCTGCGGAGGAATGCCGGGGGTGTTGGTCAGCGCCGGGCTGGTGCCCAGATCGGCGACACGCTTGTTGGCCTTGTCCCACACGCTGACATTGCCGGCGATCTCGGCCACGCACATCAGGTCGCCGTGGAAGCTGGCGGAGCTGGGGTTGCGCATTTCGGTGGCAATCTCGCTGATGAAATTGCCTGCAAGGTCGGTGTGCAGCATCCGCTTGTGACCGCGGTCGCAGATCATCACGCGGGCGGGCTCAAAGCGGGTGTCGATGAAGATCTTGTGGGCGTTGGCCAGAGCAAGCGGCTTGTCAGGGCCGCCAAAGACGCTCTTGAATTTGCCATCTGCACTGAACACGAAGATGAAGCTGCGGCCGTAGCCGTCCACCACGTAGATGTCGCCATTGGGGGCCACATCGCAGTTGGTCAGCTTGAGGCCGCCGGCAGCGCCCACGCCTTTCTCTTTCGCGATTTTTTTCTCCGTGCCGTCAGCGAGTTTCAGGGTGATCTCCGTTTTGGAGTCAGCGATCTTCACGCCGGAGGCGATGGGGGTCTTCTTTTTCGGGTCGGCTTCGTCGCTCTTGGTGACACTGACGAAATCACGCTGCTCGGCCGGGAAGGCGCTGGTGGGGATCTCCATCACCACGGTGCCGTCCAGGTTGCACTTGATGACTTTCTGCTCACCCAGCACGGCGGCGTAGATGTGCTCGCCATCGCCCAGTTTTCGGATCACAAAGCCATGCAGGGAAGGGGGCAGAGGCAGGGTTTTGATGAACTTGCCGTCCTTGCCATAGACCTGCAGGCCAGCCAGGGCGGGGTCTTTGTCCTGCACGCTCACGTAGATCTTGCCGGTGGAGTCCACCGCGATCTCCCCGTGGCCGTCGCCAATGGTTTCCTTGCCGGGAGGCGGAGAGATGAAGTTGGGAACGAATTCATAGGACACCTCGGCGGCAGCGGTGCCGGCCAGGGCCATGACAGACAGGAGGGAGAGAATGCGGTTGCTCATCAGGCCGATTCAAACGAAGCCGGGCGGCAGGGTCAATCGTACAACAGCGATTTTGCTGGATGATCCTGTCATACGGCAGGAAACTTCAGGTCACATAGCTGGTTCCCATGCACTTTCCCATGAAAAAGGTTCTCTCCATCCTCCTTGGCGGCGCGACTCTGGCCGGTTCTGTCTTCGGTCTGCGTGTCCACGCCCAGCAGGCTGAATTCGATGAAAAGTTCAAGGCTTTCGACCTCAACGCAGACGGCATCATCAGTGGAGATGAAATGAATGGCGCCAGATACCTGCCCCAGCTGGACCTGAACAAGGACGGCAAGCTGACGCGCGAGGAGGCGCTGCTGGCCGTGCAAAAGATGCGCAAGCTCGCTGGCAATCCGCAGGCCAGCGGAGTCGGCAACGAATCCACGGCCATTCTGTTCAAGCGACTGGACAAAAACGGCGATGGCAAGCTGACCGCCGAAGAGCTGCCAAACCAGAAGTGGTTCAACGGGCTGGATGCCGATAAAGACGGCTACGTGACGCTGGACGAGGCCGAGAAAGGTGTGGCTGCTCTGCGCAGGCGTGGCGGTGCCGGCACCGCCAGCAGCCAGGTCTCGAGTACTCCGATCAAGCCCGCTTCAGAAGACCCGACCTTCAAGGAAGCTCCCGAGCGGCTCAAGGGGGGCGACCATGGTGTGGGCCGCATGGTTGCAGACACCACCCTCAAGACTCTGGCAGGAGCCGACCTTAAACTCAGCAGCGCCGCCGGCAAAAACGGCCTCGTCATCGCTCTCTTCAGCGCCACCTGCCCGATCAGCGGCAAGCTTGCCCCCGAGACGGCTCGGCTGGAAAAAGAGCTGAAGGAAAAAGGCGTGGGCATGCTGCTGGTGAACGTACCGCCTGGACAGAAGACCGAGGAGGCCGTCAAATTTCTCGCCGATCACAAGCTGGCCTCTCCTGCTGCCAGCGACGCGGAAGGCAAACTTGCTCAGCAGCTTGCTGCAGCCACCACGACCGAGGTCTTTCTTCTCGATGCCGCACGCACGCTGGTTTATCGCGGTGCGCTCAATGACCAGTATGGGCTCGGCTACTCCAAGGATGCTCCTCAACATCATTACCTGCGCGATGCCGTGGCTGCGATGCTGCGCGGCGAACCTGCGGACGTCGTGGCCACCAGCGCCCCCGGCTGCGCGCTGGACCTCCCCCAGGAGAAAGCCGTTGCGGGCACTGTGGCGACGTACCACCGTGACATTTCACGCATCATGCAGGCCAACTGCGTTGAGTGCCACCACAAAGGCGGCGTTGGGCCCTTTGCTCTGGAGACCTATGAAGATGTGATCGAGCACGCAGGGATGATCCGCAAGCAGGTGGAGCGTGGGGCCATGCCGCCGTGGTTTGCCGCGCCGCTGGAGGGCAGGGCACACTCTCCCTGGGCTAATGACCGCGCTCTCTCCGAGCGAGACCGCTCAGACCTTCTCGCCTGGCTGGCGTCTTCCGACCGGGCGAAGGGCGATGTGGCCGATGCACCCAGAGCGCGTGTGTTTCAAGGGGAGTGGACGATTGGAAAGCCGGATGCCATCATCGCCGGGGCACGTCCCGTGTCCGTCAAAGCCGAGGGCACCATGCCCTATCAGCATGTGACGGTAACCACCGACTTTCCCGAAGACCGCTGGGTGCGTGGCTATGAGATCCTGCCGACCGCCCGCGAAGTGGTGCACCATGTGATCGTCAGCGTTTTCGAAAAGGGCAGCCGGGTGAGCCAGGGCGGGGAAGAGGGGGCGCAAGGCTACTGGGCCGCGTATGTTCCTGGGAATTCCAAGCAGGTCTATCCCGAAGGCTTTGCGCGCAAGCTCCCCGCCGGGGCCACCGTGAGCTTCCAGATCCACTACACCCCCAATGGCAAGGCCGTGGAGGACACCATCCGCATGGGGCTGCTGTTTGCCAAAGAGCCGCCGAAGTACGTCATCCACACCACCGGCCTGCCCAATGCCCGTATCAGCATCCCGCCGGGAGAGGCCAATCATGTTGAAACGGCCTCACGCAAGCTGCCAACGGACATCAATGTGATGGCCTGGATGGCGCACATGCATGTGCGTGGGAAAGCCTTCAAATTTGAAGTCACCCTCCCGGACGGCAAGACCGAGACTCTGCTGGACATCCCCAAGTACGACTTTAACTGGCAGCTGCGCTACGATTATGCCACGCCGCACTTCCTGCCGCGTGGCAGCACGGTCAAGATTACCGCTGTGTATGACAACAGCGCATCCAATCCCGCCAACCCCGATCCCGGCAAAACCGTTCGCTGGGGGCAGCAAACATTTGACGAAATGATGATCGGCTACATGGAGCACTACACCCCGCTCAATCCGGAGCTGGCGAGCGAGTAAGCTCTTATTTGCCCATCACTGCAAAGTCGAGCTCGACCGCAAGCTTGGAGCGTTCTTCACGCATGCTGGCCATCTGGCTTTCCAGCGCTGCGGCTTGAGCCAGCACTTTGTTTGCATTTTCGGTGTGGCGGGTGGTCGGGGTGCCCCGATATTTGGCATTCTGCGCCAGCTCCTGATGGCTTGCCGCTGTTTTCCGATACTGCGAGACCAGATTTGTATAGCTGGTGATGGCTGCATCCAGCTCCGCCATCCTCAGCTTGATTCGTTTGATCTTGGCTTCGTCAATCTTGATCGAGGCTTTTGGTGCGGGGGAGCTCGAAACGAAGGGGGGCGGAGCGGCCGGCATGGATGGGCTTATGATGCTCTCTTCACCAGGATTTTGAAAAAGCGCCGCCTGGGCTTTCTCAATCATGGGCACCAGGGCATTAGGTCCCAGATCATATTGTTCCTTTAGGGTTTCAGGGGCTTGGTCTGCCGGAATGGAGCCGACACCGTCATCGTGAATGAACGAAATGCCGGAATCTTCCACTTTCCGTATTTTGACGCCGCGCAGAACCTTTCCACTGGCTAGTTTCACCTCTCCCAGATCGGTGCCGGGTGCATTCTTGCGCGTTCTGTCCACCCATTCTCTCATGGAGTCGAGAGTCTGCTTCAAGTCGCTGTCCGCTTTGTCAAAGCGTTGGTCCAGCGTGTCTCGTAACCCAAGAAGAGTGGCGTTTTTTTCAGTCTCGGCCTTGAGCTTCTGAACAAACTGCTCCTTTTCGGCCCAAAATTTCTTTCTCTTCGTCAGCTGGTCCTGAATGAGTGCCAGCCTCGATTTGCTGTCACTCAGCGCCACATTGGCCGTGTCCACAGAGCTCAGGTACTGGCCTGTGAAACAGAAGACGACGAGAAGGGTGAGCAGGGAAAGGGAGACCCAGATTTTTGATTCTTCGGACATGATAACCTCAGGGGAGTTTAATAAAGGTATTTGGCTTTGTAGGTGGCCATGCGCGGACGGATTTCACCCAGCGCAGCTTCGGCTTCGTCGCACTTTTGCCGGAGATACTCGACCTTCTCCTCCAGCTCCGCGTTTTTTTTCACGGTCTTTTCATGCTGTTGCTCCAAGCTCATGCCGTCCGGTGAAGCGGCGGTCTGAAGCGCTTCGAACTTGGCATCTACGGTGCGCATTTCCTCCTTGGCGCGTTCAAAGTCTGCGTCGACTTTGAGCCGTTGATCGTTCAGCAGGGCTGGTTTGTCGCAGGAGCTTCCCAAAACGACGAACGCAAGGCAGGTTAAAATGAAGATGCGACGCATTTCAGTAAATGTATTATGGTTTTTGCCCGGAGGCGAATTTTATTGATGGATGTACACCTATAGGCAGCCTTTTGCATGTGAAATATTCCATGATGATTCAGTGCCTGCCGGTAGGCAAAATGGCATGCCCGGCCGCACAGCGCTCATTGAACAGTCTGATGCGGGGATTCAGCGTCTGCACGTGACAGAATCGTAGGAATGGACGCCGTGCCCGTGATGCGAGTGGCGTCGAGATGATTTGCGGAGGCAGGCGGTGAGCCTCCGCTGCGGTCCTGAGCGTGCTACCAAGTGAGAGAAGCATGCCCCGCCTCAACGGTAGCGTGTGGCTCCCTCATTGAGAAACTGTGCATGAACCGCTTTTCTGATTTCCAGCAGTTCGGGAATGAACTGCTTCAGATATGGCGCTCTGTCAGCCAGTGAAAGCGAGCTTATCTGCGAGGATGAGGCTTGGGCGACGGAAGCAAAGAATTCGGCAAACACCGGCACCACGTTGGAAATGGATATCGTGGTTTTTGTGCCCCCGAGCTTTTGATTGACCCTGGTAATGCCACTGCTGATGACACCGCCCAGCGTGTACTTGCTCCCGTCCGCGATGACCTGGCGGATGATGTAGTCCCCGCGGGGCTGGCTGGGAACATCAAAGCCCCCGCGGTTGGGTTTGGGATTGAGATAGCAGGCAGCGGCCAAGGTCAGTGTATCTCGGTCAAAGGCTTTCAGTTCGGCCAATGAACTCATCAGGGAGGTGTATTGCATTTTTCTCCACTTGGTCACCTTGTCTGGCCTGACCGCAAATCTCCGCACCTTGTCAAAAACAGTCCCATTGGTCCAAATGTCGCGTTTGGCTGCATTCAGATAGGTCGAGATGCCAAGCACCTGCTTGGTGTCTGTGAGGACGACGGGGCCACCGCTGTTGCCGGGCACGATTTCACAGCTGATTTCGATGCGGTCAGTCCCCAGACCCACCACCATGCCGTTCAATGAAGTCACGGCATCGGCCCCCAGGCTGTTGCCATAAGCGGTTACCCTCTGATTCACGCTGACGGACAGATTGGTGTCTGCAAGCGTGTATGAGGGCTCCCCCTCTTTGAGGGACACCGGAAATCTTGCCACGTCTTCCAGCCCATGGGCTGCCTCGGGATCATAGTTGTTCGAAAGCTCAATCTCATACGGAACTGGAATGTTCTGTCCGGAGGCCGTTTTGATGCTGACAATCTTCGAGGTGAAGCCAGCGGGGGTGCCACAGATGACGTGTGCGTTGGTGTAAACATGGGTTTTGCCCCCCGCTTGTGCGATGAAGCCTGAGCCGCTGCCCCGGTCGGTTTTGATGATGACGAGACACCTGGCGTCAAAGGAGGCCCCCTCTGCCGGTGCCGGTGTGCTTTGTGGGGCGCTGGCGACGGGTGAGGTGGAGGCGTTGTTCGAGGGCTTGATCTCGGGGCTCTGATTTTTGGTGGTGACCACGTCACTGGGGGCTGTGCTTTGAAAGGCCGCCAGCGCCGTCATCATTTTGGGGACCAGGGCATTGGTTCCCAGATCATACTTCTGCTGCAAATTTTCAGGCATCAGCTCCACCGATGCCGTGCCGATGCCGTCTGCGTACGACAATGAGAGGCCTGTTTCGTCCACTTTGCGGATTTTGACGCCACGCAGCAGTCTGCCGTTGGTCATCGTTATGTCGCCCAGTTCCTTGCCGCTGGCGTCGTTGCGTGCTTTTTCCACAGCCGCTTTGAAGGATTTGGCGCTCTCTGCCAGCTCCTCGTTGATCTTTGCCAGCCGCTTGTCGAGAATGTCTCTGGCCTTCAGGAGTGCCTGGTTGTTTTCCATGTCCTCACGTTTCTGCTGAATGAGGGCTTTCTTTTGAGTGATGAGGTTGCGCAGCGAGGTCAGCTTGGCGCTGCTCTCCTGAAGCGAGCTCTCGGCAGATTTGAGCTTTTGGGTGTAATCGTTGTAGCCGCCGTAGCCGACAGCGCAGGCGATCAGAAGCAGCAGCCAGAACTTGGGGGAGGTAAGCATAAGCGGGCGTTTGAAACTATTGGGCGCTTAGGGCCTTGTAGGCTTCGAGCTTGCTCCGAACCTTTTTAAGCAGTTCGTCGCCCTGGGTGCAGGTTTTGCTGAGATCTGCCAGCTTCTGCTGAAGGGCTGTGTTCTTTTTCACCCATTCGGCATGTTGTTGCTCCGGTTGGATTTGGTCTGAAGCATGGGCATCCAAAGCTGCATACTGAGTGTCGAGCCCCTGCAGTTCGATGCTGTTCTGCAGGAACTCTGCCTCCAGCGCCTCCCTGTCTTTAGATAGGGATTCTATTTTATTGCAGGAACTTGCCAGCAGAATGACTGGCATTGCAGCGAAAATGCATAGGTAATTCATGTCGAACCCATTCATCAAACCACGGGGTATCGAAATCGACAAGAAAAATGCTGCATCAAGTTCGCGACGGCGATGGGCGATTGACGCAGCCTCTCAGCCCTATGTGGGCTTTATTTGGTCGCGCCCACTCTGAGCTCGCTGATGAGGCGATTTAAGCCGTTGTGAATGGATTTCGGGCCGAGATCATACTTCAGAACGTAATCCTGTGGCAGTTCATCCGATTTCACCTGCAGGTTGGCAACGCCGTCTTCATGCAGGAAGGAGATTGAATCATCGTTGATTTTGAATATTTTAGCGTTGTGCAGGGCTGGGCGTCCGATCAGCCGGAGTTCGGGGATCACAGTGCCGATGTCGGATGAGCGCACCTTTTCCACGGCCGCGGCCAAGGAATCCGCCATGTATTTGACCTCTCCGGTCAGTTTGCGCTCCCTGGCGTCCAGAAGATCGCGCTGCCGGTTGATCTCTGCCAGGCGTGCGTTCACTTGGGCCAGCTTGTCTTTGGCTGCTTTGAGCTCGGTCCATTCCTGCTTGCGCAGTTCCGCGATTTCCCGTGCCGTGTCGGCTTCGGCTTTGAGGTCGGCAAGGTCTGATTTGAGCTTGTCGAGCGTGTGGAGGTAGTCACAGCCGCCAAGGACGCAGGCAAAAAAGAGCAGGGCTTTGAGAAGGGTGCTGAAACGGAATTCGAACACAGGCGAGAGGGGGATTATTTAAGGTTTGCGGCTTTGTAGGCCTCTGCGGCTGGTTTCAGCATCGCGAACCCGCTTTCAATGGCCGAGAGTTTGCGCTCCCTGGGGGCGTTGACAAATTCCAGAGGGCGCACCTGATCCTCTGTCTCCTGAGCCTGCTGGGAGATGCGTGGCAGCGCCTCCTTGCCGCCGAGCGCGGCGATGTCCTGCTCGTACTGGAGCGTGTCCGCCTTGTCTTTTTTGATGCGGGCGTCCAGTGCGGCTATCTCACGCCTGAGCTCGGTATGACGTTCACAGGACAGGCTCGTCAGGCAGAACGCCATGCAGAATGACAAAAAGGGCCTGTTCATGTGAAGGAGCGAGGGGATGGTCCGCGCCAATGTGGCGCATGCAGCATTTAATCTTAAATGGTCTGCCACGCAACTTCCTTGCCATTCGGCAAACCCATCTTAGCATCGACGCGTGATAGCGATTGCAACAGCGAGTCAGAAAGGCGGCGTGGGTAAAACCACGTTGTGCATCAACCTCGCCTATTCACTGGCGCGGCGAGGCTGGCGTGTGCTCCTGATAGACACTGACCCGCAGGGCGGCGTGGGGCTGTCACTGGCAAAAAGCACCAAGGCACGGGAGGGCTTCCATGAGTTTCTCGTCCGTGGCGGAGACCTGGGAAAAATGGTGGTGGCGACCCGGCTGCCGGAGCTGGAAATCATGCCTGCCGGTCAGTATGACAACTGTGCCAGGCAGGGCTGGGCGGAGAGTGAGGTGCCGACGCGGCTGGCCGACCTGCTGCGCAGCGCCGAACTGCGCGGGGTGGACATTGTGCTGATGGACACGGCCGCCGGAATGAGCAGCACCACGGAGTCTGTGGTGAAGGCTTGTGACTTTGTGGTGCTGCCCCAGCAGGCTGAGCCTCTGGCGATTCGCAGTGTTCCGCATCTGCTGGAGACGCTGGCCCGGTTTCGTGCGGAAGGTGCCGGTGTACGCGTCGCGGGAATTTTGCTCACCATGGTGATGCGGGAAAACGAAATGAGCCTGAAGGTGGCGCGGGAGTTGCGGGACATGCTGCCTGCCAACCTGATGTTTCAGCAAAGCATTCCCCGGCTGGCCTCCTTTCTCGAAGCGAGCGCGCTCGGGGTGCCTGTGGCTTTGACACGGCGCAATCCGCCGCCGGAGGCTCTGATTTTTGACCAGATCGCCGCTGAGCTTGAGCAGCGCGCCGGGTTGAGCCACGAAAGAGAAAGGGAGCATGGCCATGCAAGTCTCATGGATTGATGCTGACCGGATCAAGGCGCTGGTGGCGCAGATAGCTCCCATGGAGACCTCTCCCGTGGAGTCATCTGCTGTCCTGGAGCTGGATACGACCCCCGAAAAACTGCCGGCGAGTGCTGCCGAGGCCTGGGGGTTTGCCATGGACAGACCTGAGCGGCCTGCAAGACCGGCGGCTGCCGCCTTGCTGCCTGAGGCTGTGCCAGATGAGCCCGAGCCTCTCCCAGAATTGAGGAGCGAAGTGCATGAGGAGGGGCCTGTGCTCCCCCCCTCCACTGCAGCTGTTGCGCTGCCCCTGAGCCGGATCCGTGACAAATTGCGCGCGATTCGTCAGCACGCGGCAGATGCCGGCATCCTGACGCGCGTGGGTGATGCAGTACCACAAGAGCCCATCTTGAACGGAAAAAAGACCGTGGTGGCTCCGGGATTGCAGGAAAAATGGGAGTCGAGCACGAGGGGGGATTTACCCGAAGAAGCCGTGACCGATGAGTCGCCGGAGCGCGCTGGCATGGCACTGCAGCGGCCCAGATTTGAAATTCCGCCAGGACCGCGTTCGACGCGGCTGGCTGCATTTGCCGGCTGGGCGCGGCAAGTGCTTCAGGAGGATGGCGGGCAGATGCTTGTCATGAGTGATGATGGTGAAGTCCTCTGGGGTGGGGAGGCGAAAGCCGGTCTGGTGCTTTCCACCATGATGGCCTGGGGGGCTGCGCTACGGGCGAATGCAACGTCCGCGTGTGCTCCTCCTCCGCTGATCCACCAGCCGCTGGCGTCTGGGAATGTGCTTACCGTCATACCGTGTGAAACAACGATCGGCATAGTGCACGCCGCGGTGGCCGCGCCCGCCGGGCTCAGTCATGAGCAGGCCGGAGCCATTCGGGGCGCGCTCTGCACGGCCATGAACTGAAGGGCTGCTTTTCCGTCAGGAGCAGCTACTTTTTGAAAAGCGCCAGTTCGTTGATTCCCCAGACGGTGCCGGACGGGGCGAGCTGAGTGATGCGCACAAACCGGCCTTTCAGAGGTGCTTTGAAAATGATCTCGGTCACAGCGCTCCCATCTCCCTGGGCGGCAGGAGTCCAGGCTGTGCCATCTGTTGATACCTCGACTTTGTATTTGCGAGGGTAGTCCTGAATGCTGGCCATGCTGTCGAGGGCGAGGCCGGCGATATTTTCTTCGTTGGGGAGTTCGACCGTGAACCATTCGCCGCCTTTGGTGGCCGCCCCCGTGGCCCAGCGGGAGCCGGTGTTGCTGTCCACTGCTTTGGAGCAGTCTTCCTTCTTGAGGCTGGCGCTTAGCTTCCAGGCGCTGCGCGGTTCGATCCAGGCCAGTTTGGTCCTGATTCTTGTGTTGAGCGGCGGCGGCGGGGTGAGGAAATAGTAATCACGCACGCGGCCGTCGATGAGCTGCGCCTGGTCGGGTTTCAAGATCACGGAATATACAAAGAGCTCGGCCAGATAGCCGCTGAACTGATCCTGCGGGCTGACGTTGTCTCCAGTGCTGTCTTTGCCCCGGCCGATCAGCAGCCAGTTCAGGGGCTTGGCAGGAGCGGTGGACTTGCCGTCCGAGGAGGCGAAGGCCTTGCCGTCTGCATCGCGTGCGCGGAGTTCCACGACGCCAGACCCGGCGTTCCAGGTGATGAAGGCCAGGGTGGCCAGGGTGCCATTCACATCTTTGGAGGTCAGCGTGGGGCTGCCGCCTGCGTTTTTCACTTCCGCGACGAGGTTTTTGTCTGCATCCACCAGCAGTGACACTGTGGTCCCATCGTCGTTGCCGAGGGTAAACACGCGCATGGGCAGCTTGGTGGCATCGGCCTGGAATGCGACGACGGCCGTCAGCCCTTTTTCGTTGGGTACACCGGTCTCCTTGGTGCCGAAGGGCATGCTTTGCGTTTCGCTGCCGGTGTCATCCAGTTCCAGGATGCAGGGTTTGCCATTACGAGAGTGGAAATCGAGCACGACTTTGCCCGGCTTGGGGCTGCCCCCTTTGGCGACTTCCGGCCAGTTCGCGCGCTTGGGGGCATAATCTGCGCTTTTTTGATAGCTTCGCAGGATGTTGTCGCCACCGCGTTCGGAAATGTCATGCCATTCCACCACCGGCTCGTTTGGGTTGGCCTGGGCGGGTTTGCCATCTTCGCCTTTGCGGTTGGTCAGGTTGCCGGTGTTGCCAACATAGAAGAGGGCGATTCCCCGGTCCACAGGGGGGAATGCACGGTCTTGCGGGAGCTGAAAGCTTGTCTTGGGCGGGTTGTTCGAAATGCCAATGGCCGAAAGCGCCGATTGGTTGGATGAGGACGGGGCGGATTTTTTGCCGAACAAAAAGCAGCCGCCGATGCCCAGCACAATCACGCCGCCGCCGATGATCGCGATCTGTTTGACCAGCTTCGCGTTTGTCTGAAGAAAGGAGGCCGAAGATGATGAGAGAGGTACGGATGGCTGGCGATGCTGCACCGTGGAGCGCCCGGTCACCGGCCGACGTGGTGCTGGGGCCAGCGGCGTCGTGATGGCGGCGAGTTCAACCACCGGCTGGGCTTCGGGTACGATCTCCACCGGTATGGCTTCGGCCACTGGCTCCGCATAGTAGGGCTGCGCCTGAACTTCAGGAGGGGCGTAGTAGCCGGTGAGAGGCACTGTGCCTGTGCCTGGGGGCATGCCTGGCGGCATGTAAACGGGCGGCGGTGCGTACATGCCCATCCAGGGGCCGTAGGGCACCATCGTGGGCATTTTTTCCCAGGCGCGGAATTCTTCGATGGCCTGCTGTGCATTGGCCGGGCGGTCATCAGGCTTCTGGGCCATGAGTCGGGCACACCAGGCTCCCAGCCATTGCGGCACATGCGGGGCGATCTCATGCAGCGGCACCAGGAGGTGATCGATGTGCTTGTCGATCACCTCCGCCATGGAACTGCCGTCGAAGGCCTTTCTGCCGGAAAGCGCTTCGTAGAACACGCAGCCGAGCGAATAGAGGTCGGTGCGCTCGTCCACGGGTTCGCGGGTGAGCTGTTCGGGCGCCATGTAATAGATGGACCCCATCACCGTTCCTTCCTGGTCCTCGGTCTGCTTGCGTGCGCGCAGGCCTGCACGTGCCAGGCCAAAGTCGATGATTTTTGCCTGCATGCGGCCGCCGGGCAGGCGCTCCACCTTGATGTTTTCGGGCTTGATGTCCCTGTGAAGGATGTGGTGCTGATGGGCCGCCAGAAGGCCTTCGAGAGTCTGCGAAGCCAGCTCTTTGAAATCGTCGTAAGGCAGCGGGCCGCGAGCGACGACATCCGCCAGGTCTTCACCCTGCAGCAGTTCCATCACCATGAACAGGCCCTCATCGTCGCTCGCCACATCAAAGATGGTCACGATGTTCGGGTTGCGCAGCGAGGCCAGCGCGTCTGCCTCGCGCCGGAGCTCGGAGGCGACGTTTTTGTCAACGTCGGCCTCATTGGCGGTCAGCAGCCGTTTGACGGCGACCCAGCGCTTCAACTGGCTGTCATAAGCGCGGAAAACGGCTCCAACGCCGCCCATGCCGAGCTTTTCATATATTTTATATCGTTCCGCCATCCGGGGTTAAGCGCTTGAAAAATAGGACGAACGGAAGGAAAGCCCATGACTCGCCCCTTTGGCAAGCGGGATATTCCACGAAAATGCTTATGAGCACTTTCTGCTCCGCCTTTGACAAAACGTGGCTGTGGCGGCACACTGCGTCCCCCTTGTCATTCATGGCTGGGGCGAATCAACCCCTGCTCAGCATCTTGAAAAACGTTCTTTTTGTCTGCACCGGCAACACCTGCCGCAGCCCGATGGCGGAGGCGCTTTTTCGTGACCTGGTCAGAGAGCGCGCCGACTACCAGGTGGCCAGTGCGGGAGTGGCGGCGGCTCCAGGAATGCCAGCCAGCAAGCACACGGCGGCATTGCTGAAAGAGCGCGGGATTGATCTTTCCAGCTTTCAGAGCCGCATGCTGGACCGGCAGACGCTGGCGCAGGCCACGCATGTCTTTGCCATGTCCTCTCACCACATGGCTGCGATTGTGGATGAGTTCCCTGAAGAGGCGGACAAAGTTTACCTTGTCTCCGAATTTGCCGCCGAGGACGCCCTGCGTGGCAGAGATGTTTCCGATCCTTTTGGACAGGGCCGTTCAGCGTATGAAGAGACGCTGCGCAGCCTGGAAAAAATGCTGCCCAGCCTGCTCGCCTACATCGACCAGACCTGGAAGAAAAATGATGGATGACAGCAGCCTTCAGCCCATCATCTTGAGTCCCCCCCTCACCCCCCAACGCAAACAATGACCAGCACCTCCAACGGCATCCTCCCTCATAAACTCGCCATTGCCTCTGACCACGGCGGTGTGGAACTGAAAAATGCCGTCGTTGCTCACCTGAAAACCGCCGGTTATGGCGTGGAGGATCTCGGGGTGCATTCGCACGATTCGGTGGACTATCCCGACTACGCTGAGCTCGTTTCCGAAAAGGTTCTTTCCGGAGCAGCTGACGCAGGCATCCTCGTCTGCACCACGGGCATCGGCATGTGCATCGCCGCCAACCGCCACGTCGGCATCCAGGCCTCTCTGGTGGGCGATGCCCAGACTGCCGCCATCACCCGTGAGCACAACAACTCCAACGTGCTCTGCCTCTCCGGTAAAAACACCCCTGAGGCCACGGCCATGGAGATCGTGGACGCCTGGCTCAAAACCCCCTTTGCCGGTGGCCGTCATGGCCGCCGGGTGGATAAAATGAACGCACAACCTCACCCCCTCGACATCCTGGAGGCCAGCGACTCCGCCGTGGCCGAAATCATCCGCGGCGAGCAGCATCGCCAGCAGGACCACATTGAACTTATCGCGAGTGAGAACTTCACGAGCAAGGCCGTCATGGCCGCCCAGGGCAGCTGCCTCACCAACAAGTATGCTGAAGGCTACCCCGCCAAGCGCTGGTACGGTGGTTGTGAGGAAGTGGACAAGGTGGAGCAGCTGGCCATCGACCGCGCCTGCCAGCTCTTTGGTGCCAAGTATGCCAACGTGCAGCCGCACTCCGGTTCCCAGGCCAATGCCGCTGTCTATTTCAGCGTGCTCCAGCCCGGAGACAAGGTGCTGGGCATGAACCTGGCCCACGGCGGTCACCTCACCCACGGCAATCCGGCCAACTTCTCCGGCCGCTTCTACCAGTTCTGCCAGTACGGCGTCAGCGCCACGGACGATCGCATCAACTACGATGAACTCGCCGAAGTGGCACTGCGTGAGAAGCCCAAGATGATCACGGCCGGTGCCAGCGCCTACCCGCGCATCATTGACTTCAAGAAGATGAGCGAGATCGCCAAGAGCGTGGGTGCCTATCTCTTTGTGGACATGGCCCACATTGCCGGTCTCGTGGCCGGTGGCGCGCATCCTTCCCCCATGGAGTATGCCGACTTCGTCACCACCACCACACACAAGAGCCTTCGTGGTCCGCGTGGCGGCATGATCCTCACCAACAACGAGGAGCTCTTCAAAAAGATCCAGAGCCAGGTCTTCCCAGGCGTGCAGGGCGGCCCCCTCATGCACGTCATCGCCGCCAAGGCCGTCTGCTTCGGTGAGTGCCTCAAGCCTGAGTTCAAGGACTACACCGCCCAGGTCGTCAAAAACGCCCAGGCGCTGGCCGCTGCTCTCATCGAGCTGGGCTACCGCATCACCAGCGGTGGCACGGACAATCACCTCATGCTCGTGGACCTCCGCCCGAAAGGCCTCAACGGCAAGATCGCCAGCGAGACCCTCGACAAGGCCGCCATCACCGTGAACAAGAATGGCATCCCCTTCGACACCGAGAAGATCACCCTCGGCGGCGGCATCCGCGTCGGCACCCCGGCCGTGACCACCCGTGGCATGAAGGAAGCTGACATGAAGCAGATCGCCGCCTGGATCGACCGTGCTCTTTCCAATCGTGAAAACGACGCCGTCCTGGCCGAGATCCGCAAGGAAGTCAGCGAGGCGAACAAGCGTTTCCCTCTGCCCTGATAGGCTGGAAAAGATGACATGGGCAGCAAGCACCGCGGTGCTTGCTGCCTTTTTCTTTTGGGCGAACGTGACCCGAATGAAAACTGAGCTGGTTTCGGACGAAGAGATCCATGCATTCACCGAAACATCTCACACCATCTCCGAAGATGAGTTTGACGTGTTTTACAATGCGGTCAGGGATTATCTCGAGACACAGGGGAGTTTCTGCGAGGGAGGGCTTGAAGAAGCAGATTTTTCTTCAAGCCGCTGGGTGGATCCTGTATCCACACTTACCGTGGTTTCGAGCGTTACGGTCACTCAATCAATGGCCGAAGGGCTCCTTCGAGAGCTGATGAAACTCAAGAAGCCTCATGTCGTTGTTTTTGACGGTGGCATCGAAACTTCATGTGTCACATCCGATGGCCGCTTTTTGAAGTCGCAGCATTGATCAAGGTTTCCCTGAAGGCTTCCAGTCACCTTCTTTCGCTTCGCGAACATCCAGGGTTTCGATGCCCGGGTTCGTGAAGCGGATGCGGCGCTGCTTGTAGAGCGCGCCAAGCGCCTGCTTGAAGGCTTTCTTGCTGGCCTCAAAGTGGCTGCGAATGACTTCCGGCGGGCTGTCATCGTCATAGGGGAGCTTGCCGCCGTTGTTCTTGAGAGCTTCGAGAATCCGGTCCGTCAGTGAAGCCACACGCTGGTAGCCTGAGGCATCCAGGCTGAGGTCGATCTTGCCTCCCGGATGGACGGCGCTGACGAAGCCGTTGATCTTCTGCCCGACCTGCAGCGGGGCACCGATGTTGGTGTGATAGAGCAGACCAAGGTGAGTGCCCGCCACGATCGCGTTGTAGCCCAGCGGTGTGCGGGCGGTGATCAGCAGGGGGACTGGCTGTGCTGGTTTGAATGGCGGGCGCTCGCGGCTCAGATGGCGGTTTAGCCGCGTGGTGGCGATGATGCGGTCTGTTTTTTCGTCGAGCATGATGTAGGCGACGACCTTGTCACCGACGTAAACCTGCTCCGCCTGCTCACGGAAAGGCAGCAGCAGATCCTTGAGCAGGCCCCACTTTAAAAACGCTCCGATGTTGCGGTTCACACTCACGACTTCCAGGGTGGCGAATTCACCCACCATGGCAAAAGGCTGCTCCGTGGTGGCCACGAGCCGGTCTTCGGAATCGCGGTAGATGAACACATCGAGCGAATCGCCAAGGCTGGTGCCCTTGGGGATGTAGCGGTTCGGCAGCAAAATTTCGCCATGCTCGCCCCCGTCCAGGTAAACGCCATGCGGCGTGCTGTGTAGTACGATGAGTGAGTTGCGTCTGCCAATCTGAGCCATGATGCCCAGACTAGACGCGGCTGCGGATCAATCCAGCGACTACTTCACCTTCAGCACAACCAGCTTTTCCGCATCCCGGGCAAACAGCAGGCCGTTGGAGAAAGCATCATGGCTGCGGTGCCCTGCCCGTGTGATCTGGCTGCGCTGCAGGAGGTTGAATTTTTTGGGGTCGGCGGTGAAGATCAGCAGCTCACCGGCTTCGCTGTGCAGCAGGATTTGGTCACCTACCAAGATTAGAGTGCCGCCCTGCAGGTGGTCAGGCGCTTCCCAGGCCACCTTGCCATCGGCCACGGAGATGCAGCGCAATGTCATGCCGGTCTCCTGGCGCCCGTGCAGACCATACACATGCCCGGCGTGGTAAATGGGGGTGGTGTAATGGCAGTCCAGCGCGTCGGCTTTTTTCCACACGCCGGTCAGGACGTGTTCAGACTTGTTCCACTGCCAGAGGCCGGCCCCCACGTCATAGGCGGCGCTGAAAAACAGCCTGCCATTCTCACAGGGCACCGGGGCGGAGGCGTTGACGGAGGCGTCGATGCGGGCGCGGAAAGGTTCATTGGCCAGCACCTTGCCGTCGTTGCTCTGCAGCAGGAGGATGCCGCTGCGGGTGAAAAAGGCGCATACCCCCGGATCTTCAGGGAGCAGCACGGGGGAAGAATAGCTCGCCTCATCTTCGCCGGCCTGCCAGAGCAGTTTGCCCGTCGCCAGATCCAGCGCGATGATGCCTGCACCGCCTTTGGAATTTCTGCCCCCCACATTGAGGAGCACCTTGCCGTTCGTCACAAGCGGGGAGCAGGCACGGCCAAAGTAGCCCTGCGGCGATTCGAGCTCGGCGACGGTGTCATAGCTCCAGAGCTCCCGGCCGGTTTCGAAATCGAGCGCCTGCACCATGCCCTCAGGGCCGTGAGTGATGACTTTGCCTGCGGAAATGCATGGCACAGCCCGTGGGCCGTTGTCGAAGCCAAAGCTGTCGCGGTAGCTGGTGGGGCAGGCATGCTTCCAGAGCGGTTTGCCATCTGCGGCTGCCAGAGCTTCGGTGATCACCTCGCCCCCTACACGATGAGTCACGATCACGCGGTTGTTGCTGACGACGGCTCCGGCATGGCCGCTGCCCAGCATGCGCTTCCAGATGATCTCTGGCTCTGTGCTGCCAGTGACCGGCGCCTCGTCAGTGGCGGTGCAGTTTCGCTGCGGACCCAGGAACTGCGGCCAGTCGCCCGCCTGCAGGGTGGTTAACGCGCAGAAAATGAGCAGGAGCGGGCGCATGGCAAAGAGGGGGGGATTAGCTGACGAGGGAGAGGTTGGGGTCCACATCCGCCTCCAGGGGAGAGGTGTGACCAGTGCTGAAACGCTGCGACGCGGCAAATGCGATCATGCCGGCATTATCTGTGCAAAGATCCGGCCTGGCCAGCAGCAGTTGCAGGCCTGCTTTGGCGCTGCGCGCTGCAAGTGCGGCTCGCAGTCCCCGGTTGCAGCTGACGCCGCCGCTGACCGCCAGGGTTTTCTCGCCGCATTGCTTTGCCGCCAGCAGCAGCTTTTCGACCAGCACCTCAATGATCGCCGCCTGCACGCTGGCGCAGAGATCTGCCAGCACCTGCTCGTTTTTCAGATCCAGGCGCGGCAGCTCATAAAGCACCGCAGTCTTCAGGCCGCTGAAGCTGAACTCCAGGCTGCGACCGTCCAGGAAGCTTCTTGGAAAGGCAAAGGCCTCTGGATTGCCGCGGGCGGCCAGCTTGTCGATCTCCGGGCCGCCGGGGTAGGGGAGGCCGATCATTTTGGCCACTTTGTCAAAGGCCTCGCCGGCGGCATCATCCCGGGTGCGGCCCAGCAGTTCGTAGCGACCAACACCGTGCACGCGCACCAGCATGGTGTGGCCTCCGCTGACGATGAGCGCCACGCAGGGGCGCACAGGACCGTTTTCGCCCATGAAAGGAGAGAGCAGATGGCCCTCCATATGGTTTACGGCAATGAAGGGCTTGTCTTCCGCAATGGCCAGCGCCTTGGCCATCGAGGTGCCGATGAGCAGTGAGCTGACCAGTCCCGGGCCGCTGGTGGCTGCAAAAGCGGCCATGTCACCGAGTGTTTTTCCGGCATCTGCCAGCACCTGCTGCACCAGCGGGCGGGCATGCAGAATGTGATTGCGAGAAGCCACCTCTGGCACGACCCCGCCATACTGGCGGTGGATTTCAATCTGCGAGGAGATGCGGCTCGCGATCAGTTCGCCCCTCAGCGTGCAGATGGCTGCAGCGGTCTCATCGCAGGAGGATTCTAGGGCGAGCAGGCAGTCTGGCATGGTGCTGCATCCATGAAGTGAAAAACGGGGGAAGGCATCAGGAATTCGGTGCCAGGGGAACAAAAAACCGCCGTCCTCCGGTTGGGTGGGGGACGGCGGCTTGGATGAGTGCTTGTGACCGTCTTTGCAGTCGGCCTTCGCTTTGGCGTTGCACTTCGCACATGCCTTCTTAGCTGGGACAGGATGCATGAAGCATCACGGACGCAGCGACAGAACAGTGGCAAGACGGATCATGAAATGATCAGACGCAAGTCGGACAATCAGCCGCTCTAAGCGGCGGAATGCTTACTTGCCGCTGTGCACTGGTGGCGGCGGAGGAGGAGGAGCAGGCTGCTGGCAGGCGGACAGGACGGCGGAAGCCGCGATGAGGGTGAGGATAGCGATTTTCATGTGTGTGGGTGTTAACCAGTTTGTTAAGCATCCCATCCACCAGACTCCTGGCAGCGGGATTTTTCGAAACTAACGACAACTTCTGTTTTTGCAAATATCCAAATGCATTCTCTGCGAAAACTCGCATAAAAGAGTAGTAACACGGAAACTTGGGACTACCAGAATGTCAGTCTTCATGATGGGGGACATTACCCGTAAGGTCCGCTCTCCCCCAGCCCGTAAGCCATGCCCATGACTTCGCCGTCATCTTCTGAAAACAAGATGCGCAGAGGACGGCAGCATATCTCGCAGTCGTAGTCCACATCACATGGCACTTCATCATAGGACGGCGCAGGAACTTCAAATTCCTGGAAGCAGCTCGGGCAGGTGACAGGCGTGGTATGCATCACATGCAGGGTAACGCGCCAGACGGTGCCTGTGTACGCAGCTTTGTCATCGGAGGAATGCGGGGCGCGGGCGGCCTCTTTATTTCAGTCCTGATAGATACGAAACCACATCCGCCGCCTCCTGTTCCGTCATGCTTTGCAGCAGCCCTTCCGGCATCAGCGAGGAGGGCTGTGACTGCTGGCTTTGGATTTGATCCTGGGCAATGGCCTGCGGCTGGCCGCCGGGAAGTTTCATGGTGGTGGAGCCACCGTTGGAGCGGGTGATGAAACCTGTCTGCACACGCCCGTCCTTCAAGGTGACGACCCAAGTCTCGTAGCCTTTGGCGATGACCTTCGATGGCTGCTTCAGGCTTTCGAGGATTTGCTCGCGCGTGAGCCGTGCCCCGACCTTGCTCAGGTCGGGGCCGAAATCATGGCCGCTGCCGTTGATGATGTGACATGCGAAGCACGCGGCCATTTTGCCGGTCATGCTCAGGAGCTCGCCGCCCCGTTTTGCGTTCCCTTGGACGGCGAGAAGTTTCTTCACGTCGAAGTTCATGCCCAAAGTTTTGACCCGCTGATCCGGTGGCAGAAAGCGCTCAAACAGGGAGGTGATGTTCGGGTCACCGCTTGCCATCGCTGCTTTGATGGCGGCTGCCCGCCGCGGCTGCGGGATTTGTTCATTGGACACCGCCATCATCAAATGAGTCGGAGAACTTCGGAACCAGTGCAGGGGATCCGCATGGATTCGATGTTCGTTTTCCGGATGTCTGCCAGAGAGCAGCTCGGCCTCATGCTCTGAGTCTCCTTTCTGCAGCATGTCCTCTTTGCTGACATAGCTTTCTGCGGGGCCTTTCTTGGGGGAAATGCCCGAGATCCATTCCCACAGCAGCTTCAGGCCAGCGGGGTCGGGATCACGTGCGCCGATCATCGGCATGTGGCCGCTGCCAGTCCGCGCCACACGCTGAAAAAGGATGCTGCGGTGAGGGGCCCATGGGTAGATCACGGCGGGATCGCTGATGCCAAAGTCTCCTCGGGTCGGCTTTTCATAGACCGTCATCGTTTCGGCCGTGGGCAGGTCAAAGTTCAGCATCAGCGGCACGCTGCCCCCACCATGGCGGCGGTGGCAGTGCGCGCAGTTGGCATGCAGCCAGGAGCGCGCGCGGGTTTCCAGAGGGGGCTTCGGATCATGGCTGGAGACGAGGTGAGCAGGCTGCCATTCAGTGAAGGGGCCGTCAAAGAGCTCAGATACATCGGCTGGCTCTTTGCCGGCGATGCGGACGAGCTGGTCGGGCTGAAAACCCAGGGTGAAGCCGCTCCAATTGGTGTGGCAGCGTGCGCACTCGCCACGGCTGTGGATACGCCAGGGCTGCTTTTGCACGGTGAATTCCTCGCCATCTGCTTTCACCAGTTCGGCATCCGTGCCTTTCTCATTCCAGCGGTAGGAGTAGCCGTTCCAGGTCTCGCCGTCGAAATGTAAAACCTGCGTCTCGATGCGCTGCTGCGTGGCCGGCCAGGTGATGGTGCGGGCGAGCACGGAGTCGGCGGGCCATTCGACTTTGTAGTTCGGTTTGGCGGGGGGGCCGCCACGGGTCGTCTTGATACGGCTGCTTTGTGGAAGCGCAATGAAGCGCGTGGCGGTGGCGCCGTCCTGCCACATGGGTTCGGCGATCTCAAAGGGCAGCACACCTGCTGCGGGTGTTTGAGAGGCGGTGTCCTTAAACAAGCCTGTCTCGCTGAGCTTGTGTGGGAACTGGCTCGGCTTGGCGACCGAGGGATTCGGTGCCAGACGGTAGATGCGCGTGTCCTTCTCCCAGTTCATCCAGTACAGCTCGCCGTCTTCACTCTGGCCAAAGGTCACAATCTTGTGCGGCGTATCGGCGATCTCCTCGCGTCGCGTCACCTGTTTGCCGTCATGCCAGAGCGCCCAGATTTTGCCCGTCTCGTAGTCGCCGTAGATGTAGGCATCCTTCAGCTCCGGAAAGCGGTTGCCATGGTACACATAGCCGCCGGTGATGCTCGCGGCCTCCGTGTGCGGATGTGCAGCCACAGGCGGGATGACGGGCTCAGGGCGCTGAGTCTCGGGCTTGATCGGCTGGCTCGCCTCGTAGGCGCTCCAGCCGTGGTTCCCGCCGCGCTGCACCAGGTGGATCATTTCCCACAGCTCCCAGCCGACATCGCCACACCAGAGGCGGCCCTTGCCGTCAAAGCTGATCTTCCAGGGATTGCGAAAACCGAAGGCCCATATCTCCGGCATGGCGTTGGGCGTTTTCAAAAACGGATTGTCCGGCGGGATGGCATAGGCTTGGCCGTTTTCTGTGCGGTCCACGTCAATGCGCAGGATGGAGGACAGCAGGTCGCTGATGTCCTGCCCGGTGTTCAGCGGATCGGGTGGCGAGGGCACCTCGGAGTCGCCGGTGGAGATGTAGAGCATGCCATCGGGGCCGAACTGCAAAGACGCTCCGTTGTGCCCGCCGCTGCGCCACGTCAGCAGCACGGTCTCGGATGTGGGATCGAGCACCGGGGGCTCCTGCTGGCTGAGCTTGAAGCGTGAGAGCTTGGTGCCATCCGGCACTTTGTCTCCATACGCATAGCAGAGGAAGACGTGGCCGTTCTCCCGCCACTTCGGGTGGAAGGCGATGCCGTAGGCGTATTGCAGCTGCGGGTGGCCGGGTTTGAGGTCGATGAGGAGATCCTGCTGCCGGGCATCCGGTGCGTCCTTGAAGCTCCATATTTTGCCTCCCTTTTCCACGGCGATGAAACGTCGCGCGCCGGGCATGGGCACCATCTCCAGCGCCTCATGGAGGACGATGCCGGGAAAGGCCTGCTCGGGGATGCAGGGCTTTGCGGCCTCGGGTGAGCCCTGAATGCGCGAGGTTGTCCATTGCGCATGAATCGTGGTGGAAAAGGCCAGGCAGAGCAGCAGCACGCGGGTCATGGCCGCATGATGCAGGGTGGCGGCCCTTTTAGCCAAGCAGGAAATGCGGGGCACTTGCAGCTTGTGCGGCCCTGCGTGGTTTGGATAGTCTCGCCGCCATGTCCTTTTTGCTCCGCCTTCTGCTGCTCTGCCTCGCAGCCGTGTCGCTCAATGCCGCAGACAGCGAATCTCCTGTGGAACTCAGCTCCACAGCCGGTCTCCGCAGCGGCACTCTGCTGAGGGAAAAGCGCGAGGTCCGCGTGCAGGAAGGAAAAGCACGCATGGAGCCGTCGAATCCTGACAGTGGCTTTTCCTGCCGGTTTATGCAGAAGGTCAACCTGGTCCGCCGCCTGCTGGGCAGCGACTCCGAGGAGGTGCAGGTGCGCGAGATGGTCTGCGAACTGGTGAACTACAGCGGTGTGCCGCCGCCCCCCAGCGAGCAGGCCGCCCCTCTGGTGGGTAAAACCCTGCGCATGCGCAAGACCGGCGGCTCGTGGAAGGCCACCTTGACCGAGGGCAAAGCCAGCGCCGAAGAGCAAAAATTCATGGCCGATCTGGCTTTCACCCGGCTGCTGCTGGAAATTCCCGAAGCCTGCCTGCTCAATCAGACACGCAAAGCCGGAGAGGCCTGGAAAGTCGGCATCAACGAATCTGCCGGCAAGGCCTACGGAGCCGTGGTGGCCAGGGACATCGAGTGCACGCTCGTCTCCATGAATGAGCAGCCTGGCGGCCCTCTGGCCACGGTTCACCTTGCGGGCAGTTTCAGCATGCAGCGGCCCATGGGCTACCTGAGCGAGATCGAGGTCACCTTTGACGCCACCCTCGTCCGCCGGCTCTCGGACATGCTGGATCTGGACACCAGGATCTCCGGCCAGCTGAAGCTCGTCGGCATCGTCAAAGACAAGGCGGGAAAACCGGTCCGGCTGATCCAGGAAATGCCCTACACCCTGACCCGCTCAATGGCCCCGGAGCGCAAACAGGCCCCGTAAACCCGGCAAAAAAACGTCATTCATATTCGACATTCGCCAATCTTTCTCCTTCTTCCCCGCCTCAACTCAACCACACCCTACGTTCATGCCACGCCCCGTCACCCTCTTCACCGGCCAGTGGGCCGATCTTTCCTGCGATACCATGATCCAGAAGGCCAAGGCCTTCGGCTATGACGGTGTCGAACTCGCCTGCTGGGGCGACCACTTCGAAGTGGACAAGGCAGACCAGGCCTACTGCGACGCCAAGCGTGCCAAGCTGAAGGCCGCCGGCATGCAGTGCCACGCCATCTCCACCCACCTCGTGGGCCAGGCCGTGTGCGACAACATCGACCCCCGCCACGCGCAGATCCTGCCTCAGCACATCTACGGCGACGGCAATCCTGAAGGTGTGCGCCAGCGCGCCGCTGAGGAGCTCATCAAGACCGCTCACGCCGCCAAGCGCTTTGGCGTCAGCGTGGTGAACGGCTTCACCGGCAGCAGCATCTGGCATCTCGTCTATTCCTTCCCGCCGAATCTCCCAGGGCAGATCGACGCAGGCTACAAGGACTTCGCCAAGCGCTTCACCCCCATCTTCGACGAATACCAGAAGCTCGGCATCCGCTACGCGCTGGAAGTGCACCCCACGGAAATCGCTTTCGACATCGCCAGCGCCGAGCGCGCCCTCCAGGCAGTCGATTACCACCCCGCCTTCGGCTTCAACTTCGACCCCAGCCACTTCGGCTACCAGGGTGTGGACTACATCAAGTTCATCTACAAGTTCAGCGACCGCATTTTCCACGTGCACATGAAGGACGTGGCCTGGGGCATCGGTGACGGCACAGCCGGCGTCTTCGGCGGCCATGTGGACTTCCACAAGCCCAGCCGCTACTGGGACTTCAAGTCCGTGGGCCGTGGCAACATCAACTTTGAGCGCATCATCCGCGCCCTCAACGACATCGACTACGGCGGCCCGCTGAGCGTCGAGTGGGAAGACGGCGCCATGGACCGCGAGTTCGGCGCCGCCGAATCCGCCGCCTTCGTGAAGAAGATCGACTTCCCGCCGAGCAAGATCATCTTCGACGCGCAGTTCGCCGAGAACAGCAAGTAATGCGACCGCGCACTCTGCGCGCACCTGCTGCAACCTTGAACGGCCCGGGAATTATCCCGGGCCGTTCTAGTTTTGTCGGCCCAGACGCTGCAATCGAGTGGCGTTCGCTCCTAAGATGCGATTTCCAGGACTCAAAAGGCTGTAACCTTCCAACACAGACCCCGTTGGTACATGGGCAAACTGTCGGCCAATCAGGCCGCAGTTGCAGATGAATCTGACCACGCCCATGAAGACCCAACTGATCACCGTCGTCGTCGCAGCGCTCTTTCCGTTCACACTCCTTGCCCAGGAGCCGTCCAAGGCTTCCGGGCCGGATGCGAAAATCATCGCGAAACTCACCGAGCTTGTTCAAATCCGGGAGCAGCAGGTCGAAATCGAGCAGGCTTTGTACAAATCGGGCCGGGCTTCTGCGGAGAATGGAGCCGGGGTGGAGGCGGCCCAGGTGGAGCTGGCGGAGGCACGGGTGGATCTTGCTCTCGAACAGGGAGTGAGGGAGGCTCTGATCACCGCGCTGCAGGGGCTGGTGGCGGCGAACGAACAGCGGGTGGAATGGGCCATACGCATGAAGGAGCTCGCACGTGCATCAGACGTCGGAGTCAAGCAGGCGCAGGCAGAGCTGCTGAAGGCGCAGGTGCGCCTGCTGCGGGCGCAGAAGTGATTCACTCCACCGCCTTCCGCAGCTCCATCACCGTGTTGATGATGTGCTCCTCCGTCTTGTCGCTCCAGCGCGTGGGGTGGCTGCCGTAGATCATGGCGCCGCCGCCTTCGTAGCCGCCCTCCTGCCAGATGCGCAGGCTGGGGATGTAGGCCATCACGTCATTGGTGTAGCCGCTGATCCAGACGATGGGATCCTTGAGGTCCTGCTTGAGGCGGAGCGAGTAGTCCACCACCACCTCACCGCCGAGCGTGACCCAGGTGAGGTCATTGCCCAGGCGCAGCACCTGCACTGGATAGGGGTAGGTCGTGGGTAGGGCACCTTCATCGGCCATGCGCTGCAGGATGCGTGTGCCATGCCCGACCAGGTATTTGTTCGTGGACTTCTGCTCTTCGAGCAGCTGCTCGCGTGTGGGCAGCTTGTCATAGGCCAGCGGGATCTCGCGATACGCGGCACGGATGGTGCCCTTGAGTCGCTGCATGTTCGTCTCCAGCGCAGCCTGCACGGAGGTGGCGAGAGATTTGCCGTGCGTTTGCGCCAGCTCCATCGTCTTGCGCGGGTAGGGGTTCTGGTCGCCGCTGCAGCCGTTGGCAAACATGGCGACGGCATCGGGGTGCGCCTTTTCGATCTCCTGCTGCGCATAGCCTGCGTAGTCGCCGCTGAACTTCTGGTGCCCGAGCACGGTGCAGTGGCAGGCGTAGCCAAAAATGATGGCGATGTCCTTGCCCTCTGCCGTGCTGGCTCGCAGCACAGGCACGGTTTGGTCCACCGGTCCTTTTGGATTCGGAAAGTTGTTCCACCCGCCTTTGCCATCCGGTGTGCGGCGGTTCATCGAGACCCCGCAGCGTGCCGTGCTGTAGTCCAGATGCGCGGGCACGGATTTCTCCATAGCCTCGCCGACGAGGCGCACCAGCGTGTCCTCCAGTTGTGCCGTGTATTCTGCGGCCTCTTTCTCGCGCAGCGCCAGATCATCCGCGCCATAGATTTTGCTCGTGCGCAGTTCGGGGCCGCTATGCGTGTGGGAGGCATTGATGGCCAGATTCGCGGGCTCGATGCCGTGCTGTTTCTTCACCCGCTCCGCCACAGCCAGGCGCAGATTTCTCGGCACGCCGATCAGGTCCATCGTGATGAGGGCAAACCGTCCACCCGTTTGATCCGTGAGCACAAAGGCCTTGGCAAACAGGTCCAGTTCCACGCCTTCAGACGGCTTGGTGCGTCCTGCATAGCCTGCCATCCACATGGGCTTCTCGGGTGTGATCTTGGCCGAGGCCGCGCCCGCCTTCCAAACGGGGGCCTCAGGTGCGGGCACAGCGGCGATGACGAAGACGGCGAGAAGGACGGGCAGCCAGAGTTTCATGCCAACTACCAAAGCCTCCAGGCGGACAATTCTTTATCGCTGCGCGCAAATATCCTGTTTCCCGCAAAGGCCGGGTGCGCCCAGGTTTTGCCAATGATCTGCCAGCGGGCCAGTTCCACGTGCTTGTCAGGCTGGAGTATGACATACACGAGTTCGCCGTCGGCATTCAGCAGTGCGGCGAGGCTGGCAGACTCCTGCATCCACACCAGGCTCATCTGCGGATTGCCGCCCTTGGGCGTCAGCGTGTTGCCATCGCTCCACAGAATCTTGCCGGTCTTGAGCTCGAAGGCCTGCAGGCCACGGCTCTTGTCGAGCATGTAAACCACACCGTCTTTAAACAAAGGAGCCGACATGAGGCCGCAGATCTCAGCCTGATTTTCCCACAACAGGTCGGCACTTTTCTCGCCGAGTTGCAGCGCCTTCGCTCCATGCCAGTAGCCCGAGACGAGCAGCATGCCGTCATGATAAAGCGGCTGCGCGATGCTGACTCCGTACGTGATCTTGTAGGGGAAGGTCCAGTTCAGCCGGCCGTTGTCCGGATCAAGGCTCTGCACGTTTTCCGGCCCCCACGCGATGAGCTGACGCGCGCCTGCATGGGTGATGATTTCCGGTGTGCAGTAGCCTGCCGGATCAGGCCCGCCGCGCCAGACTTCCTTGCCCGAGTTTTTATCCAGGGCGATCACCGATCCGGCATCCGCACCCACATGCAGCAGCACGCGGCTGCCATCGATCACCGGAGACGCCGCGAAGCCCCACTTGGGAAGCTTCGCCCCAAACGTTTGCACCGTGTCCACCTGCCAGATCACCCGGCCTGTCTCGGCCTCGAGGCAGGCAGCCACCCCCGTCGCACCCAGCGCATAAGCCTTGCCCTCGCTGATGCTGACCGAGGCACGCGGTCCGGTGCCGTACTCCATGCCGCCATAGCTCACCTCCCAGCTGTGCTGCCAGAGAGTGCTGCCGCTTTCTGCATCAAAGCACAGGACGCGCTCGATCTCTTTGGGCGTCTTGACCCGGTCCATCACATACACTTTTCCCCCGCTTGCAGTGACGCCGCCGAATCCGGCGCCGATCTCTTTTTTCCAAAGTCGTTCAGGTTCTTTTTTGGCAAAGTCAGCAGGGATGCCCTGCGGATTCCAGCGCCCATCGGCATTCGGCCCGCGCCAGCGGGGCCATTCATCAGCGGCGGACGCCACGGCCGAAATCCAAAAAAACGCCAAAATTTTCTTCATGGAGCTTCAATACGGCGCGGTCATGAAAATTTCGCAGCGCGATGTCAAGCCATGCCTCTGACAAAAGTTTTTCACAAGTGACGCTGATTGGTTGCTGCATGGAAACGTCTCGCTAATTCCACCCTCCCCAACGGCTTCATACACTGCAACGGAGTGCATGAGGTCCGCAACCATCCCAACAATTTCCAACCATGTCTGCTGCCAACGAACTCAATATCAATGTCGCCCACGTCGAGCGTGTCTCCAAAGAGCTGGGGCTGAAGGCCATCCAGGTGGGTGCCACGGCCAAGCTGCTGGCTGACGGAGCCACCGTCCCCTTCATTTCCCGCTATCGTAAAGAGGCCACCGGTTCCCTCGACGAAGTGCAGATCCAGAACATCCAGGAGCGCATGGGCCAGCTCGTGGCGCTGGATGACCGCCGCACCGCCATCGTGAAATCTCTCGAAGAGCGCAAGCTCATGACCGACGTGCTGCGTGGCAAAATCGAAAAGGCCGAGACGATGAATGCGCTGGAGGACATCTTCGCGCCGTTCCGTCCGAAGCGCCGCACCCGCGCCACCATCGCCAAGGAAAAGGGCCTCGAGCCGCTGGCCGATTTCATCGAGGCCAATCTCATGACCTCCGGCGTGGATCTCAACACCGAGGTGGCCAAGTATGTGAACCCGGATCACGAAAACGAGGAGCTGCGCGTCAAGGATGCCGCAGACGCCCTCAGCGGTGCGCGCGACATCATCGCCGAGCGCATCAGCGACCACGCCGAAGCACGCGCCGCGTTGCGCAAGCTTTTCGCCGAGCAGTCCACGGTCGTCTCCAAGGTCATGTTTGGAAAAGAGAAGGACGAGGAGGCGCAGAAGTTCCGCGACTACTTCGACTGGACCGAGCCGCTCAAGTCCATCCCCTCCCACCGCATGCTGGCCATCCGGCGTGGTGAAAAAGAAGGCTACCTGCTCATGCGCATCCAGCCGGCGGAAGACACCGCCATCAAGATCATCGAGAACCTTTTCGTCAAAGGCGGCAACGCCTGCACCGACCAGATGAAGCTGGCCTGTGCAGACAGCTACAAGCGCCTGCTCAGCTCCAGCATGGAGACCGAGGCACGCCTTGAGTCCAAGAAGAAGGCGGACACCGAGGCCGTGCGCGTGTTTGCCGACAACCTGCGCGAGCTCCTGCTGGCCGCTCCGCTGGGGCAGAAGCGCGTGCTCGGCATCGACCCCGGCTTCCGCACGGGGTGCAAGATCGTCGTTCTGGATGCCCAGGGCCAGCTGCTCTACAATGACGTGATCTACCTCCTCGGCGAAGGCAGTGGTCTGCTGCACGCGAAGAATTTGGTGCTCAATCTGGTGGACCGTTACAAGATCCAGGCCATCGCCATCGGCAACGGCACCGCCAGCCGTGAAACGGAAATGTTCGTGAAGAAGATCGGCGTGCCGGCCTCCATCCCCGTCATCATGGTGAATGAAAGCGGCGCCTCCATCTACAGCGCCAGCGAGGTCGCGCGTGAGGAGTTCCCGAATCACGATGTCACCGTGCGCGGCTCCGTCTCCATCGCCCGTCGTCTCATGGACCCGCTGGCAGAGCTGGTGAAGCTGGACCCCAAATCCATCGGCGTGGGCCAGTACCAGCACGACGTGGATCAGAACCAGCTCAAGACCAGCCTGGACAACGTCGTCATCAGCGCGGTGAACGGCGTGGGCGTGGAGCTGAACACCGCCAGCAAGCAGCTTCTCAGCTACGTCTCCGGTCTCAACAGCGCGCACGCCGCCAACATCGTGGCCTTCCGCAACGAGAACGGCCCCTTCAAGAGCCGCAAGGATCTCATGAAGGTGCCGAGACTTGGAGACAAGGCCTTCGAGCAGGCCGCAGGCTTCCTGCGCATTCGCGATGCCGCGCATCCGCTGGATGCCAGCGCGGTGCATCCCGAGCGCTACCCGCTGGTGGAAAAAATGGCGGCGGACATCGGCTGCACTGTTTCAGACCTCATGCAGCGCGCCGAGCTGCGCCAGAAGATCGACCTCAAGAAATACGTGAGCGCAGACGTGGGCCTGCCGACGCTGCAGGACATCATGAACGAACTCGCGAAGCCCGGACGCGATCCGCGCAAGCAGTTTGAAGTCTTCACCTTTGCCGAAGGTGTGAACGAGATGAAGGACCTTACCGTGGGAATGAAGCTTCCCGGCATCGTGACGAACGTGACGGCTTTCGGCGCCTTTGTGGACATCGGCGTGCATCAAGATGGCCTCGTACATGTGAGCCAGCTTAGCGACACCTTTGTGCGGGATCCCGCCGAAGTCGTGAAGGTGGCGCAAAAGGTCACGGTGACCGTCACGGAGGTGGACATTCAGCGCAAGCGCATCGCCCTCAGCATGAAGTCGAAGCCCGACTTTGAGAAGAAGCAGGGCAGCGCCGGCCCGCGCCCCGCAGGCGGCGGTGGCGGCCAGGGCGGCGGTCAGCGCAGCTTTTCCAGCAGCGGCGGTGGTCGCAGCTCCGGCGGCGGCATGGGCAACCCCTTTGGCGGCGGTGGCATGGGCAATCCTTTCGGAGGCGGCGGTGGCGGCGGCGACTGGTTCACCGCGGCAACGCAGAAAGGCAAGAAGTAGCAGCTGCGCCTTGTCTTCACGGCTCGTTGACTGTGTATTGACAGTCAATGAGCCAAGGCTCCTCAGCTTCTCCGAAATCCCGGCTCGTCTTTCATCTTCAGCACCTGCTGCCCCTGGCGTTGGTTGTGCTGGTATGCTGGGGGCTGTTTCGGGAGGATCAGTTCAGGCAGGAAGTTTTTCTGCACGGAGTCGATGCAAGGGCGGCTGTCGAGCGCTGCGAAACTTTCAGGCACGGCCCCCAGCTGCTTTTACGGTATTGGGTAGATGCTCGCGCCGTCACCAACTGGGTTAAGGTCAGTGGCAAGTTTGCGGAGAGATTTAAAGAGGGCGTCCCTCCCTCTGCCGAGATTTCAATCAAGCATCCGAAAGGCAGGGACCGGCCGGTTGTCATCCCAACGGACCCATCCTACGGCAATGGCGTGAATTACTTTATCCCGGTCATTTTGGGGCTGCTCATCGTCATCTCCTATGGGGGCAAGCTTGAGCAAAAACGTGAATGAAAACCATCGGTCTGCGGCCTTGCCACACGGCGGGGCGTCTCTTACGCTCTCCCATGAATCTCGCGCGCCTCGCTTCGCTGGCCCTTCCGCTGCTCCTCGCCCACTGTGTGGACCCCTATTACGGACCCAACGGCCCGGACCCCTATGCCAATCCCTACCGCCAGGACATGCGGGATCAGGGGGCGCAGATGAATGCCATGGCCTTTGAGCGCGGCCAGCAGGACGGCCAGTCGGACGCGCAGCAGGGGCTGCCGCCGGACTACACGCGCTACCCCTCGCGGTTTGACCGCAATACCACAATGGCCTACCGCGACGGCTACAACCAGCGCTACAATCAGATGCGTGGCAGCCAGGGGCAGCCCGGCGTGAATCCCGGCTACGGCAACAATCAGCCCGGAGCCCTGCCACCACCTCCTGGCACCGCACAGCAGCAGCGCGATCCCGTCTACAATCAAGGCTACGACTACGGTCTGCGTGACCGCACCAACGGGCGCGTGGCAGACCCCTCAGCTTTTGTGGGGCGCTATGACCCACGCTACCGCTCCAGCTTTGAGCGCGGTTATTACGATGCCTTCAACTCCAGCTCCAATGGCACTGCGCCCGCCTATCCCGGCAGTGGCGGCAATGGCTGGTTCCAGTAAGCACCTCGGTGGCCGGGCAAAAAAACACCGTCATGGCAGGCCATGACGGTGATCTTTAAAAAGGCAGTTTCAGCCGATGGGCCGACTACTCCTGAGCGGCAGCTTCAGGAGCGGCGGTTTCTGTCACTTCCACGGCGGCGGCGGTTTCAGCGGCCTTGGCCTTGGCAGGGGCCTTCTTCACGGCTGCTTTCTTGGCTGGAGCTTTCTTGGCGCCTTTGGCGTCTGCTTTGGCGGCACGTGCCTTGCGGGACACGCCGGCTTTGGCCAGAGCTTTCTTGCGGGCGATGTAAAGCTTACGGCGGCGGCGTTTGATGACTTTGTTCAGTTGTTGACCCATGATGGATGATCGGTTGTCGTTTTACGTTTTTTGAGGGCTGGAAGAGTTCCACTGTTCAAGGTCGAATCAAGACCAAATACAGGCCCCCACCCCGGTTTTCACCGGAGGCGGCTCTAGGGCTGGTTTTGGGCGGCCCGGCGCTTTATCAGGGTTTTTTCTCCTCAGGCTGGGGCTTGTCGCTCGTTTTGGGGGGCTCGACGCTGGGTTCCAGCCGCGGCTCCACGGTGTTTGTGGCCTGCTGAGTCGGCGGCACGCGGAACAATTTTCCGGTGTAGGGGCATTTCACCGTCTGGCCCGCGCTCATGCCGGAGACATCCACCAGCTGGGTTTTGCCGGCGAAGGGGCTGGTGACCATGTTCATGCGGCCGGGCACTGCGCTGCCGTAGGGCAGGGCGTCGGTGGACAGGGCGACTGGCTCATTGTCATCAGCTTTCGGTGTCGGGCTGACGGCCGGGGTCTTGCGCTCAGCGGGAGTGGTGCGGAGATGGGTGGGTTCTTCCACCGGGATCTTCACATCCGGTTTGCTTGCCAGCGAGGGCAGGCTGGACCTCGTGCGTGGCACATACCTGGTGCCGCCAGCGGGGGTGGAAAGTGTGCCCAGGTAGCTGTTTGGCACAAATCCGGAAAGGCCGGACGAGCCGTAGTGTGGGCGCCGGGGCAGGGTGGAGTACCTCTGGGCGTAGGAGCTGCCAGCCCGGAAGGGTGGGGAGGGCTGCCTGGCGGAACTCAGGTAGGGCAGCAGTCCCTGTGTCTGAATGCTGCGCCAGGCCTGCTGCGGAGGCATCGAGCACTGCACCAGAAGGACGCCTGTCGTCAGCACGGCGAGCATTCGTGCTGCAGTGGCAGCGGGGCGGTGCGAGGTACTCATGAGTTTCAGTGAGATGAAAATGTTGAAGCGGATGCAGCAATGCCACACCGCATGACTCCACGCATGCTTGCAGGGACAGAGCCAAAGGGCAAGAAATCAGGCGCGCAAAATCTGCCCGCCACAGCAGACTTCATGGAATTTCCATAGCGACTGAATTTTATGTCTCAAGCTGCCTGCGCGATGCCAATTTCCTGCTCATTGAGATAGCAGGAGGGGTCAGGAGCCCAGAGGTCACCCGTCATCTGCAGGGCACGCACGCGGAAGCCGCCTCCGCACACATCCAGAAAGCTGCACTCGGCGCACTTGCCGGTCAGGTGCTCTTTGCGATTCCGCAGGGCATTGAGCGTGGCGTTGTCGCGGTTGCTCCAGATGTCGCTGAACTTGCGGTCCTTCACATTGCCGAGGGTGAGCTCGTGCCAGAACTGGTCCGGGTGCACATTCCCCTGGGTGTCGATGTTGCTGATGCCGGTGCCGCTGCTGTTGGCGCCACCGCCGTTCCATTTCAGCAGCTCCATGGCACGTTCTGCCCGTTCCGGGTTTTCGCGCTTCAGGCGCATGTAGAGGTAGGGACCGTCCACGGGCTGGTCCACGGTGAGTACTTCGCGGGGCTTTCCGCTGGCGGCCCACTTGGCGGTGCGGTCCAGGATTTTGTCGATGGCGCCGCGCGTCTCCTCATGCGGCACCTCCATCAGCTCCGCGCCGCGGCCGCTGTAAACGAGGTGGTAGAAGCACACGCGCTCGATGTCTTCTTTTTCGATGAAGTCCAGGATGCCCTCGATGTCGGCGATGTTGTGGCGGGAGAGCGTGAGGCGCAGGCCCACCTTCTGACCCACGGCCTTGCAGTTGCGGAAGGCGGCCACCGCCTTGTCAAAGCAGCCCACCTTGCCGCGGAAGTGGTCGTGCGTGGCGCCCATGCCGTCCAGCGAGATGCCCACATACGAGAAGCCGATATTCTTGATGCGCTGCGCCCACTCCGGGGTGATCAGCGTGCCATTGGTGGAAAGCGTGAGGCGCAGGCCCTTGCTCGTGGCGTATTCGGCCAGCTCAAAGAAGTGCGGGTGGATGGTGGGCTCGCCACCGGAGAGCAGCAGCGCGGGTATCTTGTACTCCGCGAGATCATCGATGACGGCCTGGCACTGCTCCCACGTGAGTTCGCCGGGGTAGAACTTGGAATCGGAGTCCTGGTAGCAGTGCACGCACTTCAGATTGCAGCGGCGGGTGATGTTCCAGACGACGATGGGGCGGCGCTCGGCGGCGGAGGTGGGCGAGCCATGACCGCGCCCGTAGCGCAGGTGGTCCATGGGCTGGGCGACATCACAGTAAAGGCGGGTGAGGTTGATCATGACGCCCTTAAAAACGCACACCGCCTCCCGCGATGCCCCGCCGATCTTGCGCAATGCGTGGCAGCGATTGCCCCGGCCTGATTGCCTGCCTGTCTGCCGCCATACAAACAAAGAACGGCCCTGAATCCAGGGCCGTTCGAAGGTCCATCAGCGTTGTCGCTGAGGCGTGGGGCGCAGCGGCTAGAGCTTCGCGAGGCTGTCGTCCAGCGCGGCGATCACCGTGCTGATGCTGGCCTCGGACTCGTCGCCCATGTTGGACACGCGGAAGGTCTTGCCCTTCAGCTTGCCGTAGCCGCCGTCGATGATCATGCTGTGGTTCTTCTTCAGCAGGGCGATGAAGGCCGCCACGTCGATGTTCTTGTTGTTGGCCACGCAGGTCAGGGACTTGGAGCGGAAGCCTTCGGGGGCGAAGAACTCAAAGCCATTCCGGCGCACCCACTCGTGCACCATGCCGTTGAGCTTGGCGTGGCGGGCGTAGCGGTTTTCCACGCCTTCGGCGAAGATCTTCTGCAGCTGGTGGCGCAGGCCGTAGATGAGGCTGATGCACGGCGTGCTCGGCGTCATGCTCTTCTCGCCGTTCGCCTTGAACTCCAGGAAGTCAAAGTAGTAGCCGCGGTCATTGATGGTGGCGGCGCGGGCCATGGCGGCCTCGGACGCGGTGAAGAGCGCCAGGCCCGGAGGCAGCGCAAAGGCCTTCTGGCTGCCAGTCAGCAGCACGTCCAGGCCCAGCTCGTCAAAATTCACCGGTACGGTGGTGAAGCCGGACACGGAGTCCGTGATGAACATCACATCCGGGTACTTCTTCTTTAGCGCGGCGATCTCTGCGATGGGGCTGAGCACGCCCGTGGAGGTCTCATTGTGGATGAAGGTCACGGCGTCGAACTCGCCGGTGGCCAGGCGCTTGTCGATCTCGTCGGCACGCACGGGCTGGCCCCACTCCACCTGGTAGGCCTCGGCTTCCTTGCCGCAGCGCTTGGAAACGTCCAGCCACTTGTCGGAAAAGGCGCCGTTGCAGCAATTGAGAACTTTCTTTTTCACCAGATTGCGGATGGAGCCCTCCATCACCCCCCAGGCGGAGGAGGTGCTCAGAAACACCTGCTGCTTGGTGCCGAAGAGCGTCTGCAGCATCGGCTGGATTTCGGCGTACAGATCCTGGAACCCCTTGCCGCGATGCCCGATCATCGGCTGCGCCATGGCGGCATAGGTGTCAGGGCTGACTTCAACGGGTCCGGGGATGTAGAGTTTGACGTGGTTGCTCATTGCGTTGGGTGAAGGGGGGAGGCGGAGTGTAGGGCGCTCCGGCGGACGCGCAAGGGCTGTGTGCGTGGGCGGGTCAGAGACGGTCCTGGCGCCTTTCCAAAGTTTCCGAGTATTGCGGGCGGAAAGTCGCCAGTGGAAGCAACCGCCAAGATACCTACAACAACGGTTGGCTAGGCGGCATTGGTAGACTCCTGAGTGTAGTATGTCGGCTCTCCATCGTGCTTCCAAAACACAATGAGACGTGAACACTTTTCACAATGAAAGACCTCGCGGCTATGGACAAAAAGTTTGGAAAAGTCGTCCGAGGTTGGCGAATTTCCGAGGTCATCCCATTCATCATCCAGAATGAGGCGGAATACCTTCGATCCCGCGAACAGATTCGTTCCGATGCGGTTGCCGCATGTGCAAAGAATCGTAGATGACATAAGGAATGCGAGACGAGAACAGTGGGAACTCAAAGGTGGTTAACTCACGTCCACCCCAGCCACCCCTTGAGCGTCGCGAAATCGCGCACATGCGCTTCGCGGAAGCCCTTCAGCACCGCAGCGTCCTTGGGGTTCCCCTCCAGATACTCCAGATGCAGCGAGATGGGGCCGGTGTAGTCGGATTTCATGAGCATCTCCCCATATTTCGGATCCACCTGGCCTTCGCCGAGGGGGCAGGTGACGAGCTTGCGGCCGTTCCATTTGAAGTCCTTAAAGTAGGCGGCGCCGATGTGGTCTTTGACGAGGTTGAACTCCAGCGGCCATGACAGGCCGCCTTCGCAGGTGGAGTGCAGGATGTCGTAGGCGAAGCTGAAGTCCGCCGCCGGATACTCGCGCATGATGGAGTAGATGTCCCACACAGGCGCGCCGAAGTAGTCCTTGCCGCTGTGGTTTTGGAACATGGGCTGGATGCCGATCTCCTTGCACAGGGCCACGAGGTCCTTGATCTTGGGGCGCACGGCCTGGAGCTGGTCCCAGATGGGCTGCTTGAGGTCGTACTTGTAGTAGTTCATGCGGAAGCGCTTCACGCCCAGCTTGGCCGCCGTGCGCAGCACCTCCTCGGTGCGCTGCTCCTTGCTTACCTCATTGATGCCGGAGGTCATGATGGTCATCTCCAGCCCCTGCTTTTTCAGTGCCTCGATGTACTTCGGCAGCTCGTCCACCACCTTCTCAGGCTCGATGTGGCCCTTGGGCCGGATCGGCGACTCCACGCCATTGTAGCCGGCCTCCGCCCCCAGGCTGGCGATGTCGTCATAGCTCAGGCCGATCAGGTGCTTGGTGAAGAAGCACACGGTGTTCTTCGTTTTCGGCGTTTCCGCCATCAGCGGAGTTGTAAAAGCCAAAGCAGAGAGGTTGCGCAGGAAAGTACGGCGTGTGTTCATGAGTGAGCTTGAACAACGACATCGCACGTCCGACTCCTTCACTCAACATGCATTCCGTCTCCGGCCAGAACATCATCCTCATGGGCGGCACCACAGGCCTGGGCCTGTCTGCGGCCAAAAAGCTCGTGGCCGCCGGGGCGCGGGTGGTGGTGACGAGCCGCACGCAGGAGAATGTGGACGCCGCGCTGGCAGAGCTTGGCCCGCAGGCGCGTGGCTTTGCTGCCGATGCCGCCACGCCTGAGGCCGCCGAGCGCGCGGTGGAGCTGGCCGTCACCGAATTTGGCCGGCTGGACGCTCTCTACCATGTGGCCGGCGGCAGCGGCCGCAGCCGGGGAGATGGCCCGCTGCATGAGCTGACCGACGAGGGCCTGGAATACACGCTCGCTCTCAACCTCAACTCCGTCATCTACTCCAACCGCGCTGCGGTGAAGCAATTCCTCAAGCAGGGCGGTGGCGGGGTGATCCTCAACATGGCCAGCGTGCTGGGTTACTCGCCCTCCGCGCAGTTCTTTGCCTCGCACGCCTACGCGGCGGCCAAGGCGGGCATCATCGGCTTCAGCAAATCCATCGCCGCCTACTATGCGCCGCAAAACATCCGAGTGAACGTCATCGCCCCCGCGCTGGTCGAGACGCCGATGTCCAAACGCGCTGCGGGAAACAACGAGATCATGAACTTCATCAAAACCAAACAGCCCCTCGACGGCGGCCGCATCGGCCAGCCCGAAGACTGCGATGCCGCGGCGCTGATGCTGCTCTCTGCCGATTCCAAGTTCATCACCGGCCAGGTCCTCGCCGTGGACGGCGGGTGGACAGTGAGTGAGGGGCAGATTCCGGATGCTGGCTGCTAGATGCTTGATCCAAACGCCACGACCCTTGAAGGCCGCATGACTTCCTCCATCCAGCCACTAGCCGTCGGCATCGACCTCGGCGGCACGAACATCAAGGCCGCGCTTGTTGAAACGGCCAGCGCTCGCACCGTGGCCGCGCTTTCGAAGCCCACCCGCGATGGCGAATTCGACGGCGACACCCCGCGCTTTGCCCTGACGGTGCGCGAGATCGTTCAGGAGTTTGAGGCGCAGGCCGGGCAGAAGCTCCGCGTCGGCCTCTCCGCACCCGGTTTGGCAAATCCCGATGGCCATTGCATCGACTGGATGCCGGGCCGCATGCACGGGCTGGAGAAATTCCACTGGTCCGTCTTTCTGGAGCGCGACTGCCGGGTGCTCAATGACGCCCACTCCGCCCTCCTCGGCGAGGTGTGGGCAGGCGCGGCGAAGGACACGCAGGACGCCTTCATGCTCACGCTCGGCACGGGTGTCGGTGGCGCGATCTGGAGCGGCGGACGCCTGCTCAAAGGCAAGATCGGCCGGGCAGGGCATCTGGGTCACATCACCGTCGATGCCAATGCACCGTGCGATGATTTCAACACTCCCGGCAGCCTGGAGGACGCCATCGGCAATCAGACCATCTCCCAGCGCGGCGAGGGCCGCTACGCCACCACGCATGCGCTGATTGACGCCTACGGCGCAGGCGATGCCCACGCCGCCGCCGTGTGGCTCACATCGGTGAAGCATCTCGCTGCCGCCATTGCCTCCCTCATCAACGTGCTCGACCCCGAGGTCGTGATCGTCGGCGGCGGCATCGCCACCGGGGCGGGGGAGCGCTTGTTCGGCCCGCTGCAGCAGGCGCTGGACGGCTTCGAATGGCGTCCCGGCGGAAATGCGGCCCGCATCGTCCCTGCCACCCTCGGCGACAGCGCCGGATGCCTCGGCTCTGTTTTCAATCTTCTTCAACACTCATGACTCCCGCCCTCCAATACCTCGACGCCAGCCAAGGCCTTCTCAACCGCGTCCGCGATCAGCTTCCGCTCATCCAGAAGGCGGCGGACATGTTCGCGCAGACGATCCTCGCCGGGCAGATGGTGCACGTCTTTGGCTCCGGCCACAGCCGCATCCTGGTGGAGGAGATGTGGCCGCGCTACGGCTCCTTCCCCGGCTTCAATCCCATCGTCGAGCTCTCACTGACCTTCCACAATCTCGTCGTCGGCGCGAACGGCCAGCGTCAGGCCATGTTTCTGGAAAACGTCAGCGGCTTGGCCAATCGCATCCTGCGGAATTTTGATCTCAAGCCCGGCGACAGCGCGCTCGTCATCTCCAGCAGCGGCTGCAATGTGGTGCCGGTGGAAATGGCCGAGGAATTTCAGAAGCGAGGCGTCAAAGTCGTGGGCATCATCAGCACGGTGCACAGCCAGGCCAGCACCAGCCGCCATCGTGAGGGCAAGAAGCTCCAGGACTTCTCAGACATCGTCCTCGACACCGGCGCACCCGTTGGCGATGCCATGATCAAGATCGAAAACCTCGACACCCCCGTGGCTCCCGGCAGCACCGTGGGCGGCTGTCTGCTCGTCAATGCCATCAAAGCCGAAGTGGCCGATCGCCTCACCAAAGCTGGCCAGCCTCCAAAAGTACTCACCGCCGGAGCCGTCGTCGGCGCAGCGAAAGCGACCGAGCTGTTTGAGGCCGCCTATGACGAGCACGCACGGCGCATCGCGCCGTATTATGCGGGGCTGGGGGCTTAGCTCAGCCGCCTCCGTCTCAGCAGAGCCGCAACACCTACGGAGCCGATCAGCAAACTGCCTCCGGGCTCCGGTACAGGGGTGGCGCTGATGTTCAGGTTCGAGATGGTGGCAAAGTCTGTCCCCAGGCTCAGCGCGGTGGCTCCGACCTGCGCATCACCGATGAACCGCACGCCTATGGGACCGCTGGGCGCTGTGCCGCCCAGGAGGTAGTCCAGATTCACCGTGCCTGTCGTCACCCCTGAACCCAGCAGTCCTGCGATGTTGATCTGGGTAGTGTTGTTGCTGCTCGTCAGCGTGTTCCCCAGCCCGTCGATGAGCTCAAAGGTGAAACTCGGGTTCAAGCCCAGCACAGAACTGAGCAGGCCGTTGTTGCCATCCACATCAAAGCTGATGCTGTAATGGGTGTTGGGTGTGTAGTTGAGCACATCTCCAGGAGTGTCGAAATAGGCCACCGCCTGCCACGCGTAATGGATGCTGGCTCCAACACCCAGGAGGCCGAGCAGCGAATTGTTGTCGTTGGTGATCTGGAACTGCAGGGCCGAGCCGTTCAAAGCCACCTGCGCGGCGGATTCGGTCAGGCTCGCCAGGATCGTGGCATTGGCCCCGCCCTGAGCGGTGAGGTCCCACAGCCCCCGGGTTGCAGTGGTGGAGCCATTGGAGAGCGTGATCGAGGCCAGTCCTCCACCCGGGACATCGTAGGTGACGGGGGTGGATGAAGGGAAAATATCGTTATAACTGCTCCCGCTGCCTACAATTGAAGTTTGGGAGTAAAGGGATGAAATGGTACAGCAATTGACTAAAGCCAAAATGAAAACATGGTTGTATTTCATAAGGTTAGATGGTTGTATGAGTACTATCACTGACTAGTACTGTCATTGAAAACTAAACTAAGGTTTAGTTTTGGGGGTGGGTGAGCCGAATGAACCTTTCCGCCGCAACGGTTGTGTTTTGCGGCTTGGCTTTGACGCTGAGCATCTTGCGTCGATAAGCTGTTCCACATGCAGACCCAACCCCTCCGCACCTCTGTCATTGGCAGTTATCCCTTTCCCGGGTGGCTCGAGTTTTCCGCCCGGCACCTCGGGGAATTCGGCAGCGCGGATATCGCGGAATTGCAGGATGACGCCGCGCAGGTGGCCATTCAGGACCAGATCGTGGCCGGGCTGGACGTCATCACGGACGGCGAGCAGACGCGCTTTGACTTCAATTTATCCTTCTACGGCTTCATCGAGGGCATTGCGCTGGAGCCCGCCAGCCCGCGCCGCTTTGGGCCTCCGGCACATGATCAGCGCGGCAAGCATGAGATCGTGGGAGAGCTGCGTGCTCCGCGAGGATTGGGAGCCGTGGAGGAGTATGAGAGGCTCAAGCGTCTGGCCTCACATACCGGCAAGCGTCTCAAGGTCTCTGTCCCCGGCCCCTACACCCTCAGCGGGCGGCTGGCGCCCAATGCGCGGTATCAGGACCGCTACGCCATCACCGAGGCGCTGCTGCCCATCGTGAACAAGGAGATCGCCGATCTCGTGGCCGCCGGTGCGGAGGAGATCTGCGTGGATGAGCCGAGCATGAGCTGCTACGGCTACCGCGAGGATACCAAGCGCTTTGTGGACATCTTCAACCGCACCGTGAGCAGCGGCTATGGAAAGACGCGCATCTGCACGCACCTGTGCTTTGGCAATTTCAAAGGCCACCCCGTGGGCTGGCGGAAATACGCCCCGCTCTTTCCTGCCTTCCTCGATCTGCACTGCGACGAGGTGCACGTGGAGATGGCGAATCGTGAATACGCCGAGCTGGAGGTCATCCAACCGATGGCCGAACGCTACGACGTGGCCGTGGGCATCATCGATGTGAAAAGCTACCACATCGAAACACCGGAGCAGATCGCCGACGCCGTGCGCGCCTGCCTGAAACACGCCCCTGCGGACAAGCTGGTGTTTGCGCCAGACTGCGGCCTGTCTCAAACCGCACGCTGGGCTGCGAAGAAGAAGCTGGCCAGCATGGTGGCGGGGGTGGGCATCGTGAAAAGGGAGCTGGGATTGTAAGAGACAGCTTTTCTGCTTCGCGCAGATTCTGCTCTCATGGAGGTTCCCACCAAGGCAACACCGGCAGGCTGTGTCATCGGTCTGGTGGGCATCGCGCTTGTCGGATATGCCATCGCCTCCGGTTGGGTTTGCTACCTCACCATTCAATCCGCCGAAATCGTGAAGAAAGGGAGCCTGCTGCGCTTCTACGGCATCTCATGCGGAGTGTCGCTCGTTGGTGGTCTCTGGCTGCTGAGGCTTGGCTGGCGCTGGGCCTTGGAGGCGGACATGTCCGATCCGGATGATCCGGACAAGCCGGTCATGCGCTTCTGAATATCCGGCTTGTTGCCATTCTGGTCGTAGGTTGGGTGTGTTTGGCGTCGAGTGCGTAGTGATGCTCCATGGCATGCTCCGCCAAACCGCCCGACTGCGAGGACGTTCGCACGCCACAGTGTTTGCCGTACGCTCATGGACGGGCGGGCTTTCGCCACACCCATCCTACGTCCAAGCATGCTGAAGTCCCTGCTCGTTGAACCAGGCTGTTGCTGGGCACGCTTCGCCGCTACCCGATCTTCACCACACCCACCGTCGTGTTGTCCTGGCGGTCGTTGTTGATGCGGCGGATGGCGAAGATGATCGCGTCGGCGATCTTGTCCGCCGTGGTGTGCTTGCCAAAGCTGAGCAGCTCCTCCAGCGCCTTGTGGCTGAGGGTGAAGATGCCGTCGCTGGCAGCGATGATGATGTCGCCTTTCTTCAGGGGCCAGGGCTCGGCGGGAGTGTCGATCATGGCCAGCGGCATGCCCAGCAGCGCGGCCTGCAGCGTGTGGCGGTCGGGGTGGTTTTCGGCCTCCTCGCGGGTGATCTCTCCGCGCTCGGCGCGGGCGTCGATGAGCGGGGAAAGGCTGTGGTCGGCATTGAGGCGGTGCAGCACGCCATCCCGGAAGAGGAAGAGGGGGGAATCGCCCACGCTGATCCATTCCATGGTCTTGGGCGTGATCAGCACTCCCACCATGGTGGTGCCCATGGGCGGAGCCACGCTGGGCATGCGGCTGGTGATGATGCCGAGCGTTTCATTGGCCGTCTCGATGGCGTGCTTGAGCTTCCAGGAGTGCGGACCGTCCTGCTCGTGGTAGGCGCGCACAAAGGCGTTCACCCCGATGTAGCTGGCCACGCTGCCGCCGGCATGCGCACCGAGGCCGTCTCCCACCACGAGGAGCAGGCGCTCCAGGCTGCGCTCCTCGGGCTCTGCCGCATCGGCAAAGGCATAGTAGTCCTCCTGGTTGTCGCGGCGGCCCCGGTACTGCCTCGCGGCAAAATCCTGCTCCTGAATGAAGGCAGGGGGCTGGGTTTCAAACAGGGGGACTCGATCTGTCAGGACGGTGGTGGTGGCGCTCACTCGGCGGAAAACTGGTAAATCGTGGTGCTGTGAAAAGTTTCCCCGGGGCGCAGGATGGTGCCTGGGAAGCTGGGATGGTTCGGGCTGTCGGGATAATGCTGCGTTTCCAGGCAGAAGCCATGACGCTTTGCATAAATATGCCCTCCTTTGCCAGGCACGCCATTGAGGTGGTTGCCGGTGTAGAGCTGCACACCGGGCTCCGTCGTTCGCACGGTCATCACCCGGCCGCTGGCGGGGTCTTTGACGGTGGCAGCCAGCTTCAGGCCGCTGCCGGAGAGGACGTAGTTGTGGTCGTAGCCGATGCCCTGGATGAGCGGCTTGAAGTCCGCGCCGATGCGCTCGCCGATGGCGTGCGGTGCAGTGAAATCCAGCGGCGTGCCCTGGATGCTGGCGATCTCTCCGGTGGGGATGAGGTCGTCGTCCGTGGCGGTGATCTTGTCCGTGGGGATGGTGAGCTCGTGACCCAGGATGTCGCCGCTGCCTTCGCCGGAGAGGTTGAAGTAGGCGTGGTTGGTGAGGTTCAGCACGGTGGGTTTGTCCGTGGTGGCTGAGTAGTCGATCTTCAGGCCGTTGTCCGGCGTGAGCGTGTAGGTCACGGTGCACTTCAGGGTGCCCGGGTAGCCTTCCTCGCCGTCGGGGCTGGTGTAGCTGAGTTCCACCCCGTCTTGAACCGCTTTGGCGGCCCAGAGTTTCTTGTCAAAGCCCGCCTTGCCGCCGTGCAGCTGGTGTTTGCCGGAGTTGGCCGTCACGGGGTATTCCACGCCATCGAGCGTGAACTTTGCCCCGCCGATGCGGTTGGCGTAGCGGCCGGTGATGCAGCCAAAGAAAGGGTTCCTGCCCAGGTAGCCGTCCAGGCTGTCAAAGCCCAGCGTCACATCCGCGAGGGCGCCCTTTTTGTCTGGCACCTTCAGCGCAACGATGTACCCGCCCCAGGTGCAAATGTGAGCCTCCATGCCGCCGGTGTTTTTCAGCGTGAAGAGCTGCACCGCCTCTCCCGCCGGTGTCTGGCCCCAGGTGCGGGATTCCACGCTGGCGGCAGATGACGGACCGGTGATGGACATGAGTAGCAGAAAAAGGCTGGGCAGCGCGTAGCGGCGCATGGCGGGTTCAGGTGGCTGGTTGGTCCGTGAGTGTGACGGTTTCGCCAGCTTTGCGCAAGAAAGGATTCCACCCTCGGGGCCGAAGTTTCTGGCCAGTGGGGCAGGATCGTGTGTAACCTCTGCCGCCACTTTCCCCATGCAGCCGGTGTCATGGACTCCCCCACCCCTCCGAACGATCCCTTTCACGGTCTGAATCCGGCCGACCTGATGGCTGCAGCCGCCATGCCCACAGACGGGGGCGCGGACACGCTGCCGCTCTCCCGTGCGGAGCTGCCCTCCGTGGCGGAGATTGCGGCTGCGTTTCCTGATCTCGAAATCCTCGATCTCATCGGCCACGGTGGCATGAGCGCCGTCTTCAAGGCACGGCAGCCGCGGCTGGACCGCATCGTGGCGCTGAAGGTGCTGCCAAAGTCGCTGGCGGCCACGCCGGGCTTTGCGGAGAGGTTTACACGGGAGGGGCGCGTGCTGGCACGGCTGAGCCACACGGGCATCGTCACCGTGCATGACTTTGGCGAGAGCGGAGGCTTCTGCTACCTCATCATGGAGTATGTGGATGGTGTGAACCTGCGCCAGGCCATGCGCGCCGGGCGCTTCACGCCGGAGCAGGCGCTGGGCATCGTACCCGTGATGTGCGAGGCGCTGCAATACGCCCACAGCCAGGGCGTGCTGCACCGTGACATCAAGCCCGAGAACATCCTGCTGGATGCGCAGGGCCGCGTGAAGATCGTGGACTTTGGCATCGCCAAGATCCTCGATGAAAACGGTGGCGATGAGATGATGCTGACGCAAAGCGGCGCACGGCTGGGCACCGCGCCCTACATGGCGCCGGAGCAGATCGAGAAGCCCGCCACCGTGGACCACCGCGCGGACATCTACAGCCTGGGCGTGGTGTTTTACGAGATGCTCACCGGCGAGCTGCCGCTGGGCCGCTTTGCCGCCCCCTCTGAAAAGGCGGCGGTTAATGGCGGCATGGACGAGATCGTGTTCAGGGCACTGGCCAAGGAGCGCGAGCGCCGCCAGCAGAGCGCGGGAGAGTTTAAGACACAGATCGAGGGCGTGGCCGCCATGCCGCCGCAGATGCGGCGCTCGCTGGCATGGCAGTTTCAGAGCTTTGAGTACAAGACCAGGCGCACGCTCTTTGGCATGCCGCTGCTGCATGTGACCTCTGGCATTGATCCCACGACAGGGCGCAAGCGCACGGCGCGCGGCTTCTTTGCCTTTGGGGACAGGGCGGTGGGCGTGGTGGCCTTTGGGGGCAATGCGCGCGGGTTGTTTGCGTGTGGGGGGCTGGCTGTGGGCGTGGTGGCGGTAGGGGGCATGAGCCTTGGCCTTGTCTCGTGGGGCGGGCTGGCGCTGGCATGGCTGCTGGCCTATGGCGGCATAGGAGTGGGTTTTTTTGCCGCAGGCGGCATGGCGCTGGGCTGGGAGGGGGTGGGCGGGCTCGTGGCCTGCGTCCATGGCTATGGTGGCCAGGTGTACGCATTCGCCATGGGCATGGGGGCGCAGGTGCATGCGCCGTACGTGGCGGACAATCTGGCCCTCATGCCGGGTCCGCTGCAGTGGCTGGTGAAGATGACCCGCGTGACCGGACCTTTTGTGACCTGGATCTGGCTGCCGCTGATGCTGCCATCCGTCTTCATGCCGTGGTGGGCGCGCAGGCAGCTCGAATACGAGGCCTGCGGCGGTGCGCAGCGTGCCACATCATGGTATGAGCGCCCCTCCCGCGTGCTCTGGTTTCTGCCCGCATCTCTCCTGCTGCTGCTGGCGCTCGTATGCCTGACCCGTCAGTGGTTCCATGCGGGCGCTGCCGGCGTGACTGCGCAGATCATCATTGCTACCAGTGTTGAAACTGCGGGCCTCCTCGTCGCAGCGCTGAGTCTGCCGCTCTGGCTGCGCCTGGTCCCGATGAACTCCCTCTACGGTGTGCGGCTGCCCTCCACCTTTGCGTCCGATCAGCGCTGGTACGATGTGAACGCCGTGTGTGGCCGGCATCTCTTTTGCTGGTCGTTCACGATCATCGCCGCAGGCATCGCGGGCTTTTATCAGCTCCCGCGACACCAGGACGCCTATGCCTGGGCGGCCACTGCGCTGACACTGGTCGCGGTGGCTGCCCCCATCGTTTCCACGCTGGTGTGGATGCGCCGTCATCCCGTGGGCCTGCCCGCCATCAAGCCGCACCGGCTGGTGAGGAACATCGAGGTCGCCATCCCCATCATCGTGCTGATGTTTTTCATCCGCGCCTTCATCGGGGCTTCGTATTCGGTTCCGCCCGGGAAGGCGTTTGGCATCGCCAGCCGCAGTTCGTGGCTCGCTTCCAAGCTCAACACGGGCTTTGCTCCCGGAGAGCTTGTCGTTTACGAACACGAAAGCGGCCAGACCTGGCTCGCGCGTGTCGTCGCCGTGGAGCCCAAAGGCCTGCACCTGAAACGCGACGGCAGGCCGGAGGAATTCTCCATGCCGTGGGACAAGATCATCGGGAAGATGCTGTTTCCATACTGGCCCAGGGAGGCGTGGAAGGCGGGCGCGGATGTGTGGCCGGAAGCGCCTGACGCCGCACTTCCGCCTGTGGTGGAAGGCACCGCCCATGCTCTGGATCAAAAGCCCGTGCTGCGGTTTGTGCGGTTGCAGCGGAACCAGCAAAGCTGGGAATGGCCGTTGTATTCTCCGGAGGGAAAGCCGCTGGACGATGAAGAATCCCGGCGTCTCGTCACCGCATCATCGGGAGATTCCATGTGCTCTGCGGGTGCTGAAGACTGCTGGCTGCAGATGTGGTTTGAACATCCGGACTTTGATCCTTACAGCGCGGTCGGGGTGGAAATCAGTGATGCGAGCGGCCTGCCGATAAAAGATCGCGATGGCAGCCTCATGGGGCCGGGCAATGGTCTGGCGGGGCGAAATTATCCATTGATGGGGTATGTGCTCAGCCCCGGGCGCATTGGCAGGCTGCCTTCGGAAGTTCAGATCACTCTGCGGTATGCCATCGGTCCATGGCAGCTTGGCAATGTGATTCCATCCACATGGCAGGGGGCGGGGTGGCTCGGCAAGGACTGCATGCTTGCCGGGCCTGGAGACGACTCCCGGCATCTGGCCTTTGTCTCATGGTCCATGGGTTCCTACGACACTCTCTATGACGCCGTGGCGCGGCTGAAAAACGGCGGCAGCACCGGGTCGCTAGATTTGTCGTGGGCTGGAAACGGAGGAAACATCGTTCAGCGACGGAGCTTCCGGGTTTCGCTCAGCGAAGTGGAGTCTTTTCAGTTTCGCAGCCGCAAGATCCAAAGCGTGACTTTTACTCACGTGAAGATCCCGCCCCTCCCATGACCTCCTCTTTCCACGACACGCGTTGGACGCTGGTCTCCCGCTCGCGCGGTGATGATGCGCAGGCGCGGGCGGCGCTGAGCGAGCTGTGTGCGGCCTACTACGCGCCGGTGGTGGCCTTCCTGCGGCGGGACGGGCGTGCGGAGGATGTGGCGCGGGATCTGGCGCATGACTTCTTTGCCAAGCTGCTTGAGGGCGGGACGATTGACGGTGCTGATCCCCTGCGCGGGAAATTCCGCAGCTACCTGCTCACGGTCTTGAAACGCTTTGCCGCCAACCAGCGGGAGCGTGATCATGCAGCCAAGCGCGGCGGAGGCATCGCCCATGCGGTGCTCGACGGCGGCTCCGAGCAGACCGGCGCGGGACTGCAAATCGCGGACACTAGCATCGAAGCACCGGATGCGGCCTTTGATCGTGAATGGGCCCTGACGCTGCTGGCGCGTGCCCTTGCGCAGTTGGAGCGTGACATGCGCGACGATGGCAAATCCACGCACTTCGATGCGCTGAAACCGTGGCTGACCGCCGAAGGCGATGCCGTCCCGCAAAGCGAGGCCGCTGCGAGACTTGGCATGAGCATCGAGGCCGTGAAGGTGGCCGTGCACCGCCTGCGAAAACGTTTTCGCGAAGCCGTGAAGGCGGAGATCGTGCAGACGGTGGGGCAGGCCGGAGATGTGAAAGAGGAGATGGAAGCGCTGATGCGGGCGCTGAGAAAATAAAAATCCCCTGTCCTTGCGGAACAGGGGATCGTTTGCTGCACAGCAACAAAGCAACTTTACGCCACCGGCGCAGCAGCAACCGCTGCCTCGGGCTTCTTCTCCTTCCAGGTGCTCTGGATGTAGATTTCGCGCAGGGTCTTGAAGTCGATCTGGGTCGGGCTGTCCGTCATCAAATCGCTGCCCTTGTTGTTTTTCGGGAAGGCGATCACTTCGCGGATGCTGTCCTCGCCGCTCACCAGCATGGCGATGCGGTCCAGGCCCAGGGCGAGGCCGCCGTGAGGAGGTGCGCCAAAGCGGAAGGCGTCGAGGATGTGGCCAAACTTGTGCGCCTGCTCCTCTTCGTTCACGCCGAGCACGCTGAAGAGCTTGGCCTGCAGATCCTTCTCGTGGATTCGGATGGAGCCGCCGCCGAGTTCGTAGCCGTTGAGCACCACGTCGTAGGCTTCGGCGCGCACCTTGGCGTATTCGCCGGCTTCCATGAGCGGGATGTCCTCCGTCTTTGGACGGGTGAAGGGATGATGCACGGCCACCCAGCTCTGCGTTTCCGCATCCTGGGCTAGCAGCGGGAAGTCCACCACCCACAGGAAATTCAGCGCGGTGCTGTCCTTGGTGAGCTGCGTCATGTTGGCGATCTCCACGCGCACGCGGCCGAGGATGTCGCAGGCCTCCTGCCAGGTGCCGGCATAGAAGAAGACGATGTCGTTTTCCTCGACCCCGAGCTTGGCGATGAGGGCCTTCTGCTCGTCTTCGCTGAAGAACTTCCACAGCGGGCTCTTGTACTCGAGCACGCCGTTGGCATCGCGCTCCACCTTGATGAAGGCGAGCTGCTTGACCTTCATGCCGGCCTGCGTGGCGATCTCGTTGAGGCGGATCATCTGGCCGGTGGTGATGCCGGCAAAGCCCTTGGCATTGATGGCGCGCACGACGCCGCCGTTTTCAATGGTGGTGCGGAAGATCTTGAAGCCGCTGTTCGCGAATACGTCGGCCATGTCCACGATCTCGTTGCCGTAGCGCGTGTCCGGCTTGTCGGAGCCGTAGCGGTCCATGGCTTCCTGGTAGGTCATGCGCGGGAAGGGCGCGGGGATGTCGCGTCCGGTGCCGGCCTTGAACATGCTCACGAGCAGGCCTTCGACGAGGTTCACGATGTCGTCGCGCTGGATGAAGCTGGCCTCGATGTCGATCTGGGTGAACTCCGGCTGGCGGTCGGCGCGCAGGTCTTCATCGCGGAAGCAGCGGGCGATCTGGAAGTAGCGCTCCAGACCGGCCACCATCATGAGCTGCTTGTACTGCTGCGGGGCCTGCGGCAGCGCGTAGAATTTGCCGGGGTTCAAGCGGGCAGGCACCAGGAAGTCGCGTGCGCCTTCGGGCGTCGGATTGCTGAGGATCGGCGTTTCGACCTCGATGAAGCCAGCTCCGTCGAGGTAGTTGCGTGCTGCGTTGGTGATCTTGTGGCGCGTGCGGATGTTTTTGCTCATGCGCTCGCGGCGCAGGTCCAGGTAGCGGTACTTCATGCGCATGTCCTCGTTGGACAGCTCGCGGTCCAGCTGGAAGGGCAGCACATCGGCCTTGTTGAGGATCTTGCACTCGGTGGCGACGATTTCGACATCGCCGGTGCCCAGCTTGGCGTTTTCGGTGCCCTTGAGACGGGCGGCCACCTTGCCGGTGATCTGCAGCACGTCTTCGTCACGCAGAGTGTGGCTCTGGGCGGCGAGCTCGGCGTTTTCTTCCGGGCGGAAGACCACCTGGGTCAGGCCCTCGCGGTCGCGCAGGTCGATGAAGATGACGCCGCCATGATCTCGGGCCGAATTCACCCAGCCACACAGGGTGACGGTCTGGCCGATGTGCTCAGAGCGGACGGCGTTGCAGTGAAGGGAACGGTAGGCGTTGGGGATCATGGCGGAAAAAAGGGCGCGTAGAGTCGGCGGATTCGGCCCGCGTGCAAGGGGGAAAGGCGGGGGCAGAATGAGGGCAAGGTTCCCGATGGGGCGGCGTTTTTAGGGGTCATGTTTTGGAAATCCCTGCTTCTTCTGGGTGGCTTTGCCGCAGCACTCTCCGCCGCCGAGCGGCCCAATGTGGTCTTCTTTTTGGTGGATGACCTGGGCCAGCGAGACCTCGGCTGCTACGGCAGCACCTTTTACGAGACGCCCAACATCGACCGCCTGGCAAAGGAGGGCGCACGTTTTACCGATGCCTACGCGGCCTGCCCGGTGTGCTCGCCCACGCGTGCGGCCATCCAGACAGGGCGCTGGCCGCAGCGCACGGGCATCACGGACTACATCGGCGCGCCGCTGAAGCCGGAAGGCTGGAAGCGCAACACGCGCCTGCTGCCCGCTCCTTACTCCGACCGCCTGGCGCATGAGGAGGTGACGCTGGGAGAGCTCATGAAAAGCGCAGGCTACGCCACCTTCTTTGGTGGCAAGTGGCACCTGGGCCCCGAGGGCTTCTGGCCGGAGGATCAGGGCTACGATGTGAACATGGGCGGCGTTGACCGTGGCGGCCCCTACGGACGAGGGAAATACTTCGTGCCCTACGACAACCCGCGCCTGCCCGACGGCCCGCCCGGCGAGCACCTGCCAGACCGGCTGGCCACAGAGGCGGGCAAGTTCATCGAGGCGCACAAGGCGCAGCCCTTCTTTGTCTGCTTCTCCTTCTACTCCGTGCACACGCCGCTGCAGTCGCGCCCGGATTTGCAGGCCAAGTACGAGGCCAAGCGCCAGAAGCTGGGCCTGGAGCCCAAGTTTGGCCGCGAGGAGCCGCGCGATGTGCGGCTGGTGCAGGAGCACGCCGTCTATGCCGGCATGGTGGAGGCCATGGACGCCGCCGTGGGCAAGGTTTTGTCTAAGTTGGAACAACTGGGCCTGGACAAAAACACGCTCGTCTTTTTCACCTCTGACAACGGCGGCCTGAGCACGAGCGAGGGCTCCCCCACCTCCAATCTGCCGCTGCGTGGCGGCAAGGGCTGGCTGTATGAGGGCGGCATCCGCGAGCCCCTCATCGTGCGCTGGCCGGGTGTGGTGAAGCCGGGCACCCAGGTGGCCACGCCGGTGTGCAGTCCGGACTACTTTGCCACCCTGGCGGACGTGACCGGGAGCATGCCCGCCGCCAAGACCGACGGCGTGAGCCTGCGCCCTCTGCTGGAGGGCAAAGACCTGCCGGAGCGCCCGCTTTTCTGGCACTACCCCCACTACGGCAACCAGGGCGGAGCCCCCGGGGCGGCCATGCGCCAGGGAGACTGGAAGCTCATCCAGTGGTCCGAGAACGAGCAGCAGCCGGAGCTTTTCAATCTCAAGACCGACCTCGGCGAGACCAAAAACCTCGCCGCCCAGGAGCCCGAGCGGGTCAAGGCCATGCTGGCCGAGCTCCACGCCTGGCAGAAGGACGTGGGTGCCCTGATGCCCACGCCCAACCCGGCCTACGATCCCGCCAAGCCGGATGGCCGCGCCGCCAATGCACCCGCCAGGAAAGCGGGGAAGAAAAAAGGCCCCCAATAGCCAAGCTGCGGCGAGGGTCGCAGGCCTGCCAAACTTAGACAGCCCATGGGGGCAGGGGCCTGCGTGGCCTTGTGTCTGGGTGTCTACAGCACGCGGCGGGCTGCAAATCTTCGACAACAGCGTGCGAAATTCTGGACAAACGGGAATAAAACTCGGCCTGCTGTCTCACACCTGCGTCCATTTTATTTCGACTGCCTTGTGGCGGAAGTTAGACAAAGGTCACTTTTTATTAGACAAAAATAAAACAAATCTTTGACGAAACCCTGTTTTGTCGCAATTGTCGAACTCGTTAGTCAACCACCCCTCATCATGAACGCGACTGAAACGACCCCCGAGTTAGATCCCAGCGTCATCGAAGACATCCGGCTTCTGAAGCGCATCGCCGAACGCGATTCCGCCAGCTTCCAGATCTTCTACAAGAAGTACAGCGGCCTGATTTTCGCCTCGATCTCCAATGTGCTGAACGATCATCACGACACCGAGGACGTGATGCAGGAGGTGCTGGTGCAGGTCTGGAACAAGGCCCACCTCTATGAGCCCCGCAAAGGCAAGCCCCTGACCTGGCTGACCACCCTGGCCCGGAACCGCGCCATCGACCGCATCCGCTCCAAGCAGCGCCGCTCACGCCTCAACGACGACTTTGAGACAGAGAACAAGAAGGACCAGTACGAGTTTGAGCCCTCCGGCCACGAAAACCTGGAGACCAAGGAGCGCGACACCATCCTGCACAGCGCGGTGTCCCGCCTGACGGACGACCAGCGCGAGGCCATCGAGCTGACCTACTTCAGCGGCCTGACCCAGGCCGAGGTGGCCGAGCGTTTGCATGAGCCTCTTGGCACGATCAAAGCTCGCATCCGCCGTGGTGTGAACCGCCTGGAGACGCTGGTGAAGCCACGACTTGCCTGATCATTCCCCCCAAAACCCAAACCCAAAACAGAAGGGCGGACTCCGGTCCGCCCTTTTTCGTTGCAGCCTTGTTGCTGTGCAACAAGGAGACCGCCCGCGCTGGTCATGGCTATCGTGTTATACCACGATGCGATGAAAACGGGTCTGAAGGTGGAGGCACGATCCGACGGAGGGGGATCATCTTGATCCCCCCACCTGCAGCGTGTTCGTGGATCTGCGAGGGCGCAGGGCGATGCGGGAGCGTGTGGGATCGGGACGATCCCACTCCGCCAGAGGCTTCGCCGCAGCGACGGAGGGGGATCATCTTGATCCCCGCACCTGCAGCGTGTTCGTGGATCTGCGAGGGCGCAGGGCGATGCGGGAGCGTGTGGGATCGGGACGATCCCACTCCGCCGGAGGCTTCGCCGCAGCGACGGAGGGGGATCATCTTGATCCCCGCACCTGCAGCGTGTTCGTGGATGTTCGAGGGCGCAGGGCGATGCGGGAGCGTGTGGGATCGGGACGATCCCACTCCGCCGGAGGCTTCGCCGCAGCGACGGAGGGGGATCATCTTGATCCCCCCTCCTGCAGCGTGTTCGTGGATGTTCGAGGGCGCTGGATGATGAGGGAGCCTGTGGGATCGGGACGATCCCACTCCTCCAGAGCGCTGGCTGGCCGCATGGAATGCTGGCTTTCACCCATGAGACCCGTTTTCAGCTGTGCGTGGTATTAGGACAAGCGCATGATTGGCTGTCAGCGGAGTGTTTCCTTGTTCCGCAGGAACAGGGCAACTTTACTCCCGGGCCCGCGAGTCGATGCAGATGGTGACGGGGCCGTCGTTGACCAAAGCCACCTTCATGTCGGCCCCGAAGATGCCGCGTGCCACGGGGCGGCCCATCTCGGCCTCCAGAAGCGCCAGAAACTGCTCGTAGAGGGGGATGGCAGTCTCGGGGCGCGCTGCGCGGATGAAGCTGGGGCGGTTGCCTTTTTTGGTGCTGGCATGCAGCGTGAACTGGCTGACCACCAGCAGATCTCCGCCGATGTCCCTCACGCTGAGGTTCATCTTTCCCTCGGCGTCTGAAAAAACGCGCATCTGCGTGACCTTCTGCACCAGCCATGTGAGGTCTTCGGCTGTGTCCTCGTGCTCGATGCCTGCGAGGATCAGGAACCCGGTACCGATCTGGCCGGTGATGGTGTCTTCGACGGTGACAGAGGCGGAGGAGACGCGTTGCAGGACGAGGCGCATGGGGGGAGGCAGGAATGACGTATGCCGGAAGATGAAATGGAAGTCACAATCATTTCTTGTCGAAGCTCCGCAGCAGGTAGCTGAAATAGCCGAGCAGCTCGCGTGGCGCGGAGTAGAGATCGCGCAGCTCAAAGTAGCCTGGGGATGCGGAGCGTATTTCTTCAATGCCGCTGCGCTTGAGCGCCAGGCGTGAGCGGGGGATATGGAAATACTGGGAGATGACGAAGACGCTTTTGAGCCGTTTTTCCCGCAGGATTTGCAGGGTGTTCTGGGCGCTTTCGAAGGTGGTGTTTCCTTGGCTGTCCAAAAGGATGCGGTCTTGAGGCACGCCGTGAGCTGCGAGGTAGTCACGCATGACGACGGCCTCATCATATCCTTCCTTGCCCAGGCCTCCGCTGGCAATGACCCAGGGGAACCAGCCTGCCATGTACAGCTTCACGGTTTCGTCCAGCCGTGCCTGCAGGCGCGCTGAGGGCTTTCCGGAGGGCTCCACCTTGCTGCCGAGCACGAGGGCCACATCCGTTTTGCCGATGTCATCCCGCAGCCCCGCCAGAGCCAGAAGCAGGGTGGCGAGCACAAAGCTTCCGACGGCTGCGAAAAGGGTGAGCAAAAGACGCTTTTTGAAACGGGTCATCGGAGGTTCAGGTGCGTTCCACCCAGCGATAGGCCGCCTTCGAGTTCTTCCAGAAGTACTTCTCGCAGGCGTCGGCGCCCTTGGCGCGGAAGTACTCGTCCACGACCTTGAAGACGCCGGCATACGTGGCGCCTTTGTCGGAGACGGGCCAGTCGCTGCCGTAGATGAGGCGGTCGGGGCCAAAGCATTCCCACAGGTGGTCGAGCACGGGGAGGTAGTAGGCGGTGTCGGTCGGGGCTTTGCCGTAGTCGCACTTCAGCTGCTCCACCAGGGCGGAGACTTTCATGAAGACGTTGGGCTGTTTGGCCACGGTGCGGATGTTTTCCTTCCACTCGGGGCGCAGGGACTGGGGATCGCCGGAGGCGCCGAGGTGGTTGATGAGCACGCGCAGGTCGGGGACATCGGCGGCGAGTTTGGCGGCATGCGGCAGGTAGGCGGGGCTGCCGTTGAGGTCCAGCTCCAGGCCGTGGCTGGCCAGCGCTTTGGCGCCGGAGAGCACGGCGTCCTGCTTTGCTGCATCCTGCAGATGGGCGCCGCTCCAGCGCACGCCGCGGAAGATGGGATTGGCGGCGAAGCGCTGCAGGTGGCCTGCGAAGTCTGCACCGGGATCGAGATGGCCCACAAAGCCGACGATGCTCTTTTCCCTCTCGGCGAGGTCGAGGATCCACTGGTTGTCCTCCACCAGCGGGCTGGCTTCGACGACGACGGTTTCTTTGACGCCATGCGGTGCGGCCACGGCCAGCCAGTCGGCGGGCAGCACGGTGCGGTAGAGCGGAGAGCCTTTGCCGGGCCACGGCACGCCGCCGGGGCGTGCGGGGTCATAGAAATGCGTGTGCGTGTCGATGATGCGCGTGGCAGGCGGCGCGGCCTGCGAGGGTTCATGCAGCAGCGCGGCGGCGGCGGTGGTCTGGAGAAAGCGGCGGCGGTTCATGCGGAAGAGGTACGGGGGCATCAAGGTTTCTCAAGCATGGAGAATTGCGCTGGGGCCTGCTGCCGTCGAGGGCTCCGCCTAATGGGAGCCCCCGCTGCCTTCGCCCCAATCCGGCTCATGGCGATGGCTGTGCCAGAAGCGCAGGATGTGAACGACGCTCTCGGCCGGGTCAATCCGGTAGATGATCCTGTAGCTGCCCTTAAAGGCCAAAATCTCCCGTGTGCCTGGCAGGACCGACACACGCACCGGGCGGCCACTTTGCGCCCGCAGGGGCGAGGACAGCTCCGTCTCTGCTTTCTCGATGAGGTTGCGGACGTACTGCTCTCCGCGCTCTGGATCACCATGCAGGCACCAGTAGTCGTCGATCTCATGGAGATCGTTCAGTGCCGAATCGGTCAGGCGGACTTGGAGCGACGTTGAGCCCATTTGTGTTCCAGCAGCTTTTTAGCCTCCGCCATGGGGCGTTCACGTCCGTTTCGCACATCTGCCTCGGCCATCGCGATGTCACGCAGCAATCGGGCATCATCATGCAGCTCGCGCCAGGCGGGCGAATCCTCCGGCAGTTCGGCCAGCCAGGACAGGGTTTGCTCTTTGGTGCTCATTTTGGCAAAGCTAACATGGGGCTTTCTGTCCGCAACCGGTGACTAGTGCAGGGAAACGGCGCAGTTCTCGAGCGTCGCCTCACACGATCTCCACGCACTCTGCCAGGACATCGAGCGTGCGAAACAGCGCGCCTTTGGTTCGCGCATGCACGCGCAGCAGCACATCGCCGGCCTGCACGTGGGTGCCGGTTTTGGCGATCTGGTCGCAGCCCACGGCGTAGTCGATGGGGTCGGCGGCTTTGGAGCGGCCGGCACCGAGTTCGAGAACGGCGTGGCCGATGCCGCCTGCGTCCATGCGGGTGAGCATGCCGCTGGCGGGGGCCTTGAGTTCGCCGATGAAGGGCGCGCGATGCACGGTGGTCATCCGCTCCAGGGCGTCCACGTTGCCACCTTGCGCCGCCACCATCTTTTGGAACTTCCGCCAGGCGTCGCCGCGGTGCAGCATGGCGGCGAGGTCGGCGCGGGGGGAGATGGAAACGGCGGAGGCGAGATCGAGCACGATGTCCTCCAGGTCCTGCGGGCCGTGGCCTTGCAGGCAGCGCACGCACTCGGCCACCTCCAGCGCATTCCCGGCGGACTCGCCGGTGGGCTCGTTCATGGCGCTGAGGCGCACGCTGGAGCGCACGCCCATGGCATTGCCAACCGTGACAAGGCTGTCGGCCAGGCGGCGCGCCTCCTCCTGCGTTTTCATGAAGGCGCCGCTGCCCCACTTCACATCCAGCACCAGGCGGTTGAGGCCCTCGGCGAGCTTCTTGCTCATGATGCTGGCGGTGATGAGCGGCACGCTGGGCACGGTGCCGGTGACATCGCGCAGGGCGTAGAGCTTCTTGTCCGCCGGGCAGATGCCGGCGGTCTGGCCCACCATCACGCAGCCGATGCGGTCGATGATGTTGTGGATCTCCACCTCGTTGAGCTGCGTGCGGAAGCCGGGGATGCTCTCCAGCTTGTCCAGGGTGCCGCCCGTGATGCCGAGGCCGCGCCCGGAAATCATGGGCACCCACACGTTGTCGCAGGCCAGCAGAGGCGCGAGAATGAGCGAGGTTTTGTCGCCGATGCCGCCGGTGCTGTGCTTGTCCACGCGCATGGGGTCGTGGTCGTTCCACAGCAGCATGCTGCCGCTGTGCAGCATGGCCTCGGTGAGCGCGGCGGTTTCCTCCGGCGTCATGCCCCGGAAGTAGATGGCCATGGCGAGCGCGCTCATCTGGTACTCCGGCATGTCGCCGCGGGTGAAGGCGCTGATGACGAAGCGGATCTCCTCGGAGGTGAGCACGCCGCCGTCGCGTTTGTGCTCGATGAGGGTCGGGATGTGCATGGGGCATGCTAGGATCTGCCTTGCAGGTTTGGCAATAGTGAAGCTGCGGAGATCGTATGCTCCATCCGTCCCGCCATGCGTGCCTTTTGCGTTTTCCTCAGCCTCTGCTCCGCCCTGCCTGCGGCGTCGATTGATTTTTCGCGGGACATCCAGCCGATCCTTTCGGACAAATGCTACTTCTGCCACGGGCCGGATGCCAGGGAGCGCAAAGGGGACCTGCGGCTGGATGTGGAAAAGGAGGCCAAGGCGGTGAAGGAGGGGGTGGCGGCCATCGCGCCGGGGAAGAGCGCGCAGAGCACCCTGATCGAGCGCATCTTCAGCACGGACCCGGATGAGGTGATGCCCACGCCGAAGAGCAACCGCACGCTGACGGAGGCGCAGAAGAGGCTGCTGAAGCAGTGGATCGACGAAGGGGCAAAGTGGGGCACGCACTGGGCCTTTGAGCGCATTGAGCGGCCCAGGATTCCAGACGTGGGGGCGCAGCATCCCATCGATGCCCTGGTGCGGGCCAAACTGGCGGAGAAGGGGATGAAGCCTGCGCCACGGGCTGCTGCGGCGACGCTGCTGCGGCGTGTTTTTCTGGACCTGACCGGACTGCCGCCGACGCCGGATGAACTGGGGCTGCCGTATGACAAGGCGGTGGCGCGGCTGCTGGATTCGCCGCGCTTTGGCGAGCGCTGGGCCTGGGACTGGCTGGATGCGGCGCGCTATGCGGACACCAACGGCTACCAGGGCGACCCCGAGCGCACCATGTGGCCGTGGCGTGACTGGGTGGTGCAGGCCATCAATGCCAACATGCCCTATGACCAGTTCACCGTCTGGCAGCTCGCGGGCGATCTTCTGCCGGGGGCGACACAGGAGCAGAAGCTGGCCTCCGGCTTCAACCGCAACCACATGATCAACGGCGAGGGCGGCCGCATCGCCGAGGAGACGCGGGTGGAGAATGTGATGGACCGCGTGGAGACGACCAGCACCGTGTGGCTGGGGCTGACGATGGGCTGCTCGAAGTGCCATGACCACAAGTTTGATCCGCTGACGATGCGGGACTACTACGGGCTCTACGATGTCTTCAACCAGACGAGCGAGGATGGCAAAGGGCGCAGCGGGCAGGCGGCCCCGGCCATGGACATGTCCACGGCGGCGGAGCTCGCGCAGGTGAAGGCGGCTTCTGAAAAGGTGAACGCCGTCGCGGCGGAGGTGGAGGCCTTTGAGCTGACGAAATTTCCGCGCCCCGCAGGCAGGCCGCTCACGGAGTCCGAGGCCATGAGGCTGCCGGGAAATCTGCCGAGCTACATCGCCAAGACGGAGCCGAAGAACCGGGGCGTGGACCCGCTGCTGGAGGCGGTGAGCTATTTCAAGGACAAGGACGCCGCCTACACAAACCTGCTGCAGCGGCTGCTCGCCGCGGTGCGTGCGCGTGTCTCTGCCACCAGCGCCGTGACCAAGGTGATGATCATGGACACGCTGCCCGCGCCGCGCGAGACCTTTGTGCTGGAGAAGGGCGCGTATGACAAGCCGACCGCCACGAAGGTGAGCTTCAACGTGCCCGCCAGCCTGCCCGCCATGAAGCCGGATGCGCCGCGCAACCGCCTGGGACTGGCGCAATGGATGGTGAGCCGTGACAATCCGCTGACGGCGCGTGTGACGGTGAACCGCTTCTGGCAGGCGCTCTTTGGCGTGGGGCTGGTGAAGACGGCGGAGGACTTCGGCCTGCAGGGCGAGGTGCCGCCGCAGCGCGAGCTGCTGGACTGGCTGGCGGCGGAGTTCATGGAGAGCGGCTGGGATGTTAAGGCGCTGCTGCGGCTGATCGTGACGAGCGAGACCTACCGGCAGTCGTCCAAGATCACCGATGCGCAGGCCGACCCCGAGAACCGCTGGCTGGCACGCGGGCCGCGCTTTCGCATGCCGTCGTGGATGCTGCGGGACCAGGCCCTGGCTGTCTCCGGCCTGCTGCAGGGCAGGCTGGGCGGCCCTGCGGTGAAGCCCTACCAGCCCGAGGGCATCTGGGAGGAGGCGACGTTTGGCAAAAAGAGCTACGTGCAGGACCACGGCGAGGCGCTCTACCGCCGCACGCTGTATGTCTTCTGGCGGCGCATCGTGGGGCCCACCATGCTGTTTGACAATGCCGCGCGGCAGACCTGCGTGATCAAGGCCACGCGTACCAACACGCCGCTGCATGCCCTGGTGACGCTGAATGACGTGACGTATGTGGAGGCGGCGCGTGCGCTGGCGCAGCGTGTGCTGCTGGCAAATCGTGGCAATGAGGACGCGGCGCTGGCGCAGGCCTTCCGGCTGGTGCTGTGCCGTGAGCCCGCGCGTGCGGAGGCGGCGCTGCTGAAGGCGCAGCTGGGCAAACTGAGGCAGCAGCAGTCGGCAGACCGCGCGGCGGCGCTGAAGCTGCTGGCGGTGGGGGAGTCCAAACGGGATGAGTCGCTGGACGCCGGCGAGCACGCTGCGTGGACGGGCCTGTGCCTGCTGCTGCTAAACACGGATGAGGCGCTGACCAAGGAGTAGGGCGCCGCCTGCTGTGCGGTGAAACCAGGGGCGCTGAGGTGAGGGATTTGGCATCATCCCCTCACGCTCACGCTCCTGGCGCCGATGTGCGGCTAGCGGCGGTTGGAAGACCGGCGCCAGTCCTGCTGATGCTCGTTGTGATGACCGTTTTGGTGGCCGTTGGACGGATGGCTGCCGGAGGGGCGGTAGCTGCCGGAGGGGATGCTGCCGGAGGGGTGGCTGTTTGAGGGGAAGCTGCTGGTGGGGCGGTAGCCGCCGGAGGGGTGGCTGTTCGTCGGGTAGGTGTTTACCGGGCGGTAGGCAGAGGGTGGCGGCACGGTGGGGCGCGGCACGGAGGGGTAGCTCGGCTGCGGGCGGTAGCCGCTGGGGCGGTAGGGCTGTGTGTGGTGGTGATGCTGGCCGCCGTAGTAGTAGTGCCCGTTGTGGTAGTAGCGGCTGGTATAGCGCCGGCCCTGGTAGATGTAGCTGCCGGTCTGGTACTGGCCGCCGGAGTAGTAGCGCCCCTGGTAGTAGTAGGCGCTGCCGGTGAAGTTTGGCGGCAGGGTGCTGTAGGTGTTGTAGCCGCCGTAGCCGTAACCACCGCCGTAGCCGCCGCCGGCAAACATGGGGTCGACACAGGAGGCGAGCGCCAGGGCGGCGAGTGCTGGAAGGAAAAGAGTGAGTTTCATGGGGTGGGGGAGGTCAGGGGTTTGTGGGGGTGGGTGCGGCCACGGGGCCGCGAAAGGGATGGGGCACCGCCTCCGGCACGCATGCTGCGGCGTCCCTGCCGGGGGCAGATGCAGGGCGTGCTGGGATGGAGGCTGGGCGGGAAATAAGAAAGGAGCGGGAAGTGGCGCCTGCATGTACAGGCTGATGGCTTATGACAGCTAGGCGCGCGACTGTGTTCAATGCGGAGGCCTCAGAAGCTGATGTAGCCCAGCGGCAGCTCGGCCCGGGGATTGGGCCGGAACTCGCGGTCCACCATGCAGGGCACTTCGGTGATGGAGAGGATTTCCCGGATGTATCTGGCGCTGGTGTCCGGGTTGGCCTCCACATGCAGGAGGGCTCCGGCGGCGTCGCGGATGATGAGCACGTAGCCGTAGCTTTTCACGCCTGCGATGGGCGCATTCACCCCCACGTTGTAGGTCAGGCGCACGGGCTGGGTGATGTGGACCATTTTTGACTTTGCGGGGATGGAGATGTCGAACTCCTCCTTTTGCAGCACGATGAGGTCGCCGTTGGATTCAGCGGCGTTTTTTCCCAGAATGAGGGCCAGGCCCCGGGCTCCCCGCAGGTCGCGTGTCACCTCCTGATTGCTGAGGCTGAAGCTGTAGGTGCATTCGAAAACACGCTGGTCGGTGTCGCCGGAGCTGCGGTTGTTCCTGGCCGGCAGGATCTGGCAGAAGAGGCGGAATTTTTGCGCTGGCGCTGAGGTGCCCGCTGTGGCGGGTGCGGTGGCGGGGGGCTGCTCCGCGTGCTGCGCTGCCCAGCGGGCGATGTAGGCGCCATCCTCTTTGCAGAGGGTCCTGCGGCTGACGACGAGGGACTGCTGGTCGCTGGCGCGCTTCAGCGTCACGCTGTCTCCGGAGACGGCGGTGATCTCCGCCTCCAGCAGCGTACCCACGAGGCTGACGAAGACGCGGGTGTCTGCCAGCGCTGCGGCTGTGCAGAGCTGGGAAACGAGAAGCAGGAGGAGGAGGCGCATCATCAGGAAATACGGGCGGCTCCGGCTAGATTGGCGGAGCGGCCCGGCGCTTTCAAGCCTCGCGCAGCAGGATGGCGTCCACATTCACGCCGTCGTAGAGGGCGTCGCTGAGGATGACGAGGGGGTCTCCGTGCTTGATGAGCTTTTCCCGGCGCAGCAGGTCCAGCGCGCCGCGGATGCTGTCCTCCGGCTGGCCTTCGATGAAGGGCAGCACGAAGGGGTTCACACCACGGGCGGTGACGAGCGTGCGGCTGACGTGGAGATTGGGCGTGAAGGCAAAGATGGGGGCAAACTCCGGGCGCTGATGCGCGAGCAGGTGCGCCATGACGCCTTTGATGGTGAAGACGAGCAGCTTGCTGCCGGGGATGCTGTTGGCCAGCAGGATGGCGGCCTTCACGGTCTTGTGCTTGTTCGTCTTCAGCGGGGCGTCGCTGGCAAAGCGGCCGGAGGGATATTTCTGCTCGATGCGGCTGATCACGGTGTCCAGCACCTCCACGCATTTCTCGGGGTAGCGGCCCACGCTCGTTTCACCGCTGAGCATGACGCAGTCCACCTGCTCGATGACGGCATTGAAGATGTCGGTGACTTCCGCGCGGGTGGGCACGGGGTTTTCGATCATGCTCTCCAGCATCTGCGTGGCCACGATGACCTTGCGGCCGTGGTAGGAGCAGCGCTCCACGATCTGGCGCTGGATGAGCGGCAGGTCCTCGATGGGGCACTCGCTGCCGAGATCCCCACGGGCGATCATGATGCCGCCGGAGGCCTCCACGAGGGCGTCGATGTTGTCGATGGCCTGCTGGTTTTCGATCTTGGCGATGACGCGCGCCTTGCTCTGCTTTTGCTCCAGCAGGAGCTGCAGGTGCTGCAGGTGGCCGGGCTCGCGGGCAAAGCTGAGGGCAAAGAAATCCACGCCCAGCTCCACGCCGAGGTCGAGGTCTGCGTAGTCCTTTTGCGTGAGCGGTGGCAGGCGCACGGGCACGCCGGGGAGATTGATGTGGCGGCGGGATTTCATCTCGCCTTTGGTCATGACGGTGCCGATGACGCGGAGGGTGGAGACTTCGGTGGCCTTGATCTGGATCATGCCGCCATCGACCATGATGACGTCGTCGGCTTTGAGGTCCTTGCCCAGCTCCGGGTAGTTCACCGTCACGGAGTACGCGGTGGTGGAGGGCACGTCGGGCTTGCAGCGAAACTCCACGGTGTCTCCCACCTGGAGCTGCCAGGGCTGCTCCACGTCTCCGGTGCGGATGCTCGGGCCGGTGAGGTCCATGAGCACGGCGATCTCGCGCTTGGAGGCGGCGGCGGCCTCGCGCACGCGGCCATAGACGGTGCGCACCCAGTCGTGCGAGGCGTGGCTCATGTTCAGGCGGATGACGTCGGCGCCTTTGGCGATCAAATTGGCGAGGACTTCAGGACTCTCCGTGGCAGGTCCGAGAGTGCAGAGGATTTTGGTTTTGCGCATGGATGGCATGGATGAAAGCAGGGGACGGGCCAGCGTGGGCGCTGATGTGCCCGAAAGCAAGGCGCACCTCGCAACGGGGCTGGAACTTGCGGGCCGCGGGAAAGAAACTTCTGCAATCCACAATCGGTTGTTGATCAATCGTCAATCGCGCATGCCCACGGAGCTCAGCCGGTGGATTGACGATGGTCGAGCCATCGAGGCGTTGATTTTGAGGTGCCTGGATCGCGCCAGCAGAGGCTTCGTTGATGCGCCTATGTGTTGCGCCGCCGCCGAAAGAGATTGAGACGGTGAAGGGTGGGGATGCTCCTGAAGCGCAGGCGCTGTGGCCATGCGGCCTGAGGAGGCTCGGGAGACGGCGATGCGCCATGCGGCCTGAAGGGCCGCAGGCGTTTGGTGGGATGAGCACTCGAAGTGCCACTCGATCTCTTGCCACGAGTCCAGCGCCCCTTCTGGCCGGGGCACCAAACAGGGCGCGGTAATTCACGGCGATGACCGCACTCCAGGACGCTCCGCGTTCGCGAAGGCATCACGGCTCCCGCTGGCGCGTCAGCCTTTTGGAGTGCGGTCGCGCAGATGCGAGGCGCAAGCCTGCATCGGAGCCACCGCTTTCGGGTGTCTCGTGGCGCTCGTTGGCTCGATGAGCTGGCGCGCGCCTTGCGTGGTGCTGTGTTCGGCGGGGCTGAGGCTCGCGCCAATCGTCCTGCCTGCGAAAGCGGTAGCTGCGGTCGTGCCTCCCTCCGCGACCGCACTCCATATCAGAGCTGCGCGCGCGCTTCGCATTTCAGGGGCAGGGTTTCAACGGGCGGTGCCAAAGAGCGTGTTGTAATTCACGGCGATGACCGCCTCCAGCTCCGCCACATCCATGCCGCGCACCTGGGCGAGCAGCTCATAGCTCACGCGGAGGTTGGCGGGGTGGTTCAGAGATTTGCCATCGGCTGCATGCAGCGGGTGCGGATTGAGCTCATCCGGCGGCCACATGTCGGGGGCGTCGGTTTCGGCGAGGAGGCGGTGAATGGGCACCTCTTTGAAGACGGCGAGCTGCGCGGCTTTGCGCGGGTGGCCAAAGTAGGGGCTGAGGGAGAAGTAGGCACCGAGCTTCACAAAGCCGGGAATCATCTCGGCGGGGCCGCCGTAGGAGTGCAGGAGGAAGCCTCGGCGCGGGAGCGGGGTGCTGCGAAGGGTTTCCTCCAGCAGGCCAAAGGCGCGCAGGCAGTGCAGGGTGGCGGGGCGGTCCAGCTCCACGGCGAGGGCGAGCTGCGTGCGCAGGCAGCCGAGCTGCGCGTCGATGTCCGGGTTTTCGATCCAGCGGTCGAGGCCGATCTCGCCGACGACGGCGCGGGGGTGGGATACCAGAAAATGACGCAAGGTGGTGGCCCAGTCCGCCGTGCGCTCCTTCACATACCACGGGTGCAGGCCAAAGGCGGGGCGGACCCAGGAGTGCTGCCGCGCGAGGTCTGCCACGGCTTGCCAGTCCTCCTCGCAGGAGCCGGTGACGATCATCTCCGCTAGCCCGGTCTGCGGCGTGCTGGCGAGAATCTGCTCACGCCAGGGGTCAAGGCGCACGTCCTGGAGATGGTTGTGGGCGTCGTAGAGCATGGGGGGAAAGTAGCCTTGTTCCTGCGAGCGGGAAAGCTTGGTTGCATGGCAACGGATCGTAAGCGCTACGCGCTTCCGGGCCTGCCATAGACTGCATGCGGCAGTTTCTGCGTCTCAGCAATAATCCGCTGCCATGCGCATGGCGGAAAATGCAATGTAGGCGGCTGAAAATGGCGGCTTGTCCGCCAGCGGTCCCGCCAGCCAGGCGTCTATCGCGTCGTCGTTTTCACGAATGACAAGTTTGAGATTCGCCGTGATCTCGGGAGTGGCTGCTTCCACCAAGTTCTCCCGGTCCAAATCGTCTGAGAGCCCCCAAAAAGCTGCATAGGGAATCAGTGGCACAAGTTCATCCGGCACATCGGCAGGATCAAACTCCGCCTTTGGACTGAGTTCATGGAAGTTTCCGTAATGCTGCTGCAACTGTGCAGCTGTAAGAACTGTTCCGGCTTTCATATTCATCATGGAGCTGGCTGCAAAGGTGCCTGTTTCTCAGTGCTTGTCAGGAGATCTTTGTTCCGCAGGAACAAAGCAACTTTAGGCCACAAAAAAAGCCCGCGCATGCTTCGCAGCACACGCGGGCGGTTGAATCATTCGCGGCTCAGTTGTTGCCGATCATGAGCAGCATGGTGTCGCCTTTGCGCCAGACGCGCAGGAGCACGGTCTTGTCGTTGCCTTTGGCCAGGGTGGTGGCTTCGGCGGCGTTGGCCACGGGCTTGCGGTTCACGTGGGAGATGACGTCGTTTTCCTCCAGCCCCATGGCGGCGGCGCGGCTGTCTGCCTCCACTTTGGTGACGATGACGCCGCTGACGCTGGCGGGGATGTCGTGGCGCTCGCGCAGCGCGGGGGTGAGGGTCTGCACGGTGACGCCGGAGACGAGCTCGCTGATGTTTTCCTTGCCGGGGCCGCTGCCGCCGGGGCGGGGGATGCCGCGCTGGCCGCCGCCCATCTCAGAGAGGGCCTCCTCGGGCAGGGCCTCGAGCGTGGCGTTCAGCGTCAGGCGCTTGCCGCCGCGCATGACCTCGATGGGGATGACGCTGCCGGGCTTGGTGCCGCTGACGATGAGGCGCAGGCGGCTGCTGCTGTCCACCCGCTGGTTGTTGATGGAGATGATGACGTCTTCGAGCTGGATGCCGGCCTTTTCGGCGGGGGACTCCGAGCCGACCATCATGACGACGGCGCCGCCCTGCTCCTTGATGCCGAGGCGCTCGGCGAGGGAGGCGTCCAGGTCGGTGATCTGCACGCCGAGGAAGCCGCGCTGCACAGAGCCGTCATCCAGCAGGTCTTCCACGATGTGGAGCGCCATGTTGATGGGGATGGCAAAGCCGATGCCGGCATTCATGCCGGTGCGGGAAAGGATGGCGGTGCTGATGCCGACGACGCGGCCCATGCCGTCCACGAGCGGGCCGCCGGAGTTGCCGGGATTGATGGAGGCGTCTGTCTGGATGAAGTCCTCATACCCCTGCACGCGGCCGCCGCGGCCGTTGCCCCGGCCTACGATGCCTTCATTGCTGCGGCCCAGGGCGCTGACGATGCCCTGCGTGACGGAGCGGCTGAGCTCCATGGGCGCGCCGGCGGCGAGCACCACGTCTCCCACGCGGAGCTTGGAGCTGTCTCCCAGGATGGCGGGCTTGAGGCCGGTGGCTTCTATCTTGATGAGGGCCACGTCGGTGAGCGGGTCGGTGCCGATGATGGCGGCCCGGTAGGTCTTGGTGGAGCCGTTCACGTCCACGGCGACTTCGATCTTCTTGGCGTCTGCGACGACGTGGTTGTTGGTGATGATGTAGCCGTCCTGGGTGATGATCATGCCGGAGCCGACGCCGCGCTCCTGGTGGGCGTCATCGTCTTCCGGGGGCTTCGGCTGCGGGCGCTGGGGCTGGCCGCGGCGGCGCGGATTGGGCGCGGGCTCGTCGTCCTCATTCATGCCGCCTCCAAAGGGGTCGGCACCGCCGGGGGCGCCAAAGAAGCGGTAAAAGAAGGGGCGGAGCTGCGGGGGGATCTGGTCCACCTCAGGGGTCTTGATGGGGGTGGAGGAGTAGATGGTGACGACGCTGGGGAGGATCTTGTCCACCACGCTGGCGTAGCTCATCTGCAGCTGGCCGTTGTTGGGCAGGGGGCTGAGGTCCTTGACGATCCGGGAGTTGAACTCTGCCAGGGCGGGATTCACCGCCGCGGGTGCTGCCGCTGCCGCCGGCGGCTGCGGGGCCGCAGGGGTGTCCGCAGCGGGGGGCAGGGGGGCGGGCTGCTGGGCGCGCAGGCCGGGCAGTCCAGACGCCAGCATGCCGGCGCAGGTGAATGCGATGCAGAGACGAGGTTGGGTCTTCATGGAGTGTTTTTTAGGATGGGATTTTTCAGCGGTTCTTGGAGGAGCGCGTGATTCTCTGACGTAGTGCCGGGGGGAATGTTGAACATATTCGGGCGAAAGAAAGGGACTCTTTCACTTCGGCCCCCGCAGTCCAAAGACCCGTCCCGGGGGCGGTTGGAGCCCCCCAGGGTACTACGCGCCTCGCGCCTGGGAGAGCGGGTCTATTCCTGCGGCGGCCTCGCGGGGGCAGAGATTTCCATCGCAAATGGCAAGACCTCTCCGGCCGTAGGTTGGGTGTGTTTGGCGGATGTGACATCTCAACCACTTGCACCTCTCTCCGCCAAACCGCCCGACTGCGAGGGCGTTCGTACGCCATGGTGCCTGCCGTGCGCTGATGGACGGGCGGGCTGTCGCCACACCCATCCTACGACCCTGCAGCCGCCGTGCTCCGGCCGTAGGTTGGGTGTGTTTGGCGGATGTGACATCTCAACCACTTGCACCTCTCTCCGCCAAACCGCCCGACTGCGAGGACGTTCGTACGTCATGGTGCCTGCCGTACGCTGATGGACGGGCGGGCTGTCGCCACACCCATCCTACGACCCTGCAGCCGCCGTGCTCCGGCCGTAGGTTGGGTGTGTTTGGCGGATGTGACATCTCAACCACTTGCACCTCTCTACGCCAAACCGCCCGACTGCGAGGGCGTTCGTACGCCATGGTGCCTGCCGTGCGCTGATGGACGGGCGGGCTGTCGCCACACCCATCCTACGACCCTGCAGCCGCCGTGCTCCGGCCGTAGGTTGGGTGTGTTTGGCGGATGTGACATCTCAACCACTTGCACTTCTCTCCGCCAAACCGCCCGACTGCGAGGGCGTTCGTACGCCATGGTGCCTGCCGTGCGCTGATGGACGGGCGGGCTTTCGCCACACCCATCCTGCCATGAGGGCTACGGGGGGCTTACTTCCGCGCTTCCGCGAGGGCCTTGTCCATCACCTCCTTGAGGGTGACTTCGGCGCCGCCGCGGCGCTTGCTCTCGTCTGCGGCCTCCATGAAGGCGTAGATCTCCAGCGTCTCCTCGGGGCTCACGGGGGCTACGCCGGTGCGGAAGAAGTGCACCACGGAGTAGAGCAGGGGATCGTAGCCGTCGTAGGTGCCGATGTCGGCCTCGCCCTTTTCGCCCACGGCCTTGCCGCCGTAGCCTTTGGACTCGGTGAAGGTGCCGGTGCGGCCGCCGGCCCAGGTGCCGGTGACGGTGATGCGGCTGACCGTCTGCTTCGTCTCCTTCTTGGTGGCCTTGTCCACGGTGGTCACTTCCTCGGTCACGCTGCCGCGCTTCACGCTCTGGCAGCCGGTGCCCATGACGGTAAAGAGGGACTCCACGCCGTGGATGCCGTACCAGAAGAGGTCCGGGTGGTGGGGCTCCAGGCTGGCGGGGCTGGTGGTGAGGGCCTGCTTTACCTGGCCCACGCTGCCGCCGCGCACGGCCTGGGTGCCTTTGCCAAAGCGCAGCGAGGAGGAGGTAAAGAGCGGGATGCCCGCCTTCTTGGAGGCGTCAAAGATCTTGATCGCGTCCACCAGCGTGCCGGCGATGGGTTTGTCGATGAAGACGGGCTTGTGCGCCTCCAGGCAGGGCAGCACCTGCTCCAGGTGCACGCGGCCGTCGTTGGACTCGAGGAAGACCACGTCCACCTTGTCCAGCAGGTCATGGATGCTGGGGACGATCTCCACGCCCAGCTCCTTCACCTTGGCGGTGTACTCCGGCACGCGCTCCGTGCTGGAGGGGATGTCCTTCGACCCCTGCGGGTAGGCGGCCACCAGGTGCACGCCCATGACCTCCGGCTTTTGCGGGCTGGCGTTCAGCGTCTTGGTGAAGGCCAGCACGTGGGAGGTGTCCAGGCCGATGATGCCGGCGCGGATGTGCTGCGCGCTGGCGTGGGGGGAGAGCAGCGCGAGGGCGCCGAGGGAGAGAAGCAGGGAGCGGATCATGGCCAGAGACTACGCAGCCCGCAGCGCCGCCTTTCGCCGCTGCGGGCGTGGCAGGGGCATGCGGCACAAAAGCACGGAAACAGGTGCGAAAATGCGGGGGCTGGCGGCCTACCGCGCGTCTGACTCTGCGGCATAGGCCAGCACGCGGGCGCCGCCGGGGCTGCTGCCGCGCACGGAGGCCAGGCTGGCCACGCCGTAGCCAAAGCCCTTCATCTCATTGGCCCACAGCACGCGGCCCGTGGCGGCATCCAGCGCGTACATGTAGCCGTGCACGCAGACGATGAGGCGGTCCCCGTCCAGCAGCAGGCTGGCGTAGGTCTCGCCGGAGGGCGCCGTCCACTGCCAGACGAGCTCCCCGGTGTCGCGGTGCAGCGCGGCCACGCGTTTGTTGAAGGCGGTGAAGACGAGATCGCAGATGTCCATGCGGCGGAGCGTGGCCGGGGCGGGCCGGGCCGCCAGTGGAAGATGGGGCTCATTTTGGAACGGCGCCGGGGCGGCGGCCCTGCGTACGGCGGCGCGGGTGGTTGCAGGCATACCACGAAATACCACTTTTATAGCAGCGTGCAGCAGGTTGTATGAAAACATCATTCTGCATCGATCTGCGAAAAGGCGGTTGACTTTTAAAATTCGGACCCAAGGAGTTTTGCATGACCACGCAACGTCCTGCAGCCCCGCCGCAGGCCACGCCCATGCCCCCCCGAGCCCCGCACGCCCGCCCGGGCGGTGCCGCCGCCGCCGCGCGCCAGGCCCCTCCTTCCGCCCGCCCTGCGCCGCGTCCCGGCACCCGCGCCCCCGCCCATGCCTCCGAATACCATGAGATGCAACAAAATGCCATGAAGTGACCGGCTTCTCCCGGCCTGCCCAGCCGCCGCCGCCGCCGGGACCGCGCCTGCCCCGCCCTCCTTTCCACCCGCACACCGCCATGAAGACCCACACCGCACACGCCAGGGCCGCAGGCCCGCACCACCACGACATACCAGCGCTGAAGCAGCGACTGCGCATCCCGGAGGTGTGGCGGGCCCTGGGCCTGACGGGGCAGCCCGCGCACGTCTGCCGCTCCCCCTTTCGCCAGGACCGCAGCCCCTCCTTCTCCATCTACCAGGACGGGCGGCGGTGGAAGGACTTCGCCACCGGGGAGGAGGGAGACGTCATCGACTTCATCGCCGCAGCACGGCAGACGGGGAAGGGCGAGGCGCTGCAGCACTTCCTGGAGCTGGCCGGGGTGCCATGCCAGCCCTCCCGCCCCCTGCCGCCGCCTGCGCGGAAGTCACCGCCACCGCAGAAAGCGGAGCCGCAGAAAGAGCAGGCGCAGCCGGATGGCGTGAACGTGGCGCTGCAAAACGGCACGGAGGCAGACCGGCGGCTCGTGGCCGAGACCCGCCGCATCTCCCCGGAGGCCGTGTCGCTCGCGCTGGCGCTGCGCACCCTCACCTTTGCCATCGTGCGGGGCTTCCGCTGCTGGGTGCTCACAGACGCGCAGGGCCGCTGCGCCGAGGCACGGCGGCTGGACGGCCTGCCCTTTCCGGAGTGCGGCACGCTGGGCCGGCGCAAGGCGCACACCCTGCGCGGCTCCCGCAAGAGCTGGCCGCTGGGCGCGGCTGTGCTGCACCGGGTGCCGGGCTTCCGCACCCTCCTGCTGGTGGAGGGCGGGCCGGACTACCTGGCCGCGCTGCACTTTGCCACCGCGCTGGAACGATGGGACGTGCTGCCCGTGGCCATGCTGGGGCGCGGCACCGGCGCACGGATCGACCCCGCAGCGCTGGAGCTCATGCGCGGCCGCCGCGTGCGCATCTACCCGCACAACGACGCCGACGGCGGCGGTGTCAAAAGCGCCCGCCAGTGGGCCCGGCAGCTCCACGCGGCTGGCTGCACGGTGGACATCTACGAATTCAACGGCCTGCAGCGCACGGACGGCACACCCGTCAAGGACCTCAACGACTGCACCAGCGGCCTGGACGCGGCCTCCGCCGCCGAACTGCACCACAGCCTCCTCCCCCCGCCCGACCTGGAAGTGCACCCGCCGTATTGACCGAACCCACGCGGCAAAGCGCCGCCACTCATCCGCCGTTCAGCAATCAACCATCCCTGTTCATCAATCCTCAATCGCGCCCGCCCGCCGCCCACCCCAAGCCGGCAGCCACCAAGAACCGAGAACCGAGAACCGAGAACCGAGAACCGAGAACCGAGAACCGAGAACATCCCCCTTTCAGCCAGACATCACAACAAACCACAACCTAACACAAAAAAACACACACCATGCCCACCATCACCACCTTCGTCCCCACGCCAGAAGAGCTCGCCGAGAGCGCGCGCGAGCACGCCCGCAGCGTGTTTCCCGCAGGCAGCGCCACGCACACCCAGAGCACCGGCGCCACCACGCCCCTGCACGCGGCGCCGCCGCAGGCCCAGGCGCTCCCCGCCCAGCGGCCGCCACGCCCGCCGCTGGACGACTGCCTCATCAGCTCCGCAGAGCTGGCGCAGCTCCACATCCCGCCGCGCCCCGCGCTGCTGGACCGCTGGCTGTGCGAGGGGGACCTCGGCTTCATCTTTGCCCCGCGCGGCGTGGGCAAAACGTGGATGGCCATGGCCCTGCCCGGCGCCATCTCACGCGGCAGCGCGCTCGGCCTCTGGGCCGCCGGAGACGCCACCACCGGCCCGGCGCCCTCCGCTTCAGCCGAGCCCCCTGCCAGCACCGCCCCGGACAGCGGCGGCGACGCGGAGGCCCCGGACAGCGGCGGGTCCACGCCCCTGCCCGTCCTTTACGTCGATGGCGAGATGTCCCTGAAGCTCACCCAGTACCGCAACAACGGCCTGCACCTGGACACCTCCCACGTCACCTACCTGCACCACGAGCGCATGTTTGAGGTCCAGACCCACTGCGTCAACATCGGCGAGGCCGAGGACCGCGAGCGCCTCACCGACGTCATCGTCCGGCGCGGCTACCGCGTCCTCATTCTGGACAACCTCAGCTCCCTGGCCTCCGGCGTGGATGAAAACAAAGGCACGGACTACGAGCCCCTCTCCCACTGGCTGCTCGATCTGCGGCGGCGGAAGGTCACCGTCATCGTCGTGCACCACGCCGGGCGCAACGGCATGATGCGCGGCCACAGCAAGAGGGAGGACGCCTGCTCCTGGATCCTCGAGCTGCGCGACGCCCGGCAGGAGAGCGACTCCGGCGCGAAGTTCGTCAGCCACTTCGCCAAACCCTCCCGCAACACCGGCGACCCCCTCCCCGACCTCCTCTGGCACTTCACCACCGACCCCGCCACCGGCATCACGGACATCCGGTGCGAGCTGGCTGTGGAGAACGATTATGAACAATTCATCCAGCATGTGCTGGAGGGCGTCACCAGCCAGAAGGACATGGCGGAGCTGATGAACCGGCACAAAGGAACGGTGAGCAAATGGGCGCGCAAGGCGCTGGAAGACGGACGCATCAGCGGAAACTCGCACAAGCTCCTGCCGCCCCGGTCCAAAGACAACAAGCCCGTCAAAAGCCACTACCACCCAGACGAGGACAGCGGCGATGAAGACGAGGAGGACGACTCCTTCTAAGAGCCCGCGCCGCCCGCCCAACGCCGAGTTGCCGAGTTTCCACACCTAAGCACGGCAACTCGGCAACTCGCTCTCCCAAGGTCCGGGAGGGCGGTCAATCGGTGGCATGATACAGCATGATGTGGCATGCTTTGGAAATTGGATGCAGTTTTGCGAAGTCATGAAGCAAAACTCATGGCAACTCAGAGAGTGGTCCGAGTTGCCGTGTGGCAACCTGGCAATAGCAGCACCGACAGCCTCCGCTGGGCATCAGCTCCCTTGCGCTTTCACCACCGGCACCTCAGGAAATTCGACTTCCGGCGCAATTTTGCTCACAAAGGCCACGGCATCCGCATAGCGGTCGAAGTCTTTGATGTGCTCAACAAGCCCCTCGGCATTCACTCCATAGAGGGCGAGGATGGAAGGCTCGTATTCGGGATCGAATGGATCATCGCCAAAGATCATGGGCTCAAAGCTGTCGTCGCCGCTCAGGCAGCGAATGGTTTGAATGCGCCAGTGGGTGAAGTGAGATGCAGAGACAGGATTGATTGCCGTCACATCCAGCGGCAGTCGTGGCGCATCTTGATAATGCAAAGGCAGCAGGAGTTTCATGGCCACATCCGGGCAATCTTCTGCGTCGAAACCTCTTAGATCCTCCACACTCATGCGCTGCAGGCAGGCGGCTCCAAACTTGTCCTCCAGCAGGTAGGGCCAGACGTCCTCCGTCTCATCAAAGACCACATGCTGGCATGCCCATTCCTCAAACAAGCCGGCAATGCGCATCGCCTCGCGGTAGAACTGATCCACGCCGCTGAAGGCATCGCTTAGGCTGAGGTTTTGCAACTTGGCGGCCTGATCGCAGGCGTCACGCAAAGAGATGGCGCAGGCAAAGACGGCGGCAGGATCAAGGGAGTCGTTTTTAAAAATCATGACTTCCCAGCAACGCGCCGGGGTTTTAGTTTCCTGGCATGGCTGTGCGAAAAAACTGGACCCGTCCTGAGCTGCTCATTCTCCTGAATGTGTACCACAAGCTGCGGTTTGGGCAGATGCATGAGCGGCAGCCGACGGTGATCACGCTGGCGAAGAGGCTGGAGCGTACGGCGGGCAGTGTGGCGATGAAGCTGTGCAATCTGGCCTCTCTGGACCCCGCGCTGAAGCTGCGCGGCATCAAGGGGTTGGACGGTGCGAGCAGGCTGGATGCGGCGATGTGGCAGGAGTTTCACGACAACCTGGAGGCCAGCGTGCCTGCCAGCGAGGCGGCGCTGCGGGAGCTGATGAAGGCGGGGCCGGACGCTGCGGTGGAGGTGCTGCCAAAGAAGGGCATCCGCATCATCAAGCCGCCGCCTACGGGGCCGACGACGGCCACCAGCACGGTGCAGGTGCGGCTGGGTCAGGACTATTTTCGCAATGCGGTCTTAAACAACTTCGGCGGCCGGTGCGGCGTGACGCAGCTGGGCGTGCGCGAGCTGCTGATCGCCTCGCACATTCTGCCCTGGGGCACGCATGCCGGCCAGCGCCTCAATGTGCGCAACGGCCTCTGCCTCTCGCGCCTGCACGATGCGGCGTTTGACCGCCACCTGATCTCGTTTGACGACAACCTGCGTCTGCTGCTTTCCAAGCGCCTGCGCAGTGAGCTGCCGCAGCGTGCGGTGCAGGAAAACTTCGCCGCGTATGAGGGCCACGCTTTGGAAATGCCGGAGGACTCCGTGCTGCCGGATCTCGCCTTCATGGCGGAGCATCGGGAGGCGTTTTTGAAGATGTAGTGGAGTTCAATGAACGAGATCCAACCCCAACTCATGTCTATCCGTAAATCCCTTTTATGTGCCGTGATTTTCATCGCCGGTTTGGCGTTTGGCCAGTTCATCAGCAGGCCGATGTATGACCGCAATGGCGAGTCCCGTGAAAATCTGGTGAGGCTGAAATGCCTGCACGGTCTGGCGGAGGATTTTCGCCGTGCACATGAGCGCTGGCCGCAGAGCCTGCCGGAGTTGCAGTCCTGGTGCCAGGAGGATGAGCTACGACGAATCATGTTTGATCGGTCATCGAACGTTTCTGCGAAGGGTATGACGTTCGTCTCTTGGAAGCTGCTGAAGGACCCGCAGTCAGGGCTCTTCAGCGGCTTCACCTCCGGCAAACAGGAGACCTTGCGATGCGAGTACCAGATGGATGCCGAGGGGCGGGCAACGTTGATCAAGTGAATGGCTGATCCTCGGGACACGTTTTTGAAGATGTCGCGGAGCGAGCGCTGAGGAGATATTTTCGCACTTCACTCCGCTTGTGCCGGTGCGGGCACAGATGACTCATGCCGTTTCTTTGCTGAAGCGGTGCGCTTCAACTTAGAAATAAGTCTAGGTGCTTTCACGGAAACCGTTATAAACAAGTGCTGATTTTATCCTTGTTACAAATGCTGAATCCTTGCAACAATTCGTTCGTAAACACTTCCAAGAACAACCTGCAAAACACACAATATGGGCGCTAATCCTGACAGGGATCAAGAGGCCGAAATCGGCCATCAAATACGCAATCAGAAGGAATGGAATGACACACATAGGCCGTCCTCAAAAGGTGGTGGTGGATGCCTGGTGCTCCTCTTGGGCGTTCTGATCCTGGGGGCCACCACAGGCTGGGCCGTTTTGGCCTGAACTTCCAAAACACACTTTCTCCGATAATCCAAACCAAGTCAGCCATGCAACGCGCAGCTTTCACTCTTCCATTTGCCGTTATCGTCTCCTTGTTTTTTTCTTCATGCTATGGCCCGCTGCCACCGCAGCAGACCAACTATTTGAACGACTGGGGAGACGGCCCACCCCGCTACAATGGCTATGCACCACGGCCAGCTCCGCCACAGCCCCATTACTCGCATTCAGCACCGTATCAGCGAGTCAATTACAACTCGAGCGGGCAAGCCCTGCGCCCCCGCTCGTTCTGGGAGGACATGCTTCTGGGGGCCCGCAGGTTCGACATTGAGAATGCGAAGAAACGGGCCGCTCTTGGCAGCAAAGAAGATGCAGACTTTGTTCGACGTGAGGAACCGATTCAAAGAGGCTTCGAAAACTACTACGGGCCTCAGGGCACCAATTCCTCGCGATAGCAGGAACTGAAACCGCTGGATCAGGGCACGGTAGCGTTGACTCATGCCGACCACCTTGGACTATGAGTCAAGTCAGGCCATGGTTTGAGCTTTTCGCAGTCCCCCCACTTCAACGCTGCCACTTCCCCACCTCCCAGCGCGAGTTGCCGAGTTGCCGTGCTTAGGTGTGGAAACTCGGCAACTCGGCGAGAGAAGGGGCAAAGACACGGTGCAGCAAATGGCAAGGGGCCGCAGCGGTGTGCAGGCGGCGGCGGTGCGTGGCTGGTGGTGGAAGGGGCGAAGGGGTGCCTGAGTCGAAAACATGGCAACTGGAGGGGGTGTTTGAGTTGCCGGTTTTTTTTGTTCTTGGTTCTTGGTTCTTGGTTTGTGGGGCGGAGGGTTGGGGAGGATGGGTGCGTAGCGGCGTGAAAGTTGCCTTGTTGCTGTGCAACAAGGGAGGGCTGCGCATCGCCCATGCTGTATGGTGGTCCCACATGGCGGGTGTTTGCGGCGCGCTTCCCAGTTGCGGCGCAACTGGGCTACTTTCTAGCGCTTCACGGGTGTTTGCGGCGCGCTTCCCTGTTCCGCAGGAACAGGGCTACTTTGGCGCTGGCGCTTCCCAGTTGCGGCGCAACTGGGCTACTTTCCCAAAGCGCGCTTCACCCGCGCCAGCGTGTGTGCCTGACGCTGGCGGGTGAGGGCGCATTCCCAGAGGCGGAGGACGGTCCAGCCGAGCTGGCGCAGGCGGCGGGTGACGTGGCGGTCCCGGGCGCGGTTGCGGGCGATCTTTTCGTCCCAGAATTTCCGGTTCTGCCGGGGGCGGGTGCCGTGGCGGGGGCAGCCGTGCCAGAAGCAGCCGTCCACAAACACGGCGACGCGCTGCGCCCGGAAGACGAAGTCCGGCCGCACGCGGGGGCGGCGGGCGGACGCTGCGGTGCCGGTTTTCGCTTTGGCTGCTGCTTTGGCTGCTGCTTTGGCCGGGGGCGTGAGGGGCTGGGAGGTCTTCGCGGGCCGGGTGCTGCGTGGGGGGGAGGGCGGCAGGGTGAGGGAGAGGTGCCGCCGCCAGCCGGTGATCTTTTCCGCCCGCAGCAGGCTGGCGAGGCGCAGCTCCGTGGCGGCATTTCCGGTGGAGCGGATGCGGCTCATCACTTCGCTGCGCTTGGCCGGGGTGAAGACGTCTGTCATGACGCGGGGAACAAGAGGGGGGCTGCGCTGAACATTCAACATGGAACGTTGAACATTGAATGCCTGAACCAAGAACAAGGAACGGGAAACTCAAAACGCTGCAAAGGCAGCTGGGCGCGGGAGGGGCGGGCTGGAAAGGGCGCTGCAGGGTGTGGTGCGCGATAGGCTGAGAGCCTGCGGGTTTCAGTTGCGCTTCTTATGGTGTTTTTGCATGGTGGGGCTCTCACTCCCTTTTTGATCCATGAGTCTGTGCTCACCGCTTTATCGGAATGTCAGGTGCCTCCCCACGGCTGCGGCCTTGCTCTTTCTGCTCGTCGTCTCTGCGGGTGCTGCGGGTGAAAAGCGGAACTTCAAAGACCTGCAGGGCCGCGTGCTGCGCGCCAGCCTGGAGAGGATCTCCGGCGATGACATCGTGGTGAAAAAATCGGTGGATGGCTCGCTGGTGACGCTGAAGGCCGGGCAGCTGAGCGATGCGGACATCCTCTACCTGGTGCGGCAGGGCTTTGACCAGAGCTCGCTGCAAAACAGCCCGCGCAATGCCCCGGGCTCCGTGCCAGCCACTGCGGAGGGCCTGCGCGCCTCCCTGGAAAACACCCTGTGGGACTGGTTGAATGCGGATGACAAGGTGCAGGTGGGCGGCACCACGGTGCTGAAGCAGGGGGCGTGGCAGGCGGTGCGCTTCCGCCCGGGCGGCAGGATCAGCGCCTGGCACAAGGACCGGATCGTCTGGGAGGGCAGGTGGGAGATCATCGATGCCCGTACGGTGCGCCTGGCGGTGCGGGATGCCGTGGGCCTGGTGCTGACCTTTAACACAGATGCGAACCACTTCACCGTGGCCAATGAGCGCGACACCCATGGAGAGCGCCGGGGCCGCGCGCCGGTGCCCGAGCCCTTTGTGGGCACGTGGAGGTGGAAGGACGGCTTCGTCGCCAACATCCGCGAGGACGGCACCGCAAACTCTGACGGCACCTGGAAGCGCGTGGTGCGCCACCTCAATGACAGCACCTCCTACGACCTGCGCTGGGGCACCGGCGAGCGCGTGGACCACTTCACCGTGCACCGGGACGGCAAGCAAATGCATGGGCGGAACCACCTCGGCGCGGAGCTGAGCGCGGAGCGGGTGCTGGACGAGCCCTGAGACCTGCGGGGCGGAGATGACGACGGGGAAAGATTCAACGCTGAAACCAGGAACCAAGAACGAGAAACCCAGAACGCTGCACCTGGAACATCGCCCGGCCCGGCTCAGCGGGTGCCGATGCAGTAGAGGGCTTTGTTGCTGCGGAGGAGGAGGAGGTCGCCGCTGATGGCGGGGGTGGCGTTGAAGTGGGTGGTGTCGCTGGCGAATTCGTTGGTGCTCAGCAGCTGGTACTGCGGCCGCGCGGCGAGGATGTAGGTGCCGCTGCGGCGGGAGACGCACACGAGCCTCCCGCCCACGAGCACGGGGGAGGCGTAGATGGGCTTGCCGCCGCCGCGGGCACCCAGCGCCACGCGCTCGCGGTACACGGTCTGGCCCGTGCGGGCGTCGATGCAGAGGGCAAAGCCCTGGTCGTTGATGACGTAGAGGTGGCCGTCCTTGTACACGGGGGTGGGCACGTAGCTGCTGGCGCTGCTCTCCCACAGCACGGCGGCGGGGCCGAGGTCTCCTTTGGCTCCGGGCCTGAGGCTGAGGCCCACGCTGTGCGTGGTGGGAAAGCCGCCGGTGATGAAGACGGTGCCCGCTGCGCCGGGGACGAGGCTGGGGGAGACATTCCCGGCGAGGCCGTGCGTGGCGTACCAGCGGAGCTTGCCGGTCTCGGGGTTCATGCCCCAGAGCTCGCGCGGCAGGGCCAGCACGAGATCGTACCCGCCGTCGCGCCTGAGGAGGCTGGGGGTGCCGTAGGCCATGCCGTAGTCGCCTTCGGCCTTCCACACGATCTGGCCGGTGGCTTTGTCCAGGGCGTAGAGGGCCTGGCTTTCGTCGCTGGCATTGACGATGAGCAGATTTCCATGCAGCACGGGGCTGGCGGCGGAGCCCCAGCGGCGCTGCCCGGAGCCGGTGCCGCAGGAGGTCTGCCAGAGCTTTTTGCCCTGCAGGTCAAAGGCCAGCGCGCCGGATTTGCCAAAGAAGGCGTACACGCGCTCGCCATCGGTCACGGGGGTGTGGGTGGCGTAGCCGTGCTCGGTTATGTAGCCGGTGTACGGGTCCTCCGCCGCAGCGCTGGGCACGCGGGCGTCCCAGAGGATGTGGCCGTCTGCGCGGCTGAGGCAGAGGAGGTGGCGCACGAGCTTGCGCATGCTGTCCGCGCCGGGTTTGTCTCCGTAGCCGGTCCAGCAGGTGATGAAGACCCTGTCTCCGGAGACGATGGGGCTGGAGGAGCCGGGGCCGGGGAGGTCGGTCTTCCAGAGCAGGTTTTCGGTGTCGCTCCACCGCAGGGGGATCCTGGCGTCTGCCACCACGGCGGTGCCGGTGGGCCCGAGAAAGCGCGGCCAGTCATTGCCAGCGGCGCTCAGGTGCGCCGCAGCGCTGAGCGCGAGCATGGAGGCAAAGGCGAAAGCAGAGGCGCAGGAGGGCGGGTGCATGCGGCGCAGGATAACCCGGAACGGGCGGGAAAGTTACGCGGGGAATGCAGTCTGTGGAGCGCGGACTTCAGTCCGCAGCACTCCGCAGAGGCTCCAGCTTGCAATGTGTCCAAGATCATTGACATCTATGATGTCTTCGTCTTTCGATGCCCAATGAGTTCAGAGAATCCAGCGTCCTCTTCGCAGCCATCACGATCCTCCGTGGTGACTCACATGCTGGTGGTACGGCAGTTCAAGGCCAGCGCGAGGCAGCGCCGGAAGCTGGGGCAGGTGGTGCCTACGGAGCCCTACTTCGTTTCGCCGAAGGCCACGGCCTTGTTTCGTCAGAAGAATGGCTCTCACTGCTTTCTGCCCTAGAAGGTGGCAACGAGCATGAGGTGTTTCAGGATCCAAGTGATCCCGGGGTCCTGATCAAGGTGACCGAGCCAGAACTGCGTTTACGCAATGGACGTGACCGCATTCCCAAGGTGACGCCGCTGCATTATCTGGAGCGCTGGCACCTGGCCAATGTGGCGTTTGGTGATTGTGCAGAGCTGGTGGCGGTGATTCCCACAGCGGAGGGCGTTCGCATTGTCATGGAGCAGCGGTTTGTGCCTGCGGCAGATCCCGAGTCGCCCAACCCGGATCAGCGCGAGATCAACCGCTGGTTGCGGGCTGCCGGTTTCGAATACCAATCCGGCGCCTGGGTGCGCCAGGAAGATGGACTGGTCATGGTGGACACACACGAAGGTAATTTCATCCTTTCTCCTGAAGGCCTTCGTCCTGTGGATGTGGAGCTTTACCGTCTCAAAGAATCGACAGGGCCGGTCATTCCATGGGAAGTCACGTTGCAACGGCTTGCTGACAATAGCGCGTATCGCTGACATGTTCGTTCGACGCTGCGCCTGTTGCGCCGCTGCACCGCTCGAATCAGGAAGCGCGTAGCGCTGGCACAATGGTAGCCGTGGGCGCAAGCCCACGGATCAGCGCATCCCCGTCGTTTCCCGATCCGTGGAACCGCGTAGCGGTGGCACATCACGCTGCGTTCCGCTGGCGAGAGACGGGGATGGATCATCCAAGGTCGGGCGGTCCGCGTGCCGAAGACCTTGCACCCCCAGTTGCGGCGCAACTGGGCTGCTTTGCGCTGGCGCGCAGAATCGCTACACCTTCACCGGCACCGGCTGCGGGGCCTGAAACGCGGCCATGGAGAAGCGCTTCATCAGCGAGCCCGCCGCCACGTACCCAAAGCCGAAGAGGAACAGCAGCAGGAAGGGGATGCTGCCCCACTGGCCGCGCTGCGCGGCGAGGGCGATCATCCAGCCAAAGTAGCCGGTGAGCAGCACCTCGATCCACAGGGCGATGGATTTGCCGGCCTTGTACAGCGGGCGCTGCCTGGAGGCCTGTGCCTTGTTTTCGATGCCATACTTCGGCGTGCGGACGAATTCGGACGACTGATTGAGCAGCGCCTCCAGCACGGCCTTGCCGTTGTTGATGCTCATGCCGATGCCCAGCGCCAGCAGCATGGGCACGTACGGCAGCGCCTTGAGCCAGCCCCAGCGGCCCTGCGCGCCCTGCGCCGTCATGTAGAAAATCACGACGCTGAGGGAGGCAAAGAAGAACACCGGCACGTCCACAAACACGGCCTTGTGCCAGGAGCTGCCCATCACGAAATTGGCCGGGTACATGAGCACCAGCGTGCAGAGGGTGAGGAGGTAGGCAAAGTTCGACGTGAGGTGGGAGGTGGCCTCGATCTTGAGGCGCAGGGGGATGTCGCTGCGCCACACGTCGCCCAGGATTTTTTTGCACACCTGGATGGAGCCCTTGGTCCAGCGGTGCTGCTGGCTCTTGAAGCCGTCCATGTCCGGCGGGAGCTCGGCGGGGACGACGACGTCCTTGAGGTAGATGAATTTCCAGCCCTTGAGCTGCGCGCGGTAGGAGAGGTCCAGGTCCTCCGTCAGCGTGTCGTGCTGCCAGCCGCCGCCGTCTTCGATGGCCTTGCGCCGCCAGATGCCGGCGGTGCCGTTGAAGTTGAGGAATTCGCCATGGCGGCTGCGCGCGGTCTGCTCCAGCACGAGGTGGCCGTCCAGAAAGAGCGCCTGCAGCTTGGTGAGGAGGGAGAAATTTTTGTTCAGGTGCCCCCAGCGCGCCTGCACCATGCCCACCTTCTCGTTGGTGAAGTGGTGGATCACCTGCTTGAGGTAGTCGGGCGCAGGCTGGAAGTCGGCGTCGAAAATGCAGATGTACTCGCCCTTGGCGGAGGCCATGCCCTCGTCCAGCGCACCGGCTTTGAAGCCGTGGCGGTTGGTGCGGTGGCGGTACTCGATGTCGTAGCCCTGCGCCTTGAGGTCGGCGGAGAGCTTCTCGGCGTGCGGGGCCGTTTCGTCCGTGGAGTCGTCCAGCACCTGGATCTGCAGGCGGTCGCGCGGGTAGTCCAGGGCGCTGACGGTGCGCAGCAGGTTTTCCACCACATGGAGCTCGTTGAAGATGGGCAGCTGCACGGTGACGACGGGCAGCTCGGCAAACTCATGCGGCGGCACGGGCACATCCTCCCGGTGCTTCCAGAAGTGATATAACACCTTGATCCTGTGTGCGCCAAAGGCGGACAGGGCGGTGAAGACGAGGATGTAGCTGGTAAACCAGAAGAAATTATCCCACACAAACATATTGGAAGGGGCGGCAGGGCACGGGGGCGCAATCAATCTCCACCAGTTCGAAACAATCAAGCAGCATTTCGGGTGCCACCAGAGGAGGGATTTTTAAGCCTCCTGTGGAGGCTGCCGCTACTTTGGGGGATTTTCCCAGTCGCAGGCCGGGTAGGCAGCGGCCCGATTCGGCGGGGGCTTGGAACTTCTTCAATCAAAAATCGAATGCTCGACAATCGTCAATCCTCCGGCTCCAGCGGGTCCTGGGTGCGCGTGATTGACGATTGTCGAACCATCGATTGCTGATTTTTGAAGTGCCTGTCGCGCATCCCGCGCGGCTCGCCATCTTCCCGCCTCATGCCCACCGAACAGCGCGACTGGTACGACACGCCCCTCTACTACGACATCGTCTTTGACGACGGCACCGTACGCGAGGCCGACTTTCTGGAAGAGGCCTACGCCAGATACGCCACGCCCGGCAAGGGCCACCGCCTGCTGGAGCCCGCCTGCGGCAGCGGCCGCCTGGCGCTGGAGCTGGCCAGGCGCGGCTGGGAGGTGTCCGGCTTCGACGGCAACGCGCACATGATCGCCTTTGCGCAGCAGCGGCTGGAAAACGCGGGGCTGCAGGCGAAAGCCCGGCTGTGGGAGGACTGGATGCAGAGCTTCACCCTGCCCAAGGGCGTGAAGGGCGGCTTTGACCTGGCGCACTGCCTCGTCAGCACCTTCAAGTACCTGCTCAAGGAAAAGGACGCCGCCGAGTGCCTGCGCCGCGTGGCCGCCGCCCTGCGCCCCGGCGGTGTGTTCTTCCTGGGCCTGCACCTGACCGACTATGACCGCGCTGGCGACGAGCACGAGCGCTGGGTCGCATCCCGTGGAAAGATCCAGGTCGTGTGCAACACCCACACCTGGCCCGCCGACCGCCGCACCCGGCTGGAAAACCTGCGCACGCGCCTGAAGATCACCGACGCCGGCCGCACTCACCTGCAGGAGACGCGCTGGCAGTTCCGCACCTACAGCGCCGCGCAGCTCAGGGCCCTGCTGCGCAAAGTCCCCGAGCTGGAGTACCTCGAGTGCTACGACTTCACCTACGACCTCACCGCGCCGCGCCGGTTTGACGACAGCTACGCCGATGTGCTCCTGGTGCTGCGGAAGCGGTAGGGCAGGGGAGTTGGCAGTGGCTGGCGGTGGTTTTGCAGAAGAGCTGCGAGAGGCCCTGCGCCGGTCTGGCACCTCTTCAATCAACGCCTCGATGGTTCGACAATCGTCAATCCTCCGGCTCCTGTGCATCGTGGGCACGCGTGATTGACGATTGATGAGCAATCGATGGTTGATTGTCGAAGTTTCCTCCCCCCAACCTCCCGCTGGACAACTCCCACCGCATCCGCTCCAATAGCGCCCGCATGAATTTGAAATCCCTGGCCGGACTCAGTCTCCTCGCGCTCGCTTGCGCCACCCTCGCATCTGCCCAAGCCCCGGCGGAGCCGGACGCCCCTGCCGCGCCGCCGCAGCCCAAGACCTTTGAGTTCAAGGACGGCGACCGCCTCGTGCTCCTGGGCAACACCGTGCTGGAGCGCGAGCACGACTATGGCTCCTTTGAGCCCCGCCTCGCGCTCGCCCTCGGCGAGGCCAAGGTCACCGTGCGCAATCTCGCCTGGAGCGGCGACACCGTCTTTGGCCACGCGCGCTCCTACTTCGGCCCGCCGGAAGAGGGCCTGCAGCGCCTCTCCGTGCACCTGGAGATGCTCAAGCCCACCGTCGTGCTCCTCTGCTACGGCAGCGAGCTCGCCTTTGAGCGCCTCGGCGGCCTGCCGGAGTTCCTCACCGGCTACCGCAGCCTCATCGAGCTCATCCGCTCCAAGTCCCCCGGCGTGCGCATCATCATCGCCAGCCCGCCGCCGCTGGAGACCCTGCCGCCGCCCCTGCCGGACCTCAGCGCCGCCAACAAAAACCTCTCCAGCCTGCGCGATGCCCTGAGAAAATTTGCCCTCATGCAAAACGCCTTCTTTGTGGACTGGTTCGAGCTCATGGGCGGCATGCCCAAGCCCGGCGTCATCCGCAAGCCCCTCACCGAAAACGGCGTGCACTACACCCGCGCCGGGTATGAGGTGCTCAGCGCCCGGCTCATCGAAGGCCTCGGCCTCAAAACACCGGACGCCCCCACCCCCGCGCTCGAAGGCCTGCGCCGCGCCGTCATCGCCAAAGACACCCTCTTCTTCAACCGCTGGCGCCCGCACAACGAGACCTACCTCTTCGGCTTCCGCAAGCACGAGCAGGGGCAGAACGCCAAGGAGATCCCCATGTTTGACCCCCTCATCGCCCAGGGAGACGAAACCATCCAGAAGCTCAAGGAAGAGGCCCTGCAGCAGGCCCGTCGCCCCTGAGAGGCGCCCCCAGCTCCATGCCTCCCTGCCGTGCCGCAGCGCACCCGGCAGGGCGGAGGCCAATCTGACAGCCGCGTGGCACAGCCTTTCTTGCCACCGCCCGCATTTCCGCGTATGGCCAGCACATGGCCCTCAAAGCGATCATCTACAAAGCCAAGGTCTCCCTCTCCGACCTCGACCACAACGTTTACGCCGACCACGAGCTCACGATCGCGCGCCACCCCTCCGAGACGGAGGAGCGCATGATGGTCCGCCTGCTGGCCTTTGTGCTCAACGCGCCTGAAAACAACGACCACGGCCTGCTGGAGTTTGGCAAGGACATGTGGGAGGCCGACGAGCCCGCGCTCAGCCAGCACGACCTCACCGGCCTGCTCATGCACTGGATCGAGCTGGGCCAGCCCGATGAAAAGAAGCTGGTCCGCGTGTGCGGCCGGTCCAAGAAGGTGAGCGTGTACAGCTTTGCGAACACCGCCGCCACCTGGTGGGCCGGGCTCGCGGGAAAATTCACCCGCGTCAACAACTTGAACGTCTGGCAGATCCCCGCCGCCGAGAGCGAGGCCCTGGGCGGGCTCGCGCAGCGCTCCATGGACCTCACGCTCACCGTTCAAGAGGGCGTGCTCTTTGCAGAGGAGGGCGGCCGCACCGTGGAGATCAGAATGGTGAAGCTCTGTGGCGGGGAGTAGGCGAGGGCGCAGCGAGTTCGTCTTCGTCCCCGTCCTTGAACTGGAGCTCAAACGACGCGCGCCGTTTTCAAGCTTTACGTTTGAAATCACCAGCCGCTTCGCTGCAGCCGCGCTTCGGCTGCCTCGCCCGGCCTACTTCTCATCTTCATAGAACAAGTCACCCTCCGACCCTTTCGGCATACGCGTCTCGACGAAGTAAAGCACCTCGCCGCTGCGTGGCAGCGTGGTGGTGATGGAGGGCTGGGTCGAGCGTTCGCGAACATTGATAAACTCATCGATGCGTACACAGCGGTATTTTCCACGGACCAGGCGGGTGAGGCAGCGCGTGTAGAAACCACCACCGCCGCGCCCCCAGATCTCCAGTTGCGGATGGCCTTCAAACGGCGCCAGCCACCGCGTGCCGACGCTTTGCTTGTAGAAGACCTGCTTCCATCCGCTTTTCTCGTTCAGCACGGTGAAGGTCAGCATCGGCCCGCCGGAGCCGCGCATCTTGCGGATCTCCGGATCACCCGGCTCGCTGATGGAAATGCGAACACCGCCCTCCGTCAGCGTGCAGGGAGTTTCATCGGGGAAGTCACGCGCCGCCTCTGGCCACGGCTCCTTGGCAAGATCCGCACGTGCTGTGAGCACCACCGCCAGCAGGCCGAAAAAGAAAGTTCGTCTCAAAGTCCTCATGTGGCATGATCATTCACAAATCCATCCGGTTGTCAGCATCCATCGTGCGCGAGGCCATGGCATGCCAGGAGGCACGTGGCGCTACATGTCCCGCAGGTTTAGGCTCTCTGCCTACGCACGCTCCGTCCGCCTCCCGCTGCCTCCGGGGCTTTCATTTTGAATCGATGCCTCCGGGGCGGCGTCTCAATCCAGTGACGTTTCGATTTTTCGAACGCCGCAATAAATAAAAAGAGAAACCCTCAACCCCCCTCATCCCATGAAAACAGTCACCACTCTGGCCCTGGCCACCCTGCTGGGCACTGCGGCCCTTCCCAGCAATGCCAGCGCGCTCGATTTCTTCCACCCCTTCCGCCCGCGCACCGCTGAAGTGAACGGCAGGATGAACAACGAGCAGCGACGCATCAACAACGGCGTCGCCACCGGCCGTCTCAACCCCTGGCAGGCGAACCGCCTGGAGCGCGGCGAGCAGCGCATCATGCGCCAGGAAAACCGCGACCTCGTCCGCCACAACGGCCACCTCACCTGGCGCGACCGCATGCACCTGAACCACGCGGAAAACGTGCAGTCCCGTCGCATCAACCAGACTGAGCACCACAACATCTTTCACCGCTGGTTCGGACGCCGTTAAGCATCCACGGGCCGGAGTCACGCCCGTTTGATTCTGCGTGCGCTAGCCTTCCCAATCCCCAACGCGGCACCGCGCAGGTGCCGCGTTTTTTTTGGGCCGCTCCCCGGTGTCCATGGCGGTGAACTGGGCACGCCGCACCCACCCTCATTTTGGAGTGCGGCTGCCTAACGAGGAACGAGTGAAGCTGCCGCTTTCGAGCGTCTCGCTGCCTGCGCAGTCTCCCCGGCCTGCCTGCGGAAAGCGGTAGCTGCGCTCATGCTTCGCTGCGCGACCGCAGTCCAAAAAAGAGCCTGCTCGCACGTGGCGCACCGGTGCCTCAGGCGCTGGGTTCGATGGCCCGACCGCAGGCTTCGCAGCGTGTGTCGGAGTGCAGCATGGCGCCGCATTCGCTGCAGGTGTAGGTCACGGTCTCAAGGGCTTCGGAGATCTGGCCGTCGTAGGGCAGGCCCTGGGCCTTCTTTTGCAGGCGCAGGTGCTCGGCCAGGGCGCGAAGGATGACGCGGCAGAGCCATGAGAGCACAAGCAGCCCCAGCGCTGGAAAGATGGCGGCGGCCCTGGCCTTGATCACCAAGACTGCGGCCATCAGCACGCCCAGCGTCATGACGATGTATCCGGTGGTGTCCAGCGTGCTCTCCAGCCCGCCGTGGAAATGGGACTTGCCGCGGATCTTCCGTGTCGTCTTGCTTTCGTTGCTGGACTCGCTCATGGCAGTGAAGGGTGATGGGCGTGGTGGTTTATGGCAGGGAATGGTCGTGTGACAGCGATCCACCCGCTAAATGGAGCGGGGAGAGGTGCTGTGGATGCGGTTGTTGAGCGCTTTGAGGAAGCCCTCCATCTTGAGTAAAAGCGGAGCCCGTGACTCATTCTTTTCGCGCAGTTGCTGGAACCAGTGCAGGGCCGTTTCCATGGCTTCGAGAGACCGGGTGCCGGTGCCTGTCTTTGAAAGGGCTTCTGCTGCACTCAGGATCAGCCACATGTCGTCCAGCTTTTCCCCCAGGGTCAATATCCTGATGAGGAGGTCTTCATTTTCAGGGGTGGCGTGCAGGCTCAGAAGATAACGGATGCCCAGAAGAAGATCATACTCATGAGAGTCCAGCTTTTTGGGGGCTTTATCGAGCAGCATCTTCGCCAGCTGGATGTAGTGCTGGATCACTGACGGCTCGGTGTCCTGCCGCATGGCCATGGCTTCAAACACCCGAGGCAGGTCGCCTGTGCCTGCTTTTTGGATGAAGCTGGTTCCTGCCAGGGCGGTAAGGTAGGGGCCCAGGCCGGGTTCGGTCCTCAGGGCATGCAGACACCTGAGATCTTTCTCTTCCTGGGCTTTTTGCATGGCTCTGCCCTCGGCTGCATCTGCCGGAATGGAATCATCTAATGCAAGACTCACCAGCTCCCGCACATGCCGCATTTTGTAATAGTCCAGCTCCACAAAGGGATCTGAGTTAACCGTCTGTGAGCACAGCAGTGCCGGCAGTGTGAGGCTGGCGGACAGCAGGGCCCACCGTAAAAGCCGGAGGCTGCGCTGGAGGGATGTTGATGGAAGATTCACCGAGGCAGGAGTATGCGGACTCTCGAAGCCGCGGGCGAGGAAAAAAAGAGAACGAGGATCAATGATGCGGACGCTTTCCCTCAAGGTAAGGGCCCGGCGGCTTGCACCACCCCGCCCCCGCATTTCCTCCCAGAGAATGCTTGCCAAACTCCCGCCGCAGCGCCGTACTTCGCCTTCCCATTTTATGACCACCCGCCTTGCCCTGATTCTCCTTGGTTCGCTCGGATTCGCTGCGCATGCCTCGCAGCCCACGTCGCTGGCCGATCTGCCGGACGCGCACCCCGAGGCGGAGCTGAAGGCCTTTGTGGTCCCTGAGGGCTTTGAGGTGAATCTCTTTGCCGCCGAGCCCATGATCCAGAAGCCGGTGCAGATGAACTGGGACGCGCAGGGCCGCCTGTGGGTCGTCACCAGCACCACCTACCCGCACATCAAGCCCGGCGAAGAGGCCAAGGACCAGGTCGTCGTGCTGGAGGACACGGACAATGACGGCAAGGCGGACAAGTCCACCACCTTTGCCGAGGGGCTGCACATCCCCACCGCCCTCGCCCCGGGAGATGGCGGTCTCTATGTGGCAAACTCCACCGAGGTGCTCTTTTTGAAGGACAGCAACAACGATCTCAAGGAGGACGAGCGCAGCGTCATGCTGAGCGGCTTTGGCACCGAGGACACCCACCACCTCCTGCACACCTTCCGCTGGGGCCCGGAGGGCATGCTGTACTTCAACCAGTCCATCTACATCCACACCCACATGGAGACCCCCCACGGCGTGCGCCGTCTCATGGGCGGCGGCATCTGGGAGTTCCGCCCGGAGACACGCCGCGCGGAGATCATCAGCAAAGGGCTCATCAACCCCTGGGGCTTGGAGTTTGACCGCTTCGGCCAGAGCTTTGCCTGCGACGGCGCAGGCGGGGAAGGGGTGAACTTCATCTTCCCCGGCTCCGTCTTTGCCACCTCGCCGGGGGCCAAGCGCATCCTCCACGGCCTCAGCCCCGGCCAGCCCAAGCAGTGCGGACTTGAGATCATCGAAGACCCGCACTTCCCCGCCGAGTTCCAGGGGAACTTCATCCTCAATGACTTCCGCGGCAACCGCGTGAACCGCTTCCAGCTCACCCCCAGCGGCAGCAGCTACATCGCCAAGCAGCTCCCCGACCTCCTCGCCTCCACGCACCGCGCCTTCCGTCCCATCGACGTGAAAATGGGCCCCGACGGCGCTCTCTACATCGCCGACTGGTACAACCCCATCATCCAGCACGGTGAGGTCGATTTCCGCGACCCACGCCGCGACCACCAGCACGGCCGCATCTGGCGCATCACCGCCAAAGGCAGGCCCCTCAGCCCCAAAGTCCAGATCGCCGGTGCCGCCACCGCCGACCTGCTGGAAATGCTCAAGAGCGACCGCAATCACGTGCGCCGTTTTGCCAAGCGCGAGCTCCGCGACCAGGGCGCTGCCAAAGTCACCCTGGCCCTGGACGAGTGGGCCGCCAAGCTGGACCCCGCCAAGGAAGCCGATGCCCACGCCCTGCTGGAGGCCGCCTGGGCCCGTGAAGGCGTGAACTCCTTCTCCCCCTCCATCTGGCACCGCCTCTGGGAAAATGGTGACTACCGCATCCGCGCCGCCGCCCTGCGCATCCTCAGCCACCGCTGGAAGGTCTTCCCCGAAGCCATGAAGGTGCTGGAAAAGGCCGTGGCAGACGAAAACGCCCAGGTGCGCCTCTGGGCCCTGGCCGTGCTGGCAGACATGCGCAAGCCCGCCGCCATCGGACTCGCCCTCAAGGTGCTGGACCACCTCATGGACGACTCCCTCGACTTCCTGCTGGAGCAGACCTGCCGTGAGCAGGCAGACATCTGGATGCCCGCCGTCGTGGCCGGCAAGCTCAAGCTCGACGAGCGGCCCAAGCACCTCGTCTACGCCATGAAGAGCACCGGACGCAGCGATGCCCTGCCGCCGCTCTTTGCCGCCCTGAAAAGCGCCAAGCTCAGCACCGAAGACGCCGCCGCCGTGCTCGACATGGCCGGCAGCGCCGCCGACCCCGCCCAGGCCCGCACCATGGCAGACATGGTCAACGACGCCGCCATGGCCCCCTACTACATGGGCCTGCAGGACGCCCTCATCAAGGCCGCCACCGACCGCAAAGTCATCCCCGAAGGCGCCAAGGACACCGTCCTCGCCTGGTTTGCCCGTCCCGAGCCCCACGTGGTGCACCGCGCCGCCATCCTCGCCGGGCTCTGGAAGATCGAGCCCGCCCGTGAAACACTCGTGGCCCTGCTCACCGACGCCAAAACCATCCCCGCCATCCGCGACGGCGCCACGCGCGGCCTCACCGCCCTCGGCGGCGTGAAGTCCCGGGACCTCTTCGACAAGCTCTTCACCGAATCTCAGGACACCGCCCTCCGCGCCCTCATGATCGACGGCCTCACCAGCGTGGGCCCGCAGCTCGCCGCCAGGCGCGCCGTGGAGTACCTCGCCAAGGCAGATGTGGACGCCGCGAAGCCCATCCTGACCGTTTTCCTCAAAAACAAGCAGCTCCCCGGCGTGCTGGCCAAGGAGCTGGACGGCAAGACCATTCTTGACTCCGTGGCCGTCGAAGGCATCCGCATGGTCACCTCCCGCGGCATCCAGGGCCCGCTGGCAGACGCCCTCAAGAAAGCCGGCGGCGTCAAGCAGATGGACCGTCCCCTTTCCCCGGAAGAAATGAGCGCCCTCGTGGCCAAGGTGAAGACCCAGGGAGACCCCGCCCGCGGCGAGGCCGTGTACCGCCGCCAGCAGATGCTCTGCACCACCTGCCACGCCATCGGCGAGTCCGGCGGCGTCCTCGGGCCCAACCTCGTCAGCATCGGCGCCAGCGCCCCGGTGGACTACCTCATCGAAAGCCTGCTGGAGCCCAGCAAGAAAATCAAAGAGGGCTACCACATGGTCATCATCAGCAAAAAGGACGGCGGAGTCGTCTCCGGCGGCCTCATCAATGACGGTGCCGAGGAGTTGACGATTCGTGACCCTGCCAACCAGATCCTCAAGGTGGCCAAGTCCGCCATCGCCAGCCGCCAGATGAGCCCCGTGAGCATGATGCCCCCCGGGCTCACCGCCAGCCTGCGGGAGGACGAATTTGTCGATCTCGTCCGCTTCCTCTCCGAGCTCGGCCGGGAAGGGGCCTACAAGACCCAGCCCAACCGCTACGTCCGCACCTGGAAGGCCATGGGCAAGATGGAGCAGAAGGACGTGGACCACGTGCGCCACGTGGGCAGCTTTGCCCTGAACGACGACAAATACCCCTACCCGTGGCAGATGGCCCTCAGCCAGGTGAACGGAGACCTGCCGCTGGCAGACCTGCCCGCCGCGCAGAAGATGTACCCATGGTTCCCGAAAATCGTGCAATTTGGCCTGAAACTCGACGGCGCGGGCAAGGTCAAACTCGGCTTCAGCACCGTGAAGGGAATCGTTGTGGCGGTGGACGGGGCAGAGCTAAAGGAATTGCTGCCCCAGCAGGAGCTGGAACTCAGTGCCGGAATCCACCGCGTCAGCGTGCTGGTAACCCGTGACGCTGGGGAAGTGGCCGCATTACGCGTGGAAATCTTAGATGGCGCAGCGGTTGCGGTGCCTTGAGGCTTCTCATAGCCGAAAATTCGTAAAGTCGATGTATTTGCATTGACGTGACGGATTCAAATTAGCTATTCTGAACGCTAGGCTAATTGGGCATGTCATACCCCGGCATATCCATTGGCCTGAACCAATCCTTTGCATCCACATGAGAAACCGCCCCATCGACCTGCGCAAAAACGAAACGCTCGTTTGGTCGAACGACTGTGAGTTTTTAGGGTTTCCAGTGGGTGCCCATGGCAGTGACTGAACGCCATCCGCGCTCTTTTTTGTGCCCCTTTTTTAATTTTCCATTCTCCCGCTCCGCTTCCGCATCCTTTTGTTCTAATGAAAACTCTTCGACGTAATCGCATCCTTCTCGGCTGGTTTATGACCGTGCTGGTGTTCGTCATGCAAGTCGCCACGCCGCTGCAGTCCGCCACCATCTACTGGACCACGGATGGAAAGGTCTCCGGTGAAAATGGCAGCGGCAACTGGGACACCACCACCGCCAACTGGATGACCTCCGTGCCCACCAACGTCGCCGGCTCCCAGGTGACGTGGAACAACGCGGCCAACAACCTCGCCGTCTTCCTCGGCACCGCCGGCGTCACCCTCACCGCCCCCATCACCGTGGGCGGGCTGGAGTTTGACGTCTCGGGCACCACCATCAACTCCTCCTCCAGCACCAACACCCTGACCTTTGCCGGGGCCTCCCCCACCATCACGATCAAAGGCAGCTCCCAGTCGCTCGCAGGAGACACCGAAGCCCGCCTCACCGCGCCGCTCGCCGGTACCAACGGCCTGTCCATCCAGTTCGCTGACTCCTCCAGCGCCAACCCTGGCTCCCACTACGGCGTCCTCTACCTGGGCACGCAGAACAACAACTTTGCCACCTCGCTGACCGGCGGCATCACCGTGGGCAACAGGGCCCAGCTCCGCGTCCTCGCGAACTCCACCGACCTCAACACCGGGAAAAATCCCCTGGGCACCAACCAGGTGACCCTGCAGGCCGGTTCACGGCTGGACATCCGCGGCTTCAACTCCACCTCCAACGGGCTTTCCGGCCGCGTGTTTGCCACCAACGGCACCGGAGACAGCGGTCTGGTGGACTTCACCGCCCCCGCCGCCAGCCTCTCCACCGACTTCTTCGTCACCGGCACCAGTTTCAGCACCACCACGGCTCCCCAGGGCGTGCAGTGGGTCGGCAAGGTGGACATCGGCCAGGCCGGAGCCTACACCTTCTTTGCCAGCGTGGACGACGGCGCCAAGATCTACATCGACGGCAAGCTCGTCCTCAACAACGACGGCGGCAAAGGCGCCACGGACCTCTCCAGCACCGCCATCTTCCTCGCCTCCGGCTCGCATGACATCCGCATCGACTATGTGAACGGCTCCGGCGGCGGCAGCCTCAACCTCGGCTACGCCGGTCCGGACACCGACGACGGCAACGGGCAGATCCGCAAAGTCATCCCCAGCAGCGCCCTGCACCAGGCAGACGTGAACACCCTCAACGGGGCCAGCAGCGCCCTCCAGTTTGGCAATGACGTGCGCCTCACCGGCAACGCGGAGATCTCCCTCTCCAACACCACCGTCTCCTCCGTGCAGATGGGCCGCCTGCTGATCGACAACGGCGTCACCCTCAAGGCCACCGCCTACGACCTCCTCGGGGACACTCCCGTGGTGGGCAACGGCGACGGCTTCGGCAAGACCCTGCGCTTTGGCGGCACCACCTCGGCGCCCACCGTTTTCGGCACCCTGGGCTCGGGCACCGCCGGCACCGTCACGATCAACTCGGACATCAATGTGGCCTTTGACGGCGTCGTCTCCGACCAGGGCCGCGCCATGACCATCCAGAAGACCGGCTCCGGCTGGCTCTACTTCAATCAGAACCAGGTCGCCAACTCCCTGGGCTCCACCTCCAGCATCGAGATGATCGGCACCAAGGTGACCCAGAGCGCCACCTACCTCGCCTCCAGCTACGGCACAGACAGCACCCTCGGCGGCAAGGCCAGCACCCTGACCACCGGCAGCACGGCAGGCCTCTCCGTGGGCATGACCGTCAGCGGCGCCGGCGTCCCCAAGGGCACCGTGATCACCGCCATCATCGACGCCACGCACTTCAAGGTCTCCGGAGACGCCTCCTCGATCGTGAGCTCCACCTCGCTCACCTTCTCCAAGACCCCCACGCTGGTGCTCACCGGCAGCGCCTCCGCCGGAGCCTTTGACCCCATCGGCTCGGCCAAGATCGTGCTCTCGGGCGGCAATCTCGTGCTCGCCTCCACGGGCGGCGGCAACCTCAACGGCGGCGGCCCGGTGTTTAACAACGCCGTGCAGGTCAATACCAGCGGCAGCATCCAGTCCACCGCCAACGCCGCCTCCGTCACGCTCGGCGGTGCGGTCAACATCGCCAGCAACCAGACCCTCGTGCTCGACGCCATCGCCGGTGGTCGTCCTGCCACAGATCCGGGGGCGAACCTGATCATCTCCGGCGGCATCACCGGCGACGCCAGCACCTCCATCATCATCCGCTCCACGCAGATGAACTCCGTGACCACCGTCAGCGCCATCAACGCCCTGGCCACCGGGGTCGTGCAGCAGACCGGCTTTGCCTCTGCCAGCGGTACCGTGACCCTCACCGGAAACAACTCCGGCTTCCTCGGCCAGCTCGTCTTTGAAGCAGGCTCCAACCTGCGCGTCCTGGGCGTGAGCGCCCTCAATGGCAAGACCTTCACCATGGCGGGCGGTACCCTGCAGCTGCTGGACAACGGGGACGGCACCGGCCGCCTGGAAAACCTGGCCTTCAACGAAAACATCACCGTCACCGGTTCGGCCACCATCACCGTCGGCGCCATCTCTCCCGCCGTCACAGGAAACTTCACCCCCGCCGCCAACAAGCGCGCGCAGATTTCCAGCCTCACCATCAGCAACCAGAACCTGACCGTGGCCAACAACAACGCCTACGGCCTGCGGGTGAGCGGCGTCACCTCGCTGACCGGCTCCCCGACCTTCACGGTGAACAACGGCACCTCCTCCAACAACCTGGTCAGCGGCCTTGAGCTTGCCGGTCAGGTGACCGGCCTGGGCAACAGCATCGTCAAAGCCGGCGGCGGCACGATGCTCCTGAGCAACAGCAGCAACAACTTCGGCGGCACCGTCACCTTCAATGCCTTTGGCAACAGCGGCAGCACGGTCCTCACCGTGGAGAGCGCGGCCCAGCTCGCCGCCGGGCAGCTGCTCACCGCCACCGGCGTCAACACCGCCAACGGCGGCACCCGCATCAGCTCCATCTCCACGCAGACGTTTGCCACCAGCGTGGCCAGCGGCGGCAACGTCCTCACCCTGGCCAACAGCCTTACCGGCACCTTTGCGGTGAACATGCTCATCAGCGGGGACGGCATCGCCTCCGGCACCCGGATCACCCAGGTGAACGACAACGTCACCGACACGACCACCAACAGCTTCATCGGCAGCACCAACGTCACGGTGGCCAGCACCACCACCTTCCGTGCGGGCATGGCCGTGTCCGGCAGCGGCATCCCGGCCGGCACGTTTGTGGCGGAAGTCATCGACGGCACCACCCTGCGCCTCAGCCAGCCCATCACCGCCAACAACCCCACGCTCGTCAGGCGGCAGCTCGTGCTCTCCAGCAATGTGAGCACGACGGACACCACCCTCGTGCTGACGCAGCTGAACCTCAGCCAGGCGCTCACCGGATCTTTCACCGGCACCACGCCGGTCACCGGCACCTCCGTGATCAACGTCACCGGCGGCGTGCTGGCCTTCACGAGCAACGAGGCGCTCGGCAATTCGCTGAACCAGGTGTTGGTCAACACCAACTCCACCACCGCCGGGCTCCGTGCGGACGGCACCTTCCACTCTGCCGGCCGCACCTTCATCATGAACCAGGCCAGCAACGCCATCGACGTGACAGGTGGCAACACCTTCTCGATGGACAACACCTTCAGCTTTTCCAGCAACAGCAACAACCTGCAGAAGAATGACATCGGCACGCTGGTGCTCTCCAAGCCGATGACCCAGGGGCTCCCCGGCCTGACCTCGTCCTGGAACGGCATTCTCACCATCGGCCAGGGGGTGGTGCGCGTCACGAACGCAGCGGCCCTCGGCTCCACCGGCAGCTTCACCCTCGCCTCCAGCTCCGGCTCCGCCTACACGCTGGTGGCCAACGTCGCGGCCGCGCTGGAGATCACCGGCGGCATCAACGTTGCCGAGGCCCTGGTCTTCAATCCGGGCAACAACAACACCTCCAACGGCATCAACGGCGCCGGCGCGCTCCGCAGCACCTCCTTCTCCGGCACGGTGCAGGTCCTCAGCAGCTCCACCTCCAGCACCACGGTCACCATCGTGGGGGCGCCTCCGGCCATGCTCGTGGCCGGTGCCAGCTTCATGGGCTCCACCATCACGAATGTGAATGGCAGCACCATCACCCTGGCCTCCAACGCCAACGCCACCATCAACACCGCCACCAGCCAGTCCTACTCCCTCAGCGGCAACAACACCTACAGTGGCAACATCACCTTCTCCGGCCAGACCAACGGTGACGGCAACAACCGCTCCGCCACCATCGGCGTGGACCTGGGCTCCACCCTTCACATCACCGGCAGCATGATCGGCCGCGTGGGCACCGCCGGCTCCAACCGCAGCTCCTGGTTCGGCCTCGTCGGCGCTGGCAACGGCTTCATCGACACCGCCATGGGCGTTGACGGCAACCTTGCCAACGGCACCTACTCGCTCATCATGGCAGGCACCGGCACCTGGACGATCACCGCCGCCAACGCCTTCCCGGGGCAGACGCTCTACGCCAGCAACGGCACGCTGCTGCTCAACGGCTCAGGCACGCTGGGCACGCCCGGGTCCGGTGGCGGTTCCGGCACGGTCTTTGTGACACCGCAGGGCACACTCACGCTCGACAGCACCGGCACCAACGTCAACGACCGCCTCGGCGGCCGTGCGCTCTCCCTTTATGGCGGCGCCATCAACCTCAAGGGCAACGCCTCCGCCGCCACCTCTGAAACCATGGGCGCGCTCACGGTCAACGCGGGCCAGACCATCGTCACGCTCAGCGGCCAGCAGGCCAGCTTCGTCACCGGCTCCGTCACCCGTGCCACCAACAATGGCGGCATCACCGGCACCATGCTCGTCCGCGGGCTGAGCACCGGCTCCTTCCAGTCCTCCACCGGCGGTTTTACCTTCACCGGCCAGCAGGGCGGCGCGGGCACCACCAACAAGGGCATCATTCCATGGGTCATCGTGGACAACAGCTCCACCGGCTCAGGCACCTCTTTCGCCACGGCAGACAGCGTCACCGGCCTGCTGCGTCCGCTGAACACCTCCACGGAAATGGTCACCACGCTGACCAACAACCTCGCCGGAACCGCCACCCCGCTCAACGTGCTGCTTTCCACCAATCAGGGCATCGGCGGCGGCATCGTCACCACCACCTTGCTCAACAGCCTCACCATCAACTCGCTCACCCTCCAGACGGGCGGCGCGGTCACCCTCAATGCCGCCCAGACCCTCACCTTGGACAGCGGCGGCGTCCTCGTGCTGGCAGGCGCCACAGGAGCCAGCATCGGCGGCACCGGCGTCGGCCGCCTGAGCACCAGCAGCAACAACCAGTTCGTCTACTACACGCTCAGCGACCTCTCGGTCAACGCCGCCATGTTCGGCGTCTCGGCAGGTCTCGCAAAGGCCGGCGCATCCACGCTCACACTTTCCACCCAGCAGTTCTACACCGGCGGCACGGCCATCAATGAAGGCGTGATCAAGCTGGCCGGCGGCACCAACACCATCTTCTGGAACAGCGACTTCGTGCTCCAGGGCGGTTCGCTCGACCTCAACGGCAACGTGCAGGTGCTCAACCTCCTGCGCGTCAACACCACCTCGCCCCTGAACGCCAATCTCATTCCCGACATCGGCGGCACCATCATCAACACCTCCGCCAACCAGGCCACGCTGGGCCTCGTCAACTCCGGCGGCAGCTTCTCCGGCTCCATCACCGGCAACATCGCCCTGGTGCGCTCCACCAGCGCCAACTCCTACACGGACTGGAACATCTATTCCGCCAACACCTACACCGGCCCCACGCTCCTCAATGGCGGCCGTCTCCAGCTCCTGGGCACCGCCACCCTGAGCAACACCTCCTCCATCACCCTCAACCAGTCCACCCTGCTGCTGAGCAACAACAACGGCACCAGCATCCTCGACGCGCTGGTTGACAACCGCATCAACGACAATGCCGCCATCACCCTGCGCGGCGGCATGATCCAGTACCGCGCACGCTTCGGCAGCGAAGGCACCGAGGCCTTCGGCTCCCTGACCCTTTCCCAAGGTGCCAGCGTCATCGACGTGGCCGCTCCAGGCACGGGCATCAACAGCTCCACCGCCACCTTTGCCGACCTCTACCGCCCCGCCGCCGACCACGGCACCCTGCGCTTCTTCAACGTGACCGGCAACTACGGCAACGGCACCGCCCGCGTGTTCTTCAACAGCTGGGGCCAGACCCCCACGCCGACGCAGATCAGCAATGGCATCGTCACCTCCCTCACCAACGGCATCATCGGCGGCTGGGCCGTCGTGGAGCGTGACTTCGCCAGCTACAACACCGCCACCGGCGTGGGCGCCCTGAACTCCGCCGGCTACGCAGGCTATTCCAGCAACGACCTCAACTCGGGCTCCGCCACGGACAACATCCGCATGACCTACGCCGCGGTGAGCTCCACCGGCACCGTGGGCAGCAACGAGCTCACCATCGCCAGCACCGCCGGCCTGAAGGTCGGTGACGCCATCCTCGGCAGCGGCATCCCCGTCGGCGCCGTGGTGACCTCCATCATCGACGGCAACAAATTCACCATCGACCAGAACCTCGGCTCCGCCAATCCCACCCTGACCCTGCCGCAGACCTACACGATGGCCGGAGACCGCACCGTCAACAGCCTTGCCATGGTGGTATCCGGCAACAGCACGCTCGACCTCGGCGGCCACACGCTGAACCTCGCGAGCGGCGGCTTGATCGCCTCCCAGGGCTTTGACCTCATCAACACGCAGGTCAACGTGGTCACCAGCTCCACCACCAGCAACACCGTCCTGCTGGCCACCATGCCCAACACCCTCACCATCGGGTCCACGATCCTGGGCAGCACCGTCACCGCCATCAACGGCCTGACCGTCACGCTGGCGGACAACGCCAACGCCAACATCACCGCCCCCACGGCCACGTCCTTCGTCAGCTCCCTGAACATGCCCCTCATCATCAAGGGCGGCAATCTCACCGCCGGCAATGGCGCGGCCGATCTCTACATTCACGCCCTCGGGTACGTGAACGGCAACGGCAACGTCTATGGCCGCAACGTCTTTGTGGACGCCAACATCGTGGACAACAGCGGCGGCGCGGTCACCCTGGTCCTGGACGGCACCGAAGGCCGCGGCGTCACCGCCGGGGTCAGCGGCTACCGCACCAACCAGCTCGTGCTCTCCGGCAACAACACCTACACCGGCGGCACTTACGTCAATGCGGGCTTCGTCGTCGCCAGCTCCGCCACAGGCCGCGCCTTCGGCACCGGCAATGTCACCATCACCGGCGGCGGCAGCACCAACGGCAGCACCTTCCAGGAGCGCACCACCACGGTGATGCTCGGAGCCTCGGAGCAGATCAACAGCACCGCCACACTCTCCATGCTGGGCGGCAGCGTGTTTGAGCTCAACAACTTCAACCAGACGCTCGGCGGCCTGGTCTTCAACAACACCGGCGGCAACAGCCCCTCGGTCTTTCTCGGCAATGGCGTGCTGACCCTGAACGGCAACGTCACCGCGAGCTCTTCCAACCTCGGCTCCGTCGCCACCATCGCTGGCGCTGGCATCGTGGTCACCGGCACCATCGGTTCGAACGTTGTGACCCTCGTCTCCGGCAACATGTCCAACGTGACCGTCGGCACCCCGATGGTGGGCGGCAACTTCGCTGCGGGCACCGTCGTCACCGGCGTCTCCGGAACCAAGATCACGCTTTCTGCCAACGCCATCAACGGCAACGCCGGCGCAGGCTTCACCAACGTCGTCAGCTACGCCACCAACGGCACCGTCGCCCTCAGCACGGGCAGCCACACCTTTGACATCGCGCCGGTGATGGCCAACGGCACCAACCTCGCCCCGCTGCAGCCCACCCTGAACATTGCCAGCGTGATGACCGGCAACGCCAGCATCATCAAGACAGGCGCAGGGCTGCTGCAGCTCAGCGCGGCCAACACCTTCACCGGCGGCGTCAGCCTGCAAAACGGCAGCCTGCTCTTCAGCACCGGCAGCGTCTTCAACAGCGGCGTGACCGGCGGCGTCAGCGCAGGCCCCATCGGCACCGGCACCCTGACCATGTCCGGCAGCAACAACCTGACCCTCCTCAGCAGCACCAGCCTGACCATCGGCAACGCAGTGACCTTTAACTCCGCTTTCAACGGCGAGTTCCGGTTTGACAGCACCGTCTCCACCGGCACAAACCTCACCCTCAGCGGCCTCGTCACCCTGCCCAACGCGGTGACCATCAACGTCATCAACCCCGGCATGACCGCCGCCCTCGGCCAGATCACCCGCGTCACCACGCCGGGCAACATCGTCATCAACAAGACCGGCCTCGGCACGCTCTCCATCGGTGCCCTCGCCGCAGGAAACACCATCACGCTGAACATGAACGGCGGGAATCTCTCCCTGCTCAATGACGGGGACGGCACCGCCTCCCGCCAGGTCATCGACAGCGGCATCACCGTGGTCTCCAGCCAGGCCATGAACCTCACCGTCGGCCGCCTCGGCACCGTGTATGCGCCGCTCTTCACCTCGGCTGCCTACAAAACGATCCAGATCAAAGGCTCCACGGGCACCACCTTCACCAACGGCGTCCTGACCGTGGCCAACAACAACGGCTACGGTCTGGAAATCACCAGCAACGTCACCCTCGGCTCCGGCCAGGTCGTCAATGTGGCCAACGCCTCGGACTCCAGCCTCATCCAGGGCCTGCTCCTCTCCGGAGTCGTCTCCGGCGGCGGCATCACCAAGATCGGTGCCGGCACCCTGGTGCTCACCAACACCAACACCTTCACCGGCACGGTGGACATTCAGGCCGGTGTGGTCGCCGCGTCCTCGGACGCCGCGCTGGGCAACGTGGCCAATGGAGTGATCCTCAACGTGAACTCCGCCACCGCCGTGGGCCTGCGCGCGACCGGCACCTTCTCCACCAACCGCACCATCACCCTCAATCAGGCCAGCAACGCCATCGAAGTGACGACTGGCAACACGCTGACTCTGAACACGGCCTTTGGCCTCGGAGCCGTCTCCAACGCGCTGCGCAAAAATGACAACGGCACGCTGGTGCTCAACAACCTCAACAGCACCTGGAATGGCGTGCTCACCATCGGCGCAGGCGTGGTCAGGGTCACCAATGCAGGCGCCCTCGGCACCGTCACTGGAAACACCGTCGTCACCGGCACAGGCGCCGCCCTTCAGATCAACAGTGTGAACATTGGCACCGAGCAGCTCAGCCTCAATGGCTCGGGCATCAACAACGGCGGTGCTGTGCAGGCCGTCGGCGGCGGCACCAGCACGATCGGGGGCACCATCACCCTCGCCACGGCCTCCGCCATCGGGGCAGACGCCGGCAACACGCTCCTCATCACCGGTTCCATCACCGGCGCGCAGGCCCTCACCCTTGTCGGCGGCGGCAACATCAACATCACCACCAACGGCTTCGGCGCGCTGGGCTCCATCACCAAGATGGGGGCGGGCACCACCACGCTGAGCGTGAACAGCGCCTCCTTTGTCAACGGCCTGGTCATCAATGAAGGCACCTTCAAGATCACCGGCTCCGGCGTCACCCTCGGCGGCACAGGCGGCATCACCGTGCAGGGCCCCTCGGGACTGCTCTGGGTGGACGACACCGTCGGCGCAGCCACCGCCCACTTTGCGGGCGCGCGTGCAGTCACGCTCAATGGCGGCACCCTGCGCTTTGACGGCGGCTCCGGCACCTCCGCGCAGACCCTCGGCGCGCTGACCACCAACCGCGCCGCGACCAACACCATCATCATGAACCAGGGGTCGGGCACCAACACCCTCACCTTCTCCAACTGGAACAACAACGGTGACTCCAGCACAAACTTCGTCGGCACGAACCTCGGCACCGCCGGCAACAAAGTCCTCTTCACCACCGCACCGGGCACCTCCAACGGCCTCATCCTGCGCACGCTGGTCAACGGCGTGGACTTCGCCGGGTATGTGACGGGCACAGGCGTGGGCGCCTTTGGCACCGCAGGCTACACCGCCTACAATGCCAGCAACAACCTCGACACCGCCGCCGCTACGGACACCATGAACATCACGGGAGCGTTGACCTTCCTGGGCAGCACCTCCCGGACCGTCAACGCCATCAAGATCAGCGGCAACGGCCTCAATCTGACCAACTCCGTCGCCACCCAGGGCGCCACGCTGACGCTGAACTCAGGGTCCATCCTCAATGTGGGCGGCAACAACACGATCAGCATCCCCCGCCTCAACTTCCCGAACGTGAACAACGTCAACATGCAGGCCTACGTGGCCGTGGCTGACGGCACACAGCTCACCATCAACAGCCTGATGACGGGTGCCGGTGGCTTTGTGAAAGACTCGGGCGGCACGCTCATCATCAACGCGCCGAACAACATGGCCGGCGTCGCCAACATCAGCGGCCAGATCCTCACCGGCAACTTCGTCATCAACGGCGGCACCGTGAAGCTCAACGGCGGCAACAACACCCTCACGCCCAACCAGTTCCTCATCGTCGCCACAGGCGCGACGCTGGACCTGAACGGCAACTCCCAGTTTGCCCTCGGCACCCGTGGTGACAGCGCGGCCCTGCAGGGCAATGCCGGTACCTTCACCAACACCTCCACCAATGCAGCCGCCCTCATTTTCGGCCTGGACAGCGGCGGCTTCAACTTTGGCGGCATCATCAAGCAGGAAGCCGGCGCCGGAGCCATGAACTTCTTCAAGAGCAGCAACCAGACCTACAACTTCCTCAACGCCAACACCTACAGCGGTGCCACGATCTTTGCAGGCGGCACCAACGGGCTCGTGGACGGCGGCACGCTGGCCAACACCTCCTCCATCGCCATCAACTACGCCGTCCTGCGCCTTGACGACAACGTCAACTTTGCCCTCGCCAACCGTGTGAACCTCTCGGCGGACATCACCCTCAAAGGCGGGTCGCTGGTCTATCAGGGACGCACCCAGGCCAACACCTCGCAGTCCGTCGGCAACGTGATCCTCTCCGAAGGCCTCAACATGATCCAGGCGGCCAACGGCGGCACCGGCATCAACTCCGCCACGCTCAACATCCTCTCCCTCACCCGCAGTGCGGGCTCGACCGCGACCGTGCGCTTCCCGGACAACGGCCTTGGCGCCAACGGCAACGTCGGCCGCATCCTCATCAGCAGCCTGAACGGCGTGCCGACCAGCGGCAACACCGGAGGCTCCAACATCAACAGCGGCGGACTTACCAACGGCCTGATCGGACCTTGGGCCATCGTGGACCGTGAATTCGCCAGCTACATCCCCGACCTGGGCGTAGGCCGCCTCAGCCAGACGGGTTTTGCCGGCTATTCCCTCAACACCCTGACCGGCACACCGCTGGCCACGGACAACATCCGCGCCACCGCCAGCGTCGGCCCGCTGGTGACAGACACCACCGTCAACACCTTCTCCCTGATCAACCCCACCGTGGCCGCCACGACGGTGAACCTGGGCGGCAACACCCTCACGCTGCAGGGCGGGGGACTCCTGCTGGCTCTGGGTGCAGACAACATCAACATCGCCATCAACAACGGCTTCATCACCGGCGGCCTGGCCAACACCGCCAGCGACCTCTACATCCACGTCCTGCCCTATGGTGGCACCAACCGCACCTTCACCATGAATGCGGTCATCAAGGACAACGGCACCGGAGCCCTGCGCATGATCATGTCCGGCAGCGACGGCGCGGCCAACCTCACCCTCAACGCCCTCAACACCTACACGGGTGGCACGGTCATCAATGGTGGTGTCCTCCTCATCGGCAGCACCGGCTCCCTCGGCACAGGTGGCATCACCATCAACGGTGGCGCCACTCCCGGCAGCGCCATCCTCGTCCAGCAGGCAGGCGGCATCATTGATGCCAGCAACTCCGTCACCATCAACGGCAGCGGCATCCTGGTGCTCGGCGGCACCCAGACCCTGAATGGCCTGGTCTTCAACGGCTCCGGCGGCGGCAATCTGGCCCCCACCGTGAACTCGGGTGACGGCCTGCTCACCATCGGCTCCGGCGGCATTGTCTCCAATCCGCTCAATCCGGCCGCCTCGCCGCTGGTCGTCGGCCGCATCGACTTGGGAAGCTCTCTCAACAACATCACCGTCAACACCTTCGACTTTGCCGGGTTCAACAACTTTGCCCCGACCACCCCCGGCCTCGTTCTCGGCGGCGTGGTGGGCTCCCTCGGCGGCTTCAACAAGCTGGGCAACGGCGTGCTTCAGATCAACCAGTCCACCTTCGTCGGCGGCGTCAACGTCATGGGCGGCAACATCCAGTCCGGTGCGGTCAACGCCGGTTCCCGCTTCTCCACCCTCACGCTGAACTCGGGCACCTCCCTCAACCTCAACGGCCAGTCCACCGTCTGGGGTGCGTTGGCAGGCAGCGGCTCGGTCTTCAACAGCGTGGCCAACAACGCCCTGCTCACCGTGGGCTTCAACAACAGCAACACCACCTACTCCGGCCAGCTCAACCGCTTCAATGACGGCACGCCAAACGCCATCTCGCTGACCAAGATCGGCACCGGCAACATGACCATCACCGGTGTGCAAAACGCCACCAGCGGCTCCACCGGTGTGCTGACGGTGGGCCTGGGCACGGTCACCTACGCCGGCGCAGGCACGGCCATTCTGCCAAGCCAGACCATCCTCACAGGCGGTACCCTCACGCTGGACAACAGCGCCAGCAACCTCAACAACCGCCTTGCCACCCCGCTCACCGCCACCCCGGCCAGCCTTCTCACCATCAGCGGTGGTACCTTCAAAATCGTGGGCGGCAGCAGCGCGAACACCGTTGAAAATGTCGGCACCCTCACCATCAGCAGCGGCAGCGGCATCATCTCTCTGAACGCGGACCCTGCCACCCAGGTCACCTTCACGGCCAGCACGCTCACCGCACAGCAGGCCGGAGCCAGCCTCATCCTGCAGGGGAACTTCAGCGCCGCCGGAACCACGGGCAGCGCAGGCTTTGCCAACATGCTGGCCACGACATTCAACGTCATCGGTGGCCAGGGCAACGGGGCCAACGGCACCACCACCCGCACGATCCGCTCGGACATCCTCGCCCAGGACGTCGGCAAGGTCACGGTCAGCGCCAGCTCCGTCGAGTCGAACCAGGTCACCGTCACCAGCGTTCCTCTCAACCTGACGGTGGGAGACACCCTCCTCGGGCAGAAGGTGGTCGGCATCAGCGGCCTGACCATCACGCTCTCCGGAAATGCCAGCCAGGACATCAGCTCCAACACCGACGTCACCTATGAAGGCGTGCCATGGTTCACCACCAAGGACTCCGTCACCGGCTACCTGCGCCCTCTGACGGACGCTGAAATGAGCAAGGCCCTCTCCAACAGCCTCACCACCAACTTCCAGCTCAGCACCAACACCGTCATCACCTTCAGCCAGAACAGCAACAGCCTGACCCTGCTCAGCGGCGGCGGTGTCTCCAATGGCAGCGTGGCGGCCATGGGCATCTTCAACACCAGCGCCTCCCAGCTTTACGAACTGGTCAACACCGGCGGCGTGCTCGCCTTCAGCGGCAATGCCGGCATCAACACCCCGTTCTTTGCCTCCAACAACAACGCGGCGTTCTATTTCTACACCATCGGTGCGGACACCGTGCTGAATGTGAACAGCTTCCTCTTCAACACCGGCGGCGGTCTGGTCAAATCCGGGGAGGGCACCCTGAGCCTCAACCGTCGCGGCTATTACAGCGGCGTCACCACTGTCAACGCCGGCACCCTCATCCTCAATGGTGGCAACAACACCATCTGGGCTCCGCAGACCATCACTCCTCTGGGCGCTCCGACCACCACCATCGCCAGCTTCCAGGGCCTCGCCGTCAACGGCGGCACGCTCGAGCTCAACGGCTACAACGGGGCGTTCAGCTCCTTCGGCAGCAACAACAGCGTCGGCGCCGGCGGCATCGTGACCAACTCATCCGGCACGCTCGCCACCATGACGGTCACAGGCAGCACCACCAGCTTCAATGGCAGCCTCACGGGCAACCTGGCCCTCACTTCCAACGCAGCCCTCACGCTCACCAACGTCAACACCTACACCGGCGCCACCGTGCTGCGTGGCAACAGCCTCACGCTGCGCGATGCGGGCACCCTCTCCGGCACCTCCTCCATCGGCATCAACTTCGCCACCCTGAACTGGGACGACAGCGGCCTCACCACCCTGGACAACCTCAACCCCGTGCGCTTCAACGCCGCGACAACGGTCTCCCTCCAGGGCGGTGCGCTCACCATCACCGGCGGGGGCTCGCTCGACACCAATGTGGTGATCAACAACCTCGTCATTCAGCGCGGTGGCAGCACCATCACCGTCACTCCTGCCGCCAACGCCGGCAGCGCCGTCAGCCTGAGCATCGGCTCGCTCACCCGCACGGACAGCGACCGCAGCATGGTCAACTTCATCGCCGGCAACGGCGTGGGCATGGGCGGCACAGGAAACAACAACAACGCCTCCGTGCAGATCTCCCTGATCAACGGCGTCGGCGTCTCCGCCAGCACGCTCGTCAACAAGCTCATCGGCGGCTGGGCTGTCGTGAACGGCGACAGCTTCGCCACCTACAAGGACGGCGTCGGCATCGGCGCGCTCAGCACCACCGTGGGCGGCAACGTGTATGCCGGCGGCAATGCCTTCCCGACCTACGACGGCTTTGACATCACCTCCGCCAGCACCCTGTCCACCTGGAACGTCAGCGACGGCAACAGCCCCACGCTGCTGACATCCAAGACGGTCAACTCCCTGCGCTACACCGGCGGCCAGCTCACCCTCGGCAACGGCTCCACCGCCGTCACCCTCACCCTGAACGTCGGCCTGCTCACCAACTCCGGCGGTTCCACCATCGCCGCCGGCAACGTGGCCTCTGCCATCACCGCCACCGGCCCTGACTTCTTCGTGTACATCAATCAGGGCACGACCAACTTCAACATCAAGCTCACCGGAGCCTTCAGCCTGGTCAAAGGCGGCGGCGGCGCCCTCACGCTGAATCCCGGCACCGGAGTCTCCAACGACTACACCGGCGCCACCTACGTGGACGGCGGCACGCTCAACCTCAACGGCGCGGCCAGCACCATCGTCATTCCTGGCGACCTGATCGTCAACAATGCCACGGTCAACGTGAGCAATGCCAACAAGTTCAGCGGCACGGTGGGCCAGATCGCCGCTGGCGCAAACCTGACCCTCAACGGCGGTTCGGTGTTCAACATGTTCAGCTACACCAGCGCCACCACGACCACGCTGGCCAGCATCAACTTCAACAACACCGGCGGCACCACCCAGCCACGCTTTGTTTTCAACAATCCCACCGGCGGCGTGAGCACTCTCGTCCTGACCGCCACCAACGCCATCACCGCGGTCAACGACAACTTCGCCACCACCCCGATCATCCAGGCGGCGACCACAGCGGCAAACTCCGCCATCCAGCTGACCGGCAGCAACCCTATCATCAATGTGTCCGGACTTTCCCCGATCGGCCTGGTGATTTCCGCCCCCATCACGAGCTCCAACGGCGTCGTCTCCAAGATCGGCAACAGCTCCCTGGTGCTCAGCGGCAGCAGCACCTTCACCAACGGCTTCAACCTCAATGAAGGCACCCTGATCTTCGGCACCAACTCGGTGGGCAATCCCGGGGCGCTCACCAGCGGCGCAGTCGGCACCGGCACGCTGACCATCGCAGGCGGCACGACCATCCAGGCCGGCAACGTCACGGGCATCAGCACCACCACCACCGCCAGCTCTGCCACCGTCCAGCTCAACACCGCAGGCGCCGCCGCCTCCCTCGCAGTCGGTCAGGCCGTCTTTGGCGGCTCAGGCATCCAGGCCGGCACCTACATCACGGCTGTCGATGTTGCCAACAACCGCATCACCCTTTCCTCCTTCGTCACCACCGCCAGCTCTGCCAACACCCTCAACTTCTCCACCTACACAGGAAATGCTGTGACGGTGAATGGAGACTTCAGCTTTGGCGGCCAGACGACCAATCAGAACTTCACCCTCACCGGTGCGGTCAACCTGGGCTCCTCCACACGGGCCATCAATGTGGACAGCGCCTTCGTGATCGCCACCATCAGCGGTCAGATCAGCGGCACCGGCGGCATCACCAAGACAGGCAACGGCGTCCTGGTGCTGACCAACAACACCAACAGCTACACCGGCGCTACCACCATCAACGGAGGCATCCTCCGCCTCGGCTCCACCAGCGACAACACCTCGGGCACCGGAGCTGGCAACATCCTGCCCAGCGGCACGGCGCTCACCATCGCCACCGGCGCCGGCCTGGATCTCGGCGGCAGAAACCAGACGATCGCCTCGCTCGCCGGGGGCGGTTTCATCACCACTTCCACGGGCACCGGCACCTCGATCATCAGCACGCTGACCGTCGGAGACAGCACCAACACCACCTTCTCAGGCGTCCTGACCGGTGCCTCCACAGGAAATTTCAGGCTTGTCAAAGTCGGCACCGGCGAGCTGACCCTCACCGGCGTCAGCAACTTCAACGCCGCCAACGCCGTCGCCATCAGGGGCGGTACCATCAGCGTCAGCAATCTCGGCAACGGCGGGTCCGGCAGCGGCATCGGCGCAGCCTCAAACACTGCGTCCAATCTGGTCATAGAAGGCGGCACGCTGAAGTATATCGGCGCAATCAACGCCACCACAGACCGTGGCTTCACCATCGGCAGCACCGTTGCCGGCGCGACCGCCACCATCGATGCCTCCGGCACTGGTTCGCTGACCTTCAGCTCCAGCGGTGGCGCGCTGGCCTACGGCACCACCAACCAGACCCGCAACCTCGTCCTCACCGGCACCTCCATCGCCGCCATCACCAACGTCTTCGGCAAGGTCATCGCCAACAACGGCACAGGCCTGACCTCCCTGACCAAGAACGGCAGCAACACCTGGTCCCTCACCGCCGCCAACACCTACACGGGCGCCACCAACATCAACGCCGGGACGCTCGTGCTCGCCGCCGGCTCCCTGGCCAATGCCTCCGCCACCCCCAACGCCACCGTCACCGTGGCCAGCGGCGCCACCCTCTCGGTCGCCGCCACCACCGCTGGCTTCAACTACCAGATCGGCAACGTGGGTACCGTGGCCACCAATGGCGCTCAGGTGATCCTCTCCGCCGGCTCCTCCTTCAGCATGGCGAACAATGACTCGACCGGCACGCTCACCATCAACCGCAATGCCGGATGGGTCTCCGGCGCGGGTCTGACCATCGGCGGCGCCAGCGGCTCCACCGTGCGCATGACCTTTGACCTCGGCAACGGCGCCAACAAGGCTGACACCATTGTCGTCTCCGACGTGACCACCGCCCTGAACAACACCGTCAGCATCGGCGCCAGCGGCGGCACCGTCTTCATCCTGCCGGAAGCTGGAATCGGCGGCCTGACAGCCGGTCTGCACGACCTGATCACCTTCAAAGCCGGCGGCCTCAATCTCAATGGCAAAACCGCCATCAGCCAGTCGCTGACTCTGGGTACCCCGGGTATCCTCGTGGGCGGTCAGGGCTATGCGCTGACCATCGTCATGAGGAATGCCTCAAATGCCGTCGTCACTGATGCCACCCAAGCCGTGGCCATTGCCATCCAGGTGGCCGCTGCGGCCGCACCCAAAGACTACTACTGGGCAGGCAACCTCAACAACCTGTGGTCTGGCGCCAACTGGAACACAACCGCCAGCGGCGGTGTGGCCAGCGGCTCCATCCCCGGCATTTTTGACAACGTTTTCTTCTCCACCACCACCCCGACACCGGGCAATCTCAGCATCGACCTCAATGGCAACCAGGTCGTCGGCGCCCTCAACTTCAGCTCAGGAGGGGCGGTCACCCTCAACAACAACACCCTGATGCTGCTCAATCCTGCGGCCATCAATGTCAACACCGCCGGCAACATCATCAACAGCGGCCTGATCCTGGGCACCAGCCAGACATGGAACGTCGGCTCCGGATTCACCTTCACCGTCAACGGCGTGGTCGATGACAACCAGGTCGGCTACTCCCTCACCAAGTCCGGTGCCGGCACCCTGCTCATGGCCTCCAATGCTCTCAGCAGCAGCTACCTCGGCGGTACCACGATCACCGGGGGTGTGCTCTCGACAGCCAGCCTGGCCAACGGACGCGCGAACAGCGGCATCGGTGCCTCCACCGCAGACGCGGCCAACCTTGTGCTCAATGGCGGCACCCTCAGGTACACCGGCACGGGAGCCACGACCAACAGGCTCTTCTCCGTCGGCAGTTCCGGCGGTAAAATCGAGTCCTCCGGCACGGGCGCGCTGATCTTTAACAGCGCAGGCGCCATGGGCTTCAACAACCAGACCACGGCACGCCTCCTGACCTTGGGCGGCACCAACACCGGCAACAACACCATGTCCGTCGCCATTGGCAACGGCACCGGCTCCACCTCGCTGACCAAGACCGATGCCGGCACCTGGCTGCTCCAGCCGAACAACGGCGTCACCAACGTCACCGGCACGATCAACGGCACCACCACCATTGTTGGGGACGCCACCGGTCTGGTGACCAACCAGCTCATCAGCGGCGAGGGCATCCAGGCCGGTTCACGAGTCGTCTCCATCGCCAGCGACGGCCTGAGCTTCACCATCGACAAAGCCAGTGACGCCATGGCCCCGGCAGAAACGATCAGCCTCGCCCTGCCAGGCAGCACCCTTGCGGTGAATGACAAGGTCGATGCCGACGGCACGATCAATCCAGACGGCTTGTACACCGTCACGGCCAACAACGGAACGACGGTCACCATCTTCAAGCCTGCCGAAACGAGCCGCAGCATCGCCTTCAGCGCTGCCGCAGGCAACGGTTACACCGGCGTCACCACCATCAACGGCGGCACGCTCAGAATCCTTGACGTCCAGAATGGCGGCATCGCCAGCGCCATCGGGGCATCCAGCAATGCTGCGGCAAACCTGGTCATCGACGGCGGCACCCTGCGCTACGAGGGCGCAGGCTCCAGCACGGACCGCCTGTTCACCATCGGCACCACCAACGGGGCCACCCTGGACGCCTCGGGCACCGGAGCACTCACCTTCATCAACCCGGGCTCGCTGGCCTTCAGCGGTTCTGGCAGCGGCCTTCGCTCGCTCACCCTTACAGGCACCAGCGACGCCGCCATCATCAACAGCCTCATCTCTGTCATTGGCAACGGCAGCGGCACCACCGCCCTGATCAAGACCGGAACCAACACCTGGCGTCTTGGCGGCTCCAACACCTACACCGGCAGCACCACCATCAGCGGCGGTGTGCTTCAGGTCAGCGTCATGACCAACGGCTCGGTCGCCAGCAGCATCGGGTCTGCCACCAACGTGGCCTCCAACCTGGTGATCAACGGCGGCACCCTGCGCTACACAGGCAACGCGGCTTCCTCCAACCGTCTGTTCACCATCGGCACCGGCGGTGCGGTGATCGAGGCCTCGGGTGTTGGGGCTCTGACCCTGAGCAATGCGGGCCTCCTCGGCCTCTCCGGCACGGGAGCGCGCGTCCTCACCCTCACCGGTACGAACACCGGCGCCAACACCCTCGCATCCTCCATCAATGACAACGGCGGCTCGACCAGCGTCGTCAAGAACGGCACCGGCAACTGGGTGCTCTCCTCCACCATCAGCGGCTACACCGGCACGACGACGGTGAACAGCGGCACGCTGCAGGTCGGCGTCTCCTCCGCCGGACGCACCGGCTTGGGCGCCACCACCGTCAACAGCGGTGCCACCCTCGCAGGCTCAGGCACCATCAACGGCACCGTGGGAACTCTGGGCAACAACTTCCTGGATGGCACCAGCCATATGATCAACAGCGGCGCGACCCTCTCCCCAGGCGATCTCCTGGGCGCAAGCGTCGGCTCCATGACCTTCAACGGCAACCTGACGCTCCAGACCGGCTCCACGGCCAACTTCCAGATTGCCGGTGCGACCCTGAACGGCGGCTCCGGACTGCTCAGCTCGCTGCTCACCGGCACTTACGACACCCTCGGCGGCTACCGTGATCTGAACCGCGCCACCTGGGACGCGACCGCCATCCCTGCCGGCCGGACCGACTTCATCACCGTCAACGGCATGCTGACCCTGAACCACACCACCCTGGTGGTGCAGGACCTCAACAACTACCTCACGCTGGCCACCAGCGCGGGCAAAGCCCAGAGCGGTGACATCTTCAATCTCGGCAACTGGACCGGCCTGGACTCGCTTTCGAGCTTCAACGTCGGCGAAAACTACCGCACGGGCGGCTCCGGCGGCGGCGACCTCATCCTCCCCACCCTCGGCGGCGGTCTGGTCTATGACGTGAGCCTGTTCAATGCCTACGGCCTCATCCTCGTCATCACCAAGCCCGGCACCATTCCGGTGCTGATGAACAACTTCAATCTCGACCGCTCCACCTCATGGAATGCGGTGGCAAGCTGGCTGCCAACCACCGTGCCAAACTCCATCGGTTCCATCGTGAACTTCACGACCAACATCGGCACGGCGGTCAACCTCAACGCCCAGATCAACCTGGACGGCAACAAGACCGTGGGCGTGATGGTGCTGGGGGATCAGAACAACACCAACCACTTCGAGATCGCCCAGGGCAGCGGCGGCAGCCTGATCTTCAACAACGGCGGCTACGGCAAGGCGCTGCTGAGCAAGGTGCAGTCCAACAGCACCACCGTCGGTGCAGACGTGATCTCCGCACCGGTCCAGCTCGCAAGCAACCTGCGCGTCAATTCCAACGCGGGCGGCGCCACAGCCCGTCTCGACATCAGCGGCTCCATCTCCCAGGTTTCGGGCTCGACTTTCGGCCTCGACATCATGGGCCCGGGCCGTGTCACTCTCACCGGCCAGACCGCCAACTCCTACACCGGCCTGACCACCGTCTTCAGCCGTGGCAACAGCGACGCCGGCAATCCGGAACTGGTGCTGGCCAAGACCACCACCGTCATGAGCACCACGACGAGCAACAGCGTCCAGGTCTCCTCCGCCACCACCTCGAGCGGCAGCAATGTGGTCAACCTCGTTGGCGGCGCCAACACCAACAACTTCTACGTCGGCATGGTGATTTCCGGCAATCCGAACATCCCTGCCGGCGCCACCGTCATTCAGATCAACTCAGCCACCCAGTTTGTGATCTCGACGAACGCCAGTGTGACAAACACGGTCGGAGTCGCCACCACGTTTGACGTGCGCCAGCTGGTCAACGTGACCAACACCGCCGGCTTCTATGCCGGCATGGTGGTCAACGGCAATCCTGGCATCCCCAACGGCACCGTGGTGCTGGCGGTCAAGAACGGCACTCAGCTGGTTCTCTCCAACGCAGCCACGGCTTCCGCCACCACCAACACCACCTACGGCACCTATGTGGCCAACGGTACCATTGTCGGAGACCTCAAGATCGGCAATGTGAGCATGGGCGGCTCTGGAACGGGCGTCGTCCAGCTTGGCGCGAGCGAGCAGATCGCCAACACCTCGCTCATCAAGTTTGACGCAGGCTTCGGCGGAGACTCGACCGGCAACAACGGCAACAACTCCTACTGGAAGCTGATGGGCTTTGACGAAACCGTGCGTGGCATCTCCGATTTCACCGCCAGCGGCGTCATTGAAAACCTCGAAGGTGAAAACCAGTCGGCCAACAGCACCCTGACTCTGAACACCAGCGGCGTGAGCTACTACAACGGCTTCCTCCGTGACCGCGCCAACAACACGGGCACCGGCGTGCTGAACCTCGTCATCGGCGGCAATGGCACCCAGGTCCTGGCCCTGGGCAACATCACTTATTCCGGCTCCACCACCATCAACTCGGGCGCCACTCTCGTGCTCGAAAGCGCGACCAACTTTGGCAACGGCATCAGTGGCGGCACCATCGGCACCCAGACGATCACCAACAACGGCACTCTGGGCTTCCGCATCAACAACAACGCCACCTGGAACTTCTCCCGCGCTGTCTCCGGAACAGGCGCGATGGTGCGCGACGGCGGCAACGGCACTCTGAACTTCAGCTCTTCGGTCGCCACCTTTGGTGCCGGCATCAAAGTGCTTGAAGGCGGCACAACCAACTTCAACAACACCACCACCGTCACAGGCGGCGGCTTCTACGTTTCCGGCATCCAGAACCTCACGCTCGTGAACTGGAACAGCGCGGTCAACGTGCAGTCCGGCGGCCTGAGCGTGGTCGGCAACGGCAACAACGTCACCTCCGGCGGCGTGCTCTCCGTGCTTGCTTCCAGCACGATGAACGGCGCGATCAGCCTGATCGGCGGCGACCTGCGCATTGAAGGCTCAGGCGCCCTTTCCGGCGTGACCAGCATCCTCATCTCCGGCAGCGGAACCCTTGCCGATGGCAACACCTTCCAGGGGCTGAGAATCAGGAACACCAGCGCGACCGCCGTCAACCGCATCAACGACTCGGCCACCATCACCATGAACGCTGGGCAGCTCACCCTCCAGGGCGTGGGCACCGCAGGCACGGAAAACTTCTCTGAAACGCTGGGCACCTTGTCCTTTGCCGGTGGCTCGAACCGCATTGTTTCGGAAAAAGCCACCTCGGCCACCAACCTTCTGACCTTGGCCGGCCTCGGGACCCGTGCAGCGGGATCCACCGCCATCTTCAATTCGATCCGCGGCAGCTCGGACACCGGCGGAGTCATCGCATTTACCACCACGCCCACGGCAGTTCTCGCCAACAGCAACGGCATTCTCGGCGGCTGGGCGGTTCGTGCGACCATCACCGGCGGCCAGGCAGCCTATGAATGGGCCACGGTGTCCTCCCAGACCGTCAACGGCAGCTCCGTCAACGCCATCACGGCCCTGACCTCCTACACTGCGGCCAACAGTGCCACATCCATCCATTCGTGGACTTCGACGCAGAACATCAAGGTCACCGCCTCGCAGACTCCGACCTCCTTTGGCAGCCGCACCATCAACTCGCTCAACATTCAGAGCGGCTCCGGCCTCACGATCAACATCAACCCGATCTCCTCGACCACGCAGAGCACGCTGATCATCAACAGCGGGGGCATTCTGGCCACCCAGGCCACGCACACCATCACGGGCGGCAGGCTCACGGCTGGCACCTACACCGGCTCTCTCAACCCTTATGAGCTGATCTTCCAGCAGCCAACCAACCAGCTCAATGTCTTCAGCGCCATCGTGGACAACGGCGCCAACATCGTCTCCGTGGTCAAGTCCGGTGCAGGCACTCTGGTGCTGAACCCGACCGTCACCGCAAGCGTCGTGAACATGAATCCCAACAGCGCCACGATCACGCTGAACACGAACAACTTTAACACCGACATCGTGGTTGGTTCCACCGTGTCCGGTTCTGGCATCGCTCCGGGGACCACCGTCATCGGCCTGGTGGGCAACAACCAGGTCATCCTCTCCCAGAAGCCCACCGCTGCCATCACCACCACGCTGACCTTCGGAGTGCTCAACACCTACACCGGCAAGACCTACATCAACGACGGCGTGCTGCAGATCACCCGTGAAAGCGACCTCGGATCGAATCCCGGCAGCTACCAGGCCGACCAGCTGACGATCAACGGCGGTGTGCTGCGCGCCAGCACCAACCTGGTGTTCAACGACTCCAACCGTGGCATCACCATCGGGATCGCAGACGGCTACTTCCGCGTCGCCACCAACAGCACCCTGAGCATTGGTGCTGCCAACAGCATCATCGGAAACACCGGCAGCCTGATCTTCTCCCCTGACAGCGCCAGCCTTGGGGTCTTGCTGATCGCGGGCAACAACAACCTCTCGGGCGGCCTGGAAACTGTCGGCGCGCAGGTGATCGACACCGGCACTCTGGCCTCGACCTTCGTCACCGGTGGAAACACCGTGACTGTGGCGACGACCGCCGGTCTCGAAGTGGGAGGCACCGTCACTGGCGACGGCATTCCTGATGGCACCGTCATCACACGCATCGTTGATGGCACCACCATCGAGATCTCGCAGCTGGCAGTGGCAGACGGCACCAATCAAAACCTGGTGTACAACGGCTTCAATGCCGTGAAGCTCACGGGCAACAACACCATCGGCTTCATCCGCATGATCGGCTCCACGATCGCGCTGCTTGGAAACAACACCCTGACGAGCGACATTCAGGTGAATTCCGGCCTGCTGCGCCTGGGCGGCAGCAACCAGTTCAACGGCACGATGACCGTCAACGGCGGCGAAGTCCGCCTTGAGAGCAGCAACGGTCTGGTCAGCAGCAACGGGGGCTACACCGTCTACACGGACGGCACCTTCAACCTCAACGGCTTCAACACCACGGTGGCCAAGATCACCGGTACTGGCACGGTCACCAACAACGGCACCGCCGCCTCCACCCTCGTGGTCAATGCCACCGACAACTTCACCTTCAACGGGGTGATCACCGACGGCCCTATCTCCTACGGCGTCCTGGGACTGACCAAGAACGGAGATGGAGTCATGACTCTGGGCAACGGCAACGCCTACTCCGGCCCCACCGTGATCAACGGCGGCGTGCTCCGTGTGTCGCAGCTCGCCTTTGGCGGCTTCAACAGCAGCATCGGCAATGCCACCAACGACGCGGCCAACCTGGTCTTGAACGGAGGCGCGCTGAGGTACTTCAACAACGCCTCCACCATCACCGACCGCTCCTTCACACTCGGCGTCGGAGACAGCGCGGGTGCCATCATCGCAGACGGCACGCTCGTCGGGGCCACCGTGACCTTCGGTTTCAACGGACTGTCCCCTGCGGTGGCATTCACGGGCTCGGGCTCCCGCACCCTGACCCTGGGCGGTGCCAACCGTGGCGACAACCTCTTCAATCTGGCGCTGGGAGACGGCGCCGGCGGAGCCACCTCGCTGACCAAGATTGGCAACGGCACCTGGGTGCTCGGCACGCAGAGCTCCTACACGGGTGAAACCACGATCCTCGCCGGTGTCCTGGCAGCGACTGTGGACGGCGCCTTGGGGGCTGCGGGTGGTGCAGGCATCATCCTTGCTGGCGGCACCAATGGCAGCAACCTGATCGGCAACCAGAACGCCACGCTGGATCTGCGCGGCGTGACCTACAACACGGTGCAGAACATCTACCTGGCAGGCGGCACCCTGGCCACCACCACCGGAAACAGCTCCTGGGCTGGCTCGGTCTTTGTCAACGCCACCTCCACCATCCTGGTGCAGCAGGGCTCGGTCCTCAATCTCAAGGGCACCCTGGGCGGAAACAGCTCCATCAACCAGATCGGTGGCGGCACGCTGATCCTCAGCGGCCAGGCAGATCCGACCACCCGCAACAGTGTCTCCACGATCAATGTCATCAACCACACCGTTCAGGCCGGCACCCTCCGCCTGGACTACACCACCAACAATTTCAGCAAGCTCGCAGACAATGGCGCCCTGGTGCTCGGTGGCAGCCGTTTTGGCGGCACGCTCGAACTGCTGGGCGGATCTCACGTGGAAATCGTCGCTGGCGTGACCATCAACACCGGTGACAACCGCATCTCGCGCCTCGGCGGCAGCTCGATCCTGCGCATGAACGGCATCAGCCGCGGTGTGGGCGGCAAGGTCAACTTCAGCGGCAACGACATCGCCAGCACCGACACCAACAACACGGTGGGCATCCTGGGTTCCTGGGCCACGGTCGGTGATTCCGACTGGGCAACGAAGAGCTCCTTCAACGAATCGCTGGTCGATACCAAGACCACGACAGCCGGCGATCTCATGATCCGTGCCTACACCGGCTACACCGCCAGCTCGGTGAACAACGACTGGGTCATCTCCTCGACCATCGGCAACATGGACTTCGTCGCGAACACAACGCAGACGAACGACACTGCCAATACGCTGCGCTTCCACAACCCGGTGGGCGGGGGAGGGGTGAGCACCGTCACACTCAACGGATCAAACACGCTGCAGGGCGGAGCCATCCTCGTCACCTCCAACATGGGTGGCAGCACGGCTCTGATCGACGGCACAGGCACGCTTTCCACCGGCCGGGTGGGCACCACCGTCAATGACCTGCTGATCCTTCAGAACAACGTCAATGCCCCGCTGGACATCTCCGCGGTGATCGTCGACAACTCCGCGAGCCGTGCGGACCGCGCCGGCACGATGGTGAGCGGCAACACGCTGGTGAGCAACATCAACGCCGCCGACCTCGCCGTGGGCATGCTCGTCACGGGTTCCGGCATCGCTGCGGGCACCACCATCACCTCGCTCTCCTCGGTGGCCACGGTGACGATCAACCAGACCATCGGCAACAGCGTCATTGTCTCCAGCGTGCCTACCAACCTCTTTGTGGGAGCCACACTGCTGGGCCGCACCGTGACCGGCATCAGCGGCACGACCCTCACGCTTGACGGAGCCCCCAACGAAACGATCTCCAGCGCCTCCACGCGCGAGTTCCAGACCAACACCATCACCCTCAGCGCGGCTCCGACATCCTCGGTCACGCAGACGCTGCAGTTCAACCAGAACCGCACCGGCACGACCAATGCTGGCAGCAATTTGATCAGCGCGATCAGCACCACCAACGGAACCGGCCTCAACGGCACCAATGGGACTACGGGCCTCTATGTGGGGATGAGAGTCTCCGGACTCGGCATCGTGGATGGAACCACCATCACTTCGCTTTCAACTACCGCCACGGTTAACATAACCGCAACTTCCGGCAACACTGTGACGGTTTCCAGTGTGCCTTCCACCCTTTTCGTAGGAGCGACCGTGCTCGGACGCACAGTGATTGCCATCAATGGCACAACCCTCACGCTTGATGGCGCTCCTAATGAAACTATCACCAGCAGCACCGACCGGAGTTTCCAGACCAATACCATCACCCTCAGCAATGCCGCCGTGGCAGGGGCGGGCACCGGCTCGCTCACGTTCTCCCAGGTGACCGGCCTGGACAAGACCGGCCTGGGCAACCTGATCCTCTCCGGCATGAACCTCTACACAGGGGTCACCACCTTGAATGCGGGTGTCACCACGATCTCCTCCCTTGGCGTCGAAGGCTACACCTCCGGCACACAGATGATCACCAACCTCACGTCGCTGGGCCGCACCGCCTCAGTCGAAAATGCCGCCGGCCTGACGATCGGAACCATCGTCACCGGCTCTCAGCTCCCATCGGGTGTCACCATCACGGCCATCAACAGCCCCACCACGGTCACCCTGTCCAACGGCGCGCTGCTCACCACCACCGGTGCCAACCTCAACTACGACAACAGCGGCATCACGGCCAAGAGCGGCACGATTTCTGCCACCACCACGGCCAACAGCGCCACCGTCACCGTCGCCAGCGGCACGGCAGGGCTCACCGTGGGGCAGACCGTTTCCGGCTCCGGGATCATCCCCACCAACGGCGGCACCGTCGTCATCCTCTCCATTGTGAACAGCACCCAGATCACCATCGGCGTGCTGAATCCTAGCGGCAACGCGACGACACTGGCGCTGGTGTCCGGCACCAACAATCTCACCTTTGGCAGCTCCACGCTCTACAACGGCACGCTTGCCACTGACACCCAGAGCGGCACACGCATCACCGTTGGCAGCACCCTGGGCATGACCGTGGGCCAGACCATCTCCGGCAACGGCATCCCGGCCAACTCCACCATCCTGCGAATTCTGGATCAGAACACGATCGAGATTTCCAACCCCGTGACCACCACCGGCCAGAACAATCTCACGTTCGGAGCCAGCACCAGCATCGGAGCCACGCTGATTTCCTCCACCACGAACGGAGACACCAAGGTCACCGTCGCCTCCACGGCGAATCTCAGTGTCGGCCAGCTGGTCTCCGGCCCTGGCATTCCTCTCGGAGCCACCATCACCAAGATCGTTGACGGAACCACGATCTACATCTCCGTGGCGGCGATCACCACCGGCTCCAACACCTTGGTGTTTGCAGGCCCGGCCTCCAGCCTTGGCGCCTCACGCAACACCCTGGCCAACCTGGTCTTCAATGGCGGCACCCTGCAGTTCAACGGCACCAGCGCCAGCTCGGACCGTGGCTTCACCATCAATCAGACCGCTGTCTGGGATGTGGGCAACGCCTACACCGTGCTGACCATGGGCGGCAACTACACCACCCCCGGAAATCAGGATGACTACGGCATCGTCAAGATCGGCGCAGGCACCCTCTACATGCTCGGAACCTCCTTCGGCGGCTACGGCATCAGCTCCTTGGTGGTGGGAGACGGCACCCTGAAGCTCGCGCCTGCATTCAACGACCAGTACATCCGCAACGACATCGGCGCCCTGACCATGGCAGGTGGCACGCTCGACATTCAGAGCATCTCAGGCCGCAACACCACCCAGAACATCATCGGCACCCTGAACATCGCCGAAGGTTCTTCCGTGATTCGTGTGACGGGTGCGAATGGTGCAGCCACCTTCCTCAACCTGCAGGACATCAACAACCCTTCAGGCGTCAACTTCCAGAAGGGCGGCACCGTGCTGTTTGAAGTGAACGGTGGTGCTCTGGTGTCTCAGATCACCCTCGCCGGACGCGCCTTGATCGACGTCGGTGTCATCATGCCACGTGCCCTGTTCACGCTGAACAGCACCAACAATCCGGGCGTGAACAACTTCGCCTTCGTGGACTCTTCCACCAACATCATCACCGGATCGGACATCAAGGGCTCGCACACCTTCCGTTCCAATGTCGCCAACTGGATTGTCACCGACAACATCAGCGACGGCGCCCTGATGGAAGAATCCTTCACCGGCAGCACGGTTTCCGGCGCTTCGGTGAACACCATCCTGCTGACCAACAGCGGCACCTCCTTCGCGGGTGACCTTGGCCAGGACTCCAACCCGCTGCTGGTGAAGCGTGTGCCGGGCGTCGACCGCCTCCAGGTCGGCCAGCTGGTCCGTGGCAACGGCATTGCAGACGGAACCTTCATCACCGCCATTGATGTGGCCAACAACACCATCACCCTGAGCCAGGCGCCGGTCCTCAACGGACCTTCCGTGACCCTGTATGCCTTCAACTCGCCTACTTTCAGCGGCACTCTCAGCGCGGACGGCTACACCATCACCAACATCTTTGATTCCCGTCTCAAGGTGGGCATGGCGATCTCCGGACCTGGCATCCCTGCCAACTCAACGATCTACTCCATCGATGCCGTGAACCACATCGTGCTGATCACCAACCCAAGCGGTCAGCTTTTCACGCAGGTCGGCACCGTGTCTCTCTATTCTGAAAGCCTCACGACGCAGCCTATCGAGCTCAATTCCAGCATCATCACCATCACGGACACGCTGACCATTGCCAGCGGTGCCATCCTGCAGACCACGCACTCCGGCACCCACCAGAATTCCATTGTCGGTGGCGTCCTGACCAGCGGTCTGGCCAACACAGACGGAACCACGGCAGATCTTATCATCTACAACTGGAATCCGCTCACGGCGCTGAGCATCAGCGCCTCCATCGCCAACAACAACTCCGCCGGTCGGCTCGTCAATCTGGTGCTGAGCGGCGACGGCACCACGGCTCTCTCCGGCACCAACACCTACACTGGCACCACCTACCTGCAGGGCGGTGTCATGCGCCTGGACTCCGCCGGTGCTCTGCCAGACGCCAGCCATCTGCGGATCGATGGCGGTGTGGTCGGCCTCAATGCCGGAGACTTCACCCGCAACCTCGGCACAGGCAGCAATCAGGTGGACTGGACCAGCAGCGGTGGCTTTGCCGCTTACACCACCAATCGCACCGTCAACATTGGCGGCAGCGCAGCCACACTGACATGGGGCCTGAACGGCTTCGTTCCGGACAATGATTCCCTCATCCTCGGCGCCCAGGATGCCGACAGCACCGTGATCTTTGCCAACGGCATCGACCTTGGCCGCAAGGCACGCATGGTCGAAGTCGTCAGCGGTCGTGGCCCTGTGTATGATGCTCCGTCTTCCTCCACCCTCGTCCCTGACGCCGTCATCTCCGGGGTGCTTTCCGGCAGCAACGGAACGCTGATCAAAGGTGGCAATGGCGTGCTCAGCCTGGCCGCAAACAACACCTATGCCGGCGGCACCTCGCTGGCTGAGGGGACCCTGATCGCCCAGCAAAACGGCTCTCTGGGCAGCGGAGCCGTCGAAGTCGGCACCACCACAGACACGCGCACCGCTGACAAAGCGCTCACGCTCGTCTTCAATGGAAACACGCTTTCCAATGCGGTGACTTTTGGCAACGTGAACAGCGAAGGCATTTCGGTGCTGCAGACCACCGCTTCCAGCACCACGGTCACCGGAGCCGTGACAGTGAACCGCACGGCCGGAGGCAATGTCTTCCTGTCCAACAACGCGGGCTCCACAGTGACCTACCAGGGCGTCATTTCCGGCCAGGGTGGCATCACGGTGATGGGCGGCGGCACCGTCGTGCTGGCTGGTGCCAACACCTACGGCTCACAGACGGGCGGCTCCGGCGCAGACATGGCAGGAGGCACGGTGCTGCGCTCCGGCACCCTGGTTCTGGCCAATGCATCCGCGCTCGGTCAGACCTCCACCCTCGAGCTGGGTGGCAATGCATTCACTCCGGACTCCTACGGGTTCTCGCTGACGGCTGACTACGCCACCAACGGGGCTTCGCTTCTCGGAGTGGAGCGCAACACTTCCTTCTACGCCAAAGACGTCAGCGGCTACGGCGGTGCTTTCCTGGCCACCGGCGGCGGCCACATCGTGGCCAATGACTCCGATGCAGGCTCCGGTGCCTTCTACTATGTCAGCCGCACCATTGACGGCGTGACCTTCACCAGCGCAGACATCGGCAAGACCATCCTGGTCAAAGATGAAATTGACCACCCAGAGCGCAACGGGCTCTACGCCATCACCCAGATCAATGATGACATGACCATGAACCTGGCCCGTGTGGACGGACTCAACAACACCAACGGCCTGGTCTTCAACTCCTCTGCCAACATGGTCAACGGAGCCCAGGTCTCTGTGAACGGCGGTTCCTCGGCCGGCCTGACCTACTTCATGGCTTCGCCAAGTGTCACCACCGTCAATGGAGCCATCACCGATCCGGTCCACTGGTTGCAGGATCAGAGCAACCCGAACGTCACCCTGCAGATCAACAATGCGGCCATCACCACGATCACGCAGAACATTGACATCAACTACAACGGCGTGGGCACCACCACCATTGCCTCGGCCAACCCGGTGACCTTCACTGGAAATGTGAGCCTGCAGAACCTCATCACCGGCTTCCAGGATTACAAGGAGCTGGTGGTCCAGTCCAGCACGCCAAATTCCGGAACTGGCATCGCCTTCTCCGGAAACATCACCGAAGCCAACGGGGCGGAGGACATGCTCGCCCTGACAAAGACCGGCTCAGGCGTGGTCACGCTCTCCGGCAACAACACCTACCATGGCACCACCACGGTGACCTCAGGCACCCTGCTGGTGAACAACACCGCCGGTTCCGGCACCGGCTATGGCAGTGTGGTGGTCCAGACCGGGGCCACGATTGGTGGCACGGGTTCGATCGCTCCCGGCGTTGGCAATGGCCTCACCGTCCAGACCGGTGCGACACTGGCGGTTGGCAACATTGGCCACACCGCAGCCAGCCAGCTCATTGTGGCCCTCAACTCCACGGGAACCACACCCACATACACAGATCCGTTCCTTGGCGTGGTCCAGGGCGACCAGAGCTTCGCCACTCTGGCCACTGGCTCCACCCTCAAGCTGAACCTGTTCCTCAATCTGAGCGGCACGACCAATACGACCGAAAACGACCGCCTGATCTTCAACAACACCGGATCTGCGTCGTCCCTGATCACCATCGACGGGGCTACCCTGAAAGTGGGCATCGGCTCTGGCAGCTCCCTGGTTTCGACCAGCTTCAACGTGGGAGATTCCTGGAAGCTGATCGACTGGGGTGGCCTGACGCCGACTGGCAAGTTCGCCAACCTCACCGGCAACACCTCCACTGATTTCGTGGACCTGCCCACCCTGACCGGCGGTATGTTCTGGGACATCAGCAATCTCTACAGCACCGGCATCATCGTGGTGGCTGTGCCTGAGCCGGGCAGGCTGCTGCTCTTGCTGCTCGGCTTCCTGGCCCTCGGCTGGCGCCGCCGCCGCAGGATGGCTGTTTGAGCTAGGACCGCCTACGGCCTGCCGGTAAACTGACCGGCAGAGCCGTTGTGTTTACATGATAAATACCTTGTCAGTTTGATGCGATTTTAATATTATCGCCTCATAAATCAGAAATTTATCAGGAGCTAATCATGAATGCCTCAACATTTGTCGCGAAGTGGAACAAGCGCAGAAAGGCCATGGCCTTGGTCATGGTGGTCACCACCGTCGCTTTGATGTCCATGCTGGTCGTCGCCATTTTTTCGGTCACCCGCACTGAATACAAAGCCAGCCAGAGCTACGTGGCGTCCCGCAATGCCAAGCAACTGGCAGATCTGGCCGTTACCTTCACTGAGGTGCAGCTGCAAAATGCCCAGAATACCGCCACGGGCTCATTCAGCCGCACCATCCATGCCACCCAGCCGGGCATGGCACGTGTTTACCAGGCCAACGGTGACTTTGTCCGCGCCCACAAGCTCTATTCGAGTTCGCAGATGGTGATCACCAGCTCCAACGAGGCGGACATTTTCAACAGCAGCAATCAAGTCCCGAGCGACTGGGGCTCATCCCAGAACGCGGCGCGGTATGTGGACCTCAACGAACCCGTCGTTCGTCCCGGGCTCGCCACCGGAACCATGGCCCTTTATTTCCCGATCATTGACCCACGGGCGGCCTACAATGGGACCGACCCGACCAGCGGGCGCACCATGGTGGCCGTGGAAGGCTTCAACTACACCAAAGTGACGCCGGCGATCACCGGCGCGGGTGGCACGGTGACCTACAACGAAGTGGTGACGCCTGCAGATGCCGGCAATGACCCCACCAAACTGCGCCTGCCCATGCCTGTGGAGTGGATCTATGTCCTGCGTGACGGCACCACCGGAGCGCTTGATTCCAGCAACAAGTTTATCAGCGCCGACGGCTCCACCACTCCTTCCGCCGCCAACCCGATCATCGGACGCGTGGCATTCTGGACCGATGACGAGTCCTGCAAAGTCAATGTGAACACGGCATCCGAGCCCACCTTTTTTGCCCCTCCCTACTTCTACCACCAGCGTGACTCCAAGTGGGCCAACTTCCCCGGCACCGCAGGCGAGTTCCAGCGCTATCCCGGGCATCCCGCCACAGTGGCTCTGAGCACGGTCCTGGCACCGGGGGTCGATCTGGATGTTTACGCCCCTCGGGCCAACATCACGAACATTACGCAGACCAAGGATGCCATCTACACCCTGATGCCCAAGATTGCCACCGGGGGCTCCTCCTCCGGAACCAAGCCGTTTGTGCTTGATGCGTTTTCCAGCAGCAACGGCGAAGTCGGCACGGCCAGCAGTGGCGACACCGTCCAGGCAAGAAAAGAGCGCCTCTTTGCCACCGTGGACGAAATGCTCTTTGCAGATGGAGTCAATGATTCCAACTACAACTACAACAGCAACATCGGACGCGTGGCCACCAGCATTCCGCTGCCGGGGCAGGGCTCCCGTTATTTGTTTGACCATGACACATTGGAGCGTTCCCGGTTTTTCCTGACGGCCAACAGCCGCTCCCCGGAGTTCAGCATTCATGGACTGCCCCGCATCTCCATGTGGCCGGTGGCAGACGAAGGGCTCGGGCAGCAGCGCCGCACCAGCTTTGACACCATGATCGCCCTTTGCTCCACGCTGCGTGGCAAGACTGCGGGTGCCGCCGTGGCCAACAGCTACATTTTCCGCCGGGCTCAGCCGCACCATCCCACCCATGACGTGACGGGTTCATCCTCCGACTACGGCGGCTCCACCGGGCTGACGCGCAACAGCACCCTGCTTGACTATCTCTACGCAGAAATGACGACCCTGCAGTTCCCGCAGACGTCCTCGCTGGGCTCCAGCAACAATTTCGGCCAGAAGTACGGCACCGACAACGCCGCCCAGCTGGCCATCCAGTTCTTTGACTACATCCGCTGCACCAACCTGTATGATGGGGTCATGGCTCGTAACAACGACGGCTTGTCGGGCTACAACATGAGCACTAATCCGCCCAGCCCAATTACCGGCACTCCGCTCTATTTGGAGAGGGACAACATCGCCAAATCCCGCTTCACCTACACGGAGCAGCGCATCACCCGCCGTGCTTCGGGCAGCCTCAATGATGGCACCCAGACCCAGATCGGAAGTAACCTCATCACGGCTGATCAGTATGTGTTCCCCGGCCATGGCCAGGTGTCCCCCGCCCGCTGGCAGAAAAATGGCCGCATCGTGCAGGGGATGGGCCGCATGTTCACCATTTCAGAAATCGGCTTCCAGTTCATCTGCACGGCGGACGGAATGAACGACCCTCAGTATGCGGTGAACACCGGTGGTGTGCTGAGCGGCGGTGGCAGTGCTCCCAAGGCGCTCTCGACCCGTGAACCGACCCAGGCTCCCACCAACAACCCTGGCGGCTCTGCAGCCACCTTTCTGACGCCTGCCTTTCCCCCGCGCACTCCGCCGCTGCTGGGCTTTAACCGCTGGTATTCCAATTTCCCGCCGCTCACCGCGCCCTACGGCAATGGCACCTACTATGGCTGCAGTCCCACCGTGGCCAACAGGCACCCCTCGCTTCACCCGGGCTACAATCCGGCCAACTGGAACATGACGCTGGAGCTGAACACTCCGCTGAGCGACGGCTCGGGCGGCAGGCCTGCCGAAAAAAGAGTGCAGGCCATGCTGATGCTGGAATTCTTCTGCCCCATGTCCGGCTGGACCAAGATGTTCCCAGAATGGGCCATCGTGCTGGATGGCAGCTTCATCCGCTCCATCATGCTCCAAGGCGTGAACGGTCCAGTGCCTCTCTTTCCAACGACACAGGACGTGATCATCAAGTCCAACGGCAATGTCTATGAAGCCACGGACTGCTATTCCATGGGCGGGCATGTTGGGCCGACTGCCATCGCTGGAGGTCGTGCGGGGCCCGGCTGGGGTACCACCCTCATGGGCGATGACACCAACCCCTACGTCTCAGGCGGTGCGCGCACCACAGACAGCAGCCGCTACCTCGCCAACCCGGGCCCGAACAACAACGGCCATGATGGGCTGAACAACTGGGGCCTGATCAGCCAGTACGTCACCGTGAACCGCAACCAGCCGATGGTTCTGACGTTTGGCCAGCGCGATCTTGTGATCAAGATTTACGACTCCCACAGCAAAGCTGGCAACAACGGCCAGGAGGCTCAGACCATCAGCATCTCATTTGACGGCGCCACCCTGCCGGTTCCCGCCCTGGTGTATTCGGCCAATGAAAGACGCGTCAACGGCACCCCCTTGTATGAGCCTGCCAACAAGAACGAGATCGACCATTACTTCTACGTGGACTCTTTTGGCCGCGATACCTACCGCCGTTCTCTCCAAGCTCCCCATTGGTGGTGCTTTAACCGCATGGGCTGCCTGAACCGCATGTTCGGCACGGTCAATTCGGCCTACCGCGGAACAGCCAATCCTCCTCTCTACGCTTCGGGACCTTCATTCAACACCACTTTCAACTCGAGTGATGACCAGATCACCACCGGGCGCCTCGACACGGAATCGCGCTTCGCAACATCTGCGGGTGGCACGGCCGTTTTTGACAACGGCACACGCCTGGGAGTGAGCCTCATCCCGCCTGAGGCCACCACCACCAGCGGCGGTGTCACAATCACAGATGTGAACGGCAACCCCTGGTCGGGTTCAGATGTCATTCGCACCTTTGTGCCAGCGGTTGGAGATTACCGCTTGGCTGCCGCACGTTACAATGTACCGAGCACCATGTGGATGCGCCATCCGCTGTGGCAGCAAGTGGACTCCATGCCGGCGCTCACCCAGCCGCGCACCATTCATAGCTTCACCACCCACGTGACCACCACGGAGTCGGGTTGCATCCTTCCTACCGCCGCAACGATGACCAAGTTAACTCCTCTGGGGATTAACATTAACAAGAATCAGCAGCTTGTCGCCGGTGCCCCTTATCGGGACTCATCCATCCCCGACCTGCCGCCGGATACTGGCTGGGCGGCTACGGCCAACGCCTTCGGAGATTTTGACAACGGGATCGCGAACGCACGTGACGGCGCTTATGTGAACAAGCCTGACGAAGGCAACTTCTATGCGGGTAACTACACCCGTAATAACGTTACAAAATTCTACCGCTCGGGTTATTTCTACGAGCCCTGGCACAACAGTGACGACTGGCGCACCGGTGTTTACATGACTCCGAACCGCATTGTGTCCTCTCCGGTCATGTTTGGCTCCCTGCCCACCGGCGTCTGGCCTGGCGGCAATGTCGGCACGAGCGCCCTTTCCGGCGTCTCCTACTCAGAAGGCAAGCCCTGGCAGACCCTGCTGTTCCGCCCGCATGCAAGCTCGAATGCCAACTATGGCAAGGGTGTCACCCCCGGCCACCCTGGCGACAACAATCCGCGTGACCACTACCTGCTGGATCTCTTCTTCATGCCGGTGGTCGAGCCCTATGCCATCAGCGAGCCGCTTTCCATCGCCGGTCGCATCAATCTGAACTACCAGATCGTCCCCTTCACCAACATCACCCGTGCCACGGGCATGCATGCCGTGATGAAAGGGGAGTTCATGACCGCCATCCCGCTGGGAGATGCGGACAACGCCAAAGTGTACTACTCCAGCAGACAAGGTGCCAGCTCGACAGAAGGGCAGGCGGCCTGGTCAGCTTCGGGAGACGTCTTCTGGAATGAAGGCACTCATACCAAGTACTGGCACCGCCCCATTGATGTCACCAAGACCCTGTATCAGTTTGACCAGAAGTTCCAGCATTCAGCCACAGGCTCCAACCATGCTCTGAACCGCTACCGCGGCCTCTTCCGCAGTCCGAGCCAGATCTGTGAAATTCACCTGATCCCGGATGTCAGCCAGGGGGCTTCATCCGGTGGTGAAATCCTCGGCAGTATCGGCAACATCAACGCCAACACCAGCGGCACCAACTTGCAGACTGTCATGGAGCAGTTCTGGCAGAACCACCCCACAACGGGTGACAACACCCGCGAGCGGCCTTACTCCAACATCTACGCCCGTGTCACGACGCGCAGCAACACCTTCCGGGTTCACATGAGGGCGCAGGTGATCACCAAGGCGCGCTCCACCGCTCCGGACACCATGGACCCGACCAAGGACGCCATCTTGGGCGAATACCGTGGCTCTGCCCTGATCGAGCGCTACATCGACCCGACCGATGTGACGAATCCTCTGCCCGACTACGCTGCGACGGCCAATCCTCTGGGAGAAAAGCCCTTGGACACCTTCTACAAGTTCCGCACGCTGGAAAGCAAGCGTTTCAGCCCCTAATCAACCATCAGCCGCCTTTTCAGGTCAGCACTCTTGGCTATGAAACATCCCAACAAATCACGTTCGCAGGCTGGTTTCTCACTGGTCGAAGTCACGCTCGCTGTGGCCATTGCGGCCCTGGCCATCATCACCTTGCTGGGGCTCCTGCCTCAGGGCCTGGAGATGGCGCGCAAGACAGCGCTGATGATCAACGACAGCAACATTCTGGAGCAGGTCACGCATGACATGGAGAATGCCACCTTTGACATGCTGCCGAAGCCAAACCAGAAGGTGAACAAGTACTACAACGACCAGGGGCGCGAGGTCGCGCAGGACGCCACCGATCTCGCCTTCGTGGTGGAGATTGAGCAGCAGTCCGTGGTGGCGCTGCCCAAGGCCGAAAAAACCCAGCCTTACCTGAAGCGCATGGTGATCAAAATCGCCGCGACCAGCTCGCCTAGCTTTGTCTTCGGCACCAACAACACGGGCTCCTATGTGGTCTTCAATCAGTTGATCGCCAAAACCCGCTGATTTTTCCCTGTCATGAATCTTTCCTTCTCCCTTTTTCGCCCGCCCATGGGCCGCCGTCTGCGGCGGGGTGCCGGCCCTGCCTTCACGCTCATTGAGCTGCTCGTGTCTGTGACTTTCCTGGTGATCCTGATGCTCGTCGTCTCACAGGTCATCGGCATCGTGCAGCGCAGCTGGGTGCGTGCCAATTCTCGTGTGTCGCAGTTCCGTGAGGCACGGCAGGCGTTTGACACGCTCACCCGCTCTCTGTCCCAGGCCACGCTGAACAACTACTGGGACAACGAATTCGACACGCTGGGATCGGATGCCGCCGGTCAGACGATCTCTCTGGCCAAGGACTACTTCAGGCAGTCGGAGCTTCAGTTCATCTGCGGTCCTACCAGCAAGGTGGTGCCGGGTGCCGCTGGCAATGCGCAGAACTATCCGGGGCATGCGGTGTTTTTCCAGGCTCCTCTGGGCATCGCAAGCCTGGTGGCCACGCTGTCATCGGGCTCCTCCACCAGCCAGCCCGTCAACACCGAAAACATGGTCAATCTGCTGTGCGGCCGTGGCTACTTTGTGGAATGGGGGACGGATGCGTCCTTCCGCCCGGCCTTCCTGGAGCAGCTGAACAATGCCGTGCCGGTGCGCAGCCGGCTGCGTCTGATGGAATACAGCCCCACCGCTGAGAAGAACCGGATTTATGACACCAGCCTGCGGCCCATCACCGCGCACTCCATGGAATGGTATCAGGATGTGCTCAACAGCGAGGTGCAAAGCTCCCAGGAGACCGCCCAGACGCGTGCCTTCACGCGGCCCATTGCAGAAAACATCATTGCCCTGGTCATCTCTCCGCAGGTCGAGGTCACTGGCAACACGGGTGTGGCCCCTTACATCATCGCTCCGCAGTACATTTATGACTCGACCTTGAAAATCAATCCTGGTGCTTCGCCACTCAATGCGAGCCAGCAGGGGACTCAGCATCTGCTGCCGCCACTGCTCAAGGTCAGCATGATCGCCTTGGACGAACGGTCTGGCGAATTTCTGGCGCGTGAAGAAAACAGCCAGATGAGAGCCCAGCTCCTGACGGCCATCGCAGGCAAGCTGCAAAATGCCGCCAGCCTGAATGAAGAGCTGGACGGCGTTCAGGGAAAGCCCGGCACGCTTGTGCAGCTCCTGCTTGATCAAAAGCTTAACTATCGAGTGTTCAGCACCACCATCGCCCTGAAGCAGGCGCGCTGGAGCTTCTGACGGGATCCTGACTCTCATTTTGCTAATCCATCCGGCTCATATTTCATTCCTATGACATACTTTTCATACACAGAGCGGCAGGCCAGGCGGGCTTTCAGCCTGATTGAGATGCTTGTGGTGATCGCCCTCGTCGCGATGATCCTTGCCTCATCCACGCCCGCCTTGATGCGCACCATGCAGGCCACCCGGCTGGCGTCCACAGGAGACTCCATCATGGGGGCCATCACGGAGGCCAAGCAGCTTTCCTACGCGCAGAATGTCCCGGTTGAGCTGAGGTTCTTCAAATACGCGGACCAGGATTTTCCCGGCTCCACCGTCCAGCTCTTCCGCTCGTATCAGATGTTCAAAATCGTGACGGTTACCCAGGGCGTGGGCTCGAATGCTCAGACGCTGGAGTCCGTGGTGCCTGTCAACACTTTGTCAAAGCTTTCTGACGGGGTCATCATCGCTGCAGGCACGGATCTGTCCCCGCTGCTGAACGGGCAGAACGGTACATCGCTGGATGACGTCAAGCCAAACGCGGCCGGTGGCGTGGGCTATTCCGGGGTGAGCGGTGCCAAGTACAATGCTTTGCGGTTCATGCCGGATGGCTCCTGCCGCAAGGTCAGCGCCCAGCAAAACGGCTTTGCGCAGCTTGAGTACGGAACCCTCCCTAACAGCTTTTTCACCCTGACGTACAACAGCGGCCAGGAGGTGACCACGGGGAACCTGCCCAAAAACTTTTACACCATCCAGGTCGATCCTTTCACCGGCAAGGCCCGCAACTACCGTCCAGGCTTCTAAGTCCCCCTCGGGAATGGGCAGTTCGTTTCAAACTGACCCAATTTTCTGCATGACAGCCGCCTGATCGTCGCTTGAATGGCGTATGGGTGAACTGCCTTCTCTTGCTTTAAGTTTCGACGACGTCCTTGTCCTTCCCGGACTGAGCCAGGTTTTGCCTGGGGATGTCGATGTTTCCACCAAACTGGCCGCCATTGGCCTGAATGTGCCGATTTTATCGTCGGCCATGGACACCGTCACGGAGTCCGAACTCGCCATCGCCCTCGCACGTGAGGGCGGTCTGGGGGTGATCCACCGCAACTGCCCCATCGACCAGCAGGCCGAGCATGTGGCACGGGTGAAGCGCTCCGAAAACACCGTCATCCAGAGCCCGCACACCGTCACGCCAGAGACCAAGCTGGGCGAAGTGCAGCGCCTCATGCATGAAAAAGGCGTCAGCGGCTTCCCCGTGGTGGATGCTCAGGGAAAACTCGCCGGCATGGTCACCAGCCGCGACATGTGGTACATCGAGGACGAAAGCACCCCGGTCTCGGCCATCATGACACCGCGTGAAAAGCTCTCCACCGGCACGCCGCAGACCAGCTTTGAGGATGCGCTGAAGATTCTCTACACGCACCGCATCGAAAAGCTCCCTCTGGTCGATTCCAGCGGCAAGCTCGCCGGCCTGATCACCAAGCAGGACATCGTGAAGCGCCAGATGTTCACCAACGCCGCCAAAGATGCCAACGGACAGCTCCGCGTGGGTGCCGCCGTCGGTGTGGGTGAGGACTGTGTGGACCGTGGCCTCGCCATGCAGGCTGCCGGTGCCGACGCCGTCTTCATTGACGCCGCCACCGGGCACACCAGCCGCGTCATGCAGGTCATCGCACGGCTGCGCGAAAATCTCGGCTCAGGCATCCCCATCGTCGCCGGCAACGTCGTCACTGCCGACGGTGCGCGCGATCTCGTCAAGGCAGGCGCTTCTGCTGTCAAAGTCGGGGTCGGTCCGGGCTCCATCTGCACGACCCGTATCATCTCCGGCGTGGGCATGCCTCAGTTCACCGCCGTGCAGGAGGTCGCCGAAGTCTGCCGTGCGGCTGGCGTCACCGTCATCGCTGACGGTGGCATCCGGTACTCGGGAGACATCGTCAAAGCTCTCGCCGCCGGCGCTGACTTCGTCATGCTGGGCTCCCTGCTGGCAGGCACGGCCGAAAGCCCGGGCAACATGGTCAAATGGCAGGGCCGTACCTTCAAGGAATACCGTGGCATGGGCAGTCTCAGAGCCATGCGCAAAGGCGCAGGTGACCGCTATGGCCAGAACAGCTCCGGCAAGCTCGTTCCTGAAGGCGTGGAGGCCCGGGTGCCCTACAAAGGCCCCCTCGCAGATGTCGTCTTCCAGCTCATCGGCGGCCTTCGCTCCGGCATGGGCTACGTGGGTGCCAACACCCTCGATGAGCTGCGTGCCAAGGCACGCTTTGTACGCATCACCGCCGGCGGTCTCAAGGAAAGCCATCCGCACGATGTCGTCATCACCGAAGAGCCTGTGAACTACGAGCCGCATTGATTCCTCCAGTTTCGGCTCTCCCATCCTGCATACGCCCCCATCTCTCATGACCGCCCAAGAAGTCGCCGTTCTCGATTACGGCTCCCAGTATTCCCAGCTCATCGTTCGCCGCGTCCGCGAGCTGGGTTTTGTCTCGCACCTCTATCCGCCGGCCGAACTGGCGAACCTGCAGTCTCCCGGGGCCATCATTCTTTCGGGCGGCCCTCGCAGCACCTCGGATGCGGATGCTCCGGACGTGGACTATGACAAGCTCATGTCCTTCGGGGTTCCCGTGCTGGGTGTTTGCTACGGCATGCAGCTTCTCAACATCAAGCACGGTGGCACGGTCAAGCCGGGGGTGACCCGCGAGTATGGCCCTGCCAAGCTCGTCGTCACCGACCACGCCGACCTCTTCAGCGGCATCTCGCACGAATCTCAGGTCTGGATGAGCCACAGCGACACCTGTGCAAACCTCGCCAGCACGACCAAGGTCATCGCCACCAATGAAGACGCCGTGCCGGTGGCCCTGAAATGGTCGGACCGCTGCTGGGGCATCCAGTTTCACCCGGAGGTCACGCACTCGCACGAAGGCACCGCCATTCTGAAAAACTTCCTCACCCAAAGCGGCGCGCAGCTTGCCAAGTTCGACATCGAAGCCTTCAAATCGCAGATGCTTGACCGCATCAAAGCCGAGGTCGGCAGCCGTGAAGTCATCTGCGGCGTTTCCGGCGGTGTGGACAGCACCGTGCTCGCTGTTCTTCTTGCCAAGGCTGGCGTCAAAGTGCGCTGCATTTTCATCGATACCGGCATGATGCGCCTGAACGAAGCGGCCGAGGTCAAAGAACTCTTCGACAAAGTCGGTGTGCCCATTGAGCAGATCGATGCCAGCGCCACCTTCCTCGGCGCGCTCAAAGGCGTCACCGACCCCGAGCAGAAGCGCCGCATCATCGGCACTCTCTTTGTTGAGGAATTCTGGAAGGTGGCCGATAACGTGGAACTCCTCGCGCAGGGCACTCTGTACCCTGACGTGATCGAGAGCGCCACCAGCGGCTCCATCGCCAGCAAGATCAAAACCCACCACAACCGTGTGGACCGCATCATGGAGCTCAAGGAGGAGGGCAAGGTGCTCGAACCGCTCGCCGAGCTCTTCAAGGACGAGGTCCGTGCCCTCGGCGCGAGCCTGGGCATCCCGCATCAGGCGCTCTGGCGCCATCCGTTCCCCGGCCCCGGCCTCGCTGTGCGCATTCCAGGAGAGATCACCGCCGAGCGTGTGGCCACCACGCAGCATGCCGACTCCATCTTCATCGCCGAGCTCCGCCGCAGCGGCTGGTATGAGCGCACCTGGCAGGCCTATGCCGCGCTGCTCCCAGTCAAAACGGTGGGCGTCAAAGGCGACGAGCGCAGCTATGAGCAGGCCATCTCTCTCCGCGCTGTCATCAGCGAGGATGCCATGACTGCGGACTGGGTCGAGCTGCCCTACTCCGTGCTGCGCAACGCCTCCAACAAGATCCTCAACAGCGTCAAAGGCGTGAACCGCGTGCTCTACGACATCAGCACCAAGCCGCCTGCCAGCATTGAGTGGGAGTGATGACATGAGCTCCGGCTTCCTGCTCTCATTCGAAGGTTCCGAAGGCTGCGGCAAGTCCACGCAGATAGCGCTGCTCCGTGCCCGGCTCGAGGCTGAGGGGCGCGCCGTGGTGATGCTGCGCGAGCCCGGTGGCACCGAGCTGGGAGAGAGCATTAGGCACCTCCTGCAGCATGCCAAAGAGGGTGCTGCCATGACGCCGGAGACGGAGCTGCTGCTGTTCGCCGCCAGCCGTGCGCAGCTTGTGCGTGAAAAAATCCGCCCGCTGCTGGAGTCCGGCACCTTTGTCATTCTCGACCGCTTTCTCGACTCCACCACCGTCTATCAGGGTATCGCCCGGGGCCTGCCGCTGGAAAGCGTGCGCGCCATCAACCATTTCGCCATCGGCGGCACCCTGCCGCAGCTCACGCTGGTGCTGGACATGGACACTGCCACCGCCCGGCAGCGCATTCATCAGGCAGGCCGTGAGCTGGACCGCATCGAAAGCCAGCCGCAGGCCTTCTTTGAAAAAGTGCGCCAGGGCTACCTCGCCCTCGCAGAGGCGGAGCCCGCACGCGTGAAAATCATCGATGCCTCGGCGGCTCCGGAAGCCGTGCACGAAAGCATCTGGCGCATCATCTCCACTCACTCCCATGCCGTTTAAGAGCGACCATGCCCTTGAACTCATCGCCCGCGCCCGTGACAACGGCCGCCTCGGTCACGCCTACCTGATCACCGGCCCCAAGGAGGCGCAGCATGAAGTCTTCGCCGCCAAAATGCTCGACCTCATCGTTGGCACCAAGATGGGAACGCTCGAAGCCTGGGAAGGGCAGGGGGCTGTGGTTCTGCGCCCGCAGAGCAAATCCCGCCGCATTACCATCGGCGATGACGGCGACGACCCCGGCACCATCCGCTTTCTGGAAAAGATGATCCACCAGACCGCCGCGCCAAACGGCTGGAAGCTCGCGATCATCGTCGATGCCGAGCGCATGAACGTGCAGGCGCAGAACGCCTTTCTCAAAACGCTCGAAGAGCCGCCGCCCAACACGCTGCTGCTGCTGCTCAGCACCCAGCCCGAGCAGCTGCTGCCCACCATCCAGTCCCGAGTGCTCGAGGTCGCGCTCATGCCTCCGGACGGTGCGCGCATCTTCACCGAACACGAGGGCAGGCTGCTCTACGTGCTCAAGCGGATGTCTGGCAAAGACGGCGGCAGCATCTCCGCCGCGCTTTCATTGAAAAAGGATTTCGAAGACATCCTCGAAGCCCTGCACGAATCCATCAAAAAGGAGCAGGAGGCCGACTTCGAGCGCGAGCAGGACCACTACGCCAAAACCACCGACGGAGCCTGGCTCAAGCAGCGTGAGGAGCAGGTGGAGGCCCAGATCGAGGCCGAATACCTCCAGCAGCGCACCTCGCTCATGGAGCTCCTTCTCTCCTGGATGGGAGATGTCGCCCGCCAGCAGGCCGGAGCCGCGCATCTCGACCTGCCCAAGTTTCAGGACGCCACCGCCGCCCTTGCTGCCAAATGGGAGCCAGGAGACGTCGCCAAACGCATCCGTGTCCTCCGCCAGCTCGAAAGCCACCTCCACACCAACGTCAACGAAGGCCTCGCGCTCGAGGTGTGTTTCATTGAGGCTTTTGGTGCGTAACGCCTTCGTTCACACCGTCTCTCCACGCCGCAAATCCGGCATCAAACGCACCGGCTTCATACTCGTGTGCCCCGTTTGAGCCAGCTCCAGCACCAGTCTGGCCAGCCGCTTCGCAAACTTCGCCGCATCCGCCGAATAGCGCGTCACCTTTGGCACCACATGATCTAAAAACGCATCGTCATCCCGTGAGACAACCGCAAAGTCTTGCGGCAGCTTATGCCCGAGCCTCAGCAGATGAGTCACCACCGTCAGGGTGTGGATCGAACGTGCCACCAGAAAAGCCGTCAGTGCAGGTTTCCGCTTCAGCGCTTCGTTCAGGCTGTCGATCACCTGCTCCGCCGTTTCATGATGCTGCACGATGCAAGGCTCGGCATCGCATCTCGCAAAAGCTTCTCGAAAACCTTGGGCGCTGTCTGCATCTCCGCCATGCGCCGAGTCCGGCAGCAGCAGTGCGATGCGCCGATGCCCCTTCTGCATCAGCATCGTCGCCGCATGTCGGCAGGTCGCCCGGTAGTCCAGATCCACCGAAGGCAGCTCCACGCCATCAGCGCACGACCCCGCGATGACGGCCGGCAGCTGCTGCTCCGCAAACCAGCGCTGCATGACTGCGTTCGAGCGAAACATCACCCACACAGCGGCGGGGGCTCGTTGCGTGAGTTTTTTCAGCCCGCCCGCAGGCTTGGCTGCAAAGCAGTGCGCACTTGCATGCACTTCGAGCTGGTAGCCCGCCTCGGCCAGCAGCTCGCGCAGCGCATCCACCCAGAACAGCACAAACGGCGGCATCGCCTGTTGCGGCACAGGGGTCAGCAGGGCGATCACGCGTGATGAAACGCTCTTCGCACGGGTGGCGGGGACCGTAAGAATGTGCCGCCGCTTGTTCACCACCGCGCCGATCAAGCCTTCACGTTCCAGCTGCGCCAGCACCGCCCGCAGCGTGGGGCGGCTGATGCGCAGCCGGGTGCAAAGCGTGCGCTCGGATGGCAGCACCTCCTGCCATTCCCCACGCAGCAAGGCTTCGCGTAAAAAGTCGGCGCTGTGCGTGATGAGCGAGGGGCGGGGTGGTACGGAGTGCATCATAAGCAGGGTGCCGCACCATGCTGTGGTAAGCTGAAATGACCACAGAGAAATCAAGTGCCGCGCCGTTCATGATGCCACACTCTTCGCAACCCATGCTTCCTCATTCCGACCTCCTTCAACTCAAGCGCTGGAACACCCCCACCATCTACAATGGATGGGAGCAGATTACCAAACGTGACCCCGCCGCCGATGGCTTTAACCTTGAGGAAACCCGTGACTTCATGCCGCAGATGGGCCCCATGGTCGGCTATGCCGTCACCGTCGTGGTTGAGCCGAGCAACAAGGCGCATCGCGAAGCCAATGCGAATGCGTGGAACGACTACCGCCGCTACGTCGCAGGCATTCCCGGACCCAAGATCGTCTGCGTGCAGGATCTCGACAAACCCCGCACCATCGGATCTTTCTGGGGCGAGGTGAACAGCAACATGCACCGCGCCCTGGGCTGTGTGGGTACCATCGTCGATGGAGCCATCCGCGATGTGGATGAAATGACCAACGCAGGGTTCAAGGCCCTGGCCCGCCGCTTCTGCGTCGGTCATGCGCATGTGCACCCCGTGCGCTGGAACTGCGAGGTGGAGGTCTTTGGCAGAAAAGTCACCCCCGGCGATCTCATTCACGCAGACAAGCACGGCTTCCTCGTCATCGAGCCCGAGGCACAGCCACAGATACTTGAAGCCTCCCGTTTCATGGACGCCAACGAGTGCCAGACCGTCATCCCTGCCGCCCGTGGCAGCGCCGGCCTGAGCAGTGATGAGGTGCTGGCAAATCTCGCCGCAGCTGGTGCTCAGTTTGGCAAAAACGCCAGGGCGCAATTCCAGCGTGAAGGGGAGTGGTAGTCGCACTCTCCCGCATGTCAGCTCGTCGCAATAGCGGCAAAACGTGATGCCTTTCCAGGGCAGACAAAGGTCGGCGGCATGCGAATTTCTTCCCGTGCCGGCGTTCGTGCATCTTGCATGATCACGCCATGCGCATTGCATGAATTTGGGGGCGGGCTTTCAAATGGCCGAGGTGTGGTGTGTTGTTTAATTCATTGGAAATGAATTGGGTGGGTCATTGGTCGTTGGGCTGGCATCAGCCCTGCGAAAGTAGGTGTCGACAACCGAAGAAAGCCACCCCCATGACTGGTTCTGATCCATCCCCAAACAATTCACTGGTTCGTGTGCTGTCGCTCATACTGGCGACGCTCGCGCTTCTCGTGGCTTTGACCGGGGTGGTGGCTCAGGCCTCAGTCATAGCATGGGCGGTGGCGATCATGGCTTTGATCATCTTCGAAGCCACCTACCACCTGAAACACTAACCCACCCACTCCTATGAACAGCACCCCAAACATTCAGCAGGCATTGAACGACACGGCGCAAGACTTTCGCGCTCTGGGTGAAGCTGCCAAGACAGACTTCAAACAGCTCTCGCATGAAGCCATGGAACTGGCGCAGACCAAGATCATCAGGCCAAGTGCCCAGCTGGCCAGAAACTCGGCCCAGAGATTGGAAGACCAGGCCCGCCGTTCCGCTGAAGTGACCAAGGAAAAGATCGACCACATGCGTGGCTACGTGGTGGAAAACCCCGGGCGTGCGCTGGCCGGCGCGCTGGCAGGCGGATTGGTGCTGGGGCTTCTGTTCCGCCGCTGAGTTTTGCTTTCCTGACTCAATCCTAACCACCTACCTTTATGCTTCAAACTATCGCCATCCTTCTGATCATCCTGTGGCTGCTTGGCGTGGTGTCCAGCTACACACTCAGCGGCTTCGTTCACATCCTCCTGGTTGTGGCGGTGGTGCTGGTGCTCGTTCGCATCATCCAAGGCCGCAGCCCGGTTTAAATCAACACCCTCCCCATTCTTTAAAATTCACTTTTACGCTTATGAAAAACAACGCCTCCTCCATCAATGACGAATCCATCGCCCGCAGCACCGGTTTGTCCATCATCGCCATCTCGCTGCTGCTGCTGGCGCTCTCCTTGCTCAGTTCCTGCAACACGACACGCGGCTTTGGTCGCGACGTGGAAAAAGTGGGCAGCAAAATCGAGCACGCCGCCGCCAGAGCCTCTGGCAACTGAGTTTTCACCCTCACCAAACTCCGTCATGAACAAGCATCTTTCTCCGCTGATGTCGGTCATAGCAGGCATCTGCGTGCTGATGTTTCCAGCGCTTCTGAACTACGTGGTGGGCATCTACCTCATCCTCACAGGTGTGCTGGCCTTTCAAAAGGGTTAGCCACCGCAACTATCTCCCCCCCAAACCTAAAACGCGGAAGTGATTCCGCCCAAAAAAACCCCAAGTATCTCAAATACCATGAACACACTGCATCAGCGCATTCAATGTTTCTTTGCAGCCAGCCTGTTCCTCCTGATCGGGCTTACCCTCCTGCTGGTGGTGAGCTGTGGTGATCAAAAAGCCGCAGCCAAGCCCTCCGTGCGTGAAAAGATCGAAAACAAGATCGATGACGCACTCGACCGCCGCCCGGGCGAGCCTGTCCTGGATGCGATCGAAGACGCTGCCAAGGACGCCGGGAAGGTGAAGACCGCTGTCCAGGAAGCGGTGAAAGATGCGGCCAAGTAGGCTGGCATCTTCTCTGGTCCTGATGGCGAAAGGGTTCGTCATCAGGACCAGATTCGTTTAAAGCATGGGCCTGCTGGCCAGACTTTCAACACCTCCTACTAAGTATGTTTCGCTCATGGCATGGCTTGTTTTTGGTCTTTTCCTCATCGATGACTTTGCTGGTCATGGCGAGCATGGCCTACAGCGGCAGGATTGCGCGAGAGGGAACCCAGATTGTGGAGCATTCCGGGGTGGTCATCGACAATTTACTCGTGCTTCGCTCCAAGATGTCTGAAGTCGAATCGGCGGTGCATTCATTCTACATCCTCGGGGAAATCACCTGGTCTCCATCACTGGGAAAGACTGAGACGGAGACTCGCAGACTGCTGGACACGCTGACAGACCAGACTCATGACAATGAAACCCAGCAGCGGCAGCTCAAGGAGGTGCGGCAGCTTGTGGTGGAACGCCTGGCTGCGCTGGCACAGCTGACGTCGGTCGCCTCGGGAGCGGAGGGGGATGAAGCGAGGCGAAGCATCTTTAACAAGGGCGGCGCCATCATGAAGCAGCTGCTCAAGAGCATTGATGAGTGCGTGCGGCACGAGCGTGAACTCTACCTGCAGCGGGATCAGCAGGCGCAGCAGGAGTTTCGCAAGCAGACCTTCACCAGCATCGGAGGCCTGATTCTCGCCGTCGCGACCGGACTCGCCAGCCTGCTCTTTCTAAAGCGCAGTCATCGTGAAACCCTGCGTGGGATGGAGATGGAGCAGGCGGTGGCCCATGCAAAGCAGGCAGACCTCCAGAAATCGCAGTTCCTGGCCAACATGAGCCACGAAATACGCACGCCGATGAACGCCATCCTGGGGTTTACGGACTTGCTGGGCGGGATCATCAGCGAGCCTCGGGCGCTCAATTACCTGAAGTCTATCCAGAGCAGCGGGCACACTCTGCTGGAGCTGATCAATGAGATCCTGGACATCTCGCGCGTGGAGGCCGGCAAACTCGAACTGCGTCTGGAGCCGACCAATGTGAGCGAGATTGTGGATGGCGTTGCCGTCATGCTCAAGCAGCAGGCTGCCGACAAAGGCATCTACCTGGAGACCAAAATCCGCGGGGCCATACCGCCGTTTTTGGACCTCGATCCGCTGCGCCTGCGCCAAGTGCTGGTGAATCTCGTGACGAATGCGGTGAAGTTCACGCGGCGTGGCGGTGTGAAGGTGCTGCTGGATGCCGCGCAGACGGAGGACGAAAAGTGGGACTTGATGATCAAGGTCACGGACACGGGCGTGGGCATTTCCCCAGAAGATCATGAGAGGATTTTCTCTCCGTTTGAGCAGGTCTCCGCACTCAGCCGCAGCGGAGCTCAGGGGACGGGCCTGGGCCTGAGCATCACCCGGAAATTGGTCGAGCTCATGCAGGGGCAGATCCTGCTGGAGAGCGCCCCGGGCGCCGGGTCAGAATTCACCGTTTTGCTTTCTGGCGTTTCGGTCAGCAAAAAAAAGAATGCGGGCGCCCCCAGCAGCCGGCAGGCAGATTTCAACCGGCTGCGTGCGGCAACGATTCTGGTGGTGGACGACAACCCCACCAACCGTGAGCTGCTCGCAGGTTTTTTTCATGGGTCACATCACGAACTGCTTTTTGCGCAGGATGGCATCGAAGCGCTCGAAGTCGCCCGGCATGCAAAGCCGGATGTGATACTCATGGATATCCGGATGCCGCGGATGGACGGCAAATGGGCGCGTGAGATCCTGCGTGAGGATGAGCGCACGAATGCGATCCCGGTCATTGCTCAGACGGCATCATCAGCCCCGGATGAATCCCTGCGGCTGAAGCAGATGTTCGACGGCTACCTGCGCAAGCCTTTCAGCCCGCTGGATCTCTTCCATGAACTGGAGCCTGTGCTGGGCCACGCCACACTGCGCCATGTGCTGGCCAGCCCAGATGTGGTGGTGAGTGACACGATGCCAGCCGCTGTGCTGGAATCACTCGACGCCCACACTTCGGCCACCTGGCCAGGGCTTGCTGTGAAGCTGAAAAAAATAGCCGGTGACGAGGTGAAGCGATTTTTGGAGACCTATCCCATGAGAGAAATTGCTGCGTTTGGAGGCGATCTTCAGGTGCTGGCTGCACGCTACGACTGCCCGCCGCTCAGCCGCTATGCCAGTGCGCTCGTCGCGGCTGCGGAATGTTTTGAACTTGAGCAGGTGGAAAAGCTCCTGGGCGAGTTTTCCAACGTATCCCACAAGATTACCGGCGAGGCGGAGGCAGCTCGCTGATGACGCAAAGTCCTGCCTGTGATAGGCCTCCACTCCTGAAAACAATCCAGAAAAATGACTGAAGATTCACCCACAGCATCAATGCCTTTTACGGGGGGAGCCGCCGCCCCGGGAGTGGTTCTTGTGGTGGACGACAACCTGAAGAACATCCAGGTCGTGGGAACAATTCTGACGCAGGCGGGTTTTGAGGTCATACCAGCGACCAGCGGACCTCAGGCCCTGCAGCGTATGGAGGCCCGGCCTCCCGACCTTGTGCTGCTGGATGTGCTGATGCCAGACATGGACGGTTTTGAGGTTTGCCGAAGGCTGCGGGACAACCCTGAGACGGCATCTCTGCCTGTGATTTTTGTCTCCGCAGCCAATGACACAGGGGCCATCGTCCGCGGTCTGGAGGCAGGCGGTGTGGACTATATAACGAAGCCATTCAACAAGACTGAGCTGCTGGCCCGCGTGCGCAACCAGGTGGAGCTCAAGCGCACACGCGAAGTCTCAGCCAGGATCCTTCATGAGCGCGAAAAGATCATCAGCATGGTGGCGCACGATTTGAAAAATCCTCTGGGCGCCATTCGCTTCAGTGCCCAGACGCTGGCGGAACTCACGCCGGAGCAGAAGGAAACGGCCGGCGAACTTATCCAGCACATCGTCACGACGTGTGATCAGGTGGTGAGTTTTGTGGACCGCTTTCTGAGCCGCAGAGCCCAGGAGGCCGGGCAAGAAAGGCTGGTGCCTGTGCGGATCTCCACGGATCAGATTCGTGAAATGATTTCGGCCTGGCAGACAACAGCACGGCGCAAACAGATTGCCCTGTCTGTCAGCGCTCCCAAACAGCAGGCGCACATCCGGGGAGATCTTCTCACGCTGGGGCAGATCCTCGACAACCTCATGAGCAACGCTGTGAAATTTTCGCCCCGGGGCGGAAACATCGTGGCAGAGCTCATCCAGCAAGAACGCTCTCTGGTGATTGTCATCACTGACGAAGGCCCCGGCTTTACCGAAAGTGACCACGCCCGGATGTTCCAGGATTACATGAGACTCAGTGCCCGCCCCACAGGTGGCGAGTCCTCCACGGGGCTGGGGCTGGCGATTGCCAAACGTGGCGCAGACAGAATGGGGGCGGGGTTGCGCATTGAAAACCGCGCTGAAGGCAGCGGAGCCGCCGCCCGGCTGGAGCTTTCGTTGTGCGGAGATGAACAACTTTAACAAGATGAAATACGGATGGATATTTTGATCGTCGACGATGAAGCCAGCATTCGCCGGGCCACGAGCATCGCGCTTGAGGCCGCAGGCCACTATGTCGAAACGGCCGAGACCGGAGCCGTGGCGCTGACCAACCTCAAGGAGACCTCCTTTGATCTGGTTCTGCTGGATTTGTACCTGGGCGAAGAGAGCGGCCTTCAGGTGCTGGAAGTGATACGCCGCGAGCATCCAGGGGTGCACGTTGTCATGTTCACCGCCAACGCCACCATCCCCAACGCGGTGGAGGCGACAAGGCTTGGCGCAGTGGACTTTTTGGAGAAGCCCTTCAGTCCCGACCAGCTCCGTCAGTCGCTCAAACGCATTGCCACGTTGCGCTCCCTGGAGCGCAAAGTTGAGGAACTCAAAACGGAGGTGAGCCGTCAGGCCCCGCCTGCGCAGGTGGAGTCAAACAACCCCGCCCTGCAGCGCAGCCTGGAGGTGTTTTTTCGCGCGGCAGACACCCAGGCTTCCATCCTCATCCTGGGGGAGAGCGGCACCGGCAAAACGATGATAGCGCGTGCCATTCATGAGCGCAGTGCCTGCCGCGACAAGCCTTTCGTCACAGTCAGCTGCCCAAGCCTTTCACGTGAACTGCTGGAGAGCGATCTCTTCGGGCACGTCAAGGGGGCCTTCACCGGCGCGCTGCGCGACACCTGGGGCAAGGTGAAGGCGGCTGAAGGCGGAACGCTGTTTCTTGATGAAATCGGAGAGCTGCCGCTGGAGATCCAGCCCAAGCTTCTGCGGCTGCTTCAGGAGCGCGAGTATGAGCGCCTGGGTGAGGCCACGCCGCGCAAGGCCAATGTGCGTGTCATCGCGGCAACCAACCGAAACCTTCAGGAGTGGGTGGCTGAAGGGCGTTTTCGCGAGGATTTGTTTTACCGGCTGAATGTGATTTCGGCCGTGATGCCTCCGCTGCGCGAACGGCCTGAAGATCTCATCCCTTATGCAGAACGTTTTTTCAAATTCTTCACGCGTGAGTTTGGTCGCAAAGTCCGTGGATTCAGCCATGAGGCTCTGCAGGCTCTGCGTGCGCATGACTGGCCTGGAAATGTGCGCGAGCTGCGCAATGCCATCGAGCGTGCGGTGATCCTGGCCGAGGGGGAGCAAATCACTCCATGTGATCTGCCTGAGGCCGCTCATGCCGCGCGCTCAGGAGCTGAGGATTCCAAGCTGACCGTCGGCGGGCGCGTCAGCATCGAGCTCCTGGAATGCGAGCACATTCGCCGTGTCATGGCCAGCACGGCTTCGCTGGATGAAGCTGCCCAGGTGTTAGGCATCGATTCCGCGACACTTTACCGGAAGCGAAAGCGCTATCAGCTGGACGGTCCCTGAGTCAGGGAAACGACGATTGCTTATGCCTTCCGCAGGTGCAAAAAAAGGGCGGATGAAAATGATTCATCCGCCCCGGAGGATGTTGTTTTTTACAGGCCCAGTGAAGCGCCTACATTGGCATTGATGCCAGCTCCAGACTGGCTGCGATGATGACTGTGCCTTGGTGATTGTGCGCGGGCTCGCGCATTGACGTGGGTTTCACAGCTTGGCATCAGGCAGACAATCACTGCGAGGAATGTCAGGGGGAGAATGTTTTTCATGGTGTGTTTCAGGTGTGGATGGTGCGATTGAGGGTCTGCTGCAGTGGCCGTCCGTCAAAAGATGCCGAGACGTGTCGAGCTGTTCACGTTGAGAGGCAGTCTGGTATTGGCATTCACCCGGGCATTGACCCCGCTCTTTTTCCACTGCCCGTAGGGGACTGGTTTGGCCCTGTAATGATCGTGGTGATAACGGTCATGGTCATGCCATGAGTTGGAGTAGTACTTCGGCGGCGGGGGAACTCGGCGATAGGCGGGGTATCCTGGGCGTGCCGCGACGTAGCCGCCTCCATCCACGTAAGTTGAGCAACTGGACAAGCCCATGCTTGCTGCTGCCAGGGACAGGATGAGTATGGTGTGTTTCATAGTATGGGTGTGGTTTCTTCTGGTTGTGCCAGGTTGGACATACACTTGAGCTAGAACTGGACCTTGTGATCGGTTCTGAATTAAACCTGTTGATCCACAATGGTTAATGCGATTGGCGTGAGGTGGTTTAACCTGCCGAATCTTGCATCTTGCATGGATTTCTCATGCCTGGGCCGTGCATGTTGCAAGGCTTCGGGGGCAACGACTGGAAGAGAAGACCACAGGGCAAGCAAGCAAGTGCCATGGTCAAATCTGTTTACCAGCAAAGAGAAGAGCATCGGAGCCGTCTATCACTGCCACCATGAAACACCTAGCATCCCTCCTGCTGTTCTGCGGGACACTCGCAGCTGCCGAACCCTTCATCGAAAAACAGGATCTCTTCATCGTCGGAGACAATCCAGCCTTTAAGCTCTACCACATTCCCGGGGTCGTCGTGACTGCCAAGGGAACCGTGCTGACCTGGTGCGAGGCACGCAAGCGTGCCGCCGGAGTCAGTGACTGGGATGACATCCGCATCCTGCTACGCCGCAGCACCGATGAAGGCAAAACCTGGAGCCCTCCGCAAAGCATCGCCAACGTTGAAGGCCCGAAAGCGAAGAACCCCTTCGCGCTCAAGATGAAAAACGTCGATCCCAACGACGTCACCTACAACAACCCCGTTCTGATTGCCGACAAGGACGGCACCGTGCACATGCTTTTCTGCCTGGAATACGAGCGCTGCTTCTACCAGCGTAGCGCGGATGACGGCCTCACCTGGAGCAAGCCCGCCGAGATAACCTCCGCCTTTGCCGCCTTCAAAAAAGACTACGACTGGAAGGTGCTGGCCACCGGCCCGGATCACAGCATTCAGCTCAAAAATGGCCGTCTCGTCGTGCCCGTCTGGCTCTCTACCGGCGCCGGTGGCAATGCCCACCGCCCCAGCGTCACTGCCACCATCTACAGCGACGACCAGGGCAAAACCTGGAAGGCAGGCGAGATCGCCGTGCCTTGCACGGACGAATGGATCAACCCCAACGAAACTGTCGCCATCGAACTCAATGACGGCAGCGTCATGCTCAATGTGCGCAGCGAGTCGAAAGCCCACCGCCGCCTCGTCACCATCAGCAAGGATGGTGCCACCGGCTGGAGCACCCCGAAGTTTGACGACGCCCTGCTTGAACCCATCTGCATGGGCGGCATCGTGCGCTACAATCACGACGGCCAGAGCCTCATTCTCTTCTCCAATCCGCACAATCTGGAAAAAGAGAAAGGCAAAGCCGAGCCCGGCAAAAACCGCGACCGTAAAAACGTCAGCGTGAAGCTCAGCCGTGATGAGGGCAAAACCTGGCCGGTGAGCAAATCCATCGAGCCCGGCCCCAGCATGTACTCCGACATCGCCGTCACGAAGAGCGGCACCATCCTCTGCTTCTATGGCCGCAGTGGCGACGGTTCAGCGCTGGCCCACTTTGCCGGCGGACGCTTGACGCTCGCTCGTTTCAATCTTGAATGGCTGACGGCTCCGGAGTGAAGATGATGCCCGGTTTCCTCTGATGAGGGTTGTTTGTTCGGCTTTGCATTCGCTGCTCTGCGGACGCCTGACGTCCGCAGAGTCTTTTAAGCCACGGTTCACGCCACCATGCCGTTCAAGGGAGCGTAGATTTCCACAGGGGGCTGCGCAGGGCGGGCACTCACACTGAATCAGGGCTGCTGCGGGGGGGCTCACTCCCCGTGCTCACGCCGCCATGCTTTGAGAATGGCGTCCAGCAGACCCGGGAAACGGCTTTCCAGCTCCTTGCGGCGCACCTTGCTCGTCAGCTCCACGCCACGGCGTTCGCTGTAGATGATGCCTGACTCACGCAGGATGCGGTAATGCTGCGAGCAGGTGGACTTCGGCATCGTGCATTTCAGGCGGCTGGTGGTCTCCACGCAGTTGAGCCCTTCCTCGGCCTTGCGCAGTTCGGCCACGATGCTGAGACGCACCGGATCTGACAGGGCGTGCATGATTCCTGCGACGGTGAAACTTTCGGCTGGAGGATGGTGGAGAGGTCTGATGAACGGATGCTACATTAATTTCGCTTGCAGTTCAATCATTCTATTGTTCGGTATTTGTGAACTAAAGAACAAACCTCATGCCCACTCTCTTTGATCCCCTCCAGCTCGGCCCTCTTCACTTGCCCAATCGCATCTTTCTAGCCCCGCTTACCCGGGCTAGGGCCGGGCAGCAGCGTGTGCCAAACGCTCTCATGGCCGAGTACTACCGCCAGCGTTCCAGCGCCGGCCTCATCCTCACGGAGGCCACTTCGGTGACCCCCATGGGCGTGGGGTATGCGAATACCCCCGGCATCTGGTCTCAGGAGCAGGTGGAAGGCTGGAAGCTCGTCACCCAGGCGGTGCACGAGGCCGGAGGGCGCATCTTCCTGCAGCTCTGGCATGTGGGGCGTATTTCGGATCCGATGTTCCTAGATGGCGCACTGCCCGTGGCTCCCAGCGCCATCGCGGCCGCTGGACATGTGAGTCTCGTCAGGCCTGAAAAGGCCTTCGTCACCCCTCGCCCCCTGGAGCTTTCTGAAATTCCGGGCATCGTCGAGGCCTATCGCAAAGGCGCTGAAAATGCCAAGCTGGCAGGTTTTGACGGTGTGGAAGTGCACGGTGCCAATGGCTACCTGCTGGACCAGTTTCTTCAGTCCAAAACCAATCAGCGCACGGACGAGTACGGCGGCTCCGTGGAAAACCGCGCCCGCCTGATGCTGGAGGTCACGGATGCCGTCATCTCCGTCTGGGGTGCTGACCGCGTGGGCATGCACCTCGCTCCGCGTGGCGATGCGCATGACATGGGAGATGCCAATCCCCTGGAGACCTTCAGCTACGTGGCGCGCGAGTTGGGCCGTCGCAAGATCGCCTTCATCGCCGCACGTGAGCATCAGGCTCCGGACAGCATCGGCCCTGCACTCAAGAAGGCCTTCGGGGGCGTTTATGTGGCCAATGAAAAATTCACGCTTGAGTCTGGCAATGCCATTCTGGCTGCAGGCGATGCAGATGCCGTGGCTTTTGGCGTGCCCTTCCTTGCCAATCCCGACCTCCCCAAACGGCTGGCCCAGCAGGCCCCCCTGAATGCGCCTGATCCCTCCACGTTTTATGGGGATGGCGCCAAGGGGTACACGGATTACCCTGCGTTATGAAGACGTCCCCGGGCCTCCTTTACTCGGTGCTGGACCTTTCTCCGATACTGGAGGGGGAGACTGCCGCGCAGTCCTTCCGCCACTCGCTGAATCTGGCCCAGCATGCAGAGAAGTGGGGCTATCACCGCTACTGGGTGGCTGAGCATCACAACATCCCCGGCGTGGCCAGCGCGGCCACGTCGGTGGTCATTGGGTACATCGCAGGCGGCACCACCACCATTCGTGTGGGCTCGGGCGGCATCATGCTGCCCAATCATGCACCGCTGGTCATTGCGGAGCAGTTTGGTACGCTTGAGTCTCTGTATCCCGGCCGCATTGATCTTGGGCTGGGCCGTGCACCTGGTGGCGACCAGGCCACCGCCCGCGCGCTGCGGCGTGGGCTCAGCAGCAGTGGCGATACCTTTCCCGCAGATGTGCAAGAGCTGCAGCAGTATCTTGGCAGTGCGCTGCCCGGGCAGAGTGTGCGGGCCGTGCCGGGGCAGGGGCTGAATGTGCCGCTCTACCTGCTGGGCAGCAGCACCTTCAGCGCTACGCTGGCGGCTGAGCTGGGGCTGCCTTTTGCCTTTGCCTCCCACTTTGCACCTGAGCTGCTGCATCAGGCGCTGGACATCTATAGGAGCCAGTTTCAGCCCTCTCGTGCGCTGGAGGAGCCGCATGTGATGATCGGAGTGAATGTCTTTGCCGCAGAGACAGATGCAGAGGCTCAGCGGCTCTTCACCTCCCTGCAGCAGGTGTTTCTCAATCTCGTGCGTGGCAGGCCGCGGCAGTTGCTGCCGCCGGTGGAAGGCATGGACCGTCTGTGGACTCCCACGGAGGCCGCATATGTGGACCGCATGACGCGCTGCTCCGCTGTGGGCGGTCCGGAGAGTTTTCGCCAGCAGATCGAAGTGCTGCTGAACGACACCGGGGCGGACGAAATCATCGCCACGGCACACATTTACGACCAGCAGGCCAGGCTGCGTTCGTTTGAAATTGCAGCAGATGTTTTTCAAAGTCTGCGTGGCTCTGCACACTGACTCAGTTCATTTTCATCCCAAACACGAACACACCCCAACGATCATGGAATACAGACAACTCGGCGGCTCCGGCTTCAAAGTGCCGGCTCTTACTCTCGGTACCGGCACCTTCGGTGGAGGCACAGAATTTTTCAAGGAATGGGGCGCGTCCGATGTCGCGGAGGCCTCACGTCTCATCGACATCTGCCTGGAGCATGGACTGAACATGTTTGACTCAGCAGACATTTACTCAAACGGGCTGGCAGAGGAGATTTTGGGGCAGGCCATCAAGGGCCGCCGCGATCAGGTGCTCATTTCCACCAAAGGCACCTTCCGTTTTGGTGAGGGGCCAAACAACGTGGGTTCCTCGCGCTGGCATCTCATCCGCTCCGTGGAGGGCAGCCTCAAGCGCCTCGGCACAGATTACATCGACCTCTACCAGCTTCACGGCTTCGATGCCATGACCCCGGTGGAGGAGGTCGTGGGCACGCTGGACGATCTCGTGCGTGCAGGAAAGATCCGTTACATTGGCGTCTCCAATTTCTCGGGCTGGCATCTCATGAAGTCTCTGGCGCATGCCGACAAGTTTGGCCTGACCAAGTATGTGGCCAATCAGACCTATTATTCACTCGTCGGCCGTGAGTACGAGTGGGAGCTCATGCCGCTGGGGCTGGACCAGAAAGTCGGCGCGGTGGTCTGGAGCCCTCTGGGCTGGGGCCGCCTCACCGGCAAGATCCGTCGCAGCCAGCCAAAGCCGGAAAGCGGCCGCCTCTCGCAGAAGCTCAGCAGGGAAATGGGCCCCCAGGTGGAGGACGAATACCTCTTCAAAGTCGTGGATGCCCTGGATGAAGTGGCCGCCGAAACCGGCAAGACTGTACCTCAGGTGGCGCTGAACTGGCTGCTGCAGCGGCCCACCGTCTCCTCGCTCATCATTGGTGCACGTAATGAAGAGCAGCTCCGCCAGAACCTCGGCGCCGTCGGCTGGAATCTCACCACCGAGCAGGTGGCCAAGCTGGATGCCGCCAGCGAGAAGCCAAAGATCTACCCCTATTGGCATCAGGCGGGCTTTGATGAGCGGAATCCTTTCCCAACCAAGTAAGCCGCCTGCTTCTGCATGGCGCTGATGCCGGGCCCGGATCTGAGCTGGTTTTACCAGAAAAATCAGTCCGGGCTCATTTTCTCGCTCTCTTGGTATGATGGCGGCGGCATCTCATGTTGCTTCAATGAAATCACAGTCAGGAGCCAGGAATAAGCTCGCGTAGAGAGCGCCATCCTCGGAAAGTGCTTCGACATTTGCAGAAACGATCCACTGTGGGCAGGTAGTAACATCCTCCATCTGCAAAGGCGGATATTGCAGCGAAAGGCGGTGCCGAAATTCGTTACAGGGCGTGATTTCACCGCCCTATGAACTGGCTTTCTTTAATCCTGTCGCTGCTCATCACGGTTCCCATCTTGAGCGGCGCCCCCGCAAGCAAACCGGACGTCCTTGTCATCTTGGTGGATCAGTGGAGCCCCCGCTATCTGAGCTGGGAAAATCCGCAGGTGCGCACCCCGCATCTCGACAAAATCGCCGCCGAGGGCATGGTCTTCGACCGCTGCTACACCACCTCTCCGGTCTGCATGCCCGCCCGCGTGTCTTTGCTGACGGGCCTGTATCCGCACAATGGCGGCCACGGAATCTGGGGCAATGCGCTGAACTACCATGGGTCACCTGAAGAGGCCACCATGTTCCGGGACATCAAGGCGGCTGGCTACACCACCGCACAGATCGGCAAGACTCACTGGACCTCCGGCCCCAGCGTGCGCGAGGCGTTTCCGAAGATCGAAGACTATCACCGCGCCCTCGGCCTGGACTATGTCTGTGATGTCTCCGGCCCGGTGGACTCGGTCACGGAAAAGAACTCTTATGCCGAATATCTGCGCAACCTGGGCTTGCTCGAAAAAGTCGCCGAGGAGATGCATGATCGCTATGTGAAGTGGGAGTTTCAGCCCAAGCCAAGCCTTGTGCCGCCAGAACACTACCACGATGTATTTGTGAGCCGTGAAGCGGCGGACTTCGTCGGAAAACAGCCCGCCGCTCAGCCTCTTTGCATCGTGTTGAGTCTTCATTCGCCTCATCCGCCGCTCGATGCCCCTGGCGGATATGCCACCATGTATGACGCCGGGAAGCTCACGCTGTCTCCCAGCGTGCCCGAGACTTTCCGCCGCGAGATGCGCACCATCGGCCATCCTGAAACACGCGAGATGCTGGCAAACTACCTCGGCAAAATATCCCTCGCGGACGACTGCATCGGCCGCGTGGTGGAGGCCTTCCAAAAGCGCGGCACCTGGGGGCGGACACTCGTCTGCTTCACTGCCGACCATGGCGAAATGATGGGCGCTCACGGCATGCTGACCAAAGGTCGCATGTATGAGGAGTCCGCGCGCGTGCCGCTGGTGGTGCGCCTGCCGGGGCAGGTAAAGGCCGGACACACGAAGACACCCGTGCAGATGTTTGATGTCTATCCCACCGTCGTCGAAGCCATCGGCGGCACCCTCTCACCACGCCGCCAGGCCGTCTCGCTGCTGCCGGTGGCGACAGGCAAAACCACCTCGGTTCGCAAGCTCGCCATTAGCGAGATCGGCACCCATTCTCCTCTGAACATGATGGCCTCCGACGGCCGCTGGAAATGGTGGGCAGATGAGAAAGGCGAATTCCTTTTCGACCTCGACGCCGACCCCTACGAGATGACCAATCTCGCCGCTGATCCAACCCATCTGGCAAAGCTCCACGAACTGCGGCAGGACATGCTGACACACCTTCGCTCCACGCAGACCAATCTCTCCGAAGGCTACAAGTCCAAGGTCCAGCGCATGCGCGAAGCCGAAGGGCTGCCCATCAAGGGCAAAAAGAAAGCTGCCGGCAAACTCCCATGAAATTCATCCTCCCTCTCCTCATCCTGTCGCTGAGCACTCTGGCTGCGGCGGACTTCAATGTGCTCTTCATCATGGCGGATGATCTGCGGCCCGAACTCGGCTGCTACGGCGCAAAGCACATCCATTCACCCAATATCGACAAACTCGCCGCTCAGGGGACTTTGTTTGAGCGCGCCTACTGCCAGGTCGCGGTCTGCAATCCATCACGCGCCAGCCTGCTCGGCGGCGTGCGCCCGGACACCACAGGCGTGCTGGACAATCAGCACTTCCTTCGTCCGCAGTTGCCGGACATTGTCACCCTCCCGCAGCATTTCAAAAACAACGGCTGGCACACCCTCTCGCTTGGAAAAATCTTCCACCACAGCGAGCGCGAGCCGGGAGACGATCCCCAGTCCTGGAGCGAGCCTTCATGGTATCACAGCCTGCCAGATCGGAGCTGGTTCAACAAGGAGACCGATGAAAAACTGAAGGCCATCAAAAAACTCCCAGCCGACAAACGGCCCAAACTCGTGCGCGGTCCACCCTATGAAGCCGCCAGCGAACCCGACGAAGTTTACAGCGATGCCAAGATCGCCGCCAAAGTAATCGAAACCCTTCAGCGCCTCAAAGCCATCGACAAGCCCTTCTTCCTCGGTGTCGGTTTTCACAAGCCGCACCTACCGTTCACCTGCCCGCAAAAATACTGGGACATGTATCCGGCGGACACCATCAAGCTTCCAGACAACTACCAGCCCTCTCCCGATGTGCCCGCTCCAGCCCTGCACAACTGGTATGAACTCCGCAGCTATGGCGATGTGCCTGCGGCAGGCGGCATCCCCAATGAGATGGCGCTCAATCTCATTCGCGGCTATCGCGCCTGCACCAGCTTTGTCGATGCCCAGATCGGCCGTGTGCTCGATGAACTGGACCGCCTCGGGCTTCGTGAAAAAACCATCGTCGTCCTGCTTGGCGACCACGGTTATCACCTCGGCGAAAACGGCATCTTCACCAAGATGACCAACTTTGAGCTGGGCACCCACGCCCCCCTGATCGTCAGCGCACCGGGGCAGAAGCCCGGCCAGCGCACGCGCGGCTTCGTCGAGTTTGTGGACATCTACCCCACCCTCGCAGAACTCTGCGGCCTCAGGCTCCCACCACATCTCGAAGGCACCAGCTTTGCTGCCTTGCTCACCAATCCCGAACAGCAGTGGAAGGCCGCCGCCTTCAGCCAGTACCTGCGTCCCGGCAAAGAGAAGTTCATGGGCCGCTCTGTACGCACTGACCGTTGGCGCTACACCGAATGGAGAAACATGAAGCATGAAGTCGTCGGCACCGAGCTTTACGACGAGACCGCCGATCCCCAGGAAAATCATAACCTCGCCAAAGAAACCGCCTGCGCCGAGATATTTGACGCCCTGGCAAAGCAGTTGCACGAGGGGCCAAAGAAAATGACCTCAGCCACAGCGAAGACCCAGTCACCATGATCACCCGTCGGCAGTTCATCCACAGCGCAGGCCTGCTCACCGCCGCCAGGCTCCCTGCGGTGGACCCATCACGCGCCGCACCCCGGATTCTGTACAGCAACGACACCACCAATATCACCTCCTGCATCAGCCCCTTTCACAAGGAGCGGGAGTCCTTTCGCAAGGAGATGCTCGAAGCCACCGTGGATGAGGTCACAGGCCTCGTGGACGCACACCTCCTCCAGCCCGGCCTCGGCATGGTGCCCATGTGGCCCAGCAAGGTCCTCCCACTCTCGGAGCACTACGCCTGGATCAAGCAGCGATATGGCATGAAGCCCGATCCCTTCGGCCAGTTTGTCCTGGATGGCGGTGACATCGTTCAGGTCTTCATCGACCGCTGCCGTCAGCGGCAACAGGCTGCGTTCATCTCCTTCCGCATGAACGATGCGCACCACAAGGAGTTCAGCGATCCCAAGCCCGGTGACAAACCAGGGAGCAGCATCGGCATGAGCGTAACGAAATTTTACGTCGAGCATCCCGAATACCGCATCATACCAGGCTCCCTGCGAGGAGCCGATCTCGTCCAAAACTGGGCCGTTCCAGAAGTGCTCGCGCAAAAGTTCGCCCTCATCCGAGAACTCTGTGAAAACTACGACATCGACGGTCTTGAGCTCGATTTCCTCCGCTTCTACAGCTTCTTCCGCGTGGAAGAAACACCCCTGGATCGGCGACGCGCCATCATGACCGGCTTCATACGCGAAGTGCGCGCACTGCTTGATCAAACCACCCGCAATGGCAAACGCCGCTGGCTCTGCGCCCGCGTGCCCTGCCATCTCCCCGCATTGGATATTCTCGGCCTCGATTTGAAATCCCTCGTCGCCGCTGGTCTCGACATGGTCAACGCCTCCGAGCATTACTTCACCACCCAGCAGCACGATCTGGCCGCGATCCGCGGGCAGACACACGGAGCCAGACTCTACTTCGAACTCTGCCACACCCTCTGGAAAGGAGACAAAGTCGCCAAAGGCTACGATGTCTTTCCCTTCCGCCGTGCTACTCGCGAGCACCTCCACACCTCCGCGCACCTTGCCTATTCGCGCGGTGTGGATGGCATCAGCCTCTTTAATTTCGCCTACTACCGCCAGCATGGCCAGGGCGAAGGCCGCGGCGTCTTCGGCGAGCCACCGCTCGAAGCGATCAAAGACCTGCGCGATCCAAAAGCCCTCGCACGTGAACCTCAGCACTGGTTCATCGCTCAGGGCTGGCGTGCCCCCGGCATGAAGCCGATCCCTGTGCCGCGCAAAATCGAGCCGGGCAAACCCGCCAAGTTCAACTTCGACCTCGCTCCGCCCGCAGGTGGCTGGAAACAAGATGCTCGCATCCGCATTCAATCCGACAAGATCCTCGGCAGCAGTGAATGGACCGCAACCTTCAATGGCGAGCCCCTCGTTTCGAGCAGCGATGTCTCCGAGCCTTTCCCTGTGCCTTACCCATCCCTGCTTGGCAAACCAGAGGAGCTGCGCGCGTGGACCCTTCCTGCCAAACTCCTGCGCGACGGCAAAAACAGTCTCGAAGTCACGCTCAAATCCGGCGAGCCGGTCCCGATAGTCTTTGTCGATCTCGCCATTGGTCAGTCCGGTTGACCAGCAAGGCGGGCGACGTTCTTACGTCTGGTTTCAGACAACCCCATGAAATCACTTCTGCTCGCCCTTGCCTTGTCCTCCTGCTTTGCCACCGCTGCGGTGGTTGAGTCTGATGTGTGTGTCTATGGCGGTACCAGCGGTGGTGTGGCGGCTGCGGTGCAGGCGGCGCGCATGGGGAAAAAGGTTGTCATTGCAGAACCAGGACGCCATCTCGGCGGCATGACCAGCGGCGGCCTCAGTGCCGTGGACATTGGCGATCCCCGCTCTGTCGGCGGCATCGCCCGCGAATACTTCACCAAGCTCGCCGCCACCGCAGGTGTCACACTTGCCTGGGACAAAGCCTTTGAGAGCAAAGCCGGCGGTCCCGCCACCGGCGGCGCTTATGCCATCGAACCCCACAAGGCGGAGCAGGTCTTCAATGACATGGCACGTGTGGCCGGAGTAAAAGTGCATTTCAAAGCACGTCTTTCGTCGGTCAAAAAAGACGGTCCACACATCACCGAATTCGCCACCGAGGACGGCACCGTCTTTCGCGCGAAAGTCTTCATCGAAGCCACCTATGAGGGTGACCTCATGGCAAAGTCCGGCGTGAGCTACACCCTGATGCGCGAGGGCAATGCAAAGTATGGCGAAACGTACAACGGCATCCACTACGCCGAAAAATTCCTGCCCCACGCCACATACTCACAGCCCGGAGAAAATGGCCGTCTCAAAGGCGGGCAGGGCGTGTGGGATCGCGATTTCCCGCTCGATCCTTACCTGGTCAAAGGCGACCCAACGAGCGGCCTGCTGCCCCTGATTCAATCCGGCGAACCCGGCACTCCCGGCGATCCGGCCCCCGGTGTCCAGGCCTACTGCTTCCGCCTCTGCCTCACCACCAATCCGGCCAACATGATCCCCATCACGCCGCCTTCCGACTACGATCCCAAGCGTTACGAGATCGTCGTCCGTTTCATCGAAGCCTGCCTCGCCAATGGCGATGCCATGGACCTCCGCTGGTTCTCAAAGCACGACGCATTACCAAATGACAAATGGGACTTCAACACCGCGACCTTCGGCGGCAATCTCCCCGGCGCCTCACACGCATGGCCGGAGGCCACCTGCGCGCAGCGTGAGAAGATCGCAAAGCAGCACGAGGATTACCATCGCGGCCTGCTGCACTTCCTTGCCACCGATCCCCGCGTCCCCGAGCAGGTGCGCAAAGACATGCAGCGCTTCGGCCTGCCCAAGGACGAATTCACCGACAATGGCGGCTGGCCGCACCAGATCTACGTGCGCGAGGCACGCCGTATGATCAGCGATCTCGTGCTCACCGAGCACCACACCTTCGGCCGCCAAAACGCCCCCAAGCCCATCAGCCTTGGCAGTTATGGCACAGACACGCATGAGATCCGCCGCATCGTGAAGGACGGCTTCGTCACCCGCGAAGGAAAAACCGCTGGTGGTCGCGATGGCGCACCACCCTATGGCATCGGCTACGAAGCCATCGTGCCAAAGCAGACCGAGTGTGACAATCTGCTCGTCACCTTCGCCCTCAGCGCCAGCCACACCGCCTTCAGCAGCATTCGCATGGAGCCCGTGCTCATGTGCACCAGCCAGAGCGCCGCCACCGCCGCCTGCATCGCGATTGATGACAAAACTCCCGTGCAGCAGGTGGACTACACCAAGCTCAAATCACGCCTTGAGCAGGACGGGCAGATCTTGGAATGGAAGCATCCCGTCTCCAGGAAAAAGTCCGCGCATTGAAGTGGCGAAACCTCTTGCTGATGCTCGCGCGGCGGGAATGTATGCCGCCACGAATGGAACGCGAAAATTTGCCTCTGGACCGCCGCTTGCGGCAGGAAATCTTGTTTGCCCGTGAGCGCGTCTACCGCTTTGGCCAGCCCACGCCCATGGAGCGTCTCATCCTGCCCGGCTCAGAGCCCGGCCCTGAAATCTGGGTGAAGCGCGAAGACCTCTCCCCCGTGAAATGCTACAAGTGGCGCGGTGCCTGCAACGCCATGACCGAGCTCACCCCGGAGCAGCGCGCCAAAGGCGTCGTCACCGCTTCCGCTGGCAATCACGCACAGGGCGTGGCCCTTGCTGCCAAAACCCTCGGCATTCACGCCCGCATCTACATGCCGCGCTCCACGCCCAAGGTGAAACAAAACGCCGTGCTGCATCACGGCGGCGCATTCGTCCGCATCATGCTCGCAGGCGACAGCTACGACGAAGCCGTGACCTCCGCACGGGAAGACGAGCGCAGCAGCGGCGCGACCTACGTGCATGCCTATGATGATCTCAAAGTCATGGCAGGGCAGGGGACCCTCGCAGATGAGGTCGTGCTCTCAGGCCACGGCCCTTTCGATGCCGCCTACCTTCAAATCGGCGGCGGTGGCATGGCCTCGGCCGTTTCCTGCTGGCTCAAAACCTACTGGCCCCACATGGAGGCCGTCGGTGTCGAAGGCGTGGGCCAGGCTTCCATGAAAGCCGCGCTCGCCGCAGGCAGCCCCGTCGAACTCCATGACCTCGACATCTTCTGCGATGGCACCGCCGTCCGCAAAGCCGGCACCCACCCCTTCGGCATCTGCCAGCAGTCTCTGGATCGCGTCGCCACCGTCACCAATGCCGAAGTCAGTGCCGCCATCCGCGTGCTCTGGGAGACGCTGCGCTGCATCTCCGAGCCCTCCGGGGCTATGGGCCTTGCCGCAGTCATCAAAGACCGCGCCGCACTTGCAGGGAAAAAAGTCCTCATCGTCATCACGGGTGCCAACATCGACTTTCTCCAGCTCGGCCTCATCGCCCAGTCCGAAGGCTCCAGCAGCACCGCTTCACGCGCCCTGCGTGTCCGCATTCCCGAGCGCCCCGGTGCCATGCTTGCCCTGCTGGATTCCTGCTTCGATGGCCTCAACATCGCCGACTTCCAGTACGGCCTGCACCGCACCGACGAGGCATGGCCCGTCTTCACCGTCACATCGGAAAATGCCGACACCCTGGCCGCGCTCCCGGCACGCCTTGAGTCCGGCGGTTACCTTTGGGAAGACCTCACTGGAGCCGTGGATGTTGCCTTCCGCGCCATCCCGCTGCGCGGTGATCTGCTCACCCATCCCGTTTTCCTGCGTCTCGACTTTTACGAGCGCTCCGGTGCTCTCCACGACTTCCTCTCCCGCCTCATCCGCGACCGCGCCAGCCTCTGCTACTTCAATTACCGCCAGTCCGGCGAGCGTATCGGCCGCGCCCTCATAGGGCTCGATTTCCACAGCGCCGAAGCCCGGGCCGCCTTCCTCGCCGAGCTCCCTGAGCACGGCGAAGGCTACCGCTCCTGCAAGCCGGTGGATGACGCTGTGCTCGCTCGCATGACGGCATAGCACCGGGGTTCCTCGGAAGAATCATGCCTCACCCTCGTATGCAACCGCCCATGTCTGCCAGATCCCATCTTCTCCCCATTGCCACCGGCCTGCTCCTTTTCACAGCCAGTCTTCTCCATTCCCAAACTCCTGCCGCCCCTGTCGAGACAGACCAGCGTCTTCACGCCGATGGCAAAAGCTGGAAGTTCAACAAAGCCGTCATAGTCGACAAATCACGCCCGCGCGTGCTCCTCATCGGAGATTCCATTCTTGGCGGCTACATGAATCCGGTGATCGAGGCCATGAAGGGCAAAGCCTATGTCGATGCCTGGATGCACCCACACGCTCAGTCGGAAAATCTCAACAAACTGCTCGCCGCCGCTTTGCAGGAGCACGGCCCCTACGACATCATCCATTTCAACATGGGCCTGCATGGCTGGCAGCCGGGCCGCATCAAGGAAGGCACCTTCAAGCCGCTCACGCTCGCCTTCATCCAGGTCATCCGCACCCAGCTTCCCAAGGCAAAAATCATCTGGGCCAGCAGCACGCCGGTCACCGTCAAAGGCAGGCCCGGCGAGGCGGATCCCGTCATCAATCCCATTATCATCGAGCACAATCGTCTGGCTGCCGAAGTCATGGCTGAGGCGCATGTGCCCATCGACGACCTCTATGCACTCCTGGCTCCGAAACTGGACCTCGCCCGTGGCGACCAGTTCCACTGGAAACCCGAGGCCTATCAGTTGCTCGCCAAGTCAGTGACCGAATCCCTCCTGCAAAACCTGCCAGCCGCAGCTTCCAAATAGCCACGGTCACACGGTGGTCTGCTGATTTGACCCTGCAAGCCCTCCCGGTCTTGTCGGCCGAGTTTGTGGCTTCAACACTTTGAATCAGTGCTGGAGCGGGTGATGAGAATCGAACTCACGTATCAAGCTTGGGAAGCTCGTGTTCTACCATTGAACTACACCCGCGACTGACTTGAGCCAGTTCACACATTCTGGCTGGCCGCAGGAGCCTTGTCAAATGCGCTGCGTCAGATTGAAGGAGGCATCGGGGGCATGATCAGCGCCCGGTTCATGCCACCCCTGCCGTAGGTGGCCGAGGGTGATGCGAGGAAGGAATTGCGTTTGGTGGAGTATTCTCGGTACAACCGGCTGTAGGTGGCCGCCAGGCGCTGACGCAGCGCCGCATTTTCTGAGGTTTTGGGCAGTTTCCTCACACTGTGGCGCAGGTAAAACATGGCCTGCCCCACGCTGACATAACGGATGTCCGGCCCCTCGGCAGGGGGGGCTGAGTGAGTGGAGCCAAACCGGGCAATCACCTGGGTGTCTTTTCCCTTCGGACCGATCATGTGGCCGGCCATCGACTCTGTGCCGAAGTCATCATATGCAAACGGAGGGCCGGGAATTGCGTTTGCATTGGCACCGCAACTGACGAGAAAAACAATGCAGAAACAGGCTGCCAGAGCAGGGAGCAGGAGTTTTTTCATGTTTCTCCTCATACCACAGATGGCAATGAAAGCGAATCCTGGCTCGTGGAAGAGCATTGGCATAAAGCCTAGATTTTTTAGGGGTTTTAACTTGCCGGACTCTGGCCAAAACGCTTCTTCCCCAAGCTGGGCTTATGGTTCCTGTGAAAGCTTGTCGGGTCTGTCAATTTGAGGCGAGGCCGCATTTTGATGGTTGAGACGGCTCCTGCCAGACGTAATTTTGCTCCATGAAGCGTGCGTCACCTCCATCTCTTTTTGCCACCGTCCTAGCAGCCTTGCTGTTTGCTGCTTCAATTCTGACGGCACAGCAGCCGCAGCGCATCGATGAAAAAGACCTGCGAGACTGGGCTGACCGTGGTGACGCCGACGCTCAGTTTGAGCTCGGCCTGCGTCTGATCACCGGGGAAGGTTTGAAAAAGAACACCGAGGAAGGGGTGAAATTCGTCGAAAAAGCCGCCAAGCAAAAGCACCTGCGTGCGCAGCACGTGCTTGGCAATCTGTTTGAGGACGGCGAAGGGGTCAAAAAAGATCTGGCCAAGGCCGCAGAATGGTATCGCAGTTCGGCAGAGCTCGGCTTTGCTCTGTCCCAGCATCGTCTGGGGGTCATGTACGAGGAAGGCAAAGGTGTGAAGAAGGACACGGCAAAAGCCGCAGAATGGTTCAAGAAGGCCGCTGATCAGGGGGATCCCCCCTCACAAACTGCCTATGCCTCCAAGCTGGAACGCGGAGATGGCATCGCCAAAAGCGCCTCCAAAGCGGCGCTCTGGTACCTCAAGGCTGCACAGCAGGATTTCGTGCCTGCGATGACCCGTCTGGCAAATCTCTACTACACCGGGCAGGGGGTGCCGGTGGACTACCGCCGTGCCGGTGCCTGGTATCGCCGTGCCGCACGTTCTGAAGATCCCTGGGCCTCCAACAACCTGGCTTGGTTCCTGGCCACCTGTCCGGAAGATAACCTGCACAATGGCGAAAGCGCCGTGCTTCTGGCACGCCGAGCCTTGAAGCTTGTCGCCGAAGTCGTGCAAAGCGACGAGCAGCCATACGAAATGATCGACACGATGGCCGCCGCGCTCGCCCGCAACGGAGAATTTAAAGAGGCCGAGCTCTGGCAGAAGCGCTGTATCGCGCTTCTCAGCGAGGACAAAGACCTGCCTGAAGAAGACCGCAAAAAGCTGCAGGAGGAGTTCGATTCCCGCCTCAAACTCTACCAAAAAGCCACCCCTTTTGCAGAGCCTGACCCCAAAGGTGAAGAAGGCGCGGAGCCTCTTCCCCAGGACACGATTCTTCAGGATGAAGGGCTGCCCGAGTCCAAGCCAAGGAAAAACACACCCAAGAGCGGTCGTGGCACGGTGGTTTGACGCGTAGAGAGATCGCTTTCTCCATTTTTTGTAGCCTTTCTCATCCCGTTAAAGCTCAATATTCGCATGCTTTAGCGCAATATCTGCAAGACCAAGCCCCGCATGTGCGGTTAAACCGCACACTCTTTTCATCCGGCACTCCGCCCCTCTTCCCCCTCACTCATGTCTGCTGCTGTCGTCCGTTCTGCTGCCCTTCCGCCTCCCATTCCAGGCCTGAACCGGCGTATCCGCCAGCCGAAGAAAAACATCCCGCAAACCAAACAGGACCGGGACCAGATTCTCGGCTGGGTGCGTGCCTATGCCGAGGAGAACAGGCTTGTGCCCCCGGTGCCAATCGCTGAGCTCCAGGAGCATACGGACAAAATTCTCGCCATCCACGCCATCGACAAAATCCATCGCGACTACGTCGGCGTGCTCCTTGCCAATGAAACCTGGCGTGAGTCTCTCGCCACGGTGCCTTTTGAAAAGCGGCTGCTGCTGATGCCGAAATGCCTCCGGGTTGAAAGCAAATGCCCGGCCCCCTTTGATGAGTTCGGCCTCCTCTGCAAGCAGTGCGGCCTCTGCTCCATCCAGGATTTCCAGAACGAAGCTGAAAAGCTGGGCTATGCCGTCCTCGTCGCCGAAGGCAGCGCCATCGTCATGTCCCTCATTCAGACTGGCAAGATCGAGGCCATCGTTGGCATTTCCTGTCTGCCTGTCCTTGAGCGCACCTTCCCCTACGTCGAGGCCGCCGCCATCCCCGCCGTCGCAGTGCCCCTGCTGCAGGACGACTGCATCGACACCCTCGTCGATATCGACTGGGTCTGGGACTACATCCACCTCACCAGCGACGACAAAACCCGCCGCCTCAATCTCAACGCGCTCCACGACGAGGTGAAAACCTGGTTCACCTTGGATTCCCTCAATGCGCTCATGGGCCCCTCCCGTGGCCACAGCGACGAGATCGCGCGGGAATGGCTCGCACGTGCCGGCAAACGCTGGCGCCCCTTTCTCACCGTTGCCGCCTACCAGGCCCTGCGCGAAGACCCCGAAGGCCCCATCTCAGACACCGTCAAGAAGGCCGCCATCGCCGTCGAAATCTTCCACAAGGCCTCCCTCGTTCACGATGACATCGAGGACGGCGACGCCGAACGTTACGGTGAAACCACCCTCCACACCGAGCACGGTGTCCCCGTGGCCCTGAACATTGGCGACCTGCTCATCGGCGAAGGCTACCGTCTTCTTGCTGACAATGACGCCGCCGCCCATGTCCGCAGCGCCGCCATTCTTGTCGCCGCCGAAGGCCAGCGCGAACTCTGCATCGGTCAAGGCGCGGAACTCCTCTGGACCCGCCATCCCGTGGCTCTGAGCAGCACGCAGGTTCTCGAAATCTTCCGCAGCAAAACCGCCCCCGCCTTTGAAGTCGCTCTCAAGGTTGGTGCCGCGCTGGCCGGCCAGCTCGACGAATGCGCCGATGCATTGCACACCTACAGCGAGAACCTCGGCATCGCCTACCAGATCCGCGATGACCTTGACGATCTCGGCGAAGACTCCGCCGCAGGCAACGAATGGAACATGCGCCCCAGCATTGTCCTCTCCCTCCTGCGGGAGAAGGGCAAAGGCGAGGTCAAAGACCAGATGGAGGCCCTTTGGAACGGCGCCTCCCAGGCCAAGCCTGACAACGCCACCATCCGCCAGTGGGCGCTCGACAGCGGCGCGCACGAGAAAGCCATGACCCTCCTCGAAGGCTACAAAGAAGCCGCCATCCGCTCCCTTCAGGAAGTCGAACTCCCCAATCTCAAAGGCCTCCTCCGCCGTGTCATCGGCAAGATCTTTAACGAGCTTGAGATCAAGGGCTGGTGCCGTGAATTCGAGCAGAAGAACCTCAATCCGGAGCTCCGTGCCGAGGCCGCCAAAGCTGCCGAGCATCTCGTGCCAAACGTGGCTTCTTAAAGCTGCTAGTTCCAGTGGCCGAGCTTCGTTTGAAGCCGGACCATGAAGTTGTCCCTCCTGTTTGCCGCTTTAGCCTGTGTCTCCCTCCACGCCGCCGACTCGCGGCCCAACGTTCTTTTCATCGCCATCGATGACCAGAATGACTGGATCGGCTGCATGGGCGGGCACCCGCAGGTGAAGACGCCCGCCATCGATGCCTTGGCAAAACGCGGCACCCTCTTCGCCAGCGCGCACTGTCAGGCGCCCTTGTGCAATCCTTCGCGCAGTTCCTTGCTCACCGGCCTCCGCCCCTCCAGCACCGGCATCTACGGCCTCGCTCCCGGCATCCGCGAAGTGGAGCAGACCAAGCATCATGTGACCCTTCCGCAGACTTTCACGCAGGCTGGCTATTACACCTTCAACAGTGGCAAAATCTACCACGATGGGTCCATGCGTGGGGGGGATCAAAAAGCCGAGTTCAATGAATGGGGCAATCGCGGCCCCATGCCCAAGCCGAAGACCCCCATCGCCAATCTCCCCGGCCCGGTTCGCCATCCCGCCATGGATTGGGGCGTCTTCCCCGAGAAAGACGAAGACAACGCCGACTGGAAAATCGCCGACTCCGCCATTGATGCATTGAAGCGCGCCCCTGCCGACAAGCCTTTCTTCATCGCCGCCGGCTTCCGCCTCCCTCACGTCCCATGCTTCGCCTCACAGAAGTGGTTTGATCTCTATCCAGATGCCACACTGCAGATGCCCCCGGTCAAAGAAGACGACCGTGCCGACCTTCCCAAATTCGCCGATTTCCTCCACTGGAAGCTGCCCGAGCCACGCCTCTCCACGCTGCGCAAATACAACGAATGGCGACCCCTCGTCCGCGCCTACCTCGCCTGCATCAGCTTCATGGACAGCCAGGTCGGCCGCCTCATGCACGAGCTCGAAGCCACCGGCCGTTTGGACAACACCATCGTCGTCCTCTGGGGCGACCACGGCTGGCATCTCGGCGAAAAACTCATGACGGGAAAAAACACCCTCTGGGAGCGCAGCACGCGTGTTCCGCTCATCTTTGCCGGGCCTGGCATCAAGGCTGGGCAGGTGTGCGAAAGCCCCGTGGAGCTGCTCGACATCTTCCCATCCCTCCTCGCCCTTGCTCAACTGCCCGCACGCAGCGACCTCGAAGGCCACAGCCTCATGCCGCAGTTTCAAGACGCCAGCGCGCCCCGCGAATGGCCAGCCATCACCACGCACAACCAGGGCAACCACACCATCCGCACCAAGGAATGGCGCTACATCCGCTACGCGGACGGCAGCGAGGAACTCTATGACGAACTGAAAGACCCCAACGAATGGACCAATCTCGCCAAAGACCCCCAATATGCCGGCAAAAAGGCCGAGCTGGCGAAGTGGCTGCCCAAAATCGACAAAGGCCCTGTGCCTGGCAGCAAGAGCCGAGTCCTGACCTACGAGCCTTCGACCGGGGAGGCGATCTGGGAAGACAAGCTGATTGATAAAAGCGCTCCGCTGCCTGAACCGTAGCGCGTGTTCGCCCCTTCAGACAAGCTTCGCCTCAACCTCGTCCTAGGCTTTCTCGCCTTCGTCATGTTGGGCTCGCTTCTGCTTCTGGCATGGCTGCAGTACCGCGAAGAACTCGAGTCCCGCCGCCTGTTTGCTGCTTTCGCCAAATCGCAGGCCGACTTTGTCCGCGAGATGCATCTCCCCCGCAGCCCCAAGCTGGCTTCGGATCTCGCTCGGCTCTCCGGAGTGGGCGTTCATTTCCGCCAAGGGAACCGCATCGATGGGGCCATCGTTCAAATCTTGTCGGACGCCCCCGCCGACGGCCAGCTCATCAGCCTGCCCAAAGGCCGCGAGGCCCTCATTCTGCGACTGGACGAAAAGGAGGACATCATTTTTGTCCGCAGACATCCTGGGTCGAGTCTCTCCCTCGACGACCCGGCGACGCGCAATGTCTTTCTCGCCTTCTGGGTCGTGTCAGGTTTTGTCGGCTGGCTCCTCGTCCGCGAACGCCTCAAGCGTGCCCAGTCTGAGCGCCTCGCCATGCTCGGTCGCGTCGCCACCAGCCTTGCCCATGACATCAAGAACCCCCTCGCCTCCATTCAGCTGCACGCACAGCTGATGACGCCGCAGAATGAGGAGGACGCTCAGGCAATCAGGCTCATTGAAAATGAATCCGAAGTCATCGCCGGACTGGTGAACCAGTGGCTTCACCTTGCCAATCCGCTGCCGCCGAGGCTCGTCAAACTGGACCTGGCCGCCTGCATCCGCACCGTGGCCGGAAACCTGGAAGCCCAGGCACGGCATGCCGGAGTGGAGGTCGGGATAGATCTGCCAGATTCGGTCTGGATCATGGGCGACTCCCAGCGTCTGGCCCAGGCGGTGCGAAATCTCATGGTCAATGCCATTCAGGCAATGCCGCGAGGTGGCAGGCTTGGTCTCAGCGGCCGGTTTGCGGACGGCTTTTTTGAGCTTCGCTGCACGGATTCCGGTGCCGGCTTTTCCGAACAGGCGCTTGCACAGGGCACGGAGCTCTTTTTTACGGAGAAGGAAGGCGGCATGGGCGTGGGTTTGAACATTGTCTCCACCATCATTTCAGCGCATGGTGGCAGCATGAATTTGCAAAATGACCCCAAGGGAGGGGCCGTTGTCACCGTCCTGCTACCCTTCATCTCTGCATGACTCCCGCCATCCTCATCATTGAAGACGAATACGCCCTGGCCGCCGCGCTCTCGACCGTCGTGCGTCGTCTTGAAGCAACCCCGGTTGTTGCAGCCAGCGGCCAGGGAGGGATCGACAAACTTGGCACCCAGCCATTTGAGCTCGTGATTCTCGACGTCGGCCTGCCAGACATGAGCGGTCTCAAGGTCCTGGAGAAAATACAGGCGCTGCCACAGCCGCCGCCGGTGATGGTCATCACCGCCCACGGAACCTTGGACACGGCCCTGGAGGCACGAAGGCTCGGGGCAAGGGAGTATTTTCTCAAGCCGCTCAACCTGTCTGACATTCAGCGGGCGATCCGCGAAGTGTTTGCACCGGCGAAAACCGAGCAGCCCGCGCCGGCAACCATGATCGGCTCCAGCGATCCCATGCAGCGCGCGTTTGCCATTATTGCCCAGGCGAGCAGCAGCGATGCCCCTGTGCTGCTGCTCGGCCCGCCGGGGAGCGGCAAGAGCCTCTCCGCCCAGGTAATCCACCGCCACAGTGCGCGGGCTGAAAAACCGATGATCGTGTTCCGCGCCGATGAATGGCCGGAGGAGCGTGCGGAGGCCGCGCTGGATGAGTCCATCTCCAAAGCTGGGGATGGCGTGCTGTTTCTGGATGAAATCAGCGCCTGGTCCAAGCCGCTGCAGGCAGCTCTGCTGCACCGGTTGAGCGCAGGCATGGTGAAGGCCCGCCTTTTCAGCTCAGCAAGCCAGGAGGCGGCGCCCCACCTGCGGGAAGACTTGTTTTACGCCCTGGCTGTCCTTCAGGTGCAGCTGCCCCCGCTGTGTGAACGCACCGCAGACATCCCTGCGCTGGCGTCTGCTTTTCTGGGCGGGCAGGTGCTCTCGGCAGATGCGCTGGCGCTGCTCAAAGCCCACGAGTGGTCGGGCAACGTTCGCGAACTGAAAACAGCCATGGCGCACGCCGCCGCCGTTTGCAGCGGGGGCACCGTTTTGCCGCATCACCTGCCGGCAAGCATTGTGAAGCCGGATGAGTCCAATCATCTCGAGGAGACCATGAAGCGCTCCCTTGCTGCGTGGCTGGACCAAAAAACGACCGGTTCTGATGAAACGATGCCCGCCTACGATGACCTGCTCGAAACGGTGGAGTCCTTCATGCTGGAGACGCTGCTCAGGCGCTTCGACAGCAAGCCCACACGTCTGGCGACTGCGATGAAAATGAACCGGGCCACCCTGCGCCGCAAATTGCGGGAGGAGTGATCACCTGCCATCCGCCTTGCCGGGCACTCGCGGATCATTGGCCGGGAAGAAGAGCTGTTTGCTTCGGTCAAAGTAGATGGCCTGGCAGGCGCCGAAGCTTTCGGATTCCGCCAGCTTATGCCCCAGGGCTCTGACGCTGGTCAGAGTGGCCTGTCCAAACGCCTTCTCGATCTTGAGTTCGTCCGGGTTCCACTGATGGTGAAAGCGCGGTTGCGCCAGGGCTTCAGCCGGGAGCATTCCATCGTCAATGATGTGGGTCAGCAGCAGAAGTGCCTGTGTGATGATGGTGGGCCCGCCTGCAGCCCCGGTCACGATCACAGGTTTGCCATCCTTCAGAACGATGGTGGGGCTCATGCTCGAGAGGGGGCGCTTGCCTGGCGCGATGGCATTTGCTTCCGCACCGACGAGCTTGAAGGCGTTCGGAATGCCAGGCTGCACGGCAAAGTCATCCATCTCATCGTTGAGAAGCACTCCTGTGCCTGGAATGACCACCTTGCTGCCAAAAGCGGTGTTGATCGTTTGGTTAAGCGCCACCCAGTTGCCCTCGGCATCGGCAGTGCACAAAAAAGTGGTGTGCTTGCCAAAAACATCCCCCTCCCAGTGCGGTGGCATGTTGTGTGAGGGGACGGCGGTGGCATGATCCAGGTCGATCTTTTTTGCCAGTTCGGCAGCATAGCCTGGTTCCACCAGTCCTCGCGGCACCGGCGCAAAATCAGGGTCGCCCAGCCAGTGGGCACGGTCTGCGAACGCCAGTTTCATGGCCTCTGTGATCACATGGACGCGGCTGCTCTCACGCAAATGCCGGATCGGGAAATGTTCGAGAATGTTGAGGATCTGCGCGACATGAACTCCGCCTGAGCTCGGCGGCGGCATGGTGACGAGATCGTAGCCCCGGTATTGTGAGCGGATCGCCTCGCGTTCCGGGGCTTGGTATCCGGCCAGATCTTCTGCCGTCATCATGCCGCCGTTGGCTGACATCCACTCAGCGGTTTTTCGGGCGAATTCACCGCCATAGAACCATTCGATCCCGTTTTCCGCCACAGCGCGGTAGGTTTTCGCGAGGTCGCTTTGCACGAGAATCTGTCCCTTTTCGAGGGGCTTCCCGTTCTTCAAAAAAATGGCCGCTGAAGAGGGAAACTTCGCCAGTTTGGTGGCCGTGGCCGCGAGCTTGCGCGCATAGACAGTGTCGATGGCGAACCCTTTTTCTGCGATTTCAGCGGCTGGCAGCAGGACATCGGCCAGTTTGAGTTTGCCGTGTTTCTTTTGCGCGCTGGCACAAGCTTTTAGATAGCCCGGGACACCTGAGGCAAGAGCGCCGGTCTTGCTCGCTTCGTCGTCGAGCTTGCCATCAATCACGTACATGTCGCGCTTGGCGCCGGAGGGGGCCATCTCACGGCCGTCAATGCAGGTGACGGTGCCATCAGCCGCACGAATGACGAAGAAACAGCCTCCGCCGATGCCGGAATTGTGGCCATCGACGACACCCAAAGTCAGACCTGCCGCAATGGCGGCGTCAACGGCATTGCCTCCCTTTTCAAACGCCTTCTGTGCTGCTTCTGTGGCAAGCGGATGAACAGTCGCGATGGCGTGCCGGGAAAAGGCTGCATCAGCCGCGAACAGTGCCGGGTGTGCTAAAAGAATAAGGGCGGCCAGGACTCTCATGCACCCAATGCTAGTCATGGCAGCGGGTGCGTCGAATCAAAACCGCCCATCCGTCCGGGGCTGAGTGCTTCTTTGCTAGGCACTGCGCTTCCAACTCACCCAGGCATGGCGGTAGGTGAATGCCATGGCCATGATGCCTGCAAAGAGCAGAAGTGCACGGCTGGGTTCAGGCACAGTGTGCACGGTGCTGAGGGTAGTCTCGGCCAGGCTGCTTTCCAATACTGAGCCCCTTTCAGGCTCTGTCGCACCCACAGCTATGGCGGCAGCGATGCTGCAAGCGAGCCAGTAGCTAAAGGAACGGAAAGTCATGTATTTAATCACAACTCTACCAGGATCTCCTTTAGGAGAACAAGGTTTTTCTTGTGCCAACATTGCCCCAGAATTCTCATTTTCAGCAGATTGGTTGGTTTCACCTAGGTTTTTTATTGGGTTTATCAACGCTAGCCTTCTTGCTTGCACCCGACACGCGTCTCCGCCATGACTACTGCCCCTCAATTCCGGCAAATCATTCATCATGTCCAACGTCAGCTCCCCTCGTGTCATTAACATAGGTTTAGCCGGTTTAGGCAATGTGGGGGCGGGAGTGTTCAAGAATCTGAAAAAGAACCGTTCTTTGATCACCCAGCGCACTGGGGCGACGCTCCAAGTCTCCAAAGTGGCCGTGCGCGACCTCTCCCGACCAAGGGATGTCTCGGTGCCTGCCGAAATGCTCACCACCGACTGGAGGGACCTGGTTAGCGATCCGGAGATTCCCGTGATCGTCGAACTCATTGGCGGCACCTCCACGGCCTACGACATGGTGGCTGCGGCCCTGAGGGCCAAAAAGATTGTCGTGACCGGCAACAAAGCCCTGCTGGCCGAGCGCGGGAAGGAACTGTTCGCGCTGGCCGAGGAATGCGGTGTGCCGATTTATTTTGAGGCTGCTGTCGCCGGCGGCATCCCGATCATCCAGGTGCTGCAGGAGGGGCTGGTGGGAAATCACATCCGTTCAATCCACGGCATCATCAACGGCACTTGCAATTACATCCTCACCCGGATGTCTCAGGCCGGGCTAAGCTATGCGGATGCCCTGCAGGAGGCCCAGGACAAGGGCTATGCCGAGGCTGACCCCACGCTGGATGTGAGCGGCTGGGATGCAGCGCATAAGGCGATCATTCTGGCCTCATTGAGCTATGGATTCTGGATTCCGCAGGACAAGGTGCACGTGGAAGGCGTGGACCGCGTCAATATCACGGACTTCCGCTTTGCCGCACGGCTGGGCTACACGATCAAGCTTCTCTCGGTCATCCGTGCGGATGAAAACGGCCTCGTTGAGGTTCGGACCCAGCCCTCCCTGGTGCCGCTCTCTCATGTGCTTGCCAGCGTCAGCGGTGCATTCAACGCGGTGCTCGTTAACGGAGATGTCGTGGGCGAGACACTGTTTTACGGGCGCGGCGCCGGCCAGGATCCGACCAGCAGCAGCGTGATCAGCGATCTCTGTGAAGCCGCAGCTGTTTTGATGCATGGCGCCCGTCACAGCGGCTTTGTACCGCATGGTCTTTACGGCAAGTCAAAGCCCGTGGATGACACTGTTTCACATTATTATTTGCGGCTGACCGTTGACGACGTGCCAGGAGTGCTGGCCCAGGTCGCCACCGCGCTTGGTGAGCGTGGCATTGGTATTTCCTCGATGATTCAGCCGGAAGATCTCGAAGACACCAGCGGTGAAACTTCACTGGTGCTGATGATACACGACGCACGTCTCGGAGACATGAAAGCGGCTCTGGCCGCCATAAGTCAGCTCAAGTGCGTGCGCGGAGAGCCTAGCTGGATGCGTGTGGAAACATTGCAGGGCTAGGAATTTGAGAAACAATCGCAGCGCGGTTGAAGATTGGCGTGGAATGAGGCTCTAGAGATGAGATGGTGCCGGACATGAAAATCGCGCTCTCCAACCTAGCAAATCTCGTCGGAGGCACAATTTTGTGCGGTGACCCCACAGATCAGATCACCGGCTTTGCATCCCTGAAAGAAGCCATGGCCGGCGATCTGAGCTTTTTCCACGATTCTCGGTACAACGAAAAACTGGTCAAAACCCAGGCCAGCGCCGTGCTAGTGCCTTTGGGGTGGCGGGACTTTCCGCCGAACACCTCCTGCATCGAGGTCTCTGACCCTTCACGTTCCTTTGAGCAGATCGTCGAGGCCTATGGATTTCAGCCCGAGCCGTTTGCCCCTGGAGTGCATCCCTCAGCAGTGGTGGCTCCCAATGTTAAATTTGACCCGGAGCGTGTTGCCATCGGCGCCAATGCCGTGATCGAGTCAGGGGTGGAGCTGGGGAATGAAGTTGAGATCGGCCCCGGCAGTTTTGTGGGCCGGAATGTGATCATTGGCAAAGGCTCCAAGCTCCATGCAAATGTCACGGTTCATGCCGAATGTCTTTTGGGTGACGGGGTGTTTCTGCATTCCGGTGTCGTCATCGGGGCCGACGGCTTTGGATATGAATTCAGTCAGGGGCGCCACCGCAAGGTCCGCCAGGCCGGCATCGTGCAGATTGACAATGATGTGGAGATCGGGGCGGGCAGCACAGTGGATCGTGCGCGGTTCGGCCGCACCTGGATCGGAGCGGGGACCAAGATCGACAACCTCGTCCAGATAGGTCACAATGTGGTGATCGGAAAGCATTGCATCATTGTCGCCTGCACCGCCATCGCCGGTAGTGCGATCATTGGCGACTACGTGGTGATCGCCGCCCAGGTGGGGATTGCCGGGCATGTGCACGTGGGCTCCCAAAGCACGCTGGCCGCACGTAGCGGCGTGACGCGTGACCTGCCGGCCGGCCAGACTTATCTGGGATTTCCCGCCATACCGGCAGGGGAGGAAAAACGCAGGCTGGCCAGCATCAACCGCCTGCCGCAGCTGGTGGCGAGGGTCAAGGAGCTGGAGGCGCAGCTTGCCGCCCAAAGGGAGGCCTGATCACCAAAATCCCCACTGGTGCGTCTTCAGCACGTAGAGGCCCAGGGCCAGATTGCCAATCGCGTGCATAAACACGCATGCGCCCAGGCTCTTGGTGCGCACCGCCACGAAGTACATCAGGGAGCCCCAGACGAAGGCGCCGAAATAGTCCTCAGTATTGTGAATCAGCATCACGGCGAGCGTGACGATCCAGAACATCTTCCAGCGATGTTTGCCGAAGGGGACACGCTCAAACCGGCCGTCTTCCGTCAGCAGATAGCGCATCAAAAATCCGCGCCAGAACAGCTCTTCGACAAAGGGCACCACCAGCACCATTCGGGCTAGGCGCATGCCCACAGCAAGGCTGAACCAGAGCGGTGAATCCTGCGCAATCATAGGGTCAAAACCCTTTAGACGTTCGGCAAGCCCGAGCCACACCCACCATGCTGCGGGTTCGTGTCCCTGCCGGATCAGTTGCTCTCTCAGCAAAGACGGCGCTACCCAGATGGCGATGCCGGCGACTCCCAGGGCAAAAGCCAGGCCCATGCCGCGCCATGGCCTGAATGCGTAGTGCTGGCGAAAAAACAACAGCACTGCAGCACAGAGCACCGTCTGCAGCGGGTAGGCCCAGTGCTCCGGCGCACGCACATGCCAAGGCAGCTCTGAGTTGGCGACGCGGAACATGCCCGGGACGGCATTCAGCAGTGTGAACAGCAGCAGGGGCAGCACATAGGCTGCTGTGGATGAGGAGCGCAGACGTGCAAACATCAGGCCAGGCGGTTAGGGCAGCGCCAGTTCCTTCGCGCGTTCGCGGTTCAGCAGCCATCTGGAGCAGCCCTTGAGATACATCCGGCTGCATGTCGAGAGGGTGCTGGCTCCCGAAGCCATGAGCGCCAGCGTCCGGGAGCTGATGCTCTCCATCATGTTGCTGAATCTTCCCGGGTAGTCCTTCTTGAGCTGCATGCCGCGCTCATAGAAGGCCACAATGCGGCCATCATAAAAATACTCGATCAACTCGTGCCAGGCCTCATGCCAGGCACGCTGGCGTTTTTCATAGCGGCCCAGCTCCTTGAGCAGCCGTTCTGGCTGATCGAGCAGCTTTTCACCCTGCCGCGCAAACATGGCGCTGAGGGACTCCGCAGCATCCAGCGCCAGAAAAACCCCGGGGGAAAGCATGGGGTCAACAAAGCCAAAAGCGTCTCCTGCAGACACCCAGCCAGGGCCGTGTGCCCGGTCGGATATGAGCTGGTAATTCGTGTAGGTGTAGGTGTCGCTGACACGCTTGCGATTTGAAGTCAGAGCGGACAAGGCGGGGTCAGTGGCTAGCACCCGGTCGAGCCTTTCCTCGGCATTGGCCCCGAATTCCGGCAGCGATTTGGGGTGCATCACGATCCCGAAGCTCAAAGAATCTGGCAGCGGAATGCGCCAGCTCCAGCCCCATGGATGGTAGGTGATCACAATCTGTCCTGCGGGGTAGGGGTGCTCAATGCCGGTGAAATGCGCAAAATGTGCCGTGTCCCTGCGCGGTCCGGTTTCCGCCCCGATGCCAAGCAGCCGTGCGGAGGTCCGTGTGCGGCCGCTGCAGTCGATGATGAGATCCGGCTTGCTGCCATTTTCATACCCGCCGGCGGCGAGCGCCGCTGCATCCAGCGTCAGTTCAGGACTTCCCCCCGGATGGGCCAGCAGACCGGCACGATGTTTCACGAAACGCACCCCCAATGACTGGGCGTGTGTTTTGATCACGTCGTCAAAAGCCGGACGTGGCACGTTGTAGGCGTAGGCCGGCAGGCGGCCCGCCACGGTGCGGAAATCAAAATGCATCTGTGTGCCGCGGTGGTGGATGAAGCTGGCTCCGGGTTTGAACTGGGAGATGGCGGCCACCTTGTCCTCGATGCCCATGCGCTGCAGGATCGCCACGATGCCCGGGATCAGAGACTCTCCCACCAGCATGGCAGGACGCTTCTCATCATCGAAAACAAGCGACTGGATGCCCTGACGGGCAAGCATGGCAGCGAGCGCGCTGCCAGCTGGACCTGCACCTAGGATGGCTATGCGTGGAGTTGAGCTCATGAGTCAATAGCGGCGGAGTTTGCCGCTGGCGGTCAGCGGCAGTTCTGTCACGAAGGTATAGAACAGCGGAACTTTGTAGGCGGAGAGTCGCTCCTGGCAAAGCTTTCTCAATTCAATCACAGGAGGGGGGGACTCGGTGTTATGAGGGATGATTTCCGCCGACGGCATGGCCCCCAGCGCAGGGTGTGCACGGGCGGTAACCCGGGCCGCCTTGACGCCGGGATGTCCGCACAGCACGGCCTCCACCTCTTCAGGGAAGCACTTCAGTCCGCCTACATTGATCACGCTGCGCACACGGCCGCGCAGGTACAAGCAGCCATCCGCATCTGTTTCAGCAATGTCCCCTGTGGCAAACCAGCCGTTGCGCAAAACCGACTCACGCGGCTGCCATGGAGTCAGATATGCATCGAAGACACCCGGGCCGCGCAGCATGAGTTCTCCGTCTTCCAGTTTTACTTCAAACGCTGGCAGCGGCTTGCCGATAGAGGTGGGCCGGTCTTTGGCATGGGCCAGGTTCAGGATGGGCAGCCCGGCTTCGATGATGCCCATTCCCTGGGTGAGGTGCAGCCCCGTTTTGCTGGCAAAAAGCTCCGCCACCTCATCGGTCAGCGCAAACGCGGTGGAAACCGCCAGGCGCAGAGATCCGAGTCTGCCTGCGTCCGGCTGGCCGGAGAGCATGGTATAGTGGTAGGGCGAGCCATACATCACCGTCGCGCCATGCTCCTGCATCATCTGCAGCATCACTTTGGGGTCGCTCGCAGGAGCCAGGATCGTGGTGGCTCCATGGTAGAGATAGAGAACAATCGAGACTGCGAAATGATGCGCCATGGGCAGCACCCAGAGCACTCGGTCCTGGGGTCCGATGCAGAGACCTTCATTTGCCGCGGTGATGCGCGCCAGCAGCGTTTCATGCGAAATGACGATGCCCTTTGATGTGCCTGTGGTGCCGCTGCTGAAGCGGATGAAGGCGGGGTTCAGGGCTGCCAGAGCCGCCTCATCAAATGCAGGCGGTGCATCGTGCGTCATCGTTTCGATGTGCCACTTCTGCGCATTCTCTGCATGCACGATGGCGTCCAGCGCAGTCGCCTTGGCAAGCTGCGCACGCTCGCTGCCCGTCAGCTCGGCGGGAATCGGAACAAAGCAGGCGTTCTGCTGCAGAATGGCCAGCGCCACCACGATGTAATCCGCACCGCTCGGCGCATTGAGGCCGATGCGCGGACGCTGTTTCTTTGGCCAGCTGGCATCTTCACTCAGGCTTTGCGCACAGCCCTGCATGCGCGCTTTCAGTTCACCAAAGGTGAGCTGCAGCTCCGGGCTGATCACGGCGGAGTGAGTGGCGATGCTGCGGTCAAAGATAAGATCGACGATGTTCACTTGGAGTGTTCCAGTTGGCTCAAAACGTCACGCACCTGCAATGCCAGGCTGGCGGTGTCTTGTTCAGTTAAAGTGGCGGCGATGCCGGCGGCCTGTCCGGTGGCCAGGGCTGTGCCCATGACGCGCGTGCTCGCCTGCGCCCGATGCGTGGCTGAAAGGCAGCGCCCTGCGACGAACACATTCTGCAAATCACGCGCACGCAATGCCCCCAGGGGAATGTCGCAGGCTTTCGGCTCCTTGGGGTAGATCAGCCGCGGTCCACGTGCCGTTTCACGCAGTTCGATGGGCCAGGTCGCATTGGCAACGGCTTGCGTGCTGCTCCGGCTTTCAAGGATGTCCTCCTCCGTCAGAACCGCCTCCCCGATCCACCTTTTGCTTTCACGAATACCGGCCCGCACAGGCAGGGTCGTGATGCGTGCTCTGGCAAAGCCTTCGAGCTCCGCTTTCAAATGTGCCACGATGGCGGCCGTCACTTCACGCCCCTGCATTTCGATCCAGGTCAAACTCCGGGCATCCGTCGCATCAAAGACGCATTCCGGTGAGTCTCCATGCAGATCAAGCGTCAGGAAAACTTCGTTCGGGGCGGCGCTGGCGCGAAAGTGCGCTCCCGCAGCGGCCGCAGGCAGCTTTTTCTCACGAATCGCCCTGGCGAGACACCCGGCGATTTTCAAGGGGCCGTCGCCTTGCAGGGACGGCGTGTCCACATCGCCGAGGCCCACAATGTAGGCAGGGCGTTGCAGCTCCTGGGCTGGAGTGCTGTCCCACGGCTGGTTTGTCAGTGAGGCGAGCACGGCATCGCCGCTCGCATCGACGAGAGTTCGCGGGCGCAGCTTCCAGGTCGTGCCACGGCATTGCAAAGTCACCTCGGCAGCTCGCCTCCCTTCCACTGTGCCCGCTGTGACTTCGGTGTGCAGCAGCACCTGCAGGCGGGGTTCTTTTTGGCACCACTGGTCGTAGAACAGGGCTAGAAGCTGCGGCTGGTGCATCAGCACATCCACCCTGCCCATCCTTAGCGGGCCGTGGCCGATGCCCCGCGCCAGAAGCTCCCGTTCCAGCTCCGCCGGGAGGCCCGGATTGGCAACATGTGGCCGAGCATCCGGTGTTGGCGGCAGATCATAGAGACCGCAGAACGAATGCACGAGCGAAGCCGTGCCTGCGCCGCCCAGAAAGCCGTGGCGCTCCACCAGCAGCGTGTCCGCGCCCCGACGGGCCGCCGCCAGGGCTGCCGCCACGCCTGCACTGCCGCCGCCGATGATGAGAACGTCGGGATTCATGGCCGCATCATTCACCGAGAAGATCAGAACGCCAGCGCTCACGCATCAGCTCTGTCTCAGTTTCGCTGAGGCAGGAGTCCAGATAACTCACCGTCACCGTGAGCTGGTCCTGGCATTCGGAGACAAACAGTCCGCTGCCCGGCGGGGCGTTGACCGTGGGCAGGTGGATGGCGTTGATAATGTCCCCCCCGCAGAATGTGGTCATCCCTTCGCCAAAGCTGCCAGTGTAGGCATGGTAGCAGGAGGAGATCTCTCCCCGCTGCGCAAGCCTGACCATGTCCAGCATCGTTTTGCCCGGCATGCCGCGCATCAGCAACTGCAGCGAGTTGAAGGACAGATGCCGTTTGAGTTTGAGGTGCTCCATGTGCTGCTTCATGAGCACCTTGCTCGCCGTGGCCAGATCAGCAAGGTCGGCATCCTTCAGAATGAAGAAGAACATCGACATGTGGTTTTGGAAGATCGCCGTGCGTCCGGCGCTGTCTTTCGGACGCTGCTGCACCGGCATGGTCACCGCGTACGTGAGATCGGAGTGCCCCCGGGCGTGAAACACGGCCTGGTGGCAGCGCGCCGCGAGACCCGCATAGAAAAAGGTGCGCATCATGTCACCGCCGATCCTGCCGAGTGTGAGTCTGATGCGTGCCGTGTCCTCCTTGGAAAAGGTCTCCCAAAAGCAGCAGCGGCGCCCGGAGACGGCTTTGCCACGGCTTGCGGATACGAAAGGCTCGGCACCCAGGTTCATGAGGTGTTTGCTGCAGCTCTCGCTTTCCTGAAACAGCTTCCACCATGGCTTGTCATTGTGCACCACCGGCTGCCGTGGTGACTCAGCCTGCGGGTCCAGCCACAGCTCGTTCATGTGCTTGAAAAGCAGCTCCACTCCCGTGCCGTCCAGCAGCAGGTGCGACCAGTTCATCAAGATCGTCCAGGTGACATTGCTGGTGCGGACCACATCCAAGCGAATGTGCGGCGGGCCGAGGGTGGTGCGCCTATGCCCCTGCATGCGCAATCTTCGAAGGGCGGAGATGGACTCGACCACCGATTTTTCAGCCCCCTCAACGCCGCTGGTCCGATGAAACTCGATGGGGACGGGAGCCGCCTCTCCGGAGCATTCCCAGTAAGGCACGCCAAACAGGCCGTCTTTGCGCAGCGTGGCATGCAGCAGGGGCAGGCGCTTGGGCAGTTCTGCCGCCAGCCAGCGCAGGCGTTCTTCGTCCGGCTGCCCGCTCAGCTGGATCTCACTCAAAGCATCCAGCCCGCGACCATCCGCTGATCGTGCGAGGTGATCGAGCGCCACGACAAAGCCGTCGGTGCCAGAGATCGGGAACTGGGGAATGGACGGGGTGCGTGTGCTCATGCGCCTGACGCTTGTCCTTTTACCAGCGCCACCATGGCAAGGCCGCTGCGAAAATTGGCGCGACTGAGTTCGGCTGGCTCCACCTTTTTGCCAAACCGCTCTTCGAGATACATCACCAGTTGCATCACACCCATGGAATCGAGCCCGGCTTCAAACAGATCGGCCCCCACGCTGAAATCAGCAGGCAGATCTGGCAGGACGGTTTCACGCACGAGTTCAATCATCGTGCCGGGGGTGATTGCGACGGTGTCTGGCATGTGTGTTTATGTGCTGAGTGGAAGGGGAATGCAAATCACAGCTCAAGGATACTCATGGCCCAGATTGTCATCGGTGATGATCTCTGCGCTTCCCCAGGCGGCTTGCATGGCCGGGCGGCGGCACCAATGCCACATGTCGCCGGGGACGGGAAGGGCTTCATTCTTGAGGAAGTCGAGCACGCCTTCGATTTGCTCCGCTGCGACGACCGGCTGGCCGTCGATTTGATAAGCCGCCAGAACTTTCTTCCAGCGCTCACGGCTGGGCTCAAGCGGGGCGTTGCTGGCCAGGCAGTGGTTCATGATCATCATCGTATGCGGAAACACCTCCATGCCCGTGCGTGCCGCACGCGGGGACTCGGTGCAGTTCCAAAAGGCGATGCCCTCAGGCTTCAGGTGGGCTTTCACCTCCGTCAAAAACTCACGCGAGAGCAGGGCTGAGGCAAACTCCCGCCAGTGATGCGTGGTGTTCATCACAATCGCATCAAACTGCGCCTCCGGGTGCTGGCGCAACCAGCGGCGTCCATCATCGATGACGAGTTCGAGTTTGGGATTGCTGAGCAGGCCGGAAACTTCCGGGCGTGCTCGGATGAGATCCAGGTAGCCATGGCTGAGCTCGATGGCGGTTACCTTTTTTACCTGCGGATGGTTGACCAGAATCTGCGTCCAGGATCCGCTGGCCACTCCGATGACAAGCACGTTTTCGATACGGTCCTGCACGGCCGAAAGAAAGTAGGGGCGCACAAGCCAGGATTTTGGCTCCAGCCTGGTGCCGATCATGCCATCGTAGGCGCCGTTGCCGTAAACCGCGCCGCTGGTGTCCACCGTGATGACGCCATGGCGTGACTCGATGGTCTGGGCGAAGTGCATGCCGTGGGCGAATTCGTGCTTGTACTGCAGGCGCTCGTAGAAGCTTTGAAACGGACTGAGGCTGACTGACATCAGGCACAGCGGCAGCCAGCGCTGTTGCTTGGGTAGTGCAAAACGCCCGATGACCTCCGCCCACACCCACGAGAGGCCGAGCAGCAGGACGCTGAGCAGGTGCAGGCTCATCCATTCCATGAAAAGAAAGCCCGTGAGCAGGCTGCCTGCGCCAGAACCGATGATGTTGGCGAGATAGAGCCGTGAAAGCTGGCTGCCGGTGTTTTGTCCGGGAGGAATCGCTGCGTGGCACAGCAGGGGAAAGGTGAGGCCGATCAGCGCTCCTGCGATGACGACACACACATAGCCGCACTCCCAGAACAGCTGCCTGGCAAAGATGGCGGTGAGAGGTGCCACGATGAATCCCATGACGCTCGAAAACATCACCCAGCATGCCAGCCTGGCTCGCAGCTTGCCGGCTTGAGCCAGCACTTGAGGACTCAACAATGACCCCAGCGCGAGACCGAACAGGTAGCTGCCGAGCATGTAGCCAAACACCGGGGCCTTGGAGGCGCTGGCAAAGTTGAAGACCCGTGACCAGATGATCTCCCAGGAGAGCGCCAGAAAGCCGGAGCATGCAGACCAAAGCAAGGCGGTTCGGAAAGGGATCTCGCATCCCGCAATGGCCGCAGGTTCCTTTGCCTGGTCTGCGGACTCTGCGGCAGGCTTTCTCAAAGCGAGCAGTACAATCAGTGCTGCGGCGGCATTCAGGCTGGCGGCGATGCGTGTGGTGCCGCTCATGCCATAGCTGCCAAGGAGCCAGCGCGCGGCAATGAAGGCTCCCAGCGCCGCGCCGAGCGTGTTCACAAAGTAGAGCCGGCTTACGCTCATGCCCACATGGGCGGTATTGCGCACCTGCTGCGCCACCAGCATGGGCAGCGTGGCTCCCATCAGCAGCGTCGGCAGAAACACCAGAAGGAAGACGAGGGTGCCCGTGGTGAGGCCGTGTGCCTGCGCCGAAGTCAATGCGCCCACCGCATCGAACAACTTCAGCGAGATGAGCCCATAGCCGCCCACGCCCAGTTCCGCGAGGCCAAACAGCAGCACCAGCGGTGCGCGCGCGGATTTCGAAACCCAGCCGCCCACGATGCTGCCCATGCCGAGCCCCGCAAGAAACGCCGCCACGACCATCGCCACAGATTCGACGTTGCTGCCGTAGATCGTCAGCAGCGCACGCTGCCAGACGAGCTGGTAGATCAGCGCCGAGATGCCTGAAAGGATGAAGACGCCATGCAGTACCATGGCGTGAAGGCGGCTTGGCATGGGATCACTCGAAGCCGTTGGCGCGCAGGAATTTCAGACTGCCGGGAATCTGCTCCAGCGAAGTGGAGGACTCATCCTCGATGAAGTAGTGCTGCACGCCGTTCTTGCGGGCGGCGGCAAAGATGGAGCCCCAGTCCATCTGGCCGGTGCCGAGGGTGACATCATTTTCCACGTCCGTCTTGCCGGTGAGGAAGCCGGTGGCCACGCCCTTTTTCAGATCCTTGAGGTGCATGAGCTTCCAGCGGCTGCTGTATTTTTCCAGCAGCTTCACCGGATCCTGGCCGGGGAAAATGATCCACAGGATGTCCATCTGCATGGAGACAAACTCGGGTTTCGTTTCGCGCAGGAAGAGATCCAGCAGTGTGCCGTCTCCGTAGGGCTCGAATTCAAAGCCGTGGGCGTGGTAAAACATCGTGATGCCCTCTTTTGCCAGTGCCTCACCTGCTTTGTTGAAGACGGCGATGGCCTCCCGGCACTCCGCTTCATCAAACTTGTCCTTGTGGTCGATCCACGCACAGCCCGCATATTTGAGCCCCAGCGTCTTCGCTTCCTTCACCACATTGTCGAGATCGTTTTTGTAACGCGCATACGGAAAGTGGCTGCTCACAGCCTTGAGGCCGCGCTGTTCCAGCTCTGATTTGAACTGCTCTACAGTCAGGTCATAGGTGCCCGCCAGCTCCACTTCCTTGATGCCAAACTCCTTCACACGGTCCAGCGTCCACGGCACACCACGCAGCTTGAACTGGCTGCGCAGGCTGTAGAGCTGCAGGCCGGCGGCATTCGGCGCATCAGCGGCAAAGAGGGGTGCCGCGAACGTAAGTGCGAGAAGGAGTGATGTGAGTTTCATGGGTCGAGAATGTTCGCAGGCGCTCGGCAGGTATCCAAATGAAATCCCGGTGAAATCACGCAGGGCTCCTGCCTTCAAACCCGCCGGATCGCCGCCGCAAAGGCCCCGTCCATCTGATCCTCGGGCGGAAAGCTGTGGCGTGTGGTGACGAGTTCGTAGCCGGGCGTGGTTTCGAGGACGCTGGCGACGAGCTGCTCGTTTTCCGCAGGTTCAATGCTGCAGGTGCTGTAAACGAGGATGCCGCCGGGCTTGAGGACGCGCAGGCAATTTTTGAGCAGCAGCGTCTGAGTTTCCACCTGGGCGGTGATGTCCTCGGGCGTTAAACGCCAGCGCACATCCACGCGGCGGCGCATGACGCCGGTGTTGGAGCAGGGGACATCGAGCAGGATGCGGTCAAAGCCTGCTGCGGCGAAGGGGGGAGGCTGTGGCTCCGCCCAGTCATGCTGCTCGATCTGGGCATTGGCGACGTGCAGGCGGTACAGGTTTCCCTCCAGCCGCCGCAGGCGACCCGGTGAGACGTCGCAGGCGATGATCTCGCCCTTGTTTTCCATGAGCTGTGCCAGGAGGGCGGTCTTGCCGCCTGGAGCGGCGCAGGCGTCCAGCACGCGCTGGCCGGGCTGCGGAGCGAGCAGACGCGGGGCCAGGGCGGTGCTGGGGTCCTGCATGTAAACTTTTCCTGCGCCCAAATCCTCGCGCGGCAGTTGCTCGCAGACGATGAAGTCGTCGCTGGCAGAGGCATTCTCCGGGTGCAGGTGGTTCACCCGGGCACACATGGGGGCGGGGACTTGGTTCCACTCGCAGAGGGCGGTGGTTTTGGCTTCCCCGAACAGGCCCAGCCAGTGCTCGATGAGCCATTTTGGGTGGGAGGTGCGCGTCTCTAGCGGCAGTGCGGGCACCATGGCCAGCAGTTCCTCCGATTCGCGGCAGGCACGGCGCAGCACGGCATTGATGAGGCTGCGAGCACGGCCGGTGGCTGCCACGGTCTCATTCACGGCTGCATACTCTGAAACCTTGAGAATCAACACCTGACACAGCCCGATGCGCAGGCCCCAGCGACTGCGGTGGTCGAGGTGCTTGCCCTCCGTGATCACGTCGATCCAGTGGTCCAGCAGGGAGAGATTGCGCAGGGTGGTGAGCACGATATCCCGCAAAAAGGCGGCGTCGGGCTGGCTGAGTCCGTTTTCGCGCTGGATGTAATCCAAGAGATCAGCGGCGAAGCGCTCGCCTTTGGCCCATTCGCCCAGCACATCGAGCGCCATGCCTCGGATGGGGACGGCTGGTGGACGGGAGGAGGCTGATGGGGGGCGTAGGCTCATAAGCGGCACGACTAAGGCGGTGTGGCGCAGGACACAAGCCGCCCTTTGCCCCCAGTGGGAGGAATGATTGACAAACTTCCCGCCCCCGCCTTTATAGACAACCCCCCGCCATTTTCACACGCCCAACCACCCTAGACCATGGATTTTATTGCCAAGAACATCGCCGAAGTCGCTCCTTCAATGACCCTTTCCATCACCGCCCAGGCGAAGGCATTGAAGAAGCAGGGTGTGGACGTGCTCAGCTTTGGTGCCGGTGAGCCGGACTTTAACACCCCAGCCCCCATCATCGCTGCCGCCGTCGAAGCCCTGAACTCCGGCAAAACCCGCTACACCGAAAGCGCCGGCATCCTCGAGCTGCGCGAATCCATCGCCGCCAAGCTGATGGTGGACAACAACGTCCAGTACGAGCCTTCCCAGATCAGCGTCAACTGCGGTGCCAAGCACTCCTGCTACAACGCCATTCTCGCATGCGTCAATCCTGGCGATGAAGTCATCATTCCCGCTCCCTACTGGACCAGCTATCCTGAAATGGTGCGCATCGTCGGCGGCATCCCGGTGATCGTCGAGACCAAGCGCGAAAACGGCTGGAAGCTGACTCCGGAAGAGTTCGAAGACGCCATGTCTCCGATGACGAAGATGATCATCCTCAACACCCCCGGCAACCCGACCGGCTCCATCTACTCCCGTGAGGAGCTCACTGCTCTGGCCGAGATCGCTGTGGGTGAAGGCATCATCATCCTCTCTGACGAAATCTACGAAAAGCTGGTCTATGGCGGCAACGAGCACGTCAGCATCGCCTCCCTGAGCAAGGAGATCTACGACCACACCATCACCATCAACGGTTTCTCCAAGGCCTACGCCATGACCGGCTGGCGCCTCGGCTACACGGCTGCTCCCAAGAAGATCGCCGACGCCATCGACACCATCCAGAGCCACACCACCAGCAATCCGACCAGCTTCGCCCAGTATGGAGCCCTGGCCGCCCTGCAGATGGATCAGCAGATCGTCAGCGACATGCGCGATGAGTTCGACGTGCGCCGCCAATACATGCTGGGCCGCCTGAACAACATCAAGAACGTGCGCGTGGTCGAGCCAATGGGTGCCTTCTACTTCCTGGTGGACATCGAACCCACGCAGATCAAGAGCGTCAACTTCTGCGAAAAGCTTCTCAGCAAGCAGAAGGTCGCCATCGTTCCCGGCGTCGCCTTTGGTGCCGAGCATACCGTGCGCTTCAGCTACGCTACCGGCCTGGACGTGATCAACGCCGGCATGGACCGCTTCGAAGAATTCTGCAACCAGCACTAACTCTCTCAGCGGTCACACAAAAGGCCTGCTCCGTCCCTCCACAGCTAACCTCCAAACATCATGGGCATCTACAACAACATCGTCGAAACCGTTGGTAAAACACCGCTGGTGAAGCTCAACAAAGTCACCGCAGGACTGAACGCCACGATCGCTTTGAAGTGTGAGTTCTTCAATCCTCTCGGCAGCGTGAAGGATCGTATCGGCATGGCCATGATTGAGGATGCTGAGAAGCGCGGCATTCTCACCCCTGACACCGTCATTGTGGAGCCCACCAGTGGCAACACCGGCATCGCGCTCGCCTTTGTGGCCGCTGCGAAGGGCTACAAGCTGATCCTCACCATGCCTGAAACGATGTCCCTGGAGCGCCGCACGCTCCTGGCGCTGCTCGGTGCAGAGCTCGTGCTCACTCCTGGTGCTCAGGGGATGAAAGGCGCCATCGCCAAGGCCACCGAAATCGTGGCCAGCACGCCAAATGCCTGGATGCCGCAGCAGTTTGAAAATCCTGCCAATCCGGCCATCCACTCGAAAACCACCGCCGAAGAGCTTTGGGCGGACACGGACGGCAAGATCGACATCCTTGTGGCCGCAGTCGGCACGGGTGGCACCATCACGGGTGTGACGGAGGTCATCAAGCCTCGCAAGCCCACCTTCCAGGCCATCGCGGTTGAGCCAGACGCCTCCCCGGTCATCAATCAGACCCTTGCCGGCCAGCCCGTGCAGCCGGGTCCGCATAAAATTCAGGGAACAGGCGCCGGCTTCGTCCCCGCAAACCTGCACCTCAAAGACAGCGCTGGCAACGCGCAGATCACTGAGTGTGTCAAGGTCAGCAATGACGACGCCTTTGCCATGGCCCGACGTCTGGCCAAGGAAGAAGGCATCCTGGTTGGCATCAGCACCGGTGCCAATGTCTGCGCTGCCATCGAAATCGCCAAGCGTCCGGAAAATGCAGGCAAGCTCATCGTGACTGTCGCCTGCTCCACTGGCGAGCGTTATCTCTCCACCGCGCTTGCAGATGAAGCCCGCGCCAAAGTAGGGGCCTGAGCTCCCTGATGAACAAAGAGCAGCGAATGACGAACGGTCACGTGCCTCCCATTGTGAGATCAGCGGGGCCATCCTTCGTCATTCGTTATTTTTGAGCCCACCTCCCGATTTTCCAACCACCCTGTTATGTCCCAACTCGATTCTACCTCTCAAGTGCTCCCGGCCACCGGCATGGAAAAGTTCTTGGAGGACAACATCCGCAAGATCATCTGGCTTTTCATCCTCGTGCTGGTGGGGCTTGGTGCCTTTGGCCTGATCCATCAGCAGAACAAAATGAAAGCCAAGGAGGCCGCCGAGGCCTTCACTGGGGCTAAGACAGTGGAAGACTGTGATCTCGTCATGTCACGCTACGCCGGCACCAATGCCGCCGCTAATGCGCTCCTGCTCAAGGCCGATCTCCTTTGGGAGCAAAACAAAAAGTCTTCCGCTGTGGAGGCGCTCAAGGAGTTCACCACCAAGGATGCCGGTCACCCCCTCGCGGTTTTTGCTCTCCTCGGTCTTGGTTCCAAGCTGGACGCCATGGGCGAAAGCAAAGAGGCTCAGGCGGTGTTTGAGCGCATCGTCAGTGAATTCGGTTCCACTGAGGCGGCCCCCATGGCCCAGGTGCGTCTCGGTGACCTGCTCTGGGCTCAGGGCAAGGCGGACGAGGCCAAGAAGGCTTACGAAGAACTTTCCGTGAAGTTCCCTGATATGGCTGAATACCAGGCCATCAGCCAGACTCGCCTGGGCTGGATTGCAGCATCGCTTCCAACCAAGGAAGTCGATCCTCCACCAGCGCCAAAAGTGGAGGCGAAGCCCTCTGCGGCACCTGGAATTCCGGGGCTCAAGCTGACAGCGCCAAGCAGCGGTGGCATTGGTGCCACCATCGCGCCTCCAGCAGCGCCTGCCATCCCATCTGCCCCGACCACACCTGCACCAGCGCCCAAGACGGAACCTGCGGTCCCCGCACCTGCGACACCCGCACCTGCGACACCCGCACCGACTCCTCCGTCTGCTGCTGCTGCTGCTCCAGCACCCGCGCCGACGCCTGCAGCCCCGGAAGCTCCAAAACAGTAGCGCACGGGCTCTTGAATGGCCCGCTGCCTGGCTTATTTTTCATCCCAACCCTCCAGCAACGACGGACAGTGATGTCCGTCGTTTCTTTTTTCAGTTTCAGGCCAGCCACTCTCCGATGGCAGCGATCACTTCTTCGCGCTGCGTCTCTGTGAGCTCGCCGTAAATCGGGATGCTTAGCACCTCTCCCGCCACCCGGTGGGAGACTTCGCAGCCTGAGAGCGATGCGGCAGGAAGATCGGCAAAGCACTTCTGCTGATCCAGCGTGACGGGATAGTAGATGTCACAGCCGATCTTTTTGGCCACGAGGTGGTCGCGCAGGGAGTCGCGTTGTCCGCCAAGTACGCGGATGGTGAACTGGTTCCAGATGTGCTCGTTGTGCGCGTAGCTCACGGGCAGCACGATCTTGGCATGCTGTGCGCTCAGCCAGGTGTCTTGCGTGCTCACACACTTGCAGTGCGTAGGATCCGCCTGCACCACGCCGGGCAGTTTTGAAAGCGCCTCGATGTAGTGCGCTGCATTGCGCTGGCGGTCGGCCGTGTATTGCGCATATCGTTTCAGCTTCACGCTCAGCAGGGCGCATTGCAGCGTGTCCATGCGGAAATTTCCACCCACGTAGTGGTGGTAGTACTTCGGCTTGCCGCCGTGCACGCGCAGCACACGGGCGTACTCGGCCAGTGCGTCGTCATTCGTCACCAGCATGCCACCGTCGCCAAAGCCGCCGAGATTCTTGCTGGGGAAGAAGCTGTAGGTGCCAAAGTCTCCCATCGTGCCGCTGCTGGTCCCACGATATTTGGCACCGATGGACTGCGCCGCGTCTTCGATGACCTTCAGTCCATGTTCCTTGGCCAGGGCCAGGATGGGAATCATGTCGGCACACTGGCCAAAGAGATGCACTGGAATGATGGCCCGGGTCTTTTCGGTGATCTTTTTCCGTGCGTCGTTCACATCCAGGTTGAAACAGATGGGGCACACGTCGGTGAAAACCGGCACGGCACCGAGGCGCGATACCGCTCCCGCCGTGGCAAAAAAGGTAAAGGCCGGGCACAACACCTCGTCACCGGCCTTGATGTCCAGCGCCATGAGCGCCAGCAGCAGCGCATCCGTGCCGGAGGAGACGGACAGCGCATGCTTCACCCCCACCATCTCAGCGACCTCCTTTTCAAACGTCTCCATCTCAGGCCCCATGATGAATCTGCCATGATGCAGCACCTGCGTGAAGGCGGCCTGGAGTTCGGATTCTAGGGGCAGGTTCTGGGCGTTGACGTCGAGAAGTGGGACGGGCATGGCGAATCAATGAATGACGAATGCCGAATGTGCCAGCGATTCCTTATTCGTCGAGCTTTGGCCAGCCGCCCACGTCATTTTGAGAGCGTACCACCGGCTGAAATCTTCTCTCCCTCACGCTGATGATCACACGCTGGTCCGCCGCATCTCGGGCGTGCGAGCATCCGGCGCTCTCCAGCACACGGCTTAGCACCTCGTCTGCGCTCTGCTTCGGGATTGGGGCAGGGGAGGTGAAGACGGGTGTCTCCTGCAGCTGCTTCAGGGCGTCCTCCATGAGGTTTTCACGCCCCTTGGTGTCGCTGAGACCCACCTGCTTTCGATCATCCACAAAGGCATGCACACCTGCATGCACCCCATGCTTCATCACCGCCTCGATGGCGGGCCGCTTTGGATCGCCAAGATACACATTGCCGATGAACTGGAAGGCATAACCCTTTGGCGTTGCCTCGTTCTTGTGGTCTTCGATGCCCGTGGTGTAGCGGGAGCCCGACTTCTGGTAGTCAAACATCACATTGTTTACCGCTTCCATCTGCACCGCGTAGTCATCGCCTTTGCGCATGTCGTTGGCCTCAAACTGCGGCCCCCGCATTACGTAGCGCGCAAAGAGGCAATGGTGTACGCTCAGGGTGTCCGCGCTGGAGTTGAAGCAGAAGGCGTGGTTGTCGCCATAGGGATGCAGCTCGGGATTGCTCAGCGGCTCGGCCAGCAGGCACCACTGCACCGTCACATTCTGGCAGTGCACCACGCTGAAAAGTTCATCGCAGCTCCAGGAGGTGGAGACGTGGTCGATGATCGCATCCCGGCAGCGTGTCAGGCCTATGCAGTCCAGCGCATTGGAGTGCTCCGGCCGCTTGAGGTTTCGTTCACGGTTTTTGCGCTTCGTCGTTTCATCCCCCAGTCGCACGCGGATGTTTCTCACGATGATGTCGTGCGTGTCTTTGAACTCCAGCGATCCGCCACGCAGGCACACGCCCATCCCTGGTGCATCGCCGCCATCAATGGTGATGAACGGCTCCCGGATCTCCACGGCATCTTGCAGCATGATCGTGCCCGCCACACGAAACTTCACCATCCGTGGTCCCTTCTGCATCACCGCCCAGCGGAAGGAACCCTCGGCTGGGTTTTTCAAATCGTCGTCCAGCCGGCTGACTTCGATGACTCTGCCGCCTTTGCCCCCCTTGGCGCAGGCTCCGAAACCGGCAGCGCCTTCAAAAGCAAGGTCTTCAACAGCAGGGGCTGTGACGGCCAGGCTGAGGCAAAGGAAAAAAACGAAGAGGCGCATGGCTTGCGGAAACTCCCGCTAAAGACCGCTTCTTCCAAATTTTCACTCTCACGGTACAGCTCTACATCCGCTCCGTCGTCTGGATGCCCAGCAGTCCGAGACCGGTCTTGAGCACACGGCCGGTGGCTTCGCAGAGCGTCAGGCGGGTGTTGCGCACGGTGCCTTCGGAGCGCAGCACATTGCAGGCTTCAAAGAAGGCATGGTAGGCAGATGCCAGCTCGTAGAGATAGTTGGCCAGCAGGTTCGGGCGGTGGTCGTCGAGGATGTCGTGGGAGTTCTCTGCAAACTGCGCCAGCTTCATCGCGAGGGCACGCTCAGCAGGCTCCGTGATGGCGAGATCGTCTGTCAGCGTGACAGCTCCATCCAGCTTGCGGAAGATGCTGCGCGTGCGCACGTAGGCGTTGATGAGGTAGGGGGCGGTGTTGCCTTGCAGGGACAGCATTTTGTCCCAGCTAAACTTGTAATCGGTGAGACGGTTCTGGCTGAGCTCGGCGTATTTGACGGAGCCACCGCCGATGATGCGGGCAATCTCGTCTTTCTCAGCATCGCTCAGCCCCTGCTCCTTTTCATCAGCAGCAGCGCGGGCGCGCTCGATGGCTTCATCAATCACCTCCAGCAGGCCCACGGTCTCGCCGCTGCGTGTCTTGAACATCTTGCCGTCTGGTCCCAGGATGCTGCCAAAGGCGATGTGGATCATCTTGGTGGTCACACCACGGCGCTGCGCGGCGGCGAACACCTGGCGGAAGTGCAACTGCTGCGGGGCGCCGACGACGTACCAGATTTCGTCCGCCTTCCATTCCTTCACGCGGTAGTCGATGGTGGCGAGATCGGTGGTGGCGTAGAGAAAGCCGCCGTCGCCCTTGCGGATGATGCAGGGCGCGGCCTTCCACTCGTCTTTCTCACGGATCAGGAATGGATCGTTTTCCGGCTTCACGCTGCCGTCGCTGAAGACCACCGTAGCGCCATCGCTGATGGTGGCGATGCCCTGGTTCAGCATGTCGGCCACCAGCGGAGCCAGGGCGTCATTGTAGAAGCTCTCACCGAGGTAATAGTCGAACTTGATGTCGAGCGCGCCGTAGACTTTTTCGAGCTGTTCGAGCGTGAGACGCACGCATTCCTTCCAGATGCCGAGGTTTTCGGCGTCGCCCTGCTGGAGCTTCACGAGTTCGCCTTTGCAGATTTCGAGCACGGCTTCATCCGCTTTCGCGGCGGCGTTGACGGCTTTGTAAACGCTGACGAGTTCATGGATCGGGTCCGCCTTGAGCTTCTCCTGATCGAGCTGCGTCTTCCAGCCGTGTATGATCATGCCGAACTGCGTGCCCCAGTCGCCGACGTGGTTGTCGGTGATGACCTTGTGGCCGATAAAGCGCGCCACACGGGCCAGCGAGTCGCCAATGAAGGTGCTGCGGATGTGGCCCACATGCATCGGTTTGGCGATGTTTGGTGCGGAAAAATCCACCACGATGGTCTTTGCCTGCGCCACCGGCGGCACGCCCACATGGTCATCTTTCACGATCACGGAGAGCCTCTCCGCCAGTGCGGCGGCGCTGAGCGTCAGGTTCAGGAAGCCGGGGCCGTCCACCGTCACTTTCTCACACAGGTCCTCCACCTGCAGCGCCGCCTTGATCTGTTCTGCCAGCGCACGTGGGTTTGTCTTGAGCTGCTTGGCCAGAATCATCGCCGCATTGCTTTGGTAGTCGCCAAAACGTGTGTCGGATGCGATGACGACACCTGGGGTGAAACCTTCAGGCAGATCAATGCCGGCGGCCGAGAAAGCTGCCTGGAGACGGGACGTGAGGAGGGCGCGAAACATGGGCGCGCATTTTGAATGCCGAATGGCAAAAGTCGAACGCGGAATTAGATCCGCCTGACCTCGTCGGCGCTTGTCAGCGTGTGGGAGCTTCCATCTGGAAATTCAAGAATGAGGTGCCCCTCCTCGTTCAAATCCAGCACGCGGCCAAAAACCTCACCATGGGGTGCCCGGGCCCGGATCTGGCGGCCGATCAGCCAGCTGCGCTTTCTCACTTCAGAGACGGCAGCGCTGAAACCGTCTTCAATTTCCTGAAACTCAGCATGAAGGCAGGCCAAAAGACGGCTTGCAAGAGAGTTGCGGTCTATCTCGCGGAGCGCAGCCGGCTGCAGTTGCTGCAGCAGTGAGGTGGCGCAGATCTCACTTGGGAAATCCAGCGTGTTAACATTCAAGCCTATGCCCAGCACGATTTTCATCCCCTCACGGGTGGAGACGGTCTCCGCCAGCAAACCGCTGATCTTGCGGTCTTTCAGATAGATGTCATTCGGCCATTTGATGAGCGGCTGCAGCGGCAGCTCGGCCTCGATGGCCTTGCAGATGGCCAGCGCCGCCAGCGTGGTGATGCGTGGCCATTTCTCCATGCCTGCCGCAGGCTTCATGAGCAGGGAAAACATCAGGTCTTTGCCACGTGGGGCGATCCAGCGGTTCTCCCGGCGGCCACGGCCTGCTGTTTGAGACTCCGCGAAGACCACGGTGCCCGCAGGCAGGGTCTCGGCATTCTGTTTGAGCCAGTCACTCGTGGAGCCCACTTCTTGCAGCACGGTGATGTCCCATGGCACCGTTTCGTCCTGCAGCATGCTGCCATCGAGCGGGATCATGCGCGTATCCGATGTGGGTCACTTGCCTCTCCGTGCTGGTGCAGCTCATCATGGTCTCCCTGGCATTCGAGGTGAGTGGTGATCAGCACCGGATTTGCCACACTGGCCTGCACGGCGTTTTCGATCTCGGTTGCGATTCGGTGTGCGTCTCGCAGCATGATGTCATCGTCAAACAGCAGATGAACCTCCACATAGTGCATTTCACCGGCATCCCGGTGGCGTAACGCATGAAAATGGAGGCCGTGTTTCTCCGTCTCGCGGCGCAGTGCCGCATCCAGTGCGGCATTGAGTTCTGGATCGGCCGTATCCATGAGCCCGCCGATGCTCTGGCGCATGAGGCCATACCCGGTCCAGATGATGTTGGCTGCCATGAGGAGCCCGCAGATCGAGTCCCAGCTGTGCCACCCTGTCAGCGCCACGAGCCCCAGGCCGATGATGGCCCCCAGGCTTGTCCAGACGTCCGTCAGCACATGCTTGCCGTTGGATTCAAGGATCAGCGAGCCCTGCTTTTTTCCTGTTCGGATGAGATACGCGCCGAGTGCGGCATTGATCACAATCGTCAGCGCGGTGAGAGTCAGCCCCTGATCCAGGTTTGCAGGAGGCAGATGCAGCAGCAGGCGCCGCACTGACTCATAAATGATGAAAAGGGCTGCCAGGATAATGAGCCCCCCTTCGATACCGGCGGAAAAAAACGCGATCTTGCTGTGGCCGTAGGGATGGTCTGTGTCCGCAGGCTTGTGCAGCAGGCCCAGGCTGAACGTCGCAAACATCACGGCGGCCACGTGGACGACCGACTCCGCCGCATCTCCGAGGATCGCCGCCGAGCCGGTCAGCACATAGGCCCCCATTTTGAGCACAAGCATCAGGAACCCCACGGCGAGCGAAAGCCGCATGGCACGCGTGGCGTCTGAGGTTGTGCTCATGAAAGGTCAGTCTCGGAGCAGCAGCTCGACAGTTGCTGGCACATCGGCAAACGATTCGACGCAGCGCCAGGGATTCAGGGCACTGAGCTCGGCATGAGAATACTGGCCGGTCGCCACCGCGAGGCACTTGGCACCAAAGGCTTCGGCGCAGCGGATGTCCTTCGGGGTGTCTCCAATCACGATGACATCGCTGATGTCATAGGTCGTACCGGTGGCCTCCTGCATGCGTTGCAGCGCCACCGGGCCCAGCTGGTTGCGGTCATGGTGGTCGCTTCCAAAACCGCCTTCGATGAAGTGATCGTAGATCCCATGGCGGGAGAGCTTGATGACCGCGCCGCGTTTCACATTGCCGGTGAGCAGGCCCAGATGGGCCTCGCTTTCACCGCGCAGGGCCAGCAGCAGATCATTCACTCCCGGCAGGGTGTGGCCGCTGAAATCCTCCGCCTGCAGGCGGCGCTGGAGATGTGACAGGTAGCGGTCGAGAAACGCAGTCACCTCCTCGGGCGTGTGGCTGCGGTTCATGTGGCCAAACACATCCATCGCAATCGCAGGATCGGTGGCACCGGCCAGCTGCAGCGGCGGCAGCTGCTCACGCTGAATGCCGAAGTGCTCCTCGGCAGCGTCCAGAATAGCCGCACCACCAGCACCGTTGCTGTCGATCAAAGTGCCGTCGATGTCGAAAAGTAGCAGTCTTGCCATCTCAATGAGGCTTGGAGGCTGCGGCGGGCTTGTGGGCGGCGCCACCGGTGTTGGACGGGGCGTACTTGGCCACCAGGAAGGCTCCGCTGGCAGCCATCAGGCAGCCAAGGATGAAGGGGACCGGCAGTGACTTGAAGCCGCCTTCCGGTGGATGCATGAGCATCGCGGTGATGGTGTTGATCACCGGTGCGCCGGCAAAGACAATAGGCATGACTGCAGCAGCAGCAGCGACACCGAAGCCGCCACCACCTTTGATGATCGGAGTGGCTGCAGCACCCAGGGCGAGGACCAGGGTCAGCGCACCCAGCGCCCCTGCCATGCCGGCCACCAGACTGAGGGGGATGCCATTGCCGGTCTCTCCCGTAAAGCTCCAGTTGGTGCCACGGGCCTTCAGCACGACTGCCGTCACGACGCCAATGATCGCATACGCGATGCAGACAAAGAGGAAGGCCTTCAGGCTGGCATTCGGCGTCTCAGCCCCCATCGGCATTTTGGAGCGCGCCGCGTGAAGAATGACTCCGTAAACGCCCCAGGAGAGCACGGTGAGGAGAGCGTAAATGAGCCAGGTCTGCATGATTTTGGTTTGGGGTTGGGAGTTCACGGAGGTGGGGTGGGGAAAGCAATGACTTGCCTTGAGAAAACGCCTGTCACAACGGCTTTGTTCACTTTTTGTCCCGCCTCTGCAGCAGCTCCGGCGGGGCTGCCTCGATCTTGTCGCGGAAGCGCTGCGGGATCACCACGGCCTTCATCTGGCCGGTGGCTTTGTCCTTGCGCACACAGGCGGCGGTGATGCGGCCTTCGGCGGCCAGGGTGCCGTCCAGCTTCCAGAAACGGATGAAATGACGGATGACCTTGCTGCGCACTTCCTCCACCAGCAGCTCACATTCAAACTCCTCCTCCACACGCAGCGGAGACATGTAGTCGCAGGAGGCGTGTACGCGCGGCCAGCCGACGCGCTCCTCACCTTCCGCCGGTTTGTCCACAATGGAGAAGCCCAGGCTGCGGAAGAAGGCATGCTCCACCCTCTCCATGTAGCGGAAGAAATTCGAGAAATGGACGATGCCGGCCATGTCGGTGTCGGAGAACTGGACGCGCTCGATGCAGGTGAAACGGTGGGCCATGAGGCGGCATGCTTAACCGCTGAACGCACGATTCTCAAACACTCATCCACGGGCCTCAAATCTCCGGCGGCGGCAGGGCAGGGAGCATGAGTCTGCGGTCCATGCCGCCAAAGGGCTGGATAAAGGAGCCGCTGAGCGCATTGTTGTAGCGCCTTTTCTGCAGCGGGTAGAGCCGGGCATAGGTGGCGCGGAGGCGCTGGCGCAGGGGCTCATTGGCAGCTGTAGGCGGCAGCTTGCCCACCTCCTGCCGCAAAAAGTTCAGGCTCTGCAGCACATTCACATAGCGCACGTCCTCCGGCCCCGAAGGGGTTAAGTCCTTAAATCCATAATGCGCGATGATGACGGTGCGGGCGCCACGTGGCCCCAGAAACGGAGCCGCCATGCGTTCAGGACCGAAGTCATCATAGCTCAGTGTGAGGGATTGTCCGGAGAAGGCGCGGCTCAGCCCGCCCGCAGTGCAGCCTGAGAGGAGCACCACTGGCAGCAGCCATAGCAGCAGGGAGCGTGATTTCATGACCATGTCTCTTCGGGTTAGGTTGTGTGGGAGATGACAGCAGGCTCGCACCCCTGGGCCTCCCGCATTTTATGCGCGGACTCGATCACCACATGCGCGGCTTCTTCAGCATCGGCCTTGGTGTTAAATCGGCTGAAGGAAACGCGCAGCGTGCAGGCTGCATCGCGGGCGCTCACCCCCATGGCCTCAAGCACATGCGAGGCATGCAGCGCTCCGGTGTGGCACGCGGAGCCGGCAGAGCAGGCGATGCCCGCCTGATCCAGCAGAATGAGCATCCCGGCCGCATCCAGCCCGGGCAGGCAGAGCGAGCTGGTAGTGTGCAGCCGGTGCGTCAGGCAGCCGTGGATGCGTGTTTCAGGCAGCGCTGCATGGATCAGGTGCTCAAAACGGTCTCGCAGAGTCTTCAGCCGGCCTTTGGTGCCATCCTCCAGGTGCAGGCGTGCCAGCTCGGCCGCCATTCCGAGCGCGACGATGCCTGGCACGTTTTCGGTGCCGCCCCGGCGCTCATTTTCCTGGCCCCCGCCCATCAGCAGCGGTTCAAAGCGTACGCGCTGGCTGGCATACAGGGCGCCGATTCCTTTGGGGGCATGCATCTTGTGCCCGCTCAGGCTCAGGAAATCGACCGGCGTCGTCTGCACATCGAGATGGATTTTGCCCGCCGCCTGCACCGCATCCGTATGCACCAGGGCGCCGGCGGCATGCGCCAGCGAAACAATCTCATTCATCGGGGCGACGACACCGGTTTCATTGTTCGCCCACATGATGGAGACCAGCGCCGTGATCCCTGGCCGCAAGAGCGTGCGCAGCGCATCTAGATCTACCCTGCCATCCGGGTGCACGGGCACGGTTACGACTTTTCCCCCGTCTGCCTGCCAGCGCCGGGTGGACTCGAGCACGGCTGCATGCTCCGTGCCTGAGATCACGATTTCAGGCTTTTCAGGCCACAGTGCGCGCACAGAGGCGTGCACGGTGTTGATGGACTCTGTGGCCCCGCTGGTAAAGATGATCTCGCCCGTGCTGGCGCCCAGCAGCGCTGCCACCTGGGCGCGAGCTCCCTCGAGCGCCCGTCGCACCCTGCGCCCGCCGGCGTAGCTCGCGGAAGGGTTGGCGTAGTGCTCGCGCAGAAACGGCAGCATCGCCTCCAGCACTGCTGGATCGACCGGCGTGGTGGCGTTGGCGTCGAGGTAGATCACAGCCGGAAGGTCGGACTGCGATTCCCGCTGTCAATCCCCCTTCCTGCACTCGACAAGCCGCTTCCTCCCGCTAACCTCCCTCCCCCTATGCTCGACATCCGCCTTATCCGTGACAATCCAGACCAGGTCAAACAGCGCCTCGCCAATCGCAGCGGCGACTTCGCCTCATTGGTGGATGAAGTCATCAGCATCGACACTCAGCGCCGTGCCGCTGAAACCGAGCGCCAGAAACTCCAAAGTGACCGCAACCGCATCAGCAAGGAGATCGGCATCGCCAAGAAGAAAGGTGAGGACACCACCTCTATCGAAGCTGAGGTGCGTGGCATCGGCAGCCGCATCGAGGAAATCGGCCGCGAAGCCGATGCGGCAGACATCCGCCAGCGCGACATCCTTCTCAGCATTCCCAATCTCCCGCATGAAGCCTGTCCCGTGGGCGGCAGCGCGGAGGAAAATCCTGAGGTGCGTGTCTGGGGCACAAAGCCAGCCTTTGATTTTCAGCCGAAGGATCATACGGCTCTCGGAGCGGCTCTCGGCATGCTCGACTTCGAAGCCGGTGCCAAAATCTCCGGCAGCGCTTTTGTGGTTTACCGTGGTGCAGGCGCTCGTCTGGAGCGCGCCCTCATCAGCTTCCTGCTCGACCTTCACACCACACAACACGGCTACGAGGAAATCAGCCCGCCGCTACTTGTGAAATCGGAGTGCCTTGTTGGCACCGGACAGCTCCCAAAATTTGGAGACCAGGTCTATCACAGCGCCACGGATGATCTCTATCTCATCCCTACCGCAGAGGTGCCGGTGACGAATCTCCACCGCGATGAAATCCTGCCGCTCGAAAAACTTCCCGTAAATTACGCAGCCTACACGCCCTGCTTCCGGCGCGAGGCTGGCAGCGCAGGCCTCGGCACCCGCGGGCTCATTCGCATGCACCAGTTCGACAAGGTCGAACTCGTTAAGATCACCACGCCAGAAACCAGCATGGCGGAGCTGGAAAGCCTCACCGCCAATGCTGAAAAAGTGCTTCAGCTTCTCGGCCTGCACTATCGCGTGATCGAGCTCTGCACCGGTGACATCGGCTTTGGTTCAGCCAAAACCTACGACATCGAAGTCTGGGCTCCGGGGCAGGGCACCTACCTCGAAGTCTCCAGCTGCTCAAACTTCGGCGACTATCAGGCCCGTCGCATGAACCTGCGCTACAAGGATGAAAACGGCAAAAACCGCGTCCCCCACACGCTCAATGGCTCCGGCACGGCACTGGCGCGTCTGTTTGTCGCCCTCGTCGAAACCTACCAGCAGGCTGACGGAACTATCCGCATTCCAGAGGCCCTGCGCGGCCACTTTGGCTCCGAAAAAATCGGCTGAGGCCTATGAAACACGCCTGCGCTCTGCTGATTTTGCTGGTCTCCGCCCGCATGGCCTGCGCGCAGGCGCCAGGCGTGCCGGTGTATTCGGAAGGCCGGGGCGCACGGCCGAATGCCGTTCTCACAGACCAGGCGAAAAAGCTGCAGGCTGCTTCGGAGCTGCTGTCGATGACCAAAGCTCTCGAGCAGGCGCAGCGCACCCAGTGTGTCATCGCCCTGCCTGCTGCTGATTCCAAGCCCCTCTCGCCACGCGAGCGCTGGCAGCGGGCGCGCATGGCACACCTTCGTGTGGGGCAGCTCTATTTGTGCTCCAAGTGTGACAAGTGGCATCTCGATCTGTCAGGCGGCTATGCCCTGACGGCAGACGGCACGGTGGCCACTTGCGCTCATGTGATTGCCCCGCCTCCCAGCATGAAGGAAGGCTGGCTTGTTGCTGCTACGGAAGATGATGTGATATTGCCTGTCATCGAGGTTCTTGCATGCAACGCCGCGACTGACTGCGCCATCCTTCGGGTGAAGTCAGACCGGCCGCTCACACCGCTGCCTCTCAGCCTGGACGTGAGTCCGGGGGATGCCGTGTGGTGTTTCAGCGACCCAGGAGGCAAACGCGGCTATTTCAGCGAGGGCATTGTGAGCCGCTTCGTGAAGCGCCCCTTCATGACCAAAAAAGAAGCAGGCAAACTGCCGGAAGGCACAGAGCTTCCCAAGCCGGTCTGGCTGGAGACAACCACCGACTGGGCGCCAGGATCCAGCGGCTCGGCGCTTGTTGACCAGTTTGGCAATGCCGTGGGGCATGTCTCCGAAATCCAGACCGTTCTCGAAGAGTCCCTGCCTGCGCGGAAAAGAAAAAATGAGGCCACAGTCAGCCAGCAGTTGGGCACCCAGATCGTGTTTCATCAGGCCATTGGTGCCGTGGAAATCCTGGCGCTTGTGAAAAAGCCCTGATCATTTTCCGCAACTTCGGCGCGCTGCGTGGGTTCGATGCTTCACCCCTAAAGCATCATGGTCGGCAGCCCACATCACATTCTATCCTCTTTCCGCCCAGTAAAGAGCGCCACTGTCGGCTGTGCCTCTCCACTTGATGACCTGCCGGCGCTGATCACACGGACAAACATCCACTTCCAGGCCCTGGTGGAGCGCATGCTCAGGGAGCTCCGGCTGGACGGGTTGCTGCAGCCTGGCATGGCTCCGGTTCTCTTTGCGCTCTATGAGCAGGATGGCTGCATTATCAAGGAGCTCGCAGCCCGCACCCAGCGTTCGGCATCAGCGCTGAATTCTCTGCTGGGCCGTCTGAAAAAATCAGGTCTGGTCACCATGAGCCCTTGTCCGCAGGATGGTCGTGCAGTGCGGGTGCGCCTCACGGCGCTGGGCCTTGAAATCGAGCCCCGTGTCCGCGAGCTCCATCATCGTGTGCTCGCTGCGGTGGAGCACGGATTGGCGCCTGACGAGGCAGTGCAGGTCTCAGGAATCCTGCTCCGCATCATCACCGCTCTGCAGCAGGATGACGCCCTTCAGCATTCGTTTTTGACGGGCCATCCCAACCACCGCCGCACTCATTCATGAAACACATCGCCTGCATCCTTCTGATGGCGGCCTCCTGCTCCCTCCTCCGGGCACAGCAGCCGCGACTTCCCGCCGGAGTCAGAGAGATCCATGATCTCACCTATGTCGAAGGCGGTCATGAGCGGCACAAGCTGGACCTCTATCTGCCGGAGAAAGCCGAAGGCCCACTGCCTCTTATCATCTGGGTCCATGGAGGCGGCTGGCAGAATGGCAGCAAGGAGGGCTGCCCACCCCTGCGTGCCGGTTATGTCGCGCAGGGTTATGCGGTGGCCAGCATCAACTACCGTCTCAGCGGTCATGCCGTTTTCCCCGCGCAGATCGAGGACTGCAAGGCCGCCATCCGCTGGCTGCGGGCGCATGCCAAGGAGTATTCGCTCAATCCTGAGCGCTTCGGCGTCTGGGGCAGCTCGGCTGGCGGGCATCTGGTGGCGCTGATCGGCACCAGCGGAGATGTGAAGGAGCTCGACGTCGGGGCAAATCTCGACCAGTCAAGCCGCGTGCAGGCGGTGTGCGACTACTACGGGCCGACGGACTTCACCGTCTTCGTCACCACACCGGGATATGAGAGTCATGCCACGGATGCTTCACCCGAGGCGAAACTCATCGGCGGGGCTGTGATGCAAAACAAAGACAAGGCCGCCCGCGTCAATCCGATCACCTATGCCACCAGGGATGATCCTCCTTTCCTCATCGTGCATGGCGACAAGGACCCCACCGTGCCGATCAATCAGAGCCAGCTCTTGTTTGATGCGCTCAAGCAGTCGGAGGTCAGCGTGCATTTTCACACGATCCACGGTGCCGGACACGGCGGACCGGGTTTTGCCGGCAAAAACATCGACGACATGGTCAGTCAGTTCTTCGCCGAGCGTCTGAAAAACAATTCGGCAAAGGTTGAAGCCCTGACCACCGAAAGCACTGCGGATGCGGCGATGATGCAGCGTGATCCGCGCAAAGGCACGCCTCCAACCGGCGGTCGGCGTGGCATTCCCTGGGAGGTCATCACTGGCCGCGACGACAAGGACAGGGACGGCAAGGTCAGCAAAGAGGAGTTCAGCGGTCCGCCTCAGCTCTTTAAGGCGCTTGACCTAAATAACGACGGCCTGCTGGAAAAAACAGAGCATGAGGCCTTTTTGAACCGTCCCGGTCCACGCCCATGAGGGGGCGAAATTTCGCTTCCCAAGCGATTTTTGAACCATTAACATCTCCTGAACTCCAACAGGACATGCACCAGCATCGCATCACTTTCGCCTTGGCTGCTCTTCTAACCCTAGCCTCGGGCATCTCCTCAAAAATCCGTGCGGAAGGAGACTGGAGCATCAAAAGCGCGGAGCGGCCCAAGGTCGCCATCTATGCTGAGGATGTGACGGTGGATGGCACCCGGCGCCCTGATCTGGGCCGGGCGCTGGCAGACAGCCTCAGCACCCACCTGCTGCGCCGCGGTCAGATGCGTGTCTTTAACCTGACCACTCAGGAAACCACCACAGGCACCCAGACGCTGGCATTGCCCAAGGCTGCGCCAGACAAAGGGCCCGCACTCGGAAAGGACATCGACTACCTGCTCAGCTTCAATCTGTTTTCGAATGCCAGCGAGCATCGCTTGACCGTCAAAAAGACACGCGTCTCCGATTCGGAGCTGATCGACTCATACCAGTTTTTCAAGTATGGCCGGGTGAGCGATGTGTTTGCCCTCGTCGGGAAAATCGTTGAGCGGGTGGATCCGTTGCCCGTCCGCCACAGCTTCCCAGTCACACAATCTCCCGCCGCCATTCGGGCTGCACAGCCAGACCCCACTCCCTATCAGCGGCTCTGGACTGGCGACTACGCCAATCCTGCCAGCCTCGCCTACGACCCCTGGCGCGCGCACAATGTGGCCCAGTATGACCTCAAAAATGTGCCGAAAGCGCTCACCTACCAGGAGCTCGGCTCCATTCAGCACATCGACACCACCTGGAGGTTTACCGTCGTCAAGCCCGTGCAGGGCGTGCAGCTGCGCTCCCGCGACCCGCTCCACGTTCTCTACGACGAAGGGGACGTGTATGCCAATCTCCGCGTCGGCACCGTGGAGCGTGAAGGCGTCATCGCCGATTACGGCGGCATGACCCCCGAGCATCACAAACTGTTTAACGGAGACAAGGTTTTTGGCTGGTACGCTCCGCCTCAGGAGAAAGCGGCAAACGCGAAGTAGGGTTGATATGGCTTTGGCGTGGGCTATTGGCTCAGTCGCCAAAATCCCGCCCGCATGCTGCAGCTCTCTCAGGTTCTCCTTCCCGTCGATCACCAGGATGACGATCTGCGTCGTGCCGTGGTGAAACAGCTGGCCGTACGTGACGAAGACGTGATCAGTCTCAAGGTCAAGCAGCGGGCCATCGACGCACGGCGCGGCCATGTCGAGTTCAGCTTCACCCTTCTTGTCGAAGTGAAGGACGAGGCTCGCGTGCTCAGGCGCATCGGCAAAAATCCCCGTATCGGCCCCGCTCCGGAGGAGGTCTATCAGCAAGTCGCACAAAGCGCGGCGCGTCCGGACTCTGCACGTCCGGTGATCGTTGGCACCGGGCCTTGCGGCCTGTTTTGCGGCCTGCTGCTGGCCCGTGCCGGGCTGAAGCCCATTCTTCTGGAGCGTGGCAAGGCGGCCGGAGATCGTGCACGCGATGTGACCGGCTTCTGGCGGCGCGGCTGGGATTTCAATGCGGAATCAAACGTGCAGTTTGGCGAAGGCGGTGCCGGCACTTTCTCGGATGGCAAGCTCTATACTCAGATCCGGGACCGTGAGCACCGCATTCCCTGGCTGCTGCGTGAAATGGTGGCCGCCGGAGCCCCGGAGGATATTTTGATCAAAAGCAGACCCCACATCGGTACGGACCGTCTCATCAAGGTGGTGCGCCATGTGCGTGAAGAAATCATCGCCCTCGGCGGCGAGGTGCGTTTCAGCGCCCGCGTGGCCGATGTGGTGATCGAAAACGGTGTCATGCGGGCGGTGACCCTGGCAGGCGGAGAGACTATCGAAGGCTCATGCTTCATCTTTGGCATCGGCCACAGCTCGCGGGACACCTTTTCCATGCTGCACCGGCATGGCGTGCCGTTTGAGGCCAAGCCCTTTTCCATCGGGGTGCGCATTGAGCACCCGCAAAAATTGATCGACCGCAGCCTCTACGGCAAATGGGCCGGTCATGCACGGCTTGGCTCAGCACCCTACAAGTTCGTCGCCCACTGCGGCACCGGGCGTGCGGCCTACAGCTTCTGCATGTGTCCCGGCGGGCTCGTCGTGGCGGCCACTTCAGAGCCGGGCATGGTGGTGACCAACGGCATGAGCAGCTACGCGCGTGCAGAATCGAATGCCAACAGCGGCTTCATGGTGGATGTGCGGCCCGAGGACATGCCGGCGGGGGATGTTCTGAGCGGCATCGAGTTTCAGCGCAATCTTGAGCGCCGGGCCTTCGTGCTCGGCGGGGGCAACTATCACGCCCCGGCGCAGCTGCTCGGTGATTTCCTCGCAGGTCGTGCCTCGACCGGGCCCGGCAAGGTGCTGCCCTCCTACGAGCCTGGGGTCGTCTGGTCAAATCTGTGCGAAGTGCTGCCCGAATACACGGTCGAGACCCTTCAGGAGGCCATCCCCCGCATCGAAAAAAACCTCCCTGGCTTTGACCTTGAGGATGCGGTGCTCACCGGGGTCGAGACACGCAGCTCCTCGCCAGTGCGCATTCCGCGTGATCCTCAGACCCTGGAGTGCACCGGGGTGAGGCATTTTTATCCTGCCGGAGAAGGGGCGGGCTATGCAGGCGGCATCATTTCCGCTGCTGCTGACGGCATGCGCGTGGCCGAGGCGATTTTACGCCAGGGCTGAGCGAATGTGCTCCAGCACCCCGCGGCACCCGTCCTCCAGAAGATCCAGCACCAGCTCAAATCCCTGCTCTCCGCCGTAGTAGGGGTCCGGCACCTCGCTTTCCTGGTGGTCCGTGCAGAATTCACAAAACAAACGAATCTTTGAATCGAACTGGGAGTCCCGGTCATAAGCCCGGACGTCCTTCAGATTTTGCCGGTCCATGACAAGCACAAGGTCATACTCTCGCAAATCGGCTTCGGTGACCTGCCGGGCGCGGCTGCTGAGATCATAGCCCCGATTTTGTGCTGCAGTGCGCATCCTTTGGTCGGGCAGTTTGCCCGCATGCCAGCCCTGCGTGCCTGCCGAGCGGATCAAAACACGGTCAGCAAATCCTTTAGTTTCGACCAGCGCCCGCATGACACCTTCTGCCGCAGGGGAGCGGCAGATGTTTCCCAGGCAGACGAAAAGCAGGCGAAAGGGGGCGGCCATTGCTGGAGCTAGGCCAGCACCGGCCTTCGCACAAACAAAAAACACCCCCTGTCTGCAAGGGATGCCCGGCATCCCCCCAGGAAGATTTCTTTTCTTGAGAATGACTCTTTGGTTGAGGCGTAGTTTGAGCACGCTATCTGCTATTTATTAAAACCTTAACCCCACGCCCTCATCCATGTCTGTAGTATCCAAAGGTCTCGAAGGAATCGTAGCTGCTGAAACCCGTCTCGGGGAAGTCAAAGGCGCCGAAGGCGTGCTTTTTTACTGCGGCTATGACATCAACGAACTCGTCAAAGTCAGCTACGAGGAAGTCGTCCATCTGCTCTACTACAACAAGCTCCCCAACCGCGCGGAACTGGAAAAGCTGACCACCGCGCTGCGTGCTGAGCGTGAGCTTCCCCAGGGGGTCATTGATTTCCTCAAGTCTGCGCCAAAGACGGCCAAGCCCATCGACATCATGCGCACGGCAGTTTCCATGCTCGGCTGCTACGATTTGAAGCGCCATGACATCGAGGTCAGTGAAAACCTGGCAAACGCCATCCGTCTCACCTCGCAGATCGGTGTCATCGCCGCCTACTTCCACCGTGCACGCCAGGGGCTGGAACTGCCCCCCGTGCGCAAGGACCTCAGCGAAGCTGCCCACTTCCTGTATTTGATGAACGGCGAAGTGCCCAGCAAGGAGGCTGAAAAGACCCTCGACATCGCCTACATCCTGCATGCCGAGCACGGCTTCAATGCCTCCACCTTCACGGCCCGTGTGGTAGCCTCCACCCTCAGCGACATGTTCTCCGCCATCAGCGCCGCTATCGGCGCGCTCAAAGGTCCCCTGCACGGCGGTGCCAATGAAGGCGTCATCCACATGCTGGAAGAGATCGGCAGCCCCGACAAGGTGGACGCCTGGGTCGCAGACGCCCTGGCCCAGAAGAAGAAAATCATGGGCATCGGCCACCGTGTTTACAAGGTCCTCGATCCCCGCGCCCCGCATCTTCGTGAGATGGCCATCCAGCTCACCAGCCAGCTGGGCGAGTCCAAATGGATCCAGATGTCTGAGCGCATCGCCCAGATCATGCGCGAGCAGAAAAACCTCAACGCCAACGTCGATTTCTACAGCGCCACGGTTTACTACAGCCTGGGCATCCCGACCGATCTTTTCACCCCGATCTTCGCCATCGCCCGCATGAGCGGCTGGACCGCCCACGTGCTGGAGCAGTGGAGCGAAAACCGCCTCTTCCGCCCGCTCAGCGAATACGTCGGCAAGCCTTATGGCCAGAAGGTCGTGCCGATCGACGAGCGCTGATTGAGGCCGCCGGTACGGGCTGAAAGGACGAATTTTGCATGCTGCAAAGGTGGCAAATCTCACGGTTTGCCACTATGCTTGGCACTTTTATGCGTCTTCTCCCAACCATCGGGGCCGTCGCTGTGACGCTATGCACGCAGCTGATGGCCCAGCCAGCCACGCGTCTTGTGTGGCAGCCGGTGCAGGAGTATTTCATTCATCGTGATGAGCGGCAGCAAGTCCTCGCCGGAACCAAGCGGCTGAACTCGTTCACCGCTTACACCCACATCGGCACAGACTTCGGCTTCCACGGGCCTGCCGAGCACGAGATCGAATGGCTCACGGACGAAATCGTGGTGCACCTCAGCCAGGAGCCCGATGCCTGGGCCGGCATGTGGCACAGTCTGGCCGGGCAGGCGCGTAATCCGGCCCGGGTGATGGATTTTACACATGCCTACCCCGAGCAGATAACCACCAAGTTCCAGCCCCGGGTCACGGCGGTGATGCTTCGGGCCGCAGGGCAGGGCAAGATCAAGCTGGAGATCAAGTCCCCCACCGATGAAACGCGCTGGACGCAGATGATCGAGCTCAATGAGCCGCAATACCGCATGTTTGTGTATCCGGTGGCTCCTGAGTCCGTGCGCGATGGAAAAACCATCGTGTGGACGGCCGAGCCCGGTGCAGAGGTCAAAGTCTCAGGCCTCTTTCTCGGCGTTGAGCTGCCCCAGATGCCCTGGGACATTTATGCCTTCCTCGCCTCGTATGCGAAGATCGCGCGCTGTTACTCCATTGGCACAGGCTTTGTGCGTGACCGTGCTCACATTGAGGAGGGCGCTTTTGAATCCGTCTCCGCCACCGGCATGTATGTGCTCGCCTCGGCGGCCGCGGCTCAGGAGCCGCTCGGCATCGTGACGCCGGATTACGCGCGCTGGGTGCTCACCCGCACCCATGAGGCCATGAAAAAGCTCAGGACCGGGCGTGGCCTGCTGCCCCATTTTGTCCACCGTCACGGTCATGAAAACGCCTACTCCATCCATCCGGGCACCGAGTTCAGCACCGTGGACACGGCGATCTACGCACAGTCCATGCTGCTTGCAGCCCTCATGCTGGATGTTCCGGCAGTTGCGGAAGACCTGATCCTGCAGATCAAGGAGATCGATTTCGACCTGCTGCATTTGCCCGACGGTCATCTTTCCCATGGCCTTGCCGAAGACGGTGTCTCCCTCCTCCCGCATGGCTGGCAGGACTGGGGCGGGGAAACAACCCTGGTGATGCTCTTGGAAGGCATCGCCAATCCCGCACACCGTCCTCCTCCGATGCGCACTCCGGGCAAGGCATGGCAGGGCACCGGCTTCATCACCGAGCTCCAAAGCTTGTTTTTTCCCGATTTCGACAGCGACATGCCAGACCTCCACGACGGTGTGCGCTGGCTCAGCGTGCGTCGCGCCATGCTCGGCGCCCAGCGTGCCTACATCCCCAAGCGCTGGCCCCAGTCAGACGCCGCACGCCACGGCATCTACGGTCTTTCCGCCGGCGAAAATCAGGCGGGCAACGGCTACTACGTGGGCGGCGTTGACCTCCCGGGCCAGAAGCTCATCCATCCCCACTACATACTGATGTCCGCCACGCTCAATCCGCAGGCCTCGGAGACCTATGCCTTGCTGGAGCGCATGGAAAAGGCCGGTTACTTCCCTCCTTGGGGCATGGTCGAAAATCTCAATGTGGACGGCCGCAGCTACCTGCCCATGGAAGGCTCGCTGAATGCCGGTTTTGAGGCTCTCAGCGCCTATCACCTGTTTGCCAGACATCGCAATGTGACTGACGCCATCTACGCTGCCAGCCAGAAGAGCCCGCAAATTCGCCGTGCCATGCAGCTTTTTTACCCCACCCCGGTCAGGCCTGCGGGCTCTGACAAGGAGGCCGCTTCGCAGTAGCAGTGCTCAAAGCTAGGCCTTGCTCCCATGCCCATCCCCGGTTAACTGCTCCGTCACATGTTTGTAGATCAAATCAAAGTTCACGCACGGGCCGGTAAAGGCGGTGATGGCAGCGCGCATTTCCATCGCGGAAAATTTCGTCCCAAGGGTGGCCCTGACGGCGGAGACGGCGGGAACGGCGGCAGCCTCATCCTGCTGGTGGATCCCAGCACCGACAGCCTGCGCAATTACGTCTTCAACAACCGCCTCATCGCCGAAGACGGTGCCAAGGGCGGTGCCACGCAGTGCACCGGCCGCAGCGGCAAGGACGTGATCTACAAGGTTCCCCCCGGCACGCTCGTCAGCCGTGTCATCCAGGAATACGACAACGAAACCAACGAACTCGTCACCCGCTATGAGCCGGTGGCTGACCTCACAGAGACAAACTCCACCTATGTCCTCTGCAAAGGCGGCAAGGGAGGGAAGGGGAATGTACACTTCAAGACCTCGACCCATCAGGCCCCGCGTGAGTTTACCCCCGGCACTCCCGGCGAAGAGGGGGACTTTCACTTCGAAATGCGCAGCATCGCGGATGCCGGATTCGTCGGAGCCCCGAATGCGGGCAAGTCCACGCTGCTCTCCAAGCTCAGCGCCGCCAAGCCGAAGATCGCCAATTATCCCTTCACCACGCTGCAGCCCATGGTCGGCGTGATCGAGTTCGGCCCCAACCGCCGCGGCAGCCTGGCGGATATTCCCGGTCTGATCGAAGGCGCGCATGAAAACATCGGCCTGGGTCATGATTTCCTGCGCCACATCATGCGCTGCCGTGTGCTCCTTTTTGTGGTCGATACCGCAGGCACCGAGGGCCGCGATCCCGTTTCTGATCTCGAAATCGTGCGCAAGGAAGTCTCCCTCTACTCCAAAGAGCTGGCCAAACGCCCCTGGTGCATCATCGCCAACAAGATCGACCTCCCAGAGAGCCAGGAGAATCTGGCCAACTTCAAGGAGCGCTTCAAACGCATCAAAATCCACCCCGTTTCCGCCGAGACCGGCGAAGGCCTCGACAAGCTCCGCAAGTGGCTCGACGAGAAGATCGGGCAGGATGTCGAGTGGTGATCTCCATGAGTTTGAGCCGCTCCAATCTCTGCTGGCTGGTTCTGGCGTTGATCACAGCGGGTTACCTGTTCTTTTGGGCGCTGTTGCTCGGCGCCACCGCCACGTACAGCACACCGGACTCCTGGCTCCACGTGCTGCGGTCGCCGGAGATACGGCATGCCTCGCTGATGAGTCTTCTCACATGCACGCTCGCGGCCGCTTTTGCACTGCTGCTGGCTGTGCCGGTGGGCTACCTGATGTCACGGCTGGAGTTTCGTGGCAAGGCATGGCTGGACGCTGCGCTGGATATTCCCATCATCCTTCCCCCTCTGGTTGTTGGGCTCTGCTTGCTGATTTTTTTCCAGACGCAAATCGGTAAGATAGTCGAGAACGGTGTCAACAAAGGCGATTGGATTTACATCCTCCGTAGTTTGGACGACCAAGGTAAGGAGTTGTGGGCATGGAAGTTCCGCGCACCGGTTTCTATTCCAGGCATCATGCAGTTTACCTACCAGATTGCTGGCGTAGTGCTCGCTCAGTTCGTCGTGGCCGCAGCCTTCGCCATCCGCACCATGCGCGGCACCTTTCAGCATCTCTCCGCAAGGCCGGAGGAGGTGGCCCTGACCCTTGGCTGCACACGTTTCCAGTCGCTCTGGCATGTCGCACTGCCAGCGGCGCGGCGGGGCATGGTGGCGGCGTTTTGCATCGCCTGGGCGCGCAGCCTGGGGGAGTTCGGGCCCATCCTCGTCTTTGCCGGAGCCACCCGCATGAAGACAGAGGTGCTGCCGACGACAGTCTGGCTGGAGCTCAGCGTGGGAAATCTCGAAGCGGCTGTGGCGGTCAGCTTGTTCATGGTGCTGCTGGCCGTGCTGGTGTTGGTGGCGGTCCGTGCCACGGGGGAAAAAGTATGATCCAGCTCGAAAACATTTCCTGGAGCATTCCCGGCCGCACCATCCTCCGGGAGGTGAATGCGGACATCCCTTCCGGCGCTTATGCCGTGCTCATGGGCGCCACCGGCTGCGGTAAAACCTCGCTCTTGGAAATCATCTGTGGCCTCAGGGCACCGGCTTCGGGCCGCGTGCTGCTCGACGGCGTGGACGTGACCCGTTTGGAACCTCGCGAGCGTGGCATTGGGTATGTTCCGCAGGATCTGGCGTTGTTTCCGGGCCTCTGTGTTCGCGAGCAGATCGGTTTTGCTCCCAAATTGCGTGGTTTGCCTCCGGTCGAAATCAGCCAGCGTGTGTGTCGCCTTGCAGAGCAGTTTGGCATCACCCCTTTGCTGGATCGTCAGCCAGACATGCTTTCCGGTGGGGAGAAGCAGCGTGTGGCCCTGGCGCGTGCACTGGCGGCCCAGCCCAGGCTTCTGCTGCTTGATGAGCCCCTCTCTGCACTGGATGAAGGCATGCGCGCCGAGGCGGCCTCCCTCCTGCAGCACGTGCAGCAGCAGCATTCCCTCACCGTTTTGCACGTCACCCACTCCCGCAGCGAAGCCGCTGCGCTCGGCTCCCTGCACCTGCGCATGGTCGCAGGACGGCTGGAGGTGGAATAGAGGCCCCGAATTGCACTGTGAGATTGGAATCCGGCCAAAGCTGCGTTTAGTGTCCCCAAAATCACCCCTGCATGGATTGGACAGACTGGCAGCGCGTCCTGAAATGGCGCGCACTCGAAGAAAGCGATGCCGATGGCGTTCTCGTCAATGCGGAGCGTCGGCGTGAGGCCACGGCTCATTCTCGTGCAGGCCTGACCTCTGAAGACATCACCGGAGATGTGCTGGAGGAGCGTTCGGAGTCCTTTCTGGACAAACGTGCCGAATGGCTGGAGCGGGAGGCCGTTGGCTGGCGCGGTGAATTGATCCGCGTGCTGGAGCTGCTCTGTGTGCCGCAGGGGCGTTGGTCCTGGGCGCTGGCGGGCTGGGCTCTGGCACTGGTCATCGGTTACTGGTTTGCCGATCTGGGGCAGTCAGGTGAGTTCAATCTGCTGGCGCTGCCACTGGTGGGGCTGCTCGCTTGGAATGCGGTGGTCATTGTTCTGGGCATGCTGTGCGAATTCATGCCGGCCTCCGCTGTGGCGGGCCGTGGCGGCTGGGTGGCGGAATTTCTCGCACATGGCATTTCACGCATGGCCAGGTCCAGCGGTGCGGCTGCCGGCGGTGTGGCTGAGGCTGTGCGCTCCCGGTATGAGGAACTTGCCTGGCCTCTGGCTTGGCGGCGCTTGCAGATGCGGCTGCGCATGTGGCTCCACGTTGCGGCGGCCTTGCTGGCCCTCGGTGGTGCCGCAGCCCTTTATGCCCGCGGCTGGTCTCACGAATACCGTGCAGTCTGGGAAAGCACGCTGCTCGGAGAGCCCGAGGCAGCGGTTTTTTTTGAGTCCCTGTTCACCCCGGCCTCCAAAGTGCTCCGCGTGCCCGTGCCCTCAGAGCAGATACCGGGCATGCATCGGACGTTGGGAAAGGTGGAAAAACCCGCGCCAGCCCTGGCCTGGATCCACCTCTACTCCGGCACGCTGCTGGTGCTCATCGTGCTGCCGCGTCTTCTGCTTGCAGCACTGGGCGCGGCTCGTTGTTCCAGGGTTGTCTCGCAGCCGGCACGTGCCTTGAACTGGGGCGGCTACCTCCGGTCTTTGCTGCGTGCGGTGGAAGGCGGCAGCGAGCGCATTCAGGTGCTGGTGCATGCCATCGAGCCTACAGTTTCGCATCGCGAGGTGTGGGATCGTGGCGTGCGGGAGCGTTTTGGCGGCATGGCCCGTGCAGAGTACGTGCGCATCCCGGCGGGGGAGGAGGATGAATTTGCCGCTGCCTGGCAGCCTGTCAGCGCCAGCCTGGTGATGCTCTTCAGCATGGCCACCACCCCTGAGGCCGAAGTACAGCGTCGTCTCATCTCCGACGTGCGCCAGCGGCTCCTCACGCGGCACGCCGAGCCGGAGCTCATCGTGCTACTGGACGGCACCAGCCTGGCAGGCCGCTGGTCGCCTGAAAAAATAGCCGGACGTGAGCAGTTATGGTCCCAGATGGTCGAAGGACTGGCCTCTGAAGTCATTGTGGCCGTGCGCAAAGAATCCGCACGCGCAAAGTCTCCGGTGTCGTAATGTACATGAAATTTCTGTCTCTCGTGCCCGCTCTTTTTTCCAGAACCAAATCCTCCGGCCCTCCCGACAGGCAGGCCGCGGAAATGAATGTTCGCGATGCCTCGGACATCGTCACGCTGAGCCTCATTTCGCACACCAATGCGGGTAAGACCACGCTGGCGCGCACGCTCCTCCGTCGTGATGTCGGAGAGGTCCGGGATGCACCGCACGTCACCCTCTTCAACGAATCCCACTCCCTGCTCGAATCTGGCGGTTTCATGCTGCGGCTCTGGGACACGCCCGGCTTTGGAGACAGTGCCCGGCTGATGAAGCGTCTCAAGCGCGAGCGCAGCCCCGTCCTATGGTTTCTCTCGCAGACTTGGGACCGCATTACGGACCGGCCCTTGTGGTGCAGCCAGCAGGCGCTGAAAAATGTCCGCGATGAGGCAGACGTCGTTCTCTATCTCATCAATGCCGCCGAACCGCCCGAAGCCGCCGCCTATGTTGCCCCCGAGATGGAGATTCTCGGCTGGGTGGAAAAACCCGTGGTTGTCCTGCTGAATCAAACCGGCCTCTCCGCCAGCTCATCCCTGGAGGCTGCGGAGCTGGAATCCTGGCGGGTGCATCTGCAGCAGTTTGAGATCGTGCGTGAAGTCCTGACTCTGGACGCCTTTGCCCGCTGCTGGGTGCAGGAGGACATCCTCATGGATTCTCTGGCCCCCCTGATGCAGGGCTCCAAGATCCCGACCTTCCTCCAGATCAAGCGTGCCTGGGCTCGGCGAAATGTGGAGGTGTTTCAGACCTCGGTGCGCCTGATTTCAGAGCAGCTCACGGCTGCGCTGTTTGACGGCGTGGAGGTCCGTTCGGAAACCCTTCTGGAGCGCGTGGGCTGGCAGCGGGATGACCTCAACCGTGAATACAATGAGGCGCGTCAAAAACTGGCCACCCAGCTCGCTGACCGCACCGAGCAGACGACCAACAACCTTATTGAAGCCCATGGGCTCAAGGGACAGGCGGGTCATGAAATGAACGCGATTGCCCGCGAAAATTTCCACCTGCCCCAGGCCGTGTCTGAAAACATCTGGGGCGTGCTTGGCAGTTTCGCCGGCGGTGCCATGGGGGGGCTCATTGCCGACCTCAAGCTCGGGGGCATGACTTTCGGAGGCGGCGCTCTGCTCGGTGGTCTGGCCTCTGGCATCGGTGCCTATGCCCTGATCCGCAGCTACAACCTCGTTCGCGGCAGCGATCAGCGCCTGCGCTGGTCACGCGAGCACTTTCGTGAGCAGGTCAAGCTGGCTTTCCTTACCTACCTTGCCATCTGCCATTTTGGCCGGGGCCGCGGAGAATGGAAGGAAAGCGAGCAGCCGCAGCACTGGCGTGAGGTGGTGGATGAAGTGACCGATCTTCACGCGGACGCGCTGGATCATCTGTGGAAAGCGGGGGTGCAAAAAGACACCCAGCCTGCCACCCTGTCACGCCAGTCCCGTCAGATCACCGGCGACTGCATGGTCGCGCTCCTGGAGCGGCTGTATCCGGGCGTCGATTCTGCCGCTTGGCGCGCTTGAGCTCCGTCTTCACTCAAACGTCTCTCCAGCCTGGATTGAAAGCTCTGCCAGCAGCGCACGGCGCGTGCGCGGAAGTCAGCGGCTGATACATTCAGACTTTGCAGGCAGTCGCGATGATCCCAGGAGACGACGCAGGCAGTCGCGAAATGAATAGCCCGGAACTGCCAGCGCCAGAGGCGCTGCATGGCAGGAGTGAGTGTCTTGAGGCGCTCGAACAGGAAGTCACGCTGGAAGGAGAGATGTCCCATCTCATCGCGCAGGAGCTTTTTGGCGACCGTTTGCACGACAGGATCGCTGCAGCGCAGCGAAAGCAGGCCAAAATAAACCTCGGCGATGAGCTCGGCGGTAAGCAGCACCTGAATGTTGAACTCCAGGTTCACCAGATCACGCAGCCAGCGGAAGATGGAGTTCGTCCATTGCTTCTTCAGCAGAGTGCCGCGCAGATGCGTGACCGTGCGCGCCAGCAGTGCGGCGTGGCTTTGCTCCTCGGCCACAAAGAGATCCACGGCACGCTGGTAGCCTTGCAGGCTTTCGAGCGCAGCGATGCTGCGCGTGTAGCGGCGCAAACGCGTGCCGCCGCCGCTCTCGCCCAGTTGAAAGATGGCAAGGGAGCGCGCCAGGGCCGCACGAGTGGGCTCGGGCAGGTCACACGTGCAGTCCGGCAGTTGCAGCTCTTGATTGAGTCGCGTGTTGGTTTCGAAGTGGCTGATCCAATGTTGGGTGTTCATAAGGATTGTGGGTGGTTGGGTTAGGCGGCGTGGAGCATGGAGCGGAGAAATTCATGGACGGGGGAGCTGCGCATTTCGGCGGCGATCTGGCGGAGGCGCTGCATCACGGCATCCACCGTTTCATCCAGCGTGGAGGTGCCGGCCGTGACGCCCACGTTGCGCGCATCACGAAACCACCCGGGATCGAGTTCTTCCGGGCGTTCTATTTGCAGCGTCCGCAGTCCGTGGGCGGAAGATTTCTGCGCCAGCTGTCGCGTGTTGTTGCTGTTCCGCCCGCCGATGACAACGATGTGATCGCATTCGCGCAGCAGATCATCCATGGCCGTCTGTCGCTGCTTGGTGGGATGACAGATGGTGTCAACGAACCGTACCTCGGACCCGCTGTGCCGGCGTTTGATAGCATCCACCAATCGCAGCGCGATTTCGACCGGCTGAGTGGTCTGTGAGACGACCCCGAGCCGCGGATGCGCAGGAATGCGGTCCAGGTCTGCTTCTTCCTGCACGACGACGGCTGCCGGAAAGTCGCCGGTCAGACCTCGCACTTCAGCGTGCTGACTCTGGCCGATGACGACAGGCTGGTAGCCTTCGCTCACCAGCATCGCGAGTGCTTGATGCGCCTTTCTGACGAGTGGGCAGGTGGTGTCGATGACGGTGTGTCCCGCCTTTTGCCAGGACTGGTGGTGTTTGTCCGCAGCTCCATGCGCAGTGATGGCGACCTGTTGCGTGTGCGCACTTTGCAAATCCTCAAGGTCGCCGCGCTGTGCACCGAGGGTGGCGAGATGGCGGTCCACCAGGGGATTGTGGACGAGTTGGCCGAGGATCGTGAGCGGCGCACGCTGGGCGGCCGCATGGGTGCTGCGCAGGGCGTCGCGTACGCCGAAGCACATGCCGTGATGTTGGGCGAGGATGATGTTCATAGTGTTGTTAGCTTTGTGGGGCAAAGTGATTGGGTAAAAAGCAGTGGGTCAGGTTTGCTGTGCCGCTTTGACGATCTCGCCCAGCACCTCGACGTACTCCTTGAAGGCCTTGCGTCCCTCGGGAGTGAGCTCGTAGCTGGTGCGTGGGCGGGGGCCGGATTCGTCGCGGGTTTCCTTGATGTAACCGGCGGTGCCAAGCGTGCGTAGATGGGAGATGAGATTGCCGTCGCTCATGCTGAGTTCTGCCTTGAGATCCTGAAAGGCCCACTCCCCGCGTGTGGAGAGCAGCGTCATGATGGAGAGCCGGCCCTTTTCGTGAATGAGCTTGTCAATCTGATCGAAGTCGATCATTGCGGCTGCACCTCCGCAGGTTGGGCGCTCAAAAACACGGCCATGGCATACACCACGTGCAGCACGCCGAAGGTCAGGCCCATGACGGCAGACGCAGGTCCGAGGTCACTGGAGAGCAGGCGCACATCGCTGCACGCCGCCCAGCCGAAAAAGGCCAGCAAGCCCGCAAGCACAAAGGCCCAGCCGAGGCGCAGCAGCGAGCGGGGCGAAAAGCTGGCCGTGCTCAGCAGTGCCAGACCGTAGCACAGTGCCCAGACAAGTGCTGCCAGAGTGAGATTGTGCAGAAACACGATTAGCCCGATGCCGACGCTTCCCCCCACCAGCATCGGTGGCGCAAAGGCACGCAAGGCCATGCGCATGCCGGGCGAGACAAAAGGCTGGCTGCGGCGCCGGGCTTCCTTGGCTAGCAGAAACACGTTCAAAACTGAGGAGACCGCCAGAATGATGAGCCAGGTCTGTAGAAAGCACAGGTCGCACATCACGGCATCGCCTTGATTTTTCAGGGCGTGCCACACCGGCCACCCGGACGCCACAAGCGCCAGCGTGCCTCCGGTGAGTGCGGCGGGAGCTGACACTGCGCGGTAAATGTGCGCCTTTTCCATCAGGGAACGGATGATTCGAAGGTTCTCCAAGGCGGCTTCGGTCGTGCTCATGCAGATCACTTTGTGCGCCAAAGTGAATCATGCAAGTAAAACTTTGTGCCGCAAAGTCAGCATTCTCGGGCGCGGGGATGAAAACAAGCTTGGCATGCGATTATAATTACTATAAGTTAATGAAAGTGAACCTTTCCCCATCAGCCCTTCGCCAATTTCCCCGCCTTAGCTGGCGTGGCTGGTGCGCGGGCATGCTGTGCGCAGCCACTTTTTGGCCAGGCATGGCTCTGGGGAATGACCCCACAGCGGAGCAGCAGTACATGCTGGAACTGATCAATCGCTTCCGCACCGACCCTCAGGGGGAACTGTCAAACTTGGTCAATTTTTCTTCTCCCGGCGTATGGGCTGGCACCAAATCCGATGATCCCAGCATCGCCTACGCACTGAACTTTTTTGGCACCAGTGCCTCAGACTTGGCTTCGCAGTTTTCCACTCTGGTGGCCGCTCCGCCGCTGGCTTGGAACAGTGCCCTGAATGTGTCCGCCACAAACTATTCGAACCTGATGGTTACCAGCGACCAGCAGTCGCACACGCTGGACGGGTTGAGCCTTGAGCAGCGCATCATGAACGGCGGTTACGGCGCCAACTGGCTGAATGCCGGTGAAAACCTCTTTGCCTCGGCTCACTCGCCTTTTCATGCCCATGCTGCATTCGTGCTCGATTGGGGCGATGGCAATGGGGCGACCGCTGGCTATGGCAATGGCATTCAGAACCCGGCCGGACACCGCGATCTGCTGCTGGATTTGGCCATGAAGGAAATAGGCATCGGTTTTCAAAACATCGCCATTCCAGGGACCAATACCGCAGCCACCGGGCCTTATGTCATTACCGAGCATCTGGCTTCGCAGTTCCGCTATGATGGCACGAATTTCATCTCAGACGCCATACTCACGGGCTCCATCTATCAGGACACGATCCTGGCGGACGCCTTCTACACCCCGGGGGAGGGGCTGGCCGGGGAGTTGATCAATGTTTACAACGATGTCACCGGCATCCTTGTGGCCAGCGGATTCAGCAACAGCGCCGGCGGTTTTAACATCGCGCTGACTGGTCTTGTGAATGGAGTGGTTTATCGCGTGGAGGCACCAGACACCGGTCTTGCCGCCAGGACTTTCACTCTGACCGAGCACACGGACGACTACGGCGTTCCCGTACTGGTTTACGACAACGTCTATGAGTCTTTCGCTGTTGTCCCCGAGCCCGGCAGTCTGCTGCTCTGCCTGATCGCAGGCCTCCCTTGGCTCTGGTCCCGCACACGTCACACTCTTCGCTGATTCATCATGAGACCCATCATCCTCCTCCTGCTGCTGTCCGTCGTCTCCACTATGGCCCAGTTACCTGCCTCATCTCTGGCCACCGAGATCCGCGCCATCATTGATGAATACGAAAACTCCGTCCGCGCCAACACTCAGAAGCTCATCGCCGCCGCCACCGAGGAGGAAAAGAACAAATACCGCGCCAGCATTCCCAGCGCCGGCCCCTATGCCACAAAGATGATGAAGTTGGTGCAGGCAAACCTGGACCAGCCGGACGTGGTGAAAGCTGTGAACTGGCTGGTTACCGGCGCGGCCGGTTTTCCCGAAGGTCAGGAAGCCCTGAAGATGCTCGGCTCCACCTTTGCAGACCGCGCAGGTATTGCCGAGGCGGTGAAGCAGCTCGAATACCACGGCCTGCCCGCTGAGCCTGTGCTCAAGGCCGTGATCGAGAAAAACAAGCATCGCGACGAAAAAGCCGCCGCTCTCTACGCTCTTGGCGCCATCCATTTCAAGAACTTTGACGCCTCTGCCGACCGCGCCTCGGCCGAAGCCTCCAAGGAGAAAGCGGTCGAATGTTTCAAGAAGCTCTACGCCGACTATGAGGATGTCACCATTCAGGGCTTCAAGCTGTCCGATTTCGCCGCAAAAATGTTCTTCGAGATGACGAGCCTGCAGGTCGGCTGCGAAGCACCCGAAATCGAGGGCAAGGACGCCGACGGTGTGAACTTCAAGCTCAGCGACTACCGCGGCAAATACGTTATCGTCATCTTCTGGGGCGGCTGGTGCCATGCCTGCCACGGCACGCTGCCGCTGATGAACCAGGCTGCAGAACAGCTCAAAGACAAAAACGCCGTCGTGATCGGGGTGAACACCGACATCGAGACCGAGGCCAAAAAGGCGCTGGCCGATTACAAGGTGAACTTCCGCAACGTGCTGGACAACACCAGCAGCGGCCCCAACACCACGCTCTACAACCTGCGCAATTTCCCAACGCTTTACCTCATCGACCCCAAAGGCGTGATCGCCATCAAAAACGGCACCTTGGACGCGATGGTGTCGCAGATCACAGCTGGCAAATAAGCGGAAGGCTGGACAGGGGAGTACCCCCCAACGATGCCAAAGGAGGGTTGGGTCACCTCAACTTTTCGGCTCTCTAAATGGTTCAGTTTCATTAAAAACTTGCCATTTCTATGAAAAACCATAATTATACGGCATTATAAGGCCAGATTTAGGTGCTCCGTCCTCATGCTTCCACTCATCGATCAGATCCTCAAAGACTCGGGTTGTGCCGATCTTCCTGCCGTGCGGCAGGCGGTGGAGGATGCCTGTTTCAATCAGACCTCCTTTGTGGATGCCGTGCTGGATTGTGAAGGCGTGCGTGAGCGCGACTTCCTCACCGCCTTGGCCAAAACGCTCAACCTGCCATGGTGGGAACCCAAAGAAGATGACCAGCCAGCAGAGCAGGGCATGCGCCGTCTGCTGCCGGCAGAGATCGCCCTCCGCCATCGCCTTCTTCCCGTTTTCACGGAGGAAACAAAAAGCGAAGACGGCGCGGAGTTGGAGCGCACGCTCCACATCGCCACCTTTGATCCCCTCAGCCTCGTCGCGCATCAGCGTGTGGCCGCCAGCCTGACCATGCCTGTGGTCTGGCACGTGGGGCAGCGCACCCGCATCGTCGAAGGATTGCAAAAACTCTACGGCCTCGGTGCAGACACCTTTGAGAAGATCCTGCGTGGGCGTGCTGACTGGGGCGCGGAAGATCTGAAGGATGAAGTCACCGTGCTCGATGAACCCGAGGACGAAGAAGCCTCCGTCGTGCGCTTCGTGAATCAAATCATCCGCCGTGGTCTGGAACAACGCGCCACGGACATTCACGTGGAGCCGCAGCAGGATCGCCTGCGCATTCGCTACCGCATCGACGGCCGCCTCGAAGAGCTGCCTGTGCCGGAGAACATCAAGTCTCTCCAGGCTTCCGTGATCGCACGCCTCAAGATCATGGCTCGTCTCGACATCGCCGAAAAACGACTGCCGCAGGATGGCCGCATCAATCTCGAACTCGATGGCCTCGCCATCGATGTGCGTGTGGCCACCATTCCATCGGTGGAAGGGGAGAGCGTCAGCCTGCGTCTGCTCGCACAGCAGCAGGTCACCGTGAACCGCCTCGGCCTCACCGACAACATCCGCCCCGTGGTCGATGAACTGCTGAAACTGCCCAACGGCATCATCCTCATCACCGGCCCCACCGGCAGCGGCAAATCGACCACGTTGTACGCCTTCCTCACCGATCTCAATCAGACGCACCGGCGCATCGTCACCATCGAAGATCCGGTGGAGTACAAGATGCCCGGCATCGTGCAGATCGCGGTAAAGCCCGAGATCGGCCTCACCTTCGGCGCTGGGCTGCGCAGCATTCTGCGCGGCGATCCCAATGTCGTGATGATTGGGGAAATGCGCGATCTCGAAACCACTGAGATCGCCGTGCGCGCCGCGCTCACAGGCCACCTTGTTTTCAGCACCCTCCACACCAATGACGCCATCGGCGGCATCACCCGTCTCATCGACATGGGCGTGGAGCCCTTCCTCGTCTCCAGTGCCGTGCGCGCCTTCTTTGCCCAGCGTCTCGTGCGCAAGCTCTGTCCGCAGTGCAAAACCCCCACGCAGGTGGAGGAGGGCTATCTCAAGTCCATCGGCTTTCCCGCGCATCTGCCCGGCAAGATCATGCGCGCCGTGGGTTGCGAGGCCTGCCGCGGCAGCGGCTTCCAGGGCCGTCTCTCCATCTACGAGGTCTGCCTGGTCACTCCTGCTTTGCAGCACCTCATCAACAGCCGCGCACATCCGGCCGAGTTTCACAAGCAGGCCATCAAGGACGGCTACATCCCCATGCGCGGTTACGGCTTTCAGAAAGTGCTCAGCGGCGAGACCACCGTCGAGGAAGTCCTCAGTGTCACCGCCGCTGGCGACCGCAGCCACTCGTCTCAGACAACGGTCCTGCCTCCCACCCGTCTAGCTGCCTGACCATGCCCACCTTTATCTACAGCGCGCAAGGCCCCTCCGGTGTGATCACCGGAGAGCTCGCTGCGTCGGATCGCAGCGAAGCGTTTGCACTGCTGGGGAAAAAGAAAATTCAGCCCATCATGCTCGAAGCCGCAGGGGATGCCAAAGCTTCTGCCAGCACTGCCGCCAAGGCCCGGCAAAATGCTGCGGCAGCAGAAGCGATCCCGGGAGGTCCCATCAGGCTCAAGCTCCCTCAGGTTGTCCTCTTTATCGAAGAGCTCTCCGACCTCGTCGGCGCAGGCATCCAGCTCGAGCCTGCGCTAGCCACCATGGAGCGCCGCCGCGAGCTCTCCGGCATCAAGACACTCGCCACCGTCCTGCGTGGCAAGGTGCGCGATGGCATGGCATTTTCCAAAGCCATCGCGGCCACCAGCCCCAGTTTTGGCAAGCTCTTCTGCGCGCTCGTCTCGGCAGGTGAGGCCAGCGGCTCTCTCGGCATCATCCTGAAGCGTCAGGCCCAGTACATGCGCTCGTTGCAGGCCCTGAAGTCCAAGGTGCTTTCCGCGCTGCTCTACCCGGCCTTCCTCATTGTCGCAGCAGTCTCCGTCACGCTGCTCTTTGTGGTCTATCTCATTCCGAAACTCACGGAGATGCTCGACTCCACCGGGGGCTCCCTGCCGTTGGCCGCGCAGATCATCCTGAAGGTCAGCGACGTCTTCAAGGCCTCCTGGTGGATGATTATCCTTGGCGGAATCGTCAGCTACATTCTTGGCAAGGCTTGGATCTCACGCCCGGAGTCCGCCATTCCGTGGGCCCGCTTCAAACTGCGCATCCCCCTCTTCGGCGCCATCTTCCGCGCCCGCTTTTACGTCCAGTTTCTCGAAACGATGGCAAACCTCCTCGGCAACGGCCTCACCATGGTGCATGCCATGCAGCTTACCCACCAGGCCACGGACAATCCCTACCTGCGCCAGGAGTTCGAAAGCGTCATGCGCAATGTGGGCGAAGGCGTCTCGCTCTCCCGGGCGCTAGATCGCAGCGGACAGTTTCCTCCGCTTCTCATCGACATGGTGAACATTGGCGAGCAGACAGGCGACATGCCCGCAGCACTCGCACGTGCCGCCGAGCGCTTTGACCGCGAACTCACCAAGAAGATCGACACCCTCGCAGCACTCATTCAGCCTCTCATCGTCTGCCTCATGGCGGCCATGGTCGGCCTCATGGCCTACCTCATGATGACCACCATCTTCCAGACCATTTCCAGCATCAATAAATAGAGGCTCTGCTGCTCCCAAAACATCCACATGAAACACACACACACACAACCATGCCACCCGACGTCCGGCTTCACCCTCGTCGAGATGATCCTTGTGCTCGCCATCGTGGCGCTCCTGGTGGGCGCGGCCATCGTCAATTTCGGCGGTGTGCTTGAGGGGGGCAAAAAAACCACCGCCAAAGGCAACATCAGCAGCATCACCTCCGCTCTGCGCGCCTACGAAGTGGACAACATGTTCCTTCCCACCACCGAGCAGGGTCTCTCAGCCCTCGTGGAAAAACCCGCCAGCCGTCCGGTTCCCCAGAGCTGGAGCCCCAAGCTCAAAAAGCTGCCCATCGACCCCTGGGGCAACGCCTACCACTACCGCCGCCCCGGCGTCAAAGACAAGACCGGGTTCGATGTCTATTCCTCCGGTCCTGACGGCATCGCTGACAATGCCGACGACGTCGGCAGCTGGGATCAATAAAGAAGAAAAAAGTGACTCACTGCAAGTCCATCACCAAGACCTTGCAAACCACGCTGAATACTCGGCGTGGTGTTAGTCATTCCTGCGCAACGGGCTTCACCCTGCTGGAGATCATTGTCGCGATGACGCTCACCATGATGATCATCGGCATTGCCACGGTCAGCATCTCCGGTGTGCGTGCTGAGGACAAGCTGCGGCGTGCGGCGGCCATGATCGAAACCACGGCCCGGCAGAACATGCTGCAGGCGCTCAACAGCCAGCAGACGGTGCGCATGGAGCTTTCCGCCGGCGCATTCGGCGCCACTGATGAGTTCAGCGGCATGCTGCAGGTGCGCCGCTATGGCGAGACCGCCTTTCGCAAGCCCAGGCGCGGCGAAGCCTGGGAGTTCACCCCCAGTGGCATCTGCGAGCCCATCGAGGTTCGCATCAGCGGCCCCGCAGGGCAGATCGAGATCGGCTTCGATCCGCTCACCGGCTGCGCGAAACGCAAATCCATTCAGGTCAACGGATGAAACACCTGCGCACATCCTCTTCCTCTCAAGGTTTCGCCCTGCTCGAAATCATCATCGCGCTGGCGTTGTTTTCGCTCGTTGCGGTCAGCATGACGCGCGCCATCGAGGAGATCGCCAAAGCTTCCACCTCGGCACGCCAGGAGGCACAGGTGCTCCGCGTGCTGGAGTCCGTGCTCGCCGAAGTCGCGCACCAGCCCGAGTTCAAGGCCGCCAGCATCTCCTTCAATCCCACCGCCGACCACATCGATGCCAGCGCCACGATTGAGAAGGTCAAACTTATCAACAAGGACAAGGTCGAGCTCGACCACATGTTTCGCATCCGCGCCGAAGCATGGATCAATGACGGGCGCACGCGGCGCATGAAACGCAGCATGGAAACCTATGTGTACTCGCCCCGCAGTCCGATCTAAGGCCGCGTTCACGCTGCTCGAGGTCATCATGGCCATGGCGCTCATCGGTTTCATCCTGAGCGCTGTTTATGGCGTGGCCAATGGTGCGCTCCAGCTCGGCAAATCCATGAGCACCTCACGGGTGGCCGAGACTCGTATCAGCAACTTTGTCACCCAGTGGCGTGATTACCTGGAAACCATGGACCCGGGAATCCAGCTCAGCGCCGGCTTGGAAAAAGTGGCGCGTGGTGCCTCGGGCAGCCTGTTCATCGCAGGTGGTCACATGCCCTTTGCGTGGGAGCGTCATCTGAAGCTCGCCGATGCTGTCGAATTCGGTGTCGTGCGCAATCGTGAGGCCAAAGATTTGAGCCTCGTCGTCCGCCATTTCAAGATCAATCCCAAAGCCCGCACTCCGGGGGAGTACAATCTCATCGCCGAGCTCCCCATCCTCGAAGGGCTCAGGCAGATGCAGTGGCAGTTTTATGAGCCGGAGGAAAAGAAATGGTACACCAGCTGGGACCCCAAGAAGCGTCCGCAGCCTCCTCTTTTCATGAAGCTCAAGTTCGCCTTCACCGCCGACCCACGCGAGCACGAGTACACCTTTTGGATCGCCAACGATCTCGCTCAGACCAGCGTGCCGCAGAGCCCTCCTCCGCAATGACGCATCAACTTCCAGTCATCGAAGATCGGATGATGGGCGGTGCAGCCTGTCAGGAAGTCCGTGCGCGTCGTTCGGGCTTCGTCATTCGTTCGTCATTCCGCACTCGTCATTCGTCATTGGAAAACGGCTCCGCTCTCATCGTGGTTTTCTGGATGATCGCGATCCTCGGCATGGTGGTGTTTTCGGGGGCCAAGGCTCTGCAGGCGGACTCCCAGTTCACACGCATGATGCGAGGGCGCATTTTTGCCAAGCGCTATGCGGAAATGGGCCTGGAGGTGGCGCGCCACCCTGTCATGCGCGAAGACGACCCGCTGCTCCACTTCAGCGCAAACGATGGCGGTGGCTACAACGTCAGGCTCGTGGCCGAGGAGGCCCGGCTGAACGCCAACCATCTCATCCTCTCAGGCGACAAAGTGCTGCTTCGCCGTCTCTTCACCAGCTGGGGCTTCAAGCCCGAGTTCGTTTCTGCCTTGTGCGATGCGCTGAAGGACTGGGTCGATGCAGACGGCCATGCCAGCCTCAATGGCGCCGAAAAACGCGAATACGAAAAGATGGGCTTTGAGGGCATGCCCTACAACCGGCCCTTCAAGGAGGTCGAGGAGATGCTGCTCGTCCGCGGCATGGACATCGTCAACGCCGAGCGGCCGGACTGGCGCGAATGGTTCACCGTCTTTGGCGACGGCCGTGTGGACGTGAATGACGCACGTCCGGAGCTCATCGCACTCCTGGCAGATGTGCCTCTGGAGCGTGTGCAGCCCCTGCTCACGCTGCGCGCGGGTCGTGATGGTGCCCTGCACACGCAGGATGATGTTCGGCTTGGCAGTGTGCCGCAGGTGGCGCAGCTGCTGGGGGTCTATCAGCCTCAGATCCTGGCTCAGCTTACGCAGTGGATTCAATTCGCCGGTCCCATCCGCCGCATCGAGAGCGTCGGCTCTCTCGGTCCCCTGAAACGCAAACTCATCCTCATCACGCAGGACGGCAGAGCCGTCTGGCGCGGTGAAATTCCCTCCCATGGCAAAGACACGTAAACATCCCTGCGAGCTGCTGCTTCCTGGTGCGCAAGTCTGGCAAAGCTGGGCTGGTGCGGAGGGCGCTGCATGCCAGCTGACTGCTGAGCAAAACGCCGAAGGCGCCACCTTTGGCAAGGACGCGCAGCATCGCGTGCTCGCGCTTCCCGCCGTGCATTTCTGGGCGCTGCCAGCCTGGCTCAAAGGTCAGCCTGAGCATCTTCGCAGCATGGGCCTTCTGCACCTTGAGCGCATGGGCATCAAGGCCGGTGACGGCGAAAACGGAGTGCAGGTTCGCAACATGCAGGGAAAGGAGGGCGCGTATCTCACCCGCATTCTCGCGCTCAAAGATCTCGCCACACCGCTCGCAGACACCTCGCGCCTGCCAGATGAGGTTACACTTCATGCGTTGTGCTATCCTCTGGTGCAGAACAGCCTCACGATTTTCCGTGAGCTGGGGCGTCTCGTGGTTGCCATCACCAGCGGGCCTCAGCTGATTTATTGCACCCCTCTGTCCGCGATCAGGCTGGATGGCAATGCACTCGCAGAGCTCAATAACATCTGTCTGCAGCTTGGCTTCCAGGGCGTGCTGGGCCGTCTCGAAAGCATCGTCCTGTGGATAGATGAAGGGGACCTCGCACAGATCCAGCGTGTGACGGGGTTGGCCGCCTACCGCTGCGAGATGCCGGCACCCACCATGCCTGAGCGTGGCTCCAGCCTCATCATGCCGCAGGATGTGATTTCGGAGCGTCAAAATCAGACGCGCCGTGCAAAGACACGCTTCATGGCCCTGGCCGTCGGAACGGTGATCGCAGCGGCTATCGCTCTCGTCGCCACTCTCACCTCCCTGGCTTTGCAGGAGCGCAACATGCTGCGTGAAAAAGTCGCCATGCTCACCCCTCGGGCCTCCAAGGTCATGGATCACAAGAAAGCATGGCAGGAGGCCGCGCCTGCGGCTGATCCCTCAGTCTGGCCGCAGCAGGTGCTGCTCCACCTCATGGAGCCTCCGTCCTCCAAGGAGGTCTCCATCACACACTGGGAATGGACGCCGGAGCGCATGAGCCTCCGGGGGCGCATGCCCAATGCCACGCTGGCCTTTGAATACATCCAGGCGCTCAAGTCGGTCGAGGCACTTGCGCCTTACGGCCTGAATGGTCCGCCACCGGCATTTGCCAGCGACAACAGCGCCAGCTTTGAACTGAAAGGAGGACTCGGAGAATGAAGAGGAGCGAGAAAGTTCTTCTTGGCGTTTTTGCCTTCCTGTTCCTCGTCATCATTGGCGGTGGCGGGCTCATGTACGCCTTTAGAAACTACATGGCCATACGGGAGGAGAACAGCTCCCTTCGCGACCGCCTTGCCGACATGAACCTCGCCATCTCGCAGGGGGCGGAATGGGCGGACAGGTACGGCTGGCTCGAAGAAAACTGCCCAGGCTTCACCAGCCGCCAGGAGGCTTCAGCCAGGCTGCTTGAAGTCATCACTGCAGAGGCGGACAAAATGGGTGTCGCCGTCGGCGGCAAGGAGTTCATCGAGGCCGAGCGCGTTCTTGGGCCAGACGGTCTGCCTCTTGAGGAGACTCTCGGCTACTTTGACAAAGCCACGGTGAAGATCACCCTCGCCGGCGTCAAGGAGCAGGCCTTTTTTGCCTGGCTGCATGCGTTGCAGCAGCCCGCCAGTTTCCTGGGCGTAACCCGCATGCAGATCAATCCCAGCGGCACCAGCAAGACGGTCAATGCCGAGGTCGAGTTCACCCAGTTTTACCGTGAAAAAGCGGCCCCCAAGGTCAGCAAAGTCAACTAGCCATGAATCCCTTCATTCTATCCATGTCGGTTTTTGGACTGGCCATCTTCGCTTTGCATGCTCCGGCTCAGGAAGCAAAGCCTCGTAAGGATGCACCCGTATCCTTTCCCAAGCTCCAGCATTTTGCCGCCTTGTGGGAGCGCTCCATCTTCACCACCAAAGACCTTCCTTCGCCAGATGCGCCAGCCGGTCCAAACTTTGCCGACAATCTCAGCCTCTCCGGCATCTATGAGATCGACGGCGGCGTCGTTGCGGTGCTCGTGGACCGCACTACCTCGCAAGTCATGGAGGCTCGCATTGGGTCTGAAAACGAAATGGGCATCAAGATACGTGCTGTGAAACCCGGCGAGAGTGTGGACAAAACACGCATCCAGTTGCAGAAAGGTGACCAGGCCGGATGGATCAGCTTTGCCGACCCCGCCGCCGCCGCTCCGCCCATCGAAGTCAGGAGCGCCATTCCCTCGCAGCAGGCCTTGGCGCCGGCTCAGCGCCAGGGCCTGCCGCAGCGCCCAAACGCAGTCCCGTCTCCAGGCCAGACGGCTCTGCCGCCAAACCCCATTCTTCCGCCGCCGTCCATGTCAGCGCCGGTTCCGTCGGGTGCCCCTGGCGCCTCGGCACCCAAGATCAATGATGTGCCGCTCCCCCCACCGTGAGGTAGGCGGCCCATGTTCAGGACTTGCCAGCAGACGGTTTGCTGCGGAAGTGTGTCGGCATGCCTCATGTCCCAGGTCTGCGCAGTTGCTACGCCAAAGTCGGCCGCCTCATTTATTTCGGCCGTATGCTCGACAAGGTCCGCCTTCACGCTGCTTCAAAGCTTCCCGCCGACTACACAGCGCAGTTGGGCGACTCTCAGTTTTACACGCTGGATGGACGCTGTTGCCGGTTTCTCGGCGTGCCTTACTCGGCGCTCCAGACTCGCGTTCTCGAAGGCGGTTCCGATGAGGAAATTCTCGCCTGGGTGCACGCTTGCGGCATCACGCGCTCTGACGAGGAGTGCCATATGTGGAATCGCTTTATCGCCAAGCTTGGCTGGCGGGACGAGCGTTCAGCCGTTCTCCCGCAGCGGATTCTCGACAGCGGTCTGGTCGGCAAGCCCATCGAGACCCTCATCGATCACATCGAGTATGATGAGGGCCGCGATCCCGTCGGCGACCGCGCCTGGGAAGGCATTTGAGCCATAGCTATGCTCACTCCCGCGTGATGGTCTCGTCCAGGTTCAGCATCACTCGTGCCACCGCCTGCCAGGCCTCCGGCTCGGCGGTGTTTGCTTGGCGTTCATCTGCGAGCAGCCGCATGAGAGCCTGGCGCTCACGCTCCAGGGGCGCGCGTGCGAGACACAGCAGGTAGGCTCTGTCGATGCGGGCCTCATCCGTTTTGGCCTCCTTGACCAGCCGTGCTGCCAGGGCTTGGGCAAACTCCACATAGGCGCTGTCATTCAGCAGGGTCAGGGCCTGCAGCGGAGTGTTGCTTCGGATGCGGCGTGTGCAGGTGCTGAAGCCGTCCGGCGCATCGAAGACGCTGAGCGCTGGAGGCGGAGTGGCGCGGAAAATAAAGGTGTACAGCCCCCGACGGTAGCGGTCACTGCCTTTGCTCAGAGGCCAGCCCCGTTTCACCTGCCCCAGGGACATGACCCCTTCGGGAATGGGCGGATAGACGGGAGCGCCACCCATCTTGGTCGAAAGCAGGCCGCTTGCCGCCAGGCAGACATCACGCACCACTTCAGCATCCAGCCGCAGCCGGTTCTGCCGCCAGAGCAGGTCGTTGTTCGGGTCGGTTTGTGCCGCTGTGCCACTGATCACAGAGCTTTGCTGGTAAGTGGCACTGGTCACGATCAGCGTGTGCAGGTGCTTGAGGCTCCAGCCATGCTCCATGAAATCGACCGCCAGCCAGTCAAGCAGCTCCGGATGGGTCGGCGGCCGGCCCATCGTCCCGAAATCATTCTCTGTCGCGACGAGGCCGCGTCCGAAATACTGCTGCCAGACCCGGTTCACAATGACGCGCGCCGTGAGCGGATTTTTGGGATCAATCAGCCAGTGTGCCAGGGCAAGCCGGTCAGCCTTGGCGCCTGCGGGCAGGGGAGGCAGCACCGAGGGCACGCCCGGCAGCACTTCGTCGGCTGGGCGTGTGAAATCACCTTTGATGAAGAGTGTCGTTTTGCGCGGCTGCGGCAGTTCCTTCATCACCAGCGTGGTCGTGCCGTTCTTGAAAATGTTTTCCAGCTCAAGGTGCCGGTCATACAGCGGATTAAAAACGCTGTCAGATGTGCCCGTCATCGCCTTGAAGAGAACGCGCTGATCGGCCGCACCGCGTTTCGCGGCGGGTTTTGCCAGGGACTTGAGGGCTTCCGCATCGACCAGCTTTTTGGACTGCTCTCCGAGCGTCTTTTCCCACTCCTGCAGCATGGCGGCACGCTCCTTGATGTGCGCATCGATCTGCTTGAGCACCCGGGCGTGCTCAGCTTTCAGCTTGTCCAGATCCTGCCCTGGGTCTGGGACGGGCAGCGTGGGCTCGTCCTGGTTGTTCAGAAAGGCAAACAGCTGGTAGTACTCACGCTGGCTGATCGGATCAAACTTGTGATCGTGGCACTGCGCACAGCCGATCGTCAGACCCAGCCACACCGTCCCCGTGGTGGCGACCCGGTCAAACACGCTCTCGATGCGAAACTGCTCCTTGTCGATCCCACCCTCCTGATTGATCTGCGTGTTACGGTGGAAGCCGGTGGCGATCAGCTGCTCGCGCGAAGGCTTGGGCAGCATGTCTCCGGCGAGCTGCTCCAGCGTGAACTGGTCAAAGGGCTTGTCTTCGTTCAGCGCATTGACCACATAGTCACGATACGGCCACATGCTGCGTGGAGCGTCGATGCTGTAGCCATTGCTGTCTCCATAGCGCGCCTGGTCAAGCCACCAGCGCCCCCAGCGTTCGCCATAGTGTTTGGAGCTGAGCAGCTTGGTGACCAGCTCCCGGATGCCCGCCGCAGGCTTCGTGAGAAAGTCGGCCACTTCAGCAGGTGTTGGAGGCAGTCCGGTGAGGTCCAGATGAAGACGGCGCATGAGCGTCGCAGGTGCGGCAGGTGGCGAAGGCTCAAGGCCCGCCTTGGCAAGGCTGGCACGTATGAAGGCATCAATGGGATGCCGCGTCTCACCGGCTGGCAGCGCCGCTTTCACAGGCGCGATGAACGCCCAGTGTCGGTCGTCGCTGGGCTTTTCCCCCGCGGGTGCCTGCGCACCTTCTTCCACCCATTGCTTGATCAGTGAGATCTGCGCGGAGTCGAGCGGTCCCCGCTTGTAGGGCATCTGTGGAATTTCGCCATGCTTGCCAGACACCACTTGCACGAGCAGATCCGGCAGTGCTGGGCCGTGCTTGCCGCCTGTGCGCACGGCGTCTGCCGTGTCGAGCTTGAGCTGGGATTTCTGAGTGGTGGCCCCGTGGCACTTCACGCAGTGCTGTTGCAGCAGCGGTTTGATCTGCGTGGCATAGTCCACCGCAGCCTGGCTGGCGGCGGTGAAAGACAGGAGTGTGATGGAGATGCTGCGGAGCATTCGGTTGATGATCAGTCTGAAGATACGTGGGTGACAACGAGGCTCCTTCCGTGTTCTGGCGTATGCGGGCACAAAAAAGCCGCACTCGCGCGGGGCGGGTGCGGCGTCCTGTTTCACAGGCTGGTCAGCCAGACGTTCTCACGCGTCTTTCTTCCTCTTGACTGCGGCGGCCATCTCTTCCTTGCTGATGGAGCCATTGGCATCCTTGTCCAGGCGGCCGAACATTTCTCCGGCCTTGGTCGCGTCCTTCTTGCCCAGCGGACCCGCCATCCACTCGTCCTTGCTCACAGAGCCGTTGGCATCTTTGTCGAGCATCTTGAAGCGCTCTTCCATGCTTGCCTTGGGCTTGCCTTTGTCTCCTTCAGGCTTCTTGGGCGCATCGCCATCAGCGGCGAAGGACGTCACGGCGGAAAGCGTCAGGATGGTGAAAAACGAGGTGATAACTTTCATGTGGATTGAGCTTGGGTTGTTGGGGTATGGGTGCCGGAGCAGGGGATCCCAGCCCGGCATCTGGCGTGTTAAACAATCCGTTTCCCGATCTGTTTCGATAATTTCAAAACAGTTTTTCACCTCCCTGCCGCGCCTGTCTGGCGCAGGCAAAAAAAACGCCGCACTCGCGCGGGGCGGGTGCGGCGTTTTGATTTTTCAGGTCAGATCAGACAGCGGATCAGGCAGCCTTCTTTTTCTTGGGAGCCGCGGTGAACTCTTCCTTCGAAAGGAAGCCGTCCTTGTCCTTGTCTTTGTTGCCAAAGGCAGCCTCGGACTTCGCTGCGTCCTTGGAGCCTTTGAGGAATTCTTCCTTGCTGACCTTGCCGTCTTTGTCGGCATCCTTTTTGGCAAACATTTCTTCCGGGGTCATCTTTGGCTTCTTGGGGGCATCAGCTCCAAAGGAGGTGACTGCGGAAAGAGCCAGGATGGCGAGGAGTGAAGTGATAACTTTCATGTGGATCTGTATAGGTTTGTGGATTTGTCAGCGCGGTATTCTGGTCGGCCCAGTCAGCGCGTGGCGTGTTAAACGAAGAGGCTCCCATTCCATTTCAAAAAATTTGCGAGAATTTTTCTAAGCGCAATTTTCCGTAAACAGCACAGCTTACAGCAGCCGTGCCGCCGCCTCTGCCAGCGCGCTCCGCTCACCTTTCACCAGCGGGACATGTGCCGCGAAACTCTGGCCCCTCATTCGCTGACGGGTGTACACCAGCCCGTTGCTGCGGCTGTCCACATACGGATTGTCGATCTGTGCGGGGTCTCCGACGAGTACCAGTTTGGAGCCACGAGACATCCGCGTCACAATCGTTTTGGCCTCCAGCGGCGTCAGCTGCTGTGCCTCATCGAGCACAAAAAAGCGGTCGGGTATGCTGCGTCCGCGGATGTAGCACAGCGCCTCCACCTCGATGACCCCCTGCTGAATCAGCGGATCATAGGGCGCTGCTGGCGCGGCGATCTGCTGCTGCGGCTCGGGCATGAAACGGTTCTTTTTGCGTGCCGGGCCTTGCTGCGTGCCCTCCACCGGCCTCATCAGGAGATCCAGCGCGTCATACACGGGCTGCAGCCAGGGGCGCATCTTTTCCTGCAGGGATCCCGGCAGGAAGCCGACCGTCTGGCCCATCGCCACTATCGGGCGGCTCACCGTGACTCCGTGGTAGGTGCGGTTAAACACCTGCTGCAGGGCCGCCGCGACGGCCAGCAGTGTCTTGCCCGTGCCTGCCTGCCCGTAGCAGGTGACCAGGCTGATTTCAGGATCCAGCAGCGCGTCCAAAAAGCATGCCTGCCCCAGATTCATCGGCTTGATGGCGCGTCCCTGTCCGACCTTGATCGACTCCGGTGTGTGCACCAGGCGGACAAACTCGCCATTCGTGCTGAGCTTTGCTGGCATGGTGGCCTTGTCCCCGGCTGTGAGCAGGGCGTAATCATTGATGACCATCCCCACGGTGCGGGTTTCGGGCACGGCAAGACGGCCGCTGCTCGCAAAGCGTTGCAGCTCATGCTGGCTCACCTCGACGCGCGCGATGTCAAAATTGGCAACCTCACGCGGCTCCACTTTGTCGTGAAGGTAATCTTCGCATTCGATGCCCACGGCACGCGCTTTCAGCTGCATGTTGAGATCTTTGCTGACGAGGATGACCGGCGGCGACACCTGCTCGCTCAGCCAGAGAGTGCAGGCAAGGATGCGGTGGTCCGCTTTGTCGAGGTCGTGGAATATGCGCTCAAAACTCTGCACGCTGGCATGCCTGCGCGCCTCTTCCGGGTCATACACCGCCACTCGGATGCTGCCACCGCCGTCGGTCGGCACGCCGCTGGTCACCGAGGCTCCCTTGGTGGCAAAAATTTTCATTAGCGCTCGGTGCACTTCCCGGGCGTTGGAGCCGCGCTCCGTCATCTCGTTTTTAAACCGGTCCAGTTCGCTCAGCACATCGACTGGAATGCAGATATGATGTTCTGCAAAGCGGTGGATGCAGGCTGGGTCATGCAGCAGTACGTTGGTGTCGAGGACGAAGGTTTTGGTGGCGGTGGCAGGGCCGGTCCGTCGGCGGCGCGAAGAGGAAGGAGAGGCGGAATTCACAGAAACAGGGCCAGAATCGGAGGCACGGGTGGAGATTGCAGAAGCGGTTACCGATGCTGGGTGGTCGTCACGGTCCATGATGGTTTAGTGGGTGTGTGGGTTGCCTGCGTTGAAAGAGGCGGGGTCAGCTTCTCTTTGGCACCGGGTAGCGCCAAGCTTACCGAACCCGAAATGTGATTTTTTGTATGAATCACGGTAATTGCCGAAGAGTGTCAGAGCGTCGAGTTACTGGCAAGAACTTATTCACAATGACAGAGTTTATTCACAATTGACAGCACAATTGAACACTCAATCCGCACCCCTGCTCACCTTCCGCAGGGCAGCCTCATGATTGTGCCACCAGCGGCACTTCAATGTACTCCAAGGCCCACTCACGCATATATCGTGCCCGATTTGGAACGAAGCGATAAATGATCAGTTCAGGATTGTCGATGCTCCCGAGATACGCCCGCAGCAAAGGGTTCGAATTCCAGATCTCCTCCAGCAGCGCACGCTCGGTCACGATCTCGGCGGTCGCGGTAATGCGCACCTGATTGTCCTGATCATCCTTGTAGCACAGTTCCGCCTTGGGGTTGCTTTCCAGTTCATGCGTCTTGCCGTAGCGGCGCAGGTTCGCCACATAGACGGTGAAGCCGTCCGTGCGCACGGGTGAGACGGGGCGCAGCCGCGGCTGGTCTCCATCCACCGTGGCCAGCATGGGAAATTTTGCGGCTCGCATTGTTGCTTGGGCGAGTTGTGGCAGTTCGGCGGGATCAACGGGCTGGGGTTGCGGGCGTGACATGGTGTGTGATCATAAACAACGTGGTCACACTGTCCAATTTGCGGGCATCTTTGCAGTATCCAAGATGTCTCCGCCTGCTAGTCTGGCTGCCATTCTCTTCATGAAGAATCTCCCCACTGCTTTTCAGCGCAATGTGCTATGGACTGCCATCACGGCGCTTTCGATCACCGTCATTGGCTGGCTGGCTGTCAAATTGATCGATCTTGCCACGCAGGTGATGTCATTTCTGCAGCCCATCCTGGTGCCCTTCGCTGTCGCTGGCGTGCTTGCTTACCTGCTTGAGCCCGGCGTGGAGTGGCTGGAGCGCCGGGGCTTGAGCCGTCATCGCTCCGTCCTGCTGGCCTTTGCGCTTTTCACCGTCGCCATCGGCGGTCTCGGCTGGTGGATCATTGTGAAGCTGGATGATCCCGCCCATCACTTGGCAGACCGTGTTCCAGTCTATTACTCCAAGGTGCAGAAGGCCGTGATCGATTTCTCCACGAGGATCGAAAAGGACTATGACATCAGGCTGCTGCCGCGCACTGAGGCCGTTGCCGCACCTGCGGCTGTCGAGTCCGGGGCGCCCGTGACGGTTGCCGCAGATAAAGCGGCTGCCGTCGCTGACACAGACTTCCAGGCTCTGCTCAGGGGAGACTGGGTGAAAACAAATCTGCCCAAGCTCCCCGGCATCGTTTGGAGTTTCCTCACCAAGAGCGTGGGTGGCTTCCTTGGGGTGTTCGGTTTCATGCTCTCCTTCATCATTGTGCCGCTCTACCTCTATTACTTTCTGATTGAGAGTGCCAAAATCCAGGAGAGCTGGTCGGATTACCTGCCGCTTCGCGCCTCGGCCTTCAAAGATGAAGTGGTGCACTGCCTGAACGAGATCAACAGCTACCTGGTGGCCTTCTTTCGGGGGCAGCTCTTTGTCAGTGTCATCAATGGCATCGCCACCGGCATAGGGCTCGTCATCGTAGGGTTGGACTTCGGCTTGCTCATCGGGCTGGCTCTTTGTCTCGCAGGCATCATCCCTTATCTTGGCATCGCGCTTTGTTGGATTCCCGCCGTCATCATTGCTTCAGTGCAGGGTGGCAGTGCCCTTGTTTCGGCGGATCCGTGGTGGATCATGCCGCTGGTCGTCACGGGCGTTTTTGCCCTGGTGCAGCAGATAGATGCCCTCTTTATCACGCCTCGCATCGTGGGTGAGGCTGTGGGCCTCCATCCCATGACGGTCATTGCTTCGGTGCTTGTCTGGGGGCTTCTGCTGGGCGGTCTGCTGGGGGCCATCCTGGCGGTGCCGCTCACGGCCTCGGTCAAAGTTCTGTTTCAGCGTTACGTGTGGCGGGCTCGCATCGCGCCGCAGACCATCGGCGGCTCTCGGCAGGAAAGGGCGGCGGGTGCCTGAAGCGCCTCCAGGGTCTCTAAGCCACATCCGCTGCTGCGAGATGTAGCCGTTTCCTTTTGCTGCTCTGCCACTCATTCGGCGCAAAGCCCCGGCGCGTCGGCTGTTGGTTGTCACGGCTGGGAAACCACAGGCATGGCGTGATTCTCGCATGCCAGGAGTTTGCTGCTACTCAAGCCTGAGCCTGGCTGGCACGCGTGGCTTGGTGCCGGCTCCGAGGATTCGCTCAAGCTCCATCTGTAGCTTGGCCATTGGTCGCTGGATGGGGCAGCGATTCAAAAAATCAATTCACGCTTCTGCGTGAGTTTCTGCGGCCGACTCCGCGGCCTCTGCATCTTCTTCACGGGCAGATCCCACCTTCAGGGAAATCTTGATCCCATGCTTGGCCGCTGCGGTGTTGAGCAGTGACCGGATCGCGCTGATCGTCATGCCATTCTTGCCGATCACATGACGCACATCTTCTTGGGCAAGCTGTACGCGATAAGCCACGGCACCGTTCACATTGGTGCCAATGGCAATGGTCGCTTGCTGTGGGTGGTCGATCAGATTCGCCACCACATAGGAAAGGAACTCGCGGAGGGCTTCCGGCGCGTCCATGACACGTTACGCCGAGGCGGTGGCGTGCTTGATGAGGCTCTTGACGGTGTCGGAAGGCTTGGCGCCCTGGGAGATCCAGGCATTCACGCGGTCCAGCTTCACGATGGCCTTCTTCACTCCCTGCTGAGGGTCGTAGGTGCCGAGGATTTCGAGGAAACGACCTTCCTTGGGAAAGCGTTGGTCAGCCGCGACAATACGGAAGACGGGACGGCCTTTTTGGCCTTCTTGACGGAGACGGATGACAACTGCCATGGTACGGGTTCGGGTAGGGAATCAGGTTTAGGGGACGGTCAAAGTGGAGACTCTTTGGAGGAAATCAAACGGTTTTTGCCCGGCTTTCAGGGTTCGTCCTCATGCCAGCACCTGCCGGATCACATGGCCGTGCACGTCCGTCAGCCTCCGTTCGATGCCGTTGTTGTAGTAGCTCAGGCGTTCGTGATCAATGCCCAGCAGGTGCAAAATTGTGGCGTGCAGGTCGTAGATGGTGCTCACATTTTCGGCCGCCTTGTAGCCAAATTCGTCTGTTGCCCCGTAGCTGAAGCCCTTTTTCACCCCGGCCCCGGCCAGCCAGACGGTGAAGCCCTTGGGATTGTGGTCGCGGCCGTTCGCCCCCTTCTGGAAGGTGGGCATGCGGCCAAATTCGGTTACAAAGGCCACCAGAGTATCCTGCAGCAGCCCACGCGCTTTCAGGTCCTTCAGCAATCCGGCCACCGGTTGGTCCAGGATGGGGCCGTGCACCGAGTACTGTTTCTCGATCGTCTTATGACCGTCCCAGTTGCCCACTCCTTCGCCCATGGCGTAGGAACCATTGAAGAGTTGAACAAACCTCACGCCGCGCTCGATCAGCCGCCGCGCCAGCAGGCAGTTTTTGGCAAATCCGGCCTTCGTCTCGTTGCTGTCGTTCACGCCGTAGAGGTCCAGCGTGGCCTTGCTTTCCCCGGTCAGGTTTCCCACCTCAGACGCCGCGATCTGCATCCGCGCCGCGAGTTCATAGGAGGAGATTCGTGCCGCCAGATCACTGTCCGCCGGATGCTCCTGCGCCTGCCGCTTGTTCAGCAGATTCACAAAAGTGCGCGTGTCACGGTCGGCGGCCTCGCTCACGCTCGTGGGGCGGATCAAATTCGGGATCGGCTTGCTGGCATTGAAGGCGGTGCCTTGGAACGCCGCGGGCAGAAATGCCGAATTCCAATGCCGCGGCCCGATCTGCGGCACACCGCGTGGATCAGGAATCGCCACAAAGGCCGGCATGTCATCGCACTCTGAGCCCAGCGCATACGTCACCCACGAGCCCATGCCCGGAAAGCCATCCAAAATATAGCCCGTGCTCATCTGGTTTTCCGCCGGGCCATGCGTGTTCGACTTGGCCGTCATCGAGTGGATGAAGCACATGTCATCCGCAAGTTCGGCAATGTTGGGCACCAGATCGCTGATCATCTTGCCGCTCTGCCCGCGTGGCTTGAACTCCCAGATCGGCTTCACCAAGTTTCCCTGAGCCCCTTGAAAAGTGATCAAGTCCGCCGCGCCCGGCAGCGGCATGCCATGACGCTTCACCAGTTCCGGCTTGTAATCAAACGTGTCCACATGGCTCATCGCTCCCGAGCAGAAAATGACGAGCACGTTCTTCGCGCGCGGCTCAAAATGAGGCGGGCGTGGCGCATATGGGTGTGCCGGATCAATGCGCGGGCGGATCGGGTCATTGGCCAGCAGGCCCTTCTGCGCCAGCAGAGATGTCAGCGCGATGCCGCCTAGGCCGCTGACGCTTTGACCCAGAAAGTTCCGACGTGAGAGAAGATGGCTTTTCATAAATCAGGGGATCAATACAGGGTCATGAACTCGCTGGTGTTGAGCAGCGCACGGCAGAACATCGCCAGCCCGTGCTCGGAGACCAGCTCCACGGCGGCCGTCAGTTCCTCCGCCTGCGGCTCGCGCTGGTAAGCCAGCGCAAAAGCGCGCTTTACCTGCGCATCCGCCTCTTTGCCCGCCTCCTTTTCCAGTCGTGCCGCCAGCAGTTCGCTCTGCTGCATGGCAAAGCTGCTGTTCAGGAAATTCAGCGCCTGCAGCGGCGTCGTGCTCGAAGTGCGTCGTGGTGCTATCTGCCCCGCATCCGGCACGTCAAATGCGCCAAAGGTGTCATCCAGCTGCACGCGCGGCTTGCTCTGGTACACCATGCGGCGGAAAGTGTCGGGGCCAAACTCCTGCTTCGACTGGTACACCTTCACGTAGTTGTCATTCGGCACGAAGAGATCAAAGCCCGGTCCGCCCATCGTCAGATCCAGCACACCGCTCACCATGAGAATCGTGTCACGCAGCGGCTCCGCCTCGATGCGCCGTGTGGGAAAGCGCCACAGCAGTCTCGCTGAGGAGTCCGCCTTCAGCCCCGCGTCGTTCGTGGCACTCGACTGCCGGTACGCCGCCGAGTTCATGATGAGCCGGTGCATCTCCTTCAGGCTCCAGCCATGCTGCATGAACTGCACCGCCAGCCAGTCGAGCAACTCCGGATGCGATGGCTTTCCACCGTTGTAACCCAGATCACTCGGCGTATCGACGATTCCTGCACCGAAATGATAATGCCAGATTCGGTTCACCATCACGCGTGCGGTCAGCGGATTCTGCGGATCGCTCAGCCACTTGGCCAAAGCCACGCGCCGCTCGGCTTCCGGTGTGTCCTTGGCCAGATCCAGCTTGGTGCCGAACTGTGTCAGCGCACCCGGCGCCACCTCTTCCTGCGGCGTCATCGGGTCGCCGCGTTGCAGTCGATAGGTAGGCCCAGGCTGCTCAAATTTGCCGAGATACGCCATGGGGAAATTCGTCAGCTCCTTCAGCCTGCGCTGCAAAACGGCCCGCTGCTCGCTGTGCTTTTTCACCGTGGCCGCATCTTCCGCCGAGACACCGCTCAGCGTGGGAATGTCGCGAATGCGGTCCCGATACTCCGCGCCCAGCCTGTCTGCCGAAGATGCCACCGCCTGCCATGTTTGGCCATCCAGGGAGGTCTCGATCACATACTCCGTGGGTAGGTGGTCCTGATACACCTTGCCCTTCTTGCTGTCACCGCGATCCCGGCTCCACACCACGCTGTTGATCCTCTCCTCACGCGGAAACTCGATCTGCAGCCAGCCTTTGCCTGAGTTCTTGGAGATCCAGCTCTTCGCATTGCCATATAGCCCGTCATTTGCATGCGCGATCTGGTGGATGGGATTCGCGCCATCGCTGAAAACATCCGAGGCCGTCACCTTCGCTCCATTGCGTGCCAGCGCCACATTGCGCGGCTTCGGGCTGGTGGAAAAGACTTCCAGTTCATCGATGCAGGGCTGTGCACCTGCCGTCGCACGGATGGTGAAGCGCACAAACTTTGCCTTCACCGCATCAAAACTTTCGTGATTGGCCAGATGCGTTACCGGTGCGCGCAGATGAGGCTGTGAGGCGGGTTGACTGCCATCCGCTTCCTCAAACAGCACCGCATCCGCCACCGTGGGACCGCCGAGCTTGCCACTGCGCAGAATGAGGATGGAGTCCTTCGTCAGCGCATGCGTCCCCGCATACTTGAAGCCGCTCCAGCGCTTCTGTCCGGGGATCGCTCCGCTACCATCGGCGAATTGACTCTGATCCACGCTGGCGATTTCCTTTTGGTCGTTCGTGGTATTCGCATCTCCATCCAGATCCAGAATGTAGCGCGCATTCTTCGCATGCGTGGTCCACGCCGCCCATGAGATCCACACACGCTGCTTTCCGGAAACACGCGGATTCCACGAGAAAAAATCCTGTGCCGCTGCATCCTTCTCTGCCTTCCAGTAGCGGTAGCTTTCGCCCAGATTCGGCAGCCGCGTGGAGTCACCGGGATCGTTCGCCTGGCCAAACTCCGTGCCCGGGGAGTATTCGATCGGCTTGCCGTTCGTCGGCTGCTCAATCTGCACACAGCCGACCGCATCCGGCTTCGTGGGCGGCGGCAGATCATCATCCACCAGCACACGCTGGGTCAGCTGCGCGCGTGGCTGGAAACGCGCCAGCGCCTCATCCAGCGCCGCGATCTCTTTCTTGAGGCCCTCAGCCTGTTTTAGGCGCTGCTCCGCATCTGCCGGCTTCAGCTCCCGCTCCGCATGTTGCACGCCTTCAAAGATGGCGCGCACGCGGTAATAGTCCGTCTGCAGAATAGGATCAAACTTGTGGTCATGGCAGCGGGCGCAGCCGATCGTCATGCCGAGGAAGGTGCTGCCCGTTGTGCTCACCAGATCATGCATTTCATCCGCACGCTGGTTGGCCCGCAGCACCGGGTCCTGCCCCTTCACCTGATCCCATGCGCCCGCCACCAGGAATCCCGTGGCAGCATCTGCGCCCAGCTGATCTCCGGCGATCTGTTCGCGCACAAACTGATCATAGGGCTTGTCGGCATTAAACGCCTGAATGACGTAATCGCGGTAGGGCCACGCATTCGGGCGCGCACGGTTCATTTCAAAGCCGTGGCTTTCCGCAAAGCGCACCACATCCAGCCAGTGCCGCGCCCAGCGCTCGCCATAGCGTGGCGATGCCAGCAGTCGATCAATCAGCCGTTGGGTGGCACCTGCTTGATCCTGCGTGAATTCCTTCTCAAAAGCCGCCGCTTCTTCCGGTGTGGGTGGCAGGCCGATGAGATCAAAGCTTGCGCGTCGGATGAAGGTGCGCGCATCTGCCGCCGGATTCATCGTCAGGTTCTTTTCCTTCAGCTTGGCGTTGATAAAGCCATCAATCGAACCATTCGCCGCAGGCTTCAGCGGCAGCAGCGACCAGTGCGTCACATCTCCCTTTGGCTTCTCCTTGAGCACGATCTCCGTGGGCCACGTCGCGCCCATGTCGATCCAGCGTTTGATCAGGTCCGTTTCAGCCGCTGAGAGCGCGGGTTTCTTCTTCGGCATCTCCGGTTTCTCGCCCGCAGCTTCCGGCACGATCATCGTGTAGAGGGATGATTCTGCCGCCTTGCCTGGCTCCAGGGCAGGACCGTCGTCGCCGCCTTTGAGCACATCCGCCAGCGTGCTCATGTTCAGCCCACCTTTGGTCGTCACGTCGTTGTGACACTCCACGCAGTTTTTTACCAAAACCGGTGCGATCTGCTCATGAAACAGCTTCGCGCTTTCAGATTCCACCGCCTGCGCGCTGCTGCCTGCGATCAACAAAAAGAGATAGGGAAGGGGCTTCATGCTCAGGCGGCTTTCTTGGATTTTTTCGGCAGGGCCAGATCGGCCTCGGCGGTGATCAGGTGTTCGCGCATCGCCTTCGCTGCTGCGGCTGGATCTCGTTTCTCGATGGCGTTGAGCACGGCTGCATGCTGTCGCACAGCATTGTCCGTGGAGGTGCGGCTGTAGCCGTGTGTGAGGCTGGCCTGGATCAGTTCGGAGAGCGAATGCAGCAGCAGCGTGGCGATCTGGTTTCCCGAAGCCGCCGCCAGCTCGCGATGAAACGCCATGTCCGCCTCCACCGCGGTGGAGAAATCCGTGGTCCCTTCCAGTTCTTTCAAAGCTGCACGCAGCTTGCGAATCTGTGCCGCCGTGGCGTTTTCCGCCGCCAGCCGTGCATTTTCCGGCTCCAGCATGAAACGCACCTGCACCAGCTGCCGCAGCCGCTCCGCCTCATCGGGAATCAGCAGTGCCAGCGAGCCGTTTAGCGGCTTGTGCAGCTTGTCCACCACCTTGGTGCCCACGCCATGCTTCACCTCCAGCAGCCCCTGCAGCTCCAGCCGCTTCGTCGCCTCACGCACTACCGGCCTGCTCACACCCAGCTTCAGCGCCAGATCTCGTTCCGGCGGCAGCCAGCCATCGCCAGCCCCTCCTCCGTCTCGGACTTCCGTAGCAATGCGTGCACACACCTCCTCCACGAGGCTGCGCTGAGGTTTGATGGATGAAAAAGTCATGTGGTTAGAGGTCTTACCACTGAATTCAACGATAGCTATTATCAGCTTCTTTCCACGATGCTTGCCTAATGCTTCTACTTGCCTAGGTAACTCCCAAATTCACTCGCCGTGCGCCGGTGTCTCAATTTTCTGGAGCTTGATGAGATTTATGCGAGGCCATGATGAATTGTCTGATGGATTCGCATTCAGCTTCTGAAGAAGCCTCATGAAGGCGTTGCTTATAAACGGCATCGACGATCGAGCGATAGTGTCCAGCGTGGCCATAAGCTGCCCAGCCACAGAACAAGGCGTCGGGGTCTCCTGTTAGATGTCTTCGCAGGAAGATTGTGGGATCGCGGCGGAGAAGATATGCACAGGCCACGGCAAAGGTTTCCGCATGCTCACCGTCAAGCCTGTAGGCATGAGAAGCCAGATCCTTCCAGCCTGCAGGTTCGTTTCTCTCGATGGCTGCGATGTCCGTCTCAAGTTTTCTTGCGAGTTTACCATCTGCAAAATGCCGTGGAGACAAGCCAGGCTTAAAGGCTCCAACGTGACAAGCTGCGAGGATAAGACTGCAGAGGCAAGAGCTTAAGGCACGCTTCATTCACATCCTCGCTATGCTGAGTTGTCAGATCGTCTGCGAGGAATACCCGCCATCCACCACCATTTCATGGCCGGTGATGAAGGAGCTGCCTGCACCTGCGAGGAGCAGGGCGGCGGCCACGAGTTCCTTGGCTTCGCCAAAGCGGTTCATCGGGGTGTGGCCCATGATCTTGGCCACGCGGTCCGGGGTCAGCACTTTCTTGTTCTGCTCGGCGGGGAAGAAGCCGGGGACGAGGGTGTTCACGCGGATGCCCAGCGGGGCCCACTCGCGGGCGAGGTTCTTGCTGAGGTTGTGCACCGCGCCCTTGGACATGGAGTAGGTGAACACACGGCTCAGCGGCAGCAGGCCGGACATGGAGCCGAGATTGATGATGGAGGCGGGGATCTTGTTCTCCACGAAGTATTTGCCGAACACCTGGCAGGCCAGGAAGACGCCCTTGGTGTTGATGTTCATGATCCGGTCATACTCCTCTTCAGGAATGTCGAGGAACGGCGTGGCAGAATTGACACCGGCGCCGTTGATAAGGATCTGGCAGCCGCCGGAGCGCTCCTGCACCTGGTCGAGCAAAATTTGCAAGTCGGCTTTGCGGCTAGCGTCGGCGGAGAGGAAGTAGGCGCGGCCACCTGCAGCCTGGATCGTCTCCAGACGCTTGTCCGCCTTGGACTGATCACGGCCAACGAGCACGACTTCCGCACCGGCGGAAGCGTAGCCTTCGGCGATGGCACCGCAGAGTTCGCCGGTGCCGCCGATCACGACAGCGGTTTTGCCTTGGAGAGAGAAGAGTTCGAAGATGGAAGACATGGTGGAGGGGCGCATCTATGGCGTGTCATCCCGCCGCCGCAAGCGGGCTGTCTCGCCACTTTCGACATCTTGACACCCTGCCCGCAGTGCTCTCCGGTAGGCGCATGCCCTGGGGCCACATCATGACCTTTCTAGCCGGAGCCCTCGTTGGCGCGGCTTCAATCGTGATTTGGAAGCTGCTGCGCTTTGCCGCCGACCTGCGCGCCGCCAAGCACGCCCTGGCCAGTTATGTCTATCCCGAGTGCGGTCTGGCGGACGAAAAGGCGCATGAAGCGGTGGAAGCCTGCAAAAATCGCCTGCGATGGCAGAAAAACCTCAATCCCGAGTGGCTGCCGCCGCTGGTGGACGAGGTGCCCAAGCTGGTGCGCGAGATCGCGGCCATCTACCACCCCGGCAAGCAGGAGGCGCTGCTGGCCCCGGGTCTGAGCCAGTTTTCCCGTGCCGTGCATCTGGCTGCCATGGATGTGGCGGATTTTCTGCAAACGCGCTCCATCGGCCGACTGGTGGATGTGAGTGCCAGCACCGCGCTGAAAACGTGGGAAATGACGCACAAGATCGCCACGCACGAGAAAATGCAGACGGCCAACAAGTGGTACAAGCGCCTGCTGCCCTACTGGCAGGTGCTGCGCTTTAAATCTCCCATCATGTGGGCTGGCATGGCCGTCTCCAATGTCGCCGCCCGTACCCTTCAGCCTGCGGTGATCGACATCATCGCCAAACGGGCGATCGATCTCTACAGCGGGCGGCTGGGCAAGAGCTCAGGCACTCCGATGCCGGCCCAGCTCACGCTGCCCCAGGAGCAGCAGGAAGTGCCACCGGGAGCGATGTGAGAGAGACGGTGTGTCACCTTGACCTTGGCAGGCTCTCATAGAATAATAGGGCGATGTCCGCGAGAACCATGCTGATTGAGGAACTGGCGCGAGCGCCCGAAGGCGTGGCGCGGGCGCTGCTGACGCAACTGCGGCAAATGATGCCATCAAATGGCACCGCAAACCCGCCCGGGCAGGATCATTTTGAATCCTACTGGAGCCAGTTTTATGGTTCTTTTGAAGGAACCGAATGGAACGAGCCGACAGAGCTTCCTTTTGAAAAAAGGGAGGCATGGTGATGCCCTGGCTGCTGGACACCAACCACTGGATATTTCTGCTGAAAGGACGATGCCTTCCGTTGCAGGAAAAACTACGCGGGATCGCTCCTGACGAGGTCTGGCTGTGCTCTGTGGTGAAAGAAGAGCTGTTTTATGGAGCCGAGGGGTATGACGACAAAGCTGCAAGACTGGCCAAGCTGGAGAATCTTTTTGCACGGCATGCCTCGGCTCCGTTTGATGACGAGGCTGCTGCCATTGCAGGACGAATCAGAAAAGAGCTGGAGGGGCAGCGGCAGGTGATCGGACCGCACGATATTCAGATAGCCGCGATCGCGCTTCAGCATGGATGGACGCTTGTGACGAACAATGTCCAAGAATTCAAGCGCGTCGCGGGTCTTGCAGTTGAAGACTGGACCGTCTGATTTCGGCTTCAGTGGGTTGCTGCTGCTTTCTTCTTGCTGCTTTTTGCCTTCAAACTGCTCAGATAGGCCACGACGTCGCGGATCTGGGGTTTGGTGAGGATGCCTAGCATGGGGGGCATGACGGACATGGGCGGGGTGATGGTGGCGATCTGGTCGCGGGAGAAGGGTTGCTTTTTGCCGTCGGGGAGGCGCAGGATGACTTGTTTTGCGTCTTCCTTCTCCAAAACGGCGGAGAGGGATTTGCCGTCCTTGGTGGTGAGGGAGACGAGGCCGTAGCCGGGGGCGATTTTGGCGATGGGATTGAGCAGGGATTCGAGGATGTAGGGGCGGTCCTTCTGGCTGCCGATGGTCTTGAGGTTGGGGCCGACCTGGCTGCCTTCCTTGGCCTCGATGGTGTGGCAGGCGAGGCAGTTGGCGCCGAGGTTGTTGGTGACGATCTCTTTGCCACGGGTGACGTCTCCCCCTTCGAGGAGCTCAGATGCACCGAGCTGCAGGGAGGCGAGTTTGGGCTTGAGGGATTCGCGGGTGGCGGCGGCTTCGAGGATGTCGAGCTGGATGGCGGCGGGGGCTTTGCCTGAGGCGAGACGGTCGAGCCAGCGGGTGATGAGGGTGTCGTCTTTTGAGGTGGAAAGGAGGGCTAATGCCAGCTGCTGCGTGGTGGTATCGCCTTTTTCCAGGACGGCGGCGGCCTCGGCGATGGCGCGGTCGGGCTGGTGGGTGAAGAGCTGGCGGAGGGCCTCGCGGCGGAGCTCGGCGGGGGAGGTGTCCTTGAGGGCGAGGTCGAGGGTGGTGGCAAACTCGGGGGTGGCTGCGTGCTGCGAGGCCATGAGTTTGAGTGCTTCTGAGCGCAGGGTGGCGCGGGCGGTGGTGTCTGAGATGATCTGCTGGAGGACAGGAGCAGCGACTTGCAACTGGAGCTGGGTGAGGAGCTCGACAGCTTTGGCCTTGAGGCCGCCGTCCTGGATGGCGAGAAGTGCATCGAGGTGCGGCTGAACAAGGGCGGCGAAGGCTTTTTCGTCACGTGGTGCGACTTCGTGCGCCATGCCGTCGATGCGGTCGAGGCGTGGGGGATGGGTGAAGGTGAGGAGGACATCCAGTGCGTCTGCCTGCAGCGGGGTGCTCTTCAGTGCCGCCTGGATGACGGGCTCTGCGATGCCGAGACGGAGGCAGGCATTGAGACCGCGAGGGGTGGGGCGGGTGGTGAGCTTGGGCAGGGCGGCGGGGATGCTGGTGTCGTCGTGGATGGCGCGCTCGGCCTCGGCAGCGAGGGTCTTGTGGGTGAGGAATGCTGCAACGAGTGGCGAGTGGTTGCGTGATAATGCAAGGAGGCAGCAGAGGGACTGCTTGTCATGGATGTGCTTGGCGAGGGTGGCTTCGTCGGCGCATCCGGCGAGGCCGGTGACGATCGCGTGGCGCATGTAGGGATCTGCGCTCTCCTGCGCTGCCATGCTGAGAAGTGCTTTGACTGCGGTGGGTTCGGCCAGCTTGCCAAGGGCGATGGCGGCGTGGAAGCGGACGCGCTGGGCGGGGTGGGCGAGGAGGGGGATGAGCGGGGTGCCGGAGGTCTTGATATCGCCGAGCATTTTGACGGCGGAAATGACGATTTCTGTGTCGGATTCCGCAATCAGGGGCAACAAAGTTGCGGCTTCGACTTTGCCGAAGCGCATGCCCTGGCCGAGGCCCCAGATGGCGTGGATGCGGGCGAGGCGGGGAGCCTTTTTGTCGAGTGCGGTTTTTTGCAGCACGGTGTAATCACCTTTTTTGACGAGGCCAAATTGGGCCTGGAGCCGGACGCGCTGGTCGGGGTGGGAGAGGTGGGTGGCGTCGAGGTTTTCGGAATTGAGGAGCTTTTGGGTTTCCTGGCGCTCGGTGCTGTTTTTACCGGTGGGGTCGTCGGCGAACCAGATGGCACCTTTTTCATCGAGGGGGTAGCCGCCGTCCCAGTCGGCGATGATGAGCTGGCCGGTGGGGGCGATGGCGAGGCCGATGCCCATGAGGCCAGAATGGATGAGGCGCTCGTTCTGCATCTTGAACGTGCTGCCGGAGGGGACGATCTGGAAGGCGGTCATCTGACCGGAGGGGAACTGGTCGAGGATGAAGTGGCCGCGGAGGGAAGCACCGAGGGCGGTGCCGGGCTCGTGGATGAAGCCGGCGGGGCCGTTGGAGTAGTTGGCCAGTGGTGGAGTGATGAAGAGGGGCTGGCCGGGATGGGCGGGCTGCCAGATGCCGTCGCGGATCCAGCGGCTGTCGGCTTTCTGATACTGGTGGCTGCAGCGCCAGCCGGAGTCGCTGCGCTCGGTGATGTAAACGAAGCGCTCGCGCTCGCCGGGGAGGTCGGCGTCGTTGTCCACGCCGAACATGTTGCCGAAGTCGTCGAAGGCGATTTCCTGCACGTTGCGCAGGCCGTGGGCGAAGACTTCGAAGTTTGTGCCGTCGGGCTCGCAGCGGAGGACGCAGCCTTCGTGGGGGTAGTAGAAGTGTTTGCCCTCCTTGCTGGTGACATTGACGCCTTTGTCTCCGATGCTCCAGTAGATGCGGCCATCGGGGCCGATGCGGGGGCCGTGCATGTCGTGGCCGGCGTAGGCGATGTGCATGCCGAAGCCGTGGGCGACGACCTCGCGTTCGTCGGCGATGCCGTCGTCATTCGTGTCGCGAAGGCGGACGAGGTCGGGAGCGACGGTGACGTAAACCCAGCCGTCGTGGTAGAGGATGCCTGCGGCAATGCCGGTGACGACGCTGTTGAAGCCTTCGGCGAAGACGGTCATTTTGTCTGCGGTGCCGTCGTTGTCGGTATCGCGGAGCTGGTAGATGCGCTCGGTGTGGACGGTGAGGTCCTTCCAGTCGATGGAGCCGTCTTTGTTGTGGTCGGCGAGACCGCCGCGAGGGAGGCGGGTTTTGCCGGGGGCGAGCTCGCGTTTGAGGAAGGCTTCTTTTTCTTCGACGCTGGTGAGGGCGACGTCGTCGGGGATCCACTGGGTGTGCTCGCGGATGTCGAGGTCGGCGACTTTGCGGCGGGTGGTGGCGGAGACGTAGATGCGGCCCTGGGGATCGACGGTGACAGCGACGGGGTCGGGGACGTTGAGGGTGCCGGACCAGCGATGGAGCTCGAGGGGGGATTTGATGGGCGCGGCTTTCGGGGCCTTGGCGGCTGTTTCGTCAGCGGCGAGGCAGGGGAGGGCGAGGAGAAGTGCCAGGGCGAGGTGGCGGAGGTTTTTCATGAAGCGGGGCTGAGGGGGAGGGCGGGGAGTTTACCGTGGTTTACGATTGCTGACAGATGTTTACGGTGGTTGGCCGGAGTTCCAGAGGAGAGTTTGCGATGGCTGGCGGTTGTTTGCGATGGTTTGCAGTGGGTGGCCAGAGTTCCAGAGGGGATGGCCGCAAAGAGGCACAAGAGGGGCGCAAAAAAGGGAGGCGGGGAAAGAGTGGGACAAGGAGAAAGTCTGGAGTGGGATTTTCAAACGCGAATGTGCGCGAAGAGCCGCGAATTTTTTGGAATGGGTGCGAGGGACTTCGCTAGGCTTGCAGGACTGGCGTGGGTTGCCGCAAAAAGGCGCAAGAGGGGCGCAAAAAAGGGAGGCGGGAAAAAGAGGGAATGAGGCGAAAGGGTGGAGTGGGATTATCAAACGCGAGCAGGGGCGAAGGGCCGCGAATTTTTTGGAATGGGGAGGTGTGAAAAAATTGCGGGGGTTTGAGGGATAATTGCGCTCAAAAAATGGGGATGGAGCGTTTGTTCTTGCTGCTGCTGCGAGGGGCCGTCAAAGTTGGGGGCTCGTTCGCCGCTGCGAATGGTCACTGAATTCAAATCCAACCTACCTCTTATCCATGAGCCAGATTGTTCCTCTTATCAGCTCCGGCATCGCCGGTCCCCTTGGTGTTCTTCATCTTCCGCGTCTGTGGCAGAAGGCCTCGCTGGCTGCTGCGGGGAAGCTGCACTCTGATTATCCGGGCATTGGCTGCGGGTATGACCAGATGACGCTGGATGCGCTGGGCATCAACATCGAGACGTTCAAGGCGTTCATCGCGACGAAGCCGAGCTATCCGCAGCTTGAGGCCTGGGTGAAGGCGCAGCCGGGCGTGAACCTGACGAAGGGCAACATCTACAAGCACAATCAGTCGATCATGGGCTACATCCATGCTGATGACACCCGCAAGGCGATCCTGGCGGCGGATGGCATCGCGGATGACGGCAGCGTGAATCCGGGTGCGGTGGATCTGAACAACCTGGACGACTGGCACATTTTCTGGGCGCAGGAGATCAAGTGATTGAGTGTTCCTGGTTCGTTGTTCCTGGTTCTTGGTTGAACTGACGGAGAGCGACGGATCGGTGACGTGAGTTTTGAGAACCCCGTTTGTCGTGAGGCAGGCGGGGTTTTTTGTGGAGCCGGAGGGGTGGCCGCAAAGGGGCGCAAAAGAGGCGCAAAAATGACTGATTCCGGAGGGCGTTGGAGTGCGGGAGTCCGTGGTGAATGGAACAGTTTTTCACCGCTGATTTGACGCTCATGAGACGCTGATGAAGAGCCCGAATGCGAATGGAAGGCAGGAATTCAGGGGCCTGATTTGAACCACTGACTGACACTGATGGGGCGTGGCTGATTTAGCCGGTGCCTGAGCCGGGACGAGAGGATGGGAAGTGGGGGCGTGTTTGAGGTCTGGCTGCCGGTGGTCTTGGGGCAGCCGTGTGCCAAAAATGGTTCAAGAGTCAACTGTGCTGCTGCGTTTGCCATAGCATGTCACTCCTCAAGGTCATCCGTCGCAGCATGCTGTCAGTGCTCATGATTCATTCGGTCGTACATGCTGAAGAAACAGGATGGGGTGGGGAGCTTTTTCGTGAGTCGTTTGATGATCCTGCTGTTGAGCAACGTGGCTGGTATGATGGCAAAGAGGTCCGCGTCGTTTCTGAAGGCAAACGCGGCTCTTGCATCGAGTATGAGTGGACGTCAGCTGGAGGTGCCGTGACCGGCTCATCGGCCAAACGACATCTCTTTGAGCCCTCGGACGAGATCTTCATCCGGTACTACCTCAAGCTCTCCGAAGGCTGGGGCTGGAGCGGGAGAAACTACCACCCGCATCTCACGCATTTCATGACCACGGAGAACGCAAAATGGGCGGGGCCGGCGGCCAGTCATCTCACGCTCTACATCGAGCCGGTGAATGGCAAGCTGCGTCTTGCGGCCCAGGACATTCAAAACAAAGACGCGCCGCACGGATTGACGCAGGGACCGCTGAAGGGTGGCTACAACGGCCAGATGTTCGACAGCTCTGACGCACTTTTCACCGACGATAAGTGGCACTGCATTGAGGCGCAGTTCAAGCTGAACTCGCTTGATCTTCAAGCGGACAAGCCGAACGCCGACGGGATCGTGCGCGGCTGGTTTGACGGTAAACTTGTCATCGAGCACAAGAATGTGATCCTGCGCTCCACCGATTTTCCGAACATGAAGTTCAACCAGTTCCTCATGGCTCCCTACTTTGGTCCCGGCCTGTTGCCGCATGCGCAAAAGCTGTGGATTGATGAGATGGTGGTGAGCCGAAAACGCATCGGGCTCTTGTCATCGGATAGCAGTCCGCAGAAATGAAGGGAGGCTTGCTGGGGATTGGGGGCGTTGATCGACGGACAGGAGTGTCTGTCGTGCTTCAGATTTCGATCTGGTATGAGTCCAACGCGAATGAGGGGAATGGCTGCGGATTATCGCGAATGGTCTGAGGTGCAGGAAGGGGAGCGATGGGGTGAGCGGGGGATTTGTGGGGTGGGAGGGCGTTGATCGACAGACAGGAGTGTCTGTCGTACTTCAGATTTCGATCTGGTATGAGTCCAACGCGAATGAGGGGAATGGCTGCGGATTATCGCGAATGGTCTGAGGTGCAGGGAGGGGAGCGATGGGGTGAGCGGGGGATTTGTGGGGTGGTGGGTGCTGATCGACAGACAAGAGTTTCTGTCGTACTTCAGAGGCTGGCGGCCATGACTTGGAGGATTGATGGTTCTCGTGCGAATGGCGGGGCATGACCCCTCTTCGCCAATCCATCCTTCGCTAAAGCTACGGAGGACGGGCGGGCTTTGAAGGGCGGGAAAGGCGGGGCTTGATGTGAGGGGTGGGTGGGTTATGTTTGTCACAACCGAAAGGGACTATGATGAATGCGAGTGGAATGAGTGTGACGGGGATGGAGCAGCGTTTTCCGACGGTGGCGGAGTGGAAGGTGATCGTGGCGGAGTTTCAAAAGCCGTCGCTGTGGCGGGCGGTGGTGCAACTGGTGGACACGCTGGTGCCGTATGTGGTGCTGTGGGCGGGGATCTACTGGGCGCTGCAGGTCTCGTGGTGGCTGGTGGTGCCGCTGGCGCTGATGGCCGGGGCGCTGCTGGTGCGGGCGTTCATCATTTTTCATGACTGCGGTCATGGCTCGTTTTTCAAATCAAACCGGGCGAATGCGGTGGTGGGATTTGTGACGGGGATGCTGACGTTCACGCCGTATTACCAGTGGCGGTGGGAGCACTCGCTGCACCATGCGACGACGGGGAATCTGGACAAGCGGGGGATCGGGGATGTGTGGACGATGACGGTGCAGGAGTACCTGGAGGCGTCGCGGTGGAAGCGGTTTGCGTACAAGCTGGCGCGGAATCCGGTGGTGCTGTTTGTGATCGCGCCGTTTGTGCTGTTTGTGATTTTGCAGAGGATCCCGCGGAAGGGGGCGGATGCCCGGGAGCGGAACTCGGTGTGGCACATGAACGCGGCGCTGCTGGGGCTGGCGGCGGTGATGATGTGGATCTATGGGCCGGTGAACTATCTGATCGTGCAGGGGATCGTCACGGGGGTGTCGGGGGCGTGCGGGGTGTGGCTGTTCTACATTCAGCACCAGTTTGAGGATGCGTACTGGGAGGTGCACGAGGAGTGGGACTACACGGCTGCGGCGCTGCAGGGCTCTTCGTATTACAAGCTGCCGCGGGTGCTGCAGTGGCTGTCAGGGAACATTGGATTTCATCACATCCATCATCTGAGCTCGCGGATCCCGAACTATTATCTGGAGCGCTGCCACTATTCGCATCCGGTGTTTCAGCAGGTGAAGCCGATCACGATCCGGATGAGCCTGAAGTCGCTGGCGTTTCGTCTGTGGGACGAGCAGCACAAGAAGCTGGTGGGGTATAAGCGGATGAGGGAGGTGAGGCGGGAGAGGGAGAAGGGGCGGAGCTGAAGCTTGTTTGCGGTGGCTGGCTGCTTCTGGCCGGAGGTGGATGGGGCTCGAATGGGGCGTGCTTTCGGACCGGCTGAAGCTGGTACTGCCCTACTGGAGAGGGGAGGCTCTCCGTGGGACGGTGGCGGTGGGGTGGCTCCAGTTGCGGCGCAACTGGGCAACTTTTTAGATGCCGGCGGCCATGACTTTCATCCAGCGGGTGCGGAAGGAGGTGTTTTCTTCCATGAGCTGGGCGGCGATGGTGGTGGAGAGCTGGAGGAGGCCGTTGAGGCGGGCGAAGGCGGCGGTGTTTTCCTGGCGGCGGTAGTAGTCGGTGGAGTCGGTGACCTGGGTGCCGAGGGACTGGGCGATTTCGACGAGGGTCTCGGGGGTGAGGGAGTCGAGGGGGAGGGAGAGGGTGCCGCGATCGAGGCTGACGCTGATGGTGGTGCCGGCGGTGTTGCAGGTGATTTTGCCGGTGAGCTGGCCGCCTTCGCGACGGGTGATGGTGCCGGTCCAGCTCTGGGCGGCGAGGTCGGTGGTGAGCTGGCGGATGAAGTCGCGGGCCTGGGTGTAGAGGTAGAGGCGACCGTCGAGGGCGGTGCGGACGTCGGTGGTTTCGAGGCGGGTGCTGGTGAGGAGGTCGATGGCGCGGTTGTAGTCGTAGCCCTGGACGAGGGAGGGGACGAGGGCGTTGACTTCGGCGAGGAGCTCGAGGTCGGCCTGGCGGTGCTTTTTGTCTGCCTCCATCTGGCGCTGCTGCTCCTGGAGGGTGAGGAGGGAGACTTCGCGCTGGAGGCCGGATTCGAGGTCTTTGATCCAGGTGAGGAAGGCACCGCTGGTTTTGAGCTTTTTGCGGGTCTGCTGGACGAGGGCGAGGGAGGCGCGGAGCTCGGCGATGGTGCCTGAGTTTTTGGGCTGGAGGGCGTTGCGGACGAGGGGGAAGTCGGGTTTGTAGCGGTCTACGAGGGTGCTGTAGCGGGAGAGCCAGTCGAGGGTGGCGGTGGGGGTGGTGTCGGGGGATTTGCGGATGTCTGCGAGGTGCTCCTGGAAGTATTCGAGCTCTTTGGCGCCGAGGATGGCGTTGCCGAAGTGCCATTCGGCGAGGCCGTGGAGGAGGTAGCCGAGGATTTCTTCGTTGGTGGTTTTGTAGCCGAGGGAGCCGGGGTTGAGGCCGAGGCTGAAGCCGTCTGCCATGCGCTGCTTGATGGTGGCGAAGAAGGGGGCGAGGCCGTTGAGGTCGGGGGTGGTGTCGAGCTGGGCGAACTGGGCGGCGGCGTCTTTTTTCTTGTCGAGCATGATGCTGCAGAGGGCAGCGTTGAAGCGGGCCCAGTTTTCGGTGGGCTGGATGAGGTCCTTGGATTCGAGGAGCTTGGAGAACTTGTGCTCTGCGTTGGCGAACTGGCGGTCTTCGAGCATGGCCTGGCGTGCTTCGGTGAAGCGCTCGGAGACGGTTTTTTTGTTGGCTTTGTCTGCGGTGAGGGTGACGCCGGTGCCGTCGAGGTCGCGCTCGTCGGCGGTGGCGATCTGGAGGGCGCGTGCCTGGCGGCGCTGGCCGCCTTCGCGGAGGAGCCAGCCGATGCCGTAGGCGAGGATGATGGCGGCGGCGATGGAGCCGATGAGGCGTGCGCGGCGTGAGAGGAGGCGGCGGCGGACGCTGCCGCGGTCGAGGAGGCCTTCGGCGAGGCGCAATTCATCGACGACTTCGGCGTAGTTGGCGAAGCGGTCTTCGGGGCTGGTGGAGAGCATGCCGTTGATGACGTGCTCTGTGCGGGGTGAGAAGCGGAGGCCGGATTCGCCGAGGGTGACGCGCTTGGACTTGATGCGGCGGAGGTCTTCGATGGCGGCGGTGTCGGCTTTGTGGGGGGGGCTGCCGGTGAGGGCGTGGTAGAGGGTGGCACCGAGGGAGAAGATGTCGCTGCGGTAGTCTTCGGTGTTGTCGATGACTTTTTCGGGGGCGACGTAGTAGGGGGTGGCCCAGATCTCGCCGGACTGGTCTCCGCCGCGGTCCATGAAGAGTGCGAGGCCGAAGTCCACGACTTTGGCGGTGCCGGTCTCGGTGAAGAGGATGTTGGCGGGTTTGACGTCGCGGTGGATGAGGGTGAGCTGCTGGGCGGCGCGGAGGCCTTCGGCGACTTCGCGGCCGATGCGCAGGGCTTCGTCTTCCTTGAGGTGGCCTTCGCGGCGGATGCGCTGCTCGAGGGAGCCGCCGCCGACGAGCTCCATGGCGATGTAGAAGTAACCCTGGTCATAGCCGACGGAGTAGAGCTTGATGACGTTGGGGTGGGTGACGTTGGCGGTGATGTGGGCTTCGCGGCGGAACTGCTCGAGGCGGACGGAGTCGCGGGAGTACTGGCGGTTGAGGATTTTGAGGGCGACGCGGCGGCCGAGGGTTTCGTCTTCGGCCTCGAAGACGCGGCTCATGCCGCCTTCACCGATCTGGCGGATGATCATGAACTGATCGAAGCGGCGGCGGACGCGGACCATCTGGCCGCAGAAGGGGCATTTGAGCTTTGTGAAGGGCTCGAGGGAGGTGACATCGATCTGCCGCTGGCACACGGGGCAGGTGCTCAGAAAGGTCTGTTCTGGGGGGGCGAGGATCAAGGGGGAGGTGCTTGGATAGTAGTGGGACGCATTCGATATGCCAGAAATTACAGTTTGCCTTATTAATTCGAAACTTGAGTTTGTGGGGTGGACTGGACCATTACTGAAACACTGGATATAGGGGATCGTTTCGACAAGCACCTGACGAGGCGCTTGCCGGAGATGTCGCGCTCACGGCTGCAGGATCTGATCAAGGAGGGGCATGCGAAGCTGAACGGGAAGGCGGTGAAGGCGGGGGTGGCGCTGAGGTGCGGGGATGTGGTGAGTATCACGATTCCTGAAGTAGCGGAGGTGGAGATCAAGGCCCAGGACATTCCTTTGACGATTTTGTATGAGGACAGTGACATCGTGGTGCTGGACAAGGCATCGGGGCTTGTTGTTCATCCGGCGGAGGGAAATCCTGACGGGACGCTGGTGAATGCGCTGCTGCACCACATCGAGGACCTGAGCGGGATCGGGGGGGAGATGAGGCCGGGGATCGTGCACCGTCTGGACAAGGATACGAGCGGGTGCATGGTGGTGGCGAAGAACGACATCGCGCACCGGAGGCTGACGGAGGCGTTTGCGGAGAGGAGGATCGCGAAGATCTACCTGGCGGTGGTGAACGGGGTGCCGAAGGAGGAGGGGGGGAGGATCCAGAACTACATCGGGAGGCATGCGGTGGACCGGAAGCGGATGAGCATTTTGCTGGATGGGGCGGGGAAGGAGGCGATCACGGAATGGAAGCGGCTGGCGGTGGACCAGGGGTGTGCGCTGATCCAGTGCCGGCTGCTGACGGGGAGGACGCACCAGATCCGGGTGCATATGCGGGAGGCGCTGCAGTGCGCGATTTTGGGGGACCCGATCTATGCGCAGCCGAACAAGCAGAAGGTGCGTGTGCCGCGGCTGATGCTGCATGCGTGGAAGCTTTCGTTTAACCACCCGATCCATGACCAGCCGATGGCGTTTGAGGCGAAGGTGCCGGAGGAGTATGGGCCGTGGATGAAGGGGGTGGGGAAAGTGGAATGACGAATGAGTAAATCCGAATGACGAAATAATGTCGAATGTGGGCGGTGCTGGGTGCGCGTGCTGGGTGCGCGTGCTGCGAGACGCTCGGCGGCTGCTTGAGGACAAGCGGTCCTAACTGGTGCAGGATGCGGCGTGATGTGGGATGGGTTTTTTCCGGACCGGCTGAAGCCGGTACTACAATGCGAAGAAGGTGGAGCTTGAAGGGGTGAAGCCAGCCATGGTTTTTGTTTTGCTTTGGTGGAAGCGTTGCTTTGTTTGGCAGCTGATCTGCCAACTCTTTTCCCCTTTTATTTTATGCTCAAAGTTTATGCCTACTCCGGATGCTCGACGTGCAAGAATGCCATCAAGTGGCTGAAGGGGCATGGAGTGGCGTATGAGGAGCTGGCGATCCGGGAGACACCGCCGACGGTGGCGGAGCTGAAGGTGATGCTGAGCGCTTACGAGGGGGATGTGCGGCGGCTTTTCAATGTGTCGGGTATGGACTACCGAAGCCTGGGGCTGAAGGACAAGCTGCCGGGGATGAGCACGGATGAGGCGCTGGAGATGCTGGCGGGGAATGGGAACCTGGTGAAGCGGCCGTTTGTGGTGGATGAGAAGGGGAAGGTGCGTCTGGTGGGGTTTAAGGAGGCGGAGTGGGAGAAGGCGCTGGGGAAGTGAAAAGGGACAAGTGAAAAGTAAAAAGTGAGGGGGGCTGGCGGTGTGGTCGTGGAGGGATCTGGATGATTCCTTTCCTGCAGGATAGAGAGGACACGAGTCAGTGTGATGCGCAGGACAGGCTGGAAGCCTGTCTCCCATGGACAGCCGGGACGGCTATCCTCCAAGCGGTGGAGATGCGTGCTGGAGGAGTGTCTAAGTGCCTGAATGGGGTGGGTGTTTGCGGAGCGCTGACCGACAGGCAGGAGTGCCTGTCGTACTTTGCGGAAAGTGCTTTTACTTTACGGCGGCGGCTTGTTCTTTGAAGAATCTGGCGATGAGGGGCGGGGCTTCTTCGGGGAACTTGTGGGTGCCGCCGGGGAGGATGAAGGTGATGAGCGGGGTGCCGGCTTTTGAGGGGTAGAGGGTGCAATTGGGCGCCCAGGGCTTGCCTTCGGGCTCGCATTGGTTGATCTCTTTGACCCTGGCGATGGCCTGCTGCTGCCACTCGAATTTGACGAGGGGATCTGCGGTGCCGGCGAGGTGCATGCAGGGCTTGGGCTTGAAGGGGGTGTCTCTGAGGCGGATGGAGGCTGCGGCGGAGGGGGCGACGGCGCAGAGGACATCGGGCCGTGTCTGCCAGAGGAGGTAGGTGAAGCCGCCGCCATTGGAGTGGCCGGTGGAGAAGATGCGTCTAGTGTCGACTTTGTAGTGCTCTTTGAGGTAGGCGAGGGCGGCATCGAAGAGCTTGAGGTCGCGGTCGTCCTGGGCGCCTGCGGCGTGCTGCCAGCCGGGCTTTTTGCCTTCGGGGTCGGTGAGCTGGCCGGGGGTGTTGAGGCCCTGGAGATAGACGGAGATGGCCTCGGGCATGTGCCTGTGCATGGCGAAGGAGCGAGCTGCATTGAGCGCGGTGCCGCCGTGGCCGTGCCAGACGAAGATGACGGGTGCGGGTGTTTCCCTGGCGGTGGTGGGGGTGTAGATGAAGCCGGTGCGGGGGACGCCGCCCAAGGTGATGTCGAGCCTGCTGATGCCCTGGGGGAGCTGGAGCTGTGCGTAGCCGGTGGTGATGGTGGCCAGCAGGATGAGCAGGTGGAAGAGATGGCGGAGCATGGCTGGAGAGGTGGGAGGATTGTGGGCTTCAACGTCAGGGGGGACGTGAAGTTGCGGGGCTTCCTGAAAGGTCGGGTGCGGCAGTGCGATTGGGGTTTGCCAATGGCTTGCGAGCTGGATGGGTTGCGCTAGGATCGCGGAATATGAGTACTGTGAATGATGCTGTGCCGGTGATCACCCAGCCTGGACAGGGGCGTGGGATGGCGGTGTTTGGGGATGAGGTGGAGTTTGTGATCACGGGTGCGCAGTCGGGCGGGCGGTTTACGCAGTGGATCGAGACGACGCATCCGGGGGGCGGGCCGCCGCCGCACTACCACACGCGGGAGGATGAGAATTTTTATGTGATCGAGGGCAGCGCGGAGTTTTTCCAGGACGGGCAATGGACGGCGGTGGTGCCGGGCACGGCGGTCTTTATGCCGAAGGGGACGGTGCATGCCTTCCGCAATGCGGGGCAGACGCCGCTGAAGATGCTGATCACGACGGTGCCGTCGGGCTTTGAAAACTTCTTTGACCGGTGTGCGGTGGAGTTTGCGAAAGAGGGCGGGCCTGACATGGGACGCCTGGTGGAGATCGCCGGGGAGCACGGCATCTTTTTTGTGTAATGGCGAATTTTACCGGGGCTGCGTGCGGTTCGGTTTCTGACGTGCCTCGGCCAGGTAATCTGGAGGCAGCTCCGTGACAGGGATCCAGATCACCGCCCAGCCGTGGAAGAGGCCGGGCTCCCAGATTTCCTTGTAGGCTTTGCCGGACTTGCTGAAGAAGGAGAGCGGCCTGCTGGTGCCAATGAAGCGGTCTGAGGCGATGCCTTTGAAGGTGTGAGGGCGCATGAACTCCTGGGCATTGACCCTGCGGCATGGAGGATGGTCGTTTGTGGCACAACTGACGAGCAAGGAGGCGGCGATCAAAGATGCGACAGTCTGAATCAAGATTTTCATGTGTGGAGGACGGTGCCTGCTCATGATAACAAGATAGCAGCCTGCTCTGTCAATCTCTTGCCAGAGCGCATCTCATGGCTATAACGCCTGCGCATGTTTAAAACCGGCCAGCAAGTTGTGTGCATCGATGATCAATTCGACCCGTGGGTCTTTGATTTGTACAAGTCCCTGCCCAAGAAGGATGAGATCTACACGGTGAGGGCGATCCGCGCAGGGCGGTCGAACCCGCAGTTTGTGGTGAACGATGATGCGGAGATCAAGCTGGCGGGAGCGGAGTTTGACATTCTGCTGCTGCTGAAGGAGCTGAACAATCCGGATGATCCGCACTCGAGCGTGAAGCAGGAGCTGGGGTTTAGGTCGGAGAGGTTTGCGCCGCTGCTGGAGGAGACTGAGGAGGTGGAGGAAGAGGAGCTGGTGGGCGTGGGTGCTGGGGAGAAGGAACCGGAGCCGGCGTGGGCGAGGTAGACCTTGGGAAGGCACGGGTGCGTGCGCGAGGATTGTAAACTGAGAACTGAAAACTAAGAATTGTAAAATGGGCGGTGGGTGGCGTGTGAGTGGAACAGCAGGGTGAAAGGTTGAGGGATCAAGATGATCCCTCTCCTTTGGGGACGCTGGCGCTTGGAAGGGGGATCAATTGCAGTTCCTGCGGGGTGGATGAAAACTTGGCATCGCGGGCGCTGTTTGATAGAGCATTCCTTTCCATGAGCGCTCCCTCCGATCTATCGCCGTCGTCCGCCACCCTCACTGAACGCCAGATCGTCGAGCTGCTCTCCACGGCGAGGCAGCGGATTTTTGCGGAGGTGGGGAAGGTGATCGTGGGGCAGCTGCATGTGATTGATGAGATGCTGATCGCGCTGCTGAGCGGGGGGCATTGTTTGATTACCGGGGCGCCGGGGCTGGCGAAGACGCTGCTGATTAAAACCGTGGCGGATGTTTGTCATTTGAGCTTTCAGCGCATTCAGTTCACGCCGGATTTGATGCCATCTGACATCACGGGGACGGAGATTTTGGAGGACAGCCCGGAGGGGCGGAAGCTGGTGTTCAGCAAGGGGCCGGTGTTTGCGAACATGATCCTGGCGGATGAGATCAACCGCACGCCGCCGAAGACGCAGGCGGCGCTGCTGGAGGCGATGCAGGAGCATCAGGTGACGGTGAACGGGAAGACGATGCCGCTGCCGGAGCCGTTCTTTGTGCTGGCGACGCAGAACCCGATCGAGCAGGAGGGGACGTATCCGCTGCCAGAGGCGCAGCTGGACCGGTTCATGCTGAACATTGTGATCGACTACCTGAGCGAGGATGATGAGGTGGCGGTGGTGACGAAGACGACGGCGGGGAAGGGCGAGCCGGTGCAGCGGCTGTTCAGCGGGGAGGAGATGCTGGCGTTTCAGCAGACGGTAAGGAAGGTGCCGATCGCGGAAGATGTGGCGCGGTATGCGGTGCGGATCTCAGCAGCGTCGAGGCCGGGAAGAGATGGCGTGCCGGATTTTGTGAACCAGTGGGTGAGCTGGGGCGCGGGGACGCGTGCGAGTCAGAACCTGGTGCTGGGGGCGAAGACGCGGGTGCTTTTGCACAACCGGACGCATGTGACGGTGGAGGATATTCGGGCGATGGCGCTGCCGGTGCTGAGGCACCGTATTTTGGTGAATTACAAGGCGGAGGCGGAAGGGGTGACGGTGGAGAAGGTGATACAGAGGCTGCTGGAGCATGTGAAAGCCTAGGGAGAAAAAATGACGAATGAGTAAATCCGAATGACTAAATAAATCTGAATGCCGAATGACGAAGATGAGCGCTGGGGGTGACAAGAATTTCGATGTGGAGGAGCGCACTGCGGTGTTTGGCGAAAACGTGATCGATTTTGCCAAGGCGGTGTCACGCAACGAAGTGACCAAGCCGCTTATCTCGCAGATCGTTCGGTCGGGAACCAGCGTCGGTGCCAATTATGGAGAAGCGGATGATGCCATCTCGAACAAAGACTTCCGAAACAAGATCGCCACCTGCAAAAAGGAGTCGCGGGAAACCAAGCATTGGTGCCGCATGATTGTCCGTGCGGAGCCTGAGATGCGCGAAGCGGCCAAGCCGATCTGGCAGGAGGCCAAGGAGCTGCATCTCATTTTCTCGGCTATTCTGCGGAAAGCGCCTCCTCCCAAGTGACGAGGTTTGCCAGCGTTTCGTCATTATTTCGTCATTCGGATTTACTCATTCGTCATTTTTCAACCCGATGCCTGCTCAGACCACCACGTTTCTCGATCCTGCCGCGCTGATGCGGATCAAGTCGCTTGAGCTGCGGGCGAAGGTGGTGGTGGAGGGGCTTTGGAAGGGGATGCACCGGAGTCCTTATCATGGGTTCTCGGTGGAGTTTTCGGAGTATCGGGCGTATGTGCAGGGGGATGATCCTCGGTATATTGACTGGAAGGTGCTGGCGAGGAGTGACCGGACTTATATCAAGAAGTTTGAGGATGAGACGAACCTGCGGTGTCAGCTGGTGATTGATCACAGCAAGTCGATGGGGTTTGGATCGGCTGGCTATAAGAAGGCGGATTATGCGGCGACGCTGGCGGCGACACTGGCTTCGTTTTTGATGAAGCAGGGGGATGCGGCGGGGCTGACTATGTTTGCGGATGGGATTGAGGAGCATCTGCCGGCGCGAAACCGACCGGGGCATCTGCGGCGGATCATCACGGAGCTGGAGAGGCCGGCGAAGGCGGCGGGGACGTCGCTAGCGGTGTCGGTGGGACAGCTGGCGGAGCTGCTGAGGAAGCGGGGGATGATCTGCCTGATCACGGATCTGCTGGCGCCGGTGGAGCTTCTGGAGAAGCAGCTGGCGCTGCTGAGCGCGATGGGTCACGATTTGGTGCTGTTTCACCTGATGGACCGGGCGGAGATTGATTTCACGTTTGAGAAGTCGACGTATTTCCGGGATGCGGAGACGGGGGCGGAGCGGTTCATTGATCCGCTGCTGGTGCGTGAGAATTATCTGAAGCGGCTGCAGGCGCATCGCGAGGCGGTGCTGCAGGCGACGGAGCGGCACAATGTGGAGTATCACTTCTGCCCGACGGACCAGCCGCTGGAGGAGGTGCTCTTTGATTTTCTTTCTGCGCGGCAGAGGAAGAAGGCTTCCAAGTCTGCAGCGGCACGCATAGCCACCTAGCTCGTCATTCCCATGTCCTGGCTTTTTCCCATCTACCTTGCGGGTGCTGCGGCGATCATTGCGCCGATACTTTTGCATCTGAGACGCAAGCCGCCGCAGGACAGGGTGGAGTTTAGCACACTGATGTTTCTGGATGCGAGCACGCCGGTGCCGGTGAGCAAGAGGCGGCTGGAGAACTGGCTGCTGCTGGCGCTGCGCTGCCTGGCGCTGATCCTGCTGGCGCTGATGTTTGCGCGGCCGTTTTTGCAGGGGGAGAACTCGGTGGCGAAGTCTGCGGATCGGGCGACGCTGGTGCTGCTGGACCGCAGTGCGTCGATGCGGCGGGAGGATCTGTGGAAGCGTGGGGTGGAAGAAGCGGTGCGGCTCTTCAAAGAAGCGAAGATCACGGACCGTGTGGCGCTGGCGGTGTTTGATCGCGAACTGACGGGGGTGTGGAGTTTTGAGGAGGATCGGAACACGCCGGGGAATCGTATGGCTGCGTTGCAAAGCCGGCTGGCTGAGATGTCGCCGGGCTGGAGCGCCACGCAGCTGGACCGCTCATTGATTGCGGCGGTGCCATCGTTTGATGCGAGCACGGCGGGGCTGAAGAAGCGGATTCACCTCATCTCGGATCTGCAGGAAGGGACGCGGCTGGATGCGCTGAGGACGATCGCGTGGCCTGCGGAGCTGAGTGTGGAGGTGCATCGGCTGGAGCCTGCGACTAATGACAACTTTTCTATAGCTCTGGCTGCACGTGATGATGAGAGCGGCGCGGATGCGCTGGTGCGCGTGCGGGTGAGCAACACGCGGGATTCGGCGCTGCGGGATTTCACGCTGGCGTGGCAGGGGGCTCCAGCGGCGGGCGGGATTTCATCGCAGATGCCGCCGGGGGCTTCGCGCATTCTGGTGGCTCCGCCGAATGAGGCGAAGGCGACGACGCTGGTGCTCAGCGGTGACAGGCATGATTTTGACAACCGGCTCTTCATCGCGCCGCCGCAGCCGCGAGCAGTGCGCATTCATTTCCTGGGAGAGGAGAGCACGCGGGATGAGGCGGCGGCTCCACTGTACTACCTGGCGCGTGCGCTGCAGCCCACGGCGACGCTGGCTCCGGCGCTGACGGCAAGCCCGGCGCTGCCGAAGCAGAGTCCCGATCTGCTGGTGGTGTCGGGACCGACGCCGCCTGCTGCGATGCATGCGGGGCTGCGCGACTTTGTGAGCGGGGGCGGGTTTCTGGTAGAGGTCGTCACCTCCGCCGCCGATGCTGCTCTGCTACAAACTCTCACGGGCATACCTGGTATCACGGTCAAGGACGGTGGCGGGGAGGGGGACTACCGGATGCTGGCGGAGGTCAAGACGGAGCACCCGCTGCTCAGGCCGTTTGCGGATCCGAAGCTGCGGGACTTTACGAAGCTGCGCTTCTGGAAGCAGCGCGAGATTGAGGTCAAGGACGCAGGCGGCAAGCTGGAAACGCTGGCGAGTTTTGACAACGGGAAACCCGCGATCCTCAGCGCACGGATTGGGCAGGGGACGCTCATTGTGCTGGCGTCGGGATGGCACCCGGGAGACAGCCAGCTGGCGCTCAGCACGAAGTTTGTACCGCTGCTGTACGGCTGGCTGGCGGCGGCGGGATTCAGTCATGATTCGGCGGGTGCGCTGGTGGTGGGGGATGTGCTGCCGCTGGACAGCGGGGCTGCGCATACGGTCACGGAGCCGGATGGGAAGGTGCATGCGCTCAAGACGGGGGAGACTTTTACGGCGGCGCAGGCGGGGCTGCACCAAGTGCAGGGTGGGACGCATATGCGGTCCGTGGCGGTCAACCTGCCGCCGGACGAAGGGCGGGTGCTGCCGATGCCGCCGCAGAAGCTGGCGGAGTATGGGATCAAGCTGGCTGGCAGCGACGACAAGGCCGGGGCTGGAGAAAGTGCGGAGCAGCGGCTCACGGCCACGGATACTGAGCAGAGGCAGCAGTCGTGGTGGTATATTCTTCTGGTGCTGCTGGCTGTTCTTGTGCTGGAAACTTGGGTTGCGGGGCGAAGCGGCAGCTCAAAGTGGTCCGCACAGTCCCCTGTGCGGGACTCCGCAGCATCCCATGGCTCCGCCTAAACGAATGAGTGTTTTTGAATGCTGTGATGCCCGAACGTTTTCAATTTTTCAATCCGGTCGCGGGTGTCACCGTCACCCGGGGCAACCTGCCTCATTGGGATCAGGCTCAGTCCACCTACTTCATCACCTGGCGTACTGCGGATTCCATTCCGCGTGTGGTCTGGCAACGGTGGAGACAGGAAAGAAACAGTTGGCTGCTAGCGCACGACATCAATCCAGCGTCCAGAGACTGGCGGCTCGATTTTGAAATGCTCGACGAGGCCGCGCGGGATGATTTTCGTCAGTTTGCCCGATCTTTGGAAAGCGAGCTTGATGGTTGCCACGGTGAGTGCGCACTGCGTGATCCTCAAATTGCACGACTGGTGGCCGATGCTTTGCATCATTTTGATGGCAGCCGGTATGTGCTGGGCGATTATGTGGTCATGCCCAATCATGTGCATCTCCTGGTCGGCGGACTCGCGCGGGAAGCCATGCTCAAGCAAGTGGAGTCGTGGAAGAGATGGATGGCCATAGGGATCAATCAGACTCTTGGGCGCAGCGGGCGGTTTTGGCAGGACGAGAGTTTTGATCATCTTGTGCGCAACGAAGCTTCGTTTGAGAAGTTTCGTGCTTACATTGCCCGGAATCCTGTGATGGCCGGGCTCAAAACGGACCATTTTTTATTATGGCAGCGACCAGCAGCTTAGAAACCGAACGGGTGGGACCGTGCAAACTTAGGGGAGTGACGAACTCTTTGGACAGGCATTTGCGGGGCGGCTGGGTGTGGCGGAGCGCCGCACAGGGGACTGTGCGGACCACTTTGCTGGCGCCTGGCTCGCACGATTTCTCGTTCTTATACCGTTAATGACACTATCATGATCGCTCGCACCATTCTTGAAGCCCGGATTGCTGAGGTACGGGAGATCCTGCGCCGGGCGCGGCTGATGAGGCATCTGGCGGTGGTGCTGGTGGCGGGTATTGTGGTGCGGGGGGCGTTGCTGCTGGCGACGCTGAATGGGTTTGAGATTTCCAAGAGGGTGGACCGGTGGTCGATGCTGGGGCTGGTGGTGCTGGGACTGGTCGCGTGGATCAAGGGGCGGCGGAATGTGTGGAGTGATCGGGAGATTGCGCGCCTTATTGAGAAGCGGCATGCGAGTCTGGATGCGCTGCTGCTGACGGCGATCGAGCATGAACCGGGTGCGGATGAGCCGGCGGGTTTTTTGCATGAGAGGCTGATCGACCGCGCGCTGGCGCATGCGGCGACGCAGCCGTGGCAGGTGACGGTGGCGCAGAAGCCGTACATGCGGGCGTTGGTGGGGGCGTGCCTGGCGGTGGTGGTGTTTCTGGTCACGGAGATCGCGCTGAGGGTACAGGAGCACCGCAGCCAGATGGTGGCTGTGCAGAAGAAGACGGAGGAGCCGACGAAGCCGACGGAGTTTAAAGCGATGCTGACGCCGGGAGATACCGAGCTGGAACGCGGCATGCAGCTGATCGTGGAGGCGAGGTTCAACGGGCCGGTGCCTGCGGATGCCACGCTGGTGGTGAGCGAGGCTGACGGCCAGGAGCGTGAGCGGCTGCCAATGCGGCTGACGGTGGACGAGCAGGTGTATGGCGGGATGATTCACAAGGTGGCGCGTGATATGAAATACCACGTGGAGTTCAGCGGGCAGAAGTCGGAGGTGCACACGATCTCGGTGTTTGACTATCCGGCGCTGGTGAGCAGCGATGTGACGGTGACGCCGCCGGAGTACACGAAGCTGCCGGTGAAGGAGACGAAGAACACGAAGAAGGTGACGGCGCTCGAGGGAGCGAAAATCGTGTGGCGGATCAAGGTGAACAAGCCGCTGATCGGGAGCGGCGAGGCGGGTGGCGCGGGGCGCAAGGATGTGAGCCCCTTTGCGCCGCATCTGACGGCGGCGGAGCTTTTTGGCGAGGACAAGACGGTGATCCCGCTGACGGCTTCAGCCGGAGATGCCACGGTGCTGGAAGGCGTGATGATGGCGGAGAAGACGCTGAAGTACCGGCTGCATCTGGTGGATGAGGCGGAGAGGGGGAACAAGAATCCGCCGTGGTTTTCGGTGACGGTGCAGTCGAACCAGCTGGCGAAGATCGAGGTGGTCTTCCCGAAGCGGGATCTGCAGGTGTCGAGCCTGCAGGAACTGCCGGTGGAGGCGAAGGTGTCTGACGACCTGGGGGTGGTGAAGTCGGGGGCGGTGTTCAGCATCAACGGGAGCAGCAAGGAGATCGTGTTCAAGCATGCGGTGACCGAGCCGCTGAAGAAGCAGGATGTGCGGGCTGAGCTGGTGCTGGAGAAGGAGCACGCGGAGCCGAGGCAGCTGGTGAGCTACTACCTATGGGCGGAGGACACCGGGCCGAAGGGCGAGGTGCGGCGCAACATGAGCGACATGTTCTTTGCCGATGTGCGGCATTTTGAGGATATTTTCCGCGAGATGGAGGCGCCGCCCAGCGAGCCGGGGCAGCTGAAGGCGCAGAGCGACGAACTGGTGGACCTGGTGAAGCAGCTGGTGAACGCGACGTGGAAGATCATCCGAGACACGAACGCGGGGCGCGTGATCGAGGCGGCGGTGCCTGACATCAACGTGGTGCATCAGTCCACGGGGATCGCCCTGGAAAAGGTGAAGGAGGGGATGGAGAAGGCGGAGGATTCGCAGGTGAAGCAGTACCTGACGGAGGCGTGGAAGAGCCTGAAGGATGCCGAGGGGCCGCTGCAGCAGGCGGCGGAGGAAAAGAAGCGGTCGCCGCTGAACCAGGCGCTGACCTTTGAGCAGACGGCGCTGGAGTGGCTGCACCGTGCGCAGAGCCGCGAGCACCAGGTGGTGCGGCAGGACAAGCCGCAGAAGGGGGCCGGGCAGCAGGCCAACAAAAACCAGATCATGGACCTGGAGCTGAAGCAGAAGGAGCAGCGCTATGAGGAGGAGAAGCAGGCGACGGAGGAGCAGACCGCGGAGCAGCAGGAAAACCTGCAGGTGCTGAACCGCCTGAAGGAGCTGGCGCGGCGGCAGGAGGCGATAGCGGAGAAGATCAAGGAGCTGCAAAACCAGATGGCGAATGCGAAGACGGAGGAGGAGAAGCAGGAGCTGGAGAACCAGCTGAAGCGCCTGCAGACGGAGCAGGAGCAGCTGCTGAGCGACATCGACGACCTGAAGGAGCGCATGGAGAAGCCGGAAAACGCGCAGAACATGGCGGAGGCGAAGGAGAAGCTGGACCAGGCGCGCGAGAAGGCGATGGAGGCGGCCGAGCAGCTGAAGAATGAAAAGCTGACGGATGCCGCGAACTCGACCACCCGGGCGCAGCGTGAGCTGGAAAAGATGGGGGAGGATTTCCGGCAGAAGACCTCGAAGAAATTTGCGGAGGAGATGAAGCAGATACGCCAGCAGGCGCGTGACGCGGCGGAGAACCAGAAGAAGATCAGCGAGGCGCTGGAGAATCAGAAGGAGGCGGGATCAGACATCGAGCGGAACATGCAGAACGCTGCACAGAGCCGGCAGGTGGCGGGGCAGCAGGAGCAGGTGCAGAAGCTGCTGAACAGCATGAAGCAGCTGAGCGAGCAGGCGGAGCAAAGTGAGCCGCTGCTGCACCGCAACCTCTACGACGCCGTGCGCAAGGCGCAGACGAGTGCGCTGGAGGAAAACCTGCAGGAGGCGCAAAATCAGCTGCGGTATGGCACGCAGGCGGAGGCGAAGGATGCCGAGCGCAAGGCGGCGAATGCGGTGGAGGAGCTGAAAAAGGGCGTGGAGAAGGCGGCTGAGAGCGTGCTGGGCAACGAGAGCGAGGCGCTGCGTGTGGCGAAGAACGAGCTGGATAAGCTGATCAAGGAAGCGCAGGAGCAGGAGGCTGCGGGCAGTGAAGGTGAGAAGGGCGACAAAGGCGCCAAGACTGCGAATGCCGCCGATCCTCAAGGGCAGGGAGAGAAGACTGATCCCAAGGCTGCCGAGGGGCAGAAGGGCCAAGGCCAGGAAGGGCAGGGCCAGCAGACTGCTGAGAAGGGGATGAAAGCTGGTGAAGGTCAGAAGCCTAGAGAAGGACAGCAGGGCAAGGATGGCCAGGGCAAGGATGGCGAGGGGCAGCCCCAGATGACGATCCAGCAGGGCAAGCAGCCGGGCATGGGACAGGAGGGCCAGGAAGGCCCGGGCGCAGGCAAGGATGCGCAGACGGCGGAGAGCGGTCAGAAGCCCGGTCAGGGTGGCAAGCCGGGCGAGAAAGGCCAGGAGGGCCAGCAACCCGGAGCTGAGGGGCAAGGCCAGGGCCAGCAGCAGGCCTCTGCGCAGCAACCGAATGGCGAGCAGCCGGGACAAGGAGCTGGGAAGGAAGGCATGCAGCCTGGACAGGAAGGGCAAGGACAGGGACTGGGCGAGCAATCCGGTCAAACGGCGGACCGCAGCGGCAAGCCGGGTGAGGGGCAGCCGCAGCCGGGAGAGGGGGCGCGATCAGGCCGAGGGCAGGCGCAGCAGGCTGCCAACTCTGACATGGGCATCGGCACCACGGGGGACCGTGATTCGGACAATGACCGCAGGCGGCCGCAGATCGCGGGCGGAGCGGTGCCTGAGGCGCTGTTTTTTGAAGACGGCAAGGAGCAGCCTGACACGGGTGTCTTTACCGGCAACGGCTACGAGCAGTGGAGCGACCGGCTGCGCACGGTGGAGGAGCTGCTGGAGAACTCAGAACTGCGCAATGAAGCGGCGAAGGTGCAGGATCGCGCCCGGGCGCTGCGCATTGAGCTCAAGCGAAGCAACGAGGCGCCGCAGGTGTCGCACCTGAACACACGGATCACGCAGCCGCTGATGGAGCTGCGGGATCGGGTGGTGGAGGAGCTGTCGAAGAAGGATGCGGTCAAGAACCTGGCGCCGGTGGACCGTGATCCGGTGCCGGCGGAGTTCCGGGATCTGGTGAAGCGCTACTACCAGGAGCTGGGAGCCGGAAAGTGAGGAGGCAACCGATTGTTTGATGGAAAGCTGACTCGACGCTAAAGGGTTATTTAGCATACTTGGGCGATGGCCCTGACAGTTCTGACATTGCGAACGGGAGACGAAGAGCACCGGATCTCGTGCCCGCTGCATGCAACACTGACGCTGGGATGCGGGCCGGACTGTGAGGTGACTTTTGAGGGCGTGGGCATACAGCCGAGGCACTGTGAGATGTATCGCACCGGAGAGCGGACCTTTCAGATCATCGGGGTGCATGCTGCGGCGCAGTTCTCGGTGAACGGGGTGATCGCGAGCGAGCTGGAGGTGAATGCGCCGTTCAGGCTTGGGATCGGCGGGGAGGTGTTTGATGTGGATCTGGCTGAGGGTGAGGTGATGGCATCGCAGGAGGCGGTGGCGGGAGCGGCGGTGCCGGGGACGCGCCCGAGCCGAAGGGGCTATCTGCTGAGGCCGATCAGCCTGAAACCCAGGGCTGGTGAGCGTGTGGGCGGGGTGATTTTGGAGAGGCCTGCCGTGCCTGTGAGCGAGGTGCCTGCGCCGGTGCCGCCGACGATGCCAGCGACGCAGGCTGTGGCATGTGCGGTGGGTGCCGAGCGGGCTGTGGATGAAGAGAGGTCGCCCGTGCTGCTGCTGGCGGGGGTGATGCTGTGCGGGGCGATGGTCGCGGGGATCTTGTACTGGCCGCATCATCTGGACCATCTTGCTGATGCGAGGCCGGGCACGGTGGAGCGTGCTGAGGCTGCGCCTGAGCCGGAGAAGACAGTGAGGACGTGCGAAGACCTGATCTGGGCGGGAGCGCCCAGTCTGGCGGCGCGGGTGCTGATGCCGCTGGCGGAGCAGGGGAATGTGCATGCGATGCATGTGCTGGCGCTGGCGCTGAGGGCTGCGGGGCAGCGTGGGGAGGAGGTGGTGCAGCTGCTGCAGAGGGCCGCCGAAGGGGGGCGACGGGAAGCGCTGCGTGATTTTGTGAGCGTGATCGATGATGCGGAGAACCCGGGGCGCTGCACGGCGAAGGCTTTCAAGCAGCTGCAGATGGCGGCCAGGATGGGTGAGATGTCTGCGTGGATGCCTCTGGGAGAACGCTACGAGCACGGTGATGGCACCGCAGCGGACGTGAAGCTGGCGCTGGGGGCCTTTGAGAGGGCACGCATGGGCGGAGACAAGCGGGCTGCGGCGAAACTTTCTGCCACACAGGAGGCGCTGGAGCGTGCGGCTGCGTATGTGCGCTCGTGGAACGAGGTGTCTGTGGCGACGCTGCTGGAGCATGTGGCGGCGGGGCAGGGGAAGTTTTTCAAGCTGGACCGTCCGCCGATGGAGGTGCTGCTGCGCCAGGAGGAGGAGCTGCGCGCGAGGTGGCCGATGAGGCGGATCGGCGTGGTGGCGGGAGCTCAGGCGGAGGTGGAGACGTTTGACCGGATCAAAGTCACGCAGCCGTTTCAGTTTGAGGTGCAGCGGGGGGGACGCATCGCGAGAGGGAAAGGTGTGCTGGTGTGCACAGTGCGGCGCGATGCGGAGGGCCGCTGGCGCATTACCGATGCGAGCGATGCCATTGAGGCCGCCGAACTGCTGCCCGGGAAGGAGCAGTTTGTGAGTGCTGCGTCATTGCGCGCGTTGAGGCCTGCCTTTACGAGGGCGGAGCAGATGGAGGAGGCGCGACGGGGGATTTTAGAGCAGATGCGCGGGCTGGAGGCGACGGAGGACTTCAAGCCGGTGCTCCAGGTGCTGATGCAGGCGGTGGCAGAGTTTCCGCAGGAGACTTTCTGGCGGCCGTTTGCGGACAAGGTGTGCGACCGGATGGCGAGGCAGCTTTTCATGAGGAGCCGGTGGCTGGACGCGGCGTGGGCGGAGACGGTGCATCAACTGGCCGAGCATGGCAGTGTTTCGGCGATGCTGCTGGAGGGGCATCTTTATGCGGCGGGGTATGGGTGCGAGCGCGATCTGGCGCGGAGCGTGGCGCTGTATGAAAGGGCGTTTGAGGCGGGGAAGCGGCGGGATGCGCGCTTTTACTATGCGGAGGCGCTGTTTCAGGGACGCGGGGTGGCGCAGGACATTGAAAAGGCGGGGGAGCTGGCGCTGGCGTTCATGAGAAGGTCCAGGCATCCGCTGGAGGCGTATCTGGCGGCGCATCTGCTGTGGCGGAAGGCGGAGCATGACCCGGCGCTGTGGCAGGATGTGTATGACACGCTCTCGCGTGTGGCGGAGACCTTTCCGCCGGCCAAGAACCTGGCGGGCATGGTGCTCTTAAATCACGGGCAGACGACGAAGGAGCGCCGGACGGGTTTTGCGGCGATCAAGGCCGCGGCCGATGAGGGCGTGGTGGAGGCGATGAAGAGCCTTTCGCAGTGCTATCTTGAGGGAGTGGGCTGCGAGAAGGATCTGCATCTGGCCACTTTGTGGAAGCAGAAGGCGCTGGTGACGGAGCCGCCGAGGAGGAGGCACTACACGGAGCTTGAGGAGTGAGGGGAGATGGCATTTATGATTTACGATTTGTGATTTATGATTTCGGAAATGGGGGTGACGTGAAATCTGGAGGACGCGGAGAGACTCAGAAATTGAAATCACGGAATACACCGAATACACGGAATCGGGTAAAGGCTCTTGGTGGTATGGTGTGGTATTTGTTTGCAAAAGACAATGGCGATGGGGGCTGGGATGTGAGTGGTCATCCTGACAATGACTGACCTTTTGACGGCGCAGCCCTGACTGTGCCGGGTGTGGCTACTCGCCTGGGCGGAGGATGTCGCAGGTGATGAAGATGGCCTGGAGGATGTCTTGTTTTTCAAACTCGGGTTTGCCGGTGGGCTTGTAGAGGGAGAGGAGGCGGGCGGAGGTGGAGGGTAGGGTGATGGCGGTGGTGGTCCGGGTGGTGAAGAAGTCGGTGAGGGGAAACTCGAGGCGGTGGCCCTGGGTGTCGGTGAGGTGCTCGCGATGTTCGAGGGGAGGGGCAGTGTGGAATTCGTTGGAGAGGGTGAGTTCGACGGTGGCACCGTCGGAGCCTACGGAGGGTTCGAGCTCCAGGCGCAGGCCAACCTGCCGCATTTCCTGATTGAAGCTGATGCGTTGTTTGTCGTCGAGGCTGACATCAGCGATGAAGATGTGCTCGTTGTTCTGGGTGGATGAGGCGCGGGTGCCGGACCTGGTCTCGACGCGAGCCATGTTGAGATGCTGCACGGTGCCGGCTTTCACGGCGGTGAGGAGTTCATCGAGCTCGGCGCGGTGATTGCTTTTGCTGGAAGCCTGGGCGGCGAGCCGGCGCAGGAGCGGGCCGGGGCCCTGTAACACGTGGGCGGTGCAGGCAGTGGTGTGCCGGATGGAACCACAACCCCAACCCACATAAGCTTCCACCAGGTCGAGGTTTTCATTCGTGTTGGTGACCACCAGCCGTGTCGATGGCGGGCCGTAATAGGCGGCCGTGCCTGGGGGGAAGGTGATGCCTACGGCTTCAAGGATCTCCTTGGCTGTTTTGGGTTTCTTTTTGTCATCCGGGGTGGTGGCATCTCCTCCTGCGGAAAGAAAATCGGGAGGAACGCGATAGGAGCGGGTGTGGATTTCCTTGGCATCGCTCGCAGGCGGAGGAGGGACGAAGGAGTAAGGGGATCTGGCCACCTGTGGTATGACCTCACATTTGACAAAGGTGGCCCAGAGGACGCCGGTGTCTGGATGGCCGGCGGGAGGATTGAGCGCGAGGAGCTTGGTGCCGCCTTTGGTGAGGTTGATGCCCGTCACGATTTTGTGGACATTGAAGTCGGTGAGGGGCTGGTCAAAGGGCTGCTGAGAGGCGGGATCGCGGAGCTGCGCTTGGCGTGTGACCGGCGGCGTGGGATGGAGTTCGTGAAAACAGGTGAGCTCCACCGTGCGGCTGTCTGCGCCGACGGTGGGCTCGACCTCGATGACGGAGCCCACCCGTCGGGTGTCGAAGATGATGCTTGGATATCCCTGGCCGTCGGAGCCCTCGCTTTCGAGGTAGCAGTGCTCGTGCGCTGAATGATGAGCGGCTTTGTTGCCGGACTTGGTTTCGATAAAGGCGGACTGGATGAACCTGGCCTCTCCACGGGCGACTGCGGCTTCTACTGCGGCGAGCATGGCGGAGTCGTCGGTGGAGGCGAGTGTCTCGCGGGTGAGATCGCGCAGCAAAGGGGCGGGTGCCTCGAGGGTGTGGAAGGTGAAAGCGACTGTTTTGGGAAAGACGGCCAGGTCATGCTCCAGCATGGTGCTGATGAGCGCGATGTTGTCCGGGGTGTTCACACAGCGCAGCACGCCCTCGCGGTGTTCAAGGAAGGAGCCTGGGGGAAAGGTGGCGCCGGCTTTGGCAAAATGGGTCTGGAGAGTGGGGGGCTTCGAGAGACGCGGTGGTTCTCCAATCTCATTTTCAAACTTGGGGCGCAGGGCCTCGTCAAATACTCCGTCCGGGGCATGCATGGCGGCGAACTGCATGCCTTTGGGAATGGTTGAGGGTGATGTCACTTTGGGCTGCGGAGCGGGGAGTGCCTCAACGCGGCGGACCGTGGCGGTGAGGAACACGGCGCAGAGAAGGTCTGAGTTTTCGCGTGGTGTGCCGACTGGCCGGGTGATGCCGAGGAGTCTGGTGCCGCCACCCAGGAAGCTGACACTGGTATTGATCTGAGTGCCGGGGAGATCGGTGAGGGGAAACTCCGTGGCGTGGCCGGTGAGGGGATCGCTGATGCTGAGCTGACGCGTGGTCGGAGGTGCTGGGTAGAAATCCAGGGCGAGGGAGGTCTCGATGAAGGCGCCGTCCGTACTGACGGAGGGCTCGATCTCCCAATGCAGGCCGAGGTGGCGAGTTTCTGCGGAGATGGCGGAACGGCTCTTGGCATCGAGGGACACATTGCTGACATAGCGATGCTCGAGGCCTGCATCGAGCGTGGCGCGGGTGCCGGATTTGGTTTCGAGAAAGGCATCGCCTACGACGCGGACCTTGGAGCCGGGTTTTTGGGCGTGATCGAGCAGCAAGGCGAGCGCGGGCGCGGCATCGAGGCTGCGGGAGGCCAGGGCATTGGACTGGCGGATGAGGTCGCCAGGAGCCTCGATGATGGTGAGGGTGAAGCCGACATTGGCAGGCGCCTGCTGAGTGATCGAAGCCACAAACGCCTCGGTGATCTCGATGTTGGGCACCGAGTTTGTGACGGTGAGGAGGCTGGTGAACGGATTGAAGCTGGCACTGGCTCCCTCGGGAAAAGTGACGCCGATGGATTCGAGGATCTGCCGTGGTGTCTTGAGCTTTGGATGAGCCGGTGAATCGAGCGCTGGACTGGTGGCGGGCTCGCGTGTGGCAAAGGGATCTTTGTCTGCCGTTGATTCAGGTGACGGAGCGCTTTCGCAGGAGATGAAGTCGGGCGGGAGTTTGAATATGCGAGTGAGGAGCGCCGGCTTTTCTGCGTGTGTGATCGCGGTGCAGACGAGGGTGATCAGCAGGAAGAAGCAGCGTGCGCGGAACGACATGGCGGTGAGGTTAGTGGAAGCGGGGGAGGGATGTCGAGACGGATGAGGGGCGCTCGCAGACGGGCGGGCTGTCGCCATGCCCATCCCACGTGGAGACATGCGGTGGGAGAGAGGCTACTTGATAACGGCCGGATCTTCGAGACGCAGGATGTCGCAGGTGATGAAGATGGCTTGGAGAATGTCTTCTTTTTCGAACTCGGCTTTGCCGGTGGGCTTGTAGAGGGAGAGGAGTCGGGCGGTGCCGGAGGGGAGGGAGATTTCGGTTCGGAGCCTGGAGGTGAAGTAGTCGGTCAGAGGGAACTCAAGGGGGCGGTTCTGAAGGTCGAAGGTACGTGCGCGATGCTCGAATGGAACGGTGGTGTCGAATTCGGAGGCGATGGTGAGTTCGCTCCATTTTCCGTCTGCTGCGATGGTGGGGGTGAGTTCGATTTTGAAACCAACATTGCGGTGATCGGAGACGATTTCCGGGGCCTCGTCTTTGGTGAGGAATGCCCCTGTCAAAGTTGTGTGCTCCACGCCCTGCTTCAAGGTGGAAAAGGTGCCTGATAAGGCCTCGAAACGAGCGGTGACGAGGTGGGTTGCCTCTCCGTCTTTTACGGTGGCGAGGAGTTGGTCGAGTTCGGCCCGGTGATCTGATTTTCGGGCGGCCTGAGCGGCGAGCTGACGCAGCAGCGAGCCCGGGGCCTGGAAGATGTGTGCGGTGATGACGGCGGAGCCGGGCGTGGGCTTGCCGAATGATATTTTGGCCAGGTTGGCGGGAGTGTTTCGAACGATGAAACCGCGAAATTGCTCCAGCATACGGACGTAGGAGCCTGGGGGAAAGCTGGCACCGTATGATTCGAATGTTTGCTGAAGATTTTTTTCGCGGGATTCGGCGGTGGTTAGCACCAGCGTAATGCCTTCCTTTGAAGGCGAGGGGGGGGAAGAAGGATCGGTGCCATTAGTGTGTGCAGGTGAGCCTAGCGAGGCTGACAGCACATCTTCAAGCGTGAAATATTTCACGATCATTTTCTCAGGCTGTGAAGACGACGCGAGGGACTGAGGTGAAGAAAGCTTGGGCTGCTTGATGAGGATTGGAACCACATCGCATTTCAGAAATGTGGCCCAGAGTTTGCCGGACTGCTCACGACCAGGGGGAGGAGTGAGCGAGATGAGCTTGATGCTGCCACTGGTGAGGGAGCTGGTGGTGGAGGTTTTGTGGAAGTGAAAACCGGCGGCGGGTGTTCCTGATGAATGCTGTGAGGCGGGATGCAATTCGTGCTCGTAGGTCACATGCAGGGTTTTGCTGTCGGCACCGATGTCTGCCGTAATGTCCAACATGGAGCCAACCATGCGTCTGTCGAAGCTGAGATGGCGAGGCTGCTGGGGTTTGGATTCGGTGTTGATGACCGAGCTTTGCTCACGTGCAGACTGGCGGGTGGCGAAGCTGCCGGAACGGATGGGAAGGAAGGCGGAGTCGATGAAACTGGCCTCCCCACGCGCGGCGGCGGCCTCGATGGCGGCGAACATGGCAGAATCGTCCGCCGAGGCGAGGGTGTGGTGAGCGAGATCGCGCAGGAAGGGGGCGGGGGCCTCCAAAGTATGCAAGGTACAGGCGATGTTTTTGGATGGGTGTCTGAGCAACTGGTCGATGAGAGATGAAATGCAGGAGATGTTGTCAGGGGTGTTGACGATCCATAGCTGGTCGCCGCGCTGCTCGATGGACGAGCCCTCAGGGAAGGTGATGCCTTTTTCAGTCAGCCAGTTCTTGAGACTGGTGGGAGGTGTGGCAGGCAAAAACTCATCGAACAAACCGGCTGGTGCATCGAGAGCGGTGAATTTCATGCCGGAGGGCATGGAAGCGTTGGGGGCTGGCTGAGGCTGCGGTGGGGGGAGGGCTTCGACCGTGCGGAGTTTGGCGGTGAGAAACACGGCGCAGAGGGTGTCTGCCTTTTCCTGTGGCATGCCGAGAGGGCTGGTGACGCAGAGCAGGCTTGTGTCGCCGTCTTTGATGACGGCATCGGCGCCAAGATGGATGACCGGAATGTCGGTGAGGGGAACTTCGGGTGTGTGATCTGCACCCGGGGTGGATTCAGAAGCCACTTTCTGGGGAGCGGAAGCGGGGGTGCTCAGGGTCAGGTTGATTGCAGCTTTGATGGTGCTGCGATCTTCGCATGTAGAGGGCTCGATGGAAAGCTGCAGGCCGTTCTTGCGTGGCTTGGGCGGGGCTGAGAGGGCGATGATTCCAGCGCCGAGTGGGGAGACGTGGGCTGGGGTGTGCTCATGCACGGTTGCAACAATGGAGCGGACGCCGGACTGAGCTTCTAGGAAGGCATCGCTGATGACGCGAACGTTTGAGCCGGGCTTTTGCGCCTGTGCGAGCAGATTGCTTAATTCCTTGAAAGCGGTTGTGGATTTTGCAGCAGTGGCGGCCTGGCGGATGAGTTCGCCCGGGCCTTCGATGACGGTGACGGTGAGAGCGATATTGACGGGAGCCTCACGGTGGATGGCATCGATGAAGCCTTCGACGAGATCGAGATTGGGCTGGGTGTTGGTGACAGTGAGATGACCTGTGAGGCAATTGAAGCTGGCACTGGTTCCTTTGGAAAAATGCACGCCCGCCGATTCGAGTGTCTGCCGGGCGGTGATGGGCATGAGGGAGGAATCAGCCTTGAAGTCGGCCGAGGTAAAGGGATCGAAGGGGGCGGCCTTGGAGTTGTAGGAAAGATCGCGGTTGGAGAGGAAATCTGGCGGTACTTTGAAGGTGCGTGTGTGCAGCTCAGTCTCGAATTCTGCCGAGATGGGGACGATGAGAACAGAGTTATGTTCGACTCTGTATTTGGTTTGCGTGAGCTCGGTGACGTAGCGGATGGCTTCGGAGAGCTGCAAATTTTTGACATTCAGATTGATGGGTGAGGTGTCTGGCGTGTCATCGAGGCGAAGGATGATGTTCACGCCCTTGCTGCCTGAGGGGGCGGATGACTTGTCCAGTTCACGGCTTTGCTTGCGGAGAAATTCAATCGCCTGCTCAAGGGTGGTGTTTTCGAAGTGAACTGTGGGGAGGATGATCTCATCCATTTTTTGCATCAGGCGGGCTCGGGCATCCAGGCCAACTGGCGCAGAGACTGGGGCGGGGCTTTGAGGGGATGCTTTGTCTTTGGCTGGCTCTGCACCATGGGCCAGAGTGATGATGGCCCAAAGCAGAAGGATGCTGCGGATGCGGTGCATGCGGATGAGATGACGGGATGAGATAGCTACGGAAAGAGGCTACTTGAGAACGGTCGGATCTTCGAGACGCAGGATGTCGCAGGTGATGAAGATGGCCTGGAGGATGTCTTGTTTTTCAAACTCGGGTTTGCCGGTGGGCTTGTAGAGGGAGAGGAGGCGGGCGGAGGTGGAGGGGAGGGTGATGGCGGTGACGGTTTTGGAGGTGAAGAGGTCGGTGAGAGGAAAATCGAGGCGGCGGCCCTGGGGGGCGATGAGGTGCTCGCGGTGATCGAGGGGAGGGGCTGTGTGGTATTCGGCGGAGATGATCAGATCCACGAAGGGGCTGTCTTTGCTGGTGGTGGGTTCGAGTTCGACATTGAGGCCAATGCAGCGGGGCTCTTTTTTGAAAAGGGGCAGTCCTTTGTCATCCAGGCTGAGTTCGCAGATGTATGGGTGCTCGGAGCCTTGGTTTACGGTGGCGCGGGTGCCGGGCTTGGTTTCGAGACGGGCGGTGTCAAGGTGGAGGACGGTACCTGATTTCACTGCGGCGAGGAGTTCGTCGAGCTCTGCACGGTGGTCGCTTTTGCGGGATGCCTGGGCTGCGAGACGGCGCAGGAGGGGGCCGGGGCCTTGCAGGACGTGGGTGGTGAACGCTACAGAAAAGGGCATGGAGCTGAGAATCTTGTCCACCACTGCTGTGATCAAGGCGTGGTTCGCCAGAGTATTGCGCATGATTAACGTGGAGGTCTTTGGGTTGTATGAAACGCTGGCTCCCTCTGGAAAAGTGACTCCGAGATCTTCTAGCGGGCGGGGCGGGCGCTCTCGTCTTCGCGGAGCTTGAGTGGCTTCGATGGCAAACGGATCTCCAGATGGTGCCGGGGAAGGAGCGCCGAGGGAAATGAGGCGATGCACAAAATCTGCGGGGACACGATAGGCTCTTGTTTCCAGTGCTTCCTTTCCTGCCTGTGGAGGAATTTGGTTTGCCAGGGCCTTTTTGGGTTTGGGAAAGTGAGGCACGGTGCAGCATTGCAGAAAGGTGGCCCAGATGTGGTCTGCATGGCTGCTGCTGATGTCCTGATGCAGGGCGATGAGTCTGATTTCTCCCTCATGCATGGTGGTGTGGCTGTGGGTTTTCAGCACTCGGAAGCTGGTGCTGGGAAGCGGGATGCTTTGGCCCTGAGCAGGATCATGGGGCGGAATTGCATCAGGGACACCAACTGGGACATGCAGCTCGTGGTTGTAGGTCACATCGATGGTCCGGCCATCGGCACCTATGGTGGGTTCTATTTTCAGAAAGGATCCAAGGGGCCGGCCCTTGATGGAAATCGCGGGAGGATTTTTTTCTTTGGGCGGCGTGCGATCAAGGAAATAGCAGTCGCGTGCGGCCACATGGGTGGAGCGAGTGCCGGACTTGGTTTCGAAGAAAGAGGACTCAAGGAACGCGGCCTCGCCGCGTGCGGCGGCTGCTTCGACTTCTTTCCATTCGGCCGACTGGTCGGCGGACGTGAGTGCGGCCTGGGAGAGCTTGGGCAAACTGGATGGGGGCAGGCGGACCGTGTGGAGAGTGACGGCGACAGTTTTGGAGGCCTTCTGAACGGCAGCAGCGATCAGCATGGAGATGGAGTCGATGTTTTCCTGAGTGTTGGTTATGCGAAGGAGGTCGTTTTCCAGCTTGATCACGGAGCCTGAGGGGAAAGTGACACCTTGGTCGATGAACCAATCCCGGAGCGGTTTGGGGGTGGGGTCCATGATGGACTCAAAGAGCCCCTCTGTGATCTGGAAGGTGATGCTGGACAGGCCCTTGGGTGGCGTGGATGTGGAGTGTGTGCCGAGAGCGAGATGGTGTGGAGGATTTTCCACATAACGAACGGAGGTGGTGAGGAACACGGCCCAGAGGATGTCGTCGGTTTTCTGCGGCAGGCCGGGGGGGCGGGCAATGCCTGCCAGTTTGGTGGTGCCGCTGCTAACCAGAAGGGAGGAGGTTAGGTTCACTTTTGGTATTTCTCTCGTGGTCTCCAAGGACGTGTTGTTTGCAGGCGGGGGGCTGAGATTGGGCTCTTCTGTTTTTGCGGATAAAGGCGGGCTCAGTTCTAGGTCGAGACTGAGGTCGATGGTCTGGCCATCTGCTTGAATGGTTGGTTCGAGCTGGATGCGCAGGCCGGTGGGTTGCCTGTCAGGATCTGGCGAGACGCTGTTTGAAAGCCTGGGGGCTGATTCGGCTTCTGTGGTGGCTGAGATGCCGGATTTTGTTTCGATGAAGGTGTGGCCTGCGACTCGAACGGAGGAATCGGGCTTTTGAGCCAGATCACGCAGGGAGGTGAGTTGCTTGCTGGCATTGGCAGTCTTGGAGGCCTCGGCATTGATCTGGCGGATGAGATCGCCCGGAGCTTCGAAGATGGTCAGGCTGAAGGCGATGACTTTGGGCGGATTGTAGCAACATGACTCAGTGTATGCCTCAACCAGATCGAGATTGGGCTGGGTGTTGGTGACTCTGAGGAGGTTCGTCAGTGGATTGAAACTGGCGCTGCTGCCTTCGGGGAAGGTGATGCCTGAAGCTTCGAGGATTTGTTGCGCGGTCTTTCGTGGTATCAAGCCGGCCGAGGGGGGAGGGTTGGGCGCAGATGGTGCGAAGGGATCTGCTGGAGCATCTGAAGCCTCGCCTCCTCCGACCGAAAGAAAGTCTGGTGGTACTTTGAAGGTGCGGGTGTGCCGCTCGTGCCGGTAGGCATGCATGTCAGTGAGAACGACTCCCTGAGCCTCCACGCGGTACACCAAATTGGTGAGTTCGGCTACATAGCGCAGGGCTTCAGACAAAGGCGCTTCTTTCAAATCCAGAGTGATGCGGATCTCCTTTGGCGGAGCGGGTTCGCGAAGGGTGAGACTGACGCCTTTGGTGCCATCTGGAGCAGGTGACTTGTCCAGTTCACGGCTTTTTTTGCGGAGGAAATCCAGCGCTTGCTCAAGCGTGGCGTTTTTGAAATGAACCGAGGGGATGATGATCTCATCCATCTTTTGTATCAGCCGTGCTTTTGCATCCAAGTCCACTAGGGCGGGGGCCGGAGTAGGGCTTTGAGGGGATGCTTTGTCTTTGGCTGGCTCTGCACCATGGGCCAGAGTGATGATGGCCCAAAGCAGAAGGATGCTGCGGATGCGGTGCATGCGGATGAGATAGCTAAGGAAGGAGGTTATTTGAGAACGGCCGGATCTTCGAGACGCAGGATGTCGCAGGTGATGAAGATGGCCTGGAGGATGTCCTCTTTTTCGAACTCGGGTTTGCCGGTGGGCTTGTAGAGGGAGAGGAGGCGGGCGGAGCCGGAGGGGATGGTGATGCCGGTGGTGATCTTGGAGGTGAAGTAGTCGGTGAGGGGGCGTTCCAGTTTGCCGCCCAGGGTGTCGATCACCTCCTCCCGATGCTCGAGCGGCTCTGCGGTGTGGAATTCGATGAGCGGTGCAAGTTCCACCAGGATGCCGTCCGCGCCGACGATGGCTTCGAGTTCGATCTTGAGGCCCACGTTGCGCATCTCCTGCTTGAAGAATGGCTCGCCCTTGTCGTCCACGCTTACGCCGAAGACTGCACTGTGCTCGCGGCCCTGACGGGTGGTGGCGCGCTCTCCGGAGCGGGTCTCGATGCGTGCGGTATTGAGATGCTGCACGCTGCCTGCCTTTACAGCGGCGAGGAGTTCGTCGAGTTCGGCACGGTGGTCGCTCTTGCTCGCGGCTTGGGCAGTGAGGCGGCGCATGAGAGAGCCGGGGCCTTGGAGGATGTGAGTGATGAACACGACGTTCTTCGGAGCGGTTCTTGTGATGGACTCCACATAAGCGTCCACCAGCGCGAGGTTCTCATTGGTGTTCTTTACGAACATGATGGAGACTGCCGGATTGTAGGAAGCGGCGGCTCCTTCAGGAAAGGGAATGCCTATGCCTTCGAGGATGTATCTGGCCGTGATGCGCGGCCGTGGCTCAGGCGTTGCCGGGCCGGATGAGGAGAGAAAATCTGGCGGCACGCGGTACTGCCGGGTGTTCCAGGCTTTGGGATCGAGCTGGGGCTTGGGCTTGCCCACTGAGGCGGGGTCGGGTCGGGCTTTCGCGACTTGCGGCACGAGGTCGCATTTCAGGAAGGTGGCCCACAGCATGCCGGGCTCATTGCAGCCGGTGGGTTTGTTGAGGGCGAGGAGCTTGATGCTTCCCCTGGGCATGATGCTCCCGGTGGTGATTTTGCAGTAATGAAAGTCTTCCAGAGGCATCTCAAAAGCTTGCTTGGAGCCGGGGTTACGGAAGTGACCGCGGCGCGCCATGGGCGCGGAGGAATGCAGCTCATAGCTGTAGCTGATATGAACATCGTGGCCGTCGTTGCCCACTGTGGGCTCGATTTCGAAGACCGAGCCCACAGGGCGCATCTCAAAGGCAATGCTGGGCTGGCCCTTGTCGCTGGTGCCAAGCGCGGAAACATACTCGTGCTCGCAGGTGGCGGCGTGTGTGGCGCGGGTGCCGGGCTTGGTTTCGAGAAAGGCGGAGTCGATGATCTTTGCCTCACCACGGGAGATCGCGGCCTCCACTGCGGCCCACATTTCAGTCTGATCGCCAGAGGCTGCCGCTGCGCGGTGCGTGAGATCGCGCAGGAGGTCGGCAGGAGCCTGCACGGTATGCAGGGTGAAGGCCATGGTCTTGGGAGTGCGGCAGAGGCAGTCCTGGGTCAGAGCGGCGATACGCTCGATGTTGTCAGTGGTATTGATGACCTGCAGCACACCGCCCTCATGTGTGGCAGTGGCTCCCTTCACGGGCACGATGCCTTGGGTCTCAAACCACGGCTGCAGCGGCCCGGGCTTTTCCATCAGGCTTTCGAAAAGGTCTTCCGGGACATTGAAAGCGGCCACCATCAGTCCGGGAGGAACCTGCGCCACCTGTGCGGGAGTGACTGCTTTTGAAAAGGGAACGGGCTCTGCATGGTTTGCGGTCCCGGTGATAAAGGCGGCCCACAGGATGTCTTCTTTCTCCTGGCTGGTCCCGACGGGCTTGGTGATGCCCACGAGCTTGGTGGTGCCGCTGCTGGAGGTAACGATGGTGGTGAAGTGAGCACCGCAGATGTCGCTGGCTGGAAACTCCGCCATCTGGCCAGAGACGGGTTCGGTAAGGCTGATCTGACGCTCGAGCGGCGGCACGGGATGCAGCTCGATGCTGAGGGTGGTTCCAAGGGTGCGGTGATCGCTGCCAAGGGTCGGCTCCAGCACCAATTTTAAGCCGATCAGGCGTGTGTCCTGGGTCACGGAGGCACGGCTTTTGGCGTCCATGTTGAACTCGCTGGCATAGGAGTGTTCGCACACGGCTTCGGAGGAAGCGCAGTAGCCGGACTTGGTTTCAAGAAAGGCATCGCCAACGACGCGGACATTGGAGCCGGCGGTTTTCGCCTGCTCCAGCAGCAGGGCCAGCTCGGCGGCGGCATTGCTGCTGCGCGTGGCAGTGGCATTGGCCTGGCGGATGAGATCCCCCGGGCCTTCGATCACCGTGAGCGTGTAGGTGATCGTGGTGGGCCCCTGGACGCGAATGGAGTCTAGGAAGGCCTCTACAAGCTCAAGATTCTCTGGGGTGTTGGTGATGCTGAGGAGACCCGTGTTGGGATTGAACCTGACCATGGCCCCCTCGGGGAAGGGGATGCCTGCATGCTCAAGAATGTCCCGGGCTCTTTTGCGTGGCAGCACCGCAGCGGGCGCAGGTGGCGGCTTGTCTGAAAACGGATCACCGGGTGGCGTCAGCGTGGGGTCGCCAGGAGTGTATTCGCCACCGTAGTCGTTCGGTGTTTGGAAGACACGCGTGATCATCCCGGCCGGCTCAGCACCCAAAGTGGTGGTGAAGCCAAGGGTGAGAAGCAGGACTAGGCAACGGGCGCGGTGCATGGTGCGAGTTTACCGAAGGGGGCGGCGGGATGTCGAGAAGGATGTTTCGAGGGTGGCGGAAGTGGCTTTCGTGTGATTGGGGCGGACTTTGGTCTGGCGGGCTGGCGATGGAGTGCTGGCTGCCGCATTCGAGGGGGGTGCGCGTGAGTCAGTGAGGCCGTCGAAAGCGGCAGCGGCGCTCCTTCGTCGCTGCGCGACCGCAGTCCACCAAATGGGACGGTGGCCAGGCGGGGGGCTTTGGCGTGGGGGCACAAAAAAACGCCGCGCTTTTGAGGGCGCGGCGTTGAATTATCCAGACCAGTTGCGGCGCAACTGGGCAACTATAAGGTCTGATGGATGCGGCCGAGGGCCATGAGGATGTAGCTGGTGGTGAGGACGGGGTCGGACTCCATCCAGCGGCCTTCGGTGTTGGACCAGGAGCCGTCGCCTTTCTGGAGGCTGAGGAGTTTTTCGGTGATGTCTTTGCGCCAGTCGATGAGCTTGCCGTCCTTGGTCTTGATGTAGTCGATCCCGGCGATGCTGAGGGCCTTGCTCATGGTCTGGTAGTAGTAGTAGAGACCGGCGGCGCCGAGGCCGGGGTTTTCGTCGGGGTTGTAGTGGTTTTGGAGCCACTCGATGACGGCTTTGACGCGGGGGTCGTCTTTGTCCACGCCGGCATAGACGAAGCTGAGAAGGCCGGCGTAGCTGATGCTGCCGTAGCTGCGGAGAGCGATGCTGCCGTCGGGGTTGGTGACTTTGGCACCGCGGGTTTCGGAGGGGTTGTAGATGAAGCCACCGGCGTCGTCGGGGTCTTTGCTGACCCAGGAGGATTTGTTGCTTTCAGGGCGGTTCTGGCAGCGCTGGATGAAGTCGATGGCGGCAGCGACGTTGAGCTGAGGCTCGTTCTTGGCGGCGTCGCCTTTGTCTGCGAGGAGGGCCTGGGAGTAGTAAAGGGCTTCGAGGGCGAAGGTCAGGTTGGACATGTCTGCGTGCATGCCTTTTTCGTCGCCGTAGCCGATGCCGCCATCGAGGGGATTGTCCTGCTTGCCTTTTTCATCGAGATCCACCTGGCAGTGGACGAGGTAGCGGCGGGCCTTGAGCATGACTTCCTCGTTCTCGGGCTTGTTGTTGAGGAGGAGTGCGGTGAGGGCGAGGGCGGTGTTGTAGTTGCCACGGCCTTTGATGAAGATGCCGCCATCCGGGCGTGCCTGGGCGACGAGGAACTTGGTGGCTTTTTCGACTTCAGCGGGGACGGGGTCGCCGGGCTTGCGGTTGGGGTCGAGCATGAAGCCGATGATGGCGAGGGACGTCATGGCGACGGGCTCAGACTCACCCCACTGGCCGGTGGCGGGGTTTTGCTTGGAGCGGAGGAAGTTGAGACCACGCTCGACGCCGAGGCGGAGCTCCTGCTTGAGGGACTCGTTGCGAGAGGCCTGGGTGGCGGCCTGGGGAAATGCGGCGGTCGTTCCTAGCGCCAGGGTGAGAAGGAAGGCTGGGATTTTCATGGTACAGAGCACTGGATGTGGAAAGAGGGCGGCGTCAACGGGCAAGGGGCACCTCTTTCAGGCTGGGCGATTTCTGTCCATGCCTGAGCTGTGGTGGGCGTTTTTTGACCGCGCCGTTATTGAGTTTTTGCTCACCGCAGGGGTGCGTCGGTGGTTTGGAACTTCTAAAATCAAAAATCGATTGCTCGACAATCGTCAATCTTCTGGTTCTGAAGGCGTCGTGGCTATGCGCGATTGACGATTGATGAACAACGATTGTTGATTTTAGAAGTGTCGATCCTCCCCCTCATTCTGCGAGGCACTCACTGTTTCGCGGGGGTGATGATTAGGGTCACCTGGGTCCCTTCGGCAGGGATGTTGACGGGCATGCTGATCCAGAGGTCGTCGCGCTCGTTGCCTTTGGCGGCGGAGTTGATGATGGCGGCGCGGTCCACGTAGGTGGAGATGATGGAGCCGGTCTGCTCGGCGGCGAAGCCGGTTTCGTCGATGAAGGAGCCGTTGAAGATCCAGGTGTCGAGGTCGGGTGGCGTTTTGCGTGTCTCGATGTTCTGGATGAAGTCGGAGAGGGGGACGTTTTTGACTTTGTCGCCGTCCTTCCATTCGACGTGGATGGCGAGGCGGTTGGCGCCGGGGGTCTTGGGTTCGGTGTCCTTGGCCTTGTAGGGGCGCTCGGCTTTGGGATCGAGCTTTTCAAGGATGCCGAGGGTGGCGGGCTCGTAGCGGGCGAGGAGGAGGGCGACCTGGAGCTGGATGGGGCGGACCTTGGTTTCGAGGATGGTTTCGTGCACTTTCTCGCCGTTTTCATGGCAGAGGGCGTACTCGATAGGGAGCTTTTGATGGAGGATGGAGCAGGGGATGCGGAGCTCGCGGGTGGCGGCGGTGATCTGGATGCCGTTGAGGTCGAAGACGCCAGGGGAGACCTGCTTGACGAGCTTTTGTGCGGCTTCGAGCTGGGCTTTGGTGTCGGGCTTTGGCGTTTCGGCTTCCTGGGCGGAAATGCGGATGAGCGAGGCGAGGAGCCCCACGGAGGAGAGGAGTACGAGGCGGAGACGTGGGGCGGAAATCATGGGGAGAAGGGGGTGGAGGGCGGTTACAAAGGGGGGAGCTTGTAGGTGCCGGTGCGGAACATCTGCTCGACATTTTTTGGCATGATCACGACGGGCTGGATTTCGTAGGAGGGCTGGGGTTTGAAGGTTTTGTCTGTGCGCATTTTGGTGATGATGTGGAGGGCGAGGTCCACGAGGGCGGGCTGAACGACGGAGGCGTCGAGCTCTCCGAGGCGTACGAGGTCGAGGCCGCGCTTCTGGCCAGAAAGGCCGTCTGTGCCGACGATGAAGATGCTGTCGCGCTGACCGGCGGCTTCGGCGGCTTTGGCGGCACCGACGGCCATGGCGTCGCTCTGGGCGTAAATAGCGTCGAAATTTTTCTGAAGGCTGAAGGCTTCGGAGGTGCATTTGGCGGCTGTGTCGGTGCTCCAGTCTGCGGGGGCGTCATGGACGAGGATGATGCCGGGCTGGGTGCGGAGGCCTTCGCTGAAGCCTTCGGCGAGCTCACTGGAGGTGTAGCTGTCTGCGGAGCCGCGGAGCTGGACGACGCGGCCGGTGATTTCGGCGCGGTTTTCCTCTGCTGCCTTGCGCTTGAGGGCCTCGACCACGGTGTCTGCGGCCATGCGTCCGACGCGGCGCTGGTCGGTGAAGACGACGCTGGCGCAGCCTTCATTGAGCATGCGCTTGTCGAGGCCGATGACGGTGATGCCGTGGGTCTGGGCCTCGACGATCAGGGCGGCGAGGGCGGGGGGATCGATGGGGCTGAGGATGATGGCGGCGGGTTTGGCGGCGATGGCCTGGCGGAGCTGCTCGATCTGCTGAGTGCTGCTGCCAGCGGCGTCGCTGGTGGTGAGCTTGTAGCCCGCCTTTCTGCCGACAAGCATGGCGAGGCCGTTGCTCTGGAAGGCCTGCATGGCGATGCGGGTGTCTGGCAGGAGGAGGATGATTTCGGCGCGCTCATCTTTGGCACTGAGTCCGGTGGCGGACAGGATGGCCGGGGGAGTGCTGGCGGGTGTGGTCGGCTGGGGGGAGCTTTTTGGCGGTGCGGAATTTTGCAGCTTCTGCTTTTCCAGATCGCTGATGGCTTTTTCCACATCCGGAGCATCGGAGGGGTCGCATGCAGCGAGAGAGAGCAGCATGCCAAAGGAAAGTGCGGCGGAGCGTGGGCTGGGGAACGTCATGGTGCGGAAGTCATTGTAGGCGTCGAAATCGGAGATGCACAAGCCTTAGATGTCCACGAAATCCCTGCCTGTCTTTTGCTTGCACTCTGACGGGATTGTCACAGACTCCGCCCTCGCCGTCCGCGCCCCCTACCGAAATGAGCCATCCACTGAAGAATGCAGCAGTCTGTAGCCGGAGGTGTTGTTTGAGGACGGAAACCACCATGTGGTGACTGATTTTCGCGACTTTCTGCGAATCCCTGCTTGATGCGCAGGGTGTTTTGCTGATAAAACTTTAAAAATACAGGAACAACCACCCCGACAAAATGAAATCCCTCAGCTTGATTTTCGCATCTCTTCTCCTTGCCAATGCCGTTCAGGCGCAAGCGCCGGCGGCGGGTGACAAACTGCCCGGGGTGAAAGTGAAAATCAAAGGGGTGGAGGTGGCGGAACAGCAGACGCCGATGCTCGAGGTGAGCAACATCAAGATGAAGCGCTGGAATCCGAAGAACTGGATCGAGCTGGATGTGGAATTTGACATCAAGCTTCCGGAAGAGGCGGGTGGCAGAAAGGGCACGTATGCCTCGATGCAGCTGAACATTTATGTGGCGCTGAACCACACGACGAAGGAAGGCAAGCGTGAGGTGATCACGGGAACTCTGGATCTGGTGGACATCCCGGCGGACGAGCCCTGCCATGCGCTGGCCTACATCTCCCCCTCCACGCTCAAGTCCATCTTTCAGAAGGACTTTGTGACGGCGGCCTCCGATGTGCAGGGCTGGGGCATTGAGTTTGTGGCGGAAGGCAAGGTGGTGGCGGCGAAGTCGAGCATCGGGAACAAGCCCTGGTGGGAGAACAAGGAAACCTTTGCCATGCTGCAGGGGATGCTGCTGAACAAGCTGCAGACGCCTTTTGCGAATGTCTTTGGCGACTACGATGTGCAGGTCAAAGCCAAGTAAGCGCAGCCGTCCCGTCAGACCCTAGTTGTTCAGCGATTTTTTACCTTATCCAGCATGGCAGACCCAAACAGCATTGCAGTCATCAGTCTTGGCTCCCAGCGCGTCAGCGGAGCATTTTTCGGCAAAACGCCGGGAGGGGATCTCATCCTGAAGCGGTATGAGATCGTTGAACTGGACGGAGATCCTTCGGTGGATGTGAGCCGGCAGCCGCAGCTGAAAACGGCGCTGCAGGAGCTTGTGTCCAAGGCGAGGATCAAAGGGCAAAAGACCTGGTGCTCTGTGCCGGGGCATCCGGTTTTCAGCCGATTTGTGAAGCTGCCGCCTGTGCAGGGGGACAAGCTGTCGCAGATTGTGGAATTTGAAGCGCGGCAGAATGTGCCGTGGCAGCTGGACGAGGTCTCCTGGGACTACGAAGTGGTTTCCAAGTCTGATCTGGGCGAGATCGAAGTGGTGCTGGCGGCGATGAAGTGCGAGCCGCTGAACGAGATGCATGAGGAGGTGTCTGCCAGCGGTGTGAAGGTGGCGGGCATGGATGTGGGGCCGCTGGCGCTCTACAATGCGTTTCGCTACAGCTACCCCGATGTGGACGAGCCAGCCCTGATCGTGGACATGGGTGCACGCTCTACCAATCTGGTGTTTGTGGAGGGGGACCGCTTTTTCACACGCAACCTGCTGGTGGGCGGTGCCGCCGTGACCAACGCGATTGCGAAGGAGTTTGGGATTTCGTTTGCCGAGGCTGAGCAGCAGAAGCGCACGCAGGGCTTTGTGGCCCTGGGCGGAGCTGTGGAGGACCACCCGGACGAGGGAGTGAACGCGATGTCCAAGGTGATGCGCAACTCGATGACGAGGCTGCATGCCGAGATCATGCGCACGATCACCTTTTACCGCAGCCAGCAGGGAGGCAGCGCGCCGAAGCGGGTGTTTCTGGCGGGTGGCGGATCTGCGGCGGGCTACATTGCGGAGTTTTTCGCTGAGAAACTGAAGCTGCCGGTGGAGATCTACAACGGTCTGCGCGGTGTGCAGACCGACCGTGGAGTGAGCGCGGAGGCCGCCCAGATGGACGCGCCAGCGCTCGGAGAGCTGGTGGGGCTGGCCTTGAGAGGCATGGGCGCCTGCCCGTGTGAAATCGAGCTGGTTCCTTCGGCGCTGGCCTCGGCACGTGATGCAGCACGGCGTGCGCCTGCACTGATTCTGGCGGGTGTCTGCCTGCTGGGGGCTCTGGGAGCCTCGATTGTCTGGTTTAACAGCGCCAGGGCGGTGGTGGAAACCCGTGCGGCGACCCTGCAGGCGGAAAGCGCGCAGCTGAGCAGGCTGGCGAATGACATTCAGCGCCTGGATGCGAGACAGGAGGAACTGCGCCTGCGCAGTGCGCAGCTGGAACAGGCTGTGACAGACCGCTCCTGGTGGGCGCATCTGCTGAATGATCTGAACCAGCAGTTTGACAATGACCTGATCTGGCTGCCGGTGATCGAAGTGCTGAAGGATGGCAAGCCGATCACAAAGCCGCTGTGGGGTGGTGATGAAAACGGTGGCGGGTCTTCGTCCTCCACCTCCAGCACCACTGCGAACAACCGCAACGGTGTGCCTGCCGAGCCAGTGTACATGCTGCGCATGCGCGGCCTGTACCGCAAAAACGACAAGGGAGAGCAGAAGGTGGTGTATGACTTTGCCTCCAAGCTGGCCAAGCTGGATGCCTTTAACACGCCGGACTTTGAGACCAAGCGTGACAACTATGTGAAGGTGGACAGCGGCGTGGATGAAGAACGCTACGCCTACCACTTCGAAATCAAAATGCCTCTGCGCAATCCTCTGAAATTTCAATAAAGACTCATGGACTGGATACGTGAAAACAAACCATTGGCCGCCATTCTTGGCGTGATCGCCGTCGGCTCGCTGGCTCTTGGCTACCTGCTGTACGATGCGTGGAGCGTGTATGATGAAACCAAGGAGGGCTATCTCGGCCTGGGGAACCAGGTGGCCGGCCTGAAAGGCGCGCGGCTGGCGCCCACGAACGAAAACCTCGCTGCGAAACAGGCGGCGGTGGATGAGTACGCGAAGCTGGTGGACACCCTGGGCAAGACGGTACTGATCCTTCAGCCAAAGGTTGCTCCGATCAATGACATTGAATTCCAGGACAAGCTCAAGGCGAAGATCTCCGAAATCCGCAAGCTGGCGGGTGAGTCGAAGGTGCAGCTGCCGGCTGAGTTTGCGTTTGGCTTTGAAGACTACACGAGCACGCTGCCCAAATCTGCCGCTGCTGCCACGGAGCTTTCCGGCTATCTCGATGCGATGGAGAAGCTGATGAAGCTTTTCCTGGACTGCGGGGTGAAGGGTGTGGACCTGCTGGAGCGCTCCAAGCTGCCGGTGGAAGCTGCGACTGCGGCGAATGCGCAGGGGAACAACAATGCGGCGATGAGGGGGCAGGCTTCTGCTGAGATTTTGGAAAAACGCCAGATCTCGGCGGTGCTGACTCTGGACCAGGGGCCGCTGCAGCTGCTCGTCAGCCGCCTGACCAGCCCAAGTGACATGCCGTATTTCACGAGCCTGCGTGTGCTGCGCGTGGAGAACCAGATGCAGGATGGTCCGCTGACTTCCGAGGTCAGGCTGCCGACGCAGGAGACCAAGGTGCAGGGAAGCACTCCTGCGGCGGAAGAAGCCCCAACGGATGAGATCAAGCCGCCTGAGCCCGCCTTTCCGGATGCCATCTCCGTCTTTGGCAATGAGCTTCTGAAGGTCAGGCTTGAAATTGATCTGGTCAAATTTTTGGACGCTGCCGCAGGGATTGCGGCCCAGGCCCCTACCGGACGTTGATCTCACTTTATAAAAATCCGCAGCCTTAAAGCACCACCATGCAGAACCGACAGGGCAATTACGAAAAAACCATTTTGATCATTTCCTCCCTCCTCGCCATCGGGGTGGCCGTGTTTTTGATCCTCCAATCGCAAGGGCTCGAGGAGAGCCTGATCCTTCCGCAGGGATTCTCCAAGAACGACCTGAACGCACCCGCCAGCCAGAAGGTGGTGGATGCCACCGAGACCATGAAGAAGAAGTATTCCTGGGTCTCGCCGCTGCGGAATGGCAAGGCGGTGCCTTTGAACAAATCCGTGATGCTGGTGATGAAGGACAGCAAGCTGTTCGATCTCCTGCTGCCGGAGCCGAAGCTGCGTGAGCCGATGACGAACATCTTCCTCACCGGCGACCCGAGCAAGAGCCCGCCTGAGGCGCCGCTGCCGAACATTTTCTCCCCCAATGTGGGCGACCTGGATGCTGACAGCGACGGGTTTTCCAATCTGGAGGAATTCAACGGGAAGACCGATCCACGTGATGCGAGCTCCCTGCCGCCGCATACGAACAAGCTTTTCCTGATCAAGCGGATCAGCCACGACTACATCCTGCAACTGAAGGGCGGCAGCGACGGCACCTTCCAGATCAAGCGCCTGGCCCCCACTGTGAGCAGCGTATTCAAGCCGCTGAACGAAGAGTTTGGCTTCGACAAGGGCACCCTGCGTTTCAAGATCCTCTCCGCCGAGAAGAAAACCATCACCACCAAGTTCGGCCCGAAGGACGCCTTTGCTCTGAAGATGTACGACATGTCCACGAAGAAGGAGTTTACGCTGGAGGAGGGCACGGATGTGAACCTGGCGGAGTATGAGGCCGAGTTCGAATTCCGCTGGAAAAAGCGCCGGGTGATCCCTGGGCTGAAGGAGGGCGGGACATTCCAGCTTCCCGGCCTTGGCAAGAGCTATTACATTCTCAAACTGGAAGAAAACAAGGCTGTCATTTCCCCACTGGGAGCTGATGGCAAACCCACCAAAGAAACCATCGAAATCAAGCAGGGGTGAACGAGGCGTAATTTTCTCCCGCGCGGAAAAAATTAACTCGCCAAAGCTCGCCGTAATCTGTTAGTAATCTCTCTTTACCACTAAATATTGTCAGTTTGCCCTATGACCCATCACTCTCGTCTGGTGTTCAACCTTTCCCTTCTCGCCTTGACCGCGGCATCGCCAGCGGTCATGGCCCAGAGCCCAAGTACCGTCTCTGGAATGGCCAACCGCGAAATCGCGCGTCGCTATGCCCGCATTGAAGATGCCCGCACAGCCATGGACCGTGGCGACAAGCTGTTCAGCGAAGGGGACTACGAAGGTGCGCTCAGTGCCTACAAAAACGCCATTGATTCGCTGCCGAACGCACCTCTGACCAGTGACTGGCTGGATCTGGCCAAGCTCAAGTATGCCGACTGCAGTGTCACGGTGGCGCAGGAGCGCGCCAAGGCAGGCAATTACAAGGAAGCCCGTCAGCTGCTGGAAGGCGCGACGAGCTACGTGCCAGGGCACAAAGGCGCGCTGGTTTTCTCCAAGCAGCTGGAAGATCCTGACCGCTGGCCGCCAGGACTCACGGCTGAGCACGTGACCAATGTGGGCAAAGTGCAGTCGGGCCTTCTGCTGGGCAACAGCTCTGTTGAGCTCGGCAACTATGACGCTGCCATTGCGCAGTATCAGGACGTCCTGCGGACAGACCCCTACAACACAGCCGCCCGCCGCGGGATGGAAAATGCCGAGCGCAAGCGTGAGGCCTATTTCAAGTCTGCCTATGATCATCAGCGTGCCAAAATGCTGGCCCAGGTGACCGAGACATGGGAAGACAAGGTGCCGGTGCAGGGGCAGGCAGTGAGCTTTGAGTATGGCGTGGGCCGCAGCCCTGGCGCCTACCTGACGGAGAAAATGAACACGATCATTTTCCCAACGGTGCAGTTTGAAGGTGCCACCATTCAGGAAGCCATCGAATACCTGCGCATCAAGAGCCGTGACCTGGACACTACCCAGGACAAAAGCGGCGTCAAGGGCGTCAACATCATTCTCCGCACCGGTGACGCTCCGAGCAACGCCTCCATCAGCCTTGACCTGAAGGATGTGCCGATGTCCGAAGCTCTTCGCTATGTGACCGAGCTGGCGCAGATGAAATACAAGGTGGAAGCCCACGCCGTGCTGGTGGTGCCGCTTTCTGAAAATGCCAGTGAGCAATACACCCGCAGCTACCGTGTGCCGCCAGATTTCCTGAGCACCGGCGGTGGTGACCCAGGTGCCGGCCCAGCTCCTGCTGCCAATGCCGACCCGTTTGCAAACAACGGTGGAGCAGCTGCTCCTGGCGCAAGCAATCTGATCGCCCGCAAGACTGCACGTCAGATCCTTGAAGCCTCCGGCATTCTTTTCCCTGAAGGTGCCTCTGCTAGCTACAATCCGGCCAACTCACAGCTGGTCGTCAGAAACACCCAGCCGAACCTTGATCTGGTGGAAGCCTACGTGGAATCCATCACCAAGCTGGCTCCGAAGATGGTGGTCATCACCTCCAAGTTTGTGGAAGTCACCCAGAAGAACACCGAAGAGCTTGGCTTTGACTGGCTTCTCGGCGGAGTGGGCATCGGCAACCTTGTCATGGGCGGTGGCAGCACCGGCAATGGCAACGCATACAACGCAGCCAACTATCCTTTCCAGGCTTCGAACCTTGTCATTCCTGGCTACTACGTCGGCACGGAGCAGGTGTTCCCCAACATCCCGGTGGCTGCAGCCTTTGCGGGCTCGATCCCTCTGGGTGCCGTTCCTGGAAACAGCGTCAGCGGAGCCAATCCTAACGGTACCTCTCCCTTCCCCTACGGTGGTGGGCCGGTCACTGCCGGAAATCGCAGCGGTGGCTTTGCCATCAGCAACAGCAGCATCGACAACCTTCTGACCACAGGCTCAACGACTGCCACGACCAGCGTGGCGCCTGGGATCTTCTCCACGGCAGGCATCTTCTCCGATCCAGCCTTCCAGACCGTCCTTCGCGGCCTGAGCCAGAAGAAGGGTGTGGACCTGATGAGCGCCCCGAGCGTGACCACCAAGAGCGGTACACGTGCCACGATGGAAGTGACTCGCGAATTTATCTATCCGACCGAATTCGATCCTCCCCGTCTTCCCCAGGGTGGTGGCGGTCTGAACGTTGGTGGTGGCGGTGGTGGTGGTCAGCAGATCGCAACTCCCACGACTCCGACGGCGTTCGAAATGCGCCAGACCGGTGTCCGTCTTGAGGCTGAGCCTACCGTGGGTGCAGATGGCAACACGATCGAGCTGACGCTGGCTCCTGAAGTGGTGGAGTTCGATGGCTTCATCAACTACGGTTCTCCGATCATGTCGCCTTCGAGCCAGTCGGTTCTGCCGATTCAGCTTTCGACCGGAACGATTGGTTATGTGCCCCTGCAACAGCCAGAGCGTCTGATCACGCCTAACATCATCAACCAGCCAGTGTTCTCTGTGCGCAAGGTGACAACGGGTGTCTCGATCTGGGATGGCCAGACGGTGGCTCTCGGCGGCCTGATCCGCGAAGACGTGCAGGACGTGCAGGACAAAGTGCCGATCCTTGGCGACCTTCCCTTCGTGGGCCGCCTGTTCAAGAGCGAGTCTGAGCAGCACTACAAGCGTAACCTGATGATCTTTGTGACGGCTAACCTGATCGACCCTTCGGGCCAGCGTATCAAGCCAGCCAACGCAACCCAGGCTGCCGCTGCTGACACTGCTGCCGGCCCAGGCTCCGTCGGAACACTCCTTCCGACCGTGGCCCCAGGAAACTAAGCGTTACCACATAACAACTCCAAACCGACATCAGGCAGGATTGCGTCAAGCATCCTGCCTGATGTGTTTTTAACCACTGGCCGTTGCGCAGCGGAGGCAGAGCGGCCATTTAGAGAGATGAAATCTTGGGTGATCACTGGCGGGGCAGGATGTGGCAAAAGCTCACTGGCCAGATTGCTGCTGCAGCAGCTACCGGAGCCGAGCCGGTTCTTTTCCGCCGACCTGGCTGTGGCAGAGGTCATGAAGGAGGAGGCGACGATGCAGAAGCTCGTGGCCGCGTTTGGCACGCAGGTGCTGGTGAAGCCCGGGGAGGTGAACCGACAGTGGCTGCGTGATGTGGTCCTGCCAGATGAAGGGCTGCGCAGCAGGCTGGAGGGTGTGCTGCACCCCCCCGTTCTCGCTGCGCTGGAGTTGGCCCGAAAAGCGGCCGAGAAGGAGGGGGTGAATCTTTTCCTTGCGGAAATCCCCCTCCACTATGAGATTGGAGGCACAGTTTCAGCAGACTTTGTCATCGTGGTGGCTTCCAGCCGGTCGGTGCAAGTCAGGCGGATGATGGAAACCCGGGGACTCGACGAACAGACCGTTCAGAAGTTTCTGGAGGCCCAATGGCCCATCGAAGCCAAGGTTGAAAGAGCAGATGCCGTCATTTGGAATGATGGTTCTCTGACTTCTCTTGAAGCCCAGGTGCTGACGCTGGCAAGTCCACTCTTGCAAGCATGAACGACCTATCTACCGAATCCCCCGCCACGGTTGCGGCTACCGCCGCTCCACCCGTGCCGGAAACCATCCCTGCAGCCAATACCTCCCCGGTGAGCGCCGAGCCGCAGGCGGAATGTGCCCCAGCCGCCCAGGCTGCCGCCGAACCTGCAGAGCCGCAGAAGCCAGAAGGAGCGCAGCCGCCTTTCCCAGAGGAGGTCTCCATCAACGAACTGCAGAATGCGCCGCTTTCAGAGCTGCTGGAGCTAGCAGAGAAGGTGGGCTTCCGCCTGAATGCGAGCCGCACGAAGCACCAGCTCATCTATGACCTGTGCTCCTGGCTGGCGGAGCACAAAACGCGCCTTAAGGTGGAGGGCGTGCTGGAAATTGGCTCGGACAACTACGGCCTGATCCGATACCCGAAATACAGCTTCACCCCGCTGCCGGAAGATGTGTTTGTGCCGCTGTTTCTGGTGAGGAAATTCAACCTGCGTCCGAGCCAGAGAATTACAGGGATTGCGAAGGCACCGAAGGACCGGGACAAGTACCTGGCGATCGACCGGATCACGGAAGTCGAAGGCATCGCGATCGAAAAATGGGAGACGCCGGTGGAGTTTGACAAGCTTACGGCGACCTTTCCCAACAAGCGCATCATTCTTGAAACCGCGAAGCCCTGTGCGGTCAGCTCACGCATCCTGGACATCGTGGCGCCGCTGGGCAAAGGGCAGCGCGGGCTGATCTGCGCGCCGCCGCGTTCGGGGAAGACGGTGATCCTGAAGGACATCGCCAAATCCATAGCGCAGAACCACAAGGAGGTGACCCTGATCGTGCTGCTGCTGGACGAGCGGCCTGAGGAAGTGACCGACTTTGAGGAGACGGTGCAGGGCTGCGAGATCTACAGCTCGACGTTTGACGAGAGTCCGAAGCGGCACAGCCAGGTGGCGGAGATCGTGCGTGAGCGCGCCTGCCGTCTGGTGGAACTGAAGAAGGATGTGGTGATCCTGCTGGACAGCATCACGCGTCTGGCGCGTGGCTACAACTCCACGCAGGGCGGCAAAGGCGGGGCCTACATGGCAGGGGGCGTGGGAACGAAGGCGCTGCAAAAGCCCAAGAAATTTTTCGGGTCCGCACGCAATGTGGAGGAAGGCGGCAGCCTGACGATCATAGCCACGGCGCTGATCGAGACCGAGAGCCGCATGGACGAAGTGATCTTTGAGGAATTCAAGGGGACGGGCAACATGGAGGCCACGCTGGACCGGGAGATCTCCGAACGGCGGATCTACCCTGCGCTGCATCTGCTGAAGTCTGGCACACGGCGTGACGACCTGCTCTACCATCCTGACGAATTCCGGCGCATCACCCAGGTGCGCAAGCAGCTAGCCGCTGTCCCTGCCGTTGAAGCTCTTGAGATGCTCATCCGCAACATCAACCGCACCAGCAACAATGCGGAAATCCTTCTCATGGGCCTGAAATGAACGAGGAAGGACCAACAACGAAGGACTACGAGTTCATCGACACGCCAGCCCATCTTGAGCAGTGGATCGGCCAGATGCGGGCCTGGCTGGCTGAAAGCCCTGACAAGCGCTGCTGCCTCGACACGGAGGCGGACAGCCTGCACCACTACCATGAGAAGCTGTGCCTGCTGCAGGTGAACTGCGCGGGCAAGTACGCGCTGGTGGACCCGCTGGCGATTTCTGATGTTTCACCCCTGCTGGAGCTGCTGGATGCCCATGAGCTGTGGTTTCACGGAGCGGACTACGACCTGACGATGCTGCGCCGGACCTATGACTGGAGCCCGCGGGTGATCCGGGATACGCAGATCGCAGCGCGCCTGCTCGGGGCGAGGCAGTTTGGCCTAGCAGCGCTGGTGAAAAACGCCTTTGGACTGGAGCTGTGCAAAGCCTCCCAAAAAGCGGACTGGAGCCGCCGCCCGCTGCCGCCAAACATGCTCTCGTATGCGGTGGATGACGTGCGCTACCTGCTGCCGATCGCGGACAAGTTTGTGGCGGAGCTGAAGGAAAAGGGCCGCGAGGAGTGGTTTCACGAAAGCTGCCGCTCGCTGCAGGAAGATGTGGCTGCGAGAGACAAGGTCTCGCGTGAAGACCCCTGGCGTGTGCAGGGCTGCGGCAGGCTGCACCCCAAAGGCCTGGCGGTCCTGAAGGCGATGTGGGAATGGCGCGAGGGCATCGCCCGTGAGCGTGACACGCCCTGCTTCAAGATCATGTCCAACAAGCAGATGGTGGCCTATGCCGAGCAGTTTGAGGCCGGGCAGTCGCTGAATCCGCCGAACGGCTGGCGCCCGCGCTGGAAGAAGGAGTTTTTTGACATCGTTGTGGCGATCATGGCCTCCGCGCCTGCCGACTGGCCGCAGCGTGCCAAGAAGACGAAGGGACGCCTGAGCGACGCGCAGAGAGAGCAGATCGACAAGCTGTGTGCCTACCGTGAAAAGGTGGCGCAGGGGCTGGAGATCGAGGCCTCGCTGCTGGGATCGCGTGCCACGATTGAGGAACTCGTCATCGACGGAGATCCTGCCAGCCATCTGATGAGCTGGCAGCATGACCTGATGGCGCAGGGCCTGGAGCAGGTGCTGAGTGCGACGGAGCAGGCATAGGTAGAGGATTCGGTGGCCTATTTCCGCATCTGCAGAGGGTTTGCGGATCAGCGGTGATGCCGGGCGACGTGGGAGCGTGTGGGATCGGGACGATCCCACTCCCCCAGAGGGCTGGCAGATGGCCAGCAATGCGGGTGTCCGCACATGAGACCTGAGGCCCGTTTCATCTGTGCGTGTTCTGAGGTGCTCTCTTTGTGTTGAAAGTGCAGCGTTACTTCTGCTGCATCCAGGTGGGCAGGACGATGTCCGCGCTTTTGACGGGGGCGGTGTCGCCTTTCCAGGCGAAGCCAGCGCTTTCAAAGCTGGTGCGTTTTTCGCGCAGAAAGGCGAGCAGTCGCTGGCCGATCTGGTAGTTGGGGGAGTCTTTGCGGACGGCGAAAGGCTGCACAGCCTTGGATTTGTCCGCAGGGAGGGGGATGGCTTCGAAGTGGTCCTTGTCGTTGTTGATGTTGATGCCGTACACCACGGCGGCATCGAGAGAGCCGGTGCGCATCTGATTGACGAGGAAGTCGGCGGTGGGGACCTGGGATGAGGCGTTTTTGCTGACGCTTTCCAGGAGGTTCATGGACTTGAGAATGGAGCGGGTGAGGTAGCCGATGGTGGACTGCTCCGCATTGCACAGGCCAACGCGGAGGCCTGGGCGGGCGAGGTCTGCGAGGGTGTGGATGCCTTTGGGGTTGCCCTTGGGCACAGCGATGACGATTTCGGCCTCGGTAAGCAGGATGGCCTCGGGGAACTGCTCGGCCACGGGCGGGACGAAGCAGACATCGCAGGCATAATAGACGTCCGGGTACTTGGGATTGGTGCTGTCTCCCATGGTCTTCATGGCGGCGCAGAGGATGCCGCAGCCATTGAAGACGGTGGTCATGGTGATGCCCTCGTGAGAGGCGAATTCATGGAGGAGTTTTTCGATGGCGGGGCGGTTCACGCCGCCGCTGTAGAGGATGAGGTCGGGACGCATGGCCCATTTGTCTCCGGGTACGGCCTTGAAGCCCTGCTTTTGAAACACGGCCGCGCCTTTCTCAGGAGCGGTGAGGTAGCGGGCAAAGCGCAGCGCCTCCGCCGGATGCTGGCTGAAGGAGAGCACGGCGGCGGTGCCGGATTCGGTGTGCTTGGAAAGCTCCGGCAGCATGACGGCCTCCAGCCCTTTGAACTGCGGCACGACGGAGTCCCACACGATGGCGGCATCGACAGCACCGAGGGAGAGGTCGGCGGCGATTTCGGTGACGGTGGGTTTCATCACGGCGGCTTTGGCGGCGAGGGCATCCCAGTCCGGACCGAGGAGCTTTTTCACCACACGGCCGATGCTGGCGGCTTCGGGATTGGCGAGGGCGACTTTGATTTCGGGAGTCTTCAGTGCGGCGATGCTTTCGATGTGCTTCGGATTCCCTTTGGCCACGGCGACGACGGGCTGCTGCTTGACCAGAATGAACTCCTCACGGGTGACGCCGAGTTTTTTTGCATCGGCCAGCGCGCCGTCATCGGCGGCGATGAAGATGTCGCCCTGCTTGGCGATTTTGAGCTGGCTGAGGAGCGTGCCCGTTCCGCCGAACTGCAGGCGCACCTCGATGCCGGTTTCCTTTTGATACGCAGCGGCGATTTCTTCGACCGGCTTTTTCATGCCTGCGGCGCAGAAGACGGTGATGGGGGCGGAACTCGTCTTGGCGGATTTCAGCGCGACCCAGGCAGCACCTGCGGCAGCACCCAGGCAGATAACGGCGATCAGTTTCTTCAGCATGATGCTGCAACGTGTCAGAAGAGGAAAGCTATGCGATCAATTTCTCGATGACCTGGCCGCCGAACTGGCTGAGCTGCTTGAAGCGTCCGGCGTGGTAGAAGGTGAGCTTGTTGTCGTCCAGGCCGAGGAGGCGGAGGAGGGTGATGTGGAGATTGCGCACATGGTGCACCTCCTCCACGGCCTCCATGCCGCGGTCGTCGGTGCTGCCGATGGTGTGGCCAGCTTTGCAGCCGCCACCGGCGAGCCAGATGGTCATGGCCTTGGGATTGTGGTCGCGGCCATAGGCGGTGCCGCCGCGCACGCCGTTGTCCGGGGTGCGGCCGAATTCGCCGCACCAGACGATGAGGGTGTCGTCGAGCAGGCCGCGCTGCTTGAGGTCCTTGATGAGGGCGGCGATGGGCTGGTCCACCTGATGGATGAGATTGCCGTGGGCGCGCTCGATGTAGTCGTGGCTGTCCCAGGTGCCGGCGTAGAGCTGGACAAAGCGCACGCCTTTTTCCACGAGCTTGCGGGCGAGCAGGCACTTGCGGCCAAAGGCATCCGTGGCGTCGCTGCCAATGCCGTACATGGCCTTGGTCTTTTCGTCCTCTTTGCTGAGGTCGAGCGTCTCCGGAACCTGGGTCTGCATGCGGAAGGCGAGCTCGTAATTGTGCATGCGGGCCTGCAGCTCGTCGTGCCAGGGATGGGCCTCGGCGTGCTTGGTATTGAGCTGGGCGAGGAGGTCGAGATTGGCGCGCTGGTGAGCGGCGGAGATGCCGGGTGGGGGCTGGAGATCGAGAATCGGGGAGCCTTTCGGGCGGAGCGGGGTGCCTTGAAACTGGGCGGGGAGGTAGCCATTGCTCCAATTGGCGCTGCCGCCCTGCGGGTAGCTGATTTCTGGAAGCACGACGAAACCGGGGAGGTCCTGATTCACGGAGCCGAGGCCGTAAGTGACCCAGGAGCCGATGGCGGGATCGCCGCCGAAGCGGTTGCCGCAGTTCATTTGATACATGGCGGTGGGGTGGTTGACGGAATCCACCTGGCAGCCACGGAAGAAGCAGAGGTCATCGGCGACGGTGGAGAGGTGTTTCCAGGGCTCGCTCATCCATGCGCCGCTGTGACCGTGCTGGGCGAACTTGAAGGGAGACTTTACGTAGTAGCGCTTGCCGCTTTCCATGGCGGACTTCTGCTTTCCCTCGCGGACGAATTCCTTGAGGTGGAGTTTTTCGAGAGCGGGCTTGGGATCGAAGGTGTCGATGTGGGAGGGGCCGCCCTCCATCATGAGGAAGATGCAGCGCTTGGCCTTGGCGGGGACCTGCTGGGCCTTGGGGGCGAGAGGGCCTTGTGATTCGGATGCGAGCAGAGAGGTGAGCGCCACGCTGCCGAGCGAGGCACCGAGGCCATACACAAACTCTCGGCGTGTGGGGGCATGCAGTGCGCGTGATCCTGCACAGGGGAAGAAGTGAGGGTTCATGGCTCAGTAGAGGTAGGCAAATTCGTTGGAGTTCAGCAGGGCCAGGCAGACGTCTGCGAGTGCGCGGGTGCGGGCATCGACATCGGCGGGCTGGAGGTCGGGGACGAAGTCGGCGTAGGCGGGGAGCTTTTCCTGGAAGCTGAATTTCTCGCCGGTGTTTTCCTCCACAGCGTCACGCTTCACAGTGAGCGGCGGGGATGATTGGGGGAAGGTGAGGCCGGTTTGTTTCTTTTGCATGGCCTGCCAGTGAGCGGTGCAGGCGGCTTTTTCTTCGGCGGAGGGAGCGCGGCCGTAGGTGAGCTGGAAGATGCGGGTGATGGCATCGGGTGTCTTTTCTTGCAGCACGCGGTGTGCGAGTGCGAGGGCGCGGCTGTAGCTGGCCTGGCCATTGAAGAGGCTGAAGACCTGGGGCGTGACGGTGGAGACCTCGCGGGCTTCGCAGGAGAAGTCGGGCGCGGGCTCGTTGAAGACCTCCATGAAAGGATCGCGCAGGCCACGAATCTTGAGCGCGTAGAGGCTGCGGCGGTGGCGCTGTGCAGGCAGCGCATTCGGCACCCAGGCGGCGGCAAAGGTGCCCATGACCTGACGTGGCTGCATGGCGACCTCGATATTGATCTCGGGGCGGTTGGGTATGCCGCCGAGGGTGGGGTTCAATTCGCCGGTGATGCTGAGCATGGCATCGCGCAGCTCCTCGGCCATGAGGCGGCGGGGCTTGAAGACGGCGTAGGATTTTTCGGCGTCTTCGCGGTTCAACTTACCTTTGAACCCTGAGCTGCGCTGGTAGGCGGCGCTGGTCATGATGAGGCGGTGCATCTCTTTGATGGACCAATTCTTTTCCACCAGGGTGGCTGCGAGCCAGTCGAGCAGGGCGGGATGGGTGGGCTTTTTGCCGGTGCTGCCGAAGTTGTTGGGATTGCCCGCGATGGCCTGGCCGAAGTGCCAGAGCCAGAGGCGATTGACGATGACGCGGGTGGTGAGCGGGTTGTCGCGGCTGGCGATCCAATTTGCCAATGCGGTGCGGCGACCGGTGATGGCGTCTGGGAACTCGATGCTGCTGAGAACTGAGAGCACGCCGGGTTTGACCGGGAGTGTGGGGGAGAAGGGATCGCCCCCACCAAGGATGGCGGTTTTTTCCAGCTCGCCGTTGGCCATGGGATTTTGCGGCATGCGGATGGGCTGGTAAACGCTGACAACCTGCGGGGTGAGGCCGTCATAGACGCTGAAGGCAAAGGGCTCGTAGCGCTCCAGCTCCCACTTGAGGCGTTCGAGGCCTTTACGGGCCACGCGTTCGTTTCCGAAATCCTCGGGGGCAAAGCCGACGAGCTTGGGCGGGTATTGATCTTCGGGCAGGTTTTGCTTTTGAAGAGCGGCGCGGGCGGTTTCAAAGACGCCGGTGAAGCTGCGGCCTTTTTTCATTTTGCCACCGCCAGCGATGAAGGCGCGTGCGGAGGTCACCGCCTTGTCCCAGGCGGCGGGATCGAGCTTCTTTTCAGCATACCACTTTGCAGCATTGGCGAGCATCTTTTCATCAAGGCGGGCGAGCATGGCCAGGTGCTCGTCGCGGCGTGCCTCCAGGTATTTTTTCTCCTCAAAGCCGGTGGTGTTTTCCACGGGCAGGAAGGGAGCGGGGCGCTCCACGAGCTGGGTGGTGCCAAAGCAGGCCTGGATGGCGTAGTAGTCGTGCGTGGGGACGGGGTCGAACTTGTGATCGTGGCAGCGGGCGCACTGCAGCGAGTGGGCGAGGAAGGTCTCGCCGACGCTATTGGTGACGTCATCGAGGAAGCGCTGGCGGGCGATCTTGGCGACCTCCATGCCGGTGAGCTCCCAGGGGCCCATGCGGAGGAAGCCGGTGGCGATGAGGAGTTCGGGGTTCTGAGAGTTGCGGGCAGGAGTGCCTGCACCACTTTCCTGCATTTCATCTCCGGCGATTTGTTCTTTGATGAACTGGTCGTAGGGCTTGTCGGCATTGAAGCTGCGGACGACGTAGTCGCGGTAGCGCCAGGCGTTGCCGCGCTCGTAGTCGTTGGCAAAGCCACTGCTGTCGGCGTAGCGGGTGACATCGAGCCAGTGACGTGCCATGCGCTCGCCGTAGTGGGGGGAGTCGAGCAGGCGGTTGATTAGTTGATGGATGCTGGATGCCGGGTCTTTGCTGTAAGCGGCTGTGAATGCTTCAACTTCCTCGGGAGTGGGAGGGAGGCCGGTGAGGTCGAAGGTGGCGCGGCGGATGAAGGTGCGTGGATCGGCGGCGGGTGCGGGGTCTTTGACAGCGAGGAGGAAGTCGATGGGATGCTGGCCAGCGGGCACGGCAGGCTTTTTTACTGGCTGGTAGGCCCAGAGGCCTTCGGGCTTGTAGCGGCGGCCGGCCCATTCGGGGGAGAGTGCGCCGGAGGTTTTGACCACAATGCCGTCTTCGGCGCTCCATTTTTCGGCGTTGGCCTTGGCGATGGTGCTGCGTTTTGCCTCATCAGGCCAGGGGGCTCCGCCTTCGATCCAGTTTTTGATCCAGCCGAGCTGCTCGGCGTAGAGCTTGTCCGCCTCCTTGGGGGGCATAGGCTCCCAGTCGTCGGCGTGCTGACGAGTGGAGGCGAGGTAGAGCGGGCTGTCCTCGGGCCTGCCAGGGATGATGGATTTCTTTTCGCTCTCGCCGCCCTTCATGGCGCTCTCCTGCGTGCGCATGTCGTAGCCGCCTTTGATCTTCGTTTCGTCATTGCCGTGGCAGGCGAGGCATTTTTCCTGAAACAGCGGCCAGACGCGGCGGACGAAGAGCGCCTCGGCATCCTCGGCATGGAGGGAAGATGCGGCGAGCAGGCTGATGAAAAAGATTTGGCTCGTGGTCATTCGGGTTTGCCGTGGTCGTAGAGGTTACGGACTTCAGAAGCCTTTAATGCGGCGCTGTAGATGGCGAATTCGTCGACGGCACCGTTGAGATTGCGGATGGGGAACTGGTGGCCCTGGGTGGGCAGGCCCCAGTTGCCGATTTCGCAGGGGCCGAAAACGATGTCACGGCCGGGTTGGTGGAGTGTGGAGATTTCGCGGCCAACTTCCTGGCCATCGAAGTACTGGATGACCTCTCCGCGCGCGTTGTCATACGTGACTGCGAGATGGTGCCAGCGGCCGAGGCTGTCGGCGGTGAAGACAGGGCGGCTGAAGTACATCTGGTTTTGCTTGGCGCTCCTGGCTGCATCCGCCGGACGATACATGATGGAGAACATGAGGCTGCCGTCTTCGTAGATCTGCCAGTGGGGCTCGCCGTTGTCGTAGCCGTCGGTGAGGAGGAGGGAATTGTACTTTTTGTCCACGGAGTCGACCTTGACCCAGCAGGCGAGGGTGAGGGCGTCGTAGGTGCCGTCGAGGTTGAGCCGCACGCGGTCGCCGGGGCGCTTGAACTCCAGTGCCTCCTTTTTCTGCCAGCGGCCCTGGGTCCAGCTGGCACCGACCGCGCCACCGGCACGGCTGGGGCGGCGGGGTTCCGCGAAGTTGTTGACGAGGCGGTCCCAGCGGTCGTCCTCCCAGTGCTTGAAGGTGTAGTAGGCGATGAGGCGCGGGTCTTTGCGCGTTTCGAGCGACCACTGCTGCCATTGATCAAAGCGCTGGGTGTCGCGCTTTTGCACGAGGCCGTGAAGCTCATTGATGGAGAGGAAATCCTGCGGCGATGGGCTGGCGGTTTTAGTTGAGGAAAGGGACATGCCTTGCTTCAGACTCGCGGATGTCTGGGCATCGGTGTGGGCGATGACCTCGCCTTCGAAGACATGAACGGCGCTGGTGTTATCCTTCACATTGAGGGCGAACTCGGTGCCGAGGTCTTCGAGCTTCATGCCGGGGGCGTGCATGAGGAAGCCTTTGGCAGCAGGTGGCACATGCACACGCACGCGACCGCTGAGACAGCGCGCCTCCCAAGCGGAGAGGATTTCGATCTCGGCAGCGCCTTCGATCAAAGCGGTGGCTCCGCTATAAAACTCGATCTGCGCTAGGCCCTGGGTGAGCTTGACGGTGCCGGGCTTGAGGGTGTCGCCGCTGCGGAGTGCCGTGGCAAACTGTGCATCCATGGTCTGGCTGAGCATGGCGACGCCGTTGGAAGTGGCCTCGGTTTCCGCTGGGTGGCGGGGCCAGAAGAGGAAGGCGCAGGCGATGGCTGCAGCGGCTGCGGTGAGAGAGGGCCACCAGTGGCGAGGCTGGCGTTTGGGCGTGGTGGATTGCAGGCGGCCGGTATTGACGGCGGGCTGCTGCAGCAGGCGTGCATGCTGATCGACGAGCTCCAGGTAAAGGCGGCGTGCCTGCCAGTCGGAGCGCAGCAGGGCTTCGAGCTGCGCGTGCTGCTCGGGTGTGATCTCGCCATCGATCGCGGCATGGATGAGGGATTCGAGATTCATGTGATGCCCTCGGTTTGAAGCTGGCGCGAGACGCACTCGTGAAGGCGCTGGCGCAGCAGCTCCAGATTGCGGAAGAGGGTGCGGCGGCTGAGGGAGAAGCGGCTCATCATTTCCTCGGCACTCTGGCGCTGGGCGTAGCGGCTGGTGACGAGCTCCTGATCCTGCGGGGTGAGCTTTTGCAGACAGGCATCGAGCAGGCGCAGGCGCTCATCGAGCTGTGGCTCGATGTGGGAGCGCTCGCTGGCGAGGAGGTCCATGACGTCCTCGCTGAAGAGAAGGGGCGAGTGTGCGGATTTTTCGCGATGCTTCTGCACCTGGAGGTAGGCGAAGCGGTAGGCCCAGGGGAGGAAGGGGCGGGCGGGGTCGTACTCGGCGAATTTGCGATACAGAGCCAGGCTCGTCTCCTGCAGGATGTCGCGGGCGTCTGCCTCGCGCGGGACGAGGCTGAAGATGTAGCGAAACAACGGCTCCTGATGCTGCGTGAGCAGGAGGACGAGGGTCTCGGTGCTGGATGGAGAGTCTGGCATGGCCGCTTGGTATTCCCGGCGGGGAGGTGGGGAGTGCCAAAATTGTACCAGAAGGGTGGCCGGGGGAATACACAGAAGACGCGGAAACTGATCCGGAAGTTCTGATTTCCGTGTGTTCCGTCGGCGTGTGAGCAGGTGTTGTTGCGGTGCTGCGGGTTTGTTGCCAGTGTGTCGGAGTCGCCAGCATGAATCTCAAATCTCTCGCCCAGCATCTCGGCATTTCCGCCAGCACGGTCTCGCGTGTGATGGCGGGGCGGGGCGATGAGTTTCGAATCGCGAAGGAGACACAGAAGCACATTCTGGATGAAGCTGCGGCGATGGGCGTGCGCCCGGATGAACTGGCGCGCAGCCTGCGGCTGCAGAGCACGCGCACGCTTGGGCTGGTGATCCCGGACATCTCGAATCCGTTCTTTGCCGCGCTGGCGCGTGCGGTGGAGCGCCGTGCACGGGCGCTGGGCTACACGGTGCTGCTGGCCGACTCGCAGGAATCCGACGAGGTGGAGGCGGAGTGCATTCGCACGTTGATGGACCGTCGCATTGACGGGCTGATTCTCGCGCCGGTGGGCGGGGACAGCGCGCATTTGCAGCCGCTCATTGCCTCCAAGCTGCCGCTGACGCAGGTGGACCGTGTCTTTACGGCGCTGAAAACGGCGGCGGTGGTGGCGGACAATTTTACTGGGGCGCGAGAAGCGGTGAAGCGGCTGGTGAAGCTGGGGCACAAGCGCATCGCCTGCCTGCAGGGGCGGGAGGACAGCTCGGTTATCGTGGAGCGGGTGCGGGGGTATCGTGCGGGATTGAGCGAGGCGGGGCTGCGCTTTGAGGGGAAGTTTCTTGTGGGTGGTGAGCATTCGCAGGCCATCGCGCGTGAGCACACGCTGCGGCTGCTGGAGATGAAGCCGCGCCCGACTGCGGTGCTGGCGCTGAGCAATCAGCTGGCACTGGGCGCGCTGGAGGCGGTGCGTGAGCGGGGGCTCATCATTCCGGAGGATCTCTCGCTCATCGCCTTTGACGAACAGCCGTGGGCCACGCTGCTTTCGCCACCGCTGACGACGCTGGCGCAGCCGGTGGAGGACATGGGCACGGTGTCGGTGGACCGCCTCTGCGAGCTGATCAAGCGAGGCGGAAAGCCATCCCGGAAGGCGCTGACGACGCTGCCGGTGCGGCTGATTGAGCGCGCGTCCATCGGGACCAAGAAGAAAGATTGACCGAAAGTATTCCTTCTGCACAATCGTTTGCGCAAAATTGCCAATTTCCAACCATGAAATGCCTCGTTCCACTTCTCCTCGCCAGTCTCGCGCTGCTTTCCTGCAAGCCGGCGGGCGGACCTGCCAGCTCGACTGCCACTGGAAAACCCAAGGTGGCGCTGGTGATGAAGTCGCTGGCGAATGAGTTTTTTCAAACCATGGCCGAAGGCGCAAAGAAGCACCAGTCGGCGCATGCGGCGGACTACGAGCTGACCGTGAACGGCATCAAGAACGAGACGGATCTCGCTGAGCAGGTGGGGCTGGTGGACCAGATGGTGTCGCAGGGCGTGCAGGCCATTGTCATTGCACCGGCGGACTCCAAGGCACTGGTGACGGTGCTGAAACGTGCGAAGGCGGCGGGCGTGCTCATCATTAACATCGACAACAAGCTGGACGCCGACGCGCTGAAGCAGGCGGGGTTGAACATTCCCTTTGTGGGACCGGACAACCGCGCTGGTGCGAAGGCGGTGGCGGAGGTGCTGGCAAAGAAGCTCAAGGCAGGGGATGAGGTGGCGATCATCGAAGGTGTGACGACGGCCTTTAACGGACAGCAGCGCAAGGCGGGCTTTGAAGATGCGATGAATGCGGCGGGCATGAAGATCGTGGCAACGCAAAGCGGGCAGTGGGAGATGGAGAAGGCGAATGGCGTGGCGGCGGGCATCCTGGCGGCGAATTCGAATGTGAAGGCGCTGCTGTGCGCGAATGACAACATGGCGCTGGGTGCGGCGGCTGCGGTGCAGTCTGCGGGCAAGACGGGGCAGGTGCAGATCGTGGGCTTTGACAACATCGCCGCGCTCAAACCGCTGCTGGCGGATGGCCGTGTGCTGGCCACCTGCGACCAGCATGGGGATCAGCTCGCGGTGTTTGGCATCGAGGCGGCGCTCAAGGTTTTGAAGGACAAAACGGAGCCTGCGGACCAGCAGACACCGGTGGATGTGATCGCGAAGTGAACTCGCGTTTTTGATCATGCGCCGCTTCACCGACTTCTTCATCCTCATGGGCGTGCTGACGGCCATGATCGGGCTGTTTGGCGTGCTGCGGGAGAGTTTCCTTAGCCTGGGTACGCTGGGCACGGTGGCGAATCGCATTCCGGCGCTGGCGCTGGTGGCCACGGGGATGACGCTGGTGATGGTGACAGGCGGCATTGATCTCTCGGTGGGTTCGCTGCTGGGTTTTTGCGGTGCTGTGGCGGGTGTGCTGATGGCGGACATGCACTGGGGGCTGATGATGGCAGTGACGAGCTGCGTGGCTGTGGGAGCTCTGCTCGGTGGCACGACGGGGGCGGTGAGCGTGAAGCTGCGGCTGCCGTCTTTTATCGTCTCGCTGGGCATGCTGGAGATCGCGCGTGGGCTGGCGTTTTTGACGACGAACTCGCAGACGAAGTACATTGGCGCGGACATCGAGGCGCTGGGCGCGCCGTTTGGCGGGCTGGTGATTTCGCCTGCGTTTGTGATCAGCCTGCTGGTGGTGGCGGCGGGGCAGGTGATGCTCTCGCAAATGGCGTTGGGGCGGCACTTGATCGCCATCGGTGCGAACCGTGAGGCGGCGCTGGTTTCGGGGCTGCCGGTGGATCGTCCGCGGATCTTTGCGCATGCACTGCTGGGCGCGCTGACCGGACTGGCGGCGGTGTTTAACTGCTCGCGTCTTGGCTCGGCGGACCCGAATGCGGGCACGGGTTTTGAGCTGGGGGCGATCGCTGCGGTGGTCGTGGGTGGCACGAGCCTGATGGGCGGGCGTGGCTCTGTGGTGAAGAGCTTCATGGGCGTGCTCATCATCGCCACGCTGGAGGCCGGACTGATTCAGGTGGGTGCGACGGAGCCGGTGAAGCGTGTGGTGACCGGGCTGGTCATCGTGGCTGCGGTGCTGGCGGATACCTGGAGGAGAAAATGATCTGCATGAAATCGATTGTTCTTTTATTGCTTCTTGGTGCGTCGGCTTTCGCTGAAAAGCCGCGCATCATCTTTGACACCGACATCACCGGAGATGTGGATGATGTGCTGGCGCTGACGATGTGCCACACGCTGGCGGATCGCGGCGCGTGTGAGTTTCTCGGGGTGACGATCTCGAAGGACAATCCGCTGACGGCGAGTTTTGTGGATGCGCAGAACACGTTTTACGGAAGGCCGGACCTGCCGATTGGGGTGACGCGTGATGCTGCGGCGCAGAAGCGGCCGAGCAGTTATTTGAAGCTGGCGCATTCACCGGACTATCCGCATGATTTGAAAAAGAATGAGGACGCGTGTGAGGCGGTGGACCTGCTGCGCGAGCTGCTGGCGAAACAGCCGGACGGGAGTGTTTCGATCATCAGCGTGGGCATCGCCTCAAACATGGCGAACCTGCTCAAATCGAAGGCGGATGCGCATTCGCCGCTGGATGGACCGGCGCTGATCCGGAAGAAGGTGAAGATGCTTTCAATCATGGCGGGAGCGTTCGCTTTCTGCAATCGGACGAACTACCACCTGGAGGCGAACGTGATCAATGGCATCGGCTTCATGCAGACGGTGGCGAAGGAGTGGCCGGAGGAGGTGACGGTTTACTGGAGCGGGTATGAGATCGGCGAGGCGCTGCCATTTCCACGGGCGAGCATCGCGCAGGATTTTGGCTACATGCCGCACCACATCGTGAAGGAGGCCTACCTGCTGCACAGCGGGCCGGCGCATGACCGGCCGTGCTGGGATGAGAGCAGCGTGCTGCAGGCGGTGTTTCCTGAGCGCGGCTTTTTTGGTCTCTCTGACGCAGGCCGCGTGAGCGTGGGCGCTGACGGCTTCACCAAATTCACGCCGCCTGGCAAGGATGCCAAGGGCGGCAAGCGCGACCGCTTTCTCACGATGACATCGGTGCAGCAGGCGCGTGCGCTGGAGGCCATTGTTCAAACCACCGTCCAACCACCCAAGAAATGATGAAACGACTGCTCACTCTCCTTTTCTGCACGCTGTGCGGCCTGTCCCAAGCGGCGCCGGTGAAGCTCATCTTTGACACCGACATGGGCAATGATGTCGATGACCTCATGGCGCTGGCGATGATCCACAACCTGCAAAAACGCGGTGCGTGCGAACTGCTGGCGGTGACGATCACGAAAGACCATCCGCAGGCGGCGGCGTTTGTGGATGCGGTGAACACGCTCTACGGCTATCCGGACATCCCGATCGGCGTGGTGCGTGATGGAGCGGCGAAGGAGGCTGGGAAGTTCAATCTGCTGGCGGATGAAAAGAACGCCGATGGCAGCCTGAGGTATCCGCATGATCTCAAGAGCGGGGCGGATGCACCGGATGCGGTGGGCCTGATCAAGGACATCCTGTCGAAGCAGCCGGACAGCAGCGTGGTGATCGCGCAGGTGGGCTTCTTTACCAATCTGTCGCGTCTGCTGGATGACCCGGGCGGGAAAGAATTGGTCGCGAAAAAGGTGAAGGTGCTGAGCATCATGGCAGGTGCGTTTCAGACGGTGCAGTGGGACACGCGGCACCTGGAGTACAACGTGAAGCTGGATGTGCCTGCAGCGCAGAAGCTGGCCAAGGAGTGGCCTACCCAGGTGGTGTGGAGCGGGTATGAGATCGGTGTAGCGGCGGCGTTTCCGCATGTGGTGATCGAACAGGATCTCGACTACATCCCGCATCATCCGCTGAAGGAGGCGTATTATTTGTACAATCCGCCGCCGCATGACCGCCCGACTTGGGACCCGACATCGGTGCTGTATGCGGTGCTGCCGGAGCGCGGCTACTTTGATCTCTCGCCGCCGGGGACGGTCATTGTGGAAGATGATTCGGCCACGCTCTTCCGTGCCAACAAAAAGGGCAAAGGCAATCACCGCTTTTTGGTCATGAGCCCGGAGCAGGCGTCACGTGTGCGCGAGGCGATCGTGCAGCTCAGCGTGGAACCACCCCCCGCCGCGAAGAAGTGATGTCAGCACAGCGCCCCAGGATTGTCGTCGTCGGCTCGCTGAATGTGGACCACACGCTGCGTGTGCCGCATATTCCCGCGCCGGGGGAAACGCTGACGTCCAGCAGCATGCTGACATGCTTTGGCGGCAAGGGGGCGAACCAGGCCGTGGCGGCTGCGCGCGCGGGCGGGGCGGTGAGCATGATCGGCTGCGTGGGGCAGGATGACTTTGGGGCGCGGTATGTCGAGACGTTGGAGAGCGAAGGCATTGATACGACGGGCGTTTTGCGTTCGGCGCTGCCCACGGGCTCGGCTTTCATTGCCGTGGATGATCGTGGGGAGAACTCGATCATCGTGAATGCGGGTGCGAACCATGCGATCACGCCGGAGGACATCGACCGCCATGCAGAGCTAATCCGCGCTGCGGATGCGCTGCTGCTGCAACTGGAGTGTCCGCTGGCGGTGGTGCAGAAGGCGGCAGAGATCGCGAGAGAGGCTGGTGTGCGTGTGGTTTTGAATCCATCTCCGTTGAATACTGAGTATCTCGCGGCGCGGTTCGTGGTGGACACGCTGATCGTGAATGAGGGGGAAGCGGAGCAGATCACCACTGGCCAAAGTTTGCATGAAGCGATGTGTCGGCATCTCATCATCACACGTGGCGCGGAGAGCACGCTGAGCATCACGGAGGATGGTGTGGAGGAGTTCGCGCCGCCGCAGGTGACGCCTGTGGATACGGTGGGGGCGGGGGATACGTTTGCGGGGGCGTTTGCCGTGGCGAGCAGCGAGGGCAGAGTAGATGCGATTCCGTTCGCGAATGCGGCGGGTGCGCTGGCGACGCTGAAGCCGGGTGCGCAGCCGGCGATTCCGTTGCGCGGTGAGATTGAGGCATTCGGGCAGCCGCAGATGTGAGGAAAGAGGGGCGCGCTGCCTCCTACTGAGGATACGCTGCATCTCCGGGCGGGGGCCTCCTGTCTGCAGGCTTACCCTTCGACGGGGCATGGAGCGGCTGCGCTGATGGAGCCGTGGTTTTTTCCACGGTTTTCACCTCCACGTTCATCTGGCTCAGTGTCAGCGGTGCGCCCTCGGGGCGGTTTTCAAGGTTCTGCGCCGGGTCGTAGAGGTCCAGGCCCACGCTTTGCAGCATCCTACGGGCTTGGTCAGGCTGGTATTTTGTGGCACCGGCTATTTTCAACGTCCTGAGGCTGCCGTCCGGCTGCTGCACGTGCAGGGTGGGCTCGTAAACGACGCCGACACGAATGCCCTCCTCCGGATGCGGCTCCAGGTTGGCACGCTTGAAGACCGAGAAGTCCACATGCGAACCATACGGCACATGACGCGCCTGCTCGTGAGAGCCGATGCTGCTGAAGGCATTTTTTTCCGGGTGGTGCAAAATACCGTGCACATCCCGGTAGTAGCTGTGCGTGCGCTTGATGAGACCCTCGTTTTTCATGACCTCGTCCATCCAGGCCAGCGAGGTGCCTGCCATGTCGTTTGAGTCCTCATACCCGCCGCCGATGTCTGAATGTGCGCCGGGGAACCACACTTCGTAGACCTTGCATGAGGGATCGATCGGCGGGCCGACGATCAGCGGGTGGAACTGGCTGCGCTTCTCATCGAGGCTCAGCGCGTGCACGGTGAGCCGGATGTTTGGGTAGGGGCGCACCTTGTAGCGCTGCGGCCTGCCGGGGATGACTTCGCCATCGTTGCGCAGCTTGGTAAAGGGAAGCCCGGGCACTGTGTCCCAGATGCCCAGCAGCTGGATCGTGGGATCGTGAAACAGCCAGCCCTGGCAGAAGGGCTCTGCGTGCAGCCTGGCCTGGTTGGCCTTCAGGGTGTCATTCCAAACCTTCAGCGGGATGCTCTTCCCATCCTTGGGAGCGGGGTCGGTGAGGTGCAGGGCGCAGTAGTCATACACGGCGGTGGAGAGCGCCTTGAGCTTCTTCTCACGCAGCTTGTTCTGCGGCACGTCCTGGGTGAAGAGGTGCGAGGCGTCCGGCAGCCCGCAGTGCGCCATCATGCCCGCCAGCATGCGCGCCTCAAAGGCCCCGCGGCTGAAGCCAAAGATGTGGATCTTGTCCTTTGCGCCCGCATTCCAGTAGCGTGCCAGGAAAGCGTACGCATCGATCACGCGGTCCTTGATCCCCCAGCCAAAGGCCTTGCCCGTCAGAGTGCGCACACCCACGCCCTCCACGTAGATGCAGGGTGAGTGCGGGTCCTCCGCCACCGCCTGCTGCTCAAAGCTCCGCCGCACATTCGTGCGCGCCTGCCAGTTGTTGGATGTGCCGTCAAAGAAGACATTGATCTGCTTGGGCTCGTTCTGCTCCTCCGGGGCGTAGCGTCGGGGCGTGGCCGGGTTGGGCGCATACTGCACATTAAAGCGGTAGAGCTGGCAGCCTGTGAGAGACACTGCGACCAGCGCCGCCGCCATGCCTGCCATCAGGTGGGTGCGGCATGCCCTGTCAGAAAGATTTTTGAAAATCATGCGCCGTTTGTCCCGGGGAATGCCGGAGATGTCAACTCATTGCTGGGAGAGCTGATTTTTCAACGGCTCCGTGTCAGCCAGCCCAGACAGGCGAAATCCAAAGCTAAATCATTCGCAGCCGGTTTCCATAGGCTGCCGGGGCTTCTGCCTTTTGTGGATTACCTACGTCTCTGAACATTGACCATAAATTATTATGTAAAAATGATTCCCTGGAATTTTTGCGTTTACTTTCTCGTCTTGCAGAAATAAGACATGGTTAAAACAAGTCTTAACTTAAGACGTAAACTTATGCCTAAATACTGGATGATCAGCAACCGGCTCTTCCGCCAGGGGCAGCCAACTCACGAGATCGGCAAAGTGAGCTACTGGACCACCGACGACGACAAGGCGGACACCATCGACAAATGGACCTCCGTTTCCGCCGCCGCCTTTGAGACACAGCTCAAGCAGGCCGCGCTGGCTTTTCCCCTCGTCTCGCAGGCCACGGCCGCCGCCTTTACCGCGCAGAGCGGCCAGCCGGCGGATGCCATGCCCATGCTCAGCCAGATGGCCGCGCACCAGGAGCAGAAGCACGTGGGCTTCTTCATTCACGGCTACAACAATGGCTTTACCGACGCTGCCCAGCGCTACCAGCAGCTCACGCGGGACATCTACGCCGGACCGGACGGCCTCGGCCTCTGCATCTCCTTTGACTGGCCCTCCCTCGGCAGCATCCTCGGCTATCTGCCGGACCGCGACCATGCCCAGGCCTGCGCCGCCGATTTTACCGACATCCTGAGCCGCCTGCACGACTGGCTGCTGATCAAGCAGAAGGATGCGCAGAACGACCCAGCGGATGCCTGCCGCGCGAAGATCTCCATCATCGCTCACAGCATGGGCAATTTCCTCCTGCACCGTGCCATGGGCGCGTGCTGGAAGCGGCAGAACCAGCCACTGGCTGTCTCCCTGGTGAACCAGATCCTCATGGTGGCCGCCGATGTGGACAACGACCTCTTTGAGCCCGGCTGCCAGGACAGCGCAGATGGGGCCGCTCTCGCCAATCTCACCTACCGTGTCACCGCCCTGTACACCGGACGCGACAGCGTGCTGGGCGCGTCGTCCGGGCTCAAGCACTTTGGCACCCGCCGCCTGGGCCGCAGCGGTCTGGCCGTGCGCCCGCCTACCGACAGCGTCAGCGGCCGTGTGGACAATGTGTGGGACGTGGACTGCTCCACCTTCTTCCCTGCGCAGTATGACAGCATCCCGCTCATCGACGGCATCCCGATCCACGGCGCGTACTTTGTGTATCCGGGCACCGTCACGCTCATGAAGGAGATTCTCAAAGGCATAGACCGCAGCGCCCTCGATGCCCGTGGCCTGCTCAAAGGAAACGCCTGGCCCCAGAAGTAGCTCCTCACACGCCCAGCGTCCACGCCATGCGCGAGGACGGGGAAAAAATCAGATCACCGACCTCACACACACCAAGATACCATGAAAAAGCCACTGCCCATCGCTGTGCTCGTCCTCATTGCAGGCGCGCTCTTTTACTTCCGGTACTCCGCCGGACACATCATCGCCACAGGCACGCCAGTGGAGAACTCCAAGGACAACGCGATCAATCTGGAGCAGGGCTGGTCCGTCCGCACGCAGCAGGCCTACTACTTCACCAATCAGGGCTCGCGCATTCTGCCGTATGAATGGTTTCTCGCGCTCGAAATGCCCGACAGCCAGGCCCTTTTCCGAGGTGATGACAACATGCGCGCCCTGCGCTACCTGCCCACCGGCCCCGACTCCAAATGGAACCCCGACGGGCTCCCCGTCGGCTTTGTGCGCGGGGTCGATGAAAAGAAGCAGGCCTGGCTCGGCATGACCTGCGCGGCGTGCCACACCGGCCAGATCGCCTACAACGGCACGACCATCCGCATCGATGGCGGGCAGACCATCGCCGATGTGGACGCCTTTGACCTCAACCTGGTGGCCGCGATGAAAAAGACCGCCGAGGACGAGGAGAAATTCACCCGGTTTGCCACCGCCGTGCTGGGCCAAAGCGCAACGACCGAGGGCAAGACCGCGCTGCGCGACGCCCTCAAAAAGCGCACCGCCGCACTCAACGACCGCAATGTGGCCAACCACTACCAGAGCCCCAACATGCCCCAGTACGGCTACGGTCGCACAGACGCCATCGGCCAGATCTTCAACAAGGTGCTCGTCCACATGAACAACATGCCGGACAACGCCCTGGCCTCAGACGCCCCGGTTAGCTACCCGTTCCTCTGGGGCACCCACCAGTCTGACGTGGTGCAGTGGACCGGCTTTGCCCCGAATGGCCCGCTGAACATCGGCTCCCTCATCCGCAACGGCGGCGAAGTCCTGGGTGTGTATGGAGAGATGGAGATCCCCGACGACAAACAAGCCCACAAATACAAGTCCTCCATCATCGTCGAAAACATCGGCCTTCTGGAGCAGTGGGTCGCCACTCTGCGCTCTCCGCAGTGGCCGGAGAAAATCCTTCCGCCCATCGACAAGGCTCTCGCTGAAAAAGGCCGCGTCCATTACGACAAGCACTGCGCTTCCTGCCACGCCGTCGTCACCCGCGAAAACGAAGGCATGAACTACAAGTCCGTCCTCGTGGACATCGAGAAAGTCGGCACGGACTCCCGCGAGTACGACAACATGATCAAGCTGCGCAAGGCTGGCAAATTCGCCGGGCGCAAGCAGGCTGGCGTCGTGGGCAATGAAATCCCAGCGGAAACGAACGGCCTCGATCCCCTCATCAACTCCGTCGTCGGCGGCCTGCTGGAACACCCGCTGGAGTCCATCAAGGCCAACATCACCATCGCCAAGGGAGAGATCACGGCGGAGACCATCGACGCTGCGGCCAAGAGCTATGTGCCCGGCGCACCGGGAGAGGACAACACCAGCGTGCTTGACCGCATTTTTGCCGACTTCAACCAGCGCCGGGAAAACCTCCGCACCAATCCCGTGGTCAACACGAGCCTGCCCATGGCGCCCAAGAAGTACAAGGCGCGTCCGCTCACCGGCATCTGGGCCACACCGCCCTACCTGCACAACGGCTCCGTCCCCAACCTCAAGGAAATGCTGCTCCCCGCCGCACAGCGCTCCAAGACCTTCCACCTCGGCACCCGCGAGTATGACCCCGTGAACGCAGGCTACAAGGACATGCCCGAATTTGACGGCAAGCCCTCCTTCACCTTTGACACAGCCCTCCCGGGCAATTCCAACGCCGGCCACGAATATGGCACAGCCGAACTCAACGACGACCAGCGCAAAGAACTGCTCGAATACCTCAAGAGTCTCTGAGGCAGCGGGGCAGGGGCAAAGCTCAAAAATAAAAGCTCAAAGATAAACACCACCGCTCCGCCCATCCATCATGGCGTGGTCCGCACACTGCGTGTGCGGACTCCAGCGCCCTCAACAGCTCAACCATCCAGCGCCCCACCCCAATTTTCAGTTCTCAGTTTTCAATTCGCAGTTTGCAGTCCCGCACGCTCCCGCATTCACCCATCGCCCGCGCATTGATCGAGCAGGAGGACGAGGACGAATCCAGAACGACGAGCCACACCGCCCCCCACTTATACTCTCACGCGCTCCTATGAAACTCAAGCCCGCCACCGCACTCACCCTCGCCGCCGCCGCCTGCGTCGTCTCCTGCTCCATCGTAGCTCCCATTGACCGCCTGCATCCCAAGGGCTCGCAGGCCTTCCTCAAAGACTACGACCGCCAGTGGCTGGAGGTGCTCAAGCTCAAGACTCTCTTCAGCTGGCTGCAGGACAACTCCATCGAGACCTTCAAGGAGATGCGCGCCCATCGGCCCACCATCACCACCGCACCTGTGCCCACCAAGGCCGGGCTCAAGTTCACCTCCACGGTGCTCGTCGCCAACCGCAAGGACGTCGTCGAAGTGCTCGACAACTGGGACACCTTCAGCGTGCGCCTGTATGGCTCCAAGATGGACGACTGCATGGGGGCCTTCATGCTTGGGCGGGATCACACACGCTACAACCTCGTGGAGAAGCCCTACATGCGGCATCTTATGTCGCCTGCCGACTTCCCGCGCATCAGGAGCCAGGTCGTCTCCCTCGCGCACAAGGCCATCGCCGAAGGTACGCAGACCACCACGGACAAGAGCGGCAAGGCCATCGGCCGCATCGAGATCGTGAACAAAGTGGCCCGTCGCGTGCCCATCCTGCTCACCGGCACCTATGGCGGCTTCCCCGGGCCGGACGAGGCATCGATGTTCCGTTGGTCACGCGCCACGCAGGCCGACTTCTTTAAAAACATCAAGGCCGAGCCTCCCATCCACGCCGATGCCATCCGCGCCGGCCACGAGATGACCGCCTACATCGGCGGCCTCATTCAGGAGAAACGCGTGCTCCTCACCAAGAACCCCGGTGCTGAGGACACCATCCTCGCGCGCATGCTCAAAGAAGGCACCAACAAGGTCCAGGGCATCACGGACGACCGCATGATCATCCTCACCGCCGGCCTGCTGATCGGTGCCGGAGAGACCACCCAGGCCGCCGTGTGCAAATGCCTCGCCGAGCTTTTCACCCGCCCCACGGAACTGCAGGGCGCCATCAAGGCCGCACGCGAAAACAACGACGACCTCCTCGGCCGCTATGTCTGGGAGGCCCTGCGCTTCCGCCCGGGCAACTCCGTCCTCCCACGCTACGCCGAGCAGGACTACGTCCTGGCCAAAGGCACCCCGCGCGAAACCAAGATCGCCAAAGGCTCACTCGTGCTGGCTGGGACGCAGTCCGCCATGTTTGACGAGACCTTTGTCAAAAATCCCGAGGAGTTCCGCCTCGACCGTCCGCAGAGCATGTACATGATCCTCGGCTACGGCTGGCACCGCTGCCTGGGAGACCACATCAGCCTCATCCAGGTGCCGCAGATCATCAAAGCCCTGCTGCTCAAGAAAAACCTCCGCCCGGCTCCTGGCAAAGACGGCGAGATCAATCAAAAAGGCGGCCCATTCCCAGAGCAGTACATCCTCGAATACGACCTAGACTAAAGCAGCCCAACTGATGTGCGGCTGGAACCACCTCCCTGAATCATTCCTCCGCACCTCATTGTTTTCCGGCCAACCACCACGGAGCAGCCAGCTTCCGCTTCATGATCTGGGACGAGTTTGAGCGGGTGGACGACACCTGTCCATCCACACACTCTCCACCACCTGCACACCTTATGGACCTTTACGCCTCTGCCTTCAAAATCTGCAATTTCTATGTTGCGCCCTTCTGGCTTAGCATGGTCTTTCTCCCACGCTGGAAAGGCACCGAGAAGCTCATGCGCCCGCTGTGGCCCATCTTTCTCATCTGCCTGCCCTATGCGCTGCTGAACATCCCGTACTACCTCACCAACCTGCCCATTTTCGCGCGCGGAAACTTTGTCGAGATCACCAAGCTCTTCGCCGATCCCCACTGCGTTGCGCTCGCGTGGATTCACTTCCTGGGAGTCGATCTCTTCGTCGGCCGCTGGATCCACTTTGACAGTCTGGAACGTGGCTACAACCGCTGGCTCGTCGCGCCCTGCCTGCTGCTCACCCTGTTGGTCGGTCCCACGGGCACCTGCGCCTACCTGCTTCTGCGTGCACTCAAAGCTCCATCGGCGCCTTCGCAGGCTGTCTGATAACAAGGGGGGCTTTTACGCCAGCATCTGCTTGATCACGTGGCCTTCGACGTTGGTGAGGCGGCGCTGGACGCCGTTGTGTTCGAAGGTGAGGCGCTCGTGATCGAGGCCGAGGAGGTGCAGTATTGTGGCGTTGAAGTCGTAGAGGGGATGGATGTCCTTCACGGCTTTCTGGCCGAGGTCATCGCACTCGCCTGTGCTGACGCCGGGCTTCACGCCTGCGCCGGTCATCCAGCAGGTGAAGCCATCGGGATTGTGGTCGCGTCCTTTGGCGCCTTTTTGGAAGAAGGGCATGCGGCCGAATTCGGTGCACCAGACGACGAGGGTATCGTCGAGCAGACCTCGGGCTTTGAGGTCGCGAATGAGCGCAGCGGCGGGCTGGTCGAGGATGGAGGCGTGAACGTCATACTGCTCCTTGAGGGCGTTGTGGCCGTCCCAGTTGAGCTTGCCGCCGCTGGCGTAGGCTCCGTTGAAAAGCTGCACAAAGCGCACGCCTTTTTCGATGAGGCGGCGGGCGAGGATGCAGTTTTTGGCAAAGGCGGCTTTGTCGGCGTTTTGGGTGTCGTCGGCTCCGTAGAGCTTGAGGATTTGCGCAGGCTCGGTGCTAATGTCGCTGATTTCTGGGACGCTGAGCTGCATGCGCGCAGCGAGCTCGTAGCTGGCGATGCGTGCGGCGAGTTTGCCATCGCCGGGATGGGCGGCGAGGTGGCGGGCATTCATGCGCTGAAGCAGGGAGCGTGCGGCCTGATCTGAAGCGGGAGTGATGCCGGGGGCGGCGAGGTGGCGCACGGGGGCCTTGGAGCTCATCGTGGTGCCTTGAAAGGCGGCGGGGAGAAAGCCGGGACCCCAGTTGTTGGCACCGTTTTGCGGCACGCCGCGAGGATCGGGGATGGCGACGTAGGAGGGCAGATCCTGGTTCTCGCTGCCGAGCGCGTAGGTGGTCCAGGCGCCGAGGGAGGGAAAGCCGTCGAGGTTGAAGCCAGTGGAGAGGAAGTTTTCGGCGGGGCCGTGGGTGTTGGACTTGCTGGTGAGCGAATGGACGAAGGCGATGTCGTCGGTGAGCTCCGCGAGATGCGGGATCATGTCGCTGACCCATTTGCCGGTCTGGCCGCGCTGGCGGAAGGTGTATTGCGGGCGGGCGAGATTGCCAGCGGGCCCTTGGAAGGTGACGGCGGGTCCGCCAGGGAGAGGCTTGTCGTCCCACTTGATGAGCTCGGGCTTGTAGTCCCAGGTTTCGAGCTGGCTGACGGCACCCGCGCAGAAGATGACGACGACGTTTTTGGCCTTCGCAGGGAAATGCGGCTGGCGTGGGGCGTAGGGGCGCGCGGGGTCGATGATGGGGCCGTTTGACTGAGCTGCCAGCAGGCCATCGAGGCCGAGGAGGTTGGTCAATGCGACCGAGCCGAGAGCCGTGGCGCTGCTGGAGAGAAAGCGGCGGCGGTCGAGCAGGTGATGGCCTGCAGGGGAGAGGTGTTCGGCGTGGGGGCTCATGGCACAAAGAGAAACTCGTTGCTGTTGAAGAGGGCGCGGCAGAGGGCGGTGAGGCCGTGTTCGCGGACGAGAGGCGTGGTGTCGGCGAGTTCCTCGGGAGTGGGCACGCGACTGAAGGCGAGGCGGTAGGCGTGGGTGATTTGATTTGCGAGATCGGGACCGGCTTCTTTTTTGGCGCGTTCAGCAAAGGCGGTGCTTTGCACGAGGGTGAAGCGGCTGTTGAAGAGATTGAGGGCCTGGATGGGCGTGGTGCTTTCGATGCGGCGGGCGGTGCTCTGGCCGGCATCCGGGCAGTCAAAGGCGCCGAAGACGGTTTCGGGCTCGCGGCGTACCTTGTGCGCGTAGATCATGCGGCGCTCGTTTTCCGGGGTGAAGGTCTCAATGGGATCAAAGCCGCTGAGGCCGCCGCGCTGGTCGAAGAAGTTGAAGCCACGACCGAACATTTTCAGGTTCAGGCGACCGCTGACGGCGAGCATGGAGTCGCGAATGGATTCGGCTTCGATGCGGCGGGAAGGATAGCGCCAGAGGTAGCGGACGTCGGCGTCGAGAAGGGGGCCTTCATTTATGATTTTTGATTTATGATTTATGATTTTGTCTTGAGGCGCGCTGGCTGATGGAGGCGTTGCCAAGTCGTGAGTCTGACTTGATTGCCCATAGGTCTCTGAGAGCATGATCAGCCGGTGCATGTGCTTCACGCTCCAGCCGCTGCGGATGAATTCGGCGGCGAGCCAGTCGAGGAGTTCGGGGTGGGTGGGCTTCATGCCCATGTGGCCGAAGTCGCTGGCGGTCTGCACGAGGCCGGTGCCGAAGTGGCCCTGCCAGATGCGGTTGACCATGACGCGCGCGGTGAGCGGGTTTTGCGGGCTGGCGATCCAGTCGGCGAGCGCGCGGCGGCGCTGCTGCTCAGCGCTTTCTTTGGGCAGCGTCAATTGGCCGAGGGAGCTGAGCACGGCAGGAGTCACGGATTCCTTGGGCTGCTCGGGATCGCCGCGATTGAGGAGGTGGATGTCGTCGGGGGCGCGGAAGGTGCCGGCGAAGGCTTTCTGGGCGTTTTGTGCCTGAGCGATTTTTTTCTCGGCGGCGGCCTTTTCCTGGATCAGCGGTTTGGCGCGTTTGGTTTCTTCGGCGGTGAGGCCGCTGAGGGTGGGCTTGGTTTTCTTGTTCTGATTTTTGGGGTCAAACTTCTGGCGGTCGCTGGCATCGGCCACGGTGTGCCAGGTGCCGGTGGCATCAGATATTTCAATCTGGTAGTCGGTGGGGAGGCGGTCGGTGAACCTGCCTTCGCGGTCGCGGCCCCAGACGACGCGCTCGATGGTTTGCTCCTGCGGAAACTCCAGCTCCACCCAGCCCTGGCCAGGCTTGTTGGAGAGCCAGCTGCGCGAGTTGCCGTAGCGACCGTCGTTGAGAAAGCGCAGCTCGTGGCGCTCGGCCACGCCGATGTCGCCGGAGGATTTGCGCTGGGTGCCGAGGGTGGCGAGGGCAACGTTTTCTCCGGCGGTGTTGAAGACTTCCAGCTCATCGATGCAGGGCTCCAGATTGGTGGTGGCCTTGATGGTGAAGCGCACACGTTTTGTTTTCACCGGAGGAAAGCGGTCGGCGTTTTCGCGGGCATTGATCATGGGGCGCTCGGTCCCGGATTTGGCAAGAGGCACAAAGCGGGCGAGTTCTTTGTCGATCTCTGCGAGGCGTGCCTTGAGCTTCTTTTCCTCGGCGCGTGCGGCCTCGGCCTCGGGCGTGTGCAGGTCGCGGTCGGCGTATTCGACACCGGCAACAAAGGCCTGCATGGCGTAGTAGTCTTTGGCGGTGATGGGATCGAATTTGTGATCGTGGCAGCGCGCGCAGCCGATGCTGAGGCCGAGGAAGGTCTGGCCGAGATTCACCACGATCTCGTCAATGGAGTCCTGGCGTGCGAGGCGCTTGGAGGCATCGTCTTTGCCGATCTGGCCGGGCAGCAGGACGGAGGCGGTGACGAGGAAGCCGGTGGCGGCGTCCTGGCCCATGGCATCGCCGACGATCTGTTCTTTGATGAAGCGGTCGTAGGGCGTGTCGTAGTTGAAGGAGCGGATGACGTAGTCGCGGTAGGGCCAGGCGTTGGGGCGCTCGGTGTTTACCTCAAAGCCGTGAGTGTCGGCGTAGCGCACCACGTCGAGCCAGTGCTGGGCCCAGCGTTCGCCGTAGCGCTCGCTTTGGAGGAGGCGATCGACGAGATGCTGGATGCTGGATGCTCGATCCTGGATGAACTCTTTTTCGAAGGCGGTGGTTTCTTCGGGTGTTGGGGGCAGGCCGGTGAGATCGAAGGTGATGCGGCGGATGAGTGAGACGGGATCGGCGGGCGGGGAGCGGCGCAGATGCTTTTCGGCGAGCTTGGCGTCGATGAATTTATCGATGCTTTGCGCAGAACTTGAAACTTGGATGGGTTTGAAGGACCAGTGATCGAGGCGGTTTTCGAGTTTGGCGAGGTCGATGCCGTCGGGCCATGGGGCGCCTTCGTTGATCCAGGTGGTGAGAGTTTCGATCTCTTTGGAGGAGATTTTGCCTTTGGGTGGCATGAGCTCGTCTTCATCGTCGGTGATGATGAAGTGGATGAGGGGACTGTCCTTGGCCTTGCCGGAGATGATGTCGGGGGCGTGCTTGTCGCCGCCTTTGAAGGCTTCTGATTTGATGTCGAGCCGCAGGCCGGACTTCTGCTTTTTCTCGCCGTGGCAGCTGTAGCAGTGCTGCTGGAAAATGGGGCGTACATCGCGCACGAAATCGACGGCGGCGGCGAGAGCGGAGGAGGCGAGCAGGAATGAGAGGGCGAGCTTCATCAGCGGTAGGGATTGCCAGCGGCGTGGAGGGCGTGGATTTCGGCGTCGGTCATGGCGCGGCCCAGCAGGAGCAGCTCGTCCACGCGGCCGCTGAGCTTGCGGTCCTGCTGGTTCCAGTTGCCGATCTGCGCGGGGCCCAGACGCGCGGGGGGGGCGGTCTGCAGGCGGGTTTCGCTGTCGAACTGGCCGTTGAGGTAAAAGCGCGCGGTTTTCTGCGCGGAGTCATAGACAGCGGCGAGGTGAACCCAGCGGCCCTGCTCCGGCAGCACGCCCGTGCGGGAGTCGGGGTGGCCCTGGCGCTCGATGGAGCCTGGGGCAAGCACATTGCCGATGAGCGCGAGGCGCATGGTGGTGTCGCGATTGATGATCCAGTGCACCTGGCCGGGGTTGTTCTGGCTCCAGCCATCGGTGTGCAGCAGGGACTGGTAGGGAGCGCCGAGGCGGTCGATGCGGACCCAGGCGGCGAGCGTGAGCTGTGGCCAGTCGCGGCCGCCGCCGACATCGAGCTTCAAATGATCGCCCACATTCACAAACTCCGGCGCGTGAGAGCCCGGCCAGCGGCCCTGCACGCGGCGGTACACACCGGGCAGTTCCTCGGCGGATTCAAAGTCGAGCAGCGCGATGAGCGCGGGATCTTTGCGCAAAGCTGCGAGCGCACCCTCTGCCTGGGCACGCTGACCGGCGGCGAGGCCTGCGGTGAGGCCGGGCATTTCATCGGGCTGGATGAAGGCGGCGGAGCGCAGCTCGCGTGCGGTGCTGGCACCTGCGGCGAAGGTCACGGCATCGCCGCCGCGCAGGCTTTGCCTGTCATGCGCGCCGGAGGCCTTGGTGATGACCTCGCCCTGAAACACATGCACCTCCGCCGCGCCGCTGGTGGGCACGTCCACACCGAAGCGGGTGCCCAGATCCACGGCGTCTCCGGAAGGCGTGATGACGGTGAAGCCTTTCGCTGTGGGTGGCACATCGGCTGCCAAACGACCGCGCTTCATATGCAGACGCTGCGCGGACTCAAAATAGAACTCCGCCGGGGCCTCGATGACGATGCGAGCGCCGCGTGCGGTGACGAGTGAGACGCTGCCTGCGCGGATGTCGTGAGTTTCGCCACGCAGTTCCGCGCCATCGGCCAGCTCCTGCACACCGGCGGCTTTGGACACGGTGGCGTAGGTGCTGTGGGCCTGCTGCCAGAACCAGGCACCGAGCAGCAGGGAGATGCACGCTGCGGCGGCGGTGATCCAGCGGGGGGAAGCGGTGAGCCAGCGCGCAGGCTTTGGCCGCGCCGCCTTGGGTGTGGAGGTCCAATCTGCAGCCAGCGCCGCGAGAGCGGAGTCCACGTTGAGAAGTTCGGCGAATTCGCGGCGGGCTTCCGCGTCTGCCAGCAGCAGGGCATTGAGCTGCTGCATCTGCGGCGGGGTGATGCTGCCGCTGAGGTAGGCGGCCATGAGCTCTGCCTTCATGAGGCCACCTCCTCTGCCAAAACGCGGCGGATGCAGTCCAGCAGCTTCTGCCGCATGCGGTGCAGCCACTGGTAAAAACCGGGCACGCTGCGGCCGCTTCCTTGGGCCACTTCCTGGATACTGGACTCGGGCTGGTAGGCCTGCATGAGGAGGCCGCGCTGCTCTGCGGGCACCTTTTGCATGCAGTGCTCCAGGGCCTCGCGCTGGCGCTCCAGCACGGGCTCCAGGGCGGTGGTCTCCTCCGCGATCTTGGAGACGACTTCTTCATCCAGCACCAGGCGGTCGCGCCCGCGATCTCTCAGCCAGGCCAAGACCTCGTAGCGTGCCACGCCAAAGGCCCAGGGCTTGAAGTCTGCGCCTTCGGCCAGGGTGTCGAATTTCTCCCACAGCACGACGCTGATCTCCTGCATGATGTCGTCCGCGTCCGCGCGTGCGGGGACCAGCCGGCGCACATGGGCGCGTAGGGCGGGCTCGTGCGCGGTGAAGCTGCGCAGAAAGCGGCGGTGGCGTTCGTGTTCGGTGGGAGACATGCGGTGGGCATGGTTCTATCTCCACCAGACGCGAGCTTTTTACGCTCGAACGTGTTTTTTTTGCAGAACGGTGTGGCAGAACTGCAGGAGCTTGTCGCCGCTGTGCTCCCAGAGGAAGTCGCGATTGATGCGGGCGAAGGCGTTTTCGGCGATGGTTTTGCGCAGGGCGGGATCGTCCAGCAGGCGGAGAATGGCGGCGCTGAGAGCGGGGGCGTCATCGGCGAGGAGGAGCTCGCGCTCGTCTTCGAGATACAGTCCCTCCGCCCCGATGGTGGTGCTGACCACGGGCACGCCTGCTCCCATGGATTCGAGAATTTTGTGCCTGACGCCGCTCCCGGCCCGCAGCGGCACCACCTGCACGGTGCACTCGCGCAGGAGGGGCAGCACGGCAGGGACGGTGCCGGTGATTTCGATGCCCGTATGCGAGGCGGCGAGCTGGTAGAAGGAGGGCGGCGGCTTGTGCCCGATGACGCGGAAACGCACGTCAGGGCGTGTCTTGCGGACGAGGGGCAGCACCTCCTGCATGAACCAGATGGCGGCGTCGGTGTTGGGCGGCCAGTTCATGGCGCCCACAAAAGCGATCCAAGGGGCGGGCTGCTGCTGGAGGACGGCAGGCGGGGGCTCGCTCTGGCTGGGAGGGGTGCCGGGGAGTACACTGCCCAGCACATGCGGGAGGCGGAAGACCTCGCGGTAGCAGTCGGCGTCGTAGGTGGAGTTGGTCAGCACGGCGTCAAAGAGCTGGCAGAGCCGCGGCTCCTGCCGCCGCATGCGGCGGGTCATCTCCTGGTAGAAGAGCCACATGAAGGGATTGCGCTGGAGCTGCGTCATGCGCTTCCAGATGCTGGCCTCCACATTGTGCTGGAGCAGGATGGAGGGCACGCGGCGTTCTGCTTTCCAGCCTTCAAAAGCAGGCGCCACGACCAGCTCATCTGCAATAACGAGGTCAAACTGGCCGCTCAGCACGCGCTCCCGCACGCGCTGCTTGAACTCCGCGTTTTCAAAGAAGGCGTGGATGAAGGGCCTGCGCGAGGCGAAGAGATTGCGCAGCACCGGCCCGATGTAATGCAAGAAGCGGCGCGGCGACCAGTCGCCCAGAAGCCGGGCATGGACGCACTCCAGCTTGTGCGCATAGGGCACGGAGTCCGGCGTCTCTTGCTCCTCGCGGCGGAGCTCCAGGGCATGCACATGGCAGTGCTTTACCAGATGCATGAGCAGGTGGTAGGAGTAGATGACCCCGCCGGAGGTCAGTGGCAGGCAGCCCCCGGCGCGAATCCATAAAATGCGGAGACGAGCGGGGCCTGGCGAGGAGAGCGGGGGCATGGGAGTCCCTATCAAGACACACGATCAGGTAAAGCGGGCTTCCAAAGGGGAGAGACAAAATTTTTACTTCCCGAAGTATAAAGAAAGGTTTATTATCAAGGAATTACGCCTTTGAGGTGTTCATCTGTCACGCCCAGCGCATGCCGCCTTTTGTCATTCAAGAACGTTATTCAGGTCGCAGAAACGACCTCTCGCCGCTGATGGAGTGCGATGAACTGCTGCGGGGAATGATCGCCAGCGGAGGGCCGGTGCCCAATGACTATGCGCATGTGAACCGCGCCCTGCGGCATCTGGGAGATGCGGTGCGCGCCGGGCTTGTGTCCCGAGAAGATGTGCTCAGCTACGCGCACGACATCACCAGCCGCCACCTGGAGGGCACCATGCAGGCCCGGGCGCTGGGGAAGAAATACGGCTACAGCGGCGACTTTGAGATCATCGAGGCCATCTACACGCTGCAGATCGCGCAGGAGCCGCATCTGAGGCGGTGGGACCTGTATTTCCACTCCCAGGCGGCCCCGAATGCGGTGCGCAACCGCAAGGCCTACTTTCATCAGCTGCTGCATTCGCACTCCGCCGGGCGCACCAAGGTGCCGCTGAATGTGCTGAACGTGGCCAGCGGTCCGGCCCGGGACGTGCGTGAGTGGGTGCTGGACAATCCCGAGTGCGAGGTGTTTTTCGACTGCGTGGACGCCGAGATCCACGCCATCGAGCGGGCGAAGAAGCTGTGCGCGCCCTTTGGCAAGCGGGTGGAGTTTTACCACCGCAATGTGCTGCGCTTTCTGCCTGCCAGGGGGTATGAGCTGGTGTGGTCTGCCGGGCTGTTTGACTACCTCACGGACCGCACGTTTGTGTTTCTGCTCAAGGCGCTGATGGCCGTGACGAAACGCGGCGGTGAGGTGGTGGTGGGGAATTTCTCCGACTACAACCCCAGCCGCGACTACATGGAGCTGCTGGGAGACTGGGTGCTGCACCACCGCACGCGGGACCACCTGCGTGCCCTGGCGCTGGAGGCGGGGGCGGCTGCGGACTCCATCGAGGTGATGTGGGAGCCGGAAGGCGTGAACCTGTTTTTGCATATCCGGCGGTAAAGGGGGGGCTGACCGAAGCTGCTGCGGCAGGAAACAATGTCATCAAATCGGGCTGGGCACCGTCTGCCGGAATCAGACCAACCAGAAGAACGCGATGGCGATGCCGGTCGGCAGCAGGGCGCCGAGGAAGAGCCGCAGGGGGCTGATGCCTTCGTTGCTGAAGGCTTTGGAGCTTTGCAGGATGCCGATGCCGGCGGGATTGGGCGCATTGGCGATGACGGTGAGGCCGCCGCCTGTGACGGCTCCGGCAACGAGGGCATACTGGAGCTTTGGCGAGATGCCTTCGACGAGGGAGCCGAGATAAGTCAGGGCGGCATTGTCGGTGAGGGCGGTGAGACCGGTGGCACCGAAGTACATGCTGGCACCATCGAGCCCGGCAATGAGGGGCTGAAGCCACCAGGACTGCAGCGAGCCGAGCGTGACCAGTCCGGCGAGGAAGTAGCCGACGAGGAGGCCTTCACGCAGGCGCAACTGGTCCTGGTATTCCTGCGTGGCGCTGACGATGCCGAGGAAAAGCATGAACACGCCAAAAAAGACGTCCGGATGATGTGCAAATAGGACGACGAGGGCCAGGAAGACGACATGCAGGGCTGTGAGCCATGCGGGCAGGGGGCGCACGGGCTGCTCCAGCACTGCCACACGTCCCAGCTCGGCACGGTAGATAAAGGTGACAAGCGCGGTGGCGACGATGCAACTGGCGATGGCGCGCCAGCCAAAGTGGGAGAGCATGAACCAGGTGTCCCACTGCCACTTGGAAGCGACCATGAGCACAGGTGGCGCGGCAAAGTGCGTGAGGGTGCCGCCGATGGAGATGTTGACGAACAGCAGGCCGAGCGTGGCATAGGCGAGGCCCGGGCCGATGCCGCAGTCGAAGTAACGGCGCTTGAGGAGGATGGCGATCAGCGTCATGGCCGCAGGCTCGGTGATGAAGGAACCAAGCAAGGTGCCGAAGGACAGGGCGGCGAAGTAGTAGGCCACGCTGGTCTTTAATGGCAGCAGGCGTGCGAGGCCAGTGATGCAAGCCTCCGCCAGCTGCACCACAGGGCGTGTGGCCGCCACGACCATGACGACGAAGACAAACTTGGGCTCCGTGAAATTCAGCCCGTCGATGTATGCCACGGCGTCATGAAGGGAGTGCTTCATGGCGATGATTCCGGCGAAGAGCGCCGCTCCCCAAAGGCCGAAGACCACCTCGGTCTCGGCCAGGAAATGGAGGATATTCTCCATGATGGAGCCTTCCGGATACCGCGCGGCCCAGTGGGCGAAGCGCTTGACTGCAAAAGTATGCAGAACAGCGAGGGCAAAGAGTGAGGTGGCGAGGATTTCGACGTGGGTAGCGGTCATGCTGTGGGTCTTTCAGGCTTTGGCAGATGAGGGCAAACAAGCAGTAACTGGCGCAACCGGTTTTGTCGTACATTACTGCGCAATGGGCGGCAGACGGGACGGCTGGACTGCCGGGAGCTTTATGATTTGTGAACGTGCCGCCAACCGCATAAGCTGGACAGGTGACCATGTGGATGACTTTTCCAAAAACAGCGCCGGTCAGGTGGATGGCGGCCTTTCTTTGCCTAGCGATGGCCAATGCCAAGGCGCAGCCGACGGCGGCAGCAACCGGGGGAAATGGGCGCTCTGAGGTCGCGCTGAGCGCACTGGCCGAATCGTTTCGGCAGGTGGACGAGGAGATGAAGGCTGTGCGTGCGCTGCTGAAGGCGAAGCTGCCCGAGGATGAAGAGACCAGACTGCAAGAGCGGGCGCTGGGGCTTAGCGCCAAGCGGGAAGCCCTGATGAAGGATCTGGAGCGGGTGGCGACGGGAGTCGAGCCGCAAACATTTGCCGCGCCTGAGGGGCTGGAACTGAACCTGCAGCAGGAGACGCGTGAGCTGCTGCTGCCCATCATCCAGGAGCTCAGGCAGCTCACCGCTTCGCCACGGGAGGTGGAAGGTTTGCGCCGGCAACTGGCGGCCTTGCAGCAGCGTCAGCAACTGGCCAGCACGGCGCAGAAAAATCTGGAGGGGCAGATGAAGCTGGCGACGGACCCGACTCTCAAACCGCTGCTGGGTGAGCTGCTGATACAGTGGAAGAAACGGCAGAATGACGTGGAGACGGAGCTGGCCGTGGCCGAGTTTAAGCTGGAGGAGCTGGAGGTGAAACGCGGCGGCACGCTCGGGACACTGAGGGATGTGGCTGCGGGCTTTGTCCGGCAACGCGGAAGAAACCTGATGCTGGCCTGCTTGATCAGCCTGCTGATTTTTGGAGGCATGCGCCTGCTCTGGAGGCGCCTGAGCAGGCTGCCCGCACTGAAGCGCAAGAACCGCTCATTCAGTGTACGCGTCGCGGCGGTGGGCTATCATGGCCTGAGCCTGCTGCTCTCGGTGTTTGCGGTGCTGCTGGTTTTTTACCTGGCGGGCGACTGGGTGCTGCTGGGGCTGGCGGTGATGTTCCTCATCGGCATAGCTTGGACGGGAAAGCAGACGCTGCCGGTGGTCTATGAGCAGGTGAAACTGCTGCTGAATCTGGGCTCTGTGCGAGAGGGAGAGCGGGTGGTTTACAACGGGCTGCCATGGGAGGTGCGGAGCGTGGGTGTCTTTTCAGAGCTGCGCAACCCGGCGCTGGACGGCGGGCACATCCGGCTGCCGCTGCGTGAGCTGACGACGCTGGTCTCCCGGCCTGACGAGGATGAGTCCTGGTTTCCGTGTGCGACCGATGAATGGGTGTGCCTGAGCGATGGCACGCACGGCAAAGTGGTGACGCAAACTCCGGACTGGGTGCAACTGGTGCTGCTGGGGGGCAGCCGCCGCACGTACCCGACCCAGATGTTTCTGAAGCTGTGCCCGGAAAATCTCACGAAGAGCTTCCGTGTCCGCACCATCTTCGGCATTGATTACCGCCATCAGGGCATCAGCACCACCGAGGTGCCGCAGAAGCTCAGGGCGCACCTTGAGCGCGAACTGCGCAGCCTCATCGGCGTGGAGCATCTCAAAAACGTGAGCGTGGAGCTGTCTGAGGCGGGAAAATCTTCGCTGAACTACACGGTTCTTGCAGATTTTTCAGGCGAGGTGGCGCAGCGGTACTCCTCGCTGAAACGTGCGATCCAGAGACTGTGTGTGGACGCCTGCAATCTGAACAGCTGGAATCTGCCGTACAACCAGCTCACGCTGCACAAGGGAGAGCCTGCCTTGGCATGAAAAAGCTGCTCCCACCCGCTGGGCGCTCGTGCGGCTATGGCTCGCCTCTGGCCGGATTTTCCAGCGCCGGGGCCAGAGGCAGCCAGGCGGCGGCGACCCAGTCGAGATACTGGGTGCCACGAAACTGCTTCTTGTAATCATACACGCTGGGCTCGCGGGTGGCGTAGCCGGGGTAGAGCCAGCGGAGCCCCGCCTCCCGGCAGTGCCGGATCTCCAGCAGCAGGGTGTAGATGCCGAGGCTGCGTTTGGAGCATTCGGGCTCAAAGATGCCGTAGATGCTGGAGGCGGCCTGCTGGCCGACGTCGAAAAAACTGGCGGCGATGAGCCGGTGGCCGTCAAACACGCGGAGCATGCGGCACTCGCAGGGGCCGTGGGCGGGGTCTGGGCCGAGAAAGGTTTCGAGGGTTTCCGGGATGTTGTGGGTGAAGCGCTGCTTGTGCCGCTGGAAGAGGGCGCGCAGCTCCGGGTCGAGGGCGGCGGGGGAGATCTCGGTGCGGAGGCCGGTGTTCTTGCTGAGCACACGGCGCTGGCTTTTGCTGAAGGAGCAGGACTCCAGATGGATGCGCAGGGGCGTGATGGTCTGCAGCCCGCCAGCGGGGGCCAGTTGGGTGCTGTAGCGAAAGAAGTAACGGCCAAAATGCCGCCAGCCTGCCGCCCACACCTGGTCCATGACTTCCGCAGGAACGGAATCGCAGATGAATGCATCGTCGAGTGCTGGCGTCATAGGAGGTCTCAATAATCCATTCGCGCAGATTGACAATCCCACGCGCGCCCGCACACTCCAAATCTGGCAGCCCCACACGCCCATGAACCTCCTCCAGCGCATCGAACGCGTTTTCTTCTGGCTCTCCTCAGCCTCCTCCGACAACCTCGATGACTGCCCGGCATGGGAGCGGCGGAAGTATGTGGCCTTTGGCGCGACGGTGCTGGTGCCCTCCACCTTTGCCATCATCGCCTGCGCGTATGCGCTGAGCACGCTCACGGACAACTGGATGATCATCGCGCCGGTGTCGCTGGTGTGGTCCTTCATCATCCTGACGGTGGACCGCGCGCTGCTGGCCACGTACCGCGCCTACCAGTCCATCTTCCGCAAGGCGGCGCAGTTTTCCCTGCGCATGGTGGTGGCGGCGCTGATGGGCATCACGATTTCCCACCCCCTGACGCTGCTGCTGTTTAAAGACACGATCACCTCCGTGGTGGAAAAGCACCGGCAGGGCGAGATCGAGGCCGCACGTGAAACCGCCAAGCAGCAGAAGGCCGCCGTGGAGGCACGGCTGGTGACGCTGGAGACAGACATCGCCAAACAGCGCGAGAACTGGAATGCGACCTTCAATGCGAAGTTTCTGGATGAGAACGGCAAGCCGGTGGAGAAGCCTCTGACGGAGGACGAGAAGGCGGCGAAGGCGGAACGTGAAGGCAAGATCGCCGAGGCGGTGGCGCCGGGCAAGGAACGCCTGACCAAGCTGGATGCCGAGATGGCCAAGCTGAGCCAGGACTACCAGAAGATCGCTGAAGAGCTGAACCACTGGCAGACGGAGTTTGAGCGCGAGGTGAACGGGCAGCGCAGCGGCATCATCGGCCTTGGGCCGCGTGCGAAGAGCATCCAGGAAGACCAGCTGACATGGCGGCGTGCGGAGAGCGCCCGCCTGAGCGGTGTGCTGGACACGATGACGAAAAACCGCGTGGTGCTGGTGGCGGAGATCAAGGCCGCTGAAGACGGCGTCAATGCCGCACTGGACGCCAAAGCACTGGAGGAAGCCGCACGCAACAAGGCGGAGCAGGACCGCATCACCGCGCTGAAGCAGAAGGTGCAGACGGAGCAGGCGGACCAGTTTGTGTCCCAGCAGAACGCCATCCGCGAGACGCTCAAGACGCAGATTGACGCGCTGCTGCTGCAGCAGAAGAACCTGCATGCGGAGATCGGCCAGCTGATCAAGGACGAGGACACGCGCATCTCCGGTATCCGCGCGGAGCCGAGGCGGGACATCCTGACGCAGACGCTGGCGCTGCACGAGCTCTTTGAGCAGGGGGCCGAGGGCGGCAGGTTTGCGCTGGTGGCGTATCTGGTGCTGACGCTGCTCTTCATGCTGGTGGACACTATCCCGCTGATCGTGAAGTTCTTCTCCAAGCCCGGCCCCTACGACACGCTGCTGGACCGTGAGGAGCGCCTCTACGATGGCGAGCGCAAGGCCTACCTGGAGGGCTTCAGCCGCCAGATGAAGGAGCTGAGCGAGAGCAAGGTGCTGAACCTCACGAGGAACAAGCCGCTGGAGCGCGCGCTCGTCACCGGTGTGGACGGTGCACGCTCCGCCAAGGAGTTCCTCGTTTATCTCATGGATCTGGAGCGTGAGTTTGAGGAGAAAAACCGCGTGGCGCGCGAGCTGGCTGCCAAGAGCGGAGTCTCCCACACGGCGGAGGTGCTGGAGGAGATGTCCCGCAATTTCTACGCCGACCTGCGCGAGCGCATGCAGACCTACTTCAGCGACGAAGACCGCCGCCGCAGGACTACCCCGGCCTCGGGCCGTGCGTGAGGTGGATTCACCTGCTGTGCCGATGAAGAGCTACCGACACTCGCCTATCGTGCATTTGATCGGTCCTGGTTTTCCGATTTTCATGGGCTGGATGATTTACCGGGTGAGTGCCGAGCCGGTGTTTCGCGGCGGCACGGAAGGGCGCGTTGCCTTCGCCGTGGTCTGTACTGTGCTGGCACTGTTTGTCGGATGGCTTTATTGGAGGACGGGGCTCAATCGCTATCAGGTGACAGATGAGGGGCTCGTGGTCTCACGCCTGCGGTCAAGCCGGCTGATCCCGTGGGGGGATATTGATGAGATGGTCTGGAACCGTCTCGCGCATTGTGTTTTCATCAAGGGGAAGGGCCGGACGCTGGTGTTTACCTCCAGCGACCAGTTTGATGATCTGCCCGAACTTATGGATGAAATATCGTGCCGTTCCCAATGCAAACTCAGCCCGAACCTTCAAGGCGTGCTGAAGTCATGAGGCCGACGGCGTGACAGAAGACTGCATGCCGTGGAGGAGCGGGCGGGACATAGGCTCGGACGCGGACTGGCAGAGGTGAGTGCCTGTGCACTTGGCCAGCAAGAGCTGGCGTGGTTTGTGCGTAGGTATGTGCAGTGATGAAAACCCCGTCTCCATTGCCGTATTTCAGCCGTCGTGAGATGCTGCGCAGCTCCTGCGCGGGCTTTGGCTATCTGGCGTTGCAAGGTGTTCTGGGACTGGAAGCTGCCAAAGCGGCAGTGGTGGACCCGCTGGCACCGAAGCAGCCGCATTTTCCGGCCCGGGCCAAGCGCGTGATCTTTCTGCTGATGAAGGGCGGTCCCTCGCAGGTGGACACCTTTGACCCGAAGCCGCTGCTGGACCGTGACAACGGCAAGCCGCCGCCTTTTGCGCTGCCTCGCGTGAAATTTGCGGAGACGGGCAATCTGCTGCGCTCTCCATGGAAGTTCCGCCAGTATGGCCAGAGCGGCCTGCCTGTGAGCGATCTTTTTCCCCATGTGGCGAAGCATGTGGACGACCTCTGCGTCATCCGCTCCATGCACGGCACGAATCCGGCGCACGGCGGCGCTCTGCTTAAGCTGCACACCGGCAGCGACACCTTTGTGCGGCCGAGCCTTGGCTCCTGGGTGAGCTACGGTCTGGGCACGGAAAATACCGACCTGCCGGCCTTCATCACCATCTGCCCGACGCTGGCACACGGTGGTGTGAACAACTGGGGCTCCGCCTTCCTGCCTGCGCACTGCCAGGGGACACCGCTGGGAAATGCCAGCATCCCTGCCGAGCAGGCGGTGGTGCGACATATTCACAACAAGATGGTCTCCCCGGAGATGCAGCGCGCGCAGCTGGATCTCGTGTCTCAGATGAACCACTCGCACCTGGAGCAGGCAGGGGCGAATGCGGCGCTGGAGGCACGCATCAACTCCTTTGAGCTGGCCTACCGCATGCAGTCCACCATGCCTGAGCTGCAGGACATTTCGGGCGAGACGGAGGCCACGCGCAAGATGTACGGCCTCGATGACCCGGTGACGGCGAATTTTGGCCGCCAGTGCCTGATGGCGCGGCGCTTTGCCGAGCGCGGCGTGCGCTTTGTGCAAGTGACGCACAGCGACAGCTTTGTGCAGTGGGACCAGCACAGCGATCTGCTCAAGGGGCACACGAAAAACGCGGCGGAAGTGGACAAACCCATCGCGGGCCTGCTGGCTGATCTGAAGTCCCGCGGGCTGCTGGATGACACGCTGGTGGTGTGGGGCGGCGAATTTGGCCGCACGCCGGTGGCGCAGGGCAGCGATGGCCGCGACCACAATCCGCACGGCTTTACCATGTGGCTGGCCGGTGGCGGCAGCAAACCGGGCACGGCCTATGGCGCCACGGACGACTACGGCTATTACGCCGCTGTGGATAAGGTACATATTCACGACCTGCATGCGACGATCCTGCACCTGCTGGGGCTGGATCATTTGAAACTTACCTACCGTTACGCCGGGCGTGATTTCCGGCTCACGGATGTGGCGGGGGAAGTGGTGAAGGGTGTGATGGCGTGAGAGGTTTCTGCTTCTCGCAGGCTTCCTTTCACGCCTCAATTGGGGCCGCTGCACTGAGCACATCGAGGGGTCACGGCTGTTCCAGCACCACCCGGAAGCCGATGCCGCTCAAGTCTTCTGGGCGGCGGCCCTGGCGGGCGCCGGCCCTCAGCATGTAGCGTGCGTTGAAGTAATAGTTTCCGCCGCGGGTCACGCGCACATCGCGCTTGGAGTTGTACCAGTCTTCACACCATTCGGCCACGTTGCCGCCCATGTCGTAGAGGCCAAGTTTGTTGGGCTTGTAGCTCATGACGGGCGCGGTGTCGGCGAAGCCGTCGTCGTAGTTTTCCTGGTCAGGCTGATGCCAGATGAGATGGTGCTTGAGGTAGCTGAGGTCGGCGTAGTTGCCCGCCCCGGCTGGAAGCGGCCAGTCGGTGCCCCAGGGGTAGATCTCCGCCACCGCTCTGTTGAGTTCCTCCGGGTTGCTGTCCTTGCCACGCTTTTCCTTGGCACCCATGCCGACGGCCTGGCTCCATTCCTCGTCTGTGGGCAGGCGGTACTTTTTGCCCTCCTTTTGGCTTAGCCAGACGCAGAAGGCGCTGGCTTCGTCCCAGTTGGTCATCACGGGATGGTCTTCCCAGCCCCACAGGGCGCGGACGTCATACCGGAGCCGTTTGGGGTGTGCCGGAGGAGTGGCTGCGATGTAGGGGGCAAAATCCTGGAAGCGGGTTTCATGCACGCACATGTGGATCTTGGTGCCGGGCACGGGGAGAAAGACCATGCCGAGGCTGTTCACTTTGGTGCCGGGCAGGTTGGTGGGGGCGGTGGTCTTCATGGTGGTGGGCAGCCGCGCCGGGACCTCGCGCCCGAGAGCGGCCAGCTTGCAGCCGAGGTCATAGGCTTCCTCCTGCTTCGTGGGCTTGCGGGGCGGGCCCAGGTCTCCGGGCTGGATCGTCAGCACCTGGCCGGGCTTGAGCTCGAGTTTTTTTCCTGCGCTCACTTCCTCCACGGTGAGGCTACCCTCAAAGACGCCCACGGTGCAGGCTCCCACGCTGGGTTCTCCTTCTTTGAGCTGGAGACCCTGGCTGTCCGTCATGAAAAAACGCCCGCCCAGGGTGGTGCACACCACGTTGGCTGTGGGCACGCCTTCTCCTGAGTTTGACTTGAACTTGTTTTTGAAGCGGAACACTGCGCCGCCTTTCTTGGCCATTTCTGCCGCATTGATGCTGAGGAAGAGCGTGGGCGTGCCGCTGATGTGGCGGTCGAAGGTGATCGTCATGCCATTCTCACCGGCCACAGGGAGGCGCAGGGAGGCACCGGAGCTGAGCACGCAGCCGCCTACTCCGGGCAGTGATACCACAGCATGGCTGGCGCTGGTATAGCCCACATCCAGCCGCGTGCCGGGGCTGAGGTGGGCTGGCTGAAACGGCTGCCCGGCAGCCGGCTCTGGCAACACGGTGGAGGTGCCACTGGTGTCCGTCTTGCCGGTGGTGATGCGGCCGCGAAATGAGGTGATGATGATCTCCGGCAGGGAGAGCACGGTCTGTGCTCCGGCGGATACCGGGAGGATGAGGCTGGCCAGGGCGAGTGACCGGAAGAGAGTGGGGAGTGTGGGTGGGGTGGGCATGGTGAGGTTCTTGGATCTTGGTTTTTGGTTCTTGGGCATGCGTGGCACAGGGTTACGGGGGGCAGGTGTTGGCTCCCCTGCCTTGCGCGTGGGTTTACTTTTCCAGGACGATGCGGAAGCCGCGGTCGGCTTCGCCGCTGTAGATGTTTTCCAGCCGTCGGGAGCTCAGCAGGAAGTCCTGGTCATTGTGCAGGAAGGATGCGCCGCGCAGGGCGAAGTTTTCCCGCGGTCCGCCTTGAGCGTCCACGGTGGCTGGAAGGGAGACCCATTCCCACACATTGCCGCCGAGATCGTACAGGCCGACGGCATTGGCGGTGTAGCTTTGTACGGGGGCGGTGGTGGGGTAGCCATCCTCGTAGCGTGGGAGGTAGGGGTCTTTCGGGCGCAGGCGGTGGTAGCTTTCGTCGCTGTAGTTGCCTGCGCCGCGCGGGGGAGGCCACTCGCTGCCCCAGGGGAAGCGGGGGGCGGGCTTCTTGGCATCCGGCCCGGTGGCGGGGCGTGCGGTGACTGCGGCGGTCCATTCCGCATCCGTGGGCAGGCGGTAGGTGCGGCCTTCCTTCAGGCTCAGCCAGGTGCAGAAGGACTGCGCGTTTTCGGGAGTGACGTGGACCACCGGGTGGTCTGGCGCGGGCCCGCCGAGGGAGTGCCCGCCGTAGGTCTGATTGGTCCAAGGAGCGGAGGAGCTGAGACGCCGTGTGTTGGCGTACGTCATGAAATCACGGAAGCGTGTCTCATGGGTGCAGAACTGCACCTTCGTGCCGGGGACGTCTACAAAGGTCATGCCGAGGCTGTTGACGAAGACGACGGGGCCGACCTTCCGGCTTGGAGGAGGTGGGGCTGTGGCAGGGGCAGAAGCGGTAGCCGGGGATGCGGGGGGCGGAGTTGCGGTTACGACAGGGGCTGACCTGGCCTGGGCTGCGCCGAGCATGCGTGCCTGGTTCTGGCTTTCGTCTGAAAGCGTGTGCAGCATCACGATGGTTTCCTTGCCTGAGATGCTGAACACGACTCTGTCCTGCTCCAGCCGCACAAATGCCGCCCGCATTTTGCTGCCTGCGCGGTCTGTCCATAGCTGGGGCGTGGTCGGGGAGGTGGCAGCGGATGGAGCGGCTGGGGCTGGCAGCGACCGCCACTCAAGATCCTTAAATTCAAAGGAGGTGGCGGGGTACAGGGCCACCACATGCCCCGGCAGCGTGATGCCGCGTGACTCCTTCATGAGCCTGCCACCCACCCATAGCTCCAGGCGGTCTGCCCAAGAGCGCAGCTCCAGCTCAAAGTCCTGCCCGGCAGGTACCTCGAGCACAGGCGGGGGGCCGTCGGTCTTGGGCTGGTCGCCTCTGGGCTGGAGCAGGCCGTTGATGACAGACACATTTTCGATCCACCGGGCGAAAATGCGTGTCGTGTTGGTATGCGTAGCATCCAACCCAAGGGTGAAGAGGTGGCCGTAGATGCCCTGCTCTGCAGTCTGGCCCCAGTGGGAGACGAGCTGCATCTCACGGGTACGAGCACGCATCCGCAGCGCCACATTTGGGCCTTCGATGACGGGCATGAAACCGTTCTGCATCACCTTCCAACCCGGTGTGGTGGAGTCGGTGATTTTCAGGTGCTGGATGATCTCCGGCTTGTCTGCGAGAAGAGAGCGCCACAGTCCGCCGGTGTCCATCTTGACGGGAGCGGTTGGCGGGGGCGTGGTGGACGCCGGCTGCCAGACGCGCAGACGCCGGAACCAGACCTCAAGGCCGGGCCCGGGGGTGCCCATGAAGAGGTTCAGCCCATGCGGGCTGGGGAGGCCGGTGGTGTCTGCATCTGCCACATGGAGCCCGTTGACAAACACACGCAGGCGACTGCCCACAGCCTCCATCCGCAGGGTGTCCCAGGCGTCTGCACCGGCGGGGTGGGCCGTGGTGACGGTGGGGGGCACGATGAATTTTTCGTCGTAGCGGAACACGTCCACCCGACCTTGGGAAGTCATGCCGACGCCGATCCACGGCATCTTCTGTGGGACGTGCAGCCCGATGCCCCATTTGCCATTCGCGGAGCGTGGCATGCGGAACTCTGCCTCGCAGACGAAGTCGGTCATTCTCAACTGGCTGAGCAGGGGCAGGCCGGGCCACCAGATGGCTTTGTCCATGGCCGTCATGCGGTAGCTTTGATCCTGCCACTTCATTTCGAGATGGGGGGACTTGGCATCGCGGAAGTGGGGCAGCGGCTGGGCGAAGTCGGCCTCCACCACGAGTTCCATGCCCGTGGTGGATGCAGGCAGTGGCGCAGATCCGGCCGGAGCAGCACCAGCAGGTGTGGCAGAAACCGCACCCGCAGGTGTGAGCTGCCGCCATTCAAGATCCTTGAACTCAAAAGGGAGAGCGGGATACAGCGCCAGCACCTTCCCCGGCAGGCTGATGTCACGCACCGCCTTGACCAGTTTGCCATCCACTAAAAGCTCCAGGCGGTCGTCCCAGGAGCGCAGCTCCAACTCATAGTCCTTTCCAATCACCACATCGAAGGCGGACGGCGGGCCGTCTGGCTGGGCGCGAATGTTGGGGGTGGGCTGCACCACTCCGTTTACAGAGGAGACTCTGTCGATCCAGCCCCCGAGCAGGCGGGTCATGGTTTCCGATGGCCGCTCCGGCGCCAGGCTGAGAAGGTGGCCATGGATGCCCTTTTCTGGAGTCTCGCTCCAGTGGGATACGAATTGGATGTAACGGCCCCGCGCGCGCAGCCGCAGCGCCACATTGCTGCCTTCGATGACGGGCATGAAGCCTTGCTGCATCATCTTCCACCCTGGAGTGGCGGGGGAGTCTCTGATGTCCAGACGCTCGATGATCTGCGGTTTTTCCTGCAGCAGCGGACGCCATGGGCCGGCGCCCGCTATCTCGCGGGAGGTTGCCGCGAGGGCAGGCACAGCAAGCACTTTGGGTTCAGGCAGCGGGGGCTGCACATCCGAGAGATGCCCCTCGCCCACATCCAGATATTCCAGCTTTTCCACAGTCATCCCGCCGAACAGCCGCACGCCCACGTGACCGCTCTCATACATGTCATCAAAGCCATGTGCTGCCAACACACCGTCTTTGAGAAGAGTGTATTCATGGCCGTCCACACGCAGCTCGATCTCAAACGGTGGCGGGTGGGCTGCCGCCACTCCTTGCGCGAAGGTGATGCTGCCCCCGTTGGCAATGGAGAGGACAGCCACCCCTCGAAACGCAGAGCCCTTCACGTGATGCAAATGATCCCGGTGGCGGACCATCATGTAGGGACAGTTTTCTCCGGTGCCGGAGATGCGTGCGCGCAACACGCCGTTTTTGTGCATGGTCTTGGTGTAGATCTCCACGCCGCTTTGCACTTTGTAGCGGGGGTTCTGATCGCCAGGGTTGGGCGGCATCAAGACCAAGCCGCTTGGTCGATCTGCCGACGCATCGAACTCCATGAGCTTGGTGGGATCGTCTCCGAGCAGATTGATCCACTGGGGCTGTGGCTTGGGCGCTGCCGCGGTCTTGCTGGCAGGGGCAGTTTCCCAAGGACGCTTCCCTACCAGCCATGCGCCCGTGGCGAGCAGGGCGACCAGCATGACCCAGAGCAGAGGGGAGCTCTTTTTTTCCTTTTCCCGATGCAGGGGGATGGTGGGACCTGCTGGCACCTGGGGCCGCTGAGGGCGGTAGGGCTGGCCGCTGGGGCGCTGGGGGCGTGCCTGGGTATCCAGCGCTGGGGGTGGTTTTACGTCATTCTCCTGCGCCTTCGTCACCGGTTGGGTGAGTAGGGCATCGAGATCATGCCGCATGTCCTGCGTGTTGGCGTAGCGCAGTTCGCGGTCTTCCCGCAGGGCCTTGGCGACGATGCCGTCATAGCGTGGGTCCAGGCCGGGGATCTGCATGGAAGGCAGCTCAAACATGCCCTGCGGCAGCTTGCCGGTGAGCATCTGGTAGAGCATGACGCCCACGGCATAGATGTCCGCCCGGTGGTCCACGCCTGCGCCGAGCATGAGCGCCTCCGGTGCCATGTAGTAGAGAGTGCCCATGGCCATGCCGCTCTGCGTGAGACCGGCCTTGTCCTCCTGCACCATCTTGGCGAGGCCGAAGTCTGCCACCTTTACCACACCGTTGTAGCCGATCATGATGTTGGCCGGCTTGATGTCGCGATGGACGATGCCGCGCTCATGCGCGTAGGAGAGTGCATCGCACACATGCGCGGTGATGGCCATGGCTTCGTTCGAGTGCAGGCGGCCGTTCGCGGCCATCATGCGGGCCACATCCGTGCCTTCGATGAACTCCATCACAATGTAGAGCAGTCCGTCTGAGGTCTCCCCGGAATCATACACGGCCACGATGCCCGGGTGGCTGAGGCGGGCCATGGCGCGCGCCTCGTTCTTGAAGCGCTCGGCGAAGCTGGCATCTGCCGAATCGAGATCGTGAGAGAGGATTTTGATGGCAACCGCGCGGTCCAGAGACTTCTGCCTGCCCTGATACACCGCGCCCATGCCGCCCCGGCCCAGCATGCGGGTGATCTCATACTGTGGGAGCAGCTTTGACAAATCGTCTGCCTGGGGCGGCTCCCAGCGTTTCTTTGGCTCGGTGGGAGTCTTTGCCTCCGTGGGCTTCATGGCCTCCTGCAGCAGGCACGCCGGGCACAGGCCGTTGGTGCCGTCTTCGGGCACCTCGGCCTGGCATTGCGGGCAGGTTCTGTGGGAGGGGGCAAAATGATCGCTCATGCCTGGAACTGACGATTTGGCCAAAAACAGTTGCCTCAAAACACGAAAATTTTTTTTGCGCAAATCGCGTGCCGCATTTTCATGCGTCTCATCTCATCCCGGACGCAGTGTGGCCAGCAGCACGGCCATCTCCTCCTCCACCGAGCCGCCCTCATTCAAAGTCGCCGCGATCTGAAGCTTGAGCAGTGTGCGGAAGCGGGAACGCAGCCGGCGGATCTGCGACTTCAATGAATTGAGGTTCATCCCGAGTTCCACGGCCAGCGCGCCCTGGTCTCCATGATCCGCGTCGCCGGTGAGCCAGGGCTGCAGTTTGTCAAATTCCAGCGCCCGGCCTTCAGCCGCGCATTCCTGCCGCAACCCTTCCAGAGTGAGACCCAGCAGCGTCAGCGCCCACTGGCGGTCAAACGCGGCGTCTGGGGAAGGCTGCGTGGCATCCGCCACGGCCCGTGTTTCATCATTTTCCAATGCTGACCACGTCAGGCCGCCGCCGCGCTTGATGCTCTGCCCCAAAGCGCGGTGATTTGAAAGGAAGTGTTTCACCGCCCCCAGAAGGTAGGAGCGGAACCTGCCGCGCTGGCGATCTGCCGCCAGCGGTGTTTCGCTGCCCAGCAGGTAGGCGAAGAACGCATGGCTTGCCTCACGCGCGGCGTCGGCATCGCGCAGCTCGCACCGCAGCCATGACACCACCGGCTCATAGTAAGCATCGCAGAGGTCCGCCAATGCGCGTTTGCCATCTTCAGAATCCGCCTGCGCCCGGCACACGTGAGACCACCGCGTGGTATGAAAACAGAACGACGTCTGAGGCGGGCTGTGCGGACGTGACAAAGGAAGGCTCATCAACGCCGATGATGGCAGACAGTTTTATCGAAACAACCTCAACCCGCCGTTGAAAAGTCGCAGGAGACTCTTTGACCAGATCTCGAAAAGCCTGGCTTCTCAAACGGGCCTGTTCTGCGCATCTGATGCGCCGTTCCTGCGTTGGTCCGTGTTCCTGGCTCCACGGGTGCCCTGCATGTGGCGGTGACACCGGATGCAGCACACGGGACAGGTGCGGTCCATTACTACTGAATGAAGAAGAACTGCCTCGTGTTCAGCACGGTCCAGAGGACGTCGCCGCGGTCGGTGGAGTCGGCGTTGTCGGCGATGGGCTTGAGGAGGGCTTTTTCCTCGGGGGTGGCTTTGCGGCTGAGAAGGCTGAGGTAAACGGTGTCAATAACCGACTCGGGGCCTTCGGCTTTGGCCTTGTCCATGGCACGAGCGATGACGGTGTAACGGTTCATCAGGTTGCTGAAGACCTTGCCGTTGAGCAGCATGAGGGCCTGGCCCACGCTGGCGTCATCATTGGCATTTTCCACGAGTTCGCGGTCGCTTTGGCCGAATTCGCGCAGGAAGTGGCCGTTGGGTGCAGGGCTGCGCAGGTCGGCGGCGCGGAGCATGTAGGTGTCGCGGAAGTTTTCCCAGGCCACGAGGGAGGTCTTTTCATTCTTGTCGTCCACGTCGAAGCGCTGGGCATCGGCGGCATAGCGGGCTTTGGCCTGCTCGTTGAGCTTGGCGCGGCGCTGCTTGGACAGGATGGCGAGCGCCTCGTCCATGCCGAGGTCTTCACCGTCCTTTTTCAGCTTGAGCACGGCGGCCACTTCCTTGGCAAAGTCTTCGTCCTTGGTGAATTCATCCAGCTTGCCTTCGCGGGCCAGCTCGGCAAAGCGCTTGAAGCCGGCGTCATAGACCACGGCGTCCACGGCTTCGTCGATGTGCTTGCGCTGGTTTTTGATGAGATCCCGGGCCTTGCGGATGGCGGCCTCGTCCTTGGACTTGGTGGCGGCCTCCATGCTTTCCTGGGCGGCACGGACTTCGGCTGCCAGTTCCTTTTGCTTCTGGGCCACTTTGATGGTGCATTCCTGCAGTTGCTGAGGGGAGAGGCTGTTGAGGGCGCGGTCCAGCCACTCGATGCGGCGCAGAGCTACCTCGGCCTCCACCTTGGTGGCGATGCTGGGCTGGTCGGCGTTGGGTTTGTAGAGGGCCACCATGCTGTCCCAGATCTGCTCGGCGCTCATGCGGCGGAGGAGGGGGCCGGGGAAGTTGTAGATCTCGCCGAGTTCGACGTCCTTGGTGTAGGCCTCGCGCTGGTAGGCCTGGGAGTTCAGGATGGCACGGATGACCGCCTTCATGTCGTAGTTGGCCGCCTTCATCGTGTCTTCCAGGAAGGTCATGAGCGCGGGATTGCTCGGCACGGTGCTGTCGGTGATTTCATCGACGGGCTCGATGATGCCCTGGCCCATGAGCTTTTTCCACAGGCGGTTGGCAATAACTGTGGTGAAGCGCGGGTTGTCCCTGCTGGTCATCCAGCTGGCGTAGGAGTCCACGGGCTTGACGCCGTCCTTCACGATCTTGCCGTCCTTGCTGAAGGAGGCGGGGATGACGGGGGCGACTTTCTGCTTGGGCTTGGCGTCGGTGTACTGGTAGTCGTGCGGCAGCGTCAGGGGCTTTTTGTCCGTCTGATCGAGGACGGCATTGTAACGCAGCGGGCGTAAGATTTCGGTCATGGCGCGGCCCACATCCTTGCGCTCGATGCCCGCGGGCAGGGGGAATTTGGAGACGGCGCCGCCGTAGCGGTTGGCCTTGTTTTTAGCGGCACCGCCGCCGTAGATGGCCTGGGCCAGCAGCGGGTTGGTGAGGCCGTTAGTGCTGGTCATCCCGTAGGTGTGGGAGGCCATCTGGTAGTAGTCCATCTGGGTCCACTTGTCGAAGGGGTGGTTGTGGCACTGGGCGCAGACCATGCTGGTGCCGAGGAAGATCTGGGTGGTCACGGCCATGTTATCCAGCGGCATGTTGTAGTCGCGGATGTAGAAGCCGATGGCGCCGTTCTCATAGGACTTGCCGTCGGCGGTCACGACCTCGCGCACCATCTGGTCGTAGGGCTTGTTGTCGCGCAGGCTGTCCTTCAGCCACCTGGAGTAGCCGTAGAAGGCGGGCAGGCTCTGGCCACCGCCGACCATCTGGCTCTTCATGCGGAGGATGTCGGCCCAGTAGTTGTAGAAATTCTGCACGTAGCCGTCGCTGGCGAGGAGCTTCTCGATGAGCTTGGCGCGCTTGTCGGCGTCGCTGCTTTTAAGAAACTCGATGGTTTCATGCAGGGTGGGGATGCGGCCGACCACATCCAGATAAACACGGCGCACAAAGACCTCGTCGCTGGCGGGCTTGTTGGGCTGGATTTTTTCCTTGGCCAGCTTGGCGTTGACGAGTTCGTCGATTTTGGCTGCGGTGGCCTGGAGGTCGGGGGCGGCCTGGGCCATGAGGGCGGAGGCGGCGAGCGATGCGAGGATGGCGCAGAGGGGATTCAGCTTCATGTGAATGGACAGTGGGGGATGGCGCGATAACGAGCTGCTTGCGGGGGTCTTTCAGCTTCTGCGCTATTCCTGAGTGCATTTCGCAGAGATTGACGGATTTTAGCTTTGACAATCCATGGTCCTTTCCGACAGAATCAGATATTCTATGAAATTGCTCCTGCCCCTTGTTCTACTCTCGACTCTTGCTTCCTGCACAGCCACGAAGAATCTGGTGAACGATCCGCGTCCCTCTTCTGTGCTGCCCTGCCGTGATGCACGTTATGTGAACCGGGGCCTTGGCTACGTCGGACAGGGAGTGGGTCAGGCTGAAACCAGCACGATGGACATCGTCGATGACGGCAGCAATTTCGTTGGCAAGGTGAGCGATCGCCAGGCCAGAGACTACACCAACATCGGCATGGATGCGGCATACCGCACGGACGATGTGGCTTTCCGCGAAACCAACCGCTATGCAGACTACGGCATGGACACTGTGGATGACGGAGCCAACTTTGGTGCCCGCGCGATCCGCCGCTGGCCCGGAGTGGTCACCGGAGTCATGCAGCGTGGCATGATTTCCACCAAGAAAGTCTATCAGAGTGCCATGTACTCCTACGGTGAAACCGTCAGCCGTGGTCTTTTCGGTGCTGTGGACATCATCACCCCACCGGAGCCAAAGCCCTACATGGTGGGCAGCCTGAATGATTTGAGCCCCGGTTATGCTCTTCCAGGATCCAGCTGGCATTGCCGCCTGCCTCAGCTCCCAGTGGAGCCCGAGCAGGAGCAGACTGCAGGCAAGAACCCCAAGAATCCGGTCACGGCTTCCAAGTAAAAGCACTGATTTCCCTGCGGGAGCGACTGCGAAGTCGCTCCCGTTTTTTTTTTAACCCCATGCCGTTGAAGACTTTGTTTTTTGACGCAGCCGGCACACTGATCCGGCCTGCGGAGCCCGTGGGACAAACGTACGCGCAGCATGCACGGAAGCATGGGCTGATGGCGGAAGAGGGGGCCATCATGCAGGCCTTTCGCGCGGTTTGGAAGGAGACTGCGCCGCCGCTGCACCCAGAGGGGCTGCCGCCGGAGGATGATGACCGCTGCTGGTGGCGCACGCTGGTGGGGAATGTGTTTGGCCGTGTGCTGGGCAAGCCGCCGGGGGAGGATGTGCTGGACAGGCTTTTTGACGAGCTTTACCGGCACTATGCCCAGCCTGAAGCCTGGAGTGTGTTTGATGATGCGGTTCCCGCCCTGGAAAAGCTCGCGCAAGACCACCGCATGCTGGTGCTGTCGAATTTCGACCGCCGGCTGCGCAACATCCTGGCAGGGCATGACCTGCAGCGCTTTTTTGGACAGATCATCATCTCAAGCGAGGTCGGGGCAGCCAAGCCGCATGCGCGTATGTTCCAGGCTGCGCTGACCGCCGCTGGCTGCCTGCCCCATGAAGCGTTGCACATCGGGGATGACGTCCAATGTGATTTAGGAGGGGCGCAAAGCTGCGAAATCCGGGCATATCATGTGAAACGGCCTGAGATGGGGCTCGACGGGCTGGTGCAAAAAGTCCGCTCCGGGGCATATTCAGGCTTGCGCTAAGCCCACATATGAATACATACCGGCCCCCGATTTGGGAATGCGCAGGTAGCTCAGCGGTAGAGCAGTTGGCTTTTAACCAATTGGTCGAGGGTTCGATCCCCTCCCTGCGCACCACTTCAACAAGAAGTGGTTATTACAGCTCCCAGGTAAATGGGGCTCGCTGGGAAACACAATGGAAGCCGGTGAGGCAGGGCACAGCCACCGTTTCTGCAAATGCGATTTATGGACACTTGTGGACATGCTGGCTGAGATGCAGTCGATGGATTTGCGCATCGTGAGAACTCCAGAGCCGAAGAGCCAAGCGAAGTGAAACGGCCCGGGAACACGGGAGCATTTCATTGAGTCCTTCCCATGGATTTCACGGCGGACGACCTTACTGCGTAAGCAGGCGAACGATGGAGGTGGAGGGGGGGGCGTACGCCTCGGCTTTTTTAATCATTTGAAGGGCGGCTTATTTCAGTAATAATCTTTCCCATATTACCTTATTGGCAGTTCATAAATTCACTGCTAAGTCGGCTGCTGGCCACGCATGAGCATTTCCGCATCGCAGCCTGCTTCCCATGATGTTTTTCTACCTACGGTGTGGAGCATGGTTCGACTCGCCGTGTTGCCGAACTTTAGGAACTCATGACAGCCAGCGCCTGATTTTGTTCCACCCAATTGCATCCGCCCGTCACCCATTGCGAAGCAGTTCCATGCAACCCTCAAATCTTCATCCCATGAGCCCCCGTTCCTCCCAAAGTCCCACCGTCAGAGTGTGTCCTGCTGTCCATTCTCTGGCTCTCGTCATTCATGCCATGATTCTGCTTGGTTCCGCCGCCATGGCAGCAACACCAGACATCGTAGGCACCTGGCGGAAATCCGACCGGTCAATTGTCGAATTCAAACCTGACGGCAGCGTCATGACAGGCACGGCTCCCGTCGGCAGGTGGGAGCGCCTGCGCGATTCCCCCAAATACGTGCTGCGTTTCAATGGTGCCAGCACCCGGGAGTTCTACTACGTGACAACGGGACGGCACAAGCGCCAGCTGACGCTTGAGCTGCCAAGCATAGGAACACGCACCAACCTGGACCGGGTGGACAACGGCCCCACCATCAATCCAGATGCTCCAGATGAAAGGGAGGCCATGGAGTTGGAGTACACCGAAGCCTTGGCTTCGATTGCACGGACCAGCGAAGCCCTCGGCAGGGCACAGGCGGAGGCCGCTGAAGCTTGGCAAAAACATTATTACGCCCGATCCATTGGCAGGATCAGTGGGTGGATCCCCATCGCACAACGGAAAGAAGCCGAAGCCAAAGGGTTGGAGAGCAGTCTCCACCAACAGCGCGAAAGCCTCAAAAAAATGGCGGTAAATCTGGGCAAACCCATCCCGCCGGAGGCATCCGCAAGCAACTCTCCAGCGCCAGCCGGCCAGTTTCAACCTGGCCAGCCAACTCAGGGGCGCATGCCCGTGCCTTCGAATCAGCGTCGGCCGGGCCAGCCGTCACAGAACCAGATGCCATACAATGTGATACCGCCTCAGCCTGGCCAGCCACAAATCCCGATGGTTCCAGTGGTGCGTCCTCCATTCATTACGAATTAGATTGGGAAAGTTCGTTTTCTCCGATGCCGGACAAAACCTTTCCTCCCTCTCATCTGGAGATTTCCCTGCTGGCCGCCGCCGAGACCGTAGGGCATTACTACCTTGAGCGGCCGGGGGTAGCAAGGGAGCGGGGTACCGTGGGCGGCAGGTGAGTCTGGGAAAGCGCCCGGCTACCATTTGAGATCTAGTGGCTGACTGTCGGCCATGTCCAGTGAGGAAAAGTTCTGCACGAATGGTTCGAAGTTTTCAGAGCATTTGATTCCGCCCCATGAACCCACATGACTGACGAAGACTTTTCTGCCTAAGCCGCCGATCCTTTGTCTGGCAACAATGTCAGCGACGCCATACAGAGCCAGCTCTGACTGGCGCTGCAAACAAGAATGATGACCGGTGAAACTTGAGGAGGTGCGATGCCGTTTACGGCTGCTCATGAAAAACGCTTTTGCTGCTGCCCACGTTTTACTGTTTGCCTCTGCTGCTTGGGCAGGTGACTGGAACCAGTGGCGTGGGCCGGATCGCAATGGGGTTTCACAGGACACGAGTCCGATTGCGGATGCTTTTCCAACTGAAGGGCTGAAAAAAGTCTGGGAGAGCGAGTTCATCCCCAGCAACGAGTATGGAGGCCATGGCAGCCCGGTGGTGAGCGGGGAGAAGGTGTTCATCAGTGTGGTGTGGCATGAGCGAGTGCCCTCTGAAACGCGTGAGATCGACACCGAGGTGATGCAGTCGCTGAACTACCGCGGCACTTCGCCCGAACTGGAAAAGAAGCTGGAGGAGGCGCGCCTCAACCTGCCCAAGCTGCGCGGGGAGAAATTTGATGAATGGGTGAACCAGTGGCGCAAGGACAACCTGAGCGAGAAGGAGGAGATCAACATTGGCTCCTGGGTGGCAAGCCGCTTCAAAGCGGGTAAAAACGCGATTGCCCTGGAGTGGCTGGGCAAGATGAACAGCCGCCAGGGCAAGCCGTTTGCCAGTGCGGCGGCGTTTGGCAAGTGGCTGGATGACGAGGGCTTTCCGGCGGACGTGAAGGAGAAAATGATCGCCCTGGTGCCGAACACCGTGAAGGTGGCGCAGGATGTGATCCTCTGCTTGGATCTCGCGACCGGGAAGCAGGTCTGGAAATACGCCCAGCCGGGGAAGCCGAGCGGACGCCAGTCCTCCAGCACGTGTGCGGTGGTGGATGGCAAGGTGTATGCCGCATGCAGCTCTGAGCTGCTCTGTGTGAATGAGGCTGATGGCAGGCTGGCATGGTCGGCTCCGCTGTCTGTGAAGGGGCCGGCCGCGTCGCCACTGGTGATGGGAGACCGTGTGTACATGGCCGCCGGTGGGACCTGCGCCTTTTCGAAAGCGGATGGCAAGCTGCTGTGGGAGCAGAAGGAGGCCAAAGGTTTGATCGCGAGTCCCACGTGGTGGGCACCGACGAGCGGTACACCTGTGCTGGTGATCAATGGCAACAATGCGCTCTATGGTCTTGACCCCGAGACTGGTGGCGTGAAATGGAAGGCGGAAGGCGGCAGCCAGAGCACGCCGGTGGCGAGCGGCGACTGGCTGGTGCTCTACAGCGGCACGGAGGGAGTGGGGCTGCGCGCCTACAAAATGCAGCCGGACGGCACGCCAAAAACTGCATGGTCCCATTTCTGGGTGACGCGCCGCTATACTGGCAGCCCGATCATTTACGAGGGCAGCGTGTACCACTGCTGTGGTGAGAAGCATCAGTGCATCGACCTCGAAACCGGAGCGGTGAAGTGGGTGGCAAACGAGATCAACAGCACCATTACCTCTCCGCTGCTGGCTGACGGCAAGCTGCTGGTCTATGAAAACAACGGCACCCATGTGCGGATGGTGAAGGCCACCAACACCGCCTACGAGCAGCTGGGCCGTGCCAAAACAGACGCCTTGGGCTGCTCCTCGCCTGCCATCGCCAACGGCAGGCTGATCGTGAGGCAGAAGGACAAACTCGTGTGCTTTGACCTGAGGCCGGTGAAATAAGCGGGCCGGGGCCTGAGCGGCCAATTTTAAAGCGGTGCGGGCGATGTGCCTTTGGGGCTGAAGATGATGATGTAGTTGTCCGGATAGACGTCGAAGCCGTACTCCAGACCCGCCTCAATGATCAGCAGCTTGAGGGCACGGAAGGTTTCGAACGAATCTGGATAGACGCTGAGACTGACGTAGCCCCCCCAGTGCTTGTAGCTGGCGAGGAGCTTGCGCACCGTCGCTGTGTCTGACACGGGAATGCCTTCGGATTTTTTGGGGATGGCTTCGAATTCCTCGTCTTTTTTTATGATGCGCGTGAGGCCGGGAAATTTCTCTCCCGCCGAATCTATCAGCGGGTACAGAGCGCCGTATTTGAGCAGGATGTTCATGGCCGACTTGGTGATCGCCCGCTCTTTGGGGAAGCGGACATGCTCGGTGTGCTTTTCATCCTCGGCGGCCATCCTGCTGCGGAGGTTCTGCATCTGAGCGGCGAGGTCGCGGGCTTTTTTTTCCGCAGCCTCCTTTCTGGCTTTGGCATCTTGGTGGCGTTCGTCCAGGGACCTGACCTCTGCGCGCAGTTTCGAGAGGTCACCAGCGGGATCTTTGGAGGTGCCTGAGGCGGCCTGCATCTGAGCAGACTTGTCATTGCGCAGCCTGTCCAGAGCGGCCTGGAGTTCGTTGCGCTCCTGCACGAGGGTCTGCAACTTGTCCTTGCCAGAGTCCTTCATTTTCAGGTTGAGCTTCTGGAGGCCTGCGAGTTCGCTTTTCGCAGCTTCGAGCCGTTCGGCCAGGAGCCGGCCCTGGGCTCCTGACATCTCCGCTGGGATGGCTGGGCTGGGTGGATGCTGATGGGTCAGGAGCGCGAGAAGGCAGGAGATGAGAATGATGCTGCCAAACACATTGCACAGAGTGTCGAGAAGCAGGTCGAGGCTTTGGTCCGAATGAGGGCGCAGTTTTCTCATGGGCTGTTACTCCTTGGCTTCAGCGGCCTCCAACTGGATGTTTTCCGGGATGAGATCGTAGCCGATTTCATAGCCCGCCCCACGGACCTTCCGGGTGACGTCCTCAAACTGCAGGGCCCCCGAGGGTTTGAAATAGAGGACGATGTAATGCTGCGCGGGGGCAAAGGCGGCCAAGGCCTGCATCAGGACCGTGAGCGTGTCCGCGTTTTTTGGCTTCGAGCCGTCAAAGAGCTGGATGAGGAAACCCGCCTTGTCGGTGACGACGAGGACAGGCTCTTTGTTGGTGGTGCTCTTCTCCGGAATGAGGCGGAGCACATTATGCCGGTCGTAGCTCTGCTGCAGGCGGCTCTGCATTTTTTTGATTTCGCTCTCCACCGCGGCCAGTTTTGACTCTGCCTCGGCGGCGGCCTTGGTGCTGTCCGGGAGCTGCTTTTTGAGCGAGTCGATGGCGGTCAGCAGCTTTTGCTTTTCGATACGGATCTCTCTTTCCAAGGGGGACTCGCCGGCGTTTTTTTGGGAGGGATCCGGCTGCGAGGATGGAGCGAGCCGCTCGATGGAGCGTTTCAGCTCATCAATCATGCGCATGACAGTTTCCTCCGTTTCGTTGGGGCTGAGCACGACGGCGGCGGCCTGCTGCTTGAGCTTCACGATTTCAGCGAGCGTGCTCTTCAGGGTGACTGAGAGCTCCGCATGGGGGTCTGCATCGCTGCTGACGCCGATGACGGTGTCGAGATTCAGCGCCAGAAAAATGGTGATGATGATGAGAAAGCCGGTGGTGCCCGTGATCACGTCCTGAAACGCGAAGAAACTCACGGCGCTGCCACTGGATTTGCTGAAACGGCCTCTCATACGGATGGGACTCAGGTGGTCTGGAGACGGAGTTTACCGGCGACCTGCCTGCTGCAGACGTCATTGCAGTTGTCCAGGAACTGGGATTCAAGGGACTGCATGAAACTGACGATGAGCTGCAGGATGAAAGCGCAGACCAAGGCGACCAGCGTGGTCTCGAACGCAGTCGCAAGCCCGGTGGTGACTGTTTTCAGGGAGGCGCGGATGGCGACGAGGTCACCGCCTGCCTGCAGGGTGTCGGTGAAGGCACCGATGGCCTGGCTGAGGCCGAGAACGGTGCCGATGAAACCCAGGACGGGAATGCCCCACATGAAACCCTGGATGATGCCGTAGCTGGAGGCGATCTGGGCTTCGTCATTTTCCGCCTGCACCTTGAGGATGGCGGCCACGTCAGCGGTGTGGCCGATGTTGTGGAGGTTGGCGAGCGCGAGGTCGATGCGGTTGAAGAGGACGAAGTTGTGAGGGTTGTCCACGAGCATGCACATGTGGTCGCGGACCTCACGTGCGGTGGCGGAGGTCAGCACAAACCCGGGCTCCTGCGGCATGACGGAGAGGCCAAAGGCCTTCTGCTGGAAGACGAGCTTGCGCCACTTGATGAAGAGCATGGACAGCGCCCAGAAGAAGAGAAGCATGGTGGGGTAGGGGCAGGGGCCGCGCTCAAGAAACATGGCGGCAAACCACTGCGTCTGCGGCCACTTCTGCTGCATCAGGATGATCAGGGTGTAGAAGGCGGCGGTCAGCAGCAGGGCGAGGATCAATGACAGCACATTGCCCGGACTGGTGAAGCGCCCGCCGTGAAAGCCAAGCCTGCGCTCAATGTCCGAGCGCGACCAGTCGAGAGATTTTCGTGGGTCCTGAAAGGGATTGCCGGACGGAATGGCCGTGGAACTTGATGGCGGGACCTGGGGCGTGCTCATGGGGGTGGATTGGGTTGAGGGCTGGTCGCTGAAGTTGATACGGTCATTTGTCCATCGTGAAAGAAATCGGCTTGATGCCGAAATTGCGTTCTTCCTCTATTGAAACAAGCCTGAACCGGACGTCTGACTGGCTTTGCAGCGTGCGGGCGTTTGCCTGAATGGTTGAAATGCCTACGTCCACGGCCTTGCCAAAAGTTTTGTAGGAGGCGTCATACTCCTTAAACTTGTCCTGGTTTGGCAGATAACCCAAATTTTTGACTTCTGTGATCTCATTATCTCCGAGCATGGTGGTCTCCAGACCGACTGGCAGGGCGGCACTGTCCGGTGTCAGGTCGAAAGCGAGGAAGCAGTGCCCGGGGATGATCACGAGATAAGAATTGATCCCGATCTTCTGAAGTACTGAGGCCATGAGTACCGAGCCGTCCACGCAGTTGGCCTGATGGTCGTTGATCGACTGGTCCAAAAAACGGACACTCTGACTGATCACTGTGTCGCCCGGGGTTGTGGCAGCAACATTGCTGTATTTGATCCCGCGGCGCTGCAGTGCGTTCCAAATGGCCCAAACCTGAAGAAAGACCTGTTTGGGATTCTCAGAGAGATAACCGTCGAACTGGTCCACAATGTGGCACTCGAGAGCCTCTTTGAGTATTTCCTGAACCTGCGGGTGGTTCTCATTGACGTAGGCTGCAAACAGGAAAGAGAGGCTGGTCATGTTCTTGCCCGATTTGTCTCTCGTGACGTAGAGCGGGCAGTCATTGATGGATCTCAGCGTGTAGATTTCGGTGGCCTCCGGAAGGGGAGTGCCATCCACGGAGACTGAGAAGATGACATTGATCGGACGCTGCTGGAGGGCTTTTCTCAGAGCTTCGTAGTCCCAGATAACCTTGGGTCTGATCATTGCACGGCCATGCTGGCCCAATGTGGTTACAGTGCCCTGCCATTTGCCTGACTTCATCAGGCCGTCTGATGTGATCTCGACACTGACCTGGGCCCCCTTGTTCAACCCAGAGATTTCTACGCCCAGCCAGCTGTTCTCATCGCCATAGATGGGGATCTCGCTTTTCCGTATTTGTGCGTCATCCTCGGTTTTCTTGTCTTCTGCGGACTGCTCGTCACCGTTCCAGTCCACACCAGCGGTGGACAAGAGTGCGCTTGGGAAAATTTCTTTTCCTGTGAAGGAGAACGGCTTGAACTTCTTTTCTGCGGGCTTTTCCTCGGGCTGGGTTTCGGCGGTGTGCGTGCTGCCCGAGGAACTGCCCGAACGTGTGGGCGCTGTGACTGACATGTAAATGAACACAACGCCCAGCAGCAGGCAGACGGTGGAGGAGAGGATGACGGCGGGCCAAAACCAGACGGGCTTTGGCGCTTTGCCTCCTGTGGCAAAGGCGGGGAGTGTGGGGACGGCCTTGCCCATGGGCGGCGGTGGCGGCACGGCTGAATGCAGCTCCGGCCGGGGCAGCGAATTTGAGCCTGGATGCTCAAAAGCCGGCTGCGGCGGAGCGGACTGTGACACAGGTGTGCGGGCGAGCAGGGGGCGCTGCTGTTCCAGAAAATCCCGGAGCACGAGCCGTCTGCCGTTGACCTGGATCTTGTACAAGGTGTGCAGATCACCTGAGACGAGCCCGGCCTCGATGTCGTCATACGAGAGGCCGGACTTCACGGTACCGCGCCACTCCAGCGAATAAGTTGCTTCGTTCATATCAGGGATGCGTTAGGAAGAGGGATTTGCCAGGAAGCGGTTTGAGATCGAGTCCATGGGCGGAGAGAGCATCTTGGTATTGCTTGAGCAGTGCGCGCCGGTCGGTGGTGACGAAGAACACCGGGCTTAAGGGCATGGAGTCGGGAGCTTGGATGGCTTTGGGGTTGTCTGCCGCGGCTTTGCCGGCGTCAGGATTGGCGACAAGGAGCGGTTTGCTGCCTTCCCGGCCGAGCACCCAAAGCTCGCCTGCGGAGCGTCCCTGAGGGTTGAGGACCAGGGACAGGTCCGTCTCGACGTAGCCAGCGAACTTCAGTCCGGCGGAAGTGGCTGCGCGAAGGTAGTTCCGATGAGCAAGCGCCTCCCGCAGATAGGAGCGCTCCTTCAATGTTTTGAAAAAGGTGGCCAAGGTGGCCTGCCATTTCTCCCGCATGGCAGGAACGAGCCAGTCCTCGCTGCGCAGAGAGGTGGTGCCGAGGATCTGGTGCAGGGAATGAAAATCCTGCTGCAAGGACGGGCAGCAGTGCAAACCCCACGCATGCGGGCGCAGACGCAGCAGGTCTTCAAACTTGAGCATGACGTATGCTTTGGCAATGGGGCTGCCGAGGGTGTCTTGGGCAAGCTTGTCACAGACCTCCAGGAGAGGCTTGAGCACGCGATCCCCTTTTTCATCGCTGATGCGGCCTACGTCCAAAGCGTTCATAAACTCGCTCGTCTGGCTGAGCCGGCTGGTGATCAAGGCGTCTCCCTGGTACTCGCCTGCTTCTCCTGCACGGGTGAAACTTTGCTGCACGAAGAGCACTGCGGTCTGCTCCAGGTCTGGTGCGTAGAATTTGGCGCTCCAACGTTTGGAGCCTCCAATGACAGTCTCCTCGGGCTTTCCCATGGACCACAGTGTGGAGCCCGTTTTTTTGCTGGAGTAATGGGTGACGTTGCTCTCGAAAATGTTGTTTAAATTTTCGTTGTGCAAAAGTGACATGATCACTTTCAACTCGGCTTCGAGCAGTGTGTCCGGCGCCATGTAGGAGCCGGATTTGTCATCGAGGACGGCCTGAAGCACCTCAAGGTCGCCGCCCGTGAAGAGCGCCGCCTGGAAGATCTTTTCTGTCGGCAGAGTGTCCAGCATTTTGAGCGAAGGGGTGGCTTCTGCAAATTTGACGGTCTGCCATTTGGCGACGGCTTTGCGGTAGTCGTCCAGCGAGGCTGCGGCGGCTGTCTCCCTGCGAATGGTGGCAAAGCTGCGAAGGTCTTCCTGGTAGGTGCTGAGCCGTTGGCGCAGAGTGCGAATTCGTGTCTCAAGATCTGCCGGGAAAGCGAGTGCAGGCACCTCGGGTTTGAGGAGGGCTTCGAGTGGCAGCAGCTCCTTGTCGATGGTGGTGCAACTGGCGCTGACACTGGACGCCAGTTTTTCGTGTGAAAGCTCCGCAGAGCCGCGCTTTTCGAGCTTTGCCAGGGTGGCTGAAGAGCTGGTGGTGAGCTTTTTCAGCACGGCTGCAAGGTGAAGATCAACCTTGGTCTTGAGTGCCGCGAAGCGGTTTTTCGGCTCGGTGGCCACGTCTCCTCCGAGTTGTTTGACCAGCGCGTCCGCATCGTTGAGCTGCCTGACGAGCTGGGTGGCGGTCAGTTTGGTCTGTTCCCCTTGGAATGAATTTTCCAGCGCGAGCAGAGCTTCGGCGGCCTGTTTGCCAGTGATGCGGGTTTTGGCGGCCCAAGAGCTGACATCTTCGATTTTGGCCAGCAGGTAGGGCCAGCGGAGCAGGAGCGCTTCTTCAGTGCGGAGTTTTTTGATCAGGTTTTCTGCCGCGCTGTAGTTTTCCCTGGCCTGGTATGAGGCGAGCTCCTGGGTGAGCGACCATGCTTTCCAGGCGTGCAGAGTGACGGCGGAAATGCAGCCCAGAAGGACCAGTGCCGCAGCGGCCAGGGAGATGCTGCCCAGGCGCTTGGTGCGTTGCATTTGCTCCAGCCGGGTCCGCAGCTCCTGGCCTGCTGCGCGCAGGCGCTGCAGGGATTCGGTGGCGACGGGGAGCTGATAGGCTTCCAGCTCCTTCCAGCGCTTGACGAAACTTTCGTCCTTGCCGGCTATCTCCTCAAAAGTGACACCCGAGCCGGTGAGCAGGCGGGTTTCCACATCGTCCACAAAGGCGAGGAAACTTTTGAGCGAGAGGTCAAAGCTGCGCTGCTTTTGATTGGCGGCCTTTTCCTTCTGATGGAAGCCGGTGAGTTCATCCAGGACGGCCTTCTGTGCTGCATCTGAGGGGGAGAGCTGGTGCTCTTTGAACATGGCGTCCAAGACGCCGAGCATCTGCCCCAGCTGGCGCCATTGGCCATCGGCCTTGAGCTTCTGCATGCTGAGCAGCATGTCCGGCACCCGGGTCTCAGCCTGCCTGCGGCGGAGAGACTGGCGGATGTTGTCTCCCTGCTCGAAGACATCGAGACGCTCCAGCTTGGAGGCAGGGGCCACAGCCTTAATGTCTTCGGTGAGCGTGGCGATGCGTTCTTCGTCATCTGTTTTGAGCGCCTCACGCAGCAGGTCGATTTTTTCTTGCAGCGCCTTGTTCTCCAGCCGCTGAAGTTCCTTGCGGGCGTTGTCGTCCTGCGGGTTGAGCTTGAGGATGGTTTTGACGATGCGCAGTGACTTTGAGTCATCGCGTGAGAGCACCGCCGCGCGAAAGTCTTTGTAGAGGGGGTGATTCGCAGAGATGCCGCGGGTGTAGAGGGCCTCCAGCTCCTGAATGATGCGGAGGTCCACGCGTGGCGCCACCTTCAGCCCGTGAGTGTCGCAGTAGATCTGCCAGTTTTTTTCTTCACCGAAGCTCACGGATGCCGCGAGATCGAGCAGAGGAGGGTCTTCTTCCGCCACCTGGAGGGCCTGGTAGTCGCTGCCTTTTTTAAGCATGGCCGAGACGAGGTCCAGACGCCGCTCCACGTCCGAGCAGAGCTGAGCGTAAATGAGGGCTGCCTCCTCCACGGCGGATGGCGGGACCTCCTCTTTGAGGGCGGAGCGTATGGCCTCGATGGCTTGAGAGAGAGATTTCACGGATTTGTAAGCTTCAGTGGAGAAGGGCTGGCTGGCGGGACCACATTCAGACGGCAAAGCTCAATCTGGTTCGGCTGTTCCAGAGCCAGGATGAAATTTCCTGGCAGGAGATCAAAATGCGGGGGGGCGTTCCCTTCGAGGCTTTGCAACTGTGTCTGCAATGCCTGCAGTTGGTTTTCCTTTTCAGCTTTGCTCTTCTCGTAGCGGTCTCTTTTTTCGGTTTTTATTTTCAGAGATTCCTTGCTGCTCTCATTTTCCGCCAAGTATTCAATGTCCTTTGCAATTCCAGCCTCAAGCACTTTGATCTTGTTCTCGATCTCCTTCCTGCTCACCACGGAACCGTTTTGGATTACCGGGGGGATGACTTGGAATGAAGAATCTCCCGTAGATTTCAGAGTGAAAAACTTCTTCTGGTTTGCGGGGCCGTCATGCCTCAGGGCATAGCGCAGTTCCTGCTGCCCCACAAAGTGCAAACGGCTGAGGAAACCTGGGGGGAGTTTTAGCGTTACGGCGGCGGCATTGATGACCGTGCTTTCAATTGCCTGTGTCAGCATGGGACGGGAAGAGGCGCTGCTGATTGGGATCAGTCGCAGATCAAACAGCACTTTTACTCCGTCCTTGCTGCGCGCCACAATCCTGACTCCATCGGGAGACTTGCGAAGTTCTTCAGGGAAGGCGGTCAGCATGCCGTCCTTTGAGAAGGCGATCATCTGAGTCAGTTGCGCAAGCAAGGTTGGGGAGAACTTGAGCTTCTCGCTGTCATCTGAGCTGACGCCCATCCACTTCTTCAATTCACCCTCTTTGGGCTGGGGTTTTCCATCAGGGGGCGGATGTCTTTCCCATGCGGTGCCGACGAACAGTTGCATGTCCGGCGACACTTGAAGTCCGTCGATTTTACCCGCCGGTTCTTCACTGGGCTGCAGCAGATAAAGATAGATGCCGTTTGTGGCAGAGACCGCGTCGGCATCTTCGATCACGATGGCTGGTTCCGGCGCTTTTTGAGCGGGCTTGTCGTCTGTTTTGACCGCCATCCTGGGCGCGTTTTTGCTGGTATGCGGCTGCTTTTTCTCGGCGACCCAGGCGCGCAGCCATTCCGGCAAGGAGGCGTCGGAGGCGGCTGTTTGCGCAGCGGCGTCGGAGCTGGCGACGGGATTCTCCAGTTCACCCCAAAGCTTCAGCCATTGCAGAGCTTCGAGAGCCGAGCTGTTCTGCGGGGCACCGGGAAGCGCAAATACCTTGGCCCAGCTCGGGCGGGAATCATGTGCGGGCTTGGCGCTGCGCAGCGCATCCCTGGCGGCGGTCATCAGTGACTGCAGCACATCCTCGCCAGGCGGGGGGAGGTCTTTAAGGCTGAGGAATGTGGACAGCCGGTTCCATGTGGAGGTGCGTGACTGCTGCCATTTGTGGTAGGCCTCGAGAATGCCCTGCGCCGTGACGGTGGCCTGGCCGGATTGCAAATCTGCCCAGGGGTTGACATGCAATGCAGTCCATTCAGCCAGCCGTTTTTTGAGATCTTCGAGATCATCCTGCGTTTGCGCAGGCAAGGGGAGCTCGGTTGGAGAGCCCGGCTGTTGCAGCGCCTGCTGCATGCCGCGGAAGAAATTTTCGTGGGACTTCAGCAGTGCCTCTCCTTCACCCAGGTCTGTCTGCTCTTCGAGCAGGCGGCGTGTTTCGCTAAGGATGAGCTGGTGATTTTGCCAGGTGCTGTCGATCTTTTGCTCATACTCCGCGCGAGCCTGAACCTTCAGGTTTCTCTGCCGCAGCAATGCGCCCAGAACGACAACGATCATGATGGAGGCAATGATGAGCGAGATGCCGATGAAGCTCCTGTTTGATTTCGCGGCTTTGCGACGTGGCTCCGGCGACCAACTGCCCATGGAGCTGATGGGGGCGGGCGCTGCAGGAGACGAAGGCAACGGCGCAGGGACCGAAGCCACCATGGGGTGAGCGGGTGCAGGCGTTCCGTGATTCACGGTCTCGATGAGAGGCGGCGGCGCCTGTTTTTTCGGCGGCTCTGGCAGCGTGGCGGGAGCGGTGAGATCAAGCACGAGACGGCTGGTGGTCTCCACCTGCGTGCGCATGGGGGAAGCGGATGTGAGCGCCACCCAGCGGAAGTCGGCGACATCGTCATTGGGTTCCAGGCATGTGGTGAAGCGGGTCTGCCAGGCCTGTGATGGCTCCACCAGCAGCGACTCGCGGAACAGCTCCAGAGTATTAATGCCAGGAGGTGTGATGAGATAGCAGCCCTTCAGCGCCTCACGGGACCACAGGATGCCTGCGGATGCGGGATTGCCGGTGACGGAGGCCCATGCATTGGAGGCCGAGGGGGTGAAGGACGCGAGGTTGATTTCTTCAGAGGGATCGAGGTAGCGAGGCCCTTCGCTCCATGAGGAGCGCCATGGCATGGCGAGCAGCACATCCGCCGGTGTCAGTCCTGCGGACGCCAGAGCGCGAATTTCGCGAGGTTCAGCGATGAGATGGTGGGCGATGTGATTGGTGCGGCCGGTGTAGTCCGAGCCGGCGTCCTGCAGGCAGCTGAGCACATGGTAGGTGGAGGAACCCAGAATCAGGATGCGGTGGGTGTGGACGATGCGCCGGGGATCGTGACCCGGAAGCCGTGCAAACTGGCTGAAGCGCTCCACCGAGGCGGCGAGCATGCCGCTGACGGCGCGATGTCTGGCCACGGTGCCGAAGCCTGTACGGCCAGCTTCGAGAAGGCGTGGGGCGCTGGTGTAGATGAGCTGCCAGGCCATGGGGTCAGTTTGCGGGGGTGGAGGGGATCATTTCAGGCGTGGCCTGCGCGAGCACCCAGAGCGTGGGTGCCTCCACATGGCGGGGATTGAGCTGCTTGGGGTCCGGGCCGATACGGGGAGTGCCGTCCCTGTCCAAAAACTCCACGGGTGAGGAGCCCAGAGGGCTGACGGCGAAATAGCAGACATTGGATGAAATGGCCTCCGCATTGGCCACGATGGAAGGGCAGATGCGCACCATGAGTGTGCGCACGCGGGTGGAGTTTGCCCTGATGTTGTCGAGTCTTACGGTGCCATCCTGAATGACCGGGAGCAGCGGTTCATCCCCCAGCAGGGACGACCAGGTGTCATATTTGCCCACCATGACTGCCAAAGGGGTGGAGACACGCTGGCGGGAGTCGAGGCCGAGCAGGCTTTTGATGCGGACTTCGGTTTCAGCGAGGATGACATCCTGCTGGTCGATGCGGTGGGTCTTGATCTGAGGATCTGTGACACCCTTCATCATGGCCCGGAACTCGGTGTTGTGCAGAGGATCAAAGAGGAAGAAAATGCCGGAGGCTACCGCGATGTGCTGGGCGCCTGGTGAATCGGCGCTGTTGCGAGTGGGCTCGAAATGCTCGCCCGCATTGTCGTAAAAGACCATGGAGAAGCCATTGTCCGGTGTCGAAGGGTGGGAGAGCTTGAAGATGAAGGGCTTTGGCAGGCGCACTTTGCGCCCCTGGCGGGGCAGGGTCTCGTAGAGCGCACCTTCAAGATCGGTCTTGGCCAGGAAGGCATCTTCTGGAGACGAGGATGAAAACAGCTGGGTCTTCATCTGAGTGAGGATGACGTTCTCCGAGGGGTCGGCATCGCGGAAGGTGATGCCAAAATTTTGAAACAGGGTGCTTTGCAGGATTTTGATCAGCACGCTGAGGTAGTAGGACTTGCCTGAGGAGGGGGCACCCACAATGGAGAAGATGTGATGGGGCAGGTCGAGGAAGCCCGGGGGGAGCTTGCGGCGGCAGTGGGGGCAGGCGAGGTCCGAGGTGGCGAGGCCCATGGCATCGAGGGCCTGGCCGCGGTCGTTGAAGCGCGTGGCGTGAAAGCGCTGCATGGCTTCGTCGCCGAGCATGGGGTCGCCACGCAGGCTGCTGTGGATGGCGATGTTCATGGCATCTCCACGGTCGAATTTGAACCAGCAGATCGGGCAGGTGAACTCGCCATATTCGCTGTTTACCTCTGCTGCTTCAGCGGCAGGTGCAGAAGAGCGTGACTGGACTGGCGCAGGTTCGGCAAGAGAATCAGGGGCAGAGCTGTAGCGGTCATACCACGCAGATTTTTCAGCCGGCGGTGTCATGGGAGGCGGTATTTTGAGGATCTCCATGGCGTCGTGCACATAGAAGCCCATCTGCTCCATGCCGTTTGGAATGAGGACGAGCCGCTTGCGGGCATTGGCGGAAAACTGGGCCAGCCAGGTCTTCAGAAACTCCGGGCCGAAGGGGCCGTTCCAGTCATGCTGCTCGCTGTTGTAAACGAACCATGAGTTGTCATTTCCCAGGGACATCCAGGTGCCCGGCTGAGGACTGTACTTGAAAGCCAGGAGCTGCCCGCCGCCCTTTACGGTGTGCTCTTCTCCAGGCATGGACCTGAAAAACGTCGTTTCAGTACCGTTCACGAGTGCCGGGCAGCTGAATTGGAAATCTATGCAGTCGCCGGTTTTTGTGACCTTGCACAGCACCTGAGGACATTGCGGCGAGCTGACTTTGAGGTCTGAGTGAGGTCCGGCACCGATCACAAAAGTGTCTCCATCAAATCTGGAACGATCTCCGGTGATACAGTTCAGTATGCAAAGAGAGCTGTGGTTGCCGTTCATGCTTGCCTGTTGCGTCATTGGTGGGGAATAATTAAAAAAATGAACCCGTGAAATTAAATGTTACTTTGGATTTTTGCTTAGAAAAGTCTGAGTTTTCAGGCGGGTCGGATTCATTTCGAATTTAACTGCCAGCGGTCACCGGGTGGCCGGGGCTTTGAGATGGCGGTCAAAAAAGGCCAGCATGAGCTGTTCGGTTTTTTCAGGGGGAACGCCTTTGAGGCCGTGGCCAGCACCCTCAAAGCCTATGAGCTCGGCTTCGACAGCGGCAGATTTGAGTTTGTCCACGATCCAGGTGGCCTGCTCATAGGCGACGTATTCATCCGCCGTACCGTGCAGGCAGAGGGTGGGGGCGGCGGCCGGGGTGACCCAATAAAGAGGGCTGGCGATGATGTGCTCGCGGCGCTTGGTGCTCAGGTCACCGCCCAAAAAGAGGGGCAGAACCTCCTTGGCGTCGACGCTTTTGTCGTAGCTTTTGGTGAAGTCGCTGGGGCCATAAAAATTGACGACGCAGCTGACGGCGCTGCTTTGATCCAGATTCCCGGCGCCTTCAAACTGAGGGAGACCTGCGGTGACGCCAAGAAACTGGGCCAGATGACCACCCGCCGAGCCGCCCATGGCACCGATGCGGGCGGGGTCCACGTGATATTTGGTGGCATTTGCACGCAGCCAGCGCACGGCTGCTTTGCAGTCATGGACTGCTGCCGGGAACGGGTAGGCTGGAGCCAGCCGGTAGGTGACGGTGATGGCGACGTAGCCGTGCTGGGCGAGGGTCAGCAGGAGCTTGTCGTAAGCCTCACGTTTGCCGGCGCGGAAGCCGCCACCGTGGATGCAGATGATGGCGGGGAATGGGCCCTGGCCTTCTTTGGGCTGAGAAAGGTTTATCTGGAGGTGCTGATCGTCAGGATTGGAAAACTCGATGCCCCGGGTGAAGGTGACGTTGTCCGGGATGGCGAGGTCGGCGCCCGGGAGTGAGACGGTGAGCAGCAGAGTGAGTAGGATGTGGCGCATGAGTTGGATAGGATCAGGGGGGAATGTGGGTGGAGCTAACGCCTCTTGCATGCGGGGAGTTTCAAGAGTGGCGGCAGGCGGGTGCGGCTGTGAAGAAACCTTTTTAAGGCCCGGGTGTTACAAGAGGTGATTGGTGCATCACCCCCTCATGAAGATCCTGACCTTCCCACTTCTGTTGCTTGTGCCTACGGGCCTGCGTGCCGCCGACGGCGCCGAGGCTGCGCATGCGGGCATCACCCCGGAGCAGATGCAGTTTTTTGAGAAGAACATCCGGCCAGTGCTGGTGCAGTCCTGCTACAAATGCCATTCGGCGGAGTCGGCGAAGGTCAAAGGAGGGCTCACGCTCGACACCAAGCAGGCGACCCTGCTGGGAGGCGAGTCCGGACACCCGGGGGTGACTCCGGGGGACGCCACGCAGAGCAGCGTGTATGAGGCGATGACTTGGAAAAACGAGGACATGCAGATGCCGCCGAAGCAGAAGCTGCCGGATGAGGTGATCGCAAACTTCAGGAAGTGGATTGAGATGGGGGCACCAGATCCGCGTGAGAGCAAGGTCGTGAATGCAAGCGGTGGCAAGCGTGTGATCGACATGGATGAAGGCCGCAAGCACTGGGCATTTCAAAAGCCGGTCAAGCATGGGCCGCCGGCGGTGAAGACGGAAGACTGGGCAAAAACGGAGATCGACCAGTTTGTGCTGGCAGGGATGGAAGCCAAGGGGCTGCACCCGGTGCGAGATGCGGACCGGCCGACGCTGATCCGCCGCATTGCGTTTGATCTGACGGGGCTGCCGCCGACGCCGGATGAGGTGAAGGCTTTTGTGGCTGATCCATCACCGGAGGCGGTGAAGCGAGTCATCGACATGTATCTGGACTCCGAGCGCTATGGCGAACGCTGGGCGCGGCACTGGCTGGATGTGGCGCGGTATGCAGAGAGCAGCGGCAAGGAGGTGAACGTGCTCTACCCGCATGCATGGCGCTACCGCGACTATGTGATCGAGTCGTTCAAAAAGGACAAGCCCTACGACCAGTTTCTGAAGGAGCAGATTGCGGGTGACCTGCTGAAGTTTGACGGCAAGCGCGATCAGGCAAACAAGATCGTGGCGACGGGATTTCTGGCGATCGGCCCCAAAGGGCACAACAACCGCGACCGGCGCCAGTTCGCGATGGATGTGGTGGATGAGCAGATCGACGCGATGTCGCAGTCAATGCTGGGCCTGACGCTGGCCTGCGCACGCTGCCACGACCACAAGTTTGATCCAGTGACGCAGCGCGACTACTACGCGCTGGCGGGCATCTTTCTGAGCAGCGAGACCTTGTTTGGCACCTATGAGCAGCTGCAGAACAACAACACGGCGGGGCTGATCGAGCTGGATCGCAACTCCGGGCAGACGGCGGCGCTGGCGAAAATTTCGACGGCAGAGGTGGCCGAGCTGAAAGGCAGCTACCAGAAAGCGAAAACCGCCGCTGAGGAGGCCCAGCGTGAAATATTTGCCATGCGGCAGCAGGACCGTGAGAAAGCGGGGGCAGCAAGCTTTTTGCGCATTCGCGGGGCGCGTGACCGGGCGGAGGAGGTGAAGGCGGATGTGGACCTTTTTTATGAGGATGGCACACCCCGCACGCTGGCGATGGGAGTGCTGGACCGCAAGACTCCCTATGACAGCCCGGTGCTGATCCGCGGTGACATCAAGCAGCCGGGAGATGTGGTGCCACGCGGACTGGTGGAGGTGCTCTGCGCCAAGGGGGAGCCTCTGAACATCAGCCCGCAAAGCGGCAGCGGCAGGCTGGACCTGGCGTTCTGGATTGCCTCGAAGGAAAATCCGCTGACGGCCCGAGTGATGGCCAACCGCGTGTGGTTGAAACTGATGGGAAGCGGCATTGTGCCCACGCCGGACAACTTTGGCGTGATGGGACAGAAGCCGTCGCATCCGGAACTGCTGGACTATCTGGCAGTCACCTTCATGGACAACGGCTGGTCGGTGAAGAAGCTGATCCGTGAGATCATGATGAGCCGGGCTTACCAGATGGGATCCGGCTATGATGCGGCGAACTATGCCGCCGATCCTGACAACAAGTACCACTGGCGCATGAACCAGCGCAGGCTGGAGGCTGAGGCGATCCGAGATGCGATGCTCGCCGTGGGGGGCACGCTCAACCTCTATCCGGTGGATGGTTCTCCTGTGGCACGCGCAGGTGAAGGCAGGCAGGGACTGATCTCCATCTTCCGTGGCGAGCTGACGAGCAAGGCGTACAACTTCCGCTCGATCTACATCCCGATCATCCGGGACCAGATTCCTGAAATGCTTTCGGTGTTTGACTACCCGGATGCGAGCCTGGTCAATGGCGACCGGGACACGACCAACGTGCCTTCGCAAAGTTTGTACCTGATGAACAATCCGCAGGTGCAGAACGCGGCGGATGCGTTTGCCGCGCGTCTCGTCAAGCACCCTGGCACGTCTGCCGAGCGGCTGAGCTACGCTTATGAGCTGGCATTTGGCCGGCAGCCCACGGCGCAGGAAAAGACGGCGATCAGCAATTTCTGGATGCGCTTTCCACAGCAGATTGCCAAGGGGGGCGGCAACAGCCGGGAGGCGAAGGAGCAGGCGGAGTTTGCCGCGCTTTCCGCCTTCTGCCAGAGCCTGATCGCCAGTGCCGAGTTTCGCTATCTTAACTAAAAACCACCTCAGCTATTTCCAAGGCATGAACACGAATCCTTTCTCCAGGCGCGAGTTTTTGAAGACCGGCTCCAACGGCTTTGGCTACCTGGCCTTTGCTGCGCTGGCGCAGCAGCAGGCTCTGCGTGCGAACCCGCAGTCAGCGGCCGGGCCGCTGGCACCGAAGGCGCCCCATTTCGCGCAGCGTGCGAAGCATGTGATCTTTCTCTGCATGCAGGGGGCTCCTTCGCATGTGGACACATTTGACTACAAGCCGAAGCTGACAGCGGACAACGGCAAGGGAGCGCCCTCTGCGGCGGGACGTTATGGCACGGCGAAGCTGATGGGATCGCCGTGGAAGTTCAACCGGCAGGGGAAGAGCGGCCTGTATATTTCGGAGCTTTTTTCCCATTTGGGCAAGCATGCGGATGAGATGTGCATTTTGAATTCGATGGCCACGGATCTGCCGGCGCATCCGCAGGCGTTCTCGCAGCTGCACACCGGCACGACGCAGTTTGTGCGCCCTTCGCTGGGATCATGGGCCTTGTACGGGCTCGGCACGATGAATGAGAACCTGCCGGGATTCATCACCGTGAATCCCCCGGGAAATGCGACGCGCACCTACGGCAGCGCGTTTCTGCCCGCGATCTATCAGGGTACGAAGATCGGTGGCAACGGTTTTCCGGGCGGGGGCGCTGCGGCACGTCGGTTTGGCGGCATGGACCAGCAGGCGTCTGTGGCGAACATCAAGAACAGCCGCTTCAGCACGGAAGAGCAGCGCACGCAGCTGGACCTGGTGCAGGCGCTCAACAAATCCCGCCTGCAGATGGACGGTGGAGTGAGCCCGGAAGTGGAGGGGGTCATTGAGTCATATGAGCTGGCCTTCCGCATGCAGGCGGAGGTGCCGAGGGTGATGGACCTCAGCAAGGAGACGGCGGCGACGAAGGCGCTTTATGGCATCGATGAGCAGGAGACGGACACGTTTGGAAAGCAGTGCCTCATGGCGCGCAAATTTGTGGAGGCTGGCGTGCGGTTCATTGAACTCACGAATGGCAACTGGGACCAGCACTTCAATCTGAAGGCGTCGCTGGAGCGCAACACGGGGGCGATTGACAAGCCGATCGCCGGATTGCTGACGGATCTGAAGCAGCGAGGGCTGCTGAAGGACACGCTGGTGATCTGGGGCGGGGAATTTGGGCGTACTCCGCACAGCCAGGGGGAGGACGGCCGTGACCATAACAACAAGGGCTTTTCCATGTGGATGGCCGGCGGCGGGGTCAAAGGAGGCATGAATTACGGCATGACTGACGACTACGGCTATGAGGCAGTGCTCAACAAGATGCACATTCACGACTGGCATGCCACGGTGCTGGCGCTGCTGGGCCTTGATCACGAGCGGCTTACCTACCGGTATGCGGGCCGTGACTTCCGCCTGACAGACGTTTACGGCACGGTGGCGAAGGAGATCATGGCATGAGCGAATTGGCCTCCAGTGTGACGCATGCGTTGCATCTGGCGTGATCCGTCTTATCAATGGCGCTGAGAATGGGAAATAGCGCCTCAGCATCTGCCTCGAAGGTGTCCTCCAGCCAAGTGCTGGAAGCGTCCTCCTGCGGAGCGATCGATGCAGAAACGATGCAACGCCTTGAGGCGATGATCGAGTCGAATCTGCCGGAAGAGCTGCGCGGGAGCGCCGTGGGGCTGCTGCGTGCAGTGGCCGGCAAGGTCGCCGTACCGGGGCATTTTGATGCGTTCTGCTGCCAGGCGTTTTCCAAGCCGGAGTGGGCGGCGGCGGGGAGTGTGCTGATCGCGGAGCTGTTTGAGCAGGACGAGGACCAGCTCGCAGAACTCGCGCGCATCCCCGATCTGGTGATCGAGATGGGAAGCGGTGAGGTCAATGTGACATGCATGGTGGCGTCCCGGTGGGCTGCACGTGGGGAGACGCACCGCCTATCCAGGCTCGCCGATGCGATCGTGGCCTCGCATGCCTCCAGAAATGCCTGTGCTGTGGATGTGATGCTGGCGCTGGCGGCCACACTGGCGGTGACGCGGTTCTCACGGGCAGAGCAGCTTTATAACGCCGCCCAGCCGCTGGCAGGGGAGGAGCACAAGGAAGCCCTGGCGGACGCCAAGCGCTGGCTGGCCGCCGGGCGCGTGGTGTGCAGCGTGGCGCAGGATGAGCGTGATTTCTGGGATGTGCGGCTGCGCAAACCCAAGACCGTGTGGACGTGGAAGACGAAGGCCGAGCTGGAGGCGCTGGAGCATCTGTCTGAATGCCTGACGCCGGACACAGAGGGGGCTGATCTGTTCAAGTCGGTGCTGCCCGAGTGCTGGTGGGTGCTGGCGCTGAAGTATGCCCAGCAGCATGAAAAGCTCGCGCATGTGAGCCAGAAGCTGACGGCTTCGAAACCGGACCATGGTGTGGCTCCGAAGGCTGTGCCTGAGCCATTGCCGGCTGCCGGGAGGCCCACCAAGGAATTCCTTCCGCATCCGCAGGCGGGACTGCTGGCCCGTTTCATTGTGCCATGGTTCTGCGGGTGTCTGGCCATGCTGCTCACGGTGCTGGTGCCGGTGCTGGTGCTGCCCAGAGAATTTGCGATTGGCATTCTGGACACTCTCAAGCCAGCGGCACAGCCACTCTCGACACCCGCCGAGCTGGAGGCATGGAGGAAGCAGGAGCTTCAAAAAAAAGCCGCTGAGATGAAGCCCTTTGAAGCCCAGCATGCACTGGCGAAAAAGGGGGGGTGGAGCGAAAACGAAAAGGTCCTTTCAGGAAAGAGCGAGGAACTGCCGTTCGATAGCCAGCAGTACATGAACCTTCTGGTGTGGCTGCATCTGGACCCGCCAGAGAACGAGGACGTGCGCCTGCGAGTGTGCAAGCTGCTTCTTGAACGGGTGAAGGGCGATGCCATTGCTCTCTGGGAGCTGCTGGCGTATCCCGGCTCCGCCAACGCCAAAGAGATCAAAGTGACGGCACGGAATGCATTGGCCGAGAAAGGCCTTAGCTGGAGCGAGGAGGAGAAAAAACGGCTCGGAGTCATTGCCGGAAACGGTCCTGAGGCTGAAAAGGCCGTGCCTGCTGCTGGCGGCAAAAAGTAAGTTTGGACGGTTTGTGACCGACTCAGATATGAGTTTTGGAGGCGCTAAGCATTCTCTTTTGTGTGCTCAGTTGGTATCCTTTGAGCTTCTGGAGAATGGCTGGGGAGAGCCATGATTTTGATGACCCCGTGGTTGAAAAGTGGGTCGCTTGTTAATAAAATCACTATATTTTTCACAATAGACTTTGCATTTTTGAGCCGCAACCCTTATAAATTAGAGTGTGCATATGAGGCTTTGTCCTGCTATTTCGAGTGGGCATGACTTCATACTGTAGTTCATTAACTTGTTATGATTGAAGAGCTTCAGCAATTTGGCAGCCTTTCTGTGGCACACCGCACCGGTGGTGCGCCGGTTGAGTTGGTGCGTTCCAAAGATGAGGTGGTTTTTCTGGCTTTCGACAATCGGATTCATCGACTGGTGGAACTTCATGTGCTGCGCGGCGGAAGCAGCCTGGATGCGGCGATGAAAAAGTCGGCCTTTGAACGTGCCCGGCAGGCTTCTGAGATCCGCGGGCATGCTTTCATGCGCATTCTGGAAGTGGGGGAGGACCAGGGGCTGGTCTATTACACGAGCAATCTGAATGATGGTGAGTTCGTCGAGCACTACACCCAGAGACGTGGCGCGGTGACGCCTGCGACTGCGCTGGCGTTGGTGTATCAGCTGCTGGATGACCTGCTGCAGTTGCAGGGATTTGAGCGCTTGGTTTCGCGCATGCACCTGGACCGCGTGCTTGTCACGACTCTGGAGGACACATTTTTGCAGCTCCGTGTGTTTGATTACGGGCTTTCGCAGATGGACGCGGGCACCGAGGTCCAGAGCGGCGGGCGGCTGGTGGTGGAGGCCAGCCGGCTGATTTTCCTGCTGCTCACGGGGCAGCCCTATGCCGGTGAAAATCCGGACCGGTTTCCTGCATTGACGCAGCTGCCGATGGGGCTGCGCACGGCCGTGAGGGGGGCTCTTACCGACCCGGTCAATGCGCCGACCTCGATCGAAAAGCTGCGTGATGATGTGCGCGAGGCCTTCAGCGCACTTTCGAGCAACATCAAGGCACGCAATTTCCGCAAGCACCTGGTGGTGAGCTCTTCGCTGCTGCCGCAGTCACAGCTTCAGGAACTGCTGCTGGAGGATGTGCCGGTCGAAACCATTCTGGGGACGCGCTTTCGTGTCGAGGATGTGGAGCATGCAAGACGCTACCCGTTTTCGATACCTGCGATCAACACAAAGCTCGGGCAGGAAGTCACGGTGCATCTGCTGCCGCCTTCGAGAATCGTGGACAAGTCCCGTTACGAAGCGGTGCCTTTGCAAATGTGGCGTTTCAATCCTGAACGGCACCCCAACATCCTGCGCTCCCTGAGCCTGTGGGAAAGCCCTGACTGGACTTTCCTGACAGAGGAACGCGAGCCCGGCTTTGCGCTCAGCCGGCTCATGGCGGAGCGCATTACGCTGAATCCTGCGGAGGTGACGGTGCTGATGAGGCAGATCCGCGCAGGGCTGGACCAGGCGGTGGAGTGCGGTGTGCAACGTGTGGACCTGCACCCCTCCAACATCCTGCTGCGAGTGGGCAAAAATGGCCCGCTGCTTTCACGTGAACTGGAAAGGCTGATGCAGAAACGTCTGGATGCGTGGCCTTCGTTTGTGGTGAAGCTGCGCCCGCACATGACCATGCGCAGCCTGTATGAACCGCTGCTGGTGGACATGGACCTTGCCGAAGGCCAGCTGGAGGAAGAACACCTGCAGAACCGTGACTTCCGCCACCGCTCCTTTGTGGCGCTTGCGGGCTACTTGCTGACTGGGGAGCGTCTGGGCGCAGGCGTGCCGATGTTTCCTGAAGCCATCCCTGAAGCCGCGGCCGCCTATGTGCGTGAGTGTCTGGAACTGACCCGTCGTGCGGGCAAGACTCCCAGCCCGGGGGATTTCATAGACAAGTTCGAAGGGCTGCTGTCTGCGCCAACGGTGGATCTTGCGACACGACTGCGTGGCGGCCGCACAGTGGCGCTGGAGGAAATGGAGAGCGTGGGATCCGTCTCTGACTTCGAAGATGACTGGAATACGAATGAGGCTGGAGGCCAGGCCTCGGCGCCGGAAGTCATCTCCCCCATCAGGCGCGGGATCAAAACGCATGACTTCAATACGCTGCTGCAGCCAAAGCGCAGCCTGCCCTGGGGAGCCATGGCTGCTGCCGCGGTCGTGGTGCTGGGCTTCGGCGCATGGATTTTCACGGGGAGCAAGAATGAGCCAGGTGTTGTTGCGCAGTCAGCGATGCCCGCCTCCGCCAAAGTCGAAGGATCTGCAGCAGATAAAGGCGACAGTGTGCCGCCGGTCGTGGCGAAGGTGAAGGCCATTGAGAGCCAACCTGCTGCTGTCCAAACTCAGGCCGTCAGGCCAGAAACTGCTCCTGTCTCAGCCAAGCCGGTGAAGGCTGTTGCAGTCATGAAACAGGCTGTGCCGAATCCTGCGCTGAAGCCTGCGCCAGCCGTAGCGGATGCGGCCCCCAGCCAGCCGGTGAAACCTGCGCTGGCTGAGGTGAAGGCTGAGCCGAATCCTTTGATGAAGCCTGCGCCTGCTGTCGCAGATACGGCGCCTAGCCAGCCGGTGAAACCTGTGCTGGCGGAGGTGAAAGCTGAGCCGAATCCTTTGATGAAGCCTGCGCCTGCTGTCGCAGATGCGGCACCTGGCCAGCCGGTGAAACCTGTGCTGGCGGAGGTGAAAGCTGAAACGAATCCTGTGGTGAAGCCTGCGCCTGCTGTCGCAGATGCGGCACCTAGCCAGCCGGTGAAACCTGCGCTGGCTGAGGTGAAAGCTGAAACGAATCCTGTGGTGAAGCCTGCGCCTGCTGTCGCAGATGCGGCCCCCAGCCTTCCGGTGAAACCTGTTTCGGCAGAGGTTAAGGCTGCGCCGAATTTAACAGTCAAGCCATCGTCGGCTGTTGTTGCCACTGCTTCAGAGGTTCCTGCGCCGTCTCCGAAGGCCCCTGCGGTAGGGGATAAAGTAAAGGCGATGGAAAAAGCAGTGGCCGAGAAGCCTGCAAGCACAGCCGTGAAAACGGTGGCTGCGACTGCAGAGACGCAGCTTGTGAATGCTCCCATCACCATTCGGCGTGCGATTCTTCCCTCCAAGGAAGAGATTGACCGCATGAAGCAAGGGCAGGTGGGAAACAGAACAGGGGAGCTTCCTTCGATTTACACAGCTTCACCGCTGAAGCCGAAACGCTAAGGACCGCTGTGAACTCAGCTTTCTGTTTTGCTGTCAAAGCGCTGGGCGGTGGAGCGCAGTTTTGGCTGGCCGGAACGCTCTAAACGTCTCTCAAGGGACTGCGAACGCCTGGCCTCGACTCTGACTGGCATGCACTGGCTGGCCTTCGCCGCTCTCTGCGCTCTTCTCTATTTGGCAAAAATGAACGACAGCCAAGGCGTTCTGCCACGCTGCTGTTCGACAAAAATTTTGTGATGGCGGCCTGATGTGAGGGCTCTCCCTCGTGAAGCACGGATGATCACAAGGGGAGCTTTGCATTTTGCAATGCGGTCAGACGCCAGTTCTTCAGTAAAGCTCCACTGGTGAGCGTTTGCCATCCTCGACGCTGAGATTCTTGGCTGCTTCCTCGCCGAGAGTGTCGACACGGAGCTGCCAGATGTCCCGGTTGATGGCTGCGAAGCGGTCGAGATCAAACTTATCAGGCTTTACGAGGCGCTTTTTGGTTTTCTCGATCCGTGTCAAGGCATCGTGAAGCGCTGGTGCTTCGACGCCTTCCAGATGCTGGCGGGCGAGTTCGACCATTTCGACGCGGTGGCAGATCATGACGAGGTCATTGCCGGCGCGAACGGCTTCCTGGATGGCCTGCTCAAAGGTGACTTCATTCAAAATGGCTCCCATGTCGAGGTCGTCGGTCATGGCCAGACCGTCGAAAGCGTATTGATGGCGGAGGAGCTTGGTCACGATGTTGTAGCTCAGGCTGGCCGGCCAGCGACCACGATCAGGATCGTAGGCGGTGTAGTTGCTATGGCAGGTCATCACGGAGTCGAGCTCGGGCAGCAGTGCGGAGTAGGGGAGGAGTTCGCTGCGCTCCATTTCTTCACGGCTTTTGGTGATGACAGGGAGGAACTCATGCGGATCACACTCGGCCGGGCCGTAGCCGGGGAAGTGCTTGCCGCAGCTGAGGATGCCTTCTGCGCGCATGGCGCGGTTGAAGATTCCGGCATTGTCGATGACCTGCTGCGGGTCGCGACCGTAGGTGCGGCCTTTGAGTGAGTTGTCTGCCGCGTCGTCGTACGAGATGTCGAGGACCGGGCAGAGATCGAGATTGAAACCGAAGAGGCGGAGGATCTGGCCGGTGAGCTTGCCGTGGCGCTTGATGAGGGCGGGGTCTCCTTTGTCACGCAGAGACTGGGCGTTTGGAGGTTCCTCTCCAATGAGGCGGAGGCGGGAGACTCGGCCTCCTTCCTGGTCGATGGTGATGAAAGGTTCGACGGTGGAGATGTCGCGCAGGTCATCGATGAGTTTGCGAAGCTGCGTGGGGGACTGGATGTTACGCCCGAACAAAATGAAGCCACCGGGCTGGAGTTTTTTAAGCCGAGCGGCGGTTTCCGGGGTGAGTTCGGCACCGGGAACACCCATGAGGAGAAGCTGGCCAAGGTCTTGTGAGGTAGGCATGGTGGAGATGTTCAGTTGATTAGTGGAAGGGCGAAAGTGACAGATGGGGTGTCAAGACTCGTTTTGCTAAAATTTTGAGAACAATTGTGGATTTTAGGCTCTCACAATTGCGACTCAGCGGTTTCTTTTTGCAAAAGAAGGGTGGGCAGGTTGACGGGAGGGACAAAACTTTTTAACATGGGCGTGTCTGTGAGGCAACTCGCAGGCCACGTTTGCAAGCTTCCTCAGCTAACGCATTTCGTGCCAATCGGTCCTCCATCGTTGTTGGTTGCTGGATCGCCAATGGAACCCCCCGGCTCCGCATGCCGGGGGGTTCTCTGTTTCTGAGTGATGCCGTCCGCGCATTGTGAGCAACTCTGTGATTAGCGTGTGAGCAACTCAATGAGCTCACGGATGGCTCAGCTGACGGGCCCATTGAATGGCCCGCAGCATGCCGGTGGCTTTGTTGATCGTTTCCTGGTACTCCGCAGCAGGGACAGAGTCTGCGACGACGCCAGCTCCCGCCTGTACATAAGCTTTGCCATCTTTGACGACGCAGGTGCGCAGGGCGATGCAGGAGTCGAGGTTGCCATCGAAGCCGAAGTAACCCACCGCGCCGGCATAAGCGCAGCGCTTGCTCTTCTCACACTCGTTGATGATCTCCATGGCGCGCACTTTGGGAGAGCCGCTGACAGTGCCGGCGGGAAAGGTGGCACGCATGACGTCGTAGGCGGTCTTGTCGTCGCGCAGGTGGCCGTCCACATTGGAGACGATGTGCATGACGTGAGAATAGCGTTCGATGATCATCAGGTCGCTGACACGGACGGTGCCATAGTCGGCGACACGTCCGACGTCATTGCGTGCGAGATCGACGAGCATGATGTGTTCGGCGCGTTCCTTGGGATCGTTGAGAAGCTCTTCGGCCAGCGCATTGTCCTCTGCGGTGGTCTTGCCCCTCCAGCGGGTGCCTGCGATGGGCCGGATGTCGATGCGGCCGTTCATGCACTTCACATGCACCTCAGGCGAGCTGCCGACGAGCGCAAAGCCCTGGGGGAAGTCGAGGCAGAACATGTAGGGGCTGGGGTTCACATGCCGCAGGGCGCGGAAGAGGTCCAGTGTGGAGCCGGTGTACTCCGTTTCGAAACGCTGGGAGGGCACGCCTTGGAAGATGTCCCCGGCGCCGATGTACTCCTTCATCTTGAGCACCATCGACTCGTATTCTTCCTGCGTGGTGTTGCTCACGGGCGGTGGCAGCTGCCCCACAGGTGCAAAAGTTTGCAGAGGCCTTGCGGCCAGCGGCTTCTCCAGCTTGGCGATGACCTCCGCAATCTGCTGGCGAGCCCAGTCATAGGCTTCTTCCAGCGTGGCATGCTCATCGGTGTGGACATTGGCCACGATGGAGAGGCGGCGGGTGCGGTGGTCAAACACCAGCACGGTGTCCGTGACCATGAAGACCATGTCTGGCAGGCCCAGCTCATCCTTGGGAGGGGGCGGCAGTGTCGGCTCGAAGAAGCGGACCATGTCATAGGCCAGGTAGCCGACGGCGCCGCCGTGGAAGACAGGCAGAGGCTGTGCTTCGAGCGGTGTGAAGGGCTTCATCAGCTCCTGCAGTTCTGTCAGAGGATCGCCCGCAGTGGTGTAGCTGCGCTTTTTGCCACGCTCCTCGATTTCGATTTCACGACCACGTGCGGTGAAGATGATGCGGGGGGAGCTGCCAAGCAGCGAGTAGCGGCCGGAGTGCTGGGTGAGCTCCGCAGACTCCAGCAGGAAAGCGCAGCGGCCGTCATGGATCTTTTGGAAAGCGGAGAGCGGGGTTTCGTAGTCGGCGGCGAGTTCCGCCATCACCGGTACGAGATTGCCCTGCTGCGCGAGCGTCTGGAAGGTGGCGAAGTCGGGCTGAAGATGGAGCTGTGGCATGCGGGGCGTGAAACGAGCGCGCATTCTGGACGCGGATTCGCATTGTGGCAATGGCGCTTCAAAGCACGGCGCGCATGGCGGCCAGGAGCTCGCCGTAGTCGTCGAAGGGCTTGAACTGCGGGAACTGCGTCTGGATGCTGGCCGGAGCGTGGAAGAAGAAGCCGACGTCTGCCTCGCCGAGCATGGTGGTGTCGTTGAAGGAGTCGCCGGCGGCGATCACGCGGTAGTTCAGCGCCTTGAAGGCGGCCACGGATTTCTGCTTTTGATTGGGCTGGCGCAGCTTGTAGTCCAGGATGCGGCCGTCTGGCGCGACGTCCAGCTGATGGCAGAAGATCGTGGGCCAGTCGAGCTGGCGCATGAGCGGCTGGGCAAACTCCGCGAAGGTGTCGCTGAGGATGATGACCTGGGTGGTGGAGCGCAGCTCATCCAGGAAGGCCTTGGCACCTTCCAGGGGAGAGAGGGTGCTGATCACCTGCTGGATGTCAGGAAGCTTGAGGCCGTGCTCATCGAGGATCTTGAGGCGGCTTTTCATGAGGACGTCGTAGTCGGGCTCGTCCCGGGTGGTGCGGCGGAGTTCGGGGATGCCGGTTTTCTCTGCAAAGGCGATCCAGATTTCGGGGACGAGAACGCCTTCGAGGTCGAGGGTGACGATGGTCTGCTGCTTCATGCGGAGGGATGTCATGCACGGGGCGCCGGTGCAGTAAAGCGGTGATCTGCAAAAAAGGCATGCTGAGAGGCAAGCGATGAGGAGAAGCAAAGAGGCATCTGGCGTTTGTTTAACCATGAAAATCGAAAATGAAGTCACTCGAGATGCCGCGCAGCTGGTGGCGAAGTGCCGCAGCGCCGTGCTGGCCACATCCGATGCCGAGGGGCATCCGCACTCTGCCTGGATGACCACGCAGGTGACCACGGACCTGGAAGAAATCATCTCGATCACGGCTCCGAATTCGCAGAAGGCCGCGATCCTGCGCGCGAATCCGCAGGCAGAGTGGATGTTTGCCTCCCCCTCCATGGAGACGATCGTGTATCTCTCCGGACACACGCGGCTGATCGAGGGCGACGCGGCGAAGCGCTACTGGGACCAGATGCCCGGAAAATCCAAGGCCTACTACCGCAAGTACTGCGAGACGGAGGACTATCACAAATTTGCCGTCATCCGCACGGATGTGAGCAAAGTCGTGCTGTGCAAGCCTTATGCTTACACCAAGTCCGTGCTGTGGGACAAGTCGGCGACGGCGGCCGCGTAGCAGGCTCAGCCAGCGGCCGGGCGGGGGGTCTCCACTGCTTCGCACTTCTCACGCCAGCCGGGGAAATTCCACGAATTGGGAAATCCTTCGCACTGAGCGGGCTTGACGGGCTGGATGCGGCATACGTTCACACCTTCCAGGAAAAGGCATTCGCCATTGGGCTTGTCGATGATGCTGAGGCCGGTGCGGTTGGCGTTCAGCCGTGTGCATTGTTCGACGAACTCGGCACGGGGCATTTCGAGGTATGCGGCGATGCTGGTGATCTCATCCTCTGTGACGCGTACATCTCCCGGCCAGCGGCAGCAGTTGCCGCAGCGCTGGCAGGCATACCAGGGGGCGGAGGTGTCAAGCGTGGAGGCGGTGTTCATGAAAAGTATTCTGTTCGCGCATTGCTGCGCGGGAGGCATATTTCGTGCGATGAACTGGTTCATGCAACGAAGGTTTGAACAACGCCGCCCATGGCAGCGGAGGGAGTGGCTGTCGAGATGAAGCTGCATCTGCTGCCGAGCATTACCCTGCTGCCCCCACCGCATGAGAAGGCGGATGACACGCAGATCATCGAAGACTGGGCCCGCGGTCTGGACTGGGTCAAATGGCTGCTGGGCAGCGTGCGCGCCCGTGTGGAGGTGCTGATGGTGGAGGAGCCTGCGGAGTGGGACCACTTTGCGCAACATCTGCTGCGCGAGGCTGTGGGGCCTGCGCTCAAAGCCGCCTGGCTGTGTGCGCGTGCGAACGATCTTGAAGGGCTTGCCGGCGCGGCGGAGCAGCTTTCAGCCCAGCTCCCAGCCGGGGCGTGCCAGCGCAGCCTGCAGGCCGGGGCTGTGCTGCTGAAATCGACCAAGCATGCCCGCTATCAGGGGGTGCTTGGCCGTTTGCGAGAGGCTGTGGACCAAGGCCGGTGCTGCAGCCATATTGCCGTCGTCTGGGCCACCGTAGGTCACTTTTTTCAGCTCAGTCTCACCAATGTGATCGCCGAGTATCTGCGGCTGGAGTGGGACATGGCCGCGCGAGACACCACCGCCCAGCTGCCGTATGCAGGAAAGTCCGGTATAGCCGGACTCACCAGCCAGGTGATGCGAGACACCACCACACAGGGGGAGCTGCGGGTGGTGGATGCATGAGAGCAGATGGCGGGTCAGAACTTCACGGTCACGCCCAGGTTTGCGCCGAAGCCTGGTTCGTTGGAGCCTGAACCATGGTAGCGGTAGGTTTGGTCCAGCAGGTTGTCGAGGGAGGCTGTCAGGATGAGGTTTTGGGTGACGGAGTAGCCGCCGCGCAGGGTGAGGACGCAGAATGAAGAGGTCCCATTTGGCGGGATTCTCTGGGTGTCGAGCTGGTCTGAGGTGTTCATGCGTCCCGCTTCGCCATAGGTCAGGCAGACAAATTCTGACCAGAAACGGCTGTCGGTGGTCTGCCAGCGCACGCCGGCATAGCCGACGAGAGGGGAGATTTTGCCCAGGGGCTCGCGGCGTTTCTGGGTCGTCGTGCCGATGAACTGATCCGCCTCACCTTCCACCCAGGCCACATGGCCAAAGACGCTCCAGTGCCTGTCGATCTGCCAGCGGGTGGAAAATTCAATGCCCTGCATGTAGCCGTCGCCGCCGTTGGCCTTGGTGTCCTGGAGCGGTACGGCGGTGGAGCGCCGGATGATCAGGTTGTCCAGCTTGGTGTAAAAGTAGCCAAAGGTGGCGGAGAGCGTTTCTGTGTGTGCCTTGAGGCCGATCTCGTAGGTCAGGTATTTTTCCGGGGAGAGGTCGGTGGCGGGTGTTTCTTTGCGTCCGGCGAGAGCGATGTCGAAGCGGGAAAGGTCGGAGAGATTGGGGGCACGGAAAGCCTGTGAAACACCGCCGTAGAGCGAGTAGCGGTCCTGCTCGTCGAGATCGACGACGAAGCGCAGGCTGCCTGAGAAGTTGTTCCAGCTGTTCTGATAGGACTGCTGTGCCAGCGTGATTGGATTTTGGAAGCTGCCGAGCCTGGCGGTGGCATGGGTGAAGCGTTCTCCGACGAAGATGTGCAGGCGGTCTCCGATCTCGATGGTGTCCTGGATGTGGACGCCGAGCAGACTGTAGGTGGAGTTGTCCGCCACGGCTCCCTGGTAAGGATTGTCCGTGGCGTGTGACTGCACAAAGTCCTCATAGAAGTCGACCCCATAAACAAGGGTGCCGATAGGGGAGTCGCTGGTGAACTGGAGGTCGGCCCCCAGGGTGCTGAGGTCCACTTTGTTGTAGGAGCGTGTGCCACCTCCGGTGACCCGGTATTGATTCTCTCCAGCCGTCTGCAGCGAAATGGTGAGGCTGGCGTCGTCGATCAAGCTGTTTAGGTCCTTGCCTGCCAGACGCACGTAGGAAAGGCTGCGCTCCTGGTCAAAGAGGCGCACGCGGTCAGTGCCCACGGCGGTGCCTTCAAAGGAGACCCCGGAGGTGGTGGAGTGTGTGCGCCACACATCATTCTGGCGCACCTGCTGATGGACGGCGGTGAAAGTCCACTGGTCATCCAGTGCCACATCCAGCCGCACATCAAAGGCCCATTGATCGTAACCAGTGTGTGGCTGCCGGCGTCCGCTGCCGTCCGTGACGTTGCCAAACTGGCTCAGGGTGACGCCTGCATGCAGGCCCCATTTCTGCCCCTCGCCAATGCTGGTTTCCAGATGCTCCACATTGCTGTGCTCTGCCGTGGAATAGCGGTAGTCTGCGCGGCCATGGGAGAAGAAGCCGCCTTCGGCTTCACTCAGATAGCCGGAGCCCTTGGTGAAGGCATTCACGGTGCCGCCGATGGCGTCGCTGCCATACTGCACGGATCCCTGGGAGGGCAGGACCTCCACCTTGTCGAGCCCGTATTGGTCGATGGTGTTCCAGTACTGGTTCGGCCCGTCGCGAAAGGTGGAGTTGTTGAAGCGGATGCCGTCCACCATCATCAGATTGCGGAAACCGGTGAAACCGCGGATGTAGGGGGAGCCCTGGCCGTTTGAAGTCTTCTGAATGGCCACGCCGGCGGTTTCTCTCAGGGCTTCGGGGAAGGTGCGAGTGAGGCGCTCCTCCATCTGCTTTTTGTCGAGGGTTTTTATCGCCGCAGGCACCTGGGAAAGCGGGGTGGCGCTACGTGTGGCGGTGATCACCACCTCGGGTATGTCGGTGGTCTTCTGGGGCTTTTGCTTCTTATTTACCTCATTTTCAGCGGCAAAGCTGGTGGTGGTGAGGGCGAGCAGAAAGGCGGGAAAGAAACGATGCATGGCGGTTGATAGGCGGAATGCCAATCAAGCATCGGTTGCTTCCTTGTCTCGGGATAGCGAGCGTGAATCGCTGAATGGTTAAGAATGGTGCGTTTGGGTGATGGGGTGGTCGAAAAATGTCCATCAATCCAAGCTGGGAGTTCCTCGCCGATGCGGCATCAGATGATGCGGACTGCTGAGCCTGCTTTTGATGTCACCGGCTGACCCACGGGCTACGGGGAGGCCTCTTGCCGCCTTATTTTCCGAACAGACCTTTCACACCTTCTTTCAGGCCGCCCGTGTTGAGCTTGGCAGCGCCGCCTTGCAGCATGTTTTTGAGTGCACCGCTGGCGCTGGCTTTCGCGGCCTCGGTATTCAGTTCGCGGAGGACGAGCGCTGTTAACTCTGCAGGAGTGATGCCTTCAGACCCGGAGCCGAGATTGGTGAGGCGGATCTCTGGCAGCGTGATTTTTGCGTCTGCGCCAGGGACGATCCCCGCTGCGCTGGCGCTGAGTCGGGCCCCCGTGATGAGCAGTTCGTTGATCTGCAGCTTGATGGTCTTTTTGTCCTTGCTGCCGGCTGGCGGAGCGGCGGCTGCCGGGGATGTGCCAGCGCCCGCCGGAGCGGTCTGCTGAGCGACAAAGCTTTTGGCATTGTCCGCTATGTGCTTGAGGTTTGTCCCGCCCAGACCGGCTTCGAGATTGATCTCCGGGTCGGTGATGCGGATGTGCTGGATCACGACTTTCTCCCTGCTGACGCTGTTGGTGTCCAGCGCGACCTCGGTGCGGCCAATGCGCATGGCATACGGGCCGGTGAAGCCTTTGGGATTGCCAATTTCGAAGCCTTCGATGATACCGCTGCCGGAGAAGGGGGAGAGTTTGACACTCTGCACAGACACGCTGGTCTGCACGACCGGGGGCGTCCCCTTTTCAATGCCGAAACGGACCAAGTTCCCGAGCTGGGACCAGCCAAACCACAGACCGGCACCAATGAGAAGCACGAGAACGATGACGATGCGGATGATCCATTTCATATGGTTGCCAGCATTCACAGGAGCTGCCGCCCTGTAAAGCATCAAAACACGTCAGTTAACCGGTGCGACCCAGCAAGCTGCTGCAAAGAAAACAGGATGGTGATATGGAGATCAGCCTTCGGTGAACTGACCGAGAGCGCGGAATTTCTGATAGCGCTGCTCCAGCAGCTGGGTGGTGGGAACGGCATTGAGCTCCTTGAGGGTGGCGAGCACGGCCTCTTTGAGCGCGCTTGCAGCAGCGAAATGGTCGTTGTGCGCACCTCCCAGGGGTTCGGGGATGATGCCGTCGATGATGCCGAGCTTGGAGAGATCCTGGGCGCTGAGCTTGAGTGCCGAAGCCGCTTCAGGAGCGTGTTCACGGTGTTTCCAAAGGATGGCGGCACAGCCTTCAGGACTGATGACGGAATAGTAGGCGTTTTCCATCATGAGCACCTTGTCTGCGATGCCGATGCCCAGAGCTCCTCCGCTGCCGCCTTCACCGATGACGATGGCGATGACAGGAGTGCGAAGGGTCATCATTTCGCGCAGGTTGAAGGCGATGGCCTCGGCGATGTTACGCTCTTCCGCACCGATACCCGGGAAAGCTCCCGGGGTGTCGATCAGGGTGACGATGGGCAGGCTGAACTTTTCTGCCATGCGCATGAGGCGGAGGGCTTTGCGATAGCCTTCGGGGTGGGCGCTGCCGAAGTTGCGCAGCAGGTTTTCCTTGGTGTCCCGGCCTTTCTGGTGGCCGAGGATGGCGACACGCTGGCCGCCGATGGTGGCAAAGCCTGCGGGCATGGCATTGTCATCGCCGATGTGGCGGTCTCCGTGAAGCTCGACGAACTCATCGCAGATGTGCTTCACGTAATCGAGCATGAAGGGACGGCCGATGTGGCGGGAAATCTGCACTCGCTGCCAGGGGGAGAGATTGGCGTGGATATCGCGCTGCAGGTTTTCGGCCTTGGCTTCAAGGTCGGCGATCTGCTGGGCCAGCTTGTCGCTGGGCTTGGCGGCGTGCTTTTTTCTGGCATCCTCGATCTCTTCGCGGATTTTGACGATGGGCTTTTCGAATTCCAAAACTTGTTTCATGGCGGTCTGTAGGGAGAAGGGGATGAGAGGGATTATCTCACGAGGCTCAACTTTGACCCTTTGCGAACGAGCGCAAAGAGTTCTTCGATGTCTTCGCGGGCGAGGAAAATGCCGGTCTCCGCAGCAGGGGAGGGGGCAGGGGGAGGCATGGCGGAGGGGGAAGCGGCTTTTTTTGAGTTTGGAGCTTTGGGCTCCTCCACGGGCTGTGCGCGTGCGACGGGGGGCGTGCGAATGATGATGCCGGTTTTTGTGGTGGCGAACCATTTCTCTGCGTCCACGTAGTTGGGGTCTGTGGAGAGCACGGGCTTGCCGTCAAAGATGGAGTTTTTTCCCGCGACGGTCATTTCCACCGGCAGCCGCATGCCAGGCGGGAGCCGAATGTCTTTTGCGTTATAGACTTTGAAGAGGTACTCTTTGTCTCCGACTTTGCGCAGCAGCATGAGCTGTTTTTTCGCGAAGCTGACGCCGAGGTGGAAATCCATCGGGATGATGGTGAGGTGATCGCCGGGGTGAAGATTGAAGCTCATCAAGCCGCTGGAGCGGATGATGGAGTCCACGGTGGTGTCGAACTTGGTGGCGATGAAATTCAGGGAATTGCCCGGCTGGACGATGTAGTCCTTTTTCCCCGCCGTGGAGTTGGCGGAGTAGAGCTGGTCCATGTTGATCTCCCCGATGATGCGCATGGCCTCAGGGCAGGTCTTGGAGTCCGGGAACTGCTGGCAGAGCTTGTAGAGAGCGTCGCGGCCTTCGTCGATTTTGCCCTGCTGGATGAGCTCGATCGCAGCTTCGAACCGACGGATGCCGGGGTCGATGCGAGGGCGGTCTGTGGCTTTCATGGAGGCGATGTCATGCTCCACCTGGCTCTCCTTGAGCAGGATGTTCATGTAAACCCAGTACCCCATCGCCAGCGTGCCCGCCACCAAGCCGACGGTGATGAGGAAAATCAGCAGTTTGATCTGGGTTTTTGCCATTGCGTGAGCCTACAAACGACCGCTCAACCCAGCAGGCCGCGGCGTTTGAAATCGAAGAGGTTGATGTTCTGGGACTTTTCGATCATCTCGACGGTGAATTTCAGAAGGCAGATCTCCCAGGTGTCGTCCACGCCCTGAATGACGGCCCGCATGGGATTGCCGGAGGTGCGGATGTTGTCCAGCAGCTTGCCGGTAACATGCTCCATGGGCTCATGGATGATCTGCTCGCTGATGTCTCCTTTGCGGAATTTGAAGCCGTATTTGAGGATGGCCAGCTTGTGGAGGTTTTCCCGCAGGAATTCGCCAAAACCGGCGGCTTCGGGGCCAAAGCCTTCGAAGTCAAACTGGCCGGGCATTTCCGGACGCAGGATGAGGGGCTTCTCGGCCTCGATGCGGCCTTCGCGCACGCGCACGGCGCCGACGGTGTCCATGAGTTCAGTGACGATCTGAAACTCGAAATGGGTGCTGCCGAAGGTGTCGATGCGGCGGTCCGGCTCATGGAGCACCTGGGTGTTTTCCAGGGCGTATTGAATGTCGAACTCGGTAGGCATGTCTTGGGGGTGGCGCAGACTAAGCTGCTTCCACGCTGGGGCCAGTGATTTCTTGGGGTCTGGACGAAGACGAAAACGGGCCGGATTCCGCCGGGCATGAAGGCTGCCGGGACAGCGGAACAGGCCAACGGCGGCCTCAGTTGGTGAGGGATAATCAAAAACATGCTTAGCAGAGGATGTGTGGGTCTTTGTCCCGTCCTTGATGAAACGACGCAAAAGTGAGCATTTGGACGAAAGGCCATGCAGGTTGACAGGCCATGAGCGGGCACTATCTAAACGAAAACCAACCTCATGATTCGTGACTTAGCGCCATCCCCCGGCGTTCGTCGGCGTGATCTCCGTAGCATATCGCTTTCTTTGTTTGCCGCACTGCTGGCATTTCCACTGAGTGCTGCGGATTTCAGCTGGACGGGCGCGACCAGTTCTGACTTTGCTGTTGGCACCAACTGGTCGGGGGGGGCTGCGCCTTCGCCGACGGGTGGTGACACGGCTTCTCCGGTGCCCTGGCGGCTGAATGTGCAGGGAGCGCAGACGCTGGTCTATGCGGCTGCGCAGGGGCACACGGTGCTTAGCGGCGGCTCTCTGGGCCGTTCGTTGTTCATTGCGAACGGTGCCAACGGAGCGATGTCGATCACAGGTGGCATCTTTGAAAGCACGAGTTCGGCTCCTGACGGAATGGTCAACGGGACGAATGCGGTGGGGGTGCTCAGCATCGACGGCGGCATCTACCGCAAGATCACAGGCACGGGAAGCGCATCCACCTTTGCGGTGTTTTACGGCGGCTTGGGCAACACCCAGGCAACCCTGGACATCAACAGCGGTTCGTTTGAAGTGACGACGTTGGATCTGCAAAACAATACCGGCAGTTCCACCCAGGCGGCTGGTGTCTATGAGTCGGTGGTCAATCTCGACGGCGGCACTCTGTCGGTGGGCTCCATTGTGCGAAGTGTAACCTCTGTGGGCATTGATGCGGCGCTGAATTTCAACGGCGGCACGCTGCAGGCGCGGCAGGACAACACCTTGTTTCTGGCGAATCTCGGCCAGTTCACCGCGAATGTGCAGGCAGGCGGGGCGATCATCGACACGCAGAGTTTCAATGTCGTCATCGCGGCGCCGCTGGTGCATGACGTGGCGCTGGGGAGCACGCTGGATGGTGGACTGACGAAGGTGGGCAGCGGCACGCTCACGCTTGCTGGTGCCAGCACCTACACTGGCGGCACGTTCATCAAAAATGGAAAGCTGATCCTGAGCTCTGGAAATGACCGCCTGCCTACCGGGACGGTGGTGACGCTGGGCGATGGCTCCACCAATGACAGTGGCGTGCTGAAGCTCGACTCGAACAGTCAGACGCTCGCCGGACTGCTGACAGCGGGGACGGGGACCGGCAACAGCGTGATCAACGGCAACGCCATTGCTGCCACGCTGACGCTCAATGTCAGCGGCACGAACACTTTTGGCGGCGTGCTGGGCGGGGCTGGTCTGAATGAAAACAATTTTGGCCTGACGAAGACCGGGGCGGGGGTGCTGACGCTCTCGGGCACCAACACCTACACCGGGGCGACGAACATCCTGGCGGGTACCCTGCGGGCTGGTGCGGCGGGCGCTGGCACGGTGTTTGGCGTCAGCTCTGCTGTGACTCTGGCCAATGTGGCGGGTGCCGTGCTGGATCTGAACGGCTTTAACCAGGCGGTGGGTTCGCTGGCAGGCGGCGGAATCACGGGCGGCGAGGTGACTCTGGGCAGTGCCACGCTGACCCTCGGGGGAAGCAATGCCAGCACGGTTTTTGCCGGAGTCATCAGCGGTGCGGGCGGTGCTTTGATCAAGACCGGCACTGGCACGCTGACGCTTTCCGGCACGAACACTTACACCGGGCTCACCACCGTGAGTGCCGGGGTGCTCACGGTGGGCAGCAACACGGCGCTGGGGGGCACCTCAGCCGGGACGAGCGTGGCCACGGGCGCGACGCTCTCGCTGGCGAACGGCATCAAGGTGACGGGAGAGACGGTGGGAATCTCTGGCAGCGGGGGCAACAGCATGGGGGTGCTGCAGGCAGTGACAGGTGGCGCGGCGGAATGGGCAGGCGTGGTGACGCTGGAGTCTGCCGGCGCGCGATTGGGCGCACAGGCAGGCGGTGTGCTGACTGTCAGCGGGGGCATTCAGAATGGTGCCGCAAGCGCTCTGGCCATTTCCGGAGAGGCCGGCACGGGCACGGTGATCATCAGCGGGACGGGAAACACCTACACCGGGATTACCCAGATCATCCGCGGCATGCTGAAACTCGGCAGTGCCAATGCGCTGCCGACGACGACGGTGCTGGATGTGGACTCCGTAGCGGCTGCAGGAGTGAATGACGACGCCACCTTTAATCTGAACGGCTTCAACCAAACTGTCGCCGGGTTGCAGCGGAGCGGTGCAAGCTTTGGCACGGGAGGCAGCTACATCACCAACAGCGGCAGCGCGGCGGCCACGCTCACAGTTTCAGGGACCAGTGTGACCACATACAGCGGCGTCATTCAAAATGGTGCTGGCGTAGTGAATCTGACTCTGGGCGGTGGCGGAAGCCTGACTCTTTCGGGAGCCAACACCTACACAGGGCTTACGACTTTGTCGGGCTCGAACACGGAACTCGTGGTGGCCAGCAACACCGCGCTGGGCGGGACTGCAGGCGGCACGACGGTCGGGGCTCTGTCCCGCGTGGTGCTGGCCAACGGCGTCGTGGTGACGGGGGAGACGATCACCATCACCAGCACCGGGGGTAACAATAATGGAGCGCTGCAAACTGCGGTAAACGCCACAGCCGAGTGGGCCGGGAATGTCATAGTCACGGGGACTGACGCGCGCATTGGGAGCGGTGTCGGTGGCACGCTGACGGTGTCTGGCGTCATCAGCGGCACCGCCCCGATCCTTTTCGGCCGTGCTGACACCTCGACGACGATCCTGAAGGCGGTGAACACCTACACGGGTGACACCCAGCTTTTCAGCAATGGGGGGGCAGGCTCGTCCCTCATCATCGCGGTGGACAATGCGATCAATGCCGCGAGCCGCCTGACCGTGATCAGCAGCACTCAGGCGACCAAGTCGATAACGCTGGATCTCAGCGGCCATGTGCTGACACTGCGTGCGCTGGACACCTCCGCCTTCCATGCCTCCGGCGCAGTTTTGTCCGTGGCCAACAACGCCACCGGCACCGCGTCCACGCTGACGATTTCGGACCCGGCCGCGAACACCACTTATTTTGCCGGCATCTTGAAGGATGGCAGCAGTGGTGCGGGCGGGCTTTCGCTGGTGAAGGGCGGTGCGAGCACGCAGGTGCTCATCGCTGCCAACACCTACACCGGCACCACGACTGTCAATGGCGGCACCCTTCAGGTGGGCGCTGCGGTCTCGACCTACGGTGCCAGCGGTTCGCTGGCCTCGACCAGTTTTTTCCTCAATGGCGGCATCTTCATGATCGACAACACGGGTGCCAGCAACAGCAACAACAACCGGCTGGCAGACACGGCTGACTTTGCCTTCAAAGGCGGCTCCTTTGTTTACAAAGGTTCGGATCAGGCGGGCACAAACTCGAGCGAGAGCCTGCGCAACCTCACGCTGAACTCCGGGCTGAAAACGCTCAGCGTGATCTATGGCGGAACCAACACGGCCACGCTGAATGCCAATCAGATCAGCCGGCTGGCGCAGGGCGGGCTGCTGCTGGTGAATGGTGTGAATCTGGGCATGAATGCGACCAGCACGTCCAGCGTGGCTCGGGTCTTTTTCACTGTCGTGCCGGATCTGGTGGGTGGCACAGACGCGCTTTCGACGGGCATCAATTCGGGGGCGCAGAACACACGCATCGTGCCCTATCTGCTGGGAGAGGCGTCGTTGCTCACCGGCGGTCTGGGCACGGCGACGGGAACGCCGAACACCTTTATGACGTACAGTGCCACGACGGGGCTGCGTCCGCTGAATCCCATCGATGAATTTACGCTGAATGCGATCGTGGCCGGGAACAACACGCGAGTCACCGCCGCCACGTCTGTCAACGCATCGGCTGCGATCAATTCGCTGATTCTCGACGGCGGCAGTATCACTGTGGCCTCCGGGCAGACACTGAAAGTGAGCAGCGGTGCCATTCTTTTCACTTCGGGCAACGGCGTGGGCATCAATGGCGGGACCCTCGACTTTGGCACCCGAGAGGGACTCATCACGATCAATTCCGTGGGCAACACGTTCATCAGCTCTGTGGTCACGGGCAGCGCCGGAGTCACCTATTCCGGCAGCGGCACCCTGGTCCTGGCGACGCAGATGAACACCTACACAGGCAATACGATGCTGCAGGTCGCACTGGTGATTCCGCAGTCCAGCTCAACCGGCCCGGCGGCTGCGCCGACGGGCGGTCCGTTCGGGCAGGGGACGGTGATTTTCAACGGCTCCTCCATCCGCGCCACAACGTCGTATGCCATCACGATCGGCAATAACATTCAGCTGAGCGCGGACACCACGGTGATAACCAGCGGGACGGCCAGCCAGGACAAGGTGCTCACGTTTACCGGAAATGTGACGCTGGCGGGTGGCTCACGCACGCTGACGCAAAACTCGGGTGCGAACACGGTCTTCACCGGCAGCATTGGTGATGGCGGAAACAATCTGGGACTGACCATCGCGGGCAGCGGCACCAGCGCGGTGGTGCTGTCTGGCACGAGCACTTACACGGGTGCTACCCAGGTCAATGGCAGCACGCTGCAGGTGGGCAGCAATGGCACAGGCACCTCGGGCACAGGGGCTGTGACGGTGGCCAGCGGTGCGACGCTGGCAGGCTCCGGCGTGGTGCAGGGAGCGACGGTGCTGAGGGCGGGGTCGGTGCTGCAGCCCGGTGATGTGACGACGGGGGGCACTGCGAGCACGACTGTGACCAGCAACAACACGCTGACCTTTACGGCGGCCAACACGGCGCTTACGGTGAATGACGGTGCGCAAATCCGCCTGGGTATCTCCAGCCCGACGGTGGCTGGGAATGTGATTTCCTACTCGGGCGGCCTTTTCCACTACAACGGGCACGACTACAGCAACGCGCAGGCTCTCTTCAGCAGTGAGGCGGGGGCGCTTGCGGCGTGGAATGTGGCGCCGGGCAGCGTGGGCAATCACGACTTCATCAATCTGACCGGGACGAATGCGACGCTGAGCATCGGGGACCGTGCCGGTGTCTCATGGGGGCAGGGCTCGGTGGTGGTGAACGCCAGCCTGGGCTCGGTGGCCGTCGGGCAGGTGTTCAATCTGGTCGACTGGGGCGGCGCGGCGATCAGCGGAAACTTTGACGTGGGTGGCCTGACCTTTGTGGATGCGAGCGGCAATGCCATCGCCGGAGATCTGGATCTTTCGGCGCTGGGGGCGGGGTTCGGCTGGGATGTGAGCGCCTTTCAGACCTACGGCATCATCGTCGTGGTGCCGGAGCCCGGGCGGGCGTGTTTGCTGCTGCTCGGTCTCCTAGGTCTTGTGGCGCGCAGGCGGCGCTGAGGAAAAAAGCGCACCTGCCTGGAAGAGCGCCATCCTCATCCCCACAGCAGGGGCAGGGACGTGTCCCGATAAGGAACCTTCTGCCGGACCCCTGTTGTCAGCTTGCATCGTGACGATGGGCGGACTATCGACGCAGGATGAAGCTCCCGCCCCATCTGCTCGACGAAATCATCCTCTCACTCGGAGAGGTGTTTGTGGGCAAAAGATATGCTGACAAGGTCATCGAATACACCTTTAAGCGGCATCGCAAGTGGGGCAGCCGGGACAGGCGCATCTTTGCGGAGTCCATTTATGAATGCGTGCGCTGGTGGCGGTGGTTCTGGCACCTGGCCGGACTGCCGGATGAGGAACACACGCAGCCGGAGAACATCACGCCAGAGCGTCTTTGGCGTGTGTGGGCGGCCTACTGGATCACCAACGGGCGTGATCTGCCCAAGGATGAAAACGCGCCTGAGGTGAAGCCGGGCGATGTTTTGAAGCGTGCGAAGGAGGGGGCGTCTCCGGCGATACGTGCGGCCATCCCTGACTGGCTGGACGCGCGTGGCAGCCGTGAGCTAGGGGATGCATGGCCCGCGCTGCGCGAAGCGCTGAACCAGCCTGCCGATGTCTTCATGCGTGTGAACACACTGAAAAACGACCGCCGTGCGCTGCGTGAGAAACTGGGACAGGAAGGCTATGAAACGGAGGCGGTGGAGCAGGTGCCCAGCGCGCTGCGCCTGAAGCAGCGGGCGAATTTGTTTGGCACTGCGGCTTACAAAGCGGGTTTGTTTGAGGTGCAGGATGCGGCCTCCCAACTCATCGCGCCTTTCTTGCAGCCGGAGCCGGGGATGCGGGTGATCGATGCCTGTGCCGGTGGCGGTGGCAAGGCGCTGCACCTTGCGGCACTCATGCGCAACAAGGGCCGCCTGCTGGCGATGGATGTGCATTCGTGGAAGCTGGCGGAACTGCGCAAGCGGGCTTCCCGTGCCGGTGTGGACATCATTGAGGCGAGGGAGATCGAAGGCTCCAAGACGGTGAAGCGGCTCGCTCAAAAAGCGGATCGTGTGCTGCTGGATGTGCCGTGCTCCGGCATGGGCGTGCTGCGCCGCAACCCGGACGCCAAATGGAAGCTGAGCGATGCGGAGATCGACCGCCTCATCGCCCTGCAGGCGGAGATTTTGGAGAGCTACAGCCGCATGGTCGCGCCCGGTGGCAAGCTGGTGTATGCGACGTGCAGCATCCTGCCGAGCGAGAATGAGAGGCAGGTGCAGGCCTTTCTCTCCAAGCACGGCGCGGAATGGACGCTGGAGGAAGAGCTGCACCGCACGCCGGAGACGGGCGCTTTTGACGGCTTTTATGCGGCGAGGCTGCTGCGCAATAAAGGCGAGACAAGTCCTGAGCAATCACAGCCTGCGGAAGACACCGAACCCAAGGAATAGCCAGCGGCCAGGGCTTTCGCGTCTGTTCATGCCCCGACTTCACCCAGAGGCTCTCCGGAGTGTGAATGCAGAACCGCGCGCACAAGTTTCTGCGGAGTCTGAGGTGACTTTGTTCAGCAGGGGGATTGCGTGCCGCTCAGAGGACTGAGCGGTCCACTATCCTGAGCAGGCCTTCTTAGTGGCACCCGCAGCCGCTGCCGCAGGAGCCGCCGCCGGAGGGCATGCTGCCACCACTGCTGCTGCCACCCATGATGCCGGTGCCGCCGATGGGCACGCGGCGGATGGGCTGGCCGCTGTCCGGATGCTGGGTGAGGGCGGCGTCCTTCATGCTCTGGCGGACTTCGAAGCGCTTGGTGGGCTCTCCTTCAAACTGGGGGATGGTTTCGTAAACGTAGGTGGGCATGGGGTGTTTGAGTTTCAGGTTTAAGGTTCAAAGTTTCAAGGTCCTTGCAAGGCGGGAAATAAAAACGGCGTCCCGGTGAGGGGACGCCGCGCGGGGAAAAGTGAGCGAAGGATCAGGCCTTGGCAGCTTCTTCTTCGGCGATGGTCAGGGGCTTGTAGCCGCCGATGGACTTGAAGTAGAAGAGCAGCAGGAGGTAGATCACAGCCATGCCGATGGGGAGCATGGCGTCTGTGCGCAGGAGCTTGCGGCAGCCGGCGATCTCAGCTTCGGCCATGGCCTTCTGTTCAGGGGTGCGCTTGTCTGCGGCGACGCTCTTGGCTTCTTCGAGCTTCTTGCCATCGAGTGCGGAGACGGCTTCGAACTCCAGCCACTGGCTGGGCTTCTCGGCCTTGTTGGCTTCGAGGATGGCGGTCTGGCCGTTGGCCTTCATATGCTCCGCAGTGAAGCGGTCTTTGCCATAGCCAAGGCCGGGGCCGCCGAGCTGACCGACAGAGAGCATGGCGATGCCGCCCATCATGCTGATGGCCACGGCACCGGTGCTGGGGAATCGGTCGGACACCACGGCGAGCATGGTGGGCCAGAAGAAGGTCTTGCCGATGCTGTAGATGAGCATGGCACCGAAGGCCATGCCGATGGCGGTCACGCCTGAGGCGGCATACAGGCCGGCGATGGCGAAGAGGGAGCAGACAAAGAGAATGGTGATGGGGGAGAACTTCAGCTTGTCCTCAATCCAGTGGGCGCAGAAGCGCAGGCCGAACATCATGGCCGAAGCAAAGATGAAGAGGATTTTGCCTTCAGAAGGGCTGAGGATGGTGCCGTTGATGGCTTCGATCCAGGAGTCGGTGCCGAGCTCCAGCGAGCCGATGATGGAATGGGCAAGGAAGAGCACGAAGAGCAGCCAGTGACCGATGGCAAACTTGGTGATGACCGCCACCCAGAGGAGGAAGCCTGCGCCTGCAGCCATGGAGATGTAGTTCCAGTTAGCGCTGACGAAGAAGTCAGAGCCTGTGAGGCCGCGGAGGATGTTGCCGCCCAGGGCATCGCGGGTGAAAAGATAGAGGAAGAAGCCGGCGACTGCGCCGCCGAGGATGCCGACGTCCTTCATCATCTCACCCAGGGAGAGGCCCTTGGCGGAGGCTTCGGAGCGTGGGAAGGACTGGCCGAAGAACATGAAACCGTAGATCACGGTGGGGACGAGGTAGAGGGCGAGCTGCGCCTTCCAGCTCCAGGAGGAGCCGACGGCGAGGGTGATGAGCGCGCCGAGGATCATGCCTGCAGGCCAGGAGGCGTGGAGGATGTTGAGGTAGTGTGTGCGGTTTTCAGGGAAGAGGGTGGCGACCAGGGGATTGGCCACGGCTTCCAGCGTGCCGTTTGCCAGAGAGAAGGTGAAGGTGCCGATGAAGAGGGCCAGGAAGGCGCTCTGCTGAGCCATGCCCGCAGAGGGGATGAGCGTGATGGCTGCGGAGAGGAGATGCAGCAAGAAGGCGGTGACGACGAGCTTGCCGTAGCCGATCCTGTCCACGATGACGCCGCCGATGATGATGCCGAAGCAGAAGCCGCTGAAGCCCGCCCCGCCAATGAGACCCACCTGCAGGCCGGTGAAACCGAAGAGGCTGGCCCACTGGCCTCCAATGCCGTTGCGGATGCTGAAGCCGACGCCGGCGGCAAGAATGGCCATGAAGCCGGCCCAGAGTAGTCTCATTCGATTTTTGTCGCTCATAGAGGAGTGTGTGATGTGCTGATGCGGGTGTGTTGTGTGGGTGAAAAAAACAGGGCGGCCGACCGCGAGGAAAGCCGCCCCGAAAAGAACGGTGGAGTGGTGCTAGTGGGAGGCGTTGATGTCCACTGCTTTGTAGCCTCCGCGGGACTTGAAGTAGAAGAACATGGCCAGATAGCAGGCGAGCATGAAGGTCGGGAACAGGGCCATTTTGCCCAAGGCGCTGAACTGGCCGTGCTTGGTGGCTTCGACGATGGTGGCCTTGTCGGCATCACTGGTCACGCCTGCAGCCTTGGCGGGATCGACGGCTTTGTAAGGGCCAAGCACGTAGCTCTGGTCCGTGGTGATCTGCTGCACCAGCGCCGGGTTCTTTGCGGCGATGAGCTTGGTGGTGGTGTCTTCCTGCAGGCCGCCGATGAAGGGGAAGCCAAGGATGCCGACTGCCAGCATGCCGATGCCGGACATGGCATTGAGTGTGAGAGCGCCGCCTTTGGGGCTCTGCTCTGCGGTGATGCCGAGCATGGTGGGCCAGAAGAAGGTCTTGCCGAAGGCATAGAGAGTGGCTGCCGCAAAGATGGCGAACAGACCGGAATTGCCGGTGTAGGAGAGGGCGGTGAGCCCGGCGATGGCGAGGATGGCACTGATGACGAGCAGGCCAATGGCGGAGAACTTGTGAACGATGGGGCCGGCGAAGAATCGGAGGACCATCATGATGGCGGACGTGTAGATCAGCACCCAGCCTGGATTTTTACCGGCGGCTTCCATGGGCTTTTCCATCAGACCACTGATCCAGCCGTCCGTGCCGATTTCCGTGGTGGCGAGCGGCATCATGATGACGATCATGAAAGCAAGCAGGGGGCGGCCAAAGCTCCTGGTTATGACGCCGAAGACGATGGCGACGATGGCGGTGTAGATCCACTTGGCGTTGGCATTGAAGAAGACGGCCTTCAATTCGGGCACCTGGTCAAGTTGGGCAAAGATGAGGGCAAAGGCGACGAAGGCACCAAACACGCCCAGCTCTTTCAGCATGTCCACGTAACCGACCCCTGCAGCTTCGCGCTCGTTCTTGGGGAACTTGGCGCCGATGAGCATGAAAAGGTAGACGACGGCGGGTGCGAGGACGAGGCCCAGCACGATGCGCCAGTCTCCCGTCTTGGCCACATCAGCCAGAGAAATGGTGCAAAGGCCGCCAACAACCAGACCGCCAGGCCAGCCTGCATGAAGGATGTTCAGCCATTTGGTCTTGTCTTTGCTGAACATGGTGGCCACGACCGGATTGATGAACGCTTCCACGGTGCCATTGCCAAGCCCGAGAATCACGCTGCCCCAGTAGAGAAGGTTGAAGGCGTTTTTCTGACCAGCCACCAAAGCCTCACCGGTCACTCCATGAATGGCACTGTAGGCCATGAATGCCATAGCGGCATAAATGAGGTAGCTCAGGAAAGAAAACAGCATCGCGATTTTGTAGCCGATACGGTCAATGATGAGGCTCCACAGAATGATGGAGATGGCGAAGGGCCAGATGCCCGCACCCTTGAGTGCCCCGATGGTGCCCTTGTCGATGTTGAGGTCGAGCCCCAGACGCACATCACAGAGATACATGCGTGAAAAGAACGCATATGAGGTGGTGATCAGGGCTATAAAACAGCCCCAGAACAGGGCCATTGAGGGTTTGCCGTCGTTGCTCATGTTTATGATTGCGTGTGGGTTGGGTGTCGGGAACGGGCGTGTTTTAGGTGGCTCGCCTGCGAGCGACAAGAAAAAAGTATTCTCAAGACTGAGAAGTTGCCAGGAGGCACAGCGGGAAGGTCCGCAAATGGCGTCCGGACAAACCTTTGCTGTGAGCTCTTTTGGGAGGCGCGCTGTAATCGCTGCGCCGTTACATGATCTTGCAACGAATCCACTCGTTCCACTCGAAGCTGCGAACGCAGGGGGATCAAATGAGGGAATCAAAAATGGAATCGCCCTTACAACCTCCTCAGCCCGTCCTCGGTCATGGGGCAGGGGATGGCGGCGTCGATTTCGTCGATGCGGGCGAGGGTTTCAGCGCTGAGGACGAGGTCGGCGGCGGCGAGGCTTTCATTGAGCTGGGCCACGGTGGTGGCGCCGACGATCGTGGAGGCCACAAAGTCGTGCTGCTTGCTCCAAGCCAGGGCCAGGGCGGTGACGCTGACGCCGAGATCGGCGGCGATGAGCTGCAGGCGGGCGGTGGTCTCAAGGCTGCGCGCATTCACAAAACGCGCGGCCATGCGCTGCTGGCGCGGGCCGCCGTTCTGGATGTAGTCGGTGAAGCGTGCGCCTTTGGGCAGGGCGCCACCGTTGTATTTGCCGCAGAGCACACCGCCGCCGAGCGGGGAGTAGGGCAGGAGGCTGACTCCTTCCTTGCGGCAGACCTGCGCCAGCTCGCTTTCGCAGCGGCGGTTGATGAGGGAGAAATTGTTCTGCACCGTGGCCATGCGGGCGAGACCGTGCTTTTCGGCCTCCCAGAGGTTTTTCATGACGCCCCAGCAGGTTTCATTGCTGCCGCCCCAGGCGCGGATTTTGCCCTGGTCGATGAGGTCGGTCAGTGCGCCGAGTGTCTCCTCCTGCTGCATGCCGTGGTCGGGCCAGTGGGTCTGGTAGAGGTCGATGTAGTCCGTCTGCAGGCGGCGCAAGCTGTCCTCGCAGGCCTGGAAAATCTGGCGGCGGTCCAGCGCGGTGAAGCCGCCGCGCACCGGTGGGCGGAACCATCCATGGCCTGGTCCGGTGACCTTGGAGGCGATGATGATCTCGCCACGTTTCTGCCCCTTGAGCCATTTGCCCACGATCTGCTCCGTCACGCCGAAAAGCTCGGCACTTGGTGGCACGGGGTAGAGCTCCGCGGTATCAAAGAAATCGATGCCGGCCTCCAGCGCGCGGTCCATGATGGCAAAAGAGGTCTTCTCATCGGCCTGCAGGCCAAAGGTCATGGTTCCCATGCAGATGTCTGTGACAACGATACCGGTGCGGCCGAGGCGTTTGCGATTCATAGAAGGCGGATGCTAGAGGGGGAGGTGCGATGGGCAAATGCGAAAGAATCGACAAAGAGCATGTGGTGGAAATCATGGCAGAGACACATGGCATTCGTGCTCGCGGCACCTTAAATTTAGTCAACTGAGTCGATTTGCAGAAAGGTTGGGTCGGTGGGTTTTTAACAGTCCGAAGAGGCTGGTTGCCGGTTGCCCACCCTAAGCACGGCAACCGGCAACCAGAGTGCCTCCGTCAGCGCTGGCTCGGTGCACTTGATGGCATTGAGGAGCATGGAGTTGCAGCGAAAGGCAGTTTGGCCCCCATTGGCCGTGGCATGCGTGGCAACCATGGCGTTCGTGCTGGTTGCCGCGTGAATATAAGATAAGAGCTGGGAGCACAGGCCGGCCGGGTGTTCATGGCGGTGGACAAGAGGGCTGACACACCCTTAGGATGACGCATTCATGAGTGTGGCGGTGAGTTACGACGATCAGATCCAGCGCATCCGGGCAAAGCTCAAGGCGGCGAAGAAAGCCGACGGCGGGCTGAAGGTCTTTGGGGCAGGCTCGCACCGGTATCAGCTGGACCCGCCTGCCAGCGAAGAAGAAGTGCGTGCCTTTGAGGCGGAGTACTCAGTGAGGCTGCCGGCGTGTTACCGCGCCTTTGTGACGCAGATCGGCAACGGCGGGCCATCGTCTCAGGGGAGTGGGGCGGGGCCATTTTATGGCATCTATCCGTTGGGCGAGTATGTGGATGAGATCGTGGATCATCCGTCTGTGGTTCTGAGCCAGCTGGCTATGCTCAAGCCTGGCATGACGGAGGAAGAGTGGGCGGCTCTGACCCAGGGGCTGGAGGAAGCAGGCAAAAGGTCGGATGAAGAATATGAAGCTGAGCTGGGCCGAATCTATGCCGGGGTGATGCCGTTAGGCTCCCAGGGCTGCTCCTACATTCATGCCTTGGTGCTGAATGGCGCACATGCGGGGCGGGTGCTGAACATGGACCTCGGTCAGAGGGTTTCATTTGCGTATGAGAACACGTTTCTCGACTGGTATGAGCGGTGGCTGGATGAGGTGATCTCTGGTGTGCTGAGGCAGGATGGGCCATCCTGGTTTGGCTACACCCTGGGCGGGGATGATGAACACCTCATGCGAGTGTATGCAGGTGCAAACAGCCGCACCCAAAAGCTGGAGGCTCTCAAGGGGCTGGCAAAACTGCTGACGGCGTCAAAAGCAACTTGCCAGAAGCTGCTGGAGCTCTGTGAAGATGATGACGCTGAAGTCCGCAGGTGCGCGCTGCGAATGCTGGCCAAGTTTGCCTGCCCGATGGCACAGGCTCCTCTCCATGCGCACCTCATGGCCGAGGATGAGGATTGTCTGGCGGCTTTGCAGAGCCTTCACTGGTATGCGAAGGGCCGGGTGGCAGAATGGGTAAAGCCGCTCAGAGGGCGCATGCCTTCCATCGACTCACTGGAAACGTTTCGATTTGCCTGCTACCTGCTGCAGGACGCAGGGGTGGATTTTGGCGAGGAACTCAGGCCATTCTGCAAACATGCCAATGAGGAAATCCGTTCGACCGCCATTTGGTCGCTGGGGAAACTGAAACGAAAGAACGAGAACGTGGATGTCTTCATTGCAGGGCTGGATGACCCTTCCCCGAATGTTGTGCGCACCACGCTTCAGGCTCTCGAAGGGGTGCGAGATCCCAGCCTGCCAGCGGCCTATGCCCGTGTCGCCGAACGATTCACGACGGAGGAGCACCATGTTCTGACCAATCTAAGGCTCCGATTGAAGGAGATGGGGCCGATGCCAGGGATTTGGGATAAGTTGAGAGATCTTAAGTCCTGGTTCGCTCCGGGCGCCAGACATTAGGGGGATTCTGGGCAGCCTCTCATGCGTGAGCATCTGATGAATGGTGTCCCGTGCCGCCACTCTCACTTTACTAAGCCGCTCACGGCCGGTTTTCCTCTTTGGTTGCCGGTTGCCGAGCTTAGGGTGGGCAACCAGCCCACCTGTTGAAGTTGCCACGTTTTTTCTGAGCTGGCGGCACGACGGATGTGTCTGCAGAGGGGCTACCTGCGGTGCTTGTCGTTGAAATTGGCCACGGTCCGGGCGGCTTCGCGCTTCTCGGCCTTGTCCTTGAGGTCCTGGCGCTGATCGCCGTGAGTTTTGCCCTTGCCGACACCGAGCTCGATCTTGATGCGCGGGCCTTTCCAGTAGGCACGCAGGACGGGGAGGGCTAGGCCCTTCTGCTGGGTCTGCGCCAGCAGCTTCATGATTTCGTTTTTATGAAGCAGTAGCCGGCGGGCGCGGCGTGGCTCATGGGTGGTGTGGCTGGCCTTGTCGTAGGTCTGGATGTCGCAGTTGTAGAGCCAGACCTGGCCGCGGTCCACACGGGCAAAGGCGTCGGAGATGTTCAGCTTGCCAAGGCGGATGGATTTCACCTCGGTGCCACGGAGCTCCAGACCGGCCTCGTATTTTTCGAGGATGTGGTAGTCTCGTGCAGCTTTGCGGTTCGTGGCGATCTCTGACATGGTGTCGCGCGGAAGGAACCGCTGAATTGTGGATGAAAACGGGCGGTTCTGCCGGGTTGGGGCAGGGCCTTAGTTCTTGTCCACGGATTCGATGGTGATCTTGCCTTGAATGATTTCCAGAAGAGCCAGATCTGCTTCGCGGAGGCCTGGGCGGCGTTCCACCAGGACAGCATGGCCTGCGACGATCTGACGGACTCGCTTGGAGACCATGTTGATCAGAACGGGGTGATCTTTAACGATTAGCGCGGCTTGTTCGACGAGGTCAGCTCTCATGATGTGATATTTGGGCTGGGATAGGGGGCACGGAGGATATAGGGCGTCTGGTGGGGTGCAACTGTTATGTTCCTGCTTTTCCCCTTGCGGAACGAGGGGTGGTATTGTCTTATCGGCGCTCGATTTGACTCATGAAAAAAGCGCTCATCACCGGCATCACAGGACAGGACGGCTCATATCTTACGGAACTGCTGCTCGAAAAGGGCTATGAGGTGCATGGGATCATTCGCCGGGCGTCGAGCTTCAACACAGGGCGTCTGGAGCACCTTTTTCAGCCAGATTCGCACCTGCCTTCGAAAAACCTGCACCTGCACTACGGAGATCTCATGGACTCTGTGGCGCTTGTGAAGCTGCTGTATGAACTGAAGCCGGATGAGGTGTACAACCTTGGCGCTCAGAGCCATGTGCGGGTGTCGTTTGATGTGCCAGAAAGCACGGGTGACATTGTGGGACTGGGGACTCAGCGCATCCTGGAGGCGATCCGTGACACGGGTCTTGTGGGCAAGGTGCGCTTTTACCAGGCGTCCTCTTCGGAGATGTTTGGCAAGGTGCAGGAGGTGCCCCAAGTGGAGACGACGCCGTTCTGGCCGCGCTCTCCCTACGCCTGTGCGAAGGTCTATGGTCACTGGCTCACGGTAAACTATCGCGAAAGCTACGGACTGCATGCCAGCAGCGGCATCCTTTTCAACCATGAGTCGCCACGCCGCGGGGAGACCTTTGTGACGCGCAAAATCACGCGCGCAGCCACACGCATCAAAATGGGGCTGCAAGACAGCCTGTCCCTCGGAAACATGGACTCAAAGCGCGATTGGGGCTACGCCAAAGATTACGTGGAGATGATGTGGATGATGCTCCAGCAGGATGAGCCGGATGATTACGTGATCGCAACGAACGAGACTCACAGTGTGAAGGAGTTTGTGCAGGAGACCTTCAGCGCTCTCGATCTCGACTGGGAAAAGTATGTCAAATACGACGCACGCTACGAGCGTCCGGCCGAGGTGGATCTGCTCATCGGCGACCCGGCCAAGGCCCGCAAAAAGCTGGGCTGGGAGCCGAAGGTGAAGTTCAAGGAGCTCGTCCAGATCATGGTGGATGCCGACCTGAAGCTGGCGAAGCATGAGCTGGCTGTGAAAAACGCAACCGCATCCTGATTGGGGTGGCGGGTATTCAGCCTGCCGGCCACGCAAAAAATCCATTGAACCCAGATGCCGCGGCAATGACCTTGCTGCGGGGAAATCTGCCCATGGCTGAGAAGAGGCCGCTCCCAAGGGCGGTGTCAGGGCAGGACTGTTTTGTCTGCTGACGCGATGATTTGCGGGTAGTCGGAAAGCTGGATGAGTGGGATGCCGTAACGGCCTGCGATCGCATCGGCCTCAGATTCGGGGTAATCGTCACGGAAATAAACCTCTTTGACGCCATAGGCGCATAGCATCTGCATGCAGCTGGTGCAGGGTTTTGTGGTGCAGGCCACCAGCCTGACATTTCCCCGGGTGAAGAGGCTGCAGAGATTCACCTCGGCATGGAGCATGTATTTGCGCCTGGCATCACGATCAGCCCAAAAATCAGGGTCGGCGTTGTAGCCCGGGGCCAGTCCGTTGTAGGCGGTTCCGATCACCCGGTTGTCAAAATCGATGGCTACCGCACCGACTTTTCGAAATGGATCTTCCGAGCGTAGGCTGGCGACGTGGGCCAGCGCCATGGCGTATTCGGGGATGGTTAACCTCGCGGCTGGGGTCGGGTGGGCTTCGATGGACATGGCCGCAGATGAACTTTTAAGGCTCCGGCGTCAATTGGAGACGAGGATTTTAAAAGCCGTGAACAAATCATTTGAACATGTTATAATGAACAGTATATGGGGTCGCAAGCAAACCTGATGATCTGAACCTGCCTATGAATACATTCAATTCGACCCGGCTGCCGATTGGAAAACTGTTTGGAAAACTGCGCAGTTTGATTGCGGTAGCCCCTGATGCGAACAGTCCCCGCCGGTCTTGGGACAAAGCATCATCGAGAGAAATCCAGCTCGAATTCGATTTTGAACTCAGGCGGCGTGCGCGGGATCCGCGGTGCACGGCTCCAGTTGCAACTTACAAGGGGTGAAGGAAAGAAGGTTGCTTAAGATGGAGGGAAGCCAAAATGCTGAATATCAAGGGGGAGAATGTGGCGAAAACGAGAGAAATTTGGTATGGACAAAAGCATTTAAAATTGCTTGTATCAGTGTTTAATTCCCGACCCAACTCTCCCGTCATGCTGATTAACCACTCTCGACACATCTCCATCAATGCAATTTTGATGGTGATTACCCTCACGACAGGCTGTTTGTTGCCGCTTCGCTCGAGCGCACAGTTCGGAGTCTCCCCATCTCAGACCAGCAACTTTTTTAATGACCTCCGTTCTCGCACAGGTCAGTTGAAAAAGACGAGTCAGGCGGCCGCGCGCAGCGGGGATGTTGTTTATGATTACGAAAAAGGGGCTTATGTCAGTCAGGAAGATCAGGAGGGGTATCAGAGTCTCCAGCAGCTGCTGCGTTCTGACCGTCAGATCTCGCAGCCTTCGGTGAGAAGCGGCAGTTCTGCATTCGCGGCCCGTTCCGTGGGTGACTACACCACCTACTCTGGCCAGTATTCCCAGGCGTTGAGCTACTTTGCCCCGACCTACACCTCGGATCCGTTTCTGACGGGCAAACGCAACCTGAAGCTTGGCCCTGTGAATATCGGTCTCGGGCTGTACCAAGGGATTGAATACAACAGCAACATCCGACGCACCGCCGTCCCAGTGTCTGACATCATCAGCAGCACACTGCTCAATGTCAGCGCCAACTACCGGATTTCACAAAACAACGTGCTGAGCTTCACCGGGGGTATTGGTGTTGACCACTACTTCAACCATCCGGAACTCGCGGCGTATGGCAATGGTAATTACCTGATCAACGTTCTGCCCGGTACGACGCTCGCTTTTGATATCAAGGCTGGCCCGGTCAACATCACCATCTATGACCGTATGTCCATGCGGCCTGCTCTGAACAACGCTTTCGTCGGGGCGTCAAACAACTCGAGCTTCGGCGTGTTCCAGAACGATTTTGGCGTGGCAGCCAACTGGCAGATCAACTCGGCGTGGGCTCTTGCAGTTAACTACACGAACACCATCTCCGAGGCACTGGGCAGCCAGAACAAGCAGTTCAGCCGTAGCATGAACACCGTGCATGCTTCCCTGACCTATAGCCCTACGGCCACATGGATTTTGGGAACGGAAGGTGGCGTGACTTTCCTCAACTACGTCAACCCGACGCTCAACGACGGCGTGCTGTTCAACTGGGGCGGGTTTGTCAGTGTTCCCCTCGGCAAATCCACCGTGGTCAAGCTTTCGGGTGGCTTGCAGTCGTTTAATTTCGACTCGCCGACCGTGTTTGCCCCCGCAGGACCTGGAGACAGCTCGGACCTGAACGGCTACTACTACAACTTCAGCATCACCAACCAGCTCAATGCTCGTTTCAGCCACACCTTGACCATCGGGCATGAATCTTCGATTAACCTGGCCTCAAACTTCATTACGGCTGACTTCATCAACTACGGTGTTTCCATGGTGGCTTGGAAGGGCGGGCGTTTCTCGATCTCCGGCTACTACGAAAACTCCAAGCCATCTCTCATCAACCCTGCTTTTGCAGGCACCGGCTACAAGCTGACTCAGTTTGGTTTGGACTTCTACTACACCCACCAGCTGACCTCCAAGCTCCGGGCTGGAACCGGCTACCACTTTGGCCGTGCTGATTACTACGGTGTGGTTGGAAGGGATGCGGACCAGAACGGTTTCTCCTTTGACCTGAACTACTCCCTGACTGCCAAGGCGGGTCTGAACCTGGGTTACCGTTACTTCGTTACCAATTACAAGCAGTCGAATGCGGACTCCACGCAGACTCGTGTGATTTTGGGATTCAATTACAATTTCTAACGAAACAGAACGTCCTTGGTCTATGAGTTTTGATCTTCGTCAGGCTTGAACAGCTCTGGCTCCGGAAGAAATCAAAATTCGTTCAAAATCGTTATGAAAAAGCTATCACTGTCGTTGCTCCTGGCTGCCATTGCTCTTCCAGCTCTGAACGCCCAAGATCCTGGATTTCGGATCCCTGAGTCATCCCGGTCAACTCGCCAGGCGGCTGCTGCCACAACCGGCGCCGTCAATGCCGGTGCGGCTGTGCTGTCCTCCATGGATGTGCTCGACAACAACCAGACAATCGCTGCAGGGGATACGATCAGCATCCGAATCCTTGAAGACCGCCGTGATGCCTTGCAGCAAGTTGTGGCAGTGACCGGTGAAGTGCAGGCTCCCTACGTAGGCTTGGTTAGCGCCAAGGGCAAAACCTGCCGAGATCTGGCCTTTACGATCAAAAAAGAGCTCGAGAAAAACTTCTTCCAGCATGCGACTGTGGTGATCGCGATCGATAAGATCAATGTCGATGATGCCATGCGGATGCGCGAGGTGGACCTGGAGTTCTACGTCATGTTTGGCATTGTCGCCAGGCAGGGCAAATATGACTTGCCGGCCAATGAGGACATCTCCATCAGCCAGGCTATCCTGCGTGCGGGCGGCTTTGCGCAGTTTGCCAACAAGGAGAAGGTGAAGATTATCCGCAAGACGCCGCAAGGAAACAAAACGATTTTGGTCAACGTTGACGGCATCATGCGCCAGGGCGACTTGGAGCGTGACGTGTTCATTCGCAAAGATGATGTCATCATCGTTGAGGAAAAGACCGTTAATTTTTAAAGCTTAGGCGGTTTTTCATAGTTGCCATGGCACCGTCGGGGAAACCTTTTTGTTAAAATCGAACGGTGCCACCGCTAAATAAATCCAATGGCTTAAGTTGTTTTTTTGAGCGATTCTGTCGGCCCAAAAAACGACAGTGATCGTCGGTGCTCCTGACAGGCCCAGAACAAGTTTGGATTTTTTGAAATCATGGAACAAAACCTCACCCTCCCAGGCACAGCGCAGTCCAGCACGCTGAGCCGCATTCACGAGGCATCAGCCAAATTTCAACGTTACAAAATCCTGCTGCGCCGCCGCTGGTGGTTCCTTCTGCTGACGGCGAGCATCGGTGTTTGTGTGCAGGCTCTGCGCATCACGGGCCGTCCGCAGGAGTTTCGTTCTCTGGCAAAGCTCGTGGCTGGCGGTCAGCTGGCCTTCAATGACAACCTGACCTGGCGTGAACAGCAGGCGGACTTTTACGGCACCATCATCGAAACGATTGAGAGTGCCGAAATGAAGCGTCGTGCCTTGGAACGCGTGCGAGCATTAAACCCTGACGTCAAGGATTCGGACGTCGAAATACGGGTGGCCCAGACCAAGGGCTCCGCGATCTTTAACATTCTGGCGACTGGCTCTGAGCCCAAGTACACGAAAATTTTCCTGGACGCCCTGCTTGATGAGTTCATCTCGTTCCGGCAGAGCATCCGTGAGCAGGCGCAGGGCAAGGTGCTGCAGCAGTTCCTTTCCGAGGTGGTGAACAAGCAGAAAATCATGGATGAGTGCCTCGACCGCCTCACCAAGTTCAAAGCTGCCAACAACATTCTGACCATCACCAACGGCAACAACCTTGCGGCACAGTATCTTGGCAATCTGGAGGCCCAGCGGGTGGCTCAGCGCACTGCGCTGGAGGATTTGAAGCTGGCGATTGCAAATGTGAACGCTGCCATGGAGGCGCGTGAACGCATGCTGAATGCGGCGGGTGCAGCGCCATCTGCGGCCGGTGGCAAGGGAGGCGAAAGCATGCAGCCATCGGGTACCATCAAGGAGGCTGAAACTTCTCCTGGACGCAACGGCATGACCATGGCTGAGCAGGATTATCTGCGGACCAAGTCAAAGATCACAGAACTGAAGACGAAACTGGATTCGCTGCTGATTCAGTTCAAGCAGCAGCACCCGATGGTGCAGGATGTGTCCGAAGAACTCGCGGCGCAGAAGGCGCTGCTGACCTCCTACGCAGAGCAGATCCAGCAGGAAATGCACACCCAGATGGCAGACATCCAGAGACGTGTGCAGGTTTTGGATGCGCAGATTCTCGAAAAACAGAAAGAGGCTCTCGATCTGGGCGGTAAAATTGCCGAGCACGAGAAACTGGAGAAGGCTGCGGAGTCGGCCAAAATGACTTACGACAAGCTGTTTGAAAAAGTCGAGGCCATCCAGAGCGTCTTCAACACCCAGGCCGATTTTGTCGCCATCCAGGAGCGCGCCATTCCGGCCTATGAAAATGTGGAAGACTGGGTGATGCCGATCGTGGTCGGTCTCGTCGGCGGCATGGGGCTTGGCATCGTCATCCTGCTGCTGTTTGACCGGTTGGATGACCGCATGAACTCCTTCAGCGAGTTCCAGACTCTGTTCCCAGGAGAAGCCGTCCTCGGGCAGGTGCCGGAGCAAAGGAATCGTGGTGACGTGGCTCTCCTCCGCCCGAATGATGACCGCCACCTCTATGCGGAGGCCTTTCGAAACATCCGTTCGTCCATTCTCTTCAAAAACTGGCAGGGCAAGCCTCCAAAGACGATTCTCATCACCAGTGCGGTCCCGAATGAAGGAAAAACAACGGTCACTTCCAATCTGGCTGTCACCATGGCGCTGGCGGGAGCGCGAGTTCTGCTGGCCGACTGTGACTTGCGCCGTGGCGGCGTCAGCGAGCTGTTCAAGCTGCCATCCACTCCCGGCCTGAGCGAAGCTCTTCGAGGCAAGCTGCACTGGCGTGATGCGGTGCAGGAGACCAGCACGCGAAACCTGGACCTGCTGGCCCGTGGTGATGTGTTTGACCAGACCTCGGAAATGCTGCTGTCCAAAACGGCTGAAGAGATGCTGCGTGAGATGGGTGAAGAATACGATTACGTGATCTTCGACAGCGCCCCGGTGCTGGTGGCTGATGATACGGCCAGCTTCGCGCCGAAACTCGACTCGGTGCTCTTTGTGGTGCGTATGTCCTCCACCATGGCCCGTCTCTCAGGCAAGGCGCTGGATCTGCTCTACGAGCGCCAGGTGAACATCGGTGGTGTCATTCTCAACCGCTCCAGCTCGAACCTGAAGGAGTACACTTACTACAACTACGCCAGCTACTACTATGCGCCGTCCAAGGCCGGCAACTCTCAGCAGACTGCTGAACCTGCTGCCGCAAAGTCCTGACCAGGAAGCTCCCGTCACTGCAAAAGCCTGCATGCCGATGCAGTGACAGGTGAAGCTGTGAATGGCATGGCGCGTGGCAAGGCTAAACAGTGCCGCGCGTTTTTTGGCGCTGGAATAGCTGGCTGGTCGTCAGCTGCAAGAAGGAGGCTGCCGCAGGTGACAAGGCACAGCCTTTCTGCCAAACAGCGGCGATCTGGCGCTGCATTTTTGGGGTGGTAAGGTTCACACTCACGATGTCCGGGGGCAGGTCTCCGGCTGCAAGGCGGGGGACGATGGCAAGACCGAGGCCGGCGGCGACTAGGGCGCGCACTGTTCCGAGTTCACCGCTCTCGCAGACGATACGGGGCTCAAAGCCTGCCTTGCGGCAGGACTCCATGGCGGTGTCGCGGGCTCGGCCTTTGTAGAAAACAAATGATTCGGAGCTCAGCTGCTCCAGCTGTACGGCTTTCTTGCTGGCTAGCATGTGCGATTTGCAGGCAAGGAGGACAAATGGCTCCGTGATGAGGGCGTGTGATCTGAAGGCAGACTTGCTCGCTGGCAACTGGAGGAATCCTATGTCTGCAAGGCCGGATTCGACGCAGTCGGCAACGCGCTCGGAGCTGTCCTCAATCAATTGCAGAGACACCTGTGAGTGCTGCCTGCTGAAAAGGTGGATCACTGCCGGCAGCAGGCACGCGCTCACGCTGGGAATGGCCGCGATGGTCAGTTTCCCGCCGCGAAGCTGTGCCACGTCTGAGACTGCTGCCTTGGCGGCATCGGCCTGGAGAAGGATGGCCTCCGCGCGCGGGTGGAAGGCTTTTCCGGCTGCGGTGAGCTGGATTTCTTTGCGGCCTCGGTTGAACAGCGGCGTGCCCAGTTCCTTCTCGAGGTTTTTCATTTGCTGGCTCAGCGCCGGCTGGGCCATGTGCAGCCGTGCGGCCGCCCGGGTGAAACTGCGCTGGCGGGCAATTTCCAGGAAATAGCCAAGTTGGTAGAGTTCCATGATGCGCGTCGAGTTTGGTCCATCTTGCATCGTTTCCAAGGGGGAACCCTGCCGGAACTGCATGAAAATCGGGGGCGCCATTTCCTCGTCGGGCCCGGCTTTGCTCCGCATCTTCGAAATCCGGATCGAGCTCCTTTGCAGCTCCGCCCACCCGAAGCCCGGGCATCATGATTTCCGATGGTGGTGATTGAAAAGAAATCTTTTCCTTATCGTCGGAGAAGTCTCAGTATCGGATCATGCAACGATTTTGCGTCCACACGATCACCACCAAACTCCTGAGCTTGGAAGAATGTCTGGTGGAGTTCCCGCGCCGAGGTGTCAGCGGTATCACCATCTGGCGACAGGCACTGGATGGGCGTGATCTGGGGGCTGTGGCGCGTCAGACGCGGGATGCGGGGCTGGAGGTGGTAAGCCTTTGCCGGGGAGGTTTTTTTCCTGCGGTGAGCGCAGCCGGCAGACAGGCGGCTATCGATGACAACCTGAAAGCTGTCGAGCAGGCGCATGCGGTTGGCGCTCCGCTGATCGTGCTGGTCTGTGGTGCCGTGCCGGGGCGGCCGCTGGCGGAGTCAAGAAAGCAGATAGCCGATGGAATTGCGGCTGTGCTGCCAGCGGCGCAGAAGGCGGGAGTGAAGCTCGCGATCGAGCCGCTACACCCCATGTATGCAGATGATCGCAGTGCGGTGAACACGATGAGGCAGGCGCATGAGATCTGTGATGTGCTGGGCTCTCCGGATGGGGTCGGGATCGCGGTGGATGTTTACCACGTCTGGTGGGATCCAGAGCTCAAGGCGCAGATTGACCTCGCGGGGCAAAAAGGCCGGCTGCAGGCATTTCACATCTGTGACTGGATGTCTCCGACGACAGATCTGCTGAATGACCGTGGCCTCATGGGCGAAGGCTGCATCAACATCCGGGAAATCAGCGACTGGGTGGATGCGACGGGATACACAGGGCATCGCGAGGTGGAGATTTTTTCCAATCGCTGGTGGGGCGGAGATCAGCGAGAGTTTCTGGACAAAATCAGCGCCAGTTACGCCGACCTTTACCCGGAAGACAAATGACCCACGGGACGTGGCACCTCAGAAACTTCAAACCTCAAAACAGCAACTCGGCAAAAAATGGAAACGAAACGCATCGGCATCATCATGAACGGCGTCACGGGACGCATGGGTACGAACCAGCACCTGATCCGCTCGATCAAGGCCATCCGTGATCAAGGCGGGTTGAAAGTGAGTGATGACCTCACCTTGATGCCCGACCCGATTTTGACGGGGCGGAGTCATGACAAGCTGAAAGCGCTGGCTGAGCGCACCGGGGTGACGCGCTATACCACTGACGTGGATGCTGCGCTGGCGAACAAAGAGGACGCCATCTTCTTCGATGCGTCCGGCACCTTGCAGCGCGCGGGGTTTGTGGAAAAGGCGGTGAGGGCAGGGAAGGCGATCTACTGCGAAAAGCCGACTGCTGTGGAGACGAGCGAGGCTTTGCGCCTGGCGAAGCTGTGTGAAGATGCCGGTGTGAAAAACGGGGTGGTTCAGGACAAGCTCTGGCTGAGTGGCATTCGCAAGTTTCGCACGTTGCGAGACCAGGGGTTCTTCGGCCGCATCCTCAGCGTGCGCGGTGAATTTGGGTACTGGGTGTTTACGGGTGAGGATGCTGACCAGCCGGTGCAGCGCCCTTCATGGAACTACCGCAAGGAGGACGGCGGTGGCATCATCGTGGATATGCTGTGCCACTGGCGCTACGTGGTGGACAATCTCTTTGGCAAGGTCAAGGCCGTGAGCTGCCTGGGAGCCACTCACATGCCCCGGCGAATCGACGAACGTGGCAAGCCATATGACTGCACCAGTGACGACGCCTGCTACGCGACATTTGAGTGTGAGGACGGGGTGATCTGCCAGTTTAACAGCTCCTGGACCGTGCGCGTGCGGCGCGATGACCTGCTGACCATGCAGGTGGACGGCACGCATGGCAGCGCCATCGTGGGACTGCGCAAATGCTGGGTGCAGAGCCTCGGTACGACCCCCCGTCCGGTATGGAACCCGGACATCGACCAGCCCATCAATTTCTTCAGCGGCTGGCAGGAGGTGCCGGATACGACCCCGTATGACAATGCGTTTAAGATTCAGTGGGAAGAGTTTCTCAAACACGTGGTGCTGGACACGCCGTTTCCCTGGACACTGAGGGAAGGTGCCAAAGGCGTGCAGCTGGCCGAGCTTGGCCTGCAGAGCTGGGAGCAGCGCAAATGGCTCCCTGTGGGGGACCTCTGAGTACAGCCTGCGAAGAATTATTGCCCTAGGGCGCGCTGCGACGTTGCGAAACTCCTGCACGTGGGTGAATGTCCACGCACCGAATGTTGCGCACCTTAGGTCGTTATTCACTCTCCATAGTCCATGAACTGGGCGATTTTGCTCTTTTTACAGGGCAGGCATTCAGCTCAGCGCTGGGAGCGAGGCGGCTCGGGAGGCGGATTGTCCGCGCCGGCTTTGAGCAGGGTGTGCGCTGCCTGCCGGTGATTTTGATTGTGGGCATGTTCACGGGGCTCGTGCTAGGCCTGCAGGGGTATTACGTCCTGAACCGGTTTGGGTCTGAGAGCCTGCTGGGAACGCTGGTTTCGCTCAGCCTAGTCCGCGAACTGGGGCCTGCCCTGGCGGCCCTCATGCTGGTGGGGCAGGCGGGGTCAGCTCTGGCTGCGGAGCTGGGCATTCAGCGCAACACGGAACAGATCGCCGCGCTGGAGACGATGGGGGTGAGCAGCCATGCATACCTGGTGACACCGCGCCTGCTCGCCGCGTTGGTGGTGTATCCGATGCAGACGGCTTTGTTCGTCACGGTGGGATTGTGGGGGGGGAGCCTCTCGGGATCGCTGCTGCTAGGCTTGGAGCCCGGCGTTTACTGGTCCTCTGCCGAGAATGCGGTCAAGTCCCAGGATGTGCGGGAGTGCCTGATCAAGGCGGCGACATTTGGGCTGCTGACGATAGCTCTGTGCGCCTATCATGGTTTTAACGCGCATCGTTGCAGCTCAGCCACAGGAGCACGCGCTGTCAGCGCTTCGACCACCCGTGCAGTGGTGCAGTCAAGCATCATTGTGCTGGCTGCCGACTATGTCATCACCTCCTTCCTTGTCTGATCACATGGGTGCTGACTCCAACCAACTGCTGCTAAACATCGAGAGCCTGCGCAAGAGTTTTGACGGGAACATGGTGCTGGACGGGGCGAGCCTGGCGGTGACGCGTGGTTCGCTGGTGACAGTGCTGGGGCGAAGCGGCGCCGGAAAATCAGTGTTTTTGAAATGCCTGGCGGATGTCATCCGGCCAGATGCTGGGTGCATCTACTTTGATGGCAAGCCGCTCGGCAGGGGAAATGACGGCGCACGGGCAGACTTCCGCCGGAGATGCAGTTTTCTGTTTCAAAGCAACGCGCTGTTCGATTCCCTGACCGCGCTGGAAAATGTAGCGCTGCCGCTGGAGCAGACGACGGACCTGGCAGACAAAGAAATTCGTGAGCGCAGCCTCGATGCGCTTCGGCAGATCGAGCTGGAGACCCACCAGGATCGCTATCCCAGCCAGCTTTCAGGCGGGATGCAGAAGCGCCTGGCTCTGGCGCGGGCCATTGTCACCCGGCCCGAACTGGTGCTGTTTGACGAGCCTACTGCGGGGCTGGATCCCCTGCGCCGGAACGCTGTCTTTTCCATGATCGCCAAATACCAGAGGCAGTTTGGCTTTACGGCGCTGGTGGTGACGCATGACCTGACGGAAGCGCTCATCGCGAGCGACCGCGTGGCGCTGCTTGACAAAGGACGCATGTGCTTTGAAGGCACGCCTGCTGAGTTTTCGGCCTCCGCCGACCCTGTGGTGGGTGATTTTCGCGACAGCGCGGAAGCACTTGGCCGTACACTTGCTGCTATTAGACGCGGCGAAGCCCTGCAATCTGAAGACACATGAAGCAATCCAAGCTGGAAATTTTTGTTGGCCTTTTCGTCCTTCTGGGGATCGCCGCCCTTGTTTACCTGACCGTGAAGCTCGGGGCCGGCTCCATGGTTGGCGGGGACACCTACATGCTGGAGGCGCGCTTTACCAACGCTGGAGGGCTCAATTCTGGCAGCAGTGTGCTGCTGGCGGGGGTGCCGGTGGGCCGGGTGGAGGGCGTCCGTGTGGATGACAAGGACTACAGCGCCATGGTGACACTGCGAGTTCAGGCGGGGTTGAAACTGCCCACGGACACGATGGCGTCCATCAAAACGACGGGTCTCATCGGTGACAAATACGTGGCACTTGCGCCCGGTGCTGATGATACCTACCTTTCCGCCGGTTCACTGATCACGATGACTGAGTCTTCGGTCGATCTTGAGTCGTTAATTGGCAAGATGGCTTTTGGCAGTGTTGAAAAAGGTAAAGACGCCCCCCCTCCCGCACCATGACCCTACGTATTCTGCTTCCTCTCATTCTTGCCGCTGCACCGCTGGCGGCCTCCGCCCAGCTCTCGGAGGCCCAGACCCGTCTCAAAACAGCAGTGACCGAGGTGCTTTCAGTTGCTGATCGCACAGGAAACCGCAACGCCCTCCCTGAAAGCCTGCGGCCAGTGCTGCAGAAGTACGTGAGCTTTGAAACGATGACCAAGCGTGCCGTCGGGCCAGGCTGGAGACAGTTCACCCCAGCGCAGCAGCAGCAGGCCACCCAGCTTTTTGCAACGCTGATCATCCGCAGCTACAGCAGCAAGTTCACCCCGGGAGAGCATCCGGAGATCTCCTACCAGGCAGCGACTTCACCAGCGGCTGAGAGAGTCGATGTGCCGACCAACATGGTGTACAAAGGCAGTCACTACAACGTCATCTACCGCATGGAGCAGATGCAGGGCTGGCGTATCACTGATGTGGTGATCGAGGGGGTGAGCCTGATCGCCAACTACCGCAGTCAATTGGACGCACAATTTAAAAAAGGTGGCGCAAACGCCGTCATAAGCTCTCTTACGCAGTCTGTCTCCCGCCCTCAATGAAATACCACGCACTCACACTCCGTCTGTTACTGCTTGCAGCCTCACCGCTGTTGGTTGAATGCAGCTCCCCCGCAAACAAGGCTGCTGTGAAAGCCTCGGCAGAGAATGCGGCCAAGCCAGCCTCAAAAAATGCTGCTGCTGACAAAGTGGGGCCGCCCAAGGGCGAAGAGGATGACGAGTATGCAACAGTGCCAGACATTGCCGACCCTTTGGAGCCCCTGAACCGCGGCACTTTCTGGGTGAACGACAAGCTCTACACGCTGATTTTCCGACCGATCGCCAAGGGGTATGAACTGGTTCTGCCCAAGCCTGTGCGCAAGGGGATCGACAACGCTTTTGAAAATGCCAAATACCCTGTGCGCGTGGTAAACTGCACGCTCCAGGGCAAGTTCAAACGTGCAGGGCAGGAGACTGGCAAATTCGTCGTCAACACCCTGGGCGGGGTGGTTGGCATCTTCCAGCCTGCGGAAAAAATTCCAGCTCTTGCCAACCTGCCGGAAGAAGACACGGCACAAACCTTTGCCAAGTGGGGCATTCCAAATGGTCCCTATCTGGTGCTCCCACTCCTGGGACCCAGCAGCGTGAGGGATACGGTGGGGCTGGCTGGAGACTATGCCCTCAATCCAGTCAACTGGCCTTACCTGTACTGGTTTGGCAGCCGTTCCAAGCATGACTGGATCATCGTCCCGCCTTTGTCCAACACGCTGCGCTCCATTCCGACTCAGATCGACAAGTATGACACGGTCACTAAAGATGCCGTTGACCCTTATCTTTCCGCACGCAGTTCCTACAGTCAGAACCGTGCTGAAGTCATCAAGAAGTAGAAAGCTTCGAGATGTTTCGGACCTGAGCTGACAGGACAAAAGATTCTGTCAGCTGAGGCTGCGAATGATGCAGCCTCGCGTGAAAACGTGAGCTTCGGCACTGGCATGCTGATCTCGTGTCTGAGCGTCCAGGGAAGCTTGTTTTTCGAGACAACTTGAGCCAACGTGACAGGCTCTTTGCGGAGCGGTGCCGCCGCGGGACTTATCGCGCAGGGAGAGCACGCGGGATGTTTTCAAGGCCTGGGGAGCCGAACCGCATGGACTCGTCGTAGATCTCGCTGCGGCCGCTCTCGATATTGTTCGAGGTGTCGAGCTGGTCGTTGGAGCGCACGATGCGCGGCTGGATGAAAATGAGAAGCTCTTCGCGAGTGGTCTGGTTTTGAGTGGTGCCGAAGAGATTGCCCAGGATCGGGATGCGCCTGAGCCCGATGACGCCGTTTTTGCCCTTGGTGACTTTCTCCGTGATGAGTCCGCCGAGGACGACCGTGGCGCCATTTTTCACGGCTACTTCCGTGAGCAGCTCCTGGGTGCCGATGGTGGGTACGGTGTTGCCGCCGATGGTCTGTGAACCGACGACGTTGTCATTGATCTGGGCGATGCGGAGTGTGACCTCATCATCGGAGTTGATGAGGGGGATGACCTCCAGTTTGAGCACGACATCTCGATAGGTGACGCTCACGCTGGTGTTGGCGATGCCGGCGGAAAATCCGCCATTGGTCAGGATATTGGCCGGAACGGCGATGCGCTGGCCGGAGGAGATGACGGATTTGGCGGCGTTCTTGGCATAGATGCTCGGGGTGGCCAGCACCTTGAAGTTGTTGTTGTTGTCGATGACTTTGATGTAATTGCTCAGCGAGCCGATCTGGCCGTAGAAGTTCAGCTGACCGAATTTCGCCGGGAACTGGACGATATTGGCGGCAGTCGATGCGGCTGAGGAGCCGCCCGAGGAAGAGCCGGAGCTGGTAACGCCGTTGCGGTTGACGCTGAAGTCCGAGAGGAGCTGGAGAAAATCGACGCCGTAATTGAAGTTTTTACCCAAGCTCAGCTGGCCGATGATCGCAGAAATGTAGATCTGCTGGGGGCGTATATCCATCTCTTCGAGCAACTGGTCAATGCGTGCGATGTGTTCTGGTGAACCCGAGACGATGAGGCTGTTGGACTGAGGGTCTCCGATGAGCAGGGTCTTGCCAACGACCATGGACTCAGGTGCGCCGACATCTTCGGGATTGTCGAGCAGGCTACGGTTTGCATTGGAGCCGCCCTGGGAGCCGGATGTGCCGCCAAAGCTGCCCCCAAGGCCCGCATTTGTGCCATAAGCGGAGTTGTTGCTGCCGGAGCTGTCTCGGTTGTTTGCGTCTGTGGAGGGTGTGTTTGAGCTGGCGCCGGATTTGCGGCGAAGCCCCCCGCCACTGGGAGGGCCTGAGACGGCACCGTCGTTGTTGCCCTGGATGTCGGTGTCTTTGGCCAGCGCATTGTAGGCCACTGAGAGGAAGTCCAGCACGTCGAGGTACTTCAGGCGGCGTTTGAGGAAGTTGGAGCCATCGCTCTGCTTGTCGAGTTTTTCGACGAGGCCCTTGATGTAGGTGATGTCCACAGGGCGGCCAATGACGAGGAGTTCATTGGTCCGGCGGTAAGGGAAGACCTTGACTCGTGCGGCTGCGGGGTTGGTCGCTGTGGTGCCCGAGCTGGCTGCAGGGCTGGCGGGCACGGCGGGAACTCCTGGCCGGGCGGCCGCATTTGGCGCTGCAGCGGCAGGAGCAGCTGCGGAGCTCTTGGCTTTTTCCTCCTGCTCGAAGATTTCATTGATGATCTCGGACACCAGCTCCACATCGGAGCGCTCAAGCTTGATCATTTCATTGGAGGTTTCCGTGGGCGGGACGTCGATGATCTGGGCGATCTCGCAGATGCTGCGGATGGTGGTGCTGTTTTCCGTGATGATGAGAGCTGTGTCATTGGAGACACCTGTCATGGCCCCGTAGCCATGCAGCTTGATGACTTGCTGGAAAGCTTTGGAGGCTTCATCGGCAGAGACGAACTGCAGCGGCAGCACGAAGTGGCAAATCTCCTCGTTCTGAGGCAGATCGCGCAGGGAATTGTACACCTTCAAGCCGTCGGCGGTCGGGCTTTTGCCTCCGGCCTGATTGATCAGCTTTGCGGTGGTCGCGTCAACATTGATGATAGCGTAGCCATTGAGCAGAAGGGTGGCTTCGATGAAGGCGATGGCATCCTTCTTCGTGAGCATCTGCGGGGAGATGATACGAAGCATTTCACCCTGAAGGGCGGAGTCGAGGATGAGTTTTTTGCCCGTGAGCTGGGTGTAAAAGGGAATGATGGCCTGGATGGGGGCGCTGGGGAAGTTGACCTTGATGGAGGCGCTTTCACCCACAGGCACATAAGTGCCAGCCGACGGCAATGGAGCGGGAGACTGGGCCTTGGAGGCCTGACGCATGCCGAGAATCAAAATCACCAATACCACGGCGAAGCGCAAGCGTGTGGGCAGGTGGGAAGGGAAATGCGACATATTATTGAAATTACACTCATTATATTGAATTTAGTCTTAGCGGCAAGGTTTTTAGTTAATATCTATTAAAATTCACGTTTGGTGCAGGGGCTTGATTGCTGTCTTGCAAGCGCAGGCAAGCCATGAATGATCGGGGGCATGATCTCCATTCAGGGCCTCACCAAGCGTTTCGGTACACAGACAGCCGTCGATCACCTGAACTGGGAGGTGCCTCCGGGCAAGATCGTGGGGCTGCTGGGACCGAACGGGGCGGGGAAGACGACCACACTCAAGATGGTGACAGGCATGCTGCAGGCTGACGAGGGAACGGCTCTGATCTGTGGGGTGAACGTGGCCACCCACCCCATGGAGGCCAAGCGGCTGCTCGGTTTTGTGCCGGACTCGGGAGCGGTGTATGAATCCCTGACGGGGCTGGAGTTTCTCCTGATGATCGGGGCCCTGTATGGCATTGACGAAGATGAAGCCCGGCCGCGCATCCGGCAGTTTCTCGATTTTTTTGAGCTGGATGAGCAGACACTGACCTCCAAGCTTCTGGGCGCCTACTCGAAGGGAATGCGCCGAAAGGTCGTCATAACCGCCGCACTGCTGCACAATCCCAAAGTGGTGCTGCTGGACGAGCCGCTGGACGGGCTGGACGCCAATGCGGCCGTCGGTTTCAAGGCGCTGCTGGAAACCCTGGCCCGCGAGGGCAAGACCATCGTGTACAGCTCCCATGTGCTGGATGTGGTTGAGCGCGTGTGTGACAGCGTGGCCATCATGGCGCAGGGCAGGCTGCTGGTGGAGGGCTCACCGAAAGAACTCCAGCAGCAGCATGGGACTGTTACCCTGGAGCAGCTTTTTACCCGGCTCACAGGACTGAGCGGCCTGGAAGCACGCGCGGAATCCTTTGCCAGAAACATGCTGTCATGAGCACCACTGCCGAAAGTCTGCAGGGCACCCCCCGTCACAAGGAGGCTGCGCCTGCGAAAGTGCTCCGCAGCCTGTTTTGGAAGCTGCTGTTCCGGGGGCGTGCTGCACAGCAGGCGGGTGTGCAGAAAACGCGGCGGCAGATGGGCCTGGGGCTGACCCTTGTCATCTACTCGCTGGTGGGGCTCATGCCTGCGCTGGTTTCCCGATACACGGACATCTTTGTGTTTGCCTGCACGCTGCATGGGTTCACGCTGATGTTTGCCTCCCTCACACTGGCATCCAGCGCAGGCACGATGCTTTTCATGAAGGAGGAGGCGGAAATTCTTTTGCACCGGCCGGTGACGCCGCAGCAGATGCTGCGTGCCAAGTGTGCTGTGCTTGCAGGGTTTGCCTTCGTGCTGGCTCTGGCTCTGAATCTGGCCGGACTTGTGACGGGGCTGTGGAGCCGAGGTGGTACATGGCGGTTTATTCCCGCTCATTTGTTTTCCACTGCGCTGCTGATGCTGTTCTCTGCCGCAGTGATTGTGCTGGTCTACAATGCCTGCCTCAAATGGTTCGGGCGTGAGCGACTGGACAATCTGCTGACCACATTGCAGTCGCTGCTCACCGTGGTGATGATTTTTGGCGGTCAGATCATGCCACGGCTGCTGCAGTTGGAAGCATTCAAAAAATTTGATCACATTGAAGGCTGGATGCTGGCCCTGCCGCCGGTCTGGTTCGGGGCTCTGGATGCGCTGATCTGCGGCACCTCGTCCAAGCCCACCATGCTGGTGCTGCCTGCGGTGCTTGCCCTGGTGGCCACGGCGGGCACGAGCTGGCTGGCGCTGGAAAAGCTCGGCGGAGCCTACGGCCAGGGGCTGATGAACCTGAACGAGTCCACCGGCTCCGCCAAGGAGAGCACCAAGCCGCGCGGCGTGTGGCTGGCGGCCATCGTCAAACTGCCGCCGCTCCGCTGGTGGCTGCGGGATCCGGTGGAGCGCGAGTCCTTCAAGCTCACCACCGCCTACCTCTTCCGAGACCGGGAAATCAAGCTGCGCCTCTATCCTGGCATTGCCCCCATGCTTATCATGCCGCTGGTGATGCTCTTTTCGGGTGGACGCGGTGGCGATGGCGGGACGATGATGGTGCAGGGCTTTGCCACCTGCTTCCTGGGAATGATCTCGCTGCAGGCCATGCTGTTTCTAGGATGCTCCGAGCACTGGCGTGCCTCCGCCTTCTTTTACCTGACGCCGCTGCCGCACTGGACGCCGCTCTTTCATGGCGCACGCAAGGCCGTGCTCTGCTGGCTCAGCTTTCCCGTGCTGATTTTGCAGACCATTCTGCTGGCCGGGCTGCAGCATTCATGGAAACCGCTGGCGCTCAGCCTGCCTGCGGTGCTGTTTCTGCCTGCTTTCTCGCTGATCACCGGGCTCATGGGGCAGTGGCTGCCGCTTTCCAAGCCCTCCGAGGAGGTGAAAAACTCCGCTGCCGGCTGCCTGATGATGGTCGTCTCCATGGGGGCGGCAGGCATCATCGGCGGGCTGGCCAGCTGGATGTGGCACATCGGGCACTTTGGGATCTACCTCGCCGTGGAGGCCGCGCTGATGCTAGGCCTTACCTTCCTCATGAAGTATCTCATGCGTGACATGCCGTGGGTGCCGCAGAACGAGTGACGGATTTTCCCGTTTCCTTGCGCCGCTTTGCAGCTATTCAAAGCGGCAACCATGACCCACGCCGAAGCCGCCAGCCGCGCCGCCTTTCTCAGCGCCGAACTCCACCGCCACAACCGCCTCTACTACGTGGAGGCTCGCCCGGAGATCAGTGACCAGCAGTTCGACGTGCTGCTCAAGGAGCTGCAGGACATTGAGGCGAAATTCCCCGAGTTGCGGACGCCGGACTCTCCCACGCTGCGTGTCGGTGGTGCGCCGCTGGAGGGCTTTACGCAGATCACGCACACAGTGCGCATGATGAGCCTGGACAACACCTACTCCGAGGAGGAGCTGAGCGCGTTCTTTGCGCGCGTGCAGAAGGGCCTGGGCCGCGAGAAGGTGGACTGTGTCATCGAGCCCAAGGTGGACGGCGTGGCCATCACCGTGCGCTATGAGAACGGTGTGCTCAAATACGGTGCCACACGTGGAGACGGCCAGACGGGCGATGATGTGACGAACAATCTCAAAACCATCAAGCGCCTCCCACTGCGCCTGCCGAAAGATGGGCCGCAGACCTTTGAGGTGCGTGGCGAGGTCTTCATGTCCAAGGCCGGCTTTGCCAAACTCAACCAGGAGCGCGAGGAGGCAGGTGAGGCCACCTTTGCCAATCCGCGCAATTCCACCGCTGGCACGCTCAAGCTGCTCGACCCCAAGATCGTGGCCAAGCGTCCGCTCGACATCGTCTTCTACGGCCTGGCCGAAGCCAGCGACGTGGAGTCTCAGAAGGAAGTCTATGCCCTGCTGGATGCCGCCGGGCTGCGCAAGGCGGACCTCATCTGGCATGCCGACAGCGCGGAAGGGCTGCTGCAGGCCATTCGTGAGCTGGATGAAAAACGCAAATCCCTGCCCTATGAAACCGATGGCGCGGTGATCAAGGTGAACAGCTTTGTCGATCAGCGAGAACTCGGCGTCACCAGCAAGGCTCCGCGTTGGGCCATCGCTTACAAATACCAGCCCGAGCAGGCGGAGACCAAGCTGCTGGCCATCGACATCCAGGTGGGCCGCACCGGCGCTCTCACGCCGGTGGCGCGGCTGGTGCCCGTGCTCGTCAGCGGCAGCACCGTCAGCAATGCCACGCTGCATAACTACGAGGAGATCGAGCGCAAGGACATCCGCGTGGGTGATGTCGTCATCATTGAAAAAGCCGGCGAAATTATTCCTGCCGTCGTCTCCGTGAAGAAGGAGCTGCGTAGCGGCGATGAAACCTCCGTCACCGCCCCCACCCACTGTCCCGTGTGCGGCACCGCCGTGCACAAGGACGAGGAGCAGGTCGTCATCCGCTGTCCCAATCCGCACTGCCCAGAAGTGGTCAAGCGCCGCATCGAGCACTTCGTCAGCCGTGGTGCCATGGACATCAGCGGGCTGGGAGAGGCGGTGATCGCGCAACTGGTGGATTTTAAGAAAGCCGATGGTTCGCGGCTGGTGGCCGATGTGGCTGATCTTTATGATCTCGATGAGCTGTCCTTGGCGCGTCTGGATCGCGTCGGCACCAAGAGCATTGACAACTACCTCAAAGCCATCGCCGCCAGCAAGCAGCAGGACCCGTGGCGCCTCGTCTTCGGCCTCGGCATTCTGCACGTGGGTGCAGGCGGTGCGCGCAAGCTCATCGAGCACTTTGGCGGCATCGATGCCATCGCCAAAGCCAGTCTGGAGGAGCTCGTTCAGTGCCCTGACATTGGCGAGATCGTGGCCGTCAGCATTCATGCCTGGTTCCGCGAAGATCATAACATCAAGCTGCTGGACCGCCTGCGTGCAGCGGGGCTCAACTTCACGCAGAAAGCCGTCGAAGCGGCGTCAGACAAACTCAACGGCACCACCTGGGTGATCACTGGTACGTTGAGCGAAGACCGCGAAACCATCGCCGACACCATCCGCGCCAACGGCGGCAAAGTCAGCAGCAGTGTCAGTGGCAAAACCACCTACCTCCTCGCTGGGGAAGAAGCCGGCAGCAAGCTCGATAAAGCCACCAAGCTCGGCGTCAAGATTCTCTCCGAGGCGGAGTTTCGCGCGATGATTTAAGAACGAGCCAGTCTTGTCGTCAATTTTCGTGGCTCTTCTTCAGTGAGCTGCTTGCCAGTGCGATGGCGAGAGAGACAATGCTCAATCCTGCCGCAATGCCAAAGGTGAATCGCATGCCAGCAGCGATGTCGGCAGCAGCAGCCGGGGCCATGAGATTTGTTCCTGCTGCGTGGCTGAACACGGCACCCATGACAGACGCGCCGGTGATGAGGCCCAGATTGCGTGACAGGTTGAGCATGCCGGAGGTGACACCCCGGTGCTCCGGGGCGGTCAAAGTCATGACGGCGGTGTTGTTGGAGGTTTGAAACAAGGCATAGCCAGACGTGATGATGACGAGGCCGGCGATGTAGCCGCCCACGCCTGTCGTTATTGGCAGCATGGATAAAATGAAGCCGCCACCCGCCATGCCGACCAGACCCGCAAGGGTCATGCGCTTTGTGCCCATTGTGTCCACAAAACGGCCAGCGGGCACCCCCGTCAGCGCTGCGACGAGCGGTCCGACGGACATCGTCATGCCTACCAGCGGGGCATCGAGTCCGAGTGCGCGTGAGAGATAAAACGGTCCGACCACCAGCGTCGTCATGATGACGGTCGAAACAAGTCCGCTCATGGCGAGGTTGGCGCTCATCCGGTGATCGCGAAACAGGGACAGCTGGACCAGCGGGAAAGCGGCTTTCATCTCAACGCGCAGAAACAGACCTACACCTGCGGCAGAAGCGAGCAGCAGCGAGACATTGAGCGGTCCAAATCGATCGCGCCCCAGTGTCATGGCTAGTGCATAAGCCGAGAGTGTCAAAGTCAGCAGTGCTGTGCCCGCATGGTCCAGCCGCGGACGGTTATCCCCGGCATTTTTGCGGTCAGCAGGCAGGTGATGCCGTGAGAGAAAAAAAGCCAGCACACCGAGCGGGAGATTGATGAGGAAGATCGCACGCCAGCCAAAGCCAGCGATCAAAAGCCCCCCGAGCGATGGGCCCAGAGCAGTGCCCACTGCGGACATGGTGCCTAGCAGCCCCATGGCATTTCCAGTTTTTTCCTTTGGCACGATGCTGCCGACAAAAGCCATCGTCAGAGCCATCATGATGGCTGCACCAACCCCCTGCATCGCTCGTGACACGATCAAAACCCCAAGGATAGTGGAGACTCCGCAGGCGATGGATGCCAGCGTATGGATGGCTATGCCTGCTTGCAGCAGCAGTCGTCGGCCGACGACGTCTCCCATTCGACCAACACCGACGATCAACGCAGTGATGACGAGCAGATAGGCAAGAACCACCCACTGCACCTCTTGAAATGAGGCTGCAAAAGCTCGGGTCAATGATGGTAGCGCGACATTGGCGATGCTGATGCCGAGAGAGGACAGCAGCATCGAAAGCGAGAGTCCGGTGAGCGCCCAGCGTGTGCTGGGCTGCTCCTGCGAAACTTCGGTGGTCTGCAGGTTTTGAGCATCGATCAAGGTCTTCATAAAGATGTGGGTGGCATGCTCCTGGGTGGAGGTGCTTGAGCGATAGTCCCCGAATAAAAATGCGTAAAACGCATGATTTGCACTTTGTTCGTGCGTTTGACGCCCTGTCTCAGGCGGGCAATACTGAGTGCATTCATGGCCAATCCCGATCTTAACCTGCTGTTCACGCTTGATGCCCTGCTTGCCGAGGGCAGCGTGGCACGGGCGGCACATCGCCTGCGACTCAGCCCCTCAGCGATGAGCCGTGCTCTGGGGCGCCTGCGTGATGCGACCGGGGATCCTCTGCTCGTCAGGGCCGGGCGCGGGCTGGTTCCCACACCTCGGGCGATTGAGCTTCGCCAGCGGGCCAGGCAGCTGGTGCAGGAGGCCGCTGCGGTATTGCGTCCTGCCGAGAAGCTGGATCTCAAGCGTCTGGTGCGTACTTTCACGTTGCGCACCAGCGAAGGCTGGGTGGAAAACTTCGGGCCTCAGCTCATCTCACGCATCACTGCCGAGGCTCCTGGGGTGAAGCTGCGCTTTGTGCCAAAGCCCATCAAAGACAGCCGCCCGCTCAGGGAAGGAGAGGTGGATCTGGAGACTGGTGTGGTGGACGAAACGACGGGGCCGGAAGTGCGCACGCAGGCCTTGTTCAGAGATCGTCTCGTCGGTGTCGTGCGGCAGGGGCATCCGCTGTGCCAGGGCCGCATGAGCGCCGCCCGTTTTGCGACTGGTCGGCACATTTTGGTTTCGCGGGATGGGCGGGACTCCGGGCCTGTTGATGATGCTCTGAAGCAGCTTGGGCTGGAGCGTGAGATCGTCTCGATCGTCGGCGGCTTTGCCACTGCGGTGGCCTTGGCACGAGCCAGCGATTTCATCGCGAGCGTTCCGGAGCGGCATACTGCCAGCTTGTGCACCGGCATGTATGTGTTTGCGCTGCCAATGTCGCTGCCTGATTTCACAGTTTCGCTACTCTGGCACCCACGGTTGGATGCCGATGCGGCACATCGCTGGCTGCGCGGTCATGTGCGGGCCGTTTGCGCAGAGGCCCGAGGGATGGCCAAGGCCCGCTAAGCTTCCATTTCCGCCTTAAACTGCTCCAGCAGCACATGCAGTTGGTGGGGGGCATGGGCGGCTTTGACGGCGGCTATCGCTTCGTTGGCCAGGGTGTCGCAGCGTTCGTTGTCGGCATGTCCTGCATGGCCTTTGACCCAGTGCCAGCGGATGGTATGCCGGGCGGTGGCGGTGTCGAGAGCGCGCCAGAGATCGGCGTTTTTCACCGGCTGCTTGGTGCTGGTGCGCCAGCCGTTGCGCTTCCAGCCCGCGATCCACTGGCTGATGCCCTGGCGCACGTACTGGGAGTCGGTGTGGAAGTCGATCTCGCACGGTTCCTTGAGAATGCGCAGGGCCTCGATGGCGGCCTGAAGCTCCATGCGGTTGTTCGTGGTGGCGGGCACGCCGCCTTTGAGTTCGCGAACATGCTTGCCATACACCAGCACCGCGGCCCAGCCTCCCGGGCCGGGATTGCCATGGCAGCCGCCGTCGGAGTGAATGACGACCTTTTTCACGCTTGCGTCTGGTTGGAGTCCTCCGCCGCCCACTCACGCATGCGGCGGTCGATGAAGAAAGGCACAAATGGCAGCAGCGAGACGATGAAAACAAATAGCGCGCGCTTGAAAGGCCAGCCCGTCTGCATCAGCACGCGGTAGAGGGCAAAGCAGAACACCACAAACAGGCCGCCGTGCACCGCGCCCGCGATCCTGACCGCCATCGGCATGCCCATGGCGTACTTCAGCGGCATGGCTATGAAGAGCAGGATCAAATAGGAAACGGCTTCCAGCAGGGCGACCGTGCGCAGGAATGAAACGGGGTTTTTCATGGGCCGTGGCTGTAGCACGTTTTTCCTGGTTCTGGAAAACAAAAACTCCGACTGCTTGGAAGGCAGTCGGAGTTTGGCATCTGAAATGTAGACGACTTACTTCTTCTTCAGCTCCTTTTTCTTGAGGTCGTTGTAGAGTTCGAAGGCCTTGTTGGCGTTCAGACCGCCGTGCACCACGCCGTGCACGGCCTGCATCATGGAGACGGGGGCGTCGCTCTGGAAGATGTTGCGGCCCATGTCCACACCGCTCGCTCCCTGCTTGATGGCGTTGGCGCACATCTTCAGCGCGTCGAGCTCTGGCAGCTTCTTGCCACCGGCGATCACGATCGGCACCGGGCAGCAGCTCGTCACCGTGTCGAATTCCTTCTCGGTGTAGTAGCACTTCACGATGTTCGCGCCGAGCTCCGCCATGATGCGGGTGGCCAGGCGGAAGTACTGCGGCGTGCGGGCCATCGCACGGCCCACGGCGGTCACGCCCATGACGGCGATGCCGTAGCGGCTGGCGGCATCCACCAGGTCGGTGAGGTTCTTGAGGGACTGGCGCTCATACGCGCTGCCGATGAAGACCTGCACGGCCAGCACGGAGGCATTGAGGCGGATGGCTTCCTCGATGTTGAGCGCGGTGCTTTCGTTGGAAAGCGGCTCAAAGCCGGGGCGGCCAAACTTGATCTTCTTGCCGTCGAGCTCGCCTTCCCACTCTTCCATGGGGCTGATCATCGAGGTGCCGCCGGAGGCGCGCAGGGCGATGGCCTTGGTGGTGGAGGCGGGGATGA
>NZ_JBHSMQ010000003.1:0-675737 GCF_042655725.1 Prosthecobacter fluviatilis
AACGTCTACGTCAACGCGGCAAACCTGCGAAGGTCGCCATCACAGCTCTCATGCGCAAAATCCTCTGCGTGCTCAACAAACTCCTCACCCAACCCAACTTCACACTTGCGTCGTAACACAGTTGCTGTCCGTCGGTCAGCGTCCCCGCAAACACCACCAGCCCCCGTGCTTACCCGCAGGCCTCTAACCCGCAGGCCTCTAACCCGCAGGCCTCTAACCCGCAGGCCTCTAGAGTAGTCCGCACACCGCGCAGCGAGCCCGAGGCCATCCTCTGCGCGGCTCGCCACCACCCCGCCCATCGCCCCACTTACGGAGCTCCGGGCAACCACCGCCAACAACCGCCAACGGCCCTCCGGGCCGCCTACCCCGCCACCACCGCCGCACGCGCATTCTCCTCCGCGCCCGTCTTCTGCAGGTAGTAGTCATAGTCCCCCGAGTACGCCTGCACCTTCCCCTCCGTGATGTGCAGCACCTTCGTCGCCAGAGACCGGATGAAATGCACGTCATGGCTGATGAACACCAACGTCCCCTCAAACTTCTGCAGCGCCAGGATCAGCCCCTCGATCGCCCAGATGTCCAGGTGCGTCGTCGGCTCGTCCATCAGCAGCAGGTTCGGCGGATCCACCAGAAACTTCACCAAATTGACACGGCTCTTCTCACCACCGCTCAGCACCCGGCACTTCTTGTGCACATCCTCACGCTTGAACAGGAACGATCCCAGAATGCTCCGCGCCTCATCCTCACGCAGCTCCGGCGCCACACGCTTCAGCTCCTCCAGCACACTGCAGTCCGGGTCCAAAGTATCCGCCCGGTGCTGCGAAAAATACCCCAGCTTCACATTCGTCCCCAGCCTCCGCTCACCCTTCTGAAACGGCACCTCGCCCGCCAGAATCTTGATCAGCGTGCTCTTGCCTGCCCCGTTCGGCCCCACCAGCACCGTCCGCTCTCCACGCTCGATCTCCAGGTCCAGGCCCTTGTACACCTGCTTCGTCCCATACGCCTGATGAATGTCCGTCAGCGCGATCAGGCGCTGCCCGCTGCGCTGCGGCTGCGGGAAGTTGAAGCGGAAGCCCTTCCGCAGCGGCTTCGGCTTCTCCAGCTTCTCCATCTTCGCCAGCTGCTTCTCACGGCTCTGCGCCTGCGACGCCTTCGACGCCACCGACCGGAACCGGTCAATGAAATCCTGGATCTGCTCGATCTCCTTCTGCTGATTCTTGTACGCCTGCATCGCCCGCTCGTAGTTCTCCTCCCGCTGCTTCAGGTAGTCACTGTAGTTCCCCTGGTAGGAAAGCAGCTTGCTCTCCTCGATCTCATACACCTGCTGCACCAGCTCATCCATGAAGTCACGGTCGTGCGAGATGATCAGCAGCGCCCCCGGGTAGTTTTTCAGGTAATTCCGGAACCACATCAGCGACAGCAGGTCCAGGTGGTTCGTCGGCTCATCCAGCAGCAGCAGATCCGGCTCCATCACCAGCAGCCGCGTCATGTGCGCACGCATGATCCACCCCCCGCTAAACTCCCGCGCAGGCCGGTCAAAATCCCCCTCCTTGTAGCCCAGTCCCTTCAGAATGCGCTTCGCCTTCGCCTCCGTCTGCGGGTCCTGCAGCGCATCATGCTTCGCATGCGCCTCAAAATACTCCGGGCTCGAAACATCCCCCGCCGCCTCAAAGGCGCTCAGCGCCTTCTCCAGCGCCTCAATCTCCCCCGCCTTCCCCGTCGCCACCTCCAGCACCGTCTCATCCCCCACCGGCTCGCTCTCCTGCGGCAGAAATCCCACCGTCGTCCACTCATCCCGGATCACCTCCCCCGAATCAGGAGTATCCTCCTTCAGGATCAGCGAAAACAGCGTCGATTTCCCCGCCCCGTTCGGCCCCACCAGCGCCACGCGCTCTCCATAGTTGATGGTCATGGATGCCGCGCTGAACAGCGTGCGGGCATTGAAAGTCTTGGTGACGTCGCGAATGGTAAGCATGGGGGCAGATCAGCTACCTCACCCCACGCCACTTGCAAGGCCAACCATGCCGCGGCGCGGCATGGTTGGCCTTGCCCTTCGTAGCTTTAGCGAAGTAGGGTCCGGCCTGCCACCCCGGCCCACCAACCACCACCGCTCTACCCTCAAGCTTCTCCACAAATAAGAGGCCAAGCATGCCCCACCCCTGCGACTCCCAGCGCCTGCGCACAGCGTGAAAGTAGGGCGGTTGGTCCCCCAACCGCCGTCGAACGTCCCCGCGCGCCCTATTCGCAAATCAGTTTCGGAATTCGCTTGGGCCAGTCAGCGCTCAAAAAAGAGACTTAGGCTCTGCAAAGCCCAGCATGCAGTGGTCCGCACATTCCATGTGCGGTTGGCTCCAACGGCGCGCCCTTTTGCAGCCCATGGCAACGAGTCGGGTGCATCCATCACCCCTTCCGAAAGATGACGGGCTCCCGAGTCAAATAATGGCCAACGGTGACCCACGATCCACCTAAATGTCTTGACGTTATTAAACACATTAATACATTTATATACTAATATGTTTAAAGAAAAGATCATCCAAAGGCATGTCGAAAATTTAATAAAGAAGGAGGGCTTTTTCGAAGCAATTCACGGTGTGGAAAGTGCGGATGCTTCAATGTACTCTATTGAAAATGAGTCCTTCATTCCCAACTTTCCAATCGATTATCTAATGAGAAAGCGTTGCCTTGAGGCAGCCGAACACGTTTTAGGACAATTAAGTTCGCTCCAGATAGTCTCAGCAAGTGCCAACAACATTTCATTGCATGTCGGAGAGAGATTGTTTCCAGACGTGATTTGCTGTGATGTCGAAAGTGGATCACTTGTTTTGATAGAAATTAAACGAAGCAAAAAAACAGAGCGTGAAACGGCAACTGAAATACTTGCTTACGAGCATGAAGTCCGTAATCATTTTCCATTTTTGTCTAATTTAGATATTTGCCATGTAATTATTGCATCTAATTTCGACTCTTTATTAGATCATTCAGTGGCTGGCATGATCACTTGGGGTGGAAAGCAAATTCTATGTCTGCGAGCCAGTTACAAGGGCGGAAAACTAGATTTGTCTGTCCACATCCCAAATGTTTGGACTTCAATAGGGCAGAAGCCAATTCCAGAAGTAGCTCTTGTAACTGTAGATCTCTATCTTTACCCTCTTCTTGAGAAAGAAAACCCAAGTCCTCGTGATATATTACGTGTAGCGGAGACGGCGCTGAATCTTTTTGCGCGAGATGGAGACCGGTACCAATCTCATGGGTTCGTTATGCTTTGGCAAGATCTCTTACAGTCAAGAGAGAATAAGGACCGGCTAGCTTTGACCATAGGCTTTATCAATCCTTACCACTTCATGGGATCGGCACTTGCTAGCAACTTTGTTAAAGCAGGTAGAACGAAGTTGGTAGATTATATAAGCAAGGCGCTCACGGACTTTAATATCTGCCCAACCGACTCGGTATTGGGAATGGTCTGCAAGCAGGGGAAATCTATTCTTGAAGAAGTTAGTGACCCCTGTTGGGAAACCTTCTCGACATGGCAGGAAATACGAACTCCAATACTTGATCCGAATGCAAGAATGCAGGGATTACATTATAGAGCACTACCAATTCAGTTCGAATTTTGGGGGGCTATTGGAGATTTTGCCCGCCAGTATATAACAATGCCCGCCGTTCGGCAGTCCTTCAATCCGTTGATTGGAAAAAGAAAATTAGATTGGCGCGATCCTATCATCGCAATTGAAATACTTGATCGCCTCATAGGTTCTGAAGTCGTCAAAAATGGACGATTCACATGTTCAGCTATGTTTTGGGTAGGTATTGAGCTGGGGTCATTTGCAACTATCGTATCAACCATCCAGCACAATACTGAAGAGGGATTGTCTGCTGGGAACATGCCCGCGCTGTTGACCTGGTACGGTGCCTCATTCGCGTCGGCAATGCGAGAGTTTGGTTTTCGTTGGGAATCAATCGTGGACGATATGCCAGCTCCGCCGACTGTAAAAGTATCAGAAGAAGGACTTGCGAAAGTGGAAGAGATAACGGCCTTAGCAAACTGGATTTGCGCGGTATTTCTTGAGGGTAATGACCTTCATCAAAATTCCTTCAATATAGGACTCCAAGCGCATGCATTGCTGAATCCGTACTTTGTGACAGGTGTCGATGAAGAGACCGCATATTCGGTAAATAAGTCCATTGTAGACTATGGTCGTGCAGCTCTTAATTGCGGTGCTAAATATTACAATGAAGCTCTTAAATCTGGCTACGAGATCACTGAACTGCAAAGAGCCTTGGAGTCCTTTGGAGTAAAAAGAAATACACGGGGATTCAATATAAGCCGTTTTGACGAGGTAACAGATTCTCAGATCATCGAAAGCCTTACAACCCACATAATCGACATTTTCGACCGCGTTAGCCATCCAGTGGCACATCACTTGGCAAGTATCGCCAAAGTTGAAGTAGATTGGGAATGGATGAAGTCACAGGCCAAAGAGATGAGATTGAAAGGGTGGCATCCCGCTGTCCTACTAACTGGAGATGGCGGATTTTCCGTGCACGATGCTGGCGTAATTGGAGCTATGTTTTCCTACGACACTGAGACGGAGATTATTTTTACTAATGAGATAGGAGGTTCGATGCCACTCACCATTGTGACAACTTGGGATAAACTTATGGAGAACATGGGGGATATTGAGCAATTATTTACAAAGTAGTGACTGCCAAATATTCCCGTGAGCATATAGCCTCAATAAAATCATGAAAGTATTGAAATGCCTCGCTATCTCGATTGTCATATTAGCGTTTTTGCTAACTCCACTTTTGCCTTTTATCCCCGAAGAGTGGAGCTTTCAACTCCCATGGGTGCCATTGTGGGGAAATGTGCTAAAGCTGGAGCAAGCTGGCATATATGGCGATTTCGTGGGTGGGTTCATCGGAACGATTGCCTTCATGGTGAGCGTGGTCATCTTGTTTATCTCTTATCAAAACCAGAAAGAGACCAATAGACAAAACTTGGATGACCAGAGGCAGTCTAGCAAACAGACTGTATTCGATGTTCGCTTTTACGATATGCTCAAGTGTCACAGGGAAAACACTGCTGAGCTTGAAATTGAAGGAAAAGTAGGGAGGCGTGTCTTTGTCTCCTTTATTCGAGAATTTCGAAAGGCGCTTAGCATCGTTAACGCGCTCCCGGAAACCGATTCTGCTCAGCAACTGACTACCACGTCAAAAATCGATCTTGCTTATTTGGCTTTTTATTATGGGGTTGGGCCAAATTCGACACGTTTATTAAGAGCTGCTACAGACCATCTTCCAAAAGCGAGCGTCGAAAAGGTGATTCTTGAAATGGGGGGCGCGCAAGTCGCGTATAGAGAGCTACTTAAAAAGCCAGAAGACAAAGGAGACTTGGCTTCGCGGTATCTTGCCAATTTGAGCAAAGCGGAATGGGAGTTAGTACGAATTACGTATCAGCCGTTTGATGGGCATCAGTCACGCCTAGGGCACTATTACAGACATCTCTACCAGATGATGAAATTTGTAGACTCACATCCTGATAAAAAGATGCGACGCAGTTACGCAGCATTAGTGCGAGCGCAGCTTTCTAATCATGAACAAGCTCTTTTGTGCCTTAACTCTATTTCAAAAATTGGATCGGCATGGAGTGGCGAAAACGGATTCCTGCAAATGTACTCAATGATTAAGAACATACCGAAATGCTTCTTTGACAGCGAGGCGGAAATCGACCTAGAGCACCAATTTCCCGACATGGAATTTGAGTACAAAGACGTCGAGAGAGCAAATAAGATGCCAGGCAAAAGGTGAATGATCACCCGCAAGATGCTGACGGTCAAAAGAGTGCAGCCCTCTGGACGCTAATGCTTGGCGCGTACTTCCCCTCAAAACTAACTGTCAGCGTCCCGCCACACGTCATCTCAGCCGTTAAAATCCGGCTCATTCTCCAGCAGCCTGGATCAATGAGCGACAGGTTGGAATCGCACTCACGGAACAGGAAAGACGAAACCAAGAATGACACGACCATCACGGATCAAAGCCTTGCGCAGGTCCGCTTGAGGTTCAGTCATCTGTGTCAATCCGAGTGATCCGTGGTCAGAAATTCTGAACGAAAGGGACGGGCTGCAAAGCAGTAACAAAACAACCGTCTCCCCAAGCTCGAACTGCGAAGGCGGATCAGCGAAGAACGGGCTCACACGCGGTGCCCAGCCACAGAAACAACACTCCAGAAATCAGGATTTCTGGTCCTTTTATGAGTGTCCCATTAGTGTGAGATGAGTGGTTAAAAAATATGCACTTCTGGCCGACCCTCTGCTGCTTCCCGCGTTCTTCGAACGATAGGCATGCTGGGTGGTCTTCGAGATGCCAAAGAACAGTCCCTCATTCCCGCCTTCGCTCCCCTCCTCGACCGCTTGGAGAAAGAAGCCGAATTCTGGATCAGCCCCTCTCTGCGCAACATCATCTTGAAAGCGACCGGTGAAATTTCCTGACCTCTTGCCACCGCCGCGCTGTCGATGAGACATGAGGAACGCCGGGCGCAGGATTTGCAATCACTCCGCGCCCGGCGCAACTCAGCCTTCAAGCATCAATAACCGCGGTAGTACCCCGGATAGTAGCCCCGGCCGTAGTAGGGCCGGTTGTAATAGACGTTGTTGTACCGCCGCTGGTCCTGTGAGTTGCCGATCGCGTTTCCGGCCAGGGCACCCAGGCCCGCGCCAATCGCCGCGCCTTCCAGGCCCCGTCCACTTTGGCTGCCAATGATGCCGCCCGCAGCCGCGCCGCCAGGCCCCCGATCACAGAACCGGTTTGAGCGTTGGGCCCTGTTGCGCAGGAGGCCAGAGAAACCACAGCCATCGCGTTAAGAATGAATGTTTTCATAAGAGTTTAGGTTTGAGGTTTTGAGCAACGCCAGGCGCTGCATGCACTCGGAAAATCGCCCCCGGACACCCCCACGGTCGTACCTCCGCCAAATCTGATACCCCCGAAAGGCCCGCCCCTGATCCCCCCTCATAGCCCGTCTCCCGTCTCCCGTCTCCCCGCCTCCCCGTCTCCCCGTCTCCCCGTCTCCCCGTCTCCCCGTCTCCCCGTCTCCCCGTCTCCCCGTCTCCCCGTCTCATTGTCTCATTGTCTCATTGTCTCATTGTCTCATTGTCTCATTGTCTCATTGTCTCATTGTCTCTCCCTCTTCCCCTCTCACCGCGACGCCGCCACCACATCCCTCGGCTTGTGCTCCGTCAATATCTTCGACATCGGCACCCAAGCGCAGCTTGCCCTTCGAAGCTTTAGCGAAGAACGGGGCCCCTCTGGCACTCCGGCCCAACCATCGTAAACCACCGTCAACAACGGTAAACAACCGTCAACTCATCCTCTGCCCCCTCCGCATCTTTCTGCCTCTCTGCGGCAAACCCAAACCTCCCAGCGCCAACATCTTCCCCTTCACTTCCCCATCTGATGGTCTCATTGTCCGACTGTCCGACTGTCTGATTGTCTTCCCCCCTCTGGCTCTCCCTCAACCACGGCAAACCACTGCCAACAATCGCAAACGCTTCTACTTAGAAGCGAGCACCTCACGCGGCTTGTGCTCCGTCAGAATCTTCGACATCGGCACTTCCACCGCGTTCTCCCGTCCCAGAAACTCCAGCAGAATCCGCACACGCTCCACACCACTGAGCATCGCATTCACGATCCCCTTCATCCCGCGCATCGGCCCTTCCGTCAGCTCCACGGTGTCGCCCACCTTCACACCCACCTCCACCTCGCAGATCTCGACGTCCTTCATCTCCGCCTTCAGCTCCTCAATCGCCGCATCCGGCACCGGCGTCAGCGTATCCCCAAAGTCCACCACCTTGATCACACTCTGCGAGTAGTTCACCGCCCGCAGCGACTCGATCGGCACAAACCGCGCAAAAAAGTAGCTCGGAAACAGCGCCTCCACGAACCACACCTTCCCCCGCCGCGTGTTCTTCTGAAAGCGGATGCGCGGGCAGTACGTCTCCACCCCCTCCAGCCCCGCCATCAGCGACGCCGCGATGTGCTCGCACTTCGGGCGAGTGTGCACCACGTACCAGGCCAGGGTGGATTCTTGTTTGGGTTTCATCAGAAAATCGTCATCTCAAACTGTCCCACCCTCACGCCGAGGCAACCACAATCCACCACGCCTCACAACAAGCACGCAGAAGCACACGCGCACAGGCGCAGCACGAGCGGAGCGCGGGCACTCTTGCCCGCCTCATCCGGTTCCCCTTCTGAAAAACCTCTGCGGTCTTCTAATCTCTCGCGGTGTCAAATCAGTCTCCTGCTCCGGCCAAACCACCGTCAACAACCCTGACACACCTCTCCAACTCCGCGTTTGCGTCCCCGCACGCCCTGCGCCACCTGTGCCGCCCGTTTTCCCGCACCCGCCGCATGTTTCCAGACCTCTACGACTACCTCTACCATCTGGCCCCAACCGGCGGCATTCCGTTGAAGGGCACAGGCATCGTCGTGGCTCTCGCGCTCATCCTCTCCCACGGCTGTGCCCTCAAAAACACCGCCAAAACCCAGGCCTTCCTCAAAGCCTTCCCCCGCACCTACTCCTGGGGCGTCATCCTCCTCACCATCGACCTCCTCTGGGCCGAGTTCGCCCTCGTCAACATGGACATGGGCGAGTTCTACAACATGCGTGACAAGTTCATGATGATCGTCGCCGGCGGCTACGTCGCCGTGCTCATCTACGTCAAGGAATTCCTCTCCGTCCGCGCCCTCGGCTCCCTCATGCTCCTCGTCGCCGGGCCCGTCCTCAGCGCCGCCTTCCTTCAGCCCCAGACCAGCCGCCTCCTCCTCCCCATCCTCGCCTACGTCTGGATCATCGTCGGCATGTTCTTCATCGGCATGCCCTTCCTCATGCGCGACTGGGTCAATGCCCTCCTCGCCAAACCCCAGCGCTGGAATCTCGCCGTTTACGGCGGCATCGCCTACGGCGTCGTCCTGCTCCTCGCCGCCATCCTCTTCTACTGATCTCAGCAGCACCGGCCTCTGACTTCGGGCCGCTGATCAACGACCACTGGCCACCGACCACTGCTCACCGATGCCCACCCAGCCCCGTGTCCTCGTCATCCGTGGCGGTGCGATAGGCGACTTCATCCTCACGCTGCCCGTCATGCGCCTCCTGCGCGACATGATCGCCGACAGCCACATCGAGGTCCTCGGCTATCCCGCCATCGCCGAGCTCGCCCGCGCCGCCGGCCTTGCCGACTCCATCCGCAGCCTCGAGCACCGCACCATCGCCCCGCTCTTCGCCAAGACCGCCCCCATCGACGAAGCCCTCGCCGGGCACCTCCGCAGCTTCAACCTCATCGTCTCCTTCCTCTACGACCCCGACGGCCACTTCCGCGCCAGCCTCGAACGCATCGGCGTCAAAACCCTCATCGAGTGCTCTCCCCTCGTTAAACCCGACGGCCCCCACGCCTCCCGCCAGCTCGCACGCGGCCTCGAAAAGATCGCCCTCTTTCTGGAAGACGAGCACCTCCTCCGCGCCCATTTCCCCCACAGCCCCCTCAATCACCCTCGCATCGCCATCCACGTCGGCAGCGGCTCCGAAAAGAAAAACTGGCCCCTCGACCGCTGGCAGCAGGTCGCCGACTCCCTCGGCCCCAAAGAGGTCATCTTCATCACCGGCGAGGCCGAAGCCGAGCGCGGCATCCACCCCGCCGGCCGCGACACCTGGCACGCCCTGCCCCTCCCCGAACTCGCCGCCCGCCTCGCCACCTGCACCGCCTTCCTCGGCCATGACAGCGGCATCTCCCATCTCGCCGCCGCCTGCGGCGTCCCCTCCCTCCTCCTCTTTGGCCCCACCGACCCCGCCATCTGGGCCCCGCCGCAGCCCTGGGTGCACGTTTTGCGGAATCCGACACAAGAACTGCCCCATTTGTCGGTCGATCAGGTAAAATTGGCAGCCACGCAAGTTGTCGCAAATTCGTAACGTGCTAGTTCTCCCCACTTAAAAAAATCATGTCCGACCACCTTACCCAAGAACGCATCAAAGCCTTCCTCATTCTCGGCGCGCCCGGCAGCGGCAAAGGAACGCAGGGCAAGGTGCTTGGTTCCATCCCGCGCTTTCACCACCTCGCCTGTGGCGATGTCTTTCGCTCCCTCGACACCCGCACTCCCCTGGGGCAGAAGTTTGTCGAATACTCCAGCCGTGGCGAGCTCGTGCCAGATGACGTCACCGTCCAGCTCTGGCATGCCAATCTCAAGCAGCGCATCGACGCCCACCAGTTCAAGCCCGAGATCGACTTCCTGGTACTGGATGGCATTCCACGCAACGTGGAGCAGGCCAAGCACATGGAGTCCCACATCGAAGTGCTGAAAGTCTTCCACCTTTCCTGCCCCGACCGCACCGAACTCGCCCGCCGCCTGCGCAAACGCGCCCTGAAGGACAACCGCTTTGACGACGCCAACGAAAGCGTCATCCAGCAGCGTTTTGCCACCTACGAGGCCGAAACCAAGCCCATTCTGGAATACTACGCCGGCGACCGCATCCTCGACATCGACGCCAGCCAGGCCCCCGCCAAGGTCCTCTACGACATCATCGGCGGTGTCATGGAGCTCAAAGAGTGGAAGGAACTGGAAAAGATGAAGGTCTAGCCGCACACAGATGCGCGTTCTTTTCATCGGCACCGGAGACATCGGCCTTCCATCCCTGGAGTGGCTTCTCAGCACGCCCAGGCACCAGGTGGTGGGCGTCGTCACCCAGCCTGACAAACCCGTCGGCCGCAAGCAGGTCCTCACCCCGCCGCAGGTCAAGGTGCGTGCCCTTGCAGCAGGGATCACCGTCATTCAGCCCCTCAAGATCCGCCACGCCGTCGAGGAGTTGCAGGCCTTCAATGCCGACGTCGCCATTGTCATCGCCTACGGCCAGATTCTCTCCCGTGCCGTCCTCGACGTGCCGCCACTCGGTTGCCTCAATGTGCACACCTCCCTGCTGCCCCGCCATCGTGGTGCCGCCCCCATCCAGGCCGCCATCCGCGATGGCGACACGGAGACCGGTGTCACCATCATGTTCATGGATGAAGGACTCGACACGGGCGACATCCTGTTGATGAAGCGCACTCCCATCGCAGCCGATGAAACTGGCGGCAGTCTTCATGACAGACTGGCCCTTCAGGCCCCCGCCGCGCTCGAAGAAGCGCTCGATCTCCTTGCCAGCGGCCATCCACCCCGTGTGAAGCAGGATGACTCCCAGGCCACCCATGTGCGCAAACTCACGCGCCAGGACGGCCGCCTCGACTGGACACGCCCTGCAGTGGAGCTCGACCGCCTCATCCGCGCCTTCACTCCCTGGCCCGGCACCTCCTGCCTCCTCAAGGAAACGCAGATGAAAATCCACCGCGCGCAGGTCATCACCAATGCAGATGCCTGCCCTGCACCGGGTACGATTGTGAGCGCAAATGCCGGCGGAATTTTGGTAAGCTGTGGCAATGGACTGCTCAATTTGAGCGAGGTCCAAATAGAAGGCGGCAGACGTTTGTCTGCCGCCGACTTCCTGCGCGGACACCCGCTGCACGCGGGCGATGTGTTGCGCTGAGCTGCTTATTCCTGCAGGAAGACAAACACGCCCTTCTTGTTGCCGACGACGACGTCCATTTTGCCGTCCTTGTTCACATCGCCGGGGGTCACCTGGGTGCCCACGCCGCTGTTGTCGTCGATCTGATGAGGGATGATTTTGGCTTCGCCGCCTTCGCGTTTGATCTCGAACCAGTAAAGCACCGGAGCAGCGTTGGGTTCGTCATCTTTCAGCGGGCCGTGGGCCCAGCGGCGCTTGCCAGTGACAATATCCAGCACGCCGTCGCCATTCATGTCAGCAAGCTGCATCGCGTGAAGCTGGCTGAATTTCACACCCGCCGGGCTCTCTTCCAGCGTGGCGCCCATCAGCTTGTGCTCGGCAAAGCTGCCGTCCGCCTTCTGCTCAAACCAGCCGAAGCCGTAGCCATGCGCATCGTAGCTGGTGATCACATCGTTGCGGCCATCGCCATTCACGTCATAAACGAGAATGAATGAGCCGCCACGGCCTCCAGGAACCGTAAACAGCTGCGGGTGGAAAACCCAGTCGCTGTCGGCCTTGGTGTCTGCGGGCTGCTCGCGCCAGCCTTCCTTGTCCAGGATGTCCGGGCGGCCGTCGCCATTCACATCGCCCACGCCGTAGCCGTGGGTGTAGCGGAAGTACTTCTTGTCGTTTTCGGGAGACTTCGGCGTGATCGGGCGGAAACGGGCCTTTCCGAGCGGGTTTTTCCAGTCGATCTCGGCATAACCCAGCTGTCCGCCGGTGTGGCAGATCAGCTCCGGCTTGCCGTCGCCGTTCAGGTCCTTGAAATCAGGAGACTCATTGTCCGTGACATCAAAGATGGTGGTGCGTTTCCATTCGCCGCCCTTGTTCTGCGGATTCTCAAACACCCAGGTATCCTTGCCCGGCCAGGAGTAGGCCAGGATGTCGCTCCAGCCGTCGCCGTTGAAGTCGTAGGTGTAGGTCAGGAAGAAGTCGCTGTAGCCCTTGGCCGGATCATACGGCTCTTTTTCGAATTTGGGAGCAAACTCCACCCTCTCCTTGAACTCCGGGCCCTTCCAGATGAAGCGGCCGGAGCAGATGTCATTGTGCCCGTCATGGTCAAAGTCGGCAAAGTGCGCGCCTTCAGCCACAAACTCCTCGGTGAGCGTGTATTTTTTGAACTTCAAATCAGCAGCGCAAAGCGGCAGCGCCAGCAGCAGGGTCGGGATCAGCAGTTTGGTCATGGTGGTGGAAGGGAACAGAGTTGAATTGCGTGATCTTGCATGGCGCTGGCCTCATCCCAGAAACTTTCCGGGATTGAGAATGCCATTGGGGTCCAGTGCAGCCTTCAGGCGCAGGTGAGTCTCGTGCGCGGCGGGGGTGACGGCATCGCGCCACCAGCGTTTTTTGGCCACGCCGATGCCATGTTCGCCAGTGATGGCGCCATTCCAGGCGATGACCTGATGGAAAAGCTTGTCGAGTGCGGCCTCGGCGCTTTCGCGCACCGCCGGGTCGTCCATGGTGGGAACCATGATGTTCACGTGGATGTTGCCGTCTCCAGCGTGACCAAAGCAGGCCACGGGGAAACCGGTTTCGCTTTGCAGTTTTTCGGCAAAATCCACCAGGTCCACCAGACGGCCGCGCGGCACGACAATATCTTCGTTGAGCTTGATCAGGCCGGTGTTGCGCAGGCTGTAGCTGAACTCCCGGCGCAGTTTCCAGAAAGCCTCGCAGGCTTCGTCTCCCATCGCTTTGTTCAGGCAGATGCTGCCGAGGCTGGTCACCAGCTTGGCAAGCTGCTCGATTTCTCCCTTCACCGACTCAGGCTGGCCGTCGATCTCCACCAGCAGGTGCGCATCGCCTTCCGGAGTGACGGAGGCGCCAAGATACTCACGTGCGGCGCGGAGGGTGAATTTGTCAGCAATTTCCAGCGCGCTGGGGAGAAAGCCGCTCCCGAGGATGCGCTGCACCGCATGGGCCGCTTCGGCGAACGATTTGAAACCAGCGGAAAGCATCGCACGCATGGGGGGGTGCGGGATGAGGCGCAGCGTGGCCTCGGTGACGACACCCAGCATGCCCTCGCTGCCCACCATGAGTCCGACGAGGTCGAAGCCTGTCTTGTTTTTGTGGCAGCGCCCGCCCGCCTTCACGATGGAGCCGTCCGCCAGCACCGCCTCAAGGCCGAGCACGTAATGCCGCGTGACACCGTATTTCAGGCAGCGCGGGCCGCCTGCATTCGTGGCGATGTTTCCGCCCAGGCTGCATTCCTTGAGGGATGCCGGGTCAGGCGGATAAAACCACCCCAGCTTGCGCACCTCATTCTGCAGATGACCGGTGATGACGCCCGGCTCGATCACCGCCACGCCGTCTTCGAGGGTGATCTCCTTGATCTTGTTCATGCGCGCCACGGAAAGCGCGATGCCTCCCTGCAGCGGCACGCAGCCACCTACATAGCCCACGCGTGAGCCCTGCGGGGTCACGGGAATGCGGTTCGCATTCGCAAAGCGCAGCACTTCGGACACTTCAGCGGCCGATTCCGCATGCACGACGACTTCGGGCGGGTTGGAGGCGAACCATTTGTCCGTGCTGTGCGTGGCGAGGTCCGTTTCTGTGACAGAAACACGCGAGGGTCCGAGAAGAGCGGTGAGTTGATCGGCGAGGGCGGCCATGCGCATTCTTGGGGCCGGATGCCCGGCCTTGCAACTTGATGCCCTGCGCCTCATTTGTTTTCCATGCAGCACAAACCTCTCTGCGATTCAGGGGGCTGACGGCAAAATCCATTCGTGACGCGTTAGAATGAAGCTGCTGGCATCTGCGTGCAGGCGTAAATCTTTCCACTGCCGCGCATGCCCCCATTGATCCAAGTCACCCACCCCAACGGGATCTACCTGCCTGAGGCGGATCTGTGGCTGGATCCGCATTTTCCTGGCAAGCGAGCTTTTATCTCCCATGCGCACAGCGACCATGTGGCGCGGCACGAGATGACCTTCTGCTCCGAGGTGACGCGGGATCTCATGAAGACCCGCTACGGTTACAAAAGCGAGGGTGAGATGCGCGTGCTGCCCATGCGAGAGGCCGTGGAGTGGGAGGGCTGGGAGCTGCGGCTGCTGCCTGCGGGGCACATCATCGGCTCCGCCATGCTGCACCTCACGCGCAAGGCCGACGGCGCTACGCTGCTCTACACCGGAGACTACAAGCTGCGCCAGGGGCTCAGTTCGGAACGCTGCGAACTGCTCCATGCAGACACGCTCATCATGGAGTGCACTTTTGGCCTGCCGCAGTTCACCTTTCCGCCCACGGCGCAGGTGGTGGAGCAGGTGCTCAAGTTTGTGCAGGAGACGCTGGAGGACGGCGGCATTCCCGTGCTGCTGGGCTACTCCCTGGGAAAGGCGCAGGAGATCCTCTGCGCGCTGGCGGAGGCGGGGCATCCGGTGATGGTGCACAAGTCCATCTGGGACATGACACGCGCCGTGGCTCCGCTGCTGGGCAGGCTGCCTGAGTACCGCCTGTTTGACGCCGCGCAGGCTCCCGGCCATGTGCTGCTCTTCCCGCCCAGCAACGGGCGCTCCATCGCCATCAAAAAGCTGAAGGTCTGCCGCACGGCCATGATGACCGGCTGGGCACTGCAACCGGGTGCCAAGTTCCGCTACCAGGTGGATGAAATCTTTCCGCTGAGCGATCACGCCGATTATCCCGAGCTGGTCGAAACGGTGCAGGAGGTGAAGCCGCGCTGCACCTGGCTGGTGCATGGCTACACGCGGGAGTTTGCCGCGGATTTGCGGCAGCGTGGATTTGAGGCCTGGACTCTGGAGCGCGCGGACCAGCTGGAGCTGACCCTGCAAAACGCAGCGTCAGCAGCCCGGCCTGCGGTGGTGAAAAATGACGATGACTGGGGAAACGGCAGCTTTGCACAATGGGCGGAAGCTTGTGCACAGACTGCCGAAGTGGCCTCGCGCCTGAAGAAGGTGGAGAGACTGGCATCCATGCTGTGCAGTCTGTCTGACAAAGCAGAGCTGGCGCTTGCGGCGCGCTTTGCCTCCGGCAGCACCGGTGACGCACCGCTGAACACGGGCTGGTCTCTGCTGAAGCGCGCTCTAATTGAACTCAGCGGTGTGAACGAGGCGGAATATCGCACCATCTCGCGCTCGCAGGCGGACACAGGACGCACGGCCTTCCTGGTGTTGCAGCGTGCGGCACTTTCCCCGGCCGAGTGTTCTTTGAGTGATGTTGCCGCGCTTTTTGCCCAGCTAAGCAGGGCCGGGGGGCAGATAGAGCGTGTGAAACTGATCAAAAACCGGCTGCAGCAGCTCACTGCCGCCACGGGTGCCTGGCTGGTGCGGCTGATGACGGGGGAACTACGCATGGGCTCCAAGGAAGGTCTGATCGAAGAGGCTGTGGCGGCGGCGTTTGATGTGGGCGCTGATGCCGTGCGCGAGGCCGCCATGCTCTGCGGAGACATCGGACAGGCAGCCACCCTGGCCAGCACGCAGAGCCTGCACGAGGCAAGGCCGCGCCCGCTAGTGCCCATCAAGGTCATGCTTGCGTCTCCAGAAGAAACTGCGCAGGACATTTGGGAGAGGCTCAATGCGGCGGAGGTCTGGCTGGAGGACAAGTATGACGGCATTCGCGCACAGATGCACCGGACCGCGCAGCGTGTGGAGATCTACACCCGTGATCTCAAGCCTGTGGGTGCGCAGTTTCCTGAGATCATGAATGCTGCTGCTGCGTTGTCGTCGGAGGTCATTCTGGATGGTGAAATCATCGCGCATGCGGAGGACAAGAAGCTCTCGTTCTTCGATCTGCAAAAGCGCCTCGGCCGCCGCGATCAGGCGGATCTTTTTCTGCCCAGTGATGTGACGGTGAAGTACGTGGTGTTTGACGTGCTGTGGAAGGACGGCGTCTCGCTGCTGGAAAAGCCACTGACAGAGCGGCGAGTGGAGCTGGAGGCGATTTCGCTGCCTGCCGGAATGGGAGTGATCGAGGTGATGAAAGCGGCCAGTGCGGATGACATCGAGGCCGCCTTTCATGCGGCACGGCGTCGTGGCAATGAGGGGCTCATCGCCAAAGATGCTCTCAGCCACTACTCGCCTGGGAGACGGGGCAAGTCATGGCTCAAGCTGAAGAAGGCCTTTGCCACGCTCGATGTGGTGGTGGTGCGGGCCGAGCAGGGCCACGGCAAACGCAGCCATGTGCTGAGCGACTACACCTTTGCCGTGCGCGATGAAGAGGCGGACAACAGCCTGCGCATCATTGGCAAGGCCTACAGCGGGCTGACCGATGCGGAGATCGAAGAGCTGACCGAGCACTTCACCCAGAGCACGCTGAGCCAGCGCGGACGGGTACGCACGGTAACGCCGGAGATCGTGCTGGAGATCGCGTTTGATTCCATCCAGGCCAGCAACCGCCACGACAGCGGCCTGGCGATGCGCTTTCCCCGCATCAAGGCCATCCGGCGCGACAAAAGCCCCGCAGAAATCGACACCCTGGCCTATGCCCGCAAGCTGGCCGGAGTGAGCGTGTGAGACGCTGTTATTTCTTCAGCTTGGCGAAGAAGACACGGGCGCTTTCCATCACGCCGTAGGCGGTCTCCTGCGGAGTGAGTTCGGCGGTCTGGATTCGGAGATCGGCCAGGCCTTTGTAGAGCGGTTTGCGCTCGTTGAGCAGGCGCTCCAGCTTGGCCTTGGGATTTTCCTCACCATGGAGCAGCGGGCGGTTGGTGTTGGCGGCAGTGCGGCGGGCGAGGCGCTCGGGATCGGCGTCCAGCCAGACGATGTAGCCGAGATGGCGCAGGATGGCCAGATTGCGCGGCTGGGTGACGATGCCACCGCCGGTGGCGATAACGCAGCCTCGCCTGCCGAGCAGGGAGCGTAGCGCAGCGGACTCATGCAGGCGGAAGGCGGCCTCGCCCTCCGTGGCGAAAATCTCAGGAATGCTTTTCCCAGTATTGTCCGAGATGAGGTGATCCGTATCGACGATCTGGAAGCCGATCATCTGCGCGACGATGCGGCCCACCGTCGTTTTGCCCGAGCCCATCAGCCCGATCAGCACAATGTTGGGCTGGCGGGGCGAGGGGCCTTCCCCCGTGGTTTGCACGAGATCAAGGATGGAAGCGGCGAGGTCGGGATCGTCACGCAGCGCATCAAAATAGCTGGCATAACGCGGCACCCACCCGGAGGCGTGCAGCTTGGTGTTGGAGACGCGCTTGTGGCTCCAGCCACGTTTGCGGTTGGGGTCAGGCTCACGCGTTCCAGGCATTTTGACACCAAAGATGGCGCACAGCCGTTCCAGGCACTGCCGTTGCGTCATCTGAGCGTCATCGACAATGTTGTAGATGCCGCTCAGCCGCCGCGTGGCGAGGTGCGCCAGCGCTGCGGCCGCGTCTTCGGCGTGGATTTGGTTGAGGATGCGCCCCTGCCCGTTGTTGCCCTCAATGGCAGCCTTCCCCTCCAGCAGGTTCTTCAGCACAAAGGAACGCCCGGGGCCGTAAATGCCCGCAAGGCGCGCGACAGCACCGCCGGCGGCGAGGGCGATGCCCTCAGCCTCCCGCAGCAGGCGTCCGGTATCGCGGTCAGGATCAGCAAAGCTGGTTTCATCGACCGTTTCACCGTTCACCTGCGGGTACACGCTGGTGCTGCTGGTGTACAGCGGATAAGCGGTGGGAAACGCCCGGGTGAGGTGCCTCATGCCATCGACATAGACGGCCTGGTACATTTCAGCGCCGCCGCGGCTGGAGCTGGCACAGTGAATGACGGCGTCGATGCTCCCGGCATTGACCCGGGCGGCAAGCTCCATCACGGCGGCGCTGTTTGAAATGTCACAGGGCTCCGTGCGCCACGGCTTGGCCATGGCGAGCCGTGCCGCAGACTCCGGCGAATGCGTGAGGCCGATGACTTCATGCCCGGCGGCATGAAGAAGATCGGCGGCACGCTCGCCGACGAAGCCACATCCTGCGATGATCACCTTCATGGCTGGCGGTGTTTTTGGTAATAGGCGGTGACGCCCTTGACGACTCCCTGCACATAGTCCTCGATGGCGCTGCTTTGCAGGCGTCCGGCGATGAGTGTGCGTCCGCGAAAGTGGCCGCGCAGCAGGCGCTGGTAGGTCTCCTCGTGGTTCATGACGTAGGGCTCCAGGTACACCACAGGGCAGTCATAGAGACGGTTTGCCAGCAGGTTCCGTGCATAGACATAGGAGTTTGTTCCGACGTGGCGCGCATTCGCCGTGGTGTAAACGTAGGCCGGCAGTCCGGTGCTCAGACGCATGCCGTTGGCGACGGCCTCGGCAAGCGGCAGCTCCTCCTGGTGAATGCGTGAAAACAGACGGTGAAACATCTCATACCTCACATCCTGCTGCTCCAGCTCCAGAGGCGAGTAGCAGCCGTTGATGAGCACATGCATGTGGTTCATCGGCGAAAACTGCGGCGCTGTGGCATCGCCCCAGGCCTCTGCGTTGTAGTGCAGGCAGAGCACCACGTCCGGCTTGATGGTGTTGTTCACCTTCTCTCCGCGTGCGTGGATCTCGCTCACACGGTAAAAGAGCTTTTCCGTCTGCCACTGCACCGTGAGGATTTTGGCATCGCCCGTGACGCCGCTGTAATTTTCCTGCGCCTGCGGAAACCCCGCCTCGGCCAGGATCTGCTTTGCCTGGATCACAAAATCAGAGGGGCGCTGCTGCGTCACCGGTTCGGCACGGTCACGCACGAGCGAGACGTAGGCCCCCAGGGCTTTGAGCCGTTCGGCCAGCACCTGGGCGGTGGTCAGCGTGAGGTCACCCTCCTGGATGGACTCCCCCGGAGCAAAACTGAGCATGCGCTCCTCCATCCTGGCATAGCCGCCGCCGATATGCCCGGGGTCGATGGCGATGTGGATGTCACTGAGCAAAGGGCGGCCCTTGAGCGGCGGCATTTCGGCGGCAGTGCGCCAGGTGCGTGTGCCTGGCAGCGGCGCTTGGGAGCGGGGCGCAAAGGCGATGCGCACCTCCGGTTTCACGGGATCGCCCGTCTTGATGACCACGCCATCGGCCTCCAGAGTCCACGGCGGCGGGAATGGGGAGCCGTCGGAGTAAACGTCCCGCATGGCCACTTCGAATTCACTGCGGGAGAGCACCTGATGAAACGACTGCAGCTTGAGCCAGTCGGGCTTGGTGCCCAGCGCGCTCAGCCGGTCCAGACGTGCTGGAGCGGCGGGTGCTGGGGCAGGCGGCGGAGCGGCGGGCGCTGGGGCGGGCGGGGCGGGCACTTCAGGTGCAGCCGCGACAGTCCCTGGCTTCACCTGGGCCGGGGTCAAAGGTGCCGCGGTGGGCGCAGCCGGTTGGGAGCCCGGTGCCTCCTGCGCGGGACTGGCAGGCGCAGGCGCGGGCACGATCGTCTGAGCCATGCCCGCAGTCTCCATCAGGGACATGAGCATGACCGGCAGCGCACAGCCGCACAGCATTCGTTTCATCATCATAAAGTGCATCCTAGACTTGATCCCCGCCTTCATCATCTACTAAGTAGCGCCACGATGAATGACAACACGGCTGACAGCGCGGACGGACTTTTTCGCCTGCTTTTTTTGGGTGATGTGGTGGGTGAGCCGGGGCGCAAGGCGGTAGGCCTGCTGCTGCCTGTGCTCAAAGACGAGCTCAAGCTCGACTTCATCGTCGTGAACGGCGAAAACTCCGCCGGAGGCCGCGGCATCACCCCCAAGATAGCCATCAGCCTCATGCGAGCCGGCGCCGCCGTGGTGACCAGCGGCGACCACATCTGGGACCAGCGGGAAATCGTGCCCTATCTGGCTGATGAGCCGCGCATGCTCCGCCCCATGAACTACCCTGAAGGCACACCTGGCAGCGGCTTTGTGGTGCTGGAGTCCAAGAAGTGCAAGGTGGCCGTGGTGAACCTGCAGGGGCGCACCTTCATGAACCAGCAGCTCGACAACCCCTTCCCCGCCATCGCCGCTCTGGTGGAAAAGCTGCGCGAGGAAACACCGGTCATCTTTGTCGATTTCCACGCCGAGGCCACCAGCGAAAAAGTAGCCATGGGCTGGCATCTGGACGGCAAGGTCTCCGCCGTCGTGGGCACCCACACCCATGTGCCCACGGCTGACGAGCGTGTGCTGCCCAAGGGCACCGCCTTTCAAAGCGATGCCGGCATGTGCGGCCCCATGAACAGCGTCATCGGCAGCCAGGTCGAGCCTGTGCTGGAGCGCTTCCACACCATGATGCCCACCCGCTTCGGCGTCGGCAGCGGCCCCGTGCGGGTGAATGGGGCGCTGATCACGATTGATCCTGCCACCGGGAAGGCGCTCAGCATCGAGCGCGTGGCGCGGACGTGGCATGAGTGACCAGCCACTCAGACGATGCCTTCGCGCTTGCGCTGCCGGACGATGAAATCCACGCCGCAAGCCAGTTTTTTGGCCATGGGGGATTTCAGATCCACCACACGCCAGAAAGGCGTGATCTTGTCCAGAGGCGTGCCGTTTTGATGCTGCTCCCAGGCGAGCTCTGAGGCGATGCGCAGGAAGATGCCTGCGGTGAGCGGACAGGTGAAGTCGGCATGATGAGCGGTGGCCAGGTCCTCGCGCATCTGCGGCATGGTGCGGGATGCCCCAGGAGGAATCTCGGCCACATAGGCGGCCACCACGGCGGGGGTGGGGATGAGCATCTTTTCACCTTCGCCATGGCCTGCATACGGCTTTCCCAGCCGCGAAACACTGGGCTTGGGCGGATGGGCAAATTTTTCAGTCCAGGACTTGGGCATGGCGTGCGTGGAGTTACTTGAGCTTGGCCAGGGCCTCCTCAGCGAGCCTGCGGGCCTTGAGCTGCTTGTATTTGCTGCTGGCGGCTTCGGTGAAGTCGGCTTTGGCCTCGGTAGTCTTGCCAAGGGCCAGGTGGGCACGGCCGCGGTTGTAGAGAATGTAGGAGTCCTCGGGGGTGAGCGGCAGCGCGGCATTGTAGGCGTCGAGCGCCTCTTCGGCGCGCCCCAGCAGCAGCAGGGCATCGCCACGCCGGTTCAGCGCCTTCGCGGTAAAAGGGATCTTTTGCTCATGGTCAGGCGGCAGGCAGTCACGCAGGGCATGCAGGATGAGCTCGCATGTGACGGCGGCGGCATCGACGGAAGGCGAGGCGGTGGTGGCCTCCTTGAGGTCTTCCTTCACCTTTTCCAGCAGCACCCCAATGGGCTCCGCCGAGTACGCACCCGGGCCTTTGGCCTTCGCGTACTGCTGCAGGGCCTCGACACACTCCCGCGCCTTGCCCGCAGAGGCCTGTTTTGCGATTCCCCTGAGGGAAGGCAGCGCAGGCTCTGGCGGTGCTGCGGGCGGGGGCATGGGTGCAGGCTCCGTGGTCAGCGCGGGCGGGGCAGGCGCCTGCCCCGCCAGGAAGATGTCCTCGCCGACGAGGCGTGAGTACTCGGCCGGAATCTGCCCGCCATTTGAGCGCTCCAGAACTCCCGCACGTGTGCGCTTGAAGACCTGCTCCACAGTGAGGCCGGGCGTGCGCAGGTGCTTGAGCAGCTCCTCGGTGTAGAGACCGTTGGTGCCATCGCCATCGAGGGCGGTTTGTCCGGCATCCGTGGCAAAGGCGATGAGTGAACCGGCGGGCGGCTTCATCTCGCTGAGACCGCCGGGGTTTGTGGCATCGCGCGTGCGGCCGGTGCGCGCCACGGCGGTGGTGCGGCAGGCGTCGAGGATGACGAGGTTGCAGCGCGCGCCGGCGCTTTTCATGTCTGCCACGGCCTGCTCCACATTGAAGAGTTTGGTTTCTGCCAGCAGGCGCAGTGTCACATCATCTGCACCTTCGCTGGTGTAGCCGGACTTCACCGGCAGCAGGTAGTTGGAGCCAGCCACGGAGATGCCATGACCGGCGTAGTAGAAGAGGCCGACCTCCGCATCCGTCAGTGTGGCGCGAAACTCCACCACAGCCTTGAGCAGCTGATCGCGGGTGACGTCGTGTTTTTCGATCACGGCAAATCCAAGGTCGCGCAGGGTTTTGGCCACCGCCTTGGCGTCGTTGACGGTGTTGCGCAGCGGGCCCACGGCGGCTTCGTATTTGGCATTGCCGATGACGAGGGCGGTGCGTGCGGCGGGCTTGGGTGCGGCTGCGGCGTGCAGCGAAAACACCGCCAGCAGCAGGCAGAGGCAGCCGGTATGGAGAAGGCGGAGGGGCATGGGCGGACAGTCTGCAAAAAGCAGCCCGGCGGTCAACTGCATGCGCGGACTAAGCAATGGGTTGAACTGTTTGGCAGAACCCGCATCATCCGCGCTATGACGCGCGCCCTTTCCGCCCTGATGCTCTTGCTCACAAGCTGCAGTTCAGCCCTGAAACAGGGAGCTGCACCACAGCTCATCCCGGGAGATCCCACCGCGCCTTCGCAGGTCACCCCGGCCGAGGCCATGGAGATCGCGCAGCAGTACACCCATCACACCTGGCGCCCCTTTGCACGCAACATCCTGCACGGCAAGGACAAGGCGGGCGTCCTCGTCAACACACCTGACGTGACGCACGCACCGCAGCAGGACCGCAAGGGCTGGTGGGTGCCAGGGGAGATGAACAGCGGTGTGCCCTACAAGTGGGGCGGCTTTGATAATCCGGCCTCGTTTGATCTTGCCATCGCGAATGGCAGCGCCGGTGGCGATGTGTCCTCGCCGGAGAAACGCCGGGCCGACAACGCCGCCGTGAGCAGCCAGGCGGCGGGAGTGGACTGCTCGGGGTTTGTGTCGCGCTGCCTGAAGCTGCCAAGTGTGCATGATACCAGCAAGCTGCCGGAGGTGTGCACAGAACTCGGCAGCGCGCAGGAGCTGCAGCCGGGAGATGTGCTGAACATCCCGCACCGTCACGTCATCCTCTGCGCCGGATGGTATGACCCGCAGCACACCTGGATCTACTACTACGAGACCGGCGGCGCGCCGGACTACTGGAAGCCCGGACTCAAGCAGGCGCCGCTGGATGCCCTGCTGGCGCTCGGCTACAAGCCGCTGCGCTACAAGGGCATGGCGCATGAGCTGGTGCCCAGCGGCAAACAGCCGAAGGAAGTGCTGACGCGCGCGGTCAAGGCGGGCGCGATTGTGGTGGAGAATCCTACGGTGGGAGAGCCGTGATGGAAAGTTTGAGGGGTTGACGTTGAGTCAGGCCGCGTGGCAGCATGCGCGCTTTCCCAACCCGACCATGGAATCCACCCTCCGCCCCACCCGCACGCGCTATGGCGTGATCGTGTTTGCCGTGATGCTCGGCATCATTCATTACATCGACCGGGTGTGCATTTCCAAGGCGCGGCCCTTCATCCAGCAGGATCTGGGGTTTGATGACACACAGATGGGCTATGTGTTCTCGGCCTTCACGCTGGCGTATGCGCTCTTTGAGATTCCGGGAGGGTGGCTGGGGGACAAATGGGGGCCGCGGCGGGTGCTGCTGCGTGTGGTGATGTTTTGGAGCGTGTTCACGGCGGCCACAGGCTACGCATGGAATCTGGCGTCGATGACCGTCTGCCGTTTTCTGTTTGGCGCTGGTGAGGCGGGCGGGTTTCCGAACATCGCCAAGATGTTCAGCGTGTGGCTGCCGCAGCGGGAGCACGGCGTGGCGCAAGGCATCACCTGGCTGGCAGCGCGCTGGGGCGGGGCCTTCACACCGCTGCTGGTGGTGTGGATTTTGGGCTTTGTGAGCTGGAGGAACACCTTCGTGCTCTTCGCCAGCCTGGGCGTGGTCTGGGCGCTGTGTTTTTACGTGTGGTTCCGGGACAATCCGAAGGACCACACGGGTGTGAATGCGGCGGAATGCGAACTGCTGGAGGAAGCGCAAAAAAATCTGAGCGGCGGGCATGCATCGATCCCCTGGAAGCGGCTTTTCACGACCAAGTCGGTGCTGCTGCTGTGGGTGTATTACTTCTGCATCAGCTACGTGTGGTACTTTTACATCACCTGGATGCCGCAGTACATGGAACTGGAGCTGAAGATGGACATGAAGGACACGTGGACTTCGATCCTGAACGGTCTGCCGCTGTTTCTGGGCGGCATCGGCTGCTTCATCGGGGGCATCATGGCGCGCCGCATGTCGGCAAGGTCAGACAGCCTGAGCCGCGCCCGGCGCACCATCGGCGTGCTGGGCATGCTGGCTGCCGGGGGCATGATTCTCCTGGCCACCACCCTGAACGACCCCACGTATGCGATGCTGGCATTGGGCTTCTCCGGGTTCTTCAATGATCTGTCCATGCCGGGAGCCTGGGGTGCATGCATGGAGGTGGGTGGCAAGCTTGCGGGATCGGTCTCAGGCAGCATGAACATGATCGGCAATCTCGGTGGTGCGCTCGGTGGCGTGGCGGTGCCCTGGCTGATGAACCTGACGAACCAAAGCTGGGACAAGGTGATGTATGTCGCCGCGGCCACTTACCTGCTGGCGGCACTGTGCTGGATGTTCATCGACAGCGATGAACGGCTTTAAGGCGCCGCCGGCTGCTTCTTCTCCGTTTCCTGCTTCCCGCCTTTGATCTTCCTGAGCTCCTCCTCGATGCGCTTGCGGGCTTTCAGGTCAGGGGTCTTGAGCCCTTCGGCGCGTTCGAGATAATTCAGCGCCTTTGCCTTGTCCCCCAGCGACTGATGGGTGAGGCCGATGTGCTCGAGGATCTCCGCATCTTCAGGAGCGACAGGCTCCAGCAGGGCTTCGGCACGCTGCAGTTCCTTGAGCGCCTGGGGGTAGTTGCCCTTTTTGTAGTGAAACCAGCCCAGGCTGTCAATGTAGGCGGGCTGGTCGGGCATGAGCTCGTTGGCCTTGGCGATGAGCTCGCCGGCTTTGTCCAGATGGGTGCCGACATCCAGCCACATGTAGCCGAGGAAGTTCATGGTGTTCGCAGCCGCCTTGGCTTCCTCACGCGGGGTCAGCGTGATGGATTTTTCCAGCATGCGTGAGGCGTCCTCATAGCGTGCCAGACGCTCCAGCGTGATGCCGTACTGGTAGTAGAAGAGGTGGTCCAGCAGCTCGCTCTGGCTGGAGCCGGCAAACCGCTCGGCCTCGGCAAAGTGCTGCACGGACGGCCCCCACTCTTCACGCGCACGATGGGCGATCGCCAACTGATAATGCACCAGCGGGTGGTCGGGGAAGAGGCGCACGCTGCGCTGGCCCACGCGCACCATGTCGTCAAATTTTTGCGTCTGATAAAGCTCCCAGCCGAGCTTCACATAGTCGCCGATCTCGCCTCCGCCGTTTTGAATGGCTGCCTCAAGATGCACGATGGCCTTCTCCGGCTGCTTGAGCTTGTCATATTCACCGGCCAGCAGGCGCTGCATCTCGGCGTCATCGGGCGCCTGCTTGACGATCTGCTCCAGCGTCGCCAGCGCCTTGTCCTTCTGCTCGGCGGCTGCATAGAGCCGGTACAGCAGCTTGCGGGCATCGAGGTTGCCGTATTCGGCCGCGAGTTTTTCACAGAGCTGCCGGGCACGGTCGGGATCGTTGGTCAGGAGGTACTGACGGGCGACTTCAAGGGTGACCTGCTCGGCATCGGCCTTGGTGGCGGCTTTGAGGGCGTTTTCAAAAAAAGGGGCCACGCGCTGGCGGTACTCGGCGCTGAACTCGGCCTGCCCCAGCGGCCACACGCGCTCGGCAGTGCGTCCTGTGGCCAGCCAGTACTGCGGGTCACGGCTTTGCTGGTTGGCCGCCTGGTTCATGACCTCGACGGCCTTGTCACGCTCGTTGTGCGTGAGGTGCAGCATCACCGCCACCTCATACACCTCGGCATGCGCGGGAAATTTCGTCAATGCCTCGGCGATGGCCCTGGCGGGCACCTCGTCTTTCTCAAACAGGTCCTCCGGCGGGTAGGTGCTGGCAAAACGTGCCAGATTGAGCAAGGGGGCCGGTGTGCGCGGACTGGAACGCACGGCGTCCTGCAGGATCGTGATGGCCGCTGCACGGCCCTGAAACTGCATGGCGAGCTTGGCGGTATGCGCAGCCAGATCCGAGTTGCCCGGATCTGCTTTGAAAACAGCCTGATAGTGCTCGAGCGCCTGCCGCAGCTTCCCGGAAGCTTCAAACTGGAGCGCCGCGCTGAAATGCGCCAGGACATCCGCCCTGGAGGCGGAGCCCGGAGATAGTTGCAGGTCGGATGCGTCAGCCGCCCTGGCTCCCAGTGACAGGTCTGCCGTTGTGGCAGCGAAACCTGTCAGGCAGGAGCCGATGAAGGCGGCAAGACCGACCGTCAGGCAGGGCCGCAAAGCCCTGCCAACCGAGCCGTACCCGGGCATGACAAAGCCTCCTGCGTCTCGATACCATCGAATCGCACTGCGGAAAGGAGCCATGCCGGGAAGGCTAGCGGTTACGACTTGTAGCGCAAACGCTTCTTGTGACGGTTCGCACGCATGCGCTTCTTGCGCTTGTGCTTGTTGATCTTCGTTTTTCTCCGCTTTTTGAGCGATCCCATGTTCGTGTTCTCCTGTGTGTTGGCGTTGATCTAGTGGACGACTTTGTTCAGAGGGTATTCGACGATACCCTCGGCCCCCAGCGACTTGAGCTGCGGGATGATGACCCGCACGGTGGCTTCGTCGATGACCGTTTCCACGGCCACCCATTCCTGGCTGGCGAGCGTTGAAACGGTGGGCGAGCGCTGGGACGGCAGGCAGGCGACCACTTCCTGCAGCTGCTTCGCGGGCACGTTCATCTTGAGCCCCACCTTGTGGCGGGCCTCAAGGGCACCTTTGAGCAGCAGCACGAGTGTCTCCATCTTCTGCCGTTTCCATTCATCACGGGCGGCAGTTTTGCTGGAAACAAATTGGGGGTAGCTTTCCATCAGCGTGTCCACAATGCGCAGCTTGTTCGCGCGCAGGGACGAGCCGGTTTCGGTGATGTCCACGATGGCATCCACCATTTCGGGCACCTTCACTTCCGTGGCACCCCAGCTAAACTCGACTTCGGCCTCGACGCCGTTTGCAGCGAGGTATTTTTTCGTCATCTCGACCGCTTCGGTGGCGATCCGCTTGCCCTGCAGGTCCTTGACGGTCTTCACAGGGGAGTCATCTGGCACCACCAGCACCCAGCGCGTGGGCCAGGAGGTCGCCTTGCTGTAGCGCAGGTCCGTGATGACTTCGACATCCGCGCCGTTTTCCACGATCCAGTCACGACCTGTGATGCCGCAGTCCAGAAAGCCGTGGTCCACATAGCGGCCGATCTCCTGGGCGCGCAGCAGGCGCAGCTCCAGCTCTGAGTCATCCACCGAGGGGCGGTAGGAACGGGAGGAGACGACGATGTTGAACCCCGCGCGCTTGAACAGTTCAAGCGTCGGCTCCTGCAGGCTGCCTTTGGGCAGGCCAAGGCGGAGGATGTTCTTTGGTTCGGACATGGTTGGGGTAAGGGGGCGCGCATCCTAGTGGCATTTTCTCCGCTGGCGAGGGGAAATTTCACGGCAATGCGGCCCGCCACTCCAAAGCGGCCTTTTTCAGTCGCTCGGCGGTCTCTTTTTCGGCCTCTGCCAGGTTGGTGGTCTCGTTCGGGTCTCTGCCGAGGTGGTACAGCTCGGTCTGCGTGCCGTCCGCATTCACCAGAAGCTTCCAGCCCCCCTCGCGGATGGCAACGTTGGGAGATTTAGAGTCCGGCTCCTTGGGATAGGGAAAGCCGCCTTTCACTTTGCCTGCCGCGCCTGGCTTGCGGCCATATTCCCAGAAGAGAGGCTTCTGGCGCAGCACTTTTTCCCCGCGCAACGCGGCGCTCATGTCCTCCCCGTCCTGGGCGGCCTTCGGGGGCGTGATCTTGGCCAGCGAGCAGAGGGTGGGCATGAAATCGACGCTGCTGACGACGGTGGACTCATTCACACCGCCTGCCGGCACCACGCCAGGCCAGCGCACGATGAGCGGTGTGCGGATGCCACCTTCATAGAGGCTCCACTTCATGCCGCGCAGCCCCTTAGTACGCGCACGGTTCAGAGTGGGTTCCGGGCCATTGTCACCACAGAGCAGCAGGAGAGTGTTGCGCGGGAGCGCATCTGCGAGGCGGCCGATCTGGCGGTCCGTCTCCACCAGCACATCCCTATATTTCTCCGGCAGGCCGCGCTCATCCCGGCCCTCCACAGGCCGGTAGGGCGTGTGCACGTCATCGAGCCACAGATTCACAAAAAAGGGCCCGGAGGCATGCTGCTGCATGAACTTCAGCACCTCGTCTACCATCCAGCGCGTGCGTTCATGCCGCTCCACCTGCTGGGGCTCGCGCCTGGTTTCCCACGGCATGGTTTTCAAGCCGAGGGCTGCGGCAGGCTCCGGGCTCTCATAAGTGCCCAGGCCCAGGTCGTAACCATAGGCGGCAAATTGGGGAGCGTCTGCCACATCGCGCCCTCCGCCCAGGTGCCATTTGCCGATGTGGGCCGTGGCATAGCCAGCCTCATGAAAGGCACGCGGCAGCGAGGGGGCCTGCGGGTCCAGGAAATCCGCCTGCTCACATTCGCGATTGCCCGCCCGCGTTTGCAGGTAGCTGGTGATGCGCCAGCGCGCAGGAAACTGCCCCGTGAGCACGCCGCACCGTGAGGCCGAGCAGATGGGTGAGGCCACATAAAACTGCCGGAACTGCATCCCCTCCCCCGCCAGCCGGTCCATGTGAGGCGTCGGCACCTGCCCGCCAAAGCAGGAGGCGTCCCCCAAGCCCATGTCATCCACGAGGATGAAGACGACATTGGGTTTTTCAGCAGCCCAGGCATTGAGGGCGCAGACGAGTGCCAGAAGAAAACAGCGCATGAAGGCAGAACGTGGGCGCCGCCCTGCTTATCTCCTCATTTCGACTCCCCCAGCGTCGTCAATGGCCGGTCGGTGAGCAGCAGGGTAAAGCCCTGTCTGGCCGCAGCTTCAAATGCGGCGGAATGAATGGCCGACGACTTCGGATAATCGATCACCAGCACAGGCTTGCCGCTTGGCTGCAGCTGTTTGAGAAAGCCCACGACGTAGCGTGACTGCTTTTCGGTGCGCAATTTCCTGTCTGCGACGAACAAATCCTCCACACCGATGGCGCTGATGATTTCACGATAATCTGCGTGGGCGAGGAGCTGGGGGGCGTTCTGCGGGATGACAAGGAAGCCGGGCTGCCTGGCACGCGCCCTCTGGGCGATGGCGGCGACCCATGCGATCATGTCTTCCCGATACGTTTTGCCGGTATCAGGATTGGGCCGGTTGTCGAGCCAGCTTTGGGTCGCTGCATCGTATTCGTAGAATTCAAAGGCATCGACGATGTCGAGATAGATGCCGTCAAACCCCTGGGCCACAACTTTGTCCACCGCTGGGAGCATGATCTGCTGCCATTCGGGCTGCCAGTAACGCACGCGGTAGTTGCCCTTCCAGTCGGGGTTTTCAATGTTGAGGAACTTGGGGGCGGCGGCGTCCGGCTGGCCATTTTTGTCTGCATCCCAGCTTTTCTGCCAGTAGGGCCGGTAGTCTTCGGCCTCGCCAATGGAGACGTAGGCGACCACACGACGGCCTTTTTTGCCAGTGCGGATGGTTTGGATCTCTGCGGGTGTCCAGTCACCCTCGCTGCTGAAGGCGGCATCGATGACGATAAGGTCGCGATCGGAGGAGGCGAGTTTTTGCACCGCAGCTTCGCGGCTGCTGGCGAGGTTTTCGGCTTGCAGGACGTAGGCCATCGACTTGGGCGCAAAAGGCGGGGCGTCTGCCGCCAGGGGCAAAGAACTGGCAAGCAGGAGGAGGCAGGTGGTGATTTGTTTCAAGGCTGGGAGGCATCGTACAGAAGTGGGCATGCCGCTGTCACCCCGAAATCCACATTGACGCCCCCGTTTTGGGGAATACTCTGCCGCCTTTCCAAGACGCATCATCAAATCATGATTCGTCAATATAACCCACACGACCACCATCATGTCCCGTAGCTACATCTTCTCGTCCGAGTCCGTCGGCGAAGGCCATCCTGACAAAGTTTGCGATACCATCTCTGACGCCATCCTCGACGCCTGCCTTGCGATCGACCCCAAGAGCCGCGTCGCCTGCGAAACCTTTGCCAAGAGCAACGTCGTCGTCGTCGGTGGCGAGATCACCATCCCCAAGCTGCAGAACAAGAAGCTTGGCACCACCAAGCCCATCGATGAAGTGATCAACGTCGGCAAGGTCATCCGTGACGCCGTGCGCGGCATCGGCTACGTGAATGACGACGACGTCTTCCACGCCGACAAGCTCTTCATCAATAACTACCTCACCATCCAGAGCCCCGACATCGCCCAGGGTGTGGACGCCGCTGCGGCTGAAGGCAAGAAGACCCAGGAACAGGGCGCTGGCGACCAGGGCATCATGTTCGGCTTTGCCTGCGACGACACCCCTGAGCTCATGCCTGCTCCGATCATGTACGCCCACCGTCTGGGTCGTGAGCTGACCCGCATCCGCAAGGCCGGCAAGCTGGCCAAGTGGCTGCGCCCTGACGCCAAGAGCCAGGTCTCCGTGGAATACGTGGACGGCAAGCCCACCCGCATCGTGAACGTCGTCATCTCCACGCAGCACGCTGCGGACGTGAGCCACGCCGAGATCGAAAAATTCTGCATCGAGCAGGTCATCAAGAAGGTGCTGCCGAAGGAAATGCTCACCAAGGACACCGAGTACCTCATCAACCCGACCGGCAAGTTCGTCGTTGGCGGTCCTCAGGGCGACAGCGGCCTCACCGGACGCAAGATCATCGTGGACAGCTACGGCGGCATGGGCCGTCATGGCGGTGGCGCCTTCTCCGGCAAGGACCCCTCCAAAGTGGACCGCAGCGCCGCCTACATGGGCCGCTGGGTGGCCAAGAACGTGGTGGCCTCCGGCCTCGCCACCCGCTGCGAAGTGCAGTTTGCCTACGCCATCGGCCATCCTGAGCCTGTGAGCGTGCACATCGACACCTTCGGCACCGGAACCATCAGCGACGACAAGATCCTTGCCGCCGTGCTGAAGGTCTTCTCCTTCAAGCCAGCAGACATCGTCAAGCAGCTCAACCTCCTGCGCCCGATCTACAGCAAGAGCACCAACTACGGTCACTTCGGCAAGATCGACGACGCCGACCTCACCTGGGAGCAGACCAACAAGGCCGACGCCCTCAAGAAGGCTGCGAAGTAAAGTTGTCCAGCTGCGCCGCAGCTGGCCGCTTTAGGCCGTCAACCCAGTTAAGATAAAGATCAAGCCGCGCAGGTTTTCCTGCGCGGCTTTTTTTGTCAGCTATGGGTGTCCCTCGCGTTAAACAACACACTCCAAACCCGTCTGAACCATGTCTGAAATGCGCTTCAACCCCATCACGCTCGACTGGGTCGTCATGGCGCCGGACCGGGCTCTGCGTCCGGATGATTTTCATGGGGACCGGGTGCAGCCTGCGCCACGGGCGGCGCACCGGGATGACTGCCCTTTCTGCACCGGCAATGAGTCGATGACGCCGGGGGAGACCGCGCGCATCTCCGCGCCGGATGGCTCGTGGCTCGTCCGTGCCTTTCCCAACAAGTATTCGGTCTTCGATCCTGGCTGCGAGCTGCAGCGGAAGAAAAACGGCACTTTCAGGTCCATGGCCGCCGCAGGTGTGCACGAGGTGGTGGTGGAGCACCCGCGGCATGACCTGGACCTCTGCGACATGGAGCCCGCGCACCTGGCGCTGATGCTGCGCATGTACCGGGAGCGCTACCAGGCGCTGCGCCATCATCCGCTGGCGGAGAGCATCGTCATTTTCAAAAACCAGGGCAGGCGCGCAGGCAGCTCGCTGGAGCATTCGCATTCGCAGATCACGGCCGCGCCGGTGCTTTCCTCCCAGGTGATCATGCGCCTGCAGGAGGCGCGGCGCTTTCATGAGCTGGAGGGCGGCTGCCTCTACTGCGCGGTGCTGCATGAGGAGCTGCTGGCCGAGGAGCGCGTGATCGAGGAGGGGGGCTCGTTTGTCGCCTTCATGCCGTATGCGGCGCTCTCGCCCTACCACACCTGGGTTTTTCCGCGCAAGCACCAGTCTTCGTATGATGAGATCAGCGATGCAGACATCGCGGAGCTGGCGGGCATCCTCAGCCGCCTGCTGCGCCGGCTCAGGTCCGCCGCCGGCGGGCCGGACTACAACATCACCATCCGCTCCGCCCCTGTGGGCGAAGTGTCATCAGGTTGCTTTCACTGGTATCTTTCGGTGGTTTCCCGCATCTCCCAGCTTGCCGGGTTTGAGCTCGGCAGCGGCACCTACATCAACAGCATGCGGCCCGAGCGCTGCGCCGAGCTCCTGCGCAGCGTGGCCGTTTAGCCTAGCGCGGCACCAGCCAGGTGCGTGCCAGGCGGTCGTGCAGCCCGCGCCCGCGGGTGGTGCCAACGGCCACGGCAAGAGCCGCAAAAAGCACCAGCATCAAACTCAGCCCTGCCCCTTGTACCAGGTTTTGAACACCGGCCTTTTGCATGAACCGTGTGAGCAGCATGAGCACAACAGGCACCAGCAGGATGGGAGCCCAGGCGATGAAGCTGCGCCACAGCATGCGCAGGCGTGAGGCGTCCATGCCATCCTCCCTGACCACCGCGATGCCTAGCAGGCGCATCATCAGGCCGCCGCGAAAAACCACGGCGCAGAACAGGCTCAGCAGGGCGGTGAGCAGCAGATAGACGCACAGCACCGAAGCAGTGACGAAGTCCACGCTGTGCAGCTTGCCCGCCATGCCAATCTCTTTGGCCCGCTCCGCGACACGGGCGTCCAGCAGCGGTTTCAGCAGCGCCCTGGCCTTCTGCACGTCCTCCGCCGTGGGCTGCGGGTGATCCTTCACGATCTTTTCCACGGCGGCACGGATGGGCGGCTGCAGGATGCTGCGACCGAGAGGTGTGTCCCACTGGCGCGGATCCCGAACGATGGGGCCGTAAGTGCCAGCGATGTAGATCTCCATGGCGCTGCGTGCTTCGGAAACGGGAATGTTTTCCAGCCCCGGCTGCTTCACATCTCTGAGCATTTCCTGGTAGGACCTCATGCAGCCGTGGATGGCGGAGAAGGCGGGATTTTTCGCCGCCCAGCTTTCATAGTAGGACATGCCCAGGGCCATGAAGGCGCTGAGAAACAAGGAAGGCAGCAAGGTGGCGAAAAACAGAGCAAACCGCCGCCAGCGCGAGACCTCCGCAGGCTGCAGCGTCTGAGCCTGAAACTGCAACGCCAGCGTGTGCAGATCTGCCGTGTCTGCCAGCCCCTTCAGGATCTGGCGCGCCTGCAGGGGCAGCGGTGCGCGGACCTCGCGTCCGGACGTCTCCTGCACCGGGAGCAGGCGGCCTTCCAGTGCAGAGATCGCCACCTGACGCAGAAAAGCCTGCGGTGACGCAGCGGCATCTCCGGCGCCGCTGCTGCCGGGCGCTGAAAAGTCCAGCAGCTTGGCGCGGCCTTCCGTGGTGATCCAGATGCGGTCCAGCGCGAGCGCCTCAGGAAGCGAGGCTGTTTTGCCTGCGACCTCCAGCTCGGCTGCGAGATCAGTCAGCCAGTGCCTCACCTCGCGCCAGGATGGATGCCGGCCGATGAGCTGCGTCAGGGGCGTGCCGTGGGCGGCTTCATAGACATCCCAGGCCTCAAGCTCGGAACGCGCTCCCTGCAGCCAGCGCAGGCGGCCGGGGCGCGCGAGGTTGCGCACGGCATGAGACACCGGCGGGGCTCCGGGAGACATCTGATGAATCCAGACCTGGCGCAGCAGGCGCGTGTCATACCCGAGCAGCACCCTGCGACCGTCAGCCTCACACAGCGTGGAGATGATGTGAAACGGGCCAACTTTGAGCATGCCGTCCGTGGTGGGAACGGTGGCAGCGGCTTGCATCACGGCCACACGTGGCTGAAACGCGGCCTTCTGGATGACCCGCGTGCCCGTCCATAGGTCGTGCAAGCCCGCAAAGCCGTTCTTTCGCCGGGCCGTCGCAAACATGATGAAGAAGAACAGGATCTGGATGCCCAGCCACACGTAGCTCCAGACGGTGACCTGTGACATATCCGGAATCTGATAGCGGACGAGCTCAATGACCATGACCGCCTGCAGCAGCAGCGAACGCACGAAAGCCCGCGGAATGCCCGGTGCGCTGCGGTTCAGCGTGGCGACTCGAAGCCCCACCAGCGCCTTGCCAATTGAGGCGCCCCAGAGCCCCTCGGCGATGCCGAAGTAGAGATGCCTCAGCACAAACAGCCCGACCATGAGCCAGTAGAACTCCCTGGAGCGAAGGATCTCGGGATTCAGGATGTCCATGGGCGAGCTGATCAAAAATAACGGGGCAACGAAATTCACCGCAGAGAGGATGAAGTGATCGAGCACCGCAGCGGCAAACCGAAGCCCAAGTGTGGCAGGGGTGGGCGCGATGGACGCAAAAGGCTGCAAGGCCTGCCGCAGCTCCTGGTAGCTGCCGTAGCGCTCCGTGGGTTGCTTGTTCAAGCAACGCAGCACGATGCGGGCGAGCCCCTGGGGAATGTCCGCCCGGAACTGCACCGGGGACGGCGCCGGTTTTTCCAGCGAGTTTGCCAGCAGCTGCACCATGTTTTTCCCCTCAAACGGCGTGCGTCCGGTCAGCAGGTAAAACAAGGTGACGCCCACGGAGTACATGTCCGAGCGCACATTCAGCTCCTGGCCGCGAAGCTGCTCCGGTGAGCAAAAGGCCGGGGTGCCTAGAAAGGTGCCTTCGATGGTTTGCAGAGACTCTCCCCGGCCCGTGGTGGAGATGGACAGACCGAAGTCACCGATCTTCACCGTGCCGTCCGTGTCCTCAAAGCAGTTCGCGGGCTTGATGTCGCGGTGCAGGATGCCCACGGAATGCGCGGCCTCCAGACCGGCGATGATCTGCAGCACGGCATCCACTGCAGCACCTGCGGACAGGGGGCCACCGCGCTGGATGCGGTCCTGCAAAGTGCCGCCCGCGATGAGCTCCATGGCAATGACCGGCGTGCCTTTGATCTCCTCCGTGCCGAAGACATAGACGCTGTTGGGGTGATTGATGGACGCCGCCAGCCGCCCTTCGCGCAGGAAGCGCGCGCGTGCATCGGGTGAGTCGAGCTGGTGGCTCAGCACCTTCAGCGCCACGCGACGTCCGCTTTCCAGATGCTCCGCCGCGTAAACGGCACCCATGCCACCACGGCCCAGCTCATGCTCGATGCGGTAGCCGCCATACAATGCGCCCGCACGTGGCAGCGCGTGGGGCTCTGGTCTTGGCATCAGCAGAGTCGCGTCCGGGTCTGTGGCAGACGGCAGGGCGCCGCTCATCAGGCAGGCCGGGCAGAGGGAGGCAGGAGCATCGGCAGGCAGTATGGTGCCGCAGCGGGGACAGGTCGGGGAAGGAGTCATGACAGGAGGTGGCTGGTGGTTCACTGACTTCCTGAAAGCTCCGGCTGCGCGGGTTACAAAAAAACTTCAGCTCCGCAGCACCGCCACGAGGTGGCGCATCTCAGCATCCACTTCCTCCGGCGAATCCACCGTCTCGGCGATCTCGGCGCGCAGCATCTCGCGGTAGCTCTGCCGCAGACGATGCACGGCCACCTTCAGAGCCCCCTCGCTCATGCCGAGCTGCTCGGCGATCTGATCTCGCGGCAGCCCGGCGCCGCTGAGCGTGCCTTTCAGCACCTCAAATGTTTCCGCCTCACCTTTGGCCGCAAATTCGACGCGCAGCTTTTCCACCGCGCGCGCCAGCAGCTCCATGGCCCAGCGGCGGTCATAGAGGGTGTCGGCGTCGGCCTGCTCTGCGGGCTCCAGCGCGTAGCGTGCCTCCGCATCCAGCGCGTCCCATTCCACCAGCTTTTGCCCGCCGCCGCGTTTTTGCGTCTGCCTGCGGTGCCAGTCGTTGGCGAGGAAGTTTTTCAGCGCGCCCAGCAGGTAGGAGCGGAATTTGCCACGTGCAGGATCAGCAGCCGCCGGGGTCTCCAGCAGCGAGAGAAAAAAGGCCTGGGTCAGATCCTGGGCATCGTGCGGTGAGTGGCCGCGCCTGCGCACAAAGGCGTAGAGCGGGTACCAGTAGTCCTGGCAGAGCGTGGACATGGCCCGGCGTACCCGTGTAGCATCGCCGCCGTTCTGGGCGTCGAGCACAAGGCTCCAGCGTGTGGTGTGAAACTCGCGTGCGCCGGGTGCGATGGAGTCGTTCATGCTGCTTCATACCACGCCGGTCCGGCGCGGCACAAGCCGTTCACCAGTCATTTGTTATTTTTTTTGAATCCAGAAGAAGGGCACAGGCGCAATAGGAGGCGTGAAATCCGCAGACCCCGCGCAGTCACCTCCAAAACACAGCTTCTCCTGGCAGATCATAGTCATGCTCAGGCAGTGGTTTGACTCCGACTACCGGCCCCCAGGCTGGCAGGGAGATGACAAGCTGACGGACGGCATTGACTGGCGGCGCTGCATTCCCTTCATCGTGCTGCACCTGGGCTGCCTCTCGGTGCTTTGGGTGGACTTCAGCTGGGCGGCGCTGGTGGCTGCGCTGCTGCTGTATGCGGTGCGCATGTTTGCCATCACGGCCTTTTATCACCGCTACTTTTCTCACCGGAGCTACCGCACCTCTCGCGTGATGCAGTTTATCTTTGCCGTGCTGGGAAACACCTCCTGCCAGCGCGGCGCGCTGTGGTGGGCCTCAGTGCACCGGCACCACCACCAGCACTCGGATGAGGTGCCGGACGCGCACTCGCCACGCGTACGCGGATTTCTGTGGTCCCACATTGGCTGGCTGACGAGCCCCAAAAACTTCCCCACGGACTACAGCCGCATCCGGGATCTGGAAAAATTTCCCGAACTGGTGTTTCTCAACCGCCACGACCAGCTGGTGCCGATAATGTATGGTGCTCTGCTCTGGTATGCCGGGGCCTGGATGGAGAAGCATGTGCCGGGTCTGGGAACCAACGGGCCGCAGATGCTGGTGTGGGGCTTTTTCATCAGCACGGTGCTGCTGCTGCATGCGACGTTTTTCATCAATTCGCTGGCGCATGTGTTTGGCTCCCGTCGCTTCAAAACGGAAGATGACAGCCGCAACAGCCTGCTGCTGGCTCTGCTGACTCTGGGAGAGGGCTGGCACAACAACCATCACCGCTACGCCGGCTCGGCTCGGCAGGGCTTTTTCTGGTGGGAGATCGACATCTCCTACTACGTGCTCAAGCTGCTCTCCTGGACGGGGCTGATCTGGGACCTCAAGGTGGTGCCAGCCAGCGTCTACCGTGAGGCGCAGCAGCTCAAACTCTCAGCCGGGAGGAATCCAGCATGAGCCGCCCACGTCTTGCCATCGTCGGCACCGGGGTCGCAGGCCTGGGCTGCGCGCATTTTCTGCATCCGCATTTTGATCTCACCATCTTCGAGCAGAACGACTACGCAGGCGGACACACCAACACGGTCACGGTGCCGGAAGACGGCCGCGAGCTGCCGGTGGACACAGGATTCATGGTCTTCAACCATGTGACGTATCCGCTGCTGACCCGTCTTTTCAGGGAGCTGGATGTGGCCACCAAGCCGACCTCCATGTCCTTCAGCGTCGCGCACCTGCCGAGCGGCATCGAATACAACGGCACCTCGCTGAACCACCTCTTCGGCCAGCGGCGCAATCTCATCAGCCCGCGCTTCTGGCGCTTCATGCTGCAGATCAACCGCTTCAATGCCGAGGCAGTGGCCGCGCTGGACGATGCGCGCTACGCACGCATGACACTGCGCGAGTATGTGGAGGCGCGGGGCTATGGCTCCGACTTTCTCAACATCTACATCATCCCCATGAGCTCTGCGGTGTGGTCCACACCGCCGGAGCTGATGCTGGAATTTCCTGCGCTCACGCTCATCCGCTTCTGGCACAACCACGGCTTCCTCGGCCTGCACACGCAGCACCCCTGGTGGACGGTGACGGATGGCGCGCGATCGTATGTGAAAAAGCTCACCGTTCCCTTCCGGGACCGCATTCGCCTCGGATCTCCCGTGGTGCGTGTGGAGCGGGGTGCCGATGGCGTGAAGGTTTACCCACGCGATGGGGCCGCAGAGACCTTTGACAAGGTCGTCTTTGCCAGCCATGCCGACCAAACCCTGCGCATGCTGGCGCAGCCTACCGAGCGCGAGAGCGCACTGCTCGGCTGCTTCAAATACCAGCCCAACATCGCCACGCTGCACACAGATGAGCGCTTCATGCCGCGCACCAAGAAATGCTGGGCCTCGTGGAACTACCGCATCCGTGAGGGTACGGGCGGCTGCATCGAGCCGAGCACGCACTACTGGATGAACAGCCTGCAGGGTGTGTCTGACAAGACGAACTACTTTGTGGCCATCAATGCGGCGGATGAGATAGCGCCGGAGAAAGTGCTCAAGCGCATCAACTACGAGCACCCGCTTTTTGATCTGGCCGCGATCGACGCGCAGAAGCAGCTTCCCGAGCTCAACCGAATTTCGCCCGACCAAAGCACCTACTTCTGCGGCAGCTACTTCCGCTATGGCTTCCACGAGGACGCCTTTGGCTCGGCGGTGGCCCTGTGCCGCGATCTCCTCGGAAGGGAACCCTGGTGATGCCTGACTCATCCGCCATCTACGAATGCAAGGTCATGCACCACCGGCTGCAGCCCAAGGTGCACCGGTTCAGCTACAATGTTTTTTACCTCTGGCTGGATCTCGATGAGATCGACAGCCTCTCCAGCAGGCTGCACTTTTTCAGCCGCAACCGCTTCAATCTCTTCTCGTTTTTCGACCGCGATCACCTCGATCTCGGTGCGGAGGGCGTGAAGGCCAACATCCTGCGCTACCTGGCGGAGAACGACGTGGACACAACGCGCATCGCCACCATCCGCCTGCTCACGTTTCCGCGAGTGCTGGGCTACATCTTCAATCCGGTGTGCTTCTACTACGCCTACGATGCCGCCGGAAATCCGGTGTGCGCGGTGGCGGAGGTGACGAACACCTTTCACGAGCAGAAGCCCTACATTCTGAAGACGGTCGAAGATGCGCAGCGCTTCCGCCTCATCACTCCCAAGCACTTTTATGTATCGCCCTTCTTCGCGCTGGACCTGAGCTTTGATTTCAAGCTCCGTCTCCCGGATGAAAAGCTGGAGATCCACATCGACGACCGTCAGCAGGACGATCGTGTGCTCCTCACTGCGCTGACAGGCACGCGCAGGCCGCTCACCGATGCCGCGCTGCTGCTCTGCGCGGTGAAGTATCCGCTGCTGACCCTGCGCGTCATCTTTCTCATTCACTGGCATGCGCTGCTGCTGTGGCTCAAGCGCATTCCCTGGCATCGAAAGGCGGCCAATGCCGCGCTGCAGCTCGGAGTGCTGCGGCCTCATGCATCCATTTCACCCGGAAAATCATGAACGACACCATCACCTGCGACACTCCCCTCCTGGTATCGAATGCGGCTGCATCCAAGCAAGGCTTTTACGAGCGGCTCTTCATGCTTTCGCTCAAGCCTTTCGTGCATGGAGGCATGCGCCTGGTGCATCCCGATGGCCGGGCTCAGACGCTGGGAGCGCCCGGCGCACCCATCACGGCTGAGATCCGCATTCGCAGCCGTGAGTTTTTCAAACACTGCGTGCTGTTTGGCAATGTGGGCTTTGGCGAAGCCTACGTGGAGGGCGACTGGGACACGGACGACATCGCGGCGGTGATCGAATGGTTCATCCTCAATCTCTCCAAGACCCAGGGCGGAAGCTCCTCCTCCAGCAAGGTGGCGTTTGTGAACCTGCTCAATGTGGTGAACCGCGTGCATCATCTGCTGCGGCCCAACAGCGTCACCACCAGCCGGCGCAACATCTCCGAGCACTACGATCTTGGGAACGAATTCTACTCCCTCTGGCTGGATGAGACGATGACGTACTCCGCCGCACGCTTTGAGTATCCCGGGCAGCCGCTGGCAGAGGCGCAGCACTCCAAGTATGAGGCGCTGTGCCAGAAGCTGCAGCTCCAGCCGGGAGACCACGTGCTGGAAATCGGCTGCGGCTGGGGCGGCTTCTCCTGCCATGCGGCCAAGCATCATGGCTGTCGTGTCACGGCGGTGACGATCTCTCAAGAACAGCACAAGTACGCCACCGAGCGCGTCGCGCGCGAGGGGCTGGCAGACCGGGTGGAAATCCGCCTGCAGGACTACCGCCACATCACAGGTCAGTTCGACAAAATCGCCTCCATCGAAATGCTGGAGGCCGTGGGCGACAAGTATCTGGAGACTTACTTTGCCAAGTGCGCCGAGGTTTTGAAGCCTGAGGGGCTGCTGGCCTTTCAGATGATCACCGTGGCCGACTGCCAGCACAAGGACCTGCGCAAAGGCGTGGACTGGATCCAGAAGCACATCTTCCCCGGCTCCCTGCTGCTGAGCGTGGGGCGTGTGAATGAGGCCATCAACCGCACCAGCGAGATGTTCATGCACGGCCTCGAGGATCTGGGCGCCTCGTATGCAAAAACACTGCGCCTGTGGTTTGAGCGCTTCAATGCCAAGGCCGCCGAGGTGAAGGCACTGGGCTTTGACGAGCGCTTCATGCGCAAATGGAACTACTACCTGCAGTACTGCGAGGCCGCCTTTGCCACGCGGAACATCAGCGTGGTGCAGGCCGTCTATACCCGCCCAAACAACGCCACCCTTCACCGCGCTTTCTAAAAGATCATGATCTGGTTTCTCCGCGTGTTTTTCATCATCGTTCTGGTGTCCATGCTCGGAGTCACGAGCTGGGCCTCGACCCAGTGCGCGCTGTGGGCCATACCCGGCTCGGTGGGAGGTCATCCGTGGTTCATTGCCACGCTGTTTGACACCTACTGGGCCTTCCTCACCTTCTACTGCTGGCTGGCGTACAAAGAACGCTCGTGGCTGGCACGCCTCGGCTGGCTGGTTGGCGTCCTCCTTCTCGGAAACATCGCCATGGCTGTTTACATGCTCATCCAGCTCTTCCGTGTGCCCGCCACGGCGCGCATGGAGGACATTCTTCTGCGCAAGGCATGAATGCCCCCGTCCAGCATGAATCTCTCTGGCACCGCTGGGTCGTAAAGCCGGTCGTGGCGCAGCTGAAGCAAGGGACGACACCGTCCAAGATCGCGCAGGCCATCGCGTTTGGAGTGGCTGCAGGGGTGTTTCCCTTGCTGGGCACCACGACGGTGCTTGGACTGGCGCTGGGCGTTTGGCTGAAGCTCAATCAACCGGTGCTCCAGGTGTTTCTTCAATTGGTGTATCCGGTGCAGCTGGCCACCATTCTGCTCTTCATGCGCGCTGGTGAGTCGTTGTTTGGCGCGGAACATGTGCCGCTTTCCATTCCCATGATGATGGAGCGCTTCTTTGCCGATCCGATGCAGTTTCTGGCCGATTTTGGCATGATCGGTCTCTACGGTGTGGTGGTGTGGCTGCTGCTGGCGCCTTTGCTCATCGCCTTGGTCTATTTCATCAGCAGGCCCTTCGTGGAGAAACTGCACAAACACATCCGCTTTCCCCATCATGACACATGACTTCTGGTTTCTGACCGCCGCTGGCACGGCAGTGGCCGTGGGCCTCTTTGCCCTCACCTGGCTTCTCAGTCTGAAGCTGGACAACTTCAGCTTTGTGGACGTGACGTGGTCCTACGCGCTCGCCGTGGTGGCTCCGCTCTATGCGTGGCTGGCCGGTGGCGGGTGGACGCAGCGCAAGATCATCGCCGTGACGATGGCGGTGGTGTGGAGCGTGCGGCTTGGGACCTATCTTTTCTTCCGCGTGAAACGCCACCATCCGCACGAGGATGTGCGCTACGCCGTGCTGCGCGAAAAATGGCGCGATGCCCTGGCGCGCAATTTCTTCTTTTTCTTCCAGGCGCAGGCAGTGCTCATCGTGCTGCTGGCGGTACCCGTGCTGCTGGCATGCCTGAACCCCGCACCGCAGCTTAACTTGATCGAAATCGCCGGCGCGCTGCTATGGCTGACCGGCATCTGCGGCGAGGCGCTGAGCGATGCACAGATGCAGCGCTTCAAGGCGGACCCCGCCAGCAAGGGCAAGGTCTGCCAGGTGGGCCTGTGGCGCTACTCGCGGCATCCGAATTACTTCTTTGAGTCCGTGGTGTGGTGGGGCTTCTGGCTCTTTGCCTGCGGCTCGCCCTGGGGCTGGGTCACGCTCTACGCTCCGCTGCTCATGCTCCACTTTTTGCTCCGCGTCACCGGCATCCCGCTCACGGAGGAGTGCGCGGTGAAGAGCAAGGGAGACGCCTACCGCGAATACCAGCGCACCACGAGCGCCTTTGTGCCGTGGCCCCCAAAAAGCTGAATCCATTTTCCATCACCGGCCGCATAACCCACCACACGCATGAGCACCATCAACGCCATCCTCGCCAGGAACATCCTCCCCGATCCCATGATCCGTCTGGGCATCCGCCAGCGGCTGGCGGAGACGCTGCGGGAAAACAAGCAGCCCACCGTCGAGGCCCAGCGCGCAGCCCTCATGCGCTACGTGCAGGATCTCAAGCAGATGCCCGTGGCCATCGCCACGGACGAGGCCAATGAGCAGCACTACGAGGTGCCCACGCGCTTCTACCAGCTCGTGCTTGGGAAGCACCTCAAGTACAGCTCCGGCTACTGGCCGGATGAGAGCACCACCTTTGATGAATCCGAGGCCGCCATGCTGAAGCTGACCTGCGAGCGCGCCGAGATTCAGGACGGCCAGCGCATTCTGGAACTCGGCTGCGGCTGGGGCTCGCTCTCCCTGTGGATGGCAGAGCATTATCCGAATGCGCAGATCACCAGCGTTTCGAATTCACGCACGCAAAAGCTCTTCATTGATGCCGAGGCGCAGAAGCGCGGGCTGAAAAACCTCACCATCATCACCGCCAACATGGTGCACTTCCAGGGCGTCGGAGACGGCATCTTTGACCGCTGCGTCTCGGTGGAGATGTTTGAGCACATGAAAAACTACCAGGAGCTGCTGCGCCGCGTCTCCACCTGGCTCAAGCCTCGAGGCAAGCTCTTCGTGCACATCTTCACCCACCGCGAGTACGCCTACCATTACGAGGTGCGCAGCGATGACGACTGGATGGCCAAGTACTTCTTCACCGGCGGCCAGATGCCCAGCGACGACCTGCTGCTCTACTTCCAGGACGATCTGAAAATCGAGGACCACTGGTGCGTCAGCGGCCTGCATTATTCCAAAACAAGCGAGGCCTGGCTGGCCAACATGGATGCCCACAAATCGGAGATCCTGCCTCTGTTTGCCGAGACCTACGGCAAGGACCAGGTGACCAAGTGGTGGGTCTGGTGGCGCCTGTTTTTCCTCGCCTGCGCCGAGCTCTGGGGCTACCGCGGCGGCGAGGAGTGGATCGTTTCACACTATCGTTTCATCAAGCCATGAAAGCCATTCTGACAGCGGCGGCCCTCCTGCTGGCGGGGCCTGTGTGGGCAAACTTCGCAGAGTTGGTGAAGCAGGGAGATGCCTACGATGCGCAGTACAAGCCGGAGGCTGCGCTGCAATATTATCTCCCCGCCGAAAAGCTGAATCCGAACGACGCTGCGCTGCTGGTGAAGATCGCGCGGCAGTATGTCTATCGCATGACCGGCCTGCCTGACAATGCAGCCCGGCTCAAGTCAGGACGCACCGGCCTGGCCTACGCTGAGCGCGCGGTCAAAATGGCTCCCAATGAGTCGGACCCGCATCTCGCCGTCGCCATCTGCCTGGGCAAGCTCACCCCCCTCGTTGGCAACCGCGAAGGCATCGAAGCCTCGCACAGGATCAAGGCCGAGGCGGAGGCCGCTGCCCGGCTCAATCCCAAAAACGACTTTGCCTGGCACTTGCTGGGCCGCTGGCATCAGGAGCTGGCGCAGATTGGCGGCATGACGCGCGCCGTGGCCAAGATCGTCTATGGCGCCCTGCCCAGCGCCTCTTATGCCGAGGCGGAAAAGTGCTTTCAAAAGGCCATCGCGCTCAAACCTGATCGTCTCATACACTACATTGAACTCGGCCGCACCTACGCCCTCATGGACCGCAAGGCGGAGGCCCGGAAGTTCATCGAGCAAGGTCTGGCGATGACGAACCGCGACCAGGATGATCCGGAGACCAAGGCGCGCGGACGCAAGACTCTGCAGAGCCTTGACTGATCCGCCCGCACTCTGCACCCGCACGCTCTCAGGGGCGCACCTGCTCTTCCGTTTCCACCTCCGGCAGAAACACCGTCAGCAAACCCAGCAGCGGCAGAAAGGCGCAGGCGTGGAAGACGAAGTCGATGCCACGCATGTCGGCCACTTTTCCCAGCACGGCGGAGCCGATGCCGGCGATGCCGAAGGCCAGGCCAAAGAACAGGCCTGCGATCATGCCCACCTTTCCGGGCATCAGCTCCTGCGCATACACCAGGATGGCGGAGAAGGCCGAGGCCAGGATGAGACCGATGATGACCGTCAGCACCGCCGTGAGCCACAGCCCCGCATGCGGCAGCCATAGCGAAAACGGCGCGGCTCCCAGGATGGAGAACCAGATGACGCGCTTGCGCCCGATGCGGTCGCCCACCGGCCCGCCCACGATGGTGCCCACCGCCACGGCAAAGAGGAAGAGGAAGAGATAATACTGCGAGGTCTGCACCGAGACGTCGAAGCGGTTGATCAGGTAAAAGGTGTAGTAGTTGCTCAGGCTCACGAGATACACGTATTTGGAAAAGATCAGCATCACGAGGATGGCCATGGCAAAGGCCACACGGCCTGATGACGGATGCGCGTGTACGGCAGCCGATGAGCGCGCAGGCTTGCGCCGGATGCGATGCAGATTCCGCGCCTGCCACAGGCCGATCTGCCACAGCACCACCACCCCCAGCAGCGCGATGACGGAGAACCACGACAGCGCAGTCTGGCCATGCGGCACGATGAACCACGCCGCCAGCAGCGGTCCGATGGAGGAGCCAGCATTTCCACCCACCTGAAACAGCGACTGCGCCAGCCCACGCCTCCTACCCGCCGCCATGTGCGCGATGCGCGAGGCCTCCGGATGAAAGATCGCCGAGCCCGAGCCTACCAGCCCGGATGCAAACAGGATGGCGGGAAAGCTCTGCGCCCTGGAGAGCGCCAGCAGGCCCATCAGCGTCAGCCCCATGCCGACTGGCAGAGAATAGGGCAAAGGACGCTTGTCCGTGATGTAGCCCACCAGCGGCTGCAGCAGCGAGGCCGTGACCTGAAAGGTCAGCGTGATGAGCCCGAGCTGTGTGAAGGTGAGGCCATACGAATCCTTGAGCACCGGATAGATGGCGGGCAGCAGGGCCTGGATGGTGTCATTCAGCATGTGGGAAAAGCTGATGGCAAACAGCAGCGCAAAAACGGTCTGCCCCGGGTCCGTGGCCGCTGGGGTGACCGCATGAGGTGGTTGGTCCTCGATCAGGGTCTCTTTCATAAGGACCGTGACTCTTCGGCTGAAGCTGCGGGCGGACAATGCCGGCCTCTGGTGCTAGGCGGACTCCGGCTGGTATTTTTCTCGGATTTCCTCGCGGAACTCCATGGGGGTCTGTCCCTCATGACGGCGGAAAAAGCGCGTGAAGTAGGACGGGTCCTGAAAGCCCGTCTGGTAGCCGATCTCGGAGACGCTGAGATCGGAGTGCAGCAGCAGGCGCTTGGCATCCAGCAGACGGCGCAGGCGTATCAGTTCCCCGGCGGCGTGGCCGGTTTCCTCGCGGATGACATCGTTCAGATGGTTCACGGTGATGCCCAGTTCCTTCGCATACGGCGCCAGCGCCGGCCATTCACGAAAGTGCTGCTCCAGCGCCAGATGAAACCGGCGCGTCAGCTGTGTCGCACGCGTGGTTTCGCGCACCGCGTGCTTCTTCGCATAAAGGCGTGCCGCATGGATGAAGACGATGCGCAGTGTGGCGCGCAGCACCTCCTGCACGCCGCTCTGCGGGGCATCGTACTCCGTCTGCAGCTCGGCAAAGAGGGAGATGATCTTTGCCGCCTCCGCCTTGCTCACCGTCAGCCAGGGCGTCACGCCTGAGCCGAAGAAGAAAGGCAGCTCAAAGAGCAGGCTGGGCGGCGGCGCATGATCATCAAAAAACGCCTGCGTGAACGACACCACCGTGCCGCGCATCTGCGGCGCGGGGTGGATGGTGTGCACCTGCCCGGGGCTCAGGAAAAACAGCGTCACCTGTTTCACCTCATGGTCACGGAAATCATGCATCAGCCTGCCTCCGCCCGTGATGAGGAAGAGCTGGAAGAAATCATGGAAATGGGGAATCAGCCGCTGCGGCTCCTGCATCATGGAAAACTCCAGCGGCATGACCACACAGCCCTCCGCACGCAGCCGGTCCTGCCCGTACCTGCTCATCTGCAGGGAGGGGATGGTGCGGCGGTTCATGGTGTACGGCGATGAGTGGACATGTGATTACGAGGTCCGGCGAGCCGAAGATGTGTGGACATAAAAAAGAGAGGCTGTTTCCAGCCTCTCTTCGTGAGTTTTCAGAACTGTTGGTTATCAGTCCGCTTACGCCAACGCCGCAGCCACGGCCTCGGCGGTGATGCCGAGCTCCTTGAAGACGGTGGCGCCGGGGGCGCTGATGCCGAAGCGGTCGATGCCGATCACCTGGCCCTGCGTGCCGACGTATTTCCACCACAGACCGGAGACGCCGGCCTCGATGGCGATGCGCTTGGTGCAGGCGGCGGGCAGGACGGATTCGCGGTAGGCGGCGTCCTGACGGTCAAAGCGCTCAAAGCAGGGCAGGCTGACGACGCGCACGCCGGGCTTGCCCTTGGCACCTGCCACGGCCCACTGCACTTCGGAACCAGTGGCGATGACGATGGCTTCCAGCGGAGCGGTTTCCTTCACCAGCACGTAGCCGCCCTTGAGGGTGCCTTCGCGGCGGGTGGCGGCGCTGGCGATGCCCTGGTGTGGCAGGTCCTGACGGCTGAGCGCGAGGAGCGTGGGGCCGTCTGCGCGGCTGAAGGCGGCGGCAAAGGCGGCGGCGGTTTCTTCGGCGTCGCCGGGGCGGATCACGTCCAGATTTGGGATCACACGCAGGCCGCTGACGGTTTCCACCGGCTGGTGGGTCGGGCCGTCTTCACCCACACCCACGGAGTCATGGGTGAAGATGTAGGTGACGGGCAGCTTGGCCAGGGCGGCCAGGCGGATGCTCGGGCGGCAGTAGTCGGCAAAGACGAGGAAGGTCGCGCCGCTGGCGAGGAAGAGGCCGTCGTAGGCCAGGCCGTTGCAGATGGCGCCCATGGCGTGCTCACGGATGCCGAACCAGATGTTGCGGCCGGTCGGATTGGCGGCGCTGAAGTCGCCCATGCCGGTGAGGTAGTTCTTGGTGGAGCCAAAGAGGTCGGCGCTGCCGGTGACGAGATGCGGCACGGCCTTGGCGATGTGGTTGAGGATCTCGCCACCGCTGTTGCGCGTGGCGGCCTTGCCTTCGGCGGGATATTCCGGCACCACCTTGAGGAGGTCTTCGGCCTTCAGGCTGCCATGGCGGGCGGCGTCCAGTTCTTTGGCGAGAGCAGGGTTGGCGGCGCTCCAGGCCAGGAAGACCTTGTTCCATTCGCCGTGGGCGGCGGCGCGCTTGTTCTTCAGGTCGGCAAAGTAGGCCTTCACCTCGTCGCTGACGTAGAAGTGGGTGCCTTCGGGGATGCCGAGGCCCTTCTTGGCGGAATCGACAAACTTCGCACCGCCCTCGCCGTGGCCCTTGGCCGTGCCGGCCACTTCGGGGATGCCTTTGCCGATGATCGTCTTGGCGATGATGATGGTGGGCTTGCCGTTGTCGCTCTTCTTGGCGGTGTCGATCGCAGCCTTGATGGCGTCGAGGTCGTGGCCGTCGATGGTAACGGCGTTCCAGCCCAGCGCGGTGTAGAGCGCCTGGGTGTCTTCGCTCTGGGTCACCTTGGCCATGGCGTCCAGCGTCACATCGTTGGAGTCATAGATGACGATCAGGTTGTCCAGGTGGTTGTGGGCGGCAAAGGCCACAGCCTCACGAGCCACACCTTCCTGAAGGCAGCCGTCGCCAGCGAGGGCGATGACGTGGTTGTCGATGATTTTGTGCTCGGCGGTGTTGTACTTCGCCGCAGCCATCTTGCCGGAGAGCGCGTAGCCCACGGCATTGCCGATGCCCTGGCCCAGCGGGCCGGTGGTGGACTCCACGCCGGGGGTCTCATGGAATTCAGGATGCCCCGGGGTGATGGAATGCAGCACGCGGAACTTGGACACATCGTCGATGGACACCTCGTAGCCGCTGAGGTGCAGCCAGGAGTAGATGAACATGGAGCCGTGGCCGGCGCTGAGGATGAAGCGGTCGCGGTTCAGCCATTTGGGGTCGGCGGGGTCGCACTGGAGGGTTTCGCCGAAAAGGACGGCGCCGACTTCAGCGGCACCGAGGGGCAGGCCGAGGTGGCCGGAGGAGCACTTGTGCACGGCATCCATGGCGAGACCACGGGCTTCGTTGGCAGCTTGAGCGAGGAGGGTTTTGTTCATGAGAGTTGGTTCAGGATCAGGTAGGGTCAAAAAAGCGCCAGATGCGGCCAAGCGCGGGAGCCTTTCTTACTAGTGCAGGGGTGGGTTTCAAGGTCGAAAACTGGGGGGAATCGGACGTTATCGTCCCTTGCCATCCGGCCTCCTGCCCGGATGGTACCACATGAACAAAGGAAACCTGCCCATCTGGATCGCCGGGGCTGTCCTGCTGTACATTGGCTGGATCGCCTTTGACATGCTGCGTCCGGTGTCTGGCGGCGGCAGCGGGGCTCTCACCACGATCAGCACCGTGCGCACGGCCAAGCTTCCCGTGCTGGTGGAGTTTTACGCCGACTGGTGCGGCCCCTGCAAGGTGGTGGGTCCCATGGTGGAGGAACTGGCCCAGGAACTCAGGGGCAAGGCCCTGGTGATCCGCATCAACATTGATGAAAACCCGACGCTGGCACGTGAGCATGGTGTCGGCCCCATCCCCACCTTCATCGCCTTCAAGTCGGGGCGCGAGACGGGCCGCGAGATCGGCGGCATCCCCAAAGAGCGCATGCGGGAGCTGCTGGGGCTGTGAGAGGCCCTGCTGAACAAGCAAAGCGAGGGCAAGAGTCAGCCACCTGCTGAAATTTCAACATGGAGCCTTGACATTGGCCTGCTGGTGTTGAAAAATCAACACCCATGTGGAACGACAAACATTCCAGTGAGCTCAGCCGTCGCGAGCGGCAGGTGGTGGAAATCGTGATGAAGCATGGGCGGCTCTCCGCTCGTGAGATTGAAGAAAAGCTGCCGGACGCTCCCACCTACTCGGCGGTGCGGTCCATCCTCCGCCTGCTGGTGGAGCGCGGGCATCTGATCAAAACACAGGCGGATGGGCGGGACTGGTTCTCGCTGCCGGTCTCGCCTCAAAAGGCGCGTGTCAGCGCGCTGCACAGCTTTGTGAGCCGCTTTTTTGAAAACTCCGCAGGCGAGGCCGCGCTGGCGCTGCTGGGACAGAAAAATGTGAAGCTGTCCAAGGAGGAAGCGGAAAAACTCATCCAGCTCATTGAGGAGGCACGCGAATCATGAACATCTGGTTCGAAGACTTGCTCCGTTTTCTCACCCAGAATCCAAACTTTGGACTGCTCGCGTCCGCCTTGCTCACCAGCACGGCGGTGGTTTGTGTGGCGAAGACCGTGGCTCTGCAACTGCGTCGGCGCTCCGCCCGGGCGCGCAGCATTGTCTGGCGGATCGCCATGCTGGCGCTGCTGGCAGTAGGTGTGTGGCGGCTGATGCCGGAGGCGGCTCCTCCTGTGGCGGTGGTGGAATGGCGTGTGTCATTCCCTGCTGCTTTGCCAGATGAGCCTGCTTTACCTGCACTGGTGCTCCCAGAGAAAAGCGCATGGCAGCGCGTTCTGATGTTTCTGGAGGGAGCCAGCATCCAGCTCTGGCTGGGCACGGCCACAGTGCTGCTGCTGAGGCGCGTGCTGAGGGCGTGGGCCGGACTGCTCTGGCTGCGCCGACGGAGTGATCAGGCACCTGATTTCATCCAGCGGCTGCTGTGGAAAATGAATGCACCGGATGGCCTGCAGTGTCGTGTCGCACAGCGACTCCATTCCCCCATGCTCTCGGGCTGGCGCAGGCCGGTGATCTGGCTGCCGCCAGATGCGGCCCAATGGGATGAGCGGCGGTTGGGCGTGGTGCTGCGCCATGAGCTGGCCCACCTGCAGCGTGCAGACGTGGCGTGGCAATGGCTGGCGCAATGCACCGCCTGCCTCTGGTGGTGGCAGCCGCTGGCATGGCTCGCGTTGAGTTCTCTGCGAAACGAAACTGAACACGCCGCGGATGACGCCGCTGTGCTCGCCGGAGAGAGCATGCATGATTATGCGCGGACGCTGGTGGAGATCGCCGCCAGTCTGCCCTCATCTCTGGGCAAATTGCCGGGGGTGGCGATGTTTGGAGGAGAGTCTGTACAAAGGCGCGTGCGGGAGCTGATGAAGGCCAGCCAGTGGCGCGGCCGCATCGGTGTCGGGGCGCTAAGTTTGATCTCCCTCGTAGCGGTGATCCTCGCGGTGCTGGCGGCGACGAAGGTGGAATTCAAACCGAAGGCACCGATGTATCAGAGCGAGGCAAAACTCGTAGCCGGAGGTCTGGATGACAAAGTTGAAAACTGGCAGGCCTGGCGCGATGATTTTAACGGCACAATCACTGAAACGCTGGAGTCTTCGGAAATGAAACGCCGGGCTTTGGAACGCACTCGGGCCTTACATCCAGACCTCAGGGGCAGAGATGTTGAAATCCATGTATCACTCCAGGAACCACAGATGCAGGGCTCGAGCATGTTTGGCGTGCAGGCGCTCAGTGAGGACAGGGAATACGCCCGGGTCTTCCTGGATGCATTGCTGGATGAATTCATCGCTTTTCGACAAGCGATCCGCAGACAGTCTGGCGGCAAAGCTCTGCAAAAGCTCAGTCAGGATGAGCGGGCGAATCCTCCTCCGGGGTCTGCCGAAAGCAGAGATTACGTAGCGATCCAGAAGCGCGCTCAGCCCGCCACCGAAGTCATGCAAAGCGGATTGGTTCCCGTTTGGAAGCTCTGGAGGAAAGAATAGAAACAGCCCGCTGAAGAAAGCACGACTAAGAAGCCGGTTCACAACAAAAAGGACCCCGCCAAAGCTACGGGCTGAACATCACCTCGGCCCAGGCGCATTGATGTGCGCGGCATCCTTGTCCCAGCCTGCGGGAGTGCCGCGATAGTCGGCTTCCTTGAGCTTGAGTTTGTTGCCGGTTTCGCGGTCAAAGGAGTCTTTGGAGAGGCTCGCCGGAGCGGAGTCGCCGGTGGCGGTGGTCCATTCGGTCATGGCTTTGGCGAGACGTGCTTTGACGGAGGCGTAGTTGGCATCATCGGCGAGGTTCTGCAGTTGCAGCGGGTCAGCGTCAGTGCGGTAGAGCTCCACGGTGGGGCGTGGGGAAAGGAAGACATCTGCCTGCGGTGGCGTGAGCTTTCCGGCATCGCGCACGGCGCGCAGGCTCTGGAAGGAGGGCGAGTGCACGGAGTCCGCCGGCCCCTGCCACGCGAGGTCGGGGCGTGAATTGACGATGTATAGAAAGCCCTCTGAGCGCACCGAGCGGCCGTGCGCCTCGTAGTCGTGCCAGTTGTGCTCGGAGAAGGCGTACTTGCGCGGGGTGGCAGCGGGATCGGCCAGCACGGGCGCAAAGCTGAGCCCCTGCATGGTGGGCGGTACTGCGACTCCAGCGAGCGTGAGCACGGTGGGCGCGATGTCGATGCTGCTGATGAGGCTTTGTGTAGGAGTGCCTGCTTTGGCGATGCCCTTGGGCCAGTGCGCGATGAAGGGCGTCTTCATGCCGGAATCATGCAGGCGTGTCTTGGCGCGGGGGAAGGGGCGGCCGTTGTCCGCCATGATCATGATGAGCGTGTCGTCCAGCGTGCCTTCCTTCTCCAGCTCTGTCACGACGAGGCCGATGAAGTAATCCCAGCGCGTGATCTCGTTGTAGTAGGAGGCCAGGTCATCGCGCGTGGCGGCATCGTCATTCAGGTAAGGCGGCACGATGACCTTGGCGGGATCGTGCTTGGGACCGTAGAGGTCGGCCTTCCAGTCCTTGTCGGCGTCCCAGGCGCGGTGAGCGTCCAGGGAGGCAAACCAGAAGAAGAACGGCTTGTCTTTGGGGCGCTGCTGCACGGTCTTCACCCAGGTGGCGTGGCCGCCTTTGTTGCCGGGCTCGTTGCCTGCATCCACAAGATCAAACGGCTCGGGCTGCGGCTGCTCGCCAGCGGCGGGTTTGTCGGAGGTCATGTGGTGCTTGCCCACCAGTGCGGTGTACCAGCCCGCCTCACGCAGCAGGCGCGGAAACCACGGCAGGTGCGCAGCGATGGGCTGGTGCAGCTCGGAGGCACGCCCATTGTTGTGCGGATAGCGGCCGGTGATGACGCTGGAGCGGCTGGGGCTGCAGCTGCTGGCCACCAGGATGGCCTCGTCAAAGCGCCGCCCTTTGGCTGCGAGCCTGTCGATGTTCGGCGTGCGTGCGGCTGCGTTGCCGTAGCAGCCGAGGTCGTCATAGCTCACGTCATCGGCGATGAAGAGGATCACATTGGGCGCTGCTGCAGCATTGCTGATGCAAAGCAGCAGGCAGGCGAGGAGGCGGGGCAGGGACATGGGGCAAAATGCAGATGAGAATCCGAGCGCCTACTTTTTCTTCCCCTTCTTCTTGGCGGCAGGCGCGCCTTCGGCATCACCTGCGGGGAGTTTTTCGCCCTTCAGGTCTGCCAGCAGGCGGGACACGTAGCCGTTGAAGCGGGCATCGGGAGACTCGCCTTTCGCTGGCAGTGCTTTGATCTGCTCGGCGATGGGCTGGGCCTTGTCGCCGAGATCGCCGATGGCATTGAGTGCGCTGATGGAGGTGAAGACATCGTGCTGGCTCCAGTTGGCCAGATTTGCCAGCGCGGTCAGGGCGGCGGCGCGTTCGGAGTCGCTGCCGTATTTGGCCAGCGTCCAGTGGGCCACGACCTGCACATAGGTGGAGCTGTCTTTGGCTGCTTGAGCAATCTCATCGTGTGCTGCGCTGAGTCCGGCACTGCCGCGCATCAGGATGCCCATGGCGGACCAGTAGCGCAGCGCGCTGTCTTTGTCGGCAAATCCGGCCTTCAGATCCGGCATGGCGTCCGCCTTCATGGAGGATGCCTGGCCTGCGGCTTTGAGGATGCGGGCCAGCGGATACATCTTGTCATCGTGCGCCATGTCGTAGGGCGTGGTGCCTTCGGAGCGGTGATGCATCTCGCCCTCGCAGATCATGCCCACATCGCGGATCTTCAGTGCCAGGCCTTCCTGCGTGGCGCGCATCCTGGCCAGCGTCTCGGCGTGCTCGGGTTTGGCGGCGAGGTTGTGTACTTCATCGGGGTCGCTCTGCAGATCGTAGAGTTCCTCGGCATCTTTGGGTGTCTTCCAGAAGATGGACTGCTCCGGCGTGGTCTTGCCCGCATCGTAGAGCTTGCGCCACACGGCGGTGGTGGGGGTTTCAAACTGGTAGTTCACATGCTGGCCCTGCGAGAGGTGGGGCATGTAGTTGCGCAGATAGACAAAGCGCCCGTCCGTGACGCTGCGCACGCAGTCGTAGCGCTCGTCCATGCGGCCGCGGAAGCCATACACGTAGGGCTGCGGCTCGGTCTGAAACTTGCCGGCAAAGGCGTGGCCCTGCATCCACTCCGGCGGCTGCACGCCGATGAGGCTGAGCAGCGTGGGCGCGAGATCGACAAAGCTCACGAGGCGGTCTGACTTCACACCGGCGCCATACTCCTTCGGCGCGAGGTGCTTCCACTTGGGCGGGAAGTACACGACCATGGGCACCTGCAGGCCGGAGTTGCTGGGCCAGCGCTTGTTGCGCGGCATGCCGCTGCCGTGGTCGGCGTAATAAAAGACAATGGTATCTTCTGCCAGGCCGGCGGCTTCCAGTTCCTTCAGGCGGTTGCCTGCCGAGGCATCCGCGAGCGTCACCTGATCATAGTACTGCGCCCAGTCCTGACGCACCTCGGGCGTGTCAGGGTGGTAGGCAGGCACTCGGGCCTTGGCGGGATCGTGAATGGCCACATGCGGGCGTTTGCGGATCTGGCTCTCGTGGCTGCACTGCTCATTGAAGATGGCAAAGAAGGGCTGGCCGTCCTTGCGGTTCTTCCAGTGCGCCTTGCCGTTCGACTCACCCCACACGCCCTCGGGTTTCTGCAGGTTGTAGTCCTCCTTGTTGTTGTTCGTGCAGTAGTAGCCCGCCTCGCGGAGAAACTGCGGATACATCTTGGTCCCCTTGGGCATGGCCGCCATGCTGCGCATGTGCTCGCCGCCGGTGGAGGGGGAATACATGCCCGCAATGATGGTGGTGCGCGCTGCTGCGCAGACGGGGCCGCAGGACCACGCGTGCTTGAAAAGCATGCCCTTCGCCGCCAGTGCATCCACATTCGGCGTGTCGGCATACGTGTCGCCATAGCAGCCCATGTGCGGCCCGTGGTCCTCACTGGTGAGCCAGAGGATGTTGGGCCGGTCTGCGGCAGATGCCGAAACGACAATGAAGGACGAAAGGAAGAGGCTGAGGAGCTTCATGGGCCGGGTGGAACGACGGCACTAGCGGCGATCCTTCACATGAATTCGCCCGCATGGACAAACCCGCCGCACGGATTGTGCTGCGCCGCTGGCCTGGATAGACGGCGTGGCCAATCAGCGATTTCTATGCGTCAATCAACGCCATGAACCTCCGCCACGAACTCCAGGCCGAATACGCCCGCTACCGCACCCGCCGCTGGTTTTTCAAAGACTGCGGCGTGGGGCTGGCCAGCATCGCGGCGGCGGATCTCATGTCGCGCACGGCGGGTGCCGCACCGGTTCCGGCAAATCCACTGGCGGTGAAAAAGCCTCACTACCCTGGCAAGGCCAAGCGGGTGATCTACCTCTTCATGGGCGGCGCGCCCAGCCATCTGGAGCTTTTTGACAACAAGCCCGAGCTTTCCAAATGGGACGGCAAGCTGCCACCGCCGGACCTTCTCAAAGGCTACCGCGCCGCGTTCATCAATCCCAACAGCAAGCTGCTCGGCCCGAAGTTCAAATTCGCCCGCCATGGCCAGAGCGGCGCGGAGCTGAGCGAGCTGCTGCCACATCTCTCCGGAATCGCGGACGACCTCACGATCGTGCGGTCGATGAAGACGGACGCCTTCAATCACGCGCCGGGGCAGATCTTGATGAGCACCGGCTCGCAGATTTTTGGCCGCCCCAGCTTTGGCGCATGGACGCTCTACGGTCTCGGCACCGAGAATCAGGACCTGCCCGGCTACGTGGTCATGCAAAGCGGCCAGAAAGGCCCCAGCGGCGGCATGAGCAATTTCGGCTGCGGCTTCCTGCCCACCGTCTATCAGGGCGTGCCCTTCCGCAGCAGCGGCGAGCCCGTTCTCTACCTGAGCAATCCGGAAGGCGTCAGCGATGCCACGCAGCGCGACACGCTGGACGTACTCAAGCAGCTCAACGAAGAACGCCTCGGCGCAGTGGGAGATCCCGAGATCGCCAGCCGCATCAACAGCTTTGAGCTGGCCTACCGCATGCAGCAGACCGCGCCTGAGCTGATGGACATCTCCCAGGAGCCCAAGCACATCCTCGACATGTACGGAGCCAAGCCCGGCGAGGCCTCCTTTGCCAACAACTGCCTGCTCGCGCGTCGCCTCATCGAAAGCGGCGTGCGCTTTGTGCAGCTCTTCCATGAAGCCTGGGACCACCACGGTGGTCTGGTGAACGGCCTCAAGCAGCAGTGCGGTCTCACCGACAAGCCCTGCGCCGCTCTCGTGCGCGACCTCAAGCAGCGCGGCCTGCTGGAGGACACCCTCGTCATTTGGGGCGGTGAATTTGGCCGCACGCCGATGGTGCAAGGCGGCAGCGATGGCCGCGACCACCACCCGAACTGCTTCAGCATGTGGTTCTCCGGCGGCGGCATGAAGCCCGGCATCACCCTCGGGCAGAGCGATGAGTTTGGATTCAATGTGACCGAAGACCCCGTGCACGTGCACGACCTGCACGCCACGCTGCTGCACCTCCTCGGCTTCGAGCACACAAAGCTCAACCAGCGCTTCCAAGGGCTGGATATGCGCCTCACCGGCGTCGCTGGTGAGCTGGTGCCCAAGCTCCTGGCGTAGGACAACCGTCCCGGTTGTCCCACCTCAGATCCCATACCCCGCCCGGTACGCCTTGTGGATGATCGCATCCGCCTCCGGCGTATTCGGCGACTTCATCGCCTTCGCATCCCACTCCACACGTTTGCCGAAGCGCACCGCCAGCAGTCCCACCAGCAGCGATTCCGTGAACGGCGCTGAGTACCAGAAGCCGCTCTTCGCATCCTGTGGGTTGCCGGTTTTGCAGGCTTCCAGGAATTCCTTGCGGTGGCCGCCCAGGCAGCGTGGGATGGTCTTCGCGGGGATGACGAACTGCTGCATATTCGTCTCCGGCACGAGGCGCGGTGTGCCAGACCAGCCACCGGCGAGGATGCAGCCTTTGTCTCCCACAAAGTAGATGCCGTTGTCGCCGAGGTTGCGGGTCTCCTCCAGGCCCTCGGGGCGTGGGGGCAGCTTGCCGCCGTCATACCACACCATCTTCACCGCAGGGCGGTCACCCTTGGCTGGGAAATGGTAGGTGATGATGCTCCATACGGGATAGGACTGGTTGTTGTTCGGCCCGCTTTCCGCCTCCACCCAATCGGGGGGATCGAGATCCAGCGCATAAAAGGCAGGATCAGCGTTGTGCACAGCCATGTCTCCCAAAGCACCGCAGCCAAAGTCCCACCACCCACGCCATTTGCGCGGGCAGAAATCGGGATGGTAGGCGCGTTCCTTGGCCGGGCCCAGCCACAGGTTCCAGTCGAGGTTCTTGGGCACGGGCGGCGCGTCCGTCGGGTAGGCCTTGCCCTGCGAGTCCCAAAACTTGCCAGGTCGATCAGACCACACATGCACCTCGCTCACTTTGCCGATGGCTCCGGCCTGGATCCACTCACGCGTCAGGCGGATGCCCTCGCTCGCGTGGCCCTGGTTGCCCATCTGCGTCACACGCCTGGTCTCCGCCGCCACGTCGCGCATGGCACGGGCTTCCGCAATGGTGTGCGCCAGCGGCTTCTCCACATACACATGGCGCCCGGCGCGCATGGCCATGATGCTCGCAGGCGCATGCACATGGTCGGGCGTGGCGACGAGCACGGCGTCGATGTCCTTCTGCTTGTCGATCAGCTCGCGGTAGTCGCGGTAGAGCTTCGCATTCGGGTACTTTTTGAGGGTGCCTGCCGCATGGTCCAGATCCACGTCACAGAGCGCCACGATGTTCGCCAGGCCGGAGTCGTCCAGGTCCCGAATGTCTCCCCCGCCCTGCCCCCCGATGCCGATGCAGCCGAGGTTCACCTTCTCACTCGGCGGCGTGAAGCCCGGACCGCCGATGACATGGCGAGGCACGATTTGAAAGCCGAAAACGGCCGCTGCAGTGGATTTAACAAACTGACGACGAGGAAGCTGGGACATCCCAAGAAAACGCAAAATAAAAACAACCTCTTGCTTAGAGCCTGCCCTCAGGCTCGTATTAGTCCTTATGAAACGACCTTGGAAAGACGTGTCCGTTCCCTTGCGCGATGGTATGGCACACTGGCCCGGTGATCCCGAGTGCCACATCAAACGCGTAGTCAGCATGGACGACGGTGCGGTATGCAATCTCACCCACCTCTCCATGAGCGCCCACACCGGCACCCACATGGACGCCCCGCGTCATTTCGTCGCCGATGGCATGACCATGGAGCAGATGCCGCTGGAGCCCGTCATAGGCCGTTGCCGCGTCTATGAGCTCGACTGTGAAGACCAGATCACCGCCGACGACCTCAGAAAGCTCAAGATCGCCCCGCGCCAGCGCCTGCTCTTCAAGACACGGAACTCCACCCGCAGCTGGGCCATGAACGAGTTCGACAGGGATTTTGTCTCCATCCGGGCTGATGCCGCCCAGTATCTGGTCGACCAGGGCGTCACCACCGTGGGCGTTGACTACCTCAGCATCGGCGGCTTCAACAAGGACGGGGTGGAAACGCACCAGATCATGCTCGGCGCTGGTATCTGGGTGATCGAAGGCCTCAATCTGGCCGAGATCAAACCCGGCTACTACGAGCTCATCTGCCTGCCCCTCAAAATCGAAGGCGCAGATGGCGCCCCCTGCCGCGTGGTGCTGCGCTAGCCGGCTACGGGTCCAGCTTTGAAGGGGCCGCATGAGCGGCCTTGTGGATGTGCACATGCACGCCGGGCCTGCACAGCTCCCAGCATTTCTGCTGCGGTGCCTCGGGGCAGCGCACGCAGCCGTGGCTGGTACAGCAGCCGCGCTCAAAGCCGCCGACGTGTACGCCCACGCCGTCGTCAGTCAGCCGCAGCCAGAACGGCATGGCGATGCCGAGATACTTGGTGCCCGCAGGCTTCGGCCCCTGGTGCTCCCAGGCCCGCGCCACCACGACCTCTCCGCCATCCGTCCTGACGTACTGGCCGTAGAGATCGGAGCGCTTGAGCGGCAGTTTTTCCTTCACCACAAAGTCACCCGTCGGGGTCTCATGGCCGGGCAGCCCGGGAGACACATCCATCTCCACCAGCACACACGCATTTTCGTCCAGCAGCTGTGCCGTCTGGCTGGCCAGCGAGATGTCCATGCGCACCTTGCCTGGCTTGGTGGCGGCACACCGTTCCTCATCGATGTGCCAGCGAGGATGCCTGAATGCCGGTGCGGCAGGCTGCTTTTTCACAAGCTGGCAGGCGGCGAGGCAGACAGGCAGCAGCAGGCAGAGATGGAGTTTGGTGGGCATGGTCAGGCAGAGGGTCCGTGCGAAATGTCAGGACACCCGTTGCATCATACGGGCTGCCCTGCGGCGGGATCAATGCCTGGCGGCGGCTTTTCTGGCCAGTTCAAACTGCGCAGTCTCCTCCTTCGTCATGCCAAAAAGGCGGAGCCTTTCAGTGCCACGCCAGCCTTTCGGCTCCACCCAGCGAACGGACCAGCCTGAGAGGTCCAGTGATTGGCGCGAGGTGGTGACAAACAGGCCTGCAAGCACCGGAAAGCAGCGGACCAGATTCATGGAAAAGGTCAGTTGGCCCGCCGCTTCATTTCCTCGCTCGCCTTGTCCAGGATGCGCCTCTCTTCGGCACTGAGGCTGTGCATGCCCTTGTGGCTGATCTTGTCCAGGATTTCATCCACCGTGGGCACGCTGCTGCTTTTGGGCGCGGCTTTGGCGGCCCGTGCGGCTGATGGCGCACGTCTGGGCCGGGAGGGGAGCTTGAGCGCGCCGGTCTCGTAGCGGATGAAAAGCCAGGCCACGGCGATGCACCCCAGGAGGATCAGCAAACCGGCCCAGTCGCGCACCAGGATTCGCTGCAGGGCATAGACGGCGTTGAAAATGGCCGCCAGCTGCCAGGCATCAATCGTGATCACGAGCAGCGATATTTTGGCGCGGGCATACAGCGCCGCGAAGGCGTTGAACACGCCAAACTCGAGCATTTGGATCCCTGCGGCAAAGGGCAGGCCCAGCATCATGGACATCCCGAAAGGCCCGCGATACCCCGCCAGCCCCAGCAATGTGGCCAGGAGGGGAGGCGTCAGCCAAAGCAGGATCAGCAGCTTGATGAAGGCACGCCTGCCCAGATGCCGCTCCACAGCCTCCCCAAAATTCCAAAGCATGTAGCAGCCCAGCACGACCCAGATGTCCGGCGGATTGAAAAGGACGTAGCTGAACAAGGTCCAAAACCGCCATTCAACGAATGCATTGTGGTATGTGTAGATGAGCCATGGAGCACCCGCGATGCCCAGGATGGAGGTCAAAACAATGCTCGCCACCCCCACAAGGGCGATGATGGCGGCGAGATACACAGGGTGTGTCTTCCACCACGTCAGCGGCAGGTGGTCTTTGGAGTCGGGAAGCCAGGAGTCAAACATGGTGGGGAAAGCGCACAGAAGTCACCCATGGTACGCTCCAGCGCCAATAAAGACTGTCATCCATTGACGCCATCTGCACACCCGGCGGCCTCCGTTCACTGCCTCAGCGGGGCTGGCATCGTCTGGGATCTGCGCAGCAGATCCTCCACCCTTTTTTCAAGATCCTGATCTCCGGCAGATTTGCCAGGGCGCTCGACAGGCGGCGTGTAAGGCATGGCCCGCGACGGCAGCTCGTAGATGGGTGTTCGCGACGGCGTCGTGGATGAGCCGCAATGGCGGAGCACGTTGATCGAAAAAATGACCGCGCAGACAAAGGCCGCCCTGGAAAATCCACCGCCCGATGCGGGCCGCTGCTCCCAGCTCCCGGTGCGGCCCCTCGTCTGCGGCATGGCCTCCGTTCGCGGCTTTGGCTGCTGCCAGGGCAGCACGCTTGCGCCGGTGTGCTCGCGCATCAGCCTCATGGCGCGCTCAAAGTCGCGCTTGGCCTGCAGCGAGACCGCCTGCTTCATGAAGTACTGGTTGCAGTCGGCCAGGAATTTCCTGTACCGCTCCCGCCCTGCGGCGGCCGGTTTCGTCATCACCTCACACAACGCACGGGTGATGTACATGGGCAGCCGCACCGGCGACTCCACATCGTCGTTGATGTCCGTGTCTTTCAGCAGCAGCAGCGCCTGGTCATAGTCCTCCTTCCAGGCACACCCCAGCGCCGCGATCACCGAGTGCAGGTTCCACGTGGAATCGCGGATTCCCTTCGTGACCACATGCATGCAGACCTCCTCCGCACGCTCCGGGCGCAGCAGCTCGCGCAGGCTCACGGCGAGATTCCACAGCACCCAGCCTTCCGCATCATCCCTCAGGTAGTCCGGCTCCAGCCAGTCTGCACAGGCCTGAAACTCCCCGCTCCTGGCGAGCGCGTAGCTCACCTTGCCCCAGATCTCCCCGCGCTGGCGCAGCTGCGGCTCGCAGGCCTGGATGAAGTTGATCACGTGCGGTTTCGCCGCCTGCGCCTCTCCGATTAGGTCAAGGTAGAGCGAAATGGCGGGATCCAGTCTGGCCCCGAGCCTCGGCAGCCATTCGACCAGCCGGCTCCAGCACTGCCAGCGCCGGTTCTGGGCCTCCCGGTGGACCCACAGCATGGCAAAGGCAGGCCCGAGCGTGTTGCTCTCCGCAGCAGCGTTGAGCGTCTGGTCCAGCATCAGGGCAAACTTGCGCCTGGAGTCGGTGAAGTAATCGAGAATGAGCTGCAGCAGCCCTCCCATCATGTCTGGGTGCACGGCCAGCGCGGAGAGATCCCTGCGCACCTGCTCCACATCATCCTTGCTGGCGGCTGCCAGCATGAGATACACACGGCTGATAAGCGCCGGCTGGCCGATGCCTGGCAGCAGCGCCGCCGCAGCACGCAGCCCATCCACATCTCGTTTTTCCCAGTAGAGGCCGAGCAGCCGCTCGGCAGCATACGGGCTGGAGGGGGCCACATGCAGCGCCTGCTTCAGGTGCTGGATTCCCTCCTCGCGTTTTCCCAGGCGCAGAGCCGCATCTGCCGCGACGCAGTAGGCACCGGCAGAGCGGGGCGCCAGGCGCACCATCTCCGTGGCCGCCTGCTGCAGCGCCGTCCAGTCTGAGCTCTGCTCCGCCCACTGCGCATACATCTCCCAGCCCCAGTAATAGTCCCGGTGCCTGTCCAGGATGGCGCGCATCTGGCGCATGGCTTCGGGCACGTTGCCCCGGACGGCGCGCAGCCAGGCCAGCCGCCCCTGCACCGTGTAGGGCACTTCACTGCCCCACGGTCCTTTGGCCGGCACCGCCATCGCTTCATCCAGTCGGCCCAGTTGCGCCAGGATTTCCATCCGGTAATCCCAGGCATCCAAGAGCCACGGATTGAGCCCCGTCGCATGGTCGAGCGCGCTGAGTATCGAGGAGATTTTTGCCAGCGGCAGGAGTTTGGCCAGGATGAGCCATGACCGCGCTTCATCAGGCCGCGTCTCTGTGAGGCCCGTCGCAGCCTCGATGAGCCGGTCCCTTTTCCTCAGCGTCTCCGCCCAGTTTTGCATGCAGCCCCACGCCCAGTTCTGCCCCGGGTCCTCCTTCACGGCGTTCTCCGCCAGCTGCCATGCCTCCTCACGTCGGTCCGTCTGCCAGAACAGCAGGGCCAGCGCTCGCCGGATCGTCATGTCCAGGGGCAGGCGGGTGCGTGCACGCAGGAGTTCTTCGATCGCCTCGCCCCCTTTGCCGTTGTCCTCCAGACATTCGGCCAGCAGGCACCAGCCATCCGTCCAGTCAGGGTTCAGATTCACCACATGCCTCGCGCAGGCGATGGCGGCATCCGGACGCTCCAGTGCCCGCCACACCAGCGCCATGTCACGCCAGGAGCCGGGTGTGAGCGCAAATTTTTGCGTGGCTTCCTGCGCCAGCAGCACCGCCTCGTGCTTGTGGCCGGAGTCAATCATCTGCGCCAGCAGCACAGACCACGCCTCCCACAGGTCCGGGCGCGCCTGCCAGATCTCACGCAGCTCCGCCAGCAGCTCCTCCTGGGAGAGGACGGTGAAGGCCAGCTCCCGGTAGGCATGCAGCGCGTTCCCATTCAGCACCTGCCGGATCATTTCCCGGCGGATGAAAGCCAGCCCCTCACGCTTGGCGGCGGTGTCCTCGCACAGCGAGAGCAGCCCTTCAAAGGAGGCAGGAAAGTTCACATCCAGCCGGATGGAAGTTTGGAAATGTTCGGCGGCTTGCTTCTCACGCTTGCAGCCGGCCAGCACCAGCCCCAGCACTCCATGGCTGGCTGCCTGGTCGGGGGCCACCTCCACCGCCTGCGACGCCGGCTCCACAGCCTCTTCGGCACGCCCCCCGTCACGCAGGATCAGCGCCAGCTCCCGCCATGCCCACGGATCTTCCGGGTGCAGCGCCGCCACTCGCCTGGCCTCCCTTTCCGCCAGCTTGGAGTCCTCCTCGCGCAGCCAGTGGATGTGGAGCTGCGCCAGATCGTGGTGGTGCGGGAAGCGCGCGCACACCTCCGCGAGATGGTTCAGAGCCGCCTTCTGCCCCCGCGTGGCCGCCAGCTCACGCACGATCCAGCCATGGGCGTCCAGCGCCAGCGGTTCCTTTTCCAGAATCTGCCGCCACACCCCCATCTCACTGGCGTGATCTCCAAACCGCCGGTGCAGCGCGGCACAGGCACGCAGCCACTGGCCCGGCGAGCACCGCCCCTCCGCACGCCGCAGCAGCTCCCAGGCCTTCGTCTGCTCCCCCAGGCGGGCCTCGATGCGCGACAGCTGGATCAGCAGCTCGCCGTCATCCGGCCGGCTTTGGACCGCAGCACGCATCACATCGACCGCTTCTGGCAGGCACATCGAGTCCAGCGCCTGCGCCAGCGTCAGCGCCGGCCCTCCGGACCTAGCCCCATAGCGGCGCCAGCGCTGCCTCAGCCACTCCAGCGCTTTCTCCGTGTGCCCCTGGGTCTGCGCATGCGCAAACCACGTCTGCACCACGTTCTCCACCTTGTCCGCCAGCGAAGCCGCGAAACGGTGAAACGTCAGCCATTCCTCCACCGGCGCACGCTGTGTGCGCCGCAGCATCTCCGCCAGGCTCACCACGCTGCCCGCATCTCCCGCCATCCGTGCATGCACACGCCACGCCAGCAGCCTCGCCTCATCCCAGTCACGTGCGTCTTCCATCAGCACGTCCACGAGGTTTTTGTACAGCGTCACAGGCGCCTTGTCCTCTTTCACCGCCTCGCGCAGCAGTTGCAGCCGCTCAGCCCGCCGGCCCATGGAGCGGAGCGCGGCGTTCTTCCAGTGCACCAGCCGTGGGTCTCCCGGAAATTTTTCCAGCAGCCGGTTGATGCTGTGCAGGCGCTCCACCTCATTGCCGTCAAAGTTCGCCAGCGACATCTGCCCGACGAGCACCAGCCGGTGCTCCGGCGCCAGCATCTCCATTTCCTTGAGCGCGGCGGCAGCGGCAGTGCGGTCATACTCGGCCAGCGCGCTGATGAAGCGGTGGTTGATGTCATAAAGCCCGCTGTCAGGCAGGTTCAGCCCGTTGATTTGCCCTGCCTGCTCCGGCGGCACCATCACCATGCCCTGCGGGCCCGTCAGCCTGTAATTCTCCAAAAACTCGGCGGCTTCGATCTCCCGGTAGTGCGGTTCGGACGGGTCTTGGATGAACAGCGTCTCCCGCAGCAGGTCATACCCGATGACTGCCTGAGCGTGAGCGGACCCCGCCTCCACAGTGCGCAGCACAAACGGCACCTTCAGGCTGATCAGCTGCCTGGCCGCCTCCAGCGTGACGGTGAATTCGCGCACAAAGAAACCGTTCGCGAGCGCCCATGCCCGTTCGCCATGGTCGTAGGTGCCGTCATAGCAGATGGCCTCGGCAATCTGCTCCATCGTCACAGGCCTGTCCCAGAAATGGGCCATGGCTGCCAGCGTCGCAGGTGCGCAGGTGTTGTGCTTCTGGTGCACAAACTCAAAAGGCAGCCGCTCGCGCACATGCGTGGCATCAGGAGCTTCCAGGCGCTTTGCCAGCGCGTTGTAGTAATCAGATTGGATCCCCCTGGCAAGCACCGCCGCCCCTTTGAAATCCCCCCTCAGGGTCAGCAGATCCACCCGCCTCGCAGCCAGCCACTCCCGGCTGTCCGCTTCAGACAGCACCGCCAGCTTCTCGTAGGCGTCTGCCAGCTCCTCCATGCCCGCGTGATCGTCATCCTCCCGTTTCAGCGCCATCAGCTGCGCCGCGATGGCGCACGACTGCATCTCTCCCATCGCCGCAGTGAGAAAGCCCACCGCCTCATCCCGGCGCCCCAGCAGGTGCAGCATGCGCGCGCGAAACTGCACTGCGGGCCGGAACCACGGGCGCAGCACCAGCGCTTCGTCCAGCGCCTCCAGGGCCTCTTCCCGGCGCTCCTCACTCGCCAAAATGCTGCACTTCTCCACCTGCAGCCACGCACTGGGCTCATGCACCGCCACCGCCTCGTGCCAGAGCTGCCAGGCCGTGTCAAAGTCACGGTACCCTGCGGCGATGACCGCCCGCATCGCCTTGAAATCTGAGAGCTGCACCGGCATGAGAGCCGTCATGGATTCCGCAGCCATGCAATGCCGCCACGCAGGCAGCGGACCCCGCCGCTGCTGCAGGTAAAAACCATAGTGCACCGCAGCCTCCGTACTCTGCCGGTCTTCATGCCGAGCCCGGCAGATCAGCAGAGACGCCAGGCGTCCCGCTCCCAGATTTCCGGCCAGCCGGTATCCAAAAGTCTGCGCTTTGGCCCCCCGCCACAGGTCCAGCGGTCCCGCCTTCAGCGCACTCTGATACGCCTCCACATACTGCCCCCGCTCATAGTGGGTCAGCGCCTCTTCAAGCACCGCCTCCTGGACATTCACCCGTTCCTGCGGCCGCTCACGCCTCTCCAGCTTGCTGATTTTAATCGGTTTTCCCATGCTATGACATGGAGATAGTGAATCACCCCGAACACATCAAGCATCAAACTTTAAATCAATCCGTTGTTTTGCTCAAAAATGGATAAAAATCATGCCTATCTTCGGGCACGATCCACAAGCACGGCCCCCAAAATCACCAGTCCAAGCACGATCTTCTGCGTGTTGCTTTCGACGTTGGTGAGATTCATGCCGTTTTGAATCACCGCGATGATGAAGGCCCCGATCAAGGTTCCCGCCATGGTGCCCCGGCCGCCGCTCAGGCTGGTCCCACCCACCACCACGGCCGCGATGACATACAACTCATACATCTGCCCATAGGTCGGCGAGCCGCTTTTCAGCAGTGAAGCCGTGACAACTCCGCCGAGGCCCGCCAGCAGCCCGCACAAAACGTAGGCTGTCAGGACCACACGCCGGACCGGTACGCCGGAAAGCTGCGCAGCCTCCACATTGCCGCCCACCGCATAGAGGTTTCTGCCCAGCCGGGTCTGCGTCATCATCACATGCGCGGCGGCGTACAGCACCAGCATCAGCACCACGGCATTCGGCAGCCCCAGCAGGTCCGCACCGCGCCCCAGCCACACAAAGGAATCCGGCACCTGGTACACCGACTGGTTCTCCGCCAGCCGGTAGGCCAGCCCGCTGCCCACCAGCATCATCGCCAGCGTGACGATGAAGGGCGGCATGCGCAGGCCCGTGATGAAGACGCCCGAGGCCAGCCCGCAGGCCCCGCTCAGCGCGATGCCGCAGAGCCCCGCCGCCAGCATGCCACCCACGCCCGCCTGCGTGCCGCCGCACACATCCCGCACAAAGAGGGTCGTCACCACTGCCGACAGCGCGATGAGGCTTCCCACGCTCAGATCAATGCCGCCGGTGATGATCACCAGCGTCATGCCAATGGCCAGAATGGCGATGACCGCGATCTGATTGGCGATGTTCAGCAAATTGTCCGTCTTCAGAAAAACCGGCCACGCATGCGCCCGGGGCTGCAGCACCACGGCGTTTTTAAGCGCAGGAAAATCACGGCCCAGATTGGCAAACACCAGCCACGCGGCGGTGGCCCGGTTGCAGGCGATCACGTCCGGCCCGCTGCCCGTCGCAGCCGCACGCTCCAGCGCGGCTCGGGCGTCCCGGGGCTCCCCTCTCACCACCTCGGCACGTGCTCCGAGTTCTGCCTTGAGAGCCTCGGCAAAGCCCGCGTCTGCCGCAGTCGGGCGCACCGCGATCAGCACTTTCGCCTTCGGATCAATCTGCGAAGCGACGTCTCTGGCCGCCGCCTCATCCTGCGGATACTGCCGCGTCCAGGTGGCAACGCTGAAAAAGGCGCACAGCAGCAGCAGCGCGAGGAGCATGCCGGAGCCGGCGAAGCGGTGTCGTATGTTGGCTGTGGGGCGGCTCATGGGGAAATCAGAATCAAATCAGGATCAGCCGCACAGTTCAAGACCGGAGACGTTCAGCATTGACCGCCGCCGTGAAATCGCGCTAGGATTTGACCGCCATGAAAACTCCAGCCCTTTCCTGCATCGCCCTGCTGCTGACCGCCACCTTTGCCAGCGCCGACTGGGTGATGGTGCAGAAGGTGGACACCGCCGGCCAGCCCAGCGAAGTGACCACCAAGATCAAAGGCGAGCAGGCACGCGTGGACATGGGGGAGAAGATGACCGTCATCGTGGGTGCCGAGGGCATCACCATGCTCATGCACGAGCAGAAGATGCTCATGAAGATGGACCCTGCCGCGCTCAAATCCGCTGCAGGCATGGCCGGCAAGATGGCCGGCGGCCCCGTCGCCAAACCCGTGGCCACCGGGCAGAAGGAAAAGGTGGGCGAATGGGAGACCGAAATCTACACCTGGGAGAGCTCCATGGCCAAAGGCCGCTTCTGGGTGGCTAAAAATTTCCCCGGCTACAAGGAGCTCAGCGCCGCCAACGACAAGCTCGGCAAGGTCGTGGGTGGCGCCATGTCCAGCCTCTCGCCGCAAGCTTCCGATTTTGACGGCATGGTCGTGAAGTCAGAGATGACCATGATGGGCAAAAACGTGGTCTCCCTGCTCGTCTCCGCCAAAGAGCAGGACGTGGATGCCAAGGACTTCGTCCCCCCTGCCGGCTACAACGAAATGAAAATGCCAGCCCTGCCGAAGTAGCCTACGGTTCCAGCACGCACGCATAGGCGGCGGTGTTTGCCCCCGGCATGGAGATCACCACCGGGCGCTGCGTCTGCCTCGCCGCCAGAGTTCCCAGCACCAGTTGCAGGGCGCACCCCGCCCCCATGCTTTCCCCCAGCACATGCTTCGGGCTCAGCACCGCCTCCCATGGCCGCACCGCCCAGGCGGCGGCTTCGGCATGGTCGATTTTGGAGATTCCCGTCCGGTCATTGATCAGCGTCGCCGGCCCCTCCACCCGCGCCAGCGTCCTCGCTGCAAGCTCCGGCAGCAGTCCACAGCGCTCCTCCCAGGACAGGTAGGCCAGCGGCCCTGTCACTTCGCTGACACGCGGCCCACCGCCGCCCGCAGCCAGCAGCAGCGCCCCCGCGCCTTCGGACGCCACGAGCTTCGGATGGTAATACGTCAGCGCCTCCGCGCTCAGCCAGTCGCACTCCTCGGCGGCGAGCACCAGGCACTCCTCCACAATCCCGCTCCTGATCCAGAACGCCGCGGTGTCCAGCGCCTCCATGATCGAGTTCGGGCTGCCCACCAGAGTGCTCACCGCACCGTCCACCCCCAGGAAGGAGGCAAGGTGCGAGGCCGGCGCGTTAAACACCGTCTCAGGGAAAATCAGCGGGCTCGCCTGCGCCGGATTTTGCAGCACCTCGTGGTAAAAGCGGCCGGTGTAGTTCACACACCCGTTCATCATCACAAACAGGATGCCCAGACCGCTTGGCGGCGCCGCCGGGTCATGCCCTGCATCCGCCAGCGCCTCCATCGCCGCTGCCACGGAGTAGCGCGTGATCGCGCTGGAGCGGCGCAGGCGCGGATGCCGCGCGACCTTCTCCGGCGGCGAAGCCGGCGCAAAGCGCGATTCACATGGCCAGTTCCTCCCATCCCCAGGACGCGCGCATGTTTGGGCTGGCAGCGGCCTTCCTGCCCGCACGGCCTCGTGCAGCGCCGCTGCGTTCCAGCCGGCAGAGCTCACCGCACCGACTCCGCGGATGCAGATCTTGTCCATGTTCATGCCGACCTCCTTTGCAGCACCAGCGTTGCGTTCGTACCGCCAAATCCAAAAGAGTTGGTCAGCGCATAATCCAGCGAGGCCCGGCGGAACTGGCGCACCAGGTCAAAGCGCACCGCCGCATCGGCCTCACGCACATTCAGGCTCGCCGGCAGCCACTGCCCCTGCAGCGCCATCAGGCAGATCACCGCCTCCACGGCTCCCGCACCGCCCAGCAGGTGTCCCATCGCGGACTTCGTGGAGCTCACGGGGATCCCCGCCACCGCATCCCCCGCCCACGCGGCGATCGCGGCCGCTTCAGCCACATCATTAAACGGCGTCCCCGTGCCATGGGAGTTAATGTAGCCGATCTGCTCCGGCAAAACTCCCGCCTGCTTGCACGCGGCAGTCATGGTGCGGATCGCCGCACGGCCCGCCGGATCAGGCTGCGTCAGGTGGTGCAGGTCCGTCGCCGTCGCGTAGCCGGAGACGTCTGCCAGCGCCGCGCTCTGGCGCACATCCTCCGCCTCCAGCAGCATGACCGCAGCCCCTTCACCCAGGGCCAGCCCGTCCCTCTGCGCATCAAACGGGCGCGGGATGCCGCTCGGCGCCAGCGCATGCAGACTGTCAAAACCGGCAAACACCAGCCGCGCCAGCGCATCGTAGCCGCCCGCCAGCACACGCTTCGCACGGCCGGACCGGATCATCTCCGCCGCCCAGCCGATCGCATTGGCCCCGGAGGCACAGGCATTGGAAACAATGATGACCGGCCCGCGCCAGTCAAACTCGGCCGCCAGGCTGCTCATCTGCCGCTGCGGCTGGTAGTGCTCCGCACGCGAGAGCTGCGAAGGCACACGCCCCGCCTCATGCCTCGCATGCTCAAAGTAGGACTCCCCCAGCGGCATCGCACCGGCGGACGTACCGATGACCATCGCGTCGATCCCCTCCATGCCCTGCCTTCCCGCCTGCGCCAGGGCCTCGCGCACCGCCATCAGCAGCATCTGCGTACCACGGTCAATGAATGTCTGCTTGTGCGCCGGCGTGCGACTGAAAAAATTCTCCACTGGCAGATCCACCACACCCGCGGTCTTCGCGATCATCTCGCTCGTGTCAAACAGCTCCACCGGCCTGAACGCAGTACGGTCTGCCGCCAGAGAGCGCTCATTGGCCTGCCAGCCAGCACCCAACGGCGAGACGATCCCCGCTCCGGTGATGGCGATTCGCTGTCTTGAAGGTGAGGGCGGGGAAGAGGTCTCGATGAGATTCGTTGTTTGGAGGGTTGAACTGCCCACGCAAGTGGTCATTCTGCTGCACGGCGCAGCACATCGTTTACGCTTCGCCGCAAGGACTGCAAATGTTTGGTGAACGCTGGGATCGTATTGTGGCTGAGCGCGGCGCGCAGGACGCATTGTATCTTGCAGACGGCAGCGCCACCACCTTCCGCCAGCTGGACGCCGAGGCACGTGCCCTCCGCCCTTCCGGCGACCACGTGCTCGCACAGGGCGATGTCCCGCAGCTTCTGCGCCAGTTGCTCGCAGGCTTTCTCCACGGCATCCCCGTGCAGATGGTGGAAAAGGACCGCTCACGCCGCGTCCCCGCCTCCCAGCCCCCGCACGGCACCGCCCTCATCAAGCAGGCCGTCGGCGGCTCCGGCGTCCGCCGCTGCCAGTTTTTCACCTTCGCCCAGATCGCCGCAGATGTGGACCGGCTCCACTCCGCGCTGGACCTCGGCTCACGCGGTGTCGGCGTCGCCGCGATTTCCTGCGCGCACTCCTTTGGCCTCACCATGACGCTGCTGCAGACCCTCCTCAACGGCGTGCCCACCTGCCACGCACCCCAGCCTTTTGCCCAGCCTCTGATGGATGCCATGCAGCACCACCCCCGGGTGTTCCTCCCTGGCGTCCCCGCCTTGTGGAAGGCCTGGCTCAATGGCAGTGTGCGCCTGGAAAATGTCTCGCTGGCGATTTCCGCAGGCTCCCCCCTCACCCTCAGCCTCGAGCGCCTGGCTCTGGAGCAGCACGGACTCAAAATTCACAACCTCTACGGTGCCAGCGAATGCGGCGCCGTCTCCTGGGACGCCACACCCGGCCTCCGCGCAGACGGGGACTCCCTCGGCACCCTTCTCCCCGGCGTCCAGGCACACACAGACGACGCTGGCCGCCTCGTCGTCAGCAGCACTTCCGTGGGCCTCGGCTACGACGAGCCCCTGCCCCACGAGCGCTACGGCAGCGGCGTTTTCACCACCTGCGACCAGGTCGAAATGCACGGGTCCCGCCTGCACTTCCGGCAGTCCCTGGGCGCAGGCATCAATGTCGCCGGCCGCAAGCTCAGCCCGGTGGAGATCGCTGAAAAAATCACGCGGGCATCACACACCGACTCGGTTCGGATCCATGGCGTCCCCAGCCGCGACCCCGAACGCTGCCAGGACATCGTCGCGGAGGTCGGGCTGCCGCAGGCCGGCATCGACGCCGCCTTCAAAATCAAAGCCTGCTCCCTGCTCGCCCCCTGGGAGGTCCCTCGCAAATGGATCGGCACATCATGAACGCTCCCCTCTCCCCCCAGTCCCTGCGCCGCATCTCCCGGCTTTGCAGCTTCCGCACCAAGCGCTGGGAGCGCTACTACACCAAGGTAAAGCTCCGCTCAGACCCGGTCTATGCGGCGGTGGCACAGCTGCTCGCAGGCTCCTCCCTGCCGGTGCTGGACATCGGCTGCGGCATCGGCCTGCTCGCCTTCTATCTGCGGGAGGCTGGCTACACCTCTGCCATCACAGGCTTTGATTACGATCCGAATAAAATCGCCTGCGCACAGAGCATGGTCGCACGCAGCGACTACAGCGGCCTTCATTTCATGAACGGAGACGCCCGCCACGGGCTGCCCGAAGCCGCAGGCCATGTGGTCATCCTCGACATCCTGCAGTTTTTCACGCGGGATCAGCAGACCGCCCTCCTCACCGCAGCGGCGGCTCGCGTGGCGCCAGGCGGCAGGCTTGTCATCCGCTCGGGCCTCCGTGACGACTCCCCACGCTTCCGCATCACCGTGGCTGGAGACTGGCTGGCCAGGCTGACCTTTTGGATGAAGGCCCCCCCGCTCTGCTACCCGGACCGTGAGCTGTTCGAGACCACCCTCGCCGCCGCCGGACTGCGTGTGCAGGTGCGCCCGCTATGGGGCGGCACCCCGTTCAACAATCACCTCATCGTCGCCGAACGCCAGTGAGGTGGGCGGCGTGTCGCATTTCAGACCGCTCGCCTTCAGCATCCCGGCCACCACATCTGCCACCTCGACCGCCACCGGCGTCCCTTCATGGATCAGCACGATCGCCCCGGCCTTCAGCCTGCGGGAGATGCGCCCCGTGATCGCAGGCACCTCCTGCAGCACACCATCAAAACCCCGTGCACTCCACAGCATCATCTTCAGCCCCAGCACCTCCGCTATCAGCGCCGTGAACAGGTTGTGGTGCCCGGCGGGTGGACGGAAAAAACGCGGCGGGCGGCCCGGGCACAGCGCGCTCAGAGTCTCCTGGCATCCCGCGATCTCCCTCCACAGCCGCACCGGCCGCAGCATCCAGAAGGTCGTGGCAGGGTGCGTCTGTGTGTGATTCCCGATCTCGTGCCCCCGCGCCATGATTTCCTGCACAAGGTCCGGGTGCTGTGCGGCACGCTCTCCCACAAGGAAGAACAGCGCCTTGATCCCATGCCGGTCCAGGATGTCCAGGATCGCAGACGTGTGCTCGGGGTGGGGCCCGTCATCGATCGTCAGCAGCACCTGCCCGCCGGCCTCGGGAAGTGTTTTGATCATCCGGCCAAACAGCGCGCAACGCGGCACCAGCGTGCCGACCATCATCGTTGTCAGCACCAGCGCAAAGAGCGCAAGCGCCTCCGCCCCCCGTCCGTTCCAGCCCAGCCAGACCACCACCGGCACCGGGGCCAGCCCCAGCGCCATGCGGAGGTACGCGCGCCTCAGGGCGCATGCACGGACGGCCGGGTTCATGGAGGGTCGCGGGTCACGAGCGGTTCAAACACGAACCATTGGTCCCAGTGTTTCAGCAGAAAGCCATGCATCACCTTCAGCCACGCCGCGCTGATCTCGTCCGCCTTGGGCTTGCGCCCGCCTTCAAAGAAAGGTTTGCCGATCTCAATCCGGTACGAGAGCCGTCCGCGCCGCGTGAGAAACACCGGGTAGCAGGGCACGCCGGTCACCTCGGCCAGGATCAGCGGACCGCGCGGGATCCGGTACGTCACCCCGTCGATGCTCGCCTGCGTCGGCGCCACATCCCCGATCACACGGTCCCCCTGCACACAGACCACCTCCCCCGCCAGCAGCCTGCGGCACAGCTCCATGCCCAGGTGCCCTCCGGGCTCGTTGTAGTGAATGTGCAGGTTGGGCTCGCGCCTCTCCTCCTCCTTCAGCTCCTCACTGCGAAGCTTTTTCAGCGAGTCCGAGGCCTCGGGCATGCGCACCGTATGGATGGGCCGGCTGAATTTGCGCGCAAACAGGCTGGCCCCGATGTCGTAGTTCCCCGAGTGCACGGTGAAGATCAGCGCGCCGTCCGCGTGTTTCTGCAAGGCCTCAAAATCCTCCCGCCCGATGATCTCCCAGTCGATCTCACGGCGGAAATGCAGGTACCACAGCCGGTCCAGGTAGGTCAGCGCAAACTGGATGAACACCTGAAAACCCGCCAGGCAGCTCGAGCCTCTCCCTGGCAGGAGCGCGCCCAGGTTTGCCCTCAGCGCCTCTCGCGGCGTCACCGCCAGCAGGTAGCCTATCGCGGTGAAAGGGTAGGCCATCACTGTAAACACGGGCGCCGGCAGCCACCGCATGAAAAACAGGATCACCCGTGTCCAGCATGCGTCATGCAGTCCCATGGGCTGGGGTGGCGTGTGCGTATTCGGCTGGCGGGTTGCAGAATCAGCGGATGGCATTATTTAAAGGCGTACTTGGAACAAGGGGAGACGTTCTGTTTCGACCGTCGCACCGCCTCCGACAACTGACTTTTTCACCTCTTGCACTCATGACCCCTCCTGGCACAGATTATGACGTGGTCATCATGGGCGGTGCATTTGCTGGCGCCTCTGCCGCCATGCTCCTCAAGCGCGAACACCCGGAAATGCGCATCCTCATCGTCGAGCGCACGGTGCAGTTTGACCGCAAAGTGGGGGAGAGCACCTCTGAAGTCGCGGGCTGCTTCCTCACCCGTGTCCTCCATCAGGGGCATCACCTCAGTGCCCACCACTACCAGAAGCACGGCCTCCGCATGTGGTTTTGCAAGACCCCGGACGACGACGTCGGCAGCCTCACCGAGGTCGGCCCACGCTACCAGTCCCGTCTGCCCACCTTTCAGCTCGACCGCGCCATCCTCGACGAGCATTTGCTCAAGGAAGCCTGTGATTTCGGCTGCGAGCTCCTCCGGCCGGCCACCATCAAAACCATCTCACTCTCGGAAGACGAAGCGCCCCACACGCTGGAAATCATGCCGCAGGAAGGCCAGATGCGCACCGTCACCACACGCTGGCTCATCGATGCCTCCGGCAAGGCCGCCGTCCTGGCCAAAAAGCTCGGCCTTCAGCGCACGATGGAAGAGGAGCACCCCACCTCGTCCATCTGGTGCCGCTTCCGCAACGTCAACGGCCTCGACAGCTTCAAAAGCCGCAAGCTGCACCCCAGCCTGCTGAAAAACGTTCACCAGCTCCGCACCACCGCCACCAACCATCTCATGGGCCACGGCTGGTGGTGCTGGATCATCCCCCTCTCCGACGGCAGCTTCAGCGCCGGAGTCACCTGGGACCGCCGTTTCTACAATCTGCCAGAAGGGCCCTCCCTCCTCGCCCGCCTCCAGGCCCATCTGCTCACTCACCCCATCGGCCGGCTCATGTTTGAAAACGCCGTCCCGGACGCCGACGACACCTTCTACTACAAGAACCTCGCCTATCGCTCCGAACGCATCGCCGGCAACCGCTGGGTCATGGTCGGAGACGCCGCCGGCTTCATGGATCCCTTGTACAGCCACGGTCTCGACTTCTGCGGTTACACCGTGTCAGCCGCCACCGATCTCGTCCGGAGAAACTTGGCCGGTGAGTACACCGCCAAGATCACCGACTACCTGAACATGGCCTACCCGCGCAGCTGGCGCCTCTGGTTCAACTCCCTCTACAAGGACAAATACTCCTACATGGGAGATGCGGAGCTCATCAACGCCACCTTCCTGCTCGACCTCTCCGCCTACTTCCTTGGTCCCGTGCGCGGGGTCTATGTCACTCCCGAGGTTGAGTGGAAGCACATGCCCTACGAAGGGCCCATAGGCGCCCTCTTTGGCAAGTTCATGGCCTTCTACAACCGCCGCTTCGTTCACCTCGCCCAGGAGCGCCGGCGCAAAGGCATCTACGGCCGCTGCAACAACGGCCACGTCTGGATGCCCCACATGAGCCTCTCCCCGGATTTCACCGCCTCGCGTCTGCTCTGGGCCGGCATCAAGGTCTGGCTCAAGGCTGAAATCACCACCTGGCTCGCCCCCACTCCCTCCACCGCCCCGGTGATGATGCAGGAGAAAAAGCCCGTCGAGGCCTGACCCTCACTCCGCCACAAAAAACATTCCGGCAAAGGTGTTGGTGGTGAATTTCACCTCCGGCTTCGGATCCACCGCCATGCTGGAGATGTCCCCGTCGAGATACAGCGCATCCTCGCAGCCCAGGTGCAGGAAAAGGCGCGTGAACTGGTGAAACGTCACCCGGCCCTTCACGGGGTCATCGCGGTCGCTCATGGCAAAAATGATCTGCCCGTCCTTCCTGCGCACCCCCACCGCATTGCGCAGCCTTTTGTTGGGCGAGTTCACCTGAAAGGCCGGGTGGATCACCCCCTGACGCAGCATCAGCGGCCCCGACTGCGTGGCCAGCCGCGGTTTCAGCCCGCTTTGGCCAAACTCCGCCGCCTCCATCACACCCGGCCCGGCTTTGTCGTCGAGGTAAAACACACCGTTGGGCTTCAGGAAAAAATTGCCGTCCCCAGCCTGGAGGTTCAGCGGCACCAGCTCCTTGCCCGCGCAGACCGTCAGCCCGCAGGGCTTGGGTCCGCGTTCGTAGATGCCCGCATTGGTCGCAAAGATGATCTTCTTCCCACGCGCAGCCAGCTGCCTGCTCAGACCGTTGAAATCCCCCAGCGGTCTGCCGCTTTCATCCAGCCACGCAAGCTGCAGCCGCGCCCAGTCCGCCTTGTCCACACGGTACAGGTGGTAGCGCCCGCCCTCATGCTCCACCGTCTCAGCACCATGCAGATGGGAGGTGAGCGTGGCAAAGCCGAAGAGCGTGAGCAGCCAGCTGGGAAAATGCATCCCGCAGTGTGCCCACTTCACGACGTTGCACAACCATCTTGAACCCTTGGCGGATTGCCCCATGATGCCCCCCCATGTCCAGCAGTCTCGGCACAATCTTCCACATCAGCACCTGGGGTGAATCCCACGGCATCGGCGTCGGCGTCGTCATCGACGGCTGCCCGCCCCGCATCCCCCTCACCGTGGAGGACATCCAGGCCGAGCTCGACCGCCGCCGCCCCGGCCAGAGCAAGATCGTCACCCCCCGCAAGGAGGACGACAAGGCCGAGATCCTCTCCGGCGTGCTCGACGGCCTCACCCTCGGCACCCCCATCGGCATCCTCGTGCGCAACACGGACCAGCGCCCCTCCGCCTACACCGAGATGCAGCAGGCCTACCGGCCCAGCCACGCCGACTACACCTACGATGCTAAGTACGGCATCCGCGCCGTCTCCGGCGGCGGGCGCTCCAGCGCCCGCGAGACCATCGGCCGTGTCGCCGCCGGTGCCATCGCCCGCAAAGTCCTCCAGCACTCCCTCACCGGCTACGAATGCCTGGCCTATGTGAAGACCGTGCAGCACATCGAGGCCCAGGTCCCCGCCGCAGCAGATCTCACCTCGGCGCTCATTGAATCCAACATCGTCCGCACCTGCGACCCCGTGGCGGCGGAAAAGATGATCGGGCTCATCGAAAAAATCCGCAGCGAAGGCAACAGCGTCGGCGGCATCATCGAGTGCGTCGTGCGCGGCGTCCCACCCGGACTTGGCGAGCCCGTCTTTGACAAGCTGGAGGCAGACCTGGCCAAGGCCATGCTCAGCCTCCCCGCCTGCAAGGGCTTCGAAGTCGGCAGCGGCTTTGGCGGCACCACCCTCACCGGCCTGGAGCACAATGACGAATTCTACATGGACGGCAGCACAGTCCGCACCCGCACCAACCGCAGCGGCGGCATCCAGGGTGGCATCAGCAACGGCGAGGACATCGTCTTCCGTGTCGCCTTCAAGCCCACCGCCACCGTCCTGCGCGAGCAGAAGACCGTCACCAACACCGGCGAGGACACCACCCTCGCCGCACGTGGCCGCCACGACCCCTGCGTCCTCCCCCGCGCCGTCCCCATGGTGGAGGCCATGGTCCACCTCATCATCGCAGACCACTTCCTGCGCCAGCGCGCTCAGAGAGGGTAAGGGCATGCGCTGGTGGCTCCTGCTGCTCGGGGTGACGACCTGCTGCCCGGCGCAGCCGCTGCCGGTCATCCCATTGGGCACCACGCCCAGGGAGGTGGAGGTTTATGACGATTCCAGGCGTCAGGCATTTCTGACCTCCGCCAGCGCGATGGTCACTGGAGTGGTGATTTCATCATCCTCGGAAGTCCATCAATCACCCACGGAGATCCTGCTGGAAGAGACCTGCCTCCTGCAAATCGAGACGATGAACGGAACCCTTTCTGGACTCGCTGGCGCCACAACGCTTCGGCTGGGTACCAGCTACGAACATGACAAGTACCTTCAACTGGAGCCGGACTGGGGAACCTACAGGCTTCTCAGCAAGGGGCAGAAGGTGGTGGCTTTGCTCAATGAGGAAGAAGGGCAGCCGGAAATCCGCCGCCAGGGCCTGGTCGTTTTAAACGAGAAAACACGAGCCCTGCCCGACATCCTTCGGCGCACAGGATTGGATGCCAGCTGTTTCACCGCAGCGGACCTCGCCATCCTCAAAGAGGCCAGCCCGCTGTTCCATGAAGAAGTGGTCACAGTGGCCGGGGCGATGGCCGACATCAGAAGTGACCATGCTGCCTGCCTCAACAAGCTGGTGGGTGTTTGCGTGGCAGCCTTCTTTGCAATCATTCTCTGTGCCGATCATTTCAGGAGTCGCTTTACCGCGCGCTGCATTTGAACTGAAGGCGGATCATCGGCGAATGTGGCTGGAGCTGCCTCACATCAAAAGAGAACCCGCGCTGACCGGCAATGAGGCTCCATTCGGAGTCCGTCTTTTTCTCGATGCTCACATCATCCCTGAGAAAAAGAACGCTGAAATCCTTCTCCATAAGGACCATGAAAAGATAAGCGCGCTGGTATCCCAGCAGCTGCTCCGCCCAGCGGGCTTCTTCCATCAGTTGGGCTTTGGCAGCAGTGGCAGGGTAGGAAAGCTGCCATTGGGAGTCCCTCATGCTTCGCACGTTGACTGCGTAGGCCCAGTTCTCGGCGAGCTTTCTCAGATGCTGCCTGACTGCCTGCACTTCCTCAGGATTGAGTGCCAGTGTCCGGATGGTGGCAGCTTGCAGCACATCATCCTCACGGTCTTTCATCACTCCAAGCAGGCCGAGGATGGAGGAAGGAACCAGCTCATGGTCCACGTACGGCACCCCTTGAAAAAGAGATGCGGGTGAGAGGGCTCCATCAGCCCCGGATGCGTTAGACTTCGCCGGAAACAGCCGGGCATGCAAAGCCACCCCGAGGCTCGCGCCGGCTACAAATGTCAACACCAGCCGGAGGAGTTTCATGGGGGGCTTTCCTCGTGCCAAGGCCCACCCTCAAAAACCCACCACATAAAAGTTCTGGTGGGACACCTGCTCCGCTTCAGGCAGCGTGATCCACCGCTCCTTGTAGCGCTCGCCCCAGCTGTCGCTGAACGCGATCTCATTGGTGTCCTTGTTGTACCCGATGATGAGCACGATGTGCGCGGTGTCCTTGTCCTTCGGAAGCGCGTTGTTTGCAGACTCCTTCGTGACCTTGTCCTTCCAGGAAGCCCAGTTGGTCACGCCCTTGCGCTCCTTCGTCCGCTGGTTCGCCGTCTCGTTGAACTTGCTCGTGCTGCACAGCGTCCACATCAGCGGCACCCCTTTGTCGATGTACTTCGCGATCTCCTTCATCTTCATCTCCCCTTTCCAGGCGTCAAAAGAGCGGCGCTTGCTCCGGATCTGCGGTGCCACACCTTCCAGCAGCTTTTCCACGCTCGTGCCTCCGCCAAAGCCGCTGTCCCCCGCGTTGGCTAGAATGTACATATCGGCAGGAATGCCGAGGTAGCGCATCGCGCGCTCCGCAGTCGCCGGCACACAGTAGCCCTTGGGCCCTTGGTCCACCATCGGCAGATCCCCCACGACCACGTCGCCGTTCTCACGTTTCTCCAGGTTGGCCAGCACACGCGCCCGGATCACCTTGTCACCCGTTTCTTCCACCTTGCCGCCCGCATCCGCAAACGCAGTGGTCACGATCTGCAGCCCCACATACACGCCTTCCGCCTCGGCCAGCAGAATCGCATGCCCGCGCCAGTCCCAGCGCTGCATGTTCATGCGCCCCGCCTTCTCTCCAAATCGCTCCTTCTTCGGCGCCCCCAGCTTTTGGGTCAGCGTGTCGGCGATCGCCACCAGGTCCTTGTCCATCGCCTTTTTCACGATCTTCGCCGCCTCCTCAGGCGGCGTGTCTTTGTCAAAGTGCATCTCCCCGCTGCCCTTGGCGCTGAAAAGATCCCCCTTGTTCGCAAACACGATCGAAAATCCCGTCACCCTGTCATTCTCCCCGTACATCGCCACGGAGTACGGATGCGCGCCAAACATCATGTAGTCTTCCTTCGTGTAGGAGCGGTAGCTGCTCGTGTTCTTCGTCTTCGACTCCTGCGGAATCTTCAGCTTGGCGGCGATCTCTTCGGCAGACGAAGTCCACAGCGGCTCGTCTCCAAACAGCGGCTGCCCCACCGCTTCGTTCACAGACGCCGGCTCCAGCTTGTCATTCGGCCCGGCCTTCCCGCCCATCGTCTTCACATACTGCTGGTCCGCCGCGGAAAGCGACGCCAGCGCAAAGGTGAACTTCTGCCCGTTCGCCGTCTCCAGCGTCACATTCGCACCGCTAACCCCCACCAGCTTTGCCTGCACCGCCTTGCCTTGCGTGTTCGTAAAGGTCCGGAGCTGGGACGTCTCGGCGGCTGCGCTGGCAAGGCTCAGGCCCAGCACTAGCAAAGTTCTTGCGGTTGGGTTCATGGCGTTTCTTTTATCGAAGCCATGAACGCTTGTGAAGCATAAAAATTAGATCCACGTCCCGGCGGGAATGACAGCATCCTTCGGCACACAGATGATGCCGTCCCGGATGTAGAAATTCTCTCCGTCCATATTCTCCGGCTTTCCTTCCGGTGTGATCACCACATTGTCTCCAATGTGCACGTTCTTGTCGATGATCGCCCGCTCGATCCGGCAGTTCCGGCCGATCCCGGGCGGCGGACGGCTCGGGTCCGTACCCACCGCACCCGCGTAGTAGTCCGCACCCATGATGATGCACTCGCGGATCGTCGTCCCCGGCTCGATCTTCGCACGCAGCCCGATCACCGCCGTCTCGATGTGCGCATCCGTCAGCACACTCCCGTCCGCGATCAGCGCACCACGGATCGTCGCCCCGTTGATCTTCGTCGCAGGCAGAAAGCGCGCATGCGTAAAGATCGGCGCCGAGCTCTCAAAAAAGTCAAACTGCGGCACCAGCCGGCACAGGTCCAGGTTCGCATCAAAGAAATTGCGGATCGTCCCGATGTCCTCCCAGTACCCCTGGAAGTTGAAGTTGTGCACCCGCTTGTTCTTGATCGCCGTCGGGATGATGTGCTTGCCGAAATCATTCAGCGTGTTGTCCAGGCACTCGATCAGCACATCCCGGTGGAACAGGTAGATCCCCATCGACGCCTGAAACCTCGCCTCCCCCTGGTCAATCCCCAGCGACTGCAGCGTATTCGCAGGGATCCGCAGCTTCTCCAAAACCGCCGGGTCCTTCGGCTTCTCCACAAACTCGTAGATCCTCCCGTTCTCATCCGAATGCATGATCCCAAACGACGTCGCCGCCTGCGCATCCACCGGGATCGTCGCGATCGTGATGTCCGCATTCGTCGCCACATGCTGGCGCATCAGCATCCGGTAATCCATCCGGTAAAGCTGGTCCCCGCTCAGGATCAGAAAGTAGTCATAGTCACCCTCCAGAAAGTACCTCAGGTTCTGCCTCACCGCATCCGCCGTCCCCTGGTACCACCGCTCACCCTCCGGCGTCTGCTGCGCCGCCAGCACCTCCACAAACCCACGCGTGAACTGGTCAAAGCGGTACGTCCGCGCCAGGTGCCGGTTCAGCGACGCGCTGTTGTACTGCGTCAGCACATACACCTGCCTCAGCCCCGAATTGATGCAGTTGCTGATCGGGATGTCCACGATCCGGTACTTGCCCGCCAGTGGCACCGCAGGCTTCGCTCGGTTCTCCGTCAGCGGAAACAGCCGCGTCCCAGCCCCGCCCCCCATCACAATCGCCAGCGTGTTCCTTCGCAGCAGCGTATCAGCTTCAATGTGGACTTTCGATGGTGGAGGTGCCGTTACAGTAGGGGGGGTGCTCATGGTCCTGCGTTGGTTGGCATTAATTCTCTGAAACAAGGACAACTAGCAAGCGTTATCCCTGCCCCAAAATTGGCGAGCAGACGCGCCTCGCAATCTTTTTTAGTTCTATCACCCCATCCATCCACATGTCCACCACGGCGTTTCGATTCCCGCTCTTTGCCCTCGCCTGTCTGCTCGCGTCACCAGCCCCGGCCGCAGTCAGCTTCGAAAAAGACCTCCTCCCCGCCATCACCAAAAAGTGCCTCGACTGCCACAAGGCGCCCCACACCGAAAACGGCCAGAAAAAAGAGCCCAAGGCAGGCCTCCGCCTCGATGCCTCCTGGGCCATCCTCAAAGGCAGCGAAAACGGCCCCGTCCTCACCCCCGGCTCCCCGGACAAAAGCGGCATCTACGAATCCGTCACCCTCCCCAAAGACGACGACGCCCACATGCCCTCCAAAGGCGAAGACCTCACCCCCGCAGAAATCGCCCTCCTCAAAAAATGGATCGAAGAAGGCGCCGACTTCGGCGGCTGGGTCGGCAGCGTCGAAGGCATGCCCGCAGGCGCCATGACCGAATCCGCCAAACCCTACAAACCCCGCCCCCACGACCTCTTCTACACCGCCCTCGAAAAAGAAGTCAAACCCCTCCCAGACGACACCCTCGCCAAAGCCCGCGCCGCCGGCGCCCAGGTCTCCCCCGTCAAAGTCGAAAGCCCCCTCCTCCGCATCGACTTCCTCACCGGCGTCTCCAAATGCGACGACGCAAAAGCCGCCGCCATCCTCCCCCTCAAAGACAACATCGTCCAGCTCGACCTCGGCCGCACCCACATCACAGACGCCACCCTCAAGACCATCGCCCAGCTCCCACGCCTCATCTCCCTCGACCTCCGCCAGACCCAGGTCACCGATGCCGGCCTCGAATCCATCACCACCCTCAAAAAGCTCCAGACCCTCAACCTCTACGGCACCCAGATCACAGACACCGGCCTCCAGCACCTCGCCAAAATCAAAACCCTCAAAAACCTCTACCTCTGGCAGTCCAAAGCCACCCAGGCCGGCGTAAAACAGCTCACCACCGCCATTCCCGGCCTCAAAGTCAGCATCGAATAAGCACCCCCAGCCGTACCCACCCCATGAAAACACGCCACTTCATCCTCGCCACCATGTCACTCCTCAGCACCCTCTTCGGCACCGCCACCGCCAGCGAAGGAGAAAAAGTCAGCTACCCCGCACCCGCCGTCAGCGGCATCAATCAGGACGGCGCCACCGTCAGCTTCGCAGACATCTACAAAAAAGGCCCCACCGTCGTCTTCTTCTACCCCAAGGCCGACACCCCCGGCTGCACCAAGCAGGCCTGCTCCCTCCGCGACGCCTTCTCAGACCTCTCCAAAGACGGCGTCCAGATCCTCGGCGTCAGCTTCGACAAACCAGACGCCCAGAAAGCCTTCAAAAACAAATTCACCCTCCCCTACGACCTCATCGCCGACCCCGAAGGCAAGATCGTCCAGGCCTTCAAAGTCGAAAAAATGGCCAAAGGCCTCCTCTCCCTCGCCAAGCGCTCCTGCTTCCTCATCAAAGACGGCAACGTCATCTGGCAGGACTACAAAGCCTCCACCGACCAGCAGGCCGCCGACATCAAGCGCGTCCTCGCAGAGACCAAGTAACCGCCTCACCCATCACACCACCACATCAGGCCGGGGACCACACACCCCGGCCTTTTTCATGCCCACGCACACACACCCAGCGCGCGCACACCCCGCCTCAACGATTGCAAACCACCGCAAACCACCGCCAACTCTACTTCGAGCCCGCCATATACCTCAGCACCTTCGCCAGCGTCCCCCGCATCTCCTTGCGGTCCACGATCATGTCCACCAGCCCGTGCTGCATCATGAATTCCGCCGTCTGAAAACCCGGCGGCAGATCCGCGTGCGTCGTCTCCTTCACCACACGCGGCCCCGCAAAGCCGATCATGCACTTCGGCTCCGCAATGATCAGGTCCCCCAGCGTCGCAAAGCTCGCCGTCACCCCGCCCGTCGTCGGGTGCGTCAGCACCGAGATATACGGCAGCCGCGCCTCCGCATGCCGCGCCAGCGCACCGCTCGTCTTCGCCATCTGCATCAGGCTCAAAATCCCCTCATGCATCCGCGCACCACCCGACGCCGAAAACACGATCACCGGCTTCCGCTCCGCCGTCGCCACCTCGATCGCCCGCGTGATCTTCTCGCCCACCACGCTCCCCATGCTCGCGCCCAGGAAACGGAAATCCATGATCGCCAGCAGCACCGCCTGGCCCTCGATCATCGCACGCCCCGTCACCACCGCCTCCGTCAGGCCCGTCTTCGTCTGGTACGCCTTCACCTTGTCCAGGTAGCCCTTGAAGCCCAGCGCATTCACCGAGTCCAGGCTCTTGTCCATCTCCACAAAGCTCCCCTCGTCCACCAGGCTCGCGATCCTCTCCTCTGAGCCGATCGTGAAATGATACCCGCAGCTCGTGCAGATCCTCAGGTTCTTCGCCAGCGCCTGCTCAAACAGGCTCTCCCCGCACGAAGGACACTTCGTCCACAGCCCCTCCGGCATGTCACGTTTCTTCTCGCCTAAAGCATCAATGTTACGTTTTTTGAAAAATCCCATGGTAGGTCAGTCGGTATGCGCGTTCGGCACAGGCAGGCCTTCCCGTGCGCTCCCCGATTAGCATGTCGCGGGAGTTGCAGAGCGGAAAACCACCCCACGTTCGCACTGTCAGGCCCGGCCAAAGTCGGACGCGGGGCCGATCCTAGCCGCGTGTTGCCGTGATGACCACCACTTTTTCAGCCCCACCCTCACCCCGCAGCACCCGCGCACACTCGCTCGTCGTCGCCCCCGTCGTGAAAACATCATCCACCAGCAAAATCCGCCGCCCCTTCAGCCCCCCAGGCCCCGGCCCGCCGCCCCACCATCCCCCACGCCTCAGCCCAAACGCCCCACGCAAATTTTGGAGCCGCTCCTCCCGGTCTAGACCCGCCTGCTGCACCGTCTCCCGCGTCCTCACCAGCGCCCTCACCGCCCGGATCCCCGTCAGCCGGGAAAGCCGCTCGCACAGCTCCCAGCTCTGATTGTACTCCCGCTCCCCCTCCCGTTCCCGATGCAGCGGCACCGGCACCAGCAGCCACTCCCCCAGGTCCTCCCCCGCCAGCCTCGGCTCCTCCAGCGTCCTCAGCATCACACTCGCCAGCGCACCCCGCAGATGCAGCCGCCGCTCATACTTAAAGCGATGCACCAGCTCCCGCGCCGCCCCCTCCGCCCGGCACGCCGCCACCGCAAACTCAAAATGCAGCCTCCGCCCGCTGCAGTTCATGCAGCGAAACACCCCCTCCACCGCCCCCTCATACACCTCCCCGCACACCCCGCAATACGGCGCCACCACCCACGGCATCGAGTCCTCACACCCCGCACAAAACCACCCCTCTCCAACCGGCACCCCGCACACACAGCACAGCCTCGGAAACACCAGATCCACCCACGCCTCCCACACCGTCCCCAGCCACCTCTGCACACCTCTAGGATTTGGTGGACCCGGAAACGCCATTCTCCAGCCTAGAAATACCTACACCCAAGTCAAACCCAACCCGCTTCCCGCACCTAAATTCCCATCCACGATCCCGCATTCCCAAAAATTCGCGGATATTTGCGTCGGCCTTCGCCAAAACACCTAACGTCAAAGGCGCAGCCTACCCTTTACAACCAAGACACCACTTCGCTATCTCATACACGATCACGCCGAAATGCTAAAACCATTTCTTCTTTAATAAGTCCTTTGTGTCCAGATCTTTTTGGCGCCAACATTCTGTCTTTAATCGGATCTGCAAAGCTGTCGAAAAGAGTCATTCCGATCCCATTCATTATTTCCGAAAGTATCTTCCAAGTCTGTATCTTTTTGCCGCAAACTAGGTTATCCCCGCACACCAAAACAAAAACTCCATCTGGTTTCAATACACTGATAGCGTTCACTAGAGCATTTCGCATATCGCAAAAGTAGCGACGCACCACGTTTGCATGCCGAACGGAAACCGCCTCTATAGCACGCAACTGAGGCACTAACGCATTGGACGCAATGACCTCCTCGTCTTCCACTCCAAGCATTAAATCACCTCGTTCGGTCCCAATAAACCTCTCTTTAATATCCCTGATTTTAAATGGCAGCACATCCTCCAAAATGTGCAGCTCCAATTTAAAATTTCTATAATAGTCTTGCGCATTAATGTATGGGGGAGATGTAATGACATGGGAATGCGCTTTCATTAATCCCTTTAATGCCCCCTTGCGACTCACATCAGTAGTTGTCAGCACATCAAACTTATTGGACCTTCGGTTGTCTGCACAATAATAATAGCTAAGCTCTTCTATCAAATATCTTGTGGTTTTAATCGGATCGTAGTGTATTCCTCGTCGATCCTGAGTCGCTGTTTTTGAAATAAATGGTTTAGGACTTCTTTGATCGGCTCGTGAGCAAAGACGCACAGATAAATAAAGAGCTAATAAAATTGCCGAATATTCCGGTTCTTGTCGATTGGGAATACTATCAACCGCAGCCCGAATAAATTCGAATTTACGGATAGTTGCCGCACTAAACCAAAAATTCTTTTTTTCCCATTTTATCACCATAGGGCCGGATGAGGCTACCCGCTTGAGTGCCGAGTCAAATAATTCCAAAGCATGCTCTTTAACGAAGCCACTTAATTTTACTCGACCAAAGAGTGGAGCTACAGGATTAACATCCACCCCTGAAACTCTCATGTTTTTATCTTTGGCGGCAACTAAGACCGCACATGAGCCACAAAACGGATCGAAAACACTATCCCCATCCTTCGCATATCGTTCGATGAGGCGAGACGCCAGCTTTGAAACCATTTTTGCAGGATACCGATCAATGTATGTGGGAATCCTCATTCCGTTTCCCCCCCCTTTAGGGTCCATGACGGACCAATTCCGTGCGAAAAAAAGCCATGATTGTGCCGCAATGGAGCTGGGTACAAGACCGCAGGCGGGTCTTCGCATTCACGAATATAGCAGTACATCCCAAATGTTTGTGGCTTGGTTCCAATCGGACAAACAATTCTTGAATACTCACTCCGAACTTTTGGATCTCCAAATGTTTTGTTCATAGCATCAACCGTCCCAGCAGGATCCACAGCATCAACACGAATAAGTGAATTCCCACCGACGAGAGCTAGCAGTTCTTTGTTTAGCTGTTCGGTGCGACCACTCCATTTAGGTTTATAGGGTGGATATGGAATCGCAATGCTAAGACACATCGGCTGAACATGTTCGTATGCCGCAAGTGCACGATCACCCTCGTAGCCCAAAAAAAGCATTAAGTGAGTAGGCCTGCTCATATCAGGACAAGCCGAGAAGCCTGGAATTTGCTCAATTGATTTTAGACCAAATGATAATGGCACATATTCTGACACATCATACTCATCGGGTTCCGTATAGGCAATAAATAGGCGATCCCAGCAGCCATTATCGTCTAGCCATCTTAACATCATTAAAAGATGACGCTTTGTGAAAACTGTGATATCCAACAATATCGGGGCTGAGGGATTCAAAGATATTATTTTTTTAAGCGCGCCCATGTTATTATGCAGGCTTTGCACCGCACAGCTTTCCGTAAATATTAATTCATTTACTTTTGCGCCTTGAAATTCCAAAGCACGAATCATTTCACTGTGATGCTCTTCTCGCCGATCATTTACATCGTCGTAATGAAACACAATAGCGTTAGAAAGAGGGGACTTCTCCAACGCTGCCACTATCCCCTTGCATCTTCCCTCATGACTTGAACAAGTGATCAGAATTCCTCCTTTAGAGAGATCATGACATGAAAAAGGCTTCTTCATAAGTTACAAGAGAGTGCGATCATTGCGTGCGGCTGACCCACCTTCCAACGCTTTCATAAGAGACCTTTTTGCGCGCGCTCTTGTCAATGGATCGAGAAGCTGCCTCAAATCATCGCCGTGCACAGACGTTCTCCAGCGAAGTCTTGGACTTATCTGCAAGACAGGAGCAAAAATTCTTGAGACATTAAACTCCGCAGATTGTGGATCTGAACTATGTCTGGGTTTAAACGCGGGACGCCCCTCTCTTGTTTGAAAGATTCCTTCCCTTGTCCCAACGTTTAATATGCGCCTCAGGGTTAAAAATGTTGGTCTCTCTAAATTTTCGGGATCGACAATAGTAAGGCGAGCGGCCTCGGGTTCACTGCCATGTTTAAGCAATTTATGCCTCAAACAATCGCCTAAATCTAAAAGGAAAAATTTCAACATCTCTCCGTCAGATTCCACGTTTCTACCAAGCGTGGTTAAATTGTGCTTGGATACTAAGTGGGCCGCTTTTGTTTGAACTTCAGCTTTTAAAGTGAGTAATTTTGATCCGGTGGATTCCGAGGAATTACGTAGATAATAGGCAACTGCCAGCATTTCTTGAAAGTATCTGATTACCCCTGAACTAAGGAGTGATAAAGTTTTGAATCCGGCGAATCGCTTTTCTGGGTGCGCTCCTTTTTGACCATATAACTCTCTGTAGGTTGCAGCCTCGCGATAATAAACCGTTTTTTCTCTTCGCTCTTTATCAGGCAAATTTGCCAATTCTTCTGTTGTCATTTTTGCAAGTTCCGCGACTCTGCGGATTAGGCCTTCGCTTGGTACTTCGTCATCTTGGAAATCTGGGAGCAATTCGTTAATGGAAATCGAGAGTCCCTCGCTGTCTAAAATATTTTTTACAATATGCTCAAGTAAGTCTCTATATACTTTAAAACTAGCTGGATCCTCCACGTCATATACTAACATCATGCGAGTATAATCATGCGTCTCTTGCAACTCTTGGCCAATTGTAGTCCCTGAAATTTCAGAAGTTCCGAGCTTTTTGGCCACTTTAACTGACAGTGCTGGAGCAGCCAGTTTTACAAAAGTATTTACCACACGTTGTTGGAATGGGAATAGGTTTTCATATTCATCAAGAAGAGCCACAAATAGCGAATTCTTAATTTCTGGAATGTGACTTTTGACGATTTCAATAACGTGTTTTAGGGCTTCGAGGTCGAGTGAGGCTATCGGCACCTTGGTATTTTCTTGATAGATAAACTTACGCCTGATGAAGTCAGCTATCAATCTATGCAATTTCGCAAAAATAGCCATCAAGTCGAGGAAAGTTCGAGGAGGCAGCACCTGCTCGACGAACACATATTTATAAACGTCATCCACTAAAGCAGCTTCGCATGTCCCGTTGATTTGCAACAAATTTTGCGATGAACACTGATGAAGTTCTGAAAATAAGCTCTCCAATAAACAAACAATAAACTCTTGAGCGCCAATATCTGCGACGATTTCTTCTTGATAAGCTTTGAGAATATCAGACCCACTTCCCTCATTATCCGTTTGTTGAGAAACTCCGATATTGCAAAATGCACCCCGAGTAAACTTTAGATAAAACCCAAATATTTTATGCCGATCGGATGACGATTTTTGCCTGGAGATATACACTCGAGCTCTTAACGATAACAAAAGCATTGATTTGCCAGTACCTCTCGATCCCTCGAGAAAGCAGGGGGTAATTTCTTCCAGTGTTCCGGTTTTTGATGCATCTGGAGATGCGAAAGCACGACTCAAAAGATCTGTTCTCTCTTCAAAATATTCAGCTCTAATCCTACGAAAGGGATTCGGAGAGTCTAACTTCAGTGCAGCATTCACAACAGAAGTTGCAGTCTCAGATGGTAACAATTTACTGCATATTTTTTCAATTAGATTCTTGTAACCTTCTGTATCTTGCAAATTAAGAGTTCCCCATACCTTCGGACCAAGCATTGTGCTGATTTTCGTATCATCTAGTTTAATTACAATGCAAGTTCCTCCCGAATCTGCCACCTCCTTCCAAATAGCTGCATTTATTTCTTTTTTTTGCCATTTTGCTTGGGCTGAGTTTTTTGAATGTAGGATAATTACTGCGCTGGCCCTATTGATTCCGTCTTCCATGAATTCGACCACATCATCGCCTAAGCCTAGGTCTTTTGTATCAATTCGCACTTCATGTCCCGCCATCTTAAGATCTTCCGCCAACTTATTGGCAACATGAGAATCTGCCGTGGCATGGGAAATAAATATCTGCTTCATAATAGTCAGCACTATGCTTGGGCTGTTTTTCTCTTGCGCAACGTGTTTTAGCGCTGCGTGTGCCACCGTGGGTTAGTTTCGCCCAGGCGGGTGCTACACCTTTATTCACTTCTTTGCCGGTCCCTTGGAGAAGAACGACCCCCACAGCTTCCTTGCCAGCGCCGCAACTTCCTACGGCGTAAAACACGGCTCTCGCCTTGGCCCACGCTCATCTGCCTTCGTCTTCGTCACCGCACCGGGCCATACAGCGCCACGATCTGCCTCAGCGCTTGGATCCGCACACCCAGCATCTGAGCAAGCACCGGCTGCGGCACCTCCTCGTCCAGCGCGGCTCGTGAAAACGTCGCCTCAGCCGACTCCCAGCGCCAGCCCTGCCTGCTCCCGCAGCGCCGCACAGTCTCCCCTCCGCTTCCTCACGCCGCAGTGAGCGTCTGTGCGGCCATACCACCACAGTCCCTGCACCACATTCAGCTTCAGCGCCAGCTCATCCGCCACGTCCGGCAGCGGCAACCCCGGCACAGATGCATCTCCGTCACCCGCTCCACCTCTTATCCCTCCCCTCCAGCTGCGACAACTCATCCCTCTCTGAAATTTTTCCACCCAAAATCTTTCTACCATTCTCCTCTCACCAACCCCTCAAAATCTTTCACCAACCCATCCCTCCTTGCGACCCGTTCATTCCCGTCCCTCCACGGCACAAAGTCCCTGTTCCCACGCATCGCCAGCCACCCTGATCTCTGCCCATCGAGCTTGGACATTCGACATTATTTCGTCATTCGGATTTACTCATTCGTCATTCCGCCGCCCATCTTCCATCTCCCATCTCCAAACCACCGCAAACTTGAACCCCCGCTTCCCCGCGCCAAAGTCCCATCCATGTCCCGCATCGGCACCCCCCTCTCCTCCTCCGCAACCAAAGTCATGCTCCTCGGCTCCGGCGAGCTCGGCAAGGAAGTCGTCATCGAGCTCCAGCGTCTCGGCTGCGAAGTCATCGCCGTCGATCGCTACGCCAACGCCCCCGCCATGCAGGTCGCCCACCGCAGCCACATCATCTCCATGCTCGATGGCGACGCCCTCCGCCGCCTCGTCGAACTCGAAAAGCCCGACTGCATCGTCCCCGAGATCGAAGCCATCGCCACAGACACCCTCCTCGAGCTCGAAGCCGAAGGCTTCCGCGTCGTCCCCACCGCCCGCGCCGCCAAGCTCACCATGAACCGCGAAGGCATCCGCCGCCTCGCCGCCGAAGACCTCGGCCTCAAAACCTCCCCCTACATCTTCGCCTCCACCGAGGAAGAATTCCGCGCCGCCATCGCCAAAATCGGCATGCCCTGCGTCATCAAGCCCATCATGAGCAGCTCCGGCAAAGGCCAGAGCGTCGTCAAAACCGAGGCCGACATCCCCCACTCCTGGCAGTACGCCCAGGAAGGCGGCCGCGCCGGCAAAGGCAAAGTCATCGTCGAAGGCTTCGTCGACTTCGACTACGAGATCACCATGCTCACCGTCCGCCACGTCGGCGGCACCACCTGCTGCGCCCCCGTCGGCCACACCCAGATCAAAGGCGACTACCGCGAATCCTGGCAGCCCCACCCCATGTCCCACAAAGCCCTCGCCGCCGCCGAGCACATGGCCGGCGCCATCACCGAAGCCCTCGGCGGCCGCGGCCTCTTCGGCGTCGAAATGTTCGTCAAAGGCGACGACGTCATCTTCAGCGAAGTCTCCCCCCGCCCCCACGACACCGGCCTCGTCACCCTCATCTCCCAGGACCTCTCCGAGTTCGCCCTCCACGTCCGCGCCATCCTCGGCCTCCCCATCCCCAACATCCGCCAGCACGGCCCCAGCGCCAGCTGCGCCGTATTGGTCGAAGGCGAGTCCGCCAACGTCCAATTTGGCTCCCTGGACCAGGTTCTTGCCGAATCCGACACACAAGTACGCCTTTTCGGCAAGCCCACCGTCAGCGGCCAGCGCCGCATGGCCGTCACCCTCGCCCGCGCCGAAACCATCAACGAAGCCCGCGCCAAAGCCCACCGCGCCGCCCAGGCCATGGAAATCCGCCTGTAGTTCGTTTCCACATTTCGTGATTGCAACTGCCACGCCCTGCGTGGTATCACCACCAAATGCCTCCCAGTGCTCATCTGAGCCATCTCATCAAGCTGCTCGACGACGACTCCGAAGTCGTCCGCCACGCAGTCCGGCAGGAGCTCACCGGCATGCGCCGCGAGCTCCCCCGCCACATCGAGACCCTGGAGACACCCCTCTCGCAAGAGGAGGAAAAACTCGTCGCCCAGCTGCTGGAACCCGCAAGGCGTGGCGAATTGGAGGAAACCTGGATGCGCTGGCGCTGGATGGAGGGCCCCGACGCCCAGCTCGAAGAAGGCCTCAGCCAGCTCTCCGCCTACCTCAACGGCTGGAAAACCCAGTCCTCAGACCTCGCCAAGCGCCTCGATGCCCTCACCGAGGAAGCCTTCGCGGAAAAAGGACGCATGGACGCGCATGAGCTCGCACAATGGCTCTTCGCCTCGCACAACGGCGTCACCCGCTTCCGCGGCAACAGCAAAGACTACTACTCCCCCGCCAACAGCAACCTCTTCTGGGTGCTCGACACCGGTCTGGGCAATCCCATCAGCCTTTGCTGCCTCTACCGCCTTCTGGGTCAACGCTTTGGCCTCGAAATCGAAGGCTGCAACTTCCCCGGCCACTTTCTCTCCCGCGTCAAACATCACGAAAAGACCTGGCTGGTCGACTGCTTCAACCGCGGCCGCTTCATGCTGGCCGCAGACGTGGCCAAGCACCACCCCGCCGCCAATCCCGGCATGGAGGACCTCATTCACGAGCCCGCCACCGCCGAAGCCACACTGCTGCGCATCCTGCGCAATCTGGATGAAGCCTATGAGCGCCTCGGCCTGCTGACAGAACGCCAGTTCATGCGCCGCCTGGCAGTGAAACTGATGGAAGACTGACGCAGCTCAAAGAAAGCGCTGCAGGATTGGCAGCAGATTTTCCACCGTCTGCTCAGGCCACAACTTGCGATCCGTCATAAGAGCGCTGTCGAGCGAGCGGTGTTCCGGCCAGGACGGCTCCGTGGGAATGCTGGGAATCACCTGCGCCAGGATGGCCTTGGATGCCGCCACATTCGCATGCAGATGCCCGATGACCGACTCCGCCGTCACCGCCTCCTCCTCCACCTTCCAGCAGTCGTAGTCCGTCACCATCGCCAGCGTCGCCAGCGCGATTTCGGCCTCCCGCGCCAGCTTGGCCTCCGGCAGGTTCGTCATGCCAATGACGTCAAAACCCAGCTGCCGGTGCGCATTCGACTCCGCACGGGTGGAGAAAGCGGGGCCGTCCATGCACACATAGGTGCCGCCATTGTGCACCTTGCGCCCTTGTGCCACGCAGGCGTCGTGCAGCAGCCCCCGCAGCCCCGCCGAGATAGGATCTCCAAACGCCACATGTGCCACGATGCCTTTGCCGAAAAAGGTGTGCTGGTCGCGGCGGCTGGTGCGGTCAAAAAACTGGTCCGGCAGCACGATATCGCGCGGATGGTACTGCTCCTGCAGGCTGCCCACGGCAGTCACGGCGATGATCCAGCGCACATTCAGGCTGCGCAGCGCCCAGATATTGGCGCGATGATTCAGCTCTGTGGGCAGAATGCGGTGGCCTTTGGCATGGCGTGGCAGGAAATAGACGCGGCGCCCGGCCAGCGTGCCCGTCACGAGTGCATCCGAGGGGGGGCCATAAGGCGTCTCCACGCTGATTTCCTCGCGGTTTTCAAAGCCTTCGAGGTCGTACAGGCCGGAGCCACCGATGATGCCGATGGCAGGAGGAAGATTGGGGGTCATCCAGGCAGGGTAGGAGGCATGAAGGCTGCTTCAACTGACATCATTGTGTCGCTTGAAAATGTCACCTGTCTGAAGGATGAACAAAAACGCCGAAAGTCGTGTCTTAACATCATCGTTAATTCCCCATTCCCCCGCCATGAACGCCATGTGCCGTCTCCTGCTGCTCCTGCCAGCCATTTCCCTCGTTTCCTGCTCCATGCCGGACATGTTTGCATCCACCACGCCCCACAAAATCAAACTCAAGGACGGGCGTGAGGTGCCGTGTGAAGGCGCGCCGCAGTATCAGGAAAAGACCGGCTACTACCGCTACCGCACGCCGGACAAGCGGGACGCCGTGATCCGTGCGGATGATGTGGCAACCATCGTGGAAAAGCGGGCGTGAGCGGGAGGCCGCTCGTTCTGGCGTCCGCCTCACCGCGCCGGGTGGAACTCCTGAGCCAGGCAGGATTTGGCCACAAAGTCATCCTGCCGCAGGTCGATGAGGCCCATGATGCCTCACTCACCCCCGAGCAGCTGACCGTGGAGAATGCGCGACGGAAAGCTCTTGCGGTCAGCCGCACACAGCCCGGTGCGCTTGTGATCGGTGCTGACACCTTGGTTTACGTGGATGGCGATCCGCTGGGCAAGCCAGCAGACCTGGAGGAAGCGCTCCGCATGGTACGCCGGCTCTCGGGCCGGACCCACGAAGTCTGCACCGGAGTGGCGTTTGCCTGTGATGGCGCCGTAGTTCGAGAGCTGCACGTCATCACGCATGTCACCTTCAAGCCGCTGACGGACGAGCTGATCCGCGCCTATCACGCCCGGGTGAACCCGCTCGACAAGGCGGGGGCCTACGGCATTCAGGAGTGCACGGAGATGCTGCTCGACCACATGACGGGGTCATTCACCAACGTCGTCGGCCTGCCGGTGGATGAGGTGGCTGCGGCGCTGCGTGAGCTGCAGAGCTGAGGCTACTTCATTTTGAAGAATTCCTCGCCCTTGATGACTTTGCCTTCTCCGGCGACCACGGAGAAACTGCCGTTGTTACGCTTGGCCAGAGCGTCCATCTCGCGTGCGGCATCCACCTGGGCCATGACGCTGGTGTGGATGACGGTCATGGGCAGCTTGCTTTTGTTCACGGCGGTCACGATGTCGATCCAGCCGTTCTCGTCCTGGCGCTCGCCGTCGGTCATGAAGAAAATGACGTCCGGTTTGGGGTTCGCATTCAAAGCCATGAGCAGGCCGGATCCCCAGTTGGTGAGCCCGGGATTGTCCGCCTTTTGAATGAGGTCCACACTTTCCTGAATCGTAAACGGACTGGCCTGGATGTATTTGAAGGTGGGAATTTTCACCTCCTTGTAGTCATCCGGCCTGATGTTCCAGGTGTATTTGGCAAATGCCTCCCCATTCTGGCTGCTTACCTCGTTGTGAGGCCAGGCAAAGTCGGAGAAGTAGAGGACTTGGTATGCCGTTCCAAAAGGGATCTGCCGCACCGCCTTGATCAGCTCCTTTTTCAGCAGTTCGAAGCGGGTCATCCTAGGCCCATCTCCTTTGAGAGGCTGAGACATGGAGCCGGAGACATCCACCACAAAAATCACGCGGCGCCCGACAGCAGTCTGGCCGACAAAGCTAAATTTGCCGCCGCGCCCGATGCCGGCACCAAGGCCGCCACCCGCTCCTCCGAGGCCCATCGGCTGGCTTAATCCCGAAGCGGGTGCCTTGCTGAGGTCCATACGGTTGTTGATTTTGTCAAAGTCCAGCACCTCCATGGGCGCCATTTCAGGCATGACGATGTTAGAGGACAGAGTCTGCACCGTGATCTTGCGCTGGACCGGCCTGGCCTTGAGCCAGGGGTTTTTCTTGTTCTGAATCTTGTGGGTCAGCTCCGCAGCAGCGGCCTGTGAATGTGGTGAACTGCCGCCGGGCAAAAAGTCCACCTGCGGGTCCATGACCTGACTGACACCTATGAAAGCGGCGATGAGCAGCAGGAACATGTGCACGCCGAAGCTCATGCCGAGCGTGCGAAGGCCGATCTTGTCCGCCAGCTTTTGCCAGCGCAGTTTTTTCTCCTGATCAGGATCCAGAGGCTCTTCAGGGGGTGGCTTGGGGGCGATGAAAGGCTTTGGATTTTGGGCCGGCTTAGCATCATCGCCCTTAGCGGTCACGTCCTCAGGCGGTGCATGGTCCGCAGGTTGTTTCTCCACCTTTGTCCTGGCCTCCGAGGCTGCCTGAGGTAGGCGGGGTGTTGGCACTGCTTCAGGCCGGTCTCGCCCGGTTTGATCCTCCTTGTGCTCCAGAGGCAGAAGCCTGGTGGAGGGCAGTTCCGGTCCGATCTCCCGGCCCTGCACGCCCTGTTCTACTTCAGAGAATGACTGCACGGCACCCAGCTCAGCCGCAGGCGATATCTCCGGTGTCTGGAGAAAGAACGGTTGTTCAGACGGGGGCGGGGGCGCCGCCTCAAGGGATTGCTCTTCGTTGGTCACCTCCTGATGCACCGCCTCATCTGCAGAGGCCTGACTGGCCGCCTCTTCATGCAGGGGCTCAGTCCATTCCTGCTGGCTTACCTCCGGCGTGGATTTCGGCAACTCATTCTCCATAACCTCTCCATCCGTCGAATCGACGGTCGGCAGGAAACTAAAATCGTCGAAGACGTGCCTGGACATGGCGTTGAGAATCTGGCGGTTAAACCGCCGGCGTTCAAGGAAGTTCCTCTAAGTCCATCAAACCATGGCCTCAACTGGTTGACGCCAGCCTGCAGAGATTCCAAGCTTGGCGAATGAGATCGGCAGAGCCCGCAAGAGGACAGGATAAAATCGTCGTCGGCGAGGGACTCTACTTCCTGATCATCGTTCAGAATGGCCAAGTGACCCACTTCACCCCGAATGTGTCCCTCTCCCATGCGGACTTTGTCAAAAGGTCCGTCGGCAGGCTGCCGGAGGGTGCCTGGGTCGGTTCCGCCACGAAAAACGACGGCTACCTCACGGCCATCAACTCATACACGTTTTATCAGAACCAGTTGCCGGCATCGCCAGAGATCCAGAAGATTGTTCATGACAAGTTCTGCTGAGTTTTTGGAGAGGGAAGCATGAGGCGGACAAGAGTGTCCGCGCTCCTCTGGTCAAGCGTGTCCGCCCCCGTTGCCTCAGGCGAGCTCCGCCCAGGTGCCGCGGGTGACGCCGAGCTGGCTGTGAGCCTTCAGGTCGCGCCAGATTTCGTCGCCATCGCGCTGGCCGGCCAGGAGTTCCTGATAGGTGCGCAGGACGATCATGGCCTCGTCGGCATTTTCTTCGAGCAGCTCGACGCGGAAGCAGCGCAGGCCATGCTCGCGGAGTTCATCAAAGAACTGCGCGCCGGTTTGCGCCACGGCATTGAAAAGCGTGTTGCGGCAGCCGACGTCGGCTTTGAGGGGGTGCATCATGCCCACACGGTCGCGGAGGTGCACGCGGTGCCGGTCGCAGGGGCGGCCGCAGTTGGTAAAGTCGGTGCCGTTGCTGAGGAAGGCGGCGAAGGCGCAGTGCTCCATGTGAAACATGGGCATGTGCTGGTGCAGCGTGAGCTCAAACCAGGAAGGCGGCGCAGCGGCAAGGAGATCGACGACCTGCTCGATGTTGAGGTCGTAGCTGATGGTCAGACGCTCCAACCCGGCGTTTTTCAGAATCTCAGCGGTGAGGGGATTGGCGACGTTAAGCGAGAAGTCTCCGGTCATCGGGATGCCGGCGTCCTGGAAGAAGGACATGGCACCGAGATTGCGGATGAGCACGCCGTGCGGCTCTGCGCGCTGGATGAGCTTGAAGAAGCCGGCCTCGCCGGACTTCTGGATGCGGGGCGTGGCCAGCCAGACCTGGGCGGTGTCGCTGCGTTCCTTGATCTGCCGCACCATGTCGGCATAGAGGCGGATGTCTTCGAAGTCGAGGTAGAGGCGCGGCACGCCGAGGACCAATGCAGCATCCACATGCGCCTGGGTACGGCACAGCGCGTGCAGTTGCATGGGCAGCGTTTCATCGACCCGGCCACGGGATGGCATCAGCGACTCCAGAGTTACCGTGCTTTTGGCGATGGCTTTTGGCGATGAACTCTCGCCACTGCATGAGGCGATCAGATCGCGCCGCATGCGGTTCAGTTCGCTGATCGGGAGCATGACCTCGCCGGCCACGTCAAACTGCACTTCTCCAAGCTCGAACTCGGTGCCGCCGAGGCGGCTGAACTGCTCGATGAAGGCTGCCGGTGTGAGCGGGCGCTTCATGGCGGCCTGCAGCGGCATGGTGGAAGTCACCGCATGGGAGCCAGACTGCACGCACAGGGGCTCGCCGACTTTGCCTGTGACGTGGATGTCCAGCTTCCGCTGCTTGCGGATGGGGATGTCTCCTTCAAACGACTGACGCAGGGCGCGGTTGAGCGCAGGATCGCTGGTTTTGAAGACACGGGTGCCCGGAGACAGATTCTCCATGCGCAGGTGGCCGTGGCGGAAACTGAGCACACGACCACGAACCTCATACACGCTGCCGCCCTGCTCCTGATTGGTGTCGGCGAGGTTTTCAAAGACCACGCCGTCCCCCGGCTTGATGCCGATGTTGAGCTCATCCAGCTCCAGCGTGTCCGCGCCGAGGATGCGTGTGATCTTCCCGACGTAAGGGCCGCGTTTCTTGCCGTAATAAGCGCCTACCAGCTCCTGATGGTTCACACCATGCATCCAGCCGGTGAAGAGGCCGCGGGAAAAGGTCATCTCCAGCGCGTAGCGGTCCTCCGCGCTCGCAGGTGCAGGCTGGTTCGCCAGGGCGCGGTCAATGGCCTTGCGATACACCTGAGTCACTGCGGCGACGTATTCCGGCGTCTTGAGGCGGCCTTCGATCTTGAAGCTTTTGATGCCCAGCGTGATGAGGCGCGGAATTTCATCCACTGCCGCGAGATCCTGCGGAGAAAGCAGGTAGCGTTTGTCCTCAAGGTCGCGCGGCTCGCCATCGACAATCATTTCATAGGGCATGCGGCAGGCCTGGGCGCATTCGCCACGGTTGGCACTGCGGCGGCCCAGGGATTCGCTGGTGAGGCACTGGCCGGAGTAGGCCACGCAAAGGGCGCCGTGGACGAAGACTTCCAGAGGCACCTGAGCCGTCTTGAAGCGCTCCAGTTCGCGCAGGGAAAGTTCACGCGCCAGGACCGCCTGGTCGATGTTCAGCTTTTTGGCGAACTCCAGTCCTTCTGGAGAAGTGATGGTCATCTGCGTGCTGGCATGCAGGCGCAGCCCCGGGGCCAGCTCCTTGACCATGCGGGCGAGACCGAGATCCTGGACGATGACGGCGTCCACGCCGCACTCTTCGAGATAGCGGAGCTGCTTTTCGGCATCTGGCAGCTCCCGGGTGAAGATGAGAGTGTTGAAGGCGACGTAGCCCTTCACTCCGTGCTCGTGGAGGAACTTCATGAGCTCCGGCAGATCCTCCTCGGTGAAATTGTCAGCGCGCAGGCGCGCATTGAAGCGCGGCATGCCAAAGAAGATCGCGTCCGCCCCATTTGCCACGGCCGCACGGGCGCACTCCCAGTTTCCGGCAGGAGATAAAAGTTCGGGTTTGGGCATGGAGGGAGAGTAAGTCACGGCAGGGGGGAAGACATTACCCTGATTTCCGGACCTTGCAGGCATTATGCTTCAGCATTTGCCGCCTTCAGCGCCTGCGGCGACGGAAGGACCCCAGGCCCAAACCCAGGAGCAGCAGCATGGCGCGGCCGGGCTCCGGCACGACGTAGATGATGCCGTCCGTCAAAAACTGGTCGGTATCCCAAAACCAGCCGTTGGCGATCATGGAAGCGCCGAGCTGGAGATCGAGGTCTCCACCGGTGCTGGCCGCATTGAATCCGCCGGCGACGATGGCGGACGCGCCGCCATTGACGGTGCCCCAGTCGATGAGGTTGATGACATCGCCAAAGGTGGGATCATAACCGCTGGCGAGCTCCACTTTGATGGTGCTACCGGCGGCCAGGGTGAGGGTTCCCTGGACGACGAGGGCGTCATGATTGCCAAAGCTGCCGTTGAGAAGTCCGGCGGTCTGGATGCCATCGGCGGGGCTGGCATCGTTTCCAGTGGCTCCGGCGAGAGTGAACAGCACCCGCGGTGCGAGCGAACTCCCACCACCAGACAGGGTGAGGCTGCCGGTAGTGACATCGGTGAAGGTCAGCCGGCCGATTCCGGTGCCGCCGCTGTCTCCAGCGCTGAGCAGGCCATTGATGACGGTGGCACCCTGCACGGTGCCGGAGCCGGAGAGGGTGGCACCGCTGCTGACAACCACGGCTCCGTTGCCGCTCTGCCCCGTGCCCGCCTGACCGACCTGAAGATTGCCTGCGGTCACCTGGGTGGTGCCGACATAGGTGTTGGCACCGGTGAGGGTGAAGGTGCCAGAGCCCTGTTTCACCAAACCACCGGCACCGGCGATGGTGCCGGAGTAGGTGGTGTCTGCGCTGCTGCCAGTGGTGAGCCGGGTGCCCGGCGTGGCCATGGTGTCGGCAGCGGCGATGGTGCCCAGATTGACGGTGCCACCGCCTGCAAGAGACAGGATGGTCTGTGAAAAATCAGCGAGGCCATTGGTCAAAGCCAGCATGGCGGTGGGATCATTGGCGAGGGTCACCGCAGAGCTGGCGGACAGGGTGTTAACAGCACCGGCCATGAGGATGCCCTTGCTGATTGTCGTCGCACCGCTGTAGGTGTTGGCGCCTGTGAAGGTCTGGGTGCCTTCGCCAATCTTGGTCAGCGCCATAATACCGGTGCCGGTGTCCTTGATGACACCGCCGAAGAAGGTTGTGGCTGCGGCTGTGTCCGTGACGAGGGTGCTGGAGTTGTTATCCCCAATGGTGAGGGTGGAGGTGGTGCCTGCTTTGCCATTGGTGATGGCGGTGTTGGCATGAGTGCCATAGGAGATCAGGGAGTTGATGGTTTCGCTAAAGCCGTTGAGGTCAAGGGTGACGGGGCTGGTGCTGCTGCTGCCACTCAGAATGACGTTGCCCTTGCCGAGGCCGTTGGGGATGACCTCCGAGGCACCGAGACGAACGGTGACATTGGCGCTGTTGAAGGCGGTGGGACTGGTGCCAAAATTGGTGTTGATGGAAAGGTTGCCGGTGAAGTCATTGGCGGTGTTGTTGAGCTGGATGATGTTGGTGCCGCCTGCGCCGCCGGAGAGATCGAGGGCGTAGTCGCCGGTGATTTTTCCGGTGAAGGTGGTGACGTTGCTGGCATTGACGGCACCGAGGCGGGTATCGCCCGTGAGATTGATCTGGCCGGTGAGAGTCTGGCCGCCGCTGAAGCGTATGGCGCCGGGAATGCCGTTTTCGCCATAACCGGTGCCTGCAAGGTTGAAGGTCTGGGCATAGGAGCCTCCGGCATTGAGCCATAGCTGACCGCCGGCAGTGACGGTGACGGCGCCGCTGCCAAGGCTGCCGACGCTGTCGAAGCGGTTGCGGCCCAGGGTGATGATGGTGCCTCCGGTGTAGGTATTCACCCCGCTGAAGACGACCTGATTGCCAGAGCCGGTACGGATGAGGGTGACGGCGCCGGTTCCATTGTCGGTGATGGAGGAGCGGATGAGCATTTCGCCTGAGCCGGAATTGTTGATGATGAGCTCGCCAGCGGTGTTGTCCGCGCCACCGGCGGTGAGGGTGCCAACGCTGCTGGCAGAGCCGATGGTGAGCGTGGGGACGCCCGAGGTGACCTGGCTGCCCTGGTTCCAGATGGAGCCGGTGGCACCCAGACGGAGCGTCTCGCCTGCGGCAATGTCGATGAGACGGTTGAGGGCGGCATTGCCGTTGCCTGCGTCATTGCGCACCATGATGGTGTTGAGAGTGGTGACCCCGGAAGCGGTGGTGATGGAGGTGCTGCTGTCGCTGATCAGCAAGTTGGAGGCCGGAGAACTGACGATGTCTCCACCGGCATAGGTGCTGTATTGGGTGGTGGCGACGACGACATTTCCGAGGGCTGGGCCTGCGGTGCTTTTGACGGCCCAGTCATTGCCCAAGAGCGCCCAGCCGCCGAGGATACCGCTGGCGTCGTTGGCCGTGGTGGTGGTGATGCCGTTGGTGGCGCTTTGCGTGCCTGCGGCGGGCGTGAACTCCAGAATGCTGCCGCGATCACGCGAGATGCTGCCGAGATTCACGACGGTGTCGGTGTTGGCCGTGCCCTGAGTGACGGTGACGTAGCTGCGCCCGGCGAGAAGGTAGGTGCCATTGAATGTTTGAGAGACGGGGGCTGCTCCTGTGGTGGTGTTGCGACCGGCGACGGTGAGCTTGCCACCCCCGAGAACCAGCCGGCTGGAGGCGCTGATGATGTCAGCAGTGGGAGCGGTGATGGTGTAAGTGTAGGTGTTGGTACCCGAGGTGGCCGGTGCAATGGCGGTGGAGTTGAAGTCGAGCTTGATGCCGCTCGCGTTGGTCTGAGTGAGGGCGCCATTCACGGGGTTGTGAGAGCCGCCGAGGATGGTGGTGTCCCCGGTGTAGGTGTTGGAGGTGCTGGAAACGTAGGTGGCGGTGACTGCGCCGGAGGAGGTGGTGGTGCGGGTGACGGTGATTTGTTCGCCGCTGAGGGTGAGGGTTCCCGTGCCGATCTTGGTGAGGCCACCGCTGCCGCTGAGGGCACCACGGTAGGTGGTGGTGCTGTCGTTGTTGCCGGTATGGAGGGTGATGGCGCTGCCGCCAGCATCCTGGAGCGTGAGGTTGCTGGTGCCCTGAAGACCGCCGGTGATGAAGGTGCCGATGCCGGAGGCAAAGCTGATGTTCTTGGTGTTCACGTCGAAGTTGACGAGATTGATGGTGGCATTTTGGACCGCACGGGCGTGCCCGAGAACAAAACCGCCGGTGGCGGTGCTGGTATTGAGCGCACTGAGCGTGCCAGCGAAGGTATTGGCATTTGTGAGGGTGACGAAGCCTGTGCCGCCATTCACCTGCAGCGTGCCGCTGCCTGCTATGATGCCGGAGAAGGTGGTGCTGACGCCACCCTGGGCAAGATTGAGGGAAGCATTGCGCATGAGAATGAGGCCGCCGCCTTCGATGGTGCCGACCTGGTCGGAGACCTTGGTGTTGAGGACACCGCCAACGTTGACGGTGATTTTGGCGCTGTCGCCGACGCTGTTGGCGTTGGTGTTCCAGAGGAAGGTACCGCCGCTGTTGATGACAATGCCCGAGGTGGCGAGCTGATTGGCGCTGCCGCCTGTGCCCTTGAGCTCGAAAGTGCCGGCATTGATGGTGATGGGTGTGCTGCCGAGATTGAAGAAGCTGGCGTTGCCGGAGGCACCGAAGTCGAGCGTGAGTTTGCCGAGGCCGTTTTTGGTGAGTCCGGTGGAATTCATGCGGGCTGTGATGGTGACGTCCATGTTCTGGACGTTCACGACGGGGGCGGTGCCGGTGAGAGTGAGGATCTCGACGGAAGTGAAGTTATTTGGGGACGAAACAAAAGCCGTGCCGGGGGCGATGGTGACGTGGCCTTCCTGGAAATTGAGACTGCTGGCAGACTGACCAGGAGAGAGCGTGACTGTGTAAGTGCCTGTACCGTCAACGCCTGCGGCAAAGACCACATCGCTGCCCGTGACATAGGCTCCGGTGCTGCTAAGCCCACGTGCATCCGTGCTCCAAAAGCTGTCCACGCCCCAGACGCCTCCGGCATTGCCAGAAGACACAGCCGTGCCATTGGCATCCCAATAGAGCGTGGCAGCAGGGGACGAGACAACGGCCACGAGAGAAAACAGGAGCACGGCAAAGCGCACGCCCTGCGTGAAGAACACAGACATGATGGGATGGGGAAGTTTTTTTGCGTTCGTGCCGCAGCACGAAAAAAAAGGGGGGCATAACGAATACCTTCGCGGCTCCTCTGAACCAGCCAATTTTGCTCAGCCAAACCTTCAGAAATCAGTCAGAGACCATCTGAAAGAATCCACGATTTTTCTTTTAAAATGCCATCGAGTGAATCAATGCAATTGCCCCAGCATCTTGGTCAAGAACCTGCCCGCCTTAGCCTGATCCCTGAAAAAACCAAGTAGCCACATAGGCACATCATCAGCGGCAGAAACCACTGCGCCACCTTTTGGTTCTCGACGGACCATTGGTTATACGCGGCCAATGTCAGCGCGGGCTTGCCATCGAGTTCCAGCGCCACCAAAGGATAGAACGACTGGTTCTGCGCCAGATTGCGCCGGGGAGAATTGGCTTCTCGGATCCTCACGCTCACCCGCACCTCCATGCCCGGCCGCAGGGTGGCCAAAACCTGGCCGTCAAAACTGCGCGGATAGACGCTGTCAAAGCTGCGGAAGGGGAGTTCCTGGCCCTCAAGCCACACATCCAGGTCCTTGCTCTTGCCGCCAGTCTCGGTTGCCTTGACGAGTCTGCCGGTGACCACCCTGACACTGGCCGCCGTCAGCATCCCTGGCGGGTCCAGAACATCCAGAACAAAGAGAGAGAGCAACAGGATCATCCCACCAGACCCCAAAAGGATGGACTGCATGGGGGTGGGTGTCACGACGAATGCTTCGGGAGCTTGGTCAGCTCAGGCTGCTACCCGACGATGATGCCCTTGGCCTTGCGCTCTTTCTCGCGCTCAAGGAGGGGGATCTTCTCACCGGTTTCCAGCACTGGCACGCCGAGGTCACCAATCTTGGAGAAGGTCAGGCCATTGAGGGCGGGAACTTCGGCACTGAGGCGCTTGAAGACGTCTTCCACAGTGTGGATGCCGTTCGAGCCGCCGCAGGCGACGATGAGATCGCGCAGGATTTCCCAGGTGTCGTGGGCGTTGCCGGGGGATTTGACGGCCTTGTTCAGGCGCTGGAGGCGGCCGGTGACGTTGATCATGCTGCCGCGCTTTTCCGCATAGGCGGAGCCGGGGAGCACGACGTCGCTGAGTTCGGCACTGGCGTTGGCCAGGATGTGCAGGGAGGCGATGAAGGGGACCTTTTCGAGGTCGCGCTGAGAGAAGCCGACTTTGAGGAGGTTTTCCCCCAAGGCGAGCACGGCACGCAGGCCGCCGCGGCTCATCTTTTCCGTGATCTCTGCCAGCTTGGCACCGGGCTCGATGCCAAGGATCAGTTTGGCGCCGTTGGTGTTCGGATTGAGGTCGTCGGCGCGGAGGTAGTTGTCGGCACCGCCGGAACGGGGGATAACATCGACATTCGTGGTGCCGAGCAGTGCGGCGAGATGTTTCACGAAGAAGAGTTCTTCATTCGTCATGCGGGCGCTGGCGATGATGGCGATCTCATCGCCCTTCTTGCCGGCAAGAGCGGTGGCGATGCTGGAAAGCGCGGCCTTCCAGGTGGCGATCTGGTGTTTGCCGCCGGATTTGATCATGGGATCGGTCAGGCGGAACTCGCTGTTCACGAAGTGGAAGTCGAGACGGCCGCTGTCACACATCCAGGTGGAGTTGACGTCGTTGTTGTCGCGCGGGGTCTGGCGGTAGATGGTGTCGCCACGGGCGGAGATGTCCATGTTGCAACCGCGGCCGCAGCCGGTGCAGATGCTGCCCGTTTCCGTGAGGAACCAGACGCGCTGCTGGAAGCGGAAGTCGTTGGAAGTGAGGGCACCCACCGGACAGATGTCCACAGTGTTGAGGGAATAGTTGTGCTCCAGGCGCTTGCCGGGATGCACAGCGAGGGTGGTGAAGCTGCCGCGTTCGGTGAAGCCGAGGACGGGCTCGTCTGCGATCTCTGCAGTGAAGCGGATGCAGCGGCTGCACATGATGCAACGCTCGTCGTCAAGACGCACGCGCGGGCCGATATCGACGTTCTTGGGCTTCTTGACCTTGTCTTCGCGGAAGCGGCTTTCGCCTTTGCCGTGCTCGACGCTGAACTCCTGCAAGCGGCACTCGCCGGCCTGGTCGCAGATGGGGCAGTCGAGGGGGTGATTGATGAGGAGGAACTCCATCACGCCCTTGCGGCATTCTTGAGTGAGAACGGAGTCTGTGCGGATGCCCATGCCTTCAGCGACGGTGTTGGCGCAGGCGATGACGGGGCGGGGCATCCAGCCGATCTTGGGCATGCCGTGCTCGTCTTTCTCAGGCTCGGTGCCAGGAGCGGGACGCGGGGGCATGCCCATCTCCACGAGGCACATGCGGCAGTTGCCGGGAGAAGAGAGCTTGGGGTGGTAGCAGTAGTGAGGGACTTCCTTCTTCACCTGCTTACAGGCCTCGATCATGCGCGTGCCTTTGGGGAACTTGTGCCAGACGCCGTCGATCTGGACATTGACAAGATCGACCGGGGGAGGAGCGGCAGCAGGGGCGGGAGCTTCGGCGGGGGCAGGCATGAGCGAAGGGGAAAGGGTCTGAAGCGGATTATCGGAGCCGCATGCAGAGGGGCAACCGCAATTTGTGAAAAGTTTCACAAGCGACCGGCCATGAAGCTTTGCGAAGTCCGCGCAACGTGCGATGAATGCCGCCCTCATGCCCATTCCGGTCATTTTGAACCCTGCCGCCCGCAGCACGAAGGCGGCCTCTCTCGAACACGCGCTGCGCAAGCTGTCCCCGGAGCCGGAACTGCACCTGACCAAGGGACCCGCAGATGCCACGGCGATGGCCGAGGAACTGGCGGAAAATCATGAACTGGTGGTGGCCGCCGGAGGAGACGGCACGATGAACGAGGTGCTGCAGGGCATCTGCCGGGCCAATGCGCGGCGCAAGCCCGGCGAAAAGCACACGGCGCTGGGCGTGCTGCCGCTGGGGACGATGAATGTCTTTTCCGTGGAGCTGAAGCTGCCGGGGCGTGACATCGAGGGCTGCTGGCGGGAGATCACCAGCGGCCAGCGGCGCGAGGTGGACCTGTGGATGGCCAACGACATGTACTTTGCCCAGCTGGCTGGGGTGGGACTGGACGCGCAGATCGTGCAGGAGACCTCCTGGGAGGCGAAAAAGAAGTATGGCCCACTGAGCTATGTGATGAGCGCGGTGAATGTGCTGATGCGGACGCCGCCGACGCTGAGCGTGCACATCGAGGGCAAGGCACCGCTGCTGGGTACGGTGGTGCTGGTGGGGAATGGGAGGCATTATGGCGGCCCCTTCCCGCTCTTCAAGGATGCCTCCAACACAGATGGCATGCTGGATCTGCTGATTTTCCGCGGGCTAGGCGGGATGGAGTTCATCCAGCTGCTGCGCGGCATGCTGCTGGACGGCTACCGGGAGTGCGAATACCTGGACTACATCCAGACGCGGGAATTTACCGTGACGACGGACCACGCCGAGGCCCCCGTGGAGCTGGACGGCGAGCTGGCGGACCTGAACGCCCCCGTGGTCTTTCGCCCGGCTCCGTTTCGCCTGAGCGTGAGCGTGGGCTGAACTTGGACTTGGGACGGAAACCGGAGGGCTTGTCTTCGGAAAAGCGACGGGAAGGACCGCTTTTTTTGCCTGGACCGGACTTGAAACTGCGCGGCTCACGGGACTCAGGGCTGCGCTTGCGCGCCGGACGGTGGTCTTCGACGCCATCTTCTTCGGCGGCGGACTTGCGCTCCAGCCGGGGCTTTGCAGGCTCTTCCTTGAAGAAACGCTCGATTTCCGTGGGGGTGAGCTCCTTGTAGGCACCTTTGGCAAGACCGTGGAGCTTGAGCCAGCCGATGCGGATGCGGGTGAGGCGTGTGACCTCGTAACCGAGGTAGTAGAGCATCATGCGGATCTGCCGCTTGAGGCCCATCTTGAGAACGATATGCGCCCGGTAGTCGGTGTCCATCCAGGTGCGCTCGGCACGGGCGAAACCTTCCTCGGTCATCATGCCTTTGACGAGCTTGGCCATGACGTCCGCGTTCAGCGGCTGATCGACGACGACTTCGTATTCCTTTTCGGCACCCTGGCTGGGGTGGATGAGGCGGTGGGAGAGATCTCCGCGATTGGTGAGGAGAATGAGACCTTCGCTGTCTTTGTCGAGACGGCCAACGTGGTGCAGATTCTGATACTTGAGCGGCAGGAGATCGTAGATCGTCATGCGCTCATGCTTGTCACCACGGGAACAGATGTAGCCCTTGGGCTTGTTCAAGACGAGAACGACGGGCGTCTCAGTGCGAACTGGAGAGCCGTCAACGACGACTTTATCCTCGGGCTGGACCTGTGTGGCGAGCTCAGTGACGATGTGCCCGTTGATGGACACACGACCGCCGAGGATGATCTCCTCCGCACCGCGGCGGGAGGCCACGCCGCACTGGCTCAGATATCGGTTAAGACGCACGGGGAAGCCTTATTCCGGCTTGGTCTTGGGCAGATTGAGAGGCAGACGGCCTTCCTTCCACTGACCACGGGACTGGAGGAGCTTGATGCGCTCGCCGCGCTTCAGGACACTGCGCTTGGTGCCGACGGAGCCGGAGGACTTGAGGCTGCTATGCTGGGACATGATTCTAAAAGGGGCTGAGTGTTCTGAAAAGGGGCGGAGAGGGTAGCAGCCAGCGGGTGGGATGCAAGGGGTTTTACATTGGGGAGCTCAACCGAGCACCTTCCGGCGCACGATCTCGGTGACCATTTTGGGATTGGCCTTGCCCTGGCTGGCCTTCATGGCCTGGCCAGTGAACCAGTTCATGGCCTTTTCGTTGCCGCCTTTGACTTCGGCGACTTTGTCGGGGTTGGCTGCGAGAATTTGTTCGACGATGGCTTCGAGCGCACCGGTGTCGCTGACCTGCTCAAAGCCTTTGGCCTTGATGATTTCGGCGGCGGATTTGCCAGACTCGAACATCTCGGCAAAGACTTCCTTGGCCTGGTTGTTGGAGATGCTGCCGGCCTCCACGGTGGCGACGAGGGCGCTGAGCGCCTGCGGGCTTACCGGGCATTCGGTGATGGTGAGGGAGCGCTCATTGAGGACGCCCAGAAGGTCGTTGATGACCCAGTTGGCGATTTTCTTGGCGGGCACCCTGGTGTCTGCGGCGACGGCGGCCTCATACCAGGAAGCGAGCTCTTTTTCGCTGGAGAGCACTCCGGCGTCGTAGGCGCTGCAGCCGTAGTCTTTCTCAAAGCGGGCGCGCTTTTCATGCGGCAGTTCGGGAAGCTGGGAGCGGACCTTTTCCACCAATGCGGCGGTGCGCACGGGCAGGAGGTCGGGATCTGGGAAGTAGCGGTAGTCGTGCGCGTCCTCCTTGCTGCGCATGAGGGTGGTCTCTCCACGGTCGTCGTCCCAGCGGCGGGTGCTTTGGACGAGCTTTTCGGGATTGCGGCCTTCAAGGACATCAATCTGGCGCTCGGTCTCGGCCTTGATGGCGCGACGGACGGCGGACATGGAGTTGATGTTCTTGAGCTCGATCTTCACGCCGAGCTCCTTCTGGCCTTCGGGGCGGACGGAGATGTTCACGTCGCAGCGGAGGTTGCCCTTTTCCATGTCGGCGTCGCTGACGCCGCCATAGATGAGGATCTGGCGCAGGCTGGTGATGTAGGCGAAGGCCTCCTCGGCGCTGTCGATGTCGGGCTCGCTGACGATTTCCATCAGCGGGGTGCCGGCGCGGTTGAAGTCGAGGGCGCTGAACTTGTCATAGTGGGTGGACTTGCCGACGTCTTCCTCTAGGTGAATGCGGGTGAGTTTCACGACCTTGCCAGGATTGGCGATGCTTTTCTGAGCGTCCTTGGGATAAGCCAGGTCATACAGCGGGACGCCACCACCGAGGCAGAGCGGGAAGGGCATCTGCGTGATCTGGTAGTTCTTCGGCATGTCCGGGTAGAAGTAGTTTTTGCGGTCCCAGTTCACGACGGGCGGAGTCGTGCAACCGAGCATGAGGCCGGTGAGGATGGTCTTTTCGATGGCGTCCTGGTTCAGCACAGGGAGCGCACCTGGCAGCCCGAGGCAGGTGGGGCAGGTGTGGGTGTTGGGCTCCGCGCCATATTCCACCGGGCAGGCACAGAACATCTTGCTGCGCGTGGTGAGCTGCGCATGAACTTCGAGGCCGATGGTGACAATGTATTTGGGCATGACGGAATGCAGCAAGCCAAAGCCGAAATATCCGGCAGATGCAAGCGCGAAGCTGCCGCTCGTTTTCACCCCTGCGTGCTATGAACCGGACTCCAGAACACAGCGAAAACCGCAGTCATAATTCATGCCAGGAGGCGGAGCGTACCGACTGGCGGAGAGCAGGTGCCCGCGATCAAAGTAATGCCAGGAACCACCTCGCAAAACGTGCGTTTTTTGCGCGTCGTTCAGCCAGTCCTGGCACCACTCCCAGACATTCCCGCCCATGTCAAAAAGCCCTGCTGAGTTCGGCTTAAAGCTCATGACGGGCGCGGTCGTGGGGAAGCCGTCCTGGTAGTCTTCGATGAACGGATTGGATGGAAATTTCTCGTGCCACGCCACGTCTGCATAGTTTCCGGCCTTGTCGCTGGTCTTGGGCGGAAAGCCCTCACCCCAGGGGAAATCATTGCCCGTTCTCTGGTTCAGCATCTCCGGCGTCGTTCCTTTCGGACGTTTTTCGGAACGGCCCAGCCCGACCGCAATGCTCCACTCCTCGTCTGTCGGCATCCGGTAGGTCCTGCCCTCTTTGCGACTGAGCCAGGCACAAAACTTCTGCGCGTCCTCCCAGCTGACACTGACCACCGGATGATTTTCCTCCGCGCCCACGGGAACCGCTTCTTTTCGGACATTTTTCCACCCGCTGTCCGTGGCCGATGTGTCACTGGCATAGGCATTGTAGTCCTGCCGCCGTGTCTCGTGGATGCAAAACATCCCCTTGATGCCTTTCACCGGCACAAACTTCATGCCGAGACTGTTGGTGAACGCCCTGACTGCAGAGAAATCCTGCCCCGCACCACCTTCCTTGGGGGAAGAAGCGGCGGCCAGATCCTTCAGGATGTTTTTAGCCGCCGCGGCCTGCTCCAGCCTGCCTGCCTTCGTCAAAGCGAGCAGCTGTGTTTCGAGCTGTCTGGCAAAAGCGTCGTTGAGCGGGCGCAGCTTTTTGTCCCTTTCAAGCTCCAGGCGGCCCAGGGCAGTCCGGTAGGTGGAACGCAACGGCTTTAAAACTTCGGCTGTTTGGGCTTCGTCCGAGTCCGGATCATATTTGCCGGCCAGAAGATCATCCCTCTCTGCTTTGATGGCCAGAGCCTGCTCCAGATTTCCTGATTTTTGGGCGGCCTGCTGCAGCCTGTCGAGTGCGGCTGCAAACTTGGCGTTCAGATCAGACACAGCCAAGCGATGAGGACGGAGAACCTCAAGGTTCACCTTCTCTTCAAAGGCACTCTGCAGCGCCGCCGGATCTCCCACGTCTGCGTCCTGGGCCGACGTGGAAGCAGAGGCACACATGCCCACCATGATGATGATCGCGAAAGCAGAGGATTTATTCATGAAGGATGGGCAGAGGTGTGCGCCTGGGTGAATGGCCTGTCTGGTTCAGCGGTGAACGCAGCATACGCCCCGGTTCATTCTTTGGCATGCGGATCAACCCGGCGATCATTTCAAGAAGCAAGGCTTCACGGTTCCAATTTACGAGGCCGGGACCAAGACGATCCGGAATCCGAGGCCAAGACGCTCGTCCGGTTTGTGATGATCGCGAAATGAAGAACGCAAATTCTCCTTTTCCCAATGAGTCCATGAACTGCCTCTCAAAACACGGTCGGTTTTCGAGCTGTCGAACCAGTCGTCGCACCATTCCCAGACGTTGCCGCCCAGATCATAGATTCCGAGTTTGTTGGGGGGGAAGCTCATCACCGGTGAGGTGGTGGGAAAGCCGTCGTCGTAATCCTCGAAGTACTGGGATTTGTTCGCGGGGGCCTTGTTTTTGCGGCTCAGATCAGAGTAATTTCCGGCACCCTTGGGGGGCGGCCAGTCTTTGCCCCAGGGAAAGTCCGTCTCATTCCGGACGACCGTGGCAGGCGTGGTGTCTTTGTTCCATCTCTCGTCACGACCGATACCGACCGCGTAGCTCCACTCCTGATCTGTGGGCAGCCGATAGGTTTTCCCCTCCTTTTTGCTCAGCCAGGAACAGAATTTTTGTGCATCTTCCCAGCTTATTCTCGACACAGGATGGTCTTCCGGACGGTCCAGAACCAAACCCGCATCGTTTTTCCGGTCTTTCCATGTGCCATCCACGTCTTGAGCATCAGAGGCGTAGGCGGCATAGTCTTTGCAGCGTGTCTCGTGGATGCAAAAAAGCACCTTGGTGCCTTTCACCGGCACAAATTTCATTCCGAGGCTGTTGGTGAGGGACTGGCCGCTCAGGTCCATCGCCGCGCCTGCACCGGCCGGCACTGCGGCATTTGGCAAAGCTGCATTTGCGAGCAGATCTTCGCGCATTTTTTTCAAGGCCATCGCCTCCTCCAGGCGGCCGCCTTTCGTCATGGTCACCATCAAAGTTTCGAGCGATCTGGCATAGGCATCCTTCAGCGGGCGGAGCTTTTTGTCACGGTCCAGCTCCAGCCTTGCCAGGGCAGTACGGTAGGTGGAACGCATGGTTTTAAGGCTGGCGGGAGTCTTTGCGTCATCCAAGGCCGGAGTGTAACCTCCTGCCAGAGCGGCCTCTTTCTCCCCTTTGACGGCAAAGGCCTCGTCCAGATTTCCTGCCGACTGCGCAGCCTCCTGAGCACGTTCCAATGCGGCGGCAAACTTTGCATTCAGGTCTTTCACGGCAAGTTCGTGAGGGCGCAAAACTTCAAGCCGCACTTTCTCTTCAAATTTGGCCTGCAACTCGGCCGCTTCCTGAATGGATGTTGTTTGTGCAGTTGCGCTGCCAGCGATCAAAAGAAGGGCGAGGACAAAGACAATTCCTGACGGTTTTCTCATGATCATTTTTAAAGCATAGTATGGCGCTTTGATCAATTCAATCTCACTGGCTGCGGGGGCGGGGGCTGGCGGTAGACCACGGAGTCCATGGCGGCTTCCAGAGACATGTCGCTGAGGATGGGCTGGAGATCGGGGTGATTGGCCACTTTTTCGATCTTGGGCATCTGCATGAGTCCGGCAAAATCTCTGTTCTTGATGGCCTCCCGGACCTCAAGGTCATAGCCAAGCTTGACGATTTGATCATTGTTCAACGCGTTGGCGATTCTTGGGCTTTGCTCCGCCAGGCGCTGCCACATGGCGCCTTCGGGCCAGAGAATGAGCAAGCGGGCGAGGTTGGCCGTGGGCTTGATGTCGTAGGGGTCCAGCTTTTTGGCGAGACCGCCGATGATGCTGTTGTCGATCTTCTGGCTCAGGGTGTAAAAAACGGACTTTGCCTGGCTCTCGATGGCACCGCCTTTTTTGACAATGTCCGCCGCGTTTTCCATGCCATACAGGCTGCCCACGACGCGCAGCACCATGCTGCCGAGCCAGAGAAGACCGCCTGAGGGGATGATGCTGACGATCAGGCCTTTCCAGCCTGTGAGCCCGCCCAGCATCCGCATGAGGCCAAAGGCCGCCAGAAAGTACTTCCCCACCTTGCACACACCAAACATCAGCACCGCAGCGAGCCCGGACATGACGATCAGGCGGTTGGTGGTCATGTGCATGCCGGCCGCGCCAAAAATCTGCACCCGGTGCATGAAGACATACCAAGCCGCCCAGGCACATGCCGCGAGGGTCAGCACATTCATGATCTGCTGCACCACCCCTCTGGCAAAGGCCAGCCCGGCGGCGAAAGCGATGAAGCCCACGATCGCGATGGTGGCCCACATGCTGTGAGGCACCTTCTGGGCGTATTGGAGCACTTCACTCGGGTGAGGCATAAACGATGGGGAGAGAGATGATTAGGACAGCTTAACATCTTTCCCCTGCCTGTCTTGCAGGAAATGGCTCCTAGATCAGGGCCTGCATGGCCCGCAGACGGGCGTGGGCCGCGCCTCGACTGAGCAGCTCCTCGGCCTGATCCCGGCCTGTGACCAGATCGGGGGCTTTGCCTGTGATGACAAAACCTGCCGCAGCGTTCAACACTGCGATGTCTCGCTTGGGCCCCTTGATGGTTCCGGAGAGCACGCCCTCGAGAATGCCCGCGTTTTCCGTGGCATCTCCACCGACGAGATCTGCCAGAGCAGCCTTGCCAAATCCGAGATCCCTGGGGTCGATCTTGATTTCGCTAAGCGTACCTCCCGCCAGCTGGCAGACATCATTGACGCCGAGGGTGGAGAGCTCGTCCATGCCCTGGCCGCCTGCGGCGGTGCCGTGCACGACCCAGGCCCCTTTGCGCCCGAGCTGGACGAGGATCTCGCCAAAGGCACGCGTGAGACTGGGGTCAAACACGCCGATGAGCTGGTAGTCGGGGCGGCCGGGATTGAGCAGCGGGCCGAGCACATTGAAAATGGAGCGCTGCCCCTCTGCGGCGAGCAGCTTGCGGGCCTCGGCCACGGCCTTGAAGGTGGGGTGGTAGAGCGGCGCGAAGAAGAAGCCTAGGCCGGTGCTTTCCAGACCCGCGACAACTTTCTCCCTGGGGAGATCGATCTTGATGCCGAGGGCCTCGAGCACGTCGGCACCACCTGCCTTGGAGGTGATGCCGCGGTTGCCGTGCTTGGTCACACAGACGCCGCCGGCGGCCAGAATGAACATGGCGGTGGTGGACACATTGAAGAGGTGCAACTGGTCGCCTCCGGTGCCGACGACATCCAGCATCGGACCGGGGAGCCTGGCGCGGTCGATGCCGGGATCGACCGCGAGTTTGAGGAACTCCTGCACAAACAGGGCGATCTCCGCCGGGGTCTCACCCTTTTTTGCCAGAGCGCGTAGGAAACCGGCTTTGGCCGCCGCGGTGACTTCGGGGTCCACGAGCAGGGCCGTCGCTTCCGCGATCTGGGCGCTGCTGAGGTGAGTTTTCCGGGCCAAGCTTTGAGTGAGTGATTCCATGATTTGATTTTGACCAGAGGGCAGTGTTTAGCAAGCCAACCCGTGTGAACCTCTCGAAACGTTGAATACAAACTCCCCCATCCTCGGCATCGACCTCGGCACCACGAACTCGCTCGTCGGCGTGGTGGACAGCGGCTTTCCCATCCTGCTGGCCGATGAGCAAGGCTGCCGCAGCACGCCAAGCGCCGTGAGCGTGGCGCAGGATGGCAGCATCATGGTCGGTGCCACGGCGCTGAGGCAGCGGGCCCTGAACCCAGCAAGGACGATCACCTCGGTGAAGCGCCTGATCGGACGGCGGCCGGGCGAGGCGGGATGGACGCCGCCTTACACGCTCAGTGAGCTGAAAACATCTCCGGTCGAGGTTTCGGCAGAGATCCTGAAGCACCTCAAAGCCGTGGCGGAACGGGCGCTGGAGCAGCCGGTGACGCGGGCGGTGGTCACTGTCCCTGCGTATTTCAACGACGCGCAGCGCAATGCCACCAAACGGGCGGGAGAGCTCGCCGGGCTGGAGGTGGTGCGCATCCTCAGCGAGCCCACAGCCGCAGCGCTGGCCTATGGACTGGACAAGCTGGCGGAGCATCAAAAAATAGCGGTGTATGATCTCGGTGGCGGCACCTTTGACATCTCGGTGCTGGAGATGCGCGAGGGGACCTTTCAGGTGCTTTCCACCGCCGGGGACACGCAGCTCGGTGGTGATGACATTGACCGGCTGCTGGCCGAACACATCGCACAACGCCTCGGCCTTGCTGCGCAAGACATCCGCGTGCTCGAAGCCGCAGAGGCCGTGAAAAAGCGGCTCTCAGCGGACGAGAGCGCCAGCTTTGACGGGCTGGAGATCACGCGAGCCGACCTCGAAAAAATCGCCCGTCCATGGATCGAACGCACGCGCATTCACTGCCTGCGTGCGCTGAGTGACGCGGGAGTCAAACCCGGGGAGCTGGATGAGGTGATCCTAGTGGGTGGCAGCACGCGAATGCCGCTGGTGCGCGACTATGTGCGCGAGATTTTTGGCCGCGAGCCCAACACCACGCAAAATCCTGACGAAGCGATCGCGCTGGGGGCAACGATCCAGGCGGGCATCCTCAGCGGCAGCCTGCGGCAGGTGCTGCTGCTGGATGTGACGCCGCTGTCGCTAGGCATCGAGACCTTCGGCGGCCTGATGAACATCATCATTCCACGCAACACGACGATACCAGCGAAGGCCGGTGAGATGTTTACGAATGCGGTGGCCAACCAGGACAGCATGCTGATCCGCATCCTCCAGGGTGAACGTGAGCTGGCAAAGGACAACTGGGAGCTGGGGCGGATCGAAGTCCCCTTCCCCGCAGGCCCCAAAGGAAGTGCGCGTGTGGGGGTGCAGTTCAGCATCGACGCCGACGGCATTCTGCATGTGCTGGCGCGGGACACTGCCACGAACCAGGACACGATGCTGGAGATCCGAGGCACGGCGGTGGATGTGGCGGACGAGCGTGTGGAGCAGATGATCGCCGAGAGCGTGGACTTTGCCTTTGAGGACATGAACGAGCGAGTGTGGACGGAGGCAAAGCTGAAGGCGGAGGAGCTGCTGCCTGCCGTGGATGCCGCGCTCGGGCAACTCGGGGATGCGCTGAGCACAGAGGAGAAGTCCGAGGTGGTCCACCAAGCGGCAACGGTTCGCGCACTGCTTGAAGCCGCAGAGCATGATGCCCGGGCGCTCAAAGCCGCGACCCAACGGCTGGATGACGCGACCCAATCTCTGGCGGTGATGCTGATCGACCGTGCGATGGAGGAATCTCTGGCACGCCGCGGGCTGGTTTGATTTTCCTGTTCCCATTTGTGAGCGTAAGGCTACGATCCGCACCATGACCGTGTCCACAGGCCATGAATGATCATTCCCGTCAGGACGGAGCCCTTGGGTGGACGCCGCCGGCCCCGGAGCATCTGCAGGCCATGCTGCCGCAGTATGACCTGTGGGAAATGATCGCCTGCGGGGGCATGGGGGCCGTTTACAAGGCGCGGCAGATTTCACTCGACCGCCCGGTGGCCATCAAGGTGCTGCCGCCCCAGGTGGCAGAGGATGCGGCGGAGTATGTGCAGCGCTTCAAGAACGAAGCCCGAACGATGGCGCGGATGAACCACCCCGCGATCGTAGCGGTGTATGACTTTGGCGAAACCGAGGACGGGCTGCTGTACTTTGTGATGGAGTTCATCGATGGCACGGACGTTTTTAAAATGATCCATGCGCAGAAAAAACTGCCGCCGGAGCACGCGCTGGCCATCACGGCGCATGTCTGCGATGCGCTGGCCTACGCCCATGAGCGCGGCGTGGTGCATCGCGACATCAAGCCCGCGAACATCCTCATCAACATGGACGGTGCGGTCAAAGTGGCGGACTTTGGCCTGGCCAGCATGCTGGACCCTGGGCAGTCCGGCAGCGTGACCCAGGAAGGAACCACGATGGGAACGCCCGACTATGTGGCTCCTGAAGTGCTCACCATCGGCATGCAGGTCGATGGCCGTGCCGATCTTTATGCCGTCGGTGTGATGCTGTACAACATGCTCACGGGCAAAATCCCGCGAGGCAATTTTCAAACGCCCAGTGAACGGACAGGCTGTGACGCACGCTTCGACGCCATTGTGCGCAAGGCGATGGAGCAGGACGTTGAAAGGCGCTACCAGTCCTCCCGTGAGATCCGGCGTGATCTGGATCAGATCCTCACTGTGCCCGTCCCGAAAGAACAGCCGGCGCGAAAGGCACCAGCGGGCGGCATGCTGCCACGCCAGCCACCGCCACCTCCGCCGCCGCCCGGAATCCCGTGGGGCATGATCGCGGCCGGTGTGATCGTCATCGGTGCGGCTGCGGTGCTCCTCATGCGGGGTGGTGAAACTTCAAAACCGGCACCGGTAGCGGCCCAGGCGGCGACCATGACTGAGAAGTCTGTGGAAACCGCACCCACCGAGCCGCCATCGGCTCCACGGTCGCCAGCTTCCACGCCCCTCACACCGGTCATCCCACCGGCAGATCCCCATGCCCCCAAGGGCAGCCCATTGTCCAAATTTCCGGTGCTGAGCCACAACGGACACTACTACCAGATGGTGGAGGAACGGATGAACCAGCCCAACGCGAGCAAGCACGCGCAAAGCCTGGGCGCGCACCTGGCCACGATCAACAGCCAGGGGGAGCAGGACTGGATGAACCGCGTGCTGCCGCCTTATTTGAAGCAGGTCTCACAATCGATGGCCACCATTGGCGGCGTGCGAGATGGAGGGGCATGGAAGTGGATCACCGGCGAGCCTTTCGAATTCACCCGCTGGGAAGATGCTGCGTCCGCTGCGGCTGAGCCGGAGAAAAAGCTCGTTCTCAAGCTGACTGCGACAGCCGATGACAAAGCGGAATGGGGACTGGGGGGCGAAACGGCAGGGCGTGCCTTTGTCCTCGAATGGGACGCCGCCCCGTCGAAGACAACACCCAAAGAAGCCCCTCCTCCTCGGCCTGTGGTTGAAAGCGAAGGAGCCAAACGCCTGCGCGAACTGGACACCAGCTTTCATGCGGCGCTGGAGCGTGACGTCCTGGCAACGTACCGCAACGCGCTGCATGACCTGAACAGCAAATACCTTGCCGCGCTGGAACGTGCGCTGGCCGCAGAAACGGCGGCCGCACGCCTGCCAGGAGCGCTGGCGCTGCGTGAGGAGCAGCAGCTCATCACCAACCACCGCCCGCTGCCAGCGGACGATGCGCCGGAACTGCCACTGCCGCTGAAAACGCTGCGCAGCACCTACCGCTCCAGCCTGCGTCCCATTGAGAATGCCCGTAGCAGCGGCATCGCCACTCTCTTCCTGAAATATGAGGAAGTTCTGAAAGCCGCGCAGGCAGAGTGGACCCAGGGTGCAAAAATGGATGACGCAAGACTCGCCGAAGAGAAGATCGCCAGTCTAACCCGCGAACGTGCGGCGCTGCTGAATGAGGCCAAGCAGCTTCTCCCAGATGGACGGGAACTGGTGCTGCAAAGGAACGACCGATTTGTCTCCGCAGAGAAATTCACGCCCCCTGTGGAGTTCACACTGGTGGTGAAAACTCGCAAAGACGACCTGCGGCTGGCCTACACCGCCCGGCAGGTGATCTTCAACTGGGAAAAAAATCAGGATGAGCTGCGCATCGATGCCGATCCGGCCGGCGGCCACCATGCACCTGGCATGGGCCGCATCCCGGAGGACACGTTTGTCAGCATCCAGTGGCTCATCCTGCCGCACATGCAGAGCATCAGCGTCGATGGGAGGCGACGCTACCTCCACTTTGGCGACTACTCCAAAGTAAACAGCCCGCTGGAGATCTTCCCTTTGAACGATGTCGTCACGGTGCAGTCTGCCAAAGCGAAGGTGCAGGACCTTCAGACTCTCGAAGATCAGGCGGCCAGCATTCCGGCGATGCGCGAGCTGTTTCTGAACAAAGCCGAGTGGACAGGCAAGATCACGATTCCCGCAGGCAACTACCGGCCGCTACGCCGCATCGACATCGGGGCGCCGGGGAAGAACGATCCGCGAGCCAACTACGACGAGCAGCGTGGCGACGTGACGAGCCTGCCGGGCATGAGGATCGAAAACGTGCGCTTTCATTTGCGGGAAGGCAGCTGGAAGGCTTCGGGCGCCCGTTTCCAGGACGTGAGGATCACCGCCGATCTGGGCGGCAGCTTTGAGGCGCGTGACAGCGTGTTTCAGGACTGCCAGTTTGTGAAGGAGGGGGCCTGGTTCACGGCTTACTTCAGCTCCAAGTGGCAATTTACCAATTGCGTGCTCACCGGTGCCTTCATCCAAAACTGGACAGTGGGCAGTGTGGGCATGAAGCTCGAATCCTGCACCTTGCAGGATGTGGATCTGTGCCCAATTTTGTTCAAAGAGGACGCGGGGACTGAAGTGACCAAGGAATGGCTCAGCATCCAGAACTGCCGTTTCATCCACTGCCGGGTGCCTGAAAGCTTTGCCCTCGCCACCAGGAACTGCGTGTTTGAAAAATGCACCTTCGGTGCTCCTGAGGAAAAACTGGCGTCAAAGTCACCGCTGAGCGCCGTCATCTATGTGCAAGACTGCACGAACGAGCCCAAGGCCGGAGCCGGACGCAGCCTGGAGGCAAAACCCGTATCCTCACTCCCAACGAAAGCCGGGGCGGCCCTTCCCCATGTGCATCAAGATGGGCGGCTGGACTTTCAAACTCCGCCGCAGTGAAGAGCGTGCAGCCCCTGCTGGCGTTGAATCAACGGAGCGCGCCGGTGCCGTTCTGCTGGAAGTAGGCGTCGCGCATGCGACGGAGCTCTTCGAGACGTGATGAGATCTCCGTCTGCTCGCGTGCTTTTTCAGCCTTCTGCTGGGTGACGAAGTGGTTGTTGCTACCGAGGGTACGCCAAGGCCCGGCGGGGACTTCGCTGACATCCACAAAACGCCAGTCGCAGCGGCCGCTGCTGGAAATGCCGAGGTAGTCGCGAACGGCGGGTGAGATGTCGAGCCCTGCGCCGCGATTGCTGGTGTTCTTGGGGCGGGCGTTGCCGAAGACGTATTCGTGGTCGTCTGTCACAAAGGGGCCGCAGTCCTCCCACTGGGCGTAGCAGACACGATTGCCGTAGCGGATGGCGATCCACTGGCCTTTGAGCACCGTTTTGCCTGAGCGAACGAAGCGCTGCTTGAACCAGGGGATGACCCTGGAAGCCTCGGGTTTGTGAGAGTCGAAATCGATCACGTCATTGTAAGGCAGGGCCACGTAGAAAGGGTTCTGCTTGGGCGTGAAACCGATGGGGGTGTAGTTGTCGCTGCGCTTGTTGGGGTCGGGATCGTCGTAGCCGCCGAAGTTCTGCATCCACTGCGTGTCCCAGGAACTTTTGTCGTTGGGAGTGGGGTTGTTTTCCGTCGGCTGCTCGCCGACCCAGAAGACCGTGGCGACGATGTCCAGCTTCCAAGGATAGCGGGCGTAGCCAAGGTGCGGCATCGAGGAAGAGCTGAAAGTCGGCAGGGCGGCGGAAATGCTGCGGGGCGGAGACGACTGCGGCCTGGAAGCGTCGGCGGGCTTGCTTTGTGCAGGCGGTGCCACAGCGCCTTTCTTTAGAGCGGCCACGGCTCCCGTGGCAGAAACCGACGAAGCGCCCTGGCCAAACGCAGAGACGGAAGTCACGAGTGACGCGACGACGACGAATGAACGAATGGAACGGTGGACTGACATGGGGGCCGATTTCGCAGAATTGTAGCAGCTTACCATGGCAAACTGCAATCTGTAATTCGCCACGCAAGACGCAGCGGTCGGTTGGGATAACTGCGCAAATGCATGGACAAAGGAAGCTGCATTGCTGTTCAATATGCCGGTCCTTGCGATGCAGAGGCCAACTTTACAAGATTGACAATCAATTCAATAACGACGCAAGGTGGAATCCTGAGGCAGGCGTGTGTCGTCCGTATTTGGGTAGTCGAGCGTGTAATGCAGCCCGCGGCTTTCGTGGCGACGGATGGCACATTCGACGATGAGGGAGGCGGTTTCGACGAGGTTGCGGAGCTCGAGGATTTCGCTGGTGACGTGATTGTTCCAGTAGAACTCCTGCACCTCACGCTTGAGGTTACGAAGTCTGGCAGCCGCACGCTGCAGACGCTTGTTGGTGCGGACGATGGAGACGTAGTCCCACATGAGACGGCGGATTTCGTCCCAGTTGTGGTAGATGACAACGAGTTCGTCATTTTCCACGACACCGCTGGTCTGCCAGGGGCGCAGTTCGTAGCTCTGCTCGGCGACTTTTCCCTGCGGGATCTTTTTGATGAGGTGTGCCACGGCGCGCTGAGCGGTGACGCAGCACTCAAGGAGTGAGTTGCTGGCCAGGCGGTTGGCGCCATGAAGTCCGGTGCACCCCACCTCACCGACGGCGCAGAGGCCCCGGATGCTGGTGGCGCCGTTCACGTCGGTGAGCACGCCACCGCACTGATAATGAGCGGCAGGCACGACAGGGATAGGCTCTTTGGTGATGTCGATGCCGACATCAAGGCAGGCCTTCTGAATGTTCGGGAAGTGACTGGCGATGAACTCCGGAGAACGGTGGCTGATGTCGAGATAGACGCAGGGGCCGCCGGTCTTTTTGATTTCGTGGTCGATGGCGCGGGCGACGATGTCGCGGGGCGCGAGTGAGCCGCGCGGATCGTAGCGGTGCATGAACTCCTGACCGTCCTTGCCAATGAGGCGGGCACCTTCACCGCGCATGGCCTCGCTGATGAGGAAGGAGCGTTTTTGCGGATGATAGAGGCAGGTCGGGTGGAACTGGATGAACTCCATGTCCGATATGGTGGCACCTGCGCGCCAGGCCATCGCAACCCCATCCCCCGTGGCAACAAGTGGATTGGTGGTGTACAGATAAACACGGCCGCAGCCGCCGGTGGCGAGAATGACGCGGTCTGAGCGGAAGGTGTGGACGTCGCCGCTGCTTTCATCGAGCACGTACAAACCGAGCACCCGGTCTTCGGAGACCAGCCCCAGCTTTGCCGTGGTGAGAATATCGATGGCGTAATGGTTTTCGTAGATCGTGATGCTGGGATGGGCACGGACCGTGGCGAGGAGCTTTTCCGTGATCTCGCGCCCGGTGGCGTCTGCCGCATGGAGCACACGACGGGCCGTATGGCCGCCCTCGCGGGTGAGATCGAACTCGAGGTGGCCGTCCACGGCCTCGCGCTGGTCAAAGTGCACGCCCCATTTCACCAGATCGGCAATGCGGGCGGGGCCTTCGCTGACGATGGTGCGCACAGCGGCCTCTTTGCACAAACCAGCCCCGGCGACGAGGGTGTCGCTGACGTGTTTTTCGATGGAGTCGTTTTCAGCCGTGACGCAGGCGATGCCGCCCTGCGCCCAGTTTGAGTTGGAGTCGAGTGCGCCACGCTTGGTGATCATGACCACCCTGCCATGCTCGGAGGCATGCAGCGCAGCCACCAACCCAGCCGCTCCGGTCCCGACGATGATAAAGTCTGCCTCAATCATGAATTTGGGTGACTCTTTCGTCGCGGAACCGGCAACTTGCAAATGTACTACCAGCTGGTGCCCAAACTCCAGCGTGTGGCGAGGTCGAGCAGGTCGGGACGCATGGGCCATTCATCGGCACGCGGCTCCTGGCCTTCGTGGCGGTGGCTGGCGCCTTTGAGGGCCATGCAACCGGTGTTGTCACCAATCTGGCGGATGGTCTCGATCTCCTCAGAGGACAGGCATTGCGCGGGCAGGGCGGCGAGATCGTCAAGCTTGCTCTCGATGGTGCGCGCGCCTTCGCCGTGCTCCTGGATGAGGGTGGGGACGACGCTCTTGACGGCGGTGTTGCCGAGGGTCCAGAGGCAGGCGAGCTGGAGCATGGAGAGGCCGTGTTTTTCGGCAATGGGGCGGACTTTTTCGAGCTTTTCGACGCCGTGCTCGATCCAGCCGCCGGGGCGATGGGTGCGATGGTCGCCGTCACGGAACTTGTGGCCGGGCTTCACGTCGTCATGGAACAAGCCGCCGTAGTCGACCACGCGGGCGAGGATGTCGACGTTGTTTTTGGCGGCAGCACCGAGGACGTGCTGGCCGGGCCAGGGCTCGAAGGGGTTCAGAATGATCATGGCCCAGTCCATGCGGTCGCCGAAGCGCTCGAAGCACTCGATCATGTCGAGGGTGAAGCCGTTGGCGGGTCCGGGGGCGATGCCGAGGCGGTCGGTGAGGCCGTCGGTTTTGAGGGCGGTGAAGGCATCCCAGACTTTTTCGCTGGTGTAGCTGATGCTGTCCGGGTTGTGAAGCATGAGAAGATCAAACTTGGAGGACTGGCAGCGCTCCAGGCTCTTCTCGGTGGCCATCTTGAGGTAGTCGTAGTACTTTTCCGGACCGCGCAGGGAGGGGTCGGTGAAACGCGGGTAGCCACGGGAACCTTGGCGGATGCCTTCGTAAATGTCGTGACCGACGATGCCGACGAGGCAGTATTCTTCACGCGGGATGCCTTTGAGCGCCTCGCCGAGCAGGGCGTCCGCACGGCCGACGCCGTAAACATCCGCCGTGACAAAGGTGCGCACGCCTTTTTCAAACGAATCGCGCATAAGCTGCATGTAATGCTCCTCGGAGAGCTGTTCTCCGTAGTGCATGAAGCGTCCGCCGCTCCAGGTGCCATAGGCTGTTCGTGTGAGATTCATAAAGGGGTCGGGTTGGGGTTTGGAAGGGGTGGATACATAACGATTCCGCCCCGTGTTTCAAACAGGGATCATAGCCGGGGCGCTGATGGCGCAGGATTTGGCAAAATCGGCAGCCTTTTAACTGGCCGCGACCTTGACCAGCAGATCCGCGATTTTTTCGGCTGAATTCTTCACCGCGAGCTTCTGGGCCGCCTTTTTCATTTCGCCGGCTTTGCGCGGGTCGTTGAAGACGCTGCGCACGGCATCGGCCAAGGTGTCGGCGTTCAGATCGCTCTCAGGCATGAGCATGGCAGCACCCGCCTTGTCGAAGATTTCAGCGTTGCGGGTCTGATGATCCTCTGCGGCGTGAGGATAGGGTACCAGCAGGCTGGGCACGCCGAAGTAGGCGAGCTCTGACATGGAGGAGGCCCCTGAGCGTGCGATGGCGAGATCCGCCACACGATAGGCGAGATCCATGCGGTGGCAGAAGGCGGCCACATGTTGCTTGAGCATGGGGATCTTGGCGTAAACGTTGCGGACCTCCTCGTAGTCGGTGGGGCCGGCAATGTGGAGGACCTGGATGCCCATTTTTTCAAACTGCTCCAGAGCCATGCCGACGGCGCGGTTCACACCGCGCGCGCCCTGGCTGCCGCCCATGACGAGGAGGGTGCGCTTGTCCTTGTCGAGCTTGAAGAAAGCATGCGGGTCATCGGTGTTTTGCTTGCGCATGCTGCTGCGGACAGGGGTGCCGACGACGCGGACGTCCCCATGCTTGGGGAAGTGATCCTTGCAGGCGTCGAGGCCGCAAAGAACGATGTCGCTGTAGCGTGCGTTGAGGCGGTTCGCCTTGCCGGGGATGGCGTTGCTTTCGTGAATCAGCGTGTGGCAGCCCTCTTTGCGCCCGGCGTACAACGGTGCAAAAGAGGTGAACCCCCCCATGCCGAGCACCACATCCACATCGTGATCGGCGATGATCTTGCGGCAGGCCTTGGTGCCTTGCCAGAGACCTTTGAGGAAGCCAAACATTTTGGGCGACCAGGGTTTCGGCATGGCGAGAAAAGGCATCTTTTCGAACCGCAGATCCGGGTGCCCGGAGGCGGCCAGAGTGTCGATCTTCTTTTCGCTGATCAGGAGAGTTACGTCGTGACCACGGGAGGCGAGAACCTCACCGACGGCAATGCCAGGGAACAAATGCCCCCCGGTGCCACCGCACGCAATAAGCGCGTGGATGGACTTCGAATTTTTCTGTTTCACTCAATTTCAAAAGGCTAAAGCTGTGGGGTCCAGCGGCGCTTTCTGCGGATCACGGGAAGCTGATCCCAGGTCAGATGGACGCCCTGGCGGTGGATGTTGATCAGGATGCCAACCGCGACCATCGCGGCGACGAGACTGGACCCTCCGTAACTTACGAAGGGCAGTGGCAATCCCTTGTTTGGCAGCAAAGCAGTAGTCACGCCCATGTTCAAGAGCGCTTCCATTCCCAGCAAAAAAGTCAGTCCGGCCCCCAAAAGTTTGCCAAACCGGTTTGGCGCATAGGCCGAAACGACCATTCCCGCCATCACCAGCACGGCAAAGGCCAGGACGACTGCGGCAGTGCCGCGCAGCCCCAGTTCCTCCCCAACCATGGGGAAAATGAAGTCGGTGTGGGCTTCAGGCAGGTAGGAAAGCTTCATGCGCCCTTCCCCGAGGCCACGCCCTTCCAGCCCACCGGAGCCAAAGGCCAGCTTGGAAACCCACTGCTGCAAACCGAGGTCTTCCTTGTGGTTTTCGAGATCGAAGGTGACCATGACGCGCTCAAAGCGGTTTGGCAGGAACTTGATGCCCGCAGCGAGACCGCCCCCGCAAAGGACGACGATGATGGCCAGGTAGCGCATTTTGGTACCCGCCACAAACATGACCCCCAGACCGACCGTCGAAGCGAGGAGAGCGCTGCCGAGGTCAAATTCGCAGCCGATGAGGGCGACGATGCCCAGGAGGATGAGGCCCGGCAGGACAAAACCACGCAGGAAAGTGCGAGTCAGAGCCTGATGGGTGCCAAACCAGCCTGCCAGAGCGATGATGAGGGCGATCTTGGCAAATTCGGACGGCTGCACACGCACTCCGCCCACGCCCAAGGCCTGCAGACCGATCCAGCGCCTGGAACCGTTGATTTTGACCCCGATCATGGGAACGTAGCAGAGGGCCAGCAGCACGGCGGCGGCGACCAAGATGTGCCAGCGCCAGCGCATCCAGACGTTGTAGTCCACGACGGCCATGATGACGCATACCACGGTTGCGGCCGCCAGCCAGCCAAGCTGGCGCCACAGGGTCACATAATCCTCCCCACCTTCATGCGCGACCTGAAACGTCGTACTCGCAAGCATGGTGATGCCCAGCGCGACCAGTGAGAGCGCAGCAAGGATGAAGAGGAGGATGGAATATTTGGCCATGTCCGCCGGAAACGGGCGTTTACTTTGCCGGGATCACCAGCTTCATCCCATCGCGCATGGCGTTGGGGTTTTTGATGTTGTTCGCCTTCTGAATGGCTGCAACCGAGACGCCATACTTCGTGGAGAGGCGATAGAGCGTCTCGCCGGACTTGAGCGTGTGCGTGCGTGCGGCTGATGCCTTGGGCACGGTTTTGGGCGGGGAGTCCGCCGCCACTTTTTTGGCAGGCTCCGCCTTTTCCTTTTTCGCCGCCGGAGGTGCCTCCGCAATCTTCTTGAGCATCTGGGTTGGGGGGGGCACGGGAGTCGGCCTCACGAGCGGCCTGGCTTCTGCCTTGGCCACGGGCTTCGGCTCATCCCTGTCCCGGGGGCGGACGGCCTCAGGCTTGCCCGACTCCACCGGCGGTGCGTTTTCCTGCAGCAGTGAAACGACATTGGGCTTGGAAGGAGGCGGGAGCGCGGCGCTGACAGGCGGCGCGGAAACGGTGGCCGGTGTGTCTGCCGCAGCGACCAGCGAAGTTGTTGCGGGAGGGGCTTCGTTCAAGGCCACGAGGGAGATGGGCTCCATGGTGGCGGCAGACAGGCTGGCCGGTGCTTCGGAGGGTTTCACAGCCTCACTGGGAACCTTGGTGGCCGGTGGCTGGTCTCTGACCACAGGCAGGGCCTTGGGCGCGTCTTCTGTGACGGCCATGGGCTTCAACGTTTTGGGGTTTACGGGAATGGCGCTCGGAACGGCCTGCTTGGGCACACGCAGCATGGTCCCCGGACCGATCTGCAGACCTTTGTCGATCATATTGAGACGGGTGATCTCCGCCTCGGTGGAGCCAAATTTGGCAGCGATGGACTTGATGGAGTCCCCGGAGCGCATCTCATAGTTGTCAAACTGCTCGGTGTCCGCCGCCGCCCGTGCCTGGGCGGTAATGACTTCGGGTGAAGTCACCGGCAGCCCATTGCCGGTGCTCAGAGCACGTGCGGCCTGGGTGACTGTCTGCTGCGGTTTTTCGTCGTCCCCCATGAAATCATAGATGATGATGCCGCCAATGAGGACGACATGGATCAGCAGCATGACGACAAACATGCGCGCCATGCCTGAGTTTGGCTCATGCTGGTTCCACTCACCTTCCTCCGTGACGAGCGCGACACGGTGGCGATGCCGTTCACCATCCATGAGGTTGAGCAGCAGCTTGGTTTCTTTGGTCTTGGATTTCATCTTCATAGGACCTGGGGTGAAATTGTCGGAATCTGGAGTCTAAAAATTCAATGGAGCGCGTTCACAGCATCGCGGAAAACATCGCCGCGCTGGGCGTAACCTGTGAACATGTCGAAAGAGGAGGTGCCGGGGCTGAGGATGATGGCATCTCCAGCCTGCGAAACTTCGGTGGCCCGAAGCACGGCATCTGCCATGTCTGAGGCGCACTGGCATGGCAGCAGATCACCGAAGGTCTGCTGAAGCTGGGAAGCGATCTCTCCGATGAACACCATGGCACGGACCTGGCCGTTGAGCCCGGAACGCAGGGGGGTGTAATCGAGCTCCTTGTCCTTGCCACCGGCGATCAGCACGATGGGGCGCTCCTGGGAGCGGAGGCAGGCCTCGAGCGCGTGCAGGTTGGTGGCCTTTGAGTCATTGATGTATTCGCGGTCCCGGAGGGTGCGCACCAGCTCACAGCGGTGCCTTGGAGGGTCGTAGCTCTCCATGGCTTTCAGCATGCTGGAGAACTGCAGACCGAAGACCTGCCCGGTCATCAGTGCGGCGAGGACGTTTTCCATGTTGTGCCTGCCACGCAGCTTGAGCCCGCCAGCGCTGCCGATTTCGGCACCGTGATGGTAAAATTTGCCGTCGCCGTAGGTGAAGTCTGCCTCTGCTCCGTAGGCGGAGAAGGTCCGGCGCTGCGCCGCCCCAGAGGACACGCTCTCCCCTGCACGCACGATGGCCACATCCTCAGCCGTGACGTTTTCAAAAACACGTGCCTTAGCGGCAAAGTAGGACGCCATGTCCGGGTAGCGGTCCAGATGGTCCGGCGCAAAGTTAAGCCAAAGACTTGCCCGCGCACGAAAGTCGCGAATGGTTTCGAGCTGGAAGCTGCTGATCTCAAGCGCGAGCACATCATAACGTACGCCGCTGGCGACGACTTCACTCAAGGACATGCCGTGATTGCCGCAAGGAAGTGATTTCATGCCGCAGCCGTTGAAGAGAGTGGCGATGAGCTCCGTGCAGGTGCTTTTGCCGTTCGTGCCTGTGATGGCTGCCAGCGGCATGTCTGTCAGATGGAAAGCGAACTCGGTCTCACCGACCAGGGGAACGCCGGCATCGGTGAATTTTTTTGGCAGCGGCCAGTGTTCATCCAACCCGGGGCTGATGATGACCTGCTGAAACTCGCCGGGCCTGACGACCAAGTCGCGCGCAGGCTGGCCGAGCACGCAGCGGAAATCCTCGACGGGCTTCGCCTTGTCCCCCTCATCAAAGATGGTCACCTCCGCGCCATGCAGGCGCGCCAGACGCGCGGCACCGAGGCCGCTGCGACCGGCGCCGAGAATGGCGAAATGCTGTGAGGCGAAGCGCATGAGGATTTAGCGGAGCTTGAGAGTGGCGAGACCGAGCATGGCAAAGAACAGGGAGAGCACCCAGAAGCGGACAATGACCTGGTTTTCGTGCCAGCCGCCGAGCTCAAAGTGGTGGTGGATCGGAGCCATGCGGAAGATGCGCTTGCCACGCTTTTTGAAGCTCCAGACCTGCAGAATGACGCTCATGGCCTCCATGACAAAGACACCGCCGACGAGAGCGAGCACGATCTCCTGCTTGCAGCCGATGGCCAGCGCAGCGATGCAGCCGCCGAGAGCGAGAGAGCCGGTGTCTCCCATGAACATCTTGGCAGGGTGTGCATTGAACCAGAGAAAGCCGAGGCAGGCACCAGCCATGGCCATGGCAACGATGGGCAGCTCGTTGGCCAGGCTGTTGTGGGCGACACCGAGGTATTCGGAGTATTTCGCGTTGCCGCAGACGTAGCCAAATGCGGCATAGGCCAGCGAGGTGGTGATGGAGCAGCCTGTGGCGAGGCCGTCCAGACCGTCGGTGAGATTCACCGCATTCGAAGCACCGACAATGATCAGCGCGAACAAAGCGACGGCAAAAAACTGCATGTCAGAGATGACCGCGTCCTTCACAAATGGAATGTAGAGGGCACGGAGAGTGATGCCGTTGTCCCCTGGCACAGCATAGGCAAAAAGCAGGCCCGCCACGATGGCCACCGATGTCTGCCAGATGAGCTTGGTGCGGGCGCTGACGCCCTTGGAGTTCTTTTTGCTGATTTTCAGGTAATCGTCACGGAAGCCCAGGGCGCCGAGGCCGATGGTGGTGAAAAGCACCGTCCACACCATGATGTTGTCCCACTTCGCCCAGAGCAGAGTGGAGAGAACGATGGCCGAAAGGATGAGAATGCCGCCCATGGTGGGGGTGCCGGCCTTCTTGCCATGGAGCTCATGAAGCTTGTGGACTTCCTCGGCGGTGCGGATCGGCTGGCCGATTTTCAGGGAGATCAGCTTGCGGATGAGGCGGTCGCCATACATGAGCGAAAACGCAAAGGCTGTGACTGCGGCGCCACCGGCGCGGAAGGTGTGGTACTTGAAGAGGTTGAGAATCTTGTACAGAGCTGCGTCATCGCTGATCCATTGATGAGCGGTGAGCCATTCCCTGAGTTCGTAAAGCCAGTACATCATGAAGCGGAAAAATGCGTGAGAACTTGTTCCATGCGCGCGGAGCGGCTGCCTTTGAGCAGGACCACGTCTCCCGCGCGCAGCCATTCGCGGAGCCGTGCGGCACAGGAGGCATGATCGGGGAAATGTTCGGAGGGCACGGCCTTCGAGGCTTCCGTGATCCATGCGGCTTCGCTGCCGCCAACGCTGAAGACTGCGTCGAGCTTGAGCGCTCCGGCAAACTCGCCCACCCGGCGATGTTCGGTTTCAGCGATCGGGCCCAGCTCGCCCATGCGACCGAGCACTGCCACGCGGCGGCAGCCGGACACGCCCAGGGTGCTGAGGGTGCGCAAGCCGGCGATCATGCTGTCCGGGTTCGCATTGTAGGAGTCATCAATGAAATGGATGCCGCGAAGCACCTTGGGCTCCACGCGGCCTCCGGTGAGCCTGGCCTGGTTCAGCGCATCGGCGATGTCTGCCGGCGCAATGCCCTGCCTCCAGCCCATGCAGGCGGCCAGCGCGGCATTGCCGACCATGTGCTCTCCGAGAATGGGCAGGCGTGTTTCGACTTTTTCGCCGGCAAAGTCGAGGGTGAATGTGGTGCCCGTGGCATCTGCGCGGAGACCGGAGGCAGCCACGTCACCGCAGCCGACACCCGCCGTCGACACACTGGCCTGGCAGTGGCGGGCGATGAGCGGAGTGTATTTGTCATTGGCATTGAGCACGACCACGCCACCGGGGCGCACGTTTGCCGCCAACGTGCCCTTCTCCCAGGCAATTGCATCCTGGGTGCCCATGTATTCGATGTGAGCCATGCCGACATTGGTAATGATGCCGGCGTCTGGCCTGGCGATGTCGGTGAGCACTTTGATCTCTCCCGGATGGTTCATGCCCATTTCGGTGACGCAGCACTGATCTCCTTCACGCAGGGAGAGCAGCGTCAGCGGCAGGCCGATGTGGTTGTTCAGATTTCCCAGAGTGGCGCGCGTCTGGCACTTGCGTGCCATGATGACTGCCGTGAGGTCTTTGGTGGAAGTTTTGCCGTTGCTGCCCGTCAGGCCGATGATGAGCGGGGCGTGGTGCTCACGATAACCGCGCGCCATGCTCTGCAGCGCGAGAAGGGTGTCCCCCACCTCGATGACAGCACAGGGAAGAGCACCCCAGGCAGGATTGATTTTGCTGACAACGACGGCAGCAGCCCCCGCCGCAGCCACCTGGGGGATGAAATCATGGGCGTCGAATTTGTCCCCCACCAGCGCCACGAACACCTCCCCGGCGGTGATTTTGCGCGAATCTGTGTTCACGTCAGTCACCAGGCGCGTGCCATCGCCGCGCAGGGTGCCTGCGGCGAATCGGGCAAGAGTCTGGAGTGAGACGGGAATCATCGGTTGAATCGGTCAGGTCGATCTGGTCGGTCAGGGGGGCGGTCAAACCCGCCGCGCATGGCTTCGCGTTCAGCAGCTTTTTCTTCGCGCTCAGCCGCGCGTTCAGCCTTGAGCTGATGGAGGATGGCACGGGCGATTTTGCGGTCATCGAAAGGATGCTTTTTGCCCTGAATGTCCTGATAGTCCTCATGTCCCTTGCCAGCGATGAGGACGAGATCGCCCTCCCGGGCGTTTTGGAGAGCGGTCAGGATGGCCTCGCGACGGTCCGCGATGATGGCCTGCTTTTGCGGGCGGGCAAAACCAGCCTTGGCATCATTCAAAATCTGCTGGGGATCTTCGGTGCGAGGATTGTCGGAGGTGAGGACGCAGATGTCACTGCCGGCCTCTGCTGCGGCAGCCATCTTCGGACGCTTGGAGCGATCCCGGTCCCCCCCGCAGCCAAAGACGGTGATGAGGCGGCGTGGACGCAGCGCACGCGCGGTGCGCAGGGCGTTTTCCAAACCGTCCGGCGTGTGTGCGTAGTCGACGAAGACCTGGAAGCGGGAGTTTTCGGACACGCGCTCCATGCGTCCCGGCACCTGGGGGGCGTTCTGGAGGCTTCTGATGGCCTCCCGAAAGTTCAAGCCGACGGCCTGAGCCGCCGCGAGGGCGCCGAGGGCGTTGTAAACGTTGAAGTCGCCAATGAGCGGCAGGCGTACGAGGAAGCTGCGCCCGCGTGCCTCCAGCTCAAACGTGGTACCGGTGAAGTCGTAGCGCACGTTGATGGCGCGGAACTCACAGCCAACGCCGAAACCAAAGCGGACGACGCGGCCGGTGTGCTCAAAACGCTGCACGAGCTTGCGCCCCCAGGCGTCATCTCCGTTGATGATGAGGGCGGAGCGTGGAGACGAGTCGGCGGTGATCTGGAACAGGCGCACCTTGGCCTCGAAGTATTTCTCCATCGTGCCGTGGTAGTCGAGGTGGTCCTGGGTGAGATTGGTGAAGATGGCGGCGGCAAAAGGCAGGCCAAAGACGCGATCCTGATCCAGCGCATGCGAGGACACCTCCATGGCACAGGCACGGCAGCCGTTGTCCCTCATGCTGGCCAGGAGGCCCTGGATTTCGAGGGATTCAGGCGTGGTGTGCGTGGCGGGGACGTGCTCGCCGCCACCGAGATCGTAAAAGATGGTGCCCAGAAGGCCGCTGCGCATCTGGGCGGAATTGAACAGATGGTGGAGAAGGAAAGCGGTGGTGGTCTTGCCGTTGGTGCCGGTGACGCCGGCAATGGTCAGCGCCTTGGCCGGGTGGCCGTAAAGGGCTGCCGCAGCCTGGGCCAGCGCGATGCGGGAGTGGCGCACATGCACCCACGGCACGGCGCAGTCCTCTGCCGGGGCCTGCTCGGAAATGATTGCGGCAGCACCGAGTTCGACCGCCTTGCCAATGTAAGCATTCCCATCTGCATGCGTGCCACGAATGGCGACGAACGCGATGCCGGGGCCGACGAGACGGGAGTCGTAGGCAAAGCCTGTGATCTCGGTGTCGAGGCTGCCGGAAACAGCGGGCTTGTCGAGATGGGGAATGAAGTCACGCAGTTTCATTGTACGCCTCCTTTCACCGCCACTTTGAGAGGGCGCTCATTGCGAATGGCCAGGTGGTCGAGTGTCTCGCGAACCACTTCGGAGAAAATGGGGGCGGCGATGCGCCCCCCACGGACCATGGCAGAACTTTCGGCTTTGGGGTCGTCCAGCATCACGAGACAGACAAGCTTGGGGTTGTCGATAGGGGCCATGCCAATGAAAGAGGTGAGGTAAGTGCCGTCGATGTAGCGTTTCTTTTCCGGGTCGTAACGGCGGGTGGTGCCGGTTTTGCCTCCGACCCGGACTTCGGGCAGCGCGGCCCGCTTGCCGGTGCCTTCCGTGACGACGCCTTCGAGGAAATCGCGCAGTGAGGCGGCGGTTTTGGCCGTGCACACCTGCCAGACAGGCTGCGGCGGCATGACTTCGGTTTCGCCATTCGGTTTGACGATCCGGTCGATAAGGCGGGGCTTCATGAGCACACCGCCGTTGGCAATGGCTCCGTAGGCCATGCACATCTGCAGCGGGGTGACGTTGACTTCATATCCAATAGGCATGCGTGAATAGGTGGTGTTGCTCCATTTGCCGGTATTGAAACGGCCGGCTTCTTCGCCGACGAGACCGATTCCGGTGGGAGCTCCAAAACCAAACCTTGTGGCATAGTCGAGCATCATGTCCTGTCCAACACGTTTGCTGATTTTGTACATCCCAATGTTGCTGGAGTGGACCAGCACGCCCTTGACAGTCTGCATGCCGAGGGGCTCATCGTCGCTGAGCTTCACTTTGCGCACCGGATCTTCGTAATACATGTTGCCGCAGTCGATCATCTCACCGGGGGTGACTTTGCGGTTGTCCAGGGCCGCCGCCAGGGTGACGACCTTGAAGATGGAGCCTGGCTCGTAGGCGCCTGCGATGGCGTAGTTGGTCCAGGTGCTGTCATCGGGGTTGCTCGCATCGCGGTGCGGACGGGCTGCCATGGCAAGGATGGTGCCGGTGGAGGGTTCGGTGACGACGATGACGGCCCGGCGGGCGTTGTTAGCCTTCCAGGCACGCTCACAAATGGCCTCGACATTGTCCTGCAGCTGCATATCGATGGTCAGATGAGCGTCGCTACCATGCTGCGGCTCAATGACTTGACTGCGATATGAAGGGAGTTCGTGACCGGACTTGTCGCGCTCGATCAGCTGCTCTCCGGGAATGCCCGTGAGCCGGGCATCCATGAGTTTTTCGACCCCCCAGCGGCCTCTGTTGTTGCTGTCTGTGATGCCGAGAACGAGTGAGAGGCGGTCCTGGGCCGGAAAACGGCGTGCCACTGTGGGACGCATGTAGATGCCAAAGATGTGGCGGTCCTTGAAAAGCTCGCTCCACTGCTTGGCGGTGTCTTCATCCACCTGTTTGGCGAGAACGATTTCGGGTTTGTCCGAGGCGAGCTGGCTGCGGATTTCCTGCTCGGACTGGGGCAGAATGCCCGCCAGCACCTTGGCCACATGGTCGTGATAGGCGGCCAGGGTGCCTGCATCATCCAGCTGTTCGCGCAGAGCGAGCGCCTTCACACCCCGGATGGCGGCGAGGTGGTGGCGAACGGTGACCACCTCCCGCAGATGCGTGCGGTCGGTGTAGAGCTCGCGAACGTCTTCGTCATGCGCGAGGTACTCCCCGCTCAGGTCTTTGATGGCTCCGCGGTGCGCTGGCAGTACGATATGCCGCTGGTATTTGCGCGCTGCGAGCTGGGTCAGGCGCGGCGACTCCTTAATCTGAATGACTGCGAGGCGCCACGTCACGAGTGAAAAGCCCGCCAGCAGCACAAACAGCAGCAGCAGCATGCGGCGGCAGACCGGACGATCCCGGCGTAGCTGGATTTGATTGGGCAGGGGCTGACTCACGGGGCCTTGGACGTGATTTGAGCGACAGAGGGGTCCGCAGCGGGTGCAGCGGCTTTCGCCGGCTGTTCAGGCAGCGGTTTGAGCAGAAGAATGCTTTGCTTCGTGATGGGACGCAGCAGCGTGCCTGCGCTGGTGAGGCGCGGCTGAACGCGGTCGCGTGTGAGCATCGTTTCAATACGGTTGTTCAGCGCCAGGATTTCAGCGTTGAGCAGGCGCATTTCGGCTTCGACCTTGCGCTGCTCCTCGCCCAGTGCACGCACGCGGTTTTTGCTCACGACGATGCCAAGGCCGACCAGCGCGAGCGATGCCACCACGATCAGGATCGCCGTGATCGTGGAAAGGCCGAGGCTGTTGCGGTAGCGGTTGCGTGGGCGGGGTTTCATGCAGGGAGGCGTTCGGCGACGCGCAGCACCGCGCTGCGTGCGCGTGGGTTCAGCTCGATTTCCTGCGGGGTCGCCTGGATGGGCTTCCGCGTGATCAGTTTGAGGACACAGTCCGGGTTTTTGCGGGCTTCGGGCCATTCCGGGCGGTCGATGAAGGGGGCCGAGAGGTGCTGGAGCGTCTGTTTGACAATGCGGTCTTCCAGCGAGTGGAAGGAGATGACCGCAAGCCTGCCGCCGGGCTTGAGCCAGCGCGGAGCCGCCGCAAGGAAGTCGTGCAAAGCGGCGAGTTCGTCATTCACGGCGATGCGCAGGGCCTGAAACACCAGTGTGGCGGGGTGGCGTTTGCCACGCTTGGGCGAGGCGGATGCGACGATGTCTGCAAGCTGGAGAGTGGTGCGGATGGGGCCTGATGTGCGGGCCTTGAGAATGGCCCGTGCGATGCGACGTGCATTGTTCTCTTCGCCGTACTCAAAAAAGATGCGGACGAGTTCCGCCTCATCTTCGGTGTTCACGATGTCTGCGGCGGTGCGGGAGGACTCAGTGTCCATGCGCAGATCCAGGGGACCGTCTCGCATAAAAGAGAATCCACGGGCGGCATCATCGAGCTGATGGCTCGATACGCCGATGTCCACCAGCATGCCATCAAAGCCGGACACGCCGGTTTCTTCAACGATCTGAGGGAAGTTGCGAAAGTTACCGCGCAGAGCACAGAACTGGGCGGCAAAGGGCTTCAGGCGCTCTGAGGCGTGTTTCAGGGCGTTGAGGTCCTGATCCATGGCCACCACCCGCGATCCATGCTGGAGCAAAGCTTCGGTATGTCCGCCACCGCCCAGTGTACCGTCGAAAAAAAGCTTACCTGGAGCAGGTTCCAGCATGGCTACGACTTCGGCCAGCAGCACGGGGGCATGGTAGAAGGGCAGATTTCGCACTGCGGCCTCAGGTGGTGGCGGCTCCGATGAACCCATCCCCCCTCCTGCGCCCTGCCGTGTAACCAAAGTACCGCGCCCCCAGGGCATCATATCGTCCATGGCGTCTGTAGCACCGAACCAAGCCCACCCGCCGACTTGAGAAAATTCAATCAGTCTAGAAATCCCAGCCAACCATTTCCTCACGAACGACAGCTCCCACCGAACTGGCCGAGGGGAGAGTCGCGACAATGGGAAACCGATTGTTGAGAGCGCGTTCATCAAAGAAACGGAATTGCAGAGCTGTCGGATGTTTGAAAATGACAGAAAAGCCGTAAACCTAAAATTCTAACCAGTCCTTATAATCGACAGACCTTGTTCTTGGCAATCGTCTATTTTCAGAATTTTCACCCTCATATAGAATTACTTGAATACTGTTCATTCGATCAACCAGAGGTTTTAGAGATACCCTCAAACCGGATCTGCGGTAAACCGCTGCTAGAACACACCCCGCTTCTATTCCTCTAAAGCTCACCATTCATCTACTGGCAGCGGCTGGGCATGCCTAGAGTCGGCCATTACTTTTTTCGACATCTTAATATTTGCGCCTCCATCCCAAGAGGAATCTCGACAGGAGGGAGGGAGTATTGCTAGCCTCGCGGAAATTGAAACAATTCTGCACCATTTGACACCATGGCTAAAAAATCAGCTCCCAAGAAGGCTTCTGCGAAAAAGCCCGCTGCCTCTCAAAAGTCGGCCATGGCCAAAAAGAAACCTGCACCGGTGAAGAAAGCCACAGCCGCCAACAACAAGAAGGCGGGTGCCGTGAAACCCAAGGCAGCAGCAAAGCCTGTGGCCCCTGCGAAAAAAGCCGAGCCTGCGCCTGTTTTGAAGCCTGTCTTTGAAGCGCCTGATCCCAAACCGACCGCCCCAGCCACCGCCGCAGCAACGAAGGTGGTGATGAAAACGGGGGCGGGTGGTGCCACGGCACTCACCATTGCCGCCCAGGCGTCTGCTGGAGCGGCTGCGAACGGCAACACGCATCCTGCGAACATCCTGGTGCTCGTCAGCAGCAGCGGCTGGCCTGTCACGGACCTGACCAAAGACCACTTTACGCTGATGGAGTACTTTGAAGTGCCCGGCCAGCAGGCACCTTTCAGCAACAACATCACTTCATTCCGCAATGTAGGCACCGGGGCGTATCTGCTCCAGGTAAAGCCGATCAATGGTGCCCCATGGCGCAGCGGCCATCACCTGGCGCAGATCCTGGTCTCCTCTGCTGACGACCGCCAGGGGCAGGGGGCGGTCAAGCTGATCATCCGCTGATTCAGCGCTTTGGTGATTCACTATCGACAGACCAAGCGGCTCCGCTAGCATGCGCGGCATGAACCGCCGTAACTTCCTCACGCAATCTCTCGCCGCCACCGCAGCCGCTTCGTTTTCCCAGGCTGCCACAGGTGCCAAACTCGCCCTGGGCCTGGATCACTTTGCGGTGAGGGCGACCGGATGGAAAGCGGCACAGTTCATCGACTACGCCGCTTCATTGAAGCTCGACACCATGTTCATCTCGGAACTGCATGTGTTTGAAAATTTCGAAGAGGCCTACCTGAAAAGCCTCAAGGAGCAGGCCGACCGTGCTGGGCTGAAACTGTATGTGGGCACCGGCTGCGTCTGCAAAACTTCCAACCGGTGGAAGGACACTTACGGAACGGCGGAGGAGCACCTGGAGCTGACCATTCGCATTGCCAAGGCGCTTGGCTCCCCCGTCGCACGCTGCTACCTCGGTGATCAGAAAGACCGCAGCGGCGATGGTGGCATCCAGAAGCACATCGAATCACTGGTCAATACCATCAAGGCCTGCCAGTCCAAAGCCGAAGGCGAAGGCATCAAGATTGCCGTCGAAAATCACGCGGGAGACATGCAGTCCCACGAACTGAAGGCGCTCATCGAGGCTGCGGGCAAAGGCTACGTGGGTGCGAACATTGATCCCGGCAACGCCGTGTGGGCGCTGGAGGAACCGATGATGCATCTCGAAGTCCTCGGCCCGCTCACGATCTGCAGCAGTGTGCGCGACAGCATGCTGTGGGAAGATGAAAACGGCGCGATGGTGCAGTGGACCGCCATCGGTGAGGGACTGGTGGACTACAAGGCATACGCCAAGCGATTTGCCGAGCTGGCCCCCGGCGTGCCGCTGCAGGTGGAGACCATCTCCGGTTTCGCCCGTCCGTTTGCATGGAAGAAGGACGAGTTCTGGAACATCTTCCCGAACCACCGAGACACCCCCATGTTCAAGGCCTGGCTCGACATGGCCAAACGGGGCAGGAAGATCGACAGCTTCAAAGCGCACGAGGGCCCCGGCAAGAAAGACGCCGAAATCGCCTACCAAAAAGGCGAGGCTGAGCGCAGCTTTGACTGGCTGCGCGCCAACGTGTGAGAACGACGGGAGTCATCCCGTGCCGTCAGCAAATCACACTGGAGAGCAACAGCCTGCTTGCGCAATGCGGCAATGGCTGCATACATGCGCTCCGCAAACGCGTGGATAGCTCAGTGGTAGAGCGGCTCGTTTACACCGAGTTGGTCGGGGGTTCGAATCCCTCTCCGCGCACCATCCTGCCGGATGTTCATTGGGGAGAAGTGACGTACATCCACTTCCGGGCCTCCATGCCGCTGGCCAGCTCTTTCACGCGGATCTCCCAGGAGCCAGGATCTTCATTTGGCGCGAGGTTCAGGCTGATGTCAATGATACCGTTTTCTGCGGCGTAATACCCGCTGCCTTCGGCGGATTTTCCAGTCGCATCCCGGATGTCCACGCGGACTGGGATCACCGCCTTTGTCGGTGCGTCCTGGGTGGTGGTGATGCTGAGGGCGATCTTTGCGCTGTTTCCCGCCACGGCTTTCTCAGGAACATCAAGCTTCATGCCAAGCAGGGGCTTTGGAAGCACCATGAAGATGCGGCCATCACAGGGCCCAAGGTCGACCGGCCAGCTCATCAAGCCATCGGCACCGCGCTTTGGCACGATGAACTGCGTGCCTGTGAGCTCATACACGTTCGCCGATTCGGCTTTCAAACCCACCGTGCCGCTGGAGGGCAGCCCGTTTTCCATCACGAGACCATGTTGCCCGACGTAGCTGCCGTATTCGCGTCTGTCATTGACAACAAACAGGTAGGTGGCATCGCCAAATTTTCGTGTGCGGACGATGATCTCAGGGTTGTCGCATGTGGCTTTTTGCGGCAGCGCGAAGCCGCCCACGGCCCGCGCCATGTCGAGAACTTTGGCCTTGTCTTCGGCAGCTTTTTTCTGGCGCTTGAAGCTTGGCAGCACAAAGTCGGCCTTGAGCGCGGGGCAGAGGAACTCATCGGCCACAATTTTGCCGCCCTTCTTCTGCCAGTCCTGAATGCGTGCCACCAGAGATTTTGTGAGCACATCGCAGAAAGGCATCACCAGAACCTTGCGGCCGCTCAGTCCGTTTTTGAGCAAGGTTTCCTCATAGAGAATGTCTGTCTGCACATGCGCATGCTGCAGGGCCAGCCAAACATCTGCGGCCCAGTCTGTGTTGCTGCCATAGCCGCCACGATGCGCAAACATCTGCGAGGTGAAGCTTTCGAGGAAAGCGACTTCACTGCGCTCATCTGGAACGGCCATGAGCGCCGGCCCCAGAGGCTCGATGACATCGTGCAGCAGCTGTTTGAGCACCGGTGCGGTGTTTGGGTTTGTGAAGCGATACCCGCCCGGACTGTCTGTGGGTACCAGAGACTGCCAGCCGTGGTACATGATGCCCTGAACGGGCCGTGAGATCTTGGTCCAAAGCGCCTCCTTCAAATGCATGGGAGCGATGGTGATGTAGGCCGCATCAGGATCATGATCCTGCCATGCCACAACCTCTCCGGGGGGCTTGCTGCTGATGGGAGCTGTCTGTGAGCGATACCAGATCAGCTGTGTCATTTTCATCACCCGCTGATTTCTGCCCGTGGCTGCGCTCATGGCAAAAAGCTGATCGGCGCACATGCCAATCTTTTGCGGATCAGGGTAGGTGTAGGTCCAGTGGGAGATCACATCCACGCCCCCACCTGCCCCGCTGATGCTGGGCTGCCGCACGGCGGGATCAAAAAAGGTCCAGACACGGCTGCTCTTCACACCTTTGTGCAACGAGGTGTGAAGGCCGTTCCAGCCATCCCCAACCGTCCAGAACCAACGCAGGTATTTTAGGATGGGATGATCATCTGCGATGACCCGGTCTGCCGGAAAGTCCTTCATCTTGGTCCAGTCCACGCCCCACTTGGCCGTCACCTCGGCCGGGATGTCTGTACCGGCAAATTTTTTGTAGGCCTCCACATCCACGGCATTAAAGCTCACCTGGGTGCTGTCGCGGACTTCGGTGTCAATCAGCGCGGTGGTGAAGGCAGGATGGTCGCCATAGGCCTTGGCCATGCTCATGCCCACCACCTGGAAGAAGGAGGAGAAGTCTGGCAACGAGGCGCAGATGTCCTGACGTGCGTAGGGTTTGCCATCGCGGCCCACGCGGAGGTTTTTATCCTCCTTTTCCAATGTGGAGCCAGGGGACAGGCTGGCGATGACTTCAAGGCCGCTGGCAAGCGCCTGGTCAAGCATGGCACGGTTCTTCGAGATCACCTCCGGCTTGGCCGGAGGCACAATCTTTTTCTGGTGCCACATTTCACCATAGTCAGCCCCGAGGCCGATGAAATGTGTGAAGCCGAGATCTTTCAGGCGGGCCAGCTCATCGCCTCCCGCACCCCACATGATCACGGGCATGCGCTGAGGCGTGCGCGGCACCAGCCTGAGCGAGGTGGACTGCTCTGTGGCATATGCGCCGGTTTCAAAACGTGCCCGCAGTTCATACTCGTCCGCCTTGAGGGCAGTGTTGAAGGCGTACCTGGCGGTGAAGCTTTTTCCGGCCGCGAGATCTGGCACGATGAAATCCTCCGTCCTGCCACCGAGGCTGACTCTGAGCTTTGCTGCTTTCAGCGCCTCACGCTGCAGATTGGTGCAGACAATTTCCAGAGGTTTCGCCGTTTCCATGCGACGCCATACATGGCGGTCTGACACGATTTGCATCGAAACACGTTCGAAGCTGAGCACGCCGTTGCAAATGCGCACCTCGTCGATCAAACCGGGAAATCCGCCATAATTGCTGCCCAGCCGGTCTCCGATGCTGAGCGGCTTGGTGCCGGGAGTCACGGCGCCATATCCGGCCATCGTGGCACCGCCGGCCGCGATACCGTTGCGGTAAAAGCGCCCCTCCCCTGCTCCGTCATAGGTGAATGCCACATGCTGCCACGCATCAGGCTCCAGCTTGAAGGGCAGGGAGTAGATCGTCTTTGACTCCGCGCCGAAGCCAAGTGAAACCCACATGCGCCGCAGGCCGCCTTTATCAGCATCGCCGATCTGCCACTGGTAGTCCGTGTGGCCGACGTATTTTTTGTCGAGCAGGAAACAGCGCAGCTTTGGCTCGAATGAGGCCTTGGGTTTGATCCACATCTCGAGAGTAAAGGCACCACTGACGGGCTTGACCGTGGTCACCGCCGCATGCCGTTTGTCCTCGACCGGGAAGCCGGGGAAAGACTCCAAAGCACCGCCGAACCTGCCGTCCGGGCTTAAAACGGCCCCATGCAGCGTGACATCTGCGGACTCGCGATCAAACTTCCAACACCCCAGCACCTGGGCTCCGGTGACATCCTCATTGGCATAACCGGTCTCCCATGTTTCCTGAAGCGCTGCGTAAGAGGCCCCGGAAAAACAGAGGAGCGAGAAAAGGGTGTAGCGAACAACTGGGAACATGGTGTCACACATACGACAGCAAGCCCCCCGTTCGCGCAACGAACGCCGGTCATTTCATGCCTTCACGGCCCACCTCAGCTTTGCCGGCGCGGCGCGGGGATTGCTGCGGCTCTCCTGTGATGTCGGGCGGATGACTTCGTCATTGGTGGCGCTGAAGAGACCGCTGCGGAGGCCTTCGCGGAACAGAAGCTTCACGCGGCGGTCTTCGCCGGAGTGGAAGGTGAGGATGGCCACACGTGCACCGGGCCTGAGGCAGGCGGGCAGCTGGCGCAAAAAGGTGTCGAGCGCCGTGAACTCCTCATTCACGGCAATGCGCAGGGCCTGGAAGACGCGGCGGACGGCAGCATCGCGATCTTCTTCCCCCAGGCGATGCGGGAGCACACGGCGCACGGCCTCGGCAAGAGAGCGCGTGGTGGCATGATCTGTTTCGGCGAGCGCCTGGGCGATGACTTTGGCGTGCGGTTCGTCGGCGTTTTCCGTGAGAATGACGGTGAGCTTTTCCGGGCTGATCCCGTGCAGCAGCTCACGTGCAGACACGCCGCGCTGGGGATTCATGCGCATGTCGAGCGGGCCTTCGTGTTTGAAGCTGAAGCCACGTGCGGGATTGTCGAACTGCATTGATGAGCAGCCCAGATCTGCGAGAAGCACATCTGCGCCGTCGCTCCAGCCGACCTCTGCCAACGCGCGGGAGAGCCCGGCGAAATTCATGCGCCTGACGACCAGGGCAGAATCTTCGCAGCCAGCTGAACGCAAACGTGCCTCGGCGCGGACGATCTCGATGGGGTCTTGATCAAGCGCGAGCAAAGTGCCGCCGGGTTGCACGGCTTTGAGCAATGCGCCCGCGTGGCCACCGAACCCCAAAGTGCAGTCCACGGCGCGGTCGCCTGGCTGCGGAGAGAGGATTTGCATGATCTCTTCAAGCAAGATGGGGACATGCTGCCCCGCAGGCGTTTTTCCGGACGCACGCACCTTCGCGATGGTTTCGGCATAGCGCTGAGGATTGAGCTCCTTGTACTTGTCTTCAAAGCGGCGCGGGTTTTTGCCGGAATAACGCGGACGACGACGATGCGGTGTTGGAACTTCGGCGTCGCTCACAGCTCGTTGTATTTGGCGTTCGATCCGCGTGCCTTTGCGACGGGATAGCGTGTTTCGTTGCGCTCAATCTTGTCGAGCATCGCCTGACCGAGATCCACACCGAGATTGTGCGCGAGTTCAAAGAGGAGGATGCCCACATCGGCCATTTCATCCTTCAGCTCCGGCATTTTTTCCCGCACCCGCTGCGCGATCTGATCCGGCTGCTGCCAGACGAAGTGCTGCAGCAGTTCGCCCGCCTCAGCGGTGATGGCAATGGCGAGCTCCTTGGGACTGTGAAACTGCATCCAGTCCCGGGCGTCGCGAAACGCACAGATGCGGGCGGTGATTTGTTCGATGCTCATGTGGCATGATGCAGGAGCGCAGGCAGGGGAGCAACCGGGAAGGAGACAAGATGCGCACAGTGTGTCCCAACGGAAGGATTGACGTCCACGCGCGTATTTAGGATGCTCAAACAGAAATATGAAACCTATCTCCGCTCTGGCCGCCTGCGTCTTCTTCGCCACCCTGATCCCTGCCGCCGGAGATCCTCCGGTGGATTTCGTCAAGCATATCAAACCCATCCTCGCGGATCGCTGTGTGGAATGCCACAACTCCGAGACGCTGCTGGGCGAGCTGAATCTGCAGAAGCGGGCGCTCGCCTTTGAAAAGCGCAAGGCAGGGCCGGTGATCGTGCCGAAGAGCGCGGAGAAGAGCATGCTGTATCTCGTGCTGACACTGCCGCCTAAAGACAAGAAAGCCATGCCAGCCACCGGGCACCGCATTCCCAAGGATGAGGTGAACCTGATCCGCCAGTGGATCAACGAAGGCGCCGACTGGCCGGAAGGCAAAGAGGGCAGCATCACTCCCCGCAAATAAAGTCAGGCGAGCTATCCGCCCTGGATATTTTTTCCGACAAGAGCAACTGCTGCGGAAGTGCGCGGTTCATCGGGTGCAGACTCCCATGAACCTCCGCACCCGCCACAGCCTCCATGCGATTGCCCATCTTATCCTTGCAGGAGTGAGCGCTTGGGCAGCAGATCCGATTGCGAAAGCCGGCAATGGAATGCCGATCATGCCGCCCACTGATACAACCACTGCCGTGGTGAAAGAGGGTGACAAGACGATCCAGATTCCCGAAGGCATGGTGTATGTGCCCGCAGGCAGCTTCACTTTTGGCCAAGGCGAGATGCGTGAGCTTCCCGGATATGCCATCGCACGGTTTGAAGTGACGAACGCAGAATACAAGGCCTTCCTTGAGGCCACCGGCCACCGTGGCACGCCGCGTCACTGGAAAGGCGGTATGCATCCTGAAGGAAAAGCGGCGCATCCCGTGCTCTTTGTCTCGCTGGTGGACGCGGAGGCTTACTGCGCGTGGATCAGCAAGGAGACAGGCAGGAAGATCCGGGTGCCAACAGCCGAAGAATGGGAGAAGGCAGCGCGGGGGCCGAAGGCATTTCTTTACCCATGGGGCAATGACAAGGACAGCCGGTTCAGCAACGGCAGGCTGCAAACTCATTTCAACTACAATGCCGTCTGCGCGGCCTACATGCTGGACAAAGAGGTCAAGACGGTGACCTGGTATGTGGAGAAATCCCAGGAAGCGGGCAAGCAGGGGCGGGTGGAGGACATCATGACTGGCAACGGCCAGGTCTTCAGCATCACCAGCGACGGCGGCGTGAACGGCTGGATCGACCACAACACGAACACGGGGTTCGTCAACACGCAGATCTACCGTGACCTCGTGGAGAACGGCGGCTTCACGACAGCGGTAGGCACTTATGAGAGTGGCAGGAGCGCCTATGGCTGCTACGACATGGCGGGGAACGTCTATGAATGGACCAGCAGCGTCATCGTGGCCACGAATGGAGCCGAGCGAGGCAAAGAGGTGAATGATGTCCGGGGCGGGAGCTGGTACTCCACCGGCCGCAGCGGTCAGAGCCTGTGCACGGGGGAGGGACGCAACCGCAACGGCGGCTACCACTCGGTGGGCTTTCGTATTGCCATGACGCCGTAAGCCGCACGGCTTGAATTCAAGTGCAGCGGTGGTAAATGCGGCCCCACATGAGATGCCTGATACTGCCGACTGTTTTTTCACTCATCCCACTCTGCGGCCTGCGGGCGCTGCAGGTGCCTGCCGGAGGTGATGATGTCCGTGGGGAGGCGCCCCTGGCGGTCTATGCCTCTTCATCTGCCGGCAAAGCCGAGAATCTCAAAGCCGTCCAGCGCATCACCATCACCAATCCGGACCCCGCGAAGGCCTATTCGGCGCAGTTTACAGCCCCCATCACAGGCGAGATCGCAAAAGGCGAGCATGTGCTGGCGATCATCAAAGCAAGACTTGTGGGTGAGTCAGAAGCCGGAGAGGTTCTGGCCAAACTGCAGCTGAAAGCCGAACCTTACACCTCCTTTGGCAGCACTACAGGCGTCTCCATTTTCCGTGAATGGACGGAGCAGCCTGTGCTCTTCACCGCAGACGCAGATGTCCCGGAAGGAAAGGCGGCGGTCGTGCTGCTGTGCGGGCAAAAGAAACAAAGCCTCGAAGTCGAAAGCATCCGGGTGCTGAGATACCCTGCAAAGACGGATGCCCGTGATTTCCCCAAGGCACGGCTGGCCAAGCGCTCGTATGCGGGCCGCGAACCGGATGCGCCCTGGCGCAAGGCCGCTCTGGAGAGGATCGAACAGCACCGAAAATCGAATCTCTCGCTGATCATGAGGGATGAAGCCGGAAGGCCGATGGCGGGCACCGAGGTCAAGCTCAGCCTGCGCCGTCATGCCTTTGGTTTTGGCTCAGCCGTGACGGCAAAGCATTTGAGCGGGGAAAGCGAAGACGACCGGCGTTATCGCGAAATCATTGACCGGCTTTTCAGCATTGTGGTGTTTGAGAATGATTTGAAGGATGGGAACTGGTCGCCGGATTTTGACGAGAAGAGGAAAGCACAGAGGAACGAGGAGCTGAACCGGGCCTTTGACTGGCTTTCGGAGCATCACATCTCCGTACGCGGGCATTACCTCATGCAGGTGGCCACGCCGTTCAATCTGCAGGACATCAAGGACAGTGCCGTCATCCGTGAACGCACGCTCACCAGTGTGAAGGAGCGGCTGGACTTTGTGAAAGACCGCGTCACCGAGTGGGATGTGATCAATCACCCCATCGCATGGAACGGTGCAGACATGCTGAACAAACGCCCGGGCCTGGAGCATCTGGACCGCGAGATCTTCACGCTGGCACGCCCGATGACCAAAGTGCCTTTCTTCGTCAATGAAGACCAGGTATTCCGCCCAGGCCCGCAACACGATGAAACCCTGTCCTACATTAAAGCGCTGAATGATGCGGGGCTGACCGTGGCCGGCCTGGGCAATCAGGCCCACTTTCACGAAAGCTACCTGCCGTCTCCGGAGCATCTGCTCGAAGTGACGGACCAGTTTGCCAGGGTGGTGCCGCATCAATCGATCACGGAATACGACATCGTGACCACGGAAGATGAAGAACTGGCAGCAGACTACACGCGGGATGTTCTGATCTCGGTGTTCAGCCACCCAGCCTACACCAGCTTCTTGCTGTGGGGTTTCTGGGAGGGCTCTCACTGGAAACCTGAAGCCGCCTCATGGAACAAAGACTGGAGCATACGCCAGCGTGGCGCGGTGCTGGAAGAATGGATCGGACGCAGATGGCACACGGAGGTCACTCTGCGGACGGATGCAGAAGGGTGCGCAAAATGGCGAGGCTTTCCGGGATGGTATGAGGTGCAGGCCAAGGGGATGAAGCCCTCGGTGGTGAAGCCTTCGTGGTGATGATCTAAAGCCAGGCTCTGAAAAATTAGCTCCGGCACATTCGCGCGCAACCGTCGTCACATCACCGGGTTGATAGGCAAATCTTACCCATGTCCTCCATCCCCCATCCTTTTCATATTCCACTGAGCCGCCGCAAGCTGCTGCAGAGCCTGCTGCTGACCACAGGCGGCATCATCACAAGCGGCGTGTATGCCGAAGCCCTGACTTTGACTCCGCGCGCCACCGAAGGCCCTTATTATCCAGATCATCTGCCGCTCGATCAGGACAATGATCTCACGATGGCTCTGGGCGGCAAGGCCCCTGCGCGCGGAGTGGTGACCGAGTTTGGCGGACGCCTGCTGAATGCGGATGGCAAACCAATCGAGAATGGAGTGATCGAACTTTGGCAATCTGACAACAACGGGTGCTACATCCACAGCCGCGGAACCCAGCAGGGCAAAGAGCGCGACCCAAACTTTCAGGGCTATGGCAAGGTGGAGACGAACGCGAAAGGCGAGTACCGCTTTCGCACGATCCTGCCAGGCCTGTATACGGGGCGCACTCTGCACTATCACATCCGGGTGAAGCAGAATGAGAAAAGCATGCTGACTACGCAGCTTTTCATCGCCGGGGTGCCACAGAATGACCGCGATGGCATTCTGCGTAGCATGGGCACAGAGGAGCAGAGGCTCTCCGTCATCCGTGAGTTCAAGCCGATGAGCAGCGACAGCAAGGAACTGGCGGCCACATGGGACATCGTGATCGGGCACACACCTGAAGAGCCGGAGCAGCGCGGGCGCGGACCCGGAGGGCCAGGCGGGCCGCCGCCGCGCCGCCGGGACAGCGCCGAAGTGAGTGAGCAGGATCTCAGAGACCTGATCCTGGGGCCGTCACCGTTCTAACCAGGCCTGCCTGTGAGAGTCCGACAGAAGCTGCTCAACGAACTTGGGCAGTTCCACGGACACAGGGCCGATGACGCGCTCACGGAACTGGCGTGAAATCTCGGTGCTCTCGATGTTAAACTCCACCAGACGGCATGCGCGGTTTTGTGCAGCCATTTGAGCGAAGCCGGCGGCGGGATAGACCATGCCGGATGTGCCTATGCAGAGAAAGAGATCGGCGCTCTTAAGGGCGTTCATGATCGTCTCCATCTCGAAAGGCATTTCGCCAAACCAGACAATGTGCGGGCGCATGCCGCCGATCTCGCCACAGGCGCGGCAGCGTGTGCCGGACGACAGCTCCTGAGTCCAGGGGAAAACCGCGCCACAGCATTCGCAGCGTGCTTTGCGGAGCTCGCCGTGCATGTGAATGAGCTTTTCACTGCCGGCACGTTCGTGGAGGTCGTCCACGTTTTGAGTGACCAGCAGAAAATTGCCACGCCATTCGCGTTCCAGCTTCGCCAGCGCAAGATGTCCTGCATTCGGTTCCACCGTGTTCAATGCCGCTCTTCGCAGATTGTAGAAACGGTGGACCAGTTCGGGGTTGCGTCTGAAGGCATCAGGCGAAGCCACCTCTTCAATACGATGGCCTTCCCAAAGACCGTCCACACCGCGAAAGGTGGGCACGCCGGACTCGGCGGACATGCCTGCGCCGGTGAGAATGACGATGTTTCGCTCCGCACTCATTTTTTTGGCTGCCGCTGCCGGACACACTCAAACAAGCAGACGCCCGTGGCGACAGAGACATTGAGGCACTCGACTTTCCCTGCCATGGGAATTTTGACCAGGAAGTCGCAGTGCTCGCCGGTGAGGCGGCGCATGCCGGGACCTTCGGCGCCCATGACGATGCCAATGCCGCCTTTGAGATCGAGGTCGTAAAGACTCTTGGTGGCCTCATCTGCCGTACCGACGAGCCAGATGCCGAGCTCCTTGAGCTTGTCCATGGCGCGGACGAGATTGGTGACGCGGACAAGGGGGATGTTTTCCGCACCGCCGCAGGCCACACGCACGACGGTCTCGGTGATGGGTGCGGTTTTGTCCTTGGGCATGATGACGGCGCAGACGCCTGCGGCATCGGCGGTGCGCAGGCAGGCGCCGAGATTGTGAGGGTCCTGAACGCAGTCGAGGATGAGGACAAGCGGGCTTTCCTTGCCTTCAAGAATCGATGGGATGTCTCCTTCTTCATAGACGCGCACCTGGTTGTCCGGGCGGGCATGACGGTTCTGGCGGGCGACGGGTTGTTCTGGGCGGTTTGGGCGCATGTGTTTGCTGACAGTGCGCTGTGAATGGGGTTTTGGCAAAATGATAGAAGCAGCAGCTTGCAGGCTGTGTGAACTGGCGGGAGGGGTCTGGCATGAAGACAATCCTCAAGCGCCGGTGGGTGTGGATCGCTGTTTTGGCCGTGGCGGGGCTGGGCTTCGTCTTTGGCTGCGAGGGGTGGGTCGAGCGAAGCGCGGAAGGCCGGTGCTTTGATGCGGTGGAAGGGGTGCCCTCTGCGCCTGTGGCGGTGGCACTGGGCACTGCGGAACGTTTGCCTGACGGCAGGGCCAATCTCTTCTTTCTCCCTCGCATGGAGGCCGCGGCGATGCTCTTCAAAGCAGGAAAGGTGAAGGCCCTGATTGTGAGCGGTGACAACGGCACGCAAGGCTACGATGAGCCTACGGACATGAAGCGGGTGCTGATGCAGTTGGGAGTGCCGGCGGAAAAGGTGGTGTGCGATTATGCGGGATTCCGCACGCTGGATTCGGTGGTGCGGGCCAAAGAGGTCTTTGGGCAGCAGCGTGTGATTTTTGTTTCACAGAGATTTCACAATGCACGGGCCATTTACCTGGCGCGTGCTTTTGGGATCGAAGCGTACGGGCTGGATGCCAAGGACGTTCCGGTGGCACTTTCCGTGAAAACGTTTCTGCGGGAGAAACTGGCCTGCGTCAAAGCGGTGCTGGATGTGACCGTGCTCGGCACCAAGCCCAAATTTCTTGGCGAAAAGGTGCCCGTACCGCTGGATTAACTCACAACCAGACCGTGAGCGCACGACGCAGATCGGGACCTGGAGTGACGCGGTAGCTTTCATCAAGCTCGAGCCGGGCTTTGTGGCCGTTCTGGGAGATTTCGAGGAAGACGGGCAGCGTGCCGGGGTATGCGAGCAGCACTTCCTGGATGCGTTCGAGGTCGGTTTCGTCGTGCTGCTTGGTATTGAGCCTCAAGACGACTGGTTTGGGCGGCGCAGGTGGTTTCGGCGGCGGTGGTTCGGAAGGATCGGGATCGGTAGCGTTGCGCGGTTTCGCCGCCTTGGGCTTGAGCGGCGTGGCACTGTTCATGGTGACGCGGTTGCCGTCGGTCTTTTGATCTTTGCTGACACGAATGCGGAGACCGAGCACAGCGCCATTGGCCAGCACGTCCTTTACCTTCTCGTAGTCATCGCTCCAGCACATCATCTCGATCTGGCCGGAGAAGTCTTCAAACTTGAAGGTGGCGAAGGGACGGTTGTCGCGTTTGGAGTAGCGCACTTCGAGCTGGCTGAGGATGCCGGCGATGGAGTGCGAGCTGGGTTTTTCCTTGGTGTCGATGTCCGCAATGGAAGCGATTTTGATGATCTTGGGCGAATCGAAATGGCCGCGATAGCTGTCCAGCGGATGGCCGCTGACGTAGAAGCCGAGCAGTTCTTTTTCAAAGGCGAGCACCTCGTCCGTGCTCCAGACCACGGAGGGAGAGGAGGCTTCGTTTTTCTTTGATTTGGGCTTGGTGAGTTCGAAGTCATCGAAGAGCCCGCCCTGGCCTGCTTTTTTGTCCTTCTGCATGGAGGCCGCGGAAGCGAGCACCTGCTCAAGCTTGGCGAACATCACGGCGCGCGGCTCCTTGGTGAAGTCAAAAGCCCCCGCTTTGACGAGGGACTCCATGAGCTTCTTGTTCACGGCACGGTTGTCGAGGCGGGCAGCGAAATCTTCCAGGCTGGCAAAGGGACCGTTCGCCTCACGCTCGGCAATGGCGGCCTCCATGGCGCCTTCACCGACGTTTTTGATGGCGCTGAGACCGTAGCGGATCGCGTTGGGCGCATCTTCTTCCGTCTCAAAGCGCTCGGGGGCGAACTTGAGGGAAGATTTGTTCACGTCAGGAGGAAGCACCTTGATGCCCATCTCGAAGCACTCGCTCACGAAATTGGCAATTTTGTCCGGATTGCTGATTTCATAGCTGAGCACCGCCGCCATGAACTCGACGGGGAAGTTTGCCTTTAGGTAGGCCGTGCGGTAGGTCACGATCCCGTAGGCGGCGGAATGTGACTTGTTGAAGCCGTATTGCGCGAACTTTTCCAGCAAGTCGAAGATCGAGTTCGCCAGCTTGGCCTGGATGTCATTGGTCTTGAGGCAGCCCTCCACGAAGATGAGTCGCTGGCGCGCCATCTCGGCGGCGTCCTTTTTACCCATGGCGCGTCGGAGCAAGTCAGCTTGGCCGAGTGAGAAGCCGGCCAGAAGGTTGGCGGCCTGCATCACCTGCTCCTGATAGACCAGAATGCCGTAGGTTTCCTTGGAGATCTTCTCCAGCAGCGGGTGGGGGTAGTCCACCTTCTCCTCGCCCTTCTTACGCTTGATGTAGTCGGGAATGAACTGCATCGGGCCCGGACGGTAGAGCGCCAGAATAGCGATGATTTCCTCGATGGTGTCAGGCCCGAGCTGTTTGCAGGTGTTGACCATCCCGCCAGATTCCATCTGGAACACCGCGACTGTTTCGCCGCGTTTGATGAGATCGAAGGTGTTTTTGTCCTCCAGCGGTGCTTCGGCCACCCGAAAGCCCGGCACTCGTTTCTGAATCCAGTACTCGGCCTCATGGATCACCGTCAGCGTCTTGAGGCCGAGGAAGTCCATCTTGAGCATCCCGAGCTCCGTCAGCGGCTTCATCGCATACTGCGAGAGAATGGACTCTTCCTTGTCTCGTGTGAGGGCGATGAAGTTGTCCAGTCTGCGATCCCCGATGACCACGCCCGCAGCGTGCACGCCAGTGCCGCGCGTGAGGCCTTCCAGGAAGGTGGCGTGCCTCCAGAGCTCCTGCGCATTCGCATCGGCCTCCAGCTTGGCGGCAAGATCCGGGTTCTTCTTCACCGACTCCTCCAGGTCGATGTTGAGCTCGTTCGGGATCATCTTGGAGAGCGCATCGCTGTCTCCGTAGCTCCAGCCCAGCACGCGGCCCACGTCGCGGATGACCGACTTGGCACCCATGGTGCCGAAGGTGATGATGTGGGACACGCTGAGGTCTCCGTACTTTTCGCGCACGTACTGGATCACCTCCGGACGGCGCGTCTGGCAGAAGTCGATATCGATATCAGGCGGGCTGACACGCTCGGGATTGAGGAATCGCTCGAACACCAGCTCAAAGCGCAGCGGATCGATGTCCGTGATGCCAAGGCAGAAGGCCACGAGAGAACCTGCCGCAGAACCACGGCCCGGGCCCACAGGAATGTTGTGCTCACGGGCCCAGTTGATGAAGTCCCAGACGATGAGGAAATAACTGGTGAAGTTTTTCTCCTTCAGCAGGGCCAGCTCCACCTCCATGCGCTGGTGCAGCACCTCGTCATTCAGCGCACGGTCGCGGCCGTAGCGGCGCTCCAGCCCCTCTGTGGTCAGGCGGCGCAGGTACTCGTTGCGGTCCCCGCCGTCTGGCATGGGGTACTGCGGGTAGCGGTCGATGCTCGTGGAATCGAGGTGGATCTTCAGGTCGCAGCGCTCGGCGATCTCCAGCGTGGCGTCGCAGGCCTCCGGCACTTCGGCAAAGAGGGCGCGCATTTCCTCGGCGGTCTTGAAATAGACCTCCGGGGAATAGGTCATGCGGTTCTGGTCATAGATGCTGGCGCCGGTGCCGATGCAGATCATGATGTCGTGGGACTCATGGTCACTGCGGTTGAGAAAGTGCACGTCATTGGTGGCCACCGTCTTGAGGCCATACTGCTTGCCCCACTCGATCATCTGCCGGGCGCTCTTGCGCTGGGCCTCCATGTTGTGGTCCTGGATCTCCAGGTAAAAATTCTCCGGGCCGAAGATGTCACGAAACTCCTGCAGGCTCTTTTCGGCCTCGTCCTTGCGGTCGGAGAGGAGGAGTTCGTTGATTTCCCCGTTGATGCAGCCGCTCAGGCAGATCAGGCCCTTGGAGTACTCCCGCAGGGCATCCTTGTCCACGCGAGGCTTGTACCACTGGCCCTCCAGATGCCCTTTGGTGATCAGCTTGGAGAGGTTCTCGAAGCCCTCGTTGCTGGCGGCCAGCAGCGTCAGGTGGGAGGAACGCTTGCGGCCTGGCACCTCGTTTTTGTCCATCATGGAGCCGGGTGCAAGGTAGGCCTCGCAGCCGATGATGCTCTTCACCTTGGCCTTTTTGGCCGCCATGTAAAAGTCAATGGCGCCGAAAAGATTGCCGTGGTCAGTGATCGCCACAGCAGGCATTTCCAGCTCCTTCACCCGTTTCATGAGCGCGTCGATGCGCACCGCGCCGTCGAGCAGCGAATAGTCGGTATGGAGGTGGAGATGGACAAAGGAATCGGGCATGTGGCGGGGGAGAGGATTAACCCCGCATGGAAGGGATGAACAAGTGCGAGTTGTTCACATTCTCCTCTCCCCAGCCTTACGGTGGGCGCGGTGGTGATGCCGGTAGTGGCTGAGCAGCAGCCAGCCGACGATCACCACGATGCAAACCACTGAAACAGTGATAACAAGGAAGATCTCATGGGTCTTGGATGGAGGGGCTTTTTCGGACGGGACTGGGGCAGAAGGAGTGGTCTGGAGACGAAAGGGCAGGCTGGTTTCCCCCGGAAACACCACCCGAGGGCGGAGTTCAGTCTTACCCGCCAACGAATGCAGCAAGATCAGGCTGGTGTTGGCATCTTTTGCAAAATCGACCTGAAAAGTGGTGGCAGCGGAGGGCAACCGGCCACTGGCCGTGCCGAGCAGGTGGACCTCCTGTGTGTCTGCATGCAGGGGCGTGTTGTCGGCGCCGTCGATTGCCTGAATTTTGCAGACAGGCAGAGTGACTTTTTTGCCACCATCAAAGAGCAAGCCCAGAGATCTGGTGAGATATTGCTGCGCTTTTTCGTGGGTTGCAGTGACCTGTTCAGGCGTCTGCTCCAAGTACCACGAGGCTGGCACTGGCGGCAAAGCCGTGGGGTCGGCGGCCAGGAAAGTGCGCGGATCGACGTTGATACGGAGAGTGTAGCCCCCTGCGGAGTCAAATTCCGCCTCAACAGTCATGTTTGGCACCACATGGGCACGCGCGATGCTGGCGAAAGCCCATAAAGCCGGAAAGATGATTCCCAAGACTGCTCTGCGAGAAAACCGATGCATCATGACACACGGTGGAGATGCCTGCGGAGATGGCAAATGCATCGTCACGGGAGAGGATCTGCCCTTAAGAATGAAAGAACTGATTTTCAAGATCGCATGATGCTTTGGAAAGAACCTGCGAAAAACCTTGTAGCAGGAAGACGACCGCGCTTGACTTACGGCGTGTAAATTGCTTCAAAAGAGTATTCCTTTAACCATCTAAATGGGAGCCACACTGAAATCACTGGAGAAAGAACTCGAGATCACTCTCGAGGACTTCAATCTGGTCGGACGCAGCCCGGATGCCAGCATCCGGCTGGTGGATGGCGGTGTTTCGCGCCAGCATGCCACGATCCGGCGTGACGGGCAGCTTTTCTGGGTGTCCGATCTCGGCAGTGCGAACGGCAGTTTCGTCAATGATGTGGCCGTAACCACGGCACGGGCCCTGAGGCATGGTGACCGAGTGCAGTTTGGCACCAGCACCTTTATTTTTGACAGCCAGGACGAAGAGCGCCCGCCGAGCGAGTCTGGCAACGTGAGCACGCAGTCGCTGCACACGATCGCGCTGCCAGTCAAGACCGTGCGTGCCACTCTGCTGGTCGGAGATCTGCGCAACTTCACCACCATCTCCTCGCAGCTCAGCGCCGAGGAAGTGGCCGCCATGCTGCGCGAATGGTACGCCCAGTGTGAAAAGGTCCTGAAGACCCGCGATGCCATCATCGACAAATTCATTGGCGACGGCGTCTTTGCCTACTGGCCTGGAGACGACATTTCCTCCCGCATCAAGGCCACCGAGGCCGCCAAAATCCTCAGCAGCCCTGAGTACTCCGACTCTCCCAAGCGCAAATGGCTCAAGGAGAACATGAACCTGGAAGTGCACTGCCACATCGGCCTGAACATCGGCGACGTGGCCCTGGGTGCCATGGGACGTGGCGTGAACACCGCCGTGGGTGAAGCCGTGAACGTCACCTTCCGTATCGAAAGCCTGACGCGCAAGCTGCAGGTGCCAGTGCTAGCAGGAGCGCCGTTTCTTACCGGCTGGGAAGAAGGCCTGCGGCTCTACCAAAACGCCGGCATCCATCCTGTGAAGGGCCAGCCTGACCCTGTGGAAGTGTATTCGCTGATCGACGTGCCGACGATGTCCTTCTAAGGCGTGTCGAGGTCCAGCAGGCGCTGCATGTCTTCCCGTGTCATGCGGTAGAGGAACCACTCACCCATGCGCCTGGCGCCAATGCGCTGCTCATAGAACTGCTGGGCGTTCACGTTCCAGTCGAGCGCCGTCCATTCTACACGTCCGCAACCCCGCTCATGAGCGAGGCTCACCACCTTTTTGAGCAAGGCGCCGCCGACGCCGCCCTTGCGTTGCTCCGGCAGGACAAAAAGGTCTTCCAGATAGAGCGTGGGAAGCGCCAGAAAGCTGGAATACGTCTGCACCAGGATCATGTAGCCGCAGGGCTCGGAGGCCTCGTTTACAAAGGCCAGCCACACCTCGATGCGAGGCTTGTCACCCAGCGCATCCACGATCAGCCGAGCCTGTGCCGCCTCATCTGGCGGAGGCAGCTTTTCAAACTCCGCCAGCGCCACCACCAGCCGGCAAAACGCCGCCGCATGCACCTGTGTGAGCGGCCGCAGCCGGATGGCCTGCCGCGTGCTCATGCATGCAGCACAGGATCCCCGAACAGCGTGAAGTGCCCTGCCTCGGCGATGCGCACCTTGAACATCTCGCCGACATGGCGCTCAGGATTGCCGTCAAAAACCACGATGCGGTTGGAGCCCGTGCGTCCCGTGAGGCGCTCCTCATTGGTCTTGCTGGGCCCTTCGCAGAGAATCTCCACCTCCTGACCTACCAGCGCGTCGTACATCGGCAGCGCGATGCGATTCACCACGCCAAGCAGATCCTGATTGCGCTCTTCCTTCACCCGCTCAGGGACCTGGATCGCATCATCCATGTCGGCAGCGGGCGTACCGCGCCGCTTGGAGTAGCGGAAGACAAAGGCGTTGTCGAAACGGATGTTTTCAAACATCTGCCGTGTCTCCAGGTAGTGCTCCTCCGTCTCGCCGGGAAAGCCCACGATCACGTCCGTCGTGACCGCGATGCCTGGGCGTGCCGAGCGGATGCGCTCGACGAGCTCTGTGAACCGGGCCGCCGTGTAGGGCCGGTGCATGCGTTTGAGAATGGCATCGCTGCCACTCTGCACCGGGAGATGCACATGCTCGGCCAGCTTGGGCAGGTAGGTGAAGGCCTCGATCAGGTCTTTCTTGTAGCCGATGGGATGCGGGCTGGTGAAACGGATGCGCTGGATGCCGGGCACCTCATGCACCGCCTCCAGCAGCTGGACGAAGGGGCTCTTGCCATCCACCGCCGGGAATTCGTGCCTGCCGTAGAGATTCACGATCTGCCCGAGCAGGGTCACTTCCTTGACGCCACGATCCGCGAGGCGTTTCACTTCTTCAACAATGTCTGCGATGGGCCTGCCGCGCTCGCCACCGCGTGTGTAGGGCACGATACAGAAGGTGCACTTCATGTTGCAGCCCTGCATGATGCTGACAAAGGCGCTGGCCTGCTTTTCCTTCAGCGTGTGGTCACGGATGGTGTTTTGCGAGGCCGTTTCTTCTTCCACATCGACGATGGAGAAGCGCTCATCGTCCATCTGCTTCGCCTCCTTGGCGCGAATGATCTCGTCCACGTAATCCACCACGCGGTGGTACTTTTGCGTGCCGACGACGAGATCCACATTGGCCTTGTCCACCAGCTCGCTGCCGCGGCTCTGCGCCATGCAGCCCATGAAGCCGGTGACCAGCGGGATGCGCCGGCGGCGGACCATACCCATCTTTCCGAGGGCTTTCTGCTCGGCCTGATCGCGCACGGAACAGGTGTTTATGAGCACCACGTCCGCGTCTTCATCCCGCGCCGTCATGGTATAGCCGCGCTCGACGAACATCTGCGACACCTGCTCGGTGTCGCGTTCGTTCATCTGGCAGCCGTAGGTTTTGATGTGTACGCGGGGCATTTGGGGGGCGGGAGCATACCCACTCCCGCCCAAAACACAACCTTAAGGCGCTTGGCCCCGGGTCGGGGTCAGCCCTTGATCTCAAAGATGGCCTCAACTTCGACAGCCGCGCCGGTAGGAAGCTGGGCAAAGCCCAAGGCGCTGCGGGCGTGGTAGCCGTCGCCTTCCTTGCCGAAGATTTCGTGCAGGAGGTCGGAGCAGCCATTGATGACCAGATGCTGGTCAGAGTACTCCAGAGTGGAGTTCACGCAGCCGAGCACCTTGATGACCTTCAGACCGTCCAGGGTTCCGTGGGTGTCCCAGACGGAACGCAGCACCTTTTCAGCGCAGTTCTTGGCGGCCTTGTAGCCGTCTTCCGTGGAGACACCGGCGCCCAGCTTGCCCTTCAGGTCGCTCACATGGCCGGAGGTGATGAGCTGATTGCCGCTGCGGATGCAGAGGTTCAGGTAGGCGGGAGGCTGCTTGGTGAAGACGATGCCGAGGGATTCTGCTTTTTGCTGGGGTGTCATGGTGTGGGTGAGAAAGGAGCACAAAATACGGACGGGAAAATGAAAACTGGCAGACGAACTCATACTTCGCCCCGGGAACTTACAGCCCCCACGCCTTCACCGTGCCGCCCATCTGCCACATCAGCTTGTCCAAGGCGAGACCAAGTCCCTCGCTGCGACCATTGAGCAGCCCGGCCCAGCACAGCCCCTTGGCAGTGTGGACCATGATTGTAGTGGTGCCCGGCAGCGAACCGATGTGCCACCAGTTGGGCGCCTTGTTCACGTTCCAGCCGCGCGCGTAGCCACTATAGGCTCCGGGTGTGGTCATGGAGCGAACCGACTCCGGCTTGAGCAAGACTGGAAGCTGAGAGGCAAACCGCACCAGGTCTCCAGCCGTGGAAATCCAGCCGCCGTGCGAGTCCATGCGTGAGACATTCATGCGGTAGGCTGCTCCTGCTTTGGGCGTGACATACATCACCTCCTGCTGACGTCGCTCCGCAACTGTGTTGCCACCGATCTGCATGTTGGTAATGCCGCAGGGTTCCAGCTGCCGCTTCTGAACCAGTGTCTCGTAAGTCTGGCCATACACCTTCTCCAGCACCCGGCCCAGCACGCAGTAGCCGAAGTTGGAATACGCAAAGTGCTCTCCCGGCTTGTGGGTCTGCATCTGATTGGCCAGTGCCCACGCGATGAGTTCCGCATGATTCATCTGCGGGTTTTGAAACATGGGGTCATTCTTGTCGTTGGCCCAGCCGCCGCTGGTGTGAGTCAGGAGCTGATCCACTGTGATGGCGGCCACCTCTCCGCTGTAGCCGCCACCCAGAATGCCCTGCGGGCCAAACACGGTGCTCTCCGGCTTCAGCCGTCCCTCCTCAATGCACTTCATCACCGCCGTGGCCGTGATGGGCTTGGAAATGCTGGCGATGCGAAAGCGGTGCTGCGGCGTCACTGTTTCCATCCCATCCGCATCGGCAAAACCGTAGCCTGCCTCAAAGTCGATCTTCCCGTCCCTGCCATACGCGATGGCCATGCCCTGGATGCCATGCTCGCGCAGGAATCCTTCAGCTATGGCGCGGATCTTTTGCTCTTCAGACAGCGGCAGTGCGTATGCAGCCACGGGCCATGCAGCCAGGGAACTCACAAAGGCGCGTCGTTTCATGCGGCACACATCACACCTTGACGCCATGCTGACGTCAACCAAAACATCCCGCATGCTTCGCCCCCTTCTCCTGTCCGCCCTGCTCGCTCTCAGCGCCCAAGCCCAGAGCGTGGACACCAGCACGCTCACCGGCAAAGTGGTCTGCGGCTACCAGGGCTGGTTCCGTTGCGAGGGCGATGGCAGCAACAACAGCTGGCACCACTACGCCGCAGGCAGCAAGACCTTCGAGCCCGGGCATTCGCATATCGAACTGTGGCCGGATGTGAGCGAGCTCCCGAAGGAGGCCCGTGTGGAGACGCCGTTCAAGCATGCCGATGGCCGCACCGCTGAAGTCTTCAGCTCCGTGCATCCCGCCGTGGTGCAGCTTCACTTCAAATGGATGCGCGACTACGGTATCGACGGTGCCTTCCTCCAGCGCTTTGCTGCCACCACGCGGGACAAGCGCTTTCGCGAGCCCATGGACCAGGTGCTAACTCACTGCCAGACTGCAGCTGCCGCCCATGGGCGCGGCCTCGCGCTGATGTATGATCTCAGCGGCATCAAGGAAGACGGCATCCAGCTCGTGATCGGCGACTGGAAGCGCCTCATCACCGAAAAGCGCCTCGACCTCAAAGCCTCCAGCTATTTCAAACACCACGGCAAGCCCCTCGTGGCCCTCTGGGGCCTCGGCTTTAATGACCGCGCTCCCATGCTCGAAGAATGGTCCCGCCTGATCTCGTTCCTGAGGGACGATCCTGAATTCGGCGGCTGCGCCATCATGCTCGGCGTGCCCTACTACTGGCGCACCCTGGACCACGACTGCATCAAAGATCCCCAGCTGCATGTGCTCATTGCTCGTGCCGACATCGTCAGTCCATGGACGGTGGGCCGCTACGGCACGCCCAAGGATGCCACCAGCCGGGGGGAGAAATACCTCAAGCCGGACATCGCCTGGTGCACCGAGCACAAGCTCGACTACCTCCCGGTCATCTTCCCCGGCTTCAGCTGGACGAACCTCTCCAAGTCGCGCAACCAGGAGGCCAAGTTCAATGCCATCCCCCGTCTCGGTGGCGAGTTCCTCTGGTCCCAGGCGCTTGCGGCCAAACATGCCGGGGCGCAGATGCTCTACGTGGCTATGTTTGACGAGATGGACGAAGGCACCGCCATCTTCAAAACTGACAACCACCCGCCTGTGGGTGAAAGCCGTTTCCTTGCCGAGCCGGATCTGCCCAGCGATCACTACCTATGGCTCACCGGCAGGCTGGGCGCATTGCTGCGCGGAGAAACGTCGGATACCCTGCCAAAACGCTGACCGAAAGAGAACTCAGGACAAATCCGAAGCCAGGACCGAATTTGCCGCGCGCAGGGCCAGCTCCTTGGCCTGCGCTATCACGCGCACGGAGGTAGCGTCAAAGAGGTAGGCGTGGCAGCTCGGGCAGGTGATGGCACGCGCGACCACGATGGAGCCACATCCTTCACAGACTTTATACTGCTCGGGATGCGTGGCGATCTTCTCAGCCTGCTTCAAGCGGGAGTCCGGTTTGTGATCGTGCGCGCTCATTAAATCTTGGATACGATGCTACGACGACATTGGACGAGTGCAACGCCGCTGATAAACAACTTACATTCTTTTTTGTGCTTGCGTTGCGAGCAGCTAGCCGTTTCAGCCCAGCCCTGGCACGCTCCAGCCCTCCCGGTATTTGCGCACCAGCTGAGGGTTCAGCTCCGGCCGGTTGGTCACCTGCCCTGCTGCTGCGTCCCACTCAATCCAGCCGCCCGGATTGCGCTCGGCCAGCACCCCGAGGAGCACGGCCTCCGTCAGGGGACACCCGTAGGTGGGCAGGTCGGCTGCGGCCTTCTCCCCCTTCATGCAGGCGTCAACCCAGTCGGTGTAATGGTTGGCGATGCGGTTTTTCGGATAGGTAAAGCCCGTGAGTTTTTCCTCTGGCACCAGCCAGGGACGCTGGCTGTGCGGTTTGAAGATGCTCCCGTCTTCGCCTATGAAGAAGATGCCGCTCGGCGTGTCCTTGGTCAGCACCGAGGGCTTGATGACACGGGAATCATACGGGTAGCCGCCATCCGTCCAGGTCATCTTGATCTTGTCGGCAGCGGTCAAGGAAGTGCCGGGAAACTCATACTCCAGATGGCGCTTTAACGCATACAAGTCTCCCTTGCTGCCTTCATCCAGACACCGTACCCGTGTGGGTGCCATAAGGCCAAGGCAGGAGGAGACCACGTCAAAATAGTGGCAGCCCATGTCTCCCATCATGCCCACGCCGAAATCCACCCAGGAACGCCACATGGACGGGTGGTAGGCGCCTTCGAGAAACGGCACTTCATTGGCAACGCCCAGCCACAGGTTCCAATCGAGGTTCGCTGGCACTGCGTCCGCCTGTGTCTTGCGCTCAGTCACCTTGGGCCACCAGTTGGCCTTTTTGTTCTCCCAACAGATGACCTCCTTCACCTTGCCGATGGCCCCGCTCTTGATGAGATCGACCGTCAGCAGGGTCTCGACGGTGGAATGCCCCTGCGTGCCCATCTGCGTGGTCACCCCGGCTTTGGCCGCCTCCGCGCCCAGAATCCGTGCCTCATGAATGTGATGCGTCAGCGGCTTCTGCAAATAAACGTGCTTCTTCGCCCGCAGCGCCGTGACCGCCATGGCCGCATGCATGTGGTCCGGCGTGCCGATCGTCACCGCATCCACGCTGTCACCCATCTTGGCGATCATCTCGCGGTAGTCGCGATACGCCTCCGCCCCTTCCAGCCGCTTCGCTGCATCCGGGTCCTGCAATTCCTTACGCCGCGTCGCATTGCCACCGCGAGCGAGCTCCAGCGTCCTGGCATCCACATCACACATGCCCACCAGCCGCACCTTCGGGTGCTGCAGCACGCTCATCATCGTCACCGCCCCCATCCCACCCACCCCAATGGACGCCACCTGGAACATCGAATTCGGCGACCGCGCACTCAGAATGGCTGGCGCGGAAACGTAGGCGGCAGATGCGGCAAAGGACTGCTTGAGAAAATGGCGGCGGTTCATGAGGGAAGTGTGAACGCCAGTCCTGGCTGAACTCTGTCAGCCACCAGCCCCTCACCTCCCCGCCACACCCGCCGGCTTCCGAATTTTCATCAGCAGCGGAAAGCTGGTCTGCAGCCCCGCGCTGTCGTGTTCATTGCGTGCAGAGCTGAGGGCGGCGTGGATGAGCGCATCCTGATCCTTCACCCAGTTCGCGGCGCGGAAGAAAATCGGGCGCTCGTTTTCCTTTTCTCGGATCTGCACGCCGTTGAGGCCGATGTCATCCACGATCACTCCATGAGGCAGGCCGTGCACGTCCAGGTTGAGGATGCCGTCATTGCCCATGCGCACGGCACGGATCCAAGCCTTCACCGTCTGCCCGGGAGCCAAGGTGATTTCGAGGGGCTTGATTTCATCCCTGATCTCCCGCATCACCGCCTTGCCGCCCGCATCGGGTTCCATGACAATGATGAACTTCGGCGCAGCACCCAGCGTGACTTTACCGAAGGTTCCCGCGTCGTGTGTGAGAGCCTTGGATTTCGCCGTGATCTTGAGCTTGCTCCAGTCGGCATTCGCTGCGGCATCCGGAGCTGCACGCAGGCTGCCGCTGATCAGGTCGTGCCCGGCTTCGATGATGATCGGGCTGGAAGCGTAATACCCGGCAGGCAAGCCCGTGATGTCGATCTGAATAGGATCATCGAAGCCATCCACGCGCTCGGCGCGGAAAGAAAAGCCGACGGACGCGCCAGGCATCACCGTGGGGTTCATGCCAGCGAGCTTCACGCTGAAATCAGGCATCGGCTGACGGATGCTGAGCGCATACACATAGCGCTCTCCGCCCCAGCTGCGGGTATCGGTAACTTTCACCAGATACCTGCCGTCCGCCGGCGCATTGAAGGTCAGGCGTGAATCGCTGCCGATCTTGCGGTCGCCGCTGTCATCGTTGGCATAGTTCAAGGTGAAAACAGGCAGCCCGTTTGGCACGATGTGGCTTCCGATCTCCTTGGGTTCCACGATATAGCAGGGTTCATCAAGCGAGTGCGAATTGGCCGTGGTGTCAAAGTAGGCACGGCGCTTGCCTCCCGTGGTGTAGAAAAAGCAGCCGCCATCAGGACCACGGGGCATGCGGATGATCTTCATCACATCGCCGTTGAAATAGGCGTATTCGTTCAACTCCATCTCCTCCCAGTTTTGCAGGCGGATGTCAGGGTTGTTGGCATCCACGCTGCGGAAATTGTTGTAGCTGTCGCGCACGGCCTGCAGCAGCATGCGCTGCACCGGCTTGCCGTCGGCATGCAGCACTTCGATCTTGGTATCCGCAGGCGAGCCGGCCATGCCAGCCAGCGTCTCAATGATCCAGCTCTGACCTTTTTTGGCCTCAAAGGCAAAGCAGTCCACATCATGCGCCTGCGCCAGGCGTGCCCCCACGGTGACTGGCGCGGCAATTACCTGCGCCTTGGCGACATCGTCGTTCCCTTCCACTTCCTCCGCCTGGGGCAGCGCGCCCACGCGCAGCGCAGGCATGGAGCGGAATCTCAGCGCCCCGGCATCCAGCGGCACATTCATCATGCCCTCCTTCTCGGCCTTCATCATGACCGTGGCCTTGCCTCCGAGGTGATGACCGATGAGCGTGACCTTGGTCTCTTTGCCAGCCTGCGCTGTCAGCGGGGCCCATGCTGTGACATACGGCAGTGCGCCCACGGTCAGCCGGTAGGCATGCTCTGCACTGCCGTCCATCGTGGTGTTGCTCACCACCGCGAGGTAATCGCCATCCGCAGGCGCTTTCCAGGCCAGGAATGGATCGCTGCCGCTTTCCAGTCCACGGTTCACAGCAAGCACGTTGTGCTGTGCATCCAGGATCTCCACCGTGGGGGATTTAGCCTTGCTGCCGATCTGCGCCACTGCGAGGTCAAACACCAGCTCCTCCCCCGCCTTAGCCTTGAACAGATACGCATCATGCTGGCCGATCTCCGTCAGTGTGCCCCAGAGGCTCGCTGGCAAAGCGGCAATGCTGACAGCTCCTTCTTTGAAATCCGCCGCCTTGGCGACCAGCGGTGCTAGATCATCAGCATAGATTTTCATCCGCGCAGACTCTCCTGCCGCGCTCTTGAGCCACACCTCGTAGGCACCACGCGGCACCTCGGAACTGGCGGTGATCTTGACCCTCGCTGTCGTCGGCTTGACCGTACTCTTCACCAGCTGCGCCTTGATGCCGGGATAAGAAGTCATGACCTGCATGTCTGTGGTGATGTTTTTGCCAGCAATGCTCACCATCAGCTCTCCGCCGACATGCGCAGCCTGCGGAGCCACCCGTGTCAGCTCAGGCTTCACCACCATCGCCGGCTTGGCTGGCGCAGGAGCCATCACCACTTTGCCGGTGGCAGATTCATACACGCTGAGGCTGCCGTCCACACGACCCGTCACGAGCTGTGCCTTGTCCGTAAAGGCCAGTGCCGGAGACCAGTCTGGCTGCTTCTCCAGCGGCACCTTCTCCGTGAGGTCTGCCGTGCTCCAGATTTTGAGTGACTTGTCCGTCGAGGTGGAGGCAAGCAGATGCCCATCCATGGACAGCGCAAGATTTAAAATGCCGCCTTCATGAGCAAAACGGCTGGTGATGATCTTGTTAGTCCCCTCCTTGGCATCGGTGCTGATGCTCCACTGGCGAATGCGGTTGTCCCCGCCTGCGGCAAAGAGATGCTTGCCATCTGCGCTGAAAACCGTGCTCGTCTGTTCCTTCGTTGGCTGCGAAAGCGTGTCGAGCCGCTGGCCGCTAGGAATGCTCCAGAGCTTCACCGTGCGATCCGCGCTGGCACTGGCCAGCACCTTGCCATCCGGCCGGAAGGAGAGGCCGTTGACTGCGCCGTTGTGTCCTTTCAGCAGCGCGATCTCCTTGCCCGTGGCCGTGTCCCAGAGCCGGATCTTCTGATCATACGCCCCCGTGGCGATCATCTTCCCATCGGGCGAAACCGCCAGCGCATACGCAGCATCCAGATGTCCTTCAAAGGACTGCAGAGCCGTGCCATCGCTCGTCTTCCAGCTCTTCACCATACCTACGATGCCCGCCTCACCACCAGCAGCATAAACCGTCGCCCCATCTGGGGAGAACGCGACCGCGTTGGCTTTCCCTTTGAAGCCCATGAGCTTGCGCACCACCACCCGTGTCACCGGATTGATCAGCTCCACCTCTCCGTAGCGACCCACGGCGATGAACTGCACCTTAGGCGAAAACGCCACCGCTTGCACCGCATGCTTGGGCGGCACCGTCGGTTTGATCTGCGGCGTGATCACCTCGCGCGGCATCGGCTTTGCCTCGGCCACCTCAGGGCCTTTGGCCCCCGCGTCGATCCAAGTTTTGATCACTGCAATCTCCTCCGCTTTGAGCTTTTCACGCTTGCCCGGAGGCATGAATTCATTCTTGCCTCCGCGCCCCGAATGCCCTTCGAGAAACTTCACCAGCATCGACTCAGCCGCCTTGCCCGCCACGATCGCCTTCCCTTCCTTGCCGCCCTTCATCAGGTTGGCAAAAGTGTCCAGCCGAAACTCTCCGTCTGCATCCGTGTCGTCATGACAGTCGATGCAGTAGGTCTCCCAAAGCGGAACGATCTGCTTGGTGTAGTCCACTGTCTGGGCGCGGGCTGCCGTCATGGAAACCGACAGGAGAAAAATGAAACGCGTAAAACTCATGAAACACTCCTATTAGTGATTAAACAAAAACTCCTTCGAGCTCATCAGCCCCCAGAATATGTCTTCCAAAGTGGTGCGGCGGTCATCGGCTGAGGCTTTGGCCAGCATGTCAGCCGCCTTGGCAGCCTCACGCTCGGTGGGCAGGCGCGTCAGTGCGATGAGATAGGCCTCCTCGATGATCTTTTCGTTGCTCAGCTTGGCAGCCAGTAGCGCGTCCAGGCGGTTGTCTTTTTGAGCGAGCTTTTGGTTGAGCGTGTCCCCGTTCGCGATGTGCAGCGCCTGTGCCATGCTGGGCTCGTTGGTGCGTTCACATTCGCAGGTGGCCACGCGGTCGGCGCGGCCAAAGCTCTTGAGGAAGTAGCTGGCGATGTTGCTGTCTGGCAATTGCAGCGCCCGGAAGCCCATGGGGTAGCTCTCGCTGGTGCCGCGGTTGGCGTTGCGCTTGTCGATCTTGAAGGTGGTGGGCGCGGCGGTCACCTGGGACACCGTGTCCAGCAGCACCTCTGCCTTCAGACGGCGCGGCACGTAGTGCGAGCCATAGCGAAGATCCGTGATATTCTCCGGCTGCGTGACGCTGCTGCGCTGGTAGGTCTCGCTTTGCAAAATGGTCCGCATGAGGACCTTCAGATCAAACTTGTGCTGCACAAGGTGGTCGCAGGCAGCCGCAAACAAGGGCTCGTTGCTGGCGGGATTCGTCACACGCAGATCGTCCACGGCTTCCACCAGTCCGGAGCCGAAGAAATTGGCCCACACGCGGTTCACAATGGCGCGCTGGAAAAGCTTGTTGTCCGCGCCGGTCAGCCATTTCGCCAGCGGCACCCGGCGGTCTTCAGTCGAGGTCATCGAGACCGGCGTGGTCACATCCAGCGGGTGCGGAGGCTGCGGCTTGCCGGTGAGCGGCTGCACCAATTCGCCATCATCAGAGGAAAAAAGCACCCGCTCATCGGCCTGCGTGCCGTTCTTGGTGCGCACACGGGAGAGCATGTTGGCAAAGGCAAAGTACTCATTGTTCGTCCACTTCTCCATCGGGTGGTTGTGACACTTCGCGCAGGCGATGGACGTGCCGAGGAAGGCCACGCTGATCGTTTCAGCACACTTGGTCGGCTCGTCGTTCAGGATGAAGAAATTGCCCGCGCCATTTTCCAGCGTGCTGCCGGTGGCAGTCAGCAGGTCGCGCACCATCATATCCCAGGGCGTGTTGGCGGCCACGTTGCGGCGGATCCAGTTGTAGTAGGACCACATGGCCTGCGGCATCAGCTTGTCGCCGTTCACCAGCAGCAGATCGCTCCAGCGGTGCGACCAGTAATCCACAAACTCAGGCCGCTGCAGCAGCGCCTCGATCAGCCGGTCACGCTTGTCAGCACTCTTGTCGGCCAGAAAGGCGCGCGTTTCCTCGAGCGAGGGCAAAACACCGATGGTGTCCAGAAACGCACGCCGCAAAAACTCATGATCCTCTGCACGTCCGGACGGCGGGATGTTCAGCGCGCGCAGCTTGGTCAGCACCTGCTCGTCGATGAAATTGCGCGGCTTCATCTGCGCAAACGCAGGCTCATCCACCCTGCCGTCATTCGGCACTATGATCGTCGAGACCGCCAGGCGGCTCAGATACCACGCGCTGATGGCGGTCTCTCCCCGCCCGGTCGTTTTCACCACGCCCTGCTCGTCTACGGCGGCCACACTGGCGTTCACGCCGTTGTACTTGGTCCAGCGGGTCACGTCTTCGCTGTGCCCGTCACTGAACTTTGCGGTCACCTTGAGCGGCAGCGTCAGGCCCGGCTTTGTCACCAGTTGCTTCGGCTCCACCTCCAGCGCGATGATGCGTGGATCATCCGCCTTCGGCCCCGGCGCACCCGCAGCGATCCAGTCGGCGATCGCTTTGTACTCCGGTGAGTTCACCTCAAAGCGCTTGTCCCCCTTGTGCGGCACCGCTTTCACCGCCTTCAGCAGAAACAAACTGCGCGCCGGATCTTCCAGCGTGAGCCTGCGCCCATTGGCACTGCGGGTGATGGAGATCCAGTCCCCCTCATCATCAAACCCGCGCAGCGACAGGCGAAAACCACCCTGCCCCGCAGCCGCACCATGGCACGCACCCATGGCGCATCCATAGCGTGTGAGGATCGGCTGGATCGTGTTGCGGAAGGACGGGACTTCAGCCGCACTTGCCGACGCAAGAACCGCAAGGACAATGAAGGAACGAAACATCATGAGTGAGACGTGATGAAGTTGGGAGTCCGAAGGCTCGTGTTACGCAAACAGCTCCTTGATCGCCTGCGTTCCAAAATCCACGACCGGGTACGGCCTGCCCTGCGGCCCGGGCAACTCGGTGGTGAGGTCGATTCCCATGGCCTGATAAATCGTGGCAACGATCTCCTTTGGCGCCACAGGGCGTTCGGTGGGGTAGCCACCGATGTCGTCGCTCTTGCCCACCACGTGGCCGCCTTTCACGCCGCCACCGGCAAAATTCACCGTCCAGCAGTTCGGCCAGTGGTCGCGGCCGCCGGCAGGATTGATCTTGGGGGTGCGGCCAAATTCGGCGAGGCAGGTGACCATCGTGTCATCCAGCATGCCGCGCTGAAAGAGATCCTCGATCAGCGCGCTGTAACCCTGGTCATACATCGGGGCCACGATGTCGCGCATGCCCTCGATGCTGGTGAAAGGCTTCGAGCCGTGGATGTCCCAGGTGATCTCGCCAAACACGGTGATAAACGTGTTCACCGTCACGAAACGCACGCCGCGCTCCACCAGACGACGCGCCAGCAGGCAGCTCTGGCCAAAGCGGTTCAGGCCGTAACGCTCGCGCACCTTCATCGGCTCCTTGGTCAGGTCAAAGGCCTCACGCGCCTGCGAGCTCGTCATGATGCGGTAGGCGGACTCAAAGTTGGAATCCATCAGCTTTGCCTGCTCGCTGTATTCAAAATTGCGCACGCTGCTGTCCACAAGCTCCCGCAGCTCACGGCGGCGCTCCAGGCGCACCTCGCCGATCTCCTTCGGCGGCAGCAGATCCGGCACCTTGAAATCCTTCACCGCAGGGTCTGCGTTCAGCACAAAGGGGTCGTAAGACTTTCCAAGGAATCCGGCGTCCTGGCCGTGCGGCATGTTGCCGCCCGTGGGTCCCATCGACTCCGGCAGGATCACATGGGCGGGCAGGTCACTGCGGCGGCCTTGCAGAAACTCCAGCGCGCTGCCCACATGCGGCGTGTTCACACCGCCGGTGAAAAGCCGGCCCGTCTGCATCATCTGGTGCCCCGTGTCATGCACTGCGGCGGCAGTATGGTAGCAGGAGCGGACGAGGCTGAACTTGTCCGCGATCTTTGCGTGCAGCGGCAGGATTTCCGAAATCTCAAACGCATCGCTCTTGGTGCGGATCGGCTTGAAGGGCCCGCGGATCTCGCTCGGCGCATCCGGCTTCATGTCCCACAGGTCCTGCTGGCTCGGTGCCCCTAGGTTGAAGATCATGATGCAGGCTTTGTTGCTCTTCTTCGCGTCCACCCGCCCTTCCGCCTTCAGTTTGGCAAAGCCAGGCATCGTCAGCCCGATGGCGCCGAGCGCGCCTGCCTGCAAGAAGTCACGACGCGTGATGCCGTCGCAATTGGTGATGGAGCCTTGGCCGGAGAACTTGAACATGGTGCGCGTGAGGGGTTGTCTGGGTTTAAAGTACGCGCTCCGGCCAGGAAACTGAATGGATGATGCCACTTTTGAAGATGGGCCTTTCCGGCCTCCTTTTTCTTTCGGCGGAAACATTCCCCCAAATAAAGGGTTGTCCTTTCATGCCACCTTAGTGCTAGTCTTCCTCCTACTCAGCCCATGAAAACTCTCCTCATTATCCTCTCGTTGTTTTTGACGATTTCTCTTCAAGCGCAGAGTCCTGCAACTCCGACAGCCCAGGACGATGTGACGCGTGACGGCCTCTGGGATGCCCGCCTGCAGGGCGGCAACTACCTCGTCCGCTGCAATGCGATCATTGCTCTGTCCAAACACGAGTATATTTCAGATGGCGTCGCCCGGGTGGTCGAGGTGAACCTGACGCTCAACTCCGCTCAGATCATCCGTTTCTATTTTTTGGAGCCCTACAAGCCTGAAACAGGCAGCAGCACCGTGGGCGCAGGCACCCAGGCCCTGGATCGGGCCAAGGGGCTTTTCGAACAGGCGGCGGGCCGCGTGTCACCTGATCTGACCAATCCCAAGGTGGTCAAAAATTATCCGGCTTCCACCCATGCCCACACGGTAGAATTTGTGATCAAGGAAGAAACCCGGCTCAATTCACTCTATGGAAGCCTGGAACGCAGCTTCCGCACGGGCCAGGGACGCATCTGGAGAGAAAACCCGTGATGCGGAACCTGCGCTTCGATGGAAAAGCGGCGGCGGGCTGAAACACCCGCCCCGCGGCATCACACGTTGAAGCGCCATTCCACGACGTCTCCGTCGCGCATGACATACTCCTTGCCTTCGATGCGCCACTTGCCTTTCTCCTTGGCCTTGGCGGTGGAGCCGAGCTCGATGAGGTCATTGAAATGCACGATCTCGCCCGCGATAAAGCCACGTTCAAAGTCGCCATGGATCACACCCGCAGCCTGCGGAGCTTTCATGCCCTTGGTAATCGTCCAAGCGCGGGTTTCTTTCTCGCCCGTGGTCAGATAGGTCTGCAGTCCCAGCAGATCATACGCGCCTTTGATGAGGCGTGAAACACCGCTGTCCGTCACTCCGATGTCCGCCAGGTAGGCCTTGGCCTCTTCCTCGCTCAGGTCGATCAGTTCGCTCTCGATGGCGGCGCTAACGACCACGGCAGTGGCCTCATGTGCATGGCGCACATACTCGCGCACCTTGCCCACGAAGGGATGGTTGTCCGGATCGTTTGAGGCGCTGGCCAGTTCGTCCTCTGCCACGTTGCAGGCAAAGATGCAGGGCTTGGAGGTGATCAGGAAGAATGACTTCAGCAGCTTGCGCTCGTCATCCGTGCACTCCAGCGTCACGGCTGGTTTGCCGGCATCAAAGTGGGGGATGAGCTTCTCACACAGGGCGATCTCGGCCTTTGCCTCCTTGTCTCCGCTCTTGGCCTTCTTCTCGCCCTTTTCCTTGCGGCGCTGCACGGCTTCCATGTCGGCGAGGATGAGTTCAGTATTGATGACCTCGATGTCGGTCACGGGGTCGATGGTGCCGCTCACGTGGGTGATGTCTCCATTCTCGAAGCAGCGCACGACGTGCACGATGGCGTCCACCTCGCGGATGTGGCTCAGGAACTTGTTTCCGAGCCCCTCGCCCTGGGCGGCACCCTTCACCAGACCGGCGATGTCGACGAACTCGATCGCGGCAGGCACCAGCTTGTGGGAGCCGGAGAGCTTGGAGAGCGCTGCCAGACGCTCGTCCGGCACGGTCACCACGCCTGTGTTGGGCTCGATGGTGCAGAAAGGATAGTTGGCCGCCTCCGCCTTGCGGGTGCGGGTGACGGCGTTGAAAAGGGTGGATTTGCCTACATTAGGGAGGCCTACGATTCCGGCTCTGAGCATAAGGGCGGCGAGAGTAGCGGTGTGCGGGAATAGCGCAAGCCTGCTTCTCTGTCCGGAGCTGAAATCAAGGCGTGCCGCTTCCCGAAGTGGTGCTGGTCGTGGTGGGCTGGAAGGTGAGAACCCCGCCGCCGCCACCCGTGGGAGTAATCGCAGCCCCCCCGGGGCCTGTGACGGTCAGATTGCCACTGAGGTACTGCTGGGCAGCCGGGCCCTGCAGCACAAGACTGCCACTGCTTACAGTGACCCCTGTGGCCCCCTGCACAGAATTGCCGAGCGTGAGAGTGCCGGTCCCCGCTTTGGTCAGAGTGGCTCCTGACAGCACAGTGGCATTTCCGGAAAAGGTCAAAGAGGACTGGGTGACAAGCTGCTGGGTGCTGCCGTTGGCCAGCACCAGATGCGGGGCGGATTGATTGGAGAGCGTGGTGGTCGCGTTGGGACTGACCGTGAGGATGCGCTGGGTCTGGTTATCCGCAGCAGATATGGAGAGCGACCCCGTCGCCAGGCTGCCGGAAGAACCCGAGCTGACGAGAAATACATTGCTGCCAGAAACTTCTCCAGAGACCCGCAGCAGATTGGTGCCGCCCGGGGACACAGACAAAAAGTTGCCCGTTTGTGTCTGTGGTGGATTCCCCCCCTGCTCCGTTGATGCGGAGGCATCAGTGCCATTGCCAGCGCTGCTGTTCGAGGCCCCAATGCCGAAAATGCGCGTCAGCAGCCCCGGACTGTCACTTTTCGCCTGAGCCGCCTTGTATTCGCCGGCGGCAGCTTGGGTGATTTTCTGGGTGCTGCCCCCGCTGCTGTCACTGCGGGCAAGCGTCAGCGTGCCCGCAAACAGCTGAGCCTGATGCGCCACTTCCTGACGGATTTCCGGTGCTGCGGCCAAGGGTTGCCTGAAGCTGGCGTTGTCCAGCAGCAGGCTGGAATGAGTAAGCGTGTTGAGATTTACCTGAACGGTGTCGCGCGTGCCTTCGGGACGCTGAACGATCAGGTGGCCAGGATTCAAGGCCATGCTCTGGCCGCCCAAGTCCCCACGCACACCGCCTTCCAAACAGGTCATTTTGACCGACCCATCCGGTAGGACCGCCACGATGGCGGAGCCACGCACCGTGACCTCACCTTGCGGCGTCGTCACGTGCACCGCCGGACGGCGCAGAAAGCCATCCCCGGAGGAGATCAGCAGCACTCCTTTGGAAAGCGAAACATCACCCCGGTCACCCACCTGAGCGGAGGTGTTGGAACCAAGCCGGACGACACTGCCGCGCTGATCCACTGTGGCTTGAGCGCGGGCATCACCCCCCGTCGTCACCTGGTTGCCTGCCGTTTTCACGCTGCCGCTTGAAAGCGTGATGGACCCTGCGGTAAGAGCCGTGGTTTGCACCACTGCCATCAGAGACAGTAAGAGGACTGGTTGCTTCATGGGAGTCTTTTTATTTCAGGTATTGGAACGGACACTGCCAAAAAACGGTGAAAGGTGCAGCCTGGCGTCACCAGGCATAAGCGAACACCACCCCCATGCCGGTATTCAGCACCTTGTAGTCGAAGGCGTTGACATCGGAGTGGTTGAAAACGCCGCTGACGTAAACCTGCGTCATGAGGTTGCTGGTCAATTGGTAGCCCAGCCCCATAAACAGCAGGTGATTCAGATCATTCCGGCTAACATTGACGTAATCAAACCATGCAAAGCGGTAGAGGGTGGTGAGCGTCAGCTTTGGCATCACCTGCCATGCAGCCCCGGCCTGGGCGCTGTATTCGCTGCGTCGGAAAAAATCAGGCGCACCAGACACACTTACGGCAGCATTGCCGCCCAGCCAGACGCTGATATCCGGGCTGAGCCGCCAGCCTTTGCGCAAGCCGACCTCCAGAAAATGGTTTTCATAAAGGCGGTTTCCCCAGTTCCAAGGTGAACTCAGGCGCTGATAGCGGTACTGGCCCCATGCGCTGAAACGGGAGTTTCCCCCAGCAAGCTCTCCGCGCCCTACCTGATACTGCAAGCCAAACTGGCCGCCAAAATCATCGAAATCGAGCTGCTGAAGATTTGCATAGCGCCAAAGCGAGTAGTACGACATGGCAAGCAGGTTGATGCGCTCTGTCAGCTTCGGAAACCACGCTCCGCGCAGGCCCGTGCGGCTCACCCAGTCCGAACTTTCCGGGCCGGGAACCAATGCGGCATTTGAGGTGAAAAAACCGCTGGCCTCAAGCGCAAGGAGAAACTGTTCCGGCTTCCGCTGCACCAGCCCGCTGATATTCTGCACGCCAAACTCCCGGTCCAGCAGGTTGATCTCCGCCTGGGTCGCGGCAGAGCCCGCTGTCTGGGCACGCTTTTCCTGAGCAGTGGTGCGCAGCGCTTCGCTTATCGTTTGATCAATCACTGCGCGATCCACAGCGGGGCTTTGACCCATTGCAGATAGGGCGCCTGCCAAGCTGCCAACGACCCCCAATGACAACGCAATGAAAGATTTATTTAGAAACATTGGCACGTTTCTATAAACCTGCACCGATTTCGTCAAGCGCTGAAATACCGCCTTTGTCGCCTCCTGCTTGCTCTTTACGCCACATCGGCGAAACTCCGCGCCCTTTTTCCGGCTGCACCATGCCTTTCGAACTCCTTGCCACCGACCCCTCCTCCCACGCACGCCGTGGACGGCTGATAACGCCCCACGGGGTGGTGGAGACTCCCGTCTTCATGCCGGTGGGCACCCAAGGCACGGTCAAAGCCATGCACCCGGATGAGCTGAAGGCGCTCAATTCCCAGATCATCCTCGGAAACACCTACCACCTCTTTGTCCGCCCGGGCATGGAGATCATGAAAGAAGCGGGAGGTCTGCACGCCTTTGCCAACTGGGACCGCCCTATTTTGACGGACAGCGGTGGCTTTCAGGTCTTTTCACTGGCCAAGCTACGGAAGATCAAAGAGGAAGGCTGCCACTTCCAGAATCACCTGGACGGCACGCCTATGTTCATCGGCCCGGAGACCTCCATGGAGATCCAGGCCACCCTGGGCTCGGACGTGGCCATGCTCTTTGACGAGTGCACCCCCTACCCATGCGAGGCCAAAGAGGCGGAAAAAAGCCTGGACCTGACCCTGCGCTGGGCGCGGCGATGCCGAACTTGGATCGATGAACACCGCCCCCAAACCGGCGGCGGGGCGCAGCAGCACTTTGGCATTGTACAAGGCAGCGTCTATCAAGAGCTGCGCGAAAGATCCGCCCGCGAGCTGGTGGCCATGGGCTTCGACGGCTACGCCATCGGCGGTCTCAGCGTCGGAGAGCCCGAGGAGGACATGATGCGCATCGCCGAATGGGTCACCCCCCACCTCCCGGCGAATCAAGCCCGCTATGCCATGGGCCTTGGCACCCCTCCCCAGGTCATCGAGCTAATCGCCCGAGGGATTGACATGTTTGACTGCGTGCTTCCCACCCGGCTGGCCAGAAATGGGACCGCTTTCACCCACGAGGGGATGATGAATCTCCGGAACGCCTGCTATGCCCGGGACTTCCGCCCCATCGCCGAAGACACCCACCCCCTGTGCCAGGGCTTCTCACGCGCCTACATCCGCCATTTGGTTCAGGCTCAGGAGATTCTGGGTTTGCGGTTGATTTCTCTTCATAACCTGCATTTCTACGCGTCCCTCACGTCCAGGGCACGTCAAGCGATCGATCAGGGTTGTTTCGCCGAGTTCCGGGCTGAGGTCGTCGCGAAATACAAGTCCACCCCCGCAGCTTCCGAATCATGATCTCTATCTCTCTCGAAAACACCCTTCTTCTTGCCCAGGGAGCGCCTAGCGCACCTGTCGGCGGCATTTTTGGCAATGGAATGATGTTTCCGATCCTGATGATCGTGATCATGTACTTCGTCATCTTCCGTCCGCAGCAGAAGCGCATGAAGGAGCACCAAAAGCTCATCAGCAGCGTTGCCGTGGATGATCACGTCATCATGGAAAGCGGCATGCATGGCATCATCACCAGCGTGAAGGACCGGACCGTCATGGTCAAGATCGCCGACAACGTCAAGGTTCAGTTTGAGCGCGTCAAGATCGCCGCAGTGACGAAAAAATCTGACGTCATTGAAGCGACCGAAGCCTGAGCGGCCTCTCTGATTTTCCCAACCCACCAGCCCCACTGTTCATGAATCCCTTCGCCACCTTCTTTGTCGGTGCCACTCTCCTGATGATGCTGCTCGTCTATGTCGGCACCGCCGTTCACAAGACCAAGCGCTGGGTGGGTACGCTTCTCGTCGCGCTCACCGCCTTCTCCTCCATCTACACGGTGAAGGCGATGAAGCTGCAGCTCGGCATCGACCTCCAGGGAGGAAGTGAGTTCATCGTTCAGCTTGCCCCGGGCAAGAACGACGACGGAAGCCCCAAGGCCGTGACCAGCAGCGACGTGCAGCAGGCGATCGCCATCCTGGAAAGACGCCTCAATCCCGACGCCTCGAAAGACCTGACCCTCCAGCCTGAAGGCACTGACAGGATCGTCGTTCAGATGCCCGGCATCACAGAAGAGGAGATCAAGGAAGTGCGGAAAACCATCCAGACAGTGGCCCACCTGGAATTCCGCAGGGTCCATCCTGACAGTCAGGCCAAGCTTGAGCAGATCAAAGCCCGTGGCGGCATCAAGGAACCAGGGTGGATCGAGATGCCCTACAGCACTCCCATCACGGCCAAAGACGGCTCCGTCATCAACCGCTCCGAACTCGTCCGCGACGTGCCGGACATCGAAGGCAAATACGTTTCCAAAGCTTTCCGCACCGTCGATGCAGAAGGCAACAAGGTGGCGCTCCAGTTCAACAGCGAGGGTGCCAAGCTTTTTGATGAACTTGCCGCGGTGCACTACCAGCATGAAATGGCCATCATCGTGGACGGCCAGATTCACTCCGCACCCCGTCTGCAGGCCAAGCAGTTCGGCGGCAGGGCGGAAATTTCCGGTGGCGGCGGCAAAGGCTTCTCCCAGCAGGAGGCTGACACGCTGGCCACACTGCTGAGCAATCCGTTGCAGAACCCGATGAAGATCCTTTCCGAGAGCTCGGTTTCTTCTGCCTACGGCCAGTCCTCGATCGACCAGGGCAAGTGGATCGGCATCGCCGCGCTGATCATCACCACCTGCTTCATGATGTTCATCTACCGCCTAGCCGGCATCGTGGCCATTGTGGGCCTCATCATCAACATTGCGATCCTTTTCGGCGCCATGGCCCTGTTTGGCTTCACACTCACCATGCCGGGCATCGCCGGTGTCGTGCTCACCATCGGGATGGCGGTGGACGCAAACGTGCTGATCTACGAGCGTCTGCGTGAAGAAATGGAGGCAGGCAAGACCTTCGCAGCCGCCCTGGAAGCCGCCTATGACAAGGCATTCTCCGCCATTGCCGACTCCAACGTCACCACCCTCATCTCCGCCATCATCCTTTTCGTCATCTCCGGCGGCCTGGTCAAAGGCTTTGCCGTCACCCTGATGGTTGGTTTGATCTCCTCGATGATCGGCGCCCTGATCGTCACACGCGTGATCTTCATGTGGGTCGTGGACAAGGGCATCCTGCACAAGATTCACACGACCAAGATCATCCCGGACAAGGTGTTCGACATCCTTTCATCTGCTCCGAAGTTCATCATCGCCTCGCTCGTTGTCACCGCCATCTCCTTCGGCACTCTTGCTTACAAAGGCAGCTCCAGCTTTGGCATCGACTTCCGCGGCGGCAGCCGTGTGGATGTGACACTGGCCAAGGGCAAGGACATCCCCGACACTGAATTTGACGCCCTCTTCAAAGGGCTTAAGCAGGAGAACGGCAGCGATCTCGGCAGCTATTACATTCAGCGCAAGAATGACGCCACCGGAGCGGTCAATCTGAGCATCCGCTGCGAAGAGCTCAGCGGAACGGCCATTCAGCACGCCATCAATGGAAAATGGAAGAGTGACATCGTCGCTGGCACCAGCATCGCGACTGTAGGTTCAGTCATCGGAGACGAACTCGCCAAGCAGTCGTTCTGGGCAATGCTCATCGCATTGGTTGCCATCTTTGGGTATCTGATGATGCGCTACGAAGTCGCCTTCGCCCTGGGTGCCATCATCGCCCTTTTCCATGACGTGCTCATGGTCCCCGGCCTTTGCGTGCTGTTTGGCCAGGAGCTGAGCATCATCCATGTGGGCGCACTGCTCACCATCGCCGGTTACTCCATCAATGACACCATCGTCGTGTTTGACCGAATCCGTGAAACCATTCAGAAGGGCACGGGCGGCAGCATGCGCGACATGATGAACGAGGCCATCTGCAAGACCCTCTCCCGAACGCTCCTCACCGGCCCGACCGCCCTCGCGCCGATGGTTGTGCTGCTCTTCCTTGGCAATCCCGCCATGCTTGAGTTTGCCATGCCGATCACGATCGGTGTTCTGCTCGGCACCTACTCCTCCATCTTCATCGCCTCACCGCTGGTGCTGTGGTACGCGAGGAAGTCCGGCACCAGCCTCAAGCGCCAGGTGCTCGATGCCCAGATCGAGCAGATGAAGGGCGCACAGGCGGTCGCTGCAGCAGCCGCGGCTGCCAGCAAAAAGTAACCCTGAAGTCTTCACGAACCTTGGCTGGAATTTCGTTTCTGGCCGCTCCTGCGGCAAGATGGTCCCCTGGGCCAGCCTTGCCTCGGGAGGAGAGGTGGGCAGTCATAGCTGCAGCAGGTTGGTTTCTCAAATGACCTGTGAGACATGCAGGAGCCAGTCAAGGATGACAGAGGTTCCTGAGTGAAAGCAGCAACTGGCTGCAGTCTGGATTTTGCATCGGGCCGCGAAACTCAGGTCCGTCTGCGAGACCGGTTTCACCATACAGCCACGCGCTGCGCGGGCGGCCAGCCTTGGTCACAAACATGAGCTGGCCTGCGTCTGGCCATCACAAAAGTTAAGGGCGGCATTTCTGCCGCCCCCTTCTTGACCGAGCTTGCTGCCGTTTAGTTATTCACGGGTGGCACCGGATTGACAGGCTCTGCCGGTTTCACTTCAACCGGTGGCGAGGCAGGCGTGCCCGGAGGTGCTCCTAGCGGAGGCGTCGTCCCCGCAGGTGGCGTCACGACTCCGCCCTTGGGTCCGTTGGGATCATCCGGGGCCAGCGAAGTAGCGGCTGCGGCCGCAGCGGCCGCTTCTTCAGCTTTCTTTTTCGACGCAGCCAGCTTTGCAGCGTTGGCTTTCGCCTTTTCAGCCGATTGCTTGAGGTAGGTCGCATAATCCGGCCCGTTGCCTGTGATGGTGACCGGTGTACCAACGGCGGTATGCTCAAACAGGATGGGTGCCATTTTGGATGGCAGACGGATGCAGCCATGCGAAGCACGCCGTCCGGGCTTTGGAATCGGGCCGATGTGCATGCCGACGCCGTCGCCGGTGAGGCGCATGAAGTAGGTCATCTTGGCGGGTTCAAAATGGCCGCCTTCCGGCAGCAGATCACGGCCCTGTTTGAAGTCGGAGTTCACCAGCTTGCCGTCTTTGTCGAAGCCCTTGCCGTAGAGATTCGAGACCTTGTCTTTCACCTTCTCAAGGATTTTGAAGTTCCCTGTGGGTGTCGGAAAGCTGGGAATGCCGCTGGCGAAGTAGGTCCAGCCGACAAGATCTCTGCCGCTGTAGAGCATGGCACGCTGCACATCCACATTGATGACCATGCTCGTGATGGGCTTGTTCCCGCCGCTCCACTCACCCGGGTATTTCCACACTTCCTTAACCGGTTCAGGCGGAGGTGCCGGCGGCTTTTTGCGAAACAGCTGACAGGAGGCAAGCAACACCGTACCGAGAAGAAGTGCGGCACGCGTCAGGGAAAGGGAGGTTTGAAATTTCACAGCGCCCCGACACTAACGGACCTCCACCAGCGCTCAAGTACCAGCGGAAACTATATTTTTAGCAAAGATCGAACAAATCCGCAGCCCGGGAAATAAGCACCTCCGCCCCGCACTCGCGCAGCTCCGCCTCGCTGCGAAATCCCCAGCGCACGCCCACCGCACGCATGCCGCTGCTTCGGGCAAACTGCATGTCGATGCCCGAGTCTCCCACATAGGCCATTTCGTTCGTCTGCAGCCCCAGAAAGGCCGCCATCTCGTGCGCGCCTGCAGGATCCGGCTTACGAGGCACTTCGGCGCGCTGGCCCAGGATGTGGTCAAACACCTGCGTCCCAAAGAAATGCTCCGTCATCGGCACGGTAAAGCGGTGAGACTTGTTCGAAATGACGCCCAGTTTCATCCCACGCAGCTTCATTTCCGCCAGCATCTCCACGATGCCCTCATACGGCCGTGTCTGCTCATGCCAGAGAAGATCATACTGCGCCCGATATTCCTCGGTACAGACCTTGATCAGCGCCTCGCTGCGCACCGCCTCCGGCAGTGCACGCTCCACCAGTTTTTCCATCCCGTCTCCCACCATCTGCTTAAACACCCCCTGCTCGCAACGCGGATACCCCCGCGCGTCCAGCATGCGGTTGATGGATTCCGCGATGTCCGCGAGCGAGTCGATCAGCGTGCCGTCGAGGTCGAAAATGAAGGCTTGGAGTTTGGCCATGCCTCTCTCATGCCCGCGAAATGCGGTGCGATCAACTTGCCAGCTCGCCCAATGCAGCGAAAAACTCCCATGCTCACCGACTACCACACGCACACGCCGCTCTGTCTGCATGCCGAGGGCAACCCCATCGACTACGCACGGCACGCCCGGAGCATCGGCCTCGCGGAGATCGGCCTCTCCGACCACAACCCCATGCCGGAGATCTATGACAACTGGCGCATGCCGCTCTCCGACCTGCCGCGCTACTTTGATCTGGTGAACGAAGCCCGTGCGGCGCTGCCGGATTTCCCCATCCGCCTCGCCCTCGAGTGCGACCACATCGAGGGTTATCAAAAGTGGATCGATGAAACCGCCGCCATGGCCGAATGGGACTACCTCATCGGCAGCGTGCATTACATCCACGACGGCATTGCCGTGGACGACCCCCAGCACGTCTCCCGCTGGCGAACGGCTTCCGACATTGAGCACATGTGGGGCATGTACTGGAAACTCTACGAGCAGATGATCCGTACCCGCCAGTTCGACTTCCACGCCCACCCCGACCTCGCCAAGCGCTTCGGTCTCCGACCCTCCGGCGATTTGCGCCACTACTACGAGCCCGTCATCCAGGCATTGGTGGATACCGATGGCATTCTGGAAGTCAGCACTGCCGGCCTGCGTAAAGACGTGCGCGAGATCTACCCCGCCCGCGAGATGCTCGAGATGGCCTTTGCAGCCAAAGTCCCCATCGTCATCAACTCAGACGCCCACATTCCCACGGACGTGGGCGTGGACTTCAACCAGGCTCTCAATCTGGTCCGCAGCGTCGGTTACACCACCACCGTCCGCTTTGAGAAACGCCAGCGCAAGGTGGTCCCTCTGCCGGAGGCCTGGCCGCTATGATCCTCCAAGCCCGCCAGCACCGCATTGAGTTCCCCCGCCGACCGCTGGTGATGGGCATCATCAACATCAACGACGACTCCTTCTGCGGAGACGGTACCCTGGACCCCACGCTGGCGCTCGCACAGGCCAAACAGCAGCTTCAGGAAGGTGCGGACATCATCGACATCGGCGCGGAAAGTGCCCGCACCAACCGCGAGCCCATCAGCGTTCAGGAGGAGATCGACCGCCTGCTGCCTTTCCTCGAAAAATGGCCGGAGCTCGGCTCCCGCTTCAACTCACCGCTGCTCTCCATCAACACCTGGCGCAGCGATGTCATCGCCGAGGTGCTGCCTCGTGGGGGCGACCTCATCAATGACATCAGCGGCCTGCCGGATGCCTTCAACGCCAAGCTCTGCGCGGAGCACAATGCCGGTCTTCTGATCATGCACAGCGTCGGCCAGCCCAAGGTGCCGCACACGCATGTGCAGTATGGCAGCATCATGGACACGCTGGACCACTTCTTCACCCAGCGCCTCGTGCTGGCGGAGAGTGTGGGCCTGCCGCGCGAAAACATCGTGCTCGATCCCGGCATCGACTTCGCCAAACAGAAAGACGACAACCTCACGATCTACCGCGATCTCCAGCGCCTTCACCGCTTCGAGCGCCCCATCCTGCTGCCGGTGTCACGCAAAACGGTCATCGGCGATGTGCTGGGCATCCCGGCCTTGGAACGCGATGCAGGCACTCAGGCATGCATCGCCGCAGGCATGCACCGGGGTGCGCAGATCTTCCGTGTACACAACGTCAAAGCCGCCGTGCAGACGGTGAAGATGCTCTGGGCCGTGGAAAGCACTCGCGCGCGCTAGCTCGCTCTGGGAAACGCCAGTACGCCGCACAAAAACAAGGCCGCGCTGACCGCGCGGCCTTGCCAGATGAACTCTGAAAACGTTGCTTATTGGGCAGCCTCTTCTTCAGCCGAGGATTTTGCCAGCTCGGTTTCGGCCTCTTCCGCCAGCACTGTTTCCTCGATGGATTCTTCCGTCGGAGGTTCTTTCAGCGCAGGCTCAGCCTCGGGTGCCGGTTGTTCTCCGACCACTTCGACCTTGGCAGGCTCTTCGGCTGGCGGAGATGCCAGCGCCACTTCAGCTTCCTCGGCCATCGCTTCTTCCGCCAGAGACTCCTCCACCGGAGCTGACTCCTGTGCAGGTTCAGCAGACGGCTTGGGCGCAGCCTCCTTGTCAGCAGCGCCTTCCTTTTTCGCGGCTGCGGGCTCGCCCTGCACGCCGAGGAAGACCATGCCGTCGCTGTATTCGATAACGTAGCCTTCGTTGGCGAGCCAGCGAATGTCTTTGATGACGGCAATCTGCTCGTCCGTGGGGTGCTTCGGCGCGTCGGGAGCCGTACCAGCCGGGGCTTCGGGAGACGGCACGATGGCTTCCACCAGCTTCTGCATGGGCATGCCATGGCTGACCTTCAGCTGCTCCACGATCTGAGCAAGACGGTCTGAGAAAACCATGCCAGGCTCGATGGCGCGCGGCTTCACACGGCAGACGAACTGCTTGCCGGCACGACGCTTGAAAAGCTTCAAGCCACGGCGTTCCAGCCCGGCACCGAGCTTCTGGGAAATTTCAAACAGATGCTTCCGCGCCGCATCCACCGCCTGGCGCAGCATGATGAAAAAGACATGCGCGAGCTTCTGCTTGTCGATGTTTCCTGGCACGGTGGCGTCACGCACCTCAATGACGGCGTCGTTGCCAAAGGTGAGGCGGAAATGCGCCTCCATGTCGGCACGGGAGCTCAGCGCGAGCGGCTCACCGCCCTCGGGCACTTCGCCCTTGAGGCACACCCAGCGGCGGCCTTTGCTCATGTTTTCCTTCCACTTTGCGACAAGCTCGGGGTTGGACTCCACACGGATGCGACGCTTGAAGTCTTCGAGCGGCATGTTCGAGAAACGCTCGCGATGCAGCCGGATGACGCCGGTCTGGTAGCTGTGGTGGCTCGGCGGTGCGATGATCTCGCCGCTCATGCCACAGACGGCCACGGAGGCAAACTCGCCTTTAGGCGCTTCGAGCTCGATCTCCTCCACACGGTAAAACTCATCCAGTGCGGCACTGCGCAGCACATGGTTGAGCGCTTCATCACGTGAAAGGAAGAGACTGCCGTCCGCTGGCACATGGTAGAGGCCCGTGGCACGCTCCTCCGCACAGCGGAAGCGCACCATAAAGCGGTCACCGCCAGCCAGAAGGAGGCGTGAGGCGTCGAACATGCTGAACGCATGCCCCGTCTGGCGCACGTGCGAGGCGAGGGCATCCACCGCCTTGTCCTCAGGGAAAATGGTGATCTGCACGTCCTTCGGAATCTCCACCCACTCACGCTGCGGGGGGCCGGAGCGGTCGCGATCTCCGAAGCGGCGCGGGGGGCCTCGGCGGTCATCACCCTCACGGCGCGGCGGGCCGCCTTCTCCACGAGGGCGGAAACCGCCGCCCCCTGCCGGACGCGGACCACCGCCAGGGCCATCGCGGCGCGGAGGCGGGCCACGGCGATCATCACGGCCTCCGAATCCGCCACCACCGCCACGGCGGTCATCACGGCCACCGCGCTGCGGGCGGTCTTCTGCATCGGCGTAGCGTTGCTTTATCTTGTCTTCCTTGCCGAACTCGCCCACCCATGCAGGCATCAGTTTCAAATCGGAAAGGTCAACCAAGCCGCTGGATTTTGACGGCTGGTTGTCGGGGCTGGCTTCGGTTTCGGTCATACGTTTCAGGCTGGAAGGGGCCGCGACTATGCCTCGAATCAGCATTGTCGCCAGTTTTGTTCGTGTGGCGTTTTCTTGGCTTGGCATTATGTGAACAAGTCCCATGCCAGCAACACCCATCACTTTTTTCAATCGGCTCACCGGCCGGCTCGAAACAGAAGCCGTTTATGGGGAGGGTTTTCTGCGCTTCACCTATGAGAACCCGCTGGGAGCCCTGCCGCTGCATGCGCTGGTGAAAAGGGCGGCTTTTTCCCGCTGGTATGGACGCCGTATGGACGCCCCGGCCAGCCGGGCAAAAATCGCCCCGTTTCTGGCCTCCTACGGAGTGGACATCGGCGAATTCGCCGATGCCCCGGACTCCTTCCGCACCTTCAACGAATTCTTTTACCGCAAGCTCAAGCCGCAGGCCAGGCCCACAGCCCCGGGAGACGATGTCATCTGCCTCCCTGCGGACGGCCGCCACTTGGTCCTGCCGGACATCACCCGTTGTGACGACTTTTTCATCAAAGGCACCCGCTTTGACCTCTCCGCGCTGCTCAGAGACGCTGGCTTGGCCGAACGCTTTGGCCACGGCAGCATGCTGATCTCCCGCCTGTGCCCGGTGGACTACCACCGCTTTCACTTTCCCTGCGCAGGCACCCCGGGAGCCGCCCGCCTGATCAACGGCCCCCTGTATTCGGTGAGCCCCATCGCCCTGCGCCGCCGCGCCAGCATCCACTGGGAAAACAAACGTGAAATCACCCTCCTGCGCAGCGCGGGGCTGGGCGATGTGCTGCTGCTGGAGGTGGGCGCCACCTGTGTCGGCTCGATCATGCAAACCTACACGCCGGAGACCCCGGTCCAAAAGGGGGCCGAGAAAGGTTACTTCCGCTTCGGCGGCTCGTGCTTCATCACGATCTTTGAGCCTGGCAAAATAAGGTTCTCGGACGATTTGCTCGAACACAGCAGGGCCGGCCGCGAGGTGTATGCCCGCATGGGAGACGTTGCGGCTCATGCCCTCGGGTGAAACCGCCGGTGCACCTCCTTGAGCCGTGCCTGATCCACATGCGTGTAAATTTGTGTGGTTGAGATGTCTGCATGGCCGAGCATTTCCTGGATCACGCGCAGGTCTGCGCCGTTGTTCAGCAGGTGCGTGGCAAAGCTGTGCCGCAGCAGGTGAGGGTGAACGCGGGCGGGGTCCAGGCCGCAAAGTGCGGCACGCTCCTTCACGATCTGCTGGATGCGGGCGGTCGTCAGCCTGGCACCATGACGCGAGATGAAGATGTGGCTCTGGGTTTTAGGCCCCACCAATTCCGGACGCGCATGCTGCACATAGGCTGCGATCGCCTCCCGTGCCGCGCCGCCTACGGGGCAAAGCCGGGTTTTGCCCCCCTTGCCAGTCACACGGATCCAGCCCTCCTCCAGGCTGAGATTTTCCAGCCGAGCATCCGCCAGCTCTGACAGGCGCACGCCGCTGGCGTAAAACAGCTCCAAAATCGCCCGGTCCCGCCGGTCCAGCGGGGCCGTGCCGTTCACGGACTCGACGAGGCTGCGCACATCCTGCTCGTTCAAGGAGTCTGGCAGGCGCTTTTCCTGCCGGGGCGGCAGAATGGGGTCGGCAGGGTCGGCAGCAATGACCCGCCGGGCTGTGAGCCAGCGGAAAAAAATTTTGAGGGCGATGAGCTCGACCCTCGCAGAAGAGGCCGCCACGCCGTCTTTCTTGCGCTGGGCCAGGTAGCCGCTCAGGTGGTCCGTCGTCACAGCCGCCGCAGCTGCGGCGTCATGTGTGGTCTGGAACCACGAGGCAAAGGCCTCCAGCACCCGCCGCACCAGCAGTTGGTAGTTCGTGGACAGACCCCGCTCGGTCGCCAGGTGGAGAATGAAGCCGTCAATGAGTTCCTGCATCGGTCCTCAGCATGGCACGGGTTTGCGCGTCACGAGAATGACAAAATTCTTGCCCTCCGGCACGGGGGGCGGCAAAGATGCCCCATTATGGCCTCCTACAACAAAGTCATGCTCATCGGCAATCTGACCCGCGACCCCGAAGTGCGCTACACGCCCAAGGGCAGTGCGGTCTGTGACATCGGTCTCGCCGTGAACCGTGTGTACACCTCCGACAGCGGCGAAAAGGTGGAGGAAGTGACCTTTGTGGACGTCGTGCTCTGGGCCAAGATGGCCGAACTCGCCGGCAAGTACCTGCACAAAGGCCGCCCGGTCTTCATCGAAGGCCGCCTGCAGATGGATTCCTGGGAGGACAAGCAGACCGGCCAGAAGCGCACCCGCATGCGCGTCGTAGGCGAGCAGATGCAGTTCCTCGGCAGCCCTGGTGGCGACCGCGCTCCTTCCGGTGGTGGCGGTGGTGATGACGAAGGTGGCTACTCCGGAGGCGGCGGCGGTTATGGTGGCGGTGGCGGCGGTTACAATCGTCCCCAGCAGTCCCGCCCGGCCCAGCGCCCGGCCCCCCAGCAGCAGCGCCCGGCTCAGCGTCCGGCAACGCCACCCCAGCAGCATGATGACTTCGGTGAAGGCCCGATCACTGACGGCATGGAAGATGATGACATTCCGTTTTGAGAAATCGCGCCGGTGTTTTTGCCCGGCCTGATTGGAAGACTGTCTGCCCGGGAGCCGTTATTTGCGGCCCTGTGAACTGCTCCATTCCCAGCTTAGTCGGTGCTTGCATCACCCTTGCTTTGTCGTCTGCGGTGTCTGCCGCCGAGGCCGTGTCCTTCCGCAATGATGTGATGGCCGCCATCTCGAAAGCAGGGTGCAACCTGGGTACCTGCCATGGGAATGCGACGGGCAAGGGCGGGTTCAAGCTCTCTCTGCGTGGCCAGGATCCCGATTTCGATTTTAAGGCGCTCGCCCGTGACGTCTCGGGCCGCCGCGTGAATTTGTTCGCCCCGGAGCGCAGCCTGCTGCTGGTGAAAGGATCCAACCAGATCGCTCACGAAGGGGGCAGGAAGCTCGACCCAAAGACCTGGGAGTACCAGGTGCTGCGGGACTGGATAGCCGCAGGAATGCCGCGTGCTGACAGCGACGCCCCTGAAGTCATCAAGCTGACTGTCACCCCCTCCGAACTCGTCTTGGACGAGCCACAGGACAGGGTGCAGATCAAAGTGCAGGCGTCATTTGCCAATGGCTCGCAGCGTGACGTCACCGAGCGCTCCATCTACGAGCCACTGCAAAACGGCCTCGTGGAGGTGAGCCGCAGCGGCCTGGTCAGGCGCCTGCAATTTGGCGAACCTGGCGTGCTGGTCCGTTACCTGAACCATTCTGTGCCAGTACGGCTGACTTTTGTCAAAGCCAGCCCCGCCTTCACCTGGAGCCATCCGCTTCCCGGCAACTACATCGATTCGCACATTTTCAGCAAACTCCGGACTCTGCGCATGAACCCCAGCGCGCTCTGCAGCGATGAGGTCTTCATACGCCGTGCCTGGCTAGACCTCTGCGGCATGATCCCGCCCGCAGATGAAGCACGCGCCTTTGAAGCCGACACTCACCGCGACAAACGTGCTCGTTTGATCGACCGGCTCATGGTCCGGCCTGAGTTTGCAGATTACTGGACTCTGAAATGGTCTGACGTCCTGAAGGTGGAATCTCGCACTCTGGACACCAAGGGGCTGCGGGCATTCCATGGCTGGATTCGCAGCTGCATCGCGAGCAACCGCCCTGTCAATGACATGGTGCGTGCGATGCTCGCCTCACGCGGCAGCACCTACCATGAGCCCGAGACGAACTTTTACCGCGCCAACCGCACCCCCGAGCTGCGCGCCACCACTGCGGCGCAGGTATTTCTGGGCACCCGCCTCCAATGCGCACAGTGCCACAACCACCCCTTTGACCGCTGGACCCAGGATGACTACTACAACTGGTCGGCAGTCTTCGCCCGGGTGGACTACAAGATACTCGAAGACATCAAGCCGCGTGACAAGAGCGACAAGCATGAGTTCAACGGGGAGCAGGTTGTCTTTCTGAATGCAAAGCTGAATCTCCAAAATCCGCGCACGGGCGAGAAGGCGCAGGCCCGGTTCCTCGGAGCTGACATGCCCAGGCTGGCCGAAAAAGAGGACGAACTGCAGGCGGCTGCAAACTGGCTGACAAGCCCGCAGCATCCCCTCTTCGCCAAAGCCCAGGCCAACCGCATCTGGTACCACCTCATGGGCCATGGTCTGGTCGATCCTGTGGATGACATGCGGCTCACCAATCCTGCCAGTCATCCCCAGCTTCTCGAAGAACTCGCCCAGGATCTTGTCCGCAGCGGTTTTGATCTGCGCCATCTCATCCGCACCATCATGCTGAGCCGCACCTATCAGCTGGACAGCACTCCGACCCAGACCAACGCCGCTGACCTCCTCAATTACTCCCATCACCTGCCCCGTCGCCTTAGTGCCGAACAGCTCCTGGATTCTCTTTACTCAGCACTGCGCGTGACCCCGGATTTCAATGGCTGGGAACGCGGCACCCGTGCCAGCCAGATCCCCGGCCCTGCCAATGGCCGTGGCGGTCCCGCTCCCATGTCGCCCGAGGCCTTCTTGGCTCAATTTGGCCGTCCCAAACGCGAACTGAGCTGCGAGTGCGAGCGCACCGCAGATACCTCCATCGGCCAGATCTTCCAGTTCGTCAGCGGTCCCGTGGTCAGCAACGCAGTCTCCCAGAAATACAACCGGCTTCACTCCCTGGCCAAAAATGCAGACAACGGCGCCGTCATACGGGATCTCTACTGGGCTGTTCTTACCCGGGCACCCAACGCCGACGAGTCAAAAGTCATGGAAGCCCTTCTTGCCTCCGCCAAGGACCGGCGGCTTGCGCTGGAGGACATCGCCTGGAGCCTGGTAAACGCCAAGGAGTTTTTGCTTTGCAAGTAGGAAGCTCCTCCGCGGCAAATGTGCATGCCGGACGAATACAAAGATCGCATCTACGAAGGCGTGCGACGTATGGTTCATCTGGGATGAACCGTGTGACGATGTGTTTCATCGTCTGGAGGTCAATGGAATACCCGCCGCCAAGGCCCGGCAGATGTACGAAAAAGCGCGAGCTGAGCGGATGGCGCTCATCAGAGCCAGCTCCATTCAAAATGGCGGCGGCCGGACTTGGGCTGCTGCTTGTTGGGGGCGGCTTGCTGTTCGGATTTTCGCTCGGCCTGGGGGGGTGGTGATGCGACCGGTTCTGCTTTTAGGCGCGGTCGCAGGTGTGTTTGGCTTGTGGTGCTTTTCCAAGGGGCTGTTTTGAGTGGCCGTTACCACATGACAAAGCCCCGGCTCCGTGGCATAACGCAACATGAGCTCGACTTATCAGCGCCTCACACTGCTCCTTGCCAGCCTGCTCACAGCCGCCGCACTGGCCTCATGCACGGAAGGCAACCTCAGCCGTCTTCGCTACGTGCGCACGGGAGCCATCGGCATAGGTCCTACCGGGGATCTCCCGGGTGATCGTGCTCTGCCTCTTTTCAAATCTGATTCTCCTGAGGAGCTGCGTGTACATCAGGCGATACGCCGAGGTGTGGAGCGTGCTCTCAACGACAGCCGTGCCTTTGACTACGTGCCCTTCGCCAAGATGCAGCAGATTCCCCAGCGCCTGAATCCCTTCAATGAGCGTGCCGAGGTCAAAAAATTTGCTGCAGCCAACCATCTCAAAACCGTCATTCGTGTGTGGGCAACGCCCGATATGAGCCAGCAGAGTGTCAGTGTCGGCTTTCTGACTCACGCACGCAGCGGCAAAGCCATCGCCAGCAGTCTCGCCATGGCCCCGGGCCCTGTCCCACCGCTGAAAAACCCCGCCGCGCGCAGCTCTCTGCCGGCCTGGGAAAAAACTGCTTACGAGGCCACCAAAAAGGCCCTCGCGAAAGTGCGTGGCTGAAAAGCCTGCTTCATCCGCATCTATCAATGCCCTTGTCCCACGCGATTGACGTGAGAACAAGCATCTGTCCAACGTACAGATGCGCCTGATGAAACCAGCCATTCTACTCGCCCTCCTGGTCAGCACTTCGCTGCTCGCTCAAACCGCCCCTCCCAAAGCACCCGCGCCTGCCACCAAGCCCAAAGGCCCCACCATTCCTGCAGATGCGCAATGGCATGACGTGACCACCTGGGGCGTCGAAGGACGCGGCTGGGGGGACCAGGAGCGCAAGCGCTGGTTTGACCGCTTCCCCGCCAAGGCGGAAAAGACCGTCACTCCTGCCGTGTGGAGCCTCAGCCGCGACAGCGCGGGCATGATGGTCCGCTTCAAAACAGACGCCAAGGCCATCTACTGCCGCTACGATCTCTCCAAGGCCAACCTCGCTCTTCCCGCCATGCCCGCCACCGGTGTCAGCGGTCTCGACCTCTATGCACGCGACTCCAAAGGCGAGTGGCGCTGGGTCGCCTGCCCCAAGCCAGACAAGCAGCACGTCGAGACCATCATGATCAGCGACATCGCTCCAGGCGAACACGAATTCGCCGCCTACCTGCCGCTCTACAACGGGGTGGAAAAACTGGAGATCGGCGTTCCCGCTGGTGCCAAATTTGAAGGCCTCGCTCCGCGTCAAAAACCCATCGTCTTCTACGGCACCTCCATCACCCATGGCGCCAATGCCTCCCGCCCTGGCATGGTTCACACCGCCATCCTTGGCCGCCATCTGGACCGCCCGGTGATGAACCTCGGCTTCTCCGGCAACGGCAAGATGGACACCGCTGTGGGAGACCTTCTCAACGAACTCGACCCCGCCGCCATCGTCATCGACTGCCTGCCCAACATGGGCCCCGCAGACGTCACCGCCAAATGCGTGCCGCTCGTCAAGCAGCTCCGCTCCAAACACACCACCATCCCCATCATCCTCGTCGAAGACCGCCGCTTCACCAACTCCTGGATCACCCCCGGCAAGGCCAAATTCCACGACGACAACCATGCCGCCCTCAAGGCCGCCTACGAGCAGCTCAAGAAGGAAAAAGTCGCCAATCTCCACTACATCGGAGGAGACGCGCTCTACGGCACTGATGCCGAAGGCTCCAACGACGCCTCCCACGGCACCGACCTGGGCTTCCTCCGCCAGGCCGAAATCTTCGAGCCCGTGCTGCGCAAGGCGCTGAAGTAGGACATCTGTCTTCTCGAAATTCATCAAGGGCTGCATGGAACACACCATGAAGCCCTTTTTTGTCAGTGGTGCTCTTCTCTTCGCCTGCCACAGACGCAAACACACCAGCCCAAATGACTCACTTCCCGATCTTATAAAGCGCCTTGTCCGTGCGGATAAACAGCGCACCGCCATCCGCGATCGGGCTGGCCATGATCGCGCCATCCATCGTGTTCTGCGCCAGGATCTTGAACTCCTTCGTCGCGTTCACGATCGTCACGACACCCTCACGGCTGCAGAAGTACAGCTTCCCATCTGCCAGAATCGGCGAGGAGCTGTATTTGCCGCCGATGCGTTCGCGGTAGTATGCCTCTCCCGTCTTCGTGTCCACACAGCTCACGATGCCGCCGTCATCCACATAGAAAATCAGGCCGTCGTGCAGCACAGGTGAGCACATCTTGGGCGCGTTCTTGTTGTTGCGCCAGGCCACCTCCGGCGTTTTGAGGCCCGCGTATTTCAGCGCCACCACCGCGGACTTTCCATATGCTGTGCTGAAGTAGATCTGCTGCTCATCCACCACAGGCACGGTGGACATGGAAAAGCCCAGCTCTCCATAGTGGATCTTCCACAGCTCTGCGCCGGTCTGAGGATCATAGCCATAGATGTTGTTCGCAGCCGAGCTGACCACCTGGGACTGTCCGTTGATCGTCGCCACCAGCGGCGTGCCATAGGCTTTGCGCTGCTGCGGGCGCGGGTCCATCTCGCCGCTGCGCGGTGTCTTCCACGCCAGCTTGCCGGTGTTCTTGTCAAAGGCGGCGATGAACTGCGCATCACTGCCGTCAAAGTGCGCGATCAGCCTGTCCCCATGCAGCACCGCCGTGGAGCCCGGCCCGTTTTCATGCATCACGTTCAGCTCCTGGTTTTTCCACAGTACTTTGAGCGTTTTCGTATCCAGCGCCACCGTGCCAAACGAACCAAAATGCGCATACAGCCGCCCCTCCTCCAGCACCGGAGATGGCGAAGCATAGCTGTTGAGCTGATGCGCCCACTGCGGGTCCTTCACATTCAGCAGCTCGATGTCGTGCAGGATCTTGCCGCTGCCCCGGTCCACGCAGACAGCACGCAGGCTCACAGAGCCCAGCACCGTCAGCGGCTGGTCTCCGGTGTTCGTTTCCAGCCTGCGCTTGGCCTCTTCCGCCGTGGCGGCGGTTTCCAAAGCTGTCGTCAGCCAAATCTGCTCCCCCCACATGACCGGGGTCGAGTGCCCACGACCCGGCAGCGCGGTCTTCCACGCCACGTTGCTGGTCTCACTCCATGTCTCCGGCAGACCTGAAGCACTGGCATGGCCTTGGGCGGACGGGCCGCGCCATTCGGGCCAGTTGCCGGCATAGGAAGCAGTGGAGAGAAGCAGGAGGGCGGGCAGCAGTCGGGTCATCATGATGCGAGAAAAAACGTGGCAGTACGCGAGGAACTGTCTTTCACTGGCAGCGATCATGCGCATCCTGTTTTTTCTTTTTGTTTCCGCGGGTGTACTGCAGGCCCAGACGGCTGAACTCGAAACTTACATCGAAGTGCGCCCGGGAACCCTGCCGATCATCCTCACGGTGCCCCATGGCGGCAGCCTGAAACCAGCAAACGTGCTGGCGAGGCGCTACGGCGTCACAGGCACCGACTCCAACACCATCCCACTGGCTGAGATGATCATCGAGGAGCTGGCGACTCGCTATGGCGGCAAGCCTCATGCGATTATCTCGCGGCTACACCGCACAAAACTTGACCCAAACCGGGAGCTGGAAGAAGCGGCGCAGGGGGATCCGATTTCCATCGCCGCCTGGCACCGTTTTCATGACAGCGCACAAAAAGCCTGTGACAGCGTGATGAAGAAGAGCGGCATGGGGCTGCTGCTGGACATTCATGGCCACCGCCATCTCGACCAGCGCATCGAACTCGGCTACCTCATCCAGGGTGATCAGCTGAAGCATTCCGATGCTGAACTGAACGCTGATGCAGCTCTGATCGCCTCCAGCTGCATCCGAGATCTGGACAAGCGCTCGCCACAAAGTTTCGCTGAACTGGTGCGAGGACCGCAGAGTCTTGGCGGACTGCTGGAGTCACAGGGATTCCGCTGTCTGCCGAGCCCGTCCAAAACCAGCCCGGCCTTCATGGCCGGCTACTTCAGCGGCGTGTATGACGTCTCAGCCCATGGCTCGCGCAAAGGCGGCACTGTGAGCGCCATCCAGGTGGAGTGCCCTTGGAACAATGTGCGTGACACGCCTGAACATCAGCGCCGCTTTGCCGTTGCGCTGGCAGAATCACTGGGCGTTTACTTTGAGGTTCACTTCGGACGAAAGCTGAGGTGAAGACACAGCCGGTGGCTGCGCGCTCTCCTCATCTGCTTTGTTAAGCCTGTTCCAGCAGCCGTCTGCCACTTCTTTTTGTGCTGAAAAAACGCGGATCTGCGCGGGCGTGCAGGACGCCCAGTCTATGGGGACGCGCTCATCCCGCAGGCCGCGGCGGTGCAGCCAGCCAAAGAAGGCGACGCTGCCAAGAAGCGCTGCATTGAACGGCAGGCAGAGCGGCAGCAATGCCAGGCGGAGCAAAGCGCCGGTGAGAGGCTCCCACACAAGCGCCATTGCCAGAGTGACGGCCAGCATCCAGACGACCGTCTTTGCATTAAGCCGCAGATAGTGGCCGCCTAAAGCCAGAGCAAGAACAACCACGTTTATGGCGAAGGCAGGGTCACCAAAGACAGGCATCCACCATGAGCCCGCCACACAGACCAGGACAGCCGAAAGAGCCACCATGGCGCTTGTGCGTGAATGCCAGAGGATGCCAATGAAAAACCAGAGCCAGCAAAGCAGCACACGGGTCGAGATAAACTGTGTCTTCTGGCTGAGATGGCTGCTGAGAAAGCCTCCCCATGATTTTGCATATTTCTGGACACTCCCTCCGGACAAGGTCGCAGCAAAGCCCGTGTAGGCGTCTGCAAAAAACGGGGCGCAGAGTGCAGCCGTGGTGAAGTGATGGCGGGCCTCGTCCGGCTTGCCAGCCTGCAACGCACACCAGCCGAGACCATCCCATGAGTCGGCAAAAAACGAATCCAGTGCAACGGCACGCCGAAACGCCAGCGCTGCATCATCATAGCGTCCCTGACGAAAGCGGCTCCAGCCCAGGCCATCATAGGCATCCGCGACTCCAATTTTGAGGGAGAGCACTCTCGAAAAAGCCGTCTGCGCACCGGGCTGGTCCCCGCGGCGATACAAACTCCAGCCGAGCCCCGCGCAGCGATAAGCCTCCGCCATATCGGTGCTGACTTCCGTGTTGAGAAAGTGCTTTTCCGCTTTTTCAAAACGGTTGGCGAGGAGCTCACGCCAGCCGCGTGTGAGCTCGGCATCATGGACACCAAAAAAAATCAACGCCGTCAGCACTGCCCAGGCCGCGGCGACATAAGGCAGGCTGAAAAGGACATAGGGAGACCTTTTTTCGTGCATACGCTCTGCCATAGGCACAAACACAAAGGCCATGCCGGCACAGCCGAGCACCGTGGCGAGCGCCTGTGTCCAGAGAGGCACCTGCGGAAAAAGATGCCAAAAAGCACCCAGAAGCGCGCCATTGACACTGAAGAGCCCGGTCTTGAGCACGCTGTCATCCTGCGCACGCCAGTGCGCGAATGCGGAGATGAGCAGCGCACCGGCCAGGCTCATCAACGCAGTCTCCATGGAAAGAACAAACAGCCCGATGATCACACAAACACCAGTGATGCGGCTGTTCGCCACGAGCATCTGCCCGTAACCACGCAGAGTGTGGTCGAGCATTCGGTTCATGCGGCAAGGGAAAGTTCTGAAATCACCAGCGGCACCTTATGCGATCCCGGAGGCGCGGCAATCGTGGAAACGAAGCTTAGCTGCAATTCGACCGGGCTGCCGAGCGCGGCTTCGATCGCGCTTTTCACTCCTTTTTCAACCAGGTGACACGCGGCCCCGGCCTCAGCCACCATTCGCACCTCGAGCAGGCCGGGCTGCTTTTGCAAAACCTGATACTGAGCCAGGCCAGGAACCGCCTCGATGGCATTCGTGATCACATAAGGCGACACCCAGTTCCCTCCGGGAGCACACAGCATGGCGGCCCTTCGGCCTTCGATCTGCCGGATGCTGCGTGCACTGCTGCCACAGGCACAGGGCTCAGGCTCCCAGCGGGCCAGATCACCCAGCCCGCCGTAGCGCAGAATCGGAGTGGCCGTATTGGTGAGATCCGTGATGACAATGTGTCCGAGCCCGGAGGTTGGCTGACCATTTTCATCCACGATCTCGCAGAGAACATTGCCCTCCGCTATGTGCCAGCATGAGCCCTGCACGCACTGCCAGGCGACAAGGCCACCTTCTGTGCTGGTATAAGTTTCAATGAGGCGTGCATTTGGAAAGACCTGCCCCAGCAAATGCCGCGTGTGGGCATCCAGCATCTCCGAGGTAAGATGGATGAGACGGGTCTTGCCCATGACGGTTTTTTGTGCGCGAAGATCCAGCGCGATCGCACGAAGGGTGGATGGGTAGGAGGAAATGAATTCTGGCGCGGCTTTCAGAAGTTCGCGCGAGAGTTTGGAGACGGGATCGTGCACGGAAAAAATACGTGAATCCGGCACGGTCGTGCGCAGGAGGTCAGCGGTGGCAAAGTCGATGCTGTCTGGAGCCATATCGACGAGATAGAGACCATTGCTGAGCGGCCTGCCCTGGCACCACTCGTAGAACAGTGCCGTGTTGCAAGCCATGTAATGCCAGAGCGACAGTTCTGTGCGAGCCATGCTGGCCGGAATTCCGGTGGAGCCAGAGGAAGCCAGCCAGCGAACCTCACCACAGATGTCCTTGGCGATCAAATCCTCCCGTGTGGCTGCCCGCAGGTCCGCTTTGCTGAGGATTGGGAGCTTCGAAAGATCGTCCCAGTCGCCGAGGATCGCGGGGGTGAATCCCGTCTTGGCAAACAGCCGCTGATAGAGCGGAATGTGATCATGCGCATGCTGCACCAGGGCGCGCAGCATGCGCCACTGGTACGCCCGCCGCTTCTGCGAGCTCCATCTCCTCTGTTCAATCACCTGGTCGAGGGCGGCATGAAGATGCCGACCACGGACGCGAATCTGGGCGGGAGTGTGCATGGGAGGCTTCCTCCTGAGTCTCAACGCTGACCAGGAGGCGGTCCGGGATGAGTCATGGCGAAACCATCACGCACCATGTAGCCGTCAGGATTGATTTCCATGAGCCTTTCAAACAAGGGCGCGGCGAGTCGGGCCTGCCCCTGGTTGATCTGAGACCAGCCAAACCAGCTCATGCCGATGGGGTCTTCAGGCTGCAGCTTGTAGGCACGCTCAAAGTAAGTCTCGGCTTTGCGATATTCCTGCTGGTTGAAGAGAATTTCGCCTGCAATGAGCAGCGTTGGGCGATGGAACTGGTCAATTTTCAGAATCTCGCGCGCCTCACGCAGAACGTTTTCGGGCTGAGCCTGCGCCTGGAACACGCTCATCATGCCCAGGTGTGGAGTGAGGGCACGCGGCTCCTGCTTGGCCGCTGTTGTGTAATACTGGACCGCCTTGGTGTAGTCCTTGTTGAGATAGGAGAGCCAGCCTGCACGCACCGCAGCCAGGTAAGTTTCTCCACCGGCGCTTTTGAACGCCAGGACGCTCTCGAGTGCCGCGGCATAATTGTTGCTGGCCTCCTCGGTGAGGGACTGCTGCCAGGACTCGGAGATGGAAGCCAGTTTGTCTGCGGCATTCACTGCAGTGGCGCAGGCGAGGGTGATGAAGAGAAGATGTGTTTTCATGGTCAGGGAGGCAGGTGGTTTATTCGGTTTCGCCATTCGGCAGTGTGGGGGTGAAGCTGGTTTGCGTGAAAGTGTGGTCGCAGCCTTTCAAATGTGCCGAAAGGCAGGTGAGACCGCAGATGGGCTCGAGAGTGAATTCGATCTCCTGCGGGAGGTCATCCGGAGGGGAGTCAAGAAGGGTGGCAAGGTGCAGACGCTGGGTGGTGGGATGCAACGCATGGCGGGAGGTGACACGCTGTGTGCGCAGCCCCAGATAAGGCGCGAAAACGCCCGCTAATGCCCGGCCGTGCCTGGCCGGCAAAGCGACATGATCCTCCCAGTTCATGCCGCTCTGATAAGCGAATGGCACGGTGGGCATGGCGAACGAAAGGTAGCTCAGGAGCTTAGAACGTCCGCTGAGACGGCTTTCAGTGATCTGCAACGCATGCAGACCGAGAACCGCAGTGAGAGACTCGCCCCCGCTGCTGAAACGATAACGGCCCGATTCATCGAGCGTCATGGTCATGGATTCAAACGAGGTCGATCCCGCTGTGCAAACACGATAGGTGGCCACTCCCGGAGCAAAATGAGCCAGCATGCCCAGCACGGTGACGGAAACCGTGGCCGGGGCAATCCGCTCTCCCACCTTGGGCACGCAGGCAAAGCTCCAGCGCATGCCTTCGGCCGTGCGTGTAAAAATGTTCGTGAGGCAGAAGGGAACGGTTGGCGCACCGGTCTCTGAGCCAGCCTGATTGTGCAGGTGGATGTGCGGCACCGGGCTGCGGCCTGAGTTGCCGCAGTAGCCCAGCAGCTCTCCCGCACCCACGCGCTGGCCGCATTTAACGACGATGCCGTTTTTCATGAAGTGCGCGAGCTTCACGGTGCCTCCATAGTCGAGTCTCAGAACAAGGTGGTTGCCCCAGTTGCTGGCAAAGTTGCAGCCACCGGGCGCATTGTCGGCCACACCATCGACGACGCGGATGATTTCACCGGCTCCTGGCGCGCGCACCTCGAGGCCCTGTGTGTAATAGCGGCTCAGGTCATCATCGCAGCCAGGCGGGCAGGCATTGCCAGCGGCATCATGCACTTCAAAGTCGAGCGCATGCTTCCAGTCACCACGATGACTCAGCCTGTCATCAAACCCCTGGGTCACAGTGACCTCGCGCGCCGTGGGCAGCAGCACATGGCTTACATGGCGATGAGGAAAGCGGGCGTTTGCCAGCGCCACTGCGGCTGCGGCCGCCTCAGGATTTTCGAACACACCGCTGGCAGGCAGCAGCGCCCCGGGCTTTTCGCGCAGGCGCAGACAGCAGAGCATGCTCCAGATCGTGGCCAGGTAGGGCAGCGGAAGATACTCCCAGCCGGAGCCGCGCAGAAAGTGCTGCACCGCCGCGACGTGCAGTGCAGCAACGGCACCGGCCAAAAAGGCAAGAAACAGACTGCTCCAGGAAGGCACGAAATAGACTGCTCCCAGCGCCATGCCAGCCAGCAGATAATTGTGCCCGGCAAACCAGCCAAGCCAGTGCAGGCCGCTGGCTTCGAGCAATTTCACGATCAGGATGCCACCCGCATAGCCAGCAATGGCATTGAGCATGGCGATGCGTGACCAGACAAGAATGGCCAAAGTCACTGCGATGCCAGCCCACACGTTTGGCAGAAACAAAACCGTGCCCATGCTGCGTAAAAATGAGGCGACGGCGAACGGCAGTTCAGGCTCCTCCGGCAGCCCCATGTCCAGCAGTGCAGTGCCCGCCGCCCAGCGCGGGAAAAATGTCAGCAAAGTGCCAAAGACGATGACGAAAGCACTGCTTAGAGGCGGCAGGCCGGCACGCAGCGGAAACCAATGCCAAAGCGCCGCTGACAGAAGCAGCGTGTAAACTGTGACAACAGCCAGCATGCCCCAGATGGCCGGAGCCGTCAGCTCTGAGCCTCGTGTGATCCAGGCAACTGCGAGAGCACTCAGAAGCACATTGTAGAGCAATGTGCCATCCTTGCGCATGGATGCTGGCAGATGCAGCAGCTGTGCCACAAAGCTACCGAGCAGGCAGGCACTGACAGCAAATGCAAAGTAACGTGGCATGAACAGCAGCGTGGCGCAGAGCAGCGCTCCAGTTTGCCAGCTGCCGCAAAGGAAAACAGAGCTGGCCGCACGGCAAACCTCGAGCAGCAGTGTGGAGAAAATTTTCAGCTGCGGCAGCTGATTGTTGGCAAAAGCTGCCGCACGTACGGCGCCGCTTCTCCATCTGGAGAATGGCCTAGGGCCGGTCTCTTCGAGAATGGTCATTCCTGGGAGGGTTGACGGGGCTTCCGTGTTCATGGCGTTGAAGAATCAATGACGCGACGGGTGAGCAGATGTTCAGGCACACGCTCCAGCCGCTGCACGTAGTCGAGATCTTCACGTTCGCGGATGACATCGACCCGGCCATCAAGCCCAATCATGACCACTGCCGGCCGGTAGGTGATGAACTGCATGCTCTGCGTGATGTTGTAGGCTCCGACCGGATGCATGACGAGATGATCGCCCGTGGTCATCGCCGGAAGGGAGACCTGCTCACGAATGACGTCGATGTTCATGCACAGACAGCCATAGAGCTTGACGGGCTGCTGGGCGCTCTCACGCTGCGCCTTGGCGGGCTTCACATTGAAGCGATACCAGTTGCCGCTGTAGAGCATGTTGATCCCGGTGTCGATGACATACGCGGCACCGTTGGATTCAGGCATGTAGGCAGGAGCCTTTGCCGCCTTCCCTGCGAGCGTGATCGGACCGGAGGCGCCGGACTGCTTCACGGCAACAATGCTGGTGATGAGATAGCCCGCTTCATCCACAAGCGCGCGTCCGCTTTCCAGATACAGGCGCGGGCGGCGGTCCCTCGGCAGCGTGTTCAGCGCACCCGCGATGGCGTCTGCGTATTTTTCAATCGGCGGCACCACTTGCTCCGCAGGCTGGTAGGAGTAATGCAGCGTGCTGAGGGAGGGGAACCCGCCGCCAAGGTTGAGATACTTCAGAGACCACCCGTAGCTCTCACGGCAGCGCTCCATCAGAGTGATGAGCTTCTCCGCCGCGACTTTGTACGCATTCGGCTCAAGGATGTATGTACCGATGTGGGTGTGCAGCCCCTGCAGGTTCAGACGCCCCTTGCTCTCCGCGATCCGGCGTATGGCGCGCCACGCCTCGCCATTTTCCACACCAAAGCCAAACTTGCTCCACACGGGCAGAATGCCTGCGTCGAGCCAGCATCGGATGGCGATGTCAATGCCGCGGCCTGTTTCCTTGGCGATGGCATCGAGCAGCAGAAGCTCATCCCAGTTGTCCACCTGGATCATAGCGCCTTCGCTGACGGCGAGCTCGAGCCCCGCACGGGTTTTGTGCGGGCCGTTGAAGATGATGTCTCTCCCGGCCACACCGTTGCGGCGCGCCTTTTCATACTCAAACTCGCTCACCACTTCGGCAATGGAGCCTTCGCTGTGGAAGACGCGGCAGATGGCGTTGAGATAGTTTGTCTTATAACTCCAGGCAAAGCGGGTACTGGGATAGCGGCTTTCAAAGGCTTCGCGCGCGCGCTGAATTTTTTCACGCAAGGTGCGTTCGGAGAAGACGAAGAGCGGCGAGCCGAAGCGTGCGGCGAGATCGGCCACAGGCACACCTTCGATGCGTTCGCAGACATTGCTGCTGAGGCCATGGGCATGGCGGTTGCGGTTGGCGGCGCTGTTCTGGCCGCTGAGATGACGGGTGATCGTCGGCGGAGTGTAGGGCTGAAGCGTTTGCATGGGAGGATGCAGATAGGGGGTGAAATCAAAGACTGCGGGATGAGGCGGGATGTGGAATGACCTCGCGCGGCTGACGGAAGAATTGGCCGCTCATGGTGAGCGCGGCGAGATCGCGAATGTCACCGGTCATGTCGATGGCATGACGGATGAAGAACTTGCCGGGAATAGCGTGGCGGAGCGGCTCACGTGGCTGCCAGCCCAGGGCAAGTTCAAACGCAGCAGCGGGCAGGTTGCAGCTCAGCGATGAGGGAAAATCACACCAGGCGGGGAAGCGCGGATTGATCTCGATGAGGCAGTACTCGCCCTGGGAGCCTTCGGATTTGACAAATTCGAGCTCAAACGGGCCGTTCCACTTCAGCTCGGCAATGAGCGATTCCGCCATGGCATCCAGCTGAGGGTCACGAACAATCATGCCCCCAAACCCTTTGCCACTGGAGGTCCGCAGCATCTTGCGGATGGAGCAGGAGCCAAGCATCTGGCCGCGGCCATTGCCCAGCCCAATGACATTGTACTCCTCTCCCTGCACATTTTCCTGCACCAGCACCGGAGCGCCCCATTGCTCCAGCATGTGCCAGTATGCGGCTTCGCGGGCAGCCGGCGTGATGGCATGCCTTGCCTCATAAAAGCGGCCTTTGACGAAGACATTGCCGCCGAGTGAAGCTGCCGCCTGATGCATTGCGTTCACGTCGTTTACGGCCACAGTCTTCGGTGTGCGGCAGTGCGTACGCTCGCACAGCGCAGCCAGTTTGGACTTGTCGCGGCATTTGAAGCTTTCGGCGGTGGGCAGACATGCGTGAATGCCGCGCTCCCGCAGTTTTTCCGGGGCTTCGACCAGTGGCCCCATTTCAGCATCAAGACAGGGGATCAAGACGTCAAAGCGTTCGATCTCGCGTATCGCATCCAGACGCTGCCAGAATGCCTCCACTCCGGCACCCGGATAAGGGAGGGTGAATGCGGCATCCGGGGCGTCTTCTTCGCTGAAAAGACCGCTCTCGAGCGAATCATAAACAAGACCAATGATACGCAGCTCGGGATAAACGCGGCGCAGACTGCGAATAACGGCAGAGCCGGGCTGGGGATTTTCACCGCGATGAAGCCCGGTGACGGCGATGACAGGTGAAGCATTCATGGGAGGATGAATTGATGGGCTGAGCTCAGTTCATTTCCTTGGCGAGCCCCATGTGAACGAGCTCGGCGAGAAAGGATTCCAGATCACGCTCCGCAGTGCTGCGGGCGACTTCGAAGCACGCGGTGAGGCGGTCGAGGATCTGCAGGCGAGTCATGCCCTCTCCCAAGGCCTGCATGACGATCAGCGCCGTGGGGCTGGCGGTGAAAAATTCACCGCTGGTGGCGTCAAAACCAAAACCGTCAGCCTGCCAGGTGACGGTATGAAGATGAAAGACGGGCGATCCGGCGCCAGAAGCCAGCACCTGAGACTGGGAGCGGTGACGAATCGGGGTGGAAAGAGACGCGAGTTTCATGGTGGTGGGTGATTGAATCACACCCCGATAGAAACCCAGGCGGTTAACAGCACCGCAGGCGCCAAGATGAATATGCGTTTATTTTTGCCCCGGCGGGGCAGAGTAGCGCTTCTGAATTGATCCAGATTCGTCGCATACAGCACAAACTCGGGGCCTGCGTTCAGGCTCTCGAAGAACTTTTTGCGCTTGTCTTCACTCAGGATCGCCTGTCAGAGCCGTTTGTTGTCTTAAACGGTTTGGGCCAGCAGTTGCCGGAGGCTTGCAGCTTCTTCGTTGATTGCAGTCGCAGGAGCCCGCCCCCCTGGTGGTGGCGGGCTCCCGCAGGGTGACGACCAACATCACCCCACTGACACATTTTTGCGGATGCCTTTTTAACGGAGAAAACGAATTCCCATTTTCGTGCCCTGCAAGCCGTGCTTTGGGCGGATCTTCACTGCCCGGTTAAGCGGACATCGCGTGCTGCTTTTCAACGGCGAGGATGAGCATTACCAGCTGGCGCCCCTGAACTTGAATCTCGATCTTTTCACCCGCACTGCGGCGCAGGACCGCCCTGCCGAGAGGTGCATCCTCCGAGATGCGGCCGCGGTCAGCATCGGCCTCATATCCGGGCACGACCTGGATGGTGATGTCAAACTCATGGAGCGTGGCCAGCTCATTGAGCGGACGCAGGGTTACGTAATCATAGTGATGTATCGAAAGGGTGCTCATGAAGGGGAAGAATGGAAAAAATAGGTGGGCAAAAGGCCTGCGACAAAGGCAGGCGGAAGCGGCCCCTGCCGAGAGTGACAGGGGTCTTTCCGAGGATAAACGCGGCGTCAGATGTGCGGTGTCAGACCGTCATTGTCGGATGGCCTGAAGGGACTCAATGGTGCTCTCAGGATGCGTCCGAAGCACGAAGGAGCGCACGGATTTCCGCGCCTCCTCCTCGTTGCGGGCCGCCACTTCATAAATGGCCTCGGCGGAAACCAATCCGCAGATTTCCTGCCTTTTGAACACGCAGGTGACCCGCCATGTGGGCCGCTCATAACGAATAGCGCCGCCAACGCGCGCCGGGTTGTCATTCTGGGTAACAAGTCGTTCCAATAGTTTCATAAAAAAGAGAATTTGAGTTGTGTCTGGGCTGGAGGAAAAGCCTGGCTGACGGCACGTGCGCAGACAGGCAGCACATGCCACCGTGCGTGCATGCGCCTGAGTAATGACCAGAGTGGCGCCCACACGTCATGCTGACGAGGGCTGGAAATGAATGGCGCAGGCTCTGGCACCTGCTGAGTACGCGGGCAGTCCCAAATCTGGGGGATGCCCGCTTAAGCTCGGCTTGCCGCCAGACGGTGGCAAAGCGGATGGATCACACTGCTTTCTGCCAGGATGGCGAAAGAGATGAGTTGGTGTGAGTTCGGCTTCACAGAACTAACATACGCACCAAACACCCAAAAGGCAACTTTAACTGGGCTGCGAAGTCCATAAACCCTGTGCCATCCCGAGGTGTGATGTTGACGTCATCCTATGGTGGGCGTAGCCATCGCGCCCATGAGCACCACACGCACTCAGGGTATTTCGCTGATCACAGCCACGGCGGTGGTGGTAGCCAACATGATCGGCACGGGGGTCTTCACCTCGCTGGGATTTCAGGTGGGGGGGCTGCCTTCCGGCTTTGCTCTGCTGATGCTCTGGTTCGTCGGCGGGGTCTGCGCCTTCTGTGGTGCCGTATGCTATGGCGAACTGGCGGCCGCCCTGCCACGTTCCGGCGGCGAGTATCATTTCTTGTCCAAAATTTTTCATCCGTCCGTGGGCTTCCTTTCCGGCTGGCTCTCGGTGACCGTGGGATTTGCGGCCCCCATCGCGCTTGCGGCGATGGCTTTTGGCAAATACTTCTCCGGCATCTTTCCCACAGCACCAGCGACGACTTGGTCCCTCGTCATGGTATGGGCCGTGACTCTGATCCACGTGGGCGGCATCCACATGGCAGCCAAGTTTCAAAACACCGCCACCTGGCTCAAGGTCGCCCTGATACTTGTCTTCATCGGTGCTGGTTTCTTGTTTGGCAAAGCACAGCCTGTGCACTTTCTGCCCGCGTCTGGCGACCTAGGCTTGCTGGGCAGCACCCCCTTTGCCGTGAGTCTGGTGTACGTCATGTATGCTTACGCAGGATGGAATGCCGCGACGTACATTGTTGGAGACATACGCAACCCGCAGAAGAACGTGCCTCTGGCGATTGCGCTGGGCACGCTCCTGGTGGCGGGCCTTTATCTCGCGCTGAATGCGGTGTTCATGCATGTGGCGCCCATGAGCGAGCTCGATGGCAAGCTGGATGTCGGCCACATCGCGGCTGTTCACATCTTCGGTGAGACCGGCGGCAAAATCATGTCAGGCCTTATCTGCCTGGGACTGGTCTCCAGCATCAGCGCGATGACCTGGGTGGGCCCGCGGGTGATGAAGACCATGGGCCAGGACCTGCGCATCCTCGCACCACTGGCAGTGAGCGATGAACGCGGCGTGCCGGTGGCGGGCTTGTTTGTGCAGCTGGCCATCGTGGTGACCCTGCTGCTCACGGCCAGTTTTGAAACGGTGCTCACCTGCGTGCAGTTCAGCATCCAGCTGGGTTCATTTGCCACGGTGGTGGGCCTGATCGTGCTGCGCATCCGGCAGCCGGACCTGCCGCGCCCCTACCGCTGCTGGGGCTATCCGGTGACGCCGCTGCTGTTTCTCGGCATCAGCCTGTGGATGATGATCTTCGTGGCCAAGAAGCACCCTTATGAAACCCTTGCCGGCATGGCGTTGATTTTGCTCGGCTGGATCATTTACTTCATTTCGCCGCGTACTCCACGCACACCATGAAAAAAACATTCGTTCTGCTGCTTGCCCTGGTTCAAACCGCCCTTGCGGAACCGCCCACGCCCAATGAGCAGGCGCGCTTCCTTGCTGGCATGCCGCAGGAAGGCTCGTCGCTGGCCGGCCTGGCCCAACGCGGCGAATTCAACTCACACGCCAAGGAGCTGGACGCCTCCTGGGCAGATGCCGAGGAGCGCCAGTTTGGGCCGATCCGGGCCTGGGTTCCCCTGGGCCTCCCTGAGGCTTTTGGCGACACCTCGCCGCTGCTCTACGTCTTTAGCGGCCCCGACTTCCTGCATGCCCACACTTTTTTCCCCAATGCCTCCACCTATGTGCTGGCTGCTGTGGAGCCCGTGGGCCAGCTGCCAGACGTGACGAAACTCAGCGAAGGCGAACTCGGCTCATCCATGCGCAATCTGCGCACCACGCTCAATGCATCGCTCAGCTTCAGCTTCTTCATCACGGCGGACATGAAGAAAGACCTGCAGGCCACCAAGCTCACCGGCACCCTGCCGGTGCTGTACGTCTTCCTGGCCCGCTGTGGCTGCTTCATCCAGAAAGTGGAAAAAATCTGGCTGGATGCCGCTGGCAAGATCATCACCGACAGGGAGACCAAAACCTCCGGTGCACGCATTACCTTCCTCGGCACCAAGGGCCAGCAGCAGACTCTCTACTATTTCTCCACCAACCTTGCGAGCTGGGCACTCAAGCAGGACGCCTCCTTCCTGCGTTTCTGCGACGGGCTCGGAGCCATGAACGGCTACACCAAGTCCGCATCCTACCTCATGCACCTCAGTGAGTTTCATGCCATACGCGACTACCTGCTCAGCCACTGCCATACCATGACGCAGGACGACTCCGGCATCATGTGGAAGGACTTCCCCCGCGACTCATGGGACGTCAAAGCCTACGGCTGGTACCCAGGCCCCATCGCCCTCTTCAAGCAGCACTACCAGGCTGACCTGGCCGAGTATTTCAGACAAACCGAAGTGCCCGCACTCCCCTTCGGCATCGGCTACCAATGGCGGCCCAAAAGCAGCACCCTGATCTACGGCGTGTCCAAGATGGTGGTCCGCAAGGCGATCCCTGTAGAGGATGACAAGCCTGGCACAGCCCAGCCTGTGCCCGCCGTCCCTGCACCTCAGCCGGTCGCTCCTCCCAAAGCCCTCCCGGTGAAGGACTGACCTCGGTGGTCCAAGTATGCTCAATGGGCAAATCCAGACACCTTGTGCAGGAGTTCACGGCCCCTTTGAAAACAGCAGTTTCAGCAGCGCTGCGTCGTTAGGCTTGGAATCCTTCGCCAGCCGCACGACGACCAGCTTCATGGATGGCACGATGTAAAGCCTCTGACCGTAGGAGCCGATGCATGCAATGAGGTCTGCGGGAGCAGAACGGCTCAGGCAGGCGTTGCGCCAGGACTGCTGCTGCCATTTTCTGTCCAGCATCGATTCCGCATCCACCTCGCGACCGGCTTTGCTGGCGGCGGCGTGGTTGTTCCAGAACCCGAAGGCAAAGGCCGCGTTGACGCTGCTGCCCTGCAGCTTCATGAACACCTCCTCTTGCCTGAGCATCCACGTGCCCAGTTCCGACCACTGGCGTGCCGTCTGCATGAAGCCGGCTGCCAGCAGCGGCGCACCATGCTGATCTGGTAAATAACGCTGAGAGCTTAGCCCCAGCGGGCCTAGCACCTTGCGCTCCAGGTAGCGCGTGGGCGTCTGCTTGTGCTCCAGCTTGCGTGCGAGCAGTTCGTGAAACACCTGCAGTGCAGCCGGTCCGTAGATGAAGGACTTGCCAGGCGCTGCCACGGCCCCGGCCTTCAGCGCAGCAGTGGTGCGATCAGGAAAGGTGTTTTCATGCAGACCAAACATCGGCTCCAGCCCATGGCTGAAGTCGAGCAGCTGCCGTATGGTGATCTGGCTTTTCCGCCTGTCGCCACGCCACTCGGTGATGGTGTCGGCCACATGTTCATCGAAGCTGAACAGTCCGTCCTTCTCCGCTGCAAAAGCCATGATTCCCCAGTAGGCCTTGGTACCGCTGTAGATGCGATGTGGCTCACGCTTCGAGTGCCCGTTCGTGTAGGATTCGTGCACCATTTTGCCGTTCTGTTTCACCAGCAGGGCATGGCCGCCATGTGCTGCCGAATATGCCGCCGCCGCCTGAATGCCATGAGGCGACAATGGCTCCACAGCAGGAGACGCTGAGAAAAAAAATGGCAGGAATGCCAGCAGAAGCTTCATCCGAGCATCATAGACCTTCAGGTGCGAGTGGACAATCCGCCTTTGCACCGCATCATCTGCCGCGCATGCGCATTCTCCTCGTCGAAGACCAGGCCAAACTGCTCTCCTTTGCCAAGAAGGGGCTGGAGGAGCAGGGCATCCAGGTGGACGCCATCAGCGATGGCGATGAAGCCTGGGAAATGGCCACAACCGTACCCTACGATGCGCTGGTGCTGGACATCATGGTACCCGGGCGCGATGGCCTGAGCATCCTGCGCGGCCTGCGTGAAAAGCGCAACAATGTCCCTGTCATCCTCCTGACCGCGCGCTCCACCCTGCCGGAAAAAATCGAAGGGCTGAACCTCGGCGCCGATGACTACATGACGAAGCCGTTTTTCGTCGAGGAGCTGGCCGCACGCCTCCACACCGTGGTGCGCCGCAAGGCCGGAGATTCGAGTCATCTGCTGCGGGTTGATGACCTGTGCATCAATCTCCTTGAGCGCAAAGTCAGCCGTGGTGGCACGGACATCGAGCTGAGCACGCGCGAGTTTGAACTGCTGGAGCACCTCATGCGCAGCCCGGGCCGTGTGTTTGGCCGCATGCAGATCTATGAGCATGTGTGGGGCTACAACATGGATCCCGAAACCAACCTCGTGGAGGTCTACATCCAGCGCCTGCGAGCCAAGATCGACAAGGACCACGACAAAAAGCTCATCCGTACAGTGCGTGGCGTGGGTTATGCGCTGGGCGGTGGCTGAACCAGGCTGCGGCCTGGCAAAGCAACCCAGGGATTGCCAATTTCTGCAGGCTGGCTCTAACTAGCCCACCCATGAGCGCTTCGAGCATTCCCAGCCAGGCACCCCAAGGCAGCAATCTGCGCCAAGGCCTGATGCTCGTCGTTGCAGTCGCTTTTCTATCCGTGGTCGGACTGGTGCTGCCGCATGGAGACAGCGGCGAGGAGTTTCGTGCCTGGTTGATGGCCCATGCGTTTTTTCGCCCGTTCGTCATTGCCCTGTGGCTCGTGGTGATCCTCGAAGGGATCGCAGGACTTTTTGCCGCCCATGATGCCTGGCCTGCACGTCTTAAACGCCTGCTGCTCACCACCCTGCTGCCTCCTCTGCGCATGATCACCGCCAGCAGCCAACCTGCCGGCTGGCTCTGGCTGCCCGGCATCGGCTGGAAACCCGTGGGAGAGGACACCACCGAGCAGCTCGAACAAAAGCTCGCCCTGCCCATGCTCATTCTGACCCTGCTGGTGCTGCCTGTTCTGGGAGCGGAACTCACCGGCGGAGAGACGCTGGAAAATCACCCGCGCATGGCGCTGGCCACGCACCTGATGACCTGCATCATCTGGATCGGTTTCACGATGGAGTTTCTCTGGATGGTCGCCGCCGCACCAGCCAAGCTGGCCTACTGCCTCAAAAACTGGATCAACCTCGTCATCATTCTCCTGCCGCTCATCGCTTTCCTGCGTGTGCTGAACATCTTCCGTTTCACCCGCATGCTACGTGCAGGCAAGCTCCTGCGTGCCTACCGTCTCCGAGGCCTCTGGACCAGGCTCTGGCGGCTGGCTCTGCTCTTCAACCTCATCGAACGTCTTCAGCGGCGCGACCCCGCCAGGTACTGCGCATCCTTGGAAAAAAAGATCGCTGATCTCGAAGAAGAACTGGCCAAACTGCGAGGCAGGCTGGCGGAGCAACGGGAAAAGCTGCCGCACAGATAGGTTTTTGCAGTTGCTGTGGTTTGACACTCCCGTTGCGTGATGGTTATAATTACCATAATGAACGCTGTGATTGTTCTATCCTCTCTGGCCAAACTTCTTACCCGCACCTGCCTTCTTCTTACTGTCCTGTTGCCTGTTTCTAAAAGCTGGTCCCAGCAGCTTCCTCCCCAGGTCATCGAGCAAGCAAGGCGAGAATCCCTGCCTGCGCACAAACGCGAGAAGCATGACAACTACCAGGCCGCCGCCAAATACTGGTACGCCAGCCGCAATCCAAGGCAGTTGGAGGACATGGAGGAGGCCCTCAAGGACGTGCTTCCACGCGCCTCCAAACTCTCGTCCTTCATCGATAATTTTCAGACCTGGGAAGAAGCGCAAAATTTCAAGGCCTACCACGACGCCGGAGCCGTCCTTCTGGCCAAGGCCTATACCTGCCTCTATTACGGTGACGTCAAAAAGGCCGCACCCGCCATCGAGCTGATCGAAACCAAATTCCCCTACGCGATGATCCTCGCCGAGGACCGCTCCGTCACGTGGGTCCGCACTGCGCTTCGCTACCATGAGCACTGCTGCATGCTCTATGCGGCCATGAGTCTGAAGGTGGTCGGGAAGATTCATTTCCCGCGAGAGCGCGATGAATTCGACGGACTCCAGCAGCGCAAGGCCATCGAGCACATGGCTGTGCTTCGCCTGCGTGAAGGAAACGTCGAACGTCTGGAGCATTTCTTCACCGCCATCAATCACAGCGAGCTGCAGACCTCCGGCGGCGACTGGGCGCTCGACATCATCATGAACGCCATGCGCCCTCTGGACCAGGACGTCCAGTCAGAAGCCTCCTGGCAGGAGATCCACGACGCCATCCTCATCTGGCAGAAGCAGAAGCCCTCGTCCGTCTTTGCCCGTCTCGCAGAGGCACGCTATCTCTACAATTATGTCATGTTCAAGGCCAGGCACCGCAGCTCTTTCGCAGCCATCCGGGAGGCCTCTGAGCGCGGCCTGAAAATGATGCCGGACATTCCGAAAACCAGTCCGGCCTGGTACGACACGATGCTGCGTCTGCAGGCCGTCTGCGGTCGGCCCGCAGACGAAATCGCCCCGGTGTTTCAAGAAGGGCTGGGCAAATACCCCGATTACACTCCCTATGCGATTGCTCTGGGCCGTTGTTTCGTGAATGAAGGGGAAGACGGCCGCCAGATATGCTCCCAAATTGTTGAAGAACTGCAGTCATCCGCCAAAGGCGGTCTGGCTGCGCAGATGCTGCGCCGCATCTACCTTGATGGGAGCTTCCCCGCCATCCAGCCGCGCCTGAACCTCGACACCGTCGAGCTTTGCATCCGTGCAGCTGTGGCTCGGTGGCCGGACAGCTACGAACTACGCAGCGACCTCGGCATTCTCGCAGTCACCATCGGCCGTCGTGAACTCGCCGCAGACATCATGCAGGGTATGAGCAACAAATGGTGCCGCAATGCGTGGAGAGGCCGCGAAGACATAGCCATCTATCTCACCAGCCCAGCGGCGCCAGTGACTCCCCGCGTCGATCCCATGCGCAAGACGACTCTTTGAACCGGAGCCCCTCTGCCCAGGGGCTTACTGCCCCAGGCTCAGGTACTCACGTACGGTGTGATTCATCGCCCGACGCGCCGGAGGGAAGCACTGGGCCACTTTTTCAAACGTTTCCTCCATGGCAAACTCATCTGCCAGCACATGCCTGCGGGCGGCGTCCAGGTGGCTGACGACGACCTGCTCATAGTATTCCACATCCGGTGCGCCGCGCCGCGCCGCACGCCTGTGCAGGAAGTCGGGGTACAAGCACGTGAGCACCAAAAACTGATTCGCACACTGCACATGCAGGAAGAACTTATGGTGCCTGCTGGCATTCTCGATCGCCTCCAGGTAGTCGATGCTGTAAAGGCTGTCGATGGTGTGATTGATATCCTCAGGCCCCTTCGTCGGCGAGCAGCCAAAGTCCGCGCACACCACGGCCATGTAGTCTGCCACGGCAATCTCCTCAATGCCAAATCCCTTCAGCGAATGCCTCACGACGATGAAGAAAAACAGCTCCGGTGAAAGCATGGTCGCCTTGCGGGAAAGGATCGCGGCATCAAAGAGTTTGTCGTTGTCGAGAATGATCGGCACCGCCTCCGGGTCGTCCATCATTGCTTTGAAGCCCTCCTTGCTGCGCTCAGTCGGCGCCAGGGTGTCACGAATGAAATTCCAATCCGTCGGGGTGAAACGGAACCAGCAGCCAGGGCGGGGAAAACGCGTCATGGAGATAAGTTGTGAACTGTCATCTGCCTTTAGCATAACGAATGCCATTTAAGTTAAAGCTTTGACGGAGGGCTCTCAGGGTTTGTTCAATTGCGTGGGTCACAGCTCACAAAAGTCTTTGGAGCATCCTCTCTCCGTGCTAAGCACCGGCATGCCCAGAACTGACGGCCGCTCCCCCGACCAACTCCGCAACATCCAATACGTTCTCGACGTCGCCCCGCATGCCGCAGGCTCCGTCCTGATCGCCTTTGGCAACACCCGCGTCATCTGCACCGCCTGCATCAATGAAGAGGTGCCACGCTGGATGAAGGTGCAGAACGTCAAAGGCGGCTGGCTCACCGCCGAGTACTCCATGCTCCCCTACTCCACGCTGGAGCGCAAGGACCGTGAAAGCTCACGTGGCAAGCCCGATGGCCGCAGCACGGAAATCCAGCGTCTCATCGGCCGCAGCCTGCGTGCCGTCGTTGATCTTGAAAAACTCGGCCAGCGCACTCTCTGCGTGGACTGTGACGTGCTGCAGGCCGACGGCGGCACCCGCACCGCCGCAATCACCGGCGCCTGCATCGCCGTCGCCATCGCCTTCAACCGCCTTCTCGAAAAAGGCAAAATCACCCGCCAGCCGCTCAAGAAAAAGATCGCCGCAGTCAGCGTCGGCATCGTCAACGGAGAAACTCTCCTCGACCTTTGCTACAAGGAAGACGCCGCCGCCGATGTGGACAGCAACATTGTCCTCACAGAAGACGGCGAGTTTGTCGAAATCCAGGGCAGCGGCGAAGAAGCCACCTTCACCGAGGCGCAGCTTCATTCCATGCTCGAATACGGCCGCAAAGGCATCAGGGAGCTCATTGCCATTCAGGACGCCGCCATCGCCAGCGCCATGAAACCGGCGGAAGGAAAAGACCTGCAGAAGCTGGCCGAATTCTTCGGCAAACGCTGAGGAAGAGTTGACGGAAGTTTACAGTTGTTGAGCGCAGTTGACGATGGTTTGGCCAAAACCACCGCCAGCAATCGTATAGTATAGTCGATCATCGTAAACTCTGCATGACTGCCCTGCTACTCGATCCCATCTATCAGCAGCATGACCCAGGTCCGGGGCATCCGGAAAGCGTCCAGCGCCTTGTGGCCATCACCCGGGCGCTGACGGATTCCGGCATCGTTGGCAAAACACACGCCATCGCGCCCCGTGTGGCGACGCTGGATGAACTGGCCCTCTGCCATGATCGCGGCTACATCGCCACGGCCAAAAAGGATGTCGAATCCGGCCTTGATGATCTCAGCACGGGCGACACTGCCATCTGCGCCAGATCCTATGCCGTGGCGCTACAAGCTGTCGGCGGCGTCTTAAACGCTGTCGATGCCGTCTTCGCTGGAAAGGTCAAAAACGCGTTCTGTGCCGTGCGTCCGCCCGGTCATCACGCACGCCCGGCGCAGGGCATGGGCTTCTGCCTGTTCAACAACATCGCCATCGCCGCACGCCATGCGCAGCAGAAACACGGCGCGCAAAAAATCGCCATCGTTGACTGGGACGTCCATCACGGCAACGGCACGCAGGACATCTTCTATGAAGACGGCAGCGTGCTGTTTTGCAGCACGCACCAGAGCCCGCTCTACCCCTTTACGGGCCACGCCGATGAAACCGGCAAAGGCAAGGGCAAAGGCTGCACGCTCAATCTTCCCTTCCCCGCGCGCACGGGCATTAGCACGATTGGCGCCGCCTTCACCGACCGCCTCCTGCCCGCCATCGACACCTTCAAACCGGATCTCATCCTCATCTCCGCCGGCTTCGATTCCCGCATTGATGATCCGCTGGGCCAGTTCCGCCTCACGGACGATGACTTCGTGGTGCTGACCAGGCTCCTGCTCGAATCTTCCCGCACCCACTGTCAGAGCCGCCTCGTTTCCATCCTTGAAGGAGGCTACAACATTCAGGGACTCGCCAGCGCCGTCACTCATCATGTGCAGACACTGCTCGGGTAAACAAACCCAAGTTTCTGCGGCGTTGACAGTTTATTTACACAAGCCGCCCTTGTCAGAAGGCCTGTTTTCTGGTGGCATTAGCAGCATTCCTAAAAAATCACCATGTCCAACTCTCCGCTTCCGCAAGATGACGTCGCCGCCATTGATGAGCTTCGCAAAGTTTACGTGCAGCTCGGCAACGAACTGAAGAAGATCATCGTCGGCCAGGAAAAGGTGGTCGAGCAGCTTGCCATCTGCCTCTTTGCGCGTGGTCATGCGCTGCTGATGGGCGTGCCCGGCCTGGCCAAGACACTGCTCATCAGCCGCCTCGCCGAAACGATGTCGCTCAGCTTCAGCCGCATCCAGTTCACTCCGGACCTGATGCCCATGGATATCACCGGCACCGACATCCTGCAGGAACTGCCCGGTGGCAAACGCGCCTTCGAGTTTGCCAAGGGGCCCGTCTTTGCCAACATCGTGCTGGCCGACGAAATCAACCGAGCCCCTGCAAAAACCCAGGCCGCCATGCTGGAGGCCATGCAGGAGCACAAAGTCACCGTGGCGGGCCGCACTTACACGCTCGACAGCCCTTTCTTCGTGCTCGCCACGCAGAATCCCATCGAGCAGGAAGGCACCTACCCGCTGCCCGAAGCGCAGCTCGACCGCTTTATGTTCATGATTGGCGTCGATTACCCGACGCGCGCGGAAGAAATCGCCATCGCCCGAACCACCACCGGAGCCAGCCTGCCCAAGCTCGAACACATCCTCGACGGCCCCAAGGTCCTCGCCTTCCAAGAACTTGTACGCCGCGTGCCCGTGCCGGATCACATCTATGAATTCGCTGTCGATCTCGTGCGCAAGACCCGGCCTGCCAGCAGCGAGGCCCCCACGTGGCTGAAGCCTCTGGTGAGCTGGGGCGCCGGTCCGCGTGCCGTGCAATATTTGATCCTGGGTGCGAAAGCGCGCGCTGCCTTGTACGGCAGCTACATGGTGCGCATGGAGGATATCATGGAAGTGGCCGAGCCGGTGCTGAGGCACCGTGTGATGACGACGTTTACGGCAGAGAGCGATGGCATCAGCAGCCGGGATGTGGCGAAGCGGCTGGTGGATGAACTGGCGAAGGCTGGGTGAGGTTCTTTTTCAGAGTCGTCCTCGTCCTCGATCAAACCTCTCCGTCATGCCTCATCCAGTACAGTTCATCCAAGAGCAACTCGAAGTACATCGACTCGAGCTGGCAGAGTTATCGGCGCAGATCAGAACAAACATGAAGCTGAATTTGGAAGGAGACTGTCATGGCTGAGTCTTCCCGCGCTTTCCTCGACCCAGTGGTCCTTTCCCGCCTGATGGCGCTCCCGCTGAACGCGCGCCACGCCATGCTCGGCGGCGTCTCCGGCAAGCACCGAAGCCCCGTGCGGGGCTCCTCGCTTGAATTCGCGCAGTATCGCAAGTACGTCCCCGGCGATGACACCCGCCGCCTCGACTGGCGCACCTGGGGCCGCAGTGACCGCTTTTACATCAAGGAATTCGAGGCTGACACAAACCTGCGTCTCTGCCTGCTCATGGACACCAGCGGCAGCATGAACTACGGCCCCGCAGGCAGCACCCGTTTCGACTACGCGCGCAAGCTCGCCGGCACGCTCGGCTACGTGGCCGCTCAGCAGGGCGATGCCGTGGGCCTGTGGAGTCTCGCGGAGAAGCCCGTGGAGATCCCCGCCAAACGCGGAGCTTCGCACCTCGGCCTCGTCCTTGATCAGATGTCCGGCATTCAGCCCGTCGGCGGAACCACGCTGCTTACTGCACTGCATGACGCTGCTGAAAAGATCCGCCAGCGCGCTCTCGTCATCGTCTTCTCTGATCTCTTCGTGCCGCCCGCCGAACTGAAGTCTGCCATCCAGCATCTGCGCTTCCGCAAACACGACGTCGCCGTCTTTCATCTGCTCGACCAGCAGGAGCTCGATTTTGACTTCGACCGCCCAGCACGCTTCATCGACATGGAAGGCGGCGAGGCCATCCTCGCCGACCCCAGTCTGATCGCCCGCAACTACCGAGAAGCCGTGCGGCAGTACATGCATGAGATCGACGAACTCGTGCGCACAACCGGCATGGACTACCACCGCGTGAAGTTGCACGAGAAGTATGATGATGTGCTCGCGAAGTTTCTGCTGGCACGCATTGAGAAGAAAGGGGGGCGATGATGATCAAACAACACCAGCCGCCAGTGACCACACGCCGGCCGCACTACAGCTTCATGCGGCCAGGAGAATTTGGCATGTCCATTCTTCTTATCGGCATGACTGCGTTTCGATTTCAGTCTGCCTACTCTTTGCATTTGAACGAGTTGCAGCGGGTTTCCTGGCTCGGAGGAGCAGTTTTGTCGTTGCTTTGCATGATCTGGTACGTCTGGCTTCGCCGCAGGCGCAGGAATGTGTGCGATGATTCTGGCGAACTGATGATCGCATTGTTTACCCCAATTACGTTCACGACAATTTGTGATCAATTGGCCGACGACATTCTGCGTCGTGGCTGGTTGTTTGATCTCGGTTATTTTCTGTTGCTGACTTACTTCGCCTTTCGTGTCTGGAAAGCACCTCAGACGGCCCGTGAATTCGCGGCCAAATACGATGCTTGCGAGGCCAAGGACTTTACCGACCAAGGCGGACTATGACCTTCCTCGCCCCAGCGCTCCTCTACGCCCTGCCGCTCGCGCTGCTGCCGGTGGTCATTCATTTGATCCACCTGTACCGCCGCCGTCAGGTGAAGTGGGCGGCGATGATGTTTCTGCAGATGGCGCAGAGGATGAACAAGGGGCTGTCGCGGCTGCGGCAGATTTTGATCCTGGCGTTTCGAGTGCTGGCGGTGGCGGCGATTTTGTTTGTGATCACAAGACCGATGGCGGGTGGATTGCTCGGCCTCACCGGGGGTGTGCCGGACACGGTGATCATTCTGCTGGACCGCTCGGCCAGCATGGAGCAGCAGACCCTTGCCACTGGCACGAGCAAGCGTGCGGCGGGCATTTCCAAACTCGCGCAGGCTTTGCGTGCTACAGTGGGCACGCGCTCCAAGCTGGTGCTGATCGAAAACGCCCACCTGCAGCCACAGCTTTTGGAAAAACCCGAGTCTCTCGTCGACCTTCCGCTCACCGGCTCTACCGACACCACGGCGGACATTCCTGCGATGCTTCAAGGCGCCCTCGATTACATCACCACGAATCAAACCGGCCGCACCGATGTCTGGGTGCTCAGCGATCTGCGCCAGAGCGACTGGGATGCCGCCAGTGGACGCTGGCAGGCCTTGCGCAGTGCTTTCACCTCTTTGAAGGGGCTGCGCTTTCATCTGCTGAACTACGCGCAGCCTGCGACGCAAAACCTCTCCATCTCAGTGCAACGAGTCGTGCGCAATGAAACGGCAGGCAAGGCCGAGCTGCTGCTGGACCTGCGCGTGACGCGAGATGCGGCCTCACGTGAACCGCTGGAACTGCCCCTGCGGTTTGTGATCAATGATGTGAGCAGCACGATCAAAGTGAAGATGAAGGACTCGCAGCTCGTGCTTCAGGGGCATGCCATCCCCATCGACAAAACCACCAAACGCGGTTCAGGCCGGGTCGAGCTCCCCGCAGACACCTCGCTGTCCGACAACGTCTATCATTTCGTCTTCGACGAACCCGCCGTCCTTCAGTCCGTCATCGTCACCGATGATGAAACCGAAGCCGGCCCCATGCAGGCCGCACTCGAAGCCGCCGCCGATCCGACCCGCAAATACGCCGCCAGCGTTCTGCCCCCCGCACGCGCCGCAGAGATCTCCTGGGACGACGTCGCACTCATCATCTGGCACGCACCCCTCCCGAAGACCGACGACTTGATCAGCAAACAGCTCGCCAATCATCTCAGCACCGGCCGCAGCATTCTCTTTCTGCCCACCGACTCCACCAGTTCGGAGGCTTTTGGCGGCCTGCACTGGGGAGCGTGGAGCACCGACGGAAAAGCTACAGGCATCGAGTGGTGGCGCAACGACACGGGCCTGCTGGCCAACACCCGCAGCGGCACCGCGCTGCCTGTGGGGGATCTCGAGGTAAGCCGCCGCTGCGAGATTCTAGGCGAGGGCACACCGCTGGCACGCCTCACGGGCAACAAGCCGCTGCTCATCCGGGCAGACATTCCCGGCGAGGGCAATGCGTGGTTCCTCGGCACGCTGCCCGGCTCCGGCTCCTCCAGTCTGGCCCGCGATGGTGTGGTGATGTTTGCCATGCTGCACCGCGCGCTGAATGAAGGCGCTCGCAGCCTGGGTAAAGCGCAGCAGCGCGAGTCCGGCATCACCGCCTTGGGCCGCGGCGATCTCAGCGCGTGGAAACGCTCCGGCCAGACAGTCCTGAGCTCCGAGCAGCCGCTGCGTGCCGGCATCGTGGAAAAGGGTGACAGGCTCGTCGCTCTCAACAGACCGCTGAGGGAAGATCATCCCGAAACCTTGGGGCAGACAGCACTGTCCGAGCTGTTTGCCGGACTCGACTACCATGCCATAGAAGATCAGGTGGAAAGCGATGCCAGCCTGGCCAGCGAGATCTGGCGCACCTTCCTCTTTGTGATGGCCCTCGCACTCCTCGGGGAGGCCCTGCTTTGCATGCCGGCGAAACGCGACTCACAACCCGCTCCTGCGCGATGACCCCTGCCACATCCCAGCTCGTCTTCAATCCCACGCCAGCCGCTTTTGGCATCGGAGTGGCGTTTGTCGTGGCGATGTCCGGTCTCGCATTCATGGCATGGCAGCGCAGCGGCTACCGCAAGGCCACTGGCTGGCTTGAGCTTCTGCGTATTCTCATTGCCGTTGGCATTGCCATCACCCTGCTGCAGCCGGAGTGGCTGGAAACCTTCAAGCCGGAGACAAAACCAACCCTGGCAGTGCTTCACGATGTTTCGGGCAGCATGACCACCAGGGATGTCATCGACAAAACCAGACCCGATGCAGAACCGAAGTCGCGTGAGGCTGCCGCAGCCCGATTGACGGATCCAAAGCTCTGGGAACCATTGAAACAGCGCATGGACGTGGTCATCGAGGCCTTTTCATCCTCACAGACACCCCCTGCTGAGGGTACAGACATCCAGGCGGCACTGTCGAACGTGTTGGAAAAACAGCCCAATCTCAAAGCCGTCGTTCTCATCAGCGACGGTGACTGGAATACAGGCCTGGCCCCTTCCCAGGCAACCACGCGGCTGCGCATGCGTGAGGTTCCTGTCATTGCTGTGCCCACCGGCTCAGAAACTCGGATGCCGGATGTCGAGCTCACCAGCTTTGATGTGCCCACCTTCGCAGTGGCGGGCAAGCCGCTGCGCATTCCCTTCACCATCGAAAGCTCGCTGCCACGCGATGAAGTCGTGCTGCTGGAGATGAAATCCACGAGCGGGGAGATCATCACCAAAGAAGTTACCCTCCCTGCCATGAGCCGCTATCAGGACGTTCTCGGCTGGAAACCAGACAAGCCCGGTGAGGTGAAGCTGTCATTGACGGTCCCAAGAGCGCGGGGAGAGCGCTACCCTGAAAACAATTCACAAGAGGCGCCTCTCTCCATCCGCAAAGAGCAGCTCCGCGTGCTGGTGATCGAATCTTTCCCCCGCTGGGAGTACCGCTACCTTCGCAATGCGCTGGAGCGAGATCCCGGTGTGGAGGTCAGCTGCCTGCTGCTGCATCCTGGACTTGGCAAAGCGGGGGAAGGCCGCGGTTATCTGAAAGCATTCCCCAAGGATGAAGAGCTGACGAACTACGATGTCGTGTTTCTGGGCGATGTGGGTCTGGCAAAAAACCAGCTCACTGCAGAGCAATGCATTTCACTGCAAAAACTCGTACGCGACCAGGCGGGCGGCCTCGTCTTCATGCCCGGCTTCCATGGCTTCCAGTCCACCCTGCAGGAGACGCCCCTCGCAGATCTCCTGCCGGTGGTCTGGGACACCGCCCAGCCACGCGGCTGGGGCTCGTCCTCACCGGGCAAATTTGCGCTCACTGAAGCAGGCACCCGCAGCCTCTTGACCAAGCTCGAAGACAGTGACGAAGCCAGTGCACGCGTGTGGGGCAATCTGCCAGGCTTTCAGTGGTACGCACCGGCATTGCGCGCCAAGGCAGGCAGCGAAGTGCTGGCCACACATGGCACCGAGTCCAATCAGTTTGGCCGTGTGCCTTTGATTGTGACGAAGACCTACGGCGCAGGTAAAATTCTCTTCATGGGCACCGATGGCGCGTGGCGCTGGCGCAAAGGCGTGGAGGACAAATACCACTACCGTTTCTGGGGTCAGGTGGTGCGCTGGATGGCCTATCAGCGCAACATGAGCAGCGGCGGCAAAATGCGCCTCTTTTACTCTCCCGACCGCCCGCGCACCGGCGAGGTGCTGACCTTGAACGCGAACGTCATGAGCCTCACCGGGGAGCCGCTGCGCGAAGGGGGTGTGATCGCGCAAATCGCTGCGCCCAGCGGCAAGGTGAGCAGCGTGCGCCTCATGCCCGCCGGCGAGGAAGCCTGGGGGCTCTTCAATGGCGTCTTCACCCCGGTGGAGCCCGGCGAGCACATGGTGCAGCTCAGCTGTGCCGAGGCTGGATCCTCCTTGGAAACAAAGATTTCGATCCAGGGCACCAGCCGTGAGAAGCGCGGCCAGCCGGCGCATTTTGAGGTGATGCGCGAGATCTCCCGCTTCACCAAAGGCGAGGTGCTTGATGCCAGCGCCCCTGATTTGGTCCTCGCTGCCATCTCCGCCATGCCGGAGCCCGCCGTCCAGGAGCGGAGGCTGCAGATCTGGTCACACCCTGCATGGGCCGGCCTCCTGGTGCTGCTGCTAGGTCTTTTCTGGGTCGGAAGAAAGGCCGCCGGAACGTTTTAAACTCCCAATCAAAAGCTCGTCAGAGACGTTCCATCAGGATAACATTCGCCCATTATGAAAACAGCACTGCCTGTCATCCTCGAATCGAAGCTCGCGGATTTCCGCAAGCGAGTCTGGATCGTCAAGCTCACCGAGGGCCTCCTGGCGGCGGCATTCGGGATCGTGTTTTCCTACATTCTGGTCTTCGCGCTAGATCGTGTGATGGAGACGCCGGTGTGGCTGCGTGCCAGTCTGCTGACTGCAGGTGCGGCGGTGCTGGGGCTGGGCCTGCCGTTGAAATGGCACCGTTGGGTATGGCGCCAGCGCAGCCTGGAGGACGCGGCACGGCTGCTGAAGCGGACCTTTCCACGACTGGGAGATCAGCTGCTCGGCATCGTGGAGCTGGCGCACGTGGAGGCGGGTTCGGCGGGCCGCAGCGAGCGCCTGGTCCAGGCGGCGATGGATCAGGCCGCCGAGGCGGTGAAGGACAAGGACTTCAAGCATGCGGTGCCGGAGGCGAAGCATTTCCAGTGGGGCTGGGCGGCGGGGGTGATGGCGCTGCTTGCCGTAGCGGCGCTGAGCTTGGTGCCGGATGCCGCGTGGAATGCCATGGCACGCTGGGCCATGCCCTGGCGCGCTGTGGAGCGCTTCACCTTTGCGAAGATTGAGGCGCTGCCAAACCGCCTCGTGGTGCCATATGCGGAGCCGTTTGATCTGAAGGTCCTGCTCAACAAGGACACTCTTTGGTCCCCTGCCTCTGCCAAGGCGCAGATCAGCGATCAGCCTGCGGTGGTGAGCGGATTGCAAGCAGGCGCCTATCCTCTGGCATTTCCGCCACAGAAGGAGGATGCGGCCCTGTCCCTGTCACTCGGCGACGTGCGAAAGACGGTGAACGTGCTGCCTCGCACGCGCCCGGAATTGACCGCCTTGTCCGTGCGCACACGGCTGCCGGACTATTTGAAGTACCAGACGGAGCCGATGACGGAAGTGCGCGGTGGTTCGGTGAGCGTGCTGAAAGGAGCGCAGGCTTCGCTGGAGGCCACGGCATCGCGTGAACTGGCCTCGGCGGAAGTGGACGGCGAAGCAGAGAAGGTTTCAGGGGCGAAGGTGACGACGCCCTTCCACAAGATCGAGGCGGATGCTGAAAAGCATGTGATGTGGAAGGACCGCGACGGCCTCACACCACGCGAGCCGCTGGTTTTGAAGATCAATGCGATCGAAGACGAAGCACCAAGGCTGGCCGCACGACGCGAAACACAGGAGCAGGTGGTGCTCGACTCTGAAGTCGTCACTTTTGACATGGATGTACAGGATGATTTTGGCATCCAGCGCGCGGGCCTCGAATGGCACAGCGTGAATGACGACAAAACCAGGGGTGACAAAATCACTGCAGCCGGAGAGCCGGAGAAAAAGACGCTGGTAGCGAAGGCCACCTTTTGCGCGAGCCGTGACGGCGTGGCCCCACAGACCCTGGAGATCCGCGCCTGGGCGGAGGATTACCTGCCCAGCCGAAAACGAGCTTATTCGACGGCGTTCCTGCTTCACGTGCTGAACAAGTCGGATCATGCTCTATGGCTCACGGAGCAGTTTGGCAAATGGCTCGAAGCGGCTCGCGAAAGCTATGAACGCGAGCAGCAGCTTCATGCCACAAACAAGGAGCTTCGTGCACTGAGCCCGGCGGAACTGGACCGTCCGGAGAACCGACGGAAGATCGCGCAGCAGGCGAGCGCGGAAAACGCCAATGCCACGCGCCTGGGAATGCTGAACCAAAGCGGACGCAGCCTGGTGGAGCAGGCGACGCGGAATGATGAGTTTGACGCGAAGCGCCTCGAATCCTGGGCCACGATGCTGAAGTCACTTCAGGACATTTCGGCCAAACGCATGCCCAGCGTGGCGGACTTGTTGAAGCAGAGCTCGAATGCGCAGGGTGGCAAGCCGAGCCCGTCCACGGCATCCAATCCGCCTTCAAATTCCACGCAGCAGCCACCGAAGGAAGGCAAGTCCGGTGAAGGCAAAGCCGGACAGAGCAAACCCAGCGCGCCCCAGATTGCGAATGGGCCGGACCTTCCTCCGGCATCGAAAGGCGGCAAGGCCTCCACCGAGGAGCAGAAGAAGGACAACATGCCGAGCATCAGCGACAAAGAGGGCTCCATGAGCAAGGCCGAGCCGCAGCCAGCAGACCCCAATGCCAAACCTTCGCCGCCCAAGCCCAGCACAATGAAACTGCCAACGACCCAGATGGCGGCGGCACCGGGCCAGAAGAAAGACGAGAAACCTGAAGAGAAGCCGCAGGAGCCGCCAGCCTCCCAGGCACAAAAGAAAATGCAGGATGCTCTCGATGAACAGAAGCTGCTGCTGGCAGAATTTGCGCGCGTCTCGGATGAGCTGGGCTCCATCCTGGCCAGCCTGGAGGCCAGCACCTTCGTCAAGCGGCTCAAGGCCGCTTCGCGCCAGCAGCTGGTCGTTGCCAAGGATCTGAACACCAAAACGCTCAGCGCCTTCGGCCTTGAGCGCAAGCCGGTGAAGGATGCCGCGGCGATCGCTGAACACGAGAAGACGCAGAGCGAAACTGTGCGCGTGATCCAGAGCGACCTGGAGGCCTACTTCGCCCGCAAGCCAGACATGCATTTCAAAAATATCATCGGTCAGATGAAGGAGACCCAGGTCGTGAAAATGCTGACCTACCTGGGAGATCAGGCGGCGGTGAACCTGAGCGGCAACAGCATGGCAGGCGCTGAATTCTGGGCAGACACCCTCGACCGCTGGGCAGAGGAGATGGTGGCGGCCAGCGAGTGCAAATCATGCAGCAGCTGCAGCGCAGACAGCCTGCCGCCGGAGATTGTGCTCAAGGTGATGAAATCCCTGCGTGACGAGATGAAGCTGCGTGACGAAACCCGCGAGCTGGAAAATGCCAAGCCCGCCCTCGGCAAGGGCGAACATGCCAGAAAGTCCGCCGTTCTCGCATCCAAACAGTTCGGCATTCAGGCCGGCACACGCGGAGCCTTTGATGACATCCAGCAGCTCCCTCAGGGCAGCGAAAAATTTGGCAGGGAGCTCAAGCTTCTCAGCGCCGTGATGACCGTGATGGATGAAGCGGCCGGCATTCTCGACAAGCAGGAAACAGGAGCGCCGGCCATAGCTGCAGAAACGGAAGCCATCGAGCTGCTGCTGCAGGCGAAACGCCAGGGCAAAGGTGGCGGCGGAGGCGGCAGCAATCCCGGTGGAGGGGGCGGCGGAGATGCCACCGGAGAAGCAGCGCTGGCAGATCTGGGGCCCGGAGCTGATGCAGGTGCCAGTGTAAACGCACGCCCAGTCGGCCAGGCCACCGGCAAGACCGGGCGTGAGCTGCCGGAAGAATTCAAAACGGGACTGGATGCGTATTTCAACAAACTCGAAGCAGGAGGCGGTGCCAAATGATCAAGCTGATGCTGCTGGCAATTGTTCTGACAGGCTCCGGAAGCGCCCAGGCGCAGACGCCTTCGAGGTCCGAGCTGAAGAAGCCGCTTTCTGAGGCCGTCGAGAAGGTCCTGGCAGACTTTGTGCAATCGTGCGTGCCGGAAAAAAAGAAGCAGCTCACCGCCCACATGGAGGAGGTGATCAACACCATCAGTGCCAAGGTCGGGCTTTCGCCAGATGAAAAACGGACGTTGCACGAGACGGCAGGCAAAGCTGTGGAGACGACACTGAAATCCTGGCAGCCGCAGGCCGTGCTGATGATGCGCACCTACCTGTCGCGCACCTCAGACTCGGCGGCGATCCGGCACATCGGCATGTGGAAACCAGAGATCGCAGGCCCCAATGAGCCTGTGGAAGACTGGACACCGCCAGATGAAACCCCGGAATGGCTGACTGCGGTGAAATCAACGCTCGGCGAAGCACGCTACACCACCTGGCACGAGGCGGACCTGAAGAACCGTCTGCAGGTGGACAAGGAAATCTCATCACATCTCGAACGCTGGCTGCGTGAATCGCGTGGACCGATGAACGAGGACTTGCGGGCTAAAATCGAGCTGATGAAGAAAAAGCTCACTCTCACAGACGCACAGGTCACAGCCCTGGACAAGGCGGCAGACACGCTGCTCGAGCAGCTCAGCGACGCGGAAAAAAAACGCGCCACCAGCATGCTGCGCACGCTGCCCTCCTCAGCTCGTGAGAACATCATGGGCCGCAACTATTTCTACATCCGTTTCGACCGTCCGCGCGGCGAGGCCTGGGAAAAGCTTTGGGAGAAGGCTGCCGCCACCGTGCTGCCAGGAGAACAGCTTGCGCAATGGGGCAAGGCTGACAGGGAGGAGCGCAGCAAAGCGGAGTCCGATGTGGCCGACATGATCAAGCCTTCCGAGCAGCAGGCGGAGCAGCAGATGGAGATCACCATGGGCGCGGAGATCGACGGCATGGTCATGGCGCTAAACTTGGACAAGGACCGGCAAAAGGCGCTGGAGCAGCTCTCCAAAGAAGCGATTCAGGAATCTTTGCAGCAGGCCCGCAAGGGCTGGCTCCAGCAGGTCCGCAATTACTCCGCCGCCGAGCGCAAGCGCATCCGAGGAAACATTTATTTCGGCGTTAATGAAGATATGCAGGCCATCAAACTGCCTGTCTGGACCGAGGGCATCAAGAAACTGCTCACGGAAGAGGAACGCACCCGCATTGCGTCCGAAAACAAGCAGCGTGAGCAGCGTGCCGGCATGGCGATCTCGCGCATCTGCCTGGCGGAAATGGACAAGATGCTGGCACTTTCCTCCGAGCAGCGCACTCATCTAGAGCCGCTGCTGATGGAGACTCTGCACTCGCTGACAGATCAGCGTCGCCAGCAGTACTGGAGTTACAACACCTCCCAGCTGCTGCAAAACGCGGGCAAGGTGAAGGACGAGATGACGCGGGCCATTCTCGATGATGTACAGTTAAAACACTGGAAGGAGCTTGTCGTCTCCGGCAGCAGCTCGTCGCGCAACACCATGCCAGACATCAACGGCACCTTCCCGGAGGTTCCGGACATGGAAGCGGCGATTTCGCAGCACCTTTACAAGATGTTCATCGCAGAACGGAGCAGGACACTGGCGTCGATGATGCCTCATGTCGAAGAAGCCTCGCGCCTACTGTCCCTCCCCGGACCTGCTGTGGCCAGACTCACCACAGCCGCGAAAGGGGCCGTGGAAATCAGCCTGGCCTACTGGCGACAGTTCACGGAAAACTTCGTGCGCCAGAGCGTGCAGAACACCAATTCCAAGAACCTCCTGCAGGCTCTGGCAGGCACCACGCGCGCGAATTTCAGCCGCAATGAAGTCAGGCCTCAAAATACCGAGCTGTGGCAGACAGCTCTGCAGACGACGCTGAACTCAGACCAGCTGAAAAAGCTTCAGCAAGCCGCAGATCAGCGGCACGAATACCGCCTCAGGGCCATGGCTGAGATGTGTGTCTCCGAACTGGACCGCCGCCGCAAGCTCTCAGCCGACCAGTGCGTAAAAATCGAGACCGCCGTGCGGCAGGTGCTGGCTGAATACCTGCCGGACATCGAGCGCTACATGTCCTTTCAGTGGTTTCTGCAGTACTACTACGCCCTGGTGCCCCTCGCGGGTGTGCCTGAAAAAGACTTGCAGGCCATTCTCACCCCTGAGCAGTGGAAGCTGTGCAAGGAGCGTGACCTGCCGGACGCGATGCAGTACTGGGAGGGCATCAAGAACAATCACGAGCAGCGCATGAAGCAGGGAGCTCAGGCCAACGCCCCCCAGATCCTGTTCAACGGCGGCATCATGATCGACCAATGAGTGACGAAGCATCCATGAAAAACACCGCCCATGCCGGCACGGCCCGCCACTGCGTGTCCGGATTTTTGGCATTCTTGACTCTCCTTTCATCCTGCATGCTGTTTCCTGCCGGCAGCTCCGCCCAGGATCCCTCACTCCGCTTCGGGGGCGCCATTCCGCAGGAAGTTGAAACCGTGTATGAACGGGGTCTTTCATGGCTGGCCTCCAAGCAGAGCGATGCGGGCGGCTGGCAGGGCGGCCATGATGGCGCCGGGATTGATGGCATATGCCTCATGGCTTTTCTCGCGAGCGGCGAAGACCCGAACTTTGGCCGCTACGCACCAAACGTCCGCAGAGCGCTGCGCGCGATCATCCGCAGCCAGGACTCGACCAGCGGCTACCTGCCTGGCAGCATGTATCACCACGGCTTTGCCATGCTCTCGCTCTCGGAAGCATATGGCGCTGTGGACGAATCCCTCCTGTGGGAAGGAGGCAAGCCTGTGCGCACCATAGGACAGGCGCTTGATCTCGCCATCCGCTGTGCCGGCACCGCTCAAAAGGCCAACCGCTGGGGCGGCTGGCGGTACATGCCGAACTCGACTGACGCGGACACCTCGGTGACAGGTGCTGTGCTCATGGGGCTGCTCGCAGCACGTAATGCCGGCATGGCGGTTCCCGACGAAGTCATCGACAACGCCCTGAACTACATGCGGCGCAGCACTGGCAAGGACGGCAGCGTGGCCTATGCCGGTGGTTTCGGAGGCTTCGGTGAATCCATGAACCGCAGCGCCATCGCCACTCTCGTGGCAGCCGTTTCAAAGCACAAGGACAGCGAGGAGTTCAAGGCCACCCTCAAGCACATCACAGAGCGTCTGGAGCACAACGAAGGCAGTTACAAGGAGTACTTCCGCTACTACATGGCGCAGGCCTTGTTCCAGGGCGACTACGCCTCCTGGCAAAAATGGAACGCAGCCACCGCCCGTGCCCTCGGGGAGACCCAGGCTGCGGACGGCAGTTTTGGCAGCGGTGCATATGAGACGGGCATGTCCCTGCTGGCCCTGGCTCTAAACTACCGTTTCCTGCCCATTTATGAACGCTAGACACCTCATCACTGCGTTGGTGCTGCTGGCTGGCGGCGGCCGCGCTTCCGAGCTCCACTGGCAGAATGGCGAATGGGTCGGCGGACACTTCGTCGGCTTCGAAGACGGTCAGGTCATCTGGCGTACGCCCATGTTCACTGAAGACTTCAGGGTGAGCATGGATGTCGTCAGGCGCGTGAACCGCTTCAAGACCGATGCCAAAACGAATGAAGCCTTCAGCATTCGTCTCGCCGACGGCAGCCTTCTTTATGGCTCGGTGACCGGACTTGATACAAAAACGCTTAGCGTCACTTCCGCACGCTTTGGCAGCATCCAGGTGCTGCGAGACTCTGTGGTAAGCATACAACGCCTGAAAGCCGCAGGCATGCCCCTCCCGGCGCTGACGGGCACCAGCGGCTGGATCGAGTCTGGCTCTGAGAGCGCCGCTCAGCCCAAGGAAAAGCTCTGGCGCATGGTGCCTGGTGCCGCTTTGCAGCAGGTGGGCTGGAACCACCGCGCCAACCTGCCGCTCGAAACGCCCGAACAGGTGGAAATGCAGTTCACCCTCAGTTCAACTGTCAGGCCTGAGTTCAGAATCGAGCTCAAATCCTCGGACACGGAACGCTTGATCGTGGAAACGTGGGTGGATGATGTCGTGCTGCAGGGCCGCGTGTTTGAAAGCGTGCAAAAGCTCGGCGACGACACACGGCGCATCACTCTCACCCTGTTCTGGGATCGCAAAACCGGCTTTTGCTCAATCTATGGCGCAGATGGCAGAAAGCTGGCGCAAACAACCAAGCCGCCGGTGGACACAGCCAGTCCAAAGCCAGACGCGAAAGCCAAAGATAAAAAACCGGCCGGGAGAGCTGGGGGCGGAGGCCTTTTTGGTGCGTTGATAGGCCTGGTCCAGGGACAGGCCGAAGCTGCTGCAAAGGCACGCTCTCACACCAATGAGCCAAATGCCGAAGACAGCCCCACCGGCCTGACTCTTCTGAACAAGGGCCCCGACCTGACATTGGAGAGACTGCGCATTCGTGAGTGGGATGGCACGCTGCCTGATGACATTACCGATGTGAGACCTCGCATCGAACTGACTGACGGGCGCTACCTCAAGGCAAAAGCCATGCGTGCAGACACCACCTCCCTGACCGTGCGTTCGCCAGATGGTGCGGAGACCAGCCTGCCGTGGGACAAGGTGCTGGCGGTAGAGATGCCCCCCGAAGTCTCGCCTTTTTTCCAGGCATCGCCCCCGCTCACAGAGATGTGGTTCACAGATGGCGAGTGGATCAACGGCACGCTCCAGCAGGTCCGCAATGAAGTGGCTTCTTTCAAAACCACGTTTTCCGAGACGCCAGTGAATTTCAAGATCACCACGCTGCATCACCTGGAGTTCAAAGGCTTCGAGCCCGCCGGCAGGAAAGCAGACATGGCAGCGCTCGACACCCTTACCATCAAGAAAAACGTGCTGCACGGCACACTCGACGCAGGTGGGGAGGCCCAGCCGCGCTGGAGGCCCGTAGGCGCTCTCAGACCTGTCGCCATGTCCAGCACTGCAGGGATGGAAATCACCCGTGCTGTGGTGGATCAGCCAACGGGCATGCACAGCGAAGCCTTGTTTTATCTGCAGGACGGCGACGTCCTCCCCGGCAGACTGCGGGCCATCGATGCACGGCATGCGGACCTGGAATCCGACGTGGCTGCGGTGAAACAGCTGCCCGCAGACAAGCTCCTGGCGATTCAGTTCGGAGGTGCCAGCTTGAACCTGGACGGCTTCGAAGATCCAGGCTGGCGGCGGCTGCGCGGCAGCGCAGAGCAAACCCAGCGCCATGGCAAGGCGGACATCGCTTTCAACGCTGGCGGCTCATGGGGCCACCCAGCCTTCATGCAGGTCAATGAAATCAAATTCACCCTGCTCAACAACGGATTCTCCGCTCTGCGTGTTCGCTTGTTCTGCGATGGTGTCAACCCTGCCGCTCCGAGCACGAACCTCCTTTTCGGCCACATGGGGAGCGAGATTTGTTTCGGCCTCGAATCCAGCAATGACCAGATGGACCGCCAGTTTCGCCTGCGCTCGAACGAATCCATGCCCGTGCAAATCTCCATCGAGGAAAACTCAGTCGAAGTTTTCTTCAAGGGTGTCTCGGCACGCAAAATCGCACTCACTCCGAAAATGCGCTCTGGCAGCGGCATCATCATCGAGCCTTTCAGCCTCTGGGGAAACGGCGAGCGCCCCGTTCGGATCAACGCCTTCAGTGCTCGCATCGCTCCCGGACGCGTGGCGGCACCCCTCGTGGATGCCCGTGCCAAGGAGCATGCGCTCACCGTCCCGCGGTTTCTCAAGGAAGATCCGCCACGGCACGCGCTGCTTGCCGCAAACGGCGACCTTCTGCGTGGCGTCATTGAGGCGGCCACGTCAGAGCATTTCGCCATTCGCTCGGGTCTGGAAAATGTGCAGGTGCCCCGTGATCGCGTCAAGGCAGCCATCTGGCTGGTCAAGCCTGCAGACGCTGTCAGCGCAGCCTTTGAAGCCCAGGATAAAGCAGACGTCCCGCCAGTCATCACACACTGGCTCCTGCTCAACAACGGCGGACGCCTAGGATTGAAGGTGGACCGTTTTGCCGATGATGCAGTGTTTGGCACCAGTCCTGTCCTCGGGAGCTGCCGCGTACCTCTGCCGCAGATCCATGTGATCCGCACCACCACGCCGCCAGACAGCACCGCCATGCTGGCCCTGCGTGAATGGAAGCTGAAGTCCGCACCCGAGCCCGTCCTGCCCAAGTCAGGCGGACAAAGCTCGCCTCTGCTCAATCAGGACGCCAAATCCTTCAAACTGCCGCTGCTCTCCGGCGGCGACTTTGATCTGGCAAAAGAGAAAGGCAAAGTCATTGTCCTCGACTTCTGGGCCACCTGGTGTGGCCCATGCATCAAATCACTGCCTCAAATGATGGACGAAATGTCTGTCTTTGATCCAAGCAAGGTGCGCTTTGTCGGCATCAATCAGGCCGAAGATAAGGAGACCGTGAAGACCTTCCTCGAAACTCGTGCCTGGAAATTCGAAGTCGCTCTGGACGCCAGTCAGCGCATCGGTCAGAACTTCGGTGTCGAAGGCATACCGCACACAGTGGTCATCGGACCTGACGGCAAGGTCGCCTACGTAAAGTCTGGCTATGAACCCGACGGGGCCAGGGAGGTGGCGGAGATGGTTAAGAAACTGCTGAAGGAGTAAATCCGGAAAGCGCATCACATCAGCGAGGCGCAGGCTCCGCCTTCCATACTCGGCAAGATAGCAATGCACTCACGGCACATGGAGCGCATGCTCCAGTCTTTGCAGGCGGTGGAGATGGCGTCTCTGACGTGGCTGAGCATCCGCACCAGTATGTCCGGCTCATGAACCACGAATGACAAGTCTCAGACATAGAACAGGCGCGACCCCCATGAAAAGATCGCGCCTGCGTGGATTTCAAGCTGCCAGCGGCTCACCAGCCGTCTGTTTTGACGGCTGGCTGCCTCCTTGCCGCTTAAAAGTTGATGCGGATTCCAGCCTTCGCATACTGCGTGCTCTGGTTCCCGAAGTGTCCTTCGTAGCCCAGGTAGCTCGTCACTGTTTTGAACAGTTCGAAGCCCGCGTTGAACTGGATCACCGCCTGCGTGTTGCCCATTTTGGCGAAGTTCACGCCGTAGCTCGCAGATGGCACCGAGGCCACGTTGACCCCCATCTGGCTCTTCGTGTTCTGGAAGTACTGCTGCACTGAGGCTGCGAGTTCCAGGTTCAACCCATGGCCCGCAACCTCCGTGCTCCACAGTGCGGAAAGGCCCGCCTCTCCCATGAACCGGTTGTTGTGGTAGCCGCCAACGTTGAGCGCATCAACCGCCCCCGTTTCATTGAAGCCCCCGACCTGCGAGTTCGCGTAGCTCAGTGACACACGAGGAGCGATGGAAACCCCTCCCACCCGCCAGCCTTTGTACTGCACACCCAGGAAGCCCACGTAGCTCGTCACATCCGTGGATCCCGTCACCGTTCCGTTCACCGTCTGCCGGCGAAGGTCCATGCTCTGCTGGTTGAGCCCAAAGCTGCCAAACAACGTGAAGCTCTTCGCCACCGTGTAGCGCCCAAACACCATCGCACCCCAGCCGTCAGACTGCGCGCTTCCCAGCGCCGCGCTGATGCTGCCCTGGCTCAGGCTGCCGGCAACACCAAACACATACTCCTCCGATGCCAGCAGGTTGACCCCGGCATAGTAGTCGTTGCGCGCAGCCCTGGCTGCATCGGCAGTGTTCAGGCTCGCATAGGTGTAGCCCATGAACACAGACATCGTCTCAGGCACCTGGCTCAGGCTGTCTTCGTCAATCTGGCTGGGGATGTAGTTCATGGGTGACACACGGTCCTGGATGCTGCGCGCCAGCACCTGGTTGCCCATGAAGGCATAGTCGGCCAGAGAGCCGTAGTAGTCAGGCACGTATTTGGCCAGATCGGCTGCGGAGCCACCGATGTCGTCAGTGATCTGCAGGGCGAGCCTGCCTGCCGTGGTATTGGTATCAATCTGATTCTGGCCCACGAAGGCTGCATTGAAGATCGACGCAGCTGCTGCGCGCTGATTGTCATTGCTGCCAAGATCAGCAAAGGTGCTGTTGGGGGCATTGAGACCAGTCGCAGTGAGGGCGCCGGTGTTCACATCAAAGACCACCGCAGCATTGATCACGGCGGGATTCACGCCCAGGATGCCATCGGCATCAAAGGTCACTTTCGAAAAGACACCGCTGAGGTGTTTGATCGGCACTGCGCCGCCAGGCCCGGAAATGAGCTGAAACTTGTTGCCTTGAACCGGCGTGAAACCTGAATACGTGGCCACGTTGAGCTCGTTGCTGATGGTGAGTGTTGCGAGCGGTGCCAGCTGCACTTGGTCAAAGTCCGTTCCGCCCACTCCGCCGAGTCCGGCAAGTTCAGCTTTGAACGCGCCGCCAAAGACGGGATTGACACCTGCACCTGTGAGGTCCGACACACCAGGAGAGAAGCCCGGCGCGATGGTGCCGAGAATGATGACGTTGCCGGTGCCGACGAATTTGATGTTGCCGGCAATCGTGGAACCGACCGGAACGATGAAATCGTTGCCGCCGATGTTGATGATGCCACCCGTGGCATCCTTGCTGGTCAGTGTGGTGAAGATGATCGTGCCACCGCCGCTGAGATCCAGCGTGCTGCCGTTGGCAATGGTGATCGTACCGCTGTTGAGCGTCGCGCCGCTGCCGATGGTGAGACCACTGTCAATGTTGGTGCTGTCAGTGGTTGTGGTGCCACCGTTCAGAGTCAAGCCGCCACCACCACCGCCACCGCCACTGCCGCCACCTGTCGTGAGAGAGGAGCCGGGGGCGTCCAGGGTGCCTGTGAAGCTGCCGCCATCGGCCACGACCAGCGCATTGCCATTGGTGTGGATGGTGCCTGAGCCCGACAGTGTCTGAAAGGTTACCCCGCCACCGTTGAGATTCAGAGTGCCATTGACAGTGACTGCCGCCGTGTGGGAGAGCAAGTCGGCTCCGCCGAGGTTCAATGTGCCACCGCTGTTCACCGTCACCAGGCTCGCTTCCGCAGACTGGTTCAGCGCGACTGTCCCATTAACGACGATGGTGCCCGTGCCCAGCTTGGCATCAAGAACACTGCCGTTGTTCAGATTGTAGGTCGTTGCCGTCAGCGTTGCCGTGCCTGTGATGTGGCCGGTGTTGTTCAGCGTGGTGATCGTGTCGTTGGTGGACCCCAGATTCAGCGTACCCGCGTTGGTCACGGTGGAAACACCCGCCAGACCACCATTGATGCTGTTCAGTGTGGCGGTCGAAGACACATTGACACTGCTGCTGGCCAGGCTGCCGTTCAGCACCACTGTTCCGGCATTGATGTTGGTGGTGCCGGTGTAGGTGCTGGCGCCATCAAGAACCACGGCACCGTCATGATTGGCATCGTTGATGTCCAAGGCGGCTCCACCCGCCGTATCCGAGATCTTGCCGCTCAGATAGACCGTGGATCCGGTGGGAGTGCCGTCGGCATTCGTGCCAGAAGCCGCGCTGGAGGTCGTCGACAGGACTGTCGCGTTGCTGCCTTTGAGATCCATGTTGTTCTGGAAGATGACATTGTTGGTCGCCTGATCAGCGCCAAAGACCAGCGCATTGCCGCTCGATACAAAGCCATTGACTCCCCACTTCAGGGTCTGGTTGTTGCTGAGGTTCACCGTGAGATCTCCACCAACAGCTGCAAAACCGCCGCTCCCGGTCCACTGCACACGATTGCTCTGGGGGCCAACGTAGCGGGTGAAGTCAGCAACAGTCCCGTCGGACATCAGCACTGCGTTGGAGGTCAGGCTGCCGCCGAAGTTGATATTGCTGTCCCAGTAGATGCCCTCGCTATCATTGGCCTGAAGCGTGCCACCTTCGATCTTCGTCTGGCCGGAATACAGGTTCGCACCCACAAACTGGACGAGACCGCTGCGGATGATCACGTCCGCTCCGCTGCCGGAAGGGGTGTCGGAGGGGCCGCCGGAAGGAATGATGGAAGCAGCGGAGTCATCGGCAATGCCGGTCCCGTACGGGTCACCGTTGAAGGTGATCACGTTGCCGCTGCTGTATTTGTCGGCGTCAAGAATGAGAGTGGCACCCTTCATCAAGAACAAGTCGGAACCTGCCCCAATGCCACTCTGGCCTAGGGTGGCACCATCCGAGCGTGGCTGGCCGTTGCCGCTGCGGATGCCGTTGCCATCAAACAAAGTGTTGCCCGTGATGGTGAGCGAGCCGCCGGTGCGGATGAAAATCGCGCCGCCAAAGCCATTGCCCCCCTCTCCGCCAGCCTGGGGTGTGAGATTGTCGAGACCGCTGGCCCCCATGCCGCCGCCGAAGCCGCCACTGCCACCACCACCTGCTCCGCCCTGGCCGCCACCACCGGCAAGACCGGCAAAAGAGCTGCCCGGGGCTCCGCCGGCCCCACCGTTGCCACCTTGGCCACCTCCTGCGCCAAAGCCACCGATGCCACCAGGCCCGCCATCACCGCCACCTCCTCCTGAAGCACCGCCGGCTCCATCACCGCCGCTACCGCCGTCACCGCCCCGGCCGCCTCCATTAAATTCGCCGCCGTTGCCACCGACCCCGCCATTGCCACCGTCACCACCAAAACCGACATAGCCCGCTTGGTTCATGGCGATGTAAGCCGCCGCCTGCAATCCATATGTCACCGCCTGGGCACTGCTCGAAGCCGCCTCCGCGCCCGATTTCGTGGCGCCAGCAGGTTCAGTCACAGGGTTGGCGGATCCCAAGGCTTCAATCACCGCCCTGGCCGTATAAAAGGCCGCCAGCGCCGTGTTGATCGGATCGATATCCCATCCATCACCGCCAGCGCCGCCATTGCCACCATTGCCACCAGCCACCAGGGGAGCACCATTGGCCCCGTTCGAGGCATGGAAGCCGTTGCCGCCATTGCCGTCATTCATGAAAATGCGGACGCCGAGAAAGGTGTCCAGAAACTCACGACCATCCGAGCCGCTTGCAGCCTTGGTGGTGTTGCTGAACAGATTGTTCAGCGAGCCGCCGGTCGTTCCCACCCCGCCGTTGCCGCCAGCCGCATTGTTGGAGAGAAAGTTCACGTTGTTAAGCTCGACGTTTGTACCCGAGTTAATGAACAACGCGCCGCCCATGCCCGCACCGCCGCCACTGCCATCACCGCCTTTAACGGCGAAGTTTTGCAAAGTGACGTTGCTTAGGTTCAGAGTTCCTGACTGCAGGAAATAGCCGTTGCTGCCGCTGCCATTGATGATGGTACCTGCTCCGTCGTAGGAGTAGTTTACACCTGCTCCACCGTTCATGATGTTGCCATAGGTGGCTTCCACTGCGTAGGCAGGTTTCATAAACAGTGACAGGGACGTGATTGCCACCAGCGCCGCTCGCGGCGCCTTTCGGAATACTTTTCGGTATATGGGATGTTGTGTTTTCATGGGTATGCACAGTTTTGTGCATCCGGCATCCACAGCTTCCCGGCCCCCGTGTTACCTCACAGCCAAAAAAAAATTTCACCTTCCGGGTTCTGCTGCTGCCGAAAGGCCCTTTTCCACCTGCAGCAGCCGTTGTTTTGCCTTGAGCAGTACCTGCTCCGCAGATTTTGGCTCATCCACTTGCCGCTCTTCGCAGGCAGCGACGATCCTTCGCAAGATTGCCCCGGCCTCCTGAGGCCGGTCATTCTGCAAAAGCTCGTCTGCCAGCGGCAGAAACCGGGAAAAAAGTGCAAGTTCGCCAGCTGTGCGGTTCAGCAACTCAGGCAGCTGCCGCAGCAGGGGGGCGGCATCTTCTCCTCGGCCCAGTTTTAGGAGCGTGAGCGAATGCTGCACCAGCAGCCCGGCCGCATCCGCAGGCAGCAGCCCATCAATCAAACGCACCCGCTCCAGCCAAGTGCCGCCGAGTTCACGCGCCTCTCCTGGCAGATTCATCTCACGCAGCGTGGCAATCAATGACTCAGCCCTGTACAGTGTGTAGGCATGTGCCGGTCCCAGCTGCTGGTCGCACACCTTCAGCTCATTGCGCAGCAACTCCAGATTTTCGGCAAGATCTCCACGCTTCACCAAAATCTGGCTCAGGGCTTTGAGTGTGGACTTTGCCTTCAAATAATCCGGCCCCACCGTGTGCCAGTAGATGTCCAGCGCCCTGTGACCGTACCGGATCGACTCTTCAGCCAGCCCCGCCTCGCGGCAGTGCTTCGCCAGCCGGCCATAGGCACGGCCGGTGATCGAATGCCTTTCTCCAAAACCCTCCATGGCATAGTCGCAGGTCTCGCGCCCCAGCTTCAGGGCTTCCTCCTTCCTGCCCAGACCAAAGATCGCCGTCATCAGTTCAATGCGGCCCACGATGATGTCAAATTTGTCCGCCTTCTTCTCGTAGTGAGCCAGGCAGGACCGCAGCAGCATCTCGGCCTCGTTCAAAGCCTGCCTTCCCTTCACTTCCTGGACCAGCTCTTCTGCCAGCGCATATTTGGTCTTGAAGATCTGCATGTCCCCGGCTGGCAGGTTCGCCGCCTGCCAGATCATGATCCTGCGCAGCTCATCGCGTATTTCACCGCCCTTCCTTCCGGTCGCGGAAGAAAAGTGCATCTCCTTCAGCACCACCCGGTAGCGCATGCTCCAGAGCAGAGGATCATTCGGGTCCAGCTGCGGTTCCACCTCAGCCAGCACTTCGCGGTACAACTTCAGGTCTGCCGGTTTGTTCAGCAGCGTGGACAGCTCCTCCAGCATGGATGCTTTGCGTCTTGGGTCACCTTGAAATTCACTCACCCGCCGCAGCAGCTCCCGCAGCATTTGCTCTGGATCCACTTCCCGTCCCACCAAATACTCATCCATGCCATGCACCGTCTCCAGGATGATGGAGGCAATCTCGTCCGACTCCTTCTTTTGCTGCAGCGCCACGCGTTCCGCTGCGCGCGCCTTAACCGCCAGATGGACTGACACCCCTGCGCCCACGATCAGCGACGCCGCGATGCCGACTATGCCGAGCGTCGTCGCCTTGTTGCGCTGCGCCAGCTTCCACAGCCGCTCTCGCGCGCCGACCGCTCTCGACTGAATCGGCTCACCTTGGAGAAACCGGTCCAGTTCGTCCGCCAGAAATCCAGCACTCGGGAGTCTTCTTGCAGGCAGCTTCTCAAGGCAGCGCAAGATCAGTGTGGCCAGATCAGGCTGCACCCGTTGCAGGGATGCAGCCGACAAATTCTCAGGGCTTCCCTTCGCCTCCTTCGGTTTCTTCCTCACCGTCAGCTTCCCTGATGAGCTGATCTCAGGCTCTTCCTGCGTGATCCGCCTCATCACCTCCACCGCACTCCCTCCCGTAAAGGGCAGCTTGTTCGTCAGCATCTGGAACAGCATCACCCCCAGCGCCCACACATCGCTCGCCGTCGTCACTTCCTTCGCTTTCCCCGCCGCCTGCTCCGGGCTCATGTAGTGGGGTGTCCCCACATAGGCGTTGCTGCGCGTCAGTTGAAACTCAGCATCCAGCAGTTTCGCCAGCCCAAAGTCAGACAGCATCGGCCTGCCCCCCACATCCAGCAGAATGTTCGCCGGCTTCAGGTCACGGTGCAGCACCCCACGCTCATGCGCATACTGCACCGCCCTCGCAATGCGCACCATGAACTTCGCCGCCTCGCGCTCAGGCATCACTCCACGCTTTTTGAGCCTCTCCGCCAGAGACCCCCGATCAGCCAGCTTCATCGTAAAATATGGCATCCCATCCTCCTCACCGCTCTCATAGATCGGCACGATGTCTGGGTGGTCCAGCTGCGCCACCGCCTGTGTCTCCGCACGGAACCTCGCCGCCTCCTCCCGTGTCGCAAAATGCGCATTGCGCACCACCTTCATCGCCACCGCCCGCTTCAGCCTCAAATCCTCCGCCTCGTACACAATCCCCATTCCCCCGCTCGCGATCTCCCTCACCAGACGGTAGCCGGCAAACTCACACGGCAGCGTCAGCGCACGCTCCGGCGGCGCTTTCGCCAGCCCACTCGCCGCCTCCAGTCCCTCCTGCAGCAGGCACACCAGACACACACCGTCCCTCTCCAGCTTTCCGGAGCACACAGGGCACTGAGGTGGTTCAGGGAGGACGTTGCTCATTGAAAGGGTTCACACGCACATCATGCCGACACCGACAGCAGGCTCACCAGATAGCGCAGCTCGTCGTCCACCTCTTCCTCCCTGGAAACAATGTTCCTCACCTCCGCTCGCAGCAAAATCCCAAACCTCTTGCGCAGGTCGGAGGCAGCCTTCCGCACCGCCCCATGGGCCATCCCATGTCGGCTCGCCATCTCCTCCCAGTCCGGTCCCTCGGCACCGTTCGCAAAGGTCTTCTGCCGAAGCTCCAGCAAAAAAGCACTCCTCTGACGCTGCTCCAGCTCCTCCACCAGACGCTTCATCGCCTGGTCCACCAACGCACGCGCCCACCCGTGGTCAAAGGCCTTGTCAGGCGTCTGTCCCTCGATCAGTCTCGGCTCATCTTCCCGCACGCTCATCACCTCCAGCGGCAGCAGCACCGCCCCTCCGCCCCGCTTCACAGCCAGCTGCCGCTCACGCTGATTGCTCAGCCAGTTCGTGAAGCACCTCAGCAGAAAGCTCCGGAACCTTACCTCCCCGCGCTGCACATTTCTCAGCATGTCGCTCGAGATCAGGTGCTCAAAGAATCCCTGCACCTCGTCACACGCCGCATCATGCCGCGATCCTCTCTGCCTCACAAACACATAAAGCGGCCGCCAATACGCACGCGCCAGCCTCTCCAGCCCCGTCAGCACATCCTCATCCCGCTTCGCCTCCTGGATCATCGACCACAGCGTTGCAGGAAAAAGAGCGCTGTTGCCCGACTGCAGATTTTGAGTGGGACTGGAAAGATCTATGTTGGACACGTGCGGACCCATCAGCCTCGGATGATTTAACTGTCTCGGAATTTGATAACCTAAATGTAGTAAAAACTTAAACAGCAGCAGCCAATCAAAAAAGGATGCTAATGTAAAAAGAAAGCAAACAATGCCCTCTTTCACAGACCTCGCCGCCCTCGACAAGCAACACCTCTGGCACCCCTTCACCCCCATGCGCCAGTGGTGCGCCCCGGACCATGTCCCGCTCATGCTCGTCGAGGGCCACCGCTGCACCCTCCGCGACCAGTTCGGCAAAGAATACCTCGACGGCAACGCCTCCATCTGGACCAACGTCCACGGCCACGCCCACCCCGTCATCAATGCTGCCATCATCCAGCAGCTCGGCAAAGTCGCCCACACCTCCTTCCTCGGCTTCACCAACGAGCCCGCCATCCGACTCGCCAAAGAGCTCATTGACCTGCTCCCCGGCGGCAAAATCACCCGCGCCTTCTTCACAGACAACGGCTCCACCGCCATCGAATCCGCCGTCCGCATGGCCCTCCAGTACTGGAAGCAAAACGGCGGCCCGCAGCGCGATACCCTCATAGCCTTCGACCGCGCCTACCATGGCGACACCCTTGGCGCCGCCAGCCTCGGCGGCATTCCCCTCTTCAAAGGCAGCGGCAACGACTTCGGCTACCGAGTCATCACCGTCCCCAGCCTCGACGCCCTCGCCTCCTTATCCGCCGACGATCTCAGCCGCACCGCCGCCGTCATCATTGAGCCCCTTATCCAAGGAGCCGCCGGCATGCGCCTCTGGCCCCAGGGCATGCTCGGCCAGCTCGAAGCTTGGTGCCATCAGCACGACATCTTCCTCATCCTCGACGAAGTCATGACCGGCTTCGGACGCACCGGCACCATGTTTGCCTGCCAGCAGGAAGGTGTCACCCCCGACTTCCTCTGCCTCGCCAAAGGTCTCACCGGCGGTTACCTCCCCCTCGCAGCCACCCTCACCACCGAGCGCGTTTTTGAAGGCTTTCTAGGCGACCCCGCTGAAGGCCGCACCTTCTTCTACGGCCACAGCTACGCTGGCAGCCAGCTCGGCTGCGCCGCCGCTCTCGCCAGCCTCCAGCTCTTCCGCGACGAGCGCATCCTCGAACACCTCCCCGCCAAGATCGACCGTTTCCGCCAGCTCATGGCCGACCTCCCCGGCTACCGCCAGTGTGGCATGATCTCCGCCATCACCCTCGACTCTCCGGACACCAGCCTCGGCGCACGCATCTGCATCGCCGCCCGTGCCCACGGCCTCCTCACCCGCCCTATCGGCAATACCATCGTCCTCATGCCACCTCTCTGCGTCACCTTGGAGGAAATCGACCGCATGGTCACCGCCCTCCGCGCCGCCCTTGCCGATCTCGGGGCTCACACCTAGTCTGGTGCTCTCGAAAGATTGGATCTCCAATTAAAACAGCTCTGCCTACTCCTGAAGGATCGACAGTCCAGCCAAGCTCATCCCTTTGCCAAAACAGGAGCCGCCTTCCCTTTCACACATCGCATCAGCCGCTCCCCCCTCATCGTCAGAGCGCCCCTGTCCCATGTTCATCACATTCTGCTTCGCATCCGGCCGTGTCAGCACCACCCGCACCCCTTCCTCCGCCACAATCCAGATCGGCGACTCCTCCGTACCACACACTCCGATGTCCCACATCCGCTCAAAACTGTAAACACCCGCCGCGATCACGAACCTGTCCCCCGGCTGCAGAGCCGCCACCGCCCCCTTCAGCGCATCCTTGCCCGTCTCCGCACGCTTGATCGTTCGCCTCTGCACCGCTTTTCCCCAGCCCGGCACATACCTCATCTCCTCAGCCTCAGCACAGGCCGTCATCATCAGCAAGACCGTCAAAATGCATTTCATGCGCAGAAAAATCCCGGATAGTCCGACCTCGCCCGCTCCACCGCAAACGCTCTTGTCATCCCGATTTTTGCAGCCCCTCTGCCGGATCACCCCATCAAAACCTCATGCCATGCAGAAGCCACGGTGCACGCATAGGCATTCTGCAAGAGCCAGTCATCTGGATCCCTCGCGCTGCCGAAGCACTCCGCATTTCCACCCAAAACTGAAGGAAAAAGCAGTCCTTCTAGATGTCGTGGTTCAGGCGGAGTGAATGGCCAGCATTCTCAGCCACAGCATGCCTTTCGGCCGTCCTTCATTCGACCATCCGCGCTTCATCCTGTCGTTAAACATTGCCGGCCAGGAATACTTTGCCCACTGTCGCTCACTGTCCGACATCACTTCAATGCGGTGTGTGAGGCGGAAGCGTTCAATCAATGTGTTGGTGATGCCAGGCTTTAAGAAGTCATGCGTCTCCACAATCATGTCCGTCTGCAGCAGGCTGGGCACGACAGCAGGGTTCAAAAGCTCCAGCTCCGCCCCTTCTGCATCACAAAAAACCAGAGCCCCCTTCCCTGCCAGTTCCTGCAGCTTCCCGGCATCACAGAGACCGTTGACGGTGACTTTGTCCCTCACGTTGTTTAAAGCCGCCAGACGTTCCAGCATTTTCCGGGCCTCTTCGGAGATGTCAAAGCCATGCACCACTCTGGCCATGTTTTTATAAGCAAAGCCGACCGTGTAGTAGCCTTCAGCAGCGCCCACATCTACAATCCGGTCATATTGCTTTTGCGGAATCTCAGCCACCCAGCCAGCAATAGGCTCCTCATACACCCCTACCAGCTTAGGCACAATGGAGGAGCCATGGGACTCAAAATGATATTTCATCCCGGCAAAAGGCCCGGCGAGAACTTCAAGCTTCTCGCCAAATGCGCTTTTGACCGCTTCGCTCCTGCGTTTTTTTCGCCAGGCCTTGATAGATTTCAGCAACTTCCTCATGTTAATGCAGCCAGAAAAGCCGCACAGCCAGCTTAGAGCAACACATAATCTGCGGATTAGCTGCCGAAGTGCCCCATCGCCCCACCTGGCTCCAACGCTTCGACGGCCCCAGTGGCGAACACAAGCTCTTCCAGCACCTCAGCATCCTCTACAGCAAGACTTACCTCGGTTTGCTTCGCGACGAACTCACCGACCTCCGCCAGCGTGGCATGGCCCTCCTGGCCGACCAGAAAATCGAGGCTCTCAAAAAGCGCTTCTGCGATCTCTCCCTCTTCGTCAAAGAAATCAAAGAGCGTTTCAGCCGCTGGTTCAACAAGCGCCGAGGCCGGCGCGGCACCCTCTGGATGGACCGCTTCAAAAGCGTCCTCGTCGAAGGCAAAGGCGAGCCCCTGCGCACCATGGCCGCCTACATCGACCTCAACCCCGTGCGTGCTGGTCTGGCGAAAGACCCGAAAGACTACCGCTGGTGCGGCTACGCCGAAGCCCTCAGCGGCAGCCGCCGGGCCCAGCGCGGCCTCTGCAAAGCCCTGGGCAAACCGGTGGACGGCTGGAAAAGCACCGCTGCCGCCGAAGCCTACCGCTGCTTGCTGCATGCCGACGGCCGCGAAATCAAAGACGTCCGGAACGAACACGTCGTGCGCTCCGGTGTCAGCGCAGACACCGCCCGTGCCGTGCTGGCTGCGAAAGGCAAACTCAGCACCGCCGAGCTGGTGCGCCTGCGGGTGCGCTACTTCACCGATGGCCTCGCACTGGGCAGCAAAGAGTTTGTGGAAAGCATCTTCGAGGCGCAGCGCGAGCTCTCCGGCCCAAAGAAAAGACGGGGTGCCAGACGCTTGAAAGAAGCCGCATCCCCCTTCTACACCTTGCGCAGCTTGAGATTGAGCCCGCTCGATTGAGGCGCTTGGACAGTCAAATACGACGCACCCGACACCATCACGCGCACAGGCCCGCCACCACGGTTCCCGCTGCGGTTGTTACTCAACGACCGCAGCTACGGCAATAATGCCGCAAAAAGCCATCAACAGCCTCTCCAGCCTCACTTCAATGGCGTACCAAACATCCAGAACAGCACATAACCCAGCAGACCCGTGACCGGGATCGTCAGCACCCAAGCCCAAATGATACGCGACACCACTCCCCATTTGATTGCGTTCAGCCGCTTCGCCGCCCCCACCCCCATGATGCTCGTCGTGATTGCATGCGTCGTCGAAACTGGCATGCCATAAACCGCCGCCACAGAAAGCACCGTCGCCGCAGTCGTCTCTGCCGCAAAACCATGCACCGGCTGCAGTTTCACCAGCTTGTGCCCCAGCGTCTTGATAATGCGCCAGCCCCCGGCCGCCGTTCCGGCCGCCATGACGAGAGCGCACGTCACCTTGATCCACACCGGGATCTGGTCACTCTTCGCCCCGAGGGACTCGATCCTCAGAAAGCTCAGCCACTCAGGCACCTGGGAAAGGTCGCCCGCCTTTGTTCCCGCCACCAGCGCCAGTGCGATGATGCCCATCGTCTTCTGTGCGTCATTCATCCCGTGGCTGAAGCCCATGTAGCCCGCGCTCAGGATCTGCAGCTTGCCAAACACCGCCGCCACCATGCGCGGTTTCAGCCAGCCAAAAAGCGCATTCAGGCCCGAGATCAGCAGGTACAGCAGCGACATAATCGCAAAACCCAGCAACAGGCCCGCCAGCGGGGAGCTCACCATCGGCACCACCACCTTGTAGAGAATTCCGCTGCCTTCATACCAGTGCTTCCCGGCTTCGGGAGCCTTGGACCAAATAAGCACCGACCACTTGCCGCTCGCAGTAGCCAGCGTCGCACCGGTCAGCCCGCCCACAAGCGCGTGGCTGGAGCTCGATGGCAGCCCAAACCACCACGTGATCAGGTTCCAGATGATCCCCCCCAGCAACGCGCAGATGATCGTCTGTGGCGTCACGTAGGCGGAATCCACCAGCCCGGATGAAATCGTCTTCGCCACCGCCGTGCCAAACAGTGCCCCCACCAGGTTAGTCAAAGCGGCCACAACGATCGCCATGCGCGGCGTCAGCACTTTCGTGGAGACCACCGTCGCGATGGAGTTGGCGGTGTCATGGAAGCCGTTGATGTACTCAAAAATCAACGCCACCAGAACCACGGAAAGGACAAGGGTCATGCGCGGCGGGCGGTCAGGAGTTCTTCAAAACAATATGGGCCACCACGTTTCCGGCGTCACGGCAGCGGTCCACCACCTTTTCCATCAGGTCGTAGAGGTCTTTCAGGATCACCACCATCACAGCATCCTTCTCCGTCGTGTACAGCGCCCGCAGGCAGTCGATCATGAGCTTGTCAGCCTCTCCCTCCACCTGCTGGATCTTCTCGTTCAGCACCTTCACACGCTCCAGGTGCAGCTTCTTGCGCAGTTCCACCACCATCGTCAGCACGACTTCCGCCGCAGCATCCATCAGCTTCACCTGCCGGGAAAAATCCGCGCCAGCCAGACGCTCCCGGCAGATCAGCAGCCGCTCCGCGATCTTCTCCACCGTCTTCGGAATCTTGTACAGCGCGTTCGCCAGTGCTTCGATGTCTTCCCGCTCCAGCTCCGTCACGAACGTCTTGCACAGGGCCTCGTCGATCTGCTGGGTGATTTTCTTGTCTTCCCGGCGCGTGGCCGTGAAGGCATCCAGGCTTTGAGGCGCAGTAGGGTTGGAGAGCAGGTTATGAAGGGACTGAACGCTCTGCCGGGCGTGGCTTGCACTGGATTCTAACAAATCATAAAAAACATCCGATTTGCCGAAAAGTTTTTGGAAGGAAATCATGTGGGATTACCCGCAGGTGGGCGGGCCGCCAGTTAGAGCGAGCGCCAGGGGGGCTGTCAAGACCACCCCATTCGCCTAATGTGACGAAAAAGTCACATTTGATGTTTTTGACCATGACAACAAAAAACCCATCAGCGGCTTGCCGCAGATGGGTTCATTGCAGATTTGCAGCTCTGCGGAAGGAAAACTAGCTGCTGGAAACCGCGTCGGCACCACGCTCGCCGGTTCGGATGCGAATGGCATCGAGCACGGCGCTCACGAAAACCTTGCCGTCGCCGATTTTGCCGGTGTTTGCTGCTTTGACGATGGCATCAACCACTGCGTCAGAACGGCTGTCGTCCACGACGACCTCAATCTTCACCTTCGGGAGGAAATCGACGGTGTATTCACTGCCACGGTAGATCTCAGTATGGCCCTTCTGGCGGCCAAATCCTTTGACCTCCACAACAGTCATGCCTTCGACTCCGACTTCGGAAAGGGCTTCTTTGACATCCTCCAGCTTGAACGGTTTGATGATCGCTTCGACTTTTTTCATGGTTACGGCAATTAGTAGTGTGGTTCACGAATTGCAACGATCAGAACCGTGGGAAGACGATTTTCCTGGCCCAATCTTTTGCGAATATGAGTCTAAGCCGGAAGCGTGCCAACTTGAATGCCGATTTCCCAACCCCTCTGAAAACCATCACTTCTTAGAGGAGAGCCGTATTGCAAACCCACTGGCTTTCGCTTACCTCGGACCATGCTCCGCACCGCCGCGCCTCTGGCCCTTTTCCTTTTCTGCCTCCCCGTCACCGGCACCTCCCAGGACTCCCCGGTGGAGCTGAAACTGCACTGGGAGCCCGGCATGGCTTACCTCCAGGAATCTGACACCGAAACGACCAACTTCCTGACCTCCCTGGGCAAAGCCACAGACCAGAAGCTTCGTCTGCACCAGACCACCTCCATCACCGTCAGCAAGACCTCCGCAGAAATGACCGAGGCCAAGGTCCTGATCACCGCCCTGCTCGGTGAAATGTCCTTTGAGGGAAAAAATTATGTTTTCGATTCCAGAAACCCAGCCTCCTCCAGTCCTCAGCTGCAGCAGGCTTTCGGTGGCTCTGCAGGCAAAGGGTTCACCCTTGTCTATGATGCCAAGGGCAATTTTGTCGATGCCAAGGACATCGGTTCCATGGTCACTGGAGATGTCGAACCCGACCTGACCTCGATTGCCACCGCCCGCCAGCTCGCCACGCTCTACCGCCGCTCTTTGGAAATGGGGCTGCCTAAAATACCCGTCAGCCCCGGAGACAAATGGATCTCTGACGAAATAGTCCCCTTCCCCCAGGCCGGCACGGTCCAGGTAAAGCTGAATGCCAAGTTCGACGGCATTGTGGACCGCGAAGGCCACCGCCAGGCCCAGATCGCCTTTGAAGGCACCATGAAATCCAAGCCCGACAAGGACAGCACCGGCCGCGATCTCGAAACCGAGCGTCCCGTGACCTTCGGCGAAAACTCCAAGGTCAACGGCCACGTCTTCTTTGACCTGGAACGCAAAACCATCTCTCTGGCTGTGTTCTCCGCGGCCATTCAGCTCAAGGTGGAAGGCAAGCCGATGCCGGTGCATCAGCAGGTCACGACACGGCTGATCTCCATGAAGCCGGTGACGGCGGCTCCCGAAACGGTCAAACCGTGATCAACTCCCCGGTGTGGCTCGCGTCATACCCCGGCAGTTCGTCAATCAGCCGCCGATGCGATCGGCTGCGCAGCAGTCGAATGAGCGCCTGCATGCGCGGATCCCGCTCCATGGCGGCTGAAAAACACAGATCTAGCGACTCATCGCGCACCGGCAGAAAGCGCAGCCCGGCATCCTCGGCGCAGAGCCGCACGCACACACCTGCCTCAGCCCAGCCGCCACGCACGGCCTCCACCACCGCCTGGTGGCTCATCATGATGCGCTTTGAGACGTGTGGTTTTCCAAGAAGTTCATCCAGGCACTCCCGCGCAGCAGAGCCCGGCTCACGCATGGCCCAGCGGCGCACTTGCCGGGCACAAGCCGCGACGCTGCGGGTATGATCCTGCGCAGGCAGAGCGATGCCCTCCTGCCACTCTGCACTGCGCAGCAGTCGGTAGCCGCCGCCAAGCTTCTCACGCACCGTCTCAGCATTCCGCCCCGGCTGCTCCGCCGTGGAGCGGTGCAGCGCAGCCACATGCACCACACCCTGCCTCAAAAGCTCCAGAGCAGCCGCCCCGCCACGCGGAAAAGCCAGCAGCCGGAAGCCTGACGCCGCCGCATATTCCGCCGCCAGCAGGCCCGCAGCCGGGTCACACCCCGCGAGCACCAGCGTCTGCGTGGCATCCCAGTCGCCGCGTTCATGCAGCACTTTTTCACGGCAAAGGCCGTCATGTGCCCATGCGCTGCCGGGCAGCGTTTCCACAGGGTACAGCCACTTTCTTCCCCCGACCTCGGCCTCCCAGTAGCGGCCCGCCACCGGCTCCTGCCCCCAGGCCCAGGTCACACCTTGGACCGCCTTTTCTCCTCCGGAGCCAAACATTTCCTCCACACTGCACTCGAGCGCCTGCGCCACCGCCAGCGCCGCCGTGACAGATGGCGTGAGCCGCCCGGCCTCAATGGCGCTCACAGAACTGCGCGGAATCCCCGCCTTGCTCGAGAGCTCGTCCTGCGACCAGCCTAGCGCCCTGCGCCTTGCCGCGACGGGATGCTGCTGTGAATGGGCTCGTGACATGATGCTGTCATGATGTGGCCGGATCGCAGCAGAGTCAATCCAGTGGCCGGACGGCTTTTAGACTCCGCGCAGAAACCACCACACTCTGTTTTGCAGCCGCACAGACCTCGCTTAAAAGGTCACACCCTCATGAAAGTCCACATTCTTCAGCATGTCCCTTTTGAAGGAATCGGCAGCATGGAGCCCTGGCTGCGGGGGCGGTCGGCTGACATCACCAGCACGCGTTTTTTTGAGCCCTGGACGCTGCCTGAGGTCAGCAGCCTGGACCTCATCATCGCCATGGGCGGGCCCATGAGCGTGAACGACGAGGCCGAACTGCCCTGGCTGGTCGCTGAAAAGCAGTTCATCCGCACCGCCATCCATCACGGCGTCCCGCTGCTGGGGATCTGCCTGGGCGCTCAGCTGATCGCCAGTGCTCTCGGCGCACGTGTCTACCCAGGCAGGCAGCGCGAGATCGGCTGGTTTGACATCGAGGCCATGCCTCATGTCTGCAGCACTTTTGCCTTTCCCAAAACCACCAAGGTCTTTCACTGGCACGGCGAAACTTTTGACCTGCCAGCCGGCGCGGTCCACCTCGCCCGCAGCGCCGCCTGCGAGCATCAGGCGTTTCAGATCGGCTCCCATGTCATCGGTTTGCAGTTCCATCTGGAGACCACCCCTGAAAGCGCGGCTGACATCATCACACATTGCCGGGACGAACTGGTGGAAGACGCCTACGTGCAATCTGAAGCCACCCTGCGCTCCCTGCCCCTGGCGGCCTACGAGCATGTCAATGTCCTGATGGCTCGTGTGCTGGACTACCTCGCCGGCACAGCTCTCCCCCCTTGAAAGCCGGTAGCTGCTTCCAAACCGCACTCCCGGCCATGCCTGCGGACGGATGCCGTGCGTGAAACAGACGGGCTTCTCGGAGCTACCGCAGGTGCTTTTTGACTTGTGGCACTATCATGTCTTCTTATGACATGATAATGTCACAAGCCAAACTGCCGACCGCCCTCATGTCTTCACGCATTGCTTTTTTACTGCTTCTGCCAGCCATCTTTTCGCCTTCACTCCAGGCTGCGGAGCCTCAGCCGTTTGAACTGGGAGAAATTGTGATCACCGCAGACGCGGAAACGGGGGCGGACGCGATGACCAGCCGCATCAGTGCAGACAGCATCCGCAAATTTGAGCGCAAGGATCTTTCCGAGGCGCTGCGGCTCAGCCCCGGTGTAGTCACCAACAACAACGGCCCCCGCAACGAAGCCGGGGCCTATGTCCGGGGCTTTGATCTGCGGCAGACACCGATCTTCATCGACGGCATTCCAGTTTACGTGCCGTATGACGGCTATGTGGACCTGCAGCGCTTTACCACGGCCGACGTGGCGGACATCAAGGTTTCCAAAGGTTTCAGCTCAGCCACCTACGGGGCCAACACCCTCGGCGGCGCGATCAACATCGTCACGCGCAAGCCGCAGAAGGCCTTTGAGGGAGACTTGCTCGGCGGCTGGATGCAGCAGGGCGGCTATCAGTCCGCGCTGAACACCGGCTTCCGCAGCGAGCACTGGTACCTTCAGCTTGGCGGCTCCTTTGTGTCCCAGCACAGCTACCCCATGTCGAAGAGCTTTGCCCCGACACCCAACGAGAACGGCGGCAACCGTGACAACGCCTACCGTCAGGACTGGCGGGTCAGCGCCAAAATCGGCTACATGCCAAACAAGACCGACGAATACGCACTGGGCTACATTCTTCAGCGCGGGGAAAAAGGAAACCCCGTGTATGCTGGCACCCTGCCGGCAGCACAGCAGCCCCGGCGGTACTGGCAGTGGCCGGAGTGGGACAAGCAGACGATTTATTTCATCGGCCACACGCAGATCAGCAAGAACAGCTACATCAAAGAGCGCCTCTACTTCGACCGGTTCATCAACTCGCTGTTTGCCTACAACAACGGCAACTACAACACGCAGAACCCGCCCTCGGGTTTCCAAAGCTACTACGATGACTACACGCTGGGAGGCAGCCTGGAGTTTGGAACCAAACTGACGGAAAAAAACACCCTGAAGGCCGCGCTGCACGGCAAGTATGACCGCCACAAGGAGCACAATGCCGGAGCACCATACTACACCTTCGAAGACGCCACTTATTCCCTCGGCCTGGAAGACACCCACCAGTTCACCAGCCGTTTCAGTGTCACCGCCGGCGCCAGCTATGACCGCCGTAGCGTGATCAAGGCGGTGGACACCAACACAGGCAAGTCCCTTGGCGGCAAGACCTTTTCGGCACTCAATCCTCAGATCGGCTTCTTCTACAAGCTCCGGGAGCATGGCACCTTCCACTTCACCGTGGCACGCAAGAGCCGCTTCCCCACCATCAAGGACCGCTACTCCTACCGGCTCGGTGCCGCCATCCCCAACCCCGACCTGCAGCCGGAGCACGCGGTTCATTACGACATCGGCTATGATGGAGATCTCACCAAAAAGCTGTCCATCCATGCCAGCCTCTTTGCCGCCATGGTGGACAACACCATCCAGACCGTGGCCAACGTCACCCCCGGCGTGTTTCAGTTTCAAAACGTGGGCAAATCACAGAACCTCGGCACCGAGCTTGGTTTCACCTGCAAACCCTGCAGCGCGATTGAGCTTGGCACGAACTACACCTATCTCGACCGCAAGAACATCAGCCAGCCGAATGTGAAGCTGGTCGATACGCCCAAGCACGCCCTTTTTACCTGGGCGGACATACGCCCGGTGGAATGGCTCAGCATCATTCCCAGCGCCGAGTACAACAGTTCCCGTTTTTCTCTCTCCACCGGAGCTGGCGTCGGGGCTTACGCCCTGCTCAATCTCAAGATCGCCATCCGCCTGCCCGGCCAAACCACACTGAGCTTCGGAGCCAACAACCTCTGCGACCGCAACTACGCCATCACCGAAGGCTATTACCTCGCCGGACGGACGCTGTATGCAAACGTGCAGGTCAAATTTTAATCCCAAAATGAACATGAGACTGCTGCTTCTACTTCTCCTGGCCACCCAGATCTCCGCGCAAACACTGGAAGTCTCCGGCGAGGTGGAAAAACCGCTCAAGCTGTCCGCCACGGATCTCGAACTCCTCCCGCATCTGACAGTGGATGCGACAGAGCATTCAGGGGAAAAAGCAAAGTTCACCGGCGTGCCCTTGTACCAGATTCTCAAAAGCGCCGGAGTGCCGATGGGCGAGCAGATGCGCGGACCGGCTTTGTCGCTCTACATCGTGGTCATCGCGGCAGACGGCTACCAGGCCGTGTATGCCCTGCCAGAGCTTGATCCGCTGGCGAACGAAGGCCCGGTCATCCTGGCAGACCAAAAAAACGGCCAGCCTCTGGATGCTGCAACCGGCCCGCTGCGCGTGGTCATTCCCAAAGAAAAACGCCACGCACGCTGGATTCGGCAGGTCATCAAGATTGACGTGCGCCGTGCCGCCAAACCATAAAACAGCGCCGCCGACCTCAGGCGGCGACGCGGCTTCCAGCCTGGTTAATAAAAGTTACTTTGTTCCCGCTGGATCACCGCCCGTCTCGGCAGGCAGTGATTTGCCATTGAGCCAGACGTATTCCTTCCAGGCACCTTCGTAGAGGCGGACGTTGGGGTAGCCTGCCACATGCTTGAGATAGAACTGCAGCAGGCTGCCTTCGCGGGACGTGCCGCAATAGGCGATGATGTTTTTGTCGGAGGTGATGCCGGCTTTTTCGAGCTCGTCCTTCACTTCGGCGAAGGGCTTGAACTTGTGGGTGTTGTCCTTCTCCATGAGGCGGGCCCAGTGGAAGCTGATGGCACCGGGGATGTGGCCTTTGCGGAGCCAGACATCGTCCTCACCACGAAACTCGTTCATGGGGCGGGCGTCGACAAGAATGTTGCCGGGCTTGCCGATGTGGGCCTGCACGTCACTGATGCTGGCGGTGATGGTAGTGATGCCTTTCTCCGGCAGGGTGCCTTTGGGATTGCCAAAGTAGTCCTGCACCGCCACAAAGCCCTGCTTCTTCCATTCGGCGAGCCCCCCATCAACGATCTTGATGTTCTGCACGCCGAATTTTTCCAGCACGTAGACAACCATGCTGCTGCTGAGAATTTCATCATTCGGCAGCACATCTCCTGTGGCATAGACGAGATGGAGACGGTCTTTGTCCACCCCGGCTCGAATGAGCAGCGCCTGCGTCAGGTCATCCGGCAGGTACTGCACGGGCACAGCTTCGTTGGTGCCACGCAGAGTGTCGAAATTGATGTGGTGGGCGGTGGGCAGGTGACCGCGGAAGTAGTCTTTGTAGCCGCCACGGGTGTCGAGAACGATAGGGCGTTTGGAAGCGTCCGGGTTTTCGATGAGGGCCTTGGCTTCGGCGCAGGTGATGAGGCCGATCTCGGCCTGGGCCGCTGAGCTCAGCAGGGCGACGATGACGAATGAGAGGATGGATTTCATGGGTTGGTGTTTGTGAGAAAATTAGAAGGTGAAGACGTAGTTGATCTTGGCGATCCAGCTGGCCCGGTCCTTGTCGGGAAAGTTGGCCCAGGTCTCGAGCACGATGTGCTTGTTGACGAAGTACTTGGCGCCGACAGCGGCGATGTGCCCCTGCTGGTCGCGCGACTGCACGAGGTCGGCGTTGAGATTGAAATTACGCTCGAAAAGCTTCCAGGTGCGGTCCACGCCAAAGAGGTAGCTGTTGCCGTTTGTCTGCAGGCCATACCCCGCATGTACACGCACCACGTGGAAGTCATGGTGCATCATGGCGTAGGTGAAAGGATCGCCCGCACGACGGGAGTCCGTGAGCGCCACACCTGCGACACCGACGGCGATCATGCCGTCCTGCCAGGGCTGGATGCGTGCCTTGGTCTGGAAGAGAAGAGGACCGGAGTAGCCGGTGCCGAGCGCGCTGTCGAGCCCCCATTCGAGGTGGAGAGGCTTGAAGTCCCAGCCGGTCTTGAAGCCAGCCCACTGCGTGCTTTTGCCAGGTCCGCTGGTGGCGAACTGGTTGGACCCGCCAAAGCTGGTGAAGAACTGAGCCGCGACTGTGCGATGGTCGATGGTTTCTGCCGTGGGGATGTTGTTGAGACCGGTCGGAGTACCGAACACGGAGGTGACCGCTGCAAAAGCAGCAAGAGTGAGGAGGCGGGTTTTATCTTTCATGTTATGTGCGGGCGTTCTCTTCAGGGGAAAATCAGAAGAAGCGGCGGCCCAGAGCGAAGATGAGGGCCGCAAGCAACGCCGAGCACGGCAGTGTGATGACCCACGCGGCGATCACCGGGATGACGGTGCGCCATTTCACCTGCCGGGTGGTGATGCCGATGCCCAGCAGCGCACCGACAGAGACGTGCGTGGTGGAAACCGGCAGACCGTGGATGCTGGCCGTGGTGACGAGCAATGCAGTTGCCAGATTGGCTGCAAAACCCTGACCGGGATTCATTCCGGTGATTTTGTGGGCGAGGGTTTCGGCAACCTGCCTGGCGCTGATCAGCCCCCCTGCGGCCATGGCCACGGCCACAAGGATCATGCCGGTGCTGCCGTGAAACCAGCCCACTCCGAGGAGCAGGGCCGCCATTTTAGGCGTGTCATTGAGACCCCGAGCAAAGCACACGGCGCCGGCACTGAGGAAATGCAGCGCGTCCAGCGTTCGGGTGCGGTGGTCGGGCACGAGACGCAGGGGTTTTAAAATCGCATACAAGAGCATGCCTGCCGCCACGGCCAGCACGGGGCTGACCAGGAGAGGCTTGATGAAGCCCTCCCAGAGCTTGTCCACATTCACGTCTCCGGCTATCCATCCTGCTCCGAGCAGGGCACCGGTGAGCATGTGAGTGGTGGAGACAGGAAAACCGAGCCACGTGGCAAAAAAGCCCGCCACACCGGCACCTGCCGCCACGGAGAAGAGGAAAAGCGGCTGCGTGATTAGGGCCTCCGGTACGAGACCTTTGCCGGTGAAGGTTTTCAAAAGACCGACAGCCACGAACATGGCCGCCACGCATCCGGCAAAGGTGGTGACGGCGGCCCAGTTCACCGCCGTTCTGTAGCTCGTCGTGCCACTGCCAAATAGGGAGGCCACACCTTTGAAGTTGGCATTCGCCCCATTGGCATAAGCCACAACGATGACGGCAAGGGTGATGAGGAGAAGCATGCGGAAACGGCCTTATTTGCTAATTATGGCAAATAAGCAATTAAAAGGTTCCTTCTCTCAAGAAATTTTCTCGATGAGGCAAATAACTGAACGGATGTAAGGCTCAGCTTGTGGCCAGCATCTTTCTTGCTCGCTCCTGGCAAAAATAAAAGGCCAGTCCCAGTCCGGCACCCATGCCGATGCCGTAGAAGACTCCCCAGCTGAGCATAGCGGTGGTTTTATGCACTTTCATGAGCGCAGCCTCGGACTCGCCACCGATGAAGTAGCCAAGCGTGTTGCACACGAACAGCGAGAGAAAAACTTTAACCACAGAGCGCAATGCATCAAAGGCGGCCACCAGCATGCAGGCCATCACCATCGTGCCGCCAAACAAGCCGGCCAGACTTCCCGGATGTCCACGCAGTTGCATCCAGCCCGCGATCCACGCGGCGGAATAGGCGGCAAAGGAGATGCCAAAAAGCTTGTAGAAACGGGAGATGGAATCCGGACCGATGATGAGGCGATGGAGAATCGGCGAAGTAAGGGCGATGAAGACGACAGCGCAGGCGGCATACATCACAGGCTCTCCACCATGCGTGTGGAACCAGCGTCCAAAGACGGCCCAGGGGACAAAGCCCGCGACGCTGACGGCGGTGAATCCGAGAGCGCCGCGAGTTACGGATGCAGCGAGCGATGGCGCACAGGCGCCGGCGGTGCGGGCGCGATCAGCAATGCTGTGGGGATCGAGTTGAAACCAGCTCATGAGAGGGAGTGCAGTGGGGGAAGGGTTTGTGTATAGCGGTGGTGCAACAACGTTTTCATGCGACAGGTTCGTTCGGCAGAATGTACCAGGCATCTTGCGACGTTTGAGTCGCTGGCATGCAAAGCCACCAGCCCGCTGGCTTTGATCCGCCCACCTCTTCTCTGACTTCCCATGACCTCTTCACACCTCTTCTGCTGTCTGCTGACCCTGAGCCTCTGTGCCTCTGCCGCAGAACCTGCCCCCCCCGGCGTGGTCAGTAGCACACCCAAGCTGGAAATCCTGAACCGCCAGATCAAAGAGAATGCGGAGGACGCACAGGCTTATTCCAACCGCGGCTACGTGCTGGCTTTGCTGGGGCGGAAGGAGGAAGCGCGGGCCGATGTGAAAAAATCCGTGGAGCTGCGTGACAAAGCGCCGACTCACAACCGCGCAGGCTGGGCGTATTTCAACATGGGCGACTTCGCCGACAGTGTGCGTGAGTTTGAACTGGCGGCAAAGATGAGCGACCATCAGGCCCATTACGACTACTACTCCCTGGTCCTGGGCTACTGGGGCACGGGAGACACGCAGAAGGCTCTGGAGAACTACCAGCTAGCCTCAGAGAAAGACCCGCGCTTTGGCAGCTACAAGACGCTGATGGAGCGCACGCTGGAATGGACTCCGCTGGAGCAGCGTGCCATCCATGAAATCTACGTGCTCTGGAGCAAGACGTGGAAACCGTGAGGCGAGGCGCCCCGCCTCAGCAGCAGCCGGAGCCGGGTTTGCAGCCGCCCTTGGTTTCCATGACGACTTCGCCGTCGCGGTGGGTGGGCGTGGGCTTGCCAGGGCGGAAATGCTCGTGGTGGTCCAGCGTGGCCTTCAGGCCAAAGAACTGGAGCGTGGTCTCAGCGAGGCCTTCTTTCACCGCCTCCATGAGCGCGGCGGGATCGGCCTCAGCGCGGAGATTGGCGATGAGCTGGCCGCCAGTGGTGGGCTCGTCGAGCTCCATGCCGAGCTCGGCCACGTAATCACTGCGCACGAGGTTGATGCTGGCGAGCTCGCCTGCGATGCCGTCGTCGGGGCTGAAGGTCATTTTAAAATGAGCGATCTCAGCACCATCGCGCAACAGGCGTGCCTGCACGGCGGAGGCGAGCTGCTTGAGAAAGGCATTGGCGTCGAACTCATCATCCGACTTCAGCGTCACCGTGGCATTCAGCCAGCCCAGCAGGGCCTCACCATCGGCATACACTTCATAATCGACGGCCATCGGGTTCCTCCGCGCCTGCTCGTTCGTCATCAGGCTCGCAAAAAGCTCGTCGAGCCCCGTTTCCTGACGCGGCGATGCGGTGACGATCTTCGCCAGAGGAAACTCCCTGGCCAGCACCTCCCTCAGCTCCTCGCGCTGGGCTTCCTCGATGAGATCGCTTTTGCTGATGACGATGATGTCCGCCTCCTCAAGCTGCTTCTTGAAGATGTACGCCACCTTGGTGGAAAAGCTGCCTCCTTGATCCAGGCCAAAGACACGCCGCGCCCGCACCGGGTCCACCAGCACGCTGAGCGGCGCGATGGTGAAGGCATCCCCATACATGCGACGCAGCGGATACGTCACGGTCGCCACGAGATCCGTGCAGCTCCCCACCGGCTCGGCGATGAAGACGTCCGGCTTCGCCTCATTCGCCAGCTTGCTCGCCGCATCGACGAGCGTGTTAAAACGGCAGCAGAAGCAGCCGCCGGCGATCTCCTCCGTCGCGTATCCCTGGCCGCGTAGCAGCTTGGTGTCCACCAGCCCTCCGGCCTGGTCATTGGTGATGAGGCCGACCTTGAGCCCCTGGGCACTGAGATGCCTGGCCAGGCGGCCGACGGTGGTGGTCTTTCCGGCGCCGAGGAAGCCGCCGATCATGATGTAACGTGCTTTGGAGGACATGGGGAGTGTGGAAGAAAGGAGGACGTGTGCAAAAGGCTGCAACAACTCTAACGATAACGCGGCGCATTATGTTATTTGCCCGGGTTAGCAATTATTATTTTATGCCATGGCAGCTCTTCGGGGGTCTTGCGAGAAGAAACCGATCTGCTAAAGATCAAGACATGCCATCACGCACCGTGACACGCTCCTTTGACTGCCTCACCGCCATGCGCGCACTGGGGGAGCCGACTCGGCTGCGGCTGGTGCGGCACCTGATCAGCGGGCCCAAGGCGGTGACTGAGCTGTGCGAGACACTGCAGGTGACGCCCTACAATGTCTCCAAGCACCTGCGCGTGCTCAAGGAAGCAGGGCTTCTGGAGGTGGAAAAGCAGGGGCAGCAGCGGATTTACGCCTTGGCGGAGGCTTTTAGCGAGAAGCTGGCGCGAAATGCCAACACGCTGGACCTGGGCTGCTGCCAGTTTCATTTCGACAAGCTGCCGGAGTAGGGAGCAAAGGCGATTCGGGCGCACTTTTCGACAGAACGCCGCAGTTCTGGCGTCTTGAGTGCCTGATTGTTTTCTCTCCCGCCATGATTCGCCCCCTCCTCTTTCTGTTTGTTTCCAGCGCGTCGCTTCTCGCCGCGGCCAAGCCCAATGTGCTGCTCATCTGCGTGGATGACCTCAAGCCGCTGCTCGGATGCTATGGGGACCAGGTGGTGAAGTCGCCCAACATCGACCGGCTGGCCGCGCGGGGCGTTTTGTTTGAAAAGGCCTACTGCAACCAGGCCGTGTGCTCGCCTTCGCGCAATGCGCTGCTGACGGGGCTGCGGCCCCAGGCACTGGGAATCTATGAGCTGGCGACGAATTTCCGCAAAGCCGCGCCGAATGCGGTGACGCTGCCGCAGCATTTCAAGGCAAACGGCTACCGTGCCGAGGCGCTGGGAAAGATCTTCCACGTGGGACATGGCAATGTGAATGACGTGGACTCATGGAGCGTGCCGCACTACACGCCCAAGACGATCAGCTACGCGCTGAAGCAAAACGACCTGCCGCAGTCCACCCGGGAGCAGGCTCTCTTTGAGAACAAAACGGAGGCCTGGAAGCTGCCGCGCGGAGCAGCCACGGAAGCGGCGGACGTGGCCGACAACAAATACGGGGACGGCATGATCGCCGACGAGGCGATCAAACGCCTGCAGGCCGCGAAGCAGAAGCCCGACGAGCCGTTTTTCCTGGCGGTGGGCTTTTTGAAGCCCCACCTGCCCTTTGTCGCACCCAAGAAGTACTGGGACCTCTACGATCCAGCTTCCTTCAAACTGCCTGCGCTGCAAACGCCCCCGGAAGGCGCACCTGAATTTGCCCCGACTACCTGGGGGGAGCTCCGGCAGTACATGGACGTGCCAGAAAAGGGCCCGTTGACGGAGAAACAGGCCCTGCACCTCATCCACGGCTACCATGCGGCAACGAGCTACATGGACGCACAGCTGGGCAAGGTGCTGGATGCGCTGGACGCGAGCGGTCTGGCCGGCAACACGATCATTGTCTTCTGGGGAGACCATGGCTGGCATCTGGGCGACCACGGCATGTGGTGCAAGCATACGAATTATGAACAGGCCGGACACATCCCGGTGATCGTCTCGGCACCAGGGATCAAAGCAGCCCGCACGCAGGCGCTGATCGAGTCCTGCGACATCTACCCCACTCTGGCGGAGATGGCACAGCTGCCCGCACCACCCCAGGGAGACGGGCGCAGCTTTGCCAGCGTGCTGCGCGCTCCGACCACCAGCACGCGCGATCATGCGATCCATGTTTATCCGCGAGGTGGCGGGCTGATCGGGCGTGCGATCCGCACACAGCGGCACCGTCTGGTGGAGTGGAAGAAGCCGGGAGACGCACCGGAGAATGCCGTGCTGGAGCTGTATGACTACGAGGCTGATCCTGCGGAAACGAAAAACCTGGCTGCGGCGCAGCCTGAAGTGGTGGCCGGCCTGCGAAAGCTGCTCGCGCAGCACCCTGAGGCAAAGCCGCAGATCTCCGCCAAATCTGAGGCAAAAGCAGCGCCAGCGAAGAAGCCGGTGCAGGACCGCGGCAAAATGTTTGACCAGCGCGACAAGGACAAGGACGGACAGCTCACGAAGGAGGAGTTTCTCATCAATCAGCCTGATCCTGATGAGGCACCCAAGCGCTGGACCAAGTTTGACACCGATGGCAGCGGCACGCTGAGCCGGGAGGAGTTTGTCAAAGGCGGCAGGAAATAACCCCTTTCTTCCACCTGGCCCTACGGTATCTGCCTCTTCCAGATCTGGCAAAGATACCAGGCCTTGAAGGCAGCCGCCAGCTCACGGTAGTTCGAGCAGCTCTTCAGCATCGTCCCCGCAATCCCCGCGGCCAGAAACTCCGATGCAAACTCGCTGCGGTGTGCGCGTGTGACGTTTCCCTTGCGCATCTTGCCAAGGAAATGCCCCATTTCACGCAGGAGCTGCTTTTGCAGGGCCTTTCGCACAGCTTGCGGCTGCTCCAGGGAGAACTCCTTCAAAAACGCAGCCACCTTGAGATAGCTCGAGATGCGGTGGTGCACTTTGTCTGCATCGCGTGACTGCGTCAGTGAGTCGGGGTTGCTCCTGTAGCCGTAGCGTGGCGGCTGTGAAAACCCCGTTCGTTTGGCGGCCAGCGCCATTTGCACGGTCCATGGGATGTCTTCATGGATCATGTCCTGCCTGAACCGCATCTTGGCCTCTTCCATGACGCTCCTCCGGCAAAACTGCAGCCACACATAGTGGGGCCATTCACGCCGTTGGACACACTGCACGATCCAGTCGGCGCCTGTCATCACTTCATCCCATGGCTGGTGGCTGAGAATGGCCGGCGGCTGAGAATCCAGCAGCGCCTTGGGCTCCGTCCTGAAGCTGAAGCCGTTGCACACCAGAAAATCCAGATCATCCTGCTCCGCCTTCCTTTGCCAGGCCGCCAGCGCTCCTGGAGCCAGCCAGTCATCCCCATCCAGGAAAGCCACCCATTTTCCAGATGCGCGGGCCAGGCCGGCATTCCGCGCCGCAGAGACGCCCTGGTTCTCCTGCTCAATCACAATGATCCTGGGATCAGCCTTCGCATGCTCTTTGATCAGGCTCAGTGAAGCGTCCTTCGAGCCGTCGTCGATGATGATAATCTCCAGCGCCAGCCCCTCCTGGGCACGCGCCGAGGCCAAAGACTCGTTCAAAAAGAGCTCGTTGTTAAAGACTGGGATGATGAGCGAGACGTCGGGATGCATGAATTCAATGCGCGTCGTTGAAAACTTTGGTTGGTTGCCAACGCCCTGCTCATAGGAGGCCAAGCCCCCCCTTCCTTCAAACGACATCTGCACAATTCACGATCACGCGGCCTGGCCGACGCCTCTCAGCCTATATTCAGTAGGCGATACGCCTGTGTGACGGCGAAACCAGGCAGTGAAGTGAGAGGCATGGCGAAACCCCAGTGCGAACGCGATTTCTTTAAACGTGGCACCATCCGCCACAATTCGCTCGCGTGCGATCTCCAGCCGCCGTCGCTCCATAAACATTCGCAACCCGATGCCGAAATGCTGCTGCATCAGTTGCTCGGCGCGACGGCTGCCGATCGGAAAACCCGGCGGCAGAGTAGGAGTTGTCTGGTCAGGCGGCAGCGCTTGCAGCCACGCGACAATCTGGTCCACACGGCGCCTTGAACGCGGCCGGACCTCCAGCTCAACGCCCAAATCCTGCACGGCCCCCATCCACACGGCAAACCACGCGGCATAGGCAGCCTCACGCGCCACCCACTCGCTGGCGGAATACACACGTGCATCAATCGCCTGCCGATAGGTCACGGCTTTCTGAGCCCCATGAATGCTGGAGAAAAGCCTTTGTGTCGCTTTCCTCAAATCAGGCGCCTCCGCAGCGAAATTGAGCGCATTGCGGAACAACGACGTACCATCCGGCCACTGGCTGCGGAAACCGACGGAGAGCAGCCGCGTATCCGGCGCAAACCAGTGCCGCCTCATCTGGGGCGACGAAAAAAATGCCTGCCCGCGTGGGACGCGGGTCTCTTTGCCGTCCGTGCGGATGCGCACCTCACCATGCTCCACAAAAAAAACTCCCGCAGGCACCGGAATCTCCGCAGACCAGACCCCGGGCTGCGGCACCGGACTGCGGTAAACCCACAGCCACTCATGGCGCAGGCTGCGCCAGACATCGGCAGGAAGCTGCGGGATGGCCTTCGGTTTCGGCATCACCCAGCTATGCTGCGGGATGTAAGGGATTTCAATACGGCATAACTCAGCCTGGTTGCCAGCACCGCCTGCATGGCTTTGATCCGCATATGAAATCCAACTTCCTGCTGCTCGCAGCATTCGCGGGTGCTCTCACCGCACAGGAGCCTCGTCAGATCAGCGGCATCTGCCCGGCCCTCGCCATGTTCAACAATGAAGGGGAATGCGGCACTGGCGCTGTGGTTCCATGGGCTGATCGCCTCTGGGTGGTCACTTACGGCCCGCACCTGCCCTTTGGCTCCAGCGACAAACTTTACGAGATCACCTCAGACATGCGGCAGATTGTACGGCCGGAAAGCGTGGGCGGCACCCCCGCAAATCGGATGATCCATCCGGAGTCACAGCAGCTCTTCATCGGCCCTTATGTGATCAGTGCCGACCGCAAGGTGAGGGTGATCCCACCGAACAAGATGCCCGGGCGCCTCACTGGCAATGCGCGCCACCTGAGCGATCCCGACGGAAAGATCTACTACGCCACGATGGAGGAGGGCCTCTACGAGGTGGACGTGAAATCACTGGCCGTCACCTCGCTCATCCGGGACGGCAATCCGCTGAAAAAAGGCTTCACCGTCACCACCCCGCTGACCAAGCTGGAGTCTCAGCTTCCTGGCTATCATGGCAAAGGCCTTTATTCCACTCAGGGCCGCGTGATTTATGCCAACAACGGCGACCGCGACAAGCGTGTGCTCACAGACCCCACGACACCCAGCGGCGCGCTGGGAGAATGGCGCAAACCCGGCGATGACTGGCAGCTCGTCCGCCGCAATCAATTCACCGAAGTCACCGGCCCCGGCGGCATCCAGGGCAGCCCCGCAAACGCGCCGGCATGGAGCATCGGCTGGGATGCCAAGTCGCTTATTTTAATGCTGCTGGACGGCGGCAAATGGCAGTCCTTTCGCCTGCCCAAGGTCAGCCACAGCTACGACGGCGCCCACGGCTGGAACACGGAATGGCCGCGTATCCGGGACATCGGCGAAGACGACCTCCTCATGACGATGCATGGAGCCTTCTGGCGCTTTCCCCGCAGCTTTTCCGCCGCCAGCCCCGGCGGCATCCGTGTCCGCAGCGCTTACATGAAGGTCATCGGCGACTTCTGCCGCTGGAACGACCGCCTCGTCTTCGGCTGCGACGACTCGGCAAAGTCGGAGTTTCTCAACAAGCGCAAGGTCAAAGGCGGCATCGACAGCGTCGGCCAGTCTCAGTCAAACCTGTGGTTCACCAGCACCGAAACGCCCGGCAGTCTGGGCCCCGCGCATGCCAGCGGTGCCGTATGGCTTCACGAAAGCGTGAAGGCGGGAGATGTGGCAGACCCCTTTCTCGTGGCCGGCTGGAAACACCGCAGCATTTGGTGGATCGACCATACGGCAGGCACGGCGAGACGCGAGGACATCAGCGGTGACGATGAGTGGCTGAAAGCGAAAGCCGGCCAGGATGGCAGGGATGTCAGTGTGATCATCACACTCACGGATGGGGACCCACGCGGCACCGAGGCACATGCCATGTTTGATGGCCTGGCGAGGGCAGAAGATGAAAAAGTGCAGACGGGCGTGTTCCGGGCCCGCGGCGAAAACAAGCGTACGCTGAGCTATGCGGCTGATGCGGGCTACTACGAACTGGATGCGGATCTGAAGCTGAAGCGGGTGGAAGACGCAAAAACAGAAGCGTTTGTTAAGACCAAGGTGGCGGTTCCGCGAAATGTCATCACCCTGGACGAAGCCAGTGTGCTGGTGGTCGATGACCGTGGGCGGCGCTGGCGGCTGCCACGCGCCACCCGGGCGCTGGATGCAGCCACCAAAGCAGGCGAACTGCGTGTCTGCCGCGAGGTGGCGACAGAACGAGACATGCTCAGCGCCTGCGGCACCTTCTTTGAGCTGCCCGCCGAAAATGCCGACGGTTTCGCCAAAATCCGCCCCATCGCATCTCACGATCTGCGAGTGACGGACTTCGGCGGCTACCGCGGCCTGTTTCTCATGAGCGGCATCAGGCCAGACGCACCTGCCGGAGAGCACATCCTCCGCAGCGATGACGGCAAAGCGGCGCTGTGGGCCGGGGCCATTGATGACCTGTGGAAACTGGGCAGGCCACGCGGGGAAGGCGGCCCCTGGAAGAACACAAAGGTCAAATCAGGACAGCAGAGCGACCCCTACCTCATCTGGGGCTATGACAAACGCACGCTCACGCTGAGCCATGCTGCACCGCAGGCGGTGAACATGAAGGTGGAGCTTGACCTGACGGGCACTGGCTTGTGGGTGCCATTTCAGAAGGTGCAGGTGCCGGCGCAAAAGGAGCTGACTCTGGAATTTGAACCCGCTGTGCAGGCACGCTGGCTGCGCGTGACGGCGGATGCCGCATGCACGGCAACGGCACAGCTCAGGTATGAATGATCATTTTTCACCCGCCGGAAGGGGGGGAATCCAGCCCGGGTATCGTGCCATTTTAATATTTTTCGTCCCGCTCCACAAGAACGCCGGCGGTGCACCCCGGTGGTTTTTTCTGCGTTTGCTGCAGCAACTGTGTAAAAAACTCATCGCTTACACGACCGGCAGATGTCACATTCCGCGTATCCACAGCCATGCCAGCCACATTCGGCCAGTTGCTCACTGAAGCGCGCGAAAAACGCGGTTTGTCCATCGACGACGCAGCTCATGAGACACGCATACCCGCACAGCGCCTGCGTTACATGGAGTCCGACAACATCGCGGCCTTTGGCAGCCTTACGTATGCACGTTCGTTCATCCGCCAGTACAGCGAGTTCCTTGGTGTGGACTCCTCTTCCATCCTCGAGGGGCTTCCCGAGGGAGCCCTGGGCGGAGAGCGCGACTATCGTTACCTCACACAGTCTCAGGGGCCTTGGCTGCGCGAGCCTGCAGCTCACACTGCCAGTCCTGCGGCCGCTCCTGCCGGAAGCGTACGCTCCATCAAATCACCACTCCCCGCAGCTCTCGGGGTTTTTGTGTTCGTTCTTGCCTGCGTCGCCATGTGGGGGAGTCACATGGCTTACATGCACAGCCAGACAGAACCCGCCGCCCTGAAAGCTCTGCCTGTCGAGGACGATGAGCCCGCCTCCCCTGCCCCAGCCACGGTTGGAGGGACAAATGTAAAAACAAAACAGGTGGATTTTCCGGTCACCGCCCATAAAGCTGTCCCGGTTAACTGATCTGCGAATGTCTGCGCCTCAAACCATTCCCAAAAAATCTGTCTGGTGGCTCGAATCCCTCATCGGGTCGGCGGCCATCATTGCGGGTGTCGCCACCGCTGCTTATCTCAACGAGACCGCACGCGAGATCGTGACCCAGGGGCTGGCCTACTTCTTCACCTTCTTCTCCACCCCTTTTGTGCTGGAGGCCAGCACCGCCTTCATCGGATTTTGCATCGTCATGTTCATCAACAACCGGCGTGTCGAGCGTGAAGGCGACGGCTGGGTGGAAATGGAGATCACAGACACAGCGGCACCGAAAGAGCACAGCATCAGTCAAACGCCTGCTGAGAAAGCTTCCGAGGTCTGAAGTCTGACCGGCCTTCAGCACGTACATTGTTTCACCCTTCGGACCCGCCGAATGTGAACCTGCCGCCTGCATGACTTCCGCCACGCCTTCCGCCCCCCTTTTGCCAGCCGGCCACGGGCTGCGCGTAGTGGCGGCCGGCAAGTTTCTGCAGCTGGCCGATGGCACCCCACATTTCCTGCGGGGTGTCACCTATGGCCCTTTCAAACCCAACTCCCGTGGCGAGCCCTTCCCCGAAGACGCCCAGCTGGCCGCCGATCTCCGCCACATCGCTTCGCTGGGATTCAACACCCTGCGTTTGTACGAGCCACCGACAGCCGTCGTGCTGAGTGAAGTCGAGGCCCTCGGCCTGCGCCTCATCGTTGGCATCCCCTGGAGCGAGCACACCGACTTCCTTGCCAGCCGCACTCTCTGCCGTGAGATCGAAGCCCGGATCTCCGCCATCTGCAGCCAGTTGCAGGGGCACTCCTGCATCACCGCGTTTCTCGTCGGCAATGAAATCGAGAAAACCCTGGTGCGCTGGATGCAGCCCCGCAGGGTGCGGGCATACATCGAAAAACTGATCGGGACCGCCCGCCGCAGTGCGCCGCAGACGCTCGTCAGCTACGCCACGTATCCTTCCACCGGCTATCTCCTCCCGCGCAACGCAGACTTCATCGCCGTAAACGTCTATCTGGAGTCACCCGCTGCATTCAGCGCATGCCTCTCACAGTGGCAGAATCTGGCGGGCAATCAGCCCCTGATCATCACTGAATTTGGCTTGGACGTCGCCACTCACGGACCTGAGCGGCAGGCAGAGGTCATGCGCTGGCAGCATGACTGCCTGCTGCGCGGCGGCTGTGCCGGTGGCGTCTGGTTCGCCTACACCGACGAGTGGCACCGGGGTGGCAAAGAAATCACAGGCTGGCAGTTTGGTCTGGTGGACAGCGGGCGCAATGAACGCCCTGCCTGCACCCTCATCCGAAAGCTCCCCCCCGCATGGCCGCCTCCCGCCTTGCCTCCACGCATCTCTGTTGTGGTATGCACACACAACGGAGCCTCTACTCTCGGACCGTGCCTCAGCTCACTGGCGGCCCAGCGCTACCCCGATTTCGAGATCCTCTTGATCGACGATGGCTCCCGCCAGCACATTGCCGAGATCGCCGGAGATCATCCTCAGGTCCGCTATCAGTTCCAGGAGCATTCCGGGCTCAGCGCCGCACGCAATCTCGGGGCCCGGCTCGCCACCGGCTCCATCATAGCCTACACCGATGACGACTGCATCGCCCATCCAGACTGGTTGCTCCACCTGAGCCATGCCTTTGAGGACGGCAGTGTCGCTGCCGCCGGTGGGCCCAATATCCCGCCCCCGCCGCGCAATCGCATCGAACGCGTGGTGGCTGCAGCACCGGGGGCTCCCGCACATGTGCTGCTGGATGACACCGAGGCCGAGCACCTGCCGGGTTGCAATCTTGCCATCCGAAAGGATGCCCTCACTCTCATCGGCGGTTTTCAGGTCGAATTCAAAACAGCCGGTGATGATGTGGACATCTGCTGGCGCCTGCGTGAGACCGGCAGGCGTCTGGTCTTTGTTCCCGGGGCGATGGTCTGGCACCATCGGCGTTTCAGCATCCGCGCCTATTTGACTCAGCAGTTTGGCTACGGCCAGGCGGAGGCCCTTTTGATGAAAAAGCATGCTGAGCGCTTCGGCATTCTCGGCGGGGCCCGCTGGCGCGGTGGCATTTATGGAGACCAGCATCTGGCAGATTATCCGGTCGAGGGCAGCATCTTTCATGGCCCCATGGGACTCGGTGCCTTCCAGGTGATCTACTCCTCCACCAGCTTCCGCTGGTGGCAGTGGTTCACCGGCCTGCTTTGGCCCGCCCTGCTGCTGCTCGCGCTCATTTTTCAGCAGCCATGGCTGGCTCTGGCGCTGCTGGGTTTTGCCTGCTGGTCCGCCTGGCAGGTCAGCATGCGCAATGCCGCCTCGGCAGGCATCCGCCGCCTGCCGGACCGGCTGCTGCTCTGGTGGCTGTGCTTCCTGCAGCCGGTGGTGCGCGAATGGGCTCGGCTGCGCGGCATGCTGTCACTGGGGGCACGGCCCAGTCGTCATCCGCTGCTGCCGGACATCATGCCGCCGGTACGACCACATAAAATCACCTTCAGCCTCGGCACGCTGCGCTTTTGGAGTGAAGACAGCACCACCCGTGAAGCCTGGCTTCAGGAACTGCGCAAGCTCCTCAGATCCTCCCACATCATCTATCGTGAAGACGACGGATGGCGCTGGTTCGACATCGAAGCCTGGCCTTGGTCGGAAATTTCCCGCGCCTATTTGAGCGTCACTGAGTTTCATGGCGACGGACGTTGCCTCACCCGGGTGCGGCTGCTTCTGCGCATCCGCCGCAGCCTCGGGTGGAATCTGCTTTTGTGGCTAATCGTCACCTCGATTTTGATGGTGGCGGGCCTCCATGCGCTGCTCGTCATGGGACTGCTGGCAGCCATTGCCATCACCTTGCTGCTGCCGCTGGCTGTGTGGTTCATCCGCCGGGAGATGTGCCGCCTCGTGCGCGCCGCGGCCTCCAAGGCCGGGCTGGCCGAAATGCGCTAGCGCTTCAGCATGCGCGCGGCGCACAGCCAGAGCAGCACTGGCACGATCGCGCTCAGGGCAAAAGCCCAGGCGGGCTCGCTCTGCCCCAGGTGGCCGATGGCGGCGAAGACAAAACCCGTCGGCACCGCGCCGCAGGCCAGCGCTGGCAAAAACACCCGCCAGCGCATGCTCGAAAGTCCTGCCAGGCAGGCCACCGCCTCCGGCAGCACCGGCATCCAGCGGGAGAGCGCCACCAGCCAGCCCCCCCGTTGCTCAAAGATTTCCTCGCCACGGCGCAGCCCTTCTTCCCCGGCAATCCTGCGTGCCGCACCACGCCCCAGCCAGCGGCACGCCGCATACGCGATGATGCCGGAGAGCATCGACCCGGCCGTGCAAACCAGCCCCCCAACCCACCAGCCATACATCCACCCCAGTGCCGACATCACCACCGTGGACGGCACCGGCAGCGCGATGTCAGCCACCAGCAGCACCACGCCGGCAACCCAAGCCCACTCACCATAACCCTCCATCCAATGGCGCGCCCCTTCAAGGCTCAGCGTTTGGTCAAACTTCTCACCCCAGATCAGAAACGGCACGATGATCCCCGTCAGGATGACAAAGATGAGGATGAAGAGCGAGCGGCTGCCACGGGTCATACCTTAACACAGCAGGCAATCGACCCCACGGCAAGAGCGCACACGCTCTGGCAGCTCACTCACAGACTGGCACCGGCCTAGAATTTCACCTGCACCCCCACGCTGCCGCCGATCACAGGATCCTGCCCGGCGGTCGCCGTGGTCACGCTCGCAGTCAGGTTCGTGCGGTCGTTGATGGAATAAACCATGTCACCACCGAACTGCACCCAGTCCTGCTTGATACGCTGGCCGGGAACATTGAAGTTGAAAAGCCCGATGGTCTGCCCGCTTGTGGTCACTGCCGTCTGGTCAAAGCGGTGCACCCATTCCGAGCGCAGACGAATCTGCAGTTTCTCCGCGAAAAACAGGCGGGCGGCGGAAAGGCCGTAGCGCAGCTCCGTGGCCGTGTGGTTCTGCTGGTTGAAGTAGGCAGGGAACCCACCACCCTGCTCTGCATACCCGCCCATCTGCATGTTGTTGGCGGTGTACTCGATCTTGGGCGTGATGCCAAAGCCGGCCACTTTGACCACGTCCAGCCAGTGGACGCTGAAGCGGAGCGTGTTGGAGTTGATGTGCGGCCTGCCAGTCGAGGTGTCGATGTTGCCGGCGTTGAAATAGTTGCGGTCGATCTTGGCGTCCCAGTTGCCCATGGCACCGGTCAGTGTGAAGACCAGCGGCAGATTCGTGGGCTTGTAGCTCAGCTCCATCAGGTAGTACTGTCCGTTCAGCAGTGTTTTGCCGCCCAGCGCCAGGGTTTGGCTCACCCAGTTCTGGCCCACGCCCACCCCCACCAGCAGCTGCTTGTCAAAAAGGTCCACCGCACCACCCACTTCAGAAAGGTAGGAGTTCGAATTGTAGCGGTCCCAGCGGCCCGCGTCCCCCGTGAACCAGAAATGACGGCTCACACCCTTCATCATCTGCAGCGGGATGTGATGTGCCCCGTGCAAAGTCATGTTCAGCACATTGTAGCTCTGCTGGGTCACGGACCCGCTGCCGCCAAGAGTGTTGTAGAACCCGGCCGCATCGATGGAACCACTCCCCGCACGCGCGATGTAGCCCGAACCTTCAGCCATGCCCACGATCACCTTGCCGTCTTCGCTGATTGCGGTGGCCGTGTCATAATGCAGGTCTTCAGACACCGTGGCCCCCGTTTCTTGCAGCCACTGGTTGACGGTCTTCACTCCCCACGCAGGCGACGCCACAAAAGCAAGGCTGTCGTAGCACAGCCTCAGGTCGCTGTTGGCATCGAAATACCCCACCGTGGTGCCGTTGTTGCTCACCCCGAGGGCTTCGCCATGCTGTGAATAGGACGAATCAGCAGCCATGATCTGGCTCATAGGCCCGCCCAGGTATGAAATGAAAGGAGCAGAGCCATCGGCTGTGTCTGCCCAGCCCACGATGTAGGCTCCGTTGCGGCTGATGTCATTCGCTTCGCTCTGGCCTCCTGTCACCAGCGCACCCAGGGACACCGCCATGGGCGAGTCTCCCTTGAGATCCCAGTACACCGCCTGGGTGATCTCGTTGCAGCCGTTGGCCACATAGGACGCACCCACCGCACGTGTGCCGGCGGCATCCATGGCATTTGCCCACGCGCCTGTGGCATCCGCCAGCGGCTGCAGCACCGTCGGCCTCAGCCCGCTGTCCGTGGTGTCTGTCCACCACAGCGCCCTGTAGCCCCTGGAGTCCCCCGTTTCGAAATAGTCTTCACCCACCGCCATGGAGCCATCATCCGTCACGTCATAGGCCGCCGCCCATTGAGTGTTGCAGTCATAGTTTTTCAACAGCCTCAGCTCCATATCGGAGCACAGTGAGTTGCCGTACACGAAAGCCAGCCCGTCATAGCAGTCATCGCAGAGGTCAATCTCACCCGCTATCCACCCCGAACCAGAGGTGAAGCGGCTGATGCCGTAGGCACGCACCGAAGAAATGTGCAGGCACCCGTCCACCCCGTTTTGGATCGTGGACTTGAGGGACTCGGAGCAGTCATCGCCTTCAAACCAGATACGGCCGGAGCCGCGTCGGAAAGACGTGCCAATCACCACCGAGCCATCACCGCTGATGTTCACAGGGGAAAAATCAAGCGGCTGCAGGCTGGGTATCTCCTCAGGGGCGTCGGCACGCAGCAGCGCAGCGCCGGAAACAAAGGTGATTAAGGCAATGGTACGGAAACAGTTCATGGGAGTTCTTGCGTTTTTTGAGCCGATACACTTAAACAAACGACATCTGTCTCAATAAGCTTTTGCTTTATTCTATAAGCAATTATCTAGCCTATTGGATACACGATTATCAACAATTTAGCAGATCAACGTCTTTAAGCTTCCCATCCAAATCACAGAACAAAAATCACACAACTGAAAAAATCATGTTTTTGCGCAGTTTCACACAACGAAACAGCCAGTCGCCGAAATTCTGCAGGTAGCAAGCCTCAGCGCATGAGAGGCACAGCATTCTCCACCATGCCAGCCTCACGCTGCCCCGCGCCAGGGCTCTTGGCATCACCAAGATCATCACGCGCCTTTCCTGCCAGGGCGGTCAGCCGGGCCACCACCTCAGGATGCTCCGCAGACACTTCATGCGTTTCACTGACGTCGTGCCTCACGTCAAACAGGGCCAGCTTGGTGGGCTCCTGCTTTCCGCCCATGCCTTTCGCCTTGCCTGTGAGCGGCAGATAAAGCTTCCAGTCTCCCGCTCGCACCGCCTGCAGCTGCTCCATTCGGTAATAAAAGAAGCCGTCGTCATCCCATGGCGATGCCTTGTTTCCGGCATCCGCAAGCATCGCAGTCATGTCATGCCCATCTATCTTTTGCGGCGGCAGCCCGGCACCGGCGAGGCGGGCAAAGGTCGGCAGCAGGTCCATCGTCGAGCACAGAGCGTCATTCACCGTTGCGGCAGCTATCCTGCCCGGCCAGCGCATCACACAGGGCATGCGCATGGCCCCCTCAGAAGTGTCGTAGCCATGGCCTCGATAGGGCGCATTGCTGCCCTGCGGCGGCGTGCGTTTCACCGCTCCGTTGTCGGAAGTCCACACGATCAGCGTGTTGTCCGCCAGTTTCAGCCGCTCCAGCGCCGCCATGATCTCCCCCGTGCTCCAGTCGAGCTCCTCCACCGAGTCGCCATACTCACCGTTCGCACTCTTGCCGCGAAAGTTTTCGCTCGAAAAGGGATGTGCGGTTGATCCCGGCATCGTGTGCGGCAGGTAGAGAAAGAAAGGCTCCGCCTTGTGCTGTTCGATGAAGCGCACCGCCTCCTCCGTGCAGCGTTTCACCAGGTGATCACGGTCTGCAGGCGCCTCGATCACCTTCTCTCCGCGCATCAGGGGCAGCTCCGGCCACACGTCCGGCTTTTTATCCTTCGTCATGTCATCGCTGTAGGGAATCCCGAAAAAGTCATCAAACCCCTGCTTCGTCGGCAGAAACGCCAGCTGATCCCCGAGGTGCCATTTGCCGATGCACATCGTGGCATAGCCCGCGCTTTTCAAAACCTCCGCCATCGTGACCTCGCTTGGGTTGAGCCCCTTGCGCGCCACCGGCTGCAGCACCGCACCTCCGGTGTCGCTGACATGCATGCCTACTCGGCGCGGGTAGCAGCCCGTCATCAAAGCCGCGCGACTCGGCGTGCAGACCCCGCTCGCCACATAGAAGCTCGTGAACTTCATCCCCTCCGCCGCCAGCCGGTCCACATTCGGCGTGCGATGCAGCTTCGAACCGAAGCAGCCCAGATCGCCGTTCCCAAAGTTGTCGACAAAAATGACGATGATGTTCGGCTTCGCCGCGATGGCGCTGACGGACCACAGCAAAAGGAGGCAGAGTATTTTCATGGAAAAGCGGATGGCAAAAAACGATGCCGCCAAAGCCATTCTGACTACGGCGCCCATGGAAATGGATCTGCATTCAAACGGAGCCGGGCCTCGCTTTTGAGCGCGATTTTCTGAGCTCCCACGGACGGAATCACGTGCACGGACGCCACCAGCACGGCCGCACCGATGAATAGCGCCAATGCCACAAGCCAGCGGGCGGAAAGCAGCCAGCGTGAGCCCCGGCGCGTGGCAAGCAAGCGCTGCATGCGGGCGCGCAGCCCGGAGCTCCGGGCAAACGGCAGGGCAAAGGACGGCATCGGCATCTGCGTGGCATGGGCCAGCAGCATCTCGCCATACTCCTGGCGGCTGCATGCCTTCGTGGCCGCTTCGTCGCAGCAGACTTCGGATTCCGCCTCGTAGATGCTGCACAGCGCATGCATGGCAGGATTCCACCAGAAACATGCACGCACCAATGCGGCGCAGAATCGGTGCAGCCCGTCCATCTGCCGCGCATGCTGGCATTCATGACGCAAGGCGGCGTTCAGCGCCCCCTCAGGCCATGAGGCTGCGGCCACAGGCAGAAGCACGCAGGGCCGCAGCCAGCCCGTCATGCAAGGACCTGCGACATCCTCAGTGAACCTCACCTCAAAGATGCCATCTGCGCTCAGCGCGGACTTTTGGGCCTGCCTCACCAGTCTCTCGATGCCTGTGATGTCGCTCAGCACACGCAGCAAAAAAATCACACTGCCCATGACCCAGACTGTCTTGAGAACCAGCCACAGCCTGCCCGGCTCCGTGCTGCTTCCTCCTGCAACAGTGAAGGCCATGGCCGGAAGATCTGACCATGGCAGCGGCAGCCACGGCAGCACCCACAGCCCCCACATGCCCAGCAGGGCAAAACCACGCCTCACCTGCGGATGCTGCGACGGCACCACCAGCGCCGCCACGCTCATCAAACCAGCCCACAAAGTGGCTTTGAGTGCGATGGCGATCCAGCAGGCAGTCATAACGTATGGGAATTGGATCAGGAACGCGACTGCTCGTCCAGCAGTTTCCGGATCGCGGCGACTTCCTCCGGCGGCAGCTTGCGGTCTTTCGCATCCAGCAGCGAGGCCATCAGCTTGCCGGGAGAGCCGTCAAAAAACGTGCGCATGAGCTTCCGCAGCGCCGTATCACGCGCCTTTTCACGCGAGATGGCAGGCTCATACACATACCGGCGCGACTCGCGGGTGTGCTTGAGCAGCTTCTTGTCCACCAAGATGCTCAGAAGGGCGCGCACAGCAGAATAGGAAGGCTGGTCCGGCATCTCCTCTTGAATCTCCTCTGCCGTGGCCTTGCCCAGCCGATAGACGATGTCCATCGCCTGCCGCTCGCGTTTGGAGAGTTGGTCATCTTTGGCCGCCATGTGCTGAAAATGCTGCATTTAAGCAGAATGGCAAGCGGGTATTGAGGAGTATAGCCGCTGGCAGCCATCAAAAAATCACAGTTCACCGAAATGCATATTTTTCAGCATTTAGTCTTGCCAGAAATTCAAATGCTGATATTTCTGCATTTATGAACCCAGCCCAACTCCGCCGTCTGTTTGTTAGCTGCTCTGTGTCAATGGCCGTCGTCATGATGGCTTCGTGTGCTTCGGAAATGCCCGCCCCTCCGCCCCCGCCCCCAGCACCGGTGCATAAGTCCGGGTACGGGTCCTACCATTCCGATCATGCTGCAGCTCGCATCCAGGAACGGCCCGGCCTCGGCACCTCCGCAGGCCAGGAGCGCTACTCGGCTTTGGAAACCACGCGCCTGATCCGCAAGTCGGACACACCCGACGCAGTGGATTCCTTTCACTACAATGACGAGACGGGAGCAAAGACCATGGTGGAAGTCCTGGGGGGAAGCATGAACAAGCACAGCGGCCTCTTTTCAACGGCCGGGGAGCGGCTGAAGGCAGGTCTGCTTCACTATGGCAGCGCTTATCCTCACTACGAGGTCAACGACAAACGCATCGTCATCGGCGAAAACGGCGACCACTATGTGGTGAGGCTGGAGAACAGGACCAAAAAACGCATCGAAGTCGTGCTGAGTGTGGACGGCCTGAACGTCCTGACGGGGAAGGCAGCGAGTCCGAACCAGCATGGCTTTGTGCTGGAACCCAAAGCAACGTACAATGTGGACGGCTTCCGCAAAGACAGCACGACCGTTCGCTCATTCGTCTTTGGCAGCGTGGCCCGCGCCAAAGCCGCAGCCAGTGGTGGCGCCAGCAACGTGGGCGTGATCGGGCTGGCAGTTTTTGAAGAAGACGAGGCACGGGTCAAAGCCGAGCTGCTGAAGGAGCAGCAGGCACGCGAAGGCGCCAACGCTTTCCCAGGCGCGCGCTGACTCACGGTGTAGGAGCCTCCCAAACCGCCACGCCCATGTGGTAATGACCACATTCGGGTGCGGCTTTGGAGTAGTAAGCCGTGACGATCTTCCCATTCGCAAGCTGCACGCTGGAAGGATAGCCACAGTCGCTCACCTCGCTGCGCGCGAGACGGATGGGAGCGCTCCAGGTTTTGCCCTCATCGCTGCTGAATTTGGCGCAGACTCCGTGACGCCCGGCAATGCGCACTCCATAGCTCAGCAAAAGGCGTTTGTCGCCGAGTCGGGTGAGGTGGCCGTTGATCTCGTTGCGTTCCGTGACTTTCAGAGGCTGGCCCCAGGTGGCACCATCGTCATCGCTGCGGAAGAGCTCCATCTGCATGGTGCGGGCGGCGGCCAGCCAGCTTTTGCCACCGAGCGGGAAGATGTCGGTTTCATTGTGGGTGGGCCCGATGATGGACTGCGGCTTCCACGTCACCCCATCATCATCGCTGCGAAAGCACCAGGAACGCCAGCCCTTGGTCTTGGATGATTTCGCCGGATCTGCCATCTGGCCCTGATAGCATGACGTCCTCAGTGTGCCATCTTGCGCCGTCCAGATGTCGCCAAAGGGGATGTGCTCGGTCCATTCGTCAGATTCGGAGGCAGGAAAGACATCACTCTTGCTCCAGGTGCGGCCACCGTCTTTGGAGCGCATGATCCAGCTGCGCAGCACGGCATCACGAAACGCGGCCTGCTTGGGCCTGCTGGGCTGCTTCACATTCGTCCAGCCGGAGCAGAGCACGAGCAGGTCTCCGTTCTTCGCCAGCCCTGCCGCATGGTTCATGCGGATCGTGTCCGGCTCATGACGAGTCACAGTGCTTCGCTTCTCCCATTTCAAACCATCCCCACTGGCATAGCAGTCCACATCTCCCTGCATCGTGCCATGTCCGGGCTGATTGAAAAGGATGGCGATGAGGCTGCCATCCGGCATCAGCGTGAGGTTTGGCCAGGCGCAGACGTTTTCGACGGCCACCACTCGGTGCAGACCCGCAGGCTCCGCCTCCTCGGCAGCAGAGGAAGCAAACGCAAACGTGAACAGGCATGCGGCGGTGAAGATAAGTTTCATGCCTCCCTCAAACGCCGCAAATGCGGTGTTCATTGCGGACGCTCGGCCACCATCAGCCGCGTGAAGGCTCCGTCGCTGACATTGTAGTAGATACGTTTCCCATCTGCGCTGAAGATCGGATGAGGGTGGTTGCGACGCCAGGATTTGGCCCCTCCGTTTTGAGCAAAGCTGTGCAGCAGCACCCACTTGCCCCCGCGCATGTCGGCGACCATGACGCCCCACTCATCACCCTTGCCACCCGCGTTGCGGCTCATCCCATCGGTGACCATGAGCATGCCATCCGGACTTACAGACGGATGAGTGCCACTGAGGTTCGGCACATCCTTCAGGCGGGTGAATCGCGCCGGATTGTCAGCGATGTCGAAGCTGATGTTGCCTGCTTCAAAAATGTGCTGCGAGTCCGGCGTCCAGGCAGGGTGGCCCCACTGGTTGCGCTGCCAGACACACGCGCCTTTTTCAGTGTCATAGACCACCGTGCCCTGGCGATGGCTTGCCCTGCTGGACATGTAGTCGTCTCCACCGTTGCCCGCAGCGACTTTAAAAAAGGCCTTCTTCAGATCCGGACTGAGCACGGGAAAAAAGATGGAGCAGGGCTTGCCCGCAAACTCCTTCTGCAGCCACTCACCATGCTTGGCCTCCACCTCGCTGATCTTCGCCATCGTGGTGGTCTTGCCGGTGGCAGCATCCCACACCTCAAGATCTCGATACGGCCCCGGATTCCAATGGCATCCATACATGGGCAGCAGGTTTCCTTCCGGCCTGCCAAAACCTACCTGATGATCTTCCGCAACGACTGTTTTCTTCAACGTCTCCACATCGACCACGACCACGCGCCACTTTTTGTCGATCACTTCGTGAAACGCCACGCGCTTGCCGCCGGAAAGCCACTGCTGGCAGGCCACACGGTGGGCGTCCTCGGTGTGGATGTTGTCAGCCAGCACCGTCTCCTTGCCCGTGGCACGCTCGATCATGCGCACCTCCCCCAGCTGTCCCTTGAGAGTGGTCGAAGTGAAAAACAGCACATGCCTGCCATCCGGACTTTCGGGATTCGTGAGGTAGTAACTGTGCGTGGTATGGCGGCCTTCCACGGCGCACACCGGCTTGATGACAACGTCCTTGGACCACGCCGCGACGGGATCGGCGGCGGCGACTAAACGGCAGGAGAACAAACAAAGGATGGCGATGCGAAAAGACGGCATACGCGTGGAACGACGTGACTGGCGGGAGACTTGCCACTCCCCGCTCAGAAAATCTGGACGGCGGCACACCCGATTTAGGGAAATCGCGTTGAACTGCGTCTGCTTCCTGCTCTTGATAGCGGCCGATGGTTCACACTCTCCGTCGCCTCCTGCTGGGCATCTTTCTGATCATGGCCGCCGCCAGCGTGCTGCTGCTGTCCGACCTCGGGTCACGCGTGAAAAGCACGGCGGCACCCAAGCCCGGCCGGACCATGCGCGTGGCGCTGCTGCAGCATGCCTCTCAGGCCATCCTGGACCAGGGACGCGAGGGGATGATCAGAGGCCTGAAGGAGCAGGGCTGGGAACAGGACAAAAACCTGGAGCTCAAGCTCTACAATGCCGAGGGTGACAATGCCGTCTCCCAGACCATCGCCAAAGAGATGGCCGGTGGCGGCTATGATCTGCTGATGACGATCAGCACCGTGTCTCTGCAGGCGGTGGCAAACGCAAACAAGGCAGGCGGCACGCCGCATGTGTTTGCGCTGGTCTCAGATCCCTCGGTGGCAGGCGTGGGTGTGAGCAAAACGAATCCGCTGGAGCACCCGGCGCACCTCGCGGGCTTTGGCACCATGCAGCCAATCGCGCAGGCGTTTAAGGCCGCACGCGAGATGAACCCCGCCCTGAAAAAAGTGGGCGTCGTGTGGAATGCGGCGGAGGCCAACTCCGAGGCGCAGGTGAAGCTGGCGCGTGTGGTTTGCAAAGATGTGGGCATTGAGCTGATGGAATCCACCGTGGACAACTCCTCCGGCGTGGCCGAGGCGGCGGCGGCGCTGGTCGCACGCGGTGCGGAGGCCATGTGGATGGGCGGTGATGTGACGGTGATGACCGCAGCGGAGAGCCTGATCGCCACCGCAAAAAAAGGCGGCGTGCCTTCCTTTACCGTCATTCCCCCAAATGTGAAAAAGGGCGCGCTGTTTGATCTCGGCGCGGACTATCTGGAAGTGGGCCGTCTCGCAGGCAGCCTCGCGGGTGAAGTGCTCAATGGCCGCAAGCCGGGCAGCGTGCCGATCGTCAATGTGATGCCTGAAATGCTGACGGTGAATGTGCAGGCAACCGCAGGGCTGAAAGACACTTGGAAGATCCCCGAGGAAATGCAGAAGCGCGCAAAGATCGCCATCGATGCAAACGGCGTGGAGCATGTGGCAGCAGCCGCAGAAGTGCCGAATCCCACCGGCAAGAAGTGGAAGATTGCCATCGTGAACTACATCGAGTCCGGCCCCTCCGAAGACACCTCCTCCGGGATGAAGGCCGCGTGGAAGCGCAGCAAGCTCGTGGAGGGCAAGGACTACACCCTCAGCTACCGCTGTGCGCAGGGAGACATCGCCTCCCTGAGCGGCATCTTTGATGCGGTGCTGACAGAGAATGCGGACATCATCGTCCCGCTCTCGACACCCTCCCTGCAAACAGCCGTGCAAAAGGTGAAGCAAACACCCGTGGTGTTCTCGCTGATCGCCAATCCCATCGTCGCAGGCGCAGGAAAAAGCTACACAGACCACCTTCCCAACATCACCGGTGTCTCCGTGCTGGCTCCTGTGGAGGAGGCCATGGCAATGATCCTGAAAAACTTCCCGCAGTACAAAAGACTCGGCACCCTTTTCTGTCCGGCCGAGGCAAACTCCGTCGATCTGAAGGAGTCCTTTGAAAAGCTCTGCAAAGACCACGGCCTCACGCTGGAATGCGTGGCGGTGAACACTTCCAGCGACCTCGCCGATGCGGCGCTCTCGCTCGTGTCGCGACCCATCGATGCGGTGGTGCAGATCTCCGACAACCTGAGCAGCACCGGATTCAACGCGATCACCAAGGCCGCACGTCAAACACAGAAGCCGCTCATCAGCCTGAACAGCACCACCGTCCCGCTGGGCGCGGCGATTGCCATGGGCCGCGATTACTACAACACCGGCGAGGTCACCGTGGAAATGATCGAGCGCGTGATCCGCGGCGAGGATGTGTCCAAAATACCCTTCATTCTCCCGCCGCGTGTGTTTTTCAGCGCCAGCCCCGCCAATGCCGCCGCCGTGGGCATGACCCTGCCACCGGAACTGCTCAAGCAGGCTGACAAAGTGAACCAGTAACCCATGGAAATCTCCCGCCAAACATCCGGTGATCTCATCATTCTGCGCCTCGCGGGGCGGCTGGATGCCAACTGGTGCAACCACGTGGAATCCGCGCTCTCCGCCACCGTGCGCGACGGCGAGCACCGCCTGCATCTGGACATGAGCGCGGTCAGCTACATCAGCTCCGCAGGCATCCGCGTGCTTCTGGCCTGCCACAAGCAGCTCCGCGCCATCAATGGCCTCTTTGGCGTCATCCGCCCGTCTGAGGCGGTGCGCTCCGTGCTGGAACTTTCCGGCTTGCAGATGCTCATCACCTCGGAGACCGCCGCAGCAGCCACCGAGGATGCCGGTAAAAAACTGGCCTCCTCAAGCGCGGCGTATGAGCTCTTCCCGCTCGGTGGTGGCGGCATGAAAATCGAGACCGTGGGCGAGGTCGCCACGCTGGCCCGTGGCTGCACAGACACACACCCTGCCACAAGACGATTTGATTCAGCCACGGTAGCTCTGGGCATGGGCGCACTGGGCGGCAGCTTCGCCGAAAACGCCGCACGCTGTGGCGAACTGCTGGCGGTGGCAGGTGTGGCGGCCTTCCAGCCTGCGGACGGCTCCAGCCGCCCTGACTTCATGCTGAGTGAAGGTGCTCTCGTTCCAGAGGGACAGCTCGTGCTCGGCCTGTCCGCTCAGGGTTCCTTCAGTTCCCTGCTGCGCTTTGAAGCCAACGACGAAGACCGGCGCATCGGCCTGACGGAGCTGATGCAGACAGCGCTCGAATCCAGTGGTGCTAGTGCGGCGGTGGTCGTGGCGGTGACAGAGACGGCGGGCCTAGTCGGCGCCTCTTTGCGTCAGTCTCCGGCATCTGACGCAGGTGCTGCAAATGAGCGCTTCGGATTTCCGCAGATCCGCGACTGGCTCTCCTTCACCAGCGAGCGCTCATTCCGCGACAGCACCTCGCTCATGGTCGGCGTGATCTCAAAACCAGGCTCCGCCATCGATGCCCTGCTGCGCCCACTGGCGCGCGGCACCGAGCTGCTGGGGCACATCCACGCCGCCGTGTTTCCTTACCGGCCGCTGCGCAAAGGCCTCATTGATCTTCAACCCGCCGTCACGAGCCTCTTCGACGGGCAGGCTCTTCAGAGCGTTCTGCACCTGATCTCCGATCCACGCGGATTCAACGGCGCGGGCGAGAGCGAGTTCTACCGTGGCGCAGTCTGGATCGCACCCATCATCACCTAGAGCATGACCCTTCTCATTGGCGCATTGATCATCGGCCTCATCCTGGCGCTTCTGGCGCTGGGGGTTCTGGTGTCGTTCCGCATTTTCTCGATGCCGGACATCACCACGGACGGCTCCATCACACTCGGCGCGTCCATTACGGCGGTGCTGCTTGTGAAAGGCGTGAACCCGGTGTTGGCCACCGCAGCGGGAGCACTGGGCGGCGCGGCAGCGGGCGCTGTCACGGGCGTGCTGCACACCAAGTTTAAAATCAACTCGCTGCTCTCCGGCATTCTGGTGATGACGGCGCTGTATTCCGTGAACCTGCACATCATGGGCCGCAGCAATGTGCCGCTGATGCAGGCCACCACGCTGGCCAGCTACGGCGAGAGGCTGGGCGAATGGCTCGCTGGTGGGAAAACCATCCACATCCTGGGCTGGCCGGTGGCTGCGGCAGATGCTGCGGTGCTGTTCCTGGCGCTCGTTTTCAGCTCGGCCGCAGGGGCTGCGATGTTCGCCTTCTTCCGCACGCAGATCGGCACCGCCATGCGTGCCACGGGCGACAACGCCCAGATGATCCGCGCGCTGGGTGCCAATGTGGAGGGCAACATCATCCTCGGCCTGGCGCTCTCGAACGGCTTTGTGGCCCTCTCCGGCGCGCTGCTGGCGCAGTACCAGGGCTTTGCAGACGCGCAGATGGGCATCGGCATGGTGGTGTGGGGGCTGGCCAGCGTGATCATCGGCGAGGCGCTGACAGGCACACGCAGCCTCGGCATGAACATCATCGGCGCGATCATGGGCTCGGTGCTGTTCCGCCTGCTCGTCGCCATCGCGCTGCGCTGGGGTTTGAATCCGAACGACCTCAAGCTCATCACCGCGCTGTTTGTTTTTGCAGCGCTCGTGCTGCCCGGCTTCATCGAACGCTGCAAACGCAGGCCCACCTCCGCCACCTGACCCGCCATGCTCGCGCTTTCCGGCATCCGCAAAACTTTCCACCCCGGCACGGTCAATGAAGTCAGCGCGTTGCGGGGTGTGGATCTGACCATCGAGCCCGGATCGTTTGTGATCGTGCTCGGTATGAACGGCTCGGGCAAATCCACGCTGCTCAACGCAGTGGCGGGTTCCTTCTTTGTCGATGAAGGCAGGATCGAGCTCGCGGGGCATGACGTCACAAAATGGCCGGAGCATAAGCGTGCCCGGCTGATCGGCCGCGTGTTTCAAAATCCCTTCAGCGGCACCGCCCCCACAATGTCCATCGCAGAAAACTTTGCGCTGGCCTGCAGGCGCGGGCAGTCGCGTGGTCTGGGCTGGGCCCTGGCCCCCACTCTCATGCAGCCGCTGCGCGAGCGCATCGCCACACTGAAGATGGGTTTGGAAGATAGATTGGACAACGCCATCGGCTCCCTCTCTGGCGGCCAGCGTCAGGCGCTGACCCTGCTGATGGCCACCTGGCTGAAGCCCGAACTGCTGCTGCTGGATGAGCACACCGCAGCGCTCGACCCCAAAAGCGCGGACCAGGTCATCCAGCTCAGTGATGAGGTGATCCAGCGCGACAAGCTGACCACGCTGATGGTCACGCACTCGATGCAGCAGGCCGTGAGCCTGGGCGATCGCATCATCATGATGCACCGCGGCCAGGTGCTGCATGACATCCGTGGCGCCGAAAAGAAACGCCTGCGCCCCGAAGACCTGCTGGACCGCTTTGATGAAGTGCGCCGTCGCGAGCTGCTGGATGAAAGCGCCGCCGCCATGCTCAACGAGCTCTACATTTGATACCGCTGTGTCTGCGAAATCACAGAGCCTCACCATCGCCGCAAATCTCGCCGAGCTGGCGCGGGTGATGCAGATGATCGATGACTTCAGCACCCGCATGAGCATCGGCGCGGCGGATGTCTCCGCGCTGCATCTGGCGCTGGAAGAGATCGTCACCAACGTGATCACCCACGGTTATCAGGGAGACGCCACGCGCACACTGAGCGTGCAGATCGAAGCAATTGCAGCAGACCGCATACGTGCCTCCGTGACGGACGAAGCCACAGCCTACAACCCACTGGCCAGACCCGAGGTCAACACCAGCCTGCCTCTGGAAGCACGACCTGTGGGCGGCCTGGGTGTGCATCTGGTGAGAAAGCTGATGGATGTCTGCCTCTACGAGCGCCGTGAGGGGCACAATGTCTTCACCGTCGAGCGCCAGCTGGGACGTGCCGCAGGCGCGGCTGCCAGCATGAGCATCGCGGCCTCCAGGCTGGCCGCATCCGCCACCCTGACTCTCACCGGCCGTCTGGATGGTCTCTCCAGTCCTGATCTGGAGCGGCAGGTCAGCGCACTGATCACCTCAGGCGTGCGGACGCTCACGTTTGATCTGTCCGGCCTTGAATACGTGAGCAGCGCAGGGCTGCGCGTTTTCATCATCGCCGCCAAGAAGCTCAAGGCAGGCGGCGGAGAGGCACGTTTCACGCATCTCACGCCCGCCGTTTACGAGGTCTTCCACATCTCCGGACTGCTCACAGCACTCGGCGTAGTGCCACGAGCGTGATGTCATCCGCCTGCGGAGCCTCGGCCTGATGCGTGAGCACCGCCGAGACGACACTCTGCACGATCTGCGCACTGCCAGACACAGCACCTCCAGCAAGACACTGCTGGATGCCTGCGCTGCCAAAAAGCACATCCTTCGGATCCTGCGCCTCCGAAACGCCGTCTGAGTACACCAGCAGCGTCTCACGCGGCGCCAGGGTGTGGTGCTGCGTGGCATACGCGGTCTCTTCAAACACCCCCAGCGGCGCAGCACGCGGTCCATCCAGCCAGACGAGGCTGCCCGTATCTGAAATGACAGCCGCGAGCGGGTGCCCCGCATTGGCCCAGGAGAGCGCTCCGGTGGCCGGATCAAAAAACACCGCGCACGCTGTGACAAACTGCATCGTCTCATTGCGCTCGCAAAGCAGTCGGTTCACATGCGCCAGCAGCTCTCCGGGATCGCGCAACTCGCGCGCGAGAGTGCGCACCGCCATCGCCGCCAGGGCCATGAAGACAGCGGCAGGCACCCCCTTCCCTGACACATCGCCCACGAGTGTGAAGAAACGTCCGTCCGGCAGGAAGAAGCCATCATAAAGATCACCGCCAGCCTCGCGTGCCGGTTTGATGAAAGAGGCAAAATCCACACGCTGCTGTTCAGCGGTGGTGAGCGGCGGCGGCAGCAGACTGGACTGAATTTCACCCGCAATGCGCAGCTCGCTCTCGATGGCCTCACGTGCGGCGGTCTGCTGCTGCAGCGCGGTGATGTGCTCTTGCAGTCGATCCGCCAGAAACTCCATCGCCTGCGCCACCGCCCCGACCTCATCACTCCTCCTCGCTTCTTTGACCACCCCTGCACGGTCCCAGCCCGTGGAAGAAAAATCGCTGGTGGCCAGACCGCGCAGTGCATGCGCGAGACGGGCCAGCGGCTGCTTCAGCTCCATGTTGCTGAAGACCACACGCTCGGAGATGAGCGAGGCCACATGCCGGTGCAGCGCCACCGCTAGTTGCGGATGCAGCCTCTCCGCCTCTCGCAGCCGGGCCGCAGTCAGGCGCCACAGCTTGACCGCACTGACTGCCTCCACCGAGGCCGTGCGCGGCTCGGAACGATACAGCGCCATCTCTCCCAAAAACTGCCCCGGCCCCAGTCGCCTCAGCTCGGCACGCCCCGCACCCTCCACCTCCAGCACCACCGCCAGCGTGCCTGACTCGATGAGAAACATCGCATCAGCAGTATCGCCCTTGCGAAACAGCACCTCTCCAGGCGCTAGCGATAGAGTGTCCATGAACTCCATCCAGACACTCTGCCCCGAGGCATCGGGCGCAAACGCAGCCAAAGATGCGGCAAGTGTGGGAGACAGGGCGGGAGTCACACCCTTGTTTTCTCACGCCACCGGCCCCGCTGCAACTGGGATGCAGGTCTATTCACGCCAGTAGAGCGACTCCTTGGGCACGGTGTATTTGACATCCAGCTCCGGAGTCTGGATGACCTCGCCTTTGCGATAGAGAGACTCCACCGCAGCAATCAGCACCCCTGAGGTCAGCAGCGTTCGCTCCACGGGATAAGGCGCACGATTCTCCAAAATCATGTCCTCGATGTGATGAATGAGCGGATTGAAGAAGTCCGCCGTGGTCGAGCTGGAGCCCGGCATGGGCAGAAACATCTGGCAGGAGGTAATTTGCCCGGTTTCGCTGTTGAGTCCGGCGTAGTTGAAGTCACGCACCGGCAGCATGAAGAGCGTCGTATGGAAGCCGTCGCGATGCTCGATGAAGTAGGCAAAGGCATCCGGGAAAACCTTGCGCGCCCAGCCGAAGCTGACGGGCTCCAGCGGATACCCCTCCACCGGCCAGGTGTGGCTGCGGGAGAGCGCGGCGGCGAGCAGGCGCTGCGTGTTCTTGCGCGTGGCCGCATGCTCCCACATTTTTTCTCCGCGCAGGGCCAGCACGCTTTTCACTCCCGCCTCGCCACCACGGCGTCGCTCGGACATGCACTGCGCGGTTTCGAGTCCGTGATAGTCGTATTTTTCGATGCCGCCGTAGCCGACGGCCACGCTCTCAGACAGCGGCGTCCCCCACGGGATGTCCACTGCAGGCAGACGGCGTGTGACAGGCAAGGAAGAGCCCGCAAGGAAGGGAAAGCCGAGCCGTTTCGCATCGGCCACCATCTCGGTGCATTTGCTCCACTCAGTGGAGAGATGCTTGTCGTTAAAGACCGGTACGCTTCGACCGCTGGCCTCAAAGACTTTGACGATCTCTTTGAAGAACTCGTAGCGCGGGTAAAGCGTCTGCCCCTTTTCGTTTTCAGGGTAGTCACCGTGCTCACCGATGAGGACGACTCCATCCACAGCCAGCTTGCCGGTGCCGAGCGTCAGCGCATCGGCGATGCTGGAATAGATGGGGATGTGATAGCGCTCCGAGCGGCCCCGCGCGAGGTCAGTCTCAGGGAATTGTGCGACGTAGAGCGAGACGAGATCCGTGCGCGGCGGCAGCCACTGTCCGGCCCAGACATAGCCCATGGCAAGGCGGTCCACGAAATGCATCGCGTGCGAGTTCTTGAACATCACCGTGGCAATCAGCGCGATCTTTTTTCGGCCACTTGCTGGAGCAGCATGGGCAGTGGCCGCTGCTGCAGCGCCTGCCATGAGAAAGGAACGACGGGTCCAGGATAGGGTGCTCATGAGGAGGATGTGTGACGGTCGGATTTGCTTTCCCAAAACAGCCACAGCGGCAGCACCGCGATGAGCGGCAGGCAGGAGGCCAGCATCAGCCCCTGATCAAACGACTGCGTGCGATCCGCGAGCTTCCCGAAGAACTGCTGCGCCTGCGCCGGCAGCACCCACGCGACGACTCCTGCAATGCCGGTGATCTTGCCCTGATGGCGACCTGAGAGATCCTGCGTGAAGGCGTGATACAAAGGAAATACCCCCAGCGCCCCGGCTCCCGCGAGCATAAAGACCACCAGCAGCCCCCAGCCATGCGCCAGCCAGGGAGTCAGCGCGCAGGTGGCGCACAGCAGCCCGCAGACGGCAAAGACCAGGACCCGTGCGGCATGCACGGACATCCGCCCCCTCCCCAGCCAGACTGCGAGAGCCCCCGCACCTATGCAGCCAACATCCGTGGCAAGATACCACGCCGAGGTAAACCACAGCGTCTCCGCCTCCGAATAACCATTCCCCTCCTGAAGTATTTGGGGCAGCCAGGCGCGCAGGATCTGCCAGGTGGTGTTGATGCAGGCGATGACCACAAAGACAATGATCATGCGCCGGATAAAGACCGGGCTCCAAAGACCCGCACCTTCTGCTTGCGCTGACTTCTCTTCACGCCCAGGCGCGGGCAGATCCGCACTGCGCACCAGCGCAAACCACAGCACCAGCCAGCCAAATCCTGTGATGCCGACAACCTGGAACGCTGTGCGCCAGCTGCTGAGCTCGGACGTCATAAGAACCCCCATGATCAGCGGCGTGATGATGGCCCCCACCGAGGTGCCGCTTTGCAGCACGCTGTTGCCAAAAGAGCGCTCACGCGCGTCCAGCAGCGCCCGTGTGGTGCGGATGCCGCAGGGCCAGTGACCGGCTTCGAAAAAGCCGAGCGCCATGCGACACCAGACAAGCTCCTGTTCATTGTGCACAAAACCCGTGGCCAGTCCGGCCAGCGACCACATCGTCAGCACGATGGCGTAAAGCCAGCGCACGGAGAAACGATCCGCCAGCCAGCCAAAGACGATGGACCCCGCCGCAAAGGCGTAGGCGAAGACGGCCTCGATGTGACCATACTGTTCACGCGACAAATGAAACTCCTGTTTGATGCGCACCGCCGCATTCGCCAGCGTCTGGCGGTCCATGTAATTGATCGCCGAGGCAAGCAACAGCAGTCCGCAGATGGTCCACTTCCACGCCGCCGAACGATGCAATGGATTCGAGGCGGCGGCGGTCATGCTGGATGATGAGAAGTAAAAGACTAGGCCAGCAGCTGATCCACCACCTTCGCACCCTGGTTGTCCGTGAGCGAGGCGGCGAGGCCGTTGCGCTTGTAGGTGAGCTTGGTGTGGTCCAGGCCAAAGGTCTTCAGCAGCGTGGCGTGATAGTCGTAGTGCTTCACTTCATCAATGATGGCCTTGTGGCCAAATTCATCAGTCTCGCCGTGCACGTAGCCTTTCTTGAAGCCGCCGCCGGCCATCCACATGCTGAAGCCATAGGTGTTGTGGTCGCGTCCCCACTTCTCACGCCCGGCGTCGTTTTGCAGCACGGGCAGGCGTCCCATCTCGCCGCCCCAGTGGACAACGGTGGTGTCCAGCAGGCCACGCTGTTTGAGATCGATAATCAGCGCCGCGCTGGGCTGGTCGGTGGCCTCGCAGTTTTTCGGCAGCGCCGTGATGAGCGAGCCATGCTGGTCCCAGGACTGACCGGCATTGAGCACCTGCACATAACGCACGCCACGCTCCACCAGACGGCGGGCGATGATGCAGCGCGTGGCGTAATCCTTGGTGATCGGATTGTCCACCCCATAGAGTTTCCGGACGTACTCGGGCTCCTTGGAAATATCGAGCGCCTCTTTCGCAGCGACCTGCATTTTCGCCGCAAGTTCATAGCTGGAGATGCGCGCCTGCAGATCCAGCTCGCCCGGATGCAGGGCCAGATGATCTTCGTTAAAGGCCTTGAGCAGGTCCAGCTGACGCTGCTGCGGCGCACCGGCGAGCGATGCTGGCGGATCGAGATTCAAAATGCGCGGCTCTGTGGCGCGTACCAGCGTGCCCTGAAACAGGGAGGGCAGCCAGCCATTGGTGAAATGCTCGCCGCTAAAAGTGGGCAGGCCGTTGGGGTGAGACAGCACCATGTAGGAGGGCAGTTCATCCGTCTCGCTGCCCAGACCGTAGGTGAGCCAGGAGCCCAGCGCAGGGCGGCCCGCGGTGATGCGGCCCGCATTCATGGCATAGAGACCCTGCGCATGATTGCTCACACCGGAGGTCATCGAGCGGATGAGCGTGATCTCATCCACCACTTTGCTCAGGTTTGGCAGCAGCTCGCTGATCTCCATGCCGCACTGGCCGTGCTTGGCAAACTTCCACGGCGAGCCAAAGCACTTCGCCGATGCTTGCGCGAGGTTGTCATACTTGATCTCTCCGGGAAACTTTTGCCCGTGATACTTGGTGAGCATGGGCTTGGGATCAAAGAGATCCATCTGTGAAGGCCCGCCCATCATGAAGAGCGAGATCATCGCCTTCGCCGTCGGCTCAAAGTGCGGCTTCTTCGGCTTGAGGTCGTAGCGCGTCTCTCCCGTGACGCTCTCGGGCTTCACAGGGGCGGCGAGCAGACCTTCCTTCTCAAGCAGCGAGGCGAGCGCCAGCGTACCAAGGCTGTAGCCATTGGCATGCAGGAAGTGACGGCGGGAGCAGAGCTGGGGGCGGTTCATTATTCGACGTAGAGAAAGCGGTTTGAGCTGCAAAGGATCTGGCAGAAGCTGGCCATGGCCTCCTGCGGCGGATTGGGCACGACACCTTTCGGATGCTGGATGTCGTGATGATACTGCGTGAGCGCCTTGGTCTGCTCATCCAGATAAGCAATGCCACGGGCCACATCGGACTGCGTAGCGGGCTTGCCAAAGAGCAGCTCCCACACGCGCTTGATCTGCTCCACGCGGTTGCCGGGAGCCTCGGTCTGCAGGAGGTCCGCCAGACGGCGGGAGCTGTCGAGCACAAAGGTGTCATTCATGAGCAGCAGGGACTGCGGGGCCACGGTGGTCTGCGCACGCACCTCGCAGTTGGGCGTCATGATCGGCGCATCAAAGGTGTCGAGCACGGTGACGGGCTTGCTGCGCCGCACCTGCACGTAGATGGAGCGGCGGAAATCATCCGAACCGCCGGGATCAACCTTGTTCACGGTGATGGTGCTCTTGTCGATGCCGGTGACGACGCGACCCTGGGCATCGCGGCCGATGCCGCTGGGCGGGCCATAGCTGGACTGCACCAGCGTGCCGGTGACGGCCAGCATGGAGTCCCGCAGCGTCTCAGCATCGAGACGGCGCAGCTTGAAACGCGCGTAGAACCTGTTTTCGAGATCGCCGTGCAGCGAGGCCTGATTGACCGAAGACTGGCGATACGCGCTGCTCAGGAGAATGAGGCGATGCAGAGGCTTGAGCTTCCAGCCGCTTTTCACAAACTCATCCGCCAGATAGTCGAGCAGTTCAGGATGTGTGGGCAGCTCGCCCTGGCGGCCAAAATCTCCCGGTGTGTTCACGATGCCGCGCCCCATGTGGTTCATCCAGAAACGATTCACCAGCACACGTGCCGTGAGCGGGTGCTTGCCGCTGGTGAGCCACTGCGCGTAGGCCAGCCGTCGGCCGCTGGAGCCGCTGCTCACAGGCACCGGCTTGAAGGGCTCGATCTGCGGACTGGCGAGGATGCTGAGCTCTCCCGGAGTCAGCGCCTGCTTGGGCTGATCATGATCACCACGGTTGAAAAGCTTGGTCGCCGGCACCTGCCCCTTCACTTCCGTCAGCGCCATCACAAAGCCTTCCGCAGGTTTCGTCTCACGCAGCTTTTTGGCCTCGGCCATCTTGGCATCCACGATGTCCTGCTTCTTCTTGTCGTAGAGATCCAGCGAATAGGTGGCCAGCGCGGAGGGATATTTTTTGATCAGCGCCTTCTGCTCCGGCGTCTGCTTGGCCACAGGCGTGTCACGGGCCACGCGGAAGGCGGCCTGCTCGGCCTCGGGCACCTTCTTGATCTCGACCTCAAAGATCTCATCGAGGAATTTTTTGCTCATCGCGCGCGCTTCAGCCTCGATCTCCTTGGCCTTCACCTCGATCTCGGCGGCCTTGGCGCGCTCCTGAGGGGAATACAGCGAATACAGGCGCTGCGCTGGCGCACGCCACGACTCCCAGTTGTAGGCGGGATCCAGCACGGCGCGCAGGCGGTAGTAGTCCACCTGGGTGATGGGGTCATAGCGGTGATCGTGGCACTGGGCGCATGCAACCGTGAGGCCCATGAGCGACGAGGTCATGACTTTCATCTGTTCCGCAATGACCTGGTTCTTCGCCAGCTTGGCATCATCTGGCGCGTCTCCCGTGCCATCCGGCGCCATGCGCAGGAAAGCGGTGGCGATGAGCTGGTCGGTGCGGTGCGGGTCCAGCACGGCCTGCTGGTAATCCGCATGCGTGGCGCCTGCCAGTTCATCTCCGGCCAGCTGCTCCTGGATGAATTCATCCCAGGGCTTGTCCGCATTCATGGCCCGAATGACGTAGTCGCGGTAGCGCCAGGCCTGCGGGCGCACCGAGTCGGCCTCGGAGTAGCCGTTCGAGTCGGCGTAGCCCACCACGTCCAGCCAGTGGCGCGCCCAGCGCTCGCCGTAGTTTTTGGAGGCCAGCAGCCGCTCCACCAGCTGCTCATAGGCCAGCGGGGATTTGTCATTCACAAAGGCCTCCACCTCCTGCGGCGTGGGCAGCAGGCCGGTGAGGTCCAGCGTCACACGGCGGATCAGCGTGCGGCGGTCGGCCTCAGGCGCAAAGCTGAGGCCCTGCTTGGTCATCGACTTGAGCAGGAAGGCGTCCACCGGCGTGCGCACCTTGCGGTTGTCCACGTCCTTGGGCACGGCGGGGCGCTTCACCGGCTGAAAGGCCCAGTATTCACGGTCATCGTCTGAAATGATCGGCCCCGGCGCAAGCGCCAGCGGCTCCGGCTTCGCCGTCTTAGCGCCCTGCGCGATCCATTGCTCAATAATCGCCAGCTCAGCCTCGGAGAGCTGCTTGCCTTTCTTGGGCATCTCGCCGTTTTTGATCAGGCGCACCAGCTCGCTCTGCTCCGGATGCCCCGCCACGACGACCTGGCTGCCGCCATCCAGCTTCTGATCCATGAAGCGGCGCAGGCGCAGGTCCACGCCGCCTTCGGGTTTCTCCTCCTCGCCATGGCAGTGGGTGCAGTGCGCCTTGACGATGGGACGCACGTCTTTTTCAAACGTGAGCAGGCGCTCAGCGCCACGGGCGGTGACGGCGAGCGAGCAGAGGAAAACGGCAGACGGCAGCTTCATTGAGGGGGTAATGGTTTACCTACGCCCTCAGGAAGCCCGTTTTTGCCCGCGATTTACTCCACCGCCACTTTGATCACCACTTTGAACACCTGCTCCGGCTTTTCCCACTCGATGCAGGGGGCGTGCGCGTCCTGTGGGTAAAGGATGGCAAAATGGCCGCCGCTCATGTGCAGCGGAGTCACATCAGGAATGAGCTTCCACAGCGCAGCCTCCTTTTCCTCATTGTAGGCCATCGTCTCCTCCTTCATCGCCGCCAGCGGGGCCCAGAGGATGGTCTCGCGCCCGCTGTGGATGAACTGGATGTCGATGTACTTCCGGTGCGCCTCAAACTTCGCCTTGTCCAGCGTCTTGGTCTCATAGGTCTGCACCAGCGCAAAACAGTGGTCCCCGTCGATGTCAAACCGCCCCAGCGGCTGCGTGCCATCCACCGTGCGGAGATAGGCAAAGGCCTTCGCAAAACGCGAATTCAGAGACTCATAGCGGGCGGAGTTGTCGAGGGTGTCGAGGATCATGAGGCCGATAAATACCGAGTCACTTTGCGCGGAGCAACTCGACAATCGTCTCCCGCATCACCTTTTCCGACTCTGGTGCCGCAAAGGCCTGCGTCGGCTCATAGCCGCCTTCGGCAAACGATTTTTCCAGCGGGATGTACCCCGGCCCGCCGTCCCCATAGCTCGCCGTGGCGACAAATCCGCCAGGCCGTTGCTGCTGCGCAAAGAGCTGATACTCGATGAAAGTCTCCCCCGGCAGATGAAGCAGGCACACATCATCTCCCAGATGCAGGCTGGTAAACTGGACCGGCACGCCTGCGGCGCTCTGCCGGGCGAAGCCCGCACGAAACGCCGCGCTGATGCGCGTCGCGGCCGCAGCCGTGGCATTCTCACACACCTTCAGCATGCGCTCCTCGGGAAACTCAGGGTTCGCTTTCATCACCACCGGACGCGCCCGCCACTCCATCCGGGTCAGCGGCACTCGTTTCATCTCCTGCTCGGACTTCACCATCGCCGCATGGATGTTCTCACCCAGCCTCACCCGGGCCTCCTGGCTCGCATCATTGTATTTGCCCGCCCCGATGTTGCCTCCACAGCCGGTGAAGTAAAGATGCGGCACTCCATCATCCTGCGTACGCTGCTCACGTGCGGTGCCCACAAAGTCATACGTCACCATGCCATCGCCATAGTAGCTCATGGGGTGTGTCGCGTAGTAGTGCAGCACCGCGATCTTCTTCTCGCCGTTCCAAAAGCTGACCGTCTTCAGCAGCGGATCCACCAGTCCTTCCGGCAGCGCCTGCAGCGCCGCATCCTTCGTCGAGCTCAGCCGCATCTTCGCCACCTTCCCATCGTCACCCATGATGCGGCGGTTGGACGCCACCTTCTCCACCGCCGCCTCTCCATGCGCCACGTGCGTCACCGGCTCCGCATTCTTCAGCCCCGCCTCAATGCTCGCCGCCACGCCCTTCAGCGCACGCTCCGCCCACTCAAGATCCATCACACTGGGCGGCGAAGTAAAACCCGCCAGAAGCCGGTGCGACGCTGCATCGCCAATCGGCGCATTGTGCTGGTGCAGACTCTGCACCGCCACACGCTCCGGCGTCGTCCCAGCGGCCTTGGCAAGCACCTCGCGCCAGTGCACATGATCCCCTGCGCGAATCTCACACCAGTCCACCGCACACAGCACCACCGGCTTGTCATCGCTCAAAATCACCACCCCCAGCGCCAGCAACGGCTCACTCACCCCCGCCACCGGCTTCACCAGCCCCCCGCACAACGGCGCGCCGACCGGAGGCGTAACGTCCGCACGAAAGGTCGCCAGCTTCAGCGGCGCAGCAAACGCCGGGAGCGTCAGCAAGGATAGGAGGATGACGATCTTGTGCATGGATGCTGCCTACCTACGCAGCGAGGAAGGCAAGTTCACAAACAGACTGCGAATTTCATCCCGCATCGTCTGTCTGCCCGATCGATTCCGAAGGGCAGCTCTCAAGAGCCTCCAGGCAGAGCTGGATTTCCTCCTCCGTCACCGGCTGGCGGAAAACGTAGCTCTGGCCGGTGTCGTCATCGCGGCGGAAAAATTCGGGGGCATGGTCTCGGCAGAGGTCGCAGTCGATGCAGCTGCTGTCGACGTAGAAACGGCCGGGGGCGTTTTGATGGAGACGGTCTTCGATGTTGGGCATGGGTGAACGCGGGGTTGTCCGCGTCGCTGTTCTCGCACGCCCATGTATTTGCGTGAAATGCATTAAAATCAGGTATTGTTGCACTTGATGCAACAATACCTCGCCAGAAAGCCCTTCGATCTCTACGCACTGCATCTGTTTCATCTCGTCGCCAAGCACCGCAGTTTCACACGGGCCGCACGCGAAGCGGGGCTGTCTCAGAGCGCGCTCACCCGGCAGATGCAGTCATTGGAGGAGCGCCTTGGCCTGACACTGATCAACCGCACCACACGGTCTGTCGAGCTTACCGAAGCAGGCCGTTATCTCACGGCCGAAGCCACTCGGCTGATCGGCGGCGTGGCATCTGCGCTGGACGGCCTTCAGGCTGAGTTTGGCTCCGTGCGTCCTGAAGTCCGCGTCAGTGTCTCGCGCACGCTGGCCATGGCGCACATTCCGGGGCTTTTCCACGCGAACCATCAACGCCATCCCGAAGTGATATGCCGCGTGAGCTACAATGCCAGCAGCGCCATTCTCACCGCCCTGGAGGCAGGAGAGATCGACATCGGGGTCCTGTGCCATCCTTCACCGCTGCCGGACTCCGTCAAAATCACCCATCGCTTCAAAGACGCTTTTGAATTGATAGCCCCTGCTGCGCTGGCGGCCAATGCCCCCGTCAAGAGAGCCGCATCGTTCAAGCTATGGCTGGCCGCGCAGTCCTGGCTGCATATCGCCCCAGCAACAAACACCGGCAAAAATCTCCGCCGCTGGCTGAAACGCCAGCAGCTCGACCTCCATCCCGCGATGGAATTGGACAGCTTCGACCTCATCATCAACCTCGTCGCCTCCGGCTTCGGCCTCGCCTTTGTACCACGCCGTGCACTAGCCCTGTATCGAAGGAAGGAATCGATTGCCAGGCTGCCTTTTCCTGAGCGATTCGAGCGTGATGTCGTGGCTGTGACAAGACGGCATCGCAAGCTGCCCCGGCATGTGGAGCAGTTTGTGGGAAACATTCTATTTTAACCCACCAATCCCCGCACCACCTGCCCATGCACATCCGTCAGTCGGCGATCAATCCCGTTGTGCCTCACCGTAAGCTGCGTGTGGTCAATCCCCAGCAGGTGCATCATCGTGGCATGAATGTCGTAACAGGTCGTGGGATTCGCACGATCCAGTGGCTTATACCCCCACTGATCACTTTCACCCACGGTGACACCGCCCTGAATGCCGCCGCCGCAGAGCCAGTTGGTGAAGACATAGGGGTTATGATCCCGCCCTTTGCCTCCCTGCGTGCTCGGCATGCGGCCAAACTCGGTGGTCCACAGAATGATCGTTTCCTCCAGCAGCCCGCGCTGTTTCAGATCCAGAATCAGCGCTGAAACCGCCTTCGCCATGCCCCAGGCGAGCGGGCCGTGATCGCGCTCCACGTCTTCGTGGCTGTCCCAGTTTCGGCGCGGAAAGCCGTTGTCATTGCCGCTCCAGATCTGCACAAAACGCACCCCACGCTCCAGCAGGCGGCGCGCAGCCAGACACTTGCGCCCCATGTAGTCGGCTTCTTCTTCAGCGTTGATCTCGCTGGGCCAGACTTTGCGATGCTCCTGGATGCCATACATCGCCTTCATCGCGTCAGACTCCTTCGAAATGTCCAGTGCCTCCGGCGCGGCCAGCTGCATCTTGGCGGCCAGCTCGTAGCTCTGGATGCGGCTCTCCAGCCGCGAGTCCGTCTCGTGCATCGTCAGGTGCCTGCGGTTGAGCTTTTCCAGCAAATCAAAGCCCTCGCGGTCAGACTTCGCGCTGATGTACCGCCCCGCCTTGTGCGGAAACAGGTCCGCAATCGGCGTCTCCGCACCGGGATAAATGATCGTCCCCGCATGCTGCGAGGGCAAAAACGCACTGTCCCAGTTCTTCGGCCCGTTCGAGGCAAAACCGCGATGATCCGGCAGCACCACAAACGTCGGCAGGTTGTCGCTGAGAGAGCCGAGCGCATAGCTCACCCAGCAGCCCACCCCGGGAAAACCCGGCAGGTTAAATCCCGTGGCCTGCAGCAGCGTGCCCTGGGAGTGCACGCCCGTCTTGCCCACCATGCTGTGCACAAAGGCCATGTCATCCGCACACGCACCGAGCGGGGCCACGGCATCGCTCAGCATCTTGCCGCATTGGCCGTAGGGCTTGAAATCCCACACCGGTTTTTTCCAGGGGCCGAGCCCGTTCTGAAAGGCCTCCACCTTCTCGCCAAAGTCGGCATCTTCACCGTGGTGCTTGATCAGGGCGGGCTTGTAGTCAAAGAGATCGATATGGCTGGCCGCACCCGCCATGAAAAGCTGCACCACACGCTTCGCCTTCGGCGGCACCACCTGCGAGCGGTGCGTAGTCTCCGCAGCGGCCAGCGAGTGAAACGCGAGTGCGCCAAAGCCTTGTCCGGAAGTCTGCAGAAGCTGGCGGCGGGTGAGCATGGCGGAAAAGTAGCCATGAATACGGCGGCAACGAGCATGGCTTTGTCACGCAATCGCGCGAGATGTGGCAAGAAGCGGATTGCACAGTCGCGCAGCCGCGCCAAAACGTTACCTAGTTACCCATGTCCGCCTGGTCCCCGCTCCGCAATCGTGTCTTTCGTGCCATGTGGCTGGGCAGCGTGGGGTCAAACATCGGCACCACGATGAATGACACCGCCGCCGTGTGGACCATGACCACCATGACGAGCTCGCCGTACCTCGTCTCCTTGATGCAGACAATGTCCAGCCTGCCGCTTTTCCTGCTGGCCCTGCCCGCCGGAGCCATGGCGGATCTGGTGGACCGGCGCAGGCTCATCCTCTTTGCGCAGGCAGGCGCGCTTCTCACCGCAGCAGGCATGGCACTGCTGGCCTGGCATGGCGCGCTGACGCAGACACTGCTGCTGCTGGCCACGTTTCAGCTCGGCGTAGCGTCGGCTTTCACCATGCCCGCCTGGCAGGCGCTGATCCCAGAAGTGGTGGGGCGCGAGCAGCTGCCGCATGCCATCGCGCTCAACGGCGTGGGCTTCAATATTGCCCGTTCCCTCGGTCCCATCCTGGGCGGCCTGCTGCTCGCCGCATTGGGGCCTGCACCCGTGTTTGCGCTCAATGCGCTCTCCTTCATCGCGGTGATCGGCGTCATGTGCACCGGCAGCTACATCGCCACCCCGCGCAGCGCGCAGCAGGAGCAGATGCTCGGTGCCATGGCGGCGGCGATCCGCTATGCGCGGCACGCCCGCGCGATGCAGGCGGTGCTCTGCCGGGGCGGCATTCACATGTTTGCCGCCGTGGCGCCCGTGGTGCTGCTGCCCGTCATCGTTCATTCACGTCAGTGGTCGGCCTCGGACTTCGGCGTGCTCATGGGCTGCTATGGCGGCGGCGCCATCCTCATGGCACTCCTCTTCCTGCCCCGGCTGCGCGAGCGCTTTTCGTTCGACCACGTGCTGCTCGGTGCCAGCGTGGTCTCTGCGGCTATGACCGGAATCCTTGCGCTCGTGCCTGGAAAGATCGCCATGGGCCTCGTGCTCTTCGTCACAGGCGCGGCCTGGATCAGCGGCATGAACACCTTCAGCGTCGCATCCCAGAGCGTCTTCCCCAACTGGGTGCGTGCACGCAGTTCCGCGATTTATCTGGTCGTCATGCAGGGCGCCTTTGCCATCGGTGCTCTCACCTGGGGGCAGCTCACCAGCCATCTCAATGCGCCGGTCGCACTCGGCATTGCCGCGGGTTGCCTGCTCATCAGCGCGCTGCTCGCACGCCTGCTGCCCATCAGCCATGTGGAAAAGCTGGACCTCAATCCCTCCAACCACATGCTGCCGCACAGCACGCTGAGCACCGAGCCGGCACCCAGCGACGGCCCCGTCCTCATCACCATCGAGTACCACATCGACCCCAAGGATGCTCCCGCCTTCCGCGCCGCCATGTTTCACCTGCGCGAGGTCAGGCTGCGCGACGGTGCCTTTCGCTGCTCTCTTTTTGCAGACTTGGAAGACCCCACTCACTTCCGCGAAACTTTCCTCGTCGGCTCCTGGGCGGAGCATCTGCGGCAGCATGAGCGTGCCACCATGGAGGATCAGCGCATCGAGCAGGCGGTGCAGAGCTTTCACAAGGGACCTGAGGCGCCGCGCGTGCGGCATCTGCTCATGGTCAATCTGCGCGATGTGAAGCCCTGAGCACGCCCCTCATCGGGCGCCCGCCACCGTCCACGGCAGCCAGTACGCCTGCACCATCACCAGCACTCCCATGAGAATGGCCAGTGCGATGCTGTGCCAGAAGACCGCACGCAGCACCGTGCCTGCATCCGGACTGTCAGGATGCCCCCCAGTGGCCACGCTGGCCACCACGATGCTCTGGGCGTCGATCATTTTCCCCATCACACCGCCGGAGCTGTTCGCCGCCACCATGAGCGAAGGCGAGAGGTGCAGCTGCTGTGCGGTGACCTGCTGCAGATTGCCAAAAAGCACATTGGAGGACGTGTCGCTGCCTGTGAGTGCCACCCCCAGCCAGCCGATGAGCGGGGAGAAAAATGGGAACAATACGCCCGTGCCTGCCAGCATGAGGCCCATCGTGGTATCCGTGCCGGAGTAGCGCGTGGTGTATCCCAGCGCCAGCATGAGCGCGATGGTGAGCAGCGACGTGCGCACGCGCCACAGGCAGCGGAGATAGATCCCCACAAGGGACGAAAGGCTGACCCCGAGCAGCAGGCCGGACACCGTGCCTGCCAGCAGCAGCGCGGTGCCGGTGGCTGAAAGGTAGTTGAAGGTGAACGCGGCTTTTTCAGGCTCGGGCTTGGGCACAACCGGCGGCATTTTCTGAACCGCCAGATGCAGTGGCGCCACTGGCATGATGGGTGCCTGCCATGTGCTGTGCGCCTTGGTGCCGGGCCTGTAGCCATTGAGCACCTCTTTCGCAAACGGCATCGTCCACAAGCCCACAAAGAGGGAGAGCATGATCCACGGCGTCCAGGCACGGAAAGGGCGCTCGCTTTTCACCACTTGCTGTTTCTCGGCAACAGCAGAAGAATGCGGCCTCCAGAAACGCAGCAGGATCACCATGGCAGCCATAGAGAGCAGCCCTGCGGCGATGTCCACCAGCCACGGACCGTGAAAGTTGGAAACCAGGAGCTGCACGGTGCCAAAAGTACCGCCGCACACTAGGCATGCAGGCCACACCTCCACCATGCCACGCCATCCGGCCTGCGCCGCCACCAGCCAAAACGGCACGATGAAAGAAAAAATCGTCAAATGCAGACCCACGATGGCACTGAGCACATGCAGATCCAAACCGGTGACGTCTGCCAGGGTTGTGAGCGGGATGCCGAGAGAACCAAACGCCACCGGAGCCGTGTTGCCAATAAGTGCGAGCTTGGCCGCCTCCAGCGGTTTGAAACCCAGCCCGATCAGCATCGCGCCCGTAATGGCCACAGGAGCCCCAAAGCCTGCACATCCCTCGACAAACGCGCCAAAGGCAAATGCGATCAGCAGCGCCTGGATGCGCTTGTCTCCGGCCAGCCCGGCGATCTGCTTTTTCAACACCTCAAACTGTCCCGTCTCCACCGAGATCTGGTAGATGAAGATGGCATTCAGCACGATCCAGCCGATGGGAAACAGGCCAAAAACCGCCCCCAGGCCGCTGGCGGTGAGCGCCAGCTGAGCCGGCATGTGAAAGACAAAGACCGCCACCAGCAATGCCACGACCAGCCCCGCAAAGGCCGCGATGTGCGCCCGCACATGCCAGAAGGCCAGCAGGCCGAGCAACGTCACCACAGGCAGTGCAGCCACCAGCGATGAAAACACCAGATTGCCGAGAGGATCGTAGTTTTGAGACCAGGTCATTGAGTTAAGGAATGTGCATCACGGAAAATCCCCATCATATGTTTCACCTCAGTGCCAGAACCAAGCATTTTAAGCTGTTCGGGACATCTCGCTCCACCTTTTGCACGCTATCACGGCTCATTGCTGGTTAACGAGGCCCGGACCAGCTCACCACCGTTATGGATCAAAATATGGCCATTGGCATACGCAGGGGGCGGCCAGATGAGCTTGCGCCCGGCGAAGGGCTGCACGGGATCGACCACATGCACGCGGCTCAGCTCTTGGTAACCGTCACGACTGAGCCGCGCGCGGATGAGATTCCCCTGATCGGTAAAAATGAGTGTGGAGTCACCATTCGGCGTGAGTTGAATCGTGCCCCCCTGCCCTTTGCCGGTCACCTGATCGTTGTCCCACAAGATCTTGCCGTCGTTTGCGTCCAGGCACACCAGATGTCCGTTCGTTTTGCCGGAGAAAACGCAGCCATCCTGCAGCAGGGAGATGGAGCAGGCGCTCAGCACCACCTTGGTGGGAGAGCGGCCCTCCGGCCAGAGCACCGTGGCGGCGGGTTTGGCGGCATCCAGCTGAAACATCAGCCCGCTGATCAGCAGCCTGTCACCACGCTGCATGGGTGTGGCAGAGCCATATTGGTTGGTGGTGTCGATGTCCTCACGCCACCAGACTTTGCCGCTGGCGGGATCCAGCGATGTCACGGCTTTCGGTGTCCACACAATGAGCTGCCGCTGACCGCCCGCGCTGATCACCAGCGGTGAAGCGTAGGTCCACGGATCATCCAGCGCACGCCAGATTTCCTTGCCGGTCTCCAAATCAAATGCCACCACCGTGGCTCCACTGCCAGCACCAATGGGCAGGATGAGCAGGCCGCCCTCAATGAGCGGCGAGGGCGTGGTGCCGGTGAATTCCTTGGTGCCAAAGTCCTGCATCAAGTTCCGATGCCACAGCATGCCGCCTTTTTCCGCATCCAGGCAGAAGAGATCTCCCATCTGCCCCAGGGCATAGATCTTGCCGCCATGCACGATCGGTGTCGCATTGGGCCCGCTGTTCTGTTTCGAATCAAAGGCCCAGTCGGGATAGGTAACATCATAGGCATGCCGCCAGATCTCTTGGCCGGTCTTTTCGTCCAGGCAGCGCAGGCACTCATGCGCCTTGGGCTGCTGCAGCTCCGCACCGTGCAGGTACACCCTGCCGCCTGCCACCACAGGACTCGCGAGGCCGCTTCCCACGTTGATTTTCCATGTGGTTTTGAGCCCCTCCTGGGGAAAAGTCTGCATGATGCCAGTCTCACTCCAGACCGCATCGCGATTCATACCTCGAAACTGCGGCCAGTCATCCGCATGGACCGTGAACACAGCACCTGCCAGAAGGACCAGCGCATGGCATTTCATGGGGCTTTGAGGTTTGAGTCCAAATGAAGATGAAACCAGTCCGCCGCGAGCTTCGTGGCCTCTTCAAACTTTTCCTTGTACACGCCGTAATGGCCGATGCCTTCCAGCACGTGGTATTCGCTCTTCACGAGGTTTTTCTGCAGGAGCTGAAAGGCACGTCGGCCATTTTCCTCATTGCTCATGAGCTCCTCCTTTTCGGCCACGATGATCATCGTGGGAGCGGTGATCTTCCCGGCGGCTTCAACGGCGTTGTAGCCCAGCCCCTTGGCGGGATTGGCGCGCATCTGGGCATAGGTGGCCATTTTGCCGCCGAGCTTCCCGGTTTCGATCGGCACGGGCTCTGTCTCGCCGCGTGCCTGCTTCACGGCGAGTTCGTTGGCGTACTTCTGTGCGGACTGAGGGCGGCCGCCACCCATCCCGGGCACCTGGGAGACGACACATTTCACCCTCGGATCGTTTCCTGCCACCCAGACCACTAGACCGCCGCCATAGCTCGTGCCAAACAGCCCGATGCGCTCCTTGTCCACGCAGGGCTCGCCCATGAGAAAGCTGATGGCGCAGCGAATGTCGAGCGTCTGGTCCGCCATGTCCATCTGCCAGCGCACGGGCCGTGCTTTGACGGTGACGGTGCCGTCGGCGTCCGCTTTGGGCATGGGCTCGGGCAGGGTGAGCTTGCAGTCGCTTTCCCCCCAGCCGCGATAGTCAAAGGCGAGGACGACAAAGCCCTCCTTCACAAAACGCCTGGCGTAGAGCCCGCCATTGCCCTTCTTCACCCCGGCGGTGCCTGCACAAAACAGCACGGTGGCGCGCTTTTCGCCTTCTTTGAGATCACGCGGCACATACAGGTCTCCCGCCATGCGGGTGCCGTCGCTCCAGATGGTGACGTGGCGGATTTCGGCATCCGGCTGCTGCGCGTGCAGACAACAGGCAAAGGAAGCGGCAATCAGTGCAAGGAGGTGCAGTCTCATGGCGGTGGGTGCATGGAACGTCTGCGCCGCACCAGCCTATCAAGCGACTCAATCCGCAAAGCTAAATTCGTTCAGGTTCAAAATGACGCGGCAGGTGTTTTCAAGACCCTCGCGTCGGGAGTATTCGAGCAGCTGCGCGAGCTCATCCGCAGCGGGGCTGCGGGAGAGGGCCAGCGCAAATGCGCGCTCCACCTGCGCTGCCATCTCATTCCTTTCCTTGGCCACTCGTTCAGCCAGATGCCTGGCCATGACCACGACGAGCCCGTTGTTCATCATGGCCAGTGCCTGCAGCGGACTGAGCGACTCATTGCGCTTTTCCACCCGCATGGAGGGGTCGGCACAGTCGAGCGTAGTCATGAAGGGCTGCTGCTGGGAACGCACGATGAAACGGTAGATGCTGCGCCGCCAGGACTTCGGATCTTCGGGGTCGTGAAGCTGATACTCGTAATGCGGGCTGTGCTGCGGCTTTTCGATGATGAAGTCCTGAAAGCTGGGACCGCCCATGGTGAGATCCAGTTTACCGCTGACGGAGAGGATCGAATCACGAATGGATTCGGCATCGAGCTTGCGGCGGTTTTGGCGGGAGAGGAATACGTTGTTTGCGTCCGCAGGCTCCGATTTGTCGGAAGTCTGCCGGTAAGTGGCGCTCATGACGATGAGCTTGTGCAGTTGCTTCAAGCTGCCGCCGAGATCATCGCGGAAGGTGACGGCGAGCCAGTCGAGCAGTTCCGGATGGCTGGGCCTGCCGCCCATACGGCCAAAGTCATTCGCGGTATCGACCAGACCACGGCCAAAGTGATGCTGCCAGACGCGGTTCACGATGCTGCGCCAGGTCAGAGCATTGTCTTTGCTGCTGACCCAGCGCGCCAGTGCCGCACGGCGCGCTGCTTCGCCTTCTCCTGCCATCTGATACGCATCATGAAAAGCTCCGCTGAGCGCGGCGATGCTTTGCGGCCCAACCTCCTTGGCAGGCTGCTTGATGTCGCCGCGCTTGAGCACCTGGATGACGCGGGGCTTTCCACCCTCGCCGCCCGTCCCTTTGAATGCGCCAGTACCAGTGTGGATGGCACCCGCATAGACTTTGCCGGGCTTGGGGAGTTGGGCGATCTCAGAATCCACAGCCGTGCGCTTTGTGCGCAGATCCTGCAACTGGCGGCGTGTGGCTGCATCTGCCTGCGCTAGCATGAGGGCATCGCGCTCGCGGATGAGCCGTTGTTTGTCTTCCAGAGTGCGGGCCTGCGGGGCGATGCCATCGGTGAGATTGGCCTTCCGCCAGCGCGGCGGAGCCTCGATGCTGTCCAATGCAGCCACCTGCTTTCCTGCGGCGATATTGGGGCCGTTTTTGGCGGCATAGACCTCCATTTCCGAGAGTGCGAAGATGTAGTCATCTTTGCGCTCGGCCAGCTTCACGGCTGTGACTCGCACATACCTGCCTTTGGCACCGTCATCCTCCGCCGTGCCCGTTTCAAAGGGTGTGAGGCCGGGATTTTTAAAGTCGTTCATGAAGGTGGCGTCATGCTTGCGCCAGATGAGAGTGACACCTGTCTTGAACGTTGGGTCATCGCTGGCCTCAACCTTGAAGCGGACAGGGAAGCCAAAACCGGCACCGATGCCGCCGAAGTCGTCGTAGCAGGGCTTCAATACAATGCGCTGAATTTCCATGCTGTTGCCGAGGTCCACCTGCACCCACTTCACGGCGTTCTGATCCTTCACGATGGCGCTGTGATATCCAAAGTCCGGCTTGGCATTCGGATTGGTGCTGGAGGCTTTGTCAGCAGCGCCATCAATGCGCTTGGAGAGTGCGGTGTAGGCTTCACCCGCTTTCTGTTTGAGCGGCTCTTCCAGCGCCTTGATGTCTGCCACGATCTTCTGCCGCCTGCCATCCAGATCCATGAAACGACGCATGGAGTCATCATCGGGATAATAATTCACTTCCGTGCGATCGATGGCGGCAAAGACGGCCTGCAGGGAGTAATAGTCCTCCTGCGTGATGGGGTCGAACTTGTGGTTGTGGCACTGCGCGCAGCCGACAGTGAGCGAGCAGAAGGTGCCCAGAGTATTCTGCACCATGTCATCCCGGTCCAGATGGCGCGCGATTTTGCCATCCAGTTTCGTTTCCGGCACCTCCGCATGTCCGATAAGGTCCCACGGCCCGGCGGAGATGAAGCCCAAGGCGGTGATGCCATCTGTGGTGCCGGGATAGAGCGCGTCTCCGGCGATCTGCTCCTCGATGAACCGAGCGTAGGGCTTGTCGCTGTTCAGCGCACGAATGACGTAGTCGCGGTAGGGCCAGGCATTCAGACGCGGCTTGTCCTTGTCGTAGCCATGAGTTTCACCGTAGTGCACGAGATCGAGCCAATGACGAGCCCAGCGCTCGCCGTAGCGTGGAGAGGCAAGAAGGTCATCCACCAGCTTTTCATAAGGCAGTGTTTCATACCGCTTCACCTCCTCGGGTGAAGGAGGCAGGCCGGTGAGATCAAAGAACAGGCGGCGAATCAGCGTGCGAGCATCGGCCTCAGGCGCAGGCTTGAAGCCCTGCTCCTTGAGCTTTGTGTGGATGAAATCATCAACGGATCCATCCTTCTTCACCAGGGGATTGAAACTCCACCAGTCCAGACGGTTCTCCACCTCGGCCACGTCCACGCCATCGGGCCACTCCGCGCCTTCGTCGATCCAGCGCTTGAGCAGATCGATCTCAACGCTGCTCAGTTTCTCCTTCGGCGGCATGCTGGTCTTTTCATCCGCGCCGCTGACGAAATGGAAAAGAGGGCTGTCCGCGCTTTTGCCGGGAATGATGTTGGGGGCATGCTCCTCGCCGCCGGTCAGGGCGATGGCTTTGATGTCGAGCCGGTAGTCGCTCTTCTGCTTTTTGCTGCCATGACATTCATAGCAGTGCTTTTCGAAGATGGGCCGCACCTCGCGAACAAAATCGACCGCGCTGGCAGAGCTGACGGCGGAGATGACGATGAGGGCAAGGAAACGCATGTGCAGGATATACGATGCACGAGGGAGATTTTCATGCCACGCGAGCGCGGGACAGTCAGACCAGCCCCTCTTTGAGCGCCTTGGCCACGGCGCCGGTGCGTGTGTTGACCTCCAGCTTCTCGTAAATGCGTCGGAGGTAGGTGTCCACGGTGTGCACGCTGAGGCTCAACCTGTCGGCGATTTCCTTTTTGATGAGCCCTGTGGTCATGAGTTGCAGGATCTCCTTTTCACGGTCGCTGAGGCCGTAGTCGCGCTGTTTGGGTGCGAGTTTGGAAAACATGTCCAGCACACGGCGGGCGATGCGGGGATTCATGGGAGAGCCGCCTGCGAGGGCATCGCGCACGGCCTGGGTGATGTCGGCTCCGCTGCTGGTCTTGAGAAGATAGCCGGCTGCTCCGGCGCAGATGGCCTGGAAGACTTTGTCGTCGTCCTCAAAGACGGTGAGAATGACGACGAGGGTCTTGGGTGCGCGCTCTTTGATGAGACGGATGGCATCAAGGCCGCTCATGCCGGGAAGGCCGACATCGAGGAGGATCAGGTCGGGGGCGTTTGATTCAGAAAGTGCGGCGAGGAGCTTTTCGCAGGAGTCGAAGTCACAAGGGCATTGCAGGTCCGTTTCGGTGGCAAGGAGACGCACGAGAGTGCGCCGAAAAGAAGCATGGTCTTCAACGATCCAAAGTGTGCTCATGAGAAATCAGCCTCCAGGGTAATGCAGGTGCCGTGGCCGGGACTGCCAGTGATGTGCAGGGCGCCGCCGAGAACGGTGGCGCGGTGGCGGAGATTGGCGAGGCCGTTTCCTGCGGTGATGGCGGCGGAATCGAAGCCGCAGCCGTCGTCTTCAATGCGGAGATGGAAGTGTTTTGCCTTCCATTTCACCAAAATGCGCACTTTTGCAGCATGGGCATGACGGGTGATGTTGTGCACGGCTTCACGGAAGAGGAGGAAGACCTGGCGGTGGAATTCGAGCGAAGCGGTGGCGGGTTCATTGCCGTTTGGCGCATCAAGCTGCCAGTCGATGTCTTTGAGCAAGGATGCAGCGCTTTGGCGCATGGCCTCGACGAGGCTTGAAAGCGGTGGCAGATCGCCCTCACGAACAAGCCAGATGATGCCACGCATGGACTCGGCGGCCTCTCCCGCGAGGCGGTGGATTTCCTGCATGGAGTCGGAGGCGGGGCCGTCTCGCAGCGCCAGCTCTGACATGAGGCGGATGCTGCCGAGGTGGCTGCCAATTTCGTCATGGAGATCCCGGGAGATGCGATGGCGCAGAGATTCCATCTCCTGCTGACGAGAGCGGCGAGAACGCAACCATGCGAGCCAGGCGGAGAGGATGGCGATGCCTAAGACGCTGCCGCCAAGCCATGTGGTGCGCTGGTATGCGATGGCAAGCGCCTGGTTGCGCTGAGTTTCCAAGGCGGTGAGTTCATCGGTGAGCTGGCGGCGCAGGGAGAGAGCGGAGAGCCAGGTGGATTCATCCAAAAGGGCGCCGGTGCTACTGCGTGCGTCAATGAGGCCAGAGCGGGTCCATGATGCGGTGATGGTGTCGTCTGAACTCGTGACTGTGGAGTTGAGCACGATGTTGCGACCATGGTCAAAGGCCTGCAGCTCTGCGAGGGCGAAGACGAAGTCGCCGCTGCGTTCCCAGAGATGCGTGGCGGTGACGCGGATGGTCTGACAACGCAGATTGGGGCACGAGAAAGCAACCGGGGTGTCTGCGGGATTGGGGAAGTCGGTGGTGGTGGCGTCGAAGATGGTTTTGCCATCGGCTTCCACTTTGAAGCGGCGGGGGAAGCCGAAGCCGGAGCGCTCGGGGTAGTCGCGGGGGTGGGCGGGGATGAGGCGGATCTCGTCGATGGCATGAGGTGCGCCGAGATCCACCTGAATCCATTTAGTGGTCTCCGCGTTGGTGGAGATGCCGCTGTGCCAGCCGTTGCCGTTTGTTTCATCTGGATGCACTGGCAGGCCGAGAGAGTAAGCGCCGTCCACAAGATGACGAGGGGACCAGGTGGGGAGGGTTTCGACGGAGTTGGGAGCAAGGACCTGGGCGTGGAGGGCAGCGTTGCGGCCCTGGCTGAAGACGAGGAGCTCGCCGAGGCAGAAGATGTAGCGGCGGGTGCCGTGGGGCTGGGCGGCAAGGGTGGTGGCAGTGAAGCGGATGTGTCGTGCTTTGATTCCATTTCCTGCCACAAACCATGGCGCGGGTGAGGGCGCGTTATTGTCGGAGAAATGGTCCAGAAGTGTGTCGGATTCGGCAAAAAGGGGGTCGTTTGAGGCGTCGATGCGGAAGCGGCGTGGAAAACCGTAGGCTTCGACCACACCGAGCATGGCGGGAATGACAACGACTGAGTCGAGCGGGTACTCGGCACCAAGGTCGATCTGGACCCAGCGGACGGAGTCGGCATGCGGAGCGAGGCCGCTGTGGAAGCCTGCGTGCTCCAGGGGCTGGGGGGCGGGAAGAGCGGGGAGTTTTGAGAGCGCGGTCTGGAGCTCGTGCTGGCGGTGGTCCAGCGTGGTGAGCTGGGGGTTCAGCCACCCGAGGAAGGATGCGAGGATGAGCAGGGCTGGTTTCAATGAGGGAACCATTCCTGACAATGAGATGAGTGCAAGGCACGTGAAGGCGGGACAGGACTGGGAGAGGGAGGGCCGCTTGCTATGCGCAGGACTATTGCGGTGATCTAGGCCAGACCGGTGAGGCTGCCGGTGCTGGAGCCGAATTTGTCGGACTCGACGCCGAGGCGGTGGAGGAGGGAGACGAAGAGGTTGCTGAGGGGGAGGTTGTTGTCGCGTTTGAAGGCAAGGTGCTGGCCGTGTTTGAAGCCGCCGCCGGCGAGGAGGATGGGGAGGTTGGTGTTGTCGTGGGTGTTGGCGTCTCCCATGTTGCTGCCGAAGAGGACCATGGTGCGGTCGAGAAGGCGGGCGTCGTCCTCCTTTTTTAAGGCGAGGGTTTGGATGAGCTTTTTGAAGAGGCGCATCTGCTCGAGGTCGGCTTCGGCGAGCTGGCGTACTTTTTCTTCGGACTGGCCGTGATGGCTGAGGCCGTGATAGCCTTCGGTGGTGTTGTCAGCACCGGGAAGATGGAAAGCGGGTGTGGCGAAGGCATCGACCATGAGGGTGATGATGCGGGTGGAGTCGGACTCGAAGGCGAGCTGCGCCATGGAGAGCATGAGGTCGAGCTTTTCGAAGATGAGTTTTTTGTCCTGGATGTTCTTGGGCTCGGGCTGGGTGGCGACGGGCTTGGGCTTGAGCTCCCATTCACGGGCGGTGAGAAGGCGCTCTTCGACTTCGCGGACTGAGGTGAGGTATTGATCGAGGCGGGCGCGGTCGGTGCTGCCGAGGTCGCGGCTGAGGCGTTTGGTTTGGTCGAGGAGGGTGTCGAGGATGCTGCCGCGTTCATCGAGCTGCTGGAGCTGTTTTTTGACGGCGGCGGGATCGCCCTGAACGAACATGCGGCGAAAGAGGGCGGGTGCGCTGTCTTCGGCGGGAAGGAGGACGCCATCGCGAGTCCAGGAGAGGCTGCGATTGGCTTTGTCGATGTTAACGCCGAGGTTGAGCGTTGGGTAGCGGGTCTGCTGGCCGAGTTTTTCGGCGATGTATTGATCGAGGGAGATTTGATTGCGGAAGCCGCTCTTGGTGGGACCGCGTGCGGCGGTGAGGAAGCAGTTTTCGGCGCTGTGGCCGCCGTTGACGTCCGGGTGGGACATGCCGCTGAAGAGGGTGAACTCATTGCGGACTTCGGCGAGTGGCGCGAGGGTTGGTGAGAGTTCGTAGTCGCGTCCGGTGTTTTTGGGGAAGAACGGCTTTGGTAGAAAGCCGAGGTTGTTCGAGATGATCAGCAGCCGTTGCGGGGCTTTTGTCTGAGCGGCTCGGCCGAACACTGGTTTCAGACATTCCAGCAACGGAAGAGCAAGCTTCACCCCCGCGCTATGCAAGAAGCGACGGCGAGAAAGGGGTTTGGCGATGTAAGGAGCGTTCATTTCGATTGTCCGAGGAAGATGGAGCTTTGAACCAGCGCGAGTATCAGATCGCGCACACGATAGCCGTCCTTTGAGCAGGTGTTGAGGAGGGATTCGATTTGGGGGCGGTCGGAGAAGCGGACGGGGGTGCCGGTGGCGTAGAGAGTGAACTGGTGGAGGAGATTGCGGGCGAGCTGGCGGGGATTGGCGGCGAGGAGGGTTTTGAGGTCGTTGATGTTCTTGAAGGTGCGGCCGTCGAGGAGTTTTCCATTGGTGTCCACGGGGGAGGCGATGGTGTAACTGAAGGTGTGGCCGGCGCGGTCGATGCCGGTGATGCGTTCTCCTTCTTCAAGACCGCGATAGTGGGTGCGCCAGCCGCCGAGGATGTCGAAGTTTTCGAGGGCGAGGCCGACGGGATCGAAACGGGCGTGGCAGGCGGCGCAGGTTTTGGATTTGGTGTGGAGGGCGAGGAGATCGCGGATGGTTTTGGCACCACGGATGTCGGGCTCGACGGCGGGGACGCTGGCGGGTGGTGGTGGAGGTGGCTGGCCGATGAGGCGCTCCATGACCCAGGCGCCGCGAACGACGGGGGAGGTGGTGGTGCCGTTGGCGCTGACTTTTAAAACGGCGGCCTGAGTGAGGAGGCCGCCGAGGGGGCTGCCTTTGGGCACTGGAACTTTGCGCATGGCGGAGCCGGTGAGTGGTGGAAGCTGGTAGTGCTTGGAGAGGCGGTCGTTGGCGAAGACGAAGTCTGACTGCACCAGCACGCTGGCGGGGAGGTTGTCGCGGATCATCGAGGTGAAGAAGGTGCGGGTTTCGCGCTCCATGCTTTCGACGAGGTATTCGTCGAAGCGGTATTCAGGGAAGAGGCGGATGTCGGGATCATCGCGGCGGATGTGGCGGAGATTGAGCCAGCAGTCGGTGAAGTTTTTGACGAAGCGGTCAAAGGCGGGGCTGGCGATGAGGCGTTCGGTTTCGGCGCGGAGAGTCTGGGGATCGCGCAGCTTTTTGTTTTGCGCGAGGTCCATGAGCCTGGCGTCAGGACGGGAGTTGGTGAGGAAGTGAGAGAGGCGGGAGGCGATGGCAAAGTGGTCGTCTGCCTTGATGGGCTCGCGGACGTAGATGAAGTCGCCGGAGGCGAGGAAGGCCTTGTAGCCAGCGAGCATAGCCTCTGCGAAGGGCACGTTTTTGGCGAGCTGGGCCTGGATGAGGGAGTCGAAGAGTTTCAGGTCTTCTTCGGGAACGGGCTCGCGTGCGGCGAGTGTGACGAAGCGGCGGAGGAGGCGTCTGGCCTCCTGCTGCGGGTCCTGGGGTTTGGGCTGGATGCCGAGGTCATCAAAGAGGACGCGATGGGAGGCTGGCGGCCAGGTTTGGGATTCGACGGGGCCTTCGATTTCCAGCCACTGCACGGCGAGGCCGGGCTGGCCGCCCTCTGGGAACGGCGGATAGCGGTAGGAAGGAGCGGAGCCGTTGGGGTTCATGGCCAGCGGCATGGGGAGACCGAGAAGGCTGTACTCGATGGCCTCGCCTGCGCGCAGACGGACGGTGGTTTCGTAAACGCGCTTTTCGGGCTGGATGTCGATGATGCCGCCGGAGTCGTGGACTTCATTGATGATGTCCACGCCCGCAGGTTTGCGGGTGCGGAAGGTCATGGGCAGGGGCTTTGTGGCCGGGGTGATCACGTAGCCGGGCTGCTGCAGGACGGCGCGGGCGGAGAAGCGGACTTTGTAGTTGCCGGTGCGCTTTGCGGTAAAGTGTTTGGGCGTGCCGAGGTAAGGCCAGCTGGCGGAGCGGAAGAGGGCCATCTCGATGGTGTCGTCTTTGGCGAGGTCCTTTTCGGTGGGCTCGTTTTTGCCTTTGTCGTTTTTGCCTTTGAACTCCATGGCCTTGCTGTCGCGGGCGAAGAACATGGCCTCGCGATTGCCGAAGGTGCCGGTGCCGGGGAAGAGATCGGTGCCGACGGCGCGATATTTGGTTATTGGCGGCGGTGCTGGCTCGGTGGTCATGGCCGCGTGCAATGCGGCCTCTGCGGCGTCCAGGTAGGCGACGAGCTGCACGCGGGACATGTCGAGCATGTCGGTGGTTTTGTTGAAGCGGTGGCCTTCGCGGTCTTCGGGCAGGATGTCGCGAATGTCGAGGTCGGGGAGTTGAAGGAGATCGCGCAAGTTTTGTTCGTACTCGTCGCGGTTGAGGCGGCGGAGGGGGCCGCGACCGTGGGCGAGGATGTCGGCGTGATCGGCGGTGGTGATGGAGGTGGACAGAGATTTGACGAGGGCGGCGCGGTCTGGCTGCGGGAGGTCTTCGGGCTTGGGGGGCATCTCGCCTTTTTCGACGCGGTCGTAGATGCGGATCCAGCGGTCGCGGGTGGCGGGATTGGTGAGATCAAAGGGCAGAGCCGTGAGATCGAGGCTGCCTTTGGTGTTGTCCTTGTCGTGGCATTCGAGGCAGCTTTGCTGGATCTGGGGCGGGGCGGTTTGCGCGTGCGTCTGCGCCAGCATGGGAAGAGCACTGAGGCTCAGGATGGAGATGAGGTGCTTGTGGTTCATGCTGCGAGGGCGCCTCCACGCAGGGCTGTGGTGGCCATGGTGCCGGCTTGTTTTATCACGGCAGTTAGTTTGGCCATGCGCTCTTCACTCAGACGCTGGCTGGGGCCGGTGATCCAGAGGGAGGCGATGGCGTTTCCTTCGGCGTTGAAGATGGGAGCGGCGAGGCAGTGGTGGCCTTCGAGGTGTTCGCCGACGTCCACGGCAAAGCCGGTTTGGCGAACTTCATCGAGGCACTTGAGGAAGTCTTTGCGGTTTGAAATGGTCCAGGGGTGGAAGCGTTCGAACTTCATGCCGGAGATGATGTCGTCGCGCTCGGATTCGGGAGTGAATGCGAGCATGACTTTGCCGGGGCCGCTGGTGTGGAGGGGGAAGCGGGTGCCGCGCTCGACGTAGAATTTGATCATGGCGCGACCGATGACGCGCTCGAGCACGATGCCTTCGGAGCCGCTGAGGATGCCGAGGTGGGCGGCTTCGCCGGTCTGGTCGCTGAGCCAGCGCATGGCGGGCAAAGCGGCCTCGGTGAGGGGGACGTCATCGATGACGGGCTGGCAGAGTTTGAGCATGGCGGCGCCGACGCTGAAGCGTTTTTCGGCATCGCGCACAAGGTAGCCGTGGGAGACGAGTGACTGGGTGACGCGGTAGACGAAGTTGACGGAGAGTTTGAGCTGGGCGGCGATCTCGGAAAGCGAGAGGCCCTGGGGGTGGCCGCCGAGGCAGTGGAGGACGGCCAGGGCGCGGTCGAGGCTGGGGGTGCTGAAGCCGGAGTCATGGACGGGGGCCTTGGGGGTTGGCTTTGTCCTGGGCTGGCGGCGGGGTGAACTGGTGGCGGGCATTTTCTATATGCTGAAGTAGTTGCACGGGTAGAAACGTGGTGGAAGCGAGGTTTCTTGCGTGTGACAAAGGAGGGTACAAGGCCTGCCTTTTGAATCTGTCCGCGCGTGATGATTCAGCGCGCACCATGATGTATCCAAAATGCACCCAGGGGGCGTGGGAGAGGGGTTAGTGGGCTGTGGGCGAAAGGGTGTTTGTTTTTGGCAATGGAATGGAGAGCAACGTGAATGGGGAGGGGCAGAGTTGGAGAGAGGGTGGGCGGACGAAAAGGGAGCGCTGTGTTTCGGCAGAGGAATGTGTTGGCAAAGGAATGGGCGGTGGGTGATTTGATTGAGGTGTGGTGGGGCGGAGATGGGGATGTGTGCTGGTTTTTGGCGGGGTGTGTGGCGAAGTGGTGCGGCAGGGACATGCGTCCGGAGCCGATGTGGACATCGGCGCTCCCAGCAATGAGCCCCCCCTCGAGGATGAGAACGCTTCTCGCATACCTCCGGCATGCGGCCTTGGGTGGGAATGACGTCGTGGGCCTAGTCCGGTGGTTCTCGCTCGCCAAGGCTCGCTTCACCACCGGCTACCTTCCGTGCTTTGCCTTCGGCTGTCTTCGCTTCGCTACGGCTCTCCGGGAGCAAATGCCCTTCATACCTTCATTTGCGCCGCATTCACGTTCCAGAACCGGCCTGCTTGCGATGCTTAAAGCACAGCTTCAAGCGCCTCGAAATTGCGGCCTGCTGCGGACTAAAGTCCGCGCTCCTAAAGCCTTTTGCTTCCGGGCTAAGTTCTGCAATGCATGCGATTAACTGAGTGCACTTCAGGCCAGAGAGGAATCTCTGCTGCGTTGAGCAGTGAATTATTTCTTGTCTGCGGAGATCAGGATCTCTTCGAGGACGCGGCCGTCGGGCTGGGGGAGCTTGAGGGCCAGGAGTTTGGCGATGGTGGGGGCGACGTCGAGATTGGCCATGCGGTCGAGGACGATGCCTTTTTTGATGCCGCGGCCGCTGGCGATGAAGATGCCGTCGAGCTCGGGGTCGGTGTTGGGGTAGCCGTGGGTGCCGGCGTAGTTGACGGAAGGGGTGACGGTGGCGTCTCCACCGGCGTCGTTTTTGAAGGCGTAGCCAGCTTTGGGGTAGAGGATGAGATCTCCCATGCCCTGGTTTTCCTCGGGGGTGGGCATGCCGAGGGTGTGGCCGTCTTTGCCGTCGATGACGCGATCGACGCCTTCAACCTTTGAGAACATTTCTTTGAGCTTGGGGAGGAGCTCGGCTTTGCGGGCGGGATTGGTGACATAGACGAAGGCCATGCCGCCCTGGGTCATGGAGTAGGCATCGCAGGTGGTAATGGTGGGGCCGAGGCCCTGGGCGAGCCCTGCTTTCTTGAGCTCGACATTGGGGAGGATGATCTTTGTGACTTTCTTGAAGCCGTGATCGGTGGCGATGATGAAGGTGGTGCTGTCGCGCAGGCCGCTGTCTTCGACGGCTTTGACGAGATCTCCCACAAGGCGGTCGGCGTAGGCGAGGGCGGTGTGGCTGGCGGTGGATCCGGGGCCGTAGGTGTGGTGGGTGGAGTCGGTGTTGAGAGTGTGATAGAGGAGGAGGTTGGGCTTGTGGGTCTTGAAGATGTGGATGGCGGCCTTGGTCCACATGTTGTCGAGGAAGGTGACGCTTTTGCGCTGGGGGCCGAGCTGCATCCAGGTGATGTGCTCGGGCTTGATCTCGCCGGCGGCGATCATTTCCTTTTCGACCTTGCCTTCGGCTTCGGGGAGCTCGGCGAAGCTCCAGTCGATGGTTTTGGCTTTGGTGACGGCGACCCAGTCTGACTCGGCGGTGGTGAGGCCGACGTCGTGAGCGACATCGTAGAGAGTGGGGGCATGGACGAGCCTGGTTTTGTCTGCCCACTGCTCAATCTTGGGGGGCTTGTTGTCGCCCTGGCGGACGAGGAGGCCATTGAAGAGGACGCCGTGCTTGCGGGGTTCGACGCCGGTGACGAGGGTGGTGTGATTGATCCAGGTGATGGAGGGATTGCTGACGGTCATGGCCTTGGTGCTGGCACCTTCGGCGGCGAGCTTGCGGAGATTGGGGATCTGGAGGGATTCATCGTTCCAGAGCCAGGCGGGGAAGCCATCGAGACTGATGAGGATGACGTGCTGGTCTTTGGGGTCGGCGGACGGTGACTTGGAGCAGGAAGTCAGCGTGCGGACGATGATGATGCTGATGACGAGCAGGAAACAAAATTTCATTTGGGGCGAATGGTTACGGATGCTTGTGCCGTTTGCTTTCTCCCTCATGAAGTCTGCCGTCTTTTTCCTTCTCGCCGCCATGTCTGCCAACGCTGTCGAAATCGTCGCTCATCGCGGTTTTTCCGCGCGTGCCCCGGAGAACACGCTGGGTGCGTTTGAGCTGGCGTGGAAGAACGGGACGGATGCGTGCGAGCTGGATGTGTACCTGACCGCCGACGGCAAGACGGCGGTGATTCATGACAAGGACACGAAGCGCACCACAGGCGTGAAGATGGATGTGGCGACGACGAAACAGGCGGAGCTGACGGCGCTGGATGCGGGAACGTGGAAGGGCAAGGAGTGGGCGAGTGAGAAGATCCCGACGCTGGAGCAGGCGCTGGCGACGATGCCGAAGGGGAAGCAGCGTTTCTTCATTGAGGTGAAGTGCGGGGCGGAGATCGTGCCGGAGCTGAAGCGGATTTTGGAACCGATGAAGGACCGTGCGGCGCAGCTGGCGATCATTGCCTTTAACCGTGGGGCGGCAGCGGAGTCGAAGAAGGCGATGCCGTGGATGAAGGTGTACCGGCTGGCCTCAGGGAAGACGAAGGAGAAGAAGCCGACGGATCTGACGCAGCTGATCGCGGATACGAAGGCGGACAAGCTGGACGGGCTGGACCTGGGGATGACGGATTTTCCGTGGGATGCAGCAATGGTGAAGCAGGTGCGCGATGCAGGCTTTGGGCTTTATGTGTGGACGGTGAACAAGCCTGCGGATGTGAAGCGGTTTGCGGCGCTGGGGGTGGACGGGATCACGACGGATGATCCGGTGATGGTGAGGGAAACGCTGGGGAAGTGAGAGTTTGTGGTGGAGTGAAAGGAAATGCTGTTTTTTGGCAGAGGAATAGTTGGCCAAGGAATGATTTTGAGGTGTGGCTGGGGAGCGTTGGGTGAGCGGGAGGTTGAAAAATGGGAACTGAAAACTGAGAATTGTAAATTGGGCGGGCGGCGTGGAGATGGTGAGGGGGCTTGTGTGCGTAGTGACAGAGGCGGTGGCGGAGTGGCGTGAAATACGCTGCTGGTGGTCGCGGTGTGCGGCGAAAGCGCTGGGGTTGCTTCCCGGATTGGCTGGCTGAACCCAGGGGAGCACTCGCTAAAGCTCGGCACCCCTGGGCTGAAAGACGGAAGGCCGTTGGCCTTCATGGCAAGGATGCCGGTCTGTTGTACAAGGCGCTAACTTGGTGAGGCGAAATTGGAGGATTTGAGGTGTAATCTTTCGCAGTGAGTGGGAGATGATGCTATCTCAACGGCCCCCTTTATGTCTCCGATCACTCCTGCTGTTATTTCTGCCAAAGACCTGCGCCTGCAATTTGGGCTGCAGCAGGTGTTTATTGATGCGACGATGAGCATCCATGAAGGGGAGAAGCTGGGGCTGGTCGGGCGGAATGGGTCGGGAAAGACGAGCCTGATGCGCATCCTGGCGGGGACGGAGAAGCCGGACAGCGGGACGATCTCGCGGAGGAACGGGATCATTGTGAGCCACCTGGCGCAGGAGTTTACGCTGGATGAGGAGGCGAGCGTGCTGGACAACGTGCGCTCCGGAGCGGCGGCGCTGCTGGAGATGGTGGCGCGCTATGAGTCGGGGGATTACAAGGGGGACCAGGAGGCGGAGCTGCTGCACCAGATCCAACTGCATGATGGCTGGGGTGTGGAGACGAGGATCAGCACGGCGATGAATGAGCTGGGGGTGCCTGCGGCGGACCGGACTGTGAAGGGGCTCTCGGGTGGTGAGAAGAGGCGCGTGGCACTGGCGCGTGCGCTGGTGGCGCAGCCGGATCTGCTGCTGCTGGATGAGCCGACGAACCATCTGGATGCAGAGTCGATCGAGTGGCTGGAGATTTTCCTGCGCGAGTTTACCGGGGCGGTGCTGTTTGTGACGCATGACCGGTACTTTCTGGACCGGGTGGCGACGCGGATCATCGAGATCGATGACAGCCGGATTTACAGTCATCCGGGGAACTACAGTGACTTTCTGGAGAGCAAGGCGATCCGCGAGAGTGTGGAGGCGAACTCGGAGAGGCGGCGGCAGAGCTTTCTGCGGCATGAGCTGGAGTTTGTGCGGGCGGGTGTGAGCGCGCGGCGGACGAAGCAACGCTCGAGACTGGATGAGTATGCGCGTGTGGCGGCGATGGATGCGCCTGAGGAGGAGCTGGTGATGGATTTGATTATTCCGCCGGCGGCGCCGCTGGCGAACACGATCATCGATGCGACGGACATCGGGGCGTGTGTGAATGACCGGTGGCTTTTCAGCCACCTGAACCTGAGTTTTGAGGCGGGGACGTGCACGGGGATCATCGGCCGCAACGGGCTGGGCAAGACGACGCTGCTGCGGATGCTGATGGGCGAGCAGGAGCCGACCGAGGGCAAGGTCACGATCGGCAAGCGGACGGTGTTTAACTATGTGGACCAGCAGCGGCTGCTGCTGGACCCGGAGAAGAGCGTGATGGAGGAGGTGGCGGGGCCGAACTCTGACTTTGTGCAGTTTGGCCCAGAGAAGCTGCATGTGCGGACGTACCTGCGGCGCTTCCTTTTCACCGATGAGCGCGCGACGATGCGGGTGAAGGAGCTGAGCGGTGGGGAGCAGAGCCGGGTGCTGCTGGCGAAGATCCTGCGGCGCGGGGGCAATTTTTTGATTTTGGATGAGCCGACGAATGATCTGGACCTGCAGACGATGCGGGTGCTGGAGGAGGCGATTCTTTCTTTTAAAGGATGCGTGCTGGTGGTGAGCCATGACCGGTACTTCCTGGACCGGGTGTGCGACCGGCTGATCGCGTTTGAGGGGCAGGGGCGCATCCATGAATGCGCGGGGAACTACAGCTACTACCAGGAGAAGCGGGCGGCGAAGGCTGCGGCGGAGCTGGCGATGGTGCAGGCGCCGGTGAAGAAGGAGAAGCCGGCGGCGGCGGGAAATGCGAAGCCGAAGAAGATGTCGCAGAAGGAGCAGCGTGAGCTGGCGGAGGTGGAGGCGGCGATGGCGACGCTGGAGGGAGAGATCGCGGCGATGGAGGCGGAGCTGAGCAACCCGGAGACGTTTGTGAAGCTGGGGGCGGGAACGAATGACTACCTGGCGAAGCTGGAGGCGAAGAAGACGGAGCTGGAGGGGAAGTTTGCGAGGTGGGCGGAGCTGGAGGAGATCAAGGCGGCGTGCGGGTAATCCGATTGAGGTCTTTTTAGGTTCGCGGTTGTTAGTTTCACGCTTGTTAAGAGTCAGGGTGGAAACGGGGGCTTCCTTGTTCCGCAGGAACAAGGCTACTTTGCTGCGCCGGAAGCAGCCAGATTTCGGGATTATCGATCGAGTGTCTCGACCATTTCCCGGGTGGCCTTGGTCGCCCAATCGTCGATGGCGTCATAGTTCCTCGCAGCCATGAAGTCGAAGAGCTGATCCAGCCTGCGAAGCTTTTGTGGGGATACTACCTGTGCAAGCTCATCATATGAGACCTCTGAGGTGGTCGTATCCAAATGCCACCAAAGTCGCATGAGATAGCGACATTCTTCCTGATCGCGGACGTCTGCGAATCTCGAATGCAGGGCCGCTCTTACATGGTCCAGCTGATCCTCATTTCGAAACCAGTCGGGGCGGCTGGGAGACCACTCGGAAAGCAGTGCTGTCATGGCTTTGACCGAGTGGTCGGGAAGTGCGCTAGGTTTTACTCCAGCACCTTGATTTTCATGTTGCGGTAGTAGACGGGGGCCTGGGCTTTGCCGTGGAGGCCCTGGAGGCCGATGGGGCCGGAGCGGGCGAAGTCTTTGAGGGCTTTTTTGAATTTGTTGGGGGTGCCGTCGGGGTTTTTGCCGACTTCGGGCCAGTTGTCGAGGTTGGCATTGATGACTTCGACGCCGTTGAAGAGGACGGTGACGAGGGGGCCTTTGCAGGTGATGGTGTAGTGATTCCACTCGCCGACGGGCTTGGCCGCGCTCTGGCTGGGGGGCATGGCATCGTAGATGGCGGCGACCATGCCGTATTTGCTGCCGTCTGCGGAGTCGTGGACCTGGATCTCGAGGGCGGAGAGGACGTCTTTGATATTTCCTGAGCGGAGGAAGATGCCGCTGTTGGATTCTTTTTCGACCTTGAACTCGAGGTCGAGGATGAAGTCGCCGTAGGAGGCCTTGGTCCAGAGGGTGTCGTGGGTGGTGGCGACGAGTTCACCGCCTTTGATGACCCAGCCTGCGGGATCGACTGCGTTGGAGAAGTCGGAGGGGAAGAGGTCCTGCCAGCCGGTGGTGTCGGGGTGGTCGGCGGCCAAGGTGACGGAAGCGGCGGCGAGGAGGGCGAGAAGCGTGCGTTTCATGGGGTGAGGGGTAACGTGGAATGAGAGGGGGAGATTCAAGAAATTTGGGCCAACCCGGAGGGGCCTGAGCCTTCGCTGAAGAGGGAACGGTGATTTTTTAGGGGACGAAGGGGCCGAGGAAGCGAGGAGGTGGATTTATAGGATTGCTTTTTTCGCCGGGTTGGCCAATTCTCAACAATAATTGCCAGTCTCAATCCTATCAGCTCCATGAAATCCGCTCACTCCTTGGTTCTCGTTTCGGTTCTTGCCGCTTTGTCCCTCACCTCCTGTGGTCATGACTGGAGCTGGAGCGGTGGTGGCTACAAGCCTGTGAAGCTCGGCGGCACCTATTACGGCAGCAACTTCAACGGAGCTCCGAGCTTTGGCGGTCATGGCGGTGGCTATGGCAACGGCTACAGCGTGTGGCCGCAGCCCACGATCAACTACGGCGAGAACTTCACGTATGAAGATGTCCCGACGCTGGTGGGCAACAGCTGGGAACACTAAGAGTGACCTGCCTGTGATGCAGGCGCGTCTGACACCCAATCTTTAAGAGAGGCCTCCTGCAGAACGCAGGAGGCTTTTTTGTGGGGTGCTGGGTGGGCGATATCGTTTCCCCCAACTGATTTCCGGCAGCGCTTGTGTCGAGACGCTGGGCGGAGGCTGGAGGACCAGCCTCCCTGCCTCGAGCTGGGCACGTGTGTGAACGTGAGGTGGGCTTTGCATAAGCGAAGCGGGCGCTTCATAATTGAGGGATGAATTTGAATCTTGCGGGACAGTCGGTGGCGGTGTTTGGAGCGGCGCGTGGCATTGGCCGGGCGATTGCGGATGGTTTTGTGGCGGAGGGGTGCGTGGTGCGTGGATTTGACCGGGAGAAGACGGCGGAGTTTGTGACGGTGGGGGATGTGACGGATTATGAAGGGGTGAAGAGGTTTGCGGGTGAGTTTGAGGCGGTGGATCACGTTGTTTTTTGCGTGGGCATTGGCTCGGGGAAGTTTGGGTTTCCGTTTTGGAATCTGGAGCCTGGGGACTGGGCGCGGGTGCTGGAGGTGAACCTCATTGGCGCGGTGAATGTGGCGCATGCATTTGCGCCGAGGCTGATCGAGAGCGGCGGGGGATCGATGCTGTTTCTCGTTTCCGTGGCGGGACAGATGGGGTCGCAGACGGATCCGCCGTACAGCGCGTCGAAGGCGGGGCTGATCAATTTTACGCAGTGCGCGGCGAAGGATCTGGGGCCGCATAATGTGCGGGTGAATGCGCTGGCGCCGGGGATGGTGAAGACGGAGCTGAATCAGAGCATCTGGGCGGCGGGGCAGAAGAAGCTGCCGGAGAGCCAGCGGCAGAGCTTTGACGCGTGGGCGGCGGAGAAGATCCAGAAGGTGTCCCACCTGGGCCGCTGGCAGATGCCGGACGAGTATGCGGCGATGGCGACGTTTCTGGCGTCAGATCATGCGAAGAACATCACCGGGCAGACCATCAATATTGATGGGGGGCAGGTGATGCATGCGTGAGGCTTTCAAACTTCTGCTTTCCCCACCATGAGTGACCAAGCCGCCCAGCCTATACGGTCTTCCAATTTTAAACTTCTATGGCTGCCGTTCGTGGTTGCCTTTGCAGGTTTATGCGTTGCATTCTACCCCTACCCCATAAGCCGGTCCTTCCGATGGGTTGGCGAAGCATTTGGATTCATTTATTTGGGGGGACTGCTCTGGTTTTTCGGCCTTTCCATCGTCAGCTTTTTTCAAAAGCGCACGCGCAGAGGCTTTGGCGCACTCGGGCTGCTGTTTCTGCTGGGGATTGCGTTGTTTATTGCCATTGGAGTCAGCCTTTTCTCCGGAATGTTTGGTGACTCGAAAGATGGCTTCGCGGACAATTTGAAGCTGCCGGAAGGGGTCGCTCTCTCAGAGCCTGACAACTCATCCGATTTCGAGATTGAAGAGGGAAACTCGGCCGATACTTTTCAAGCCGCGATCAGAAAGTCCATGGAACGACCCGGCAATGACAAGGCAGATGCGATTTTTCACCTGTCGTCGCTGGCGCGATTGAGAAAGGATCATCCGGTGTTGCTAGATCGCTATCTTGCAGCGCATCCGGGCTGGAGGGTTTACGAAGAACATGGCAATCGTTTTGCCACGAGGCGCTGGATGAAGGGAGACAAATGGCAGATTACACTTCACGGCTACTATTCTCGTTTTGACAGAGATACCTCGCGATTCCAGTCACGCACCACCATGGGCTTTTCAGGAGAAGCGTGGGCACGGGGTGCCCAACGCATTGCGCCCGATGTACTGACGCCTGTCGAGATTCAGCGCGGGAACGAACTCTGGCAAAGTCATGTGATCATTCCTGTGGAAGATGTGCTGGTGGAGTTGTTTGAACAAAGCGATGCGCGGGAGCGGCGGATAAGCACGGCAGCGGCGGCAGAACTCGATCGAGAATTCAAAACGCTGCTCGACGCTCCAGATTGGAGTCATGGGCGCGAGATTTTGCCTGTGGGATCTATCTTGAAAGGCGCTGCTTCCATCGAGCTGTCAGGACAAGGAGGTATCTACAATGCCCTAATTCGCTGCAATCCAGGAGCGCCAGGAAGAGTCTATCTCAAAGCATTTGAGATCACCCGAAACTACCGTCTATCCGAAGATCGGTTAAAGACGGCCACCAACGAGTGGATCGGCTGGTCGGACGACCCTTCCGAGCAGTTTTTGTCAGAGACTCACTTCACCATTTATGAAGGCGACTGGGAGCAATATTACGGCGCGCGATTCGAGGTTTGGTTTGAACCCGATGATCACAGCGGTGAACGCAAGCTGCTGGAGCGCAACTTTAAGATTGAAGGCTGGATGCGCTGATCATTGCTCGATGGGGACAGGTGATGCATTTCGCTCACACGGTTTTGCGCTTTGAAATCCAGGGATGATGTGATGCGGTGACTTCTGACCTGGGCAGGATGGCGGCGCGGATGGTTTGGAGGACTTGTGTGGGATCGCAGCCGTAGAGGCCGGCACCCCAGCATGGGTTTGACTCGATGATGGCCCAGGTGCCGTCGCTGGTTTTACCGACATCCAGAGTGCAGGCGGGTGGGAGTGGGACGGTTGGGTCTGACAAGATGCGTTCAGCGAACGTGCGGGCCTCGGTTTCTTCGTGAAGGAGGCACGGCCATTGGTCGTCTGCGGATCGGGCGAGCTCCCCTTCCCTCCAGTAAGGGCTCATGGTCATGAGCTTGCGATTCAAAACGAAGCAACGAACTTCGAGCCGGAAGTCCATGATGCCGGAACGGAGGACGGGGATGTCTTGATCTACCTGCTCTTCGGAGGGTAGGTCGCTGCCAGAAGCATAGACGCGAGGCTCGAAGATCTTGCCGTCGGCAGGTTTGACAAAGGCCGGTGAGTCCAAGAGGCGAGCGCTGCCGAGTGTCATGAACTCGATCTGACGAGAGAGGTATTTCTGAGGGACGGTGGTGAGCCAGTCGATGGAAGGTTCCAGGAGGGCGAGGTCCATTTGATCGGCGACGGCCTCTGCGAAAAGGGGCTCGCCGTAGATGATGATGCTGTTTGGACAGGAGCGCAGTTCTTCGGGAACGCGCCAGGCCTGGATGCGGTGGACAGGCCAATGATTGGCAACGCAGACGCGCCAGATGGCTACGGAGTCATCCGTGGCGCGGGGACCGAGGAGGACCGTGATTGGACGGTCATCTTTGACTAGCTCACTCATACAACCTGAAGAGGCCGGAGTGATCGAGGTCGCCGAGGTGTTTTTCGTGGACGAATTTTTCCCACTGGGCGAGAGAGTTTTTGAGGGTGGGGGAGTCGAGGCCGACGGAGTCGGCGAGCTGGGACATGAGGCGGACGTCCTTGAGCTGGAGGGTGGCGCGGCCGCCGGGGGCGAAGTCGCGGCGGACCATGCGGTCGCCGTGGAGATCGAGGATGCGGCTTTCGGCGAAGCCGCCGAGGAGGGCTTTTCTTACCAGGGCGGGATCGACGCCGGAGAGTTCGGCGAGGCGGAGGGCCTGGGCGACGGCGTCGATGGTCTGGGCGACGATGAGCTGATTGGCGAGTTTTGTCACCTGACCGCTGCCGACGGGGCCGAGGTGGGTGATGTTTTTGCCGACGGCCTGGAAGATGGGGAGGGCGCGCTGGAAATTGGCCTCACTGCCGCCGGCCATGATGGTGAGGGTGCCGGCCTCGGCGCCGACCTGGCCGCCGGAGACGGGGGAGTCGACCCAGTTCACACGCTCGGCGAATTTTTTGGTCTCGGGGACGCCGGTGGTGCCGAAGTCGATGATGAGGGCGTCTGGGTGCAGGCCTTCGATGAGGCCGCCGGGGCCGAAGACGACCTGCTCGACGACGTCGGTCATGGTGAGATTGATGCAGATGATGCCGGGGCCGACCTCGCGGGCGAGCTCGGGGAGGGAGGCGGCGCGGCGCATGCCGAGGGCGACGGCGGCCTCTGCGGGGGCGGGGCTGCGATTCCAGACGACGACGTCGGCTCCGGCTTCATGGAGGTGGCGTGCATTGGCGCGGCCCATGTTGCCGAGTCCGACGAATCCGATCTTGTGTCCTGCGAGTGGCTTGCTCATGTCGGGGCGAACTCACATCAGGCGGTGCCTGATGGCAAACCCTTCCCTACTCAACCATGAAAATCATCATCACCGGCGGCGGCGGCTTCCTTGGATCTCAGCTGGCACAGAAACTCCTGGAACGCGGCACGTGGTGCGGGCAGGCGATCACGGAGATGGTGCTGCTGGATGCGTTTTTTCGTGGAGAGCCGACGGATGCGCGGGTGAAGCACATCACAGGTGACATTGGCGACCGTGCGACGGTGCTGGCGGCGACGGGGGCGAAGTTTGACGTGATCTTTCACCTGGCCTCGATGGTGAGCGGGGAGTGCGAGGAGCGCTTTGATGATGCGATGCGAGTGAACCTGGAAGGCGGGCGCAATGTGTTTGAGGCGGCGCGTGTGGCGGAAGGGCGGCCGAGGGTGGTGTTTGCGAGCAGTGTGGCGGTGTATGGCGGGCTGGACATGTCGCAGCTGATGTCTGACCTGACGAAGCAACTGCCGCAGACGACCTACGGGATGACGAAGGCGATGTGTGAGATGATGGTGAACGACCACACGCGCAAAGGGCACTTTGACGGGCGCAGTGTGCGACTGCCGACGGTGATCGTGCGGCCGGGCAAGCCGAATGCGGCGGCTTCGAGCTGGGCGAGCGGGATGTTTCGTGAGCCGCTGAATGGTGAGCCGTGCATGCTGCCGATCCGGCGGGACCAGCCGCACCCGATGACGGGGTACCGGACGGTGATCGAGTCGTTCATCTTTTTGAGCGAGGTGCCTGAGGAGAAGCTGGGCAAGGACCGTGCGTATGTGCTGCCTGCGCACCGGGTGACGCCGAACATTGCGGAGAAGGTGATCCAGGAAGTGGCGGCGGAGAAAGGCATCAAGCTGGGACCGATCGTGGATGCGTTTGATGCGCGGATTCAGGGGATCGTGGACAACTGGCCGCAGCAGGTGGATGGGGCGCGCGCGGAGGCGATTGGCCTGCCGAAGCCGCCGGAGCTGAAGGTGATCGTGGAACAATATGTGGCGGACTTTGGAATGAAGTAGGCTTTGCCGTGACGGGGGAATGCGGTAGCCTCGTGGCATGAGCGAGGTACGACCTTTTCCCAATGCGCCGCAGATACGCATCAATCCGCGCCTGATCCTCTCGGGGCTGGTGGGGCTGTTTGTGGCTGTCGGCATTTTCTCGGGGGTGTACCAGGTGCCGGCGGAGTCGGTGGCGGTGGTGCAGCGTTTTGGGGGCTACCTGAAGACGGAGAACCCGGGGCTGCATTTCAAGCTGCCGTGGGGGATCGACACGATGACGCTGGTGGAGATTTTGCGGCAGCAGAAGCTGGAGTTTGGCTTTTCCACGAGAGGCGCGACGAATCCGTACCAGTATGCGGACTACGGTGATCAGGAGGGTGAGAAGACAATGGTAACGGGTGACCTGAACACGGCGCTGGTGGAGTGGGTGGTGCAGTACCATATCAGCGATCCGGTGGCGTATGTGTTCAACTTCCGCGAGCCGCTGCCGACGCTGCGAGACCTCTCCCAGGCGGTGATGCGCGAGGTGGTGGGGGACCGCACGGTGGACGAGGTGCTGACGATCGGGCGGCAGGAGATGGAGGCGAAGTGTGCCGAACGGCTGCGCGAGCTGGTGGCGGCGCTGAACATGGGTGTGCACATCGACCAGATCCAGCTGGGGAACATCAACCCGCCTGCGGATGTGCAGGCGAGCTTCAGCGATGTGAACCGCGCGAAGCAGGAGAAGGAGTCCGCGATCAACACGGCGAGCGGGAACTACAACCAGATCATCCCGAAGGCGCGCGGCGAGGCGGAGCAGAAGATCAAGGGCGCAGAGGGCTATGCGGCGAAGCGTGTGAACGAGGCCGAGGGTGATGCGGCGCGCTTCAAGGCGGTGCTGACGGAATACCTGAAGGCACCGGAGGTGACGAAGAAGCGCCTGTACCTGGAGACGATGAGCGATGTGCTGTCCCAGGTGCCGGGCAAGGTGATCCTAGATGACAAGGCCTCGTCTTTCCTGCCGCTGATGAATCTGCGCCAAACAACCCCTGCCAAATAATGAAAGCGTCTCTGATTTTGATTGTTGTCCTAGCGCTGGGCATCGTCGCGGGCTCCGGATTTTACACGGTGAGCGAGACGGAGCAGGTGGTGATCACGCAGTTTGGCATGCCAGTGGGCGAGCCGGTGAAGAAGGCCGGGCTGCACTGGAAGACGCCCTTTATCCAAACGGTGAACCGGCTGGACAAGCGGGTGCTGGAGTGGGACGGCCCCTCGGCGAACATGACGACGAAGGACAAGGTGATCGTGGTAGTGGATGTGTTTGGGCGGTGGGAGATCAGTGATCCGCTGGTGTTTTTCCGGCAACTGACGGATGAGCGGCGGGCGCTTTCAAGGCTGGATGACATCCTGGCGAGCGAGACGCGCATCGTGATCGCGAAGCATGATTTCATCGAGGCGGTGAGGACGACGAAGGACCGCAAGGCGGTGCGTGATGTGTCGAACACGAGCAGCGGAAGCGGGACGGTGCCGTCCACGGCGGACCTGCGGATCGGGGTGCTGCCACCGATCACGCACGGGCGGGTGGAGCTGGAGGCGGAGGTGCTGAAGAATGCGATCCCGAAGATCGAAGGGTATGGGATCAAGCTGCTGGATGTGAGGTTCAAGCGGATCGACTACGACCCCTCGGTGAGCCAGTCGATTCATCAGCGGATGATTTCTGAGCGCGAGCAGATCGCAAAGCTGCACCGTGCGGAAGGCGAGGGCGAGGCGGCGAAGATCAACGGGGAGCGGGAGCGTGACCTAGCGACAATCGAGTCTGAAGCGTACCGCAAGGTGCAGGAGCTGGAAGGCGCGGCGGATGCGAAGGCGACGGAGATCTATGCGAAGGCGTACAACCAGACGCCGGAGGCGGCGCAGCTGTTTGAGTTTCTGAAGACGATGGAGACGTACAAGACGCTGATCACGGCGGACACGACGATGATTTTCACGACGGAGAGCGAGCTGTTCCGCTTTTTGAAATCGAGTGATCCGAAGGCGGTGAAAGCGGCGGCGGGGGGCACGGCGAATGAGTTTACGCCGCTGCACAAGCTGCCGACGCTGATGGAAGTAGGGCGGTGATGAGTGTGGGGATGATCTTGATCCCTCCGTTTGGAGCGACTGAGATGTTCGCGCCCTCTGGACGATGTGAAAGCGTGAGGGATCGGGACGATCCCTCTCCTCCAGAGCCCTGATGTGATCGCAAAACACCTGCGGAGCATCACGTTCATTGGCTGCACGCAGCCTGGACTCTTTTTCAACTGCATGTGGCATCATCAAGCTGACCGGCCTGCGGAAAGCGGTGGCTGCGCTCGTTCCCCGCTGCGCAACCGCAGTCCAAATGGGGCGGGCGACATGCTATCAAACCGCCACTGGAATCAGATGGATTTGCGGCGGCGGAGCAGGAGGGTGGAGAGGCCGAGGAAGAGGAGGAGGATGCGGGAGGGCTCGGGGACGACGACGATGACGCCGTAGGTGGTGAAGGCGCTGGTGTCCCAGGAGAGGCCGGAGCCGGGCGAGATGCCGATGAGGTTGAGATCCGCGAGGGTGAAGCCGCCGCTGCCGGCGAGGGAGTCGGCGGTGCCCACGGTGGACCAGTCGAGCAGCTTGAAGATGCTGCCTGCAGTGAGGGTGGCGGAGTTGCCGATGACGGTGACGGTGCCTGAGGCGGTGACGCCGAGATTGAAGGTGCCGTTGGTGAGCCTGATGCTGTCGTAGTCTCCGGACTGGTTCCAGATGGTGGTGTAAGCGGTGCCGGAAGCACCGCCGTGGGTATTCAGATAGGTGAGGGCGGTGGTGGAGAAGTCGAAGGCGGCATCGACCTGCGAACTGGAGGTGATGCTGAGCTGAATCTGGCCGCCGTTTTGCACGTCCAGGGCTGTACCGGCGGCTGTGAAAGTGAGGGTTTGATTGCTGGTGTCTGTGGCACCAACGCCGGGGGCAAGAACGGCGCCGCTGGTGATGACGGTGGCCCCGGCGATGCTGGCGGAGCCGGAGAGTGTGGCAGCGGAGCTGACCGTGACGGTGCCGGAGCCTGCGAGAGCGCCGCCGGAGCCATCTCCCACCTGCAAGGTGCCTGCGGCGACGGTGGTGGCGCCGGTGTAGGTGCTGGTCTGGGTGAGGACGAGGGTGTTGGCACCGAGTTTTTTGAGACCCACGCTGTTCGCGCCGCTGTTGGTGTCTGCAATGACGCCGTCATAGGTGAAGCTGCCGCCGGTGGCGTTGGTGGTGTCGAGGCCGATGGCGGAGCCGTTGAGGAAACCGCCGGTGCCGGTGCCGAGGGATTTGATGACATCGACGTCCGAGGCGGTGAACTCACCGGTGCCGCCGACGTTGAAGGCGGCGGTGGCTCCGCTGCTGACGGTGAAGTTGGTGGCCGTCCAGCTTGCCTGGGTGTTGTTGTAGAATGCGGTTTCCAGAAGGAACTGCAGGGTGCCGGCGCTGACGGTGGTGCTGCCGGTGTAGGAGTTTGCACCTCCCATGTAGAGGGTGCCGGAGGTGGTCTTGGTGAAGGCTCCGCCACCATTGAGCTCGGCGAGATTTTTGAGGGTGCCGGAGCTGGTGACAAACGAGACTGCCGCAGCCGAGGTGCCGATGGTGCTGCCACTCATGTCAAGGGTGCCGCCGTCGAGAGTGACGGTGGCAGACCCCGCGCCGGCGCCGGTCCCTTTGATCACTTTGCCGGCAATGGTCACGCTGCCGCCGGTGATGTTCAGGCTGCCAGTGGTGGTCAGGCCGGTGGCAATGGAGTTGCTGGCGATCCGCACCGCCGCGCCGAGGCCGGCGCTGTCTGCGATGGTGACGGTGCCGCCGCTGATATTGACGACGCCCACGAGGGCATCCGTCCCGGTGACAGCGGTGTCTCCGCGTGCGATCTCCAGACCACCGCTGCCGATGGTGGTGGTGCCGCCGCCAATATTCAGGGTGCTGGTCCAGGTGTTGCTGGCGGCCGACGCGTTTGCCGTGCCTCCGTTGTCACCCACGACAACCGCAGTGGCATCCAGTGTGCCGGTGTCAAAGATGAAGGTGTCTGAGCGGTCGGTGTTACGATTCTGTCCGCCGATGGTCAGAGTGCTAACCAGGAGGTCGGCAGTGTGTCCGGAAAGATCCACCCGGTTTCCAGTCTGAACGGCGACGCCGGTGTTGGCGGAGCCTGTTCCCATATTGAACGCCACACGGCCGGTGCCGTCCGCAGCACGCAGGACGAGCGTGCCGGTGACGCCGCCGAAGGAGATGGAGCCGATGTCACGGCCGCCAGTGCCGACGTTGACGGTGTTGACGTTAAAGGCATTGGAGCCAGACCCCAGAACGAGCTGATTGACCTGGCCGACGGAATTGTTGTTCTGCGAGCTGTCACCGACATTGAGGAGACTGGCGGTGATGGTGGTGGAACCGGCGCCGGTGGAGGGAAGGATCAGGACGGAATATTTGTCACTGACATTGTTACCATTGGTGGGGTTGACGCGAACGACACCGGTGAGCGGGTCCAGGGAGATGATCAGACTGCCCAGGCCGCTGAGGTCTGCGACGGCCCTGTTTCCGACACTGGCGACGGATGTGGCACCGCCGACGGCAAAAACGCCGTTGGTGAGGGAATTGCTGACGACGAGGGAGCCGCCGCCGCTGGCGGTGAAGAGCGTGTTGGTCGAAGCGGCGCGGGCGGTGCCGATGGTGACGTTGCCATTGACTGTCAGGACTTCGGAGGCTCCGAGCAGCAGACGGCTGATGGCGGAGGGGGAGTCCGTCTGCACGAGCATGTTCCCGCCAAAGGTGGCGCTGGCGGTGGAGAGATCCAGGGTGCCTGCGGTAGTGATGGAATTGGTGCTGCCGAAGTTGAGCGCGCCCGAGAGATTCTGGTCTGCGGTGAAGCGCAGGATGCCGTCATTGATGCTGGTGGCGCCGGAGTAGGAACTGGCAGCGCCGAGGACCCAGGTGTTTGTGTCCGACTTGACCAAGGTCAGCACGCCAAGGCCGTATTCGCTGATGCTTCCCAGGGTGTTGGCGAGCGAGGAGTCCGAAAGGCCCCTGAGGGTGAGAGTCTTGTTTCCGGCGGTTTCAAAATGAACGCCGCCAAGGACGAGGGCACCGGTGCCGGAGGCGTCCAAGGTGACAGCGCCGGTGGTGCCCTGCATGCCGATGGTGCGATCACTGATGCTGCCGCCGCCATTGTAGATGAGCGTGGTGGCGGCGGTGGAAAGGCCCATGTGGATGACGCCGTCCTTTGCGGTGGCGGCGCTGCCGAGTGAGCTGGGACCACCGCCAACGCTGGTGATGGAAGCAAAGCTGAGAGTGCCGGCCTGGACTTCCACCGAGCCGGTGAAGGTGCTGAGGCCGGTGAGGGTCAGGGTGTTGGTCTGCGTCTTGATGAGGCCACCAGCCCCGGCCAGACTGGTGTCAATGCTGATGTCACCGGTGTTGACGAAGAAGAAGCCGGAGCTGGCGGTGATCGTGCCGGAGCCGAGAATCAGGGGACTGTCCCCATAAAAGGAGACCAAGCCCGCGGAAATGCGGTAAACGACCATGTCGAGCGTGGCACCGCCGAAGATATTGAGATCCCCGCCGAGGCCGGTGGCATTGTCCGCACCGAGGGTGAGCGTGCCGCCATAGACATTGGTGGCGCCGGTGTAAGTGGCGGCCGCATTGAGCGTGAGATTTCCAGCGCCTGCTTTGGTCAGGCCACCGAGGCCCGAACCGACCGACTGAGAAAGCGAGAGGTCGTTGCCATTGGTGTCGATGATGGCACCGCCCTGAAGGAAGGTGATGGTGCGGAGGGAAATGTCGTCTGTGAACCCGGCAGCGAGGCGCAGCGTGCCGCCGGCAAAGACCAGAGCGCCCGAAGACCCCCCAATGCTGCTGAGGGAGGAGATCTGGAGGACGCCCTCATTGAGGGTGGTCCTGCGGGCGCCGCCACCTGCCGTATTGGCGCCACTGAGGATGAGGGTGCCGCGACCCGACTTGGTGATGTCTGCGACGGAAGCGAGCGGAGAGCTGATGACTGCGGTGAGGTTTTCGAGAGTGGCGTACTGATAGGTCTGGCTGCTGGTGCTCAAAGTGGAGGGGATGCTCATGACGAAACGCGTGGCATCCGTGACGCTGAGGACAACGGCACCGGGGGCGATGCCGGCACCGAAGACCGGCATGCCTGGCTGCAGCCCGGCAGTGCTGGCCACGGTGACGACCGAACTGCCCAGGGTGGTGGAACCGGTGGTCAGGCTGTTGGAGGAGCTGGGATTGATGACGCTGAAGACATACTCGTTGGTGCTGCCCACGGTGATGCCGCCGTCGAAGCCGCCGAGGGTGGTGGTGTAGGCGGTGTTTGCGGTGGCCCCCGTGACAGTGAAGAGCAGCGCGCCGCTGGTGACGCCGAGCGTCTGGCCGGAGCCGGAACCGGTGACATTGAGAGCGGCTGTGGCGGCGTTGTTCAAGACGAGCGCATTGATGGCCCTGCCACTGAGCCCGGTGAGGTCTGCGGAGAGTGATTCGCGGACATTGCTGGTGGCAGCAGAGGAGGAGAAGGTGGTGTACTCGGTGGCGAAATCGAGCGGACGGAAACCCGCGCCGCTGACGTAGGTGACGAGCGAGTTGCCCATATTGGCGGCGGTGAGGGCTCCGGTGGTGGTCTCTCCGACAGCCCAGGGCACGATGCTGATGCTGGTGCTGCCTGCGAGGCCTCCGCCCCCGACGAGGGTGCCGATGAAGGCGGTCTGGTTTGCGGCGTTGCCGATCAGGAACTGGTTGCGGCTGCCGGTGGTGAGGCCCAAGGAACGCCCACGGACGCTGACGGTGGCATTGTTTAGACGGACGAAGTCTTCAGCGGTGATGGAGGCAATGCCCGTGCCGGTGGAGTTGGTGGTTTCACCGCTGAGGTAGTTTGCGCCAGAGGCGAAATTGAGATTGCCGATGGTCTCGCTGGTCGTGGCGCCCTGGTCGGTGCGAATGGCGAGGCCGCGCACGATGGTCTGGCCGCTGAAGGTGCCATCTGCGGAGTCGAGCGTGATGCCGGTGGTGTCCAGAATGCGAGTGCCGGAGCGGGTGGTGCCGTTGTTGTCGAGCAGCAGAGCGCCGCCTTTGCCCAGACGGAAGGTGGAGGCATTGACCTGACCGATGCCGCTGAGCTGAAGGGTGCCGCCAGCCACGGTGAAGACGCCTGAGAAGCCGGTGCTGATGTTGGTCAGATTGAGATTGCCCGCGCCGAGCCTGACGATGCCACCGGAGCCGGTGAAGAAGCCCGCGTAGGTGGTGCTGGAGACTTCATTGATGGTGAGCGTGTGGGTGCCCACGGCGACGGTGCCGTTGTCGGAATTGGTGGCGCGCTGGCCGCCGGAAAGGCGGCCGATGGTCTCGTCATCGAGGAGCTGCAGGGTGGTGTCGAGATAGGCGCTGAGGGAGACGAGGGAGCTGTCGCCAATGGCGTTGCCGCCAGCCACCTGAAGAACGCCCTGGAGGATTTCGGTTTCATCGGTGTAAACGTTGTTACCGGTGAGGAGAAGGGTGCCGGTGCCGGACTTGGTCACGGCCTGATTGGTGCGGATGTCCGAGCTGATGGTGAATGTCTGGGCGCTGTCCTGGGTGATGATGAGCTCGGTGACGCCCGAGGCGAGGATGCCGCCCTGAATGCTGGGTGTGCCGCCAACGCTGGAGGTGACGAGGATGCCGCCGCTGGCGATACTGAGGACACCGGTGGAGGTGATCTGAAGATCCGAACCCGACGCGGCGTTGAAGCGGAGGCTGTTGATGGAGAGCCCTTGGACGGAGCCGCTGAAGCCGGTGGTGTCATCGGTGACGTGGTCGCCAACGGCCCAGGTGGTGACGTCGTTTTTGACGGTGGAGATGAGGGCGACGATGTTGCCGCCGATGGTGTTGGTGGCGTTGGTGGCGAACCAGACGCCGGTGCCATCGTCCACGGTGGCAAAGCCGCTGGTGCCGAGGAGCCCCTGGGTGCCATTGGTCGTGGAGGTGATGAACCCATTGGTGGCGGTCTGTGCGCCGGTGGGGAGGATGAAACGGATGGTGCCATCCCGGTTGGTGGAAGTGCGGGTGATGGCGCCGAGGTTCAGCAGGATGTCCTGCCCGGAGGCGGGACTGAGCGTGATGGTGGCGGCACCTGCGTTGTCGCTGGTGGCGCTGCCGTCGAGAGTGGTGCCGCCCACGGTCTGGCTGGTGGCCGAAGTGGCATTGCCGACGAGAACCAGATTGCCGCCGAGGATTTCGAGGGTGGAGGCGGCGCGAAGCTTGGTGGTGTTGCTGGCGGTGTAGTCGAGAACGAGGGTGCCTTCATAGAGAATGGAGCTGCCCGTGGAGGCGAGTCCGCTGTTGTTGCCTTTGAGAGTGACGGTGCCGAGGCCGAATTTTTCGAGCGCGGTCGAGCCGGTGCTGGCGAGGCTGGCGCTGACGGTGCCGTTGTAGAGGTTGATGTCGCCACCAAGGACGGTGACGGTGCCGGTGCCGTCGATCTGGCCGACCTGGCCGTCAGCACGCTGGCCGACGTCGAGACGCGGCGTGGAGATGCCGAAGGTGTTGGTATTGAGGACCGCAGCCTGAGGACCGCCGGTGTCACCGAGGATGATGAAGTCGAGGCCGCCGCTGTTGGCGATGCCGTTGACATCATTGGCATAGAGATTGATGACCGCCCCGGTGCGGGCATAGAGGCCGCTGCTGGTGCCAGCCGGATTGGAGGCGGCGAGCACGCCGGTGGTGCTCAGATTCAGGACTGTGCCGACGCCGGTGACGATGACGTCATCGGCAATGGTGGCGGTGCTGCCCTGAAGGGTCCAGATGCCGGAGTTGACATTGATGTCCGCCACTGAGGTGCCGACAGGCTGAGAGATGCCGCCGCTGATGACGCCCTCTCCGGTGCCGGTGAGATTGAGGCTGTTGTCGGTGCCTTGTGTGATGGCGCCGGCATAGGTGATGACAGCGCCCGAGGTGCCGCTGGCGTCCAGAGTCACGCTGGCGGTGGTGGAGATGAGGCGGTCTGTATACTGGCTGGTGTCTCCGATGAAGCGGAGGGTGGAGGCACCGATGAAGCTGATGGAACTCCCCTGCCCCAGGCTGCTGGGACCGCCGCCGATGGCGGAGACGGTGTTGTATTCAAGAGTGCCCTCCTTGAGGGAAATGCCGCCGCCGAAGGTGCTGAGACCTGTGAGACGGACGGTCTGGCTGGTCACATTCCAGACACCAAGCTCGTCATTGATGGCGAGGCTGTAGCCCATGCCGCCGTCTGAGATGGCGGCGGAGATGATGAGAGGCCTGACGGCGGAGCCCTGGTAGCTGATGCTGGCGTTGTTGCCGAGGACGATGGCGTTGCTGATGCTGATGATGCTGAAGTTGTCGGAGGCCTGGGTGATGCGGAGGGCATTGTTTGCATTGGCGGCGCTGCCGATGGTGATGGTGCCGGTGAGGTTCACGATCATGTCGCTGACGGGAGTGCCGGAGGCGTCTGCGCTGAGCTCGAGAATGCCGCCGGGAGCGTCCAAGGTGATGTTTTGACCGAGGTTGTAAGTGGTGCCGCCGGCGGTGACAAACTGGATCCTGCCCATGCTGGCGGTGATGTTTCCGGTGCCGAGGCCGGTGACGGTCTGAGTCTGAATGGTTCCGCGGATGAGATTGATGCCGCCGGACCAGGCGCTGTTGTCTGCCTGGAAGTAGAGAGTGCCGGTGAGCTGATTGCCGGAGGAGAGGGTGGTGATGCTGTCCACGGTGAGGCTGCCCGGGCCGCTGACGGCACCGCTGAGCACCACATTGCCCTGGGTGGCGGTGAGCAGGGCTGAATTGGAGCCGCGCATGTTGATGAAGGATGCGGCGCTGACATTCACCGTGCCGGTGTAGTAGTTGTTTCCGGCATTGCCACCTGCGGAGAGAGTGCCGCCAGCGAGGGTGAGACTGTTGGCCACACCGGTGGCGGCGCTGTTGGCGGCACCGTTGTAATAGAAAGCACCGCCGGTGCCGATGGTGATGGTGGCGAGGTTGCTGTTGATCCTGCTGCCGAGGGCGGTGGCATCGAGGATTTCCAAAGCGCCCGCGTTGATGGTGATCGCCGCAGTGGCGGTGCTGTTGAAGGCGAGATCGGCGGCGGAGGTGAGCGTGACTTTGCCAGCGCCGTTTTTGGTGACATTGGCCTCGCCGGTGAGAGAGCCGAGCGAGAGGACGGAGGCGGCGTCTGCGACGGTCCAGGTCTGGTTTGCGACCATGCGAACGGAAGCGGTGATATTCACCGAAGCAGGACCGCCTGCGGTGATTTTGATGCCATCTGTCGCGACCTGGGGGGCGATGCTGAGGCGGTAGGAGGTGTCTGCGCCGGAGCCGATGGTGACGGAGACGGGTGTGTTTGCGCTGTTTGTGGCGGCTTCGAAGGTGAGCGAGTTGATCTTGAAGCTTTGCTCAAGGGTGGTGGAGACGGCGGCGCTGGTGGGTGCGTCCCATTGGAAGATGACGTCGGTGCCCTGCCCCGGAGTGGAAAGGGCGGCAATGGTGCCGGCTTTGTCCTGAGACCAGTTGCTGACGCTGCCATTCCAGGTGGTGTCTGAGAGCCCTCGCCAGTAGGAGGTGCCGGTGATGAGGGTGCCGGTGGTGATGGAGATGAGGGTGTCCGTCTGATGGATGGTGATGGAGCTGAAGCCACCCGGGGTGAGCCCGAGGATCCAGTCGCTGGCGCCAAGGGGTCCGGTGATGAGGCCGCCGTCTGCGGAGGAGATGAGATTGTAGGTCTGCAGGGGATTGAGACCGGTGTCGCTGAGATTGAGGGTGATCTTGCTGCCAGCGAAGAGCTGAAGAGTGCCGCCTGAGAGGAGGCCGAGGAGGTCGGTGCTGGCGTTGTCTCCTGCGACAAGGCCGTCTCCCACATTCAACCGGAGGGTGGTCATGGTGCCGCCGGCGGACCCAAGGGAGAGAAGGGTGAGGTGATTGAGCTGGCTGCCAGCGCCGTCGAGGAGGTTGAGGGTGGAACCGCTGTCCACCACCACGCTGGTGACTGCTGCGGGAGCGGCGATGCCGCCGGTGATGGCGAGGGTGGATGCGTTTGTGACGCTGAGGCCTGTGGTGCCATTGAGCGATGAGCCGATGGTGAAGGATCCGCCATTTACACTGGTGGTACCGGTGTAGGTGAGGGAGACGCCGTTGGAAATGGTGGCGCTGCCGGCACCTGTCTTGGTGATGGAAAGGGCGCCGCCGCCGCTGTTTTGGATGGCGTAGGTGCCGACACCCCCGCCGTAGATGACCGCCGAGTCGGCGGCACCGAAGGTGAGGGAGGCGGAGGAGGCAGAGGTGTTGTCGATGACGGTGGTGCCGTCGGTGCTGGCGGTGAGGCCGTTGACGGTCTGGGAGGTGCCGTTGAGATCGAAGGTGGCGGTGTCGCCATTGGCGAGCTCGGGGCTGAGCACGAGGCTGCCGAAGCCTACGCCGGATGGGAGGGCATTGTCCGCCCCCATGCGGAGAGTGCCGCGGTCAACATCGACGGTGGCGTTGTTTTGACTGAAATTTGAACCGGTGCCGCCGAGCTGGAGGACGCCATCTCCGGTCTTGGTGAGCTGGATGCCGAACGCGGTGGTGGTGGTGAAGGCGCCGCTGATGATGGTGGTGCCGGAGCCGTCGACGGTCCAGACGCGGTTGGCGTTGAGGGCGTTGGCGGTAATACCGGCAAAGGTCAGCGCCTTGCCGGAGGCGACGTTGTTGTTGAGGCCGGAGTTGTTGGCGGAGTTGAGCAGCTGAAAGGCGCTGGTGGTGGTGAGGCTGTAATCCCCAGCAAAGGCGGTGGTGGTGTTGTTGATGAGACGGACGGCGTTTGCGATGGTGCGGTCTGCACCGTAGGCAAAGAGGGTGCCGTTGCTCCAGTCGAGGGTGCTGGTGCCGAGGGCGCGGTCGTCGCCGATGCCGAGGGAGCCGGCGGTGAAGGTGGTGGTGCCGGAGTAGCTGTTGGCGGAGTTGGTGAGGATCCACATGGCAGAGCTGTCCACCTGAATGCCAAGGGTGCCGCCGAAGTCTGACAACTGACTGGTGATCATGTTGCCGGAGGCGTTGACGCCACGCAGGAGGAGGACCTTGTTGCCGGCGACCATGTCGTTGGCGACGTTGGTGAGGATGAGAGCGCCAACGCCATCGGCGTGGATCTGAGCGCTGCCGGTGGTGGTGTTGAGGCGGATTTTGCGGTCCGAGGTTTCGCCCAGGCCGACATATTCGAGGATGGCAGCGCCGGTGCCGCCGTTGCCGATGGTGATGGCGTTGGAATTCAGGCTGGCGTTGACCTCGGTGCCGACACTGGTGGCGCCGGTGCCGGTGCTGGAGCCGAGAGAGTCAACGACGAGGGTTCCCTGGTTTACATTGGTCTCGCCGCTGTAGGTGTTGGCGCCGCTGAGCACGAGGATGCCGGAGCCGAGCTTGCGTATGCCGGTGCCGGCGTCGCCAGAGATGACGCCACTGATGGTGGCGAAGTCGGCGCCGATGCTGGTGTTGTCATCCACACGGATGGCACGGAGAGCGGAGGCGTAGATCTGGCCGTCGGTGTAGGAGCCAGCGATGCCGCTGGTGTTGGCGGTGTTGGCGCTGATGGTGAAGGTGGTGGCGCTGTTGATGCTGACGATGTAAGCGCCTGATGGAACATTGGTGCCAGTGATGGACTGGCCCACGACAAGGCCGGCGGTGGAGGCCACGGTGACGGTGGAACTGTTTTGCGCGAGGGTATAACTCAAGCCGGGACCGAACCCGGCACCCGAGGCGGTGCCGAGGGAGAAGCCGCTGGCGAGGAGGACGTCGGACTTGGCCACCGGGGTCTGGCCGACGGCGGCGCCAAAGATGAGGCCGTCCCGGTTGTCGAGGAAGCCCGGGGTGCTGCCCCAGACGGGGGTGGAGCCCCAGTCGATGATGAGCTGAGAGCCGCCTGCGGCGAAGCCGCCACGGAAGGCTGCGGTATTGGCGGCAGGGGCGGCGAAGCTCATCTGACCTGCAGCCGTGCCAATGGTGCGGGAAAACGTGCCGGTGGAGGCGAAGATGCCGCCGTTGAAGACGAGGTTGGAAGCCGTGGGGAGGGAGATGCCGTCCTGCGCGTAGAGAACGCCGCCGCGGAGCTCGGTGACGCCGGAATAGCCGTTGGTGGCCTCGAGATACCAGACGCCGGCATCGGCCTTGTAAAGGGAGGTGCGGGCGGCACCGTTGTCGTTGATGATGGGGAAGAAGCGGTTGTCGCCGGAAGAGGCACCGCCAAGAACGAGGCCCTGGGCATTGCCTGTGGCTGCTGAGCCGAAGGCCAGGGCGCCGGTGTTGGTGAAGCTGAGCGTTGCGTTGTTCACGCCATTGGCCTGGATGCGGGCGCCGCCGTCCGCGCCGCCGTTGAAGGTGAAGAGGTGGTCGGTGAAATCATTGGTGGTACCGGCGAAGCTGAGACCGCCGTAGGCCTGGGTGCTGCTGGTGCCGGTGAAGACGAGATTGGCGGCGTCGCTGGTGGCGGCGCCGAAGCCGCTGGCGAAGCCGCCGTCCGCGACATTGTTCACGGTGACGATCCCGGTGGAGCCGATGGTGGTGACGCCGGTGTAAGTGCTGAGGCCGCTCCATGACATGGCTCCGGTGCCGAGCTTGGTGAGGCTGATGACGCCGTTGGTCTGGTCGATGATGCCAAATGAGGCGCCTGTGCCATTGCCGCCGCCAATGGTGAGGGTGACGGCTGCGGCGCTGGTGTTGGTAATGGTGCCGTTGTTGTTGAAGTCATCGATGCCTGTGATGACGTTCACGCCGTTGAGATCGAAGACGGCGCCCTGACGGATGGAGAGAGTGGCGGTGTTGTCGCCAATGCCCAGACGACCGCCTGTGGCAAGACGGACCGTGCCCTCGTTGATCGAGTTGACCCCTTTCTGAGCGTTGAGGCCTGCGATGATGAGCGTGCCGGCACCGACTTTGGTGAAGCCGCCGGTGGAGGTGCTGGTGATGGGGGCATTGAGAGTGAGCGTGCTGGCCGCGCCGTCCACATTGATGACGAGCACGCCCGTGCCGCCAGTGGTGACGCCGGTGCCGGAGATGGCGCCAGAGCCGCCCGTGAGGATGATGCCACCGGAGGCGTTGGTGGCGCCGGCGGTGCGAATGGTGAGGAGGCCGGTCATGGTGAGAATGCGTGATCCATTGATCTTGAGGGAGTCGATGGTGACGGCTGCATTGCTGAAGCTGCCGGTGATTTCATTGCTCCTGGCCGAAGTCAAAGCGGTGGCGCTGGTGGCGAAGTCGGCGTCGCTGGTGTAATCCGGCGCACGCAAGGCGAGCCCGGCACCGGGCACGAAGGCGAAGTCCGAACCGTTGTAGAAGAGCCCGGCATTGGCGATGTTGTTGGTGATGCCGGTGGTGGCGAATGAGACGGTGCTGCTGGCGGAGGGTGTGGCGATGTTGACCGTGGCACCACCACCCACGGTGCCGAGAGAGTCAAAGACGAGAGAGGCCGTGCCACCGCTGCCGGGGGTGAGCCTGATGGTGCCCGAGCCAAGGGTGGGAGTGAGCACGCCGAGGGTCTCGACGTTGTTTGTGCCGGCCTGGCCGACGAACTCCAGGGTGCCGCCGGCATACTGATTGACCTGATTGAAGACAATGGCCGAGGAGTCGGCCAGGATGGTGGAGGCTGCGGCGTTGGCCTTGAGCTTCAAGATGCCATTGGTGATGGTGGTGGTGCCGGTGTAAAGATTGGCCCCTGCGAGAACCCAGGTGCCGGCGTCCACCTTGGTGAGATTGACGAGGCCGCCTGCGGCGTTGTTGGGGATGATGCCGTTGATGGTGTTCTGAGCGATGCTGGAGCCACCGAGGGTGAGTGTCTTGGCATTTGAGGAGGTGCCGCCGGTGGCTGTGAAGTCGGCATTGAAAACAAGGCCGGGACTGGTGCCGGTCTGACTGGCGAGGATGGTGGCGCCGCCGGTGGTGCCCGCGAGATTGATGACCTTGCTGGTGGTCAGACTGGCCTGAGCGACGTTATTGCCGACAACGCTGAGAGTCGCCGCAGTGCCGCTGCTGCCGATGTTGATGGTGCCGGTGTTGTTGTTGATGGCGCGCCAGTCGCTGACGGCCAGCGTGCCGCCGCTGATGCTGACGGTGCCGTCGAGGGTCGAGGCGGTGCCGGTGATGGTGAGGGTGCCGGAACCGGATTTGACGAGGTTGTGGGAAAAATCAGCGGAGGCACCGATGATGTTTCCATTGATGAGCGTGTTGCCGTTGCCGCTGAGAGTGATGGTCCTGTTGCCGGTGTTTTCGGTGTTGCTCCAGAAGTTTCCGGTGAAGGTGAGCAGGGCGCCGCCCTGGAGATTGTTCGCCATGGTGGTGTCTCCGTTGCCGCCGTTGACCGGAGAGGTGGTGAAGCTCATGCCGTAGCCGTTGCGGCTGTTGAAGGTCAGGGTGATGCCGTCTTCATAAGACAGATTGCCGAAGGCGACGGTCTGATCTTTGACGGAGCTGTTTGGAGTGTGGTCAGCGTAGATGGTGCTGGCGGCGCGGAAATAGACATTGGCGTTCGACCCATTGGAGACCTTGACCTCCGGGGCGTCCATGAGCACAGCGAGGATGCCGCCGTTCAAGTCGAGCACGGCGCTGGTGGTGCCTGCGGTGCGGCTGCCGAGGACATTGGGCGAGTCGATGCGGACCACACTCTGACCGCTGGCGGCGCTGCCGCTGACGCGGATGGTGCCGGAAAAGCCGGAGGAGTCCGAAGGATTGAGGAACAAGGTGCCGCCACCGCTGCCCTCGAGCGTTCCGGAGCCCGTCAACACGCCGGTGACGCTGTAAAAGCTTGCGCCTGCCTGATTGGTGCCGCCCAGGGTGCTGATGGTCGTGGCCGCCGTGCCGAGCACGTTCAGCGTGCCGGTGAAGGAGAGCGTGCCGTCTGCCGAGATGATGCGGGTGCTGAGATTGGTGGCGACATACGGTGCGCCCATGGTGACGGTGCCGGAGAGGGTGTTGTTGCCAGTGCTGATCAAGGCGCCGCTGCGATCAGCAATGGGTCCCTGCCCCTGGAGCAGCAGATCCCGGGAGATGGTGATGCCACCACCGGAGCCGTCGAGCACCAAAGAACCGCCACCGAAGCCACGCAGGTTGGTGGAGGCGATGACGGGATTGAAGCCGGTCACCACAATGGCCGAGGAGTCGCTGCCGAGGGCCCCTTGGTCGGTGATGATGATGGAGCCATTGGCGATGGTGGTGGTGCCTGTGTAGAAGCTGGAGGTGTTGATGAGGCGGATGGTGCCTCCTCCAAGCATGGTGAGGCCTGAGGATCCTAAAATCAGATTGTCGATCGTGGCGGTAACCCCCAAGGCTGCCCGCAGAGAGGGCGAGGCTCCGGCGAGAGTGAAGTAGCCGCCGGTGAGTGCGAAACCGCTGCGAAGAAAGGAGAGCTGACCTACGGTGATGCCAGGGCTGAGCGTGACGGTGCTGAGGGTGGGCAGCACGGAAAAAGGCGCGCTGAAGATGGCGATGTCCGAGCTGGTATTGGGCCAAAGGCTGAGCGACGAGCCATTCCACCAGTTTGAGGTTGTGAGATCCCATGAACCGGTGCCGCCGAGGCCGGTACCATCGACATTGTTGCCAGAAGTGCTGGCATCTGCGTCCCAGTAGAAGGTGGCCGCTCTCGCAGACCCCAACTGACAGGTGAGCAGAATGGAAACGATGAACCGCTTCCATGAGGGAACACTGAACAGCTTACGAGAGACCTTCATGAACGTGTGGAAACAGTTGGGGTGCGGAGCCATGAGGGCGGCAGAATGCATCGTCCAATGGATGAGATGGGTTGAGCTAGAATGATCAGTTTGAATGAACTGCATTCTTTGGAACAAGACCAATTTGAGCCTTAGACCGAGACTTGGCCTATCTCTTAGCTCTCAGGAATTTTATCTTTATCCATAAACTTCCCATTTCTTTATCTGACATGGCTCGCGTCAGCAGCAGGCGGCTTCTTTCAAGAAATTGAAGTCCGCTCATCGGCATGCGGAGAGTGTTTTTTTGAGCCATTTTTCAGAGGCCCTGCCTCAGCTCTGAAGCGTCGGCCCAGCCCCTTTTGGGCTGGTGCTGGGCGGTGCGTTGGAGGCGGCCAGGGAAAGGAGCTGCTCTCAATAGTTCGTGGTATGATACCACGCACAGCTGAAAACGGGTCTCATGGGTGAAAGCCAGCATTCCATGCGGCCAGCCAGCGCTCCGGAGGAGTGGGATCGTCCCGATCCCACACGTTCCGCATCGCCCTGCGCCCTCGCAGATCCACGAACACGCTGCAGGTGGGGGGATCAAGATGATCCCCCTCCGTCGGCTCGTGCCTCCACCTTCAGACCCTTTTTCAACGCATCGTGGTGTGATACCCAAATCAGCGGAAAACGAGTCTGAACAGTCGCGCAAATCGATTCAGGGAGGCCCGCAGGGTGCAGATGATCTCGCAGCCTCTCCCGCGCTCCTTCAGAGCGCGTCCTTGAGCGAGAATGTTGCGGATCCAACACCCAGGGCTGACTCCTGCGGACCTTTGGCCCGCAGCGCTGGGCCTTGGCGAGCCTGACTGCCCCATTCTCTTCAGACCCGGTTTCAACTATTCATGCTCTGATTCACAGGTGGGATCTTCTTGATCCGCAGTCTGGGAGGATGGGAACGCTGGATGATGGAAGGGCGTGCGGCTTCAGCGAGATGAGCGCCGACGGCGAAGCATAAGGCCGACAAGACCGAGCAGGAGGAAGAGTGCGCGTGAGGGCTCTGGCACGACGACGATGAGGCCATAGGTGGTGAAGGCTGTGGTGTCCCAAGACATGCCGGATGCCGAGAGGTCCGGGAGGCTGAAGTCGGTGCTGGCATTGAAGCTGCCGCTGTAGGAAGTCCAGTCGATGAGGTTGAACACGTCTCCAAGCTGAGGTCCGTGTGCGGTGTAGCCATTGTCGAGAATGGTGATGGTCCCGGCTCCTGTGCCGAGAGAGAGGGAGCCTGCGCCCAGATTGATGAAATCATGATTGCCAGGAGTGGCACTGTTCCACACGGCCAGGCTGGAACTGCCGATGCCCTGAAGATAGGCAAGAGCGGTGGTCGCGGTGCCGCCAAGGCCGTCGTGAAAAGCCCCGTCATAGAAAACGCCGGAGGCCTGCGTGGTGGGAGCGGAGATGCTGAGCTCGATCCTGGCGCCGTCACTGACGGTCAGAGTGCTGGTGACGGCGGTGAAGGTGAGGGTCTGATTGCTCGTGGCTGTGTCGCCCATGCCAGGAGCAAGAACGGCACCGCTGCTGATCACGGTGGCGCCGGCAATGGTGCCGGAGCCTGAGAGCCTGCTGCCGGTGTTGGTGACGGTGACGCTGCCAGTGCCGGTGCCGGAACCGGAAGTGTTGTCGATCTGGAGTGTGCCGCCGGAGACTGTGGTGCCGCCGGAGTAGGTGCTGGCACCGCTGAGGATCTGTGTGCCCGCACCTGTCTTGGTGACTGTGCCGCTGCCGCTGATGATGCCGCCGTAAGAGAGGCTGCCAAAGCGGTTGTAGACCAGGGCAGCGTTGTTGACGATGCTGAGGCTGCTGGTGATCGTGCCGTCGTTGCCGCTGGTGCCGTCTCCCAGCTGCAAGGTGCCTGCGCTGATGGTGGTGGTGCCTGAATAGGAGTTGCTGCCCGTGAGGGTCATGGTGCCGGTGCCCTGCTTGGTCAATCCGCCGGAGACGCCGCTGAGGGTCCCTCTGAAGGTGGTGCTGGCATTGTCGGCACCGGTGTTGAGAGTCTTTGCCCCAAGGGTGACGCTGGAATCAGCCCCCCCTGAGAGAGATGCGATGGTGGCGGAGGCGGGGGTGACGCCGCTGATGTCGAAGACGGAGCCGGAGCCGGTCACGGTGACGGCTGTGGAAGCCGCGGTGCCTGAGGCACTGAGGGCCAGGGTGCCGGAGGAGATGGTGGTCGATCCCGAGTAGGTGTTGACGCCCGTCAGAGTCAGGGACCCGCCGCTGATGACGAGGCTCACCTTTCGTGTGCCGCTGCCAACGGCGTTCTGAATGACGCCTGCATAAAGCTGGGCGGCGCCTGTGATGGTCAAGGTGGAGTCGGATGTGGTGGAGCTGTTCCCAATGGTGGCCGTGCTTGATCCGCCTTTGACGATGCCGACCAGGGACTGATTGAAGCCTGCGAGATCGAACGTGCCCGCGGACACGGAGCCGATGGTGAGGGTGGCGGTGGTGGCAATGCCGTTATTGGCGCCGATGGCGGTGGTGTCCTGGTTGTTGACGAGACTGGTGTAGCCCGTACCGCCTCCGGAGAACACCACGGTGCCGAGGCGAGCGGTGACGGCGACCGAAGAGGTGATGACGCCCGTCACATTCAACACGGTGCCGGCGGTGGGCGCGGCGAAATGGCCGCCGGCCGCGGCGGCGGCGCTGATGGTGATGGGGCCGGAAACGGTGGCCGTTCCGGCGGCGGTCCCCGCCTCAATGATGCCTCTGCCGGAGGCGCTGTTGTTGGCGCCGATGGTGATGGCGTTGGAGAAGGTGAGGCCGGTGCCAACCACGAGGCGCACGCCGGAAGTGGCGAAGGTGACAGCGCCGCTGCTGAGGGCGCCGGCGTTGTCGATCTGGATGATGCCATTGCTGATGGTGGTGCCGCCGGTGAAAGTGCTGGCGGTGCTGAGGGTGAGAGTGCCGGTGCCGGTTTTGATGAGCGCGAGGACCGCGCTGCCGCCGGTGTTTTGAAGCACGCCGCCGAAGGTGCTGGAGGCGTTGTTGGCACCGACGGTGAGTGTGCTGGTGGTACCGGCGGCGAGATTGTCCACGGTGCCGGTGCCACTGAGGCCGTTCACGGTGTCGCTGAATCCGTTCATGTTCAGCAGGCCGTTGGTGGTGACGAAACTGCCTTTGCCGGAACCGTCCGGGAGGACGTTGCTCGCGCCGAGCTGGATGGTGCCGCCGCCCACGGCGAAGGTGGTGTCGCCGGCGTAGGCGTTGGTGCCGTCGAGGATGAGAATGCCGGCGGTGGATTTGACCAAGGCGCCGCCCGCATTGAAGTCGGCGAGGTTTTTGAGCGTGCCCTGCTGGAGATTGAAGGTGGTCACGAGATTGCCGGAGGCGCCGATGGTGCCGCCGGTCATGTCGAGGACACCGCCATTGAGGGTGAGGGTGGAGGTTTCCGTGCCGGTGCCGTTGGTGGCGGCGATGTTGCCGTCCACGGTGAGGGTACCGCCGTTGATGATGATGGAATTGCTCACGGCATTGAGCGCATTGGCGGTGGTGTTGCCCATGGTGAGGTTGCCGGTGATGCGGAGGGTGCCGCTGTTGAGATTGATGGTGGCGATGCCCAAGGTGGCGATGGTGGCCGCGGCGGTGGCCGAATTGACGGCCATGTTCAGAGTGCCAATGGTGGTGGTGGAACCATTGATGTTCATGACGGCGGAGGTGCCGCCCAGGGCGGAGGTGCCGCTGAGGGTGCTGACGCCCATGTTGAGGGTGGTGATGTTCACCGTGCCGGTGCCGGCAATGTTGAGCGTGGCCTGTGTGCCGCTGGTGGCGGTGGCACCGCTGACGCTGAGAGAGCCCATGCTCAGAGTGGTCACTGTGACGGTGCCCTGACCGCTGATGTCGAGGGTGGAGACGGCGCTGCCGGAGGAGTTTGCGGTGGAGGCGGAGTTGGTGCTCATGTTCACGGTCGTGAACGTGGCGGTGGTGCCGGCGGTGGTGCCGCCAATGGTGAGAGAGCCGGTGACGTTTCCAGTGGTGAGGCTGGAGCCGCCACGGCTGGCGAGAGTGACCGTGGTGGCGGCGAGGGTGCCGGTGTCGAAGGTGAATGTGGAGGTGGCGCTCTGGGTGGTGGCGGTGGCGGTGGGCGCACGCGAGGCGATGGTGAGCGTGCTGGCGAGGATGTCCACGCTGTTGCCAGCAAAGAGGGCGGATGCGGTGAGGGCGGTGTTGGTGCTGCCGGTGGTGTTGATCAAATTGATGGTGGTGGCGCCGGTGCCATTGACGGCACGCAGCTTCAAAGTGCCCGAGCCCACGGCGAAATTGACCACCCCGCTGCCGCGGGCGGAGGTGGTGCTGGTGGAGACGCCGCCGATGTTCAGGACGTCTGCGTTGAGAGTGGTGACGCCGGTACCGAGCGTCAAGGTGGAGGTGCCGGCGTGAGCGGTGGAAGCGCCCACATCCACGACGGAGGCGGTGATGGTGCTGGCGGGGGCGAGCAGGATTTTGACGGTGTCCGAGACGGTGCCTGAGTCCGCGCTGCCGAGACGGAAGGCACCACCGCCGAGATTGGCGAGGAAAGTGCCGAGACCTGTCATGTCCAGGGTGGTGGTGCTGGCGACGGTGCTGCCGCCGCCGACGCGGAACGTGGCTCCCGAGGAGGAGGCGTCCCAGGTGCCGACGCCCGCGGATGAACCGGTGACGTTCAGAATGGAGGTGGTGGTGCCCGAGGTGGTGGAGGCGCCGACGAACACGTCGTTGCCGGTGTAGAGGGTCATGCCCGAGCCGATCCTGATGATGCTGGCGGAGGAGGAATTGCTCTGTGCGATCAAGCCGCCGCCAAAGCTGGCGCTGACGGCGGTGAGGTCCAAAGTGCCGACGGTGGTGATGGCGCTGGAGGTGCCGAACACGAGGGTGTTGGTGACTGCAGCGAGGTTTTGCTGCGTGTCAAAAACCAAGGTACCCTGGTTGATGACGGTGCTGCCGCTGTAAGTGTTGAGTCCGGACAGACGCAGGGTGCCGGCACCGGATTTGGTGATGCCAAAGCCGGCACCGCCGTCATCGATGACACCTGCGAGGGTGAGAGTTTTTGAGGTCACTCCGATGGTGGAAGAGCTGAGCAGGGTGACGGCTCCGGTGCCGGTGCTGAGGTCGTTGGAGCCGATGAAGGTGAAGCTGCCGTTCAAGTTCAGCGGATTGTTGTTCAGGGTCAGCGCTGCGCCGAAGGTGTTGTCAAACGAGCCGCCGCTGAGGGTGAAGGCCTGGCTGCCAATGGCGCCGGACTGGCCGATGTTGAGCGTGCCCGCGGTGAGACTGACACCGCTGCTGATGGTGTTTGCGCCGCCCAAGGTCAGGGTGCCGCCAGTGACGTCCACCGAGCCGGTGATGGAGCTGCTGCCACTGATGGTGGCGGTGCCGGAGGAGATGCTGAAGCCGCCGCCAATGGTGTTTGTGGCTCCGCCAAAGGTCGCGGTGCCGGCTGTGACCGAAAGGCTGCCGCCGATGGTGATGCCGCCGCTCAAAACGAGCGTCCCAGCGCCGGACTTGGTGAGCGAGCGAGTGTTTCCTGCATCGCTGATGGAACCGCCGGCAGTGAGCGTGCTGGCGCTGGTGGTGACGGTGGTGTTGGCAGCAAGCGTGACAGCGCCGGAGCCGAGATTGAGGGCATTGGCTCCGGCAAAGGTGAAGCTGCCATTCCAGACCATGGCGTTGGCGGCGGCCGCCAGGCTGACCGTGGAGCCTGAGGTGTTGTTGAGAGTGGTGAGCGCACCGATGGTGAAGGTGCCGGTGCCGAGGGCGCTGTTTGCATTGATGTTGAGCGTGCCGCCGGAGAGGGTGAAGCCGCCGGCGCCGGTGTTGCCAGTGCTGCTGAGGGTGAGGACTCCGGAGCCGGACTTGTTGATGAGGGCATCGATGGACACCGTGCCGCTGACGAGAAGGGAGGCACCTGTGCCATCCACGTTCCATGTCTGAGAGGTCACATTGGAACTGGAGGCAACCACAGGCGCACTGATGGTGATGGCGCCTGCATTGGCAGCGACGAGAATGCCGCCGGAGGTGCTGCTGGGAGCGAGGGTGAGGGTTCCTGTGGTTCCCTGATTGATCGTGACCGCAGTGACGCCCGAGGGGGAGGCGATGAACTGCAGGCCATCGATGGTGTAGCTGCCGTCCAGGGTGGTGGTGATGGCGGGACCGGTGGCATTGGTGGCGCTGAAGATAACGGTGTCTGTGGTGGTCGGGACGGTGGCGTAGTTGATGGTGCCGGCGGCGTTGGTGGCCCAGTTGGTCAAGGGGCCGGCATTGATGGTGGCCCAGGAAGTGGTGGGCTGGCTGCCTGTCCAGTAAACGGGGACGTAGGACACGACGTCGAGAGTGACGAGGGTCGCGCTGGTGTTGAGGGTGTAATTGAACCCGACCGGCGCGGTGCCGAGGGCAAAGGTGGCCTGATCGAGCCCGCCTGCGGCCGAGATGAGACTGTAGGTGCCGCTTCCAAAGCCGGAGAGGCTGAAGAAGTCGAGGGTGATGGTACCGCTGACCACGGCGGCGACTGAGCTGATGATCTGATCGCTGGTGCCGGAGGCTCCCAGCTCGAAACCAAGGCGTGCGCCGCCAACGGCCTGAAGGGCGCCGGAGGTGAGGGCGAGGGCCTGGGTGCTGCCGTTTTGGAAGCTCATCACGCCGGTGGAAGCGACGGAGAGCGCACTGATGCCGCCGGTGCCAAAACCGGCCTGCAAGGTGCCGTCATTCACGAAGACGGCACTGGCGCCGCTGTTCCAGCCGTTGGTGCCGGAGATGATGACGGTGCCGGCGCCGGTTTTGATGAGATTGCCGGTGCTGGAGCTGCTGATGCCGCCGGAGAAGGTGAGAACTCCGGTGGCGCTGGCGGTCTCAACGGTGCCGCCGGAGGAGCCGAGGGTGAGCACACGCGCGGTGGTGAGGTCCGTGGAACCGGACCCGGAATAGCTGAGGGTGCCGCCATTGATGCCGATGGTGTTGGTGGCGGAGGCATTTCCCAGACTGGCGCTGGTGGCGAAGGAGAGCCTGCCGCCATTGACATTGACGGCGCCGCTGAAGGTGCTGGCGGAATTGAGCGTGACAGTGTCCGCCGTGGTCTTGGTGAGGCCCACGCTGCCGGAGAGGATGGCGCTGACGGTGCCATTGCGCAGATCAAAATTTGAGGTGGAGGTGAGCACGCCGGTGGTGCCGGTGATGAGGCCGCCCTGAAGGGAGACGGTGCCGACGGTGTTGGAAAAAGTCGAGAGGTCGAACGTGCCGCCATTCACCGTCACGTTTCCTGTGGCGAGGAGGGTGTTGCCGGCCCCCAGAGCGAGTGTGCCTGCAGTGACGGTGGTGCCGCCGGCATAGGTGTTGGCACCGGAGAGCGTGAGCGTGCCGGCTCCGATCTTGGTCAAGCCGCCGGAGGTGTTGGCCGTGGCGAGCGCGCCGAGGGTGACGGACGCGCCTGTGCCGCCACCGCCAGTGAGCGTGACTGTGGGTGTGGTGCCGCTGACATAGGTGCCCGGCGAGGTGATGACGATGCCGGTGACGACTCCGCCACTGATGAGGGCGTAGCCTGCGGCGGGAGTGCCGCCGGCCACCAGACCTGCGCTGCTGAAGACAACTGCGGGTGCGCCGATGTAGCCGGTGCCGCCGACGACGGTCATGTCTGCCTGAGTGACCCCGACGCCGGTGGCGGCGGTGAGGGGCTGATTGAGGGAGCTGTTGAAGCCGTTGGTGTCAAAGACCAGGCCGCCATTGAAGGAGGGAGCGCCGGAGATGGCGTGGTTGTCAACAGAACCGAAGAGAGTGGAGGTGTAGGTGATGCCGGCATTTGAGACCGGCACCCAGTTGGAGATCGCGGCGGTGGTTTTCAAGGTGCCGCCGGCGAAATTGAGGTAGGCATTGTTGGCACCTGTGGGATTGACGCTGGAGGAGATGGCCACGCCGACGCTGAGCGTGCCGGCGGCCAGATTGACGAAGCCGGAGTTGCCACTGTCATTGGTGGTGCTGTTGCCAAAGCGCACAGGCTGCGCGCCGGTGATGACACTGCCGCCCGCGACATTTAGAACGCCGTAGGTGCCGCCGACGGTGGTGCTGTCCATGAACAAGGCGAACGGGTTGGTGGAGCCGGTGTGGTCGATGACGCCGGTGTCGGCGACGGTGATCTGTCCGAGGCTGTAGCCATTGATGAACCATTCGGCATTGGTGTGGTCGAGAAAACCGGTGCCGCCGACAAAGACGACGCCTGCGGAGGAGGTGGCGGGGTTCAAAGCGCTGCCGAGATTGGGGGCGCCGTTGACGTCGAAGCGGTTGCCTGCCCTGAAGACGCCGCCGGTGAGATTGAAGTAACCGTAGGAGCCCGCCGCCCTGGCAACATACTGAGCATTGCCGATGCCGGGCGCGATGGTGACGGTGCCACCGGTCTGATTGTAAACGGCGGCGCATCCGGCGAAGTTGCCGCCGGTGATGGCAAAGAGGGTCATGTCGCCGCTGACATTCACAACGGTGCTGTTTGCCGTGGCGCCGTAAGCGAGCGTGGGGGTGGTGGTGTTGCCGATGAGGGAGCCGGTGATGTTGAGGACGCCGTTGTTGACGGTGGTGTTGCCGGCATAGGTATTGGCGCCGCTGAGGGTGAGGGTGCCGGTGCCGTTTTTGACAAGGGCCAGGTTGGCAACGCCTCCATTTTGCAGGACGCCTGCGAAGGTGGTGGAGGAGTTGTCTCCGCCCACGGTGAGGGTGGCGGCAGTGGCCGGGCTGCCGTTTTCAACGATGGCACCCGCAGCCCCCGAGAGGGAAGCAACGGTGTTGCTGAAGCCATTGAGCTGGATCCTGCCTGCGGCTCCGACGACCACAGCAGAGTTTGCGCTGAAGGCGGTGGCGGAACCGGCGCGCAGGGTGCCGCCTGTGATGGTGGTGATGCCGTTGTAGGTGGAGGCATTGGCGGTGGTGAGCTGCAGGGTGCCGTCACCGAGCTTGGTGAGACTGAAACCATTGCCGGTGACACCGCCGGAGACATTGAGGACTGTCGCCGCGTCTGCGACGGTCCAGCTCTGGGAGGCGGCGAGAATGACGGGAGCCGAGATGGTGACAGCGGCGGGAGCGCCGGCCTGAAGAGTGATGCCACTGGCGGAAGACGTGGGTGTCAATGTGAGCGAGCCACCGGTGCCCGGGGCGATGGTGATCGCAGTCAAGGGCCCGGAGCCGACATTGCTGCTGAAGGTGAGGTCTTTGACATTGAAAGCTCCATCCAGCGTGGTGCTGAGGGAGGTGCTGCTGAGGCCATTGGCGCTGAAGATCACGCTGCTGTTCACCCCAGGAGTGCCCAGGACGTTTGACGTGCCTGCAAGATCGGAGGTGAAGTTTGAGGAGGCGCCGCTGAATGCGGTCCAGCTGCCGCTGACGGCACCTTTCCAGTAGAAGTCTCCGGTGGAAGCCGTGGCCGTGAGCTGGACGAGGCTGTCTGTGCTGGAGAGGGAGAAAGTGTAGCCCGCCATCTGGGAGGAAGCGGAGCTGAGGGCGTAAGTGGCGCCGCTCAGGCCGCTGGTGGCTGAGAGCAAGGTGTAAACACCGGGGCCGAAACCACCGAGCCCGGTGAGCCTGAAGTTTACCGCATTGGCGGCGGTGGCAGCGCCGGTGAGAGAGAGGGAGTCGTAGTTGCTCGTGGAGCCGAGATCCATGCCCAGAGTGGCGGCTCCGGTGCCAGCGCCGAGGTTCAGGCTGGTGAGGTGCAGTGTCTGGCCCACGGTGTTGAAGGTGTTGAATGTGGCACCGGCGGCGACGCTGAGACTGGCCAAAGCGGGAGCGGTGGCGGCGGAGCCGGTGATGTTCAATGTACCGGCACTGACGGTTGCGGAGCCGAAGTTCAAACTGGCCGAGCTCAGGGTCAGTGCGGAGGTGGCGCTGTTCTGGATCACAGCAGCCACGTTGGCGCCGATGTCCGCACTGATGGTGGTGGCGGCGGTAGCGGTGCCCGAGTTGGTGATGGTGCCGATGTTGTTGAGGGCGTTGGTGCCCAGGGTGATGCCGCCCGTGGTGCCGGTGTTGCTGATGACCACATTGCCGGTGCCGGTGATGCCGCCATTGAGCTGGGCGCTGCCGGTGGTCGAAGTCTTGCCGATGACGAGGTCATGGCTGTTCAGGGTGACGGAGCCGTTCCAGATCACACTGGCGGTGCCGGTGCCGAGGATCATGGTGGCAATGCCGGTGTTGCCGGAGGCGACGGTGACGGGCTGCAGGTAGGTGAGCGAATTGGTCACCTGCAGGGTGGCATTGGACGCACCCGAGGAATCGCCGATGGTGATCCCATTGGCGCTGCCGCCGAAGGTGCTGGCATTGTTGCCGCCGATGACGGTGCCCGCCTTGATGAGGAGGCCGGAGGTCCACAGATTGGCGACTGCGCCGAGCGTGAGGCTGGAGGTGAGGCTGTTTTGGATGACGCCGGTGACATTGGCGCCGATGACGGAGCTGATGGTGGTGGTGGCGGTAGCGGTGCCCGAGTTGGTGATGGTGCCGGTGTTGTTGAGGGTGTTGGTGCCCAGGGTGATGCCGCCCGTGGTGCCGGTGTTGCTGATGACCACACTGCCGGTGCCCGTGATGCCGCCATTGAGCTGGGCGCTGCCGGTGGTCGAAGTCTTGCCGATGACGAGGTCATGGCTGTTCAGGGTGACGGAGCCGTTCCAGATCACACTGGCGGTGCCGGTGCCGAGGATCATGGTGGCAATGCCGGTGTTGCCGGAGGCGACGGTGACCGGCTGCAGGTAGGTGAGCGCAGCGGTCACCTGCAGGGTGGCATTCGAGGCGCCTGAGGAATCACCGATGGTGATGGTGTTTGAGCTGTCACCAAAGGTGCTGGCATTGCTGCCACCGATGACGGTGCCCGCCTTGATGACGAGGCCGGAGGTCCACAGATTGGCGACGCCCCCCAGGGTGAGGCTGGAAGTGAGGCTGTTCTGGATGACGCCGGTCACGTTGGAGCCGATGACGGAACTGATGGTGGTGGTGCCGGTGGCCAGGCCGCTGTTGGTGATGGTGCCGGTGTTGTTGATGGTGGTGCCGGACAGGGTGATGGTGCCGGTGGTGGCATTGTTGCTGATGATGACATTTCCGGAACCGGTGATGCCGCCGGTGATGGAGGATGCGCCCGAGGTGCCTTCCTTGGCGATGATGAGATCTTTGTTCAAAGTGATGCCGCCGCTGAGAACCGGAGCGCCCGTGGTGGTGCCGAGGAAGATCGTGGCGGTGCCGGTGCTGCCGGCCGCGACCACGATGGGGTTGGCGTAACCGGAGGCGGTATTGAAGAAGGTGACGCTGGCATCTGCACTGCCGGAGGTGTCTCCGAGAGTGATCACGTTGGTGCTGGCACCGAAGGTATTGGAATTGTTGCCGCCGATGACGGAACCGGCCTTGATGGTGATGCCGCCGGTGAAGGTGCTGGCGGTGGCTCCCAGGGTCAAAGTGCCGAGGCCAGCTTTGACGATGGCGATGTTGTTTTCATTGGCCCCTGCCCCGCCGATCAAACCTGCATAGGTGGTGTTGGTGTTTTGACTGATGGTGAGAGTCGAGACCGTGCTGTTTCCGCCGACGAGGGAAGCCCCGGCAACGGCGCTCAAGTCGGTGATTGCCTGATCCGCCACGGTCGTGCCTCCCAACTGCAAGACCCCGGTGCTGCCCAAGCTGAGGCCGGCTGTGGTGGGCAGACGGTTGGCACCGCCGTCGAGGATCAAACGGCCGGCGCTGATGGTGGAGGCTCCTGTGAAGGTGGAGACGGCGTTGAGGGTGAGGGAGCCGGCGCCGATCTTGGTGAGGCCGCCGACGCCGCTGTTACCGATGGCGCTGGCGAAAGAGATATTGTTGCCATTGGTGTCAAACGTCACCCCACCGGAACCCACGGTGATGGTTTTTGAGGAGGGGTCGTAAACTCCGGAGAACTGGAGGCCGCCGCCGAAGAAGTTCAAGCTGCCGGTGCCGAGCTTGCCGAGTGCGTCCGCCTGGACGAGGCCGAGATTGACATAGAGATCGGTGAAGGTGTTTCCGGCGCTGCCTAGCACGAGCGTGCCTGCGCCTGACTTCACGAGGGCTGCGGTGGTGGTGAGGGCTGAGTTCAATGTGAGCGACCCCGAGGCATTGGTGACGTAGGCGTAGTAGGGCGTGCCGCCGGTGGTGAGGGCGGTGAAGCCGCCGATGACGTTGGCCACCGCATTGGCGGAAAGGATGGCGCCGCTGGTGATCTGCAGACCACGGGAAGGCCCGGTGAGGGTGATGCCCGAGGCTGCGTCCACGAGCAAAGAATTGATGACGGTGGCCGAGCCGGCGAGCGTCGCGCCGGTGGTAAAACGGACATTGTTTGTGGTGACGCTGGCGAGCGCATTGAAGCCGGCGGCTTCCTGGACGTACTCCGTGGCGATGTTGAGAGTGCGCAGCCCGAGGGTGCCATCGACGAATGTGACGAAGGAGTTGCCGACATTGGTGGCGGCCACGGGTGCGGCGGCGGTGCTTTCACCGATGAAGAAGGGGTAGATGCTGAAGTTGGTCTGACCCGTGACTGCACCGGCGAGACCTCCGCCGATGGAGCCGCCGGGATCCACACTGAAAACGATCCTGCCGCCCTGGGTGGCCACGGTGTCGAAGCTGCGGGCAAGGAGGAGGGCGGTGGAGAAATTGTTGCGAACCAGAGGTGCGGCGTCGTTGAATCTCAGGCCTCCGATGCGGGAGGCGGCGGTGCCGTCTGCGGTGATGGTGTTCTGCCCGGCGTTGAGGGTCAGAACGCCCACGGTTTCGAGAGAGGTCGAGGTGCCGCCGTTGCGCGAGGCATAAAGGCCGAGGCCGCCTGCGGTGTTGCTCATTGTCACAGGGGTGGCGTCGGGAATACGGTTGATGCCGGAAGTCTGGTCATTGTTCAACTGCACCGAACTGCCAGTGCCACTGATCACGATGGCGTTGAGTGCGGTCCCGAACTGAGTGACGTTGCCGTTCATGAGCCAGATGCCCTGGTTGATCTGGAGGGTGCCGACAAAGCCGCTGCCTCCGTTGGCGGAGTAGGTCAGCGTGGATGCACCGGATTTTATGAGGGTGGTGGTGGCATCGCCCGAAAATAGCCCCGCATAGGTGGCGGCCGTCGTTTGATTGATGATCAGAGTGCTGCCCGCGCCAAGCGCCACCGTGGAACCGCCGTGGGAGCCGGTATTGCCACCGGTGAGGCTGCCGACGATTTCAGTGGTGCCGCCTGCCAGGCTGAAGACGACAGCGGAGCCCACGGCTCCAAGCGTCAGAGCCTGGCTGTCTCCGACAGCAAAGCCGCCGGAGGCGATGACGGTGCCGCCCAGGACGCTGAAAGCGCCGGTGGCATTGTTATACCCACTGAGAGCCAAGGTGCCTGCACCGCCCTTGGTGATGAGAGTGGCGCCGGTGATGGCCGATGAAACGGAGAGAGACTGGGAGAGGCTGTCCGTGGTGAAGATCAACTCGTTCCCGATGTTGCCGGCAAGGCGGCCGCCGCTGATGGTGGTGACGCCGGCGCCGGAAGTCTGGAGAATGCCGCCGCTGTCGATGCGCAGCAGACCACCTGCGGTGATGACGACATTGGAGGCGCCGGAGGAATTGAAGCGCAGGCTCGTGATGCCCGTCTCTGTGTCGAGTGTGCCGGTGAAACCTGCCGAATCCGAAATGTTCTGCCCGGCCGACCAGCCGGTGACCACGTCCTGAAGGGTGGAGGTGGCAGCGATGATGTTGCCGCCGGACACCGTGCCAAAGGAAGTGACGCCGCCGCTTGTCACGGTGAGCCAGCCGCCGCCGGTGCCGACCAGGCCGGTGGTGGCGTCGTTGGTGGTGGAGGTGAGCACTCCATTGGAGGAGCTCTGGACACCGGAGGCGAGATTGATGCGCAGCAGGCCCGCGCCGGCTGCACGGGTGAGAGCGCCGAGATTGAGCACCAGGCTCTGGCCTGCACCGGGATTGAGAGTGATGCCGGACTGCGCGCCTGCGGCAAAGGTGGTGCTGGCGACCACCTGTGAGGTGGCGGCAGAAGCATTGCCATTGAGGACGAGGCTGCCGCCCAGGAGTGAAAGCGCCCCGGTAGTGCTGATTTTGGCGGTGTTGGAAGCTGTGTAGTCCAGGAGGAGGATGCCGCTGTTGAGCGTGGTGGTGCCTGTGAGACCCGAGTTGTCGCCGGTGAGCGTGAGCATTCCGCCCGCGCTGGTGCTCTGCACGACGAGCCCGGAGAAGGTGTTGTCATCGGCGAGCAGCAGATTACCGGCTCCCGATTTGGTGAGTGCGAAGGCCCCGGTGATGGGAACAAAGACCGAAAGCTCATACCCACCGACGGCCGCCACATTGGTGCTGTCTCCGACGGAGAATGTGCGTGCGGCGCTGAGGGTGATATTGCCCGTGCCGGTGCCCGTGATGACGGCGGCCTGGGGATTGCCGGTGCTCGTGTAGGTGACATTCCCGCCGAGGGTGAGGGTGGCGGTGGTGACATCGACAGTGCCCTGGGCAGCGGAGGTGGTGCTGGTGCCGCCAAAGGTGATGGCAGCGGAGGTGAAATTGTAGCCATTCAAATCCAGCAGAGCCGGCAGAGCAGCAGCACCGATGGCCAGGGTGACCGTGCCAGTGGAATTCAAGGCCTGAGCGACGCCAAAGCGCAGCGTGCCTGCGGCGATGTTTGTGCCGCCCGTCCAGCTGTTGGTGCCAGAAAGGGTCAGAATGCCGGTGCCCTGCTTGGTCAGAACGTTGGCAAGCGCCCCGGTGAACGCCACGCCACCGACCGAGCCCGAGGTGGCAAAGGTGCCGGAGAAAGTTGTCGAGGTGTTGTCACCGCCGACGGCGAGGGTTTTGACGGTGGTGGACGAATTGAAGATGGTGCCGGAGCCGGAGATGGAACCGACGGTCTCGGTCTGGCTGGCGGCCGTGGCGTTGATGTCGAGGCTGCCGGAGGCGCCGAGGATGACCGGACTCAGGTCAGGAATGCCCCCCGTGGAGGAGGTGATGCCGATCTGGAAAACGCCACCGTTGATGGTGGTGGGCCCCGTGTAAGTGGGGAGAGCCGAAAGCGCGAGTGTGCCAGCGCCTGTTTTGACCAGGCCCCCTGCCCCAGAGACAACACCGTTGAGCGTGAGAATGGTGCCGGTCTGAGAGACATCGATCGTGGCGTTGCCGCCCTGGAGGGTGTAGGTGTGCGCACCCGCTGTCGTGGCAGCGCCGCTGATGGTGCCGGTGGCACCCGTGTACTGAAGCGTGGCACCATCACGAAGCGTGACGACCGTTGTTGAGCCATTGCCGAGGCTGCCCGCACCACCTGCAGTGACACTGCTGAAGCTCAGGGTGCCACCGTTGACGAAAACAGCGCCGGTAAAGGTGTTGGCGACCGTTGTGCCGAGGGTCAGAACGCCTGTGCCGGCCTTGACGAGGGCACCGGCACCTGAAATGCCTGCATTGAGCGTCAAACCGCCGGTGTTATACTGATGGATGATCAAATCCGCCGAGCCAGCACTGGCCAGGGTGCCGGTGGAACCATTGATGGCGTAAGCATCCGAGCCGGTGACGAGAATGCCTGACTGGTTGACCGTCATGCCGAAGGTGCTGAGGTCGAGGATCTGACCGGCACCGGTGGACGTGATTTTGAGTGTGCCGGGTGTGGATGCCCCTGTCAAAACGAGGCCGCCGCTGAGTGTGTAGTTTGCCGTGGTGGTGCCGCCGGTCGTGGGCAAATCTCCGGTGTAGCCAGGGGTGCTGCCCACCGCGGTGCCGAGCCCGCTCAAAACGAATGGAGAAGAGCCGCCGGTGTTGCTGAGCCAGTTGTAGCTGCCTGCGCCGTCCGTGAAGACCGCACGCCCGGCACCGTAGATGCTGTTGGTGGGAGTGGTGGTGGTCACTCTCACGGTGGTGTTGGCCGGAGCCTGGACGAGCAAGGTGCCGCCGGAGGCGGTCGATGTGAAGGTGCCCAAGGTCAGGGTGGTGCCTGAGGTGCTGCCGTTGGCATCGACGATGATGGAACCGCCCGTGGCCCCGAGGGTGAAATTTCCAAGAGTCTGGGACACGGCCAGGCCACTCTTGCCTTTGACCGTCAGATTTCCGCCTGAAAGCGTGGTGGCGGTGGAAGCCCACATGCTGGTGGAAGCCATGTTCGAAAAATCGAGCACGATGCCGCCGCCGCTGATGATGGTGGCTCCGGAGAAGGTGCTGCTGGCCGTGGGAGCGAAGGTGAGCGTGCCGGCACCGATCTTGGTGATGGCAATGCGAGAGGCGGTGGCGGGCGAGATGGTGCCTGAAAAAGTGGTGCTGGTGTCGTCGCGGCCGATGGTGATGACGCGATTGCTGGCGGATGAGTTGTCCAAAATGCCGGCACCGCTCAACGAGCCCATGGTCAATGCCTGCTGGACGTCGAGCCTGGCACCGCTGGCGATGGTCACTGCGCTGCGCACCGGCAGCGCGGCCGTGCCATTGAGGATGAGCCTGCCGGCGTTGACGATGGTGGCGCCTGCATAGGTGTTGCTCCCCGAAATGCGCGCCGTGCCGGCGTCGTTCTTGATCAGGCTGCCGCCGGTGCCGATGACACCGGAAATGTCAATGGAGCCCGTTGCGACCGCGCCGGTACCGTTGAGCGTGAGGTCAGAGAGCGCCGAGCGCAACGTGCCGGTGATGGTGAGTGTGCCGACCGCTTCGTTGTTGGTGATCGCCAGCGTGTCCCTGAAGATGGTGCTGGCCGAAATGACGTCGAGACCGGCGCCTGTTTTGACAATGCCGGCGGAGCCAGCACTCACGTCAAAGAGCAGGGTGCCGGTGCCCAGGGTGATGGCGTAGCCGGAGCCGCTGCTGTCGCCAATATTGAGCGTGCCGAGAGTGGTGGGTTGACTCAAACTGACTGTCTGCGCTCCGCCGAGGGCAGAGTTCAAGTTTGCGATGTCATCGAGGGCGCCGGGGTAGCCCGATGCAGGCAGCCAGTTGCCGCCATCATTCCAGCTGTAAGTCCCAGCAGCGGACTGGTTCCAATAAAAGGTGGCTGCCTGCAACGGCTGGCCTACCTGCCATACCAGCAAGAGAACAAACATCCATGTGCCCAAGAAACGGCGAAAAGCGCGTAAGTAACTCATGATGAATTTTGATTGGCGGAATGGCAGGCTAAGTGATTGCGCTAGTTTTGAGCAAGCAAATGTTCAGGGGTAACAATAAAGGTTTCAGCAGTTCAACCTTTCACATAAGGTATTTCTTTACATTATCATAAAGACAGTGAGTTAATGTCGGGCGGTGGTGCTGCGCAGGTGCCCTGCCCTGAGGGCGAAGGTGTTTGGCAAGATGTCCTGTTTGCCGGCGTTTCCCCACGCCGCATGAGATTTACCTTCTTTCTGGCCACCTTCGCACTTCTCGCCCTTTCGCAGCTGCACGCAGCGCAGAGACTGAATGTTCTCTTTATGATGGCGGACGACCTGAACAACAGCCTGGGCTGCTACGGGCACCCGCTGGTGAAGACGCCAAATCTGGACAGGCTGGCGGCGCGGGGGGTGCGCTTTCAGAATGCGAACTGCCAGTTTCCGCTCTGCGGCCCGAGCCGGAACTCGATGCTGACCGGTCTGTACCCGAACAGCACGGGGATTCTGACGAACTCGCAGCTTTTCCGCCAGACGATCCCGAATGCGGTGAGTCTGCCGCAGGCTTTCCGCAGGGAGGGATACTTTGCGGCGCGCATCGGGAAGCTTTACCATTATGGCGTGCCGAACGGAATCGGCACGAACGGCCACGATGACCCGACTTCGTGGGAGCTTGAACTCAACCCTGCGGGCTGTGATCGCTTGATCGAGCATCCGGATATTTTTTCGCTGCTGCCCGGGAACTTTGGCGGGACGCTGAGCTGGCATGCCTCGCCACGGCCTGATGAGAAGCACACGGACGGCCTGCAGGCGAAGGATGCGGAGTGGGTGCTGGAACGCTGTGCGAAGGAGAAGGACCGGCCGTTTTTCCTCGCCCTCGGTTTCTTCCGGCCACACACGCCGTATGTGTCTCCGGAGAAGTGGTTCAAGGGCTACCCGGAGGCGGAGATGCCGGTGGTGCAAGGTGTGAAGGAGGATCAGGCGGACCTGCCGGCACCGGCTTTGGGGAGCTACAAGAAGGAGCAGGACAAGCTGACGGACGATCTGCGCAGGCAGGCAGTGCAGGCGTATTTTTCCGCCATCAGTTTCATGGATGCACAGGCGGGCAAGGTGCTGGATGCGCTGGACCGGCTGGGACTGGCGGAAAATACGATCGTGGTCTTTACGAGTGACCATGGCTACCATCTGGGCGAGCATGGGCTGTGGCAGAAGCAGAGCATCTTTGAGGAAAGCGCACGCGTGCCGTTGATCATCGCGGGACCTGGCGCGAAGAAGGGCGTGGTTGCGAATTCACCGGTGGGCTTGATCGACCTGTATCCGACGCTGACCGAGCTGTGTGGTGTCAAAGCTCCCGAGAATCTTCAGGGGCAGAGCCTGGTGCCGATGCTGAAAGACCCCGAGGTGAAAGGCCGCGGCTGGGTGCTGAGCCAGGTGGTGCGCGGGGGTGGATTCAAGCGCATGGGCGCGAGCGCCGCGAAGGGTGATGATGGAAAACGGATCTTTGGCTATGCACTGCGCACGGACCGCTGGCGGTACATCGAGTGGGATGAAGGCAAGGCTGGCAAAGAACTCTATGACCATGAGAAGGACCCCAAGGAGCTGACCAATCTGGCGGACAAACCTGAGCAGGCGGAGGTGCAGGCAAAGCTGGCGGAACAGCTCCGTGAGATCGTGAAGACCACCTTCCCTGCCGATGGCGTGACGCCTGCGATTCCTCAGGGCAATGTGATGTACAATCCTGAGCTGGTGGATCCTGGTGCTGCGCCGAAGAAAAAGACTCAAGAGTAGCCCTGGGATGTCAAAGTGATGCCCCATAGCCACCGTGATCCTCTGCTGACATACCGCCCGTTTTTTTTACCCTCTTCCATGAAGCCTGTTTTTCCCCTTCTCTGCTCCTTCCTCATTCTTAGTGCGTCTTTTGCCGCCGAGACTCCGAACATCGTGCTGATCAACATTGATGATCTGGGCTATGCGGACATCGGGCCGTTTGGGGCGAAGATGCCGACACCGAACCTGGACCGCATGGCGAAGGAGGGGATGAAGCTGACGAACCACTACGCCGCGCCGGTGTGCACGCCTTCCCGCGCAGCGATGATGACCGGCTGCTACCCGAAGCGGGTGCTGCCGGTGCCGCATGTGCTCTTCCCTGCGGCGGCGGTGGGGCTGAGCCCGAAGGCGACCACGGTGGCGGAGGTGCTGAAGGGTGCGGGCTATGCGACGACGTGCATCGGCAAATGGCACCTGGGCGACCAGCCGGAGTTTCTGCCGACCAATCAGGGCTTCGACAGCTACTATGGCATCCCTTATTCCAACGACATGGGGCCGGGAGCGGAGGGCTCGAAGAGCAACCCGGACCAGCCGCTGCCGAAGGCAGGTGCGAAGGGCAAAGGCAAGGCGGGTGCGGCTAAGGCCGACGCTGAGCCGGAGACCGGTATCAAGGGACCGGCGCAGCCACCGCTGCCTCTGATCGAGGACCACAATGTGGTGGAGCGTGTGAAGGCGGCGCAGCAGCACACCTTCACCCGCCGCTACACTGAGAGGGCGATGAGGTTCATCCGCGAGCATCAGAAGAAGCCTTTCTTCCTCTACCTGCCGCACAATGCGGTGCATTTCCCGCACTACCCGCATCAGGACTTCATGGGCAAATCAGGAATGAGCCTGCAGAAGGACTGGGCGATGGAGGTGGACTGGTCGGTGGGGCAGGTGCTGGACACGCTGCGTGAGCTGAAGCTGGACTCGAACACGCTGGTCATTTTCACGAGCGATAACGGCGGGCCGCTGAACCAGGGAGCGGACAACACGCCGCTGCGGGGCAGCAAGGGCAGCACGCTGGAGGGCGGCATCCGCGTGTGCACGATCGCGTGGTGGCCGGGCCGGATCCCTGCTGGCACGGAGACCAAGGCCATCACGGCGCATATGGACTGGCTGCCGACCTTTGGCGAGCTGGCACACTGCAAGAGCGTGGGGGAGCTGAAGCTGGACGGCAAGGACATCTCGCCCGTGCTGCTCGGGCAGAAGGGCGCGAGCGGGCATGATGTGTTTTATTACTATGCGGGCTTCAACCTGCAGGCGGTGCGCAGCGGTGCGTGGAAGCTGCATCTGGGGAAGAAGGAGCTCTACAACCTGGACAAGGACATCGGCGAGGCGAAGAATGTGGCGGCGGAGCATGCCGACATCGTGGCCCAACTGGAGAAGCATGCGGAGACGATGAGGGCGGACCTGGGAGACAAGACGAAGGATGCGCCCGGCGTGCGTGAGCTGGGCCGGGTGGAGAATCCGCAGCCGCTGATCAGCGCGGATGGAACGGTGCGCGAAGGTTTCAACAAGATCGCCAAGACACTGCCATGAAGTTCAAAGCCGCCCTGTTTGCCCTGATCGCCGTCTCAGCCCTGGCTGCTGATGCGCCGCTGCTGAAGGATGAGTTTTTGCCGACGAGCTTTGAAGGCCGCCGTGCCATGCGTGGGGAGTGGAAGTTTGCGGAAGGGTGCGCCACCTGCACGCAGGATGACGAACTGTACAAGAAGAACAAGGATCACGGGCCAATCCTGTTTTATGATCTGGCTTATACGGACGCGGCCATCCATTTCGCGGTGAAGCCGGATGCGGCGAACAAGACGGTGGTCTTCACGGCGAACGGCGAGAAGGGGCATGTGTTCCGGCTGGTTTTCTCCGCAGCGGGCATGGGCGTGCGGGCGTTTCCGCCGGAGGAGAAGGACCACAAGTCGATCTCGCTGGGGAATGAGAAGGCGGTGGTGCTGAAGGCGGATGCGTGGACGAAGATCCGCGTGGAGCTGCGGGGCAGCAAGGCGACAGTGACGGTGGGCGATTTTGTGAAGACGTATGAGCATGCGTCCATCGCACGCGCGAAGGCGAATCTGAGCGTGGGCTTCAGCTATGGGACGGTGAGTGTGACGGAGCTGGTGGTGGACAAGTAGGAGCGGGCTGGCGCGCAGCTACCGCTTTCTGCAGGCTGGACGGCGTGCGGAAGCCATCATGCTGCCCGAAAGCACTCACCGCATGCCGGACGGCAGGCTGTGGCCGAAGCACGTCCAAAACCCCGTGAAAGCAGTAGCTGCGATGCAGGCCTGCGCCTTGCATCTTCGCGACCGCACTCCAAATGCTCTCGCATCAAAGGCCGCCCAGTTTGCAGATGCGGTCCCAGTGTTTTGTTTCGACCGGGGTGATGGAGAGGCGGTTTCCGCGGCGGAGGATGAGCATGTCGGCGAGCTTGGGGTCGGCGCGGAGCATGTCGAGGGTGACGAAGGTTTTGAAGTCGGTCTCCCATTTGACATCGACCATGAGCCAGCGGGGTTCCTCGTGCTTGCTGCCTTTGTCGAAGTATTCGGAGGAGGGGTCAAATTGCGTGGGGTCCGGGTAGGCTTCCTTGACGATCTTCACGATGCCGGCGATGCCGGGGACGTCGCAGCTGGAGTGGTAGAAGAAGCCGAGGTCTCCGAGGGCCATGTCGTCGCGCATCATGTTGCGCACTTGGTAGTTGCGGACACCGTTCCAGGGCTCGGTCTTCTTGGGACGCTGCTTCAGGTGGTCGAAGGAGAAGACGTCGGGTTCGGATTTGAGGAGCCAGTGGTGCATGGGGAGGTCGTGCGTCCCTAAGGGGTATGTTTGATGGGACTGGTTTTATCTTGTTAAGCGTCTGGGGCTAGGCGGAATGTTCCTTGTTCCACAGGAACAAGGCTACTTTGTTTGGCTCGGACGACTACACAAAACCGAATCCCCGATTCCCTTTATGGGATGAGCGAGGATTCGAAATGCATTCTTACTACACGGTGATGAGGCGATTGCGGGCGGTGATGGGCCAGCGTTCGGTGGTTTTGCAGCCGTCGATGATGTAGGCCTCTCCGTGCATGGAGACGGTGGGGCAGACGTGGCGGGGGATGCCATGGAGGGCCTGGCCGATGGTGAACTCGTGGGCGCGCTCGGTCTCGAGGACGAGGTGCTCCTCGCTCTGCATGATGGCGACGGCGTCTGGCAGTTCCTCAAAGCGGACGCGGGGGTGGGGGTTTTCCGGGGCGACGGATTTGTGGCCGAGGTCGAGGGTGATGCGGTTTTTGCCGGGCTTGCTGATGACGCGGGTGAGGAGCACGGCGGCGGGCTGGAAGGGGAGGTCGGCGGGGTATTTGTCGCCATAACCAAAGTCCCAGAGGACGGTGGTGCCGGGGCTGAGGGTGCGGTCCGGATAGGTGGCGTGGATGCCGAAGGTGGGGGAGCCGCCGGCGACGAGTTCTTTGACGATGATGCCCTCTCCCTGAAGACGGCAGCGGAACTGGAGGACGGAGGCGAAGGCGGCATCGCAGCGCTCGCGGCGCACATCGAGGCTGTCATCGTGGATGTGGCCGTCGTAGGCGTGGAGGCCGCAGAACTGGAGGCGGGGGGTGTCTTTGAGGACGTGGGCGAGGAGAGCGGCCTCATCGCCAGGGACGATGCCGGTGCGACCCATGCCGCAGTCGAGCTCGAGATAGACACCGAGGGTGACATTGTGCTGCTGGGCGGCGGAGGCGAGGAAGGCGATGGTCTCCTCGGCATCGGCGATGCTGGAGAACTGGGTTTCCGGGAACTTGGCGGCGAGGTCGGCGAGGCGGTGGGCATTGATGCCGACGCAGGGCATGGCGACGAGGACGTCCGTGGCGCCGACGGCGGCGCACATCTCGGCCTCGGCAATGGTGGAAGCCTTGAACCGGGTGATGCCGAGGCGGATCTGCATGGCAATGACCTCGGCAGTCTTGTGGGTCTTCACATGAGGCCGAAGGCGCTTGGGATCTCCCGCAATCTGGAGCATGAGGGCCAGATTGTACTCGATGCGGCTGCGGTAGAAGAGCAGCGAGGGAGATGGGATGTCAGCTTCGTTTTCGACGTGGAACCAGGCGGGTTGCATGGGATGCAACGTGGCGAGCACAACGGGCGCGGTCAAATGCGCGCAACAAATGGATTTTGGAGACCGACAGGCACCCGGTTAGGTGTTCTTCGGGATCCAGTCGCCTTCGCGGTAGTCGAGCGGCTTCTCTTTGTCCATGTCGTGCTCCAGCTTGATGGGCTGGAATCCGCTGCAGCCAGCGAGCATTGAAAAAAGGGCGGCAAGAAGAAACAGGGAAGGTTTCATGCCGGAATGATGCGCGGCCCCCGGAAAGGAGCAAGCTAACAAATCGGGGGGATGAAAAGGCTTCATGCAGGGGGCTCAGTGAGGGCTTGACCGGGGAGCCACACGCCGTCAGCATCGGGTCAGCCATGACCCGATCCTCCATCGCCTTTGCCTTTGCCGCCCTGACCACCACCGCGATCGCGGGGGAAAACTTCCTCGTGTACTTCGGCACGAGCACGACGGCCAAAAACGGCAGCAAGGGGATCTATGTGGCGAGGTTTAACACGGCGACGGGAGAGCTGACGCAGCCGCAGCTGGCGGCGGAGGCTGGGAACCCGGGCTTTCTGGCGATCCATCCGACGAAGAAATATCTGTACGCCTGCGGTGACGTGGTGAAGGCGGATGGCAAGAAAGGCGGGGGGCTGAGCTCCTTTGGCATCCACAAGGACACAGGCAAGCTGACGCTGATCAACCAGTCTGCCACGTCCGGGGTGGGCCCCTGCCATGTGAGCGTGGACAAGACCGGGAGTGTGGCCACGATTTCCAATTACGGCAGCGGGAGCATCGGCTCGTACGCGATCCAGGCGGATGGCTCGCTCTCGCCTGAAGCGAGCTTTTTCCAGCACGAGGGCAGTGGCGCGGACCCGAAGCGCCAGGCGGGACCGCATGCGCACTCGGTGAACTTCAGCCCGGATAACCGCTATGCCTACGCCTGCGATCTGGGCCTGGACAAGGTGCTGATCTACAAGGTGGACACGGCCAGCGGCAAGCTGACGCCGAATGAGCCGCCCTTTGCCAAGACGCCCGCCGGCGGCGGCCCGCGCCATCTGGCCTTTCACCCGAGCGGCAAGTATGTGTATGTGAACAACGAAATGGCGATGACGGAGACCGTCTTTGCCTACGACGCGGCCACAGGCGGGCTGACAGAGATCGAAACCGTCTCGACGCTGCCGGAGGCAGACCGCGGCATGAAGGGCCTGAGCACGGCGGAGACGGTGGTGCACCCGAACGGCCGCGTGGTGTATGTGAGCAACCGCACGCATGACACGGTCGCCGTGTTTGCCTGCGACCCGGCCACCGGAAAGCTGACGCTGCTACAGAATGTGCCCGTGGAGGGCAAGATCCCCCGCAACATCTGCCTGGACCCGACGGGCAAGTGGCTGGTGGCCGCGCATCAGGACAGTGCCACGGCGGCCCTTTTCAAGGTGGACCAGGACAGCGGCAAGCTGACCTTTACCGGCACCAAAGTGGATGTGCCCGGCAGCATCTGCGTGCGTTTCCTGGCGCTTGATTAACCTGCCACAGCCCTTACTCTCACCCCCCCAAAAAACCAGACTATGACCCAGCTCGACCAGCTCAAGCAGCACACCGTGGTGGTCGCCGACACCGGCGACTTCGAAGCCATGAAGGCCTACAAGCCCCAGGACGCCACCACCAATCCCTCCCTCATCCTCCAGGCTTCGCAGAAGGCTGAGTACAAGTCGCTGTTCGACAAGGCTGTGGCTGATGGCAAGTCCGGCGGCGTGGACGCCGTGATGGACAATCTCGTGGTGGCCTTTGGCCTGGAGATCCTCAAAATCGTCCCCGGCCGTGTGTCCACCGAAGTGGATGCCCGCCTGTCCTTTGACACGCAGGCGAACATCGACAAGGCGCGCCACCTGATCGGCATGTACGAGAAGGCCGGCATCAGCCGCGAGCGCATTCTGATCAAGATCGCCTCCACTTGGGAAGGCATCAAGGCGGCGGAAGTGCTGCAGAAGGAAGGCATCAACTGCAACCTGACGCTGCTTTTCAGCCTGGCCCAGGCCGTGGCCTGTGCGGAAGGCGGCATCAAGCTGATCTCCCCCTTTGTGGGCCGCATCCTGGACTGGTACAAGAAGAGCACCGGCAAGGATTTCGTGGGCGCTGAAGATCCGGGCGTGCAGTCGGTGACGCAGATCTACAACTACTACAAGCACTTTGGCTACAAGACCGAGGTGATGGGCGCCAGCTTCCGCAACAAGGGCGAGATCACCGAGCTGACCGGCTGCGACCTGCTGACGATCAGCCCCGGCCTGCTGGGCGAACTGGCAGCCAGCGAAGACGTCATCACGCCGAAGCTGAACGCCGCGAACGCGAAGTCCCTGAAGATCGAGAAGATCGGCAGTGACGAGAAGACCTTCCGCTGGCTGTTCAACGAAGATGCGATGGCGACTGAGAAGACCGCCGAAGGCATCCGCAACTTTGCGAAGGACATCGTGAAGCTGGAAACGATGGTGGCGGCCGCCCTGGGCTGAGACTGAGCCGAAAAGAGCGCTACGAAGTGAAAAAATCGGAGGATTCGTCCTCTGATTTTTTCCTTTTTTGGCTTTTTCGACGTATCCCCTTTTCCCTATGCTGACCAAACGCATCATCCCCTGCCTCGACGTGAAGGAAGGCCGTGTCGTGAAAGGCACGAAGTTCCTGCAGCTGCGCGATGCCGGAGACCCCGTGGAGTGCGCCCAGGTGTACAATGCCCAAGGCGCGGACGAGCTGGTGTTTCTGGACATCACCGCTAGCCACGAGGAGCGCAAGACGATGGTGGACGTGGTGGCACGCACGGCGGCCAGCTGCTTCATGCCGCTGACCGTGGGCGGAGGCATCCGCACCGTGGCGGACATGCGCGAGATGCTGCTGGCGGGCGCTGACAAGGTGGGGATCAATACGGCAGCGGTGAAGACGCCGCACGTGATCGACGAGGCGGCGAATGCGTTTGGCTGCCAGTGCCTGGTGGTGGCGATCGATGCGAAGCGCAATGAGCGGGGATCGTGGACGGTTTACACGCACGGTGGCCGCAACGCGACGGAGCTGGATGCGGTGGAATGGGCGGCGGAGGTGTGCAAACGCGGCGCTGGTGAAATCCTGCTGACGAGCATGGACTCGGATGGCACCAAGGCTGGCTACGACATCGCGCTGACCAAGGCCGTGAGCGAGGCGGTGAGCATTCCTGTGATCGCGAGCGGTGGTGCGGGCAATCTGGACCACATGGTGGACGTGCTGCGCAATGGGAAGGCGGACGCCGTGCTGGCGGCGAGCATTTTCCACTTTGGTGAGTACACCGTGGGGGATGTGAAGAAGTACCTGGGCGGGCATGGGGTGCCGGTAAGGCTGTAATGGAGTGAAGGAAAAGGCGCGGAGCTAGACGGCTTGCGGAGTGCTGCGGACTGGAAGTCCGCGCTCCTTGGCCTGGATTTGAATCCGGTCCGAACTGGTGGATTTTGTGAGCCACAGGCTGGCGCAGTGAGGGGCTGAAAGTCTGAGCGGAGATGGTTGGCGTGCACACCTGCCAGAAGCCGCACACGGAGTGTTCGGACCACTTTGCTGCCGCCTGTGCGATGCCCCATAGAAGCTTACCCGCGAGTCATGCTGCTGCCGCGAAACTACGAGGCGAAATACGAACCCTTATTCTGTGCTTGGAATCTTGCCGGGCGCCCATGTAAGTTGTGGGCATGACTCCATCCACGCTTTCCCGTCGTCAGTTCGGAACTCTTGCCAGTGTCAGTGCCATCGCGGCGATGCTGCGGTCTGAGGTGGAGGCGGCGGACAAGGCTGCGGGTGGCGTGGGCAAGGTGAAGCACTCGGTGTGCAAGTGGTGCTACAAGCAGATCCCGCTGGAGGATTTTTGCGTGGCGGCGAAGGAGATCGGGCTGGAGTCGGTGGAGCTGCTGGATCCGGCGGATTTTGCGACGGTGAAGAAGCATGGGCTGCACTGCGCGATGGTGAGCTATCCGACGATTGAAGCGCCGGGTGGTGTGAAGCTGGGGCCGATCCCGAAGGGCTGGAACCGGGTGGAGCACCACGACCTGCTGGTGCAGGCGTATGAGCCGCTGCTGCAGACGAGCGCAGAAGCGGGATTCAAGCAGGTGATCTGCTTCAGCGGGAACCGCGATGGCCTGAACGACGAGCAGGGGCTGGAGAACTGCGCGAAGGGGCTGACACGGCTGATGCCGCTGTGCGAGAAGCTGGGCGTGACGCTGGTGATGGAGCTCCTCAACAGCAAGGTGAACCACCCGGACTACATGTGCGACCACAGCGCCTGGGGCGTGGCTTTGTGCAAGAAGATCGGCTCGCCGCACTTCAAGCTGCTCTATGACATCTACCACATGCAGATCATGGAGGGGGATGTGATCGCGACGATCCGGCGTGACCATGAGTACTTTGCGCACTATCACACCGGCGGGGTGCCGGGGCGTGCGGAGATCGACGAGACGCAGGAGCTGAACTATCCCGCGATCATCAAGGCGATCCAGGAGACGGGATACACGGGCTATCTGGGGCAGGAGTTCATCCCGAAGCGTGCGGACAAGCTGGCCTCGCTGAAGCAGGGGGTGCAGATCTGCACGGTGGCCTGAAGCATGCGGTTACCATGCGTGCAGTTCTTTCCTTTCTAAGTGCGACCGTTCTTTTCGGAACGATGCTTTGCGGCCAAGAACCGAAGCTCCAGGAGGAATGGCGCGCCCATCTGGTGGAATGGCTGAAGCAGCATGGGGAGATGCGTATCCAGGAGGATGAGCGAGGCATTGGCATTGAGGGGAACGCATGCCGGCTGCAGGCGAAGCTCTATGGTTCAAACGCCACGGCCAACGGGACCTCGGCCGAGGTGGAGTACCGCATTTCGCTGCCCACGGGCCAGGTGGTGATCGAGTACGTGGCGGGAGTGGGCAAAACGCTGGATGAGGCCAAAAAGCAGGCGATGGCCAACTTCATCCTGACGACGTTTCATCCGATTTACCGGGCGTTTATCAATCCTGAAGATCCGCATCAGAGCGTGGAGAAACTGAATCTTTTGACCGGTCCGCGAGAAGTTGTTCTGGGGAACATGCTGGTTCTGGGGAACGCGAAGCTTTCCCAAGAAGAGATGGCGGCCTCAGCAGCCGAGGTGCGGCGTCTGATTTCCTCCGCCGAGGTGCCTGCAGGAACTCATTGGATCAAGATGGTGTTTGGCCAGCAAGACGGCAAGCCGTCAGTGGCATCTGTGACCATGGACAATGCAGATCACGAAGCGCTGACAGAGGCGCTGTCGAAACTGGCCTGGCCCAAGAAGGAGGGGTTTTTCATGTCGAAGGTTTTCATCATCGTGAAGTGAGCCTGAAGACCGGGCTGTTGTGCGGCATTCGTCATCAACCCAGATGGCCACCGAATCGAGACGGTGATCACGCACACTGCCTAGCTCAATCCGATACCATCCCTGTAGGGCACTGAACTTTGCAGGACCGGCAGATGATGATTGTTTCCTCGTCGCCGCCGAACCCGGTGAACCGCGATCTGAGTTCCGTTTTCCTGCTGCATAAAGGGCATTTTACGCGCTTCACATGGAATGCCGAGAGGGCGACGAAAAAGAACCCACCCAGCCCCAGACCGGCCATGTTTCCTGAAACATTCCACTCAGAGACCGGCCACAGCCAGTGCAACAGGATGGAGAGCACCATGACCGAGATGGACAGCAGGAGGCCGCGAACGAGGAAGCGTATTTTTGCCGCGACATAGGAAAGCACGCTTCTTTCGAACTCCTCGGATCTACGAAAGGCTTGTTCATCGCCGCCCATGGTTTTCATTCACCGCCATTAAAGCCCGGATGGAAGGGACGGGCCATTGCAAAACCAGCCGATGTTTGGCAGCGGGCGATGGCTCATGGAATGAATGATTTGTTGTTTTCCCACGAGGTTTGCCGGCAGACCGGCCTGCCTTTGCGGAGCTTGACAATGAAGGGCCATCACCTAGTGCGATGATTCCGCAGCATGATCACGCACGACCATCTGGCACTGCTGGCCCGGCCCTATGGGCTGGGGCCTGACGGCCTGGAGTTTGTGCGCAGCAATCAGAACCATGTGTACCTGGGCCGGCGTGGGGACAGAAAGTGCATTCTTCGGGTCTCCACCGGGAGGCACCGAAGTGGTGAGCAGGTGCAGGCAGAGCTGGCCTGGATCGAATTTCTCGCAGCTGAGGGCGTGCGCGTGTGCAGGCCTATTCCAGCACTGAATGGGGACATCTGCGTGGCTCTGAACACCGCAGGCACAGACTGCATCGTGACGTGCTTTGAGCACGCGCCCGGGCGCAAAATCATGCAGGGGGACATCGCGCCGCCGATCTATGAAAAGCTGGGCGGAGTGCTGGCAGAGCTGCACCGCCACACGCTGCGTCTGCCCGCAGACCATGCTGCGCGGGCCCGGCCACACTGGCATGAGTCGCGGCTGCTGCGGGAGGATGTGGCGGAGCTGCGGGGGCGGCTGTCACCTGCCTTTGTGGAAAGCCTCGCGGATCTGATGGAGAAACTGCGAGAGCTGCCGGTGACTCCGGAAACCTACGGGCTCGTGCATGCCGACGCCTGCCTGGGAAACTGCTTTGTGGACGATGGCCAGCTGTGGATTTTTGATTTCGACAACTGCGAGCACGGGCACCTGACGCAGGATTTTGCGACCATCCTGTATGACTCGATCTACTGCAGGGTGCTCAACCAGTTTGCCGATGATGGGCTGAACGACCGCATCGCGCCACTCTGGGCAGCGTTGTGGAGGGGCTACGCACAGGGAGGCCCGCTGGCAGCCATGGACGCAATGCAGCTCAAGCACTTTTTCCTGCTGCGCGAAGCAGTGATCTACATTCACTACCACCGGACGCTGGACATGGCCGCAGTGGGGGATTCATTCCAGGCGGGGCTGGAGGTGATGCGGAGGAATGTGGAGGCGCAGACCCACCAGGTGGACTTTGACAGACTGGCCGCGCTGAGCTGCACCGCCATCTGAGCATGCCGCCAGCGATCAGGGCACGATCTTCACAGGCGTGCCGACGGAGGACTCGTGGTAGAAAATCTCCGCCATGCGATGTGGAAGGCGGATGCAGCCGTGGGAAGCGGGATAGCCGGGGAGATAGCCTTCGTGCATGCCTACCGCGCCGGTGATGCGCATGAAGAAGGGCATCTTGGCAGCGTCAAACAAAGCGCCGGGGGGGCGGGCATGCTTGCGGACGTCCACGTCGCGCTTCAGGACGGTGCCGTCCTTGCTGACGTACTCGCCAAAGAGGGAAGATTTGTGATCAATGTCCTTCTCAAGGACGCTGAAATTGCCGGCTCTGGTGGCCATGCCTTCCCGCCCTGACGAAATGGGCGAAGTGCCGGCGAGCTGGCCGCCCTTGTAGAAGTAAACTTTCTGCTCGCTGAGCGAGATCACCATGCGAGGGGGGCCGGCCATGTTTTCGCCATGCCACTGGCCCTGGTCCAGGACAAACGGCTGAAGGCGGGAGGACTTCCGGTCCCGGGGGGGGAGCTGCTGCTTTTTGACCACGATCTTCTGGACCCAGTAACCGCCACCGCCCGGAAGCGGGCGACGGATGAGGACCTCTCTCTGATCCGAGCAGGAGAGGAGGCTGACGGAGAGCAGGAGCAGCAGGGTGCGCACTGTACCAAGCCGCAAACCAAGTTCATGGAATGACAAGTTCACGCCGCGGGGTAAAACACAGCCCCCAAGGGCACGCAACTGTTTTCAAAGGCCGGAATGAGGGGGGTGGGCGACTTTGTGTCAGACAGGCTTCAGTTTTTCCATCTCCTCGGTGGCTTTTTCCCAGTCGGCGGTGATTTGGGCGAGCTTGGGTTCCAGCTCTTCCAGCTCCTGGCTCAGGGCGCGGAATTGGGCGGCGTCGGCGTAGGTGGCTTCATCCTGCAGGAGGCCGACGATTTCGACTTTGCGTTTGTCGAGTGTGGCGAGCTCCTGCTCGATTTTGAATATGCGGAGATCGAGCTCCTTTTTGGCCTTGCTGTAGGCGTTGCGGGCCTCGGCTTCGGCGCGGCGCTGCTGCTTGCTCTTGGGCGGCTCTTTCGCCGCAGGGGCGGCGCTGTAGCTGGTAGGCTGGGCGTTGTGGAGGGTGGCGGTGAGGGCCTCGCGGGCGGAACCGGCCTTGGACTTGTCGAGGTAGTACTGGTAGTCGCCAGCGTAGGGGGTGATGACGCCGGCACTGACGTGGAGGACGCTCCTGGCCATCTGACGGATGAAGTGCACGTCATGGCTGATGAAGACGAGGGTGCCTTCGTATTGCTCGAGCGCGCCGATGAGGGCATCGATGCTGCCCATGTCGAGATGGGTGGTGGGCTCGTCCATGAGGAGGAAGTTGGGCGGATCGAGCAGGAGGCGGACGAGGACGAGGCGGGATTTTTCACCCCCGCTGAGAACGCCGACGGGCTTGAAGACGTCGTCTCCATGGAAAAGGAAGGAGCCGAGGAGAGTGCGGCACATGTTTTCACCGGGACGGCTGGGGAGGTCCATGGCGGACTGCAGGACGGTGTGGCGCATGTTGAGCACATCACCACGATACTGGGCGAAGTAGCCGAGCTTGACGTTGTGGCCGAGCTCCCGTGTGCCGGCCTGCGGATTCAGGGCTCCGGCAAGGAGCTTCAGCAAGGTGGATTTGCCGGCGCCGTTTGGGCCGACGAGGACGGTGCGCTGGCCGCGCTCGATTTCGAGGTCGAGGCCGGTGTAAACGGGCTGCTGGCCGTAGGCGAAGTCGACCTCTTTCATGCGGATGACTCGCTGGCCGCTGCGCGGGGGCTGGGGAAAGCGGAACTTCACCGTCTTGGCATCGGCCACAGGGGCATCGATCTTCTCGATGCGATCGATCATCTTGGCCTTGTCCTGGGCGCGGGAGGCGAAGTTGGCCTTGGCCTTGAACTTGTCCACCCAGGCCTGCATTTTGGCGAGTTCGCGCTGCTGATTGTCATAGGCACCCTGGAGCTGCTCCATGCGGGCGGCTTTTTCGCGGACGTAGTCGTCGTAGTTGCCGGTGTAGCGGGTGATCTTGCTGTGGGCGATTTCGAGGATGCAGTCTGTCAGCGCATTGAGGAATTCGCGGTCATGGGAGATCATGAGGATCGCGCCCGGGTAGCTCTGGAGGTAGGTCTGGAACCAGATGAGGGATTCGAGGTCGAGGTGGTTGGTCGGCTCATCGAGCAGGAGCAGGTCGGGCTCCTGCACCAGCAGGCGGGCGAGGTGGGCGCGCATGACCCAGCCGCCGCTGAGGGTGCGGGCGTTGCGCTCAAAGTCGGACTCGCGGAAGGCGAGGCCGCTGAGGATGCGCTTGGCCTTGGGCTCGACCTCCCAACGCTGATGCTCATCGATGTGGCCGGTGGCCAGCTCCAGCACGGTGACGTCGTCAATGGGTGCGCTCTCCTGTGGCAGAAAGCCGAAGCTGATGCCGCGCTCCATCACCACCTTGCCCTCGTCCGGGACGGTGTCCTGCAGCAGGAGGGAAAAGAGGGTGGACTTGCCGGCTCCGTTCGGGCCGATGAGGCCGATTTTTTCGCCACGGTTGATGTGAAACGACACCTGGCTGAAGAGGGTACGGCCGGCGTAGGTTTTGCTGACATTGGAGACGGAGAGCATGAGGGAAGAGGGCGCGTATAGTGGCGGTGATTTGGGCGGTGTCGAGGACGCAGGCAAGACGGAGCGCGCGCAGGCAGTAAAATCCGACCTTGGAAAAGAAAACTCATGGATATTATCCGATGTCCATGACGAGGTTCTTTTTCCCCCTTCTTTTCAGTCTGCCTCTTGTTGCGTCGACAGCACTGGCCAACGGGGGAGGTTACGCAAGCAGCATCACCACAGCAGGACCGTTCCAACCCATAGGCATCGAGCAGGTGGAGATGCTTTCGGAGCGTTTGAATATCGATCTGCAGATCGAACACGCGGCCATCCGGGTGGAATACCTGCTGCACAACCCTGGGAAGAAGGTCAAGATCGAGGCGGGGTTTCCCGTTTCCGAGACGCCCCCCAACTACGTGATGCCGGGAGCACCCGCGCCTGCCGTGAATCCAAAGGCCCGGCTTGCGACCGCCCTCACCGAGCATCTGCAAGGTTTTGAGGCCACGCTCGACGGCAAGCCGCTGGAGTTTGAACTGATCCCTGACAAGCTGGAGCTCAAGAAGATTGGTCCCGCAGGAGCGGACCGGAAAGTCACCGGCTGGTACAAGGTGAAGTTCAATTTTGACGCAGGCCAGGCACGCAAGCTGGTCGTGAAGTACAAGCAGAGCTCCATCTGGAGGTTCACCTACCTCTTTTCTGCGGCAGGAATGTGGAAGGGGCCGATTCGTGACGGCATTGTCACGGTGCGTCCCATGGGACGGCCGAAGGCGGAAATCGCATTCAACCATCCGAAACGGTTCGAATGGAAAGAAGACCACTGGGAATGGGTTTTCCACGATTTCGAGCCGACTCTGGAGGACGATCTGGAAATCCAGGAGCCTTCAGGCAAAGGAATCGTTCTCTTTGACATCAATGAGTCCAGTGAAACCGACTCGATGAACGGGCTGAAGAGTGTCTATGCGGCCAAGAACGGCAAATGGGTGAATGACCGCTACCGCGCCGAGAGCTGGGCCCTGCACCACAACAGCTTTCAGGTCAGCGCGAGTTCCGAACTGCCTGATGAGAACGGCATCAGCTACAAGGCGGAAAACCTGCGACAGGAAGATGCAAAGCACGCATGGATCGAAGGTGTGGCCGGAGAGGGGCTGGGCGAGTCTCTTGTCATCACACCCGACAAACCCGCGCACATCCGGCAGCTCGGCATAGTGAACGGGTATGTCAAATCCGATGAGCTCTACGAAACCAACGGGCGGGTGTCCGCGCTGGATGTCAGCGTGAACGGAGGCAAACCGTTTCGTGTGCTGATACCTGACGAATGCCTGAACACCCGCATGTTTTACATCGACCTGCCAGCGTCCAAAGAACTGGTGAAAACGATCAAACTCACCATCGCGGGGGTGTATCCTGGGTCGAAATTTCATGACACGGCGATCAGCCGCATCGTGCTGGTGCAACCACTCGACAAAGCGCCGAAGATCCTGCCAATCCGCTGATTCACGCCATGAAATCCGCGTGGATCGCCTGCTTGTTTGCCGGTCAGGCGCTGGCGCAGACGCTGCCGGTCCACATTGAGGAATCGCATGCAGGGGTGTTTTACCATTTGGTGGAAACGCTGCCGCTGAGCGAGGCACATACGCTGGTGCTGATCGATGCGCATTGTGATGCGAATGGGATGGCAAATTCGGATGAGATCCGCAAGGCGATCCGGCGTGGGCCGACGCTGAAGCAGCGGGCGGAGATGCTGGCAGAGTGGCGAAGTACGGGGAAGATCCAGTGCTACAACTGGATCGAGCCGCTGATGCCGGCGCCCATCGCGGAGGTGATCTGGATTCCGAGGGCGCGGCTGAGTGAAGAGGAGCGGGTGGCGCTGGAGACGGATGCGCGCGAGTACCTGGATGCGCATGAGGAGGCGCTACCACGCGAGGCGGGGGCGCTGGGGCCGCGGTACCGGGTGATGAGTCTGGAGGGATTTGCGCATGAGGCGAAGAGCTGGCCGGAAGCGAAGCCGGTGGTGGCGAGCGTGGATCTGGACTATTTTGCGAAGACGGCGGATGCAGAGCTGGAAGCGCAGTTGGAAGGGATGATGGAGATGCTGCTGCACCTGCGGGCGCTGAGGGGGCTGAGCTTTGCGATTTCCTCGCCCTATCTGCGAGATGCTGCGCAAGGGGAGAGGCTGGTGACACTGGCGCTGGATGCAGCGTGGCGGATTCCGAATGCGGAGGTGCATTTTGATCCCTTTGCGAAAACGGGGCCGGACCGCTCGCTGATGGCGCGGCTGCTGGAGAGGCAGGGCAAGAGGCTGCCGGAGTTTGATGTGACGAAGGCGGGGCCGGAGCTGCGGAGTGTGCTGCTGCAACACTGGCGGCACCCGCAGGGTGAGGAACTGCTGGAGAAGTGGGCCGGGGAGCCGTTTCAGCACCGCATCCAGGTGCCTGGGAAACTCAAGGCACCCAATGGCAGCTGGGAACTGGAGTTTGATCCAGAGGCGATTTTGGAACTCGAGCCCGCACCCATCGGAGCGCGCGTGCGCTGGTGGCAACTGAGTGCGGCAGAGACGAGCTACCGGATCAGCGATGCGAACCTGGGATTCGCGGCACATGCCCCGCGCTGGATGTGGCAGAAGCGAAGGCTTCTGGCGGAAGGTCCGGCGCTGGGACGCCTGAAGCTCGAGCAGCTGATGCGTGGTGCGGACTGCGGCACGTTTGAGATTTATGCGGAGGTCATTCGTGATGGCGAGAGCACACGCACGCCGGCGGAGATCGTGCGGGTGAGCAAGCCGGGGACGACGGGAGCGCGAGCGGGGTGGAGCCGGCAGTTTGGACTGCCGTATGTGTTTGACTCGCGCCTGCTACAGCGTGGCACTCAGACTGGGGCTGAGGCAAGGTACGGTGCGGACTGCGCCAACTTCATCACGGCAGCTCTGCGCGCGGATGGCTGGCTGCTGCCGTGGGGGAGCCCGGAGGATGTGCGACCATTCCTAACCCGCTGCGATGCTGCGCAGACACCGCTGCTGCTGCACTTTGGCTCGCATCTGGCGGCTGTGTGGGAGGACAGGCCTCCTGTGGGCCAGCTGGACGATGCGGACCTGTGCGTGCATCAGCTTGAAGGGCTGCCGGAAATTCTTCCTTATGCGAAGCTGCGCCAGCGCAGGCGCAAACCCGTTCTGATGACGATACGGGAGCCGGAAGAGGTGATCCGCATCGCGGTTTGCGGGGATCTGATGCTCGGGCGCAGCATCGCCAGTCTGGCAGACCCGCTCAAGAATGTGGCCCCGATTTTGAAGCGCGCGGATCTGGCGCTGGGAAATCTCGAATGCGTGATCGGCACGACCAAGCCGCGCGACCGGCTGCAGCTCATCGCCCCGCCGAAATGCGCCAACCTTTTGCGCGAGGCTGGGCTGCATGGTCTGAGCGTGGCGAACAACCATGCGCTGGACCTCGGGCCTGAGGGCCGCGCAGCCACTGAGGAAGCACTGCGGAGGGAGCACTTGGTGCCCATCGGTACAGCGGCTCGCATCTTTGATGTGAAGGGGAAACGGATTGCGGTGCTGGCCTTGGATGATTCGCGGGAAGATGCGACGGTGACTGAGCCCGGCATCCAGGCGGACTACGTCATCGCCCTGCCGCACTGGGGCAGAGAGCACCGGACAGTGCCTACGGCGCGGCAGCGGGAGATGGCGGCGCGGCTGATGCAAAGCGGGGTGCAGCTCATCGCCGGAAGCGGGCCGCATGCGCTGCAGCCGCTGGAGCATCTGTATGCCGGGAGTGTGGCCTTCTCCCTGGGCAACACCGTTTTTGACGGCCCCGGGCCGGATGCGGAGTGGGACCGGGGCGCGGTGCTGGAGGTGACACTGGATGCCAGGACCTGCCGCCCGGTGAGGATGCGCATGATCGAGGTGCGGGCGCAGCCGCAAGAGTGAAAAAGGTGACGAAACTCAAGCTTGGCTCGGTGCGTTCTTTGTGAAAGCTTGCCGTTCCACTGTATGAAACTGAAATCCGTCTGTCTCTTCACCCTTGCCGCCGTGTCTTTGCAGGCGGCGGAGGATTTGTCGAAACCCATCGAGACGCTGCGCGCGGTGCAGCGGGAGGGTCAGGGCAATGAGGCGGCGGGACAGGCGTGGCAGGAGATCGTGAAGGCGGACCCCGCCGCGCTGCCGGAGGTGCTGAAGGGCATGAACGGGGCCAATCCGCTGGCGGAAAACTGGCTGCGTGCCGCCGTGGGCGTGCTGGCGGATGAGGCGCTGCAGGCCAAGAAGCTGCCGGTGGAGGCGCTGGTGACGTTTCTCAAAGACACGCACAACAGCCCCGGAGCTCGAGTGGTGGCGTATGACCTGATCCATAGAGCCGATGAAAAGCTTGCGGAGGACCTGACCCCGACTCTGCTGGAAGACCCCAGCTCTGACCTGCGCCGCCACCCGGTGGCCAAGCTGATCGACGCCGGCACTGCGGCGCTGGAAAAGAAGGACAAGGATGCGGCGGTCTCGGCCTTTGGCAAAGGGCTGGCGGCGGCACGCGACGAGGACCAGATCAAGACGCTGGCCAAGAAGCTGCGGGAGCTGGGCCAGAAGGTGGACCTGCCCAAGCATTTCGGCTTTCTCATGAGCTGGAAGATGATCGCACCTTTCAGCAACGCTGACCGCGGTGGGTTTGCCACGGAGTATCCGCCGGAGAAGGAGCTGAAGTTTGACGCGGCCTACGAAGGCAAGACCAAGGAGGCGAAGTGGGTGGACTTCACCAGCACGGATGAGTACGGCAAGATCGACTTCAACAAGCCCTTTGGCATGGAGAAGAGCGTGGTGGGCTATGCGGCCACCGATTTCTACAGCACCGAGGACCGCCCGGCGGAGATCCGCATCGGCTGCAAAAACGGCTGGAAGGTGTGGCTGAACGGAGAGCTGCTCTTTGCCCGTGACGAGTACCACCGCGGAGCCAAGCTGGACCAGTACAAGCTGCCCTGCCAGCTCAAGAAGGGCAAGAACACCATCCTGGTGAAGTGCTGCCAGAACGAGCAGACGGAGCAGTGGACGGTGGAGTGGGAATTCCAGCTGCGCGTGTGCGATGCCACGGGCACGGCGATTCTGGCCAAAAACTAAAAGATGAAATCTGAAACATCCAAGAATCTGACCGAGTCATGAAGACCACCTCCCTTTTTTTAGCATTTAGCTTTTATCTTTCTTCCTTCGCCCACGCCGACTGGCTGCAATTTCGCGGACCGAATGCCTCGGCGGTTTCCACCGAGGCCGAGACACCGGGGGATGACCTCAAGGTGGCGTGGTCGGCGGATCTGCCGGGGCGCGGGCTCTCGGCACCGATCGTGGTGGGAGACCGTGTGTTTGTGACGTGCTCCAGCGGCCCAGGACAGGAGACGCTGCATGTGTTCTGCTTCAATGCAGCGGATGGCAGCAAGCGCTGGGAACGCGTGATGCGCACCACCGGCCGCACGATGACGCACAACAAGACCTGCGTGGCGGCCAACACCCCGTGCAGCGACGGAGACCATGTGTTTGCGCTGTTTTCCTCCAACGACCTGTTTGCCTTCGATCTCGACGGCAAGCTGCTCTGGCTGCGCGGTCTGACGTATGACTACGCCAATGCCAGCAACAGCCTGGGCATGTCCCAGTCTCCGGTGGTGGTGGATGGCACGCTGGTGGTGCAGAGCGAGAATGACAGCGAGTCCTTTGCCGCAGGCCTGGACGTGGCCACCGGCCGCAACAAGTGGAAGCTGGAGCGCCCCAAGGCAGCCAACTGGAGCAGCGCCACAGTGTGGAAAAACGTGGTGGCCCTGCAGTCGAGCAAGGGCATCCTGGCCGTGGAGCCTGCGACTGGCAAAACGGTGTGGGATTACAGCGACGGCGCGAGCACCATCCCCTCCAGCGTGGGCACGGGCGAGGCGCTGTATGCGGTGTCTCATGGCATCACGGCACTGGCTCCGGAAAAGGGCGCGGTGACGCAGCTGTGGCGCAATGAGAAGCTGAACCCGGGCACTGCCAGCCCGCTGGTGCTGGGAGACTCCATCTATGTGGTGAACGGCGCGGGCGTGCTGATCAAGGCGAGCCTGAAAAACGGCGATGAAGCGTGGAAGCTGCGCCTGAAGGGGCCCTTCAGCGGATCGCCGGTGGCGGCGGGCAAGCGCATCTACATCGTGAATGAGCGCGGCATTTTCCAGGTGATCGACCCCGAGGCACCTGAAGGCAAGGTGCTGAAGGAGGTGGAACTGAAGGAGACGGTGCTGACGACGCCGGCGATTTCCAAAGGTGCGATCTATGTGCGCAGCGACGCGAAACTGTGGAAGCTGCAATGATGGCGACACCTGAAGAGCCGCCTCAAGAGCTGGAAGAACTGGACGCCTCCACCGCCACAACGGTGGAGCAGGAGACCTCCCGGGCGCTGGGCAAGGAGACACGCCAGGTGCTCTTTGCCGTGCTGCTGGTGGCCGCCTTCATGGTGCTGGCGCAGTTCATCACGCCGCTGAAAGCGTGGGTCACCAACGTGCAGACGTGGAAGGAGATGGTGCGCCAGTTTGGCTGGGGCGCGCATGCGATCTTCATGGCCGCCTGCGCAGGCAGTGTGATGCTGGGCGTGCCGCGCCTGCCGCTGTGTGCCGCTGCGGGGCTGGTGTTTGGATTTGGCGAAGGTCTGGTGCTGTCGCTGGTATCATCCACGCTGGGATCTTATGGAGCCTTTATCTTATCACGTCATGGGTTTCGGAGAGCTGTTGAGTCTCGGGCGGAGAAATGGCCGTGGCTCAAAAAATTGCTGAAAAAGCCATCTGTGCTCAGGGTGTTCTGGGTGCGGCAGCTCATGGTGCCGGGACTGGTGCTGAATGTGCTGCTGGGCATGACGCCGGTGAAGCATACGCGCTTTCTGCTCGGCACCGCACTGGGCTACCTGCCGCTGAATGTGGCCTTCAGCCTGGTGGGAAGCGGCCTTGGCAAAGGCAGCCTGACCACCACTCTGACACAGCTGCTGAGCGCCATGGCTGTGATCAACATCGCCGCATGGCTGGTGTACAAGGTGATGAAGAAACAGAAGGCGAACGGCTGAAGCAGCGGACCCGGCTCAGTGCATGGCATGCCATGCCAGCGTATGATTTTCCGCATCTGCGGCTTCATTGCGCACGGCAGCCACGACGAAGGCTGCCAGAGCAATGAGAACCGCCGCCGGAAAGATGAGGATCAGCAGCGGCAGCAGCATGATGAAAGCCAGCGGGCCGAGCACGAGGCTGAGAGCCAAGGTCTCCCAGCCGAACTGCTTCAGCTTGAGTCCGACAGGAGGCATGCCCTGCTGGCCGCTTCTGACCCAGACGTGGTCCTGCCGGAGCCAGACGAGCAGGGGGCGCAGAGCCTGGCGGAAGGGCCTGAGGAAGGTGGCCTGCATGCGGCGAAACTGCCAGATGCGGTGAAGATTGCGGATGACAAAACGCGCTTCGGCGTTGCGGGCACTGGCGGCTTCCTGAAACGAGGCCGCCTGCCCTTGAAGAGGAGCAGGGATCGTGTTCATAGGCGTGATGGTTGTGATATAATACGAACCATCCCCCTGGCTTCTGGCACAAACACTCCGCAAATCTCAGCCAGCCCTGCCGTGCATGGAGCAGGCCCGGCAGCCTGCACAGAGGTCGCAGCTGACCGAGTGGGGATTCTCAAGGCACTTGGGACAATGAACGCAGAGCATGCAAAACGGACGCTGTGTGCCAGCTACGCCGGGAGTGCAGGGCTGCCTCTTGGCAGCACTGTCGGATGAAGCAGCACAGGCCCTGGAAGAGCGCGTCTGTTTGAGTTCCAAAACATCAGTTTTCATGAATGCGTAGATGAGTGCTCCAACGCATCGGGCGCTTTTGAAAAACGCGCTATTGGCAGACCTGCCAATACGTGAACTTTTTTTTGCTCACGTTGCACATCGCATGCTCCTGCGCAGAATTCCCCATGCCAGTGAATGCCGGGATGAAGGATCAACCAGCCCTTTTAAAATGGAGTGGAGGCGTGCACACGCTCACAGGCCCGTGTTTCATTGGCCGTCGTTCGGACAACGACATCCCCATCAACAATGTACAGGCTTCGCGAAGGCATGCGGTGCTGATGCAGCTGGGCGATGACTGGTGGATCAATGACCTGGGCAGCCGCAACGGAGTGATCGTGAACGGCATGCGCCTGAGCTGCGCGCGCAAACTGCGCAACGGTGATGAAATACGCATCGCCAACCAGCGGCTGACTTTCTGCAACTCGGCACAGTCGGCCCCGCATCACAGCTCCATCATGGGCAAGACGACGGAGCTCGCATATCAGACCGTAAGCGACGGGCCGCTATCTGCAGTCACGTGCGAACTTCTCATCGTGACGGAGCATGGGGAGATTCTCGAAGGGGACAAGGCGGCCCACTGGTTCTTTGGCAAAACTCTTGAGCGTGCGCCCGGAGCCCAGCATTACTTTCTGCCACCGGCCGTGCGCCAGTGGCTGCATCAGCTGGCGGACAATAACGAAAACATTTTCCCGCCGCTGGAAATGGAGCAGGAGGGGCAGCGCATCGTGCTCTCGCTGGCCCGGTGCAAAGAAGACCGCTTTTATCTTCTGGGCCGTGTGGAGTCACTCATGTTTTCCATCGCACGTCTGCAGAGCCTTGGCCTGACCGAGCGTGAAGCCGAGGTCATGCATTGGGTGTGCGAAGGGAAGAACAACCCTGAGATCGCACAGATTCTGGATGTGACGCTGCACACGGTGAACCGGCACAACGAACACATTTTCAAAAAGCTGGCCGTGGACAACCGGCACAAGGCCATCAAGGCCGTGAAGGAACGCCTGGGGGTGTGAGACGAAAGCCTGGTGGCCTCCGCCTCGCACCAGCAAAGAAACGTTTTAGGATTACTTCACCACGGGGGTGAGCACCATGTTGCGGTAGTCGACGTTGGTGTGGTCGCCCTGGAGGTAGATGGGGCCGGGCTTGAACTCATCGCTGGTCATGGCGCCGCCGGTGCAGCCGAGCACGGGGGCGTTGTCGATGATGGTCTTGCCATTGAGGATGACGGTGAGGTGGCGATCCACGAGGGTGATGTCGAGGGTCTGCCATTCGCCGATGGGCTTTTCAGCGGCGACGCTGGGGGTGATGCGGCTGTAGAGCGCGCCCATGTGGTGGGAGTCCAGCGGCTGGCCAAAGCTTTCCATGACCTGAACTTCATAGATGCCACGCAGGTAGATGCCGCTGTTGCTGCCCTCCTGGGTGCGGACTTCGGTCTTGAGATTGAAGTCTTCAAACTCGGCGTCGGTGCGCAGATTGCCGAAGTGCTTGTCCTTGGCCTTGACGACGCGGTTTTGCAGCACGCCGTCCACGACGCTCCAGCCATTGTCCACGCCTTCCTTGAGCAGACGCCAGCCGGTGAGGTCCTTGCCGTTCAGGAGCTGGATGGGGGCGCCAAATTTCACCTTGGAAAGGTCAGGTGCAGGCGGCACGTCGGGGATGCGCTTGCCGGCAAAGTCCTGCGGCTTGCCGATGTCCTTGCCCTCGGCGTTTTTCTTGGAGGTGGTGAGCTTAAGGTTTTCGCCTTCGATCTTGGCGGTGATGGTTTCGATGGCGGCCAGCTTGCCCTCCTTGTTCTTCTGCTCGCGGGTCACGAAGAGTGTGTCTCCTTCGATCTTGGTGCCGGCGGTGGGCACCACGCTGCCGCCGCCCCAGAGCACGCTGGAGCTGAGGGCACCGTCCTTGGACTCAACGCCGAGCCAGCCTGCGCCGCCTCCGGGAATCGTGAGCGCCCAGCGGCCGACGAAGGGACTGTCTGCGGCCTGGAGAAGAGTGCCGAGGCTGAACACGGCGGCGATGGAAAGGGAACGAAGCGGGAGCATGATGGCGGGTGGTATGGGTAGGATGTTGAACGAGCTGGAATTAACGGGATGATTTGCGCTGATCCTTCACGCAGTCGGGATCGGCGGGCGTGGGAGATCCGGTCTGGTCCACAGGATGATTGAAGAGGTAGTGCCAGACGGCCTCGTGGATGAATTTGCCATCCTTGTCTTTCACCGCCGCGCCGCCGGGGGTCACGCTGCTGTGGGCGCGTTTGTCATCGCCCTTCACATCCGCATTGGTGATGAGGCGGCGGGTGTTTTGAAACGGAGGGGCGCTGATGTCAACATCGACGATGGGGCCGTACTGGTTCAGACCCATCATCTCCCAGGAGCGGCAGTAGTGGTCGGCTGTCCAGCCGCCATCGAGGACATGGCTGAAGCCGAAGATGCGATTTCCCGGCGTGGCGGAGGGCAGGGCCTGCCAGGAGTCGTAGTTGTCCCGCGGACCGCAGAAGCAGACGACGCGATCGACTTTCTGATGCTTGGCAAAGCGGGCCGAGGTGGTGGCGCCGTGGGAGGCACCGGAGACGATGACCTTGTCCCAGCGCAGGCCTTTGCCGTCCTGGGCGATGAACTGCTCCCACTTGCCTTCGGGGTGCTCTTTGGCAAGCCATTTCACAAACTGGAAGGAGCGCTCCATCATGCTGTCCGGCTGCGGGATGCTCACAACATCGCTCACATCCTCGCCAGTGCAGGCTTCGAGGCGGATGTCTCCGAGCGTCTTGCCATCGTCGCGGCGTGCGGCTGGGATGATGCCGAACCACTTGTTGGCGTAATGCGGCTGGATGGCGTGAAGGCCGTAGCTGTTGAGGCGCTCAAACAACGGTGCGCTGTGGCCCATGAGCCAGATGACGAGCTTGCCCTGGAGCTTGACGCTGGTATCCACGCTAGCGTTTTGCATGTCCTGGGGCTTGCCCTTTTTGTCGGTGAAGACGAAGTCGATCTCGGGATGCTCCTTGGCACGCGGGTCGATCTCGCTGGCGCGCTTGGAGATGGTGGGAGCGGCGCTGACATGAGCGCTGACGCAGAGCGCCAACAGGCAGGGGAGGATGTGTTTCATAAGGTTGGTGGTGATCTGCTTCCGGAAGGGCCAGGAATGGCCCTGTTATGATTCGAAGCGCAGCCCTGCGGAGTAGGAGCCCACGCTGCGGATCGTCGCGCCATCGGCGCGTGTTTGATCCAGCGCCTTTTGCACGCGCGGGTCGGCGGTGGAGCCTTCGATCTCGATGTAGAAGCGGTACTTGTTGGGCTGGCCGCGGATGGGACGGGATTCAAGGCGCTTCATGTTGATGTCGCCCTCGCTCAGTGGCGTGAGGAAGCGGCACAGGCTGCCGGAGCGGTCTGGCAGCTCGACGACGAGCGCGGTGCGGTTGTGCTCCAGAGAGGGCACATTGGCCGTGTGGCCGATGAGGTAGAACTGTGTGATGTTGGGCACCTCTCCCGCGATGGGGAAATGGAGGATCTGCAGACCGTGGCGCTCCGCATTCTGGCGCGGGCCGATGGCCGCCGCGCCGGACACAGCCACGGCTTTCTCCGCCGCCTTGGCGGTGCTGGGCTCGACCACGCGCTTCACGTTGGGGTAGTGGGCCTTGAGCCATTCGTCGCCATGATAAAAGGGCATGGCATGGGAGTGAATGGATGTGATGGGCTCCCCTGCCCTGCCGAGCAGGGCCAGCTTCACATCCAGTGTCAGCTCCTCCAGGATGCGCAGCCCGCAGCGCGCATCCACGAGGCGGTCCACGGTGTCGATGATGAAGCCGCCGGAGGAGTTTTCGATGGGGACGATGCCGAGGGCGTCGGGTGTTGAGGCGAGGAAGTCGAAGACATCGCCTACGTTGTCGCGCAGGCTCACCGCCGCGCCGGGGAACCGCATCTGGGTGATGAGATGCGAAAAGCTCCCGTCGGGTCCGAGGCAGGCGATGGTAGGCGGTGGATTCATGCGCCGCGCATGCTCCGCCGCTGGGGCGGATGGTCAAGCGGGCGCGTTCTCAAAGAGTGCGCAGGGATGAGAGGAGCAGCGCAGCGAAGATAGACAACCGCAGGCTGCCCGAAGGGTGAGCAAAGCGAATCAATGCGGTTGCAGAGATGCACGGCGCAAGCCTGCATCGGCGACACCGCTTTCGCGAGGTATCGTACGGACTTCGGCCGCAGCCCGCCGTCCGGCCCGCGGGTGGGTGCTTTCGGGCAGCCTATTGATTCTCGCGTACCTTCCGGCCTACGAAGGCGGTGTGGCGCTGCGCCTCCCATCGCACTCCAAGACGGTGGCGCGATGCTTGTATGTGCCAGCCGCTGATTGGCAAGCATCACGCTCTGGATTTCACCGCCACTCGGGGCTTGATTGGTGGATGATCCGCCGCTGGAAAATCACCCTCTTCGTACTGCCCTTGCTGGCGGCAGGCGGGTGGTGGGGGCTGCCGTGGCTGCTGCCGCTGCCGGAGGCGCTGCTGAGGCCGCCGCCGGCCTCCACGCTGTACCTGGCACGCGATGGCACGCCGCTCCGGCATCTTTTAAACGAAGACGGCACGCGCTCGGCACCGGCGGTGAGCTATGCGGAGATCCCGCCGCATCTGGTGCATGCGCTGCTGGCGGCGGAGGACAAGCGATTCTTCTCCCACGGCGGTGTCGATCTGCTGGCCATCGCGCGCGCGGCATGGAGCAATCTGAGGAGCCACCGCATCGTGTCCGGGGCCTCGACGATCCATCAGCAGCTCATCAAAAACACCACGCCGCAGCACGGCAGGCGCACTCTGTGGGCCAAGCTGACCGAGGCGCTGCGGGCGCGCAGGCTGGCCATGACATGGAGCCGCGAGTCGGTGCTGGCGGCGTATGCGAACCGTGTCTCCTTTGGCAATCTGATGACGGGCGCCGCCACGGCTGCGTCGGGTTATTTCCACAAGCCGCTGGGCGATCTCACCCCTGCGGAGTGCGCGCTGCTGGCCGCGCTGCCGCAGGCTCCGGCGCGGCTGAACCCGTTTCGGAATCTGGAGGGCGTGCTGCCACGGCAGCAGCACATCCTGGACAAGATGCACGAGCTGCACTGGCTGAGCGATGAGGAGCACCGCGTGGCGCTGGACCAGAAGATCGTGCTGCAGCGCTTCAGCGGAGGATTTGAGGCCCCGCATGCGGTGGAGATGCTGCGTGGTGCCGCGCAGAATGGCACCGTGCGCACCACGCTGGATGCCATGCTGCAGCAGCATATTGAGACGATCATCGCGCAGCGGCTGGAGGTGCTGAAGGGCCGCCATGTGACGCATGCGGCGGTGGTGGTGATCGAGAATGCGACAGGAGCGGTGCTGACGCTGGCGGGCTCGCGGGATTTCTTTGCGAAGGATGGCGGGCAGCTGAATGGGGCGTGGGCGCCGCATTCGCCTGGCTCGGCGATGAAGCCGTTTACGTACCTGCTGGCGTTTGAGCGCGGGGCCACGCCTGCGAGCCTCGTGGCGGATCTGCCGGTGGAGTTTGCGACGGCATCGGGCACCTACCGCCCGGAGAACTACTCCCTGCGCAGCTATGGCCCGATGACGTACCGTCAGGCTCTGGGAAATTCGCTGAACATCTCGGCCGTGCGCGTGCTGGACTCCATCGGCGGTGCGGAGACGCTGCTGCCGAAGCTGCGCGAGCTGGGGCTGAGCACGCTCACGGAAGATGCGGCACACTACGGCCTGGGCCTCACGATTGGCAATGCCTCCGTGCGGCTGATCGAACTGGCGAATGCCTATGCGTGTCTGGCGCGGCTGGGCAAGTTCAAGCCGTGGACGCTTCTGCAAAAAACCACCGCCTCCGAGGAGCGCCGCCTGCTGGGCGAGAGCGAGAGCTGGCTCATCGCCGACATCCTCAGCGACAATCAGGCGCGCGAGATGGCCTTTGGCAGCTGGTCGGTGATCCGCCTGCCCTTCCGCTGCGCGGTGAAGACCGGCACCAGCTCCACCTTCCGCGACAACTGGACCGTGGGCTACACGCCGGAGCACACCGTCGGCGTGTGGGCGGGCAATTTTGACAACACCCCCATGCAGGACGTGAGCGGCGTCACGGGCGCAGGACCGATCTTTCGCGATGTGATGCTGCACCTGCATGAAAAGCATGCTGCCACGTGGTATGACATGCCACAAGGCATCACGCATGCGCGCATTGATCCGCGAACTGGAAAACGTCTCACGCCGCAGACGCCTCCGGCACGGATGAGCCGCGAGGAGTTTTTTGTGGCGGGCAAGCTCCCGCCTCCGGCTCAGGCGGGTGATTATGATGCGAGGGGGCGAGCGATACTGCCGCGCGAGTATGCGGCGTGGATCGGCAGCAGCGGGAACTGGCTGGGGGATCTGGTGACGACGGCTGAGTCAGAAGCGAGGCCGGTGCTGAGGATCACGAATCCGATTCCGGGAACGGTGGTGATTCTAGATCCGGATATTCGGAATGGTGGGAACCGGCTGCTGCTGCAGGCGATGGGCGGAGAGCGGGTGAGGTGGAAATGTGAAACGCTGGAGCTGCGAAATGAGGGGGCTCACGTGTTTGCGATTCTCAAACCGGGCAGGCATGAGATCGAGGCGAGGGATGAAGGCGGCGGGCAGAGCGTGCGAACGTTTGTGATCGTCAAAGAGGAGTAGGAGATGCGGCGAGCGCAGGGGCTTCCTGGGCACCTTACACCACCACAAGAACGATCGCGCTCATCATCAGGAGCGCACCGGCGAGACGCCAGCGCATGACCTGGGGGCCGAGGTGCTGCTCAGCATTCTTGAACCAGTGGCCGATCATCCACACCAGCGCCACGCTGAGCAGGCCGCGCGAAGCATAGACGATGTTGGCGGAGGTGGCCTTGCCAAAGACGGCGAGGGTGCTGACGAAGATGATGCTCTGAGTACCGAGCAGCACGGAGCCGCCAGCGAGCCACGGCCAGGCCTGCGGACGGATGGCGCTGAGCGGGGCGGAGAAGCGGAAGATGAGCCCAAAGGAGAGCAGCGCATTGATCCAGAAAATGCAGGGGAGCAGACGGCCGACACCCCAGTACGGACCCCATTTTTGCACCAGCACATCAAACACCGCAAAGGCCACCGCACCAAACCCGCCTGAGACAAACGTGAGCAGCAGATGACGTGGCGGCTGCCCGGCATCTTTGCGATTGAGAAAGGTGATGCCGAGCACGCTGAGAAAGGCGGCGATCCAGAGCTTGACGCCCACGGCCTCGCCGATGAGCAGCGGCGTCAGGAAGGCCACCAGGATGACCTTGAGCCCAAACACGGGCACGGCCACAGAGACGTCCCCCTTGTCCAGCGCCAGAAACTGGGCCAGCTGACCGAGAAAAAGGCACATGGCGATGATGCCGGGCTGCCAGAGCATGTCGCGCTCAATAGGCGGGCCGCCGAGAAGCCATAGGAAAGAAAACAGGCCTGCCACGATCAGATTCGCCACGAAAGTGGTGCGCCAGAGACCTACCCCAAGATCGCTGGAGCGTTTCAGCACGAGCGCGCCAAAGGCGTACAAGAGGGCTGCTAGCAAGGGGAAGAGCGTGGTGGCGAGGGCTGGGGGCACCCGTGCCATTATCACGCCCACACCCGGTGGCAAGCCCGAGCCCAAGGAATGCGGCGGCGGGCTTTCAGCCATCACTTGCCACGAGCACGGCGCTTGCTAAGCAAATGACCCCACTTTTTCCAACCCATGACCGCTACCTTCCCCGAACAATCCGTCGCCGTACTTTTCAGCGGAGGCGACGCGCCCGGCATGAACGCCTTTCTGCGCGCTGTTGTACGCCTGGGCCTGAACCGCGAGAAGATCGCCGTGCTGGGCATCCGCGACGGCTACCGTGGTCTCGTGCGCACCGCCCGCGCCGTGAATGACGACGCCGAAGCCCTGGTGCGCCTGAAGAACGACATCGCCACTCACACCGGGCGCGCCGGCCTGATCTCCGAGCAGCTCCATATCATCCAGATGGACCACGCCAGCGTGAGCGGCATCATGGGCAAAGGCGGCACCATTCTGGGCTCCGCACGCTGCCTGGAGTTTCATGACAAGAAGGTGCGCGACAGCGTGATCAAGCTGCTCAAGAGCCTGAACGTCCGCGCCCTGGTGGTGGTGGGAGGTGACGGCTCGCTCACCGGTGCCCGCCTGCTGGCCCAGGAGAGTGACCTGCGTGTGATCGGCGTGCCTGCCACGATCGACAATGACCTGCAGTTTACCGACATGGCGCTGGGCGTGGACACCGCCGTGAACACGCTCGTCTGGGCGGTGGACCACTTCATCGACACCGCACGCAGCCACCGCCGCGTGATGGTGCTGGAAACCATGGGCCGTGCGAGCGGCGACCTGGCCCGCATGGCCGGCCTGGCCTCCGGTGCGGAGATGATCATCACCCCCGAGGCCGGACCGCTGAACGAGGAAGCGATGAAGAAACTGGCCGCCAAGATCGAAGGAGCGATGACCCGCGGCCGAGGCCACGCCATCGTACTGGTGGCGGAGGGTGTGGAGTTTGACCCGCCGCAGAAGCGCAACCGCGCCTATGTGCTGATGGACGCCTTCCAGCAGTACTTCCAGCGCGCCGGAGCCCCCTTCCAGGACCTGGAAGTGCGCCCCTCGGTGCTGGGCCACCTGCAGCGCGGCGGCCACACCACGCCGGGAGATTGCATCCTGGCGGCACGCTTTGCCGACCATGCCTGGAAGACCATCCAGCAGCCCGATGGCGGCAGCGGCATCACCGCCCTGCGCAAGAACGTGGTCGAGATCGTCCCCTACGGCGAACCGGACATGCCCGAGCGCGCCGCCTTCTCCCGCGAGATGGAGCAGCTGCACGATGACCTGAGCTCGTGGTAAGGAGAGGGCAAGCCTCAAGGAATGGTCAAGGGGGCGTCACGCTCACCTTGGCTACTACCTGACCAGCTCGACTTCTCCCTTCAGTTCGTGAAATTCACCACAGTCAGCGGCCCATTGTAACCGAATGCCGCATCTACGGCCTGCATGGCACCATAGGACCATACACAAACCACCAGCAAAGTCAGGCCAACCGTTATTTTGGCATCCGTGGATTGTGCCATTGGGATGCCTTGATGAGATTCAGAACGCAGGCTGATGCATGCTGCCCAGAGCAACGGAATCATCCATGCCCATAGGCCGGTTTTGAGCACGAACTCCATGCTATTTGGCAGGGCATTGAGCAGTAAAAGTGGCGACTCCACTTTTTCCATCACGTTCACCATTTTCCGTGAGAGCGCATAGCCCATCCCGATAAACAGGCACTGCACCAGAATCAGAACGCTGATGGCCTTGGGTGGGTAGTTCATGGCTGCACTGCTTGTATCAATTCTTCACCCAGCGGTCCATCCATTTCACGGTCTTCTCCCACATTTCGGGGAGATAGACGTGGCCGACGCCGGGGTAGATGGTGTTTTCGAAATGTGTCGAGGCATCGCCGCCGTGCAGTGAGTACACCTGGCTGACGATCTCGCCGATGTGGCGAACGCCGTCGGCGGGTGAACCGCCATCCTGATCCCCGGTCATGAAGAGCATGGGGCGCGGGGCGCCTAGGGCGATGACGGACTCGGTGTCGAAGTGCCTGAGCATGCCGGGGACGAAGTAATAAATGCCGTGGGCCTTGAGCATGCCGGCGCGGATCAGCTCCTCGTAGCGCGTCATGCAGCCGACGCACACGGCGGCGCGCGGGCGGTCGTCCAATGCCATGATCCACCAGCTTCTGGTGGAGCCCATGCTGATGCCGGTAACGCCGATGCGCTGCGCGTCCACCTCGGCACGGGTGCAGAGATAATCGAGCGCGGTGAGGTCATCGCGCAGCATCATGCCCCAGAGGGTGCGGCCGACCCAGAGGTTGAACTTGGCGGCGGTCATCTCGCCATTGCCGCCTTTCTGCTGGGGGCCGTCGGGGCCGTGGCCGTTGCGCTCGCCAAAGCATGGGGCGTCGATGCCGAGGACAACGTAACCCGCCTCCGCGAGCGCGGGGCCAGCGGCCACGGGGGTGGCATTGGTCTGCAGGAGCTCCTGTTTGCCGATGTCATACTGGCCGCCATGCCAGTGACAGCAGAGGATGGCGGGGGCTTTGTTTTGTGGTGTGGCCGTCTTGGGGACAAACACATAGCCCTTCACGATCTCGCCAGCGCCGTTGTCGAACTGGAGGGTCTCCAACGTGTAGCCGCCTTTGTCCTCACGGCTGATCACCTGGAAGGAAGAGATGGGCGGGCGTGGGGGGAGGTCGCCGAGGAGTGCGTTTAGCTTTGCCCGAATCTGCACCCGCTGCTGCTGCCATGCCTGGAGTGTGGCAGGGACCTGGAGTGGTGGGGCGAGCTGGGTCTTTGCCAGCCAGGCATCGGCGGCGGGGTCGGGTTCAGCGGCGTGCATGAGCGTGTGCAGGAGAATGAGACAGACGGCGGCGGTGCGCATGCGCCGGTTCTATCAGGCCGGGAATTTTCACGCAACATGGATGCTGCGGTTTCGTTTCCACCGCTCCATGAAACACACCTCCCTGCTCACCCTGATCCTCGCCCTGGCCGCCTTCGGCATCCGTGCCGAGGACAAGCCGCTCCTCGCCATCCCTGGCAAGGTCATCTATGAAAACAATCTCGCCTCAGGAGCCGGTGCGCCGTGGAAGGCCGCCAAAGGCAAATGGGAGGCCGTGGACGGCGTGCTGCATGGCTCTGAGCTGGAAGCCGACAAGCACGGCGCGGTGATCCGGCTGCCCAACAAGCTGAAGGATTTCGTCATTGAGTATGAGTTCAAGTTTTCCGGTGCCAAGACCACCAGCCTTTCCATCAATGCCATCAAGGACCACATGGCGCGCATCATGATCACGCCAAAGTCGGTGACGGTACAGCGCGACGACAACGACCATGAAGGCCCGGACAAGGCGGTGGTCTTTGCCCGCTTCCCCGCCGAGCTGGGAGAAGGCTGGCACAAGGTCCGTCTGGAGATGGTGGGGGACAAGATGCTGGGCAAGGTGGACGACCTCGTAGCCTGGGGTGCCAATGACCTCTTCCTCACGGAGAAGGCCTCTCCTGGCTTCACCGTCAGCGGCCAGTCGGTGGACTTCCGCCATTTCAGCCTCAAGGAAGCCACCCTCAATCCCGGCTGGGATGCCGTGATGGGCACCCTGCCCAAGCCTGGCGAGAAAGTGGCCCCTGTGGCCAGACCTGCCGCCAAAGGTGCTGCCAAGGCCAAGAAGAAGGCCGAGTAAGCCTGCCAGCCTGCATTGACTTGCCATGCGCCCATTGCTAATGAGGCGCATGGCATTTCCCATTCGTTCCCCTCGTGACATGGTCGGCGGCATCATGGTCTTTGGCCGCATCCTGGACAAGATCCGCCTCTTCGACAAAGAGGGCAGCCTGCCTGAGGGCTACCACCTGGGCTACCTGTCCGGGAGCCGCACCTTTGACGAGCGCGTGTGCAAATTCCTCGGCGTGGATTTTTATGAGCTGACGCAGCGCACGCTGGCCGGTGGCACCGACGAAGAGATCCTGGAATGGTGCTGCCAGAACGGCAACCGCCCCACAGCCGAGCAGATCGAAATCTGGAACGGCTTCATGCTGAAGCGTGGCTGGCGCGATGCGGCCAGCGAAGGCCTGATCAAGCAGCGTGCCGAGGCCGGCCTCGCGCACCGCGAAGATCTGGTGACCTTCTTTGACATGATGGATGTCGAGGAAGGCCGCGCGCCGTGATTCATCAGAATCCGCGTGGTGCCATGGAGTAGAGGCCCAGGGTCACATCATAGGCATCCAGCATGGCCATGCGCTTGAGCTCGTGGCCCGCGCCCCAGGAGTCGGTGAAGAGGATCTGATTTTTAGCGAGGTTGTAGCCGATGATCATGCGCATGTGCCCGCCGCTGATCTGCCCGCCGGCGGGCAGCGGAGGCTCCTCGGGCTTCTGCCCCAGGAAAAGCCCCCAGAGCAGAGGGACGCCTTTGTCGGTGTATTCCTTGACGATGGAAAGGAAGGCTTTCTCGGAGACACGGCGCTTGCGGCCGTTTGTGTAATACAGCTCGGGATTGATCAAGGGCTTGAAGGTGACGTTGAAAGCGCCGTCGATTTTGGCGAGGCTCTTCTGCATGGTGGTGATGTCCGCGCCACTTCCTGCATCGACGCTGACGAGCTTTGCCATCTCGTGCTGGTCACAGGGGATGCGCATGTACTCAAACAGGCGCTGGCAGCTCGCGGCGACGCAGTAGCCTTTCTGGCCCTGATCCACCATCGGCACGCCAGAAATGTACACATCGCCCTCCGGGGTCTTTTTGATTCGCTGGAGCAGCTCCATGCGCTGGACGCCTGTGGCCATCTTGCCCATGCTCCAGTCCGCCTGGTTGGGTGCGGCAAGTTTCAGACGCAGGAACTCGGGCTTCGTGACCTTGCCGGGTGTGTTGTACTCGTTGTATTCGAGAAGCGCAATGCCGCCCGGGGACGTCCAGTTCCAGCCTGTGACTGGCAGCGCGGCATTGGAGGACAAGATCTGACGCTTGGGAGAGACCTTCATCACCTGGCCGAGGTTTTGACCAATGAGTTTGAAAATGCGGTCGAATTCCGTCGTGGTGATATCGCCCGAGTCGCCGCGATTGTAGAAGGAGATGGTGGCACGCGCGGCTTTGCCGTTCACAAACTCCAGAATGGCCTCCTCGACATTGATGGAGCCGCCAAACATGGTGAGCTTTGTCTCCACATTGCTGAACATGTGGCGGGAGAAACGGGCGCGGTCTTTGCCGGCGCTCATCCATTCGAACTGGGGAGGCTTCGGCTGATCGCCCTGATCATTTGTCTTCAGCACATAGGTCTTTTCCAGCTCGGCAGGGGTCCACAGCCATAGGGCGTTAAAGTTCAGCAGGGCATCCAAATCGGCTGACAATACCGGCAATTCAACAGGCTGGTTTTCCACCGTGGGCTGGGGCGGGGGAGGCCCGCTGCCAAAAGGGCTTTGAATTGACAGACTCATGGAGGAAGGACCGACATTGTAACTGACCGTGTATTTAGGATGCACCCAATGCGGTCCCTTCCAAACAATGCTGGCACCGGGATCTTCGTTGGGATTTGAGTCTCCCGTTTTTTGTGCCAGAAAGATGTCCAATGCCTCCAGCTTTTTCTTTGTGACGTTCTTGGTGCTGAGCACCAGGCTTACAGAAGGTCTGAAAGCAGAGAAATAAAACATCATGCGTTGGACCTCGAAAAGGCCTCCGAAAACAGTGTTCTCCAAAAGCCCGCCACTCGCAGCGTGCACAAACACAAGGCTTCCGGATTTTTCTGTTCTTACGCTATAGTTGGGAGGCTTGCTCCGATCCTTCCTGTGAGCGTCCAAAAAGTCGATCAAGTTTTGCTGCGTCAAAGCCAGTGGATCAGACCAGTCGATCAAATCATCAAAGGATGCAGGCGAGGGCTTTGCGGCCTGTGCGATGGCTGCATCCTGAAAGGCCAACCATGTGAGCAACACCATGCCGTTAAGCAGCCGCGATTTCATGCAGCTCATTTATCTGACCCGGCCTGCTTCTGTCAATGCTTATTGGCAAGACACCCCGTCAATCCACCTACAAATCTTCCTTCCCATCACTTCGCCACAACAGCGGGCCGATCTGATATCAGCACCTTCTGCAACGGCTTGGGATAGACACCAAGGATCAGGATACCGAGAGCCAGCGCACCAGCGACGGCTTTGGCGGGACCGGAGAAGGTCAGCGCGGGGACGTCGGTGCCTTCGGTGGTGTACATCGCGAGGATGGTCTTGAAGTAGTAGTAGAAACCGGCGGCGGCGGCGATGATGGCGCAGATGAGGGCGCCCCAGCAGCCGTGGTCAGCCAGGCCAAGGAAGACGAAGAGCTTGCCGAGGAAGCCTGCGGTGAGCGGCAAGCCAGCCAAGGAGGCAAAGGAGAGAGTCATCAGCAAGGCGAGAAGCGGATTGCGCTTGGCGAGGCCGGTGAAGTCCTTGATGTCCTCGCCAAGGCCGTTGGCACGCATGAGGCCTAGGCCGAGGAAGCCGAGGACGGTCATGGGCAGGTAGGTGGCAAGGTAAAAGGCCACGACGCCTCCGGAGGAGAGACTGAAGCGGGCGCTTTCACAACAGGCCAGCGCGAGGAGCAGATAGCCCGCGTGTGAGATACTGGAGTAAGCGAGCAGGCGCTTGACGCTGGTCTGGAACATGGCCGGCAGGCTGCCGAGAAGAACGGTCAGCGATCCGATGACGAGAAGGAGTCCCTGGATCTCACTGCCGATGATGGAGCCTTCGGCCATGAAGGCTTCGAGAGCACGGGTGAGGACGACGAAACCGGCGGCCTTGGAACCCACCGAGAGGAAGGCCGTGACAGGTGTGGGAGCGCCCTGATAAACGTCCGGCACCCACATGTGGAAGGGAGCGGCGGCGACTTTGAAACCGAGGCCGCAGAGCAACACAGCGGCACCGAAGAGTGCTGCCGTCTTGCTGGTGGCAGGATTGGCCAGCGCCTTGGCGATGCCATCAAAGCTCATCGTGCCGGTGGCGCCGTAGATCCAGGCGATGCCATAGACGAGCACGCCGGTGGAGAGAGCGCCGAGGATGAGGTATTTGACCCCTGCTTCGAGGCTGAAGGCGCTCTTGCGGGCAAAGGCGACGAGCACGTAGAAAGAAACGGTGACGAGCTCGAGCGCCACGAAGACAGTTACCAGGTCACGGGCGGACGCCATCCACATCATGCCGGTGCAGACGATGAGCGGCAGGCTGAACATTTCGGCCAGCTTGCCGTCCAGCGTGAAGCGCGTGAGATACGGCGCACATTCCAGCGTGAGCCAGAGCACAAGCATGGTGATGACCAGCGCGAAGCCCTTGTAGAACAGGGCGAGGCTGTCGAGCTGATGCCAGGGCTGGATGAAGCCGGGGAGGCTGGCGGTGTCATGCGGCACGACGAGGAGCAGAATGAACGCGAGCGCGGTGCCTGCGATGGCCGTGAGACCGAGTGTGCGGCGGGAGATGGCGGGATTGAAGGCCTCGAGCAGCAGCAGTGCGAGTCCAAGTGTGGCGAGGCCGGCTTCGATGGTGAAAACGCTCATGGCAGGACTACAGCGCGGATTTCATGAGGTTGAGCAGCAGCCATGGGCAGCAGCCGGTGACGAGCAGCGTGGCGGCAAGAATGATGAAGGGCACACGCTGTGAGAACGCAGGATCAATCATGAACAGGCCGGTGGCAGGACTGCCGTGGAAGATGCTGCGGTAGGCGCGCAGCATGTAAACAGCGGACATCACCACGCCCCAGAGCGCCAGGATGACCGTCCACTGGAGACTGGTGAGGGCGCCCGATTTGAACTCAGTGAAGTTGCCGATGAAGATCAGGACTTCTCCGGCGAAGTTGGTGAGGCCGGGCAGGCCGATGGAGGCAAAGGCACCAAAGGCAAAGAGAACTGTGAAAGCAGGCGCATGCGTGGCGAGGCCTCCCAGCTTGTTGTATTCCAGGGTGCCCAGCTGATTGCGCATGCGGCCGCAAAGGCCGAAGAGCAGAGCGATGGATATGCCGTGCGCAAACATGAGGATGACCGCGCCTTTCAGAGCGATCTCCGTCCCAGCTGCGATGCCGAGGAAGATGTAGCCCATGTGCATGACGCTGGAGTTTGCCAGGGTGGCGTCGAGACGGCCCGCGTGGATGGTGACGAGGCCCATGACGAGAATGTTTCCGAGCAGCATCACCAGCAGCGCATTCTGCACCCACTCCACATGGGCACCCTGAGGGAGCAGCGGCAGCGCAATGCGAATGAGGCCATAGAGGCCGAACTTTTTGAGGACGCCAGAGTGAAGCATGGCGACCGGAGTGGGCGCGGTGGCATAAGCAGGCGCAGCCCAGCTATGGAAGGGAAAGAGACTGACGAGGGAGCCAAAACCGAGCAGCAGCACAAAGAAGATCTGCGCCTGCTTCGCATCTGGCAGAGGCGTGAGCCTGGCCTGGCTGCGGAGGGCTTCGAGGTCAAAAGTGAGCTTGGAACCACCGCTGAATTCGAGCACCAACCAGACCAGACCGGCGAGCAAAACCAGGCTGCCAGCACCGAGATAGATGGTGGCCTTCCAGGCAACGGCCTTGCGCTGGGCGGGCTCGGCACGGCCATGAAGCGCGATCATGAGGAAGGTGGGGATCAGCGCGAGCTCATGGAATGCGTAGATGAAGAAAACATCTGTGGTGAGGAAAGCGCCCAGTGCGCCGCCACCGATGAGAAGCGAGGAGATGAAAAAGATCGGCGGACGATCTTCAATCTGCCAGATGGCGGCCAGCATGACCAGCGAGGTGAGCAGCGCGAGGATGATGGAAACACCATCTGCGCCGACAGCGAAACTGAGCGAAGGATTTTCAAGGATCTGGCGCGAGTGGGTGAAGGCCAGGCCTGTTTTGCCCCAGTATTGCCCGGCCGTGTACAACACCAGCACGAGATTGACGAAGGTGGCACCAAGCGATGCGGCGCGGGCAGGCGCACCGAGCCAGACCGCCAGGGCGGCGAGCAGCGGCAGTGCGATGATTAGTTCAAGAACGCTCATTCAGTTTCTCCATCAATGGCCCAGACGGGGCAGCACAAATACGACCAGATAAATCACTCCAATAACTCCTCCGCCCAGGAGGAAGGTGTAGCCCTGCATGTGACCGCCCTGCAGCATGCGGGTGGCGGCACCGAGACGGGCAACGATGGCTGTGGGCAGACGGGCGATGAGGCCATCAACAAGCACACGCTCCAAGGCGGTGACGATCCACGCCAGGCGGTCCTGGCAGATGCGGACGATAACGGTGTAGATCTCGTCAAAGTAGAACTTGTTGGCGAAGAGCTTGATGCTGAGCGGGTCTTTGTCCTTGCCGCGATAGAGGTAGATCGCGCCGCCGGTGCCGATGAGGAAGGCCAGGATGGACGCAGCCAGCACGGTGGTATGCGGAGGCTCATGCGCAGGCTTGTAAGCCTGCAGGGGCGTGGCAAAACCATCCCAGGCCGAAAGAACCGAGAAGACCGCCAGAAGCACCAAGGGGAGCAGCATGATGAGAGGCACCTCGGTGGCGTGATGAGCAGAGTCGGTGCGAGGCTTGCCGAAGAAGGCGATGATGACGAGCCTCATCATGTAGAATGAGGTCAGGAGAGCCGTGAGCGACGCCGAGTGGAAGAGGATGCTGCAGCCGCTGTCATAGGCGGCGCCGAGGATCGCTTCCTTGCTGTAGAAACCGCTGGTGATGTATGGAAGCCCCATCAGCGCCAGGGTGCCAATGAGGAAGGTCCAGAAGGTGACGGGCATGTGCTTGCGCAGACCGCCCATCTTCCAGATGTCCTGCTCGTGGTGGCAGGCATAAATGACAGCACCGGAGCCCAGGAAGAGCATGGCCTTGAAAAAGGCGTGCGTGTAAAGATGGAACATGGCCGGGTGACCCGGGTTGGGGCCATGCAACTGATGCCCATGCTGAATGTGCATGGCCACGGCACCCACAGCCATGACCATGTAGCCGAGCTGGGAGAGCGTGGAGTAGGCAAGAACGCGCTTGATGTCGTTCTGCTGCGTGGCCATCAGGGCGGCCATCAAGGCGGTGAAGGCACCGATGCCAGCGATGATTTCCGCCGCGAGCGGAGAGGCCTCGATGAGGAAGCTCACGCGGACCAGCATGTAAACACCCGCGGCGACCATGGTGGCGGCGTGGATCAGAGCGGACACCGGCGTGGGGCCTTCCATGGCGTCCGGCAGCCAGACATGAAGGGGGAACTGTGCGGACTTGCCCACCGCCCCGAGGAAGATGCACAGGGCCGCAGCCGTGGTGAAACCGGCATGATAGCCTGGAGCGCCAACTCCCAGCGGGCCGCCGGTGGCGAAAGCGGTCTTCAAGTCGTCAAGATTCACGCTCCCCCCATTGGCACCAAAGAGCAGCAGGATGCCGATCATGAAACCAAAGTCGCCGATGCGGTTGGTGAGGAAGGCTTTTTTGCAGGCTTCGGCGGCGCTGGCTTTCTGATACCAGTGGCCGATGAGCAGGTAGGAACTCAGGCCGACGAGCTCCCAGAAGATGAACATCATGATCAGGTTCCCTGCCAGCACGATGCCGGTCATGGAGAACATGAAGAGGGACAGAGCGCCAAAGAAGCGGGGCTTTGCCTCGTCATCCTTCATGTAGCCCAGCGAGAAAATGTGCACCAGCATGCCGATGAAGCTGACGATGAACATCATGCCACGGCTCTGCTTGTCGATGAGGACGTCGATATTGGCATGCAGATGACCGATATCGAGGAAAGGCAGGAGCATCTGCACCTTGTTGTCATCCGCCGCAGCCAGAAGGAACAGGCAGGCAATGAAGGAGATGATCGAAGAGCCGACCGAGATGAGAACAGCCGCGCCTTTAAGCTGGCGATGACCGAGGAGGATGACGAGCGCCGAAAAGAATGGCAGCAGAAGGATGATGCTGGCGTGCATGCGGGCGCGTTATCCTTGAAGTTTGGTGACGGACTCCACATCCACGCTCTGCTTGGAGCGGAAGAGAGCCACGATGATGGCCAGCCCGACGGCCACTTCAGCGGCAGCCACGGTGATGGTGAAGAACACGAGCGACTGCGCGGTGTAATCCGGCAGGCCGTTGACGAGATGGAAGCGGGAGAAGCCGACCAGCGCGAGATTGGCGGCGCTGAGCATCATTTCCAGGCACATGTAGACAATGATGATGTTTCTGCGGGCAATGACGCCAGCAAGCCCCAGCGCGAAGAGCATGCCGCTGACGACGAGATAGTGGCCGAGAGTGATCATGGGGCGCTCCTTTCGCGTTTGCTGAGAACGACGACACCGATCGTGCCGACCAGCAGCAGCAGGCCGACCACCTGAAGGTGGAAGCCATACTGATCAAAGAGGGTGAAACCGATCAGCTTGGCGTCCGGGAGAGTGCCGGCCTTGAGATCGTTCGTGATGGTGGGGAGTGCCGCCTTGCCCAGCTTTCCAGCTGCTTCAGCCAGCTCAAGAGGGGCACTCTGAGCGCTTTTCCTGGCGAGGTCTGTGCCGCCAGCCACAAGAACAACCTGCAAAGTGAGCAGCGCAGCGAGCAGCACGCCGGAGACGATGGCTGGCAGGTTCAGGCTTTTTCCTTCCTCCGTCTTGATGTCCAGCAACATGATGATGAAGAGGAAAAGCACCATCACCGCGCCGGCATACACGAGAATCTGAATGACCCCGATAAAGTAGGCATCCAGGCTGAGGAAGAGAGCTGCCAGACCGACAAAGCTGGCCGCGAGAGAAAGAGCGCATGTGACCGGGTTGCGTCCGGTGACGACCAGGAAGCCGAAGCCCAGGGTGATCAATGCGAAGAGATAGAAGAGGAGCGGGGGCATTACTTGAGCTCGTTCCACTTGTTCACCAGCCCCACGCGCTGGCCGCCGATTTCATAGAGGCGCTTTTTGTTGTGCACCATCTCCTTGCGGGAGAGACCGGTGATGGCGTAGTCTTTGCGCAGGAAGATGGCCTGCTCTGGGCAGACCTCCTCGCACATGCCGCAGTAGATGCAGCGAATCATGTCGATGTCGAACTCCTTGGGCCGCTTCTCGACCTTGGCCCAGGGATCGTCACTGGGGATCTCTCCGGGGATGATCTTGATGGCCTTGGGTGGGCAGATGAACTCGCAGAGCTGGCAGCTCACACAGCGCTCGCGGTCCTGCTCGTCCGTGACGAGAGCGGGGGCACCGCGGTAATGGGCGGGCAGATGCTCGTCCCACTTCTGCTCCGGGTACTCCATGGTGACCTTGGGCTTGCTGCCGGCGATCTGGAGGAAGGTTTTGATGCCATGGCCAATCGTGATTTTCAGCCCTTTAAGCAGCGTGGATATGAACCAGCGTTCATGCCAGGCAAGTTTTGGACGTTGTACAGTGATAGTGGCCATGTATGAGCAGGGAACCGCAGGAGAGTCGGTTTTGATTATCCGAACGTCCCGCAACGCAGCAACCGCTATTTGTGAAAAATTTCACAAGGTCGGGCCGAAGGCGTCAATAATGCTCAAAAACACGCCTGGAAGGGCTAGGATGGGAGGCGAAAGCCCGAAAACTCCCCTCTGGAGGCTATTTTGAGCCCGGGGCGTCTGCCTTTTTGGGGGCGGATTTCTTTTTGGGCGGGGTCGTTTTTTGAAATCCCGCCTTCGCATAGGCCACCATTTGGGCAAAAGTCCCCTCCCCGACGCCGTCTGCACTCACCACGTTGACCACATCTGCCAGAGGACGAACTTTCTGAATGGCCTTGGCGCGGACCTCTCCAATGCCGGGGATGGCCATGAGCGCCGCTTCGTCTCCCTGGTTTAGCAAAGTCAGAAGCTGGGCCCTCTGCTCTGGTGTCAGCGTTTTGGCAACAGCCTCCACTTTGGCCGAAGGCTTGGGCGGACTTTTCTTTGGCTGCATGGTGTCAGCAGCAGAGAGCGAGAGGCTGAAAGCCAGGACGGCAAGGAGCGTGAAAAGGCGCTTCATAAGATAGAATGATTAAACAACCCCGGAAGTTTATTAAAAGAACAGGATTGATGGCGAGAACAATTTTTACCGATGCCTTCTCTTTGATCGAACGGCCTTGCCAGAAGCGCCCGACCAAGCGCCATTTTGACACATTCTCAACATTCAGATAAAAGGAGTTAGAATTCCTATGGCGTTTCTAATTCATATCGGTTAGAATAGTTTCACTAACGGGGAAATGACCAATTCTGACCGCATTCGAATCTTAATCGTCGAAAACGAGGGCCTTGTGGGCTGTGACATGGCCACAACCCTTGGCAAACTGGGGTATGTGGTCGTGGCGATCTGCTCCTCCGGGGAAGAAGCCTTGGAGCGGCTGGATGAGTTTCGCCCGGATCTGGTGCTGATGGATGTGCACCTGGCCGGGCAGCTGGACGGCATCGACACCGCGCGTGAGCTGCAGCGCCGCAGCCGTGTGGCCATCGTCTATGTCACGGCCTGTGCAGACCTGGACACCGTGGCCCGTGCGCGCCAGACGCACCCGCACGGCTACCTGCTCAAACCCTTCAATCACGATGAACTGCGCCTGGCCGTGGAAGTGGCTGCGCAGCGGCATTTTGAGGAAAACGAGCGTCTGCGCCGTGAGCAGAGCTATTTTGAGGCTTTCCAAAGCCTGGCGGATGGCGTGATCGCCGCGGATTTGTCTGGAGGTGTGGTTTTCATGAACCCCTCCGCTGCGCGAGCCACCGGCTGGAATGCCCAGGAAGCCGTCGGCCGCTCCCTGAATGAAGTTTTTCGCATCTATCAAAGCACGGGCGAGCCGGCGGAGATCCTCTCCGCGGAAGCTGCAGCGCACAGTGCGGAGCGCACGGTCTATCTCACCACCCTGGCGGGCGAACGCATCCCGATCCAAGACCGCACAGCTCCGCTGCGTGATGCCCAGGGGCACCTGACGGGACTGATCATTCTCTTCAGGGCCAGCGCGGTGCCAGCACCGGTGGAAGCCACGGGAATGCCTAACCGCAGCACGGCGCCGCTGGTGGACGTGGTGGAGAGCATTTCAGACCCCTTGTTTGCGCTGGATGCCCGCTGGCGTGTGACGTATGCCAATGCGAGCGCCCTGCGGCTGTTTGACCGCAACCTGCAGAACATGCTGGGCCTCTCGCTGTGGGACATCATGCCCAGCGCCACCCGGGAGCTGCATCATGAGGCCTTTGCCCATGCCATGCTGCACCGCGAGACGGTGAACCGTGAGCTTTACCTAGACGAAAAGCAAATCTGGCTGGAGCTGCGCGGCTACCCCTTTGGGGAAGGGCTGCTGCTGCTGGTGCAGGATGTGACGGCCCGGCGCGAAGAAGCCGAGCGCCGGAACCGCATCGACCGCCTGGAATCCCTGGGCCTGCTCGCGCGCGGCTTTGCACACGATTTCAACAATCTGCTGACCGTGCTGCTGGGCAACATCTCACTCGCGGAGATGCGCCTGCGCAATGCCATCACGCTGCCGGAACTGCACACGGCCAAGCAGGCCACGCTGCAGGCGCAGAATCTCGTGCAGCAGCTGCTGACCTTCGCACGCGGCGGAGCGCCGATCAAAACACAGCTCCGCCTCGGCGACCTGATCGAGACCTTCTTCATGCATCACACGCGTGCCAACCGCGTGGAGTACCGCCTGGAGGTGCAGCCCGGCCTGCCGCAGATCGCGATCGATGGCGCCCAAATCCGCCGCATGCTGAGCAATCTCATCCGCAACGCCGAACAAGCGCAGCCGGATGGTGGTGAGATCACCGTGCGCTGCTTCGCGCCTGATCATGCCGAGATGTTTCCAGGCGAAATGGTCACCGACACGAATTTTCAGCCGTCCGGACTTGCCATTGAAGTGGAGGACAAGGGCGAGGGCATTCCGACAGAGCACCTGCCGCATATTTTCGAGCCCTACTTCAGCACGCGCAAGGCTGACAACGCGACGGGCCTGGGCCTGACGGTCTGTGAATCCATCGCCAAAGCTCACGGGGGCTCGCTGACCGTCAGCTCCGAGCAGGGCAAGGGGACCACCGTGCGCTTTTACATGCCGCTGGACTCCGACGGCGAAGAGGCTGACGCATTTGGACTGAGCAAGGTGTTTGATGCGCCGCCGGAGCTGAGCGCGGTCAATCCGCGCATCCTGGTGCTGGAGGACGATCCGCTGGTGCGCTCGCTCATCGTGCGCAATCTCACCGGCAACGGATTTGACGTGGCCGAGAGTTCCGAAGGCAGTGAAACGGTGCGCATGTATCAGGAAAGCGTGACCCAGGGAAGGGCGTTTGACCTCGTCATCCTCGATCTCAGCATTCCCAATGGCATGGGCGGTGTGCGCGCGATGGAAAAGCTCCGAGCCATCGACCCGGATGTCTTTGCCATCGTTTCCAGCGGCTACTCGGACGACCCGGTGATGGCCAATCCTGCCGCCTATGGCTTTGCCGCCGTGCTGCCCAAGCCCTACGAACCAGCGGACATGCTGCGGCTGGTGCGCAACATCCTGGCCACGCGGGGCATCCGCCGCACTTCATCGTAGGAAAGACGGCCCGGATTGACAACCGGACCAGGTTTGAGAAAGAACCTGCATGCGCGAACAGGACCTCCTCGACAAACTTGCCAAGATCGAGCGCCTGTATGCAGGCGCGGCCACGCCGGGGGAAAAGGAGGCGGCGGCAGATGCCCTGGCACGCATCAAGCGCCGCATCGGCGAAGCCGCCAGGGTGGAACGGCCCATCGAGTACAAATTCACCCTGACCGACGGGTGGTCGAAAAAACTCTTCACCGCCCTGCTGCGCCGCTACGAGCTCAGGCCGTACCGCTACACGCGCCAGCGCCGGAACACTGTCATGGTCCGCGTGCCGCGCAGCTTTGTGGAGGAGACGCTGTGGCCGGAGTTTCTGGAGCTCAGCAAGGTGCTGCAAACCTACCTCGATGAAGTGACCGAGCGTGTGATTTCCAGCGCCATTCACGAAACCCAGGACGGCGAGGCGGAGGAGGAAGTGGTGGAGGGCGAGTATCTGGAATGATCAGTCCCGCCAAAGGATGCGGGCGGCATAGACGCTGTTGTCCGCGCCGTACTTGTTGCCGGGCTTGATGACGTAGTCCGGGCCGTTTTTCTGCATCCACTCGGCCACGGTGACCCAGGTCTCGTTTTCACTGACTTCACAGATGCCGAAGTTACCGAGGCGTGCGCCGCGCTCGGGCACCAGAATGCGTTCGGTTTCGCGCTTCACGGTGAGCATGTCTTTGTCCACCTCCGCCATGAACAACGGGGCGCGATGGCGGAAGACGTGGTCGTTATGGGCGCCTTTGCGGGTGTAAACGAGATAGAGACGGTCCTTGTGCGCCACCCAGTGCTGCTGGGTGTTGTAGTTTCCCAAATCGCCGCCGTCGCTCCAGTCCCAGCGTTTCGGCGTGCTGAAGTGCAGGCCGTCGCCGCTGCTGCACACGTATCCGGCGGTATCGTTGCGCAGAGTGAGGTAGAACTTCCCGCCGCTGCGGATCAGGGAAGGCTCATACACACCGCGCCCGGATTCCAGAGCGATGTCATTTCCCTGCTCCAGAAAGCGCAGTGTGCTGCCGTCAAAGCTGCAGCGCAGCACGGTCACACGGTAGTATTTGTCTCCCTGGCCCTTGAAGTAGATGGGCAGCAGAATGTCTCCATTTTCCAGGTCCACGCGCTGCACGCAGCCCGCGCCTGCGTTGTAAAACTTGGGATCTGCGGGCATGGCGAGCGTGGCCCAGGGAGACCAGGTGTTGCGCTGGGGATCATAGACGGAGAAGCAGGTCTCACGCGGACGCTCGTGAATGACCTTGTCGTCCGAATAGCGCACTGTGTGGCCGATGCCGAGAAGCTTGCCGAATTTGGCGTGCCACTTGGGAGTGAAGTCACATGCCGCCACGATGACGCCGCTCGCTTCTTCACGTCGGCCCAAGGTGTCCGTGTTTTCGACAGGCTGCGTCCAGGTGCGGGCCATGTCCGCTGTGCTGACGTGGTTCAGCGCGTAGAACACATCGCTGCCGGTGAGCAGCAGCTTCTGCATCGTCAGCACTACCTGCGGCGTGCTGCCGGGGATGGCGCCTGCGCGCGGGTGCACCCAGCACGTCTTGCCATCGTAGCCCTGGGTGATGGTTTCGAGCTTCAGATCATACGGGTCGGCAGCGTGAAGCGCTGAGGCGACCAGGAGCGCAGGGAGGAGGTGACGGATCATGTGCACTCAACGTGCTGACGCCGCTGTGTCCTTCGGCGTTTGCCTGTCCCACAGCAGCTTCATGGCGATGACGCCGAGCCATGGGGCGAGGCCTGCGAGCGCCATGCCGAGGTCGAAGGATTTGGTTTCGTCCACCAGCCTGCCAAAGAGCTTGTGCATGGGTGAGGACACCGCCCACACCCAGGTGCTCAGCAGGCCGGTGAGCCTGCCCACGTGCCGGTCTGAAAGCTCCTGCACAAAGCTGTAGTAGCAGGGGAAAAGCGCCAGCGCGCCGGCGCCGACGCACAGCAGCGCACCGATCAGCGGCCAGCCTTTGGGCAGCCAGAAGAGCAGCACACTGAAGGAGGTGAGCACGCACGCGCCCGCATACACCCAACGCCGCGCACCATGCGCCGAGAGGCCAAAGCGCCGCGCCAACCACAGGGAGATGAACCCCGCCATGATGCAGCCGACATCCGTGCCGATGTAGTAGGCCGAATTGAAGGCCAGCGCCTCCACCTCGGGGTAGCCACGCCCCTCCTGCATGAACTTGGGCAGCCACACGCGGAAGAGGTGCCAGCAGGTCTGCGCACCAAAGATCAGCAGCGCCAGCGCCCAGAAGCGGCCTCCGAGCAGGATATCCGACAGGCTCTCGCGCTTGGAGGGGTCGTCCTCCACCTTCACATCCAGGTCGTTTTTGCGCATGGACAGGAACCACACCACCACCCATACCAGCCCGATGTAGCCGATGGCCTCAAAGGCTCGCCGCCAGCTGGAGAGCTCGTCCGTCATGAGCCAGATCATCAGAGGCGGAGTGACCACCGCGCCGATGGAGGCGCCGCTCTGCAGCACGCTGTTGCCCATGGTGCGGTCCTTGGGCTCCAGCAGCGCAAAGGTGGTCTTCAGTGCGCAGGGCCAGTGACCCGCCTCAAAAAAGCCCAGCAGCACCCGGCACAGCAGCAGAGGCCAGTAGCCGTTTGTATGAGCCGAAGCGATGCCCATGAGCGACCAGCCGCTGAGCACCACGGGGTAGAGCCAGTAGACCTTGACCCGGTCCGCGAGAAAGCCAAACAACAGCGAGCCCACGGCAAACGCCCAGCCAAAGGCCAGCTCCACATCGCCATACTGCTCCTGCGAGAGATGAAACTCCTTCGTCACACGCGTGGCCGCATTTGCCAGCGTCTGCCGGTCCATGTAATTAATCGTCGTGGCCAGCAGCAGCAGGCCACAGAGGTACCATTTCCAAAGGGAGGAGCGAGGGGCGGCACTCATGCGGTTTATCCTTCCCAGCTCCTTCCATCCCAGGCAATGACACGCTCCAACAGGCTGACCACCGTCTCGCTGAAGCACTGGAAGAGCACCTCGCCTTTTTCCGCTGTGGCGGAGCGGGGATCTCCCACATGGCCGGGCTCGCTGCGGTCCGTCATGATCCAGCCGCGTGAGGCGGGCTCGAAGGGATTGCCAAAGGGCACGTCGTTCGTCTTGGTCAGATCGCCGACGAGTTCGGGGCGCAGACGCAGCACCATGCTGGTCTCCCATTCGCAGGCGTGGCCCATGACGCGCTGCTGGATGGAAGGGTCGCGGGTCCAGGGCTCGGCGCCGAGGTTCCAGTAGGTGGCAAAGAGGAGGAGGAGATCTTTGCGGTCGCGGTACTTCTGCCGAGTCTCAAACACCGCCTGCTTGCCGGGGATGTCGTTGCCGCCGTGGCCGTTGAGGAAGACGAGGCGCTTGAAGCCATGAGCGATGAAGTTTTCCATGAGCCCGTTGAGAAGATCGAGATAGAGGCGCGGCTCCGCCGAGAGCGTGCCGGGGAAGTCCATGTGATGGTGGGAGTTTCCCAGCCACGTCAGCGGCGCGATGAGCACACGCTCTCCCAGCGCGGCCTCGGTGCGGCGGACGAGTTCGTTGGTGAGCATGCTGTCGGTAAAGACCGGCATGTGCCGCCCGTGCTGCTCCAGAGCGGCAACGGGAAAGATGATGGGGGTGTTTTTGTCGAGAGCGGCCACTGCGGGCCAGGAGAGATCTGCCAAGAGCATGCGATTTAAACGCCGCTGGTGATTCATTTTTTGATGAACTTGCGTCTTTGTGGCGAACTGGAATCATAGCGAATGACATCGTGGCCCCGTCTGCTGGTTTGTGGAACACTCATTCTGGTCCTGGCATCCTGCGGGACAGCCGATCCCCATGCCGCCGCCCTTCCCACGGTGGGACTGGTCAGCCAGGAAACCATCGCGCATGCCTGCCGCCAGCACACGGTCCGCCGACGGGGCACGTCAGGATTTGAAATGCTGCCAGACGGGCGCGAATCTTTTACCGCAAGGCTGGCGATGGTGGAGGCTGCGCAGCGCACGCTGGATCTGCAGTACTACATCTGGAGAGACGATGTAACCGGCACCACCTTTGCCGACCGCCTGCTGGCGGCGGCTGACCGTGGCGTGAAGATACGGCTGCTGCTGGACAACACCTATGACGCCCAGGTGGAGGTCAGCTCGGCGGCGCTGGCCGCGCACCCGAACATCCAGGTAGCCTTTTTCAATCCGCTCACAGATTTGAAGGGGATTTTTGCCGGAAACCCCATCCCGGTGATCGGTGAGATCGACCGCATGCAGAGCCGCATGCACAACAAGATCATGATCGCAGACGGCACCCTTGTCATGGGTGGTGGCCGCAACCTGGGTGACACGTATTTTGGCATCCACCGTCAGCACAACATGCGTGATCTGGACTTCATCGGCGCCGGACCGGTGGTGGGCGCCGCAGCGAGATCGTTTGAGCTGTACTGGAAGTCCCCGCTGACGCGCATGGGGGACCAGGCCAAAATCACGGAGCGTGAACGTGAAAAGCTGCGCGACCTGCGCAGGCACGTGATGCGCAAGAAGCGCGCACTGGCCTCCAAAAGCGGACGCCCCTACCCGCTCGCGCTGAACCGGACAGAGTCTCTGGACATTCTGCACCAACTCGTGAACCGCATGATCTGGGCGGAATACGAGTTTGTGGCGGACCCGCCGGAGCGCATGATGCGTCAGGGACAAACCACCTCGCCGGTGTGGCGCAGCATCGAAACTGCGGTGAGAAAGTCCAGGTCTCAAGTGGTGATGCATGCCGCCTACTTCATCCCTCAAAACGACACGCTGGAGCTGCTGAGATCAGCCACCCAACGGGGAGTGCAGGTGCAGGTGCTGACGAACTCCCTGGCTTCCATCGACGGAGTGGCTGCGATGGCGGGCATAGCCAACCGGCGCGCAGGGGTGCTGGACTGCGGTGTCAGCCTGCATGAGCTCAACGCGCATGCGGCCGGCCGCAAAGACTACATCCACGCCCGCAGGCTCACTCCCCTGGGCATGCACACGAAAGGCTTTGTCGTGGACGACAGCGTCTCCTTCATCGGCTCTTACAACATGGACCCCCGCTCCAAATACATCAACACGGAGACGGGGGTGATCATCCGCAGTGCGGCGTTCGCGGCCCGCATGAAGGCTTACCTGATGAAGGATTTGCAGCCGGAAAACAGCTGGCGCGTCAGACGCGCGGCCAACGGCTCCATTCTCTGGACGGGGCAGCTTCCCAGTGGCTGGCGCTCGGTTCACCGCATGGAGCCGGATGCACCGTTGCTCCGGCGGCTGGTGTACTGCTTTTACCGCTGCCTGCCCTGGGAAGACTTTCTGTAAGCGCCCGCCTCAGCGGATCTCCTCGACCTTGATCGTGTGAGTGACGGGCTTGATGAACTTGCGCACGTTGGCGTCCTGCTTGGCGTGCTCATCGGCGAGCTTTTTCTTCAACTTTGTGAGCGCCTCGGCCACTTTGGGATCTTCGGCAGCTTCAGCGGCGATCACGCGCATATGGGTGACGAGGTTTTTGACCAGGACGGTTTCAAAGGCCTCTTTCTGGGTGATGGCGGCTGTCAGGCCGGCGAAGGCGTCATCAAACGGCGTCTTGGCGAACTCGGCGGCGAGGTTGACCCCTGCCGTGAGCTGGTCGCGGGTGAATTCCTTGCTCTGGCTGCCCCAGGTGACTTTCGCCTTGTCGGTGGCAAGATTCACCACCCGCAGCGTGAAGCGGTTGAGGTCCTCGTTGAAGCTGGTGAAAGGAAGGATGCTGCGATTGCTGCCTGCGGATTTGGGGTCTGCGTCAAACACGAAGGGCCACTTGGTACTCTCCAGCGTCACGCTGCCAAGCTGCAGGCCTTTGACCGTGTGGCCGGTGCTGGCGGTGTTGGGGCCTTTCATGTCAATGGTGATGCGGCCAATGTCGCCGTCAAAGCCGAGTGCTTTCAGGAAGGCCTGCGCCATGAGGAGCTGGCCTGCAGGTGCGGGGTGGAAGCCGTCGCCGCCAAAGGGGCCGTACTCCTTGCCAAGCGCGGCCTTCGACTTGCTAAGGGCGCTCATCATGGTGTCGTGCACGTTGGCGAAGGGCTGCTTGTTTTCTTCGGCGAGCTTTTTGGCGATGTCGCGCAGGTGGGCGAGGTTGTCGTTGTAGTCCTGGCCGGTGACGTTTTTCTTGAAGTAATCCGGGTCCACTCCGCCGGGTGAGCCGATGGCCATGGCCTTCACGCCGACTTTTTTCAGACCGTCGATCACCAGACGCATGTTCTTCTCATACTCGGCACCGACTTCGGGGGCGTAGGGCCGGTAGCTGCCGTCATTCATGCCGTAGCAGGTGGTGGCGACATTGGGATTGAAGACGGCGAGGTCGTTTTCGAGACGCGCGGCGAAACCGCCGGCACGCTCGCCGCTCCAGCCGAACTGGAACACTTTGATGTCGCTGCGACCCGTGCAGGCCAGCAGGTAGGTCTCGATGTATTTGGAATAGATCTTCTGCTCGGTGATGCTGTCACCAATGACAGCGACACGGGCGTTAGGCGGCAGGATGGACTCGGCGCGAAGGCTGACGGCGGCGAGGAAGAGGGAAAGAAGCGGGAGAATGCGCATGATGGTTGAATGGAGAGAGGTGATACCTCCGAAAAACGGGTGATCTGGCAAGAAAATCTTATCCCAGCATGGTTTCCGTCTGCGCGAGCACATCGCCAAACGGGATGCGCTCCAGCAGGCCGAAGGATTCATGCCGGCCGAGGCGCGCGCGGGTGGTGGCCGGGCTGGTGAGGCCGCACAGGAAACGGGCGAGCTGGCGGGAGCTGCGCAGCGCGGCGTGACCTTCATCCACCAGTTCACGGATGGCCGCCACATGCTGGACGGTGATCGGCGGCGGGGCGGACTGCGGAATGTCACGTGGTGCGTCGGCAGCGATGCCCTTTTCACGCTCCTTGCAGCTGGTGCAGGTGCCGCAGTCGGCAGCCATTTCTTCGCCGAAGTAATGAAGAAGCCAGCGGGTCAGGCAGCCACGGTGCCGGGCGAAGTTCAGGACCTCGTTCAAGCGCTCGACATCGCGGCGCTCGCGCTCGGCAAAGAGGTGCTGCATTTTTTTGGTGATCTCCCTGGGGTCGCGACGATTGGCGTCTTCGGCGAGGCGATACTTCTGGCGGCTGCCGCTGGGCTTGAGCTCGATATCGCCAGACTCCTGCAGCCAGGTCAGCGCCTTGAGCACGCGGTCACGTGGTTCATTGAGCTCGGCGGCGGCTTCATCCGGATTGAGCGTGGTCCATTTGGTGCCGCGTTTGCCACACTGAAACAGCCGGCGCAGGAAGGCCTGACGCTCCGGCTTGTGACCGGACAGGACGCGCTGCTCCGGCTGGATGAAGCGGAACTGATAGCTGGCGTAAAACGAGCCGAGCGGGCGCAGGATGCCATCGAGCTCAAGATTCGTGATGACCGTCTCGATGACCAGCGGGCGGATGTCCGTGGCATGGGCGAGATCGTACATGGAGACATCAAACTCCGTGCCCTGCAGCAGCAGATGATCGAGAAGCTGGCGGATGGCCTGCGGTGTGGGGGTGTCGCCAAAGGTGAAGTTTTCCAGCACGATGCAGTCGTCCGCGCAGGCGAGCAGCTCGCAGACGGAGGTCTTGCCATCGCGCCCGGCACGGCCGGTTTCCTGCGAGTAGTTTTCGAGGGTCTTGGGCAGGTTGTAGTGATAGACCGCACGGATGTCCGCCTTGTCGATGCCCATGCCAAAGGCGATGGTGGCGACGATGACATCCGTCTGCCCCGTCATGAAAGCATCCTGCGCGGCGTGACGGTGCTCATCAGGCAACCCGGCGTGATAGGCCAGGGCGTTCACGCCATTTTTCTGCAAATGCGTGGCCACGTGCTCGGCGGTGTTTTGCAGGGTGACATAGACGATGGAGGGCACCTTGCGCTTGAGCAGGAGCTTGGTAAGCACGGGCAGGCGCTGCGGCGCGGCGCAGGGCGTGATGCGAAAATGAAGGTTGGGCCGCAGAAAGGAGGTCTGCACATGATCCTCCTGCTCGATGCCAAAGGCCTTGCGAATGTCCGCAGCGACCGAGGGTGTGGCGGTAGCGGTGAGGGCGAGTACGGGCTTGATGCCGAGCTCCTTTGCCACGAGCGCGAGGCGCAGGTATTCCGGACGGAAGTTGTGGCCCCACTCGGAGATGCAGTGCGCCTCGTCCACCGCCATCATGGCGATGCGCAGGCGCTTGAGCCGCTCGACGAAGTTTTCGTTCATGAGCCGCTCCGGGGCGATGTAGAGCAGCTTCAGCGTGCCGGTGCGCATGTCGTCGAAGACCTGTGCTGCTTCATCGGCTGAGAGAGAGGAGTCCAGACGTGCGGCTGCAATGCCACGCGCACGCAGGGCCTGCACCTGGTCCTTCATGAGGGCAATGAGGGGAGAGATGACAAGGGTGACGCCCTCCATGAGCAGCGCGGGCAACTGGTAGCAGAGCGATTTGCCCGCGCTGGTCGGGAACAACGCCAGCGCGCTTCTTCCTGCGAGCAGGGACTCCATCACCTGCTCCTGCCCAGCACGAAAGGCCTTGTGGCCAAAGTGCTGTTTGAGGGCGGCGTGGAGATCGTGGGGCATGCAGCACACATGGCACGTGCGGACTTCAGCTTGCAATGCAAACCTTGCCCACCACGACTTCTTCCCATGCTCAAACATTTTACCATTTCAATTCTGCTAATGATGGCCGTCTCCGGCATGGGGTGTACCGCCCCGCAGAAGCGAGCACACTCCGCAGCTTCAAAAGCGGCACTCCCTGCAGAGCCACACCCGCCGGGACAGATGAGGTTACGCATCCAAGTTGCAGAGGATGGGACTCCGACCGCCGTTAAAATTGAGCGGAGTTCGGGATCCGACACGCTGGACCACCAGGCAATGGAGTCGGTGCGGAAGAACTGGCGCTGGCCAGCCGGCAAGGCCGGCGCCTACACAGTTCCAATGAACTTTACCTTAAAGTGATGCGGTCAGCGAACGCTGCTGCATCACAGGGCTGCGCTCCCGCCAGTCCAGGATAAGCCGACGCAATGGCGGGCATCAGAAAATACGATTCGTGCCGCAGAAAGGACCGGTTACGCTTTTTGCATGATCTTACGCTCGTTGTTCCTGCAGCTTGTGCTTGTCACCGCCGTCGTGGCCGAGGAAAAACCGTTTACGATGCTCACGGACGAACTGCTGGCCCAGCTGCCGGAGGCGAAGCGCGCGCAGTGGACCTCCCACATCTCCAAATCCCGCGAAGCCGCCGCCAGCGAGCGACGCATCCTCGCCGAGGAATGCCAGAAGGCCGGAATGGAAAAATTCGTGCCTGCCCCGGGCAACCGCAAGGAGTTTGAGTTCGACAGCGACACGCCCGCCGAGTGGTTTGGCAGCACCGAGAACCAGAAGCTGGCGGAGATCGTGATCAGCTACCAGACACCCACGGGAGGCTGGTCAAAGGCGGTCGATTACTCCCAGGGGCCACGCCAGCCCGGCACGCACTGGACGGCGCAGAAAGGCGATGCCTGGCACTACTGCGGCACCTTTGACAACCGCACCACCACCGAGCAGCTGAAATTCCTGGCAGGCGTCTTCACCGCCACCAAGCGCGAGGATGTGAAAGCGGCGCTGCTCAAGGGGCTGGACTATGTGTTTGCCGCTCAATATCCCAACGGAGGCTGGCCGCAGAACTACCCCATTGAACGCGGGTACCACGAGGCCATCACGCTAAACGATGACGCCATGGTGCACGTGCTGGAGCTGCTGCTGGCAGTGGCGAAGGGTGAGAAGCTCTTCGCCTTCGCGGACGATACCCTGAAACAGCGCGCGCGGGCAGCGTTCGACAAAGGCGTCTCCAACATCGTCGCCATGCAGGTCAAAATCGACGGCACGCCTACCGTTTGGTGTGCGCAGCACCATCCGCTGACACTGGCACCGGTCAAAGCGCGGGCCAAAGAACCGCCCTCCCTGAGCGGCGGAGAGTCCGCCAACCTGGTGAAGTTTCTCATGCGCAGCGGCCCCACCACGCCTGAAGTCGTCGCCGCAGTCGACTCCGCCATGAAGTGGTTTGAAAGCCACAAGCTCACCGGCCTGCGCAAAAGCAAAACAGCCGACGGCAAGACCGACTATATCGACGACCCGGCCTGCACCGACGTGATCTGGTCACGCTTTTACGATCTCAAAACCGGCAAGCCCATCTTTGCCGGTGCGGAGGACGGCATCGTCTATCCCACCTTCCACGAGATGGCCGTCAAGAACAAAGTGGCCTACGATTTCTTCAGCACACGCCCGAAGGAACTGATGGAGAAAGAGTCTGCACGCTGGAAACAGCGACTCGAAAAAGCCAAATAAAATGGCCAAGGCAGCTTTGCAGCCACCTTGGCCATGGATTGACCTTTGACGGGTCGCTAAGGGTTACTTGCTGTGCACGTCGCAGTGTTCCGGCTCGGGATCGGTTTCTTCAACGACGGCCTTGGATTTGATGAACTCCATGGCCTCCTGCAGGAGCAGATCTGCGCGGACGTTGTCGATGAGACCGTTCTTCTGCGCCTCGGCCATGAACTTCTTCGCGGGCATTTTCTGACGCTCGGCGATCTGGGCCAGAGCCATGGCAATCTTCTGGCCTGGGACTTCGAGGGCCTCCTTCTTGGCGACCTGCTCCAGGATGAAGCTGACTTTGACATTCTGGCGGGCCTGATTGGTGGCGCTGTTGAGGATTTCGTCCTGCTGCTTCACCAGCTCCTCTTCACCGATGCCCTGCTGCATGGCGCGCTGGGCGATTTCATTGGTGCGGCGCTGGGCTTCGCGATTCACGACTTCCTGGGGAAGCTCAAACTCCACCTTCTCAAACAGATGGGCGATGACCTGGTTGGACTTGGCGGCATCGCGGGCCTGCTCACGGCGGCGGCGGATGGCATTCTTCACTTCTTCGCGCAGGGTTTCGAGGGTCATTTCATCACCGCCGACTTTCTTGATGAGCTCTTCTGTCAGCTCAGGCACGACCTTGTTCTTCACGCCGTGGCATTTCACCGCGAGGGCGATGGTCTTGCCGCGCAGAGCCTCAAAGCCGAAGTCGTCCGCAAGGGTGATGTTGAGCGTGCGCTCATCATCCTTGGCGATGCCGACAAGGCCTGCGTAGAAGCCGGGGAGGAAATCGTCCTCTTCAGCCAGGAGGAACCAGTTTTCCTTCATCTCCTTGAGATGAGCGGGGGCGTCCGGCATGGCTTCGCCGAGTGGCTGGCCGTCCAGGCTGCCGGTGACGCTGAGCACCACGACATCACCCACGGCGGCGACACGGTCCACGTCTTCATAGGTGGCCTGGTGCTCGCGCAGGTGAAGAAGATCGTGGTCCACATCCGCGTCGGTGACTTCGATACGCGGGAGCTTGACCGGAATGCCGGTGTACTCGGGCAGCTCAAACTTGGGAGCAAGGCTCATCTCAATGGTGAAGCTGAAGCTCTTGTCCGTGTCGTGATACATCTTGTCATTCACGGCGAGGACGTTGAGGAGCTCGAGGCCTTCGCTCTTGACGGCCTGGCGCAGGCCTTCGCTGATGAGCTTTTTCTCGAGTTCGTCCTTCACCTCGTTTTCATAGCGCTTGGCGACAATGGTCTTGGGGGTTTTGCCAGGGCGGTAGCCGGGGAGGCGCACCATGCTGGCGAAGTAGGTGATGATCTCGTCACGTTCTTTACCGACACGGTCGGCAGGAACGCGGACGTGGGCGACGGCGCGGCAGTTGGGCTGATGTTCGACGTTGATGTTCATGAGAAAGAGGTTAGGGCGAGGTGTTTTCCATCCCAAAAGCCGGGCGGTGGGAGCCGCGTCCGGGCCGGAGGGGCGCGCATGATAGACAGTTTGACGGTTTTGACAAACAGAGAACGAGGTCCACGATCCAACCATTTATGCGTATTTTTCAGAGATTTGAGGTCTGGCTGCTGCTAATCGCAGGCGGAATCGCCATTTGGTGGTCGTTTGAACCGACCCAAAAGCCGATGGAATCCGGCCCTGCCGAAGCCGAAATGAGCTCAGATGCGCCCCTGGGGCTGCGCCGTTGCACACTGGAGCGTGATTTTGGCAATGCCCGGCTGGATCTGGAAGTGAGGTACAAGAATGCCAGCCCCCGGCCGCTTTCCATGCAGCCGCCAGACGTGCGCCTGCTCAACGCCGCCGGCAAGGAAGTGCCGCCTTTCATTCTCCCTGTGGAGCGCCCACCCAGCATCGAGGCACAGACCACCGGAGACATCCGCCTGCGCTTCTGGCTGGAAAAAGCCGACCTGGCCGGTACGCTGACCCTGGAAATCCGTGGCCAGAGGCTGGAGGTGAAAAACAGCACCCCTATGGATCTGGAAAAACTGGAGAATGCCAAACCCAGGGTGTGGACAAGCGCGGACTGGAAACTTTGAGTCTCTTCAGGGCTGTAAAATCACCCACGTCGCCCCCCAGGAGCCGCTCGTTTCATCGGCAGGCCAGATAAACTGCTGAACCGCAGGTGATTTCCGAAGCAGCTGATGCACGCCCATTCTGAGGGAACCGCTGCCTTTTCCATGGATGATGCGTACACGGAGGATGCCACGCTTGCGGCATTCGGCGAAGTATTCAGGCAGCAGGCTGCCGACTTCGGCAGGAAGAAAGGCATGCAAATCGAGCTCTGGACCGATGGGGTGCTCCACCACCTCGGGGATTGGTTCATCAGCGTCAGCAGGCATGCCGAAAGGTGGTTTGGCGGCGGCGTGCGTCCAGCAGCAATCGTATCTGTGCACGGCGCTTGTGATCTTTGCGGAGAGGTCTAGCTTGGGGGCAAGCGCTTCCAAGGAGATTCTTTTGCTTTCCCACCTACGAGAATGGTTTCAGCAGCTGCGTGACTTCGCACGCCAGGGGCGGACGTGGATTCAAACGGTGGCAGCCGACAGTGATCTCGATCCTTTTCCGCTGAGGCAGACGCTGAAGGGTTACGACGGGGAAATGCTGAAGGCAGACTGCCGGAGCGGGCTGGACGGTGCGCTGCTGGCCATCCCGCAGGGCATGGCCTTTGCCGTGGTGGCGGGGCTGCCGCTGGCCTATGGCATCACCTGCTCGGCAGTGGCGTGTGTGGTCGGCGCGCTGCTGATGAGTTCGCGGCATTCCATTTACGGGCCCACGAATGCGACGGCGTTCATGGTATCATCTTATTTCGCCTCTTTTCCCAACCTGAACCAGATGGCTTCGATGCCGATGCTGGTGTTTCTTGTGGGCGCGCTGCTCATCTTTGGGGCCTATTTCCGTGTGGCGGACATGGCGCGGTTTATCAGCCGGGCGGTGGTGGTGGCCTATCTGACGGGCGCCGCCTTGCAGATGTTTGCCCACCAGCTGCCAGTCGTGCTGGGCCAGCAGATTGCCACGCCACCGGGCAAACCCGCGGCGCGCACGCTCGTTTCCGATCTGCACGAGGTGCTGGGAAATCTGCAGGCCATCCACTGGCCGAGTGCGCTGATCTGCGTGCTGGCCATCGGCTGTTACTACGGTCTGAAGCGCTTCGGCAAACGCTTCCCGGCGCTGACGCTGACGCTGATCCTGATGTCTCTGCTGGCGCTGATGATGAACAAGGCAGGGCTGGAGATCGCCACGTATTCGGACCTGTCCTTTACCTGGCGCACGCTGCTGCCGCCGTTTCCGGATTTCACCAGCGGCAGGGCCTCGGCGCAGTTCAGCCAGCTTTTCGGGCTGGCACTTTCCCTGGCGTTTGTGGCCATGCTGGAGAACTCGGCGATGGCCCGCACGCTGGCCAGCCGCTCCGGGCACAGTGTGGACGCCAACCAGGACATGCTCAGCCTGGGCGCGGCAAACCTGGCCTGCGCCTATCTCAGCGGCATGCCCGCCTCCCATTCACTGACACGCTCGCTGGCAGCGTATGAGAGCGGGGCGGTCTCTCCGGTGTCTGCCATCGTGAGTGGCGTGGTGTGCCTGGTGGCGGCGCTGACGATCGGCCCGCTGGTGGCTTTCATCCCGAAAGCCGCACTGGGCGCGATGGTGATCTGCGTGGCCGTGGCGCTCATCAACAAACGGCAGATTCACATCTCCCTGCGGGCCACGGGTGCAGATGCCGTGGTGTTTCTCACGACCTTCATCGCCACGCTGCTGGTGCCGCTGCATGTGGCGATCTTTACCGGGGTGGGCATCTCGATCATCCTCTACCTGCACAAGGCCAGCCAGCCCTCGCTGGTGGAGTACGTCTTTAATGCAGAAGGCAATCTGGCGGAAGCCAACCAGGGGGGGAGGCAGCATCCGGCCATCTCGATCGTGCATGTGGAGGGGGATTTGTTTTTTGCCTCGGCCGATTTGTTCCGCACGCAGATCCAGGGCTCCTGCACGGATCCCAACCTCAGAATTGTCATCCTGCGGCTCAAAAACGCCCGCCATCTCGACGCCACATGCGCCATGGCGATCGAGGAGCTGGTGAGGGCCCTGCGTGCGGACGGGCGTGATCTCATCGTCAGCGGTGTGTCGAAGGATCTGTACCGTGTGCTGAAAGGCGCGGGTATGGTGGAGGTGATCGGCAAGGACAATCTCTTCCCTGCCAGCCCGTCCAACCCGAATCTCTCCACCCGCAACGCCTTGCGCCGCGCCCAGGAGATTCTGGGCATCAAAGATGCCGACGTACGTATCTACTACGACCCATCCAAATCCCCCCAATCCCCAGCATCCTCATGAAATGGTCCTACCGCCTCTTCACTTTTGCCGGCACGGAAGTCCGTGTGCATGTGACCTTCCTGCTGCTGCTGCTTTTTGTGGCGAGCCAGAGCTATTTCACCGGCCAGGGGCCTGCCGCAGCCCTGGAGTCGACGCTGTTCATCACCACCATGTTTGCGTGCGTGGTGCTGCATGAGTTTGGCCATGTGCTGGCCGCGAGGGGGTACGGGATTCGCACGCCAGACATCACGCTGCTACCCATCGGCGGCGTGGCCCGTCTGGAGCGCATGCCACGCAAGCCCTCGCAGGAGCTGGTGGTAGCTGTGAGCGGGCCGCTGGTGAATGTGATCATCGCGGCGGCCATCTGGCTGGGCCTGGGCATCACCGCAGCATTCAACCCGGACTACAACTTTCTCAAGACGGGCTATTTCTTCGAGAAGCTCATGATGTGGAACATCTTCATGGTGGCCTTTAACCTGATCCCCGCTTTTCCCATGGATGGAGGGCGTGTACTGCGCGCTGCCATGGCCATGTTTATGGAATACAGCGCTGCGACACGGCGTGCGGCGGCGATAGGACAGGGCATCGCCATGATGGTGGCCATCTACATGCTGCTGAACCACTCCATTCATCCTATGATCCTGCTGATCTGCTTCTTCATTTTCATGGCTGCCGGCCAGGAGGCGGCGATGGTCACGCAGCAGGAGGCGACCCGAAATCTGCGGGTGCGTGATGCCATGCTGACGGATTTTCGCAGCCTGCCGCCGGATGCCACGCTCAGAGACGGTGTGGAGCTGCTGCTGGCCGGCACGCAGCAGGACTTTCCCGTGCTCGACGGCCAAGGCGGAATGCAGGGCATGCTGACGCGGCATGATCTGATCTCTGCGCTGGCGGAAAAGGGACCGGGCCAGCCGGTGGTGGAGGTGATGCGCCCCTGCCCTGAGTCCACCCGGCCCGGGAGCGAACTGGCCCAGGCGCTGGAAACTTTGAATGCTAGCGACGGCCCGGCCATACCGGTGCTGGATCCCATCAGCGACAAGCTCGTGGGCCTGCTCACCACCGAAAACGTGGGCGAGACACTCATGGTGCGTGCAGCGCTGATGAAACTGCGCGCCTAAGGCACGCTTTCCGTCGGCGGCAGATGCACCGCAGGCAGCGGCGCGACAATGTTCACCGGCCAGGGGACAAACTTTTCGAAGATGCCGGGGGCAAGCTCCTTGCTGCCAGCATACCCGCGCCGAAACATTTCCAGCTTGGCGTCAATGTTGTCCACATGATGAAGCGCCACGGCCTCCGGTGTCTTTGGCAGCACGGGCGAGCCGAACTCATGAGTGCCATGATGTGACGCAATGAGATGCAGCAGGTGCAGGCGCACCACCTCAGAGGCAGGCTCCAAAGCCGTCCATCCCACGGCCTCAGGAGCCTCCAGCAGATCCCGCCAGAGCTTGTTCACCAGCTCCAGTCCCAGCGGGATGTGGCCGAGCATCTCAGCCGTGAGATTGTAGGGCATGACGAAGCCGGACTCGACATAGGCGTTCTCCCAGAGCTTGCCGCAGTCATGGAACAGCACGCCCGCGATCATCAGATCCCGGTTCAGCTGAGGATAAACGCCGGCGATGGCCGCCGCACAGCGCATCATCTGCGCCACATGCTCCACGAGGCCGCCACGGCGGGCATGATGATTTCTGCGCGCGGCGCCCGTACGGCGAAAGCGCTCGCCATGGCGCTCAAGGAACACCTGGCAGAGCTTCAAGAGACGCGGGTCCCGCATGGAGCTGACAAAGGCGGTGATGTCTGCGTAGTCGGCATGCTGCCGAGAGGCGAGCTCGGGATCGCCCAGCAGCAGCGCACTGGCCTCATCATCGGCAAGCGGGCGCCATTGCACCTGCCGGGGCTCCAGGCCGTACTTGCCCTCCACCCACTGTCCTGCGAGCTGGATGAAGGTGTTGCGCGCGAGCCTGGCCACGTCTTGAAAAAGCGGATTGTTGTCAAAAACACGCCAGATGAAAGAGTCCGCCGCATCCACCAGCTTCACTTCGAAGAACGGGCTGCCCGCGCTGGTGGTCTTTTCGATGCGTGATTCGACCTGCAGATGAAGCCGGTAAGGCTGAGGCGACTGATTGGCGACCTGCCGGAGCTGGGTGATGGAGACCAGGTCAAGGTCGTCTGGCAACAGGTCGCTCATGATGAGGCGTCCTTGGTATGGCCGGGGTTGCGCTGCCAGGGTGTGCCAGCGGTGTCTGAAAGCGGAGCGCGGCTTTTCGCTGCGACTGCGGCAGGAATTTTGTCGTCTTCGCTGATGAGCATGAAGAGCAGAATACCGATCACCGGCGCGAATGTGACGACCACAAACCAAAGGATGCGCTCAGGAGTCCCAAAGCGCCTGCGGTTGAGCAGGTAGGCGAGGGTAGCGCAGTAAACCAGGAGGTAAACGGCCCAGGCAGCGATCCAAAGCGGCTCTGTGCTGGTGAATTTTAATTCTGGCATGGCACCGCAAACTCAAGCGACGGCTCAAAGAAAAGCAATTACTATGCTGCTCTACATCACCGGCTGCCCGATCTCGCGCCAAGGCCCTTGCTTAAGCACGATTTCAGGCACGAGCGACTGCCACTGGAGATCGCGTGCGTTGATCATGTTGCGCACCTCGGCGCTGGTGTGGAAGAGGAAGTTCTGGTTGGGCTCTTCAAGAGCGCGCACGCTTTTGGTTTCGACCAGGTAGCGGAGCAAATGCTTCTGCTCGGGTGTCACGCGTGCGTCATTCAGGCCGAGAACCTGTCCGTTCATGGGATCGCCCATGGGATAGACATAAACCCGCACCTGGTTTTTGAAAAGACGCCCGAAGGCTTCAAGCAGACCGCCTTCGAGGTCGGTGCACCAGCGCTCGTTGAACAGCTCCTGGAAGAGCGGGAGCCCAAGCACGATGCCGATGGGGCACCGGGTGTGGCGTGCGAGGTAACTGCTGACGCGGTGAAACTCGGGGTACTTCGAGATGAGCACGTTTTTGCCAAGCGCCTGCAGCACATCTGCACGGGCCAGGAATTCGCTGTCTGGCACCTCAGCGCCGCTGGCCAGGAGGTTGTGCATGGTGATTTCGAGGATCTCGATGTTGTTGCGGGCGGCATCGCCAAAGTCTGCCTGAAAGGCCGCCTGACCACGTTCGATCATGTCGAGGTTGAGCTTGGTGATGGGATCAAAGCTGCCGCGCTTGAGAAAGACGGGCTTTTTATAGAGCACGTCAGAAGCCTGCCAGATTTCGCCATCGGCACCGAAGAGCGCAGCGTCAGCCAGTCCGAGGCGGACGAGCTTCAGTGCCACAAGACGGTCCTGAAACTCAGACGCCGCAAAGGCCGGACCGGTAAAGTCGATCATGTCGATTTCAACACGCTTGCGCCCCAGATCATCAAGCAGGCTTTGCAGAAACACGGAGAGATCTCCCCGCAGGTAAAAAGCGGCGTAGATGAAATTGACGCCCAGCTTTCCGAGGGCGTCTGCCTGGCGTGCATTGGTGTCGTCCAAGAGACGCACATGCATCTGGATTTCATTGGCCGGACCGCCCGGCTCCGTCTGAAAACGCAGGCCGATCCAGCCGTGACATTCCTCCGTGGTGTCGCGGTAGGAGCGCGCACGCACCGTATCGGCCAGGGTGAAGAAAGTGGTGGTGGTGCCGCGCTGCGAATTCAGACGCTGGATGAGCATGGGGTACTCGTGCTCCAGCATGTCGCACATGCGCTGCCGGGAGACATAGCGGGAGCATTTGCCGTAAATCTCGTCGCTGATGGTCATGTCATAGGCTGACATGGTTTTGGCGACGGTGCCGGAAGCTCCGCCGGCGCGAAAGAACCAGTTGGCGACTTCCTGACCGGCGCCGATTTCCGCAAAGGTACCGTAGATGGTGTGGGCAAGGTTGATCTTGAGCGCTTTTTCAAGCGTGCCTGGACGGTCGTGAACAGAATTCATGTGATGATTTTACGATGCGCCATCCTGCCTGCGATGCACGAAGCATTTGAAGGCAGTTCCGGCACCCTCGGGATGGGTAAGCCACTCTGGCGCTGCGTGTGAATGCAGGAACTGGGCCAGAGTCTGCTGCGAGACCTGAAACAGGCCGAGCGCCTGCAACCAGTCCGTGTAATCGGTAAAATTAATGTCCGCAGTGATGTCCTGCCTGCCTGGATTGGCATAAATCTCAGCGCCGGTAAGCCGCTGATGCAGCAGATAGGCGCGCAGTGTGCCCTGCGGGCGGCGATGATAAAGCTGCGGAAAGGAGTCGCCGTAGTCGATGGTCAGCATGGAGCCGCTCTTCCAGTGCGGTGTCCACTGCCGCAGCCAGTCGCGCACGCTGGCATGCAGCTCGCAGCGCTGCCCGTCTGCAAAACGGCTGTGCCGCAGGGCGCTGAAATGCGCGGCATCCAGCGCATGCGGATGCAGCCCTTCCGGCACCCAGACCTCCAGCCAGCGCTGCTCGGCGGTGCTCCACTGCACCAGCGTGGCGGGAAAGGCGTCGAGCAGTTCGTTGTGGTAGATGAAGGCGCGTCCTTGGGTGGCGGCGAGCGCGGACTCCAGCGTGGAGTGCCACACCACATGGCCTGCGAGTTTCTTCTCCTGCTCCTGCCGCAGCACGGGGGAAGTCTCCACGATGTGAAAGGTGAAGCTCCTGCGCGCCCACCAGCCCAGTGCTCGGCGCACCGTGTGCATGAGCGAGCCATCGCCAGCACCCACCTCAATGACATGCCGCACCTGCGGCTGCAGACTCGACTCTGACTTGAGCCACGCCGCCACCGCACGCCCCAGGCTGGGCGAGAGTGTGGCGGAAGTGGAGAAATCTCCTCCGCGCCCCACAGTGCGGATGTTTCTCGTGTAGTAACCACGCGCCGGATCAAACAGCGCACGCTGCATGAAGGCCGAAAAGGGCTCAGAAGCAGCGGATGATTTCATCGGCAATGATTTCCAGCCCCTCCTGCACGATGTGCTGCGGCTGCGAGTACGTCAGGCGCAAGCACTCATGCGGATGCCGCCACTCCTGCTCCAGACCAAAGGCGAAGTAATGCCCGGGAATGACGAGCACCTTGCGCTCCTTGAGCCTGCGATACAGCTCCGAGGCGGGGATGGGCAGCCCATTGACCCACAGCCAGAGGAAGAAGGCACCCTCCTGCGCATGCAGCGCCCATGGCACGCGCTCTCCCAGCGCACCGGCCAGCACGCCTTTGGCAAAGTCCGAACGCTCACGGTAGAATGGACGGATGACTTCGGGGCCCAGCCTGATGAGACTGTCGTCCTTCAGCAGCGGCATGAGGAGCGCCTGGCCGAGGTTGCCGTTCGCCAACGAGACGATGGCGTTCATGTTGGAGAGCGCTTTCACGATGGCAGGATCAGCCACGATCATGGCGGTGCGCACGCCCGGCAGGCCCACCTTGCTCATGCTGATGCTGAAGATCATGCCCGGCTGCCACTTGGGCTGGAAGCCGTTGTGGATCACGCCGGGGAAAGGATAACCATAGGCATTGTCGATGATGAGCGGGATGCCGTGCGCGTCTGCCAGCGCGCGCAGGCTCTCAAATTCATTTTGCGCGAGCACGTTCCCCGTCGGGTTGGTCGGGCAGGAGACGCACATCGCCGCGATGTCCGGCGTGATGCGCAGCCGGTCAAAATCCACGTGGTATTTGATCTCATTCGGCGCGGTTTCACTGATGCGCGGCAGGCACGCGGTGAACTGCCCGGCCGCGAGCGCCTGATTGGCATAGCCGATGTACTCCGGCAAAAGCGGGAAAAGGATACGGCGCCTCGTTGTGCCGGTCTGACCGGCGAGGAGATTGAAAAGCAGAAAGCACGCGGACTGCGAGCTGGGCATGACCGCGATGTTTTCATGCGTCACCTCCCAGCCGCACTCGCGCTTCAGAAAGGCGGCGAAGGCTTCACGGAAGAGCGGATTGCCACCGGGCGGATCGTAGTTCAGCAGCGTGCGGTCGATGCTGCCGTCGTCCAGCATGGCATGCATGCGCTGGCGCCAGAGCTGCTGCACGGCGGGAATGGCCGCAGGCTGCCCGCCGCCGAGCATGCGCATGTCCGGATGGGTGGTGAGCGCGGCTCCGCAGTCATCCATGAGTTCCTGGATGCCGCTGGGGCCGGCCAGCCGCTGGCCGATGTCTGAAAAGGTGGGTTGCATCATCAGGCGACCGAGGTCCGCACCCAGTCGCGTATGCTGAAATCTGGCGCGGATTTCTCAATCTGCCAGCGGCCGTCTGCATTCAGCCTGAAACTCCCGATCCAGCGCTGATACCACTGGTCCGGCGAGATCATGCTGAGCTGCCGCTTCCCCTCCACCTCATAGAGGTGGTACACCTCACCGCAGACGGGCTCAAAACCGAAGTGGCTCTCGTAGATGAGCTTGTTCCAGTTGAAGGCGTCGATCACCTCCATGTAGCGCTCCTGGATCTCCAGCATCTCCTGCTGCAGTTCACGCTCCACCCGGGAGACTCCCCGGCTTTTAAAGTTGGTGAGATCCTGCGGGATGATCTTGGCGGCCAGGCGTGAAACTGGGTAAGGCAGGTAGTTGCCGCGGGGCTCCGGGGCTTGCAAAGCTGCGTCAATGGGGTCCAAAGCGGGGGCGTTTTCTGTCATAGTTTGGTCTGCGGGCACGGGGGATGCAACGGTGCTTTGATTTGAAAAGCCACCGCAGGGGCTTAGAATGCCGCATGAAGAACGTCTCCAAACCACTGCTGGCCGCACTGCTCTGCGGACTGCTCGCCTCATGCGCCAGCAGGACCATGGACAGCATTCCGACGCTGGCTGACCTGAATGCCTATGAAAAGGTCGTCCGCGCAAGATATCAGGGAATGTACGATGAGCTGGACAAAAAGCGTGCCAGCGGAGCGATCAGCAAAGCCGACTACGAGGAGGAAAAGCGCAGGCTCGACTCCAAAGTGGCCGAGAGCGTCAACAATGCGGCATGGAACAAACACTACCTTGCCGAGTCGGAACGGAAGTCTGACGGTGTGCCGACTCCGGATCAGCCGGTGGTCCTGACTGCTGGACAGGTGGGTGGCAGCATGATCGGTGCGGTCGGGTCCGGCGGCATGGGTTCCTTTTACACTCCCTCATATCAAAACTACGGCGCCGTTTCCGGCATGGGAGGCTCCGCAGGCATGGGCAGCATTCGTGGTGCCAGCGACCAGCTTGGCAAGATGCAAAACATCCGCAATGATGCCATGTCCGCCGGGGGAACCTATCTTTCCGCGCCGCCTCCCGGCTCCGTTTACGATCAGGATGTGAAGCGCTGAGCCGGGGCACACCGGTCTAGGGAGGCGGCGGGAGATCGCGCGTCCGAGAGCGCCCGGAAGAACGAAAGTTAAAAAAGATAAAGCCCTGTGAGGAGTGATCCCCACAGGGCTTTTGGCGGCGGATTTCTCCGCCACATTGACCTCCCTAGGAGGTCAATGCGTTACTTCTTTGCAGCCTTCTTGGCGGCCTTCTTTGCAGCCTTCTTTGCGACTTTGACGGCCTTCTTGGCAGGAGCCTTCTTGGCGGCTTTCTTTGCAGCTTTCTTAGCCATAGTGTTTATCCTCTGTTTGTTGTTGGTTGCTTTGTTGTTTTGTTTTGCCACGGCTGCGCTTTTGGCGCCTCCCTGGACATTTTTTCCTGCGGCGGCCGAAGCGGCGCGCTTTTCTTCGATCGCAGCCTGCGCAGCGGCAAGGCGGGCGACGGGCACACGGAAAGGACTGCAACTCACATACGTGAGGCCTACGCGATGGCAGAATTTGACGCTGTCAGGATCACCGCCGTGTTCACCGCAGATGCCCAGCTTGATGTCGGGCTTGGTCTTGCGGCCTTTTTCGATGGCGATCTTGATAAGCTGACCCACACCGGTCTGATCCAGCGTGGCAAAGGGGTTCTTCTTGAAGATTTCGTTCTCCGTGTAGGGCATCAGGAAGCTGCCCATGTCGTCGCGGCTGATGCCGAGCGCGGTCTGCGTCAGGTCGTTGGTGCCGAAGCTGAAGAACTGCGCCGTTTCGGCGATCTCATCAGCGGTGAGTGCTCCACGCGGCACCTCAATCATGGTGCCGACGAGATAGTCGAGCTTCACTTTTTTCTCAGCCATCACTTCTTTTGCTACCTTATGCACGATTTCCACCTGCAGGTCGAGTTCTTTCTTGAACCCGACGAGCGGAATCATGACTTCGGGCTTCACCTTGATCTTCTTCTTGGCCACATCAGCTGCGGCTTCAAAGATGGCGCGGGCCTGCATTTCGGTGATCTCAGGATACGCGATGCCAAGACGGCAGCCGCGATGTCCGAGCATCGGGTTGAACTCATGCAGAGCTGCCACGCGTGCGGTGACCTTCTCAACGGAGACGCCCATTTTCTTGGCGAGCTCGGCCTGGGCCTTCTCGTCATGCGGCACGAATTCGTGGAGAGGAGGGTCGAGCAGACGGATGGTGGCGGGAAGGCCCTTGAGCTCGGTGAAGATGCCGGTGAAGTCTTCGCGCTGATAAGGCAGCAGCTTGGCGAGCGCTTTTTTGCGGTCGGCCACGTTGTCAGCCAGGATCATTTCACGCACGGCGTCGATGCGGTCACCTTCAAAGAACATGTGCTCTGTGCGGGTGAGGCCGATGCCCTGCGCACCGAAGGCGATCGCGTTCTGCGTCTGCTCCGGGTTGTCGGCATTGGTGCGGACCTGCAGGCGAGTGGACTTGGCGCACCAGTTCATGAGCTGCTGGAAGCTCTTGAACTTCTCGGTGGACTGGGCGGCCTTGTCACCATGGATCATGCCGGTGATGATCTCAGAAGGAGCGGTCTTCAGCTGGCCGCCGTAAACGACACCGCTGGTGCCGTCGATGGAGAGGTAGTCGCCTTCATTGAAGGTCTGGCCTGCCACGCTGACGGTCTTCTTGTCGTAGTCGATTTCCAGAGCAGCGGCACCGCAGATGCACACCTTGCCCATCTGGCGGGCAACGAGGGCCGCGTGGGAGGACACACCACCGCGGGCGGTGAGGATGCCTTCCGCTGCGATCATGCCGCGAAGGTCTTCCGGGCTGGTTTCGTTGCGGACGAGGAGAACTTTCTCACCCTTCTGCTCGGCCACGACGGCGCGGTCGGCGTTGAGGTAGATCTTGCCGGAGGCAGCGCCCGGGCCGGCGGGAAGACCGGTGGCGATAGCCTTGGCCTTCTTGACGTCAGCGGCGTCGAAGATCGGAGCGAGGAGCTGCTCGAGCTGGTCGGCAGGGTTGCGCAGCACGGCGGTTTCCCAGTCGATGAGCTTTTCCTTCACCATGTCGATGGAGAACTTCAGAGCGGCGGCGGCGGTGCGCTTGCCGTTGCGGGTCTGCAGCATGAACAGCTTGCCTTCCTGGATGGTGAACTCGACGTCCTGCACATCCTTGAAATGCTTTTCAAGCTTCTGACGGACCTGAAGCAGTTCCGCATAGGACTTCGGCATTTCCTTCTTGAGCTGGATCACCGGCTCAGGAGTGCGCACGCCGGCGACGACGTCTTCGCCCTGGGCATTGATGAGAAACTCACCATAGAATTCGTTGACGCCGTTGGCAGGGTTGCGGGTGAAGGCCACTCCAGAGCCGGAGGTCGGGCCCGTGTTGCCGAACACCATGGCCTGCACGTTGACGGCAGTGCCCCACTCGGCGGGGATGTTGTACTTGCGGCGATACACGATCGCGCGGTCATTCATCCAGGAGCCGAACACAGCACCGGCGGCGCCGCGAAGCTGATCCCACGGATCGCTCGGGAAGCCCTTGCCAGTGCGCTCTTTGACGAGCTGCTTGAAGCGCTTCACCAGCTCCTGCTGGTCAGCAGCGGTCAGGTCGCTGTCCAGGATGTCCTTGTGGTAAGTCGCATGCTTGTACTCTTCGATCACGACTTCGAAGGGCTCATGGTCTTCGCCTTCGCGCTTCTGCACGCCGAGCACCACGTCGCCGTACATCTGGATGAAGCGGCGGTAGCAGTCCCAGGCAAAGCGCTCGTTGTTCGTGGCGGCCACGAGGGAGAGCACGGTGTCGTCGTTGAGACCGAGGTTGAGGATCGTGTCCATCATGCCAGGCATGGAGTCACGGGCGCCGGAGCGCACGGCCACCAGCAGCGGGAAGCCCTTGGCGTCGCCGAACTTGTAGCCCATGATCTTTTCCATGCTCTTCACTGCAGCTTCCATCTGGGACTGCAGGGCGGCGGGATAAGTCTTCTTGTTCTGGTAGAAGTAGGTGCACACTTCGGTGCTGATGGTGAACCCGGGAGGAACGGGCAGACCGATGCGGCTCATCTCTGCCAGGTTGGCGCCTTTGCCGCCCAGCAATGCTTTCATGGAGCCGTCGCCGTCTGCCTTGCCTGCTCCGAATGAATACACGTACTTTGTTTTATCTGCGCTGCCCTTGGATGCTGTCTTTGCCATATTGTTTTTTCAGATCGTCTTGTGCGATCCGTGGTTGTTTTGTGGGTTCTGTGGGGATTGAAGCGCGGATTTAAATCGCTGAAGTATATGATGCAAGCATTAGTTGACAATCAAAAGCTCGTGTTGCAGACGGCGCCACACGGTCCGCCAAGGCCCTGTTTCAATCATGTCCCACGCGCGTAAGTTCGCGCTTGTTCATCACAAGTATTGACGCCGCATTGCAAAATCGATTAAATAATCCGGCGGAGCGACGACTGTATTTTGAACCCCTTTCGTTCCCCGGCGCCTGCCAATCATAAACCCAACCGTAGATCATGAAAATCAACTCTCGTCCCAACTCTCACGCACGACCGGGCTTTACGCTCATCGAACTGCTGGTGGTAATCACCATCATTGGCGTTCTGGCAAGCCTTGTCATTTCTCAGGCCAACAAGCTCATGGAGGATGGGAGAAAGCTGCAGGTGCAGACTGTTCTCAAAGACCTGCGCGTGGCCATCACAAGCTACCAGGTCGACTACAACCGCTGGCCGGTGAACCCCAGCCTTCTCAGCGCAGCATCCTCCGGCCAGGACGTGCAGGCTTTGCCCACGGATGAGAACACCGGCATCATCGGCGCTCTGACTGCGATTACGACTTCCTCGAGCGGAGGAGCTGGCGGCGGTGGCAGCAGCGGCAGCGTCAATTTGAACCCCAAGAACATCAAGTTCATCGACCTCCCCATTGCCAAAAATGGCAAGTTTGGCCTGGTCAACGCCCAACCGCCCTATCGTCTGGTCGATCTCTGGGGCACCCTTTACTATGTGCTGCTCGACACCAACGGCGACCTGCAGGTGGCCAATCCAGACTTGAACAACTCGGACCCCAGAATCTCCGCAAATGCAATCAGCCCTCCACCAAAGATGCTTCCTCTGGAAGTCGCCATCTACAGCTGGGGCCAGGACTTGAAGCAGCAGACGCCTGATGACGTGGTGTCCTGGCGCTCCAAATAAGACCTTTGAGAGATCCCTCCTGAATCAAAAAAACGCAGCGGCTGAAACCGCTGCGTTTTTTTGTGCTTTGATCAGACTCGCTGCGCGAGAAGCTCGCCCACCTTGGCGGGATCGACCTTCTCATAGAAGTCGTCCTCGATCATGCAGACCGGGCCAAAGCCGCAGCTCGCGAGACATTCGGCAAATTCAATGCTGTACTTGCCGTCTGCGCTCACCGCGATGGGGTGATGATGGTCTGTGTGAGAGCGGTCAATGTTTCCCGCCTTGCAGAAGGCATCCATCAGCTCATAGCTTCCCGCCATGGCACAGGAAAGGGTGCGGCAGACGCGGATGTGAAACTTGCCGGGGGCGCTTTGGCGGAAGCCGGGGTAGAAGGTGACCACTTCGAGAACCTGAATCGGCTCCAGAGAAAGCTTGGCGGCCACCCAGTTCACAGCCTCGTCGCTGATGAAGCGGAAATGCTCCTGCATGAGATGCAGCAGCGGCAGGACGGCGCTGCGTTTGGAAACGGGATAATGCGAGATCGCCTCGTCCATGCGTTTTTCCAATTCGGCTGGAACTTCAAAGGCCATGCGTGGGGTGTCTCGGATGAAAAGGTTAGGATGAAAAATCAGCGGTCACACTCGCCCATGACGAAGTCCAGGCTGCCAAGCACCGCGGGAATGTCGCTGAGCATGTGGCCGGGGATCAGCTTGGAGATGATGCTGAGATTGAGGAACGAAGGACTGCGAATCTTCAGACGGTGCGGCACACCGCCGCCAGTGCTGTTGATGTAGAAACCCAGCTCGCCCTTGGGATTTTCGGCAGCGAAATAGACTTCGCCGGCAGGAGCGTCAATGCCCTGGGTGGCGATGATGAAGTGGTGGATGAGCTCCTCCATCTTCATCAGCACTTTTTCCTTCTTGGGCAGAAGCCCCTTGGCGTCAGCCACATTGATGGGGCCTCCGGGCAGAGAAGCGAGCACCTGCCTGAGGATGCGCACGCTCTGGCGCATTTCTTCCATGCGCACGAGGTAGCGGTCATAGCAGTCGCCTTTGGTGCCCACGGGCACGTCAAACTCGTACTTCTCGTAGTCGAGGTAGGGCTGGGCTTTGCGCAGGTCATGCTCCACACCGGAACCACGCAGGTTGGGGCCGGTGAGACCGAAGCTGATGGCGTCTGCTTTGGTGATGACACCGATGTCCTGCGTGCGGTCGATGAAGATGCGGTTGCGTGAAAGCAGCTTGTCGATCTCGTCGATCACAGGCTCCAGTTCATCCAGGAAGGTTTTCACGGCACCAACAAAACCGTCCGGCAAGTCGCGGATCTGGCCACCCACGCGGGTGTAGCTGGTGGTGAAGCGCGCTCCCGTGAGCTGCTCGCAGAGGTTGTAGATCTTTTCGCGCTCGGTGAAGGTGTAGAGGAAGACCGTCATCGCTCCCACGTCCATGGCAAACACCCCGACTCCGAGCATGTGGGCGGAGATTCGCGCCAGCTCGCAGCAGATGACGCGGATGGCCCGGCCGCGCTCAGGCACCTCCCAGCCCATGAGCTTTTCCACGGCAAGGGCGTAGGCCACGTTGTTCGCCAGAGGGGCAAGGTAGTCGAGCCGGTCCGTGTAGGGCACGAACTGGTTGTAGTGCATGTTCTCGGCGATCTTTTCATCCCCGCGATGCAGGAAGCCCACGTCCGGATCCGCCTTGGTGATGATTTCGCCGTCCAGTTCCAGGATCAGGCGCAGCACCCCGTGAGTGGCAGGATGGCTGGGGCCCATGTTGAGCACCAGTTTCTCTCCGACGATGTCCGTCGTGGCTTCTTCCACGGCTTCGAGCTGCCGGGCCACTTTGGCGGCGGTATCCGGGGCCTCGTATTCTCGGGTAACAGTGGGCATGAAAAGCAGGGGGCTGGTAGCGTGCGTGAGGAGTATCTATCTACGCTGCCCAAAGAGCGGCAAGGCGATTTTGTGAAAAATTTCACAAGCGATCCCAATTCCAGCACAAAACGGCCCTTTTGGAACCCGAATGTACGTCTGCCAGGGCGGCGCAGCCGCCCTGGCAGGCACGGCGGAAGTTGCCCTCCGGCCGGGTGTGAGGCAGATTGCCCCAAAACATGAACCACGCCCCATGCCTCAAACACCGACTGCTGTTGCCGGCGTGTGCCGTGCTTTGGCTGGCGGCCGCCGCGCTGGGGCTGGCCGAGCCCGCCCCCCCGGCAGACGGCATCTTGGATGACACCCGGGCACTCACCCCCGAGACTCACCGGCAGCTGGCGGAGGAGCTCAGAGAGTTTTCCCAGGATTTGAAGTGTGACGCATGGTTCATGGCGTCCAGCTTTCCCCCCGCAGGAACCACTGTCCGCAGGCAGGCCCAGGCCACGAGGCATGCGTGGAGTGCGGCGCGATCTGCCGTTTTGATGGCCTATGACCGCGCCAGCAACGGCACCGCCATGTCTTTCTCCCCCGATTTCTGGGACCGCTACCCGGCTGCCGAGCTTGTCGAGATCATGCAGGAAACACGGCGCATCCAGACAGACACCAAGCTCGCACTGGATGAACGGCTGGCCCTGGCCACACGTTACTGGGTCGACCGGCTACGCAGCATGGAGAGTGTGCGGCTGAGGCAGTCCCTGTGGCTGCAACGGGGTGAAAAGACATTTGCCGTGACGATTCCTGCCATGCTCGCAGGAGGCGCGGTGATCGCAGCCCTGCTAGGATTCATGTCACGAAGGCGGAGCGCCCGCGAAGGCCGGCGCTTTCTGTTCCCTGATGTCCAGGTGGGCATGCGTTTCGGCGCGGCCTACGGCGGAGGGGTGACGTCTGAGATCAAAACCAATGCCGGAGCCCACTGACACCAGGTGTCACTCTTCGTCCGCCAGAGGCTCATCCCCCGCTGGCTTGATCCCCATGTCCTCAAGCTTCTTGTCAAGCTGCTCGACGTATTTCCAAGGCAGCTTTTTGCGCTGGTACTTGCGGAACAGAAGATCGCGCAGCTCCAGCCAGCGCTGCGGCGGCGGATTTTCCAGCGGAGTCCATTGCTCGCCGTCGGGATGGGCGTAGCGGAATTGCCATTCACGCGAATTCCAATAGGCGCGGATGTACTGCTTGCGGCCATCTTCGAGACGTTCGTGCCATTCGTGGATTTGGTTTTTGGTCATTGAGAGCGCTCAGGATGCGCTAGTATCGCCCCCATGCAAGCCGCCAGCCCCGGCAGTTCCCCTGCCCTGCCCAAACTTCTGCTCTACCTCCTCGCCGTGATGCTCGGCGGGGCGCTGCTGTCTGTGCCGCTCTTTCACCTCGGGAAAGCAGCCCACGGCTGGCTCTCGGCCTCTTCCCTGCACGACACAGGACCGGTCAGGTGGCTGCTGGCGGAGATCGAGCGGGCGCAGTTCACCCGCTACTTCAACCGGGCGGTGCTCGTCTGCGCGATCCTTTTCATCTGGCCCTTCATGCGCTGGGTGCGGCTGGAGCGTTCGCTGCTGCCAGCCTGGGGTCCCTTTGGCCGTGGTTTCAGGCAGTGGGGTGTCGGCTTTTTGCTGGCCGCCGGACTGCTGCTCGCTCTGGGGTTCATCTTTCTCAAGATGGGGGCGTATCAGCTGCGCCCGGACCCGCGCTGGTGGAAGCTGGGGGAGCCGGTCACTGCGGCGCTGGGAGCCGGCCTCGTGGAGGAGTTTTTTTTCCGCGGCCTGCTGCTGGGCCTGCTGCTGCGGAGCATGAAGGAGCCCCGTGCGCTCCTCGCGCTCACCTTCGTCTTTGCCCTGGTGCACTTTCTCAAGCCGCCGGAGGGCTGGCAGATCAGCGATGCCGCCGTCACCTGGAGCAGCGGATTCCTCGTGCTGAAGCAGATCGCCGCAGGTTTTGGCGATGTGCATTTTCTCCTGGCCGAGTTTGCCACCCTCTTCGCCGTCGGCTGGGTGCTGGCCAAGGCGCGCATGCAAACCGGTGCGCTCTGGGCGGGCATGGGCCTTCATGGCGGCTGGGTCTTCGGCCTGAAGTACTTCAGCGCCCTGACCACCTATTCCGGACACTGGCTGCCCTGGATCGGAGCCAATTTGAAAGTCGGCCTCATGCCGCTGTGCACCGTGCTGCTCACCGGCTGGGCGGCCACCCGCCTGCTGCGTGCGCGATAATTCATTTGCAGCATGAACATCCGCACGGAATCATGCTGACATGCAGCTCCATGCCGGAGTGGCGGAATTGGTAGACGCGCCAGACTTAGGATCTGGTTTGGAAACAAGTGCAGGTTCGAGTCCTGTCTCCGGCACTTGCGCAAAGAACAGGCCGCGATGCGGCATGAAGGCGAAGTGCTCTGCCAGCGCTCCCCTTGGCAGCGGCTTCACGGACGGTAGGAGTGCCCACGCCCGGTGACAGGATCGATCTGGACCGTGTAGTAATTGGGCGGCGCCGTGGAGAGATCCGCCTGATAGCTCTTGGTGGAGATCAGGGTCAGGTAGGCGGTGCGGAGCGGGACCCGCAGGCTGGTGGAGCCGTTGGGATAAAAGATGACGCGGTGGAATGTGGCACCGAGTGACTGAAAGGGATTCTGCGTGGCCTGACCGGTGCTGGCGGCAGTCTGACTGGTGCTGAACATGGGCGAGAGCGCACCCTCCACAAGTACCACGCTCTGCTTGCTCCAGTACACCGGCGGCTCCAGCGGCGTCGCCTGGTTGGTCGCTGGGTTGTAGGTGATCATCTGGATGGCATGACAGCCTTTGATGTCATCATGGGTGTAGTGGTAGAAATCCAGCCCGATGGGGCGGTTCTCCGTCAATGCCCGCTGCTGGGCAGCGGCCAGCTTTTGCATCAGGGTGTCACCTGCCGAAGTGAGGTTGGCAGACTGCAGTGCGGCCAGCGTGTAGGGCGTGGCCACAGCGATGAGCATGGTCACGATGGCGATGACGATGACCATCTCCACCAGGCTGAAGCCGGCCGGAGTGGCATTCCTGCCTGGGTGAGTGGGCGAAGGCTGGGTGGGAATGTGTGTGTTCATCTGAGGAGGCCCCATTTCGAGTTACGCATGCTGATGGTGGTGGAAAAAACCTGGTAGTTGAGCTGCTCGGCGCGCAGCTTGTCCGCCAGGTCCTTGAGGTCTTTCTGCCTGTTGTCAGCCAGGGTAAAGGCGCCGCTGGGGATCAGCTGAGGCATGGTGTCAGGATATTTCAGCGCCAGCTTGCGGGCGGACGCTTCATCAATCGCGACCAGGGTGACCACCACTCTGGGCGGCAGCATATGCTGGGTGCCCTGCGGGCTGTCGGTCGTCACATTGAGCAGCTGCGTGGAGTCATAGGCATACTTGGGCGCGATCCACCACGGGGTCGTCTTTTTCAGGGCGGCGTCGTCCGCCGTCACCTGGGGGGAAATGATCAGGGCGATGATGTTTTCCGCGATGGGTCTGGTGTCCGCTGGCGTGGTGATCGTTTCACTGGCCGTGACGACGCTGGCCGGTGCTTTGAGAAACCATTGGCCGGGCTTGACCGAGTACACGGTGTTCTCCTCCGCCGGCGGGCGGTACTCCCAGAGTCTGAAACGCAGGCTCTGGGCGGTCACATGCTGGGGGCGGAAGGCATCATTGCCGCTGTACATGATGAAATAGCCCCGGCCGCAGAGCAGCCGGTTGAGCCCCTCGTAGCCGATCCGGTCGCTCAGACCGAGGCGCGCCTGAAAAAACATCGCCTGGGTGACGAGCTGTGACGCCTGGGCTCCAGGCAGCAGTGTCTGAGCCTGGCCGGTGACGAACTGGAGCTCCGACTGGCGGATGTATTTGGTGGGGGACTGAGTCTGGGACGTGGGGATCGTGGGCCTGTTTCCATTGTTGTACTGATAGGCCTGGTAGGTGTTCAAGATGGCCTGCCTGAGATTTTCGGTGATGCTGTCAAACGCCATGCGTGCTTCGCGGAACTGCTCCACGCGGGTCACGCCGCGCTTCCAGGCGCGCTGCGTGAGCCCGAGCACCTGGACGGAAATCAGCAGGATGATGGAGAGGATCACCATGGAGAGGGACACTTCAATCAGGGTGAAGCCATGCCGCCATTGTTGGTCATGCTTTGCTTTCATAGGACAGAGTGGGGTGAGTGGCTGGATGTGGCATGCTCAGTCCCCCATCCTGGCGATGAGGGCGTAAACGGAGCTGATGCGCATGGGGGACGCCGCATTGAAATCGAAGGAAGGATCTGCAGAGGTGGCGACGCAGATTTTCACGCGGCGGAGATAAGTCTCAGGCGTGCTGCCGCCGCTGGTGCCTGTGGGGAGGTACATGTCCAGCGGCTTTTGCGGCACATACACCGAGGCCACAAACGCAAGTGAGGCGGCCAGGTCATCCTGGCTGGTGTCTGCCGTGGTCATCTCCCTGCCTTCGTTGGTGAAGTAGCGCAGCGGCCCGTAACCTGTCCATGTGATGCGATTCCATGACATGGACTGCATTTCGCCGCTGAGCTTCTGCATGATTTTGGAGCCGACGGACATTTCAGCCGAATTTCGGGCCATGTTGATTCCCTGTGGCAGCAGCCCCAGAAGGGTGATGAAGCCCAGGGCTGAGATGGCGACGGCAATGGTCACCTCCACCAGTGAGAAGCCGGCTGGCTGGCGGCTGGTGCCAAGGAAACGGGGCTGGGTTCTGGCCAAGTTTTTCATGAGTTTGACGGGGCTGGTGGTTCAGGGATCAAAGCGTTTTTGCGAGATGATGCGGAAACGGTGCAGCTCATCCAGGGGCGTCTTGGAAAGAGGATTGCCCGTGGCGTAATCGAGGTTTTTAGACGCATCCAAGGCAGGGTCATTGAGGTCAAGGTAGCGCTCGATGATCGCCGAACCGCGGTACTCAGATCCGATGCTGTCCGCCCCGGTGACAAACTGGGTAGGATCTGTGGAGCGCGCTTTCCGAATGGTCTGAATGCGCATGTGGATCTGGAAGGTGTTTGAGCGCGTCGTGAGCCGCGGATACATGTTGGTGTATGGCCGCTCCTTGAGGTTGTCGGCCGTGAGAGCGTGATTTTCCCAGAAGGCCAGGATGCTGTTGCCGGTGGGCCTGGTGAGAGCGCTCATGGTGGTCGGCCAGCTGGTCGGGACGAGGGTGTCAGAGCTGTTCACCGGTTTCGGCAGCAGGTACATCTCACAGATCTGCGCGGGTGAGATGAAGGCAAACCCGGAGCTGAAGCGCTCATCGAACAACTTCAGTGTGGACTCGATGTCGATCTGGCGGTGCCAGTATTTGTTTCCTTGGGCGCTGGTGTCGTTTTTCCAGAACCACGACTCCGTCTGAGTGGCCGGCGCACCTGCCGGACGGCGCAGGTAGTCATTGGCATCCCGGACAGAGACGGCCGTGATGAGCTCGCTTTTCATGACCGCCGCAAGCCCGGTGGCACGGCGGATGTGGCGGAAGGGTGCCATCTGGTAGTTGAGGTTGATCTTGCCTGCGGAAGAGCCCGGCTGGCTGATGACATAGGGCTCGACCATGGGCATCCAGAAGAAGTCCATGAAAAGATAGTCGGGAGGATCGATGCCCTGCACGGGAAGCCCGTTTTTGGCATAGCCTTTGAGCAGCCTTGGCGCACCGATGTGATACTGCTGCCCCTGCTTGGCACTCCATGTCTGCGGGCGGAAGAGCAGGGTGCGCCAGGGCTCGCGGCGCATGCCGCCTGCGCCACCGGCGTCATGCACCCCTGTGGGCAAAGACCCAAACATGCCGGGCGATGCCACCTGCCTGTTGGGCGAAAAGTACGTCGAGCCCCCGAGCCAGGACACCCATGAATTGGAGAAGTAGGGCACCAGCTGCTGGCCGTTGGTGGCAGTGACGCTGTAGGTGTTGCCCTCGTCGGGTTTGTTAATGTAGGCGCCGTCGGTCTGGTTGGCGATGCCGCGGTCAAAGTCTCCATACTTCTGCAGCCCGGCCCCTGTGGCGGCAGTGTAAGGATGATCCGGAAGGAAGGACGCGTTGTAAGCGGCATCTTTGACCAGGCGCCAGCCTTTCTTGTCTTCGCCGCGGTCCAGCCCCGGCCCCTGGCTCCAGTTCGCGAGGACGATGTTGTGCGCCAGGCGCTGCCTGCCGTAATAGCGGTGCTGTTCAAACTCGGTGGAAGGAACCACATACTGGCCCATGGTCAGGCGCGGATCACCGTGGCGAAGCACCAGAGACTGCAGAGTGTCATCAGGAATCACCAAATTGCCGCGGTAATAGGTGCCGCCAAACGGGACATCCCCGTAATTCCCGATTTCGTTGCCGATGTAGCGGAACCTGCCGCCCATGCGGCTGCCAGGTATGGCCGCGATTTTGGTGATGTGGCCGGTTTTGTCACGACCGAGAGCTCCATCCGAATGAAAAGCCCACCAGTAGGGCGCAGGCACGGGCTGGTGTATCCAGATGGAGCCGTCAGAATTGTACCCGTAGGTCGTGTCCTCGCTTTTTGTTGCCAGAAAAGGGGATGGGAAACGGGCGGCGGGGAAGTTGAAATTGAAAGTCTGCAGCACCTGCGGGTTGGCATCGTTGCTGAGTATCCTCACCACGACGGTGCCGCCGGAGAATGGAATGGTTCCATTGTCGCCCCCGGGCACATCGATGAAGTCGCTGACCAGATTGTACTGATTGCAGTTTTCCAGCGCCCCTGGCCGGTTGGAATAATAGCTGTAGTGAACACCGCCGCTGTATGGGGCCTGGCTGTCATTGCCGGGGATGTTGGTGTCTGGGTACAAAATGCTGCCGGACGTGTAGCCGTTGATCCCTCTGCCGACGGCTGGCAGCTTGCGCTCCTGCAGAAAGGCGCGGTAAGAAATGGTGCCCCCGCGCTGGTACACGCCCCAGGCGTTGCTCATGTGCTTGAACGGGCGGACCAGGGTCTTGCCGTTGTTGACGGGGAACATGCGCTTGCCTCCGGCCGTCAGCGCGCTCGCGTCAATCTCGATGGCGATGTCTGGGTTGATCAGCGCCCATCCGGCAGAAGGTGAGAACCATTCCAGCAGAAAGGTCGCCTGCACTCGCTTCACGCCGTTGTCGAGCGGTGTGTCCGTGTCCAGCGTCCAGTTCCAGTTCATGGGGTTGTAGCCAGGATGGCCGACCTTGTCCCCATCAACGCCTTCGAGTTTGTGAGCGGTGGGGTACCTGGACTTGTAGAAGCCTTTTTTGGGATCCTGGTTGGCGGCGCTCAGGGGCGGGAAGTTGGAGTACCAGTACGCCGAGTTGTCCCAGCCCAGCACGGTGTCGCTGCCGCCACCCCTCCAGTTCGGCGGGGTGTAGCCGGGCGCACCCTTCGGCTGGATTTTGACAGCGCTCATGCCTCCCGCCTGATTGGTCCCCTGGGCACAGGCAATGAAGTGCAGGCCGGCCTCACTGATGGTGAGGAAGCGCCCCATGCCGCGGTACACCTGGTCTTTGCTTTTCGGCAGCACGGTGGGCATGACCTGGCCATGCCCCGGGAAACTGTTGCCGTTTGAGTCACGCATGGGGGTGAAGGTGCCTGCCGCCATGCCGGCAGAGCTCGCCGTCAGCCGCGCATCAGGCAGCCCGGTGATGGAGGGATTGGCGCCGACATTGCGCTCCGCGATATTGTCATCGTACAAATTGGTGCAGCGGATGTAGTCAAAAATTTCGACCAGGATCTGCTGGCGGTTGTCGCCATATTTAGTGAGGAAGGAAGCATTGGAAGCTCCAAAGCCGGGGATCGGCTGCCCGGTCAGGTTCATGAGGTAGGTGAAGAGCTGCTGGTTGCGCGTGATGGTGGTCAGCTCCGACTGGCTCCGGGGGTCCTGCCGGGTGAAGAAGTAATCCTTCCCGGCGATCTGGGAGCAGTTCACGATGGAGTTGTCAAAAACCGTGCGGGTGCGCGTGGAATTGGTGCGGTGCACCGGCCACATGCTGATCTTGGGATAGCCAAATGGATTGGCTTCGGAAGAGCGGCTGCGTGTGGTCAGAAACGGGCGCAGGCGCTCCACCACCTCATAGTTTTGCAGCCCTGACCAGATCTGGCTTGTGCCGAGATTGATCTCACTGCGCTTGCCGTCCCCCTGGGGGGTGGCCCTCAGCAAAAACTCGTCCACACTGGGAAACAGGCGCTCTGCCAGGGCGTCCTGAACCGCCTGGAAATTGGTGGGGGAGAAGTTGTGATTGACCGGCACCAGCACGGAGCCGGCCTTGGAGCCGCCCGGCAGGATTTTGGGCATCAGATCGTAGATGGCCTCCTTGTAGGTTAGCGCTTTGGCAAAGGCGGATGTGTCTGAAACGAGCGGATTCATGTCCTGCCCGGGAAACAGAACGGTGCTCATGCAAACGGTGGCCGGATGGCCTGGGTAGCGCTGGTATTCATAGGCCATGGGCTGGTACCTCGCCCACTCGCCATCGCGCTCATGAAACAGCCGCGGCGTGTCCCAGGGAGTGCCTTCCCCGGCGGTGTTGATGTTGATCTTGGCGGACTCATCATCCGTCCAGAAGGCCACGCGGGCGATCATGGGATTGTCCCTCGTGGCGGTCTGCCCGCTGCCGCTGCTGCTGACAAATTTCCCGCTGGCGTCCAAATACCCCAGCGTCCCATCCTTGAGCATGTAGAGCCACTCGACCGGCATGGGCAGGCGCTGCTGGCTTTCGTTGCCTCCGCTGGTAGGAGCTACCACACCGTCCAGCGGCTGTCCCGAAGTGCCATTTGCAAACGTGGAGTAGCTGAAGCCTTCGACGGAGCGGCTCGGAGTCTGCGAGTAGGCCCTGGGATCAATGATGGGGAAAAACAGCCGGGGCGGGCCGGTGGGGTTAGTGACGTCGCTGCGCACGACAGGTTCGTTGAGATCCACATATTGCGCCGGCTGCTTGTCCCAGTCCGCAGGCGGCGTGTCTGCGGCGATCTCCGTCTCGGTTGCAGCCACCATTTTGCTGTCAGAATAGAGCTTGAGCCCACGCAGCAGCGTGCCGTCCTGCTTGTACTGGCGGATCATGCCCGGCTGGGAGGCCCATATTTCAACCCCCGATGCTTTGGTGTCCTGGTGGATGCCCTGCTGGATCTGGCTGATGGCCAGATTGATCACGGAGTCGGCATGCAGCTGCGCCTTTGCGATCTCGACCTGCGCCACGGTGGAGTTGTAATCAATGCGCGTTGCGCTGAGCAGCGCGGTCAGCAGGACCATGGCCAATGCCAGAACACTGAGCACGGTGATAAGCGCCACCGCACGCCGGCGGCGCAGCATGCGGCCTGAGACCGCATGACCACGCTGCGATGATATGCCTTGTATGGATGTTGTATTCATGATCTGGATGAATTGCGCTGCGCTTGTTTCACAGCATTTTTTGAGCTGGCTGCATTTTGCCGGGCAGCGGCATTTTTTCCTATGAGGCCGTGGTTGATGCAGGTGTGCGACGCTCGCGTGCAACCCCTCAAAGCTTCATTTCAAATTGAAATACAGCTTTTGCTTACCCACGCGTTTCCAGCCTTGGCAGGCTCTGATTTTACACCGACGCAGCGCTTCGCGCGGTGAAATCTGCAAGCCGGAGCTTCCGGAGGAAACCCACCGAAAAAGATCAGGATTTAAAAAAGTCCTGCTGTCAGAGAGGCTGCCCTAATTTTACCAAGTAACAACCATGCATGCGCTGGCGCTGCAAAATTCCTGCCTCCACCTGAGGCTGACACACCTGCGGGCGCATGGTTTTCATGCGCCCGCAGGATCATCAACCGCAGACTCAACAACCCGTCTGCCCAATGCACCCAACGATCAACGACGGCTGCGCCGGCGGCCACAGAGCAAAGCCGCCAGGCCGAACAGCAGCAAAGCCATGCGCCCGGGCTCCGGCACCACCACCACAATGCCATAGCTCGCAAAAAGGGTCGTGTCATAGTACAGCCCGGAAAGGCTCAGGTCAGGGAGCGCCAGATCTCCCAGAAGTCCGCCACCACGGGTGGTGCCTCCGGCACTGAACCCATTCGCCGTGACCGAGGACCAGTCGATCAAATTGAACACATCTCCCACCACGGGCTGGTAGTCGGTGCTGCCCCGGCTGAACGTGATGTGACCGCCGCTGTTCAGCGTGAACGAACCGTTGACCACAAGGCGGTCATGATTGCCGCCGGTCTGAGTGTCATAGAAGCTGCCCTGTGAGTTGAGATAAGCGGTCAGATTCCCCGCCCCCATTTGCATGGTTATGTTGGCCGCGTCGTTGTAGTCGGCGCCATTTGAGCCGCCCATTTGAAGAACCAGGCGATCCACACCCGTCGCGCTTCCTGTGAGCACGACATTGCCGTTCACAGTCAAAGCGCCGATGCCGTCGCCGGCGGTGCCGATGCTGAAGGGGTCTGAAGACATGCCAGGGCGGAGGACTCCGGCACCACCACTGGTGCCGATGATGAGGTCTCCCGAACCCGTCTCCACGGTGCCGGAGCCGTTGAAGGTGCCGTCAAAGGTGAAGTCGCCTGCGGTGCTGGCGGAAAAATCAAAGGTGCCGCCGTTGTTGACCTCGATCCAGCGGGTGCCGGACACCGCGCCACCACCGGCCAGCGCCAGGGTGCCCTCGCTGACAGTGGTCTTGCCCGTGTAGGTGTTGTCATTGGTGAAGGTCACCGTGCCGGAACCCTGCTTGTTCACGCTTAGCGTGTCTCCGGACTGGGCCTCGGAGATGACCCCGGAAAACACCACGCCCTTTTCCCCTGTCACAAGCGTGTCATCGTTCGAAGAAGAGAGGAGGATCAGTTCGCGGACATTGTCCACCCCGGGCAGGCTGGAATGCTGCAGCGTCACGTTGCCGTAGAAGTAGGTGGTGTCGCTGGTGAAGGTGCCGCCAAGGGTGGTCTTGCCGCTGCCGTTGGTGTCATTGATGTCAATGTCATTGTAGATCGTCATCCCACCGTTGGCGGCCACCAGGGACACGTCGGCGTTGGGAACATCCTGCAGCCAGTGCACCGGATCTGTCCTGGCGGTGTTCACACTGGCCACATCCGTGGAGGCCTGGAAGAACTGAAGCCCCGCCTGCGTCGTGCCATGGCTGACGGCGATGCTGCTGCCGTAGAGCATTTCACCGGCCTCATCAAAGTCGGATACGCGGACGAGATTCATCTGACCGCAGGAAGCGTCCACGCTGACGACCTGATACACACCGTTGTATTCAGGATGCGCGCTTTCGTCTTTGACCAGAATGCGTTTGCCAATGTCAGCGGCCGTGATCGCCACCCCGTCCACGGTGGCATTCACATTGAGGAAGGCACCTTTGCCAGGGCCGCCCGCACCGTTGCCTGCTGCATCGTAGCTGCCGCTGGTTCTCGTGATGAGAGAGGAGGTCGTGGCCAGATAGGCTCCGGCCAGTTCATGCCGTGTGTCCCCCATTTCAACGACCGTGGAAGACAGCGCATAGCCGTCAAAGATGCTGATGGTGCCGTGGCGGATCACGGTGCCGCCATTGATCGCAGCCCCAGCTGAGCCGATGCGGCCGTAGCTGTTTGAAGCGCGCAGCTCCACCGTGCCGGTCCCGATCTTGACCAGATTGGTCACTGGGTCGGAACCTCCGTTCTGCACACGGTCTCCGAACTTGAAGACAGATGCTCCGCGCGCTTCAAAGAACACATTGGTTCCCGAGTTCGGGATGAGATTATACGAATCGTCCGTACGCTGATCCTGATACAGGGACACCGTCCCTCCCAGGCCAAAGCCGTAGCTGCCGCTGGTTTCGCGGGTGCCGATCACCGTGATGCCCTCGTCATTGCCGCTGAAGTAATTCATGGAGACGGGGTTCACCACGTCCGTGGCGTTGCCGGCCAGCAGCAGCTCCACCTTGGCATCCAGCAGCGGAGTGCCGCCGATGATGGGAAGGCCCCCGAGGTTGATGGCGTTGTAGGCGTCTCCAAATGCGGTGTTATTGGTGCCAATGAGGGTTCCCTGTATCACCCCCACATTGCCGGAAAAAGTGTTCACCCCTGAGAGGGTCTGGGCACCGCTGCCGACTTTGTTCAGATTGCCATACCCGATGATGGCACCGGCAAAATCTGCATCCGTGGTATTGTCCCAGCCGATGTTGAGCGTGGACTGGTCGATGTTTGTCACGGAGCCATCCACGCCTGAGAGCGAGCCGATGGTCACCAAAAAGCCGGTGCCCGCATAATCCCAGTAAGGACTGAGAGTCGCCCCGCTGCTGACAATGAAGCGTGAGTAAGGTGAGAAGGAGTTGTTCGTCCCTGCGAACAGGGTGCCTTCCAAAATCTGCGTGGTGCCGGTGTAGCTGCTGAAGGAGTCGATCACGTCGCCTCCTCCCGTGCTGGCTCCAAAGACGGTTCCACCCGCGCCGATTTTCACCACAGAGAGCGCCGAAGCACCGCCGCCGAAGAGCCCGGGTGCGACGCCGTCTCGCAGTCCGACGCCGATGTCCTGAAAGTTCGTCCCCGTTTGCGTGCCTGAATCGAAGGTGATCGCCGCCGCTGTGCCGGAGGCGTTTTCAATGCCTGCTGTCGTGACCATGCCCGCACCGCCGTAGAACAGGAAATTTTGCGTGAAGGTCATGCTGTTGCCCCCGATCTGGAAGGTGCCGCCGTTGCGGAAGTCAATCTGGCCGGCGGTTCCCAGAGCCGTGGAGCTGCCGATCCGCAGGATGGAGTCGCGGCCTGGCGTGTGTGTGCCTGAGCTGTCGTTGCCGATGCTGAAGATGCCGCTGTAGCCCGAATTGTCGCCGTTCAGCAGCAGGATGAAGAGAGCGCCGTCGCCAATGGGTGCGCCTGCGGGATATACGCCGTAGTTGTTTGCATCTATGACGACCCGGTTGCTGCCAATGATGCTGCCGGAGATGTCGAAAACCGTTTCCTGCACGTGGCCGACCAGATCCGGGTCCAGCTGTGTGCGGTAGGGCGAGGTGGGGGTGTTGGTGCCATCTTCGTAATAGAAGCGGACATAGCTGGACGACCCGCTGCCCACATTGATCTGATTAGTGAAATGAATCGTGCCGCTGGTGGGCAGATAGCCTGCGGCAATGCTGACCAGCTGCCGGATGTTGTCACGCACGACGATGTCGCGGTTGACGGTCAGGTCCATGTTTGGCGCATCAATGCCGATGTTGTTGTTGCCATAGTAGCGGTTTTCGATGCGCATCTGGATCGCAGATGTCTGCCCGGATGTCGGGTCGCCAAAATAGATCTTGCCGTTCGGGTTGAAGATGGCGCCGGAGTTCATCTGCAGGCCGACAAAGCCGTCCTGGATGTCGAGGTCTCCCGTCCACTCATGCATGGGCGTGTAGAAGCGCAGGTTGCCATCGCCGAGCTTGATGATGTTTCCTGTGCCCATGATGCCGCCTTCATTGGGATTGATGAGAAATTCGGAGTTGCCTGTGCTGCCAGCGTCACCGTAGCGGTTGCCCTGGGTCTGGAAGGTCAGATCACCGATGATGTTGAGGATGCCGTCGAATGTCGGCTGGCGCTGGGTGCTGCCATCAAAGAGAATTTGATCGCCCGCTTTTTCACCGATCTGGAACCACTCCCGGAAGCGAAGCTGCCCGGTGCGGTTGGCATCCCGAACCATGGAAAACTCCACCGTCACGTTGTTCTTGATGATGGTGCCGTCCGCCCAGGACTGGGTGGTGCCGAACGGAGCGTACTGCGCGTTGTTGTTACCCTTGCCCTGGATATCAACGCGCAATGCGTTGACTCCGTCCCCGAGAATGGTCAGGCCGGTGTAGTTGTTGACCAAGCCGAGAAGATCCTCCGTGGTGCTGTTGGTAAATCCGCTGCGGTCACCGAACTGCACCGTGCCGGAACCCACGATCTGCAGACCGCCGGCGTTGGGATTGTTCGTGCCGTAGGCGGCGATGATGTTGCTTGCCTCAGACGAGATCTGGTTCACCGCACCGCGGATGACAAGGACACTGCCCGCATCCGAAACACTCAGAATGCCGTTGTTGCCGCCGAGCGTGATGTTCTGCGTGATCGCGGCGCTGGTGGCGCCGATCTCGGAGTAGTTCAGCGTGCCGCCGTTGAGGAAGAATCCGGAGGTGGCGCCAAAGGCTCCGACATTATTGAATGAAACGACGGCCGAACCTGTGATGTGCGTGGCCCCGGTGTATGTATTGGCAGGTGTGTAAGTCGTCGAGGAATAGGTCAGATCGAAGGTGCCCGAGCCGGTCACCAGCCGGGTAAGTGTGATGGTCGTGCCATCCACAATGCTGCGAATCTTGGTGCCGGCCGGGATGTTCATCCCGCTCACGTCCATTCCCACGCTGAGTCCGGCCGTGCTGCTCACTTTGACAGTGTATGGGTTGGTGATTGGAGCTGAGGTGGTGGTGGTCGTGGTCATCGTGCTGCTGACCACGATGCTGCTGACGCTGCTGGGCAAGGTGAACGCAATTTCTCCGGTGCCGGTGAACACAACATTCTGCGCACCTGTGATGCTGCCGTCAAAATGGACCACTCCGGAGGCATAGTTGTGGATCAGCAAATCAATACCGCTACCGCCCGTGGTAACCCCCACGCCCGCAGCGATGGGGGTGCCCGTGGTGTAGTTGCTGGTGAAAAGCAGCCCTCCGTCATTGAGGATAAGGTTGCCACCAGTGATCGTGCCAGCAGCGTCATTGAAGCGGATTGAATTTGTGGCAGCAGCCGTGAGGCCGGCGGTCAGCACATCCGTCTGCAAACCGGCACCGAAGCTGTCGGTGGAGTAGCCCGTGTAGGCGATGACATTTCCCGCCGCGTCCGTGGCGGCCCAGTCCGTGGCGTAGCCCGAGGCGGCTGCGTTCGCCCCATAGGTGGCGAAAGAGCCAATCCGCGCTTTGCCCTTCATGGCGGCATTGGAAAAGTTGATAATGCCACCGGCGATGGACTGGAAGTGGATGGTGGATGCCGCAGCACGGTTGATGGACGTACCCGCGATGCTGATGGTGCCGAAATTTGCAACGCCATCGCCTGCGGCAGCAATGCCGTTGCCGCCCTGGTTGAGCTTGAGGCTGCCAAAATTTTCTGTGAAGGAAGCCCCTGTGCCATCCATCACCAGCGTGCCCCCTGCCAGAGTGAGCAGCGCCCCATTGCCCACGCGACGGTTCAGGTTCATGTCATACCCTGCCAGCGCAAGGATGCCGCCCATGACGTTCACGCCTTCCACGGTGCTGTCTCCGGCCGTGGACCCCAGCAGGTTGACCCGCCCGCCCCCCTGCTTGGTGATGGAGGAGGTCACGAGATTGCCGCTGTCCACAAAGTTCACCTTGAGATCTACCGTGCCCCCCTTGGCCGCAAAGAGGCCCAGATCCCGGGTGTAGGCGGCGTTGGCCTGCGTGAAAATGACGCTGCCCTCACCTGTGCCAAAGGTGACAGTGCCCGTGGTGTTCACACCGCCCAGAGTCGTGTTGCCCGTGGTGTTGCCTTCTCCGTACACGTAGTTCCCCGCGAGGTTGTACGGGTCGTTGGTGTCCACACCCACCTGCCAGGAACTGAGGTTGAAGTTTGAGCCCGCATTGAGCAGGAAGAAAGCCAGATTCGCGGCACCGCGGCCATTGTCGGAAGTCAGCGACCGGCCGCCCATCTGCAGGCCGATCATCGGATTCAACGGAGCGGAGTTCACCGTAGCGGCCGCTGCCGCAGTGTAGAAATCTCCGTTCCCGGAGTAGTAGAGCGTGCCACGGTTGATGTTGATGCGGCCTGCCGCGTTGTACTGCTGGCCGATCTGCACCGCCGATTCGTCGTTGTTGGCAGTCACTTCCATGCGCAGCACCTGAGACTGGCTGTAGATGTCGATCGGCCCGGTGAAAGCGCCCGCCGCGTTGTCCTGCACCACGCCGTTGAGGTAGAGCAGGCCCAGGGCGCCGGTGTAGGTGCTGAAGATGCGGGAGTCCGTGCGCGCTCCGGAACCAATGGCCGTGGAGCCGCCGTAAATGTTTCCGTCAATGCTGGCAAGGCCGGTGGTGTTGCTGAAAATGCGTGGCAGGAAACTGCGCGCATAGGCCGTGGCACCGCCGGAGTCCACATTGTCGATGATGATATCGCCGGCCCAGACGGAGTTGTTCTCGATTTGGAGCGCGTTGTTCACACCGCTGATGGCACCGATGTAGAGATTCACACCGGAGATGCGCGAGCCAAGCCCGAGCACGAAATTCCCGTACCCGGTGATCTGCAACTGCGGGCTGGCCCCAAGCGCCCGGTCATGCCGCGCATACAGGTTGCCGTAGCTCACCGTGGTGAGCCCTGTGTAGTAGTTGACGGCGTTCAGGAACAGGGAGGAGCCTCCAGACTTCACCAGTCCCGTGGCATTGATGATGCTGGAGTTCATGGAGAAGTAGTTGTTGTCGAAGTCCGTGGCCTTGTAGGCGTTGATGGCGTCCGTGGTGTTGTAATGCACCCAGAGGCTGCCGATGTTGAACTGCGCATCCATGCCGTTGAAGTCTGTGTAGCCGCCGTTGAGGGAGCTGCGGATGTCCATGTTGAGGCCCGAATTGTAGGCGGCTCCCTGCATGTTCTGCACACCGGTGTTGTACATCTGGATCATGCCGGAATTGATCCGGAGAGTGGCGCCGTCTGCGATGATCAGGGCGGTCCAGTTCCCGTTGCCGTTGGTTCCGGCCCCGAATGACTCCGAAGCAAACGTCAGGGAGTTGATGATCATGTTAATGCCGCTGGGCAGTGAACAGTCGGCTGCGACTGATCCCAGCGTGAGCAGCGAGTTCTGACGGCTGGTAAATTCACTGCCTCCGAGAGAGTCGCTGGTGACGCCGACAATCTTGAGGTTTTGGTCCGCACTGATGCCCTGATCCTCCAGCCTGATGGAGGTCGTCTGCGCGTCGTCAGGGCTGCCCACGACCTTGTATTCAGAATCCAGCAGCGGACGCAGGAAGTGGTCGCCCGCACTGTTGGTGTCCACCGTCACCAGCCGGTTGGCGATGTAGTCCTCATTGAAGAGGCTGCCTGTCCCCGCCACGTTGTACCAGTTTGGACGCACCCCTCCAAAGAAGCCGACGGCCACTGCGGCATTGCCATTGGTACCGTCTCCGCTGCCGATGAGGGTGGGCAGCACATCCACCTGCACCGCCGCGATGTTTCCGTTTGAATTCGAGGGCACGGCGGGATTGAAGTTTTTGTCCGCAAACGAGGTGCCCGGGTCCAGCAGCCGCAGGTGCACGCTGGTTCCCGGATTGCGCACGATCTCCGTGAAGTGCCAGCCGAGGTACTCGCCTTTGAGCACGGGTGCGCCGCCAGCGAGGGTGGCCCCCATGTCGAACTCGATGCCGAGCTGCCCGCCCAGCACATTGGCAGTCCCCACTTTTTCGATCCCTGAGAAAACGCCAGCGGGGCCTTCAAAGCGCATGCGCACATAGCCGTTGGTATACACCGGCATGTCGTCGCCCAGGCGGCTGCGGGTTTCGTCGGCGGAGGTGCTGTCGTTGTTCAGGCCAAAGAAGCTGTTACGCTCCAGAACCATGCTGGCCATGCTCATGATGCGGCCGGCGTCATACACACGGGCGCTGCCGGAGGCGTTGATAAAGCTGCCGGTGAAGTTGGACTCGTTGGAATAAAACCGGAAATCACCCTGGCCGATCTTGATGATGTTGGCGGAGCCATAGGTCTCGCCGCCGCCATTGTTCAGGTAGATGTTGCTGCCGTTGCGCAGGTTGAAGACCGCGTCGCTGAGCACATGGATCTGCCCGCGCAGATAATAGGCGCGGGTGGTGCCGGTGTTGCCAGTGACGGTCTGGAAAGTCCCGCCTCCCTGGTAGCCCTGCCCATCCAGCGTGAGCCATTCATACAGGCCGACGTCCGCATTGGTCACGTTCATCAGCAAAGTCCCGTTGGGGCCGATGTAGGTGCTGTCCGCCCAGCCGCTATAGGTCCCCAGAGCGTTGGAGGCGGACGAGGCGAGCCCGTTGATCTTGATGGTGCCGTTGTTGATCAGGGTGAGCGAATTGTACCCATTGTACATGTTTTCGCGCAGAGTGTTGTCTGGCGCGCCGCTCAGCACCAAAGTGCCGCCACCTTCGACCGCCAGGCCACCGATCAAGGGCCGGGTGAGATCGATGGGGGCGTCTCCGGCGGGGAGGTCCGTGACGTCGCTTACGATGTAGCCGTTGACCGTGAGCGCCGTGCCTGCGGCCACATTGAATGTGGCACCGCTGGCCCCGATGAAAACAGTGCGTGCCCCGTTCAGGTTGATGTCGTCCGTGGTCGCCAGCGTGCCTCCGTCGATGTGGAGATTGCCACTGTCCAGGATGGCCCAGATGCCGGCATTGTTGGTGCCGGCGGCATTGGTGCTGACGTAGATGCCGCTGGTATAGCCGGAGCCGCCGCTGGTCAGCGTGGTGCTTGTCACGTTCTGGCCGCTGTTGGAGGAGTATTTCCCAGCAGCACCGGAGCCGGAGCCGCCACCGAGGAAATAGAGCGAGGCATTGCTCTGGTTCACTCCCGTGTTGGTGCCGTTATACTCACGCACGAGCCGCACAACGGAGCCGCTGATGCTCCCCAGAGCCGACTCACTGGATATCTGCAGGGTGCCACCGTTGATGTAGGTGTCTCCCGTGTACGTGTTGGTAGCGTTGAGCACTGTGGTCCCGGTGCCGCTGGTCACCAGGTTCACCATGCCGCCGCCGCTGTTGGTGATGGCCGCGGAGATGGTGGTGATGGCTGCGCCGTAGTTGTAGAGCAGGATGTCCCCGGCACCATTGCGGGTGAGGGTGCCGTTGAAAATGTCCACCGCTCCGCCGACGCTGGAGCTGACGAGAATGCCGCCATTTTCAACGGTGAGCGAGCTGCCGCCCAGGTCCAGGTAGGCGTTCGTGGCAAATTTGACGGAATTGGTGACGGCGGGACCGGAGAAGGTGTTTGAAACAGTGACCTCCGTGTTTTTGCCACTGGTAAAATCATTGACGTCATATGCCGTGAAAGCCTTCACACCGGAAGTCCCCTCGCGTGCCGCCCAGTCCGTGACCTGGCCGAGTGCATTGCCATACACAGCCCAGTAGCCAAAGCGCGCACCATCTGTGGTGGTGAGCCCGGGGGCTGAGATATTGATGACACCGCCGCTGCTTTCGATGAAAGCCATCGTGACCCCTGAAGCGGGATTGAGCGTGATGCCAGAATTGATGTTCACAGTGGCGCTGCCAATCACAGCCAGACGCGAGCCTCCGGAGTTGAGCGTCAGGTTGCTGAAATCTTCCTGTGCCACTCCCAGGGTGGCGTCCACGATCAGATAGCCGCCGCTGAGGGTGAGCGCAGCGCCATTGCCGACACGGCGGCCGGCGTTCACCTCATACCCGGTGAGCATGAGTGTTCCGCCGAGCATCTTGAGCGCCTCGACCGTGCTGTCTCCGGCGCTGGAGCCGAGCAGCCGCACGGTGCCCGCGCCCACTTTGGTGATGGAGGAGTTCACCAGATCTCCGCCATCCAGGAAGTTGACCCTCATGTCCACGGTGCCGCCGCGTGCCGCATAGAGGTTCAGATTGCGGTCATAGAGCGTGTCCGCCTGGGTAAATCGGATGCTGCCAGTGCCCGTGCCAAAGGTGATGGTGCCGCTGATGTTTTCACCGCCGAGGCTGGTGTTTCCAGTGGTGTTGCCAAAACCGTAGTTGCTGTTCCCCAGACTGTTGTCAGGATCGCTGGTGTCCACCCCCACATTCCAGCTGGACAGGTTGAAGGTGGTGCCGCTGTTGTGCAGAAAGAAGGACACATCAGCCGCTCCGATGCCGACATTGCTGTCAATCAGCGAGCGTCCGCCCATCTGGAAGCCGGAGAGGTCGCTGTTCGGATCCTGGGCCAGTGCGGCGGCGTCGGTGTAAAAATTGCCGGCACCCATGTAGCGCAGCACACCGCGCACGATGCTGATGCGGCCCGCGGCATCATACTGCTGGTAGAGGTGCACATTGGCCGTGTCCGTCGTGGCCGCCACCTCCATGCGCAGTGCGTCATTCAGCGTGTCTCCGGCACTGAGGTTGATGGCGCCATTGGCCTTGTCCCGGATCTGCCCCATGAAGTCCAGTGTGGAAAGGGAGGCTCCTGTGTAGGTGGTGAAAACCCGTGAGGTGGCCTGGGCACCGCTCATCACGGCGGTGTCTCCGCCATAGATGTTGCCATTCATGTGAAAGACCGTGTTTGAGCTGGCCGCCTCAATGCGTGCCACAAAGTTACGGGTGATGCCGCCTGCGCTGCCGGTGGAGTCCACATTGTCGAGGATGATGTCGCCGCCCCACTCCGCGCCGTCACCTTCCGCATACATCACGAGGTTGTTTCCAGAGATCTGGCCGACATAGACGTCCACCCCCGTGATGCGGGAGTTGTAGCCCAGAATGAAATTGCCGCCGCCGGTGATGTTCAGCCGCGTGCTCTGGCCCAGAGCCTGGTCATGCCGGGCGTAGAGGTTCCCGTAGGTCACGGTGGTGTCGCCGGTGTAGTAGTTGGCCGCTTCCAGGGTCACGCTGGAGGCGCCGGTTTTCGTCAGCCCGTTGCCTCCGGTGTTGTAGATGCTGCTGCGGATGATGGCGGTGGTGTTGTCCCCGTCCGTGCTGCGGTAGGCGTTGAGCTGGTCGGAGGTGTTGTAATGCGCCCATTCGCTGCCGGCGTAGATGATCGCCTCCTTGCCGTTGAAATCGAGATTGCCACCAATGATGTAGTTGTTGATGTCGAGGTTGATGTCCGCGTTAAAAGCGGCCCCCAGACGGTCCATGGTTCCCATGCTGGCAAACATCAGAACCCCGGAGTTGATCTTCAAAGTCCCCCCCTGGGTCATGAGGAGATTCACCTGGTTGCCGGCCCCGTTGACATTGGTGGCGGTGGCGTCTGTGGCAAAGGTCACCGAGTTGGTCTCCAGCACCGTGTCTAGCGTAAGGATGGAATTGATGCGGGAGGTGAAACCGTGGCCGATGGCATCGTCGGTGATGCCCACAAAACGCACATTCTGATCGGCACTGATGCCTGCCGTCGTGAGATCCAGAGGTCCGGCGGAGGCCGTCGTGGTACCAGCGTCACTGATGATCTTGTAGTCGGTGGAGCCGGGTGCGTCTGACAGCGGGCGCAGGTAGTACACCGGAGCTCCGGTGATGGGATCTGTGCTGAGCACCGACGTCATGAGAAAGCGCGAGGTGCGGTCTTCATCCCACGCAATGCCCGTGGTCGTGTTCAGGAGGGCGGGACGGGTGCCGCCAAAGAAACCGGCGATGATGGCGGTGTTGCCATTGGTGCCGTCTCCGGTGCCGCTCAGAGTGGGCGCATTGTCCACCAGCACCAGTGCGCGGTTGGTCAGATCGGTGACACCTGAGGAGATGTCCATGCCGGGGTCAAAATTGCGGACCATGACGATGGAGCCCTGGCTGCGGACGATGTCCGTGAAGTGCCAGGCCGCATAGTCTCCCTGCAGACGGATGGTGCCATTGATGACGTCTCCCCCCAGGGCAAACTCAATGCCGTAAACACCGCTGTTCACATTCACGACACCGATTTTTTCCTGGCCTGAAAACACGCCGGCACCGTTTTCGATGCGCATGCGGGTGTAGCCATTGCTGGTCACCACAAGGTTGTCGTTCAGGCGGTCGCGGAACTCGTCAATGCCAGTGCTGCCGGCGCTGTAGAGGAAGAAGGAGTTGCGGTCCAGCGCCATGCCCAGCATGCCCTGCAGGCTGCCGGCGCCGGTGACGCGGCTGGTGCCGCTGCCGCTGAGAAAGCGCCCGGTCCAGTCAGGCGCGTTGACATAAAAGGAGAACTCATTGGCTCCGGTGCGCAGAATGTCGCCGCTGCCATAGAGTGCACCGCCCTGCTCTCCAAGCCGGACGTAGCCATAGGTGTTGGAGGCAAGATTAAAGAGAGTGGGGCTGTCCACCTGCATCTGGCCGTTGAGACGCACCACACGGCCGGTGCCCGTGGTCAGCACCGCCCCGCGCCCTTCATAGCCGGTCCCGCCAAAGGTGATCCATTCATAAATGGAAGGGTCGGAGGTCGTGGCAAACTCCAGTGTGCCGTTCGCACCGACGATGGTACCGTCAATCCATGAACGGTTGGTGCCCAGCGCAGAAGTGGCGGAGGTCCCAGCACCTGCGATTTTCAAAGTGCCCTCACTGATCCACGTAAGCCCCCCATAGGTGTTCATCATGTTGGAGCGGATGATGTTGTCCGGTGCGCCTGTCAGCACAACGGTGCCGCCCCCCCTGATGGTGAGGTCGCCTATGTCAGGATTGCCATTGCTGGCGGGATCATCCACAAGGCCGAGCTGATTGGCGGTGTAGCCGTTGGCGGAGTTGATCTGACTGTACTCGCTGGTGATGTAGCCGTTGATGGTGAGGGTCTTTCCAGCCGCCACATCCAGGAAGCCGCCGTTGGCCCCCAGAAACAAGGTGCGCGCTCCGTCCAGGGTGACATCCTGCGTCACTGCCAGGGTACCGCCGTCAAAGTGGAGATTGCCGCTGTTGAGGATGGCCCAGACACCTGCCGGGTTTTCCGTTGTTCTGTTCGGGTCATCCAAGTTTGCCCAGATGCCGGTGGTGTAGCCGACACCGCCGCTGATCAATGACGTGGCGGTGACGACGGTGGTATTGGAATTGAAGGTGCCGACGGCAGCGGTGATGGGCGCATTGGCCGTGGTGAAAATGATGGAGGCATTCGTGTTGGCGGAATAGGCCGAGGTGAGGCCTGAATTGCCGTTGCCGCCGTTGTTGACACGGACAAGCTTGACGACGCTGCCATTGATCGCGCCCAGATTGCTCTCGCTGGAGATGCTCAGCACACCGTTGTTCAGGTAGATTTCCCCGGTGTTGGTGTTGGCGGCCGTCAGGATGGTGGTGCCGGTGCCGCCCATGACGAGGTTTGTCTGGGTGCCTCCGTTGTCCGTGATGGTGGCACCAAGGGTCAGCGTGCCGGTGCCGTAGTTGTGAATCATCAGGTCGTAGCTGGTGCCGCTGCCACTGAGGTCCGCATCAAAGCCGCTCGTGAGCGTGCCACCGCTGATGGTGTTCGCTCCTGTGTTAAGCGAGGAGATCAGGATGGCGCCGCCGCCCAAGGTCATGCTTTGGCCGTCCAGAGTGAGGCTTGCAGGGGCATTGAAGCGCAGGTTGTCCGGAGCAGCGGCACCAGTGAAAGCAACATCGCTGCTCACATCCACCGTGTTTCCTGCGGTGAAGTCACTTTCCGCAGCACCGGAGACATAGCCGGCATAGGCGCTGATGGCTCCGGAAGCGCCATTGCTGGCAAAGTCTGTGACGACGCCCAGCGCGCTGCCATAGGTGGCGTAGGACATGAGCCCCGTATTCGTGAGCCCTGAAGCCTGAAGCGTGACAGCCGCCGTTCCGGCACCGGTTTCGATGAAGCTGAGCGTGGCCCCCTGGCTCTTGGAGAAGCTGGCGGCAGCGGCACCAAAATTGAGCGTGGCTGTGAAGCCGGCCCCGGAGATGACATGGATGCCGGACTCACCGTTGAGGATGCGGAAGTTGCCAGTGAGGTTTTCCGTGCGGCTGGCCACAGTGTCGCCGATGTAGGTGAGCGAGCCGCCACCGAAGATCGCCTGGGCTGCGGCAATGCCAAAGTAGTCATTGCCCAGCAGGCTGCCGCTCGCTGCATTCCCCTGCCAGACGGCGCTCCCTCCCATGAAATTCCAGCGTTCCACGGTGGAGGCACCGGCAGTGTTGGCATTGAAGATCACCGTTCCTGGGCCGATGATCGTAGCGCTGGAGTTCACACTCGTGCCGTTGTCAAAAAGGCGCGAGTTGACCACCGTCGTGCCACCCCGTGTCTGCAGAAAGCGCAGATCACGGTCCCCCCCCTGGTTTTCAAAATAGATGCTGTAGCTCGCCGCGCCGTCTGAAGAGCCAATGTAAACAGTGCCGCTCTGGTTCTCACCACCTATGCTGATGGTTCCGTCGCGGTTGTTGTTGTACACATAAATCTGGTTGGACCAGTTCATCACCTGTCCGTCACGCGTGAGCATCAGATGGGTGTGATAGGTGTTGGTCCCCGCGCCATCGGCGCCCAAGGCCAGGCGTGTCCAGTAATCGTTGAGCTGGATGAGGGTGTCCGCTCCATCCGTGAGGAAACCCGTGCCGTTGTTGCCAGCGGCGTTCGGATCATACAGGATGCGGAAGTAGCCACGGTTGAGATCAAGCCTGCCTGTGGCGTCCCACTGCTGGAAGACGTTCACATTGCCCTCGTCATGCCCAGTCATCTGAAAGCGCAGCGAGTGATTGGCGTCCAGCCGCGTTTCAGAGTCCCCCGTGCGGAAAATGGAAGTGATCGAGGCATTGGCGGGGTCGGTGCCAAGATTGCCAGTGGCCACGTCCCGGTACTGCCCGTAGAGGTTGATCGTGTAAGCCTCACCGAAGTTTGAGGTGACCACAGGCGGATCGGCGTAAGGATCGCTGTCGGTGAAGTTTTGATTGTTGGCAGTGTAAATGTTGCCGTAGATCGAGAGCGTGCCGTTGTTGCGTGCAGTCACGGCATAGGACTGGAATTCCGAGCTTCCTGCCGCATCCGCGACGTCCAGTATGATGTCCCCGCCCCAGGTGCTCTGCGTGGCCCCTTCCGCGCGCAGCAAGGTGGTGGAGCCCTGGTAGGTGTTGGTAGCCCGGAGATTGATGCCGGTGATGTTGGTGCCGTACTCGAGAAGCAGCGCGGAGTTTCCGCCGACGAGGACTTCACGGCCTGCGCCCCCGGCGCCCAAAGCACCGGCGTGACGCACGTCCAGCACGCCCTGATCGCTGAGATAAATGTTTCCGGTGATGGTGTTCCAGGTGTCGAGGTAGAGCGTGTTGCGCCCCGTCTTGACGAGGTCGGTGGTGTTGATGATGTGGGAGCGGATGTAGGAGCTGTTTCCGACAATGAACTCGTACCAGTTCCCCGAATCGCGGTCGGTGTCGTTCCATCCGGCGTTGGAGTTGATGAGCGTGGACTGGCCGTTCATGTCCAGAAAGCCGCCGCGGATGACGCCCTCCATGTTGGCATTGGCGGCCTGGACGAAGCTGTTGATGTTGATGACGCCGGAATTGATCTTCAGCGTCTTCCCCTGCTCAATGATGATGTAGTCCTTGGTGGAGGTGCCGATGACCTGGGAGGAGGCGACTGCGTCAAAGCTGATGGTGAGGGAATTGATGGCGGTGTCCGCGGTCACATTGCGCCCGGCGTAGTTGTTTGCGTCGCCATAATTTTCCACGCCGGTGACGGGGGCGATGTAGCGGTTCACCAGCCAGTTGGTACCGGAGACCGGGTTGATGCTGGTGTCAAACTCGGCGGCCGTCAGCGGGCGGAGGTAGCCGTTGTCATAGGTCATGAGGTTCATGCCCATGCCGCTGTACATGTAGCTGCCCTGGGTGGATGAGAGTGGACGCGTATTGGAACCGAAGGCGGGGGTGATGAGGTTTGGCATGACGCCACCAAAGAGGCCCACAACGATGCGCTGGGACGTGGTGCCAGGCGCATTAGCTCCCACGGTGTTCAGGCCGGTGGCATCTACCAGAGCGATTCGGTCGTCCCCGGCCCCTGTGCCCCAGGTGTGCGCCGGGTTGGCATCGTAGATTTTCAGCACGCCGCCGTTGTTCCGGGTGAAGCTCTGGAACGCGCCGTCAAACCTGCCGCCGGCACGGGTGTCCAGCACAAGGAAGTTGGTGCCAAAGTCAGCCACCACATTGCCAAAGTTTTCCTGGTTCGTCACGGTGGCGTCAGTCTCCAGCAGGAGGTTGCCGTTGCGCAGGTTGGTGAAGCCGAAGTCGTTGATTCGGTCGTCATTGTTCGCGCTGGCATACAGCGGACTGGCCGAATTGTTCAGCAGCGCCAGCGAGCCCCAGCGTGTGATGGTGATGGAGTTCGCATGGCTGAAACTGCCGTCAGCGCCCGCGAGCGACATGTTGAAAATGACAGAGGCAGCCTGGCCGCCGTTGCTCCGGTCAAAGCTGTTGCTCACCCAGCGGCCGGTCGGCTGCTTGATGAGGATGTCACCGTTGAAGTTGACACTGTTGCCGGTGACGCGCATCTCGCGAGAGCCGCGCACAGTGAAGCCGGTGCCGGCATTGCCAGCGCTGGTGTTGTCAAAGACACCGTCAAACTGCTCCACTCCAGGATTGTCGAAGACACCGGTGGTGCTGTTGTAGCTCGCGGAGCCACCCCCGATGTCAAACAGGTTGCCGTTGCCACGGTCATCCGGGCCGATGCCGCCACCCACGAGGTTGATGGTGACGTTCGTGAAGATGTGGTCAAACGTGCGGCCAACCTCGCCGTTTCCCTCACGCTGGAAGACACCGTTGTTAAAATTGAAGGTCATGCCGTCAAAGACCAGCGTCTCCTTTGTCTGCTCTGCCAGGCTGCCTGTCCCCCCAACACTCGCACCCCAGTAGGAACCCACGGAAAAACGCGCATCGAGCACCGCATTGCCCTGAAGCGCCGTCTGGTAGATGTTGACGCCGTAGAGGTCATTGGTGGTGCGGCTGCCATTGGCCAGATCAAAGTTGTCATAGGGGTTGCGGTTGTAGGCCAGGTTCACCGTGAGGCCGTCCAGATTGATGCCGGTGGAAGCACCTGTCCCATTGAGCAAACCGCGCGACTCGAAGCGCATCTCCCCTTCATTGATGGTGAGCGACGCCCCGTTTGCGTTCAGCACATCGGCACCGCGGACGATGAAATCACCAGCACCGATCTTGGTGAGGTTCTTGCCGCCAAAATCGAGGATGGACGCTATGCCGGCATTGCCTGCCGTGTTGAGGCGCCGCTCCAGCACCATCGTCCCCTGAGAATCCAGCACCGCATCATCCGTGACGACAAGGTGGGAAAGGAAAGCTGTGCCCGTCGTGTTCCGCAGAGCACCGAGGCCATTGGGCCCCCGGCCGGCAATCATGAAAATTTCCGTGTCATCGGACTGATAATTGAAGGCCAGGCCCCGCAGGTCGATGCCCCCCCCCCCTGTGGCGATGGTCTCATTGCCCACACCCTGTGCCCCGGCGGCACGCGGGTTCGACTCATAGCGCAGCAGGCCGGACTCCACCACCAGCTGCCCCTGAAACGTGTTGCCCCCGTTGCTGAGGTACAAGAAGTTCAAAGACCCATTCACACCGGTCGGCGAGAAATCATTGAACCTGAGGGTGACCTGGCCTGCAGTGCCGCCAGATATCACTCCGGTGAGAAGCAGCCCCTGGCTGTTGGAGCTGTCGTAATTGTAGATGTCGAGCTCGTTGTTGAGCACGATGGCGGAGGAGATGGTGTCGTTGTTGCCACCATCCGTTTTGGTCAGTGTCGAGACGCCGCCGGAAGAATCAAACGTCAGCGTGCCGCCCTGAATGGTGTAGCTGTTGTTGCCCGTGGTGTCACCAATGCTGAGTTCACCCAGAGTCACCGGCACATCCAGCGTGATCGTGCGGTTGGCCGTAATGTCGATGGTGCTCAGGTTGGCAAAAGCGTCCTGGCCGCTTGGGTAGTCGGTGCCACCGTCCAGATTGTTCCAGTTGGCAGCCGTGCTCCAGTTGCCGTTGCCGTTCAATTTCCAATGCCCATTGAAACCGGGAGTCTGCGCATTGACATGCGGAATCACACATAGCACCAAAAATCCGGTCAGCAGCGCCATGAGAGAACACCCGGCCCTGGCTTTCAGCACTCCGGCACCGGAGCGGAAATAAATGCCGTGGAGACGGTTATTTTGTGGTAGCTTGGCTTTCATGAGTGGGGACGAGGTTGGGCGGCGCTGCCGGGCACAGCTCCGTGATTTGCCACTCATTCTGACTGAACGAATATTTCTGCCTATTGGGGCCGCGGCTTGGACATCAATGCGGTTTGACCGTGTCCCTCATTACACTTTCACCAGACACGAAACTGAAGGATCTGCTTAGATTGGAACAGCCCGGCATCATCCACACGCCAACGGCCCTTTGTGGTTGTGATTCAGGGAACAATTAACCTTTTCCTGACGTAGGAATTGGGCTTTCACGTTGGTGCCCCGCTGACACTCGGGCTTCAATCACCGCACACATTCTTAGCACCTGCAGTAGCATGCATTTATCTTCATCGTTGAGATCTCTCATTCCTTCGAGGCTGGGCAATCATCGCCCCCATCCCTTCGTTCTTGCCATCAGGGTTTCAGCCATGGCTCTGCTGCTCAGTCCTGCCTTCATCCCGGCCGGTGCGGAGGAGTCCTCCTCTCCTCCGCAAAACGAGCTCCATTCCTGCGCCCCTGGGCCCTGGGGGCGGGTGAGCTACTATTACTTCTACCTGGAGGCGCCTGACTATGTGGTGGAAAAGTTCCCTCTGCCCAACACGACCACGAAGTGGGTTTTTAATCTTGGCGAGCTGGACCGCGTCGAGCCCCTGCTCAGAAAAGCCGGCATGCCCCAGGAGCGCCTGGACCAGATTCTGGCCCCAAGGCGTGTGGTCAAAGACGCTCAGTACGCTTATGTCTTTCCCTCCGCCTCCGACCTGGAAAACCTGACCCCGGAAAACAGGGCGCTCATTTACACAGACCTTGCGCGCCTTCCCGCCAATGTGTTTCAGTACTCACCCGTGTTCTTTTTGACAGATTCGGTCGAGGAATGGGCCCGTGAGTCAGGGCTGCCGGCCTCCATCGTCAGCAAAATCTCAAGCCTCTCTTACAAGGCGGGCAACGCCCTCGTTTTTGCAGACATCCCCCTGCTGCTCAGTCAGGCTGAAAACATAGCCGAGGCACGCTTCATCATGCGCAAGCTCACACGCGTGCGCACTCTGATGGCCCAGCTGGAGCTTTCCAAGGAGGACTCCATTCCCGATCTCCTGAACTACTGGTCCACCGGTCTCGGCCTCCGCCAGAAAGAGCTCGAGCCTCTCATGCACGCCATCACTCATACCAAGGGGCTCTCACACCTGGACATCCTGCACCTCGTGCCCCCGCTGCCACGGAAGCTCCTCTACACCTATCCCGACATCAGCTACACTTCCGAAGGCCGCCTGCCAGACTGCCACTGGACCAGCCTCAATTTTTACAACCTCACCCCCCAGCCTTTCCTGCTGGACACACGGCTAGCCACCAGCCTGGTCAAACAGGATTTCGACAAGGTGGAGCCCCCTTATCGTTATGGCGATGTTCTCATGTTCATCACTCCAGACGGGCGCGCCGTACATTCGGCCACCTATCTGGCAGACGACCTCCTGTTTACCAAAAACGGCTCCAACCTCCTCACCCCCTGGCTGCTGATGCGGCTTCAGGATCTTTCCAAGCTCTATGATGTTGAGCCCGGCAAGGCGCGCATCGTGGGCTTTCGGCACAAGAAATAACCGCCGCTAGCCCTGCCCCAGCTTGCGTGACTCCACCCAGCGGATGGCAAACCGCGTGACTGCGGCGCCGTCTTCGAGCTTCATCTTGGTGCGGATGTTCATCCGGTGCACGTCCACCGTTTTGGGGCTGATCCGCAGCGACTCGGCAATTTCATGCGTGCCCCGGCCATCACCCATCATTTGGAAAATCTCAAACTCGCGGTCCGTCAGGGCATCCAGCCCGCCTTCCATGCGCGGCTTGCTGCCGCTCGTGTACGCCTTGAGTATCTGCTCGGAGACCGCGTCGCTCAGCCAGCTGCCCCCGGAGGCCACCTTGCGGAGTGCGGCTTCGTAAAGGTCATAGCCCATGTTTTTCATCATGTAGCCCTTCGCACCGGCCTTGAGCGCCCGGTGCGCGTAGTAGGCCTCGTCGTGCATTGAAATGACCATCATCACCAGATCGGGATGCACTGAATGCACATCCTTGATGAACTCCAGCCCGTTGCGGTCCGGCAGGGTGATGTCCACCAGCAGGATGTCCGGCATGTCGGACTCCACTTTTTCGAGCGCCGTCTTGCAGTCTGCCGCCTCCCAGCAGCATTCAAAATCCGGCAGGCTGTCGATGAAAACCTTCACACCGCCGCGCATCATGGTATGGTCATCGAGCAAGGCGACTCTCTTACGCACAGCCGGTGTTTCGTTGGAGGCTTTATGGGTGTTTGTGCTCATATGTTTTGAAACCCGAGAACTCATCGGCATGCAAGTGGCATTTCACAGACCGCCAGCGTCCCGCCTCCCGCCACATCCCGCGGCTGAAAGGACAGCACTGCACCCAGGGCGTCGGCACGTTGACGCAGCATGAACAATCCCATGCCTTTCCCCCGTGCACCCGGCGTTGGGTTAAAGCTGACACCGTCGTTCGCCACTTCCAGACGCAGCATGTCACGGTCCCTGATGAAACTGATGTCTATCCACGTGGCCCGCCCATGTTTGGCCGCATTCGTCGCCAGCTCCTGGGTGATGCGGAAAAGCAGAGCCGCCTCCTCGGTTTTCAGCACCCCGGAGTAATCCTCACACTCCACCCGGCAGCTGATGCCAAACGCACGCTCAATGAATTTGCACAGGTCGGCCACCGCGTCCGGCAGCTCCTGCGGCCCGACTGCCACAGACGCCAGGCCACGCGCAAAGCTCCTCGCGAGATCGGAGGCCTCGGCCAGCTCACGCGCCACATCCATCGCCAGCACACACTGCGGGTGCCCCTCCCGTTTCAGGCTGCCTCCCAGCACCCCGCTTTTCAGCTGCGCGGCCGCCAGGCGCTGACACACATCATCATGCAAATCCTGGCCGATTCGCCTCCGCTCGTTTTCCGCCGCCTCGACCTGCATCTTCTCCATCTCCTTTTCTGCGGTGATGATGCTGGCCATGCCCGCCACCTGCAGCAGGCCGGCCTGATTGGGGATGCGCCGGGTCGAAAAGCCGCGACAGCGGAGCCACTCGATCCTGCCCCGGGTGCGGACACGTATCTCGACTTCCTCCTCCAATGGGGCACCGCGCAGGGTCCGCAGCATTTTCAAGGCGGCCGCACGGTCCTGGCGCACCACGGCTCGCAGCCAGTCCCAGCGCCTCACCGAAAGCGTTTCAGCCGGCCGGCCAAACATGTCCTCATACGCCTGGTTCACGTAGATGTGCTCCGTGGGGTCCGGAGGCGCCACCCAGAATATGTCCCGCATGTTGGAGGCGATCTGGCTGAAGCGCCATTCGGACTCCTGCAGCCGGTGGGCTGCATCCGCGATGCTTTTGGAGATCGTCTCCAGCTCATCCCCTCCCCCGATGGATTCTGGCACCACCTCATGCGGCCCGATGTGCCTCACCTGCTCCACGATCGCCACCACACGTTCGGTGATCAGCATTTGCAGCAGGGCCCACAGCAGCAGGCAGCTCCCCAGCAGCACACAGGCCTGCGCCAGAGACTCATGCAGCGCATGGCCGACCGCGACAGCGATGAACCAGTTAAGGTCATACTCCAGCACCACCAGCCCCGTCTTCGAAGCCGTGCTCACATCCACAAAGGGGAAGACCGCAGTCAGCCGTCCTTTTTCGAGATCTTCGTGCAGCATGCCCTCACCGGACTCCTGCGCCTGCCGCATCAGGTTGGGGCTGATGGACAGCGGGCAGTTCCAGATCGAAACACCGCGCCACTGCTTGCGCGTGGCATTGCAGATGATGTCGCTGCCGTCAGAGATCACCCCCAGTCGGAGATCCGGATTCACCGAGGCATAGCTGATCGCCAGGTCGGCCGATTGTGAAAGGTGCCGTCTCAGAAAGTGCTGGGCAAAGCTCGACAGCCGCGTGCCCTCCTCATAAGCCTGCAGCCGCATCTCTTCAAAGCGCCCGTTCACATCATGCTGGTACTGCCTGCTGATGTTCAGGATGATCATCAGAAGACCAAACACCATCACAATCGCGGAAACCCGGAACTGCAGGCTGAAAAAACGCTTCACGGGGCTTCCTCCAGAAACTCAGAAGTGAACAGGCCGCTGACCCCGACCTCATGCTGCAGCATGCCCATTCGCAGCATCTCCGCGCTCATTTTTTTCAGGCACTCCTCCAGCCCGCCAGTTTTTTGGCTGAACAGCCGCCTGTTTTCCGCTGCGCCTGGCAGGTGCATTTTTTGCAGAGCCCGCTGCCACTGCTCCATCGTCAGGCCTTCGCGCCGCAATGTGGCGTCCTGGTCATTTTGGGCGTCCAGCGAGCCTGCCTGCGTGCTCAGTCCCAGGCAGGCGGACACTAGCGCACGCAGTTCGTGCGGGTAAGCCCGCAGCACCTCATCGCTCACCACCAGCACGCGGCTGCACTCCAGATCCATCTTGCCCGAGTCATAGACCACCGTGGCGCCTTTTCCCGTCAGGCGCGTGTACCACGGGTCTGCTGTCACCACAGCATCTATCCCCCTTTCCTTAAACGCAGTCTCTGTCTCCGCCAGATTGAGCGGGACCACCTCCACATCCTCCAGCGACATCCCGCTCGCCGCCAGCGCATGCCTCAGCAGGTACTCGCTCGAAGACCTGAGCTCCACACCGATGTGCTTGCCCCTGAGGCTCTGCATCGTGGGCGGCGCAGCCTGCCTGTTGCTTGCATCCGCCCCTTTAGGCTGGCGGTGTTCATCCCAGCGCCATCGGTGCCCCGCATGGGCCATGATCGCGTCGGACCCCCTGGAAATGCCAAGGATCATCACCGCACGTGGCATCGCGCCATCAGCCTCCAGGCGGATCAGCTCATCCAGAGTCACCACCGCCGCATCCACCACGCGCTTGCGGAATGCCGTCAGGACCGCCGTGGACCATGACATCTCGACCAGATTGATCCGGAGGTTGTTTGCCTTGCTGGCATCGCAGGCCATGACCAGACGCTCAGACCCCGGCCAGATGTTGACCGCCACCGTCAGCGGCCTTTTATGCTCAGACTCCGGCCATAGCAGCCCTGCCGCACACAGCAGCACACCCAGAAATGCGGCGGGAATCATGCGGATCTGGATGGATTTGCTCATGAGAGCTCCCAGTATCCTATCTTTTCTGCTCGCAGACCAGCTTAATGCTTCCAAACGCCCACAGCTAAAGACCTGCCTAAAGACACCGGGCTAACCACGCGCCAGACGGATGTGGTCCGAAATGATGCGGTCCAGCTCCCGGACTCCAAACGGTTTGTTCAGGTAGGCAGTGGCCCCCGCAGCCAGACATTTCTCTTTGTCCGCCGCACTCGCATGACCGGAAAGGCTGACAATCGCGATGCTCCGCGTCCTGGGATCTGCAGAAGCACGGATCTGCCGGATGGCACTCAGGCCGTCCACCACCGGCATGCGTACATCCATCAGAATAAGATCCGGCAGCAGAGCGCAGGCCTGCTCAATGGCCTCACTGCCATCCCGCGCCGTAATCACCTGGAAGCCGACGCTCTCGAGATAGTTCTTTGTGACGAAAATGAGCGCCGGCTGATCATCGGCGATCAAAATGGTGGGCTGGCGTGAAAGCGGTGGCGGCGGTGCTTCTCTGCACGTCGCCTCGTCACCAAGGCGCTCTTCCCGCACCGGAACCGTCGCCGAAGCCAAAACCATCGGCAGGCGGATCGTCATGCGGACTTCCTGCCCGGCTGCCTCTCCCACCTCAAAAGTGCCGCTGTGCAGTTTCACCAGCCGCTGCAGCAAAGCCATGCCGATGGGCTTGACCTTCCCCATCCTTTTCAGGAGGTGATGCGGTTCAGGCACAGGCTGGCTGATGCCGCCCAAAGTCTGAAGCTGCAAAACGCCCTCACCATAGCTCACGCGAAACCTGAGCCGGCCGCCTGTCTGCATGGATAAAGCAGCCGCCGAAAGCAGCTCCGTCATGATCTGCTGCAGCCGGTTCACATCGGCAAACACCGTCAGCTCCGGTGGCACCACCTCGGAACTGACCTGAATGGATCGCGACTGCACCAGCCCCGCAACCACGGCCAGACTGCCGGCACACTTGTCAGCCACCAGACATGGGGTCTCAGAGAGCACGGACACCCCCGCTTCAATTTTGCCCAGATCCACCACGTCGGCGATGAGCTGGAGCAGCTGACGTGCACTGTCCTGAATGGCCGCGACAGCTTTTTTCTGCGGACTCTCCAAAGGCCCGTAGATCCCCTCCAGCAACGTTTCCACCTGCGCTGTGATGTTCGCGAGCGGATTGCGTAGCTCATGCCCCATGCTGCCGAGAAATTCATTTTTCTCCGCAGCCGAGCCCTCAGTAAAAGAGAGACCCGGTCTGACCGGGTCATCCTGCCGAGCTTTAGGCGAGTCTAAATCAATATTCATTATCGTGCTTCACCGCCACAGGTGCCAGATTTGCTGTATGCTATTGCTGATTTCAGTCATAACCAGAAAATAACGAGCATTCATGCAGCAGGCAAATTGCCATTCCAATCGTTCAGGAAAATCCGGGGTGATCCTGCTTGTGGAGGACCATGATCTCTACCGTGACGTCGTTCGCGCCGCCTTGGCCAGATATCTGCCCCAGTTTGATCTTCTGGAGGCAGACTGTGTGGCGGCAGCGCTCCCCGTCCTCCATTCCCACCACGTGGACATTATGGTCATCGACATGACCCTGCCGGACGGATCCGCCATTGATCTCATTGAAAAAAGCGGATATTTCATCCAGCAGGGGATCAAAGTCATCGTGCTAAGCAGCCATTCCAGCGCCGATATGCTGCCAGTCTTGAGCCGTAGCGACGTGCATGGCTTCGTCTCAAAGGAGCAGGGCTTGAAGACACTGGCAGACACAATCACCGCCTTGCGCCCAGAATCGGATGAAATGGCATTGGAAAAGGTTTTGTTAATGACTGATCCTACTTCTGCATGATCATTCCATCCATGAAGACCGGCGCGGCCAACGATGATATGGGCATCAAAGGGCAGGGCGACTGGTTCCGCAGCGTTTTTGACTGTCTCAATGATGCTGTTTTCATTCACGACGTCGTCACGGGTGACATCTTGGAAGTCAACCAGCGCGCCTGCGAAATGTATGGCTTCGACGCTGATGAAATGCGGCGGCTTTCCACAGCAGCGCTCAGTGCCAACACCCCCCCCCTACACTGAGGAAGAGTCGCACCACTGGATGCGCAAGGCCGTTGAAGAAGGCCCGCAGCTCTTCGAGTGGCAGGCACGTGCCCGCTCTGGACGGGTGTTCTGGGTGGAGGTGAGCATGCGAAAGGCCGACATCGTCGGCAAAGAAAAGCTGGTCGTCACCGTTCGGGACATATCCAAACGCAAGCATGCTGAAAGCGAGCTCAGGCGCAGCGAAGAACGTTTCCGGACCGTGCTCGGAAATTCAAAGGACCCGGTCTACTGCCTCAGCCTGCCCACGCTCACGTATGATTACATCAGTCCTGCGGTGGAGCAGGTGCTGGGCTTCAGCATCGAGGAATGCATCGCCGGCGGGCTTCGCTTCATGCTGTCGCGCATCCACCCGGAGGACTACGAGTCAGAGCGCGAACGGCTGGAAAAAGTCATGTCCCGTGACCTGAGCGGTGATTTCCAGCCCGTGCTGGAATACCGCTTCAAGCACAAAAATGAAACCTACCGCTGGATCAGTGACAACCGCTCCATCGTCAGAGACAGCGAAGGCAGGCCGGTGGCCATCATTGGCAACCTGCGTGACTTCACCACGCGGCGCGAACAGGAGGAGGCGCTGCAGCAGCAGGCCCATGCCACACTCCTCTACCACCTGGAAAACACTTCCCTCGCGCTCGTGGAGTGCGACACCAACAGCCGCATCTGCCGCTGGTCCCCCCAGGCTGAAAAAATCTTTGGCTGGACCGAGACAGCCGTCATGGGAAACGATCTCGCAGCCTCGAACTTTGTTCACCCCGAGGACTTGCCGCGGGTAAAGGCCACACTCGGCCGGCTGCTGGACCGCTCCGAATCCCGCAACACCTGCATCAACCGCAATTTCACCAGCGACGGGCGCGTGATCGTCTGTGAATGGCACAACTCCGCCCTCCTCAACGAAGAAGGCGAGCTCCAGTCCATCCTCTCCCTGGCTTCAGACATCACCGTGGAGAAAAAAACGGAGGAGGCCCTGCGGGCCATGGCCGAAGGTGTGGACGCACGCAGCGGCGAGACCTTCTTCCAGTCGCTCTGCCTGCAGATGGCCCGCACCGTTGAGGCCAAATATGCCACGGTGGCCATGCTCCTGCCAGAGCGCGACCGGATGGTCAGGACTCTAGGCTTCTGCGCAGACGGCAAAGTGCTGCCAAACAAGACCTGCTCCCTGATCGGCACCCCATGCTACAATGTGACCAGCGGCGAGATCTGCTACTATGGCAGCAATGTCAGAGCGCATTTCCCGGACGACCAGATCCTGCAGGAACTGGGCGCAAACAGCTACATGGGCATGCCCCTCCACGCCACCGACGGACGCGTCATAGGCATGATCGCGGTTTTCAGTGACAATGCGCTGGACCATCGGGAGCGTCTGCAGGCCATGTTTCAGCTTTTTGCGGTGCGTGCCGCCGCAGAAATGGAACGCCACCAGGCTGAACTCGCCCTGCGGCAAAGCGAAGAACGCTACGCACTCGCAGCCACCGGCTCCACCGGCGGTGTCTGGGACTGGGACATCCGTACCGGAGGCGTTTACTACTCCGCACGCTTTCGTGAACTGCTCGGCTACAACCACGAGGAGTTTCCAAGCCTGTTTTTCGCCTGGGAGCAAAAAATGCACCCCGATGACCTGCCCCTGGTGCGTGCGGCCTTGGAGAGCCATCTGGAGCAGCATACCGAGTTCTGCATCGAGTACCGCATCCTGGTCAAATCCGGCGGGTATCGCTGGTTCGAAGCCCGCGGCCAGGCCTTGTGGGACAAGCACGGTGAGCCCTACCGCATGGCAGGATCCGCGCTGGACATTCACGAACGCAAGCTGGACGAGCAGCGGCTGCTCCGCCTGAACCGGCTGCATGCCATGTCCAGCAGCATCAACGAGGCCATCGTCCGCATCCGCGAGCCCCAGCTGCTCTACGAGTCTGCAGTCAGCATCGCCGTGGAGAAGGGCAACATGAAGATGGCCTGGATCGCCTTCTACGACGAAGCCTCTCAGAGCTTGAAGCCCGCCGCCTGTGCCGGCAGCCATCAGAACTACCTGGACGGCCTCACGCTCATCATACGCGGAGACCACCCCTCAGGCCAGGGCCCGGCGGGCCGCGCATTCAACAGCGGCACGCATCAAATTTCCAATGACATCGAGCACGACGAAACGTTCTACTTTCGGGAGCGGGCGCTCGAGCGCGGGTTCCGCTCCTGCGCGGCCTTCCCCCTGAAGCCAGGCAACGTTCCTGTCGGGGTGCTGCTCATTTATGCCGACGAACGCGACTGCTTCCAGGAAGAGGAAATACGCGTGCTCAGCGCCTTGGCCAACGACCTCTCCTTCGCCATGGAAACCGTTGAGCGGGAGAAGGAGCGCCAGCAGGCCATCGAGGCGCTGCGTGAAAATGAGCGCATGATTTCAACCCTGATGGGCAACCTCCCTGGCGCCGCCTACCGCGCTCTCATCGACGAAAAATGGACGCTGGAGTTCATCAGCGAAGGCTGCCTGGAACTCACCGGCTATGAGGCCGAGGTCTTCGCCAGCAACGGCGAAGTCTTCTTCGCCGACCTGATCCACCCCGAAGACCGCGAGTATGTGCGGCAGTCGGTCTCCGAAGCTGTGGCCGCCGGCAAACGCTTCGAGGTCAGCTACCGCATCCGCACGGCAGAGGGCGCGGTCAAATGGATCTGGGAGCGCGGCCAGGGAATTCCCTCCGAGGACGGTGTGATACGCCACATCGAAGGCTTCATGACTGATGTGACGGAAAAGCGCCGCATGGAATCGCAGTCGCTGCGCAATCAGCGCCTGGAAAGCATCGGCACGCTCGCCGGCGGCGTGGCGCATGACTTGAACAACGTGCTCACGCCCATTTTGATGTCCCTCACAATTCTGCGCATGAAACTGCAGCAGCCGCGGGACATCGAGCTGCTCAATGCCATGGAAAACAGCGCCAACCGCGGCGCCGAAATGGTGAAGCAGATCCTCAGCTTTGCGCGCGGCGTCGAAAGCCGCAGCATGCGCCTGCGGCCTCAGGATGTGCTGCAGGAAATCGAGCAGCTCATCCACGAGACCTTCCCCAAGTTCATCAAATGCCGCATCTCCTGCCCTGAAGAGATCTGGAACGTCGAAGGAGACCCCACTCAGCTGCATCAGGTGCTGCTCAATCTCTGCGTCAACGCCCGGGACGCCATGCCCGGAGGAGGTGAGCTGGACATCACCATGAGCAACGTGGTCGTCGATGAGCAGTTCGCCAGCATGCACCCGGACGCCAACATGGGGCCTCATGTCGTCTTTGAAGTGCGGGACACCGGTACCGGCATCCCCCTCGAAGTGCGGGACCGCATTTTCGACCCCTTCTTCACCACCAAGGAAATGGGCAAAGGCACCGGCCTCGGCCTTGCCACCACCCTGGGCATCGTCAAATCCCATCATGGTTTCATCGACCTCACAAGCCGCATGGGCAAAGGCACCGTGTTCCGCATTTATCTCCCCGCCAAGACAGACATCGAACACCGGGAAATCCAGGCGGCCGAGCCCAAGCGCAGCCTTGGAAAGGGTGAGCTGATCCTGGTCGTGGATGATGAAGCCGCCATTCTGACCGCCACCAAGCACACCTTGGAGGCCTTCGGCTACCGTGTCGTCGCCGCCTGTGACGGCACAGACGCCATCGCGACATTCCTGAAAAGCCCCGAAAAGCCCATCGCTCTCATCACAGACATGATGATGCCCAACATGGACGGACCGACGCTCATCCAGGCCCTGCTCAAAATCCATCCCGAACTGCCGATCATCGGCGCCAGCGGCCTCAGCCATCAGATGCAGGCGCAGGTCAACAGCCTGGGGGTGAAGCATTTCCTGCGCAAACCCTACAACGCCGACGCCTTGCTGGAAGCGCTGGGAGATGTCCTGCAGCAGTCACGAAAAGCGGCCTGACCCTGCAAGCCTCAGCGCTCGTTCAAAACGTGATGCAGCGCCCGCAGAATGGTTTCGGCCGTGTAGGGTTTGGGCAGAAACTGCCGAACCCCTGCACCTGCCGCCCTCGCAATGCTGCTGTTGGAATTGATGCCGCTCGCAGCAATGATGCGGACCTGGGGGTTCATTTTCATCAGCACCTGAATCGTGGTGGAGCCGTCCATGACCGGCATCCGCATGTCGGTCAGCACCAGGGCGATTTCGTGCTGATGCTTTGAGTAGAGCGTCACCGCCTCCACCCCGTCTGCAGCCAGCAGCACACGGTAGCCGTACGCCTCCAGAGTCTGACGCGTGATTTCACGCACCGCAGCCTCGTCATCGACCAGGAGGACGAGTTCATCATTCCCGCGTGGCAGCACCAGATCCTCGGCCACAGGCTCCTCCGCGGCCTGCTCCGCCTGCACCGGCAGGTACACATGAAAGCTCGAGCCATGCCCCAGCTCGCTGTAAACCCGGAAAAAACCGCCGTGGCTTTTCATGATGGCAAGCGCGGTGGACAGTCCCAGCCCCGTCCCCCTGCCCGTATCCTTGGTGGTGAAAAAGGGGTCGAAGATCTTTTGTAAAACCTCCGGCGCGATCCCCAGCCCGTCGTCCTCGACGCTGATCCTGATGTGCGGCCCTTCACGCGCCTCAATGTTCATCGCGGCGTATTGCGCATCGATCATGACCTGCGCCGCACTGATGGTGAGCGTGCCTCCGGCAGGCATCGCATCCCGCGCATTCACACAGAGATTGAGCAGCACCTGGTGGATCTGCGTCGGGTCCCCTGACACAGCGTCGCCGGCGGCAAGCTCGTCCTTCAGCCGAAGATGGATGTTCTTCGGGAAGGTGTCTCCGACGATGCGCGCCATGTCCCGCAGCACACGGCTGATCTTCACCGGCGCCTTCTGCCCCTCCAGCCCCCTGGCAAAGGACAGCACCTGGTTGAGCATGTCAGCGCCTCGCCGCGCGCTCGCCGAGATCGTTTCCAACGTCTCCCTGCTAGCTTCATCTTTGACACGCAGGTTCAGCAGATCCACCGACATCATGATCGGCGTGAGGACGTTGTTGAGATCATGGGCGATGCCGCCCGCCAGCGTTCCGATGCTCTCCATGCGCTGAGAGCGCAGAATCTGATCCTTCAGCCGCTTTTGCTCAGTGATGTCCGTGTTGATGGCCAGCACGCATTTGGGCCGGCCTTCGGCATCCCGCACCAGCGTCCAGCGCCCCTGCACCGTCACCTCTTCGCCCGTCTTGGTCACCTGCTGGATTTCACCAGCCCATTCGCCTTCGGTCAGCACCCGGCTGTTCTTCTCCTCAAACTGCGCATCGTCGGTGTAGAGCAGCTCGGTCACCTTGCTCCCTTTTGCCTCCCCGGCGGTCCATCCATAGAGGATTTCAGCACTCTTGTTCCAGTAGGTGATGTTATGGTCAAGATCTAGGACTATGATCGCATCATTGGCCTTGTCGAGCAGTGAAGCCTGCTGGCGCAGCATGTCCTCCACCTGTCTGCGCTCCCATTGCGCCAGCACCAGGGAGATGAAGTTGGCCATGGATGTCGCAAAGCTTTTCTCTTCCGGCAGCCAGGTGCGCCGCGGGCCCACATGCTCCTGGCAAAGCACCCCCGCCAGCACCCCGCCCACATGCAGCGGGGCATCCAGCATGGAGGTGATGCCCTGCGGCATGAGATAGCTTTCGGCAAACTCGCAGGTCCGCGGATCACCGCACGCATCATCCGCCACAATCGCTTCATTTTGCTCCATGGCACGGAAGTAGGCCGGGTAGTCCCCGCCACGCAGCTCCAAGCCGGAGGAATGACGCCGCGCGCCAGCCTCAAACAGCATCTGGCAGACGATGCTGCTGCGGTTTTGGTCATATCGCCAGATGCTCACACGCTCCACTTCCATCGCATGGGCAATTTCTTCGGTGATCAGACGGAATGCAGACTCCAGATGAACGGCCTGCATCACGCCACTGCGTATCATCCGGGCCAGCGCAACGTGCTGCCTCTCATAACGCAGGTTGCTTCTCCGCAGGCGGTCTGCCGCCTCCTTGCGCGCGGTGACATCGCGCTGAACAGCCACAAAATAAGACACCCGGCCCGCCAGGTCGGAGATCGGGACAATGTCTATCTCAACACAAAAGGCGGAGCCGTCCTTTTTGTAATTGATCACCTCCTCCTTGCTTGGCAGCCCCTTCGCGAGAGCCGCCCGCATCCGCCCCAGGGCAAAGCGGTCCGTCCCCGGCCCTTGCAGGAAGCGCGGGCTTCGCCCCAGCGTTTCTTCCTTGGTGTAGCCGGTCACTCGCGTGAATGCATCGTTGACAAACACAATGCGCGGGCCGGGCTCATCCAGCGGCCACGGTTCTGTGATCAGCACGATGTCATTGAGATGGGCAACGCAAGCCTCCAGCAGACGCAGCTGCTCCTGGTTGTGGCGTGATTTCGTGATGTCTTTGCACAGCACCACCATGTTCAGAGCCCGCCCGCCTTCGTCCCGGATGGCCGACACGCTGTTTTCCACCCAGGCCACCTGCCCGTTTTTGCACAGGTACCGTTTCTCGACGACGAAATCGTTGATCTCCCCCTCGATCAGCCTCTGGTTCAGCCTCAGCTTGCGTGACACATCTTCCGGATGCGTGATCGTGGCAAACGATCTCCCGACCATTTCCTCTTCGCTGTAGCCGGTGATGTTGCAGTAGTGCCTGTTGATGTGGAGAACCACGCCCCTCATGTCCGTGATCGCAAAGCCCACGCTCGCATTCGTGAACGCACGGCGGAAGCGCAGCTCGCTGTTTTTAAACGCCTCCTCCGCCAGCTTGCGCTCCGTGATGTCATGGGCCGTCCCCACCATGCGCACCGGCTGCCCGCTTTGTTCATCAAGAAATATCTGCGCGTCCTCGTGCACATGCCTGACTTCGCCGTTCGGCAGGATGATCCTGTAATCGGTCGAGTAACGCCCGCAGGTGCGGATCGCTTCGCTGACTGCCCCGCGAATCATCTCGAGGTCGTCAGGATGCACCGCACGGAAAAAGTTTTCTTGCGTCGTTTCAATGCCCCCCAGCTCATGGCCAAAGATGCGGAAAGCTTCTTCAGACCATCGGAGCGGATGGTTGCCTGGCCCGGCCGCCAGCGAAAGGTCCAGCTCCCAGCTGCCAAAATGTGAAATGCGCTGGGCGTCCGCCATCGTCGCCTCGCTTTGCCGGAGGCGTTCCTCGGCCCCTCGCCTCTCTGACTCAAGCTCCACAATCGCCCGCCCCTGCGCCTCCCGGTGGCGCAGCTCCAGTTCCGCATGCTTCCGCAAAGTGACGTCTATGCAGGTGATCAGCGCCCCGGCGCCCCCCCCCACAGGCAGAGGAATGATCGTGATTTCCAGCCAGCCCCCGCCACCGCCACCCACCTCGCACGCTTCGATCCTCGCCCCCGCAGACCGCCGCTCCAGCACCTCCTGAAGGGCACTCGCCCATCTCGCCGCCCCCTCAAAACGCAGGTCACATGCCCCGGTGAAAAAATCCAGACAGCTGCTCCCTCGTTTCGGCAAAATCAGATCCCGGCCAAAAACCTCCAAAAAGCGATCCTGCCCGCCATCCACCGATTGAATGACACCGCAGCAGTCCACCATAATGACCAGGCTGCAGGCAATCGTCTGCCGCTGCAGACTCAGCACACCATCTGAAGGGTCAGACTTCATCACAACAGCACAGCCAGATCTCCCGCCTCCTCAGGATGCCATGGCGTTTCCATCAGAGCGTGGACAATGCACCCCGCCTTTTTGCATTCGACAAGTCTAGCCACAAGAGCACGCATGATCGAAAAACAACGATCACGAGACCTGCAACCTTGAAACGGATTTGCCCCCGTAAGCAGCAGAAGCGCAATAGAATAGGATGGTGACCATACCGTTCCTTCGGTCATCGCCGGATGTGGTCAAGATACTCTGCGCATCAAATTATCCGGCAGCAGCCTCGCGATATAAATTCCACGCCCACTATGCAGGCTGAAATTTTGCCTCCGCCATCGCCTCTCACCTTGAGTGGCAATCTCAGCCTCCCTTGCCCCACCTCGAAACGAGCTGGCAGCTTCGTCTATAGGTACCGGGCACAGGCTGGCAGGCAACCACCCACCCCACCTGTTCACAGCCTCGCTGGCTGCAGCAGCGCCTGCCCCACGATGTTGAGCAGTTCCACCATGCCAAAGGGCTTCGGCAGGAAATTTTCGCCCGCCTTCAGCTCCTTCGCGTTGCTGAGCGTGGTAGGCGAGTAGCCACAGGTGAAAATCACAGGAAGCGTCGGATCTTCGGCTGCCAGCGCCTTCTCAAGGTCAAAGCCGCTGACACCGCCAGGCAGCTTCACGTCGATAAGTGCGAGTTTGATCACCGCGGCCTTCTCGCGCCAGATGGCCCACGCTTCATTCGCATCGGCGGCCGTCAGCACTTTGTGTCCCTGGCTTGTCAGCACATATTCCATCACCTGCCTCACCGAATCTTCGTCATCCACGACCAAAATGGTCGATGACTCCTCCGCTGCGCCGCGGTTGAGAAGTTTTTTCTCTGGCACTGCTGCCGCAGACGCGGTTCCAGTGGCGACCGGCAGATACACCGAGAACTCCGTCCCCACCTCCAGCACGCTGCGCCCTTCGAGCCAGCCGCCCTGCATGCGCACCAGCCCCTGCACGAGAATCATGGCGATGTCCGCCCCCCCCTCCTTCTCCAGAGAGAGTTTGGACGCATCCAGCAAAGCAGCCATCTCGGCCGGGGTCAGTCCCTTGCCCGTGTCAGAAATCGTCATCACCACAAAATCCCCAGGCTTTGCCTCCGCGTGAATCTGGCTGGCCGTGTCTGCGTCTGGGATGCACACCTGCCGGGTCTGGATCATGACCCTGCCACCGCCCGGCATGGAGTCACGCGCGTGGATCAGGAGGTTGAAAATAATCTGCTCCAACGCCGCCTGGTCAGACATCACCCCGGGCAGATCCGGCTGGTGGCTGATCTGGATGGAGATCTGCTCTCCCAGCGCCTTCTGCAGCATCGCCGCCTGCCCATCAATGACCTGGCCGAGATTCATCGGCTGAGGCTCCAAATAGTCGCGCCTGTTAAACGAAACAAACTGCGAGGTAAAGCCAGCCGCACGCTGCGTGGCGAGGATCAGTTCCTTCAAAGATGAAGATGGTAGCGAGCTCGTGCCACCGGCCCCCTGGGTGTGCTGCGCCACCTCCAGATGCCCCTGGATCACCGTCAGGTAGTTGTTGAAAAAGTGCGCCATCGCATCTGCAAAACGCCCCACCGTTTCTAGACGCTGATTACGGCAGAGCTGATCCTCCAGCTGCTTGCGGTGGTCCTGCTCCAGCCGGAGCCGGTTGCTGACATCTTCAAAACGTGAGGTGACTTCCAGCAGCTGCGCATTCAGGCTCAGATTCCGGTGCGACGTTTGGTTTTCCGCACTGTGCCTGAACGTCAGCGTGCGGATGAGCTGCGTGATTTCAAAGGGGACCAGCCTGAACTTGAAGACCAGCAGGTGCGGATTGGAACCAAGGTCGATCGGAATTTGCTCAAATGCCTCCAGCTGAGAAACAGCATGCAGCACCACGTGCAAGTCGCGCTGAGACTGCCACAGGCGGTTGATCACGTACCGGTAATCCTTGCCGTAAAAAAGACGGCCGTCCATAATCACAAGAGAAAACGGCTTGTGCCCCTGTGCGGCAGCTTCCACCAGAGCCAGTGCCTCCTTCTCATTCGCTGTGCAGACCACTTCTGGGGGCGGCACGGCCGCTTTGGCCTTGGCACTGCCATGATCAAAACCCAGCATGGCCGATGAACTGCCAGCCTGACCCGTATTCTGCAGCGAGTGCGAAATGTGCAGGTCCTCTTGCAAGGATCTCTCTTCGGTCACAATCAGAATCCGACTGCAGGCAGTAGAGTTGTGCTGAATGGTATTTAGATACATGTGACTAATGTTAGTTTCATATTTTTATAAAATTAATAAAAATAGCTTTATTTTTATGATAAATCATAGTTTGGATCCGCTTCACAAACATGAATATGTGAGAGTCATTTAGGATTAGCCTAAATATTAAATCAACATTTAGGTGCCGAGTTCAGCGAACTGTGGTTCTCCTAAATGCAGCGACATAATTGATTTAATTATTTAGGACCAATGCATCCCCCTTCCCTCGACGAAATAGAAAGAAATTCAGCCTCAACGCTGCTGCAATCGCTAAGCTGCCTGCTGCAAGAGGAGGATGCTCAGCGAGTGGATCTGGCCCACGTGCTGCACAAAGACATGGCCGGCGGCTTGGTCGCCTGCGCCTCACTGGGTGAAATGGTCCGCCATGAACTCGCCAACGGCGGAGATCCCGCCATCGTCACCAAGCTGCTCGGCAGCCTGGATTCCACCCTGCGGCAGACACTCCAGCTGGTGCGCGACCTCACCGAAAAGCAGTTCCCGCCAGTCTTGAAAGCCTTCGGACTTCACGTCGCCCTGCAGCAGCTCGTGCGCAACATCGGTGAAACGTTTGCCGGCTCTATCGTCCTCCACATCAGCGGTGACGAGCCCGCATTCGATCTCGCCAGCCGCCTCAATCTCTTTCGCATCATGCAGTCGCTGCTGAAGCACTGCGTCCGCTTTGCAGACACCTCATGGGTTGAGGTCAGCTGCCGGGCCTCCGCCGAAAAGCTCGAAATCACCATCGACCACGATGGCGGAGACAGCGTCTGGACAGAAAACGTGGACGGCTCAGAAATGGCCCTCGTCGAAGCCAGATGCCTCCTGCTCGGCTCCCGCATGCAGCTCATCGGTTCCGGCCCGGGCGGCAGTTCACGCATTTCTATCACGGCGCTCCCAACCCCTCTGCAGTCTGCTGCATAAACCTCCACGACTTTGAATACTCATATGCAATCCCCACCTCCATTCCGCATTTTGATTGTCGATGATCACGCTCTCGTGCGCGAGGCCTTCACCAGCATGCTGAAAAGTGAATTCCCCCAGGCCACCGTGGTTTCCACAGGCACCTGTGCGGAGGCCATGGTTGAAGCACGCATCCACAATTATGAAATCGCCCTGGTGGACATCGAGCTGGGCGACCGCTCGGGCATGGAGCTCACCACGGAGCTGCGCACCCTGCCCACCCCGCCCAAAATCATCGCCGTTTCGATGCACCAGGAGGAAACCTTCGTCTCCCGCACCATGCAGCTCGGCGCACGCTCCTATGTGACCAAGGACGCACCTCCACATGAGCTCTTTGATGCCATCCGCTGCACCCTGGATGGGCGCAGCTACATTTCCCGCGAACTGGCGCAGAAATTTGCAGACCGCTCCATCCGCAAAGGCTCCGCCGGCCAGGTGCACGAAAAGCTTTCCAACCGCGAGCTCGAAGTCCTCATGCAGCTCGCACGGGGCAAAAGCCTCAAGCAGGTCGCGCTGGATCTGTCTCTCAGCCCGCGCACCGTCGCTGTGCACAAGCACAACCTGTGTCGCAAGACCGGGCTCAAGGGAACTGTCGAAATTCTCCGCTACTGCCAGTCCAACGGCCTGGCATAACTCCGCCCCGCTCCACCATGAAAACACGCTACGCTTATGTCATTTTCGCCCTGGGCCTGGCCACAGCGGCAGCGCAGGCATCCGAAACATTCTCTGTGATACCTGACTCCGCCCAGGCGCTCAGCATCGTGGGCGGCAGATATGCCAATCTGAGCGATGCCTCAGCCGTGCGTGTCGCTCCGGCCAACATCCTGAAAATGGAGAAAAGCGAGCTGCTGATCAACACGGCCATGTGGCATTCAGACATCCGCTTTGAGCAGAACGGTGGCCAGAACGTACGGATCAACCGGCCCTGGGTCTTCCCCGCCAGCATGTACTTTGTGCAGCCCTTGCTGCCCGGCAGGCTGTCCTTTGGCCTCGGTGTCAGCACCCCGTACGGCCTTGCCGCCTACTACCCCAAGGGCATGGGCGGCGGCCTGCGCTATGCGCTGCCCTACGAGGCCAACCTGATGACGGTGGACATCACCCCGGCTCTCGCAGTGAAGATCACAGACGATCTCAGCTTTGCCATCGGCCTCGACATCTTGTACGCCGACCTGACGATGAAGCAGTTCTACGCCTGGAACAATATCATTCCGGGCGCGGCCGAAGGAGACATCAAAATCCATGGCCAGGGCTGGGGCTTGGGCGCTTATGCAGGCATCAACTGGACCTTTGCCAAAAGACATCGCCTTGCAATCATTGGGCGGCTGCCGGTGAAGGTCAATCTCAGTGGCGATTTCAAAGCCTCCAACATGCCGCCGGCGCTGATTGGCACCTTCAGCGAGTCCAGCAGCTTTAAATCCGACATGACCTTTCCTGCCTCCATCTCCGTCGGCTATGGTTTTGACGTGACAGACCGCTTCACCGTGGGCTTTGACTTCAAATGGGCGCAGAATTCCTCCCACGATGTCCTACCCCTCTTGATCGGCAACAACCAAGCTTTGCTCGGCGGCTCGACCAGCACCGTCTTTGGGTGGAGAAACTCGCTCGATTTCGGCACCGGGATGTCCTACCAGCTGAATGAACACTGGGCGCTGCGCGGCGGTTATCTCTATTCGGAAAATTCCCAGCCGGCGAACAGCTACACCCCCCTGGTTCCCGGCAATGACAGGCATGTCTTCAGCCTGGGCGTGGGCTGGCGGGGCAAAACTCGCGGCGTGGACCTCACGTATTCCTGCGTCTACTACCCCGCCCGTGTCATCAGCGGGGCGGCGTCAAACCCTCCCAACCAGTATGATGGCACCTACAAGCATCAGTGGCAGGTGCTGGCGCTGAGCTTCACGCAGAGGTTTTAACTCAAAAATGACACCGTGCTTTTTCCCCTCGCATGTCTCCAGCGCCTTCGTGGCACCATGCCAGACCGTGAGGAGGTCTTTTTCAACAAGGCTTGTGTTGTCATCAAGCTGCAACCCGCTTTAGCAGAGGATTCGTAACATGGAGAACACCGACAACGCACTGCCCAACCTCGCTTCCTCTGGGGAGCGGCTAAGTTTTATCATCTGCCGCAACAGCCAAGGGGCTGAAGTGCGCGGTACGCTGCACCGGCTCACGCGCTACCTGGGTGTATTTGAGGTTTACAATCCCTACAGCATTGTACAGCTCTCTGAAGTCCTGAATGACTTCAGGATCATGATGAACGACCGCGTCGTTTACACCGGCAGGGCCACCATCGCCAATTTGGTGAACACCGGCATCATGCTCATCTGCGAGGCCTCCCTCTCGGATGACGGCTGGATCGACATCGACATCCTCTCCCCCGCTCAGAACAAAGGCCGCCTGCTGACAGAGTTTGCCGAGTTCCTCCGCGAGACGGAAAAGAGCTACCGCGTCGTGCCCGAGTTCAAGATCGTGGTGGCGGACATGCACACCATGCTTTCCGACCTCCGTCGCTGGATGGAGCAGGTGGAGCTCGGTGTGCGCTCCCTCCCCACAGGAGACCGAATCCAGGCGGAGCGCGAAGTCCTCCTGCAGATGGAGGAGCCCATCGTCCCCACGGTTTATCCGCTGATGAAACGCTTTGAGGAGTCCGCCGCTGTCATCCCCATGGATCAGCAGCCGGTGCACCGCAGCTACATCAAGCGCCAGCTGCACCCGCTGGTGCTCTGCGCGCCGTTTGTTTACCGCACCTATCACAAGCCTCTGGGTTATGCAGGGGACTACGAGATGGTCAGCATGATGCTGCGCGACCCCTATGAAGGCAGCTCCATTTTTGCCAAGCTGCTCAACAAGCTCTACCTGGACATCCCGCCGGTGATCGCCCACCGCAACCGCATTGTCTACCTCGTACAGCAGCTGAAGGCAGAGACAGAGCGCATGGCCGCCCAGGGCAAAGTGGCCCGCATCTACAACCTGGGCTGCGGCCCGGCCCAGGAAATTCAGAACTTCCTCACTCACGAGCCCATCTCCGACTCGGCCGACCTCCTGCTGCTGGACTTCAACGATGAAACCATCATGCACACGACGCGCTCTCTGGAAGAGTTGCGCAACAGGCACCGCCGCCGCACAGGCCTGCGCTTTGAGAAAAAATCCGTGCATCAGGTGCTGAAGGAGTCCGGACGGGCGGCCGCACAGGCCGGCACCTACGACATGGTCTATTGCGCCGGCTTGTTCGACTACCTTTCAGACCGCATCTGCCGGCGCCTTCTGGAGATCTTCTACGACCTGCTCGCCCCTGGCGGCCTGCTCATCGCCACCAACGTGCATCCCAGCAACCCCTGGCGGAACTGGATGGAATACCTGGCGGAGTGGCACCTCGTTTACCGCGACGAGGAGCAGTTCCTCAAGCTCGCACCCGATCGCGCCCCACCTGGCTCCTTCCTCGTCAAGCCAGACCCCACCGGCGTGAACATCTTCCTCGAAGTGCGCAAACCTCTCGATGCCTGATGCCTCTCCAGTTTTAGCTGGTGGCCTGAAGGGAAACTTCCAGGCTTACGAGCAGGACATCCGAGTCCGCAACTATCAGCTCTGCGGCATTCTCGCCGTCGTGTTCATGCTCGCGGGCAGTACGCTGGACTGGGTGGTGTTTCAGGAAGAAGGCGTTAAGCGCTTTTTCCCGGCCCGTGTCCTTTCCGCCATTGTCAGCATTCTGGTATGGCTCGCTCTCAACACGGCCTGGGGCAAGCGTCTGCACCGCCTCCTCGGACTGCTCATGGCCATGCCCCTCATTGTCGGGATCGCATGGATGATTTATGCCAAAGGAGGCGCTGAGTCGCCCTACTATGCCGGGTTGAACCTCGTGATGCTCGGCGCTGCAATCCTCATGCGCTGGACTTTGGAGGACAGCATCCTGGTCGTTGTGCTGACCATGGCCTCCTACCTCCTGGCCTGCTACTACCATGGCCCGATCGCCAACCGCAGCATCTTCTTCAACAACTTGTACTTCCTGTTTGTCACGGGCGTGTTCACCACCGCAGGCACCTGGTTCTACAACACCATCCGCTTCTCCGAGTTCAAGCTGCGTCATGACCTCGACCTCAACCGTGCCGAGCTGGAGGCCAGCAACCAGAAGCTGCGGGAGCTCGACGAAGCCAAAAGCCGCTTCTTCGCCAACATCAGCCATGAGCTCCGCACCCCGCTGACCCTGCTCATCGCACCGCTGGAAAGCCTGATCCAGCGCGTCACCTCCACCCGCTCGCCGGAAGAGCGCGAGCTCATGGACACCATGCACGGCAACGCGATGCGCCTGCTCAAGCTCATCAATGATCTGCTCGATCTCGTCCGCCTCGAGTCCGGCCGCGCCCAGATTCGCGCCCGCCGTGTTGACATGGGAGATTTCATCAATGGCATGGCCACCGCAGTCGGCGCCGTGGCCAAGGACAAGCGCATCCACCTTCAGACTCATGTGGACGAAGGCATCGGCACCGTGATGGCTGACCCGGAAAAGCTCGAACGCATCTGCTTCAACCTGCTGTTCAACGCCCTCAAATTCACCGCCGCCAACGGCACCGTCAATTTCAGCGCGCTCAAGGATGACACGTGGCTGGTCGTGGAAGTGCGTGACTCCGGCATGGGCATCCCGCCGGACCAGCTCCCTCATATCTTCAACCGCTTCTGGCAGGCAGACACCTCCTCCCAGCGCAAATTCCAGGGCATGGGCATCGGCCTTGCCCTGGTCAAGGAACTCGCCGAGGCACAGGGTGGCAGCGTGTCCGCCGCCAGCGTGGTGGGCAAAGGCACCACCATGACCATCAGGCTCCCTCTGCTTCAGGGAGACTCGGCCCCCGCTGAAGACTCTGCTGACGAACCGGCCGAAGAGATCGAAGCCGAGTCCACCCAGAACAAGGACTGGATCGCTGACCTTTACCGCCGCGCCGAACTCTTCCCTGCAATGACCTCGCTGCAGGCCACCCTGCGCCCCGTGGAAACAGGGGTCGGACGCAGCCGCAAGCCCAAGCTGCTCATTGCCGACGACGAACCCGACATGCTGCGCTTCCTCAAAAGCCAGCTCAGCGACACGTTTGAAGTTCTCGAGGCTGTTGACGGCCAGCAGGCTGTGGAAAAGGCCGCCCAGTTCCTTCCCGACATCATTCTCTCCGACATGATGATGCCGGAAAAAGACGGCCTCCAGGTATGCCGTGAGCTTCGCGAACGAAGCATCACACGCTCCATCCCCGTAGTTCTGCTCACTGCGCGTGCGGATGAGAAAACCAAGCTTGAATGCCTTGCCGCCGGCGCCAACGACTTCCTGCCAAAGCCCTTCTCGCTTACGGAGATCATGGTGCGCCTCAAAAATCTCGTGGACTCGCGCCTCTTTCAGAAAGAGCTCGTCGCGCAGAAGCAGCAGCTCGAAAATGCCCTGGAGCAGATCAAGGAGACCGAGTCCCTGCTAGTGCAGAACGAAAAGCTCGCCTCGCTCGGACGCCTGAGCGCTGGTTTGATCCACGAGATCAACAACCCCCTCAACTACGCCCGCCAGGGCCTTGGCATCATCAGCCGCTCCGCCAAATTCTTGCCCGAGGAAGAACGCGCCGACTTCGCCGACACCGTCAAGGATGTGGAAGAAGGGGTCAACCGCGTCATCCAGATCATCTCCGACCTGCGTGGCTTCACCCGCACCACCAACCAGCTCAATCACGCCTTTGACTTGAAAACCGTGGTCGCCACCGGCCTGCGCTTTTTCTCCCACGTCTGGAAGGACGGCATGCAGCGTGAGGTGGACATCCCGGACGACCTCGAAATCCGGGGAGACAGCAACCAGTTCGTCCAGGTGCTCATCAACTTCATCCAGAACGCTCTGGATGCCATGTCCACCAAGCAGTACCCAGAAGGAGAGTCCGCCTGCATCAAGCTGTCCGCCTTTGCACGCGGGGACAGGATCCTCTTCTCCATCAAGGACAACGGGCCGGGCATCCCTCAGGAGATCCGGGACAAGATTTTTGACCCGTTCTTCACCACCAAGGACGTGGGCCAGGGCATGGGGCTCGGACTTTCCATTTGCAACCGTATCATCGCCGACCATGGCGGGCGCATTGAAGTGCGCAGCCAGCCCGGCCAGTTTACTGAGTTCATCCTGGAAATGCCCTCTACCAACAGCCCTAACAACAACCACGCCGATACTTAGAAGGACCTCACCATATGCAAAACCAATACGACCTCAAACGCTATGCCGTTCTCTATGTTGATGATGAAGAGAAGGCGTTGAAGTATTTCGAAAAGACCTTCGGGGACGAATTCCGCATCCTCACCGCCAACAACGCCGCTGACGGCCTCAAGCTCATCGAGCAGCACGGTGAAGACATTGGCGTGCTGCTCTCCGACCAGCGCATGCCCGGGGAAAAAGGCGTTCAGCTCCTCGAGCGCGCACGCCAGCTCCGCCCCCGCCTTGTGCGCATGATGGTCACCGCCTATGCCGACTACGATGTCACCGTCGATGCGGTCAACCTCGGCAGCATCTTCCGCTACATCTCCAAGCCCATCCAGATGGACGATGTGCGCAACACCCTGCACCGCGCCATGGAGTTCTACATCCTCCAGCAGGAGCGCGACGGCCTGCTGCAGGAAAAACTCTCCGTGCTGCAGAACCTCCTCATCACTGACCGGGTGATGAGCCTGGGCGTCGTCGCCGCCGGGCTCACCCAGCACCTGAACCAGCCACTGCGTGCCGTGCATGCCTTCTTGGACATGACCGGAAGGCTGGGCCAGCAGAACTTCGACCTGGACCGCCTGCGGCAGGCCACCTTCTGGCGTGACTTCCACGCCCATGTGGTGCGCCAGGCCTCACGCATCGCGGACCTGCTGGGAGAGCTCCAGTCTGCCGCCGGCGCAGAGCACAAAATGGATGCCGCCAATGTCATCCAGTCCTTGCTGGATCAGCAGCGCTCAGCCTTCACCGCCAAGGGCATCGAGCTGAAATTTGAGGCTGACGGCGCTCTTCCCGCAGTCCAGGCCAGCCGCCCTGCCTTTGAAAAAATGCTGCACCTGCTGCTGCAGACGGAGCTCTCCCTGCTTGCCTCCGGCACGCACGTCACACTCGCCGCCAAGGCTGCGACCGGCGCCGCAGATGCCGGCGGTCTGCACCTGACACTGACTGACACCGGACCCGGCCTGGCAGGCGACGTGCTTCGCTCCGTGTTTGATCCCTTCTTCACCCACGCAGACGCCAGCACAGAAGGCCCCGGACTCACCCTCATGGGAGCCTTCTTCCTGGCTTATCACCTGGGTGGCCGCATCACCTCGCAGCGCAGCGCCAAGGGCCTCGTGCTCGACATCGTGGTGCCCGCTGCGACACCCGCCCCGCTCGCCCCGGCGGAGGGCAGCCGCGAATTCATCACCAACGTTTTGATGAACGACATCCTCTGGGAGCGCCTGCTCCCCAACGGCTGATCGTTCCTCTGAACAGCCCGTCCTTTGGAAGGTGCGCCTGCTGCCGTCGTTTTATGACGGCCATGCGCACCTTCTTTTTTGCCTCCTCTCCAGCACGGGCATCGCCACTCCGAACGTCAACCGCCACGCCGACTTAAAAGCCAAACTCAAAGCCTGGGAGGCAGAGATGGATGCCTCCGAGCTCCAAATCTGGGTGAGATGAGACCTTTGCGAATCCTCATTTGCTCCCCTCCTCTTTCCATCTACCTCTCTCCACCACCATGAAACGTACCACGCTTCACATTCTCGCTCTGCCCCTGCTCACCACCGCCGTATTTGCAGACGGCGCGTTCTACGGCGATCCGCCTGACGCCACCCACCCTTGGGCCATCCATGACATGAACCGGCCTCAGCCCACTCGCGTGGAGCCGGGCACTTTCAGCACCCAGGACAAGCCGGGCACCCCGCCCTCGGATGCCATCATCCTCTTCGGCGGGAAGCCCGAGGAAATCGAAAAATGGCAGGCTGACAAGACTCCGGCTGAACCCACCAAATGGGAAGTCAAAGACGGCGTGCTGCAATGCGTGCCGGGCAGTGGCTATGTGCGCACCAAGCAGGAATTCTCCGACTGCCAGCTCCACATTGAGTGGAGCGCCCCCTCCAAGGTCGAAGGCAACAGCCAGGGCCGGGGCAACAGCGGCGTCTTCCTCATGGGCCAGGTGGAGGTCCAGGTTCTGGATAATTACAACAACCCCAGCTACCCCGATGGCATGGCGTCATCCATCTACGGCATCAATCCGCCCATGGTGAATCCGCTGCGCGCTCCCGGGGAATGGCAGACCTACGACATCGTCTTCCGCCGCCCCATTTTCAAAGACGGCAAGGAGGTTGATCCCGGCTACATCACCGTCTTCGTGAACGGTGTGCTCACGCAGGACCACACCCCCCTCGAAGGCGGCGGCGGCCACATGAAGCGCTCCTCCCCGAAAGCCTTCCCGGACAAGGGCCCCCTCAAGCTGCAGGACCACGGCAACCCCGTGCGCTACCGCAACATCTGGTACCGCCCGCTGCCCAAGCGCGCCATCGACGGCGGTGAAGCCAGCCACATGAGCGAAGCTGCCACAACTGCCAAGCGCGAGGAAATCGCCAAAGGCATCCGCGAATCTGCGGCCAAGCTCGATGGCATCGAAAAGATGCTGCACTTCTTTGAGTCCCTCTGCTATGCGGACAATGCCGAGGCGCGTGAATTTGCCACCGCAGCCGTGCGCGATTTCGCCAGCGCCATGAAAGAGGTGCCCCCCGGCAAGATCGAATCCAAGAAGAACGAAATCCTTCAGGTGACCAAGGCGCTGCGTTACCTGACCAAGTTCAAAATCCTGCCGGAAGACATCGACGCAAAGAAGGACCTGGAAGCCATCATCAAGGTGGAAGACTGGGAGCCCAAGCCGCAGCCCAAAGGAAAGAAAAAGTAGTCTTCAGTGAATTACAAAAAAGGCCCGGCTCCGAAAGAGCCGGGCCTTTTTTCGTTCAGACGCCGCTGGGATCAGACCGCGTCTGCTGCCAGGGCGGCGTTGCCGATGATGCCGGCCTCGTTGCTAAACCGTGCGGGCAGGATCTGCAGGCGCTCCCAGACCACGGTGCTGAGCATGCTCTGCACCTTGTTCTTGAGCGGGTTAAAAATCAGGTCTCCGGCCTGGGCCACGCCGCCGCCGATCACGAAAGCGTCCGGATTGAGCAGCCAGGCGATGCTGGAAATGGCGGTGCCAAGCCAGTCGGCCACCTCGGCCCAAATCTGACGCGCGATGTCATCTCCGGCCTGCGCGGCGTCTGCGATCTTCTTCGGCGTGCAGTCAGCGATGTCTTTCTCGATGCCCGCCTCGGAGTAGCGCAGCACGGCATGCTCGGCGATCTGCTGGTTGCCGGTGTACTTTTCCAGCGCGCCCAGGTTGCCGTAGTGGCCGGCCTTGCCGTTGTAGTCGATGCTCATCTGACCGATCTCTCCGGCCACGAAGCCGCTGCCGCGGAACATCTTGCCGTCCAGCACCAGCCCGCCGCCGATGCCGGTGCCAAGGGTCATGCCAATGACGTTTTTCAGGCCGCGCGCCGCACCATGGCGAAACTCCGCATAGGTCATGGCATTGGCGTCATTTTCCACCAGCACAGGCAGGCCGGTCTTTTCACCGAGGATGGCCTTGAGCGGCACATGCTTCCAGCCGGGGACGTTCGTCAGCTCATGCACAAAGCCATGATCGAAATCCACGAGGCCGGGAACACCCACGCCGATGGCGCAGATGGCGGGATAGGTCTTTTGGAGTTTCGCCACACGTGCCGCCATTTCTCCTATGAGCGCAGCAGGCCCGTGGAACTGTGCGGTGGGGATGGGCTCGTCGGTGATGAGAAGTTCATCGCCACGGCACACACCGAGTTTCACGGAAGTGCCGCCAAAGTCGATGCCGATGGAAGTTTTGTCAGTTTCAGCCATAAAGCCCCGCCTTCAGAGCGGGGCGCGGAGATTGCCCACCAAACGCAGTCCGTGCAAGGTCAAATCCGGGTCGGTAGCGATGTCTTCGCCCATGCCGGAAATGATCCATTCGGCATCGCCACCCGTGGCGACGATGCGGATGTCTGAGCCGCCGAGCTCCTTTTTGAGAGCCTCCAAGATGCCTTTCACCATGCCGCGGTAGCCAATGGCAGCACCGGCGAGGATAGCCCCCTCCGTGGACTGGCCGATGGCGGTGGTGGGCTCGCGCAGATCCACGCTGGGAAGAAGGGCGGTGCGCTCGTGCAGGTAGTCCGTCATCAGCCGCAACCCCGGCGCGATCACGCCGCCGATGTAAAACTTGTCGGCCGAGAGAATGTCAAAGGTCACGGCGGTACCGAAGTCGATGACGATGCCGGGGGCACCGTGCATGTGGGCAAGGGCAACGGCGTTGGCAAGGCGGTCAGCACCGATGCTCTCAGGCTTGGGGTAGCGGATGCCAATGCCGAGAGGAGCGTCATGGCGCAGCTCGATGAGGGTGCTGCCAAAGACTTCGCGGAAGGCGGGGACGACTTTAGGCACGACGCTGCAGATGACGGCGTTTTCAAACTGCCAGCCTTTGACCACCTCACGCACGGCGGCGGGCGAAAGCTCGCGCGTGGGGTGTTCGCGGCGTTCCAGAATTTCCTGATCTGTGGCGAGGCCAAATTTGGTGCGCCCGTTGCCGACGTCGATGAGCAGCTGCATCCGGCTCATGATTTGGGCGTTTCCGCAGCGGCGTCTTTTTTGGGCTCTTCCTTTTTCTCCTTGTCCCTTTCCTTGGGAGCCTCGCCAAAGGTGTTCAGGTTGAACATGTTTTCAGGCGCGGTCTTGGGTTCCGGAGGCTTGGGGCGAAGGGGATCTCCCTCCACGACGAGGGCCTTGGGCGGATCCTTCACGTATTTCACGCACTGATAAAGGAGATTGTAATTGTGGCGCAGCGCGGCCGGGTAGGCGATGCGGCCGGGCTCTGTGACGTTTTCACGCAGCAGCTTGCTGGCAAGGCTGCCAAAGACATCCCCGCCGATCTTGGCGGCCTGGGCCACGGTGCCGCCGACCACCTGCCCTGCGGCTCCGGCCACCTGTTTGCCGCCACTGCGAAACATGTCGCTGCTGATGCGTCGTGACTGAATGGAGATGGCGGCCTGGGAGGACAGCAGGGTGCCGTCTGGCGCGAAGCTCATCTCCAGGCTGGCGTGATCGTCAGACGAAAACATGCCGCGCAGATGGTCCACACGCACAGAGATGAAGACGCCGCCATCCGGCGCAGTGGTGACTTCCGGCTTGTAGGTGCGGTAGTCGACCTCGGAAAATTTGTACTCGGCTGCCTTGTGCTTCTCTTTGTTCCAGCCCCCGAGACTCTCGCCAAATTTTTCAACATCCACCTCCACGCCGGCGCGGGCGGCGCTGGCAATGAGAAGCAGCAGGGCAAGGGGGCGGAGATTCATGACTCCGCACAGTGCTGCAAGAAACGTTTTTTTCAACTTCGGGGTGGGGCGGGCTGACGTGGCCGCCTGACTAACACGATGGCCACGAGAACTTGCAGGACCGTGGCACAGCCAATGATGAGAGTGCAGCGGTTTCTTTCCTCAGCGCGCGCGTCCATGTCCTTTAGCAGACGCCCGGTCAGCCTTTCCAACTCCTGGAAGTAACGGGGGTCACGCCTGTCGTGTTCGGCCATGAACTTAAAAGGAGCTCTTGTCTCATGGATGGAGCCCAAGGTCGTGCGCCATAGAAGCCCCACACTCCCGACGGTGGTGAGACACAGGAGAGCGGAGATGATGATAAGAAAGCGATTCATGGCACACCCGAGCCGCTACCGGTCGTGTGTTCAAACCCAGGATGCAAGACGAGAGCGGACCGTCACGTCAGCCGGCCGGTGATGTAAGCCTCGGTCTGGGCATCACGGGGATGATTGAAGATGTTCATCGTCTCGTCTTCCTCGATAAGGCGGCCTTTGTAGAAGAAGGCGGTGCGGTCGGCGATGCGCTTGGCCTGCTCCATGTTGTGCGTGACGATGATGAAGGTGTACTGGCCGCGGAGCTGGTGGATGAGCTCCTCGATACGCGCGGTGGCGATGGGGTCCAGAGCGGCGCAGGGCTCGTCCATAAGGAGGATGCGCGGCTGCAGGGCGATGGCGCGGGCGATGCACAGACGCTGCTGCTGCCCCCCGGAGAGTCCGGTGGCCACTTCGTGGAGCCGGTCTTTCACTTCGTCCCAGAGAGCGGCGGAGCGCAGGCTGCGCTCTGCGGCTTCTTCGAGATCGTGGCGGTCTTTGACGCCGGCGACACGGAGGCCGTAAACCGCATTTTCAAAGATGGAGCGCGGGAAGGGATTGTACTTTTGGAAGACCATGCCCACGTTGCGGCGCAGGCTGATGACATCGACCTCAGGCGCGTAGAGATCCACGCCGTCGATCTTGATTTTGCCGCTGACGACGCGGGCGGATTCCACCAGGTCGTTGATGCGGTTGATGGAGCGCAGCAGGGTGCTTTTGCCACAGCCGGAGGGGCCGATGAGGGCGGTCACGTCCTCGCTGCGCATGTTCAGATCGACATCAAAGAGCACCTGGTTGTCACCATAGGCATAGTTGAACTTCTCCACCTGAATGAGCGGCTCTGCGGCGGTGGGAGCTGGGGTTTCGGCGGCCATTTTTAACTGAAAGTGCCGCGCAAATAAGACTCGGTGAGCTTTTCGCGCGGATTGGTGAAGAGCTCCTCCGTGGGCGCAAACTCAACCAGCTTGCCGAGGTGGAGGAAGGCCGTGTAGTCGGAGACGCGCACGGCCTGCTGCATGTTGTGGGTGACGATGACCACGGTGAACTCCTTCGCGAGCTGGTGCATGAGCTCCTCGATCTTGAGGGTCGAGATGGGATCAAGCGCGGAACAGGGCTCGTCCATCAGCAGCACATCGGGCACCGTGGCAATGGCACGGGCGATGCAGAGGCGCTGCTGCTGGCCGCCTGAGAGCGCCAGGGCATTCGCATGCAGGCGGTCTTTGAGTTCCTCCCAGAGAGCGGCGTGGGTCAGCGAACGTTCGACGGCTTCATCGAGCACGCTTTTGTTTTTCTCGCCGTGGATGCGGAGACCATAGGCGACGTTTTCGTAGATGCTCTTGGGGAAGGGATTCGATTTCTGGAACACCATGCCGACCTGCTTGCGGAGCTGGGTGAGATCGACGTCCGCGTCGTGAATGTTTTTGCCTTTGACGAGCACCTCCCCCTTGGTCACGCGCGCACCTGTGACGCGGTCGTTCATGCGGTTGATGCAGCGCAGCAGGGTGCTCTTGCCGCAGCCGGAGGGGCCGATGAGCGCGGTGACGCGGTGGTACTCGACCTTCAGATTGATGTCATGCAGCGCCTTGCTGGCACCGTAGGAAAAATCCATGTCCCGCACCTGGACGACAGGCGGCGGTGCGGACTGGGCGGTGGGATCGGCGGACATGAAAGGAGAAAGCAGTTACCAGCGATACTTGGCGCGCAGGCGTTTGCGCAGCATCACGGAGCTGGCGGCCAGTGAGGCAACCAGGACAAGGAACACGAAAACGGACCCATACTGCGCACGCTCCGCATACTCGTTCTGCGGGATCTTCGCGGCCAGGGTGTAGATGTGATAAGGCAGCGCCTGCACCGACTCAGTGAAGATGCCTAGGAAGCGCTCCACGCTCTGTTCCCAGTGCGCAAAGATGGAGGCGTCTGCAGGGAGCGGCGGCAGGTCTTTCTGCCAGGGCAGCTTGTCTTTGAACGCCAGCGCGGCGGTAAACATGATGGGGGCCGTTTCACCGGCCGCACGGGCGATGCCGAGGATGCTGGAGGTCAGAATGCCGGGTGTGGCAAAAGGCAGCACGCTGTAGCGGATGGTCTGCCAGCGCGTGGCCCCGAGCGCCATGCTGGTTTCACGGAAACCCTGCGGCACCGCCTGCAGGCACTGCTCGCTGGCGGTGATGATGACGGGCAGAATGACAAAGGCGAGCGTGAAGCCACCGGAGAGCACGCAGGTGTCCCAGCCTTCAAAGCTCAGGGTGGTGAAGCCCAGCGGGATGGAAAACACGGAGCGCTCTGCGGGCACATCGACAAAGGTCGGCGCGGTCAGGACGAAGGCCCCCAGACCAAACAGGCCGAAGACCACGGAAGGCACGCCAGCCAGGTTCAGGATGGCAAGCCGCACCGTTTCGAGAAACTTGCCGTGCCGGGCATACTCGCTCAGGTAGATGGCGCAGGCGACGCCAAGAAACAGCGCCACCCCCACGCTGACGATCACCAGCAGGGCGGTGCCAACGATGGGCCCCAGAATTCCCCCGCCGGAGTACGAGATGGTTTTCTCTGCGCGGAAGTTGTCGCCCAGCTTCTTTTTGACCGCGTCAGATCCGTTCACATCTGTTTCAATGTGGTTGCCCTGCCGGTCTTCGATGACGTGCAGCGTGGCGGGCAGTTCGGTGAGAAACTTCGTGTTCACGAACGGCCATTTCGACTGGAAGGCCACAGGCGCCCCTTTGATGAAGATGTGCAGCATGATCGCCAGCGTGATGAGGACGACGACGTAGCTGCCGATGCGCAGGCCCCAGCGCGCAGCGGTCTCACGCTGCTGGATGCCGGAGCTGTCTCCGGCAAAAGGGTTTTCGTTGGTGGGGGCAGGGTTCATGCCTTGTGGGGTTCGAAGCGGCGTGCCACGGCGCGCGCGCACCAGTTGACGAGCAGCGAGATGGCAAAAAGCACAATCCCGACCATGAAGAGCGCCTGCCAGTGCGAGCTGCCACGGGAGACTTCTCCCAGCTCTTGGGCGATGATGCCGGTCAGGGTGTGTGCCGGATGGAAAATGACGCCGGGTCCGGCGCTGAAATCAGGAATGGCGATGCGATTTCCCGCGACGAGCAGGACGACCATGGTCTCACCGACAACGCGGCCGAGACCGAGCAGGATGGCGGAGAGGATGCCGGAGATGCCAGCGGGCACAATGACGCGGAAGACGGTCTGGAGCTTGGTGGCGCCGAGGGCGTCGGAGGCGTCGATGTAAGCACGCGGCACGTTGTTCAGCGCATCTTCGGAAAGGCTGAACATGGTGGGCACCGCCATGAAGGCGAGCAGGCAGCCGGCATTGAACATGTTGAGGCGTTCCTGGATGGGAAAGCCGGGCACCCATTGCAGCCAGCCCCATTCACTGACGTCCTTGATGAGATTGCCGACAAGAGAGATGCCGATGAAACCCAGCACGACGGAGGGGATGGCCTGGATGAACTCGATGATGGGCTTGATGATTTCCTTCTCCCGGTCGCTGGCAAACTGATTCGTGTAGATGGCGGCCACCACACTGACGGGCGTCGCGATGAGAATGGCAATCGCAGCAATGACCAGAGATCCCGTGAGCAGAGGGACAAATCCAAAGAAGTCCTGCCAGGAGCTGTTCGTGATCCACTGGGTGCCAAAGAAGAAAGCGCCGATAACGCTGAAAATCGAGACCGGTTTGTCCCAGTGCCACCCCTCCAGCCTTGCTGCCGCAGACCTCATCTCACGGGCATGTGCCGGAATCTTTTCCCGCACCTCATTCACCAGCTTCAGAGCGGCCTTGGTCCCGGCTTCTTGAGGCAGCGCAGTGGCCGCTTTTTCAATGACCACGGCGTATTTTTCCACCTGCTCGCGCAGTTCAGCCGTGCGTGCGGTGATCTCCTTGATGCTGTCCCCCAAATTGACGGCTTCGGACACGGACTCCTCTGCCTCCTTGGTCAGGCTGGCTTTTTCTTTCGGGTCGGTTTCTTTGGCGGCGGCCTCCAGGAGGCGCAAGCGGTTGGTCTCGAGCACCTCAAACTCCACGGCCTTTTCCTTCGTTTCCAACGCTTTGGCCTTGAGTTCGTCCACCACCTCCTGCAGCGGCTCCGTGGCTTCTTCAAACTCCTCCTGGGCGGTCACCAGCGCAGCAAACTTGGCGCGCGCCTCACGGTCTTTGGCCGCAAACTCCGCCACGAGTGCCTGCAGCAGCGGCGGCAGGTCTGGGACCTCCGGCGTGAGTGCAGCAAACTCCTGCTGCAACTGCTCGCGTTCCGCCGTGCTGAACAGCGCGGGGTAATCCAGCTCTTTTGCAGCGCTGGCGGAAGCCGCCTGCAGCTCACGGCGCAAAATTTCGACCTGCTCTGTTGCAGGGGGTGTCTTTTCAAGCGCTTGCGTGAGCGATTCACGAGGCCGGGCCGTTTTGTCCTCCAGCTGCCGCTTGAGCAAAAACGCCGCGTCGCGCCGGTCGCGCGCCGTTTTGCTGATGGTTTCCAAGGAAGCGCCCACCGCCTGCCGGAGACTGCTGGAGAGAGCCTGGTTCCGCTGCAGCGGCTGGTCAATGATGTCACAGAACTCCAGCCCCGCACGGCGGTAGGTCTGCAGCTCGCGCTGATAGGTGGGCAGAAAATCGATGCCCTCACGCAGCAGAAACACCATGATGAGCACGAGGACGATGATGGCCACGCTGGCGTTGCTGCCGAAGAAGTATTTGATCACCTTCTGCGGATCGAGCCCGAGAATGGTGCGTTTGCGACTCCTGAGCAGGACACTGCGCAGCGGAGGTCTGCTGGGCGTCGAAAGGCTGTTCATGGGGTGGGAGTCTTGTGGGCGCCGGAGCAAAAAAATCCGGCGGTCGAGAGCATGTCTCTTCCGCCGGACTGCTGAACCGGTCAATCAACAGTTACTTTGCAATGCTCAAAGGAACGAAGCCCGCTTTGCTCACGATGGCGTCCCCGGCCGGGCTGAGGCAAAAGTCGATGAAGGCCTTGGTGGTGCCGGTGGGCTCGCCACTGGTGTAGAGGAAGGTAGGGCGGGACAGCGGGTAGGATTTCACTGCCGCAGGGCTGGGGAAAGCCCCCGCGATGGAGACGACCTTGATGCCTTTCGCACCAGAGTAGGCGTAACCAACGTAGCCGATGCCGTTCGGGTTGGAGCCCACTTCTGCGGCGATCTGCTCGTTGCCAGCCATCTTCTGGCTGTTTTTGCCGTATTCGCGGCCTTTCATGGCCAGGCCGATGAAGTCCTTGTAGGTGCCTGAGGAGGTGTTGCGGGTGTAGACGGAGATAGGGCCGGGAGTGCCGCCGACTTCGCTCCAGTCCTTGATGTCTCCGGCAAAGATCTGCAGAAGCTGCTTTTTGGAGAGGTCGGCGACGGGGTTGTTCTTGTTCACGACGACGGAGATCATGTCCCAGGCCACTTCATATTCCGTGAGAGAGACGCCCTTGCTGCGGCAGAGGGTGCGCTCGTCCGCCTTCACCTTGCGGCTGGACATGCCGATTTCAGCGGTGCCGGAGGCAAGGTTGGTGAATGCGGTGGAGGAGCCTTCCGCGGCAATGTCAAAGCTGACTTTGCCCCCTTGCTTTTTGAAGGACTCGGCAAGTTGTGGCACGAGCTTGGCGCCGAGCGTGTCGGATCCACGGATGCGCAGGGTGGTCTGAGCCTGAAGCGAAAGCGCGGCGGCCAGAGTGGTGACAAGGGTAAGGAAGACGATCTTCATGTGGAGGTTGTAGGATAGGAGGGCTTTGTGCTGGTCCCGCCGCCGGTTCATCGCGGGAGACGGGGCGGATATTGAAGGAAGGGGACGGGCGGTCAAAATGCGCACTGTGACGAAAGCGTCACAAAACAGATAATCAGCGCCTTGCCGAGGCTCAAGCAGCTTTTGAACTGTGAATAACCTGCATTCGTGACGAAAGCGTCACATTAAGAACCTCGCGGGGGAATCAGGTTACAGGCATGTGACATTGCTTCTCAGGGGTGTCTGACCCGCCATGGGGAGCTCCCTGAACTCACCTGAACACCTCACACATGCGCCTCAAACATTCCCGCATCTCCCGTGTCCTGGCTGCTTTTGCAGCCGTCTCCATCGCCTTGCCTCCAACTTTGCCTCTCACTGCGGGCCCGGCCATGGAGAAGCTCTTTCTCATCATGAAGGCCAAAGGCACCCTGAGCCAGGAGGAATATGACATGCTCGTGGCCGCCTCCCGCGAAGAGGACCAGCAAAGGGACAAAGCTGCGGCGGCTGCCGCTCCGGCCACCACCACCCCGGCGCCTGCCGCAGGCCAGCCTGCCAACACCGCCGCCTTGGAAAAGCGCCTGGCCCAGACAGAGAGCAAGCTCGGCAACCTCGAAACCGCCCTCAATCGCGCCGGAGGCACCACGCTGGAAAAACGCCTGTCACAGACCGAAAGCAAGGTGGGCAACCTCGAAAACGCCCTCACCACCACCCGCGGGCAGATCGAGGACATTTCCAAGATCACTGACAACACCTCCCCCTCGACCATGTCCGCCGCAGAGCTGGACGGCCTGCTGGCCGACAAGTGGTATGAACGTCTGAAAATGAAGGGCTACCTCCAGGTGCGCACAGATTCCGTCATGCACGAGGACGGCGGCCAGCTTCACATTCAGAATGACCCCTTCGCCAATGACCAGTCCAGCATCGGCATCCGTCGTGGGCGCCTGGCTTTCAGCGGTGACCTGACCAACCACGTCTATCTCTACTTCCAGGCCGACTTGTTTGGCGGCGTCAATGGCAACGGCGGGGTGCAGGCACGCGACTACTACGCCGACGTCTCCCTGGACCCCGCCCGCGAGCATCGCGTGCGCATGGGTCTGTCCAAAGTGCCTTATGGCTATGCCACGATGCAGTCCTCCCAGAACCGTCTTGCTCTGGAGCGCCCTGAAGCCATCAGCACGGCTGTGGAAGGCGAGCGTGACTTTGGCATCTACTACATGTATGCACCTTATGAGATCCGTGAACGTTTCAAAAACCTCGTCAAGATGGGTCTCCGCGGTTCGGGTGACTATGGAATGATCGCCTTCGGAGCCTACTCAGGTCAGGGCATCAACAAGCCGGACACCAACGGCCAGCCACACTGGGTGGCCCGTGCCACCTATCCCTTTGAGTTCGACAACGGCCAGTTCCTCGAAATCGGCATCCAGGGCTACGCCGGGAAGTTCAACACCACCACGGCGCCCATCAACGGTGTGACGCCCAACAACGGCAATGGCAACAACCGCGGCATCACTGACGCACGCGTCGGCATTTCCGCCGTGCTGTATCCGCAGCCTTTCGGCATCGAAACAGAATGGAACTGGGGCAAGGGGCCTCAGCTTTCCAACGACATGCGCACCATCACCTCCGCGAGCCTGAGCGGGGGTTACGTCCAGGCAAACTACCGCCACGTGTTTGCCAGCCAGAAGGAAGTCATCCCCTTCGTCCGCTGGCAGACCTACAACGGCGGTCGTAAATTCGCCGTCAACGCACCCAAGGACAAGGTGAACGAAGTGGGTGTCGGCGTGCGCTTCATCCCCTATCCGGAGCTTGAGCTCACGGCCATGTTCATGCACGGCATGCGCACCAACACCAACGTGGCTCCCTACAACAATGTGAACTACGACTACCTCGGCATTCAGGCCCAGGTCAATTTCTAAGCCTTTAGGTTGAGGTTGAGACGGAGGTCGGACGCATCGGGAGTGCGTCCGGCCTCTTCATTTTCCGGCACTTAGGCCGAACGGATGCAAGGTTGCTTTGTCTGAGACTTCCCTTAGCTTTCCCCTTGCTCCACCCCCGAGGGCCTCATGGAAACCACTCTCCAGCAGATTTTGTATGTCGCGGCGGCCATCGTTTTTGCCATCGCCTGCCGTTCCTTCCACAACCGCTTCATTCAGAAGCTGGGGTGGCTCTCCCTGCTCGGCGCCTCTTACCTCAGCGGCTATTTCCTGACTGACACACACGTCGGGGGGGCCATCTTTGTCGGCGCCTGGTTCATGCTGCCGTGGATGGAGATCGTCTTCCGCGTGCGGCGGCTGCGATTTCCCATCAAAAGTGAGGTCAAACACCGCTTCCCCCCTTCACGTGAAATCTTTCCGGAACTCTCTGAACTCAGCAGCGAGGCGGAGGACGACGGATTCAGCGAAGTCGGGGACACCGGCTGGCAGTTCAGCCAGACGGACTACTTCATGCGCCTGTTTTACCATGCGGAAAAACGCATGCAGGCCGCCATCGCGCTGGCACAGCAGGGGGAGTTTGGCTTTTCCTACGTCAGCCTGACCTCACGTGCGACAAGCGGAGTCACCTTCACGACGACGAACTACCCGTTTGCCGCCACCATGAAGCACTCGCCCAAGCAGCGGCTGAACCGCTTCACCCATGCAGGTTCGTTTGCCGACCTGCTGGAGCGCCACGAGCAATTTCTCCAAAACGAAGGCATCCGCCTCGAAGATCTGGCACTGCAGGACACCGAGTACCTGCACGCCTACATCGAGCGTGACATGAGCGTGCTCATTGACCACAACATCACCGCCGGCGTCATCGAGCCCACGGGCAACGGTGAATTTCGCTACTCCTGGCGCGGGTGCATCTTTCTCTACTGGCAGGTGGTGAAAGACATGCTGCGGGTGTAATGTCAGGGGCGGGGCAGCCACTCGCGCAGCCTGGCCATCGTGAGCGCCGTGTGGGTGAGCAGGAAGAAATGATCTGCCTGCGGCACGGTGAACTGCTGTGTGAGAGGGGCAAGCTGCCGCAGCTTTCCGATGCGTCGGGCGAAATCTCCCGATTTCACAAAGTGCTCCTCACCACCTGCGATGAACGCCGCCTTGGCAACGCGGGGAAACTTCTCAAGCAGGTCTTCCGGCGGATAGGCCGCGATGCAGATGAGGCGGTCAAAACGTTCCGGGTGCCGCGTGTAGATGTCACAGGCACCAAAGCCGCCTGCAGAGAGCCCCATTAAAACCGGCTTGAGCATCGGCCGCCCCAACCGTGCGCCTACTGCCTGGACACACTCCTCCACATACTCGCCGGAGATGGTGGAGGTGTTGATGCCATAGGCGGGACAGATGATGATGCTATTGCCGAAATGCTCGGCCAGAAGATGCTGATACCATAAAAAACTGCCACCGTAGCCGTGCAGAAACAGCAGCACGGGCGTCCGGGCATCCGCACCGTCGGGGACATGCACCAGCGCGAGGCCTTCCAGTGGATGTTTTTCGGCAAAACAATACGGGAGGGCGGATTCCACGCCGGAGTATGCCGGCGAGCTGGAGATCTGTGTGTAACGCTCCGCCACCAAGGGGCGCATCTTGGCAGCTTGCGCTGGCGTGAGGCTGAGCAGCGAGGGCTGTGACAAAGCGAGGGCGACGATGGCAGATTCTGGCAGCGTGTTCAGCGCCAGCCGAAACATGGGCAGAAGATCTGACGCCGGAGGTCTGAACTCAGGTGGTGGTGCAGCATGTGCCGTCTTCCAGGTGATGCGGACGACTTCATCTGCACACAACGACATGGCGCCATGGAGAAGGACTATCGGAAGCAGCCAGCGCATGCAGAGCATCTTCCCACCGGGCTTGTCTGGCCACAAGACTGAAATGGTTCCGACCAACGGAGTCCCATCACATTCCTGGCGGCCGGTTGCGCGCCGCCTCTGCTGCTGCGCGCTGGGCTTCTTCCTGGGCACGGCGTGCCTGCTCTTCGGCCTGGCGCTGTGCCATCTCCTGCGCCCGTTGCACAGCCTCCTGCTGGGCACGCATCTGCTGCTCTGCGGCGGCGCGGCGTGCCTGCTCCTCCGCCTGGCGCTGTGCCATCTCCTGCGCTCGCTGCGCGGCTTCCTGCTGGGCGCGCATCTGCTGCTCTTCAGCAGCACGGCGTGCCTGCTCCTGTGCACGCTGCATTTGGCGGGCGGTTTCTTCAGCTTGGCGTTGCGCCATCTCCTGCACCCGTTGCGCGGCCTCCTGCTGGACGCGCATCTGCTGCTCTTCAGCGGCGCGGCGTGCCTGCTCCTCCGCCTGGCGCTGTGCCATCTCCTGCGCTCGCTGCGCGGCTTCCTGCTGGGCGCGCATCTGCTGCTCTTCAGCAGCACGGCGTGCCTGCTCCTGTGCACGCTGCATTTGGCGGGCGGTTTCTTCAGCTTGGCGTTGCGCCATCTCCTGCACCCGTTGCGCGGCCTCCTGCTGGACGCGCATCTGCTGCTCTTCAGCGGCGCGGCGTGCCTGCTCCTGTGCACGCTGCATTTCGGCCTCCTGCTGGCGGCGGGCAGTTTCTTCAGCCTGGCGCTGCGCCATCTCCTGCGCCCGTTGCGCAGTCTCCTGCTGGGCACGCATCTGCTGCTCTTCAGCGGCGCGGCGTGCCTGCTCCTGTGCACGCTGCATTTCGGCCTCCTGCTGGCGGCGGGCAGTTTCTTCAGCCTGGCGCTGCGCCATCTCCTGCGCCCGTTGCGCGGTCTCCTGCTGGGCGCGCATCTGCTGCCCTTCAGCGGCACGGCGTGCCTGCTCCTGCGCAGCACGCTGCATTTCCTCCTGCTGGCGCTGTTGCACGGCAGCAGCCTGGGCAGTCGCGGCCTGCTCGGCAGACATCCTCTCAGCGGCCGCTCGCTGCTGCGCGGCGGCAGCTTCGGCCTGCTGGCGTACTTTTTCTGCCTCGGCGGCAGCTGCCTGATCGGCAGCCATGCGTTGCTGCTGGGCTGCCTGTGCCTCCTGCTGGGCAGCGGCCTGCATACGGCTTTTTTCTGCTTCGGCATTTGCGGCAGCCTGCTCAGCGGTCCTGGGTTCTGTCATGGCACGGTCCGGGATTTCACGCTGCCGCCGCTCATGGGCGCGGGTCCTCTCCCGGGCAGCATCTGTGCTGATGATGCCAGCTTCGGCAGCCGCAGTGGCCGGTGCTGGCTCAGCTGCCTTAGTCTCTGTCATTGCAGGCGGTGGCGGGACGGCAGGTGTGACCGTTCCAGGCTCGGCAGCAGGCACAGCTGCGGTCGCGGCTGCCACAGGTGGGACTGAAGGCGTGGCAGCAGGCACGCTGCTGTCCGCATTCTTGCTCTCAGCCCGAACCTCCGGCTGGCGCGGAGCGTCCATGGCTGTCTGCGCCTGACGCTCAGGCTCCCTCTTTGCGCCTGAGCCAGACTCGGGAACCCTCTCCGGGCGCACCCCTTCCTGAGCCGGTGCAGCAGGCACCGCAGGGATGACCTGAAGCCCGCCAGCACGACGCGAAAAATGCGGCTGCGTGCTCCCATACCCTGGGCGCCGCGGCTCTGCCTCCGTGGTCTTCTCTGGCGTCACGGGTGCAGCTGCCGTCGGCTGCACAGCAGCTGTTCTGGTTTCCTGCGGCGGTTCATTGCGCGGCGCTGGCGCGCCATTGACGACCGCCGGAACATCGGCCGCCTGTTGTGAGGGCAGGTTCGGCATACGCCCATGGAAGGGCCGCTGCTGCACTGCGGCGGCTTCTTTCTCCCTGGCAAGGCTCTCGCGGATCTCCGTGACTTCCCGCTGCGGCACGCCCTCAAATCCGCTCATCCGGGTCGGTTGTTGGATGCGGTCTTTGACTTCAGGACGCACGATGCGGGCTCCCGGCTGTGCAGCTGGCAGCTGAACCATGGCCAGAGGCGCCGCAGGCTCCATCCTTCCATGCGGATGCCGCTGCAGAGGCACCTGGTCGGCACGCACTGCCTCCACCTGCCGCTGCGGCACAGAGCGCCCGCAGGCCTGCTCCATTTGCACACGGGGAGGCCCGCCATGACTGGTGAACGCATGTCCCTGCCCCCGGCTGGGGACAATCTGCGTCACATTCACACTGTGCTGGAAAATGGTGGTCTGCCGTGTGACCGGTGCATAGACGTTGATGTAGGTCGGGCTCACAAACTGCGTGGTCTCGATGAATGTATAGCTTGCGGGCCCCAGGCCATAGCGTGAGTCACAGTCGCGATACACGCCGCTGCACGCTCCCGGCTCTGGCGGCAGAGGCGCCCAGCCCACGCAATCGCGGCTTTGACGCCACGCCACCCACGCCGGAGCCCACTCGCTGCCAGGCACCCAGACCCAGCCATAACGTGCCAGGTTCAGCCAGCGGCCGTAGTGGTAGGTGGCCCAGCCAAAAGGCTCGTTTGACTGCCATGCCCAGCCAAGGGACGACCAGACCCAGCAGCCATCCACATACGGCCTCCAGCCCGCCACAGTGATCGTCGGCCGCCAGCAGTAACCGTAGCCGTTCACTTCAAACCAGCGGCCATAGGGCGAGAGGCGCTCGTAGAAGAGCGAATAATCCGGCAGCGCCACGGGCGGCGGCGTCTTGAGCGGTGGCGTGGAATGCATGCGCTGCGCAATGCTGTCACTCTGACGCCGTGCAGCATCCGCCTGAGCACGCAGATCGTCATTCTGACGCTTCAGGGTGTCCAGCGAATCCCGCAGTTGCGCATTCTCACGATCTTTGAGGGACTGCGCCATCTCGGCCAGCTGCTTGTCCATCAGGGCCGTTTTGGTCTCGATCTCCAACGCCTGGCGCTGGAGGGCATCGCGGGCTTCGGCGAGCTGCCCGTCTGTTTCTGCCGCAGGTGGCGTGACAGCCGCAGGCGGCGTGGGTTTGTCACAGCCTGCCAGCGCAAGGACAGCCGAGGCGACACAAAGACAGCGAAAAGACGGTTTCATAAATGTGGGTTGCTGCTCTGACTCCCACCACTGAGATTGTATTCAATCCCTCTTTTTAACGCCGCCGCTTCACCACCTGCTGGGTCTGCCGCGTCTTCAGCATCAGATCTGCCTCCAGCACGCCGCTGAAGTGTGTCAGCGGATAAACGACGCAGCGCCGGCCGATGATGCTGCCGGGGCTGATCACGCTGTTGCAGCCGATCTCGGCGTAATCTCCGAGGACTGCCCCAAATTTTCTCAGGCTGGTGGGAATGACATCCGTGTCTGTTTTGACCGTGACCTCCAGCCGGTCCAGGCGCACATTCGAAAGAACCACCCCTGCCCCAAGATGCGCCTTGTGGCCGAGGATGGAGTCACCGACGTAGTTGTAATGCGGGATTTCGCAGCCGTCGAAGACCACGCAGTTTTTGAACTCGCAGGAGTTTCCCAGCACGCAGCCGTCACCGATGATCACGTTTTCCCGGATGTAGCAGCCGGCGCGGATCTGGCAGTTGCGACCGATCCAGGCCGGCCCTTTGATGACTGCACCGGGCTCGATCGTGGTGCCCTCATCAATGAAGACGTCTTCGCCGATGAAAGCGCCCGGGGGCACCTGAACGCGGATTTCCCGCTGCAGCCGGAAGTCGAGGTAAGATTCGATCCGCGCCAGTGCCGTCCAAACGGGCGAGCCATCCGGAAAAAGGATGCCATGCTTCGTGTGGCTGAGGTCAAGGTAGTCGCGCGCAGAAAACATCAGCAAAGTTCCAAATGTCAGAGTGAAAGGTTCAAGTCTCAGAAGGTTTCATTTCGGGCTGGACTTGAAACCTTGAGCTTGAAAGCAGACCGGCCTAAACGGTCATGATTTCTTTTTCCTTCGAGACAACGTGCTGGTCGATTTCGGCGATCTTCTTGTCTGTCAGGGTCTGGATTTCCTTTTCCATGCGGTGCAGATCGTCCTCGGTGATGTGGCCGTCCTTCTCACCCTTCTTGAGAGTTTCAAGCGCCTCGCGGCGGGCGGAGCGCACGCGCACACGGGCTTCTTCCCCCAGGGACTTGCACATCTTGACCATCTGTTCGCGGCGCTCCTGGGACAGGGCGGGGATGGGCAGGCGGATGACCTTGCCCTCGATGCTGCCATTCAAACCTAGACGCGACTCGCGGATGGCGCGGTCAATGTCCTGGAGTGTGGAGGAGTCAAAGGGCTCGATGCGGATCAGCCGCGCGTCCGGCGTGGTGATCATGGCGAGCTGCTTCATCTTCATGTGGCTGCCGTAGCTCATCACGTGCACATCCATGTTTTCCACCAGCGTGGGGGAGGCCTTGCCGGTGCGCACGGTGGCAAATTCGTGGATGGCATGCTCCACGGCCTTGGTCATAGCCTCGTCGGCCTCCATCATCGTCAATTCGGGGTCCATATGCAGATCAGTCTAGGGTTGGAGTGGGGAACAGCTCAGCCTTTGGCATCCACCATGGTGCCAATGTGCTCGCCCACAAGCGCACGGCGGATGTTGTCGGGCTCGTTCATGCTGAAGACGCCAATGGGCATGTTGTTCTCCATGCACAGGGAGAAGGCGGTGGAGTCCATGACCTTGAGCTGGCGGGTGAGACACTCGTGGAAGCTCACGCGGTCAAACTTGACGGCGTTGGGGTTTTTGGCGGGATCGCAGTCGTAAATGCCGTCCACCTTGGTGGCCTTGAGAACGATCTCGGCATTGATCTCGCTGGCGCGCAGCGCGGCGGTGGTGTCTGTGGAGAAGAAGGGATTGCCCGTGCCGGCGGCAAAGATGACCACGCGGCCCAGCTCCAGATGGCGCATGGCCTTGCGGCGGATGAAAGGCTCGGCCACGTTGTCCATCTTGATGGCGCTCTGCACGCGGGTGGGCACGTCCATGGCCTCCAGCATGCTCTGCACGGCCAGGGAGTTCATGACGGTGGCCAGCATGCCCATGTAGTCGGCGGTGGCACGCTCCATGCCTTTGTTGCTGGCGGTGATGCCGCGCCAGAAGTTTCCGCCGCCCACGACGAGGGCGATTTCGAGCCCGGTCTGGTGCGCTGCTTTGATCTGCGCCGCCATGTCTTCGACGATGGGGGGGGAGATGTTTTCCTGGCTGCCCGGCTCTCTCAGCGCTTCACCGCTGAGTTTAAGCAGAACGCGACGGAATTTTCTAGGGGCGGTGGAGTCGGACATGAAAGATCAGAGTATAACTCATAAAGCATGAGCGCAGGGGCCTTGCAAAGCTAATTCTGCATGGCACTCATCACGGCATGAAAGAAGACCCAACCATCCCCGCCGACGCGCGCTTCGAAACGCGTGCCATTCATGTGGGCCAGGACTACCGCAGCGAGACCGGCGCGGTGATACCGCCGATCTACATGACCTCCACCTTTGAGAGCGGAAATCCCGGGAGCTTTGACTACACCCGCTCCGGCAACCCGAACTTCCGCAACCTGCAGACTACCCTGGCCAGCCTGGAAAACGCGAAGCACAGCACCGTCTTCGCCAGCGGCCTCAGCGCCATCTCCGCCATCCTGTTTTCCCTCAAGACCGGCGACACCATCCTTTCCGAGCAGCAGATCTACGGCTGCACCTACCGCATCTTTGAGAAGGTGCTCAAGCGCTTCGGCGTCAAAATCAAATACGCCAACCTCACCAACCCGGAAAACTACGATCTGATCGCCCGGCTCAAGCCCGCACTGGTCTGGCTGGAGTCCCCCACCAATCCCCTCCTGAAGATCCTCGACATCAAGGCCATCAGTGAGGCCGCGCACAAGGCGGGTGCCGTGGTGGCGGTGGACAACACCTTTGCCTCCAGCCTGCTGCAGCAGCCGCTCGATCTGGGTGCCGACCTCTCCCTGCTGAGCACCACCAAGTACACCAACGGCCATAGCGACGCCCTCGGAGGTGCCGTCTGCACCAATCTGGATGAGTGGCAGGAGAAAATGATCTTCGCCCAGAAGGCCATCGGCCTGCAGCCCAGCCCCTTTGACACCTGGCTGACCTCCCGCGGTGCCAAAACCGAGGCCGTGCGCATGGAGCGCCACTGCTCCAACGCCCTCGAACTCGCCCAACGCCTGGAAGGCCGCAAGGGTGTGAAGAGCGTGAAGTACCCCTTCCTTAAGAGCCACCCGCAGTACAAGCTGGCCAAGAAGCAAATGTCCGCTGGTGGCGGCATGCTGCTGGCCGATTTCGGCCTCAGCTACGCGGACACCCTGGCCTTCATCCGCCGTCTGCGCCTCTTCACCCAGGCCGAGAGCCTCGGCGGCATCGAAAGCCTCGTCGCCCACCCCGCCAGCATGACCCACGCCTCCATCCCCAAAGACGCCCGCGAAGCCGCCGGTGTGACCGACGGCCTCGTCCGCTTCTCCGTCGGCATCGAGCACGTGGAGGACCTGTGGAAGGACATCGACCGGGCGCTGAAGGGGAAGTGATCTCGACCATGTTTTGTGCCACGCCGGCACAGCCTTGATTGTCCCCCCCGGCAATAGCCGCATTCCCTTGCACTTGCGCAGGTGTGAAGAAAAGTGCCGCCCCCAATGACCGATCTGTTTACCCATCCTCTCTGCAATGCCGAAGACCTCGGCAAGGCGATCCCTGATCACGAGCTCGGCGTGTCCGTGTGCCTGCCGCTGTGGAAGCATGTGATCGGCTATGAGGAGGGAGATCAGGAAATCGTCTCCAAGTTCAAATCCGGCTACCCGCGCTTTTGCTGCCCGCCCGCCATCACGCGACTCTTTGCAGCAGCGGAAAAGAAATTTGCCGCATCTGGAGAACGCTGCCTGGTCTTCCCCCGCCCCGTGCATGCGGAGCGCTGCATCAAGTTCATCGGCACCGGCCGCGCGGTGGAATGGACCGCGCACAACCTCGGCGTCGCCATCTTTCCGGCAGACAACTACGTGCAGGCCCGCAAGTTCTGGCGCTTCTGCGGCGAATGCGTCAGCACCCGCCAGGCCTGCGATGCCCTGGGCGAGCACAAGAGCACCGCAACCGCCGAAGAAGGCAAGGCCGCGAACCGCACCATCCGCGAGCGCATCGCCAAACTGGCCGGGCAGCAGCCTGAGGATGTGTTTCTCTTCCCCTCCGGCATGGCGGCCAACTACGCCGTGCACCGCATGCTGACGCACTGCTTCCCGAATCGCAAGACCGTGCAGCTCGACTTCCCCTACGTGGATGTGCTGAAGCTGCAGCAGTTCTTCGGCAGCGGCGCGCACTTCCTGCCGCTGGTGAAAGACAGCGAGTACGAGGACCTCAGCGCCCTGCTGCAAAAAGAAGCGGTGGCCGGCATCTTCTGCGAAGCGCCGAGCAATCCGCTGCTGCGCTGCGTGGACTTCGAGCGCCTGCTCTCCATCCGCGCCGCCGCGCAGCCGGGCGTGCCGATCATCGTGGACGACACCATCTCCACCGTGGCCCACGCGAATGCCCACCGCGTGGCCGATGTCGTGACCACCAGCCTCACCAAGAGCTTCTCCGGCGTGGGCGATGTGCTGGCCGGAAGCGTGGTGCTGAACCGCAACTCGCCCCATCATGCCGCCTTCTCGGCTTTCCTGACGGCGCATGCCGACCACGAACTCTGGCGTGGTGATGCCGTGGCGCTGGAGCTGAACAGCCGGGATTTCACCGAACGCGCCGCCAAGATGAGCCAGAACGCGCAGGCGCTGGCGGATCATCTGCGCCAGCATCCAAAGGTGGACGCCGTCTGGCACGCCAGCCGCGAGGGCGGCAAAGGCTATGAATTTATCCGCCGCGCGGATGGCGGCTACGGCTGCCTCTTCTCCTTCACGCTCAAGAATCCGGAGCAGACCAGCGCGCCCTTCTACGACGCCCTGCGTGTGTGCAAAGGGCCGAGCCTCGGCACGAACTTCACCCTCGTGTGTCCCTACACCCTGCTGGCCCACTACGAAGAACTCGACTGGGCCGCAAGCTGCGGTGTCAGCCGCTGGCTCATCCGCGTGTCCGCCGGACTGGAGGACACGACGGATCTGATCGCGCGGTTTGATGAGGCGCTCGCCAAGGTCTGATCATTTGCGTGACCGCCACCAGTAGCTGAGGAAGTGCCCCAGCCCGCTGAACTTGTGCTGCGGATCGACCCAGCGCTCGATGACATAGAAGGCGAAGTAGTAGGCCCGGCAGAAGCCCCATACGCACAACGCCAGCAGCAGCGCCGTGCGCCAGCTCCAGTTTTCAATGAGCAGGATGGACGCAGACATGAGGCCAATGACGAGAAAGAGCCAGCCTTTCAGCCACATGGCCTTGGTGGATTGCAGGTCTTTCATGGATGGGGCTTGGGTGGCAGCAGCACTTCTTTGATGCGTTTGGCTTTTTCGATCACCTTCTGCGCCTTTTCGATTTTTGTCGTGGGCGGTGGCGAAGTCGATGGCTCTGGCACCGCAGGCTTTTTCGGCCACGCAAAATAAAGAACCACGGACAGCAGACTCAGCGCCAGCGTCGTATGCAGGCAGCTGCGAATGAGATACCGTGTCTCCTCCGGCAGCTTTCTCTGTCGTCGTGGCCCGGCGAACTTCGTGCAGCGGCATAGCCAGAGCACGCCGTAAACGATGTTCTCCACCACATAGTACAGCAGCTGCAGAAGCCGGATCACCAGCTCCACCGCTGCTTGAGCCAAGGCAGAGAAAATGTCGCCTACCGCATCCATGGTGCGGAACCGTAAGCCGATGCTCCGCGATGTCGAACGATCACTTCTTCTCCAGCTTCACGTAATCCAGCCCCACCATGTATCCCGGCACCGCATCCGCATGCTTGCCGGTGATGGTGAAGGTGAGCTGATGCTCCCCGGCGCCGAGTTCGTGGGTGCCCCAGTCGAGCTCATCGCTGTGGATGACCTTGGAGCCGTTGTACCCATCCCATGCGGTGGCTATTGGTTTGTCATCGAGTGAGACATCGATGATGGCGTAGTCTCGCGCCAGGGTAAGCGCGGCTTTCAGGGCGTATTTCCCTTTCTCCGGCACCGGCAGTGCCAGCGTCAGTTTCTGCCCCGGCTTGGCCCCCGTCCACCAAAGCTGTGAGGCCCCGCTCCACTCGGCTCCAAAGCCACCCATCCCCTGCGGCTTGGCATTGCCGCCCGTTTTGTTCAAGACCTTCAGCGACTCGCCTTCGATCGCTCCGGGTATTGTAATACCGGCTTTAGCCGGTCCGGACGCCCCGCTCTGCAAATACTTCACCAGATCAATCACCTGCTCCGGCTTGAGCGCATCAAACAACCCCTCGGGCATCGTGCTGAGCTTGGACACCTCGCGCTTCGCGATGTCCGGCTGCGGCAGGGTGAACTCCACACCGCCCATCATCGCGATCTTCACCGCGGCGGGGCTTTCCTCCTTGATGACGCCGCTCATCACGCGGCCATCCTTCATGGTGAAGAGGTTGAGCTGGTAGGCCTTGCCGATCACCGCATTCGGATCGAGCACGTTTTCGAGCAGGTAGTTCAGATCCGCACGATTGCTGCCCGTGATGTCCGGTCCCACGCTCTGGCCTTCGCCAAAGAGCTTGTGGCACTGGCCGCAGGTCATGGTGAAAAGCATCTTGCCCTTCGCCAGATCCCCCTTCGACAAAGCCGCAGCCGTCAGCAGCTCGCGATACTTCTTCGTCCGCTCGCCCAGGTCCGCCTTCGGCGCGTTCACATCACCCCAGGCCGATTTGATCAGCGCATTGATCTCCTTGTCATCAAAAGCCGTGAGCTGGCGCACCAGGAAGGGAGAAAGCGCCGTGGCAGGCACCGCCTTGGCCTCCACGGCTTTCAGCAGCTCTTTGGAGCCCTCTTTCGTCGAAGCCAGCGTGTTGACCGCATCCGGCAGTTCATTCGCAGAGAGCTTCGGCAGCAGCGCCCCCAGCACCTTCGGCGTTCCCGCATCTTTGAGCGAGGCCAGCGCCTGAATCGCCTTGCGCCTCAGCGAAGCCGGAGCGTCCTGCGTGAGGATCTGCTGCAGGAGCTTAGCCGTGCCCCCATCGCCAGTCTGGATGAGGACACCAAGCGCCTTCTCGCGCTCATTCACCGGTGCACTCGCTAGTGCCAGCCGCTCGCGGAATGTTTGCAGTGCGTCCGCATCGCCAAACAAAGCGCTGAGCTCGGTCACCAGCTGTTCCGTAGTCCCGGCTTTAGCCGGCACGCCGGCCTTAAGCTTCGCCGCAGTCGCCGCCCAATCCTGCGGCATCGCCAGCTTGCCCGCACCACGTGCACTGCTCAGGATCATCCCCAGCGTCGCCTCACGCTTGGCCGCATCCGGCTCCTTCGTCAGCTCCGAAAGCATCGAAGCCCGCCCTGCATCATCTGACGACAGACGGCGATAAATGAACTCCGTCACCTTCGGCAGCTTCGACACCGCAGCCAGCTCCAGCCCCACCTTCGGATCCGCACCCACAAGCGGCTCGATGCCATACCAGATCAGCAGCGGGATCATGGGATCGTCCTTGTCTTCGCCATGCTTGAGGAGAGCAGTGGCAAGGGATTTGCGTTGGTCTTGCGGCAGTCGCTGGAGCGCGGAGGCAATTTCGCGGCGGACGAGGGGTGAAGGATGTTTTTGAGCTGCGTCATTCAAAATTCGAAGATCTGTGCCCGCGAAACCCACCTGTGATGCAGCCAGTCGAACGCGCTGCGCATCGAACCACGCATCCTGAACAGCAATGATTGGCTTTTGAAGATATGCCTGGGGCTTTAAAATGAATCCAAGCCATTGATAACGGATGGCTTCCTCTTGAGTCAATATCTGTGGGGGCTCTTCGTCAGACCAAAAGATCTTAACCAGCAAGGATGTTATTTTTTCTTCTGACGCTGGATCCGATTGGAACCTTTCCATCAGCACCCTCCTCGCCATCCGCGACTCCCACTCGTTCTCCGTCTGCACCGCGAGCTTCGCCAGCGCCTCATCACTCTCCTTCGCCAGATCGCCTTTCCACGGTTTCCAGCCGTCGTAGCTGATGCGATAGATGCGCCCATTGCTCCGGTCCCAATTCTCCACCGCATTGCTCCCTCGGTGGCAGATTTGTTCATCGCTCCAGTCACTGACATACAGCGCACCATCAGGCCCCACCTTCTGCGTCACCGGGATGAAGTGCATGTCATTGGCACGCATAAAGTCACTGCCGTGCTTGCCCACATACGTGCTCGCATGCGGGTCCGTGTAGTTCGTCACCAGGCGATGCCCATGAAGATTGCCGAAGATGAGCTGATTCCGATACGTCGGCGGAAAAAGGCTGCTCTGATAAATGGCCAGTCCGCAGTGCGCGTGGCCGCCGCCGAGGGCGTTGGTGTCATCATTCACGATTCCGGCACCCGTGGTTTTGTCGAAAGCGACATCAGGACGCGCACTGCCCGCATAGTGCGCATGGTCGGCGATGGTCTTGATGTCCTCATACGTGTAGGGATTGAAGTGCTGCCCGGCCTGCCGCTGGTAGCGCCCGCCCGGCACGATGTGGTAGAGATGCGGGATGACGCAGGCGGTGACGAAGAACTCGCCGTACTGGTCGTAGTCCAGCCCCCAGGGATTGCTGGTGCCTTCGGCAAAGATTTCAAACTCATGCCTCACCGGGTGGTAGCGCCAGATGCCTGCATTGATGGGCTTGCGCTGATCATCCGGCGTCCCCGGTTTGCCCACCCGGCTGTGAGTGAAGACCCCGTGGCAGCCATACAGCCACCCGTCCGGTCCCCAGATGAAACTGTTCAGCGTCTCATGCGTGTCCTGGCTGCCCCAGCCATCGAGGAGAATTTGTGCATTGAAGCTCAAACCAGGAACCGGGCTTATCATGCTTCCGCCAATCGGGTCGGGTCTGTCATCATGATCTCGATCAGGAATAAACATCAAATACGGTGCCGCCCCCACCCACACACCGCCAAAGCCCAGCTCGATCCCGCTCACTAGATTCAGTCCTTCACAAAAGATCTTCTTCGTCTCAAAGACACCGTCGCCGTCCTTGTCTTCAAGAATCTTGATGCGGTCCTGCCCCGCACCCACCTCACGCGGTTTGGGGTAGCTGTTTCCCTCCACCACCCAGATGCGTCCGCGTTCATCAAACGTGAACGCAATGGGCTGCACGAGGTCCGGCTCCGCGGCGATCAGCTCCGCCTTGAAGCCGCCGGGAAGCTGCAGCGCCTTGAGCGCATCCTGGGGAGACTGGCCTTTCGCATAATCCTTCTGCGGTTTCAGCCCCGGTCCGTACATCTTCTTCGGCGTCAGGTCCGCCGTCGTCTCCTTGCGCTCCTGCGTGAGGACGAATACCCCCGCCTTGTTCCCCACCACGATGTCCGGCAGTTTGTCGCCGTTCACATCGCCCACCTGCACGTCCACGCCCACACCGCTCTCGGCATCGACGAGGTGCGGCACAAAATCCACCCCGCCCTTCCCATCGCGCTTGGTCTGATACCAGTAAATGACACGATGCCCGTGCTCATCAGGATCATGCCCGTTGTGCGCCCAGTAGCGTTTGCCGGTGACGATGTCCTTGATGCCATCGCCATCGATGTCCGCCAGATACGCCGCATGCGGCTGGGAGAAGACGATGCCGTAGTCGTTGTCCTGCGGCTGCTCGCTGGCCAGCATCACACGCTGCCAGTTCGGCTGGTCAGGTGCAGGCTTGTTCTGCAAAAACACCGCCACGCCATAGCGATGCGCCGCAAGGCTGGTGAAAACGTCATTCGTGCCATTGCCATCAAAGTCATACGCAAACATCTGCGCGCCACCGCCCACGCCTGCGGCGAAGTTGTGCTGCTCCCACGTCGCACTGCCGGGCTTGTTTTCCCACCAGCGGCGCGCTTCCAAAAGATCGAGCTTCCCATCACCATTCACATCACCTATGCCGAGACCGTGGGTGAACTTCGCCACCTTCATGTCATCACTCACCGCCACAAAAGGCCACTTCTCCGTGGGCTTCTCCCAGTTCGGCGCGAACCAGCCAAACTTGCCCCCGGTGCTGCACACGATCTCCGGTTTGCCGTCTCCCGTGATGTCGGTGAAAACGGGCGACTCATTGTCCACCACATCCGCCACGATGTGCATGGGCCAGGGCTTGTCGTCATGCACGCCGGGGTTCAGGTACAGCCTCGCCTCCTTGCCGGGAAAGCCCAGGATGAGAATGTCGTTCTTCTGGTCGGCGTTGAAGTCGTGGACGTAGGCGAAGAAATTGTCCGAGTAGCCGTTGATGCTGAAAATCTTCGGCTCGTAGTAGGCGTGCTTCTTTTCAAACAACGGCCCCTCCCACCAGAACGGCCCCGCGACCACGTCCGCCTTGCCGTCGCCATTGATGTCGCCGATGGTGGCGCCTTCGGAATAAAAGTCGCCGTGAAGCTGCTGGCGCTTCCAGGTGATCTGGGTGGCAGCGTGAACGGTCGTGGCCGCAGCGAAAGCGAGAAGGAGCAGGCGTTTCATGGTTGTGAGAACCAAACGCTATCAGAAACCGGTGCGAGCGGACAAGTTTTATGAGGAATCGGCCATGCTTTGTGAAAATCCAGCCATGCCGGATTCACCACCGAGAGCGCAAAGAAACACAAAGCTCCTGATTCATATCTCTGTGCCTCTCTGTGAACTCTGTGGTAGTTCTCTCGGCCCTCCATGACGCCCCCCGCCAGCTTCGTCCTCAGCCCAGCCCCCATTCCCACCACCCCCTCCGAGTTTCAGCCTGGAGAGGGGGCCGAGGCGCAGTTTCTCGGCGTGGTGCGCAGCCAGGAGGACGGGCGGACCATTTCCGGCATCGACTACAGCGCCTACCTGCCCATGGCGGAAAAGACATTGCAAGAGCTCGTTGACCGCGGCCAGCGTGAGCACGGCCCGCACCGTGTCTTCATCCAGCACCGCCTCGGCTTCGTGGCTGCGGAGCAGCCGAGCATCGTCATTCGCGTGCAGACCAAGCACAGCGCGGAGTCCTTTGACCTGTGCCGCTGGTATTTGAAGGAGATCAAAACCAGCGTGCCGATCTGGAAGCGCGCGGTTTTTGTGGGGTGAGCGCCCTACTTTTCGCGTCCCGCAAAGACGCGTGACTTCACCTCCTCCCACGCGGCAAGGGCTTCCGGACTGGCCTCATGGTCTGCGAGGCGCCGGTCCAGCAGTTTCAATACTGCAGCCTCGTCGAATGCCTCAGCATCCTCGGCATCGGCTGAGTTCAGCAGTTCCTCGGCCAGTCGCCGTTTGTCACGGGAACTGAGCTGCCGGACAGCGGGCAACGTTTCCAAAATCACGCAGGGAGTTTACCTCTCCCGGAATCTCCTGACAACGTGCAAAATGCTCCTTTCCCTCGTTGCCCGAACTCGTATCCCTTTCACATTCCCCTCCCCATGCCAACGCCCCCCTTTCACTACCAGGAACTCCTCGAACTCGGCACCGACGACACCGAATACCGTCTGCTGACCAAGGAGCACGTCTCCGTGCAGAAATTTGGCGAGAAGGACGTCCTCGTCGTCGATCCCGAAGCACTCACCCTGCTGGCCAACCAGGCTTTTCATGACATCAATTTCTTCCTGCGCCCGAAGCATCTGAAGCAGGTGGCCGCCATCCTCGACGACCCTGAGGCGAGCGAAAACGACCGCATGGTCGCGCTGACCATGCTCAAGAACGCCGACGTGGCCTCCGCAGGGCTGCTGCCCTTCTGCCAGGACACCGGCACCGCCATCATCATGGGCAAAAAAGGCCAGCAGGTCTGGACTGGCGGCGGTGATGAGGCTGCCCTGTCCAAGGGCGTCTATCTCGCCTACACGGAGAACAACCTGCGCTACTCCCAGAACGCCGCGCTGAACATGTTCGACGAGAAGAACACCGGCACCAACCTGCCCGCTCAGCTCGATCTCTACGCCACCGACGGCGACGTGTACAAGTTCCTCTTCATCGCCAAAGGCGGCGGCTCGGCCAACAAGGCCTTCCTCTACCAGGAAACCCGCGCCGTGCTCAATCCGAAGAGCATCGTCAAGTTTCTCAGCGACAAGATGACCTCTCTCGGCACCGCCGCCTGCCCGCCCTACCACCTGACCTTCGTCATTGGCGGCACCTCGGCGGAATCGACGATGAAGCACGTCAAGCTCGCCTCCACCAAGTACTACGACAACCTCCCCACCACCGGCAATGAGCACGGCCGCGCCTTCCGCGATGTCGAACTCGAAGCCCAGATGCTGCAGGCCGCGCGCGAGTGCGGCATCGGCGCGCAGTTTGGCGGCAAATACTTCGCGCTGGACGTACGCGTCATCCGCCTTCCACGCCACGGCGCTTCATTGCCCATCGGCATTGGCGTCTCCTGCTCGGCCGACCGTCAGGCCAAGGGCAAGATCACCAAGGAGGGCGTCTTCATCGAGAAGCTCGAAACCAACCCGCTCCAGTACATCCCCGAGGAGCTGCGCCACCGCAAGGACACCAACGCCGTGCGCATCGACACCAACCGCCCGATGGCCGAGATCCGTGCCGAGCTGAGCAAGTACCCCACCACCACGCGCCTGCTCATCAACGGCCCCATCATCGTCGCCCGCGACATCGCCCACGCGAAGCTCAAGGAGATGATCGATGCCGGCAAGCCCCTGCCCGACTACTTCAAGAACCACCCTGTGTACTACGCCGGCCCGGCCAAGACACCCGCAGGCATGCCCAGCGGCAGCTTCGGCCCCACCACCGCCGGCCGCATGGACAGCTACGTGGACATCTTCCAGAGCCACGGCGGCAGCATGGTCATGATCGCCAAGGGCAACCGCGGCCAGCAGGTCACCGACGCCTGCAAAAAGCACGGCGGCTTCTACCTCGGCAGCATCGGCGGCCCCGCCGCCATCCTCGCCAAGGAAAACATCAAGAAGGTCGAAGTCGTCGAGTTCCCCGAGCTCGGCATGGAGGCCATCTGGAAGATCGAAGTCGAAGACTTCCCCGCCTTCATCCTCATCGATGACAAGGGCAACGACTTCTTCCAGACCGTGGGTCCGGGCTGCTCGGTGAAGCATTGACACTAATTTAATATTGTTGCCACGGTAATAAGCCCCACAAGGGATGAGTGAACAAAAGCGGTTTTGCCTGTCGATAACTTGGCCGTTCGAACAAGCGGTCAATGATCGAAGATTTCCGATTTTGCCATTCGTCTAATTGCCTTGAAAACACCTGCCAGTTTTGATGAGTGTCCCCAAATACAATCCAGAATAGCACCGCGTCCACAGATGGGTATTTGTTCAGAACAGCGCTAGCCAGGCTTTGCAATGCGCACGGAACGTTCAAAAAAGTAGAAAAGCATACCAAGTTTATATCGTCTGAAATCACATTCGGAAATTTGGCTGTTCCACGCAATGCATCTGTTACAAAGCGATCAAGATCCATTTGGTTTGCCGCTTCACTTCGATGTTGATTGAACAACGCATACTCAACACTCGAAGTTAAGTTCTTTACCTCCAAATTCACGCGATGTTGTCTACCCGACTGGTCAATTGGAATCGTTAGCATGCTCCAGTCGACAGTTTTGGAGTATGTTGCAAGATCATCCGGTTTTGGAAGCAGACTATGCTCATGGGCAATGGTCTCCGGAACAACGTCATTCCATAAACCCAGCCAGAACAATTCGGCTATCGCGTTGATGTGTTTGCGAGGATGCTGCAGGTCATTTTTCAACCTTTTGTCCTTAAGCCACAAGTGTGGCAGTTTATTTCTTGCTGTCCTAAACACATCGCAAACCCACCGCAGGTCCTCGCTATTAAAGCCCGTCCCTTCTGTGTTTGCTTTTGTAAGCAGCTCAAACTTGCTGGAAAATGGTAACGCTTTCTCAAAAGAGTTTCTGTCTTCCCCAAAATGATAACGGACGATCGGAATCTTATAAAAACCGCTTCCGATTCGAACCCGAATTTTTTTTGGCGGTAAGAGCTTAAAACTCTCTAGACCAATCCAATCCAAGTCTTCTTTCAATTGGCTCGCGTAACCCGGCAGTTCATCGCGCCTCAGATACCCATTAGAGATGTACCCTTCGTATCCATAATGCAAAGCTGCCAGCAGGTCACTTTCAGAAATCATGGCGATTTATACACTATGAGCCGGAGGCTCGCAGGAAATTAGCCGGTGGTGAAGGGAGCGCAGCGACCGGGAACCACCGGATCTACGCCCATCATCCCGCGCACCTGAAGGACGCGCCCGGTAGGGGCGCGAGAAGTGTGCGCATCCCCCCACGACATGCGCCGCATAATGCAGAGACACCTTCTCGCTTCCTTTCCGAGGACGACGTTGGTTTGAGTGCGTATGGTTTGGTTGTCCGAAAAAGTGAGTTTGAATTCTTCCCAAGCCGCGTTCCCATCATCCATGCACAATCCCCTCATCCGCGTCACCATCTGGAACGAATTTGTCCACGAACGGCAGAATCCCACCGTGGCCGCCATCTATCCTCAGGGCATCCACGGGGCGCTGGCGGAGTCGCTGTCCAAACATGGCGACCTCGTCGTCCACACTGCGACGCTGGACGAGCCGGAGCAGGGACTGCCGCCTGTGGTGCTGGATCAAACCGACGTACTCATCTGGTGGGGCCACGCGGCGCATGATCAAGTGAGTGATGAACTCGTCACCCGTGTACAAGAGCGGGTGCTCGCCGGCATGGGGCTGATCGTTTTGCACTCCGGCCATTTCTCCAAAGTCTTCAAGCGTCTCATGGGCACGAGCTGCGCGCTGTGCTGGCGCGAAGCGGGCGAGCGCGAACGCGTTTGGAAAATCAATCCCGGCCACCCCATCGCCGCAGGCATCGGCGACTGCATCGAGATCGAGCAGTCAGAAATGTATGGCGAGCCATTCGGGATCCCGACGCCGGACGAGCTGGTCTTTGTCTCCTGGTTCCAAGGCGGCGAGGTGCTGCGCAGCGGTGCGACGTGGACGCGTGGCAGCGGGCGCATCTTTTACTTCAGCCCCGGCCACGAAGTGTATCCCATCTACCACCTGCCGGACGTGCAGCGCGTCATTGCCAATGGCATCCGCTGGGCCCGCCCACAAGGCGAAGCCGCCAACACACCGCGCCACGTGCCGGTGGAGCAGGCGCGCGAGAAGATCGAGGTGCGCGGCGGCACGGTGCATGTGGAAGACGGCAAGCTGGCCGGGCATTGAGGAGCGCGGAATTCATTCCGCAGCAGGTCGGCCGCGCCTGGCGGGTGTTTTTTCATCTCAGAGTGCGCAAACACGCTGACTCTTGGCTTGTAAGAGCGCAGGCAAAAGCGGAGTTGGATCTGCAGCGGAGTGCTGCGTCATCAATTCCGCGCTCCACAGCGGCGATTCCGCCGCTACTGCGCCACGATATTCGCTCGCCCGCCGCGCAGCACATACTTCTGGATCTTCCCTGTCGCGGTCTTGGGCAGTTCCGCAATAAACTCAAAACCATGAGGCACCTTGAAGTGCGCCAGGTGTTCGCGGCAGAAGAGGCGCAATTCCTCGGGGGTGGCGGTGGCACCAGGCCGCAGGACGATGAAGGCCTGCGGCGTCTCCCCCCATTTTTCGTGAGGCAGGCCGACGACGGCGGACTCCTGCACGGCGGGATGGCGCAGCAGCACGCCCTCCACCTCCACGGAGGAGATGTTTTCGCCGCCGCTGATGATGATGTCCTTCCAGCGGTCGCGGATTTCGATGTAGCCGTCCGGATGTACCACGGCGGCGTCTCCGCTGTAAAACCAGCCATTGCGGATGGCCTTGGCGGTGGCGGCAGGGTCGTTGTAGTAGCCTTTCATCACGGCATTGCCGCGAATGATGATCTCGCCCATGGAGGCGCCGTCTTTGGCAACTTCTTTGCCGTCGTCATCGACTACGCGGACCTCGGCATTGGCCAGGTATTCCACCCCCTGCCTAGCCTTGATGACGGCACGCTCGCGGGCGCTGAGCTGCGCATGCTCGGGGCGGGATTCGCTAATGGTCACGATGGGGGAGACCTCCGTGAGGCCATAGACATGGGTGATCTCCCAGCCCAGCTCGCCCTCCATGCGCTCGATGGTAGCGGCGGCGGGTGGTGCGCCGGCAGTGATGACGCGGACGCCACGGGGCACATCCCGGCGCACTTCCTCCGGTGCATTGGCCATGCCGATGAGCACGGTGGGGGCCGCGCACAGCAGGGTACAGCCCTCCTTCCGTATCGCCTCAAAGATGAGCCTCGGGTCCGCCTTGGGAATGCACACATGCCGCCCGCCCACGGCGGTGACGGTCCAGACGAAGGTCCAGCCATTGGCATGGAACATGGGCAGCACCCAGAGATAGCGGTCCGCGCTGGTGAGGTGCGTGTGCATGAGGTGGCCCATGATGTTGAAGGCGGTGTTGCGGTGGGAAACCATCACTCCTTTCGGATTCGCCGTGGTCCCGCTGGTGTAGTTCAGCGCGATCATGTCGGTCTCGCTGATTTCAGCGGCGGTGAATTCGGGCGTAGAGGCTGCCAGCAGCGCCTCGTAGCTCGTCCAGCCCGCCTTTTCCCCAGAAAGCGCCACAAAGTGCTCCACCCCCGGCACCTGGGCGCGGATGGAGTCCACGGCATCCAGGTAGTCCGCATGCACGCAGGCGATGCGAGCGCCGCTGTGGTTCAGGATGTAGGCAAAGTCAGCGGCGGTGAGGCGGAAATTGATCGGTACAATGACCGCGCCGATCTGCGGCACGGCATAAAATGCCTCCAGATGGGAATGCGTGTTGGGCGCGATGGTGGCCACCCGGTCTCCCGGCTGCACGCCCAGCCCCTGAAGGGCCGCCGACCAACGGTCGCAGCGCTCAAAAAACTCTCGGTAGGTGAAGCGGCGGCCCCCATCCACCACGGCCTCGCGGTCAGCATACAGGCGGCGGGCACGGCGGGCAAAGTCGAGGGGCGAGAGCGGCGTTTCCATGAGAAGAAAACGCAAACCCTAGCCGAAGGCCGCTGAGAAAGGCGAGAGAAAAGAACCCGGCCGCCACCACCTGTGGGCAACAAAAAGCCACGCGACCGACAAACGGCCTGCGTGGCTCAGCCTGGATTCAGGTTTTGGGGGGAGATTACGCCTGGCGGCTCTGGATGCGAGCCACCATCTCGCGCACGTGCCAGGCTTTGTAAGCCCGAGGCTTCAAGATGGCGAGGCTGCGGGAGAAAGAGCCCCACTTCAGCACGTGAATGGTCACGTGGCGCGTGCCCCAGCTGTGCATCATGCCGAAGGTCGGCTTGTAGAGATCGATGGTTTTCGTGCCGACCAATGCAGAGCCGTAGTCATCCACAACGTAGAGGGAAGGATCTCCCTTGATCTGAAACACCGTGCCCACCGGGTAGATGGACCAGTCAGCCGCAGCGCTGCGGATCTGCCCATGCCTGAGCGGGGTGCCGGCGGCGGTACGCGCACCGTATTCGATGTGGTCGCCTTCGTTGTGGGTGTAGGCGGTGGTTTTGACGCCTGAGATGACCTGGCCTGGAGTGCCAGCTGGGGTTGTGGTCGTGGAGGAGCTTTTGACTACTTCTTCCGCAGCAGCGGAAACGCACAAGGCAGCAAAGCACAGAAGGATGGTTGGATTCAAACAGTGGGGTTGGTTGTTGGGCACGCCCTCCCGAATGGGGGTCCGGGTTGGGGGGCGCGCAGGGTGTCGAGTTCGACACCCCTGTCAACGCGGGGATTTGTAGCCGATTTGTGCCTGAAAACTGGACTTTAGACCGCTCTAAAGGCAATTTCAGCGCCGTTTTGTCACTTTGGAAGCAAAACCGCCCCGTAAGCCTCCGCCCCGCCGGGTGATGTCATGGTCTGCCCGCCGAATGTCGCAGGTGCGACACAGGCCCCCGAAAAAATTAGCCTTCCAGAGGGGTGCCAGGCCATGCAATAGGCGTTGTCTCCCTTGGCCCCCCCGGTGGGCAGGAGCCATTCGAGGCCTCCTTTTTCGTCAAATGCAGCTGTGAAAATGTCCGTAGCGCCCTGGGTCTTGAGTGTCTGCCCGGCAAAGGTGGCGGTCTCTGAAAACTCGCCCGTCACAAAGCAGCGGCCAGTGTTATCCGTGGCGACGCCGAGGCAGTAGTCGGTGGCAGGCCCTTGCAGGACGTGGCTCCAGACCAGCTTGCCCTCGGGGCTGAAATGCGCGAGCACGCCATCGTTGTCTTTGTCACCGGTGCTGTGCGCCGGACCGCCATTGAGCACGCCTTTGAACATGCCTGCGCACCAGGTGCGGCCTGCGGTGTCCACAGCGATCTCATGAAAGCCTGCGCTCGGCACCCCCGGCAGAAAGGCCGCCCACACGGCCTCTCCCGCAGGCGTGAGCTTCAGCACCACCCCGGCCTGCGCCTTGGAGTCCAGGGCCACGCCATCCATCGTGCCCGTACCGCCACCACTGCCTCCTATATAAATAGAGTCGGTGCCATCCACTCCAAGGCCATGACCGCTGCCGGAGAACTTGCCGCCGGTGGTCTTGACCCACTTCAGATTTCCTGCGGCGTCATACTTGGCGCAGAAGATGGGGCGGGTGGTGCTGCCCGCATTGACGGTGACGTCGCCAAATTTGGCCTCCCCGGCCACTGCGCCAGTGACGACGATGTCTCCCTTGGAATCGACGACGATGCCGTGGCCGTAGTCGTAGCCTTTTCCGCCAGCGGTTTTGATCCAAATAAGCGCTCCTTTTGTGTCGTATTTGGCAATGAAGATGTCGTAGTCGCCGGCATTGGGCAGGGTCTGCCCATTCGCCTGCGCATCCGTGCTTTGGTAATGGCCGGTGACATAGGCGTTTCCGGCCGCATCGGTGGCCACGCCGTAGCCGCGGTCCACCAGGCTGCCGCCAAGGCTGCGCACCCAGAGGAACTTGCCGTCCTTGGACAGCTTGGTGAGAAAGAAATCCGTACTCCCCAGGCCCGTGCGCTTCTGGTCGCCAAAGGTGCCGTCGTCCGTGGTCTCGCCCGCCATGAAGACATTGCCCTCGCGGTCAAAGGTGACGGCGCGGGTCTTGTCGCTCTTGGCCCCGCCGCCTCCGGCCACCCATTCAAAGGTGGGCGTGGCGGCATGGAGGGAGGTGGCAAACAGGGCGAGGCAGAGCGTGCGGAGCGAGATCATGGCCCGCAGCATACGGGCGCACGGGCGCAGCTATTACGCACTTACTGAATCGGCGAGAAATCCGTGGCCTTCATATAGACGCTCTTCACGCCTTCGGACTGCGGCATGATGGTCAGGGAGCCGCCGTTGGCAGCTTCGCTGGCGGCCTTGGCCTTGACCCAGTCGGGGTCGGCGCGGAAGGCGGTGAAGGAGGCCAGACCGGCGTCCTTGCTGTCGTGGGCCAGGATGTAGATGAGCTTCTTGCCAGCGCCTTTGTCGGCATCGGTGGGCGTCCAGTAGGCGAGGTTGGTCATGCCATGCTTTTCAAAGAGCTTGCAGGTGTGGTCGCGGAAGCGGGCGTTGAGCGCGTCCAGCTTGCCGTCGTTGCAGGTGTAGGTGCGCATTTCAAACACACGCGGCTTCCCGCTTTTGGCGATGGCCACTGGAGGAGAGTAGTCCGTGGGCGTCATGAAGATGGACTCCGGCGCTTTGGCCAGGATTTTGCCGCCTTCCTCGCTGGCCTTGCGTGCCGCCTGCCATTCGGGATCTGCGCCGAAGGCTTTGAAGCTCTCCTTGGCGGCCTCGCGGCTCTTGTGCTCCAGCACATAGATGAGCGTGGTCTTGGAGCCGTTCTCCTCGTCCACCGGCACCCAGTAGCCGATGTTTTTCATGCCATGCTTTTCAAACAGCTTGCAGGTGTGGTCACGGAAGCGCGCCAGCAGCGCATCCAGCTTTCCCTCGTTGCAGGTGTAGATGCGGAGTTCATACACCGGTGAGTCAGCAGCGTGGAGCAGCGGAGCGACGAGGCTGGCGAGAGCAAGGGCGAGAAAGGTGAGGCGCTTCATGAGGGTGGAACAAACGCCGCAGGAAGGAATGCTTATCAAGAAGCCGCTGCGAGAATCCCCGCCGCCTTGTGCAGGGTCTCTTCGTATTCGTACCGGGGTACGGAGTCGGCGACGATACCGGAGCCGACGTGGAAGGAAATTTGATCTCCCTGCTGCACGGCGGTGCGGATGGCAATGTTCCACTGGCTGCGACCGTCGAAGCCGAACCAGCCGATGGCTCCGGTGTAGAGGCCGCGAGCGTGGTGCTCGAGCTCGGCGATGATCTCACTGGCGCGTTTTTTCGGAGCGCCGGTGATGCTGCCGCCAGGAAAGCAGGCACGGAAGGCATCCACATGATCGACATGCGGGCGCAGGGTGCCGGTGACGGTGGAGACAAGGTGAAAGACCTGGGCGTAGCTTTCCACGCGCCAGAGCTCGGGGACGGAGACGCTGCCAAATTCGCAGACCTGGCCGAGGTCATTGCGCTCCAGGTCGGTGATCATGAGCAGCTCGGCGCGCTCCTTCACCGAGGATGTCAGCTCGCGCACGGCGGCGGCGTCGCGCTCGGGGTCATCAACAAAGCGCGGACGAGTCCCCTTGATGGGGCGCGTGGCGATGCGCGAGCCCTGCATGCGGAGAAAGAGCTCCGGCGAGGCAGAGAGCACGGTGGTGCCTGCCAGACGCATGAAGGCGGCGTGCGGCGCGGGGGAGATGGCGCGCAGTTTCAAATAGAGCGCCAGGGCATCGGCCTCCCAGGGCCATTCCGCACGCCAGGGGTAGGAGAGATTCACCTGGTAGATGTCTCCGGAGGCGATGTAGCGCTGCGCCCGCTCCACCATGTGGATGAAGTCCACGCTGCGCACCCCGGGCTGGAACTGCAGGCGCGGTGCTGCGGCAGGTGCGGGCCTGCTGGCGACGGGCTGCCATTTAAAATCGCCAAATTCATACCAGCGGGCGCTGTCGTGCCGGTACACAAGGCCATGCGGGTAAATGCCGAAAACGAAGCGGCCATCATACCCTACCCAGCCATACAGCCCGCCGGCGGAGGCACGGGGGGTGCGCAGGGCGCTGCGCACCAGCTCCCAGTCCTGGTCAATGTGCCCCTGGAGCACTGCCACGGGCTCTGCTGTGAGCAGGGAGATGGCCCCCGGAGCCACGAGGGAGGAGTCCATCCACACAAAGCCTTCGCGCTGGCACAGTTGTGCCGCAATTTCAGGCGGGGAGAAGGAAAATGCACACGGGCGGTAGTGTGGTGACGTTTCAAGGGCATGAGAAAACAACGGGAGGGAGTGCCCTTCCGGCATTTTGAACGAAGAACCCTGAAACATTGACACTAGGAAGCCCAAATCGTACCATGAGCGTCTTTTTCAGCAACTCGTGACTCCTCCTTCCACCATTCTAGCCTCAGAGCGTGACCGTTCCTCAGTGATCGCTTGGGGAACGCTATGTGTGCTGGCGACGGTGCAGACCGTCATTGCGCTTAAGCTGCTGACTTTCGGCTCTTCTCCAGCAGTAGAAAACCCGCCTATCACGGCGGTGCCCAGCATGGTGCCGGAAATCGGCCAGATAGCCCTGCCCTCCACTGCCACTGCTCCGCCGCTGCCAGGTTCGCTCATGCCTGCGCCTGTATCTGCGCCCATCGTATCCACGGCTCCGCCACCGATTGGTTCTTTCAGCAGGCCGGGATCTGAGGTGCCGATGCCCGCGCCCACGTATGCCCCCCAGACTCCGCCGGCCCCCCCTCCGCCACTGATCTCAGCTGCGCCTGTGCAGCCCATGACAGGAAAGCCCCCTGCTCAGACTTCCGCACCGCCCGCAGCCACCGGCCCGGCTGGTGCTGGATTCAAGACCACCGCCCCGCCCGGACCCAACTCAAAGCCGGACGCCGCCACGGCACTGCTGCGCGACGTCAACTACGTGGTCACTGCGGCGAAAGACCTCCGTGGCCTGAGCGACATGCAGGGCACCTTGGAGCTGCTGCGCAAAGCGGACGAGCTGACCCCTGACCATCCGGCGATCATTGCCGAGATGGCGGAGACGTATGAACAGATGGGGATCATGGCCAAGGCCACGGACGCCTGGCGCCGCATCCAGCTCCTCGGAGCCACGAAAGCGGGCATCTATTTTGAGCTTGCCTCAAGGCGGCTTGGCGCGGGTTCGGCAGGGGCGGCGACGCCTGCCATGCCTGCATCCGGAGCTGACAGCGAAAAGGTCCTCCGCCTGGGGGCCTGCCAGGCTGTACGCGATTTCCGGGTCCCCTCGGGGGAGCGCTATGTGCTGCGCGTGCCCATTTCCCGGGTGGGAAACCAACCCATCAATTCTCAGGCGCTGAACCTCGAGGTTTTCTTCTTTGACCGCGTCAACAACGAGAAAGTGGCCCTGACGGTGGCGCCTGAACCCGTCGAATCCTGGCAGTCCGCTCCGGTGGACTGGAACGGCACGGGGGAAGAGATCCTGGACGTCGTTTACCACCTGCCCGCACTCTCTGCCGCCGAAATCCAGCAGCATGGACGCCGCACATACTACGGCTACATGCTCCGGCTCTACTACAACAACAAACTCCAGGATGTGGCTGCCGAGCCCCGCGATCTCCTGGAGTACGGATCGACCCCTGGCACTGCTCCTGCAGGTGTCAATCCGCTGCTCCCACCGATGGGACGATGATCGCCACTGACATGCCCACATGACTCTTTTGTTTGTCGATTCCAGTACCGCCTTGCGCGGCACACGAGCCACCTGGCTGAGGGACAACCTCCCCGGCTACACGGTGGTCGATTTTCCCACCCCCGCACTCGCAGCCGAATGGGTCGCAAAAGCCGACTCTCTGGACATCCTGGTGACCGAGGCGATTTTTGAAACGCAGGAGACCGGCTTCGCGCTGCGCGACACGGTGCGTGCGCGCTTTCCGCAAACGCGTGTGCTTTTCAGCACGCGCTATGATCTGACGGGGTTTGAGGACCAGATAGCCGACGGGCTCGTGCTCAAAGACGCCCCCTACACGCCGGAGAAACTGCTGGAGCGTGTGCGCGCGCTGCTATCGCTGCCGGTGGAGTCGAATGAGCCGCCGCCGGTCATGGTGCCCGGGACGGTGCTGGGAAACTACCAGGTGCTGGAACGGCTTTACATCGAACGCGAGTCGGAAACCTACCGTGCGCTGCAGATCACGGTACAGCGCCCGGTGGCGCTGGTGCTGCTGAAACCGGAGTACCTGAAGCAGCCGGACGTGGTGGCCAAATTCAAAGAGCGTGAGCGTGTGAAAGCCTCGCTGATGCATCCGCGCATCGCCCCGCTGTATGAGGCGGGAGAAACAAACGGATGGCTCTTTTACACGCGCGAGCTGCCACGCGGGCGGAGCCTGTCGGAAATCGAGCTGACGGATGAAATGCTCAGCGAGCGCCGGCTGGCGGAGGTTTTGTTCGGGGTGGCGGAGGCCATGCAGTTTGCCACGGAGCGCGGCTACCACTACCGCAGCATCTCGCCGCGGGACATTTACATCGACGCAGACCACCAGTCGAGCATTGTGAATTTCTTCCGTCCCGCCGTGCCAAAAAAGAGGGATGCCCAGGCGGATGTGAAGTCGTTTCTCGACCTGATGCGCCCCGTGGCAGCCGAGGGCAAGGCCCGCGGCCTGCTGCAGACGCTGGCGGCCGCCAACCACGACTGGAACGGCCTGCTGAACGCTCTGGATGATGTGCGTGATGACATGCGCGAGCGCAGCATCGTGCGCAAGATCGAGGCTGAGACTCTGCCGGTGAACGTCAACGGTCAGAAGCCCTGGTGGGTCTGGGCGGTGACAGTGGTCATTCTCGTCGTCGTGGCGGCACTGGGCGCGATGATGAACGGCAGCCATGCACCACGGGCCGCCAATGCGTCTGCACTCCCCATCGAAATGGTGCGCATCCCTGCAGGCACCTTCGTGTACCAAAAAAATGAAAAGGTGAAGCTGCCGGAGTTTTGGATCAGCAAGCATGAAGTCACCATCGGCCAGTATGCCAATTTCCTGAAGGCCTTGAAAACCACGAAGGCAGACGCCTTTGACCACTCGCTGCAGCCCAAGACCAAAACCAGCCATGAACCGGTGAAGTGGGGCCAGTACTACGCCGCAGCCAAAGCGGGCACCACCTTCAACGGTGAGAGCATCACGCTGAACACTCCCGTGTCGCAGGTGGACTGGTGGGACGCCTACGCCTTTGCCAAATGGAACGGCCAGCGGCTGCCGACCGAGCAGGAATGGGAAAAGGCGGCACGGGGTGAGCATGGCCTCATCTACCCCTGGGGCAACCAGCCCAACAGCAAGGCCGCAAATCTGGGAGACGACTACGACGCCTCCCCCAAAGGAAAGGGCGGCAAGATCGACGGCTACAATCTCTGGGCACCGATCACCCGCGAAACACAGGACGTCAGCCCCTATGGCGTGTGCGACATGGCTGGCAACGTCAGCGAATGGACCGCTGGCGAGACACAGGCCGGCGAGTGGCCCTCGCACCCGGACTATATCGACATCAAGGTGCCCGTCGTGCGTGGCGGACACTTTGGCCTGAAGAGCAACGACCAGCTGCTCACCGACAGACGCTTTCCTGAATCCGCAAACGAGGCTACACTGGCACGTGGCTTCCGCACCGCCACCAGCACAGCTCCTGCCTCCAGCACCATTTCTCCAGCCAAAAACAATCATTGAAGCCTATGAACCGCATCTTTTTGCTGATCTTCCTCTGCCTGTGCTGCAGCCATGCGCGTGCCCAGTACGTGACGAATCTCACCCTTTTGAAGAACCAGTTTCTCACCGGCGAGCCGGTCGTGGCCGTCGTGAGCGTCACAAACCGTTCGGGGGGCGATGTGATCGTCGGCGGTCATGGTGCGCGTGACTGGCTGCAGTTTGAGATCACCCAGTCCACCGGGCAGCGGCTCGCCCCTGTCACGATTGGTTCTGAGGAAGCCATCACCCTGCCTGCGGGCGGCACGACAAAGCACACTGTGGAAATCTCCGGGGGCTACTCCACCGCCAGCCTGGGCACCTTCACCATCCTTGCCAACGTGCTGCATCCGCTTTCCGGCCAGTTCTTCATGTCGAACAAGGTGCGCATGACCATCACAGACTCCAAGCCAAACATGTTTGACCAGCCGTTCGGTGTGCCACAGGGGTTCCCCAACGCAGGGCGCCAGCGCCGCTACCAGGTAATTCTCTTCCGTGAGCTCGATGATCTGCAGCTTTACTGCCGCCTCACCGATGACCGCAGCGGAGCCTACATCGCCACGTTCCTGCTTGGTCCTGCCATGATGGCGGTGCAGCCGCAGATCAGCATCGACGTGCATAACAAGCTGCATGTCCTGTTTCTGGCCATGCCGCATGTGTTCTGCCACGTGGTCGTCAATCCGGACGGCAAGATCCACCAGCGCACCTATTACCGTGACCCGGAAGGCAACCGCCCCTCGCTGGTCATGACCAACAGCGGGGCAGCCGTGATCGGGGGACAGTCTTTTGACCCCGGCGCACCGCCTCCGGCAAAGAAAGCCATCCGCAAAGCCTCCGAACGCCCGAGCGTGATGGGCACGCTGCCAAAAGCGAAAAAATAGCGTTAGGGTCATGCACTGGAAGGGCGTTATGCATGTTCATGCATTTTCGCTTCCCGCTCTGCCTGGCTCTTTTCCTCTCGCTGAACTTTCTGCGGGCCGCCGACCCCAAGCAGGAGGCTAAGCCGAACGCCGTCGCCAGCGGCCCCAAGTCGAAGGCCCTCAAACCGGAGACACCTGTGGGCTTTACGCTGAAGACGCTGGAGGTGGCGAAGTACCCGGAGCACACCGTGGAGCTGTATGTCTATGTGCCGGACGCCCAAGGCACCTGGCCCTGCATCCTCGACATCCACGGCGGCGGCTGGAAGGCACGCCAGGTGGAGGCCGACAAGCCGATGATGGAGCGCCTGGCACAGCGGGGCTTTGTCACCGCACTGGTCAGCTACCGCCTCTCCACCCAGGCCAGGTACCCTGCCGCACTGCATGACTGCAAGGCAGCCCTGCGCTGCCTGCGGGCACACGCCAAAGAACTGAAGATCGATCCCGAGCGCATCGGCTGCATGGGCGGCTCCGCTGGCGGGCATCTCTCCGGCCTGACGGCGATGACGACCGGGTTGGCGGAGTTTGAAGGCGAAGGCCCCTTCAAGGACCAGTCCAGCGCGGTGAAGGCCTGCATCGTCATGGCGGCCACGCAGAACCTGGTGGACTCGAACTACTTCCAGAAGAACGAGAGCGCGATCCTCTTCTTTGGCGGTAATGCGCTGGAGAAACCGGAGGTGTACAAGGAGGCATCTCCCATCAATCACGTGCGCGCCGGTGTGCCACCTACGATCTACATCGAAGGTGAAAAGGACACGCTCAAAGTGGGCCGCGCGGAGATGATGGAAAAGCTCAAGGCCTTGGGCATCGAGACCGCCGTGCACACGCTCAAGGATGCACCTCACCCCTTCTGGATGAAAGATCCGTGGTGTGCAGAGACGGTGGACATCGCCACGGCCTTCTTCAAAAAGCACCTGGGCGAGCCGGCGCTGAAGTAAGCGTTGGAGCTTACTTCCCCACCTTCGGCAGCGCCTGCACCAGGAGGCTGTAGAACTCGTTTTCCTCCGGCGTCTCGCCGTCACCTTTGAGGATGTTTTTCACCACACCGAGAGCCTCTTTCTGCGCGCTCTTGGTGGTGAAGGCCTGGGCGCGTTCATTGATGTAGTCAAACATCGAGTCGTCGCTCTCGGCCATCTCACGGGCACGGGCGAAGGATTCGTCGATGAAAAGGCTCTTGGGGTACTCGGAGTCCCAGCCTTCGGCGATGAAGGCGGACTCCAGCAGGCGCTCCTCGGTCAGCGAGATGTGGGCGTCCGCGTAGATGGACAGGGTCAGCAGATCAAACAGGGCTTCGCGTTGGGGTTGGGTCATGGTGTTTTAATTTTGGCAAGCATGCGGCAGCGGATCAAGCACACACTTCTTCACACAGAAATCTTCATCGTCTGAAAGGCCTCGGCCTGCGTGCCTGCATGCACGGCTGCCTCCACCTGCGCGCCATTGACGGTCACGACGGCATAGCCCGCTGTGTCTGCGTAATCAAAGGCGGTGACGACCTTGCGCTCGGCGGCATAGATGTCCCGGCGTGCCTGTGCGGTCTCGGGTGCGTGCTTGGGCTCCAGGTTCACCTGATCTCCGGTGTAGGAGTCCATGCCATGCAGCACATCCTTCGGCTTTTGGTTCAAGGCGGACACCACGCTGCTGACGGCGAGCTGCGTGAAGCTATGGCCCCCGGCCATGCGGGTGAGCGCGCTGTATTTGTGCAGGTGCCCGCCCAGCACCATGGCCTCCTGACGGCCCAGCACCTCCAGCAGTTTCTCGCGCTGCGCCTTGAGCTTTTCCCCGGCATAGAGATGCCATGAAGCACGCGCGCCATAGGGCACCACGGGCGGATGGATGATCACAAAGAAATGCCGTGCCGTGCGCCGGGCTGCCACGGCCTCCAGCCACTCCAGGCTGGCTTTGTCGTAGGCGTCAAAGAAGGCGAACTGCGCCTCGCCGCAGGTCATCGTGTGGCTGGCCTGGGTGCGTGCGGCGGCGGCATCCACCTTGTGCGTCTCCTGCTCCATGAAAGGGCGCAGCACTTCATCGAAGGCCTCCACCGCGCCGTCGCCGGTCACATCGTGGTTCCCTTTGGTGAAAACAAACGGCACGCCGAGCTGCTGCTGCGCCACAAAGGCCAGCGCCTCGCGGTTCTGCCGCACGGAGAGCTCCGTACTTCCGCACAGGCCCTCCACCAGATCTCCCACCTGCAGCACAAAGGCAGGCGGTGCGGCGCTGTCCTTCAGCGCGGCGATGCGTTGCTTCACCGCAGCAAACAGACCCGGCATCGTCTCGGTGGTGAGGCGGGAGTAGTTTTTGATCTGGCTCAGATCGCCTGCGTGATGCTCGTCCAGCCATTTCAGGTCATGATGGGAAAGGCTGTCGTAGTGCAGATCTCCCAGGAGGATGAAGGAAAACGGGCTCGCAGCCTGCGCGGCGGGCAAAAGGGAGGCCGGCAGGGCAGCGGCGCTGCAGGTCTGCAAAAATCGGCGGCGGATGGTCATGCCCCATCAAACGCGGCCACGGCCTTTCGTCCTGCTGAAATCGTCATTCGTCATTGCTCCATCTTGACCTCCCGTCCAACCTCTCGACTCCTTGCCACCGCCCATGTCTGACGCCAGCACCACTCCCATGATGAAGCAGTACCTCGCCATCCGGCGCGAGCTGCCAGAGGATGTGCTGCTCTTCTTCCGCCTGGGGGACTTTTACGAGCTCTTCTTTGAGGACGCCAAGACCGCCTCCCCCATCCTCAACGTCGCCCTGACCAAGCGCAACGGCGTGCCGATGTGCGGCGTGCCGCATCATTCGTCACAAGGCTACATCGCCAAGCTCATCAAGGCGGGCAAGCGCGTGGCCATCGCCGAGCAGACCACCGATCCCGTGCCCGGAAAGATCGTGGAGCGTGCCGTCTCGCAGATCCTCAGCGCAGGCACGATCAACGACCTGAACCTGCTCGACTCAAATCGTGCGAACTACCTCGCCGCCGTGTTTCGCGAGGGGAAAAAACTCGGCCTCGCCTATGTGGACCACACCACGGGTGAGTTTGAAGTGGCCGAGTTCAAGGACACCACGGAGCTTGTCGATGAACTGGAGCGCCTGCAGGCCAGCGAGCTTCTCTACAGCGAGGACCAGCGTGAACTCATCGACGCTCTCGGCAGCCCGGCCTGCGCGCAATCCGTGGAAGGTTATCTTTTCCTCTTGGATCAGGCACAGCACAGCCTCACGCAGCATTTCAAAGTGCAGTCTCTGGATGGCTTCGGCTGCCAGGGACTCAGCGCCGCCATCTGCGCTGCAGGCTGCATCCTGCAATACCTGCAGTTTCAGCTACGCCGCAGTGTGGAGCACATCCAGCGCATGCGCCATGCGCAGACGAGCGATGTGGTGCTGATCGACGCCGCCAGCCAGAGCCATCTGGAACTGGTGACGGCACGCGGTGGCAGCTCGCACACGCTGCTCAGCGCACTGGACCGCACCTGCACGCCCATGGGCGCTCGCAAGCTCCGCCACTGGGTGCTGCATCCGCTGCGGGATCTCGATACCTTGACGCAGCGGCAGGACATGATCGCCGCGCTGCTGGATGAGTCCGTCATCTTCAGCCAGATCCGCACCCTGCTCAAAGAAGTGCGCGACCTCGAGCGCACCAGCTCCCGCCTCAGCCAGGGCAGCGGCAATGGCCGCGATCTCCTCATGCTGGCCTCTTCTCTCGAAGTCGTGCCCGCCCTGCGCACCGCGCTGGAGACCTTTGGCAGCCCCGGTTTCAACCTGCTGCTGGAGCGCCTGCACGACCTCACCGCCATCTCCCAGGAAATCCAGCGTGCCATTGCGGATGAGCCGCCGATGCAGATCAAGGAGGGCGGTGTCTTCCGCGAGGGCTGGCTGCCCGCACTGGATGAACTGCGCAATGCCTCCACCCTCGGCCGCCAGTGGATCGCCGACCTGCAAAACCGCGAGATCGAGCGCACCGGCATCAAGAGCCTCAAGATCAAATACAACGCCGTCTTCGGCTACTTCATCGAGATCACCAAGGCCAACGTGGGCAGCGTGCCGCCGGACTACCACCGCAAGCAGACGACGGTGAACGGCGAACGCTACATCACCGATGAGCTCAAGCGCATGGAAGACAAGATCCTCGGCAGCGAGGAGCGCAGCAAGGCGCTGGAGTACGAGGAGTTCCTCGCGCTGCGCGGCCGTGTGCTGGAGCATCTGGCACACATTCAGGAAACCGCCGAGACCATCGCCATTCTCGATGCGCTGGGCTCGCTTGCTGAAACCGCGCGCCTCTTCAACTACACCCGCCCCGTCCTCAACGAGACGCGCAACCTCTTCATCCGCGAAGGCCGCCACCCGGTGCTGGACCAGAACCTCACCAGCGGCGAGCGCTTCGTGCCGAATGACATCACGCTTGAGCCCGAGGAGAGCCGCCTCATCCTCATCACCGGGCCAAACATGGCCGGTAAGAGCACCTACCTGCGCATGACGGCGCTGCTCACGCTCATGGCGCAAATCGGCAGCTATCTGCCAGTGCACAGCGCCGAGGTGGGCCTGGTGGACCGCATCTTCACCCGCATCGGCGCCAGCGACGACATCGCACGCGGGCAGAGCACCTTCATGGTGGAGATGAACGAGACCGCGCTCATCCTCAACAACGCCACCGAGCGCAGCCTCGTCATCCTCGACGAGATCGGCCGCGGCACCTCCACCTTCGACGGCCTCAGCATCGCCTGGAGCGTGGCCGAGCATCTGCACGACAAAGTGGGCGCCCGCACCCTCTTTGCCACCCACTACCACGAGATCACCGCCCTGGCCCAAAGCCGCAGCGCCGTAAAGAACTACAACGTGGCCGTCAAAGAGTGGAACCACCAGATCATCTTCCTCCACAAGATCCTCCCCGGCTCCGCCGAAAAAAGCTACGGCATCCAGGTGGCGAGACTCGCGGGGCTGCCGGAGAATGTCATCGACCGCGCCAAGGAGGTGCTGCAGCAGCTTGAGGCGGGGCATCAGCCTGCGGAGAGCGTGAAGGAAGTCCCCGTCGCCACCAGCGTGCCTGCCAAGACGAGGAAGAAGGTAGTGAGTGATGAGGACAAGGGGCAGATGGTGTTGTTTGGGTAGTAGGATGCCATTTCTGGCTTTTTGACCATGAGCACAGAATCCATAACCTATCTCTACGATGTCATCACAGACGTCGCATCTCCGCTGCCACCGTGCAAATTGGAGGCTCCTGGCGGGGAGCTCCTGCGCTTAATAGTCAAAGGAGAAGTCACGGACTGCGACTGGCAGAAACTGGCCGAGTGCGCAGCCAGGTATAAAAATGTAACTATAGTCTACAGCGTGAGGCAGGGCGTAAGACTGGACCTCTGCTTCTTGAAATTTTTCTCCAACATCCATGAAGTATGTCTACACAGTCATTGGTATGCGAAAGCAACGGGCTTGGAAGAACTGGACCACCTCCCAGACGATCTGGAAAAGCTGACCCTGAGCGTGAACAACTCTAAGCTCAGCCTTGGCCTGGTCAAACGGCTGAAGAATCTCAAAGATCTTCAGGTGACGGGCACGCTGGCCGATATGGAGGTGCTGGCCGGGCTGGGCAAACTGGAGAGCCTGCTGCTGAACACGAGTACCTTGCCAGATATCGCCATTCTTGGCAGCCTCAAAGGCCTGAAAAAAATCAGCGTCTACCACGGAAGCAACTCGGACCTTAGCGTGCTGGGAGGGCTGCCAAGGCTTGAAGATGTCTTTTTGTGGCGGATTCGCGGTTTGTCGAGTCTCGACTGGCTGGCGGAACTGGTGCCGCTTCAGCAATTGGAGATAGGAGGGCAGATTCAGGTCAGGGACATTCCACCACTCAAAAAACAAACCAAACTTCGCCGGGTTCGGATGGATCAGATGAAGGGGCTTACATCGCTCTCTTGGCTGGCAGCGGCAAGCGGGCTGGCTGAAGTGCATCTTTCGGCCATGGATCAGCTGACTGTGGACGATTATCGCTGTCTAGTCGGCCATCCCGCGCTCCAGCGTCTCACTTCAGGATTCAAATCAAGGAAAAAGAAGTTGGCCGTTGCCGAGATGACGGAACTTCCAGACGTCACCTACCCGCAACTAAATTTGAGAGAATTCTGAGTTACGTGGATGAGGCATTCACCAGACTGCTTGCCAGAAGTGGTTGAACATCTCGCACTTGATCTCTTTACATTGGCAAGTGCTGAAGCGGGAGAGTCTGGGCAGGGCATGGAGCGGAAACCCCCAGCAACATTGCTGCCGCCGCTCCGTTTAACTGCCCCACCACCATGCGTACGCTTCTCCTTCCTTTCCTCCTCTCGTCACTCGCCTTCGCGGATACACCCAAACTTCCTGGCATTGGCGAGGCGATGCAGAAGATGATCGCCAAGGGTGAGGTGGCGGGGGCGGTGACGGTGGTGGCGAAGAAGGATGGGGTGCTGCACCTGGAAGCGAACGGCATGGCGGACATCGAAAAGCAGAAGGCCATGAGCGTGGACTCGATGGGCTGGATCGCCTCGATGACCAAGCCGATCACGGGCACGGCGATCATGATGCTGCAGGATGAGGGGAAGCTGAACATCGCGGACCCGGTGGCGAAGTATCTGCCGGAATTTGCCGCGCTGAAGACGCCTTCGGGCAAGTCGGCGAATCTCACCATCACGCAAATTCTGACGCACACCTCGGGCCTCGGTGAGGCGAAGGGGCCGAAGGCAGACGAAGCGCACACGCTGGCGGATCTGGTGCCCATCTGGCTGGCGACGCCGATGCAGTTTGAGCCCGGCGAAAAATGGCAGTACTGCCAGTCCGGCATCAATGCCGCATCACGCATCGTGGAGGTGATCAGCGGGATGACGTTCGACGAGTTTTTGCAGAAGCGCCTGTTTGATCCGCTCGGCATGAAGAACACCACCTTTTATCCCACGGATGCGCAGTGGAGCACCGTTGCCACCGGCTACGCGAAGAACAAGGAAACCGGCAAGCTGGAGGCCGTGCCGCCACGTGCCGACTTCGGCAAACGCGGCCGCCCGCCGCAGGGCAATGGCGGCCTGTATTCCTGCGCGAAAGATTACACCCGCTTCTGCCGGATGCTTCTCAATGGCGGCACGCTGGAGGGCAAACGCATCCTGAGCCCCGAGGCGGTGAAGATTCTCTCATCGGTGCACACGGGCGATCTGCCCTGCGGCTTCTTCCAGAAGCCCGAGTTTGGCAGCCACGGCAAAAACTACGGCTGGGGCATCGGCACCTGCGTGCTGAAGGAACCGCATGAAGGCCTGGCCACCATGCTTTCTCCCGGCACCTTCGGCCACGGCGGCGCCTGGGGCACGCAGGCCTGGATCGACCCGAAGAAGGAGGTGATCTACGTACTGATCGTGCAACGCGCCAACTTCCCCAACAGCGACGCCAGCCCCGTGCGCGAGGCGTTTCAAAACGCGGCGGCGAAGGCGCTGGGAAAGTGAAGAAGACTCATCACCTCTAAGATGCTGAGTTCAATGGTCAGCTCTCTTCAAACAGTCCTTGCGCATGACGTTTAAAATCCATCGCGTCATGCAGCACACGGGCGATCTCCACTTGGTCGTTCTTCACGCGGAACAGGATGGCATGCCTGCCAGCCAGGCAAACACGACAGTCTGGATGAAGCTCGGGACGACGACGCCAGCGGGCCGGGTCGGCGGCGATGTTCTCAAAGGTCTCCCATAGCATGGCCAGATAACGGGTCTGCCTGCTCAGCATCCCAAGCGCGAATGGTATAGTCATCGATGGCCTCAAGGTCTCCGATGGCTGCGTGGGCCAGACGGAAGATCATGCAGCCTGCCTGCGGCTGCGAAAGTGGTTCATAAAGGCTTCACGATCCATTTCAAGGGAGTCTCCTTGATCCAGTTGGTCAAAGCCCACCGCAGCCTCCTGGCGCAGGATCTCAAGCGCTGTTTCACGCGAATCCATCTGCCGCAGTGCCTCGCGTACAACATCTCCCGCATCCTCATACTTCCCTGTGGCCAGCTTCCTGGCTAGAAGAGCATCCAAAGCCGGTGGTAGGGTGATGGTCATGGTGGCAAAGTTAACATCTGGCTTCCGAGATGCAACCGGGTCCAGAGCCCCCGGCACATGCCCCGCTACCGCCGCTGCAGCGACTTCTCCACCAGCCCCTCGTAGATCTTGCGGCGCTCGTCCAGCCCCAGCCCTTGGTTGCGGTAGTTGAACATCTGGCGGTTGATGTCTTCCCGCTGGGAGGTGCTGAGTCGGGAGAGCTTGGCGACCATCTCAGGGGGCGGGGCTTTGGGGTAGCCGTCGGATGAGAAGCCCTCCTTGTAGTTTACGGCGGCGGATTTGGCCTCGTTCATCTGAGCGGAGCTGATGGCCGGAGCGCTGCCGCCACCCGAACTGCTGCCTGCCTTTGACTTCGCGGGCCGAGGCGGAGGCTTCTGATAACGCACGGAGATGACCTCGCCGCCGGGGATCTGGATTTTGGCGGACCATGTCTGCATCTCCTCGCTGCGACCGCCCACACCGACGAGCTGCCAGCCCTGATAGTTGGGCGTTTTGGAGACGACGTGAGACTCGAAGGTCTTGGTGTCGAGCAGCGTGGCATAGACATCCTGCTGAAACTGCGCGACGCCGGTGAGGATGAGCGAGTCCGAAACACCCAGGGAGCGGGTGAAGGGGGAATTGGTCACGAGGGCGTCAAAGTCCTCCATGTGCACCGCACGCGGGATGGCGCCATCGTCTTCCGCCTGCTGCGCCTGGGGCATGGCCTCTGCGGCGGGCAGCCTGGCGGCGGCGAGGCAGCAACCCAGCATGAGGAGCGGGAGTACCGCACACAGCCGCCGGGGGGCATGCGCGTTTTTCTCCTGGAGCAGACGACTCATGGGGGGAAGTACGGCGGGGACGCGGAGGAACGATCATCCAGGTAGCCGAAAATCTGACACTCCCCCTGACATGGGCTTCGCCGCCAGCGTGGCATGCCTGCCAAAGGCGAAACTTCTCATGCAAGGAATCCGGCGCCCGCTAGTTTAGCAAACACGCCATCAACCGACACCTCCCCATGCCTACACGCCGCCACTTTCTGCACACCGCCCTCGGCTTTGCCGCTCTGCCACAGCTCACGCATGCGGCCTCTCCCGGCGGGGTCAGCCTGGGTTTCAGCCTGTATGGCATGAAGACGCTGACGCTGGCAGACGCGCTCAAAACGTGTGCGGAGATCGGCTACTCCAATGTGGAACTGGCCTTGAATGCCGGCTTTCCCACCGAGCCCAAGGTCTTCACTCCTGAAGCGCGCAAGGAGGCCGTGCAGCAGCTCTCCGCCCTCAAGCTGGAACTGCCCTGCCTCATGGTAAACATCAGCCTCACCGCCGATGACACGGCCCACGCGCTGGCCCTGCAAACCATCCGCGATGCCGCACAGGTCGCGCGCGACATGAATGCCGCCAAGCCTCCCATCATCGAAACTGTCTGCGGTGGCAAGCCGGCGACGTGGGAACAGCAGAAGGCCGGCATGGTGGAGCGGCTGCACTCCTGGGCTGAAGTGGCGGAAAAGGAGAAGGCCACCATCGCCATCAAGGCGCATGTGGGCAGCGCGGTGAACTCCCCCGAACGCCTGCTCTGGCTGCTGGAGCAGGTCAAGTCCCCCGCCATCCAGGTGACGTATGACTACAGCCACTTTGAGCTGCAGGGCATCGACATGGAGGAAAGCATGAAGCTGCTGCTGCCGCGCACCCAGTTCATCCACGTGAAAGACGCGAGCGGAGACGCTGCCAAGTTTCAGTTCCTCCTGCCCGGAGAAGGAAAAACCGACTACGTGAAGTATTTCACCGCCCTCAAGCAGCACGGCTACCACGGCCCCGTGGTGGTGGAGGTTAGCGGGCAGATCTTCAGCAAGCCCGGCTATGATCCGGTGGCCGCGGCGAAGAAATGCCACGTGGCGCTGGCAGGTGCGCTGGCGAAGGTGGTGTAATCCTTGCCCCTTCTTTTTGGATCCGCGCTTTCCTTTGTCAACCTGCCCACTTTTAATTCGACCCCATGACCCGAAGCTCCTTCCTCAAATCCACCGTGGCCGCCAGCGGCCTTGCCAGTGCTGTTCAAACCCTGGCCGCCGCCGATGCTCCAGCCGGTGCCGCACGCGAGTATTTTGAAATCCGCAAATACACCCTGAAAAGCACGGAGAAGCAGGCCGTGCTGGAGGCCTACCTGAAGGACGCCGCCATCCCTGCGCTGAACCGCCTGGGTGTGAAAAACGTGGGCGTGTTTCTGCCAGAAAAACAGGAGGGCTCCCCCGTGATGTATGTGGTGCTGCGCTACAGCTCGCTGGATCAGATGGCAAAAACGGTGGAGCTGCTTTCAGACACCGCGCTGCAGCAGCAGGGCGCGGCCCACCTCAATGCTCCGGCCACGGATGTGGTCTTTGACCGTGTGGAAAGCTGGCTGACGCAGGGCATCTCCGGCATGCCTGCCATGGAGCTGGCCGCCAAGGGCAGTCAGGTGTACCAACTCCGCATCTACGAGAGCCCGACGGAGAAAACGGCGAAGAAGAAGATCGAGATGTTCAACATCGGCGAGCTGGAGATCTTCAAGCGCAGCGGCCTGAACGCCGTCTTCTTTGGCGAGACCATCATCGGCCCGCTCATGCCCAACCTGACCTACATGCTGAGCTTCAGCGATGCCGCCGCCAAGGACAAGGCCTGGGGCACCTTCCGGGTGGACCCAGACTGGACCAAGCTCAAGACCACGCCGGGCTTTACGGACAAGGAGATCGTCTCCCGCATCACCAACATCGTGCTGGTGCCTGCGCCCTATTCGCAGATCTGAAGAGCCGGAAGACCGCTCCCGGCTCTTCGAGTTTTCACGGCTAGGATTTCTTCGCCTTTGCCAGCACGCTTTCCAGCGTTTTGGCAAAGTCTTCGGTGGAAACGCCGCCGACCTGTTTGCCGATTTCTTTTCCGGCAGCATTGAGAAACTCAATGTGCGGAATGCCATTGACGCCGTATTTGCTGGCGACGCCTTCATTGCGAGGATCGTCGATGTCGAGGTAGGCCCAGACGAATTTGTCGTGAAAGGCCTTCACCTCGGCGCTGGGATAGACGTCATGTTTCATGGCCTGGCAGGGCGGACACCAGGCGGCGGAAAAAATCAGCACGACCGGCTTGCCAGATGCTTTCGCGGCGCTCATGGCGCCGGTGCTGCTGTCTTGAAAGGGCGGGCTTCCTTTCGGAAAATCGCTGGCCAGGGCGAGGCTCGTGACGGCGGCGAGAACTAGGAGGATGGTTTTTTTCATGCGTGTTTGGGGGGGTAACAGAGGTACGATTTCTGAGATGTGCCGGCAGCGATTTTTATTCCCAGAATCTGGGTGCTGCGAAAAAATCGCCCGTTGTTTCCAGGAGCCCGCATACCCTTCATGGACACCCGATGGGCATTGACTTGCCATCAGAGCGACCTAAGCGGTGCGCCATGAGCAGCTTCCGACTTCCGGCACTTCTGGCCTGCGCCTCACTGTCACTCGCTTTTTCGCCTCACCCGGCCACGGCCAATGAGGCGTTTTTTTCGAAAGATGGCAGCACGGTGACGATGGGGCTGGGAGGCAGAGGTCGCACCGGACTGGTGCAGGTGGACGTTGCCACCGGAAAGATCACACAGGCCCCGCTACCGGCGGAGCTGAAGGATGAGAGCATCGAAAGCGTCGCCGCGGGCAGCGACGGTGAAACGCTGTTTCTTGCCAAAGAGGGCGTGTGGGTATGGACGCCCGGTGCCGCCACGCCAGTCAGGCGCGTCTGCACCACCGCACCCGTGGTGGGAGCCACGGACCTTTTTGTGGCCACCGCTCCCGGAACGCCGCTGAAGGACTGCCTTTTTGTCTGCGGCAATGAAACGGCTGACGCGACGAGCATGGGGACTTTCTACGGCCGAAAACCAGGCGGCAAGCACGCCTTTCTGCCCATCTTCTGCCGGCGCGTGAGCGATGCCACAGGCGGTGCATTTTCGAGCGACGGCCGTTTGTTTTTCATCACCCAGGGAGATGTGTGGGAGGGCGGCATCGAGATGAATGATGACGCAGGCATGGAGCGGCTGGGAACGCTGGTCGGGGCACGCATCGCCCCGCTGGGCATCCTGAACACAGACGAGGCGAATGGCGGCAGCCTGTGGGTGGAGCATGTGGCCCCCGCAGGAAAGTGGATCTACGCCCAGCTGCGCGGACGCCACATGGCGGCGATCATGCGCCTGCCCATGCCTGCCAGGCCTCTCTATGCCCCGACGTCCGAGGATTCCCCCAGTTTGAAAGATCAGATCGATGCCATGTCCCGGTCGCTGAACCAGACAGAAGTGATCGCCGAGGACATGGAATTTGCCGCGGGCTTTTGCGCCACCGAGGTGCGTGGCAGGCCACGGGTGTTTTATTACGGTGATGCGGATGAAGACAAAGGCCTTGGCATGATGCTGTGGGAAGGCGCAGGCAAGCCACGTCTGATCGGCCATCTGCCCCAGGAATAGCCTTCAGCAGGCGATCAGATCCTTTGCAGAGCGGCCCGCTTATCAGTGCATGCCATGCCGACCGCCGTGGTGACGTCCGCTGCCGGAGTGGCCGCCCCCAGCCACCCCTGATGAAGCACCGCCAAAGCCACCGTGTGAGACACCGCCTGAGGGGTGGCCACCGGGGTGGGAGCTGCCGCCGAAACCGCCCGCCGAAGCTCCGCCATGCCCACCACCAAAGCCACCACCAAAGCCACCGCCGGAGTGATGCGTCGTGCCGCCGCCAAATCCGCCACCAAAGCTCCCGGCACTGCCGCCTGAAGAATGTGCAGCGCCACCGGAATGATGGGAGCTGCCGCCCAACGAAAACGGAGAGCCGGAAAAACCTCCGCCCGGGCGGCTGGTGGAGTGGTGCTGGTGATGGACAGAGGAGCCAGGTGAAGAGTAGCCGTGGCTGGAGTGCTGTGATGGAGCGCCAAAGAATGAAGCAAAGCTCGGCGAGGAGTAAGAGCGGTGTGAATAGCCGGAGGAGGGCCGTGAGGTGTAGCTGTTAAAGCTGCTGTAGGTCATGACCGGCCGCGAGCCGTAGCCGCCGCCATAGTAGCCGGACGGGGACGAATAACCGGAACCGTAGCCATAACCGGAAACGTAAGGGCCGTCGACACAGGAGGAGAGCGAAGCAGCGGCAGTCAGAGAGGCGAGCCAAAGAAGCGATGTGGTTTTCATGTTCCCCACTTCGGACGCATAGGCCCCGGGCTTATTCATTCGATTGTGGCATGCCGTGAGATGACTGCGCAGATGCAACATCACGAAAAACACTTCACCGCACCAGCTCGCCCGCCAGCGCAGTTGCTTCGGCTAGAAACGCCTCTGCCAGCGGTGAGAGGCGCCCTGTCCAGAGCGCGCCAAAGCACAGCATGGGGAAATCATCCAACGCGAGCACCCTCACGCTGGCCGGCAGCTCCATGCGCGGGTGGCGCAGCACCAATCCCGCACCGAAACCCTCCACAACGTAGCGCAGCACGAGATCGAAGCTTCCCACTTCGAGGCTGGGCAGCCATTCAAGACCACGCTGGCGCAAAGCGGACTGGAATGACCGCGACACCACATCTCTGGCCTCAAGGGTCACCAGCGGAAGGTCGATGCGGTCTTTTTCAAATATCTGCGCCGCCTTCGTGATGCCGCTTTTCTCCGGCACCAGCAGCGCCATTGGCAGCCGCAGCAGCTCGCGCGACTCGATGTTGGCGGTGGTTTTTTCCGTGAGCGTGCCAAACCCAATGTCCACCTCCTGCGCGGCCAGCAGGGTCTCGATCTCCTGCTGGCGCCCATGGGTGAGCGTGAAATGAAAGCCCTTCACGCGCCTTCGCATGCGCACGCACAGCTCGGGCAGGTAGTCACGCTGCACGACCTCCGCCGAGGCGATGCGCAGGCGGTTTTCGCCGCCGCCGCGCAGGCGGTCGGCCATTTCGCTGAGGCCGTCGAAAAAGGGTGCGATGAAATCATAGAGCGTCTGCCCCTCCCGTGAAAGCTGGAAGGGCCGCCGCTGGTACAGGGTGACTCCCAGCGCGTCCTCAAGCTGCAGAATCTGCGCACTGATGGCCGGCTGCTGGATGCCATAAGGCATGGCCCGTGCCGCCGCACTCACACCGCCATGGTGTGCCACATAATAAAAAAGTTCGAGGTGATGGACATTCATGCCGCCGACAAGGCTATACCGTTTGCCCATGATGCCACGTGGAAATATTCCTTTCTCGCGGATGCGCGGCTTACGCATCCATGCTCTTTTTTGGGCTTCGCCCCTCGGGCGTCACATTCATTTATGAAACCGCATCTGCTGCTGCTCGTCCTGTGCCTGTCCACGGCTGCCGGGAGCGCCGAAACCAGCGCCGAGCCCAAAATCGGTGATGTGGGTCCGGCCATTGATGTCTCACCGTGGTCGTTCCAGCGGCAGGTGCAGTTCAAGCAAGCCGGAGTGATCATGGTGGAGATCCCGCCGGAAGTCCTGGCTCGTGCGGCCAATGATCTGCACGACATGCGCGTGGTGCGCGACGGCCATCAGCTTCCCTTCATTGCCACCAAGCCTGGCGTGGAACGCGAGATGGAAGTCCCCATCGCGGAAGTGTCCGGCGCACAGGGACCCACATGGTCCGCATGGGAGCTGCAGATGCCGTATCCCAACTTTCCCGCCAGCGAGCTGCTGCTGGAGTCCCCCACGGCTGTATTTGCACGCACGCTCGTGGTCTCAGAGCAGCGTGAGACGGAGCAGGGGCGTTTTGAACGCATCCTGAGCCAGACAAACTGGCAGCGCCAAAGCGGCCAGCCCGCAGGCACTTTTCATCTGGGTCTTTTCTCGGCCCCACGTGCTGGCTCGATCCGTATTGCCACGGACAACGGCAGCAATCCGCGCCTGAAGATCACCTCCGCCCGCGTGGTGTATCCAGTCGTGCAGCTGCTTTTTCGTGTACCGGACACCACGCCAGTGCATCTCTGCTATGGCAACCAGGGCGCCCCCTACACGCGCCATGATCTCCAGTTCTCGCGTTTTGAATATGAGACCGCCTCCCAGGTCGCCGCGACGCTCGGCACCGAGGAGCGGCTGGCCGGTTCTGCCGTCGGCTCACGCCTAGCATCAGGCAGCAGCCCCTGGCTCTGGTCCGCGCTGGCACTGGCCGCAGGCGCACTGCTCTGGCTGGCGGCAAAGAAGCTGCCAAAAAGGAAGGCAGGAGGAGGATGAGAACGGGGGCTTTCCCTTGAAGCCCCTCCTTGCAACCCCCGCCTGCATGCGGACGTTATCCTTGTACCACCAACCATGAGCGAAACGTCTGCCCAGCCCCCCAAGTACACCAACGCCCTCGCCAAGGAGCGCTCTCCCTACCTGCTGCAGCATGCCCACAATCCGGTGAACTGGCTGCCCTGGGGCGAGGAGGCTTTTAAAAAAGCCAAGGCCGAGGACAAGCCCATCTTTCTCTCATCCGGCTACTCCACCTGCCACTGGTGCCATGTGATGGAGCGCGAGTCGTTTGAGAACGAGGAGACGGCCAAAATCATCAACGATCACTTCATCCCCATCAAAGTGGACCGCGAGGAGCGCCCGGACGTGGACCTGACCTACATGACCTATGTGCAGGCGGCGAGTGGGCACGGCGGCTGGCCAATGAATGTCTTCCTCACGCCCGAGCTGAAGCCCTTTTACGGCGGCACCTACTACCCGCCGGAAAATTCGCCGGGCCGCATCGGCTTCAAAAACCTGCTCAATGAGCTGCACAAGGTGTGGACGGAGGACCGCAAGGGCATCGACGAACGTGCCGCGCGCTCCGTGGACAAGCTGCAGGAGCATCTCGACAACGAGAACACCTCGCTGGCGGACATCAATCACGAGACGCTGGTGCAAAAGGCCTACGATGACCTCTCCGGCTCCTTCGATTATCATGAAGGCGGCTTTGGCAGCGCTCCCAAGTTTCCGCGCCCCACCACGCTGAACCTGCTCATGCGCGTGCACCGCATCCTGGCAGAGCGCAAAGACAATGACCGCCAGTCCGAGAGCGTATGGGCCATGGAGATGACGGTGAAAACGCTGCGCGGCATGGCCAATGGCGGCATGCGCGACCACATCGGCGGCGGCTTCCATCGCTACAGCGTGGACGGTTACTGGCACATCCCGCATTACGAAAAGATGCTCTACGACCAGGCGCAGCTGCTCAACGCCTACACCGAGGCCTGGCAGCTCACGCAGAACGCGCTGTTTGAAAACATCGTGCGCAGCACCGTGGACTATGTGAAGCGCGACCTGCGGCACCCGGAGGGTGGCTTCTTCTCCGCCGAAGACGCCGACAGCCTGGCCACCACCGATGCCGAGCACAAAACCGAGGGCGCCTTCTACGTGTGGAAGGCTGCCGAGATCGACGAGGTCCTCGGCAAGGAAGACGGCAACATCTTCCGCTATGCCTATGGCGCGCGCCGCGATGGGAATGCACGTCCAGAGAGCGATCCGCATGGCGAGCTCAAAGGCCTGAACACCCTCTACCGTGCCGTCTCCTTCAAGAAGACCGGGGAGTACTTCAAGAAGTCCCCGGAGGAGGTCAAAGTCATCATCGACCGGAGCATCGCCAAGCTCTATGAGGTCCGCGCCAAACGTCCGCGCCCGCATCTGGACGACAAAGTCATCGCCGCCTGGAACGGGCTCATGATCTCCGGCCTCGCCCGTGCCGGAGCCGCGTTTGCCGATGCGGGAATGATCAAACTGGCCGCCGGTGCCGCGCAGTTCCTGCACGACCAGCTCTGCACCACACCCGGCAAGGAGCTGCACCGCTCCTGGCGCGAAGGCGTGCGCGGTCCGCGCGCCTTTGCCATCGACTACGCCTGTCTCATTCACGGCCTCATTGATCTCTACCAGGCCTCCTTTGATGTGAAGTGGCTGCAATGGGCCGCTGCGCTGCAGACCGAGATGGACACCCACTTCCTCGACACGAAAGACGGCGGCTACTACAGCGTGCACACTGACATGCCAAACAGCGTGCTGCGCATCAAGGAAGATTACGACGGTGCCGAGCCTTCGCCGAACTCGCTGGCGGCGCTCAATCTGGTACGGCTGAGCGCGCTGCTGGCCAAGGATGAGTGGAAGAAGGAGGCGGAGAGGATTTTTGCGCTGTTTGGATCTACGCTGCAAAGCAGTCCGTCATCGGTGCCGGTGATGGCGATTGCTTTTGATCTGCACCACCGTGGCAAGCAGCAGATCGTGCTGGCGGGAGATGCGGGAAGCGCGGCGTTCAAAGAGCTGGCCGCGAACGTGCAGCGGCGGTTTTTGCCGACTGCGGTGATTCTCTGCGCCGATGGCGGGGCCGGGCAGCAGTGGCTCGGCACGCAGAATGAGGTGCTCGCGGGAATGAAGCCGGTGGATGGACAGGCTGCGGCGTATGTGTGCCGGGATTTTACGTGTCAGGCACCGGTGACGACGGCGGAGGGGCTGGAGAGGGTGCTGGGGAGATGATAAAATAATATCTGCTCACTCTTTTTCCTCATTAACCACTGCAAGCATTTGATAAATCTGCTCGCAGAAAGTTAAGATTTCACCATATCGCTGAAGAGTAACCAAAAAACCAGTATTAATCATGTCACTAAGGGCCACTGGCGGCATGAATTTTTGAAGCTCTGGAAAACGGGTTAGAACCAAGGTGCGTAAAGAATTATAGTCGTCTCCAAATGTTTGCGATGGAAATTGGCTGCGTTCTTCTGGAGAGAGCTTCGAAATTGCTTTGGTAAAGCCTAGCGTTTTAGAGATCAACAGTTGTACATCTAGTCCATCAGTATTCATGAGGCTTCTTTTTTGTAATGCTCAATTTCGTTTTCCAATAACCGTTCCAACTTGGTCTCATATCCCGCTATCCTTCGTTCTAATTTGGTCCGTAGCTTTGCTTCAGCAATTGTATCTCCCTCTCCTATTCGGTCCAAGATTCGTCGCTGAGCTTCGATGAGCAAGTTTAATGAATCTAACCGGCTTCTCGTCTCTGCGGCTCTCAACTGAGCAGTCAAAGCCTTGGCAGACTCCTGCTGCGCAATTCGAGAAAGCTCGATTTCCATGCGTTGCTCTTTCAATTCCTGATATTGAAGAACGATGGCGAAAATAACGCCGAGAAACGCCAACCCCGAGAAAAGGGCATTCACCGCACCGAACATGTCTCCGAATGTGCCGGGGTTGGATGACCCCCATGTGATTAAAAATCCGGATAAGGCCCATAATGCAACAATAATTACAATTCCCCAGATAGCCGCTCGTTTGAGCTGTTCTGCTGTAGGATGTTTTGGCTCAGAACTCATCAAATGGACTACAAACAGCTTTGGATCCTTGGCTAGAGGCAAATTCCACTTCGTAGCGCTTTCTTTTCATCATCCCGAGCGCCTATTTGCCACCACGGGGCGTATCGCTACTCTCGCACCCTCATGTCTCGTGCCGCTCCAAAATCCGCCGCCAGGAAGTCTCTCGATGATGTCATTCGCATTCGCGGGGCGCGGCAGAACAATTTGAAGGGGATCGATCTCGATCTGCCGCTGGGGAAGCTGAATGTGATCACGGGGCCGAGCGGCTCGGGGAAGTCATCGCTGGCTTTTGACACGATCTATGCGGAAGGGCAGCGGCGCTATGTGGAGACATTCTCTCCCTACACGAGGCAGTTCTTTGAGCGCATGGACAAGCCGAAGGTGGACGCCATCGAGGGCATCCCGCCGGCCATTGCCATCGAGCAGGTGAACAACATGCGCAGCACGCGCTCGACGGTCGGCACGATCACGGAGATCAATGACTACCTCAAGATGCTCTTCCCGCGTCTGGCGGAGGCGACGTGCCCGTCCTGCCAGCGGCCGGTGAGGCCGGAGTCGCCGGAGAGCATTCTCAACGAGCTGCTGAGCGGGCATACGGGCAAACAGGCGCTGATTCTGTTTCCTGTGCCGGTGCCGAAGAACACGGTGACGGCGGACTTTGCCGCGTTTCTACAGTCGCAGGGTTTTCTGCGCGTGTGGCTGTATGGGAATGTGATTCGTCTGGATGATGAGGACGCTCTCAAAGGCCGTAAGCTGCCCGCTCAGGTGCTGGTGGTGCAGGACCGCATCGTGCTGGAAACGAAGCAACGCGCTCGTGTGAGCGAGGCGCTGGAGGCCGCGCTGCGCTACGGCAAGGGAAAGGTGGCGGTGAGCATCGACGATAAGACGCTGCACTTTTCCACCGACTGGAGTTGCGCGGATTGCGGCATCACGCTTCCTGCGCCGACGCCGGGGCTCTTCAGCTTCAACAGCCCCATCGGCGCGTGTCCCACCTGCCGTGGCTTTGGCCGCACGCTGGGCCTGGACATGCGCAAGGCCATTCCCGATGAGTCGCTGAGCATCAATCAGGGGCTGGTGCGCCCGTTTCAGGGCAGCACGTATGGCGAATCCCAGCTCGATCTGGAGCGTGCGGCACGCAAGCGCGGTGTGGACATCCACAAGCCGTTTGAGGATTACTCAGCGGAAGACCGCAAGTGGCTCATCGAAGGCACACGGGATGATCCCGAGGAGGCCTACAACCGTGGCGAGTGGTACGGCGTGCGCGGGTTTTTCAAATGGCAGGAGTCACGCAGCTACAAGATGCATGTGCGCGTCTTCCTCAGCCGCTACCGCGCCTACACGGAGTGTGGCGACTGCGGCGGCGGGCGCTTGAAAAAGGAGGCGTACAATTTCCGCATCGGCACGCACACCATCGCCGACCTCTCGCGCCTGCCGGTAAGCGAGCTGCATCCACTGGCGCTGTCTTGGCCGATCAAGGAGAGCGACCACGTGGCCACCATGTTGCGCGGAGAGATCGTCAGCCGTCTCAGCTACATGGACCGCGCGGGCCTGGGCTACCTGAATCTGGACCGCCAGACGCGCACATTGAGCGGCGGCGAACTGCAGCGCGTAAACCTGACGACCTGTCTGGGGGCCTCGCTGGTAAACACGCTCTTCGTTTTGGACGAGCCCAGCATCGGCCTGCATCCGCGCGACATCGGCCGCCTCATCGGCGTGATGGAGGGCCTGCGTGATAAGGGCAACACCCTGCTCGTCGTGGAGCACGAAGAAGCAGTGATGCGCAGCGCCGACAACCTCATCGACATCGGCCCCGGCCGTGGCGAAAAAGGCGGCGAGCTGGTGTACAGCGGCCCGCTGGAGAAGCTGGGTGCAAAGGTGAAGTCGCTCACCGGGGATTACTTGTTTGGAAGAAAGAGCGTGCCGGTGCCGGAGAAGCGGCGCACGATTTCAAAGCCCTCTGCGCAACCAGCAGATGAAGTTCCCGCCAAAAACAAGGGTGGTCGCAAAGGAGTGGCTGCAAACCCAAAGCCTGGAACTCTCTCCATCCACGGCGCGCGGCAGAACAATCTCAAGAAGCTGGATGTGGACATCCCGCTGGGAGTTTTCTGCTGCATCACGGGTGTGAGCGGATCAGGCAAATCCACGCTGGTGCATGAGGTGCTGTACCGAAACCTGCAGCGCCTGCGTGGCGAGGTATGCGAGGAGGAGCCGGGGCAGGTCAGCAAGATCTCAGGTCACGAAAAGCTGCATCAGGTGGTGATGGTGGACCAGTCGCCGCTGGCACGCACGCCGCGCTCCACACCTGCGGTGTTTTTGGGCGCGTTTGATCACATCCGAACGCTTTTCAGCGAAACGGAAGATGCCAAGGCGCAGGGCATCATGCCCGGCTTCTTCAGCTTCAACTCCGGCGAGGGGCGCTGCGAGCGCTGCGCGGGCAATGGCTTTGAAAAGATCGAGATGCAGTTCCTCAGCGACCTGTATGTGACCTGCCCCGAGTGCGAGGGGCGGCGCTACCAGCCGCATGCACTCAAGATCCTGCTGCATGGCCGCAGCATTCACGACGTGCTGGGCATGACGGCAGAGGCCGCCGTGGAGTGGTTTGGCAGCCCGCTCTTTGAGTCTTCCAAGAAAGCAACGCAGATCGTCACGCAGCTGCGCCTGCTCAATGAGGCCGGCCTCGGTTATCTGAAGCTTGGCCAGCCATTGAACACGCTCTCTGGTGGTGAAGCGCAGCGCCTCAAGCTCATCGGGCACCTCATTGAAAACCCCGCAGGTACTTCTGCGGGCAGTCTGCTGCTGCTGGACGAGCCCACCACGGGCCTGCACTTTGACGACATCGCGCTGCTGGTGAAGCTGATGCAGCGCCTCGTGGACGAAGGCCACAGCCTGCTCGTCATCGAGCACAACCTGGAGGTGATCAAATGCGCCGACTGGGTCATCGATCTCGGGCCGGATGGCGGCGAGGCGGGCGGCACGCTCGTCGTCGCGGGTACGCCGGAAGAGGTGGCGGAATGCAGTGCGTCACATACCGGCACATATCTCAAGCAGGTGCTTGGCTCCGGGTCTGTCGTTCGGGAAACACCCCGTGCGAGCATTCCACAGCGGGCTCAAACACGGACAACGAACACCATCAGCATTCGCGGAGCCCGCGAGCACAATCTGAAAAACATCTCGGTGGATATTCCGCGTGATGAATTTGTGGTGGTCACGGGGCTGAGCGGGTCGGGCAAGTCCTCACTGGCGTTTGACCTCATCTTTGCCGAGGGGCAGCGGCGCTTTCTGGACAGCATGTCCGTCTATGCGCGCACGTTTGTGGAGCAGATGGAAAAGCCGGAGGTGGACCTCATCACGGGCGTGCCGCCAACGGTGGCCATCGAGCAGCGCATCTCGCGCGGCGGTGGCAAGTCCACCGTGGCCACCGTCACGGAGGTGTATCATTTCCTGCGCCTGCTCTTTTCCAAGCTGGGCACGCAGTACTGTCCCGCCTGCAGCGTGCCGGTGAAGAAGCAGAGCGTGCAGGCCATTCTGAAAACGGTGCAGCAGCACCTGCGCAGCGGTGGCGGCCACCTGATGGCGCCGCTGATCAAGGCGCGCAAAGGCTTCCACACTGACGTGGCCGAAAACGCGGCCAAGCACGGCATCGAGACGCTGCTGGTGGATGGTGAGTTCCGCGACACGATGGGCTTCAAGAAGCTCGAGCGCTTCAAAGAGCACACGATCGACGCGGTCATCTCCCTTTTTTCCAAAGAGGACGATGCCGACCAGCTCCGCACCCACATCGAGGCCGCGCTCAAAATGGGCAAGGGCACCATCAAGCTGCGCATCAATGACAAGACCACGCACGTGCTCAGCACGGAGATGAGCTGCCCCTCCTGCGGCCTGTCCTTTGAAGAGCTGGACCCGCGCCTCTTCAGCTTCAACAGCCCGCACGGCTGGTGCAAAGACTGCCGCGGCTTTGGCGTCACCGGGCACAGGAGCGACCACAGCGACCGTGCGCCAGATGTCTCCGTGCTGGAGGCGGAGCTGGAAGAGGAGCGCCGCTTTGCCAGCGCAGATGACGAGCAGGAAAAACCACGCGAGATCTGCCCGAGCTGCCAGGGCAGCCGCATCAATGAGATCGGCCGCGCCGTGCAGCTTCAGGGCACGCGCATTCAGCAGTTCGCCGGACTCACGGCGGGAGACGCGGGCAGGCTGCTGGCCAAATTAAAATTTGAAGGCACCGAGGCCATCATCGCGCGGGATATTGTGAAGGAGATCGCGCAGCGCCTGCAGTTCATGCAGGAGGTCGGTCTTGGCTATCTGCAGCTCAACCGCAGCGCCGACACGCTCAGCGGCGGCGAGGCGCAGCGCATCCGCCTTTCCGCGCAGCTCGGCAGCAATCTGCGCGGTGTCTTGTACGTGCTGGATGAGCCCACCATCGGCCTGCATCCGCGTGACAACGAGAGGCTGCTCGACACGCTGAGCGCGCTGCGGGACAAGGGCAACTCCCTGCTCGTGGTGGAGCACGACGACGAGACGATGAAGCGTGCGGACACCATCCTCGATCTCGGGCCTGGCGCGGGCAAGTTCGGCGGGCAGATCGTGGCACAGGGCACACTGCCGCAAATTTTGAAGAACAAGCACAGCGTCACCGGCGCCAGCCTGCGCACCCCCATGCAGCATCCGGTCCATGGCAAGCGCCGCCCCCTGCCTGCGGCCAAGTCCAAGGACGGCTGGCTGCACCTGACCGGCGCCACGGTGAACAATCTGAAGGACGTGGATGTGTCCTTCCCGCTGGGCCGCCTGACCGTGCTCACGGGCGTCAGCGGCAGCGGCAAGAGCTCGCTGATGCATGGCGCTCTCTCACCTGCGGTGCGTGAGAAGATCAGCAAGACCAAGCAGAAGTTCACGAAGACCTGGAAGAGCCTCACTGGCTGCGAAAACCTGCAGACCGTGCATGAGGTGGATCAGTCCCCCATCGGCAAGACCAGCCGCTCCTGCCCCGCCACCTACGTGGGTGTGCTGGATGACATCCGTGCGCTCTTCGCCCAGGTGCCGCTGGCGCGTACGCGTGGCTACACGGCCAGCCGTTTCTCCTTCAATACTGAAGGCGGTCGCTGCGAGACCTGCGGCGGCAATGGCGAGATCAAAGTGGAGATGGCATTCCTGCCCACCACCCGCGTGCACTGCGAGACCTGCAACGGCCAGCGTTTCAACGCCTCCACGCTGGAGATCGAGTACAACGGCAAAAACATCGGCGATGTGCTGCGCATGAGCATCACCGAAGCGGCGGAGTTCTTCGCTTCCGTGCAGAAGATCGCACGCCCGCTCAAGCTGCTGGCGGACACCGGCCTGGGCTACCTCCAGCTAGGCCAGCCCAGCCCCACGCTCAGCGGCGGCGAGGCGCAGCGCATCAAGCTGGTGACCGAACTGCGCAGCGGAGACGGCCGCACAGCCAAGGAGCGGCTGAAGGGCATCACCGTGGCCGGAAAACGCAATCTGTATCTCATCGAAGAGCCCACCATCGGACTGCACATGCAGGACGTGGCACGCCTCATCGACGTGCTGCATCGCCTCGTGAATGAAGGCCACACCGTCATCGTCATCGAGCACCACCCCGACGTCTATGCCGAGGCCGACTACCTCATCGACATCGGCCCCGAAGCCGGGCCCGAAGGCGGAAAGCTCGTGGCAGCGGGCACGCCGGAGCAGGTGAAGAAGTGCAAGGCGAGCCAGACGGCGCGGTTTTTGTGATTTGTGCTGGCTGACTCTAAATTGAGATCACATCTTTGGCTCGATCAGAGGTAAAGAAGTGTATCTTTGTGCTTTTGGGAACCTTGTGCTTTCTCAAGATTTCCTTCACGATTTTGAGACTCTTTTCGCCATCAAAAATCATGAAATCCATGTAGCAGTTTTCGAACCCCGTGGCGCCGCCAATTGAGATGCCGCTGGCCGCCGTTTCGAAGGCTTCAATGATCTCATCTTCGATCTTGCCCCGACCATCGACTTCAGACCCCTTGGGGAAGAAGCTGGTTTGAACCGCGACAAAAACATAGTCCACCCCGATGCCAGATAGCGGATGTTCGCACGGGCCATGTGCCTCGAAGTAGCCCCGTAGAAGTCGAAAGCAACGTGACGATCCAGCTACGGTATCGCTGCGGAGCCATTCCGTTTCCTGCTCTTTCAGGTGATAGCTTGAATAGGTTTCTGTTGGAGGGCATTTTTTCCACCCATGCTCCTTTTGGACTTGGTCAATCATTTCAGGGAGCTCCGCAATGGGGATCGACTGTTTGAGCTGATCTTCGCTGAACTTAATCTCACCTATCCAGTTTTGAGTTCCGTGCTCTCCCAGTAGCTCGTCTAGCATCAGAAATAAAGCCTGCAAACGTGTGTGTTCCTCAAGCCGATGCATGGTTGGATGCCAGACAGCGATGTCTATTGCCTCGTCTTGAACATCGACGTAAGGAAAGACCCAGAATTCTTCAGGCTGGAAATTTTCTTTTTCATCCAACCGCAAAGTGAATCCTTTGGGCTCATCCGAAGCTTGGCGAGAGGCATAAAACGTCCATCCCTCAAGCCGGGGCGCTTGTTGCTGCCAGTATTCTGCAACGAACTGTTTGAAGATAATTCCCTCTCCTGAAAGCGTGAAAGAATGCCCCTGATTGTTTTCGCCAGGCCCAAACACCCATGCCATGCCGGTAAGCCAGCGATCGACGGCAGCGGAAACCTCGGACTGCAGGTCTGAACATCTTTTGTTTTCGATCGTTTTGTAGAAGCGGTCTGCGTTTTCCGCATACCAATTCCAAAACTCTGTGACCCGTTGTTTGAGCGTTGGGTTGGTATTCGTTGCTTTTTTGAAGGGCCACATGGCGCGGATCTTGCCGACAGGGTATCCTGTTCGCAAGAGCGATGGTTAAGTCTTTCAGCAGCTTGCATTCCCCCCGCTCCCACCTTTGATGCGGCCTAACTTTGAACTGAACGACACATCATCATGGGCGCACAATGGAAACAGAAATGGCGGGAAATGGCCGCGGACCAAAAGGGCAAGATCACGGGCAAGCTGGTGCGTGAAATCCAGGTGGCGGCCAAGCTCGGTGGCCCGCACCCGGAATACAACGCCCGTCTGGCCGCTGCGGTGGCGAATGCCAAGAAGCAGAGCGTGACGCGCGACACCATCGAGCGCGCCATCGCCAAAGGCTCGGGCACCGGGCCGGATGCCGTGCAGTATGAGACGACGGTTTATGAAGGATTCACCCCGCACCGCGTGCCGGTGGTGGTGGAATGCCTGACGGACAACAACAACCGCACCTCCTCGGAAATCCGCGTGCTCTTCCGTGCCGGCAGCATGGGCAAGGTGCTGTGGATGTTTGACCATGTGGGCATGGTCGAGGCGCATCACGCAGACAAGACGCTGGACATCGAGGTGGCCGCGCTGGAGGCCGAAGCGGAAAACGTGGAGCCGATGGAAGTCGAAGACGAGGAAGCCGCAGGCCACATCGGCGCACGTTTCTTCACCCAGACGACGACGCTGGATGCCGTGACGAAGGCCCTCAAAGCCGCTGGCTGGCAGGTGACCACCTCCGAAATGAGCTACGTGCCCAAGGAGTACCCCGAAGTGACCGACGCGCAGCGCGAGGAGATCACAAACTTCCTGCAGGCGCTGGACGGGCATGATGATGTGCACCGGGTTTACGCCGCGCTGAAATGATAACTCTCGAATGCCAGAGCCCGAGGGAGGCATGGGGGCGGCACCGTCTCCTCCAGCGCGCCTTTCGGGCTTCGTCATTCTGCATTCTGCCCGCCGCACTCCTGCTCTGCGGCTGCGGAAAGAAAAAAACCTCGCTCGTCCCCAAGGCAGAAACCCCCGTCGTTGTGCAGCCCACGCTGCTCACCGAGGCAGAAAATCTGGGACTTGCGGGCCGGGTGGTCAGCGATGTGGAGTTTTGCATCAGCAGCGTGCAGTTCAAGAAGCACGCGCAGGCACTGCAGGCTTCGCGATGGTGGGGCCAGGCAATGGCGTTTCTGGAGGACAAAGCGCCCGCGGCTGACAAGACAGACGTCGTGACGGTGGACGAGGCCTTTCTCGCTTTCGGGAAAGACAGTGTGCAGAGCCTGGTGCTGCTGAGACAGCTCAATGATCTTTACAACGAGACAGCCTACCGCGGCATGATGAGCGGCGGCGCACTGGCGGGACTGGGCACAAGCTTTGATGCGAAGAAGCTGATGGAGGCCGCGCTGCGTGACCCTGCGGTGCTGGAGGCGCTCATCCTGCTGCTGGAACGGTTTGAAATGCCGCCGGTCATGATCGGCGTGGCATCGCCCGAGCCAGCGCTGGTGCTGCGAAAAATGAGCGAGACACTGCGGCTGGCGGAATGGCTGGGCAATGCACCGCAGTCACGCATCGTGACAGCCCAGGGGGAAAAGATCACGGTGAACGAGGTTGCCATGGACCAGGTGCTGACGGCGGACAGGCGGCGCGACTGGGTGGACCTGCTGGTCAAAGCTGTGCCGGGGATCACCCCGGAGACCAAGGACAGGATCTCTCGCGGCCTGGAAGTCCTGGCACGCAAAAAATGGGTGCTGGCTCTGGGCATGGGCAGTCAATGTGCGTATGTGGCCGTGGGCAGGTCGAAGGATCAGATCCGGCTGGCCAGCTCTGTGGAGGAGTCACTGCTGGCACGGCCTGAAATGCGGCCGCTGGACGCTCATGCGCGCAAAGGTCTGGGATTGATCGCATGCTGGGATGGCAAGTTCTGGGATGCACTGCAGTCAGACCATCCGTTCCAGCCGATTGTGCGTGGAGTGCTGACAGGCCTGCAGGCGGAAAAAACATTCGCAGGTGTGGCGCGCGCCCTGGAGCCGCAGGTGGTCGAGCTGGCTGCTGCTGAGCGCGCGTACTACCGGAGCGAGCATGCCAACGGTGCGCTGGTGGCATGGTGGCAGGGCGGGCTGCAGCTGGAAATGGCCGGTGGGTGTTCCACTGCCGGAGCCGCAGATCTGGCAAAGGCATCGCAGTTCTCGGCTTTGCTGGACGAGCCTGATCTGGTCTTCGGCATGAGCGGTCAGGGGTCCGGCACAGGTACAGGGAGAGCCTACTTTGAAACGTGGATGCGCACCCTGCATGCGACGGCCCATGAGCTGATCAAAGCGGGGGTGGGCGGCGAGAAGTCAGCAGAACTGTACAAGCTGGCAGAGCATGCCGTGCTGCCGGGCATCGTGGAGCTTTATGACGGCACAAAAACCATCTGGCAGAAGGCGCTGAGCGGAGACGGCGCCTTCATCGTGGATGTGGGAGGAAAAATGCCGCTGCTGCCAGGCCTGCCGCCAGGCGGGGAGTCCGTGCCTCTGCCACGCTTTGCCAGCGTGCATCAGATCAAAAACCGGGCGCTGATCGGTGTGTCATGGGCCAACATGGAGGCAGCCCTGCAAAAGCTGCTGAAAAACGTGCCTTCACCGCAGCCGGTTGAGCTGCCGCGGGTGGTGGTGAAGCGCAGCGGAGACCTGACGAGCTACAGCTATGAACTGCCGTTTGATTCGAGAGAGCTGGCACCCTGTGCCTCGCTGAATGACCAGGTCTTCATGCTCGGCACATCGCGTGTGCAGCAGAGCCATCTGGCGGAAGTCCTCAGGCGACCCGGCCCAGGCCCGGCCACAGGGATGCGGGCCAAGGCAAGCATCTCCAAACTGCGTGAGTTTCTCAAGGCCTTTGCGAACGCGCGGGCCCAGAACGGTGGCGCAGGAGATCTGAAGGCAATGCTCAAATGGCTGGAACCGCTGGAGACGATGGACCTGCGTCTCTGGAGCGAGGAAGGGATGAGCCGAGGGCGCCTCTCATGGCAGATGCACGATGTGCTGAGCTATGACTGATGCAGGCCCCCGGACTCACGCCAGTCACTCATGCAGGCCACGGCCCGTCTGCCTTGGTTTTTCCCTTGCTGTTTGGCAAAGGGCAAAGCTCATGCTCGTGAGCGATCGCAGTGAAGAAAGGGTGCCGCCATTTGTCACTTGGTGGACGATGACACAGGCGTGGGCTCGGCCTGAGCACGCCAGGTGAGCAGGCCTTTTTCATTCATCAGATAAAGGACGGGAACAGACTTGCCCTGCGGGCCATCCGGCAGAAGACGGCCCTCAGCGTCAAAATTGGCAATCCGGGAATCAGCATAACGAATCCAGCCCTGAAGTGCACCAGAAGCGGGATCGTAGCGATAGACATCACGCCATTGCTTCGGTGTCGTGAGACGCGGACTGACATAGGCAGGAGCGGTGGAACGCTCGAGGACATCCGGAAAGATCACCTGGCTGAGGAGGGTGAGGTTCAGGCCCCGCAGCATGTAGCGCTCTCCGAGCGAAAGCTTTTCCGGCGGGGACATCGTGTCGATCTGGCCGGAAGCCTGCTCGACAAGCACCCCCTGCAGAATGAGGCGGTGCAGTTCGGCGCGGACGTCGGCAATGGCCGTTGATTTGGGCGAAGCAGCGGCCAGGGCATCGAGCTCACGCTGAGAGCCGAGGTAGAGAAGATGAAAACTGGCGATGGCGTTGAGCACTTTCTCAATGGTGTCACGCACGCTGAGCTCTGATTTTTCCGTGACCTTCTTTTTCAAGGCTCCGCTGATGGCCTCGCCCAGCTTGGACCTCAGCTTGGCGGCCTGCTCTTTGCGCTGGGCATTGTTTTCGACTGCAGCGTGGGCTTCCAGCAGGGGCTTGAGCACAAGATAGTGCTGCTGCAGTCCGGCCCGCTCTTCAGGCGTGAGGATTTGATCGAGCAGCCGACTGCGGAGATTGGTGTCCTTCATGCTGAAGGCCAGCAGAACCTTCACCCAGCGCAGGTCCGTATCCGCAGCCGGAAGGCCATAGTCCGGGTTGTGCGTTTGGTAGTGGATCTCAGAGACACGGCCCTTCTCGTCATAGAAATGCATTTCGTTGGGCAGCATGTAAAAGCTGATGATGGCCGGGGTGCTGGCACTGGAGCCGTTGTCTGCAAAAACACCGATGTCGATCCGATGGCTGCGGAGGCCGGTGGCGGTCATGACGGGCGGCGCCCAGCGGATGCGGAGACGCATGACATCACCACCGGGCTGGGACTCGATGCGGACAAAGCGTGTGTCTCCCTGAAGCACGGCGCCGCGCATTTGGAGCGGCGCTTTGACGAGGTTCATCGTTTTCTCAAAGCCCACGAGCATGACGTGCTCGTCTTCATTCCCACGCAGGATGCGCGCGATGGAGACAGGGGTGTCCGAAAGCTGCCACGGGTGCGGGCTGGCAAGCTCGAAGAAATTTTTGCCGGGTTCGATCTTGGACTCTTCGATCACACGCAGCAGCACCAGCGGCGGGATCTTGGCCGGCGTCATGTCATGGGCGGTGCGCACCATTTTTTCCTCATCGATCTGCGCACCATCAAAGACAGGCGGGTGCGCTTTGCCGGTGAAGTAGTCCTCGGCCGTCTGCACCATCCTGTTTGAACGGCGGAAGATGGCCTGCAGCGTGGGTGCGAGCAGACGTTTTTCGATGAGCAGCTTCTGCGTTTCCGGAGGAAAGGCGGCGGTGGTGGACAGCAGGGCCTTCAGGAAAGGCTGGTCGGTGAATGAAGACCCCTGGGAGATGAGGAGACAGGGGCTGTTCAGCGGCAGGAGATCGCCATAGCCGCCACCGTCAGCACCATTTCCCCCGATGTCATAGTCCTGATGCTCCGGGTAGATGAAGAGGTTGTTGGAAAGGTACTGCTGGGCCAGGAAGCGGTTGCCGCCAGGGTCCATCATGTAGATGCGCGGCAGGCAGCCGAGCTGCGTGGCGGCAGATGCCATGGAGCAGTTTCCCAGCGTGGGCTGGGGCCGCACCTGAGTGGCGGCACCTTTTTCGTTTCCCTTGAAGACCTGAAGCTGAGGGTACTCCGCCGTGTTCAGCGGCGAATGCTGGCCGTCACGGTTTTCATACATGATGGCCTGCAGACCTGCTGCGGTACCGTTCGCAAACCAGTCATTGAGCAGCACGGCGACACTGTCCGTGCGCGTGGTCACCGGCTGTGCGGCGACGTCCGCCAGCCCAAGCGTTAAAAACGCCAGGAGGCTCAGGCAGGCCGTGGGTGGGGTCAGCACGCAGCTATACTCATGGCTGAGCCGCCATTGGCAAAAAGAATATGCGCCGGCGCACAGGGTTTAACCCTCGGCCGACGCCAGTGGGAAGCGCAGCTTGATTTCGGTGCCCTGGTCGGGGTTGCCCCTGACGAAGAGCTGCCCCCGCATTTGATCTGCGAACACAGCAAGGATCTTGAGCCCGAGACCGCTGCCCTCTCCGGGGTGAAACCCGGCGGGCAGGCCCACGCCGTCGTCACCGATGACAAGCTCCCCCGCGCCCTGGCTGTAGCTCAGCACCGCCGTGACCCGCCCCTGCCGGCCATGCGGATAGGCGTGCTCAAAGCAGTTTGAGAGCGCCTCATTGAGCGTGAGTGCCAGCGGCATCAGCCACTCCTGCTGAATGGGCCCTTCCTGCACCTCCAGGTGCACCTGAATCTGATCCGGCTTCACCTCGTAGCATTCACGCAGGTGGGCGACGAGATCGTGCGAGAAATCGCTGAAGGTGTCCCCCTTCCCCAGCGCGACCTGATACAGGTGCTGATGCAGCGCCGCGATGGCACGCACGCGGTTCTGGCTGGAGCGCAGGGCATTGCGGGCATCCTGATCACTCACCCCGTTGATCTGCATGTTCAGCAGGCTGGAGATGATCTGGAGATGGTTTTTGATGCGATGATGGGTCTCGGTGAGCAGAAGCTTCTCGCGCTCAAGATCGACCACCGGCCAGCGCTGGCGCGCGGGAGACACCACCTGGAAGGCCAGCGGGACAGCCGCCTTGAGCATCGCCGCAGGCACTGAGGGCACCGCAGGTGTTTCAGTGGCTTCCGCTTCATGCGAGGAGAGCTCAAAACCACCATCTGCAAGGATGCGTGCGCCGATTTTTGCTTCACCGCACCGGCCGTTGCCGCCGAATATCGGACGCGGCATCACGCTGTGCGGACGCGAGGCCTGCTCGGCAAGATCCGCAAAGAAACCGGTGGCGTCCGAAGGCCGGAAAAACTGATGTAGCGGCCGGCCGATCGCAGCAGCAGACTCAAGGCCGAAAAGCTTTTGCGCATGCTCCGACCAGGTGCGCACACGGCCATTGGCATCCGTGGTGAGCAGCACGACGCTCGCCGGCCTTCGGCTGGCGGCAGGTGCCTGGGTGAAAGCTGCCGCAGGAGCCCTCAGCGCTGGGTGGGCTGCAGCCGCAGGCTCGGAGACATCCTGGAGGTAATGAATGGTGCAGTGTGCTTCACCCTGCAGATCAGGAACAGAGGCCAGGTGCAGGATCGCGCGCGAGAAACTGCCATCCACGCGCTTGATGCGGACTCCGAGAGCCTCGGCCTGGCGGCCGCTGCTTTGCAGCGAGCGCAGCGCATCACGCCTTGCGGCAGCGCTCTCAGGATCCAGCCAGGCATCCAGCGGGTAGCGGCGGAGCTCCGACTTCGCCTGTCCCAGCAGCTCTTCGGCATGCTCGTTGACTTCAAAGATGACTCCGGCCTTGTCGGTCATGACAATGGCAACGGGGCTGCCCTGCATGAGCGTGCGGAGCTTGGCCTCCATGCTGCGCAGCTGCTCCTCATGCCTCGTGTGCTCAGTCGCGTCCTGAATGCTGACCAGCAGCCCGCCGCCGGGCAGCGCGATGGGATGAAACTCCAGCTCCTTGAGCAGACCATCCGCCGTGGCCAGCGACACCGTGCGTGTCAGCTGACGCCGCCAGACGCTCTCACGCCAGGCCAGCACGACCTGCGCACGATGCTCCTCGGTAGGGCAGGCATGCGCCAGCCAGCTCTCGACGGTTTGGTCGGCTTCGAGCGGTCGCCCCAGCAGCTTGGCCAGACCTTCGTTTTGAAACACCGGAACACCGCGCTCATCCAGAACAAAGACCCCGCAGGGGATGCCTTCGAGATAGCTGCGCAGCCTCGCTTCGCGCCTGCCAAAGGCCTGCTGCGCCTCGGCGAGAGTGCGCAGCTCCTGCTTTGCGCGTGAGAGCTCATTCTCCAGGCGCTGGCGCACGCCGTCGTCCACCGGGGGCGTGGCCACCACAGCTGGCGGGGCAACGGCTGCAGGTGCCAGAACTGCGGGCGGAGGCGGAGGTGGCATGCCCTCCATCGCCGTCTGGGGCGAGAAGCCCATAAGCATGTACTGCCGGGAAGACTCATCTTCACCTTTGTGTGCCAGTGCGGACACCAGCCACCTCGAGGGCGCCGCAGAATAGGGAGAGGCGTCCGGGTGGGTGACGATGCAGCCCGGCGAAACATTCTGCGCCATGCTCACACGCGTGAGCGCATCCAGTGTCTGCTGGCGCAGCGCGCTGTAGTCACGGCCTTCGGCAAAGACTTCCCAGAAGCAAGTCACGCCCTCCTGGATGCCTTTGTCCAGGGTCAGATGCGCCGCAGCGACATTCGCACGCATGATGACCCCCTCCACATTCAGCACCAGCATCGGGATGGAGCAGTCCAGCGGATCAGGCGTCTTGGCCTGCAGCACGGAGTTTTCCTGCTCCTCAGTTGAAGCCGTTGGTTTGGCAGTCTCTGCGTCCGAAGACTGCGGAGAAGTGAATTTCTCACACGTCACCATCAGGCCGCCCACGGCAGCATCACGCTTTTTGCGCCAGGGCCGCACTTCCCAGCGATAGACCAGATGACGGCCGTCTGGGCCGTTGAGAGAATCATGCTCGCTGCGCACGATGTGTCCCTGCAGCGCACGCTCGTACACCTGCCTCCAGCCCGGATGCAGGCCAGGAAAAATTTCATACTGACTCTTGCCGACGAGCGGCTGCACCTGCTGAAGCCCGAACTCGCTGATCCACTGACGGTTGGCGAGCATGTAGCGCATTCCACGGTCAAACATGGCCATCGCAACCGGCGCATTTTCCACCAAGACGCCCAGCACCAGCTCCATGTCCTCTGACTCATGCCTGGGAGCATCTGGGTTCACAGGTGCACTCGTGCGCTGATCTCCCACCTCCTCACGCCCTTTCTCCAGAGGCGCTGTCTGCGCCTTGGGATGAATGACGTTTCTGAGGACCGAGGAGGACATGTCGTGGATAGTTGAGAAAATTTGAAATTTAGGTTCTCTCAAGTTATCAGCAAGGCGAAAATACGGAGATTTGCGTCTCAGTTCAGCAATTAATGACCCGAGACGTAAATTTCAACACCCCTCATGCGAAATCATTCCCGGTGATAGGGCTCCCCCCGAATGATCGTGTATGCACGGTAGATCTGCTCCATCAGCATCACCCAGGCGATGTCATGCTGCATGGTGAGCGTGGAAAGCGACCAGCACACTCTGGATCTGGCACGGAACTGGGGCGAGTGCCCATCCGCACCGCCGATCACCAGACAGACACGTTTGCGGCCAGAAACCTCTTCATTCTCAATCCACTTTGCCATTTCCAGGCTTCGCAACTGACGCCCGCGCTCATCCAGCAGGATGCAAAGATCACTCCCGCATGCGGCCTCGATCTGTTTTTCCACCTTCTCCTGAGGAGCTTCCTTGATGATCACATGCTCGAAATGGCTGTAGTGCTGAAGCCTCTTCCAGTAGAGATCGACAGCCTCTTTCACCCAGGAGTGCCCAGGCTTTCCAACCGTGATGATGCGCCATTGCATGACTCCAAATGCGCACATCTCATTAAGATATACAAGGCTAGCATGATATTATTGTCATTTTAATAAAGATAGATTTTGTTGCGTACCCTTGCCGTCCTTGTTGTTGCATAATTTAAAAAGATCGTTAAAATGAGAATGTCACTTCAAAAAATTAACCGTTAGCCAAGCCTATGTCTCAAGCATCTCATACTTCGGTTCATCTCGTCGCAACCAGTCTTGTGACGGTCATGCTGGCTTCTTGTGCCGTTCCTCCGCGTGAGGCTTGGCAGGCGATTCAGACTCGTGGGCTCATCACCTACTACATGGGCAAGGAAAGCCGTCCTCTGGGATCTTCCTCCGGCTCGCCAGCCTTGGCTCAGAGCACGACTCCCGTTCAGACTCCAGCTCCGGTCGTGGGGCCAGACCGCCCCGCCACGCCTCCTCCTGCGATGCTGAATGCATCCACGATGCCTGTCGCGCAGGCCGTGCCGGATCTTCCTGGCTATGTCCGCACTCCTTTCACCAATCCGCCTCGTCTGGTAGACGTCCGCGGCATGTCTGCGGGCTCCAAGGTGGTCTGCCCTTACACACAGCGTCCTTTCCTGGTTCCTGGCAGCGTGACGGTGGCGCCCACCAATGTTGCCACCACCCGTCCAAAGGCTCCCGCAGCCCCTGAACGCCCCCGCACCACACCTCCTGTGACCGCCAACAGCAATGTGGCTGCCATGACCACGCCCGCCCCGAGCGCTCCGACGGTGGCTCCCACAGCTCCCGCCCCAGCTGCCGACCTTCCTTACGGAACGTCCATCCCCGGCCGCCCTGGTTTCGTGAACAGCCCGTTCGCCGCCAAGCATCAGCTGGTGGACGTCACCGGCCTGCCTGTGGGCATGGAAGTCAAATGCCCTTACACCGGCAAGCTCTTCCGCGTGCCACCACAGTAAGCACTTCGGCAGCCAGCAACGTCAGCCCCTCTTTGCCCCGTTGTGGAGAAATCCATGACGGGGCTTTTCATTTTCATCTTCAACGGCTCCGTTGATTTGCCTTCACGCCACAACATGCGATGATAAAAGCTTAATGGATCTACCCTCAGGCCTGCTGACTCTCCCCGGCCGCACCTTTCTACATTTTCTGGTCTATCTTGGACAGCTCGCCGACCTGATGCGCGAGCTGTCTATTGCTGTTCGTTCAAGGGTGTGGCGCCTCAGGCTCGTGGCACAGCAGATCGTAGCCATCGGCTACGGCTCACAGGCGGTGGTGATTGTGACGGGTGCCTTCACGGGCGCTGTGTTCACCTTCCAAAGCTACGCCAAATTCAAGGACTTCGGCTTTGAGACCACCGTGGGCGCGGTGGTTTCCGTGGCTCTGTGCCGGGAGCTGGGTCCGGTGCTGGCAGGGCTGATGGTGGCAGGCCGTGTGGGTGCTGCGATGGCCGCTGACATCGGCACCATGAAAGTGACTGAGCAGGTGGACGCCCTGCGCGTCATGGGTGTGCATCCGGTGGATTTTCTCGTGCTGCCACGCTTCCTGGCGATGATGGTCTCCATGCCCTTCCTGGTGGCGGAGAGCATCTCCTTCGGACTTTTTGCCTCCTACCTGGTGACGAGCTTCGGCTACGACATGCCCTCCGCGTGGTATCTCACCCACATGCTGGACCACACCAACATGGAGGATCTCAGCATCGGCATGATCAAGGGCTTCGTGTTTGGCATGCTCATCACCTTGATCTCATGCCACCAGGGCCTGTCCGCCGAAAACGGAGCCGTGGGCGTCGGCGCAGGCACCACACGCGCGGTGGTCATCTCCTCGCTCGTGCTGCTCATCGTCAATTTCTTCCTCTCCATCCTGCTCAACTACGTCTTCCCCATCGGCACTGTCTAAGTCATGGCTGAACCAACCACCGGCACGACTCCAGCCTCCTCGCCTGCCTCCGCCAACGGCAGCCAGCATGCTTTCATTGAACTGAAAAACGTGTGCAAGCGCTTTGGCAGCCAGCAGGTGCTGCTGAACATCAACCTCACCCTCCAGCATGGTGAGACTCTGTGCATCATCGGCCCCAGCGGCGAGGGCAAGACCGTCACCCTCAAGCACATCATCGGCCTGATCAAGCCGGACAGCGGAGAGATCTACGTGGACGGCGTGCATGTGAACCGCCTCAAGGAACGTGAAATGGCCCCCATTCGCAAGAAGGTGAGCATGCTCTTCCAGGGCGCTGCACTCTTTGACAATCTCACGGTCGAGCAAAACGTGGCTTTCCCGCTTCTGGAGCACGGTGTGCGTGACCGGGCCGAAATCGACAGCCGCGTGCGTGCAGCCCTTCAGGCCGTGGATCTGGATGAGCACCGGCATAAATTCCCGACCGCTCTTTCGGGCGGCATGCGCAAGCGCACAGGCATCGCGCGTGCCATCATCGACCACAGCGAGTGCATCCTGTACGATGAGCCCAACTCAGGCCTCGACCCCATCGGCTCAGACATCATCGACCAGATGATCCTGCGCATGCAGCGCCGCTACAACATCACCTCCATCATCGTCACCCACGACATGCGCAGCGTCTTCAAGATCGCCAACCGCGTGGCCATGCTCTATCGTGGAGAGATCCGTTTCCTCGGCACACCGCAGGAGCTGCGCGACTCCCCGGACCAGGTCGTCCAGGATTTCATCAACGGCCATTCAGACATCACCGGCTAACCCCGTCATTCTTTCCACCCCCACTCTTCTCATCTCATGATCGACAGCGATAAAAAAACCGAAATGCTCGTCGGGCTCTTTCTGTTCGTCGGGCTGCTGCTCCTCGGTGGTCTCATCCTCATGTTCGGGCGCGTGCGTGAAGTCTTCAAGGACACCTATCACCTCCAGGTGGCCTTTCCAAACGCCTCCGGCATCAAGGAAGGCTCACCCGTCTTTCTCGGCGGCTCACGCGTGGGCAAGGTGGACAAAAAACCGCAGCTCAACGACACTTTCACAGGCGTCATTCTCGACCTGGAGCTCTTCAAGGATGTCATGATCCCCGCAGACGCCTCCTTTGCCATCGGCTCTGCTGGTCTCATGGGCGATGCCCTGGTCGAAATCAAGCCCACCGGCAAGCAGACGGATGTCTTCCTGCCTCATGATTACAACAAGATCATCGAAGGTGAAAAAGGCGGCGGGCTCAACGACCTGCAAAGCCAGGCCGAGAAGGTCGGCAAAAAGGTCGATGTCGTGCTCGATGACGTGCGTGAAGCGCTCAAGGACGTCAAAGATTCCATGGGCAAGGTCAACAAGGACGCGCTTTCCGACGCCACAATCCAGAATTTCAAAGAGGGCATGGACCACCTCAACAACACCCTGAAGCGGGTGGACGAGAAGGTGCTGGGAGATGAAAATGCACAGACCCTCAAGACCGCCCTCGGCGAACTCAAAGACGCCGCCACCAGCTTCAAAAACGCGGCCAAAAACATCGAGGAGTCGAGCAAAAAAATCGGCCCCATGTTTGACAAGCTCGACCCCGCCATCGCCAAGGCTGACAAAGTCATGACCGCTGCCGATGAGTCCCTGCAGTCGATCAAAAAGGCCGCCAACGGCTTCGCCCTCGCGGCCGACCACATATCCACAGGCAAAGGCCTGCTCGGCGCGCTCATGCACGACCAGCGTCTGATGAACGACTTTCGTGACTTGATCTACAACTTCAAAGTCAACGGCCCGCTGTGGTACAAGGACACGGCGGAAAAGCTGCGCGCTGAAGAGGCCAAAAAGCAGCTCGAAGAATCACCGCCGAAACGCGGCATTTTCCGCTGATCTGCCCCGCCACACACACTCATGCCAGCACGGCGTGCAGCGCATTTTCATCCTCCCGGCATTCAGCCAGGATCAGCGCCCGCAGCCGCCGCTTCGCACGGTGCAGGGCCGTGCGCAGCGCGCCGCTCTGAGGGTGTGCCGCACGGCAGCCTTTGACGAGGCTTTCCTCAAGGCAGTCCCACACTTGGGCCCGTCCCTGCGCGTGAAGCTCAAGGCTGCAGGCATGCAGCGCACGCTCGATGACCCCTCTCGCCCAGTCACGGTCCATCTCCCCGTCCGGCGTGGGTCGTGCATCCACGACGTCAATCTCGCCGCCATTTTCATCGGTCAATGAAAAGCAGAGGGCACCGCCGCCACGGCGCTGGCGCGTGCGGTGCTGCCAGCGCTTGATGAGGTGCGTGCGCAGACGCGCAAAAAGAAAGGCGGCCTGCTCACCATGATCGGCGATGGCAGCGGCGCGCTCGTGCTGCCCCTGCGCGACGAGCTTGGCAAACAGTTCCTGCACGGCGTCCTCGGCATCGTGCACTTCGCAGCCGCGTGAGCGTGCGAAGGCGCAGAGCACCGGCCAGTGCCGGCGGTAGAGCATTGAGGTTGCGTTGCAGGCGGATGAATCCGTGGTGTGGCTGGCGGCGTGGTCTTCTCCAAGGTGCATGACGGTGTGGGGTTGTGATGAATGCATTGGAGCCGTCGCGCATGACACCCGCCTGCGGGCGGACATTAATTGGCATTTATCTTCGTGCGTCCCGCCTCACTCGGCGTGAGAGTCTGCTCATGCACCTCACGGCATGAGCGCCCCGGCCAACACCCGCAGCTTCCGCATCCGCCTGGCTCTGCAGACGATGATCGTCGCAGGCACTCTGGTGGCGGGCTTCGGCGCCGCTGCATGGTGGTATGCCAGCCAGACCCTGGAGCGTAGCGTGGACGATCGCATCATCGCCCCAGCCCAGCGCGTATGGAACCGCATCGACCCATACACGACCGACGAGCAGTTCAAAATGATCGCCGACCTCGTGTTTGGCACCTCGGGAGACCGCAGCGCCACTCATGCCGTGCTCGTGGTGCAGGAGCATGAGCGAGGACAGACCCTCTTCTCCACCCCCAACGCCCCCAAAGACCTCAACGCCTACTTCCGCAGCTGCTTCCCCACTCAGGATGAGATAGGCCGTGCACCGCCGGTCGCGCCACCCGGTGGAGGCCCTGGGCCGCCAGGTGTGCGGCGGCGCGAACCACCGCCACCGCGCAGGGAAAATGAATTGGGCGATCTCCTCGGCACACCCGGCTTCCACAGGCCACCACCCCCGGAACGCGAACTGCCCTTCCGCCCGCAGATGCCCATGGTTCGTGAGCCGACGACGTTCACCGCACGCTCAGGCGGCATTGACTGGCGCTTTGGCGCCTTCAGCAGCCCCACCTACACCATCTTCATCGGCCTCTCGCTCACGGATTTTTATGCGGAGATCAACCGCATGGCCTGGTGGTACTTTGGCGCAGGCACCTTGGGACTTGCGCTGGCAGGACTCGGCGCGCTGTGGACCTCCCGGCAGGCCATGCGACCGCTGGAGCGCGTGGTCAGCACCGCCCAGCACCTGACGGCAAGCGATCTGGCCGAACGCATCCCCCTGCAGAAGGATGACAACCGTGAGTTTGCCCAGCTCATCGATGTCCTCAACGGCATGATGCAGCGGCTGGAGGGCAGCTTTCAGCAGGCCGTGCGCTTCACCGCAGATGCCTCCCACGAGCTGAAAACCCCGCTCGCCATCATGCTGGCGGATCTCGATGATGCCGTCCGCCACTCCACCCCGGGCAGCACGGAGCACGAGCGCTTTGTCTCGCTCTTTGCGGAAGCCTCCCGCCTCAAACAGATCACGCAAAGCCTCCTGCTGCTCTCACAGGCAGATGCCGGACGGCTGCCCACCCACCCGGAAAGCTACGATCTCAGCGCCGACCTTGAGCGCCTCATTGAAGACGGGGAAATCCTCTGCGAGCAGGCCGGGCTCGCCCTCGCACACGACATCACACCCGGCATCATCGCCCATGCGGACCGCGCCCTGCTGCGGCAGGTGTTTCAAAACCTGCTGAGCAACGCGGTGAAGTACAACCGCCCAGAGGGGCGCGTCTCACTGCAGCTGTCCCAGCAGGACGGCCACATCATCTTCAGCGTCGCCAACACCGGCCCCGCCATCCCGCCGGAAAACCAGCAGCGCCTTTTCGAACGCTTCTTCCGCGGCGACAAAGCCCACACTCGGCAAAAAGACGGCTTTGGCCTGGGGCTCAACATCGCCATGGAACTGGCCCGCGCAAACGGCGCGGAGCTGAGGCTGGTCAGCTCGAAAGAAGATGAAACCGTTTTTGAGGTGCGGATGGCGGTGCAAGAAGGTGTCTGAGGCATCACAAGACCGGCACCCACGGCTTGGCTGAGACCTTCGGTGTCAATCCAGTCATAGGAACACAATCTTATGATTGATACGTAATATCTTTATGTTTTTACCGAGTTGACTTAAAACCTCGCCTTCCTCTAACATGCTGTCTTCAGGCTTTTTGCAGAGGTTGATAAGAAACAGCCCGCCATCCGTTCCCACCTGCTCATCTTCATCATGATCCTTGGTTTCCGAAAGTTTGGGGTTCTTTCCTGCGCCCTCGCCCTCTGCTCTCATGGCTTGCAAGCCCAGCAGCCACCCGCAGACCCTGAGCTGGCGTCTCTGCTGCTCGCCTATAAAACCAGAGTGACAGAGGATGTGCAGACACCGCTGTCCAAAGCCCAGATGGAGCTGGACCAAAACTACGCCCAGGCGCTGGATCGCGCCCAGCAGGACGCCACATTGAAGGGAAAGCTGGAGGAGGCAGAAGCCTTGCGTGCGGAAAAGTCGGCCGTGGCGGCAAACACCGGAGGCGATCTGCCTGCGCTTCCGCCGAAACTTCGGGAAATGGCCGCACTGAGAAAAAAATACCAGGACGCCGTTCAGGCGCTACGCACCAGCATGCAGCGCAAACTGGAACCGCTGCAGAAGGAACTGGTGCGGCAGCTCGAAGCTCTGGCGGTCAAAATGGTGCGTGCAGGCAAGACCGATGCGGCTCTGGAGGCAAGACAGCTGGCCAAAGACTATGCGGAGCAGCCCGGGGTCCTGGATGGGGAATGGCAGGATCAGACCAAAAAAGTCACCCCCAAGCCCAAAAACTTCCCTATCGTACTCAAGAAGGGCGACTCCATCAGCACCGTGATGAGTTTCAAACCGCCGGTCGAAATCGAGGTGGTGGCCAAAATCGAGAAGCTCGACCTCCGCCTCGGCTATGCGGCCGACCAGCTCATTTTCAACTGGGAAAGAAGGCCCGATGAGCTGCGCATCGACGGCGGTCCGGCAGACCGGATTTACACCCCCATGATGGGGGAGTTTCCCCAGAAAAAGTTTGCCGTGATCCGGTGGAGCGTGACGAAAGACCGCCAGACCATCTCGGTGGATGGCAAACAGCGGTTTGAGCATCAGGGGGACTATGCCGGCATCGACCGCCCGGTCAGCATCCTGGCCTACGGTTCCGAGGTCACGGTGCAATCCATCAAGACGCGCACGCCCGTCTCCTCGGCCACCCGTTGAGCCTTGGGGCTGCCTGGCCTTTGATTTCCCCCACTTTCCCCCTTGCCAAACACGTAACTTCTCCGAGACTCCCGCCCCTCTTGTCCGGAGGCCTTTTGGCTTTGCAGGACGAAAGCCCGCCGGGTGCCTCAGGAGTGGAGGTGCACGTGCGGTTCCCACCCAAACACTCGCAACCCGTAAACAACAGATAATGAGCGCAACAGCGACACTCGCAGACCTGATCGCAGGTTCTTTCCGCGAGCTTTCCGAAGGATCCATCGTCAAAGGCAAGATCCTCGAAATCAAACCCCAGGTCATCCTCGTCGATATCGGCTACAAGTCCGAAGGAGCCATCCCGGCGAACGAGTTTGAAGATGAAGACATCCAGGTCGGCGATGAGGTGGAAGTCCTCCTCGAACGCCTCGAAAACGACGAAGGCATGGTCGTCCTCTCCAAGGAGAAGGCAGCCCACCGTCAGAACTGGGAAAAGATCTACAACGTCTTCAAGGACGGCGGTCTCGTCAAAGGCAAGATCAAGAGCGTCGTCAAAGGCGGCCTCATGGTCAACGTCGGCGTCGAAGCCTTCCTCCCCGGCAGCCAGATCGACATCATCCCGCCGAAGGATCTCAACGAGTACGTCGGCAAGGTGTTCGAATTCAAGATCGTCAAGATCAACGACGAACGCAAAAACATCGTCCTTTCCCGCCGCGAAGTCATCGAGGCAGAGCGCGCCGAACAGCGCCAGAAGTTCCTCGACGGCGTCACCCCTGGCGACAAAGTCATCGGTATCGTCAAGAACATCACCGACTTCGGTGCGTTCGTCGATCTCAACGGCATGGACGGCCTGCTTCACATCACGGACATGTCCTGGGGCCGCCTCAACCATCCTTCCGAAATGCTCGGAATTGGGCAGAAAATCGAGGTCCAGATCCTCGAAGTCAACCGCGAGAAGGAGCGTGTCTCCCTCGGCCTCAAGCAGCTCCAGAACAACCCCTGGGAAAACATCGAAGCCCGCTACCCCGTGGGCCAGCGCGTGCGCGGCAAGGTCACCAAGCTGGTGGCTTACGGCGCATTCGTCGAAGTGGAAGAAGGCGTCGAAGGCCTCGTGCACGTCTCCGAGCTCTCCTGGACCAAGCGCATCGCCCGTCCTTCCGACGTTCTTACCGTCGGTCAGGAGATCGAGGCTTCCGTCCTTGGCATCAACAAGGAAGAGCGCAAGATCAGCCTTGGCGTCCGTCAGCTGGACACCAATCCTTGGGACGACATCGACAGCCGCTACCCGATCGGCACGCAGCTTAAGCGTCCGGTCCGCAACCTCACCGCTTACGGTGCGTTTGTGGAGCTGGAAGAAGGCATCGATGGCATGATCCACGTTTCCGACCTCAGCTGGACCCGCAAGATCAACCATCCTTCCGAGCTCCTCAAGAAGGGCCAGGAAGTGGACGCCGTCGTTCTCGGCATCGACAAGGCCAACCAGCGCATCAGCCTCGGCATGAAGCAGCTGGACACCGACCCATGGTCCATCATCGACACTCGCTTCAAGGTGGGCGACGTCGTGAAGGGCCGCGTGGCCAAGATCGCCTCCTTCGGCGCCTTCGTCGAACTGGAAGACGACATCGACGGCCTGGTGCACATCTCCCAGATCAGCGAAGACCGCATCGAGAAGGTGAAGGACAAGCTGAACGTTGGCGACGAAGTGGAAGCACGCGTCATCAAGGTGGACAAGGTGGAGCGCCGCATCGGCCTTTCCATCAAGGCCATGAACTACAGCGAAGCCGACATCCAGAAGGAAAGCCAGGCCTTCGAAGCTCTGCGCCCAAGCACCGACCTCGTCGGTCTGGAGCAGGCCTTCAAGTTCGCCACCGAAGAGTGGCGTCCAGGCGGCCAGTAATCCGCGATCTGAGACTCAACATCCAATCAACCACGAAGAGGGCACCGCGAGGTGCCCTCTTTTTTGTGCCGGTGAACGTATGGCAGGCTCGGCAGTTTAAACCATGCCTGTGAACCGCCGCCCGCTTCTCATCATCGCCCTGATCGTCTCGGCGCATGCGCTGGCCTCATGGCTTGCTTTCTCCTCCCGGCGGCTGGAGTGGCTGCAGATCGTCTCGGTCTCCTTCATCTACACCCTGCCCTGCAGCGTGGGGGCGCTGGTGTGCTTTCTGGGCTGCAAGCTCGACAGGCCAAGCCACTTCTGGGCCTATTTCGCCCCTGCGCTCAGCATGTTCCTTCCCGGCTTGTGCAGCTGGCTGCTGTGGATGGAGGCGCTGCTCTGCGTCGTGGTGGCTACGCCGGTTTTAATGTTCATGGCTTTCGTCGGAGGATTGATCATGAGCCTGATCTTGAAAAGGGCGGATCGCGGCAGGCTTTCAATGACCTTTTTTGTCCTGCTGCCTTATGCAGTCTCCCCGATCAAGCAGATGTGGCAGGCACCGCATGAAACACGCGTCATGCGGAATGCAGTCACCATCAAGGCCTCGCCACAGACGGTCTGGGATCAGATCTACCAAGTGCCGGCCATTCAGAAAAGCGAGCTTCCCGCCCAATGGATTTATGTCATCGGCTTCCCACGGCCTCTCGCAGCTGTGATCGACAGACAGGGTGTGGGCGGACGCCGGCATGCCACCTTTGAGCGCGATGTATCGTTCTTTGAAGTCGTCACCACCTGGGAGCCCCGGCACAAGCTCTCCTTCACCATCAAGGCCGACCCCGACTTCATCCCGCATACGGCGTTTGATCGCCACATCATCGTCGGCGGTCGTTTCTACGACGTGCTCGATGGCACCTATGAAATCGAGCCACACAGTGACGGCACCTGCATTCTGCATCTCAGCAGCACCCACCGGCTCTCCACACGCTTCAACAGCTATGCCGGATGGTGGAGCGAGTGGGTCATGAACCAGATCCAAGGCTCCATCCTGGAAGTCATCCGCAAACGCTGCGAAGCCCGTGCGAGCTGACAGGCTGCCTGCCATGCTGTAACAATCTTCTGACACTTTCCCTCTGACACCCCCAAATGAGGGGGTAAAATGGGGCGGAATGCCACCCGAGAGCCCGTCACCCACGTGGATGCCTCAAGAGACACGCCGCCGCTGGCTGCAGCGTGGCCTGCTGGCATTGCCAGCGGCGCTTGCAGGGTGCGTGGCTCCGGCAGGCTCGGCACTCGGTTTCTCAGCCCGCAAAAACCGTGCACAGTGGGAGTACCACAATCGCTTTCTCGCCTCCGGCGCACGCCTGCGTTTCCGCTCCCACAGCGCGCATGGCCGCCCCTTTACCTCCGGCATGGAGTACGTGTACCGCACTCACAAGCGCGATCCCCGCATCGGCTACGCGGTCAAAAATCTGGCCACCGGGCGATACCTCGCGGAGTTTCAGGCCGACAAACTCTTTGTCGGCGGCTCGATGCCCAAGCCCGCCGTGGCCGCAGTGCTGCTGGAAAAACGACGCGGCCACCTGACTCGCGAGGAATTCCAAAACGTCGTCTATGCCTGCGACCTCAGCAGGAACGAGTCGTGGTACTACCTCATGGCCCGTCTCACATCTGCGGACGAGCGCTACTTTGAGCGGAAGTACCACCTGCCAGATGTGCAGATCCTCAACAACTCGCAGTCACCGCGCTTTTACGCCGAGTTTTACGAGCGCTGCGTGAACTACCGCCTCGACTACGGCTGCGAGCTGCTGCTGGAGGCGATGCGCCGCGACCAGTACGGCCTCGGCCGCTGGGTCATGCCCGCCAGCATCACCTACATCGGCGGCAAGACGGGCAACTACGGCGAGTGGGACCACGAATCCCTTTTCTTCTATCACCGCAACACCCCCTACGCCATCGTCCTCTACACACGCGGCGGCTTCGCCCCGCGCAATGAACTCGGCTGCATGATGGGCGGCCTGTTCTGGGAATACTGCGCGTGACTACTCTCTGCCCGGCAGCACCTCCACCTCGATCTCCCGCACTTCCAGGGCACTCGTTGCAGGCGCAGAAACAGGAGCAGGCTCCAGCCAGGGAGAGCGTTTCGTGCCAGACGTAAGCTTGCGCCGCAGGGTGTAAAACAGCGCCGCACCGGCGGAGATGGCCAGCCCGGCCACAGCCACGGCGGCTCCCACCATGAGCAGGAGCGCGAGAAAGGCCACCGCACCCACGGCCAGCAGGCCCATGAGCAGCATGGCGGGCAGTCCCCGGATTTCAAATGTCCTCGGTCTCATGATGACAAGATGCGGCCTGCACGCGGGATGACAACCCGCATGTGGCCTCCGGCGGTTCCAGAACGCAGGCTAGTTTGTAGTCTGCTTTCTCCACGATCATTCAGCTTTCGGGAAAGTAGATGGGCAGGCACGAAGGACAGAGGGAATGCGTGAAGCTGACTTCCGTGTGTGCCGAGACATAGGCCTCAAGCCCATGCCAATCCCCGCTGCCATCGCGGATGTTTTTGCAGGCAGCACAGATGGGCAGCAGACCACGCAGGGTGCGCACTTCTGCCAGCGCCTCGTCTCTTTCTGTGATGGCACGTTCCAGCTGGGCCTCACGCATGCGCAGAGGCGTCACATCGGCCACGTGCACCCAGAATCCCCGCACCACTCCGCCCTCCACATCCGGCGTGTAGGTGGCGATGCTGTCTTTGGCCCCGCCTTGTGGAAGGGGTATATGCCGTTCGAACTGCTGGGGCTCACCACGGAGCGCACCCTGGATGTAGGGAAGATTCAATGCATACAAAGGCCCCAGAAGATCCTCCATGGACATGCCCAGCATTTCCGCCGGACTTTTTCCAAACCACTCGCGATAGGCCTCATTGGAGAACAGGCAACGCTGCTCTGCATCCCAGTAGGCCACCATGGCTGAAATTTGATTGACCGCTCTCAGGGCAAGTTGGGCTGGGTCTGCAGATTGGATGTCCATTCAGGATAGCTGTGTCGGTCCTCGCTCCGACACTTTCATATTGAGTAATCGTTCAAACTTCGCCTTCTTTCATTGCCCATGTCAGGCGCTCGTTTTGCCCCGTCATTTGAGCACGACTCCCGCCTCTCCCACTTCCCAGCCAAGGCCGCCTGCACGAATGGCCACAGCGGTGGCATTCTCCGGCCAGGGGGCGCTGAGCTGGTCTTTGAAAAAGGTTTCCCAGGTGAGCCATTTGCCGCCGATCTGCGCCTGCATCACCCACCAGCGAGTGGCGCTCATCCAGCGCACATCGCTGTGTTTCCACTCCACCGTCAGCCTGCCACCTGGCACCGTTTTGCCGACGATGGGCGCAGGCAGCTGCGTCTGGCTGAGCCATGGCGATGACGGCGGGATGGCATGCGGGGTGTAGGCCCGCTGCTTCACATACGTGCCGATCTTTCCAATGTCCTTGTGCAGCGCTCCAAAGTTCCAGTGAAAGTGGCCGGGTGTCATCTTCAGCCCGCGCTCCCGCAGCACACTCATCTGGTGCAGGATCTCGCCCGCATTGCGGTCGTCGCCGATTTTAGAGGTGTTCATCCCCGGCCAGATGTGGCGGCCCTGCGTGTTCTGCTCCAGCCACCAGTCGTAGTAGGTGATGAAGCCCAGCTTCGGCCGGTCGATCGTCCAATAAAGCTGCGGCGTGAAGTAGTCCACCCAGCCCTGCTGCAGCCACTTGAGCGAGTCCGCACCCAGATCCTCATACGGGTCCAGCCCGCCGCCGGTGCCTTCTGGGTAGTTGGGCCGCCAAAGGCCAAAGGGGCTGATGCCAAATTTCACGTACCTCTTGATGCCCTTGATCCCTTCGTACGTCGCGCGCACCACCTCGTCCACATTCTGCCGCCGCCAGGCCGTGAGCTCCAGCGTGCCGCCGGTGGCACGGTAGCGCGCATAGGAGGCGTCATCGGGAAACGGGACCTTCTTCTTCGCCGCGTCCATGATGGGGTACGGGTAAAAGTAGTCGTCGATGTGGATGCCATCCACATCGTAGCGGCGCGTCACATCCAGCATCACGTCCACCGCCTGCTTCCGCACCTCCGGCACGCCGGGGTCCATCCACCAGTCGATGTTGTACTTCATCGTCCACTCCGGGTGCCTGCGGCGGATGTGGTCAGCGCTCGGCGCGTGCTTTTCGCCCGCCAGAGCGCGGAAGGGATTGAACCACGCATGCAGCTCCATGCCGCGCTTGTGCGCCTCCGTCACCGCAAACTCCAGCGGATCCCAGCCGGGGGATTTGCCCATCTCTCCCGTGAGAAACGGCGACCACGGCTCCAGCTTCGACTCGTACATGGCATCGCCAGCGGGGCGCACCTGAAAGATGAGCGCATTCAGCCCCACCTTCGCTGCGGAGTCGATGAGGGTGAGGAGCTGGGCCTTCTGCTTGGCCACCGGCAGGCCCGGCTCGGAGGGCCAGTTAATATTCCGCACCGTCGCGATCCACGATCCCCGCAGCTCACGCGCAGGCGGCGGCACGCTCACGCCGCTCTGAGCATGCAGTATGGCGGCGGAGAGCAGGAAGAGGGTGAGCAGGAGGGTTGAACGCATGTGCTGTTAGAAAACGCTGCTACGACGATGTGTCGCTGAAATTTTCCACCACCCGCCGTATTCCTGCGGCATCATTCCAGCCACCACGCATGTCCCACCCTGTCCTCCCCATCCTCGCGCTCGGCTTAGCCCTGACCTCCTGCACCTCCATGCGCTCGCCCATCGTTCCTGGGGCCAAGCCCAAGGACCACGGAGCCATAGGCGCGACGGAAGGCCCCGCCTGGAAAGACGGCTCCCTCTACTTCACCGATGGCCAGCACATCAACCGCCTCGGCCCCGACGGCAAAACCACCGTCTTCCGCCACAACTCCTCCAACGGCCTCCTCTTCGACAAAGAAGGCCGCCTCGTCGCCTGCGAAACCAAAAACCGCCGCGTCACACGCACGGAGAAAGATGGCAGCATCACCGTGCTGGCGGACCGGTTTGAAGGGAAGCGCTTCAATTCACCGAACGACCTCTGCATGGACTCCAAGGGGCGGATCTACTTCACGGATCCGCGATATGGATCTCGCGAGGGAATGGAGATCCTGGAAGAGACCATTTTTACAGCGCTGTTGAACAGACCTCCGCTGCCCGTCGAGGGTATCTATCGTATCAATCGGGAAGCTCATTTGCCGGATGGCCTATGTGCCTATGCTTATGACATCCCGAATGTCACCCGCATCCGTTGCGATCATGCTGAACGCCCCAACGGCATCCTCATCTCCCCTGACGACCGCTACCTCTACATCGCCGACAACAACAACAACACCCACGGCGGTTCTCGCAAACTCCTGCGCTACACGCTGGATAAAAACGGCGACGTCAAGCCCGGCTCCCGCAAAGTCCTCTTCGACTGGAAAGACGGCCGTGGCCCCGATGGCATGAAGATGGACAGCGCAGGCCGCATCTACGTCGCCGCCGGCACGAACAAGGCCACCGAATTCGAAAACACCAGCTTCAAGGCAGGCTGCTACATCCTCTCTCCCTCCGGCCGCCTGCTTGACTTCATCCCCGTGGCTCCGGACGAATGCTGCAACTGCGCCTTTGGTGGCAAGGATGGCAAGACGCTCTTCATCACCTCCGGCAGCCATCTCTGGAGCGTGCCGCTGCGCTGAGGCCGAGGGGGCAGGAACCAGATGATCCCGCGTCAAATTTGCGGTACTTTGGCGGATCCAGGACGTTTCCTACATTCCCCCAATGCCTTTTGTTTCTCGTCTGTTTTCGTGTCGCCATTCTCCGCTGCTGCCACGGGCCGCTGGCCTGTGTCTGGCGCTTGTCTCTGCACCACCCGCCTCGGCTGCTGACAAAGGCCGGGAGGCCTTTCTGGACCAGTACTGCGTGGAGTGCCACGACGCGGATACTAAGAAGGGCAACCTCGACCTCACCGCGCTGAAGTTTGACCTCAAGAACCCCAAGCCCTTCGCGGAATGGGTGAAGGTGCATGATCGTGTGCGCGATGGCGAGATGCCACCCAAGAAAAAGAAGACCCAGACTGCACCGCAGGAGGTGACGGCCTTTCTCAAAGACCTCGCGCAGCCCATGACCGCCGCCGATCAGGAGCGCACCACCAAGGAAGGCCGCACCACCTGGCGGCGCATGAACCGTCTGGAGTATGAAAACACCCTGCGCGATCTCCTTTCCGCCCCGTGGCTGCAGATCAAGGACAAGCTGCCGGAGGACGGCGAGGCCAGCCGCTTCAACAAGATCGGCGACGCGCTGGATGTCTCCCACGTGCAGATGGCGCGCTATCTCGGCGCCGCTGATTACGCGCTGCGCGAGGTCATGGCCTCGCAGCTCTCGCGCCCGGAGTCAAAGACCAAGCGCTACTACACACGCTCTGACTCCTCGCTGGTGCGGCGCATGAAGTTCAGCGAGTTCAACCGCAGCCCTGAGCGCGCCACCTTCCCCGTACTGGGCACGCAGGCGCAGCCAGACGTCCGCGCAGGCACCGCACCGCCCACCGTCGGAGCCAAGGACCCCAAGGTGCGCGAGCAGGAGGCCATCGGCACCGTGGCCAGCAGCTACGAGCCCATCGAGCTGAAGTTCACCGTGTTCAAAGCCCCCATGTCCGGGCACTACAAGCTGCGCTTCAGCGGCTACTCCGTGTGGGTGGGGCCGGGACCTGCCAAGAGCTGGTGGCGGCCCAATCTGGACGTGGTCTCCAAAGGCCGCCGCCCCGAGCCTGTCACGATCTACTCCGAGCTGCCACCGCGTCAGCTCCGTTTGCTCGGCAGCTTTGACTTTGGCACGGACCCCACCGTGCAGGAGATCGACACCTACCTGCTCAAGGGCGAGCTGATCCGCTACGACGCGGTGCGCCTTTTCCGCTCACGCCCTCCTGCGTTTCACAATCCCCTCGCCACTCACGAAGGCCAGCCCGGACTGGCCATGCAGTGGATGGAAGTCCAGGGCCCCATCCTCGAAAGCTGGCCCATGGCCGGGCATCACGTGCTGTTTGATGACCTGCCCATCCGCCGCAAGGACAAGAACGCCAAGGTGGAGGTCACCCCCAAAGATGCCGCCGATACCGAGCGCCTGCTGCGCCGCTTCATGCAGCGCGCCTATCGCGAACCCTTCGCCGATGAGGAGGTGCAGCGGTTTCTTCGCGTCATCGAAGCCGCGCGCAAAGCAGGCAGCGACTTTGCCGACTCCATGATCGCCGGCTACACCGCCGTGCTGTGCTCGCCCAAGTTTGTCTGCCTCGAAGAAAAACCCGGCCGTCTGGACAATGCCGCCGTCGCCACCCGTCTCTCCTGCTTCCTCTGGAACTCAGCTCCCGATGACGAGCTGCGTGCCGCCGACCTGAGCAAGCCCGAGGTGCTGCGCGCGCAAACCGAGCGCCTGCTGGCCGATGCGCGTGCGCGCCGCTTTGTGGACGCCTTCCTCGATTACTGGCTGGACCTGCGCAAAGCCAACGCCACCTCTCCCGACGCCACGCTCTACCCCGACTACTACCTGGACGATCTGCTGGTGGAGTCCGCCACCCAGGAGACCCAGCTCTTCTTTGCCGAGCTGCTGAAAAACAATCTGCCTGCACGCCATCTCGTCGCCTCAGACTTTGCCATGCTCAATGAGCGCCTGGCCGCACACTACGGCCTGCCTGCGGTGGATGGTGTGAAGCTGCAGCGGATCTCCCTGCCCAAAGACAGCCCGCGCGGCGGACTCATGACGCAGGCCAGTGTGCTCAAAGTGACCGCCAACGGCACCACCACCAGCCCCGTGCAGCGCGGTGCGTGGATCATGGAGCGCCTGCTGGGCAAGCCCCCGCCTCCACCACCGGCCAGCGTGCCTGCCATCGAGCCTGATACACGCGGTGCCCACACCATTCGCGAGCAGCTCGCCGCGCATCGCAAGCTGGAGACCTGCGCCGCCTGCCACGCCAAGATCGACCCCGCCGGATTTGCACTGGAAAGTTTCGACGTCATGGGCGGCTGGCGCGACAACTACCGCGCCCTCGGCGAAGGCGGCACTCCTCCTCCCGGCTACGGCAAGAACGGCCAGCCCTTCACCTTCCACCCCGCGCAGCCGGTCGATGCCAGCGGCACGCTGCCGGATGGCCGCAACTTCAAGGACATCCGCGAGCTCAAACAGCTGCTGCTTGCCGATGAAGATCAAATCGCCCGCAATCTGCTGCGCCAGCTCGTCACCTACGCCACCGGCGCACCCGTTCAGTTTGGCGACCGCCCGGCCATCGAGCAGATGCTCGCCGCCACCAAGGCTGAAGGCCATGGCGTGAAATCCCTGATACATCAGATCGTGCAAAGCACGTTGTTTCAAAGCAAGTAATCCCCATGAGCAGCCCCACCCCCTCGGTTTTCATCTCCACGCAGCGTGGTGTTTCACGCCGGCAGTTCCTGCGCGCCTCCGGCATCGGCATGGCACTGCCGTTTCTGGAGGCCATGCAGCCCGCGTTTTCCCGTGCTGCTGCCAAGCAGGAGCCACCGCGCCGCTTCCTCGGTGTGTGCAACAATCTCGGCCTGCTGCCGGAAAAGTTCTTTCCTGCTCTGACCTCCACCGGGCGCGACTACCAGCTCTCGCCTTACCTGGAGGTGCTCAAGGCGCACCGCAATGACTTCACCGTCTTCAGCGGCGTCTCGCATCCGGACGTGGATGGCGGCCATCCGGCGGACAACTGCTTCCTCACCGCCGCGCCGCATCCGGGCAGCGGCGGCTTTCGCAACACCATCTCCTTTGATCAGTTCGCGGCAGAGCGCATAGGCCATCTCACGCGCTTTCCCTCGCTCACACTCGGCGTCAATGTTTCGCAGGGCAGCCGCAGTCTCTCGTGGACGGGCAGCGGCGCGCTGATTCCCTGCGAGGAAAAACCCTCCGAGGTCTTCCGCCGTCTCTTCCTGCAGGGCTCGCCCAAGGAGATCGCCGAGCAGGAGCGCCGCCTCGCGCTGGGGCAGAGCATCATGGACGCCGTGGCCGGACAGGCCAAAAGCCTGGAACGCGATCTCGGCGCGCATGACCGCGAGCGGCTGGATCAATATTTTACCGGCGTGCGCGATCTGGAGCAGCGCCTCGGCAAATCCCGCGAGTGGGAGCACAAGCCCAAGCCCGCCGTGAAAACCAAGCAGCCCGCCGACCCCGCCAGCCCGGTGGACTACATGGAGAAAACGCGCCTCATGTACGACATGGCGCGCCTGGCCTTTGAGACCGACCGCACCCGCATGATCACCCTCATGCTGGACAGCGTGAACTCCCCCACCATCGAGGTGGAGGGTGCCGAGATCAGCGACGGCTACCACAGCCTGTCACATCATGGCAAGTCGCCCAAGAAGCTCGCGCAGCTCGAAAGCATCGACCGCGAGCACATGCGCCTGCTGGGCCAGCTTTTCACCGGCCTCAAGTCCACCAAGGAAGGCGGCGCCACCGTGCTGGACCGCTCCATGATCCTCTACGGCAGCAACCTCGGCAACGCCAGCACCCACGTCACCACCAACCTCCCCGTGCTCTTCGCCGGCGGCGGTTTCAAACACGGCCAGCACCTCGTCTTCGACACCGAGCGCAACTACCCCCTGCCCAACCTCTTCGCCTCCATGCTGGAACGTCTCGGCCTCGAAGAAAACCCCTTCGCCAGCAGCACCGGCACCATGCGCGGCCTGGAGCTGGTGTGATGCCTCACACGCCATGAATGCCACGCACGCTCTCGCCCTCCTGCTGCTTGGCAGCCCCTGCCTGCAGGCGCAGGAGCTTCCGGACATCCGCAGCGTGCCGCCAGATCTCGAAGCGCCCACCTTGAGCGATGGTCCGCCCGCTCCCGGCAAACGCGTGAAGCTCACGCTGGATTCCCAAAAAGGCACGGGCGTTTACAACGTGCTTTATCTTCCCACCGACTGGAAACCCGACGCCAAAATGCCTGTGATCGTCGAGCTCGCAGGCAACGGCAACTTCAAGAGCAAGCAGGGCGACGTGAGCACCGGCGTGCCCGAAGGCAGCAACCTCGGCTACGGCCTCTCCGCCGGCAAAGGCTTCATCTGGCTCTGCGCACCCTATTTGAACGGCAAGGGCGATGAAATCGCCATCACCTGGTGGGGCACGCCTCCCACCTACGATCCGCAGCCCACATTGAAGCACCTGCGCGAGGCCGTGAAATCCGTGTGCCACGACTTCGGCGGCGATTCATCCAAAGTCCTCCTCTGCGGCTTCTCGCGCGGAGCCATCGCCTGCAACTACCTCGGCCTCCACGACGACGAAACCGCCAGCCTCTGGTGCGGCTTCCTGGCCTACAGCCACTACGACGGCGTCCGCAAATGGCCCTATCCAAACTCAGACCGCAACTCCGCCCTGACCCGTCTCCAACGACTTGGCAAACGGCCCCAGTTCATCTGCGGCGAAGGCTCCAACGCCCAGGAAACCGAATCCTACCTCCGCCCTCTCCTGCCAGACGCCGACCTCACCTTCCTCAGCACCGGCTTCCTCAATCACAACGACGCCTGGACGCTGCGGCCAAGCCCGGCGAGGGAGAAAGCGCGTGAGTGGTTGAACCGCGTCATTTCTGGCCGCCCAGCAAATCCCAGGCCTTGAAGAGCTTCATGCCCTGCTGCGGGTTGATCATCTTCACGTAGCCCAGCATGCCGCTGACCCAGCCCGCAAAGTTGTCATGCCCGATGCGGTTCTGCGCGGCAATGCCGGTCTTCTGCGCCTGATGCAGGATGGCGCGCAGACGGCGGCGGGTTTTGCGGTCCACGTTGCAGCGGTCATTCACCACCACACCGGTGACACTCTGCTGTGCGTTGCGTCGCTGGATGCGGGTCTTGGCTTCGTTGACCTCAAAGTGCTCGTCCTTCACGATGTTGTGCAGGCGGCTGAGAATCAGCGCGGTTGCCTTCGCAGACTCACCCCGGGCGGAGAAGGTGAGGTCGTCTGCGTAGCGCGTGTAGGTCCAGCCATGCCTGGCCGCCAGCGCAGCAAAGCGCAGGTCCAGCTTGCGTGCGCACAGGTTGCTCAGCGCCGGGCTGGTGCAGGCTCCCTGCGGCAGTGCGCGCGGACCAGTGGCTACGTGAAATGTCTGCCCGTCGTAGGACACGGTGCGGCGCGGGCACTCCGTGCACAGAAGGGCGAGGACGGTGGAGACTGCGGGCGAATATCCGAGCTGCTGAAAGATGCCCCGCACGCGCGGAAAGGTGATGCTGGGAAAGAAGTCCTTCAGGTCCGCATTCAAGACCACGTCTTTGCCAGTGTGCGAGCGTGCATTCGTCAGCGTGCCGCGCTCACGCACAAAGCCGTGCGCCACACCGCTCACAGGCACACGCTCCAGAATATTCTGCAAAATCCAGCGCTGCGCACGCGCGAGATCCGCATGCGGTGTGGAGATCTCACGCATGCCACCGCTCTTCTTGGGAATCTGAAACCGGATGTAATGCGTGACCACAGCCACCTCGGCATGGAAAGCCAGCCAGCGCAGGCGCTTGATGGGAAGCTCCAGGGCAGCGGCGAGTTCCGCCGGAGTCGCGAGCACCGGCAGCTTTGCCTCCTGAAGTTTTTCCACATGAGATCTGCGGTCTGCCAGACCTCCCGAGACACCGCGCCCCAGAAAGATGATGTCGGTGGCCCTACGCTGTACGATGGCGGCCTCACGTTCCGCCCTGCGTGCGGCGGATTCGGCCTTCTTCTGGCGTTTCAGCTCAGCCTTGGCGGCCTTGTCCGCATTGACGGCGGCCTGGCCCTGATGGCGCACGCCATCATAACTCGGCCGCAGCTCCTCCATCTTCAGCCCGATTTCGTGGATCTCCGCCAGCTCCTCTGGCGTGATGAGCCCCTCGCCCACCATGGCGCGGTCGATCATGAGCGTGCGCTCATCGGTGGCGGGCGGGATCACGCTTTGACGGCCAAAGGCAAAAAGATTGCTCCAGAGAGGCCTCCCCATCGCCTTCGCCTGCTTCTTCGTCTCAGCGGTGGAAATGCCAGCAAAGACGTCTGAGTCGAGCTGCGCCAGAGTCTTCTTTTTGACCGGCTGCGGAGTGGCGCTCACCTGCGGCACAGTGTTGTGCCGGGGGCTGGTGGAAGGCCGGGGATGAGCCGGCGGCTGGCCGGGCTGATCACGCCCAAGGAGTCGTCTGATGAAGCTGAGGAGTCCCATGCTGTGCGCGGACCGACGGCTGATGTTTCGAGATTTTCCGGGAGGGGCGCATGCGTCACTGACTACTTGCTCAGGACCAAGTCCGTTCACTCAGGCCACTGTCGCTACCCGACGCGTGAGAACGTTCGGGTTGCCGTGGCCAAGCGTCGGGTAGCGACAGTGGCCATCCGAACAACGGGCTTGGGGATGCATGGACGGGCAGCTTCATTCGCGGCGGAACACCGCAAGGATGGTCTCAGTGAGCATGCGTCCCCTCTCGGGAAATGTGGAAAGATCGTGTTTCGGTGGTGGCGGCCTCCGTGGTTAGGGGTTCGTGCGAAACCCCGACCAGAGCCTCTCATACAGAGACGGCGCGCCTGGGTCAACGGGGTTCAAAAGTTTGCGGCGGAAGGCGATGAGGTGGCGGCACGGCCCTTTCCTCAGCCCTCCTTTGAAATGGTGGGAGCAGTCGCACTTCGCGCGCCGCATCATGCCATCGCGGTCCAGCAGCAGCTCGACCTCGCGCTTTTGCACGGTGCCGGTGTGCAGCCTGGTGTCATTGGGGGCGTCAGTGCTGCTCAGCACACGCACATCACGGTCTGGGATGTCACGCGCAGCTTCGGCCTCGGCATTCGGCGGCCCCATCTGCTCCTCTCCCAGCACCTGCGGCATGATCTGGCGCCAGCGGTACACCTGATGCGGCAGGTCGTAGATCACTTGCCCGGAATGCGCCAGATGTTTCAGCGCCGCAGTCGTCATGGCCTCTGCGGCACCGCAGGCACTGGCGAGTGTGGCCAGAGAAGCCGACTGCTGCTGCCTCAGCGCGGCGGCGGCTTTGTCGATCAAATCTTTCCCTGGCTCCTGCGGTGGCAGCAGCAGATCCAGCGCACTGCCACGCGTCCAGTCATTGGTGGTCCAGCCGGAGAGCCCCAGCGTGAGCTTCATCGGCCCCATGTGCGCGATCCACATGGACGGCAGCCCGGTCCCAAGCAGGCAAACCTCCACGCGATCAATGAGCGGCAGCAGGCGCGCCAGTGTGAGCAGGCGGCGCACGCCCCACACGCGGATGGGCTCCATCGACTGCGCACACGGTGGCGCGCCACGGTCGGTGATGCGCTGCTCCCACGGCTCCAGCACCAGCTCCGGCGCGCGCCCTTCCACAATCTCAAATCGCAGCGCGCGCGGGCTGCGCGGGGCCTTGTGCCGACGCAGCCAGGCCAGCAGAGAATACAGCCCCTGACGCGAAAGAGTGACGCGCCGCATCGGCAGCGTCATCGCACCCTGGAGCTGCATGAAACCACGCAGCCAGCCAGTGGGCAGATCGATCTTCTCCTCACGATAATCCTCACCTCCCTGGACTTTGACCTCAAAGCCGGAGGGGTCCACGTGGAAACGCGCCGGCTGGTAGGTGCGCAGCGTCTGGAAATGGTGAAACAGATCCCAGGAGTAGTCCACGTTCGTGGTGCCGCACTGCACGCCCGCCGCTGAGCTAAAGCATTCATCGCGCTCCACGCTCAGGCAGCCGTAGCTCGACTCATCCGCGCTGAAGCATTCAAAGAACACCACATCCGGTGCCACGGTGATCACCGGATCACACGGCATGAGCAGGCGCCAAAGCTCCTGATCATGGCGGCGCAGATGGTCTGCGTATTTCAGCCGTGCGTTCCAGTAGCGTTTGCGCGCCTTGTCAAACTGCCGCTCAAAATCACGCGGCAGCGGCGTCCGCTGCTTCGTCTCCATTTCCTGCCGGGCCTCGCGCACCGCTTCGGTGCGGATGGCAGTCAGCCGCTGCTGCTCTCCCTTTCTCCACTCCTCATAGGCGGTCTTGTCACGCGGCTTGAAGCGCAGATCGTTGATCACCACATCATGCAGTGCGGAGATCGCCTCGCGGAAGTGCAGCGGGTTTTTCAGCGCCGCATCAAAGGCCACCACGTCCCGCTTCAAATTCGGTGCCAGAGACACGATCTGCCCGCCGCCTGCTTCAGCGACATGACTTCGACCCCGGTATGCAAAGGTGATGTTCATGCGGCGGTCTTGAGAAGAGTTTCCGCCGCAGGCTGCAGCACCAGTTCTGGCAGTGCCGCAGCGATCGCGCTTTCCAGCTCCGGCCTTCTGGCGAGAAGGGACATCACCGCCGCCAGCGCCGCACGCGCCTCAGGGCCGCGGATGGAGCGCACCGTGGCCACCAGCACCGGCAGCAGTTTTTCATTCGGCGTGGCTGCCAGAGTCGCCGCAATCTGCCGCAGCGCCTTCAGCTTCTGCCTGCCACCGCGGTTCACATCCAGCAGCACGCTGGTCCACACGGGCGCCAGATCATCCGCCCCCACCGGCGGCTTGCTGGCACGCAGGGCCAGCGCATCAATCATGCGGGTGCGCAGGTCTGCATACGGCGTCTCCGCCAGCCGGCTCCACAGCGCGGCGTCCGGCCAGCCGGGAGAATTTTCCTGCTCCATCCAGGCCCAGGCACCCTCGCGAATGCCTGCATTCGCACTGTCAAAAAAGCGGCACACGGCAGGCATCTGATACACCTCCGCCGTCCCTAATTGAGCCAATGCCCAGCGTGCGATGTCACCGCCAATCCCCAGACACTGGGCGCGCCACAGACCCGTGATGACCTCGCGCTCTTTGCCATCTCGTGGAGTTGTCTTTTCCAGAAGACGCAGCCCCAGCCGTGCAATCGGTGTGGCCTTCGCCAGTGCGATCTCCACCCGCTGCGCCAGCGTGATGCGCTCGTCACGAACGTGCTTGAGCATGGCATCACAGAGCAGCTGCGCCACGCGCGGGTTTTCGCACTTCAGCAGTTTCAGCCAGGTCTCCAGCGGCCAGCTGGCCGCATCCGCGCACTCGGCCAGCAGACGCGCGCCGTAGCTTTGCACCTCTTCATCGTCATGCGCGAGCATGCGTGTCAAAATGTCTGCTGCTGGCGCTGCTGAAATCGTTCTGGCCAGTTCCTGATGCCAAGCCAGTGCCCAGACGCGCACCAGCCGCGACTGCGCCATCACGATGAGCTCCAGCGCCGCCACCACTCCGGCGGGCGTGCGCCAGTGCTGCGAAAACGCCGGCTCCGGCTTCAGATCCGCCAGCGTGCGACCTTCCTTCAGCACGGCCCTCAGGCTGCTGAACTCCACTGCCGGGCTCTCACCATGCAGCGCATGCATCAGGCTCCAGCTGTCCAGCAGGTTTTCCCCCGCTGCGAGGTCTGCATCCTGAAACGCCGCCAGTCCAGGCACCACAGCCGCGAGGTAGCGCGACCCGTCGTTGAACCCCAGTTTGCGGAAGTAGCGCCACACCCGCCGCTGCAGGTAGTGGCGGGTGCGGTATTTGAAGAGCCGAAACTTCTCCAGCTTCTTTGGAGTGATGTATTTCGACATCGTTTTTGCCAGCACATTGCGCGGCGTCTGAAGCACCTCGGACTGGATCATCACCCGTGTGGCGCGGTCCCATTCAAAACTCCTGCCGCGGACCCGCCGCACCAGCCGGTCAAATGCCATCAGGCAGCGTGCCATCACGGCGTCGTCTCCCCGGGTTTCGGCCGCCTTGAACAGGCGCTTTACCACCACCTGATGCCCCGCCTGGTCAAACGGCAGCTCAAAATAGCGCTGCATCATCGTGCGTGCCCAGGGGCGCGGATCATTCTTCCACCTGTCCGCCAGACCCGCGAGCGCCTTGGGTTCCCTCATGCCTCGAATCGTCTCCAGAAACGCATCCGCACCTGCGCTGAGTTGTTCCTCAGCCAGCAGATGCATGCCCCGTTGATCGCTCGATTTTTCCACGTGCGCGGAGTTTGTAAAAGAAGCGAAAAAGCGTCAATAAAAACCGGAGCATCAATGCAAAAAATTCACACTCCCTTTGCAAGCATTGCCGCCACCGCCTGCAGAATAGTTTCCACCTCCGCCAGACGCCCCACGCCCTCATACCCGCAGGCCAGCATCCCGGACGCGGGCTCGACAAACTGCGCCCCGTAGCCGCGCAGGGTCTCCACATTCTTCTGCGTGGCGGGGTGCTGCCACATCTTGCCGTTCATGGCCGGGGCGATGAGGATGGGCGCCCGCGTGGCCAGGGCGATGGCAGTGAGCGCATCATGGGCGAAGCCATTGGCCATGGCCGCCAGCACATTGGCCGTGGCAGGAGCGATCAGGAGCAGATCCGCCTCATCCGCCAGTTGGATGTGCCCGGGCTGCCAGCCCTCCTTTTCGGCAAACAGATCGCTGATCACCGGATTCTTCGACAGCGTGCCCAGCGTCAGCGGGGTGACAAACTCCAGGGCCGCTTTGGTCAGCACGCACGTCACCTTGTGGCCGGCCTTGGTGAGCTGGCTGGCGAGGTCCGCCGCCTTGTAGGCTGCAATGGAACCGGTGACGCCGAGAATAATGCGGGACATAAATGGACCATAGGCGCGAAAATCCACCCGAAAAGCCCGAACTACGAAGCTGCTTGCCATTCTGCCTGCACGAAAGCACATTCCCAGGCGTAACCCCCTGCCAGAATGCGCTGCCCCAAATGTGGAAGCTCCCAGGATAAAGTGATCGACTCCCGCGAGGCGCGGGAGGGGCACGCCATCCGCCGCCGCCGGGAGTGCATGAAGTGCGACTTCCGCTTCACCACCTACGAGATCGTGGAGCGCGAGGAGCTGCGCGTGGTCAAGCGCAACGGCGCCCGCGAAAACTTCAACCGCGACAAGCTCCTCGGCGGCGTCCGCAAGTCCTGCGAAAAGCGACCCGTCAAAATGGAGCAGCTCGAGCAGCTCGTGGACGACATCGCCAACGAGCTGGAGGAGGAAGGCTACCGCGAGATCCCCAGCACCGTCATCGGCGCCAAGGTCATGCGCCGCCTCGAAACCATCGACCACGTGGCCTACGTCCGCTACGCCTCGGTGTACCGCCAGTTTGAGGACGTGGGCGAGTTCATCGACGAGATCAAGAGCCTCGGAGAGCGCAGCCCGCGCGACGGGCGGCAGCCGGAGCTTTTCCGTTAATTTCTCCCCATGAGCGAAAAGACCATTTTTCAGAAGATCATCGACCGCGAAATCCCTGCCCCGCTCGTTTACGAAGACGACCTCGTGGCCGCCTTCAACGACATCAGCCCCCAGGCCCCCATCCACGTGCTCATCGTGCCCAAAAAGCTCATCCCCCGTGTGGGCGAGGCCGTGGCGGAGGATCGGGCCACACTGGGCGCACTGCTGCTGGCCGCAGGCAAGATCGCTGAAAAGCTCGGCATCTCAGACCGCAGCAAGGGCTTCCGCCTCGTGATCAATCACGGCAAAGATGCCGGTGAATCCGTGCCCCACATGCACGTGCACCTGCTCGCGGGCCGCAGCCTCGATTGGCCACCAGGCTGATCCCAAATAGGCGGCAAGCCGACTGGCTTCACAGTCCTGCTGCAACCAAGGCAGAGAGTCTCTGTCATGCTGCGCCCTACATTGTGACAATATCGTAACAATGAATAAATTGCATTCGTTGGACCCCTCCCCCCGCCCTCAATGGTCCAACGCTCCCACCCCTCGTTTTCACTTCCCAAGCTCCTGTTAGCGCTGCTGCTCTCCGTCATGGTGAAAGGCGCGCTGCAGGCCGCGTCTGGCTACGGGGCTCTGGCAGCGCCCGCTGCCGCAATCACCCCCAAGAAACCGGCCTCGATCTATGATCAGATCTGGGGCAGCTCGGTGCTCTACAAAGCTCACAGCGGCTTTCTCACGAGCCTGGCTCTTCAGGGCATCCTGCAGCTTCAGGATGACCAGGGCTGGTCAGACCGTGGGGACTTCGGCAGCCGCGACCGCCCGCAGGATTCACGCTGGGGCGACTTCGAAGTGCGCCGCCTGCGCTTGGGCTTCAAATCCAAGTGGCTCGACGGAAAAGGCCGCCTGGACGGCCTGATCGACATCAACGCCGACTTCAATCCGTTCTACGGCCGCATCAACATCCTCTTCTTTGAGTACGCGTTTTCCGAGGCGCTGACAGTGGGCTTTGGCAAACATCAGGCCTATTTCGGACTGGAGCGCACCACATCCTCGCGGGAGTTCCTCACCATCGAACGCTCCCTGCTCACAGACGTCCTGTGGACCGGCTGGTACACCGGCATCTGGGCCACCGGAAAGGTGCGCCATTTTTTGTGGGAACTGGCCGCATATGCAGGCGATGACGAACGGGAGTTCACCACCTTCAACGGTGGCGCGATCATTCAGGCCGGCCTCGGCTACGACCTCAAGGAGGCCACAGGGCTGGACCGCGCCTCCATCAATTTCGACTACCAGAAAGCCACGGCGGACACCTCCGTCAAGGGCAGCACCTTTGAGGGTGCGCCGGCTCCTTATGAGTTTGAAAGCGCCCTCTCCCTGAACAGCAGCTGGGAAAAAGGCCCCTGCGCGTTTTATACGGACATTCTTCATGGCCATGGCCGGGAGTCCCAGGGAGATGTCTCCGGCCTCATCCTCATGCCCGCCTTTTTTGCCACCCAGAAGCTGCAGTTTGTGGGGCGCTACCAGTACGCGGTGGCTGAAAACGACGGCCTGCGCCTCTCCAGCCGCTACGACCGCCTGGCCACCGGCATCACCGACAAAGGACATGGGGGCCAGTACCATGCTTTATACCTGGGGGCGAATTACTACATCTACGGCCACAAGCTGAAGCTGATGACCGGCCTGGAATTCGTCACTCTAAGCGGCGGCGGCCACGGTGGCAGCTACAACGGCTGGAGCTGGTCCAGTGCCCTGCGCCTGTATTTCTAGCCTCCGGCAGGCAAAAAAACCGGCCCAGGTGCAACTTTGGCGTATGTTAGGTGTTAGAATCATTGTCAATCCCTCCGTCCGCCATGGAACCGCTCTCACCTCAAGACCCCGTCGCCAAGCTGCTGGCTCAGGCCCGCGCGATCGAGGCTCGTTCCAATTTTGCCCAGAACGTCGTCCGCGCCGCCCGGCAGACGCCCCAGGATCGCGGCTGGCTCGCATCTCTTCGCACCTGGTGGGAGGATGTTTCCTTTGCCTCCCCGGCTGGCAAGTGGGCCTTTGCCTCCGTCAGCATTGCCGTGATGGTGCTCGCCCTGGTGATCTTCCAGACTCAGCCCACCGCCCAAGTCCAGATGGCCGGCAAGCCAGTGCCTGTGATGTCTGTGCCAGACCTCCCCCTGCTCCCGGCTGCGGCCGAGACTCCTTGGGAGGCCACCTTCGACACCCAGGCTCTCCTGGCCGTGGATGACACCTCCCAGCTCACCGACAGTGAGATTGGCTTCCTGCTCTATTGAGCTCCCTGTCACACCCGTGTGACAAAAACGTCGGAACTTGCCGCCGGACGAACTGAGCCGCCATGCCAAATGGCAGGATGGCTTTGCCCGCCTCGACCTTCTGGAATCATCAGCGCTGTCGGCGCCACAGCTGGTGGCTGCTGCTGGTGCTCGCACTCCTGCTCTACCTGCCGGGCACGGGCACCATTCCACTGATGGACCGCGACGAGCCGCGCTTTGCCCACGCCACAGTGGAGATGATGCAGCGCGGCACCTGGACCATCCCCTGGTTCAATGGTGCCTACCGTTTTGACAAGCCACCCCTCACTTACTGGTGGATGCGCCTGCACTACGCCCTGCTGGGCGTGAATGAGCTGGCAGCACGTCTCCACAGCGTGGCGGCCGTCTATCTCACCGCGCTGGTGGTGGCTGGCATGGCGCGGAGACTCACGCAAGAACCACGTGCAGGACTGCTGGCGGGTGCGGCCTGGCTCACCAGCCTGCAGTCGCTGGTGCACGGTCGCCTGTGCGTGGCGGACATGCCCATGATCCTGCTGGTGGCGCTGGCCTGCCGCGCCTTGCTGGAGCTGCTCACCAAGGTTCCCTCCCGCCGCTGGGGTGGCTGGTTCTGGTGCCTGTGGCTCTCTCTTGGCGCCGGTTTTCTGGCCAAGGGCCCCGTCGCGTGGTTCGTGCCTGCGCTGACCTTGCTCCTGTGGCGCTGGGTTTTGTGGAAGAAGCCCCTGCCCTGGCAGCGTCTGCAGGTGCTGCCAGGCCTGGGCATCGCACTGACCATGGTGGCCGCATGGGGTGTGCCTGCTTTGATCGAAACCAACGGCGCCTTCTGGCAGACCGGCATGGGCGAGCATGTGGTGAAGCGCGGCACCGCTGTCTTCAACGGCCGCAAATTCGTGCCCGGCTACTACCTCCTCACTTCCTGGCTCAGCCTCTTTCCCTGGATGGGCTTTGCGCTGCCGGTGTGGCGCAGTCTGCGTGCAAACTGGTCGGCGCAGACCTCCTTCCTCGCCGCATGGTTTCTCGCGCCGCAGATCATCTTCTTTTTCTACGCCACGCAGCTGCCGCATTACGTCATGCCGGGCTATCCCGCCTTCATCGTGCTGCTCGCTTGGGCTTGGTGGCAGCGCACTCCTGATCATGCGGCAGAACTGCCCGGTGCTGCCAAGTGGCTGCCGCTTGCGCTTTCAGGGCTTGTTCTCGCAGGCTGGGGCTTGGTGGCAGCAGTGCCGATTCCAAATGCTGGCCTCCGCACCCTGCTCAGCAGCGCACTGCTGGCGCTCACCTGCGTGCTCCTGCTGGGCGGCTTTGTCGCAGGCGCTTTATGGAAGCACGGCATGACAGCCCGAAACACCGCGCTCGTCGGCCTCACACTGCTGCTCACCAGCGCCAGCCTTTCATTCCTCGGCCGCCAATTGCTCGCCACTTCTATCCCCGTGCAGGTGGCGGCAGAAATCGGCACCATCAAGCCCGACATGACATTCCACGGCTGCGGCTACACCGAACCCAGCCTCGTCTTCTACACCGATCATCCATGGCTCTTCACCGATGACCTCAGCTCCGCCAAAGCTCTGCTGCAAAAGTCCGGCCCGGAGGCCGTCGTGATGCTGCGGCGCGAGTGGACTCTCGACCGCTGGTTCAAATCACTGCTCGGCACTGCACCCAAAGGCCAGACCGCCAAAGACAATACGGCGCTCGTGGATCAGTTGAAGCCGGAGTCCAGCAGCACGCAGACGCTGACCCTCGAAGGCTTCAACATGGCGCGCTTCAGCTGGGCGGAGGTCCAGCTCTTCGTCAGACGCTAGCCGCCGCACGCCGCATGCGCCGCACTGTCAGCCCGAGCGGCACCCCAAAGACACACGCCAGCATCACCGAGGTGATGACATCGCTCGGATGGTGGCAGTTGTTCTGCATGCGCGACCACGCCACCCCTCCAGACACCGCCAGCAGCGGCACACCCGCCGGTGGAAACGCCACCGCCAGCGGCACGCAGGCACCGAATGACGTGGCCGTGTGCGCACTGGGAAAGGACTGTTTGCGCGCGCTCAAGGTGGGGCCGTAAAATCCAGCGGGCACGTTGCTGCCGGGCCGCGCACGCCCGGTGCTCACGCGCACCACATTCGCCACGCCTCCCGTGAGCACCGTGCCCACGACAGCCGCGAGCGTCAGCCTGCGGAAGAACGGCGAGCGCCGCACAAACGCAAAGCAGGTGAGTGTGACGAACACAAACATGTTAAACCCCGCCAGATCTCCCCAGTAGCTCAGCCACCTCGCCGCGCCATGAATGGCTGCATTGTCCGGAGAGTCCTCCGCCCATCGCAGCCGTGCCAGCAGCACAAGATCCTGCGGCATGAGCAGACAGATCAGCACCGCACCCGCCACCATGAAAGTCCACAGCTTGATCCGATTGGCCGCCAGCATGGCCCAAGCGCTGCGGCAGAGGCACAATACATCCGCCCACCAGCAGGCCAGCATGGGCCGCGTGCGATGATCCAGACCTGCGGGGAGCCATGAGGCTGCGTCCTCACTTGCCAGCTCATCCCAGGAGGCCGCATAGGGCGGCAGCAGGCCGTGTTTGTCATTCATCAGCGGCAATCAAAACAAGATCATCAAAATGCCACGGCGTGCATTGAAACGAATTTGTTTCGCCTCGTGACTGTGTGACGAAACAAACACACTCGCCTGCTGGCCCGCTGTCACATTGGAAGGAAGACTCTCTCACTCCTCCTGCGATCATGCTCAAAGAGTCCCCACCCCGCCGTCCGGTTCAGATGTTGAAATCGGCCCACGACATGGTTTTCCGCCATGTTCACAATTCAAACCTCATCTACAACACAGCCTGGGAGGATCCGCGGCTCGACCGCCAGCTCATGCAGCTGAACTCCGACAGCCGCGTGGTCATGATCACCAGCGCAGGCTGCAACGCGCTCGACTACCTGCTCGACAATCCGGCCGCCATTCATGCGGTGGACATGAACTACCGGCAGAATGCGCTGCTGGAGTTCAAGCAGGCGCTCATCCGCCGTGGCGACTTTGAAGAGCTCTTTGAGATGTTCGGCTTCGGCTCTCATGCCGACTACGCCCGCGTCTATGCCCGTGTGCGCAGCACGCTGTCTGACCCTGCACGGAAGTTCTGGGACAAGCGCATCGGCTTCTTCAATCCCACCAGCCTCAAAAAGTCCTTCTACTTTCACGGCACCTCCGGCATCGCCGCGTATGTGATGGGGAATGCGCTCTTCAAGCTGCGCCCGAATGTGAAGAACTTCGCCACCTGTCTGCTGGATGCGCGCTCGCTCGAGGAGCAGCGCAGCGCGTATGAGCTCTTTGAGCGCGAGATCTGGGGCCCCTTCAGCAACTGGCTGCTGCGCCAGCCCACGCTCATGACGCTGCTCGGTGTACCGCGTCCGCAGATCAAGCTCATCCAGGACTCCTACCCCGGCGGCCTCACCGATTATGTGAAGGACAAGCTGCGCCATGTGTTCACCGAGCTGCCCATCGCTGACAACTATTTCTGGCGTGTGTACATGACCGGCTCCTACACGCTGGGCTGCTGCCCCAATTATCTGAAGCAGGAAAACCTGCCCACGCTGCAGCAGCGTGTGGATCGTCTGAAAAGCTACACCACCACACTCTCCGGCTTCCTGCGCGAATATCCCGGCAAATACACGCATTTCGTGCTGCTGGATCACCAGGACTGGCTGGCCGCGCACGACACCGCCGCGCTGCTGGATGAATGGGAGCTCATCCTGGCCAACAGCGCCCCCGGCGCGAAAGTGCTGATGCGCTCGGCGGGTGTGAATCTCGATTTTGTGCCGGAGTCCGTGCGCGCCCGCCTGCGCTTCTTCCCCGAACGCACCGAGGTCCTGCACCAGCTGGACCGCGTGGGCACCTACGGCAGCCTTCACTTTGCGGAGGTGCTGTGATGAGCACGGCGCACGCATCCACAGCCGCCGCGCATGGCACGGGCACTGCGCTCGAGCGCTACTACCAGTTTCACTCGCGCATCTATGACGCAACGCGCTGGAGCTTTCTCTTTGGCCGCGAGGAGGTGCTGATGCGCGCCGCGTGCGTGAGCAAAGCCCAGCGCATTCTGGAAGTGGGCTGCGGCACCGGGCGCAATCTGCCCGGCCTGCGCCGCCGCTTTCCTCAGGCACGGATCACCGGCGTGGATCTCTCCGAGCAGATGCTGTCCATCGCCGCCACCAAGATGAAGGACGACCGCGTCACGCTGCTGAGGCGCTCCTACAGCGCGCCTGTGCACGAAGGCGGCAGCCGTTTCGACCTCGTGCTGTTTTCATACGCGTTGAGCATGTTTAATCCCGGCTGGGAGCAGGCCATCGATGCCGCATGGAATGATCTCGAAGAAGGTGGCGTCATTGCCGTGGTGGATTTTTCCCACACGCGCTTCTCCTGGTTCCGCAACTGGATGGGCGTGAACCACGTGCGCATGGAGGGCCATCTGTGGCCGTATCTCAGCCAGAAGTTTGCACCGCTGCTGGACGAGCGCTTTTCCGCCTACGGCGGCGTGTGGCAGTATGGCATCTTTCTCGGACGCAAACAGTCCTGAGAGTGTGTGGCGATACTGTTTCGTGCAGTTCCGCGAAGCCCTTTCATCATGAGGTGCCATCAGGCATTTCATTCCTCATGACACACCTCCTGCTTTTCGGCGCGGTGCTCGCGCTGTCCGCATTCATTTACTTCCTCCGTCGCTTCAGCACCGCCTGGGCCATGCGCCGCTGGCAGCGCACCCAGGGCATGGTAACGACGGCGGAGATGCGGCGCAGCAAACAGAAAACCCACGACGGCTGCCTGCTCTATGACCCGGTGCTGCGCTATTCCTACAGCGTGGGCGGCCGCACCTTTGAAGGCAGCCGCTACTCACACAAGACTGCAGACAAAGACGCAGGTCGCCTCACGCAGTTCATCGCCCGGCTCACCCAGGGCTCCGAGGTGCCCGTGTACTATCATCCGCACAATCCCGCCGAAGCCGTGGTGCAGCCGCCTGCGTGGCAGGGCTCGGCCATGGCGGCGCTCTCCTGCGCACTGCTCTTGGTCGTGCTGGCAGCCTTCCTCTGGGCCGCGTGAAAAGCCTGACGCCTGCTTTCGCAAACGGGTTCGCCGCACCAGAGCTGCGCCGCTTGGTGGGTGGAATGTGGGCGGCCCAGATCGCCGTGGCGGGTTTTGTGGCCGGTCATTCCTTTCTGCCCAACCGCTGGCTGCATCTCGGCTGGCTATTCATCGCAGGCGCTTGGGCCCTGGCCTGGACAGACTGGCCCGCGCTGCTCAGACAGTGGCAGGCAGATGCAGGCGTGCATTCCATCGTCTGCTTTCTCTCGTGGATGCTCATCCGCTCCTCTGTGCAGATTCCCTTCATGGCCGAACGTGCGTCGGATGAAGTGATCTCCGGCATTTTCGGCATGCTGCTGCTGGTGATGTTTTGCATGCTGGTCTGGCAGCAGGCGAAAAGTGACGAATTTTTTCATGCCATGGGCTGGTTCATGGGGCTCACGTCCGCTCTTGCGGCGCTGATCAGCATCGTGCTTTCCTATTTCGTGCTGCCCGGCCACCAGGCGGGAGAGAGGCTCATGAACCTGCTCGTGCACGGCGGCCTCAACCAGGTGTGCACGGGGCTGATCTTTGGCTTCGCGGCGCTGTGGCTCGCGGCTCTGATGGAGGCAAAGCCAATACCCTTGCCGCGCTGGCTGGGCTGGGCCGTTGTGGGATTGCTGCATTTCGCGGCGTTTCTTTCCGGCAGCCGTGGTGCCATGCTGGCCATGGTCTGTGGTCATCTGGTGCTGCTGCTGACGCGTGGCTGGCGGCGCGGTGGTGCTGCGGCCTGTGTGTTTCTAACTGCGACCGTGCTTTATTTTACCAGCGCACCGTTGTTTGCACACATCCAGCGCTGGCGCGTTGAACCTGCAGTCACTCAAGCCATCACGCCCCCGTTTCAAAAGATAGTCGAGCGTGCGGACAACAACCGCCTGGACATCTACCGCGCCGGATGGCATGCCATGGACCATGTCTGGCTGGGCACCGGCCAGTGGGGCGTGCGCGGGCTCTGGCAATGCGAGCTGCAGTCAAAAACGAGCATCATGATGATGTCACACCTGCACAGCGCCTTTTTTGCCACCTTCGTGCATGGCGGCATCATCGGTGCAGCCTTGCTGCTGGGGGTGCTAGGTCGTGGTATCCGCTGCGCGCATCGTCTGGCCATGGCAGGGGATGCCACCTGGATCTCCCTGCTGGCCTTTGGCTGCGGCGGCCTGCTGTTTGATGGCGAGTCCCTGGCCTCGCTGGCCACGGCACCACGCTTTGAGGGGCTGCTTTTCTGGCTGCCTCTCACCGTGGCGCTGGCGCGTGGTTCCGCTACTGCACCACGCGCAGATTCTTGAACCCTGCCTCGCCGTCAAAGGCGATGAGGTTGAGCTGCTCTTTCGCCTCCGCGATCACGGCATGCCGGCCTTTCGCCGTCACGCCTGCGATTTGAGCGGTGACTTCATCGCCTTTGAAGGTGATGCGCACCGCCTGCCATTCCCCGGCGTTCAGTTTCAGCTTCTGCCGCGCCAGCGGCTCCGTCTGGCTCTTGTCCTGGCCGGCATCGGGGTTCTTGGTGATCTCGATCTGCGTGCTGCTGACGACGATGCGGAAGGAGTGCTTTCCTGCCGTATGAATGCGCAGCGAGACACGCCCGGCGGTGTGCAGCTTCATTTCAAACTGCAGGGTGCCATCGGTGATGGGCAGTGGTCCGGTCAGTGTCGCGCCTTGTTCCTCGGTTTTAGGCGTCGGGTTCCAAATGGCCTCGTCGCGCACCTGCCAGGTGCCGCGTGTCATGATCCAAGGCTTGGCCGGCAGCGCCTTGAAGTCCTGAGCCAGCACCTCTTTGCCTGCCAGCGGTGGCAGGGCGGGCGGCAGCTTCTTCTCCACGATGGGCGGCATCTCGCGGCTGTAGCCGCCGTCACGGTAGCGGTTTACCAGGGCGCTCAGCTCTTTCACCACCTCCGGATTCTGCGTGCTGACATCCACCGTTTCAGCAGGGTCTTCCTTCACGTTGTAAAGCTGCGCCTTGAACTGGCTGGCGCGCGACTTGCGGACACCAAGCTTGATCTCGCTGACGGGCACGCCCTCGATCCACTTCCACGGTCCTTTGCGGATGGCGAAGACACCGTCCGCGCTGTGAATGAACATGTGGTCGCGCGTGGGTGCCGCATCCTTGGTGCCGAGGAAGGCGGGCAGGGCATTGAAGCTGTCCTCAGCTGCCGTGGCGGCGGCGGGCAGCGGCTCGCCCACGATCGCCGCCGTGGTGGCCAGGATGTCAGCCACGCTGATCATGTCATCGCAGACCGTGCCGGCAGGGATCTTCGCAGGCCAGCGGGTGATGAAGGGCACCTTGAACCCGCCCTCCCAAACGTCGTGCTTTCCGCCGCGCAGGTCGGCATTCACCTTCAACCCGGTCTTGTAGGCCTGCGTCTGCACGGTGTCTCGCGTGGGGGTGAAGACGCCGCCATTGTCGCTGCTGAAAATGACCAGCGTGTCCTGCGCCACGCCTTTTTCATCCAGCGCCTTGAGCACGCCGCCCACGCTCCGGTCCAGCTCCTGGATCCAGTCGCCGTAGAGCCCGGCCTTGCTCTTGCCGGCCATGTCCTTGTCCGGCGTCACCGGATTGTGCACGGCCACCGGAGTGTAGTAGAGGAAGAACGGCGTGCCCTTTTTCTGCTGCGTAATCCATTCGGCGGCCTTGGTGGTCAGCAGTGGCATCACGCGCTGGTTCACGCGCCTCGGCGCATCCAGATCCAGAATCGTCGCCTTGCCGTTTTCCGTATCTTCAGGTCCGTAGGTGGCCTTGAAGTTCGGATCGTCGGAATCAGGCCCTTTCAACTTCATGCCTGTCGGGATTTTCCCGCTGCGCAGACCATAGACAAAACGATTCTCCACAAACACGCCTGTGAGGTCGCCGTGATTGCTCGGCACGCCGAAGTGGTAGTCAAAGCCGATGTCCAGCGGGCCGGGGGAAAGCTCGGCGGTGTAGTCCGTGCGCCACTTTAAGGAGCCGTCGTCCGTGCCGTAGCCGAGGTGCCATTTGCCAATCGCCGCAGTCTGGTAGCCGTGCTTTTTCAGCAGCGAGGCCATGTTCAGCCGCGTCGTCTCAATGTGCAGCGGGGAAAAGGTGCCCAGCACCTCGTGCGTAAGCGAGGTACGCCAGCAGTAGCGGCCCGTCATGACCGAATAGCGCGTGGGAGAGCACACGGAGGAGGTGGTGTTGGCATCCGTAAACCGCCGCCCCTCTCGCGCCAGGCGGTCGATGTTCGGCGTCTGCACCAGGCTGCCGTCCGCCCCGTAGCACCCCGCGCTGCCATAGCCGTAATCGTCGGCGAGAATGATGACGATATTGGGCGTGTCTGCGGCGAGCGCAGAGGAGACGAAGAAAGCGAGGAGGAGCAGAAAACGCATGCCGCGTTGACGAAGACGACGCGGGCGGACTTTCATCAAGTTACGCCTTTCCCATTGCGACGGCCCCGGCACGCATTCACAATGCAGGCTGCCATGCCTAGCCGTGCCCTTTTCTCCATCCTGCTCTGCGCTCTCAGCCTCATCATGACCGGTTGCGAGACCTCCGGCCTCACCCAGCAGCAGTCTGCGGCCGTGGAGGCACGCCGCCGCCAGATCGCCATGGAGCCGCGCGGTGATTACTTCATCGGCCGTCGTTTCTACATCAATCACACCCACCTCTGGGGCTATGTGCGCAGCCCGGGACAGGGCTGGGAGAGCTCCAAGCTCGTGATCATGAACGAGCGCTACCAGAAGATTCCCTACCGCCTGCCTGAGGCGCCGACGGACGGCGGCTACGCCTACGGTGATGACCACAACACCGAGTACACCCTCTATGGCCGCTTCACCGGCCGGAAGGTGTTTGACCCTAACAGCAACCTGGTGCTGCCTGAATTTGAACTGCGCCGCTGGGAAGTCCGCAACGAAAGCCCCGGCTGGCTTTTCAAGCCCAACGAAAGATTCAACGGCAGCCAGCTCCTGCGCGCCGAACCCGGCACCACGCCCTAAAGGCGGAACGTCACCACCAAACGGCAAATGACGAAGCACACCCCCCTCGTCATATCCAACGGCCGTCTCCACTTTCATCCTTTTATCTCATGCCCACGACCGACCTGATCGCCGATCTCGAATGGCGCGGCCTGCTGAAGCAGTGCAGCGACCTCGAAGCCCTCAAGGAAGCCCTCAAGACCCAGCAGACCTTTTATTGCGGCTTTGACCCCACGGCAGACAGCCTCCACATCGGCAACCTGCTGCCTCTGATGGCACTGCGTCGCGTGCAGGAGCATGGGCACAAGGCCATCGCCATCGTCGGCGGCGGCACCGGCCTGATCGGCGACCCCAGCGGCAAGGCCAACGAGCGCACGCTCAACACCCCCGAAACCGTGGCGGCGTTCGTGAAGCGCATCGAAGTGCAGATCCGCAGCATCCTCGTTCCCGAGCAGACCATCATTGAAAACAACGCCGACTGGCTCTGCAAGCTCAGCGCCATCGAATTGCTTCGTGACGTGGGCAAAAACTTCACCATCGCCTGGATGCTGGCGAAGGACTCCGTCAGCTCCCGCCTGGAGACTGGCATTTCCTACACCGAGTTCACCTACATGATCCTGCAGTCCTACGACTTCGTGGTGCTCAATGAGCGCCACGGCTGCACCGTGCAGATCGGCGGCAGCGACCAGTGGGGCAATATGACCGCTGGCATTGATTTGGTTCGCAAAATGCGTGGCCAGCAGACCCATGTGGTCACCTTCCCGCTCATTACCACCAGTTCGGGCAAGAAGTTTGGCAAGTCGGAAGCGGGCGCGATCTGGATGGACCCGAAGAAGACCAGCCCGTATGCCTTCTACCAGTTCTGGGTGAACTCCGAGGACCCGGACGTGCCGCGCTTCCTGCGGCAGTTCACGCTGCTTTCGCATGAAGAGATCGAAGCCATTGAGGCTGAGCACAATGCGAACCCTGGGCAGCGCAGCGGCCACAAGCGCCTGGCGGCAGAAGTGACCCGCATGGTGCATGGCGAGGAAGAGCTGCAGAAGGTCATCCTGGCTTCGCAGGCTCTTTTTGGCGGAGCCGATCTGGCCTCTGCTGACGTGGATACGCTCATCGAGGCCACCGCCTCCGCCCCGAGCACCACGGTGGATCTTGCGGCTATCCCAGGAATTGCCGATCTGCTGGTCACCCTCGGTCTCGCCACTTCGAAGGGTGATGCCGGACGCCTCATGAAGGGCGGCGGCTTCTATATCAACAATGTACAGGTGCCTGCTGGTGAAGTCCCCGTGCTCACCGCCGAGCACTTTCTCGACGGCAAGCTCTGCATCCTGCGCAAAGGTAAGAAGAGCTATGCGACGGTAAGAGCGGGAATGTAAGAGCAGCGCAAAACCAGTCGGCAACGACGCAACATCACGACTTCCATGAGGCGAATCATCATGCTCCTGTTCGCAGGCTTTCTCGCGCCCGCGTTTTCCGAAGACATTGAAACTGAACTGCTTATCGTGGGTGGGAATGAGTCGGGATGTGCGGCGGCGGTGCAGGCGGCTAGGCTGGGGGTGAGGAAGATTGTGCTGGTGAATGACATTGAGTGGCTGGGCGGGCAGTTCAGCGCGGAGGGGGTGGGGTGTCCGGATGAGTGGACGGCGGTGAACGGACGAAGGGTGAATTTTCCGCGCAGCGGGATCTACAGCGAGGTGATTCAGCGCATCCGGGCGCATAATTCGCAGGTTTATGGCATGCCAGCGCCGGGGAACTCGTTTTGTGGCACGGAGACGATTGAGCCGTCAGCGGCGGCGAGGATTTTTGAGGAATTGCTCAAGCCGTATGTGGACTCGGGGGTGCTACGGATTGAGCGCGGGTGGCAGTTGCAGAGGGTGATTGTGGAGGAGAAAAGAGTCGCGGGTTGTGTCTTTTTCCGCAATTCCTCAAGCACGCTTAACATTCGGGCGAAGCTGACGCTGGATTCCTCGGACTGGGGTGATGTGGTGAAGATGAGCGGGGCGAAATATGGCGCTGGCGCGGACCTCAAAGCACGGTTTGGGGAGGCCAGCGCGCCTGAGGCCTATGACGATGCGGGCCGGCAGGAGATGAACCCGCTGTCGTGGTGTGTGGTGCTGAGGGAGGCGGCCAAGGACAACGTGGTGGCCAAACCGGGGACGTATGATGCGAGGTCGTTTGCGCAACTGGACAAGACGCCACCGTGGGTGGACAGCGACATGAGCACGGGGCCTTACAGCCAGTCGGGCTGGAGTGTGTACACGCACCGGAGGCTGGTGGACCGCTGGCACAACGGGCTGGCAGTTGGGACGGAGGCGACGTTTTTGAACTGGCCGGTGCAGGACTATCCGCTGTGCCAGCTGCCGCAGCGGGTGGTGGATGCGCTGGAGAAGACGGAGGCGGGGGCGTCGAAGAAGAACATCGTGGATCTGACGCCGGCGCAACGGCAGATCATTTTCAATGATGCGAAGCAGCATGCGCTGGGGATGCTTTATCATCTGCAGACGGCGGTGCATGAGCGCGTGGGGGACTTCCCGCAGAGCTTCCGGCACATGGAGCTGACCAAGGAGTTTGGCACGGCGGACCAGCTGCCGCCGAAGCCGTATGTGCGCGAGGGGCTGCGGCTGGAAGCGCTATACATGCTGCGGGAGCAGGACATCCGCGCGGAAACGCGGGAACCGAAGTGGGCGAAGGTGATGGTGCCGGATGGTGTGTTTGGGTTTCAGTTCAACATCGACTTCCATCCGACACGGCGGAAGTTTCTGGGGGATGACCGCAATGGGGCGTGGCAGTTTGTGCAGACGCCCTCGCGTGGCTGGCACACGGACACGGACCGTGCGATGTTTCCGCTGCGGGGTCTGGTGCCGGTGGAGATGGACGGGCTGCTGGGGTGCTCCAAGAACATCGGTGTGAGCAGCGTGGTGCAGAGCGCGCTGCGGCTGCACGGGCAGATGATGCATGTGGGGCAGGCGAGCGCGACGCTGGCGTGGCTGTGCCTGCGGGATGGTGTGCAGCCGCGAGCGGCGGCGGGCTCGCAGAAAAGCTGGCGGGAGATTCAGCTAAGGCTGGTGCGTGGCACGGGCGGGCCAGGAATGCTGCTCTGGCCGTGGCAGGATCTGCCGCTGGAGGCGGGCTATTTTGAAGCGGCCAACCTGCTGGCGGTGCGTGGCCTGTGGCCTGCGGATGCGGGCAGCGTGCTGTTTGATGCGGAGCATGTGATGACGCGCCGGGAGCTGGCGCGGGTGCTGGCACGGGTCGTCCGCGCGAGATCGAATGCGCCGGAGTGGCAGGTGGCTGCAACGCCGCGCTTTGGCGATGTGGGGCAGGAAGACGCGGACCGGGCGGCGATCGAGTCTGTGTGCGCGTGGGGGATCACCACGACGGACAGGAGTTTTCATCCTGAAGAGCGGGCTGACTGGGCCACGCTGTACCGCTGGTGCACGGCGCTGAAGCTGAAGGTGGATCGCGGGCTTTTCAGCAAGGACGTGGCGCAGCGTGCGCTGACGCGCGCGGATGCGGTGGTGCAGCTCTGGCATGCGCTGCAGCAGCAGGGCGAGTGGCTGTGCGAAGATGATGCGTGGCTGCAAAAGGAGCATGACCACGATGAAGACGGGAGGAAGGATCTGGATGATCCCCTGCCCTTTGACAGCAACAACAACGGGGTGCCGGACAGGCTGGAGTTTGTGAGGTGAGCGGGGGGAAGGCGGAGCTGGGAAGATAAGAGTGGTGTGTGATGGCGGGGTGCCGCACAGGGACTGTGCGGACCACTATGCTGGCGCATTTGCGAAGCCCTTGGAACCGGTTTGGCTATGTGATTGTTTAAAAGAGGCCGGTGGATCAGGCTTCTTTGCGCTGGGCCCACTTTTTGCCGGAGGCGAGGGCGCGGAGGGTTTCGGCGAGGCGGCGCTGGAGGGTTTCCTCCTGTTTGGCGGAGCTGATCCAGACTTTGTATTCGCGCTGGCAGGAGATGCTCATGGCATTGAAGCCTGCGGCGGCGGCTTTGTTTTGCTTGAGCGCCTTGGCGAGTGCGGGCGGCATGGGCCACTCGGCGCGCTTTTTGGGCGGCGGAGGTTTGGCGGATTCGTCGGAGTCGAGCGCGACAGCGGCGTGCACGAGGCGCTGGAGGGCCTTCACGTTGAGCTTTTCCAGCCTGGTGACGCGGATGGTCAGTATGCTGGTATTGGCCTCGCCGCCTTCGAAAAGATCTGTGATGTCCCGGAGCTCGGTGCCGCGAAAGAAGGTGATGCCGAGGTGTTTCTGGCAGGCGCTGAGGGCGCAGATGTTTTTGCGGCCGCTGAAGCAGAGCATGTTCCACTTGATGGATTCGGCGAGGTCGGGCTCCCAGTGCTGGATCCAGGTGCGCACCTGCCGGGCCATGCGCTGGGAGAAGTCCGGCGCGAGGTCGAGCCAGGTCTCGGGGTCGCGGGTGGAGGTGCGCGCTACGTCCATGCGGTCTCAGCTTACGGGCTTGAGCACGACCTTGCTGACATCGAGGACGGCGCTCTTGGCCTTGGAGACGGGGTCGATGACGAGGCGCATTTTGCCGGGGGCCTTGATGTCCACCTCGCCAACGGATTCCTCGGCCCATTTCTGGAAGCCGCCGGTGTCTTTGACGGTGAATTTCAACTCCTGCGCGCCGACTTTGACGGCGACCTGGCTGCCTTCGTTGCCGGTGCCACAGCCATGGACGACGGTGACTTTGTAGCGGCCGGGCTTGGTGACTTCGAAGTCCCATTCGGCGAAGTCGTCCTCGCTGGTCCAGAAACCGAGGCAGTTTTTTTCGGACTTGGGCTCGTAGCGCATGTTTTCGGCCCAGGTGGTGGCGCTGGCGGCTTCGAGGACGATGCTGCCGTCTGCGGCCTGCACGGGTGAGGGGCCTTCAGGGGCGGGGACGAAGGCGATCTCGTGCACTTCAAAGCCGGGCTCGCCGCTGCCGGTGGCGGCAGTGAAGATGGAGAAGGGGTAGGTCATGGGCTTTTCCACATAGACCGTGCCGTAGATGGCGCACTTGGGCTGGCTGGTGGCGGTGAGCGTCTTTTTGAGCGGCTGCTGGGCGAAGCGGAACTGGGTGCCCAGGGTGGTGCTGCGGAGGGTGTAGGTGACGCGGACTTCGTAGCGGCCCCAGCGCTTGGGGTTGAAGCTGGTGCAGTCATACTGGTCCCAGTGCTGCTGGGTGGTGTGCTTGAGGTCCTGGGGGCTGATGACAATGACGCCGCGTTTGGGCTCATCGGCGCGGAGAACGGGGTCGTCGCTGCCGAAGCCGTTCAGATCCACGGGGGTGGCGGAGAAGACGGGCTCTGCGGGTTTGGCAGGTGCGGGGGGCGGTGCTGGAGCGGCAGGCTTGGCAGCCACGGGTGCCGGGGCCGCTGCGGCGGGTGCCGAGGCGGCGGGAGGCTGCTCTTGCTTGCCGCAGGAATTGAGAGCGAGGAGCAGCGCGAGCGCGCCGGCGGCGTGGGAAAGAGGGTGGCGGGTCATGGTTGTATGGGGATAAGATGCAACGGAGGGGAGCCACGGCAACTTAGACCGGTTCTTGGAATTCTGTTGCTGGGGAGAGGGGGCGAAGCGGAGTCGTGGGCGGGAAGGACAGGCCGGAGGCGCTGTCTCCCGTGGACAGCCGGGACGGCCATCCTCCAACGCCCGAGCCGTGAGCAAGGGGCGAAAATAAAACGCACGGGGACTGGGCGTCCCCGTGCGCGACTCAACTTAACCTCTGACTCAACCTAACAGAAACAGATCAGAAGCGGATGCACATGTCCATGGTGAAGCGGGTGTTGGCGAGGCCGTAGGGCTTCACGACGGCCATTTCATACGCAAAACCAAGGGAGAGATTTTTCTGGATGTTGGAACGGAAGCCGATGCCAAGCATGCCCTGGGTGACGCCGCTGGCATTGCCAGCACCGAAGTTGATGACGTCATAGCCGTTGCTGCGGAGGCCCGGGATGTTGGAGGCGTTGTTGAGCGTGGTCCAGAAGTTCGCGGTGGCGAAGGGGATGAACCAATTGCTGACGCGGTAGTCCACCATCAGGCTGTAGTGTGCCATGGTGTTCTGCTCAGCACGCAGCATGGGGATGAGCACGCCGAGGTTGCCGGTGAAGTGCAGGTCGCCAAAGCCTTTGGCAAAGGAGATGAAGGGATTGAACTGACCCGAGCCACGGCCATTGAAGACCTTGTTGTCTCCGGTGGGGAGCTGAAAGGTGAAGCCGGGGGTGAGGATGAACTGGTTCTGCACGTCATTGATGAGGGCGTATTTGAAGCCGGCGGCGAGGTCGAGCCAGCCATTCCCCTTCACGCCGGTGCCGTTGATGTTCATGTAGCCGTCTTCCGTGGCGATGAAGGCGAGGCGGTCCGTGATGGCGTAGCGGAACTGAACGGCGCCAACACGGGCGCTGCCACGACCTGTCACAAACTGGTTGTCGAAGTTGTGGTAGATGAAGATGGGGCGGATTTCGGAGCGGATGACCGGATCTTCAAAATAGATGGGGTTTGTGACGGGGGAGATGGTGTTCTCCTTCCAGTCAAAGGCATCTGCCACGGGGGCTTTTCCTGAGACGGGCGAGCCGGCGGTGGCGGTGGAAAGTGACACGGCTGCCATGACGCTGAAGCTCAGCGCAAGCAACCACCGATTTTGGGAGTGTGGTGTAGGGTCCATGCGTATAATAATGCACAGTCTGATCTGCAATGATCCGCGTGGATTGGCATCCTTTGGTCAAGTTATGCGTCGATCCTGAGACGCAATCTCTCAGCGCTGCCAGCGCTCGCAAAACAGAAGCCCCCAAACGAACTCGCGCCTCTCGAATCTGGAGAAGCCTGCGGCAGTGAGATGCGGTGACACGTCCACCAATTCATGCGCGGCGAGCTTTGTGGCGCGACGAAAGAAGGCGTACAAAAAAGCGATGATGATGCGGCTGCAAAAACGGCGCAGGCCTGAGGCCGCGATTTGAAAGTCGGCATGCAGCCATTGGGCATGCGGTGCAGCAGCAGCGGCGATGAGCGGGACGAGCGACCGGAGCTGGTCTGCGCGGAAGCAGTCGAGAAAGAAGCAGGTGACGATGAGGTCATGTACGGCCGCAGGGGGCTGCCAGGTGAGGGCGTCTGCATGCACGAAGTCCACGCGCGCGGCTGCGAGCCCTGCGCGCCGGAGGCGTGTGCGGGCGAGGGAGATCATGACGGAGCTGGCCTCGACCACGGTGATCTCGGCGGCTGGAAAGCGGCGGCAGAGCCCGGTGAGGAAGCGGCCGTTTCCCTCGCCGTAGATGAGCACCTTTTGTGGAGGCTGGATGACCGGGAGCAGGGCGGTGCGGCAGCGCTGCAACTGGCCGCCTGCGCAGAGCGCCTCCAGCCAGCGGTAGTGCGGGGCGAGGAGGTCGAAGCTCATGGGGGAGTGAAGGTGTGAAGCGTGTGAGGATCAAGTTTTGTGTCACAGCTACGCGGTGACACATGAGAGTACGATGTGTGTGGCGGTTTCCGTGGGTTGGCAGGGCGAAAGCGAGGAGGTGTTTTGGCGGGCTGGGTCATGTCTGCGAAGGCTATTGATCGGCCACCACACCCCGACCTTTGGCTCACTACTAGCGCCCTTAGGGCTGCCTGCGGCAGTCTATCTCCGCTTCGCTACGGTTCCCCGAAGGCAACCCACACTCCTTTGTCATGTACGCCAGAGGCGGGGAGAGGGCGAATCGTGTTTGCCGCGTTGGGATGATCGGCTGCGTGATTATTTAAACGCTCTGAGTGTCCAGGGCTAGGCGGAGCGTTCCTTGTTCCGCAGGAACAAGGCTACTTTTGGCGGCTTGCCGAAGGTCGTGAAGCTTCGTCACGTTGTCTGATTCCTTCCTTTCCTGCGCGCGGTTTCCGGCTTCTATCTGCCACCTCTTTTTTCCCCATGAAACTCACCTCCTGGAACGTCAACGGCATTCGTGCCTCCCTGGGCAAAGGCCTCCGCGAATACATGCTCAACGGCGATGCCGATGTGATCTGCCTGCAGGAGACGAAGGCGCAGCAGGAGCAGGTGGACCTGGGGTGGTTTGCCGGGTACTCTGCGGTGTGGAACAGCGCGGTGAAAAAAGGATACTCGGGCACGCTGGTGCTGAGCCGTGTGCCGTTTCAAACGAGCACGCTGGGGCTGGGGGTGGATGAGCATGACCGCGAGGGGCGGCTGATCACGGTGGAGTTTCCGGATTTTTATCTGGTGAATGTGTACACGCCGAACTCGCAGGCGGAGCTGGCGCGGCTGGACTACCGCCTGTCGTGGGACGATGCGTACCGTGCGCACCTGAAGAAACTGGAGAAGAAGAAGCCGGTGATCGCCTGCGGGGATCTGAACTGCGCGCACCAGGAGATTGATCTGGCGAATCCGAAGAGCAACCGGATGAATCCGGGCTTCAGCGATGAGGAGCGCGCGAGCTTTACGAAGCATCTGGACGCCGGTTTCCTGGATGTGTTCCGGCAGTTTGACCCGAGCCCGGGCCGCTACACGTGGTGGACGCAGCGCACGCCGGATGCGCGGGCGAAAAACATCGGGTGGCGTCTGGACTACTGGCTGGCGTCTGAGAAGCTGAAGCCAGCGTTGAAGTCATGCACGATCCGTGATGATGTGCATGGGAGCGATCACTGCCCGGTGGAGCTGGTGGTGGGGTGAGGGCAGACAAATTTCAGCTTCGACAATCACGGGTTTAAAATTATCCCGACTTCCTCTCATGCAAAAATCAAAACTCCCTGCAAAACTGTATAAGTATTGCTCCTTTAATGCGAAGACGCTGCATATACTGAGTCGCGAAGAGGTTTATTTTGCTAACCCCGTTAGTTTCAACGATCCACTGGACTGCAAGCCGACCATCAAAGTGGATGTGGACAGATCTTCACTGGAAAGACTTTTTGTGAAAATGTTAGCCGATGAAAGCGGCAAAACAGAAGCTCTTCGTCGTCTGCAAGAATGCCGTTATTTATCTTCGGAATTTGGTGATTACCGGACGAATATTGAAGCGGGGGAATTTTATGATCGGACTCTCGCCTCAGCAATCCTCGATGGGTTCACGCGCCTGATGAGTAAATTTGGAGTTTTGGCGTTAGCGAAACGCTGGAATTGCCCCCTGATGTGGAGTCACTACGCAAATCAGCATGAAGGCATCTGCATTGAATATTCCACAAGAAATCCTACTCCTGTGGAGATCAACGCCGTCAGCTACAACAAACCAAGAGCTATCAAGGTCAGCGATCTTATTGATTGGAAATTCAACGCTTCAGTAATAGCTGAAAATGCTATTAGGGACACTTTCTTTTTTTCTAAAGCTAACCCTTGGAAATACGAGCAGGAGTGGCGTGCAATCAACAAGAAAGCAGGCTTGGATTTTTCTCCATTTACGATTAGCGGAGTTTATTTTGGGCTACGATGTTCATCTGCCGTCCAAACTGCTTTGGTGAAACTTTTCGATAACGATCATCGCCAGATTAAATTTTACGGTGTGTATGAGTCCGACGATGATTTCAGCTTGAAACGTTATGAAGTAAATACTGATGAAATAAGAGCATGTGGAGTATCTTCGTCATACCTTAGAGACTTTGAGGGTCTTTCTTCTCTGTCTTCTTGACGCCCAAATATCGGACAATAAAAATCGTTGATGGAAACCACTCTCGACTACGGTGAGACGCACTTCTCCCAGTTGCTGCAGCAGGTAGCACGGGGCGAAGAGGTGTTGCTGCGCCAGGGCACCGTGGCAGTGGCTCGTATTGTGCCAGTGATTTCATCGCATCCACTGGCACGCCCCCGATTTGGTGAACGCACTTCGGCCCCTGTTCGTTGGGACTCCAAATCTTTTGAGGCATTGAATGAAGCTGGCATGCAGGAACTTGGGCTGGTGGGTTAGCGTCCATCAGCGGTATTGTGATGAGTGATGGGCCTTTGCGTGAGCGCTGACCGACAGACATGAGTGTCTGTCGTACCTCCAGAGGGCTCCAGTTGCGGCGCAACTGGACTACTTTTTGAGGGACTCGCGGGCTTTCTTGGGGAGGGCGTCCACCACGAGCTGGTAGGAGTGTTTGACCAGATCGCGGATGAGGGAGGGGGGGACGGTGCCGTCGAGCATGACGGTGTTCCAGTGCTTCTTGTTCATGTGCCAGCCGGGTTTGATTCCTATGTACTCGTCGCGCAGCTCGATGGCGCGCTGGGGGTCGCACTTGAGGTTGATGCTGGCGGGGAAGTCGTCGGGGGAGGTGACGGCGAACATCTTGCCGCAGACCTTGTAAACGAGGGCCTCGGGGCCGAAGGGCTGGGTCTCCTCGGCGCCGGGGAGGCTGAGGCACTGGGCGATGACGTCTGGGAGCTCCATGCGGGGATGATAGGCGAAGCGGGACGGGCCCTGCAAACGGTTCGGCGAATGCTGCGGTATTCGTTTGATGAATGGGGCATCACGGTTCTTTCTTGGGGGAACAGCTCATGCCTGCCATTCCCCCAACCCGCCGTGGAAAAGTGATCGTGGTTTTTGCCTCGGTGCACCTGGTGTTTCTGCTGTTTGGCGTGCTGCCCACCCGCTGGCGGGACCAGATTCTGGTGTCTCCGGTGTTCAACAGGTATGAGCGTGTGACGCGCTGCCACCAGCTCTGGAACATGTTTGAGACCATCCCGAACATGAACCGGCTGGAGGCGCGGCTGATCGTGCAGGAGAAGGGGCAAAGGCCGCGTGAGCTGGGCATGGTGCTGCCAGGACTGCGAAAATTCCGCCAGCATGACCAGGTGCGGCTGAACAACTGGATGGTGAATGTGATCTTCAACCCCACGCGGGGTGTGTTTCGGGAGTCCTACATGCGCAGTGCGGCGGAGGCGCTGCTGCGCTCCGGACGTTACGGACCCAGAACGCAGGTGAGCCTGGAGGTGGTGCCGTACTACACCCGAAGCCTGCTGGGGGTGCGCTCTCTGAAGGAGATCGCGGTCGAGCGGCCATCCGTGCTGGGTCCCTTTGAAATCGGGACTCTGGCCGCCCAAACAACCCCGGCCCAGACAACTCCATGACGGCTGGCAAAGAGAGTTTTCAATCCCGCCTCTGCGGCCTGTTTCTGACGCCGGTGGACGCGCGCATCTATGCGTGTGTACGAATCGCGTTTGCATTCGTTTCCCTGCTGAACCTGATGCAGATCTGGCCTGACAGGGCGATCTTTTTCACCGATGCCGGTATGGTGGACCAGGAGGTGGTGCGAAAGTTCACGGTGGGGGCCTATGTGTCCGTGTTTGACGTGTGCCGTGATGTGTCGTCTGTGAGCACGTACCTGATGTTCAGCGGGGCGGCCATGCTGCTGCTGCTTTTTGGCGTGTGGTCCCGGCTGGCGGCGGTGATCGTGTACGTGTGGTATGTGAGCTATGCGATGCGTGCGCCGCTGATCCTAGTGGGCTGGGATGAGGTGCTGCGCTGCACGGCGTTTCTGGTGATGATCTCGCCGCTGCCTGACTGCTGGTGCTGGAAGTCCCGCAAAGCGCGCAGACAGGCAGCACCGGAAAAAGAAGCGCCGTGCTATGGCCTGACGCTGATGCGGGTGCAGCTGGCGGTGATCTACCTGCAGGCGGTGCTGGCGCGGCTGGACAACGAGTACTGGATGGGCGGGGACTTCATGAGCTTCTTTCTGCTCTCCCACAATGCGCGCTGGCCGGGCCTGTGGGTGCTGAACTTTGGCTTTCTGCTGAAGGTGGTCACGTATCTGGTGCTGCTGGTTGAGCTGGCGATCCCGTTTCTGCTGATGGTGCGCCGCTGGCGGTGGTACGGCTTTGCCACGGGCATCCTGCTGCACGCGGGGATCAGCCTCATGTCCTACAACCTGATGCTGTTCTTTCTCGCGATGCTGACGCTGTACCTCAGCTTTCTGCAAAAGGAGGACATGGACTGGCTGGAGCGAAAGCTGGGACGCAGAAGGTAGGAACAGGAAGGCCTCAGGTGGGCTGGTACGTCGTGATGTTTGCCATCCGCTGTGGGACGGGCGGGCTGTCGCCACACCCATCCTACGACAGGACATGAAACGCTGGGGCAGCAGGCCCATGTGGTGGCGCTGCGTCAGCAAGCATTCTCAAGCTGTGGACTGCTGGTGCGCAAAAACGCGCCTGGGCTTGAGGCCGCAGGCGCGTTTGGGATGGGTTCCTTTGATGCGATGACTACACCAGCATGAGGGCGGGATTTTCGAGGAGCTTGCGCATCTCGGCGAGGAAGGTGGCGGCGACGGCGCCGTCGACGACACGGTGGTCGCCGCTGAGGCCGACCCACATGCGCTGGCCGACGACGATCTGGCCCTTGTCATTGACGACGGGGGCAGAGCGGATGCTGCCGATGGCGATGATGGCGGCCTGGGGCGGATTGATGATGGCGGAGAACTGGTCGATGCCGTAAGCGCCGAGATTGGAGACGGTGATGGTGCCGCCTGCGAAGTCGTCGGGGCTGAGCTTCTTGTTCTTGGCCTTGCCGGCGAGGTCTTTGACGCTCTGGCTGATCTCGAGCAGGGTTTTCTTTTCGGCCTGCTTGATGACGGGGGTGACGAGGCCGTCATCGATGGCGATGGCGACGCTGAGGCCGACGGACTTGAACTTGACGATGGCATCGCCATCCCAGGCGGCATTGATGGCGGGCTGGGCCTCGGCGGCGCGGATGACGGCCTTGAGGATGAAGTCGTTGACGGTGTATTTGTTGCCGCTGGTCTTTTCGGCGGAGGCGTTCAGGTGAGCGCGGAAGGCCATGAGGGGGCCGGCGTCGATCTCCATCTGCAGGTAGAAGTGGGGGATCTGCGTCTTGGAGGCGAGGAGGCGCTCGGCGATGATGTTGCGCATGCTGCTGGTGGGCACGCGCTCGTCTTCCGGACCGACGACGGGACGGATGGCGGGGGTGGCGGCGACGCGGCCTGCGGAGGCTCCGCCGACGGGGGCGTTTTCCACATCGGCGCGGACGACGCGACCGCCAGGGCCGGTGCCGATGAGGGAATTGAGGTCCACGCCACGCTCAGCGGCGATCTTTTTGGCGAGCGGGGAGGCTTTGACGCGGAGGGCGGCACCCGCGGAGGCGGCGCGGCTGCGATGCTGGGGGGCCAGGGGAAGACGGGCACCGGGAGCAGCGGTCTTGGCAGCGGAGGCGGCGGGCTTTTTCTCGGCCGCAGGGGCGGGCGCAGCAGAGGCCTGGGCCTTGGCGATGAGCTCGTCCAGATTCGCCGGGGGGGCTTCGTCTTCCTCAAGGATGACGGCGAGCGGAGCGCCGAGGGGGACCTTGCCGCCGGGAGTGGCGATGAACTTGTGCAGGACGCCTTCAAACGGGCTGGCGTACTCCATGGTGGCCTTGTCGGTCTCGATGTCGGCGATGGCTTTGCCAACGGAGACTTTGTCCCCTTCCTTGACGGTCCACTTGGCGAGGGTGCCCTCGGTCATGGTGTCACTGAGCTTGGGCATTTCGATGAATTTGGGCATGGCGAAAAACGGGATGAGCGGGTTTTGAAAAAGGGGGCGGGTGGGAGCGGAGGATCAGCAGATGCCGAGGGCCTTGGCGACGACGACGTCGGCGGTGGGGAGCTGGATGGCCTCGAGGGGCGGGCTGTAGATGGCGGGGGAGTCGAGGCTGCAGACGCGCTGCACGGGGGCGTCGAGCTCATCGAAGATGCGCTCCTGGATCATGTAGGCGATCTGGGCGCCGATGCCGCAGTAGGGCTTGTTTTCCTCGACGTAGATGGCGCGGTGGGTCTTGGCGACGGATTCGAGGATGGTGTCCTCGTCGAGGGGGCGGATGGAGCGGAGATCGACGACTTCGGCATGGATGCCGTGCTCTTCTTCAAGAATGCGGGCGGCTTCGAGGCAGGTGATGACGGCCTTGCCGTGGGCGATGAGGGAGATGTCGGTGCCTTCGCGTTTCACATCGGCGAGGCCGAGGGGGATGAAGAGCTCGCCGCCGGGGAGTTCGTCGTTGGAGGGGACGTCCCACTCTTCGCCGTAGAGCTTGGTGCTCTCCATGAACATGACGGGGTCATTGTCGCGGATGGCGGCTTTCATGAGGCCTTTGGCATCGTAGGCGTTGCTGGGGCAGACGCACTTCATGCCGGGGAAGTTGGCCATGATGTTTTCCGGGGTGTGGGAGTGGGTGGCACCCACGCTGGTGCCGCCATTGGCGGGGCCGCGGATGACGATGGGGCAATTGATCTTGCCGCCGCTCATGTAGCGGACCATGGCGCCGTTGTTGACGATCTGGTCCCAGGCGACGGTGTAGAAGCTCCAGAACATGAGCTCCATGACGGGGCGGACGCCGAGCATGCTGGCGCCGATGCCCATGCCGATGAAACCGGCCTCGCTGATGGGGGTGTCGACGAGGCGCTTGTCGCCCCATTTGTCCCAGAGGCCCTGGGTGACTTTGTAGGCGCCGTTGTACTGGGCGACTTCCTCACCCATGACGACGACCATGGGGTCGCGGGCGATTTCTTCATCGAGGGCTTCACGGACGGCGTCGCGGTAGGTGATTCGGCGGGGCATGGCAGGTTTTGAGGGGGCAGTAAGTCGGGGCGGGGCGGGGCGGTGTCAAGCGGGCGGCTGCATCAGGAAGGGACAAAGCGGCAACGGCGAGAAAAGCGAAAAATTCGGCCCGGGAACTCTCAAAGCTGAAAAAGTGCCTGTTTGCAGGTGATTTTTATTAATAAATCTTAACTTTTCTCACAAATGATGTTGACGAGGCGCTGAAAGTTTAGTTCAACGATGGCTGTCATATAATAACGATTGTGCCACTTTTCTCCGGTCCATCCTTTCTTACTGGCCGCAAACTTGCTCAAAAAAGACGAGCGAAGTGTGAAATCGCCTTTATACTGACCACCCCCTGCGTCTCAGCCGGGGGCAAGGACGTTGGTCCTTGTATCGTATTACCCAACTAGAACGCTCAATATGGAACTCGACGGAGGCATCAAGATTTACCTGCGTGAGATCGGCAAGACAGACTTGCTGACTCCCGACCAGGAGGTTGAGCTTGCCGAACGCATCAAACGAGGCGACCCGGAGGCCCGTTCGCACATGATCCGTGCGAACCTGAGGCTGGTGGTGAAGATCGCCCAGGATTACGCCAACTACGGTCTGCCGCTTCTCGACCTCATTTCTGAAGGAAACATCGGCCTGATGAAGGCGGTGGAACGATTTGACCCGAACAAGGGTGGCAAACTTTCAACCTACGCCGCGTGGTGGATCAAGCAGTCCATCAAGCGTGCGCTCGCGAATCAGTCGAAGACGATCCGTCTGCCGGTCCACATGGTGGACAAGATCAGCAAGATGCGCCGTGTGGCGATGGCGATGTCCGAGGAACTGGGCCGCGAGCCGACGGATGACGAACTTTCCGAGGAAATCGGCATCGACCGCGCGAAGCTGAGCCAGCTGAAGGTGGCCAGCATGCGCCCGGCCTCTCTGGATGCGCCGATCAGCGACGACGACAGCACGGAGTTTGGCGAAATCGTGGGCGACGAAAACGCCCAGACGCCCTTTGACCTGCTCTCCCACAAGAACATGCACAGCCAGCTGGACGGCCTGCTGACGGTGCTGGACGAGCGTGAGCGCAAGATCATCGACGCCCGTTTCGGCCTTGCCGGCCAGAAGCCGCGCACGCTGGAAGAGGTGGGCCAGGAATTTGGCGTGACGCGCGAGCGTATCCGCCAGCTGCAGAACATCGCACTGCGCAAGCTGCGCCGTGCGCTGCAGAAGAAGGAAGACCCGATCCCGAAGGCGCTGCGCAATGCCGGTGGCAAGAAGAAGCGGAAGAAGGCCGCTGCTGCTGCGGAAGCCGAGGAGGATTAAGATTTAACGATGAAGCCGGGTGTCGAGAGATGCCCGGCTTTTTTGTGGGGTGGGATGGCGGCAGGGCTGCCCGGTTTTGCCGCAGAGGGGCAAAGGAGCGGAGGGTGCGAGGAGGCTTGAGGCTGAGAAGGTGACCCAGAGCTTGCTCGTGCATCGCGGCGCCTTGGGCTGAATCCACCGCCCCTTTGGGGCTGATGAGAAGCGAGGTGTGGCGGGGCGGGACCTTGTTGCACAGCAACAAGGCTACTTTTTTACGGGCAGAAACTGAACGGCGTCGGCGATGACGACTTTGCCGGGTTCGGTGGCTTCGGTGGAGATGCGGACCCAGCCGGTGCGGCCGGAGTCAAAGCGAAAGGTGCCGAGGGTGCGGAAGAGGCGGGCGTGCTCGGGCTCCTGCTGCTGATTGATGACGACTTTGGTGTCGCCATCGGCGTGGTGAATGGTGACGGGGGTTTGAGTGGAGCGGCGGATGTTGTAGCAATGGGCGAGGCGGACTTCATACCAGCCTGATGCGGGCAGCGTGGGGGTGAAGGTGACGGACTTGGTCCCCTTCCCGGCTTTCATGTCGTGAAGGTAGCCGAGGCCGACGTAGGGCGGGGTGTGAGTGGAGTACTGCCAGTCGCCGACGAGCTCGGCGCTGGTTTCGTCCACGACGATGCCCGGCAGTGTAGCCGGATCTACCACGATGTATTTGACCATCTCGGGGCGGTCCACCTCGCCGGGAGGATGGATGTTGGGGAGAGCCTTGGGGTGGGGCTTGAGGGCTTCCGAGGCCAATGCGGCGCTGAGGAGCAACACTGCGAGCATAAAATGTCTCATGTTGTGAAATGGTTTGTCATGGCTGGGGAACATAGGGAGGACATGGATCGTGGAATGCGCGCGCTGGGATATGCTGACGACTGCGAAGCGGCGAGGCATACGCTGCTGGCGCCCACGTTGCATGAAGGGGCCGCTGGGTTTGCTGCCCGGCTTGCTAGGTCTGGACCCAGGGCGGCCTCGCTGAGGCTCGGCTGGCCCTGGGCTGCGATAGGCCGCACCTTTGGTGCTGAGAAGGCAGCAGCCATGCCAACAAAACATTGCCTTGCGGTGCGCCGATCATGGCGGGGATCATTTGCCAGCTTTTTCACTCGTGAGATAGCCGAGGAGGTTGATGAAGTTTTTCTCATCGAGCGTCTGCCCGAAGACGGGGGGCATGAGGGACATGGGCGTGGTGTCATCTTTGGCGAGATCATTCTTGGACACGCGGTGCTCCTGGCCGGCGGCGTCGGCGAGGATGAGGACCTGGCCGGCTTCGCCTTTGAGGAAGCCGCTGAGGGTGCGTCCGTCTTTGAGGGTGAGAGTGTGGAGGTGAAAGTGGGCGTCCACGTTGCGGTTGGGGTCGAGGATGTCTTCGCACAAGCGCTCTGGGCCGCGTGCGCCGATGCCGTCGAGCTGCGGGCCGATGAGGCCGCCGGCGCCGCGGATTTGATGGCAGACGGCGCAGTTCGCGATGAAGACGGTTTTTCCTGCGGCGATGTCCGGCTTGGCTTTGGCGTAGGCAGCGGAGCGGGTGGTGATGAGGGCATCGAGCTGCTGGCGTTGCTGTGGTGATACCGGCAGCGGTGGTGGTGCGGGGCGTGGTGGCAGGTAGGCAGAGAGTTGTTCGCGCAGCGCAGCGGGTGCGGTGTGCTGGAGCAGCATGGCGAGGGTTTTGAGGGCACTGCGGGTGCTGTCCTCGCTCTGGAAATCGTTCACGCTGATGACGGCGGGCTCGATACGGGTGATGCCGAGCCAAGCGTAGGCTTTGCCGTCATCGCCATCGACGATCTCAAGGTGCACGGTTTTGCCGGTGTGTGCGGAGAGGTCCAGTTCGGTGCGCTGGCAGACATCGCTGCGTGGTGGGAAGACGCTGGCGAGTGTGGTGCCGCTCTGCGCATCCACCACGCGAACGAGGTTTTTGTCGTGAGGTTTGCTGTTGGGTGGCCCGCGATGGCCATTGATCCACACGATGAGTTTGGCGGGTGCGGCGAAGTCTTTGGATTTGAGAATGCCTGTGCGCTTTTCTTCATCGCCGCCGCCTTTGGCCATGCTTTGGAGCACCTGCGCCTCGGTGCCGTCGGTGCATTTGCGGGGCTGGAGGGACCATGGGGCATCGCCTGAGGAGGTCCAGGCGAGTGTGGGTTGTTTGTCTGTGGATTCGAGGAGCTGTGAGGCGAGCTGCTGCGCCCATTGCAGCAGCTCGGGATTGGCGGGAGCGCCGCGCTCGCTGAGGCCGTTGTGGATTTCAAAGAGTGCATCCGTCTGCTGTTTGAAATTGTTTTTGGTCAGGCGTCTGGCTGTTCCAATCGCCTTTTGCAGACTGTTTGGATTCACATATCTGGCGATCTGAGCGAGACACCTGTTCAGGTCTGAAGGTGGCTCATTCAAACCTTCGAGCTGCTTCAGAAACCATTCACTGGCCGCAGATGTTTTGAGTGCGAGGGCGATCTCTCGGAAGTCGCGCTCATAGACCTGCCTTTCCGCTTTTCCTTCGGGATCTGTGGGGGGCTCGATTGCCCACCCCTCAACTTCCTTCGTAAACACCGCCGGATCAGACAGCATCTTGTGTGAAGCTATTTTTAAAGCCTGCCTGAGTGTCAAGTCGTCAGCAGGTACATGCTGAAGCATGGCTACCATGACGCCCGCCATATCAGAACGGACGTCAGAACGGCAATTGGTAAGTGCCCATGTGGCGGCGAGCTGTGTCCTAGGAACAAACTGTTTATTGTCTGGAGCCAGGCAGGACATTGTGTAGAAAACGGCCAACTTCCATTGAGGACTCGGGCCTTCAGCTTCACGAAGCAGCAAGTGCACATCCACAAAGTCGTCTGTGTTATTCCCCATGAACGACAAATTGCGACCGCTGCGCAGCCATACCTGATGCGTGACCCAGACTGAGTAAGCCTTTTGGAATGCGGACTGGCAGTTTGCCTCCAACGACGCTTGAACGGCTTGTTCTTCAGGCATCTCCATCAAGCGTTCTGCAAGAACTGGGACCGTGTTGTGTCTGACCGTCAGATTGGGGGAATCAAGATGCTTGAACAATTCGGGCAGGCCGGCACTGGCAAGATCTGCTGGCTTGGAAACCTTGTCCGTCTTCACCACCCGCCAGATCCTCCCTCTCTCCTTGTCCCGTCCCGGATGATCCAGCGGCACCTCATAATGGCCGATGATTTTGTTGTAGAAGTCGGCGATGTAGAGGGCGTTGTCGGGGCCGAGCTGGAGATCGACGGGGCGGAACCAGGGGTCGTCGCTGGTGATGAAGTCGGGCTGCTCGTTGGCCTTGGGGGTGGAGCCGGTGAAGGTGACGGTGTCGTGGTTGACGCGGGAGGTGACGCAGTTGCCGACGAGCATGTGGTCGTCCCACTCGGGGCCCCAGACGCCGCCGTCGATATAGACGATGCCACAGATGCCGGTGGAGCCGTGGCTGTGCTGGCACATGACGGGGGCGAAGCCGAGGCCGTCGTGCGGTTTGCCAAAGCTGGGGTAGCAGGCGCCACGGATGAGCTGGTAGATGGGCGAGCTGTGGCAGTCGGCGCTGTAGAGATTGCCAAAACGATCCCAGCAGAGGCCGAAGGGATTGACCTGGCCGTGCGTCCAGATTTCCACCCGTGAGCCATCGGGGCGGAAGCGGAAGACGTTGCCGCTGTGGAGATCGAGCGTGCTGCCGTCCCTGGCCTTGATGTGGCTGGTGTTGTTGAAGCCGTGGGTGGCGTACACCCAGCCGTCCAGCCCCATGCGAAAGCTGCTGCACATGCCGTGCGTGTCTTTTTCATAACCGAGGGGGCCGAAGAGGATTTCGCGGTGGTCGGCTTTGCCGTCGCCATCGGTGTCGGCGAAATACCAGATGTTGGGGATGCTCCAGGCGATGCATCCGGCCTTGTGCCCGGGCTTGTGCCAGGGGAGGACGCCGGTAGGGATATTGAGGCCGTCGGCGAAGTCGGTGACTTTGTCTGCGCGGCCATCGCCATCGGTGTCTTCGAGGATCTTGATGGCATCGCGGCTGTCTTTGACACGGGTGCCCTGCGGGTCTGACCAGCGGGCCTTGTCTGCGGCGTAGGGGTACTCGACGGTGGAGGAAACCCACAGGCGGCCGCGTGCGTCGAAGGCCATGTTGATGGGCTTGTTGATCATGGGCTCGCTGGCAAAGAGCTGCACGGTGAAGCCCGGGGGCACGTGGAGGCCTGCGCGCTCCTGCTCGGGGGTGAGGGCGTCGGTTTCGCGAACGAGGCGCATTTTGTCCTCGGCGGCGTGGAGGCTGGTGGTGAGGATGCCGAGGATGAGCAGGCTGCGGAGGAATGGCATGAAGGCATTACAGCGCAGGTGCGAGGGTTCGTTCAAGAAGGGATTCGGGGGGAGGGTGTGGATGAGGGGAGGCTGGCAACGCGAATGCGCGCGAATATCCGCGAATTAATGAGAATGGCTGTGGGTGGAACGAGGGGATTTGGATCTGCGGATTGATGGGTGCGGCGGAGCCCGCACAGAGGATTGCCTTCGGCTCGCTTCGCGGGGTGCGGACCACTATGCTGGCGCCAGACGCGGAGTGCCGTGTGCTAATGCCGCGCAGAGGCGCAAATAGAGTTCATTCAAAAGGGCTGGAGAGCGCATGTGCCGGTGTCGCAGGTGACGTCGGTGACCTGGCGTTTGATGTCGTCGTCGCTGTGCAGGCGGAGGAGGCGTGAGAGGGTGATGCGATTGGTCGAGATCCAATGCACGACCTTGCGGGCGATGGGCTGCAATGCGGGGCTGGCGAGGCGTAGCGACCATTCGCGGAAGTCGTACAACGCCCACAGGCAGGTGACCCAGGCGCCTGCGCCCTGCCAGAGGGAGCCGTCATCTCCCATGACGACGATTTCCTGATCGGCACGCAGGCTGGGAAGAGCGGGGCAGAGACGCAGTGCCTGCGGCGAATCGTAGGGCACAAAGTTCAGCAGCACATAGGCGGGCTGCCCGAGCATCCAACGCCGGAAGCGCGAGCAGAGGCCGCAGCGGGCGTCGTAGAATATGGTGAGGGCAGTCATGGTGTTTGGCGTGGGCTGGGGGTGTCCATCAAAGCGCGACTCCATGCCGCCACTGTTCCCGCAGCGCAGGCTCCCAGAGTGTAAGGAAGAGTGCGGCCCAAAGTCTTCCAGGCTGCCTCCACGAGGCCATAAGCCTGGATGCTATGTCCCGACAGACGCGCAAGAGTGAATGCCACGCCCAAAGCAAGGGACACCAAAAATCCGAAGGCAGCGGCTGTGCCAGGTTTCCTTAAAGGCGAGGTTTCTGGAATCAAAAGGTCCAGAGTCATCAAGACAAGGAAACATGCGCCTGCAATCACGGCACTCGTGTAAAGGTTGAGCCACAGAAGCAGCACAGGCCCCAGAAATGACAAGTCTTGAGTCGAATGATGGAGATGGCATGTCCACCAGGCGATGTTGCACGCGTTCAAGCCCCACAACATCGCGAGGAACGACAGCTTCAGTTTTCGAAAGAATGTTTTCACAGTGTGTCCAGAATGTCGTTGGCTTTGCTGACGCGGTTCATGGCAGGCACGGGCGGTGGCATATTCGCCAGGGTGGCGCGGCGGCGCATGCGGGTGAAGACGTAGAGATTGAAGAAGTGCATGCCGCCGAGCATGAGGAGCACGACGCCCATCTTGCCGCTGAGCGCTTCAAAGACGCCGCGTGCGGCCTCGATCTCCTCGGTGGTCTTGAGGTAGAGCGAGACGAAGCCGATGTTGATGAGGTAGAAGCCGACGACGAGCAGGTGATTGACGCTGTCTGCGAGGTCGGTGTTTCCGTGGAAGCAGTCCACGAGGAAGATGCGGCCGCTTTTGTGGAGGGTGCGCGCGACCCAGACCGTCATGCTGACGGCGAGGATGAGGTAGAGGCTGTAGGTGATGACGGTGTGGTTCATGGCGGTGTGTTGGTTTGTGTTCTGTTTGTTCGGTAGTTTCAGTATTTTCTGAAACATAAAGGTATGAAAAAATCAGCCAAGGAGGCGCATGGCCCACTGCAGGGCGGAGGCGTGCTTCATGGAGATGACGGTGTCGGCCACTTTGACGCCGAAGCTGAGGAACTCGTCGAGGTCCTTCATCTGCTGGTTGAACTCCTTGCCGGGGCCGGCGGTTTCGTCCTTGGTGCGGGCGGCGCAGTCGCGCAGGAGCTGAATGGCGGGCTCGATCTCGCGGCGCTTGCGCTCTTTTGAGATGGTGATGAAGATTTTCCAGACGTCTTTTTCAGCCTCGAAGTACTCTTTGCGGTCGCCCTTCTTGGTGATGATGCGGACGAGGTTCCAACTGACGAGGTCTTTCAGATTGGTGTGGGCATTGCCGCGGCTGATTTCCAGGCGCTCCATGACCTCGTCTGTGCACATGGGCTCCGGCGCGGTCATGAGCAGGGCATGGATCTGGGCCATGGTGCGGTTGATGCCCCACTGGGTGCCGAGAGAGCCCCACTGGATGACGAATTCCTCGCGGGCTTTTTCCCATTCTGGCAGTTCCTTGCTCACGGTTTCAATGAAAACTGAAAATTCCGAAAGGCAAGAGGGTTTTGGTTTATTTACGGGCGGGGGGATGCACCTGTGGGAAGCCGCGCACTGGGGCTGCGTCTGAGGGTGGAAGCATGGGAGAGAGGGCTGGACGGTGCGTGAGCGTGAGGGATCGGGACGATCCCTCTCCGCCAGAGCCTTTGGTCTACTCAGCGCTGCACTGGCCCGTGGGACTCACGGGCTGAGGCGCACTTTGACCCAGAGGCCGTTTTCCATGCGGTAGCGGATGCGGTCGTGGAGGCGGCTGACGCGGCCCTGCCAGAATTCGATCTCATCGGCGAGGAGGGTGTAGCCGCCCCAGTGGGGAGGGCATGGGACCGAGCCCTCGGGGTACTGGGCTTTGATCTCGGCATCGCGCTGCTCCAGCCATTCGCGACCGGGGATGACCTGGCTCTGGCTGGAGGCCCAGGCGCCGATCTGGTGGCCGTAGGGGCGGACGGCGAAGTACTGCTCGGCATCGGCGCGGTCGAGCTTGGAGATGCGGCCCTTGAGGCAGACCTGGTGGTGGCGGCTGGCCCAGAGGAAGCAGGCGGCGCCGCGGGAGTCGGCGGCGATCTCGTGCCCCTTGCGGCTTTCGTAGTTGGTGTAGAAGTGGAAGCCGCGCTCGTCGATGCCTTTGAGGAGGACGGTACGGACGGTGGGGGTGCCGTCGAGGCCGTTGGTGGCGAGGCTCATGGCGTTGGGCTCGGGGAGCTTGTGCTCGAGGGCGTCCTTGATCCAAAGGGTGAAGAGCTCCACGGGATCGGCGGGGGCGGTGTGCTCGTCGAGCTCGCCCTGATTGTAGCTGACGCGGAGGTCAGGCAGGTTCGGTTTGTCAGTCGGGTTCATTCGGGTTAAAAGAAACGCACACCAAGCGGCCTGCGCTACGTCAGCTTTGGCCTTTTACGCACTCTTTTGCTCCATGCCCTCCAACGTCACCGGCGTCATCCAAGATCTCGAACGCGTGCTGCTCAGCCCGGAGCAGATCGGGGCGCGGGTGGCTGAGATGGCGGCGCGGCTGAATGTGGACCTGGCGGGGCGTGTGGTGACGGTGGTGGCGCTGATGGACGGCGGCTTGTTTTTTGTGGCAGACCTGCTGCGCAAGCTGGAGATGCCGGTGCGCCTGCACACGCTGAGCGCGAGCAGCTACCAGGGCGGCACGGCGACGACGGGCGAGGTGAAGGTGAACTGGCCCGCGAGCCTGAACTTGCACGGGCAGGATGTGCTGCTGCTGGATGACATTCTGGACACAGGGCTGACGCTGGGGGCGATCACCGAGCGCATCCTGGAGCAGGAGCCTGCGAGCCTGCGCACCTGCGTGCTGCTGAGCAAGCGCCGCCCACGCCTGCGCGAGGTGGTGGTGGCAGACGCGGGCTTTGAGATCGATGATGAATTTGTGGTGGGCTACGGCATGGACTTCCGGGGGCGCTTCCGGAACCTGCCGTGCATCGGAATCCTGAACCTGGACCCTGCCGCATGAAGCTGCGCGTGCTGTTTTTCTCCGTCCTGCGGGACATCACCGGCACGGATGAGATCTCTGTGGAAGTGCCTGCCGGCGCCACGATGGGCGAACTGCTGGCGCAGGTGGAAGCGCGGTGGCCGAAGATCGCTGAGTGGCAGGGAAGCCTGCTGCTGGCGCTGGACCAGACGTATGTGAAGCGGGATGAGCCGCTGCATGACGGGGGTGAGGTGGCGATCATGCCGCCGGTGCAGGGGGGGTAAGGAGGAGGGGAAGTGAGTTGTGCAGATCACCGCGTTTTGTGCATCATCTGTGTCTCCTCGGCGTCCCGGAACCAGTGTGTTTGCGACGTGCCAAACCCTGTCTCACGCGAGGATGCGGGCAACCTGCTGCGGAATGAATTCCGCGCTCCTAAAGCGCTGCGATTGCGGGCGCTATCTTAGCTTTTTCACGCGTTGGGATTTCACGCCAGCAGGTCTTTGACGACATGGCCGTGGATGTCGGTGAGGCGGTAGTCGCGGCCTTGGAAGCGGTAGGTGAGGCGCTCGTGGTCGAAGCCGAGGAGGTGCATGACGGTGGCCTGGAAGTCGTGCACGTGGACTTTGTTTTCAGCGACGCTGAAGCCGAGCTCGTCGGTGCTGCCGTAGTCGAATCCGGCCTTCACGCCGCCGCCGGCCATGAAGAGGGTGTAGCAGTCGGGGTAGTGGTCGCGACCGAGCACGGCGCTGGCGGCGGTGCGGCCTTCACGGAAGGGGGTGCGGCCGAATTCGCCGCCCCAGATGACGAGGGTGTCCTCCAGCAGGCCGCGCTGCTTGAGGTCTTTGATGAGGGCGGAGACGGGCTTGTCAGTCGCAGCCATCTTGGCGGTGAGGCCAGTGGTGATGCCGCTGCCCTCGCTGGTGCCGTGGAAGTCCCAGCCCCAGTCGAAGAGATTCACAAAGCGCACGCCTTTCTCGACGAGGCGGCGGGCGAGGAGGCAGTTGTTGGCAAAGCTGGATTCGCCGGGCTTGGCGCCGTAGGCCTCGATGACGTGCTGAGGCTCCTGGGAGATGTCCATGACCTCGGGCACGCTGGTCTGCATGCGGAAGGCGAGCTCGTACTGGGCGATGCGGGTGACGGTTTCCGGATGGCCGAATTCGGCGACCTGCTGCTGATTGAGGTCCTGCAGGGCGTCGAGGGTCTTGCGGCGCATGGCGCGGTTCATGCCGGCGGGGTCGCTGACGAAGAGGACGGGATCTCCTTTGCTGCGGCACTGTACGCCCTGGTAGACGCTGGGGATGAAGCCGCTGCCCCAGCAGCCCTGGCCGCCGCTGGGCTGCGTACCGCTGGAGATGAGGGCGACGAAGCCGGGGAGGTCCTGATTTTCTGTGCCGAGGCCGTAGGTGGCCCAGGCGCCCATGGAGGGGCGGCCCTGGCGTGCGTGGCCGGTGAAGAGGAGCAGCTCTGCGGGGGCGTGATTGAACTGGTCCGTGTTCATGGAGCGGACCATGCAGATCTCGTCGGCGATGGTGTGAAAATTGGGGCAGGCGTCGCTCATCCACATGCCGGCCTTGCCGTAGCGGGCAAAGGTGCGCGGAGTGCCCATGAGCTTGGGGACGCCGGTGGTGAAGGCGAAGCGACGGCCTTTGAGGATGGAGTCGGGGCAGTCCTGGCCGCTGCGTTTCACCAGCTCGGGCTTGTAGTCAAAGAGGTCCAGGTGGGGTGGCGCACCTGACATGTGGAGGTAGATGACGCGCTTGGCCTTGGGAGCGAAGTGGGTCTTTTTGGGGATGAGCGGATTGTCCGCGACCATGGCGGCCCCGGCCTTCTGCTGCATGGCATGCATGGCGATGGCCCCGAGGCTGAACTGGCCCGCGTGGCCGAGAAACTGGCGGCGGGTTTTGAGCTGGAGCGAGTCGTGGAGGATGGGGTTCATGCGTGCGTGTCAAAGATACGCACGGAGGTGCAGCTCCTTTGCCAGCCGAGCAGGATTTACCATGCCTACCAGCGGTAGGAGGCGTAGGCCATGGCATTGTGCAGGTTGGCGGCTCCGTCGAGCATGTGCCCCTGATAGTTCAGGCCGAAGGCCCAGCCGCGGTTCAGGCTGAGCATGACACCTGCGCCGAGGCCGAGGCCGTTCTGCGACGCGCCGCCAGTGCTGGTGCGGGTGACGACGCCCGGCACGCCGGCGAGAGCCACATTGGCGGCGCTGGTGTCATTGAGATATTGTTTGTCCCAGGAGAGGCGTACCTGAGGAATGATGACGCCCCAGCCGCGATCAAACTGTGCGCTGCCCTGCCAGCCCACCCGGCCCTGCATGGTGTCTGAGCGCTGGCGGTCCACGGTCACGGCACCGGGGCCGTTCTCGGTGTAGGGATTGGTGTTGGCGTGGGCGTAGTTGACACCGACAAAAGGGCCATGAGTGAAGCGGCCGGAGGTGAAGTTGTGGCCTGTGTTGAACTGCACGGTGTGCACGGTGCTGTCCGGGCTGGAGAGTGCGGCGGCGCGCATGACCCTGTTGTCCAGCATGGTGGCGGCGTAGAGGAGGTCCAGGTAGGTGCCGCCGCGCTGATAGGTGGCATAGCTGGCGAGGGTGAGGCCGTCGGTATTGATGGAGGCGATGCCGCCAGACACGCGGGTCTGAGCAGTAAGCGCGCCCAGGCCAGCGCCGAGGGAAAGATGATCGGTGAGGGTCAGCTCCATGCCCAGGGTGCCGCCGTAGGTGTTGCTGCGGAGGGAAGAAGCGCTGCTGAGGCCGGCGTAGCCATAGTCGAAGGAGGAAAAGATGCGGAGCTGACCTGCGCGAGCACCGGTGGTGAGACCGACGATGCGGGGCGGCGAGCCGGGGCCGTCGCCTTCGCCAAGCACCACCTGCTCATCTTCCCCAGCGAGATCCACCAGCACGGTGTTTTGACTGGCGTTGCCGCCCTGGCCGGAGCGAGCACGGAAGAGGCGCATGGCGAAGTCTTCCAGCAAGGCGCTGGTGCTCTGGAGGGCGAGGCTTTGCAGGCTCTGCGCGGTGAGCACCGCATCTGGCGGCACCACGGGCACCACCAAGACCGCCTTGATGCCTTCGAGCAGGTATTTCACGGCGTCGGTGCCGCTCTGCGCCGCCCAGGTGCTGCCGTTGTTTGACGAGGTGAGGAGAGAGGTGCCGCTAACGCTGGAGTAGATGCCGCCGGCGTCGGTGGTGCCGTCTGCGATGTTTCGGAACAGGATGCCCGGCGGGCCTACATTGTTCAGAGGATCGGTGAGGGAAAGGACCACCCAGTAGGTGGTGTTGGCAGCCAGTGAGACGGCGGCGGGAAGGTCATTGCTGAAGTCCTGAAAGGTGCCCTCGGTAAAGCCCACCCGAATCTGCAGGCTGCCCACGAGTGTGTCCGGCGCGGAGCTGGCGGAGGTGAAAAATTCTGCCGTCAGGTAGCGGCCGCCGCCGTCATTGTTGCTCGCCTGCACGGTGAGAAAGAGGTCTGAGTAAGCGTCTGCGCCGGTGGTAAAGTCCCAGGCAATCCGCTGCGACTGGTCGTATAGATCCACATTGGGCAGCTGGTTGGGCTGACCATAGTTTGAGATCAAGGTATCAAAGACCTGTGCTCGGCTGGAACCGCCCAGGACAAGGACAGTGGCGGCAACGATGGCGGGGATGCGATCAAACAGCATGGATGAGATGTATAGAAAAGATGGGGGGAGCGATTCTATAATTCCGGGAGTTGTGACTGTTCAAGTCCAACTCACGGGGCCTGCACAAAGCGGCGCTTTTTTCACCTCCTCATCAAAAACTCATCCAGATTCATGACCACGTTTGCCACGGCGGTCCAGGCGGCGAGTTCAGGGATGTCGGCACCTTTCGGTGCCGCACCCAGAGGCTCGGTGGCCATCTTGGTGGCGTCGGGGAGGTCGGCGCGGTAGGTGGTGAGGGATTCTTCGTAGAGCCTGGTGAGTGCAGCGGATTCATGCGCGGCGGGGGCGCGGGAGAGGCAGAGCTTGAAGAGGAGGGCGAGTCGCTCGGGGGTGGTTTTGGCCTCGGCGACGAGGCGGCGGGCCATGGCCTGATTTGTCTCGATGAAGACGGGGTCGTTCAGCGTGACGAAGGCCTGAAGCGGGGTGTTGGTGCGGCTGCGGCGGATCATGCAGACTTCGCGGTTGCCGGCATCAAAGGTGGTGAAGCTGGCGTAGGGGCTGTTGCGGCGGACTTCGGTGTAGAGGCTGCGACGGTGAGCGTCTTCGCCGGGGCTGACGGTCCAGTCATTGCTGCGGCCAAAGGCGGTGGTGAGGCCGAGATTGGGCGTCATGGGGCGCACGGGCGGGCCGAACATCTTGGGACTGAGGAGGCCGCTGACAGCGAGGGCCTGATCGCGCAGCAGCTCGCCGGTGGGGCGGAAGCGCGGGCCGCGTGCGAGGAAGCGGTTGTCGGGGTCGCGCTCGTTGAGCTCGGGCGTGCTCTTGGAGGTCTGCTGGTAGGCGGCGGTGGTGAGGAGGAGCTTGAGCATGTGCTTGAGGTCCCAGCCGCTGTCCATGAGCTCGGCGGCGAGCCAGTCGAGCAGCTCGGGGTGCACGGGAAGGTCTCCCTGGCTGCCGAACTCCTCGCTGCTGCGGACGATGCCGGTGCCGAAGATGCTTTCCCAGAGGCGGTTCACCGTGACGCGTGCGGTGAGGGGATTGTCGCGGCTGACGATCCATTTGGCCATGGTGAGGCGGTTGCGCGGAGCGTCTTTGGGCAGGGGATTGAAGACAGCGGGGGTGGCCTCGGTGACTTCATCTCCGAGCGCCTGCCAGTTGCCACGGAGCTGGATCTTGGTGATGCGGCGCTGCTTGGGGTCGAGATCGCGCATGATGGGCACGGTGACGGGCTTGATGGCGGCGAGCTCTTTCTGGATCGCGGCAAGGCGGGTGCGCGGTGTGGCGGAGGCTTTGGAGATGTTGCGCACAAAGTAGTCCACCACGGTGTGCTGCTGCGCGGGGGTGCGCTTGTCCTTGGGCTGGGCGAGGGCGGCGACGACCTCCTGCGGGACCTTGGCGGCCTGCTGCACGCGGGCGTCTCCGGTGTAGCCGAGGCGGAAACTGCCGAGGGTGTGCTGCTTGAACTCGCTTTTCTGCGCGAGGGTGATGCGCAGGCGCGCGCCCTGCGGAATCATGACGGGAGTGGCGGCGAGGAGGGTGAGGGTGTGGGGCTTGTCGGTGGCTCCGGCGACGGCCCAGCCCTGCTGCTTTTTGTCCTTGGGCTTGAGGATGGAGCTGGCGGTGAAGCCGGCCTGCTCATAGTCCGCCAGCGCGGTGGTGAAGGTGACGGCCACGGGGCCGCTGGTGGCGAAGGTCTTGTCTTTGTCCGGCGCAGGGGTGGGGTCGCTTTTCCAGAGGGTCTGGCGTTTGTCATCAAGGAGGAGCACGCGGAAGCCATCGAGGCGCTTGCCGGTGCCGCCGTCGGTGCGGTTCCAAACGACGACGCGGTCCACGGGCTTGGATTCTTTGAGATCGACCTCCCACCAGGGGTCGTTGTCGGTGCCGGCGGTGTGGGCCACGCTGCCTTTGGCGTAATCACCTTCGGTGCCGCCGTCGTTGGCGCGGCGGGCGGCGGCATCGGTGTAGGTGCTGCTCTGCGAAGCCTTGCCGGAGGGGGCGATGTTTTGACTGCCGCTGAAGACCTGCACCTCGGCGAGCTGGAGCATCTTTTTCTGCCCGGGCAGTTCGACGCGCACATAGCGGGCCTGAGGAGGGGGAGCGGCATCGGCGCGGACGATTTCCGCCTTCACGTCGGTGAGGACGAAGTTGCCGAAACCAGCGGCTGGCAGGGTCTCGATGCGCAGGGCGCTGAGCTTGTCGCCGGTGGCGGGGAGTTCGACGGTGTAGGTATCGGTGTCGGTGTTTTTGGGGATGGAGACGGTACCGTCGGCAGCGATGGCAGCGGTCTGTTTTGACTGCGTACTCACCTTCGCGGGCGGCGGTGTCTGCCAGCCGAGATCGCGGGCAAAGCCCTGGTCCCAGACGTCGAGACCGGCGAGCCATTCGGGTGCTGGGGAGGAGAGCTGCTTTTCCAGCGAATCGATCTCGTGTTTCAGGCTGGCGCGTTTCTGGGCGAGTTCCGGGGTCTCAAAGCTGTGCAGTGGCACCTCGTCTTTCTTGTCGCTGTCGGCGCTTTGATTGAGGAAGGCGTAGAACTGGAAGTATTCCTTGATGGTGATGGGGTCGTATTTGTGGGTGTGGCACTGGGCGCAGGCCATGGTGGTGCCCATCCAGACGGCGAAGGTGGTGTTGACGCGGTCGATGATGGCGGCATTGCGAAACTCCTCGTCGTCCGTGCCGCCTTCGTTTTGCGTCATGGTGTTGCGATGGAAGGCGGTGGCGATGAGCTGATCGTCGGTGGGCTTGGGGAGGAGATCGCCGGCGAGCTGCTCGATGGTGAACTGATCGAAGGGCATGTTGGCATTCAGCGCACGGATGACCCAGTCGCGGTAGGCCCAGATCTCGCGTGGCTGGTCGCTGGGGTAACCGGAGCTGTCGGCGTAGCGGGCGAGGTCGAGCCACTGGCGGGCCCAGTGCTCGCCGTAGGCGGGACGGGAGAGGTAGTGGTCAACGATCTTGTCCTGCGGCTGGGAGGAAAGCGCCTCCAGCTCTGCGGGTGTGGGTGGCAGGCCGGTGAGGTCCAGCGCGGTGCGGCGGATGAGCGTGGCCTTGTCTGCCTGCGGGGAGGATTTGAGGCCCTCCTGCGCGAGCCGCTGCTGCAGGAAGGCATCGACCGGATTGGCGGGGCCGGCGGGCACGGCAGGTTTCACCACTTTTTCATAACTCCAGTGGTTTCCCCAGGGCGCGCCCTGTTTGATCCACTCGGTGAGCAGTGCGATCTGCTGAGGTGGGATGGTCTTGTGCTGCTTGGGCGGGGGCATGACCTCGTCCGGGTCCTTGCTGAGGATGCGCTGCAGGAGGGCGCTCTGCTCGGGCTTGCCAGGGACGACGGCGGTGGTGCCGTCGTTGTTTTTCTTGGCGCTGGCTTCGTCGTCGAGGCGGAGTCCGGCCTCGCGCTTCTTTTCATCCGGGCCGTGGCAGAAGAAGCAGTTCTCGCTGAGGATGGGGCGGATCTCCCGGGAGAAGTGGATGGGACGCGGGGTCTGCTGCGCAGAGGCGGTGGCTGCGGCGGCGAGAAGAACGATGAAGGGAACGCGGGTCACGCTGTGAGATACGCCACAGGTGCGCCATTCTTGATGCACAGCGGCATTCTCCATGCAGGGAGCGGAGGGTTTTCAGGCGCAGCCCCGGTTACGGACTGCTGCTGCCGTCCATCCGGTACTGAAGATCGGAGTCGTTCAGGGCGAGAAAACGCATGGCCCCGGTGATTTCGGCGTCGCGCATGCTGGGGATCTTGAAAACGCGGCCGCTGAAGACTCCGCTGCTGGGGGTGGTGCCATCGCACAGGTTGACGATGGTGGCGTGTTCATCTCCCGGCACGATGAAATCGGCGCCGGCGGCGCTGGCCATGGCGGCGACACTGGCGATTTCCTGAGCGTTGCGCTTGTCCTTCTGGTCTTCAGCGCCCTGCCGCGCACTGCCCATGGACATGATGGCGATGCTCATGACGATGGACAGAATGATGATGGTGATCAGCAACTCCATGAGGCTCATGCCGGGAGCGGAAGGGCATGATTTACAGGATTTGGAGACCTTGGTTGTCATTGTTCGCCCTGAATTATTCTAAATATTACTTTATTTATGGTATTTTTACAACTTTTTCTTGCCAACGGCCTTAACCACCGTCTGCAGAAAGCTGATTTCCAGCGGGATGCCCGCCCCTTCAACGCCAAGAGGGCAAACCCCGGCTTTACCTTCTGCCAGCGCCCGCTACCATGCGCGCCCTTTTCCCCAGCCAAATCATGTCCGCCGTTCCCACCGCCGCCCAGATCCGCCAGAGCTTCCTCGATTTCTTCAAGGAGAAGCAGCACACCATCGTGCCCAGTGACAACGTGGGCTACACCAGCCGCGACGGAGCGCGCATCTTTACCAATGCGGGGATGAACCAGTTTGTGCCGATCTTCCTCGGCGAGCGCAGCGCGGACGTGGACACCTGGCCGGGCGTGCTGCACAAAGGCCTGCCCACCCGTGCGGCGGACACTCAAAAATGCATCCGCGCCGGCGGCAAGCACAACGACCTGGAGGACGTGGGCCTGGACACCTACCACCACACGCTCTTTGAGATGCTGGGGAACTGGAGCTTTGGTGACTACTTCAAAAAGGAGGCCATCTCCTGGGCCTGGGAGCTCGTCATCGAGCGCTGGAAATTTCCGCCGACCCGCGTGTATGCCACGATCTACCAGCCGGACAAGTCCAAGGGCGACCCGGCCGAGCGCGACCAGGAGGCCTGGGACATCTGGGCGGAGAAGTTCCGCAGCATCGGACTCGATCCCGAGATCCACATCGTCAACGGCAACAAGAAGGACAACTTCTGGATGATGGGCGACACGGGCCCCTGCGGACCGTGCACGGAGATCCACATCGACCTGACCCCCGGACCGCGCGATCTCGACGAAGAACGCCAGAAAGCCGGTGCGAAGCTGGTGAACGGCAGCGACGCGAGCTGCATCGAGATCTGGAACAACGTGTTCATTCAGTACAACGCGACGCCTGAAGGCACCTTTGAGCCGCTGCCCGCGAAGCATGTGGACACCGGCATGGGCTTTGAGCGCGTGTGCTCGATCATCCAGGGCACGAAGGGTTTTACTGATTTTGAAAACGCCAAGATCAGCAACTACGACACGGATGTGTTCAAGCCGATCTTTGACGAGCTGACGAAGCTGAGCGGCAAAGTGTACCAGAGCACGCTGCCAAAGGCCAATGAGCAGGGCCACGTGGTGCCGGTGACGGAGCAGGAGAAGACGGATGTGGCCTTCCGCGTCATCGCCGACCATCTGCGCACGCTTTCCTTTGCAATTGCCGATGGCATCCAGCCCGGCAACAGCGACCGCAACTACACGCTGCGCCGCATCCTGCGCCGCGCGGTGAAGTATGGCCGCACGCTGGAGTTTAAAGAGCCGTTCTTCTTCAAGCTGGTGGATGTGCTGGCGGCGCAGATGGGTGATGTGTTCCCCGAAGTGCGCGCGAAGAAGGAACAGATCAAGAGCGTGCTGAAACTGGAGGAGGAGAGCTTTAACCGGACGCTGGATCGTGGGATAGAGAAGTTTGATGGCTATGTCGGCAATCTTGCGGTGCAGAGCATTGCTCCCGATGATGACTCATTCGAAGGTGGTTTAAATCGTGTTCTTGCATTGGAGCAAGGTGCGGACGTGCGAAACTGGCAAGCTGTCGTCAAATGGATCGTGTCGATGTCCCCTAATTGGTCCGCCTCTGAGGTTCCGCCAATTGCTGGAGACTTCGCTTTCCAGCTTTATGATACTTTTGGTTTCCCAATCGACCTCACCGAACTTCTCGCCCGCGAGCGCGGCTTGACCGTTGACACCGCAGGCTTCAACAAGCTCATGGAAGAGCAGAAGGAGCGCGCCCGCGAAGCTGGCAAGAAGAACAAGCAGGTTGTCTCCGTGTCTGAGATCGAGACGAAGGCTCCGACGAAGTTTATTGGCTATGACCAGCTCGAAGCCGACGTGCGCGTGCTCGAAGTCGTTGAGATGAAGGACAAGACGGCCGTGGTGCTGGATGTCTCCACCTGCTACGCGGAGATGGGCGGCCAGATTGGCGATGCGGGTCAGTTGATTCTCGGTGCGAACACTTATCCCATCAGTGCCACGACCAAGGTGGGCAACACCTGGCTGCACTTCCTGGAAGGCGATGAAGCACCTGCCGTCGATGCCACGGTGAAACTCATCGTGGATGCACCGCGTCGTCATGCCATTGAGCGCCACCACACGGTGACGCATATTCTTCATTGGGCGCTGCATGAAGTGGTGAGCAAGGACGCCACGCAGAAGGGCTCCTCCGTCACTCCGGACAAGCTGACGTTTGACTTTAACAGCGGTGCGCTGACTGCACAGCAGATCAGCGACATCGAGCGTCTGGTGAATGAGCGCATCGTGGCCAACGAACCGGTGTCCTGGACCGAAGTGCCGTACGTGGAAGCGAAGGCGAACAGCGGCATCATGGCCCTCTTCGGCGAGAAGTATGGCGACCTGGTGCGCGTGGTGCAGATCGGCGGCCAGCGCAACAAGCTGGACGGCTGGAGCATGGAGCTGTGCGGCGGCACGCACACGCGGAGCACGGGCGAGATCGGCCTCTTCCGCCTGGTGGGCGAAAGCGCCGTGGCCGCCGGGGTGCGCCGTATCGAAGCGATCGCCGGACTGGAAGCCTACAATGCCGCACGCGCTGATGCGGAGCTGCTGAAGCTGCTGGCCGGCAAGGTGAGCGCGCAGGGCGCTGCGGATCTGGAGAAGAAGCTGGACCAGATCCTGACCCAGCAGAAGGAACTGGAAAAGGCCTTCAAAGCCGCGCAGCAGCGCGAAGCCTCCACGAAGGCCCGGGAACTGATGGCCAAAGCCGTGATCAACAACGCGATCGTGGTGAACCTGGGCGATGTGGATGCGGACTATGCGGTGGGCGTGGCCGAGGCGCTGAAGGCCTCGTTCAACGGCATCGTGGTGCTGGGAGCCACGGGTGGCGGCAGCGTGGCGCTGATCGCGAGCGTGGCGAAGGAGCACCAGGGCAAGGTGCAGGCCGGGAAGATCATCCAGAGCATCGCGCCGATCGTGGGCGGCAAGGGCGGCGGCAAGCCGGACTTTGCCCGCGGCGGCGGCAAGGATGTGACGAAGGTGGACGCGGCGCTGACCGAGGCGCGGAAGCTGGTGGGAGCGTAGCGGTTTCCAAGCCGGAGAGGCATTCGCAGCCGGTGGGAGTGGACGGAAAGGCTGTGTGAAGACGTTTTCACACGGCCTGAACGGTGCGCGTACTGTGCGGAAGCGGCTGATGCCATGCGGGTCTGATGTTGCGCAGGCAGGGGGCTGCTTTTATGAGTGCCGCCATGGGAAAAGGAACGAAGAACCGGCTGCTGGAGACGGCCCAGGCCTGCACGGCCTACCTGCGTGAGCAGCATGGCGACAAGCTGGGGCTGGTGATGGAGTTCATCGCGGAGATCGAAGGCCGGGATGAAGATTCGACGCGGTGGAACCAGTTCAGCGATGTCAGGCGCAACCGCGCGGAGATGCTGCAACGCGTGGAGGCGGCGTTTCAGGCGTGGCTGGCGGGGGGCTGAAAGCGGCCTTGTCCCGCAGAACAAGGAGCCGCTCTGCAGCAACCGGCCTCTCCGGTGGCCGATGACCTTGGGCGTTGCGGAGCTCTTCCTTGTGGCACAGCAACAAGGCTACTTTTTCCGGCAGCAGCGCACCAGCCACGTCAGGGTCAGCGTGGTGGCGGCACCGGTGGCGTCTGCGATGAGGTCGCGCATGGTTTCGCGGACGCTGAACTGGATGCGCGTGTGGAAAAAGACATCTGAGAAGAGCTCTGCGAACTCCCAGAAGAGACCGACGGTGCAGGCGAGCGCAAAGGTGAAGAGGTAGCGGGCGAAGGGGGTGAGGCTGCCCAGCCAGTGCGCGAAGCAGTCGAGCGCATGCCAGAGAAAGAAGCCGATGGCAACCCCGCCGCTGTAATGCATGAGGAAGTCGAGCCGCTGACGCCAGGATGTGTGCTGGATTTCGTGATGGAAGATGAGAACCACCAGAGGTGCCCAGCCGGCGCGCAGGAGCAGGCTGGGCAGCGGCTTCATACGGGCTTCCAGTTCACCTTGGCGAGCTGCTCGCGGCCGTTGCGGTCATGATACTTCACGTGGCCGTGCTCCATGCCGTATTCGTGGACGCACTTGGTGACCTTGACGTCATAGCAGCAGTATTCGGCGATCTTGGCGACCTCTCCCTGCTGCCACCACTTGAGGGCGTCGAGGCCGTCTGCGGTCTTGCCCATGCCGAGGGTGGCGGCGGCGACGGCGTCGAGCTTGATGCGGTGGCCGAGGATTTTTTCGAGGTCGATGAGGAGATCGAGGCTGTGAGGGAGGTCGGAGGGGTCAAAGAGAAGGTCGTAGCCTTTGAGCACCTCGTAGTCGAAGCCGATGTGATTGAAGCCGACGACGAGGTCGGCCTCCTTGAGCTGACGGACAAGGAGGGGTGTCTCGTCCTGGGTGTAGATGCTGTACTCTCCGCGGCCTGTGCTGTAGGTGCAGGCGACGGAGATGCCCATCTTATGCTTGTTGCCCCAGCCGCCGACGTCGTTCGCCGTGCGCCGTGTTTCGAGGTCGAAATAAACAATGTCTCCAGCCATGATCGCGAGGGCGCAGCAGAGGCTTAGCCGATGCGATAGACGATGCGCGCCTTGTCCATGTCGTAAGGCGACATCTCGATCTTCACCGCGTCGCCGATGACGAGACGGATGAATTTCTTGCGCATCTTGCCGGAGATGTGGGCGAGCACTTCGTGACCGTTGCGAAGCTTGACGCGGAACATGGTGCCGGCGAGAACGGCGGCGATGGTGCCTTCGAGCTCGATGGCCTCCTCCTTCTGCTTTCCGGTTTCCTCCGGCTCAGGCGGGCGCGGAGGTGGTGCTGCGTAGCGGGGCGGGCCGCCGCGTGACGGGCCGCGATTGGGTGGGCCGCCGCGTGACGGGCCGCGATTGGAGGGGCCACTGCGTGATGGGCCGCGATTAGGGGGACGTGACATGCAAAAAAAAGTAGGGCGTGAGGATGCTGCCAGCAGGCGGGATTACAAGAGTAATTTTGTGCCGTGACCGGCAGGAAAGCAAAGCGGGCGGATTTCGGGCAGACAAAAATCTCGCCGCCCTGCGTCCTGTCCGTGAAACTCCCCTCGTATGCCCGCCGCCCCGACACTGCCCGAACTCTACGATGCCCACGCGGCGGGCCTGTTTCATTATTTCACCAGTTTCACCGGCAACGAGGCGGATGCGAAGGACCTGCTGCAGGAGTTTTTCATCAAACTGGCACGTCAGACCATCCCGGCGGGCATCGCCAACCTGCGCGCCTGGCTGCTGCGGCTGGCGCACCACCACGCCATCGACTGGCTGCGGCGGCACCGCGTGCGGCGGGACGCCGAGGAGGCCGCTCCGGTGGAGGTCTTTGCCACGCACGCGGACCCGGACCAGGCGGAGCTGGCACGGAGGCTGACACGTGCGCTGGCCCTGCTGCCTCTGGAGCAGCGCAGCGTGGCCCAGCTCAAGCTCTGGGACGGCCTGACCTTTGAAGAAATCGCGGAGGTGCAGGGCATCCCGCTGAACACGGCGGCCAGCCGCTACCGCTATGCGCTGGAGAAGCTGCGCAGCGAACTGCGACCGCTGTACGATGAACTGAAACCGTCATGAAAACGAATCGCGATGCTTTTGAAAACGACCTGAGCGCCCTGCGGCGGCGCACTCTGCCTGCGGAGTGGCGGGAGGAAATGCTGCAGGCTGCCGTGCAGAAACCACGGGGGATGCGCACACCGCGCTGGCTGCTGGCCTGCTGGGGGCTGGCCTGGACGGCCACGCTGGCGATGCACTGCACCATGCCCGGGGAGCAGGAGGCAGCGCAGGCGTCCAGCCCGAGTGAAGCCACACCCCCCAGGCTTTGGCAGGAGCGTGCCGCCGCCATAGAGGCCCTGCTGGCCGCCAACTGATTCTCTCCTTCATCTGCCCCTCCCTTCCACCCCATACCATCTCCTACCATGATCCGCCGTCTTCTTTCCAGCCGCTTTATCCGCATCCTCCTCTGGATGTTCATCACCCTCGTCACCGTCCTCGTCCTCCTCTATGTCTGGACAAACTGGAGCGGCCGCCGCCGCTGGGCCGCGACGACGGCCATGCTCGAACGCGAAGGCGAAACCCTCGACTTCCGCAAGCTGCTGCCCGAGACCCCGCCGCCGGCGCAAAACCTGCTGGCCATCGAGCCGCTGGACGGCATCACCGAAGCTGTTGATCACGATGAAGCCAAGGGGGCACCGGGCGCGAAACGCAAAGCCCTGGCAGAGATGAAGCTGAATTCCGTGGCCCCGCACTCGCGCGGCGTGGAGACCGGCAGCGGAACGGACATGCAGAGGTGGGCCACCTACCTGCGCGAGTCGAAGTTTCTCGATCTCCCCGCGGAGCCCGCCACCATCCCCGAGCCCGGTGCGGCGGTGCTGAAGGCGCTGGATGCCCGGTTTCCCGTGCTGAGGCAGCTTGCGGCTCTGGCCCCGCAGCGCAGCCAGGCCATGTTCACACCGGGAATGCGTGAGCGTGAGCTGCCGGAAATGCTCTTCGCGCTGGCCCTGCGGCACTACGCCGGTGCGCAAAATCTCGCACGCCTTCTCTGCCTGCGCGCACGCGCCGCCATGGATGCGAAGCTGGGGGCGGAGGCCATGCGCAGCCTGCTGGCCGCGGAGAAGATCGCCATCGCCTGCGAGTCAGAGCCCCTGCTAATCGGCTGCCTTGTGGGCTTCGCTGCGGAGACGATGGTGAATGAGAGCCTGTGGGAAGGCCTGCGCCAGAGGCTCTTTACGGACGCGGAACTGCAGACGCTGCAAAGCCTGATCGGCTCCCATGATCTGGACAAGGTCCTGCTGCAGGCATTCCGCGGGGAGCGTGCCTGCGCGGTGAGCTCCCTGGGCTGGATGCAGAACGCTTCGGGCAGCAGAAAAACCATGCCCTCAAAGGAGTTCCCTGAGTTTGCCAATGAGATCTTCGGTCTCTCATTGCGCCGGATCAAGATTGTGCCGGACGGATTGTTCCACCACTGGATGAGCGTCATCGCGGAAATGGAATGGAAGTACGCGGTTCGCCCTCTGCGCGACGGGGGAATCAGGGAGGCTCTCAAGGAGGGCGGCGCCATGAAGGCGGAACTGGATGCCCACGAAAGCAGGCCGGACTACTACCTGCCCCGCATGGCGCTGCCGGCCTTCTCCACGGTATGCGCCAATGCCGCGATGGTGCAGGCGCGCCAGCGCCAGGTGCTGACGGCCATCGCGCTGGAGCGCTTCTTTCTGAAGCATGGGAAGTACCCCGCCACGCTGCGCGAGCTGGTGCCGGAATGGATCCCGGCCGTACCGCCGGACCCGCTGAATGGCAGGGAAATGAACTACCACACCACGGCCGCAGGGCGCTACACGCTGTGGTGCGTGGGCATCGACGGCAAAGATGACGAAGGCCAGGTGAACAAGAACGGCGTGGCCATGAGAAGCCAAGCCTACCTGGGCGACTGGACCTGGAGCTACGAACCGGTGAAGACGGATGCCAAAAAGTAGCTGTGGAGCGCAGAATTGATTCCGCAGCACTCCGCAATCGCACACAGTTCCGAAACTTTCCTGCCGCTCTTTCTTTCTCTCAGCCGAGGTCTTCGTACTGGCAAAGTTCTCCATGCAAGTTCCGCCCGCTGAGCGCAGGCGACCTGCTGCGGAATCAATTCCGCGCTCCGAAGGCGCTTAATCAAAATCCAGCCCGAGATCGAGCGCGCGGCTGGAGTGGGTGAGAGCGCCGACGGAGATGGCGTTGATGCCGGTGGCGGCGACGTCCTTGATGGTGTCGAGGGTGATGCCGCCGCTGGCCTCCAGCCAGAACCTGCCGTTCACGAGTTTCACGGCCTGGCGCAGCTTTTCGGGGCCCATGTTGTCGAGCAGGAGCATGTCCACGCCTTCGAGGGTGAGGAAGCCGGCGACCTGGTCCAAGGTGTCTGCCTCAAGCTGGATGCGGACGCCGGGGCGATCGGTGCGGAGCCTGTGAATGGCGGCCTGGAGGGCGGTAAGGTCGCTGCAGGCGGCGAGGTGGTTGTCCTTGACCATGGCGTGGTCGTAGAGGCCCATGCGGTGGTTGGTGCCGCCGCCGTGCTTTACGGCGGCTTTTTCGAGCAGACGCCAGCCGGGGGTGGTCTTGCGGGTGTCCCACACCTGCACGGGGTGGGGCTGCACGGCCTGCACGTAGCGCTGCGTCTGGGCGGCGACGCCGCAGAGGCGCTGCAGGAAATTCAACGCGGTGCGCTCTGCGGTGAGCAGGGAGCGGGTGCTGCCGGCGACTTTCATGAGGACGCTGCCGCGCACGAAGGGGCTGCCGTCAGGGATGCAGACCTCCACTTCGAGGGCGGGGTCGATTTCTTTGAAGACGGTGACGGCGATTTCAGCACCAGAGACGATGCCGGGCTCGCGGGCGACGATCTCGGCCCGGGAGCGGGAGTCTGCAGGAATGAAGTAGAGGGAGGTGACGTCTCCGGTGCCGACATCTTCGGCGATGGCGGCGCGGATCAGGGCTAAAACAGAGGGTTCCATGGATGTGCGGAGGATAGGCCGGAGCGGAGAGGTTTCCAGTACGGGGAAAAACAGGTTGCCAAATTGTAGGAACTCTCCATCTTCCATGCCCCTCGCCCCCGGCCGGACTGTTTGAAGGCCTTGCGCAGCGCGGATTTAGGAGTGTGTCATGAGCAACATCATCGAAAAGATCAATCAAGAGCAGTTGAAGAAGGAAGTCGCCGCTTTCACCGTGGGTGACAGCGTCAAGGTCCACACCCGAGTCGTGGAAGGTGACAAAGAGCGTATCCAGATCTTCGCTGGCATCGTGATCGCCCGCAAAGGCCACGGAATCAACGAAGCTTTCACCGTCCGCAAGATCTCCTACGGCGAAGGCGTGGAGCGTGTGTTCCCGCTGCACAGCCCGAAGGTGGCCAAGGTGGAAGTGACAAAGTCCGGCCGCGTGCGCCGCGCCCGCCTGCACTACCTGCGCAAACGCCAGGGCAAGGAAGCGATGTCCGTGAAGGAGCAGACGCAGAACGAAGGCTGATTTTAACCGTGTGTGTTTTCCAAAGAGGGAGGGCTGAAAAAGCCCTCCCTTTTTTGTGCCTGCGTGCATCTCTGCGGGGGCTGCCAGTGTACCTCCAAGCGGCCTGCAGGTGCGCCTGCGCCGGGCCTTTTCGGCAGGCAATCGGGAGAAAAAAACCCCGGGCTCTGAAGAACCCGGGGCTGGCTGATTCGAATGCTGGGAACTGCGGTTACTTTTTCTTCTTCTTGCCGCCGCCAAGGAGGGTGAGCAGAAGCACGAGGGCGACCACGCCGACGCCGATGAGGATCATGTTCATCATGCTCATGCCCTCTTCCTCAGCAGGAGCCGCCGGGGCTGCTGCCTGAGGCTGCGGGTAGCCGGGCTGCTGGGGCTGGCCATAACCAGGCTGGCCGGGCTGCTGTGGATAGCCAGGCTGCTGAGGCTGACCATAACCAGGCTGACCGGGCTGCTGCGGATAGCCAGGCTGCTGCGGCACGGCACCGGGCTGCTGGGCTGGGTAGCCGGGCTGTGCGGGAGGCATGGCCCCTGGTGCCGGGGCAGCTCCTGGAGCGACGGCTCCCGGAGTGGTGCCTGCGGCGGCGGCGGCGAGTGCGGCGGCCACTTTGTCATCCATACCCGGCTGACCTGTGCCACCGATGGCGGAGGAACCGCCAGCGGCACCGGCGGCGGCTGGCTGGGTCTGCTGCGGCGTGCTGACCTGCTGGGCAAAGTAGGCATGACGGGCGCGGTAGTTGGTGAAGACGGCGCGGTAGAACTCCTTGGTCTTTTCGTCAGCGGCACCGGCGGCGGCTTCGCCTTCCATGATGGCCTCTCCCATCTTGGTGAGCGCCTCCTTGTCCTTGCCGGCCTTGGCGTCTGCACGGATCATGCGTGCAATGATCTCGTTGACCTTGGAGATGACACCCACATCGAGGCCCGAGAGGTATTCCTTTTCTTCAGCGACGGTTTTGCTGAGGGTCTTCAGGCTCTCGAGATCATACTTGTAGGGGGTGTACCATTTGCTGTTCTTGCGCTCCTGCTCGTAGGTGGTTCTCCAGTTTTCCTTTTCGCGCTTGATGGCGTCATTCACGCGCGTGAGATCGGGCTCGATGAGCTTTTTGAGCCCTTCCTCACGAATTCTCTGCAGGGCGGGCTGCTCCTGGATCATCTGCCCGAGCTGCTTGTCATACTTGGTGAGGACGTCGAGGATCTCCGTGACGGCCTTGGGGTAGTAAACGGAGGCGGTGTTGCCGCTCTTGGGGTCGACGAGCTTGTCGAACTCCTTGAGGGCGCCGGTGTAGTCCTTGGCCTGGATCTTCTCAAGCATGGCCGAACGGATCGTGTAGGCCTTGATGTTGAGGCTTTCGGCCTTGGCCTCTTCACGGGTGAGCCATTTGCCTTCGAGCTTGGCGCCGCCGGCGACGACTTTTTCCTTCTCCTCCTGAACCTCCTTGATGCGGGCTTCGATCTCAGCGGCTTCCTTGGTGCCGGGATAGCGGTTCACGAAGGGGCGCAGCTGGTCCTGGATGAGCTGCTCGTACTTTTCCGCCGTCATCAGGTCCGGTGTGGGGAAGGACTTGCGGATTTCGAGGATCTCGACCTCTTCGGGCTTCTGCTTGAGGATACCGCCTTCGGCGATGTCGCTGCGAGGGATGTCCTTTTCATCCATGATCTTGGGCGTCAGGTGATAACGCATGCGGATGGAGGTGGGCGTCTCGGAGAGAATGTTGCCTTCCAGCTTCTTGCCGTCTTTAAGGGTCACGATGTCGGCATGCAAAAAGCCGGCGCTGCTGGCAAGGGCTAGGAAGACACACTGGTAGCGGCTCAATTTCATGGGGATACGGGGTGGGATGAAGGTACGGGCGATGGTGGCAGGCACGCGGCAATTTTCGCGGGTTTTGAGAAATAACTCAAAACGGCACCACGAGTAAAGAACGAAGCTGATTTTCCTCCGTACGCAGGGTGAGGCGGGACTAGCTGGCGCGGCGTTTGAGCAGGATGCGCTTGAAGCGCGCGGCGCCGTCCTGGCTGACGCTCATGACCTCGGGGTCATTCACAAAAACATTGTGGATGATGCGGCGGTAGTAGCTGTTCATGGGCGGGAGGTCGGCGCTCTGGCCGGTGGCGCGCACCTTGTCGCCGAGCTCCTTCGCGCGGGCGACCATCTTGTCCTCGCGCATGGAGCGGTAAAACTCGACGTCCACGCGGACGCGCGGGGCGTCCTTGATGTGGCGCTGAAGCACGCGGTTGACGAGGTACTGGATGTCTTCGAGCGTCTCCCCGCGACGGCCGATGAGGGCGTCGGAGTCGTCCGTGAGCACCTGGAGCGTGGGGCCGTCGGGGCCGTTGTCTTCCTCGATCTGCACCACAAACCCGAGGTAACCGAGCATGGTGTCGAGAATGTGGTGGGCGTGTTCGAGGGGAGTCATGGCACTGCTACGCGGGTTCTGATTTAAGCGTCATGCGGGGGAAATGACGAATGAATAAATCCGAATGAGGGAAGAATGACAAATGACGGAGGCAGAGGCTGGAACACTGCGCGAGTGTGCCAGCCTTTTGCAACAGCTTGAGAGACCGGTCTTGCCGCGCTGAGCAGGACGGGGCGGGATGGCAGCCGCCGCCAGTTATTTCCTAGCCCCCGAGGCGTGGCGGCTTGGGGCCTTTTTTCTTGTCCTTGGCGGGGGCGCCGGTGTTGAAGAAGGGGTTTTGCGCTGTGGCGGCGGCTGCTGCAGGCTTGTGCGCCACTTTCTCCAGCTTGGGCTCGGGCATGTAGAGCTTCATGATGCGGGTCTGGAAGATGCTGAAGATGTTCTGCGTGGACCAGTAGAGGGCGAGGGCGGCGGCAAAGTCGTAGCTGATCCACAGGAAGAACAGGGGCATGAGCATGAAGATGCGCTGCTGGGTCTTGTCCACGGTGGCGGGCTGGGGGGTGAGCTTCATCTGCGCGACCATGGTGAGGCCCATGATGAGGGGCAGAGGATTGATGCTAATGCCAAGGAAATGGCCCTGGGTGTCTGCGGCGGCGAGGTCCTGCACCCACCAGAAGGACTGGCCGCGGAGCTCCGCCGCCACCTCCAGCACGCTGTAGAGACCGATGAAGATGGGGAACTGGAGGAAGAGCGGGAGACAGCCGCCGAGGGGATTGACGCCGTAGTCCTTGTACAGCTTCATGGTCTCGAGCTGCTGCTGCTGCGGATTGTCCTTGTACTTTTCCTGCAGCTCCTTCATGAGCGGGCCGAGGAGGCCCATGCGCTTCATGGTCATGGTGGACTTGGCATGGATGGGCCAGAGGCAGAGACGGACGAAGATGGTGAGGAGGATGACGGCGAGACCCCAACTGCCGCTGATGTCGTGCATCCAGCGCATGACCTTGGAGAGGGCGATGCTGACGATCTTGAAGTAGCCGTAGAACATCGCGTAGCTGCGCTGGTGACCGATGCGGCTGAGGCGGTCGTATTCCTTGGGACCAAGGTAGATCTGATAATGCTCGGTGACGGAGGCGCCGGGCGCGAGATCCACCACCGGCAGGCTCATGGCGGCGTCATAGGCGAAGTCTTCGATGTCCGCCTTGCCGATGTTGGCGGCGTCGATGGGCTGGGCGAGCTTGCGGCGGGAGGACCAGAACTTGGCCGGGGCATCCTTCTCGGCCATGCGGGAGAGGATGTGGGTGTAGAAGCGGGTCATCACGCCTCCGTAGCGCAGCGCATTGTAGGAGTGGCGGTACTCGGTGGGGGCCTCGCTGAAGAAGCCTTTGCCGAAGTATTTGGAAAGCTCATAGGCGGCGTCTCCGGCGTTGTTCCAGAAGAAGCCGTCGTAGCGGCCGTCGTCATGCTTGAGGGCGGTGGCGGCGCCAGCGTAGAGGTAGTACTCCTCGGAGCGATGCTGGGCGGTGCCGGTGTTTTTGAGGGTGATCTTGAGGTCAACGAGGTGCTCGTCCCCCTCGGCGCCTTCGGTCAGGGTGTAGGTCTTGGTGACGACGATGCCCTCGGAGGTGGTGCCTTCAAAGGTGGCGCTTTTGTCGCTCTTTGCGGTGAGCTTGTAAGCGATGGAGTCCATGCCTGCGGCCTCGCGCCGAAGGGCGCCGACGGGTTCGAGGCCATTCTTGTTGAGGAGGACGCGGTCCGTGCCAGCCAGGGCTGCACGGGCGATGCCGCCGCCTTTGGAGGTGAGCTCATAGGTGACGGTGCCGACTTTGAGGGAGTGGGTCTCCTCCGGGGTTTCGACAGGTGCGGGAGCCGCAGGGGCGGCACCGGTGGCGGGCGCTGCCGCAGGCGTGGCTGCGGCGGGTGCTGCGACGGCCTTTTTGGCGGCCTCTTCCTGCTTTTTGCGCGCCGCCTCGGCCTGCGCCAGCTTCTGGTTTTCCTGCACGTAGTACAGGTTTACACCCGCGAGAATGACGCAGAGTGTCACGATGATCCAGCTTTTACGGTCCATGAAAAATTGAGCTTTGGGTGAGAGAGGGGGTTTGGAAGCGCGCTTCTGGGTCAGGCCGAAGACGCGGGGCGGGGATCAATGACGAGCAATCCCGGGTTTGCGATTACAGTGTCTGAAAATATTCGTCATTCGGGATTTCGTGGGGGCGTCATTTCTTGGCGGGCACCGGATCATGCCCATGACCACCCCAGGGGTGGCAGCGGCCGATGCGGCAGAGGCCCAGCCAGGAGCCGCGAAGCACGCCGTGGGTTTCCACGGCTTCGAGGAAATAGCGCGAGCAGGTCGGAGTGTAGCGGCATCCGGAGCCGGGACCGCCAATGGCGTGAATGACGGGGGAGATAAACACTTGATAGCCGCGGATGAAAATTCGGATGATCCATTTCATGGCGCGGGTGGGGCAGGAGGCTTCCGAGAGATCAGGTTCATGCGCCGCGCCAGCCGCAGCCAGTCGTTTTCCAGTTCAGCCAGCGTGGCCTGAGGGGCACGCCAGCGGGCGATGATCACCATCTGCCAGCCCGGGGAGATCTCCGCCTGATGGGCGCGCACGATCTCGCGCAGCAGCCGACGGATGCGGTTCCTTGTCACAGCATTGCCCAGCCTGCCCCCGGTGATGAGGCCAAACTGGAACCCTTCGAGCTCCTCCACAGGCAATGCCCCGAGCACCAGATACTTTCCAGCCTGGCTGACTCCCTGGGACTTCACGCGCGCGAAATCACGCGCGAGCTTCATCCGCAGGTTTGAGGGAAGGCGCATGGGCAGGAGCGCGCCGCAGCGGGACTAGGAGTGCTGCTGGGTGTGACGCTTGAAGTGGACCTCAACGCCCTTGGGCAGGAGGCGCTTGCGTCCGGCGCGGCGACGGCGGCGCAGGATGTCGCGGCCATTCGCGGTCTTCGTGCGGGCGCGGAATCCAAACTGCTGCTTGCGCGTGCGCTTGGAAGGCTGGTAGGTCCTGAATGTCTTTGGCATGGGCTTGTGGGGTGGTGAAAGTGGGAAGCAGTGGATTCAGACCGGACAAATCACGGCCTCCCCTTGAAAAGGGGGCGCGAAACTAGCGGGAGTCTTCGATTTGTCAATCATGCGATGATTTCCAGTAAACTTCGGTTTTCTCAGCGTTACATTTTACCTCATGAACCGCCACCTCCTCGCCAGCCTCTTTCTGCCCCTCGCTCTCAGCGCCGCCGACACCCCCGCAGCCCTCCCGCTGTGGCCCAAGGGCGCCCCGGGCTCGGAGGCACGCACCGCCGAGCCGGAGACGGTCGAGGGCAGCAATGTGTGCAACGTGCACAACCCCTCGATCACCCCCTTTGTGCCGGCGGCAGACAAGGCCACGGGCACGGCTGTGATCATCTGCCCCGGCGGAGGCCACTCCAAGCTCTGCCTGGGCCATGAAGGATACGCGCTGGGAGAGTGGTTCCGGGACCACGGCATCGCTGCCTTTGTGCTGAAGTACCGTCTGGCGCGGGAGAAAGGCAGCACCTACACGATCCAAGAACATGCGATGGCGGATGCCCGCCGCGCCATCCGTACGGTGCGCGCCCGTGCGGCGGAGTGGCACATCCAGCCGGACCGCATCGGCATTCTGGGCTTTTCCGCAGGTGGAGAGCTGGCGGCGTTTGCCGCCATGACGAACGACCCCGGGAACAAGGAGTCTGCCGACGCCATCGAGCAGCAGAGCAGCCGTCCGGACTTTCAGGCGCTTATTTATCCCGGCACGTCGGGACTGTTTGATGCGAAAAAGGGCATGCCGCCGCTCTTCATCGCCGCCGGTTACAGCGACCGTCAGGACATCTCCGAGGGCATGGCCACGCTGTATCTGAAATACAAGACAGCGGGCGTGAAGGCGGAGCTGCACCTCTTTGCCAACGCCGGCCACGGCTTTGGCTACAAACACGATGCCAAACCCACCGCCGCCTCCCGCTGGCCCACGCGGTTTACGGAGTGGCTCACGGACAGCGGGCTGCTGAAGGAAAAGTAAGGGCCAGGCGGGCATGCCAGGCGGAAGAGGCTAATGCCCCTGGCATTCGGTTCGTTAGGTGTGCGTCAAAGCGGAAGGCTTCCCAAGGCTTTCTTCAGTCTCAGCGGCTCCCCACCTCACACCTTTCATGCGCCACGGCATTCGCTCGGTTCTCCTGCTCATGGCGCCATGGCTTGGGTGGCTGAGCACGCCGGCCGCAGAGCCTGAGGCCAGCGTGCCCAGGGGCATTTTGGTTCTCGATGACTGCGACGAGGCATACCAGGGCAAAGAAAAATACGAGGACCATCTGACCTTTGTCACTGCCGCCGGAAAGCCGGGCTTTCAGGTGACCGGCATCAACATGTGCGAATCGGTGGGCAGCCAGCATGTGATCGCGGCCGATGTGCAGCGCCAGTGCGTCTGGGTGTCTGAGAACGTGGGCGGCTGCATCAAGCGGTATGACCTGCATGGCAAGGTGACCGCCACCATAGCTGCGAAGGGCTGCGGGGCCATCGCGGTGCATCCTGAGACCGGCCATGTGTGGGCCCTTGTGTCCGAGACCGGCGACTTCACCCGGAGCAGGACGGTGGTGTTTGACGAAAAGGGAACGGAACGGATGTCCTACGACGCCAGCGGCGTTGACATCGTCCATAGCGGCAGAGACAACGCATTTTGGGTCGTGGGAAACCAGCTGCAGAAGATCTATGCCACCGACGGCTTTGTGGATTTTTCCCAGCGTATCACGCCCTGGTGCGGTGTCAGCGTGGATGTGGATCCGCAAACCGGAGCCGTCTGGGTCGCGACCCGGGAGCACCCCAACGTGGAGGGCAGCAGCAACCAGCTGCTGAAGTTTGACCGTGCCGGCAACAAGATTGCCGAGACAGCGCTGGGTGAAAAAGACCCCACGAAGGTGTCAGTGGCCCCGCAGGATGGCAGCGTCTGGGTGGCCTGCTTCCAAGATGAGCTGAAGCAATACTCCTCCGAGGGGAAGCCTCTCATGAAATGCGCTGTGCACGCGGTGTCGGTGCAGACCGTTCGTTCCGGAGATGTGTGGGCCATGACCAAGACGGACATCCGCAAACTGAACGCCAGGGGAGAAACACTCGTGAAGATCGACCTTGCTGGCAAAACCAGCCAGGGATGGATGGGTGTTTGGGAATGAAAGCCCGGGCCTCAGCCAGGGGCGGTCGCAGCCAGCGCAGGGACTGAGGGCACAGCCGAGGTGAATCGATCCTTTCTGTGATCGGGTGAGAGCCTGCCAGCAGGCCGTGGCTCCCGTGACTCCTCCGGCGCGATGAGGATGGAGGGAGAGCTTCGGGAGACGGTCACAGTCACATGCTCACCCTCCGAAACATGGATGCCGATCTGGCAATGGCTGGCCGCCATGAAGGTGCGCTGAAATGACTGTGGAGAGGCCGGCCAGTCTGCCGCAATGTCTTCGACTGCGGGCTGCGAGAGTGCGGAAGCCAGGCTTCCTGATCGCGTCGAAAGGAAATTCTCCTTCGTGGGCAGACAGTGTGACTCCAGCAACCAACGGCGCACCTCCTCCCGCGAAGCCCGAAAACGAAACGTCAGCACGCTTTTCAACTGCCGCTCCGGGTGCATGTCACCAAGGCCAAAGGGCTGCGCTCCGGCGGGCAGGTCTGCAAGGAGGCCGACCCTCTTCAACGCAGACCACTGCTTTGCCAGCGCGGGGTTCATCCGGATCTCGGCATCGGCCAGCTGCCGGCTTTGAGCCTGGGTGGAAGGTGCGGCAGCAGTATTTTTTCGCGAGGATTTCACCTTCACCTTGAAGACGGCTGAGGACTCCAGGGGCGTTATCTCGATCTCGCAGCCGTCCTTCGCCGTGTGCCTCCTGGTCTTTTGCGCATCGCCGCCCAGCCAGCTGAGATCTCCGTTTTCTCCAAAAGATTTGCGCAGCCAGTCTGCAACTTCCTGGCGCAGCAAATAGAAGTACACAGTGGTGTCGCCCGAACCGTCCAGGAAAGCGACTCTGCCGCCAGGAACCTCGGCCAGGCCCGCACTCGTGCGCACGGCATCCCACACATTTGAGCGGGGATCTCTCAGTCTCGAACGGGCAGCCTTCACCGCTTCCTGAGTCGTCATGTTTTTATCCTTCCAAACCAGAAGGCCCAGCATCTCGAATTTCACGCGCTTCCCGTCAGCCAGCATGGATGGCACGGGGCATGTCCATTCGAGAGGGTCCTCAAAGGAAACAGCCAGCACCTTGTCACGAAATTCAAGAGCCTGGGTGACTCCCGAGGCGGTGCCACTCAGCATCACCTGGCCGCTTTTTACAAACATTTGATCCAGGTGAAAGCCTGTCTCAGCGCTTGGCCTGATGCGCTCGATCGCAACGCGCAATGCACCGGCCATGGAATCAAACTGGCCCTGTTTCGATTTTTCATGGAGGCCGCCGACTTCAGCTCCTGCTGGCAGCACCTGCCCAGAACCATCCGCTGGCAGTGCCAGCGCCTCCTCCACGATGCGTTTGGCGATGGGGCCGCAGTCACCGCCGCCGGTCTTGGCCCCGTTTTTGACGATGGCAAAGGCAAGCTGCGGGTTTTCAAACGGCGCAAAGCCGATAAACCAGCCCAGATTGTCCTCCACGCGCTGCTTGTCCGCGTTGATGCGCCAGTTCTGCGAGGTGCCGGTTTTTCCGGCGATGATGACCTTGTCGCTCCGGGCCAGGCGGCCGGTGCCGGAGCCGCCGTTCACGGCGAGGCGCATGCCTTCGCGCAGCGGCTCCACATCAGCGGCGCTCATCACGCCCTGGGTCAGGTCCTCACGCCATGGGCCCGCTTCCTTCTGTTTGATGATGCCGGGCTGCGGCACCCTGCCGCCATTCCCCACCGTGGCCGCCAGCACCGCCATCTGCAGCGGCGTGGACAGCATGTAGCCCTGGCCGATGGACGCATTCGCCGTATGTCTGGCGGTCCACTTTTCCTGCGGATGATGCTGTTTCATCCAGGAAGGGCCATACAAGATGCCCTCATCTTCTTCATCCACGATTCCATAGGCGCTGTCGAAACCGACCTTGCGGCCCATGCTCTCGATCTGCTCTATGCCCACGGCATTGCCAAGCCGGTACCAGTAGCAGTTGCAGCTCACGGCCAGCGAGTCGCTCATGCCCAGCATTCCATGCCCGCCGCCGTTCTGCTCGTGGATCCAGCACTTCATGACACTGTTTCCATAGGTCACGGAGCCGGTGCAGCTGTATTTTTGCCCGCCCATGCCCGCTGCGCAGCCTGCAAGGCCGGTGAGCAATTTGAAGGTGGAGCCCGGAGCGAAGCCTCTGAGGCTGCGGTTGAGCAGAGGGACATCCAGATCGCTCAAATATCTGTCCCAATTCTCCTGGGTGATCGCTGGAACAAAAAGATTTGGATCAAACGAGGGCAGCGAGACGGCGGCCAGGATTTCTCCGGTGCGGGGGTCCAGCACGACTGCGGCGCCACGTGTGACACCCGCTTCTTTCATGGCCCGGTGCGCAAGAGACTGAATGCGCATGTCGAGCGTGAGAGCCACGTCCCTGCCCGCCGTGAGCGCGGCATCCTGCTGCTTTTCCAAGCCCGCGCCTCCCTCAAGCAGCGCGTGCTTTTCACCGGAGCTGCGGACATAGCCGATCATGTGCGCCGCCTGCGCCTTGAACGGATACACACGCACTTTCTCCTTTGAGCTTTCCGCCAGCACCACGCCGTTGCGGTCCAAAATGCGTCCGCGCTGGAGGGAGCCTTCAATGGCGTGAAGCATGGCCACAGGCAGGGTGAAGAGCAGGGCGCCACTGATCAGCACGACCAGCCAGCGCAGGGTGAGTCCCTCACGCCGGCAAGCGGGGTCGAGGATGGCTTTGACGCGTGTCTCCACGGGAGCGCAGCGGGTGATCGTCAATGCGCAGAGCGAAAGGCCCGGGGCGATGCGGTTGTGGCGGCTGAGGTCCAGCAAGGCCTGCGCGTAGTCGCTGGCACGTACGCCCTGGCGCAGCACGGCATCATCGCACGCGCGTTCCTGGTCGGCGCGGAGCTGGCGCAGGGTCAGCCAGGCCAGAGGATTGAACCAGTGCAGGGCCTTGACCCATTGGGCGAGCCAGAGAGCGAAGGGATCGCCACGCTGCAAATGGGCCAGCTCGTGGAGCAGGACGCCGCGCTGCTTTTCATGAGGCCATGTGTCAAAGCCCTGTGGCAGGAGCAGGCGGGGCCTGAAGACGCCCCAGACCATGGGCACGGAATCGGCGGGGCCGATGAGCAGGCGCGGACTGCGCCGCAGCCCCAGCTCACGCGCTGACTGCTCCAGCATGGAGCATGCACCTGGGTGCAGAGAAGACTCCAGACGCCGCAGCCGCCACGCACTGAGCGCGAGGCGCAGCAGCAGCAGGCCTGCGACAAGCATCCAGGCCATGGGCAACACCTCTACCACATCCTGCCATGAAATATTCCAAGAAATGGCGTGTGGGGCCGGTGCCTGCACAGGCAGGGCGGGACCGGCGGCAGGCGTGGTGGCTGGGCTGCCTTCTGCCGGCATGGCGGCCTCGGCATTGATGCTGAACTGTGGCGGCTCCATCACCGGCCACTCCATTTCTCCCGAAGCCTGGGGCAGCACGCGCCATGCGGGGAGGAGTCCCATGGCCAGCGGCAGCAGGGCCAGCGTGGCGACGGTGGTCATCCACAGGGCATAGCGCTGCGCGGCGGCCAGCCTGCGCAGCATGAGGCCGAGCAGCAGCGCCACGAGCAGAACCGCCGCGCTTTTCATGGCGGTGTGGGAGAGGAAATCGAGAAGAGGACTTGTGTTCATGGCAGGATCAGCGGCCTTCGCGTTTGGCTTCGTCGATGAGTTTCTGGATGCGCTGCGCCTGCTCGTCTGTGAGGGCGGCGTCCTTGCGGGTGAGGTGGGCGGCCAGGGCCTCGTCAACGGCACCGCCAAAGAAGGTGTCCAGCACCTGCCTGAGGGCGCTGAGTCCCGCGCGGGCTTTGGACTGTGCGGGGGCGTAGATGACCTCGCGGCCTTCCTTGCGCAGGCGCTTGACGTGCCCTTTCTCCTCCAGGATGTGCATGAGGCGGCGCACGGCCATGTCTGTGGGCGGTTCAGGGAGACGGGCCTGCACCGTGGCCACCGTGGCGCTGCCCTCGGCGTGCAGGACGTTCATGATCTGGCGCTCGCGGCGTGAAAGCTGGGATGAGTCGGACATTTCGTTATATTTTTAACGAATGAGGTCCGGCAATGCAAGATGAAACGTGAAATTTTTAGCGAATGATGTGATGCCGTGACGGAGACCACCCGGGTTAGCGCGGGCAATCCAGCCCACGAAGCCAACGCTCGTTTCGGGCAAGATTGCCCGAGCTACTTCCCCTGCTTCTTCCGCTTCTCCTTCCTGCCTTCCTTGCGTTTTTCCTCGCCGTTCCAACGCTGGTCCTCCCAGCGTGGGGGCTGCATGGTGGCGTTCCACTGGTCGAAGAGCTTTTGCAGGGCCTGAGCTTTCGCGGGCTCCGTGGCGGTGAGGTCGGTCTGCTCGCCGGGGTCGGTGCGCAGATTGACGAGCATGGGCTGCATGTCCTTGCCGGCTTTGACGAGCTTCCAGTCTCCCTGACGCACGGCCTGCTGGACGCCAAAGCGGAAGTAGAGCTCGCGCGGGGCGAGGTGGTCGGTCTTGCCCTCCAGCAGGGGGAGGAGGTTCACACCGTCGAGCGGGATGCTGGTGCTGGCGCCTGCAGCGGCGAGGGCGGTGGGCAGCACATCGAGCTGGATCACGGGCTCGTCGCTCACACGAGCTGCGGGGATGCGGCCCTTCCAGGCAGCGAGCCAGGAGACGCGGATGCCGCCCTCCCACACGAACCACTTGTGCCCGCGCAGGCCGCCCATCTCGGCGTTTTGATAGGCGCCGCCGTTGTCGCTGAGGAGGAAGATGAGGGTGTTTTCCTCCAGCTTGAGCTCACGCAGCCTGGCCATGACGGTGCCGACGGCTTCGTCCGCCTCGGCGGCGAGCGCGGCGTAGGGGGCGTCGTGCTTGGAGAGGTGCTTGAACTTCTCCAGCCACTTTTCCGAGGCGACGTGCGGGGAATGCACGGCGTTGAAGGACATGAGGAGGAACCAGGGCCTGTCGCGGTTTGACTCGATGAAGGCCGCCGACTCCCGCGCATACACGGGGGAGGTGACGGGTTCTCCAGGCATCTCCTGGACGAGGTCTTTGCCACGGTAAAAGGAGGGGCCTTTGCCTTCGCCGAGATTTCCCACCGTGCCCATGGCGTAGTCAAAGCCGCGTGCGGCCGGCATGAACTCGGCGCTGGTGTCTCCGAGGTGCCATTTGCCGATGATGCCGGTGGTGTAGCCGGCGGATTTGAGATGCTGGGCGATGGTGGTCTCGCTGAGGAGGAGTTCGCGGCCTGCCCTGGTGGGGTTGGCGTCATGACCGGTGCGGGCCTGATAGCGGCCGGTGATGAGGCCGACGCGGCCGGGAGAGCATACGCAGCCTGAGGAGTAGCCCTGGGTGAAGCGCACGCCGCCTGCGGCGAGCGCATCCATGTGGGGCGTGGGGGCCATCTTTCCGCCGTAGGCGCCTGGCTGCGCCCAGCCCATGTCATCGAGATAAAAGATGAGGATGTTGGGCCGGCTGGCCTCCGCCGCCGTGGCGGAGAGAGGGGCGAGGATGGAGAGGAGAAACAGCGGCAGGAGTGCGGAGAACTTCATGTGAGCGCTCTCCGAACGACGAGGCGGGCAGAATGTATCAGCGGATCACGCTTTGGCGGAGCGGAGGCGGAGGTGAGCGGCCTGAGTCACGGCGGCGGCCAGCTCATCGAGCTGCTCGCGGTCGGTGAGTTTCTGGTTGTGGGCGTCCTGGACGTAGATGGCGTCAATGGCGACGCCTTTTTCGGTGCTGATGCGTGCGTGGGTGACGTTGTGCCCGAGGCAGCCGATGGCCATGAAGATGTCATACAAAAGCCCCAGACGGTCCACGAGCTGGAGCTCCAGCACGGTCTGGTCGGGGGAGAGGTTGTTGTTGACGTAGATGCGCTGCGGGATTTCGGCGCCGATCTCATCGAGCATGGTGATGGACTTGCCGAGCTTCTGGGTGATGGCTTCGCTGAAGTCGAACATCTGCCCGCTGAAGGCCTTGCGGACGGACTCCTCGATGCGGTTGCGGGCGCTTTTGGTGGTGACGGCGGCGAAGTTGGTGTTGCAGACGCGGAAGGTGTCGAGCACGAGGTGGTCGGCGCGCTGGTAGAGGTCTGCGCTGAGGATGTTGATGCTTTCGGCGGCGAGGGCGCCGGAGATGCGCGCGAGGAGCAGGTGGCGGTCCCAGCAGACGACGGTGAGCTCGCTGTAGCCCTGGTCCACGTGGTCCACCCAGGCCATGACGGGGAGGAGACCGGCGGCGGCCTCCTCGCGGATGAGCTGCTCAAAGAACTGGCGGAACTGGCGGAGGTGGGTGGCGATGAGGTCGGCCTCGCGGAAATTGAAGTAGGAGGGCGGCATGTGGCGGAAGTGGGCGTCCACCTCCGCCTCGTAGCCGGAGCCGAGCAGGCGCTGGACCTGCTTTTGGAGGTCCTCCAGAGGGACCTGCACCTGGCGCATGAAGTCCGCCGGTGCATTCATGAAGCGCAGGGCGCTGTGGTAGAGCTGGCGGATGGAGGCCTCCTTGTAGCCGGACCAGCTCTTGTCGCTGGTGCCTTTGGAGTCCGCGTAGGTCATGAGGAGCAGGGTGTCCAGATTTTCCTTGGTGCGGACGATGTTGACGAAGTCCTCGATGACCTGAGGATCATCGAGGCTTTTCGTGGTGGCGGTGCGGTACATCAGGAGGTGGTTGTCCACCAGGAAGAGGAGCAGGCGGCGGCGCTCCCCTTTGACCTGGAGGCGGCGGGCCACGGCGGCGGCGAGGGTGGTGCTTTCGTCGCTGTGCGTCTTTTTGTTGGCGGCGCGTCCGGCGTCGTGCAGGAGGAGGGCGAGGTAGAGCACGTAGGGCTGCTGGAGATCGTGAAAGAGCTGCTGGAAGAGCTCCACGCCCTTGAGGCTGGGGTCGCTGAGCTCGTCGAGCTTGTCGAGGGTGCGGAGGGTGTGCTCGTCTGCGGTGTAGAGGTGGAAGAACTCATGCTGCACCAGGGTGGTGAGCGCGCCAAACTCGGGCATGTAGCGGCCGAGGAAGCCCACGCGGTGCATCTGCCGGAGGGTGCGGGCGGCATCTCCCTTGTTGGAAAGGATGGTCTCGAAGGTCTCGCGGTTGGCCTTGCTGTAGCGGAAGCTGGTGTCCACGAGGCGGAAGTTGTCCTGGATGAGCTGGAAGAGGTCCGGGCTGAGGCGGAGGTGGCGCTGCTGAGTGTGGAGGAAGAGGCGCATGAGGCGCTCCGGGTCATCCTTGAAAATGGAGGGGCCGTCGGCGTAAACGCGCTCGTGCTTGCGCTGGAAGCCGTCAAAGCTCTCCTGCTGCTTTTCCGCCTTGCGGCGTGCCATGAAGTTCATGAGCTTGCCCTTGCTGCTGGTCTCCAGCGCCTGGAGGTGGAAGCGGTCCATGACCTCGTTGCTGCGCTGGAGGATGTCGCGGGTGGCGGTGTAATACTCGTGCATCAGCGCCTCGATGCGGCGGAGGATGCGCTTGTGGCGGTAGCCGAGATTGGTGGCCACGGGGCCCTGGAGGCGGAGCGTGAGCAGGTCCTCGGCGCGCTTTTCGGTGTAGTGCATCTCATTGCGCACCCGGAGGATGAAGTCGTAGCCCTGCTCGACCTCCTTCCAGCCAGCCTTGGAGATGAGGCCGAGATTCACGAGATCCTTCGGGTTCAGCGTGCGGTGGCGGGCGTAGGTCATCCAGATGAGGTTCTGGTAGTCGCGGAGGCCGCCGCAGCCGTTTTTCACATGCGGCTCCTGCACGAAGGGGGTGTTTTCGTAGCGGGTGTGGCGTGTGTTCAGGTCGATCTGCCGCAGCCTGAGGAAGTCCGCCTCCTGGCCGTCCATGCACTCCTTGTCAAAACGCGCGCGGAATTCCTCATAGGCCTGCTTCTGGCCGGTGATGAAGCGGGCCTCCATGAGGGCGGTCTTGGTCTCCATGTTGTCGTTGGCGAGCTTGATGCATTCGCCCACGGAGCGGGAGCCGTGGCCCACCTTGAACTTGAGATCGTAGAAGTAGAGGAGGTAGTCGCGGATGAGCTGGACCACGTCAGTGGAGACCTTGCCGCTGTTTCCGGGAAACATGAAGGTGAGGTCCACATCGCTGCCGGGGCTCATGACGCGGCGGCCATAACCGCCATGGGCGATCACGCTGACGTTGAGCTTGGCACGGGCTGCGGCCGGGAGGGCGGCCACGCTTTCATCCCAGAGGATGCGCACCAGGAGGTCGATCATGTCCGAGCGCATGCGGCAGATCTCCGCGCCGCTGAAGCTGCCGGTGCGGTGGCGCTGCTTGATGCGCTGCTCCTTGATCTTGAGGAAGCGCCTGGCCTGGCGCAGGGTCTCGGCGCGCCCACGCGGCAGTTTGTCCTCAGGCGGGAAAAATTTCTGCGCGCTCTTGTTCAGGTGGCGCAGGTAGTCGCGTTCGGTCATCGCAGCGGAGGTCAGTAGGTGATCAAAGAGTGAACCGGACCGGGGCCGCTGACCTTTTCCCGCCCGCCGAGGAAGGCCAGCTCAATGAAGAAGGTGCTGCCAAGCACCCTGCCGCCCGCCTGGCCGATGAGATGCAGGGCGGCTGCGGCGGTGCCGCCGGTGGCGAGCAGATCGTCCGCGAGCAGGACCGTTTCCCCGGGGGTGATGGCGTCGAGGTGCATCTCGACGGAATTCGTGCCGTATTCAAGAGCGTAATCAACGCCCCGTGTCTGCCAGGGGAGCTTGCCCTTCTTGCGCACCGGAATGAAGCCCGCGCCGAGGCGTGCGGCGATGAGCGCGCCAAAGATGAAGCCGCGCGCGTCGATGCCGACCACCTTGTCCACCTTGGTGATGCCGGTGGCCTCGATCATGCCATCAATCGTCTGTGCGAGGAGGGCGGGATTGGCCAGCACGGGGGTGATGTCCTTGAAGAGAATGCCAGGTTTGGGGAAATCCGGCACGTCGCGGATCGTGCGACGGATGCTGTCGAGGGTGTCTGGGGCCATGCCCTGCGATCATGGAGGAGATGCGCGGATGCGCAAGCGATGGGAACATTGCGCCCGGAATTGCCTTCACCCTTGCAGAAACGCCGTAAGCCCGCGAGTATCCGCCCCCCGATCCGATGCCGTCCTCCCAGCAACTGCTTCTAGCCGCCACGCTCCTGTTTGTGAGCGCGGTCGTGCAGGCATTGCTGGCGCTGAAGGCGGGAGCCTGGAGGCAGGGGCGGGCGCAGTTTGTGCTGATGGCGCTGGGATTTGCGCTGCAGACGGGCTTCATCTACCTGCGCGGGGAGGAGGTGCGGCAGTGCCCCATCCGCAGCCTGCCGGACATCCTGGTCTTCATCGCATGGAGCATCGTGCTGCTCTATTTTCTCGTGGGGCCGGCTTTCCGGCTTTCGCTGCTGGGGGTCTTCACGGCGCCGCTGGTCACCCTGATGCAGGGGATGGCGTTTGGGAACGGCTTCGCGCCCTACCCGCCGAAGGGGCCCATCAATGCGCTGGTGGAGCTGCACATCGCGCTGGCGCTGATCTCTTACGCGGCCTTTGCCCTGGCGTGCATCACCGGGGTGATGTACCTGATCCAGGAGCGGCTGCTGAAGCGCCATCAGATCGGCGGACTGTTTTACCAACTGCCGCCCATTCAGGGGCTGGCGCAGGCCATCCAGCGCCTGGTGCGGCTGGGACTGCTGCTGCTGAGCATCGCGCTGGGCATCTCCTTTGCGCTGCACCTGCCGATGACGAAGACCGGGCACGTGGTCTTCGCGTGGACGGTGTGGGGGCTGTATGCGGTGATCTCCTTTCTGATGTGGAAACACTTCACCTCGCCCCGCCGGACGGCCTGGCTGGCGGTCGTCGGCTTCATCCTGCCGTTCATTTCCCTGTGGATCGTGACACATGCCTGAGCCGACGGACAAGCGCAGCGGCCTCGTCTGTGTGGGCCTGAACTACAAAACCACCCCGGTGGAGGTGCGTGAGCGCCTGGCCTTTCCCGAGACGCAGGTGCCGGACGCCGTGCAGCAGGTGAGCGGGCTGCCGGGATTTGAGGAATGCGTGGTGCTGAGCACCTGCAACCGTGTGGAGCTCTATGCCACCCATGGGCTGGCCAGCGGCAAGGACGGCCACGCTGCGCTGCGCGACTACCTGGTGCGCCGCTTTGAGCTGCAGCCCGAGCATGCCGAGGCGCTGGTGCTGTACAACCTCGACTCCGCCGAGGCGGCGCGGCATCTCTTCCGCGTGGTGAGCGGCCTGGACTCCATGGTGCTGGGAGAGACGGAAATCTTTGGCCAGGTGAAGGCGGCGTACAAGCTGGCGCTGGACACCGGCACGACCAGCCGCGCGCTGAACAAGCTCTTTCAGCAGGCCTTCACCGTGGGCAAAAAGGTGCGCAACGAGACCACCATCCAGCGCGGCTCCACAAGCGTGGGCAGCGTGGCGGTGGACCTGGCGGAAAAGGTGCACGACCTCAAGGAATGCCGTGTCATGCTGGTGGGCGCCGGGGAAATGAGCCGCACCTGCGCGCAGAGCCTGCTCTCGCGTGGCGCCAAGAGCATCATCGTCTCCAACCGCAGCTACGACAAGGCCGTGGAGCTGGCCACGGAGATGAAGGGCACCGCGATGAAATTCGACGAATGGGAGAACGCCCTGCATGAGGTGGACGTGATCATTTCGAGCACCAGCGCGCCGCATTTCGTCATCAAGCCCGAGCAGATCGAGCAGGTGATGCGCAAGCGCCGCTGGGAGCCGCTGCTGATCATCGACATCGCCGTGCCGCGAGATGTGGACCCGGCGGTGAACAACATCGAGGGCGTGTATCTCTACGACATCGACGCCCTGCAGGCCATCGCTGACGAAGGCCGCCGCGAGCGCGAGCGGCAGCTGGCCTCCTGCGAACGAATCATTGAAGAGCAGCTGGAAAAATACGGCTTTCTCACCCCTCCTGGGCACTCCCAGCAAAGCTTTCTCGTTTCATGAGCATCTCCAAAATCATCCTCGGCACCCGTGGCAGCGAACTGGCCCTGACACAGACCACCATGGTCACCGCCGCGCTGCAGTCCGCGCACCCGCACCTGCAGATCGAGCGCCAGATCATCCAAACCAGCGGTGACAAGCGTCAGGATCTGCGTTTTTCCGAGTTCAGCGATGTGGCGCAGGTGGACAAGGGCATCTTCATCAAGGAGCTGGAAATCGCGCTGGCAGACAAGCAGATCGACGCCGCCGTGCACAGCCTCAAGGACGTGCCCAGCGACCTCGCCGCCGGATTCACCATCGCCGCCGTGCTCCCGCGTGCGGCCATTGAGGACGTGCTCGTTAGCGCGCATCCCTACACGCTCGAAACGCTGCCCCAGGGTGCGCGTGTGGGCACCAGCAGCGTGCGCCGTGCCGCGCAGCTCAAGTTTCTGCGCCCGGATGTGGAGATCGTGGAGATCCGTGGCAACGTGCCCACGCGTGTGAAGAAGGTGCTGGGAGAAAACGCGCTGGATGCCGTGCTGCTGGCCGCCGCCGGCCTGCTGCGCCTGGGCCTGCTGAATGCGAACCTGAGCCGCATCCACATCGACACGCACACGCTCTACGGTCTGGTGCTCGACCCCGTGAAATTTCTCCCCGCCGCCGGGCAGGGCGCCATCGCCATCGAATGCCGCGCGGGAGATGAGGCCGCCATCGCCGCGATCCGTGCGCTGAACGATGCCGAAACGGAAGCCCGTATCACCGCTGAGCGCGAGTTTTTGAAGATCCTCGGCGCCGGCTGCCAGACCCCCGTGGGTGCGCATACGTGGATCGCCGAAGGGGAGCTGCACATGAGCGTGCGCGTCTTCAACGAAGCCGATCTTTCCCTGCCGCCTGTGGAGCGCGAGGCCAAGCGCCCCGTGGCTGAGGCTGCGCAGCTCGCGAAGGACCTGGCGGGGATGCTGCCGTAAAGCGCCACCCCATGCTGTGAAGAAGGCGCAGCCGCAGCGTGCGATTCGCGGCCCGTTTTGTAATCCGCCGTGATGGCTGAATAGATCCTGAGGACCTGCGTCGGACTCAGTGACTATGAAAACGAAATTGCTGCTTTTCTGCACCGCCGTGCTTGCCCTGGGCTCGCTGAGCTCCTGTGTCGATCCCTACTGTGGAGGCGGCTATGGTTACGGCTACGGCCGCTCCTACTACCGCCCGTCATACCACAGCGGCTACGGCTACTCGCGGTACAGCCATGGCTATCGCCCACATTCTTACGGCCACGGTTACGGTCACGGGAGCCACCACGGCGGCTATGGAGGCGGGCATCACCACTGAGCCCCCTAGCCAGAACCTCCGCACTCCGCGATCCGCCGGGAGATGAAGGCGCGCTCCACGGGAAGGGTGGCGAGCTTGTGGGCCTGCCTGAAATCGGCGAGCGCAGTCTCGGTCTGGCCGAGCTCGGCTGCGAAGGTGCCACGGATGGCGTGGTAGAGATGGGAGATCTCCAGCAGGCTGCGCTGCCTGATGCTCTGAAGGGCATCTAGCCCGGCCTGCGGGCCATGCACACGCGCCACGGCCACGGCGCGGTTCATGGCGGTGACTGGAGAGCCGGTGATGGCGAGGAGCTGATCGTAGAGATGCAAGATGCGCGGCCAGTCGGTGGAGGAAGCCGTGGCCGCCAGGCAATGCGTGGCGGCGATGCTGGCCTCGATGTGATACACGCTGAGCACGCCACCCTGCGAGGCCTGGTGCAGGCAGGCAATGCCGCGCCGGATCATGGCCTGATCCCAGGCCGAGCGGTCCTGCTCATGCAGGCGCAGGAGGTGCCCCGCATCATCGGTGCGCGTGTGCAGGCGTGCGGCATTGAGCAGCAGGAGCGAAAGAAGGGCGAGGGCGCGTGGCTCCTGGGTGGAGGGATGCTCGGTAACCAGCGTGAGAAGCCGGATGGCCTCGTGGCAGAGGTCATCGCGCACGAGGCGGTCGCCGGTGGAGGCTTTGTAGCCTTCATTGAAAAGCAGGTAGAGGGTGTGCAGCACACCGCCTAGGCGTGCGGAGAGCTCCGCCGGCTCCGGCACGGCAAAGGGGAGCGCGAGCTCGCGGATGCGCTGCCGTGCGCGCACCAGGCGCTTGGCCACTGCGGCCTCGCTGGTGAGGAAGGCGGCGGCGATCTCGGCAGGGCTGAAGCCGCAGAGCGTGCGCAACGCCAGCGCCGTCTGCGCCTCTGCTGCGAGCTCAGGATGAAAGCAGACGAACATCATGCGGAGTGTGTCGTCGGCAAAGGTTTCGTGCTTCATGTCTTGGGCCGGTGAGGCAAGCCAGCGCGCCTGCTCCGCGGCGATGCCGTCCTGCTTTTCGTTCCAGAGCTGCTCACGCTGCAGGGCATTGAGCGCGAGGTTCTTCGCCACCTGCGTGAGCCATGCGGCGGGATTTTCAGGCACGCCACGGTATGACCAGGTCTGCAGCGCGCGCAGCAGGGCCTCCTGCACCACATCCTCCGCCAGCTGCAGCCGGTGTGTACCGAGGCGCGCGGTGAGCGTGGCGACCACCTTCGCGCCTTCGTGGCGAAAGAAGTGGGCGGCCACCTCACCTGCACTGGTGCCCTGCCGGCTCATGGCTCAGTCACAGGTGAGCGCGGCGATGCGGCGGACCTCCAGGCTGCCACCGTTGCCAAACATGGGAGATGACTCGGCAATGCGCACGGCTTCGTCCATCGATGCCACATTGAGGATGAAGAAGCCGCCCACGGACTCCTTGGATTCAGCGGCGATGCCGTCTGACACGAGGCCGGGACCGGAGACGATTTTTCCCTCCGGGGTCAGCGGCTGTGCGGCGCTGAAGATGCCTTTTTGGGTGAGGTCATCGATCCAGTCATAGACCGTCTTCATGTGGGCCTGCATTTCTTCGGCGGAGTGTCCGGCGCTGCATGAGCAGCCGCGGACGAGAAACATGTACTGATGGGTGGGTTCGGTTTTCATGGGTCTGAGCAGATGGGGCGAAGTTTGAGCGAGGATTTGTGGCGCAGGTGTTTCAGCAGCAGCTTCGCTGCGCAAATGATCCATGCGCTGATGCAAAGCACGGTGAGGGAGCGCATGAGGATGTGTGCTGAAGCGTAGGACATCGTGAAGCCGGTGCCGAGCGCCACATACGCCGCGAGGCACATGGGGCACTTGGGCATCAGAGCGAGCACCGTGCCCGGGAGCAGCCAGCCGGCAACTTTTCTCATGCGCCCAGCAGGTCTCGTGCTCTGACAGCAGCGCCGGAAGCTCATGCTCTGGCCTCCTCAGAGCGGCAGCCGCATTTGGAGGTTGTGCCAGAGTCATAGCGGTCGTGGTGGCGCACCCACTGCATGGTCCATTCGAGGCTGTCCTCGTCACGGCCTTTCGGCACCAGATCGAGAATGCGGTAGGTGCCCATCATGAGCTCCACGCCACGGCCATACACCGAGTAGGTGTGGTAGATGGTGCCATCGGTCTCCTTTTGGAAAACGCTGATGCCAGGCGCCTCCGTGCTGCCAAAGGGCTGCGCGGTGTAGTTGTAGTCCACCTTGCCGCTCTCCACCTCCTGCTCCGTGAACGAGACGTGGAAGTCGTGGTTGAAGTCGCTGCCGTGGGAGGACACCCAGCCGAAGCTCCAGCCCATGCGTTTCTTGAAGGACTCGATCTCCGCCAGCGGCGCACGGGAGACGGCCAGCATCGTGACATCTCGCGCGGCCAGGTGCGGCAGCATGCCGTCGGTGTGGTCGGCCATGTAGGAGCAGCTGGGGCAGCCCTCCTCCCAGCCGGGCCCGAGCATGAAGTGCTGGATGACGAGCTGGCTCTTTCCGCAGAAGAGATCCGCCAGCGAAACGCGGCCACCGCTGCTTTCGAACCGATAGTCCTTGTCGATCTTCACCCAGGGGAGGGCGCGACGCTTGGCGCTGATGGCGTCCATCTGCCGGGTGAGCTGCTTTTCCTCCGCGAGGAGCGCCTTCCGGGCTTCAAGCCATTCGGCCCGCGATGCGATGGTGTGTTTCGTTTTCATGGTCGTTGGTGGTGGGGGAGTGTGCGTGTTCGTTTTTGGTTTGTCCCGGTCTGCTGCAGCGTTCCGTTCAATGACACGACCAACGAACCCGCCCGCCGAGGACAGGGGAGGACAAGATTTATGAAAATGTTTTCCTGAGGCCGTGGCGGATGGCGACCATGTGATCAAAGACGGCCACGCCTGGAAGCGCTGACAGCTCCAGAAGACACTGCCTCACCGAAACAGCCTGGGCGCAAACTCCGTGAGATAATTGCGCCACACGGGCCACGAGTGATCTCCCGGTGTTTCATGCCATTCGTGATTCACGCCGGTGGTCTTGAGTTTTTCGATGAGCTGGTGGTTGCGCTCGAGCAGGAAATCTTTCTCTCCGCAGGCGATCCAGAGAAGCTTGAGTCTGGCGTTGGTGCCGGTGGCGTCATCGAGGGCGGGTTTGATCTCATTTTCATCCACCGCGCCGCTGAAGGAGCCGATCCAGGCGAAGCGGTCGAGGCTGGTCATGCCGATGCTGAGGGCCTGCCAGCCGCCCATGCTGAGGCCGGCGAGGGCGCGCTGCGAGGGGTCTTTGGAGACACGGTAGTGACTTTCCACGAGGGGGACGGCATCGGTGAAGAGTTCGTTTTTAAACGCAGCGAGCGAGAGGGCGCGGCGGTCGGCCATGTCACGCGGCACCTGGCCGAGGGGGTGGCCGTCGATCATGAGGATGATCATGGGCCTGGCTTTGCCGGCGGCGATGAGGTTGTCGAGGATCCAGTGCGCCTTGCCGTGCTGCACCCAGGTCTCGTGGCGGTCGCCGGAGCCGTGCTGCAGGACGAAGAGCGGGTACTCCTTCTGTGTGCCTGCTTCATAGCCGGGCGGGGTGTACACCCAGGCGCTGCGCTGCTTGTTGAGGGCTTTGGAAAGGTAGGTGTGCTGGTGCACGGTGCCGTGGGGCACGTCCTGAAAGTCCCAGGGATTGGGCGGTGTGCCGGGAATGTGCAGGATGCTGGAGGTGGGGCTGCGCTGCGGCTTTTGCGCGGGATTGGCGGGGTCGATCATCGTAAGGCCGTCAACCATGAAGCTGTACTCCCAGACACCTGCGGGGACAGCCGGCAGGGTGAGGGTCCAGAGTCCTTCGGCGTCTTTGGTCAGTTCGGCGGGTTCCTTGTTCCACTGGCCACGCAGGGCCACACTTTGGACTTTCGGCGCGCGCAGGCGGAAGGTGACGCTGTGATTTTCCAGCACTTCGGGCGAAATGACCGGCCCGTTTTTCTGCTGTGCGAGGGCGGTGCTGGCAGTGACAAAGACAAAGGCGAGACCGGGAAGGAGCTTCATGGTGAGGCGATGCTGGCATGAAGGGCGGCGGATGGGAAGCGTGAATGCAGCGCCGGGGTGGGCCGGGAGGAGGCATTATTTTTGAATGCTGCCGACGGGGTGGCGTCGAATTCAGGTGAACCCAATGCGATTATGAAAACAAAACTCCTTTTCCTCCTCATAGCGATCCTCTCGCTGGGGTCGCTCAGTTCGTGCTATTACGGCGGCTACGGGTACGGCTACAACTACTACCGGCCGTGGTACTACGGCGGCGGGTACGGCATTTACAACAACTACTACGGCAGGCCGGGCTACGCCTATGGCGGATACCGCGGGCCTCTGTACAGCCACGCCCACCCCGGCTTTGGCGGCTTCCATGGCGGCGGCATCAGCGGCCATTACGGCAGTTTTGGCGGCCACATGGGAGGCTTTCACGGGGGCGGCTTTGGCGGTCACCACCACTAACCAAAATCGGCGGACGACCTAGGGCGCCAAAGTTGTATTTTCTGACTCACCTGTCATTGCTTGCTGTGCCTGAAGAGATCCGGATGGATCTCATGCGAACCACTGCCCCCATGAAAACCAAACTGCTTGCTCTCCTGACGGTCGTTCTTTCTCTCAGCACCTTCAGTGCGTGCATGACTACCCCGAGCAGGAACGATGATGATGGTCCTCGTGTTCGCCGCAGCTTGGGTGGTTATCGTGGAGGCGGCCAGGGGGGAGGCTTTGGCGGGAACTTCGGCGGCTTCTAGAACGTGATGTCTGAGATGGCTCTCCGGAGAATGATCTCCGGGCCGCCGTGCAGCTATTCCAGCTCCTGCTTTGCGAGAGTGTGCGCAAAGGGGCTGGTGGAGGCGAGGTTGTACTGACGGATGGCGGTGGCCCAGAAGGGGGCCAGCTCATGGTCGGCGGCGCTCCAGATGCTGTAGTGCAGATTGGTGACGGTGTCGGTGTCGTGCATGAGCGCCTTGAGCTCCTGGGCATTGAGCGTCTGAGGCCCCTGGGTGATGAGCCTGTGGCTGATCTCCTTGAGGTAGGCGGATGACACCTCGATGGTGCGGCGGCGGCGCAGCAGGCTGACGTGGAGGCCGTTCACGTAGGGGTCCAGGCAGACCTGCATGAGGCCGTAGTGGCGCTCCAGCTCCGGGGGGAGCTGGCTGCGGTCTTTGATCTCCTCCAGATTTTGCTGCATGGTCTTCAGCACGGTGGGCGGCTCGTGCTCCTCCGGTGTGAGGAAGAGGCCGAGGCGCCGCCCGCTGCGACCGCTGGAAACGAGGGCGGCCACGAGGATGGAGATGACCAGGGAGAAGAGGATGGGGCTGATCCAGATGAGGAAGGCCTTGGAGACAAACCAGCCGACCACCGCCCAGGCGAGGCCGAGCAGCGTGACGCTGAGGAAGGTGAAGAGGATCTCGCTCCAGTTCAGGCCGCCATCAATTTTGCGGCGCTGGGTGACCCAGCTGACGCTTTTGCCGATGAGCGTGTACACCACGAAGCGCGAATGGAAAATCATGAGCACCGGAGCCATGAGGGTGAAGACCACGGTGTCGAGGAGGCTGCTGAAGAAGGTGAGGAAGCGCAGCCGGAGCGGCTTGAACATGCGGCCGGTGATGACTTCATCCAGCAGGATGACGGTCTTGGGCAGGAAGATGAGCATGGCGGTGACGGCCAGAAGAATGTGCTCGGCCAGGATGGCCTGCGGCTGCACGTGCGGCGTGCGGGTGGCGGCCAGGAAGGTGGCCAGCACCAGGAAGAAGAACCACAGCAGCGAGCTGACGTAGCTGAGGATGCCGTGGAGGAAATTGATGCGGCTCATCGGGTGCCAGCCTTTGGCAAAGAGCAGCCACAGGTGCTGCATGTTGCCCTGGCACCAGCGGCGGTCGCGCTTGAGCATGTCCACCAGCGTGGGGGGGCCTTCCTCATAGCTGCCGCGCGTGGTGGGCAGCAGGCGCACGGCGTAGCCGGCTTTGCGCATGAGCGCGGCCTCGACGAAGTCATGGCTGAGGATGTGGCCGCCGAAGGGGGCGTTTGCAGGCAGGGGCGGCAGCGCGCAGTGCTCGATGAAGGGTGCGAGGCGCAGGATGGCGTTGTGCCCCCAGAAATTGGCCTCGCCACACTGCCAGTAGTCGAGCCCGGCCATGAAGGGCGGGCCATAGAGGGCCTGGGCAAACTGCATGACGCGCCCGAGCAGCGTGTCTGCGGCGATCTGCTTCGGAAACGTCTGCACGATGCCGATGCCGGGATTCTTTTCCATGATGCGCACCATGTTGGTGAGCAGTGCGCCGGACATGAGGCTGTCCGCGTCGAGCACGACCATGTAGCGGTAGCGTTTGCCCCAGCGGCGGCAGAAGTCGGAGACGTTGCCGCTCTTGCGGTTGATCTGCTTGCGGCGGCGGCGGTAGAAGATGCGGCCGAAGGCCTTGAGCTGGCGGCAGAGCTCCAGCCAGGCGGTCTCCTCCTCGATCCACTGGCTGGCCTTGTCGGAGTCGCTGAGGATGAAAAAGTCAAAGTGCTTGGACTGCCCGGTGGCCTCCAGGGAGAGGTAGATGGAGCGCAGGCCCTCATAGACGCGCGTCACATCCTCATTGAAGACGGGCATGATGATGGCGGTGCTGGCCGTGATGGGCTGCTCGAAGTCATCCGCGCTGAGGGAGAGCCAGAGATTGAGCGGGTCCGGCTTGGGGCGGTTCATCAGCCACACGCCAAAGAGCGCGGTCCAGAAGCCGACATTGAGCTGGTAATACAGGGGGATGAAGACCAGCAGCAGGCCCCATTCGGAAAGGCGCATGCCGTTTTCCGAGAGGAAGATGTAGGAAAGCCAGGCGCCCACGATGGTGCCGAGGCCGACGAGGGAGAAAAAGGTGGCGCGGCGTGTGCGTGATACGTGCTTGGGCGGCATGCCGGCGGTCATCGCAATGTTCGCGGTCTGGCTGCCAACGGGGGTGCTCATCCGAAGAGGGAGTAAAGGTAGCCCAAGACGCTGCCGACAATGATGACGAGCACCGAGTAGCGCAGGATGGGATGACGGCCGAGGCGGTCAAAGGTGTCGTCGGCCACGTCGGTGAACATGCCGAGGTCGATGTCACGCGGGGTCATCTTGCTGACCTGCATGCCGGGGCCGGAGGTACGGATGGCGGAGCGCATGGCCTCGGCCATGTCTTCGGGCATGTTCTTCTCGTCCAGAAAGAACTGCGGCCAGCGCGAAGGGCCGCCGGCGAGGTGGAAGCCGAGGCGGCCCGTGGCCTCGAGCTGAGCTTCGTTGAGATTGAGGTCGCTGTAGATGGAGCCGAGCCACTCGCGCAGCATCACCCGGGCCTGCTCGATGGAGTGAGCCGTGGGCGTGCGCGTGGGATCCTTCGCATGGGCCTTGGCCGCGTTGCGCAGGGTTTCGAGAATGAGCTGCGTGCGGCGGATGCGGTTGTGAAGCTGATACGAGCGGAAATAATCCGCGAGGCGTGCATACGCCTCGTTCCATTCTTCCTCGGTGCCTGTCGCGGGGGCAAACTGAATGTTGACTGCTTCCATGGAGGTTCAAATCCGAACCGCATGGAGAATGCGCAGTTTTGATGCCGTGGAAAGCCCGGGATTGCGGTTTCCGCATTTTTGATCTTGTCAGCGCCAGGAGGCAGGCAACCGGGCAGAATGAATGCCTCCGCAACGCCCTACGCGATGACTTCCTGGATCAGGCGGCCGCCGTTGACGATGTCCACCGGACGCACGTTTTCGACGACGATGCGCTTGCTGGCGTTGATACCGAGCAGGCGGTACATCGTGCGGGCGAGGTCTTCGGGGCCGACGGGGTTTTCATCGGGCTCGCCGCCGAGGGCGTCGGACTTGCCATAGACGAAGCCTTTCTTCACGCCGCCACCGGCCATGGCCACGGAGAAGACGCGCGGGTAGTGGTCGCGGCCGTTGGTGCTGTTGATGCGCGGGGTGCGGCCAAACTCGGAGCTGACGAGCACGAGCGTGGTGTCGAGCATGCCGCGCTCATCGAGGTCTTTGATGAGGCGTGCAAAGGCCACGTCAAACTGCGGGGCCTGGCTTTCAAAGGCGCTCTTGATGTTGGAGTGGTGGTCCCAGCTGCCGAAGTTGACAGAGACCATGCGCACGCCTGCCTCGACGAGACGGCGGGAGAGCAGGAAGCGCTGGCCTGCGGCGTTGCGGCCGTACTCGTCGCGCAGCTTGTCGGGCTCGGCGTTGAGATTGAAGGCTTCGCGGGCCTTGTCAGAGCTGATGAGCTTGTAGGCGGCCTGGTAGAAATTGTCCATGGCGCTGAGGCCGTCGGATTTCTCCGTGGTACGGAAGTGCTCGTCCACGGCGGAGAGGAGATTGCGGCGGCGGTCAAAACGCTTCGCATCAACATCCTTTGGCGAGGCGAGATCGCGCACAGTGAAGCCTCTGTCCGCCGGATCGCTGCCGAGGGCAAAGGGGCCGTAGGCGCTGCTCATGTAGCCGCTGCCCTGGTCGGGCGCGATCATGTTGGGGACGGCGACGTAGGGCGGCAGGTTGTTGCGCGGCCCCTGCTCGTGCGAGATGATGGAGCCGAAGCTGGGGAATTTGATGGCCGGGCTGGGACGGTAGCCGGTGAACATGTTGTGCGTGCCGCGCTCGTGGGCCGCCTCCCCATGCGTGACGGAGCGGATGAGCGTGATCTTGTCGAGGATCTTGGCGATGTTGACAAACTGACCGCCGACGTACTCGCCGGTGGAGCCTTTCACCGGACTGAAAGGCCCGCGGTAATCGGGCGAGGCAAAGGGCTTGGGATCCCAGGACTCATGCTGCGCCATGCCGCCGGGGAGATAGATATGGATGATGGAGGTGGCGATGGGCTTGTAGCTTTCCACCGCCGGCATGGCCAGATCCGCCGCCTGCAGCTTGAGCAGATTGGGCAGGGTGAGGCCCAGCCCGGCCATGGCACCCACCTGCAAGAAGTCACGCCGACCCTGAGGGGTGGTGAAAAGGTTGCTGTGATTGCCGGAGCAGAGACGGTGCATTTTCATGGGACGGATGAGGTGAGTTAACACCCGAACCTACCACGGGAGAGAGGGGCATGTTGCGCCCGCAGGCCACTCTGCCAAGACAGGCGCAATGATGCGCAAGGGAGGCGCAAGGGGTGGGGAAACCCCCGCTCACTCCCACCCGCGCAGCTTCACATGCACCTGGGCCACGCGGCCCATGTAGTGGTCCATGGAGAAATCCTTCGCGGCTTTGAGCATGTGCGCCTTTGCCTTCTCGTTGTCCCCCGTGGCTTCATAGTAGAGGCCGAGGTAGAGGTGGGCGTAGCAGCGGTGATTGCGCAGGCGTTCGCCTTCACCCTCCTCGGCGGCTTTCAGCACGGCCTCCTCGCTGCCTTTGCCGGCGAAAAGTTCGTGCACCTGCTTCATGGGGATGCGGCTGTCGCCTTCGATGGGGATGAAGACCTTGCGTGCCGCCTCCACGCCCTCTCCTTTGGCGATGCAGAGGAAGTGCCACGCGGCGTTTTCCACGTCGTTGCCGTTCACCGTCTGGTGCACTTCAAACTGCTCGCGTCCGCCTTTGAAATCGCCCGCATAGTAGAGCGAGAGCCCGCGCTGCCAGAGCTGCGGCTTGGAATCCGGCACCAGCGCGATGAGCTTGTCGAACGCCGCCACGGATTCCTTTGGCTTTGCGGCAAAGAAGAAGTCCACGCCCTGGCGGAAGAGCTCGTTGGGCGTGTCTTCGGCGCGGAGCAGCGATGGAAGAACAAGGGCGGTGATGAGGGCTAGCAGAGGCTTCATGGGGATTTACAGAACATGACACAAGACGTCATGAACTCATGCAACCATGCAGACGGACGCAAGATGTCATCCGTGCCACATCAGGGGCGGCGGCGCCTCACCGCACAAAGCGCCAGCCCCATCAGCACCAGCACCGCGCGGCCGGGCTCCGGCACGACGACGTAGATGCGGCCGTCGGTGGCGAACTGGCTGACATCCCACTGCAGGCCGCCGGCCAGGGCGGGGAGAAGGCTGATGTCGGTGAAGTTCACGCTGCGGTTTCCGGTGGTGACGACATTCCAGTCCACCAGCTGGAACCAGGTGCCTTCGGTCCAGGTGGTGGAAAGGGTGCCGGTGTTGTTGCTGAGGGTGAGCGTGCCGCCGAGGGTGATCTGCTCATTGGAGAGGAACTTGAGGGTGTCGCTGTTGCTCGCACTGCCGGAGCCGAGGGTCACGCTGAAGAGATTGAAGCTCAGCGTGCCGCTGCTGGTGAGGCCGCCGTAGATGTCCAGGCGCTGGGCGGCGGTCTGCGTGCTGGTGCCGGGAGCGAGGGTGCCACCGACATTGACCAGATTCAGGGTGCCGGCCACGCCGACGATGCCATTGCCTGCCAGGGTGCCGCCGCTGTTCACAGTAAAGCCGCCACTGCCGAGAGTGGCGGTGCTCTGGCCGGTGTTGCCGGAGCCAACCTGCAGCACGCCGCCATTCACCACAGTGCCACCGGTGAAAGTGCTGACGCCGGTGAGCACCTGCGTGCCGGTGCCGGTCTTGACCAGCGCGAGTTTTGCGCCTGTGGCACCGTCTCCGGTGTAGGTGGACTCGTTCATGGAGGCGTTGCCCGCTGGCAGTGCGCCGTAGTCGCGCAGCACGCCGGCGAAGTTCCCATTCGCACCACCATTCCCCACCGTCAGGGTGGCGGTGGTGCCGGCGCGGTTGTTCTGCACAAAGTGGTTGGTGGCGCTGCTGCCGTTGAGCGCGCCGATGCTTTGGCTGGTGCCAAAGAGATCGAGGATGCCAATGTTTGCTGCCGTGGTGAAGTTGAAGTCATTGCTGCCTGCGCCCAGGGTGCCGCTGGCGGAACCGTCTGACATGCGAATGATGCCGCGGATGAGGTTCACCGCGCCGGTGAAGTCGTTGGCGGAGTTGGTCAGCGTGAGCACGCTGTAGCGGTCGGTGGGCGTGGTGTTGTTGTAGTTGTAAGTGCCGGTGCTGCCCTGGTATTCAAAGCCGCCCGCACCCGTGAGCTTGCCGGTGATCTTGATGTCGCGGCTGACGCCGCTGCTGTTGAAGCGGTTGGCGGCGATGGCGTTGTTGTCCATCAGCGTCACCTGCCCGGCGAGGGTGAAGGTGCGTGGCACGAGGCCGTTGGTGGGCTCGCCTTCATACTGCACGATGCCGCCATTGAGCGTGATCTTCTTGGTGATGGTGCCGGAGCTGCTGTAGCGCCGCAGCTCACCACGGAACAGCGTGGCGCCAGGCTTGCTGGCCTCGACGATGATGCTGTAGTTGTCGTCGCCGAAGTAGGTGCTGTCCGCATAGACGTGGGCCTGCTCGATGTAGATGTCCCGCACGTTCTGCGCGTTTCCTGCGGTGCTGACCGCCCAGCTCAGGCCGTTGGCGTTGACGAAGGTGATGTTGTAGCCGTTGGCATTGATGGCCGTGATGCCCCAGCGCGCTCCGGTGCTCAGGTAGCGGCCGGCAAAGGTGGTGTCTCCCGTCATGGTGATGAGGCTGAAGGGGGACGATGTCATGCTGGCAGCGCCCGAGGAGACCACCGCGCCGACGTAGCCGCCTGCGATGGTGCCGGAGGAATCTGCAACGCCCTTCCCTTCCACCAGCAGGTTGTACTTCACGGAGCTGTAGTTGCTGGCGTCCGCCCAGTTCACATCCAGCGTGGCACCGTTCTTGACGGTGATCTGCGAGCCGTTGGCTCCAAAAGGATTGGTGGCGTTCACAGCGGTGGCACCGCTTTTCAGAATACCAGCCTCTACCACGGTGCCGCCGGTGTAGCTGCTGCCTGCGGCCACGGTGAGGATGCCGGTACCCAGCTTGGTCAGGCCGCTGCTGCCGCTCAGCGCGGTGTCCAGCGTCACATTGAAGCCGTTCGTGTCCAGCCTCGCCATGTACCCGTAGTTAAGCGGGGCAAACAGGCTGGAATAGCCGCCGGTGATGGCCGCACCGTACCTGAGGGTGCCACCTTCAAACACCACCTTGCTGGTGCCAAAGGCGGCAGTCGTCGTCGCGAGCACCGTGCCCCCCTGCAGGCGGGTGACACCGCTATAGGTGTTGGCACCGCGCAGCTCCAGCACGCCGTCGCCAGTCTTGATCAGGCCACCGGTGACAGTGCCGGTCACATAGCTGCCTACGGTGCCGATGATGATGCCGTTCACCACGATGGGGGAGGTGGCGTCTGCATACCACTCCTTCTCGGTGCCGGTGAGGTCCACGGTGAGGCCGCTGCCCAAGGTGAACGTGGTGCCGCTGGTGTTGGACACCACGCGGTTCGTGCCGCTCAGGGTGAGCACGCTGCCGTTGGCAGAGTCAATCGTGGTGATGGTGCCGGTGGCGGACTGGAAAAGACTGCTGGCGGAGATGTTTTCGACCACACTGAGGGAGTTCGACGCACCGTTGCTGAAGACAGCGTTGGCACCTGTGACCCACTCCTGCAGCGAGACACCTGCGACGCCAGCATCATCCCAGGCGAGGTAACCTGGGGTCGTCTTCCACTCGGCGGTTCCGGTGAAGGAATCTGCGGGGTCGAACACTAGAGTCGGGGTGGCGGCTTTGGCGACGACGTAGATGCGGCCTTCAGTGGCGAGGCGGGAGAAATCCCACTGCACGAGTCCGCTGTTCAACGCGGGCAGCACCCAGCTGGCGGTGTTGTCCAGTGCCACGCTGCGGTTGCCCAAAGCAACATTGCCAAAATCAAACAACTGGAACCAGGTGCCCGCCGCCCAGGTGGTGGAGTCTCCCGCGCCCGCCTTGACGGTGATGTTGAGCACGCCGGTGCTGCCGAGGCTGAAAGAGGAACCTGCGAGAAAGGTGAGGAAGTCGCTGTTGGCCAGGCTGCCGGAGCCGCTGCTGGCGCCCCAGAGGTCAAAGGAAAGCGTGCCGGCCACATTCAGCGTGCCGTCCACGGTGAGGTACTGCAGCCCGGTCTGGGTGGAGGTGCCGACGCTGAGGGTGCCGCCCGAGGCGATGGTGCTGGTGAGTCCGGCGAAGCCGACGATGCCGTTGCCCTGCAGCATGCCGCCATTGTTCACGGTGAAGGAGCCAAAGCCCAAGCGTGCGGTGCTCTGCCCGGTGGCACCGGTGCCGATCTGCAAGGAGCCGCCGTTGATGGTGGTGCCACCGGTGTAGGTGCTCACATTGGTCAGCACCTGCTGGCCCGCGCCGGTCTTCACGAGGGCGAGTCTGGCGTTCGTGGCACCTTCGTTGGTGATGGCCGTGTTGTCTGCGGGCAGTGCGGCGTAGTCACGCAGCACGCCGGCAAAGCTGCCGCTGGCGCCGCCACTCCCCACGGTGAGGGTGGAGGTGGTGTTCTGCCGGTTGTTCTGGACAAAATGGAAGGTGGCGCTGGCACCGTTCAACGCGCCGATGCTCTGGCTGGTGCCAAACAAGTCGAGGATGGCCGGGGCGGTGGTGGTGTTGAAGCTGAAGTCATTGCTGCCGCCGCCGAGCTTGCCGCTGGCGGTGCCGTCGGACATGCGGATGACGCCGCTGTCCAGCTTGATGGTGCCGGTGAAGTTGTTGGTGCTGTTGGTGAGGTACAGCACGCTGTAGCGATTGATGGTGGCGGAGGTGGTGTAGGTGGGGTCCCAGTCCGTGAGCGCAGCGGTGGCACCGATGTAGCGGAAACCGCCTGAGCCGGTGATCTGGCCGGTCACCTTGGCATCACGCACGGAATAGGTGGCGGAGATGCGGTTGTCAGCCAGCGCCGAGACATTCAGCGTCATCTGGCCGCTCAGCGTGAAGGTGGAAACCGCACCGTAGTCGATCTTCACCCCGCTGGAACCCTGATAACCCTCCAGCGCCACCAGGCCGCCGGTGATGACGGTCTTCTTGGCCACCGTGCGGGTGCCCAGCCAGTTCCCCAGCTCGCCCCAGATGGTGGTCGAGCCCAGCGTGTTGGCATTGATGTAAATGGAAAAATTGTTGTCGCCGAAGTTGTCCTGGTCCGCCCACAGGCGGCCCTGCTCCAGGCGGATGTCTCCCACATACACGTTGTTGGCGGCGGCTCCGCGCCAGCTTACGGCGTTGCCGTTCACAATCGTGAGCGTGTAATACTGGTTGGCGATGACATTGCCGCCGGAGTCGCGCACGCGGGCGTCGATGTTGGCCGGCACACCATAGCGCGTGCCGGTGGTGCCAAGTCGGCCGGAGATGGTGGTGTCTCCGGTGAGGAGCATGCTGCTGAAGGCTGTGGAGGTGTTGTTGTAGCTGCCGGAGGAGGTGAGCGCACCGACGTAGCCGCCGAAGACGGTGCCAGAGGTGTCCGCCACGCCCTTGCCCTCGATGGTGAGCTGATACGTTGAGGCGTAGTTGGCGGCGTTGGTCCAGTTGAGGTCCAGCGTGGCGCCGTTTTTCACGGTGATCATGCTGCCATTGGCACCAAACGGATTGGCCCCCGTGCCCGCACCGCTGCTCAGGATGCCCGCCTCCACTGTGGTGCCGCCGGTGTAGGTGCTGCCTGCCGTCGTGGTGAGGATGCCGCTGCCCTGCTTGACCAGGCCGCCGGTGCCGGTGATCGCACTGCCGAGGGTGATGCTGAAGCCGTTGGTGTCGAGAATAGCGGCGCTGCCAGAGAGCGCGGCAAACTGGGTGGAAAGGCCGCCGGTGATGGCCGCGCCGTAGCGCAGCGTGCCGCCCTGAAACGTCAGCGTGCTGGTGCCCAGCGCGGTGGCATTTCCCACCTGCAGCACGCCGGCGCTGAGATAGGTGGCGCCGGAGTAATTGTTCGCTGCATTGAGCTGCAACACGCCTGCGCCTTCCTTGATCAGCCCGCCGCTCAGCGCGCCGCTGAGCGTGGCATTGACGATGATGTTGGAGCCGCTCGCTGCATTCCACCTTTGCGCCGCTCCTCCGGTGGCCGGGTTCTGCTGGATGGTGAGGCCGGAGGCAAAGGTGAGGTCTGCCCCGCTGCTGTTGGCCACCACCGGATTCGCACCGCCACCGGAAAGCGTGAGCGTCTGGCCGCTGCCGCCGATGGTCGTCTTCGTCCCGGCTCCGGACTGGCTGATGGATGCTGCATTGATGGCCTCGGTCAGCGTGACCAGATTGGCGGCGTTGCCATTGGAAAACTCGGCGCTGCTGGTGGAGATCCACACGCTGGGCGTGCCGGAATCTGTCCAGGCCTGCTCAGAGGTGTTCCAGTTGGCTGTGCCGTCCAAGTCTGCATATACCAGCACCGCCGCAGGTGCGGCGGTTTGGGCAAGCAGAAGGCTGGAGGCGGAGAATGCGAGGACGAGGCGACGAAGACGCGAAACGACGGACATGGGGGCTTTTTCGGAATGCGCGGGGGACGCGCAGTGGGGGAGGGGACTTTCGCCATAGTCCTTCCAACCCGGGTGTTCAACCTTGTTTGAAAACGCAGGAAATTCCCTGTGGCGGCTTCCGCTACGAGGCGTTTCTCCACTCCTTTATCCCGACCTTTTCACCACCATGCCAGCGGCAGCGGGAGGATGAGCGCCACGTCTGCCAGCACACGGTAGGCTTCCACGGAATAGCGTCGGCGCGCAGCCTGCACCACGGAGTGCAGCAGCACCGCGCCGAGGGCTGCGCGTGCGGGGCCAAACAACGAGTGCTGCAGCAGGCCCAGCTCAACACCCCAGAGCACCGCCAGCACAAAGCCCAGCGTGCCCAGCACCAGCCGTGCATGCCTGTGCTCGTCCTGCAGCCCGGCCTCGCGGCAGGTGATGCCATGCAGATTGCACCCAAAGAGAAGCGTCAGCAGCAGGCACTCCAGCACGGGCTCGGCGATGGTCTCCGGCATGGCGAAAAAGCGCGTGCTGGTGGTGCAGCCCATGGCAAAGAGCAGCGCGGCCGTGAGCTCCTTGGGCAGCACATTGCCCATGCGGATGTCGAGCTGCCGCAGAAAAGACAGGACCATCACCCCCAGCACCAAGAGGCTCAGCGTGAACTTGGTTCCGCTGGAGATCGGCATGCGGGAGAGGAGCAGGACGCCGCCCAGCCCGGCACAGGATACAAACACATCCCGCGAGACCCGGCTGCCCTGCGCGGACCACGAGGCCAGGTAGAGCGCCACAAGAAGCGCCAGCGCCAGCGCCTGCCACAGCACGCCCTGGGGAATGACGCAGAGAGCCATCCACCCCAAAAGCAGCAGCGCCGGCGGAATGACACCCAGCAGCAGCACACGGCGGTGGCGGTGGTAAAAGGCATGCCGCACATCCAGCTCGGCGACATTTTTCACCGCCAGGGTGTCCAGCGTGCGGTCCAGCAGGTAAACCACCCAGCAGGCGAGCGCCAGGCCTGCGCCCAGCAGCGGCGTGAGACGGATGCCATGCGCATGCGCGAGCGCCGCCTGCCACAGCACCGCCACGACGGGCGCCTCCAGGCTCAGCACATGCGGCCACAGCCACCAGGGCGTGCGCCGGACGTCTGCGGGTTCGCGGGCTGGAGTTTCGGCAGTCAAGGCCTCCCCTGTAGTGCGCAGCAGCCAAAGTGAAAAGGGAAAACCGACCGCACCCACAGGACCTGCGCCAAACTTTATGCTTGGCAGCTTAAACTTCGCGCTGCATCCGAAGTGGAGTTGCGGTGCCGATGGCACGCGGCACTTTGCACCCACCCCCTTTCATGATAGGCGACGACTACTTCGAACTGCGCTCACGCATCGGCACAGACCTCCTGGCTCTGACGGCCGCCCTGCGTGAATCCGGTGGCGACCCCGAATCTGCGGCGATCCTGGACAACCTCATCGCGAGCCTCAAGGAGCCGTTCGTTTTCGTCGTCGTCGGCGAGGTCAATGTGGGCAAGTCCACCTTTCTCAATGCGCTCTTCGGCCAGGATTTCTCCAGCACGGGCGTCGTGCCCACGACGGGCAAGATCCTCTTCTTCCGCCATGGCGAAGAGCACAGCGTCCAGCCCGTGACGCCCACGCTCGACGAGGTGTATGCCCCGGTCGATTTCCTGCGCGACTTCCACATCGTGGACACCCCGGGCACCAACTCCGTGGAAAACGAGCACCAGCTCATCACGGAGCGTTTTGTGCCCATCGCTGACCTCGTGATCTTCGTCTTCTCGGCGATGAACCCCTGGGGCGCCTCTGCGTGGCAGTTCCTGGAAAAAGTCCACCGGGACTGGATGCGCCACGTCATCTTCGTGCTCCAGCAGAGCGACCTGCGCAGCCCGGAGGAGATCCAGGTCATCACGGACTACATGGGCCAGCTAACACGCCAGCGCTTTGGCCGCGACTTCCCGCTCTTTGCGGTCTCCGCGAAGAAGGCCTTCCTCGCACGCGATGCCGGCATCGAGCGCGAGCGCCTGCTCCAGGACAGCGGCTTTCACGACCTGGAGGCGCACATCTCCTCCATCGTGCGCCACAACGCCGCACGCCTCAACAAGCTGGCCAGCACCATGCGCCTGGCGCGCCAGATCCTGAGCGACATGCGCGAGCGCCACGTGGCCAGCATGCACCAGGCGAAGCGCAGGACCGTGGTGCTGCAGGAGCTGCAGACCGAGCGCGAGATGCAGGTGGACCGCACGCTGAAAAAAATCCTCCCTGCGCTGGATGCCACCGAGCGCGACTACCACGAGTCCGTGCTGCGTGTGGCCGGCCTGGCCAATGACGCCCTGACCACACGCAAGGCCTTTCAGCGCAAAGACGCCGATGACGAGAGTGAAAACAGCGCCCGGCCGCAAAGCCTGGACCACCGCCTCTTTCAGGAGCTGCAGCACCGCACCGGCGACCGCTGGCGCCAGGTCTCCCTGGTGCTGGAGGAGGATGTGCACCAGTTCGAGCGCTACCTCTACGCCCAGGGCCGCGGCACCCTCTTTCCCCCAGACGTCTCCCTCCCCGCCCACGACTACGGCGAGGAGGAGAGCGAGCTGCGCCGCCGCTTTGGCACCCATGTGGACTCCTCGCTGCGCCGCTTTGTCATCGGGCTGAAGCTGGATGAAGACATCGAGCCCGGGCTGGAGAGCGCCCGCGTGACCGCGCGCTGGCTGCCCCGGCTGGTCGTCCCCGTCATTCTCGGCACCGCCCTGTGCGGCTGGCTGGATGACCTGACCAGCGCGGGCATCGCCCTCGGTGCCGGGCTGCTGCTCATGGCCGTGGTGTACCTCCTCACCCAGGTGAGGCTGGCCACCGCCCGCAACGCCATCCTGGACAAGCTGGAGGAGTCCTCCGCCAAGCTGCGCGAGATGCTCTCCAAGCAGGTGACCGAAGACGTGACGAACAGCTTCACCAAATTTCTCGACACGCTCAACCCCGCCCAGGCCAGCGCCGCGCAGCTGGAGCACGAGCAGGCCGCGCACGTCGCGCGCCTGCAGCAGCTCTCGGACTCCTTCAGCGTGATCGAAGAGCAGATCCGCGTCCTCATGCCCGCCGGCGGAAAGTAGAGGAAAGGGGAAGCTGGCAGTTGTTGACGATAGCTGGCGGTTGTTGGCAATGGTTTCCCAGCAGAGCAGGAAGACTGGTGCGTCCGTGGATCGGTGAATCAGTAGCCAGTGAGCCCGCGCTGAAGTAAATTCGGCCGTGCCGTCGGCTACCTCCTATGATGTGCCGTAGCGGTCCTGTCAGACCTATCCGCCCCACTCAACGCCCCCCGTATCTCCCCAAACGCGCCTCCCCCTCCTCAGCGTCTCCGGCCCTCCAAACAACCGCCAACCACAGCAAACCATCGCCAACCACAGCCAACTCTCCGCCTCGGAGCTCAAAGCCGCCCTCATCGCCGAGGCCCGCGCCTTGGGCTTTGACGACTGCCGCATCGCCCCTGCGCAGCCGGCGGCGCATCGTGCGCTGTTTGAGCAGTGGATCGCCGCCGGCAAGCACGGCGACATGGCCTGGCTGGCCCGCACCCCCGAGCGCCGCACCGACCCCACGCTCGTACTCCCCGGCGCCAAGAGCGTCATCGTCCTCGCGCTCAACTACTACCAAGGCGGCACCGCGTACCCCTCCGGCAAACAACCGCAAACCACTGCCAACAACCGCCAACAACCGCAAACTCCGTATAGGATCGCCCGCTACGCCTGGAACAACGACTACCACGACCTCATCCAGGACAAACTCCGCACCTTGAGTGACTTCCTCACCGCCCACGGCGGCACCCAGCGCCCCTATGTGGACACCGGCCCCGTCCTCGAGCGCGACTTCGCCAGCCTCGCCGGCCTCGGCTGGGGTGGGAAAAGCACCATGCAGATCCACCGCCACCTGGGCACCTGGTTCTTCCTGGCGGACATCCTCACCACGCTGGAGCTCCCGCCGGACAGCCCCGGCCCCGACCGCTGCGGCACCTGCACGCGCTGCATCGTCGCCTGCCCCACCCAGGCCATCACCGCCCCACGCAGCCTGGACGCGCGCCGCTGCATCTCCTACCTCACCATCGAGAGCAAAGGCGCCATCCCGCTGGAATTCCGCCGCGCCATCGGAGACCGCATCTATGGCTGCGACTCCTGCCTCGATGCCTGCCCCTGGAACCGCCACGCCCAGGCCTCCCACGAAGCCACCTTCCAAGCCCGCGCCAGCATCTTTGCGCACACCCTGCGCGACTTCCTCTCCCTCACCGACGAGACCTTCCGCGCCCTCTTTGCCAAATCCCCCATCAAGCGCATCAAACGCCCCGCCTTCCTCCGCAACGTCTGCGTTGCCCTCGGCAACACCGGCGGGCCCGAGGACCTGCCCGCGCTGGAGAAAGCAGCGGGGGATGAGAACCCGCTGATCTCCGAACACGCGGCGTGGGCCATCGCGGAGATCATGGCGCGCGCGGAAGCCAGCGGCCAAGCCGTTGGCCATGGTTTGCCGTAGTTGGCGGTGGTTCTCCAGAGCCTAACCAGTGCCGTAGCCGCCCTCCCTGAAACGAACGCCCCGGCGTCTCCGTCTCAGGCTCTCTGGCAGCCATCGCCAACCACAGCCAACCATCGCAAACGCGCCACAGGCGCCCCCATCCTTGACAGCCCTCCCGTCCCTGCTACCATCGCCTGCTCTCGACATCGAGAACGGCGAGGTAGCAAAGTGGTAATGCACTGGTCTGCAAAACCGGTATGCGCGGGTTCAATTCCCGCCCTCGCCTCCACCAACCTTCTCAAAAGGTTGCACAAGTCTCCCACGAAGCTCTGGCAAAAGTGCGCACCATGATCTAACTCTCTCGCCTCACTTGGTGATATGAGCAATGCCTACACCGTGCTTTGGAACAGCGACCGCATCAGGATCGCCCGGAAGCACGACCTCATCGGCAGGAGCATCGACTTTCTCTTTGGCGGCCCTCACACCACCCAGCCCAGTTTCATCCGCGCCGGGGTCAAGGCCGGAGAGATCATCTATCCCGTGGCGGTTCGAGACGGCGCCCTTCACATCCTCTCCCAGATACGCGTCAGGGCCATCCTCACGGTCGATGACTTCATCGCCGAGCACCCCGATCTCTATCCTCCCGAGGAGCGTCAGGGGCGGCGGGCTTTCGAGATCCTCGACCTCGGCGTCCAGCTCCACCCCTGGCTGCGCGCCCTCAACTGGACCGGTTCAGATCACGTCCTGCTCGCAGAGCGCTCCACCCCCTTCAGCCTCGAAACCGTCCTCCCCTCCGAGATGCTCACGCGCATGACCCTCCGTTTCAACAAAGTCGAAAGGCCCGTCAGCGGCGTGGCGGACGGACGCCTCACCACCACCGTCGGCCTCCAGGGCCTGTTTCGCCTGTCCTTCTCTTCCGCCGCGGACTTTGCCAGTCTGTATCAGGCGTGACCCCGAACAGAGAAAGGGGAAATGGGTGAGGGTGCAAAGTAGTGAAGCCAAGAAACCGAGTCTAACCCATGGCGACCGAAACTGAATACGATAAGGCCTTTGAAGAATTACTCGAGACCACTGCAACCTTGCTTCATTGGTCGCAGACTCTCAAAGAGCGGAGTATTTCTCGGACAGTTGTCCTCTTCTCGACGCTACTGCTCGAGGCGGCGGCCAACTGTTGCCTGATGTCGTTGAAGTTGCCCTCCGCATTGTACAACGATTTAGACAAGCTCCCCACAATGTCGAAGTTTGACTTCTACTTGTTTACCAGAAGCGGTGGAAAACGGGCCATCGATCGGAGGGCTAAATATGCACAGGACGCAGCGGACTTGAAGGTGCTTCGAGATTGCACAGTACACCCAAAGCGGTCACGGGTTGTATGGACTGACATCACCGACACCGAGCAACATGGAGAGAAGGATGTGACAAGCAGATTGAAAATTTCCCGAGCAATGGATGGTTGGACTATACAGGATGCCCTGACTTGTTTCAGAGTTGCTAATACTTTCCTCGAACACTTCTTTTTGGTCGATTGTAAGCTTACCCAGCGGGAGACGAAGGTTATTTTGCTTGCCCCTATCGTTGAATCAGAACCGGTGACAGAAATATACTGGCACCCTGACTCTGACTCACTCGCGTATGCAGCGAGGACTTGGAAGATTCCACTGCGATACGTGGGAATACGTCCTCGATAAGCATGTTGCGGTACATAAAAAATGCAGGCAATGACTCCTGATTAGGGCCAAGATGGATATAACTAATTCAATACCGGCGTGAATAAGATGCCAGGCATGAATGGCACTTGATTAAGGGCAGGATTCGTTTTTTGGCAGGTTCATTTACAGGCATATGTATTAAAATTTTTGTGTAACATTATTTGAACATTCCAACGATGCTTGAACTCCACTT
>NZ_JBHSMQ010000004.1:0-658732 GCF_042655725.1 Prosthecobacter fluviatilis
TCCGAACACGGAAGTGAAACGCTGTTGCGCCGATGATAGTATGGCGAAAGGCTATGCGAAAGTAGGACGTTGCCAGATTAAACATCACCCCGCATCCCCTCAAAAGGATGCGGGGTTTTTTGTGCCCTCATCCCAGCCGCGCCACGCCTGCCGCAAACCACGGACAAAACGCGGCCCGCCGGCATCAGCCCGGCCGCTCAAACGCCTGAAACCTCTGTGCGTTGGCGGCGTCTTACCAAAATCATTGCCGAAACGCCAGCCTCGCATCACCCCGCGCAGGCTTGAGGGGACACACCTCCCGCCTCACGCGCCTGCCCAGCGCAGGCAGGACTGGCTCTCCCCAGCCAGCAGCCGCCGGAACCCACGCCTCTCGCGGCAGAGACTGCCTGCCCAGCGGAAAGGTGTTTTGCGCGCAGTCATGCCGGCGGATGCGAAGCCCCCAGCGCCACAGCGTGTCGCGTCCTGTGACCGGGGCAATGGTCGCCGGCAGAGCGCCTTTCCCGCAGCCAGCCGAAATCGCCTGCGCCTGACCTCCGGCTTGACGCCGTGCGTGCGTAGCCGCATGTTCAGCACTGCACCGGCACGTCGCACGCGCTGCTGCTGTCTGTCTTTTATCCCCATGCTTTTTTCGTATGCTCTGACCTCGTCGTCCCTGACCAGCCGGCTTCTGGCAGTGGGTTTTGGGACGCTCGCCTTGCTTGGTCCGCAGGTGCAAGCCCAGGTGGTGCTCAAGGCGCAGCCTGTCGAGTCCGCCGAAGACGAGGCGAAAAAGCAGAAGGCGGCCGTGCCTGAAAAGCAGGACCTCACCGCCTCCTGGGCCACCCAGAAGGAAGCCCGCGCCCTGACCCTGAGCGTGCCTGCGCCGCGCGGGCAGATCGTGGACCGCCACGGCATCCCCTTTGCGCAGAACCGCGCTGCCAACTACCTCGCACTCGTCATGCCCTACATGGACAAGGCCAGCGACGCGCAGATCACCGCCTTTGCACGCTCCACCGTGGACAAGGTCAATGCAGCGCTTGGCAAAGCGTGGTCGCTTTCAGACGACAGGGTGCTGCTGCACTACAAGCACCGCCGCTGGCTGCCGCTGGTCTTTTCCGTGGAGGAGGGGCTGAATGTGGAGATCACGCCAGACATGGAGGAAAAGCTCAAGCCCCTGCTCGGCAGCAGCCTCGTCATCCAGCCGGCCTATCTGCGGCATTACCCGCAGGGGGCCACCGCCTGCCACATCATCGGCTACACCGGCAAGACCCGCCCGCTGCCCACAGGCCCCATCGTGGACGGCGACCCCGTGTTTGAAGAGATGGAAGGCCGCGAAGGCATCGAAACCGCCTTTGACAGCGACCTCAAAGGCCAGCCGGGCATCGTGAACGTCCTCTTCAGCCCGGATGGCAAGCGCCTCTCCGAAGACGTGCGCCGTGCGCCCAGCCCGGGGAACAACGTGGTGCTCTCCATCGACTACAACTTCCAAAAGTACGCCGAAAACGCGCTCAAAAAGCACACCACCGGCGGCGCCATGGTCATCATGGACGTCACCAATGGCGACATCCTCGCCATGGCGTCCAATCCCGGCTTTGACCTCAATGAATTTGTGCCCGGCATCCGCCAGAAGCGCTACGACGAGCTGACGAAGGACCCGCACCTGCCGCTCTACCCGCGCTCCTTCCGCGGCGAATACCCCCCGGCCTCCACCTTCAAGATCGTCACCGCCCTGGGCGCGCTGGACAGCGGCAAAGTGGACGCGAAAACGATGTACGACTGCCCCAACGCGCTGGAGATCGGCGACCGCGTGTTCAAGAACTGGAACAAGGAAGGGGAGGGCTCCATGAACGTGGTCAGCGCCATCAAGCGCTCCTGCAACACCTGGTTCTACCGTGCCGCGCTGGAGTCCGGCGCCGACTACATCACGAACATGGCGCTGCGCCTCGGCTTTGGCGAGCGCACCGGCATCCCCCTCAAGGCGGAAGGGGAGGGCTTTGTGCCCACCAACAGCTACCTCCTCCAGCACCGCGGCCACAAGATGCTGCCGGGAGATCTGGCCAACATCGCCATCGGCCAGGGCATGGTGCTGGCCACGCCGCTCCAGGTGTGCCAGTGCATGGCCGGGCTCGGAGACGGCACCCGCATCCCCCAGCCGCGCCTCGTGCTGCAGGTGCAGGACCTCGGAGACCGTGTGGTGCAGGCCTACGAGCCCAAGGACCGCAAAAAGATCGATCTCAATCCTGAGCAGCGCCAGACGGTGATCAGCGGCATGGTGGCCGTGGTCAATGGCGGCGGCGGCACCGGGCATGCGGCGGCCATCAAGCAGGCCGAGATCGCCGGCAAGACGGGCACCGCCCAGTGGCGCATCAGCAAAGATCAGAACCTCGCCTGGTTCACCGGCTTCCTGCCTGCGGGCAAGCCCATGTTTGCCTTTGCCGTGGTGTATGAGGGGGAGCCCGGGGAGGACATCAGCGGTGGCAAAAAAGCCGCGCCCATCGTGAACGAGGTCTTCACCAACATCTTTGAAAAAGCCCCGGCAGACGACCCCATGCTGCTGGCCATGAAGGAAGTGCCCAAGGCCACGCTGGTGGAAGAGTCCACCGGTGGAAAAACCGAGGAGGTGCCGACCGCGCGCCCGGCGCAGGCTCCGCCACCGCCCCCGCCGCAAAAAGGCATCGGCGGCTTCTTCAAGAGGCTCTTTGGCCGCTAACCCCCGCCATCTTCACGATGAACATCCAACTCGCCGCCGTCTGTGATTTTGCCGCCGACTACCAGGGCAAGCTCAGCATGCAGGGGGCTTTCGACACCCTCTGTGCCCAGACTTTCCCCGTCATCCATCCGCAGTGCTCCATCGCCGTCCGTGTGGTGTTTCAGGGAGATGATGCCGGGCAGCATGAATTTGTGATCCGCTGCATCGACCCCGACGGCAAGGAGTGCCTGCCGCCCATGCCCGTGCAGCTGGAGGTGATCTTTCCCTCGTCCTTCATCCCGTTTGTCTCACGCAACATCGTGTGCAACCTCCAGCGCCTCAAGTTTGACCGCCAGGGCGTCTACCGCTGGCTGGTGCAGCACCAGGATGAAACCCTGGCCAGCATCCCGCTGCGGGTGACGTTGTTTGACGAGACCCGCTCCGCCACAGGCCCCGCAGGCTAGCGCCCATGATCACCTCCAAACCCCAGACCCAGTCCGCGACCGGCACGCCCGCAGGCACGCCGGTGAGGCAGCTCTCCGTGTTTCTGCACAACCGCGTCGGCGCGCTCATGGCCCTGGTCAAGCTGCTCACCGAGCACCGCATCGAGGTGCTCGGCCTCTCCCTGCAGGACAGCACCGAGCTCGCCCTCGTGCGCCTCATCCCCAGCGACCCCGAGACCACCGAGCTGCTCTTCATCGAGAAAGGCATCCCGCACGTGGTCTTTCCCGTCACCGTGGTGGAGCTGAAGCAGACCGACCACTCCCTCGTGCACGCCCTTTCCGCCCTGCTCAGCGCGGAGATCAACATCGACTTCTCCTACCCGCTCTTTGTGCGCCCTGCGGGCAATCCTTTGTTCGTCCTCCATCTCGACTCCCCGGAGGTGGGCGGCGAGGTGCTCTCCAGCGCCGGATTCAAGGTGCTGACCCAGGAGGACCTGAGCCGTTAGGCGCTGAGGGGCCTCAAGGCGCAGCTTTGGGGGTCTGGGCGTTTTTGAGCCACTCCTCCTTTGTCAGCATGAAAGCCGGCGCCAGCTGGGCCAGAAACTCGCGCGTATCCTCCACGGCATTGAGCTCCTGCATGGGGTCCTCCTGGCCGATGCGCTGCTCCGGCAGCGGCACGTAGATGGAGGCCATGGCCCAGCGGTGCTGGATGTTGCGAAACACCGAGTCGTAGTAGGAGAGGAAGACGTGCTCGTAATGGTCTGCGCAGGAGGTGCCGTCTGAGCCGATGTACCAGTAAAAATTGACCGCCCGGGTGCGCACCCGCACGCCCGGCTGGGGTTCCGCATCCCGGAAGATGCGCATCATCATGATGGTGATCTCCCGCCCGTCCTTCATGCGCAGGGGGATCTGCGTGCGGTCAGTCACCGTCCAGCCCTGGTTGGGCAGGCAGACCTCCGGGCGGTGCAGGCTGCGTTTTTCAAAGCCGCTCAGGATCACCGTGGCCATGATCTGCCTGCCTGCGGCGGAGGCGTACACATTGCGCGCCAGGCGCACGCCCTCATCCAGCAGGTTTTTTTCATCCGTCGTCATGTCGTACTCGCGCCCCTGGTAGTCGCCCAGAGAGAGGGGGAGGTAGGGCAGGTGGGAGTCATCCGCCCGCAGCTTCACCCCCGGTGCCGCCACATGAAAGCTGATGTCCGTGCCCAGGCAGATGCCCAGCAGCAGCAGCGGCAGCCCCAGGGCCGCCAGCAGCTGGGCCAGCATGCGGCGCGGCACGGCGATGCCCGAGGCAGCCTCTTTGTTCCGCGGCTGGCCATGGCGCTGCAGGTTGGCCTTCATCTCCCGGCCCTCCAGCAGCCAGCAGAGGGCAAACATCCCCCCCAGCGCGATGCCAAAGACGGCAAAGCCCGCAAAGGTGTGGTAGAGCGACATCTCCTGGTGGTCGCCGATGTGCCTGCCCACGGCAAAATCCGCGCCAAACTGCTTTGTCCCCGCCACCAGCAGCAGCAGCCGCCCCACATTGCCCGCCACCGCCAGCGGCACCGCGCATGCAAAGAGAATGAAGCGCGAAAGCGGCCGCCGCAGCGCCAGGTAGCCCAGCAGCGCCGAGATCATCATCAGCGCAAAGAGCGAATTGATCCCGCTGCACTTCGCATCCACATCCAGGCTGAAGACTTCGCCGATCTGAAGGCCTTTGTCCGGCTCCGCAGCGGACTGCAGGGCCGAGCCCTCGTTCACCGCAGGCACCTGCACCGCGTTCAGCACCGCTGCCGCCATCGCCGCCGTGCGCGGGCGCAGCGGAGAGGCCAGGGAATCCTCCAGCGGCTGCATCGGCCAGGTGAAAAACAAAAACAGCCACGCAAAGAACAGCGTGCGCATCCACGCCACGCCCGCCACCAGCAGGATGAACCCGGCGAGCACAAACTGCACTGCGAGAAAGCCCGGGTAGCCCGTGTTTGCCTTGTAGCCGATCCAGTAAAAGAACAGTCCCATCCCCAGCGGCAGCAGCCCCCGCCAGGTGCCCTGCAAGGGCAGGCGGCGCAGCTCATCACGCCGCAGCCACACCAGCCAGCCCACCAGCGGCGGCACCAGCAGGCAGAACTGCCAGTCCGCACGCTTGCTCACCCAGCGGGCCCAGCCGATCAGGATGCTCTCACGGCTCGCGTAGTCCCACTGCTGGTAGGGCCAGAGCAGAAACAGCAGCCCCAGCGCCGCAGGCAGCCCCCACAGCGCCAGGCGCCGCAGCATTTCAGGCTGCTGGTCAAGAGGGGCCGCGGGGAGCGGGAGGGTGGAAACGCTGGGCGTCTGGGTGGAATCTGTTGCCATGACACGGGTTGACGCACAAAGGCTGGCCTTGTTTGTTGCTTCTGGCAACCTCCATCGAGTAACGTCACCGACGCACAATTTTGCATGTCTGATCCTCTCCCTCCCCAATCACCTCCTGACACTGAAGACGAAGACGGCCAGAAGGAGGCGCTGCTCTTCGCCCGCTGCAGTCCTGCGCTGGCGAATGACAAGGACGGCGGCGCTGCTGCCGCTGAGAAATCCGCCACCACCTCCGGCCTCCTGGGCTCGCCCCTGACGGCCTGGCACGTGGGCATCTCCCTCGGGTGCTCCATCCTCGTCAGCCTCGGGGTGTTGCTGGCAGGCCGGTGGCTCGGGCCTGAGAAGGCCGATCCCCCGCAGGCCTCCGCCGCACCAGCCCCCACGGCAGTGTCTGCGCCCGCCGCGCCAGATGCCGCCCTGAAGGCCCAGCTCGCCAAAGCTGCCGAGCAGATCGCCGCACTTGAAAAGCAGCTGGACGTCATGCGCCGCGAGCAGCTGCTCATGCAGCAAAACACCCGGCAATCCCTCGAAAGCATCTCCGCCACGCTGAAGATTCCCGAGGTGGCCGCCACCTCCGGGACTGCGGCCTCCGGCCAGCCGGGCACCCCGCGCATGCCCGACATGAAGCCGCAGGTCTCCCCCACGCAGGAGGAGTTCATCCGGCTCAAGGAGCGCAACCGCCTCACCATGTATGCAGACGAGGCCATCGCCACCGGCGAGCGCCGCCCCATCGAGCTGCTCGTCGAGTACATGCGCGACCCGCAGCAGGAGCATCTGCATGACGCCGCGCAGGCCGAGTACCTGCGCGCCATCCGTGCCATCCAGCTCCTCCAGCGTGAAGACCCCGGCTACCGCCTGCCCGTGGCCGAGCTCTTCAAAGACAGCAGCATCCGCGACGAGGCGGATGTGCCGCCCGCCGCCCTGCTGAAGCTCCTGGCCGACTATAAGCAGCCCTGGGAGGTGCGCGTGCGCGTCTGCTTCCTGCTTCTGGGCAGCCCGCTGCCGGAGACCAACGCGCAGCTCATCAAGGCCATCAAGGAAGACCCCTCCCTGGAGGTGGCCAAGCACGCCCAGCTCGCGCTCGAGCAGCGCATCAAAAAACGCTTCCGCATCTTCGACATTCCCGCTATCGAGGAATGGTTCAAATCCCAGGGGAAATGACCCCGCACACGCCCTCATCCCAGCCGCTGCGCCACGGCACAGCCACGCCCGCACCCATGAAAGCACTCTTCCTCACCAACGAATTTCCCCCCCACATTTACGGCGGCGCCGGTGTCCACGTCGAATACCTCACCAAGGAGCTCGCCAAGCTCATGGAGGTGGACGTGCGCTGCTTTGGCGACCAGGACAGCCATGAGGGCAATCTCAAGGTGAAGGGCTTCGGCCTCGACACCACCGGCTGGGACAGCCCGCTCAATCTGAAGTCCGTCTTCGGCGCCCTGCAGCGCTGCCTGGACTTCAACACCAGCGGCATCGACGCCAGCCTCGTGCACCTGCACACGTGGTACGCGCATTTTGGCGGCATCCTCGCCAAGCTGAACTACGGCGTGCCCATGGTGCTGACCGTTCACTCCCTGGAGCCCCTGCGCCCCTGGAAGCGCGAGCAGCTCGGCCACGGCTACGACTTCACCGTCTGGCTGGAAAGCACCGCGCTGAAAATGGCGGACGCCATCATCGCCGTCTCCGAAGGCACCAAGGCGGACATCCTGCAGCATTTCGACGTCGATCCCCACAAGGTCCACGTCATCTACAACGGCATCGACCTCGCCGAATACCGCCGCACCGAGGCCCCCGACGTGCTGCGCAAGCACGGAGTCGATCCCGACAAGCCCTACGTCCTCTTCGTCGGCCGCATCGCCCGGCAGAAGGGCATCGTGCACCTGGTGCGTGCCATCCAGCATCTCGATCCCGGCTTCCAGGTCGTTCTCTGCGCCGGAGCGCCGGACACCCCCGAGATCAAGGCCGAGATGGAGGCCGCCGTGGCCGAGGCCAGCAAGACCCGCCCCGGCGTCATCTGGGTGCAGAGCATGCTGCCCGTGCAGGAAAAGATCGTCATGTACTCGCATGCCGAGGTCTTCTGCTGCCCGTCCATTTACGAGCCCTTTGGCATCATCAATCTGGAGGCCATGGCCTGCGAGACGGCCGTGGTGGCCAGCGCCGTGGGCGGCATCAAGGAAGTCGTCGTCGATGGCGAGACCGGCATCCTCGTGCCGCTGGAGCAGCAGACCGAGAGCCCCTTTGAGGCGCTGCATCCGGAGAAATTTGCGAAGGATCTCGCCGCCGGCATCAACAAGCTCATGGCCGACCCCACGCTGCGCAACCGCATGGCCCAGGCCGGCCGCCAGCGTGCCGAAGACCACTTCAGCTGGAAGAGCATCGCCCGGAAGACCATGGCGCTGTACAAGACGTTGGCGGGGTAGGGGCGCACCATCCTGAACGGTGGGGGCGTCTTTAGGGAACCTCGGCATCAATCAACACATCGCTGCGCTTCGATTCAGAAGATCCAGCGTTGCGGCTCTCCTCGCGTCGCAGAGCTCACTTCATCGTTCATGTAAACAGAAGAAGGTGGGCGGTGGGTGTGACAGACGGAAATGCTACCAATGGCGGCTGAATCAAGGGCGTTTTTCCCGGCATGGACGGGCAAAGCGCCACCCCATGACTGCGAGGAGAAAACCCGTGGGTGATGGGCCTTTGGCCCTGCATAAAAGAGCTTTCTTGGATATTATTTTGATATGGAATGATATAAGTTATCATTTATTTGCTTAAGGGTATGAGTTGCGACTGAGTTCTAAAGGTTTGGCTAGTAAAGCTGGCCCGGTGATGTGCCGACGATGGTGAGTTGCCCCCCTATAGATTTTATAAAATGAGGAGCCCTAGATGAACCATAAGCGCAACACCACTCTCCTGATCCGGCTGGCAAGTATCGCCATTCTGGGGCTGCTAATCGCGCTCGCGGCGATGGCTTACTACAGCGGGAGGCAGGTGGAAACGGACAGTGACCTGATCGCCCAGGACGCAGTGCCTGGCACCATCAACGCGCATTACATGCGCATGGCCATGTCCCGCAGCATCGGCTGGCTGCTGGTGGCGGCCTCCGCGCAGTCGGTGCAGTCCCGGGACGCCGCCCTGAAGATCGTGCATGAGGCGGACGTGACCTATGCCGATGCGCTCGAGCGCTATGAGACGACCATCCGCATGAACCCGGGGAAGGACCGCGCGCTGCTGGACCAGCTGAAGAGCAGCCAGGCCGCTTTTAACAAGAAGCGCACGGCCTATGAGGCCCTGGTGCTGACCGGGGACCGGGATGCCTGCGCCGCCTACCTGGAGCGCGAGATGGTGCCGGCCTTTCAGCCCGCCATCCTGGCCGCCGAGGATCTCATCAAATACAATCACAGCAACAGCATCGTGCTTTCGAGCTCCATCCGCAGCAGCGTCCACTACCTGTACTGGGTGGTCGCGGTGGTGCTGGTGCTGGCCCTCGCCTGCGCGGCTGTGCTGCTGTTCAATCTGACCATCCGCCGCCGGGAGGTGAAGCAGCTGCGGGAGAATGAGGAGAAATTCTCCAAGGCCTTCCAGGCCAACCCCAGCGGCATCGCCATCACCGAGATCGAAACCGGGCGCTACATCGAGGTGAACGAAAGCTTCTGCCGGATTCTGGGCTATCCGCCGGAGGAGGTCATCGGCTACACGACGCTGGACAAGGGCATCTGGCCCAGCGAGGCAGCGTGCAGCCAGTTCATCCAGCCCCTGCTCGACGGCGGCTCGCTGCGCCATCAGGAGCTCCCCGTGCGGACGCGTGGCGGCATCCGCAAGACCATCTCTCTCAATGCCGAGCTCATCGAACTCGCCGGCAAAAAATGCGTGGTGACCCTGATTGAGGACATCACGGAGCGCAAGCAGTCGGAGGCGGCGTTGCAGGCCGGAGAGGAGAGGCTGCGCCATCTCATCAAACACACTCCTGCGGCGGTGGCCATGTTTGACACCGAACTGCGCTATCTTCAGGTCAGCGACCGCTGGATCACCGACTACCACCTCGAAGGAAAGGAGATCATCGGGCGGCATCACTACGAGGTCTTTCCAGACATTCCCGAGCGCTGGAAGGAAATCCACCGCCAGGCCCTGGGCGGCAAACCCCAGAGCTGCAGCGAGGACATGTTCACGCGTGCGGATGGCGGCGTTGAGTGGCTGCAGTGGGAGATCCAGCCATGGCATGCCGCGGGGAAGGTGCTCGGCGGCGTGATCTTCTTCACGCAGGTGATCACGGAGCGCAAACTCAACGAGATCAGGCTGCGCAAGAGCGAGGAGCTGTTCCGCGCCTCCTTTGAAAGCGCCACCGACGGCGTGTGCCTTGTGTCGGCCAGCGGCCGGTTCATCAATGCCAACCGCACCCTGTGCGCCATGCTGGGCTACACCAAGGAGGAGATGCTGCAGCTGACCTTCAATGACGTTACGCACAAGGATGATCTGGACATCGGGCTCAGCTTCATCAGCAAGTCGCAGGCGGGCGGGCCCAAGACCATGCGGACGGAAAAGCGCTACCTGCACAAGGACGGGCACGTCATCTGGGCCCTGCTCTCCACCGCCGTCATTGACGACGCGCACGAGCACGGCGCCTACCTCATCTCCCACATCCAGGACATCACCAAGCGCAAACGGCTGGAGCAGAAGCAGACCGAGCTGGCCTCCATCGTCGAGTCCTCCGACGACGCCATCATCGGCAAGACGCTGGAGGGCGTCGTCACCAGCTGGAACCGCGGCGCGGAGAAGATCTTTGGCTACACGGCGGAGGAGGCCATCGGCCAGCCGCTGCTGATGCTGCTCCCGCCTGAGCGCCACCACGAAGAGGCCGAGATCCTGGCCCGCATCTCCCGCGGTGAGACCGTGAAACATTTCGACACGGTGCGCCTCTGCAAGGACGGGCGGAAAATTTTCATCTCCGCCACCATCTCGCCGCTCAAGGACGCCAGTGGCAAAGTGATCGGCGCCTCCAAGATCGCGCGGGACATCACCGAGCAGAAACGCACCGAAGAGGCGCTGGCCAGAAGCGAGGAGCTGCTGCGCCACCTCATCAAACACACGCCCGCAGCCGTGGCGATGTTTGACACCGAGATGCGCTACCTGCAGGCCAGCGATCGCTGGATCACCGACTATCATCTGGGAGGAAAAGAAATCCTCGGACGCTCGCACTACGAGCTGTTTCCAGACATTCCCGAACGCTGGAAGGAAATTCACCGCCGGGCGTTGCTCGGGCAGCCCGCGAGCTGTGACGAGGACATGTTCCAGCAGGCCGATGGCACCGTGGATTGGCTGCAGTGGGAGGTCCGCCCGTGGCATGCTTCGGAGAACGTGATCGGCGGCCTGATCATTTTCGCGCAGGTGATCACGGAGCGAAAGCGTACCGAGTCGAAACTGCGGGAAAGCGAGGAGCTTTTCCGCTCGTCCTTTGAGAGCGCCACCGTCGGTGTGTGTCTGGTGGCGGCGGATGGAAGGTTTATCAATGTCAACCCCACCTTGTGCAGCATGCTGGGCTACTCCAAGGACGAACTGATCCGGCTGACCTTCAAGGATATCACCCATGCGGATGACAAGGACATCGGACGCGACTTTCTCAGCAACGCGCTGAACGGCGGGCCCAAAGCCATGCACGCTGAAAAGCGGTACCTCCACAAAAATGGAGAAGTCGTCTGGGCCTACCTGTCCACGGCCCTCATTGACCAGTCACGCGAGCACGGCAGCTATCTGATCTCCTACGTTCAGGACATCACCGAGCGTAAACGGGCGGAGGAATCGCTGGCCAGCACCACGGAGCTCCTGGAGCGCACCAGCGCCATGGCGAAGGTCGGCGGCTGGGAGCTGGATCTGGCTTCCCAGCGGGTCACGTGGTCGGAGGAGACGGCTCGCATCCATGAAGTCGAGTTCCCTTACGAGCAGCCCCTGCTCGAAAAGGCAACGGACTTCTACGGTCCCGACGCGTGGCCGGCGATCGAGGCCGCCGTGCAAGCCGCCATCGTCCACGGCACGTCTTATGATCTGGAGTCGCCATTCATCACGGCAAAAGGGAATCACATCTGGGTGCGGGTCCAGGGTTTCGCGGTCATTGAGAACGGCAAGACCACCAAGCTGCGCGGCACATTCCAGGACATCACCGCGAAAAAGCAGGCGGAGCTGCGCATCCGCCACCTGAACCGCGTGTACGAGGTGCTCAGCAACATCAACCAGACCATCGTGCATGAGAAGGACCCGCAGGTGATCCTGACGCGGGCCTGCGAGATCGCGGTGTCGAAGGGCGGCTTCCGCATGGCCTGGGTGGGCATGCATGACGCAGCCACGCAGAAACTGCAGCCGGTGGCCTCCGCCGGCGTGGTGGAAGGCTACCTGGACAACGTGAACATCGACCTGAGTGACCAGACGCGGAGCTGCGGCCCCACGGGCAGCTGCTTCCTCAGCGGCCAGCACGTCACCTGCAGCGACATGGAGAACGACCCGCGCATGCTGGCCTGGCGTGACGAGGCGCTGAAGCGCGGCTACCGCTCCTCCGCCAGCTTTCCCATCACCGTCGGCGGCAGGGTCAGCGGCACCCTCACGCTCTACTCAGGGGAAACCGGCTTCTTTGACGAGGTGGAGCTGCGCCTGCTCGATGAGCTGGCGCTGGACATCGGTTTTGCCCTGGAGGTGAGCGAAGGCGAGGCCGGACGCCGGCAGGCAGAGCAGGAGCTGCGCTGGCGCACCGCCTTCTTTGAGGCGCAGGTGCACTCCGCGATTGATGGCATCCTCGTGGTGGACAGCGATGGGAAAAAACTGCTGCAGAACCGGCGCATGAACGAGCTGTGGAAAATCCCGCCGCATATCGCAGACGACCCCGACGACTCCCGACAGGTGCAGTTCGTCCTCGGCCAGGTGAAAGATCCGGAGGTTTTTCTCCAAAAAATCACTCACCTCAACGCGCATCCGGACGAATCGAGCACGGACGTCATCGAGCAGGTGGACGGCACCACCCTGGAGCGCCACTCCGCGCCCGTGCGCGGTACGGATGGCACCTACTACGGCCGTGTGTGGACATTTCATGACATCACCGAACGCAAGAAGCTCGAGGCGCAGTTCCTCCGGGCGCAGCGCATGGAGAGCATCGGCACGCTGGCCAGCGGCGTGGCGCATGACCTGAACAACATCCTCACCCCCATCATGATGTCCGTGGCCGTGCTGCGCATGAAGTTGTCTGAGGAAAAGCGCAGCAGCCTGTGCGACACCATTGAGATGAGCGCGGCGCGTGGGGCGCAGATCGTCAGGCAAGTGCTGGCCTTTGGCCGTGGCCTGGAAGGCGAAAGGCATCCTTTGCAGATCGAGATGCTGCTCACTGAGATGGAGCAGATGATACGAAGCACCTTCCCAAAGGACATCACCGTCGAGTGCGTGAATGCGCCGAACCTGCGGCTGGTGCTGGGAGATGCGACGCAGCTGCACCAGGTGCTGCTCAACCTCTGCGTGAACGCGCGTGATGCCATGCCCGAAGGGGGCAGGCTGCGGCTGAGCGCCGCCAATCTCGACATCGACACCAGCTACGCGAGCATGCTGCCCGAGATCACACCCGGCCCGCATGTGCTGGTGGAAGTGAGCGACACGGGCAGCGGCATCCCGCCGGAAATCCTGGAACGCATCTTTGATCCCTTCTTCACCACCAAGGAAATTGGCAAGGGCACAGGACTCGGCCTCTCCACGGTGCATGGCATCGTCAAGAGCCATGGCGGCCTGCTCAAGGTGGTGACCGCACCGGGTGCAGGGGCGACTTTTCAGATTTATCTGCCAGCCGCTCCGGATCAGGAGGCGATTGCGGACATCTCTGCCTCTGCAGCTGCTCCGACCGGCCATGGGGAATGCGTGCTCGTGGTGGACGACGAGGTGGCGATCGCCAACGCGGCGCGCACCGTGCTGGAGGCAAACGGCTACCGTGTCCTGCTGGCCAATAATGCGACGGAAGCCCTTGTCTTGCACACCGAGCACTCGCAGGAGGTTGCCCTCATTTTGACGGACATCATGATGCCGGTCTTGAATGGAGTGCTGTTTCTGCGCACGCTGCGGAAAATAAACCCCGACGTCCCGGTGATTGCCTCCACGGGGCTGTGCAATCAGGCCCAGCTCGACACCATGAAATCGCTGGGGGTGGAAACAGTCCTGTACAAGCCGTACAATTCAAACATGCTTCTGCGCACGATCGACGGAGTGCTGCATCCGAAAGCGTGAGATGAAACAAACCGCCGGGAACACGGGACCGGGGGCATCATTGCCCCGGCATCCTGTTTCTTCTAATCCCACTTCATCATCTCATTCCAGAATTCCTGCTCTCACGGCGCCGAACGCAGGAAGGCGATGATGCTGGCCACCTGCTCCGGCTTCAGCGCATCGCCGAGGCCTGCGGGCATGAGAGAAACATTGCGCAGTGTGCGGATCTCCGCGCGCTTGCGCAGCACGGTGCGCTCTGTGCCGCCGGGGAGTTTCAAAGTCACGCTAGTGGGCGAGTCTGAGGCGGCGATGCCGAGGAGCGTCTCGCCGCGCTGTGTTTTCACGCGCAGCGTCTCGTAGCCCGGGCGCGCGGCTTCGCTGGGGAAAAGCACGTCACGCAGGATGACCTCAGGGGCACGCTGAAACTCCGCATCCAGATCCGGCCCCACGCTGACGCCGATGCCGTGGGATTTGTGGCAGGCACCGCAGATGCTCTGAAACAGCACGCGGCCTTCTTCGAGATCGGGCTTCTCCTTCAGCGCCGCCAGCACGGCGGGCACGCGCTTTTCCCATGCGGCATTCTGTTCGGCGCTGGGCGCGGTGGGCGCAGGCAGCTCGGCCTGCTGGGGCAGGGGCTTGGTTTCTTCCAGGCCCAGGCGCAGGATTTCGCCAGCCTTGCCAGTGGTAACGGCTGCGAGACAGGCGGAGATCTCCTGCGCATCCCCACGGCTGGCGATGATGCCGGCGAGGTTGTTCATCACCGGTTCGCTCTTTCCCGGATCAGCAGCAAGCGCCAACAGCAGGTCTTTTTCCAAATGATGCGCGGAGCTCGCGATGGCCGCATCCATCCACTTGAGCTGCCCGTGGTTTCGCGCCAGCGCGAGCAGCGCTTCCTTTTCTGCGCCGACGCTGAGCGCCAGTTGCAGGGCGAGGTGGGGCTCCAGGTCCTTGCTGAAGCAAAGCGCGCGTGTGGGGGCATCGAGCGGTTTGTCATCCGCATGGCGCAGCTTCAGCACCAGAGCCTCGGCGGCGCTGAGTTTCGGTGTCTCGTAGGGCTGCTTGGCCTCCAGGATCCAGATGCGGCCGCGATCGTGTCCGTGGATCACGCCATACTGCTGCTGCAGGTGGCGCGGGATGGCGGAGTAGTCCTCGATGATTTCGCGGTAGAAGTCGCAGATGGCCATGTGGCCCTCAGGCGTGCGCGCGAGGCTCATGGGATGAAACCAGGAATCGCGGGAGGCGAGGAACTCGCTCTGCTCCTCGCCCTTCACGCGCTGCAGCCGCAGGCGGGTGCCGTCCCGCACGATGTCGGCGCGGTGCACCAGATTCTGCGCAGGCTCGCAGACGAAATACTGGCCGCGCCAGACCAGCGGGCCGCAGGCGGAGGTGAAGTAGCCGGAGGCGGCGGCATCGCTGAGGCTGATCTTGCGGTAGAAGGCAAAGTACTCCGCATGCTGCTCGCGCTTGGTGCGCCAGGGGTGCGGTTTGGAGATGGGATAGACCCGCGTGTCATCGCTGGCAGGGGCATCCAGCAGCGGCGCGGCGGCGTCCGGATTGCGCATGAGGTAGCGCCACGGGATGGGGGTGACGTACAGGCCGGGATGCGTCGTGGTGCAGACAAAGCGCTCGCCACTGGGCGTGAAAGCCATGCCCATCGTTTTGGTGCTGCCGCTCACGGGCTCGATGGCGCTGCCATCGGCGTGGATGCGGAAGTCCGTGGCGGGCAGTTTCACCGGCTGTGCCAGATGCGGCCCGGTGATCTCGCCCCCGGCCCAGCCGCGCCCAAAGTAATACCAGCCGTCCGGCCCGAGTGTGGGGGCATTGATGCCGCGCTCCAGATTGCCGGTGCCAAAGCCGCTGAAGAGCTTCTCGTTCACGTCCGCCTTGTCGTCGCCATCGCTGTCTTTCAGAAAGACAATGTGCGGTGCGCAGGCCACCAGGAGGCCGCCATTCGCGGCAGCGATACCATAACATGGTGGCAGGTGGTCCGCCCACACGGTGGCCTGGTCCATCACGCCGTCGCCATCGGTGTCGCGCAGCAGCTTCACGGTGCCGTAGGTTTCCGCCTCGGCCTTCTTCTTCGCCGCCTCGCTGGCCTGGATGCGGCGCACTTCGAGATCGAGCTGGCCCGACTTGTTGAGCTCATCGATGTCGTACTGCCCTTCCACATTGTAGCCGTGCAGCTCGCAGACAAAGCATCGCCCCTTGTCATCCCAGCAGATGCCGGAGGGCTCACGGATCAGCGGCTCGCTCGCGAGAAGGCGGATCTGATAACCGGCGGGCACCTGGAACAGCTTGGCGCTTTCCGCCGGAGACAGCGGCTGCGGTGCATCGTCCGGTTTGGGAATGTCTGCATGCGCTGCGGAGAAAACGAGCGCCAGGGACACTGCGCGGAGATACGGTAACGGCAGGCAAAGAAGGCTGGGCTGCATCCAGAAACTACGCGTTTTGGATCATCATTCTTCAATACCAGCCCTGCCTGTAACCACGATGCGATGAAAACGGGTCTCAAGGCCGAGGCACGAGCCGAAGGAGGGGAATCATCTTGATCCCCACACCAGCGGTGTGTTCGCGGATGTGCGAGGGCACTGGGCGATGCGGGAGCCTGTGGGATCGGGACGATCCCACTCCGCCGGAGGCTTCGCCCCAGCGACGGAGGGGGATCATCTTGATCCCCGCACCTGCAGCGTGTTCGCGGATGTGCGAGGGCGCTGGGCGATGCGGGAGCCTGTGGGACACTCCGCCGGAGGCTTCGCCGCAGCGACGGAGGGGGATCATCTTGATCCCCGCACCTGCGGCGTGTTCGCGGATGTGCTAGGGCGCTGGACGATGCGGGAGCCTGTGGGATCGGGACGATCCCACTCCGCCGGAGGCTTCGCCGCAGCGACGGAGGGGAATCATCTTGATCCCCGCACCTGCGGCGTGTTCGCGGATGTGCGAGGGCGTTGGGCGATGCGGGAGCCTGTGGGATCGGGACGATCCCACTCCGCCAGAGGCTTCGCCGCAGCGACGGAGGGGGATCATCTTGATCCCCGCACCTGCGGCGTGTTTATGGAGTAAAACAGCGCGCTCGCTGGGTGTTGCGGGTTTGGTGTCATGCGAGATCGCCGAACGGAGTGATACCACAATCCATTGAAAACGGGGGGATTTCGCAGCCAATGAAAGTTCGGCTCTGAAGAAAAGACTTTGTGTTCAGGTGGAGACTTCAAGGCAAGTCAGTCAGCCAGTGCTTGCGTGCCCGCCATACGTAGGATGGGTGTGGCGACAGCCCGCCCGTCCACCAGCGTGCGGCAAGCACCACGTCGTAGGAATGCGCTGATGGTCGGGCGGTTTGGCGGAGGGGCGGTCGAGCAGGCGTGTGCTCTCGACGCCAAACACCCCCAACCTACGACCGGAGTGCCAAGCACCCGTGCACAGTGCACAAGCCCGTACAGGCCCGTTTTCAGCAGATGGTGGTATGACAGCGTGAGGGATCGCGACGATCCCTCTCCTCCAAAGCATGAAAAAAGGCGGACCGTTTCCGGCCCGCCTTTTGGGGATGAACTTTCTCCGACCTTCCGCTTACTTCGCCTCAGGCGTCTTGGCGCCTTCCTTGAAGCAGTAGAGGTGGGTGTGGGTGGTCACGTAGAGGGCGCCATTGGCGGCCACGACGGAGCTGAGGAGCGGGGAGGGGAATTCGATGGTGCCGAGTTCCTTGAGCTCCTTGCCTTCAGCGAGGATGAAGAGTTCGCCTTCTTCGTTGCCGATCCACACTTTGCCATCAGCGACCAGCGGGCTGGCCCAGATGTGGCCTTTGGTGTCGAATTTCCAGTATTCCTTGCCGGTCTTGGCGTCGAGGCAGAACACGCGGCCGGTGTAGTCGGCGGCATAGACGAGGCCGTCTTTCACCGCTGGGGTGGAGATGGTGCGCTCGATGCCTTTGAAGGTCCAGAGGGCCTTGCCGGTGAGATCGCCTTTGCCCTTGGGGTCGATGCAGCTCAGGCAGCCGACGCCTTCGCCGTGCTCGGGGTCCTGGCCGATGTTCACATACACCAGGCCATCAGCGATGGTGGGGGTGGCGATGATTTCGCTGGGGCCGTCGTATTCGACGTACTTGATGGGCTCGCCAGCGGAGTTCTTGCGATACTCGGGCGGGTTGGCGTCATAGCGCCAGTTTTCGTTCAGGATGTCCAGCCCTTCAGCGTCCTTGTGGGTTTCGGGGGCCATGGAGTACACCCAGCCGTCACCGGCGGCGAAGACGATCTGCTTCTTGCCTTCCACGTCCACGGAGTTGGGGGAGGACCAGGAGCAGTGCAGCACGCGTTCGGAGGCCACGTGATCCATTTCACCGAGGAGGGCGCCGGTTTCGGCGTCCAGCATGATGAAGCTGGGGGAGTTCGGGGCGGGGATGTTGGTGTGGGTCCAGTCCACGCCGTTGCAGGTGGGGACGAAGACCTTGCCGTCGATCACCAGCGGGTAGCCGGCGGTGGCGTTGTGCTGGAAGACGCCGAGTTCTTTGTACATGTCGTACACCCAGAGGATGTCGGCATCGGTATCGCCCGGGGTGAGGGGGGCGGTGGGCTTGCCATCCTTGTCCAGAGGGGCCATGAAGGCGCCTTCGTCCTGCATGCCCTGGTTGCCATTGGACATGCCTTTGACGTCGAGGCAGACGATCTGGCAGCGGTTGCTGGGCACGTAGGCCTTGTCGCCGACGATGGTGGGGCTGGCGCAGATGCCGAGGTATTCCCAGTCATTCACCTTGCCGCTGCCCATCTTGGGGGAGACCATCTGCCACTTGAACTGGCCGGTGTATTCATCAAACACCATCATGATGCCGCGGTCGCCCACGCTCTTGGGGTCACGGGGGGACTCATTGTTGGTGCCCACATAGACCTGGCCGTTGGCGATCATCGGCGTGCCGTAGGTCTGGGAGCCGAGCTTGGCCACCCAGAGGCAGTTCTTGGTGGTGCTCATGTCGATGTCCTCGGCACCAGGGGCCTTGTTGGCGTCCTGGGCGTTGGGGCGGAGGCGTCCGGCTACCTTGGGCGCGGCCTTGGGGCCGTATTTCTTGCCGGGGTTGAAGTCGGTGGGCAGACCTTTTTCGTCAGACACCATGTTGCGGGTGTTGCCGCCACCCCACTGGGTGTAGTCGGCGGCGTTCAGGGCTGCTGTGGCAGCCAGAGCCGCAGCGAGGATGGGGGTGAGTTTCGTTCTCATGTATGACGTTGAAAGCAGTTGGGTTTAAAAGGGTGGCTGATCAGTTCGGGGTGACGCTCAGGTTGTCGAGATAGACGCGCTTCTGGTTCATCGGTGTCAGGGCGAAAATGCCAGGGGAGCCGTTTTTGTGGGCGCGGGGCACTTTCACTTCGATGGTCCAGGCGGCAGGCTCGGGCTGGGCCTTGTCCCAGATCTTGGCCATGACCACGCCGCTGCCGTCCTTGGCCACGTCCACCTTGGTCTTCAGGGTGTACCAGGTGTTGGCCACGACCTTGAAGGGCACTTCCTGCTTGAGGCGCTCGGGGTTGGAGCTGATCTCCAGCTTGCCGGCATTGCCACGGACGCAGATGAGGTAGCGCTGGTTGATGAGGCCGATGTCGGACTTGGAGCGTGCGCTGCCGTCCGTCATCACGTCTGCCTGCATGGTGTAGTTGGAGAGGTTGGAGGGAGCCACGAAGACGGTGGCGCGCTGGAAGAGCAGGCGGTCGAAGGTCTTGGCGAAGACCTTGTTGCCAGGAGCGCCGACGACTTCACGCACGTCGAACTTGAAGCGCGCACCGATCCAGGGGAGCGGCGGGTAGGAGAACATGATCTTCTCCGTGGGCTGCTCGTCCTTGAGCTCGTAGCCGTCAAAGTTTTCCACCAGCGGCAGGTTGCGCAGGGCGCGGCCGCGGATGGTGCCGAAGGTGCCGTCCGGAGCGGTGGCCTTGAAGGCACCGGCGCTGGACTTGGCGTCGGCGGCCACCACGAGCTCGCCTGCGTCGTTGAACTTGCCGTCCATCGTGGCTTTCACCTTGGCGGTCGGGGGGATGAAGGTTTCCCACTTCACGCCTTTGACGTCGGGGTTCACCAGGAAGCCGTTGGCGTCCACGCTGCGCACGCGGAAGGCCTGCTTGTGGCCGGTCATGACGACGGTCTCAGCCGGGATGATCTGCAGCGCCACGGCCTTGCCGGCCTTGGGCATTTCCACCACGGGGGCGGCGTCCGTCTTGATGCCCTTGTTCGGGATCGGGAAGGCGTGGAAGGCTTCGGTGGTCGTCACGTAGAGGGTGCCGTCGCACACGGTGGGTGCGCCGAGGCAGTTGCCTTCCAGCTTGATCTCCTGCACCACTTCGCCGGATGTCTTGCCGGGCTTCACGACGACGAGCTTGCCGTCGAGCATGGGGCAGTAGAGCAGGCCGTCCACGTAGAGGGGGGAGGAGTGGAGGTTGGCGTTGCTGAGCTTGAGCTTCCAGAGGTCGGTGCCGGTGTTGGCGTCGATGGCGTAGAGCTCGGCACCGTCGGTGAGCTGGTAGATCACATCTCCCACGAGGACAGGTGAGCTGCTGGTGGCGCCGATGGGGTTGCGCCAGACTTCGGCGCTGGGCTCCAGCGTGGTGGCTTCGGTGGCCGGAGGCACGGGGGCGGTGAGCTTCTCCGGGAGCTTGATGCAGACCATGCGGCCCTTCTCGGAGTTGTCCACGTTCTCATCTCCGTGGATGGCGATGAGGTTGTCCTTGTGCAGGACCACGGAGGGGTTCACGCCGTTTTTGCAGATTTGCATCTTCCAGTAGGGCTTGCCGTTGTGCGTGTTGACGCAGACGACGTGGCCGCAGCCGGTGGTGAAGTAGGCCACGCGCTTGCCGTCGCGGGTTTCCACCACGGGGGTGGAGAAGGAGCTGTCCACGGGCGGGCTCACGCCGGGGAGGGTCCACCAGGCCAGCTCGCCGGTCTTTTTGTCAAAGCCGTAAACGCGGTCGGCGGCAGGGCCGTCGGCGCCCCAGTTGGAGAAGATGAAGTGGATGATGACGAACTCGCCCTCGATCACCGGGCTGCCCACGCGGGAGTTCGGGAAGGTCATGCGGCCAAACTCTTCCATCAGCGGGATCTCAAACACCTTGGTGCCGTCCAGCTCAAAGCAGAGGAAATTGCCCGCGTTGCTGGTGAGGTAGATGCGCTTGGTCTCCGGGTCCACGGTGGGGGCACCGATGGCGTAGCGGTTGTAGATGGAGTCGCTGAGGTAGTCGGGGATCTCGTGCTGCCAGAGGACCTTGCCACTCTTGGCGTCCAGGCAGGTGAGCAGCTCGATGAGGTCGGAGGTTTCACCTTTGTAGCCCCAGAGGATGACCTTGCCATCCACCACCACAGGTGTGCCACGGCTGCGGATGGGGGCGCTCCAGGCGGGCTTGTCAGCAAGCTTTCCAGCCTTGGTGTAGTGCTCCAGGCTCACGCCGTTTTGGAGCGGGCCGCGCCAGTTGGTCCAGTCATTCGCCTGGGAGATTCCGGTCAGGGCCAGAGTGGCGGCCAGCAGGCGGCCATAGGAGGGGCGGGGTCGGTGGTGCATGGAGTGTTGGAAGGGGATGGGAAAACAAATCATCGTGAGCACTCGCCGGGCTTCAATGCGATTTTCGTACCTTTCGCATGGGAGGCGGCGAAGCCTGTTGAGGGGATGAGGCGAACGCCACAACCTCGGAACATCTTGCAGGCTTACGGCTGGGCGTGCGGCATCGTGCGCAGAATCATATTTGCCAATGTGAACAAATGAACCGCTTTTGCACCCGGTGCCTGAGGGCTGGCACGATGCCAGATGTCCGTGGCGCATGACGCCCGATCGGGCAGATTCTCTAGGCGCGGGGACATGGGAAAATCGGCAGATGTCCGGCCTCCTGGAACACATGTGCCCCCAGCAGACCAGCCATGCGTCTGCTGCAAAAACGGCGCATGAATGAACAGTCCAGATGCTTTGAATGAGGTGGATTTTGCGAGCATTCAAAACTATCGACACCCATGACTCCGCCCGGTACACCCGCTGGCCCCGCCAGTGCCTCTGTCGTTCCACCAGTCTCACCCGCTGTTACAGAGGCCGCGTCGGCGGTGTCGCCTCCTGCCAAGGCTGGTTCGTCCTTCTTGAAGAAAAACTGGTGGCTGGCCGTCGTTGCAGGTGCCGTGGTCCTGCTGGTGATCGTGTTTGGGTTTGAATTCAAACATGCCGGACCTGGCCCAGGGTTTGTCAGCGGAAACGGGCGCGTGGAAGCCACGGAGATCGACATCGCCACCAAGCTGGCCGGACGTGTGCAGAACATTCTGGTGGACGAGGGCGACTTTGTGCAGGCGGGGCAGCTGCTGGCGCAGATGCAGGTGGACGTGCTCAATGCGCAGCACGATGCGGCCAAGGCCCAGCTGCAGCAGGCCATCACCGCCGTGGCCAGTGCCGAGGCTCAGGTGGCTGCACGGCGGAGCGACGAGGCAGCCGCGCAGGCTGCGACCGTCCAGCGCCAGGCAGAACTCGAAGCCGCGAAGAGCCGGTACACCCGCACCAAGGCGCTGTCTGCCAGCGGGGCCATCTCCATGCAGGACCACGACGATGACCTCGCCAGACTGCATGGGGCGGAGGCTGCGGTGACGGCAGCGCAAGCCCAGGTGGCCGCCGCCAAGGCTGCCATCAAGGCTGCGGAAGCCCAGGTCATCGGAGCCAACTCCGCAGTCAACGCGAGCAAGGCGACCGCGGCCAGCATCGAGGCCGACATTGTGGACTGCCAGCTCAAGTCACCGCGTGACGGCCGCGTGCAATACCGCGTGGCACAGCCCGGCGAAGTGCTGGCCCCCGGCGGCAAGGTTCTGAACCTGGTGGATCTCAGCGATGTCTACCTGACCTTTTTCCTGCCCGAGGCGGCGGTGGGAAAGGTGGCGCTGGGCAGCGAAGTGCGCGTGATCCTCGACGCCGCGCCGCATTATGTGATCCCGGCGCAGATATCCTATGTGGCCAGCGTCGCCCAGTTCACCCCCAAGACAGTGGAGACGGCGAACGAACGGCAGAAGCTGATGTTTCGCGTGAAGGCGCAGTTTGGCCGCCCGCTGCTGCAGAAGAACCTGAAGCTGGTCAAGACGGGGCTGCCCGGGGTGGCCTGGCTCAAGCTCGATGCAAAAGCTGAGTGGCCGGAGAGCCTGGCGATCAAGCTGCCGCAATGAACCCGGTGCAAGCCAGTTCCAAGTCCGTTGCCCGCTTGACGGATGTCAGCCTGAGCTACGGCAAAAACCTCGCCCTGGCCGGCGTCACGCTGGAGATTCCTGCGGGCCGGATGGCGGGGCTGATCGGCCCGGATGGCGTGGGCAAATCCAGCCTGCTGGCGCTGGTGGCCGGTGCGCGCAAAGTGCAGCAAGGGAGCGTCGAAGTCCTCGGCGGAGACATGACGGACGTGAGTCATCGCAGGCTGGTCTGCCCGCACATCGCCTACATGCCGCAGGGGCTTGGCAAAAACCTTTATCCGACGCTGTCGGTGGAGGAGAATCTGCAGTTCTTTGGGCGGCTCTTCGGCCATGATGCCGCCGAGCGCCGCCGCCGCATAGACGAGCTGACGCGCAGCACCGGGCTGTTTCCGTTTCTCTCGCGTCCGGCGGGAAAGCTTTCCGGCGGCATGAAGCAAAAGCTGGGGCTGTGCTGTGCGCTGATCCATGACCCCGATCTGCTGATCCTCGATGAGCCGACCACCGGCGTGGACCCGCTGGCCAGGTCGCAGTTTTGGGACCTGATCCAACGCATCCGCGACAGCCGCCCCAGCATGAGCGTCATCGTCGCCACGGCATACATGGAGGAGGCGCAGCGCTTTGACTGGCTGGTGGCGATGAATGCCGGCCAGGTGCTGGCCACGGGGTCACCCGCAGAGCTGCTGGCCCGCTCCCGCAGTGAGTCGCTCGACGCGGCTTTCATCGCCCTGCTGCCAGAGGAGCAGCAGCGTGGCCACCGTGCGGTTTCGATTCCGCCGCTCGCCGCCGAAGCCAATGCCGGGATTGCCATCGAAGCCACAGATCTGACGCGGCGGTTCGGGGCTTTCACGGCGGTTGACCACGTCAGCTTTCGCATTCGGCGGGGGGAAATCTTTGGGTTCATCGGGTCAAATGGCTGCGGCAAGTCCACCACGATGAAGATGCTGACCGGCCTGCTGCCGGCGAGCGAGGGGCGCGCGATGCTGCTGGGGCATGAAGTCGATCCGAAGGACATCACCACGCGTCGCCGCGTCGGGTACATGTCGCAGGGATTTTCGCTGTACTCGGAGCTCTCGGTGCAGCAAAACCTCGTGCTGCATGCACGGCTGTTTTCAGTGCCCGAGGCCGAGATTGACGGGCGCGTCGCGGAGATGGCCCAGCGCTTTGGCCTGGCCTCGCTGCTCGACGCGATGCCGGACAGCCTGCCGCTGGGCATGCGCCAGCGCCTGTCGCTTGCGGTGGCGATGGTGCACAAGCCGGAGCTGCTGATCTTGGACGAGCCCACGTCGGGGGTGGACCCCATCGCCCGGGACATCCTGTGGCAGCTGATGATTGATCTCTCGCGCCATGACGGGGTCACGATTTTCATCTCCACCCACTTCATGAACGAGGCCGGGCGCTGCGACCGCATCTCGCTGATGAATGCGGGCAAAGTGCTGGTGACCGACGCACCTGCCGCACTCGTCCGCAAGCGTGGTGCGGCTTCGCTGGAAGAAGCGTTCATCGGCTACCTGAAGGAGAGCGCCCCGCCGGAAAGCCTGCCGCCCGCTGTGGCAGCGGAGGCTGCCGCGCCTCAGACGCCGCCGGTGGCAGGCGCGGTCAGGAAAGCCTTCAGCTGGCGGCGTGCCTGGAGCTACACCCTGCGGGAAGCCCTGGAACTCAGGCGTGATCCGGTGCGCGCCACCATGGCCTTGCTCGGCTCGGTCATCCTGATGTTTGTCTTTGGCTATGGCATGAGCCTGGACGTGGAAAATCTGACGTATGCCGTGCTGGATCGTGACCAGACCGGCCTGAGCCAGAACTACGCGCTGAACTTGTCCGGATCGCGCTACTTTGTCGAACGTCCGGCCATCACCGACTACGCGGATCTGGATCAGCGGATGCGTTCTGGGGAGCTCGCGCTGGCCATTGAGATCCCGCCCAACTTTGCCAGGAACCTGGGGCGTGGAACTCCCGTGCAAATCGCCGCCTGGGTGGACGGCTCCATGCCCGCCCGCGCCGAGACGGTGCAGGCCTATGTGCATGGCATGCACCAGAACTGGCTGCTGGATGTCTCACAGCGAAGGCTGGGCCAGAATGCCGGAAGCGGCCCCGCCGTCATCGAGACGCGCTACCGTTACAACCCCGATGTGGCCAGCCTGCCCTCCATGGTGCCGGCGGTGATCCCGATGCTCCTGCTCATGATTCCCGCCATGCTCGCCGCGCTGTCGGTCGTGCGTGAAAAGGAGCTGGGATCCATCATCAATCTCTACGTCACCCCGGTCACGCGCAGCGAGTTTCTGCTCGGCAAGCAGCTGCCCTACGTGCTGCTGGCCATGCTGAACTTCGGGCTGCTCACGCTGCTGGCCGTCACGGTTTTTGGCGTGCCGCTCAAGGGGAGCTTTCCGGCCTACGCCCTGGCCGCGCTCTTGTTTGTGATGTTTTCGACCGGCCTGGGCATGTTCTGCTCCACCTTTACCCGCAGCCAGATTGCGGCCATTTTCGTGACCCTCGTGGGCACGATCATCCCGGTGGTGCAGTTTGCCGGGCTGCTGAATCCGGTTTCCTCACTGGAGGGGACGGGCCTGTTCATCGGCCGCATCCAGCCGGCCACCTATTTTCTCAACATCAGCCGCGGCGTGTTCAACAAGGCTCTGGGCTTCTCCGGCCAGTACCATTTCTTCTGGCCCATGCTGCTGGGGGTGCTGTTCATCATAGGCCTGTCCATTGCGCTGCAGAAAAAGCAGGATTCATGACCATGTCGTTTGCCACCAACATCTACCGGCTGGGGATCAAGGAGCTCTGGAGCCTGGCGCGTGATCCGGTCATGCTCGTGCTGATCGCCTACACCTTCACGGTTTCGATCTACGTGGCCGCCACGGCCATGCCGGACACGCTGCACAAGGCGCCCATCGCCATTGTGGACGAGGATGGCTCGCCGCTTTCGGCGCGCATCGCCTCGGCTTTTTCCATGCCGCGCTTCAGCCCGCCGGTCATGATTTCGCTGCCGGAGATGGATGCGGGCATGGACAATGGCGACTACACCTTTGTGATCGACATCCCCCCGGATTTTCAGCGCGACGTGCTGGCGGGCAAGTCGCCGCGTCTCCAGCTCAATGTGGACGCCACCCGCATGACGCAGGCCTTCACCGGCAGCAGCTATGTGCAGCAGATGATCTCCGACGAGGTCAGCGAATTCGTGGCGCACTACCGCAGCAGCGCCACGCCGAGGGTGGATCTGGTCCTGCGGGAGCGCTTCAATCCCAATCTGGAGCAGTCCTGGTTTGGCGCCCTGATGGAGGTCATCAACAACGTGACCATGCTCTCCATCATCCTGACGGGTGCGGCGCTGATTCGGGAGCGCGAGCATGGCACCATCGAGCACCTGCTGGTGATGCCCGTCACGCCGTTTGAGATCATGGTCGCCAAAATCTGGTCCATGGGGCTGGTGGTGCTGGCGGCGGCGACGATCGCCCTGCTGGTGGTGGTGCAGGGGGCTCTGCGCGTGCCGGTGGAGGGCTCCGTGGTGCTCTTTCTGCTGGGTACGGCGTTGCATCTTTTCGCCACCACCTCCCTGGGGATTTTCATGGCCACGCTGGCGCGCTCCATGCCGCAGTTTGGGCTGCTGGCGGTGCTGTTCCTGCTGCCGATGGAGCTGCTTTCCGGCGGCTTCACCCCGCGCGAAAGCATGCCGGCCATCGTGCAGCATCTGATGCTCTTTGCGCCGACGACGCATTTCGTGTCGCTTGGCAAGGCGGTGCTGTTTCGTGGCGCCGGCCTGAGTGTGGTGTGGCCGCAGTTTCTGGTGCTGGTCGCCATCGGCGCGGCATTCTTCTTCATCGCCCTGGGGCGCTTTCGCAAGACCATCAACGAAATGGCCTGAGGCCTTTCCGCCGCCGGAGCGGTCCTACTTCTCCGCAGCGGCCTCGCGCAGACTGGCGCCCGGGGCGGCAGGGAAGGTGCCGGCCTGTTTCTGCCAGCGGCGCATCAGCTTGATGAACTTGATGGTGTCCTGCACGGGGCGGATCTTGGTCTTCTCGCTGCCGTAGATGGTGCTGACGGGCACACTCTGGATGGTGAATCCGGCGCGGCTGGCCAGGAGGAGCATTTCCGTTTCAAAGTCAAAGTGGTCACTGCTGCCCATGATGTACGTCACCAGAGAGGAGCGCACCAGGCGGAAGCCGCACTGCGTGTCCGGGATGCGGACGCCGCAGGCATTGCTGATGATGCTGGACATCAGGCTGTTCACAAAACGGCGCACGATGGGCATGCCCTTGACGTTTTCGAAGCGGTTTCCCAGCACCACATGGGCGGCTCCGGCGCGGGCCACGGCGGTGAAGCGGGCGATCTCCTCGGGCGCGTGCTGGCCGTCGCCGTCAAGGAGCATGATGTAGTCGTAGCCGCGCTCGGCCAGGATCTTCATGCCGGTCTTCATGGCGGAGCCTTTGCCCTGGTTCACCGTATGAACGATGACCTCGGCCCCTGCCTGGCGCGCCAGCTCGGCGGTGTTGTCCGGAGAGCCGTCGTCCACGACGAGGACCAGATCGACCTGCGGGATTGTCCGGCTGACTACGTCGGCAATGGCCTGGGCTTCACGGTAGGCCGGGATGAGCGCGGCGATCTTGCACGTACTGGGAGTGGTCTGGCTGGAGGCCTGCATGAGAGAAGGGTGGGCAATCTTCCACGGTTTCCTCCGCGCTGTCCAACCAGAATATGCCGCCGTAAAGAATTCATCTGGCACGGTGAAAGAAGCCGGGTATGGGAGTGCCCCGCCCGGCCCCTCCGACCCACGGGCCCGCCCACTCTCCCCCTGACCCACCCCCGATGCCCACCTCTTTCACGCTTTCACCGCAGGATCGTGTGATGGTGTTTGCCCCACATCCGGATGACGAGGCGCTGGGCTGTGGAGGGCTGATCCAGCAGGCGGTCGCACTCGGGGCGCAGGTGCGGGTCGTTTTCCAGACTGACGGTGACAACAACCCCTGGCCGCAGCGGTATGTGGAGCAGCGGTGGAAGATCGACGCCGCCTGCCGCCAGCGCTGGGGTGCCCGGCGGCGGGTTGAGGCGGCGCGCTCCTTGCAGACTCTCGGCCTGCCGGCGGATGCGGCGGCCTTTTTCGGCCTGCCTGACCAGGGGCTGACCCGCCTCTCCCAGCAGAAAGACGCACGCACCCTGGAGCTGCATGTGTCCGAGCTGCAGACCTTCCGCCCCACGCTGCTCGTGGTGCCTTCCCAGGATGACAACCACCCGGACCACGTAGGCTCCTACGACCTCATCCAAGAGGCCATGCGCCGTGCCGGGATGGACCTGCCGCAGTGGGCCTACCTGATCCACCGCCGCTGGTTCTGCCCTGAGGCGGCGGGGCTGACGCTGCACCTCTCCCTGCACCAGAAGGCGCGCAAGCTCGCGGCCATCGAGTGCCACGAAACCCAACTTTTCCTTAGCAGCAGCCGCTTTTGTGCGTATGCACGCGACTCGGAAGTCTTCATTCCCTCCAACCCAACCTGATGTCCACGCGCTCCCAATTCATCACTCTCCTTGCCATTTGCACCGTCATGTTCTGGTGGCGTCTCGGGCATCTGCCGCTCATTGACCCGGACGAGCCCTTCTACGCCGAGACCACCAAGGAAATGGTGCAGGGGAACGAATGGCTGACCCCCACGATCTTTGGCGAGCGCCAGTTTGAAAAGCCGATCTTCTTCTACTGGCAGTCCATGATCGCCATGAAGATCTTTGGGGACAACCCCTTTGCCTGCCGTGCGCCCTCCGCCGCTGCGGCCACGCTGCTGGTCTTTCTCACCTGGTGGTTTGGCCGGCGCATGTTCTCGCCACGAGCCGGTTTCTGCGCCGCCGTGGTGCTGGCCACGGGGGTGGAGTATGTGCTCATGTCGCGGCTGATGCTGACGGACATCTGCCTGGCGCTGTGCATCAGCGCCTCCGTGTTCTGCTTCTGGCTGGCCACGGAGGAGGAGGACAAACGTGACCGCTGGATGATCCTGCACTTTGTCGCCTCGGCGTTTGCCATGCTGACCAAGGGGCCGATCGGCCTGCTGGTGCCCACGATTGGCTCCATCGGCTACATCTGGCTCACGGGCAAGCGCTCCCCCTGGCGCGGCAAAGGCCTGTGGATCGGCATTCTGGCCTGGCTGGCGATCGCCGGACCGTGGTATGCGGTCATGTTTCAGAAGTATGGCATGGAATACTGGCACCGCTTCTTTGTGCATGAAAACTGGGAGCGCCTCACCAGCGCGGAGCACAAGCACAGCAACCACTGGTACTACTACCTCATGATCCTCACGGCGGGTTCACTGCCGTGGATTCCTCTGCTCATCGCCGCCGTGGTGCGCGCGGTGAAAGGGCTCAAAACAGACAATCGCATGCTCTTCATGGCCTGCTGGTTTGTGCCGAACCTGATCTTCTTCACCATCTGCAACAGCAAGCTGCCCACCTACACGTTCTTCTTTTTTGTGACCATCGCACTGCTGATGGGCCACACGATGGACCAATGGATCAGCAACGGCTTCCGCAGCAAAGGGGAGCGCGTTCTGGCCTCCTCCCTGGCGGTGCTGCAGACGGTGCTGGTGCTGGGCGCGGCTGCCGTGGTGTCCCTGATCCTGCCGCCCAAGGAGAGCAATGTCTTCATCAAAGACCTCGTGCCGGTCATTTACACGCTGGCCGCTTTCATCAGCGTGCCGATGGTGCTGCTGCTGATGCGCCGCACGGTCGCCTGGGCTGGCGCCACCGTCCTGGTGACTGCCGTGATCGTGATCGTGATGCAGTACGGTGTGGATGACAAGATCCCGATCTACACCTCCACCCGGGACATCGCCGCCGAGGCGGTCAAAGTGCGCCAGCCCGGCGAGCCTCTCGTGACTTCGAGCTTCATCGCCCGTGCGGTGACTTACTACACCGGCAAGATGCCCGAAGGCGTCCTCTTCTTCCCGTCAGGCCCGGAGCATCTGCAGCCCTACTTCACCCCGCATCCTCCGCTCAAGATGGTGCGCGGTGCCGACGCTCTGAGCGAGCTGGCCAGCAAGCAGCACAGTGTGCTTTGCATCCTCCTGTCCCATGATCTGGCCCATCTGGAGGTTCCTGCCTCCCCGCTTCATGGCCGGATTGAAAAGCTGCACACGCAGGGCTCGCGGAATTTGGTGCGGATCAAGGGCGGGATCTGATGGGGCGGCCAGGAGGCCGGGGCTGAAAGGCCGTCTTCAGGCCGGGCGTCGGGGGCGCAGGATGTCTCTAGGCGCTTGTCCCATGGACTGTGGCTGCCAGTGCCACAGCCCCGCATTTCCCCACTTCACAACTCGACAAGCAGGCGCGGTTGCGGTGTAATTCACGCAGCCCAACCTTCTGCATGCAGTCCAAGTCACGCACAGCGCCAGACATCCGCGATCACGAGACTCTTCGAATCATCGGCCAGGGGGCGTTTGGGGAGGTCTGGCTGGCGCGCAGCGTCACCGGCGTGCTGCGTGCGGTGAAGGTGGTGTGGCGGGAGGACTACGACCGGCCGGACTCCTTTGAGCGGGAGTTTGAGGCGATCAAGCGCTTCGAGCCCATCTCCCGCCGCCATGAGGCGCTGGTGCCCATCCTCCAGGTGGGGCGCAACGACCAGGAAGGCTTTTACTATTACGTGATGGAGCTGGCGGACGATCTGGAGCGCGGGCGCGACATCCAGGCGGAGAGCTACACGCCGCACACCCTGGGCCTGCAGATGAAGCGGGAGAAGTGCATCCCCGCAGGGCAGTGCATCAAGCTGGGCACCACCATCGCGGAAGGGCTGGACTACCTGCACCGCAACCAGCTCATCCACCGGGACGTCAAGCCTTCGAACCTCATCTTCATCGACGGCATCTGCCGCCTGGCGGACATCGGGCTGGTGGCGCTGCTGGGGCAGCGCAGCTTTGTGGGCACGGAGGGCTTTGTGGCCCCCGAGGGGCCGGGGACGGCGGCGTCAGACATTTTCTCCCTGGGCATGGTGCTGTATGAGGCCAGCACGGGGAAGGACCGCCTGGACTTCCCGGACCTGCCCTCCTGCACGGAGACGGGCGCCAGCCTGGAGGACTGGCGCAGGCTGCAGGATGTGGTGTGCACCGCCTGCGCGCCCAAGGCGAAGGGGCGCTTCATCAATGCACGCGAGATGGCGCTGGCGCTGCGTGGCGAGCCGCTGCCCTCCTCCCGCCGGCTGATGTGGACGTGGATCGCGGCCGGCTCTGTGGCGCTGCTGCTGGCGGTGGGCTTTGGCATGTGGCTGGCGCAAAGCCGCCGCGCCCAGACGCTGGTGGCCATGAACAACACGGTGCCGCGCCTCAAGATCGTGACCAGCCCGCCCGGGGCGGTGGTGTTTGCGGGGGAGGACCAGCTCGGGGAGACCCCGCTGGAGCTCAACCCCGCCGAAGGCGTGCCGGTGATCTACCAGCTGCGGCTGCCTGGGTACAAGCAGGTGGAGATCGACCACATCGCGCTGGATGAAAAACCGGCGGTCTTTGAGCTGAAGCTGGAGCCCTCCAAGCTGCCGCAAAAAGGCGAGCGCTGGGTGAACAGCCTGGGCATGGTGTTCAAGCCCGGACCCGGCGGCCACATCAGCGCCGAGCCCGTGGAGATGAAATTCTTCCGCCGCTTTCTGGAGGCCACGGGCAGGTCCTTTGAGGGCAAGGTGGTGCGCTTTCAGCGCGGCAAGGACCAGGAGAGCGCCTACCTCGTCGTCGTTCCGGATGGCGATGCCGAGGCCTTCCGCTACTGGCTCACGGACCGCGACCGCAGCGTGGCCTACCTGAGCCAGGAGCACCGCTATGAGGTGGAGCCCTTCTACTTTGTGGAAAGCGGCCAGTCCGCCACCGATGACATGCCCGACGGCCGGGACACGGACAAAGGCGAGCAGAGCGATGACAAAAACTGGCGCGCCTTTCACCTGCGTGTGGAGCGGCAGACCTACGGCAGCGTCATCGTGCACAGCCAGCCGGAAAAGGTGCGCGTGTTTCAGCACGAGCAGTTTCTGGGGGAGACGCCCCTGGAGCTGCCGCGCGTGCGCACCGGGCCGGTGGAGTTTGAGCTGCGGGAGGAAGGCTTTGCCGACGTGGTGCTGGAGGGGGAGGTGAGGGAAGGGGAGCAGGCGGAGCTCTTTGCAGACATGCAGACGCGCAAGGCCGTGACCTTTGGCCGCCAGTGGAAGGCCAACAGCCTGGGCATGAACCTGGTGCCCCTGGGGGACGTCATGTTTTCCGCGTGGGAGACGCGCCACCGCGACTTCATGGAATTTTGCAAGGCCACGCAGGCACGCCGCCCGGGGCGGGTGGACGGCACCAACAAAGGCGGCGGCACCCAGCCGGTGGTGGGCGTGGACCGCGAGGAGGCCCGCGCCTTCTGCGCCTGGCTGACGGAGCGCGAGCGCAACGCCGGGCTCATCGGCGCCAAGGACCTCTACCGCCTGCCCACGGATGAAGAATGGAGCCGTGCGGTGGGGCTGCCGCTGGAGCGCGGCACCACCCCTGAGGAGCGCAACGGCCGCATCCGCGGCATCTACCCCTGGGGCTTTGAGTGGCCGCCGCCGGCGGATGTGGACAACCTCGCAGACATCAACGGCGCGCGCAAAGCCAGCCTCGACAACGCGATTCCCGGCTACGAGGACAAGTTCCCGTTCCTCGCCCCGGTGACGGCCCTGCCGCCCAACGACCGCGGCATCACCGGGCTGGGGGGGAATGTCTCCGAATGGGTGGAGACCGACTACACCACAGCGCCTCCTGCCAAACCAGACGCGCCGGTGCCGCACACGCTGGGCACCACCCGCGGCGGCAACTGGCGCTCCTCCTCCCAGGATGAGCTGCTGGCCTCCGCCCGCACCCCCGTGCCGCCGGAGACACGGCGCAACACCATCGGCTTCCGCGTGGTGCTGGCGCATGGTAAGTGAGGCCCGCCGGCATGGGTGAAAGGGTGGCCAAGGAATGTCCTCTGCCAGACACAGCAGCGCCCGGCAGTGAGGTGCTGCCAGGCGCTGCCAATGCTCCCCAGTGACTCTATGTGAGGGGGGGATGAGTACGGCGGCGGCAGGCAAAGGCTCTGCCGCCGCGTGGACTCAGGGCGGGGTCGTCCCGCCGGGAACAAAAAAGATGCTGCCAGGAATGACAAGTGGGCCACCAGGGGCAAAAATGGCACCGCCTGGATAGCCGCCCGGATAAAGACTGCTGCCGCCCCCGCTTAGCGTGATGCTGCCACCCCCCACGCCTCCGCTGCCGCCAGAGCCACCACTGCCTCCAGAGCCGCCGGAGCCTCCCGAATCACCGGATGCAGGAGAGTCTGTGACCGGCTGCGATGCTCCGGCAATGCTGGTGCCTACGAAGCTGCTGTTGATATTGTCCGGGTCGTCCTTGCGATGGCGTTCCTTGAGGGGCTTGCTGCCGCCGAAATAGAGGCGCACGCCGGCCATGAGCTGGGTGAAGTTGTTTTCACCCAGCCCGCCGTTCACATACACGGCCACGCCGCTCATCGGCGTCTGCCACTCGACGTGGGCCACGAAGAAGTTGCGGTTGAAGCGGCTCTGGTGCTCCAGCCGGATCATGAGGTCGTCCATGGGATAGATGGCGGCATAGACGCGGGTGGCTGCGTAGCTGCGCTCATTGGCCAGCACCGGGAGGCCGGAGGGGACGCGGAGGTCGTAGTTGTCATACCCCGCCACAGCACCCAGGGTGACGGACTTGAAGTAATACTCCCCTTCGAGACCGATGAAAAGATCGGTGAACTTCTGGCTGGTCATGCCGCTGAACGCCAGGCCGATGAGGCCTTTGCCGGGATCGCGAGCAAAGAAGTGGCCGCCGGTGCCAAAGATGTTGGTGCCCAGACCGTGCTGGTAGAGCCCGTCCATCTGCAGGCCCAGCCGCTGGCCCACCGGGATGGAGACCGTGCCGGAGAGGCCACGCATGGAGGCGCGGTTCACCGCCCCATAGCTGGTGTCGAGCTTGCCATTGAGGCTGGAGACGGCGCGTTCCACGACGGCTTCGGACGCAGCGGCAGAAATCCCTTTGACTGCCTCGGCAGCGCCCAGCGGGGCCAAAAAAGCAGCGGTTAAGATGGCGAATAAGGTAAACGTGTAAGGCACTCTCATGGTTGGGGCGGCGATGCATGGGGAGAAAAATTTGGGGTTCAAGTCATTTAATTTACTAAACCTAAAATAGGCTTTAAGCCTATTCTCGTGTGTGGACATTCTTTTTGGAGTCGTGCTGCGCGCCTCATCGGAATCGTAAAACAGGGAAATAATTCCCATTTGCGGCGCATGCTGATAAGTTTGACCGTAGAAACAAAATTCGGCAGCCGTTACCTAATCACCCCCCACTCATGCAAACCGCGCTCGATACTCCCGCCCCGGAGAAAAAGGTCGAAAAGACCGAGGCTGGAAACTACTTCGTCTCCAACTACCCGCCGTTCTCCTTCTGGAAGCCTGACCAGGTGCCAGCCGTGGAGGCGGTGCTGCAGCAGCCTGCGCCCGCCAACATCCCGCTGGGCGTGTATTTCCACATCCCCTTCTGCCGCAAGCGCTGCCACTTCTGCTACTTCAAGGTCTATACCGACAAGAACGCCGCCGAGGTGAAGGCCTACATCGACGCCGGCATGCGCGAGATGGAGCGCTTTGCCAGCCAGCCCTACCTGAAGGGGCGCAAGGCGCACTTCGTTTACTTCGGCGGCGGCACGCCCAGCTACCTCTCCGTGCCCCAGCTCAAGGACCTGACCAACCGCATGAAGGACATGATCCCCTGGGACGAGGCGGAGGAGGTGGCCTTTGAGGCCGAGCCCGGCACGCTCAATGAGGTGAAGCTCACCGGCATCCGCGACATCGGCGTCACGCGCCTGAGCCTCGGGGTGGAAAACTTCGACGACCACATCCTCGAAACGAACGGCCGCGCCCACCGCAGCGGCGAGATCGAAAAAGCCTACCGCTTTGCCCGCACGCTCGGCTTTGAGCACATCAACATCGACCTCATCGCCGGGATGATGAACGAGACCTGGGAAAACTGGAAGGTCGCCGTGGCCAAGGCCATCGCCCTGCAGCCCGATGCCGTGACCATCTACCAGATGGAGGTGCCCTACAACACCACCATGTACCAGCAGATGAAGGCGGAGGGGAAGGTGACCGCCCCCGTGGCCGACTGGCAGACCAAGCGCGACTGGGTGAGCTACGCCTTCGACGAATTCCAAAAAGACGGCTACACCGTGACCAGCGCCTACACCGTGGTGAAGGATCCCCAGCGCATCAAGTTCGTCTATCGCGACTCCCTCTGGGAAGGGGCCGATCTGCTGAGCTGCGGCGTGGCCTCCTTTGGCCACCTGGGTGGCGTGCATTACCAAAATCAGGCCGATGTGGGCCCCTATATGCAGGCGGTGGATGCCGGTCAGCTGCCCATCTTCCGCGCCTACCAGACCACACCAGAAGATCGCTTTGTGCGCGAGTTCATCCTCAAGTTGAAGCTGGGCCGCAGCGAGTTTGACTACTACGTCAAAAAATTCGGCGAAGACCCGCGCCAGCACTTCGGGCCGCAGCTCGATTACCTGGCCAAGGAAGGCTTTGCCACGCTGGATGAGAAAGGCGTGACGCTCAGCCGCGACGGCCTGCTGCAGGTGGACCGCCTGCTGCACGATTTCTTCCTCCCCCAGCACCGCCAGTATGCCCGCTACACTTGAAGCAGCCCGCGCCAGCGCCACCTCCACGGCGGTGAACGAGAGCCCACGGCAGGACGAGGACATCCTCGCGCCGCTGATCTTTTTCTACGGCATCGGCAGCGCGCGCCCGCGAGTGACCTTTGTGCAGCCGCAGGATCTGGCGGACCAGGAGCGCTTTCTCCTGGTGCATGACAAGGACATGACACCGCACCTGCGGGAATTTCACGCCAGCGAGATCGACCTCGACGTGGCCGCCCGCGCCCGCATCGGCAACTACCTCGTGCGCGCCTCCGTGCTGCACCGCCGCAATGACGGCATGCCGGTGGAGTTTGGCGCCATCGGCATCCATCTGGACATCCTGCCCGAAGAGGCGCAGCAGCTCGTGCTGGAGGGCCTGGTGCCCTTTGGGGCCATTTTGGAGCGCTATCAGGTGCCCCACTCCAGCCACCCGCGCGGCTACTTCCGCATCTCCGTGGACCAGCGCCTCGCCGATCTCCTCGGCGCGACGAGTGGTCAGATCCTCTTTGGGCGCTGCAATGAGCTCCGCCACGGCAGTGGCAGAGTGCTGGCGGATGTGGTCGAGGTGCTGCCGAGGATGGGTTAATAAAAATGCCATTGCGTTCAAAAGAGTGATTTGCTTAGATCGTTGCAATAGCAATGATTCTCCAAATCAACTGCCCCATATGTCATAACCTCCTTTCGGTGGAACAGCGGTTTGTGGGAGGACAGATGCAGTGTCCTTTTTGCCAGCAGATCTTCATGGTGGCTCCGCCTCAGGCCATGCCTGTGGCCCAGGTACGCCAGACTGCGCCGCCAGCGCAGCGAAGCGCGCCGAATCCTGCCCGGCCGCAGCCGCAGGCACCACGGCCACCGGCCAAAGCCGCGACCAAGGCGGGCGATGAGAGCGGGGGAATGGCCGTGGCCATGATCGCAGGGGTGATCGTGCTCGGGGTCGCATTGCTTGCGGGGGGCTTTTACTTTGCCTATGGCGTGCTGAAGAAGCGCCAGATGGCCGAAAAAGGACTGGGCAGTGAAATCCAAAGCCAGCTCGAGGCCAAGCGTGAGGCCCAGGCAAAGGCGAAGCGGCAGGAGGCGGATGAAAAAGCCGCTGTGATGGCGGCTTTGCGCAAAATGCTGGCAGACCAGATCAGCGGTGGAAATGAAAAGGTGTCCGGCGAAATCCTCCGCGAGGTGGAGTCGATCATGGCGGATGCGGACAAGCTGTATGCCGATGCCGACGTGGACAATGACCCGGAGGACATCAGGGTGTTTCTCGCCGAGCACATGGAGTCGCGTCTGAGGGCAAACCCCGTTCTTTTCAACTGGCTCGGGGGCAGAGTGACCCCCAAGGCTTTTTGTGCGATGCTCTTTGGCCTGGAGCAGGAGTCCAGGCAGGAGCGTGGCAAGGTGGCGGACTTTCTCGTGGCGGGCAACTACTCCGCCACCGGCACCGGCTTTTTCATCTCCAGCCAGGGGTGGCTGCTGACGAATGAGCACGTCGTGCATGAGGCCACCGAGGTCGATGTGCGGGGTGCGGATGGCGTCATCCTCCACGCGCAGGTGGTGAAGGCGGACGCCGATGGAGACGTGGCTGTTCTCAAGACCAAGGAGCCCGCAGCCCACTGGCTGCCGGTGGCGGCTCAGGAGGGGAGCATGGGCGCGGCGGTTTTCACCATCGGATTTCCCGATGCTGGCCTGCAGGGTGTGGAGCCCAAATTCACCGATGGCCGCATCAGCAGCCTGAGCGGCCTCCGGGATGATCCTGACCACTACCAGATCACCGTTCCCGCGCAGCCGGGCAACTCAGGCGGGCCGCTCGTCGATGTGAAAACAGGGGCCGTGACCGGCATCGTGGCCGCCATCCTCAGAGGGCGCGAAAATGTGACCTACGCCATCAAATCCCGGGTGGCGCTGAACCTTCTCAAAGGCCTGCCTGCCTACTCGTCGGCCACGCCGGTTCAAGTGCCCGCCGGAGCCGACATGGAAACGCTGGCTTCACAGGTGCGGGCGGCCACGGTGTTTGTGATGGTGAGGAAATGATGGGGGCATCTGCCCAGTGGCGCTCTCGCAAGAACGCGCTGATATTTGAAGTGTGGTCGCGGAGCGAGGGACGAGCGCAGCCACCGCTTTCGCAGGCCGGACGGGGGCGGTGAATCCTGAGGCTGCTCCAAAGAAGCCCCCCATGGCGGGCGCATGCCGGACAAAGCGGAGAGGCCGGACCACACGCGCTGCCCCGCGAAAGTGGTAGCACTGATGCCGGCCTGCACCGTGCATCTGCGCAACCGCATCTCCAAATGACCGGCTGTCGTGTGCTTGCTGGTCAAACCAGTTGCGATTTGGGGGTTATGCGGTTGAGTTGCCCCAGCACGATCTGCGCACCTACCCACGGCACTTTTTTGACATGAAACGCTCCCTGTTCCTCTGCCCCACCCTGGCCGCCGCCCTGCTCATGGCTGGCAGCCTCTCTCTCACCGCCGCCCCCCAGGGCACCAAGGGGGTGGAGAATTTCGACCCGCTCGCCTTCCCCGGCAAGGTGGTGGACGACGTGATCGTGCCGGTGCCGAGCGAGGTCTTCTCCGTGCTCGACAAGCTGGGCGAGCCCAACTGGCAGGCCGAGCTGCGCAAGCAGGACATCCCCACCACCAGCGACCGCACCAAGCTTTCCCTCCTCTTTGGCTACACCGTGGCCGAGGGCTTTGTGGCCGTGCAGGCTCAGGACAAGGAGGCGGTCAAGGACATCGGCCATGACGTCATCTCCCTGGCCAAGAGCCTCGGGCTGAGCAAGTCCGTGCTGCCCCATGCCCAGGCCATCCTGGACGCGGCGGACAAGGGGAACTGGAGCGCCATCCGCAAGGAGTTTGACCAGACCCAGAAGACCGTGCGCGACACCATGGAGCAGATGAAGGACAACGACCTCTCCCAGTGCGTGAGCCTGGGCGGCTGGCTGCGTGGCACGGCCTCCGTGACCTCCGTGGTGAAAAAGAGCTTTTCCGCCGACCGCGCTGAGCTGCTGAACCAGCCCATGCTGGTGGAGCACTTTGTCAGCAGCATCGCCAAGATGCCCGGCAGCACCCGCGACCACGATGTGGTGAAGTCCATCCAAAAGGGGCTCGCCTCCGTGCTGCAGCAGATGGAGGGCGCGGTGGACGGCTTCTCCAAGGATGCCGTCACGGACATCGGCAAGACCTGCGACGGGCTCCTGACGGAAATCCTGGCGAAAAAATAACCGGCGCACCCCACCCGCATGATCTCACCCATGGAAGGAATGAAAAAAATGAATCGCCCCTGGTCCCGGTTGCTGGCTCTCGTAGGCGCCTTTGTGATGATGCTCGGCGCCACGGTTGTCTTTGCGACGGTGGACGAGGCGCATGATTTTGCGATGGAGGCGGCCACTCCCTTTGTGGATCAGGGCTTCATCGTGCGTGAAGACTACTGGAATGGCGAGGTGAAAAGCGGGCAGAAGCTTCAGATCACCCACCAGCTCTTCAAGGGCAATGAGTATGCTTTCTGGCTCGGCACCAGCCAGGAAGGCGTGGCGCTGGACATGAAAGTGTATGACGAGAAGAACCAGCCCGTGCAGATCAATGCCAAGGTGGACAAGTTCTTCATGAGCGTGCGTGTGAACCCGCCCAAGACCGGCACTTACAGGATCGTCTTTGAGCTGAAGTCGAAGGCAGACCCCAGCGTGCTCTGGGCGCTGGCCTATGGTTACCGCTGATGCCTGTCGAAACGCTCACTTACGAGACGCCGCAGTTTCTCCAAAAGCTGATTGGCAACGACCTCGGCAGCCTGCGGCTGATCGGAGAGTCCTTTGGCATCACCGTGACCAGCCGTGAAGGCTGGGTGCGGCTGGAGGGAGAGGCGGACAAAATCGCTGCTGCCCGCGAAGTGTTTGCCCAGCTCGAAAGGGTGCGCCGCAGCGGCGGGGAAGTCTCCGCCGGGATGGTGCGCCTGGTGGTGGAGAGCGTGCAGCGCGAGACGGGCGAGGCCCCGGCGGAGGCCATCATGCAGCTCAAGCTGCTTGGCTCTGGCAAGCGCTCCCCTGTGCTGGCCAAGACGCGTGGGCAGATCGCCTACGTGCAGGCCATGCGGGAGTGTGAAGTCGTCTTTGGCATCGGCCCCGCAGGCACGGGCAAGACCTACCTGGCCATGGCGCAGGGGCTGCATTACCTCAAAGAAAAGCTGGTGCAGCGTCTGGTGCTCACCCGCCCGGCCGTCGAGGCCGGCGAGGCGCTGGGCTTTCTGCCCGGAGACCTCAAGGAAAAGATCTTCCCCTACCTGCGCCCGCTGTATGATGCCCTCTACGACATGCTGGAGCCAGAGGAGGCGGAGCGCCTCATCGAGCGCGGCAGCATCGAGATCGCCCCGCTGGCCTACATGCGCGGGCGCACGCTGAAGAATGCCTTCATCATCCTCGACGAAGCGCAGAACACCACCACGGAGCAGATGCTGATGTTTCTGACCCGCCTGGGCGAAGGCGCGCGCTGCGTGGTCACGGGAGATCCCTCACAGATCGACCTCCGCCGCCACGTGAAGTCGGGGCTGAAGGAGGCCGTCGAGCTGCTGCAGGACGTGGAAGGGGTGAAATTTGTGGCGTTTGCGCCTAAGGACATCGTCCGTCTGCCTGTCGTGCAGCGCATCATTGAGGCCTATCAGGCTGGTCGCAGCCGTCAGGGTGAGACAAAGTGGCACAAAAAGGATGAGGCAGAGGGGAAAGATTCTTGTCCGAGCCCCGATGTAGTGATAGGGTCATAGCCACTCCCCCCTCCCCAACACATCATGTTTGAGTCCATTCGTCGTGCCCGCTTGCAACGCGAAGGGCTTTCCTGCGGTAAAACCCGCCGAAAGCACCAGGAGGGAGATCTGCTGGATGAGATGCGCACCCATCCCGCCGGGGCGGTCGGTGCCTACGTGCTGTTTTTCGTCGGCATCGGCATCCTGATGCGCCTGGGCACCCAGGTGGAGGCCGGGCTGCCCGCCGTCACCTGGCTGCACATGCTGTATGCTGCCGCCATTGGCTTTGCCATGGTGGTGCATGAGCGCGTGGTGCTGCGGCAGGAGATCTGTGACAACGGCGTGCTGCTGCTGGTGCTGGGCACCATCTTCACCCACCTGGCGCTCGTGCTGATGATGCTGGATGTGTCCTTTGCCCAGAGCTGGGGCAAGACGCTCAAGGCCATCGTGCTGCCGCATGCCTTTGGCCCGGTGGTCCTCTCCGTCATCCTGGGGCGGCGCATCGGGCTGTTTGGGGCGATTTACGGCACGCTCTTCGGTGTGATGGTGTGCATTTCCATCTCCGCGCCCACCTACATGGCCACCTCCACCCTGATCGGCTTCACCGGGGTGCTGCTGACCAAGCGGGTGAGCAAGCGCAACCGCCTTTTCATGGCGGGGCTCTACGTCGGGCTGGTGGCCATGGCCTACTCGCTGCTGCTGCATGAGGCGGCAGGGGTGATCATGGAGGAAAAGGTGGGCCGCATGATGGGGCTGCCGCTGCTCATCGGCATCGTCACCGGCATGGCCGTGGGCGGCCTGCTGCCGGTGCTGGAGAGCGTCTTTGGCGTCACCACGGATGTGACGTGGCTGGAGCTCGGAGACCTGAACCACCCGCTCATGCGCCGCCTCAGCATCGAGGCCCCCGGCACCTATCACCACAGCCTTGTCGTCGCCAATCTCTCCGAGGCCGCGGCGGAAAAGATCGGCGCCAGCGCCAGCATGTGCCGTGTGTGCGCCTACTTCCATGACATCGGCAAGCTCAGCAAGCCGGAGTACTTCATTGAGAACATGGACCCCTCGGACAATCCGCACGAGGACCTCACCCCGCGCATGAGCGCGCTGGTCATCATCGCCCATGTCAAAGACGGCGTGGACCTGGCCATCAAGCACAACCTCAACTCCCGCATCATCGACGTCATCGAGCAGCACCATGGCAACTCCCTCGCCTGGTTCTTCTACCGCCAGGCGCTGGATCAGAAGGCCGAGGTGGAGCGCCAGGTGAAGAGCGGCAAGGCCAAGGACGACGACGTGCCCCAGGTGAGCGAGGAAACCTTCCGCTACCCCGGCCCGCGCCCGCAGTTCAAGGAGTCCGCCATCATCTCCCTGGCAGATGCCGTGGAGAGCGCCTCCCGCACGCTGGAAAAGCCCAACGCCTCCCGCATTGAAACGATGATCGACGACATCGTGCAGGCACGCATGATGGACGGCCAGCTCGATGAGTGTGATCTCACCATCGCCGAGCTCGCCCGCATCAAGGCCAGCTTTGCCAAGACGCTGCTGAGCATGATGCACGGCCGCATCAAGTACCAGAAGGCCATCGAGTCCAAGCCTGCGCAGCAGCCGCCAGTGCGGGATGAGTCCAAGCCTGTGCTGGTCGGGGATGATGAGCCGGAGGCTGCGGTCTCGGAAAAGATCGTCGAGGCCTCCTTTGCCGCCCCCGCCTCAGAACTGGCCGCGCCGGTCCGGAAACCCCGCAGCCGTAAATCCCCTCCTGCCTCCGCCGCCTGATGCCGCTGCCCAAGCTCCGCATTTACAACCGGCAGAAAGCGCACGCCATCCCGCTGCCCTGGCTGCGGCGCATCGGCAAAGCCGCGCTGCCGGGCTGCCTCAAAGAGCTGAAGTCTCCCGAGGCCCCGCTCGCCACGCTGGAAGAGATCGAGATCACCATCGTCGATGACGCGGACATCGCCCGCGTGCATGCTGACTTCCTTGACGATCCCACGCCCACAGACGTCATCACCTTCCACCATGGGGAGATCCTCATCAGTGCGGACACCGCTCTGCGCCAGGGCACCGAGCACAGCCAGCCGCTGGACCGCGAGGTGGCGCTCTACCTCGTGCACGGCCTCATGCACCTCGCCGGCTGGGACGACCATGAGCCTGAGGAGGCGCAGGAAATGGCGCAGCGCCAGGAGGCGGTGCTGCAAGGCGCGATCCAGGCCTGCTGACAGGTGTTCAGTGCCGGGCAGAGCTGAGACCGACTAGAGATCTGGCTTAGGTGGGTGATATTTTTTTCTTCAAAAAAATCTTCCCATGGGTGCCAGCGGGTGGTAAGCGCGCTGCATGCTCATCTGGAAAGGTCACGGAATTTTGATCCCCATCTTCGCCTTCTTGGGCGCAACGGTGCTGGGAATGGCGTTTGCAGCCGGTTATGCGGCCACCCACTGGGAGTGGGTGCTGCGCATGGTGAAGCCAGCCTCAGGTTGGGGCGCGGTGCTGGCCATCTGGCTCTATGGCAGGACGATCGGCAAGACGGTGATCAAGACCTACCTGGACCCGGCCACGCATCAGCAGGTGGCCATCAAGAAGTCGCACTCGTTCTTTTTCATCGGCCCTATGATCTGGGCCGGGCTGGCGGGCGTGATGGCCTGCTTTGCCACGGTGGAGTCGTTCAAGAAGTCTTCGGCTGAGCTCCTGAGCGAATACACGCCAAAGGCCAGCTCGCCTGCGGCCACCGCCTTCCATGAGGCGAACAACCTCATCGACATGGACAAGGGAAAGACGGCGTATGGAAACACGCCAGCTGCGGAAAAGCTGGCGGAGGCTTTTTCCCAGATGGTGATGATGGGGCGCGAGATGGGGGTGGAGAAGACCAAGAAGAAGTCCCGGATCAGCCTCTCCCATGGCAAATTTTTGAGCTACTGCCGGATCAACCCGGACTCCTGCGCCTTCATGGTGCATGTGCCAGACCTGCGGAAATTCACCGAGGATGCCAAGCGCTACATGGTGGAGATGGCCTGGTCCGTGGCCAGCCTGCATGCGGCGGAGCTGAAACCACGGCCCAAGCGAGTGGCGGTGGGAGTGCGCGGAGCCTTCCTCTATGACGAGGTGGTGGAGGGCCCGGTGCCGGATGCCAAGACCCTGGCTGCCAGTGAGACAGACGAAGACTGGGCGGCAGGCATCGAGCACCGCTACTCTGGCAGTGACGCGACAAAGCATCTGGAGGCCTATTTTGAGCCGCACGCGCCCGGCGCGGTGCTGCCAACGCTGGAAGGCGGGGCAATGGCGGGCGGGAATGAGCCCGCTGAAAAACAACCTGCCAAAGCGGGCATGGATGCCGCCTCCACGGCCCAGGCTCAGGAGGAGTTTGACCGGCTGATCAAACAGTTTGAAAAGATGGAGCCCGGTCAGGCTGAGGGGAATGTGCAGCCGGCCAAGGAACTCGCGGCTGCCTATGCCCAGGCTGTGTGGGATGGCTTTCCTTTCGCTCCTGCCCTTCGCGATCAAATGCCGCATTTCTCCGCCCATGTGCATCTGCGCAACGACACCGCCGCCATTCTTCTGGGCCTGCCTGGAGAAGGCGTGATGCCGCCCGGCGGCTTTGCGCGCTGCGAGCCCGTGGCCTGGAAAATGGCGGCGCTGGCGTCTGAACAAATGATGCCCAAGCCCTCGCGCATGATCCTGATCCTGTTCATGGACGGGCAGATCATCAAATCTTTCATCAACGCACGCAGCACCACGGAGTGGCGGAGCGAGGAGGAAATCGAGGGCACGAGCCATCCCGAGAAGCTGCTGCCCTTTTTCAGTCCAATGACCGACCGTGTGATGATCGCCGTGAACACGCCGGTCAAGTTTGTCACGGCTGAAAACAAGAAGGCCGGCAGCAGGTCCAAAAAGACAACGCAGACTCCTGCAAGCCCTGCTGCCGAGACTGCCAAACCTGCAGCCAGCCCCATGACCGCACCCTCTCCGCTGCCCACGGTGGTGCGTGACTGGAAGGACAGCACCGGCCGCGTGATGCAGGCCTCCCTGGAAAGCTTCACCACGCCCGCGAAGGATGCCGGCCGCTTCAAGCGCGCAGACGGACAGGTCTTTGAGGTGCCCTTCGCACGGCTCTCCGCCGAGGATCAGCAGTTCATCCGGGATCTTGCCGCGCAGCCGTAGTGCGGCGCATGACAGGCCGCATAGAGACGCAAAAAGCGCAAAAAAAACAGACCGGATTTTTGCGCCTCCTTGTGTCTTCTTGCGGCTACTCGATCTGGGCCTGCGTCTTCAGCACTTGCAGTGAATTTCGCAGCAGCGTCAGGCCTGCCTCCTGGCTCTTTTCCGGGTGGAACTGCACCGCGACAAGGTTCTTTTTGGCAATGCCGCTGATGAAGCTGACGCCGTAGTCGGTGCGGCAGAGGGCCAGGGACTCGTCCTGCACATCCGGATAGTAGGAGTGAACGAAGTAAATGTGCGTCGGATTCGGCAATCCGGACCAGATGGCGGCCTGCGTGGGCTCCCACTGGGCCACATTCCAGCCCATGTGCGGGATCTTGAGGCCGCTGGTGGGATCGAACTTTTTGACCTGGCCTTTGGCCACGCAGAGACCCTCTACACCGGGGGATTCCTCGCTGCTTTCAAACAGGAGCTGGTAGCCCAGGCAGATGCCGAGGTAGGGCTTTTCCGCCTTGAGCCAGGCCTGCAGGGGCTCCCAGAGGCCGGTTTCCTTGAGGATGCGGATGGAGTCGCCAAACGCGCCCTGGCCGGGGAAGATGAGCACGTCGATGGACGCAAAGTCTTCCGGCTTTGTGACGAGGTCTGCGTGGGCACCGATCGCATCAAAGGCGTTCAGCACGCTGCGGAGGTTTCCGCCGCCGTAATCAAGCACTCCGAGTTTCATCACAGGACGTCTTTCGTGCTAGGGATGCCAGTGACGCGGGGATCGAGCTTCGTGGCGGCATCCAGTGCGCGGGCCAGGCCTTTGAAAATGGCCTCGGCCATGTGGTGGGCATCGCGGCCACGGCGGATCTCGACATGGAGGGTGGCCAGCAGGCTGGAGGAGAAGGCGCGGAGAAACTCCTCCACAAGCTGGTAGCTGAAGCGGTTCACACCTCCGATGGCCTCGACGCGTTCGGGTGCGTGGTAGCTCAGGAAGGCGCGGCCGCTGAGGTCCATCGCCACCTCGGCCAGGGTTTCGTCCATGGGCAGGAGGAAGAAGCCGTAGCGCGTGATGCCGGCCTTGTTGCCAAGAGCTTCGCGGAAGCAGTTGCCGAGCACGATGCCGGTGTCCTCGACGGTGTGGTGATAGTCCACCTCGATGTCTCCCACGACCTTCACATTCAGGTCAAAGAGGCCGTGCTTGCTGAACAGCGTGAGCATGTGGTCAAAGAACGGCACTCCGGTGTCGATCTTCGATTTGCCGGAACCATCGACATTGAGCTCGATCTCAATGTCCGTCTCGGCGGTTTTGCGGTGCTGTTTGGCGGTGCGGGCTTGGCTCATGAAAGGGGACGAGCAATGAACACGCGTTCTGTCCCCAGCGCAACCGTCTCGGTGGCTGTTCTGGCGTGGCGTTGCCCGGAGGTACGAAAGGCACTCCTGCCTGTCGGTCGACGTTTGGCAAACACTGAAGGCATGTGTGCGTCCTGTGAGCTGGCGAGATGCTTCGCTGAGGTGTGTGCTGTGAAACAACTCGCACCCCAAAGCTGTCTGCGTGAGCGCTGACCGACAGACAGGAGTGTCTGTCGTACTGGCTCGGAAGTACGATGGGCGTTGCTGAGCGGTGATTGGTTTGGTGGGCCTGATGAGAGGCGAGCGAGTGACTTAAACTCTCAGGCCAGCAGCCCTTTCTGCACCTTTCCGTGGATGTCCGTCAGCCGATAGCGGCGGCCCTGGAACTTGTAGGTGAGGCGCTCGTGGTCGATGCCGAGGAGGTGCATGAGCGTGGCGTGGAAGTCGTGGATGTGGAGGCCGTCCTTCACCGTGTTGTAGCCGAAGTCGTCGGTCTCGCCATAGACGGAGCCTGCCTTGATGCCGCCACCGGCAAACCAGGCGCTGAAGCAGCGGGGGTGGTGGTCGCGGCCAAAGTTGGTGCTGATCTTGCCCTGGCAGTAGGCGGTGCGGCCGAATTCGCCGCCCCAGACGACGAGGGTGTCGTCCAGCAGTCCCCGCTGCTTGAGGTCTTTGATGAGCGCAGCGGCGGGCTGGTCGGTTTCTTTGCAGAGTTTTGGCAGGGCACCGGGCAGGCCGCCGTGGTGGTCCCAGTCCTGATGGTAGAGCTGGATGAAGCGCACGCCTTTCTCGGCAAGGCGACGCGCCTGCAGGCAGTTCGCGGCAAAGGTGCCGGGCGTTTTCACATCCGGGCCGTAGCTGTCGAGGATGTGCTGCGGCTCGTCGCTGAGGTCGGTCACTTCGGGAATGCTGGTCTGCATGCGGAAGGCCATCTCGTAGTGGTCGATGCGGTTCTGGATTTCGGCATCGGGTGTGCCGGCGTACTGGTGCTCGTGCAGTTCCTTGAGGCGGTCCAGCATGAGGCGGCGGCTGTCGGCGCTGACGCCTGCTGGATTGCCAAGATACAGCACGGGATCCTTCGCCGCGCGGAAGAGCACGCCCTGGTGCTTGGTCGGCAGGAAGCCGCTGCCCCAGAGGTGGGAGCCGAGCGGCTGGCCACCTTTGCCTTTGGTGATAAGGACGGTGAAGGAGGGCAGATTGGCGTTTTCTGCGCCGAGGCCGTAGCTGAGCCAGGAGCCGAAGCTGGGACGTCCGGGGATCTGGGTGCCGGTCTGGAAGAAGGTGACGCCGGGGCCGTGATTGATGGACTCCGTGAACATGGAGCGTGCGACGCAGATGTCGTCCGCAATGCTGGCGGTGTGCGGCAGCAGCTCGCTGAACCACCCGCCCGCCTGACCATGCTGCGAGAACTTGAACGGAGAACCCACCATGGGGATGGAGGACTGATTTCCGGACATGCCCGTGAGGCGCTGGGTGCCGCGCACGGAGTCGGGAAGCTGCTCTCCGTGGCGTTTGTTGAGGAGCGGCTTGTAGTCAAACAAGTCCAGATGCGACGGCCCGCCGGACATGAAGAGGTAGATGATGCGCTTCGCCTTCGGCGCGAAATGCGTGCCGCCGAGAACGCCGTGATCTGCGGGTTCCGAGCCCTGCGCAAGAAGCTCATTCAAAGCGATGCCGCCGAGGCCCATGCCAAAGCGATTGAGGAGGGTGCGGCGGTCAAACATGAGGGATGAATCATTCATCGAATTGAATTGGTTAACGTTTAACAACACAGGCGTCGTGATTTAACAAAGCCTGCGCCAGCACGGCAGCCGCGGCGGCTTCGGGTAGGGGAATGGAGGCGTCACGTTTGGCATTGCCGGTTTTCATCAGTTCTTCGGCTTCTTTGGGCGCTGCTTTGAAATGGGTGAGCTGCTCCTGATAAAGCTGCGTGCAAATTTGAGCCTCCTTTGCATCGGGCTTGCGGCTGAGGCAGCGGAGGAAGCCGAGGTCGATCATTTTGGGAAGGTCGCCTTTCGTTTCGAGGTGGAGTTTCTCACCGAGGACGCGGGCGGCCTCCACGTACTGCACGCCGTTGAGGAGGATGAGGGCCTGCAGCGGGGAGTCGGTGCGTTCGCGTTTGGAGATGCAGACGGCGCGGCGTGGGGCATCGAAGGCGACCATGGCGGGCGGGGGGCTGGTCCGGCGCCAGTTGGTGTAGAGGCTGCGGCGATAGACGGCATCGCCTGCGCTGGGGCCCATGGGTTTGAAGGCCTCGGTCATTTCATAAGGATAGACTGGTGCGCCGCCCATGGTGAGCTTGAGCAGGCCAGAGGCTGCGAGAGCGTTGTCGCGGATCATTTCGGCAGGCAGGCGGAAGTGTGGACCGCGGGCGAGCCACTGGTTGTCGGGATCGTCGGCCATCGTCTTCGCATCCGCGATGCTCTGCTGCAGATACACTTTGCTGGTGACGATCTCCTGAATCAGAGCCTTCACATCCCAGCCGCTTTGGATGAACTTCAGCGCGAGGTGGTCGAGTAACTCGGGATACAATGGGCGCTCGCCCTGGCTGCCGAAGTCTTCGGTGGTTTTCACCAAGCCGCGTCCGAAGAGGCTGAGCCAGATGCGATTGACGGTGACACGTGCGGTCAGCGGATGATTCGGCGCTGTGAGCCACTGCGCGTAGCCGAGGCGGTTCTTCGGCGCATTGGCAGGCATCGGCGGCAGGAAGGCAGGCGTGGCAGGGCCGACTTCTTCGGCGCGCTTGTCATACTCGCCGCGCGTGAGGATGTAGGCCTTCTTGGACTGCGGGAGCTCCTGCATGACCATGATCTCCTTTTGTGCATCAGCAAAGGAGGTGACTTCGGCGCGTGCGGCTTTCAGTTCGGCGAGCAACGGCTGCAGTTTCGCATCAAAGGGCAGGGAGAGGTCGCGGTCGAAGATGCGCAGGTCGTCCACGAGGCCGTCTTTGAATCCACGGTCGCGCATGCGCTCGCCGAGGCTGATGTTGTCATGCCCGCCACCAGTGATGTTTTTGGTGAGGTGGTCTTTGATCACGTCCACCTGCGCCAGTTTGCCGTTAATAAAAACCTTCAGGCCGGAGGCGCGGCTGCTGCCGTCGTTGGTGACGATGACGTGGGTCCATTCCTTGAGCGGCACCTTGGCCTGGGTGCGGATGGAGATGGCATTGCCAGGCCAGAAGTGAATGAGCGACCACTTGATGCGGCCCTCTTCAATGAGCAGCTCGTAGCCGCGGCTGGCGGCGTCTGTCCAGGCCTGAGAGCGGTGAAGGACGACGGCGCGTTGTTTCTCATCCGGTGTCTGAAGCCAGAGGGAGATGCTGAAAGGATCGTGTCGATTGAAATTGCCGAGCGGTGTGTCCACGGCGTCGTCGCCAGTGAACTGGATGGCATTGCCGATCTTGCCGGGGACGAGTTTGTTTTCGCCTTTGAGGATGGCCTCGGGACCGGGAGGCGGGGCCTTGGCGTCTTTCTTTTTCTGCGCCGGAGTTTTGTCCTTCGCATCAGCCACAGGCTTTGGCTGCGAAGGTGCAGGCGGTGGGGCTGGATGCAGCGCGTCGGCGAGCTTGTTGCCCTTAACCTCATCAAACGTGAAGTGCGCGATCTGGCCTTCCAGTGATGCGGGCACTCCTGGCCGCAGTTCCAGCGCATTGCGTTCAATAGTGCCCGCATCACTAAGCTTCTTCTCAAGCTGCTTCACCTTGGCATTCAGCGCGGCCAGCTTCTCCTTGGCGGGCGCGTCCATCATCATCATGGCCGGTGTGGGCGGGGACGGTGTGAAGTAGGAATACAGCCCCGCTTCGTCGATGTTTTGCAGCATGGAGAAGAGGCCGTAGTAGTCCTTCTGCGTGACGGGGTCATACTTGTGGTCATGGCAGCGTGAGCACTCAAAGGTGAGGCCGAGGAAGGTGGTGGCCACGGTCTGCACGCGGTCGGCCACGTATTCCACGCGGTACTCTTCTTCGACGCTGCCGCCTTCGCTTTCCTGCTGGTGCAGGCGGTTGTAGGCGGTGGCCATGATCTGCTCATCGGTGGGATTGGGGAGCAGATCGCCCGCAAGCTGCCAGGTGATGAATTTGTCGAAGGGCAGGTTCTGGTTGTAGGCCTTCACCACCCAGTCACGCCAGGGCCAGACCTCGCGCTCGCGGTCCACCTGAAAGCCGTAGCTGTCGGCGTAGCGTGCCACATCCAGCCAGTCCACAGCCATGCGCTCGCCATAGTGCGGGGAGGCGAGGAGGCGTGTGACGAGATGCTGGATGCTGCCTTTGGAATCAAACTGATGCTCGGCCACGAAGGCGCTGATTTCTTCGGGCGATGGGGGCAGGCCGGTGAGGTCGAAGGAGAGGCGGCGGATGAGCGTTTCAGGGGCGGCTTCGGGTTGCAGCTTGAGGCCGCGCTCGGCGATTTCGGCGCTGACGATGTCGTCGATGCTGCGTTGATTCGCGGCATCTGGCTTGAGCGGAATGAAGGACCAGTGCGCCTCATACTCCGCGCCTTCATTGATCCACTGCTTGAGGATAGCCGTCTCCTCGGCGGTGAGATCGCCCAGCTTGGACTTGGCGGGCGGCATGTGGTCGTCCTCATCCGTGGTGAGGATGCGCTGGATGATCTCGCTCATGTCAGCCTTGCCGGGCACGAAAGCCTTGGCCTCCACGGCGGCTTCGCGCTCGTCCAGGCGGAGGTCGGCCTCGCGCTTCTTGGGATCGGGGCCGTGGCAGAAGAAGCATTTGTCCGAGAGGATGGGCCGCACATCGCGGTTGAACTTCACCTTCTTGGCTGGCGCGGCTGCGGAGAGCAGGGCGGGAAAGGCGAGGACGAGGATGGTAAGCCGGTGCTGCATGGTGGTAAGGAGGCTGCATGAAACAACGCTCGCCGTCTGTGCCTCTTTTTGGATGATTTATGTCTTATCCTGCGGTTCTGGAGCTGAAAGCTGGTGAAAATTCAGAGCAATGGCGTATCTGATTTCCAATCCTTTCCATGCCAGCACGCCGCAAATACCTGAACTACACCACGCCGTGGGGTGTGGATCTGGCTCGTGTGGCGCAGTCCGGATGGACGCCGTTTTTGATCCATGAGAGCGGCTACCAGCCTGCGCTGGAGGACTGGAACCATCAGGGGGTGGACTCGCCTTTCTGGCGCTTTTACCACAATCCGAAGCCGGGATGTCATCTGCTCTTTCAGCGGCGCAAGATCCCGCTGGGGCCGCAGTGCGCGGTGCTCATTCCGGCGGACACGGTGTTTGACTGCTGCGGGCCGGTGAGGGCCAGCCACTTCTGGCTGCACTTCACCACCGCAAGGCCTGGCGTGAAGATGGTGCCGGAGCCGATCGTCATCGCGGTGGATGACGCGCTACGGCCGATGCTCAGGCAACTCGTGGCTACGCATCGGCAGCCGCAGACGGAGCTAAGGGATCACCGCCTGCATCATCTCAGTGCGGCGCTGCTGCACACCGTCTTTGCCACGCTGGAGACCGACGCACCACTGGCATTGCCGGAGAGGATCGCGGCGGTGCTGGCCTTCATCGCACGTGCACCGCACAGCCGGCTGACGAATCCGTTTTTAGCGGAGCGTGCGGGCATGAGCGTGGAGCGCTTCATCCGCGCCTTTCGCGAGCACCTGGGACAGACGCCCGCGGCTTATGTGCTGAGCACGCGCCTGAGGCTGGCAGGAGAGGCGCTGGCGCTGACGGACAAGACGATTGATCAAATCGCCGTGGAGTTTGGCTTTCCAAACCGGCACTACTTCAGCCGGATGTTTGCACGGCAGGTCGGGTGCGGGCCGGGGGAGTTTCGGGCAAGGCAGAGGGAGCGGAAGGATGGGTAGCGCGGGCAATCCTGCCCGCAAAGAACGCGCTCGCCACGGGCAGGATTGCCCGTGCTACTGCAGCCTGCGGCAGATGATTCGGGATGGCTATGCCAGCACGCCCTTCACCACATTTCCCGCGATGCCGGTGAGGCGCATGTCGAGGCCTTGGAACTTGTAGTTGAGGCGCTCGTGATTGATGCCGAGGAGGTGCATGAGGGTGGCATTGAGGTCGTGCACGTGTACGGGGTCCCGGACGATGTTGTAGCTGTAGTCATCCGTTTCGCCGTAGGTGGTGCCTTTTTTGACGCCGGCTCCTGCCATGAAAAGGGAGTAGCAGCGGGGGTGGTGATCACGGCCGTAGTTGGTGGCGGTGAGGGTTCCTTGTGAGTAGATGGTGCGGCCGAATTCGCCGCCCCAGACGATGAGGGTGTCATCCAGCAGGCCGCGCTGTTTCAGGTCTTTGATGAGTGCAGCGGTGGGCTGGTCGGTGTCGCGGCACTGACCGCGGATGGCATTGGGCAGACCGCCGTGGTGGTCCCAGCCCATGTGGAAGAGCTGGATGCAGCGCACATCGCGCTCGGCCAGGCGGCGTGCGAGGAGGCAATTGGCAGCGTAGGTGCCGGGCTTCTTCACATCGGGTCCGTAGCTGTCGAGCACGTGCTGGGGTTCCTTGGAGGTGTCCACCAGATCCGGCACGCTCATCTGCATACGAAATGCCATTTCATACTGAGAGATGCGCGCGGCGGTTTCGGGATCGCCAAAGGATTCGAAGTCGCGCTGATTCAGAGCGGCCAACTCATCCAGCATCTGGCGGCGCATGGGGCGGTCCACGCCGGCGGGATTGGAAAGATAGAGAACGGGGTCGCCCGAATTGCGGAAGCGCACGCCCTGGTGCTGCGTGGGCAGGAAGCCGCTGCCCCAGAGGCGGTCGTAGAGCGGCTGGTCATCGCGACGGCCGGTGCCGAAGGAAGTCATGACGACATACGCAGGCAGGTCGTGATTGGCGCTGCCAAGGCCGTAGCTGAGCCATGCGCCGATGCTGGGGCGGCCTGCGAGCTGTGAGCCAGTCTGGCAGAAGGTGATGGCGGGATCGTGATTGATCGCCTCCGTGAACATGGAGCGGATGACGCACATCTCATCGGCCACGGTGGAGAGATGCGGCCATAGTTCGCTGAGCCAGACACCGCCCTGGCCGTGCTGGGCGAATTTGAAGATGGATGGAGCGACGGGGAAGGCCTTCTGACCCGAGGTCATGGTGGTAAGGCGCTGCCCCTGGCGAATGCTGGCAGGCAGATCCTCGGCACGGTGCTTTTCCATCTGCGGCTTGGGATCAAAGAGATCCATCTGTGACGGCGCGCCTGACTGGAAAAGGTAGATGATGCGTTTGGCCTTGGGCGCAAAGTTGGGGAAGAAGCGCGTGGGGGCGGCGGCGCGGGCTTCATCCTGCAGCAGAGAACCGAGAGCCGCTGCACCGATGGCGGCGGAGGAGTTCTTGAGGAAGATGCGGCGGTTGAGCCGGTCCTGAAGTTGAAGGGAGGGATTCATATCAGTCGCGGGTGATGACGCGGTCGAGGTTGAGAAGGACGGAGGCGGTCGTGGTATAAGCTGCCAGCTCTGAAGGATTGAGCGAGGCATCCGCCTTGGTGGTACCCTGGGCGATGAGCGCGGTGGCCTCGGCGGGCTTGGCCTGGAATTCGGAGATGCGCTTCTGCACGCCTGCGGCGAGCTGCTTGAGCGCTGCGGGCTCGATGCTGCGACCGGTGGCGCGCTGGTAGCCGTAGGCGATGCGCTGCTCCGGGGTGGTGCCGCCGTGCTGCATCATCTGCTGGGCAAGGGAGCGCGCGGCTTCCACAAAGGTGATCTCATTGAGCAGCGAGAGCGCCTGCAGCGGGGTATTCGTGCGGCTGCGTTTGACGGTGCAGATCTCGCGCGTGGGGGCATCAAAGAGCAGCATGGTGGGCGGTGCGGCGGTGCGCTTCCAGATGGTGTAGAAGCTGCGGCGGTAGAGACCTTCGCCGGTGTCCGCCTTGTAGCCGCGCAGGTCGCCGTATTTGCTTGTTTCATCCCACACGCCTTCGGGCATGTAGGGCTTCACGCTGGGGCCGCCGATTTTTGGCACGAGCAGTCCGGCGATGGCCAGCGCCTGATCGCGCACGACTTCGCCGGGAAGGCGGAAGCGCGGGCCGCGTGCGAGGAGGCGGTTCTCAGGATCTTTTTCCAGCAATGCGGGCGTGAGCTTGGACGACTGACGATACGTGGCACTCATGACGATGAGCTTTTGCATGGCCTTCATGTCCCAGCCGAGGCGGATGAACTCGGTGGCCAGCCAGTCGAGCAGCTCTGGATGCACCGGATACTCTGACTGCGTGCCGAGGTTCTCCGAAGATTTGCACAAACCGTAGCCGAAGAATTTTTCCCAGGCGCGGTTCACCCACACGCGGGAGGTCAGTGGATTTTCAGGTGACACAATCCACTGCGCCAGGCCGAGGCGGTTTGGCGGCGCGTTCTTGGGCATGGGTGGCAGCACGGCGGGCGTGGTCATGCTGACCTTGTCGCCGGGCTTGTCATACTCGCCGCGTTTCAGCACGAAGGCATCGCGCACGGGGCCTTCTTTCATCACCATCACGGAGGGGACGGTGCGTTCGAATTTCTCCATCTCGGCCTTGGCGGCGGCGAGGGCGTAGTCGGCATCGCGCAGGGGGCTGTCCACACTGGCGCGGTAGTATTTCTCCAGCTCGCTGCGCTGCTGCGGCGTGCGGTTTTCGGTGGGGGTTTTCATGATGGCCAGCACGGCGGCAGGCGGGCCGCCAGTGCCGTCGAGGCTGGCCAGAGCGGGCTCGGCATTGGTGCTTGAGAGGCGGAAGCGGCCGACATTGTGACCGGCAAACTTGGACTGCTGGAGCAGGCGCACGGTGAGGGTGGCCCCGGCAGGCACGCGCACGGCTTTGTCCACGATGAACATGGCATTGCGCTCCACGCGCTTCTGCGGGTCGTTGCCATCGATGGCCCATCCGTTCTTGGGATCTTTGTCGAGCAGCAGCTTCACATCGTAGCCTTTTTGCGCGTAGTCGGCCTCGGCGCGGGTGAAGGTGATTTTCATAGGCTGTTTCAAGCTGGGAGCGCTGAGCGTGGCCTCGATGCCGGTGAGGACGAAATTGCCATTGGTCGCGCGGCCCAGGCTTTGATTTGGCAGTGTGGGGTCTGGCAGGGCTTCCAGCAGCAGGCCGGTGAAGCTGCCCTCTGCCAGCGGGGCGGTGAGGGTGTAGATGTCGGAGTCTGGATTGCGCCCACCGGCGATCCATGAGGCATCGGGCAGCTTGCGCAGAGAGGCTTTGCCCTGGGATTTGGCTTCAGTGATGGGAAGCACTTCCCACATGGGCTTTTTCGCGGCTTCAGGATTTTCCATATCAGCCTCCCAGCTTGCCACTAGATTGGGTAGCTGGAGCTGCGTCTCGGTCACCTTCGCCTGCGCGGCGTCGATCTTTTTGCGCAGCAGCGCGAGCTGCTTTTCCTCCTCGGCATCCGGCACGGAGATTGCAGGCTCGGAGTTGCCGCCGCTGCGATTGGAGCTGCCCTGAATGGTGCCGCTTTCGGTGATGTTGTTGAAGAAGGCGAAGAGGGAGTAAAAGTCCTTCTGCGTGAAGGGATCGTATTTGTGGTCGTGGCAGCGGCAGCAGTTCAGCGTGAGGCCCAGCCAGGTGAAGCTGGTGGTCTCCACGCGGTCGATGATGTTTTCGATGCGCCACTCTTCGGCGATGATGCCGCCTTCGCCATTGAGGCGGTGATTGCGATTGAAGCCGGTGGCCACGACTTGCTCGCGGGTGGCATTGGGCAGCAGGTCGCCGCCGATCTGTTCGAGTGTGAACTGATCGAAAGGCTTGTTGTCGTTGAAGGCCTTGATGACCCAGTCACGCCAGGGCCACATGGCGCGGCTGCTGTCGGTCTGAAAGCCGTGGCTGTCGGCGAAGCGGGCGAAGTCCAGCCACTGCATGGCCATGCGCTCGCCGTAGTGCTCGGATTTTAAGAGGCGGTCCACCACCTTTTCGTAGGCCTGCGGAGATGTGTCTTTTTCAAAGGCGGCGATTTCTTCCAGCGTGGGCGGCAGGCCGGTGAGATCGAGCGTCACACGGCGCAGCAGCGTGGCGCGGTCGGCCTCGGGGGATGGGGTGAGTTTTTCCTCCTGCAGGCGCTCGGCGATGAAGGCGTCGATGGGATTGCGGATGGTGAATTGGGGATCCTTGATCTCCGGCACGGGAGCGCGCTCGGGCTTGATGAAGGCCCAGTGGCCCTGGTACTCCGCGCCTTCCGTGATCCACTGGCGCAGGATGGCCTTTTCCTCGGCGGTGAGCGGTTTGCCGTCCTTGTCCGGCGGCATGACGTCATCGTCACCGTGGGACAGCTCCACGCGGGCGATGAGCTGGCTCTTGTCCGGCTGGCCGGGGACGAGGGCGGTTTCTCCAGACTTGGCGGGCTTCAGCGCGTCCTCGCGTAGATCGAGACGGAGGTCTCCTTTGCGATGCGCGGCATCCGGGCCGTGGCAGTGGAAGCACTTCTCATTGAGAATGGGCCGCACATCGCGGTTGTATTTGAGTTTGGCAGACTCTGCCCGCAGGAGGGCAGGGAAGGCCAGCAGGAGACAGAGGGCTCGGCGCATGGTTGGAATGAGGCTCCTCATTCAACGGGCGAACCCTGTGCCTCATTATGCCAGAGTTATGTCTTATCCTGCGGGGATCATTCCGCCATCTGGTCCGCGATCTCCTCCGCCGGATACGTCCAGATCTCGCTCAGCGTGGGGTGATAATGAGGGATGGCCATGAACTGCTGCACGGTGGAGCGGAAATTCATGGCGATGACGATTTCATGGATCAACTCCGTCGCTTCAGGACCGACGACGCAGGCACCGAGGATCTCGCCGGTTTCTTTGTTCGCGAGCATCTTCACAAATCCTGCCATCTCTCCCATGACCATGGATTTGCCGTGGTCATTGAAGGGATAGCTGGCCTCGAGGAATGGGATGCCCTGTGCACGCAGTTTTTCCGTGGTGGCACCGACGACGGCGACTTGCGGGTGCGAGAAGACGCCGAAAAGCGTGAGGCGGTAGTCGATGGTTTCATCGGCGGTTTCGTCTCGAATGAGTCTTGCTGCATTGCGCGCGGCGATCTCTCCCTGCTGAATGGCAATGTGGACGACATCCAGCGGGCTGCACACGTCTCCGGCGGCGAAGATGTGCGGCTGGGAGGTCTGCATGCGGTCATTGACGACGACTTTGGTTTTGTGCTGGGAGACCCTGGCGGCTGTGAGATCCAGGCCATGTGTGGCAGGCTGGCGGCCCATGGCGAGCAGCACCTGATCCACCTGCACTGCTTGCGTGTGGCCAGAGACAGTGAACTCGATGAGCTTCTTGTCCTTGATGGCGACAATGCTGTTCAGATGGGTGCCAAGATGCACCTTCATGCCGCGCTCAGAGTAGGCTTTGGCAATGACATCGCTGCATTCGCGGTCGAGGCCGGTGAGCAGCTGGGCATTGCGCTGGATGAGGGTGACGGCGCAGCCCATAGCCTCCAGATAATGGGCCATTTCCAGGCCGATGGCACCACCGCCGAGCACGGCGATGGATTTGGGCAGGCTGTCAGTGTCCAGCACGTCATCGCTGGTCCAGAAGCCGGTTTCGGCGAGGCCGGGCACGTCTGGCACAAAGACCTCCGACCCGGTGGCGATGCAGAAGCTCTTGGCGGTGAGCTGGTATGTGGGTGAGCCATCGCGCGGAGAAACTTCCAGCGTGTGGGCATCGATGAAGCGCGCGTGACCGCGATGCAGGGCAAAGCGGCCGTCTTCGAGCTGGCCCTGGCGATAGCCGGCAAAGTCGGCGATGAGGGTGCGCTTGCGGTCGCGGATGGCGCGGATGTCCACACCGTGGGAGGTGGCCTTGAGGCCAAACTCCGCTGCATGGCGGATGTGGAGCTGGCGGTTTGCGGACTCAATGAGCGTCTTGCTGGGCATGCAGCCGCGCAGGATGCATAGGCCGCCGAGTTCGGATGCGCCATCGATCACGGCCACACGCAGTCCGGCGCTGTGGGCGGTGCGGGCTGCTGCGTAGCCACCGCTGCCGCCGCCGATGACGATGAAATCGAAAGAGTTTTCTGACATGCTGAGATGTGCAGGTGGGAACGAGTGGGCGCAAGTTTCGGATGTCGGCGTCTGATTCCACCCAAAGTTTGTCCTTCAAAACATAGGGGCGGGTTTCGTAGCATTGAAGAATTCAGCCATGAAGACACGCCGCTCCTTTCTCTCCCAGATCATCGCCACAGGTGTCGCTCCGGTGTTTGTGCCAGCGCATGTGCTGCGCTCGCAGACAGCACCGTCCAACAAGATCACGCTCGGTGTCATCGGCGTGGGCGCTCAGGGCACGCATGACATGCGGGCCTTCCTGAATCACGACGATGTGCGCGTGACGGCGGTGTGCGATGTGAACAAGAAGTGCATCGAGCGCGCGCAGCAGGCGGTGGCGGAGCGGTATGGCAGCGCGGATCTGAAAGTGATGAGTGATTTCCGCGAGTTGAACCGTGACAAGTCCATCGACGCGGTGCTGATGGCGCTGCCGGTGCATTGGCACAGCATTCCGGCCACGGATGCCATTCTGAATGGCAAGCACATCTACCATGAGAAGCCGATGGGCATGTCCATGCAGGAGTCCAAGCACGTGCGCGCGGCCGTGAAAAAGACAGGCGTGGTGTTCCAGTTCGGCACTCAGCAGCGCAGCGATCTGAAGTTTCGCTGGGCCTGCGAGCTGGCTCAGAACGCCCGCCTCGGAAAACTGAAGGAGATCCAGGTGGGCGTGCCGGGAGGCAAGATCGGGCCTGATTTCCCCGAGCAGCCAGTGCCGGACTACGTGGACTGGGAGCGCTGGGTGGGACCTGCGCCGATGACGACATTTAACGAGGGCAAGCTCAAGCGCGACAACCACGAGAACCTCACAAATTTTTCGCTCGGCATGATTTCTTGCTGGGGCATTCATCATCTGGACATCGCTCAGTGGGGCAATGGCACGGATGACACCGGCCCTGTGAGCGTGGAGGCGGAGGCCACCTATCCTGACAAAGGCGGCTGCGATGCCGTGCTGACGTGGAAGGTGCGCATGGAGTATGCAAACGCCGCGCCGATCACCTTTGTGAACGAGAAGAACATGGACATCGGCCACGGCACGCGCTTCATCGGCGAAAACGGCTGGGTGCATGTGCTGCGCGGCAACATCAAGGCGAGTGATGACGCGCTCCTGCGCGATCCCGCGAACAAGGAAGGGACGATGCCCATCAAGCTCATCGCCAGCCTCGAACACACCCGCAACTTTGTGGATGCGATCAAGAACAAGCAGCGGGCGATTTGTGACATCGAGACGGCAGTGCGTTCGGACACACTGCCGCAACTGACGGCGATGGCGCTGAAGGCGAAGCGCAAGCTGGTGTGGGATCCGAAGACGGAGAGCTTTGCGAATGATGAAGCGGCGAATGTCCTCATGAATGCGCGGCCTTTCCGCGGGGAGTGGAAGCTGCCGGAGATCGGGTGACTCTCCTTCGAACTGCGAGGCGCAGTTTTCGATAGCAATGCGAATGGGATTGCTATGCTGGTCCATGGGCGTTCGGCGCCATGTCACGTAAGCTCGCACCTCAAACCGTATGAAAACACTGGGCTCGCTGTTGCTTCTTAGCTGGGTGTTTGTGTTCGCGGAACCTGGCTGGGCAAAGGAGGTCAGTTTGGAGGCTTTGCTTTTGTCAGCATCGCCGGAACAAACGCTCAATTTAAAGGGAGACCTGGAAACGGAGGTGAACCGGATCCTTTCAGCTCTTCCGAGCACGGAGGCAGCGTTTCTCAGCGCAAAGGTCGAATGGTCGGCGGCTGCCAGAAAGACTTTGGCCGCCTCAGAAACGCCTCTGGTTCTTTCAAAAGACAGCCCGCTGATCGTTTCCATCCAGCATCTCTGCGAGCTTTATATCTGCAAGACCAGGCTGCGGGAGGGACGGCTGCAAATTCGATCGGTCATGGAAGATGCCGAGTTTGAATCCAGGGAATATCGCATGAGCCCCGCTCTCCTTGCCTTCATTTTGGGGGAGCCCTTGCGGGAAGGCGCAGATGTTTCCGAGTTGATTCAAAATGGCGCTCTCTTCAAAAAAATGGACCGGCGCCTTGAGGCCATGGGCCTGCGCCTCATGGACGGGGATGAAGACGGATCCAGGCTGGTGCTTCAAGGGGAGTCGTCCGCTCATGATCGGTTCCAGGCTCAGATCACACTGCTCATCGGCAAGGTTCTCGAAGCCGACCTGGATCAACGTACCATCCGAAAGTGAAAGCCAGCCGGGCTGTTTGCTTTATCGCAAGCCGCGCTGCCGCACTGCCTCAAACAAAATCGCCGAACCTGCCGCCGCCACGTTCAGAGATTCCACTGGCGCATGCAGGGGAATGCGGACCCGGGTGTCGCAGGCTCGCATGATGTCCGCGCTCGCGCCGCGTCCCTCATTGCCCAGAATCAAGAGCGTCGGCTGGCGCCAGTCGTAGTCGTAGTGGAGGAGATCGGCCTCGCCGGTGGCGACGACGGTTTTGATGCCACGGCTGCGGCAGGTCTCCAGCACGCCGAGGCCGGAGACGTCTGGCAGGATGGGCAGGCGGAAGGCGGAGCCCATGGAGCTGCGCAGGGTTTTGGGCGAGTAGGCGTCCGTGGAGCCAGCAAAGGAAAAGATGCCGCTGGCACCGGCAGACTCTGCAGTGCGCACCAGGGTGCCGAAGTTTCCGGGGTCCTGGATGCGGTCCAGTCCGAGGATGAGTGGGGCGGGGCTGGCGAAGAAGCTGTCCAGCGACGGCTGCGGACGCTCGGCGATGACGATGATGCCCTGGGTGGACATGGTGTCGCCGAGGGATTCCATCACAGACTCGGAAAGCTGATGCACCGGGCAGGAGATGCGCTCGAGCAGCACCTGCTGGGCGGGGGAGGGGGCTGCGGAGGTGAAGCAGGCGTGCAAGCCAAGCCCAGAGGAAAGGCACTCACCAACGAGACGCTCGCCCTCGACAAAGATCAGATCACGCTCGCGCCCTTCGCGCACGCGGCGGGCGTGTTTGATGCGTTCGTTGGAGGAGCTGGTGATGAGCATGGGGCGGGTGGGGATCATTCCCTGTCTAATCCTGTTGTAAATCCATTTGCCGAATGAAAGCACGCGTTTATTATGATGGCCCCTCACGAATGTGCCTGCATAGCTCAGTGGTAGAGCAGCGGTTTTGTAAACCGCAGGTCGTCGGTTCGACCCCGACTGCTGGCTCCATTTGAAGGTGATGGCAGGAGCCGATTCATCGGCCTAGGCAAAGCCAGTTCCGCCAGCCTTCAGGACAGAGTATCCTGATTATCGATTCGAACCACGACAAGGGCGGACGATGCTCAAATACTGCCGCCTGACATGGTGTCGATCCATCGGCGTAGCATTTCGAGTTCTGCGGGGGTGATAAAGGGGCCTTCCTTTTTGGGCGGCATTTCTTTGTAGTGGATCAGCTCGATGAGGAGGCTTTTTTTCGCGTTGCCGGGTTTGAGGGCCGGGCCGGTGTCGCCACCTTCGAGCAGGGCTGACAGGGTGCGCATGTCCAGCCTGCCACCGCGGCGTTTTGCGCCGTGGCAGCGGATGCACTTCTCTTCAAAGACGGGGAGGATGTCTTTTTTGAAATCGGGTGCGGGCACGTCAGCCGCTCCAGCCAGGCTGCCGAGCAGCAGCCCGCTGAAGGTGACTGAAAGGGGCATCCGGATCACCACAAGAGACAGGCCGATTTGCACCGCAGAGATTTGAAAAACGCAGAGGAAGGCATGATGGGCCGGATTTTGCTGCGCAGATGTGGCGCTGCGTGTCCCGGGAAGTCTGAGGGACTCAGGCCTGGCCGACGACGTTCACGAAGCAGTGGACGTGGGGTAGGACGCGGTAGTTCCAGACGAAGCCGGGGCCTTCGATGCGCCAGGCGTCCCAGCGGTCGTTGCCTTTTTCCGCGTTGTCCTTGTAGAAGGCGAGGCGCAGTTTTTCCATGCCGCCGTTGGTCTTGATGAGCTGCATCACTTCGTCGCCGTCTTCCTGGCGGAAGGGGTTGAGAAGCTTGCGCATCACATCGGCGACCAGTTTGCGCTGGGATTCATCGAGATCTGCGTAACCGACGCCGGTGGCGGGTTTGGCCACAAGCTTGGGGGTGAGCGCGCCCACGCCATCACCTGGAGAGCCGACGATGACGGCCTGCTTGCGCTGAGGTTCATTGAGCATGTCAAAGACGCTCATCACTTCGCGGGTCTGGTCGTTGTAGACATTGTTCTCGCTGTGGCCGTTGGCGGAGTGGCCGTAGTACATGGGGCCGCCAAAGGCGGTGTTGGGCTGGGAATTGCCATCGCAGCGCAGGGTCAGGTGGTGCCCGGCGAAGACCCAGGAGAAGGGATCTTTGCCGGAGGGATCGCCGAAGATGGCGATGCCGTTGCCCTCAAAGGAGCCGCTGCTGTCCCACTTGCCATGGCGGCTGATGCGGTCGTAGGCCTCGTCGCCGGAGAGGATGGACTTGAAGGTTTGTTTGATCAGATCCTGCTGAGGTGCGGTGAACTGCTCGCTCAGCTTTTTGCCCAGCGGCGCGGCATTGTGTGTCTTGAGTCGCGTGGGGAGGCCACCTGCCTCGGCACCATGGTCCCAGGGGCGCACTACGGCGGTTTTCTGCTCGGCAGTCAGCGTGGCAAAAAGCTCACGAATGAGTTCCTCCGCCGGCCTGGCCTTGCGCGGTGCTTCTGCCGGTGCGGCAAAAGCAGATGGCAGGGAGGATGCCGCCATGGCTCCCAGCGCACTGCCAGAGAGTGCGCGCATGAAATCACGACGCCCCAGGTATGGGCCCGGAGCGCTCTGTGCAGCGCATTCTGGGCAGGCCGGGGGATTCAAATCTGAAGGAGAAACGGCGTTTGGGTGGAAGTTCATGGCAGGGATCCTATACAGCCTTTGCGCCTGCCATCTTGCCGCCGGGCTACTCGTCGTCCTCTTCCCACTCCTGCATCAGGCGGGCCAGCTTGCGCTTCATGCCCACCTTGGCCACCGCGTTGAGGCGGTCAATGAAGAGGATGCCGTTGAGGTGGTCGATCTCGTGCTGAAAGGCGCGTCCGAGCAGGCCGTCTGCCTCCACGGTGACGGTTTTGCCGTCCAGATCCATGTAGGTCACCTTGACCTCGCTGGAGCGGCGGATGTCTCCGCGCAGGCGGGGGAAGCTGAGGCAGCCTTCTTCGCCGATCTCCTTGTCCTTGCCGAGGTCCAGGATGGGATTCATGAACACGATCGGCATGTGCTTCACCATGTCCACCTTCTCGCCGTTTACCTTCATGTAGGTGATGCAGTCCGGATTATGGGAGACATCGATGACGGCGAGCTGCACGTCCACGGCCACCTGTGGGGCGGCGAGACCGACGCCATTGGCCTCCTTCATGGTCTCCAGCATGTCCTCCGCCAGGGTACGGATTTCGGGCGTCACTTCGGTGACAGGACGGCATTTGGCGCGGAGCACCGGTTCGGGATAGCGGACGATTTTGCGGACCATATTCTTTCTAAATATCACCGGCTTTTGCCAGGCTCAAGCCAGGAGTGGTTTTGTCCTTGCCAAGATACGGCGCTCTCCCTAGCCTCGCGCCCACTTATGACCGCCTCTCCCGCGCAATCGTCCATCAAGTTCAAGCTTTTCCTCATGATGATTTTAGAGATCGCCATCTGGGGGGCATGGCAGATCAAAATCTTTTCCTACATGGGCATGCTGAATTTCACGCCGGATCAGCAGTGGCTGGTGGGCAGCTCCTTCGGCATCGCCTCCATCGTGGGCATTTTCTTCAGCAACCAGTTTGCCGACCGCAATTTCTCTGCCGAGCGCTTCCTGGCCTTCAGCCATCTGGTGGGCGGCATTGCGCTCATCGCCACGGCCTTCCAGACCTCCTTCTGGCCCTTCTTCTCCTGCTTCGTGGTGTACTGCCTGCTGTATGTGCCCACGATCTCCGTCACCAATTCGCTGGCCTTTGCCAATCTCAAGGACCCGGCCAAGGACTTTGGATTTGTGCGCATGGGCGGCACCATCGGCTGGATCATCGTCAGCTGGCCCTTCATCTTCCTGCTGAGCGAGAAAGCCGGCGCCTCTGAGACCAAGTGGGTCTTCATCGTGGCGGGCATCATCTCCCTGGTGCTGGCGGCCTTCAGCCTCACGCTGCCTCACACCCCGCCGCGCAAGGACGCCGAAGGCATGGACAAGGTGGCCTGGATCAAGGCGCTCAAACTTCTCGGCAATCCCTTCGTGCTGGTGCTCTTCATCGTCACCTTCATCGACTCCACCATCCACAACGGCTACTTTGTGGTGATCGACCCCTTCCTGCAGCGCGTGGGCATCTCGGCCAACATGAGCATGGTCGTCAGCAGCATCGGGCAGGTGGCGGAGATCCTGACCATGCTCATCCTCGGCTCGGTGCTCAAGAAGATCGGCTGGAAGAGCACGCTCATCATCGGCATCATCGGCCACGCGGCGCGCTTCAGCATCTTTGCCTTCTTCGGCACGCCGGAGAACCAGTGGCTCATCATCGCGGTGCAGGTGCTGCACGGCATCTGCTACGCCTTCTTCTTTGTGACGGTTTACATCTTTGTGGACGCTGTCTTCCCCAAAGACATTCGCTCCAGCGCACAAGGTTTGTTCAATCTGCTGATCCTCGGCATCGGCATGGTGGTGGCCAGCAAGATCTTCCCGCAGCTGGTGGCCAGCTACACGCATGACGGCCTGGTGGACTACCACAAGCTCTTCCTGGTGCCGACCGGTATGGCGCTGGCGGGCATCGTGCTGCTGGCCCTCTTCTTCCGCCCGCCCACACACGGCCCGGAAGGTGAAGTGAAGCACTAATTTCAATGCCTCCGCCAGCCATGAAGCTCCACCTTCTTCTCTGTCTCCTGCTCGCTCTCACCACAGCGCACGCGGCGGAGAAGAAGCCCCCGAAGCCCATGCGCCTGAAGGGCGATGTCATCCTGGCCGATGACTTCAAGGCGGAGAAGCTGGACGAAAAGTGGACCTTTGCGAAAGGCGAGCAGGCGGCAAAGTTTGAGGCCGCCGCCGGCACGCTGCTCATGGATCAGGCAGCGGCGAAAGGGGCCGTCATCTGGCGTGCGTTTGACGCTCCGGTGGAAGACGCCTCCATCCAGCTCCTGGTCAAGCCCTGGACCTGCTCATGGATCGCCTTCGGTTTTTACGCGCCTGGAGAGCGTCCCGGCGCGCAGCGCAAGATCAACATCGCCGTGACCCCAAAGGGCGTGGTGGCCGTGCGCGATGTGGAGAGCCAGACCAATCTCAAAACCGCCAACATCCGCGCGGATGCCGCCAAAGAATGGCAGCGCGTGGCCTTTGAGTCCAAAGGCGACAAGATCACTGTGCTGGTGAATGACCAGACCGTAATCGAGTTCAAAACCGAACTTACTCAGGGCCCCAAGGCCGGCGTGCTGCTCAACCTCTACGGAGGGAAGGGCAGCGTGGACGAGGTGGAGGTGAAGAAGCTGAAGTGAGGAAAGAGGCTGGCTTGCTGGCATTGATTCCGGCCCTGCATCAGGATCGAGTTCGAGGACGAGGACGAATTTGCTTTGGCGGTAGCGCTTGACCTATTGGCTGCTGCATTCGTCATTCCTTCACCATGAATCCCCCCGGCCTTGACCATCTGCTGACCTGTCTGCGTTTTCCCTCCGTCTCCACCGACTCCACTCGCCGCGCTGATACACGCGCCTGTGCCGAGTGGTTGCTGGCGCATCTGCGCTCCATGGGGCTCAGCGGCGCACTGCATGAGACGCCCGGGCATCCGGTGGTGCTGGTGAAAAACAAGCACATCCCCGGACGCCGCACGGTGCTGCTCTACGGGCACTACGATGTGCAGCCCGCCGAGCCGCTGGCCGAGTGGAAGACGCCCGCCTTTGAGCCCACCATCCGCGATGGCCGCATCTACTGCCGTGGCGCCACGGACAACAAGGGCCAGCTCATGGCCCACGTGCAGGGCCTTGCCGAAACACTGGCGCAGCACGCCGACCTGCCGGTGAATCTCACCGTGCTCTTTGAGGGGGAAGAGGAGATCGGCAGCCCGAACCTCAAGCCGTTTTTGCAGCAGCATCGCGAGGAGCTGAAGTGCGACGTGGTGGCCATCTCAGACACAGGCATGGTGGCCCCCGGCGTGGGCACCTTCACCTACGGCCTGCGCGGCATCGCCTGCATGGAGGCCAAAGTTTACGGTCCGTCGATCGATTTGCACAGCGGCATCTTTGGCGGTGCCATTGCCAATCCCGTCACCGCTGCCGCACGGCTCACCGCCACGCTGCACGATGACGAAGGACGCGTGATGATCGGCGGCTTTTATGACGGCGTGCGCCCCGTGCAGGACTGGGAGCGCAAAGCGTGGAACGAGCTGGGAGATGGCGATGCCGAGATGCTCGAACTCACCGGCTCTCCTGCACTCTTTGGCGAGCCCGGCTACACCGAGCGCGAGCGCCGCTGGGCAAGGCCCACGGCAGAGGTGAACGGCATCGGCGGTGGTTATCAGGGAGAGGGCTCCAAGACCGTCATCGGCCGCGAGGCCTTTGTGAAGCTCTCCTTCCGCCTCGTGCCGGACCAGCATCCCGATGTCATTCTGGAGCGTGCCGCCGCGCATCTGCGCGCCCATCTGCCCAAGGGCGTGCGTCTGGAGATCAAGCCCGGCCATACCGGCATGCCGTACATCATGGACCCGCATTCTCCGCTGGGCAGCGCTGCGCAGCGTGCGCTGAAAAAGGTGTTTGGAGACAAGACCGCGCTCATCCGCGAAGGTGGCAGCATCCCCATCGTGCAGGCGTTTAAAGACGTGCTGCATGCCGACACGCTGCTGCTCGGACTCGCGCTGCCAGACTGCCAGGCGCATGCGCCGAATGAGAACTTTCCCATCGACAACTTCATTGCCGGTGTGCGTCTCAATCAGGCGCTGCTGGCGGAGCTGGCGTGAAAAAACTTCTGCAAACTGCGCAACCATTGCTGCACCACCTTGTTTGAGTCGGCGTGCTTTCAATAACCAAACTCACGCACGATATGAAACTCAAAAAAACATTCCTCTGCGGGTTCAGTCTTCTGAGCCTTGCCTGCTTCTCCATCGCGCAGGATGCGCCCAAAGGCCCGCCGCCAGAGGGTGCTCCTCAGCCTCCCCGTGAAGGTGGTGCTCCCGGACGTCCTCCTGGCGGCCCTGGTGGTCCCGGAGGGGGAGATGCAGCCGGGCGTGCCGCAGAATTCGTCAAACGCCTGGACACGAATGGCGATGGCAAAATCAACAAGGAAGAGTTTGCCGTCATGAGCAGGAAGATGAGCGATGAGCGCTTTGGCCAGATGGACAGCAACGGAGATGGTCTCATCGATCAGGAAGAAGCTGGCAAGATGGCGCAGCGGCAGGGCGGGCAGGGAGGCCCGGGAGGTCAGGGCATGCGCCGTCCTGAAGGTGGTCCTCCAGGAGAAGGGGTCGGCTTCCGCCGTCCTGAAGGCGGCCCTCCAGGGGAAGGTGGAGGCTTCCGCCGTCCGCCAGGCGGTGAAGGCGGCTCTCCCGGCGGCCCGCCGCAGGGCAGCCCAGGCATGCGCCCCGAAGGCGAAGGCCAGGGCGGACGCCGTGGCATGGGAATGTTTGACCCGAAGGAAGCCTTCAAGCGCATGGACACCGACGCCAACGGATCTCTCTCTCCAGAGGAATATGCCCAGGGAGTGGAAAAAATGCGTGAGATGTTCCGCGGTCGTGGTGGACAGGGCGGCCCTGGTGGTCCTGGGGGCATGCGTCCCGAAGGTGGTCCTGGCGGTGCTCCCGGAGGCGCTCCTGGTGAAGGCGGCGGCTTCCGTCGTCCTCCAGTGGAAGGTGATGCTCCCACCCCGCCTCCTGCTCCCGACAAGCCCAAGGAATAATCCGGCTGTCTGAGCAGCGCACAGCTACTCACTCTCTCCTCACGCGGGATGGTCTCCGGACCATCCCGCTTTTTTATGAGCCCGGCAACAAGATGAACGAAAGCTGCGGCAGCTCTCGCGCAGCTCATCAAAGTCCCATCACCTGCTTCAGATACTGGATGCTCTGGCGCGCGATGGTGGGCGCATCGGGTGTGTAGTCAAAGACCTCCACGCTCAGGTAGCCATTGTAGTTCGTCTCGCGCAGGGCGGCGATGATGGGCTCATACTTCACCTCGCCCTGGCCGGGGCCGCGCAGGTTGGGGTCGTTGGTGTGGAAATGCACGGTCCACTCCTTGCTGTCGCGGATGATGTCGGGGATGGGCTTGGACTCGTCGCTCATGGCCTTCACGTCGAGGTGCAGCTTGCAGGAGGGGTGGTCCACCAGCTTGCAGAGGCGGATGGTTTCCTCGGCGGTGTTGAGGAAGTTGGTTTCCTTGCGGCCCAGGGGCTCCATGGCGATCACGACGCCGTATTTGCCGCACTCTTCGGCGACTTCGCGTACGCAGTCAGCGGCACGTTTGAAGGCGTCTTCATAATTCCACTCCGGCAGCACATTGCGTGCCTTGGGGCTGCCCCACACCATGATGCGTCCGCCCGTGGCGCCGCAGAACTGGGCGAGATGGCGGCCAAACTTCGCCGTCTCCTTGCGCTGCAGTGCATCCGGCGTGGTGATGTGAAACCAGGTGGGCTTGGTCAGCAGCCAGTGCAGGCCCAGGATTTCGAGGCCGAAGGACTTGGCCTTGGCGCACAACGTCAGCGCCTCCTCGACGGTGAGTTCACGCGGGTCCTCCTTCAAGGTGAAGGGGGCCAGCTCAATGGCGTGATAGCCTGCCGCTGCGGCATCTTCACACATTTTTTCAAAACTCCAGTTCTGGTAGGTCTCGTTGCAAATCGCGAATCGCATAGGCGGGCAGGGTGCGCGGCTGCCCGTGTACGTCAAGATGCCTTGCATTCCAGGGGGCGGGATGTGCTATATTTTCATATGCAAGCCAGCCGCCTCACTCTTCTTATGTTCGCGTTCGCCGCCACGGTGCATGCCGAACTCGCGCTCGATGTGCCCGTCATAGAGCTGAAGCCCAAGCCCGAGGACGAGGAGGTGCAGACCACTTTCAAATTCCGCAACAAGGGGGACAAGCCGGTGAAAGTGCTCAAGCTGGACAGCGCCTGCAGCTGCCTGAGCGCTGAGCTGGACAAGGCGGAGTATCAGCCCGGAGAGGTGGGCACGGGTACGGCGACCTTCAAAGTTTCCTCCTTCAAAGGAAGGTATGAAAAACACATCACGGTCAACACGGACGACCCCAAGCAGCCGGACTGGCAGGTGAATTTCATCCTGGAAGTGCCGGAGGTGGTGGACATCCAGCCCAAAAACCTGCAGTGGTGGATCGGGGATGATCCGAAATCCAAGGCCTGCCTCGTCAAGTTTGTGGGCAATGACCCGATGAAGATCATCAAGATCACGCCGACCCGGCAGAATGTGGAATTCGACTGGAAAGAGATCAGGGAGGGGAGGGAGTATCTCGTCACGGTGAAGCCAAAAAACACCCAGGATGTCACGATGGGGGCGCTGAAGATCGAGACCAACAGCCCGATCGAAAAATACCGCTACCAGCTCGCCTTTTTCACCATCACGCGGAAGCCGGAGCCGCAAGCCGCCCCTGCAGCTACGGAGGCCAAGCCCTGATCTGAGCGCTTTATGGTTGCCGCGATCCTTCAGTCCATGGTTCTCGTTTTCCTGGCCGCTGCGGCGGCCTGGGCCACTCACGTCTGGCATCCGCGTGCCCCGGCGCTATACCTGGTGCAGGAACCGCTGAGGAATGATGAAGTTTCCATGCAGCTCATCCAGGAGCGCTGGCAGGGCAAAGTGCTGTGGATCGACGCCCGCATTCAGGAGCAGTATGAGGCGGAGCACATTCCCGGTGCGGTGCTGCTGAACGAGCAGCATTTTGAGGAGCAGCTCTTCGGATTGCTCGACACGCTGCAGACGAACACCAAGCCCATCATCATTTACTGCAATGCTGCCAAGTGCGATGCCAGCCGCAAGATTCTTGAGCGGCTGAAGCAGACATTGCCCATTGAGAACGCCTTTGTGCTCAAGGGCGGGTGGAATGCATGGAAGCAAGTTGCAAAGTGACATAGGTATTGGAATTGACGGCAAGGGGCCGGACTCCGTAAGATGGCGCTATTATGTCACTCCAAGGACTTCTTATCTGGTCGGCGCTCGGATTGGTTGCAGGCATTCTTGCAAAGCTCATCATGCCCGGCAGGCAGGGCATGAACCCCATCACCACGGTGCTGCTGGGCATCATTGGCAGCGTCATCGGCGGCAAGGTCGGCCACCTCATAGGCTGGGGCGTGGCCGGGGAATTCAGCATCAAGGGTATCGCCACTGCGGTAGGAGGTGCGCTGATTCTCATGTACGCCTGGCGGCTGCTGTTTGGCAAAAAAGGCTGACGCAGTGCCGGTTGCGGCACAGACGACACACTCGTAATCTTGGGCATGCAATTCCTACGTTTCCTTCTGCCTGTCTGCCTGGGTGTGCTCTCAGTCACCGGCTTTGCCGCCCCACTGACCGGTCAAATGGCCCGTGTCGGGGTCACCGACTCAGACATCGAGGATCTGCGGCGCTGGCGCGAAATGAGACAGTGGATGGACGAAGCCATCGCACAAGGGGCGGAGGGGCTGATCCTCGACATCAATGTGACGCAGAGCCGTGCACAGGCTGCGCTGTCTCTGGCCGAGGAGATCACCCGGTTGAAGGTCAAAACGAAGGCCTATGTGAACACCTCCGCCATTGGGGGCGGGGCTCTGCTGGCGCTGGCCTGTGATGAGATCTGGATGGCTCCCGGCTCCCGCATCGGTGCGGCTCCGCCCAAGGTGACGGCGGATGAGGCGCTTTCTCCCAAGGCGCAGGACACGCTGCTGGCAGAGTCTCTGGCCGTGCTCAAGGCGGGGGCCCGCAGCCTGTGCAAACTCAAAGGGCATCGCCCTGAGATTGCTGATGCTTTTGTGGATCGAGACAAGGGGCTGGTGCTGGGGGCCACGACGCTGGCGGACAAAGGAGAACTGCTGCTGCTGGATGCCGACACCGCCGTACAGCCCATCGAGGGCAAGCCGCTGCTGGCGCGTGGGATCGTCCCCAACGTGGAGGCCCTGGCCAAAGCCGCCATGCCTGAGGGCAAGCTGCTTGTCTTGAACGGGGTGTGGTACGAGCAGCGGCTGAAAAAGGCGGAGGAGGCGAAACCGACCTCCCCGGTGGCAGCCAAGCCGGAGGTCCCAGCGCCTTCAGTCATCTCTCACAGCCAAAGTTTTGCAGGCAAGGTGGTCATCATTCCCGTGGGGCAGGACGACCTCATCATTCCGGCCCGGTTTGAGTTCATGAAGCGTACGCTCGGCCGCTGCAACCATGACGGTGCTGAGGCGGTGATCTTTGAGCTCGACACGCCTGGAGGGCTGGCCTGGGACACGATCAGCCTGATGATGAAGGACCTGCAGGGCCTCAAGGCACGCAGTTTTGCCTTTGTCAACACGCGGGCGATTTCTGCGGGGGCGATGATCGCGATGGCCACGGACGCCATCTACATGGCACCCGCCAGCGCCATCGGAGCCTCGACGCCTGTCTCAGGTGATGGCACACCCCTCGCCGAGGCCGAGCGGGCCAAGAACAACTCCGCCTTCATGGGCATGGCGCGCACCGTGGTGCGCGAAAAGGGGCACGATGTGCGCATTATCGAAGGGATGATCGACATGGACCGTGGGCTCAGCATCAACGGCCAGGTAATCATTCCCAAGGGGGAGATCGTCACGCTGGATTCCGCGCAGGCGACGATGCTGATCGATGGCAAGCCGCTGCTGGCCAGGGGCATCGTGAAGTCGATCGAGGAGATCAAGCAGCGCGAATCTCTGAAAGGGGAGGTCATCACCGCAGAGCCCACCGGCTTTGAGCGGATCGCCATCTGGGTGACGCGCTATGCGGCCATTCTGATCCTGATTGGTCTTGCTGGCGGATACCTTGAAATGCAGACGCCGGGGTTTGGGCTGCCGGGGTTTGTTTCTGTGGCGGCATTTGCGCTGTTTTTCTTCGGGCACTACGTGGCTGGAAGCCTGGCCGGACAGGAGACAATGGTGGTGGCCGCTATCTTCATCCTGGGCGTTGTTTTGATCGGGGTGGAGCTGCTGGCGGCGCCGGGGACTATTTTGCCGGGCGTGGTGGGTTTTGTCTGTGTGATGGTGGCGCTGGTCTATGCCATGTCCGGCTGGGAGGTGGTGGTGCCTGAGGGGGGGAGCGCTGGCGGCTTCAACTTGGGGGCCTATGCCGCGGGTCTCCGCAGTTTTGCGCTTGGAGTCACGGGGGCGGCGGTCCTCATCACTCTGCTGTGCGTCTGGCTGCCGGATTTGCGGCCGTTTCGCACCCTGATTCTGCAGGCTTCGGCAGGTGGTACGCTGGAGGACGCGCCCGCCATGCAGGCGGCCATCCGTGCCAGAGCTGGGGATACCGGCACTGCCCGCAGCGCACTGCGGCCCTACGGCACCATCGACATCGGGGGGCGGCTGGTCGAGGCCATGGTGGAAGGTGGTTATCTCCAGAGCGGAACCTCCGTCCGCGTGCGGGAAATCCGAGGCGAAAAGATCATCGTGGAAGCGGTTTAATCGCAATTTTTGAGCATGCATTCCCAGGTTTTGATCGTTACTCTTGGCAACCCAACCGCATGTCCAAAAATCTCAGCGCTCTCTCTTTCCGCAAAGGTGTCGAAAAAAACGTCTTTGAACGCATGGTCGATGCCGCCGACAAGGCGGGCACGGCTGAGAAGGACGACATCGTGCACCAGATGGGGCAGGACCACCTCTTTGGAGATGCCATCACACTGGGCGCAGTCAGCTTCTACGACTTCCTGAAAAAGGAGAACGAGGGCAAGAAGGTCTTTCTTTGCAACGGCAGCGCCTGCCTCTGCGCCGGGACCCAGGAAAAGCTGCACCACACGCTGGAGTCTCATTTCAAGAAAGACGAGATCGGCCACATCTGCTGCCTGGGCCGCTGCCATGAGGGCGGTGCCTTCCAGTACCAAGGCAAAAACTACTCCGGCCAGAGCGATGCTGCCGTGGCTGATCTGGTGAAGACAGGGAAGGGTGACTCCGAGGACCGCTACGCCGTCGTCTCCCACCTGCAGCCTGCCATTCTCACCGCTGAGTTTCCGGGCATCGAGGCCTACTACGAGCCGTTTAAAAAGCTCATCCTCACTGGAGATCGCGATGCGCTGGGCGCCGAGCTCAAGGACAGCGGACTGCGCGGCCGTGGTGGTGCGGGCTTCCCCATGCACTTCAAGTGGGCCAGCTGCCGAGCCGCAGCAGGCCCGGTGAAGTACATCGTCTGCAATGCCGACGAGGGCGACCCCGGTGCCTACATCGACAAATACCTCATGGAAAAGCAGCCGCACAGCGTGCTGCTGGGCATGATGGTGGCGGGCTGGTACGCCGGGGCAGAGACGGGCATCCTCTACATTCGTGCAGAGTATCCGGACTCGATCACCATCGTGAACGAAGCCATCGAAGACCTGCGTTCGGCGGGGCTGCTGGGGAAGGACATCCTCGGCACCGGCTTCAACTTCATGCTCAAGACCATCAAGGGCGCGGGTGCCTACATCTGCGGTGAGGAGACTGCGCTGCTGGCCAGCATCGAAGGCCAGCGCCCCGAGGTGCGCACACGCCCGCCTTTCCCCACCATCGAGGGCCTCTTCCGCAAGCCAACAATCGTCAACAACGTGGAGACGCTGGCGAACATCCGCGCCATCCTCACCCTGGGCGGCAAAGGCTACGCCAAGATCGGCACCCCGCAGTCCACCGGGCCGAAGCTGGTCTCGCTCGACTCCTACTTTGTGAAGCCCGGCATCTACGAAGTCGCCATGGGCACGCCCCTGCAGACGATCATCGACCTCGCCGGCGGTTTCAAAACCAAGGTCAAGGCCCTCCAGATCGGCGGCCCGCTGGGCGGCATCGTGCCGATGAGCCATGTGGGCAAGCTCACGATGGATTTTGAATCCTTCAAATACGGAGGCTTCATGAAAGGCCACGCCGGCATCGTCAGCATCCCGGAGTCGATGCCGATGATCGAGTACATCCAGCACCTCTTCCAGTTCACGGCAGACGAGAGCTGCGGCAAATGCTTCCCCTGCCGCCTCGGCAGCACGCGTGGCAAGGAGCTCATCGCCAAAGCCCGCACCGACAGCAGCTTCAAAATCGACCGCGAACTCATCACCGACCTCCTCGATACGATGGAGCAGACCAGCCTCTGCGCCCTCGGCGGCGGCGTCCCGCTCCCCATCAAAAATGCCCTGCAGCATTTTGGGGAGGAACTGAAATCCTATTTCCAAGACTAGACAAAATCCTCCTTAACGCGCGCACTTTATGGTCAAGGATCTCTCCACCCTCACCGCTTTCATCGACGGCGATGCCTACACCTTCAATGAAGGCGACACGCTGCTCAATTTCATCGACCGCCATCGCGGGCGCGGGCATGTGCCTACGCTGTGCGATGCGCCGCAGCTCGACCCCTATGGGGCGTGCCGCGTGTGCTCCGTGGAAGTAGCGCTGCAGGCCGACGGCCCACGCCGCGTGGTGGCCTCCTGCCACACGCCGCTGACGGCGGGCATGCATGTCTTTACCGAATCGCAGAAGGTGCGGAAGCTGCGCAAGAACATCGTCGAGCTGGTGCTCACCGACCACCCGCTGGACTGCCTGACCTGCGAAGTCAGCGGCAACTGCGAGCTGCAAACCGTGGCGGCCAAGGTGGGCATCCGCAAGGTGCGCTATCCGGCCGGTGCCAACCATCTGGACCGCAAGAAGGACCTCTCCCACGCCTACATGACGTCGGAGCTCTCCAAGTGCATCAACTGCGCCCGCTGCGTACGCGCCTGTGATGAGATCCAGGGCCAGCACGTGCTCTCCATGCACGGCCGCGGCTTCAATGCCAAGATCATCAAGGGGCTGGACCAATCCTTTGCTGACTCCGAGTGCGTCTCCTGCGGCGCCTGCTCCCAGGCCTGCCCCACCTCGGCTATCAGCGACGTGTTTTTCTCCAAGTCCATCGAGGCCACGAAGAAGACGCGAACCATCTGCACCTATTGCGGCGTGGGCTGCAATCTGAACGTGGCCACCAAGGGCGACCAGGTGCTCAGCATCCAGGCCCCGGTGGACGCCGAGGTGAACCACGCGCACACCTGCCTCAAGGGCCGCTTTGCCTTCAAGTTCTACAACCACAAGGACCGTCTGCGCACCCCGCTGATCAAGCAGCCGGACGGCCAGTTCAAGGAAGCCACCTGGCAGGAGGCCTACGATCACATCTTCACAAACCTGACCCGCATCAAGGCGAATCACGGCGGCCAGTCGGTGGCGGGCATCTCCTCCGCACGCTGCACCAATGAGGAAAACTACCTCATGCAGAAGTTCATCCGCAATGTGATGGGCACCAACAACATCGACTGCTGCGCCCGCGTCTGCCACTCACCCACCGCCTGGGGCATGCAGAAGAGCTTTGGCACGGGTGCCGCGACGAATTCGTACGAGGACATCGAGCACACCCGCTGTGTCCTCGTCATCGGTGCCAATCCGACGGAAGGCCACCCGGTCACGGGCGCACGCCTGAAGCAGCATATCATGAAGGGCACGCCGCTCATCGTCATCGATCCGCGCAAGATCGAGCTGGTGCCCTATGCCAAGCACCACCTGCAGCTCCGCCCTGGCACCAACGTGGCGCTGCTCAACATGTTTGCCCGCTGCATCCTCGATGCGGGGCTGGTGAAGACCGACTTCATCAAAAAGCGCTGCGAAAACTGGGAGGAGTTTGAGGCCGGACTGCGTGCGCTGGATCTCGCCGAGCTGGAAAAGATCACCGGCGTCAGCATTGATCTCGTTCGCGCTGCGGCCATCGAGTACGCCTCCGCAGAGGCCGCGATGAGCTTCCATGGCCTGGGCGTGACCGAGCATCAGCAGGGAGCCAAGACCGTCATGCTCATCTCCAATCTGGCGATGATGACCGGCAACATCGGACGCCCCGGTGTGGGTGTGAACCCGTTGCGCGGTCAGAACAACGTGCAGGGCGCCGCAGACATGGGCTGCCAGCCGCACCAGGGCGCAGGCTACTACGAAATGGCCGATCCGCAGGTGCAGCAGCGCTACGCCGACTTCTACGGCGTGCCCACGCCCACCGAGCCCGGCTGGAAGATCCCGCAGATGTTTGACGCCGCCATCGAGGGCAAGCTGAAGGCCCTCTGGCTCATGGGCGAGGACGTGGTGCAGACCGACCCCGACGCCCACCACGTGCGCCATGCCATGGAGAGCCTGGAGTTCCTCGTGGTCCAGGAGATCTTCATGACGGAGACCGCCAAATACGCGGACGTCATTCTCCCCGCCTCCTCCTTCCTGGAAAAGAGCGGCACCTTCACCAATGCCGAGCGTCGTGTGCAGCGTGTGAATGCCACGGTGAAGCCTTTGCCGGGCACCAAGCCCGACGGCCAGATCCTCTGCGAGGTGCTGCAGCGCTTTGGCGTGGCCCAGCCAGACTACACCCCGGACGGCGTGCTGGCGGAGGTGGCGCAGATCGTGCCCTTCTTCAAAGGCATCACCTGGGAAAATCTGGGCGAAAACGGCCTGCAGTGGCCGGTGAAGGAAGGCGGCGTGGACACGCAGATCATGCACCAGGAGCAGTTCACACGTGGCAAAGGGCACTTCCATTTCTTCTCCTGGAAAGAGTCCACCGAACTGGAAACCCACCGCGGCGAGTTTCCCTTCATCCTTACTACCGGCCGCATCCTGGAGCATTACAACTGCGGCACCATGACCCGCCGCACCGGCAATAGCGAGATCGTGGGGCAGGACTTCCTCTCTCTCAATCCCGCAGACGCGCAGCGCAAAGGCATCCGCAGCGGCGACATCGTGCGCCTCTTCAGCGCCCGTGGCGAGGTGGAGCTGGAGGCCCGCGTGACGGATGAGGTCAAGCCCGGCATCCTCTACACCACCTTCCATTTCCCCGACGCCATGGTGAACAATGTCACCGGCCAGGGCTGCGATGGGGATACGATGTGCCCCGAATACAAAGTCGTGGCGGCGGATGTGGAACTGGTGCGTGCTGGCAAGCCGAAGAAGAAGCAGAAGGACGGCTTTGCTCCCGCGCTGGTGTGAGCATTGCGCTCCAGATCTTTCCAAAGGCAATGAGGTTCGTTGTCACAGCGCTGCTGGTCATCCTGCTCGGCAGCGCCGTGCTGCGTGCCGAGACCTTGATCATACCCGTCGTGGGCGAGGGGTGGCAGATCAAGTTCAAGGGCCCGGTGCTTGCCGTGGAAAGCCAGCAGTACAATGCTGACGGGCAGGTCTTCCAGGGCAATGCAGGAAGGTTCAATGTCTCCGCTTTTGTAGGAAAGCCGGCCGGCAGCGGCGGTGACAGCAAAGCCTGCCGTGATCATTTTTGGAAGCTTGCAGGCGAGGGGGGGATGATCCAAAAAGACAGCGTGAAGCAATGGAGCACGCCCTACTGTGAATGCGTGGCTTATGTGACCAAAGACGAAAGCCAGGGGGAGGCATCGACCCGGGCAAACATCAGCTGCTGTTTCGAAATCCTGGGAAAATGGGCCCATCTGCATGCCTCGGTCATCTCGGCAACTGACGAAGAAACCCAGATGCTGAAGGAGCTGGCGGAGTCACTGATGTATTGCACGTTTGCCAGATACAAAGGCGGCAGCCAGGAGTTTTTGCTGGGCGGCATGGGCAGGTTGCGAATGAATGTTCCCGTGTCATGGCGCGCTGGAAACCACTGTGTCAACATGGGCATCGGAACCGCGGAGCAGCATGAGCTTTCGTTTTTTTCCACCACAGACCCCGGCAAGACCTGGAAGATGACCTTTTTCAACTGTGCCATGCGCTACAAGACGCAGGCAGACATCGAGCTGACCGCCAGGACCGCCCCCCGGCCCGCCAAAGGCGAACCGGTGGAGCAGGCGGTGGCTTTGCAGGAGATCAAGCTCAAGCAGGGCGTGGGGTGTCTGACCGTGTACACCCATGCCGAGCAGGGAGACAAGCCGGTGGCCACAGGCGCTGCCAGGGTCAGCGCCTCCGGCTTTGTGGCCCCTGTGCCCGATGTTTTGGGGACGATCACCCTCTCTGCCGATGATGCTAAGGATGCTGATTTTATGGCGGCGATTCAAGCTCTGGGAACGATCGAGTGGGAGCCGGTGGAGGCGAGGTGAGGGGACAAGGCTGAACATTCTCGTCCTTGCATGCAGGACATGCGCATCCGAACCAACGGCAGGCCGCCGCACAAAAACATGTCCGCCCGAATTCTCATCGCCACAGATCTCCATCAGCGCGCCGTGCTTTACGCGGCGTTGGTGAAGCTTGCCGCCGAGGTCAAACCGGACGCGGTCATTCTGGGGGGCGATTTTCTGCACGGCACGGGCATGCAGCCCTATGGAAGCACGCGGCAGCTGACACCCACGCTTTGCTCGGTGGAGCTGCAGGAGCTGGCACCGCCTCTTTTCTTTGTGCGTGGAAATCATGAAGATGAAAACTGGATTGAGTTCCGCGATGCGTGGAAGTCCCTGCATGGCTCAACTCCGATCCGCCTGAACGGCAGCTTTGCCATGATTGGAACGGCAGGCGTGGTGGGCTTTCCCTGCGCCATGGGGATGGAGGAGGCCTTTAGCGAGGGGGCGATGCTCGGCGGGAAGCATTACTCTGCATGGCTGAACCCACTTTTGGCCGTCCATGGCGACCTTGCACGCCAGCTCTGGGTGATGCATGAACCACCCACAGGCACGCAGCTCTCGCTAGCGGGCTCACTGGTCGAAGGCCATGAGTGGTGGTGGGACGCCCTCGAAGAGCATCAGCCCGAGCTGGTGGTCTGCGGCCACGATCACACCACCCCGATTCGTCGCGGTGTATGGCGGGACCGTATTGGAAAGACCACTGTTATCAATGTGGGCCAAAACATGGACGGTCCTCTGCATGCCACGCTGGTGACCCAGGATGCTGCCACGGGTGATCTGCGGTGCGAAAGACTCCAGAGGGACTGAGTGCTGCTGCCGACATTTCATGCGGTATCTCCGAGCTGGACGGGAACTCCATAGCTGCGCTTACTCCGGCAGGTCTTCGCCATGCGTCTCCGGCAGGCAGGCCAGAAAGATGAGCCCGAGCAGGAAAAAGCCGCCAAGGCTTGTGATGGCCACGCGCAGGTCCAGGGTGGACTTCATCCAGGCGCTGAGCCAGATGAGCACCGGTGCGGCGAGCAGGCGGCCTGTATTGAAGCAGAAGCCCGAGCCTGTGGCGCGCAGGTGCGTAGGAAACAGCGCTGGAAAAAAAGCCGCGTAGCCTGCGTGGATGCCCTGCGCGCAGAAGCCAAAGACGGGCAGCAGCACAAGAAGTAGTGTGTAGCTCCCCGCATAGGAGGGCAGCCAGCAGATGGCGGGCGTCATGACCAGCGCGGCCAGATGCAGCACCACAAAGGTCTTCTTGCAGCCCCAGCGTGCGCTCAGCGGGCCAAAGGCCAGCATGCCTGCGCCTGCGCCTGCGGTCTGGATGAAGCCGAAGGCGATCTTGGATTTGCTTGCCCAGTCGGTGTCTCCGGTTTTTTTGAGAAAGTCAGCCGCGATGTCCTGCCCGGCCACCACCACGCCCCAGAAGGTGGCCAGCCCCACCATGGCCAGCAGCGCACCGAAGATCGCGCGACTGCGCCAGCGCGGCGTGCCGAGGAGCTCGCTGAAGCTGCCCATGCGTTTCGCTTTGGTGGCACGTGCCTCTTTCCACGTCTCGGGTTCCTTGATGCTCATGCGCACCCAGAGCACCAGCAGCGCGGGCACCACGCCCAGCAGGTAGGCCGTGCGCCACTGCGCGCCCACATACAGCCCCGCTGCTGCCGCCAGCCAGAGTCCTGCAACGCTCGTGGCGTGGAAGATGCCGCCGGCGCGCTCGCGTGCTTCTTTGGGAAAGACCTCCGCCACCAGCGCCGCACCCACCGCCCACTCGCCGCCCACGCCCATAGCTACGAGAAAGCGCAGCGCACCCACCTGCCAGATCTCGCTGGCAAAGGCGGTGACTCCGGAGAAGAGCGAGTAAAAGAGAATGGTGAGCGCCATGACCGGATTGCGCCCCCACTTGTCCGCGAGCGAGCTGAAGAGCAGCCCGCCAAAGGTGCCTCCCAGGAGGAAAATGCCCAGAAAGCGCTCTCCCCACACCTTTACCAGTGGATCATCCGCCTTCACATGCAGCAGGTCGGGCAGCATGTCCGCACGCGTGAGATTGTAGATCTGCCCTTCAAACGCATCAAACACCCAGCCGAGCGAGGCGACGAGAAGAACCAGCCACTGGTAGCGGGTGACGGTGGAGTGCCATTGGGGAGAGGTGGAAGACATGACGGGAGGAGGACTGAGACCGGTTGAGCGCATGAGTGACGCACCGGAGCGGAGCCACATTTCACGAGCTTTGAGGTTTTACTCAAAACGCCAGCCGCGGCACAAGACGGGAAAGCGCTGTAGACATGATTTAAGGCGCCGCCGGACTTAGGGTCCTGCTTGCCAGATGGTCTTGCCGACTTGATTCTCCGCCTCTTATGCAGCCTGCAGAAGTCGCCCGAAGTTACGATGAGATCGCCCACCAGTGGCTTGAGCCGCATCTGGAAACCAATGGCATGCGTCAGCATGAGCATGCGCTGAAGTTCAGCACGCAGCAGGGCGGACGGGCGCTGGATGTGGGCTGCGGTTGTCATGGGCGCTTCATCTGTCTGCTCTCGCAGCACGGCTACAAGGTGGAGGGGCTGGACATTTCCGCACGCATGATCGAGCTGGCGCGCCAGCGGCACCCTGGCGTGGTCTTTCATCATGCAGATGTGTGCCAGTGGTGCCCGGAGGGGGCGTATGACTTCATCACCGCGTGGGACAGCATCTGGCACCTGCCGCTGGCACAAAACGCGGGAGTGATGGGCCGGCTGTGCGGTGCGCTCGCCCCCGGCGGCATCTTCATCTTCACGCTCGGCGGGTTGGACGCTCCGGCGGAGAAGCAGGACTCCAGCATGGGGCCGCCCATGCACTACAGCACGCCCGGCATTCCCCAGATGCTGGAAACACTCGCTGCGTCTGGGTGCATGCTGCGCCACCTGGAATATGATCAGCACCCGGAACTGCATGTGTTTGTCATCGCGCAAAAGCTCTGAGTCTTCGCCTTTTTTTTTCGCGCATGGCCTTCTCTCCGCCACTCCCTTCCCCCCATTCTCAGTGTCAGAGCTGCGGAGCGTGCTGCGCACAGTATCGCGTTTCGTTCTACTGGCAGGAGGCGGTGCAGCGTGGGCTGGATGAAAGCATGCTGGTGCAGGTGAGCCCGTGGCGGGTGTGTTTTCTCGGCACGGAGCAGAACCCCGTGCGCTGCGTGAATCTGGAGGGCACTGTGGGCTCATGTGTCTCCTGCCGCATTTATGAGCAGCGCACGACGCCCTGCCGCAGCGTGGAGGCAGGAGATGAGAAATGCCTGCAGGCCCGCGCCGCGCATGGGCTGGGACCATTGCGATGAACGACAGTCTCACATCGGCATCGTCGTGCCAGGAATGGCCACGGGATACCACCCTTCGGAATCCGGTTTGACCGGCGGCTCGGTGGCCCAGGTGATGTTGTCTGGCACGAGGTTTTCCTGCGAGTTCTGCGCCTGCTCCCAGGTGATGATCTGCCCCGTGTAGGTGGCCATGCGACCCATCACGCCCATGAGGGTGCTGTGCGCGGCGTAGTCTGCGTCGTTGCGCACCTTGCCGGTGCGGATGTTTTCAAACAGCGCATCGTGCTCCAGCTGGTAGGGGTCCTCCTTGTTGCGCGTGCGCTTGCCCCCGGGCGGCTGACCGTTGATGAGAAACTTGCCGCCGTTGGCCAGATCCGCCGCGCCTTTGGTGCCATGGAAGTGCTCGCTGACATCGCGCGCGCATTTGCCGCCGATCTGGCAGCACTGGCTCAGAATGCGCATGCCGCTCTCGTATTCAAACTCCACCGTGTGATGGTCAAAGATGGTGCCATTTTCCCGTGCGCGGCGCACCTGCCTGCCTCCCTGGCCCACAGCCCGGATGGGCATGACGCCTTTCATCACCCAATTGGCCACGTCGAGGTTGTGGCAATGCTGCTCCAGGATGTGGTCTCCGCTCATCCAGGTGAAAAAGTACCAGTTCCGGATCTGGTAGTGCAGCTCGCTCTCTTCTGGCAGGCGGGGGAAGCCAGGGCGGGAGGTACCGTTCCAGTACACACGGCCAAAGACGAGGTCGCCGATCTCGCCGGTGTGGATGCGGTCGATCATGTCGATGTAGCCCGGCTGGTAGCGGCGCTGAAAGCCCACGCACACATTGAGCTTCTTTTTCTTCGCCTCCTCGGAAGCTGCCAGCACGCGGCGCACGCCAGAGGCATCCACGGCCACGGGTTTTTCCATGAACACATGCTTCCCGGCCTTCACTGCCTGTTCAAAGAGAAAAGGCCGCGGTCCGGGCGGCGTGGTGATGAGCACCACATCTGCCAGAGCGAAGGCCTTGGTGTAGTCCTCAAAATTTGTGAAGACCTGGTCCGGCGGCACATCCACCTGTCCTTCATGCTTGGCCTTGAGGATGTCCAGAGCCGCCTGCGCCTTGCCCTCCAGAGGATCGACCACAGCCACCAGTTTGATGGTGGAGCCCGCGCTCAGCGCCTGATTGCACGCTCCCGTGCCGCGCCCGCCGCAGCCGATGAGGGCGATCCTGATGTCGCTGTCTTTTGGTGCCGCAAAAGCATGTGTCGCGGCAGACAGGGCGGTGGTGGCGAGGAAGGAGCGGCGGGTGGTCATGGTGCTCGGTTGGGCTGCAACCAAGAACCGCCTCAGTGCCCGCGACCTTTCAGGGGAATGCGCAGATGCCCATGCAGGCAGGGCCGCCTGCATGACCGCACTAGCGCAGCAGTCCTGCCCAGGCCTTGCGCTCAGACCACAGGATATACAGCGCCACTGCGGAGATGGCGATGAGCATCGGCTGTGCGATGATATCTCCTGCTACGAAGTGGTGGTAGGCCAGGATGTTCAGGATCACAGGGCCGAGGCACAGCAGGCCGAGGTTTCGCGTCTTGGGAATGATGAGCAGGATGCCGCCGATGAGCTCGACCACCTTCACAAACGTCATGTAGCCCGTGGGGCCAAAGGCCGCCATGAAGTGTGAGATGGCCGAGTCTTTGGGAAACTCTGGCGATGGAGCCTTTCCCAGCAGCACCAAGGAGGAGAAGAAGATGAAAAAGAGGCCAAGAAGGCTGGAGGCAATGGCAGGCGTGTATTTCATGGGGGGAGAAGGTGAGACTATTCAAGATGGGCCGCGAGCCGGTCAAAGTTTTCCTCATTGGCAGGAACACAGATGGGCTTGAAGCGCTCGCACATCTCGGAGGTGGGAAACTGCATGCACCACGTCATGCGAGTGCACGCTCCCTCCTCGGCCAGGGTGATGGTCATCTGGAAATGTGGAGCGATGTGCTCATACACGATACGCTCAGCGGGCAGGATCTCGATGAAGCGGGTGTGGTTGGCGTAGTCCGTGCCGTCCGGGCCGTGCATGGTGAACTTCCAGTCGCCGCCGGGGCGGAAGTCAAACTCGTCAAACGTGTTGGTAAAGCCCTTGGGACCCCACCATTGGGCAAGCTGGCTTGGGTCGCTGAAGGCGGCAAACAGCCGCTCCCGGCTGGCAGGAAAAAGGCGGCTGCTGAGGATTTCGGATGCAAGCTGGCTCATGAGATGAAGGGGCGCTGTGTCAGCTATTCAGGGGATCTGCGTTCGGAGCCAGGGTGACCATCCACCCCATGCCAAACTTGTCCTGCAGCATGCCAAAGCAGGAGGACCAGAAGGTTTTGCCCAAGGGCATGTTGACACTGCCGCCTGCGGAGAGGGTCTCAAAGACACGCTTTGCCTCCGCCTCGGTGGGCAGGGCGAGAGAGAGCGAGAAGCCGCGGAAGCCCTTGCTTTCCTCGCCACCACAGCCGTCAGAGGCCAGGATGACGCTGCCGCCCACCTTGAAGCTGGCGTGCATCACCTTGCTCTCATAGCCGGCGGGCAGCATGCCCGGTGGCGCGGGCTCGGGGCTGTCGCTGTAGCGCATGAGCATCTGCACCTCGGCGCCGATGGCGGTTTTGTAAAACTCGAGTGCTTCCTCGCAGCGGCCGCCGAAGAAGAGATAGGGCTGGATGTAGGACTGGGACATGGTGGTATGAGGTGGGGGTGGGGTGATTATTTGCTCATGAGTTCGACGAGCTGGTCAAACGCTTTGCCCCAGCCTTCGGCGAAGCCCATGGAGGCGTGTTTTTCACAGGCTTCCTTGGTCCAGTGCAGGGCGCGGGCGGTGTAGCGGGTTTTGCCGCTCGGCAGTGTCTCCCAGGTGAGCACGGCGGTGAAAAAGTGATTCGGGTTGGGCTCCCAGCCGGGCAGGTAGGCATCGGTAAAGACGAGCTTCTCATTGGGCACGACCTCCAGATACACGCCCACATTAGGAAACTCCTGGCCTTCAGGGCTGCGCATGGTGGTCTTGCAGGTGCCGCCGGGGCGGAGGTCGATTTCGCACGCGGTGGTGGTCCAGGGGGCTGGCGTGAACCACTTCACGAGCAGGTCTGGCTGCGTCCATCCGGCGTAGAGTTTGGCGGCTGGAATGTCGGTTTCACGAACGAGCACAAGCTCACGTTCGGAGAGCGGAGATTCGATGGGTGTTGGGAGTGGCATGGGGTATCAGATGGTTGAAATAGGGGATGTTCAGGTGGCGGTGCTGCAGCCGCAGCATGGCTTTGCCGTAGTGCGGCCGTCGTTGTCGTAGCGATCATGGCGCTTCACCCAGTCCATGAGGTTGCCATTCACGTTCTCCATGCGGCCTTTCGGCGTCTGGTCGATGAACTGATACGCGCCCAGCAGGGCTTCACCGCCACGGCTGAAAGAGGAGTAGGTGTGGAAGATCTGTCCCGAGTCGTCTTTGAAAAAGACGGAAAAGCCTGGCAGCTCCTGGCAGTCGGGGCTGTAGTCCTGTTCGGTGAAATTGTAAGTGAGCCGGCCGTTCGTCACACGCTCTGGTGGGAAGGAGACATGGAAGTCGTAGTTGAAGTCCGTGTGTGCGGAGGACACCCAGCGGAAGCCCCAGCCCATGCGCCTGCGGTAGGCCTCCAGCTTTTCGAGCGGTGCGCGGGAGACCGCCACAAAGGTGAGGTCATGATGCTCAAAATGCTGACGTGCGCCATCCACGTGATCGCAGAGAAAAGAGCAGCCGGTGCAGCCCTCCTCCCAGTCCGGGCCAAACATGAAGTGGTAGAGAAAGAGCTGGCTGCGGCCGTCAAAGAGATCGCTCAACGTGGCCTGACCGGCGGGTGTGTCAAAGACGTAGGGCTTGGTGATCTTCACCCAGGGCAGCTCGCGGCGCAGGCGGGCCAGTTCATCATTGGCCTCCATGTGGGCTTTTTCTTTGGCCAGCAGAGCGCGGCGCGCCTCCAGCCATTCATCCTGGGAGACGATGGGATGTGCATTCATGACAGGGTGTGTATTGGTTCAGTCCTGAATCGTTTGATTCAGCTCGGTGCGGAAGGTGGCGGGATCATCGCTGGCCTCGGGGCCTGAGAGGTAGCGCTCCCAGAGGCTGGGGCCCAGCGTGTGGCCCCGCGCCTCGATGAGGTCCTGAAAGTCTCCCCATGCCTGACCCAGCCCCTCGTACGGGCCGGTGTACACGGTGCGGATGATGGTTGCGGCGGGGATCTCGCCCGCCTTGACCCGACCTGCTGGCTGCAGCTCGCCAGAGATGGGCACGCCCACTTCAAAATTAAAGATGCCGGGTGTCATGCCAAAGTGGTGTGCAAACACCGGCCCATTGGGGCCAATGCCCTGCGTGCTGGCCGTGCCGATCACCTCGTGGATGGCTGGGCCCATCACCTGTTGGATCTCATCTCGCGGCACGGTGATGTGGATCACCACCGCAGGCTGCGCGGTGGTGGAGATGGGCGCTGAAATGTCGTCAAGCATGGCTGGGCATGGGGGGATGGGGTGGCTCAGGCTTTCGGTGCTGTCTCGGCCAGCTTTTTCAGATTGGCCAGACCTTCCAGGAACTGGTCTCCGCACATCTTCTCGCAGTCCATGAACATGCCCATGATTTTGCCGATGAAGGGCTTCTTGCTCTGCATGGCCCAGGTGATCTTGGTGCCGGTGCCTTCCGGGACAAAGGTGAACTGCACATCGCTCGTGCCTGCAAAAGGGCGCACGAACTCCAGCTTCATGGCGACTTTTTCTCCCGGCCTGCTTTCGACGAGCGTGGTGCTGCCTTCGCCCACTTCGTTGTTGCCGTTCCAGCGATAAACCGCACCCACGCCTTCGGGCGGGCCTTCCAGTGTCTTCTTCATGGCGGGGTCCAGCTTGGACCAGGGAGACCACGCATCCCACTGGCGGAAGTCGTTCACGATTTTAAACACCGTGGCCGGCGCCGCTGTGGTGGTGGCGCTGCGAGTCACCGTCATGTCGTCCGACTGAAACGAGGCGGCGATGCAGATGAGGGCGATGACGGCCACGAGGCCGAGGATGATTTTTTTGATCATAGGGTGCGCGTTGGGTGGGTGGTGTTACTTGTCTGAGTCCTTGGAGGCCGGGCACTTCTCCGTCATGGAGTTCCAGCGCTTCTGCATCTCCTCAGGGGAGACTTTTTCGATCTCGTGCTGCAGCATCCAGATGTGGCCGGAGGGATCGCACACACAGCCGCTGCGGAAGCCGTAAAACATGTCTGTTGCTGGCATCTGCACCGTGGCTCCCGCCGCTGCCGCTTTGGCTATGGCGGCGTCTGCATTTTCCACCATGAGGGAAAACTTCACCGGCGTGCCGCCCAGTGTCTGCGGTGACTTGTTCCAGGCGGGATTTTCGTCGGAGAGCATGAGGAGGCCGCCATTCAGATTGAGTTCGGCATGGCCAATCTTTCCGGTGGCGGCGTCCACGAGGCGGAAGCGCTCGGTGGCGCCAAAGGCCTCCTGGTAAAAGGAGATGGCCTTGGCGGCATCCTGCACGGTGATGTAGGGGCTGAAGGCGGGGTAGCTGTGGTCGGGGGTGCTCATGGTGGTGGTGGGTTGAGATCATTCCTGGCTGGCGGCCTTCACCTCCGCCATGGGGCGGCAGAGATCGGCGATGGGGCGTACCTCGATGCTGGCGCCGTATTGCAAAATCGGGCATTCCTGAGCGATGCGCACCGCCTCGTCCATGCTGCCTACGGCGATGCGGAAGTACCCGGCAATGGCCTCCTTGGATTCGGCAAAGACACCGTCGGTCACGCTGGTGCCCTTTGGGCCGGAGACAATCCTGCCCTCTTCCATCAGCGGCTGCGCGCCACGGTGGATGCCGGTTTTTCCCAGGCGGTCCACCCAGGCGTAAAAGTCGGTCATCACCTGCTGCAGCTCGGAGGGGGACATGCCGTGGTTCCAGTGGGTGCCGCGAATGAGGAGGAGGTATTCGTCAGTGGGGTTTTGGGGATTCATCGGGGAGGAGTTTCGTTGGTGAGATCTGAGGCGGTGCAGCGCTGGGACTCCAGCGGGCGCACCTCGTAGTGAATGCCGCAGAGCAGTGTCGGGCTGTGGGAGAGCAGCTCGGCGGCCTCCTGCAGGCTGGGGGCGCTGACAAACCAGTAGCCGCCCACTACTTCCTTAGCCTCGCCGAAGGGGCCGTCGGTCATGACACCTGCTTTGGAAACGGAGGCTCCCTCAGTGCTGAGGCGGCTGCCTGCGCGCATGCGGCCTGCGTCGATGTGGGCGTACAGCCATGCGTAGAAATCGGTGATGGCCGCGTCGATCTGCTCCTTGGACTTGTCCCTGTCCCAGTGGCCGCGCGAGATCACAAGGTAGTCATTCAGGGGGGCTTCGGCGTTCATGGGAAGGGAGGAAATGAGGTGGCTTCAAAGGGACGACGAACGGGCGGGACGGAAAAGGACAGCGGGACAAAAGTTTTTTTTATTTTGTGTCAAAATCGGAGGCTGCGGCTTCACAGTCGGCGATCCGGCTTTCAAAAAAGCGGCGCTCGGACGGCAGGGATGAGAGCGCCAGCGCGCGGCAGTAGTGGGTGGCGGCGGTCTGGTGCTGCCCCAGCTCAGCTGCAAAGGCGCCGCGTGCGGCGTGCAGTGAAAGGTAGGTGTCAAGCCCCTTGATGGCGGCCAGTGCGTCCAGCCCGGGCTGCGCGCCATGCACACGCCCCACGGCGATGGCACGGTTCAGCGCCACCACGGGGGAGGCGGTGAGCTGCACCAGCTGGTCATACAGCAAGAGAATGCGCGGCCAGTCTGTGTCTTTGTGGTTTGCAGCGGTGCTGTGGCATGCTGCGATGCCCGCCTCCAGGTGGTACTCTGTGAGAGTGTCTCCGCATGCCGAGAGCTGCAGGTGGTGAATGCCGCGCTGGATGAGGCCCTGGTCCCAAAGGCTGCGGTTTTGCTCATGCAGGCGGAGGATGTCTCCTGCAGAGTCCGTGCGTGCGGGCAGGCGCGCGGCGCTCAGCAGCATGAGCGCCAGCAGAGCGTGGCACTGTGGCAGATCGGTGGCTGGGTGGGTGGCCAGCAGATCGGCTAGACGGATGGCCTCATGGCAGAGATCTGCACGCACCAGATGCTCGCCGCTGCTGGCCTTGTAGCCTTCATTAAAGAGAAGGTAGAGGGTGGCGAGGACGGCATCCAGCCGCTGCGGCAGCTCGGGTGCTTCCGGCAGCTCAAAGGGCAGCTCCAGCTCACGGATGCGCGCGCGTGCACGCACCAGCCTCTTGGAGATGGCGGCCTCCGTGGTGACAAATGCCGCCGCGATCTCCGCCGGGCTCAGACCGCACAGCGTGCGCAGCGCCAGCGCGATCTGCGCCTCTGTGGAGAGCTGCGGGTGGCAGCATACAAACATCAGACGCAGGGTGTCGTCGCGCAGATGGGAGTCATCCCACGAGGGCTCCTCCACTGGCACGGCCATCCAGCGTGCCTGCTCTGCGGAGATGCCCTCTTCGCGCTCGTCCCAGCGCTGCTCGCGGCGCAGCTGGTCCAGAGCCAGATGGCGCGCGGTCTGCGTGAGCCATGCGGCCGGGTTGTCAGGCACCCCGCGGTAGGGCCAGGTCTGCAGCGCACGCACCAGCGCCTCCTGCACCACGTCCTCCACCCATTGGAGCCGCTGCGCGCCAAACTGCCCGGCCAGGGTGGCCACCAGGCGCGCCGACTCGTGCCGGAAGAAGTGCTCCGTGGCCAGCTGCGCGCAGGTGTCTTTACCATTGAGTTCGGTGGATGGTGCCGGTTCGTTCATGCAGAGTCTTGGGAGTGGTGTCAGATCTTGGCAAAGAGGCCGTCCACATAAGTTCGGGCCTGTTTGAGGTTGTGACGAATCAATTCCTGGGAGCGGGAGGTCTTGCCCACGAGCATGGAGCCCTGCCATAGGCTGTTGAGAAACCAGGCCACCTGCACGGGGTCAAACTTCGCCCCCGGATTGTGCTTCCTCTTCGCAGCGGCCAGCATTTTGGCCGTGTTGGAGGTCCAGAGGTTCAGCTCCTTTTCACACGCGGCCCGCAGGGCGGGGCTGGTGGCGGCCATCTCCTGGGACATCATGCCCACCATGCACGCGCAGTGCTCTCCCGGCCGTTTGGCAAAGCCTGCCATGATGTCCAGCATGCTGTGCAGCTGCTTGAGGGGATCGAGCGTCCTGTCCTTCCATGCCTCTGCATACAGCGCGGTGCCCATGCGTCCCCACCATTCCACCGCAGCGATGGCCAGCGCCTCCTTGTTTTCAAAGTGGTGAAAAAACCCGCCTTTGGTCATGCCCGCCTCCTGGCAGATCATGTCCACCGAGGTGCCTGCAAACCCATGCCGCAGCATGAGCCGCACCGTGGCGTCGATCAGCCGCTGCCGGGTTGCGGCAGGGTCACGCTTGATGCTGGTGGCTTTCTTAGACATACAGACCGGTCGGTATGTAACGGGGCAGGGATTACGGGCAAACTTTTTTTGTTTTCTCCGGGCCTGTCCTGAGCCTGGTCTGTGCTCTTAGTCACCTACGCACCACAGATACTCCTGCCGCGTGGGGCTGGTCTTGGCGGAGCGGAGGTAGATGCGGCCGTCGCAGATGGCGGGCGTGCTGAAGGATTCGTCTCCCAGCTGGTTTTGAGAAAGCAGGGTGAACTTTTCCGGTGTGGCTTCAAACACGGAGGTGACTCCGCCTTTGCTGGTCACATAGATGCGCGAGTCGGCCATGACGGGAGATCCGTAGAACTCGCGGTCCACTTTCTCCGACCACAGCTCTTCGCCTGTGGCGGCTTTCCAGCACACGGCACGCCCGCCGTCGCCCACGGCAAAGACATGGCCGTTCTTCACGATCATGGACGGCACATAGGTGCGAGTGACGTTTTCCCACGCGATCTTGCCGGAGCCGTCTGCCTCCACGGCCATGGTGTGGTTCTTGGGATAACCACCGCCAAGGAAGATGCGGCTGCCATCGGTGACTGCTGTGACCACGGTTTCCTCCGTGCTGCCGTCGATGCTCCAGAGCTTTTTGCCGGTGAGCGGGTCAAAGCTTTCCACTTTGTTGCAGCCTGCCAGCACAGCTTGCGTTTTGCCCGCTGCCTGCACCACAGCCGGAGATGCGTAGTTGGCCACCGGCGGGCGGTTCTGCTGCCACACGATCTCGCCTGTGAGCTTGTTGAGGCCGGTCATTTTGCCGCCGCCGCGATGGTCTGCCGAGACGAGTACGATGGACTGGTAAATGACCGGCGAGGAGCCAAAGCCCTGATGCACCTGAAAGTCGCACACACGGCGCTGCCAGAGCTGCTTGCCGGAGAAGTCCAGCGCGGTGGTGAAAATGGCGCCGTTGTTGAGAAAGTTCACGAACAGGCGCTCGCCATCGCTCACCACATCCGAGGAGGCCTGCGAGGAGATCTTGTGCCCCTTGGTGTTGAGATTGCCGCGGTGCACCACGGCTTCCCAGAGCTTTTTGCCGGTCTTGCGGTCATGGCAGAGCACGAGCTGCTCCTCAGTCTCCATGTCAGCCGTGGCCAGATAGACGTGATCAGCCACGATGGTTGGCGAGCCATGGCCACGACCACGCACTTCGGCCTTCCACAGCACCTTTTCGCCTTCGCTCCATTTCAGCGGCAGCTTTTGCCCCGCTGCGGCATGGCCATCCATTGTGGGGCCCCGCCAGGCCGGCCAGTCGCCGGCAAAGAGGGAAGGGGTGATGAGCGCGGTGGCAAGCAGCAGGGCGTGGATTTTCATGGAAGCCCTGCACTACGCTATGAAAGCGGGGGCACTGTCAAAATGTGCGCGATTTGCGCGTCTCAGAACTTCAGCATCTCGCCGACTGGCAGCGGCCTGCCCTGACGGATGGATTCTTCGGCGACGAGGCAAAGGCCTGCGCTCCAGAGGCCGTCGAGGCCGGTGGCGATGGGCTTCTTGTTGCTGCGCACCATGTTGATGCATTGGGCTATTTCCTCGCGCAGCTCAAAGACTTCGCCGCTGTGCTTGGCGAGCTTCACGTTTTCGAGTTTTTCGCCATCAAACACCTTGAGGAAATACTCGGGCTCCAGTGTGCGGTCCAGCGCGCCGCTCCAGGAGGCCCACAGCGCGCCCTTGGTGCCGCTGACTTTCACGGTTTGATGATGCTCAAAGGCCGCCAGTGTTTGTGACACCACGGCGTAGCTGCCATTGGCGTATTTGAACATGGCGCTGAAGTTGTCATAAAGCGTCGGCCGCTGTGGATCGCGGGAGTTTGCATACGCATGCAGTTCCACGGGGTCGCCGCTGCCTTCCAGGTACCAGCGCGCCAGATCAAAGAAGTGGATCGGCTCCTCCAGCACCCAGCTGCCTACGCGGCTCTGATCGTAGCGCCAGCCGCTTGCGCCCAGGCGGTAGGGTTTGCGCGAGAGCTCGACCAGGACGTACTGTGGCGTGCCGATGGTGCCGGCGTCGATGATCTCTTTGATGTGGCCCCACTGGCTGGAAAGACGCAGCTCATGGCCTACAGCCAGATGCACGCCGTGATCCCGTGCTCCGGCCACGATGGCCTTGCAGTCATCGAGCGTGATGGCCATGGGCTTTTCCAGCAGCACGTGCTTCTTCCTGGCCATGGCCGCGAGCGCAATTTCGCGGTGGGTGTGGCTCGGCGTGGCGATGTCGATGATATCAAACTCCGCCTTCGCGATCATCTCGAGGCTGTCGGCAAAAATCAGCGCGTCCGGGTAAAGCCTGCGCGCTTCTTCGCGCGAGGCCTCCGAAGGCGCGGAGATGGCCACCAGCCGTGCTTCAGGATTGCCAGCGATGGATTGAGCATGAAATTTGCCCCAGGCGCCGAAACCGGCGAGTGCGAAACGAACAGGTGCTGGCATATCAATCAATGGCGGGGTGCGGTGGTGAGCGGTGTGACAGGATCTGGAACGCGGCGGCCCTGCAGTTCATTCAGACGGCAGGACGGCAGCCGGGGCAGCACATGCTTGGCAAAGAGGTCGCACTCATCCAGATGCGGGTAGCCGCTGAGCACAAAGGCGCGCATGCCCATGTCCATGTAGCGGTTCAGTTTGGCGAGCACCTGGTCCGGGTCTCCCACGATGGCGCTGGCACAGCCGCTGCGGGCCAGGCCGATGCCGCTCCAAAGGTGAGGCTCAATGTAAAGGTCTTTGCTCTGCGCACGCAGCTCGTCCTGCCTTTTCACCCCCGCGCTCTGGCTGTCCTGGGAGCGGGCTTTGATCTCGGCCCCTTTGGCGGCATCCAGCTTGGAGATAAGCCTGTCCGCTGCAGCTCGTGCTTCCGCTTCGGTCTCGCGAACGATCACATGCGTGCGGAAGCCGAAGTCGATTTTGCGCCCGTAGGATGCGGCCTTTTCAGACATCACACGCATCGTCTCGGCGATGCTGTCCTCCGTCTCCGGCCACATGAGGAAGACGTCGCAGTGTTTGGCGCAGAGATCCTGTGCCGCCGGGGAGATGCCGCCAAAGTAGAGCAGGGGCCCCCCGTTTTGCTGGTAGGGCTTGGCAGGCTCAGTGCTTGGCAGGCTGATGTTGTAAAACTCCCCCTTCCACTCAAAGGGGCCGTCAGTACGCCACAGTCCCTGTAGGATCTGGATGATCTCGCTGGCCCGGGCGTAGCGCACTTCGTTGCTCTCCCTGATGCCCGGCATGTCAGAGGAGATGATGTTGATGCAGAGCCGCCCTTTGGCAATGTGGTCCACCGTGGCCAGCGCGCGCGCCAGCATGGGTGGCCAGACCTCACCCATGCGCAGGGCTACCAGCTGGTTGATCTGTGCTGTCTGCGGGGCCATGGCGGCGGCAAAGGCCAGTGCGTCCTGCCCGGCGACCCAGCCGGAGGGTAGCAAAATATTCTGGTAGCCCAGCGCATCCGCCTTTTTCACAATGTCGCCGCAATGCTCGTAGCTGGAGCGGATGGCCCCGTCCGGAATGCCGAGAAATTCGTAATCGTCTGAGCAAAGGGCCGAAAACCAAGCGACTTCACACTTGCGATCACTGGTGCGGATGGGTAATTCACTCATGAGAAGAATGTTGAAGTCAACACACTGATCCTGCTGGACAGGAAGAGATCAACCGGCTTTTTATTCGAATGCGAAAAAACCCAATTGTTCAACGCGAAACGCTCGGTGCTGCAGTTCTGCAGATTCGCAGCGGTCGTGCAACCTCGCGCACCACTTTGGCCAAGGTGCTCGGAATTTCACCTTCAACCACCGGGCTGTATGTGGATCATTTGATTGCCGAGAAATATCTCAGCGAGTCCGGCTTGAATCAGGGGCCCATGGGGCGTCCTCGGCGCATCTTGAGCACCCAGGCGGAGGCGGGCTGGTTTGCGGGCGTGGAATTCAATGCCCAGCGCATTCAGGTCGTCGGGGTTGATTTTTCCGGCGGCTTGAAAGCGACTGTGGAGATGCCTCTGCCTGCAGATGTGATGTCAGACCATGTGATCAAGTCGATACTCAACTGCGTCTCAAAACTGGCGACGACGATGCAAGGGCCCTTGCTGTCTGTGGGGCTGGGGGTGCCTGGACTGGTGGATGCTCATGCCGGCGTGGGCCTGTATTATGCGTTCATTCCAGATTGGAATCAGGTTCCGCTGGTCGAGAAGATCGGTTCCCGGCTCAAGGTGCCGGTCATTTTGCAGAACAATCTGCGCGCAATCGCCCTGGCGGAGCGCTGGTTTGGCATGGGGCACGAATTGAACAATTATGTCATCCTCGGGCCTCGCAGCGGTTTCGGAGTTGCCATGGTCCAGGACGGCAAGCTCATCGAGGGGGCTCATCATGCGGCAGGAGAGCTGGGCCGCTGGCTATGGCCGCTGATGAATCCAGCCGGCGGAGGCAAGGAACTGCACCACGCGCTAAGTGCTCCTGCGACATGGAGGCGGTTGGCTGGCGTGGGTGACCGGACTGCCCTGCCGGGAGATTTGCGTTCAGGTCTTGCTGCACTGGCTGAGTTGCCAGGGCCGGAATGGGATGCCGTATGCACGGACTATGCACGCGTGATCGGCCTGCTCCATCTGGTCGTAGATACGGGGGTGTTCATCCTGCATGGCCCTCTGACGGTTCTGGGGGAGCGTTTCTGCAATGCGATCACGCATTCAGCGTACGCACTGATGCCAGTCCTGAGAGATTCCGGGCTGAAGGTGGTGCCTTCGGCGCTGGGCGACAATGCCGGTGCCCTGGGGGCGGCGAGCCTGGCCATGGAAGCATGGGCGCCGGCCTGATGGCAGGCTGAGACCACAAAAAACCGGGTGGCAGGACTGATGTCCGCACACCCGGCGTGAGGGAGCCTGTGGAAAGTTACTTTTCCAAGGTTTCTTTGGCGGCCTTCCAGCCGGAGATGCCAGCGGAGAGGTGCTTCACATTGGTGTAGCCAAGCTGGTTCGCTGCATTGGCTGCGGCTTTGTAAGCGCTGCAGGCAGGGCCGCCGCAGTAGGCAACGACGAGGGAATTCTTGTCAGCCGGCAGGACGCTGGCAAGGTTGGAACCCTGGGTGGCGAAGTCAATCGCGGTTGGCACATGGCCTGCCTTGTAGGAGGCAGCTCCATTCACGTCGATAACGGTGACCTTCTTTTCTGCGATGGCCTTCTTGAGATCGGCGATGCTGATGTCCGGGAACTCGGCGGCGAAACCGGCGGTGGCGACAAGGGCGAAGACGAGGGCGATGAGTTTCTTCATGATTGAGTTAGGATGGTTTGAGTTAAGTTGAGCGCTTTGGACTGTGCGCGGCAGTGGCCCCGTCTGCCGGGGCAAAGAGTTTAGGTGTGCGGGCATAGAGCCAGCATGAGTTCAGATGAGATGCACAAGCGTGCGTCCTTATTCCCGAAAAAAAACGGGTTCATGCCTCCGTGGCAGCGGCCGGGGCGGAGAATGAATGATGGAGACCCTTGGGGCATCATGGCTGGCAGGAATTTACAACGTTCCTAAATACGGCTGGTTTAGCCAAAAGATTCAAAACTTCTTACAGTGCTGGAATGAACAAGCGCGCAAAGCCGTTGCGCAAGCGCTGCCCCACAGGGGTGTTTTCCAGAACTTCCCGCGTGATTTCACGGCTGGAGGCCAGCTTGGCGTCCATTTCCTCAGCGAGCCGCTGGCACAGCTCTGCATCGTGACAGGCGAGGTTAAATTCAAAGTTCAGGCGCAGGCTGCGGGGATCCCAGTTTGTGGATCCGACAAAAGACCAAACACCATCGATAATGAATAATTTTGAGTGGTCGAAGGGCGGGGGCGACTCGTAGATGCGGCAGCCCACCGCCAGCAAATCTGGATACAAGGTGCGGGCAGCCCACCCTACAAACGGGATGTTGTTCTCTGCCGGGGTCAGGATGCTGACCTTGACCCCGCGAATGGCACAGAGCCGCAGCGCTGCCATGAGCACGCCGTTGGGCAAAAAGTAAGGGGTGATGATCTTCACCTCTTCCCGGGCCGCATTGAGGGCCGCAAAAAACGCCGCAGGCATCACCTCCAGGTCTTCGTCAGGGCCATCGACGATGCCGATGGCGGTGGTGCTTCCGGTGGCGGCAAGTTTCGGAAACCAGAGAGGGCCTTCCAACCCCTCGCCAGTGCAAAAGGCCCAGTCTTCGGCAAACACCCTCTGGATCTGTGCCACGCAGGGACCGGTGACTTCAAAGTGAAGGTCATGCACGGGATGTGCGGGTGAACGTGCGACCATGTTTCCTTCGCGGATGTTCATCCCGCCGGTAAAGGCTTTCCGGCCGTCCACCACCAGGATTTTGCGGTGATTGCGGAGGTTCATCGTGATCAGGCGAAGAATCAGGTGGTTGGGCATGAAACGGCGTGCGGTCACACCTGCCTGCGTCAGAGCCTCCACCACCGGCGGCCAGGAGTAGCGGGTGCCTGCGTCGTCCACCATGACCCTCACCTGCACTCCGCGCTTCACCGCCTTGGAGAGCTCGGTCACGAATTCAGCCCCGATGCCTGTGGCCTCAAAGATGTAGCTGGCCAGGGAGATGCTCTGCTTCGCATCACGGATGGCTTCCAGCATGCGGGGCATCGCTTCGTCACCGTTATGCAGGATGTCGAAGTGGTTTCCCAGGGTGTGGCTGAACCTGGATATGCGGTCCAGCGTGCGTGCGAGCTGCTGGTGCTCCTGCATAGCACAGCTTTCAGTGTCCGTGACGGGCAGGGGATGTTCCGGCACCGGGTCGCGCCATGGTTCGTTCATTCCGCTGCGGTAGCGCCGGCCGCTGCGACGCAGAATATTGATACCAAGAAAAAGGTACAACAGCGGCCCGATCAGGGGGGTGAAGACCACAAGCGCCGTCCAAAAGGCAGCGGAACGGTAGTCATGGTGCCGCAACAGCAGGTGCAGCAGCGCAATGACCGAGCCAAAGACCGACGCAACCGCCAGCACCAGCGTCCAGAAATTGTGTTCGAACCAAGACATGGTGCAGCATGCGCGAACCGGGGCGAAGTGCAAAGCACAACCCAATCATGCATTCTCAAACTTCCGCCAGTAAAGCAGGGCGATCGGCACCATGCTGAGGCATTCGCTGCCGGCTTTGGCGACGCCTGCCATGGTATGGGTGCTCCATGCCCCGATGATGAGGGAGATGGCGATCAAAATGGCTGACCCAAAGGTGAAGACCGCCCGGGGGGCGATGGTGAGATGCACTGGCCTTGTTTCCTCCCCGAGGAGGTCTATGAAGCGTGCAGCGCAAAGTATGAGCACGATGACGGACAGCCAGCCATTGTCATCGAGCCTGCCAGGAGAAAGATAATCATAGGCTCCGTGAGCAGCCACCGTCAGCATGAAAGTGATGATAAACTGGTCTGCACGGGCAAAGCGGGTCAGGAGCATGCTGTAGAGGCTGTGTGCGCAAATGCCCGTGAGGGAAACATGCAGAAAATTGGCTGAGAGGAAGCGTGTCCATGCGATGCTGCCGCCAAAGTTCTGATAGTAGCCGATGTTTTCCTCCAGCGAAAACCCCAGCCCGACAAATGCGCCTGTGAGCAGTGCGAGTCCCGGTGTCCGCCGCCACAGCAGCCAGGGCAGGAACAAAGAAAACAGGAGCAGCTTGCAGCCTTCCTCGCGCAATCCCACGCCCACTACATAGTAGATCAAATCGTGTGGAAAAGGTGCTGCAGATGTCATGCCCTGAAAGAACTCCTGATAGGCCAGAATCGTGAGCGTGGGCCATACGCTGGCCACACCAGCCATGATGGCGACGAATGGCCGTGCCCAGCGCCAGCTCTCGTGGTCGCTATGCTGCACCAGAATGAAATACCAAAGGGCTGCTGCGAAGAGCGCGAGGCCGAGCATGCCGAAGGGGAGCTCATTGAAGCGGTGGCGCACCAGGCCCAGCCACTGCATCCAGACATCGCCAAGCAGTGAGCCAGCATGGTGCTGGAGCAGCGGGGGGCAATGCTCGATCCAGCCAGGCTGCGTGGAAATCGCACGCAGGAGCTTGAGATCCCGCTGGGTGACGGCCAGCCGCAGTGCCTCCTCACGAGAGGTGGAGGCGTCGGCAAAATGCAGGCCTTCCGCATAGAAGGCCTGCATGGCGGCCGAGATGTTGTTGTTGCGTTTTTGCACGCTGCCCAGCAGCTCTGCTGCGAGCATGGCAGGGGGCTTGGCACGGGCATCTTGATCGAGCTGCTGCAAGGAGGCCGCATCTCCCGCCAGAGCTGCGGCAAGAAAGCTCCTGAACAAGCCTGCGGGGGCATCTGTGGTGGCGTGTTGGTGGATGAGCTGCGCCACCTCATAGGCTCCTATTTTTCCTGTTTGGACAAAGGACTGAAACAGCTTCGACTCAGACTTTTCTGTCAGCTGAGGCAGCTGTGCCAGAAGCATGCGCAGCCACAGGGCCAGCTGACGTGGCTGCGGGGTGTCTTCACGGCGCAGGCGATTGAACTCCTCATGCAGCCGGCTCAAGGCGGAGGCTGCGGCCTGGCTCTGTGCAGGTGCTCCGCGCGGGGTGTTGCCGATGACGATCACACAGGCGATGATCATTCCCACGGAGACGATGCTGGCGGCCGTGCGCAGCAGAAAGCGACGGTTCCGGGTGAGATGATGCGTGCGTGCACGCCATCCGTGAAACGATGAACGCAACTCGTTCATGGCTGAATCATGGATCCGTTCTTTGCCACCAGTCTGGAGCCTTTTCCCAAGGGGCTCTGCTTTCCGGCTCCTCATCCAAGGTGGTTTTGCGGGCATTCGCTTCGGATTCTTCTTCGAGCTCCATGAGCAGTTTGACGTGTGGCTCCGGCTTGGTGGTGCGCCGCCAGATCAGCCAAGCCCACATGGCAAATGCCCCCAGAAGAAAAAACAGCGTCCCGAGTGTGAAAAGCACAAACCAGTCGGAGGCTTCCGCCCACTGCCGTGACACTTTGGCGGTATCGCCTTCGGGCCGGGGGAGGAAGGCAAGCAGCGTGTGCATGTTGTGAGCGTCTTTAGGTTTCGTTAAAAACGAGGCGCATCGGGATCATCTTGGAAAACTGGAAGCCGTGTTGCTGAAAGAAGGACTGAGAGTCTGCGCTGATACGGTCTGTGAGCAGGGTGATACGACGGAAGTGCTTCTCTCTGGCGAACTCAATGGCATGATTGAGCAGGCGCCCGCCATAGCCCTGGCGGCGGTGCTGCGGATGCACAATGACATCCTCCATGATGAGCACCAGTCCGCCCTCTGCCGTGCTGATGGTGAACAGAAGGTTGATCATGCCGATGACCTTGTGCTCCGTGCGCAGCACAAAGATGCGGCCACGGTTTGGCTGCTCCAGAATGAGGCGCAGGCCGTGCTCCTGTTTGGAGCGGTCCGGTTTGAAATCCTCTTCTTCACTGAACAAGGCAAGAAGGAGCTCCACCAGCTGAGGCAGGTCTTCGATGGTTGCCGGTTCAATGTGGGGTTCAATTTCAGAGGCGGGCATGGCTCACAGAATAACGGGCTGGAGGACAAAGGCAATTCGTTCGATGCAGCGAGTCCGTGATGTGGTGCCTTCCGCCGCGGCATGCTGCTGATTCAACAGTTCCGACACAATCGGCTGCGACCTAAGGCTTTTGCATGGCCTCCCGCAGGTTCTCCCAGGCACGGCGAAAGTCCTGCTTCATCATATACAAGGTGGCGATTTCCTGGCGGATGTACGCCGGGGCGTTGGGGTAGGCTGCCGCTTTTTCCAGCGTGCTGAGGGCTCCATCTACATCCCCCTGGCTTTTTTGTGCCTGAAACAGATCGATGGCGCGCCTGACGTCAGTCGGATTGTAAAGAAGGGCGCGCTCCAGGGCTGCAACATCCGTGCTCGTTCCCGGGGTGGTGCGAACGACGGATGGCAGATAGGGGAGGGCAGTCTGACAGGCGCGCTGGAAGTCTGAATTGCGGGCGTAGTGCTCTGAGAGTATCCGCCAGCCGTCATCGCGCCATTTGCGGTTGGCTTCCAGGGCTGTGATCAGGGCCTCCTGATTGCCATGCTGATACCACAGGCTGAAGAGGGTTTCCCGATGTGCGGGATCCAGACCTCTGAGGTCAGGCTGCTGGGCGAGAAGGCTTTTGAGGCACCGGTCAAATTCCTCCCGGGTCTGCACGGTTCTTAGAAATTCAAATTTCAACTCCGATGTTGTGGCCAGCGTCCAGAGAGGCTCACGCAGCTCCGGGTGCTGGAAAGAATAGCCGAGCATCTGGCGGTAGTGGCCGTAGTCTCCGGGAGCTGAATCGGGATCTCGGCGCAGGAATTCGCGCCAGCCGACGACTGCGTACTGCGGGTCATAATCGAGCCAGAAGAGGCCTTCGGTGAAGCAGGTCACAGAGTAGGTCGGGTCAAGCAATCGGGAGCGTGAAAAGTCCAGCAAAGCCAGATCCTTCGGCTGCCCGAGCCGGAGACGCAGGCATGCTCGTTCGTAATAATAACGAAAATCCAGCGGTGCCATTTCGATGGCTTGGTCCATGAGTGGCAGCGCGCCGGCAGGCGAGCCGGAGTCGGCCAGTTTTCCTGCCCGGGTGCGCAATGCTTCCGCTGCGCTGGTGCCAGGCAAAACCGGATGTCCTAGGGCGATGGCCGTCCAAGCCGCACCAAGTGCCAGCAGCGCGGCTCCGCTCAGGCGAAAGAGTGCATTTTGAGGCAGTCTGGCGGCATCCGGCAGCCTGCGTGGCCGGATCGATATGCCTGCCAGCAGAGCCATGAAGAGCGCATAGCCGAGGCCATGGCTGGGCACATCCCCCAGCCCGTGGATGGCGCCGAGGCCGAAGACGATTGCGGCGGAGTTTCGCAGGCGACGGTCCTGCATGCTTGATTTGCGCTTCTTTTTCTTGCCATACCAAGGACCGGTGGAGGAAAAAATCCAAAACAGCAGCAGCAGCGCAGGAAGCACAGTCAGCAGCCCGCCCTCAGCCAGCAGCCAGAGCAGATCACTTTCAGGATGCAGGAAACGGAATCTCGTTGCCGGCAGGTGGGAGAAGTGAGGGAAAACGGCGGCAAAATTTCCAAGTCCGATCCCCGTCCATGGGGCGTCCAGGGTCATACTGAGGGATTCCAGAAAGAGGGAGCCACGGCCGTTGTCTGATGCAAACTGTGCAATGCCACCTTCCGATAACCGCTTGGAAACGTTTCCGCCCGACATGACCAGCAAGGTGGAGATGATAAAGACCAGGGATGTCGAAACGGCGAGTTTCTGCAAAAAACCGCGGCGCATGGCAATGCTGCCAAACCAGGCCGTCATGCCAAAAAACAGCAAGAGCAGTCCTGCCCGTGAGCTGTTCATGAAAAGGCAGACGAGCGGCGGGATGAAGCCCAGCAAACAAGGGATCCACAAACGGGATTTGCGCCGATGCGCATCAAATCCTGTCGCCGCGCAGAGCACGCATGTCATGGCGGCGATGCTGCTGATGTGGTTGCGGTTGGCAAACGGGCCAAAGCCATCTCCCCATTCCTTGGGGTTGCGCGGCCACCAGGGGATGCTGATGGCTCCTGTTCTCTCGAAGATGGACAGAATGCAAAGCAGGATGCTGCCGAAGGTGAGGGTTTGCATCATCGCCCGGCGCTGGCTGTCTGAAAATCCTCGTGTCAGGCACCATGCCAGCCAGAGGCAGCAGGTGGCAAACAGCAGCCAAGCCTCCAGGGTTACAAAGGCCTGAGGGGTCAGTGTTTTGGACAAATGGATGTCCCAGTCCTGCACCAGTGTGGTTTGCCAGGCCGGTGGTTTAAACAAAAAATTGGCAGGCAGAAACGAAAGCAACGGGGCAAGGGTGGCCCCCAGCAGGCCGCATAGCGCCAGCAGGGGCAGCTTCCGCTTTGAGGCGAAGAAAAGCAGGATCAACGCCATCAAAAGCGTGATCACCCCCTTGGACCAGGTGTCGCGCCCGGCACCAAACAGGCAGGCAAAAATCGGGAATGCGGCAAAAAGATATCCCTGCCATGCCGGTCCAGGAATGTCATAGCTGCGCACCTGGGCTGCGGCGCCGTCGTCATCAAAGTCGTCCTCCTGAAAGTCATCAGGCCTTTCGGGCAGCTCCGCAGCCTCGGTTTCATCCCCGACAAGCACCGGACGCTGATTGGTTGACTCATCAGACTGAGCGGAATCTTGTTTCATGCCGTGGTTGAGAGCGGAAGATGAGGGGGCGTTGCCTTGGTTGCAGCGCCTGCGGTGGATGGCAGCGCATTCCATTTCTCCAGGCAACGTTCGAGGGCTGGCAGCAGCACATCGAGCCGGAGGTGCCATTCGCCGAGATCTGTGCCATCCTGGGGGCGGTAGATGGTAAAGCTCCTGCCTCCGCCCAGCGCCAGGACTTCCGGCCTGCAGCCGGCCTTCTCGTGCATGCTCAGATCCATGCGTTCAAGCCCATGCTGAAACATGGTGGCAAAGCTCTCCAAGTCCATGCAGCGCTCGACCTCAAAATCCAGCACCCGGCCATAGGCCCTGAAGAATTCCCGCTGTCTGCGCCGCTCCATGGTTTCGTTGATCTGGCTGCGGAAATTGGACCAGCTGCGGATGTATCCCAGGTAGCGTGCGGCACCCAGCGCCAGCAGGAACAAGATGGCACCCGCCACTGGCAGCGCGCTGCCCTTGATCATCAAGATGCTCAATCCCACGAGGCTGAGCGCCAGGCAGACGCAGTACATCGCGGCCAGTGCGCCTCCTTTGCTGTAGCCAAGCAGAATCAGCCGATGATGAATGTGCTCGGCATCCGCATTGAAGATGGAAACACCCCGGATGGCTCTTCGGATGATGGCAAACAGGGTGTCCAAAATCGGGACTCCCAGAGCGATGATGACCACGAGCAGCGCGCCGATGATGGAGCCTTTGTTCGAGGTGAACAGCGAAACAGAGGCGATGAAAAAGCCAATTAAATAGGCGCCGCCATCGCCAAGGAAAATTTTGGCGGGCGGAAGGTTGAAGATAAGAAAGCCCGCCAGTGCGCCTGCCATCGCCAGCGAGACAACCAAGACGTCAGGCTGACGGCTGTAATAGCCGAGGAAGGCAAGGGTCAGGCTCAGAAACAGGCCGAATCCGCCAGCCAGCCCATCCATGCCATCGATCAAATTGACGATATTGGGAATGCTGACCAGCCAGATCAAGGTCAGCGGCAGGCTCCACCAGCCCAGTGACAAGGCACCTTCTCCGAACGGGTTGCTAAGAATGTCGATTGAAACCCCCAGGGAGTACAAGATCAACGCCGTGCCGATCTGGCCCACCAGCTTGACCTTGGCACCGAGAGGTTTGAGGTCATCCACGAACCCAACGCTGAATATCAAGGCGTTGCACACTGCCACAGGCAGCCAGCGGGTCCAGCCGAGTCCGCCAATGTAACCTGCTACCAAAGAGGCAAGGCCTACTGCCAGGAAAATAGGGGCACCGCCAAGCCGTGGGATCGGCTTTTCGTGCAGTTTGCGCCGTGTGTCCGGTTCATCCAGCCCGATCTGCCCGCCACGACGGAGAATCCACAGCGTCCCGAAGACGGCCACCAGGAGGGCTCCGCTAAAATAGCAGGCCATTTCCAGCCATGACACCTGCCTGGGTGCCCACGGACCCATGGCGGTTTCTTGGATGGCAGGAACAAACATCTGTGAACGGCAAATTCAGGTTGGAAAGACAGCGAGCATAAGCGTTGCAGATTCAAGGATCAAGACTTCAGCATCAAAGAAGTCTTTTGTTGCAACTTCCAGGAACGCTTCTTGAACTGTGGCCGCGTCTCCCTCACCATCGCCCATGCTCAACGACACCATAGCAGCCATTTCCACCGCCTTGGGAGAGGCTGCGATCAGTGTGGTTCGCATTTCCGGTCCGCAGGCGCTGCAAACAGCCTCCCGCGTTGCGCGTTTGCCAGCGAACATCCGGCCTCGGCAGGCGCATCTTGTGCAGATTCTTGATGCTGAGGGCGGGGCGTTGGATCATGGCCTGATGATCTATTTCAAAGGGCCGGCAAGCTACACAGGTGAAGATGTCATCGAGTTCCACGGTCATGGCGGTGTTCTTGTCACCCAGCGTGTTCTGGAACGGTGGCTTTCATGCGGGGCGCGTGCAGCGGAGCCGGGGGAGTTCACCCAGCGTGCCTTTTTGAACGGCAAGATGGACCTCACGCAGGCTGAGGCTGTGATGGATTTGATTCATGCCCAAAGCACCCTGGCTCTTCGCGCAGCCAATGAGCAGCTTGGCGGGGTCATCGGGCGTGAAGCGGCCGCCATGCAGCAGGAGATCATCCCGGTGCTGGCCCACATCGAGGCTTACATTGATTTTCCGGAGGAGGACATCTCGCCTGAGACAGGGGAGAATTTGAAGCGTCGCATGGATGGCGTCCTTGGGCGTGCTCAAAAACTCATCGCCACCTCAGAGCAGGGCCGCATCCTGCGGCATGGCGCACGGACAGTCATTTCCGGGTCCCCGAATGTTGGCAAAAGCAGTCTGCTCAATGTGCTGCTGGGCTTTGAGCGTGCCATCGTCAGTCCTACGGCGGGAACGACCCGTGACACGATCGAAGAAGTCATCCAGGTCCATGGCATACCGCTGCGGCTTGTGGACACCGCAGGTCTGCGTGATTCTGACGATGACGTTGAGCGCGTGGGAATTCAGCGCACTGAGCGTGAGCTGGAGCGTGCCGATCTCGTCATCGAAGTCGTCGATGGCAGCCTCGGTGCCAGTGCCGCGCGGCTGCAGCTTCCTCCCGCACTCGTCAGCCGGCGCATTCTCATTCTTAACAAAAGCGATCTGGGCATCCATGCTGACTGGGCCGGCGAGCAAGGCGCCATTCCATTTTCATGCCTGACCGGGGAAGGCACCGAGGCGCTGCGTGATGCCATCCGCGCTGTCATTGCCACTGCAGGGCCGCTCGCCACAGATCATCCCATCGCGATCAACGCACGGCACAAGGCTGCCTTTGAACGCTGCGCTGAGCGTCTCGTGGCAGCCAGGGCGGCGCTCGCGCGCAATGAAGCGCCGGAATTCATCGCCCTCGAGATTCGAGAGGCGCTTCAGGCTTTGGGAGATGTCATCGGTCAGGTCGATGTCGAGCGCATCTTGGACGTGATCTTCTCGACCTTCTGCATAGGAAAGTGAGTTTCCCTCCGTTTGACTCCACCTGCCATGAAACGCCGCCATTTTTTCACCACCGCGCTCGCCGCCACCGCTGTGTCCCGCCTCAGTGCTCAGTCTATCGCCAAAGCAGCCGCTGATCCTGCCTACGTGATCAAAAACCACGGCATCAAGCACACTGTCATGGGCTGGTGCTTCAAGCCCATGGACATGATGGTGCTGGCAAAGCACTGCAAAGACATCGGTCTCGTGGGGATGGAGGGCATTGACCGCAAATACTATCCTGATGTGAAGGCTCTCGGCCTCGATATTTCCCTTGTCGGCTCACATGGCTTCGCCAACGGTCCGTGCAATCCCAAGTTCCGTGACGAAGTCATCGCCAAGCTCAATGACGCCATCGATGCCGCTGCGGATGTGGGCTGCAAAAAAGTCATTACCTTCACAGGCATGAAATTCGAGGGGATGGACCGGGAGCAGGCGATCAACAACTGCCGCGACACCTGGAAGGCTGTCCTTCCGAATGCGGAGAAAAAAGGCATCACCCTGGTGCTGGAGCACCTGAATTCACGCGACAGTTCGCACCCGATGAAGGGCCACCCCGGCTATTTTGGCGACGACGTGGATTTCTGTGTGGATCTCATCAAGCAGATCGGCAGCCCCAATTTCAAGCTGCTCTTTGACATCTACCACGTCAGCATCATGAACGGCGACATCATCCGCCGCCTGCGTCTGCACAAAGATTACATCGGGCATATCCACACAGCCGGCAATCCAGGGCGCTGTGAGCTCGATGAGCACCAGGAGATCAACTACCCGGCAGTGATGCAGGCCCTGCTGGAAATCGGCTACCACGACTTCGTGGCGCATGAATTCATCCCCACCTGGGACGATCCGGTGCTCGCACTGCGCCACGCCGCGATGGTTTGCGATGTTTGATCTGGGGCCGGCCGGGCCGTCAGCCTGAATAAAACAAACGAAAAAAACCCGCCGAGGAACAGCCCGGCGGGGTTAATCAATGAATCAAAAGAAGAATCAGCCTTCGCCGGCGACCTTGCTGATCACCTGACGACCGCGGTAGTAACCGCAGGAAGGGCAGGCGACGTGACCTGGGACGCTGGTGCCGCATTCCGGGCAGCTCTTGAGTGTGGGTGCCTTCCAGCGGTTTGCGCCTTGACGCATGCGTTGGCGGCTCTTGGATTGTCTGCGCTTCGGATTGGCCATGAGAGTATCGAGGTGGGGTCTGTTCTAGTTTAACTTGTTCAAAGCTTCCCACACACCCGGACCCGCACTTTGAGGCTCGTCGGGAGCTGGTTCCAACTCCGGTTCAAACCTGCCTTCGGCGGGACACTGACGAGGATGGACATTGCCAGCATCGCAGCGTGGGTAGCTCGGAAGGGTGAGCAGAATATCTTCCCGTACGGTATCCGTCAAGTTGATCGTGTCATCCTTTGCAATCTCGACCTCGGAGGAGTAGTTTTCGAGTTCCACCCGGTAGTCGAAGCGTTCCAGGCAGGCGCCGCATTCCAGGCTGAAAGTGGCCCCCAGGCGGCCAGTGACAATGAGATCTGCGCCGTCACGCTCCACGTGAAGATCATATTTCAGAGGGGAAACAGCTTGGATGCTGTCTTTGGGGTCGAGGTCAAAGAAGGTCGGGAGTTCCTGCCCGGAAATATCTTTGCCGCCTTCCGGCAAGGTGCGCAGATCAATGAATAATGGACGGTGCATGGTCGGGGAAGGGTTAAAAATCAACTAATCTGAAGTTTATTGCGGAGAGCTGAAACCACATTCGGCGGGACGAACTGTTCGATGTGGCCTCCGAGGCGGCAGATTTCCTTGACCAGCCGGCTGCTGATGTAGGTGTATTCTTCGCGGGGCATGAGAAAGAGTGTCTCAAGGTTAGGCTCTAGTTTACGATTCATGAGCGCAAGCTGGAACTCGAATTCAAAGTCAGACACCGCGCGCAGGCCGCGGACCAGGGCGCAGGCCTGGTGTTTGCGGGCGAAATTGACCAGAAGGCCGTCGAAGGGCATGACCTCGATGCCTGGGATTTCAGCAGCCGCATTGCGGATGAGCTCGACCCGTTCTTCGACGCTGAAGAGGCTCTGCTTGGCGTTGTCGCGGGCGACGGCGATGATGAGATTGTCAAAAATGCCTGCCGCACGCTGCAAGACGTCGAGATGGCCGTTGGTGATGGGGTCGAAGCTGCCCGGATAAATTGCTCGTCGCATGAGGTTGTATGGAGCCAGACTGTAGCGGCTGGGGGAGTGCCTGAAAAGAGAAAGCTCAAGCCAGAAGCACCTGCGCCATGGCCATTTCACGTGTGTGAGTCAGGCTGACGAGGCAGGTGGCGTCACCGGCATGCTGCCTGGCGGCGCCGTGGAGAAGGATGGAGGGTTTGCCGTTCTCTGCGCGCAGGACTTCGATGTCGGTCCAGTTCACCCCTTCCGCCCAGATCCCGGTCCCGAGAGCTTTGGCCACGGCTTCCTTCGCGGCAAATCTGGCGGCATAATTCATGGCGGGTTCCGCGCAGGAGTCACAATAAGCTATTTCGCCAGCAGTGAAAGTGCGCTCCTTGAAGCGCTGACCATGGCGCTCCAGCATCTCACGGATGCGGGACACTTCCACGAGGTCTATGCCGATGCCGGTGGCTTTCATGCAGGATCAATGGCGGTAGGTTGCCATGACCGCGAGCATCTCGCGCACTGCTCCGTGCAGGCCGATGAAAACTGCACGGGAAATGAGGTGGTGGCCGATGTTGAGTTCCGCCAGATGGGGCACGGGCCAGAGGGAAGGGAGGTTTTGGGTGGTGAGACCATGCCCGGCATTGATTTGCAGGCCCAAGGCATGCCCCAGCTCTGCGGCGGCACACAGGCGCTCCACCTCGGCGGCTCGCTTTTCTCCGGTGTGGTTGGCAAAGGTGCCTGTGTGGAGTTCGATCATGGCCGCTCCGATTTCGGCACTGGCCCGGACCTGATCGAGGTCGGGATCGATAAACATGCTGACACGGGTGCCATTGTCGCTGAGTGACTTGACCGTCTGACGCAGGGCATCGCGCTGACCGTTCACATCGAGTCCTCCCTCCGTGGTGACTTCTTCACGGTTTTCAGGCACCATGCAGACGAAATCGGGACGCACCTGGAGTGCGATGTTCAAAATTTCCTGCGTGTTGCCCATCTCCAGATTCAGCTTGGTGGCGATGTTTTTGCGCAGCAAAAACACATCTGCATCCTGGATATGGCGGCGATCAGCACGCAGGTGTACGGTGATGGAATCCGCACCTGCTGCCTCTGCTGCCAGGGCGGCTGCCAGGGCTGTGGGTTCGGCCTGAGGAGACTCCGGCATGGTGCGGTAACGTGCCTGACGCAAGGTCACGACATGGTCGATGTTAACACCGAGTAGCAGGTTGGTTTGGGGCATGAGTGCTATTTAGCGCGGTCGATTCCTGCCGCAAGCGTCTGGTCTATGCGGCTTTTGACACAAACTTTACAGAAAAATGTAACTGCATTCCCAAGAAATTGAAGTACTCAATCGGTGTATCATGCTGAGAGGTGTGAACTTTCATCTATAAATAAACCCATGAAATCCCTATTCTATACAATCCTTATCCTTGGTGGCGCCTTTCTGGCCTACGACTATTTCGGGGCACCGCCCGGAAAGAAGCTTGTCTTCAAAAGCCTCAATCCAACGGCAAAGCCCAAGGTGGTGGCGGTGAAGCCTGCCGAGGAGGAAAAGCCGGTTGTGCAAGAAACGAAGCCTGCCCCTGTGAAGCCCGTGGTGGTGGAGGCTCCTAAGCCTGCGGAAAAGGCACCTGAGCCAAAATCCGCTCCGGCGAAGGCGGAACCGAAATTTGAAACCATCGAAGCCCTTACCGGCAACTGGCTGAAAATTCCCGCATCTGCATTCCCGCGGGAGGTAAAGCTTGTCCAGGACGCCATGTTCAAGATGAGCGTGGGGTCGAGCAAGATCGCTGCTGGGGGGAAGGCGTATGCTTTGTCTGCCGACAACGGGGTGATCACTCTCGCTCCTACTGCGGCCTCTCCGGCGCGTGCGCAGCTTCCCATCGATGGCACGGACTTGAAGGCGCAGCTCAACGCATCCTACGAGAAGTGGAAGATTACCCGAGCTGAAGAGCTCAAGGCCATAGCGGCCAGCAAGCAGCAGAGTCAGTCTCAGGCAGCGGATGTGGGCCCTTCCAGCAGTGAGGTGGATGCAGGCGGCAAACCTGTGCGCGATTCTGCGGGAGGTTACCCGCTGCTGATCGCCAGCATGAAGCGCGGGCAAATTACCGAGATCAAACCTGAGAATGTCACCAGCTGGCAGGATCCACAGCCCACGGCGGTTCAGGGCAAGCCTGGTTGGGCGGTGAAGGTTGGTTGCAATGTGAAAACAGTTTTTGGAATGCAACCAACAGAAGCGCAGGCGCTGGTGCTCAATGGCAAGGTCATGGGCTGGTACTACACAGGCTCTGGCGAAGAAGTGCCCTGATGTTTTTTTCAAGAATAACAAGTTTCCGTTTGCCAGGCGGCACTGAGCGTTTACTATCGCGACCCCAAACGGCAAAGGAGCGGTAGTTCAGTTGGTTAGAACGCCAGCCTGTCACGTTGGAGGTCGCGGGTTCGAGCCCCGTCCGCTCCGCCAGTTGGGTTATACAGGCCGCCTTGCATTCATGCAGGCGGCCTTTTTTCTTGGAGGCCATGCGCATGCCAGCTGATGAGAGAATGCATTCATTAGCTTGCGCCTGATTAAAGCAGGGCATGCCCATGCGCTCTGCATGATGCTGAATGAGCAAAGGCTGGAGATAGGCCTACTTTTTCGCCAGGACGCTCTCAAAACAGCGTTGCTCTTCGGGGAGCATGGAGGCCTTGGGATTGATGGCCTTGATCACGCCGAGTGCCTCATTGTGAAATCCTCCGCTGTTGGCAATGGCTGCAAAAACGGCGCGCTGTCCCTCAGTGAGGGGGTTTAGATCGATGTACTGAAGATTTTGCACCGCCTGTTGGATGTCGTGCAGCCTCCAGCGGGCAAGTGCGACCGTGAGCTTGCGCTGATTGTCTGAGGGCTGAATTTTCAGCAAATTAACGGCATTCCGCAGGGCGAGTTCGATGTTTTTGCCCGCCAGCAGGCTGACATATAGATAGGATTCGACAAAATGCGTGTCATCCGGCCAGCGGGTCACCGCTTCCTGTGCCGCTTGTATCAGGGACTCTGTGCTGCGATTGGCCAGGCAGGCTTTGATCAGACCGGTGAAGGCGTCGCGCTCGATGCGGGGAGAGGCGGAGGCACGCTGGGCCGCCTTGATGGCGAGGCGGTATGCATCCTCAGCGATGTCAAAATGGCCACGCTCCTCGCCATACCTGGCGATTTGCAGCAGCGCTGCGTAGCGTCCGTTGAACTGTGCTGCATCTTTGGCCGCGATCAGCTTGGTGCGCAGCTCTTCGGTGGGCTTTTTCAGGATGTAGGCCAGGTGTGCGCGGAACATGGCCATGGTGGTGGGATCGAGCACACCAGCGACCTTGGGGTCATTGACCAGACGTTCGAGGTCATCGTAGCGCTGCAGCACGGTCAGAGCATTGAGGTAATTTTCCAACAAGCCCTGATGGGCTTTGGCTTCCTCCTCCGGCAGCACGGAAAGGAGCTGACGGAATTCTCCCTCTTCCACCAGCCAGCGTATGAAGGGGAGCAGTTGGTCACGCTTTTTATCCTGATACCTCGCCGTGGCTTCCATCACGATTTCCTTTTTGCGACCGGGATTTTGCTGAACTTCACGCTTCAGCGCGCTCACATAGTGCCTGTCATCTGCCTTGGGGTGTTGTTTGAGGCGCTCAATCAAGCGGGTGGTGTCTGCTGGGGTCAAGGACGTCAGGCTGTCCATGTATTCCAGAGTCTGAAGGCCGATGTCATCATCACCTGAGGCAAGCTTCCAGAGGGAGTCCATGCCCAGCCCGACTTCCATCGGATTTCCAGAGGACATCTGCACCTTGGCAAAGCGCAGCAGCGCCTCCTTGTCATCCGGATGTTCCTGGGTGTAGTTGCGCAGTACCTTGAGCAGGGGCTTGTTTTGCTCGCGATCTCCCCAAACTTCTTCGGCCAGCTTGATCAGGGCCTCGCTGGGCTGCTCCACCCGCATCAGCTGTTCGAGAGCCTGGGAGGCGTCCTTGGTCTTCCCGAGGTTCATGAGGCAGCGCACATGGAGCAGCTCGTCTGCCGGGGTTAGGACGTCGAGGTTCTTCAGTTTGTCATAGAAAAACAGCGCCGTGTCGCGCTTCAGCAGGGTGAAGTATTCAAAATTCAGCCTGATGGCCTCCTCACTTTCCGGAGCTTTGGTGTAAGCTTCCTGGGCTTTCATCACCGCATTGACCCCCTGGCCGTTCTCCATCATCTGTCGCGCCTCTTTCACCATGCTGCCCGCGCGCATGTTTTTGATGGAGTTTTTCAAGGGGCGCGCATACGCGATGCCAAGGGCAAGGAGGGAAAGGCAGATGATGACGATCACCAGGGCGGCCACCCACCGCGCCAGCGGTGACTGACGGTCACGGTGAGCCACTGTCGGGGGCACCAGCCATTCCCAGAGGGCAATGAAAGGCCGCCACAAAACGAAGGGCTTTTGTGTGAGGTCCTTGGTTGGATCAATGTTTTGGTTCCAAAGCATGGTGGTTCGCGGCCGAAATACGTAGTGTAGGTGTGCCGGAAGCGCCGTCACGTTGAAATTTATTCCGTGATCTGATTGTCTGTAGCGGCGTTTGTGGCGCTCCTTCCGCCTGAGAGAATTCAGTTGAAAAGACCTGCGTACCCCCTAAAAAAGCGCTCCGCGATTGAACGTCCGGAGGGGGCGAACAACCAGAACCGTCTCCCTGTGGCGTTCATTTCCCCCCAACCAACCGATCCAACGACGTTATGATCCAAGTTAAGAACCTCATCAAGGTGTTTGGCACCAAAGTGGCTGTCGATGATGTCTCCTTCTCAGTGGAGAAAGGCGAAGTCCTGGGCTTTCTCGGGCCGAATGGTGCCGGCAAATCCACGACCATGCGCATGGTCACCGGCTATTTCCGCCCCACCAGCGGAAGCGTGAACCTTTGCGGGATCAACATGCTTGAAGAACCGGAGCTGGCCAAGCAGCGCCTGGGCTACCTGCCTGAAAATGCGCCGCTTTATTCCGACATGACGGTGGCCAGTTTCCTGGGCTTCTGCGCCGAGCTGCGCGGCTTGCATGGCGCGGAGCGCACAAGGGCCATCGACCGCGTGCTGGACCTGTGCTTTCTGGACAAGGTGCGCAATCAGAGCGTGGACACCCTGTCCAAGGGCTACCGCCACCGCACCTGCTTTGCGCAGAGCATCATTCACGACCCTGATGTGCTGATTCTGGACGAGCCGACGGACGGTCTTGACCCCAATCAGAAGCACGAGGTGCGCGGCATGATCAAGCGCATGGGCCAGAACAAGGCCATCATCTTCTCCACCCACATTCTGGAAGAGGTGGAGGCTGCATGCTCCCGCGCCATCATCATCGACCGTGGCAAGGTGGTGGCCGACGGCACCCCAGACAGCCTCAAGAAACTCGTCCCTGGTGCCAACACCCTCGACGAGGTCTTCCGCAGCATCACCAAATCAGAGACCGCCGGCAAAAAGGCGGCCTGAGATCCTTTCTCCTTTTCACCCCCCAATCCAACCAACGCATGAGCAATCGAGACATCCAAAACACTCTGGCCGTCTTCAAGCGGGAGTTTATGGCCTACTTCAACTCTCCCGTGTTTTACGTCATTGTCGTTATCTTCCTGCTGGCGACGAATGGCTTCACGTTCTTTTTCTCACGCCTCCTGGACAGTGACGACGTTTCGCTGGCCACCCGTTTCTTTGTCTGGCACCCGTGGATCTACACGGTGCTGGCGCCGGCCGTGGGCATGCGCCTGTGGTCTGAGGAGCACCGGCTGGGCACCATCGAGCTGCTCATGACCATGCCGGTCTCCCCCTGGCAGGCCATCTGGGGCAAGTTTCTGGCGGCTGCGGTGATCTGGTTGATCGGCCTGGCGCTGACCTTCCCGATCGTCGCGACGGTGGCTTATCTGGGCAATCCTGACAGCGGCCCGATCATCAGCGGCTACGTGGCCAGCTACCTCTACGCGATGGCATGCCTGGCGGTGACCTCCGCCATCAGCGCCTTTACGCGCAGCCAGGTGGTGTGCTTCATCATCAGCGTCGCGTTTTGCCTGCTGATCGCCCTGATCGGAGATCCGGGCCTGACCCAGACGGTGGTGAACGCCGTGCCAAACGGGATGGAGAGCGTGGTGCGGTTCATCAGCTACTTCAGTTTCATGGATCACTTTTTTGAAATGACCAAGGGCATCTTCGTCCTGCGTGACGTGCTCTACTTTGTTTCCGTCATCGTTGTGGCGCTGCTGGTGACCGACCTGGGACTCCGTTCCAAGCGCGCCTGATTGTTCCCTGAGCCTTCATTATCCAACCTTTCCTATCATCATCATGAGCGCTTCAAACAAGAATGCCTCTGCCGGCATCATCACCGTGTTGATCATCGCCATCATTTTCGCCCTGAACTTTCTCGTGGGCTGGGTGAATTTTGGCAACGTCCGTCTCGACCTGACCGAGGACGGTCTCTTCACCCTCTCCCAGGGGACGAAGAACATTCTCAGCCGGATCAACACCGATGAACCGGTGTCGATCAAATATTATGCCACGAATGACGACCGCGTCATGCCAAACGTCCTCAAACCGCATGCGCGGGCCATTGAGGATCTTCTGCTGGAATATGAGAAGCAGAGCAACGGCAGCGTGTCCCTGGAAGTCATCCATCCGAACCCGGACACGGATGACGAGGACAAGGCCAAGGACGATGAAATCCGCGGCATGCAGGTCAATCAGGAAGGCGACCAGATCTATCTGGGGCTGACGGTCCAGTGCCTTGACCGCAAGGAGATCTTGCCGTTTCTGAATCCGGAAGATGCCACGGCGCTGGAATACGACGTTTCCCGCGCCATCGCGAAGGTCATCAAGCCGACCAAGACGGTCATCGGCTACATGAGCGCGATGCCCATCGGCGGCGTGCCCTCCATGCCGTTCCAGCAGCAGCGTGGCCCGGAAGCCTGGGCGCTCATCCAGCAGCTTCGTTCTGACTACGAGGTGCGCGAGATTTCGATGACAGCCGACAAGATCGACAGCGACATCACTGTCCTTCTCGTGGTGCATCCTGCCGACATCGGCAAGACGGCCGAGTATGCCATCGACCAGTATCTTCTAGGCGGCGGCAATGTGATCGCCTTTGTGGATCCGCAGAGCCTGCTCGCCCAGGCGATGAGCAGCCAACCCAATCCGATGACCGGCCAGCCGGGCAACATGATCAACACCTCCTCCGATCTGCCGAGTTTGTTCAAGGCCTGGGGCATCGGCTACAAAAAAGACATGGTGCTGGTGGACATGAACTACCGTGGCAATCTCCAAGGCCGCCTCATGCCGACGGCGTTGCAGCTCCCCGGCCAGGCCATCAACCAAGACGACCGTGTGACCTCCGGTCTGCAGTCCTTCACCCTCATCAACTCCGGTGCCTTGACCGTCGAAAATAAGCCTGGGCTCAATGTGATCACGCTCGTGAACAGTTCCGAGGCTTCGGAGCTCATCGACACGGCTGCGGCTGACAAACTGCGCCGGGAGCCCATGGTCAACTTCAACGCCAGCGGCAAAAAGCAGGTGCTGGGCGTGCGTATTGCCGGCAAATTCAAGACCGCCTTCCCGGATGGCAAGCCTGCGGCTGCCGCACCCTCCAAAGAAACCGGAGGCCCTCAGCAGGATGCCAGCGCACCTGGAGCCTCCGAGGCGAAAGCGCCTGAAAAGAAAGCCGACAACTCGCTCAAAGAGTCCAAGGACAGCGAGCGCAACGTCATCCTCTTTTCCGACGCCGACATGCTCTATGATGCCTTCTGCCTGAAGCAGGGGGAACTCGGAGTGGGCCTCGTGACCAACGGTGGCAACCTGCCCATGGTGCTGAATGCCGTGGAAGTGTTCGCCGGCGGCGGTGACCTCATCCAGGTCCGCAACCGCAAGTCTCCGGTGCGTCCGTTCATCAAGCTGAAGGAAATGCGCGAGACGGTGGAGGAAAAATACCGTCCGCAGCTGGTCAATCTCGAGAAGGAACGCCAGGAGCTGGCGGAAAAGCTGAGCAAGGCGCGTCCGCAGCTCGACCTGAAGAAGGGGGCTCTGATCGTGGACCAGGGGACGATGAACAACATCAAGGAGATGGAAAAAAACACCAAGACCATCGACAAGGAAGTGCGGAACATCCGCAAAGAGGTCAACAAGGAGGTGGAATTCCGCAAGACCTTGATCAAGACCCTTAACGTGCTGGTTGTTCCCGTGCTGGTGGGAATGGTCGGGCTCATTTTTGCCATGCAGCGTCGCACCCGCACGGCGGCGGCCTGATTTCGCAGTTTAAAACCAGTCAACACACTGTCTTTTCCTCAAAGCCATGAAGAAGATCATCATCCTTTTGGTTGTACTCGCCGCCATCATCGGCACCGCCCTGGTTCAATCCAAAAAGCGTACTTCACTGCTAAACCGCTCGCTCGTGAGCGTGAAGGCACGGGAGCTGTTGTTTCCGGAGTTTGACATCAACGGCATCAAAAAAATCGTGATCAAGGAGGGCAAAGGTGAAACCACCCTTGTGGTCCAGAACGATACCTGGGTCGTCCAGGAAAGAGCGGCATACCCCGTGGAGAAAGAGAAGCTGCAGACCGCGCTGCTGAGCCTGAAGTATGAAAAGATCAAAGGCGGCCGCCGCATCGGCAAGGACTCCTGGAGCAAGGTGGGGGTGAACTCTCCCGGAAATGCCAACACCACTGGAGCAGGCACCCTCGTGGAATTGTTCGACGAGAAGGGCGCCCTGATGCACTCTTTGGTGCTCGGCGGGCAGGTGAGCAGCTCCGGCGGCTCCAACAATGAGCAGATGCGGATGTTTGGCGGCCCTGCAGGCAACCGCTTTGTCCGCATTCAGGGAGAAGACACGATTTGGGAGATCAATGATCAGCTGCCAGATCTGGTGGCGAAGCCGGACACCTGGCTGGCCAAGGGCTTCTTTGATGTGCAGAAGCTCAAGTCGGTGGAAGTCACCGCTGCAAAGCCGGCTGATTCATGGAAAGCCTCACGTGCCAATGAGCCTGGAGAGTTCACTCTGGATGGAGCCGGTCCCGGCGAAAGCATCGACACGGCCAAGGTGTCCCTCGGCAGTTTGTTCTCCAGCCCGACTTTCAATGACGTGCTGAGCAAAGACAAGGCTGCGGACATCATGAAAGACGCGGTGAAGGCAAGGCTCGTCACCTTCGATGGATTCACCTACACCATCCTGACTGCCAAGAAAGCAGGGCAGGGGGACGGCGACAAATACTACGTCACCGTCACTGTCAGCGGAGAGTTCCCGAAAGAGCGCGCCGCCGTGAAGGATGAGAAGCCGGAGGACAAAAAGAAAAATGATGAAGCTTTTGCTGCGGAAAAGAAGAGGCTTGAGGAGAAGCTCGCTGATGAGAAGAAGTTCGAAGGCTGGGTCTATGAGGTCACGGAATACACAGTGAGCAGCCTCCTGAAAAAGCGCTCTGAAATCCTTGCGGCAGCTCCACCGGCGAAACAGCAGGCTCCAGCCACAGGAAGCGGCGCAAGTTCTTCAGGACTGCCTGACATCAAGAAAATGATTCCAGGCCTGAACACTCTGCCAGCTGCGCCGGGCAGTGCTCCTGCTCCAGCCACGCCCGAGGCAGCTCCCGCAGCTTCCATCAACGTGAATACGCCTGCAGTGCCTCCGCCTGCTGTTCCAAAACCGGAGATCAAGCCAGCTCCGGCCCCTGCGGCCAGCCCGGCTCCTGCAGAAAAGCCGGCGGCCGCACAAGAAACGGCCAAGCCTGCAGCTCCGCAGGCCAAGCCCTGAGCATTGATTGATAGATGCAAGTTTCAAGACGGAGTGGTGCCTCGCATCACTCCGTTTTTCTTTTGGGGGAAGACATGGAAAATCGGGGCTGAAAACACAGTGCCTGATCAGGCAGATCGCGGCAGCGAACAGCGTGTCTGGATCATCTTCAATGATGGCGGATGCGTTTATGAGCCTTGCTGAAACACGTGCATGGAGCGAATCACCTCCCCCTCTCGGGAGCAAGGCATCGCCTAGGACATGTTTGGTGAACCGAAGATGAAATGACGTTTTCGTTTCGTTGTTAACTAGTGATAACTGACTTGAAACTGCTGCTTGGGCGGGTTTTTGCGGATACGATTTGGACGTTACATTTTCGGGTTGGAAATTGAATCGATCCAAAATCTCTGGGAACAACTATTTCATCGTTGTCGGTGTTTCGGTGAAGGAAACGCTTTAAGCGCTATAATTTTATTGAAACGACTGGCTGGTTACATTTGCACAGGGGCGTTATCGGTCACTTGTTCTTCCCATCTCGCAAGCAGCCAGAGTACATCTGACAGGCGGTTGAGGAATCGTATGAGTTCCTCATTTGGAATGTGATCGGGGGTGCCTTGCAGATCAATGACGCTGCGCTCAGCTCGGCGGCAGGCGACACGGGCAAGGTCGGCATACGCACCACTCATGACTCCGGCTTCTCCAGGCAGGGCCCAGCCTTTGAACTTCAGGGCACCGCCCGCCTCCAACTTGGCCACCCAGTCATCCAGCCAGACGACATTGGAGGTAGAGATGCGTTCCGGGTGGCTGGCGGCATAGCGGTCTTCATTTCCCGGTGGGGTGGCCAGTTCCCCCATGAGCTCGATCAGCCAACGCTGAACTTGCGGGACAATTTGCCGCGTCTCCTCGCGGGCTGCTGCGATGCGCAAGGGGCCCAGTGCGGCATTTAATTCATCCACGGCACCGAGGGCGTGGACACGGGGATGGGATTTTGCGAGGCGGCAGCCAAAGAGCAGATCGGTCTGGCCTTGGTCTCCTTTGCGGGTGGCGATGGACATGGTAAGAGATGACTGGCTTTGAATGAATGGTGAGGGGGGGCTTACTCGTCTGGGAAGCTGCCTTGCGGTGATGGCTGCAGGTGGGGGGAGAGTGCGGGAGGCGGGACCTGGGTTGTTGTCCCTTTCCGACACGAGCGCACCATCCATCCGGCCAGCAGGGTCAGCAAAAGCAAGGCTGCCAAGCGTGTGGAACGTGTGGAAAGCATGAAACGACGCTTTTCAGCCTCCTTTTGACTGCCGCTGGCGTCGTTCCACTTCACGGCTGGCTCGTTCCAGGGTAAGCAACTCCTCTGCGGTGAGGCTGTCTTTGCCGTGGAGGTTCATCTTGTCCAGCAGGGGATTGACCACCTGCTCCATCCAGGCGTCTGCGGAGTCCAATGATCCCGGTGCAGCGAGTGGGGATGTGTCAATTTCGCGCTCGGTCAATGGGCGCACTCGGGTGCGTGCCATAGCCGGCCTGCGCTGCTGCTGGTAGCGGGGAGGCTGCCATTGGCTGGCGTAGGTCAGGGGCCTGCCTCCATAGCCGAGGCTGCGTGCATAAAACCACCCCAGCGAAGCACCGCCGAGATGGGCAAAGTAGGCGATTTTCATGCCCTCGGGCAGGATGTGAAACAGCACACCCGTCAGGCCAAAGACCAGCTGGATGATGAAGAGCCCCTTGGCCAGGGTCCAGAGCCTCAGGTGAACAGGTATGATGAAGTAGATGAAGGCGGTGATCTTTTCATCCGGCAAAACCACCGCAAGGGCCATGAGCAGTCCAAAAACCGAAGCCGAGGCTCCCACCAGAGGTGTGCTCACGTCACCCAGCACAAAGCCGTTCACCGCCATCTCTGTGAGGGCCCCCGCGATGCCGGACAAAAGGTAGATCAGGGTGAAATGGCGGCTGCCAAACAGGTGCTGCACCCCGCGCCCCGCGAACCACAGCATCATCATGTTCAGGGCAAAGTGCATCAAATTGCCATGCACGAACATGTAGGTGAGCAGTGTCCAGACATTGCCGCGTGTCAGTTCATCCACACTGACACCGCCCAGCGGTATGTAGTCTCCCGTCCGCGGGTGCCGGACTCCGCCGGTTTCGAACAGGAACTGCATGACGAACACCGCTACATTGATCCCCAGGATTGCATGAAATGCGGTGAATCCCCGCATCACTCCAGCGACGGAACGTGGCGGTCCTTCACGCATGTAATCACGGTCATACAGGGACATGGTGGGGAATGTGCCCGACTGAACGTCCTGCGCGAGGTTTTTTTCGCGTTGGCGATGACAAGCGACTCCAGTGCGGCTAACCTCCCGCCGCAGTATGAAATCGACCTCAGACTCTCTGCTCGACGCCGTATCCCAAAGCGGGGCGCATGATGCCGCCGACCTGCTGGAGCAAGCTTCCGGAGAGGATGCCGCCCGGGTGCTGCAGCAGCTCAATCCCATGGTGGCGCAGCACGTGCTGAACGAGATGGAGGATGAGTCGCGGACTGCCGCCCTGACTTTTGTCCCGCTGAACAAGACACGGCAATGGGCCCGCAACCTCGAGCACCCGGAGGACAGCGTGGGCCGGCTCATGGAGGAGCCGGTGGCGGTGTTCCGCCCGGAGGCCACCGCGCGCGACACCATTGAGGAAGTGCGCAAGCTCGCCAAGAAAGCCTTTATCACCTACGGGTACATCACCGACGAGCAAGGCCGGCTGCTGGGGCTGCTGGTGATGCGGGACCTCATGCTGGCCGAGCCCGACGCGCGGCTGGCGGACGTGATGATCAAGCAACCCTTCACCCTGGCCCCGGACATGGAGCTCACGGACGCGATGAAGCTTGTCGTGAACAAGCATTACCCCGTGTATCCGGTGTGCAGCAAAGACGGCATTCTGCTGGGGCTGGTGCGCGGGCAGACTTTATTTGAGGCGCGCGCGATCGAGATCAGCGCCCAGGTCGGCTCGATGGTGGGGGTGGAAAAAGAAGAGCGCCTGACCACACCGCTGCTGCGCAGCCTGCGCTTTCGGCATCCCTGGCTGCAGATCAATCTCGTGACCTGTTTCATCGCCGCGACGGTGGTCGGAGTTTTTGAGGGGACGCTGGGCCGGCTGGTGCTGCTGGCGGCGTTTTTGCCGGTGCTTGCAGGGCAGTCCGGCAACACCGGATGCCAGGCTCTGGCGGTGACCCTGCGTGGTATGACCCTGGGAGACCTGAAAGCGGGGGATGAGCGAAAGCTCGTGATCAAGGAGGGCCTGCTGGGTTTGTACAACGGCATGCTTGTCGGCATTTCCGCCGCCATCGGCATGGGGATCTATGCACACATGAACAACAATCCCAATGCTTTCATGCTGGCCTTTGTGGTGTGGGTGGCGATGACCTTTAGCTGCGTGGTCAGCGGCCTGAGCGGCGCCTTGATCCCACTGCTGCTGAGGAAGTTCGGCGCTGATCCGGCCACGGCTTCGAGCATCTTTCTCACCACGGCGACGGATGTGATCAGCATGGGCACCTTTCTCGGGCTCGCGACGCTGCTGGTGCCATGATCGTGTGGGAACGGGATGAGTGGCGGGCGCGCATGCATGAGCATGCCGGACGAGTCATGGCGCATGCGGACGCTTTTGTGGAGCGCCGCAGCCGTGATGCGAAACATCCGGTGCATGACTTTCTGTTCACTTATTACAGCTTTGCGCCAGCGAAGCTCAAACAGTGGGTGCCGCCCTATGGGGTGGCCATTGAAGTCACAGCGGAGGATCTCGCCGAGTGCCCCTGGCTGCAGGGGGAGCGTTTTTTGTGTGTGAAGAACCGACTGAGCCTGGACACCCGGCGTTTCACTCAGCGGGAGCGCGAATTTGCCGCGTGGGTGGCCATGCTTTGCGCGCGCATGCTTGGCAGGGCAGGGAGGTTTGCGTGCTACGGGCTGCATGAATGGGCCATGGTTTACCGCCAGTCGGCGCAGCAGGTGAGGCATCAGGGATATGAGCTGCGTCTGCCGCCGCATGAGCTGGCGGCTTTCGTGGAGTCACTGCCTGTGTGCTGCTCCCACTACGATGCCTTTCGTTTTTTCACGCCTGAAGCGCGGCCTTTGAATGTGCTGCAGCCGACGCTGGAGTCGCGCCCGGATTTCGAGCAACCAGCCTGCCTGCACGCCAACATGGATTTGTACAAATGGTCGTCAAAGCTCTGGCCGTGGACCGGCTCTGATTTGATCGGGGCTTGTTTTGAGCTGGCGCTTCAGGGGCGGGACCTCGATATGCGGGCCAGCCCCTATGACCTGAAGTCGCTCGGGTATGAGCCGGTGAGAATCGAAACGGCAGAAGGCCGCGTGCGGTATGAGCGTGAACAGCGTGAACTGGCGGCCAAGGCGGCGGAGCTCCGCAGAAGGCTGCTCGAACAGACTTCGGCGCTTTCACAGGCGGTCATTGCTCATCCGCCGTCCCACCTCCTCGCAAAGTCCGATGAAGGTGCGCTCGGGCAGGTTCAAGGGGCGGTTCTTGAGAGTTGAGACAATCCAGCGGCGCTTGATCTTCGCCTTGGGGAGTGGCAGCGCGATGAGCTGTCCTGCTTCGATCGCGCTGCGGGCGATCCAGCGTGCTGCAATCGCCACGCCGATGCCGAGCTTGGCCAGTTCCACCGTGGCCTCGGAGCTGCCCAGCTCGATGAAGGAGTGGAGACGCACGCCGTTTTTGAGGAAGTATTCCTGAATCATGGAGAAGTTCAGGCTGTTGCGGCTTGCGACGATGAAGGTTTCGTTCGCGGCATCCTTCAGTTTGGGCCGCGTCTGCACCCAGCGGTGCAGCGGCGAAACCAGGAACTCCAGTTCATCATCAAAGATGGGGTGGCAGTTCATGCGCGAGACATCGAGAGGGCGGAGGCTCACCGCCAGGTCAATCTCATTGCCCACCAGGCGTTCAATGGTGTCGGGTGTTTCTCCGCAGATGACTTTGATTTCATAGAGCGGAAAGGATTCTTTGAATTCGCGCAGGACGGTGGGCAGGATGAACTGCGCCGCGGCGGTGGTGCAGCCAATCTTCAGTTTCCCGCGCGGTGTCTGGTCCAGCGTGCCAAGAACTGAACGCGCATGACTCATGGACTGCAGAATCGCCTCCGCATGCGGCAGCAGCTCGCGTCCTGCGTGTGTGAGGTGCACGCGTTTGCCCTGGCGGTGGAAGAGCATGCTGCCCAGATCTGTCTCCAGGGACTTGATGGCATGGCTCACGGCGCTCTGCGTCAGGTGCAGCTCGCGGCCTGTCTGGGTGAAGCTGCCGCTGCGTGCCAGGCGAACAAAGGCGCGGAGCTGTCGGGTGTCGATGGCTTGGTCCATGAATGGAATTCATACATCGATTGAAAAACTTTGCGCGTAGTTTATGCAGGAAATATCGCGGACTGGTCCCTCTGCTGCTGTTGTGTGGGGCATGCCAAAGCTCGCCAAGATCGAAAAGCCTGCCGTCTCCGCCTCCTACAAGCCGGTCCGCATCGGGTTCATCCCGCTGGTGGATTGTGCACCTCTTCTGGTGGCGAGGCACCTGGATCTCTTCGGCAAGCACGGCGCCCGGGTGGAGCTGAGCTGCGAGGTCGGCTGGGCCACCGTCCGTGAAAAGCTGCTCTACGGCCAGCTCGATGCTGCGCATGCCATCGCCGGTCTGGCGCTCGCCATGCGCCTCGGCCTCAGTTCGCCGCCCTGCCGCGTGGTGGCTCCCTTTGTCTTCAATCTTCATGGCAATGCCATCACCCTCAGCCGCGATCTCTGGAACCGCGGCGTGCGGGATGCCGCCAGCCTGAAAAAACTCATCCGCAGCTCCTTCAGCCGCCGCTTCACCTTTGCCATGGTGTCGCGCTATGCCTCCCACTGCTTCCTGCTGCGCCAGTGGCTGCAGTCCGGCGGCATTGATGTGGAGAAGGACGTGCGCATCGTCGCCCTCCCTCCCACGCAGATGACCTCCAGCCTCGCCGAGGGCCTCATCGACGGCTACTGTGTCGGCGAGCCCTGGAGCTCCTATGCTGTGGAGCAGGGCATCGGCTGGATCGCGGCAACCAGCGCTCAACTCGCGCCGGAGCATCCGGAGAAGGTGCTGCTCTCCACCGAGCAGTTTGTCTCCACACACACTGCGGAGGTGCAGGCTGTCATCAGCGCCCTCCAGGAGGCCTGCGAATTCTGCGACCAGCGCGAGAACCGTGCCGAGGTGGTCCGCATCCTGGCCGGCAGCGGCTACTTCTCCGTCAGCGAAAAAATCCTCAAGCGCTCCCTCGTCGGCCCGCTGGACCTCGGCACCGAGAAGTCCGTGGAGGTGACCGATTTTCACATCTTCCACCGCCGGGATGCCAACACGCCGGTGAGCAGCCGGGGTCGCTGGCTTCTCGACCAGTTCATCGCCCATGGCCTCATCACCAGCGCCCAGTACACCGCAGGGGGCACCGCACTGCGCGAGGCCTGGAATGCGGATCTCTCTTTCCCTCAAGCCAAAGCCGCCGCCAGCAACAAAAACATCAAACGCATCCAGCAACTCCAAGCATGAATCCATCCTCTCCGCTCACCCGTCGTTCCCTCCTCCGCTCCGGCACCACCGCAGGTCTCGGTGCTCTCTTCTCCGGCCTGCCTCAGGGCTGGGTGGGCTCCGCCTACGCCTCCGACGCCCCTGAAACCGCCGACCTGAAGTTTGGCATGATCGCCCTCACCGACTGCTCCAGCATCGTGGTGGCGCATGAAAAGGGGCTCTTCAAAAAATATGGCATCAACTCCACCGTCAGCAAAGGTGCCAGTTGGGCCGCCATCCGCGACTCGCTCACCAATGGCGACATCCAGGCCACGCACATGCTCCTCGGCATGCCCATCGCCAGCACGATGGGCCTGGGCGGCGCGCCCAAGAAGCCCATGATCGTGCCGTGGATCGTCAACCGCAACGGCCAGGCCATCACGCTTTCCAACACCTTCAAGGGCAAGGTGGCCGATGACCCCAAGGCGCTGAAGCCTTTCGTCGATGAAGCCAAGGCCAAGGGAAATCCCCTTACTTTTGCGATGACCTTCCCGCCTGGAACGCACGCCATGTGGCTGCGCTATTATCTCGCCGCCGGCGGCATCAATCCCGGAGACGCCGCCGGTGCCGGCGCGGACATCTCCCTGATCACCGTGCCGCCTCCCCAGATGGTGGCCAATATGAAAGTCGGCAAGATGGACGGCTTCTGCGTGGGCGAGCCCTGGAATGCCAAGACCATCGCCGACGAGATCGGCTACACTTCCATCGCCACCCAGGGTATCTGGAAAGATCATCCTGAAAAAGTCTGCGCTTTCACCGAGGAGTTTGCCGCCAAAAATCCCAAGACCGTCAAGGCCGTGCTCAAGGCGCTGCATGAGGCCAGCGTCTGGCTCGACAAGATGGAAAACCGCGAGGAGCAGGCAAAAATCGTCAGCGCCGCCACCTACATCAACTGCCCGCCCGAGGCCATCCTTGGCCGCCTGCAGGGCAAGTATAACATGGGAGACGGCCGCAAGTACAAGGACCCGAACTACATGATCTTCAGCGACCGCAACTGCAACTACCCCCAGGCCAAGTATGCCAAGTGGTGGCTCACGCAGCTTCGTCGCTGGGGCTTCACCGCCGGCGCTCCCGACTACGAAGGCGTGGCCAAGCAGGTCATGCGCTCGGACATCTACGAAGAGGCCATGAAGGAGATCGGCTACGCCCATGGCGGCGTCGATGACAAGGCTGAAACCCTCTTCGATGGCGTCACCTTTGACCCGAAGGCCGACCTCGAAGCCTACGCTGCCTCCTTTGCGGTCAAAACACCCAAAGCCTGAAACCCTCAACCGCACAGCCGCACAATGCACCTGATCCAACGCTTCAAGCTCGAGTCCATCCTTTTGCCGGTGGTGGCAATATTAGTTTGTGGGCTTTTATGGTATATGATTGCCGGAAAATCCATCACGACTGAAAAAGTGGATGAATTTGGTGACAAGATCAAAGTCACCAAACGCGAAGGTCTCTCGGCAGACCTGCCCACGCCCGGGGAGACCTGGACGGCCAGCAGGCTCTACATCACCGAGCCTTTCGCCAAGCGTGGGGAGCTGGATCAGGGCATTCTGCGGTTCACCTGGATGTCGCTCGTGCTGGTGGCGGAGGGCTATTTCATCGCCCTCGTCGTCGGCACGCCGATTGGGTTCTTCCTCGGACTCTCGAAGAAGTTCACCCAGGCGTTTGATCCGCTCATTCAGGTGCTGCGGCCAGTGTCCCCGCTGGCCTGGCTGCCGCTGGGCATGATCCTCTTCAGCGGAGTCAAATTCGTGAATGCCGACGGCCGCACCACCTTTGGCGCCTCGGACGCCGCCGCGCTTTTCACCATCGCCATCTGCGCCATGTGGCCCACCGTCATGAACACCGCCGTGGGCGTGCGTGCCGTGCCTCAGGACTACCTGAATGTGGCCAAGGTGCTGAAGCTCTCCAAATCCCGCACGCTGTGGAAGGTGCTCGTGCCCGCCACGCTGCCCTACATGTTCACCGGCTTCCGCCTCAGCCTCGGCATCGCCTGGCTCGTCATCGTCGCCGTGGAAATGCTCACCGGCCGCCCCGGCGTCGGTGGATTCCTCTGGCAGCAGTACAATGCCAACAGCTACGCCCACATCATCCTCTGCATCCTCACCATCGGCGTCGTCGGCTACGTGCTGGACCGGCTGATGAGCGTGGTGGAGTCCCGCTTCAAGACTGCCTAACCCCAAACCCAGATCCAGATATGCCGCTTATCGAAATCAAAGGTGCTTCCAAAGGCTTTGGCCAGCCGGGTGCGCGCTCGGAGGTGCTTAAGGAAATCAATCTCGCTGCCGAGGAAGGAGAGTTCGTTGTCATTGTCGGTTACTCCGGTTCTGGCAAATCCACTTTGATCAACCTCATCTCCGGACTTGTGACACCGGACACTGGCGAGGCTCTCATCGAGGGGCGTCGCATCACGGAACCCGGTCCGGATCGCGGTCTTGTCTTCCAAAACTACTCGCTCCTGCCCTGGCTCACGGTGGAGGAAAACATCGCCCTCGCCGTGGATGAAGTCTTCAAGGACTGGACTCCGCAGCAGCGCAAAGTGCATGTGCAAAAGTTCATCACCATGGTGAAGCTCGGACACGCCTCCCACAAGCTGCCCAAGGAGCTGTCTGGCGGCATGCGTCAGCGCGTTTCTGTGGCGCGCACAATCGCCATGAACCCGAAGGTGCTCCTGCTGGATGAGCCGCTCAGCGCGCTCGACGCCCTGACCCGAGCGCAGATTCAGGACGAGATCAGCGAGATCTGGCGCGAGAACCTCACCACCGTGCTGTGGATCACCAATGATCCCGATGAGGCGCTGCTTCTTGCCGATCGCGTCATCCCGCTGCTGCCCACCTCACCCGCCACGCTCGGAGAGCCCATCCTCGTGGACATCGAGCGGCCGCGGGACCGCCGCACGCTTAACCATGATCCGAGATTCAAAAAACTCCGCGCCCAGCTCATCAATACGCTGCTGGACGCCAAAGGCCGCAGCAAGGTCAAATCATCGGTGCATGTCTCCCTCCCAGACATCCTGCCGGAGGATCTCACCACTGTGAACAGCCTGCAGTTCCTCAACCGCTCCGGGCCCAGACGCCGCGGAGACCACCAGCGCGAAGAAGTGGAGGTGGCCGCATGAAGACCGCAGCTCCACCCATGCTCGAACTGGATCGTCTGTGGAAGACCTACGACAGCCCCAAGGGGCCGCTGACGATCGTCAAAAACTTCAACCTCAAGCTCAAGGAGGGGGAGTTTGCCACGCTCATCGGCCACAGCGGCTGCGGCAAAAGCACCGTGCTCATGATGGTGGCCGGGCTGAGTGAGCTCAGCCAGGGAAACATGATCCTGGCCGGACGCGAGGCTGCCGGCCCCGGCCCGGACCGAGGGATTGTCTTCCAGTCTCCCTGCTTGCTGCCCTGGATGACGGCCTTTGAGAATGTCATGCTCGGGGTGAACCAGGTGTACTTCACCGCCAGCAAATCCGAGCGCCGACAGATGGCCGAGTACTATCTCACCATCGTCGGCCTTGGGGAGGCCATGCACAAATACCCCGGGGAGCTCTCGCAGGGCATGCGCCAGCGTGTCGGCATCGCCCGTGCCTTTGCCCTGCAGCCCAAGATGCTGCTGCTGGACGAGCCCTTTGGCATGCTCGACTCACTCACCCGCTACGAGTTGCAGGAGGTGCTGCTCGACCTCTGGCGGCGCAACCGCATCACCACCCTCATGGTCACCCATGACGTGGACGAGGCCATCTTCCTCTCCGACCGCGTCATCATGATGACAGACGGCCCCGAGGCCGAGGTGGGGGACATCCTGCAGATCCCCTTTGAGCGCCCGCGCAACCGGCGGGAGATCATGGAGGATCCCCGCTACTATGAGCTGCGGGAGCACCTCATCACCTACCTCAACGACCGCTCCCACATCCGCCCCAGCCGTGACCCGCAGTTTGTCCCCTCTCCGGACATGGCTGCGGAGCTCGCCACCCACGGCACCCCTTTCCCTGCCGCCGCCTAGCCGAAAAACACCGCCCCCATGCCCTGCCATGCAGAAAGCATGAAGAAATACCATAAAGTAATATAATAGAACATAAACGTACGCACGCTCACCACCTGACTCCCATGAAACGGATCGCCCCACTTCTGCTGGCCACCGCCTCCATCGCGCTCGCCCAGGCTCCTGCCTCCAAGACCACTGCGCCGGCCCCTGTGCCCGGCTTCACCCTTGCGCCTCCACCTCCGACGTATGCCCCCATGAAGATGGGGAACTTCACCTTCGATGTGCAGGAGAAAATGCGCTACGAAATCCGTGACAACAACTTCGACTTCAACAGCGCCGTCAACAGCGTGCAGGACGCTGCCTGGCTGCTCCAGCGCTTCCGCCTCGGCATTGGCTATGACATCAATCCCTGGATCAAGCTCTACGTGCAGGGCCAGGATGTCCGCGAAATCGGCGGAGACCGTGGGCACACCATCGGCGTGAACGGTGCTGAAGGAGATGACATCTTCGACATCCTCAAGGCCTACATCCAGATTGGAAACGCGAAAAAGGGATTCAGCTCCACGCTGGGCCGCCAGTTCCTCTCTTTTGGAGATCAGCGCCTCATCGGACCGCTGGAGTGGGCGAATCAGGCGCGCACCTTTGACGCCTTCAAGGTCCGCTACACCGCCACCAAGTGGTCTGTGGACGCCTTCACCGCCAGTCCGGTGAACTTTGCCAATAATAAGTGGAACAAGTCAGACCTCATCGACCAGGCGGACCACCGCAACGCCTTCTTGAGCGGGGTTTACTTCAGCACGCTGTTTGTGCCCTTCAACACGACCACGGACTTCTACGCCCTGCACTACCGGGATGACGGCCAGGCCACCTTTGGCGCCCCAATCGGCTCCACCAGCTTTGTCACACTTGGCACCCTCTGGAAGGGGGACCCCAAGAAGCTGAAGGGCTTTGACTATGAAACAGAGATGGACTTCCAGACCGGCAAGGTGGGCGGACGCTCCTTGACCGCATATGCTGGCCACTGGGCGGTCGGCTACAACTGGCTGAAATCCGCCTGGAAGCCACGCTTTGGCCTGCAGTTCAACTATGCCAGCGGAGATGGCGACCCCAATGACAAGCAGGTGGGCACCTTCCAGAATCTCTTTCCCACCAACCACCTCTTCTACGGCTACATGGACACCACCGGCTGGATGAACATGTACAACCCCCAGGTGAACTTCAGCTTCATGCCCACCGCAAAGATGAAGGTCATGCTGGACTACCACCTCTACTGGAATGCCAACAACGCCGACTCCTGGTACCGTGCCAACGGCGCTACCAAGGTGCGCCCCGTCAATTCCGCTGCCATGAATGCCAGCAGCTTCCGAGGCCAGGAGCTGGACCTCACCATCAGCTACAAGCTCAATCCGCATGTAAACATCCTCACCGGCTACAGCTACTTCGTCGCAGGAGACTATCTCAAGCAGACCGGTGCCGGCAGCAACGCCCAGTTTGGCTACGTGCAGATGCAGATTGATTTCTGATCCCACCACGCCTCCCAGCCATCCTCCGCACGGGTTTCAGCGGCGGATGGCTGGATTTATGCATGAACAAAATCGATGGATTATATAAAAAACATTCAAATTGTTATTTAACTGTCGTGTCGATTTTGGCACGCCTGCGGCTCATGAGAAAGACACCGCCAAACAACGCCCCCTCATGAAACTTTCCGCTCTCAAGACCTCCGGCCACTGGCCCACGCTGCTCACCTCTTTCCTCTACTTTGATGTCAGCTTCATGGTGTGGACCATCCTCGGCGCGCTCGGCGCGCAGATCGGCACCACGCTGGGCCTCACCCCGCAGCAGAAGGGGCTCATGGTGGCCGTGCCCTACCTCTCGGGTGCCTTCATCCGCATCCTGCTCGGCATGCTGGTGGATCGCATCGGTGCCAAAAACACTGGCATCATCGCCCAGCTGATTGTCATCGCGGGCATGACCATCGCCTGGCTCACGGGCCTGCATCAGTTCTCCCACACGCTCATGCTCGGCGTGGTGCTCGGCGTGGCTGGTGCCAGCTTTGCCGTGGCGCTGCCACAGGCGGGCCGCTGGTACCCGCCGCACATGCAGGGCCTGGTGCTCGGCCTGGCTGGTGCAGGAAATGTGGGCGTGGTGATTGATGCTATCCTGGCTCCGCGCCTCGCCGTCATCTACGGCTGGAATGCAGTCTTTGGTCTCGCGCTGATCCCGCTGGTGCTCGTGCTGGCCTGCTACATCCTCTTTTCCAAAGAAGCCCAGGTGCAGGTGAAAAAGAAACGCCTCGTGGACTACGCCCATCTGCTCAAGGAAAAAGACGCACACTGGTTCTGCTTCTTCTACACCATCAGCTTCGGTGGTTTCTCGGGCCTCGCGGCGTCCCTTATCATCTATTTCACCTCCGAGTTTCACCTCGCCCCGGTCGAGGCCGGCACCTGGGCCGCCATGTGCACGCTCGTCGGTGCGCTGGGCAGGCCGGTCGGTGGTGCGCTGGCAGACCGCCTCGGCGGCATCCGCGCGCTGCATGTGTTCTTCCTGGCTGCGGCGCTGGCGCTGGTGCTCGCGGCCTTTGCAGGCACGCTGCCGCTCTGCGCGCTCGGCTTCTTCCTGGCATCCTGCGCCTTCGGCATGGCCAATGGCTCCGTCTTCCAGCTGCTGCCGCAGCGCTTTGCCAAGGACATCGGTGTCATGACCGGCCTCGTCGGCTGCGGTGGTGGTCTCGGCGGCTTCATGCTCGCCAGCTCTCTCGGATATTCCAAGGGGATCACCGGCAGCTACCTCGCCGGCCTGCTCGCCTTTGCCACGCTGTGCGTCTTGGCCCTCATCGGACTGAATCTGGTGAAGATCCGCTGGCGCACCACCTGGGGTGCTCTCTCCGAGGCCCGCATCTGATCATCCTTCTTCTTCATCTCACGCCGCTGCCATGAAAATTCTCACCACCAGCCACGGGATCGCTCGTGAGGAGGGCTCCGCCTCCTCCGACGCCTTCGCCGTGCGTGCGTGGGATGAGACCGTCATTGCCGTCCTCAGCGACGGTGCAGGCAGCGGTGCTCCTGCACGCGAGGCCGCGCAGCGTGCTGTCAGCTCGCTCATTGAAAACTACAGCGCCCGCCCGCGCTCCTGGTCTCCTCGGCAGGCGCTCACCACCTTTGCCCGCATCCTCAATCACTCCCTCTACCAGGAGTCCCAGGTGCGCTATGAGCGCACCGAGATGGTGGCCACGCTGGCCGCCGTGGTCATCGAGGGGGACACGCTCCACGGCATCAATCTCGGAGACTCCGGCGTCTATCTTTGGCGCAATGGCGGCCTCCACACGCTCTCCACCGCCCATGTGGAGCTGGAGCGTCCAAACGTGCTCACGCGCGCTCTCGGCATGCAGGCGGAGGTTGAGCCCGAATTCTTCTCCCTCAGCCTGCAGGATGGAGATGTGGCCATGCTCTGCTCTGACGGAGTCTCCAATCACGTCTCCGAGGAGGATCTCTCCACTGCGCTCTCCCGCCACAGCTCCGCCCGCAGCATCGTCCTCTCCGCACGCCAGCAGTCCAGCGAGGAGACGCTCGATGACATGAGCGCCCTCGTGCTCGACATCCAGCAGACCGGCCGCCTGCGCGCGATGAATGCGCGCTCCCTCACCATCCCCGCCACGCTGAGCAAAGGAGATGTCATCGACGGCTACGAGCTCATCCGCTCCTTCCACGGCACCAGCCGTGTCTGGCTCGCAGAGAAAGACGGCCACCGTGTCGTCATGAAGTTCGCACCCGTGGAGGCCATCGACAGCGCCCCGCACCTGGAGGCCTTTTCGCATGAGGTGTGGAATGCCACTCGCGCACAGTCCTCCCACTTTGTGCGCGCCTATGAGCCGCCAGCTCTCACCACGCGCTGCTACCTCATGGAGTTCATGGATGCGCCCAGCCTCGCCGCGGTGCTGCGGGAGCGCACTCTCTCCGTGGACTCCGCCATCGCTCTGGGAAAATTCCTTGCCGAGGCTGTGCAGGTGCTGCTGCGCCTGGAACTCGCCCACGGCGACATCAAGCCCGAGAATATCCTCTGCATCGGTGACTACACGCGCCTCACCTTCAAGCTTGTCGACCTCGGCAGCGCCGCCGCCATCTTCTCCGTCTCCTCCCGCGCAGGCACCGCCAGCTATCTCGCGCCCGAGCGCTTTCATGAGGCGCCCATCAGCGAGCGCACGGAGATCTTCGCCATCGGCGCCACGCTGTACCAGGCGCTCACCGGAAAGCTGCCTTACGGCCAGATCGAGCGCTTTCAGACGCCCGCCTTCCACGCCGCGCGCCGCCTTTCCAGGATCAATCCCAACATCCCCACCTGGTTGGAGGCCGTCATCCATCGCGCCATCGCCATCCAGCCGCAGCGCCGCTACCAGCACTACTCCGAGCTGCTGCATGATGTCTGCCACCCTGACCGCGTGCAGCCTTTTCATGAAGCCGACACGCCCCTCATCGAGCGCAACCCGCTCGCCTTCTACAAGATCGGATTCTTCATCCTGCTGCTCACCGCGCTCTGCCTCGCCTTCAGGCTTCTCACGCTGAAGTGACGTCGTCCACCGCCGCCTTTCCCTACCCCCGCCGCCGCTATGCCCACAGTCCCCATCATACCAGAAAATGCACCTTTCTCCGCCGAGCAGAGAGCCTGGCTCAATGGCTTCCTCGCCGGTGTACTCAACCGCGGTCCCGCAGCCGCAGGCGCCGCTCTGCCTTCATCACAGGCGGCTGCCATCCCGCTCTTGATCGCCTTCGGCAGCCAGAGCGGCAATGCGGAAAGTTTGGCCAAGCGGCTGGCCAGGGAAGCATCGGGTCGGGGCTTCGCAGCGCGCGCTGCGGGCCTCGACTCGCTGCAACCCGCCGATCTCATCAAGGACAAGAACGTCCTCCTCATCACCAGCACCTGGGGGGAGGGGGACATGCCGGACAACGCCGTCTCCTTCTGGGACAGCATCAATCAAAATGGCAGCAGCCCGAAATTTGACGGCGTGCAGTACAGTGTACTCGCTCTCGGTGACAAAAACTATGGCGATACCTTCTGCCTCGCTGGCAAGAAGCTCGACGCCCGCCTCGCCGAGCTGGGTGCACGCCGCATCACAGACCGTGTCGATTGCGACGTGGAGTTTGACACCCAGGCCAAGCAGTGGAGCAGCAGCGCCTTCACCGTACTCAGCGGCTCCACCGCCGCACCCGCCGCTGAGGCCGCCGTCGAAGAAGAAACCGGCTGGAGCAAAAAAAATCCCTTCCCTGCAAAGCTGATCGACAACACCCCGCTGAACACTCGCGGCAGCAGCAAGGACACTCGCCACATCGCCTTCTCCCTCACCGGCAGCGGTCTCAGCTACGAGGTGGGAGACGCCCTCGGCGTCTTCGTTCAAAACTGCCCGGACGTGGTGGACACCATCCTCGCCGCGCATCAGCTCGATCCCCTGGCCGAGGTGCCGCTGCCAGATGGAGGCACCGCCACGCTGCGTGCGGCGCTCATTGCGCATTACGAGATCCGTCAGTTCTATGGAAAGCCAGCCGCACAGACCGGCATGGCCCCCGCCGCCTTTGTGGCAGACCTGCGCAAGCTCCAGCCACGTCTCTACTCCATCGCCTCCAGCATCAAGGCGCATGCGGACGAGGTGCACCTCTGCGTAGGCGCCGTGCGCTACAGCACGGATGGCGTGCATCACAAAGGCGTGGCCTCCACCTTCCTGGCCGACCGCCTCCCGCTCGGAGAGACCACCGGCATCTACTTCCATGCGGCCAATCACTTCCGCCTGCCCACCGATCTGACAAAGCCCGTCATCATGGTCGGCCCCGGCACCGGCATCGCCCCCTTCCGCGCCTTCCTGGAAGAGCGCGAAGCCACCAAGGCCCCCGGCAAAAACTGGCTCTTCTTTGGCGACCAGAAGCGCGCCTCCGACTTCCTCTACCACGACCAGGTTATCGGTTGGGTGCAGGGCGGCCACCTCACACGGCTGGACACCGCCTTCAGCCGCGATCAGGAGGAGAAGATCTACGTGCAGACCCGCATGCTCCAGGCCGCCAATGAGCTCTGGCAGTGGCTGGAGGAGGGCGCGCACTTCTACGTGTGCGGAGACGCCAAGCGCATGGCCAAGGACGTGGACGACGCCCTGCACTCCATCATTCAAACCGCAGGCGGCAAATCCGCCGACGAAGCTTCCGCTTACGTGAACCAGATGAAAAAGGAGAAACGCTATGCCCGCGATGTCTATTGAACCACTTGCCCTTGCGCCATCCCCCTCTGCCGACTTTACCGGCGAGCAGAAGCGCTACCTCGAAGGCTTCTTTGCCGGCATCGCCGCCGGCGGGGTCTCCTTCGGAGATCTTTCCGCCGCACCTGTGGCCGCCGCGCCTGCAGGCCCCGCTCTCGATGACCTCACCAAGGAGGAGCGCATCAAGCGTGAACTCCACCCCTTTGACGCCATCGAGCAGCTCGTCATGGACGCGCGCTGGAATGCCAAGCCCGAGCCCGAATCCGTCTTCCGCTACAAGTGGAACGGCCTCTTCTGGCTCAATCCCGTAAAGGACGGCTACATGTGCCGCCTGCGCATCCCCGGCGGCATCGTGAAAAGCTACCAGCTCCGCGAGCTGGCCGCCATCGCCCGCGATCTCACCACCGGCTACATCCAGATCACCACGCGGAACAATTTTCAAATCCGCCTCATTGAGCCGAAAAATTGCCCCGAGGTGCTCCGCCGCATTCAGGGCTGCGGCCTCCACTCCAAAGGTGCTGGCGCGGACAACATCCGTAACATCACCATGAACCCCTGCGCGGGGTATGATCCGCATGAGCTCATCGACGTGCGCCCGCTCGTCCATGAGCTGGCCACGCTCATCATCGCCTCCAAGGAGTTCTACGATCTGCCGCGCAAGTTCAACATCGCCTACGACGGCGGTGGGCTCATCTCCGCTGTGGAAGACACCAACGACATCGGCGCCAGCGCCGTGCGCATCACGGAAAACTCCGAGGGCATCGAGCCCGGCGTGTACTTCCGCATCGCCCTCGGCGGCGTCACCGGTCATCAGACCTTTGCCAGCGACTGGGGTGTGATCGTCAAGCCCGAGCAGCTCAATGATGTGATGGTCGCGCTGCTGCGCGTCTTCATCCAGTTCGGCGACCGCACCAACCGCAAAAAGGCGCGCTTCAAATACGTGGTGGAGGACAAGGGTCTCGATGGCGTGCTCGTGGAGGCTGAGAAGTTCCTGAAGTTCAAGCTCACGCGCCTTGCGCCGGACGCCGCCTGCCAGGCCAAACGTGAATTCTCGCAGCAGGGGCACTCGCATGTGGGCACCTACCCGCAGAAGCAGGAGGGGCTTGTTTATGTCGGTGCCAGCGTGCCGGTGGGACAGCTCACCGCACGGCAGCTCGATCGCATCGCCGATCTCGCAGACAGCTACGGCTCCGGCGAGGTGCGCCTCACGGTGTGGCAGAATTTCATCATCCCCAACGTCAAGGCTGCCTACGCCGCCACGGTGGCCAAGTCGCTCAAGAAGCTCGGCTTCCCCACGGAGCAGTCGAATCTCAAGAGCGGCTTCGTGGCCTGCACCGGAAACAAGTACTGCAAGTTTGCTGCCAGCGATACCAAGGGCCACGCCATCGCCATGATGGAGTACCTGGACAAGCGCGTGAAGCTCGACAAGCCCGTGAACATCCACTTCACCGGCTGCGCCCACTCCTGCGCCCAGCACTTCATGGGAGACATCGGCCTGCTCGGCACCAAGGTGAAATCCGTGAGCGGAGAGGGCTACCACATCACAGTAGGAGGTGGTTTTGGCGAGAATCGCAAAATCGGCCGCCAGATCTTCAGCGGCGTGGCCTTTGAGTCTCTCGGCACCACGCTGGAGGCCATGCTCAATGGCTACCTGAAAAACCGGACAGAGGGCGAAACCTTCCACGCCTTCTGCAACCGCCACACCGTGGGAGAACTGCAGGTGGTCTTCAGCTGCTAAGCCATGATCCGCGACATGGAGCGTTCAATCTCAGCCGGAGGCTCCGGCGCTAGCATCATTGACGCCGCCCTCCGCGAGCAGCAGACGCTTCGTACGCCCGTCGCCCTCTTCTCCGAAGAATACGACTCCCGCTCCGTGCGTGAGCGCTTCACGCACCTCATCCCCCTCAGCAAGCCGCAGCCGGGGGAGCAGTACGCCTTTGAGGTCAATCTCGACGCCTGCACCGGCTGCAAGGCCTGCGTGGCCGCCTGCCATTCCCTCAATGGCCTGGATGAAGGAGAGAGCTGGCGGGACATGGGCCTGCTCGTGGGCACGCGCAAGCAGCCCTACCTGCAGACCGTCACCACCGCCTGCCACCACTGCGCAGATCCTGCCTGTGCAGACGGCTGCCCCGTGCTGGCCTATGATAAGGACAGCAGCACCGGCATCGTGCGTCATCTGGACGACCAGTGCATCGGCTGCAGCTACTGCATCCTGAAATGCCCTTACGATGTGCCGAAGTTCAACCTCAAGCGCGGCATCGTGCGCAAGTGCGACATGTGCCAGGGCCGCCTCGCAGAGGGAGAGGCCCCCGCCTGCGTGCAGTCCTGCCCCAATGAGGCCATCAAGATCAAGGTCGTGAAGATCGATGTCGTGCCAGATCGCGGTAGCATGATTGCCGGTGCGTTTGATTCCAGCTATACACGCCCCACCACCACCTACATCTCCACACAGCCCGTGCCCTCCGCCGCGCAGCCAGCCGACGTCGGCCGTCTGGATCTCGATCACGGTCATCACGATCCGCTCGCATGGATGCTCGTTCTCACTCAGATGAGCGCCGGAGCCTTTACTTTCTGCGGCGCAGCCATGTGGCTGCACCTGCTCACCCTGCCGCAGGCTGCCATCACCAGTGCTGCTGCGCTCATCGTCGGTCTGGCGGGCGTGGCTCTCAGCACGCTTCATCTCGGCCAGCCGCTCAAAGCCTGGCGCGCTTTCCTTGGCTGGCGCAAAAGCTGGCTCTCCCGAGAGATCATGGCCTTCGGTGCGCTGCCGGCAGGCGGCACGGCTATTGCTGCCACCTGGTGGCTTGGAAACATCGAGTGGATGCGCCTCGCCGTCACCGGCACCGCAATCGCCGCACTCCTCGCGGTGTGGTGCTCCGTCATGGTCTATGTGGACACACGCAGGCCCTTCTGGTCGCTGAAGAATGTGAGCGTCAAATTTCTCGGCACCACACTGCTGCTGGGTGCTGGCTTGTGCGCCGCCGTGTGGCATTGGGCCGGAATCACGGCCGCCACGTGGGCCATGGCGCTGGTCCTTCTCTTCCGCTGGACCTTGTCACTGTGGGAGATCTCCTCCTACCGCCGTGCGCTGGCAGATGAGGCCTGCCTCTGGCACAAATCCGCACGCATCCTGCAACGGCATCTCCCGCATCACATCGAAGCACGTGGCCTACTGCTCATCGCCACCGGCCTGCTCATACCGGTGACCATCGCCGGTGGTGCTGCCGCCCATTGGATGTTCACCCTCTCGCTGCTGCTCACCTTCGGCAGCCAGCTCATCGAGAGGCTCTATTTCTTCACCGCCTCCGCAGGCTCTAAAATGCCAGGAAACTGACCATGATGAAACTGCCCGCCATGACCTTGCGCGAGTGGGATGGCCCGCTCACCGCCGACCTCGTGCGCGAGCCCGCGCGCTTCGGGCTCGGTCAGGTGCCGGCGCATCTGCTGCCAGACGCCGCTACAAAAGCCGTCTGCGGCTTCTGTTCCACCGGCTGCGGTCTGAAGGTGCATCTTAAAGACGGCGCTGCGGTCAATCTCACACCGGACCCCGACTATCCCGTCAACATCGGCACCGCCTGCCCCAAAGGCTGGGAAGCGCTGAGCGTGCTGGACGCACCCGACCGCGCTCGCATGCCGCTGCTGCATGGCAAAGAGGTGGACTGGGACACCGCCCTCAAGTACTTCTGCGATCAGATGCGCGCCGTGCTGGACAAGCATGGCCCCGAGGCCGCCGCCTTCATCAGCACCGGGCAGATCATGTTTGAGGAGATGGCCTTTCTCGGTGCGCTGACCAAGTTTGGCCTAGGCATGATCCATGGCGATGGCAACACCCGCCAGTGCATGGCCACCGCCGTCACCGCCTACAAGGAGAGCTTCGGTTTTGATGCGCCTCCTTTCACTTACGCGGACTTTGAGGAGAGCGATGTCCTCGTCTTCATCGGGGCCAATCCCTGCATCGCCCATCCCATCATGTGGCAGCGCGTCCTGCGCAACAAGCGCAACCCGCAGATCATCGTCGTCGATCCCCGCGCCACGGAGACCGCTATGGCCGCCACGCAGCATTATGCCATCAAACCCAAAAGCGACCTCGCCCTTCTCTACGGCATCGCCCATCTCATCATCCGGGACGGCGGAGTGGACACCTCCTTTGTGGAGGAGCACACCACCGGCTTCGATGAGTTCGAGAAATTCCTCGCGGACTACCATCCCGCACGCGTCTCGGAGGAGACGGGCATTAGCGTGCATCGCCTTGTGCATTTCGCCCAGACCATCATCCACGGCACGCTGCGCGTCTCCTTCTGGTGGACCATGGGGGTGAATCAGGGGCATCAGGCCACACGCACCGCCCAGGCCATCATCAATCTGGCGCTGATGACGGGAAACATCGGCAAACCCGGCACCGGTGCCAATTCCATCACCGGCCAGTGCAATGCCATGGGCTCGCGCCTTTTCTCGAACACGACAAATCTTCTCGGTGGCCACGACTTCCGCAATCCGCGCCATCGTGAAAAAGTCGCCGCCGCCACCGGCATCCCCGTGCAGCGCATCCCCGACCGCCCCAGCCTGGCGTATGACCAGATCCTCAAGGCCGCCGATGAAGGCACCGTGAAAGCCCTCTGGTTTGTCGCCACCAATCCCAGCCACTCGTGGATCGACCAAAATGAGATCAACCGCATCCTCGACAAGCTCGACTTCATCGTCGTGCAGGACATGTACTGCAGCACAGAGACAGCCAAGCGCGCCCACCTCGTGCTGCCCGCCGCAGGCTGGGGGGAAAAGGACGGCTGCTTTATCAACAGCGAGCGCCGCATCGGCTACAGTCCCAAGGTACGCCGTGCTCCGGGGCAGGCGCTTGCGGACTTCCACATCTTCCGCCTTATCGCCCATTACTGGGGCTGCGAGGATCTCTTCCGCGCCTGGAGCACGCCCGAGGCCGTCTTCCGTGTGCTGCAGCGCTGCACCGAGGGCCAGCCCTGCGATATCTCCGGCATCGCCGGCCATGAGATGGTGCAGAAATCCAGCGGTGTGCAGTGGCCGCTGTCCAAAGATGACGCCGCCAAGTTCAAAGCCACCACCTGGAAGGAGCGCCGCCTGTTTGAGGATGGGAAGTTTTACACGCCCGACAAACGAGCGAAGTTTGTCTTCGAGGCCCCGCAGGCCATTCCGGAGCAGCGCAGCACGGAGTATCCGCTCGTCCTGATCACCGGCCGCGGCACCAGCGCTCAGTGGCACACCGAGACGCGTACGGGAAAGTCCGCCGTGCTCGCCAAGATGATCCCGCAGGAGCTCATGCTCGATCTCCATCCCAACGACGCCGCCCCTCTCGGCATCCGCGAAGGCATGCCCGTGCGCGTTATTTCCAAGCGTGCCGAACTCACCGCCAAAGCCCGCCTCACCACCTGCGTGAGGCCCGGTGAAGTCTTCCTGCCCATGCACGATCCTCGCGTGAACCAGCTCACGCATGCCTCCTTCGACCCTCACAGCCGCCAGCCCAGCTACAAGCACTCGGCGGTGCGGGTGGAAAAGTAGCCCAGTTGCACCGCAACTGGACCGGAAAACCTCTCAGTTGCGGCGCAACTGAGCAACTATGATGAGCTACCCAATCTTCCCCACACCCTTCAGCACCAGCGTCGGCTTTCCATCCTCCCGTGCCTGCGCCAGATCCACGCTGAATTCCGCCTGCCAGTCGTTCAGCTCTTCGGGGTCGATCAGCACCTGGCAGACGCGCCATGAGGCCTGGTCTTCGCTTGGATCCACGTAGGTGTGGCGGCCGTTGCGGGCTTCGTTGTCCAGGCGGATGCGCTCGTGCTCGGCGTAGTATGGGTCCATCATGGCAGCCAGGGCGTCCGCGTTCACGCCACCTGTCACGGTGGCTGCGGCGGTGCCATAGTTCTCCAGAGAGAGAGGACGCAGGAAACGGAAGATCTCGGTGCGGATGAGGGCGGTGAACTCGCGCTTGTTGCGCGTGATGTCGGGCGCCTCCTCGCGCTTCTCCACCACCTCGTCCGGTTTGAAATTCGGGTCGCGCATGCGCTCCCATTCATCCAGCAGGCTGGAGTCCGTGCCGCGCAGCACGCCGGCCAGCCAGGCCTCCATCTCCTGCACGGACTCATTTTTAAAATTCTCCGGCACGGTCTGCGCCAGCACCTTGTGCACGCTGGAGAGGTGGCGCAGCAGCACGCCTTCGGCGCGATGCAGTTCGTAGTCGTTGATGTAGTCGCTGAAGCTGCGGAAGTTCTCAAACATCTCCCGCACGATGCTTTTGGGCCGGATGTTTTCCTGGCCGATCCATGGGTGCACCTCGCTGAAGGCATTGAAGGTGCTGTAGATGAAGTCGCGGCAGGGCTTGGGATATTCCAGCTCCTCCAGCCGCGCGATGCGCTCCTCATACGGCACGCCTTCGTTCTTCATCGCAGTCATGGCTTCGGTCTTCACCTGATCCAGCTGCTTGCGCAGAATGATGTCCGGGTTTTCCAAAATGGACTCGCACAGCGTCAGCACATCCGCCGCGTAGGTGGGCGAGGCGGGATCGATCAGCGCCAGCGTGTCGATGAGGTACAACGACAGCGTGTAGTTCAGCGAAAAATCCTCCTGCAGCTCCACATTCAGCCGCAGCTTGGTGCCTTGAGCATCGCGTTGCTTGGGTGGAATGATCTCGATGATCTTGCGCTGCACCAGCGCGCGGAAAAGCTCCCACGCGCGCTTCTCGTGCTGCTTTTTTGCGTTCGTTGTTTCATGCGAGTCCGCGATGAGCTGGCGCATGGCCGCGCATTCGTCTCCCTTGCGGCTCAGGACCTGGAGCAGCATGCCGTGGGACACCTGAAAGCGGGATGCCAGAGGCTCAGGTGCGGCGTTTTGCAGCTTCTTGTAGGTGTCCTCGTTCCAGCCCACAAAGCCCTCCGGCGCTTTCTTCTTCACCATCTTGCGCAGCTTCTTCGCATCGCCTGCGGCCTTGGCATCCATCTTTGCATTTTCGATCACGTGCTCCGGTGCCTGGCACACGACGTAGCCCACATCGTCATAGCCGCGCCGTCCGGCACGTCCGGTGATCTGGTGAAAATCCCGTGCGCTCAGCGTGGCCACCTTCTCGCCGCCGTACTTGCTCAGGCGTGTCAGCAGCACGGTGCGGATGGGCACATTCACCCCCACGCCCAGCGTGTCCGTGCCGCAGATGACCTTCAGCAGCCCGCGCTGCGCCAGCTTCTCCACCAGCACACGATACTTCGGCAGCAGCCCCGCATGATGAATGCCCACGCCGTGGCTGATGTACTTCTTCACCTCCTTGCCGTAAGGGCTCGTGAACTTGGACCCCACCAGCGACTCCTTGATCGCGGCCTTCTCCGCTGTGCTGCAAAAGTTCAGGCTCATCAGGTCCTGCGCCGCCTGGGCGGCCTCGTTCTGCGTGAAGTGCACGAGATACACCGGCGCCTTGTTCGCCGCCACCAGCTCCTGCAGCGTCACATCCACCGAAGTTTGAGCATAGCTGAACTCCAGCGGCACCGGCCGTTCATAAGCCGCCACCACGGTCGTCTCGGCCTTCGTCAACGTGCTGAGCTTCTCTTTGAAAAAATCAGAGCCGCCCATCGTGGCGGACATCAGCAGAAAGCGCGCGTTGTTCATCGTCAGCAAAGGCACCTGCCAGGCCACGCCGCGCTCGCGGTCGGAGTAGTAGTGAAATTCGTCCATGACCACCTCGCGGAAGGGCGCGTCGGCGCCGTCCCGCAGGGCGTAGTTGGCCAGAATCTCCGCTGTGCAGCAGAGGATGGGCGCGCTGCGGTTCACCGTGGCATCCCCCGTGGCCATGCCCACATTCTCCGGGCCAAAGTCGCGGCACAGGGAGAGAAACTTCTCATTCACCAGCGCCTTGATCGGGCAGGTGTACACGGAGCGCCGCCCCTTGGCCAGAGAGCGGAAATGCAGCGCCAGCGCTACCAGCGATTTGCCCGATCCCGTGGGCGTGTTCAGGATCACATTGCGGTCATCAAAGAGCTCCAGGATCGCCTCCTCCTGCGCGGGGTACAGTTCCAGATTTTTCTCCGCCACGTAGTCCAGAAACGCCGCCAGCAGTTCGTCATTGGAGCAGTCGGTGGATTTCGGCAGTCGGCGCAGCAGCGGGTGGTCGGTCATTCGGCATCACCCATAAAGTAGTACAGTTGCGCCGCAACTGGTCTGGAATCAATCCGCACCCGTTGCGGCGCATCTGGGCAGCTTTAAAACGGCGGCGGGCCAAATCCCGGAGGCCCGGGAGGGCCTGGCGGGCGCATGCCGCCGGGGCCGCCACGACGGCCACGTCCTGGAGGGCCAAAGCCGCCACCGGGAGGGCCACGGCGGGCAAAGCTGGCGTCCGGCGTGCCGGCAAACTGGCGCGGCACATACGGGTAGGTGTCCGTTAGCACGTAGTAGTAGGTGCCTTTGGGAAACTCAGGCGTCACACCGTAGCGTCCGTTGCTGGCGTCCAGGTCGCCTTTGCCCTCCACGTATTCGTAGTCCTGCACAAAGGCGCCGTCATACTTGCCGCCGGGAGATCCCGCCGGGCGCGTGCCTTGCTTCACCGCATAGCTGGCTACCAGCTTCTTCACCAGGCTGTCCGAGTTCTTGGCGTCGCTGTAGGCATAGGGGCCGTAGATGGGGAAGCCGTCCGCCGCCCAGCCGACGAGCACCATCTTCTTCTGGTCGCCCGCCAGCTTTTCGATCAACCCGGTGGGTATGCCGTGGTAATGATACGCGCCATTGGGCTGCACATGCGCATTGCTGGAGTCCAGCCCCAGATCAATAGCTCCGCCGTGCGGCTCGTACTGCCAGCCGCTGGCCGGATTGCCCTGCCACCACTCCGCAGCAAAGGGGTCAAACACCACGCCATTCACCCCGATGCCAAAGGGCTGCATATGGTATGGCACCGGCTTCTCAGCCACCTTCGGGTGCAGCGGCACCTTGTAGTCATACCTTTGCGGCCCGATCACGTTCGGGTTGTGCCGGTTGGGGAACTGCCCCGGCGTGTGGTCTGGGATGCCGTTGGCCTGGATGCGCCGGTACTCCCTGTCCGTGGAGATCTTCACCTCGTTCGGCGGCAGCTGTGACGAGGCCGCCAGACAGGCCGTCACGAGGATCGTGCAGCCTGCTTTCAGCAGCAGGGCAGGGGAGGCTTGGGTACGGGAGAGGCGCATGTTGCGCAGGGTAACCCTAAGCCGTTTGTTTCGTTACAAAAATAATGCCTTCGCCCGTTGCGCTGCTCTTCGTGCTTGCGTCCATGGGCAGATTCCGGTTTGCATCTCACCCATGCCGCAGGCTCCTCGCACCAACCCCGCACGCATCCCGCAGGTCGCCGTACTTGTGGATACCTCACGCTCTTACGGGCGCGACATCGTGCGCGGCGTCCGCCGATATGTGGCTGAGCACGGCCCGTGGTCGCTCTACCTGGAGCCGCGCGATCTCCACAGCCGCTTCCCCGACTGGCTCAAAGACTGGCCCGGAGACGGCATTCTCTCCCGCACGGTGGATGCCGCGCTGCTGCGCCAGCTCAAGGCCACCAAACTGCCGGTCATCGAGCTGCGCACCACCGTGCTGCCGCACAGCTTTCCCTTTGTCGGCATGGACAACAGCATCGTGGGCACCCGTGTGGCCGAGCATCTGCGCAATCGCGGCTTTCAGCGCTTTGCCTGCTACCTGGACACCTCGGAGGCCTTCTTTGAGGAGCGCTGCACTTTCTTTGTCAAAACCCTGCGCGCCCAAGGCTTTGACTGCTCCGTTTTCAAATCCAGCCGCCGCCTGCGCTGGGACGCCCACCAGCAGGCGTTGTCCGAGTGGCTCGTCTCGCTGGAGAAACCCGTGGGCGTCTTTGCCGTGAATGATCAGCTCGGTTTCTGGTTGCTGGATGCCGCGCGGCGTGCGGGCATCGCTGTTCCTGAAGAGGTAGCCGTGGTGGGCGCGGAAAATGACACCATGCTCTGCGACACCGCCTCTCCGCCGCTCTCCAGCGTGCGCCTGCGCGGCCAGGCCGCTGGCTACGAGGCCGCCCGCCTGCTCGATGCCTGGATGAAAAAGCAGCGCATCCCCAAGCCTGGAGAAAATCATCTGCTCCCACCTGGAGACATCGTCGTGCGCCAATCCAGTGACATCGTCGCGGTGGAAGATCCGCGCATCGCCGCTGCGCTGCGCTTCATCCGCCAGCACGCCACCGAGCAGATCGACGTCGCCCGCGTGGCGCGCGAGACCGCGCTCTCCCGCAGCGTGCTGGAGCGCCGCATGAAGGCCTTCATCGGTCGCAGCCCAGGGGAGGAGATCAACCGCATCCGCTTTGCTGCAGTGGAAAAGCTGCTGGTGGAGACCGACCTCACGCTCGATGCCATCGCCGCCCGCTGCGGCTTCACGCACCCGCAGTACATGGCGGAGGCCTTTCGGAAGCGCGCGGGCATGACGCCGGGAGAGTTCAGGAAAAAGAAATCTTTGCTGTGAAACCCATGAAGCTTCCCTTGCTCATAGCCTGCTGTCTGTGGCTTGAATTTGCCGTTGGGTGCACCAGTCGCCGTCAAGATGAAGCCAAATCCGACTTTGCCCGGCTCTACATGGGCGGCTTTTTTGCCAGCACGGTTTATGAAATCAAAGGCAGTCGGATCACCGTGATCCGGACGAGTGATGTTGCAAAAGCCAGGAAGGCATCCCGACTTTTGTCGGAGGATGAAGTCAGCCGCTTTTGGAGAGAGCTGGACTCCCAAAAAGTCTCTTCCTGGCGACCCTCCTATTTTTTCCAAACGCAGGACGATCGTCCGGCATGCTCCTACTTGTCGTGGGAATTGACGGTCCGAAAGAACTCCAAGGAATGGCAGGTTCGTGGCTGTGATGCCTATCCTCGTGATCGAGACCCGCGCCAAATGATCGAGCATAAACTCTCCAAGCGATTTGAGCGTGTCTGGCAGGCCTTCAGCCGCAACATACCAGAGTAGAGTAGGATAGCTGGCGTGACGTGGAGCGCACACTCCATTCCAACACTACCCAGAACCGGCTGAAGCCGGTACTACAATACCCTGACCTGGCTCATGCCCCCTGCCGCTTCTCCTTAAACAGCCTCACTGTCTTCAGGATCATCGACGCGCGTGAGCCAAAGACGAACTGATCAAACTCTGGTCGCAGCTCCAAGAGGTACAGGCACATGGACTCCAAGTTTTTAAGGTCCGCCCCCATGAAGGAGATGGGTTTGCGGTCGGAGAAATAAAACTTCGCGCCCGTGCTCATGGCGATCTCCACTTTGGTCAGGCTTTCCACACGTCCCTCGCTAAGCTTCCAGCGACGGCACAGCCAGTGGGATATCATGCCATCCTCGATCCGGATGGACACGAGCAGGGTGGGCAGCACAAACAGGGGAATCATCACGCCTATGCCGAGAGGAAGAGCCAGCAGCACCTTGAAGTCCAAAGGGCGTCCTTCGTGGTGGCTGAAGCCTGCGGCTGCTGCCGCTGCCACGGCTCCAATGATCAAGCCTGCGATCAGGGTGGATCGAATCTGCTTCCAGGTGTTGCCGAATTCCATGCACATGATGTGGTGGGTTTAGCGTATAGATGCCTTTGAGGGCCATTCAAATAAAGGCTCAGCCTTGCGCCTGCTTCTTGCGGCGCTTTTGCAGCAGCACCTTCGCCATCAGCAGGACCACCACCAGATTGACGACCAGTGCGCCCACATGAATGACAGTGATCTTCCGCGCGATTTCGTAAATTTCAGCCGGCAGGTAGATGCAGCCGCCCACCAGCGCCAGCCACTCCGCCCAGGTCTTCTGCTTCCACAGGCCGTAGGCCTCCACAAAGCGAATGGTCGAGTACAGCAGCGCCATGCCCGCCATGAGCCATAGCTTGTGGTCATTGAGCGAAGACATCAGGTCGATGAAGATGTGCGGGTATTTCCTCGCGGGGTCCATGTGCAGATGGGCCACGATCTCGCCGCTCAGCGCATGCAGGTCGCGGTGCAGCAGCCCCAGCAGGCCAAAGCCTGCCAGCAGCACGAGGGTGCCCTTGGCCGCTTCGATGGCGGCCACCACATCAAGACTCTTGCGCAAACCGGAGGAAGTCATGTTTCAGAATGCGCGGTGGAAGAGAGGCATCAATCAGAAAGCAATAGGCTTTCTTGCCGCTGTGTGCGGTGCGGTTACTTCGCGTCTGCGGTTGTCTGCGCAAACTTCACCGTCACTCCCTTGATCTGCGAAGCCGCTTTCTCTCCACGTTCCTTGCCCAGCACACACATGGCCGTGGCTAGGGCGTCGCTGGTGGTGCAGTCGGGGGCGATGACCGAGCAGGCGATTCTCTCCGTGAGCCCCATGCCGGTGAAGGGAGACACGATGTGCGAGTACCGCTTTCCTTCGATCTCGGTGAACTGATACAAATCCCCCGAGGTGGACACGCCGCAATTGTGCAGGCGCACGGAGATCAGATCCTCCTCCGGCTTCTGAGTGGCAAACTGCCGCAGCTTGATCTCCCACGCATCCTCCCCCGGTGGTGGATCGCCGATGGCGATGTCTCCGCCCGCCATCATCAGCGCGCTGTTCAGGCCGTGCTCACGCAGCACCTTCAGCCCCGCATCCGCCGCATAGCCTTTGGCGATGCCGCCCACATCCAGCAGCATTCCCGGCTTCAGTAGCGTGAGCGTGTGCGCCTTTTCATCCAGCCGCAGGGCGTGCCAGTCCGTGGCGGCCAGCGCCAGCTGCCGCCTCTCTGCAGGCGGGAGCTGGTGCGTGCGCTTGGTGCGCCGCCAAAGATGCGTCAGGTTTCCGCAAGTGATGTCAAAAGCCCCGTCGGTGATCTCTGCTAGCTGCTGCGAGCGATGCACCAGATCGTAGAGATCTGCGCTCACTTTTACCGGCTTGTCCGGTCCGGCATTGCAGCATTGGATCAGCTCGCTGTTCGGCTCGTAGTCGGAAAACACCGCATTGAGCGCGGCGATGCGTTTGAAGGCCGCGTCCGCCGCCTTCTCCGCCTGCGCACGGTCTTGCGCATGCACGGAGATTCGGAAGGTGGTGAACATCAGCGGTGCGGAGAAATCAAAGCGCTCCAGTGCACGTGCCGGGAGTGCGCAGAGAAGGAGAGGAAGCAGGAAAAGCCGGGCTGCTGCGGAAGTCATGAAGGCGCGGGGGATGGGTGGGGCATCCCTATCACAGCCTACTCAAACAATCACCGCGATTGTATCACTCCAGAAGGTTTGGCAAGGCACAGCTCTTTGCTTGGAGTGCTGTGTTCACATCGGCTCAGGACGAGCGTCCCTGTGGCTGTCGGCCTGCTTGCTGCCACGGGGCGTGTTGCGGCGGCGGAGTGTCCCGGAGCCGGCTAAAAACCTGCGCTCCCAGTGCGGACTGGTCTTCCCAGCGTTGGCACTTGAGGCAGAGACTTTGGGCGCTCGTTGCAGGCGCTCACCACCGTGGAGGCGCGTGCATGGCATCGCTGAGATCCAAGGCGGGAATTGGTGGCGTTTGCAGTAGAGGGGAGATGGGACGCATCAGCCGGGTGCAGGCATCTCGCAGGGCAGGGATGGTAGCTGAGCTCTTGCAGCGGACCAGCAGCAGGCGGTGGTGCGGCAGGGCGTGCAGGTAGATCACGCCGCTCTCATGCTGCTGCACAATGTCCAGGCACTCGCCGTTGCCAGAGCGGCGGCCCAGCTCGGCGGCGGCGGAGAGGGTGGCATGCGCCAGCACCAAGACGGCGGCGGTGGGCGGTGCATCGTCTCCAGCGCAGGCCAGCACGCGTCCGGCGTCATCGGCGACGGTAGCCTGAATGACAGCCGGCAGGGATGACACGAGCGCGGCGAGTTCCATGGGAGAGTGGGGTGGCGGCGGAAAAAAGTCAGGATGGAGGGCGGTGCTCTGCGGCGGCGCGGCGTCTCAGGCGGCGGCTAGCTCCTGCGTGCGCATCTCCTTGGGCGTGCCGTTGCTGTCTGGCGGTGCGGTGCGCAGGCGGAACTGATGCAGCACGGCCTGGGAGATGGCATTGAGCGTGGCGAGCACGTTGCGCCCGGTGCGGGCGTCTGACTCGAAGCTGAGGAACGGCGTGGGCCGGTTGTTGAAGAGGTACTCCAGGTACTCCACCGGCGCAGCATTGGGCAGGTCGCGCTTGTTGTACTGGATGACGATGGGCAGGCGCTCCAGCGCACTGCCGTTCATGCGCAGGTTGGCTTCCAGGCTTTGCAGGGACTGCAGGTTGTCGCGCTGCCGGTCCATCTGGGAGTCCGCCACAAAGACGACTCCGTCTGCCTGCCTCAGCACGAGCTGCAGCGTGGCGTTGTAGGTGATCTGGCCGGGCACGGTGTAGAGGTGGAAGGAGGTCTTGTAGCCCGGCAGGGCATCGGCCTCCACCGCGAGGAAATCAAAGAAGAGCGTGCGGTCCTGCGCCGTGGAGAGGGAGACGAGATCGCTCCGTCCGGTGGGGTCCAGCTTGGCGTGGATCTGCTGAAGATTGGAGGTCTTCCCGCTGAGCGGTGTGCCGCAGTACACGATCTTGAAGCTGATGGTGCGGTCGTCGTGATTGATGCTGGGCATGGCTGAGGGGGATGACGAATGGGGAGTGAGGGATGCCGCAGCCTGTCGGTGCGCCTTAGCCCAGCATGCGGTCGAGTTCGCGTGCGATGAGGGTGATCTTGTCGCGCATGCCGGTGGAGGGTTCAACATTGTGCAGCACACCAACGATGGAACTCCCCGGGAAGCAGAACGTGATCAGTCGCCCGCCCGCATTGAGGGTGAAGGTCTCCGCCCCGTCGATGCCGATGAGCGGGGCAAGACCGCGAATCTGACGCGCGATGTCCGGCACCTGGCGCTGGAACTCCAGGGCTTCCGGCTTGGAGGGGTCGGCGTGATTGAGGACGTGGGAGCCGTGCAGGCAGACGCAGGCGCTCAGGCCCTGCTGCAGGGCCAGCAGCTCCACGACACGCGGTGCCGTGAGCTTTTCCTCGGTGCTCAGCAGGGCACGCAGCAGGAGCTGGTCCGTCTGGGTGTCGAGCGGGGAAAGTCCGAGGTAGGAATGCTTGACCTCTGGCATTTTGGCAGAGCCAGCCAGGGTGGCGGGCTGTGCTGCGGGCCTGAATTCCGGCTTTGGCTGCGATGGTGCTGGCTCAGAGAAGAGGGGCACGGCTGCGGAGGCGGCGCTGAAGAGGCTGCGTGAGGCGGGCTGTGACGCTGAAGATGCCGTGCTGGGGAAGGAGGGTATCTCCTCCAGAGCTGGGGCGAAGGAGGGCGTAGGCTGGAAGGGGGCCGGAGATGGTGCGGAGAAGAGGCTGGCGGCGGGCTTGACCTCGGGGGCCGGGGCAAAAATCGAGGCTGGCTGCTGATGCGCGGTGGGTGACTGCCCGAGCAACTGGGCGCTGTTGAAGCCTGACTCCGAATGGGGTTTGGTGGCTGCCAGCGGCCCGGAGGAGGGGGCAAAAGGATCGAAGGGCTTGGTGGTCGCTCCGGAGAACGGCGCATGGTGTGCAGATGCCGCAGGCGAGGGCGGCGGAGCTCCAAAGGCGGGGAATACGCCTGAGAGGGGCTGCAGTGGCTTGGATGGGGTGGCCGCAGTCGGCTGCACGGCTGCAAAGGGAGCAGGTGCGGGTGGCGGTGGCGCGGCTTCGGCGGGAGGGGCAAATGCAAATGATCCAGGCCCTCCGGTTGGAGCCGTGGAGCCAAAGGCTGGTGCTGAGGCCGGGGCACTGAACGCCGACGGCGCTGAAGTACCTCCGTTCTGGGCTGGGCCAAACGCCGGGATCAGCGGTGATGCCGCGGCGGGCTGGCCCTGCTGTGCGAAGGCGGAAAGTGCCGCGCCAAACGTGGGTGCCTGCGCCGCTGGCTCTGCCGCAGCGGGTGCGCTGGCAAACATGGGCTGCGGGGACTGCTGCTGCGGCATGGGCTGCACCGAGAGGCGTGAGGCGGTGTTTTGCGCCTGGCCGGGGTTGCCAAAGGAGGCCCCTGCCGGCGCGGCGGCAGGGGCTGCAGAGGCGTTGGTCATGGCATGAAACACCTCGTTTTGCGGCAGCTTGATCCTGAAATCACGCTTGGCGCTGGCGATGGTGTTGCGGAAACCGAGGTCGGAGATGCCATCGATCAGCATGCCGAGTTCCACGATGATGTTGCCGGAAGAAATCTGCTCGTTGAGCACACTCACCGGAACGCTGGTGGTGATCCATGCTGGCAGGGTGGTCGGATTGAAGCCGAGCTCTTCGACGCTGTAACCACCAAGCACGGCGGCAAAGCCGAGCTTGGCCATGCCGGAAGTCGCACCGCCGGGCGTTGCGGACTGCGGCTGAGGGGCAAAGGGATTCCGCGCTGACGACTCCGCTGGCGGAGCGGCCTCCTTCATTGCTGAGACAAACGGAGAACCGAATGGCAGTCCAGGAGCTGGCGCCACGTCTGAAGGTGTGGATGCCTTCTGCTGGGAAGAGGGCGTGAAGAGGGTGGAAATGGAGGCCGCAGACGGGCCCATCGAAGGTGCCGAGCCGCCTTCCTGCGGTGCAGGAGCGAAAAGAGAAGCGGGTGCCGCAGCGGGAGTCTGCTGCGAGGTGCCAAAGGGAGCGCCGCCCAGGCTGCCGCCGAGCAAGAAAGGCGAGCCCGCAGGTGGCACTGCGGGAGACTGCTGCGGAGCGCTGAAGGGAGAGCCGTTGGTGCTGCCGCCCATGGAGAAAGGTGAGCCAGCAGGTGGCGCTGCGGGAGTCTGCTGCGAAGTGCCAAAGGGAGAGCCGTTGATGCTGCCGCCCATGGAGAAAGGCGAGCCAGCAGGCGGTGCTGCGGGAGTCTGCTGCGGAGCGCTGAAGGGAGAGCCGTTGGTGCTGCCGCCCATGGAGAAAGGCGAGCCAGCAGGCGGTGCTGCGGGAGCCTGCTGCGGAGTGCTGAATGGAGAGCCGTTGGTGCTGCCGCCCATGGAGAAAGGCGAGCCAGCAGGCGGTGCTGCGGGAGTCTGCTGCGGAGCGCCGAAGGGGGAGCCGTTGTTGCCACCACTAGCAGAGAAGGGAGAGCCGTTGGTGCTGCCGCCCATGGAGAAAGGCGAGCCAGCAGACTCGGGTGCCTTGGGCGTTTGAGGGATGTTGAAGGGCGAGCCATTGGAGCCCGCACCCATGGAAAAAGGCGATGCTGCCGGGGAATGCCCCATCTGAAAGGGGGAGCCAGCGGGCGCTGGTGCGGCACCTCCCGGCTGGCCTAGCGAGAAAGGCGATGGCACCGATGCTGCGGACGGGGCTCCGCCCTGGCTTTCGCGTGCTTGGGCGATCAGCCCCGGAAGCTTGGCCGCAGGCAGCGCCACGAGCCGTGGGTCCTGGGGGGGAGATGGGCACCTGAAAAAGTGCGGGGCAGACACGGTAGAGCTCAAACACCGGCAGGGCCGCCTGTCCGCTGCGCAGCGCGTTTTCCAGCAGGGCAGGGGGCAGGGACAGCGGCTGCTCTGCTGGCAGGGCCCCCATGCGCACGACCTCGGCGGGCAGCTGATTGATGACGTCTCCCACCGTCAGCGGTGTATTCGTGGGCGTGGCACCGATCACGCTGAAGGGGGACATCCCTGCAGCTGAATTGATTGGCGGTGCAGCGATCGGTTCATTGCCAGCGGTTTTGAAGAGCGGGCTTCCTCCCATTTGAAAGGGGGAGGCTCCGGCTGAAAACTGTTGGGGGTGAGATGCTTGCATGAAAGAGAGGCTGTGTTTGCCAGCCACTCTCTGGAGATGTGTTACCGCGAAGTTTTGCGGAGCGTCCTGCCTCGGTTCGTTAGAACCGACTCCACGCTGAAACAAACTTCGGAACGAAAAACTCATCGGCAGATGAAGCGGCCCGACATAGCAAGATAGCAAGCCTGTGTGAAAAATCTAGTAATTATAAACAAATACCTCGGCATTTGAGTTATTTAACTGAGGTTAATTATTAATGAACGATTGTTCAAGCATTTTCCACTGTTTTCATTTCTTCTGAACCATTGCTCAGCAACCCTTTCTCCAGATGCTTTTGAACATGCGTTTTGCTCAGTGATCCCTTCGCAATTACAACGCCCCGATGTCCCGCATGCATTCTCTGCCCTGGGACTTGCTAAAAAAGCTCGGGGGCTTTCCTACTCACGAGCTATGACTTCAAAGATTGCCCTCATTCCCAAGGCGCGTGCTTGAGACGCCATCCTGCTGGATGCTGGTTTGAGCTGAATTGCTGATAATCGCCGCGCTCTTGGTCTTTCGCGGCGGGCGCATGAGCGAGATGAGAAGATGGATTTGCGATGGGTGATTGAGCCATGCCATAACCGCTTTCGCCAAACAGCTTGGAGTGTGGGCTGTTCGGGAACGTGCGTGCTTGGAGCCAACGGCTCATGACACGTGCAATGACGCGAGGTGCTGCGGAACGACGCCTACTGCTCAAATATCAGGATCATTCGCGTACTCGCGCCGCAGTCCGCACAGGGGGTAAAAAAATCGGCTGCGAATGTGCTGGCGAGGGGCTTTGCACTTTTTTCATTTTATTATCATTTTCCTCTTGCGAAATTTCACATCGAAAGCACTATCTCCGCCCGCTCAATCCGAGCAAACGACCCCTTCGTCTAGCGGTTAGGACACATCCCTTTCACGGATGCGACACGAGTTCGATTCTCGTAGGGGTCGCCACTCTCTCCAAGAGAGTGGCGGCCAGAGGTGATCAGCAAAGACTGAATCCCAGGCCTGCATGCAAAGACCTGCTATAAAATAGCATGACATGTTTTCACCCGCCCGTTGCAGCCTCCGCAGCATTGTCGCTTGGAAACTGAACCTGTGCTGGACACCGCACGTGCTTCCGCTAGGCATGCAGGCATGTCTTCATCAGGCGGCAAACTATTCATCACCGGTCATCAGGGTCTCGTCGGACGCGCGCTGCTGCGCCATTACGCTGACAAGCCCGAGTGGCAGATCATCACCCGAACCAAGGCCGAGCTGGACCTGCGTGATCAGCATGCCACGGATGCTTTCTTTGCCGCAGAGCGGCCGGACCAGGTCATCCTGGCAGCTGCGACGGTGGGCGGCATCAAGGCCAGCTACACCCAGCCGGTGGATTTCCTGCTCAACAACCTGCAGATCCAGAACAGCGTGCTCTCCGCCGCGCACCGCCATGACACGAAGAAGCTGCTCTTCCTTGGGAGCACCTGCATCTATCCGAAGGTGGTGGAGATGCCCATCCGTGAAGACAGCCTCATGACTGGGCCGATGGAGGAGACCAATGCGCCCTACGGTGTGGCCAAGATCGCGGGCATCAAGCTCTGCCAGGGCTACCGGCACCAATACGGGCGCGACTTCATCTGCGGCATGCCGGCGAACCTCTACGGCCCCTTTGATAATTTTGATCCGGAGCACTCGCACGTGCTGCCTTCGCTGATCCGACGTTTTCATGAGGCCAAGCTGACCGGCGCACCCAGCGTCACCCTCTGGGGCAGCGGCAAGCCTACGCGGGAGTTTCTCTTTGTGGACGACCTCGCCTCCGCCTGCGCCTTCCTGCTGGAAAACTACAGCAGCCCCGACATCATCAACATCGGCACCGGCTCGGAGATCAGCATCCGCGATGCGGCGGAGGCTATCAAAACCATCATTGGCTACACCGGGGAGATCCAGTGGGACACCACGCAGCCGGACGGCAACCCGCGCCGCCTGCTGGACGTCAGCCGCATGGAAAAACTCGGCTGGAAGGCAAAGACCGACTTCCGCCAAGGCGTGGCCCGCACCTACCAGTGGTTCCTTGAAAACCGCGCCACCGCCCGCGTCTGATCCTGCCCATGAATCTAGCTGGACACACCAGCACAACAATGCCAATTGAGCCCATGGCCATCCAAGCTTTCCGCCCCGTCCTCATCACCCGCAACACCTGCCGCATCTGCGGCTCCCGCAGCCTCACTCCCGTCGTCAGCCTTGGAGACCAGTTTATTGGCGGTGTGCTGGCCAGCGAGGACGGCAGCGCGCTCATCAAACGCAAGGTGCCGCTCGATCTCGTGCGCTGCGACCCCTCCCAGGATGAAAACGCCTGCGGCCTCGTGCAGATGCGCCACTCCGTGCCGCCGAAGGTTCTGTATCACCGCTACTACTACGAGTCCGGCATCAACCAGTCCATGATCGACAACCTCACGGGCATCACCCAGCTCGTGGAGCAGACCGTGGGCCTGCGTGAAAAGGACATCGTGCTCGACATCGGTTGCAACGACGGCACGCTGCTCTCCAGCTACAAGACCAAGGGCCTGCGCCACATCGGCATCGACCCCTCTGACGTGGCCCTCAAGGCACGTGCCAAGGGTTTCACGGTGGTGAATGACTTCTTCTCCGCCCGCGCCTTCAAGAGCATTCACGCCACGGAAAAGGCCCGCGTGGTGACGAGCATCTCCATGTTCTACGACCTGGAAAACCCGCACGCCTTTGTGCAGGACATCGCCGACGTGCTGGCCACGGACGGCATCTGGATCCTGGAGCAGAGCTACCTCCCTGCGATGCTGGACATCAACAGCTTTGACACCATCTGCCACGAGCACCTGGAGTACTACTCGCTGGCAGTGCTGGAGCGCCTGTTTGGCGACCACGGTCTGGAGGTCATCGACGTGCATCTCAATGATGTGAACGGCGGCAGCTTCCGCCTCGTCGTCGCCAACGCCGGGCAGGTGAAGCCATCCGCCGAAGCCGCCGCCCGTGTGCAGGAACTGCGCATCCGCGAGTTTGAAATGGCGCTGGACTCCGACGCGCCCTACGCCGTCTTCCGCGACAACATCGAGCGCATCCGCATCGACCTCGATGCCTTCCTCAAGAAGGCCAAGGCCGAGGGCAAGCTGGTGCACGGCTACGGTGCCTCCACCAAGGGCAGCACCACCCTGCAGTACTGCAATGTGACGCCGGACCTGGTGCCTGCCATCGCTGACCGCAACCCGATCAAGTGGGGCAAGTACACCATCGGCACGCAGATCAAGATCATCTCCGAGGAGGAATCCCGCGCCGCCAAGCCGGACTACTACCTCGTGCTGCCGTGGCACTTCATGCCGGAGTTCCTCAAGCGTGAGAGCGACTTCCTGGCCCGCGGCGGCAAGTTTGTGGTGCCGATGCCCCAGGTGCATCTGGTGGGCTGAGTTCCGCTTCGATCTCTTCAAATCAGCTCCGGTGCCGCAAGGGCCGGAGCTTTTTTCGTTTTGAGGGCAGCTGGACTATGGGGATCTTCGCTGAATTTGGAGTGCGGTCGCGGAGGGAGGAACGACCGCAGCTACCGCTTTCCGATGGCCGGGTGGAGGAGCGGGCATCTTCGAGCCTTCGAAGGTAGAGGCTCTCACTGGACATGCAGCTCTCGAGAGGCAGGAATCCTGAGCCTGCCTCGAGACTTTCGAAAGCGGCAGCCTCACTCGTTCCTCGTGCTTTCGCCGCATGGTTTAAAAACGCGATGCCGGCATTTCCTGGAATTGAATGCCTCTCCTGCGCATCAAATTCCACATCCGCTTGAATCCCACGCCGCGCTCGCTCGTCTAGCCTCTCCATGACTCTTGCGCCTGCTCCCATGACCAACAGCGCTGCCCTGCGCCGCCTGCTCGTGTTTGCACGCGCGCACTGGCGGATCGCGCTGCTGCAGCTCGGGCTGGCGGTGGCGGGCACGGGGTTGATCTATGTCTTTCCGGGGGTGGTGCGCTGGTTTGTGGATGAGATCATCCCGCAGCGGCGTGCGGACCTGATCTGGCGCGCGGGTGGCCTGGCGCTGCTGGCCTTTGCGCTGCGTGAGGGGCTTTTCTATGTGCGCACCCGGGTGAACTGCACCTTTGAGCAGCGCATGATCACCGACCTGCGCGGGCGGCTGCACCGCAAGATGGCGAGGCTGCCGCTGGGGTGGTTTGACCACCAGAGCACGGGAGACATCCTCACCAAGCTGGCGGATGATGTGCCTGCGACACAGCGCGTCATTTTGGAAGGCATCGAGCAGGGCTGCACGGCGCTGTTGCAGATCCTCGTCACCGCCATCGTCATGATGGTGGCGGACATGAAGCTGGCGCTGCTGGTGCTGGCGCCCACTCCTTTCATCGCGGCTGGCGGGTGGATCTACTCGCGCTGGGTGTCTCCGCGTGCCACGGCGGCACGGGAGGCCACCAGCGCGCTGAATGCCACGCTGCACGACACGATCTCGGGCATCCGCCAGATCAAGAGCTACACGGCTGAGGAGATGCGGCAGTGGCGGTTTCTGGCCGCCAGCCAGCGGCTGCAGGACCGGCAGACGCGGCTGATGGCGGCGTGGGCCTTTTATGCGCCGTCCATGACGCTGCTGGGAAATGCGGGCCTCGTGCTGCTGCTGATGGCGGGCTCTTGGTGGTGCGTGCAGGGGGCGATGACAGCGGGGCGGCTCATGGAGTTTCTGCTGCTCGTCGGCTTTCTGTATGAGCCCATCTCCCGCCTGCATGGGGTGAACCAGACGCTGCTCAGCGGACTGGCTGCTGCGAAGCGCGTCTTTGCCATCCTCGATGACGAAACGGAGGAAGATCTCGATGCCGGGGAGTCGCTCTCTGCAGTGCGCGGCGAGGTCGAATTCAACGGTGTCACCTTCGGCTATCGCGATGACAAGCCGGTGCTGCATGACATCTCGCTCAAGGCGGCTCGGCATCAGACCATAGCCATCGTCGGCGCCACGGGCTCGGGCAAGAGCACGCTCTTCCAGCTGCTCACGCGTTTCTACGATCCGCAGGGTGGCACCATCACGCTGGACGGCATTCCTTTGCCAAAGCTGAGCAAACGCTTCCTGCGCGCCACGCTGGCCTACGTGACGCAGGAGGCCTTTCTCTTTGCCGGAACCGTGCGCGACAACCTCCTGCTCGGTAAACCCTCCGCCACCGATGACGAACTCTGGGCCGCCCTGCGCGACGCCTGCGCGGAAGACTTCGTGCGCCGCCACCCCGAAGGGCTCGATGCCGAGGTGGGCGAGCGCGGCGTCCTCCTCAGCGGGGGGGAGCGCCAGCGCCTCGCCCTCGCCCGCGCCTTCCTCAAAGATGCCCCCGTGCTCCTGCTTGATGAAGCCACCTCCGCTGTGGATGTGAAGTCCGAGCACCTCATCCAGACCGCGCTGGCCCGCCTGCGCGCCAACCGCACCAGCCTCGTCATCGCCCACCGCCTCAGCACCATTGTGGAGGCAGACGTGATTTACGTGCTGCATCTGGGGCGCATTCTTGCCAGCGGCACGCACGAAGAATTGCTGCAGAGCTCATCGTATTACCGGGAAATGGCCGCGCTGGCGTTTGATGAAGGAGCGGCATGAGTCCGGAGTAGCGCGGGCAATCTTGCCCGCAAAGAGTGCGCTCTACACGGGCAGGATTGCCCGTGCTACTGACGGTGCACGATGCTCCGCCTCATGTATTCTACATTACCCAATCCGATTCACCCCAGACAACAAAAACGCCTGACCGTTTTCACGATCAGGCGCTCTTGAATGGATTCGATTCCGCAGAACTTAGTTCGCGCGGCCGAGGTAGGTGCCGTCTTCGGTCTTGACGCTGATCTTGTCGCCAGGGCCGATGAAGAGGGGGACCTGCACGCGCATGCCGGACTCCGTGGTGGCTTCCTTGTACACGTTGTTGGCGGAGTCGCCCTTCACGCCAGCAGGGCTGTCGGTGACGGTCATGATGATGTTGGCGGGAAGTTCGATGCCGGCGACGACGTCATCCGCAAAGACGACGAGGTACTTCTGGCCTTCGATGAGATAGCCGCGGGTCTTGGCGTCCAGCTTGTCCTCGCCGATGAGCACGTCTTCAAACGTTTCGGGATGGATGAAGTGGTAGCCGTCGCCGTCCTTGTAGCTGAATTCGTGGTTGTCCTTCACGAGGTTCACGGATTCGAGCGACTCATTGGAGGTCATGCGCAGGTTGTACATCTTGCCGATGGTGATGCTGCGGACGGACATCTGCACGAAGGAGGCCATGCGCGGAGGCGTCTTGAGTTCGGTGTCGGTGACGACGCAGACGTCGTTGTTGTAGCGGACGGCGTGTCCCTTGCGGAGATTGATAACTGGGGTGGCTGGCATAAGAGCGTGTTTCCTTGGCGAGTTTGGCGTGTTTTGCAAGCTCTGGTTCGCAACCGCCGACGGGCAGGGGAGTGGGCTGCATAGTGCGGGAACGGCCTCCAGCCAGCCAGGAGGGGGACCATCCAGGACCTTCGGCTTTGGGAAATCCGGGTGCGATGGACGATGCGGGCGCGTGAGGGATCAGGATGATCCCTCTCCTGCCGGAGGCACTGGGCGGGTTTGTAAGGAGTGGGACCATCCTGGTCCCACACGCTCCACAGACACCCCTTCATTCCGAGCTGGCAAGACGCGTTGCTTCTCTCGCACACACGGCCCTAGCTCAGCGCCAGCGCGCCGCCCTCACACAGCTCCTTTTTGCCAAAGGTCTGCAGATCGTGCCCCATGCCCTGCGCCACGGCCATCCAGAGGCGGTTGTGGGCGGCTTTGTCAAACTTGAGGCTGCGGCCCATTTTGAACCCGCAGCCGCCACCGATCATGATGTAGGGGATGTTGTCCAGAGTGTGGGTGTTGCCCTTGCCGAGTTCGTTGGTCCAGACGAGCAGGGTGTTGTCCAGCATGCTGCCGCCGCCGGTGGCCTCGGGAGTCTCGCTGAGGCGCTTGGCCAGGTAGGCGAACTCTCCGGCGAACCAGGTGTTGATCTTGAGCAGCTTCTCGTAGCTGTCTTTTTTGTCGTCGGGGTCGTGGGAGAGCGAATGGTGGCCCTCCTCCACACCGAGCCAGCGCATCTGCGCCATGCCCACGCTGCGCATGTACTGTAGCGTGCCGATGCGGGCCATGTCATTGGCCAGGGAATTGACGAGGAGGTCGATCTGGATGCGGCTGATCTGCGGCGTGTTGTCGTTCACCAGCTCGATGCTGGGATCCACCTGCGGCACGGGGTGCGCCAGCTTGCCCTGCTTGTCGGCATCTGCCAGGTCCTGCTCCATGCTGCGCACCAGCGTCATGTGCTGGTCCAGCAGGGCTTTGTCCCGCGCGCTGAGCTTGGAAGAGATGCGCTTCAGGTCGTCGCGCACGTCGTCCAAGATGCTGACGAGGCTGTCCTTGTCCTTCATCTTTCCATACACCTTCTTGAGAATCTGGTGCGGATCGTCGATGGGGGCCACGGGCTGGTTGCCACCGGCGTAGCACATGCGCGTCCAGGGATCGGCGCGCTCGGGCACGGCCACGCCGAACTCCAGGGAGCCAAAGCGCGTCTTGGTTTCCTTCTTGCTCTGGAGGAAGTTTTTGAGCTCCTGGTCGATGGAGATGTTGCTGGCCCATCCGGCGGGATTGCCGCCGCCGCCCATGATGTTGCCCTTGAGCAGTTCGTCGCAGGTGAGCAGGCAGCTCATGCCGCGCATGTGGCTGTCGCCATCGCCCTTCACCTTGTTGGCGATGCCGTGGAGGATGAGCATCTTGTCCTTGAATGCCTCCAGCGGCTTGAGGATGGACTTGAAGCTGAAATCCGCCCCCTCCTGATCCGGCCAGAACTCATTCGGCAGCGTGCCGTTCGGCGAAAACATGATGATCAGCCTCTGCTTGCGCTGCGGCGTGGGCGCACCCGTCAGGCTGGGCAGCCCGGCAAGAAAAGGCAGCGCCCCGGCGGAGATGCCGAGGTCGCGGAGAAATTCGCGGCGGTAGAGGTTTTTCATGGGGGGATGGGGGGCGGGCTGCCAGAGAGGCTCAATATTAATACCACCGCCGGGGAACCTATCTAGCACCGAGGCGCGGGCATTTATGATTTACGATTTACGATTGATGATTTGGAAGAGGCCGCAATGCGCTCCTCCTCTGAAATCATAAATTAAAAATCGTAAATCATAAATTCGCCCACATCCCACCTCACTCGCTTCTCACCTCACTCCACTTCCTTGATCTGAATGTGCCTGTACTCCATTACGCCGCGATCTCCCTCCAGGCCGATGGGGCCGGTGGCGGGGAGCTTGAGGGCGTCTTCGAGGACTTCGCCGTTGCAGGTGCAGTGGGCCACGCCGTCCTTCACTTCGACGATGATCTGGTTCCACTCCTGGGGCTTGTAGGCTTTCAGTTCCTTATACGGACCGGCCACGAGGTAGTCGCGGCACTGGAGCTGGGGCTTGCGGATGAAGACGCCGCTGTCGGCGTTCACGCTGGCGCGGAATTCGAGCTTGAGGGTGAAGTTCTTCGGGAACTCGGCCACGGTGTAGAGCTGTCCGGTGAGCTTGTCCATCTCCGTGGGGAAGGTCACGGCGATGACGCCGTCCTTCACGATGTACTTGCCCGCATCGGCGGCCTCGGTCTTGCCATCGTGCTTGGCGGTGATGGTGCCGGGGTTAGGGTCGTCCTTCTTGGTCTTCTCGCGGAAGCACCAGCCGGTGAGGTCCTTGCCATTGAAGAGGGAGGTGAAGCCCGCCTCCGGCTGCCAGTCCTCGGCATGCAGGGGAAGGGTGGCGAGGGCGAGGCAAAGGGCGGCGATGCGTTTCATGGTCGGGGCAGGGTGGGTGAAAGGAGAGAGCAGATAAACGCAGCTTTTTCTCCGGCCCTGCGGAAAAAAGCAAAACAAAACCGTGGGCGAAGCGGCCCGCAGCCAGCGGGGCGGCAGTCCCCTGATCGTCAGCGTCCGAAATCGCAGAGTCCTCCCCTGTTGCTCAGCAATAAGCTGCTTTCCGCCAGCCAGCGCATTCCATCCACCCACAGCCATGCAGTAGCGCCCACCTCGCAGTCGCTAACGTCTTTTTTTGTATGGCCCCTGCGTTGGGCGATGTCGGGCGGGAAGTTTTATCCTTGCGTGAATCCCGGGCTCCACAATATTCCTGGCATGAGAATGCTCCTCCTGCTGTCTCTGGCCTTGGGCGCTGTCGCAGCGGCAATCGCGGAAACCAAGCCCAAGTTTCAACTGGGCGCGATCTCCAAGGGCAGGACGATGCCCAGTTCCATACGCGTAAACGGCCAGTATCCTCCGGCAAAGGCGACGATCGAGTTCAGCGTGACACCCACGCAGGACATCCCGATGAAGGAGCTTGTAAACTTCATCTACTTCTTCAATGACCAGAACCAGCTGGTCCAGCAGAGGAGCGCGGCTCTGGACCTCGCCCGCATGAATTTTGACATGACCAAGACCCTGCAGAAGATGGAGGACTTGAGCCGCAAGACCAAGTCCGGGAGCTTCTCGGTGCCGGTGGATCTGCCGGAAACGGCACAGGCCGGCAAGAAATACCACTACCAGCATGTGATCCAGGAGAAGGACCCCAAATGGACCCACGTCGTGGTCGTGGCCGGCAGACGCGACGCCGACCTCAGCGCCCGGGTCTATCCCAAGACAGACCTCAAGTCCCTTAATTTCGCCGACAAAAGCAAGATCACCTACTGGTACCAGCCCTAGCCGCTGACGCCTTGCAGGCCGGGTGCTCCAACCCTAGTGTGTATGCCGCCTGTGTGGCGGTGGTTTGTGAAAATGGTGGAGGCGAGGGGAGTTGAACCCCTGTCCGAATCACCGTTGCCCGTAGCGTCTCCATGCTCAGTCTCATCTTTGGTCTCGGTGGGAGGCGGCTTGAGACAGCCTACTCTTCACCCAGCGTCCTGTTTGATCTCGTCTGTGACCCGGTCGCCCGGCCATCAGACCAGCCTGGTAGTGGCATCGTTCAGGCTACCAGACATTGCCTGAAGGATGTCGCAGTGCTTAAGCTGCGAGTGCTAGCTCGTTAGAGTTTGCATTTATGTTTTTGATCCGGTGTTTAACGAGGCCAACGAATCATCCTCGGCATGCAGCTCCGAACTAAGACGACCCGTCGAAACCAGTACGCCCCCGTTTTGGAGAGGATTCAAGATACCCCATCGCCGCGCAGGGTCAAGGGGCATCGGTAACAGCAAGGGGGCAGTAAGCGGCTGCTGCGCCAGTGGGCAGGCGTGGGGTTTTGGGAAGTGGCAGATGCTGCGGGATCCTTTTCCGGCCGATTTTCGTGCAGGAGGGGGCTCGACTGATTGACTGGCCACCAGCCACCGCATTCCCGCACTCGACAATCTCCATTCGTCATTCACCTTCACCGCCCCTCATGTCTGCCGCTCTGAAACTCCACGACACCCTCTCCCGCACCGACCGCGATGTCACGCCGCTCGACGGCAAAACACTGCGCTTTTACTGCTGCGGACCCACGGTGTATGGCCCGGCGCACATCGGCAACTTCCGCACCTTTGTGGCGCAGGACGTGATGCGCCGCGTGGTGGAGGCCTCCGGCACACCCACGCTGCATGTGCGCAATATCACCGACGTGGACGACAAAACCATCCGCGACTCGCAGAAGGCGGGGCAGACACTCACCGACTTCACCCAGGGCTGGACGCAGAAATTCCACGCCGACTGCGCTGCGCTGAACCTGCTGCCGCCGCATGTGGAGCCCAGCGCCGTGGCGCACATCCCGCATCAGGTGGCGATGATCGAAAAGCTCATCTCCGGCGGGCATGCCTACGCCGCCGCCGATGGCAGCGTGTACTTCCGCGTCTCCTCATTCAAAGACTACGGCCGCCTCAGCCACTTGGAGGACCGCGAGCTGCGCCTGGGGGCCAGCGAGGCCGCCAGCGCCACCGACAGCGACGAATACACCAAGGACTCGCTCACCGACTTTGCCCTCTGGAAAGCACGCAAGCCCGAAGACGGCGCCAACTACTGGCCCAGCCCCTGGGGCGAAGGCCGCCCTGGCTGGCACCTGGAGTGCAGCGCCATGATTCTCGAATACCTCGGCGAGGACTTCGATCTGCACAGCGGAGGTGTGGACCTCATCTTCCCGCATCATGAAAACGAGATCGCCCAGAGCTGCTGCAGCACGCACGGGAAGTTTGCGCATCACTGGATGCACGTGGCCCACCTCATGGTGGACGGCGGCAAGATGAGCAAGAGCATCGGCAATCTCTACACGCTGGCGGATCTGGCCGCGCGCGGCTACACCGCCGCCGAGGTTCGCTACGTGCTCATCTCCGGCCACTACCGCGCCCCGCTGAATTTCACCATGCACAGCCTCGACTCAGCACGTCAGGCCCTGCAAAAACTCGCGAAGGCCGACAAGGCGCTCGCCGCAGCAGTTCCAGCACTCCAGCACTCCAGCACTCCCGGCCCCTTCAGCGAAGCCTGGGAAACGCTGCTCAATGACCTCAACGTGCCCGGAGCCATGGGCGGCATCTTTGGCGTGCTGAACAAGCTCAAGCCCGCCGCGCTCTCCGCCGAAGAGGCCGCCGCAGCCCGCAGCGGCCTGCACTTCATGCTCGGTGCCCTTGGCATCGTGCTGCCCCCCGTGGCCGAAGACGCCGTGGCCGACGTGCCAGCCGAGATCCAGGCCAAGGCCCAGCAGCGCTGGGACGCCAAGCAGGCCAAAGACTGGGCCGCCGCCGACACCCTTCGCAAAGAACTCGAAGCCGCAGGCTGGCTCATCAAAGACAGCAAAGAAGGCTTCACCGTCGTGCCTAAGTGATCGGCGGAGTGTGATCGTCCCGATCCCCCCCTCCGTCGCTCAGGTGTGGCGGCGGCTGCTTAGCCTTGGCTGCGGGCCTGCGCGGCGTCCTCGGCCTTGGATTTCTCGATGTCTTCAAACGAGCGCCGCACCTTTTCGAGCTGCTGGCGGTAGTGCTGGGCGTCACCGTAGTCGAAGAAGAAGCGGTAGCGGCTGTGCATGGACTTCATGCGCAGCGCGTGCTTGATGGGGCACCAGTACTGCTCTGTGCGCGCGGCCACTTCGGAGGCGCAGGCGAGCACGCCGTTGGCGTAGCCGCAGTACTCGCAGTTAAATTTCTCCGCCCAGTTCAGGTAGGCCAGGTGGCGGCGGTCCAGCCGGATGTAGTCGCTGCGCTTCACCTTGGGGATGCCGTAAATGGGAAAGCAGATGGCCTGGTAGACGACCATGAACACGTCAAGGAGCACGATGGGGATGATACATGACCAGATGACGGGCGTGGTCAGCAGGATCATAAAGCGGGAGTCGCGGATGTAGGCGGTGAAGCGCTTGAGCAGCAGCCGGTGCTGCGCACGCGCCTCCTCGGTAAAGCGCACCCGGCCCTGGCGCACCTCGTAGAAAAATTCCATCTCCTTGCGCTGCAACTCGCGCAGGATTTCCTTTTCCAGCGACTGCATGCGCTCCAGCAGGGTTTCGAGCTTTTCATTCATGGGGCCAAGGGTAGGGGATGAGGCTGCAGGGGTGGTACGCTTTTTGTGGGGCGGTTCTGGCGCAGGCGCCGGGCGGCCCGGGGCAAAAACTGTGGACGGGAGATGGCAGCGGGGTGAAAAAATATCGCACGCCGGGCCCGGCTTGCTGTGGAGTTTTTCTTGCGGCCTGTGCCGACCCCCACCATTCATTGCGCATGAGCAAACCCTGGGATGTCATCATCATCGGCGGCGGGCCTGCGGGAGCCACGGCTGCGGCCACGCTGCGTCAGGACGGTCGGTCAGTCCTCGTGCTGGAAAAGTCCCGTTTCCCGCGTTTTCACATCGGCGAGTCGCTGCTGCCGTACAATCGTGAAATCTTCGATGAGCTGGGCGTCTGGGCGAAAGTGCAGTCGGCAGGCTTCATGGTGAAACGCGGCGCGCAGTTCTGGATGGGCGACGGCTCGATCCATACGCGGATGAATTTCTCACGCGGCTCCTTCACCGAGTTTCCCGAGTCCTTGCAGGTCGAGCGTGCGAAGTTTGACGACATCCTGCTGCGCCATGCCGAGGGGCTGGGCGCGGAGGTGCGTGAGGAGGCGCTAGTCATGGAGCATCGCGTTGAAAAAGACCGCGTCACCGTGAAGTATCGCGACAAGGACGGTACGGAGCATGAGGTGCAGGCCGCGTTTCTCATGGACGCCAGCGGGCTGGGCAACTTCACCGCAAACCGCGAAAACCTGCGCGAGTACTACCCCGGGCACAAAAAGATCGCCATCTTCGGCCACTACAGCGGCGTGCAGATGACCACCGGGGAGGAGAAGGGGGACATCCTGATCATCCGCCGCGAAAACTCGTGGTTTTGGATGATCCCGCTGCAGGACGACAAAACGAGTGTGGGTCTGGTGCTGGACCAAGCAGACTTCAAGGCGCTGAAGCAGGACCCGCAGCAGGCCTTTGATGACGCGGTGCTGAGCACCCGCGCCGTGCACGACCGCATGATCAATGCGAAGCCCATCACACAGGGGCATGTGCTGACCGATTTCTCCTACACGAACCGCAGACTTGTTTCCGACCGCCTTGTGCGCGTGGGAGATGCGGCTGGGTTCATCGACCCCATTTTTTCCAGCGGGGTGATGCTGGCCATGATCAGCGCCCGCCAGGGGGCGCAGGCCGTGCACGCCGCCCTCGCCAGCGGCAAGGCACGCACCTTTGGCATGAAGCGCTACGAGTGGGCCACGCGCCGGCATGTGAGCCGCTTCTGGCAGTTCATCGAGCGGTTTTACACCCAGCATTTCGCGCAGCTTTTCTTCCAGCCAACCAACCGGTTTCGCGTGGTCTGCGCCATCAACTGCGCCCTGGCCGGCCGTACCCGTATGACCCTAGGCACCTGGTGGCGGCTGCGCCTGTTCTTCACCCTTGTGTGGATCCAGAAACGCTTCCCACTGGCGAAGCCGATCAAGATTCAGTGATGGGACTGAAGACAGCCTTGCAGCTGTGCAACAAGGGAGGCTCCGCGACGCTGGGCGATGACAGTCCGGGACTGATGAGCCTTCAGATGTAGGCGTAGCGAGTCGATGTAGGCGTAGCGAGTCCTTGTTCCGCAGGGATAAGGCTACTTTGAGCCCAGCCTCACCCGCAGCATCGGCGCAGACCGCGTTCCGTTTTCTTTGGTGGCAAATGCGTGCACGAGGCCGCTGTCCTGGGTTTCATTGGTTTCGCGGCAGATGATCAGGGTGGCGATCTGGTTGGTGTCGGCGTTGAGGAAGTCGGCCAGGTCTATGCCGCGCAGCTTGCGGGTGCCGCGGTTGATGCCCTGGGCGATCTCAAATTTCCCCAGCAGCTTCACCTTGGCGGCCACGGGGAGGTGGCGCTCGGGCTGGGCGGGGTCGTGCGCGGGGGCCTGCTGCCAGGTCAGACCGCTCTCCTCCCAGGCGTCGGTGCTTTCGTCCAGCACGCCATAAACGGCAAAGGTGCTGTCCGGCACAAAGCTGGCAAAGCCGAGCTCACTGGGCTCGATGGTGAGCACGAGCTCCGCATCCTGGATACTGCGGCCGCTGAATTTGCTGAGGTCAAAGGCGATGTAGCCCTTGCGGTTGAGGTCGGGCTTGGTGTCGCCGCTGTGCTTCACACGGAAAAAGGGATGGGTGCCAAAGTCATGCGGGGCTTTGTCGGAGGACTGGATGTAGCTGTCCTTGCCATGGCCAAAGGCGGTGGTGATGGCCTGCCAGCCGTCTCCGGCGTCCATGACAACGGCGGGCTGCCAGCGGCTGGGCTCGGCATCGGCGTCATCGCCGGCGGAGGGATGCATCTGCTTCTGCGACCAGCCACGGTCCACGCGCTGGCCTTTCTGCAGCTTTTTGGAGGCGGCACCGGATTTGTCGTCCACCTCCACGAGGCCCTCCATCACCTGCACGAGGTACTTGCCGTCCTCTCCGGCGCTCAGGCCGAACTTGGTGCCCCAGTCGATGACTTTGGCGTCCTTGGTATCAATGCTGAATCCTTTGGCCTGCGGGGGCACTTCCGCGACGAGTGTGCCGCGGCGCAGCTTGCAGTTCATGCCGTCCAGCACCTCCACGGTGGCGGGGGCCTCCAGCACCAGCTCCGCGCCGCTGTCAAAGCGGATGACGGCGAGGCCCTCCATGAGATCGAGCATGCCCGGCTTGAGGCGCGCGCCCTCCACGGTGGGCAGGCTGCTGCCGGCCCACTGGCACTGCTGCGCACGCACCAGTGTGGCCACGGTGCCGTCCCGGTGGCCCTGCAGCCAGAAGAAGCCCAGAGTCACGCAGGCCGCCGCAGCGGCGGTGATGGCATGCCGCCACCACACGGTGCGCGGTGCAGGGGCGGGGGCTGGCTCTGCCTGCGAATGCCAGGAGTCGTCAAAGCAGAGCTCGGCACGCTGATGCAGGGCCTTGGCAAAGAAGGCGCGCGAGGCTGCGTTGTCGCGCAGTTCGGTCTCCAGCGCGGCAAGCTCCTCCGCTGTGAGCTTGTCATCGGCGTAGCGTTCGGAGAGTTCCAGCAGGCGAAATTGATCGGCGGGCTTCATGCTTCGGCTCCTTCCAGTTTGAGTTCCTTTTCCACGCAGGACATGAGGTTCATGCGGATGCGGCTCAGCGCGCGGTACACAGCCCCCACGGTGCTGCGGATGCGCTCTGCCACGCCATCGATTTCAAGGTCTTCAAAGTAGCGCAGGGTGATGAGCTGGCGGTGCGCGGCGGGAAGCTTGGCAACGCAGGTGCGCAGGGCATCGCCACGGCGGTCTGTGCTGTCGCTGAGCTTGGAAACCTCGTCGTGCAGCAGCTCCAGCACCTCGTCGCTCAGCGGGGTGGCCTCGCGTTTTTTCTGGCGGCGGTGAGTGAGGATCTGATGAAAGGCGGTCTTGCGCGCCCAGGCGAGGAAGTTGGTGCCGGGCTCAAACTGGTCAAAGCAGCGCCAGAGGATCATCTTGGTCTGCTGGAGAATGTCCTCCGCATCATGCGGGGCTGGCACCAGGCTGTAGACGTACACGCCCAGGGCGCGGTCGTGCCGCGTGAGCAGTTCGAGGAATTCCTGGGTGCGGTCGGGGGAGGACATGGCGTGGTCGTGAAGGCGGCATATGAGCCGCCCTATGACTTGTACAGTCGCCTGCGGCATTCAGTTGGACAAAATATTTCCCACCCAGCAGCCCGCTCAAGTGCCAAGGCTTGGCCTCTTTTTGAGCACCACGGCAAAAAGGGCGAAAATAGCCGTCTGCAGAGCGCTGAACCATCCCTTTTAAGCTCGAGCAAGCCTGATGCAACCTTTCGACAAAGCGAACAAAGTCAGGATGAACCACGGGGACACGCCAGCAGGCGGCGAGGATTGTGCGTTCGACATTACGCGGTGAATGTAAAACATGAGAGGCAGACCAAGGGTGGCTGCCCCGGCAGATTGAGAACGGCGCCTTTCATAAATTCACAGGCAAAGAGCACCTGCCATGGTTTCTGTCAGCCGCCGCGTGCGATGAGGCAGGCCTGATTCGCCTTCAGCGCCTCACTCAGTGGGCCGGGGCTCGATCGTCGCGTCGATCTTCTTCAGCGCGACCCACAGCGCCGGGTCTTCCGGGTGGCCGTTGAAGAGGACTTTGCCTTCAGGGGAGAGCAGCACCATGCGCGGGATGGTGGCGATCTCCAGCGCCTGGGTGTAGGGGCGCTCGGCGGGCTCGATGAGCCAGGGCAGGCTGGCATTCTGCTCCTGGCGGATGCGCTCTGCCGTGGCCTCCGCGTTTTCATCGTCCTTGTTGATCGCCGCCACAACAATGCCGTGGGAGGTAAGAGCCCCCGCTTTGGCCTTGAGAGCAGGCATCAGCTTCATGCACGGGCCACACCAGGAAGCCCAAAAGTCCACCAGCAGCGCCTTCTTGCCACCCAGCACGTCATGCAGCGTGGTGGCCTCCCCGCCGGAGGTGGTCAGCGGCGTTTTCAGGTCGATCACGAGCTCCGCCATCTTGGCCTCCAGGCGAAACTTTTCCATGGCCTGGATGAAGACGGGCGCCTGCTGCGGGCTGAGCCAGATGGCCTCCAAGATGTTCTGCTTGAAGCCCACCGCATCTCCGGCCTGGGAGGCCTTCATCGCCTTGATGTAGGAGATGAAGCTCTTCACCGTTTCCAGGCTGGGCAGCGCCACGGCATTGGCTGGGTCAAAGCTGCTGGCCAGAATCTCCACCTCCGGCAGGATCTTCACCAGAAAAGGCGTGCTCTGCTGGCGCAAGCCCCAGATGAGCTTCGCCTCGATGATCTGCTGGCGAGGGACGCCGGCCTTGTTTGCCTCCTTGGCCAGTACCTGCAGGTCCTCCTCCGAGATGTCCTGCGAAAAGAGCTTTTGCATCAGCGCCTGGGCACCGGCGGCGGCCTCCCCCGCAGCGGGAGCCTGGGCATTCAGGGAAAGCTGGCAGCAGCAGCTGAAAAGCAGAACAAAAATGGCAGATTTCATGAAGGGGAAAAGCGTCCCGATTTTTGTGACCAATGTCGAGCAGAAAGTGACCATCGAACCGCAGAATGAAAGATGCCCGCTGTGGGATGCGACTCCTTTGCTTCTCTCACCCATCCATGAAACGAACACTGACCCTGACCCTCCTGCTCGCCGCCGCCGCATTCTGCCGCGCCGAGGACAATGTACCACCACCCGGATTCACCGCGCTCTTCAACGGCAAGGATCTTTCCGGATGGTATGGCTGGGGCACCCAGGACCCGAATGACCTCTGGAAGATGACCCCGGAGGAGCTGGCCGCGTACAAAAAGAAATCCATCGAGGGCGGCCTCGTGGATGCCAAAGGCAACGACAAGGGCGACCACGTCAACGCTCACTGGAAAGTCGAGGACGGTCAGCTCGTCAACGACGGCAAAGGTTTGTACCTCACCACAGACAAGGACTACGGCGACTTTGAACTCATGGTCGATTACAAAATGCTCCCTCTTGGCGACAGCGGCATCTACCTGCGCGGCATCCCGCAGGTGCAGATCTGGGACTTCACGGAGAAGGACGAAAAAGCCGTCGCACTCGGCAAGCCCTTCGGTTCCGGCGGCCTCTGGAACAACAAGAGCCCCGAGGGCAAAAACCCCACCAAGCTCATGGACAAGCCTCTCGGCGAGTGGAACACCTTCCTCATCCGCATGGTGGGCGAGCGCGTGACCGTGACCTTCAACGGCGAAGTCGTGGTGAAAAACGCCGTGCTGGAAAACTTCTTTGCCAACCGCAAGGCCGGCTACCTGGCCTACGGCAAAAAGGACGCCAAGGCCGAGGCAAAGCCCGCTGAGAAAATGCCCAACGGCTTCTTCCCAGATCCTGCCTTTGCCAAAGGCCCCATCCAGCTCCAGACCCACGGCAGCGAGATCCGCTGGAAGAACGTTTACATCCGCGAGATCCCCGCTGAAGAAGCCAACAAGGAACTCGCAGGCAACTGGGCCGAAGACGGCTTCAAGGAATACGTCAACGGCAAGGACCTCAGCAACTGGCAGGGGGCCGTGGACAGCTACGAAGTGGTGGACGGCGCGATCACCTGCAAGCCCGGCAAAGGCGGCGACCTGCTGACCAAGGACGAATTTGAAAACGGCATCATCCGCGTGGAGTTCAAGCTCCCCCCTGCCGGCAACAACGGCATCGCCCTGCGCACCCCTCTCGGCGGCCATTCCGCCTCTGATGGCCTGGAGCTTCAGGTCATCGACAGCGACGGCTACAACGCCAAGCAGGCCGCCGCCGGCAAAAAAGGCCTGGAGCCCTACCAGTACCACGGCTCCCTCTACCATTGCGCTGGTGCCAAGCACGGCTACCTCCGCCCCGTGGGTGAGTGGAACTTCCAGGAAATCCAGGTCGATGGCCAGAAGATCAAGGTCATCCTCAACGGCACCAAGATCCTCGACGTGGACATCGACAAGCTCGATCGCAGCCTGATCGCCCACCCGCCGAAGGGCCTGGACCACACGAAGGGCTTCATCGGCTTTGCAGGACACAGCGATCCTGTGGTGTTCCGCAGCTTCAAGGTGAAGGCGAAGTAAGCGCCGGGAGTTCTCTGCAGCCAAGTCTCAGTAACCCGTCAGGCCGAAAGGTCTGACGGGTTTTTTGTGGGGAAGTAGTGCGGGCAATGCTGCCCGCAGAGAGCGCTTTCTACACGGGCACGATTGCCCGTGCTTCCTGCGGCCCACCTCACGCCGCCTCCGCGATCGCCGCTGGCTCAGCCGTCTCCTTAAACTCCAGCTCCTGCTCGATGCGGAGATTCTCCACGATGTAGCTCTGGCGCTCAGGAGTGTTTTTGCCCATGTAGAAGGAGAGCATCTCCTTCACGCTGCGGTGCTCGGAGGGGAGGGCGTTGCCGTCGGCGTCGGTTTCGTGGTCACGGATTTTCACGGGCTCCAGACGCATGTGCGGGCCGATGAAGTGCTTGAACTCATCCGGGCTGATCTCGCCCAGACCCTTGAAGCGGGTGATCTCGGCGCTTTTGCCGCAGCGGTGGATGGCGCGCTGGCGCTCCTCGTCGCTGTAGCAGTAGTAGGTCTCCTTCTTGTTGCGCACGCGGAAGAGCGGCGTCTGCAGGATGTACAGGTGTCCTTTGCGCACCAGCTCGGGGAAGAACTGCAGGAAGTACGTGATCATCAGCAGACGGATGTGCATGCCGTCCACATCGGCATCGGTGGCCAGCACCACGCGGTTGAAGCGCAGCTCCTCCAGGTCTTCCTCAATTTGTAGCGCGTTGGCCAGGAGATAAAACTCCTCGTTCTCATACACGATCTTGCGGGTCAGGCCGAAGCAGTTCAGCGGCTTGCCGCGCAGGCTGAAGACGGCCTGCGTCTCCACATCGCGGCTCTTGGTGATGCTGCCGGAGGCGCTGTCACCCTCGGTGATGAAGAGGGTGCTTTCCTCGCGGCGCTTGTCCTTGGTGTCAAAGTGGATGCGGCAGTCGCGCAGCTTCTTGTTGTGCACCTTGGCCTTGCGGGCGTTTTCACGCGCCGCCTTCTGGATGCCGCTGATCTCCTTGCGCTCTTTTTCGTTGGAGTTGATCTTCTCCTGCAGCGCCTTGGCGATGTCCGAGTGTTTGTGCAGGAAGTTGTCGAGCTGGGCGCTGATGACGCTGGTGACGTGGCCACGCAGGTTGCGCCCGTTGGGCTCCATGTGGGTCGATCCCAGCTTGGTCTTCGTCTGCGACTCAAACACGGGCTCCTGAACCTTCACGCTCACGGCGGCGATGAGGCTGCCGCGCACGTCGGCGGGGTCGAACTGCTTTTTGTAAAACTCACGGCACTCCTGCACGATGGCCTCGCGGAAGGCAGCCAGATGCGTGCCGCCCTGCGTGGTGTGCTGGCCGTTGACGAAGCTGTAGTACTCCTCGCCGTAGCCCGTGCCATGGGTGAAGGCCACCTCCACGTCCTTGCCTTCCAGGTGGATGATGGGGTACTGCGGCTCCTCGGTCAGCTTGGAGCGGATCAGATCCATCAGGCCGTCCTTGGACTTGAACTTCTCCTCACCCGCCGGGGTCTTGAGGAGCAGGGAGAGACCTGGATTCAGCCAGGCGTAGAAGCGCAGCATCTCGCGCACAAAATCCAGGCGGAAATGCGTGTCGTCAGCAAAGCTCTCCGCATCCGCACGGAAGGCGATGCGTGTGCCGTTTGGCTCGTCGCAGGGCTTGGGCTTGCCCATGTCATAGACCACGAGGCCCTGGCTGAACTCGATGGAGCGCGTCTGCTTCTCACGCACGGCCTGGATTTCGAAGAATTCGGAAAGGGCGTTCACCGCCTTGATGCCCACGCCATTGAGGCCGACGGATTTTTTGAATGCTTCGCTGTCGTACTTCGCACCCGTGTTGATCTGCGCGGCGCACTCCAGCAGCTTGCCCAGCGGGATGCCGCGCCCGTAGTCGCGCACCGTCACGGTCTGGTCGTCGGTGATGGTGATCTCGATGGAATTGCCAAAGCCCATCACATGCTCGTCGATGCAGTTGTCCAGCACCTCCTTGAGCAGCACGTAGATGCCGTCCTCCGGCAGGGAGCCGTCTCCCAGCTTGCCGATGTACATGCCCGGGCGCAGGCGGATGTGCTCGCGCCAGTCGAGGGATTTGATGGAGTCTTCAGTGTAGTTGTGGGCAGGAGCAGGGGCGGCCATGGCGGAGGGGCAAAATCAGAATTCTAGCCTCTGAAATGGCAGAGGGGCAGGGGGGTGTCAAGGGGGTGTACTGCTCATACGAGCAGCGAAAAGGGAGGGGGAATGACGAATCACGAAATCCGAATGACGAAATAATGCCGAAGCTCGAATGCGCATACGCGTTGCAAGGGGGCTGCGCGTTACGGCTCGATGCTAGCTTCGGCCTTTGGCATTCGACCTTATTTCGTCATTAGGGCTTACTCATTCGTCATTTTCCTGGAGCTCAGTCCTTCACGCTCTTCCGCGCCTCCGTCACCAGATTCATGAAAAGCTCGCGCTGTTCAGCGAGGGCTGCCACGCGGTCTCCGGCGGGCAGCTTGTGGGCCTCCAGGCAGACGTGGCCTTCGTAGTCGGCCTCCACGAGGAGTTTGGCCAGCTTGTCCAGAGGGTAGGTGCTCTGGTTCACGCCACGGATGTGCGTGGTGTGGCCCAGAAGGTCTTTGACGAGGGCAAAGTTGGCCTCCAGTCCGGCGCCGTTGAGGTCGGTGTCGTTGGAGTTCCAGCACACACGCACGTTGTCACGGGCGGCGGCGTCCATGATGGTCTTGATGTTCGGCAGCTCGGAGGTGTCCTTGCCGTGCACCTCCAGGCGGATCTCCTGGCCAAAGCCCAGCGCGTAGTCTCCCAGTTCAGCCAGCGCCTTGCCGATCTGCACCAGCGTTTTTTCCGCCGGCACGTCCTTGGGCAGCGCGTTGGGCTTCACCTTCACGCCGGTGCCGCCGAGGTCGTGGCAGAGCTTGATGTACTGCTTGGCTCCTTCGATGTTCTTCTTCACCTCATCCTCCTTGGGGGAGTGAAATTCGTAGTTCGTTCCCATGCCCAGCAGGTCCACGGGCGAATCTTCAAACTGCTTCCTCACTGCGGCGCGCTCCTCGGGCGTGAGGGCGGGGCTGACCTTGTGCGCGTGGTCGATGCGGAGCTCCACGCCCAGCACCTGCGCGGTTTCACAGTTTTTCAGCAGCGTGGGCAGGTCCCAGTCCGCGCCCCACATGTAGGTGACGAGGCCAAACTGGATGTTCTCCCCCTTGTAGCTGAGCTTGGAGTCGGCGGCAAAGGCGGCTGCGGCACTGGTGCCGAGGACGGTGTGGAGGAAGTGGCGGCGGGAGGGCATGGTGGTGGTGTTTAACGCCCGCCATTTGCTTCTCATTGCAGGCACCTGCCAAAACTCATGCCATCACGGCGCTTCCTGCGCGGCTTTTTTCTCCGCTGCGATGTCCTTGCGGCGGAAGCCCTGCACGCGGCCGTTGCCCTTGTAGAGGTAGATTTTTTTCACGTCCTCCAGCCGCATGATCACCCACGGGGAAAGGATGTTCCGGCCGTTCTTGGTGTAGACGATGTTGTCTGCCAGATGCACGCAGGAGTGGAAGGCGTCCCCCGTGGTGTTGTCCAGGAAGAAGAGGATGTCGGCAAACTGGTAGGGAGGCTCCACGGGCACAAACTGCTCCAGCACCTGGCTGGTGGCCAGCCGTGCGTCCAGCAGGTACTCGTGCGGCTCGTAGTTGAAAAAATTGAGCGAGGTCCAGTGGCAGTCCGGCATGATGCCGTGCTTGGCCATGTCCAGGCCGGGGTAGGTGTAGAGCAGTTTGCGCGCGAGGGCTGGCAGGATGTGCACAATGCCGAGATCATCCACCCCATCGAGCTCGATGATGGAGCGCACCAGGGGCTCCAGGTCCTTGCGGCGGATGCCCGTGCCAAAGCTCCAGTACTTGATGACCTCATCGGCGTTGGAGTTTTTGTCCAGCTTGAGGCGGATCATCAGGTTGCGCGTGCGTGTGCAGGCTTTGAAGATGGCGCGGGCCTCGGAGTCTGACTGCGCGTAGTTCAGCAGCGCAGGGATGTCGCTGAAGGCCGTGGCCTCGCCGCGGGCATAGCTGAGCTTGCTGATCTTGTTGATGATTTCAGGCCGCAGCTTGCTTCCTTTGTACCACTCCTCCACCGTGGTGCCAATGATGAGCACCGGGTCGGCGTGGTATTCGTTTTCGGGGTACTTTGCCAGTTCCGTATAGATCACCGCACGGGTCTCCGGAGTCAGGGCCTCCAGCTCTGCCAGCGGGGGGAGAAGGTGCACGTAGGCACCCTCTTTGACCATGTGTTTCGGGTCCAGCAGCGTAGCGATGAGAGACTGGGAAATGCCTGCCTTGCTGAGGAAGGAGGGCAGGTTCAGCAGCGCGGCGGCTGGAAAGGTCCAGCGCGGCACGGGGCTGGGCAGCGGGAATTCTTCGATCAGGCTGGCCGGAGCCTCCAGGTAAACGTAGGCGCACTTCATCTGCCCCCACGGGCCGGGGTTGGCATCAAAGACGGCCGGGTCTTGCGTGGGTGCAACTGGCTGCGGCGTGCCGAGCCCGGTGCCACTGAGGATGACACTGAGATTGTTGTTCTGGCCGGGCATCTGACCCGCTGCTTCAGGCTGCGTCAGCAGTCCGAGAACGGCTGTCGCCAGCAGGGGAAGGCGGGTGCTGCGAGCTGCAAAGATGTTTTCTCGAAGGCTCCTGAGGGGGAATAAGGGGCGGGAGACTGGAGGCATTGGGGGCGTGAGGTGTGCACAGAAATGCACAGAAAAAGTGGCAGTCCCCTGGGTTGGCGGGGCTCAGATTTTACAAACGTGAAGCAGGATTGAAAAAAATCATCCTGAATCCGCATGCAGCGCAAAATCTCCACTGCTGGCGTAAATGTTAGTCGTGGTTCCGGCCAGCGGGGCCATTTTTGTCCCTTCACTTAACGCAGTGCCGCCATCAAGAATGAGAGTGCGCCGCCTGCTGCCGGAAGGCAACAGGCTGGCGCACACGCGCAGCCGCTGAGGCCGCTGCTCCTTGCGTGATGCAAGGGGGGAGGGGACTCTGCTTGAGAGCCGGTCCTATCCCGTGAGGGTGGCGTATTTACGGCTTGAAAGCCCGCACCGCCGTGACTTTGGCCCTGCGGCTGACGTGGTGGCTGTCTGTCGGCAGCTCCAGCTCCTCGCCGACAGCCTTGCCGATCAAGGCTTTGGCCGACTCCGAGAGGTAGCTGATGATGTTCTTGTCCAGGTCGCCGTCCCAGGCTCCCAGGATGGTGAAGGTCTCCTTCTCACCGGAAGGGATGTCCTCGACGTCCACGACGGTGCCGATGCCGACCTTGTCCGTAGGCACGTTCGCAAAGTCGGTGCCGCGGGCGTTGCGCAGCTCGCGTTCCAGCTTGCCCTGCATACGCAGCAGGACGGACTGCTGGTCGCGCGCGGCCTTGTAGCCGCCGTTTTCGCGCAGGTCACCCTCATCACGGGCGATCTGGATCTCGCGCTTGTTTTCCGGGATCTTGACGTTGACCAGGTCTTCCAGCTCTTGCTTTTTCTTCTCCAGGCTTTCCCAGGAGACGATGAGGGAGTCATCCTTGTGGGTGGCCGAGGCGTTTTCGTCCATCAGGGCCTCCATTTCAGGGCGCACCTTGATGATGCGGGCCATCAGGGAGCGGCGGGTGAGCTCGTCAAAGAGGGATCCGTTGATCAGGCGTTTGGCCAGCAGGCGTACATCCTCCTCCTCTGCCTCCGCCACCATTTCGCCCAGCAGCGTCTTGTCATCTGAGAGCAGGTCCTGCAGGCGGCCGGTGCGCTTGGGCCCGCCCTCCATGTGGTCGCTCTCAATGACACCGAGGATGGCATGACCCAGATCAATGTCGAAGACGGACTCCGCCAGGCCTTTGCGCTCGCGGGCCATCCAGATCAGCAGATCAGCGGAGAGCATGCGGTTGCGCAGGGATTTCTTCAGGGCTTCTGCCAGCACGTCGAGCTCGTCGTTGGCATCCAGCACGGTGGCGATCTCGGCCACGGCGCGTCCGCCGGTCTTGGTGAGGTGGTGCAGGATCTCGGGCACCCAGCCACGGTTTGGGAAGGCCTCGGGGAAGGCACGGTAGATGCGTGCCAGGAAGCCGGAGGAGAGGCCCTTGATGGCGTCTGCCAGCACTTCCTTGGTCTCGGTGATCAGGTCGGAAATTTTCATGGACCCCATCGGCGAGCTCGCCTCCAGGCTTTCGATGAGTTCGTCGCGTGCCAGCAGGAGTTGCAGGCACTCCTTGAGGTTGAGCTTCACGCTCTTGCGTGCGGAGTCTGAGATGTCCTGGAAAACGGGGATCAGCTCGGTCTTCGGATCGCTGAAGAGGTCAATGTCCTTCTGGATGCTGGCCAGCGTGGCGAGCTTGGACTTCAGGTCACGGGCGGCGAGGAAGGACTTCACCATCTGCGTGCCGGGGTTTTCCGCCTGGTCACGCAGCACCAGCTTCTCGGTGCGCTTGGCCGGAACGACGATGTGGCGGTGCGTCTTGAGCGCGCGCTTGGCGCCTTCCCACCACTTCTTGTAGTCGGCGTCGGAGACGATGCGGCCCTTCAGCAGCTTTTCCAGGTCGTCCAGGTGCAGGGTGTTGCCGCTGCTCTTCAGCGCCAGTTCCACTAGTGCAGGCGGATTCTTGGCAGCCATTTCCTTCAGCGAGTCGAGGTCTGCCAGACGGCGGGCCAGGAGGTGGTCGGGGGAGATGATTTCCAGCGAACTGATGGCAAAGGCGAGCTTGAGCGGATGGCCGGGCTTGCCTTCAAAGTCGATCAGCAGGCGGTCACCCAGCAAATCCCATTCGGCGATCTTGCCGACGCCCCAGCTTTTGTGCAGAACGAAAGTTCCGGGTTCAAGTTTGGAAAGTTTTTCGCCGTCAGCAGCAGGGAGCTTGCCTGCAGCCACAATGTTTTGCACCTCTGGATTCATGGGACGCTTAGAGTAAACAGTCGTGACGTGTAGGCAAAGGAAACCTGTGACGGATTCGCCCTTCTGCTCCAGGGTGGCAATCAGTGTGTCAGTCAATCAGTAAATCAGTGGCGGCGGGCCTGCCACACCACTGATTCACCGGAATCACCACGCCAGGCACCACAGCACCTTCAAATACCGGCTCTCCGGGCAGTTGGACATCACCGGATGGTCGGTCCCGGCTCCGGTGCGGTCAATGATCTGCAGGCGGCGCTTGTTGCGGTGCGCGGCACGCATCACGATCTCCTCAAACTCAGCGACATCCAGCAGGCCGGAGCACGAGCAGGTGACAAAGAGGCCACCGCGCTTCAGCAGGCCCAGCGCCACGGCGTTCATGTCAAAGTACTTGTTGCGGCCCAGTTGGCCTTCCTCTGCATCGCGGGAAAAGACGAGCTTTGGCGGGTCCAGCACCACAGCATCCCAGAGCGCGCCGTTTTGCTGCATCTGGCGGCTCCACGTGAAGGTGTCAGCATGCACCCAGTCGATGCGGACCTGGTTCAGGTCTGCGTTTTTCCTGGCCTGGGCGATGGCTTTTTCATCCAGGTCCACCCCGGTCACATCCTCGCAGCCGCCGGATACGCGTGCGCTGAGGGCAAAGCCTCCCGTGTAGCTGCACAGGTCCAGCACCCGCCGTCCATGTGCAAGCTTGCCAAATTTCAGGCGGTTGTCCCGCTGGTCGCAGAAAAAGCCGGTCTTGTGCCCGTCCTCAAAGCTCACCTGGTAGCGCACGCCATTCTCGCGGATGCGCACGCTGCGTGGGGCGGGGGCGTCCGCCTCCGGCACGTCGGCGTATCGCATGCCCTCGATCCGGGCGATGTCCGGATCGACCTCGATGAGATGCTGCTTGGTGCCCAGCGCGGCGTGCAGCTTGGGCAGCCAGCGGGAAAGACGGCGCCACACACCGAGGGTGGTCACTTCGATGGAAAGCACGTCCGCGTAGCGGTCCACGACCAGGCCGCTGAGGCCGTCGCCATCGGAGGAGATCACGCGCCAGGCATCCGTGGTCTCATTCAGCCGGAGAGTCTTCAGGCGCAGGTCCAGCGCGGCATCCAGCCGTGCGTCCAGCAAGTCCTCATTCAGCACCTCCTCGCCGTGCTGGAGCACGCGCAGCGGCACCTTGGCATTCGGATTGTAAAAGCCGCTGCCAAAGATCTGCCCCTCCTTGTCATACACGTTCACCAGATCGCCAGGGCCCGCGTCCGGGGAGACGGCGCGGAGCATGTTCGGATACACCGCAGGGTGGAAGGAGAAGTATTTCATCTGCGCCCAGGGTCGCAGCCAGTTCTCGCTGCCAGCAGGGGGCGGAGCGGGAGATTCACGGCGGGGATAACGTGGGGGAGGGGGCATGACAGAAGTTGGCGGTTGTTAGCAGTGGCTGAAGGCCCGCTGAGCGGGCGCTTGCCGTGGTTTGCCAGAACCTCTTTCCACAGCCAGCCCCCCTCAACAACTGCAAACCATTGCCAACAATCGCAAACTCTCCCCTCCGCCCCTTTTCCCGCTGGCATGCGCGTTGCTCCCTGCTTAGGTGGGCCTTCACTCCTCCACGCGCATTCACCATGGCCTCTGAAAAGCCCGTTTCCCTCAAAGACCTCACCATCCTCGGCAAAGAGAACCTTCCCTCCGGGGGGGGGGGGTACATGATCCTGCCAAGCCAGCTGGGCTATTTTGACCTGCTGCGCCTGGAGGTTGTGCTCGAAGGCCGCCCGCTGGTCTATGTGGTGAAAAAAGGTGCCGCCCTGCACCCCCTGCTGCGGGTGCACCTGGAGCGCGACAGCGTGCACGCCATGGAGTTCACCCCCGGCGAAACGGAGATCTCCGCCTACCGCAGCGCCTTGGCTGAGGCTGCCAAAAGCGGCGCCGTCGTCATTTACCTGCCCGCAGAGGCCGCCACCATCTCCGCCCCCATGACCACCGTGCCGGGCACCAAGCTGGAGTTTCTCCTCAAGGGGGAGATTCCCGTGCTGCCGCTCTACGTGCACAGCCGCCAGGACACCGCACTGCCCATCGAGCGCCGCTACACCGACGCCGAGGTCGTCTTCAATTTTGGCAAGCTCCTCCAGGGGGCGGACGTCAATCTCGCCAGCTACCAGGAGTCCCTCCTCGTTCTCGCTGAGGAGAGCTTTGGTGAATCTCCCGCGCTGGACATGAGCCTGGGCTACGCCCTCATCCGCGGCTTTAAAAAACACGGCACGCGCAACAGCGTTGTGGACGGCAAGGACGAGAAGATTCTGCGCTTTGACAAAGTCTTCGCCACCGCGCTCGCACTGGCCCAGGTGGTCAAGCAGGAGACGCAGAAGCAGCGCGTCGGAATCATCCTGCCACCGGGGCTCGGTGGCCTCATTTGCAACGTGGCCGTGGTCCTGGCTGGCAAGATCCCCGTGAACCTCAACTTCACCGCCGGACGTGCCGCCATCGAAAGCGCCATCCGCCGGGGCGAGATCGACCGCTTCCTCACCGCAGACATCTTTGTGCGCAAGATGCAGAGCTTCCCCTGGCCGCCCAGCAAGCAGCTCATCCTCATCGAGCGTATCCTGCCCAAGATGAAGGCCTCCATCGCCAAGTGGCTGGTGCTCAGCAAGGTGCTGCCCGCCGCCCTGCTGGCTGCGCTGCTGGGCATCTCAAAGAAGGGCGGACGCCGGGAGGCGCTGCTGCTCTTCACCAGCGGCAGCTCCGGAGAGCCCAAGGGCGTCGCGCTCACGCACCGCAATCTCATCTCCAACGTGCTGCAGTTTGGCAGCCGCCTCGGCATGCAGACCAATGACAGCATCCTCGGCTGCCTGCCGCTCTTCCACAGCTTTGGCTGCACCGTCACGCTCTGGTTCCCCATCATCTACGGGCTGCACCTCGTCACCTACCCCTCGCCCATGGAGGTCAAGAAGCTCGCGCAGCTCATTGAGAAGTACCGCGTCACTCTCATGATCTCCACGCCCACCTTCCTGCGCAGCTACCTGCGCGGCGTGAACCGCGAATCGCTCGCCTCGATCAAGTACTGCGTCACCGGCGCTGAAAAGCTGCCCAGCACCGTGGCAGACGCCTTTGAGGCACGCTTTGGCAAGACCGTGCTCGAAGGCTACGGTCTCACCGAGACATCTCCTGCCTCCAATCTCAACCTCCCTGATCCCGTGCCGCTCGGCGATGAGGCAAGCGGTTACTGCTGGCTGCCCAGCCACCGCCAGGGGTCCGTCGGCCACATCGTGCCCGGCATGGCTGTCCGCATCACCAACCCTGAGACAGACAAACCCGTCCCGCTGCACCAGAGCGGCATGATCTGGTTCAAGGGGCCCAACGTCTTTGAAGGCTACCTCAACGATCCCAAGCGCAGCGCGGAAGTGCTGAAGGACGGGTGGTTCCGCACCGGGGACATCGGCCGCCTCGACATTGATGGCTTCCTCTACATCGAAGGCCGCCTCAGCCGCTTCTCCAAGATCGCCGGAGAGATGGTGCCGCATGAGACCGTCGAAGAAGCCCTGGTCAAAGCCATGGGCCTCGAAAACGAAACCGTGCGCAAGATCGCCGTCGTCGGCGTGCCGGACATCGACAAAGGCGAGGCGCTCATCCTCCTCACCAGCATGCCTGGCGGTCCCGAGCACCAGGAAATCCTCGACCTCCGCTACCGCCTGCTCGACAAAGGCATGCCGCCTCTGTGGATTCCCAAAAAGATGATCCGCGTCAGCGACATCCCCGTGCTGGCATCAGGCAAGCTGGACGTGCAGAACTGCGAGAAGATCGCGAAGGGCTGAGCATGAAAGTAATCCAGTTGCGCCGCAACTGGCCTGGGAAAGTGATGCGGGCACTCCTGCCTGCAAAACGAGCGTCCCGAGACATTCGCTGCGGGCATGAGTGACCGCATCATTTCCAACTCACACAATCATCATGCAGTCGCCGTAGCTGAAGAAGCGGTACTTCTCCTTTATCGCCTCGGCATACGCCTCCAGGATCAGTTCGCGTCCGGCCAGGGCGCTCACCAGCATGATGAGCGTGGACTTGGGCAGGTGGAAATTGGTCAGCAGTCCGCCGGCGACTTTGAACTCAAAGCCCGGATGAATGAAGATGTCCGTGCTGCCCTGGGTGGCGATGACTTTTCCGTGATCGCGCGCCACGGTCTCCAGCGTGCGCATGGCGGTAGTGCCCACGGGGATGACGCGCTTCGCCTGCTGAACCGCCTGCGCGGTGGCTGCTGAAACCTCATACACCTCCGAGTGCATCTTGTGCTCGGCGATGTTTTCCACCTTCACGGGCTGGAAGGTGCCCACGCCGACGTGCAGCGTCACAAAGGTGTGGGGCAGGGGATCTAGCACCTCCGGCGTGAAGTGCAGCCCGGCGGTAGGGGCGGCGATGGAGCCCTCGGCACGCGCGAAGACTGTTTGATAGCGCTCGCGGTCGGCGGGCTGGTCCTCGCGCCCCATGTAGTGGGGCAGGGCCAGATGCCCGTGCTTGGACTCATCCACCACGCGGTCAAACTCGATGATGCGGTCGCCATTGTCCTCCATGATCTCCACCACTGTGCCCGTCGCTTCACCGATGGAGAACGTGTGGGCCACGCGGAATTTCTTCCCCGGCTTCACCATGCAGCGCCAGCGCGTGGGTGTGAGCATCTGCAGGCGCAGCACCTCGTGGCCTTTGTCCGTGAAGTAGCGCGCCGGGACCACGCGGGTGTCATTCAGCACCAGCAGGTCTCCTGCTTCCTTGGAAATAAATTGCCCCACGTCCCGGAACATGCAGTGCTCGATGCGTCCCTCCTTCCGGTGCACCACCATCATGCGCGAGGCAGACCTCTCCGCCAGCGGCTCGCTGGCAATGAGTTCGGGTGGCAGGTGGTAGTCGAAGTCGGAGGTGAGCATGGGGGCGATTGTTTGCAGTGGTTTGCGATGGTTTGCAATGGCTGTCAGAGGAGCGGGGGCGTTGGCGTATTCGCTTGGTCAAAGTCTTCAACGATTGCAAACAACGACAAATCATCGCCAACCATCGCAAACGCTGCGCGGCGGCCTCCTGTCCGATTTCTCCTAAACTTTGTCCTTCCCATTTCACTTCGCTCCCGCCTATAAACCCGGCGTTCATCCTTTCATTAACCAACACCATGTCAGACAAAAAGCTCAACATCGCCGTCGTCGGCCTCGGATTCGGGGCGGAGTTCATCCCCATCTGGCAGCGCCATCCGCTGACCACCTGCTACGCCATCTGCCAGCGCGATGAGAAGAAGCTCAACACCATCGGCGATGCCTTCGACGTGGACGTGCGCTACACCGACTTCAAGGCGATGCTCAAGGACCCGAACATCGATGCCGTGCATATCAACTCGCCGATTCCTGATCACGGCTGGATGAGCATCGCCGCGCTCAAGGCGGGCAAGCACGTGGCCTGCACCGTGCCCATGGCCACCAGCATCGAGGACTGCAAAAAGATCTGCGATCTCGTCAAGAAAACCGGCCTTAGCTACATGATGATGGAGACCGTGGTCTATGCCCGCGAGTACCTCTACATGAAGGAGCAGCTGGACAAGGGCACGCTGGGCAAGCTGCAGTTTGTGCAGGCCTCCCACCAGCAGGACATGGACGGCTGGCCCAACTACTGGCCCGGCCTCCCCCCCATGTGGTACGCTACGCACTGCGTTGGCCCTGTGGCCGGCCTCATCGGCAAGCCCGCCGAATACGTGAGCTGCTTTGGCTCCGGCACCGTGCGCAAGGAGCTGCAGAAATGCTACGGCTCCCCCTTTGCTGTCGAGACCGCGCACATCAAGTTCAAGGGCACGGACGTGAACGCCCGCATCATCCGCAGCCTGTTTGACACCGCCCGTCAGTATCGCGAAAGCATCGACGTCTATGGCGACAAAGTCTCCATCGAGTGGCCGCTCATTGAGCACGAGCCGCTCATCATGCACCGCGCCAAGCTGCCCGAGCACAAGATCCCGAAACTGGTCAAGGCGCCCGACTTTGCCAAACGCCTGCCCAAGGCCATTCAGCGCTTCACCACCAAGGGCGTGTATGACCTGGGCAAGAAGACCCACCTCAGCTTTACCCAAGGAAGCGGCCATGGCGGCAGCCATCCGCATCTGGCGCACGAGTTTGCCAGCGCCCTCGCTGCCAAACGCCAGCCCTTCCCGAACGCCACCCAGTCTGCCAACTGGACCTGCGTGGGCCTATGCGCCCACCAGTCCGCCATGGCGGGTGGCAAGATCGTGAAGCTGCCGACTTTCACGCTGAAGTGAGTCTTGGCTCTGGGACGCCCGGCTTGCGGGCAGGATTGCCCGCGCTACGGTCGGCCATCGCTCCGGGTGTAGGACGAACATCCATGTTCGTCCTGCCCACTCGTTCCGCCAGCCGCCGCAGCCCTGCATGTCCACCCCCGCCACCTCCCATCTACCCACCGCCGTCATCACCGGCGGGGCAGGGGGCTTGGCGCAGGCTATCGCCGCCGAGCTCCTGAGTGCGGGCTTCATCGTTCTCGCTCCGGGCCGTGCCGAACTGGACGTGAGCAGCGCCTGCTCCGTGCGCGCCTTCTTCACCGCACTGCCTGCGCTCGACCTCCTCATCAACAACGCCGGCGTCTTCCGCGATGGCCCCGTGCTCAAGATGACCGAGGCCGATTTCGACCACGTCGTGGACGTGAACCTGAAGGGCGCCTTTCTCACCACCCAGGCCGCCGTGAAGCTCATGTCCAAGCAGCGCCGTGGCCACATCATCAATATCGGCTCCTACTCCGCGCTCAGCGGGCCGGCCGGCCAGGCCAACTACGCTGCGTCCAAGGCCGGCCTCATCGGCCTGACGCAAAGCACCGCCAAAGAGTACGGTGCGCGAAACATCCGTGCCAACTGCATCCTGCCCGGCTTTCTGGAAACCAAGATGACCCGCCATCTGCTGGAAGACGCCGCGTGGAAGGAGAACCTGCTCAGCGCCCACGCCCTCGGCCGCCTCAACAGCCCTCAGGATGCCGCGCGCTTCATCGCCTTTCTCCACAGCATGGAGAACATCAGCGGCCAAGTCTTCCAGCTCGACAGCCGCGTGCGGCGCTCGGTTTGAAGTACGACGGGCAAGAGTGCATGGCGTACCTTTACCAATCAAACTCCTCAGGCAGCGGAGCCTCCCAAGCTGCGGGAAAACCTTCGAGGTTCAGTTCCAGCCTGGACGAATGCAGCGCCTGTCGTGGCAGTATGAGCCTTTTTTCCAGTGATTCGGTCCACCCCGTCTCGATGAACTCCAGGTAGCAGCGGTCGTTGCGGCCATAGAGCTTGTCTCCCACAATCGGCAGGCCCAGGTGATGCAGATGCACGCGGATCTGGTGCATGCGCCCCGTCTCCGGCCGTGCCTCGATCAGCGCATGTTTTTCACCGCCGCGTTCAAACCTGCGCAGCGTGCGGAATGCGGTGAGGCAGGGCGTTCCTTCGGAGTGCACCACCTGCTTCACCCAGATGTTGCTCGGCTGCACATCGCGCGCATTGGCGATGGGCGCGTCCAGCGTCAGCTCCTCCCACTCCGGCCAGCCGTGCACCAGGGCGGTGTAGGTTTTGTGGATGCGGCGCTCCTGCATGGCCATGCCAAACAGCCGCGCCAGCTCGTGGTTCTTGGCAATGAGCACCACCCCGCTGGTCTCGCGGTCCAGGCGGTTGATGATGGAAACCTGCCCGCCATTGACGATCTCGTAGGAAAGCAGATCGCACACGCGATGCCACAGCGTGGGCGGGCCCTTGGGATCTCCCGGATGGATCTGCAAAGGCGCGGGCTTGTTGACCACGATGTAGCCTTCCGCCTCGTCGATGACGGTGAAGGTGGCGTTGTTCCGAATGCTCACGGCGGTCACATCGCAGGAAGGGCAATCTGCCAGCCGTAAACAATGGGCTGGGGGTGATTGAGATAGTCACCGTCATCAAAGTGCCACCACTCGGACTCCAGCTGGATGAATCCGGCCTGCTTCATGGCGGCCTGCAGCAGCTGCAGGTTTTGTTTCACCAAAGGGTCTTTCCCCGTGTAGTTTCTGCTGGCATGGGCAAAGTCCTGGTCAAAGCCCGTGGGCATGCGCTGCTCTCGGCCCTGGGCATCCACCAGCGTGAGATCCACCGCGATGCCGCCGCAGTGGCGGCTCCACCCCGCATTGGGAGAGAGAAACATACCGGTGCTGCCGCCGGACTTATGAAGCGTCTCCTGCGCCTCCGGCGGGCGGTACGCATCCCAGATGAGGAGTCCGTAGCCCTGGGCTTGCAGGATTTTCTGGGCCAGCTTCAGCTTTTCAGCCGTCTCCCGTCGCAGCAGGCACGGCATGTCTGCGGGGTAGATGGGGTGGCCGGTGACGTTGCTGGCGGTCGCGTAGCGCAGATCCACCCCGATGCCTGGCACCTCGGCGCGGACATCGACGAGGTTGCGCTTTTCAGCGAGAGCCACGGAGCGGTTTGTTTCCTGGCTGCTGCGCCGAGGCACCGGATGAGCACAGGAGGAAAGAGTGATGACAAGGGGCAGGAGGGCACAGTGCAGGAGCTGGCAGGAATATGAAGTCATGCGGAGTTTTTGCTTCCGTACACACGCACGGCAGGCCAAGTTTGCAAACTCAGCCAATTTCCATGCGCTTTCAAATCCTCAACACCCTGCTGCATCTGCTGGCCTTTTACATGGGCGCAGGCATCGGTTCGTTTCTGAATGTGGTCATCTACCGCCTGCCGCTGGGCATTTCCGTGAACAATCCCCGGCGCAGTTTTTGCCCCTCCTGCAAATACCAGATTCCCATGTGGCAGAACATCCCGCTGCTCAGCTGGCTGCTGCTGCGTGGCAAATGTGCGAACTGTGGCAGTGGGATCTCCATCCGCTACTTCCTGGTGGAGCTGCTGACCGGCATGGTGTTTTACCTGGTCTTTCTCAAGGTCAGCGGGGAATACGCGGTGGGCGGAGATCCTTGGCCCAAGATTCAGGTCTGGGGGCCACAGGTGCTTTGCCTGTGGATCTTCATGAGCCTGCTCATCTCAGGCACCTTCATTGACATCGACCACTTCATCCTTCCTCACAGCATCACCATCGGCGGTGCTGTGGCGGGCGTGCTCTGCTCCTGGTGGGTGCCAGCCCTCATGGCGGAAACCACCCATCTCCGTGGCCTGCTCGTCTCCCTGGCCAGCGCCGCTCTGGGACTTGGCGGCTTGTGGATCGTGGTGGAGCTGGGAAAGCTGGCCTTTGGCAAGGTGAACCACCGGCAGAAGCCCTCCTTTCTGAAATCAGCCTCGCCCGGCATGTGCAAGGTCGCCGGCAAGCTCATGGGCAGCGAATGGCTGGACGGTCCGGTGAAATGGAGTGTGGTCCAGGAAGATGAAGAAACGCCCCCTGTTGTTTCCATCGGCGCCAAAAAAATGTCGTGGGAGGACATCTATGGCTACCGCGACTCCGACCACATGGTGGTCACTTGTTCGGAGTTGCAAGTCAACGACCGCTCATGGCGCGACGTCACAGCCGTGATGTGGATGGAGAAACTGCTCGTCAAATCAGAGGGCGGCGGGGAGGAGTTTCCGCTGGAGGGCGTCAAGACCCTGCACGGTACGGTGTCCCAGGTGGTGATCCCCCGCGAGGCCATGGGCTTTGGCGACGTGCTCTTCCTCATGATGATTGGCTCCTTCTGTGGCTGGCAGGCGGTGCTCTTCACCATCTTTGCCGCCTCGGTCATAGGTACCCTGTTTGCCATGGTTCCGCGTTTTCTGGGCAAAGCCGAATGGAGCGCCAAGATCCCCTTTGGCCCCTATCTTGCCCTGGGCGCGGTCCTCTGGGTTTTCTACGGTCCCCAGGTGGTCGAATGGTACGTGAGCAAAACGATGTGGAGATAGGTCAATCCAGTGCCAAAGACGAGGGCTGGGCCATGCCCAGCACGTGATTGATCGCAGACCGTACGGCTTTCTCGCACCACAAGAGACACGAAAAAGCGACGCCGGCTCGCTTGTCGCGGTCCAAACGGGGACACGAAAGGGAGCAATAAAATGCAAGCCTTGGTGCATTGCAGCAAGGCTGCCATCTGGCTGTTATTCCGCTTTCTTAGCCCCGGCCTTCTTCTTGCCAGCACCTTTGCCTTTGCCCTTGGGCTGCTCCTGCACGGGCGGATTCACCTCGCCGTCAAAGGCCTTGTTTCCGTGGGTAAAGCGCGGCGGTGGCATGGTCTCCTTCACCTCGGCCTGCAGGCGCAGGATCTCGGCCTTCAGTTCCTTCACGGTCTCGGCATAGGCGGGGTCGTTGTAGAAGCTCTTGGTTTCCAGCGGGTCCTTCTCTCGGTCCATCAGCTCCCAGTCGTCCACATCCGGCTTGTAGTAGTGGATGAGCTTGTACCGGTCGGTGATGACGCCGTAGTGCGGGCGCACGCGGTGCGGCACAGGGTACTCGTAGTAGTGGTAGTAGAGCGATTTGCGCCAGTCGGCCGGCTCCTCGCCTTTGAAAAGCGGCACCAGGCTGCGGCCATGCACCTCAGGAAGGTTCGGGCACTGGGCGATGTCCAGGAAGGTGCTCGCAAAGTCGATCAGGCTCACGATCTTGTTGTTCACGGAGCCGGGCTTGATGACGCCAGGCCAGCGCACAAGGAAGGGCGTGCGCAGGGACTCCTCAAAGATCCAGCGTTTGTCGAACCAGCCGTGCTCTCCTAGGTAAAAGCCTTGGTCGCTGCTGAGCATGACCACAGTGTTTTGGGTGAGGCCCTCTTTGTCCAGGTAATCGAGCACACGGCCCACGTTGTCGTCCACCGCTTTCACGCAGGCCAGGTAGTCGTGCATGTAGCGCTGGTAGCGCCATTTCACCAGATCACGGCCTGCAGGTGCGGCTTCGCGGTACTTCGCATTGCGCGGCTCGTAGTAGGCATCCCAGGCCTTCTTTTGTTCCGGGGTCAGATTCCCTGGAGTCACCAGCTTGGTGTCGCGGTCCGTCATCGTGCGGTCGATGCCCATGTCGTGGTCGCTCACAGCCTTGCTGCGGCCGGAGTAGCTGTCAAAGAGCGTCTCGGGTTCCTCATACACGCGGTCTTTGTCAAAGTCGAGGTAGCGTGTGGGCGGCTCCCACTCGCGGTGCGGGGCCTTGTGCTGGCACATCATCATAAAGGGCTTCGTCTTGTCACGCTTCTGCAGCCAGTCGAGCGTGAGGTCGCCGATGATGTCGGTGGTGTAGCCTTCGTACTTCACGTTCTTGCCGTTGTCGATCATGGGCGGGTTGTAGTACACGCCCTGGCCGGGGAGCACGTTCCAGTAGTCGTAGCCCACGGGGTCGGTCATGAGGTGCCATTTCCCGATCATGGCCATCTGGTAGCCGTGCTCGTGCATCACCTTGGGGAAGGTGGGCTGGCTGCTGTCAAACTTGCTGTTGCTGTTGTTATAGAAGCCGTTGGCGTGGGAGTACTTGCCCGTCTGGATGACTGCGCGGCTGGGGCCGCAGATGGAGTTGGTGACGAGGCAGCGGTCAAATCGCATGCCTTCCTTGGCCAGGCGGTCCATGTTCGGCGTGTCGAGCAGTTTGCGGTGGTCGCCGTAGCAGCTCATCGCCTGGTAGGCCAGGTCATCGCAGAAGATGAAGACGATGTTTGGCGGCTGCGCAGCACTGGCGGCGGTGGCCAGAAAAAGGGAAGCGAGGAGTGTGCGGATCATGGCAGGTGCAGAAGGATGGAATGAAGTGCGAACGAATCAAACAGGGCGTCTTTGCATAAAACTTCGCCTTTGCCGCAGCCTGTGGAGTGCGGTCGCGTCGCGAGGAACGAGCGCAGCTACCGCTTTCGCCGTGCGTGTTGGTGTGGGAATGCCCAGGAGACCTCCGAATGCGGGAGCTGGTGAATGCTCATCCTCCCAGCACTCACGAAAGCTGCGAGACGCTCGAAAGCGGTAGCTGCGATGCAGGCCTGCGCCTGGCATCTCCGCGCTCGCACTCCTCAAGCTGCCTCGACTCACCCTGCATGCCCCATGGCCGCAGCCATCAGCTTCTCCTGCGTAGCTTCGCTTCGCGTGAACGACCCGCCGATGCGCCCCTCGTTCAGCATGAGGATGCGGTCGCTCATGCCGATGAGTTCCGGCAGCTCGCTGGAGACGAGGATCACCGCTTTGCCCGCGGCGGTGAGCTGGTTGATGATCTTGTAAATCTCCAGCTTGGCCCCCACATCGATGCCGCGTGTGGGTTCGTCCAGCATGATCACGGAGGGCTCGGTAAGCAGCGCCTTGCCCAGCACCACCTTCTGCTGATTGCCACCGGAGAGCTTGCCCACCACAGCCTCAAGTCCCGTGGCCTTCACGCGCAGGGAGCCAAAGATGTCCTGATTGCGCCGGATCTCCGCATTCCGCTGAATGAACCCGCCGCGCGTGATGCTGCGCAGGGAGGACAGGGAGAGATTGAAGCCAATCGTCTGCTCCAGATGCAGACCATAGCGGCGCCGGTCTTCCGAGGCGAGCACCAAGCCGCGCTGGATGATCCTCTCCGGTGTCAGCCCTGAAAGCGCGCCACCCTTCAGCTCCACATGCCCGGAAACCGGTCGGCCCCAGGCCCCAAAGAGATGCATCAGCAGCTCTGTACGCCCTGCGCCCATCAGGCCGCCGATACCCAGCACCTCGCCTGCACGCAGCTCAAAGCTGATGTCCCGCAGCCGCGTCAGGTCCGTCTCGGCATCCGCTGCTGTGAGCGAATCCACCCGCAGGATCACCTCTCCGGGCTGCGTGCTGCGGCGGGGGAAGAGATCGCCGATTTCACGCCCGACCATCTGGCGGATGACTTCGGCCTTGCTCGTGTCAGCGGCATTCTTGGTGCCCACCGTGGAGCCATCTCGCAGCACCGTGATGCGGTCGGCAATGCCAAAAACCTCATCCAGCTTGTGGGAGATGTACACGCTGGCGATGCCGCGGCTGCGAAGATCGCGCAAGATGTCCAGAAGGATCAGCACCTCATGTTCAGCCAGTGCGGCAGTGGGCTCATCGAGAATCAGAATCTTGGAGTTCTTTGCCAGCGCCTTGATGATTTCCACAAGCTGCTTCTGCCCAACGCCCAGCGTGCGCACCGGGGCAGCGGGGTCCAGGTCCACCTTGAAGCGCTGCAGCAGCGCCTGTGCCTCGCGGTGCATGCGTGGCCAGTCAATGAAAGCTCCCCAGCGCCTCGGCTCGCGCCCCAGGAAGATGTTTTCCGCCACCGTCATTTCTTCCACCAGCGCCAGCTCCTGGTAGATCACCGCGATGCCCGCCTTCTCCGCATCCTTGATCGTGGCAAACTTCGCCTCTTCACCACCCACCTCAAAGCTCCCCTCATAGCTCCCATGTGGATGAATGCCCGAGAGCAGCTTGATGAGCGTGCTTTTGCCCGCGCCGTTCTCGCCGCAGAGCGCGTGTATTTCCCCCTCCTGCAGATCAAACGAGACGTCCTTGAGAGCGGTGACGCCGGGGAAGCGCTTGGTGATGTTGTGGGCTGCGAGGAGCATGACTGCGGCAGAGAGACTATTCCACCAACATGAGCCTGAAGCTGGCCCGAGCGGAGTCCGCAGCCCGGAGAGCATCGCCAAGCGCCCGCAGTTCAAACAGGAGCGCTTCGGCATCCCCAGTTTCGGAAACGTCGTCCGGATTTTCCTCAAGTGCGCCGATCAGGCCATCGATGGTGGGCAGGGCATCGGCGGGAGTGAACCACTCCTCCCAAGGTCCTTGAATATCATCAAGCTCGGAAGGGTCTCCTTCGAAGTCCTCCGGCACCGGGCGGTTGTCTGCAAAGGAAGACAAGGGCCGCCAGCCAGCCTCAGTGGCGAAGCTGTCAAGCTCCTCACAGACAGAGAGGATTTCACAGCAGCCGTCAGGATAGCAAGCGAAGGCGGATGAAGGCTGAGAAGGATTGAATTCAGGGTGAAAGCCAAGGCTCATGGTGAAGGTATGTTGATCAGGAGCAAAAAGCGGTGCTGGTGTCAATGATGACCTTAAGGGATGCCTGCATCGACCGTTCAGACGGCGTCTGCTGTAGTTTCCTTGTTCCTATCTGTGGGTTCGTGCTATTGGAAAACATCCGCTTCCTTGCGGAAACCATCCTTCACAACGGTCTCGCGCAGGTTTTCCTTCGTCACGGAGACAATGTCCAGCAGCACGGTGGGCACCTCGACCTGACCGTTGGGGATGGCATCCTTGGCCACCAGCGGCTTGCGCTGCGCGAGTTTGAGCGCCAGTTCCGCAGCCTTGGTGGCGATGCTCTGGATGGGTTTATAAACGGTCATGGACTGGGTGCCCTGAGCGATGCGCTGACACGCAGCGAGGTCGGCGTCTTGACCGGTGACGATGATCTTTCCGGCCAGCCCTTCCTCCATCAGTGCCTGGATCGCGCCGCCCGCCGTTCCGTCGTTGCTGGCGAGGATGGCGTCGAAATTCGGGCCGTTTTTGGTGATGGCGGCATTGGTGATCTTCTTGGCGCTCTCGGGTTTCCAGTCTTCCGCCCAGTCTTCAAAGATCACCTCTACCTTGCCGGCGGCGATGAGTGGCTGCAGCACGTTGTCCTGCCCCTGCTTGAAGAGCTTGGCGTTGTTGTCCGTCTTTGCGCCATAGATCCGGATGAGGCGCAGCTTGCCTGCTGCGGGGATGCGCTCTGCCAGGAACTTTGCCTGCAGCTCGCCCACCTTCACATTGTCAAAGGTCAGGTACAGATCCAGGTCGCAGTCCGTGATGAGCCGGTCATAGGAGAGCACCGGAATGCCCGCCTGATGCGCCAGTTTCACCGCCTTGGCCATGGCCGCGCCATCGTGTGGGATGATGACGAGCGCGTCCACTTTCTGGGTGATGAGGCTCTCCACATTTTGCAGCTGGATCGCGTCGTTGCTGTTGGCGGACTGCACCAGCACATCAGCCCCAGCGGCCTTGATTTTCTCGGTGAAGAGATCGCGGTCCACCTGCCAGCGTTCCTCCTTGAGCGTGTCCATGGAAAGTCCGATCACAGGACGCTGCCGCACCGTCTTCCCGCCTCCAGCGCCACCCCGCGCGATCACAAGACCGGTGATGACGCTCAGGGCACAGGAGACGAGAACGAGCAGAATGCGGGCGGACATGCCCGCTGTTTTAGCGAAAGCGCAGGCCTAGTGCAAGCGTCCCGCGCGCGGTTTGAAAACCCATCGCCGCAACCGGGAGGGTTGTGCTACTTCTTCTTCGCCGCCTTTTTCGCGGGAGCCTTCTTGGCGGCTTTTTTAGCAGCAGCTTTCTTGGCAGGAGCCTTTTTGGCGACCTTCTTCGGCTTTGGCTCCTTGGGCTCGGGTGCGGGGGCTTCGACGGTCAGTGCCAGCTCAGGGGCATCGCCCCACAGCTCTTCGAGGGCGTAGTACTCACGCTTTTCAGGGGTGAGGATGTGCACCATCACGCTGCCATAGACGAGGATGATCCACTGGCTCTCGAAGTTGCCGTCCTTCACCGTGGGTGGCGTCTGGTGCTCCTCCTTCATGCGCTGCACGATCTCGTCGCGCACGGCGCGCAGCTGCGGGGTGGACAGGGCGGTGCAGAGCACAAAGTAGTCGGAGATGGGCGAGAGTCCGCGCAGGTCCAGGATGCGGATGTTCTCCGCTTTTTTGTCATCGGCGTAAAGGGCGCAGGCGCGGGCAATTTCGAGGTCTTCCATGGTGGTTTGTTATCTAACGCGCAGTCATAAGCATGTATTTGGGGCTTTTGACAGAACTTTTACACTCCCATCATGCAGCGTTGACGCAGGCTGCCGCCCATGCGCCACTCTCACGGCACCATGAAAATCCGCTCACGCCGCTGCTTTTGTCTTTTTCTTCACCTCGCTTGTGCCGGCACCAGCCTGCTTCATGCGCAGCAGGAAAAGCCCAAGGATCCCTTCATCAAAGATAAAAAGGTGGCGGCTGCTGTCCCCGCATCTGGAAAAGAAACGGGCGGCGAGCCCTATGGCGCGGGGAACGGGGCTGCGGCAGCGTCCCCCCAAAACGTGCAATGCCTGATCGAATCCTTCACCCTGCCGCAGGCGGACTACGCTGCGCTGCTGGATGCGCCTGAAGGCCATGACAGGCTCCACGCCCACTTGCTGGCCGCAGTGAGGGCTGGGACAGGCGCTGCAAGGCTGGACGCGTGCCACCTTATCACCACGAAAAGCGGCACCAGAAGCACTTTTGAATCTGTTGACGAGCTCATCTACCCTACGGAGTGGACGCCGGCGGATCGTGCAGGAGTGCAGTACCCCACGGCCTTTGAGATGCGCCAGATGGGGGATGTTTTTGAGTTTGAAGCCACGCTGGATGCTGAAGGCCGGACGCTGGCGGTCACGCAAGCGTTCAAGCGGGACCGCTTTTTAGGCTTCCGCCCGTACAAGGCGGACACCACTCTCAAAGGCATCCCGGTGATGGATGTCCTCTCACGAAATTCCTCCTCCGCCTGCCGCATGCTGCCTGGCTATCCCACGCTCATTGCCACGCTGAAGGATGCACAGCCGGGCGGCATCATGCTCGTCTATGCCACGCTTCAGGTCGTGACTTTGCCGGCGCCAGCCCCCAAGGCGGTTCCTGAAACGAGGCAGGGAAATCTGATCCTCACCGCAAGGGTCATTTCCGTGGACCGCATGAAGGGCTGGGAGCTTCTCAAAAAACATGCGGCAGACGGGGCTGCCTGTCTGGCGGCTTTGAAGCCCATGCTGGCGCAGAAGGAGGCCGCTCTGGAGCACATTGCCACCATCACGACGCAGTCAGGTGTGAGATCTCTGCACGAGTCAGGACTGATCCACACCTACGGCACCGAGTTTTCACCTCCCACAGAGGGCGTGCCAGCCCAGCCTGGCGACAATCCCAAAAAGCCGGGCACACCGGCCCGGCCGCCAGGACTGGCTGGTACCACTGCCCAGGAGCAGCGTGGCACCGGCTTCCGCCTCGAATTGGAGCCCACTGTTGAAGGTCCCTTTGTGCACCTCACCCTGGCTCCCGAGAATGTCAGCATCACGAGCAATCTGAAGGATAAAAATTACGATGAGCACTATCCTGAGCTGCCGCTTTTCTCCGTGCAGAAGACCACCACCGGCTATGCCCAGGTCATCGGCACCACCTACCTCATCGGCACCCTCAATCCGCCTGGAGACACGGGAGCGAACGAACACAAAGATGATGGCCGCATCTGGCTGCTGTTTATGGATGTGAACCCGGAATGAGTGCCGCTGCCCTAGCTTCCTCGTCCCGGCCCGCACCGTCAGTTTCCGGTGCGGGCCTCATGCTGGGCATGATGCTCGCACTGGCCTTCTGCATCGCCGCAGGAGGCGTCCTGGTGGCACGGAGGGAGACGGAGGTGCGGCGTGAGCGCGACCGCCAGGCACAGCATGCGCTGGACAGCGCCATGCAGGCGGAGGCGCGCAAGCTGGAGGAACTCTATGAAGGGCATCTCAGAAACACTGGCTCCCTGCTGGCGCAGTCCATGCGCGACAGCGAAGGCGCCCGCCGCATGGCGCAGAATGTAGAGGGAGTGCGGCGCGTGTCCTGGCTGTTTTGGAAAAGCGCCAGCCCGGAGACGCACCTCAGCATCGGTTTTCCTGCGGACCCGCCGCAGCCGGAGCCCACCATCGAGCGTGAGCACGGCGGCCTGCCGCGTCTGCGCGTGTTGCTCGATTCCAAGCGCCTCTTTGCCGACGTGGGCGGTCAGAGTTCCGGTTGGATCGATGAGCCCGGCAAGCCGCTGATGTTTTACGTGCAGGTGCTCGCCACGGCTGTGGTGCTGACGATTGAGCGCAGTGAAGTGGAAGCCGTCATGAATGGTTTTTTCCAAACATGGCTGCTCCAGGAGTTTCGTGCCGTGGAGCGGCTGGGCGGCCCGGATGCCGTGCAAGACGGGCACGGGAAAATTCTCTGCTCCGTGGGCAGGCCGCCAGCCCAGCGGCCGGATGTGATCGCGCCGGTCATCTCGCGCTTTGGCGTCTGGCAGATCGTCTCCTGGGACGAGCGGGTCATGCGTGCGGCCTACCACACGCCGACGCTTGCCGGGGCCTTGTCTCTGGCCCTGCTGGTGGCGGGTTGCGGCATAGGCATGAGCGCGCAGCAGCGCCGCGCAGCCCGGCTGGCGCAGGAGCGTGTCTCCTTTGTGAACCGCGTCTCCCATGAGCTGCGCACGCCCATGACGAATATCCTGCTGAATTTGGATGTCATCGCGGAGTCGGTGCCGGAGTCCGCAGTCAAGCGGCTGGGGCTGGTGCGTGAGGAGGCAGGGCGGCTGAGCCGTCTCATCGAAAACGTGCTGACATTTTCCCGCCAGGAGCAGGGGAGCTTGAAGCTCAATACCTGCCCATGCCTGCCAGCAGAGACCGTGAGCGGCATTGTGCGGCAGTTTGAGCCAGCCTTGCTGCGGCGTGGCATCACGCTGAGCCATGGCCACGAGGGGGGGGACAGCGAGGTGGTGCTGGATGCCGACGCCCTGGCGCAGATCACGGCAAATCTGCTCTCCAATGTGGAAAAATACGCGCCGAATGCCCCGGCAGCTGTACACACCCGGCAGAGCGAAGACTCATTCACGCTCACGGTGAGCGACGGCGGACCGGGTATTTCCGCCAGCGAGGCCGGGCACATCTTTGAGCCCTTCTATCGTGTGGATGACCGCGTGCAGGCCGGGGTTAGCGGCGCAGGGCTCGGGCTCAGCATCGCACAGGATCTGGCTCAGCGGATGGGCGGCTCGCTGCGGCTGCTGCCGATTGAGAAGGGCGCGTGTTTTGAGTTTCGCGTGCCGCTTGAAAAGCATGCCTGAACCTTTGACCATGCCGCGACCTACCCATGACCATCCTCCTTGCTGAAGACGATCCCGTCACCCTCGAAAGCCTGGCCGCATGCTTGCAGCCGGAGGGCTTTCGCGTATTGCTGGCGCGTGATGGCGAAGAGGCACTGATGCTTTGGCGCAAGCATCGACCCGACCTTCTGTGCCTGGACATCATGATGCCCGGTATGGATGGCTACGAAGTCTGCCGCCGCGTGCGCGCAGAGGATGCCGGAGTGCCCGTTTTGTTTATCTCGGCCAAGAGCGAGGAAATCGATGTCGTCGTCGGGCTGCGTCTGGGGGCGGATGACTTTGTGCGCAAGCCCTTTGGCAAGCACGAACTCATTGCGCGCATCGGCTCCGCACTGCGACGCACACAGGTGGCCAGGTCTCCGGTGGGCAGGTTTCAGATGGGCTCCTTGTCTGTGCTGCCCGCAGAGCTCCGTGCGCAGCGCGAGGGCGAAAGCATGGACCTTACCCCGCGTGAGGTGTCCATTTTGAAACTGCTGCATGAGCGCGCCGGGCAGGTGCTCAGCCGTGACACCCTGCTGGATGTGTGCTGGGGACTCGACTACATGCCGGAAAGCCGCACGCTGGACCAGCACATCGCCAAACTGCGCAAGAAGATCGAGCGCGAGAGCGAGGAGATCATCGAGACGGTACGCGGTGTGGGCTACCGCTGGCGTGGTCAGGGATAAAGCAGGAAACGCTGCCTCTGGGAGCGGAAGCCCTGATTGTAGCTCTGCCACCTCGACACGATGCTCATGGCCGGCACGCCGCGCCGCAGGTCGTGGTATAGGGACTCGCTGCCATACACCTTGTTAAAAAGGTTCAGCTTGGACCCTCCCATGCGGCCGATAACCTTGCCACCGGAGAGGCGGTTGATCTCTGCCAGCAGCAGCACATCCAGCGCGGTGATGTCTGCCGTGGCACGGGGGGAGATGTTGAGGCGCACCCCGCCAAAGCCATTCTTCGCATAAGGTGAGTAGCTCACGCCGGGCGTGTTCAGCCGCTGGCAGTAGGCATACAGCGCCTGCGGATTTACCCCGCTGCCACCTGCGTAGCCAAAGGGGTTTTCCGTGCCGATGCCGATGTCCACCGAAGTCGCACCGCCCAGGATGCCCGTTGCCAAATAATAAAAAGGGGAGGTGGCATGTGGAATGTTTGGGGAGGTCTGGTACCAGCGCAGCCCCGTGTCCTGCCACGTCATGCCGCGGCTCCAGCCCTGCATTTTCACCACGTCCAGCCTTGGCACCCGCGCCACCCAGCCGCGGGAGCACGCCATCATGGCCAGTTCACCGGCCGTCATGCCATGTACGTAGGGCACCGGGATCTGGCCCACGAAGGATTTCCATTTGGACTCCAGCGGCGGTCCTTCCACACGCCAGCCGCCCAGCGGATTGGGCCGGTCCAGCACCACAAACTGCTTACCGCATTCCGCCGCCGCCTCCATGGCCACGATCATGGTGCTGATGTAGGTGTAGCTGCGGCAGCCAATGTCCTGGAGGTCAAACACCAGCACATCGATGGGGGCCAGCATCGCTGGCGTGGGCTTGCGCGTCGGGCCGTAGAGGGAGTACACAGTCAGGCCCGTCACATTGTCACGCCGCGTACTCACATGCAGCCCCGCGCCGATGGTGCCGTCAATCCCATGCTCCGGTGCATACAGCGCCACCAGATTCCGACCCAGCCCGCGTTGCATGGCCGTCCGCGTGCGCTCCCCGCGTCCCGTCATGCTCGTCTGGTTGGTGATCAGACCCACCCGCTTGCCACGGATCAGGTCAAAGCCACGCGACTCCAGCACATCGATCCCCAGCATGAAGGGCCCCTGCTGCGGCTGATAGGACGGCGCTGTCTGCTGCTGCTGATAAGCCTGCGGCGCAGGCAGCTGGCACGCAGCCAGAACAAGAGAGCCCAGGGCAGCTGCGAGCGGAAAAAATATGCGGGGGAAAAGCATGCGCAGTCTTTAGCGGCGAATGCCACAAGCGGCAACGTCACGGATCAGCGAAATGCACGAGCCGCTCACTTGCCTGCCTGGGCAGTGGAGGCTGCCGGTGAGTCGAGCTGCAGCAGGCGCTTGGATTCCTCCAGGGCGAACTTGGCATCCTTGAAGGGCTCCCAGCTGATGTCCTGCCAGCGCTGCCTGCCCTGCGTGTCGATGAGAATCGTGGCATGCAGGTTTTCGTTTTCGAAGTCGTCGTGAGCCCGCACCTTTTTGAAGGCCGCAAGGCTGGCGTCGCTCAGGATGGGGAAGGGGAGAGGCTGGTCGGCTTTGAGGTTGAGCTTGGGGCGAATGCCTGTGGCGACCTGCGGAGTTTCGAGCGTGACGGCTACGAGTTGAATGCCCGCCTTGTCGAATTCGGCGGCAGCCTTTGCGAAAGCCTGGATTTGCTCGACGCAATGCCCGCAGTCATGGCCGAGATAGAAAAGGAAGAGGGTGGGCTTCTTGGCGGTAAAGTCGGTGCTTTTCACAGAGTTGCCATCAAGCGTCAGGGCTTCAAAAACCGGAGCCTTGGGGGCACTCCAGTGGACAGGGCCGAGCGTGGTGATTTCAGGCCGGATGCCGCTGTCGGTGCGTTTTGGAGCTGGCGCAGGCCAGTCGCTCTGGATGCCGAAGGATTTGGCGAGGGAGTCGAGGCGTTTGGCGATCGGCAGATCACGATCCATGGCGTAGGCCAGCTTGCGGGTGTCTTCGAAGGCTTTCTTAGCCTCCTCTGTTTTGCCGCAGGCCTGGAGGACTTCGGTCTTCGTGGCAAGGCCGACGAGATCCTGGGTGAAGCTCTTGGTAAGTTCAGCGGCCTGCACCTTGTCGTCAAATATGAGCCAGTAGCGGGCGAGACGTTCCTTGGGGATGTCGAGTGACTTGAGGTCTGCCAGCAGTTTGTTCGTTTCGGCGCGGCGGATTGGGCCATCCTTGCTGCCAAGCGCCACGAGTGCCTTGAGTTCGGCGATGGCACTGGCTTTGGCCTTCACTTCCGACCTGGGGCTTTTTTTGGGCTTGGTCTCCGGGGCCGCTGGTTTGGAGTCTGACTTGGCAGGTGCTGCGGCCTGTTTGTCGTCAGTCTCGGCCTTCGGAGGCGGCGGTATGACCACGGCTTCGAGTTGCTTCAAGGCTGCGGCGGTGGCGGGCACGTCGCCGAGCTGAAAACAGGCAAGCCCCATAGCGTGCAGACGTGTGATGTCATGGCTGGCCTGGCCAACAGGTGTCTGGGTGAAGGCTTTGACTTCATTCCAGTTTTCCCATTTCAGGAGGGTCTCGATCAAGCGGGTGCGGCCGTAGCTGGCGGAGGTAGAGGGCTTATCCAGAGTGTTATAGACGGGGTGGCGGGGGATGGCGATGAGACTGCGGGCCAGGGCCTCGGCGTCTTTGGCGCGGCCGAGGTCGTTGTAGGTGCGGGTGAGCCACTCCTCGTTGTGAGCGTAATTGTGTATCTGATCCGGCAAAATATAGGTGCGGATCATGTAGGCGTGGTCCACGCGGGTGCTGGCCTCCTGCTGCCAGGCGGCGTCATCCGGGCGCTTCAGCTTGGAAAAGGTGTGTCCGGGCATGTGCCACATATGGGCAATGCCAGGGGCGGCCTGTCCGCAAAGCGCGCCCGACTTGAGGGCGAATATGGGCTTGGTCTGATCCCACAGGTGGATGCGGTAGTGGTGCGCAGGGTGGTTCGGCACGGCTGCGAAGACCTGATCCAGCAGGGCATCGACCGCCTGCAGGCTGGACATGGGGGCCTCTTCGCGGGAGAACCAGATGCGCCAGACGAGGAAGGCCTTGGCTTCGATGTCCTTGGGGTCGTCCTGCACGAGGGTCTCGAAGTCCTTGATGCAGTCGAGGCTCTTCTGCCTTTTGTCGCGTTTGTCGGGGTCGCGGTAGAGATTTTCGAGGGTTGCGATCCATTTTTGCTCGCGTGGCGAGGCCTTGGCTTTGAGCGGGGAGGCTTTCTTGATGAAGGCTTTGGCGCGCTTCTCGTTGTTCACGTTGGCCATGCTCATGCCCCAGTAGGCCATGGCGCAATCGGGGTCGATGGCGGCCACCTGACGGAAGGAGCGCTCGGCCTCATAATACCAGAAGCCGTGGAGCTGGCCGACGCCCTGGGTGAAGAACTTCTGCGCGTCCGGGTTCTTGGAGCTGATGGGGAAATGCACCGCATCTCCGCAGCCGGGAATGAACACCGCCGCCTGGCGGGGCCCCTCATTGAAGGCCTCACCGTTGGCGGAATGTCCGGGGTCGCCGTGAGCTTGAAACGAGAATGCAAGAGCGAGAGCTGGAGCAAAGATGTGGCGCATGGGAAGGCAAGTAGAACGCTGCAAGGGGGCAGAAGTTAAGATTTGTGGCGTAAAAAAGCAAAATGCCCGGAGGGATAACCACCGGGCATTTGCAAAGCTAACCATGGGAAGTCTTATTTTCCATATCCCGGCTCGGCCTTGCCGTTCTCGTTGATGTGGCCGGTGGTCCAGAGGATGGCACGGGTCACGAGGTCGAGGTAGCGGGTGTCTGAGACGGTGGCGGTGTTGTGGCCGATGGTGGTGCTGAAGATCTTGGTCTTGTTCGGGCCGTATTCGTTGGTCCAGGCGACCACGCTGGTGGCTTCCGTGGGCTTGGCATCGGGAGGCAGCGTTTCGCCTTTTTTGGCCTTTGGCGGCACGATCTGCACCCCGGTGGCCAGAGCCTTGCCGGTGAGAATCTGCACGTTGTTGTAGAGTTCCTCCTTGATGGTGGTCCAGTCTGCCATGCCCTGGGTGATGGGGTGGTTCTTGTCTGTGAAGGTGATGGCGATGGGCTCCTGCGGGCCGTGGCCGGTGGACTGGAGGCCCAGCATCTCGTACCAGCCGGCGTTGTCCGCGCCAGCCTTCACGGGCTCGCGGAAATTGCCCCAGCGGTAGCTGTGCATGGCGCAGTGCAGATTCACGGCGGGCTTGCCAGCTTTGTGCGCGTCCAGAATGGCACCGACGTAGGCAGGGTCGGTCACATCGGCGCTGCATTCATCGTGGACGATGACGTCAAAATCCTTGGCCCAGTCCTTGGCCTTGTAGATTTCAAAGGTGGCCTTGGTGGTTTTGTCGGGATTGTAGGCGACATCGACAATGGCGTTCAGACGGGCTTCGATGCCTTCCTTGAGCACGAGGTGCTGCTTGTCGTATTCATGGCAGCAGCCTCCGGCGACTATGAGGACTCGCAGCGGCTTGACGGCGGTGTCGGCGGCCTGGGCGAGGAACAGGGCGGCTGTGACGGTGAGCGTGAGAAGAGGAAAGAAAAGTCGCATGAGGGGATGGTTGGTTGGGAGGGGGCTGTGCAGCTGATTGCAGCGCGGATGGAACGGGATGTCGAGCGGGAAAATTGCGGGCAGCTTTGACAGCCCGTGGTTCTGCGGCATGTCTGGGACGTGGGAGATTTTTTATCATTCGAAGATTTGATGAACTGGAACGCAGCGGCCGGGCGCTTCACGCCGCCTGCCCGTCTGGCGGTGATCGGGGACCCTATCGGCCACTCGCGCAGTCCGCAGATGCACAACCCGGCGCTGCAGGCCTGCGGCATCGACGCGCAATACATCCGCGTGCAGGTGCCCGTGGGCAGCGTGGCGCAGGCCTTTCGCCAGTTTGCCGCTTGCGGCTTCCTCGGCGTCAATATCACCATCCCGCACAAGTTTGAAGCTTTGGATGCGGTGGACGTGCTCGATCCGCTGGCGCGCCAGCTCGGTGCGGTGAACACGCTGGCCATTCGCGAGGGCACTCTCCACGGCTACAACAGTGACGGCCCCGGCTTTCTCCGCAGTGTGAAGGAAGCGTTTGGTGCAGATATCAAAGACCTGCGGGTGCTCATCATCGGTGCAGGTGGCGGTGCCGGGCGTGCGGTGGCGGTGCAGAGTGCACTAAGGGGCTGCCCAAAACTGGTTTTGGTGAACCGCTCGCAGGCTAAGGCTGAGGCTGTGGCAGCTGAGATTGGCACGCTGGGCTGCTGCCCTGAGGCGACTGTGGCGTCATGGAGTGATGATGCGCTGGCAAGAGCGCTGGCAGAGGTCGATTTGATCGTGAATGCCACTTCATTAGGAATGAAGCCTAGTGACGCCAGGCTGCTGCCCGAAGGTGTGCTGAGGGCAGACCACCTTGTTTTTGACATGGTCTATCGCGCCGATGGCTGCACCCCGCTGCTGGCGGATGCCAGGGAGGCAGGGGCGAGGACAGTGGACGGGCTTTCACTCCTGCTGCATCAGGGGGCCATCTCCTTCGAGCACTGGTTTGACCGGCCAGCCCCGCTGGAAGCCATGCGTGCAGGCTTGCAGAAAGCCGTGCTGGGGTGAACAGTTTGCGCTCGCATGAGCTCCTCGCGCCATTTTGTCCTCAGCTTTTTTGGGCCTGTTGTCGCCAGCGGGTTTTTTTGCGGGTTCATCTGGCTGATCTGGAGCTGGCTGGAGCGCCATCACATCCCGCCCCTGGTGACGATGCTGGTGGGAGCGCTGGTGGTCGGCATGATCACCCGGCGAATTGTGCGCAGCTGCGTGGCGGTGACCTGCCCGTTTTGTGGTGGAAAAAGCTACGAAATCCCTCACCGGGGGAACCGGTTTATGTGCCAGGTCTGTGGCAAAGACCACTAGGAAATGTTGAGTGGCAATAAATCGGCTTGCTGAATCTCATGAAAGTCGTTACCTATATGCAGCGTTTGAGTCCATGACTCTGCCAACGGCTTTCCACTGAAAGCGCTTTAATCTGACTTTCTCCGCATGTTTTTTTCTTTGTCGCGTACACATACCCCGCATGAACGGGCGGCAGGTGACGCGTGCATGCCGGAACCGAGTCCGTGCTGATATGATGTTTTTTACAGCGCGTCTCATCACAACCCTTTTCCAGGTGTCTGCCACAAGGCGGCCTGGAGTTTCGAACACACCCGGAGGTATCCCATAAGCAATCCATTCCAGCAGTTGAGCGGCGGCAGTTTTGCGCCACGTCCCCAGCAAAACCAAGGCACCGGAGGCCCGCCGAGGCCTGCGGGCCAGGCAGGCCCCCCTAATTCAGCGCCGCGTCCAGCCGGACCACCCATGGGCGCCCCCCGTCCTTCAGGGCCTCCGCGTCCGGCCGGTGGCTATCAAGGATCTGGTGGTGGCTTTCGCCCCGGCGGTGGCAATCGTCCAGGCGGACGGGATCGTCCGAACGGCCGTTTTGTCGATCAAACCCGTGTGAATGAGCGCATTCGCGCGCCGAAGGTGCGTGTGGTCGAGGAGGATGGTCATCATCAGCTGGGGGTGATCCCCACGGCGCAGGCCATTCGGATCGCCAAAGAGCGTGGACTGGATCTGGTCGAGGTGGCTCCGAACGCTGACCCGCCCGTGTGCAAGATTGTCAATTACGGCAAATACAAGTACATTCAGGAGAAGCACAAGAAGGAGGCCCACAAGCATCAGAAGGGCGGCAAGGTGAAGGAAATGAAATTCCGCATCGGCATCGACCCTCACGATTACCTGATCAAGATCACGCATGCCGAGGACTTCCTGGCGGAAGGGCACAAAGTGCGCATCCAGCTCCAGTTCCGCGGGCGCCAGATGGCGCATCAGGAGCTCGGGCACCAGCTGGCCAAGAAGATCAAGGAAGACCTTCTGACCATGGGGCATGTGGATCAGGATCCGCGCATGGCGGGCCGTAACATCAACATGCAGCTCAGTCCTTTGCCGGAGCGTCAGCGCCACCGCAAGTTCAAGACGCACCTCAAAGGTGTGACTGAGCACAGCGACATCATCCACCACGAAGGGCATGACCCGCGTGAGGACAAGCATGATGAGCACGACGATCATCATGATGACGACGATCATCATGGGGAAAATCACAGCCAGCAGGCTCCCCCTGTGAAGCTGGCCCCAACGCCGCCTCTGGAGTAGTTGTCTCCCATAGATCACGAAGGGCAGGACTTGAGTCCTGCCCTTTTTATTTTGGGTGCTGACTGGCGACAGGCCTGGTTTCCTGGGCGTGAAGCAGCGGGGTGCGTCTCAGTTTAGGCTACCGATGCCGCGAGCTCGCGCATGGACTGCTCCATGTCCGGCGGGCCGAAGGAGGAGGTGCCGCAGACGAAGAGGTTGGCGCCGTTCTTTTTGGCGATGGGGGCGGTGCTTGTGTAAATGCCGCCGTCCACTTCGAGGTGGTAGTTCAGGCCGTGGGCGGCGCGGTAGTCGCGTGCTGCAGCGAGCTTTGGCATGGTTTCCTTTTCCATGAAGGGCTGGCCGCCGAAGCCGGGCACCACGGTCATGACCAGAAGAAGGTCAATGTCGCGGACAAAAGGCAGGGCGGCCTCAAACGGGGTACTCGGGTGCAGGGCCAGGCCGCAGTGGAGACCCGCCGCGCGGATGCGTTTCAGGGTTTCGGCGACGCTGGTGTCGTAGTTTGCCTCGACATGGATGGTGATGTTTTGGGCTCCAGCCTTGATGAAACGCTCCAGGTAATGGTCCGGGCGGTGGATCATGAGGTGAACATCCAAGTACATGTCGGTGCATTTGCGCACGGTCTGCACCATCTGCGGGCCGAAGGAGATGTTGTCCACGAAGTTCCCGTCCATCACGTCCAAGTGCAGCCACTGGGCTCCGGCGGCGGAGGCGCGCCTGACTTCGAGGTCGATCTTGGACCAGTCGGCAGCCAGCAGGGAAGGGAGGATGAGGTTCGTCGAGTGATGCATGGGGCTGAGATAAGGTTCCGGGTTTAAAGTTCAAGGTTTGAGTTATGCTGGAGCGCGTTTAATGAACCTGTGTGACTGACCCCCTGATCATCAATCCCTACGACGACGAACATTTCATGCGCGAGGCGCTGCGCCAGGCACGCAAGGCGGCGAAACAGGATGAGGTGCCCATCGGGGCTGTCATCGTGCACCAGGGCAGCATCGTCGGCCGCGCGTGGAACCAGGTGGAGACGCTGAAAGACGCCACAGCCCACGCGGAAATGCTGGCGCTCACCCAGGCTGAAAGCGCCCTGGGCGACTGGCGACTGACCGACTGTGACCTGTATGTGACCAAAGAGCCCTGTCCCATGTGTGCGGGGGCGATCATGCACTGCCGGGTGCGCCGCGTCATTTTTGGCTGTCCGGATGTCAAGGGTGGTGCCGCGGGTGGTTTTTGGAACCTCCTCCAGGCACCGAATCTCAATCACCGCACGGAAATCACCGCCGGGGTGCTGAATGACGACTGTGTCCGCATTCTGAAGGAATTTTTTGCTGAGGCCCGCCGCCGCCGAGCGGAGGGGCTGGAGCATAAGAAGGGTGCGGCTAAGGAGGCGACGGAGGATGGTGGCCTCGTTTTTGACGGGCCGTGAGGTGTGCTGGCTTTTCTCCTGGCTCCGGTTGATCATGCTCGGAGTAGGTCATGGAGACGGCCTGGTGAGCGATATTCACGAAGGGTGTAATGCTGGCGCTGGCAGGGGGAAGTTGGGAGAAAAGGTTTTCAAGATGCTTGCGCGTCATGATTGCCTTTCGGATTTCGGTGATCCTATATCACTGGTTTTGAATGAATCAGGGCATTGGTTGCCCTGATATGGCATCCAAGAGTTGGGAGGCTGTTCAAAAAACAGGCGGAGGAGCCTGCTGCGGGTAAGCTGCGGAGCTATTCATCCCCAGCAAAGGAGGCTATCACCCGAGGTTCTGTGCCCGACTTGAGCGCAAAAATTTCACAGCTGGCCGCATAGGCATCAGAGGCGTAGCGCTCGGCAAGATCGGCGGCAAACTCATCAACCAGCTCAGCCTTTGCTGGAAATATGTAGAGGGAGTGGCGGTCAGGGGTGGCGGCCCAGACTTCCTGGCCAAACAGGTCTGCGAAAATTTTTGGCAGGGAAGGGGCGATGATCAGGGTGGCGAAGAGCGGTGACTCACCACGATAAACAGCGTAGGCGATCCTGCCGTCTTCGCCCTTGATGAGTTCCGGCTTGAGCTGGAGGAGGCGCTTGTCTGCAGCGGTTTTGGCACGCGCTGCGAAGGATTCGACACTGAGGCCCAGCTTGGCGAAGGCCTCAGGTGTGTAGGCCTCAACACCGTTGAAGGCCTCGGTGCTCTCACGATAGCAGGTGAAAACGGTGCGCTTGGAATTGGGCAGAGTGATGGAATAGGCGCCGCGCAAGGCTTTGGGCTCCGGCATGAGGAGAAGGGACTCCAGCTTGCGCTCCGCTGGGGCTGGCTGCTGCTGGGCTGGGAGGGGGTGCAGCAAAAGAACAAAGAGGCAGAGAAGCGTGCGCATGATGCCAGTGTGGCGTGAAGTGATGACGATGCAAATACATGGGATTAATGCCCTTGGATGAGCTTTTTTGTGTGAGAATGCGTTAACAAGTGAGAGGCAATGTGAATAATTATTGCAAAAAGATCGAAATACCGCTTGCGGGGTGAGCAGGACTCGCCAAGATGCGCGCTCCCAAGGCCCAGCCTTCCCCCACGAAGCTGGCAAATCAAGATCCTCCACGGAGGCTCTTCATTATCGGAACCAGAACCGGAAAAGTCTGCGTATGCTCAATGTGAGCATGGCGCGCTGTCCCCCGAAACTGGCTACGAACAAAGCCGAGGTTCACAGCTCTTTCACACCATGCCCACCATCAATCAACTCGTCAGACACGGCCGCAAAGACAAAGCGGTAAAGTCGAAGTCTCCTGCGCTTGCCAAGTGCCCGCAGCGTCGTGGCGTCTGCCTCCAGGTGATGACCCGCACCCCCAAAAAGCCAAACTCCGCTCTGCGTAAGGTGGCCAAAGTGCGTCTGACCAATGGCTACGAAGTCATCGCCTATATCGGCGGTGAAGGTCACAATCTTCAGGAACACAGCATTGTGCTCGTCCGTGGTGGTCGTGTGAAAGACTTGCCCGGTGTGCGCTATCACATCGTCCGCGGCACCCTTGACTGCCTTGGCGTTGATGCCCGTCGTCGTGGCCGTTCCAAGTACGGTGCAAAGCGTCCAAAGGCAGGTGCTGCCGCCGCTACTGCGAAGAAGAAATAATTTCCGCTGATCTCACTCTTTATCTCATCAAGCCATGGCCCGCAGAAAACGCGTTTACACCAAAGAAGCCCGCAAGGACAGCCGTTACGACAGCGAACTCGTTGCAACGCTCATCAGCAACATCATGCTTGATGGCAAGAAGTCGCTCGCAGAGCGCATCGTTTATTCCGCCATTGAGACGCTCAACGACAAGACCGACAGCGTCGATCCTCTGGAGCTCTTCAATCGTGCGATTGAGAACACCAAGCCACGTGTCGAAGTCAAGGCTCGTCGTGTCGGTGGCGCCACCTACCAGGTCCCACTTGAAGTTTCCCCACGCCGTCAGGAGTCCCTGGCCATGCGCTGGATCGTCGGTTTTGCCCGTGGCCGCAAAGGTCAGGCAATGCACCGCGCCCTGGCCAATGAGCTGAAGGACGCCGCGCAAGGGCAGGGGAACGCCGTCCGCAAGCGTGACGACGTCCACAAGCAGGCTCAGGCCAACCGCGCCTTCGCCCACTTCCGCTTCTAATCGCTCCCACTTCACCTTTTCCGTCCACTTCACGTTTTTTCCGACCCATGTCGAACCCCAACTCCCCCAACCGCGAATTCCCACTTGAGCGTACCCGTAACATCGGGATCTGCGCCCACATCGACGCGGGCAAGACGACCCTGACCGAGCGTATTTTGTTCTACACGGGCATGATCCACAAGATCGGTGAAGTGCATGACGGCGCTGCCACCACCGACTGGATGGAGCAGGAAAAGGAACGTGGTATCACCATCACCTCCGCTGCTGTGACCGCCAAGTGGAAGCAGCTCAAGGAAGCTGGCATCTACAAGTCCCGCGAACTCGAAGACATCCGCGTCAACATCATCGACACCCCAGGACACGTGGACTTCACCGCTGAAGTGGAACGTTCCCTCCGCGTGCTCGACGGTGCGATCTTCGTGCTTTGCGGCGTGGCGGGCGTGCAGCCCCAGTCTGAAACGGTGTACCGCCAGGCTGAAAAGTATGGTGTGCCCCGTATCGCCTTCGTGAACAAGATGGACCGCACCGGCGCCAACTTCTTCAACGTGGTGAAGGACGTCCGCACCAAGCTCGGCGCTCCTGCTTTCCCGATCCTGATCCCGATCGGTGCTGAAGAAAATCTGATCGGCCAGATCGACGTGGTCAACCAGAAGTCCATCATCTACTCTGATGACGAAAAGTTTGGCTCCAAGTACACCGTGCGTGAACTGGAAGGTGACGAAGTCGCCACTGCCAAGGCAGCCTATGATGAGCTCCTCGATGCCGTCTGCAGCGCTGATGAAGAGCTGGGCATGATGTTCCTCGAAGAACAGCCCATCGGTCCGAAAGAACTCAAGGCCGGCCTCCGCCGCGCAGTGATCGCCAACAAGATCATCCCGATGGCCGGTGGTTCCGCCTTCAAGAACAAAGGCGTTCAGTATCTGATCGACGCCGTGATCGATTACCTCCCGGGCCCGCTCGACATCGAAGCCCAGAAGGGCACTGTGGTGGATGAGCCCGAAAACATCGTCGAGGCCAAGCCTGACGATAACGGCAAGTTCATCGCTCTCGGCTTCAAGCTGTGGTCGGACAAGTTTGGCCGTCTCGTCTTCTTCCGCGTTTACTCCGGCAAGGTTTCCAAGGGTGACACGATCTACAATCCCCGCACACGCAAGTCTGAGCGCGTGGGCCGCTTGATTCAGATCCAGGCTGCGGTGCACAAGGACATCGACACCTGCTACTCTGGCGATATTGCCGCCCTCGTGGGTGTGAAGGATGTCCGCACTGGCGACACTTTCTGCGACGAAAGCCTCGAAGTGCAGCTTGAGCCGCCGACCTTCCCAGAACCGGTGATCTCGATGGCCGTGGAGCCAAAGACCAAAGGCGACCAGGAAAAGATGGGCAACGCCCTCCAGCGTCTCTCCGAAGAAGATCCGACTTTCTTCGTCAAGACCGACGAAGAAACCGGCCAGACCATCATCGCTGGCATGGGCGAGCTTCACTTGGAAATTCTTTGCGACCGCCTCAAGCGCGAGCACAAGGTGGAAACAAACACCGGCAAGCCTCAGATTGCCTACCGCGAAACCCTCACACAGGAAGCCGATGGCGAAGGCAAGCTGGTCAAGCAGTCCGGTGGTCGTGGTCAGTATGGACACGTGGTCATCAAGGTGCGTCCTGGTGAAAAGGGCTCCGGCATCGTCGTCGAAAACAAGGTGGTCGGTGGTACGATTCCGAAGGAATTCATCAACCCTGCGAAGGCTGGCTGTATCGAAGCCGCACTGAACGGCATCATCGCCGGCTATCCGGTGATCGACATGCACATCGACCTGGTCGATGGTTCGAGCCACGAAGTGGACTCCAACGAAAACGCCTTCAAGATGGCTGGTATCTTCGCCGTGAAGGACGCCCTCAAGAAAGCCAAGTGCATCCTGCTTGAGCCGATCATGGCTGTGGAAGCCTCCACACCTGAAGACTATCAGGGCGACATCATGGGCGACTTGAACCGCCGTCGTGGCAAGATCCAGGGCATGGACAGCCGCGGCACCACCGCCATCCTGCGTGCCGAAGTGCCGCTCGCAGAAATGTTTGGCTATTCCACCGCCATCCGCACCCTTTCCTCCGGCCGCGCCAGCTACTCCATGCAGCCTTCTCACTTCGAGCAGGTGCCGCAGCAGATTGTTGAGCAGATCGTCGAGCAACGTGGAGGCTCCAAGGCATAACGCCCAAGCGCACTGAAACCCTACCCTAAGGACCAACGTCATGACAAATCAACGCATCAGAATCCGCCTCCGCGCCTATGACTACCGCGTGCTCGACAAGAGCACCGCAGACATCGTCGAAACCGCGAAGCGCACAGGCGCACGCGTCGCAGGCCCCATCCCGCTGCCGACCCGCATTGAGAAGTTCACCGTGAACCGCTCTCCGCACGTCGACAAGAAGTCGATGGACCAGTTTGAAATCCGCACGCACAAGCGCCTGCTTGACATTGTGGATCCCACCTCCCGCACTGTGGACGAGCTGAAGAAGCTTAATCTTCCCTCCGGCGTGGACATCACGATCAAGATCTAACTTGGTCTCATCACTTTTAAAAACAGGAGGACACACTCATGAGTCTCGGATTGATCGGTAAAAAACTCGGAATGACCAAAGTCTATGACGCCAAAGGCGACGCGATTTCGGTCACAGTGGTTGATGTCAGCGGCAACACCATCATTCAGGTGAAGCGCAGCGATGGCAAAGACAAGTACAGCGCAGTGCAGGTGGGCTACGGTGACCAGGAAAAAGAATCCCGCGTCAGCAAGCCTCTTCTTGGACACTTCAAGAAACACGGCTGCACGACCGCCAAGCGCATCGTCAAAGAATTCCGTCTTGCCAGCGACGACCAGCTGCCTGCGGCTGACGCGAAGCTCGACGCCAGCATCTTCAGCAACGGCCAGGTGGTTGACGTGATCGGCAACACCAAGGGCAAAGGCTTCCAGGGCGTTGTGAAACGCTGGAATTTCGCCGGACAGCCTGCTTCGCATGGTCACATGATGCATCGTCGTCCTGGTTCCATCGGCTGCCGTCTGACTCCCGGTCTCGTTTGGAAGAACCAGAAGATGCCCGGCCACGACGGCACCACGCGCTGCACCACGCAGAATCTGGTTGTCGTGCAGAGCCGCCCTGAAGAAGGCATCCTGCTCATCAAAGGCGCCCTCCCCGGCAACACTGGCAGCATCGTTGTGGTGCGCCCCGGCAAAAAGGCTGTCGCCAAGAAATAACCACGAGGAACTGAATCATGTCCGCGACCATTCTCTCAGCCGACGCCGCCAAGGCGGCCAACATTCAACTGACCGAGGGCTACAAAGGCTCCCAGGCTCTTAACGACACGCTGGTGGCCTACCGCGCCAACCGCCGCCAGGGCAATGCCCACACCAAGAACCGCTCTGAAGTTTCCGGCTCCGGCAAGAAGCTCTGGAACCAGAAGGGAACCGGCAACGCCCGTATGGGTTCGAAGCGTTCCCCCATCTGGAGTGGTGGTGGTGTCGTCTTCGGCCCACGCAACACCACGGTTTGGGCCAAGAAAACCACCAAGAACACCCGCAAGCTTGCTCTTCGTGCCGCTCTGACCGCCCGCATCCTGGACGGGGAAGTGCTTACCACCGCGAGCTTCGCCGTGGCTGATGGCAAGACCAAGAGCTTCATCGCTGCTGTCAATGGCCTTACCACCGCGAAAAACGTGCTCCTCATCGGCAAAGGCTTTGATGAGCTCACCTTCCGCGCCGGCCGCAATGTCCAGAACGTTCAGCTTATCTCCGCTGACGAAGTGAATGCCGAGCACCTTCTGCGCTATCGCAGCGTTGTGGTGACCGGTGACGCCCTTGAAACCCTTGCCAAGAGGACCGCCTGATCATGAAAGACCTTCATAAAGTCATCAAAACCATCCGTCTCAGCGAAAAAGCCACGCTGCTGGGCGAAAAAAACAACGAGTACGTGTTCTCCGTCGACGTCGAGGCTACCAAGATCGACATCAAGCAGGCCATAGAAAAGCTCTTTGGCAAAAAAGTCACCGGTGTCCGCACTGCGAACTATGACGGGAAGGCCCGTCGTGAGCGCCGCGCCGATTACGGCCGCACCAACCACTGGAAGAAAGCCATCGTCCGCCTTAAGGACGGTGAGAAGTTCGACCTCGCGTAAACCCAGGCACGCAACCCTTTAACTCATTTTACCGTCATGGCGCTGAAAACATTCAAGCCTACCACGCCCACCAATCGCTACAAAGAGTGGAACTCCTTCGAGGAGATCACCAAGCATTCCCCGGAGAAAAGCCTCACCGTGGCTCTCCGTAAATCCGGTGGCCGTAACAACACTGGCCGTATCACCTGCCGTCATATCGGCGGTGGTCACGACAAGCGTTACCGTCTCATCGATTTCAAACGCTCCCGCCGTGATGAAGCTGCCAAGGTGGTCGGCATCGAGTACGATCCCAACCGTTCTGCCCGCATCGCGCTTGTCGAGTACAAAGACGGCCAGCGTGCTTACATCCTTGCTCCAAACGCCCTCGCAGTGGGCGCCTTGGTCATGGCTGGTGAAAAGGCTGCTCCTGAAGTCGGAAACGCGCTTCCTCTGAGCAAGATCCCTCTCGGAACTTCGATCCACAACATCGAACTCTCGCCTGGAAAAGGTGGCGTCGTCGCACGTGCCGCCGGTCAGGCTGCAGTGCTCTCCAACCGTGAAGGTGACTTCGCCCTGGTGCGCATGCCATCCGGAGAAATCCGCAAGATCCTTGCCGTTTGCTACGCAACGATCGGTCAGGTTGGCAATGTGGAACACATGAACGTCGTCAGCGCCAAGGCTGGCCGCACACGCTGGCAGGGCACACGCCCAACCGTCCGTGGTATGTGTATGAACCCGATTGACCATCCGAACGGTGGTGGTGAAGGTCGTTCCAAGTCCGGTGGTGGTCGTCAGCATCTGCTGAGCCCTTGGGGTCACGCCAAAGGTGAGAAGACCCGCAACAAGAAGAAGGCTACGAACAAGCTCATCATCCAGAGCCGTCACGCCAAGAAGTAATCCATTCCTCATTCCAGCAATCACATGGCACGCTCACTCAAAAAAGGCCCGTTCGTTCAGCAAGCTCTCCTCGACAAGGTGGACAAGCTCAACGATGCCAAGCAGAAACGCCCCATCAAGACCTGGGCCCGTTCCTCCATGGTCACTCCTGACCTTGTCGGTCACACCTTCCTTGTTCACAACGGCAAAGACTTCGTCTCTGTCTATGTGACGGAAAACATGGTGGGGCATCGGTTGGGCGAGTTTGCCCTGACCCGTATGTTCAAGTCTCACGGTGCCGTCACCGTCAAGGCTGCCAAGTAATTCCTGAGCCCCTGGCACCGACATGTCACTCCGCGCTTCCATCACTTTCACCACGCTCTCGCTGCTTGTTGCAGCGGGTGTGGCCGGAGTGCGCGCGGATGACAGGCTCGAAAACCAGGAGCTTCACATCTCGCTTCAAGTTGCCGCTGCCAAGATCCAGGCACAGGATGCTCAGCTTCTTGCCGCCAAGGACAAGAATGACGCTCTTGCGCAGAGTGCAGCGGCTGCCAACGCCGAATCCAACGAGCTCAAAGACCGCTACGAGAAGCTGCGTGGTCTTCTCGAAGGACTGGGAGTTGGGGCGCTTGAAAACAACAAAGACCAAACACAGGAGCGCCTGCTCGCCGCACTCAGCGACTTGCGCATCATGAAAGAGCAGCGGGACGAACTTTCCAACGCTCTGATTGAACTGGCTGAATCTGGAATGGGGCTGATGAAAAGCGCACAGAGCGCTGATCCAGCCGCCGCTGACCGACTTAACAAGGCCATCACCGCCGCTGATGCCGCCCTTGTCAAAGCTGGTGGTGGACAGAGCGGTCAGGCCGTGGGTGATCTGCAAAACGCGCGTGTTGTGAGCCTGAAGACAGAACTTGGCATTGCCGTTCTCTCCATTGGTGCCAAGGACGGCGTGAAGCCAGGAATGCCTTTTGAAATTTACCGCGAAGACAAGCCCATCGCCAAAGTCCTCGTCACCGAAGTCCGCAACTCAGTTTGTGGCGCTGTGGTCCAAGAACTGGCCACTGCCAATGATCCCGTCCGTGTCGGTGACCGGGGTCGCGTCGATCTCAACAAATCTCTCTAACGAAGTCAAGAACCCCCCCTCGCTTTATGTCCGTCCGCTCCGTCCTCAAATACGCCAGGATCTCCTCGCAGAAAGCCCGCCAGGTCACACGTGCCATCACCGGCATGCCAGTTTCCCAGGCGCTGAGCGTTCTCGACTTCACTCCAAAGAAAGCCGCCTTCCTTGTTGGCAAAACCCTTCGTTCGGCGATTGCCAATGCGGAGAACAACCATGAGCAGGATGCCTCCGAGTTCATCGTTCAGTCCGCAGTTGCCACACCGGGACCTGCACTGAGCCGCATCATGCCACGCGCCCGCGGTTCTGCAGCTCCGATCAAGAAGCGCATGACCCACATCACCGTCATCATCGGCGCGCCGAAGGCTGAAGAAGCCAAGGCCGAAGGTGAAAAGAAGGCCCCGAAATCCGCCCGCCGCAACGCTCCTGCCGTCAAGAAGGCAGCCAAGGCCAAGAAAGCTTCTGAATAACCGCAACGCCACCCAACCGCACCTCTTCACTTTATGGGACAGAAAGTAAATCCGATCGGCTTCCGCCTTGCAGTCACCAAAGACTGGCGCTCCAAGTGGTACGCACCTGAAAAAGAATACGCAGACTCGCTCCACAGCGATCTTGCCATCCGTGCTTACCTCAAGGAAAAGCTCATGCAGGCCGCCATCTCCAAGATCGTCATCGAGCGCGCTTGGAACCAGGTGCGTGTGACCCTTCACACGGCCCGCCCAGGTCTCGTCATTGGCCGCAAAGGTCAGGAAATCGACGTGATGAGCCAGAAGGTCTCCGAAATGTGCGGTGGCAAACAGGTCAAGATCGACATCTTCGAAATCAAGCAGCCAGAACTCGACGCCCAACTCGTCGCAGAAGCTGTGGCCGTTCAGCTTGAGCGCCGTATTTCCTTCCGCCGCGCCATGAAGCGCTCCGTGCAGACCGCCATGGACATGGGTGCTGACGGCATCCGTCTCCGCTGCGCCGGCCGTCTCGGTGGTGCTGACATTGCCCGCGCCGAGTGGTACCGCCAGGGCAAGGTGCCCCTTCAGACGCTTCGTATCCCGATCGACTACGGCTTTGCTGAAGCCCGCACCGTTTATGGCATCATCGGCGTGAAGTGCTGGATGAACCGTGGTAATGCTCCTGAAGGCGTGTCCCGCCCTTCCGGCGAGCGTCGCCCGCGCCGCGATGACCGTGGTGATCGCCGTCCAGGCGCTCCTGGTCCCCGTGGTGGTGACCGCCGCGGACCTCAAGGTGGTGGTGGCTATGGTGCCCCAGCTCCTGCACCCGCTCCAGCCCAGGCTTAATTGCCCAACTTTTCTGAACTAACCCCTTTTTACCGGACCTAGACGTATGGCCCTTCTTCCAAGCAGAGTAAAATATCGCAAATCGCAGCGCGGCAACCGTGGTGGCAACGCCACCAGCGGCAACAAGCTGGACTTTGGTGACTTCGGTCTCCAGACTCTTGAGCGTGGCTGGATCAAAAACATCCACATTGAAGCCTGCCGTGTTGCCATCACCCGCTTTTTGAAGCGTAAAGGAAAGGTCTTCTGCCGCATTTTCCCGCACAAGCCCGTCACGCAGCGTCCGCCTGAAGTTCGAATGGGTAAGGGTAAAGGCTCCCCGGAATTCTGGGTTGCTGTGGTCCTTCCAGGGCACATGCTGTTTGAAATTTCCGGTGTCAACGAGGCCACCGCCCGTGAAGCCTGCCGTCTCGCCGCCACGAAGCTGGGCCTGCGCTGCCGCTTCGTCAGCCGTGAAAGCCTGCACAAATAAACTACGCGAACTGAATTATGAAGATCAAAGAACTCCGTGAATCGACTGTGGAAGAACTTTCCGCACGCCGTCGCGAACTGAAGCAGGAAGCGCTGAATCTGCGCGTGCAGCAGAGCGCAGGTGGCGGTCAGCTCGAAAACCCCGCCCGTCTGACCCACATCCGTCGCGAGATCGCCCGGATCGAAACCATCATCACCGAACGCGCCCGCGCTGCGGCCGCCAAGAAGGCCGCCTGATCCGGTCATCAACCCACTGAAGCAATTTTAACATCATGAGCGAGACCACCGCAGCAGCCCCTGCAGCCACCGAAAAAACACCCGTGCGCAAAACGCGCGTCGGCGTCGTGGTGTCCGACAAAATGACGAAGACCATCGTCGTCAAAGTCGAACGCCGCGTTCCGCACCCAATCTTCAAGAAGATCGTGCGCAAAACCTCCAAGTTCTATGCCCACGACGAAAATGGTCTGGCCAAAGAAGGTGACAAGGTGCTCATCGCCGAAACCCGCCCGCTGTCCAAGCTGAAGCGCTGGGAACTGATCGAAGTGCAGAAGCACTAATTCGCAATTTGAACCCTTAAACCAGACCAGGAGAAACAGCTTATGTTGCAAATGGAGTCCTCAATCCCGGTGGCTGACAACACCGGTGCCCGACTGGCGACGATGATCGGCGTGCTCGGCAAGAAAAACACCCGCTTCGCTTATGTCGGCGACATCATCACCGCGCACGTGCGTGAGTCCACGCCGACAGCGGCTGTGAAAAAGGGTGAAGTCGTCCGTGCCGTGATCGTGCGCACTTCGCATCCGATCCGCCGTGTTGACGGCTCGATCCTGCGTTTTGACCGCAACGCCATGGTCATCATCGACAAAGACAACAACCCGCGCGGCACCCGTATCTTTGGCCCTGTGGCCCGTGAGCTGCGCGACAAAAACTTCATGAAGATCGTTTCCCTCGCACCTGAAGTGCTGTAATCCCCATGAGCCGTACCAAGACCCACGTTAAAAAAGGCGACAATGTCGTCGTCATTTCCGGAGCCGCCAAAGGTGCCCAGGGAGTTGTCCTGGAAGTGCAGCCAGGCAAAGGCCGGGTGCTCGTCGAAGGCGTGCGCATGATCAAGAAAGCGATCAAGCCCACCCAGCAGAACCAGTCAGGCGGCTTCCAAGACAAGGAAGGCCCCATTCATATCTCGAATGTCAAGCGCGTTGATGCGCCTGTGAAAGAGAAGAAAAAGAAAGTTGCGAAGAAGAAGGTCAAGGCCTAAATCAACGCCCCCCATTTGCCTCCCCCCTCGCCGTCGTCGCTCCGCACGGGGCGATCACCGAGGGAAAGGCGGCACAGCCCAAACTGAATCATGGAACACATCCTACAGACCCTCTACAAAGAAAAGCGTACCCAGCTGAAAGATCAGCTTGGTCTTGCAAACATCCATCAGGTACCACAGCTCAAGAAGATTGTGGTGAACTGCGCCATCGGCAGCCAGTCCGAGCGCAAGCAGGCGATCGAAGACGCCGTGAACGAAGTGACTCTGATCACCGGCCAGAAGCCTGTCATCACCAAGAGTAAAAAAGCCATCGCCAACTTCAAGCTGCGCGAAGGTGAAAATGTCGGCGTCAAAGTCACTCTCCGTGGCAGCAAGATGTACGACTTCATGATGCGTCTCGTGCGCACCGCAATTCCCCGCATCCGTGACTTCCGCGGTGTTGCCCCCCGTGCCTTTGACGGCCGCGGCAATTACACGCTCGGTGTTGCTGAGCAGTCGATCTTCCCTGAAATCGAGCTCGACAAGATCAAGCGCCCCCTTGGCTTTGACATCACTTTCGTGACCAGCACGAACAACGATGACCATGCGCGTGAAATGCTGCGCACCCTTGGCATGCCGTTCCGCACACGCACTGCCCAGCCTAAAAAGGAAGATGGCACTGAAGCCGCCGCATAACCCCAACACCCGGACACCCTCAGCGTCATGACCGACCCGATTTCAGACTTTCTCACCCGCATCCGCAACGCCTGCGCCGCACAGCAGGAGCAGGTGCTCATTCCTTTCTCCAAGATGAAGGCAGAACTTTGCCGCATCCTTCAGGAAGAAGGCTACATTTGGAGCTATGAAGTGGACACCAGCGCCGCTCATCCCCGTCTCAAACTCAAGCTCAAGTACCAGGACAAGACTGCCGTCATTCGCAAGATTGACCGTGTCAGCAAGCCTGGTCTGCGCAAGTACGTCGGCAGCACCGAGATCCCTCGTGTGCTCGGTGGACTGGGCATTTCCATTCTTTCCACACCCCGCGGCATCATGACCGGCGCCAAGGCCCGCAAGGCCAAAGTGGGTGGTGAACTCCTCGCCACCGTCTGGTAAACCCCCAACCCGTCACAACCATTATGTCACGCGTAGGCAAACAAATCATTTCTATTCCAGACAAGGTCACCATCAAGATTGGTGATGACCGTTCGGTGCAGGTCAAGGGCCCCAAGGGAGAACTTGGCTGGACCCTTCCCCTCGGTGTTAAAGTCAATTCGGACGACAAGACGATCAACGTCACCCGCGAATCCGAAGACCGCAAGGTGCGTGCCCTTCATGGCACCACTCAGCGCCTTATCTCCAACATGCTGATTGGAGTCAGCCAGGGCTACACCCGCAACCTTGAGATTCACGGCGTCGGTTTCCGCGCTGCTGTCAAGGGCACCAACATCGACCTTCAGCTTGGGCAGTCCCATGACCGTCTTCATCCGATCCCGAAAGGGGTGAAGGTGACCGTCACTGAAAACACCAAGATCGCCATCGAAGGCATTGACAAACAGGTTGTCGGCCAGCTTGCCGCTGACATTCGTGCCTACTACCCGCCGGAGCCTTACAAGGCCAAGGGCGTGCGTTATGTGGGTGAACACATCCGCCGTAAAGCCGGCAAATCTGTCAAATAATCTCCGGAGATACTCAACATGGCTCTTACCAATCGCAAAGAAATTCGCGCTCGCATTCACAAGCGCATCCGCCGCAAGCTCAGCGGCACAGCCGAGCGTCCCCGCCTCGCCGTTTACTTTTCGAACACGAACGTTTACGCCCAGGTCATCGACGACGTGGCAGGGAAGACGATCGTTTCTGCTTCCACCAAGGAAAAAGGTTATGGCGCTGGCAAGGCCAACGTCGAGAACGCCACGAAAATTGGCAGTCTCCTCGCTGAGCGCGCCATGGCAAAAAACATTACCGAAGTGGTCTTCGACCGTGCCGGTTTCATCTATCATGGCAAGGTGAAAGCCCTTGCTGATGCCGCCCGCGAAAAGGGTCTGAAATTCTAAAACCGCCTCACGTAAACTTATGGCCGAAGAAACAGTAGTTATCGATCCCCCAGCCGCCGCCGTCGCGGAGGCTCCAGCAGCTCCGACTCCCTCCTACGGTGGTTTCCGTGGTCGTGATGATCGTGCGCCGCGTGAGACGGATGGCGTCGAAAAAGTCGTTCACATCAACCGATGCGCCAAGGTGGTCAAAGGTGGTCGTCGCTTCAGCTTCAGCGCACTCGTCGTTTCCGGCGATGCCAAGGGCAAAGTGGGCTGCGGTTTTGGCAAGGCCAACGAAGTCTCTGACGCGATCAAGAAGGCGACGGAAGCTTCCCGCAAGAACATGCTTTCCATCTGCCTGAAGGACAGCACCATCCCACATGAAGTGGTTGGTTCCCATGGCGGCGGACACATTCTCCTCAAACCTGCCACAGCGGGTACAGGCATCATCGCAGGTGGTGGTGCCCGTGCAGTGCTCGAAGCTGCAGGTGTGAAGGACGTGATCGGCAAATCTCTTGGTTCCAGCAACCATGCCAACGTTGTTCGCGCGACGCTCGCCGCACTTACGGCCCTCCGCCCTGCTGATGAGATCCTCCGCGCACGCGGCAAGGAAATCAAAGAGCGCAAGGCACTCTGATCGAATTCCCCCTTTTTCCATTTAATTTTTCATGCAACTCCAAGACGTCAAACCCCGCCCCGGTGCCAAAAAGCGCCGCAAGCGCATTGGCTGTGGCGAAAGCTCAGGCCACGGTAAAACTTCCGGTAAAGGCAACAAGGGCCAGATGGCCCGTGCAGGTCGCGGCATCCGCCCCGGCTTTGAAGGCGGTCAGATGCCAATGCATCGCCGTTTGCCGAAGAAAGGTTTCAACAACAGTCTCTTCCAGGACGCCATCGAAGTCGTGAACGTCGGTGAACTGAATGAAGCCTTCGACGATGGTGCTGTCATCAATGAAGCTGCTCTCCGCGAAGCGGGGCTTGTCAGCCGCAATTGCGACATCATCAAAATTCTCGGCACTGGTGATCTTTCCCGTAAACTCACCATCGAGGGCGCGAAAGTCAGCGCTACGGCCCGTGAAAAGATTGAGAAAGCCGGCGGCTCCATCGCTGCCTGATTTTTCTGACCCAACCAACCTCTTTGATGGGCCGGTCTCCGCGCAGCGAATGCTGTCAGGAAGCAGGCCCATCTTCGCTTAGAGTCTTTCTCTCATGATCTCTGCTTTCGCCAACAGCTTCAAAGTTCCCGAACTGCGCTCACGCATCCTTTTCACTCTGGCGATGATTGTCATCGTCCGTATCGGCACGTCCATCACGCTTCCGGGTGTTGACGCGACTGTGCTGAATGCCTGGATTGAAAACAAGGCGGGAGACAATGCCTCGGGCGCCTCTCAAGTCGCCGCGCTTCTGAATATTTTCAGCGGCGGCGGGCTGCAAAACTGCGCTATTTTTGCTCTTGGCATCATGCCTTACATCAGTGCCAGCATCATGCTGCAGCTGCTGACGGCGGTGTGGCCTCCTCTGAGCAAGCTTGCCCGTGAAGAAGGCGGGCGTCAGAAGATCACGCAGTACACCCGTATTGCCACCATTGTTCTCTGCGTGTTTCAGGCGACTCTGCTTGCGCAGTCTCTGCACGACCCTGCGCAGAACTATCTGATGGCCGGCCTGCAGGATGCCATCGACAAACTTGGCGGACGTCCTCTGGTTCCCAACTACGGAGCTGGATTTGTTTTCACAAGTGTCATCACCATCACCGCCGGCACCATGCTCATGATGTGGCTTGGCGAGCAGATCACTGACCGCGGCATTGGCAACGGTGTCTCGATTCTGATTTGCGTGAACATCGTTTCAGATCTTCCAGGTGCCCTGATTCAGGTCTGGCAGACTTTCGTGGGCAGCATCAAGGCCAGCCCCGCCAGCGCCTTCACACTGGTACTCCTCATGGGCTTTATGATTCTTGTGATCGCTGGTGTCATTGCCCTGACCCAGGCGACGCGCCGAATCGCGATCACCTACGCCAAACGCGTTGTGGGCCGCAAGGTTTACGGTGGACAGACGCAATACCTGCCGCTGAAGATCAATTATTCCGGTGTCATGCCGATCATCTTCGCCCAGGCGATCCTTCTGTTCCCCTCCACCATTCTTGCCTCACTCTTCAAAGATGTGAACTGGATCCAGCGCATGGCGCTGTTTATCAGCAGCGGCTGGGTCTACTATGTCGCTTCCTCCCTGCTGATTTTCTTCTTCAGCTATTTCTGGGTGGCCACGATGTTCCAGCCGACGCAGATTTCTGAAGACCTCAAGAAGAGCGGCGGCTACGTCCCAGGCATCCGCCCGGGCAAGCCCACAGCCGATTTCCTTGATTTCACCATGAGCCGTCTCACCTTTGCCGGTGCGATCTTCCTTACCGGGCTCTATGTGATGCCAGGCATTGTCAGCAGCTCGATGAAAATCTCCAGCTCGGCTGCCCAGTTCTTCGGAGGTACGAGCCTTCTGATTCTTGTGGGCGTTGTCCTCGACGTGATGCGCCAGGTGGAAACACACCTGCTGCAAAGCCACTATGATGGTTTCCTGAAGAAGGGCCGCATCCGTGGCCGTGTGGATCGCATCCAGCAGGGTGCCCGTGCTGTTGACTCCACCACTGTCGTCTGGCTGTGGGTCGCTCTTGCCATCATGGTCTTGATTGGCGTTGTGTATAAACTCGCTCTCAAGTGAGCCTCATCCAGCGCGTCATGGCTTTTGTAAAATCGGGGAACATCCCCATCCGTCACGGCGCGCAGCAGCAGGGCATTCGCCGTGCCTGCCAGGTGGCTCGCGATGTGCTCATCAAAACCTCTGCACAAGTGCATGCAGGGGTGACGACTGCCGAGGTGGATCGTTTCGCAGCCGCCGAGATCAAGGCTTGTGGAGCCACCAGCGCCTTTTTGGGTTATCGTCAGTTTCCAGGAACGATCTGCATTTCCATCAACGAGGAAGTTGTTCATGGCATCGGCGGACCTCGCGTCATTCAGGATGGAGACATCGTGAAAATCGATGTGGGGGTTTATTACGACGGCTGGGTTGGAGATAACGCTCTGACTGTTCCTGTGGGCAATGTGGCCAAGGAAACGCTGCATCTTCTTGCAGCGACGGAAGAGTCTTTGCTCAATGCCGTGAAGTTTGCGCGAGACGGGTGGATGCTCGGAGATCTGTGCCACAGTGTTGAGCACCATGTGACGCAGTATGGTTACACCGTGGTGCGTGAGTTTGTCGGCCATGGTGTCGGCAGAAAGCTGCACGAAGAGCCTCAGGTGCCAAACTATGGCAAGAAAGGTGATCGGCCACGGCTCAAAGCGGGAATGACCCTTGCCATTGAGCCCATGATCAACATGGGAACGGGAAAGACGCGCATCCTCGAGGATAAATGGACTGTGGTGACGACGGATCGCAAGCCCTCAGCGCATTTTGAGCATGTGGTGCTCATCACGCCTGACGAGCCTGAGATTTTGACAGCGCGTGGGCGGATGTTCCCGAAGGGGGTCAACGACCTCACTCCACGACCGGTTTCTGAACTCGGCAAGTGAGCCTAGGTGGCGGATTTTTGTTAAGTGCTTTCTTCTGCACACAGCCTGCCTGTGATTTTTTCCGGTGCTTGAAGCTTGTGGTGTGACTGGCGAATGAAACTTTGACCGGTGACAGGTGCTGGAGTGACATTTCAAACGTAAGGCTGCTGGTTGGCGTTCCCATCAGCACATCGTCACTTTTGCCAAGGCGATGCATTCGCTGCCATTGATTGCACGTTAGTCGGCGATTTTGAGCAAGGCTGGCAGCGTGTTCTTCAGAGCTGAGAACTGCAGGGGGATTTGAATGGTGCAAGGTGGGGATTACCAATGAATCATGCTTGGCGCTACATTGACTAGGCTGACGGCTTGTCGTGCACAGCTACAGTCGAGTCATGGACAGAAGCTGATCTTTTTTTAATTATGCTTTCCTGCTGCTGGACTGCTACTTCACGCATGTCAGATTCGTAGCTTTGCATGCGCCGAGTCGGAACTTTGCATTCAGAATTCGGTTACATCTGCCATGCCAAGACACTTGAAATGAACGAATCCACCCCTCCCATCAATCCGTCGTCAGCCAAAGGACGCGCCGGATGTTTCATCATCATCTTTCTAGCCCTTGCTGGCGGCGGCTGGCTGTGGATGCACCGGCCCGAGCCTGCGGCGGCTGGTGCTCCCGGGGGCAGGGGAATGCGCGGCGGCACGGCGGCTGTGACCGTGGGTGAGGTCAAGCAGGAGAATTTCGATGAGTGGGTCAGCCTCGCGGGCACCGTGACACCGCTGTATGTCGTGACCGTGCGCAGCCGTGTGGACGGCCAGCTCGACAAGGTACACTTCGTTGAAGGACAGATGGTCAAGGCTGGCGATTTGCTGGCGGAGATCGACCCGCGCCCCTTCCAGGTGGCGCTGGACCAGGCCCAGGGGCAGCTCGAGCGCGATGAGGCCCTGCTGGCTAATGCCAATAAGGACATGGACCGCTACACCATGCTGCTGAAGCAGGACTCCATCGCCCGCCAGCAGGTGGACACGCAGGCCTCGCTGGTGCGCCAGTATGATGCTGCGCTGACCTCCGACCGCGCCGCAGTCGCCAGTGCGGCCCTGCAACTCAGCTACACCAAAGTCACTGCACCGCTCACTGGTCGCGTGGGACTGCGCCAGGTGGACCCTGGCAACATGATACGCTCCACTGACGCCAACGGCCTCGTCATCATCACGCAGATGGATCCCATCGGGCTTGTCTGCAATATCCCGCAGGAGCGAGTGGACGCCGTGCGCAGGCGTCTGGCCTCGGGTGACAAGGTGCAGGTCGAAGCCGTGGACAAGGAGATGAACAAGCTTCTTGGTCGCGGCCACCTTCTCACTACCGACAACCAGATTGATCTCACCTCCGGCACACTCAAGCTCAAGGCGCAATTTCCCAATGCGGACGGCCTGCTTTTCCCCAATCAGTTTGTGATTGCGCGCTTGCTTGTGAACACGATTCCCAATGCCACCGTAGCACCGGCCAACTGCATCCAGCGCGGCTCCAAGGGAGCGTATGTCTATGTGCTGCAGGAGGCGGACAGCACCGTCAGCATGCATGTCGTCACCACTGGCCCCACACAGGGGGACCGTGTGCTCATCACCGAAGGACTGAAGCCCGGAGACAAAGTCATCACCCAGGGGGTGGACCGTCTGCGCGAGGGAGCCAAGGTTGAGGTCATCATCCCTGGCAAGCCGCCCGCGGGCAGGCTGGCCAAAGGCGGAGACCAGGACAAAGGAAAAGGGCAGGGGAAAGGCGACAAAGCCGCCATGCTCCCCTGATGAAGGCCACTGCTTGAGCCCCTGCACATGAACCCCTCACGCATCTTCATCGAGCGGCCTGTAGCCACCACACTGCTGATGGTGGCTGTACTGCTGGTGGGCGGGCTGGCCTACCGCCTGCTGCCGGTTTCGGCACTGCCGCAGGTGGACTACCCTACCATCCAGGTCGTCACGCTTTATCCCGGAGCAGGCCCGGAGGTGATGACCTCCTCTGTCACCGCGCCTCTGGAGCGCCAGTTTGGGCAGATGCCCGGCCTCGCGCAGATGTACTCCATCAGCAGCGGTGGCTCCTCCGTCATCACCCTGCGCTTCACGCTGGGGCTCAAGCTCGACATCGCCGAGCAGAGTGTGCAGGCCGCCATCAATGCCGCCGCCACGCTGCTGCCCACCGACCTGCCCAACCCGCCGGTTTACAACAAGGTCAACCCTGCCGACGCGCCCATCATCACGCTGGCGCTTACCTCGCACTCTCTGCCGTTGATCAAGGTGCAGGATGCAGCAGACACGCGTCTCGTGCCCAAGCTTTCGCAGATCTCCGGTGTGGGCCTCGTCTCCCTCAGCGGCGGCATGCGTCCGGCGGTGCGCATCCGCGCCAATCCGGTGGCACTTTCCGCGCGCGGCCTCAGCACGGAAGATCTGCGCAACGCCATCGCCGCCGGCAATGTGAACCAGCCAAAGGGCGGCTTCGACAGTGCCACGCGGAGCAGCACCGTGGACGCGAATGACCAGCTCATCTCCGCAGACGACTACCGCAATCTCGTCATCGCCTGGCGCAACAACGCACCGGTGCGTGTCATTGATGTGGCCGATGTGGTGGATGAAGCGGAAAACGTGCGCCTCGCCGCCTGGGCGGACGTGCAGCCCGCTGTGGTGGTGAATGTGCAGCGCCAGCCCGGTGCCAACGTCATCGAGGTGGCGGACCGCATCAAAGCCCTGATACCCAAGCTCAAGGAAAACCTGCCCAAGGCTGTGGACGTGCAGCTTCTCACCGACCGCACCACGACGATCCGCGCCTCGGTGGAGGACGTGCAGTATGAGCTGCTGCTCTCCATTGTGCTGGTGGTGGCCGTCATCTTTGTCTTCCTGCGCAGTGTCAGCGCCACCATCATTCCTGCCGTGGCCGTGCCGCTCTCCCTTGTGGGCACCTTTGCCGTCATGTGGGTCTGCGGCTTCAGCCTGAACAACCTCACGCTCATGGCCCTGACGATTGCCACTGGCTTCGTGGTCGACGACGCCATCGTGATGATCGAAAACATCGCGCGCTACATCGAGGCGGGAGAATCTGCCATGGAGGCTGCGCTCAAAGGTGCGAGGCAGATCGGCTTCACCATCATTTCCCTCACGCTCTCGCTCATCGCCGTGCTCATTCCGCTGCTCTTCATGCAGGACGTTGTGGGCCGCCTGTTCCGTGAGTTCGCGATCACGCTGGCCATTTCCATTGTCATCTCCGCCGTTGTCTCCCTGACGCTCACTCCCATGATGTGCGCCCGCTTGCTCAGGCATGGCGGGGAGGGGCCCATCGCGCAGATGGTCTCGCGCGGGTTCGATGCCGTCATCGCCCTCTACGGACGCGTACTGCGTGTGGTGCTCAATCACGGAGCCACCACCATGCTTGTCTTCATCGCCACGCTCGTGGCCACCGGAGTGCTCTACGAGAGCGTGTCCAAGGGCTTCTTCCCGCTGCAGGATACGGGGCTCATCCAGGGCTTTGTGGAGGCTCCGCAAAATGTGTCCTTCTCCGCGCTCGGGCGCAGGCAGCAGGCGCTGGCGCGGCTCATCCTCGAAGACAACGCCGTGCAGAGCGTTTCCTCCTTCATCGGGGTGGATGGGGTGAACACCACGCCTAACACGGGCCGCCTGCTGATCAATCTGCGCCCGCGCCATGAGCGTGATGCCACCGCCATGCAGGTGGTGCGCCGCCTGCAGGACAAGGCCAATCACCTGCCGGATGTGCAGCTCTACCTCCAGCCTGTGCAGGATCTCAACATCGAGGACCGCGTGAGCCGCACGCAGTTCCAGTTCACCCTCCAGTCTCCCGACATGGAATCCCTGCAGGAGTGGACGCATGCGCTGGTGGAGGAACTGCGCGAGTCCCCGCTGCTCGCTGATGTGGCCGATGACCTGCTTGATCGCGGCCTGCAGGCGCGTGTCATTATTGACCGCGAGACCGCGAGCCGCCTCGGCGTCACCGTCGCCGCCATTGATGCCGCTCTTTACAATGCCTTTGGCCAGCGGCTCGTCTCCACCATCTTTACTCAGAGCGGGCAGTACCGCGTGGTGCTGGAGCACGACCTGGAGTTTCAGGATGGGCTGGCCGCCTTTGACCAGGTGCGAGTGCCCTCCACCACCGGGCAGCAGGTGCTGCTGAGCGCCGTGGCCAAAATCGTTGAGGAGCCTTCGACGCTGGCCATTGCCCATCAGGATCAGTTTCCCGCCGCCACGGTGTCGTTCAATCTAGCGCACGGTGTCTCCCTAGGTGCTGCTGTGGCGGAGATCCAGCGCATCAAAGACGAGATCAACATGCCCGAGAGCATCGAGACCGCCTTTGCCGGTACCGCCCTCGCCTTCCAGAGCGCGCTGAGCAATCAACTCCTGCTCATCCTCGCCGCCGTGGTGGTCATGTACCTCGTGCTTGGTATTTTGTATGAGAGCTTCATCCACCCGCTCACCATTCTCTCCACGCTGCCCTCTGCCGCTGTGGGCGCGCTGCTGGCGCTGAAGCTCACAGATACCGAGCTCGGTGTCATGGCCATCATCGGCATCGTGCTGCTCATCGGCATCGTGAAAAAGAATGCCATCATGATGATTGACTTCGCCATCGAGGCTGAGCGCGAGCACGGCATGGCTCCGCGAGAGGCCATCTACCAGGCTTGTCTGCTGCGCTTCCGACCCATTCTTATGACCACGCTGGCCGCGCTGCTCGGTGCGCTGCCGCTCATGATTGGCCACGGGGAGGGCTCCGAGCTGCGCCATCCGCTGGGTCTCACCATGGTGGGCGGCCTGCTCTTCAGCCAGCTCCTCACGCTTTTCACCACTCCGGTCATCTACCTCATCTTTGACCGCTTTGCTCCCTCTGCCCATCGCAGGCAGGCGGCCGAGCAGCCGGCAGTCGCCAGTCCCGCCATCGCATGAGTTTTACGGACACCTTCATCCACCGGCCCGTGGCGACGACGCTCGCCACGCTGGCGGTCGCATTGGCAGGTGCCCTGGCGTACAACAATCTGCCGGTGTCCGCGCTGCCACAGGTGGACATGCCCTCCATCTCTGTCTCCGCTTCGCTGCCGGGTGCCAGTCCGGAGACCATGGCCGCCACGGTGGCCACGCCGTTGGAGCGTGCGCTGGGCCGCATCGCGGGTGTCACGGAGATGACCTCGTCTTCTTCGATGGGCTCCACGAGCATCAGTCTGCAGTTTGACATCAGCCGGGATGTGGACAGCGCTGCGCGGGACGTGGAGGCCGCCATCAATGCCTCCCGCAGCCTGCTGCCCACCGGCATGCCGGGAAATCCGACCTACCGGAAGATGAACATGGCGGACTCGCCGATCATGATCATGGCGCTGACCTCGGATGTGGCGACGCCCGGGCAGATGTATGACGTGGCCTCCACTGTCATCGCGCAAAAGATCTCGCAGGTGGACGGCGTGGGAAATGTCAGCATCGGCGGCAGCTCGCTGCCCGCAGTGCGCGCCACCATGAACATGCCCGCTCTCACGCGCGCCAATCTGACTATGGAGGACGTGCGTGCCGCCATCACCGGCGCCAACGTGACCCGGCCCAAAGGTGTGGTGGAGGACCGCAGCCACCGCTGGCAGGTGGTGGCCAGTGACCAGCTCTCCCATGCCGAGGAGTACAAAAACATCATCGTCAGCTATAGCAACGGAGCTGCCGTGCGGCTCGCGGATCTGGGCGAGGTCACCGACGCCGTGCAGGATGCCTACAACTACGGCAGCACCAACGGCAAGACCTCCGTCTCCTTCATCGTCTTCCGCCAGGCCGGGGCCAACATCATCGAGGTGGTGGACAAGATCAAAGCCCTCATGCCGCGCCTGCGCGCCATGATTCCCGCGGCCATGAACCTGGAGATCACGATGGAGCGAACCATCACTATCAAGGCCTCCATTGATGATGTGCAGCACTCGCTGCTCATCGCCATCGCGCTGGTGGTACTGGTGGTGTTTGCCTTCCTGCGCCGTGCACGCGCCACGCTCATTCCCGGAGTGGCCGTGCCCGTCTCCCTGCTGGGCACCTTTGGAATCATGTACCTTTGCGGCTACAGCCTGGACAATCTCTCGCTCATGGCCCTCACCATCAGCACCGGCTTCGTGGTGGATGATGCGGTGGTGGTGCTGGAAAACATCACGCGGCATATCGAAAACGGCATGCCCGTCATGGAGGCGGCGCGGCGCGGCACGCGGGAGGTCACCTTTACCGTCATCTCCATGAGCATCTCGCTCGTGGCCGTGTTCATCCCCATTCTGCTCATGGGCGGCCTCATGGGCCTGCTCTTCCGTGAGTTTGCCGTGGTGCTCTCCGTGGCCATCGCCGTGTCTCTCGTGGTCTCCCTCACCACCACACCGATGATGTGTGCACGCATGGTCAGGGCTGATCCTCATGATCACAAGCCGGGTTTCTTCGCCCGGTTTTCGGAGGGCATCTTCCTGTGGGTGCAGTCCTTCTACGCCTACACGCTGCACATCGCGCTGCGCCACCGCTGGATCACGCTGGGCTCCCTCTTCGGCATCGTGGGCCTCACAGGCTGGCTCTACGTCACCATCCCCAAGGGTTTCTTTCCTCAGCAGGACAACGGCCTCCTCATCGGCAGCATCAGCGCAGACCAGAACATCTCCTTCCAGGCCATGCGCGACAAGATCATCACCATCGCCAATCTCGTGCAAAACGACCCCGCCGTGGCCAAGCTCAATGCCAGCTGCGGCTCCGACTCGCGCATGGGCGGTCCCAAAAACACCGGCCGTGTTTTCGTGGCGCTCAAGCCCCTGGCCGAGCGTGAGCCCATGGACGCCATCCTCGCGCGCTTTCGCGGCAAGCTCTCCAAAATCCCCGGCGCCATGCTCCTGCTCATGCCCTCGCAGGATCTGCGCATCGGCGGGCGCTCCAGCCGTGCGCTGTATCAATACACCCTCATGGCCAATGACGTGGCCACCCTCCGCAATGTGGAGCCCAAGGTGCGCCTGGCGCTCCTGGGCCTCAAGGAGCTCACCGATGTGAACAGCGACTTTGAGGACAAAGGCACCGTGACCCGCCTCGTGGTGGACCGCGATGCCTGCGCCCGCATCGGGGTAACGATGCAGGCGGTGGACGCCGCCTTAAACAGCTCCTTTGGCCAGCGCATGGTCTCAACCATCTATGCGCCGCTGAATCAATACCGCGTCATCCTTGAGGCTTCTCAAAACGACGATGCAGGCGCCATCGAGCATGTGATGGTGCGCGCCACCTCCGGCAAGCTGGTGCCGCTGAATCAGCTGGCACGCTGGGAGGCTGCGCCTGCGCCGCTTTCCATCAGCCATCAGGGGCAGTTCACCGCGCTCACCTTCTCCTTCAATGTGGCGCCCGGAACCTCCTTTGCCCAGGCCACCGAGGCGGTGACCGAGACGGTGGACAAGCTGGGGCTGCCTGAAGACGTGCAGCGCACCTTTGCCGGCACGGCGGGTGCCTTCCAGGCCTCCATGGACAGTCAGCCTATCCTGATCCTCACGGCGCTTATTGTGATCTATCTCGTGCTGGGCATTCTCTACGAGAGCTTCCTGCACCCGCTCACCATCCTTTCCACGCTGCCCTCCGCCGGGGTGGGGGCGCTGCTGGCGCTGTATGTCTTTGGCATGGACTTCAATGTCATGGCGATGATCGGCATCTTCCTGCTCATCGGCATCGTGAAAAAGAATGCCATCATGATGATCGACTTTGCGTTGCAGACGGAGCGTGAGCGGGGGCTGGACTCCTTTCAGGCCATCTACGAGGCCTGCCAGCTGCGCCTGCGCCCCATTTTGATGACGACCGCCGCGGCCCTGCTGGGTGCGCTGCCGCTGGCCTTCGGAAGCGGTGTGGGCTCTGAGCTGCGACGCCCGCTGGGCATCGCCGTGGTGGGCGGGCTCATCGTCAGCCAGGTGCTCACCCTTTACACCACGCCGGTTGTGTATCTCTTCCTCGACAGCCTGCGCCTGCGCTTCCTGAAAAAACACCGCATCTCGCCCGTAACGCATCCTGCCTCTGCTCCCGCTCCTGCCGCTCTATGATGACCCGTTTTCTTTTCCCGCTGCTCACGCTGGTGGCTGCCGGCTGCAGTTTCAGCCCGAAAAAGCAGGCTCCCGCCATGAGCCTGCCTGCAAAGTTTAAAGAGGGCTCTGGCTGGAAAGTGGCAGAGCCCGCCGATCATCTGCCGCGGGGCAACTGGTGGTCCATTTTTCATGACAAGGATTTGGATGCGATCATGGCCAGCCTGGAGGTCTCAAATCAGTCGCTGCAATCCGCTGTCGCCAAGGCTCAACAGACGTCTGCGCTGCTGACGGCGGCAAAGCTCGCTTTTCTGCCGACCGCATCCGCCACGAGTGATTACACCGTCAATCTGAGCGGTGCGCTCGGCGGCTCCGGCAATGCGAACTCGATCAACGCCGCCCGCAGCGGCTCCGGGGTGAAAAGGATCCAATCTGTCGGCGGCACAGCCAACTGGGAGCTGGATGTCTGGGGGCGGCTGAGGCACACCGCCAAGGCAACCAAGGCGGACTCCGAGGCGGCGATGGCGGATGTGGAATCCACCCGGCTAACTTTGCAGGCGCAGGCGGCGCAGAGCTACTTTTCCCTGCGAGCCGCGGATGCCCAGAGGCAGCTGCTCGAGCGGCAGGTGGCCAGCTATGCGAAGTCTCTGCAACTCACCCAAAACCGCAAAGCCCAGGGGGTGGCATCTGAGGCGGATGTGGCCCTGGCTGCCACGCAGCTGGCCACTTCGCGTGCGGCCTTGATCGAAACCGGCGTGACACGGGCGACGATGGAACATGCGATCGCGGTACTGACCGGGCGTGCTCCCGCAGATTTTGGCCTGAAGCCAGCGACCCTGGCCTCACACATTCCTGCTGTGCCGTCCACGGCTCCCTCCACGCTGTTGCAGAGGCGGCCAGACATCGCTGCCGGGGAGCGGCGTGTGGCTGCGGCGAATGAGCGTATCGGTGCCTCCATCGCCGCGTTTTTCCCCACCATCAGCCTCGGGGCCGCGACCGGCTGGCGTGCCTTGGCCAATCTTTTTGCGCAAGGCAACAACTTCTGGTCTTTCGGGCCTGATGCCACGCTCAACCTGCTGGACAGCGGACAGCGTCTGGCCGCGAAGGCACAGGCAGACGCGACATGGAGGCAGGCGGTGGCGGACTATCGTCAGGCCGTGCTCACTGCCATGCAGGAGTCTGAAGACGCGCTGTCCACGCTGCGGATTCTTGCTGCCGAATCAGCCGCCCAGGACGAGGCTGTCCGAGCAGCACGGGAGAGCGAGCGGATCGCCAACAACCAGTATGAAGCGGGTACTTTGAGCTACATCAACGTGACTACCGCGCAGGCCTCGGCCCTGAATGCAGAGCGCAGTGCCATCGATCTTCGCTCGCGCCGACTCAACGCCACTGTCGCCTTGGTCAAGGCGCTGGGAGGGGGCTGGTGAACAGTGCCCCATCGGTGTCGGGGGGGGGCATGAATGACGGCTGGAAAGACCGAGGAGGAGCCTGAAACTGGAGGAGGACGAATCTGTAGCGAAAGCATGTCGGGGCTTGAATCGCAGTGTTGGATCGTTATGAGAGCCGCATGGAACTCATCAACAACACTCCCCAGGTGCCGGCTGCCGTAGGACCGTATTCGCAGGCGGTGAAACATGGCGGCCTGCTCTTTTGCTCAGGCCAGATTCCCATCGACCCCGCGGTTGGAAAGATCGTGGCAACTGATGTGGAGGGGCAGACGACCCAGGTGCTGGCCAATATCCGTGCGCTGCTGGAGGCTCAGGGGCTCACGATGAGTGCGGTCATCAAAGCCACTGTGTTTCTGCAAAGCATGGCTGACTTTCCCAAGGTCAACCCGCTGTACGAAGCAGCCTTTGCTGGGCACAAACCCGCACGGTCAACGGTGGCTGTGGCCGGACTCCCCCTGGGGGCCCTGGTGGAGATCGAAGTGACAGCCGCGCTGTCCTGAGGCTTGCTCAAGGCCTTCCAAGATCCAGCACGCAACGGAAGCCCAGGTCTGCACGGGCGACATTTTTGAGGGCATGATAACGGGCTGATGTCAGCAGGGCATCCTTGTCAAAGCTCAGCCAGCTGCCGCCACGAATGACATGCTCATCCGGCGCGCCAGGCCACTCGTCCATGCACCATTCAGAGACATTGCCCCCCATTTCATGCAAGCCCAAGGCGTTGCCACGCGAACTGTCAACGGGTGCGGTATATGAATAGTTGTCCGTGGTTCCGGGGATTTTGGTGGCATCCAGATTGGCTGTAAGTGACTGCGGCTTCCAGTCATCCGCCTTGGAGGGCCAGGGATAGTGTGTCTTATCGGCAAGGTGCCGCGCTGCGGGATCCGCACCGGTTTCATTTTTCAAGCCAGCCGCCAGGCTCCACTCGGTGTCAGTTGGCAGGCGGTAGGAAGCAGTGGCGGGGATGAGCTTGCTAGCGCGGTCGCGCTCGGTGAGCCATGCGCAGAAAGCCATGGCATCCTCCCACGAAACACCTGCGGCAGGATGATTTCCCCCCAGGAGGAAGGAAGGCTTCTTGCTCCAGGTGCGCCCCGCATCGCGCAGCCAGGCTTCGAAATCACGCACACTTGTTTCAGTGGCACAAAAGAGGGTGCTTTTTTTGTCCTCCAGCGGGACGAAACGCATGCCGAGAGCATTCATAAAGATGCTGCCATCTGCCACGGCCGGCTTGAGGCTGGCTGGGTCTGGCAGGTTTGCATCATCACCCTTGCCCTGCATTTTCTTGCGCAGGGCCTCTATCGCAGTGGAGTCCACCTTGCGGCTTTCAGTCATGGACTTCATGCGTTCCTCCAAGGCCTGCTTTTTCTCCGCATCAGATGCGGCCAGCAGGCTTGCTGTGCGGTGTTTGTCATCAAAGACACAACGGAAACCGATGGTGGGGGCGCGGAGATCCGCCGGGACGATGTACTGGTAGCCCGAGGCGAGGCACTCCGCACGGAAATAGGCCCAAGAGCCGCCGCGCAGGACCCCCATGGGTTGTGCACGTATCTCCACTGGCTGGGTCCATTCCCAAACATTGCCCGAGAGATCATGCAATCCCTCCCGGGTGGGAGGAAAGCTTCCCACCGGTGCGGTGAAGGCATAGCCGTCATTCGCATAACCGGGAATCTCACCATCGGCAAAATTGCCAGCCTTTGCGGGTGGGGGCCAGTCCTGCCCCCAAGGGTAGATCTTGTCGTCCAAGAGCCGGTCTTCGGTGCTGAGGCTGACCTTCTTGCGCCCACGAGCCAAGCCCACGGCGGAGTCCCACTCTTCCGGGGTCGGAAGGCGATAGCTCTGAGAACCGTCAATCAGATGCCGCTCGCGCTCAGTTTCAGTGAGCCAGTTGCAGAAGGCCACGGCATCTTGCAAATTCACCCCTACGACCGGGTGTTCTGGCGACTGCTCAAAGTGCGGCTGGTAAGACCAAGGATATTTCTTCTGCCGCAAAAACTCGTTCCACTCCGAGAGCCGTGTTTCCCATATGGCAAACTGCACCGTCGTCCCAGGCACACTGGTGAACCGGGTGCCCAGACTGCTCACTTTTGGCGCATCCAATCCTGCACCACCCAGTGTGTTGCCGGTTTGGGCATGAGCGGCAAAACACGCGGCCAGGCCAAAAACAAAGACAGTCAGTAGGAAAGGGGGGCTGCGCATGGCATTCGGTAGATGCAAAAAAGGGCGGGTTCATCCAAAAAAACTCCGGGCAAACACCAGGTGCACAATTTGAAGGAGAAAAACGAACGCTGCCAGCCCTGCTTGGTGTCAAACTGTTAACATAGCTGGGAACTTTATCCTTTGCGCTGGCTATCAGCATGGTACAGTTCGCTCCTTTATTTGATTAAATGCCGTTCCACCGTCGGCAAACCATTCAGGTCGCCTCTCAAGCGACCAAGGGCGGCAGCTTGGCTGCTTGATTCCCTTTAAGTGTTGCGGTGCCATTTTGGCACCTTGAAGCGCGGCAGGTTTGACCTCTGAAGTTTTTGACAATGGATCTGTCGAAGTTTTCAAATCAAGGATTTGAGCGTGGCGCGCAGCGCTGGAAAGAAGCTGTATGGATGATGGTCAAACGGGTTTTCTTCCAAACTTCCGTTCCCTGGCCGTCCGCTCTGAGAGCAGCATTGCTGCGATGGTTTGGTGCCAAAGTGGGGGCTGGGGTCGTCATCAGGGCGAATGTCAACATTTCATTCCCTTGGCGATTGGTTGTTGGAGACTATGTCTGGCTGGGGGAGGAAGTCATGATTCTGAGTCTTGCCCCGGTGACCATCGGTTCACATGTGTGTGTCTCACAGCGCTCTTTCTTATGCACTGGGTCACATGACCATCGCAAAGAAACGTTTGATCTGATTGTTGGTGGCATCACCCTGGGGAATGGCAGTTGGGTCGCCGCGCAGTCATTTATAGGCCCTGGTGTGGAAGTAGGCAGTGGCAGTGTGGTCAGTGCGGGCAGTGTGGTGATGAACTCTGTGCCCGCACGCACTCTTGTCCGAGGAAATCCTGCCGTCGTGATAAAGACACTGGCGAGGAATTTCGACAGCCCCCTTGATGGACCGGCAAAAGCTAGCGAGCGTGAAACAGAGGCGTGAAGTTTGGGCTCTCAGCCATGAGCGCTGATGTAAGCTCCGGGATCAATTTGGGTGTTAGGCACTTCTTTAATGAGCCGTCTTGCAAGCTTGCTGCATCATCCGAAGCCGCTTCGATTTTTGCTCGCGCAGATATTTTGGCGCACCGGCTGGGGGCGGCGGATGAAATTCCCCCTGCGTGCGTTCAGGCTTCATCTGCATCCGGCCAATCTTGCCTGGCAGCTTTGGGTGGACCGCCACCAGCGTGATGCGGACATGCAACTGATTCGTGATCTTCTCAAACCCGGAGATACCATGATCGATGTCGGAGCCAATATTGGATTTACCGCCATAGAGGGAGCTCAGGCAGTCGGTGTGAATGGTGTGGTTCATGCCATTGAACCGCATCCTCGCATTCACCAATGGCTGAAGGAAAATCTCGCTCTCAATCAGATGGCTCCGCCACAGGTGCAGTGTCACGCAGTCGCTGTAGGCGAGGCGGCAAGCGAGAAGGGGGGGCTGCTCACGGACAGCCGCCGAGATGATATGAACTTCGTGATCGCTCCAGGATGCGAGCGGCATTCATCCATGAATCAGAAAGGAATCACGGTGCCTGTCAGCACGCTGGACGTTATGTTTTCAGATCTGCCGCGATGTGATCTCCTGAAAATCGATGTGGAAGGAGCGGAGCTTGCTGTTCTTCGCGGTGCCAGCAGGTTGCTCAAGAGTACAAGCAAGGTTTTGATAGAGGCAGGGGATCCAAATTCAGTGCGCCATGGCAGCAGCGCTGACGAATTGCTGGCCCATTTGGAAACTGCTGGGTTTGAAGTGAGCAATGCTGACCAAGACGATAAAGGTGGCACCCCCATTAACATTGAAAACTATCGCAGGCATGTCGGCAACTGGCTGGCAATGCGCCGCTAACTGCTGTACGCAAAGTTTCTTATCTCTTGTGCCTGATGCACCAAGATCTGAATATCAGCGAGAATTGGATCTCTAGGGTCTGGGGGGATTCAGGTGCTTGTCGTTCATCCAGCTCTCAAATGCCCCCTGAGTGATCAGAGGGGGCTCTGCCCAGTAAGACTGAACTTTAAAGGCATTTCCAGCGGCATTCAAATGCCAGTCAATAGGCCGATCAAACGGTGGAGCGGCAAACCTGCTGGCTAGAATGCGCTCTGCATAGCGGGGATGAATCAGGTAAGCCTCGGTGCAACGGGAGCAGCCACCGCCACCCCACAAAAAGCCACGTTTCCATCCGCGCCAGTAGATGTGCTTTTCCGGACGACGCAGCCACCAAGGCACATGCAGATTGCATCCCAGCCCGACAAAACACAGCTCCCAAGTTGTGGGCAGTGCAGCGAGGCAAGCGCTCAGTGCGGGTAGAAACCCGGGGCGAATCAAGACATCATCCTCCAGGATCAGGTGCCAGGCATGCGGATTGGCCACCACTGCACGATACACTTCCAGGTGCTTTAGTATCAGCGAGATGGAGCCTGCTGCTATCGCTTTAGGGTCTCCCCATTCGCCGCGCTCATAAGCGCCCCCCTCAAGCACCTCCTCACGGTCATGGGCTGTCATCCAGTGTACGGGAAAGCGATTCAGGCCATGCTCTCGAAGCGCCCGCTCCATGTGTGCCCTGCGCTCAGTCAGGCGGGTGTAATGAATCACATGGATTTGCAGATTTTCCGAATTGAAGGCGACGGCTGCTTTTTCCATGAGCATCAGCCAGTCTTTCACGCGTCACATTGTTCCTGCAACTGGTAAGAGTTGTGGGTTGTTAGGTATCCATTTAATTCGAATGTTTTTATGGCTGTCACACCATCATAATCGGCTTCGCTTGTACCGATGGAGCGTGACTTTTGGCGGCTTTGCGGTGGTGCAGCTTTTGGTTCAGTTGCTGAATGCAGGCGCAGGCTTTTTGCTGGTGCGCACCCTGGATAAGCCGGATTATGCCTGGTTTACTATCGCGAGTAGCATGAGCGCTGCTCTTGCTGTTTTGGCGGATGCGGGTATCATTCATGCAGTGACATCCATCGGCGGAGGCGTCTGGCAGAACAAAGCCTCTTTGAAGGGGGTGGTAATTGCGGCTTTGCGTTTGCGGATGAAGTTGTCCGCTTTTGCCTCAGTGCTGGTCGCGGCTATCTCGATTTGGCTGCTTTTGCGCAATGGCGCGGGGCTGCCCGCTTCGCTGGCGCTGACCTTGCTGGTGGTGGCCCCAATCTGGCACATTGCCACCACATCCATTTTCAGCGGCGTCAACCGGCTGCACTCGCGCGCCCGGCAGCTGCAGGTGGCCGATCTAGTGCCCGCACTGGTGCGCGCAGTTCTTACAGCAGCTCTGGCCTTACTAGGGAGGCTATCCCCAATTACCGCTTTGCTGGCGGTGCTCTTCGCTCATCTCACCCAGTATGGCATTGTCCGCTTTCAGGTGCTGCCATTGTTGGGAGGTGTTGCTCCTTCGAATGTTGTCATGCACACCGAACACATTTGGAAGGTTGTACAACAACTGCTGCCAAACTGCATTTTTATCTGTGTGCAGGGACAGATCGCAACCTGGCTTATTAGCGTCTTTGCCACCGCCAGCGAGGTCTCGGACTTGGGCGCGCTGAACCGGTTGGCGATTATCTTTGCCGTGCTTGCTGGGCCGCTGGCACAGTTTGTATTTCCAGCCTTTGCACGCGCCAGAGATAAAAAACGACTGAGGGCTATCGCTTTCGCACTGGTGGCGGGCACGACGCTCTTCAGCGCTACAGTGCTAATTTTCGCTGGTTGGCATGGCGACTGGTTTCTCTGGATTCTTGGCGGCAAATACACGCATCTTCAAGGGGAGCTCCTGCTGGTGCTCACGGGTATGGCGCTCACAAATCTGGCCGGCTACGTTTGGGCACTTAATGCCGCCCGTGGATGGAACCATCTTGCCTGGCTCAACATCCCCCTGACCCTAGCTGCTCAGACTACTGCCGCTTTTTTGTTGCCTCTCAATACTGTGGCTGGCCTGGCCTGGTTCACCATCACTACGGCGTCGGTCCAGTGCTCATATGCCCTACTTTCCTGCATACGGGGATTCAGCCACGACCCTTGCAGTTCTCCAACTCCGGCGTGATGAAGGAAAAATCAGCCTTTCGCTCTAATCCCCTTATTTGTGAATCAAGCACCTTGTCACAGGATCATCCGCAATCAGCTTCGATTACTTCTGCCTGCAGGCTAACCTCGTGTAAGGGGAGGACAAACAACATGAGATCTGATTTCATATTTCAGCAGAAGGACATGCGGTGCACGGAACGAAGGCTTTGATGTTTTCAGCATCACGTATAGCCAGATGGCGCGGTCCTTTGCTGGCCTTTTTAATGGGGCAGCCTGTGGTTCAGTTTCTGAACCTCTTCACAGGCTTTTGCTTGGTGCGCTGGCTTGATATTCAAGAGTACGCCATGTTTGGGATCACGTTCGCATTTCAGTCCACTGTCACTCAATTGACAGACCTTGGATTTTCTGGTTCCGTGGTGGCACTTGCGGGTTCACGTAGCCATGACCCTGAAGTTTTGGGAGGGTATCTTTACTCGGCGCGCTATTGGCGCTCAAGATTGCAGGGGGGCATACTGCTGCTGGCGGCTGTGGCTTTTCCCTTGATCGTTTGGAAGCAGCCTTGGGATACGTCCGTTAAGTTGCTGCTCTTTATAAGTATTTCTATGGGGGTGTTGTTTCAGAACTGGAACATGTATGGCGCAGCTTTGCTAGTTCATCGTGCACTGTGGAAATATTATACCCCGCAGATTTTTGGGGCAGTGCTCAGACTGGCTTTTTGTGCAGGACTCTACATCTCCGGGCTGCTTTCTGCATGTGCTGCCGCTATCAGTGCAGCACTTCTTCTTGGTTACACAGGCATAAGCTATCGTCGCTCATCCCGAACCTACGTTCAGGAGCCACTGAATTGTGAACCGTCACGAAATGCTGAGATGCTCCGGTATCTCGCGCCAATCATTCCCGCAGCTGCCTTCACAGCCCTCCAAAGCCAGGTACTGGTCGGGATTATCGCGGTTTTTGGTTCTACCCAGAACATCGCAGAAGTAAGCGCTTTGGGACGCATAGGTCAGCTCTTCGTCTTGCTAGCAGCCTTCAATGCCGTTTTTATCGAACCGTATATTGCGCGCGTGTCACTTGCCATTCTTGGTAGAAGGTATTTCCAGATTCTCGGAGCGGCGGTAGGGATATCTGCTATCATCACTACGGTCGGTTTCGTGATACCTCAGCCTTTACTCTGGCTTCTTGGCCAAAAGTACGCGGGCTTGCATGAAGAGATTGGCTGGGTCATTTTGAATAGCAGTCTATGTTATCTGGGTGGTGTGATGTGGACGATACACGCCGCCAGACGCTGGGTTTTCTGGTGGAGTACCATTGTTTACATAGGATCTACAGTGCTTGTTCAGGCTGTATGCTTGCTGACAATGGACCTCAGTCATACTCTTGCGGTTATTAAATTCGGTTTGTTTAGCACCTGTGTGGGGCTGGGACTCCAAACTGCCATCGGTATTTATGGTTTCAAGTCAGGGAAAAGTTGTGAATGATGTTATACTCAGATCGTAAATGAACTTAATTAAACGTCTTTTCAAGCAGTTGGCTCCGCCGATTCTCCAATCTTGGATCACTAAAGCAGTCCGTCATTTTCGCTTGCGATGGCATAGTGCGTCTCCAGACACCCAAGCTAAAAGACTTCAAGTAGCACATAATCGTCTGAATTCGAATTTGGCTTATGGAGAGTTTGTTTTGCGTGAAGGCATGCATTTTTACCTGCATCCCGAATCATTCGAACCTTTTGAGGCTTTTTGTTATGTTTATCCTGAAATGGTGGAGGAAATGGACTCTTTTCTTGCACTTACCAAAGATAGGCTGAACCTGCTGGATGTAGGAGCTTTGCATGGAGTCTTTTCACTTGCCTTCACCGCATCAAGCCCTGATAAAAAGGCTGTCGCTGTGGATGCATCTCCCTTCGCCTTTGCCCGGCTTCTCTACAACGTTCACAAGAATGCTCCTGGGCAGGTGATTCCAGTAGAGTGTGCTTTGTCGGATGAGTCAGCACTTTTGCAGATGCATTACGAGTGGGAACATGCTGTTGTGGCTAGCATGTCGTCAGGGAATTCAACCACGTTCTCTGTTCCTGCTGAGCGCGGTGACGAAGTCTGCTCAAAACTTTCATTTAAGCCCGATGTCGTCAAAATTGACGTGGAGGGGCATGAGATTTCAGTGCTAAAAGGACTTTCATCTGTAATTGAAACCTATAAACCTCTTATTTTTCTGGAGTATCACCCACAGAGAGTCGCCCAAGAGGGGCGTTTAGTTGCTGACTTGATAAGTCTCTTAGATTTATGGGGCTACTGCGTTTTGCAAAAAGATGGATCGTTGATGCCGCCATCAATCTTGGAAAGATTCTCGACGGATCAAAGGATAATTCTAAAAGAATTCTGATTGTTTTGCTTTTTCAACAGCAGGCACCTTCATTTTTGATAAAGGCTTAACTTCTGTTTTATCATTGCTGATGACAAAAATGAAAACATTCCAATGGGTCCAAATATTGAAGGATGTAATTAATTTTGATTAAATGTAATTGAGTAATGCCGAAAAATTTAATTCTGACTGCTAATTATGCCGGTCGTAAACTTGAAATGCCAAAAGCATTTCTGCGTAGTCTACGTGCGACGGGTTGTCAGGCTGATGTAGTTCTTATAGCCAACCATGGAAGTGCTGCGGATAGGAAGCATCTTGCTGCACTCATGCCCGCTGCTCGCCTTTGGGTGCCGATACCCAAACAGCGGTACCGCATTTTTCGTCGTCTCGCTACGACCTTCCCGTCGCTGGCGCGCTTAGTGGCACGCAAGATGCGGCACGCTTGGCAGCATCACCCCGAGCGCCGGGTGGAGATCGAGCACAAATCAGCCTACCTGCTCAATATCACCTGTTCGCGTTATTTCCTTGCTCGACAATTTCTGCTTCAGGTGGGTGATCGTTATGACCATGTCATGCTGGCCGACAGCCGGGATGTGGTCTTTCAGCGTGATCCTTTCGAGGGGCTTCCAAGCGGTCTGACAACTGGACTCGAGAGTGGACTGGTACGCGATCAGCCAGGCAACTGCGAGTGGCTGCAGCATTTATATGGAGATGATCCCTCCTTTCCAATGGCTGATGTTATGGCTGAGAAGGTCATCTGCTCTGGTGTCACCCTCGGAGATACCGCTTCCATCTCCTCTTATCTGAAACGCCTTTGCGCCGAGTTCATGGATAAACTGCCGCGCATGATCCATCATCCCTACCTTGATCAAGGCGTCCACATCGGGTTGTTGCGAACCGGTCAAATTTCGGGAGTACGGCTCACGTCCAATGGCGAGGACTGCATCGCCACTTTATGCACCAGTAATTTGAGTGAGTTCACTTTTGGCACCTCGAGTGGGTTGTTGGCGGCTAATGGCCAGCCTGTAAGGATAGTGCATCAGTATGATAGGCACGCTGATCTTGCAGATAAGCTTCTTTCTCATCTTTTGAAGGGATGAAAAGCTCGATTGCGTCGAAATAATTTGATTGTGCTTCCGAATGCATCCGCTCATTGATAAAATTCTTCTCCCATTGGATCGGGCGCTGACTGTGAATATAATTTGGCGCCCAATTGAAGCGACGCTGATTCGATTTAGCCGTGGTTTGCGCCGTCGCCGAACACGGATGCAAATTGAGCATTTGATGGAAAAATTGCGGAAGCAACCGGAGGTGCGGCAGGGGCGTTTCGCAGGCATGCGCTACGCAGCCATTGAAGCTACTTGTAGTGCAGTCATACCCAAATTGCTCGGTACGTATGAATCTGAACTCGACTCTGTGTTTGAACGTGTATTCGCGAATGCCTATGAGCAAGTTGTCGACATTGGCTGTGCGGAAGGCTATTACGCAATTGGTCTCGCCTTACAGTTTCCTGGCTGCCATGTTTATGCCTTTGATACTGATTTTCGCGCCCAAGAACTCTGCCGTAAAAATGCCCGTTTAAATAAAGTGGAAGATAGAGTTGCTGTTGCAGGGGAAGTCACTGCTGAAAAACTTGCCGATACTATCCAGGAACGACGATGTCTCATTGTCTGCGATTGTGAAGGATTTGAGAGGAATCTCTTCAATCATAAGACCGTGGGTGAGTTTTATAAGTCTGATTTACTTATAGAAACACATGATTTTATCAGGGATGGAATTAGCAAGTATCTGATCGGTTTGTTTGCAAATACTCATCAAGTCCAAGTGCTGCATAGTATTGATGACCTGCAAAAAGCACACACATATGAAAGTGACCTTGCAAGCAATCTCGATTTTGAAGCGAAACAGTTGGCTTACGCAGAGGGGCGGCCAGTTATAATGGAGTGGCTGTTCCTTACGCCACACTTGAATATTTAATTTGAGGTGTTTTTGATTAAAAATTTTGAAGGTTCACCTGCTTAGTTGTTACCCTGTTCGTGAAGAGCCATCGGTGCCTGAATGGCTTCGACTTCATAGTCGTTCTGAGCATTTTGAACTGACAGCCGATCCCATCGACGCGGAATTGATTCTCTTTGCGGAAACCTATGCAGGACTCGACCCCTATTTTTTGGATGTCATCCGACATCCCGTGTTTCGTCGTTTTACCCAGAAATGTGTGCTGTACCATATCAGTGACATTACTCAAACTTTGTGCCGGACGATATCTCCATCAATTGACAAAAATCACTCAAATCTCCAGTGCCGCCGCAGCTTTTCCTATGTCGTTCGTGCTCACGACAATCCCTATCTGAATCAAATGGCTTTGGCCGACGTGCCGACTCGTTACTTGTTCTCATTTGTGGGGGATCCCAACAGTCATCCAATTCGTTCACGTATTCTTGCCCTCGAACGTCCTGATGCATTGCTGAAAGCTGTGACAGGCACTTCCGCCACGTTCATGAACGAGAGTGAACGTGCTCCTTTTCAGCAAGGTTATCTGCAAACCATTCTTGAATCCCAATTTGTGCTTTGCCCTCGAGGACATGGACCAACCTCCATGCGCTTGTTTGAAGTGATGCAACTTGGAAGAGTGCCCGTCATCATCGGTGATTCATGGCTTCCAGTCTCGGGGATTCCATGGCAGGAGTTTGCAATTTTTGTTCCGGAAACCGAGATTGAACAGATCCCGCAAATCCTAGGCACCTTTCGTCATCGTGCCATTGAGATGGGGGCGAGGGCGCGTGCAGTTTGGGGGGAGCATTTCTCTTCACACAATGCGGCCATGGGGCTCTTGGAGCGAGCTTGTGAACTGCTGGCAGTTCCTTATGGCAGACGCGAGCGTATCTTGGACTTGATGGAACTGCGTTCCCCCAGCCACTGGCGCATTTTGGCCGCATCGGTCAGACGTATTCTGCTTCATGGGGCTGCCGCTGTTAATTAATATCTGTTAGGGGCACTCTTGACCGGCTCACATTCTTTTTGACATGCCTCAGCTGGTGATCTGAATTTCATGAAACTTGAATCTATTGTCACCTTGGCAAGCCCCGAAGTTCGGCTGCGCTTCATCGCCATGGAGCGCTCCTTGCGTGCCACCGGTTGCAATTTGCCCCTTCGTGTCATTCCCTATAATGAGGGTCGATTTGACCTGCCCGCCAACGCCGAATGGTGGGAGGACATAGAAATGTCAGAATGGCTGAAATCCCGTGGCGCGCATCCTGCCATGAGAAAGTGTCAATGTTTAACAATTGCCAACTTTCAGTTTGTTGATGCGGATGTCATTTTTTTGCGCAACCCGGCCGAAATTTTGAAACCATTGGATGGGTTTGTAACTTCCTGTGGACATTGGAGAAACACCGGACATACGGTTACACGGCAGTCGTGGCCGATCTTTGCAAGCATGTCCACAATGTGGCAGAAATGGGTGTTTAACTCTGGGCAGTGGGCTAGTGACCGCATATTACACACCCGGGAGTCGATCTATGAATGTTGTGAATCCAAGTTTAAGGAGACATGCCTGACGTATAACAATTGCGACCAGCCGGGTATCAATCTTCTCGTTATTTCTTCGGGCGTTCCTGTTCACAATCTCACCCTGCCGCCTTGGAACATGGAATCTACATGGGCAGGTGACTATCTTGGTTCAAACTTTGAAAGTTATTGGGGCGATGTCGATCGCAAACCCTACCTGCTGCACTGGGCGGGTTGTGCTATGGATAAACGCCGCCCAATCGATGGACTCATGGAGAGGTTCTTGAATCCAGACGAATTAAAAGCATGGCGCAGTGATGTCGAAAGCTGCGCGCGCAGTAGCGTATCGGGAATTTTACGTTCCATTCCATGGCGACTATATCGTGCAATAAGATGTTTTAAAATGAGCTTATTCTCAGAATGAGCCTTTCATCAAATTGGTTCTGAATTAAAGCGAATACATACTGCAATTGGGATATTTTTTCTTAAAAATGCCTCACTAATGCTTTGGGCCTATCTAAGTTGAGTTAAAGTAAATTGTAATTTTTTAGACATCAACCTTTTATGCGACGTTTGCTGCATTCACTTCTTTCAAGACATGCAAGCTTGTATTTGTATATGCTTCGTTTGTTGAAGCGTGGCACAATTGAAAAAAAAATCTTTCTTGCCCTGATACGTCCTGGCGATGTTGTTTTCGATGTGGGGGCTAACGAAGGTTATTTCACTTTGCTGGCTTCGGATCTTGTTGGCAGTGGTGGTAAAGTACACGCATTTGAACCAGTTCCCCCGACTTTCAGAAAAGCCGAAGCTAATTTACTTCAAATGCAGGTGTATAACAATTATTGTTTAAACTTGTTTGCCTGCTCAGACGAAGCTGGTGACGTCATGCTACATGTCCCAGAAAAAGATTTTGGGCAAGCCTCAATGCGTGTTCAAGACGCTGGATCTTGGAAAGATGTTCAAAACATCGAAACGTATTGTTCTCGTGCCATCCGATTAGATGATTATATAAACGAGCATCAGATCTCTCGAGTGGATTTTATGAAGATCGATGTGGAAGGCGCAGAACTTCATGCTCTTAGGGGCTCTCAAAAGATGATTGGCCGGTTTCGTCCAATGCTGTTTCTTGAAGTGTGCGAGTCTTGGATGCGAAATTTTCAGTGCGCTCCTCCCGATCTGGCTGCATTTCTTTTGGACCATGGGTATACAGACTTCTTTATTGCGGGCAATAAAGTGGAACGAACGAGTGACATAAAGAGGGCTTTGGCTGAGCTTCCGGTGACAGCTTCTGTAAATGTGTTGTGCGTCACTGCTGCTCACGCAGAGCGTATTGAGCGAATGAGTCTTATCTGAGGACACATGGGGTGGAAACGGTCAGCACTTGAAAGCCTTGTTTGGATTGCGTCACGCTTTGCTGCAAGCGTGAACAAATGTCCAGACAGCCCTCAATCTATCTTTGTTTTAAGAAACAATGACCTTGGGGACTTGCTTGTCATTACACCTCTTTTTGAGGCTTTAAAGATGCTCTATCCCGAGGCTCGGATTGTTGCAGGTGTGGGCGACTGGAGTCGGCCAATACTAGAAAACAACCCGCATGTCAGCGAAGTGCTATCAATAAATGCACCCTGGCACAATCATATTGTGCCAGGCCAGACGCCTCTGGGCGCTTTTCGCTACATATTGCGCTCGCATGAGGTTTCGCTGTTAAAGTCGCGTCAATTTGACATTGGAATTGATGTGCTTGGCAGCCAGTTTGGTTCTCTTCTATTGATGAGGGGTGGTATTCCTTTCCGCCTTGGGGTGAAAGGCTACGCCGGGGGGCATTCAGCAGCCCAGCGATATTTTGACCTCGATTATTGCAAGTATGTCGGGCGCTCCTCCTTGCTCTTTGCCGAATTGTTAGGAGCGATGCAAGTTCCCTCAGCAAAGCCACAAATTTTTCTAACGGCTCAGGAAATGGCGTATGGCGATGAAATGTGGGCTGAACATGGTGGGCGCAAGAGACGAATCGTCATCGGTCCCGGAGCTGGTTTTGCCGAAAAATGCTGGCCACTGGGGCATTATGAAAAATTGATTCGTGCTTTGACTTTGGATGCTCGTAATCAAGTGGTTGTCGTAGGTGGGCCGCGAGAGATGGCGGTTGGGGCTCAGTTGTCGTGCGGAAATTCTGCTGTGCGAAACCTGACGGGGCTTACAACTCTGCGTGAAACTTTTTCCTTGGTGGCCCAGGCGGACTTGGTGATTTGCAATTCAAGCCTGTTGATGCACGTGGCGGCTGCCTTTGAAAAACCATCTGTTGTGTTGTTGGGGGAATGGTTTGATTCAGCCGCTCTACATGCCTTGCAATGGGGCTATGGCTCTCTGACACATGTATGTGGAAGAGACCAGGAGCATGAGGATATATACTCACCGGAAGAGGTGCTGGATTTAGTTTCAAAATTATGAAATACAGATTTTGGATCACCTCGTAGATTTGTTTGGTGGGAGATAACAATTGAACGATAAAAAATGAGAGGACAAGATGTCTACGAGAATTACTACTTTAATACGACGCTTCTTTTCTGCCAGACAGTTGGGGGTGACATTCCATCGAGCATCGACGTTTAAACTGCCAAGTCGCTTGCGGCTTCAATCGGGAAAATGGCTGCAACTGGAGCTGCCGGAAGATGAAGGCAGCCGTACGGCATTTATTGATCTGCTCCTTGATGACTGTTACGGATTACGGCGACTTCCCCGAAAGATGCTCACAGTGGCTGACATCGGTTGCCATGCGGGGCTGTTTTCCATTGCGGCACGGTTGCAATGGCATGAAGCTATGATTCATGCTTACGATCCTAATCCTGCCATGCAACCCTATTGGGCTAAGCATTCAGAGCAGGTGGGCTTCAGGGGGCACCTCGAAGCTGTTGGTTTAAAAGCTGAAACAGTGTCTCTATTAACTCATCCAGATTCGGTGCAAACGAGAATTGAAAGCTCGGAATCAGGGGGGATTGCTCAAATTTCTTTCCGCGAGGTGATTGAGCGGCTGGGTGGGGGGGCCGATTTAGTGAAGTTAGATTGTGAAGGAGCGGAGTGGGACATTCTAAAAGATCACGAAAGTTGGAAAAAGGTGAATTATCTTACCATGGAGTTTCATCTTTGGGCTGGCTACACGTTCAAGGAGCTAAGCCAGGCAGTCGAAAATTTGGGTTTTACCATCACATATCAAGAAATGGCGGGTGCCGATTTTGGTCTTCTACAGGCTAGACGTTAGTTTATAGTGGCTGTCTGAGAAAGTGGCGTTCATTTCATCAACTGCAATTATAGCTAATAGATGCTAATGGCTGAAATGGTTCAGTTTATACCTCCGGCTACTGGCTCATGTGGGGTGAAAGATTATGCAAGGTGCTTGGCCAAAACTTGGTATGGGGAAATTGAACCATATAATCAGGTGTATTCTGTGGCCGCTCAAACTTGCCGAGTAATGACTTCGCTTCCCATTGATCCCCAAAATGCGCATTCGCGGGCGGTGATCCTGCACTATTCTGGTTATGGCTACGCAAGACGAGGGGCTCCTGTTTGGCTTGTCCGATTCGTCGAACGATTTCGGAAACTGCATGCCAACATTCCTTGGCTCACTATGTTTCATGAAGTTGCTGCCTCGGGTCCTGTTCACACAAGCGCGTTTTGGACACGGCCGTTGCAGCTCTGGGTGGCTAAACGTCTGCGGAAGGTTTCAGACAGAGTGTTCACGAATTGCACAATGAATGCTAATATTCTATGTGAAGCCAAACCAAACACCAAAGAAGGGATTCGCATTGTTCCGGTTTTTTCAAATTTTGGCGAACCAGCCACGCTTGCTTCTGTGAATGATCGTCACTCACAGTTGGTAATTTTCACTTCAAACTTTGGACGTGGGAATCCGACACCAGAGTTTTGGCAGTGTGTCGCCCAGACAGTGGCTCTACATCACATAGAGCGTGTGGTCCTCATCGGTCGACCGGTGAGTTTGTTGCCTGAAGTGCCGTTTCCTATTCAGCAAACTGGTTTTCTGGAAACTGAAAAAGTTTCTGAACTGCTAGGTCAGTCTCGTTTTGGCTATGCATTTTTTGGCCCCTTGCTGCTTGGAAAGTCTGGTATTTTCGCGGCTTTTGCTGCTCATGGGGTGATTCCGCTCATTCCCGTTACTGACAAGACTCTTCCTGATGGATTAATTGCAGGCTTACACTATCTACGTCTCTGCGATAAATCTACTACTTTGGAGACCGAAAAAGTGCAGAAGGGATTGTTTCAGTGGTATCGTCAACATGACCTGATAACCACTGCTGCAGAATATATGAATGCAGCAGACCGGCTGCAAAACGGCAGCCGTTTATATTTGTAAACTCTGGTGAATTCTTTTATGTCATCGCCCCGCGCCATCGATGTCGGTTACTGCGGCGTGCATACAGCGTTTGAATGTGCGCTCGCAGCTCAGGAGTGTGGATGGCTGCGAAATTTTCACTGTTCCATTTATGATGCTCCCGGCAAATGGGGGGGCTTGGCAAGCCGCTACCTAGGGGGCGAGGCTCTCCGCAATCGTAGGGTGGATGGACTGGATCCAAGGCATATCTGTGAGTATCCTTTGCCTTGGCTTATTGATACTCTGGTGCGACGTTTTGGCGCCAAGGGGGAGTCCATGATGATGTTTACAGCATTCGATGCGCACTGCGCGCGAAAGTTGGAGCAGCAACCGCCAGATCTATTTGTGAGCACTGAGCGGAGTGCACTTAGGTCCTTGCAGATTGCTGCGCGTCTTGGGATTCATACCGTCCACGACTGTCCTCAGTTGCACCCTGTTGAGCTTGAAAAGCTTATGCAGCAAGCCTCGGATGCCTGTGATCTTCCTTGGAAAGGATTTCCAGATGGTGAAGCCATGATGGAGAGGAAGTTGCAGGAATATGAACTGGCCAGCCGCCTCATGGTCTATTCAGAGTTCCATGGGCAGAGTTTTGTGCGCCAGGGGGTGGCTCCTGAAAGGCTCTTTCAGAACCCACTGTGGGTCGATACCGATTTCTGGCAACCTGTCACCGCTGTAAAACGCTCTTCGTTATCGACTGGGACACTTCATCTGCTCTTTGTGGGCGAGCTTTCTATTCGCAAAGGCCTGCCATTCCTCTTCAAAGCGCTGGAACTGCTAGGCGCCCCTGTGCGTCTCACTTTGGCTGGTCGGCCCACTGATCAGATCGTGGTGCCCTCTCGTATTGGTCGTGCCGAAATCGTTGCCACGGGTCCGCTCACCAAACACCGCCTACGTGAGCTCTATGCCGAACATGACCTGCTGGTGCTGCCGTCCGTCGCCGACGCCTTTGGATGGGTGGCAGTAGAGGCCATGGCCTGTGGCATTCCTGTGTTACTGTCGGAAAACTGTGGTGCACCAGTTCCTGACCCTGCATGGCGTGTACCCGCCATGGATGCGGTGGCCCTTGCGGCTCGTTTGCAATTCTATCTAGATCATCCGGACAGACTTGGAGAGTGCGCTGCACAGTGTAGCTCCTTTGCCTCCCAGTTTATTCCAGTCCATTTTCGTGAGCGGGTTCGCCAGCAGTTCGCAGACTGGCTTTCTCCAATAGCGGGCACAAACTAAGTTCCAAGGCCAGTAAACCCTGCCTGCATGCGTATCCTGCTCCATTCCCATACGTTTCATCCTGCCGTAGGAGGTGTAGAAACCATCTCGGCCACTTTGGCGGACAACCTCGTGAAAACGGGGCATGACGTGCTCGTGGTGACCGAGACCCCTTTTCGGGAAAAAGACAGCTTTTCTTACCGAGTGGTGCGTGGAGCCTCATTTCGCACTCTTCTCAAACTGGCTCGTAATGTCGACATCATTCACTCGAATGGTGCAAGCTTGAAAATGGTTCCCTTAGCGTTGTTGGCCGGTAAACCCTTTCTTTGGACACACAACGGCTATCAAGTTAGTTGCATCGACGGCTTGGGTTGGGATGCGACCGGTCCAACGCCTATGACGCCTTTGGCCTCGGCCATGCATCACGCTAAAATCCGAGGCTTCTGGTCTGCTTGTCGTGCTTTAATCATCTTGGGAATCCGCCGTTGGGTTGCCCATCACGTCGCTTTCAACGCGGCAGCCACTCACTGGATCGCCAAGCGGCAGCCACTGCCACGACAAATCGTGCTTTATACCCCGTATCCTCTGGGACAATTTCTCTCTCGCAAAATCTCTGTTCCAGAGGCCTATGATTTTGTGTTTGTGGGGCGTCTCGTGAACGAGAAAGGAGTCGAAACTCTCCTCAAGGCACTCTCAATTTTACGCATGCGTCCGAATGGCGCCAATGCTACGCTTTTGATTGTGGGAGATGGTCCTTTACGCGAGCCGCTGCAAGCGCTAACGCGAGACTTATCGCTCGAAAAGGCAGTTCGATTTGCTGGTGCGCTCCGAGGGGAGTCGCTGCTTCACGCCATGGCATCTGCTACGGTGGGGGTCGTTCCTTCAGCTTATGAGGAACCTATGGGTGGGGTTGCCCTTGAAATGATTGCCTCGGGCCGAAGTGTGATTGTCTCAAGGAATGGAGGTATGTCGGAGTGTGTCGGCGATGCAGGGGTCAATTTTAAAAACGGCAATGCTGACGACCTTGCCGAGAAGATGAGCACGATGCTGGGCAATTCAGAAACGTGTCGCGCTTGTCTGCATGCAGCTGCTGAGCGAATCAAAGCTTTTGCCGAGGATTCGCTGACCCAAAAATACGTGGATCATTACCAAAGTATCATTGAAAATAAGTAGGTGAAAAATGATCTTCGAATTTAATTCGAAATATCAAGTGTGGCTATCATATATAAATGCAACGTTATATGTTAGAAAAAAGTATAGAGACTAATGACAAAGATCTGCTCGAACGCCGCATCGAGGCTTCCAAAGAGTCTAAAGGGACGAGCAGTGGAGCAGTTATTAATCATGCCTTGAGTGTTGCGTTGGGGGCAGGGGGCACGCGGAGCCTGCTTGAGTATGGGGCTGGCAGGGGAGACCTGATCAGGCGTCTGATTGCATCTGGATGGAGCGGTCCTATCACAGGTGCCGATCTTTTCGAGCGACCGGAAGACCTGCCGGACCAAGTCACTTGGTTGCAAGCGGATTTAAACCTGCCTTTGGAATGGTCTGGGGGCGGTTTTGATGTCGTTGTTTCCACCGAGGTGATTGAGCATTTGGAGAATCCTCGGGCAGTCGCGAGGGAATTTGCCCGGCTACTGCGCCCAGGGGGGGAGGTAATCCTTACCACGCCAAATCAAGAGAGTCTGCGCTCGTTGTTAAGCCTTGTTGTGACGGGACATTTTGCTTTGTTTCAAGACAGTTGCTATCCGGCGCACATCACTGCCCTGCTGCGCAAGGATCTTCTTCGGGTGTTTCAGGAGGCCGGATTCATAAACATCAGGTTCAGCTACGTGGCGCATGGCGGAGTTCCCAAGTTGCCACATATCAGCTGGCAACAGATATCCGCGGGTCTGCTCAAGGGACGTTGGTTCAGTGACACGATCGTGATGTCTGCTAAGTTGAAAGCGTGAGAAAAAATGGCGATGCTGACTGTAGTCGGCTGCCTGGGGTAAGTGGCATGTTAGCAAAGTCGCTTTCATTTGGCATTTGTTTATTCAGCTGTTCTGGCCGAAATGCGGCTGCGTAAAGTGCTTGTTCATCTGCTTCCCGCATTGTATGAAATCCTGGAGCTGATATGGCTGGAGATTATGGCCTGTGGGCGTCGTATTACTCTTGCTCCCCATTCGTTTATTGCGCGTCTGATCGAAGCTCTGTCCGGCATGCGCTGGTGGGGCCTATTCTTGAAGAGCATGTTCACAATACATTTTTGATATGAAGTTGACAATTTCACAAATGATGGCGCTTGGTGCCATTGGCACCGCGGTTATCGTTTTCCTGGCCATGATGAACTGGCGGAGGGCTGTGCATGCGGCGCTGATTGTTGCGTTGCTTGAAGGTGCCATCCGCAAATGGGTGTTCCCACAAGGGTCGGAGTTAGTTTACTTTTTTAAAGACATCATTCTTCTCGGTGCTTACATTAAGTTTTTCATGTTTCCCGATCCCGATGTCCGGTGTTGGCGGCTGCGTGTTCCTGGCACATTCATCGCCTGTGTCAGCCTAATTCTGGTGTTTTTTGGGGCGTTGAATCCGAACATAGGTTCGGCTGTTCTGGCGGTTTATGGGCTCAAGATATATCTTTGGTACATACCATTGGCTTTCATGGTGCCTCTGTTATTCCGAGATGAACAGCATCTGACAACGCTTTTTTTCCGCTACTCCCTCTTTGCAATCCCTATCTGCCTTCTTGGCGTGGCGCAGTTTTTTGCGGGGCCTGATTCGCCCATAAACACCTATGCCACCAGTGATCTGGCTGGAGTGCAGACTGTGGCAACTTTTGGTGCGGGACAAGCCGCGAGAGCGAGGATCACCGGCACATTTTCCTACATTGGCGGTCATAATATATTCGTTGTTTTGTTCTTCATCATTTCGCTCTGTTTGTTCTTGGGGATGGAGGGACGGCGAAAACTGGTTTTGCTGTTTGGCAATCTTCCTCTGCTTCTAGCCAACGCCTTCATGACTGGGTCGCGCTACACGGTTTTTAGCTTGCTCGGAATTGCCGCCATTGTCGGCTTGACAGCAAGTATGAGCCGAGTCGGCAAAGCAAGAAACACTTTCATCTACATGCTCATTGGATTCATTGTTGCAGCGGGCGGGGTGACGGTTTTTGCTGGCAAGGCCATTGATGCGTTTCAGACCCGTAATAAAACAGCGGGTGATACTTTTGAAGGCCGGGTTTTATCCCACCCCCTGATTGCAGTTACGGCTGCGGCGAAGGCGGTGGATTTTATGGGGTTTGGCATCGGCACTTCACATCCGGCAACTCTGGGAATTCGGCGTGCGCTCAAATTAAGCAATCCTAAAAGGGAGTGTCCCTATTACGACTCAGAGATTGGCCAGTGCATGGCGGAATTGGGCTGGCCTGCATTTTTGCTTTGGTATGCATTTCGGACCATGATGTTAATGGACTGTTGGGCAAGTTTTCGACGCTCGCCACCTTCCATCTTTCGATCTTTGGCACTGGGTTTTACCTGTTTCCATCTTCTACAGTATTCTGGTCAAATGGTGCTGAATCACACGGCCAATCTATTTCTCTGCGCTACATGGGGATTCTGTCTCATTCCACGGCTGGAGAGTTTGGTGCATCGTCCTCGCCGTGCCAGACAGGTGCGGCAGTCTGGTGTTACTCTCACACGACAACCGGCGATGCGTGGCAGCCGATAGCAGCTGCTTTTGCTGCGCGCATGATGTTCAATGGGCTTTGCTAGCGTTCCAATAACAGCGGCTGTGCCAGCCTGTCAGCGTTTTGCCCAGCTGCGAATGACCCTGGAGCGCTTGCATGCCTGTCAACCGCTGCCAGTTGAAATCCTCGTGCATCTCGATGGTAACGATGCTGCATTGCGCGAGATGGTGCAGGCGGAATTTCCTGATGTGCGGCTGCTGCATTCAGCAGTCTTGATGGGCCCCGGGGGGGCACGGGAGCGGATGATGCGGGAAGCTTCCTCCAAATGGATTGCTCACTTTGATGATGATTCTTTCCCGTTGGATGCTGATTATTTTGCGAAAGCTTGGGCGCTTATCTCCAAAATGCCTGAGACGGCTGTCTTTTGTGCCAGCATTCTTCCGTTTGAGGAGCCGGATACGCAGGGGCTTTGGCTTCAGGCTTTTTATCCTGGCTGCGGCCATTTGATGAATCGTGAATGGTTCATGAAAACGCGGGGCTATCAGCCGGTGCCCATCGCTTACAACCTGGAGGAGGTGGATGTGAGCCTGCAACTGCATGAACTTGGGGGCATGTGTTTGCAATCCGGGGAGCTGCGTGTGTTTCATGATCACCTGCCGCCTGAGCGTGAGGATGAGAACACCCAGGTGGCGATGATGATCAATACCGTGATCTTTCCGCTGCTGCGTTATCCTGTGGCGTTGTGGCCTCAGGCATGTGGAAGCATCGTTCGCCGTTTGCTGCGGCTTGCTTTGAATGGTGAGTGGAAGGTCATTGGCCGTTCGTTTTTGGCGCTGCCCGGGGCGGTGCGGAAATATTTTCCGCTGCGAGCTCCTGTTAAATTTGCCAGTGCGCTTTCCTGGCTGTTGCTACGGCGCTCGCCAGTGCGGGTCGCTGCCGTTTCTTCTCCTGCGTCTTCATGACTGATTTCTCTTTCCATGCGCAAGACAGGCAGGTCTCCGGCCCCTTGACCGTCTGTGTGATCACCTACCTGACTTCACCTTACCAAGTGGAGTTTTTCAATGCCATCGCCGCCGGTGGCGAGGTTGTCCTGCGTGTCATCTACCTGCGTAAACAGCACAGCGAGCACCCGTGGGGGCAGATGGAGCTGATGCACGAGCATCTGGCTTTGGAGGGGCAGTATGAGGTGACCGGTGAAGCCATACGGTGGGTGTTGGGCGCCGATCTGACGGTGTGCAATTATTACACGCACTGGTTCGCGCTGACGGCGCTTCATTTGCGGCACCTGAGCGCTCGTCCCTGGGTGTTTTGGGGGGAGCGTCCCGGATTTCTACGGCTGGGCTGGCTAGGGCGGCTAGCCCGCAAGGTTCTGCTTTACCCCATCGCAAAGAGCAAGGCGCCCATTTGGGCTATCGGGCGTGCTGGTGTTGCCGGATATCTGCGGGACTGGGGGGCGGCCAAAACGTACGTCAATCTGCCTTATTTTTCGGGGTTGCGCCGCTTTCGCATTCAACCTCGCAGTGCTCCTGCGGATGAACGTGTGGTTTTATATTCCGGTCTGCTCAACACGCGTAAAGGTGTTCTCGCTATGGCCGAGGGGTTTCAGGCGGCTGCCAAGATTCATCCTAACCTGCGTTTGATCATTCTGGGTTCTGGCCCTTTGGAAAAGCAAATGCGCCAGATTCTGTCTCCTGTGGCTGAAAAGGTGCAGTGGGAAGGCTTTCGCGAATGGCATGAGATTCCCACTTTTTATGCCCGTGCAGATGTGCTGTGCCTGCCTACGAGGCATGATGGCTGGGCCATGGTGATTCCGGAAGCACTGGCGGCGGGGCTGCCTGTGATCACGACCGTGGATGCGGGGGCGGCACTGGAAATGGTCAGCCATGGGGTGAACGGGTGGCTGCTCCCCAATTCTGACGCCAAAGCCATTGAGAATGCCCTGTGCCTGCTTGCGAAAATTCCTGCAGAGGAACTTGCGCAGGGAAGTGCTGCTGCGCGTGAAAGCGTCAAAGGGCATACGCTGGATGATGGGCGCAGGCGCTTTGTGGCGGCTGCACACGATGCTATGGCGGTCTTTGACTGCCGTCGCGCAGAGTCTAAACGAGTCGCCACGCGTTTGCTGCTGACAGGAACCTACGCTCCTGATGGTCTGCGAAGCATGAAGCGCTACGTGAATCTCATTCAGCTGGTTACGAAACAGTGGGCGGGGGCTGTGGAGTGTGTTGAGCCGCCGGTGATACTGGGGGGGCGGGCCTGGATGCCTTCACGGCTGCGAAAGATGCTGGGGTTTGCCGACAAGTACGTTATTTTTCCGATGGTTCTACGGGGGCATGCCGCTTACTTGGCGATGTGCGGCTATCATTGCGTCATTCATGTCACCGATCAGGGGTGGGGGCCTTTGATTCCGTGGATGGGGGGCTTTCGCGTCATGGTCACGGTGCATGATTTGATCGCGGTTAGGGCCTCAATCGGGGAAATACCCGGCATGGGTTCCACGGGTTGGTGGGGCGGCTGGTTTCAACGATGCATTTTGTGGGCGCTTCGGTTTCCTTCCACCATTGTCTGTGTTTCAGAGAAGACGCTTCAGGATTGTAAGCGTCTGGTGGGCAAGGGACATGATTTTCATGTGGTGTTAAACCCGCTCGATCCAGAGTTTGCTCTGCAGCTCAAAGCCGAGAATGGGGTGCCGGATTTGCCGGCCAGCTTTTTGCTGCATGTCGGCAACGGGCTTTGGTACAAAAACCGTGCTGGAGTGCTGCGTATTTATGCGGCGCTGGTGCGGCACTCGGGGCTGAAGGCGGTCCCGTCCATGGTGATGATGGGGGATCCTGCCACTGAGGCTGAACGGCAACTGGCTGCGGATTTGGGAATCGAATCCTCCGTTGTCTGGATGGCGCGGCCTCCTACTTCATGGATTGTCAGTGCCTATGATCGGGCGCTGGCTCTCATTTTTCCCTCCCTTGAAGAAGGCTTTGGCTGGCCGGTGTTGGAAGCCATGTCCCGTGGGTGTCCGGTGTTCGCATCGAATCGAGCTCCACTGACGGAGGTCGGAGGTGGGGCGGCGGAATACATCGATCCTGAGGCTCCCCAGCAGGCTGCCATGCTGATTGCCCAGCGGCTGGAGCAGGGGGATGTGTGGCGCCGGCAATGTGCGCTCATGGGCCGTCAGCGTGCGGAAATGTTTTCGATCAATCACTTTGGCGAGCAGATGAGGGCGGTTTACGCCGGAATGTTTACAGAGAAGGCTCAAGGGGAGTGAAATGAATTTGACCATCATCCATGCCATACACTCCATCGACCCTGCGCATGGGGGCACGACGGAGGCTGTCAGGCTGCTGTCGCGGACTCCGGCTCATTTGAGGTCGGTGGTGATCAGTTCAGATGATCCAGAGACTCGGTGGGGCAGTGACTGGCCCTGTGAGGTTCGGCTGCTGGGGCCTGCGAAGTCGAAGTTTGGCTGGACGCCGAACTGGGGGGCTGGGCTGGGAGAGTTGCTGCAGCCGGGGGCCGTTGTTGTTGTGCATGGTCTTTGGCAGTACCATGCCGTGGCGGCCGCCAGAGCGGCGGACAAGGCCGGGGTGCCGGTGATCATCTATCCGCATGGCATGCTGGATCCCTGGGCGCTGCGGCAGTCGCGATGGCTGAAACTGACAGCCTGGTGGGCATTCAATCGTCGAGTGTTCCGGCTGGCCTCCTGTGTGTGTTTTACGACGGAGGATGAGCGACGTCTTGCGGCGCCAAAGCTGCGAAACATTCGCGCGCGGCAGGTTGTGGTGCCTCTTGGGGTTGAGGGGCCGCCGGCGTCAACGGAGTCTCTGAGACTCGAATGCGAGCCGAGCCATCCTGCGCAGTCAGGAAAACGGATTTTTCTGTTTCTTGGGCGGCTGCATCCCAAAAAGGGCTGTGATTTGCTTCTTGAGGCGTTTGCCCGCTGGAGAGAGGCGCATGATGCGGGCAGGACGGTGCACCTTCGCTTTGTCGGGCCGCCGTGCACGGACCATTTCATGCAGAGACTCGTGACGCAATGCGCAGACCTGGGGCTGAAAATGGACGAGGATGTCTCTTTTGCGGGTGGGGTGAATGGCAGGGGCAAATGGCGTGAGCTGGCTGCTGCGGAGGTTTTGGTGCTGCCGTCACACCAGGAAAACTTTGGGATTGTGGTGGCCGAGGCTCTCGCATGCCAAGTGCCGGTGCTGCTGTCTGACAAGGTGAATACGGCGCCGTTTATTGAGGAATACAGCGCGGGGCTGGTGGCTGACGACAGCGTGGCGGGTACTCTGCAGCTGCTGCAGGGCTGGTCGGCCAAATCTGCGGATGAAAAAATGCACTGCCGGGAGAATGCGCGGCGGCTTTATCTGGCCCATTTTGACATGGAAAAGGCGCGAAGGCGCTTTCTGGATGTGGTGGAGGACATGCAGGCCGGGAAGCGCTGCTAGAAGGCAGCTGCCGTCAGTGCGGCTGCTGCGGCTCACGCTTTCTGCGTGGACGGGCCGCGAAAGCGCAGGGGCTGTGCGCTGGTGAGACTTGCCACTGCTGACATAGTTGCTAAAAAAAGCTGGACGTTGCTCTCAAGCTGGCTGAACACGAAATATAGTGAATTTACTCTGAAGCATGATGAAGCTTTTTATTTCTGGTCATACAGGCATGGTGGGGAGCGCGCTGGTGCGGCGCTTTCAAAAGATCTCGGGTGTCACCATCGTCACTCGCACACGCCAGGAGCTGAATCTTTCTGACCAGGCGGCGGTTGCGGCCTTCTATCTCGCGGAAAAGCCGGACGCGGCCATCATTGCGGCAGGCAAGGTGGGCGGCATTCACGCCAACAACACCTATCCGGCCGAGTTCATCTATGAAAATCTGGCCATCGCGACGAACTGCATCCACGGTGCCTACAAGGCCGGGGTGAAGCGTCTTCTGTTTCTCGGCAGCTCCTGCATTTACCCGAAGCTGGCTCCGCAGCCCATGCCGGAGGATTGCCTGCTGACCTCGGCGCTAGAGCCGACGAATGAGGCGTATGCCATTGCCAAGATCGCGGGGCTGAAGATGGCCGAATACTACCGCAAGCAGTATGGCGTGGTCTATCACTCGGCCATGCCGACGAATCTATACGGCCCCAATGACAACTACCATCCGCAGAACTCCCATGTGATGCCGGCGCTGATCCGCCGCTTTCATGAGGCGCGGCTGGCGGAGCTGCCTGAGGTGGTGGCCTGGGGCACGGGCCGGCCGCAGCGTGAATTCCTGCATGCGGATGATCTTGCAGATGCCTGCGCGTTTCTGCTGCAGCTGGAAAATCCGCCGGATCTGGTCAACGTCGGCTGCGGCACGGATGTGACGATCCGCGAGCTGGTGGAAATGGTGGCTGAAGTGGTGGGCTACAAGGGGCAGATCGTCTGGGACAAGACCAAGCCCGATGGCACGCCGCGCAAGCTGCTGGATACCACGCGCCTGAACCAGCTCGGCTGGCAGCCGCAGATCTCGCTCAGGGACGGTCTGTCGCAGACCTATGCATCCTTCCTGGAGGAGATGCAGACCCACCGGCTGCGCGGCTGAGTGCCGCGTGGCAACTGTGTGCGCTGCGGGTGGCGGCGCAGACGTAGCTTTGGAGTAGCAGGTGTTATCCTGCAGTGTCTCTCGTTCTGAGGGGCGGTTGCCCGTTTGCCAGGCCATGAAGATCCTTCTGCTCAACCAGTGCTTCCATCCGGACCATGTGGCGACGGCGCAGCATCTCACGGATCTGGCGCATGAGCTGGTCAGATGCGGCCATCAGGTGACGGTGGTGGCGTCGTCGCGTGGGTATGACAATCCGGAGCTGCGCTATCCGGTGCGCGAGACGTGGCGGGGCATCGACATCCGCCGGATCTGGACGCCGGGGCTTGGCAAGAAGGCCAAGTGGCGGAGGCTGGTGGACTTTGCCATCTTCTGGGGCAATGCCACGCGCATTCTGTTCTTTCTGCCTCGGCAGGACGTCACGGTGTGCCTGACCTCGCCGCCGCTCATCTCTACGCTGGGCACCGTCGTGGCAAAGCTCAAAGGCGGCTCGGTGGTGCCGTGGGTCATGGACTTGAATCCGGATGAAGCTGTGGCTGCCGGGTGGCTGAAGGCCGGGGGCATCGTGGAGCGCACGCTCACGTTCATCCAAAACTGGAGCTTTCGGCGTGCCTCGCGCATCATCGCGCTGGACCGCTTCATGGCGGAGCGCCTGATGGCCAAAGGGGCGGGCGCGGAGGTCATCCATACGGATGCGCCGTGGTCTCACGATCAGGCGATAGGATACGACAGGGTAGGGCGCGAGGACTTCCGTGCGGAGCATGGGCTCGCGGGCAAGTTTGTCGTCATGTACTCCGGCAATCACAGTCCGTGCCATCCGCTGGATGCGGTGCTGGCGGCGGCGCAGGAGATGCGGGGGGAGGAGCGGCTGCACTTCCTGTTTGTGGGCGGTGGCAGCGAGTTCAAAAAGGTGCAGGCTTTTGCCAAAGAGCAGGCGCTCCAAAACATCACCTGCCTGCCGTATCAGCCGATGGAGAAGCTCTCGGGTTCGCTTTCGGCGGCGGATCTGCATCTGGTGGTGATGGGGGATGCTTTTGTGGGCATCGTGCACCCCTGCAAAATCTACAACATCCTCACGCTGGGCATTCCGTTTCTCTTCATCGGGCCGGATCAAAGCCATGGGGCTGATCTGGCGCGGCGGCTGAGTGATCCGGCACAGGGGCGGGTGGCGCGGAATGGGGATGTGGCGGGCATCGTGGGGCAGATCCGTGAGGCGCTGACGCTGGGGCCGCAGCCGGTCAATGCGGCGGCCATGGCACTGGGGGCGGAGTTTTCCCATTCGGTGCTGTGCCCGCGGCTGGTGCGGGTCATTGAGCAGGCCGCAGCACTCGCTTGATCAGCTCGTAGCTGGCAAAGCGCTCCGTATCTGGGAAATCGTGGTCGGAGTCGGGGTGGGCCACCTGCAGGCGTGACTCTGCTTCGTGCAGCCTGAACAAGGGCAGAGCTGCGGCTGCGATGCGGTCCACGCTCTGCCACTGGAAATTGGCATCGCGCAGAGGGGCGTTTACAAACACATGGCGTGGGGCGAGGCAGGCGATGAGCTCATAATGGTCCCAGGGGCAGTCCTGCGGGTGGCCCAGATAGTCTGCCATGCGCAGCATGTAGCGCTCCTGGATGTAGCCTTGAATGTTGCCGCCTTTGTAGTCGAGGATGGAATCAAAGCCGCAGCTTGAGACGATGACCTGGATGCGATCGTCAAACACAGCGGTAAAGATGGCATTGTGCCCGCCGAGAGAGTGGCCGATGGCGGCGTAGCCGTGGCTGCGGTCCACGTAGGGCAGGGAGTCCAGGTAGTCGAGGCCGCGGAGGTTGTCCCAGATGGCCTTCATGGTGCCGCTGGGCATGTGCAGCGCCTTCAGGTCTGGCTGATAATCCGCCAGCAGGGGATAACTGGGGGAGAGTGTGACAAAGCCGCGCTCGGCCATCTCCTGCGCGTATTGTCGGTGAGGCTTGCCGCCTAGGCCCACGACGACCTTGAAGCCGATCTTGTTTTCCGTGGGGTGCAGGCAGAGCACCGCCGGCGTTTTCGTGCCTGCGAGCGCCGTTTTGGGAATGCAGAGGTAAGCGGTGACCTTGCCGCCGGGCTGGGAGGTGTAGGTAATGAGCCGGCGCACATAGCTGCCGCAGTCGGTTTCCTCCACGATCTGCGGTTCCAGCGGGCAGCGCAGCTCAGGGCCGGGCAGAGGGCCTGCGACCTGCTGAAAGCCTGCCAGCGCCTCCGCACGGCGGCTCGCCCATTCGGCAGGGGTTTGGGCCATCTTGACCGTGCCGTCCTGGGCGCGATATTCCAGCAGGTTGGACCGGCTCAGGCCGCGGATCTTGGGCACGTCCTCTGAGAAGGCGAGGCAGGGCAGGGTGAGGGCAAGAAAAAAGCGGCGCATGGAAAGCCATACGCCGCCGCTGTGGGGTTTATTAGCGGGCTGCTCAGTCTTCGCGCCGGTTCCCGCCGAGCAGGAGCATGGCGTAGTAGAGGAAGGTGCCCAGGGCGCTGATGAAGGCCGCCACGTAGGTCAGCGCGGCCGCGTCGAGCACGCGGCTCATGGCGGCGGTTTCTTCTCCCGGGGCGATGGCGCCCGTGCTGGCCAGGATGCGCTTGGCACGTGCTGTGGCGTCAAACTCCACCGGCAGGGTGATGAGCTGAAACAGCATCACGACGCCAAAGCAGAGGGCGAGGATGGGCAGGGCGATCTTGGGCGCGAAATAGAGCAGGCCAAAGCCGACAAAGGGGATGATCTGACCCGCGAGGGTGGTGATGCCCACTGCGGCCATGCGCCACTGCAGCGGGGCGTAGAGCTGCTGGTGCTGGATGGCGTGGCCGCACTCATGCGCCGCCACGCCGAGCGCGGCGACGTTGGTGCCGTAGTAGTTTTCCTCGCTGAGCATGAGCTGCTTGTTCCCCGGGTCATAGTGGTCGCTGAGCTGGCCCTGTATGGGGTGGATGCTGACGTCGCGAATGCCGTTGATGTCGAGGATCCGCTGGGCGATCTGCGCTCCGGTAAAGCCGGACCGTGCCGGGACCTGGGAGTAGCGGGAGTAGGCGCTTTTCACGCGCCAGGAGGCAAAGAAGGACAGCGCCATCGTGCCAAGAAAAAGCAGGAGGTAGAGTGGGTCGATGTACATGGTTTTTTTTAGAATGATGTTTGCGCAAGATTACGCGCGCAGTGTGGTCTTGGATAGCGTGCGGGCATTGCAAAAATGGGCCTAGTTTGTCACACAAATCCCGTGTTGCTTCCCAGCTTGGCTGCGATTGAGTCCGCCGTTCATGGAAACCGCCGCCCCCGCCTCTCCCCCACCGGCTTCAGAGCCGATCATCTGCCGCATAGCGTCCTGGTACTACTACCGCCGCATGGGCCCGCTGGCGGTGCTGTTTTTGGTGTTTGGCGGCATGTTTCTCAAGGACGGCATCTGGGGCTACCCAGAGGTGGCCGCGCTGGCGCGCAAGAAGGAGTGGTTCATGAAGGAGTACCTGCCCTCCTTTGAGGCTGCCAAAAAAGAGGGGCGGCTGGAGCAGTGGATGGCGGACTCGAAGGCCAAGGGGCTGCCCACAGGCGTGGATGGCGACGTGCCGCGCTGGAAAAGCTACGCCGCGCAGAACGGCTGGGAGGAAGACCCCAAGCTGTACAGCGACCGTGAGATCGCCGAGCAGTTTTACTGGGCCTACGCCTGCTTTGCCGGAGCCCTGGTGGTGGGCATTCTCGTCCTGCTGAACAGGAACAAGGTGCTGCGCGCAGAGGCTGACCACTGGGTGACTCCGGAGGGGCGGCAGATACGCTACGCAGATGTGTGCCGGGTGGACAAACGCAAGTGGGAGCACCAGGCGCTGGCGTATGCCTGGTACCGGACGGAAGACGGCAAGGAGAAGCGCGCGGTGATCGATGACCTGAAGTTTGACGGCGCCGGACGTGTGCTGGAGCGCCTGCTGTCCCGGTTCAGCGGTGAATTGATCGAAAAAATCATTGAAACAGAGAGCGCCGAAACCGTACCTGAAGAGGCGAAAAAATAATGGCACCTCTTTGAGATTGAAAAAGGCGGGAATTTCCCCTTGCCAAAGCAAACTCAGCCGCTAAAGCTCCGCCCCATCCCAACAACCCCCATCTATGGCAGAAAACATCACAGAAAAAGTCCGCGACATCATCGTTGAACAGCTTGGCGTGAATCCCGAGCAGGTCACTTCCGAAGCCAAGTTCATCGAAGATCTCGGTGCCGATTCCCTCGACACCGTTGAGCTGGTGATGGCCTTTGAAGAAGAATTCGGCATCGACGTCCCAGACGAAGAGGCAGAGAAGCTTCAGTCCGTGGGCGATGTCGTCCGCTACGTCGAAGAAAACGCCGAGTAATATCGGTCCCCCTCAAGGATTTCAAACAAAAGCCAGGTGGTTCATTCCGCCTGGCTTTTTTGCTGTGGGTTGCGCGGGGGGGGGGGCAGATGGCTCCGCCATCAGGGAGGTCAACATCGAGAACAGACCCGTTTTCAACGAACGGTGGTATAAAACCTCTCCGCCACAGGCCTGTTTTTTAATGGCTCGTGATATGACAGGCGCGTGTTGCGCTGCTACACGTGATTTGCCTGCTGAGCCATGTGGACGGCGTCACCTCATGCATGCGGCTTTTCCGGCTGCATTCCCGCCCCTGCTAAAACCTCAGCACAAACTCGCCTTCCTTCTGCAGGTGCAGGCGGTCGCGGGCGGCCATTTCGAGGTAAGCGTTGTCGTTTTTGATCCACTCCATGCGGCGCAGGAGTTTGTCGCGGTCAGCCTGGAGCACTGTGCGCTCTTTCTTGAGCTGCTCCAGCTTCGTACGCATGGCGTTCTGCGTGTGGATGGGGTTGTCGCACAAAACGTACACGACAGGCACTACGAGCAGCAGCAGAACGAAGCGTGCCACCTTGAGGAATGCGCGCACCCAGACTTCCCAGCGTGACTGGGGCTCGGATGCGCGCACTTCTCGGTAGTTCATAGGGGGGCTTAGACTTTCATGCGGCCGCCAAAGATGGCGTTCTCGCCCAGTTCCTGCTCGATGCGCAGAAGCTGGTTGTACTTAGCGATACGGTCGCTGCGGCTCATGGAGCCGGTCTTGATCTGGCCGCAGTTGGTGGCGACGGCGAGGTCGGCGATGGTGTAGTCTTCGGTCTCACCGGAGCGGTGGCTCATGACGGCGGTGTAGCCGTGGCGGTGGGCGAGGTCGACGGCGTCGAGGGTCTCGGTGAGGGAGCCGATCTGGTTCACCTTCACGAGGATGGAGTTGGCCACGCCCTGGTCGATGCCCTTCTGGAGGAATTCCACGTTGGTCACGAAGAGATCGTCGCCGACCAGCTGGGTGGTGGCGCCGAGTTCCTTGGTGATGGTGCTCCAGCCTGCCCAGTCGTTTTCGGCGCAGCCGTCTTCGATGGAGATGATGGGGAACTTCTTCTTGAGCTCGGCGTAGTAGGCCACGAGTTCGGCGGCGCTGCGCTCGGACTTGTCGGACTTCTTGAAGACGTACTTGTTCTTGGCCTTGTCAAAGAACTCGGAGGAGGCGACGTCGAGGGCGATGAAGATGTCTTCACCGAGCTTGTAGCCGGCCTTGTCCACGGCCTGGGCGATGACTTCCAGCGCGTGGTCGGCACTCTTCAGGGTGGGGGCAAAGCCGCCTTCGTCACCCACAGCGGTGCTGAGGCCGAGGTCGTGCAGGATTTTCTTCAGGGAGTGGAAGACCTCGGCGCCGTAGCGGAGGGACTCGGAGAAGGTGGGGGCGCCTTTCGGCATGATCATGAACTCCTGGAAGTCAATGGGGGCGTCGGAATGCGCGCCGCCGTTGATGATGTTCATCATCGGCACGGGGAGGACCTTGGCGTTCGGGCCGCCGAGGTACTTGTAGAGGGGCTGGCCCAGGGTGGCGGCAGCGGCCTTGGCCACGGCGAGGGAGACGCCGAGGATGGCGTTGGCGCCGCACTTGGCCTTGGTCTTGGTGCCGTCCACTTCGCGCATGGCGTTGTCGATGCCGACCTGGTCGAGGGCGTCTGCGCCGATGAGGGCGTCTGCCAGCTCATTGTTCACGGCGTCCACGGCCTTGAGCACGCCTTTGCCGAGGAAGCGCTTCTTGTCACCGTCGCGCAGTTCCAGAGCTTCGTGTTCGCCAGTGCTGGCTCCGGAGGGGACGGCTGCACGGCCCATGGCGCCGCCTTCGATGTACACGTCCACTTCCACTGTGGGATTGCCGCGTGAGTCAATGATTTCGCGTCCGATGATGCGCGAGATGGTGAGTTCGTCCATGAGGATAGATTATTTAAGTTTTGCTAATTAATGGGGATTTTTCAAGAAGGTTTCGAGAAAAGTCCGGGGGAGGGGCTTCATACACCGGCGGAGCGGGGGTGCAAATGGTAGGTTTTGACGGAGGTGCAAGAGATGGCCCGGAGCGGCGGGGGAGGGAAAGACCTTGGGAGCTGGATCGGGAAGGGGGGCGGCTGAGCGTAAAGGCCATTTGTAGTGCGGTCGCGCAGCGAAGGATGAGCGCAGCTACCGCTTTCGGGCGCCTATGCGCTTTCGGGTGCTTAGTGGTGCTCGGAAAAGATGCCAGGCATGAGCGGCTCGGTGCCAAAGCCCCGGCACCTTTCTCGGCTGTGGTGCTCGCGGGGTTGCTCGAAAAGTGGCGTAAACAGCGGAGTTCTGTTAATGCTGCGGTGGAAAATAAGTTTCGGGGCTTTCTTTGGTATAGTCGATGCCATATAGCGTCACTGAAGTTTGCTCTGGACGCAGCATTGGTCTTGCGCGTCTGCCAAGAAGCGCCCTCAGGCGATACTTCTCGAAAGAGTCTCCGTAATAATAAAAAGCATCGTGAACACAACTCAGGCCAAAGCAACGTCCATCAGAGGCTACATAAAACTCTCCGTGGCCATGATCCACCTCTCCGACTCCCACAAGGGTGGTCTTCAACAACGACTCCCACTCAAGAACTTCCTTTGAATAGTAGCAACGATCTAGCAGTTTGAAATCAATGGATCCGCGACGCTGCCCCCACAACTTCGAGAGGATGTCTCTACTGGGATGGTCCTGTGGAATCCATTCAGGCAGGTCTGTCATCGCATCGGCATTATGGTTTGGCTAACATGGTCGATCATCCATAGATCGTGAGGTTCGTCAGCAGCTTTACGAAAAGATGTCATGCATGAGCGCGCATGACCCATGGCATACGGCCCAGTGCCCACGAAAAAAACGCGACAGCGTCTTGGACTGCGGTGGGAAGCGCAGCGCCACACCGCTTTTCGCAGGCCGGACGGCACGCTTAGGCCCATGAATACTCAGTACCCCGCGAAAGCGGTATCGTCGATGCAGGCTTGCGCCGTGCATCTCTGCCACCGCAGTCCAAGACGCTGTCGCGCTGATTGAGCGTCCTTTTCCTCCGCATTAACCAAACAGCTGCGTCACCGGCCTGCCCTTGTCCGCGACGGTGAATGGGCGCTTGCTTGGGCTGTAGAGCACCTGATCCAGCGGAATGCCCAGCGCGTAGGCGATGGTGGCGTTGAAGTCAGGGATGGTGACGGGATTGACGGTGGCTTCGTTTCCTCCGGCATCGGTGGCTCCATAGACCTGACCGCCCCGGATGCCGCCGCCCGCCATGAGGCAGGAGAAGCCGCGGGCGTGGTGGTCACGGCCGTCGTTGGCATTGATCTCCGGCGTGCGGCCAAAATCGGTGGAGAGCACCACCAGCGTTTCTTCGAGCAGGCCGTGGGCTTCCAGGTCCTGGAGGAGTGTGCTGAGGGCGGAGTCGAGCTCATCGCACAGTTCCGGCACGCGGGTGAAGTTGGCGTTGTGGGTGTCCCAGCTGCCAAAGGAGACTTCGACAAAGCGGACGCCGTGCTCGACGAGGCGGCGCGCCAGCAGGCAGCCCTGGCCAAAGCGGTCCGTGCCGTACTTGCTGCGCAGGGCGTCGGGCTCGGCGCTGAGGTCAAAGGCGGCAAGTTCTTCGCTCTTCATCATCTTGAGGGCGTCATCGTACATGTCGGCGTAGGCGCGCACGTTTTTGACGTTGTAGGTCTCGGCAAACTGGCGGTCGAGCTGCTTGGCCACGCTGAGGCGGCTGTTGAAGCGCTCCTCCGTGAACCACTGGTTGGTCTTGACGTTGTTGATGCCGCTTTCGGGGTCGTTGATCATCAGCGGTGCGAAGCGGCTCTCAAAGAAGCCCGCACCGGGATGGCGGCTGTCATTGCCGATCATCACGCTGCCGGGGAGCGTGGGGTTGCCACGGTCCTGAAACTTCTGCAGCCACGCACCCATGGAGGGGTGGCGGATGCTGCTGCGCATGGTGTAGCTCGTGTGCTGGTAGTAGTTGGCCTGCTCATGCGCGCCCTGCGTCGTCATCATGCTGCGGATGACGGCCAGCTTGTCCATCTGCCGGGCTATCAGCGGGATGTTCTCCGAGACGCGGATGCCATCCACCTTGGTGCTGATGACCTTGGTCAGCCCCATAATGTCCGGCTTTTCCGGCTTGGGGTCAAAGGTGTCCAGGTGGCTCATGCCGCCGTTCATGTAGAGGTAGATCACGTTGCGCGCCGTGGCGGCCTGCTTCAGCGGCGAGGCTCCCTGCCCGGGGGCGGCCAGGATGCGGGAGCCGAAATGGGCTGCCGTGCTGACACCGAGAAAGGTCTTGGCGGCACCGGAGACAAATGCGCGGCGGCTGAGGTCATTGCGAAGGGGATTCATGGACAGGGCAGGGGATGGGGATTGCGCCCCTTTAACGCTGGCAGGCGGAGGACTTATCACAAGATTTGTGCGGTTCGTTCCGTGGAGGTGGTGGTGGCTTGCTCGCGGTGGGTACGCGCATGCCCAACGTAGGCAGGGCTGACTGTCCTCAGCCAGCCGCCGTCGAAGCCCATGATCTTCGGATAAGAAACTGCCTGCCAAGCAGAGAGGAGTGTGGTGGCCGCCCTTGGCTAACCCGGCGCTCTGCGTCCAAACTTCCGCTCCAGCTCATTCGTGGAGATCTGCACCAGCGTGGGTCTTCCGTGCGGGCAGCAGTAGGGCATCTCGCAGGCAAAGAGGTCTTTTAAGAGGGCCTGCAGCTCGGGGATGGAGAGGACGTCGTTGCTTTTCACCGAGGCGCGGCAGGCGATGGTGGCGATGGCGTCCTCGCTCAGGCGCAGGCTGGAGGATTTGCTGCTGAGGCTGCTGAGCTCTTCGATGACCTGGTCCAGCCACGCGGCGGGATCGTCGGTCTTCAGAAACGCGGGCAGGGTCTCCACCTTGAAGATGTTGGGGCCGAAGGGCTCGATCTCGATGCCCAGGCGGTTGAGCGCTGCGAGGTTCTGCTTCAGCAGGTCGGCGTCGCGCGGGGTGGTCTGCAGGGTGATGGGTATGAGCAGCCGCTGACAGGGCACGCCGCCGGTCTCGATGGCGCGGCGGAATTTCTCAAAGTTCACCCGCTCATGCGCGGCGTGCTGGTCCATCATCACCAGCCCTTCTTTGCTCTCCATGAGCACATAGAGCTTTTGCAGCACGCCGATGATGCGGTACTCCGGCGGGGCAGGGGGCTCTGCGGGCGCAGCTTTGGCGGGGGCTGGCGCTTCCTCATTTTCCTCTTCCTCGTCAGGCGCTGTGGCGGGGGGGGCGTCCTGCTCTGCGGGTGGCTGAGGCGGGGGCTGCGCAGCGGTGTCTCTGCGTGCGGCGGCGATCCTTTGCAGTACATCCGCCACACGATGAGACACCGCAGATGCGGCTGGGGCGGGCGCGGGTAGCGGCGAGGGCACGGTGATGTCCCTCAGCGGTGCGGTGGAGGGAGCGACAGGCAGCGCAAACTGCTCCTGCCGGCTGTCTGGCACCACGGGCGTGCGCGGGGCGGAGGCCGCAGGCATGGCGCGTGCCGGCGCATGGCCGGAGGGGAGCTTGGCGGCATTTTCCAGCGTGTTGCTCACGCAGCGCGAGATGGCGTCGCGCACGCTGTGGCCGTCATGAAAGCGCACCTCCTTTTTGGCGGGATGCACGTTCACATCAAACGCATGCGGATCCATCTGGATGAACAGGAAGGTCACGGGGTGCTGCCCTTTCATCAGGGCCGTGTGGTAGCCCTCCCGCAGGCCGTAGGAGATGCTGGCGCTCTCGATCGGGCGGCCGTTCAGGTAGGTGGTCTGCATCTGGCGGTTGGAGCGGCTCATGCCCGGGCCGCCGATGTAGCCGGACACCGTGATGCCATGCCAGGTGGCTTCCTCCACCTTGAGCAGGCGGGAGGCCAGTTCGTCCCCCACCAGGCCGCGGATGCGCTCCAGCATGTCGCGCGTGGCGGGCAGGTGCAGCACCAGCTCCCCGTTGTGGGTCAGGGTGAAGGCTGTCTGCGGGTTGGCGATGGCATGCAGCCTCAGCTGCTGCTCCACATGGGAAAATTCCGTGTTTTCCGTGCGCAGAAATTTGCGGCGCGCGGGGACGTTGAAAAACAGCGAACGCGCCTCGATGACCGTGCCGGAGGCACCTCCATGGTCGCGCACGGCCACCAGCTTGCCGCCATTGACCTCGATCTCCGTGCCCACCAGCGCGGACCTTTCACGCGTGGCAAGCCGGAAGCGCGACACGCTGGCGATGCTGGGCAGTGCCTCGCCGCGAAATCCGAAGGTGTGGATCGCTCCCAGGTCCTCCTTGGTCCGTATCTTGCTGGTGGCGTGGCGCTCCAGACACAGCATGGCGTCCTCCCGGTCCATCCCGCTCCCATCATCCACAATGCGAATCATCGCGATGCCGCCGCGCTGGGCATGCACCTCGATGTGGCGTGCGCCGGCGTCCAGGCTGTTTTCCACCAGTTCGCGCACCAGCGCGGCCGGGCGCTCCACGACCTCGCCCGCGGCCACCTGGCTGGCGAGTGCGTCTGGAAGAATGCGTATTTTAGCCATGTATTTCGATAAAGTGAGGAATGGGAAGCGTAGCCTGTACCACCGCCCGGAAATGTTATCTTGGCTGCCAGATGGGGATTTGCAATCTCCGTGCTCCTCGGCCATCAGACACATGCCATCCATTGCCTGCACCCGCATGATTTCACTCACTTCCAGCGCCGTCGAACATCTCAAATCTCTCATCGCCGAAAAAAATGCAGATGAGAGCACCGGACTGCGTCTTCGCGTGGAGAAAGGCGGCTGCGCCGGCATGCAGTACGTCATGGCCCTGGACCACTCCCAGGTCGGTGACGAGGTGCACTCGCAGGACGGCGTCTCCATCATCATCGACCCCGAGAGCCTCGGCTACCTCCGCGGCTGCCAGATTGACTACGTCGATTCGCTGGCGGACGCCGGCTTCAAGCTCACCAATCCCAACGCTGCCCGGAGCTGCGGCTGCGGCACTTCATTTGAACCTCAGCCTACCTAAATCTAAGCTTCGGATTAGTTGATTAATTAGCTAAAAATGGAGCAAACTTGCTGCCAACTTATTCACAAAAATTCCTTTTCAAATTCCGTCAATATTGTAGAATTTGAACATTCCTGACTTATAGATACTAAAATTTTCGCAAATCTGTCATGCAAATTCGATTTTTGAGCGATGGCAACGAATACCGTTCTTACGGTGGAGGGAGTTTTTCCAAGAAGAAGGACTCTGGAGGCATTTTCTGGTGGACCATTCTCATCACTTTACTGATGGGCTTCGCGACATTTTGCTGGTTCTTCAGCATCATGGTCTTTGCTCACCCTGAAAAACCATTTAACTACCGCGTGCTCGCACGCTTCGACAAGCTGGACCCCCTTCGCAAGTTTACCAGCTACACCGTGCCTCAGGGCAAGTTCCTCCCCGCCCGCGATCTGCTGGCCGAATTCTATTCATTCAACCGCGAGCAGCTTGCGGTAAAAAACGACCTTCTCAAGCGCTCCTACATCCGCAACTACAAGCAGGAGCAGCCCCTCTATGTGAAGGGAACCTTTCAGGTGATTAATGCACGCCCGCTCACCGCCACCGACGTCATCACCGAAGGCTGGGTCGTGCGCGCCCGCTCCGCAGACATCGAAGACGTGGACATTGAGATCGTTCTTCCTGGCAACAAGGGCAAGGCGGATCCCTATCAGGTGGGCGACTCCTTGGTCCTCGACCAGAAGAGCACCTTCGCCGCAGCGCTGCACGTGCAGAAGTTTGATCAGGATCGCGTCTGCGTCACTCTGATGCCGCTCGCCTACCAGGGCTTTTCGACCAAGGCTGGTGAGCAGTTTAAAATGACGCCTCCCACCAAGCTCAACATGGACGCCTACTGGCCTCTCACTCGCGATCCCGGCGCCGCTGTGCTTGAAAGCAGCACGGCCAAGGTGGTGTCCAAACAAGACTGAGAATCCAGCAAATCGCGATTTTCAAAAAAGCGGAAGGCGCTCCCTTCCGCTTTTTTATGGCTGCGCAGTGACAGCGCGCAGAGCGGAGGCTGCCGACTGAATAATCATTGTGCTGGCATGCGGCCTCACGTTGCATTTCAGAACGCTCGTTCCTTGCATCCGCCAAGGTTCACGCCATTAGCAGAGGCATGCCCGAAGACTACACACCCGCCACCATCGCCGACGTCCGGCGACTGCGTGACACCCTGGACGCCCAGGGAAAAAAACTGGTGTTCACCAATGGCTGTTTTGATCTCCTGCATGCAGGTCATGTGCGCTACCTTGAGCAGGCGCGCGCATTGGGAGACGCCATGGTGGTTGCCTTGAATTCCGACGATTCCGTGCGCAAGCTCAAAGGTCCGGACCGTCCGCTCAACGCTGAAAATGACCGCGCCGAAGTGATGGCCTCGCTGCGTGCTGTGGACGCCGTTGTCGTGTTTGGAGATGAACGCGCCACGTCGCTGATCGAAGCCATCCAGCCGCACGTGTACGCCAAAGGCGGGGACTACACCGTGGAGTCTCTGAACCGTGAAGAGCGCACGGCTCTGGAGCAGGCGGGTGCTGAGATCCGCATCCTGCCTCTCGTGCCCGGGCGCTCCACCACCAAGACGATCAACAAGATGCAGGCGGGGGATGCGGGGGCGAAAAGCAGCGGGCTGCTGCGTCTTGCCGTGCTGGGCTCCGGTGCGGGGTCCAACCTGCGCGCCATCATCGCTGCCATCTCGGAGAAAAAGCTGAAGGCTGAGATTGCCGTCACCCTCACGGACCAGGCCGACTCGGGTTTCCGAAAGATCGCGAGTGAGGCGGGGCTGCCTGCGCTGCATGTGGACGGCGGTGCCAATCCGCACAGGCTCAGCGAAGCCGCGCAGAAGGAGATCTTTGAGCATCTGGAGCGTGCTCGCGTGGACGTGGTCGTGCTGGCCGGCTTCATGCGCATTCTCAAAGAGCCCGTCATCAGCGCCTATGCCGGGCGCATTGTGAATGTGCATCCCTCGCTGCTGCCCAAGCACAAAGGCGCCAATGCGCCGCAGATGGCCCTGGATGAGGGAGCCCAGGAAACGGGATGCACCGTGCATCTCGTCACCGCAGAAATCGACGCGGGTCTCATCCTGGCGCAGGCCAAGGTGCCGGTGCACGCTGGCGACACCGCCGAGACGCTGCATGCCCGGATCAAGGTGGAGGAGCACAAGCTGCTGCCGCAGGTGCTGAACGAATGGTGTGAACGTGGTCTTCCCGTCAGAGGTGCGGGTGCGTCATGAGCGGCTTTACCGGAACACTCAATGCGCAGCAGCGCGAGGCGGCCACGCACATCCACGGCCCGCTGCTCATCCTGGCGGGCGCAGGCACCGGCAAGACGCGCGTGCTCACCGCGCGCATCAGCTACATGGTGAACGAGGGCATCAACCCGAAGAACATCCTTTCGGTGACCTTTACCAACAAGGCGGCGAATGAAATGCGCGAGCGTATCAAGGGCATGGTGCGCGACGGCCTCGGCAAAAAGGTCGTCGTCGGCACCTTCCATGCCTTCTGCGTACGTCTGCTGCGCGAGTTTGCCGAGCACGTGGGCTACAAGAACAACTTCGCCATCTACAGCCAGGGAGAGCAGGAGACGCTCATCAAGCGCGTGCTGCAGACCCTGCTGGTGAAGGATGAGACGCTGGACCCCAGCATGGCGCTCATGCGCATCAGCAAGGCCAAGAATGCGGGCGAGAGCCTGGGGAATCCCGAAGAAAGCCTCGATGCCGCAGTCATGGAAAAGTACATGGACGAGATGCGCGGGCTGAACGTCATGGACTTTGACGACCTCATCATCCTCGGTGTGAAGCTGCTGGAGGAAAACGCCCAGGTGCGTGCCATGGTGCAGAGCCGCCACCATTACGTGATGGTGGATGAATTCCAGGACACCAACTCCCTGCAGATGCGCCTGCTGCGCGCGCTGGTGCCCGCACCCTACAACGTGTGCGTGGTGGGGGACGACGACCAGTCCATCTACGGCTGGCGCGGTGCGGAGATCACCAACATCACCGAATTCGAAAACTTCTTCCCCAATCCGCACGTGGTGAAGCTGGAGGAAAATTATCGGAGCACCACGCCCATCCTGCACACGGCCAACAGCCTCATCAAAAACAACGCAGGCCGCAGGCCCAAGTCGCTCTGGAGCCGCAACCAGGGCAAAGACCTTGTCCGTCTCATTGCCAACGAGGATGACAAGGAAGAGGCGGACATGATCGCGAAGGAAGTGGAGACCGCCCACTTTGCCAACAAGCAGGCGCTGGAAGAGTTCGCCGTGCTCTTCCGCACCAATGAGCAGTCACGAATCCTGGAGCAGGCCTTCCGCCAGCGCAAAATCGCCTACCGCGTGGTCGGTGCCCGCAGCTTCTTTGACCGGCGGGAGGTGAAGGATATCCTGAGCTATCTCAGCGTGCTGCACAATCCGCACGATGACATGGCGCTGCTGCGCATCCTCAACACCCCCACGCGAGGCATCGGCAGCGCCACCGCCGAGCTCGCGCGTGAGCGCAGCATGGAGAAGCACCACAGCATCTGGGTGGCGCTGTGCGATGAGGACTTCCTGCGCCAGATCCCTGAAAAGGGGCGCAATGCCATACGCACTTTCACCGCACTCATCACCAAGTACGCAGGCCCTGCCAGCACGCCCGGCACCAATCTGGTGGACATGACCCAGGCGCTGATCCTTGAGGTCGGCTACATGGAATATCTCAAGAAGGCCGCCAAAGAGCCCGATGATTTCGCAGGCTGGGAGAACGGCATCAATGAACTGCTGAAAAGCATGACGAACCATGCCGAGCGCGACCGCGCAAGCGGCCTCGCCGGGTTCTTGGATGAAGTCAGCCTCAATGACGACCGCGAAGAGAAGGACGACATCGAAAAGAAAAAGGGCGTGTGCCTGATCACCATGCACGCGTCCAAAGGACTCGAGTTTCCCGTCGTCTTCCTGCCCGGCATGGAGCAGGGCATCCTGCCGCACAAGCGCAGCTTTGACGAAGGCCGTGTGGACGAGGAGCGCCGTCTCTTCTACGTGGGCATTACCCGTGCCAAGCAGAAGCTCACCATGAGCTACACCCGCACGCGCATGAAGTGGGGCAAGGTGCAGAGCAGCATGCCCAGCACCTTCCTCAAGGAGCTGGACCGCACGTACGTCGAGGAGCTGGACTACACCAAGCACATGAACGAAACCACCACGCAGGAGGAGAACACCAATTTCTTCTCCGGTCTGCGCGCCATGCTCGCAGATCCGAAGTAACCGCGCTTCCCAGTGACCAGTGATGCGGGCACTTTTGCCCGCAACAAAACCGCCGCCCTCGCCCAAGCGTCCCGCATGTCGCCCTCCCGTCTCCAGTTTCAGCTCGATGCCCAGGCCTCCGGCTCCCGCGCACGCGCCACCACCTTCCGCACGCTGCACGGCACCATCCAGTCGCCGCTGTTCATGCCGGTGGGCACGCAGGCCACCGTGAAGGCGCAGACGCAGGAGACACTGCATGAGTCCGGCTCGCAGATCCTGCTGGCAAACACCTACCATCTGCTGCTGCGCCCCGGGCCGGAGGTTTTCAAGAAGCTCGGCGGCATCCACAAGTTCATGCGCTGGCCCGGCTCCGTGCTCACCGACTCCGGCGGCTACCAGATTTTCTCCCTGCCGCACTCGCGCGAGATGACGGAAAAGGGCGCGGTGTTTCAGAGCTACGTGGACGGCCAGCGCATCCTGCTCAGCCCGGAGCTCAGCATTCAAATGCAGCGCGCCATCGGCAGCGACATCATGATGGTGCTGGACCAGTGCATTCCCTCCACGGCGGATGAGCAGGCCGCGAGCGCGGCGCTGCAGATCACCCGGCGCTGGGCCGCGCGCAGTCTCGCTGCGCGGGAGGACTCGCCGCAGTCCATGTTTGGCATCGTGCAGGGCGCGCTGTATCCGCAGCTCCGGCGTGAGAGCGCGGAAGGGCTCATGGAGCTGGACTTTGACGGCTTTGCCATCGGCGGCCTGGCCGTGGGCGAGGAGAAGAACGAGCGCGAGGACGTGTGCGAACTGACGGCGGCGTTGCTGCCCTCAGACCGCCCGCGCTACCTCATGGGCGTGGGCACACCGCTGGATGTGCTGGAGGCCGTGCATCGCGGTGTGGACATGTTTGACTGCATCATCCCCACACAGGTTGCCAAGCGCGGCACCGCCTTCACCTCCCGTGGCATCGTGGAGCTGCGCCGCTCGGTTTACAAATTCAGCGAGGACCGCCTCGATCCCTCCTGCACCTGCCCCGTTTGCGCTACGCACACGCGCGCCTACCTGCACCACCTCACCAAGACCCAGGAGCCGCTGGGCTGGACGCTCGTGGGCCAGCACAACATCCATTTCTACCACCAGCTCATGCGCGAGGTGCGCCAGAGCATTCTGGAAGACCGCTTCCTCCCCCTCTACAAGGAACGCCGCGAGATCCTGCCCATCGAAGACGTGGACCATCCTGTGACGCCTCCCAAGCGCACCTCCACCAAAGTGGAGCATGTGGGCGACTACGAGCTGTGCGGCGATCCACCGACAATCCGCCACAGCGCCACCGCGCGCATCGTGTGCACCACGCCGCAGCTCGATGCGACCACCGAGTCCCAGATCATCCAGCACCTGCGACTCCCCGCCGACTCACCACCGCTCGTCGTGTGGGACACGCACCTGTCCGCCGCCGCCACCGCCCTTGGGGTGATCCTTCTTTACGAAGCCGAAGCCGCCAAAGGCCCCGTGCGCCCACTGCACCTCGTCAGCTTCAGCGATGATCTCTCGCCCCTGCGCCTCGCGCTCCACCACAAGCGCCATTTTCCCTACCTGCGCCACGGTGCCGCTGATACGCTGATCCGCAGGGATGTATGGGAGTCGCGCTACTGCGTGGGACTGAAGTGGACGCTGGTGCAGGACAACGCTGGGGAAGGACCTGCGCCCGATGTGGTGGTGGAAAGTACTCGCGAGCCTCTGGCAGGAGAGGGATCATCCTGATCCCTCAACGCTCCGCGTTCATCCAGCGCTCCGCCTTAGCCAGACCCTGTATCGCGTCGCGCATCCGCAAGGGGACCAGGATGGCCCCCCTCCTCCAAGCCATCCAGCGCTCCGCTTTTACTCAACGCCTCGTGCGTCGCATCACTTGCTGACATCAATGTCATGCGTCTTCGGCTCCGGTTTTCCCGGTTCTTCCTTGCGCTTGAAAAAATGCCCCAGATCCACGCCGAAGTAGGCCAGGCAGTTAATCAAGAGTGCCGTGGCCGCCGCCTCATCCAGATTGCCAAAGATGGGCGTGTTGTCGGGAATGAACTCCACAATGCCAAAGCCGACGTTCAGCAGATAGAGTGCGGACACGATGCCCGAACCAAGCACCACAAGGTCGCGAATCAGTTTCATAGGGGAAAGGGAGGAATGCCGCAGTATGCCTTCCCGCGCATCTCCACGCCAAAACATCCTTGGGCAAATTTTGGAATCCCGCCGTTGGAAGTCTGCCATCCGGCGTCTATAAAAGTCGCGCCAGTTTCGGCGGGCATCCAGCCGCCATATCCTCCCCATGAAGCCCTTTCTTGCACTCACCTGCCTGCTGCTTGTTTCCACGCACTGCTTGGGGGCTGACACCAGCCCGCAGGCCTACGAAACCGTCGTGGCACTGCTTGAACGGGGCAAATATGAGGAGGCGGAATTGGCTGCCAGAGAACTCACGGTGGCACGTGGGCAGGCCTACGGCGACGCGGACAAGCGAACGCTGGAGGCATGGATACAGCTGGTAAAGAGCCTCGCCTTGCTGAAACGGGGAGACGAGGCTGAGGCCCAGCTTCGTGCGCTGCTGCCTCTGATGTCGCAGGCCTATGGCGCGGAGCACCGACTGACTCTCCTCCACCAGTTCCACCTGATCCTGGCCCTCAGCTCGCAGTACAAGACCGCAGAGGCGGTCGAAATGTCACGCACCCTGATCCCCGTCCAGGCACGTGTGCTCGGCGCGGCTGACAAGGACACTTTGCAGACCTGCAAAAACCTTGCCTTCATGCTGGTCTTGCAGAACAAAGCCGTGGAGGCCGAAACTCAGCTGCGCGAGCTGCTGCCCCGCATGGTGCGCACCCATGGCGAGAAGGGGGCCGAAACAATCCGCTGCCAGACCTTGCTCGCCCATGCGCTGCGTCAGCAGGGCAAAAATGCCGAGGCCGAAAAAACGTACCGCCAGTGGCTCCCCCTCTCCGTGCGTGAGTTTGGCACCGCAGATCAGGAAACACTGATCGCGCGGTGCAATTATGCCCAGACTTTGCTGGAGCAGGGAAAGACGGCCGACACCGAGCAGGAATGCCGCCAGCTCATGCCCGCGTGCGAGAGCACGCTGGGGCTCGCGCATGAGTGCACCTTGCGCACTCTGACCTTTTACCTCCGGTCCATGGCCATGCAGCACAAAGGCGCCAAAGGGGAGGACGCCTGCCGCCGTTTGATCGCCGGCAGCACCCAGGCCAAGGGGCCAGATAACGTTGACACACTGGAAGCACGCAAAACTCTGGGCATCATCTTTCTTCAGCAGGGCAGGCTGGAGGAGGCCGGCGGCGAATACAGCAAGGTCATGCCCGACTTCCTCCGCGTGTTCGGTCCCGAGCACCGCGAGACCCTGCGCTGCCAGATCTGCATCATTGAACTGCTGGCGATGCAAGGAAAAAAAGCTGAGGCGGAAGAGCTGTGCCGCAGCCTGATCCCCATATCCACCCGTGTGCTGGGCCCTGGAGATACGGACACCCTGACCGCGCGCAAAATTTTGGCCGACCTGCTCAAGGGGGAGGCAAAAAAGGAGCGCCAAAAGAGCGGCTCACCGGGCTGACCGCATCCGGTTGGCTCTCCGCCCCCTCATTTGACCGGCTCGTCACCTGCTTTAACGTTGGTGCATGAACCTGGAACAAATCGACCGCGTGGCGCTGCGCTGCGGATAACCACCTGCGATCTGCCGAAGCCATGACCGCCTTTGCCATCTTTGAAGCCGTCGCTCTTCTGCAGCGCAGGCCCGTGGCTGTGCAGGCTCTTTGGGACGGGGACAGCAGCGGCTGGGTGATCAGTGTTCAAGCCGTTTACGCCTACGGTCCCTCCCATGGTATTGAAGAAGTGGCCCATTTGAGAGGTTCGGATGGCGACTTGCGCATCTTTAATCAGGCTGTGCCGCCGTGGCCTGAGACGCAGATAGCTTCCGAGGCAGGGCGGCTGATCGAAAAGCATCTGGAGATCCCATTCTTCTTTCCATCTCCTGTAGAACCCGAGTCTGACTGCCCGGACTGGTGGGATCGTCATCTCGGTAAAAAATGCCGCACGTGCAGCAAGCTTTTGCTGCAGGAGGAGACTCTGCCCTGGTTCGGTGTTTGCTATTTCTGTCATCTGAAGCAGCGAGGCGCAGACCCAAAAGAGGCGGACTGAGAAGTCCGCCTCATACCACCGGTAGGCACACCCGGAGAGCAGGCATGCAAGCGGCAGCCTGTCTCTCAAAGTCGCCCTAGGGGGGGCGCTTGATCACTTCTTCACCCACCCATCCTTCAGCGTCACCGTGCGGTTAAACACCGGCGCTCCGGGCTTCGAATCAATCGGGTCGGCATAGAAATACGCCACGCGCTCAAACTGCCACAGGCTGCCGGGGGCGGCGTCCTTCAATGAGGGTTCCAGCTTCGCATTCGTGATGACTTCCAGCGATGCGGGATTCAGGAACTTCGTAAAATCGCCGTCCTCGCCGGCATCCGCATCCGGTGTTTCCACGGTGAAGAGGCGGTCATACAGGCGCACGGTGGCGTCGATGGCATGGCGCGCGCTGACCCAGTGGATGATGCCTTTCGGCTTGGTGCGGCCTTCCGGCTTTTTGCCATGGCGGGTGGCGTCGTCGTAGGTGCAGCGCAGTTCCACGATGTTGCCTGCGTCATCCTTGATGATCTCCTGGCAGATGATGCAGAAGGCAAACTTCAGGCGCACTTCACCACCGGGTTTGAGGCGGTGGAAGCCGTCGGAAGGGAACTCCATGAAGTCGTCGGACTCGATGTAGAGCTCGCGGCAAAGCGGAACCTGGCGCGTGCCAGCAGAGGCGTCTTCCGGATGGTTCGGCGCTTCGAAGTACTCCACCTGATCCTCGGGGTAGTTGGTGATCACCACCTTGATGGGCCTCACCACGCCGTAGGCACGCCGCGCCACCTTGTTCAGGTCCTCGCGGATGGCGTGCTCCAGCAGCGCGATCTCGGTGAGGGAGTTGAACTTCGTCAGGCCGATCGTCTTGCAGAAGCTGCGGATGGCAGCGGCGGTGATGCCACGGCGGCGCATGCCGCTGATGGTGGGCATGCGCGGGTCATCCCAGCCATTCACCAGATCCTCCTTCACCAGACGCAGCAGCTTGCGCTTGCTCATCACGGTGTAAGTCAGGTTCAGGCGGGCAAATTCGCGCTGGTACGGCGCGCCGGGCAGGCCGTCCACGTTGTTGATCAGCCACTCGTACAGCGGGCGGTGGTGCTCAAACTCCAGCGTGCACAGGCTGTGGGTGATGCTCTCCAGCGCATCGCTCAGCGGGTGCGCGTAGTCGTACATGGGGTAGATGCACCAGGCATCTCCAGTCCGGTGGTGGTGCGCATGCAGGATGCGGTAGATCACCGGGTCACGCATGTTCATGTTCGGCGAAGCCATGTCGATCTTCGCACGCAGCACGCACTGACCTTCCTTGAATTCACCCTTCCGCATACGGCGGAAGAGGTCCAAGTTCTCCTCCACGCTGCGGTCAGCGCCCGCGCTGCGGGTGCCGGGGGAGGTCAGCGTGCCGCGGTTGGCGCGCATCTCCTCATGAGTCTGGTCATCCACATAGGCGAGGCCTTTGGTGATGAGCTGCTCGGCAAAGGCGTACAGCTTTTCAAAGTAGTCGCTCGCGTAGAAGAGGTTGTCTCCCCAGTCAAAGCCCAGCCATTTCACATCGGCCATGATGCTGTCCACATACTCCACCTCTTCCTTGGTGGGGTTGGTGTCGTCAAAGCGCAGGTGGCAGCGGGCATTCGGGGCGTGTTCCTGGGCCAGGCCAAAGTTCAGGCAGATGCTCTTCGCGTGGCCGATGTGCAGGTAGCCGTTCGGCTCCGGCGGGAAACGGGTGACGACCTGCCCGCCATTGCGACCTGCGGCGAGATCGGCGGCGATCATTTCACGGATGAAATCGAGGGAGGCTGGGGTGGAGGCTGCGGCTTCGGACATGGAGGGCGGAGTTTCGGCCCAAAGATTTAATTTCACGGACATTGGGGTCGAAGGAGGGCGAAAGTAGGAGACGGAAGTTTAAAGTTCAAAGTTTAAAGTTCAAAGTTCGCGCTTCTCTGTTCCCAGTTGCACAGGGGCGGAATCCGTTGTTTTTCCCAGCAACCATGTCCCATCCCGCCCCAGCGCCCACGCATCTCGATCTCTCAAAACTCGGCGAGCCCGTCTATCGCGGCTCGGTACAGAACCTCTACGCCGTGCCAGGGCACCCTGGCTACGTCGTGTGCGAGACCACCCCGGCAGGCTCCGTCTTTGACGTGGGCTCCATCTTCAACATCGAAGGCAACGACCTCAATCGCGCCATCTTCCGCCACGCCATGTACTCCAGGCTCGGCCAGCCGGAGACCTGGCAGCGTGTGAAAGCCGCCATCGAAAACACCCCCATGGACGCCGCCTGGCGCAAGGAGCTCCTCACCGGCCCCATGGAGACCATGCTGGAGCACGGCGCCGCCACCCACCATGTCGGCATGGTGGACGCCGTGACGGGGGAGATCGTGCGCACAGGGCTGCCTGCCAATCCGAGCTGCTATAATGTCGTGCGCCGCTTCCCGGTCATGCACCCGCCGCAGCGCACGCTGTTGGGTACCCATGTCTTTGACTACGCCCAGTTTCACCAGAGCGCCACGTACGTGGTGCCGCTGGAGTACATCGTGCGCTTTGGGGTCACCAGCGGCTCGTCCATCCTGAAAAAGTACCAGAGCCTGAGCGATGCGGCCAAACGCAGCTACGAGCAGGAGCTCGGCCTCTCCAAGCCCATGGGCGTGTGGGAGATGCTGGAGCGCCCCATCTATGACCTCACCAGCAAGTACGAGCCCGAAGACCGTGCCGTGAGCAAGCAGGAGGCCCTCATGATGTCCGGCCTCAGCAGCGATGATTTTCTGCATACCGTCAAGCTCGCCATTCTCGGCGGCTGGGCCGTGCGCGAGCTGCTGGAGAGCGCAGGCCTTCTTCTCTGGGATCTGAAGTGGGAGTTTGCCGTGGATCGCGAAGAGCTGCTCTTCGTGGACACCATCGACGCCGACTCCTTCCGTGGCACCACCTTCCTCGATGTGGAAGGGCGCAAGCTGGTCATCCATTACAACAAGCAGGCCATGCGCGACTACTACCGCATCGTGCATCCCGCTTGGTATTCCGGTATCAATGAAGCCAAGGTGCAGGCGCAGAAGATCGGCAAACCCTTCAAGCAGGTGCTCAAGGCCGGCCAGGCAGATGGCAAATGGCCCCAGACACCCGTGGTGGACATGGAGTTCCTTGATCTGCAGGCCCGCAAGACGGCGCTCATCCGCCAGCACGTCGCCGCAGAGCGCGATGCCGCAGAGATCCGTGCGGATCTCGAAGCCGCAGGTGCCGAGGAAGTCGAGTTTTACCGCCAGCGCGGTTTGCTGGGGGATTTGCTCGCGGCAAACGCGGTGATTTGAAAAACAGTTAAATTACATGCCAAAAACGCTTGCGCGATTGGCGAGAACGTTTATCCATCTCGCCCCCTTCTTCGGGAGCGGGAAAAGTGATTCCTGAGTAGCTCAGCGGTAGAGCGGGTGGCTGTTAACCACTAGGTCGTAGGTTCGAACCCTACCTCAGGAGCCATCGTCAACGGCAGAGTAGCTCAGGGGTAGAGCAGAGGACTCATAAGCCTTTGGTCGGGAGTTCAAATCTCCCCTCTGCCACCACGATAACCCCACACGTGGTTGGCATCATCGCAGCCGATAAAATTCGGCGTTTGCCCTTGGCTTTTCTCTCCGCCAATATTCACGGCAGATGAATCTCCCAATCCGCCCCCGCCGCAACCGCCAGTCTCCCGCCATTCGCGATCTCGTGCGTGAAACAGAGCTGACGCCGGGCCATTTGATCTACCCGCTCTTCCTTCAGGAAGGCAGCGAAAACACCCCCATCGCCTCCATGCCCGGCTGCACGCGCTGGAGCCTCGAAGGCTTGGTCAAAGAAGCTGGCGAAGCACACGCCCTCGGCGTTCCCGCTGTTGTGCTCTTCCCGCGCATTCCCGACGAACTCAAAACCCGCGGAGCCGAAGCCTGCCATGCGGACGACGGCCTCGTCCCACGCGCCATCCGCGCCCTCAAAAGCGCCCACCCCACGCTCACCGTCATCACCGATGTCGCGCTCGATCCCTACAACAGCGACGGCCACGACGGCCTTGTCGCCGATGATGGCCGCATTTTGAACGACGAAACCGTGGAAGTCCTTTGCCAGCAGGCGCTCTGCCATGCGCGTGCCGGCGCGGACATCGTCTCTCCCAGCGACATGATGGACGGTCGCGTGGCCGCTCTGCGTGCTGCGCTGGATGGCGCCGGATTTCAGTCCGTCTCCATCATGAGCTACACCGCCAAGTACGCCAGCGCCTACTACGGCCCCTTCCGTGGCGCCCTGGACTCAGCACCGAAGGCCGGGGACAAGAAGACCTACCAGATGGACCCCGCCAATGCGCGTGAGGCCCTGCGCGAAGCCGCGCTCGATGAGGCCGAAGGCGCAGACATCCTCATGGTCAAGCCCGCAGGGCCCTACCTCGACATTATCGCCAAACTTCGCGCCGCCACCATGTTGCCCATCGCGGCCTATCAGGTCAGCGGCGAGTACTTGATGATCAAAGCCGGGGCTGCCGGTGGCTGGATCGACGAAACCAAGATCATGAATGAATCCCTCACCGGCATCCGCCGTGCAGGTGCGGATATGATTTTGACCTACTTTGCCAAGCAGTGGGCCGCTGCGTGGCGGTGAAGCGTTGGCCATCCCTCGGTTAGTCGAGAAACCGGAATTCTGGCGTGGCCCACAGCGTCTGGATGAACCGTGCCCAGAGGTCTCTCACGTCATCCGCGCTCGCATTCCCTGACTGGCTGGATTCAAGGAACTCGCGCACCTGTCCCCGCTCCTTCTCCGTGGGGCCACGCTGCAAGGAGTTCTGGAACGCGGTGTCGATTCGTTTGCCAGTCTCAGGCGATGACTTGAGCACCACATCGGCGGCATTGCGCGCCTGCTCGATGACCTTGGGGGAGTTCATCAGAAAGAGGGCCTGGGTGGCGACGGTGCTCGTCGTCCTCTGGGCGATGGGCTGGTTGATGTCCGCAAAGTCAAAGACCTCAAACAGCGGATGCCGCACATTGCGGAATGCTGCGGTGTAGAGGCTGCGGCGCGTGTCGAGGAACTGGTAGCCGTACTCGATGTTCTGAATCTTCTGGTCGTTGGCATCCACCGCCTTGACTTCACTCACACCCGGGCCGCAGAAGGCGCGGTCCAGAGTGCCTGCGGCGGTCAGCATGGCATCTCGCAGGCATTCCGCGTCGAGGCGTTTGCGGTTCATGTGGCTCAGCAGGCGGTTGTCCGGGTCCTGCTGCGCTGCCGCGCCTCCATGGGCGGAGCTCATGCGGTAGGCGTGGCTCATGACCATCTGTTTGACCAGATGCTTCAGGCTCCAGCCGTCTTCGATGAATTTCAGGGCCAGATGGTCCAGCAGCTCAGGGTGGCTCGGGGCCTCGCCGGTGGAGCCGAAGTTGTCCGTGGTACGCACGATGCCTGCTCCAAACAGCCAGTGCCACACGCGGTTCACCATGATGCGTGCCGTCAGCGGGTTGTCGCGTGAGGTGATCCACTGCGCCAGTTGCAGGCGGCCGCTGGCATCTGCTGGCATGGCCGGGACGCTGCCATGGAGTGCGGCCTGGATGAATCCGCGCGGCACGGTCGCTCCCAGATTGCGGATGCTGCCGCGGATGTGGATCTTGGCGTCTTCAGGCGCAGTGTCATCCGCCACAGACATGGCTTCTGGGCGCTCAGCCTGGTTCTTTTGCAGCGCTTTGAGTTCCTTCTCCAGTTCTGCCAGCTGCTGCTTGAGCCTGGCCGCGGTGGGAGATTCCTTGGCTTTCGCCGCCAGCGGTTCCGGAGGCGTTTCATCTGCAGGTAAAAACTGCACCGCATCCACGGTGACGTAGCCCTGCGAGCCCGCGTTGGAGATGAGCACAAAGCCCTGTCCGTTCGCTTCAAAACGGTAGGTTCCCAGGCTGGCAAACTGCAGCCCTTTGAGGCTGTCAGTGGTCATCTTCACGCCTTTCAGTTCCTCTCCGTCCGCATGCAGGATGGTGGCTGTGGCGCTCTCGGCGCGGTTGGGCCCGGCATTGAAGGCCACACGCACCTCGTAGCGTCCGGTCTTCGGAATCTTCGGTGTGAAGGTGATGGTCTTCTCTCCTTTGCCCTCATTGTTGTCACTGAGATAGCCTGCGCCGATGTATGGCGCGTAGCTGGTGGACCTCTTCCACATGCCCACTTTTTGCGCAGCGCTGTCATCCACCACGATGCCAGGCAGGTCGCTCAGGGCGATGTTCTTGCGCGACCGCAGGTCCGCGCTGCCGGCATCCCGCAGGTTGTCTTTGAGCGCGGCGATCTGGTCCTTCAGCGCATTGACCTGCTGCTCGTGTTTCTGCAGCGCTGTTTCGGCCTCCCCGTCCAGCGGCAGCGGAGTGTCGATCCAGTGCGCGACGTTGTCGGTGTAGTTTTTCAGCGTCTTGGTGCTGCGCAGGATGCCCGCCAGTGCGTAGTAGTCCCGGGCCGAGATGGGGTCAAACTTGTGGTCATGGCAGCGGGCGCACCCGATGGTCAGCCCCAGGAAGGCACGGCCCAGCGTGTCGAGCTGCTCATCCACGATGTCCATCCGCAGCATGCCCTTGTCCTGTTCCTCGTAATTGGTCGGCCCCAGGGCCAGGAAGCCTGTGGCTGTCACCTGCCTGCGCCTTGCGGCAGCGTCCTTGGCCGGCAGGAGGTCGCCTGCCAGATGTTCGGTGATCATGCGGTCCACCGGCACATTGTCGCGGATGGACTCGATGACGTAATCCCGGAAACGCCACGCATCTTTGAAGGGCAGGGAGCGCCCCCCGCCGGAGGATTCCGCAAAACGGGTGATGTCCAGCCAGTGCGAGGCAAAACGCTCCGCAAAGGCGCTGGAGGCAAGAAGTTCATCCACGCGCTTCTCATAGGCCTCAGGCTTTGTGGGCACGGGCAGGCTGAGGTCTGGCGGCAGTCCGGTGAGGTCATAGGCCAGTCTGCGCTGCAAGACCGCAGGTGCGGCGTCCGGTGCAGGCGTCAGCCCATTGGCCTCCAGCCGGGCCAGGATGAAGTGGTCGATGTCATTGGCAGGCCAGGCCGTGTTTTTGACCCCGGGGACAGGCGCAGGCTTGGGGGGCTGAAAGGACCAAAAGCTGCCATCCGCCCGCGCAGATTTGCCACTCCCGCTGCTGCTGGCCACTTCGTCGCGTGGGTCAGGCGCGCCAGATTCGATCCATTGCTTGAGATCGGCGAGCTCGCTGTCCTTGAGCTTGCGCTTGGGCGGCATTCTCAGATCCCGGTCGGAGTAGCTCACGGCTTGCCACAGCTTGCTTTCGGCGGTCTTGCCCGGCACCAGAGCAGGGCCGGAGTCGCCTCCCGTCTGCCAACCGGCGCGGGAGTCGAGCCGCAGGCCGCCCTTCTGCTTGTCGGGGCCGTGGCAGTCGATGCAGTTCGCGATGAGCAGCGGGCGGATGCGCTGCTCAAAATGCGTCATGTCCGCCGCACTGGCGGCGGCGGTCACCAAAGCAAAGCAAAAGGCGCGGCGGATCATCTGAGTGGCAGAGGCAAACGAGACCCGTTTGCAGGCTCTTTCAGACGGTAAACCGCAAGATGTGGTGCTGCTGGTAGCTGTCGATGACCTGCGGCTCGGAAAGCCCCGCTCGTTTTGCCATCTGGCCGAGTTCGGCGAGAGTCTCGGGGAAGTCATAGGACTCCACATGCGCGCAGGCTTCGGCAAGGTGCTCAGGGTGCACCTCCGTCCACTGCGTGCGCATGCAGTTCAGGTAAGCCTCCAGGTACTGCTCCCGCGTCTGCCCCTCTTCACGCACCACATCCACCAGGATGAACTGCCCCTCCGGGGCCAGGTGCTCCGCGCAGGCGCTGAAAAGGCGCTGCTTGCTCGCAGCATCCAGATGATGGACGGCGAAGCCGCTGAAAATGATGTCAAAGGCGGAGTCCGTGTCTTCCACCGCCAGCAGCATGTCCTTGTGGTGCAGCCCGGTGTTGGAGAGCCCGTTCAGGTACGATCGCGCCTCCTCCAGGGCCGAGGCTGAGAGGTCCACGCCGTCATAGCTGGCCGGGGGCGCGCTTTGCAGGCATGGCGCCAGAAAGCGCGCATTGCCGCAGCCCAGATCCAGCAAGTGGTAGGCCCCCAGCTCATGGCGTTTCTGCAGCATGCGGGTCACGTGGCTGTAGATCTCCCGGTGAAACATGTAGTTCTTCTCGGAGATCGCATCGTAAAGGGTCCAGGCTTTGCGAAAGAGCGCGGTGTTGTCGTCTTGGGTAAGGGATAGGCTCATGATGGGCGGGATGCGGGGCTGGCGCAGCAGAGCAGCGCTGCCACCGCGCTGAAGGGGAGCATGCGGGGCAGCTTCCTTGCACATCCTGCTCTGGCTGTCATATTTTTTCAGCCATGCCCAGAGCTGCCCGGCGAGGGGCGGATGAAGGGCAGGGGAGAGCGCCGCCATGCAGCCTAAGGCAGGCGGTCCACCGTCAGGCGGCGGCAGGGCGTCATTCAGCCGACCTGCCACTCCCTTGCGGCCAGATTCAGTACGGACGCGGGACAATGATGTGACCGCCGGCATGCGGGCGGTACCAGACACCCCGGTGCGTGTAATATCTCACGCCACCATGGTAGTGAGGACGCGCGCCGACGGGGACAATGACGGGCCGCCCCACAGGCCTCACCACGGGGCGCCCATAGGGAGGGCCTACGTAGCAAGAGGTCATCGCGAGCAGGGCAATCGAGCACAGGAGCAGATGTTTGATTTTCATGGCAATCGAATTAGTAGCCCCATGGGACGAGGCTGCTGAAAAAAAATTCAGCGCGGAATGCCCGAAAGGCCGCGATTTCTACTTTCGTTTACTGCCGCCCTTTTCACAGTACTGCTCCCCAATCCACCAGCCTCCCATGACTCCAGACGTAGCCAAAGCCCAGCTCGACAACCAAGTCCGCGAAATCATCAACTGGCATTTCTCGCCGGAGACCGGCTGCTCCTTCTGGCTCGACTGGGCAAAGAAAAATTTCGACCCCCGCGGCAAGGTGAACAGCTACGAGGACATCCTGGCAAACTTCACCCATTTCCAGGACGAATGGCTCCGCGATCAGCAGCCGGAAGTCTGGGTCCCAGCCGCCTTCAAAGGCAAGCCCTTCAACGTCTTTGAAACCGGCGGCACCACCGGCATGCCCAAGCAGCGCATCGGTTGGAATGACTTTCGTGTGGACTACGAAGAGTTCAGCCACAAGCTCGACGACAAGCACTTCCCGCCGGGAGAATCCTGGATCATGGTCGGCCCCACCGGCCCCCGCCGCCTGCGCCTGGCCGTTGAGCACCTGGCCAACTATCGCGGCAGCTCCTGCTACTTTGTCGATCTCGATCCCCGCTTCGTGAAGAAGCTCATCTCCAACAAGCAGTTTGATGTGGCCCGCCAGTACATGGACCACGTGGTCGACCAGGCAGTGCTGCTCCTCAAAAATCGCAAGATTTCCGCCATCTTCACCACCCCAAAGCTGCTGGAAGCCCTCGCCGAAAAAGTGGACCTCTACGACGCCGGCATTCGCGGCTGCTTCGTGGGCGGCACCACCATGACCCCCCAGTACGTGCGTTTCATCGTCGAGGAAGTGCTGGAAAACCGCATCGGCTTCTACCCCACCTACGGCAACACCCTCATGGGCCTGGCCGCCAGCGTGCCCCTCACTCCTGAAGACAACTTCTCCGTCACCTACTACGCCCCGCAGCCTCGCGCGGTGCTCCGTGTCGTGGACCCCAAAAACACCGACCAGACCGTCGAATACGACGCCTGGGGCCGCGTGGAGCTCACCACTCTGACCAAGGAATTCTTCATGCCCCGCTTCCTGGAGCGTGACGAAGCCATGCGCCGCCGCCCCCGTGCCCCCTATGCCTGGGACGGCGTGGCCGACGTCCGCCCCTTTGGCGCGATGGAGAAGACCATTGTCGAAGGCGTTTACTAACACCCGCAGACAACCTGCGTTTTTTCAGCCGGGAGTGCAACGAATGCACTCCCGGTTTGTTTTTGTCCCTGATGGCCAAAAACTCCCATTTGCATTCCCCGCTCCGCACGCTTTAAGACTTGTCTCCCAATGCTCTTGAAGACTCTCACGCAACCGCAGGAATGAAGATCGCACTGGATGTCATGGGGGGCGATTTCGCCCCGCAAAATCCCATAGGTGGCGTCAAGCTCGCCCTCGAGTCGCTGCCAGCCATCACCAAGCTTTTTCTGGTGGGCGTTCCGGACGCTATTGAGGCTGAACTGAAGACTCAGGGCATTTCCAGCCCGAAACTGGAGATCGTCCCCGCCAGCCAGGTGGTGGAAATGTCCGACAGCGGGCTGGACGCCGTGCGCAAGAAGAAGGACAGCTCCATCAGCGTGGCTGTGGACCTCGTCAAGGCAGGCAAGGCGGACGCCGTCGTCAGCGCCGGGCACACCGGAGCCGCCGTCACCGCCTCCCTCATCAAGATGCGCACGCTCTCGCACATTGAGCGGCCCGCCATCGCCTCCATCATGCCCTCCCTCACCAAGCACTGGGTGCTCATTGATGCCGGGGCCAATCCGGACAGCGAGCCCAGCCACCTGGTGCAAAATGCCATCATGGGCAGCGCCTTTGCCCGCCATGTGCTGGGCCGTCAGAACCCGACCGTCGGCCTCATGTCCAACGGCACTGAGGAGGAGAAGGGGAATGCGCTTTGCAAGGAAACCGGCAAGCTCCTTCGCCACACCGCAGGCATCAACTTCATCGGCAACGTCGAAGGCCATGACGTCTGGGAAACTCCGCCGGATGTGGTCGTTTGCGACGGCTTCACCGGCAACGTCATTTTGAAAAACGCCGAGGCGCTGGCCCACACCATCTTCAGCATGGTGAAGAGCGAAATTAAGAGCGGCTTCTGGACGAAAATCGGCGGCCTGCTCGCCAAGCCCGCCTTCAAGCGCGTGCACCATCGCACCAACCCCGATGAAGTCGGCGGCATGCCGCTGCTCGGCCTTCGGGGCATCACCATCATCTCCCACGGCAGCGCATCTCCGCTTGCCATGAAGAACGCCATCCGGCAGGCTTGCGAATCCATCCAGCATCAGGTGGGGCCGCACATCGAGGCCGCCGCCACTGCCCATTCCATCTCCCTCCATGCCCGCTCCTAGTTCCCAGTCCTTTTGCGCTTCCAGCATCATCGGCACCGGCAGTTACATGCCTGAAAAAGTGCTGACCAACGACGACCTCTCCAAGATCGTTGACACTTCAGACGAGTGGATCACCTCCCGCACCGGCATCAAGGAGCGCCGCATTGCCGCGGAAGATCAGGCCACCAGCGACCTCGCCGCTGAGGCCGCCCGCCGCGCCATGGTCAGCGCCGGCGTCTCTCCGGAGGAAATCCAGCTCATCATCGTCGCCACCGTCACGGCGGACATGTTCTTCCCCTCCACCGCCTGCTTTGTGCAGAAGAAGATCGGAGCCACCAACGCCGTCTGCTTCGACATCTCCGCCGCCTGCTCGGGCTTCCTGTATGCCCTCCAGGTGGCACGTCATTTCATCAATACCGGAAACCGCACCACCGCCCTCGTCATCGGCGCGGAAAAGCTCAGCAGCCTCATCAACTGGCAGGACCGCAACACCTGCGTGCTCTTTGGCGACGGTGCAGGTGCTGTGGTCATCCGCCGTGCCGACGAGGAAACCGAGGCGCCCGGCCGCGTGCTCTCCACCGTCATGGGGACAGACGGCACCCTGGCAGACGTGCTCAAGGTCCCCGGCGGCGGCTCTGCCTGCCCCATCACCCCGGAAAACGTGGCATCCCACCCTAACACCATCCACATGGAAGGCCGCGAGACCTTCAAGCATGCCGTCACCCGCATGCTGGAGGCCTCCCAGCAGGCCCTGGAGATGGCCGGGCTGAGCCCTTCAGACGTGGCCCTAGTCATCCCGCACCAGGCCAATGCGCGCATCATCAGCGCCATCGCCGAGCGCCTGAACCTGCCGCTGGAGCGCGTGTTCATGAATCTGGACAAGTACGGCAACACCAGCGCCGCCACCATCCCTGTCGCATTGGATGAAGCCAACAAGGCAGGCCGCCTCAAAAAGGGCGATGTCGTCCTCCTCGTCGCCTTTGGCGGCGGCTTCACCTGGGCCAGCTCAGTGGTGCGGTGGTAAATGACCGCCCTCCTTCTCTGAGCGACTCCATAATCTCGAGGACTCCCGTTCCACGTGCAAATGAGGTGAAAGTGCTCATTGCTTAATGCAGGGCAGGCTGTCTGGTGAGGCATGTCGCAGCGTTTGAAAGGATTGACCTGAACTCGCCCGCTTTGCCACGGCGTATTGCTTTCTTGGGAAACTACCCTCCCCGGCTGTGTGGACTAGCAACCTTCACCCACGATCTTTGCGAAGCAGTCGCCGCAGCGGCCCCCTCCACTGAGTGCATTGTCGGCGCGGTCAATGACTGTCCTGAGGGCTACGAGTATCCGTCCCGTGTGCGCTTTGAGCTGCAGGAAAAAGACCTCGACTGCTACCGGCGGGCTGCGGATTTTCTGAACTTCAATAATGCCGAGGTGCTGTGTGTGCAGCATGAGTTTGGCATCTACGGCGGCCCGGCGGGCAGCCATCTGCTGACGCTGCTGAAGGAGGTGCGCATGCCGGTCGTGACGACCCTGCACACGATCCTGGGGCAGCCAAACACAGCACAAAGGCATGTGATGGAAGAACTCATCCGCCGCAGCGACCGCTTGATCGTGATGGCGCGCAAGGGGGCGGACATCCTGCGCGACACCTACGCCGTGCCAGACGCAAAGGTGGACATCATAGCCCATGGCATTCCGGACATGCCGTTTGCCGATTCGGACATCTACAAAGAGCAGTTCGGCGTGCAGGGGCGCAAAGTGCTGCTGACCTTCGGCCTGCTGGGGCCGGGCAAAGGAATTGAGCATGTGATCGAGGCGCTGCCAGAGATCGTTCGCAGGCATCCAAATGTGGTGTATCTCGTGCTGGGAGCCACGCATCCGCATTTGCTGGCGCGTGAGGGCGAACGCTACCGCCTCAGCCTCGAACGACTGGCTGAGGACTGCGGTGTGAAGGAGCACGTCATCTTTTACAACCGTTTCGTGTCTCTGGAAGACCTGAAGGAATTTATCGGAGCGACGGACATTTACCTTACTCCTTACCTTAACGAGGCGCAGGTGACCTCCGGCACGCTGGCCTATGTTTTTGGCGCTGGAAAAGCCGTGGTCTCCACGCGCTACTGGCATGCTCAGGAACTGCTGGCAGACGGGCGTGGCGTGCTGGTGCCGTTTCGCGATCATGCGGCGATCTCCGATGGCGTTTGCAGCCTGCTGAACAATCCGGAGCGCATGCGGAAGATCTGCTTGGATGCCTACGCGCTGGGGCGGGATATGATCTGGCCGGCCATGGCTGGACGCTACCTCGAATCCTTCCAGCACGCACGTGCAGACCGCAAAGCCGCGTCCCGCACGGCCTTCGCCGGCTGGACGCTGGACAACCGCTCTGGAGACCTGCCGCCGCTGCGCCTGGACCACGTCATGCGCATGAGCGACAGCACCGGCATTTTTCAGCATGCGATCTTCACCGTGCCAAATTTTCACGAAGGCTACTGCACCGATGACAACGCGCGTGCCTTCATCCTGTGCAACATGCTGGATGAAAACGGCGGTGGGCCACCTGTGGAAAACCTCAGCAGCTTGGCAACGAGCTATCTGGCCTTTCTGGCTGCCGCATTGAATTACACGACGGGGAGGTTCCGGAACTTCATGAGCCATGGACGGCAGTGGCTGGAGGATGCAGGCAGCGAGGACAGCCATGCGCGAGCACTCTGGGCCACGGGTAATGGCGCAGGACGCTCCCGCAACGAGGGGCATCGCCGTCTTTCCGCACAGTTGTTTGTTCGCGGTCTGGCCGCCGTAAGCGGCTTCACCTCCCCCCGTGCATGGAGCTTCACACTGCTGGGCATCCATGAATACCTGCGGCAAAACGAAGGCAGCGCGGAGATCAGCGCCATGCGCGTGATGCTCACCCGCCGTCTAGTGCAGCGCTGGAAGTATTCCGCCACGGATAAGTGGCCCTGGTTTGAAGACAGCGTGACTTATGAAAACGCCCGTCTGAGCCAGGCGCTGCTCCTCAGCGGACAGTGGATGCCGGATGCTGAGGCGCTGGAGATCGGCCTCAAATCGCTGCAGTGGCTCGTCTCCATTCAGAAGACACCCTCCGGCTGCTTCCGTCCCATCGGCAGCAATGGTTTTTATCATCGCGATGGCGCACGTGCCGACTTTGACCAGCAGCCGCTCGAAGCGCAGGCCATGGTCGCCGCATGCCACGAGGCCGCACGCGCTACTCAGGACGAATCATGGTCGCGCGAGGCAAAACGCTCTTTCGAGTGGTTTCTCGGCCGCAATGACCTCGGTCTTGCAGTGTATGACTTCACCACCGGTGGCTGTGGAGACGGCCTGCACCATGACCGTGTGAATGAAAACCAGGGCGCGGAATCCACCCTGGCCTTCCATCTGGCGCTGGCGGAAATGAACTGCGCCAAACAGCTGCACAGTCCCCCCTACACTTCATGAGTAACATCCGCCTGCGTCGTCACGAGATCACCCTGATGCCTGAAAGCGCACGCGTCATCATCCGCCCCTTCATCCCTGGAGACACCGGCCGCATCACCACGATCATTGGTCGTGCGCTGGCGCTGTCAGAGGAGGAGGTCGTTCGAGAGCTGGACGTGGTGCGTCACGAATTTGCGGCACGGCATTTCGACATCGCCAGCCTGCTGCAGATCCACTTTGAGAAAGTGCGGCATCATGTCTTTACACACAAGCCTCTTTCGCTGGAGCGGCAGCTTCTGATAGGTGCGCTGTTCTCTGGCGAGTACGCACTCGAGTCTGCGGCTATTTTCAATCCATCCATCGTCCCCCACCCGGATCAAAGCGGAGCGGAGGAAGGCGGGCTGCGTTTTGTGATGAGCCTGCGCGCCACCGGGGAAGGCCACATCTCGTCCATCGAATTTCGCGCAGGCTCCATCTCTGCGAAGGGAGCCATCACGCTGGATCCAGTGTCACGATTTGTCACCGTGCCGGAGATCGTGCCGAATCCGAGCTACAAGAAAAAGCGCTTTGTGATCAAGCTCTCCGAGATGGGCTTCGACGACCAGCACGCCACCGCTGTGATGGGGCCTCTGTCGGAGAACTTCACCCGCAGCGATCTGAACAAAAGCGTGGGCACCGTGCGGCACGCGGCGCAGCCTGCGACGCGTGACCTGACACGGACCTTGGAGTGCCTGCAGTGGCTGGCAGACTCAAACTACGAGCTGCGATTCTCCGAAAAACTGGCCATGAGCGAGCGCATTATCTTCCCCGTGTCCCCGAATGAGACGAACGGCATCGAGGATGCACGCTTTGTGCGCTTTCTGGAAGACGACGGACATGTGATGTACTACGCCACCTATACCGCCTACAATGGCCGCGCCATCCTGCCGCAGCTTATCGAGACGGAGGATTTTTTGAATTTCCGCATCCTCTCTCTGAATGGCAGCGCCGTGCAAAACAAAGGCATGGCGCTCTTCCCACGGCGTGTTGCCGGGCGCTACGCCATGCTCTCGCGCCAGGATGATGAGAACCTCTTCATCATGTTTTCAGACAGCCCCCATCACTGGAGCGATCCCCAGATCATACTGCGTCCGTGCGAAATGTGGGAGTCGGTGAAAATAGGCAACTGCGGCTCTCCCATAGAAACCGAGGCGGGCTGGCTCGTCATCACGCATGGCGTCGGCCCCATGCGCAAATACTGCATCGGTGCGGCGCTGCTGGACCTGAACGACCCCGCCAAGGTGATCGGCCGCCTGCGTGAGCCCCTGCTGGCCCCTGAGGGCAACGAGCGCGAGGGCTATGTGCCCAATGTCGTTTACAGCTGCGGCTCCATGCTTCACGGTCGCGATTTGATCCTGCCCTACGCCATGAGTGACAAGGCTTCGGCCATCGCGAGCATCTCGCTGGACGAATTGCTCGAAGAACTGCTGGCAAGCCGACAGTGATGCTCCGGTGTTGGAAAAAATGAACGGAACCGCACGCCTCTTGCGTGGGATGTGCGCCGCTGACCTCTGGTTTTTGAGGGTTTTGCAGCCCTTTGCGGTCGTGGCCCATCCCTTTTCACTTTCCACTTCTCTGTAACCCGCCATATTCTGCACCCCTTTTTGCCCTCTTAGATCATGGCCTCCAAGCGCATCGTCCTCAAATTCGGTTCCGGCATCCTCACGCGCAAAGACGCTCCAGAGCCTGATCCCGTTCAGCTGCGCAAGCTCGTGGAAGCCGTCGCTTTGCTGAAGCGTGCCGGGCACTCGGTGGTCGTCGTCAGCAGCGGCGCCGTGGCCTCGGGGCTGAAGCCGCTGGATTTCAAGCAGCGTCCCTCAGACGTGACCACCCTCCAGGCGCTGGCCGCCGTGGGGCAGACGCACCTCATGCACGCCTACGAGTCCCTGCTGCGGGATCACGGCCTGCACGTCGCTCAGCTTCTCGTCACACATGAAGACTTTGAAAACGCTGACCGCGCCCCGCGCGTGAAGGCTGTGCTGGACCGCCTGATGGAGTTCACCCAGGTCGTCCCCGTCATCAATGAAAACGACTCCGTCGCCATCGAAGAGCTGCGCTATGGGGACAACGACAAGCTTTCCTCCCGCGTCGCGCGCTTCTGGGGCGCGGATGTGCTCATCCTGCTGACCAGCGCCCCCGGCCTGCTGCGGGACATGAAGAAGCCCGAGGAAGGCCCGATTCCCGTGGTGGCGGACGTGGACGAGGTGATCCACCACGCCGAAGAGGAAAAATCCGCCCTCGGCACCGGCGGCATGATTTCAAAACTGCGCGCCGTGCAGGACGCGGTGCATGGCGGTGTGGAGTGCATCATTGCCTCCGGACGTCATGCCGAGCAGATTCCCCTCCTCATCGAAGGCCAGGGCATTTGTACGCGCTTCCCGGCCTCTCATTCGTAATCCTGATTCATCATGGCATCTCCAGACATCGCCACCCTCCTCATCCACTGCCCGGACCGCCCCGGCCTTGTGCATGATGTCACCGGCTTCATTTTTTCGCATCAGGGGAACATCATCGACCTGCAGCAGCATATCGATGAAGAGCAGAACGCCTTCTTCATGCGCCTGGAATGGAGCCTGGAAAACTTCACGCTGGAGAATGAGGAGATCGAGGCACGCCTGCAGCCCCTGGCACGCCGGCATGAAATGCAGATGCGCCTGAGCTTCGCCAGCCAGCGCAAGCGCATCGCCCTCTTTGTGACCAAGGAGAACCACTGCCTCTACGACCTCCTTGCACGCCATGAGTCCGGTGACCTTCCTGTGGACATCCCGCTGATCGTCGCCAATCACGACACCCTGCGCCCTGCGGCGGAGCGTTTTGGCATTCCGTTTCATCACTTTCCCATCACGAAGGACAACAAGCTCTCACAGGAGGCGGCTCAGATCGAACTGCTGCGCCAGCACCGCATCGACACCGTCGTGCTCGCCCGCTACATGCAGATCATCAGTCCGGCGATGATCGCCGAGTTTCCGCATCGCATCCTCAACATTCACCACAGCTTCCTGCCCGCCTTCGTCGGCGCCAAGCCCTACCATCAGGCCTTCCAGCGCGGTGTGAAGATTATCGGTGCCACCAGCCACTATGTCACGGCTGACCTTGACGAGGGCCCCATCATTCATCAGGATGTTATGCGGGTCAGCCACGAGGACAGCGTTCACGATCTCGTCCGCCTCGGGCGCGATCTTGAGAAAACCGTTCTCGCCAAAGCCCTCTGGTGGCATGTGAGAGACCGGGTGCTCGTCTTCAAGAACAAGACCGTGGTCTTCGACTGAGGCTGGGCCGCTGCCACACGGTGGCGGCCTATTTCTTCGCCTTCGCTCCGCTCGATTTGGCAGCGGAATCCTTGGCAGCACCAGACTTCGTCGGGTCTGCGGCTGGCACACTAGGTGGGAGAGTCACTGGCGCTGTGGCAGGCGGCTGCAGGGCAGGATTCATCGCCGGAGGCGTCAATGTTCCCGGAGTGCCCGGGGTGGCAGCGTCTGCGGCTGGTGGCGGCACCACCGGCGGCGGTTCGGGCTTCTTGAACGGGTCCTCCCACACATGCAGCGCATAGCCAGCCCCCAGTCCGCCGACTTCTCCCAGCAGCGCCTGGCATTTTTCCTGCCATTTGGCCAGGTTCGGTGCGCTGCGTTCCTTTTCGGCAGTGCCCGGAAAGATGAGATAGGTGACCTTCAGGTCACTCTCCGGGCGGATGTAAGGAGTCGCCTTGGGATTGATGGTTTTGGCCATCAGCAGCGAGGCCTCGCCCATCTTGAAGCTCGGGCCGTAGTCACCGCAGATGGCAGGATAGATTTTTCCTTCGTGAATGACGGCGGCGTAGTCGCCGATCTGCGGTGTGAATTTGTTCTGGTCCGCATAGCCGCGGAACAGCAGCGAAAGGACGATGAAGGGGTCCTTGTCCGCGATGAGGCTGCTGCGCACTTTGAAATCTGCCACCTCAAGCTTGAGCTGGTCGATCATGACCTTGAGCTCCCGGTTGCGTGCAGTGCTCAGGCCTTTCTTCGCGTACTCATCCTGGGCTTTTTGCAGGCGCTCCTCCCATCTGGCCAGGAGCGGATTCGGGGTCTTGCTCGTTTTGGCCCAGGCATAGCTCGTGAAAGGCTGGTAGTAGTCTGAAAGGTAGATGTACTCATCCAGCGTCGGCATGCGGTCACCGTCTGAACCGTCGGCCACGACGTCCATTTCTGACTGGATCAGCAGGGCACGGCGCTGCGTGGCCGGGTGGGTCAGTTCGAGGATCGTCTCGGTGTCATAGAAGTTGTGACGGTCCAGGATTTTGTTCAGCCGCGTCAGGTCGTTCTGCACCCGGCTGGTTTTGTTTTCGTACAGCTTGTGGTAGAAGCCGCTCACCTTCGCCGCCTGAAGCATCACCTCGAGTCCGGGCAGCATGGTGGGCAGGTTTTTGTTGATGCGCGAAAGCTCGTCCAGAGTCTGGTTTGCCTTCGGTACCCGGATGCTCAGCTGGAATTCCGCCTTGTAAGCTTCGGGATCAAGCCGCTCCAGGCTGGCGAAGCCGCCCTGCTCGGTGATCAGGTTCGTTTTGACGGTGATGCCATTGAACAAGGTGGCCACATCAATGTCTTTGCGCGGGATGTATTTCTCCGGCAGCGGCGGCTGGACTTCGCGTATGACCTCCTTGGTCACTTCTTTGACCACGGGCACCTCTTTGATCACATCACGCATCACATCGCGCGTGACGACGCGTTCCTTCGTGCTTCGTGCGGAGGCCACGATGTCTTGGATGCCTTTTTTGATCTTGCCGGCAAAAGGGGTGAATGGCAGCACCAGGGCAATGACCAGGGTCAGCAGAAACAGCACTTTGATGAGGGAGCCAAAGCACCCGCGTTTCGGACGCTGAGAGCCTGGCTGGGGAAGGGGGGGCTGTTTGGTTTCCGAAGACATACGCGTGTGGGAAATCTAACCACGTTTCAGCACCAAGGCCAGCGCATCATCCTTCTTCCAGACGGCCTTCTTTGAGAAGCAGCCGGCGGTCGCCCCTTTTGGCCAGGGTCTGATCATGCGTGACAACGATGAGGGTCTTCCTGGCCTCATCGACCACCTGCATCAGCATGTCGATGACGCCGCTGCCCGTGCTTGCGTCGAGGTTGCCCGTGGGCTCGTCGGCATAGATGATGCCGGGGTTGTTGATGAGCGCCCGGGCGATGGCCACGCGTTGCTGCTCCCCGCCTGAAAGCTCCGTGGGCAGGTGCTGGAGGCGCGCGCTGAGCCCCACTTTGTCCAGCAGTTCGCGCGCACGCTCTTCGGCTTTTTTGCCGCCGATCATGGCCGGAAGCACCACATTTTCCAGCGCCGTGAGTTCCGGCAGCAGAAAGTAATGCTGGAAAACAAATCCCATGACTTCGTTGCGCGTGCGTGCGCGCTCCGCCGCCGCCGCTTGGTACAATGAGCGGCCATGCACCAGCACATCTCCCGAAGTGGGCTGCTCCAGCCCTCCTAGCACGTAAAGCAGGGTGGTTTTGCCAGCGCCAGACTGGCCGCATAGAAACACCTTTTCCCCGGCGGCGACTTCGACATTGACACCACGCAGCACGGGCAGGTCATGCCCGGGGAGATGGTACGTGCGGTGCACATCGTGTGCGGCGAGTGGGGCTGCTTCCTGGCTCATGTAAATAAGGTGCGCACGCTCCGCAGATGCCACGCGGCGTCAAGGCAGGATGCCCGCCAGGGTGCGTTGTTTGAGCGCTTCATACATCACGATGCCTGCCGCCGTCGCCAGATTCAGGCTCCGCGTGCCCTGCATCGGGATGCGCAGGCACTTCTCCGGCTGGATCACGGAGGCCGGAATGCCCCGGGTCTCCGGTCCGAAAACGAGAAAAATTTCCTCCGCTGAAAGGTCGGCCTCCCAGTAGGTCTGCTCGCCCTGGCATTCGATGAACCAGCAGGCAGCCCCGGCGGGCTTCTCGGCGGCAAAGGCCTCCCAGTTGTCCCAGACCCTCACATCCACCTCGGGCCAGTAGTCCAGGCCGGCGCGCTTGAGCTGCTTGTCATCCAGGCTGAATCCAAGCGGCTTGATCAAATGCAGCCGGGCATTGGTGGCCAGACACAGCCGCCCGATGGCCCCCGTGTTGTGCGGAATTTCCGGCTGAAACAGGACGACGTTCAGCATGCGGCCTCAGCCTTTGAACACAAAGAATTTCCGGCAGATGAAATTGACCAGTGTGGATGAAACGATCAGCAGGAGCTGCGCAACGAAAGTGCTGATGCCGTACCACTTGATGAGATAAGGTCCGGAGACCAGGCCGATGCCAAAACCAATCGAACTGATGGTGGAGAAGTAGATGAACTCCAGCACCCGGTGATGCCGTCCCGGAGTGAAGACCCAGAGGGAGTTGGTCACATAGGCAAAGATGTTGCCAAAGAAGAAGGCAATGATGTTGTTGTAGATGCTGTTCACTGCGCGCACCGCATCGGTCACACCGCTGTCCACCAGGGCGGGATACATGCCCCAGCGGGAGAGGGAGTAAAAGATCACCTGGGTGATGGTCAGCGAGCCGATGCCGCAGATCCCGTACTTTATGAACTGGACCAGCGGATCGGTGTCGCGAATGTTCAGCCGTGCCCAGATAGCACGCCAGTCGTTCTCGCGGAAAAATGAAAGAGCCTCACCGATTTTTGACATCATCAGGTGAGGCTCTCCGGGGATCGTTGCTCTGCAAGCAAAGATGCGCTGCGTTTAGTAGTAGTGGTAGTTGCCGTTGCGGTCGTAGTAGCCCTGCTGCTGCTGGCGTCCGCGGTAGCCCTGCTGCTGTCCCTGGTAGTATTGCTGCTGGTTGCGCTGGTCACGAGCATTGCCAATGGCGTTGCCACCCAGGGCACCAAGGCCGGCACCGATGGCGGCGCCTTCCAGGCCACGTCCGCTTTGGTTGCCAATGATGCCGCCGACGGCTGCGCCGCCAAGCGCGCCAATCACCGAACCTGTTTGTGCATTAGGGCCCGAGGCGCAGGAGACCAGCGAGAGGGCAGTGAGAGCTGTGAGGAGGGTTTTTTTCATATGTTTAGGATGTGAGTGACTGGGATTGGACGTTGGTTGCATCAGTAGTAGTAGCCACGACGACGGTCGCGGGCGTTGCCGATGGCGTTGCCGCCCAGGGCTCCGAGCGCGCCACCGATGGCTGCGCCTTCCAGTCCGCGTCCGCTTTGAGAGCCGATGATGCCGCCGACGGCAGCTCCGCCAAGGCCGCCGATGACAGCCCCTTGCTGGGCACCTGGGCCAGTGGCGCAGGAGGAGAATGTAGCAGCAGTGAGAATGGAGAGGATGAGATGTTTCATAATAGTGTTAATATTGTGATCAAGCAGACTGCTTTGTCGTTAAATACGACTGAATTGTTCATAAAGAAAAGAGAAATCCTCCTGCACACGGCAGGTTCTCGCCCGGAATATCCCCTCCATGAGATCTCCGGACACCCCCGGCTTTCTTTATTTGACGCGCATTCTGCCTGCGGCTACAAAGCCGTCCGCCTCCCCCCCTATCCAACTTCCTTATGCACGTGCGTTTCTTCCTTCGTTGCCTGTTTGCAGTTTCTCTCGTCAGCCTCGCCGCGTTACCGGCCAAGGCGGAGCAGCTCTCTCTGGATCATCCCTGTGCCGCGCTGGTGAAAAAATATCTCACCGCCGTCGTCCAGCAGGACTGGAAAACCGCATCCCAGATGCTGGTTCCTTCCTCCTTGGAGCGCCGCCAGCGTGAAACGGTCAACATCATCAAGTCCGCCCCCACCATGTCCGACGAGGAGAACATGCTCGCCGGTTACAACGTCAAGGGCGTCAGCGATCTTGAGAAGATGACCCCTCAGGAGTTTTATCAGGTGGATCGCGAGGCATGGCACAAGAAGCTTAAGCTCACTCCTGAGGCTACCAAGCGGAAGCAGGAAACCCTCAAAGTCATCGTGCTCGGACTCGTCGAGGAAAAGGACAAAGGCTACGTGCACGCCACCGTCCGCACTTCCCAGGAAACTCTCACCGACAAGATTGAGGAGCTCTTCCTCATCTCTTTCATCACCGATCCGGCCAATCCCAAAAATTACCTCATCTCCCCCGAGATGAAGGACCGCCCTGTCATCACCCCGCTTGATGGCTCCGCGCCCAAGGAAAACTGATCGTCACAGCAGCCCTCGCAGTGCGCTCAGGAGCACTTTGCCCAGATCGCTGCGAGGTATGGCATTCAAAGTTCGGACATCCTGAATCTGCTCAAAAAGCCTCAGCGTTTCGTTGAGGCCTTTTTGCATCTCCGCGGCTTCGCTCTCACTCATGCCGCTCACGGCCAGCACCAGCCGGCTCTCTCTGCGCGCGTCTGCCACATCGCACACCGCCGCATCCGCAGTGCCTCGACCGAGCTTGAGCCGCAGCGCTTCGATCCGGTCCTGAATGGGGCCCAGCGTCACGAGTTCTCCCAAAATTTTCACCGTCCCTGCCATACGCCCCATGAATCGCAGGCATCGCATGCCATCCGTTTCAAAAATCTCCACATGATCTCGCGTGCGCAGTCCCTCGCCAGGGATGTTCTCCCAGCGCCAGCAGCCTCCCTCCCGCACGGCGTAGCCTCGGGCGAGTGCAGGGCCGCTCACGGTCAGCACACCTTCGGCATCGGTGCGCACTTGCCAGATTGGCAGCACCTTCAGTGCAGAGCCCGGGCATGACTGGGCGGCCACACTTGAGCCCGTCTCTGTCATGGCATAGGTGCGGTGCACCTGCCAGCCCAGGGCCAGCGCCTCGGCCTCCAGCTCGGCATTCAGGGCGCCCCCGCCCACCAGCACCGCACGCATGCGCGCTGGTGCACGCAGTCTTGCGGCCACGAGGTCAAAGACCTGTGTGGGCACCAGGGAGGCCAGCGTGGCCTGGGTGCTCTCACACGCCTCCACAAAAGACAGCGCACTCCATTTTCCCTCCAGCCTGGAGACGGCGCTGCCGCTGAGGTGCGCCCGTGCCAGGATGCCGAAGCCTCCCACATGGTGGGTCGGCAGTGCGAGCAGCCAGCGGTCCTCGGCTGTGATGCCAAAGTGCCTGTTCACCGCATCTGCGGAGATCAGCAGCGCCTCCTTGGTCAGCCCCACCCATTTGCGCACGCCCTCCGTCCCGCTCGTTTGAAAGAAACACCAGCCTTGCGCCTTCAGCCCGTGCAGCGCCATTTCCGCCAGCCCCTCTGCCTCCGGTGTTGTTTCGGAGTTTGCCACCCACACACCGCCCTCAGTCCAGAATTCGGGCCCGGGTTTTACAGCCGTCTCCATGGCAAACCCTCCAGGACATCTCCAAAACCCAGCCCGCCGCCGCTGCGGTCCGCTGACAAACAGCCCCCATGGGAGGTCACACGCTCAAAGAACTCATCCTTCTCGAACAGATGCTCGGTGCACAGTCCGCAGAAATCCAGCGCCTGCCCCTCGGACAGCGCCACCGCCGCCTCATAGGCCGCAAACATCTGGCCAAAGGCATGATCCATCGCCGAGGTCAGCACTAGCGGCTGCTGCGGATGAGTTTCCGCCACCGTGCGCCAGTCACGCCGCGCCGGTTTCACCACCACCGCATCAAAGCCCTGCGTGCCGTCCTTCCAGCCCTTGTCCAGCGCCAGCTTCACCCCCCACTTTTGTCGCACAGCTTCCCAGGCCTCCGCGTTGTAAGGGAAGGGGTCCTCCACGAAATCCAGCGCACGGTACACCCGCAGCGGCATGAACTCGATGAACTTGCCAAACGTCAGCCGGTCCAGCACGCCGTTAAAATCCACGCGCAACCGCACACCCTGCGTTTCAAACCGCTTCGCGCAGCCTTCCAGAAAGCGCGTTGTCTCGCCGTAGTTCGCAAAACCCTTCGCCTTGATCGCAGGCCAGCCTTCCGCCAGCACGCGCTCCATCTGCGCCTCGGTGTCGGTGGCAAAGCTCCACGAATAGTGGCTGCGCGGGATCTCCAGCCCCTCAAACAAGCTCACGCCCGCACGCCGCGCCTCTCCGTCCAGCTCCGCACAGCGCAGCGCCATCGCCGTCACCGGAGTCGTGACTCCTTCGCTCAGCAGCCTCAGCTGCTCCTCCACCGGAGCATCGCCAAATTCCGGCCACGGATGCACGCAGCCGTAGCCTCCGTTCACGCAGATCAGCGCTCCCGCAAACACTCTCCTCACGGAGGCCGCATTCAGTGCCACCCCGCTGCGCAGCAGGTATTCATGGTAGTAGATGGGGGCGTCGGTCATTCGGGTATGGGACTATACATCATAGACCGCCTGTCTGACCTCTTCCATAAAAGCCTTTCTTCACCGCATCACGTCCGCACTCTTCACGATTCCCCAGCTTATGAGTACGGCAAACAGCAGAAGCTGCCCCCCGCTCATGGCCAGCAGGCGGTTGTGCCCGCGGCCAGGCGGTTCGGCGATCACCCGCCACGCGACAAAAAAACCGATGGGCAGTGTGATCAGCGGCAGTGTGAAAGCCCTTGGCCAGCCCTGCTGAAACCAGTAAACGCCCGCTGCATGCGCTGCGGCTAGGAGTAACACAATCTCCGCCCGTGCAAACCCCACGCCTAAGCGCACCGCCAGCGTCTTTTTGCCGGTCTGCCCGTCCTCCGCGACATCGCGCAGGTTGTTGATCGCAATCAGCACCGTGCTCAGGCAGCCGATTTGGAAGCCGGCCACCACCGCCGCCACGTACCATTCACCCGTTTGCACAAAGGCCGTGCCCGTCACCGCCACAAAGCCGAAGAACAAAATCACAAACAGCTCGCCCAGTCCGCGATACGCCAGCGGCACCGGCCCGCCCGTGTAGCCAAAGCAGAAGTAAAGCGACGGAATGCCGATGAACAGAATTGGCAGCCCCCGCGCCTCAAACAGCGGCACCGCCAGCAGTGTCGCCACCGCCAGCATCAGCCACGCCGCCAGCTTTACCGCCTTCGGCGAAGCCACACCGCTGGCAGTGATACGCCGGGGCCCGATGCGCGCCTGCGTGTCCGCACCCTTGATCGAATCCAGCGCGTCGTTGAAAAAATTCGTCGCTATCTGCAGCGCCCCGCAGCTCCCCAGCGTGCAGAAAGCCAGCCACCAGTCGAAATGTCCCGAGATTTTCGCCGCCAGCGCACATCCCACCACGACAGGAGCAATCGCAGCCCCCAGAGTTTTAGGGCGTGCGGCGGCGATCCAGTCAAAAAGGTGAGGCATGAGGTGGAAGGAATGACGAATTCCTGACCCACCGCAAACTCTTCGTCATTACTTTGGCATCTCCACCTGCCCATTCGACATCAGGTAGGCGATCAGGTTCTTGACGTTTTCATCTCCCAACGCGGAGAGCAGTCCTTCGGGCATCAGAGACATGGGCAGCTGCTCCTGCTTCACGATCTGCGTGCGCTCGATGACGATGCGCTCGGCAGGCGTCTGCACCGTCAGCGTGCGCTCCGTCTGCTCGGGGATCACCCCGGTGATGGTGCGGCCGTCCTTGAGATTGAGCACGCTCACACGGAAATCCGCCGGCACCACGGCGCTGGGGTCCAGAATGTTTTCAAGCAGGTACTTCAGATTGTGGCGGTCGCTGCCCGTCAGTTCGGGCCCGATGGCACCACCCTGGCCGTACATCTTGTGGCAGGCGCTGCAGACGGCCGTGAAGATCATGCGGCCTTTGGACGGGTCAGCCTTGGCCAGCGTGTCCTTCGTCAGCAGTCCTTCCCATTTCGCAAACTCCGCCTTCTTTGCTTCCGGTGTGTCACGAATCTCGCCCCAGGCTTCGGTCAGCAGCTTGGTCAGGGATTCATCTCCGAGGCTGCGGATCTGCCGTGCCTGGAAGGGGGAGATCGCCGTCGTCGGCACCTTCTTGTCCTTCACCGCCTCCAGCAGCGCCTTGGCGTAGCTGGGGCGTGAGCTCAGCGTCGCCACCGTCGCGGCCTGCTGCTCCTCGCTGCGGCCCGGCCAGGGGTTCAGCATGGCTTTGGGGATGTTCGGGTCATCATAAGCGGCCAGCGCCTTGCGGGCATCGGTCCCCAGCACCTTGTCATTGATCTGGCCGCGTATCACCGCCAGCAGCTCCGGCTTGGCGCTGCGTGTCAGGCTCTTGAAGGCGTTCAGGCGCGCATTGGCGTCGCCCTCCGAATTTTTCACAATGGCGATCAGTTCATCCGAGGCACGGCCGCTGCCAAAGACCATGGAGAGTGCCTGAATGTTGGCGGTGCGGGTCTTGGCCTCTTCGGCGTCTCCTGCTTTGTCGGCAGAAGCCTTGGTCACAAACTCATCCCAGCCCTTCGGCTTCTTGGCAGAGCTGAAGCCATCCAGCCCAGCGGTGATTCCGGCGAGCACGTCTGTCCGGGCTTCGGGGCTGTTGTTCATCAGCGCAACCAAGGCATCCACCGCCTCAGGCTTTGCCTCGATCATCTCCGCAATCCGGCGGGCCACCAGCCTGCGCATGGTTGGCAGTTTTGCTTCCTTGATCAGCTCCACGCCCTTCATCGGATCGGCGGCCACAGCGGGCTCGATGCCATACCACACCATCAGCGGCTGCTGGCGGTCGTCTGCGTCCTCGGCGTGCCTGGACAGAGCCGTAGCGATAGGCCAGCGTTCTTCAAGCGGAAGGCGTTGCATGTCGGAGGCTGTTTGCAGGCGCACGAGTCCGTCCTTGCTGTCGGCATCCGCCAGTCCGCGCAGCGCACGCGGGGCAGGTCCGGCACCCTTTTCATACTGCTGCTGCAGTTCCATGCGGGCCCACCAGTTGTTGTCTGCGGAGCGCTCGCCTTTCTTGGGCTCCCCATACACAATCTTGTAAATGCGTCCGCTCGTCCGGTGCACGCCGTCGTTGTCGTGGCATTCGCCGCCGTCGCTCCAGTCGGAGACGATGACGTTGCCGTCGGGACAGGTGAGGAGGTCGATGCCGCGGAACCACTTGTCCTTGGCCTTCATGAAATCAGGCGCATGCTTGCCCACGTAACCGCAGCCCTGACGCTCCAGCTTGTCCACATTGATACGGTTGCCGTGCAGGTTGCAGGTCAGCACGGCGCCTTGGTACTCCTTGGGCCACAGACCGCCCTGGTAAATGAGCATGCCCACGTGGGCGTGGCCGCCGCCGAGCTCGTCGGTCTTGGGGCTGGCGCCGCTTTTGCGGATGTCACTCCACTTTTCCGCGCCGGTGTCCCAGTGGAAGTGGTCGGCGGTCTGCTCGATGACTTCATACACGTGCGGATTGAGATGCGTGCCAAACATGCGCCGGTAGTACGCGCCAGGGATGGCGTGCCAAAGGTGGCCGATGACGGTGTTGATGAAGAAGAGATCGCCATTGGCCGTCCAGTCATGGCCCCAGGAGTTGGTGCCGCCGTGGCAGACGGTTTCCAGGATTTTTTGCGTGGGGTGGTAGCGCCAGATGGCGCAGTTCATCCTCACCCGCTTGTCAGCCGGCGTGCCGGGCGCGCCTACCGCGGAGGTGTCGGTAATGCCGTGACGGCCATACAGCCAGCCGTCCGGGCCCCAGCGCAGACCGTTGACGATGTTGTGACCGATGGTTTTCACATTGAATCCGTCCAGCAGCACCTCGGGCTCCCCATCGGGAATGTCGTCGCCATTCTTGTCGGCGATGAAGCTCAGCGTCCCGTTGTTCAGCACCCACACGCCGCCGTAGCCGATCTCCACGCTGGTCAGATAGCTGCCGCCTTCCCAGAAGACCTTGCGGCCGTCGTGCTTGCCGTCTCCGTCCTTGTCTTCCAGGATGATGATGCGGTCCCGCAGCTTGGTGTCCCAGCGCATGGGGTTCTCGGCATAGGTGTAGTTTTCCGCCACCCAGAGTCGGCCCTTCTTATCCCAGCTCATCGCAATTGGCTGCTGCACATCCGGCTCGGCGGCAAACACCACGCACTTGAAGCCCTTCGGCAGCTCCATCGTCCGCGCCACCTCTTCCGCAGGCATGGGGTCGCCCTTTTCGGTGTTGAAGGGTTTGGGAAACTCGTCGGCCAAAGTGGCGAGAGTCGAAAAGGACAAGAATGACAGAAAGGCGGCGCGACGTATGCTCATAAACGAAGTGGACCTTTCCAAACGCCCGGTTCGTGCGCAATCTTCAATTCATCCCATGAAACACATCCTCTTTTCACTCGCCGTGTTTTCCGTGTGTTTTGGGGGAAGTCTTGCCGCCGCAGTCAAAGAAGGCGTCAAATCCAAAAGCCCCCAGGCTCGTACCGCCGCCGATCTCGCCGAGGCCATCCGTCCTTCGCTGGTCAAAATCACCCAGATCGGCCGTGAGGGCACCGACGGCATCGGTTCCGGCTTCATCGTGAGCGAGGACGGTTTGATCGCCACCAATCTGCATGTCATCGGTGAGGCCCGCCGCCTGCAGATCGAAATGCACGACGGCAAAACCCATGCTGTCACCGTCGTCCAGGCCAGCGACAGCCATCACGACCTCGCCCTGCTGAAAATTGACGCCAAAGGACTCAAGCCCCTGCCGCTGGGAGATTCCGGCAAAGTCCGGCAGGGAGAGCCCATCGTCGCCATGGGGGCTCCTGAAGGGCTGGGTTTCAGCATCGTGCAGGGCGTGCTCTCGGCCACGCGCGAGGTCGATGGCCAGGAGATGCTCCAAGTCGCTGTGCCCATCGAGAAGGGCAACAGCGGCGGCCCGCTCCTCGACATGCAGGGAAATGTCCTGGGACTGCTGACCTTGAAGTCTCTCAAAACAGACAATCTCGGTTTCGCCATGCCCGTGAACGAGCTCAAAATGCTGATCGAAAAGCCCAATCCTGTGCCCATGTCACGTTGGCTCACCATCGGTGCGCTCAATCCCAGACAATGGCAGACCTATCTCGGGGCGCAGTGGACGCAGCACGCGGGAGTCATTCGTTCCGAATCTGTCGGCTCAGGCTTCGGCGGCCGTGCACTCTGCCTTTCGACGCAAAAAGTGCCCGATGGCAGTTTTGAAGTTTCTGTGACCGTGCGTCTCGATGATGAGTCTGGAGCCGCCGGCCTCACCTTTTGCTCCGACGCTGCAGACAGGCACTACGGCTTCTATGCCTCGGGCGGCAAGCTGCGCCTCACCCGCTTTGACGGCCCCGATGTCTATTCATGGACCATTCTGGCGGATGTCCCGAGTGACGCCTACAAGGCCGGGGAGTGGAATACGCTGCGCGTCCGTGTCGAGCCGGAGCGCATGGTCTGCTTTGTGAACGGCAGGCAGGTCATCGAAAGCAGCGACACCGGCCTGCGTGGTGGCGCTGCAGGGCTGTGCAAATTCAGGACCACCGTGGCCCAGTTCCGCAATTTCCGCGTCGGAACTGACCTCGCTGAGAAACCGCTGCAGCCTGAGCTCGCCTCCCAGCTCCGCTCCAAGGTGGAGGAATACATCGCCGAAGCCACCAGCGCCGACAAAACGCTGGAAGGCCTGCTGGAAAACCCCTCTGCCGCCCGCCGCGTGCTGGTAGAGCAGCGCCGCAGGCTTGAGGAAGAGGCGGTCAAACTGCGCGATCTCGAGCGTGAGCTGCACCGCCGGGCCATGACCAAGGAAATTCTGGCCGAACTCGCCAAGCCCGAGCCTGAGATCAATCTGCTGCGCTGCGCCCTCCTGCTGGCGCGCCATGACAATCCGGAGATCGACATCGCAACCTACCTGAACAGCTTCAAGGCCATGGTGCTGGATCTCAAAGACGACCCCGAAATCAGCAAAGGCACCATTCCTGCCGTGAAGAGACTCAACCGCTACCTCTTTGAGGAAAACGGCTTCCACGGCAGCCGGGGCGACTACGGCAGCCGCTCCAACAGCTACCTCAACGAGGTCATCGACGACCGCGAAGGCCTGCCCATCACACTGAGCCTGCTCTACGTTGAACTCGCCTCAGCCCTGGGCGTTCAGGGCGTGTTTGGCGTGCCGCTGCCCGGCAAGTTCATGGTCGGCTACCGTGACGGTCCTGAAGGCGAGCTCCAGCTCGTGGATGTCTTTGAGCATGGGAAGCTCGTCACGGTCGAGCAGGCGGCGCTCGATCTCACCGAAGACGGTCATTTCCCGGAAGGATCCCTCTCGCCCACCACCAAGCAGGCCATCCTCCTGCGCATGCTGCGGAATTTGATGAGCAGCGTCTTCGACGACAGCCGCTCCCTCCGGGAGTCACTGCCTTATTTGAACCTCGTCCTGGCCATTGATCCTCAGTCAGCCGCCGAACGCCTCACCCGCGCCCAGATGCGCCAGCGTCTCGGGGAAAAAGCCGGCGCTCGCGAAGACGTAACGTGGCTGATCGACAACTTTCCCGCTGACGGCCCTCCCGAGCTCATGCAGCAGCTCGACCGCTGGCTGCAGTCGCTGCGGGAGTAAAGTTGCCCAGTTGCGCCGCAACTGGACTACTTTTTAAACCCCGCCAGCCGCACCCCGAACAGCCAGCGAAACGGCGGTTTCAGTGCCAGCGCCTTGCGCAGGCCATGCGGCAGCAGGTCCAGCAGCTTTTCGCAGATCACCGCTGGCCAGGTGGGAAGCAGGATGAATTTGCCACGCCCGCCGAAAATGACGCGTGTTTTTTCAAAGCCCACCTGCCGGAAAAGCGCGGACAGATCGCCCACGGTGTACTCCTTGAGGTGAAACCCCTTCGCCTCAGGGTCACAGATGCAGCTGATGTCATGCGGTCCGGTCAGACGGCTGGGCGTGATGCACAGATAGACCCCTCCGGGGGCCAGCGCCGCATGCAGATGCCGGAGCTGCTCCACCGCATCGTCCGGGTGCAGGTGTTCCATCAACTGGTTGCTATAGGCCACGTTCACACTGCCCGGAGCCACAGGGATGGTGCTGCCGTCAGAGAGCACCAGCCGCAGATTGTCAGGAAGCACGCGTTTGCGGGTGATTTCATCAGAGACGTCCACCGCCAGCACCTGGGAGACTCTGGCCGCCACCGTCTTGGCCAGCTCACAATCTCCCGGTCCGACTTCGAGAAACACGGTGTTCGGCTTCAAGAATGGCGTCAGAATCTCCATTTTTTCAGCCACATCGGCCGCCAGCCGTTCCGGGGAGGCTTTGTTGGTATGCTGCGGATGATCCGGAACACGTTTAAAAAGCTCATCATAGACCTCGGAGTAGAGCGTGCGGCGCTGCTCCTTGGTGGCATGCCGCAGCCGGTCGGCGAGCTCGCGCTCCACCTCATAATGCTGGCGGAGCTGTTCCGGGGTGCGGGTGTCGGTGACGGTGACTGGCATGGATGCGCAAAAATCTAAGCGGCAGATGCGGTTCAGGCAAGGGCGCGCACTTCCTTGCTCATTGAGGAAGTGCGAATTAGCATGGGGGCGATGCTGAAACACTTTCTTTTGCTCTGCCTGCTCACGGCTGTGGTCCAGGCCCAGGACCTGGGGCCGGCCAAGGACGATCCCTCTGTGCCCAAGGATCGCGACACCATCCTGCGCATCCAGATTTTCCTCGACAAGAACCTCTTTGGCCCCGGCAAGCTGGATGGTGCCGTCGGTGAGTTCACCTACAAAGCCGTGGTGAATTACAACTATGCCCATGGACACAAGGACCTCTACAACTGGGCACGAATCCAGGCGGCGGCCATGGACGAGGTCCCTGTGATCTTCGCCGCTTTCAAGATCACGCCCATCTTGACCCGCTATGTGACAGCCGACCTGCCCGAAGACTACGAAAAAGCGTCCGCTTATCCGTTCATGGCCTATCGCAGCATGCAGGAGCTCATCGCGGAACGGTTTCATACTGATGAGACCTTCCTCGCCGCCATCAACCCCGGCAAAAACATGGCCGCGCTCAAGCCCGGAGACATCATCGTCGTGCCAAACGTCAAGTCCTTCAGGATCGAGGACATCAAGCCCATGCAGAGCTTCAAGACCGACGCCTTGCTCAGCAGTCACACCATCGTGGTGGACACCACGGAGCGCATGGCTGCCATCTACAGTGACAAGGAGATGATGCTGGCCGCTTTTCCCATTACCCCGGGCAAGCCTCAGTTCATCCCCGTCGGTACCTGGAAAGTGGTGACCATGATGGCCACGCCCACCTTCCGCTACGACAAGCAGTTCCTCGAGGAAGGCGTGCGCGGGGAGGAGGCCTTTCAGATCCCGCCCGGGCCGAACAGCCCCATTGGCGTCATCTGGTGCGGCCTGAGCAAATCGGGCATCGGCCTGCACGGCACCGCCATGCCGCGCACCATTGGCCGTACCCGCAGCGCAGGCTGTGTCCGCTTTGCCAACTGGGACGCCATTCGACTTCCGCAACTCATCCGGCCAGGAACGCGCGTCATCGTGCGTTAATCTTCCACCATGCGCATCCTCATCGCCGGTCTCTTCCACGAGACCCACACCTTTCTTGACGGACTCACCCCGCTCTCTGATTTCCAAATCCGCCGCGGGGAGGAACTCTGGGCCTCCAAAGGCGACTCCTCACCGCTCGGTGGCGTCCTTGAATTGGCGGATGAATTTGGCTGGGAGATGATTCCTGCCGCCGACTACCGTGCGCAGCCTTCCGTCACCGTGGCGGATGAGGTCATTGAGCAGTTCTGGAACGACATCGCCCCCTATGCCGCCCAAGGCGGCTACGACGCCATCTATCTGGTGCTTCATGGTGCCATGGTCTCAGAAACGATCCTCGACGTCGAAGGCGAAATCCTTCGCAGGCTCCGCACCCTCACCACGGTTCCCATCTTTGGAGTCTTTGATCTGCATGCCAATTTCTCGCCGCAAATGGCTGCGCTGGCCGACTGTTTGGTAGGCTACCGCGAAAATCCGCACACTGACGCACGCGAAGCGGGTTTGATCGCAGCGCGCCTGCTGAACCGCTGCCTCACTACGGGCCAGCGTCCGCACATGCAGCTCCAGCAGCCCGGCATCATCTGGCCGCCGACCGGCACCGGCACTTCGAAGGATCCCATGCTGACGCTGGAAAAGATGGCTCGGCAGTTTGAAGGCGAGAATGAGTCGCTTTGGGCCATGAGCATCGTCGCCGGCTTTAGCTTTGCGGACACGCCTGACACAGGCGTTAGCTTTGTTGCCTGCACCACGGTGGATGCTACGCAGCAACTGGAAGAACTCTGCAAGCGTGCGCAGGAACTCAACCACCTCGGCCAGGTCACCGATCCGCCGGTAGATGAAGTGCTCGAACAGCTTAAGCCACGGTCTGAAGGTCTGACCGTGCTGGTGGAGCCCTCAGATAATATCGGTGGCGGCGCACCCGGAGACTGCACCGGGCTGCTGCGTGCCCTCATCCGCCATGGCATTCCAAATGCCGCCATCTGCATCAATGACCCGCAATCTGTCAGCCAAATCGCCGCTGGTGCGCGTAAAATTGCACTCGGTGGCAAAGGCAGCCGTCTGGATGCAGGCCCGCTCGAAATCGAGGTCGAACTCATCGCCTTGAACGACGGCAGATTTGAACTCGAAGACAAAAACAGCCATCTGGCCAGCATGTGTGGCGATGTCTTCGACATGGGCCGCTGCGCCGTGGTGCGGCATGCGGGGCTTACCATTCTCATTACCAGTGTGAAGACGCCGCCTTTCGATCTGGGGCAGTGGCATAGTCAAGGTATTGCGGTTGAGCAGCTTAGCGTGGTCGGAGTCAAGGCTGCGGTGGCGCATCGGCGGGCCTATGACAAGATCGCGGCACGCATGCTGTGGGTGGATACACCGGGACCTTGCAGCAGCAATCTGGCGGCGCTGCCGTTCCGACATCTGAAGCGCTCCAGGTAAAATACATCCCAAGAGGATCTTCGGTGCAGCGTCATGCGGTGTGATTCCACGCCGCCATGAACACGAACGATCCCAAACAACCGTCTGCGTATCAAGTGCCACCCGGCTGGGAGAGGTTTCAACCGCCGCCTGTGGCTGAGCCCGTTCTACAGGCTGTCCTGGTGGAGGACAGGCCGCCTGCACCGGCACGCATTCAGCCGCCTGCCCCTGCATGGCTGCGCTTCTGGCGGCAGATGGGTGGAGGCTCGCTCATGCTCAGCCTTGCGGTGCATGTGGGGCTGCTGCTGGCGGCGGGGGTCATCATCGTTGGGACACAGATGGCGAAGCCGGTGAATGATTTTATACCGTCGGGCCCGACGCAGGCGAGTGTCGAGGCTTCGCAGGATTTGGCATACAAGGTCAGCATGAAGCAGATGGATGCGATGGCGAGAAAGACGCCGCAGACGCGCATTGGGGTGGATGGGCCGACTGACTGCTTGCTGCCTGAGGCAGGGGTGATGGAACTTCCGGAGGCAGGGAATGGAACGAGCAGGCTGATGAGCGCATCCATTGGCAGCAAGCTCCCGGGCATGGAGGGCTCCGCCCCACCGACCATGCTGGCGAATTTGCCGAACATGTTTGGGGGGCGCTGCTCGATGCAGAGCAGGCTTGAGAAATTGAGGGAAAATGGCGGCACGGCGGAGTGTGAGATGGCAGTTTCCCGCTCATTGGCGTGGCTGAAGGGGCAGCAGAATGCGGATGGGTCGTGGGGGCGGGCGAACAAGGGGGCGATGACGGGTTTGGCGCTGCTTTGCTACCTGGGGCGCTGCGAGACGCCAGATTCTGCGTTCTATGGCGACAATGTGCGCGATGGGATGCTCTATCTGGTGGAGCTGGCGCGGAGAAATCCGCATGGGATTTTGGCGGAGAATCTTGTGTCGAATTCCGCAACTTATGAGCATGGGATCGCGACTTACGCGCTCGGCGAAATGTATTCGTTCTACCGCCTGGGCAACCGGAGCCTGCCGGGATTGCGCGAAACTTTCGAGAAGGGGGTGCAACTCATCATTGAGCAGCAGAATCCGCAGGGGTCATGGACCTATGGGGGCAGGGATGCGGGCCTGCCGACTGCCTACAACAAGGACAGCCGGGGTGAGGATTTGTCGGTGAGCGGGTGGCAGTTTCAGGCGCTGAAGGCGGCGAAGCACTCGGGACTGAAGATCGAGGGGCTGGATGGGGCGATCAAACGGTGCTGCGATTATCTGGAGTCGAAGCAGACGAAGGACGGGGGCTTTGGCAAAACGAACCGGGATGAGCACTACAACCAGTGGAGTCTGACGGGATGCGGGGTGCTGGGGCTGCAGACGCTGGCGCAGCACAAGGCGACGGCGGTGAAGAAGGGGATCCGGTTTCTGAGGGAGTTTCTGAGCGCCGAGCCGCTGGACTGGGAGCGCAACTGCAACCTGTACTGCTGGTATTACTACACGCAGGCCTTCTTTCAGGCCGGCGGGGAGGACTGGCGTTTTTACAATGCACAATTTTTGCCGCAAATCATCGGTGCGCAGCAGGCGGACGGCTCTTTCAAACGTGGGCGGCCCAACTGGCCTGCGGGTGACGCGGCGGATGCGATTTACAGGCAGTGCCTGTGCACGCTGCAACTGGAGGTCTATTTCCGGTACCTGAAGGTGGCTGACCGTGAGGAGCCGTCGATTTTTGAGAGGCAAACAAGGCGTTAATTGCACAGCCTCACAAGATCGGGTGAGGCATTACCAAGGGGGGGGTTGCAGCGAGGTTCAATCTGAGCTTTCGTAAGGCCAGCGTGAGTCCAGTATTCCGCAGCCTCTCTCTTATGGAAGTTTTTGCCGTCACCATCTTCGTCAGCCTCATGTTTGCCGTGTTATTTGCGGCGCTGTATCTGGCGGAGCGTGTGCAGCGGCGGAGGGGCAGCATCGAACAGGATGCACTGCTGCCGCTCGATGAGCCTGAGGGCCAGCGGGTGACAGTGCCTGCATCTTCCACCCACACCACCTTTTCCCATGACTAGCACCGCAGCCTCCAAAGTACCCATTGAGTTCAACGACAAAGTCGTGCGCCAGTTCATGCTGGCCTCGATCATCTTCGGCGTCGTTGCCATGCTCGCAGGCGTGTTCATCGCCAGCCAGCTGAACTTCCACCAGCTCAACCTTGCCGAATGGCTGACGTTTGGCCGTCTGCGCCCGCTGCATACGAATGCGGCGATTTTTGCGTTCGTGGGCAACATGATGTTCGCAGGCATCTACTACTCGACGCAGCGGCTGTGCAAATGCCGGATGGGCAATGACACGCTGAGCGCGATTCACTTCTGGGGCTGGCAGCTGATCATTGTGGCTGCGGCGATCACGCTGCCGCTGGGGCTTTCACGAGGCAAGGAGTACGCCGAGCTGATCTGGCCGATCAACGTGGCGGTGGCGGTGATCTGGGTGGTGTTTGCGATCAATTTCTTTCTGACGCTGCACAAGCGCAACGAGCCGAGCCTGTATGTGGCGCTGTGGTTCTACATCGCGACGATTGTGACGGTGGCGATGCTTTACATCGTGAACCACCTTTCGATTCCCACGAGCTGGACACACAGCTATGGCGTCTTTGCCGGTGTGCAGGATGCGCTGGTGCAGTGGTGGTACGGGCACAATGCGGTGGCCTTCTTCCTGACGACGCCGATCCTTGGCATTATGTACTACTTCCTGCCGAAGGCGGCAGAGAGGCCGGTGTATTCCTACCGGCTGTCGATCGTGCATTTCTGGTCGCTGGTGTTTCTTTACATCTGGGCGGGCCCGCACCACCTGCTGAACACGGCGCTGCCGAAGTGGCTGCAGATGCTGGGGATGTTCTTCAGCCTGATGCTGTGGGCTCCGAGCTGGGGCGGGATGCTGAACGGCCTGCTCACGCTGCGCGGTGCGTGGGACAAGCTGCGGACGGATCCGGTGATCAAGTTCTTCATCGCCGGGGTGACGTTCTACGGCATGTCCACCTTTGAAGGGCCGCTGCTTTCCATCCGTGTGGTGAACTCGCTTTCCCATTACTCTGACTGGACGATCGGTCACGTGCATGCGGGTGCGCTGGGCTGGAACGGCTTCATGGCCGCAGGTTTGTTCTACTGGCTGGCGCCCCGCCTGTGGAACACCCGCCTGTATTCCAACAGCATGGCGAACTTCCACTTCTGGATCGGCACGTTCGGCATCCTGCTTTATGTGGTGGCGATGTGGATCAGCGGCATCATGCAGGGGCTGATGCTGAACCAGGTCACGGCGGACGGGCTGGCGGTGAAGAACACCTTCCTGGACACGCTGCAGGCGATCCGCCCGCTGATGGGGCTGCGCGTGATCGGCGGCGGCATGTTCCTGCTGGGCTGGATTGTGATGTGCATCAACCTGTGGAAGACGATCCGCAGCGGCAAGCCGGTGAACGAAGTGCGCGAGGTGGCGGTGCTGCAGCGTGGCAACACGGACACGATGGGCATGAAGGAGACCTTCTTCAACGACCCGACGGCCTGCACGTTTGGAGCGCTGCTGCTGATCTTTGGCTGGATCTTCCTGCCGCCAGGAGCTGACGTGGCCTCGCTGATCTGCGCGATCGTCTTTGGCTACATGGCTGTGCGGCGGTTCCAGAAGACGAGCCACTCGTGGGCCAACTGGTACGAGAGCCTGCTGCACAACTACCTGCCGTTCACGGTGCTGACGTTTGTGGCGGTGGTGATCGGGGGGCTGATCCAGATCATCCCAACGGTGACGGTGAACAGTGCGAAGAATGTGGAGGACAGGCTGCAGAAGCTGTATGAGCCGCTGGAGCTTGCGGGCCGTGACATCTACGTGAGCGAGGGCTGCTACAACTGCCACTCGCAGATGATCCGCACGCTGGTGCCGGATGTGATGCGCTACGGCGACTACTCGCGCCTAGGCGAGAGCATCTACGACCATCCGTTCCAATGGGGCTCGAAGAGAACGGGGCCGGATCTGGCCCGCGAAGGCGGCCAGCGTCCTGATTCCTGGCACTACGAGCACCTGATGGACCCGCGGTCCATGTCTCCGCAGTCGAACATGCCGCCGTATGCGCACCTGAGCGGGAAGGCGTTTGACCAGAAGGCGCTGCCTTCGAAGATTGCGGTGCTGCGCCGTCTGGGAGTGCCTTACCCGCCGATGGATGCGACGGAGATCAAGATGAAGGCGCTGGAGCAGGGGGTGAAGATCGCCACGGAGCTGAAGAAGTCGAACATCGTGGTCCGGCCTGACAGCGAGATGGTGGCGGTGATCGCCTACCTGCAGAAGCTGGGCCAGTTTGAACAGCCTGCCGTGGAGGAAACCCTGACCAAGAAAGGGCAGGGCGTGCCTTTCCCGCTGTCGCCGATCATTCCTGACAAAGGCCGCCGGGACAACGGAGCCGAGTAACCCCCAACCTTTCCGCCGCCATGTACAAGCGCATCATTTATGAAAACTGGCACCTCGTGGTGCCCATCATCTCCTTCGCCACCACCGTGCTGGTCTTTGGCATCATGACTCTCCGGGGCATGCTGCTGCGCAAGGACAAGGCCGAGAACATGTCACGTCTGCCACTCGAATAATCCCCCCGCCATGGACTCCAAGAAGCCATCCCCCAACAACAACGAGCCAACACTCCGCGAACACGTCTATGACGGGATTCAGGAGTATGACCAGAAACTGCCGAACTGGTGGCTGTTCACACTGTACATTGCCATCGCGTGGTTTGTGGTGCACTGGTTGTGCTACTACCAGCTTGGTCTGGGCAGCAGCGACACGAGCATCATCGACAAAGCCATGGCGGAAATGCAGCAGGCGCGCGACAAGCAGATGGAATCCATCACGGATGAGCAGCTTTGGGCGCTTTCGAGGGATGCTGCGGCGGTGGAGGCCGGAAAGGCGACCTTCATGACGCCGGGCATGTGCGTCACCTGCCATGGTCCGGATCTCAGCGGGATGCTCAGCGGTGCCAAGCTGCCCGGCCTGCCGCTGAATGACCAGGAGTGGAAGCATGGCGGGAAGCCGACGGAGATTTTCAAGATCGTCCGGAAGGGCTCGCCTGACATCACCAAGGGCATGGCGGCCTGGGAACAGGTGCTGGGCATGAAGCGTGTGAGCGAGGTGGTGGCGTTTGTGCTGAGCCACCACAAGGAGGGTGAGCCGATCACCCGTGCTGCTGATTCACCACCTGCACCTGCAACCACCGCGCCAGCGCCCGCCGCGAAATAAAGCCGGGACACGTCTATGCCAGCCCCCAACCCCAACCTCGTCTCTCTCGGATCCATCAACCAGGATGGCAGTAAAAAAACGCTGCACCCTGCGGATGTGTCAGGCAGGCTGACGCGGGCAAGGCGGCTGGCGGCGCTGGTGCTGCTGCTGATCTATGTGGCGCTGCCCTGGATCCCGGTGAACGGTTTTCCGGCGGTGTTTCTGGATGTGCTGAACCGGCGCTTTCATTTCATGGGGCTGACGCTGGCGGTGCAGGACCTGTGGGTGGGGTTTTTCCTTGTCACGGGGCTGGGGTTCTCGCTGTTTTACGTCACGGCGCTGTTTGGGCGGGTGTGGTGCGGCTGGACATGCCCGTACACGGTGTTTTTGGAGCACATTTACCGGCGCATCGAGAGGCTGGTGGATGGCGATGCGACGGCACGGCGCAAGCTGGATGCTGCGCCGTGGACGGCGGGCAAGATAGCCCGGCGCGGGCTGAAGCACGGGCTGTATGTGCTGGCTTCGCTGATCATCGCCCACATCTTTCTGAGCTATTTTGTGTCACTGGAGAAGCTGTATGAGATGATGCACCACTCGCCGCAGGCGCATGTGATCGCGTTTGGGGTGATGCTGTTTCTGACGGCGGGGCTTTATGGGTCGTTCAGCTGGTTCCGGGAGCAGTTCTGCGTGATCATGTGCCCGTATGGGCGCATGCAGTCGGCGCTGACGGACGACCACACGATCAACGTGGGCTACGACAAGAAGCGTGGGGAGCCGCGCGGCAAGGCGGGCACCACGGGGGCGGGGGACTGTGTGAACTGCATGCGCTGCGTGCAGGTGTGCCCGACGGGCATCGACATCCGCAACGGGCTGCAGCTGGAGTGCATTGGGTGCGCGGCATGCGTGGACGCCTGTGACAGCATCATGACGAAGCTGGGGCGGAAGCCGGGGCTGGTGAGGTATGACTCCTTCACGGGATTTGGCGGCGGGAAGACGCGGCTGATCCGGCCACGCATCATTTTCTACACCGGGCTGCTGCTGCTGGGGCTGGGGGTCTTTGGCTTTGCGGCGAGCCGGATCGAACCGATGCGTGCGAATGTGCTGCGCATGCAGGGGTCTCCCTACTACGTGACGAACAACGTCGTGCGAAACCAGTTTTTGGTGAGGCTGATCAACAAGCGCAACGAGCCGCGGACATTCACGCTGGCGCTGGCCGGAGATCTGCCGGGCGGACTGGCGGCTGCGGGTGCGGATGCGCCTGTGACGATCGCCGCGCAAGGGGAGGAACTGAAGCCGCTGATGATCACGCTGCCGGAGGCCGCTTTCAAAGCACCCTTCAAACTCAGCATCACGGTCACCGACCTGAAGGATGGCAAGACCTACCGTACGAAGCCTTTCGAGTTTGCCGGGCCGGACCCAAGCCTGAAATCCAATGACTACCTCAATCCCAGCCAATACCTCCAAAAGTGAAGCCAAGGGCTTCATTGCGCGCCGCCCCTGGCTGTGGGTGGTGCTGGCGTTTGTCGTGCTGATCAGCGCCTGGAGCGTGCTGTTCTACATCGCCATCAAAAACCAACCGGAGGTCGTGCCGCTGAAGCAGCTGATACCGGCATGATGCAGATAGACACCAGTGCTGCCGCGTTTGTGGCCGGGATCGTCACCAGCGTGCATTGCGTGGGCATGTGCGGGCCGCTTTCGTGCTCATGGGCCGTGGGGCCCAAAGGGGGAGGGTTTATGCGGAGCACGGCCTTGTACCACAGCGGGCGCATGGTGTCGTATGGTGCGGCGGGTGCGATCGCGGGAACTCTGGGAGCGGTGCCGCTGGCGTTTTTCCAGCATGGTGCGGGCATGGTGCTGCCGTGGCTGCTGGTGCTGGCTTTTGCGTGCGTGGGGCTGGGGCTGGACGCCTGGCTGCCGAAGCCGCACTTTCTTTCCGCCGGGCTGCGCCGGGTGCAGACGGCGGCCTTTAAAATGAAGAGCACGCTGCGTGCCGCCATCCTGGGACTGGCGACGCCGCTGCTGCCGTGCGGGCCGCTGTATATGATGCTGGCGCTGGCTTCTGCGAACGGCAGCGCGGTGAAGGGGGCGGGCTTTGCCGTGGCGTTTGGGCTGGGGACGCTGCCGCTGCTGTTTCTGGCGCAGACGCAACTGCATATGCTGGGTGGGCACCTCCAGCCTGCCACGATGCGGAAGGTGCAGCGTGGCCTGGCGCTGGTGACGGCGGTGATTCTGGCGTGGCGGCTGCGTGACACGCTGGACTTTGGAAGCAGCGAGGCGGCGAGCTGCTGCCATGCGGTGAACTGATGCGCGATGCCATGAATGGGACAATACTGAAACGGGGCGTTGAGCGCGGCAGGCATGTGGCGGGGCTCTTTGCAGACGCTGCTGGTGAGCATGGGGTGGGACGGAGTGGTGGGTTTGCTTTCCGGATGGGCATGGCAAGACCCAGGGAAGCACTCGCTAAAGCTCGGCATCCCTGGGCTATATTACGCAACCCCTTTGGGGTTGGTGTGAGGCGGAGCAGAATGGCGGAAGATGGTGCTTCCCGTCCGAGCAGGCTGAACACGCCGGAAACGATGTGCGAGGGAAAGAGTGGCGAACGAAATCACGGCTGCATCCAGCGCCAATCATTTATGGGGCATGACCTTCCGATGCGGGATGACGTCAACACGCTGGCCCTGTGCGGGGCGTTACTCAGGCGCTGCAGCCAAGCGGCGCCAATGCGGCTGCCGGAGCGCTGCGGACTCGGAGGTGCGCACGCCTTGAGTGCCGGGGGCTTAACTGACGAAAATGCGATGGCTTAACATTTATGAACACGATTTGCCAGCACTGCGGGACGCCAGTCCCACCCACGCGAAGCGACGGCTTCTGCTGCTCAGGCTGCCGGTCTGTGCATGATCTGCTGCAGCAGGAGGGGCTGGAGCAATTTTACGATCTTAAATCCGGACTGAACCTGCCGCCGGTGCCGGCGCAGGCGATGAGGCAGCAGGACTATGGCTGGCTGGAAACGGCGACGCTGGCGGCCGAGGGCACGAGGGCGAGCGAGGATGTGGCGGCTGAGCTGAGCGTGTCTGTGCAGGGGCTTTCATGCATGGCGTGCATCTGGCTGATCGAGCGGGTGTTTGCGAAGCTGGGCGGGACGCAGATCCAGGTGGACATCTCCAGCGGCGAACTGCGGATGGCGTGGCAGCCGGGGAAATTTCAGCCGGTGGAGTTTGCGCGGGAGCTGCAACGCTTTGGCTACCTGCTGGGGCTGCAGCGTGCGGATGGCGGACAGCCGCGTGACAACACTCTTGAGCGCCGTACCGGGGTGTGCGGCGCGTTTGCGATGAATGCGATGGCGTTCTCACTGCCTGCGTATTTTGGCATGCCGGCGGATTTTGCCTTTGCGCCATGGTTTGACCTGGTGGCGGCAGCCTCGGCAACGCTGGCCCTGCTGGTGGGCGGCAGCTACTTCGCCCAGCGGGCGTGGCATGCGCTGCGCGCGGGGGTGCTGCACATCGACACGCCGATCACGCTGGGCATTCTGGCGGCGTATGCGGGCTCGATCATCGGGTGGCTGAGCGGGGAGCCGGGGCTGAAGTATTTTGATTTTGTGGCGATGTTCATCTTTCTGATGCTGGGGGGGCGGCTGGTGCAGCAGATGGCGGTGGCGAGAAACCGGCGCCGGCTGCTGCGTGACCCATCCATCCCGGAAGCGGAGATGCTGGAGGCGCTGCAGGCGGGGGCGAGCTTTACGGTGAAGCCGGGGCAGGCGGTGCCGGTGGCGGCGAAGCTGACGGATGAGCATGCGAGCATCAGCCTGGAGTGGATCAGCGGAGAGAGCGACTCGTGCACGCGGAGCAGCGGCCAACTGCTGCCCTCCGGGGCGCTGAACGCTGGAACGCGGACGCTGAATGCGGTGGCGCTGGAAGGCTGGAAGGAGTCAACACTGCACAAGCTGCTGGATGCACGCCGTGGAGGTGACCAGCGCGACCTGCGACTGGAAAAGCTGCTGCGCGGTTATTTGGTGGTGGTGGTGCTGGCGGGCGTGGTGGGCGGACTGTGGTGGTGGTGGCACACGGGGGAATGGGCGCGGGGGCTGCAGGTGATGATTTCGGTGTTTGTGGTGTCCTGCCCGTGTGCGCTGGGTGTGGCTGCGCCGCTGGCGGATGACATCGCGGCAAGCCGTGCGGCGGACCAGGGTGTGTTTGTGCGAACGCTGGGGCTGTGGAAGAAGCTGACGCGGCTGCGGCAGGTGGTGTTTGACAAAACGGGGACGCTGACGCTGGAGAACCCGCTGCTGACGAACCCTGAGGCGCTGAGCGGTCTGGACGATGATGCCCGGCAGATGCTGCGCCACCTCACCCGTGGCAATCTGCACCCGGTGAGCCGCAGCCTGTTTGACGCGCTGGGCGGGATGCCGGAGCAAGGCCTGGACGCTGAGGTGACAGAAGTGCCGGGGCAGGGGCTGCGCTGTGAGCATGCGGGCTGTGTGTGGGCGATTTCGCGACCGCAGGATGCGGGGGCTGACGCCATCTTTACGCGGGACGGGCAGACGCTGTGCGCCTTCCGCTTCCGTGATGCGCTGCGTGCTGAGTCTGTGGCGCAGATGGAGGCGCTGCAGGGGCGCGGGCTGCGGGTGGAGATCCTGAGCGGGGACCGTGAGGCTAAGGTGGCGGCGATCGCGAAGCAGCTGAACCTGCAGCGGGAGCAGTGGCAGCACAGCCTGACGCCGGAGCAAAAGGCCGAGTGGATTTCATGCCATGAACCGCAGAGCACGCTGTACATCGGTGACGGGGCGAACGACAGCCTGGCCTTTGACGCGGCCTCGTGTGCGGGGAGTCCGGTGACGGGGCGCAGCTTTCTGGAGCACAAGGCGGACTTTTATTTCCTGGGGCACAGCATGCGCTTTATGAGCAGCCTGCTGGACATCGCGGCGACACACCGACGTGCGGTGCATGCGGTGTTTGGCTTTTCAGTGACGTATAATATTGTCACTGTGATCGTGGGGCTGATGGGACATCTGAGCCCGCTGCTGGCGGCGATCCTGATGCCGCTGAGCTCGCTGGTGACGCTGTCGCTGGTGGCGCTGATTTTCCGGCGTGGCGGGAGTGTGGTGAAGAGGTATGCAGAGCCGGATGTGGTGAGCGAGGCTGAGTGTGTGACGGCGTGCTGAGGGGGGCTTCCCTGACTTCTAGAACGATGTATTCGAGCTCAAAGGCACATGCCGGAGGGTTGGGAAGGTCATGCTGGCTTCCGTGTAAGCGCTGAGCGGCAGAATGCTTCTCGCATACCTTCGGCATGCACCTCTAAATAGGAATGTTTTCTTTGCATGGTCCGGTGGTTCTCGCTACACCGCTTCGCGGTTTCGCTTCACCACCGGCTAATCTCTCTGCTCCCTGCCGGGAGCCTATGACATGATTGACTCGCTTGAGATAGGGAAGACCGATTCCGCCCATAAGACGGGTGCTCTAATACGCGAGTCAAACTAAATGAGGTGCGGAAAGCGACACGGCTCTGGTGGTGCATCTGAATCCGAGGTGTCTTCCAGATGCGAATGCGTTTTCACCCAGAGTTTCAAGGTGCCGTCGTAGGCTGTTTTGACGCAGGTGTAGCATTCGGGTACTTCGGCGCAGCTGCCGTAGTAGGTGACGATGCGTGTGCCGAGGGGCTTGAGCTCCAGTTGTTGCTGCACGTGGAGGGTGTAGTCGTCGTAGAGGCGTGACTCCATTTCCACATCGTGGTCGATGCGCAGCATGGGGAGGATGTTTTCCTCGAAGGGGTTGAAGAGATAGAAGGCATCGAAGGCGGCAAAGGAGATGGTGGTGATGTTGGCGTGAACGATTTCCGCGCGTGTGATGCGGAGGCGCTCCAGGAGATCGCGTGCGGCTTTGACGAGCCGGATGCGCTGCTCTACGCCGGTGAAGTGACCGAGGGTGGTGGCGGCACCTGCGGCGCAGAATTTTCCGGGGCCGCAGCCGATGTCCAGCACTCGGGTGCCTGGCGCTTCGACGAGCATCTGCGCGGCCATCTGGCAGACGTCGATGGGCGTCCAGTGGCAGGCGGACTGCTCGCGGATGTGGTCGGGGTAATGCTGGTCGAATTCGTGATCTCTGAATGCGGTCAGGAATTCGGTGTCGGACTCGATGGGGGGAGTCGAGGGCTGTGGGTAGAAACGGGTGGGCATGAGGTCGGCGGGGACTGCCAACTCGGCGGTCAGGTGAGCCTGTGAGTTTGTCGATCCGGGGAAGGGGAGCGAGAGGTTATTTCACGTGGAGAGCGTGCGATGCCTGCAAGAACGGCCTGAGCGATGAATCAACCTCTCCTGCGCTCCTTCAGAGCGCGGCCTAGAGCGAGAGAGTGCACATTCAAAACCCAGGGCTTGCGCTGACCATATCTGACTCCTGCGGGCCTTCGGCCCACGACGCAGGGCGATCAACCTGCCATGCTATGAATGGACTCATTCCCCAGAGACGTTTTACAACGCTTTCTGGTATCAGCTGGCGATGGGGCTTGTCGGGCAAGAGTGTCTGTCGTTCTTCATGGCTTCCACCATGAGTCCAGCTTTGAGCTCAAGGTTTTCACTTTGTCTGCGTTCTCGGCTGCGAGGTTTTTTTCTTCGGTGGGGTCTGCCTTGAGGTCGTAGAGTTCGACAATGTCATCGGGTTGGTTGGTTTTGTCGGGGATGATGAGCTTGTCGTGGCCGCTGATGATCCAGCGCCAGCGGAGGCTGGAGGCGGGTACGTTGAGATCGACGAAGTTGTGGGTGAAGCATTCGCCGTAGAGTGTTTTGCGGGCGGTGACGGCGGCGGGGTCGAGGAGATCGATGCCGGGGAAGGTTTTGGTGGGCGAGATGCCGACGGCTTTGAGGAGGGTGGGGACGAGGTCGATGGACTGGGCGAGGTCTTCGGACATTTTGGGCTGCACGTGGCCGGGCCAGCGGATCATGATGGGGGTGCGGAGGCCGCCGTCGTACTGGCTTTGCTTGGATTTTTCGGCGTAGCGGCCGGTCTTGGGATTGGTGATCCAGCCGTTGTCGCTGAGATAGACGAAGATGGTATTTTCCCGGAGGCCGCGGTCGTCGATGTGCTTGATGAGCTCGCCGCAGGTCTCGTCGAACCAGTCGACCATGGCCCAGTATTTGGCCACGTGTTCGCTGGGGGCTTTGTCCTTGTATTTGTCGAGGAGGCGCTTGGGCGGGGTGTGGGGATCGTGAGGCATCATGGGGGCATACCAGACGAAGAAGGGCTTTTGCTGCTTCTGAGCCTCGGTGATGAAGTCATAGACGGGCTGCATGGTCTTGCGGCCAATGTTGAGGCCTTCATCGCCATGGCGGCCGCCGTGGGTCATGCCGTGGGTGAAGCCGCCGCGCTCGTAGCTTTTCTGCCACCATTTGCCGGTCTGGAGGCTGAAGTAGCCTTTCTGCTTGAGCATGGTGGGGAGGGTGCCGGCTTCTTCGAGGTGCTTGCTGACGATCTCGCGGCCGGCATCGAACTGCGGGCTGCTCTGGAAGTCGCGGGGCTTCATGCCTGCGGGGATGGGGGGATCGTTGCTGGTGACCTTGTGCTGATGGGGGTAGAGGCCGGTGATGATGGCGGCGAGGCTGGGGCAGCAGAGGCTGCAAGGGACGTAGCCGCGGGTGAAGGTGAGGCTTTCTTTGGCGAGGCGGTCGAGGTTTGGCGTCTGGATGACGGGGTGGCCCATGAATGCGTAGTCGCTCCAGAGGTGATCATCGGAGATGATCATGACGATGTTTGGCGGTGCATCTGCGGCGGTGGAGATGCCGGTGAGGGCGAGGAGCGAGAGAAGGAGGCGGCGGAGCATGGGCGGATGAGAACGAAGGGGTGAAAGGGCATCTTGCCGGGCAAATGGGGGGCTCATTTGCAAGGAAGGGGAGAATCCTGACTTGCGAATGCGAGCCGCAACGACATCTCTAGGGAGATGATATGGAAACGCATGCGGCGCGTGGTGCCGGCGCTGAGCCTCTGCCTTTTTTCACTGACTGCGTGCAAGATGCATGTGGGCTCTCTGGCCTACAATGCGATGCACCGGGTGACGCGGCCGCTGACGTCTGAGCCGCTGGACTACCTGCCGTATCCGGACCTGAAGCAGTGGGCGGCGCTGCCGGGGCCGATGCTGGAGGTGCAGGCGGGCAGGCTGGTGCCGAGGAGTCTTTTCATCACGGATGCGGAACTGCCGAAGGGTGCGCCGAAGGCGAAGCGGCCGAGCTCGGGCATCAGCGGCAGGGCGGGGGATGTGATGGGGATGGTGACCTCGCTGCTGGCGATCGCGGCGGGCACGCACCCGGATGACAAGCTGGGGTCGATCGATGACACGCGGCGGCAGCTGGCGCTGAACGAGTTTCCGTTTGTGCTGCTGCAGGGGGAGGAGCTGGTGTATGTGAAGCAGGAGAAGCAGATGTGGCCACGGCTTGCCCGGGCTGAGAAGCGGAGCAAGATCACGGTGATCACGAAGGACGGGACATTTTTCGGGATCGCGCAGCGGATTCATTTCCGCAGCTCGTCCTCCGAGGTGGTGCTGGAGGGGGACCCGACGGTGCAGTCCGGGCAGCAGCACATCAAGGGGGCGAAGCCGGACGCGGTCATGGTTTTGGATTTTGCGAAGCGCCGTGTGCTGGTGAACGGGCCGGTGGTGGAGAAGAAGCTTTTCCGGTGAGGGCGCAAGCCTGCGGCATTTTGCGGCGTTTTGTCTGCCATGGATCCTTTTCTTGAATACCACCGCAGTCAGACGCGCCGGCAGTTCTTTGGCCAGACGGGGCTGCGCATGGGGAGTGTGGCGCTGGCGGGGATGCTGGGAGAGCGGTTTGCGAGCGGGGGCACGAGCCTGGTGCAACCTGCGCTGCCGGGGCTGCCACACTTTGCGCCGAAGGCGAAGCGGCTGATCTACCTGCACATGAACGGGGCGCCGTCGCAGCTGGACCTGTGGGACCACAAGCCGCAGCTGCAGCAGCACTACGACAAGGACCTGCCGGAGAGCGTGCGCAACGGGCAGCGAATCACGACGATGACGAGCGGGCAGGCGAGGTTTCCGGTGGCGCCGAGCATGTTCAAGTTTACGCAGCACGGGCAGTGCGGGCGGTTTGTGAGCGAGCTGCTGCCGCACACGGCGAAGATCGTGGATGAGCTGGCGGTGATCAAGAGCGTGCACACGAGCGCGATCAACCATGATCCGGCGTGCACGTTTGTGATGACGGGGAGCGAGGTGCCGGGGAAACCGAGCATCGGCTCGTGGCTTTCGTACGGCCTGGGAAGCGAGAGCAATGACCTGCCGTCGTTTGTGGTGTTTACGCCGACGTTTCCTGCGGCGAGCCAGGCGCAGGCTTTGTTTACGCGGATGTGGAGCAGCGGATTCCTGCCGACGAAGTACACGGGCGTGGCGCTGCGAGGACAGGGGGACCCGGTGCTGTATGTGAAGAATCCGCCGGGGGTGGATGGCAGCGACCGGCGCACGATGCTGGACGCGCTAAACCGGCTGAACACGATCAACCACGACCGCATTGGCGATCCTGAGATCCAGACGCGGATAGCGCAGTATGAGATGGCCTTCCGGATGCAGACGAGCGTGCCGGAGCTGACGGACCTGAGCAAGGAGAGCAAGGCGACGCTGGAGATGTACGGGGACGATGTGCACCGCAGCGGGAGCTTTACGCACAGCGCGATCATGGCGCGGAGGCTGATCGAGCGCGGGACGCGGGTGGTGCAGATCCTGCACCGCGGGTGGGACCAGCACAATAACCTGCCGAAGCTGCTGAAGGGGCAGGTGGATGACAGCGAGCGCGCGTGTGCGGCGCTGATCATGGACCTGAAGCAGCGCGGGCTGCTGCAGGATACGCTGGTGGTGTGGGGCGGGGAATTTGGCCGCACGGTGTACTCCCAAGGGACGCTGACGAAGGAGAACTACGGGCGCGACCACCATCCGCGCTGCTTCACGATGTGGATGGCGGGCGGCGGGGTGAAGGGCGGCATCGAATACGGGGAAACCGACGACTTCAGCTACAACATCGCGAAGGACCCGGTGCACATCAATGATCTCAACGCGACGATCCTGCACCTGATGGGGATTGATCACCGCAAGTTCAGCTTCAAGTTCCAGGGGCTGGACCAGAGGCTGACGGGGGTGGAGGAACACAGTCCGGTGAAGGCAGTTCTGGCGTGAGACTTTGCTCCATAGTGCTCCTGCTGCTGACCTGCTGCCTGATGAATGTGGCTGCAGAGGCCGGTGAAGTGATGACTCAGAGGGTGGCCTCGAATGAAAAGTACACGGCCGTCACCATGAGCGATCCCTCGCTGAACCTGGCGTCATGGTTTGTGCCGAACGAGTTGGGGAGATATGACAAGGGGTTCACGAAGGCGGCGGATCTCATTGAGCATTTCCGCCGCCAGCCGGCGGAGCGGACCGACATGGGGATCTTTGTCGTCAGCTACACGCATTCCGTGGTTCTGAACGAAGAGTCGAAGAAAAGAATGTCTTCTCATTTGCTGCGGCTGCTTGATTACAAGCCCTGGCGTGAGGCTGAGAATGAGCTGGTGCAGGAACTTGTGGACGCGGCGAACAGGGAGGGAATTCCGGTGTGGATCAATTTCACCAACGACATGAGAGGTCCCTACCCGAACAAGCTGCTCACGGATCCCAAGCGGACCCTGAAAAAGTGAGGCGGGTCAAGGTGTGATCTCGACTGTGACGGAGCGGTGGTCTGAGCCTATGTCCGGGCCTATGGTGCGTTTCCGGACGGTCAGGCCGCGTTTGAGGAGGACGTGGTCGATGGGGATCATCACGGGGAGGTTCAGGCCCCAGGTGGGAGGCCAGACGGGAGCTACGGAGCGAAAGTCGAGACCGCCTTTTTCACGGAGCAGGCGCATGCCTTCGCACCAGGGAGTGGCATTGAAGTCTCCGGCGACGATGACCTCCCCGGTGAGGCCGGAGACGAGGGTGGCGAGGCCTGACAGCTGCTCCCACCACGAGTGAGTCTTCTGGACGCCGATGGGCGCGATGGGGTGAGTGCCGATGAAGGTGAGCGGTCTGCCGAGGTGGTCCAGATTGAGGACAACGGTGGGAAGACGCCAGGACGTGAAGCGGCGGACTTCGAGGCTTTTCAAAGGGAGGCGGGTGTAGCAGGCGATGCCAAAACTGCCGTCGCTGAGCTCTTCGACACGGTGGGGGTACTTCACACGGAGCGGCTGCAGGGCTGTGCGCCAGGATTCATCGACCTCCAGGAGACAGACGATGTCTGCGTCTGCCTGCATGACATGGCTGACGGCAGCGACCTGGTTCTTGTTTTGCGTCAGGATATTGAAGGTGGTTACGCGCAGGGATTTTCCGGCAGGCGGCGCATCTGCCTCGGCTGTTTGATGGAAATCTTGGATGATCTGCGCATTCCAGAGGATGGAGACCAGAGAGACAAGGATGAGCCAGGTGCGACGGCGCAGCAGAGCGTAGAGAAAGATGATGCTGCAGACGACGACGTACTGAAGCCTGAAGTGGGAGAGGAGCACAAAAGGCCAGCCGTAGCGGCCCAGGCTGCCGAGCCAGGTGCAGGAGAGGGACAAAAAGACGAGGACGTCGCAGAGCCTGCCTAGCGAGACTGCTTTTTTGACGGGGATGGGATTGTCGGCAGGCGGCGCGTCGTCACTCATCGGCAATGGCGGAGGATAAGCGTGCCTGGGACTGGATGCACCTTCTTCTTGCGCGGCGATGCCTGCCGTTCATGGATGAAGGCATGGGTAAACTTCAAGACAAGATCGCAGTCGTCACCGGTGCCGGACGTGGCATCGGCAAAGCCATCGCCGAAACTTTTGCCGCCGAGGGCGCGAAAGTGGCCGTCGTCAGCCGCACACAGGCCAACTCACAGAGTGCTGCGGATGCCATCAACGCCAAGTATCCGGATTCCGCGAAAGCCTATGCGCTCGATGTGGCAGACGGGGCAGCCTGCGCCGAAGTGGGCAAGCAGATTCTGGCGGATTATGACCACGTGGACATTCTGGTGAACAACGCCGGGGTCACGAAGGACGGGCTGCTGCTGCGCATGAGCGAGGAAGACTGGGACGTGGTGCTGGACACCAACCTCAAGGGAGCCTTCAACATGGTGAAGGCGTTTCAGCGGAGCATCCTGAAGCAAAAAGGCGCGCGCATCATCAACATCAGTTCTGTGATCGGACTGATTGGCAATGCGGGACAGGCCAACTACGCGGCGAGCAAGGCGGGGCTTATTGGGTTCACCAAATCGCTGGCACGTGAGTTTGCGGGCCGTGGCGTGACCGCCAACTGCATCTGCCCCGGGTTCATTGCGACAGACATGACACATGTGCTCAATGACGCGGTGAAGGGGGAGATTTTGAAGAAGATCCCGCTCAATGAACTGGGCGCTGCAGAGGATATCGCCGAAGCGGTGCTGTATCTGGCCAGCCCCGCAGCCCGCTATGTGACCGGCCAGGTGCTGGCGGTGGACGGCGGGATGGTGATGTGATCTGGGTTTATATGCTGAATGCCGGATGTGGAATCCGGCATTCAGTCCCCAAAGAGCATGGCGATGATGCTCACGGCATTGAAGATGGCGTGAAGCAGCATGGTGACGAGCAGGCAGCCGGTGATTTCGTAGGCAAGGCAGAAGAGCACGGCGAGCACCCACAGGGGCAGCAGGCTGCCGACGTGCATGTGGATGATGGCAAACATGAGGGAGGAGCTGAGTGCGGCGAAGGGGGCGTCTGTGTAGCGCTTGAGCACGCCGTAGACGAAGCCGCGAAAGAGGGTCTCCTCCGCCAGCGGAGCGATGACCACCGCGAGGAAGATGACGAGGAGTTTGAAACCGATGCCGTCCGATTTTTGGAAGGCTTTCACGGTTTCCTGGGGATCCATGTCCGGCCAGAAATTCTGCAGCCAGGTGACGGAGACGGCGGACACGACGTTGACGGAGATGAGAATGATGATGGCGAAGACTCCGAGGGTCACGGCGAGTGAGCGCCAGTGCACATTCTGGAGACCGAAGAGTTCCGCCGGATTGAGGCCACGAATCTGAAAGAGGTAGAGGAGCAGGCCGGCACAGACAACGAGGTGAAACACCATGCCGAAAATCAGGCTGCTGTCATTGACGGCGTCACCGCCGGCGGTCTGCCCAGGCGTCTGCGGCTGCATGGAGAGGATGAAGAAGAGGCCGATGCCTGCCAGAAGAAGCAAATCCGGCGCTCCATAGGGGCGGGAGAGCACGGAGCCTTCGTGATTCCAGGAGACCTCCGGCCGGATGCGGCGCAGCATCCAGTAGCCGATCAGAGCCAGCGCTGTGGCGATGCTGACAAAGACGGACAGATCATGCAGGACTCCGTATGAATGGACATCCAGCATGATCAGTGGGCAAAGCTGGGGGGGAGGTAGTAAGGCACGCCTGGCAGCAGCTTGGGAAGGAGGCCGGTGCTTACGTCCAGCTGGACTTTGGCCGGCGGTGTCCCGGCTTTGGCCGATGCCATGCCGAAGGCGTCAAAAAGACTGACTTCGTGGCGATACTTGACCACACCGGCGTCTTTGGCCTTGCCGAGGGTGCGGGCGAGTTCATAGGCGTCCTCCACGTAGCCGATCTGGTCGACCAGTTTGGCGGCGAGGGCTTCACGCCCTGTGACGACGCGACCGTCTGCCACCGTGCTTTTGAGCTGTTCTTTGGGAACGCCGCGAGCTTCAGAGACGATGCCGAGGAAGCGGTCATACATCTGCATGACGAGATTCTGCACGTAGGCCTTTTCATCTTCGCGCATGGGGCGTGCGCCGCTGAGGGAGTCCTTGAATGCGCCGCTGGTAAAGGCGGTCATGGAGAGGCCCACTTTGCCGAAGAGCTCGCTGTAGTTCATGGTCTCGATGATGACACCGATGCTGGCGGTGAGGGTGGTCTCGCTGGCGACGATTTTGCTGGCCCCGCATGCGACGTAGTAGCCGCCGGAGGCGGCCATGGAATCCATGTAAACGACGACGGGCTTTGATTTGGCGGCCTTTTTCACCGCATTGTAAATGATGTCCGAGGCGGTGACTTCTCCGCCAGGGGAGTTGACCCTGAGCACGATGGCCTTGACCCGGGTGTCTGCGACGGCCTGCTCCAGTGACTGCTTGATGGAGTCCACGCTGGGCATGGATTCGGCAAAAAGCCCGCTCATGGACATGGATGAAATAACGCCTTCAAGGTCAATGTGGACGATCTTCTCCTGGGAGTTCATCTTGGGAGACTCAACGGTGACTTCATGGAGATGGCGTTTGGGACGGGCGGCTGAGAAGCCAGCACCTGTGCCGACATCCACGTCCAGCTTGCTCACGAACTGGCCTACATTCAGGCCCAAGCTGACGATGAGCCCGAGCAGAAGAAGGATGATCAGGCATCCATAGGATTTGTTGCTCATAAGGCTGCAACGCTACGCGGCCCGCACCCTCTTGCCAACCCTTCACACGGCAAATTTTACCATGACGAAGCCTGACTGTACCTGACGGAGCCTGATGCGAGTGCGGCTGATGGAGCGCCAGGTGGGCAGCGCAGGCTGGAAGCCTGCGGGCCATGGATAGGCCGGAGGCCTATCCTCCATGGCTGGGGCTGAGCTACTTGAAAAGCCCCTTGAGGCCTTTGAAAGAGTTGATCAGCCCTTTGGCCTGCTGCTCGATGTCATTTCCGAGGAGGTTTTCGAGTTTGACCTGGATGTCCGGTTTGACTTCGGGGCGTGAGAGGGAGCCGGTGATGGTGAGGTCGAAGGTGAGGCGGCCGCGGCTGTCTGAGAGGGCCTCCACAGCGAGCTTTGAGAGGGTGCGGTTGATGCCACGGCTGGCGATGCCCTGCATGAGGCTTTGCTTGAGGGCCTCGCCGCAGGAAAGGCGTGTGAGGAGGCCCTGCTGGTCTTTGGCGAAGTCCATCCAGGAGTCACGCTTGATGGTGTACTCGTAGTCGGGGAGCGCAAACTGGGCATCCTCAAGGAAGCGCATGGACTGCTCGCGGTAGAGGATGTGGGCTTGCACATCCTGCGCGAGGGTGCCGCCGATGCGGATGGCGCGGAGATCGATGCCGTACTTCATGAGCTTGTCGAGGTGCTGGCCTGCGGTGTCGCCGATGGTCATGTTTCCGCCGATGGAGGAGCCACGGTCAATGACGATGCGGAGGTCCGCAGCGGGGGACCAGAGAAGGGTGGCGGGGTCCACGGGATTCACATCTCCCTCGCCATGAAGGGTCATGTCTGCGAAGCGCACCTGACGCGGCTGGCCGCCGATCTGAGCGACGCCGTCCACCAGCACCTTGGCGGCGAGGCGGGCGTGAAGCCGGTTGTGGGCAGTGAGATCGCCGGGGTCAATGTCGATGTCCGTGAGGGCGAAGCTGAAGTTGCTGATGTCGGCGCTGAACTGAGAATCCACACCCCGGTTGGTGATGCGGAAATGGGCCTGCTCGATGCTGATCTCCTGAAGAGACAAGCGCTGGGCGCTGGGCTGAGGCTCTGCCGGGGCCGGGGGTGAGACGGGAGGGGTGGTCAGCGCGGGCGGCGGGGCACCTGGCGCAGGCACGGCGGCTACGGGTGGGGCGGACTGGACGGGGATGGCACGGGGCACCTCCTGCTCCTGCTGCATCTGGGCGAGTTTTTCCGGCGGTGGCTGGAAGAGCTTCTGCAAGGAGCTGCCTTCCTGCGGGCTGACGGACTCGGTGACATCCAGGCCTATGAGGCGGAGCACGCGTGGGAGGAACTGACGCTGCCAGAGGCCCTCGGGGACGAGCTCCAGGTAGGCCATCTGGACCTGAACGGGAGCGTGCTGCATGGGCGGACGTGCGGCGATGGGGGTGCCGGCGTACTGGTCGCGCGGGCCGATCTTGATGCCGCTGAGGCGCAGGCTGGGGGGCCAGGAGAAAATGGCCAGGTTGACGTCGTCGAGATGGACGCGTGCGTTGATGTGCTTTTCCGTCTCCAGGGTGAGACGCTCGCGACTCACATACTGGCGGAGCCACCAGACGCCACCGAGGGGGGCTGCCACCGCGAGCAGGAGCCCGAGGCCCAGAAGGATAAGCAGGATGCGAGAGATCTTCATGGTGCGGAGCATAAACAGGTGCGCCGCATTTGGAAATTTGAGATTTGAAATTTGAAATGGCGAATCCCGGCTATTGTCCTAGCCCCTTATGAGCGGGCAGGATTGCCCGCACTACTTCCTACCACCCATGTCCATCCGCGTCCGCTTTGCTCCTTCCCCCACCGGTGACCTCCACGTCGGAGGCGCCCGCACGGCCCTCTTTAACTGGCTGATGGCCCGCAAGGAGGGCGGCACCTTCATCCTGCGCGTGGAAGACACGGACGGCGCGCGCAATACGGCGGAAGCTTCTGCCGGCATCATCAAAGGCCTGCGCTGGCTGGGACTGGACTGGGACGAAGGCCCCGAGGCGGGCGGTGACTGCGGGCCGTATTTCCAGAGCCAGCGCAAGGACATCTACGATGCCTATTTCAAAAAGCTGGAAGACGCCGGGCGCGTGTATGCGGAGCCGGATGGTGCGCAGCGCTTCAAGTTCAGCCGCACGGCGATCACGGTGCATGACCTCGTCTGCGGGGACGTGACCTTTGCCCCCACCGAGGAGCCGGACATGACGATCCGCCGCCCGGATGGGAGCTACATCTTCCACTTTGTGAACGTGGTGGATGACATCGAGATGCGCATGACGCACGTGCTGCGTGGTGAGGATCATTTGTCCAACACCTGGAAGCACATTGATCTTTTCAATGCCTTTGGTGCCACACCGCCGACTTATGCGCACATCCCGCTGATCCTGAATCCGGATGGCAGCAAGATGAGCAAGCGTGATGAGGGCAGTGCCATCGAGCACAGCTACATGAACGCGGGATTCCTGCCGGATGCGGTCTTCAACTACCTGTGCATGCTGGGCTGGACGCCGAAGGCGGAGAGCGAAAAGCTCAATCGCACGGAGCTGACGGCGCTGTTTGATGCGGAGGCGATCCATAGCAGTAACGCGAAGTTTGACCTGAAAAAGGCGCAGTGGTTCAACGCGCAGTATCTGCGTGAGCTGAGCCCGGAGGCGCTGCTGGAAAACGCCCGGCGGTTCCTGACGGCGAAGGGGCTCGCCTGGAACGATGATGCGATGGCGGCGGCGGCGGTGCACAGCGTGCGCGAGAAGGTGAGCCTGCTCACGGAGCTGCCGGAGTGGGTGCATTATTTCTTCCGCGAGGACTACCCCTTTGAGGCGGATGTGGTGACGAAGCTGAAGGCCAAGCCGGAGAACGGCGGGCTGCTGAAGGCTGCTGCGGAACAGCTGGCGCAGGCCAGGGAATGGACCGAGCAGAGTATCCACGATGCGGTGGAAGCGGCGGCGAAGGCGCTGAGCGTGAAGCCAGGTGCGATGATGCCGCTGCTGCGCTTTGCGCTGAGCGGTCAGTCACGCGGGCCGGGGGTGACGACGATCGCGCATTTGATCGGGAAGGAGAAGACGCTGGGGAGGATTGAGAGGGCGCTGGCGGAGGTGGTGGGTTTGTGACGAATCAGACAACTCCTTTTTACGCCGAAATGTAATGCCGAAGTCTTCTTTGCCAGAGATTCCTTCCGACATCGTTTCGGCAGCCGAAGAGCTGCTATTACTTGAGTCTTCAGCGCAAGGATGTGTCATTGATCCTGCGGAATGGGGGCAGATATCACCTTTCATTGATTCGCTATTCCCTGAGTGTTACAAGCTATTGCTTCAACGTTTTCCTTTGGCAGGTAGAGAGTTTGATATCGATGAAGAAGATTTTTACCAAGGTGAGATCTACTTCTGGGAGCCTCATTTCTTTCGTGGAGTTGAAGATGGTGACGGAGTCTTACCTGTAGCAGGACTTTTGCTTGCCGATGATCCTGAGCTCTGGCCCTTCTGCGGAATACCGGACGGAAATCTTCTCGTGGCCCGAGGACGCGACTTTCAGTCTATCCAAATCTACAAGTACAGTGCCGGGTTTGGAATCGATTCGAGATCTCCGATCAACGATAGTTTGTGCGGCTTTCTCAAGCGATTGTTCCCTTCCGATTACGAGGGTGGCGTTGACTAATTCATTGTTATTGACGAAAGTTGCAGAGCATAAGTCGTCACCTATGCTCTAAACATAGCCCTCCTCATGACCGCATTCAGAAGGCTTTGTCATATCACGCACTCCCTGATCCATCGTGCATAGGCATCTGCCGCATGCTCAGGCTTGAGGGCGATGATTTCCGGGACGTCGTAGGGGTGGAGATAGCGGAGGCGGGATTCGAAGCGGGGATAGGCGGCGGGGGTGGTTTTGAAGAGGGCGAGGACTTCGGAGGAGGTTTCGACTTTGCCCTGCCAGCGGTAGATGGATTCGATGGCGGGGATGAGATTGACGCAGGCGGCGAGTTGCGATTCGACGAGGGCCGTGGCAGTCTCGCGGGCTTTCCCGAGGTCGGGGAAGGTGCAAAGGACAATGAGGAGGTCGTTCATTCCCGCCAACCTATGAGATCTGCGTTCATCGACAAGCTTATCAAACGCATGGACCGCCTGGAACCGGGCGAGGTGCAGGGCATCGTGCTGGAGCTGGCGCGGGAGAAGAAGTTTCAGGAGAAGGTGTTTGAGGCGCTGCAGGAGGGGGTGATCCTGCTGGATGACGAGGCAAAGGTCACGTATGTGAACCGCGCGGCGTGCACGTTTTTCGGACTGGAGAAGGATCAGGTGCTGGGGGGACGCCTGGCGCAGGGAGTGCGCGGGCTGGACTGGAACGAGCTTCTTATCCCCGGCACGGTGGTGAGCCGCGACCTGGAGGTGTTTTACCCGGAGAACCGCTACCTGAATTTCTACATCACGAGCATCGATGATGAGGCACCGCAGGGGTTTGTGATGCTGATCCGCGATGTGACGGAGACGCGGAAGCGGACGGAGGAGCAGCTGGAAAGCGAGCGGCTGAATGCCTTCACGCTGCTGGCCGCAGGCGTGGCGCATGAGCTGGGGAACCCGCTCAATTCGCTGACCATTCACCTGCAACTGCTGGAGCGCCGGCTTAAAAAAATGGGGGCGAAGGGGGCGAGCCTGCAGGAGCACCTGGATGTGGCGACGGGGGAGATCAAGCGGCTGGATTTCATCATCGGCCAGTTTCTGGCGGCGATCCGCCCGACGAAGCCGCAGCTGCAGCGGGTGCAACTGCGCGAGCTGCTGGATGAGTGCGTGAGGTTTCTCCAGCCGGAGATCGAGGCGGCGAAGGTGAAGCTGAAGCTGGAAATGCGCCCGGACCTGCCAGCGATGCCGCTGGATGCGGGCCAGATGAAGCAGGCGGTGTACAACCTGATCCGCAATGCGTGCCAGGCGATGCCGAAGGGAGGGACGCTGACGATCAGCGGGACGTTCACTGATTTTGAGGTGCGCCTGAGCTTTGAGGACACGGGGAAGGGGATCAATGCGGAGCAGATGGGGAAGCTGTTTCAGCCTTTCTCCACGACGCGGTCCACCGGGACGGGGCTGGGGCTGCTGATTGTGCGCCGGATCATCCGTGAGCACGGAGGGGAGATCGATGTGGAGAGCCGGGAGGGGCTGGGAACGCGGGTGAGCCTGTGGCTGCCGCTGGTGGCGAAGAATGTGCGGATGCTGGAGGCTGGGAGCGATGTGGACGTGAAATCTGACCTGTAACTGACTGATTTCCAGATGGTTGCCGGTTTGGGGGAGGGGTGGAGAGGCCGTGGTCCACGGGGTGGGGTGAAGTCTCCCTGCGGCTGTGGTTGCTGCTGATGGGCCGTTTTGAAAGACGATCTGCCTGAGGGATGGACGCGAGTGGTGGGTTTTGGGCTAAAGATTATCTTTATTACTTTAGGGCGATCGGCTGCATTACTGGGGTTGACCATGGGGCGTAGTTCTGCAAGCATCCGCCTCCATGTCTGACTCAACCAACCCGAAACCCGCCCGCAAACCCAACCCAGCTCTGAGCAAGCCCGTCCAGCCGGACGAGATTCTTGCGAAGGTCGTGGGTTCCGCCCCGCTTTCCCGTGGAGAGCTGACCAAGAAGCTGTGGGACTACATCAAGCAGCATGGTCTGCAGGATCAGGCCAAGAAGACCAACATCAATGCCGACGAGGCGCTGAAGGCCGTCTTTGGTGGCAAGAGCCAGGTGACCATGTTTGAGATGACCAAGCTGGTCTCCGCCCACGTCAAGTAAGACGGGCAGCCTGGAGCATTCCTGGCTATACAGGGAGCCTCCGGGCAAGCACCACCCCCCATTCAAAAACCCGCGGACACAGGCTGTCTGCGGGTTTTTTTATGCCCGGTGGCGTCTTTTGCGAGGGGCAGGTGAGGGGGGCTGACGGAGGAGGCTTCAAATCTCCCTTGCATCGCCCGCGCTTTCGCGTCATCTCAAGGGAACCTGCTCGTCACCACCACCTTGGCAACCACCGACTCCTCCCGTACACTCGTAGCCATTCCTGCCCGCTGGGGTTCCACCCGCTTCCCAGGCAAGCCGCTCCACCTCATCGCCGGAAAACCGCTGGTGCAGCATGTGTGGGAGCGCTGCCAGGAGTGCAAGCAGATCGACGATGTGATCATCGCGACGGATGACGCGCGGATCGCGGAGGCGGCGGCGGGATTTGGGGCGAAGTATGTGCTGACGGCGCCGGAGCACCCGAGCGGGACGGACCGGATCGCGGAGGCGGCGAATTCATTTCCTGAGCACCGGGTGATCATCAATGTGCAGGGGGACGAGCCGCTGATCTCGCCTGCTTTGATCGACGAACTGGCGAGGACGCTGAGGGATGATCCGGGGGTGAAGATGATCACGGCTGCGGCCCCGATCCAGGATGCGGCGCAGATCAGTGATCCGAACGTGGTGAAGGTGATCTTCGACACGCAGGGGGACGCGCTGTATTTTTCGCGTTCGCCGCTGCCGTACCAGCGGAACCCGGAGGCGTGGCCGAGGAGCTACCGGCACCTGGGGATCTATGGATTTCAGCGGAGCTTTCTTTTCCAGTTTGTGGCGTGGCCACCCTCGCGGCTGGAGCAGACGGAGTCTCTGGAGCAGCTGCGGGCGGTGGAAAACGGCACGCGGATCCGGGTGGTGCTGACGGACGAGCTTTCGCCGGGGGTGGATACGCCGGAGCAGGTGGCCGCAATTGAAAGGCATCTTGAAAAACAATCTTCTTGAACTGCAGCCCGACCCCCTCCAACCGAGAAACAATCACATGAAATACATTTTTGTCACAGGCGGTGTCGTCAGTTCACTTGGCAAGGGCCTTGCGGCCTCCTCCCTGGGCACGCTGCTGGAGCTGCGGGGCCTCAAGGTCATCATGCAAAAGTTTGACCCGTACCTTAACATCGACCCGGGCACGATGAACCCGTACGAGCATGGCGAGGTGTATGTGCTGGATGATGGTGCGGAGACGGACCTGGACCTGGGGCACTATGAGCGCTTTACCCACACGAACCTGTCGCGGCTGAACAACATCACGTCCGGCCAGGTGTACCAGAACGTGCTGGACAAGGAGCGTGCCGGAAAATACCAAGGGCGCACGGTGCAGGTGATCCCGCATGTGACGAATGAGATCAAGGCGCGCATGCACGAGGTGGCGGAGAAGATGGGCGGTGATGTGATCATCACGGAGATCGGGGGTACGGTGGGCGACATCGAAGGCCTGCCATTCCTGGAGGCGATCCGCCAGTTTGGCCATGAGGTCGGGGTGGGGAATGTGCTGTTCATTCACGCGACGCTGGTGCCATACATCAAGGCAGCGCAGGAGCTGAAGACGAAGCCTACGCAGCAGAGCATCGCCAAGCTGCGGGAGATCGGCATTGCGCCGCATATCATCCTGTGCCGGACCGAGCATCCGCTGGACCTGGATGTGCGTGAGAAGATCTCGCTGTTTGGGAACGTGCCGATTGATTCCGTGGTGGAAGTCCGGGACGTGAAGCACACCATTTACGAGGTGCCGCTGAAGCTGCATGAAGAGAGGCTGGATGACAATGTGTGCCGTCTGCTGAACCTGACCACGCCGCAGCCTGACCTGAGCCGCTGGCGGAACTTTGTGCAGCGGGTGATCCATCCGACGCATCACGTGCGGATCGGAGTGGTGGGCAAATACATCGAGCTGCAGGATGCGTACAAGAGCATCTATGAGTCGCTGACGCACGCGGGAGCCTCACACGACTGCAAGGTGGACATCATCCGAGTGGATGCGGAGAGCATCGAGAAAGCCGGGCCGGAGCTCTACCTGACGGGGCTGCAGGGCATCCTCATCCCGGGGGGCTTTGGCGACCGTGGGACGGAGGGGAAGGTGACGGCTGCGCGGTATGCGCGTGAGAAAGGAATCCCGTTCTTTGGCATCTGCCTCGGCATGCAGATCGCGGTGATCGAATTTGCCCGCAATGTGTGCGGTCTGAAGGGGGCGACGAGCACGGAGTTTGACAAGACCACGCCGCACCCGGTGATCAGCCTGATGGAAGAGCAGAAGAAGGTGAAGCAACTCGGGGGGACGATGCGACTGGGCTCCTGGGTGACGGATCTCGTGCCGGGAAGCAAGGCCTACGAACTGTATCACAGCGCGACGATCACGGAGCGCCACCGGCACCGTTTTGAGTTCAACTCTGAGTACAAGGAACTGATGGAGGAGAAGGGGCTGCTGATTTCCGGCACTTCACCGAAGGGGGACCTGGCGGAGATCGTTGAACTGCCGTCCCATCCTTACTTTATTGGCTGTCAGTTCCATCCGGAGTTCCTGTCGAAGCCGAACAATCCGCATCCGCTGTTCTTTGGCTTTGTGAAGGCTGCCATGCAGCACCATGCGGCGGCTGATCCTGTCTGCTGAAGGCGGGAGGGCTGAGTGCCTATATGGGGCCCGAGATGGCTCCGTTGCGAGGTGGGAGACGTGGTCAATTGAGTCGAAGAGGCCGATTGACCAACCCATGGTGTGTCTTGTAGGTTGTGATTGAAATCAGACTTATAAATCATGCGATCCTCCAATCCCACCCTTAACGATCAGGTCTTTGAACGTTCACGTTCCGGCAACCCTGCCGATGGCGTGATGACGCTGAACGGAACCGTTCTCAAAACAGCCATTCTGACGCTGCTGCTGGTCACCTCTGCCAGCTGGAGCTGGAAGATTCTGATGAGCGGGAGTGCGCCGGCGTGGTTTGGTTCGGCGCTGACGTTTGGCTGGATCGTCCCAGTGGTGCTGGCCCTGATCATTTCGTTCAAGCCGACCACGGCACCTGCGCTTGCTCCGGTGTATGCGCTGGGCAACGGTGTGATCGTCGGCATCATTTCCGCGATGTATGAGAAGGCCTTCGGCGGCATCGTCCTGACTGCGGTGATGCTGACCTGCGGCATTCTGTTTGCCCTGCTGGCGGCATATGCGACCGGAATGATCAAGCCCTCGGAAAATTTCAAGCTGGGGATTGTGGCTGCGACCGGGGGAGTGGCTTTGTTTTATCTCGCCACGTGGGTGCTGGGCATGTTTGGGATTCATATCCCGGGTCTGTTTGGCAATGGCTGGGTGGGAATCGCCTTTTCCGCTTTCGTCGTCATCCTGGCGGCGCTGAATCTGGTGCTTGATTTTGACTTTATCGAAAACGGCTGCGAGGCCGGAGCGCCGAAGCACATGGAGTGGTACGCCGCCTTTGGCCTGCTGGTCACGCTGGTGTGGCTGTATCTGGAAATCCTGCGCCTGCTGGCCAAGCTGCGCAGCCGTGATTGAACAGCCTGCCGACTGAAGGACTCCAACCCCATTCCAATCATGAAAATCCCTGTCTTTCTGAGCCTTTTGATGGCCGGTGCCACGCTGGTGCATGCCAATCCTGAAATCGCCACGATCATTGATCAGGAGTACGGTGCGGCCACTGCGGAGGGTGTGGTGTTGCTGCAGTCTCCCGCCAGTCCGTCTGACCCGACGCAGTGGTCTGTGTATGCGCGTGACCCATTCCGCCCGGGTGAGCTGGTGCGAGCCACGATCAGCGCCGAGAAGAGCGGCTGGGCCCCCAAGGTGAGCGGAGCTGGTACGAAGCTGCTCTCGCGGGTGCCGCCGCAGGTGATTGCCTTCAACCGGATCCGATTCCGTTCGTCGGATGTGCTGAAGATCGCGCAGCAAAATGCGGTGCTGGCCAAGGTCAACTTTGTCAGCGCTGCGTATCAGCTGGCGGCCAATGCCACCACCGGAGCTCCTGAGTGGGGGCTTGGGCTGAATGGCACGGATGGCCGTGAAGTGGGCTTCATTGTGATCTCCGCCGAAACTGGCGCGGTCATTCACCAGCAGTGGAACAACGGTCTGGCCAGCTATGGGCCTGAACCGGTCTCTCCGCCTGCATCCAAGGGCGAGAAAGCGGCTGACGACGTGAAGCGTGCCGCCCGCCGTGCCTGGGAATGGACTGGAGACACGGGCCTCGAAGTAGGCCACTTCTTCAAGCGGCTGTTCAAGAGCGGGAACTGAGAATGACTGCGGGCGGCCCCAGCCCGCAGTGAAACGAGTCAAAAGAGGGTGCGGGCAAGAGTGCCCGCATCACTTTCTTACAGTTCGACGGCCTGATTCATGACGGCAATCTGAACCTTGCCTTCGGTGTGTTTGGCATCTAGGGCGGTTTTGAGTGCTGCGGAGCGTTCGGGTTCGCCATGGACGAGGAAGACATTTTTCTTGGGGCCCTGAACGCGGTCGAACCAGCCGAGGAGTTCGTCATGGTCTGCATGGCCGGAGAAGGAGTCGAGGATCTCGATCTCTGCATGGACCTCAAATTCATCGCCGAGGATGTTTACGCGCTTTTGGCCTTCGCGAAGCTTCCAGCCGAGGGTGTTCTGGGCGCAGTAGCCGACGAAGAGGATGATGTTCTGCTCGTTGCCGACGTTGTTGCGCAGGTGATGAAGAATGCGGCCTGACTCGGCCATGCCGGAGGCGGAGATGATGACGGCGGCACCTTTGAGCCTGTTGAGGTTTTTGGATTCGTTGACGTCGCGAACGAGCTGGAGGCCTTCGAAGCCGAAGGGGTCGTTGCGCATGAAGGCGGCTTCGCGCACGTTGGGTTTGAGCTCGTCCACATGAAGGCGGAAGATTTCGGTGGCCTTGACGGCCAGAGGGCTGTCCACAAAGGTGGGGATGAGCGGGAAGCAGCCTTCGTGACGAAGCTGGTCGAGCGTGTAGAGGAGCTGCTGGGTGCGCTCCACCGCGAAGGAGGGGATGATGAGCTTTCCCTTCTGCTGAAGAATGCGGCGGATGATCCGGCAGATGTGCTCGTTGGAGTCTGTGGCGAGTTCGTGGTGCCGACCGCCATAGGTGCTTTCCATGATGACGTGATCGACGTTTTCGCAGGGCTCGGGGTCTGCGAGGAGATCGTTGTTGGGACGGCCGATGTCACCTGAGAAGAGGAGGCGCGATTTTTTGCCGGTCTCGCGGTCATTGATGTCGAGGACGACCTGTGCGGAGCCGAGCACGTGACCGGCGTCGATGAAGGTGAGCTGGACGCCGTCTGCGATGAACATGGGGCGGTGGTAGCTGACGGAGACAAACTGCCGCATGCAGTTTTCGGCGTCTGCCATGGTGTAGCTGGCCTCCAGGAGGGGGAGGTTGTCGTTTTTGCGATGGCGGTTGAGCCAGTTGATGTCGGACTCGTGAATGTGGGCGGCGTCTGGCAGCATGATGCTGCAGAGGTCGCGGGTGGCGGGGGTGGCGAAGATGTTGCCGGTGAAGCCGCGCCTGCAGAGGTGAGGGAGATTGCCGCTGTGGTCGATGTGAGCGTGGGAGAGGACCACGACATCGATCTTGGCGGGGTCAAAGGGGAAGTCGCGGTTGCGCTCGAAGGCTTCGCTGCGCCTGCCCTGATAGAGGCCGCAGTCGAGCAGGATGCGCTGGCCGTTGACGGTGATGAGGTGTTTTGAGCCTGTGGTGGTGCCGGCTGCGCCGCAGAAGGTCAGTTTCATGGTTGGTTGAAAGGGGTGGGCCAGGTGGTTTGCAACTGGCTGGCATTTGGTAACGCGGTGCTACTTCGTATGATACGCCTCGACCTCGGTGGTGAACGCAAAGGTGTTTGGGTATTCGCCGGAGAGCTTGTCATGGTGGTCCAGGTAGCTGATGCGGATGTAGCGGGCGTCGGCGTCGGGGAAGGTGAGGCTGGCACGCTCGGGCTTGCCGAGTGTGAAGGCATGGCGGCCCACCTCGCGGAAGGTCTGGCCGTCGGTGCTGACAGACACGGCCACCGTTTTGGTGGAGCCGACGGCAGGCACGCTGACACAGACGAGGTTGACTGTCTTTGGCTGCTTGAGATCCACGGTGACGTGCTTTGGAAACTTGTCGCTATTGCTGGTGGCGTAGCAGTTGGGTGGAAATTCGACCAAGGAGCCGTCTGTGAGGCCGGTGTCCCAGCCGTAGGTGTTTTTGTCGCTGCTTTCCCAGGTGCAGCCGCGGGCGAGGTTGTCTCCCAGATCCGGGTCCACGGGCCAGTGGGTGTGGAATGCGGTGGCGGGCAGGCCTTCCTTGTTCATGAGATTGGGGATGGCGATCTTGCTCCAAGCAAAGCGGGCGCGGCGGGGAGCAGGCACAGAGGCGGAGCTGATGAGGATGCTGCTGCCATCGATCTTTGCCTCGGCGGGATGGAAGATGCCGTCCTTGCCGGCGATTTCGAAATGGGAGAGAGGCTTGCCATCACGTGATGCGAGGCCGGCGCCTGCGTGGTCAAATTTGGCGCGAATCGAGCCACCTTCCACCGCATAGCCTGAGTAGAGAGGGCCGTTGGGGTCGATTTCGTTACGGCCGTAGTTTTTTGACAATGCCCAGAGGGACAGGCGGCGGGCCACCTCTTTTTTATGAGCGGGGTGGATGTCTGCCACTTCACCGATGTCCGAGATGGCGGTCATGCCGGTGTTGGGGATGTTCAGGCATTCGCGCTGGGCCTGCCAGAACTGGGGAAGGATCTCGCTGTCTTCGGCTCCGTACTGCCAAGGGGCAATCTGCACAAAGTAGAAGGGGAGGTCTGGCTGCTGAAAAACGCTGCGCCAGGAGGACAGAAGCGCCTTCGTTTTTTCGGTGTAGGCGAAGCTTTCGGTGTGGTTTGACTCTCCCTGGTACCAGATGATGCCGCGAAAGGCGTAGGGCACCAGGGGATGGATCATGGCATTGTAGAGCGTGGTGGGGCTGACCTGATTGAGCGGCAGGGCTGCGGGCTGCGCTGGCATGGGTGGCACGGCCTGACTCCGGGCCAGGGCAGCACGTGCTGACTGAGTCCAGCTCTCGATGGCGGCGAGGTGCTTTTCATTGGAGGTGCGGTAGGTTTCGCTACCTGGCAGCTTGCTGCGGATGTCGGCGGTGAAATCCTTGAGGGCTGGCACGGCTGCAAAGCCCTCCAGGCTCGTCCAGGGCTCGATGCGAGTGCCGCCCCAGGCGCTGAGGATGATGCCGACCGGGACTTTGAGCTCCTCCTGAAGACGCAGGCCGAAGTAATAGCCAATGGCGGAAAATGAGGCGGCGCTTTGCGGTGAGCTGCGGGCCCAGGCGGTTTTGACATCAGCCTGCGGTGTGAGTGCTACGGTCTTGGGAACCTCGATGAGGCGGAGGTTGGGATGGTTGGTGTTTGGGATGTCGGCGGTGCTGTCCGGCTTCATCTGCATCTCCCATTCCATGTTGGACTGGCCGGAGGCGAGCCAGACTTCGCCGACAAGGACGTCCTGAATCGTGACAGTGCCTGCTTTCAGCACCCGGGGCTCGGCGCTGGCGGTGAGGGGATCCAGCCTGACCATCCAGCTGCCATTGGCATCTGCCCTGGCTGTTTTTTTCTGCCCTGCAAACTCGACGGTGACCTCCTCGCCGGGGGCGGCCGTGCCCCACACAGGCACGGGCAGATCGCGCTGGAGGACCATGTGATCGGTGAAGATGGAGGGCATCTGCACTGCAGCGTGAGAGACCGTGATGGCGGTGAGAAAGGCGCAGAGAGTCAGCTTCTTCATGGTTGTGTGCGAATTTTGGCAGGCTTGCAGATTTGCGCCAGCAAAACGGTGGAATGAATGCGTACTCATTTTCCTGCTTGGCTTTCGCCGGGCCGTCCTTCATCGTCCCATTTCACACCATGCGCCTACTCCTCACCCTCGCTTTGCTTGTTCAATCCGTCTCTGCTGCCGAATGGACCATCTCCACCTTTGCTGGAAATGGGACCCCGGGTGGCAGTGGCGATGGCGGCCCTGCCACTGCGGCACAGATCGACAATCCTTTTGGCGTGGTGCGTGGTCCGGACGGAGCGATCTGGTTCTGTGAGTACACGGGCCAGCGCATCCGCCGTGTGGCTGCGGATGGAACGATCAGCACCATCGCGGGCACGGGAAAAAAAGGCTACAGCGGAGACGGAGGTCCGGCCCTGCAGGCCACCTTCAATCTGCCGCACGAGCTGCGCTTTGACGCCAAAGGGGACCTGTACGTGGTGGACATGACGAACCATGTGGTGCGCAAGATCGACATGAAGACGAAGATCATCACCACCTTCGCAGGCACGGGTGTGGCAGGCTACAGCGGGGATGGCGGGCCTGCGGCCAAGGCTCAGTTCAAAAGCCCGCACAGCATTCAGTTTGGGCCTGATGGCAGCCTGTATGTGTGCGACATCGGAAACAACGTCATCCGCAAAATCGACATGAAGTCCGGCGACATCAGCACCTTTGCCGGCACGGGCAAACCTGGGGTGACGCCGGATGGTGCGCCCATCACGGGCACGCCGCTCAAAGGGCCGCGCTCATTGGACTTCGACAAGGCGGGCAATCTCTGGCTGGTCACCCGAGAGGGGAACCAGGTGTTCAAATTTGACCTCAAGGCCGGCAAGATTCATCACGTGGCGGGTACGGGTGCCAAGGGGTTCACGGGCAACGGCGGTCCGGCGAAGCTGGCGACGCTGAGCGGGCCGAAAGGAGTCTCGATTGATGCTGAGGGGAATGCCTGGCTGGCGGATACCGAGAGCCACAGTGTGCGCATGATCGACGCCAAAACCGGCAATCTGGAACTGATCGCCGGCACGGGGGAGAAGGGTGATGGCCCTGAGGGTGATCCGCTGAAGTGTAAGATGGCGCGCCTGCATGGCATCTTCTGCGATGCTGACGGCACCGTGTACATCGGTGACAGCGAAACGCACCGTGTGCGGCTGCTGAAGCGGAAGTAGGCTGGTTAGGAGCGGTGGAAGGCGGAGATGGAGAGATTGGCCTGCCGGAGGCGGGAGGCGATTTCGTGGGTCATTTCCTGAAGCAGAGTGATCTTCAGGGCCGGGTTGCGCTCATTGAGGGAGTCAAACCAAGCTTTGGAAATGACGACGCATTCGACGGACTCCAGAGCGACCACGTCTGCGGAGCGTGCGGAGCCGTCCAGAAAGGCCATTTCACCGACGGTCATGCCGGCTGTGAGCACATCGATGCGTTTGCGGGTCAGGTTTTCGGTGGGGATCTGGACTTCCACGTTGCCGCTGACCATGACGAGCATTTCGGTGGCGAGGTCGCCAGTGCTGATGATGGTCTGGCCGCCCTCGTAATGACGCCGGGGGAGCTCGCTTTCGAGGAAGGCGATTTCAGCGTCGCTGCAGTTGCGGAAGAGGGTGCATGATTTCAGATGAAGCGGGACGTGAGGGCGCCAGGAGGCACCGGTGACTTCGAGGAGGAGCGAGTCTTCGCAGTGCTCCAGGGCGGCGTCCATGGTGGTGAAGATGTCTGCCTCGGGGATGCCGACTGTGCGCAGGGCGGTCATGAGCCGGGCTGGCTGGCAGAAGATGACGCGTACGCCCTGGGGGGCAAGCCGAGTGCCGAGATTGGCCAGGAGGATGAGGCTGACGGAGTTGGCGTTTACCACGGCGCGCAGGTCGAAAATGATGTGCCTGCACTCGGCGCTGAGAGATGTGGCGAGGCGGATGACGGGCTCGATGGTGGTGAAGGTGAGGCCACCCTGGAGTTCCATGACCTGGATCATGGTGCCGTTTGCGCGCAGGAGATCGCGCGTCTGAGGGGGGAGGCGCCTGCGGGAGACGACCTCGCCGCCGTGGTATTTGAGACGGATGGCGGAGCGCGGTGTGGCGGTGGGGTTCATCATGTGCAGGGCGAGCTCGCGCGAGAGATCCATGCAGACCTTGATGCCGCGGTCGCTGTTTCCCTGCTTGTCCAGCGGAGGCGAAAAGATGCCGATGCCGAGCTGCCCCGGGAGGACGGCGAGGATGCCGCCGCCGACACCGCTTTTGGCCGGCAGGCCGACGCGGTAGATCCACTCGCCGGACCAGTCATACATGCCGCAGGTGGCCATGACTCCGAGGACATTGTCCACGTATTCGGCGGCGATGGCCCGTTTGCGTGTCAGGGGCTGAATGCCCTGATTGGCGATGGTGGCGCCCATGAGCGCGAGGTCGCGGCAGGTGACCTCCACAGAGCATTGCTGGAAGTAGGTTTCCAGGGTTTCGTCCGGGTCTTCGTCCAAGATGCCGAAATTGCGCAGCAGCCAGCCGATGGCGCGATTGCGGTGGCCGGTCTCACTTTCGCTGCGATAGACGGACTGGTTGATGGTGAGGTCCCGCCCGGCGAAGCCGCTGAGGTACTCCACCACGCGCTCGATGCGGCTTTTGCCGTCTTTTTTCAAAATCTGACCGGCAGTAGCGATGGCCCCGGCATTGATCATGGGATTGAAAGGAGCGCCGCTGCCCTCCCTGAGGCTGATGGCATTGAAAGCCTCCCCCGAGGGCTCAACGCCGATGCGTGACAGGACGTGCTCTTCGCCGCGATCCTCCAGTGCCAGGCCGTAAACCAGGGCCTTGGAAATCGACTGGATGGTGAAGGGGTGCCGGGTGTCGCCCACCTCATAGACGTGGCCGTCACGTGTGGCGATGCAGATGCCAAACAGGCGGGGATCGGCCTTGGAGAGCTCCGGGATATAGTCTGCGACATGGCCCTCCATGCTGGAGGCGTAACGAGAATGCAGCTGTTCAACGTACTCTTGGATGGGAGAGAGCATTCCTGACCTAAAGCAACAGGCATGCCGGGTGAGTGTATTTCTGAAAAACGGTTTGTTTTGCCGGACGAATATCGGTTGGAAAAAAACCGGAGTTCATGAAGTATTTCTCTCCCATACCATGACTGCACTCCGAACCAGCCTGCTCGCCTTGATTCTGCCGTTGATCGCCAAAGCGGACCAAATTGTTTTGGTGGCCGGAGGCGGGACGCAGGATGCGATGAACATCGCGGCGACGGATGCTGTGCTGAAGGAGCCCTTTGGCACGGCCTTTGACTCCGGCGGGCACATGTGGATCGTCGAGATGGTGTCCGGCAACCGGCTGCTGCAGGTGGACGGGGGCGGGACGATCCAGCATGTGGCGGGACAACTGAAGCCCGGAGACAGCGGTGACGGAGGGCAGGCGCTGCGTGCGCAGTTCAACGGGCCGCACAATCTGGCCATTCTGCCGAATGACAATGTGCTGGTGGGGGATACGTGGAACGGGCGGGTGCGAGTGGTGGATGTGAAGGCGCGCATCGTTTCCACGCTGGAGGGCTGGCGTGCACCGGCGGGCAAGGAAAAGGGCAACGGCCCGTACTGCATCACGCTGAATTTTGAAGGGACGAAGCTGTACATCGCGAACCTGCTGCAGGTGATCGAGCTCGATCTGGCGACGCACCAGAGCCGGGTGATTGCAGGCAATGGCAAACGTGGCAGGCCTGAAGATGGGGCTGTGGCCACGGAGGCGCCTCTTTCAGACCCGCGTGCTGTGGCGCCGGACCGGCAGGGGAATGTGTACATCCTCGAGCGTGGTGGCAATGCGCTGCGTGTGGTGGACAAAACGGGGCATATCCGCACGGTGGTGAATGCGAGCGGCGCCAAGGGGGGGGAGGGGGACGGTGGCCCGGCGCTGGCGGCGACGATGAACGGCCCCAAGCACCTGTGTGTGGACAAGGATGACAGTGTGATCATTGCGGATGCGGAGGCGCATCTGGTGCGCCGGTATGTGCCGAGCACCGGGATGATCGAGCGCATCGCGGGTACGGGCAAGCAGGGCAGCGCAGGCGTGGGTGGCGACCCCAGGCAGTGCCAGCTCTCCCGCCCGCACGGGGTCACCATTCAGCCGCAGTCCGGGGAGCTGTACATCACGGACAGCTACAACAACCGTGTGCTGAAGGTGGTGAAGCAGTAGGGGGACAAGGTTAAAGGGCGGCGCTGCTGTTTATCTGCGCGTTTTTGTGATGGGCTCTGGGCTGATTTTGAGCACCAAGGGGCGGTGGTCGCTGGCTTTGTAGAAGTCGCGATCAGTGTGGATGCCGGAACTGCGGATGTCGATGCAAGGGCGGAGAAGACGGCTGGTGAAGCAGTAGTCGAGGCGTGAGTAGATGTCTGCGGCGTCCCAGAAATGGGTCCAGACTTCGCCGTTTTCATCGCGGAGGAGTAGGTCCTGCATGGCGGTGTCTCCGCTGCGTGGACTGCCGACGATTTCGGCCACGGCGGGGTCGTTGCGCTGAGCATTGAAGTCGCCGTAGGCGAGGATGCAGGCACCGGGCTCACGCGCGAAGATGGAGTCGATATGCAAGCGCAGGAGACGGGCTTCATTGCGGCGCATTTCGGCCTGGTCGGCCTCAGGCACGGTGCGCATGGACTTCAAATGGACGCCGAGCAGATGGAGGTCAAAGGTGGGAGTGATGGAGAGGGTGACGTCGAGGATGCCACGCTGAAAGGGGAGGGACTGGGCGCCGACCTGATAGGTGAGGGTGGTCTGGGAGTTGCGCGTTTTGATGGGGAGCCGGGAGAGGAGGGCCAGACGGCGGGAGGGGTCGCCGCCATGAGTCAGCTCGGTGTAGGGCAGGTCCACCCCGGCCTGAAGCAGGCGCTGCTGAAGCTCGGCCAGATCTTCCGCGGTGCCGATTTCGCAGATGCCGAGGATGTCCGGGTGGATGGCGGCGAGCATTTTCACCGCCTGGGCACGCTCCTTTTCCGGCTTGGAGGCGGGGGGCTGGCCGGGAGCCCGCTCCATGGTGAGCCAGTTTTTGAGGTTGTAGGAGCAGAAGGTGAGGGGCCCGGGCTCTGCTGCGTAGAGCAGTGAAGCGCAGGCAAAAAAAACGGCGGGTCCGAAGACCCGCCGCGAGAACTGAAGGAGTGGCAGCATGCCAGCGAGGGTGATCCGGCTAGGAATCTTCGACGTTGGCGACGGGCTGGCGCTTTTCCTGAGGCGGGGTGATCTTCGGACGCTCGACTTCTTCCTGGGCGTTCTGAAGCTCCTGCTCAAACTCTGTGCGTGCCTTTTTGAACTCGCCCATGCTCTTGCCCAGGCTGCGGGCAAAGGTGGGGAGCTTCTTCGCGCCGAAAAGCACGAGGATGAGGATGCCGATGATGATCATCTCGGGGGTGCCGAGAGGACCGATTGCGAGGATGGATGAGGGATTCATGATGGTACTAGGTTTGCATTGTTCGCAGTGACGTGCAACGCGGACTTTCAGTCGTTCCCAGTGGGGCCATTGTCCTTCGCGCGGGTGAGGAGATACGCCGGGCTGTGACGCCGTGGTGCTCTCTTCAATGCACTAAACGCAAGCCGAGGCTGAGAGTTAGCAGTTTTTTGAGGTTTTGAGCAAAAATGCCGGGGGTGGCTTTTTTCAAAAAGCTGGTCCCATTCCCAAACCAGACTTTGGCGATTGCACAGGGAGCCTCGGCGCGTACCAATGGGCTACCATGATTCACAACGTTTATTTCTGGCTCAAGCCCGACCTCACCGCCGAACAGCGCGCCACCTTTGAAGCGGAACTGCAGCAGCTCATCAAGATCGACTATCTGGCGCTGGCCTTTGCAGGCAAGCCTGCGGACACCGAGAAGCGGCCGGTGACGGACCATTCCTTCAGCTACTCGATCGTGCTGAAGTTTCAAAACATGGCGGACCATGAGTTTTACCAGAAGGACTGCCCGCAGCACAAACGCTTTGTGGACACCTGCAAGACCTTCTGGGAGCGGGTGGTGGTGTATGACAGTGCAGCGCTGGTCTGAATTTCACTCTTACGTTCATGTCCTACACTTTTCCAAAATCCGCCGAACTTTATGCCCGCGCGCAGCGCAGCATCGCGGGAGGCATCAACAGCGGCATCCGCAAGATGGAGGCACCGGTGCCCCTTTATTTTGACCACGGCAAGGGCTCGCGCCTGTTTGATGTGGATGGCAACGAGTACATCGACTTTCAGATCGGCCAGGGGGCCATCCTTTATGGCCATGCACCGGAGGGGATGGCAGATGCCATCGGTGCGCAGGCGCACAAGGGGACGCACTGGGCGGCACAGAGCGAACTGGAGATCGATGTGGCGGAGCGGCTGCAAAAGATGATTCCGGGTGCGGAGCGTGTGAGGTTTAACAACAGCGCCACGGAGGTGGTGCTTTCCGCGCTGCGGCTGGCGCGTGCGCACACGGGCAGGCCGATGATTTTGAAGTTTGAAGGCCACTACCACGGCTGGGGTGATGAAGGACTCGTGGGCTACGCGCCGCCGCCGGGACAATGGGGGTCGGAGGATGATCCGACGCGGCTGCACCCGAGCAAGGGGGTGATCCCGGAGGTGCTGAGCACGTTTGTGGTGGCGCGATGGAATGACCCGGCGCACCTGCGCCAGCGAGTGGCGGAGCATCACGACCAGATCGCGGCGATCATCTTTGAGCCGGTGCTGTGCAACACGGGCTGCATGCCGGCGGTGCCGGGGATGATCGAGACGATCCGCGAGCTGTGCGATGAGAACGGGATCGTGATGATCGCGGATGAGACGATCACGGGTTTCCGCTTTGGCGCCGGCTGTGCGCAGAAGTACTACGGCTTTACGCCGGACCTGACGATCCTGGGCAAGGCCATCGGAGGCGGGGTGCCGTTTGCGGCGCTGGCGGGCAAGGAGAAATTTTTTGCCAAGATCATGAGCGGCGAGGTGGTGCATGCGGGAACTTTGAATGCGAACCCGCTGTGCCTGTCTGCGGCCAAGTGGTGCCTGGATCAGGTGATTGACCTGGGGGATAAGCATCCTGAGGGGATGATCGCGCTGGGCGAGCGGCTGATGGCGGGTCTGAGCCAGCTGGCGGCGGAGAACCACATCCCGCTGCGTCCGCAAGGGGCCGGGCTGGTATTCCATGCGACGATGCTGAAGCCGGGCGCGCCGGAGGGGCCGATCACGAACTACCGAGACTATGTGCTGCGCCAGGATGCGCCGCGCTGGGCGCACCTGCGCCGCTGCCTGCTGGAGGAAGGGGTGCGTGCGATCGAGCGCGGGCTGTGGTTCATCAGTCTGGCGCACACCGAGGCTGACATCGACGAGGCGCTGAAGCGAGCGGCGCTTGCTTTTGCGCGTCATGCAGCGGATTGGAAGGCCTGATGCTGATCTCCGAGACGTTTTACTCCGTGCAAGGCGAGGGCTCGCTGGTGGGCGTGCCCTCGGTCTTTGTGCGGACCTCGGGGTGCAATCTGCGCTGCACGTGGTGCGACACGCCGTATGCCTCGTGGAAGCCGGAAGGTGTCGAGATGAGCGTGGAGGAGATCGTTGCCGTGGTGCAGCGTGAGCCGACGCGTTTCGTGGTGGTCACCGGAGGGGAGCCGATGGTGGCGAAGGGGATGCCGGAACTGCTGGCGCGGCTGCGTGAGGCGGGAAAGCATATCACGATTGAAACGGCAGGGACGATCGCGCCGCAGGGTGTGGCGTGTGATCTGGCCTCGATCAGCCCGAAGCTGGCGCACTCCACGCCAAGCGAAGCGAAAGCGGGCAAGGCGTGGGCGGAGAAGCATGAGGGGCTACGTCTGCAGCCGGAGGTGCTGAGGGCGTGGTGTGAGAGCTATGACTACCAGCTCAAGTTTGTCGTGGCGACGGAGGCCGATGTTGATGAAGTGAGGGCGGTGGTGGCGTCCATCGGTGTGCCGGTGCCGCCGGAGAAGATTTTGCTGATGCCGGAGGGGATCACGCAGGAGGCGCTGCGGGCGCGGCAGATGTGGCTGGTGGAGGTGTGCAAGCGGACAGGCTGGCGATACTCCCCGCGTCTGCACATCGATCTGTTTGGAAACAAACGCGGCACATGAAACGACGGTCAAGGGGTGCGAGAAGCCTGTGGATGCTGCTGTGGGTGGTCGTGGGGCTGCTGCAGTTCTGGCACCATTACCTGGAGAAATCGCCGCAGGCGAGGCCAGAGGCGAAGAACCGGTTTGTGCAGATTGCCGATGCCCGGCTGGTCGCGGATGCCAACAATGACGGGGACAGCTTCAAGATCTCGTATGAAGGGGGGGAGCAGGTGCTGAGGCTGTATTTTGTCGATTGTCCGGAAAAGCGGCTGTACCCGCTCATCAAAAACCGGATGAAGGATCAGGCGGCCTATTTCGGCGGGCTGAGCATTCCGCAGACGGAGAGCCTGGGACTGGAGGCGAAGGCCTTCACTGAAAAGCTGCTGAATGGCCAGCACTTCACGATTCAGACCCGCTGGGAGCGCGTGTTTGACAGCGCCCGCTCGTATGCGCTGGTGTTCTTTGACGATGGCGAAGAGCTTTCCGAAAAGCTGGTGAAAGCGGGGCTGTGCCGCATACATACCAAGGGAACCTTTATGCCGGACGGACGCCGTGAGCATGATTTTGAAAACCATCTGCGTGAACTGGAGCGCGAGGCGCGAAAGGCGCATCGCGGGGCATGGGGCAGGCCGCTGCCGGTGGAGTGAGATGCTGACTCTCATCTGCCAGTGCGATGAAGATGTGAGGGGTCGGTGCCGCTGAGAGTCGGGCGGTTTGGTGCAGAGGATGATAGAGCAGCCGCAGGCCTTGGACGCCAAACACACCCAACTTACGGGGGGAGCGCTGGCTACGCCAACGCAGCGAGCAGCGGTACGTCCGCCGGGGCGAGATTGTAGGAGGGCAACAGGGGGCGCTCTGCCCATGCCAGGGCGGTGTGCTCGTGGGGGTGCGGCTCGGGGCTGTCCGGGGTGAGCTCGCAGATGAAGGGGATCAACTCGATGCGGCCCCAGTCGTAGGCGTGAACAAAGGGGGCGAGTGTCTGAGTGATGCTCACAGTGCAGCCGAGTTCCTCCTGAAGCTCGCGATGGAGGGCGGCTTCGGGCGTTTCACCGGGTTCGACCTTGCCGCCGGGGAACTCCCACATGCCACCAAGTTTTTTCCCGGGCGGGCGTTGCGCGAGCATGATGTGCGCGTCGCGCTGAATGATGGCGCAAACGACGGGCACTGGGGCAGGGGATTCCATGAGCGGGTTCAGGAGGCAGCGATGGCGAGGGCCGCTTTAGCGGTGCGGATGGCGGCATCGGGCATGCTGATCTTGGCCATGCTGGCGCGCATGCGGCGGCCCACGGCGCTGTTGTTGGTGAGGATGCTCCCGACGGCTGCGGCCGTCTCTGCGGCGCTGTTTGTGACGATGCCGCCATCGTGCTTGGTGATCATCTCGGCATTGCCCTCCTCCTGGCCGGGCACGACGTAATCGATGACGGCGGGGATTTTTGCGGCCATCACCTCGTGGAGGATGGCTCCGCCGGCCTTGCAGATGACGACGTCATGCGTGCGAAGGAATTCCGGGATGCGCTTGGTCCAGCCGATGATCTCCAAGGTGTCCGGCGGCATGGAGTCTGTGAAGCGGCGCAGGACGTGATAGAGGCGCCGGTCATGCTTGCCGACGGGCAGCGTCATCCTGACGCCGCTGCGGAAGAGGGGCTTCAACGCCTCGAGGGTGGCGGCGACGCGACGTCCGGTGGTGGAGGGCAGGTAGAGGATGCGTGCGCCGTGGTGCTGGGGCTGCTCTGGCAGCGGCTCTGTGAAGGCGAGATCGACCGGGAAACCGGTGACGCGGATTGTGGACTCGGGCACGCCGAAGCCGATGACGACTTTTTTGGTCTCCTCATCGGCCACGCAAAAGAGGCTGCTGCCGGACATGACCCAGACGCGATTGACGCTGATGGAGTCTGTGATGACGGTGCACAGGGGCGGCACGGCCTGCTGTTTGGAAAGGGTCTCCAGCAGGATGGCGTAGAGCGGGTAGGTGCTGATGATGAGGCGTGGCTGCTGCGTCTTGATGCGCTCTTTCAGGGCGTTTACCATGGCCGTCTGCCAGAGGGCGTCCGGCCCGGTGACGGAGGGGCGGCCCATGAGATCATAAGTCATGCGCCAGCCGGCGGGCCAGTGAGTGATGGCGAACTGATAGAGGCTTTTGCAGATGCCGGAGATCAAAGGCTGGGACTCGCTGATGAGGTCGCTCATCTCGATTTTCTCGTCAGGGCACAGGCGTGTCAAAGCCTCCGCCACAGAGCGTGCGGCGGTGTTATGCCCATCGCCAAAACCTGCGGTTAGGATCAAAATCACCGCGCATCGCTGGCTGAGAAACGGGTGAAAACAAGCGAAAAGGGCGGGCAAACTCGTGGGTTGACAATATTTCGGAAAAGTTAAATACTCAGAGTTATTCATGACCCGGCAGCGCGCCAGAACCGTCAGTCAGACGCTCGCAGCCACCGTGACACTCACGGTGGTGCTGATCATGCTCACGCCGCTGCGGCGAGGCCCGGTGGGAGGCAACCCCCGCGAGGCGGGGTGGACGCCGCTGCTCAATCTGGGGGGCATGGCAGACAGTGATGCATTCAGCCGCCTGGACACGTCGCGTGCCCATTTTGCCGCGAGTGCTCAACCTCTCTTCCGCCAACCTTCTGCCAGTGAGGTGCCATGAGCGGCCGCTTCAAGCCTCCGGGGCAGTGTCCGGTGTGTGGGGAGTGGGTGCCGCGCGGAGCCGCCGCGTGTGATGACTGCGGAGCGTGCGCCAAATCCGGCTGGAGCGGTGACACGCATGAGGACGGTCTGGATCTGCCGGATGAGGAGTTTGACTATGATGACTTTGTGGCGCGCGAGTTTGGTGGAAAGTCCTCCAAGCAGAGCCTCACCACCCACGTGTGGTGGTGGGTAGCTTTGGCGCTGCTGCTGATCCTTGTGCTGGGGGCGCTGGTGCCTGCGTTGCGTTAGGGTGTGCAGTGGCATAGGAAGCTACTGCGCTGCATGCTCCCAGCTCTTGCCGTTGAGCACCGCTGTCATCGAGATGTCCAGCATGAGCTTCTGCACGTTGCAGCCGGAGGCCGCAAAGCTCTTCTGCATGTCTTCCAGTGTCTGCGGGCCATAGGCCAGGGGCTGCTGCTTGACGAAGTGATTGAACATCTGGCGGATGAAGGCGCGGTGCCCGTAGGGGCTGCCGGAGACGTAGTTCACGATGTCGCGGGGGCCGGTGAGGTGCACCTTGCGGCCTTCGTCGTCGGCGAAGTCGCCCACGGCGTTTACCGGCTTGTTGTTGTCCTGGGTGCGCCAGCGGCCGATGGCGTCGTAGTTTTCCAAGCTGAAGCCGAGAGGGTTGATGGTGGAATGGCAGGACATGCAGGCGTTGTTCTTGGTCAGCTCGGTGATCTTTTCGCGCATGGTCAGCTTGGGATTGAAGTGGCTCTCATCAAACGTGACCGCCATGGGCGGTGGGCGCAGGGAGAGGCCCACGATGTTGCGGGTGAGGAAGACACCACGATGGATCGGTGAGGTGGCGCGGCTGGTGGCCAGAGAGGCCAGCAGGTAGGGGTGGGTGACCACGCCTGCGCGCTGGTTGGGATCAAACGTCACGCGCTGGAAATCGCTGCCCTGCACGGGCTTGCCATAAAATTTGCCGAGACGGTCATTGAGCAGCAGGTAGTCTGCCTGCAGGAGCTGGCGGTAGTCCGACTGCGGACTCCACACCACCTGATCGAGGAACTCAAAAAGGGACTCCCGCAGGTCTGCCAGCACGCTTTCGTCAAAGCCGGGGAAGAGCTTCATGTCCTTGATGTTTCCCTCGGCGCGCTCCAGCTCCAGCCACTGATGGAAGAAGCCGTGAAGTTTTGCTTTTGTGCGCGGGTCCGACAGCATGCGCTGCGCCTCGGCGCGGATCTGCTCAGGCGTGCGCAGCTTGCCTGCGGCGGCGGCCTGGATCAGCCGCTTGTCAGGGATGGAGTCCCACAGCGTCAGCGCCAGGCGGGAGGCATAGGCGAAGTCGTCCGGCTTGTCGGCCTCGCGCAGCTCAGGGTAGAGAAACTGAGGTGACTTCAGGGTGAAGAGCACGACGCGCTTCACGGCCTGCTCGGGTGTTTTGGCGCTCCTGAACTGGGCCTCGATGTAGAGCTGCTTTTGCTCCTCCGTCAGTGGGCGGCAGAAGGCGGCCTCCATGAAGGTGAAGGCAAACTTGCGCAGCTTTTCCGCGCGGTCGGGGGCTCCATCCTTGGTGCCCGCCAGTTCGTTGAGGTTTTCCACCACGTCTTCTGAAACCGAGATGGCCGCCTCCGTGGCGGCCTGGTCCCAGGCCTTTGAGATGGAGGTGCCGCGCTCATAGCCCACGCTGCGGTCATCTGCCGGGAAGCTGGTGCGAACGATCATGAGCTCGCGCGGGCGCTCGGTGCGCAGCGCATGCTGAGGGATGATCTCTGCGGTGCCGTGCGGGGGCTTCCACCACAGCTCGATGGAGGCGGACTGCTCCTTGAATTTGAAATGGTCCAGCCGCAGGGCGTAGGCGCGCCCGCCCAGCAGGTAGAGGCTCTTTTTTTCCTCCCGCACCTTCGGTCCGGCGCTCACCCAGGCGTCGATGAGGGCGTCGTTTTCGCTCATGTCATTGATCCACAGCCGTGCGCCGTTTTCGGTCTTGATCATGAACTCATACACACCCGTCTCCTGCGCCACGACACTGCCGCTCCACGAGTCCTGAAACTGCTCGGCCTCCATCTTTTCCTTGTCCGGGCTGTCTGCTCCAAAGTGGAAGGCCACCTGCGGGTCCACACGCTCCAGCTTGTAGTTGGGGCGCTTGGCCTTGATGCCGTTCTTGGGGGTGGTGTCCACGACTGGCTCGCCGGGCTTTTGCAGTTCGACGCCGCGATAGGTGGCCTTGAGTCCGGTCTCGTCCTTCAGCGGACGGTCAAAGCCCGGGCCCATGCGGAAGCGGCCGATGATGTCCATGACCGAGGCGCGATACTGCGCGATGGTAAGGCGGCTGAGGTCCTGCTCCGGCGGGTGGCTGCGTGCCTGAGCGGCGGCTGAATAGAAGGACTCGTAGATGTAGGCGGCGACATTTTTGGCGTCATCGCCCACGCAGGTGCCCTCCTTGTCCTCAGGCATGGTGCGCTCGATTTTGCGCGCCAGCGCCTCCAAGGTCAGATCTCCGGTCAGCGGATCTTCAAATTTGTCCTTCACGCCTTCTCCTTTGGCACCGTGGCACTCCTGGCACATCTTTTTGTAGATGACGGCACCGGGATGCTCAGCGGCAGAAGCGTACGCCGTCAGAAGCCCCAGCGCGAGCGAGGCAAAACGAAAATGGGGGGATGTCTGAGCCATGAAAGGGGGATTTGTCTGGCAGGAGGAATAATCTCCCTGCCACCCCCGTCTTTCAAGAGGCTTCGTTTCATTCGTCTGTGCCTCTCCGTGCCCTCTGTGGTCAAACGGTGGCCATTCCCTACCATAGAGTCCGAACCGAGAAGCACAGAGGAGTTAATGGATCCATCGGCTCCTTTTCTTACTTCCTTGGCCTGTGGCTATGGAGAACCTGAACAGCCGACTGATTCAGCAACTTCCACACCCGCCGCACCTCTTTGAACTCAGCCTCTTCTCGATCTCAACTGAGGTGGGAGTAACCGCCAGTCCGCCGAGGGAGGTGCAGCGGTGCTCGCGGGGCATCCTGGCGGCGACGTTTTTGGCGGCGTCGATGACTTCATCCAGCGGGATGAGGGGATCGAAATCGGCCAGGGCCATGTTTGCACAGGAGAGGGCGTTGCTGGCGGCCATGACGTTTTTGCCGAGGCAGGGGGCTTCGACGCGATTGGCGATGGGGTCGCAGATCAACCCAAGCATGCTCTGAAACGCCATGGATGCTGCGGCGACGGCCTGATCTCGTGTGCCGCCTGCGAGTGTGACGAGTGCGGCTGCGGCCATGCTGGCTGCTGCGCCACCCTCTGCCTGACAGCCGCCTACCTCCGCCGCAAAGGTCCAGCGTGTGGCGATGAAGACGCCGATCACTCCAGCGGCAAGCATGGCCTGAGCCATGTCCTCCTCGGATTTTCCCATGGCCTCCGCCATGCCGATGACTGCGCCGGGCAGAGCCGCGCAGGCGCCTGCGGTGGGCGCGGCGACGATGACGCCCATGGAGCTTTTCACTTCCATCAGCGCGGTGACGTAGAGGACGATGCGGTTGAGCGCGCCGCCATCCAGGAGCGTGCCGGCCTGCATCAGTTCGTTAAAGCGCCCGCTCTGATATCCGAGCACGCGGTCTTCATACTGCGTGCCCGCGATGCCGCTGGTGATCGACTTGCGAAGGATGCGGACAATGGCGATCATTTTATCGATGACTTCGCGTTCGGTGAATTGTCCGCGTGCCATTTCATACTCGACGGCTAGTCGCCAGAGCGGCGTGTGGCGCCCGGCATCGTGGCAGAGCATCTCAGTGCAGCTTGTGAACGGCAGGCGCATGTCTTTGCGCGAAGGCACGGGGAGGACGGGGGAGAGTCGTTTGACGGCAATGACGGGCAAGTGATCGGTGGCTACAAATGCCGATGACTTGACCTGGAGGATGTGGCATTCGCCTGCGTCATGATGCAGGACTTCATCGGCCTCAAATTCAGCGGAAACGGCCTTCGGCAGCCAGATGAGCGTCTCATGACAGCCGCCGTCCATGGGCATGGGGACGTCATCCATGCTGAGCACCTCCATCATGCCGCCGCCGGTTGAGATGGCGACGAGGGTGTGCTGCTCATGGGCATTGCGGAGCGTGAGCCGGTAGGTGTTTGGATGCGGATCACCGACGTCCACGGTTTCGATGCGCAGATTGATCCCGGCATCTGCGAGCGCCTGCGCGGATTCTGGCAGGCGTTCATCATCGGCGTCCCAGCCGAGCAATCCGCCAAAGAGGCCCATGTCACTGCCCTGGCTCTCGTGCGTGGTGGGAAGGGAGCCGGAGCGGTCAAACTCTACCAGCACCTCCGCGATGTTTCCATCCATGAGTTCACGCGCCAGACGCCCGATGCGCAGTGCTGCGGCACAGTGGGAACTGGAAGGCCCGCGCATCACGGGGCCGATGACGTCATTAAAGATGGAAACGGCGCTCATGGTTGCGGCGGAGTGGTGCTGCGGCCTTCGCGTTTGGACTGCTCCAGGAGGGCCTTCAGCTCTGCGGCGATTTCCGGGTGTTTGAAATAAAGGTTGGTGGTTTCACCGGGATCGCTGGCGAGATCGTAAAGCTGGCCTGGTGCTTCAGGTGCGATTTCGGGCAGTGCGAAGGGTTGAAGCTCGGGGCTGGTGTAGTTGTTTCCGCCGGAGCTGCGATGGTCGATGTACTTCCAATTTGCGCGCCTGATGGAAAGCGTGCGCTGTCCGCCGAAGGCCTGCATAAGCAGGCAGGGGCGGACTGGTGCCGTTGCTTTGCCTTCGAGCACGGGCAACAGATTAAAGCTGTCCTCTGCGGCATTGATTGGCAGTTTTGCGCCGGTGATGGCGGCGAGCGTGGCCATCACATCGGTGAGACTGGCGAGTTGATCGCTGGTGCTGCCACTTTTGACATGACCCGGCCAGCGGATGATGAGCGGTACGCGGTGGCCGCCCTCCCATGCATCTCGCTTCATGCCGCGCCAGGGGCGCGCGCCATCATGATCATAGTCGCTGCGCATGTGCACGACGCTGGTGGTTTCGGGGCCGTTGTCGCTGGATAACAGGACGATTGTTTTGTCCGCGATGCCGAGCTTTTCCAGCTCCTGCAGCAGCGCGCCCACGATGTGATCGAGCTCTGCGATGAAGTCGCCATGCGGGCCTGCCTGCGTCTTGTTTTGAAACTCCGGGGCTGCAAAGGATGGCAGATGAACAGCCTGTGCGGCATGGTAGAGAAAGAAGGGCTTTTCAGGAGCTGATCTCATATGCTCCTGCATGAATTCGCGGCTTTTTTTGAGGAAGAGCAGGTCCACCTCCTGCATCGGGAAATCCGGTGCGATGATGCCTCCACGGCAGTCGTTGGCATACGGGTGTTTGGGGAGCTTTGATCTGTCCAACGGGCCCTGCGGCGGCACCGGAATATGGTCGCCATCGATGAAGGCGTAGAGCCAGTCTGTCGTAGGGCAGCAGGCGGTGCCAAAGAAACGCTCGAAGCCATGGTCCAGCGGGCCGCCTTCGATGCGGCGGGTGAAGTCGATGCGCCTTACGTCTTCGAGTCTGCCCTGGTGAATGGCTTCGCCGAGCGAATCGCGAAAAGTCAGGCCCACGTGCCATTTGCCCACAGCGGCGGTGGCGTAGCCCTGCCTTTTCAGCATGGATGGAAGCGTCAGCCGGCCGGGCGCGATCAAGCTGGGGCCGCCTGCACCTTGAAACACCGTGCCGCCACCCGGCACACGAAAGGCCATCTGCCCGGTCATGAGGCTGTAGCGCGACGGGGTGCAGACGGTGGCCGGACTGTGCGCGTCTGTGAACCGCATGCCCTCGCGTGCGAGGCGGTCGATGTTTGGCGTGGGCACCTTTGACTGCGCATTGTAGCAGCGCAGATCGCCGTAGCCGAGATCATCGGCCAGGATGAGCAGCACATTTGGGAGCTCGGCCGCCAGCATGCTGCCGCAGCCGAGTGTGATCAGTGTGAAAATGAGCCCCGGTGATTTCATGTCATGAGGTGCGCTATTTCTCCAACTCCTGACGTGTGGCGATGGGGACGTAGCCAATCTCCAGCCCCTTTGGCGGCGTGAGGATCAGGGCGGGGTCTATGTCTGCCAGCGTACCAAAATCGGGTGGGGTGAGGTAGTCGCGGTCCTTCGTCCAGGTGCGGTGCAGTTTTTCAACGCGGGCCTGGACCTGCTCGCGCTCCGCGTCGCTGAGGTCGGCGTTAAGCATTGCGGGCTGGTCGGCAAAGCGATACCAGTAATACGTCACCACGCTGCCATCGCCGAGGCGGGCTTTGAAGGGGCCGGCCACCGGTCCTGGTTTTTTCCAGCAGCTTGTGGCATCTTCAGGTGTGGTGCGTGGCTCCTGAGGCTTTTCAGCGGGTGTGATGAACTGATGCTGGGCCAAGCCTGACTCGGTGGGCACATCCTTTGGCGGCAGTACATTCCACTGCGGCCTTTTGCCGTCGGTGCCGAGCGTGAAGTACTCGGGCAGGGTCACGAGGCCCGCGCCGCTGCGCGTCAGCTGTGAATCCCACTTGTAGGCAAAGGTGTTTGGATTGGGTGCGAAGGAGGTTGCAAAGGATTTCCATGCCAGCGGCACCTTTTCCTCACGCTTGGTGCCGGGCGTATAGATGCTCCAATTTGAGCCACCACCTGAACGGAAAGGGTGAATCACGGCGGCCTCTGCCTTGATCGCACCATTGGCCGTGGGGCCACCGGCAAACCACTTTTTCACATCGTCCCACAGCGCTGCTTTTTTATATGCGGTCAGGCGATGCAGAACGGTGGAGGTGCCATCAGCACCGATGGGAAACGAGGTGGGAGCCACCCGCGCAAGCTCGGTGCCAGAGGCATCTTTGCCGAGCATGGCTGGCACGTGCTGGGTCTCCATCTGGATCGGTTTGTTTGGGCCTGAGGGGCGTGTGTCCAGCAGCATCTCCGCCCACTCCGGGTGATCGATCTTGGACTGCGACCAGAAGAATGGCGTGAAGAAAGCCGCCGGTCCTTTGAAGTTTCCGGTGTTGAGAAACAGCGTCCAGCATTGATTGCCAGTGGGGACGTTTTTGCCTGCCGTGGTGGTTTTCGGATTGGTCAGCGGCAGGGGCAGATAGCCGTAGCCAAAGAGTTCACCGCGGGTGCCCTGCTTGAGGTTCAGGCCATCCAAAGGAAAGAGCAGCCAGGGGCTGAGCTGTGCGACGCCATACTGGCCGCGCGGCCTTTCCCAGGTGCCTGCGCCGTAGCCGGGACCGTTGGCGATGAAGGTGAAGTTTGGCCCCACGCCGCCCATGATGAACTTGGGGGTGGTGGTGGGGAAGTGTGTGTCACGCCACCAACCGAGCCCGCCTTCGATGTCTGTGTAGCATTTGCCTTCCGGCTTTTTTCCCTCTTCATACTGTGGATGCATCCAGGTGCCGCAGAGTCCGGTCTGAAACTTGTGCCCTGGATAGGTGGCTACGAGCGGCCATGCCGCTGCATAGAGGGAGAAGCCGGCATTGAACTCTTCAGGCACTCTTTCCGTGGGGGCGAAGAGATAGCCGGCCATCTCGCCCTCTTGGAACTCGTCGGGGGAGGAGGACAGGAGTGTCCGCGCTCCCTTCATCTCTGATGGCTGCGGCTTAGCGGGAATAACAGACGCTTGTGTCGCGGACATCATCGAAAGACTGGCCTCGGCGAAAGCGCGGCCCATGAGGGCGAAGGTTTTGGCGCAGCCGAGGTAGTGGTAGCCGGCATTGGATGCGCCACGCTGCCAGAGGGAGAGTTCGGCAGGAGAGATCAATTTGGCTTCATACTGCTTTAGATAGTCGCGCTTTTGCTCCTCGGTCATGTGGCCGTCGGCATTGGCGTGGCCTTTGTTTTTCGAGTTTAAATAGAAGCCCATCTGGCGGACTTGAGCCCGCTTGTCGTCAATGGCTCCGAGTTCCTCAGACCAAAAGGGTGCCGTTGGTACGGCCACGACATTTCCTTTGAACTCGGGCAGGAGGGAGGGCGCGGTCATGGCCTCGCGGAAGGCCACGATTTCCTGATTGGCCTTCAGGCCGCCGACGCCCATGACACCGATGACGAAGGGCATTTTTGGTGCGTGGAGGTCTTTGCGAACATCGCGGATGAACTTGGCGAGTAGGTCGCTGTAAACCGCATATCGCCCGGGTTTGCCGCGATCAGGGTAGGTGTGGCCGTCCACCATGTCGTTGAATCCCTGCAGCCAGACGAAGCCCGCGATCTCGTAGCCCTGTGAGGCGTCGTAGGCCGGGCACACGCGCTTTGGATCTGCGAGCACACGTTTCACATGCTCGACCATGTAGCGGTAGAAGCGCCCGGTTTCCCTTTTCTTCTCCGCGAACCATTGATCCATGTCCTTCGGAACACCGTGGCCGGGCGGGCCGTAGTAGAGCTTCTTCTGGTAGTCGTTGAGTTCATACGGGCCCGCGCTCGGCGGGCGGAACTCGGTGTTCAGGCTTCTGCCGCCCCAAGCGGTCTTGATGATGAGCACCGGCTCTTTCAGCGCGGCATCCATGGTGAGGCCGAAGGTGAACTCCGGTCCGATCTTGCCGTTTGGCTTCGTCGCGTCGTCCCGCGCACCAAAGCCAGCGGTGAGCTTTCCGGTACCCTCTCCATTCGCGCTGCCGTCGTATTTGCCGGTGCAATAGGAGATCCAGGTATGATCGCATACCGTCGGGTTGCCATCTGCTGCGCGCATCTGTTTGAGCAGCGGAGCTGTGGCGGGATCATCGCCGATGTAGTCAAAGGTTTCGATCTTGGCATGACCTTCCATGTTGGACTGGCCTGCGAGGATGAAGACTTTCAGGGGCTTGGCATAAAGCTGGGAGGCCAGGAGGAGGGTGCCGAGCAGGATGGTTTTCATGAGACAAAATTTGAAGGCGGCCAGGGAGGATTTCACGAGTTGGGTCAACGGTTGTCGATGACGAAAGCAGGCCGGGAAAGAACGCCCTTGGAGAGTTTTCCATAGTGATCCGAACGCCAGAATTTATCCAAATCGCTGGAGGTGATGAGCTGGATTCCCGGGGTGGCGACGGCGGGATTGCAGAGGATGTAGAGGTTCTCATCTGCAATATAACCGCAGACGTTGAGCGTGTGGCCGGCGCTGCCGCCGGGATACTGAGGGCCCACGTACTTGAAGTCCACGACTACAGGGCGGCCGGCATCGAGTTCGGACTTGAGCATGGCCGTGGCGTGCGCAAAGCCCCTGTCATCTGGCGTGAAGGTGACGAGCGCCCACTGCTGCCCTATCTTTTTTGAAGCCTCCAGCAAATGTCCCCAGTCGGTGCCCGTGCCAAGGGGCGAGGGGCACAGTCGTTTAAAGTCCCAGCCGCCGATCTCGCTGCCTTGGAAGCGGGCGAAGATGGCGCATGCGGTGGAGCCGCAGTTGTTGTAGCCTTGATGGATGTGCGGCAGTGGAACGAAGGCAAACTTTCCGGGTTCGCTTTTGCGGCGCCGGTAGTCCATGAGCTTGAGCAGGTCCGCCGCCTGCTGGGCCGAGCTGATGTCAGACGGCTGCGAAGGATGCCCAGTAGCCCCCGTGGGGTGAAGCTTGGAAGCCCTGGTCCAATTTTCCTTCGCGGCCTCGATTTCACCTGCCTGGAAGTGCATTTCGCCGAGCAGCACCAGACCCGCCGGATTGTTCAGCTCTGCGGCGCGCTCCGCCAGGCGGCGTGCCTTCAAGGCATCCTGTTTGACTCCTTCGCCGGAATGATAGGCCATGGCTGCACTGGCAGCAGCCCGGCCATGCCCACGCTCAGCCGCTTTTTTCCACCACTCGAGTGCTTTCTCACAGTCCTGCGCGGTACCCTGGGCTCCGTAGTAGCACTGGCCCAGGTTGAATGCCGCCTGGGCGGATTCATCTGCCGCCGCCTTGAAATAAGCGAAGGCGAGTGCGGGGTTGCGCTTCACCACTGCGCCGCGCAGATACGCGGCGCCGACGAAGTCCATCGCCTCGGCGCTTCCTGCATCTGCTGCACGGTGCGCCCAGCTCATGGCATGGACGTCGTCTTTGAGCACGCCGCTGCCATCGCGAAAGCGCAGGGCGAGGTCGAGCTGCGCTTTGACATCGCCTGCAGCAGCCGCGTTGAGAAGTGTTTTCAGTGTTGTCTGAACATCGGCGGAGTGAAGAGACTGGATCATCAGGAGCAACGTGATGAGTGGGCTGAAGAGTTGCTTGCGCATCAGGCGGTAGCTTTTCGCAGGGATGGGGTTGCCGTCTTGAGCCTTCTGCCTGGCAGATCTGACAAAAGCAGCACAATGACGGGACGCGTGACGTAACCTGTGGCATCCTTTCTCTGCATGAAAATGGCCGCTTCAGCATTTCCTGGCATCTTATCCAATGAGGGCTCATTGCTCGTGGATGCGCGTGTGATCGAGCAGATGGCGGATCTGATGCATGACACGGCCTTTTTCATCAAGGATGCCGCCGGCCGCTACCTGGTGGTCAATCAATCGCTCGTGGAACGGCATGGACTCAGGGACAAATCCCAGATGATCGGCAGACGGCCCTGCGATGTATGCCCCGGTGACTATGGGCGCATACCCACAGAGCAGGATGAGCATGTACTGCGCACCGGGCAGCCCATCGTGGAGAGGCTGGAGCTTTTCTGGCGAAAGCCGAACGTGCCTGAGTGGGGCCTGACCAGCAAGCTGCCGGTGCGCGACGCCCAAGGACGCGTGGCGGGCCTCATCGGCATTTCCAAGGATCTGGCGGCACCGGTGAGCCGTGACGATGTGCCGCCCAAGGTGGCCCGTGTGCTGCGCTACCTGGAAACCGCCTACGACGAGCCGGTCAGCCCGTCATCACTCGCACGCAAGGCGGGAATGACGCCTGCGCGCTTTGCGCGTGTGATCAAGCGCATTCACGGCATCAGCCCCATGCAACTCATCACCCAAACCCGCATTTCTGTGGGCAGCCGGTTGTTGTGTGAAACTGATGATTCGGTGGCCGAGATCGCGCTAGAGTGCGGCTTTGCCGATCACAGTGCTTTCACACGCGCCTTTCGTGCAGTGACGGGGGAATCTCCCACTGAACACCGGCGGCGCTCACGGCAGGGGTGAAAGCCGGATGGCTCAGGGCTGTGGCCTGGCTCCCCAGAGTTTGGTCAGCAATGCGAACATTTCGGGATCGTGCTGCTTGAGCTCTTCTTTGGTGAAGGGGTAGAAGTCATTGCGAGTGAAGAATGACTCGCTGCATTCGGCGAAGTATTCACGCGCATTCGTCATGGCATAGGCTTTGGCGAGTCGTTTGCGACCTTCAGAGTCCTGGCGTTGCACCTTGTCGTATATGCCGGCGGCTTTGGCATGCTGGAAGGCGGCTTCGATCTCGGTATTGTCGAATCCGAGCACGCGGTCGTGATAGGCATGTGCGAGTTCGTGCAGGGCGAAGTTGGGCATGCGGCGGGTCTCCGCCTCGAAGATGCTCACGTTGGTGAACTCCACTGCTTTGGCCATCACGGGGTCGCGGCCGTTTTCCTTGAGCCAGCCGGCACCGGAGTGGTACTCCGCACGCGGGTGTGATTTGGGGTATTGGGGATTGAAGTAGAGAGTCACTTTGCGGAGTTCGTCCACCGCTTTTGGCGGAACCACGCGCACGATTTCCTGAAGCTGCTGGGTCAGCAGATGCAGCGCCTTGCCGGTCAGCTCTGCATCCTTCGTCAGCAGTTCGCGGCTGATGCTGACCTGCCAGCCTTCGATGCTGCGGATCTCGCGTGCGGTGTTGGCGTCCGCATCGCGCTTCTGGGCTTTGGCTTTGATCAGCTCCCGGGCCGCCTGCATGGTGGCAGGCCAGGTGAAGGCGGGGGCTTTTGCAGGATCATAGCCTGCCATGTGGCCGGTGAGGCGCGTGGCTGGTTTGGAGTAGTGCAGCTCGGTGTCGCCAAAGACCTCACGGCATAGTGCAGCGAGGCCGGGATCGTACTCGATGAGCTGGGAACGCAGATGGACGTGGTTGTGGTCGTGGTCGTTCACGCGGTTGTCGTCAAACCAGCTCTGAACGCCCTCGGCCCAGTATTCGTGGTGGTTCACGCTGGCATATTTGCCGCGCCATAGCCCGGTCTTCATGGCGGCATCGTAGGCGGCTTTGAGACGTGTGTCGAAAGTCGGGTCCACGTTCAAAAGGCCGCGCAGGTGGATGTTGTGTGCAAATTCGTGAATGACGATGCATTCCTTGGCATAAGGATCTCCGGGAAAGCCCAGCACATTCTCCTCGGCACAGGAGCAGAAGGGGTCTGTCTGGCTGCCGCCGAGGCCGCGTGCGCGTGTGTCCCAGTAGGTTTTGGCGGGGAGGTTTTCAAAACCCTTCACGGGCTCGTCGGCCAGGCGGGAGAATTCGGGCAGGTCGGTGGTGTACTCATCATGCGCCATGATGATCATGCGTGCGCCGCTGTCGATCATGGCCTGCCGGACGTCCGGGCGGTGGTCGAGCATGAGATTGAGCAGGTAGGCCACTTCCTTGAGTGCATAGGGATTCGTCTTGGCCGTGGCGACGATGGGGAAGCCATGGGCGCTCTCGCGCTGCGTGTAGCAGGCAGGTACGCCGTCCTTGGCCTGCGGGTCATAGCGAAAGCCCTGTATGCGCACCTTGCAAACCACCTCGGTCTCCTGCTGCTGATCGACGATGACAAAACGATGCCCCAAGGAGGTACCAAGAATGTTGTCTTTGCCCGGGGCAATTTTTCCATTGGGCACACGCCCGCCGTCGGGCTTTACCCAGAACACCTCCACCTCTCTGGGGGCGGCATTGATGATCTGAAGTCTGGGGCGGTCCAGCGCGAGTGTGGTGGTGGTGATGAACCCAAGTGCGATGATCAGTGTTTTCATAAAAAGCGGTCGGGTGACATCAGGTCGAGGGCAACGGCTGGTTTTTCTCCGTCGAGCAGATCGCTCACGATCTTTCCGGTGGCTGGTGCGAGGCTGAGGCCCATCATGGCGTGGCCAGTGGCGATGGTGAGATTTTTCCAGCGCCGGGTGCGGCCAATGTAGGGCATGCCGTCGGGGGAGACCGGGCGCAAGCCGCTCCACGGTTTTACCCCGGCGAAGTCGCTTTCTTCGAAGGCGGGGAAGTACTGGGGAAACGCACGCGTGATGCCGCGTACGCGGCGGTGGGTGATGGTCTCATTGATGCCTGCCATCTCCATGGTGCCGCCCACGCGGAGCGCGCCATCCATGGGAGTGACGGCGAGGCGTGCCTCGGTGCAGATGGTGCAGAGCTCTGGGAGCTGACGGGGGCTGGGAAGAGTGAGGCTGTAGCCTTTGCCTGCCTGCATGGGCAATTTGAGATTGAGAGAGCTGGCCAGTGCTGACGACCAAACGCCACCGCAGAGCACGAATTCGTGAGCACCGACTTGCCCAAGCGAAGTGCTGACTGAGTGCAGGCGTCCGTTTTCGGATTTGAATCCGGTGACTTCGGTGTCCCAGAGGAACTGGACGCCGAGGCGGGTGAGTTCGCACTCGAGGGCGGCGATGAAGCGGGCGGGGGGGAGGTGGCAGTCTTTGGGGAAGTAAACGCTGCCGCAGACGTCCATGGTCACGCCGGGGTCGAGTGCGGCGGTGGCGCGGGCATCGAGGACTTCAGCGGGGATGCCGAGGGCATTGGCCTGAGCTGCGGCGCGGGCTTCCTCGTCGAGGGTGTGCTGCTCTTTGCAAAGCATGAGGAGGCCGTTTTTGACGAGGCCGAAGTCGAGGCCGATGTCTTCAAAGCACTGGCGGCTGAGGAGGCTGAGGTCGCGGAGAATGGGAGCGGCGGCGGAGACGCGCTGCCTGGTGGCGGCTTTCCAGAAGTGGAGGCCCCAGGTGAGGAGATCGGGATCGAGACGGGGCTTGATGTAGAAGGGGGATTCGGGGTTCCACATCCACTTGAGGCCGAGGCTGACCATGCCGGGTGCGGCGAGGGGGATGAAGTGGCTGGGGACGACCATGCCGGCGTTGCCAAAGGAGCAGCCGTCACGTTGTGCGGGACTGCGATCAATGACGGTGACCTGCATGCCGCGCCGGGCGCAGTAGAGCGCCGTGCTGAGGCCGATGACGCCTGCGCCGAGGATGGTGACGTGGGGGGGCATTGAGGCGAAAGACAGAGGGGGCTGAGGGACTACTGGGGATGTGGGTGTGACGGGGCGGTTCCTTGTTCCGCAGGAACAAGGCTACTTTATGGGCGCAGATGTTTTACGAGGAACTCCATGCGGAGGCGGGAACCGTAGGGTGTTTCGGCGGCGCCGTGGCCGGTGCCGATGATGGGCATGAAGTCGAAGGTCTTGCCGGCTTTTTGAAGGGCCCCGACGACCTGAGTGGTGGAGGCGGGATCGACGTTGGTGTCGAGTTCGCCGACGATGAGGAGGAGGTGGCCTTCGAGTTTGTGGGCGTCGTCTTTGTTGGAGCTGCGGGCGTAGCTTTCATCGACCGGCCAGCCCATCCATTGCTCGTTCCACCAGATTTTGTCCATGCGGTTGTCGTGGCAGCCGCAGTCGGCGACGGCGACTTTGTAAAAGTCGTGATGGTCGAGGAGGGCGCGCATGGCGTTCTGTCCGCCAGCGCTGCCGCCGTAAATGCCGACGCGGGTGAGGTCCATCCAGGGGCGGGTCTGGGCTGCGGCTTTGATCCAGAGCTTGCGGTCGGGGAATCCGGCATCCTTGATGTTTTTCCAGCACACGTCATGGAAGGCTTTGCCGCGATGATTGGTGCCCATGCCGTCGAGTTTGACGATGATGAAGCCGAGCTCGGCGAGGATGTGATGGGTGAGCAGTCGGCCGAAATCCTTGGGGGCGAAGGCGCTGTGAGGACCGGCGTAGATGTCTTCGACGACGGGGTATTTCTTGGCGGGATCAAAGTTGGAGGGCTTGATGAGGATGCCGTGGATGTCGGTGGTGCCATCGCGGCCTTTGGCGACGAAGCGCTCGGGCATGGTCCAGCCTGCGGCGAGGAGATTTGTGGCGTCGGCTGTTTCGAGGGTGCAGACGAGGGTGCCATCGGTGCTGCGGCGGAGCTCGTGGACGGGTGGCAGATCGGCGCGGGAATAGGTGGCAGTGAAGAAGTCGCGGTTGGGGGAGAACTCGATGTGGTGATTGCCATCTCCTTCCGTGAGCTGCTGGAAGCCGGTGCCGTCGAAATTCACGCGGCAGAGGTGGAGGTGGTAGGGGTCTTCTTCTTTGCGAAGACCGCTGGCGAGGAACCAGAGCTGGCGCTTGGAGTCATCGACATGGAGGACTTCGCGGACGGGCCATGCGCCCTTGGTGATCTGGTTTTTGACCTGGCCGGTTTGGGTGTCGTAGAGGTATAGGTGGCACCAGCCGTCGCGCTCGCTCATCCAGAGGAGTTCGTGGGTGGCATGCAGCCAGTGACGCCATGTTTTGTGGGTGTAGTCGATGAAGGTCTTGGAGGTTTCCTCGACGATGATGCGCACGGTGCCGGTTCTGGGATCGGCGGCGAGGATGCGGTAGAGCTGATGGCCGCGCTGGTTGTAGTCGAAGTAGATCTCGCGGCTGTCGGGGGACCAGGTGACGGGCAGCTTGCCGGACTCGGTGAAGGGGTTCTCATAGAGATCCTGCAAGACGCGGATGGTGCGGCCGTCTTTATGAGTGATGATCATCTGCGGGCGGGGCAGGGGATCGCCGGGCTTGGTATAGTCGAGGACTTTGAGCTTTGGCTGCACCTGGCCTGTGGGAGTGGAGTCGACGATGGTGATCTGGCGCTTGGTCACTTTGTCCGCCTGGCTGGTGACCACGCAACTGCCGTCTGGGGCGCGGTCTTTGGGTTCTGTTTTGGGGCGTTCTTCTTTGGAAGGAGTGAGGCCTTTGCCGTCGATGATCAGCGTCTGCTCCTGCGGCCCTGCCTCGATGATGGCGAGGTGCTCTCCAGTGCGGCTGGTGATGAGCCAGACGTGGCCGTCATAGGTGTGCTGCTCGCGCTCGGCTCCGGCGCGGACGCCGCCGTAGCGGATGTGTTTGCCATCCTGGCTGATCCAGAAGAGATCGACGTCGGCGTCGAGCTGGTTGATGAATTTGAGGCCGGACTCTTCGCCGGTGCGTGTGGTGCGGCGGAGTTCGATTTTGGCGGTGGAGGATTTGAGAGCTTCCTTTTCAGGCAGGCCGAGATCTTTGAGAGATTGTGCGGTTTTGCGAGTGCCGGTGGCGGCGTCGATGAAGACGAATTCGTGGGTTTTGGGGCCGGTTTGGACGCGATACCAGAAGGTGTGATTGTCTGACAGCCAGTTGGGCTTGAGGCGGTCGCGAAAGACGAGGTTTTCGGTGCGCTTGGGGAGTGAGAGGGCGTTGTCGAAGTCTGCGGCCAGGGCGGTGGTGGAGAGCAGGAGAAAAAAGAAGAGCTTCATTGATTTAAAGGCATGGGCTCGGTTTCCAGATTCCGGCTAAAGCCTGTACTACAAAACCTGCGCTGGGTGATTTTAGATTTGAGGGATGAGAAGATTTCAGAGCGGGCTAAAGCCCGAACTACGTACTCAGAACGGGCTGCCGATGCCGAATCGAAAAGGGTCTTTGGGATCAAACAGGAGTGTGGTCTCTGCGGTGATGAAGGCGGTGCCGGTGATGGTGGGGATGATGGTGGCGTCTGCTGCCGGGGTGTAGCTGGCTTCGAAGACGCTGCCGATGATGCTTTCCTGACACCAGATTTCGCCGGGGGCGAGTTTGCGGTCGGCGGCGAGGCAGGCGAGCTTGGCGCTGGTGCCGGTGCCGCAGGGGGAGCGGTCGTATTCGGCACCGGGACAGAGGACGAAGCTGCGGCTGTGATTGGCGGGAGAGTGTGGAGGAGCGAAGAGCTCGACGTGATCGACCTCGGGGTAACCTGCGGCGTGGACAGCGGCGCGCATGGCGAGGGCAGTCTGGGTGAGCTGGGGGATGTTTTCTCGGGTGAGGTCGAGTCCGTGGTCGGATACCAGAAAGAACCAGTTGCCGCCATAAGCGATGTCTCCGGTGAAACCGCCTGCGTGCACGGAGGTGGCTTTGCGGTAGGAGGGGACGTTTTGGATGCTGACGCGACCGTCTTCGAGCAGCGTGGCGGTGACGATGCCGACGGGGGTTTCGATGCGGTGCTCGCCTGGAGTGATGCGGCCGAGGTGGCGGAGTGTGATGATGAGGCCGATCATGCCGTGGCCGCACATGCCGAGGAGACCGATGTTGTTGAAGAAGATGACGCCTGTTTCACAAGCGGGGTCTTTGGGAGGGACGAGGAGTGCGCCGACGATGACCTCGTGGCCGCGGGGTTCGCAGAGGATGGCGCGGCGGTAGGTTTCGAGGGTCTCAGGGGTGACGCCGCCGAGGACGACGCGGGTGGGCTCGCCGCCGGTGTGGGAGTCGATGATCGGGATGCGGAGCACTGGGGAGTTGGAAGTTTAAAGTTAAAGGTTTGAAGTTGGGGGAGGTGCGGAGTGGTGGGTGATGGCGGGGGCTGCGCAGGGGATTGCCTTCGGCTGGCTTCGCGTTGTGCGGACCACTATGCTGGCGCGGGTGCCGGGCGGTGAGGGTGTGCGGAGAGGGTGTGCGGGCAGGAGTGCCCGCATCACTTTTGGGGGGAGGCGTTATGCGGGGCGTTTGGCAAGGGAGTCGCGGATGATGGTGAGGACTTGGTTGCGTTCGGCTCCGGCGAGGGGGAGGCGGGGGTCTCGGCACCACTCCTTGCCGAGGCCGGTCTCCTGGCAGAGGAGTTTGATGTATTGGACGAAGTGGATGTGGGTATCGAGCTTCATGAGGGGCTGCATCCAGCGGTAGAGGGTGCGGGCTTCATCCCACTTTCCGGCGCGGGTGAGGTCCCAGAGCTTTTGATTTTCCTGAGGGAAGGCGATGCCGCTGCCGGCGACCCAGCCGTCGATGCCGAGGATGGAGCATTCGAGGATGAGGTCGTCCACGCCGGTGAAGAGCTGGTAGCGGTCGCCGACGAGATTGCGCAGCTCGGTGATGCGGCGGGAGTTGGCGCTGCTTTCCTTGATGGAGGTGAGGTTTGAGATGTCGGCGAGCTGGGCGAACATCTCGGGGGTGACGTCGGTGTGGTAGCCGACGGGGTTGTTGTAGAGCATCCAGGGCAGGGGGGTGGCCTTGGCGAGGGTGCGGAACCAGTGCTCAGTCTCGCGGGGATCGCTCTTGTAAACCATGGGTGGCATGACCATGAAGCCGGCGGCACCGAGCTGTGCGCCGTCCTGCATATACTGGATAGCGGCGCGGGTGCTCATCTCGGCGACACCGGAAAGCACGGGGATGCGGCCTTTGGCGGTGTCGATGGCGCACTGGAGGACGGCACGTTTTTCATCGGGCTGGAGGCACTGGTTTTCGCCGAGGGAGCCGCAGACGATGAGGCCGGAGATGCCGGACTGGATGAGGGCTTCGAAGTGACTGGCGGAAGATGCGAGGTCGAGGGACTGATCCTGGTGCATCTGGGTGACGACGGCGGGGAAGACGCCGGACCATTTGGGGAGAGAGGGCATGGGGAATTTATGATTTAAGATTTATGATTTGCCCAGAGCAGGAGGTCGAGGGCGGTCGGATGGGTCGACTGAGGATGATGGGAAAGGGGCAGAGGGTCTTGATTGCTTTTTGGGCGGGAGGCTGCCAATTCAGTCAAAATGATGGAGACGGGAGGGACATTCTCTGAGCATGGGACGACGGAGGCGCTGTTTGATGCGCTGCCGGATGTGGTGTTTTTCATCAAGGATGCGGCGGGGCGGTATGCGCGGGTGAACCAGACGCTGGCGGAGAGATGTGCGGGTGGGGATAAGGCGAAGCTGATTGGGAAGAGGCCGGAGGAGGTGTTTCCGGAGGCGCTGGCGGCGAGCTATGCACGGCAGGATGAGGCGGTGCTGAAGACGGGGAAGCCGGTGGAGCATCAGCTGGAGCTGCACATTTATCCCGGGCACAAAGCGGGCTGGTGCCTGACGACGAAGCATGCGCTGCGCGATGCGAAGGGGCTCATCGTAGGTGTGGCGGGGATCTCGCGGGATCTGAATGCGCCGAGCGACAAGGCGGGTGGCTTTGCGGAACTGGCGTCGGCGCTGAAGCACATGCAGCAGCACTTTGCGGAGAGCCTACGGATCGAGGACATTGCCAAGAAGGCGGGGCTGAGTGTGTATCAGTTTGAGCAGCGGGTGCAGCGGCTGTTTCAAATGAGCCCGCTGCAACTGCTGCACAAGCTGCGGCTGGATGAGGCGACACGGCTGCTAAGGGAGACTGAGCGCACGCTGGCGGACATCGCGATCGAAACGGGGTGGTGTGACCAGAGTGCGTTTACACGGCACTTCAGCCGGTATGCGGGGATGGCGCCGGGGAAGTACCGGGGATTGAAGAAGCAGTGAGTTTCCAGATGGTGCCTCTATCCGATGGCTGTCGGGTAAGGACTTATGCCTGCGAGGGGGATTTTGGCCCCTCACCCCGGCCCTCTCCCCCAAGGGGTCGATGCGTGTTTGACGATTGATTTGAGTGGGGAGAGGTAGCGGCACGTTCGGCGCGCTGATGATGGGGAATTTTTTAGACTCGACGAAAGCGGTGTTGGCGATGAGGGGGGCAAGTGATCCCCTGATGCGATGAAAAAGGGTCTGAAGGCGGAGGCATGAGCCAACGGAGGGGGATCATCTTGATCCCCGCACCTGCAGCGTGTTCGTGGATGTGCGAGGGCGCTGGGCGATGCGGAAGCGTGTGGGATCGGGACGATCCCACTCCTCCAGAGTGCTGGCGCGGCTGCGTGAGTGGTCAGGCCATGAGGGCTTTGACGGGCTTGGCGGGATTGATGCCGATGAGCTTTTGGTCGAGGCCCTGGAACTTGTAGGTGAAGCGGTCGGCGTTGTAGCCGAGGAGGTTGAGGACGGTGGCGTGGAAGTCGCTGATGTGGAGCGGGTCTTTGACGATGTTGTAGCTGAAGTCGTCGGTCTCGCCGTAGATGGCGCCGCCTTTGGCACCGCCGCCGGCCATCCACATGGTGAAGCAGCGGGGGTGGTGGTCGCGGCCGTAGTTTTCTTTGGTGAGACCGCCCTGGGAGTAGATGGTGCGGCCAAATTCACCGCCCCAGATGATGAGGGTGTCGTCAAACATGCCGCGCTGCTTGAGGTCCTCGATGAGGGCGTGGCAGGGCTGGTCGATGTCCTTGCACTGGCTGGGCATGCGGCCGCCGACGTTGCTGTGGTGGTCCCAGTTGTTGAGGTAGATCTGGGTGAAGCGGACGCCGCGCTCGGCGAGGCGGCGGGCCATGAGGACGCTGTTGGCAAAGGTGCCGGGCTTCCTGGCTTCATCGCCGTAGAGCTTGAAGATGTGCTCGGGCTCGCTGTTGATGTCTGTAAGCTCTGGCACGCTGGCCTGCATGCGGAAGGCCATTTCGTACTGCTGGATGCGGGTGTGGGTTTCGGGGTCGCCGACTTCTTTGAAGTTGATCTCGTTGAGGGCGTTGAGGCCTTCGATGGTGCGCTTGCGCACGCTGCTGGGTACTCCGGCGGGGTTGTTGATGAAGAGGATGGGGTCGCCTTTGCTGCGGAATGAAACGCCTGCGTGCTCGCCGGGCAGGTAGCCGCTGGACCAGAGGCGGGAGGAGATGGCCTGCTCCTGCTCGCGATTGGTGGGCGTGGCAATGAGGACGACGAAGGTGGGCAGGTTGGCATTCATGCTGCCGAGGCCGTAGGAGGCCCAGGAGCCGAGGCAGGGACGGCCGGTGATCTGATTGCCGGTCTGCATGGCGCAGATGGCGGGTTCGTGATTGATGGCCTCGGTGTGCAGCGAGCGCATCCAGCAGATGTCGTCGGCGTTTTTGGCGAGGTGGGGGAGGAGGTCGGAGTTCATCCACATACCGCACTGGCCGCGCTGGGCGAAGTTGAACTTCGACGGCGCGATGGGGAATCGCGCCTGACCGCTGGTCATGGTGGTGAGGCGCTGGCCGTTGCGGATGCTGGGCGGCAGATCCTTGTCATACCACTTCTGCATCTCGGGCTTGTAGTCGAAGAGGTCCATCTGCGCCGGGCCGCCGACCATGTGCAGGTAGATGACGCGCTTGGCCTTGGGGGCGAAGTGAGGGCCCATCGCTCCGCCGGATGATGCACTGGCGAATGATTCGCCGAGGAGTGATGCGAGTGCGGCGCCGCCCAATACATTCTTACCGCGCGAAAAAAGCTGGCGGCGGGTTTGGTAGAGGTCCCATTCGTGGAGGATATTCATGGCAGTGTGATTACTTGTTCAAGACTTCGTCCAGATTCATGACTTCGTTGCAAAGCATGGTCCAGGCGGCGAGTTCGGGTTTGGGGAGTTTGTCGTCGGCTTTGGATTCGCCGACTTTGAGGAGGGACTCGGCTTCGGCGGCATTGGCGGTGTAGAACTTGCGCATGTCGGCGAGGCTGGCGTGGAGGATGGGTTTCTCGGCGTCCTTGAGGGGGCGGCAGAGGAGGTGCTCGTAGATGGCGGAGAGCCTGGCGGTGTCGTCTCCTTTGACGTTTTGGAGAGTGTGCTGGGCGAGGTTGCGGGCGGCTTCGATGAACTGGGGGTCGTTCATGGTGACGAGGGCCTGCAGCGGGGTGTTGGTGCGGTCGCGGCGGACGCAGCTCATTTCGCGGCTGGGGGCGTTGAAGATGTCCATGTTGGCGGGCGGGGCCATGCGCTTCCAGAAGTCGTAAAGGGTGCGGCGGTAGAGGTTTTCGCCTTTGTCCTGCACGTACTTTTCCGTGCCCATGCCGACGACCTCCCAGATGTTTTCCGGCTGGTAGGGCAGGGTGCCGGGGCCGCCCATGCGGGGAGAGAGGGTGCCGCTGGCGGCGAGGGCGTAGTCACGGATCATCTCGGCGTCCATGCGGAAGCGCGGGCCGCGGGAGAGGAGGGCGTTGTCGCGGTCCTTTTCCAGCTTGGCGGGGGTGATGACGGCGGCCTGACGGTAGGCGGCGGAGGTGACGAGCATCTTGTAGAAGCGCTTCACATCCCAGCCGGTTTCTTTGAACTCGACGGCGAGCCAGTCGAGCAGCTCGGGATTGGAAGGGGCGGAGCCCATGATGCCGAAGTCCTCGCTGGTCTTGACGATGCCGCTGCCGAAGAGTTCCTGCCACATGCGGTTGACGGTGACACGGGCGGTAAGGGTGTTGTTGTCGCTGACGAGCCATTGGGCGAGGCCGAGGCGGTTCTTCGGAGCATCGGCGGGGAGCTTGCCCAGGGCGGCGGGCACGGCGGCCTCCACGGGGTCTCCCACCTTGTCATACTGGCCGCGCATGAGGATGTTGGCCATGGGCTTGGTGTCCATCTTTTCCTCCTGCACATGAGTCATGGGGCTGCGGGCCTTGATGGTTTCCTGCTCGGCGGTGAGCCTGGTGCTGGTGGCGAGTGCGGTCTGGTAGGCTGCATCGCGGGTGGTGAGGTAGTGCTCAAAGAGCGCCTCCTGCTGCTTTGGCCCCGGCTTTTTGGCAGCGAGCATGGTGCGCAGAGGGCCCACTTTGGAAAGGGTCATGACTTCCGCTGCGCTGAGCTGGCGGTCGTAGATGCGCACGTCCTGCACGCCGCCATCGGTGAAGTAGGAGCCGTGGCTGCGCTGGCCGATGCGTGTGGGAGTCGTCGTTTTGATGCTGCCTTTGAGTGCGTTCACGTCCGGGCGGATCTGCGCCTCCACGCCATCCACAAAAATGCGGACGCCGCCAGCCTTGCCTTTGCCGTCGTAGGTCACAAACACATGCTGCCACACGTTGGGGCGCAGGGCGGGTTTGGCGGTGCTGACCTTGATGGCGTCGCCTGGCCAGTTGCTGACGATGTGCACGGAGAGCTTGTTGTCGCTCTGGAAGAGATCCCAGCCGCGATGGCCGTTCTTTTCATCCATGCGGCTGAGAATGCTGCCTGCGATGCCGGTGACCTTGCCCGCGCGAATCCAGGCACCATAGCTGAAGGCGTGATCCTTCTCGTAGTCACCCACGTCGCCGATCTCGAAGGTGCTGTTCGGTTTCATCACAGGCGCGGGGCCCAGTTTGCCATCGGGCTTCCAGGTGACTTCGCCAGTGGCCTTGAAGGTTTTGGCGCTGCCGCAGGTGGCGTTCACTTCGCTGCCAGCGCCTTCATTGAGCGGCAGGTGCGCGGTGATGCCCTTGGTGGGCACATCCTTGTCGAGGTCTTCTGGCTTGGCGGTGGTGAGCCAGAGATCGAAAAGAGGTTTTGCGGTTTTGCGTGCGGCGTCCTGCTTGGTTTTCGCCGCGGCGATCTCCGTGGGCAGTGCGGTCCAGCGCGGGCGGTCCTTGTCCGTGGGCAGCACGAGGATGGGGCCCAGGCCGTCCTTCACGTTGCCGTCCTTGGGCTTCTGCGTGGTGTTGCGGAAGAAGGCGGCCATGGAGTAGTAGTCCTTCTGCGTGATGGGGTCGAACTTGTGGTCGTGGCACTGAGAGCAGTTGGTGGTGAGGCCAAAGTAGACCCAGCCCATGGTCTGTACGCGGTCGGAAGCGTAGTTGGCGAGGTTCTCTTCATCGATGGTGCCGCCTTCATTGGTGGTGATGTTGCAGCGCTGGAAACCGGTGGCGATGAGCTGGTCTTCGGTGGGCTTGGGCAGGAGATCGCCGGCGATCTGCTCGACGGTGAATTTGTCGAAGGGCTCGTTGTTGTTGTAGGCTTTGACGACCCAGTCGCGGTAGGGCCACATCTCGCGGGGTTTGTCAAAGTGGAGGCCGTGGGTGTCGGCGTAGCGTGCGGCGTCCAGCCAGTAGCGGGCGCGGTGCTCGCCATAGGCGGGGGATTTGAGGAGCTCGTCCACCAGCGCGGAATACTTCTGGTCGGTGAGCGGGAGGTAGCGTGTCATCAGCTCCGGGGAAGGCGGCAGGCCGGTGAGGTCCAGGGAGACACGGCGGATGAGCGCGTGATCCTCCGCCTGGGTTGCGGGAGTGAGTCCGATTGCTTCCAGTTTGGAAAGAATGAAGCGGTCCACTGGAGTCTTGATCCAGGCGCTGTCCTTCACGGCAGGCAGAGGGGCTTTCCTGGGCGCGATGAGGGACCAGTGCGGCTGCCAGGGCGCACCCTGGGCGATCCATTCTTTGATCAGCGCGATCTCTGCGGGCTTGAGCGTCTTGTGTGACTCGGGCGGCGGCATGAGGTCGTCCTCATCCTTGGTGATGAGGCGCTGGAAGAGGCTGCTGATCTCCGGCTTGTTCTTGATGACGGTGGGCTGTTCGCCCTCCTTGGCGGTGAAGAATCCGGCCTCGGTGTCGAGGCGCAGTCCTGCTTTACGCGTTCCCGGGTCCGGGCCGTGGCAGTGGAAGCAGGCGTCTGCGAGGATGGGGCGGATGTCTTTGTTGAAGCCGATGGGCTGCGCAGCAGTCGCCACAGAGGCGAGAAGCGTGAGGAGCAGGGTGAGGTTGATGCGCATGCGTGAGTGGGGAGGTTGTATGGAAGTGTCCAGGACTGGTATGAATGTGCTTACGGTGGCTGGGTGACTCATATTGCGGTCAATCAGGCGAATTTTAGGGCGGATGCTGGCGTCAGACCATGGCGCTACACAAAGCCAGGCGCTCGGCTTCTGGGAGGCTGCTGGCAGTGATGCCATGCCAGGCGGCATTGATGTCGATGCGGCTCCAGATGGCGGCGAGGCAGGCGCCCAGGCACTGGCGTTCTTTGGATGCCCTCATGTGGGTGAGGAGATTGAGTGCGAGATCGGGGCGGTGGTGTTTGACGATGAGGATGAGGTCTTTTAATTCGTCGTCACTGAAGGAGGCGACGACTTCGGCATCGCGGAGCATGGCATCGAGCAGATGCAGGTCGCGTGTGTTGCCACGGCGCAGGCTGGCGGCCGCCCGCCGGAGCCGCTCGCGGCGCTGGAGCAGGGAGTGCATGGCGATTTTCATGCTTCAGGATACGCCAGCACCCGCATTCGCGTCTTGCATGGGCATGGCATCCTTGTGTAAAATACACGCACCATGGCTGCGATTTCACCACAGGCATTTTTACGGCGCGCAGGCGGAGCGGAGCTGGCGCGGCTCTTTGACCTGCTGCCGGACATTTCCTTTTTTATCAAGGACCGAAAGGGGCGCTTCATGGCGGTGAACGGGCGCGGGTGCGACTACTGCGGGGTGAAGCATGAGAAGGATGCCATCGGCAAGACGGATGCGGACTTCTTCCCGCGCAGCCGTGCGGCGGAGTACCATGCGGATGATGAAACGGTGATGCGCACGGGCAGGCCGATCGTGAACCGGGTGGAAAGCGCGCCGGAGGCGGAGGGCTCGCCGCGACTGGTGATGTCCAGCAAGATCCCGCTGCGCGATGCGGAGGGGCGAGTCATCGGCGTGGCCGGTTTCTCGCGGGAGCTGGAGCAGGTGCGCAGCCGCAGCTCCGGCGAGGCGCGGTTTGCGAAGGTGATCGAGCAGATGCACAAGCACCCCGAGGCGGCGCTGAGCAGCGCGGAGATGGCGCGGGTGTGCGGGCTGTCGCAGAGCCAGTTTGACCGCAGCTTCCGCCGCGTGTTTGGCTCCTCGGCGCGGCAGTACCTGCTGCGTGTGCGGGTGGAGGCGGCGTGCCGCCGGCTGGCGGAGACGGAGGAGACCGTGGCCGCGCTGGCGGTGGAGCTGGGGTTCTACGATCACGCGCATTTCACGCGGTGCTTCAGGAGCATCATGGGACTTACGCCGGCGCAGTTCCGGCAGCAGAGGGTGCCGTCCTTCTTTGCCCAGAGGGCGGCGAAGAAAGGGGGATGACGTTGCGGGGGCAGGATGCCCCCGCTACTCCTCGCGAAACTCCGGGGCCCTGCGCGCTTTTGTTATCTCCTCAAACGCGTGTCCGAGCGCGAGGATGCGCGCATCCGCATGCGCGGTGCCCATGAAGGAAAAGCCGATGGGGAGGCCGTCCACAAGGCCGAGGGGCACAGTGAGGTGAGGGTAGCCCGCCACGGCGGCGGGCGTGCTGGCGACGCGGTCGTTGCTGTCGCCATGGGCGAGATCGATGAGGCCGACGGGGTCGTTGGTGGGGCAGATGAGGGCGTCGAGGCGGTGCTCGCGCAGGGCGGCGTCGATGCCTTCGGGACCGGCAAGACGGCGGGCCTCGGCGCGGGCGACTTCTCCGGCTGCGATGATCTCAGGCGTGCCGAGTTTTTCCGACTGAATGAAGAACTCCTGCGCAAAGTGCGGCATCTCGGTGTCGCGGTGCGCTTCGTTGAAGGCGATGAGTTCGGCGAGGGTGCGGACGTCGCCACCACGTTGTTCTAGGTAGGCGTTGAGGTCCTGGCGCAGCTCAATGAGCATGGCGCGCCAGGCCAGGGAGCCGGCCTTGCGCAGGGTGGGCAGCTTGACGGGATCGATAATGATGGCTCCGGCTTCGCGCAGTTTTTGCAGGGCGGCATCAAAGAGGGCCAGGACCTGCGGGTGGGTGCCGCTGTATTCACGGATGACGCCGAGGCGTGCGCCTTTGAGCGCATCAGATTTTAAGTCTGCTGTGAAATCCGCTGCCAGCACCTGCATGAGAAGCGCGGCGTCACTGACGGTGAGTGTCATGGGCCCTGCGGTGTCCTGATGATGGGTGATGGGGATGATTCCCGCGCCGCTGATGAGGCCGACGGTGGGCTTGAAACCGACGATGCCGCAGGCGCTGGCTGGGCTGACGATCGAGCCGTTGGTTTCGGTGCCGATGGCGGCCGGGGCCAGGCCCGCGGCGACAGCGGCGGCAGAGCCGGAACTGGAACCGCTGGCGCTGTGGGTGAGCTTATGGGGATTGCGGGTGAGGCCGCCGCGTGCGCTCCAGCCGCTGGTGGATTTTGGGGAGCGGATGTTGGCCCACTCGCTGAGGTTGGTCTTTCCGAGGATGACGGCTCCTGCAGCACGAAGGCGGGAGACGAGGGGTGCATCGCTTTCAGGCGGGCGATTCCGCAGGGCCAGCGAGCCTGCGGTGGTGTGCATGGTGTCGGCGGTTTCGATGTTGTCCTTGATGAGTATGGGGAGGCCGTGCAGCAGGCCGGGAGGGGCGTGGGCGGCGATGTCTTTGGCGGCGGGATTCAATTCGATGACCGAGCTGATGCGGGGACCGGATTTGTCGAGCTGCGTGATGCGTGAGAGGAAGTGCTCCACCAGCAGGAGAGGCGTGGTTTGTGCCGCTTCGAGCTGCTCGGCAAGCTGGCTGCAGGTAGCGTAGGGTGCCGGTGGGCGGTGTTGCCGCTGCGTGCATGCAGCGGGGGAAAGCGCTGCTGTGGCGAAGGACTGTAGCAGGCGGCGGCGGTTCATGATTGAAACAGAATGCTCTGACCCACCCCTGCCTTCAAGTGCGTCTCATCCATGAAATGAGAATGAATGTTGCGAGTGCTCGGGGCTGAGATTGACGTACAAAGTACAGGGCGCGTAGATTTTTGCCTTTTGATGCAGGGGAGAATGATGGCAGACCTGACTGAGCTGGTAGGCGGAGCCTTTTCCGGGGGCTTTGTACGCGGGCGCGTGTCTGTCGGCTACCGTCTGGGCATGGTGCTGGTGCTGCTGGCCCTGCTCATTTTGCCGCTGCTGTATCTGGCATTGATTGCGGGGATGGGATGGCTGCTGGTGTGGCATGTGCAGCATGATCTGGTATGGATCAGTGAAGCCTCGGGACTGGGGCGGCGGAATGGCCGGGCGGTGCTGCTGGCGGGCTTTCTGTATCTCGCTGTGGCGGTGGCGGGTGCGATTTGCATTTTGTTCATGATGAAGCCGTTGTTTGCGCCGCTGCCGAAGCAGCCGCCAACGGTGACGCTGGACCCCATCTCACAACCGGCTTTGTTTGCCTTGATCCACCGCATCTGCGACCTGGTGGGGGCTCCGCATCCGGTGGTGGTGGAGGTGGACTCGCGGGTAAATGCGTCGGCGTCGTTCCGGCGTGGGATGGCGAGTTTTTTCAGCCATGATCTGGTGCTGAGCATCGGCATGCCGCTGGTGGCGGGACTGACGGCGCGGCAGTTTGCGGGAGTGCTGGCGCATGAGTTTGGCCACTTTGCGCAGGGGGGAGGCATGCGGCTGAACTACGTCGTGCGCAGCATCAACCGCTGGTTTGCCCGTGTGGTGCTGGAGCGTGATGGCTGGGATGAAAAGCTGGATGCGCTGTGCAGCCGGGAGGGGTTCAGCGGCCTTTTGGGAACTGTGTCCCGTGTCATGGTGGGGGTGGGCCGGAAAGTGATGACTCTGCTGATGCAGCTGGGGGGCGTGATCAGCGGCTTCATGTCGCGTCAGATGGAGTATGATGCGGACGCCCATGGCGCGAGGGTGGTGGGCAGTTGTGAGATGGAGGGCGCACTGCTGCAGCTGGGGCTTCTGGATCATGCCGAGACGGCGACGGTGAAGTCCATGCTGGCCCGGCTGAAGGACGGGGAGCTGCCGGACAATGTGCCGGGGCGTATCGCCAGCCAGGTGCTGGCCATGCCGGAGGTGGTGCGCAAGCAGGTGAAGAGCAGGGGGCTGGCGGAGGATGCCTCGTGGTGGAGCACGCACCCGGCCCTGAAGGACCGAAAGGAAAGACTGGAGGAGCTGGCTGCGCCTGGAGTGTGCAGCCTGGATATGCCTGCGGAGGCGCTGATGCACGACTTTGCGGGTCTGTGCAAAACGGTGTCTCTCTACTGGTATGATGTGGAGCTGGGGCTGGATCTTAATGAATTTAAGCTGGTGGCCGAGGAGGCGCCAAACCGGCACATGCAGGACCAGCGGCGGCGTCAGGAGCAGGAAGATCAAAGTCGGCTGGATGCGCAACGGCAGGGGGAGGAGATGGAGCTGAAGGACAGGCTCCGTGAAGCGGCGGTGAGGGAGATGTTTGGACATCCGCCGTCTCCGGAGCGGCTGATGCCGCTGCCGATGGTCGCTGCGGAGATGTGGGCTGAGGCGGCTGCCGTGGTGAAGGCCTGGAAAGGGGGCTACGAGGCTGCCTGCGAGCGAGAGATGAGGCTGCGCGATGTGCTTTGCCGACGCACGCTTGTCTGCCAGCTGGTCCACGGCGGGCATGATGCCACCGGGGTGACGATGCCTGGAGTGGATGTGAGCAACGCTGCCGCCGTGATGGCTGCGCAGGCGGAGTCTCTGCGCGAATACGAGGTGACTTCAAAGCAGCTGGCGGTTTTTGAGCAGGCGGCATGGTCGCGCCTAGGGGCTGCTTTGGCGTGGCGCTTTCAGCAGGAGGGAGTCCCGGCAAGCTGGCGTGAGCAGGTGCGGCTGCTGGTGGAGGCGCAGCGTGCACTGGCTGCCGCGCAGGCCCATATTGCAGCGGTGTGTGTGGAGGCCTTGTGGCTGGAGAGTGCCCGGGGCGCCACAGCCGAGGCCAGGCAAGGTGGTGAGGTACGCGTGCAGGTTGGTGTGAGCCATGCGGTGCAGGCGCTGGCGACGGCGGCCAATCCCTATGACAAGGAGCAAAGATCGCTGGCTGCTGCGCTGGTGCCACAATCTGCCACCGGGCCGGATGTTTATGCGCGCCTGCGCAACAACCTCCGCCATTTTACCAACTCTGTGACCCGTGATCTCTGCGTGCTGGCCCATGAGGTGGAGACGGGCTGGCAGGCGTCCCCCCGGGGCCAGAAATCCGGCGAAGGCGGGACGGGCGCCTGGCAGGCTGCTGTGCTGCCGATGGCGGCGTGAGACATGGGTGCAGCAGGGAGATTTTCCCAGGCCAAGGGCAAATTCCACCCTTTCTCGTTTTTGTTATTGTCTCAGGGAAGTGGGCATGATAAAAACCGCGCCTTGTCTGTGAAATTCCCTGTTTTTTTAAAGCTTTTTGTCTGTCTGGCCTCCGCGACTGCATTGCAGGCGGAGGAGCCTATGCTGCCGCAGGCTTTGAACTCCGGAGCTTCCTTTCCTTCCGGTGGGCCGCGTGTCTTTCTGAAGCCGTCGAAGTCAATCAAGCCGCCGGTGAGCACCACCGCCGCGCAGCCTGCGCCGGCGATCGTCGAGGCGCCTACGGCGGAGACACGCCTGCGCCGTCTGGTGGTGGTGTCCGGCACGATGACGCCGGAGGCCATCCGCGAAACGATCCTCGCCTGCGGGCAGACGCGCACGCCAGTGACGACGGCCGGTGGTATGAATGCCCCTGCGCCAATGCTGTCTGATCTTGCCGGGCTGTTTGGCTCGACGGTGACTGAGGACACGCAGAAGAAGGTTTTGGAAACCGTGCGCAAAGGCATGGGGTCGTCCGCAAAGCCGCTGCAGCGTGTGGAGGTGGTCGGCTGGCTGCCAAGCGAAGGTGTGATGGCTGTGGCGGTGTATCCCGAAAGCTGAACTGCTTTGCATGACAACTGACCGGGCCGCTTCAGCTGTTCCAAGGGTGCTGCTGGCGGAGGAAAGCCTGCCTTACCGGCGAGTGATCCGCGAGGCGCTGACGGCCTTCCGTGAGTGCGAGGTGGACGATGCTCCGAGCGGGGAGCGTGCATTTGAGATGGCGCTGCGGCGTGAATACTCGCTGTTTTTGTTTTCGCTGCCACTGCCTGACATGAAAGGGGACATGCTCGACCGCCTGCTGAGCAAAGCCTACCCCATGGTGCATGCCGGGGTGCATGCGGCGCCGCCGGTGATATTTCTGATTCAGCCGACGGATGCGATGAGGTTTCAAGAGCTGCAACGCGATGTGCGAGTGCGGGGCAGCATGCCATTGCCGCCCAAGCTGGATGTGCTTTTGTCTGTGACGGCCAAGCTGCTCCCGGAGCGCCGGGGGCTGGCTTTTCCACCGTTTTCCCCACCTCCCCATGTTTCCTGATCCCAAGCGTCGCAGTGTGAAGATTTGTGGCATCACCCAGCCGCAGCAGGCGGGGGTGCTGTTTGCGCTCGGTGCAGATGCGGTGGGCATCAATCTCTGGCCGAAGTCGAAACGCCACATGCCGCTGGAGGTGGCTGTGGGGGGGCTGCAGGATGTGGCTGGAAAGAATGCGCTGGTGGCGGTGCTGGTGAATCCCGACGCGGCCCTCCTAGACGCGGCGGTCTCCAGCCAGCTTTTTCAGGCGCTGCAACTGCACGGAGATGAAACGCCTGCCGAGGTGGAGCGGCTCATGAAGCGCGGGGTCAATGTCATCAAGGCGCTGCAGGTGCGTGATGAGGCCTCGCTGGCGCAGATCGGCGAGTTTGCCTGTGACTCCATCCTGCTGGATGCCTACAATCCGGGCACTTATGGGGGAGGCGGGCACGCTTTTCCGTGGGAGCTGGCGGTGCGGGCGCGGGAGATGTTTCCGCAGAAGCAGATCCTGCTCTCCGGCGGGCTGACTCCTGACAACGTGAAGCAGGCGGTGGAGCAGACCCAGCCTGTGGCGGTGGATGTGGCGAGCGGTGTGGAGTCTCTGCCTGGAAGCAAGGACCTGCTGCAAGTCGCGCGCTTCATTGCTGAAGCACGGGATGGGTGGGTAAAGGCTGCGGGCGACAGCGCAAGCTGAGACGATGCCGGGCGTCTGACGATGTCGGAGCTTGTGCAGTCACCTGCCTTCGGCATGCTGCATTCCTCCATCTCCTCCAATCTTCACTGTCATGCAGCCCGACTCTTTCCGCCTCCGTCTTTCGGCCCTCATGGGTTTCCTCGCTATCGCACTGGGGGCTTCGGGCGCCCATGGGAAAGTGCATGACAAACTGGTGGCTGCCGGTGAACTGGCCCATTGGGAGACGGCGGTGCAGTATCATCTGCCTCATGCTGTCCTGCTGCTGCTGCTCACCTTGCTTGCGAGCGCGAAGCCGCTTGTGGTGTGGGCGTGGCGTCTTTTTTTCATGGGCATCGTGCTTTTCAGCGGTTCGCTTTATGTGCTTGCCTACACGAGCACGAAATGGCTTGGGGCCATCACTCCACTGGGAGGATTGAGCTTCATGGGGGGATGGCTTTTGATCGCGATGTCGGCCAAAGGAAAATGAGCCTGAGCAGCAATCTGCAATGAGAGTGAAAAACACGTTGCGTCATCACCAGAGCTTGCTCCTATACCGGCCCTTCAAGCAGAGGCTCGGTAGCTCAGTCGGTAGAGCAGGGGATTGAAAATCCCCGTGTCGGCGGTTCGATTCCGTCCCGAGCCACCTCTTGAAGCAATAAGCCGCCACAAGACTTTGTGGCCCACCAGCAAGCTGGTTCCGGCTTTTTAGTTGGTTCCGCACGGAAAGCGGCAAACGACGCTAACGCCGCCCCGGGCTTTGGATTTGATGGTGAGACTGCCGTCGATGAGATTGGCGCGATAGTGCATGACACGCATGCCGATGCCTGCATGTGCGTGAGGGTGCCTGCCAAGGCCTGAGCCGTTGTCCTCGATTTTTAACACGGCTTCGTTTGGTCCATGGCGCTGGAGCGAGAGCTTGACCCGAGATGGGTGCCCATGGCGAAGGGCGTTGTTGGACGCCTCCTGGGCGATGCGGTAGATGTGGGTCTCCTTCTCCGAGTCTTCGATTTTGATTTCGGGATCGACTTCGCAGGTGCAGGCGGTGCGGTGGTTGGTGCGGATGGTTTCCGCCAGCAGATGCAGCGCGCCGCCGAGGCCGCGGTTTCTCACGGATGCCGGTGACATGCTGTGGGACATGTGGCGGACTTCCTGAATGGCATCCTGTATGAGCTTGTGGATGCGGGCGGCGCTCTGGCGCTGATCTCCGGTGAGCTCGCTTTCGAGCGCTTCAATCAGGGTGGCCACCCCTGTCATGGTCTGGCCGACGCCGTCGTGCAGATTATGGCCGATGCGCGCCTGCTCCTGCTCGGAGATTTTGAGGATCTCTTTTTGCAGACGGTTGCGCTCTGTCAGGTCCGTGCCGGTGATGATGATGCGGTCCACCAGGCCTTCGGGGGTCTTGGTGATGATGGTGGAAAGCGCGACGACATGGCGCCTGCGGTCTTTGCCGATGAGAGTGACCTCGTGCTCGGGGATGTTTCTGCCTGCGAGCAGCTCCTTCAAACGTTTTTGCGAACGGGCCTTTTCTGCGGGGTCCATGAAGTCAGACTTCCATGGAGGGGGCTTGCCGATGAGGTCTTTCCGTCTGTAGCCGAGCATGTGCAGCGTGGCCTCATTGGCATGAAGGAGGCGGCCGTGCCTGTCCAGAACGATGATGATGGCCGAGGTGTGGCTGGCCAGAATTTCATTGAAGCCGAGCTCCCGGCGGTAGTTTGCCTCCGCGAGCTTGCGGCTGGTGATGTCCTCCACCATGGTGAGCAGGTGGTTGGGGCGTCCGCTCATGGTGCTGAGCAGCGAGGCGTTGAGGTTGACCCAGACCACGGTGCCATCCGGGCGGACGTAGCGCTGCTCCACCTGAAACTCGGAGGATCTGGCGGCTTTGAGCTGCCTGTGCAGGTGGTGGTTTTTTGCGCGGTCATCGGGGTGCGTGACGGCATCAAACTTAAGCTTGAGCAGTTCCTTGCGTGATCTGCCGGTGATGGTGCTGAAGCGGCGGTTCACGTCAACGAAGCGGCCTGTGGTGAGATCCACAAGACCCACGCCAACCACGGCCTGCTCAAAGATGGCGCGGAAGCGCACCTCGCTTTCTATCAAAGCCTGCTCTGCCTGCTTGTGCTCGGTGATGTCCTGAAACGTGCCGATCAGCTTCACGGTTCTGCCATTTTCGCGGATGGCAAACCCCTGGGTGCGGGCCCAGAAGCGCCGGCCTTTGGCGGTGAGCACCGGCAACTCCAGGTCGTAGGCCGTGCCGTGATCGATGGCGGCGCGGACGGCGGAGCGGATGAGCCGCTGCTCCTTCAGGGCGTAGAAGCTGACGGCTTTTTTGAGCGAGGGAGTGGTCTTGCTGCCAATCTCGAAGAGCCGGCAGGTTTCGAGCGACCAGAAGAGCTTTTTTGAGGCTACATCGAGCTCCCAGCCGCCGATTTTGGCCATCTCTCCGGTGCGCTCCAAGAGCTCTGTGGTGCGGGCCAGCGACTGCTCGACCTGCTTGCGCTCTGTGATGTCCTCCATGATGGCGATGTGCCGGGAGGGGGGCTCGCCTTTTTTCCACATGGGTGAGACGGTGAGATTGATCCATGTGATGCTGCCGTCGGCATGCATGTGGCGTTTTTCAACCGTGAAGGTCTGGAGCTGCCCGGACTTGAGCTTTTCCATGTTGTCATGGGTCACCTGCAAATCATCCGGGTGGGCGAGGTGCAGCAGGGTCGTGGCCATGAGCTGCCTTCGTGTCAGCCGGGCGATGTCGCAGGCACGCTGATTGACGTTGAGGAAGCGGCCGGTGTTGCTGTCGATCAAGGCTACGCCGACGGCGGCCTGCTCGAAGATGGCACGGAACTGCGCATTGCTTTCATGCATGGCGGCCTCGGCAGCGCGGCGTGCTGACGTGTCTGTAAGCAAGGCCATGGCGCCGACATAAACACCCTGGGAGTTGGTGATGGGATTGGTGGAAACAAATGCCCAGAGAGGGGAGCCATCCTTGCGGATGTACTTGAACTCGAACTGGTCTGAAATCCCTTTTTTGCGGTTCTTGATGTGGGTGTTCAGCAGGGCCTTGCCCTCGTCGTCGAGAAAGTCACTGATCGGGCGTCCGATCATTTCCTGGGCCTTGTAGCCCATCATCTGCGCCATTTTGGGATTGACGTAGTCTGTGCGCGAGCTGGCATCGATCGTCCAGATGCCTTCCTCTGCTGTCTGCACGATGCGGCGGTAGCGTTCCTCGCTTTCGTGCAGGGCCATCTCTGATCTGCGGCGTTTGGTAATGTCCTGGGCGCTGCCGGAAAGGTGTGTCACCCTTCCTTTGGAGTCCATAACGGGGGTGACGGAGATTTTGCCGTATTTGATGCCTGAGGGGTGGGGGTAGGTCTCGTCCCAGCGCACGGTCTGGCGGGTGCGGATCGCCTGGCGGCAGTGCTTCCGCACGCGGGTGCAGCAGGGCTCCGGGATGAGCTGTTCGATCAGCCGGCCGATGATCTGCTGAGGGCTGAGGCCTGCCGCTGCGAGGAAGCTGTGATTGGCAAAATGGAGGCGCAATTTTTGACCAGGCTCAACTGCGAGGCTGAAGAGGGCTGCATCGACACTGTTGCACAAGAGTGCGAGATCTTGAGAAGATGCGACAGGCTCACCTCCCGGATCGAGTGATGCAGCGACCGCCGCAGGTTTGCGCCTGGCTGCTGGCTGGGTAGATTTTTTCATGCGAAAAGGTGCAGTCGCTGGAATTATCAGGGCTGACCTTATCCAAAACTGGCGTTTGAGGCAAGCAGGATGGGCTGCGGCTCAGACTGCGGTGGCGCTGGCGGCAATGTCCGCAGCGAGGCCGGGGATTTTCGCAAGGGTCCTGGAGGGGGTGTCGCGCAGGGCGGGCACATGCAGGGGGTCGTTTCCCAGGCTCTGGAGGAGGCGGTCAAGCGCCTGGCCGAAGGCGCTGACGGCGGCGCTTTCCTCATCGAGGTCATGGCGCAGGCCGTTGAGCAGCGCCACGTGCTCATAGCGCTGCAGCCATTCGCCTGCACGCGGACGGTAGCGTTCGATGATCAGGCGCATGAGGCTTTCGGCGGAGCGTGGTTCGGACTCGCGCAGGACCTGGAACATGAGGCAGCGCGCGACATCTGCAGCGGCGGTGATGAGGCCGGGCTCATTCACGCCGATCTGGTCGTGAGCGAGGCTGCGGTGGCGGTGCTCAAAATGAAAGCCCAGATCCACCTGGCAGAGCTGCTCTGCCGGCAGATGGCGGAAGGCTTCGCTGAGAATGGCGATTTCCAGGCCCCAGCCGCCGGGGAGGCTGAAGCGCTCGAGGGCCTGCATGTCTGCGGCGAATTCACCGGAGAGCGGGTAGCGGAAGCTGTCGAGGTGCTCGAGCAGCGGTTTGGAGCCCAGCACGTCGCGGCAGGCCTGGATCAGGGGGAAAATCAGCAGTCGCGTGACCCGGCCATAGAGACGGTCTGAAACACGGCTGTAGTAGCCTTTGGCAAACCGGTAGGGCATGCGCGGGTGGAGGAGCGGGTAGCAGAGCCGCCAGAGGATGTCGCGGCTGTAGTTCAGGATGTCCGTGTCATGGCTGACAATGACTCCATCAAAACCGCGTGCGTGCAGGTAGGCGATGCCCATCCAAATGTTGGATCCTTTGCCTGCATGAGGGCCTGCCAGGCCTGCCTGGTCCATGCGTTGATAGGCCTGGGTGAGCTGGGGCCCGTCATTCCAGAGCACATGGGCGGCTTTGCCGCGGAGGTTTTGGCGGATGAGCATCAGGGCGCGCTCATGCTCGGCGGCGTCCATGCCGTTCATGCTGAGGATCACCTCTGAAATGTGGCCTGCCTGGGACACTTCCTCCAGGATGCGGGGCAGGGCGGGGCGCTCGCATTCGGCGTAGAGGGCGGGGAGCAGCAGCGCCACGGGCTTTTCCTTGGCCCAATCCTGCATTTCGGCTTCACGTGCGGAGCTGTCCGCGTGAGCGAGATGATGAAGGGTGGGCACGCGCGCGTGCTGGTAGAAATCTGCCATGGAGGTTGGAGGAATCCTCAATTACACAGACCCAGCGGTGCGTGAAACAAAAATATTCAAATCTGGACGGCGCTGTCGCGGTCGGGCCGGTCACGAAGTTCGCTGTCGCCGTTGAGCGCGAGTGTTTCCGCCTCGGGATCGAGCTCCACGGTTTCAGCCTCGATCTCGATTTCCTGGCGCCATTTGCGGGAGACCCATGGGCGGGCCAGGCCATAGAGCAGGTAGCTCACAAAAAGCACCGCAGGCATCCAGTGCCAGTTCATGACGGTGAAGGCGATGACGAAGATGGTCACCAGGACCCAGTGGAAGGAGCGCTTGGTACGCCAGTTCACCGCCTTGAAGCTGGGGTACTCGAGGTTGCTCACCATGAGGTAGGATAGCAGGGCCATGAGGCCGGCGAGGACGTACTTCCAGTTGCCGATCTCCTTCTCATTGCTGTCCAGCCAGATGATCAGGAGTGTCAGGGAGGAGATGACGCCCGCCGCCGCAGGGATGGGGCAGCCGCGAAAGCCCTTCATGCTGCATTTCACGTCGGCTGCCGCGAGGCAGTTGAACCGAGCCAGACGCATGGCACCGCAGACGAGGTACACGCAGGAGATCAGCCAGCCGAGGCCTTTTGGGGTGTCTATTTCCTTGAGCACGATGTCATGCACCAGCAGCGCGGGTGCGACGCCGAAGGAGACGATGTCCGCCAGCGAATCGAGCTCGCGCCCAAAGGGGCTTTCAGTGCCGCCCATGCGGGCGACGCGGCCGTCGAGCGCATCGAAAAGGCAGGCCAGCAGGATGAACACAATGGCGTAGTGGTAGTGCTGGTTCATCGAAAGGTGCCGTCCGTCAAAGATCTCCAGGATGGCGACGAAACCGCAGAGAATGTTGCCCGCCGTCATCAGCGTGGGCAGGACGGGGATGCGTGGCTCTAGATCGTGAGTCATGGGCGACAAGGTGAATGCAGAATGGCGAATGTCGAATGACGAAATGAGAGGGCGGGCGTAATGGCAGCGAGCTTGCAATGGGTCGTTTTACCATTATGGCATGCCTCCCGTCCTTTTTTCCCACCATGCCCACTGCCGAACTTCCACCGCTGACCGGTGACATGACCATGAGCCAGGTGCTCCAGGCCTACCCTGGGGCGCAGAGGGCTTTGTTTGCGCGTTACCACATCGGGGGGTGTCGCAGCTGCGGCTTTCAGCCGGGGGAGACGCTGGCGCAGGTGTGCGAGCGCAATGAAAACATTCCTGTAACGGAGGCCGTGGCGCACATCCAGGAAAGCCACAAGGGGGATGCCTCACTACAGATCTCCCCGCAGGAGCTGGAGGTGCTGCTGCGCAACGTGCCGGATCTGGTGCTGCTGGACGTGCGCACCCGTGAGGAGCATGAGGCTGTGAAGCTGCCGGGCGCGCGCCTGCTGACGCAGGAGCTGGTGCAGGAGATCTTCACCCACGGCGACAAGACCAAGACCATCGTGCTCTACGACCACACGGGCGCGCGCTCGCTGGATGCGGCGGCCTATTTCATCGGGCACGGATTTGGGGAAACCAAGTGCCTCACCGGCGGGATCGACGCCTACAGCACGGAGGTTGATCCAAGCCTCCCGCGCTATCGTATCGAAATCGAAGACTGAACCTGCCACGACCATGGACGAAGCCGCACTCCAGCAAGCCCTCACGGACACCCAGAACCTGGGCGAAATGCCCGATGCCGATGCTGTGGGCACGGTGGGGAGCCCTGACTGCGGGGACATGGTGCGGCTGTGGATCAAGTACAAGGACAAGGACGGAAAGAAGGTGATCGACAAGGCGAGCTTTCAGAGCTTTGGCTGTCAGACCGCCATCGCGGTGGCGAGCATCGCCACGGAGCTCATCCGTGGCAAAACGAAGGAGGAGGCGCTCTCGCTCTCTGCGGAAGAACTCAGCAGGCCGCTGGGGCCGCTGCCACCGATGAAGATCCACTGCGGCCAGATGGTGGAGGGTGCCCTGCGTGCCGCGCTGGAAGCGGAGCAGAAGAACTCGGCCGCCCAACCTGCTGCGGCAGTTCCCGATCAATCCGGCACCCTCGCAGACGCCCTGAGCGCAGCTGGCAAGACGCAGGGCAAGATCAAAATTGTCATGACCAGCGATAAAAAAGATTAGAGGGAAAAGCTCAAAGATAAAAAGAGCCGAGAACTCCAGATGCCATCCTCACTGAAACCCCGCCCATCGAACTTGAACTCATAGCCCATGCGGTAAAACACTGGAAGCCTCCGCTCATCCTCTGCTTTTATCTTTCATCTTTGATCTTTTACCAATTCCCCCATGCACTCCTCACTTGAACTCAAACGCGAAGTCGATGCCGTTCAGATTCCCAGCGGGGATCTGATCAAACTGCCGCTCGGCATGAAGGTCATCATCACCCAGTCGCTCGGCGGCACCTACACCGTGGCCACTGACTTCGGCCTGGCCCGCATACAGGCGGCGGATGTGGACGCCCTGGGGATAGACCCTGAAGCCAGCAAGAAGGAGCAGGACAGCACCTCTTCCAACATTCCTGCGGATGTCACCGATCTGGAAGGCCAGGTGTGGAACCAGCTCAAAAACGTCTATGATCCTGAAATCCCGGTCAACATCGTCGATCTGGGACTGGTCTATGACTGCAAGGTGGAGACGGACGCCGAAGGCAAAAACAAAGCCACAGTGAAAATGACCCTTACCGCCCCAGGGTGCGGGATGGGCCCCACGATCGCGGCCGATGCCCAGAGCCGAATCATGACGATTGAGGAGATGGATGATGCTGCTGTGGAGCTCGTGTGGGACCCGGCCTGGAACCAGGGCATGATCAGCGTCGAGGGCAAAATGAAGCTGGGAATGATCTGAGGAATCGGAGCTTCCGTTTTTTCAAGCCAGGGCTCTGCCTCTACTGCTGCGGGATTTCCACCACGCAGCGGAAGCCGTCGCAGCGCCAGCGGCGGGTGGAGGGCTGATTGCCACGGAAGGATGAGAGCAGCGCGGCGGGCGCGCTGCTGCCCCAGGACGCGCCGCGCAGAACGTGGTCTTTGTGGGACTGATTGTAAAAATCCTCGCACCATTCCCACAAGCTGCCGCCGAGGTCGAAGATGCCGGCAGCATTGGGAGGGAAGCTCATGACGGGCGAAGTGATGGCGAAGCCGTCGGTGTAGCCTTCGATGATCTTTTCGGCAGGTATCTGAGTTTTGCAGTCTGTGTCTGCGTAGTTGCCGGAGCCTTTGGGAGGCGGCCAGACGTCGCCCCAGGGGTAGAGGTCGCGCAGTTTGCCGCTGAGTTTCTCTGGCGGGGTGTCTGCGGGCTCCTGATCTCCGATGCCGACTGCGATGCTCCATTCCCGATCTGTGGGCAGGCGATAGACGCGGCCTTCCTTCTGGCTGAGCCAGGCGCAAAACGCCTTGGCGTCATCCCAGCTCACATTTGCGACAGGATGATTGTCCTCAGCCCTGGCGGAGAGGCTGTCGAGTTTAGTGTCTTTCCAGGATGCGTCTGCCTCAGGATGGGCTGAAACATATGCTGCGTAGTCTGAGCGGCGTGTTTCATGGATGCACATGGAGATGCGGGTGCCTGCCAGAGGGACGAACTTCATGCCCAGGCTATTGACGAAGGTGGCCGAGGTGTTTGCCGGGGTCTGTGAGGAAGCCTTTTTGAAGTCGAAGCCTTTGACTGCTTCGGCGGCGAGTGTGGAAATACGGTGATGCATTTTGTACACTGCGGGGCGGGTGTCTCCCATAGCGCCGCCGTAGCGGTTGCAGAGAAAGATGACGAATGTGCGTGAAGCGGGGTCCAGCCAAAGCATCTGGCCCGTCCAGCCGGTGTGACCGTAGCCGCCGATGGGAAACCATGCGCCGCGGGCCAGTGTGTAATCGTGCGGTGGTGAGCGGTAGGGGGTGTTGATATCCCAGCCGAGGGCGCGTTGTACGGACAGATTTTTGGCATCAGGACTGCGAAGGTCCGGCGGGCTTTGCACGCAGGTCATGAGCCGGATGGTTTCCGGTTTGAAAACGCGCACGCCATCGAGTTCGCCCAGATTTAGCATCATGCGGGCAAACCGTGCCATGTCGGCCGTGGTGGTGAAAAGGGAGGCGTGCCCCTCAATGCCGCCCGCGAGCCGCCCGACGGTGTCGTCCGTGAGGCCACGCCCGGGTGCGCTGGAAGGGGAGACCCGGCGCAGCCGCCCGCCGTCGGGGCGAAACAAGGTGTCATTCATGCGCAGAGGTTTGAACAATTCACTGGTGCAAAATTCATCCAGGCGCCTGCCAGTCACGCGCTCGACCACGACTCCCAGCACCATGCTGCCCACACTGCTGTAGGAAAAGGCGCTGCCTGGCTCAAAAACCGGCCTGGTCTGGCACAGCCGGGCGGTGGCCTCCGCGTGGTTGCTGAACGGCTGAGTGCGGGGATCGAGATTTACCGGCATTCCTGAGGTGTGCAGCAGCAGATGGCGCACTGTGATTTTTTCGCGGCCTTCGCCTGCAAACTCGGGGAAATATTTCGATGCTGGTGCATCAAGCTCCATGAGCCCCCGCTCTATGCACAGCATGGCAGAGCTCGCAGTGGCCAGCACCTTGGTGATCGAAGCGACGTCAAAAATGGTGTCCTCCGTCATGGGTTCGGCTTGCGGCTGGAGCGCGCGATGACCGAAGGCTTTGTGATAGGCCACGCCGTCATGCTCCACCCAGAGGGCTGCGCCGATGATCATGCCATCTGTGATTGCCTGCGTGAGCGTGGTGTCGAGTTCTGTGAGCTTGTCTGCACGGAATGCCTGAGCGAGAGCGGGCGGCCTGGCAGGGGCTTCGCTGGCGAGCGGGCGGCCACGCTGAGTCAGCATGGTTTTCGGCTGCCCGTCTTCGGCGGATGCCGTGAGTGACAGCGTTATGCATGCAATCAGGCCAAGGTGTTTTTTCATGGGGGCGGTTTCAATGCGGCGCGGCGTTCTGTGATGAGCTGCTGGAGCAAGGAGCGGTGACAACGTGTTTCATCTTCGCAAAAGCAGCCGAGGCAGAAGGTGGCTTCGCCGGAGAGCATGGCGAGCAGATCGATTACGTGGCGGCATTCCGGTTTGTTCATTTCCGACCGGTAGCGGCGGGAAAAGACACTCCAGCTGATGTCATGAGCGAGGTAGGCTTTGACCAGCGGTGCGGAGGGCGAGAGCAGCGGCAGCCACAGGTCGAAATAGTCGTGGCTGGCCCAGTCTTCACGCCGGACCCCACGTGGTACATGGCGCGATACGCCAATGCGTGGTCCCTCGCCTTTGCCACGGGGAGAGCCATAGCGATAAATGCCGGGAGGGGGCTTCATCAGGAGGGATCGCTGGTTTTGCGGCGATTAATCCACGGGATTAATATCGCAATACGATACGTCTGTGCCAGATGCAACCTTTCGGAGGGAGCGTGCAGTCTGCAGTGCAGCGACTGCTGTGTGTAACCCACATCTTCTCGCTTCAGCGAGGGGTGGCGGACAGGGAGGGATTCGAACCCTCGGTAGCTGTTTAGGCTACACACGCTTTCCAGGCGTGCTCATTAGACCACTCTGACACCTGTCCAAATTGTTGCTCCGGGAAACGGAGAGCGCGGATAGTGGCGCAGTCAGGAGCGCCCGCAAGCGATTTTGGCTGCTGATTTACATTCAGTTGGCCGGCTGGTCGGACTTCTTCCAGTCATGAACGACGTATGTGGAGGCGGAAGTGCCCAATGCGGCCACAGCCTGCTCCTTGGTGATAGAGGCGGAAGAGGAGGTGACGGTGACTTTTTGAGTGCCGGGTTTGTCTCCGGGGACTATGACCACCTTGGAAACACCTTCGAGCTTGGTGAAGGAGGCTGTGACATGGTCTTTGCAGCCGGCGCAGACCATGCCGGTCATTTCGGCAACATAGTTCACAGGGGCATCGGCTGCCATGACAGGGGCTGCAAAGATGGCGGCAAGGGCGAAAAAGAAAGCTGAGCGAGTCATAAGAGAGATGGGCTGGAATAAATATACGCTGACTTTGTGCAGCCAAGTCCAAGTTTGTGAGGGGATGAAACGTTGAGACGGGGATTTTTCACATATAAAGATTTTTCCTGCACCCACCCGCTTTTTGCCGTGTTTACTTTTCCGACCATGAAACTGACCCAACTTATGCCTCTGCTGGCCGTGGCGCTGGCTTGTCCTGCGATTGCCCAAACTCCTGCTTCCGAACCTGAGAAGCCAGAGGCCAAGGTGCTTCTGACGCCGGCGCAAACAGAGCACATTCTCAAAGAGCTGGAGAAAGTGGAGGCGCAGATTGGCAAGGGCAGGGGGTCCGTCTTTGGCGCGGCGCTGGCAAAGTTTCGGGAGGGGATGGCGAGTCCGGCTGCGGCAATGGCCCTCTACCTGGACTGCTACAAGCTGGAGCATTTTGACCGCAAAAATCTGAAACAGACGGATTTCATGGACTGGCGGAACAGGAATGAGGCCAATTTGAAGGATGATGACTTCAAGACGGCTCTGGCCCTCCAGCTGGAGTATCTTGTGCTCACCATTCAGGCGCAGGAGATCCAGGAGCCTCGGAAAATGGCACCCATCGTGGCTGCGGCACAGGCCTTTTTGGGCAAGGTGATTACTGCGATACAGGGTACTACCACGCATTCGGCCTCAGGGGCAGTGGCGGATAAAGACGCCAAAGGTGGCGGCGGTGGCGGCGGAGGAGGGGGGCGCAGAGGCGGCGGTGGTGGTGGCGGAGGAGGAGGTGTGCCGGCAGGCGACATCATGGGGACGCTGCGGCAGTCTGTGGCAAATTCCGAATTTGCCAGGGCCTATTCGCTGGAGGACTTCCTGAAGCGGAAGGAATGGGAGTATCAGCCTCTGAATGTGAGGGGGATATACGCCAATATCATTTTCCCCTACTACCTGGCGGAAAAGCCGACGGAACTGGCTGCGCAGTGGGATTCCCGCATGAATGCGGAAGTGGCCTTGCAAAAAGCCATCAAGAGCGAAACTGAGTTCAACGAGTACTACAAAGATGCCGGCCCGCGGATGATCTGGGAGAAGAACAGCTATCTGGTGGAAAACAACGTGACGCCCGTCAATGCTCTGGCGGACATGCTTAAGGTGATCCAAACCTACCCCAGCCACCCGGATGCGATATCCTGGCTGAGGGAGTTCAGAGACCTGGTCAAAAGCGTTTCCGAGCCGAGTGCTGAAACGACTCCAGCTGAGAAACCTGCCGGGGTGCAATAGCCCGAACTCGCCGCATGTTCCGCTGGTTTGCCTCGGTGCTACGCAGCTTTGGCCCCGCTGTGGCCGGGCTGGTGTGGGCACTGAGGACGCAGCGGAATCTGCAGGTGCATGCGATTGCCACGGTGACGGCGGGCTGCTTGGGCCTCTGGCTGCAGCTCGCCGGGTGGGAGTGGTGCGTGGTGATGCTGGCTGTGGGCATGGTCTGGGCGGCGGAGCTGCTGAACACGGCGATCGAGGTGCTGGCAGACCGGGTGAGCAAGGAGCGTGAGGAGCCGATCCGCCGGGTGAAGGACGCTGCTGCGGCGGCTGTGCTGGTGGCTGCAGCGGCTGCGCTGGGGGTGGGAGTGGTGGTCTTTTTGCCGAAACTCTGGCAACTGCTTTGAGATTATTCCGCCGCCGCCTTGACGCAGCGAAGCTCACTTCTATGATGCGGAGCGTTTACGCCCCCCAAAACCTCTCACTGACTCATTCCGATGGCCATTCTTGTTGAAACTGACACCCGCATTCTTGTTCAAGGTATCACCGGAGATTTCGGTTCGCGCCATGCCAAGGCATCCATCGACTACGGTACGCAGCTGGTGGCTGGTGTCACCCCAGGCAAAGGCGGGCAGGTTTTTGAGCACAGCGGCAAGAAAGTGCCTGTGTTTGACACTGTTTCCGAAGCTGCGCGTGAGACTGGAGCCACGGTGAGTGTGATCTTTGTGCCGCCACCCTTTGCTGCTGACGCCATTCTGGAAGGCGTGGATGCCGGACTGGACCTCGTGGTGGCCATCACCGAAGGCATTCCCGTCAATGACATGATCAAGGTCAAGGCTGCCATGAAAGGCAGCAAGACGCGTCTGATCGGTCCGAACTGCCCCGGTCTCGTGACTCCCGGACATGGTGAAAAATCTCACGGTGGCTGCCGTATCGGCATCGCTCCTGGTTACATCCACAAGCGTGGCAACGTCGGTGTGGTCAGCCGCTCCGGAACGCTCACTTATGAGGCTGTCTGGCAGCTGACGACCCGAGGTTACGGCCAGAGCACTTGCGTTGGCATTGGTGGCGATCCGGTGAACGGCACCAATCACCTCGATGTGCTGAAGATGTTCAACGACGATCCTGAAACGGAAGCGATCATCATGATTGGTGAGATCGGTGGCAACGCCGAGGTGGAAGCGGGCCGATGGGCCAAGGACAACTGCAAGAAGCCTATCGCCGCTTTCATTGCTGGTGCCACGGCACCTGCCGGGCGCCGCATGGGGCATGCCGGTGCCATCATTGGTGGTGCGGATGACACGGCTGCGGCGAAGAAGAAGATCCTTGCCGAGTGCGGCATTGCTGTCTCTGACTCACCTGCCGACATGGCTGCCACGCTGTTGAAGCGCTGGGGTAAGGCGTGAGTCTGGCCGGGCTGTTTTGACCGTGGTTTTCAGCGGTCCGGCAAAGAAGTTCTTTGCCGCTGGATCTGGAAATAAAGCTGGTGGGTATCATCACCCGGCAATCAAAGCAAAATGCCGCCAGCTTGTGTGGAGGTCGGAATCAGTTCCAAAAATGGAACCACTGATTGAGCCAGCCGACTATGGCAGCGATGGAGCCCAGCACGAGGGTGCCCTCGGTGAACAGGCGCAGGCGCTCGCTGCGGCGGGCGCGCTGTTTTGCGATGGGCACGCGACGATTGCGCGGAGCGGGGGCTGAAAGCTCCATGGGGGGGACCATGTTCACATTTGCGAGCCGATGCTGCCGCTTGATGCGTGGTGCATCTGTAATGAAGCATTCCAGACGGTGAATCTGGCTGTTAAGCTCGTCTGCACGCTTGCTCAGGTGTCGTGACTTGCTCTTGGGGGATGCCTCCTGCGTCAATGCCTGGACAGGCTTTGGACGGCGTGAACGGACTTTGCGATTGCCAGAAAACAGAGCCATAAGAGTGAGCGGTGAGGGGAGGGGAATCAGAACATGAGCCGGATCAGGACGATGGCGACGATCACTGTCCCCATCAGGGGAAGGGTGAAGGCAAAGCCACGGCGCAGCCAGGTTTTCAGGTCATCGGCGTGAGCGCTGAAGGAGGGCATGGTGGCTGCGCTGGAGTCATCAAGGCTGGCCTGGCCTCCGGTGGATACGCCTTCTGGCGGACCCATGGCGTGCAGCCGACGGATGCCTTTGGCATAGTCGCCTTCGGCATCGTCAATGGCAGCCAAGGCGATGTCGAGCTCTTCGCTCACCTGGGCGCGGTGCCATTTCTCCGGCTGGAGTGATTTCAGAATGTCCTGGTGACGGCGGAAGTCATCGTGAATGGCGGCGAGATCCTCCACGCGCTTTTGGGCGTCGTAGAGTTCGCGTTCGATCAGGCTGGCTGAACGGCTGATTTTTTCGACGAGGTCGCGCTTTCCGGCGACGAAACGCTCCTGCTTGATGCGCAGGGCTTCGAGGTGCTGCTTCTGGCGCTCGATTTCCTCCTGCTGGCGGCGAAGCTCCTGCAACTGCTCCTGGGCTGCCTTGACCTTGGAATCGACATTCTCAAGGGAGGAGGCGCCTGAATGTTCATCCATGAACTCGGGAGCATCTTCAAAAACGAGGAGATTGTCCTCATTGTGGCCGTTTGCTGTGGCGAGGGCGGGTGCTTTGCGGGTGATCATGGGAGTACTGGAAATTATTTCCAGTATCCAGATACTACAGATGTCTTAAGTATTCCAGATTTTTCGTCTGGCGTTTGGCAAAAAAGTAAGGAATGCCTCCAAAAGCCACGGTTAACAGAGCCAGTCCAGTCAGGGCCGCCAGCTCGATCCTGCCATTGTAGCCTGCCATGGCCACGGCGTCCTGCCGTAGATTTTGCCAGGAAGGGATGAGCAGAAGGACCATGCCGCCGACGATGTAAACAAAGCTGGCGATGAGGCAGACCGTGCCGCCGAAGCCAGAGACAATGCGTGCCGGATTGGACTCGCGGAAGTTGGGCACCAGGGCTCCGAGGGAGAGGGCCAGCGAGGTCAGGCCGTAGCTGAGCATCAGAATAGCCGCGCTGAAAAAGAGGATGCGCTGGCCGGGCAGTCCGAGGGAGGCACCTGAGACGACGACCAACGTCACCATGATGAGAGCGAGTACACTGGCGCTGAGGCGTAGTTTCAGGGACAGCACGCGGTGCAGTGGGAGGGGGGAGAGCCCTAAAATCCAGAGCCGCTGGCCTTCGAGGCTGAACTGAGGGTAGATGAAACGCGTCGTCAGGGTGGAAAGGGCGAGACAGCAGACCAGCAGATTCAGATGACTGACCACGGTGATCCAGAAGGGGCTCTGCAGGTCGTAACCGAGCTTGCGCAGATTCATGGAATAGATGAGCAGCAGTCCGAAGATGATGGCTGACTGCCCCCACTGGACGGGCTCGCGCAGGAAAGTGCGGACCTCTTTGACGAGGAGCGCAAAGGAGGCGCGATCAAGCGCCAGGATGCTGCGGAGCCATTGAGTGAGGCGTCCGGAACTGGCGCGAGAAACGGGGGATCTGGCTTTGCGAGTCGCTTCCGGTGCCGCACTCATGATCCGGTTCCAGGCGGGGTAGTAGAGGGCGCTGGCGATGCGTGTGGTGACGAGGATGCTCATCAGTGCGTTGGCGAGGAGCACGAGATTGAAGAACACCGTGCGCTCAAAGGTGCCGCGCCCGGCAGCCTGGATCGTTTCAGCCACCCATGAGCTGGGCAGCAGCGGATGCATGCAGATCTCCGTGTGCCGCAGGATCTGGTTGAGGCTGGCGCTCAAGTCTCCTGAGTTCAGGGTTTCGACACTGGAATGCCAGAAGGGGAGTGTCTGGACCAGCAGGAGCAGCACGAGAGCGAGCAGGGGCTTCCACATCCAGCGTCTGGCCCAGCGGACCAGGATGATCAGCAGCCAGGTGGAGACATTGGCGGCGATCGTGACCAGGGCGAGCACTGCGGGAAGGACGGCAAGCATGAAGCGTGAGTCCGCCTTGTAAGCCTGGGCAAGAGCCAGCAGGATGGGAGTGCTGAGCAGAAAAAGGCCCCAACTGGCGAGCAGCATGCCCTCGAGGGTCTTCCACAAAACGAGGCTGCGCGGCGGCAGCGGGAGTGCAATCTGCCATTCCATGTCCTTGCGCCGGAAGAGGCTCATGCCGGTGATGGTGGCATTGGAAATGACCAGCATCACGAAGAAGAAAAAGAAGAGCAGAAACACCAGGCGCTCCGTGAGCAGGGGGCCGATGAGGGGGAGCTTCATTATGAAATCCAGCCCGCGTCCCACCAGGAGGTAGGCAGCGAGGCTGTAAAGCCCCAGAAAGCCGCCGACCGTCAGGCTGAGCAGACGGTTTTCGAGCATGCCGGAGCGCAGCTTGTGACGCAGCATCCGGCCATGGGCCCGTGCCAGCAGCCAGGTGGCGGATGCTGCGGTCATGCGTCGATGGCCAGGTTATTTGTTGCCAAGCACATTCTGCTCAATGACGTTTGCCTTGCCGCCGACAACGCTGAGGGAGGGGGCTTTGCTGCGGCTTTCCTCTTCACGGTCATCCCGGATGATGTTGCCGACGATCATGCTGTTGCTCACCTCTTCGAGGTGAAGGCCGGCGCCATCGGAGTCGAGAATGCTGTTGTGGGCGATCTGCAGGCGGTTGCAGGACTGGACGTCAACTGCGGCGCGCTGCTTCCACACGCCGCTGATCACATTGCTGCTGAGAACGCTGTCATCGCAGCGGAGAAAGACGACGCCGTTTTTTTCCGCGTTGTCGTTGCCATTCACGAGGTAGCGCGGGTTGCGGTCAAAATTGTTGCCTGTGACCACGATGTTGCTGCTGTCTGCGACGACGAGATCGTGCTGAAAGCCTTCCCAGAAGGTGTTTCCGGTGATCGTGACGCCACGCGAGTGCTGGACTTCCACATTCACCTGCACATCGCTGAACACGTTGGCAGTGATGGTGACATTGCCCTCACGGGTGTGCTCGCGCCCTGCGCGGCGGAGAAGGGACGGATCCGTGCCGGAGCCGATGATGCGGATGTTGGCTGAGTCGGGCGACTTGTGCGTGTGCTGGAGCGTGCAGCCGGTGATGGTGACTTCGCCGATGGAGCCGCCGCGTGAGTCGAGCATCACATTGGCGCTGGGAGGGCCGTCCTTGGCGTGGTTGCCCTCGATGTCGCAGGTGCCGATGTGGAGGTTGCGTACGTTGCCGCCGACAGAGACGACACCGCCGCCGCCATTGTAGCTGATGTGACTGCCGACGATGTTGGACTGGTGGAGGTTCACGTTGTCATAAAACACGCCGATGCCGGTGTTGTGGTAGAAATGGCAGGCGGAGATCAGCACGTTGCGATTACGAGTGGAGAGATGCACCGCGTGCCGGCATTCGCGAACGACGACACGGCTGAGGGTGATCTGCATGGTGCCGGTGGCTTCGATCCCGTCTGCCTCGGCGTGCGCTCCCACGATTTCGATGCCCTCCACCATGGGGGTGCGCTGGTTTTCCCATACTTCGGGTTTGAAGGACTCGGGTGCCGCGGAGCCTTCATGCGTGCCTAGGAAATGCAGCGCGGGGCCCGGCCCAGACATGACGAGCCGGACCGTGCCATCACCACTCAGGGCGGCATATCCCGTCTTGGTCAGGTCGATTTTCAGGGTCTTGGTGATGCGATATGTGCCTTTGGGCAGCTTCACGCTTCCGACCGTGTCGAACATGTGCTGGAGCGCGGCTGTGTCATCCGTCTTGCCATCGCCGACTGGCTGCTGACCCAGAGCCATGCTTGCTGCAGCAAGCAGGAGGAGAAAAGATTTTGAGATCATTCTTTCAGCCTAGACGTCTGTGCGGGTTTCCGTCAATTTGAAGCTGACTTGGATGATGAGAAATCGTCTCAGTCGCATTCCCTTGAAACCCACGGCATTCAGGGGACGTATCGACCAGCTGTTTTAAACCCAATCATCCACATGAAGTCCACCGCACGAATCCTTGCTCTTATCACCGGCCTGAGCGCATCCTCTGCTTTTGCGCAGGCGGATCTCTCCGAAGCCTTTCTGCCGATGTTCATGCCGCTGCCAGCCGAGGCGGCATCTCCCACGAACGAACTCACAGAAGCGAAGATCAACCTGGGACGCCAGCTCTACTTTGAGACCCGTATTTCAAAGGGCGGAAAGATGTCCTGCAACTCCTGCCACGTGCTGGACAAATACGGCAATGACAACCTGCCGTTTTCTCCGGGGCATGAGGGCAAGCTCGGCGGCCGGAGCTCGCCTTCAGTTTACAATGCAGCGCTTCACATCGCCCAGTTCTGGGATGGCCGCGCACCGAGTGTGGAGGAGCAGGCCAAGGGGCCGGTGCTGAACCCTGTCGAGATGGGAGCTCCGAGCGAGGAGTTTGTGATCAAGGTGCTGAAGAGCATGCCCGGCTATGTGGAGGCCTTCAAAGCGGCTTTCCCGGGTGAGGCTGACCCAGTGAACTACAACAACTTCGGCAAAGCCGTGGGTGCCTTTGAGCGCAAGCTGCTCACGCCTTCCAAGTGGGATGCGTTCCTGAAGGGCAACAAGGAGGCTCTCAGCGCCGAGGAAAAGAAAGGTTTTGCCACATTTGCCAAAACCGGCTGCGTCACCTGCCATAACGGTGTGGCCGTAGGCGGCATGATGTATCAGAAGCTCGGTCTGGTGAAGGCCTGGCCTGATCTCAAGGACAATGGCCGTGCGGACGTCACCAAGAACGAGGGGGAAAAGGCCTTCTTCAAAGTGCCAAGCCTGCGTAACATCACTGAAACAGGTCCCTACCTGCACGATGGTTCGGTCAAGACCCTGGACGAGATGGTCAAGAAGATGGCCGAATACCAGCTTGGCAAACAGCTCAGTGACGAAGAAACGGCGTCGATCGTCACCTTCCTCAAGGCTTTGAAAGGGGATCTCCCAGCCGATTACATCAAGGCTCCGAAGCTGCCTGAGAGCACCGCAGACACGCCCAAGGCGTGATTTGAACGGTTCATTTTGGATCTACTCATCAGCCGGGCAGTGATGCCCGGCTGATTTATTGTGAGCGTCTGCGCCTGAAAAAAGCGAATGCCAGACCCAGCCCCAGCAGAAAAGCGCGCGAAGGTTCGGGGATGAGGACGATGGCAACGGAGCCGTTGGAGGTGAGGCCGCTGATGTCCCAATAGAAGCCTGAGCCGGAAATGTCAGGGAGGTCGAGGCCGTTGGCTTCATCACCATTGCCGCTGAGCAGTCCAGTGAAGTTGAAGCGACTGGCGAAGATGGGGGCGACGGTGAGCCCCGTCCAGTCGAGCAGATTGAAGACCTCCGGTGCTGTGGGCATGAAGGCGTCTGCGGTGACGGTGAGGTTGCCGTTGAAGAGCAGGGTGTTCGTGCCGGTGCCCACGATGTTTAGCAGGTCGGAGGTGCCGCCCGGGCGTATGCCGAGGATGATGGTGCTGCCAGGTTGAAAATTGATTGTTCCCGAGCCTGACGCTGGGGCAAAGGTCAGGGTTCCATAGTTGGCCTGAGAGGTGCCGTCTCCGGCCTGGACTGTGGAACCGCTGGCCGCAGTGAAGCTGGTGCCCTGAACGATGCCTGTGCCAGTCAGGGTTGCGCCATTCTGCACGGTCACGGCGCCAGTGCCGGAGGATCCGGTTCCATCACTGCCGATCTGCAGCACGCCCGCGCTGACGGTTGTTGTGCCCGAGTAGGTGTTGGTGCCTGAGAGCACCTGGGTTCCTGCGCCAGTTTTGGCAAATGCGAGCGTGCCGTCCGTGCCTGAGCCGTCACCGTTGCGCAGCGTGCCGCTGAAGGATTGTGTGCCGGAGGCGACGTTGACGGTGAGCGTGCCGGTGGAGACGGAGCCGGACTCGTTTTCAACAATGCCTGCGCCGCCGGTGCTGCTGAGCCCGCCGATGGTTTCTGCCAGATTGTTGAGGCGCAGGATTCCGGCATTGGAGCCGCTGCCCTCAAGTGTGACCACGCTCGTGTCGGCGATCTGTTCGCTGTTGATGAGCTTGAGCACGGCGGAGGCTGTGCCGTCTCCCACGGTAATACTGCCGGCGATCGCTGTTACCCCTGTGTTTTTGGCGAGGTCCAGTTCACCTGCGGTGATGAAGGAGCCACCGGTGAAGGTATTGGCTGCGGAGCCGGAGAGCGTGAGCGTGCCGAGGCCGTTTTTGATGAGTCCTCCGGAGGTGTTTGCCGCGGTGGTGACGGTGCCCAGAACTGCGCCGCTGCCACCGCCGCCGAGCAAGGTCACGGTGGGGGCGGAGGTGTAGCCGACGCCGGGATTGCTGATGGTGACGCTCAGGATTTTGCCATACGTGGGGCTGGCGGGATCGAGGTCCACTGTGGCAAAGGCCGTGGCTCCGGTGCCACCACCGCCGCTGATCTCCACATACGGCGCCCCATAATATCCGCTGCCACCGTCTGTGACGGCAATGCTGGCGACGCCGTTCCCAGTGGGCGTGCTCAGGGCGATGGGGATGGTGACGTTGAATCCGTTCGTATTGATCACAGCGCCGCCATTGAAGGAGCCGAAAGCGCCGTTGACATATGCGGTCAGGGTTCCCGTTCCTCCTGTGCCGCTGTCTGTGATGAAGGCGGTGGTGTTTCCACCCGCCTGCAGCGTGCCGCCGTTAAAATTGACGACGGCATTGTTGGCGGCACCCGTGTTGTTGTAGTGGACGATCTGGTTGTTGATCAGTGTGCCGGCATCGAGATTGAGATAGGTGGTGCCAAGCGCCGTGTTGTTGTTCTGCTGGGCGATGGTGATGGTGTAGCCGGCGTTGTTGACCACACCTCCGGCCATTGTCATGACGCCCTGTGCGGTGGTGGTGGCCGTGCCCGAAGTGCCGCCGCTGCGGAAGCCCAGCGCGATGGCGTCTCCTGTTCGCAGCACCTGCCCGCCAGTGACGGTGAACTCCCAGCGCTCGTTACGGAACATGATGTAGTTGGAGGTGTTGAGCGTGCCGCCGCTGATCTGCATGACAGCAATGGATGCGGCGGTGGTGCCGTCCAGCGAGTCAACCCGTTTGGTGTTGATGGTTCCGGAGGACAGGAACAGGCTGCCATAGCCCGGGCCCCCAAGAGAGATGCCTGTCTGGGGATCTGTGGGTGTGAGCGTCAGCGTGCCGCCGCGCATGAGCAGGGCCCCTTGAAAACCTGCGCTGCTGCCGATGGCGAGCGTTTTGGTGGAATAATCTGCCCCCGTGCCGAGCAGCAGCATTCCTGGTGTGGAGACCGCACCCACGCTGGTGGTGCTGGTGCCATTGGTGAACGTGCCAGCGATCTCCAGCACACCGCTGGAGACGGTGACACCGCCTGCGATGTTCACGCCGCCGCTCAGCAGCAGACTGCCCATGCCAGTTTTGATGATGCCGTACGTTCCGCCCGCAGAGGTGATGGCGGATGAGATGGTGAGATCATGCACGGCATTGCCACTGTCATTGATGGCGAAGGTGCGTGTGGCGGCTCCGAGATCCAGTGTGCCGCCGCTAATGAGTGCGCCCAGGGGATTGCTGGTGCTGGTGACGGTGACCGTGCCACCCAGAGTCAGCGTGCCGCCACTGCCGATGCTGATGGTGCCTGTGCTCGTCGCTCCCGAGGTGGCGTCGTAAAAGTTGATGGCTCCGGAAGTCCAGTTATAGCCATTCAGGGCGAACGTCGCCGTACTGCTCCCGCCAGCTCCGGTGAGGTTCAGGACCGGGGTGGTCGAAATGGCGTTGCTGGTTCCAAACTGGAGCGTGCCGCCGGCAGTGATGGTGATGCTGCCGGAGAAGGCACTGGCTGCGTTGATAAGCAGGGTGCCTGCGTTGATCAGGGTGCTGTTCGAAAATGAGTTGGTGCTGCCAAGAGTGAGCATGCCGCCGTTGATCGTTGTGCTGCCTGCGTAAGTGCTGGTGCCGGTGAGGATCAATGTGCCCGAGCTGACCACCGTCGCGCCTGTGTAGGTGTTTGTGCCGCCGAGGGTCAGGGTGCCGGCGCCTGCTTTGGTGAAAGCGAGCGTGCCATCTGTCCCTGTGCCGTCTCCATTGCGGAGGATGCCGCTGAAAGTCTGGGAGCCTGAGTCAACATTGACGGTGAGTGTGCTCGTCGCGGCGATGCCTGACTCGTTTTCAATGATGCCCGCGCCGGCCGTGCTGCTGAGGCCGCCGATGGTTTCACTCCTGTTGTTGAGACGGAAGATGCCAGCGGTTGCCCCAGTGCCATAAAAGGTGATGACGCTGGTGTCGGCAATCTGGTCGCTGGCGATGAGTTTCAGTATGGCTGAGGTGGTGCCATCGCCAATGGTAACAGGGCCGGAGATGGCGTTGATTCCGGTGGTTTTCGAAAGGTCCAGTTCACCGGCTTTGATGAGGGTGATGCCTGTGTAGGTGTTGGCTTCGGTGCCGGACAGGGTCAGTGTGCCGAGTCCGATTTTGGTCAGACCACCATCCGTGGCATTGTCTCCGATGATGCTGGAATGAGTCAGCGCCTTGGCAATGGAGATGGCGAAGCCGTTGGTGTCGATCACCGCGCCACCATTGCGCATGTTGACCGTGGTCAGGCTGGTGGCCAGAGTGACGGTAGTCCCATTGGACTTCAGTGTGCCGCCGTTGAAATTGAAAATGGAGGCTGCGTAGAGGCCGCCGGTGATGGTGCGGTTGGTGGCGAGTGTGCCTCCGTCGAGATTGATGGTGCCGGTGCTGGTCGTGTTGCCAAGCAAATTGGAGCCGAGCAGAATGGTGTCCGAGGAGGAGGCATTGGTGTCAAACACGCCCGTTCCGGAAATGGTCATGACGCTGGCGCCGCTGGACTCTGTGTCTGAGTAGCCTGCGCCGATGCGGATGCGGGAGGCGCTGCCTGCCACGTTGAGCGTGCCGCCTGAGATATTCAAATAACCGTTTGCGATGGAGGCGCTGCGCCCCAGAACCAGGCCACCTGAACTCGAACCAATTGTCAGAGTGCCGGCGGTGACATTGACCGTGGCGCTGGTGCCTTCCCCAACCCTGAACGTGGAGGAGGAGCCGGAGAGATAGGCGGTGCCTGAAAAGTTGGTGATGCTGCCGCCTGAAAAAGCCGTCTGGCCGGTGGGATTGGCCGCTGACGTGCCCAATGTGCCGGTGACATTGAAAACGCCGCCGGTCACAGACAAGCCGTAGGATGTGGAGTAGCTTGTGCGCGTGTAACTTCCCGACAAATTGGTGGTGCCGCCACTGATGGTCAGAGTGCCTCCGTCCGTGATGGAACCTTTGAGATAGAGGGTTCCCGTGCCGGTTTTGGAGATGCCGAAATTCCCGCCACTCATGCTGTAGCCGGTGTCAAAGGTCAGATCTCCCGAGCCGGTGAAGGTCGTGGCTGCGGCCAGGGTGATGCTGGACTGAAGCAGTGCGCGAGTGCCGGTGTTTGTGACGGTCACATTGCCTCCCAGAGTCAGCGTGTTGCCATTGCCAGCGAGCGTGTAGCCATCGACGTTAAAAGTCAGCCCGCCTGCCGTGATGGCTTCCGTCAGTGTGGCCGTTCCGGCCGTGCCGCCAAAGATGGCGATGTCGCTGCTGGCATTATTCCATGCCCGCATAACATTGGAAAGATTCCAAAACAACGACGTGGTGTTCCAGTTTCCTGTTCCCCCGGTGGCGCCGCCTGCTGTGCCATCGGCATCCCAGGTCAGGCTTGAGGCGGCGAAGGACAGGCAGGGGAGTAAAAAAGCTGCAGCCAGTGGTGCGCAGAAATGCCGGATGCGAGTCCGGCGGCATGTGAGGGGGGGAATTGGCATGAGAGGGGGGATTCAGCCCCTCTTTGCAAAGCATCCATGAGACCATGGAGGACGCCGTGCAGACGCTAAAAAAGGCGAAGGAGACCCTTTTTGTGCATTTGACAGGAATGCCAAGAAAAGGTGGCGAGCTAGCGTCTGCGACGGAGCATCAGAATGCCAAGGCCGACGCCCAGCAGCATCCAGCGGGATGGCTCTGGCACGAGGACGAGGGCGATGGTGCCATCGGTGGTGAAGCTGCTGATGTCCCATATGTAGCCCGAACCTGACACATCAGGGAGGTCGAAGCCGCTGGCTTCATCTCCGTTGCCATAAAGCTGGCCGGTGTAGCTGAAGCGGCTGTCAAAGGTGGGGGATGCCGCGAGTCCGGACCAGTCCACGAGATTGAAGACGGCCGGTGCGGCGGGAGTGAAAGCCGTGGCGGTGACGGTGAGGCTGCCATTGAAGAGGAGAGAGGTGGAGCCGTTGCCAACAATGTTGAGCAGGTCTGATGTGCCTCCCGGATTGAGGCCAAGAATGATGGTGCTGCCTGCCTGGAAATCGATGGTGCCGGAGCCTGTGCCGGGCTGGAATGTGAGGGTGCCGAAGCTGCTCTGGGCTGTGCTGTCTCCAGCCTGAACGGTAGCGCCGCTGGCTGCGGTGAAGCTGGAGCCCTGAACGACTCCGGAGCCGAGGAGGGTGGCCCCGCTTTGCACAGTGACTGCGCCCGTGCCGCTGGTGCCCATGCCTGTGAGGCCTACCTGCAGTGAACCTGCCTGAACGAGGGTGGTGCCGGTGTAGGTGTTATATCCTCCCAGAACGAAGGCTCCTGAACCGGTCTTGGTCAGAGCCACGGTGCCGGTGCCGCTGGTGTTGTCCCGGATGGAGCCAAGGTGCTGGCCTGAGGTGTCCCCAGCGCCTACAGTGAGGGTGGTGGCGGTGCCCGAGGCGTTGTTGTAAATCGTGCCGCCTGGGGTGCCAACGAATGTGCCCAAGGTGGTGTTGTAGCCGTTCAGGTCCAGAAAACTGCGGGCATTCATGATCACGGTGGCCGATGTGGAGATCTGGCCAGTTCCGGCCAGCTGAACCGTGGCACTGCCAGATGATGCGCCGACGGTGCCGATGATGAGCTTGGAGGAAACGGCCACTGCACCAGAGCTTTTTGCCAGCACGAGCGTGCCGCTGCTGACTGCCAGCCCCGAAGAGCCGGAGAAAGTGTTGTCAGTGCTGCCGCCCAAGGTCAGTGTGCCGGTGCCGGCTTTGACCACGGAGAGGTTTGCGCCGGTCAGGGAGCCGTAGAATGCGGAATCTGGTGAGGTCTGACTCTGAGGGTTGCCGATGGTGAGGAGCGAATTGGACGTGGCGGTCACAGTGCCACTGCCATTGAGGGAACTGATGGTTTGCGAGGTGCCCAGCGAGAGGGTGCTGCCAGCAGCCATGGAAAGCTGGCTTAATGCGCCTATGGCCGTGGCGTTGTTGAGATTCAAGGTGATGGCGCCGCCGGTGCCGGCGAGGACGATCTGAGTGCCGTCCAAAAGGCTGCTGGCTGCAGTGGCGAGAGTCACACTGCCAGTGGTTCCCGCGCTGCTGTTTTGGAAGGTGATGATGCGAGGGGCGATGGCTTGGTCAGTCAGCGCGCCCAATGTCAGATTCATGGCTGCGCTGGAGGTGCCCTGGACATCGAAGACCGGATTGCCGGGAGACAGAGCCGGGCCGCCGATGGTGATGGTGGTCAGGGTCAGCCCGATTGTGCCGCTGGTCACATTGCCGCCTGCTTTCACCGTCAGGGTATTGCTGCCGATGACAACGGCGCCCATGGTGAAGGTCTGGCCTCCTGCGCCGGCGGTGGCGCGGTCTGCGATGATGGTGGAGCTGGCCAGCACATTGACCGGATTGCTGATCGTGCCACTGGCGTCAAAACCCAGGCTGAGAGTGCCGCCATTCATGGCCATGGAGCCGGTGCCGACCACGGCAATGGCGCTCGCCGCCTGCAAGCGCAGCGTGCCTTCATCGATCTGATTGGTTCCGCTCCGTGCACTGGCGCTGGTGCTGATGAAGGTGAGCGTGCCGCTGCCAAATTTGGTGAGCAGGACACTGCCGGTCAGGCCGCCGGAGTTGCTGATGAGGATGTTGCCTGTGCCGCCGATTTTGGACGCAGCACCCAGCACCGTTGTGCCGGTGATGGTTGCGGTCGTGCTGCTGGAGTTGATGATGGCTCCGATGCCGTTGTGCCCTGTTCCGCTGATGCTGGTGAAGCTGCGGTCAGTGCTCTGGCCGTTCAAATCCACCGTGCCACCCGCGCTGATGATCACGCCGGTGGTGCTGCCCAGCGCAGAGCTGCTTTTCAGCCTGAGGATGCCGAGGCTGACGGTGGTGGCGCCGGTGTAGGAGTTTGTACCGCTGAGGGTGAGCGTGCCGAGGCCGGACTTGGTCACCGCCAAAGTGCCGGAGCCATTGCTCAGTGTTCCGGTGAATTCGGTGCTCAACGGTGTGGCGCTGCTGGCGTTGCCAATGGTCAGGGTGTAGACGCCGGCTGCTTTGACTGTGCCATCCCCGGCCAGTGAGCCAATCGTCTGCGCGGCCCCGAGGCTGATCTGGCTGTTTCCGCTGACCGTCACCTGGGCCAGTGTGCCGAGTGCCGCCGCGATGTTCAAATTCAGGGTCACGCCGGCAAAGGCGCCGCTGTTGACCTTTACCACCGTGCCGTCGATGAGGCTCGCCATGGCGGTGCCCAGGATGACGGAGCTGTTGATGGTGGATGTGCCGCTGTTCATGAACGTGAGGGTCCTGGCCACGCCGAGGTCGCTCAATGCGCCCAGTGTCAGTGTGGTGGTGCCGCTGGAGGCCGTGGTGGGGCTCTGAACGTCAAACGTGGGACTGTCGAGCAGTGTGGTGGCTCCGAAGGTGATGCCGGCATTGGTTCCAGCCGTAGTGACATTGCCGCCAGCCTGAATGGTAAGTGTCTGTGCGCCTATGGCGAGCGCTCCGAGGGTGTGAGTGAGTCCGGCACCCGAGGTGAAGACATCGGAGACAATGGTGGAGCTGGACGTCACGGAGACCGGATATGCCACCACGCTGGCTGTGCTGCCGAGGCTCAGCGTGCCACCGTTGAGAATGATGGCCGCAGAAGATGTGCCGATGGCGGAGGTGGAGTTGCTGATGCGCAGGGTGCCTGAGTCGATGCGGACTGCCGCCGTGCGTGTGCTTGCCAGCGCGGTGCCCGCATTGTTGCCAAAGGTGAGGGTGCCGGTGCCGGTTTTGACGAGGATGTTGTTGCCAGAGAGAACGCCGGTGGAGGTGATGTCGCCGCTGCCTCCGATGCTGGCCCCGATGCCTCCGGTGCCATTGCCCAAGCCAATGGTCAGAGCACCGATGGCGGCCGCCGTGCTGCTGTTGTTGAGCAGCGCGCCACTGCTGCCGATGCCGGTGCCGTTGAGTGTGGCCGTGTTGATGATGAGCTTGCCGTTGAGGTCGAGCACGCCGCCCACCTGAACAGTCGCCGCAGAGCTGCTGAGAGATGCGGCGTTGCCGAGGATCAAAGTTCCGGCGTTGATGTTGGTGGCGCCCGTGTAGGCATTGGCAACGGCAAGGGTGAGTGTGCCTGCACCGTTTTTGGTGACGCCTCCGGTGGTCGTGCTAGTGATGGAGACCTGAATGCTGAGGCTGTCGCCGGCTGCATTGGTGCCGATCACCAGATCTCCACTGCCGCCCGTGGTGAGGCCGGTGGCGGAGAGGCCGTCAGCGATGACTGCGGCCACGCCACCGGTGACGAGGATGCCGCCGGGGGCGTTTGTGCCATTGTTGATGGTGAGAAGGATGCCGGTGTCGAGCGTCAGGGTGTCGCCGCCTGTGAATTTCAAGCCCGCATTGATGATGGAGGAGGTGGTTTGCAGGAATGAGCCGCTGATGAGGTAGGGGGTGGTGTTGCCGGCTGTGAGGCTGCTGGTGGCCGTGGTGGTGGCTGAGGCCCCGATGACTCCAGAGGTGGCGGCGGCGAAATCAGCGCCGTTGTAGGTGATGCGCGGATTGACGATGCCGTTGGTATTTGCGGCGCCGGTGATGGTCACACTGGTGTTTGCCGGCGAGACAATGTTGAGCCCGGTGCCAAGAGCTGAAGCTACGAGCGAGGTGAACGACAGTGAATTGGTGCCGGAGGCCGGGGCGACCACTTTCAGCACTCCGCTGCCGGTGGTGAGTGTCAGTGCGCCAAAAGCCTGTGTGCCAGAAACAGCGCCTCCAGCATACTCGAAAATGCCGCTGCCGGTGTAGGTCAGACCCGGGGCGGTGCTCCAGCTGCCGGAGGTTCCGTCTCCCAGTTTCAAGGTGCCTGCGTTGATGGTGATGGCTCCTGTGCTGGTGTTGACGCCTTTGAGTGTCCAGGTGCCTGTGCCGTTCTTGGTCAGGGTGCCGGTGGTGGTGCCGATGACGCTGGAGATGCTGCCGTCACCAGCGCCTGCCAGGATCAAACCAATGCCTGCGCCTGTAAGCGGGCCAGTGTTGGTGAGATTGAGGGTGCCGCTGTCGGACGAAATCGTGACGGCAGAGGTGGAGAGGGTGATCAGCCCTGCATAGTTGTTGATGCCGCTGACATTGACCAAGGCGCCGGTTTGGATGCCCAGACCTGCGGAGCCGACGAAGCCTGAGCCTCCGGCAAGAGTCAGGGCTTCTGCCTGAGTGGTGATGCCGCCCTGAATCTGCAGGGTGGCGCCGCTGGTGACGGATGTGCCGGAGGTGATGGTGCCGAGGGCGGTGGCGCTGCGTATGTTGAGAATGCCGGCGCTGACAATGGTGAGACCGGTGTAGCTATTGTCTCCGCTGAGAATCAAGGTGCCGGACATGGTCTTTGTGATGGAGCCTGCAATGCCTGATGTCTCGGTGATTGAGCCGCTGAGGGTGAGCCTGTCGGCGACGTTGGTGACCTGGACCGTGCGTGTTGCGATAGCGCTGGAAGCGGTGGTGATCTGGAGGGTCGGGCTGAAGGTGTTGATGCCGGAAAAGGCAATGGTGCCCGCAGTGCGATTGATGGTCAGCGTGCCAGAGCCGGAAACGGTGGAGCCGAAGAAGGCCACCAGGGTGTTGACCGTCAGTGTATGGCCGTTCATGTCCAGCGTGCCGCCTGCATTGATGGTGAGGTCCGAGGTGGCTGTGACAGCCATCTGCTCATCGCCGTCGAGCCGCACGGTGGCATTGCCGACGGTGCTGGCGGCCGCTACCCCGATGGTGAGTGCTCCGCCGCCCGTGGAGGTTGCGCCGCCTGTTTTGCCCAGAATCAAAGTGCCCGCATTGACGGTGGTGAGTCCGGTGTAGGTGTTTGAGGCGCTGCCGCTGAGTGTCAAAGTGCCAAGACCTGCCTTGGTCAATGCCAGGGTGCCGGAGCCGTTGGCCAGGATGCCGGTGAAAGTGCTGCTGGGGGGCGTGGCGCTGCTGTTGTTGCCCACGATGAGTGTGTAGGCACCTGCAGCCCTGACGGTGCCGCTTCCGGAGAGTGAGCCGAGGACAATGTTGGTGATGCCTGCCGTGAGGGTGTTGCCACTGCCGACTGTGACCTGGGCCAGACTGCCGAGAGATGTCGTGGTGGAAAGGGTCAAGTTCACGGCACCTCCCGTGTTTGCTATGTTCACGATGGTGCCGTCCACCAGACTGCTGGCCGCCGAGCCCAGGGTGATGGAGCTGGCCGCTGTGCCGCTGTTTTGAAAGGTGAGGGTGCGCGGTGCGATAGCCTGATCGTTGAAGGCCCCAAGGGTGAGAGTCAGTGCGGCATTGTCCGAGCTTTGCACGTCGAAGGTCGGATTTCCGGGGCGCATCGAGACACCGCCTATGCTGACTGAGCCCAGGGTGAGACCGATCGTGCCGCTGGTGACATTGCCGCCAGCTTTCACAGTCAGGGTGTTTCCGCCGATGGTGAGTGTGCTGAGTGTGGTGACCGTGGAGCCGGCGCCCGATGAGGCACGGTCCGCGATGATGGTGCTGTCCTTGATCAGATTGACCACATTGGTGAAAGTGGTGGTGGCATCGAAGCCCAGGCTCAGGGTGCCGCCATTGAGCGCGAAGGCGCCTGTGCCTATGGGGGCAATGGAGGCTGCCGTGGCCTGAAGGCGCAGGATGCCGGAGTCAATCTGTGTTGTGCCGGTGCGTGCGCTGGTGGCGGTGCTGATGATGGTGAGTGTGCTGCTGCCGGTCTTGGTCAGCAGCACATTGCCGGTAAGGCCGCCGGAGTTATTGATGGTGAGATCTCCCCCGCCGCCGAGCATGGCGGAGGCCGTCAATGAAACGGCGCCGGTCAAGGTGGCTGCGCCATTGCTGCTGATGACGGCTCCGCTGCCACTGCCCGCACCGGCAATGCTAACCGCATTGCTGACACTGAAGCCGTTCAGCTCCAAAACACCGCCTGAACTGAGGGCCACCGAGGCAGAGCCCAAGGTGGTGGCCGTGCCGAGCTTCAGGGTGCCAAGGCTCAGGGTGATGGAACCCGTGTAGGTGTTTGTGCCGCTCAGCACGAGCGTGCCAAGACCCGTTTTGACAAAGCCGGAGACGGCGGCAATGGCGCCGCCCACATTGATCGTGCCAGAACCGCCAAAGTTCAGGAAATTGCTGCCGCTAAGGATGGTGGTGGCAGGTGAAGTGCCGAGATTGAGCACGGTGCCAGCGTCTGCGGTGATCAGCACCGGGGCCGCGAGCGTGATCAATCCCGTGATGGTGTTGGTGCCGCTGAGGTTGCGAATGGCGCCATTGCCACCATCCCCAAAGCCTTCTATGGCGGCCAGGGCACGGCTCAGGGTGATGCCACCTGACAGGGCGAGTGTGGCCCCATCCAGGACTGTGACCGTGCCCGAGGTGCCGAGTGCGCCTGCGCTGAGGACTTGCACAATGCCGCTGGAGATCTGCGTGCCGCCCGAATAGGTGCTGGTGCCACTAAGGGCCGTAATCGACCCGGCTGCACCATTGGCCACCAGAGTGACTGCTGCGGAGCCGTTGTTTGCGATGACGGAATTGACCGTCAGAGTGCCTGTGCTGGAGAGATTGGTGAGGAAGAGAACGCCTGCGGTGTTGGTCACGCTGCCGCCTGCAGACAGAGTGCTGGCTGCGCCTGCAGAGCCGATGGTGAGATCCAGAGCACCATTGAGCATCTGGATGCCGCCCTGAACACCCAGGCGGAGCGTCTGCCCGGCGCCGAGCGAAACCAGACGGGCGGCGGTGTTGTCCGTGGTGGTCAACGTGTTGAGGTTGGTGGCGCCTGCGCCGGCTGTGACTGCGCCCGAGGTGCCGCTGGTGATGGTGGCATTGGAGGCTGCTGAAAAGGGTACAGACCCCAGATTTTGCCCTGCGGCCAGCACGGTGTCTCCCGTGTAGCCTCCGGCGATGATCCCGCCTGCCACCTGTCCCCAGCTTCGGGCTCCGTAGGCGCTGCTGTAGGTCATCCATGGGCCGGCAAAGCCCGCTGCCTGTGTGGTGGCAATGCTGCCGGAGAAAGGGGCCAGCACGGAGAGCACCGCGGTTGTTTCCACACGGCTGATGCTGCCAATGCTCATGTTGATGGTGCCTCCTGTGCCAGAGATGAGCTCGATCACATTGTAGGCGCCGGAAACGCTGAGGTCTTTGAAGGCCTGGCTGTTTGTCTGTCCGGCATTGCCCTGGAGCCGCAGCGTGGTCGCGGAGTTTCCGCTGGCCATCACGAGGTTTCCCGGGGTGGCGAGACCATTGTACAGGATGTTGGTCTGCGGGGCTCCTGCGGCGCTGAAATCCAGAATGGTGGTGCCGCCGGAGTAACTGGCCACATTGCGTCCGAGGATGGTGGCTCCACCATATGTGTTGGCTCCGGTCATGGTCACCACACTGTCTCCCCCCCGTGTGAAGGTGAAGCGGTTGAAGGAAAAGTTGTTCCCATTGTCTCCGATCGAGCCAGAGATCGTGCCGCTGAAGCCGTTCGAGCCGCTAAAGTTTGTATGAATTCCGGCATCTGCCGTCAGGGTGATGGGGCCTGAGAGGGTGATGTTGTTGGCGACGAGACGGATGGCTCCATAGGCCGTGCCGGAAAAAGTGAGGCTGTTGCCAATGCCAGCCAGAGAAAACGCCTGCGTGTAATTGGCACCCGTGCCACTGAGCGCCGCCGTGCCGCCTGCCTCCACCACGATGCGGTCCACAGCCTGAAGCGTTCCTGGCGTACTGATGGTGGCGTAGATGCTGCCGCCGATGGTGAACGATCCTGTCAGGTCAGGATTTGTAACCATGGAAAGTGTGATGTACTGGAAGGTCGTGCCTGTGCCGTATTTTTGAATGCGCAGGTTGCTTCCTTTCAGACGGAGATTGGCACCCAGGCCGACAAACTGCGAGCCACCGGAGGAGAGGTTTTCCATTTGAATGATGCCATTGGCTCCGAAGTCGATGATGCGTCCTGCCACATCGCCTTGCAGGGTGTACATATTGAAGCTGGTGGGAGCTGTCGTGAAGCCACGGAAGTTCAGTGTGGTGAGCTGAATGTCTGACTGAACGGTAATGGTGAGCGGTGCCGAAGATGTTCCGGTGGTGATGGCGGTGCCGCCGCCGATGTCTGCGACTGCCGTGGCGGAGTTGACCCAGGATGTGTTGGTGGAGCCGCTGAGCCAGTTGGTGTTGGAGGTGTTCCAGTTGCCATTGCCATTTTGCAGGCCGGATGTGGATGTGTCTGCATCCCAAGTAAGTGTCTGTGCCTGGGCTGCGACGGACATCTGCAAAATCACCGCTGCAAAAACGTGGCGGAAACGTAGTGCGTAACGAGCAGGAAGGAGGAGTTGCATAGGCGGGGGATTCGGCGTCCTTCGTTCGCTAAGCATATGCGGGACCACCCATGCCAGCCGTGCAGTCCCCGAATTGCGCAAAGAAGACTCTATTTGTGCACGCAAGACCTGACGGGCTCATGAGTGCCAATGCGCGTGCCAGTTTTGAGGGCTGTGCATGCAATGCCTCAGAAGCGGCTATTTGGTCATGGCCGGTCGTGGGCGGGGATAGGCGATTTCGCTGCGCTGATCCGGGTGCTTTGCCGCAGGCTTTTTCTGCGCGCTGGCGGTGGTCCGTGAAAGAAACTGCAGGCGGCTGCTGCTGGTGCCTGTGCCTTGAAGCTCTTCAAGCAATTCATCAACACCCTCCAATACGCAGGTGGGCTGGTACACGTAGTTGTTGAGATCTTCAAGGCGCGTTGAACCTGTCAGTACCAGGCATGCCTGCATGCCGACCTCAATGGCACCGCGTATGTCAGTCTCCATGGTGTCCCCCACCATCATCACCTCTTCTGTATGGCGCTGCAGCAGACGACGGGCGCGCTGAAACATGTAGGGGTTGGGCTTGCCAAGAAAGTAGGCGCGCTGGCCGGTGCTCGCCTCCAGATAAGCAGCCAGGGCGCCTGCGCCGGGACGGGTCACATCTTTCTTCACCGGGCACCAGTTGTCAGGATTGGTTGCAACCAGCCGTGCGCCTTTCTCGATGAGTTCATGCGCTTTGGAAAGTTTCTCTGTGGACTGCATGCCTTCACCAACGACCACGTAGGTGGGCCGTATCGAATCATTGGGAATGCCCGCCTTCTGCAGCGCCAGAGTCAGGCCGGCATCTCCCATGACAAAAGCGGTGCAGCAGGGATGGTTTTCCGCCAGGAACTCCGCGGTGTTCATGGCCGCGGTGTAAAAATGCCGTGCCGAAATGCCGGTGATGCCAAGATGATTGAGTTTGACGACGAGATCTTCAGGCGTGGGGGCGGAGTTGTTGGTGACGAAGACGAACGGTGTCGAGGTCTCGATGAGATGATGAATGAATTCGGCCGCCTTGGGCAGCAGCTGGTTTTCACGGTAGATCACACCGTCCATGTCGATCAGCAGTCCTTTTGTCTGAGGCATCGTGTTAGTGATTTTTGGGTTAGGAGCATGCGGCAAAAGCTGTCAGCAGGCTCTCTTGGACTTCTGCTTTAAGCATGTCAGGGACCATCACTTCAGCCATACAGACCCCGAATCGTGCAAAGCAGACGCTCTTTATGCACTCGGCTTCAGGAAGACTGAATCACGCGGCTGCGATAAGCCAGCGGGACGCAGTGCTGGTGCTCCCTGAACTGACGCTGGAAATGCGCGGGTGAAACAAAACCGCAGTCCATGGCAATCTGGCTGACGGTGAGATCGGTTTCTGCGAGCAGAAGACAGGCGCGTGCGATGCGAAGCTCATTCACATACTGAGGCACTGTGCGGCCGGTGCTCTTTTTGAAAAGGCGGCTGAAGGCGCTCTTGCCCAGCCCCACGATCGCCGCCAGATCAGCCACATAAATTGGCTCCGGCAGATGAGTGGCAATAAACTCACAGGCCATGCTGACGCGATCTGATGTTCCCGGTCTTGGCTGCGGAAGAACGGCTGACGAAATTTCCTCGAGTTCCTCCGAATTTGAAAGCAGATCGAGCAATTGCAGCAGGAGGATCACACGCTTCATTCCATGTGCCAGGAGCATTTCCTGAACGATGCGCGTGGCAGTCAGGCGGGTGATGCCCTTGACTTCCAGGCCCTGCTCGGCCCGCTGGAACAGGCGGCGCACGGGAATCATGGATGAACGCTGCAGCCAGTCTCCATGCCCGGGCAGCTCTGGCGTGAACTGCACGACGATGGCTTCGACGTCAGTGACTGGTTTTCCTGCGGAAGGCTGGTTGCGGTAGTCATGAGGCACGTTTGGGCCCATGAATACGAGGTCTCCAGGGGAAAGCGGAGAGATGTTGTTGCCGACAAGGCGTTCGGTTCCGCCTTTCAGGACCAATGTGATCTCGCACTCCGGGTGGTAGTGCCACACGCAGCCGAAATCCTGCCCACGCACGAGCTCGCAGACCACCGGTTCGGCTGCTGCTAGAGGTGAAAGCTTTTCAACGATGGGCTTCATCAGTTGCGGTTGCTGAGAAACATGCAGGTGTACAGGCCTGCCATTTCAGATGTGGAACTTATGAAATCGTTCATGAATTGATACGAATCAAAGTGGCATGCAGCACCTCATATTTGGGGCGTATAATTATGAGAATGGTTGGTTTCAGGCTCGGAGAATCATGAAAATGAATGATGTGGGCTGGCCTTCAGATGAAGGCTTCCGAGGGGCTCCCAGTGCAGCATGTGTGCCACCCGGCGGTGCTGTGCCCATGCTCCGCACAGATGTTTGTTGATCTGCGACATTCGTATCATCCCGGAAGTCGCAAGGCTGAATGCGCTACTGATGCCAGGATTTCAACCCAGTCACCGGCAGGAGGGCATCGGCGGCGGTTCGCCAACCCGGGGTGCCAGCTGTTTTAAACAGCTCATAAATGAGTTTTTTGCTGTAGGGGTCTGCCACAGAGTTGGGAGCGTTGCGCCATAATCCAAGGCGCAGGCCGCCTTCGTGGGCATGATCCACGTGGCGGTGGTAAATGAAAGCGTCGACTGTGGGAAGGGTCTGAATCTTCTCCCATGCATACGCATAGGCTGCTGCCTGAAGCTGCTCCCCCTCCGGTGTGAGCAGTGTGTGGAAACCCTGTTCGCTGAGGATGATGTGGCGCGGGGCATTTTTGAAGAGCAGTTCGGGCTGGCCCAGATGTGCTGGAAGGACCTCGAGATTTTTGAAGGTGACTTTGTTCGTGCCATCATCATGCGTGACCGTTTTGTCAGCCCAGGCGCGTGGATTGCCGAGATCTTCCGGGTAAGGGTGCCAGGCCACATGCCAGTCGAAGTCGCCGCGCTTGCGCACGAGCCTGGCAAAAGTGTCGAGGAAGTCGCGGCCCGGTGTGGCCTCCAGGGAGCTCACATTGTGCATGCTGCTGCTCCAGTGATGATCGGAGGAGAGGTAGGTGCGTGCATTTTGCGAATGCCTGCGAATGGCCAGATGCATGATGCGGAAGGCCTTTTCATATTCACTGGCGGCGGTTTCAAGGGGCACGGGCCCCATGTTGTTCCAGAGAAAGTGGGAGTTGACCTCGTTGCCGATGATCCAGCCCCACACGCGGCCGTGCTCGGGGTGCGCGCCGCTCCAGTACTCCGCCAGCAGGCTGATGACCGCCTCAAGATAGCCGTTCGTGGTGTTCACCGCGCCAACGCTGAACTTGCAGTCTTTGCGGTGTCCGGGATGAAGAACGACCGCGTCGATGGCCGGATTCTTGGAGGGGTAGGCAATGAGGATGAGATAGACCAGGACACCCTTGTCTGAAAGAGGCTTGATCTGGCGGTCCAGTGAAGCGAGGTAATTTTGATTGAACACAAAGTCTCCGCTCTCCGGCTTGGAGCGGGCGTCATACAGCGCGGTGAGGTTCACATTGATCCCTGCGTGGTGAATGCCGAGCGAAAGAGCGTCATCCACCATTTGAACCTGGAGGCCCTTTTGATTCGGAGGCGCAGGGAAGGGATCCGTGTTTTGTGCACAGGCAATTTGCGCGATGAAGAGGAAGAGAAGAAACTGACGCATGAATGACGAGACAACCGCCGAGGTGAAAGAGCAACTGCAAGCTGCCTGTGAACGCTGCGGGGCACCCGAGGCGGTGAAGTTTGGAGACGAGTTCATCTGCGATGAATGCTACGCTGCCTGCGGCTCCTGCTGCGCTGGAGATGAGGAGTGAGGCCGGGACTCCCACCAGGCGAAGACAGCGTGGCAGAATGCTGCCAATAAAGCACAACATGTGTTGAGACACCTGGCGTTACTTCCGTAGGTTTCCGCATGTCTCTCACCGCCTTTTTCCAGCCGCGAAGCATCGCCCTCATCGGAGCCTCGGAACGCGAAGGGAGCGTGGGCCGTGCGATCTGGGACAATCTGCGAGGCTTTTCAGGAGCGGTGTATCCGGTGAATGCAAAGCGTGCGGAGGTGTGCGGGGCAAAGGCCTATCCCAGCATCGCCACTCTGCCAGAGGTGCCGGAGCTGGTGATTGTCGTGACTCCGGCAACGACGGTTCCGCAGCTTGTCGAGGAGGCTGGCTTGGCGGGTGTGCGAGCGGCGGTGGTGATTTCTGCGGGCTTCAAAGAAACAGGGAAGGATGGGGCTCAGCTCGAAGCGGAGGTGCTGGCAACGGCGCAACGGCATGGCATGCGGCTGATCGGGCCGAACTGCCTTGGCCTGATGAATCCGCATGCAGGATTGAATGCGAGCTTTGCCAGCAGTGTGGCGCGGCCGGGGCGGGTGGCGTTTTTAAGCCAGAGCGGGGCTCTGTGCACAGCCATTCTGGACTGGAGCCATGACCAGAATGTGGGCTTCAGCGCCTTTGTTTCCACGGGGGCGATGGCTGATGTAGGCTGGGGCGATCTCATCCGGCATTTTGGGGATGATCCGCACACGAAAAGCATCGTGATTTACATGGAGTCGGTGGGAGATGATGCGGCGTCTTTTCTGGCTGCGGCCAGGGCGGTGGCTGCGCAGAAACCGATTGTGGTGATCAAAGTCGGGCGCACGGCGGAGGCCTCGCGTGTGGCGGCTTCGCACACAGGTGCGCTGACCGGCAGCGATGCGGTGCTGGATGCGGCGCTCAGGCAGAGCGGTGTGCTGCGCGTGGACACGATCGAGGAGCTGTTTGACATGGCGGAGGTGCTGGCCAAACAGCCGTTGCCGACCGGCAAAAGGCTGGCTGTGGTGACAAATGCGGGTGGGCCTGCCGCACTGGCGACGGATGCACTGGTGCTGGGCAAAGGGGAGCTCGCGGAGCTTTCGCCACAGACCATGGCGGAGCTGAACACGCTGCTGCCCGCCCAGTGGAGCCACCACAATCCGGTGGATGTTTTGGGGGATGCCGATGCGGTGCGCTTTGCACAGGCGCTGCGCATCGTGTGCCAGGATGCGGCGGTTGACGGTGTGCTGGCCATTTTGACGCCTCAGTCCATGACGCATCCTACCAACATTGCGCGTGAGGTCGCTGTGATCGCCAGTGAGATAGGCAAGCCGCTGCTGGCGAGCTGGATGGGGGCGCAGAGCGTGCTGGAGGGGCGCGGCATCCTGAATGCCTCCGGGGTGCCGACATATGACTACCCTGACGAGGCTGCGCAGGCTTTTGTGCGCATGCGGGAGCACCGGCTGCGACTGATCTGGCTGAGCGAAACGCTCAGCGCCCATGCGGATGATGACGAGGGGGAGGCTCTGCCATGCGTGGGCGAGCTGATCGATGCGGTGCTCGGCAGCGGGCGCACGCTGATGACGGAGCAGGAGGCCAAGCAACTGCTACATGTGGCGGGAATCCCCATCGTGGAAACTCGGGCCGCCTATGACGAGGAGGCTGCGATAGCTGCTGCGGATGCCCTGGGATATCCGGTGGTGATCAAGCTGCTTTCATCCACGATCACGCACAAAAGCGACTGCGGTGGTGTGCAGCTCAACCTGCTGAATGCTACGGCCGTGCGGCAGGCATGGCGTCTGATCCAGGACAACGTGACGCACTTGCATGGGCTTGCCGCCTTTGACGGTGTGACGGTGCAGCGAATGGTCACGCAGAAGGGCATGGAGCTGATCCTCGGTGCAAGCACGGACGCGCAGTTCGGGCCCGTGCTGCTCATCGGTGCGGGCGGGACATTGGTGGAGGTGCTGCAGGATCACGCCCTGGCCCTCCCGCCGCTGAATCATGCGCTGGCGCGGCGCTGGGTGGAGCAGACTAAAATCGCCAAGGTGCTGCATGGTGTGCGTGGCCAGCCTGCGGTGGATCTGGCGGCGCTGGATGATGTGCTGGTGAAATTTGCCCGTCTGGTGCAGCATGAGCGGCGCATTGTGGAGCTGGACATCAATCCTCTGCTGGCGACTGCGGAAGGCATCGTGGCTTTGGATGCAAGGGCTGTCCTGCGGGCCTGAATGACTGCGGGTTTGCGTATTCCGCGCCTAATCGTTTTTGCTTGGCCGTATGTGGTGGCCGCCACGGTCCTGCAAACTGAAGCTGACGGGAAGTTGGCAGATTCAAGGGTTGCTGTATTTACATGTGCTGCATGAGATCAGCGGCGTCCAGGCGGACGCACGAAACGAACTAAGGACGCGGCAAGAAACAAATTTCAGTGCATGAGTATTCATTCTAAACCTACCCTGGCTGCGCTGGCGCTGCTGCTTGCTGGTTGCGGGCGCACTCCATCAGGAGGCCCGCCCCAAGCTGCGCCGATGGCGATGGGCCCGATGGAGGTGGGAGTTGTCACCGTCGCAGCCCAGCCGGTGACGCTGACGCAGGATCTTCCGGGTCGCATCTCGGCCATCCGCGTGGCTGAGGTGAGGGCGCGTGTCAGCGGCATCGTGTTGAAAAGGCTTTTCAAGGAGGGCAGTGATGTGAAGGAGGGCCAGGTGCTCTATGAGATCGATCCAGCGCAGTATGAAGCCTCGTATGAGAGCGCGCTGGGAACGCTGGCCCGTGCCGAAGCAGGGCTGAATTCCGCCCAGCTGAAACTGAACCGCATGAAGTCACTGATCGACTCCCATGCCGTGAGCAAGCAGGACTATGATGAAGCCTCGGGCAGCCAGCGGGTCAACCAAGCGGAGGTGCTGCTCGGTCAGGCGGCTGTAAAGACGGCGAAGATCAATCTGGATTATACCAAGGTGACCTCCCCCATCACCGGCCGCATCGGCCTTTCGCAGGTGACGGAGGGGGCCTATGTGCGTACTGACCAAGCGACGCTGATGGCCACGGTGCAGCAGATTGACCGGGTGTATGTGGACGTGAACCAGCCCAGCAGCGACCTGCTGCGGCTGAAGCATGCGCTTGCGGATGGGACGCTCAAACCCAACGCCTCCGGTCAGGCGCGTGTGAAGCTGGTCTTTGAAAATGGCGACATCTACTCCGAGGAAGGTTCGCTGGAAGTGGCGGACGTGACAGTGAACCCCCTGACCAATTCCGTTACGGTACGCGCGGTGTTTCCCAATCCGCGAAACGACCTGCTGCCCGGCATGTTTGTGCGTGCGCGGCTGGAGGAGGGGACCACGCCGGACGCCATCCTGGTGCCGCAGCTGGCTGTCAGCCGCAACACCAAGGGGGAGCCGACGGCGATGGTCGTCGGTGCGGAGAGCAAGGTGGAGCTGCGCGTGCTGGAAACGCCGCGTGCCGTTGGCAATCAGTGGCTGGTGAGCTCCGGGCTCAAGCCGGGTGACCAGCTCATCATTAACAATCTGCAGAAGATCCGCCCCGGTGTGCCGGTCAAAGTCGCCGCAGATGCACCGGCCCCGCCTCAAAGCGCCTCCAAGTAATCCACGATGTCACGCTTCTTCATTGACCGGCCTGTCTTTGCGTGGGTGATCGCCATCATCATCATGCTGGCGGGGGCGCTCTCCATCACGAGCCTGCCCATCGCGCAGTATCCCAGCATCGCGCCGCCCACCATTGCGATCATAGCGACTTATCCCGGTGCGTCTGCCAAGACGCTGGAAGACACCGTGACGCAGGTCATTGAGCAGAAGCTCAACGGCATCGACCACCTGCGCTACATCGAGTCGTCCAGCACTTCGGACGGCACGGCGACGATCACCGTGACGTTTGATGGCGAGGCCAATCCGGACACCGCGCAGGTGCAGGTGCAAAACAAGGTGGCGCTGGCCATCCCCTCTCTTCCGCTGGAGGTGCAGCAGCAGGGCGTGCAGGTGAACAAATCCGTGCGCAATTTCCTCATCGTGGTGGGCCTCATCTCAAGGGATGGCAGCATGTCCAACACCGACCTGGCCGACTACAACGCCAGTGTGATGCGCGATCCCATCAGCCGCCTGCAGGGTGTCGGGGAGATCCAGGCCTTTGGCACGCAGTATGCCATGCGCATCTGGCTGGACCCGGACAAGCTGAACAAATACCAGCTCACCTCGAATGACATCATCCTCGCCGTGCGTGCGCAGAATGCGCAGGTCTCCGCCGGAGCGCTGGGCGGGCTGCCGGCTATGCCGGGCCAGCTTCTGAATGCCACCGTCATGGCGCAGAGCCGCCTGCAGACGCCGGAGCAGTTTGGAGGCATCCTGCTGCGTGTGAGCCAGGATGGCTCACGCGTCTTTCTGCGCGATGTCGCGCGGGTGGAGCTGGGAAGCGAGTCCTACAACGTGATGGCCCGCTACAACGGCATGCCTGCCAGCGGCATGGCCATCCGGCCTGCGCTCGGCGCCAATGCACTGGAGACCGTGGACATCGTGAAAAAGAAGGTGGCGGAGCTTTCGCAGTTCTTCCCGCCCGGGGTGGAGGCGATCTTTCCGTATGATACGACCCAGTTTGTGCGCATCTCCGTGGAGGAGGTGGTGAAGACGCTCATCGAGGCCATCATTCTCGTCTTTGTGGTCATGTTCATCTTCCTGCAGAACTGGCGTGCCACGCTGATCCCCACCATCGCGGTGCCGGTTGTTTTGCTGGGGACGTTTGGCGTCATGGCTGCGGCGGGGTATTCCATCAACACGCTCACGCTGTTTGGCCTGGTGCTCGCCATCGGCCTGCTGGTGGACGACGCCATCGTCGTGGTCGAAAACGTCGAGCGTGTGATGCAGGAGGAAGGGCTGTCGCCGAAGGAAGCCACGCGCAAGTCGATGGACCAGATCAGCGGGGCGCTTGTCGGCATTGGCCTGGTGCTCTCGGCGGCCTTTGTGCCCATGGCCTTTTTCACGGGCTCCAGCGGCGTGATCTACCGCCAGTTCTCGCTTACCATCGTCAGCTCCGTGGCGCTCTCCGTGCTGGTGGCGCTGATCCTCACACCCGCCCTGTGCGCCACCCTGTTGAAGCCCGTGGCCAAGGATCACGGCATCAACAAGAGAGGTCCCTTCGGCTGGTTTAACAGGGCGTTTGAGCGTGCGACGGACGGCTATGTCTATGCGGTGGCGAAGTTTTTGAAGCACTACGTGCTGGCGCTCATTCCCTATGGGGCCATTGCTGTCGCGGTGGTGCTTTTGTTCATGCGGTCCCCCACGGGCTTCCTGCCGGATGAAGACACCGGCGTGCTGTTTGCGATGGCGCAGCTGCCGCCTGGCTCCACGCGCGAGCAGGCGGACGAGGTGCTCAAGAAGATGGAGCGCCATTTCTTCGAGGAGGAAAAGGAACTCGTGGAAGGCGGCTTCGGCGTGCTGGGCTTCAGCTTCAGCGGCAACGCGCAGAACCAGGTGCTCATGTTCATCAAGCTCAAGCCCTGGGAGGAGCGCAAGCTGCCGAGCCAGAAGGTGAAGGCCATTCATGCCCGTGCCATGGGCAAATTCATGCAGATCAAAGAGGCCATGGCATTTGCCTTTGCACCGCCCGCCGTGCTGGAGCTCGGTACCGCCACCGGCTTCGACCTCCGCTTGGTGGATCTCGGCGGCCTCGGGCACGATGCGCTCATGGAGGCCCAGGGTCAGCTGCTCGGCATGGCGGCGAAGAACCCCATCCTCACCTCTGTGCGTCCCAACGGGCTTGCTGACACTTCTGTTTATCAGATCAATGTCGATCAGGAGAAAGCCAGCGCGCTGGGCCTCTCCCTTTCGGAGATCAATGCCTCCCTCAGCACCATCCTGGGCTCCACCTACATCAATGACTTCATCGACAAGAACCGCGTGAAGCGCGTGATGATCCAGGGGGATTCGCCCTTCCGAATGCTGCCGGAAGACATCAACCGCTGGTATGTGCGCAACGCGCAAGGCGGGATGGTGCCGTTCTCAGCGTTCTCCTCCGCCACGTGGAAGATGGGCTCGCCCAAGCTGGAGCGCTTCAATGGTTCTTCATCGCTTTCCATCCAAGGTGAGCCGGCTCCCGGGCACAGTTCCGGGGAGGCCATTCATGAGATCGAGCGCCTTGCCAAATCCCTGCCTTCGGGCATCGGCGTCGCCTGGGCGGGTCTGTCATATGAAGAGCAGCTTTCCGGCTCCAAGTCGTCCTCGCTCTACATCATCGCATTGCTGATGGTCTTCCTCTGCCTTGCCGCGCTGTATGAAAGCTGGGCCATCCCGTTCTCGGTGATGATGGACATGCCGCTCGGCGCGCTGGGCGTTGTGGCCGCCACCCATTGGCGCGGAATGCCGAATGACATTTATTTTCAGATCGGCCTCATCACCATCATCGGGCTTTCGGCCAAAAACGCCATCCTTGTGGTGGAGTTTGCCAAGGAGCATTTTGATCAAGGTGCCACGCTGATCGAGGCCGCCCTGCATGCCGTCCGCCAGCGTCTGCGTCCCATCTTGATGACCTCCATCGCCTTCGGTCTTGGGGTGCTGCCGCTCGCGATTAATACCGGCGCGGGTTCTGGGAGCCAGAACGCGATTGGAACGGGGATCGTCGGTGGTGCGGTGACGACCACGCTGCTGGGGCTATTCTTTGTGCCGCTGTACTTCGTGGTCATTCTGCACCTGTTCCGCGTGCAGCCGACGAAGGCACAGGCAAACTAGTCTCCCGCTCCGCGAGAGGTGCCGAGTGCCTTCGCAGGATAAGAGCGTTTGCGAGTTGTGAGGACCATGCAACATGGCGTGAGCGCTGAGCTCATCTCGCGAAGCGAGATGGCTGCTATGCTGACTCGATTGCAGCAATCGCGCTCACGCCTTGATGACACTCTTGATTTCCTTCATTTGCGAGGGGGGAACGTTGCCGGGTCCGTGCAGGAAGAAGTCGCAGCGTTTCACCGCCTGCTGAACCGCGTCACCTTCGGTTCACCTGCCTTTTTCCACCTCATAACGCAATTCCACCATGCTCGTGCCCATCTGACGAACCGATGCCAGCCGTAGAACCGGATTCAGAACTCTTCTCGGAAAGAGAGGTCTGCCCTTGCCGAGGGTGACGGAGCCGACCTGGATGATGAGTTCATCCAGCAGACCCGCGTCGTGAAACTGGCCGGCGAGATCGCCACCGCCGACGATCCAGATGTTCTTGTCAACAGCTGCCGCGCGCATTGCCGCGTGTACTGCGGGCACACCGCCGCTGACGAAGCGGATGTCCGCTCCCGGGATGGTGGGAAGTTGGCGGCTGGTGAATATCCAAGCTGGCTGGGTGTAGGGCCAGGGGGAGCCTGTTTCGGCGATCACTGCTTCTGCGTTGCGGAGCATCCACTCATATGTGGTGGAGCCCATGGCCAGGGCACCAACATCTGCGATGAACGCCGGATAGCTGGACGTGTTCAGGTCGCTCAAGGGAAACAGCCAATCCAGAGAGTCATCCTCCGTTGCAATGAATCCATCGAGACTGGTGGCGGTGTAGTATTGGGTTTTTGCTTCTGCCATGCGGTGAACAGATGGTCGTGGAGGGCGGTGGGCTCGCCGACTCTTTACTTATAAAGAAAACAATTTTGTCACCTACTGCGCCGCCAACGCCGCTGCGGCCTTCGCCTTGGCGATTTCCGCCTTCTTCAAAATCTCCTCGGTGCTCGGCAGGCTTGCCAGCACATCCGCGGGGATGAACCCATCTCCCACCAGCTTGGTGAGGCACTTCTTGCGTTCATCCAGGGCTTTGTCGGGGCTGCGTTCTTTGCTGAAGCGGGACTTGGCGGCGGCGCTGCGGTCTTTGAGGGCGGAGTAGATGTCGCCGCCGAGAAGGGAGGAGATGTCCACTTTGATCTTCTCGCGTCCGGCTTCCTGCTCGTTGATCTCATCGCCGTTGATCGGTCCCGCCTGGTATTTGGGGAACATGATGGCGACCTCCGGGCAGACGCGGGAGCAGGCGGGGCAGTTGGTCTTGCAGTTGTCGTTGTTCTGCACCTGGATCTTGTTGTCCTCGCTGACACCATAGACGTCGAAAAGGCAGAAGCTGAGGCACTGCATGCAGTTGGTGCAGCGGGAGTAGTCAATGACGGGGAACCAAGGCTTCCATTTGCCGGGTTCGTTCATGGTTTTCTCGCCGCGAGATTTGTCCACCAGCGCGACGATGGCGTCGGGTTCCAGGCCGGTGATGTCGCGGGTGTCGATGCTGATCTGGCCGGTGGCGTCTTCCAGCGCGGGGGCCTTGCCCTCAAAGGCGCCGAGCACCAGCAGGCTGCGGTCATCGTGCGGCATGGCGCTGGCCCCGAGACCGCTGCGGGTGACGGTGTAACCTTTGTCCAGCAGGGCCATCATGACCTTGGCGCGGGATTCGGCGGGAAGCTGGATGCTGCCGTTTCCTTCGTAGAGGACGACGCGGAGCGGGCGGTGGGTGTGGGTGATCATGGCGCGTCGAGTTGAGTTACAAGTTTAAGGTTTGAAGTTTAAAGTTACCGGAGTTCTCGGTTCTCGGTTCTCGGTTCTCGGTTCTCGGTTCTCGGTTCTCGGTTTGTGGCGGGGCGCTGTGAGGGCTCAGGAGGCGGGGGAGAGGAGCGCGTCGGCGATTTCCTGGGCGGTCTGGGTGCGCATGTTGAGGATCTCGGTGTCGGCGGGCAGTGGAGAGCCGGCCTGCTGGAAGAGGCCTTTCACGGCGCGGGGGTAGCAGGCGGCGATGCGGAGCTTGCCGCAGGAGGCGATGGCCTGCAGGCGGGGATCGCGGTGGGCGGCCATTTCGCAGAGATCGGACACGGTTTCAAAGCTGGCGTTCGAGTCGCAGAGCTTCTGCAGGACTTCGTTTTTGACGCCTGTGGGAACGACCTGGGCGTAGGCACAGCGGCAGTAGAGGATGGTGGCGGGAGTGCTCAAATGGGCGCGTTGGAAAAAGGTGGTGGTCAGTGTGGGCTCAGGTGGCGTACTACGCAACACCAGCGAGGAAGGGCATGACGAATTCCGGCCTGAAAGCACAAAGTCGGCGCGGGGCCGACTTTGTGGTTTAAGCGCGGATTTGCTGATACGCAGGCCTATGAGGTCGTCTTGCGCTCGACGTTGAGGCCCATTTTGCGATACAGGGTGGCGATGGAGACGCCGAGCATGCTGGCGGTTTTTTCGCGGGAGCCGCTGTTGTACTTGAGCGTTTCCTGAATGAAGGCGCGTTCCTGGCCCTTGATGAAGTCGTCGAGCGTGGAGCCGATGGGGAGCTTGGTGACGCCTTCGGTGGTGGATGGGGTGGGAATCTCGATCTGCTGGGTGACTTTGGCAGGCAGGTCGGAGGGGCGGACGCGGTCGTTTTCAGCGAAGGCGCAGGCACGCTCGATGGCGTTGCGCAGCTCGCTGACGTTGCCGGGCCAGGTGTACTTTTCCAGGAACTCGATGGCGCTGGTGTCGATGGTTTTGGGCTTGGCGTCGGTGCGGTCGGCCAGATCTTTGAGGAAATGCTCGACTAGAGGGCGCACGTCCACCCGGCGCTCACGCAGTGGCGGGATTTTGAGAGGCACAACGGAGAGCTTGTAGAAAAGGTCTTCGCGGAATTTGCCCGCCTTCACGGCGTCTTCGAGTGAGACGGTGCTGGAGACCACGAGGCGGAAATCCGCGCTGCTGGAGCTGTTTGACCAGCTTTTCTTCGACTGGGCTTCGTCCAGGAAGGTGTTGAGCTGGGCCTGGATGCGGGAGGGGAGCTGGTTCACCTCCGCCAGGTGGACGGTGCCGCCGGAGACGCGGTTGAAGATGGCGGTCTGCCCGAAGAGCTCGGTTTCGAGCACGTCTTCCGGCATGGCGCTGCACTGGAGCTCCTTGTAGGGGGAGCTGCTGCGGCGGCTGGCCTCGTGAAGGGCGCGGGCGACCATGTGCTTGCCCACGCCGAATTCGCCTTCGAGAAGGACGGGGCTGTCGTTGTTGGCCACACGGCGGACGATGTCAAAAATGCGCTGGATGGCGTCGCTGTGACCGATGAGCTTGGAGGCAGAGGCGGAGCGCAGGGTGGCGCTGGGAATGCTGGTGGGGGTGGCTGCGGCGATGCCGTTGCGCTGGAGGGCCTGGTTCACCGTTTTGATGAGATCTCCGAGATCGAAGGGCTTGGTGAGGTAGTCAAACGCGCCCAGACGCATGGCTTCCACGGCGGTTTCCACGCTACCATGACCCGTCACCATGATGACGGCCGTGGTGGGGAACTGATCACGGCACATGCTGACGAGGTCGAGGCCGTTGACGTCGCCAATGCGCAGGTCAACGATGACGAGGTCGGGCTGGTTGGAACGGATGGCCGCGATGCCGTCAATACCAGTGGTACAGCCAAAAACCTGGTGACCCGCCGCTTTGCAAAGCTTGGTCATGAGTTCCAGAATAGCGGCTTCGTCGTCTATGATTACCAGTTTAGCCATATTATTTTCGTTAAGTGAGAGGCAGGATTGATTGTTAAATAAGCTAAACGTTTCGCAGGATTGCGTCAATTTAAGATTCTCAAAAAGGAGAATGAGGTGCTCCCAGAACCTGCCGAAGCACCGCTAAAAGTGCTGTGAACGCCTGTCTGTCAGCCTCTTGAGAGAAGGGGGGTCTTTGTCAGCCTTGATTGCCGGGCGGCTGTTTCCTGTCTGAAGCTGGGGGAGCGCAACTCTTGATCCTTACGAGGGTTTCTCCTTCCGCAGTCAATCCAAACAGCACTCTATCATGAACTTCAAAACCAACCAACTCTCGTGGCTTTGTGGGGCGCTCGCACTCGGCATCACCCCCCTGATTGCTCAGGAAGCCAAGCCCGCAGATCAGCCGCCATCTGCGGCCCAACCTCTCCCGGCAGCACCCAGGGCGGATGCGCCCCCTCCACAGCGTGACCAGCCCAGGCCGGAGGGACGCCGGGAGGCCGATGGATCCAAGCCTGACAGCGTGCGCGAGCCGCAACGCCGCCCAGACTCGGGTGGTCCGCGCAACGATGGGGCTCAGCCGCAACGCGAGGCGCCGCGTGGCCCGGCGAATCCCCCAAATGCTGAGCACCGGGGGCGCGAACAGGGGGGGCGTGACGGATTTCGCCGTCCTCCCATGGATGGGCAGGGCAGTGGTGAGCCCAAGAGGCAGCCAGAGGGCGGTCGTGGCCCGATGAATCCTCCGCCGCAAGGCAATCCCGGGCCGGGCAAGCCCCAGCACGAAGGGCGTCCGGGCCCCATGGCGCACCCACAGCATGAGGGCGGCCGTGGGCAGGGACAGCCTGGCCACCAGGATCACTTCAGGCAGCCGCAGGCACCGCGTGGTGGTGATCAGCATGGCTTCAGGCCTCATGCACAGGGCCGTGGGCCGCAGCCATACGCAGAGCGTGGCGGGTTTGGTGCGCCCCGTGGTGGGCCGGGCTTCCGCTCTCCACGGTCTGGGCAGCAAGGCTGGCAGCGGCAGTGGGGGCGTGGCTGGATGGGGCGTGGTTTCGGACATCGGTTCGGCGGGCAGCATCCTCGGCCGTTCGGAGGCGCACGCCGGGGGCCGTCATTCGGGGGGCAGCGTGGTCCTGCGCCGCGTTTTGACCAGCATCGCGGTCCTGGACCCCAGTCCTTTGGGGCGCCACGTGGCGGTGAGTTCCACCGTCCGGGAGCGCAGCCTTTCCATGGTCCGATGCATCGGCCTCAGCAGGGTGGCACGGGCGGGGGAGAGCGCGGCCGTGGGCCTGCACCTCGTGGGGGAGAGCGTCTTGAACATGGTGGTCCAGGACATCCGGCACTGCCGCCGATGAATCATGAGCGTGGGCGTGAGGGCCCGCCGCGCGAGCGCAGCGCATGATGCCTGCGTGTGTGAAAAGTCATGGAGTGGCGGCCTGGGCAACCAGGCCGCTTTTTTTGCATTTTTACGCGATGCATTTGCGTCTGGTGAGTTGTGTTTGTGCAAACGAACTCCATAATCAGCCCGCCCGGCCAGCCCCCTTGGACGGACTGCTAAGATCCCCACTGCATGAGCTTGGTCAAAAAACTCGCCAAAAAGTTCAACACGAACGCGCAGAATGCTGCGAACGGAGTGCATGGGCTGGCGAAACTGCCGTGGTGGGAGCCGGAGCGGTGGGCTCATCTCTGGAACGGCCAGCCGCCGGTGTCTGCCGCTGCTGCGGCCACGGCGAACACCATGCTGCCGGTGCTGATCGAGGTCTTTGCCGCATTCAGCAAGCTGGACGGCAACATTGAGGAGGAGGAAGTCGAGTCCAGCCTCGGCTACCTGCGCTATGACTACCCGGAGGCGATCTACTCCGACATGCGCCGCCTGTACTTTGAGGCCCTGCAGGAGCCGCAGGATCTCACGCAGCGTGCCAAGGAACTCAGCCAGAAGCTCACCCAGGAGCAGAAAATTTTGCTGGGCGTGCAGTTGTACCTGCTCATCTCGCGTGCGCAGCAGAATCAGCGGCAGATGGTGGAGTTCTATCTCTTCATGACGAACCTGGGCATTGCCGCCCAGGCCATCGACATTGTCTATCAGCTCAATGCCGGGGACAAGCCGCCGGAGGAGGGCTTTTCGACCAAGGGGGGGCAGCCGCTGGACACGCTGCGCATTGGAGCCACGAAGAACTGCGACGTGCTGCTGCGCTCGCTTTCGGACGACTGCTCCGTGGTGGCGTTCCGCTTTCAAAACCTGGTGCTGCTGAAAAATACGGGCAGCATTTCCATCCTGGTGCGCAGCCGGCGGCAGCCGCCGGGGGAGTTCTCCCGCCTTTATCCTGGCGAGCGTGTGGTGATGGAGGACGTGACGCTGGACTACAATGACCTGATCACCTACTTCAACTCCAAGAAGACGCTGTCAGGCACGCAGATCTACCTGACACTCACGGAGAATGGCAGCGCGGAGATCGCCCCGCAGCGCACGCGCGGCACCAACCTGCGCCTCAGCTTTGGACTGGGGGTCACAGTGGAGGCCCTGCGAACGACCAAGGCCACGCTGAACGGGGTGGTCCTCAGCAGCGGCACGGTGGTGGAGGCCAGCATCGAAGACAGCCTGATCGCCCATGGTGAAGTGGAAATCGCCCTGCGCGATCTTCGGCTGCGTGCCCAGGAGTTTGGCGGCCAGTTCCGGCTGGAGGGCAGCCGAAATACCTACCTAGTCTCCAACAAGCCTGAATTGCTGGACGAGGGGGACATCCTTCTCTCAGAAGACACGGACGGGGAGATCCTCCTGCGCATTGAGTGCAACTACGCACAGAAAACGGGGGTGCTGGAGGTTCTGCGCTCCTCGCGCCCGCTGTACATCGGAGTGATCCCGGTGCGCGACCGGATCACCCTCAATGACGGAGACACCATCACGCTGGGGGAGGGGCAGTACCTCCGCTGCCACTTTGCGGACCGCATCATCGAAGAGGAGCGCAACACGGTGCGCCAGATCGAGGTGCGCGAACTCAGCCACCGCTTTGACGGACGTGACACTGCACAGGATGGTGTGAGTTTCATCGCCCGGCGCGGGGAGATGATCTGCGTCATGGGGCCCAGCGGCTGCGGCAAGAGCACGCTGCTGCGCATTCTCGGCGGCCAGCTGAAACCCAAGGGCGGGGAGGTGCTGATGAACGGCCTCGCGCTCTATGACAACCTGCACAATCTGACGCCTTACATCGCTTACATTCCTCAGGAGGATGCTTTTGATCCCTTGCTGAAGGTGCAGGAAAACCTGGACTTCTCCGTGTCGGTGCGCTGCCCCCACCTGAAGACCGAGGAGCGACGCAAGCGGGTGGATGCCAAGCTCGCGGAACTGGGGCTGGCGGATCTGCGCGACCGCCTCGCGGGCACGCCGCAGCAGAAATTTCTCAGCGGTGGAGAGCGCAAGCGCCTTAATGCCGGGCTGGACATGATCGGCATCTCCGACGTGTACCTCTTTGATGAGCCGACTTCCGGCCTCTCCTCCAAGGACAGCGAGCATGTGCTGGAGATCATTCGCAGTCTGGCGCGCAACAAGATCGTCATCACCTCCATTCATCAGCCCAGTTCGAGGCTGCTGCAGATGTTCGACAAGGCGCTGCTGCTGGACAAGGGCGGCAAGCTGGCCTACTTCGGCACGCCGCAGGGCATGATCGAGTATTTCTGGCGTGTGTACCATGCTGAGACAGGCCAGTCCACCGATGCCGAGGCGCAGCCACCGAACAACCTGACCCCGGACTTTGTTTTTGATGTGCTGGAGACGCCTTTGCGAGACATCAGCGGTGACATCATCCATGAACGCAGCGCGGACGGGCACCTTGTCGCCGCCCGCCGCTTTCCGCCGAATTTCTGGCGGGACTCCTACCAGCGGCATCTCATCATGGAGAGCATGGCCAAGCAGCGCGCCGCGCCGGGCAGCACCAGCCTCATCGCCCGGCCCAAGCGTGACGAGAGCCACAGCGCCAGCCGCATGCGCAGCACGCCGAAACCTCCGAAGCACACCTTCCGCGAGGAGAGCATTCTTTTCTACACGCTGCTCAAGCGTTCATTCCTCAGCAAGCTGCGCAACCGCACGAACTTGCTGACGACCCTGCTCGAAGCGCCGCTGCTGGCCTGGCTCATCTCCAGCGTCCTCAAGTACTCCGAGGAGGCGCACTACACCTTTGCCACCGCCTTTCACATCCCGACGTATCTTTTCATGAGCCTCGTCGTGGCGATGTTTCTGGGGCTCACGAACAGCGCTGACGAAATCATCCGTGACCGGCACACGCTGAGCCGCGAGCGCAATCACAACCTGCGCACGTTCTACTATCTCAGCGGCAAGATCATTTCGCTCTCCACCTTTGCGCTGGCCCAGTGCGTGATCTACCTGCTGATCGGAAACTGGGTGCTGGAGATCCGGGACATGTTTCTCATTCACCTGTGGTGGATGTTCCTCACTTCGCTCACGGGGGTCTGTCTTGGACTCTTCATTTCCAGCATCGTGAGTGACAACCGCACGGCGGTGAACGCCATTCCTCTTCTGCTGATTCCGCAGATCATCCTGGGTGGGGCGCTGATCAAGTATGAGGAGATGAACAAGAACCTGGACCTGGTTTACTCCGTGGGCCGCTGGCTGAGGAAGTCGGGCAACGATGAAGAAAATGCGAGCAAGCTGAAGGTGCCTTTCATCTGCCAGTTCATGCCTCTGCGCTGGTCCTACGAGGGCATGGTCATCTCCCAGTCCAAGCTCAATCCGCTCACCCGCAACCAGGACTTTCTGGACGAGCGCATCCAGTCCCTGCTGCCGCCGTCCGGCGCGGACATGAGCGACCGCCAGCGCCATGAGCTGGAGCTCACCAAGCAGTCGCTCGCCGTCGTCTCCGGCCTCTACGCCGAGAACCCGCGCGAGATTTCCAAGCGCCTTGGCTCCATCCGCGAAGCCGTGCTCAGCGGACGCATCGAGCCGCCGATGCTCGACAGCATGCTGGAGCAGAATGATGGAGTCAGTGCGGAGGAAATCTACGTAAACCGCAAGGTGCTGGACCTCGTGACCAAGGCCGAAATGGAGCGCGAAGACTACCGCCGCAAAGCCAGTCCCAACGTTTTCTTCGGAACACGGAAAACCTACCTGGGCACCAAGTACAACACCCTTTGGATCAACAGCATCGTGATTCTGTTTACGCTGTCACTTATCATCGCAGCGGTGGAGCTGAGTTTGCGCAGGCAGCTGACGAAGGTGTAGGTGGATCAATTCCCTTTGTCGCGTTTGATCAGCCTTGCCTTGCGGAAGAGCATCTCTCCACGCATGACGTGCAGGATGAAAACCTTGTCTCCATCGTGGCGATAAAAAACACGGCATGGAGCTTCGACAATCTGGCGGTAGCGAGGTCGGCGCATCTCCGGAAGGCGTGAACCGCTGTCAGGATGCTTTTCAAGTTGTTCGACATGCTCGAAAACTTTCCGAACGCAGATTGCGTGTCGCCAGCGGTCATCCATGCGATGTAACCGGCAATGGCATTGAGGTCGCTGCGAGCCGGTTCGGTCCAGATTATTTGAGCCATCGCGACATGCGTTCCCTGGCTTCGGCGTGGGAAACAATCCGACCCTCTTCAATGGCACGCTCGCCGCGCGCAATGCCTTCCAGAAGATCAAGCCGCCGGGTAAGTGTGTCCAATGTCTCAACGGCCATCAGATACGCTGCCGGTTTGCCATGCTGGATGATGAGTGCCGGATCTTGGCCGGGATCGAGCTCCGCTATGATCTTCGTGGCCTTGCACTTCAGGGGCGTGACAAGTTCCGTTCCCAAGGAGTACCACTTTAGTATCACTCGCTAGCAGAGCAAGTGATGAAAAGATCGGCGTTTCAGGGAAGTCAATTCATTATGTCTGTACAAGCTCAATACGATGCCCATCCGGATCCACTATAACCGCACGACGTCCCCAGGGGGAATCCTGCGGCGGGGTGACGATGGCATCTGGGAAGTCGCAGAGGGCTGTGATCAAGGCATCGAGCGATTGAACCCGGAAGCCGATGCGGGTGCCGAGTGTCGAAGCCCCGTTTGAAGACAGGGGGTAGATTTCAAAAACACAGTCGCCAAGTTCTGCGGCCAGATGCTCAGGTCCGCACCCATGCCGGTGCCGGGTGAACTGCAGGCCCAGGCATTCATAGAAACCTCGGGCGCGTTCCAGATCAGCGGAGCGAAGAACGACGAGATTGAGTGACGCGGAACTCATAGAGGGACCTGAACACCATCTGGGGCATTTTCATCGCTTAACGGGCAAGACCGACGGCTTTTGCAGATCATACGGTTGGAAGGTTCATCTCCCATTCATCAAGCCAGCGAGTCCAAATGCAGGTCTCGGTTGTGGTTATTGCTTTAGGGTCAAGCTCCAGCATCTCGGAGCGCATGTGGGCGAATGCACGTTGTTGCGATGAGTCGTCATCAGGTGTCTGTTGAAACTCGTGAACAAGGTAAAAGAAGCGCGAGAGCAGTTCTGCTGAACTGTTGAAGAATAAGCGTTGGGCTGGCTGATTGATTTCGAGCCACACAATGCCAGTTGTTACGTCGATCAAGATTGGCTGATTTTCGGCTTCGCCAATGACAAGGTCGGGAAGGTCGGAATCGTAAACGCCAAATTCAAACTTCGGCCACTCGAATACCTCAGGCAGTCCAACCGATATCAAAAACTTTCTGGAGCTGACAGGAATCGGGTGCGTTTCGAATATTTCATTCGGCCAACGGACCTGAGGTGAACTAACGTAATGCATGGTGTTCGCCAGTATCTCACTCCCCCAGCTTCTTCAGTGCCGCCGTCACATTCCCCACGGTGAGCAGTTCATCCAAAATGAAAGGCTCTTCCACACCCGGAATGTAGAGCACATTCACCGGCACGGCGCGTTTGCCGAGGGCTTCGAGGGCGAGGCGGATGGTTTCGTTTTCATCCGACCAGTCGGCTTTCAGGGTGGCGACTTTGTGCTGCTTGAAGAGCGCGCGCAGGCCGGTGTCTGAGTAGACGCGTTTGTTCACCTGGCAGGTCCAGCACCAGGAGGCGGTGAAATCGATGTAGACGGGCTGCTTGGCGGCACGTAGCGCAGCCACTTTTTCGGGCGACCACGTTTCCCAGTGGAGTGCATCGGGGTCATTGAGATTCACGGCTTCTTCGGCATGCGAGCGTTTGGCCGAGGCATTGGGCAAGCCGAACCACAGGCCGCCTGCAATGGCGAGGAAGGTGAGCAGTCGGGCGATGTTCTGCGTGCGTGCAGGCTTGTGGGGCAGGGCCCAGCGGCCGTAGATCCAGCAGCCGAGGGCGATGAGCACGAGGCTCAGGATGGCGAACAGCACGGGCAGGCCTTCGATCTGATTCGTCAGCACATAAATCATGAAGCCCACGGTGCCAAAGAGCAGGAAGGACATGCCCTGCTTGAAGCTTTCCATCCATGCGCCGGGGCGTGGCAGGGCCGAGATGAGGCCGGGGAAAAGGGAGAGCAGCAAAAAGGGACTGGCGAGTCCGAGGCCGATGAGTGTGAAGATCAGCATCGATTGCGAGGCAGGCATCGCGAGCGTGGCTCCCAGGGCGGTGCCCAGAAACGGAGCGGAGCAGGGGGTGGCGACCACGGTGGCAAGCAAGCCAGAAAAGAAGGAGCCGCCGAGGCCACCTTTGGACTGCAATCCGGAGCCAACACCGATGGCCGAGGTGCCGATCTCAAACAAGCCAGCCATGTTCAAGGCAAAGATGAGGAAGAAGGCGGCAAGGAAAAAATTGAAAGCCGGTGATTGAAGCTGTGAACCCCAGCCCTTGTTCAACGCGATGGCGAATCCGCCCAGCACCCAGAACGAGAGCAGCACTCCCACAGTGTACATCAGGCCATGCAGCACCACCTTGCGGCGGTCTTCACCCGCCTGCTGCACTACGCTGGTGACCTTGATGCCGAGCACCGGAAACACGCAGGGCATGATGTTGAGGATCAAGCCGCCGATGAAGGCGTAGAGGAGCAACTCCGCAAAGGTCAGAGGGATTTTAGGTGCGGTTGCTGGTGCGGCTGCGCTGGTGGCGGCCGGTTCCACGACCTTGGTTGCAGCGGGCTTTGTATCACTCGCAGCAGGCGCTACGGCGGTGTTCTCAGCGCTTTTTTTTTCAGCGGCGGGCGTGCTGCCCAGAGCAGCGGCATTCGCTTCATTGACCACCGGTGCAGCGGCCACATTCAGAGTGAGCGAGACTTCTTTGACAAAGGGCAGGCAGCTTTTCGGATCGCACACGAGGGCGTTCACCTTCACTTTCAGCTCGGCGCTGCCACCCACGGCGGCGCTGGCGGGCGGGGTGATCTTCACCGGGAGGTACACGGTGCCATCATAGCCGTTGCTGAGCTCTCCGCCGGTGGAGGGGACATCATGCGTGGCAGGCCAGGGGAGTTCCTCGATCTGCCAGCCTTCCGGGAGCGTCCAGGTCAGTTTGGTGGGCTTGCCCACGACGCCGGGGGGCAGAATCTTGCCGTAGGTGTGGCAGTCCTTGGCGTGCACCAGTTTGACGGCGGCCTGAAACGGCTGTCCGGGCGCTGCGGCAGACACGGCGGCGACCACGTCTGCGGTGACGCGCTGCTCCTTCGGCGCGGCAACTTCACCCAGGCCAAAAGTTTGCGCATGGGATGCGACGGCGGCGAGCAGCAAGGCGGCAAGAGTCAGGAAACAGCTTCGGTTCATGGTTGGGGAGTTGTTGGCAGGTAGGAGAACGCGCCGTGCGGGTTATTCCCATCACGGCGCGTTGCGCTGATATTAGATGACTGGAATCTACGACTCAGAGAGCCTTGTGGCTGCCATCGCAGAAAGGAGGGTTTTTGGTGTGCTTGCAGTTGCACAGCCAGACCTTCTTTGCCTCGGGCAGGGTGAACTTCTTCGGGCCGAATCCCGTGCCTTTGTGACTGCCGTCACATTTGGGCTGGTGGCCGCTCAGGCCGCAGGCGCACCACCAGTGGTCTCCTGCAGGGAGTTCAACAGCGACGGGTTGTTTATCGTGGATTTTGGGAAGATTTTCCATGGGGTAAATCTGGCAGAACGGACAGGGAAGGTCAAGATGCTGCGCCTCCGTACGCTGGTTTGTTCATTGAACGGTCTCCAGAACCTCCCGCACCAGTGCGGGGCCACGATACACCAGCCCGCTGTACACCTGTGCGAGGGCGGCGCCTGCCTTCAATTTTTCAGCTGCATCTGCCCCGCAAAGAATGCCGCCTACGCCGATGAGGGGAATCTGCTCCTTCAGCAGACTGTGGAAGGCCTGCAGCACGAGGGTGGAGCGCTCGCGCACGGGGGCGCCGCTGAGGCCGCCTGCTTCGCTCTGCAGGCGATGGCCTGTGATGGCGGTGCGATCGATGGTGGTGTTTGTGGCGATGACGCCGTCGATGCTTTGCTCATTGAAGACGCGTGCGAGCGCCTCGATCTGCATGTCAGTGAGATCCGGGGCGATCTTCACGAGAAACGGCACCTGCCTGCCATGCTCCTGCTTCATCGCGGCCTGCTCTTTCTTGAGCTGAGAGATCAGATCCCGGACCGCATCCTCCGCCTGAAGATCGCGCAGGCCTTTGGTGTTGGGAGAAGAGATGTTTACCGCGATGTAGTCTGCCACGGGGTAGGCGGCTTTCAGGCAGATGAGGTAGTCTTTCACCGCATCTTCGTTGGGGGTGTCAAAGTTCTTGCCGATGTTGACTCCGACGACGGCCTTGGTGCGCCGGTTTTTGAGCTTTTGCACGGCAGACTGAATGCCGGGATTGTTAAAGCCCATGCGGTTGATCAAGGCTTCGTGCTCGGGCAGGCGGAAGAGGCGGGGCTTTGGATTGCCTGGCTGCGGGCGTGGTGTGAGGGTGCCTACTTCGACCGAGCCAAAACCAAGCGCTCCCCAGGCCTCCACGGCGCTGGCGGACTTGTCCATGCCTGCGGCGAGCCCGAGCACATTGGGGAAGGTGAGGCCCATCACGCTGCGCGGCCGAGGGGTGCCTGGGACCACAGACTTCAGCATGCCCAGGCGGTGGGCAATGATCATCATCTTTACCGTGAGTGTGTGGGCGCGCTCCGCATCCAGGCGGAAGAGCCAGGGTTTCAGCACGGGGTAAAAGGATTCGATCAATGTCATGCGTCAGGGGGGAGGATGGATTTGACGAGAGCTGCCACGGCTTTGCCCAGCCGTCCATGTGCAGCAGCGTCTAAATGAATGCCGTCGCTGCCGGGTTCGACCAGTGTCTGGGTGTTGAGGAATGCGCAGCCGAGCGCGCTGGCGACTGACTCATAATATTTGGGCAGCCTGCGGCTGTCTTTCTGGCCGTTGGGAAATTTGGCGGCCACGTCTGGCAGGTGCATCTGATCGCCGATGGCCGGCGGGCAGAGCAGCAGGAGTTTTGGGGCTTTGTGGCCGAGGCCCGCATCGCTGCCCAGGATCATCTGAGCCAGCATTTTGACTCCGGTGGCGATCTCTCCGGGGGAGACGCCATACACGGCTTTGAGGTCATTCGTGCCGAGCATCATGACCACCAGATCCAGCGGTTTGTGGGATTCCAGGATGGCTGGCAGGACGGCCCTGCCATTGCGCGCCAGGGCAAAGGGGTCATCATGCACCGTGGTGCGCCCGTTCTGGCCTTCCTCTATGACGCGGAAGCGCGAGCCGAGTTCGCGGGCCAGAATGCCCGTCCAGCGTACGTCGTGCGGGTGGCGTTCGGGGGAGGGGAGGGAGATGCTTTCGGGGACGAAGCCCCAGGTGTTGGAATCGCCAAAGCAGAGAACGTTTTTCATCGGGCGTGCATGATGCCTTTCATCGAGGCGGGGGCAACTGCTCTCCACAAATGTGAATAACTCATCAAATTCCAGCTTGCGCCTCTTTTCGTCTGTGTTAGACATCCTGCCCCCTGCTCCAAAAGCGGGGTTTTGAGTTCCCCCCAGGCTCACCTTTTTTCCCTACTCCTGTATGCGCGTCCGTACCTCCGTTAAACCTCTCTGCGAACTTTGCCGTGTTATCCGCCGCAAAGGTGTTGTCCGTGTTGTCTGCAAAAATCCACGCCACAAACAGCGTCAGGGTTAATCCTTTCACTAAATCCTAATACACTGAATTATGGCCCGCCTGCTTGGAGTCGAAATCCCGAACGAAAAGAAAATCGAATACTCACTGCCGTACATCTACGGCATTGGTCTTCCCGTCAGCCGCAAGATTCTTGCCGCCACCAACATTGACCCGAACATCCGTGCTGGTGAGCTGACCGATGAGCAGATCGCTGCCATCACTCAGACCGTTCAGGCGATGAAGATTCCGATCGAAGGCGACCTTCGTCGTGAGCTGCAGATGCACATGAAGCGCATCCTGGGCATCAACTGCTACCGTGCACACCGTCATCGTCGCGGCCTGCCAGTGCGCGGCCAGCGCACTCACACCAATGCTCGTACTCGCAAAGGTCCACGTAAGACTGTGGGTGCCCAGAAGGCGAAGTAATCTGAATTCAAGCAAAGTCCCACTTTTTACCTACCATGGCTGACGAAACGACCCCCGCCGCACCTGCCGCAGCAGCTCCTGCTCCTGCCGCACCTGCAACCCCAGCTGCTCCTGCCGCACCCGCAGACCAGCGCGCATCCACCAGCGGTGACAAGCAGGTTTCCCAGAGCGTCTGGCTCGAAATCGGTGGCGAAAGCGCCGAGCAGCAGAAAGTCGTCAAGGCCAAGGGCTCCAAGAACATCTCCCAGGGCATTGTGCACGTCTATGCCACCTTCAACAACACCATCGTCACGATCACGGATCGCGTGGGTGGTGTGATCGGCTGGTCCACTGCTGGCAAGATGGGCTTCCGTGGTTCCCGTAAAGGCACCGCATATGCCGCCCAGGTCGTGGCACAGGACGCCTGCCGTCAGGCCATGGGACATGGTCTTCGTGAAGTGGAAGTCCGCCTTCGTGGTCCAGGCTCCGGCCGTGAGTCCGCCGTGCGTGCCGTGCAGGCCCTCGGTGTCGAAGTGACCACCATCAAGGATGTCACCCCCATCCCGCACAACGGCTGCCGTCCGCCGAAAGCTCGTCGCGTCTAATCTCCCAGCTCCTTTCTTCTACTCACTATGGCACGCTACACAGGTCCTCGCGAAAAAATCAACCGCCGTTTCGGCATTGCTCTTTTCGGTCCTTCCAAATCTCTCGAAACCCGTAACTTCCCGCCAGGACAGCACGGTGCTCGCAACACCCGCCGCAAGACTTCTGAATACGGCACCGCCCTCGCTGAAAAGCAGAAGCTGCGCTTTCAGTATGGCCTGATGGAAAAGCAGTTCCGCCGCTTCTTTGCCGAAGCTCAGCGCCGCAAGGGCGTGACCGGTGAGAACCTTCTGCAGATGCTTGAGCTGCGCCTCGACAACGTGGTGTACCGCATGGGCTTTGCCAACACCCGTTTTGCCTCCCGTCAGCTTGTCAGCCATCGTCACATCACGGTGAACGGCAAGGTGGTGAACATCGCCAGCTATCAGGTCAAGCCCGGTGACGTCGTCGCCGCCCGTGCCAGCAGCCAGCGCAGCCAGCAGCTCGTCGGTCGTTTCCTGGAAATGACCCAGGGCACCCCTGCTTCCGACTGGATGACTGTGGATCGTGACAAGATGAGCGGTGTGGTCAATCGCGTCCCAGTGCGCGAGGAGATCAACCCGATCGCCAACGAGCAGCTCGTCGTCGAACTTTACTCCCGCTAATCTTCACGGATTCGGTTTCAAACTTCAAAAGGGACGCTTTCGAGCGTCCCTTTTGCTTTTCTGGCTTCTCTCCCTAGACTTTCCCCATGACCCCGACCCGCCTGGAACTCATTGGCAACGAAGTGGCCCTCGTCTGGAACGACGGCACCGAGCAGTATATCTCCATGGAGCAGCTACGTGCCGCCTCTCCCAGCGCCGAGAACACCGGAGAGCGCGACCTGCTGGGCAAAAAGATCGGCGGCACGGATCAGAAGCACTTTCCCGGCGTCACCGTGAAGGACTGGCGCATGGTCGGCGGCTACGCCATCCAGTTTGACTTTAGCGACGGGCATAACACGGGGCTGTACACCTTTGACTATCTGCGGGCGCTGAACGGCGTTTGATGGCATTGCCATGAACTGGTCGAGCTTTGACGAAGGGAAAACCATCGGGCACGCCGGGTCTGAGAATGGCATGATCCTTCGGGATGAAGAGCACTCAGAAGGTGCACGCATCACCATCGAGCGCGGGGGCAGCATTGCTCCCTGCAGCATCACGTGCGGAATCTATGGGTGGATGGTCCATACGCGCTTTTTCAGCTCAGAGGCGGAGGCGCAGGCAGAGTTTGAGTTAATGCGTGCGGCACTGGAGGAGATCATCCAGGTGATCAATGACAGCACACTTGATGAAGGTCTCGCGCTGGAGGCAGGTGAGCACGCGGTCTCACGGTTTGTGGAGAGGTTTCCCTGAGGGCCATTTATTCCCCCACCACGCTCACCACGATGCTCCGCGTGTGCGGCGCGCGGCGGTGCTCAAAGAGGAAGATGCCCTGCCATGTGCCCAGAGCCAGGCGGCCGTTGACCACAGGAATGACCTCCGAAGTCCGCGTCAGCGCCATGCGCAGGTGGCTGGGCATGTCGTCCGGGCCTTCATAGGTATGCACGAAGTACGGCGTGTTTTCCGGCACCAGATGGTCAAAGAAACTGTGCAGGTCCGTCCGTGCGGATGGATCGGCATTTTCATAGATCACCAGGCTGGCGCTGGTGTGCTGCACGAAAACGGTGGCCGTGCCGGTGCGGATGCCACTGGTGCGCACAATCTCCTGGCAGCGCTCCGTGATCTCATAGGTGCCTTTGCCCCGTGTGGGGAGGGTGAATTGATCAGCGAGAGCGGCCATAGGAGGAAAGGGTGCGCAAGTGAAGCCACGGCAGCAACAACAAAAATGCCATGTGACTCATCATCACATGGCATCTGATTATCTGCTGCGGCAGGTGGCTTACGCCAGCTCAGCCAGCTTGGCCTTCACGGCTTCAAAGTTTGGCAGGTCCTTCGGTGTGGCGGTCTGCTCGGAGTACTGAATGACGCCGTTCTTGTCGATGACGAAGGCGGCGCGGGCGGAGGTGTCGCCGATGCCGGCAAGGCCCGGGAAGAGCACGTCGTAGGCCTTGGTGGTTTCCTTGTTGAGGTCGCTGACCAGAGTGATGCCGATCTTTTCCTTCTGGGCCCAGGCTTCCTGCGCGAAGGGGCTGTCCACGCTGATGCCGATGACTTCGGCGTTCAGGTCGCTGTAGGAGCTGAGGCCTGCGGTGATGTCGCAGAGTTCCTGGGTGCAGACGCCCGTGAAAGCGAGGGGGAAGAAAAGCAGGACGGTGTTCTTGCCGGCAGGGAGCGAGACATCGCTGAGGCCGGAGGCGGATTTGGACTTGAGGGTGAAGCCAGGGGCTTTGGAACCGACGGAGAGTGCCATGGAGGGTATGTGGGTATGGGTTGCGTTCAGGCCGGGTGGCCAGGAGTTCAGGTATCAAGGCCAGACTCGCCTTCAGGTCAAACTAACGTTGCAGTCCTCTGCTTCGGATGCGCTGCCGATTTAGGCCACCAGCGGCAGCAGTTCCTTGATGGGATCTCCAAAGGGCAGGATGGGCATGGGGCGGCCTTGGAAATCATCAAAGGTGTCGTTCGGATCTATGCCCAGGTGCTGGTAAACGGTGGCCCAGAGGTCGTTCGGGCTCAGCGGACGCTCGATGGGGAACTCAGCGCGCGGATTCGTGGCACCGATGACCTGGCCCGTCTGCATGCCGCCGCCGCTGACGATGAAGGACATCGCATTTGGCCAGTGGTCGCGGCCCGGCTGGCTGACGCCCGTCTGGGTGCCGATCTGCGTGTTGATTTTGGGCGTGCGGCCAAATTCGCCTGTGATGATGACGAGCACGTCCTTGTCCAGCCCGCGCTGGTGGATGTCCTCGATCAGCGCGGAGGCTGCCTGATCATACACCGGCATGCGCCAGCGTGCATCCGCATACATGTCGCAGTTCACGGCGTGGCTGTCCCAGTTGTAGGTACAGTTTTTCGGGATGGTCGTTGAGAAGGGATTTTCCCACACCATCGTCACAAAGCGGCAGCCAGCCTCCACCAGCCTGCGTGCCATGAGGCCGCGCTGGCCGTAGGTGCTGTAGCCGTAGCGCTCGCGGGTTTGAGTGGATTCCTTGGTCAGATCAAAGGCATCGCGCACAGCGGGTGTGGTCAGCATGCCAAAGGCGCGCTGGCTGAAGCTGTCCATCGCATCCATCAGGCCGCTGCGGTCCATCTCACGCGTGAGATTGTCCATGCCCTTGAGCAGGTGCATGCGGTCATCCATGCGCGCCTCCATGTCCGGTGTGAGTCCGATGTTCTCCACCTTGAAGTCCTTGGCGCTGGGATCTCCCACCACCATGAAGGGGGAGGCCGAGGGGCCGAGATAGGCCGCACCCATGGAGAAGACATCGATGCCGCTGCGCCCGCGATCCACGCCCGCCACGCAGGTGGGCATGGCCTGCCCGGCGCGCTGGAGCTTGCGTGTGATGATGGACTGCACGGAGGGCGCATCATTCACAAAGCCCACCGGCAGGGCGGGATTGCGTCCGGTCATGAAGCGCTTGTGCCCGCCGCCGTGATCCGCGAACTCGTGATGCACGCTGCGGATGATGTTGAACTTGTCCGCGATTTTGGCCTGCCGTGGAAACAGCTCGCAGATGTGCGTGCCGGGCACATTGGTGCGGATGGGATTGAGCACACCACGATACTCCACCGGCGCATTCGGCTTCATGTCATAGCTCTCCAGCTGCGACATGCCGCCCGGCAGCCACACAAAGATGACGGACTTGTCCTTCAGCCTCTTCCCGGCAGCCTTGGCGATTGTTTCTGCGCGCAGCGTGTCAGCCAGGCTCCAGCCCGTGAGCCCCAGCGTGCCCATGCTGAGAAAGCTGCGGCGCGACATGGGGCCTGCGCAGCGGCGTTGGGAGGCGGAGGATGAGAAGGACATGGCTGGCAGTGAAACATACGCACATGTCTGAAGCGACTTTCATGGGCCAGGCTGCTGCTGTCCTAGTGTCCCGAACTGTCGAACTTCAGCTGCTGCAGGAAGTAATACAGCGCCTGCTTCCACTCGGGAGCATCATGGGCGTGGTCGGTCACGTGCCACACATGGGGCACGTCATGGCTATTGAGCCATGAGTGAAAATCCTGGCTGATGTGGATGAGGCCGTCCTTGCTGCCGCAGGAGAGCCAGAGCAGGTGCAGATGCTTGGCAGCGGTTGCGCTGGGCAGCAGGTCTTCGGATTTGCGGGTGTTCGGTGCGGAGGAAAAGCCGCCCACCCAGGTGAAGAGTTCCGGATGTCCCAGGCCAAAATTGAGCGACTGCCCGCCGCCCATCGAGAGACCTGCCAGCGCACGATGCTCGCGGTCTGCCAGCACCGCGTAGCGTGCTTCGATGGTGGGAATGATGTCCTCCAGCAGATCGCGCTCAAAGAACGAAAACGCGGGCGCGTGCTTGAAGACATCGCCCTTGGGATGGTCGTCCTTCTGCGCGCGGCCGTTGGGCATCACCACGATCATGGGCGCCGCTTTTCCGTCGGCGATCAGGTTGTCCAGCAGCACCTCCGGCTGGGCAAAGCGCTGCCACTCGGTCTCATCGCCGCCGATGCCGTGCAGCAGATAGAGCACGGGCAGCTTTTTCTCCGGCGTGTATCCCGGCGGGGTGTACACATTCATGTGCCGCCGCGTGCCCACGCTCTTCGAGTCATACTCGATCATCGTCACCTTTCCGTGCGGGATGTCCTGCCGCCGCACATCCCAGCCGCTCGGGGGCGGAGGGAAGGCGGGCTTGTCATCCTCATGCAGCACGATGGGGCTCCAGGCCTTGCGCGGCTGGCCGGGCGGCTCCTGCGCAGGCAGCACTGTTAGCATCATCAGCAGGACGTATGTGGTGGGCTTCATCACGTTTTACTTCAGGCTCATGATGAAGGCCTTCACATCCGCAAACTCCTGCGGCTTCAGGATGAGGTTCATCGGCGGCATGGGGCTGATCGGTGTGGCAGTGTAGCCTTCGGCCAGCTTGGCGTTGGGATTCACGAGGCTTTCCAGAATGTAGGCCGCATCCTTTCTTCCGGCGATGCCATCCAGCGCGGGGCCCACGGTGCTGCCCTGGCCTTTGAGCATGTGGCAGTTTTTGCAGGCAGCCACGGGATGCTCCCAGAAGATCTTTTCGCCGCGCTTCACATCGCCGACGAGCTTGGACTCATCATCCTCCGCCTCGGGGATCATCTCCACCAGCTTCACATCATCAAAGTAGGTGTCGCCTTTGCCCACGTGCAGGAGGTTGATGCTCGCCTTGTCGCGGGTCTTGCTGTTGAAGGTCACCTCCACTTCGGTCCAGTCCTGCGTGCGCTTGATCGTGCTCGTCTCAGCGCGGCCCAGGTGGTCATTCAGGCTGGCTTTGCCACGGAAGCCATGGGTCTTGATCCAGGCGCTGAGCTTGTACTCGGTGTTGGGCTTCAGCGCCACATCGGCAAAGAAGCTGGTGTCTGCCTCATCACGGGTGATCACGCGGAAGCCGTTCTTGCCGCTGTGCACCATCTTCTCATCGGTCACGATGCTCCACTCAGCGCCAGCATTCCCGGGCTTTGTGCCGTAGTTGCGCAGCTTCCAGCCGGTGGGTGTTTTGGCATTGGCCACCACTTCTTCAAAGCCGGGGTTGGGCAGCAGGTTGGGTCCTTCCTTGTAGTTCAGCGCCTGGTGCTTGCGGCTCAGCATCTTGGCGGCCTCGGCCAGCCATTCGTCGTTTTTCACCACGGGATCAGAGGCCAGCTTTTTCACCAGCGTCTGGATCTCCGGCGTGGTGGGGAAGTCGGACAGCTTCACAAAAGCCGCAAGGCGTGTGTGCAGATCGGGATCGCTGATGACGCCTGCGCCAAAGAGCAGCGACTGCGCCTTGGCATCGCTGCCCAGGGCACGGATGGCATTGCGGCGCAGACCGGCGTCCTTGCTCAGCAGCGCGGCCTTGTGCGTGGCCTCATCCAGCTGGCCGAGGCCCTGCAGCGTCCACAGCGCGTGGATGGCTGCCGTGGTGTCTGCATCCAGCACGATCTTTTGCAGGCTGGCATCAGCAGCGCCGCTATCCACTTTCTCGCGCTGGGCCTCCAGGCGTGCGTATTGCGTGCTGGCGGTGAGCGCAGGCTTCTCAGCCTTCGGATTCGTGCCCTTGGCCACGATGCGGTAGATGCGCCCGCGGCTGTGGTCGCGCAGGTCATTTTCATGAGCTCCGCCCTTGCCGGTGGTGGCCACAAAGCCGCCGCGCTCCAAGCTCGGGGTGGGATTGTGCTGAATGATAAAATTTTGGAAATCGGCCACCCACACCGCGCCATCAGGGCCCACCTCGGCATGCACGGGGCTGTTCCATTCGTCGCTGCTGGCGTAGATGTTCATGAAGTCGAGCGCCTTCCAGCCTGCGCCATCCGGCTGCACGTCAAAGACGGACACCACCTTCATCGTCGGTTCGCACACCATGGCCTTTCCCTGAAAGCGCCTGGGCAGGTTGCCGCTGTAGATGAAATTGCTGCCGGCTGCTGCGGTGTAGCCGCCAAAGACATCCACCTGACGGAAATTGGGCGTGATGGTGTGGCACATCTCCACCACATTGATCTTCTTGGCCGTCATGCCGCGTGTGTTTTCAGGGTAGGCCGTGGCCGGGATCCCGCCGAAGAAGATGGGTGCGCCATTGGCCGTGCCGCCAAACTGGTCGCCCGCAGCGTTCATGCTGTGGGCCCAGGCGTTGTTGGTAAACTGATGCAGGAACTCGATGGCGCTGCCGTCTGCCTTGAAGCGGTAGGTGCCCATGGCAAACTGGTGCTTCTTGCCGCCCACGTAGCCCTCGATGCCGCTGTAGCCCACGCAGCCGTAGAGCCAGTTGTCGAATCCGTAGTGCAGATTGCTGGCCTGCGCGTGCGTGTCGCGGATGCCCCAGCAGTCGATCACCGTCTCGCGCACGTCGGCCTTGTCATCGCCATCGGTGTCCTTGAGGAAGATGAACTTCGGCGGCTGGCTGACGATGATGCCGCCGCGTGCGAAGACGATGCCGGTGGGGAGATTGAGCTTGTCGGCAAAGACGGTGAACTTGTCGGCTTTGCCATCGCCATCGGTGTCTTCGCAGATCTTGATGGTGTCCTGGCCTTCGCCGCTGTCCGTCACGCCATGCGGGTAGTCGCGCGTCTCCACCACCCAGCAGCGGCCACGCTCATCCCACGCGAAGGCGATGGGCTTGGCGATGTCCGGCTCGCTGGCAAAGAGCTTCAGCTCGCAGTCGGCGGGCACCTGGGTGCGCTCCATGCTTGCCTTCACGCTCATCGGCAGCTGCAGCGTCAGCGGCTCGGGGCGCTTTTCGTAGTTGGCCACCTGCGGGTGCTTCTTGCGCTCCTCGGGGTCGCGCTGTTTCAGAAAGGCCTCGTAGCTGGCTTTGCGCTCAGGGCTTAGTTTGGAAAGGAGCGCATCCTTGCTCAGGTCGCTGCCTGGTTTCACCACCAGGTCGTAGTCACTGGCGGGCAGGTCTTCCTTGGCGTAGTCAAACCAGATGGCGTCGCGACCCAGATCGCGCATGGCTTCATGCAGCTTTCCGGCGGCGGCCTGCTCCTTTCCCTCGGTGTCCAGATACAGCACGCGCACAGGCCCGGTGGGCGCGGCATGGGCTAAAACGGCGGCGGCAAATACAAGCAGGATGGCTTTCATGGTCGGTGATGCAGATTGTCACTCGAAAGAACGCCTCATGGCCAGTCCGGTGTGCGGACAACTTTTGGGTGGAATCGGACGCTGATAAAATGACGGAATGTGCGTTTGGCTTTTCGTGTGATGACGGCATGATCCCGGCCCGTGACTGATTCCAAACGCCTGCGCCTGTTCATGCTCATCTCCCCGCTGCTCAGCGGGATCATTCTGACGTTTGCTTTTCCAGGCTGGAATTCGAACCTGGCGGTGTGGCTGTGGCTGTTTCCGCTGCTGGCGGTGCTGTGGCCGTGGAAGGACGTGGAGCATGTCAAAGTGCGGCCGTTCTGGCGCGGCTATCTGGCGGGCCTGGCTTTTTTCCTCATCAATCTCAAATGGGTGCATCATTCCGCACGGGTGAGGATGGGTGGCGCTGTGGATGACACCTGGGTGGGGCTGGGGCCGGAGCTGCTGGGCTGGGGGGCGCTGCTCGGCCTCGCCGGCTATTGCGCGCTTTACTTTGGCGTGTGGGCGTGGTTCACGCACCGCTTTGCGCGGCCCAGGATTGCCACGCTGACGCAGGACTCTTGGTGGCCCAGCACACTGCATTCGCTGGCCTGCTCCTTTCTGGCGGCGGCGGCGTGGGTGGCATGCGAGTGGCTGCGGAGCATGACGGTCTTCACCGGCTTTGGCTGGAACGGGCTGGGTGTGGCGATGCATGGCAATCTGCCGCTGATCCAGGCTGCGGATCTTGTGGGTGTCTTCGGACTCTCATTCCTGCCAGTGTTTGTGGCCTGCACGGCCTGGAACACACTGACACGGCTCATCCTGGCGTATCGCGGGGAGGGGAAATGCAAGACGCGGCTGGACTTCACGGTGGCCCTGATCCTCATGCTCATCACGGCGGGTTATGGCATGCTGAAGCTCACCGCGAAGGAGCAGGACTCGATCACGGTGCGCACGGTTTTGATCCAGCCCAATGTCTCGCTGGTGGATGCGATGACGGGCCGGATCGCAGAGCAGGTGTATCAGCACCTCGATCAGTTCACGCGCATGTACGGCACGGCAAAAGAGGGGAAAACCGCCACAGACCTCATCATCTGGCCGGAGAGTGCGCTGCCAATTCATCTGGAGTACCAGGGGCCGATTCTGCCGGCGGACTACCACAAGAACTACTTCAATGACATGCTGCGTGCAGGAGACTACAGCCTGCTGTTTGGCACGGAGCTGTTTGAGGGAGAGCATGCCGGGCATGTGTCCGCCGTGCTGGCGCGCGGAAGCATCGAGCACCGGCAGGATTACCACAAGGTGCACCTCGTGCCTTTTGGCGAATACCTGCCGCTGAAGAACATCCCGCCGTTTTCCCTGTTTCAGAGCATGTTTGAAGGGGCCTTCACACCAGGGGTGAAAACCGAGCCGCTGAAGCTGGAAAAGCCGGAGGTGCAGATCATCCCGCTGATCTGCTTTGAAGACACCGTGGGCCGGCTGGCGCGCCGCTTTGTGCGCGAGGCACCGCAGATGATCGTGAACATCACCAACGACGGCTGGTTTCTGCAGAGCGAGGAGCCGGAGGTGCACATGATCAATTCTCTCTTCCGCGCCATCGAGCTCAGGCGGCCCATGGTGCGTGCGACGAACACGGGTGTGAGCTGCTTCATCGACACCTGCGGTCGCGTCACCTCAAAGCTCAGCGATCCTGAGACGGGCTCCTCATTCATCGAAGGCACACTGCCCGGAGAGGTGAAGGTGCCGCGCTCGGGGCAGATGACGCTCTACGCACGCTACGGCGACTGGTTTGCACTCTCGCTGCTGGGCGTCTGCGTGATCGTGTGGATGCTGGGATGGAAGAAGCGGTGACTGTGCAGGCTGCATCAATCGTCGCGCCACCACGAACGCCAGGCGGGCCGGGGTTTGGGGTTGTGCTGAGACTGCAGGGGGGCGGGGAAATGGGCGTCACCCGTGTCTTCGGCGGGCGTGGGCAATTTCGATTTGGCGACGACGGCGTTCTGAGTCGGTGCGCGGGGGCGGAGGATGAGCTCGGCTTCGACCACGGTGCTGCTCATCTGTGCATAGGGCGACGCGGGGGCGGAAGCCGCAGCGGAGTATTCTGGCGGCGGCTGCCAGGGGTTTGATGGGGCTGCGGCAAAGGGCGGGTCGAAAGAGGCCTCGCCATGCGCTGCGAGCTCCACCAAGATCTCAGGAGAGGCAGGCGCTTGCGGCTCAGAGGGGGCTGAAAATACCGGAGCCACCGGACGTCGCACAGGCGGGTGCGGCACAAACGGCGGCGTGGGTTCGGAAGCGAGGGCGGGCTGTACCTGGATTTCATCTGGCAGGGTGGCTCCCTGGAAGACGTTTGTGGCAAAATAGAGCGGAGGCTCGAGCTCTTCCTGCCGCACAGGCGCGGTGGAGAAAACCTCGCTGCGCGGGTAGGCCTGGGTGCTGAAGGGGACCGGCGGCGGCTCCGGGGTGCTGAACAAACTGCTGCCCGGCGGGGCGGCGTGGGGCGCGGCTTCGTTGAAGCTTGGCATGGGGTCCACCCCGAGAGTCCATGCCGAATCTGCCACAGCAGGGGGCGGCGGTGCCTGCACCTGGATCTGGGGCGGTGGCGGTGGGGCTGCCCAGTCTTGCAAGGCTGGCTGTGGCCTGGGCTCTGGCTCCTCAAAAAGCAGGGGCACAGGGTCGGCGAGCGCAGCGATGGCATCCTTTCCCGGTGGCAGAGGGCGGAAGAGATCTTCTGCATCCTCCAGAAGAAAGGCCCCTGGATGGTAGTCGTCCTCAGGGGCGTCCGGTGTGATGGCGGCCGCCTGGGAGAGATCAACGAGAGGAGTCTGCTCCTCGCGCATGATCTGGCGTGAAAGCCACTGCTCAACCTGGGTTTGAGCGGGTATTTCGACCGGCGGGGCAGGCGGCGGCTGAGGCGGTGGTGCCGCTGGGGCGGGAGCAGGGGCGGGCCGTTTTTGCCTGAGCAGGGCCATGGCGGCAGCTCCTGCTGCGAAGAGCAGTGGGGCTTTGCTGACGCGCGCAGCAATAGCCCCGCCGACCGCCGTGGCGGCCAGGATGGCCAGAGGGCCTGGGCGGCGGGTGCCGTGCTGCGGCGGGTCTGGCGGAGGGTCCTCGGAAGCCGTGCTCATCCTTGAATTAAAACGATGTTAATTCACCGCAGAAGCTGCGGCAAGACTCAACTGCTTCGCTGACAATCCGTGTCTGCCTATTTGTTGGCATCGCCACCGCTGGCGACGGCAAGTCCGGCATCTTCGGGTGGGAGGAAGGCTTTGAAGCGGTTCTTGTCGATGGCTTTCATGTAGGCCTCCATCGGCGTGACGTAGCCGTCGCGGAGCTTCTGCCAGATGGCTTCGTCCATGAACTGCATGCCCTGGGCCTTGCCGCCGATGATGACGTCGTAGAGCTTCTGGGTGGCACCTTCACGGATGATGGCGCCGACGGCGGGGTTGGACACCATGATTTCATTCACGGCGGCGCGGCCCTTGCCGTCTGACTTCTTCATGAGGAGCTGGGCCACCACGCCTTTGAGGGAGGCGGCGAGCATGGTGCGCACCTGGCTCTGCTGGTCGGAGGGGAAGACGTCGATGATACGGTCAACGGTCTTGCGGGCGTTGTTCGTATGCAGGGTGCCGAAGACGAGCAGGCCGGTTTCTGCAGCGGTGAGCGCGAGGGAGATGGTCTCAAGGTCGCGCATTTCGCCCACGAGCACGATGTCCGCATCTTCACGCAGGGCGGCGCGCAGGCCGTCGGCGAAGGAGGGGGTCTGAATGGGCACCTCACGCTGGGTGATGATGCTCTTCTTGTTGCGGTGCACGAACTCGATCGGTTCTTCGATCGTGATGATGTGGCGGCGGAAGTTGGTGTTGATGTAGTCGAGCAAGGCCGCAAGGGTGGTGGACTTGCCGGAGCCCGTCGGGCCGGTCACGAGGACGAGGCCGCTGCGCATGTGGCCAAACTCCTTGACCACGGGCGGGATGCCGAGCTGCTCCAGGCTGGCGATCTTGGTGGGAATGATACGAAACACCGCGCCGTAGCCGTGCTGCTGGCGGAGGTAGTTGCAGCGGAAGCGGTTGTCCGCGTCCATCTCGTAGGCGAAGTCGAGGTCTCCCTTTTCCTTGTAGCGGTCCCAGGCGCGGGGCTCGCAGATTTCACGCATCATGGTCTCCATGAGGCGCTCGTCCAGGATCTGGTCTGAGATGGGCTTGATGCTGCCGTGCACGCGCACCTTGGGCGGCTGCTTCTGGCTGAGGTGAAGGTCAGAGCCACCCAGTTCGATGAGCTTCTGAAAATATTGGTCAATGATGGGCATGAGACGTGGTCAGTGGTCGGTTGGCGTGAATGGAGGCTCAGGATTCGAAGAATTTCTTCATCATGACCTTGTCCTCGGCGCGGAACTCGCACTCCTCACGGCTGATCTGCCCGGTGGAGTAGAGGTTGCGCAATGAATCGTCCATGGTGATCATGCCGACGCCTTTGCCGGTCTGCATGACGCCGGCCAGCATGTAGGTTTTGCCTTCGCGGATGCAGTTGCCCACGGCAGGGGTGTTGACGAGGACCTCCAAGGCCATCGCACGGCCGTTGCCGTCGATTCTGGGCACCAGCTGCTGGGAGAGGATGCCGCGCAGGGATTCAGACACCATGATGCGGATCTGGTCGCGCTGGTCGATGGGGAACACGTCCAGCACACGGTCCAGGGTACGGGCGGCGCTGCCGGTGTGGAGGGTGCCGAGCACCAAGTGACCCGTTTCAGCAGCCGTGATGGCGAGGGAGATCGTCTCGAGGTCGCGCATTTCACCGACCATGATGACGTCCGGGTCTTCACGGAGGGCGCCACGAAGAGCGGCGGCAAAGGAGGCGGTATGGGTGTGCACCTCGCGCTGGTTCACGTGGCAGCCCTTGGGCTCGATGATGTACTCGATGGGGTCTTCCAGGGTGATGATGTGGTCTTCACGCTCCTCATTGATGGAGTCCACCAAGGCGGCGAGGGTGGTGGATTTACCGCAGCCTACGGGGCCGGTGACGAGGATGAGGCCGTTGTGGAAACGGGTGAGCGTCTTGGCGGTGGGCGGGAGGCCGAGCTCGTCCACGGACTTGATCTGCGTCTTGATGACGCGGAAGACCATGTCGATGCCGAGGCGCTGCTGAACGACGGAGGAGCGGAAGCGCCCGTAGCCGGGGGAGTAGGCAAAATCGACGTCACCTCGCGCTTCGAGGTTCTTGATCTGCGCCTCGCCGAGGAAACCGTAGGCAAGACGGCGGGCGTCTTCAGGAGTCAGGATGGCAGCGTTGTCCCAGATGGGCTGCAGGTTGCCATAGCGCCGCCAGACGGGCTGCGCTCCGGTGGCGAGATGGAGGTCGGACGCGTCATACTGCATGCAAAAGCGCAGATAGTCGTCCACTGAGCCTAAAACAGGGAGGAGGTCTTGTGGGGGTTGGTTGGGATCAGACATGAAATGGAGGTGACGCTAGACTGCGTCTGAATCTTGGACGTTCGGAGAAATATTCTGGCGGAGGTAACTTTCAAAGAGCTGGGTGCCGTAGCTCATCAGGGATTTGCGCGCAAAGCCGAGCAGGGGGCTGAGCAGGAGAGCAAACAGTCCGCTCCTCTGGGCGCCACTAAGGGAACCTTCAGGATGATGGGAGAGACCGCGTGCAGAGGAGGGCCAGAGGGCCTTCAGCGCGGCCAGGCCTGCCACGGCAGCGGCACCGATCCAGAGGGTGCGGTGCTTCTGCATGCTGCGGGTCAGGAGGGCACGGGGACTCCACTCCTCCACGGCATGGGCGGCATGGTGGGCCAGGGACGCACGGGCGTCCTCAAGATCACGCAGGGCCTGCTGCTTGGGGGTCAGTTGTTCTTGTTGCTTGCGAGCCATTCGCGATCACGGCGGAATTGGTTGAATGATTCCTCAAAGAGCTGCATTCCGCGCAGCCTAGCTTTCAGCCCGGCGAGCAGGAGCAGGCCGAGAAAGAGGTGAATGCCGGCACCTGCCAGCGCCACATGCGTCCAGTGCCAGCCGTTGGATTCAGCGATGATCCACACCAAGGCCGGGGTGGCGAGCATCCAGCCGATGACGAAGGCGGTGAGAGCCAGCATGAACATGCCGGTGAGGTTGGAGAGGCGGCTGCCCGCTTCCTGGCCTTCGATGTGCAGCAGGCGTCCGCGTGCCTCGATGTACAGGGCCAAGGCACGCAGCAAACCTGTTGCGCTGGCGCGTTCCTCGGGGGCGGGCGGCGTGCCTGGGTTCATGAATAGGGGCGCGATGTGGATCAGCGGCGCAGAATGGCGCCGACGACAAAGCCGATGCCAAACGCGGTAAGCAGCGCCTGCAGCGGCTTTTCACGGGCGAATTTTTCCGCCTCGGCACGCAGGTCGTCATAGCGCACGCGTGCTTCGCTGAAGGTGTGATCGGCAAATTCACCGGCCTTTTCCCTGATGTCTGTGGCCTTCTGCTCGGCAGTGGTGCGGAGCTGCTGGGCACGGGCTTCGGCAGCGGTGCGGAATTCCGTGGCCTTCTGCGCTGCGGCGGCGCGCAGTTCCTCGGCGGCTTTCATGGCGCTGGCTTTCGCAGCCTGGAAGGGGTCATGAGGCGGACTGCTGCCAAAGGCTGTCTCTGCGGTGGGGGTGTCAGTCATGGTGCGAAAGGGGGTGGGGGTGGCAAGGAAGTCTGAAGGACTGCTTTATGTCACAGAATAAAGACATTCTCTCCCTGTTGGCGAGAGGAAAAAGACAGGCGGACGATTTCTTCACTCAGGCGCCTCGCGCCGCACTCCGCGGAGAGCTTTTGCGCATGACGGGGGGCTGAGGCCGGCGCCGTGCGAGCAGGAGGGCACGCTGCAGGGCGGCGTTTTGCTGCCTGCTGCTGGCGATTTCCGCTTTGGCGGCTGCGAGCTCTGCCTCGAGGGACTGGACGCGTGCGCTGTCAACGGCTGGCAGGGAAGGTCTGGAGGGGGGCGGTGGAACGAAGGGAGCGGGCGGAGGGGCCACCGGCCTGGCGGCCAGTGCGGCCTCGAGATCGGAGATCCTGGCCAGCGCCTGGGAGAGCGCCTTCTGGTGCGCCTGGTCCCATTCTTTCAGGGCATTGGCACCGCCTTGGTCAGACTGGAGCAGACGGTGGGAGAATTCTGCGCGGAGGGCGTCAAACTGACGCTGAGTTTTGGCCCTCCATGACATGGCATCGTGATGGATGGAGGTGGCTTCCAGCTGCTGAAGCACGACCTGCTTTTCCATCTTGCCGGCGTCTCCGCCCAGGCGGGCGTTTGAGCGGGAGAGGCGGTAGATGCGGAAGAGTGAAAGGAGGAAAAGTCCGGCGGCGATGCCGAGTCCGAGGATCAAAGTCTGAGGGTCCTGCGTCAGTGCTTGGTTCATGCCTGTTTTTTCAGCAAGGGGTGGGCCTGGTCGGTCGTGCGCGGCATCAGGAGATGTTCAGGGCCGGGACGGGCAGCACGTGCTTTTCCTCGGGCTCCTCCGTGTTGATGACCACAAACGGCGGGGGCATGGACGACGCGGAGAGATGCGCTGGCTTGGAGGGTTTGCTGATGATTTCAGCGCGCTTCTGGATGTCGTGGTAGCGCTGTTCGGATTCGTCCAGCCGCTTGGAAAACTCCGCACGGAAGGAATCAAACATGCGCTGGAGCTCTCCGCGCCAGGCATTGGAGTCCGAGCGCACGGAGAGCAGGGCCTGGTGCTGGTTGAGCACCTGCTGCTCCATCTTGGCGGTGCTCTCACGCAGGCGGGCGTTGGTGCGCAGCAGGAACACGATGCGGACCATCGAGAGAAGAAGCAGGCCTCCTACGACCGCCAAACTCAGTTTCAGTGTGGGGACATCGAGCGTGATTTGGGAAAGGTCCATAGGTAATGAACGGGAGCATGTTTCATTCCAAAATCAATGTGGCCTGCATATTTATTTAGGCTGCTTGCCCTTCGCATTTTTGACAACGTCCGGCTTTTTCCAAGCGCCAACGGGCAGCACTTGCGCGTGTGCCGCCCATGCCTCCCATGCTGCAGCCATGGATTGTACCCGCTCTGGTTCAGCCGCGGCGAGGTCATGCAACTCAGCGCGGTCCTGGTCGATGTTGTAGAGCTCCCATGGCTTGTTTTCCTTGGCCACGAGCTTCCAGGGACCGGCGCGATGAGCGCGGTTGCCTTCATGCTCCCAGAAGATGGAGCGGGAGGCTGGACTCTGGCCCTTGAAGACGGGAATCAAACTGATCCCTTCTTTGGGACGGATGGCCTGGCCGTTGAACTCGGCGGGATAGCTGGCTCCGGCCACGTCGGCGCAGGTCGCCAGGAGATCAATGAGATGCCCGGGTTGGGCTTCGATCTTGCCATGCCGTGCCTCGGGAATCCCGGCGGGCCAGTGGGCGATGAGCGGTGTGGAGATGCCGCCTTCATGCACGTAGTGTTTGTACTCGCGGTGCGGTGTGTTGGAGACGTTGGCCCAGGCTTCACCATACGCGATGTAGTCGTTCGGTCCGCCCGGCATGATGCCCTGACCCTGCTTCACGGGCTGGCCGTCGCGGGTTTGTTTGGGGATGACATCGAGGCGGATCGCATCCTGCGCGATGACGGGAAAGGTCTTCTCGTTGAATGCAGGCGGCTTGGCCTGACGGCCGATGGGTTCCTGGCAGCCGCCGTTGTCCTGGAGAAAAAGAATGAGCGTGTTTTGCAGCAGGCCCTTCTTCTCCAGCGTGCCCACCACGCGGCCGATGCCCTGGTCCATGCGGTCGATCATCGCGGCATAAGTTTCCATGCAGCGCGTTTCCCACTCCTTGTCTTTGACCTGCGTCCAGTCGCCGAAGGTGGGGGAGAGCTCCGCGTTCTTGGCAATGAGCCCCATCTGCTGCATGCGCAGCAGGCGTGCCTGCCGCATGGATTCGTAGCCTGCGTCATACTTGCCTTTGTATTTGGCCACGTCTTCCGGCAGCGCGTGCATGGGCCAGTGGGCGGCGGTGTAGGCCATGTACATGAAGAAAGGCTTGTCCTTCTGCGCGCTGGCATGTTCATCGATGAAGCGAATCGCGTGGTCGCTGATGGCGTCGGTGTAGTAGTACTGCTTCGGCTGGTACTCCGGATCGGCGAAGGGCGAGATCATCGTGTCATCGCGCGTCAGTGTGCCGGGATCGTAAAAGCTGCCTGCGCCGGTGATGGTGCCGTAGAAGCGGTCAAACCCGCGATGCAGCGGCCAGTTGTGCTTGGGGCCTTCCGGCTGCGCGTGCTTGGTGACGTGCCATTTGCCCACGGCATAGGTGCGATAGCCTGCTGGTTTGAGCACTTCGGCGATGGTCACGCAGCGGTTGTTCAAATCGCCGCGATAGCCGTCGTGACCACGATCTTCCATCATGTGCCCGATGCCTGCCTGATGCGGATACAGCCCGGTCAGCAACGAGGCGCGCGTGGGGCAGCAGCGCCCAGCGTTGTAGAACTGGCTGAGCCGCACGCCATCCTTCGCGAGGCGGTCGAGATTCGGCGTTTGAATTTCACCGCCGTAGCAGCCGAGGTCGGAGAAACCCATGTCATCCGACATGATGACGATGATGTTCGGCTGGGCTGCGCACAAGGCGGTGGCCGTCAGCAACAAGGAAGCTAGGGGATGCAGGAGTAGGCGGGTCATGGCAGGGCAAGAAAACGAACATGTGCAAACGAACTGCCGAAGAAGTTCTCACACGAGACATTCGCGCTGGCCGCTCATGCGCCCGGTTTCAGCGGGCATGGCGTGCAAGCAGCGCTGGTTTTGGGAGAGGAGGATAGCCGTCCCGGCTGTCGGTGGCTGGCGGGCTTCCAGCCTGCCCTGTAATCCCACGCGGTCTTGTTGGCACAGCATCGAAATGCTCCTCCTCACTTCACCTCCGCCACGTCCAGCACATTGAGCTGGATGAACTGGCCGTTGAAGGGCTGCGGGGCAGGGGCGACTTCGGGGACGACGAGTTTGGCGAAGTTGGTGATCATGTGGCCGTTCTGGCCGTTGCCGTGGAGGGTGAGCGTGGCTCCGCCTTCGACTTCGATGGTGGCGGTGTAGTCGATGGTGAAGATCTTATGCCCCACCTTGTCCTGGCGGTTGAAAAAGAAATGCTGCGCCGGGGAGGAGACGGTGAGCTGGTAGATGTTGTAGGTGGCGTTGTTGGGTGCGCCGCCAATGTAGAAGTATTCGCCCACCTGCTGGCCGTCCTTGTACATCATGGGCTCCACCACGCCGCGCACGCGGAGGGTCACCTTGTAGCGCTTGCCGGGCTCGCCGCCGAACTTGCGCACGTCGGTGAACTTGTCGTTGGTGGCGGGATCGTTCGTGGCACGGGCGGAGATGCCGTCTGCGCCGGGCTTGGGGTTTTCCGGCATGGGGTCCTTGCAGGCGAACTCGAAACGATAGCCATCCAGACTGGCGGCGACGGCTTTCAAATCCTCCGCCTGAGAAACGGGTGCGATGCAGAGAGTGAGGGCGAGGAGGAGGGAGGAAAGGCGGTGCATGGGTGGTGGTTGGGTGAACCGACGAAACGCAGCCCGTGCATGGAATCCACCATCGTTCGTCGAAAAAGATGAAGTTCTGGTTTATAGCGGGCGCCCCACTTCATGCCTGCCCCCACCGCGCTCCCCATTTGGAAAATTCACGCCGACATCCTGCGCACGCTGCAGGGCGGCAACCGGCTGGTGCTGGTGGCGCCGACGGGCTCCGGCAAGACGACGCAGGTGCCGCAGATGCTGCTGGATGCGGGCGTGGCGGGAGACAAGATGATCGTGGTGCTGCAGCCGCGCCGCGTGGCCGCACGCACCGTGGCGGCACGTGTGGCCTCTGAGCGCGGCGGGAAGCTGGGTGCGGAGGTGGGGTATCAGATCCGCTTTGATGATCACACCAGCGTGGGCACGAGGATCTGCTTTGTCACGGAGGGCATCCTGCTGCGCTGGCTGCAGGATGATCGCGCTCTGTCGAACATCGGCGCGGTGGTCTTCGATGAATTCCATGAGCGCAATCTGCTCAGCGATGTCGCGCTGGCATTGGTGAAGGACTTGCAGCAGAGCCTGCGGCCTGATCTGGTGATGCTGGTGATGTCTGCCACGCTGGATGCGGAGCCTGTGGCGGCGTATTTGAACCAGTGCCCGATCCTTGTTTCCGAAGGGCAGAGCTTTCCCGTGGAGGTGGGCTATCTGCCGGTGCCTGATCAGCGTCCGTTCACGGTGCAGGCGGCGGAGGCGGTGGAGCGAATCTTGTATGAAGGGGAGCCCGGCGACATTCTCGTTTTCATGCCTGGGCGCGGCGAGATCAATGGCACGCTGGACGCCTTGAGAGGTCTGCGAACGCAGGAGCGTGTGGCCTGCATTCCTTTGCACGGCGAACTGGAGCCGCAGGAGCAGGACCGCGCCTTTGCGCCGAACTCACTGCGCAAAGTCATCGTGGCGACGAACGTGGCGGAGACGAGCATCACCATCGACGGCATCCGTCACGTGGTGGACAGCGGCGTGGCGCGTGTGGCTCGTTACGATGCGGAGCGCGGCATCGGCACGCTGCTGCTGGAGCCGATCAGCCGAGCCAGTGCCGATCAGCGCAAGGGGCGTGCGGGTCGTACGGCACCCGGGACTTGTCATCGCTTGTGGACCTCGATTGGCCACCAGACCCGTGAAGAACGCAACACGCCCGAGATTCAACGCAGCGATCTGGCGGAGGTCGTGCTGCTGCTGCACTCGCTAGGCATTCAGGAAGCCGCCACCTTTGACTGGCTAGACAAACCCGATCCGCAGGCGGTGCTGCGCGCTGAGAAACTGCTGACCATGCTGGGAGCCCTGCACGAAGGCAGGGCGGAGCTCACTCCGGTGGGCCGCCAGATGCTGCGCCTGCCGATGCACCCGCGTTATTCACGCATGCTGATCGAGGCCAGCCAGCGCGGCTGTGTGCCGGAGGCTGCCCTGTGCGCCGCCCTTGTCAGTGGGCGCGATTTGCTGGTGCGGCTGGACCGCGATGATGCGCAAATGAAGGGCCTGCGAGAGATGTTTGAAGACAGTGGAGATTCGGACTTCATCACGCTGATGCGGGCCTATGAGTTTGCGAAAGACAACGGCTTCAGCTTTGAGCGCTGCCGCAGCCACGGCATCAATGCGCAGGTGGCCCGGCAGGTGGAGCAGACCTGCCAGCAGATCCTGCACGCCGCGCAGCAGCAGCGGCTGTATGAGCGCGACAGCGGAACCACGGCCAAAGGTGATGAAGCCCTGCTGCGCTGCCTCATGGCCGGATTCGTGGATCAACTGGCCAAACGCCGCGTGCCCGGCAAGCCGGAGTGCGATCTCACCGAGCAGCGCCAAGGCCAGCTCGTGCGTGAGAGCGTGGTGCAGGAGGCTGCGTTTTTCGTGGCTGCGAATCTGCGCGAAGCGCCCTCGCGGGGTCCCAATCCGTTGACGCTGCTCAGCCTCGCCACCGCTGTTCAGCCGTCGTGGATCGCGGAGATGTTTCCGCAGCACCTGAGCACCACGGTGGAGCATTTGTTTGATGCGCAAAACAAGCGTGTGGCCGCGATGAAGGTGGTGCGTTACCGCGACCTCGTGATCGAGCAGAAGGCGCAGCAGCGCGATCTGGATCCCATCGCCAGCGGGCGCTGTCTCGCGGAGGCGCAGCGTGCGGGAGCCTTTGATCTGCCGCTGATGGATCATCGGCTGAAGCAGTTCATCGCACGGGTGGATCTCGTGCATGCCACCTTGCCGGAGCTGGAGTTTCCGCGCTTTGATGCGGAGGCCGTCACGGCCTGCCTCGCCCGTGCGTTCAAAGGTCTCTCCTTGGTGAAGGAAGCCCAGGCCGCGCCGCTGATGGCCGCCTTCCATCAGCATCTGGCCCAGGGGCAGGTGAGCTGGTTGGATGAGCTGGTGCCGCTTTCCATCTCATGGCCTGCAGGTGGAAGCCTGAAGGTCTCCTATGCGAATGAGTCACCCGAAGTGCAGGTGAAGCTGCATGAGTGCTTTGCGCTTACGGAGCACCCGACGCTGTGCGAGGGGCGGCTGCCGGTGACGCTCATCCTCTGCACGCCGGACGGAAAGAAGCTGGCCACCACGAAGGACTGGCCTGCGTTTGTTACGCGTGAATGGCCCAAGCATCGACAGGCGGTGGCGAAGAAGTTTTCGGGGCTGTTGTGGCGGTGAGGTGGAGCTGTGGGCTGATGCGAGTATTTTGGAGTCCTTCCAGACAGGTTGTATAGCGCGGGCATCCAGCGAGTCCCCTCTCCCCAACCCTCTCCCCGAAGAACAATAAGCGTTTTCTTCGTGTGTCAGCGGCGGGGAGAGGGGGAACTGCTTTTTGGCCACCACGAAAGACTGGCCTGCTTTTGTGACGCGTGAATGGCCGAAGCATCGGCAGGCGGTGGCGAAGAAGTTTTCGGGGCTGTTGTGGCGGTGAGGTGGAGCTGTGGGCTGATGCGAGTATTTTGGAGTCCTTCCAGACAGGTTGTATAGCGCGGGCATCCAGCGAGTCCCCTCTCCCCGCCGATGATAGGGCAAAGCCTAAAACGTCCTTCGGGGAGAGGACGGGTGAGGGGGCATCCCATGCTGGCGATGGTGCCCGTCGTCCCCTCACCCCAACCCTCTCCCCGAAGAACAATAAGCGTTTTCTTCGTGTGCCAGCGGCGGGGAGAGGGAGAACTGCTTTTTGGCCACCACGAAGGACTGGTCTGCTTTCCAGACGCGTGAATGGCCCAAGCATCGGCAGGCCGTGGCGAAGAAGTTTTCGGGGGTGTTGTGGCGGTAGGCGCCGCGAGCGCGAGTCCGGACGTACGTTGGGTGTGTTTGGCGTGTAGTGACATCGCATCTTCCAGTGACCACTTCGCCAAACCGCCCGACTCTGGCGGCACCGAGTCATGCGGCGTCTTCACACGCTCACAGACGGGCGGGCTGTCGCCACACCCATCCTACGAAGACCCTCACACCCGGATCACAATCTTCCCAAAGTGCCTGCCGCTTTCGAGGCGCTGGAAGGCTGCCGGGGCGTCTTTGAACTCAAAGGTGGAGTCGATCACCGGCTGCAGTTTCACGCGCTCCATCTCCGCGAGCATTTGGGCAAACATCTCGCGTGAACCGACGTAGATGCCGTCCAGGCGGATGCCTTTGCGCAGGATCTGCACGGTCTGGATCTCGGCGCTGGTGCCGGTGAGCACGCCGATGAGGGCGATGTGGCCGCCGAAGCGCGTGGCCTTGAGGGAGCGGTTGAGCGTCTCCGCGCCACCGATCTCGATGACCTTGTCCACACCGAGGCCGCCGGTCTGCTCCAGCGCCCATTTGTCCCAGTCGGGATCGGTCTTGTAGTTGTGCACGGCATCGGCTCCCAAGGCGAGGAGGCGAGCGGCTTTGTCATCGCTGCTGGTGGTGGCCAGCACGCGGGCCCCGGCCAGCCTGGCAAACTGCAGGGCAAAGATGGAGACGCCGCCGGTGCCGAGGATGAGCACGGTTTCCCCCGCCTTCAAGCCGCCACGGCAGTGCAGGGCGTCCCAGGCGGTGACGGCGGCGCAGGGCAGGGTGGCCGCCTCTTCGGTGGAAAGGTAGTCTGGGATGCGCAGCAGGCTCTCGGCCGGGATGGCGGCCAGCTCCCGCAGCAGGCCGTCCACCGCGCCGCCAAGCGCCCGGGAGGCATGGGCCTGGCTGTACTCCCCGGCCAGCCAGCTGGGCATGAAGGGGCAGACGACGCGGTCACCGGGGCTGAACTGGGTCACGCCTGCGCCCACGGCGACCACCTCGCCGGCACCGTCTGAGCAGGGGATGCGCGGGATGGGGCCTGTCACGCCTTTGATGCCCATGACATTCATGTAGTCGCGGTAGTTCAGGCAGGTGGCGCGGATGCGCACCAGGACCTCGCCAGGACCGGGGGCGGGGTCTGGCAGGGTGACTGGCTGCAGGGAGGGGAGGCCGGTGGTGCCGGTGATCTGGTAGGCGTGCATGACGGGTGTGGTGGGTGCGGGTGAGGAGGCTAGTGACACTCAGCGTGGCAACAAGGCGGAAAAGAGAGGGCTGCGGGGGCAAGATTTCACAGGGAGGCGGGCCTCGGAAAATATTCTCAACACCGTGTGTGAACAATTTCCCTGCGAATTGTGGGAAGGCGGGACCGGGGCCAGCAGAGGTGAGTGCCGTTGTCAAAAATGAAAGTATTTATGTTTGAAAAAAAATAATTCGGCAGGCGGGGGGGTGGGGGTAGGGTGGAAGATGAGCGGGGAGAGATTTGTCGGATCAGGAATCATTCGCCGTCAGTGCCGGGCAGAGTCCTGCTGAGGGGCTGTTGCTCTTAGCTCTTTCTCGTGTTAAGGTTTTTTAAGTCGCTGAAAATCAATGTTTTGTTTGATTTTTAACAGGCTTGAAGCTGGCTTACTAGAGTTTGCTGCCTAGCTAAGAGACAGGCCTAGAGTGTGTCGAAAGTGTTTCAGAGTCATGGGGCCTGTGCTCGTTCCACGATTCATCCACAAGGGTTCCACGTTCAGGGTTTTGGAGCCAAGGCACGATAAAGTCTTGGGTGGTTTTTTTACCTTCTGGCTCGGAAGAACCCAGAAATGAGAATTCCCAATGGATTGTGAACAACCTGTCAAGAAGTGCCCGCTGCGCAGGCAAAAGCTGCGAACAATTCGGTCTTTCTCGAAGGCGGGCACCGCTGTGGCTTATTCACGGCGTCAGCGCGCTTCGGCGGCCAGTTTTTCGATCCACTTGCCCAGCTCCGGCGGGCGGAAATCCTCCATGCGGGAGAGCAGGGCCGAGGGGGAGTTTTCGACGAGGACGCAGGCGGCGTGCTCGGGCTTGAGGAAGCCGCTGCGGCTCATGTGGGAGATGAAGTCGAGCAGGCCGTCGAAGAAGCCGCCCACGTTCAGCAGGCCCACGGGTTTGTCGTGAAAGGAGAGCTGCAGCCAGGTGAGGGTCTCGAAGAGCTCATCCAGCGTGCCAAAGCCTCCCGGCAGGGCGATGAAGCCGTCGCTGAGATCGACCATGAGCTGCTTGCGCTCGTGCATGCTGCCGACGACGTGCAGGGTGGTGACGCCGCCGTGGCCGAGCTCCTTTTCCATGAGGGACTGAGGGATGACGCCGATGACCTCCCCCTGCTGAGAGAGCGCCCCGTCGGCCACCGCCCCCATCAGGCCCACATTGCCCCCGCCATAGACGAGGCCGATGCCGTGCTGCGCCAGAAATGCGCCCAGGCCATGCGCGGCGGCGCGGTGGGCGGGGTCGCTTCCAGAAGAGGAGCCACAGTAGACACAGATTCGGCGCAGGCGGGACATGGGAGGGCATGATGAACGCGGCTGGCATGCGGTGTCAACCGGGCGGGGAGGGGCAGTTCCGCCGCTGTCGCGTTTCTGCTGTCAGTGCCCTGCTGCAAAGGCTTGCGCAAAAGTGCGCTCTCTGGCTACGATATTTGAGAACATGAACACCACACGCCGCTCCTTCCTCGCCACCTCCACCGCCGCACTCACCGGCTGCAGCCTGCTCCCGGGACACAGCCGGGGGGACTGGATCGACGCGCATGTGCATGTGTGGACGCCCGACGTGCAGAAGTACCCGCTGGCCCGTGGGTTTGCCGTGAGCGACATGCAGCCGCCCAGCTTCACGCCGGAGCAGCTCTTTGCCCACTGCAGGCCGGAGGGGGTGAGGCGCATCGTGCTCATCCAGATGAGCTACTACCAGACGGACAACAGCTACATGCTGGACATGATGCGCGCGCATCCCGGGGTCTTCAGCGGCGTGGCGATCGTGGATGAGACCGCCGAAGGCGTGGCGGAGACCATGCGCGGCCTGGTGAAGCAGGGGGTGCGCGGCTTCCGCATCTACCCCGGCAAGGTGAAAAACCTCTCGGCCTGGCTTGGCTCTCCGGGCATGGCCACCCTGTGGAAGACGGCGGCGGAGCTGAAGGTGAACGTCTGCCCGCTGATCAACCCCGACACGCTGCCGCTGCTCGACAAAATGTGCGAATGGTACCCGGACACCGGCGTGGTGGTGGACCACTTTGCCCGCCTTGGCATGGCCAGCCCTGCCAAGCCGGAGGAGGTGAAGAACCTGCTGCGTCTGGCACGCCATGCCAAAACGCACGTGAAGGCCTCCGCCTTTTACGCCCTGGGTGCCAAGAAGGCACCCTACACCGACATGGGCCCGCTGGTGCGGCAGGTGCGCGATGCCTTCGGCCCCCAGCGCGTGATGTGGGCCAGCGACTGCCCCTTCCAGGTGGAGCACGGGCACAACTACCGCAACGCCATCGCCATCATCCGGGACCGCCTCGATTTCCTCACGGAGCAGGACAAGGCCTGGATGCTGCGCGGCACGGCGGAGAAGGTGTTTTTCTCGGCGGCAGCGGTGTGAGGCGGAGATCCTCCTCTTCCTCCGGTTGGGTGGGGCGGGGGCGTCAAACAAACCTAGCCGTTCAGCATGAGCGTGCAGGATCGCCGGTCGTAGGATGGGTGTGGCGACAGCCCGCCCGTCCATCAGCGTGCTGCAAACACTGCGGCGTACGAGCGTCCTCGCAGTCGGGCGGTTTGGCGAAGGATGCGTCGCAGGCAAGGATTGCTCTCGGCGCCAAACACACCCAACCTACGGCCAGGCGCTTCGCAACTCGAGAACGTGTCATTTGAACCATGAAGCTCCGCGTCTTGCTAAAACGTTCGCACCTCTTCGGCTTCTCCATGCTTCTGGGGCATCGGCCTGGCCTGCTGGGTGCAGGGTCTCAGGCAGGCACGGCCATGGTGGGGACCGTTCATGCCCCAGTTTCATCTGCCCAATGGTCGTCCGGGCACCATCACCGTGCATGTGTGCGACCCACATGGCCAGCCTGTCTTTGCCGCCGAGGTGGAGATCACAGACACTTCAGCATCGAGTTTTTCACGTACCGGCCCTGAGGGCACAGTGGAGTTCCATCCCAGTGATGAGATCAAAGGAATCGAAGTGGACGGCTTGGCAATCTTGAAGGGAAACATCTTTTGCACCCTGCATGCTTCCAAGGGGGCTGACGTGTACTACATTCAGACTGTGCGCCCGTTGCATAGGGCTGGAGACACCCCTCGGCGTGCTCTCCGGGAAGGCTTCGGTCTTTGGTAGCCAGAGCTTTTTCTTTGAGAGAATGCTTCTCTATCAGGTTTGACTCACAGCCACTTCGTCCCGCCCTGCCCGCAGAGGCTGGCATGGTGGCATCTTGATTGAACGTAAAAAAGCCCCGCCAGAGTTGCTGGCGGGGCTTTGGCAGTCTGCAGTAGCACGGGCAATCCTGCCCGTAGTGAGGGCGCTGTTTGCGGGCAGGATTGCCCGCACTACTTGGCGCTTCCATCACGCCAAACAAGAAAAGCCCCGCCAGAGTTGCTGGCAGGGCTTTGGAGTCTCGGGAGAGTGACTGGAGGCTGAAATCAGGCGAGGGCTTCGGCACCTTTGTGTCCGAGCTGCTTCACCGCGAGATTGAGCTGGTCGTACTCGATCGGCTTCTTGATCACCGTCACCGGGCCGTGGCCCAGGATGCGGCTGAGGATTTCGCTGTCAGGGTAGCCGGTGATGACCACGATGGGCAGGTCCGGGTAGAGCGCCTTGAGCTGGGAATAAACTTCGTCTCCGGGCACGTCTGGGAGCTTCAGGTCCAGGAAGACGAAGTCAAACTTCTGCTTCTTGGCCATGGTGATGGCTTCCGCACCGGTGCCGACGACGAGGCGCCCGAAACCGGCCTTCTTGAGGAACTGCTTGAAGAGCGCCTGCAGGGCGGGGTCATCGTCCACCACCATGACGGTGGGCTGGCCTGCTTCGTCTTCCTTGCGCAGCACATCGCGGTCGAGCAGGCTGCGCTTGATGCGCCAGCGGCCACCGATCTGCACTGCGGGGAGCTGGCCGCGCTGGACGAGATAATAGACGGTGGGAAGAGGGATGCGGAGGTATTCCGCCGTCTCTTTCACTGTCATGAGTTCAGGTGTAGTTAGATCGGCCATAAATTTTGGGAGTGTGTCTGGTTGCCTGTGGTTGCCTGTAAATCGAAATTGAGAAGCGCTGTCCAGTTATTAACAACATTAAGCGATAATTTCTGTCATTACAGGGGTGTAATCGGCGTTTGGCTAAATGTGTGGTTCGAGATAATTGGTAGATTTGCGAATTATTGCCACAATTGCAAACCAAAAGTGTATGGCAATTAAAAAACTTTGGAAATCCTGAAGAATTTCATACAATTGATATTAATCCAGAATGGAGAGCATCAGGCGTGTACAATAGAATCAGTCCATGGATTTGATTTTTTCCGTCATGGCAAATACGATGGTTGTTCGGATTACCGAGAATTACGTTTCCCGTAATTGAGAAGTTTCATGGTACTACTGAGGCCGGGTGAGGGTGAACACCGATTTGCCAAGTCGCCGCGCATGGCCTAGATGAACCCTCCCATGTCTGATTCCATCCCCAATGTCCTTGCCGAACGTTACGCCACAGCCTCCATGCGCGCCCTTTGGTCGCCTGAAGGAAAAGTGAGACTGGAGCGCGATTACTGGATCGCAGTTTTGAAAGGTCAGCGCGATCTTGGCATTCCCGTGCCGGACGGCGTGATCGAAGCCTATGAGAAGGTGAAGGATCAGGTGAACGTGGCCTCCATCATGGAGCGCGAGCGCGTGACGCGGCATGACGTGAAGGCACGCATCGAGGAGTTCTGCGATCTCGCGGGCCACGAGCACCTTCATAAAGGCATGACCAGCCGCGACCTGACTGAGAACGTGGAGCAGCTTCAGGTCTTCCGCTCGCTTCTTGAGATCCGGTCTAAATGCGTGGCGGCTCTCGCGGGCCTGGCACGCCGTGCCAAGGAGACGCGCGACATCCCCCTGACCGCCCGCACGCACAACGTGGCCGCGCAGGTGACCACCCTGGGCAAGCGCATCGCCATGTTTGGCGAGGAACTGCTCGTGGCTTTCGGAGATCTGCAGCATCTCATTGCCAGCTACCCGGCGCGCGGGCTGAAGGGTGCCGTGGGCACCCGGCTGGACCAGATCACTCTCTTTAATGGAGACGCTAAAAAAGCGGCGGAGCTGGAGGGCAGCATCTTGAAGCACCTGGGCATGCCGGCGGCCTTCAATGCCGTGGGTCAGGTGTATCCGCGCAGCCTGGACATGCAGGTCATCGCCTCGCTCTGCCAGCTCGCCAGCGGCCCGTCCAGCTTTGCGCGCACGCTGCGCCTCATGGCCGGGCAGGAGCTCGCCAGCGAAGGCTTCGCCAAAGGGCAGGTGGGCTCCTCCGCCATGCCGCACAAGATGAACAGCCGCTCCTGCGAGCGCATCAACGGCCTGCACGTCATCCTCAAAGGCTACCTCACCATGGCCTCCGGTCTGGCGGGGGATCAGTGGAATGAAGGGGACGTCTCCTGCTCCGTCGTCCGCCGCGTCATGCTGCCGGACGCCTTCCTCGCCATGGACGGCCTGCTGGAAACGCTGCTCACGGTGCTCAACCAGATGGAAGTCTTCGAAGCCGTGGTGGAGCAGGAGCTCATGCGCTACCTGCCTTTCCTCCTGACCACCACCGTGATGATGGAAGCCGTCAAAGCCGGGGCCGGACGCGAGACCGCCCACGAAGTGATCAAAGAGCACGCCGTGCAGGTGGCCAAGGACCTGCGCACCGGCAAAGTGCGCGAGAACGACCTCCTCGCCCGCCTCGTGGAAGACGTGCGCCTCACCCTCACCGCCGAAGACATGCAGCGCCTCGTGGATGCCGGCAAAGCCAACGCCGGAGACGCCCCCCAGCAGGTGGACGCCTTCTGCGAACACGTGGACGCCATCAAGAAAGAGTACCCGCAGGCCGCGAAGTATGAGCCGGGCGTGATTCTGTAGGCTTCCTGGTTGATTTGGCTCAAATTAAACAGCCGCACTGCATGGATGATCTTCCGGCCCAGCGTTTACTGAAGATCTGGCAGCTGCGGCTGAGCATGGCCGAACGTGGGGTGATCAATCCACCGCCGGATATCATCCCTCACGTACGTCAACTCGTGGCAGGATTGAGTGCTCTTGATCCTGAAGCACCGGTGAGGCTGGAAAGGCAAGGAGAGAGGATGAACTTCATCGCTGCAGAGACGGGGATGGTCATCGACTCCATCCCCTTGTTCATGTCTTCTTCGGACGATGATCTTTTCAATGTGCATGGATGCTAAATCCTGTCCCATCCTGTTAATCTTGTGAATCCTGTCTAAATGGGGACGCGGTGGCCTAAGGCTGCCGCTCTGGACAGGATTCACAGGATGATCTTCAGGTGGTATCATGGAAGCCAAGTTTTATGAAACCTGCCTTCCACTCCATCACTCCCATGATCCCCACTATCGGCAGCCTGGCGGAGGCGCTGAGCTTCTACGCGGACCACATGGGTTTCGCCATTCTCTGGCAGGGCGATGGCATGGCGGGCATCGAGCGCGATGGCGTTTCCCTCAACCTCGTGGAAAACGACAACCAGAACTGGGCGGACAACGCCAGCTTCAGCATCGGCGTCTCCGACCTGGATGCCCTCTACGAGGAGTATCGGGAGATCCCCGCCCGGGTCGGCCCGCTTGAAATGAAGCCCTGGGGCAGGCGCGAGTTTCACATGATCGCCCCGTCCGGCGTGTGCTTCCAGTTTTACCAGCGCGCAGCCGCCTGACCCTGCGCTGCTGCCCGAGCCGCCAGCGGAGAAACTTCCGCAAATTCAGCGGGGGGGGGATGCACTGAGGCCGACCCTCCCTGCAAGCCGGAAACTTGCACGACCTCCGGCCTCGCCACCGGTGCAGACTTCAACGATTTCAACCATTTCAACGGGGGGAGGTGTAATACCACGCACAGCTGAAAACGGGTCTCATGGGTGAAAGCCAGCATTCCATGCGGCCAGCCAGCGCTCCGGAGGAGTGGGATCGTCCCGATCCCACACGCTCACGCATCCCCCCTGCGCCGTCGCAGATCCACGAACACGCTGCAGGTGGGGGGATCAAGATGATCCCCCTCCGTCGGATCGTGCCTCCACCTTCAGACCCGTTTTCATCGCATCGTGGTATTACTCCCTGTGTCCACCAGGGCCAGACTTCAACAAATTCAACGATTTCAACGGGGGGAGGTATTACTCCCTGTGTCCACCAGGGCCAGACTTCAACAAATTCAACATTTTCAACGGGGGAGGTGTTACTCCCTGTGTCCACCGGGGCCAGACTTCAACAAATTCAACATTTTCAACGGGGGGAGGTGTTACTCCCTGTGTCCACCGGGGCCAGACTTCAACAAATTCAACAATTTCAACGGGGGGAGGTGTAACTCCCTGTGTCCACCAGGGGCAGACTTCAACGATTTCAACATTTTCAACGGGGGAAGGTGTATGCGGCACCCTACCCGGAGAAACTTCGCCAATTTCTCCGGGGGCGCACGGCTTCCCATCCCGACAAGCCGGAAGAATCAGGAAAGGGGCGAGTGGATGGAGTGACAGAAAGCGCCTGGAGGAAGGAATCTAGGCACGTGCACCAAGCTTCCCAGCGCGGCGCCTCCGGTGGGAAACCGCTGCTGCGGGTCCGTGATTGCGGGTCTGTCTCACCGCAGGCGATGAAAAAGGTGCGCCGTCCAGAGGTCGGAGCAAGGGGCGCTGCATGGCCGCACGGTAAGCGTCTCCATGACCTTTGGAAGCAGGCAGCATGTCACTCTATGGTATGAAGTGACTGAACATGAGTGCAATGGATGGCATTATTGTGCGGGACTCATCACGCTGCCGTCCAACAAGTAAAAACCCTCCTTTCATTTGCCAGACCTTTCTTCCTTGTCGCATATCAAGGCCTGACTGTGTGCGTGTGCGCATGGTGCAGCCATGTCAGGCATGTATGGCACTCAGTTATGAGCCACGATCATGGACTGGGGAAGCCGGTAAAACGGGACGCCGCTGCCGTCTCCCTGGGAGCGCCGACATTCTGTCGGCCTCTGGGCGAACGTCCCTGATGCTTCGCTCCACCCAGAAAGGGATGAGCAGCCCGTGCTTCAGGCGGGGGCTGCGCCGGTGCCGACAAAAATGTCGGAGCTCCCAGCCCTGATTCCATCGGCTCGATGGGCCCCATAAAACCCACGAGACCTGCCCCTTAAGTGAGTGCCATTCATGTCAGGCATTTCTACGCTGCGCTTATCCTGAAATGAACCAGCCAAGGCCCGCGACAAATCCAAGTGGCACGACGAGGCCTACGGACGCCTCAAGCAGGTGATCGACAGGCGCTACGTCGCATTGAAGGCAGGCGATGTGGCAAACGTCTCCAAAGACAAATCACCCAAACGTCCCTGGTGGCAATCTTGGAAATGACGTCATGTCGAACCTGCGCTGCACGGCGCTGGCTGCGCGAATCCCCGGGCGTTGAATTGACCGCCGCCTTGGAAGGCCCGCCCACTCACACCTCCCCCCGTTGAAATGGTTGAAATCGTTGAAGTCTGCTCTTGGGACGTGGCCGCAGACACACCTCCCCCCGTTGAAATCGTTGAATTTGTTGAAGTCTACCCGGAGCCGGAGGTCGTGTGGACACACCCCCCCGTTGAAATTGTTGAATTTGTTGAAGTCTACCCGGTGCCGGAGGTCGTGTGGACACACCCCCCCGTTGAAATTGTTGAATTTGTTGAAGTCTACCCGGAGCCGGAGGTCGTGTGGACACCTCCCCCCGTTGAAATTGTTGAATTTGTTGAAGTCTACCCGGTGGTGACACCGGATGTGCCACAAGCCTCCGGCTTGCCGGGAGGGGCATTTGCCCGCGTGCATCCCCCCTGAGAAAATGGCGAAATGGGTGAAGTTTCTCAGGCCGCTGCAGGCTGGAGCAGTCCCCATCCTGCGTAGCCAGGCCCGGCGTTTTTGGAGTGCGGCTGCGCAACGAGGGACGAGTGGAGCTGCCGCTTTCGAGCGTCTCGTGGCACTCGAAAGCACACCCTGCCTGCGCGTGCCAGTAGGCTCCCGCTTCCGGATGGTCTCAGATATGCGTGGGCCACCGGCCCCGGCGAAAGCGGTAGCTGCGTTCGTGCCTCACTCCGCGACCGCACTCCAAATAGGCTGCTGCGAGTGCTTCACTTCACTCGACGCTCTCCCCGCTCTTCTGTTTCTAGCCACGTGATCCCAAACGCCGCCTTCGATCTGATCGCGGCTCGACAGGCCGAGTTGTGCTGTGAGACCGCAGAGCTTTTCCGGAGTGAGCTCAAGCTCACGAGTACTCTCACTTGAGCCGGTCTAACGCTGCGCGTGTGTGCTGCGTCGAATTGTCGTCAGGGCCGAGCACGCGGGTGGCGACGGGAAGCAAACGGAGGCAGTACTCTTTGGCCTCTTTGTTTCTGTTGAGGGCGATCAGCACCTGAATGTAGCAGGCCTGGGTGCGCAGAGTCGTCTCGCCCTCGGGGCCGTAGGTGAGATCGCACAGCGGCAGCGCCTCGCGGTAGAGCGCCTCGCTTTCCTCCCATTTCTTCTGTTCGAGGAGGGCGCCTGCGAGGTGGCAGCGTGCCTTCACGGATTCCTGGTGGGTGCTGCCGAAGACGCGGACGTTGATTGGGAGGATGCTGCGGAAGACTTTTTCGGCCTCGGCATGTTTGCCGAGTTTGAGCAAGGTGGTGCCGAAGCAGCCCTGGCACATGAGCGTTTCGCGATCTTCTGCACCACAGATTCGTGTCAGGAGGGGGATGATCTGACGGTGCTGGGTTTCGGACTCCTCCACCTGATTGAGCAGCCACAGGCTGGCTGCGTAGTTTTTGCGCGCCACAAGGGTGGTCTTGTCTTCCGGGCCGAGTTCGCGCGTCAGGATGGGAATGAGGCTGCGGCTCATTTCGCAGGCTTCGGCGGTCTGGCCCTGCAGGAGAATGGCCGCCATGAGATGGGTCTGGTAGGTCAGGGTCTCCCGGTGTGTTGGGCCATAGGCCTTCGTGATGGCTGGCACGAGGGCGCGGAGCTGGGCCTCGTAGTCTTCCCTTCGGCCCTGTCTGGCGTAAACGGTCACAAGGAGCTGCCATGCCTCGATGGTTCTTTTATCTGCGCCGCCAAAGGCGGTGCCGCGCGCCTGGGTGAGCTCCCTGGCGGCGCGCTCTGCTTCATCGAGCCGACCGGCGTTACGCAACGCCTTCGCCTCGTCATAGGCTGCCTGACTGGTGTCTGCCGCCAAGGTCGTGCTTGCGCCGAAGGCCAGAACCAGCAGCCACAGGAGGAGGTGTACAGGGGCGTGGATCTGCTTCATGCCAGGAAGAATGCAGGCGTGCGGGTTGTGGGTGGGATTCTACGCGCTCTCGGCACTCTCCCCGCTCTTCGGCTCACGCACCACGCGATCCACGGCGTGCTTCGTGATGATGTTCCCCTGGGACTCGCGGCCTTTGACGGCGATGGAGTTGAAGGGGAATTTGATGGAGAGATTGCGCAGGTAGAGGGCGGGCTTGAGGTGCACGACCACGGTCTGCGCGTTGGATTCCTCCTCGGTCTCGTGGCGCATGAAGTAGAGCACGCTGGTTCCTGGGGTGCCTTTGGTGAGCACGTATTCCTTGTCGCGGGTGAAGCCGCCGATGCGGAAGCGCTTGGCCATGAGGCAGCCCTGGCGGCCGTCGCGGTAGATGAGGGTGTAAACCGCTGTGTCGTCCTTTTTGAGGAGGTTCACATAATGCGGGTTCTTGCCCACAAAGAACTTCGGCGCGGCCTTCGTCACGCTCATGGTGCCTTCCTTGGTGAAGAAGATCACGTCGTCGAGCGGCGAGCACTTGCAGATGGGCTCGCCTTCGCGCTTGAGGCTGGTGCCGGCAAAGCCGTCCTTGGCATTGAGGTAGAGCGTCTCCCCCTGGATGATGACCTCGGCGGCGGCCACGCGGTCAAAGCTGCTGATCACCGTCTTGCGCTCGCGGCCTGCGCCGTAGGTCTTCTTGAGCTCTTCAAAGTGGCGGATGGTGTACTTGGTCAGGCCTTTGAGGAATTTTTCCGCCTGCTCGATCTCCTCCTCCAGCTCGCGGATGTGCTCGTCGGCCTCGAAGCTGTTGAATTTGGAGATGCGCTTGATCTTGATCTCGGTCAGGCGCGCCACGTCGTCGTCGGTGACCGGGCGTTTGAGCACGCTCAGGTGGGGCTCCAGGCCCTTCCAGATGGCCTTCATCACGGCCTCCCAAGTTTCGGCTTCTTCGATGCGGCGGTAGATGCGGTTTTCGATGAAGATCTTTTCCAGCGAGCTGAAGTGCCACTTCTCATTGAGCTCTCCCAGCAGGATCTCCAGCTCCTGGCCGAGGATCTTCTTGGTGTTTTCCGCGCTGGCCTTGAGCAGCTCGTTGACGTTGATGAAGCGGGGCTTGTCGTCCTGAATGACGACGGCGTTGGGGGCGATGGACACCTCGCAGTCGGTGAAGGCATAGAGCGCCTGCATGGTCTGGTCCGGGTCGGTGCCGGCGGGCAGGTGCACCACGATCTCCACCTTCTCGGCGGTGTTGTCGTCCACGCGGGCGATCTTGATCTTGCCCTTGTCGTTTGCGGCCACGATGCTGTCCATCACGCCGCCGGTGGTGGTGCCGTAGGGGATCTCGGTGATCACCAGCGTGTTCTTCTTGGGGCCTTCCTCGATCTTGGCGCGCACGCGGATGCGGCCGCCGCGCAGGCCGCCGTTGTAGTCGCTGGCGTCCATGATGCCGCCTGTGGCAAAGTCGGGCTTCAGGTCCACCTCTTCGCCACGCAGTGCGGCGATGCTGGCATCGCACAGCTCAATGAAGTTGTGCGGCAGGATGCGGCAGGAAAGACCCACGGCGATGCCTTCCACGCCCTGCGCGAGCAGCAGCGGGAACTTCACCGGCAGGGTCACGGGCTCCTTGTTGCGGCCGTCGTAGGAGGCCACCCACTCGGTGACTTTGGGGCTGTAAACGACGTCCAGCGCAAACTTGGACAGGCGCGCTTCGATGTATCGCGGAGCAGCGGCGTTGTCTCCGGTGAGGGTGTTGCCCCAGTTCCCCTGCGTATCAATCAGGAGGTCCTTCTGGCCGATCTGCACCATGGCATCGCCGATGGAGGCATCGCCGTGCGGGTGGTACTTCATGGTGTTGCCGACCACGTTGGCCACCTTGTTGTAGCGGCCGTCTTCCAGCTCGTCCAGGCTGTGGAGGATGCGGCGCTGCACGGGCTTGAGGCCATCATTGATGTGCGGCACGGCGCGCTCGAGGATCACGTAGCTGGCGTAATCGAGAAACCAGTCGCCATAGAGCGTGTCCACCGGCTTGTGCTCCACCGGGGCGGCGGAGGGCAGGATGGGGGAATAGGCGTCGTCAGCGGATTTTTTGGAGGACTTTTTGGCCACGGCTCAAAGAGGGGGAAAGAAACAGGGGCGCGAGGATAGACAGTGCCGGGGGGAGTGCAAGGGCGCGAAACGCCGAAGGTCGAACTATCAAGCCCTGCCAACTGTTCGTCATTTCAGACAACATTTACAATCTACTGAATTGTCCGGGGCATGGGGTGGCCGCTTCTTCGCAGGTTTGAAAATATGGTCATTTATGAATCTCGGCATTGAAAATTTTCGACAGCGGCTGCGGCATTCAGGGTCTCTGGCTGGGAGCGTGTTCTTACTGCTTTTTCTCCTGGCGGTGGATCTGCGTGCAGACGGCCTCAGCCACGCCCAGGCGGACGCCCTGCTGGCGGAGGCTGCGCGGCTGGCGCCTGCGGCGGAGGCGGTGGTGCTGAACATCGGGGCGGTCTCTCCGGCCGAGTACAGCACCCAGGGGAGCTGGAGCGCCGTCATCCCCTGGACGCCGCACATCCCCACGTCCTGCGCCCTGCTGCCAGACGGGCGGCTGCTGACGTTTGCCTCCAATCAGCGCACCACCTTTCCCGACGGGCCGCAGTTTACCTATGCTGCGGTGTGGGACCCCGCCACGGGCCAGTTTACCGAGATCAACAACGGCCGGCACGACATGTTCTGCGGCGGGCTCTCCTTCCTGCAGGATGGCCGCCTGCTGGTGAATGGTGGCAACGGCATCAACGGCACCACGGCTCTGGCCAGCCTCTTTGACTGGCGCACGAATGAATGGGTGCCCGCGCAGACGATGGCGGACGGGCGGTGGTACAATACGAGCATCGCCCTGCCAAACGGGGAGGTGCTGACCGCTGGCGGCAATGGCGGCGCGAATGGCAACGGCACCATCGAGCAATGGAATGCGAGCAGCGGCTGGCGGCGCATGAGCGGCATCGCGTGGCAGGCGGTGGCCAATCCGCCCATCGCGAATGCCATCGAGACCAACTGGCATCCCTTCTTCCTCGTGGCGCCTGACGGGCGTGTGGCGCACTTCGGCCCGCATCAGGCGCTGGACTGGATCACCGCCAGCGGCACGGGGTCGATGGCACCGGCCGGGGCCAGCATTCCCGGCACACACTACCCCAAGCAGGGAGCCTGGGCCATGTATGCGCCGGGCAAGGTGGTGGTGGCAGGGGGCCTGACGGCCATCGATGACGGAAAGGTGGTGAGCAAGGCCTTCACCGTGGACCTCAATGGCGCCACACCCGTGGTGGCCCCCACCGCGCCGATGGCGAATGCGCGCTCCTTTTCAAACTCCGTCATGCTGCCCAATGGTGAAGTCATGGTGGTGGGTGGCAATACCTCGGGGGAGTTTTTCAGCGATGTGGGCGCAGTGATGACGCCGGAAATCTGGAACCCCGACTCCGGCCAGTGGCGCGGTGTGGCGGACATCTCCGTGCCGCGCAATTACCACTCCCTGGCCATGCTGCTGCCAGACGGCCGCGTGTGGTCGGGTGGTGGCGGCTTGTCGGGCGATGCGCTGACGGATCACCAGGATGCGCAGGTTTTCACACCGCCACAGTTGTTCAATGCAGATGGCACACCTGCCGTGCGGCCCGTCATCACGGCAGCGCCGGACCGCATCGGCCCTGCGTCCATCTTCACCGTGAACGCCAGCGACGGCGTGCAGTACTTCAGCGCCATCAGCATGTCTGCGCAAACGCATTCGGTGGACACAGGGCTGCGGCATGTGCGCTTCACGCATACGAATCCATCGCCAGGCGTGTATGCGGTCACAGCGCCCGCGAGCATCAATGTGCTCACCCCGGGCTACTGGATGATGTTTGCGGTGGATGCGAACGGCGTGTGGTCCGTCGCGCGCATCCTCCAGGTGACGAACTCCACGCTGCCGGTGGTGACGAATCCCGGGCAGCAGAGCGTGACGCAAAACAGCGCGGTCTCCCTGCCCATCAGCGCCAGCGCCACGGGCGGCACACTGAGCTATACCGCCAGCGGCTTGCCCACGGGGCTGGGCATCGATGCCGCCAGCGGCCTCATCTCCGGCACCGTCACCGCTGCACCGGGCACCTACCGCAGCACCGTGCTGGTGACTGCGGCAGGGCAGGTGACCTCCGTTTCCTTCAACTGGATCGTGCTGCTGCCCAATCTCGGCAGCGGCCAGATCATGCGCGAGTACTGGACGGGCATCGGCGGTGTCAGCGTGGCCAGCCTGACCAGCAGCACTGTCTTCCCCGCAAACCCGAACGGGCGCGACCTGCAGCCGTCCTTTGACGCCCCGCAGGACTGGGACGACAACACCGGCCAGCGCATGCGCGGCTTTCTCTACGTGCCTGTCACCGGGCAGTATCAGTTCTTCATTTCCAGCGATGATGAGTCGAGCCTGATGCTGAGCACCGATGCGAATCCCGCCAACGCCGTGGAGATCGCCAGCCAGCCGGGCTACACACCACCTCAGACCTGGACGTGGTATGCGCAGCAGGCCTCCGCGCAGATCCCCCTGCAGGCCGGCAGGCGCTACTACATCGAGGCCCTGGTGAAGGACGGCACCGGGGGAGATCACCTCTCCGTCGGCTGGACAAAGCCGGGGGACGCAGCGGTGTCCATCATCGCAGGCACCTACCTCTCGCCTTACCTCCCCATCGAGAATCCGGTGGTGGCGTGGAGCTTTGATGAAGCGGGCTGGAATGGTACCGCAGGCGAGGTGAAATCCACCGCCGCAGGTCTGGTGGCCATCGCCGGCACGGCAGGCGGCGGAGCGAATACGACGAGCGCCAATCCCGCGCTCAGCGGCAATCCCGGCACGGGCGGCAGCGCGTTGTTCAACGGCACAAGCCAGAGTGTCGTGATGCCTTACAGCGCAGCGCTGAATCCGAACGACTTCACCATCGCCGCGTGGGTGCGGCATGATGCCGCGCTGGGCACGGCGCGCTGCGTGCTCGCCTCGCGGGATGAATCCACCAGCACAAAGAAGGGCTATGGCCTGTGGGTCACGGCGGATGGCTTCTGGCAGCTCCGCACCGGAGCCGATGCCTCCGGCCTGAAAGGCAGCCCGGTCAGCGTGGGGCAGTGGACGCACGTGGCGGCCACCTTCCGCACCACGAGCGCCAGCGGCCAGACTCTCACGGGCCTGCGCCGTTTGTACATCAACGGCAGACTCGTCAACGAAGACACCGGCACCTATGTGCCAAACGCTGCCAACCCCCTCGTCGTGGGCGCCGCCGACAGCCCCGGCACCGCCTTCTTTGCAGGCGCGGTGGATGAGGTCACGCTGCATCAGGCCCCGCTCTCCCAGCCGGACATCCTCGCGCTGCGCGATCTGCGCCATCCCACGGTGGCGCCGCAGAATCAGCCGCCGCAGATCACCAGCCCGGGGGCGCAGGCCTCGCTGCTCGGCGCGGTGGTGTCCTTGCCCGTCACGGCGAACGATCCTGAGAACGATCCCATCACCTTCAGCGCCACCGGGCTGCCCACGGGGCTTTCGATCTCCTCAGCCTCCGGTGTCATCTCAGGCACGGTGACAGCGGCGGGTGCTTTCAATGTCACCGTCACAGTCAGCGATGGCATCAGCACACCGGCCAGCGCCGCCTTTGTCTGGAACGTTACCGCCGGGCTCACGCTGCAGCCGCTGGCCGCCGCACCGAAGGCCACCGGCAGTGCGCTGTCCTTCACCGCCCAATCGGCGAACGGCATCAACACGCGCTACAAGTGGAACTTTGGCGATGGCACGCCCGAGACCGCATGGCTCACGACCACCATCATCGCGCACACCTTTCCCGGGCCGGGGCGTTATCTGGTGACGCTCACCGCCACGGATGATACGGGTCTCATGGTCACCAGCACCTTTTACCAGGCCGTGTATGCCGCACCCACCACGCGCAGGCCTGCCGCCTCCAGCAGCATCGTTTATGAGCACCCCGCCACGGGCAATGACCGCGTCTGGTGCGTGAACCCGGACAACAGCAGCGTCACCGCCTTTGATGCCGTCACGCGCGCCCGCTACGCCGAGATCACCGTGGGCACCGCGCCGCGCAGCCTCGCGCTGGCGCCGGATGGCAGGCTGTGGGTGACGAATCTCGAAGCAGGCACCATCAGCATCATCAGCACCACCAGCCGCACCGTCGTCTCCACCGTCACGCTCGCGTATGGCTCGCGGCCCTTTGGAATTGCCTTTGATCCCGCAGGCACCGCCGCCTGGGTGGCGCTGGAAGGCACCGGCCGCGTGCTGAAGCTGAACCCCTCCACCGGAGCACAGCTCGCCTCGGTGGATGCAGGCGGCCCCGTGCGTCATCTTTCCATTTCCGCCGACGGCGCGCGCGTGTATGCCACGCGCTTCATCACGCCACGTGTGGCCGGTGAAAACACCGCCACTCCGATGCTCCTGGGCGCAGGCGGGCAGGTGGTCGTCATCGGCACGGCGGCGCTTGCCGTGGAACGCACCATTTTGCTCAACCCCAGCACCGCCGCAGACACCGCCACCTCCGCACGCGGCCTGCCGAACTACCTGGGCTCGGCCGTCATCTCGCCAGACGGTCTCTCGGCCTGGGTGCCCTCCAAGCAGGACAACATCCAGCGCGGTGTGCTGCGCGACGGCCTGCCGCTGAACCACGAAAACAGCGTGCGCGCCATCGTCTCGCGCATTGACCTCACCACCCAGGCGGAGCACCTGCCGTCACGGGTGGACATCGACAACGCGGGCATGCCCAGCGCCGCTGTGTATGATCCGTATGGCATCTACGTCTTCACCACGCTGGAGGCCAGCCGCGAGGTGGCCGTGCTGGACGCGTGGTCGCGCAAGGAGATCACGCGCTTTCCCGCAGGCCGTGCGCCGCAGGGACTCGTGCTCTCGCCGGACGGCGGCACGCTGTATGTGCAGAATTTCATGGACCGCACCGTCACCGTGCATGACGTGCGCGGCCTCCTGCAGGGCGGCAGCACCGCACCCGTCACCACGGCCACGCTCAATGCCGTCACCACTGAAAAACTCAGCGCCCAGGTGCTGAAGGGGAAGCAGCTCTTCTACGACGCGCAGGACCCGCGCCTCGCGCTGCAGCAGTACATGAGCTGCGCCGTCTGCCACAACGACGGCGGTCACGACGGCCGCGTGTGGGATCTCACCGGCTTTGGCGAAGGGCTGCGCAACACCATCACGCTGAAAGGCCATGCCAATCACGGCATGCTGCACTGGAGCGGCAACTTTGACGAAGTGCAGGATTTTGAAGGGCAGATACGCAGCCTGGCCGGCGGCACCGGGCTGATGACGGACACGCAGCTCAACACCGGCACGCGCAGCCAGCCGCTGGGAGATCCCAAGGCGGGCGTCAGCGCCGATCTCGATGCGCTGGCCGCGTATGTGAAATCTCTCACCACCAGCGGCACCAGCCCCAGCCGCACCAGCAGCGGCGCGCTGAGCACCGCCGCCACCGCGGGGCAGCAGGTCTTCCGCACGCAAAACTGCGCCTCCTGCCACAGCGGGGTAAACTTCACCAGCAGCGCGCCCAATGTCTTTGCGAACATCGGCACCCTCAAGCCCTCCAGCGGCAAACGCCTCGGCGGCACGCTCACCGGCCTGGATGTGCCCACGCTGCGCGGAAGCTGGGCCACCGCCCCGTATTTGCACGATGGCTCTGCGGCCACGCTGGCAGACGCCATCACCGCGCACCAGGGCGTGACGCTGACGGCCACGGACCTGTCCAGCCTCGTCGCATTCGTGGCCAGCATCGACGATGCACCCACCACCGCGCCGCTGCCCTTCACCCTCGCGCTCAGCACGCCGCTCAGCACCGTGACCACCGCCTTCACCGTGACGGCAACGTTCAGTTCCTCCGCATCGGGCTTCACGCTGGGGGATGTGGCCGTTGCGAATGGTGCCGTCTCCGGCTTCAGCGGCAGCGGCTCCAGCTACACCTTCAAAGTCACCCCCGCCACCGCAGGCGCAGTCACCATCAGCGTCCCCGCCGGTACCGCCACCGACAGCACGAGCCTGGGAAACTCCGCCTCCAATGTGCTCAGCGTGACCTACGCCCCTGTGGACACCACGCCGCCCTCCGTCGTGCTCGCCACACCGGCTGCCGTCGTCGTCGCCCCCTTTGAGGTCACCGCCACCTTCAGTGAAAACGTCACCGGCCTGCTCGCGTCCGAGTTTGTGGCGACCAACGGCACCGTCACCACCCTGTCATCTTCTGGTAGTGTGTGGTCTGCCACCGTCACGCCCACGGCGGCGGGCAAGGTGACGGTGCGGCTGCCCGCAGGCATGGCGCAGGATGCGGCGGGAAATCCGAACACCGTCTCCAATTTGCTCTCGGTCACCTATGCTCCGGTTGTCGCCGGACAGTCGGTCAAACTCCAGGCGGAGGATTTTGACCAGGGCGGGGAAGGGGTGGCCTACCACGATGCGGAGGCCATCAACCTCGGCGCTTACGTCTCCGGCCTCCGCTACCGCGACAGCGGGGTGGACATTGAGCCCTCCAAAGACACCGATGCCACGCCCTCCGTCGGCTGGATCGCCCCGGGCGAGTGGCTGCGCTACACCACGGCGCTCACGGCCGGCACCTACACCCTCAATGTGCGCATGAGCACCCCGTCAGCAGTCCCGGTGCCGGTGCGTGTGCTGATCAATGGCACGCTGGCCAAGACGCTCAGCATCACCAGCTCCGGCAGCTATTACACCTGGAAGACCTACTCCTTCACTGGCGTGACCGTGGCAAACTCAGGTCCGGCGGTCGTGCGCATCGAGTTCCCGAACGGCAACGTCAATTTCAACTGGATGGAGTTTGTCAACACCACCCCGACGCCCGACACCACACCGCCCACCGTGCTGCTCAGCACCTCCGCAGCCAGCGTCACCGGCCCGTTTGTGGTCACGGCCACCTTCAGCGAAAGCGTCAGCGGCCTGCTCGCTTCCGAGTTTGCCGTCAGCAATGGCACGGTCACCGCGCTTTCCGCCGCCGGGGCGGTGTGGTCAGCCACGGTTGCGCCTGCGGCTGCGGGCAGTGTCACTGTCAGCCTGCCGGCCGGCATGGCGCAGGACACGGCGGGAAATCCGAACACCGCCTCCAATCCCGTCACCGTGAGCTACAGTCTGGCCGGTGGCACGCATGGCCTCACCGGGGACTACTACATCGGGAAAAATTTCGAGCAGTTCAGCTTTGCCCGCACAGAGCCCACACTCAACAATGCCTGGGGCACCGGCAGCCCCGACTCACGGATACCTGCCGATGGCTTCAGCGTGCGCTGGCATGGCTGCCTCATCCCGCGTTACACACAGACCTACACCCTCATCCCCGTGACGGATGACGGCGTGCGTCTGTGGGTGAACGGCCAGCTCCTGGTCAATGACTGGAACGACCACGGCGACACCTGGAACAACGGCGTCATCGCCCTGCAGGCGGGCGTGGCCGTGCCCGTGGTGATGGAGTACTACGAAGGCACCGGCGGCGCCACCGCGCGGCTGCTGTGGGAGAGCCCGGGACAGACGCGCGAGGTGATCCCCCAGAGCCAGTGGCTCGTCAGTGCGCCAGGCGCAGCGCCGGCGGCTTCGCCAAACACCATCACACTCGCCTCCCTCACACCCGTCATCCTTTCACTCTCCGGCAATCTGGCCGCGAGCCACTCCGATGAGGACGGCGCCTCAGACCTCCTCGAAGTCGCGCTCGGCACCTCGCTCACCAGCGGCGTCGTCCAGCCGGCCACGGGCTTGCAGGTCGTGGCACGTGGCGGTGGCACCAGCATCGACGCCAGCGTGCTGCGCCCGTCAGGGCAGGGGGCGTTCACCTTCACGCTGGAAAGCAGCGGCGACCTCGCCACCTGGACCCCGCTCAGCGTGACGCCCACCGTCACCAGCCAGGGCGGCGGCTGGGAGCGCGTGACCTGGCCAGACCTGCAGAGTCTGCCGGGCCAGAGCCTCGCGCGCGGCATCGTGCGTCTGCGCATCACGCAGGCAGGCGGTGGCAGCAGCACCACCACGCCGGTGGGCTGGCAGCAGACCGCTCTGAATTCCGGCACGCAGAGCTTCGGCCTCAATCTCACCCATCAGGCGCTTTTCACCGGCCGCATCAGCGCAGCAGGTGCCACCGGCGTCACTCTCGGCGAGCAAACCTCCGTGGTGTCCGTCATGGACCCCGCCCGGAGCTACTACCTTGAGATTCTCAGCGGCCCGCAGGCCGGGCACCGCCTGGATCTCCAGGGCATCACCTCCACGGCCTGCGTCGTTGCCGCAGACTCTCCATGCACCACGCTGCCAGCCAGCGCCATCGCCGGTCTGACCGGGGCTCTCGTGAGCCTGCGCCCGCACCGCACCCTGGGCGAGGTCTTTGATCCCGCCCTCTTTCAGGGCGGCCCCACCTCCGCCAGCGCCGACCAGGTCCTGTTTTACGCACCCGCAGGCTACGTCCCCTGCTGGCTCTACGCCTCCGGCGGCATACGCCAGTGGGTGCCTGAAGGCGTCAGCCACGAAAGCGTGAATGACACTCTCATCCCACCCGGCACGGGCGTCATGCTGCAGATCGCCCGCCCCGCGCCCGCCCCTCTGCTCACCACCGGAAGTGTGCGCACCACGCCTTTCGCCCGTCCGTTGCAGGCGGGGTACAACCTCTTTGCCAATCCCTGGCCGCTCGACACCACACCCGCCAGAGCTGGCCTGACGTCTTCCGCCCTCGTGGCCAGCACCTCCATCGCCCTGGCGGACCAGCTGCAGCTTTGGAAAGGAGACACTGCCGCCGCCGCGACCGGCTACCAGGGCTTCTGGCTCTTCCAGCTTCCCGGCATGCCTGCGCCCCTCTGGGTTTCGCTGGCAGATGCCACCATGCAATCTCTGAACAACACCCCCCTCCTGCGCGCCGGACGCGCCACCTTCATCAAGGCCCAGCCCAGAGGCAGCCGCCCGGTGTGGATGGTGCCAGCCCCATGAGCGGCGGCCCTGCCTGCACCAGACCTCCTTTCAGCGGCTAAGGGACTCATACCACGGACAGTTGAAAACGGGTCTTATGGATGTAAGCCAGCATCCCATGCGGCTAGCCAGCGCTCTGGCGGAGAGGGATCGTCCCGATCCCTCACGCTCACGCATCGCCCTGCATACTCGTGCCTCCGCAAAGCCGAGCCTCCCTCATCATCCAGCGCTCTCGCACATCCGCGAATACGCTGCAGGTGGGGGGATCAAGATGATCCCCCTCCGTCGCTGCGGCGAAGCCTCTGGCGGAGTGGGATCGTCCCGATCCCACAGGCTCCCGCTTCATCCAGCGCCATCGCACATCAGCGAACACGTTGCAGGTGGGGGGATCAAGATGATCCCCCTCCGTCGCTGCGGCGAAGCCTCAGGCGGAGTGGGATCGTCCCGATCCCACAGGCTCCCGCTTCATCCAGCGCTCTCGCACATCCGCGAACACGCTGCAGGTGGGGGGATCAAGATGATCCCCCTCCGTCTCTGCGGCGAAGCCTCTGGCGGAGTGGGATCGTCCCGATCCCACAGGCTCCCGCTTCATCCAGCGCCATCGCACATCCGCGAACACGCTGCAGGTGGGGGGATCAAGATGATCCCCCTCCGTCTCTGCGGCGAAGCCTCTGGCGGAGAGGGATCGTCCCGATCCCTCACGCTCCCGCATCGCCCTGCATACTCGTGCCTCCGCAAAGCCGAGCCTCCCTCATCATCCAGCGCTCTCGCACATCCGCGAACACGCTGCAGGTGGGGGGATCAAGATGATCCCCCTCCGTCAGCTCGTGCCTCCACCTTTAGACCCGTTTTTAACAGATCGTGGTATCACTCCTTGAGCGCCGGAGGCCGGTGGCTCTGGATCTGCGCCTTGAAGTCCCCAAGGCTGTTCCAGTGCGTGGGCGCGTTGAGATCCACCTCCGTGATGGCCAGCGTGCCAAACTCCTCCGCCTTGGCCAGCACATCGCCGTAGTGGTCGAAGATGCCTGAGATCATCCACTCGTTCTTGCGGGAGTCCGTGTAGGTGCTGCTGACGATGTAAACGTGGTTTTCGCAGGCACGCGCAGCAGCGAGCATGGGATTGCAGCCCCACACCGGCCACGCGATGACCTCCGCACCTTTGATCGTGAGGGCGCGGGCGACTTCCGGGAAGAAGCCGTCGTAGCACACCATCATGCCCACCTTGCCAAAGCGGGTGTCAAACACCGGGTAGTCATGACCGGGGGTGATGCCCGCCTCGATCTCTCCACGCGGCAGCGTCACCTTGCGGTACTTGCCCACCAGCGTGCCGTCTGGGCCGAGAAGCGCGGCGGTGTTGTACAGCGTCTTGCCCTCGCGCTCCACCAGTCCGGCCACGATGTAGAGATGGTGCTCCTTGGCCAGTTTGCCAAAGTACTCCGTGCTCGGTCCGGGCACAGGCTCGGCACACTCGGCCATCGTCTTGCCGGTGCCGTAGTAGGTCAGCGTCTCGCCGAGCACCACAAGGTCCGCCTTCTGTTGCGCGGCCTGCGCGATGAGCGGCGCATACTGCGGCGGTTTGTCAGCGGGGTTCTTGCCGTCCTTCGGCTGCAGGTGGATCGTCGCCAGCCTGACCTTGCGCGGGGCTGGGGCGGGCACGGCTGCGAATGAAACATCGCTCCACTCCACACGCGCATTCGCGGCCCATTGCAGGTAGAGCTCGATCTTTGCCTGCTTCGCCTTCGCCGGCGCGCGCAGGGTGCTCTCACAATGAATCCACTGCTTGGGCTCCCCGTCTGGTACATTCGGATACTCCGGCTCCGCTCGCGGCACGGTGCCTTTGGCGTAGCCTTGCTTGGCAGGCTCCTCCCAGCTCACAGGCTTGCCGTTTTCATCCTGCCAAAGAATGCGTGCATACACACTGCGGCGCGCCGTGGGCATGGTGCTGGCTTTTTTCCATGCGCTGAACTGGTAGTGCTTTCCACCCTCCACCGGCAGCGTGTGCGTCCAGCAGCCGATCCACTGCTCTCCCTCGCCGGTTTCAAGAATCAGTGCTCCCTTGCCATCATGCCCGCCCGTCTGGCTGGTGCTCGCAGCAGGCTTCGCCTCATCACGCGGAGACCACAGCACCCAGCCGTCTGAAAACGCCGCATGGGAAGCGGTGGCAAGGAGGCAGAGGAGGGTGGTGAGGGATTTCATGCGGGAGGGTACGTCGGCTGGTGCCGCAGTCTTGTGCGGCACCATCGCGAACCTCTCTTTTGTCCATGGCTTTGAAGCCCGCCTACTTCTCATCCAGCCCGCGGCGGATGCGGTACTTGATCGCAAGCTGATGCGCCGGGGAGTTCGCAAAGGTGAGGCCCTTGATGCGCTCCAGCTGCAGCAGCGCCACGCTTTGCACGGCATGGTAGTAGCCGCCGTTGTGGGCGATGTTGAGCAGGCGGTTGATGTAGTCGAGCTGCAGGTTCTGGCGTGCGATGCTCACCGGCTTGGCGGGGTCGTCCCCGGTGCAGATGGCCGTCGTCAGTGTGTTCATCACTTCATCCAGGCTCAGCTGGTTGCCGTACAGCGTGGTGTCCTCGATGCGCTGCAGCGTGCGGGCGTGCAGGAGCTGATCGAGCAAGGAGCGCTGGATCTGGAACACACGCTCATGCAGCTTGGGGTCCTCCCCTTCATCACGGTGGTCAAAGCCACGGCGCTGCAGCTGCAGGTGCGCGTAGAGCTCCGGCGGTCCGGCCAGTGCGTCAGGCGCAAAGGCGTGCTTTGCCAGCGCTGCCAGGGCCTGGCGCTGCTTGTCCGCCTCCACGGGCTTGAAGGGCACTGTGCCCGGGGCCTGGCCCTGCACCGCACGCTCCACATACACACCGCCCACGTAGCGCGAAATGGCGTTGAGCGAGCTGCTGGCCTCCTTTGTCAGCGAGGCAAAGGCCTGTGAGACCTCCTGCCAGCTTTTGCCAGGATCTGACACATCTTTCATGATGTTGCCGATCTCGGTGCGCACGATCTCACAGCGCTGCTCGCCGTAGCTGATGGCGTCGCTGCTCATGTCATAGAGCATGGCGCGCGGGTCGATGGCCTTGCCGGGGGCGCGCATGTCGTCGGCGTCATTGGCAAAGGCCAGCTCCGGCTTGTGGGAGTTTGCGGCGATCTCTTCGAGGCGCTTCGCCTCCTCCACGGGGTCTTCCAGCGCCTCGCTGTAGCCGTAGTTGATCACCCAGTGGTCATACGGGCCGGGCTTGGTGGTGAAGTACTGGCCCTGCTTCACGCCTTTCGGCGCGATGTTCACGGGCGGGTAGTCCATCACGGAGCCGGTGAGGCCGGTCTTCTCGGTGATCTCGGCATTGTGGATGTCCTTCAGGCTGTGAAGCTGGCTGCCACGGAAGTTGTGGTTCAGCCCCAGCGTGTGCCCCACCTCGTGCAGGCAGAGGTAGTAGAGCGATTCCTTGATCAGCCGGTCCATCTCCACGCGGTCGCTCTTCTGCAGCCGCAGCATGGTCTGGCCAAACTGCAGGCCGTTGCGTGCGGAGCCGCAGGCGTCGCACGCAGCGGGGTCAAAGGCCTTGGTGCCGGCTTCGGTCCCCAGATCCGCAAAGAGCTTCTTTGTCAGCAGCCGCTTGGTGATGAAGCTGTACTCCAGCATGATGTCTGCGCCGAGGATCTCTCCGGTGCGCGGATTGGCAAAGCTGGGGCCGTAGCCGCCGAAGGGGGGGGCCACACTGCTGGTCCAGCGCAGCACGTTGTGCTCGATGTCATCTGCACTCCACTTGGCATCATCGGGCTGCTGCTTGACGACGACGGCGTCTTTGAAGCCGGCAGTTTCAAAGGCTTCGTTCCACTTCAGCACGGCGGTGCGGATGGTGTCGCGGAACTCCACGGGCGTGGTGTTTTCGATCCAGAAGACGATGGGCTCCACGGGCTCGCTCAGCGCGGTGCCGGGCTTCTGCTTCACCAGCCGCCAGCGGTGGATGACATCGCGGTAGGGCGCGACATCGGTGCTCGTCATGTCCGTGATCTGGTGCGTGAAGTAGCCGATGCGCGGGTCGTCCAGGCGCGGCTTGTAGTCGCTCTCCGGCATGGCGATCAGCGTGTGCTGCACCTTGACCGTGATGTAGCGTGCGTTGGCCACATCAGCTTCAGTTTCCCAGGTGGGGGTGGGGTTTTCAAACACGTACTCCGTCGTGACGGCGGTGTTCTTCGGGTAGCCGTTGATGCGCAGGATCTTGGACTTGGTCTCGGAGAGCCTGCCCAGCACCGCCTTGTCTCCGCCGCTGTGGCTGAACTTCACCTGCGCCAGGCTTTCGCGCAGAAACAGGTTCGTGCACGGAATGAGGTAGCCCTCCTCGTCCTCAGCCGCGATGGTCTCGCTGTTCAGGATGGCGCTGCTGGTGTTGGCCTTGTCCGCCTTGGCCAGCGCGTTCTGCGGATCGAAGTAGAGCTTGGTGTTCTGCTCGATGAGCTCGATGCGGTCAAAGATCTTGCGCAGCGTGAAGACCAGCGAGTCGCCGTAGCGGCCGCGATTGTGGCCGGAGGCCACGGGGCCGTCCACGCTGTGGTTGAAGTAGATGAACTCCGGGCCGAGCTGGCTTTTCTGAACATAGAGCCACGGGCTGCCATGCTCAAAGTCCAGGTAGGTGCGGAACAGGCCGTCGATGCGCTTGAAGGTCTTGGTGAATTCCGCGACGCTTTTGCGCTTGGGCTTGTTGTCCGCGTCCGTGCTGCTCTTGGTCAGGCTGGTGGTCTGTGGCGCAGCGGGTGCGGGTGGCGTCTGCGCCGGGGCGGAGGGCTGTGCCGGTGGCGTCGGCGCTGGCTTGGCAGGTTCCGGCTTGGCGGGCTCGGGCTTCGCAGGGTCAGGCTTGGGCTCCGGCTTCGGATCGCGCTGCGGTTCCGGTTTGGGCTCAGGCTTGGCAGGCTCGGGTTTGGCAGGAGCAGGCTTGGGAGCGGGTTTGGGTTCCGGTTTGCCCTCGGCTGCCGCGGGCAGTTCGCACAGGGACAGAAGCAGGGCGGGGCAGGCGATCAGGAAGCGGCGTGGCAGGAGCATGCAGGGCGGTTGGGTTGGTCGTTTCGATCTTAAAACTACCCGACACAACGGCTCAGCCGCCAGATCATTGTATAAATTTGTGCGTGCCGGGCGGCTGGGGCGGTGTCGCGGCCTCCGCCATACACTTTTCACATTTAATGGTAAGAAGCAGGGAAGCCTCACGTTTCTGCGCCGGACGCCCCCTTAGCCCCTTTTGCATATGACCTCACTCCGCCTCCTCTCCGCGTGCCTGCTCGCCACCGCCACGCTGCAAGCGGCCCCTCTGCCAGAAAGCCAGAAGATCGACCAGCTTCTCAGCAAAGACTGGGAAAAGGCCGGCCTGAAGCCCAACCCGCCCGCCAGCGACGAGGTGCTGGTGCGTCGGCTCTACCTCGACATCGCCGGGCGCATCCCCACCCTGGAGGAGGCGCAGGCCTACATCAGCTCCAAGGACCCGCAGAAGCGTGGCAAGCTCATCGACACCCTCCTGGCCTCCGACGGCTACACCAGCCACATGTTCAACTACTGGGCCGATGTACTGCGCCTGACGGACAACGTGAAGGGCCGCATCACTGCCGAGGCTTATGAGGAATGGCTCAAGCAGCAGGTCAAAGCCAACGTGCCGTATGACAAGTTCGTGAAAAACCTCCTCACCACCGACGGCGGTGTGTGGGACAGCGGCAGCATCGGCTTCTGGCAGCGGGATGAAAACAAGCTCGACCACCTCGCCTACACCGTGCAGGTCTTTCTGGGCACCAGCATCGTCTGCGCGCAATGCCACAACCACCCTTTCGACAAATGGTCGCAGATGGACTACTACCACATGGCCGCCTTCACCTACGGCATGGACACCAAGAGCCGGGGGCTGGACTTCAAAAGCAGCGCCAGCAAGAGCATGGAGCTGGACAAGAAGACCGTGCAGGCCATGAGCGCCGCCGAAAAGAAAGCCTACCGTGCCAAAATGCAGGCCGAGAAAAAGGCCGAGGAATCCAAGATCAGCAAAGAGGACATGGCGCAGGTCAAGCGGGCCATGCAGGACGTCATGAAACCCCTGCGCTACACCAGCGCCGAGTGGCAGGAAGGCAGGCTGCCCTCCCTCCCTGCAGACTACAAATACCCCGATGCCAAGCCCGGCCAGAAGGTGGAGCCCAAGACCATGTTTGGCCAGGACGCCGTGCTCAAGCCCGGCCAGACGCAGCTCGCCGCCTTTGCCGACTGGATGACCAGCCCGGAGAATCCGCGCTTCACCACCGTCATCGCCAACCGCATGTGGAAGAAAGCCTTCGGCGTGGGTCTGATCGAGCCCGTGGATGAAATGACCGACAGCACCGTGGCCAGCAATCCGGCGCTGATGGACTACCTCACCCAGCTCATGGTCGAAAAGCAGTACTCCCTCAAATCCTTCCTCCGCGTGCTCTACAATACCGACACCTACCAGCGTGCCGCCACGGCAAACGAGGTGCCGCTTGGGGAGACCTACCACTTCACCGGCCCCATCCTCCGCCGCATGAGCGCGGAGCAGATCTGGGACTCCTTTGTCACGCTCTCCAAGGGCAACGTGGATGACAGCGTCGATGATGAAAACGCCCGCCTGCACCAGTATCTCGACGATCTCTCCATGTTCCTCGGCACCGTCAAATCCAAGGGGGCGGAGGGGCTGGTGCAGATCGCCAAGGAGGGGCGGGCCAAGCTGGATGCTAACCAGAAACGCATAGACGAGATGAAGGCGAAGCTCGAAGCCGACAAGGCCAAGGGCATCGACACCACGGCGGAGGCGAAGAAGCTGGCCAAGGAAGCCAGCGCCCTTCGCAAGTCCTCGGAGAAGGACATCCTCGTCGCCCTGCTGGGCAAGGAACGCGCGGATGACCTGCGCCAGGGCTACCGCCCCGAGAAACCGGCGCAGGAAAAGCGCCCGCAGGTCGATCCCAAGACGCTCGCCTCCATGACCAAGGAACAGCGCAAGGACTTCCTGAAGAACTACAAGCGTGGCAGCAACGGCAAGGACGCCATGGGCCTCACCTCCCGCGCCTCCGAGCAGCCCAGCCCCGCACGCCCCGGCACCTTCCTGCGCACCTTTGGCCAGAGCGATCGCGAGCTCATCCAGAACGCCAGCGACGACGCCTCCGTGCCCCAGGCGCTCACACTTCTCAACGGCCCCGCTGCCGATGTGCTCAGCAACCCGGCCTCCAAGCTGAACCAGGCCATTGCCCATGCGTCATCGCCCGCGCAGAAGATCGACACTCTCTACCATGCGCTGCTCAGCCGTGCGCCCACGGCCAGTGAGAAGGCCATCCTCGACACCGTCATCAAGGAGCGCGGAGACAAGGCCGTGGCGGACGTCACCCACGCGCTCATCACCGGCTCGCAGTTTCTTTTTGTCCAGTAATTCCCCACCCACGCGCCCCCCATGAAAACGCTTCTCAACTCCTGTGACGATGTCACCCGCCGTGACTTTGCCAAAAACATCGCCAAGACCTGCCTGGGCGTCACCGTGATGAGCGCCCTCGCACCGCGCGGCTATGCTGCCTTTGAAGGCTCCAGCAAGGCGAAGCAGGCCGCCACGGCCAAGCGCGTCATCTATCTGTACATGTCCGGCGGCATGACGCACCTGGACACCTTTGGCTGCGTCCCCGGTGCAGACACCATGGGCGGCACCAAGACCATTCCCACCAGCGCAGACGGCGTGCAGATCGGCGAGCTGCTGCCGCACACCGCGAAGATGATGCACCGCGGTGCCATCATCAATTCGCTCACCTCCACCCAGGGCGCGCATGCCCAGGGCAATTACTTCCAGCACACCAGCTACACCATGCGCGGTGCCACGCGGCACCCCACGCTGGGCGCCTGGATGCAGAAGTTTCAGGGAAAGGGGAATGCCGACCTGCCCGGCTCCGTCATCATCACGGGGGACAGCAAGCATCCCGGCGGTGGTTTCTTTGAGGCCGCGTATCAGCCGCTCATTCTCAACGATCCCTCCAAAGGCCTGCAAAACAGCCACCGCCCTGCCGCGCTGAGCGAAAGCGACTTTGACTACCGCCTCGGCCTCTCCGCCAAGCTCGACCAGAGCTTCCAGCAGTCCTACAACTACAAAAACGTGAAGGCCTATGCCGACGTTTACAAAGACGCGATCAAGGTGATGAAGAGCGAAGACCTGGAGGCCTTTGATCTCAGCAAGGAATCTGCCGAAACGCATGCGGAATACGGTCCGGGCAATTTTGCCCAGGGCTGCCTCCTGGCCCGCCGCCTTGTCGAGCACGGTGTGCGCTTTGTGGAGGTGAACCTCGGCGGCTGGGACATGCACCAGGACATCGGTGCACGCCTGCCAGAACGCTGCGGCGATCTCGACCAAGCCCTCGGCACCCTCCTCACCGACCTCGAACGCCGCGGCCTGCTGGATGACACCCTCGTCGTCCTCACCTCCGAATTTGGCCGCACCCCGAAGATCAACCAAAACGAAGGCCGCGACCACTATCCCAAAGCCTTCAGCTCCGTCCTCTGGGGCGGCGGCATTGCCGGTGGCCAGGTCTATGGCAAGACGGACAAAGGCATCGAAGTCACCGAAAACAAAGTCAGCGTCCCCGACTTCAACGCCACCATCGCCTACGCGCTCGGCCTGCCGCTGGATCTGGTTCTCTATTCCAGCACCAAGCGTCCCTTTACCGTGACCGACAAGGGGCAGCCCATTACTAGCTTGTTTGCTTAGGTGGGGTGAGTTTCTGATGTGGGATGATTCATCATTTTTTTGCGGCTTTTTATCGACAAAATTTTTCGCTCTGATCAAGATGGCGAAAAATCATGCGATTCAGAAAGGCGCTGCTCAAGCTTAAGGTTCTTGCCAGTCTTCTGTGGGCTCTGCCCGTGGTGGGCGCGGAGCTTTCCGATGAGCAGCTCCGCAGCGGGCTGACGCAGCTCGCCTCCCTGCTGGCGGTGGATGTGCCGAAGGATGCGCGCTGGGTGCTCGTCGAGAGCCAGGGACGGCGCTTTGGCATCTTCGCGCAGGAGGAGGATGTCTTCCGCACCGAGGGCAACGCCTTCCTCTTTGATGAAAAGCCCGGCTCCGAGGCCCGCGTGCTCATCCTGTATGCAGGCTCGGTTTTCACGGTCTATGCAGAGCGGGAAGGGGGAGGTCCCGTGCGGGAGCCGCAGGAGATGCAGGAGCAGAGATTCAGCGCCACCTGGAAAAAGGCGGACGTGGCCAAGGATGTGGCGGCGGCAGCGGAGTGGCTGAAGAAAGAAGCCAGCCGTGTCAAACCCGGCACTGCCGCGACTCAGATGAACGGGCGGGGGTTTGACGATGACGGCAGCGCCAACCAGCTGCTGCTGCACCAGCAGACAGCCCTCCTGTGGGCCTCCGTCCTGCTGCATACGGGGCATGAGCCCGAGGCCCTCTCGCTCGCCCATGCGGCAATGACCAACGCCGATGAAACCCGCCGCAAGCAGCTGCTCGACGGCTGTTTTGACCGCCGGGCCAACCAGGCCTTTCAGCAGGTGATGAAGGATTTCAACGGGCAGCACGACTGGAGCAAGCTGCGCGACGCGCTGGCCAAACTGGTGAGCCAGTACCCGCTCGGCTGGCAGCTCCGCGACGCGGTGCGTGTGCTGCTGCACAACGTCACCGAACGCGCCAAGCTGCCCGCCGCGCCGCCGCTCAAGACTCTGCGCGCGCTCTCTGACGCAGACCAGAAAGTGCTGCTGGCGTGGCTGAAGGAGCTCGAAGACGGCAAGCAGATCGAATACTCGCGCTGGTCCCTGCCTGAGACAGCGGGTGAAGATGGCGAGGAGCGTCGGTTCAATCAGGTCGCGCATGCGGCCTTCCCGCGCAGCCATGGACTGGCCGCCATTCCTCTGCTGACGGCGCTGCTGGGGGATGACACCCTGACGCTTGTGGATTTGAACCAAGGGCAGGGGATGGAGTTCGGCAGCCACTACTATGGCGGGGGCGATGAGGATGCAGTCACAAAGCTGCAGCGTGCCTACGAACGGCTGCCCAAGCCCAAGACCCGCGCCGAGCTGGCCTGGATGCTTTTGGCGCGAGTGCTGCCGAGAGACCTGCTCAACTCAAACTCTGAAAATCACAAGGAAATGGCGGGTGAGATCCTCTCCTGGTACACCAGCCTCAAGGACGCTCCTCCGGCGGAGCTGGCGCTCGCCTATCTGGAGGCGGGGGAGAACGACCAGAACATCCTCAAACTGGCGCTGGAAGTGACCGATCCGAAAAAGTTCGCCCGGCTGGAAAACAGCATGCTCGAGCAGGCTCAAATCTATGACCTGAGCAATTTGGTCCCCTTTGTGGAAAAGCTTGGTCCTGAAAAAGCGCCCGCTTTTGTGAAGAAAGTGCGCCAGAAGCTGGAGGGTGAACTCAGCCGCTATGGCTCCGCAGATGATCAGAGCCAGCAGCGCAAGCAGATGGAGTCCAACCTCAGGCGCCTGGAAACAGCGGCCAGCGGGCAGAAGAAGAAGCCGGAGATCAAAGAGGTGCTGGCGGTGCTCGCGGCCTACGATCCGGCAGAGCCCACTGAGGACCAGATGGAAGTGCGGGAGGCCTATGAGGAGTTCTCCAAGCTCATGCAGAAACGGTCTGCCAGTGAGCGCCTCGAACTGATCTTCGCAGCGCTGCCGGATTTCAAGTCCGCGGCGCTGGCGGTGAACCTGCTTCAGTTCGCCTTGCGTGCAGATCAGGCGGAGGGCGGGGAAAAGCTCAGGCCTGAGCAGCGGCAGGCGCTGCTGGAGCGCACCCGGCCGCAATGGCAGAAGCTGCTGGATGCTTCGGCGAAAGACGCCGCAGAGTCGAATGACGAGCCGGAAAGACTGCTCATCCTGACCGTGTCGGTGCTCGAAGACATGGTGACTGGGGAGGATCAGCGTGGCGAGCTCTCCCAGTTATCCCTTCTGGGAAGCCGGGGCGCCGCCATTCTCCGGCAGCGCGCCACCACCTTGCTTGCCGGGCAGAAGGTGGAGCCGCTGCCAAGTGCTGCCGCCATCAAAGCCGATGAGCGCCAAAAACTCCTCGATCAATGGAGCAAGAAGTCGGCGGAAGAAATCAGCCGTGGTCTGGAGACGCTTCCTGTGGACCAGCTGCTGGCGCTCAATGAAACACTCGCCCGCGCATCGGACCTGCCCGGCAGCTTCAAGGAATATGCAGGCCTCATTCAAACGGTGCAGATCAAAGCCGTGGCAGATGCCGCTCCCTGGCAGGCGTTTCGGGGCAAGGCATGGAGCAAGGACACACTCGTGGCTCTCGCCAGGCAGGTGTCCTCCTACGGCGGAGGGCGGCTCGTGGTCCAGCTTCAGCGTGGTGCGCCGCTTTTCGGCTTCAATCTTCAGGTGAGCGAAGTGCCGAAATTCAAAGGCCTGTGGCAGGCGCAGCAGTTGGAACGAACAGCTGAAAATTTGGGCGGGAAGCTTCCCAAACTCGGCAACCGCCTTTCTGCCGCCAGCTTTCAGCAGGCGCGTGCCAATGCCCAATGGCTGTGGCTGGACTCGCCCAAGGTCGAGGCAGTCAAGGAAACCCCCAAAGCCGGGGACGATGACGATGAAGCAGCCGAGTCACTTCAGGAAATGCGCGAGGAGGAGCAGACGGCATGGAAGGCTCTGACCCAGGCTGTGGAAAATCCCAAAGCAGTTCCCACCCAGATCATCTTTATCGGCGCTCCCACCACCGCACTCGTCAAGAAAGACAAAGACTAACCGCCCCATCCTTATGCCATCACCCGTTCCACAACCCTCCTGGGAGCACGTGCTCAAGCAAGTCGCCCGCATTCGCGAAGAAACCGGCCGTGTCATCGTGGGGCAGCACGCGGTGGTGGAGCAGATGCTCACCGCGCTGCTGTGCCGGGGCCACTGCCTGCTCGTCGGCGTGCCGGGGCTGGCGAAGACGCTGCTGGTTTCCACGCTCGGAAAGATCCTCGGCCTCAAATTTCAGCGCATTCAGTTCACACCTGATTTAATGCCCACGGACATCCTGGGGAGCGAGGTGCTGCAGGAGGCCGCGAGCGGCGGACGCAGCTTCAACTTCGTCCCCGGCCCCATCTTTGCGAACCTCATCCTCGCGGATGAAATCAACCGCACACCCCCGAAGACGCAGGCCGCACTGCTCGAAGCCATGCAGGAAAAGCAGGTCACCGTGGCTGGCAAAACGCGTGCGCTGGAAGAGCCCTTTCTGGTCTTTGCCACGCAGAACCCCATCGAGCACGAGGGCACCTATCCGCTGCCGGAGGCGCAGCTCGACCGCTTCTTCTTTGAGATCCGTCTCGACTACCCCACAATGGCGGAGGAGGCGGAGGTGCTCGCGCGTACCACGGGCAAAACCGTGGCTGCTGCGGAGGCGGTGCTGGACGCCAGCAGCCTCATGGCGCTGCAGGAGGCGGTGGTGGAGGTGCCGGTGCCGGACCACGTCACGCAGGCGATTTTGCAGCTCACGCATCGCTCACGCCCGGCTGGCGAGCTGGCGGATGACTTCATCAAAAACTACGTTGCCTGGGGCGCGGGCCCGCGTGCTTCGCAGTCGCTGGTCCGTGCCGCGCGTGCTTTGGCATTGCTGCGCGGTCAGGCCGCAGCATCCATCGAGGAGGTGAAGGCCGTGGCCGCACCCGTGCTGCGGCATCGCATCCTGCCAAACTACAACGCCACCGGCGACAACATCACCGTGGAGCAGATCATCACGCACCTGCTCGGCAAACTTTGATCTCACACCGCCGTGGCCAGCACCTTCAAACACCTCCGGCCCGAGGACGTACGCAAGCTCAAGAACTATGAGCTTTCCGCGCGTCTGATGGTGGAGGGCTGGCTCAGCGGCCGGCACCGCTCGCGGCAGCGCGGCTCGTCCATCGAGTTTCACGAGTATCGCGGTTACACGCCGGGGGATGACCCGAAGCTGGTGGACTGGCGTGTCTTTGCGCGCACGGACCGCGTGTTTCTGAAAACCTTCGAGCAGGAGACGAACATGGAGATGCACCTGTTCGTGGACAGCAGTGCGAGCATGGGCTTTCCGCTGACCGATGGTGTGACCAAGCTGGATCACGCCTCGTTCTTCGCCGCCTGCCTTGCCTGGCTGGTGGTGCGGCAGACGGACAAGGTCAGCCTGCATCTGTTTGACGACCGCATCCGCGTTGCGCTGCCGCTGGGCAGCACGCGCACGCACCTGCACCAGTGCCTCAGCGCGCTGGAAAACAACAAGCCGGGTCAGAAGACCTCGCTCGCCGCAGCGCTGGAGCGCTCTCTGCCCGTGCTGAACCGCCGTGGCACCCTCGTCATTCTCAGTGATTTCTACGAAGACCCCGCCGCGGTGTTCAAGGCGCTCAATCCCTACATCCATCGCGGCTTCCGCATCCACCTCTTTCAGGTGCTCACACCGATGGAGCTCGACATCGGCGAAGTCGGTCTCGCGCGCTTCACCGATCTGGAAACCGGCGAGAAGCTCACCATCCACAGTCAGCAGGTGCGGGAGAGCTACCGCGAGGCGGTGCGCCAGCGCATCCAGACGCTGCGCTCCCTTGCCGTCAGCCGCCGCGTGGACTGGATGCTCGCAAGAACGGATGAAAGCTACTTTGCTCTGCTGGACCGCCTCACCCAACTCCACGGATGAACCTCTCGCTGCTCAATCCTGCGCTGCTTTTCTGTACGGCCCTCGTCGCTGTGCCGCTGCTGGCGCATTTGTTTGCGAAGGCCAGGCCGCGTGAGTTTCCATTCCCCTCCTTGCAATGGCTGCGGCAGGTGGAGCGCAAGACCACCCGGCTGCGCAAGCCCAAGGACTGGCTGCTGCTTTTCCTGCGCACGCTCATCGTTACGGCGCTGGTGGCCGCCTTTCTGCAGCCGCTTCTTTTCAGCGGGGCACAGCTCACCGCCGCCAATGCGCGCAAGACGATTGTGCTGGTGGTGGACCGCTCTGCCTCCATGGGATTTGTGGAGCAGGGGCAGTCACGCTTTGCACGTGCTAGCGCGCAGGCTGAGGCGGTGCTGCAGGGAGCGGGCTCCCAGACGCTGGCAAACATCATCTGGATGGACGCCGAGCCGGAGGCGGAGTTTCCTGATCCTGCGGTGAATGTGGAGGCGCTGCGCGAATCCCTACGGCGTGCGCAGGTCACGCTGGAAGCAGGAGAGGTGGGTGCTGCCATGCGCAGCGCCATGGAGCAGCTGGGCCGTGGGGAGGGCGCGAAGGAGCTGTATGTCATCAGTGATTTTCAAAGCACGGCCTGGAAGCAGGCGGACCTGAACATCCCGCCGAATGTGAAGCTGCTCACCATCCCCGTGGCCACCACGGATGCCGCCAATGCGGCGCTCACCAGCCTGGTGGTGCAGCCGGAGCGTCCGGTCAGCGGTACCGAAGCGCGCGTGCTCTGCCGCGTGCGCAACTTCAGCGGTGCTGAATCCAAGACGACGGTGCAGCTCGCCTTTGCCGAGGTGCGGCAGACGCGGGCTCTCACGCTGCCGGCCTGGGGGGAGGGCGTGGCGGAGTTTCGCGTACCCTGTGGCGCGGCCGGTTTGCAGGGCATCACCGCATCCCTGCCGGAGGATGCCTTTCCTGCGGACGACCGCCGCTTTGCCACTGTGGAGATTCGCGAAAGCTGGCGGGTAGGCGTCGAGGGGCCGCCGAAGGATGCAGGACTCCTGCTGTGGCAGCGTGCGCTGGCTTCCCTGGGCTGGCTGGATCTGAAAAGCGCTGCGCCAGACCCCGATGTGCGCCTGGCCGTGCATGCTGCGCCGGAGCGTGCCGCAGAGCTGCGCGCTGCTGCCGAGCGTGGTGCCACCGTGATCTGCCAGCCGGGGGAGGACTGGAGCGGCAACGCTTGGATGGCCTTTTGGAATGCAGGCGCGAAAGAGGCGGCGCTGCACGCCGAGCAGCTCAATCGCGACAAGGACAAACCGTGGACGCTGCAAACCGTGCAGGAGGATCACCCGCTGTGGCAGATCTTCAGCAGCGGCGAGTATGGAGACCCCGCAGGCGGCAGCGTCTGGCGGCGGCTGAAGCTCACCGCTGGCGATGCACAGGCACTGCTGAGCTACAAGGACGGAGTGCCCGCGCTCGCTGTGCAGCGCGCGGGCAAAGGCTGGCTCGTGCTCTGGAACATCGATCTGGATGAAGCCGTGAGCGACCGCGTGCAACAGCCGTCTTTCCTCGTGCTGCTCGGAGAGCTGCTGCTGCACCATGGCGAAACCGGGGGGCATTCCGCGCTGAGGCAGTTCATACCACCGCAAAATCTGTTCTGGCAGCCAAAGCAGCCCGTCGCGGCGGATCAGGTGCGTCTGCAGGATGACACTGGTGCTGAACATCCTTTCATTTACGACGCCTCGCAGTCTCCCGCCGTGCTGCGTGCGCGCGAGGCGCTGCCACCCGGCAACTACAAATGGCTGCTCGATGCCCAGGCCGTTGAGCGTGCCAGCATAAATTTTCCCGCCGATGCCGAGAGCGATCTCCGCACGCTGGACCCGGCTTCACTCGGCGTTGGCAAATCGCTCACGCTGAGCGCCGCCGCCGCACTCGCAGCCCAGCGCGATGGCCTGCCGCTGTGGCCTTGGTGCGTGGGCGTCGCCTTGTGCGCCCTCGTTCTTGAAAGCCTCGTGGCCCGCAGCGCCATCCGCCATCCCTCACACGCATGACCTTTGCCCCCGCCATTCCCGAACCCTGGCCCTGGATCGCCCTCGTGGTGCTGCCACTGGCCGGCGGCTGGCTGGCCTGGCGCTCCGGCGTAACGCTGAGCACGGGCAGGCGCTGCGTTTTCATGGCCTTGCGCGGGCTTGCCTTTGCCGCACTGGCGCTGCTGCTGCTCAATCCGGGCGAATGGAAGCAGCCGGAGCAGCAGGAGGAAAAGCTGCACGCCGTGCTGCTGGACCGCAGCGCCTCCATGGCCGTGCGCGATGCCGGGGATGCCACACGCTGGTCGGATGGACTTGCCATGGCTCAGGCACTCGCAAAGTCAGGCGGCGATCAGCTCAAGGCCTTCACCTTCAGCGACACCCTCGAAAGCGATGCGCTCAAAACCGGGCTCAAACCAGACGGGCAGGCGAGCGCCATCGTTCACAGCGGCAATGCACTCTTCAGCGGTGCCTCGGGACTCGGCCGCAAGCTCGCCAGCATCACCATCATCAGCGACGGCCATCAAACCCGCGAAGACCCCGCCGCCGAACTCATCCTCCGCGCACGCGCCGCGCATGTGCCGCTGCACGTCGTCCCTCTCGGCGGAGACTGGGGCGGGCGCGATCTCATTCTGCACGCCACGCGTCGTCTCGTCATGGCGCTGCCCGGGAAGCCGGTGGCTGTGGGCGTGAGTCTGGAGAATCGCGGCCTGGGTCTCATCAAGCCGCGCGTGCAGCTCGTCGATGCCAATGGAAAGACGCAGGCCGAGCGCGATGTGGAGATGGACAGCGGCGCGCGGAAAAACATCACGCTGGAAATGCCCAAGCTCGCCGGAGGTGACTACCGCGTCATCGTTGCACCGCAGCAGGGGGAGGACATCACGCGCAACAACGAGGACCGTGTGCGCGTGCAGGAGCTCACCAGCCGCACCCGTGTCTTCATCGCCGAAGGCGCGCCGTACTGGGACAGCAAATTCCTCGCACAGCTGCTCCGCGAGCAGGGCTTCATGGATGTGCGCGCGATCTACCGCCTCAATGATGAACGCTACTTCCGCGTGGATGCCGGAACTTCCGAGCCGGTGGTCAGCGGCGACTCGACCTTTCCTGAAACAGCGGAGGACTTTGCCAAGATCGACCTCCTGGTGCTTGGCAAGGGGGCGGAGGGATTTCTCGATGCGAAGCGCATCGAGGCGATGAAGAGTTTTGTGCGCGATCGCGGCGGTGCGCTGCTGCTCGCGCGTGGCAAATCCTACGCCGACCGGCTGGCCGAGCTCGAAGTGCTGGAGCCGGTGGAATGGGGCACCACCATGACCGGCGACTTCCGCTTTGAACCCGGCAGCGTCGGCGAAGCCGCAGGCCTCTTCGGCCAGGCGCTGCCTGAGGCGCAGGACCCGCTGTGGAGGCAGCTCCCACCGCTGAGTGATGTGGTGACGATCGCGAAGCTGAAGCCTTTTACACAGGTCATGGCCATGGGCGTGAAGCCCGCCGTGGGGCGTGAGGAGCGCGTGCCTCTGCTGGCGACCCGCCACTTTGGCCGTGGTGTGGTCGTGGCCTTGAACGCGGATGGCTTGTGGAAGTGGGACTTCGATCCCCAGGCCCGCAAGCTCGGCAACATGTATGAGGAGTTCTGGACCCAGCTCCTGCAATGGACCGCCAGCTACGCGGAGTTTCTGCCGGGGCAGGAGCTTTCTCTGCGTCTGGGAGAGTCGAATGTGAAACTCGGCCGGGGCGTGCGTGCGAGCATCGGCTGGCGCGGCGGCAAGGATGTGCCGCAGCCAAAGCTGCGTGTGTTTTATGAGGGCAAACAACTGCCGGACGTCAGCGCCAGCGAAGCTGAGAGCGATGCCGAAGGCCGCCGCTCCTGGGCTGCGCTGCTGCAGCCGGAGAATCCCGGCACGTATCGCGTGCAGGCATTCAACGGCGACAAGGCCGGACCCGAGGCCGTGCTGAATGTGCTCGCTCCACCCACCGAGCAGGAGTCTCTCTCCGCAGACCCCGCCTTTCTGAATGAGCTGGCGGAAGCAACGGGTGGCAAAGCCTGGAAACCGGCGCAGGCTTCGGAACTTGCGAAGCTGCTGCTCGCACCGTCGCTGGATCAGGTGCAGGAGCGTGCGCAGGCTTTTTGGCATCCCTTGTGGCCGCAGTCCTGGCTGCTCATTCCCCTCATCCTCCTGCTTGCCGTGGAGTGGTGGTCACGTCGTCGTCTGGGCCTGCTTTAACCCATCTGCTTTTCATGAACTCGTTTGACTCCGCGCTTTCCCGCTTCGCCGCACTCTGGCGGCTGGGCTTGCTGCTGGTGGCCGTGCTGATGACGCTGGCCATGGGCGGGCTGGTGCTGCTGCTGCTGGGGGGCTTTGATTTTGTGGCTCCTCTGAGTGATGAGGTGAGGCCGGTGGTGTTCATGGCGTGGTGCAGCGTGCTGGTGCTGCTGGCGCTGAGCCATCTGCTGCCATTGCTGCGGCTGAATCGCGCGCGCGCAGCCGCGCATGCGGACGAGACCCTCGGCGCGCGGCGGCCCGTGACGACGGCGCTGGAGGTTTCCCAGCAGCAGGCGGAGGCAACGCCGCTGCGGCAGTTCCTGGTCGATAAGCTGCTGTGGGACGGGGAGCGGGAGATTGAGGCGCTGTCATTTTTCTCGATGTTGCCAAGGCGGTCCATCCGGCGCGCGGCGCTGACGAGTCTGGCCGTCCTGCTGGTCTTTGCGGCCTTGTGCGTGGCGAATTTTGCGGCGGTGAAGACCATCTCCGCACGCCTGCTGCACCCTTATGCCGATGTGCCGCCGTATTCGCCGCTGCAGTTTGAAGTGACGCCCGCCCGGCCCAAGGTGGTGTATGGCGCGGATGCGGAGCTGGAGGTGCGCGTCACGGGCGGTGCCGTGCCGGAGGGCGTGGTGCTGCTCACACGTGAAGACGCCGGTGCGCCGGTCAGCACGGCGGGCGCGTTTGCCATGGGCGGCGGTCGCTTTGGCCAGCGGCTGCAGCGCGTCACACAGCCGGTGCAGATCGCCTTTGCCGCAGGCGCGGCGCGCAGCCCCTGGCTGACCGTGGATGTGATGCGACAGCCGCGTGTGGAGAGCGTGATGCTGAAGATCATTCCGCCGGCATACTCGAAAAGACCTGCGCGTGAGTTTGCCCTGGGCACTTCGGAGCTCGTGGCACTGGCGGGCTCGGAGGTCGAGGCGCGCATCACGAGCAACCGCCCTCTTAGCGGTGGCGAGGTGACGCTGACCCCTCCGCGCAGCCTCAGCCGCGACAAGCCCGAGACCGTGGTCGCACGCGCCAGCGGCGGCCGGGAGGTGACGCTGCGCTGGAAGGTGAAATCTCCCTGCCTCGTGCGGCTGGACCTGAAGGACATCACCGGGGCGAGCTCGGCGGCACCCGTGGAGCTGGAGCAGAAGATGCTGCCGGACAATCCGCCAGTGGTTTCGCTGGAGTCACCGGCAGGCGTGACTCTCGCCACACCGGAAAGCGAAGTGCCGCTGAAGATCGAGGTGGAGGACGATCTCGGCCTCGCGCGCATCGATCTTGTTAGAAAACTCACCGGCTTCCGTGACCGTGGCCGCCGCCTGACGGAAGATGCGGCGGATCAGGTGTATGCGCTGGATGAAAAGCTGGAGATGAAGAAGCTCGGTGTGGAGCCGGGGCAGACGCTGGAACTGCATGCCGAGGCGCATGATCACAATCCCACCCTGATGGGCATCGCCAGCTCCAGTGTGGGCCGCATCCAGGTCATCAGCACCGAGGACTATGCCGAGCTGATGCAGGCGCGGACGACGCTGAAGGAGTTTCAGGCGCGGTTCAGCGCCTTGAATGAGGCCGTGCAGCAGGTGCGCGAGTCGCTCGACAGCGGAGACCGCGCCGCAGCGCAGCAGGCCATGCAGCAGGCACAGGAACTCGCCGAGGCCATGGCGAAGGATTTTCAGGCCTTTGATGCGGAGAAGCAGGTCGCGCAGGAGGCGCAGAAGATCGCGCAGATGATGCAGGGCATGCAGCAGCGCCTTGCCGGGGGCTCGAAGGAGGAGATGGAAAAGATGAAGCAGGAGCTGGGTGAAGCCGCCAGACGCACGCAGGACCTCAAGGACAAGGGGAAGCAGCTGGCGGAGATCGGCCGGGTGCTGGAGATGGCGGCGGAGTTCAAGTCCATGCACGCGCAGCAGCAGCGCCTGACCAAGCAGCTCGAAGAGCTGGCGCGTGAGATCATGATCGGGGACATGCGCAATGCCGCCAAGCTCGACAAGCTGGCACGCCAGCAGCAGGCCGTGCTGGACCGCTGGAAGCAGTGGCTGCCCGAGCTGCGCGCCGCCGCCGAGGCGCTGCCCGCCAGCGAAGGGGAGCTGAAAAAGGAGTCGCTGGACTTTGCCAATGCCGCCGAGAGCGCAGGCATTCAGCGCAGCATGGAGACGGCCATGCAGCAGGCGAAGAAGGACAACACGCCAAACACCTTTGTAAATTCACAGCTCGCGCTCGTGGGCATGGACACGCTGATGAACAGCGACAACAAGCTGTGCCAGAGCTGCAAGAGCGGCGGCATCCATTTCATGACCAAGGAGGGCCTTTCCGAGACGCTGGCGCAGATGCTTGCAGGCATGTGCAAGCGCCGTGGCATGGGCAAAGGGGAGAAGCCGGGGCAGCAGCCCGGGCAAAGTCCTGCCGGCGGAGACGGGGACAATGGCGATGGCTTCAGCACCGAGGGGGACCCCATGCTCAATGCGCCGGTGTACGGCCCTGAACGCATGGCCTTCAATGATGACAGCTCCATGCGCGGCAATCACAACTCGCGCGGAAAAAGCGGCCAGGGCCAGATCGTGGTCACACCACAGCGCGCCGACTCCATTTCCACCGAGGCCGTGCGTGCCGCTGCGAAACGCCAGATCTCGCTGCGCGACGTGCCCGAGCGCTATCGCGAAGCCGTGCGGAAATTTTACGGTGAGGACGCCGTGCTGGAAACATCAAGCTCCAAGGAGGCAAAGCCATGAATGCGATGACCATTGACCGAGGGAAAACAAGGATGAGCCGATGGGCTGCCGCCTTCATGCTGCACGCGGCATTTTTCATTTTCCTGCATCCTCTTCCCGCCAAGGACGGCGCCATCCAGTGCGGCATGCTGATCTATGCGGGCACCAAGACCTCCCGCTGCTTCAGCGATGAGTTTTTGAGCACGGTGCAGCAGAAGACCAGCATCGCCACGGAGCGGCGCTTCAAGTTTGTAAAGATGGGCACGGACGACCTCTTCGCGTTTCCCTTTGTGGTGATGACGGGGGAGGGGGACTTCACCCTGAGCCAGCGTGAGCGTGAGAATCTGCAGAAGTACCTGAGCAACGGCGGCTTTCTGCTGGCCAGCGCGGGCTGCTCCAACAAGGACTGGGACAACGCTTTCCGCCGCGAGATGAAGAAGGTGATGGCCAAGGAGCCGATGAAGGCCATCGCGAGCACGCATGCGCTTTTCCGCACTGTTTATGAGCTGGACAAAATGAAGCTCTCCAAATCCAGCGGAGAGGCCAAGCTGGAGGGCGTGGAGCACAACGGGCGTCTGGTTGTCGTGTACTCCGGCCAGGGGCTGAACAACACTGCCAACACCAGCGGCTGCTGCTGCTGCGGGGGGAATGAGATCGGCAATTCGCTCGAAGTGAATGTGAACATCGTCGCCTATGCGCTGCTGCATTAAAATCGCCGCCATCATGCTGCTGCTTTCGGGGGTGCTGGCGCAGGCCCAGGACGGCCCTGTGCTGGATGCCGGGCCGGAGCGCGTGCGGGTGGACCCCAGCGAGCTCAATCCCAAGCTCCGCGCGGCTGCGGCCACGCTGGATGCCATGCGTGAGGATGAGCTGAAACCGACGCGGGAGCAGTGGGCGGTGGTGTGCGAAGCCTGCGGCCTGCATGTGAGCCTGCGCGGCTACGCGGCTGCGGCCAAGCCCTTTCCCGCCGAGGTGACTGTGGGGCTGCTCACGCACCCGCAGTTTGCCGTGCGCATGGGTGCGCTGGAGATTTTGGAGGAGCGCACCAACCAGGACTCCAGCTTTGATCCGTGGGCACCGAAATCTGCTCAAAGCCAGGAGGCGCTGCGGCAGTGGCAGGCTTGGGCCACCGGAAAGAAGCCGTCGGAAGAGCCCAAGGTGACGCCTGCTTTTGATGAAGCTCGGATGAGGGCCTATCTGGTGGACTTTGTGGGCAATGACGTGGGCAGGCAGGAGCGCGCGTTTGAGTCCATGGCGCTGGCGGGCATGAAGTCGGTGGCTTTTCTGGAGCAGTATCTGCACGACACCCCTCAGCTCACAGAAGGCGTGCGGGCCAAGGTAAAGCAGGCGCAGTATCGCATCGTGATCGCGGAGGCGCTGCCCAAGGACGCGCTGCGGCTTTCGCGGGATCTGGTCTTCGGCACGCGGGATCAAAAACTCGCGGCGATGCAGCCGCTGCCCCGCTGCCGCAGCAAGGCTGTGCCCATCCTGGCGGAGTTTCTGACGCATGAGGACGCGCTGATCCGTGAGGCGGCGATGGATGCGCTCATACAGGCCGGGGAGGAATCGGTCTATGATCTCGTGCAGGAGCGCCTGAAGACGGAGACAGATCAGAATGTGATCCACGCTGTGCTGCGGCGTGTGAGCACCAAGTCGGAGCGAGGTGCAGCGCTCATCGCGGGCTTCATGAAGTCGAAGAACGAGGACCTGCTGGTGGCGGCGCTCAATGCCCTCTCCGACGGGCGCTCCAAGGCGGGCAAGGATGGCGTGATGGCCTGCATCTCAGACCCGCGCTGGCGCGTGCGTGTGGCGGCGCTGGAGTACGCGGGCAAGCTGCGCCTCAAGGCCGCCGGGCCTGCGGTGACCGCCGCCTTCAATGACAAGGATGAATTCGTACGCTACGCCGCCATGAAGGCCGCGGCTGACATGTCTTTGGACAATGCCGTGCAGCTCATCACCAAGATGGCACTGGCGGATGACACCCTGCTGGGCCCCGCCACGGATGCGATTGTGCGCATGGGACGCCTGCTGCCCCCGGAGCTGGTCAAGGTCCTGCCGGAGAAAGGGGGGGAGTCGTTGCTCGGAGTTCTGCGTGCTTTTGGCAAACAGGCGGGGCATGATGGCGAGCACATCGAGTGGTACAAGGTCTCGGAGCCAAGCTCAGGCTCCCGTGAAGATAAAGAGCGCGATGCCGCGATGCAGGCGCTGAACATCGTCCGCATGCTGTCCGTGCACCGGGACCCAGACGTGCGCAGTCTGGCCATCCAGTACCTCGCCGCCGTCATGGTGGAGCCCGAGGACAAGAAGCGGGTCTTTGAAGCGCTGCAAAAAGCCAATGTGGAAGGCAGGATAGCCATGCTGGAAAGCATGGAGCCCGGGCCGTTTGATTTCCGTGAGTCGATGGCCGACGAGCCGGAGGATGACAGCGGTGTGGCCGCAGGCGGTGAAGGGGATGTGTACTCGCTGATCCTGCGCGAGCCGCCGCCGCGCAATGCCGTGCAGGAGGCGGTCTATGCTGCATTTGGTGTCGCAGTCGAGGCGCCTGCGGTGAAGACCGCCGCTGTGCCTGCTGAACCGGGCGGGCGTCTGTGGCAGCCGATGGAAAAAGAATTTCACGACCTGCTGGTGGAGGCGATGACGCAAAAGGAAAGCCCGGAGCTGGCGTTTCACGCGGCCACCCAGCTGGCCTTTGGCGGGCAGCGGCGCGCGGTGGAGGAGCTCCTCCGCCTGCTGCCCAGGCTGGAGCCCCATGAGCGTGCGCGTCTGGCGGAGTTCATGCAGGAGGATTCGCGGCTCACTGCACTGAGGGCCGGCACAGCCCTGCTCCGCAGCCTGCTGCAGGATGAGTCGCCCGAGGTGCGCACGGACGCTGTCTATGCGGCCATGCGCAACAACAAGGCCGACAAGGTGAAGCTCCTGCTGGAGGAATTGGACCGGCCCGAGGGGCATCTGGAGGCCTCGGATGTGTATGACTACAGCCTGGCCAATGCGGTGGAGCACGCGCCAGCAAGGTCCGTCATGCAGACATGGAGCACCGAGACTCTGGCCCGGACGCAGGCGAAGGACGAGTGCCGGACACTGGCGCTGGTGCTGCTGGGCACGATTGGCAAGGCGGAGAACAAAGCCCTGGTGGAGGCTGCCCTGGTGACTCCGAATGTCTGGCAGCGCCGCGCGGCATGGCACTCCCTCCTGCGGCTGGATCGCGAAGATTTTGCCTCCAGGGCGGCGCAGGTGGCTGCAGACAGCTCCCCCCGGGTGCGCGAGGTGCTGGCGGCGGCCTATCTCAAAACGGATGGCGAAGATCACTGGCGTGTGTGGTTCGGCGAGCGCGACTTCAAGCCTGAGGCCATGCCCTACCGCCAGCGCTCCAAGGCGTACAACATACCAGAAACCCTCATGCCCCTGCTGGTGAACCTGACACGGGACACGGACCTCCAGGTCAAGCTGCAGGCCATGGTGACACTGCTGGGCCATGGGCAGAAAGTGGAGCCGCTGGCCCTGCGCGAGGCGCTCTCCGGACTCACCGAAAGTGAAGATCGTCGCGGACTGCTGCGGAACTTTCTGCAGCACTCCTATCTCAATCTCTCGCCGCAGTACGGCTTCCTGCTCGATCAGGTGGACAAGGAATGGTTTGATGAAGATCTCTGGAAGCGGATGCAGGATCGGCTGAATCCTGATGCTCAGGATCAGCTCGACTGGGTGCTGCCCAGCTTTGCCTCGCTGGTGAAAGCCCGCGCCCCCACCACGAGCCCGGCGCCTGCTGCCGCACCTGCGGCGGTGGCTCCCGCCCCCGCAGCCACCCAGGCCGGACCTGTGCGTGTTTTGTTCTTCTACAAGCCGGGGTGCAAGGACTGCGAGCGCATCCGCGACATGCTGCGCAGCATTCAGGCGGACCAGCCGATGGCCCTGGAGGAGTACAACGTGGAGCGCAGCGACGGCGCGGAGCGCAACGAGGCCCTGTGCGTGCGCTTCAAGGTGACTCCGGAGCTGCACCAGGTGACCCCCGCTGTTTTCACGCAGGCGGGGGCGCTGGTGAAAACCGCCGTCACCTTCAACGCCCTTCAGCGGCTCATTGAAAAGACCGCCGAGCAGGCGCCGGAAGACACCTGGTACCGCATGGCCGACACGGAGCGTGCCGAGGCGGGCGCGGAAATCGCGCGGCGGTTTGATCGCTTCAGCATCGGCTGGGTGGTGCTGGCGGGTCTGCTGGACGGCATCAATCCCTGCGCCTTTGCCACGATCATCTTCTTCCTGAGCTACCTGCGCATCGCCCGGCGCAGCCCGCGTGAGATCCTGATGGTTGGCGCGGCGTTCATCGCGGCGGTGTTTGTGGCTTACTTTGCCGTGGGCCTCGGTTTGAGCCATCTCGTGGCCAGGCTGGAGGCCTTTGCCTGGGTGCGGGTCTGGCTGAACCGGCTGCTGGCCTTCTTTGCCCTGCTGCTGGCATGGCTGAGCTTCCGCGATGGCCTGCGCGCGTGGCGCGGGCGCATGGGGGAGGCCACGCTGCAGCTGCCCGAGTTTTTAAAGACCCGGATACGCGGCGTCATCCGCACGCAGACGAAGAGCTCCCGCTTTGTCATCGCCGCGTTTGTCAGCGGCATCGTCATCAGCCTGCTGGAGCTGGCCTGCACTGGCCAGGTGTACCTGCCCACCATCATCTACATGATGAAGCAGGGCAGCCTCGGGGCCGTGGCGTATCTGCTGCTCTACAACACCGCCTTTGTGCTGCCGCTGGTGGTCATCTTCATCCTCGCCTGGCTGGGCATGACCAGCGACGCGCTGATCGAGTTCCAGAAGCGCCACACCGTCAGCGTACGATTTGCGACCGCCCTGCTATTTCTGGCGCTGTGGATCGTTTTGCTGGTGGCGTGATTTTTGCGCCGCCATCCTGCCATCACATGATCCGAACGCTTGCCTCAGCCTTCCTGTTGCTTGCCGCGTCCTTGCAGGCGCAGCAGATCGACCTCGAGAAAATCTTTGAGGAGCGCAATCTGGGGCCGGTGGGGGAGTTGCTCGCACGCGGGGACTATGAACTCGTGGCACGAATCGGCGAGGCGGCGGCGGAGAAGGGCTTGAAGGCTCCGGAATGGCGGATCTTGCGGTTCAAGGCGCTGCGGGAGATGGGTCAGCTCGAAACGGCGCTGGCAGAAACAGAAAAGGCCCTGGTGCTGTACCCGGGCCATTTTGAAATGCTCCTGCTGCGCCATGACCTCGCGCAGGCGCTGGGTCGGGCCGATGTGATGGCGGAGTCCCTGAAAGGGATCAATGCGGCCGCAAAATCCAAAGCTGCGAAGGATCGTACGGCCATGGAGTCCGTGGTGCTTGGCCGGGCGGCGCTGATGCTGGGCGCTGATGCGCAGAAAGTGACCGCGCAGTATTTCAAGGTGGCGCAGGGCAAGGATGCCAAGCTGGAGGCGGCTTATCTGGCCGAGGGAAATCTGGCGCTCGAAAAGGACGACGCGCAGCGTGCTGCAGATGTGTTTCGTGCCGGCCTCAAGGCACATGGGGAAACGGCCGCTCTGCGCCTGGGCTTGGCGAAGGCCTTTCAGTCCAGCGACCGTGAGAAGGCCATGGAAAATTTGAAGAAGGCGCTCGAATTGAATCCCCACCTTGCAGGCGCACATCTGCTGCGGGCGGAGCAGCTCATCGGAGGTGAAAAATTTGTCGAAGCCGAGGCCGCCATCCAGCAGGTGCTGGATCTGGATGGGAAGCACCCCATGGCATGGTCGTTGCGCGCGGTGGTGGCGTATCTGTTTCAGGCGGATGCCGGCAAGATGGAGCAGGCCCGGCAGCATGCCCTGGAGCGGTGGAGCAAAAACCCCGAGGTGGACCACACCATCGGGCGTTGTCTCTCACGTGCGTACCGCTTTGCTGAGAGCGCGGCCCGGCAGCGCCAGGCGCTGGAGTTTGAGCCGAACTATCTGCCGGCGAAGATGCAGCTCTGCCATGACCTGCTTCGCCTCGGAGAAGAAGAGGAGGCCTGGAAGCTGGCGGAACTGATTCGCAAAGAGGACGGCTACAACATCCAGGCGTACAATCTGGCGCTGCTGGAGAAGGAGATGAACGGCTACACCACGCAGACCTTTGAGGACTTCATCTTGAAAATGCCCAAGCGTGACTGGCCCATCTATGGTGCGCGTGCGCTCGCGCTGCTGAGGGATGCGAAGACGGTGCTGGGTGCGAAGTATGGCCTGGAGCTGAAGCGGCCTGTGCTGGTGGAATTTTTCGGCGCGCAGCAGGACTTTGCCATCCGCACCTTCGGCGCACTGGGCGGGCAGGGGATGCTGGGCGTGTGCTTTGGCACCGTGGTGACGATGAACAGCCCCGGCAGTCTGGCTCATGGCCGCAACAACTGGGAGAGCACCCTCTGGCATGAGTTCTGCCATGTGATCACACTCACCGTGACCAAAAACCGCATGCCGCGCTGGCTCAGCGAGGGCATCAGCGTTTATGAAGAGCGGCAGCGCGATCCCGCCTGGGGTATGCCGATGGATGCGAAGTTTCGCGAGATGGTGATCGATGAGGAAACGCTGACGCCCATGTCCCGACTGAGTGGTGCCTTCATGGGGGCAAAGACCCAGGACCACCTGATGTTTGCCTACTATGAGTCCAGCCAGGCGGTGGAGTTTCTGCTGGAAAAATTCGGCAAGGACAAGTTTCAGGGCATCCTTCGCGACCTCGCTGATGGAAAGCGGATCAATGACGCCATCGCTGCAAATGTGGGTGACATCGAGAAAGTGGAGAAAGAGTTTGCCCAGTTCATCACGGCCAAGGCCAAAAACTTCGGTGCCAAGGCCGACTGGGAGGAGCCCAAAACGGAAGAGCTCAATCCATTTGAGCCTGGCTCATTCGCCGATTTTCTCAAGAAACATCCCACCAATCTCTGGGCTCTGCACAAGGAGGCGGAGGCAATGATCGAGGCCAAAAAATGGACTGAAGTGCTGAAACTCGCCGACAAGCTCATCGAACTGCTGCCAGACAGCTATGATGCCGACAGCGGCTACGCGCTGAAGGTGCAGGCGCTGCGGCAGATGAAGCGCACGGAGGAAGAGGCGGCCGTGCTGCGGCAGATCGCCGCGAAGTCATCCGGCGCACAAAGCGCCTTCCTGCGCCTGATCGAGCTGGATGTGCCCGCAAAGCGGTGGGCCGAGGTGAAGGCCAATGCCCTGCGTGCCATGGCGCTGAACCCGTTTCTCGTGACACCGCAAAGAGCCCTGGCAGACGCTTGCGCTGCACTGAATGAAACGCCTGATGCGATCGCCGCCTATGAGCGCGTGCTGGTGCTCGATCCCGGCGGCGGCGCGCAGACACATTTCAAACTGGCCGAACTGCTGCGCCCGTCCGATGCAGCAAAGGCGAAACGTCACCTGCTGGATTCACTGGCACTGGCCCCTAGAAATCGTGACAGGCTGGCGCTGCTGCAGGAGTGGAAGTGAGAAGGACTTTATGCCAGAGTCATCCCAAGCCCAAGGCATGCCCCTTTTACTTCTTGGCAACAAGCTCAGGGTTTCCGTTTTCATCCTTCGAAATCCGGTAATGCACTCCCTTCTCAATGGTCGCTTTGAACTCGACAGGTTTTTGGTTCTCGGAAGGTCGAGGTGTAACTGACAGTCTGATGGCTCGGTTGCCTGGTTCCAAGAGAGCGAATGGCACCTTTGAAATCACCAGTCCATGCTGGATTCGAACTGTGGGTTTCCCATCAACAGCGATGATCCAAAAATCGGCTCCAACCACACCATCCTCAACAATGGATCTAGAATCAAATGCTCGCTGAAAGATGCCCAGCTCAAATCCGACAGCTGTCACCAGCGACGCCACAAAAAGCGCCTTGAATATTGAGGGCCAGCGTGTCTTGAGATTCATGAGTTGGCTTATGGACGCGCAGATTTAAGACGGTAAACAAATGCTCTGACAAGAAGAATGCATCAAACATCGTCTGCGTGTGAAGACGATGCCGAGCTACATTTCAAGTGCCAGCGCCTCCACGCCTGCATACCTCGAGCACAGTGCCTCGATCTCTTCTTGCTCCATCACCATGAAGGCCGTCGATAATGCATCCGACAGGGCGGCTGTCGGCGCCAGGGCGTAGGTGCGGCGGTTCTTCAAAGGCACGGGTTGGAAGAGACGCGGGTTCATGATGTGCGCGCCTTTGACGGCAAAGCCGGAGCCGCTTACGGCGCGATTGAGCAGGGCCGTTCTCTTGTCGCCGCCACCGAGTGTGATGGACCAGGCCTCCTTGCCGCTCGGAGCGCCGATGCCGAGGATGGTGCTGTCTCCGGCGTTGAGGATGAAGTTGCTGATCTTCCAATCTTGCAGCACATCGGCGGCTTGGTCGAGCGCGTAGCCTTTGCCCATGGCTCCCAGATCAAAAATCATGCCTGCTGCATGCACGGTGACGCTCATGGTTTCCTCATCGAGGTCAAAGCGCTGGCTGCCGATGATCTGGCGTGCCTGTTCCAGAGTTTCTTTGTTTACCTGGCGCGGCTCGCCTTCGGGGGTGACAAACAAATGCATGAGCGGGCCGATGGTGATATCAAAGGCTCCTGCCGTTTCCTGATGCATGGCCTTGGCGAGCGAGAGGCAATCCCATGCAGCCATGCCCACGCGGATGCTTTCGCCTGCCTTGAGCTGTCCTAGGCGATAGATGTCGCTGGTGGCGCGGAAGCGGCTCAGTTCATCCTCCAGCCGGGCGATCTCCTGAAACACCGCCTGCGCGGCCTGCGCGGCGTAGGTGTCATCCGCGTCTTCATGGTTGATGAGGACGTCGAAGGTGGTGGCCATCGCATTGCAGGTGAAACGATGGTGCTGAGGGGCGGGAGGGCTCACGGCTGGGGGTTCTGCTGCTTTTCCTGCTCTTTGCGCAGGTTGTAGCGATCCAGGAGGGACTGCTCAATCCAAAGGTTGAGAAAGACTCCAGGGCGCAGGCCAAAGAGATCCTGCATGTGGTAGGACCTGCCATCAAATTTTGCCTCGATGGCCGGTTTCATTTCGGGTTCGGCGATGATGACGCGGGCGTCGATTTTTTCCGGGACGGCGCTGGTGTAGTGCACGGACTTGATGTCACGCCAGTACCAGGGCAGGGGCCAGCCTGAGTCGCGGTTGATCACGAGCACGTTGAAGTTGTCATCAGGCGCGATCTTCTGCAGCTCCCGCAACACCGGGAGCATGCGCATGAGATTGGTGGACGTGTGGGAGTAAACGTAGGGATTGCGCGAATCGGCGGCGTACTTGTGAATGGCATGGTTGGTCTGTGACACCAGGTGGTACAGCCCGAGGCCGAAGGCGATTCTGAAGGCGAACCGCAGGAACGTGCCGGAGATGGAGCTGGAAATGGCCGCAGCCCCCACTCCGGCGAGCAGCGTCAGCGCATGCTGGGCGCTGAGAATGGACCATGGAGTCTTGTAGGCGAGGAATGAGTAGATGAAAAACAAGGCCAGCGTGTACACCGAAAGGAATACGAGAAACGCCTGCCTTGCCGGCTGCTTCATGTGGTTGCCCAAAAAAGCGTAGAGCATGCCGATGATGCCCAGGCCGCCGATCATGGCCTCGCTCCAAACGAGCCCGTCTTTGCGCCAGAAGATCAGGCTGAGGTAGTAGTGCCAGGGCTTTTCATGGCCGCTGCCACCTGAACGCTCGAAGTAGTTCAAATACGTCAGGGCACTGTCCATCACTGCCTGCCAGTCTTTGAAGCCTCCCGAGTAGATCGCAATGCTGGTTATGACGGCGGTGAGGATGACCCACAGCCAGGGCTTTGCAGCACGGGTCTTGCTTGCGCCGATGTCGTAGCCGCTGATCTTTGGTGCGAAATCTCCGACCATGATTTTGGTGGCCGCGAATCCGAGGAAGCCGGCAGCGATGTTGATGACGAAGGTTTCCTTGAGGGCATGCTGCATGCCGATGGAGAATCCGGCCAGCACCAGCCACCAGCGTCCACCTCCCTGAGAGTAATGCCACAGCGAGGCGATGCTCAGCGTGATGAACAACACCAGCGGCACCTCCATGATGAAGTAGCGCGAGTAGTACACCATCATGGGCGAGATGGAGATGAGCAGCATCGCGTAGCCTGTGGCCAGCCGGCCGAGGGCATTGCGCAGCAGAAGAGTCGTCAGCAGCAGCAGTAGGCCGCAGATCACGGGCACGGTGCGTAGCTGAGCTTCAGTCCAGGTCGCTGAGCCGTCCCAGCCAGCCAGTCTGGACCAGATGCGCGTGATGTAGTGCAGGCCGGGACCGTGGAAATCTTTGGGGTCGTATTTGAAGTGCCCCGTCGCCTGGTACTCGGCGGATTTCATCGCGAGGATGGCCTCATCCGTGTGCATGGGGCGTTCGTCGAGAGATGGAAAACGGTAATAGGCGCCAAGAAAGAGCGAGACGATGGCAAAGGCGGCCAGACCAAAAAGGCTGAGGGACTTTTTCTGGGGTGGGGGCATGGGGTGGTGCGAAGGACGGACGGGTCAGATGAGCTCGCGGCGTTCTACCTGCAGGCTTTGCTGGCGGTTGCGGCGCAGGTGAAAACGCTCGCGTGTTGGGCTCAGGGTTTCACTGCCCCCATGTTCGACGAGTACGGTGACATATTGAGGATGAACGGACATTTCAAGAAACCGCAGCACAGGAGTGCCACGGGTGCGGAAGAAGCAGTAGAGCGGCACATGCGGATGTGCGGCATTCCACAGCCAGCGCGCAGGTGAAAAACGCTCCTCGTCCATCAGCGCGCACAGGATCTCGCGCATCACCATCTCACCATGCCGGCGACTCCATTTCCAGGCTTCCCGGCGGTTCATGAGCTCGTTGAACTTGGCGACGAGCGGGTTGGCATGCGCCTGCTCCATCTCCTGAATGATCTCCCCGGCATGCACCGCCATGGCGGTGCGGAACTCTTCCCGGGTGATGCGGCCGCTGTCGAGCCAGCGGAACAACTGCTGCGGCGTGGGAACTGGATCGAGGGAAAGCATGGCGGATCGCACCATTTTGGCGCGTTCGCGGGCGTTCGCAAATTCACTGTTATGCCCCGGGTGTCTATTCCTGCTTGATGTTCTGCGGGATGTTCAGGATGCGCAGCAGGTTGTGATAGCGGTCTGTCCAGAGACGGACGTCGTGCTTGAGTTCGGTTTCGTCACCCAGCAGGTCAGGGGGAGTGGCTGTGAGAAAGGCCTCATTACGGGTGACGAGGATGTAGTCCGTCGAGTCATCATCGCCGTCTGCGTCGGTGGCGATGCGGGTGGTTTTGAAGCCGGTGACAGCGGCGATTTTTTCAATCACCGGCGCAAGGATGAGGTAGGTGTTGGTGATGTGTACGGCGATGATGCCGTCAGGCTTCATATGGCGGTCGTAGATGTCAAAGGCCTCGCGTGTCAGCAGATGCACCGGAACCGAGTCGCCGCTGAAGGCATCCAGCAGCAGTACGTCAAACTGCTGCGATGGCTCACGCTCCAGAGCCAGACGGGCGTCAGAAATGACGATCTCCACCTTGGCCCCACGTTTTTCGGCGTCGCTCAGGTAGAAAAAGTGCTTCTTGGCAATGCGTACCACGTCAGGATTGATGTCATAGAAGCGGATGGTCTGGCCGCTTTTGGCGTAGCATGACACGGTGCCCGCGCCCATTCCGACGACTCCGATGCGAGCACCCGGACGATCTTTGAGGCTGTCGAGAGCCTTCCCGATGCCCGTCGAGTGGCCGTAGTAGCTCGTGGGTTCTTCACGCAGTCCCGGGCTCAGGTTTTGCATGCCATGGATGATGCCGCCGTTGGTCAGCTCCAGGGACTTCATGCCACTGTCGTCGTAATCTTCGGTCACTGAAAGCATGCCATAGAAATTGCGCACACGTTCCAGTTTCTCATCACGCTTGAAGCCTAGGTCGGACATCAAAAGGAGGACCAGGGTGAAGACGAGGCCTAGCAAGGTGATGGAAACCAGTGCGGGGCGCATGAAGCCGCGGCGGACGATGCGAAAAAGAATGACCGCCAGGCAGAGCACGGTGGCGCCGAGGGCACCATAGACGGCCGCTTCCGGTGGCGCATTTTGCTGCTTCATCCGCTGCCTGATGTACTCCCAGGTGAGAATGCCGGAGTCATGGAGTTCCCAGGCCAGCCAGCCCACGCAGAAGGCGATGAGAATGGCGAGCACCCACTCACCCACACGGCGCACCTTCAGCACCGAGCGCAGCAAGATGAAGCAGGCCATGGCTGCCGCCATGATGAGGCTGACCGGCCATTCGGCAAAAGTAGTGAAAACGTGAGGAGCCCCAAGGCTCACGAACAAGCCCCCCAGTGCACCACCGAAGGACATGAGCAGGTAAAATTCAGTAAGCCGCCTCGGGGCGGGCTTCAGCCGCGTGAGTTCACCATGGCAGAGCATGCAGGCAAGAAACATCGCGCTGAAGGACCAGCCCAGCTGCCAGACGAAGTTGGGAGTAAGGCTGATGTTGGCCAGGTGAAATTCGTGGCCGGTGAACTTGGTCAGCTTGTTCAGCGGCTGCTCCACCTCATTGTGCATCCACAGTTCGAACTTCGACCAGAAAGGCTGCTTCTGCAGCAGGTTCTCCGTGCAGGTGATGAAGAGCACCGGCAGTGCAAGCAGCGCCCACAGGCCGCTGATGCGCGCGTACCAGCGCTCATGCTCAAAGCAGATGATGAAGGTGACCAGGTAGAGGCTCAGCGGCACCACCCAAAGAAAGGGGATCACAGCAACATCCTGGCAGACATGATTCGTCGCAGAGAGCAGCACACAGCTGGCCAGTGCCGGCAGCAGCACCCACAGGATGCGCCTGAGCCAGCCGGGATGATCAGCGGCGCCGGAGACAGGTGGGGTGGGTTTGGCTTCTTCCTTCAGCGCGTGGGTGCGGTCCATCCATACACCCGCCAAAGACAAAATGACAAAAGCGCCAAAGCCCACCGCCCACAGGGTGGTCTGCTCCAGCACATCCCAGTGGACTTCGAAGAACAGCGGATAGCTCAGCAGCGCGGCCAGGGAGCCGATGTTTGAAAGAGCATACAGACGCCAGGGATTCGCGCCGCCGGTGGTGCGGGTGAACCACACCTGCACCAGAGGGCTGGTGCTGGAGAGTACGAAATAGGGCAGCCCAACGCTGGCCAGCAGCAGAAGAAGGATGCGCAGGGCCGGGTCTTCCGCGCCGGTGGGCTTCCATGTTTCCGCCGGGGCGATGGGCAGCATGGCGATCGCCGCGCCGAGCAGCATGCCATGCAGGATGCCCTGCCAGCGCCGGGGCAGCAGTGTCAGCGTGTGAGCGTAGGCATAGCCGGCAAACAGCACCACCTGGAAAAACAGCATGCAGGTGGTCCACACTCCCGGGCTGCCGCCAAACCAGGGCAGGATGAATTTGCTGATGATCGGCTGCACCTGAAACAGCAGAAAGGCGCTCAGCAGGCTCAGTGCCGCTAGGATGAGACCGGGGACGACACGGGAAGGGGAGTCGGACATGGGAGAGAGGTCGTGAGGCTGTCATATCGTCCCGGTTGTGTGAAGATAAAAGTAAGGACATTGTGCAGAGCCGCTGGCATTCCCCGCCTGCCGCGACATCATGCCGCATGCCACAGCCGCCCCGCCGTCCTTTCCGTCCACGCCCCTCGCCGAACCGCGAGCCGGGAGGTCATGAGCCGGAGGTGCGCCCCATGGGCCGCCGCGAATTTGGCAGCCGCCCACAGGGGAAGCGCCCGCAGCAGCCGGGCCGCGACCATGGCACCTCCTGGGAAAAGTCCGCCGACTGGTACGACCGCATCATTGGCGAGCGCGGCTCCGAGCTTTACCAGGCGGTCGTCATTCCAGGAGCTCTCAAGCTGCTGGCGCCCACGCGTGGCGCGCGCGTGCTCGACCTCGGCTGCGGGCAGGGGGTTTTTTCCCGTGCGCTCGCGCAGGCCGGCTGCCAGGTCACGGGGGTGGATGCCGCTCCCACGCTCATCCAAAAAGCACGCACCTATCCTGTGAAGCCTCCGGTTCGCTATCTTGCCCGTGATGCCGCACAGATCGAAGACCTCGGCGAATTTGACGCCGCCTCCGCCATCCTCTGCGTGCAAAACATGGAGCATCTGGACGTGGTGGCCGCCGCTGCCGCGAAAGTGCTCAAGCCCGGCGGGCGCATGCTCTGGGTGGTCAATCATCCCTCCTTCCGCATTCCCCGCCAGTCCGCCTGGGGGCAGGACGAGGAACGCAAGATCCAGTACCGCCGCACAGATGCCTACAGCAGCACACTGAGCATCCCCATCGTGATGCACCCCGGCAAGGCTGACAGTGAAAGCACCGTTTCCTTTCATCGCAGCCTGCAGACCCTCACTGCCACCGGCTTCGGCGCAGGAATGGTCCTGGCTGGTATCGAAGAGTGGTACTCCCACAAGGAAAGCCAGCCCGGTCCGAGAGCCCGTGCTGAGAACAGAGCGCGCAAGGAGTTTCCGCTCTTCCTGGCGCTGCTATGGGAGAAGAGGTGAGCGGGGGCTCATCATCCGCCGTGCGGAGCTATTCTTCCTTCGGTTATTCCTCGCTCCACTGAGGGCTGAACGAGGCGGTCATGCCTTCGTTGAAGGTGATCTGCCGCTGCCCGGTGCCGTCGCTTTTCATGATCCAAATGTCCATGGCTCTGGAATTCTTTGGGGTTCGTGTGAAGGCGATCCATTGACCATCCGGCGACCACGCGGGCTCTGAATCGCGCACTTTTCCGTGACTCACATCTTTCTTGGCGGAGCCGTCGCTGTTCATGATGAAGATGCTGCCGTTTTTCATGTAGGCGATGTGTTTTCCGTCAGGTGACCAGGCGGCGCTATGGCCGTAGGAGTTTGGGGTGAGATTGGTCTGGTTTTTCCCGTCTGCATCCATCACATAGATGTCACGCTGTCCGCCGCCCTCACCACCTCCGGGGAGCTCGTTGCGGGTGGTCTCAAACAGCAGCCGCCTGCCATCTGGCGACCAGCGCGGAGTCCAGTTGAAGCAATTTTCCTGGGTGAGCTGTCTGAGATCTGTGCCATCAACGGCTGCTGTCATGATTTGCGAACTCTCCTCCCCGGACTGGTAAAAGGCGATCCGCGTGCCGTCGGGCGACAAGTCCGGCCCGCCCACGTTGGCCACCGCCGCCAGCAGCCGGGTGCTGGCATGCTGCTCCAGATCGTGAACGTAGAGGCCGCTCGCGACGGGATCGTTGGCTGTATAGACAATCTTCTTTCCTCCTGCGGCAAAGGCGAAGTCGCGAGTTTGATGGGTCGGCTCCATGTTCCGAACGCTTCCGGTCATGATCCAAATGTTTCCGGCTCTGCCGAAGTCGGCGCTGGTCACAAAGGCGAGCTTTCCGACGGGAATCGTGGCGGGAGCATCAGTCGCGGCTTTTTCCTGGGCGGGAACGGGGCTGCTGAGCAAGAGCCCGCCCAAGGCGGCCAGGAAAAAATGCGGGGCGGGATTCATGGGTCGCAGTTGTTTCCAGTGATGGCCGATTGAAACATGACCTCCGTGTTTGGAGCAATGAGATTCGCCTGGAGAGGCAAAAAGAGCGGGACTGCCTTGTGCTCACACCAGCCTCACATACCTCCGCCCTGGCAGGGCCCGTATCAGCCGCTTCATCTCCAGCCGCATCAGGGTGGAGGACACGGTCGCGGAGGTCAGTCCGGAACTGGTGGTGATGTCGTTGATGTGGGCTTCTTCGGTGCTGATGGCCTTGTAGAGAATCTCCTCCTCCAGCGTGAGAGCGATGGCAGGGCGGGATTCTTCGACCTTCGGTGCCTTGGGAGCGGTGGGGAAGAGGGTGTTCAGATCATCCAGCACGTCAGCTCCGTCCATGATCAGCTTGGCTCCCTGCTGGATGAGGCGGTTGCAGCCGGCGGAGGTGGGCTTGTCGATGGGGCCGGGCACAGCATAGACCGTGCGGCCCTGCTCGGTGGCCTGCTGTGCGGTGATGAGCGAGCCGCTGCGCAGCGGAGCTTCCACCACGATCAAGCCGCAGCCCCAGCCCGCAACGATGCGGTTGCGGTAGGGAAAGGTTTGTTTGTCCGCTATGCGGTCCACCGGATATTCGCTGATCACCGCTCCGTTTTGCGCGATGCGCTGGGCCAGCGCCATGTTTTCGGGCGGGTAAAGCTTGCCGATGCCGGATCCGATCACTGCAACCGTGCGGCCTTTGGCGGCCAGTGCCGCCTCATGAGCTGCGGTGTCGATGCCTCGGGCCAGGCCGCTGATGACAGTGTAACCCGCATACGCGATCTGAAAGCTGAGCTTTTTGGTGGTGCCCAGTCCATAATGAGTGGCGTGGCGGCTGCCGACGACGCCGAGTGCATTGTGATCCCGCTTGGTCAGCTCTCCCCACACCGTGAGTACCAGAGGCGGGTCGTAGATGCCTCGCAGGAGTGGCGGGTAAAGCTCGTCATCCTGGGTTAGCAGCGTGAGGTCGCGCTCACGGAGTTTCTTGAGCTCAGCATCGAGGTCGACCTGCGCCTCCCAGCCAGCAATGTGTTCGGCCTGATTGAGGCCAAAGCCTTCGACTTGGAGGATGTCGGATGATCTGGCGCTGAGAATGCGCTCCGGGCTGCCGAAATGCTGCAGCAGCTTGCGTACGCGTACGGGGCCGACCTGCGGAAGCAGATTCAGCGCGAGCCAGGCCTCAGTGCGGGTCATCACACTCAGGTTCTCAGGCGGCGGCAGTAGCTTCGCCGTTTTTCGCAGCGGCAGCCGCAGCTTCGGGCAGGGCGACGTTGCTCTGCGTGGAGCCCGAGCCAATCAGCTTGCGGAAAATCTTTTGAGGGAAGGACTGCCCACGCTCTTCGCTTTCCAGCTGGCCGAGTGCCGTGGCTTTTGCCATCTCCCACGCGGGAGCAAATCCGGGGGCGGTGATGACCATCTGCTTCTCAGCACGGGCCAGGATTTCCAGCTCACGCTGCATCTTGTTGTCAGGGCGCTCGTTCAGGCGGGCGATCTGCATGCGCAGATTCTCATTTTCCTGCTTCAGTGCAGCGCGCTCCTTGTTGATGTCCTGAGTCTGCTTGGAGTCGAGATCGAGCTTGTCACTCAGCATGCCTTTGTAGCGCTTGAGTTCGCGCTTGGTCTTCCAGTGCCCCCAGAGGGACTGCACCAGGAAGATGCCGCAGAGCACAACGCCGTAGATGAAGGTGTTCTGGGGGGAGAGAAGGTCTTTGAACATGGTCTGATAAACTTACTGCAAGCCCCGGCGTCTGCAACTGAGCAAAAAATGCAGGATGCCCCCGCTGGGGTTTCAAAATCTTGAGCATGGACACCATGGCCAGCACAGTGACGCTGGAAAATCTGGCTGCCACCAGCGAGACGGCGACGCCGGGCTACCAGATCCTCTGCGCCGCACTCCTGACGGATTTCCTAGGGGCTGACACATCACACATCACCAATGGCAGAAGGGGCATTAGCATCTATGCCTTGAGTGTGAACAGCAATGGCGTTGGCAGCGGAGGCATAAATGTGTTTGTGGGCATTTTTGTGGCATAAGCGGCGGTGCCAAAAGGGTGAGTTTTGGCAGGTATGCAGGTCGTTACAGTAACGGCAATAGCATTACCAATCACGCTTCGGTTACCGCAACGTGAAGTCGTGAAAATCGTTTATATGAGATGCAAATAGCATTGATAATAAGATGAAAAGAAACATTTTATACGTAAATTAACAATATTTTTAGCTGTCCATAAAACCGGGGCTGGAGGTGTTGTGTGTGAGGATATTTGATTGGATTTTAATTACGACATAATCGTTACATTATTATTGAGCTGTAATACAGTTAACAAGGACAAGAGATCCACGAGCAATGTGGCTCATTGCGTGGGTGACGTGATGGTAACGAAGACTGTGATGGTACGGCGCCATCTCTGATCCCAACTCTCATAGTGCAGCCATCGTTGTAGGCTAGAGCGTCATGGCGCATGCAATACGAAACGAATGCATCGTTAGTCTATGCGTTACGGGAAGGTCACCAAGGCAGACGAAGATTCCGCAGACGTGTGGGCCAAGTTCGCTTCTGGGAGGGGGCAAAGGTGGAATGTAGACTATCGGCACTTTGTCATTTGCAGACAGAGGCAGCGGCTTCATCAGCCTTGGTTTCGGGGGGGGGGGAAGCAGTGGCGGTGATATTGGTAATGAAAATGAAGTTACGATGATTATTAAAAGAAACGTTTTTAAAGTTATGAAAACAGCATTGAACTCATCGCTCACTCTCCAATCGGCGACGGCGGTATCAGGGGATCAAGCGGCAGTGTAGCTGTCTCATTGGTCAAGACAGGTTCTTGCATCCTGACTTTGGTCTTTGCGTTGTTGGTTGGATTTTGTAACGATAATAAAGTTATTAATACCGTTGCCGATTATTTGCACTGACCATTGGACCCTACGAAGGCAGCGATGGCTGGCCATCGGCATAAGATACGGACAAAATCGACAACATCTCTGTGGAGGTCTCCGGGAATCTCCCGAGCCGCATGAACCTGGCGCTGCTGACTCCGCCACTCATCGCCATCGGTCATTTTCTAAGAGGCTGATGCAGCATGAGCAGTTCGTGTGCTGGCTATGCTTATGCACCTTTCACAGCTTCCGCGTGAACAATAGCTTCGAGCGGGAGGTTTAATTTTACCCGGATAATAATACGGATTGAATTTTATCCGGGTATTATTAAGGTGACTCATGCTCGAAGCAGCCACACACACATCATTTACCACTTTTCAGGGATATAAACGGATCGCAACTGGAGGGCTGTTGCAGAATGCTCTGGCGCTCAAAAAGGCGCTTGATGGCTCTCCACGGGAGCCGGTGCTGCTCTTTGACGATGCCACCGGCCGCACTGTCGAAGTGGACACCCGAGGGACGGACGAGGAGGTGGAGGCCCGTCTGACAGCCGTCTTTTTCAAGACCGAGGCCACCCCGGCTGCCGAGCCCGCTGTGGGAGCCGCCACTCCACGTGGGCGTGGGCGGCCCAAGCTGGGGGTGGTTCCGCGGGAGATCACGCTGCTGCCTCGCCACTGGGAGTGGCTGGACTCACAGCCAGGCGGTGCCTCCGTGGCTCTGAGAAAGCTGGTCGAGGAAGCCCGAAGCCAGGGCGGCGAAAAAGACAGAGCCAGGAGGGCGCAGGAGCGTGCCTACCACTTCATGGTGACCCTGGCCGGCGATCTTCCGGGTTTTGAGGAGGCTGCGCGTGCCCTCTTTGCCCATGATGCGCCGAGGCTGCATGAAAATCTCTCCACCTGGCCCCGTGATGTGAGCAATCACGTGATGAAGCTCGCGTGGGGAGATGAATGGCAGACCGCTGTGCAGGGGAAAAGGGAAGGGGCGCAGGCATGAGTGCAGCGCCTCGGATGCAGTCCTTTCTTTCCGGCCTCGGCCACCCTACGGCGGCACTTGCGCATTACCGCCTGCTGCCGCTCAGCCAGATCAGCTCATTTGACGATTGCAGGATTGGATGAGGCTGGTGTGCATGTCCGGTTGCATCCGGCGGCGGCTTCGCCTAGATGCTGGTTAGCCACAAACCATGCCTCACGCCCTTCTTCTCAAGTTTCCCGGAACCAACTGCGATGCCGAAACCGCCCGCGCTTTGGAGGCGGCGGGTTTCACCTCCGAGGTACTGCCGGTAGCTCTGCTGGAGCCTTCCTCTCTCGACAAAGCACAGATGATCGTTTTCTCCGGCGGCTTCAGCTACGGGGACTATGTGATGTCCGGCCGCATCGCCCAGCTCATTACCAAGTCGAAGCTCGGTGACCGGCTCAGAACTTTTGTGGACAAGGGTGGCTACGCCCTCGGCATCTGCAACGGCTTCCAGATTCTGACCCAGCTAGATCTCCTGCCAAAGGGCAGCCTAATCCACAACACCAGCGGCCGCTTCATCTGCCGCTGGGTGGGGCTCAAGAAGACCAAAGGCAAGGCCAGCCCTTACCTCAGCAAGCTGCCCGAAAACTTTGAGCTGCCTGTGGCCCATGCGGAAGGCCGTCTTGTGACAGAGGGGGATGCCGCTGCTGGCTATGTGAAATCCGGCCATGCCGCCCTGCTCTATGCCACCAATGTGAACGGCTCCACCAATGCGATTGCCGGACTTCAGGACGACACGGGGCGCGTCTTTGGCCTGATGCCCCACCCAGAGCGCTTCATTTTCAAAAGCCAGCACTACGATCCTGATTGGAGCGGAGACACCCAATACGGCTGGGGACATTATCTCTTCCAGTCGGCCCGTGAGGCCCTGAATTGATGATCGTGGCTGGACGCGAGTCTGGTATTTATGGTTAAATTGCTCTGATATTAATGAATCCAGTTGTAATAATATAGTATTTATATAAAATACATATTAATTACTTGGATTCATGAATTCAGACGCCTCCCAAGGTCTTTCCATCGCAAGGGCTCGCACGACTCAGCTGGCGTTGGCCCTGATTCTCATGCTGTCCGGCTTCTGCTCGCTGGTTTACCAGACGGTGTGGTTGCGTGAGTTTCGACTGGTCTTTGGAGGTGCAGCCCCGGCGGCAGCGGCTGTCATGGCTGTGTTCATGGGGGGACTCGGGTTTGGTGGCAAATTCTTTGGCTCCTGGGTGGAGCGCGTTGGACGGCCGTTTCAGTTTTATGCCAGGCTGGAGCTGGGCATAGCCATCGCCGCCGTGGCATCTCCCACCATGCACGGCCTGGCACGGTCCCTTTATTTGAAGACTGGCGGAACGGCAGGAATGGGACTCGGCCCCGCCACGTGTCTGCAACTGCTCATGACCGCACTGGTGCTGGGAGTCCCCTGCTTCTTGATGGGTGGAACCCTGCCAGCGGCCATGAAATTCGCTCAGCGCGATGACGACCCGCGCCGCTCCACCACCGCTTTCTATTATGGAATCAACATCGCAGGAGCGGTGAGCGGCGCCGCTTTGAGCACCTTCTGGCTGCTGCCAGCGCTGGGAAACAAAGGTGCTCTCACCATCGCCGTGCTGGCCAACCTGAGCATCGCAGTCGCGGCGGGTGTCATCTCGATGTTTCACGAAAAAGAGCTGCGGCAGCAGGCCATGCCGGATGAATGCACGGCAAAAGAAAGCGTGGAGGCAAAGGCCCCGGCCGCCTTTGTGCTGGCAGCAGCTTTCATGAGCGGCTTCACCTTCTTCATGGCGGAGCTGGTGTGGTATCGCGTTTCCACTCCGCTGCTTGGCGGCTCTGTGTATGGATTCGGTCTTGTGCTGTGCGTTGTGCTTTCTGGCATGGGGATCGGCGGGCTCTTGTATGCGCTGATCCTCAAAAAGACAGAGCCAAGCATCACGGGATTCACGGTCGTTTCTGCGCTGCAGGCGCTGGCCATCCTGCTGCCCTTTGCCCTGGGAGACCGGGTTGCGCATCTGGCGCTCATCTTCAATGACAGCCTGCGCGGTGTGGGGCTCGGTGAAATGGCCATGGGCTGGGCGGTCATCATGGGCCTGCTTGCATTTTTTCCTTCCTTGCTCAGCGGCATCCAGTTTCCGCTGCTGGTGTCGTTGCTGGGCCGTGGCAATGCAGGCGTGGGGCAGCAGCTCGGGCGCGCCTATCTTTGGAACACCGTGGGCTCAATCACCGGCTCATTGCTGGGTGGCTTTATGCTGGTGCCTCTGCTGGGGCTCAGAGGCTGCTGGCTGCTGGCCGCTTTGCTGGTTGCGGCGATGTCCGCTGCATCTCTCTGGCTGCAGGTCCGCCGCCAGGAGGGTGGGGCAGAGGCTGCTCCGGCCTCCCGTTTCACCTGGAATGGTCGTCTGGCTCTTGCAGCGCTCATCGTCTGCGGATTTTTTGCCTTTGGCACCACTGGGCCGACGGCGGTCTGGATGCACACCCCCATTGGCTACGGGCGTGTCTTCCAGGAGTATCGCTCGGCGCTCGGTCTGGAAACCTGGCAGCGCAATGTCAAACGCTCGCTGGTGCAGTCCTACGATGGCCGGGAGACGAGTGTGGCTGTTGTCGGCGGCATGCAGTATGCATTTCTGACCAACGGCAAAAGTGATGGTTCTGCCGTGGGAGATGCCGCCACGCAGGTCATGCTGGGAATGACAGGGGCCGTTCTGCATCCCAACCCGCGCAACGCCTGCGTCGTCGGCCTCGGCACCGGCACCACGGCAGGCTGGCTGGCGGATGTGCCCGGCATGCAGCGTGTCGATGTGCTGGAACTCGAGGAGGAAATTCGCAAAGTGGCGAGGTTTTTTGATCCTGTGAGCCGCAATGCGATGCAGCACCCGCGCGTGAACAACATCACAGGCGATGCGCGCGAATTCCTCCTCACCAAGGGCGAAAACTACGACATTATCGTCTCCGAGCCGTCCAATCCCTGCCGCGCCGGAGTGGCAAACCTCTACACTCGCGAGTTCTACCGCAATGCCAGCCAGCGCCTCACCCAAGGCGGCATCTTCTGCCAGTGGCTTCAGGGCTATGAAGTCGAGCCCGAAACTATAACTGCCGTCATCAGCACTCTGAAGCAGGTGTTTCCGAAGGTCGAAGTCTGGGGCACCCAGAGTGTGGACATGCTGCTGATCTGCTCAAACGACGAGGCCCCCTGGCAGCTCGAATCCCTGCGCCGCCGGGTCAAGCTTGAGCCGATGGCCGAGGCGCTGCGCCGCTTCTGGCAAACCGACAGTGCCGAAGGCTTCCTGACCGGCTGCCTCGCCAACAGCGACTACTGCGCTGCGCTGGCCGCCTCCTGCAAAACGGTGAACACCGATGACATGAACCGCCTTGAGTTCAGCTTTGCCCGAAGTGTGGCCAAGCAAGCCAACTGCTCGTATGACCTCGCACGCGCCGCCACTCGGGCAGGCTGTCATCTTCCCAGGGTCGATGCGGCCATCGACATGAACCGCTACTTTGCCGAACGCCTTCACATGCCCGGCCGCTTGTGGGATTCCGCTTCCGCCAATGTGCTCCCTGCCGATGCCCCGGTAGAAATTCGCAGACGGATGGAATCGCTGAGGGCCTTCTGGAAGCAGAATTATGCTGGCTACCTTGCGGCGCCATTGCCCGCCCACCCTGTGCTGGCAGACGGTGTCCTGCAGGCTGTTGCCAAAGCGCGCACTGGCGCTGCGGATGCCATGGCTGCCACGGCCGCCATCGAACCGCTTTCAGAAGCGGACGCCCACTTTCTCCGGGCCATTGCCAGTGACCTGCAAAAACAGCCGGTGGCGGCGGTGCTGGCCCATATTGAGAAGGGGCTCGACAGCCTGATGGCTGCGCCTTGGTGCCGTATTCCCCTGGTCAATGATGCCGTCGAGATCCTTGGCAGGCTGGCACGCTCCAAGACAGCGGTGGCGGATCCTCGGTTTCTGGTGATTTTTGACAAGCTGGGCCGTGACTATCCGGTAGGCGTGGCACGCGAGATCCTTCTGGGCATGCGTTGCGACATGGCCATGAGCCTGAAAGTGCCGCAGCAGCTTGCAGCCATTGAAAGCCTGGGCCAGCCCTACCCGTGGCATGGTCGTGCGCTCGCTCTGCGTGTCAGCGCCTTCATGCTTTCGAATGACTCAAGGCTGGAAGCGGCCCTGGCAGACATGAACCGTTTTCTCGATCAAGGAGGCACCATAGGTGGTGAGTCACCCCCCTTTGCCGTTCAGGTCAGGCCGGCTACGCCATCCATTGCCCCGGCGCTTCCGATGGTGATCGGCGCCCAGGCTGTGGAGTGATTTTCTGCCCGTGCGAGATCGTGGCAATTTCGTGCGGTTGACGCCGTATGATTCAGTCCCCCCTGAATGTCTTTTCTCACCGCGCATCCCGTACTACGCCTCATCGCTTCGCCACAGCATCTGTGGCGCACCCTTTCGCTGGGTATCAAGACCATCTGGCTGCACAAGCTGCGCTCCTTTCTCACCGCGCTCGGCGTCGTCTTTGGCGTCGCCTCCGTGGTGGCCATGCTGGCCATCGGTGAAGGTGCCAGTCACGAAGCTCAGGAGCAGATCCGCAAGCTCGGCAGCCAGAACATTATCCTGCAAAGTGTCAAGCCGCCGGACGGGCAGGGGTCCAATGGAGAATCACGCAGCATGATCAGCGAGTACGGCATCACCCTGCGCGACATCGATCAGATCCGTCAGACCGTGCCTAGCATCCGCATCGTGGTGCCCAGCCGCTACATTTCGGAGAATATCTGGAATCTGGATCGCAGTGTGGACGGCCAGGTCATGGGCGTGCTGCCCGTGTACCCGGAGATGCGCAACCGGCGCATGGTCGCTGGGCGCTTTTTCAATGACATGGAGATGAAGGACAACCTTCCCGTCTGTGTCGTCAATGAGACCGTCGCCGCGCGCATTTTTCAGCTGTCTTCTCCCGTGGGCAAATCCGTCCGGGTGAAAGGCTTTTACTACAAGGTCATCGGCATCATCCAGGATGAAGGCCAGGCGGTCGGCACCGATGCCTCCGGCGGCAGTCACTCCGCCCAGTCTCCGGCGCAGATCATGATTCCGTTCACCACCCTGATGGACCAATATGGGGAGGTGTTTTACCGTTTTCGAACCGGAAGCTTTGAGGCGGAAAAAGTGCAGTTTCACGAGGCCGTGATCCGTGTCGACGACGTGAACATGGTCGAAAGCCGCGCCGAGGCCATCCGCCACCTCATGACCAGAAACCACAAAAAAGAGGACTGGCGCATCATCGTCCCCGTGGAACTGCTCAAGCAGGCCGAGCGCACCAAGCAGATCTTCAGCATCGTGCTAGGCAGCATTGCCGCTATCTCCCTCCTTGTCGGCGGCATCGGCATCATGAACATCATGCTCGCCAGCGTCACCGAGCGCACACGGGAGATCGGCATCCGCCGCGCCCTGGGCGCGCGCCAGAACGACATCGTCGTCCAGTTTCTTATTGAGACCGTGCTGCTCGCCGGCGTCGGTGGCGTTTTGGGGGTCGTTCTAGGTCTCAGCATCCCGCTCGCCGTCACCAAATTCGCCGGAGTCACCACCGTCATCAAGATGTGGTCCCCCATCCTCGCTTTCTCCATCTCCGTGCTCACCGGCATCGCGTTTGGGATTTATCCTGCAAGACGTGCTGCCATGATGAATCCCGTGGAGGCGCTAAGGCATACCTAGACCGGTTTCCCGCCCGGCCAGTCTGCAGGAGGCTAGAGGCAGGCACGGATGTCGTCTTTTGAAGCCGCATCCGAAGACGCTGCTTCGACGTAGAGAAGATCGCTTGCTATCCTGATTGGGACAGGGGCAGGGAAGGGCCTGCCGTTGCTGCTCATCCAGTCTCTCCAGCAGCAGCCAGCCTCCATCCATGACCTCATTTCAAAAGACCACCGCCGCCGAAATCGAAACCGCACGTGCCGCCCTGCTGGGGCATCCGCTCTACGCCCGGCTGAGCACGCTGGGGGATCTGGCGCAGTTCATGGAGTGCCATGTGTTTGCCGTGTGGGATTTCATGTCCCTGCTCAAGGCCCTGCAGCAGCGGCTCACCTGCGTGCAGGTGCCCTGGGTGCCTGTGGGTGACAATCAGGTGCGCCGTCTGGTCAATGAAATCGTCCTCGGAGAGGAGAGCGACCGCGCGCCGGACGGAACGCCCTCCAGCCACTATGAGCTCTACCTGCAGGCCATGCAGGAGGCCGGTGCAGACACCACCGCCGTGCAGGGCTTCATCCAGCAGCTGCAACAGGGCGCAGGCATCTTCGAGGCGCTGGCAGCCAGCGGTGTGACGGACTGCGTGGCGGAGTTTGTCAGACACACGTTTGAAGTGATCGCAGGTGGAAAGCCCCATGTGATTGCTGCGGCGTTTACGTATGGTCGTGAGGATCTGATCCCGGCCATGTTCCACGAACTCGTGGCTCGGCTGGAGGCCGAATTCCCCGGCCGCCTCAAAATCCTTCGCTACTACCTGGACCGCCACATCCAGCTCGATGGCGACGAGCACGGCGAGATGGGCCGCACGATGGTGGAGTTGCTCTGTGGAGGCATTCCCCAGCGCGAGGCAGAGGCCTGCGCTGCGGCCAGGGAAGCCCTGAATGCACGGCTCCGCTTGTGGGATGGGATTGCCGCATTAATCGGCAGCAGGTGAGCGGGCGTCTTTTACGCCCGCTCTTCCTTGTGCTTGGCAAAAATCGCCAGACACCTGTCGCGCTCGGCGTGGTGATCCACCATCGGCAGCGGGTAACCTTTGGCCAAAGGCAGGCCCGGTTTGGGGGGCTCGTGCAGCAGTGCGGCGGGGACGTCTTTGAGCTCGGGCACCCACTGCTTGATGTAGAGGCCATCGGGGTCAAAGCGGGCGCTTTGAAGCCAGGGGTTCTGGATGCGGAAGTAGGGGGCGGCATCGGCACCGGTGCCGGCGCTCCACTGCCAGCCGCCATTGTTGCTGGCGTTTTCTCCGTCCACCAGCTGCTGCATGAAAAAGGCCTCTCCCAACCGCCAGTCGCAGTGCAGGTCTTTGGTGAGAAACATGGCCGTGATCATCCGCAGGCGGTTGTGCATGAGGCCCGTTTTCAGCAGCTGGCGCATGCCGGCGTCCACGATGGGAAAGCCCGTGGTGCCCGTGGCCCAGCGCTGAAAGTCGCTGTCGGTGCCCGGCCAGGGCAGCCCCACCCAGTCCGGTGCAAACTCCTGCTCAAAGACATGCGGGTAGTGCCAGAGGATGGCCATGTAAAACTCCCGCCATGCCAGCTCCTTGATGTAGGTCTGGATGGACGCCTGCGCGGCGGCGGGCTGGGGCTTGCCAGATTCATCCACCAGCGCCTCCTGGCAGCGCTGATAGATCTCGCGAATGCTGAGCAGGCCGTAGCGCAGATCCGGGCTGAGCATGGAGGTGGTCTGCCCGGCGGGAAGGTTCCGCTCCTGACCGTAGCGGTGCAGGATGCCGGAGCTGATAAAGTGCTTCAGCCTCTCCCGCGCAGCGCGCTCACCCGGTGCGGGGATCTGCGCGGTGCAGGGGGGGAGTTGCCAGTGCTCCAGCGTGGGCAGGGGCAGGCTGGTCACTGTGGCTGGAGCGGCGGGGCCAAGCGTGCGTGGGCGGCCGTGAGGCGCAGTCTTGGGCTGGTTCAGCCAGTTTTTCGAATATGGCGTGTATACTCGGTAGGGCAGCCCTGAGCCCGTCAGCACGGCATCGGGCTCATGCAGCACGCTGTCCTGATGGGAATGGCACTCGATGTCCAGGCGCGTGCACAGCTCCTGCACGCGTTTCTCCATTGCGCGGCCGTAGGGATCGTAGTCGCGATTGAAGTACACGGCCTCCGCCTGCGTCTCGCGGATCAGGCGCTCCAGCTCCGCATCGGCACGGCCGCAGCGGATGATCAGGCGGCTGCCCAGCGCCTCCAGATTTTTGGCCAGAGACTCCAGATTTCCGCACAGGAACTGCTGACGGTTCGGCCCCGTCCAGCCGTGATGCTGCTTCCAGTCGCTGAGTATGTAAACTGGAATGACCTGGGCAGATGACTTGGCGGCATGGTGCAGCGCGGTGTTGTCAGTGAGGCGAAGGTCGCGGCGGAACCAGTGGAGGACGGGGCGTGACATGCAAAAAACAAGGAGGGAGCACAAGATACGGTCAGAATCTGACAAAAGGCGTGCTCAATGTTTGCAGCATTCACCATCAGGTTCATGATGAATATTTCTCCGGGATGGCGTTACTAGCAGCGCCACATCACTCTCTCCCCAACCTCTCCGCACTTTATCCCATGTCTTCGCATTCGCCTGAGACCGACGAGCCGAAATCTTTAACTTTAGCCTGGATCACCTCCATCCTCCTCATCGTGGTTTATGTGATCGGCCTGATGTTCTTCCCGCCATTGTATGAGGCACCGAAAGGGGAGGTTTCCAGCTTCGTGCTCTTCATCGGCCGCTTTCACCCCATCTTGCTGCACCTCCCGGTGGGCATCCTCGGGGTGCTCTGCCTGTTTGAGCTCATTTGCTCCACCCAGCGCGGAGAGCAAAAATATGGCGAAGCCTCTCTGATCATGCTCATCATCGGCTCGGCGGGGGCCCTGCTGGCGGTGTTTGCCGGCATCATGCTCTCCCGTGAGGGCGGCTACGTGGGCGGCAATTTCAGCCTGCACCAGACCATGGGTCTGCTCGGCACCGCCGGTGTGCTGATAGCCCTCGTCGTGCGCCTCATGGGCATGGCCCGCGGCAGCATGGAGCTGCTGAATGCCTACCGTGCGCTGTACTTCGTCAGCTTTGGCATCATGGGCCTGGGGGCGCACTTCGGCGGCAACATGAGCCACGGGAACAAGTTCCTCATCGAGCACGCGCCCGCGTGGTTCAAAGGCCCGACGGTGGCTCTGGAAAAATGGATGCTGAGCTTTGTGGAAAAGCCGAAGGCGGAAAAGTCCGCGCCACCCGCCGCTGAAGCCAAGACCGACGTGGCTGAAAAGCCCACGCCGCCACCCGCCCCGCCACCCGCCCCGGCGCCTGCACCCGCCGGCACGCCCGCCGGCACGCCCGCACCTGCTCCGGTGACCCCGGCTGGCGGCAATGAAAAGCTCGTCTTCCAGCACGTCATCCTCCCTGTCCTCACCGCGAAGTGCAACAAGTGCCACAGCGAGGAGAAGTCGAAGGGCGATCTGCGCATGGACACCTATGAAATGGCCATGAAAGGCGGCGAGAACGGCAAGAACTTCGTTGCTGGAAATCTCAAGGACAGCCTCAGCATCGTGCGCATTTTGCTGCCTGACAGCGATGACGAGCACATGCCGCCTGAAGGCAAGGACCAGCTCACTCCGGAAGAGATCGCCCTGCTGAAATGGTGGGTGGAGCAGGGGGCCAGCGGCACTCAGAAGGTCAGCGATGCCAAATTTCCCGCCGAGCTTCAGGCCACCGTTGATGGAATTCTGAAAGGCTAGTCCAATTCACGCCTTTTGTTGCCTGTACCCATTGCTGAAATTTTGTCCGCCTCATTCATGAAACCAACCTCCCTCCTCTTCGCCCTGGCACTCGCCTTCACCGCGCATGCCGCCGATGACAAAGCCGCTGCAGATCCCGCCCTCGCCGCCGCGCTGCAGAAAGTGAATGCCAGCGGTGCTTCGCTCATGCCCATCGCGGCTGATGCGAAGACCTTCCGCTTCACCGCTTTGAATGTGGCCAAGGAGTTTGGGGATGCGGGGCTCGAACCGCTCCTGCCAATCGCCGACAAGATCGCCTCACTCGACATCGCCCGCAGCAAGGTCACAGACGGCGGCCTCAAGGCTCTCGCTGGCATGAAGAATCTCAAGGAACTCCACCTGGAAGGCACGGCCATCACCGACGCGGGCCTGGATCACCTCAAGGGCCTGACGGAGCTCGAATACCTGAACCTCTACAACACCAAGATCACCGACGCAGGCGTCGGCAAGCTCGCGGGTCTCGGCAAGCTGAACGCCATCTACCTCTGGCAGACCGGTGTGACGAAGGCTGGCGTGGCCGCGCTCAAGGCCAAGCTGCCCAAGTCCCACATCAACACCGGCTGGACCGCCGAGGACGATGCCAAGCCCGTGGCCGTGGTGGCGGCCGCTCCCGCTGCTGCGCCCGCAAAACCAGCCCCCGCACCTGCGCCTGCCACTGCCAAGCCCGCAGCCCCGGCGGCTGCCCCCGCACCTGCTGCGGGCGCCAAACTGGACCCCGCCATCGCTGCCAAGGCCGTCATTTACAAGGATGTCGTCGCTTCGATCATGAGCGCCAAGTGCATCTCCTGCCACGGTGTGGAAAAGAAGAAGGGCAAGCTCCAGCTTCATGACTACGCCGCCATGCTCAAAGGCGGCAGCGATGGTGCGACGACCGTCATCGCCAAGAACACCAAGGACAGCCTTCTGCTTGTCCGCGCCAATCTGCCCAAGGATGATGACGACCACATGCCTCCGAGCGACGAGCCGCAGCTGACCAAGGAAGAGATCGCCGTGCTGACATGGTGGATCGAAAACGGCGCCTCCGAGACCGCCACCGTGGCCTCCGTCAAAGCCCCAGCCGATGTCGAAGGCGCGCTCGCCGTGCTGCTTGCCAAAGGCCTGCCAAAAACCGAGGCCGTGGCCAAGGTCACCAAGCCGAAGCCCAAGCCCCTCACGGACGCGGAGAAAAAGCTCGTCGCGGAAATCTCCGCCAAGATGCAGGCGCTCAATGCCTCGCTGATGCCGCTGGCGCAGGATACGGAGCAACTCCGCTTGGGCGTGATCAATGCTGCTGACAAGTTTGGCGACAAGGAGCTGGCCCTGCTGGCCCCCATCGCCTCACAGATCCTCTGGGTTGACCTCTCTCGCAGCCAGATCACCGACGCCGCCGCGGAGACGCTGGCCAAGATGACCAATCTCGAACGTCTGCACCTGGAGAACACCAAGTTCACCGATGCCGGTGTCGCCAAACTCGGCGCGCTTTCCAAGCTGGAATACCTCAACCTCTACGGCACCAAGACCACGGACGGCGGCATCGCCAAGCTCGCCTCGGCCAAGGGGCTGAAGAAGCTCTTTGTGTGGGAAACCGGTGTCACGCAGGCCGGAGCCAAGGCGCTCGAAGGCCAGGTGCCAGGGCTCAAGGTGAACGTGGGCCTTACGGCGGAGGAGATCGCCAAGCTGACCGCTCCGCCTCCTGCGCCACCCGCCCCGGCCAAGCCCGCTGCTCCCGCGCCAGCTCCCGCTGCGAAACCCGCCGCTGGCAGCGAAGTCATCAAGACCGCCATGAAGAACTTCCACAAAGGCGATGACGCCCTCTGCAAAAAAGTGGGCACCACCGCCACGGATGCAGAACTCGCCACGCTGCTCAAGGCCTACCAGGACATGTGCGCCGCCACGCCGCCGAAAGGTGACAAGGCCGCATGGGTCACCAAATGCCAGGCGCTCATCGGCGCGGTGAAAAAAGTGCAGGCCAAGGACCCTGCCGGTGCCGCCGCCTACAAGGCTGCGGTCAACTGCAAAGCCTGCCATACTGACCACAAGGGCGCCTGAACAGCGCTTCACGTGCTCCAGCCAGCTTTATCTCGCGCACCTGCGCATCTTCGTGGCATTCACCGAGGATGCTGCTAATCATTTCGTCCCCCCATGCGTTCCCTGTCGATGACATCTTTCCAACCATCCTGCCTGCTGCTTGCGTGCAGTCTTTTCATGGTCTCATGCAAGCCTCCCCAGGACGTGGAGGCCATCATGGAATCGCGCGAGATTTCCAGCTACGCGCCCAAACCGCATGCAGATATCCCCAGCGCCACTCGCTTTTACGACGATGCGAAAGAACAGCCGCAGCAGCAGCAACAGCGGCCTAACTTCCGCGAGCTGCTGACCTGGACGGTCCCTGAAGGCTGGAGCGAATCCACAACTCCCGATCCCATGGGCATGCGCCTGCTCGACCTGAGGTTTGGTCCGAGTCAGGAGGGGGAATGCTACATCTCACTGATGCCAGGCCCTGCGGGTGGGCTTGAGGCCAACGTCAACCGCTGGCGCACCCAGATGGGACAGCCCGCTTACACATCGGAAGAAATCTCCAAGCTTCCAAAGAAGCCCTTCTTCAACCGAGACGCGACCTTCGTGGCATTTGATGGCGACTTCAAAGGCTTCGGCGCCGAAGCGGCCAAAACCGGCTACCGCATGCTCGGTCTGATTCATTCTGCCGATCAGGCCACGATTTTCGTCAAACTTACCGGTCCCAAGGCGCTTGTGGAGCAAAATGCCGCCGCCTTTGATGCCTTCTGTCAGTCGATCAAACCGAACCTGCCCAAGCAGGAGTGATGAAACCAGAATTGAGAACGACGAGGTACTGCCTGATGGCCAAACCACAGGCGTCTGCATTCGTGGTTCGAACTTCGAATTTTCCTCGCCGTTTCTCATTCTGATTTCGTTATTTTTACAGTCCCCCGCCTCTCCTCATCGTGTCCACGCAACCCAAGTCTATTTTTGCGAAAATCTTCGCCTTCCTTTCCGGCTTCGGCCTCGCCACAGCGGTGCTGATCATGCTGCTGGTGCTCACTTTTCTGGGCACCCTGGAGCAGGCGGAGCACGGCTTGGTGGCCAGTCAGGCGCGCTACTTTGAGTCTGCCTTCATTGACCGCATCGACATCGGCGCCTGCTGGCGCGCTCTGGCGTTTGACGGGTACTGGAACATCGGCAACGTCACGCTGCCGCTCTACATCGTGCCCGGCGGCTACACGCTGATGGCCATCCTCTTCGTGAATCTCCTGCTGGGTGGCATCGTGCGTGTCCGCAAGTCACCGAAGACCATCGGCGTCATCATCTCCCACTTCGCCATCCTCTTCATGATCGCCGCCGGTGCGGTGACGCATCACTTCGCCAAGGAGGGGAACATGAGCCTGAGCGAAGGCCAGACGAATGACGAGTTCCTCAGCTTCCACGACCGTGTCATTGAGATCGAAAAACTGCAGACGGATGGCAAGGCCAAACGCTCTGCCTTGGTGATCGACGAGAGCAAGTTTCGCGACCTCACCACCGCTGGCAATGGCCGCACCTTCACCAGCGAAAAGCTGCCTTTTGACCTCATCATCACCGGGTGGAAAAAGCACGCCCAGCCCAAGCGCGATGCCGACGGCAGCCGCACAGACGCAGTGGACGGCTACTTCATTCAGCAACTGCCCGAACTGGATGAATCTGGAGCTGCGATGGCCGACGAACAACTCGCCAGCGCCTGCGTGGCCATCGCAAAGATTAAAGGCAGTGGTGAAAAGCAGACGGGCATTCTTTGGGAATTTGCCGCCGCCCCATGGACGGTCACCGTCGGAGCTGATAAATATCTGATCTCCCTCGTGCACCGCACCTACAAGCTGCCCTTTGCCGTGCGTCTGGACCATACGGAGGAGGAGAAGCATCCCGGCACCCAGCGTGCGCGGCGCTTTACCAGCAAGGTGACCAAGCTCGAAGATGGTCGCGAGGAGAAGCGGGTCATCACCATGAACGAACCTGTCCGCAGCGAAGGCTATGCGGTCTTTCAGAGCACCTTCAGCTCTGGCGACAAGGAGGGGACTGGTGTGAAAAGCTCCGGCTTCATGATCGTCGAAAACCCCGCCGACCACTGGCCTCTCATTTCCTGCATCATCGTGGCTGAAGGACTGCTGCTGCATTTTCTCATGATGCTGGCCCGTTTTATCAAGGTGAACCCCTGGGCTTTCTCGCTCAGCCTCATCGTCGTCTTCAATGCAGCCTTTGCACTCGCGATGAAGATGCTTCTCTAAACGCCCGCTTCGGTCCACGTACCTTACTGTATGAAAACTCTCCGTTTTGTTCTTTTAAGCCTGTTCGTCCTCGGTGGTCTGGCCTCTGCGGCGGACCTGCCGCCTCTCGACCTGTTTCGTGACAAAGAGGTCGTCGACACCTTTGCTGCCATCCCGGTGCAGGAGACCGGACGTATCAAGCCTCTGGAAAACATCGCCAGCTATCGCTTGCTGCGCTTTCGTGCGCGCCGCAGCCTCTGGCTGACGGATAGCGGTGAAATGGATGGCAAGCCGTTGGTGGACCCCGCCACACAAAAGCCGATCACCAAAGAGGGAGGCAAGCCCGTTAAACTAAATGCCGTTGAGTGGATGCTCATGAGCTGGTTCCGGCCTGACATCGGCAGGATCGTGCCTCTGTTCAAAGTGGACAATTCCTCCGCCATCAGCGAACTCGGGCTCACAGCCAAAGCCAAGCGCGACCAATATACCTATGCCGAGATCGAGCCCGCGCGGCAGCTTTTGATGCAAAAAATGGGTGAGTATCGCGATATCCCCGCCCGCAAGCAAACACCTGAGCAGCGCATGATTGTGCAGCTTGCTGCGAACTTTCTCGACTACGAAATGATCACGGGGCATTTCGACTTCATTCGCAAGCCTCTGGGAGAAAAGCCGGAGGGACTGCCAGCCGGTGTGTCCCAGCCTGTTCGATTGTCCCAAAGTCTGAACACCTTTGTGGCAGCCATTCGGGCCAATAATGGTCCGCCGATGCAAATCCCTTGGTTCAGGGCTTTCGCGCAGGCCGCACTGGGGGCCATGATGAGTGGCAATCCCGAGCAGCAATACCGTATCTTTCCGCCAGCCGCCGGCCAGGGCAATGTCTGGAATGGACCGGGAGAGATGATTTTTGGCGCGATCAACAGCGACAAAGATGTGACGGCAGATCAGCTTGCCTGGCTTGGCCTCTATGAAGAAGTTTATCTGGCCTTGCCAGATGCGACAAAGTTCAAGACTGCCGCCAAGACGCTGCTGCTCAAGATCCAGGACGCGGCCAAGGCGCGTGGGGAGGGGCAATACGTCGCTCTGGAGCAGCACCTGATGCGCGCAGACTACTTTTTTTATGCGCAGTGGATTTTCCTCGTGGGATTCATCGCTGTGGCGCTGACCTGGGTTTCACCCGGATCAGGCTTTGAAAAAGCCGCCAGGCTCTCTGCCTGGGTGCTGCTGGGCGCGGCCACCGCGCTGGCTGTGACCGGTGTGGTGATCCGCTGCATCATCATGCAGCGTCCCCCCATTACGACCTTGTATGAAACCATTCTCTTCATCGGTGCCTCCTGCGCCCTGCTAGGCTTGATAGCGGAGTGGATCACAAAGCGAGGCCTGGGCCTGCTCGTGGCAGCCATCGGTGGCACAGCGTGCATGTTTCTCTCCATCCAGTTTGAAGCTTCCGAAGCCACCGACACCCTTCAGCAGCTTCAGGCCGTGCTGATCACGAATTTCTGGCTCTCCACCCACGTGCCCATGATCAATCTTGGCTATGCGGCCTGCATGGTGGCGGCGTTGATCTCGATGATCTATTTCATCCAGCGTATTTTCGGTCTGTATAAAACGGGCGAGGGAGATGCTCGCCTGCTGACCCGCGTCGCCTATGGCTTCATCGCCACCGGTCTTTTCCTCTCCCTCGTAGGCACCGTGCTGGGCGGCATCTGGGCCAACTACAGCTGGGGGCGTTTCTGGGGCTGGGACCCCAAGGAAAATGGAGCGCTCATGATTGTGCTCATGTGCCTCGTCATCCTGCATGCCCGTCTCGGTGGCTACATCCGTGAGATCGGCCTGCACTGCTGCAATCTGATCCTCGGCTGTATCGTGATCTTCTCGTGGTTCGGCGTGAACCAGCTTGGCGTCGGTTTGCATGCGTACGGTTTTACAGACGGCATCTGGCCCAAAATCTACGCCTACTGGCTCAGCCAGCTGGTGTTGCTTGGCTACGGCGTGTTTCTGGCATTGTCGGATCGCAAGGCCAAGGCTCTCAAGGCAGAGGTCGAGGAAGACGAGCCCGCTTTGGAAAAGTCTCCTGCTCACTAACCGGCACCGATCCAGTGCCGTGTTGGGAACGCTGATATTCCATTGGCTTTGGAGAGATCCGACGTGAAGGCATGCCCCGCATTTCCGCGACTCTCATGTCGCATTGCAACTGCGGGGAAATTCGCCTGAGCCGGTTAAAATCGGCGCTCCCAGCGACTAAGCTCCAGCAAGATGCCCGGCAGAATGCTGTGGAGACCTACTTCGATTTCTTGAAGGCGATGATCCCTTGGGCGATGCCCTCGGCGATCTTGGCGCGGAATTCGCCCGTAAGCATGCGGGCGCGTTCGGTGGAGTTGCTTACAAAACCGCATTCCACAAGCACAGCCGGGTTTTTGGTGGTGGCGCGGATGACATGAAAGTTGGCGCTCTTCACACCTCGGTTGGTCATGCTGGTGCGCTGCACCAGGTAGGCCTGGATGTAGGCTGCCAGCATGTAGCTGGAGGAAAAGTGGTAATAGGTCTCTGCACCGGCACCGCTGCCGCCTCTGTTGTAGTTGTAGTGAATGCTGACGAAAATGGCGCCGCCCTTGCTGTTTCCCAGCGCGGAGCGGTCATGCAGAGGAATGAAGACATCGCGGCTGCGTGACATGATGACCTTCAGTCCCTCTTTTCTGAGCAGCTGCTCCACCCGGCGTGCTGTATCCAGTGCCAGGTGCTTTTCATAAACATATCCGATCGCTGCACCGCGGTCATGGGCCCCATGGCCTGGATCAAGGATAACCGTGTCAAAAGCACAGGCTGTGCCCGTCAGCATTGACACCGTCATCAGAACCCAGCAGGCGCCTGTGAGCAGGCATTTCAATGCATGGCGGGAAAAGGTGAAATTCGGCATGAGATTCAGGAGGTGACGGCAGGTTTTCGCATGAACAAGCCTGCAAGCTCATCATCAGTACAGTAATCGAAGATGCGGGTAAAGGGTCAAGTGGTTTGCCAGCAAACCTTGCGGGACAATCACAAAAAACCGCCGGATGGAACTCCATCCGGCGGTGTGAGTTGTCCTTAGACTAAATGATTTGAATCAAAGTCCTGAAGGGGGAAGGCCGCCAGGGGCAGGAGCGCCACCACCGAGAGGGGCTGGAGGAGGTGCGCCGCCAGGCATGCCGCCACCGAGAGGGGCGCCAAGACCTGTGGGGGGAAGGCCGCCTGCAGGGCCCTGTCCACCGGTTCCGACGCCGGTGCTCATGCTGTTGTTGCCATAAACGATGGGCAGGATACGCTGCGGGATGCCCTGGGAAGCCTGGGTGAACATGTTGAGACCGCCAGCCATGATTTTCGGGCCGACCGAGCCTCTTTTGCCTGCCAGAGCTTCAACCGAGACGCTGCCGTCGTTGCGGCCGATGATGATCTTGCCACCAGGCCAGGTGCGGCCGGGAGCGATCTGGCCAGAGACATCAGCGTTCCAAAGAGGAGGCCAGCTGATGGAGACCGGGTTTTCATAGACGATCGGCATGTTGCCCACAGTGGTGTCCGTCTGGTTGCCGGTCAGTGCCCAGTGGTTTTCGCCGGGCATCAGCGCATTGCCGTAGTTCGGGGCCTGGCCGATGTTATTGTCTGGGTTGTAGCCGGCAGGGCAGCCGAAAATGCGCTCATCAGTCACGATCTGTTCCTGGATCATGTAGCGGAAGGCGTCATTCGCGGTCTGGGCCAGGCTGCCTGTCAGCGGATTCTGCACCGAGTCAGGATACTGGCTGTTGTTGTCCTTGGAGAACTGCTTGAGCGAGAGAATGATCTGCTTGCAGTTGTTCACGCCTTTCATCTGGTTTCCTTGCGTCTGGACCATCGTGAAGGCAGGCACGGCCAAGCTCGCGAGAATCGCGATGATCGTGATCACCACCAACAACTCGATCAGAGTGAAGGCTTGGTTTCTTTTCGTTTTCATGTGTGTCTTTTATCTGGGTTGGTTATGATGTTATGTGGGCTCCGAATTAATCCGGTACCGTTTCATTAGACCCAACTGGGGGCGGAAATGCGAGAAAAAAATACCGTCAGGCGAGACTCCGGGGCAAAGTCATTGAAAATGCCACCACAGGCTAGGCGCTCCCCGCAAACGCAGGCACAAAAAAGCCGCCGGATGCCATGCACCCGGCGGCGTGGAATGTCACAAATGACTCAAAGGCCGATTACAGACCCGGAGAGGGCAGGCCGCCTTGCGGGACGGGTGCTACGGGAAGCGGAGGAGTCCCGGGCAACCCACGTTGATCGACGGACGGAGGCCCGATCGGATCTACCTTGTTGATCATGGCGGCACCGCCATAGACCACAGGCAGGACACGCTGAGGGATGCCGTCTGAAGCCTGGGTGAACAGGTTCAGGCCACCGGCCATGACTCGGGGACCCACCATGCCTTTGGTATCAGACAGGGTTTCCACAGCCGCGCTGCCGTCATTGCGGCCGATGATGATTTTGCCACCCGTCCAGGTGCGGCCGGGGGCGATCTTTCCTGCCATGTCGGCATTCCAGAGCGGAGGCCAGCTGCTGGAGGCTGGGTTTTCATACACGAGGGGCATGTTGCCCGCCGTGGCGTCCGTCTGGCCGGCTGTGATGGCCCAGTGGTTTTCACCGGGCATCAGGGCATAGCCATAGTTGGGGCTCTGCCCCAGGTTGCCGTCCGGGTTGAATCCGGCGGGGCAGCCGAAGATGCGCTCATCACTCACGATCTTTTCCTGGATCAGGAGACGGAACGCCTCGTTGGCATTCTGGGCCAGGCTGCCGGTCTGCGGATTTTGCACCGAGTCGGGGTACTGGCTGTTGTGTTCCCTGGAGAACAGTTTCATCGAGGTGATGATCTGTCTGGCGTTGTTGACGCCTCTTGTCTGATTGGCCAGCATCTGAACGTAGGTGTAGGTGGGCACCGCCAATCCCGCGAGAATCGCGATGATTGTGATCACCACCAACAACTCGATCAGAGTGAAGGCGTGGTTTCGTTTCGTTTTCATGTTATGTTTATGCCTATCGTTTGTTTATTATGTTATGTGAATAACGGAATATTCCGCTATCCACCCCCATTAGACCCAAACGCGGCCTGAAATACGAGACTAGAGTTAAGGCAACCGAACTGCGGTGGCAGACGTAAGCGGAAGCTTAGCTCAGCGCCAGCAGGGTCACCTTTAGCTCCTGGCAGAGCCTGAAAACATCCTCCCGCCCGAGCAGCAGGGTCATGCCTGCCTCCACGGCGATCACGTCAACTCCTGCGGCAGCTGCCGTGCGGATGGTTTCCGGTCCTACCACAGGTACGTCAAAGCGCATGTCCTGATTCGGCTTGGAAACCTTCACCATCGTCGCACCGCCACGCCCCAGCGCGCCTCCACGTTTCACCGCCTCGTTGGTGCCCTCAAATGCCTCCACCGCCAGCACGGTGCCGTTTTTTACGACCACCGTCTGTCCGATGTCCAGCCGGCTGCTTTCTTTGGCGATCTTGAAGCCAAACTCCGCATCCTCCACCCGCCGCTTTTTGATCTGCGGCCCAGCCACATGTCCGGCTTTGGGCATCAGGTCTTCGAGAAATGTTGTCGCTGGCAGGAGGGCGATGCCATCTTTTGCCAGCTCATTGGCGATGCCGCCAAACAGCGTCTCCGCATTCCGCTCCTTCAGCTTTGCCATCATGATCAGCGTGCGAAAGTCTGGCCGTAGATCAAAGAGGTTCTTCGGTGCGATCTGCCCTACCATCACCGTCTGCGTCACGCCCTGTTTTTTGAAAAACGAGATCATCTTCCCCAGCTGCCCCACACGGAACCACTCAATGGCGTCCACCATGCCCGCCAGCTCCGGCTTCGTCTCATTTGTAAACGCCGCCGCCACCAGCTTCTTCACCCCGGCTTTGCGCGCCGCAGCCACAAAGGTTTCTGGGTAAATGCCGTTTCCGGCAATAAGAGCGATGGTGTCGAGGTTTGGGGCGGTCATTCGATGAGGCGCTGATCTTGGACGCGGGCGAGCGGATGTTCAATGCCGCTCCATCACAGCTTAAACTTCTCACACTGCCCCATGAAGGCCCTTGGGTTGTCCCACGCCACGCGCTGGATCATCTCGGGTGTCCAGCCACGCTGGCGCATGGCCTGCATGGTCTTGGGTACAGCGAGGGGATCGCTGATGCCCCAGTCGCAGGCGCTGTTCATCCAGATACGCTCCGCGTGGCGGTGCTCCAGCATGTCGATGGCTCGGTTCGGGGTGCATTTGCTTTCGGGATACAGCGTGATGCCGGCCCAGAATCCGTGGTCCAGTACATGGTCGATGGTGTGCTCCTCCACGTGGTCGATGATCACGCGCTCAGGCTTGATCTTCGGGAAGTTTTTCAGCGCCTCCACGATCAGCCGCGTGCCCTTGAGCTTGTCCTCCAGGTGCGGTGTATGGATGAGCACCAGCGCGTCGTAATCCTGTGCCACCTGCACGTGCTGCTCGAAAATTTTGAGTTCGTTGCGGCTGTTCTTGTTCAGGCCGATTTCGCCAATGCCAAGCACGCCTGGTTTGTCGATGAACTGCGGGATGAGGGCGATCACGTCGTCCGCCAGTTTCAAATCCTCCGCTTCTTTCGGATTGATGCACAGCCAGCAGTAGTGCTGGATGCCAAACTTCGCCGCACGCTTCGGCTCATATTCGGTGATCTGGCGGAAGTAATCGTAAAAGCCCTCCGCGCTGGCGCGGTCATAGCCGGCCCAGAACGCGGGCTCGCAGATCGCCTGGCAGCCGGCGATGGCCATGCGCTCGTAGTCATCCGTGGTGCGGCTGACCATGTGGCCGTGGGGCTCGATGTAGTTCATGCGGAAAGTTGGCGGTTGTTTGCGGTGGTTGGCAGTTGTTTGCAGTGGTTTTTCAGAGGCTTGGCAACAATCGCAAACGACGGCCAACCATGGCAAACCTCTGCAAACTTCACTTCTTATACGCTCCGATTGCCCCCTGCATCGCGGCTTTTTCCACCGGTACGGTGCTGGGGTCGCTGAAGCTGAGCAGGACGTCCCTCGCGCGCTGGGGCTGGTCCTGGGAGAGGAGGGCGATGGCGTTTTTCAGGGCCTGGACACGGAAATCTCCATCCTGGCCGGCTCGCTGCACACGGTCCAGAAAGGCGGCGAGGTCGATCAGCTTCGAACGTGAGTCCATGAAGCCCAGATCGACCAGATTGACTTGGGTTGGGGGGGTCCAATCAGGCATGTCGGAAATGTAGGCATGCCATGCAGCATCGCAACCGCTGGATCATTGCGCTGGCGATTCTGCATGCCATGATAGCGGGCTCATGCCCGACCTGACCACCGACGAACTGAGCCGCTATGCGCGGCACCTGGCGATTCCAGAATTTGGAATCGAGGGCCAGCGCAAGCTGAGAGCGGCTCGAGTGCTTTGCATCGGGGCAGGGGGGCTGGGCTCGCCCATCAGCATGTACCTAGCGGCTGCGGGCGTTGGTGGCCTGGGTTTGGTGGACCCAGATATGGTGGAGATCACCAATCTGCAGCGACAAATCCTCTTTGGGCAGAAGGATCTGGGCCGCAGGAAGTTGGAGGCTGCCCGTGATCGGCTGGCGGACATCAATCCGCATGTGGACATCCAGATTCACCCAGAGCTTTTCACGGCGGTAAATGCCATGAAGATCGCGGCGGATTACGATGTCATCATCGACGGCACGGACAATTTTCCCACGCGCTACTTGAGCAACGATGTGGCCGTGTGGCTGCGTAAGCCCAACGTTTATGGCAGCATCCTGCGCTTTGATGGTCAGGTGGGCGTGTTTGCGCCGCATCTGGGCGCTCCCTGCTACCGCTGCATGTGCCCGCAGCCCCCGCCTCCGGGCATGGTGCCCTCCTGTGCGGAAGGCGGCGTGCTGGGCGTGCTTCCAGGGCTCATCGGCACCCTGCAGGCGCTGGAGGCCATCAAGCTCATTACCGGCATCGGCCAGCCGCTGCTGGGCCGCCTGCTGCATGTGGACACACTGAGCATGCGCTTCCGCACGTTGACCCTGCGCCGCGATCCAGCCTGCCCTGTGTGCGGGGACCATCCCACTATCACCGAACCGATCGACTACCAGGGCTTCTGCGGCATTCCTTCCGCCGTCCCAGCTGTTCCTTCCATGACCGTCCACGAACTCCACCAGCTCCGTGAAAACGGAGACAATCATTTTCTTCTCGATGTACGCGAGCCCCATGAGCAAAGCATCTCCCGTATCGACGGCGCAGTGCTCATCCCCTTGGGCGAACTTGGGACTCGCGTCGCTGAGCTGCCAAGGGACAAACGCATTCTCGTGCACTGCAAAAGCGGAGGGCGCAGCGCACGCGCAGTGAGCCTGCTGCGTGAGCAGGGCTTTGACAACGTCTGGAACATCTCAGGTGGCATCATTGCCTGGGCGCGCGAAATTGACCCCACCATGGCTGAATACTGATGCAAAACGAAACCCAATGGCTTGAAGATTTCCTGCCGCTCATGCGCTGCCCTGACACGCACCAGCCTCTGCGCCGTGCCACGGCGGAGGAATGCGCCCAGCACCAGGTTGATGCCGCACTGGCGACAGCAGACGGGACTCGCTTGTTTGTGATTGATGCGGGAATCCCCATCCTGCTGCCTAGGCAGCCGTGAAATTTTCGCGATCCCTGCGGGGGTGAGCCAGCACTTTTTTCTGAAGTGCAGCAGTGATGATCTGCTCTGAATGAGTGATCGGCAGGGAGTAATGTCCGTCGATCTCGGACCAATGCGTTTCAGCCTGCGGGATGATCTCCGCGATCTGCCGTGTGTAGGTCCAGGCAATGTTGCGGTCCTGTTTGCCATGCCAGAAGCGTATGGGAAAGTTCACCTGGCTGACCTCAAAACCCCACTCATTGAGGTAAATGTCTGCGTCTGCGATAACGCTTCGCGGGCCGCGATCCAAGGCGCCGAGTGTGGCCGCCCGCACCACATCAAAGATTCCGGGAAGCAGCAGGACACGGCGGTCCTCCTCGCCCAGCAGTCTCATGAGCCACCGCAGCGGTGCTTTTTGCGGGTTTCCCTTGGCTGTCACTCCGCCCAGACGCAGCACAAGGCCAAGGATCGTCGGGAAATAATGCCGCAGCTGAATCATGAAGCGGTAGAGCCAGAACATCTGCCGGTCTCCCAGAAACTTCAGCGGAGGTGCTCCGCAGATGATGGAGGCAGATAGCACACGCTTATGCAGTTTTAGTGCGGTGGCGAGCACGTAAGGGCCGCCGCCTGACCAGCCGATGATGTGGTAATTGTCCGCACCTATGTGGGCGGCTAGCTGAGTCAGGGTATCTGGCCAGTCAAGCAGGGTGCGGTGTGGCTGGAAATCTGACAGGCCGATGCCCGGGCGGTCTGGGCAGATGAGGCGCATGCCGTGTTTTTTGGCATGCGCGTCAAAGAGTGAGCCCTGGACGCGGGAAGAGGGCCAGCCGTGAAAGTAAAACGCCACCTCCCCGCGCGGATCGCCGTACTCGCAGTAGCCCAGCCTGAGGCCATTGGAGAGGGTGAAGGTGTGGTCTGACATGCTCGGGCGGAAATGTTCAGTTTGGTGTTTCAGGAAGCGCCTTCAAGCGCCTTTTCTCCCAGCAATGCACTGCTTTCCGGCACGCGGTGGCAGCGCAGGCCAAACTGTGACACGGCCTTCATCTGCAGATGGGCCACCGCTTCATCGACTGAATCGGTCCACTTGATCAAATCAAGGTCTTCAGGGCTGATGGTGGCCCCTTTGAGCATATGCTCCATGAACTGGCGCATTTCTGGCCAGAAATCGCTTCCCATGATGACGATGGGGAAGCTCCTGAGCTTGCGTGTCTGGATGAGTGTCAGCGCCTCAAACATTTCGTCCATGGTGCCAAAGCCTCCAGGCATGATGATGAAGCCATAGCTGTATTTGATGAGCAGCGTCTTGCGTACGAAGAAATGCTCCATGGTCACCCAGCGGTCGAGGTAAGGGTTGTGGCTTTGTTCAAAGGGGAGCCGGATGTTGCAGCCGACACTTTTGCCCCCGGCATCTTTTGCGCCACGGTTTGCAGCTTCCATGATGCCAGGCCCCCCGCCCGTCAAAACGGTGAAACCCATGCCCGCGATCGCTGCACCCATGTCCCGTGCAAGTTTGTAATAAGGGTGGTCCTCCGCGAAACGGGCTGAGCCAAACACCGTGATGCACGGGCCTACGAAATGAAGTGCCCGGAAACCAAGAATGAAATCTTTGGCAACACTGTAGAGGAGTTGCAAATCACGCAGTCGGCGGTTGGGTCCGCTCAGAAGAGCTCGGTCCTCAAGCTGTCCGCAGAACTGCTCATCAGCATGGATCTCTTCGGGAGATGCATGGATGAGGGAAGGGCAAGTCTTCGCGATTCTGGGTTCGGATTCCTGGTCGAGGAGGGTAGGGGCTGGCATGGTTATTTTGAAGAAGTTGGAGTGCAAAAAGAGGGCTTTTGTTCACCCCATTCTTGGATTTCTGCAAAAAATGCGTTAAAAAAAGCCCGCAGGTTCTGAGTGAGAACCTGCGGGCATGATAGATTTGAGGATCAGGAATGATCAGGCAGCCTGTGCTTCCTGCGGAGAAGGACTGTCTGAGTCTTCACTGCGGGCGTTGGGCTTGGCTCCGCTAAGCTGAAGAGGGCGGCCCATGAAATCCTTGCCACCCAGTTCCTGCACCGCGCGGCGAGCTTCTTCTGTGCTGCCCATCGTCACAAATGCGAAGCCCTTGGAGCGCTGAGTGCGGCTGTTGACCACGACTTCGGCGTTCTTCACAGCGCCGACTCCGTTGAAGAGTTCGAACAGGTCACTCTCGGTCGCGTCATAGGACAGATTGCCGACATAGAGGCGGTCCGTTGTAATGTCAGCCGGGTTCACCGCAGGAGGGGGCTCGCGACGCTGGCGGGGTTCGCGCTGTGGGCGTGGGTTGTCATTTGTAGAGCGAGGGCCGGGGCTGCTGCTGCGATCCGTCTGAGGACGGCTTTTGGATTTAGACTGGCCGAGGCCGAAGAAGCCCAGGATCTTTTGGAAAAAAGAAGGGGCGTTGCGGCTTTCGCGGCCACCTTCGCGGGTGGGGCGTGGGCCTTCAGGACGGGGACCGCGCGGGCGGTTGCGATTGCGGCGGCGGTTGCCTCCGCCATTGCGATTGGGGTAGTCGGACATGAGTTGAGTTTACGTAGGGGTGGGTTGCATGTTCAGGCAGGGCCGGGGGGCTGGAGAGGGCGGCGGGCGGGAACGGGCGGCTTGCCTCTTCCACGGGTCCGCGGCACGCGGCGGACCGCACACGCGGCCAGCCACAGCACCACCACGGGCTGCTGCAGTTCTCAAAGCCGGGCCGGGCTGGCCCTGCCGGCTCAAAAGTCATTTCCGCGCACACTGGCAGCACGCTGGAGATTTCTTTCGGGCGATCCATCCTCTGGAACAGTTCCTGCTGCGCTGTCGGGGGTCGAAGTTGGCGCATAGGGATGTGAGTTCAAAGGGACGGGCTTCGGAGCACTATTTAAAGGCTCTGAAAACAGCGTATCGACATTAATCAGGGCAGGGGGGTGGTCAACCAAGAATCACGTACGCATTGCTTGCCCCCAGGCCTGCCTGCACGCATCATGGCGGCCATGATCAAACCCGTCGTTTACATCAAAACCGGCTGCCCCTGGTGCGAAGAAGTCACCGAATACCTTGATGCACGCCGCATCCCCTTCGAAGCCGTCACCGTGACCGGCAACCGCGAGGCCATGCAGGCCATGGTCGAGCTCAGCGGCCAGAGCAAGGCACCCACCATGGACTGGGACGGCGAAGTGCTGGCCGACTTTGGTGTGGATGAGCTGGTGCCTTTCCTGCGGAAGAAGGGCATTGTGTAGCCGAGCGCAGGAGAAGGCTCCAAAAATCGACGATCCTTGTTCATCAATCGTCAATTGCGCACAGCCATGACACCCTGTGGCCGGAGGATTGAAGATTGTCGAGCCATCGATTTTTGATTTTCGGTCTTCCCAACCTCCTTCAAGTACATGTTAAGGAGTTTGGCTGTTCCGATATGCGAGTCCCAAAAAGCCTCTGGTTCCACACTTCCTCGCTCATTCGGATTTACACATTCGTCATTCACGCGCTTCTTGCCTTAACCGCCAAATCCTCCATCTTCCCCCAATGACCTCCTCTGATTTCCGCCCCGTCTCCCGCGCCTTTTTTCTGCCGCTGCTGCTGATCATCGCCGCTGCCGCATTCCGCTGGGCCAAGCTGAAAGGCTATGTCACCTTTGAGGTGCTGGAAAACTTTTCGCCTTGGATGGCGCTGGCCTTCACCGGCACGCTGGTCTTTCCGCGGCGTGTCTCCTTCCTGCTCATCCCTCTTTTGCTTGTGCTGATTGATGCCACCGCCACAGGCGCTGCGGTGCTGCACTGGGAGGCGCTCGTAGTCTATGCCTGCTTTGCCTCCTCGGCGCTGCTGGCTAGCCGCTGGCGTGGGCACATGAGCCTGCTCGGCACCCTGCTGGGCGTGACAGGTTGCGCCATCGCCTTCTACTTCATCACCAACACCGTTTCGTGGCTCAGCAATCCTGTCTCTGCCTACGCCATGAACTTCAGCGGCTGGCTGCAGGCCGTGACCACCGGAGAGCCCGGCCATCTGCCCACTTGGTTCTTCCTGCGCAATTCACTGGTGAGCGATCTAGGCTTCAGCCTGCTGCTTCTTGCCGCCTACAACACCGAGGCCTCGATTCGCCAGCAGCAGCGCATCCCGCTGCGTCACGCTCAGGCCGCCTGATTTTCTGCAGCCCTCCATGAAGCGCCTCCCGATGCTCTTCATTTGGGTGTGTCTGACCCTCGGGGTGCAGGCGGAGACGCTGCACCTCTACACCTGGGCGGACTACATCAGCCCGGAGGTGGTGGCCAAATTTGAAAAGCAGCAGGGGTGCAAGGTCGTCATCGACACCTTTGACTCCAACGAGAGCATGTACGCCAAGTTCAAGGCCGGTGCCACCGGCTACGATCTGGTATTTCCCACCGCCTATATGATCCAGGTCATGCACTCGCAGGGCATGTTGGCGGAGATCGATCACAAGCTCATCCCCAACCTGCCAAACATCGACCCCTCTGCCCTGGAAAAGCTGAAGGACACAGACATGCTGCATAGCGTGCCTTACACCCTGGCTTACGCATGCATCGCCGTGCGTGGAGACAAAATGAAGGGCCAGCAGCCCGAGCCCACCTGGACCATGTTTGACCGCGCCGCCCTGGCCGGACGCATGACGCTGCTGGACGACATGCGCGAAAGCATCGGTGCCGCGCTCAAATCCCTCGGCTACAGCATCAATACTCGCGACGAAACCCAGCTCGCCGCCGCCCGCGATGTGCTAATCCGCTGGAAGAAAAACATCGCCCGCTTTGACAACGAAGGCTACAAGTCCGGCATCGACTCCGCCGAATTCCTCCTCGTCCACGGCTACAGCGGAGACCTCTTTCAGGTGCAGATGGAAAATCCCAAGGTGGAGATCCTCATCCCTCGCGAAGGCGTCACCATCGGCTGCGATGCCATGGTCATTCCCAAGACGGCAAAGCAATCTCTCCTGGCTCACGCCCTCATCAATTTCCTGCTCGATCCCGCCATTGCTGCCGAGAACATGGAATGGATGGGCTACTACTGCCCCAACAAGCCCGCTCTGAGCAAAGTCAGCCCCGCGTTCCTCAAAAACCCCGCCTTCACCATACCCGCCGAACTGCAGTCCAAATGCGAAGTCATCGAAGACCTCGGCCCCGATCTCGCGAAATACAGCAAGGTTTGGGATCAGGTAAAGGCGGCGAGGTGAGCCTGCAGCGTGCTTGTTTTTCGACTAACAACATGTGATGTCGTTCTTCGCTGGGGGTAGATTTTTCGACTTTAGTTTCATGTGGAATTGGATTTGCTGATGTGGTATTAAGATCATCCTTTAATGTCAGCTGAAGCTAACAAGCCGTTCAGAATGGCTAAAATTCCGGAACTTGAGAGCGTACGCGGTCTTGCGGCATTCCTCATAGTTTTTTATCATCTGCCAGCGTGGAATCCTTTCATGGATATAACGCTAAAAAGTCATGCCGTGTTGATGGTGGAACTGTTTTTTGTGCTGTCCGGATTTGTCATTTGTACTGCTTACAAGGCAAGAGTTCAGGATGTGCAAGACCTGTTTCGTTTTCAGTTCCTGCGTTTTGGCAGGCTTTATCCGGTTCATGTCCTGTTTCTGGGTGTGTATCTCTTGATAGAGTTGTTAAAATATTATGCACAGGTGCGACTGGGCTTCTCAAGTGCTCATAATCAGCCATTCAAAGAAAATAATTTAACGGCTTTTGTCCAACAGCTTTTACTTCTGCAAGCCATTGGTCCCACTGGTAATTCTCTGACTTTCAATTGGCCGGCTTGGTCAATTAGTGTGGAGTTTTACACTTACCTTATTTTTGGTGTCGTTATATGCTTTTTCAAGCAAGTGAAAGCTTATCTGTTTTCAGGCTTTGTGGTTGTTTCATTGGCGATGCTATCAACACAAATAACTTTTGGATTTGATGATCTGGCTAGATGTCTGGCGGGATTTTTTCTCGGATGCCTAACGGCGATCTTTGTGGAAAAGAAAAAGCTCATGCTTCCAGGGTATGTCCCATTGTTCTTTTTTATTGCGGTGGTGGCTTTTGTGATACACGTGCCGCCGCGTCCCTTCCATTTGCTGTTTTTTTTCTTATCTGCAGCTCTGATTGGCTCTTTGGTTATGTCGCAAGGTGGTGTGTTAAAGAGTGTTCTTCAGGCTAGGCCGCTTACTGCGTTAGGTGCCATTTCATACTCTATGTACATGTCTCATACCGCGATTATTTGGGGGCTGAATCAAATGATACGGTTAGGATTGAGGAGGTCCGAGGTAAATGGTGCTCCTCAGCTCTCGATGTGTGAAGCTGTAATCGCCCTCATGTTGACCGTTTTGTTAACTATTTTTGTAGCGTCGCTTGTTTATCGATGGGTTGAGAAACCTTGGCGAGAAAAATCTCGCCGCTTTGTTTTTGGCGGCATGGGAGATGCTCCCTCGAATCAGCATTAGAGCAATTTAAATAATACTATAGCCGCAAGAGGCAGGCCAACCCGCCGCGTCTTTCTCTGTGATTTTTGAGAATGCCAGGCTGATTGCTCCATTAAGTTCTGCCGGTGTGCGGGCTTCGGCGCTGCGCAGCAGCGATTTGATCTTGCTCCACATCTTCTCAATCGGGTTGAGGTCGGGCAAGTACGCGGGTAGGAACCGCACCTCTGCCCCTGCGGCTTTTACCAATTGTTCGACCACGGGACTCTTGTGCGCCGCGAGATTGTCCATCTGATCTGCTCCCCAAAATCTGAGCCAAGTGCTATGAGAGTCTGAGGTGCGCCATGCTTCATTGCGCAGCATGCCTTTGTCATTATGGCCATATTATTTTTAAAAATACTCTAATGAGAACTGCGCGCTGCCTCAGCATGTCCAGCGTCGTTTGTGAGGTCAGTAGTTTGAGGCGGTCTCTCGACCCTAGCGAAAACTTCTTCTGCGTCTAGGTTTTGGCATTCTTAGAGGCAAGCCCGATCCACACGGGACCAATGGGGCCTCACGGTTGTTTCTTCTCACGCCTTTCCTTCAGGCCCGAGATAAAAGTCATGAACGAAATTCCAAACAGAAAACACCCCATCCGTTCCATCCACTGCGCGGATGGCGCATGTGTGGCAAAGGCCATCCCAAGACCGACGGCCATCAACACCAAGTTGTAAGACCGCTTGCTCATGAACTTCATGTTAAAGGAAGGCTGTGGCATTGGAAAGCAAAATACGGAGATGCCTGGGCACCGCTTTATGCCCTGATTCAACACTTCAAGGATAGGCGGGTACAAGTTTGCTTTCTCCACACTTCAATCCGCCGATGTGTTTCATCATCTTTTCGTATTCAGGAGTGTCCTTCTTATAGGCAAAGAATGCATCGCCCACCATGCCGCCTTCTCCTTCGGCGCGCAGCATGACTTCAAGTATGCCGTCCTTCGTCAGATGAGCCGAGCCAATCGATTTGCCCACGGGCGCCACGACGGGAGCGGGTTTCTCAGACTGGCAGCTCGTCAGCAGAGTGGGGAGGATGAGAGTCAGGCAGACTATGAGGCTTGGGGCCATAAGCTTGAAAATACTCAGGTATGGAATGATGCCAGTGAGTGTTGACCGCTCGCAAGTGGATTCAGAACATCCCTCACCTCACCCCAATCCCAAGCATCCTCCGCCGTAGCATGTCCAGCGCCGCCTGTGAGGTCAGCAGCTTGAAGCGGTCTCTCGACCCTGGCGAAAACTTCTTCTGCGCCCACGTCTCCCCGTTCTTTGCGGCGAGGCCGATCCACACGGTCCCCACCGGTTTCTCCGGCGTGCCGCCCGTCGGCCCTGCGATGCCCGTCACTGACAGCGCGTAGTCGGCTCCGCTGTGTCTTAGCGCGCCTTCCGCCATCGCACGCGCCACTTCTTCACTGACCGCGCCGTGGGTCTCAATGAGTTCCATCGGCACGCCTAGGTGCCGGTGTTTCGCTTCATTTGCATACGTGACCCAGCCGTGGCCAAAGATGCGCGAGGCACCGCTAACGTCGGTGATTCTATTGGCAATCGTGCCGCCAGTGCAGGACTCGGCAGTTGCCAGCCATTCGCCACGTTCGGTGAGAAGTTGCACGATGACTTCTTCGATTATACGGCGGTCTTCAGAGACGATGCAGTCTCCCAAAGCCTTGCGCACCACGGCAGCAGCTGCGTCCACGGCTGGCTGCGGACCTGCGAGGCGTACATCCACATCGCCGTTACGAATGCAGTAGCCCAGGTCCAGTTCCGGGATGGCCTCGAGCTGTTTCTCCACGGCTTCTACGATGTCGGACTCTCCCACACCAGTGACCTTGAGATACAGGACACGGCGGGAGTCTCCGTCCACAAGCCATTGGCGGAGGCGCGGTTCCACCTCGCTCTCCATCATTGGTTTCAGTTCACGGGGGGGGCCAGGCAGCAGAAAAATATGCGCATTCCAGCCCAGCGTGGCACTGAGCTCTGCGGGAAAGTAGAGACCTGGTGCGGTGCCAAAGGCATTTGGCAGTACCACCGAGCCTCGCGGAACCATGGCCTGGCGCTTTGTTGCGTCGCTCACCGGCTTGCCACGTTTCGCAAAATACTCTTCCAGGTGCTTAATCACACTGGCGTTCATTTCCATGTCCAGGTCCAGCAGGGCAGCGGTGGATTCACGTGTGAGATCGTCATTGGTCGGGCCGAGCCCGCCGGAAACCAGCACCACATCCGCCCGCTGCGCAGCCTCACAGATCGCCACACGGATCACTGCACCATCGGGGACGATGGTTTGCCTCGTTACCGGTACTCCCAGAGCCGCCAGCCTCTGGCCGATCCAGGCCGCGTTCGTGTTGATGGTGTCTCCCAGAAGGAGTTCGGTGCCGGTATTGACGAGTTCGACGTTCATGCACCTGTCATTACGCGCGGCGGGGCGGTGCGATCAATGCTTCTTTCAGGGCTCTTGCGTGGGCTTCTGCCCCTATCGCTTCTTTTTCCGTTCTCGGCAGCCGAGTTCGGAGACCATGCCGTCCAGTACCGCGAGTCCGAAGGAAATTTTCTTAAAGAAGGATGGGTTGTGCGGCACCAGCATGAATTTCGGGTGCTGTGACCAGAGGTCCCGCAGTCTGCGGTCCAGCTTCACCGCCTGTTCCTGAGATTCGTTCCGGATGGGGTTTCCTCCTTCTATGCTCATGTGGCCTACGGCTGCGCTCTCAAAGAAGATCACCGCGTCATAGCGTGCCAGTTCTTGCTCCAATGTGCTTCCAATGTCCTTGAAGAAGCCTTCGCTGCCACCGGGCCAGTAGGCTGCTCCGTCCACTGTGCCACGATCACACAGGAGGATCTGCTCCGGGTGCTGCGCCATCACCGCTTCCTCCAGATGTATCTGCACATGGTAGATGGCCCGTTGCGCCGCGTGGATCGCCTCTGGCTGGTTGACGCGGGGAAAGCCCCCGCTGAATACCATCGTGGCTGCTTCAGGGACCAGCACCACATCGTCTCCCATTTCACGCCGGAAGAGGTCTCCTGCCGTCGTTTTACCGCCACCGGGACCTCCTGTCAAAGCTATGCGGCAGTGGCCGTTGGTTGTAGGCTTGTGTTTACGTGGCATGATGGGCATTGTGGCCGTGGCAGCATGGCGGCGTCAAGCATCAGCGCAAATTTGCGCAAATGCGGAGTAGTCATGCTGCCAGCTTGTTGTTAGCCTTGCTGCATGATCCTGCGGTGCATTCCCATCCTGTTCCTCATCTCCGCATGCACGTTCCTGCCTGCAGGCAAAAGCGCGCGTGAGCACTACTTCCTTACGCAGGTCAAGCCAGTGCTGCAGCAGCACTGCTTGAAATGCCACAATGGCAGTCTGCCGCCACCTGCACTTAACCTGACCAGCAGAGCCTCCGCATTTCGGCGCAGCGCAGGAGGGCGTGAGTACATTCTGCCAGGCGATCCCGACTGCAGCCTGCTTATCAGTGCCGTGCAGCGTGGGGGGACCCACCCCAAAATGATGCCGCGAACGGAAGTCAGCCTCACGGAGGATCAGATTGGCATGCTGCGCGAATGGATCGAAGATGGCGCATACTGGCCGGAAGGGGACAGGGGCGTATTGCATGCGCAAAAAAACGCTGAGGATCCGTGAGTGTTGGCAGTTGCTTGGCTGCTAGGTGGCTCCGCAACAATCTTCAGGCTGGCTCTCAATGGTTCAGTGCCCAAGAGCTTTCCAAACCGCAGGCAGTTTGTCTTTAATCAAGTTTGCGCTGTTCTTCGGAATCAAATCAACTGTGAGTGGCACGTTTTTGGTGTCTTCAAAATCGAAGTGACCGGGGCTGCGGGAATATTTGTAGTCTTTGTCCAGGCTGCCGTCTCCGGAGAGCTGGATGCCTACCTCTTCCACGCGTGGCACGGAGAGGTAAAACCGTTCGCGCTCCATCACACAGCTTTCACCGGGCTTCAGCCGGAGCTTCGATCTGGCAAGTTCACGGAAAAGCTCGCGCGCCGTGGCTTCAGCAGGGTTCACAAAGCTACGCCGCTCGGCGATGATGTCGCGAAAGGCGCTATCCTGGCGCAGGGTGGCGAAGGCGGTGTCGATCTCCTCTTTTGCAAGGGGGTAGTGAGTGCAGCCGAGAACAATCGTCTGCAGTGGTGTCTCAGGTTTCTCGGCTCGGTAGGCCTCTGCCAGCGCGCGCACCTCCTTCATAGCGTAGGCGGAAACGGAATCAGGAAAGGCCGCATCTCCCTCAATGGCTCCCGCCAGCGTGGCGCTGCCCTGTTGTGCTATGACCGGCACACGCTGGCCGGCGCGGCCTAGCGTGCTGGAGATGGTGCGTGGATAGACTCGGCTCGCGCAGGTGCCCACCGTGGCCAGTATTCCGATGCCGCCGGTGTTTCTAGACTCCAAAACACTGCGTGCGCCTGCCTCAACCACGCCCACCACGATCACTGGAATCTTCCATGTCTCCACCGCTTTGCGGATGTCCTCCAGTCCATAGGCTGTCGCGGTGTTGCAGGCAATGACGATGGCCTTCACCGGAGGTTTGTCATATGTCGGTTCCTGGCCCTTGGCTGGCCATGCGCGGCGGCCCAGAAGGAAAACCGCATCTTTTAAAATGAGTTCGCGGAGGTAGTCCGTGCGGTTCACGGCGGAGTAGTTGCCGTAGGGCATGTTAGCCTGGTCTCCGAAGTAGATGAAGCGCTCTTGTGCAAAGTCTGGTAAGCCATCCGCGCCGGGTTCCAGGGTGTCATTGTGGAAAGAATCCAGATTCAGCAGCGCCTCCAGCACCGTGAGCCCTCCAATGCCGGAATCAAACACACCAACAGGCAGATGTCGTACGGCCTCGGTGTCGGTCCACGACCCGGCATCGAAGCTGAAGGCGGGCCTGCCATCGGCATTGGCCTTCACATGCTCGACGAGATCGGCGGCGTGGGCTGCTGCAACAGCGAGCAGGAGCAGCGCAGAAAGTGTTTTCATGGGTGGTGGCCGGGCGGTTTTGGGGTCGGGAACTTGTTGCAGTATTCGTGCCAATCAGACAGCGAGCCAAGTGCACGAAAGGTGCAGGCAGTCTATACAAAGATAGCAAAAAAGGCCTTTGTGTCGTCCACGCAGTTTGCCCCTGCTCCACTGCGTTGGGGGCGGCGTTCATCTCCAATGCTGATCAATGGCCAGCATTATGGTTCCCTTGTCTCACGTGAACGCAAACAGCAGCCGCCCGAAGAAAACGGCAGCCACCATGCCTACAAAGTCTGCCGTCAAGCCTGCGACCAGCGCATGTCGGAAGCGACGGATGCCCACGCTGCCGAAATACACGGTCAGCACGTAGAAGGTGGTTTCGGTGGAGCCATAAAGGATGCCTGCAGTGAATTTCACCATCTCACTCAGGTCTGGGCGGGTCAGGATCTCGTTGAGAATACCCTGCGCGCCGCTGCCGCTAAGAGGCCGCATCAGCGCCAAGGAGAGCAATTCCACAGGAAAGCCCAGCATGTTCAGCACCGGAGCCAGCAGGTACTCCAGCAGTTGAAATGCACCCGACTCCCTCAGAATCGCAAGCGCCGCCAGCATGGCCACCAGATAGGGCATGATGCGCACCGCCACCTGAAAGCCCTCCTTGGCCCCGTCCACAAACTCCTCATAAACCTTCACACCGCGTGCCCAGGCCACACTTACTGCAAGTATGAGAATGGCTGGAATGGCCAGTCCGGAGGCTCCGTCCATCACACGCCGCCACACAGGTGGCTCCACTTTTGCCTGTGTGGCCGCAGCGGCTTTTGCCTCCTCTTTTTTGAGAGCCAGTGTCTTTTCCGCTTCAGCTTTGCGTTGTGCGGATTTTGCCAGCACGGCTGAGAGTCCAGTTTGATCCAGCACCTTATGCCTCCAGGATGGCGGACCGAGTTCGAGGGCTGAGACGCCGATGAAAAGAGTGCCGAGAAGAATCAGCCAGCGACGTGCTTTGGAGGTGATGCCTGCCGGCTTGGCTTCGCTGCTCTGTGTTTCAGTCACGGTTTCATCCGGCTGAGCCACAAAACCTGGCAGGCGCTGGAAGCTTTTGGCTGCCAGCACTGCCGCCATGGAGGCGCAGGCGGTGGCTAAAATGGTGGGGACGATGACCCGAAAGCTGTGGCTTACGCCTGCTGCGTTGAGAAAATTCATCGCCGTCATTGGGATCAAAGTGAAAGCCCCCGTGTTTAGCGCCAGAAAGGTGATCATGGCATTGCTGGCACTTTGCTTGTGCGGATTCAGTTCCTGCAGGTGCCCCATAGCCTTGAGCCCGAGAGGTGTCGCGTTATTCGAGAGCCCCAGCATGTTGGCCGAGAGGTTCATCACCATGGCGCTCATGGCAGGATGGCCGGTGGGCACGTCCGGAAAGAGCCGCCGCAGCAGCGGGGAGAGCACACGTACCACCGCCTCCAGAACCCCCGCCTTTTCCAGCAGCCGCAGCACCCCAAGCCAGAACATCATCATGCCCGCCAGCGGCAGGGCGATGCCCATGACGGCTTTCTCCGCGCCTTTCATCGCGGCATCAATGACGCTGGCATCTCCTGAGACGCGGCCCACCAGGCCGGCGGTGAGAAGTCCGATGAATAGCAGGGTGGCCCAGATGTAGTTCAGCATGTCGTGATGGAAAATGTGACAACGGTGTAGCCAGATGCGGCGGGAATGCGTAAACGTTTCTGCGCCCGCCACAAGTGGCAACTCCCATACATTTGTTCATGCCCTGTCCTATCCAGCTCGCCAGCAAACTTAGCGGTCTCAGCCAGCATGTGATTCGCATGTGGGAGAGGCGTTATAGCGCACTGAGCCCCAGCCGCACCTGCACGAACCGCCGCATGTATTGCGATGAGGCCGTAAAACGGCTGAAGTTGTTGAAGATTCTTACGGAAAATGGGCATCGTATTGGTGGCGTCGCGCGCTTGTCCACCGCAGAGCTTGAGGAGCTGGCCCGGGGGGCTGTTCCTGTCGCTCTGCCTGCACCTGCGCTTCCTGCCGATCCGACCACCCCTATGCCTGCCGAGGTGCCTGTGCCTCAGAGCCCTCAGCCTGATCCCGGCCAGTTCATCGAGGATTCCATTGCTGCCTCCAAACGGTACGACAGCGAGGGGCTACGACGTGTGTTGCTTCAGGCCAGGCTGCACCTTGGCCAGCGCGGCATGCTGCATCAGGTCATCTGCCCTCTGCTCATCCAGATTGGCAACAACTGGCGAGATGGCCAGCTTCGCGCCAGCCATGAGCACATCACCACTGCGGTGATCCGGGAGCTGCTCCTCACACCTGTGCCGGGCAGCCAGGTGCCGCTGCACGCGCCAGAGCTTGTGGTGGCCACGCCTGCGGGTGAACTGCATGAACTCGGCGCACTGATTGTGGCCGCCACGGCGCGTGATCTGGGCTGGTATGTGACCTATCTCGGGCCCAATCTGCCAGTGGAGGAGATAGCCGCCTGCGCCATCGCCAGGAATGCCACGGCAGTGGCCCTCAGTGTGGTTTTTCCGGAGAAGTGCCCGGTCATTCTGGAAAAACTGGGGCGCATCCGGGAACTGCTCCCGCCCACCATGCGCTTGATTGTCGGTGGGCGTGCAGCAGAGGGCTATCGGGACAGCATGCCCGGAGATGTCGGCATTCAGTGGGTCAGCTGTCTGCATGGATTGGACGAAGCCCTATGCAAGAATCAGCGGTGAGCCGGTTGCGCGCGGCTGGACATTCTCTAGTCTGGCTTCCTCATGCTCCTCTACCGCACCACTCAAGGCTGTTTTATCCAAACGCAAAATTCCTGGCACGCCGTGCCGGAAAGCAACTGGGATGCGCTGCTCGAAGTCGTGGGCCTCTCCGCCTATCTTGCCCAGATTGCCACGACGACACCAGCCGTGGATGCTCCTGCACCCGAATCCATCCTGGCCCCCATCGTTTCTCAGGAAGTGTGGGCTGCAGGGGTCACCTACTTCCGCAGCCGCACAGCGCGCATGGAAGAGAGCAAAGATGCCGGCGGAGGCAGCTTCTATGACCGCGTGTATGCGGCAGAGCGCCCGGAAATTTTCTTCAAGGCCACGCCGCAGCGGGTGGCTCATCCCGGTCAGGCGATGCACCTTCGCAGTGACTCCAAGTGGATGGTGCCCGAACCCGAGCTCACCCTCTGCATCAATAGCCGTGGCGAGATCATCGGCTACACCGTGGGCAATGACCTCTCCTGCCGTGACATCGAAGGGGAAAATCCGCTCTATCTTCCGCAGGCCAAATGCTTCAAGCTCTGCGCCGCGCTCGGTCCAGCCATCCTCATTCAAAACGAAGCTCCTGCACCCACCACGCGCATCCATCTGCAGATCGACCGCGCCGGAGCCGCCGCCTTTGAGGGGGAGACCACCGTCTCTCAGCTCAAGCGTACTCCCGCCGAGCTCGCGGGCTTCCTCTTTCGTGACAACACCTTTCCCACCGGCACCTTTCTCATGACCGGTACCGGCATTGTCCCTGGCGATGAATTTACCCTGCAAAGCGGCGATGTCATCAGCATCACCATCGACGGCATCGGCACGCTGGTGAACCCGATGGCGTAAAAGCCTGCGATGCCAAGCGCTGGTCACCTGTGGAATTTATCTCGCTCGATCTTCCTGCTCTGCATCTCCAGTCTACCCATTTCCATGGCTGTTGTCTCCCGATCATTAGGGGTTAAGGCATCCAGGTAGCCTCGTGGATTGATGGTGCGCAGATCAGACATGCTCATGGGCTTGGACAGGTAAGTCCCGCTGGAGGAGCAGTGGGTCAATGCGTTTGCGGCAGTGATCAGCAGGAGCATCCTGTGCATGTTTTTGCGGGGCAGGGGCTTCATGGCGGCGGGTGGCGTGTCCCCGGCTGAAACGAGATCAGCCTGACCTTCTTTCTCCTTCCGGCTGCCAAGCTCTCAGGTCCTTGGAATCACAGGCGTTTCTGCGGGGGGAACTGGTGAAGATGGGCTTCTTGGAAGGGGGAGAACTGCGGCTTGAATAAAAAATCTAGGTCTGCGTCTGAGGTTCTGGTGCATCTTCCGACCTTGAAACACGCCGCCCTCGTCCCTGCGTTTGTCCTTGTCCTTCTTTCGGTCGCGCTCGTCAGTTGCCGCTCAGACCCCACTCTTTCAGTCACCAGCAGTCTGCCGAGGCATGGGCTACGTGGAAAGACGCTGGCCATCGGCGGGCTCACGGCTCCGGGCACAAACATCTACCCTGGGCAGGAGGAGGAAAGCATCATCCTCGTGAATGCAGAGCACGAGCTGCGGAAGCACCTGAAGCACTCGCGTGTGCTCAGCATGGCGGCGGTGCAGCAGGCGGTGGGCCATGCGCCCGCCAAGTTCAGCTCAGGAGTCCCCATCATTCTCGGTAGCAAACTCAGCCCTGCCTTTATGCGCAAGGCTCGGGGTCGCGGAATCGACTGCCTTTTGTGGATCGATCTCCGCCTCAACTCGGTCGATGCCGACACCCGTCAAAACACCTTCACCCGTACCTTCAGGAACAGCTGCAGCTGTGGCAAGGTGAATGGCAAATCCTGCGGGGGCGGCTCCTGTGCCAGCGGCTGTAGCAGGTCCTGTGGCAGCTACTCCACCGAGTCGGAAAATGTGGTGAGCAAGATCGCGCGGCGCACGGTGGGTGCCAGCTACTCGCTCTTGGACACCGCCACCGGTCACGTGGTCTGGCAGGCGGAGTCCATGCTGACAAGGGGCAACGTGCGCAGCAACAGATCCACCACAGGCGTGCCGGTGCCACCCACCACGCCGCTGCCGCCCACGGAATCCGCGATCATGCTGCGCATGACCCATGCCGCGCTTGACAGGCTGCCGCAGTGATTTCAACGCCTGCCTGCGGTTGCTGGCCGCACCGGCAAAGGAGCGTAGACCTCCGATTCCGCAGCATTCCTCAATCACTCGCAGCTCCGCTCTTTCCCAAAAAGGAACTTGGTGAGGTTCGTGCGGCGTGCGCGTATCCAGAGCGGGCTGTCCGCAACCCGTGCTGTGGAAATGAGTTTGGCAATCCGCTGCACCTCTCCAAACCCTTCTCTCACTCGAACGACCTGCTGCGGACTCGGAGGTCCGCGCTCCAAGGCGGGTTCTGTTCACGCACGAATGCTGGACTAGCTCGCATTTCTCTTTAGAAACTCCCCAACCATGACACTCACCGGACATCACTTCATCGCAGGCCGCGAGGCGGCTCCCCACGGCCATCTGTTCCACGCTTTCAATCCTACCACCAGCGCCCAGCTTGAGCCCGCCTACGGTGATGCCACCCATGCCGAGGCTGATGAAGCCATGCAGGCGGCGGATGCCGCGTTTGACGCTCTGCGCTTAGCCACACCTGAAACGCGTGCGACGCTGCTCGACACCATCGCCGAAGAAATCACCGCTCTGGGGGATGCGCTTTTGGAGCGTGCGCATGCCGAGTGTGCCCTGCCGATGGCTCGTCTCACCGGAGAGCGCGGTCGTGCGATCGGACAGCTCAAACTCTTTGCCGCCCTGATCCGTGAGGGCTCCTGGGCAAATGCCTGTGTGGATCATGCCATTCCCGACCGCCAGCCGCTGCCAAAGCCGGACGTGCGCCGCGTCATGCTGCCCATCGGGCCCGTGGTCGTCTTCGGGGCGAGCAATTTCCCCTTCGCCATCGGCGTCATCGGCACGGACACGGTCTGCGCACTGGCCGCTGGCTGCCCCGTTGTCGTCAAAGGGCATCCTGCACACCCGGGCACCTGCGAAATGCTCGCCCGTGCGGTTCTGAATGCCCTGCACAAGGTGGGTCTGCCCGCTGGCTGCTTCTCCCTGCTGCATGGAAAGGGCAATGACATCGGCACCACGCTGACGAAGCACCCTCTCACCCAAGCGGTAGCCTTTACCGGCTCCCTGCGCGGTGGCCGTGCTCTGATGGACGTGGCCGCCGCTCGTGCACATCCCATCCCTGTTTACGCCGAAATGGGTTCTGTGAACCCGGTCTTCGTGCTCCCCGGAGCGCTCAAGGAGCGTGCTTCGAAAATCGCCGAGGCCTATGTGGGATCGGTGACGATGGGCGTGGGCCAGTTCTGCACCAATCCCGCCGTCGTTCTCGGCCTGAAGAGCGAGGAGCTGAACCAGTTCATCAGCAACGCCGCAGCCCTCGCGGGCAAAGTGGCCCCCCAGACCATGCTGCATCGTGGTATCTGCGAGGCCTATGATGCCGGCACCGCCGTGTGGCAGACCGTGAAGGGGCTGCAGCTCGTGGGCGAGTCGGAGACTCCTTCCAGCGAAACCGCCTCCCAGGCCGCCTGTCGCATCTTCACCACCACCATCGACGTGCTGGAGTCCAATGCCGAGCTGCGCCGCGAGGTGTTTGGCCCGTGCTCCATCATCACCCAGTGCGCCACGCTCGAAGACCTCCTGCGCTATGCAAACAGCCTCGAAGGCCAGCTCACCGCCACCATCCAGGGGACGGAGCAGGACCTGCGCGACTTCGCCCCGCTTATCCGCGTGCTGGAGCGCAAAGTGGGCCGCATCATCTTCAACGGTTTCCCCACCGGCATCGAAGTCTGCCCCTCCATGCACCACGGCGGCCCGTACCCTGCCGCCAGCCATAGCTTCTTCACCAGCATCGGCACCGGCAGCATCTACCGCTTCGTCCGTCCGGTCTGCTACCAGGGTTTCCCGGAAGAGGCGCTGCCAGAGCTGCTTAAAGACGCCAATCCCCGTGGTGCCATGCGCATCGTGGACGGCGTGATGGCTAGGTAGGGATGGCGGTCTCAGTGGGTCCTATACGTCGTATAGGACCCATTCGTCTTATTTGTCCTGGTCACGTCAGCCTTGGGCGGCTTCTCTTACCGCTCCTTCTTCGTATTCGAGGAAGGTGCGTTGAGGAACTTGCGCATGTCGTTGAAGATGCTGTTGGGGCCCTCCTGGGCCTGCGCGTGGGTGCGAACACCTTCAAACCACTCCTGGGTGCTGGGGGTGTGAGCCTTGGCTACGGCGAGCAGGAGTTCCAGCGTGATCGGCACGGGCTGCCCGGTGTGAATGGCGGCGGAAAGAGCCAGCTCTGCGGCGCGGTCAAAGACCCATTTCAGGTCGGCTCCGGAGAAACCGTTGGTGGCCTCGATCAGTTCGGTGTTGTCGAATTCGGCAATGGGCTTGTCTTTGGCCAGCAGTTCAATGATCTGCGCACGCGCAGGCGCGTCTGGCGGGGCCACGAAGATGGCCTGGTCAAAACGTCCGGGACGGCGGAAGGCGGGATCAAGCGCCCAGGGCTGGTTTGTGGCACCAATGACGAGGATGCGCTGGTTTTCGCTGCGGATGCCGTCCATCTCATGCAGAAACTGGTTCACCAGATTGCGCATCTGGCTTTCACGGATCTGCCGACGGTCCATCGCCAGGGAGTCGATGTCGTCAAACACCAGCACGCACGGGGCGTTGGCCCGTGCGGTTTCAAAGATCTGGTGCAGATTCCGCTCGGTGCTTCCGAAGTAGGGGTCAAAGATCTCGTGCAAGCCCACGGAAAGGTAGTTGCAGGGCACTTCGCCAGCGACGGCGCGGAGGATCAGCGTCTTGCCGCAGCCTGGGGGGCCGTAGATCAGGATGCCACCGCCGGTCTTACGGCCATAGGCTTTGTAGAGATCAGGGAACTGCAGGGGGTAGGTGATCTTGAGGCGTATCTCCTCTTTCAGCTCCTCCATGCCGCCCACATCGGCAAAAGTCACATTGCCGCGCTCGGGATCTCCCGGGGCGTAAAACGTCTCGGGCCTCCAGTCAAACGGAGGGTCATCAAAGGGATCATCGAAAAAATCGTCCTGGTCACCAGCGCCGGACATGGGGGCTTCCTGAGTGGGCGGCTCTGGAGCGGGGGCTGGGGCGGTTTTGCGGGCATCGCGCGCTGTTCGGCCCAGCTCGCGCTCCAGTGCTGGGTCGCTCATGGTGCCGTCGATCTGTGCCGCACGGTCAAAATGCTCAATGGCTTTGGGGCGGTCGCCTTCGCTCAGATACACGCGGCTCAGCAGCAGGTGGGCCTGCGCGTTGGTAGGTTCCAGAAAAATAACCCGCTCGGCACGGACAGCAGCCCCGGAGGTGTCTCCCTCCATGAACAGAACCTTGGCGATGCCCAGCATGGCATCGGTCTGGTCTGGATCCAGCTCCAAGGCGCGGGAAAAGACCTCCCGGGCCTCATCCAGGTGCAGTTCCTCGAGACAGGCACGACCATAGAGCAGCAGCAGCGAAAGGTTGTTCGGTGACTGGGTCAGAGCGTCGCGGAGTGCGGAGGAGGTTGGCATGGGTTTGATAGATAGACCGCCGCAGGCGCAGTCACGCTGAGATTTAAGTCCGCATGAAGCATGCCGCCAATGATTTCTTGAGACAAGCCAGACCCTTCCGAGCTGTCTTCAAGAGGCAGGATGGCAGCTCCATCAGGCATGTTTGAAAGTTGGCTGTAACAGTCTGCGTTGTTTGGGGTTGTTGCCTTGGATGACTATGAAAAGCTGTTTGATGGTTTTGATGTCTCTGGGAGTCACCGTCTCGGGTGTGGCAGAGGATATCAAGGGGGATCCCTTGCAGTCGCCTTCCATCGTTTTGTGTCTAAGACCATTACGGCTGGCGGAGCAGCCCGGATTGCCGGAAGCGGTGGAAACGGTGAGGAGGCTCACAACGGTCGCCCAAAAGCAAGAAGGTCTGCCAAAGCGTGCCGTAGAAGCGCTGGTGCTCATTTTTACCGATCTTTTCTCGCGGGAGCATGAGCTTGCTGCCGCAGAGAAGGCCCTGGCTCTGGCTGAGCGGCAGGCGACGGCCAAGGAGTTGCTGGCCACGCGTACCGAGACCGTCGGCAGCCCGCTCTCCGGGCCGAATCCACGGCTGGCGGCGATGTATCGCAAAGAAGCGGCAGCCACCCGGAGTGCTGCGACCCGGCGGCACGAGGTGGCGCTCAAAGTGCTCAAGGAGAAAATCGTCGCCTACAACGTTTCCGTGGGCTACTTCCAGTCCCAAGGCAGCACCGATGTTGTGATCGCGCTCGCGAGCTCGCTCTTTGCCGTTGTGGACCGCCACCTCCCGGGGTTTGATTTCAAACCCACGGTGTCACGCGAATGGCTTGTCAGGCAGAAGAGCCTGCAGGCTTGAGGTGGCACGGGTGGGGCGTCGTGCGCGCGAAGCCGTGGCTCTCCAGGCAGCTCTCTTTTTTGGAAAGGCCCGAGCCTTGAGCCGTGTACTCTGCCAGTGCGCATCTCCTCCTCAAGACTTGTCTGCCTGGCCGTGCTGCTTCTTGCCGCTGCGGGGAAGGGTATTGCCAAAAAAGATGATGGGCCCAAGCCGGTGCCGTGGTCCTTTGCGCCGCTGAAGCGCACCCCGCTGCCGCAGGTGCAGGACAAGGGCTGGCCGCGCACTCGCATTGACTACTACATCCTCTCCAAGATGGAGGCCGCCGGGCTGAAGCCTGCGCCACGTGCCGACGGGCGCGTACTGCAGCGCAGGCTGTCCTTTGATCTCACGGGGCTGCCGCCAGCGGAGCAGCTTTCCAGCGACGGCTCTAGTGCTTCTGCCCCTGAGCTTTCGGCGGAGCAGGGGATTGCTGGCTGGAGCCGCCGGGTGGATGAAACCCTGCGCAGCCCCCACTACGGCGAGCGCTGGGCACGCCACTGGCTGGACCTCGCCCGCTACGCTGACGAGACGCCGAACTGGCTGGACTCCACGAAGTACTCCTACCTTTACCGCGACTGGGTGGTGCAGGCGCTCAATGAGGACATGCCCTATGACCGCTTTGTGCTGCGTCAGCTTGCGACTGATTTCCTCCCGGACAGCAAGCCGCAGGATCGTGTGGCTTTGGGCTTCATCGGCCTGAGCCCCACGTATTTCAAAGAGCTGCAGCTGCCTCCCGAAATCATCAAGACCACCGTCGCGGATGAATGGGAGGAGCACGTGGACGCCATTGGCCGCACCTTCCTCGGCCTCACGCTGGCCTGCGCCCGCTGCCATGATCACAAGTCTGACCCCATCACTGCGCAGGATTACTACGCGCTGGCGGGCGTCTTTGCCTCGGTGAAGCTCTCCGAGCTGCCGACCATGAAAGACGAATTGTGGAAGCCTGTGGCCAAGGCACGCAGCGAGGTGGCCGCGCTGGAAAAGCAGATTGCCGATCTCAAGAAAAAGAAGCCCGCAGACCTGGCAAAGCAGATGCAGGAGTGCGAGGCCAAAATCACCGCCATCAAGAGCACGACACCCCACTTCAATATGCCCATGGCCAATGCCGTGGAGGAGGCCGCGCTCTACGTCGTGAACAAGGAAAAAGAGCACGGCACCAAGCTGGATTACAAGATGGGCATGGCGCGGGATCTTGAGCTGATGAAGCGCGGGAATCCGAACGACCTTGGCGAGACCGTGCCGCGCCGCTTTCTCTCCGCCTTCCCGTCCAAGACCGGCCTTCCGCGCAAATTTACCACCGGCAGCGGCCGCCTGGAGCTGGCACAGGCCATCACGGAAGATGCCGCCCCGCTGACCGCACGGGTCATCGTGAATCGTGTGTGGAAGCACCATTTTGGGCGCGGTCTGGTCGATACTCCCAGCGAGTTCGGCAATCTTGGTGAAGCCCCCACACACCCTGAACTGCTGGACGATCTCGCAGGCCGCTTCATGGAGCACGGCTGGTCGCTCAAGTGGCTGCATCGTGAGATTCTAAATTCCGCCACCTGGCAGCAGAGCAGTGTGGCTGCCGTCTCTGAGCAGCGCGATCCCGAGAACAGGCTTTACACCCGCATGCTGCGCCGCAGGCTTGACTGGGAATCCTGGCGCGATGCCATCCTCAGCGCTTCAGGTCAGCTCGATCTCACCCTCGGGGGGCCTGCTTCAGCCGTCAGCGCCACGACCAACCTGCGCCGCTCGCTCTACGGAGCCGCAGACCGTCAGGACATGGACCCCATGCTTCGCATCCATGATGTGCCAGATCCTGGCGCGCACAGCCCGTGGCGCACCGAGACCATTACCCCGCTGCAGGGATTGTTTGCTCTGAACTCCCCCTTCATGCAGCAGCAGTCCGCCGTGCTGGGGAAGTGGGCTATGGCACACCGCCTGGAGGATGTCTATGCGCGTCTGTTTGGCCGCAAGCCAAGCGCACACGAGGCCAGTGTGGCGCAGGCATTTGTCAGCGGAAGAGAGAAGGACTCCGCCGTGTGGACGCAGTACGCTCAGGCGCTGCTGGCTGGGAATGAGATGCTGTTTGTGGATTGAGCTCGAGCCCGCTGATCAGCGGTGAGGCTGGTCAGTTTGTGCGCGCCCACTACTTCTTCTCCGCGCCCTCCGGCGCTTTCACAACCGATACCAGCACCGAGGTATTCGGAGCCTTGCCGGAATAGAACGAGAGGTAATGCGTGTTCCCGATTACCGTGGCGTTCACATTGCCCGCATCATATGCGATCTGGCTGCCTGTGGCGATGGCTTCGGATGCGGGCCAGAGCAGCGGATGCTTAAACACTTTGCCCGGCTCCACCACGCGGCGGCGCAGGATGCCCGCGCGTCCCCGCTGGTAGTAGTAGAGGCTCAGCAGTCCGCTCTTCTCATCGAGAATGAGGCTCGGGGTGGAGGCTGCAACATCGCTGATGTTGGTCTGCTTGCGCGTCCACGTTTTGCCGTAGTCGGTGGAGGTTATCTGAAACTGCGAGCGCACGGTGCCCGGCCCGCCCATCTCTGTGCGTGCTATGCAGAGGATCTTGCCGTCTCCGAGGTACACGGCGGCGGGTTCGGTGGGCCACTGATCTTTGGGCAGGCCGGTCTCCACCGGGGTTTGCGTCCAGGTCTTGCCATCGTCCTGGCTGGTTACCATGCCCCAGGCGTTGTCAGAATCTTGGCCATAGTTTCCGGCAAACCACAGCGACATCAGGCCCACGGTGGGGACGGAAAACACGTCCGTGATCTGCACGGGCCGTACGTCGAGCTTGGGCGTGGAGATGAGGGTGAACTTTACCCCGTCCGTGCTGCGGTAGAGATCTTGGTGCCACTCCTTGCCCACACGGCGCACCCACAGCAGCATCGCGCCGGTGGAGTCCAGGCCCTTGCCCACAGGCACATCGCCGTAGCCGGGGGAGTCGGCCACCAGCGTCTCAGCGGTCCACGTTTTGCCGCCATCGCTGGAGGTGCGTGCATAGGTGGCGCGGGCGTCTTCGCCAATGGTGTGGCCTGAGCCCCGTGTGTAAACGCACACCAGCTTGTCGCCCAGTGCCTGGAGCATCGGCCAGGAGTTGTAACCGGGGGCGTCCTGTACCACCAGCGGCTTGGCTGGCGCTTTCAAGGGCGTCACCTTCACCATCGCCAGTCCGGTGGGACGGGTGAAAGTATCTGCGGGGTCGCCGGGCTCGCGCTGAATGCGCACGGTCAGGGGCGCAGCGGGCAACACCTCGTAGTAGGTCTCAAGCACGATGTTACGGGAGTGCAGCGGCTCAGCGGGCAGCGCAGTGCGCACGGGGTCACCTTGCAGATGCCTCGCCGTGAAGGGTGCCCCCTCGATCATCTGGGAAAGGTGGACGCGGTAGACATCTTCAAATGCCGGGCTCGTCTCCGCATCGGTGGAGGTTACGGTGATTTCCACCCGCACACCACCGCAGTCGCGCGGCAGGCCGCTCACCACGCCGCACACGGACTGCCCCTCCGTGCCGCCGGACATGGACCACACCGGGATGTGTGTGGAGCCGCTGGACATGAGCACAAGTGATGGCTTGCCCGTGGCGATGGAAAGCTGGCTGGCGCTCAGACAAATCGGGGCGTCTTCCGCGATGGCGGAGCTGAGCTGGGCTGAAAGGAGCGCGATGGAGAGAAGAGCACGATGCATGCGGAAGGTGTCGGCAGGAGCGGGCCGTGGTCAAGAGAGGCTGAGTGGGTAATGGCTTGGGGAGCGGCACGCATCGCTTTGCCTGCTTCAGCCGGCTCAGAACGCCGCCTCCGTAAACTTCCGGCAGCCTGAAGCTTGAAACGCGGCTTCATCCTTTACACCCGCCCATCTGAGACCATGATGACAGCCCGTTTTTTTCCCCGACCACCTGTAATGACCACGAAGCTCGATCCCAAATTCCTTTCCCTCCTTGCAGACACGGCGCAGAAACTCCAAGCGCTTGAAATCCAGCCCCGTGTGCTCGATGAAGCCGCGCCGGAGCTCACCGCCACAGCGGCGGAGCTGAGTCAAAAATTGATCGACTACACCACGCAGCTCACCGCCGCTATGGAGGCAAAGGTGGCTGCCGACATCGCAGAGCGCGAGGCTGCCAAGGCGCAGGCGCTGGCCGAGAAGGAGGCCGCGCGCCTGGCCGCGCTCGCCGAGAAGGAAGCCGCCCGCATCGCCAAGGAGCAGGCCGCTGCCGCTGCCAAAGCGCAGGCTCAGCTGGAACTGGAGGCCATGCGCGCCGCCGCCGCTGCCATCAAGGCCAAGGAACTGGCAGAAAAGGAGGAAGCCAAAGCCCGTGCCCTGGCTGAAAAAGAGGCCGCTCGTCTGGCCAAGGAACGTGAAGCCGCCGAGAAGATCGCCGCCAAGGAGCGCGCCCAGGCAGAACGCCTGGCCGCCCTGCTCGCTGCTGCCGAAGCCAAGGCACAGGCGCTGGCTGAGAAAGAGGCTGCCAAAGAGGCCGAGCGCCTCGCCAAAGAGCAGGCCGCTCTCGAGAAAGCCGAAGCCAAAGCCCGCGAGCAGGCCGAGAAGGAAGCCGCCAAAGAAGCCGCCCGCCTTGCCAAGGAGCAGGCCGAAGCCGAGAAGGCCGCCGCGAAGGAAGCTGCACGCATTGCCAAAGAACAGGCAGAGGCAGAGAAAGCCGCCGCCAAGGAGGCTGCACGCCTGGCCAAGGAACAGGAAGCCGCCGAGAAAGCCGCGGCCAAGGAGAAGGCCGAGGCCGAGAAACTGGCCGCCATGCTCGCCGCCGCTGAGGCCAAGGCCGCGCTGCTTGCCCAGAAGGAGGCCGAAAAAGCCGCTGCTGCTGCTGCCAAGGAAGCTGCCCGCCTCGCCAAAGAGCAGGCAGATGCTGAAAAAGCCGCCGCCAAGGCCCAGGCTCTCGCGGAAAAGGAAGCCGCCAAAGAGGCCGCACGCCTCGCCAAGGAGCAGGCCGAAGCCGAGAAAGCCGCCATCAAAGCCCAGGCCGAAGCCGAGCGTGAAGCTCTCCGTGTTGCTGCTGCCGAACTGAAAGCCAAGCAGCAGGCTGAAAAAGATGCCATCCGGATTGAGAAAGAAAAACGCGCCGCCGAAGCCGCCGCCGCCAAAGCCGCCCAGGACGCCGAACGTGCCAAGCTCACCCAGGCCGAGGAAGAAGCCAAAGCCAGACGTGCTGAAGCCCGAGCCAAAGCCATCGCTGAGTACGAAGCCAAGCAGAAAGCCCGCCAGGCCGCTGCACTCGCCGCCATGCAGGCAGACAAAGCCGCACTCAAGGCGGAGACGAAGAAGTAGGGGGCTCTGAGGAGTCGGCCATTCCACAAGGACAGCCTTGTGGATTCGGCCTATCCTGTGTGAGACTCTGTGTGCGGGGTGCGGTGGTGGGACTGCAGCGGCTTTTGAATGCCACGCTTTTCATTCCTGAAAGTGTGTTGTAGGCCCGCTTCCAATTCCCGTTTCAGACTGTCATTGCCAAGAACCGGGGGATCCGGTTCACTCGCGTAGATGTTTAGTTATCGGTTTTGTTTTTATGCGATTCACACAGCTCCTTGGGCGCTGATCGGGGGCTGGCTGTTGAACCTGCTGTTTTTGCGGGAGCAGCCTTCTGGCGGTCATGCCCCTCATCTGGTGTGGGTGTGGCTCGGGCTGATGATGATCTATGGGCTGTTGGGGCTGGTGCTGGGAGTAAAGATGATCCGCCGGCGCTTGCTGCTGTATTGTCCGTTTTGCGCCCGCCCGGGACCGGCTTATCTGGACCGCTCTGAAGGGCTGACGATGAACTGTCCCTCTTGCGGCGAAATTCGGGGCGGGGGATTGCTGGGGTGGAAGATCGTCCGTGACAGGGGGGAGCACTGCGGGCCGAAGCCTGCCGTACCTGTTCGGAAGGTGCAGTTTCGCTCGCCATGGTTCTGGGTGTTGTTTGGCATCTCCGTTCTGTCGGCTCTGTGTGGGGTGGCGATCCATGAGTTCAGCTTTCTCACCGTGTTTGGTCCGTTGTGGTGTTTTCTGGTGGCGAGCCATCTGGTGCAGACGCTGAGCACCGGCTGTTTGGATGACAATGCAGGCCCCACCTTCCGCAGCCGTCAGCCGCTAAAGTTCTGGGTCCGAACCACCGTTTGGTTTTTGGCGTACGTGTTTGCCGCTTTTATGCCGGTGGGCCATGCACTGCAGGAAAAAGGGAAGATGGAGGGGCGGGCGGCGGTGAGGCATGAAGGAGTGCGGTAAGCAGTTGCAGTCTCTCCAGCGGCACCTGCCATCCGCCCTGCGAGGGCTGCAGCGGCGTTCGTTCCTGCTTTTCGCAAACGCACTCCCAACAAACATGCACGCGTGATTTTTTTTGCATGCCTTCACCCGCGTTTGCCATCGCTCATCACAGCGCCTATGGCAGACGCCCCCATGAAGAAAAAGATCTGGTTCATCCGTCACGCCGAAAGTCTCAGCAATGCAGGGTTTCCCACGGACACGCCGCATGAGATCGGCCTGAGTGAAAAGGGGCTGGCACAGGCGGAGGCTCTGGGGGCGCAGTGGCACACGGTGCCTGAGCTGATCGTGGTTTCCCGCTATGCACGCACGGGCTTCACCGTGGAGCCGCTGCGCAGACGCATGCCGCAGGTACCGGTGCTCATGCTGCCGCTGCATGAGCTGACCTTTCTGGCCCCCGCCCGCTATGTGGGCACCACCGAGACGCTGCGCCGCGAGCCTGCACGCCAGTACTGGGAGCGCTGCGATCCCGACTACTGCGATGGCGAGGGGGCGGAGAGCTTTCGCGAATTCTACGTCCGCATTGACGAATCCCTGGCCGCACTGCGGCAGCGTACGGAGCAGGGCATCCTCGTGGTCTGCCACGGCTACGTCATCAAGGCGATCCTGTGGAGGCAGATGAATCCCGAAGCGGCGGTGACCGCCGACTACATGCGTGCTTTCTACGACTTCCACCTCCGCTGTGTGGTGCCGAATGTGATGGTGTACCCCTTTGAATGCGAAACTGGCCAGCCGCTCTCCATGCTGACGCCGTTTGAGATTCAGATCCAGGGGCATTCATCGTGGAAATGACGGCCCGGCGGGTTCCACGAACGGTCCGAAAGTGGAATTGCCAGCAAGGCTGAAAACGGATTCTCTGGCCGGATGACTGACCGTTTCTGCTTTGATCTGCTCCAGGAGATGTCCTTGGGAGCAGTCCCCTGCCTGGCACTGGCGTCTGGCGCTGCAGCATCGGAGGAGACGGTGGTCAAGGGGCTGCAAATCATTGCCGTGGCCGGAGTCTTGCTCATGGGCATTCAGATTCAGCGGCGCTGGCAGGCTCTTTGCTGCCCCTTTTGCAAACGCCCGGGCGTCGGACAAAGGCACCGCACACGGGGCGTGGCGGTCCAATGTCCCGGCTGTGGTGAGGTCATCCACCGTGGTTTGTCTGAAGGGGTGTCCCAGCTTGGGCCAGAGCATGGCGGAGTGCTGACGGCTCAGCGGCAAAGTGTGCCGGTGAGGCGGATTGAACTTCGCTCACCTTGGGTCTGGCTGCTTTTTGCGCTTTCGGTTGTGTCTGCGGTTTGCGGTGCGGTCATGCATTCCTTTGGCCTCGTGACGGTGCTGGTGCCGTTGTGGAGCCTTCTGGTGGCGAGCCGTCTGGTGCAGACGCTGCAAACCGGCTGCATGAACGGGTATTGGCGGCTCACGCTGAGGGAGCGGCAGCCGGTGAAGTTCTGGCTGCTCATCGGCGTCTGGTTTCTGGCTTACGGCTTTGCTTTGTATCTGCCCATCGGTTTTGGCCTGCATGCTCGCATGCAGGCCAGCCCCCCTGCACGTGCGGGGGCAAAGCTCTGAGTCGGTTCAGGATGCGATCCCACGCAAGCGTCGGGGTTTTGGCTGCGTACACTCCGCATGTCCGCTCTCTCTGCTCTTTCACGTCGTGCACTGCTCTCCCGCATGGGGGGTGGCCTGGGCACGCTGGGGCTGGCCTCCACCCTGCATGCGGCACCACGCACGAACTTTGTGCCGAAGGCCAAGCGTGTGATCCAGCTCTTCATGAACGGCGGCCCCTTCGGCCCGGACTTCTTTGATCCCAAGCCGGGCCTCACCAAATACTCCGGGCAGAAGCCTCAGGGGGCAGACCTCCGCACCGAGCGCCCCACCGGCGGGCTGCTGGCCTCTCCCTACCAGTACTCCAAACACGGACAGAGCGGACTGGAGATCAGCAAGCTGCTGCCCAATCTGGCCCGGCATGCCGATGACCTCTGCGTCCTGCGCTCCTGCCATACGGACAACCCGAATCACGGCCCGGCACTGCTGCTGATGAACAATGGCACTATGACCGAGCGCGTGCCCAGCATGGGCTCATGGCTCAGCTACGGTCTGGGCAATGAGAATGCCAATCTGCCTTCCTTCGTCGTCCTTTGCCCTGGCAAGCCCGTGCGCTTCTCAGTCCTCTGGACCAGCGCATTTCTACCCGCGCAGCATCAGGGCGTGTATATCAACCACTCCAATCTCGATCCGAAGCAGATGATCCCGTGGCTGACGAATGAGAAGCTGGCGCGGGCGGATCAGCGACGGCAGCTTGATCTTATGCAGGCGCTGAATGCCGAGCATCTGGCCGCACGCGGCGGCGCGGATGTGGCGCTCAATGGCCGCATCCAGGCCATGGAGACCGCCTACCGCATGCAGTCCGCCGCCACCGATGCCTTTGATGTGAATCTGGAGCCCGAACGTGTGCGCGAGATGTATGGCAAGAGCCATTTCTCCAACGGCTGCCTCATGGCCCGCCGTCTGGTGGAGCGCGGGGTGCGCTACGTGCAGCTCTACTACGGCAACGGCCAGCCCTGGGACACGCACTCCAAGCACGATGAACAGACCCGAAAGCTCGCGGCGGATATTGACCGCCCCATCGCGGCGCTGATCGGCGATCTCAAGCAGCGTGGCATGCTGGAGGACACCCTCATCATCTGGGGCGGTGAATTTGGCCGTACGCCCGTGAGCGAAAACGGCAACGGCCGCGACCACAATCCGCATGGCTTCTGCATGTTCTTTGCTGGCGGCGGTGTTCGCGGCGGCACGGCCTATGGGCAGAGCGATGACTTTGGCTTCAAGGCAGCCGTGGACAAGATGCATGTGCACGACGTGCATGCCACCATCCTGCATCTCCTGGGCATGGATCATGAAAAGCTGACCTACCGCTACGCCGGCCGTGACTATCGCCTCACCGACGTGCATGGGCGTGTGCCGCAGGCCATTGTGGGCTGAGTGTTCTGGCAGCCGTTTGCTTGGACCTTCAGCTTACGCGCGGCTTTTGTCCGTCCGAAAACGATTGCTGGAGGTGGGTTTGCTGGGGACGGCTCGGCGGATTTCGACCACCGGTTTCTTGGTTGCCGATGGAGGAGGAGGGGACTTGGGCTTCTCGGTGTCTTTTTCAGGCTGCGCCGGTGCTGGGGGGGCATTCTGGGCGGGACCATACAGTTCGCGAGTTTTCTGGTGCAGCATCTCAGCCTCGGCTGCACGCTGCATGGAGTCGCGAATGCTGGATGGCACGGAACTCTCTGTGAGGGGGGGGAGGAGCGGATTGGGGCCAGCCGCCCAAGTCCCGAGTGTCGGCATCAGCGAAGCAATTTCGGTCTGGTTATTCACCTTGTGCAGACCGATGACACGCAGCGATGTACCAAAAAGATAGAAGATGGTGCTTTCATCCAGCCCTTCGACCATGCTGCCACCACGCTGCAGGATCGGGCTGCCGCGCAGGATGACTTCATCTCCCGTGATGAAGGCTTCCTGGCAGAGAGCCTTGGCCGGTTCGTTGAAATCCATTTCGAGAAAGACTTTGCCCCGCGCCCGCACTTTCACTGGCTTGCCGTCAGGGGAATACTTGAACACCTGAATCGAATCTGCGGCGATCTTGATGTAGGGCGGCATTTCCAACTGCTGAGTGGAGATGCTCTTGGCCTCCACGAAACTCATGCTCAGAAGAAAGCTCAGGTCTGTGGGGGACTTTACGAGGGAGATGTCCTTGGATTCAGGCTGGGCCTTGCCAGGAGTGGCCGCAGTGTTCAGGCTAGTGGTGCACCCAGCACAGAGCAGGATTGCAGCCGCCAGAAATGCGGCTGCAGAGCCCGGGCTGAACTGGTTAGGAAGGGACATCTTCTCTTCTTAGATACACCGAAAGCTGGTTTTGCTCATCTTGAAATTACTATAATGCATTTTCTTGGTGCTGCCTGGGCTGGCAAGAGCGCTCGTAAGTGGCAAGGCTCAGTGCTTGGGCATGGCTGGCATCGGCCGGAAAATCCCGCCGGTATGTCTGCCGCCATTCGTCCGCCTTGATGGCTGGAAAGGCGACGCCAGCTCCAAGATGATCGTGCACATGCGTCAGGATGAGCCTGTCTGCAAAGGGCAGGGCTGCAGCGTAGGCCTCCCCTCCGCCACAGACAAAAAGCTCTTTGGCCCCGCCTGCGGTGGCGGCATGAATGGCCTCGGTCACGCTTGCCACAGACTGGCCCTCACGTGGCAAATACCCTGGGCTGTGCGTGAGCACGAGCGGGTGATGGTCGGTGAACCAGCCATGCATTTCCTCATATGTGCGGCGGCCGATGAGCAGCCAGTGGCCAGCGGTGGTGCGCCTAAAGTGCTCCTTGTCCCGGGGCAACTGCCACGGCACACCTCTTCCCAACGAGATGAAGCCATCGCTGGAGACGGCGGCGATAAGGGTCAGCACAGGGCGCTCACTCACGAGGCGGCAGAGCTTAGTAAATCGCAGATTCACCTTCGCGCAGCAGTCGCACGCGATGCTCCAGACCGCGCTCCAGTGCGGCTTTGGTCAGGCGCTGGGCGGGCTCATGCATGGGCTCGCCACCCAAGGGGAAGGTGTCATGATGCATGGGTATCATCGAGTGTGCACCCATCATCTGAAAGGCGTCCAGCGCCTCTTCGGGGTTCATGTGCACCTGGCGCCCGCTTGGCGCGTCATAGGCGCCGATGGGCATGAGCGCGAGGTCAATGCTGGCACGTTTGCCGATCTCCTGGAAACCGTCGAACATGGCGCTGTCGCCGCAGTGAAAGAGGCAGCGTTCGGGAGATTTGACGAGAAATCCGCCAAACTGTCGGTGTGTGTCATGAATCATTCGCGCTCCCCAGTGCTTTGCTGGCGTCAGGGTGATGCGTAGATCCTGAAAAGTGGCGCTCTGCCAGGTCTTCAATTCGACGATGTGTCCAAAACCGCAGTTTTTCACGACTTTGCCGACTCCCTCTGGCACGATGATGGGTTGTGCGGCGGCGAGCTTGCGCAGACTTGGCAGGTGCAGATGGTCGTAATGCGCGTGGGAGACCAGCACCAGATCAATGTGGGGCAGGTCATGCGCCCAGACACTGGGGTGGCGTACTCGCTTGACGGGGCCGTGCCAGAGCGCCCAGTTGGGGTCTATGGCGATATTTACACCGCCGATCTGGCAAAAAAAGCCGGCATGACCAAGCCACGTCACAGCGATCTCATTCTGTGCGGCCACTGGCAGCCGGCCAAAATCCTCTCCGGGCTTGCGCGGAGAGAGCAGGGTGGGAATGAGCACCTCATTCAGAAACTGCAGGTTGCGTTTGCGCCAGCCTTCCGTTGGCAGGAGGCCAATGCGATTGCCTTCAGTTTGGGCCGTTCTCAGCAGCCCGCGCTTTTTCCGCGGACTGGTGAATCCAGCCCCGCCAGATGTGGACGCGGGATCGAAAAGCATGATTGGCTGCTTGAATCTGCTGACAATAAATCCCCCGGCCTACCAAATTCAAGAATAAAGTGGACGATGTTGTGGTGGCAGGCTGGACATCGTTTTCTGGAAACTATGCAGGTTCTCTGCTATTTCAGCGCTTTTTAACAGTACCCATGGCGGTCACCCACTTGCCTTTGGTCACCACTTTCTCCACCACAAAGCCGGCGCGTTTTCCAGCCGCGAGGCAGGCTTTCGCCTGGGACTTGAGAATGCCTGAGAGCATCAGGACGCCGCCAGGTGCGACGGATCGCACCAGTTGCGGAAATGCCGCCTCCAGGACGTCGAAGAAAATGTTTGCGGCCACAATGTCCCAGGTCTGCTTGGGCTCCCACTTGAGGACATCGACCCGGGTAAAGCGCGTCTTGGGTGTGTCATTGCGCGCAGCGTTTTCTTGGGAGATCTTCACGGCGGCTTGGTCGTAGTCGCAGCCCCAGACACGGGTGGCGCCGAGTTTTTCAGCAGCAATGGCAAGGATGCCGCTGCCACAGCCCAAGTCTGCCATGCTCCATTTCTGGCCCTTGGCTTGGCGTGTCGCTGCGGCATCTACCAGCAGACGCAGCACGGTCGCTGTGGTGGCATGATGGCCAGTGCCAAAGGCCATGTCCGCAGGCACGGCGATGATCTCGCGGCCTGGGAACTTGGCGCGGGCCTTTTTGATTTCATCATCCGTTTTGACTGCGCAGATCACAAACCGGTCACGCACTTTCACGGGGGGTGGCGTTTGCGAAGAGTGCGCCGCCCAGTTTTGCGTCTTCAGATGTTTTACTGTGCCGCCGTATTCCTTCTGGATGGCCTTCGCCGGGCCCTGAGTCTCACAATAAAATTCCAGACGAACCATTTTGCGGCCTGGAAAGCTGCTGATGACGAGGGTGCCACCAGGATGGTTGGCAAAACGTTCTTCCCAAATGTCAGCCGAACGTGAAGCTGTAAGTTTTGACCAGACGAACATGAACGATCTTTTGTGAGGCACCTCTCTTTTGAGAGGTGGAGCGGGTGACGCGATTCGAACGCGCGACATCTTCCTTGGCAAGGAAGTGCTCTACCACTGAGCTACACCCGCTTTTGCGTTGGGATGTTTATATTGGCGCATGATCTGAATCGTGCAAGCGCAAAGTGTGTTTCTTGAGAATGATTTTTTTCAGACCATGCTGCGCATATGAAAGTACCCGCATTCATCTGGATCAACGGACGCATTGTCAGCACCGCCGAGGCGAGCATCTCTCCCTTCGATCATGGCTTTCTGGTAGGAGATGGTGTCTTTGAGACGCTTGTGGCACGAGGTGGCAGGCCCTTCACGCCCACGCGGCACTGGCGGCGGCTGGTGAATTCTTGCACGGCCATGGGCATCGCACCGCCTGCCCAGGAACTGTACGAGAAGGCCATGCTGGAGACGATGCAGGCCAATGGCCTCAGTGATGCACGCATCCGTGTCACGCTGACCAGCGGCGACGGTCCGCTGGGCTCCGACCGTGGAGATGCGCCCGCCACCATGACTGTGGCTGCGACGGTCCTGAAACCCTGGCCACCCACCGAAACAGTCATGACGGTGCCCTGGACGCGCAATGAGCGCAGCGCGCTGGCAGGCATCAAGTCCACCTCGTATGCCGACAATGTGCGCGCGCTGGCTCTGGCGCATGCGCAGGGGGCAGGGGAGGCTGTCTTTGGTAACACGCGCGATGAGCTCTGCGAAGGCACGGGCACGAACATCTTTGTGGTCGTGGCGGGGCGTGTACTGACGCCGCCGCTCAGCTCTGGCTGTCTCGCTGGTGTGACTCGCGCGCTGGTGTTGGAGGCCTGCGCAGCAGCGGATATCCCGGTGGAGGAAATCGCGCAGCCCATCAGCGTACTGCAAAGCTGTGATGAAGCCTTTCTCACCTCCAGCACGCGTGATGTGCATCCGCTGGCGAAGATCGATCAGCGCCCCATGCCTGGTGTGGATGGCGCGGTGACCCAGCGCGTGGCGCAGGCGTTCCGTGATTTCGTGACCGGGCGTGATGATCCGTGAGGATTAATTGGGAGTGCGGTCGCGGAGGGGGAAACGACCGCAGCTATCGCTTTTGAGCGTCTCGTGGCTCACATGGGCTGAGACTGGGAAGCGAGCCCATTCGCTCCCGCCTTCGAAGTGTTTTCGGATTTAGGTTCATTAACCGGCACGGCGAAAGCCGTAGCACCGTTGATTCTTCACTGCGCGACCCCGCTCCCAATGGCTCTGCATGCTATGACTTCGTCTCATACACCGCGCCGAGCTTGAGCAGGAGAGCTTCGAGCTGGGTGTAGTAGTCGTCTTCTTTCATCTTGGCGCGCTCGTCTTTGAGCGCTTTCAGTTCGCGCTCCAGCGCATCGCGGGTGGTGCGCTGGGTGTCGGTGAGCTGCTGCTCCTCCGCGCTGAGGACGAGAACGAGCTGCGCGGCGCGGTCGCCGTCGAGGGCGGTGGCTGTTGCGGGCGGGGTATCGGCGGCGAGGACCTCGCTGCGCGTGCCGATGCCGTCGCCGTTGTCTTCGAGCAGGGCGTGCTCGGTGGCGAGACGGCCTTCGTTCTCATAGAAGAGCGCGACGGTCTTGCTGGCGTGGCGGAAGGCTTCGAGAAGCGAGACCTGCTTGTCCTGATCCAGGTCCGCCTCTGGCAGTCCGCCGATGGCTTCGGCAAAGGATTCGCCAAAGCGGGCGTAGAAGACCTCGTCCGGGCTTTTGGTGGAAGTGATGATAATGCGGTCTTTGCCTGAGAGCGCCTTTAGAAAACCGCCGCTGGAGGAGGCGGTGTGAATGACGGCGACCTCCTGCTTCAGCGGCTTGAGCCATCCGGCGAGCTGCTTCACATCGAGGTCCGGGCCTTCGGCGTTGAACTTGGCATCGCGTCCGTCAAAGGTGCCGTGGCCGATGAGAACGAGCCAGAGCGAGCGCGAGGGCTCGGCGGTGGTGAGGGTTTGTGCGAGGTTTTCGGTGGTTTTTTCTCCGCGGATGACCTTGGCGGAGACGCCAGCCTTGGTACAGGCGGTGGTCCAGGCGGTGGCCTGGGTTTGGAATTTTTTGCCGTATTCCTCCGCGCCGGAGGCACCGACGACGATGACGACCTCCAGCGCACGCGGGGCGGCGTGGAGCAGGGGGGCGAGAAGAAGGATCAAAGTAATTATGAGTTTTAGCTCGTCCTGGAAGCGAAGCTGGGGAAGGCGTGATCTTGTTATCATAACGCGCCAGAGCGGGCTGAAGCCCGCGAGTACTTTGTTCATGCCATGCCTCCTTTTCTACGCAGGCCCCACTCGGCAACGATGAGGAGCAACAGAGCGTGGAAGATCCAGGGAGTATGCCACAGCGGGGTGGAGAGGGTGACCTCGACAGGAACGCGGATGTTTTTGAGGAGGTCCGGTAACTTGGAGACCTCTTCCAGCGCGAGCATCTGTCCGCCGGTTTCTGAGGCGATGCGCTGCATGAAGGCTTTGTCGGGGGCGAGGCGGCTGAATTCCTCGGCCTGGGGGCCGTAGGTCCAGCCGGTGGTCTTGGTGCCGAGCTGGGTGTGCTTTTCCATGTCCTCGACGGTGGCTGTGGCGCGGTAGTTGCCGGAACTGCCGGAGAAGAACTCGGTCTCATAGAGGCCGGGTTCCTTGAGGCTGGGCTCGGCGAAGAGCTGGGATTTTTTGCCGTCGGGCTGGGTGACCTCGATCTTGACCATGGCGTCTCCATGGGGCTTGAAGGCTCGGTCGCGCACGCGGACGGAAAGCCTGACGTGCTCCCTGTCTGCGGGCTCGGTTTCCGCAGCGAGGGTGATGCTGTCCTCCACATCCACGACGAGCCAGCGAATGAGCTGGCGCCAGGCACGCTCCATGTCCTTGCGGGCGTCTGGGTCGTACATGCCCCAGCGCCAGAGGTCACCGACGAGGACGCTGCCGACGCGGCCCTCGCCAAAACGCTGGGAGACGATGGCGGGCACGGTGGTCTGGGAGGCGTCTGAAACGGTGGCGAGGATGTTTGCGCCAGGCTTGATGGCAAAGGTCTGGTTGATGGAATAGAAGGAGGGCATGGCGCTGAGGCGCTTTTCGTCCTCCTCGCGGTCGGTGCGCAGTCGCATCCAGGACTCGAGCCAGCCTTCACGCGTGAGATTGAGGCGGGCGTCGAGCATGGGGCCGGTGGTGTTGGTGCGGTCCAGGTAAACGGGGAGCATGCTGCCGATGGGGGTGTGATCGTAGCCGCCGGCCTGGTAGCACTCCTGGCCGCCGAGCATGAGGAGAGCGCCGCCGCGCTCGCTGACAAAACGCTGGATGAGGTGCATCTGCTCCTGGGTGAAGAAGGCGGCCTCGAGGTCGTCAATGATGATGGCGCGATAGTCGCTGAAGAAGTCCTCCGCCGCCTTGGGGAAGCCGTCGCTCAGCTCCTTCGCATCCCGCGTCCCCAGGCGGATCAGCACCGGCTGGTCGTAGCGCTGCGCCTCCTCCCCCTCCTTGGCACCGAAGCCGCGAAAGAGCGGGTTCGCGCTCTCGCCTGCATGCCCGCGCCATTCAAACTTCGGCTCCCGTTTCGCGATCCGCACCAGGCTCGGCATCTGGATGTCATCATCCCCCGCGATCGCCCGGCGCAGAAATTTGTACTCCCAGTTCGGCCGCCCCGTCACATACAGCACCCGGTAGGGGCCTGCACCGCGATCCGCCTCCAGCAGCCGCGTGTTGTTCGCCAGCGTCGCCTCGCTCACGCCCTCGGCCTTCAGCTCCAGCTTGTGAAACGACACCCCCGGCTTCGCCACCGGCAGCCGCAGGCGCACCGTCTGCGGCGACTCCCCGCTGAAAGCCACCTTCTCCGTCACCACCGCCTTGCCCTGCTCATCCAGCGCGGAGAGCGTCGCCTGCTTGCCCGTCAGACCATGGGCGGAAACACGCGAGGTGATCGTGATCGGCGCATCTTCAAAAGGGCTCGTCGCCACCGTCGCATCCAGGATTGCCAGATCAGGCGTCGGCGCATTTTTACCCGCCAGCACGGTGAAGACCGGCGCGCCCGTCGCCTCCGCCTTCCACGCGCTCGCATCCGTCGCATTGCCATCACTGACCACCACCACCGCCGCCAGGTTGGAGCCCCCGCTGCGCAGCGTCATGATCGAGCGGCACAGGTCCGTGCGGCTGCCGTCAAACTTCAGCGTGCGAAAATGAGGCACGCTCTGCGTCTGCGCGCCCGCCGTCATGAGCCGCAGGCGGAAGTCCTCGCCCAGCTCCTTGATCCATGCCGCGTCCTGCCCGCCATCATTCAGCGCCGCGCCCACCTTCGCCGCGCGCGTGGGCTCGCCCGGCTTTTCGGCCGTGTCCAGAGAGGCGCTGCTGTCCACCAGCACGATCACCTCGTTCTCACCCTTCTTCGGCTGCTGCTTTGTCCACAGGGGATCGAGCAGGCAGAGCGCCAGCAGCGCCAGGGCAGAGAGCTTGCAGGCCATTGCAGCAAGCTTGCGCCAGCCGTGCAGCGGGGAGCGGCGGTATCCCTGCCAAAGCAGCCCGAGGACGACGGCGACCACCACGGCGGCGAGCCAGGTGATGTCCGTGTTTTGCCAGAGAATGCGGGGCATGAGGTGCCAGTTAAACGTGAAGCGCGGCGAAAAGCTACATCTCTCAACTGCTGGTAATTATTTTCGTTGCCAGAAAATTTGAATCGGGAAGCGCTTGTCGGATCACGCATTCTCGATTTGGTCAGCGCCGTTCTCACTGCACATCGCCATGCCCCTCCAAGACCCTTATGCGTTTCAGCTCGCTGGTTTCAGCGAAGGAGATGTCGATGAAATCCTCGCCGACCTTGACTACCTGCATCGCAATTCCCGCTGGACGCACCGGCGCGACCAGATCGAGCGCATGATCGTGGAATCACCGGTGATTTTGCTGGATTTCCTTCGCAGCGTGAGGCCGGAAGTGGTGAAAAGCGCCATGATTCCGCGCCGGGTGAAGGAGCTGGTCTTTCGCTCGACCCCGGCGAGACAGGCTGTTTGAGTCCTTGCGCACTGGCTGACATCCGCCACATTCGGCCTCCCTCCGACCCGGCCGTCACTCGCCGGGCGGCGTATTCCTATTTCCCATGTTCAACTGGATCATCAAAAAAATCATCGGCACCAAGAACCAGCGCACCGTGCGCAAGCTTCAACCTGTGGTGGTCGAGATCAACCGCATCGAAGCCCTCCTGCAAAACGAGCCGGAGGAGGCCCTGCGGGAGCGCACCCAGAAGTGGCAGTCCCAGTTCCGCGCTTTTCACACGCCACCCTTCCTCGGTGGTGTCGGCCTCCGCATCGCCGATGAGGCCGCCGTGGACGCCTGCCTGGAGTCCGTGGAGAACTACTTCGCCGCTCTTAAGCCCCATTTCCCCGCGCTGGAAAACGACTACCTCGCCTCCGCCGCCTGGAAAAACGCCCCCTTGGACGACAAAAAGGCGCGCATCGACCGCTCCCGCGAGGCCTGGAACGCCATCCAGCCCGACTTTGCCGCCATCGAGGCGAAGATGCTCAACGACATCCTCCCCGAAGCCTACGCCGTGGTTAAAAACGCCGCGCGCCGCATGTGCGGGCGCGAGATCATGGTGTGCGACCAGCCGCTCGGCTGGAACATGGTGCACTTTGACGTGCAGCTCATCGGCGGTGTCGCCCTGCATCGCGGCATGATCGCCGAAATGGCCACCGGGGAAGGGAAGACCCTCGTCGGCACCCTGCCCACCTACCTCAACGCACTCACCGGCCGCGGCGTCCACGTCATCACCGTGAACGACTACCTCGCACGTCGTGACAGCGAGTGGATGGGCAGCCTCTACAAATACCTCGGCCTCACCGTCGGCTGCATCCAGAACGACCAGCCCAGCCACATCCGTGCGGAGCAGTACCGCGCCGACATCACCTATGGCACGAACAGCGAGTTCGGTTTTGACTACCTGCGTGACAACGGCATGGCCTCCAGCAAGGAGCAGCAGGTGCAGCGCGGCCACTACTTCGCCATTGTGGACGAAGTGGACTCCGTCCTCATCGACGAAGCCCGCACCCCCCTCATCATCAGCGGCCCCGTCATGGCCGCCGAGAGCAACCACCAGTACGAGCGCTACAAGCCCCTCGTCGAGCAGCTCGTCCGCCGCCAGAACGCCCTCTGCAACCGCCTCATCACCGAGGCCAAGGAAGCCGCCGCCGCAGGTCACCTTGAGCAGGCCGGCCTCAAGCTCTTCCAAGTCCATATGGGACAGCCCAAAAACCGCGCCCTCATGCGCGCCATGGAGGAGCCGGAGCTCCGCCGCGCCATGGAAAAGGCCGAGCTCTCCCTCTACGCCGACACCCAGAAGGTCGAGTTCTTCAAGCTCAAGGAGGAGCTCTACTACTTCATCGAGGAAAAATCCCACGACGCCGACCTCACGGAAATGGGCCGCAACTTCCTCAACCCCGACGAGCCCGACGCCTTCGTCCTTCCGGACATCGCCACCGTTTACTCCGAGATCGACGGCGACATGACGCTCTCCGAAGACGCCCGCACCCGCAAAAAGAGCGAGATGCAGGACCGCCTCTCCCACCAGGGCCAGCGCATCCACCAGATCAGCCAGCTCCTTCGCGCCTTCTGCCTCTATGAAAAGGACGTCGAGTACGTCGTCGAGGAAAACAAGGTCGTCATTGTCGATGCCCAGACGGGCCGCAAGATGGCCGGACGCCGCTGGAGCGACGGTCTGCACCAGGCCGTGGAAGCCAAGGAAGGCGTGCAGATCGACGCCGAGACCCAGACGCTCGCCACCATCACCATTCAGAACTACTTCCGCCTCTATCAAAAGCTCGGCGGCATGACCGGCACCGCTGAAACCGACGCCGCGGAGTTCCACGACATCTACAACCTCGACGTCCTCACCATCCCGACCAACCGTCCGGTGAAGCGCAAGGACCACAACGACAGCATCTACAAGACCCGTCGCGAGAAGTTCACCGCTGTGATCGAGCTCATCCGCGAGCTGCACGCCAAAGGCCAGCCCGTCCTCGTCGGCACCGCCAGCGTGGAGGCCTCGGAAATGGTCTCCCGCATGCTCAAGCTGCAGAAGATCACCCACAACGTCCTCAATGCCAAGTATCACCGCCAGGAGGCCGAGATCGTCGCCCGCGCCGGTCATCGCGGCGCCGTGACCATCTCCACCAACATGGCCGGTCGTGGCACCGACATCAAGCTGGGCGAAGGCGTCGCCGAACTCGGCGGCCTCTACGTCCTGGCCACCGAGCGCCATGAAAGCCGCCGCGTGGACCGCCAGCTCCGCGGACGTTCCGCCCGTCAGGGAGACCCCGGCGAGAGCAAGTTCTTCCTCAGTTTTGAAGACGACCTCATGCGCAACTTCGGCGCCGCCGAACGCATGACCAAGATGATGGAACGCTTTGGCATGAAGGAGGGCGAGGAGCTCCAGCACCCCTGGCTCAACCGCTCCGTCGAAACCGCCCAGAAGCGCGTCGAGCAGCGCAACTACGTCTGGCGCAAGCGCGTCCTCGAATACGATGACGTCATGAACCAGCAGCGCGAAGTCGTCTATGAATGGCGCAACGACGTGCTCAACAGCAACGACACCCGCATCCTCATCAACGAGGCCGTGGAAAAGGGCGTCACCGAACGCCTCGGCGCCTTTGTCTCCAAGGACATCAAGGACGACGAGGCCGACTACGAAGGCCTCCTCGCCTGGGTGAACATGACCTTCCCCATCGGCCTGCGCACCCTCGACGACGAATTCCGCGCGCTCGACTTCGACGCCAAGGCCGCCTACCTGAAGGACAAGATCATGGGGGCCTACGACGTCAAGGTCAGCAACGCCAACCCCACCGCGCTGCAGGAGATCGAGAAGATGATCCTCCTCAACGCCATCGACCGTCTCTGGCAGGAGCACCTCTACGCGCTCGATGCCCTCAAGGAAGGCGTCGGCCTGCGCACCTACGGCCAGAAAGACCCGCTCATCGAGTTCAAGCAGGAGGCCTTCACCATCTTCGCCGAGCTGATGAACAACATCAACGGCGAGGTCCTCGGCAATCTCTTCCGCAGCACCCAGCAGCTCGCCGCCTTTGAGCACTTCCTTGCTCAAATGGCCCTGCAGCAGGGTGGTGAAGCTCCAGCTCCGCAGCGGCGTGAGGAAGAAGAGGAAAAGGAAGAAGCCGCGCCCAACATCGGCCGCGACGGCCCGCGCCTCATCCTCCCCAGCAGCGTTCCCGCCAGACCCAAGCCCGTAGCCAACATCGGCCGCAACGACCCCTGCCCATGCGGCAGCGGCAAGAAATACAAGCAGTGCTGCGGGCGGATCGCGTGATAAGCCGCTAAATTCATCAGCAGACCAGATAGCTGCATGCGTTATCTCCTGACGTTCTTCTATCTGCTGCTGGTCTGCCGCTTGTTCCTGCTGGATTTCGTTCTTGAGCCCACCAATGACGAAGGGATCTGGCAGTGGAATGCGCGCTGTGAGCAGTGGCATCTCCCGGCTCATGGCATTCTCCACAATGCCCTGAGCCCTGTAAATCATTGGATCAACCGCGCGCTATTTGCCATCGTCCCTCCCTCTGTGGTGGCCAAGCGCGTTCTGTGCTCGCTGCTGGTGGCGGTGGCAGCGGGGCTGTCTTGCCTGCGGCTTGTGCGTCGGGGGAATGAATCCGGGGCCGTCTTGCTGTTGGCCTGGCTCTGGCTGGACCCTTATCTGTTCCGCATGGGCAGCTGGGCTATCCTGGAGCCATTGCTGATGTTCGGGGTGGTGGTGTGGTATCAAAACAGCGATCGGGTGGCGGGCGGCATGAAAGGCAGCCTCCTGCTAGGACTGCTTTCTGGGCTGCTGGTGGGGGTGAAGCTCACTGTTATATGGCTTGTCCTGGGCACATGTGCCTGTCTGGCCACGGCGCGCCGGTTCAGGGAGCTTGCTGTGTTTATGTCTGCGGTAGGGGCTGTGGCGGCGGTCTGCTACGCCTCGGTGTACTTTCAGGCGGATCACGCCCGATTTGCTGAAATATGGCGTCAGCACACGACTGCGCGCACCGATGTGGTGTCAAACGTCTGCGGTCTGTTTCAGGGGCTGCCGGATTTGAGAGCGGCCTTCTACACCCTCACGGCACTGCTGGGGTGCGGCTGGTGCGTTTGGCAGCTGGTCTGTGTCCGGAAAAGTCTGGGTGCCGCCCCATGGGCTGTGATGGCTGGTCTGGCGGCACTAGCGACCCAATCATGCCGTCCAGAGCGTTATCTTTTCCCCATGGCATTTCTTGCCCTGCTGGCTGCGCTGGACGCCGGACTTTTTCGTGAGTGCCGGGGTTGGCTGGGGGCAGGCTGCCTGCTGCTGGCACTGGGGACCAACGTGTTGTGGTATCGGAATTTTGTCTTGGCTCCGGCGAATGCCGGCGGGTGGTACATCCATGAACGGCTGGAGGCTGCGGTTGCCAGAGGGGGGCTCATTGCCGCTCCGCCTCATCTGGCCCTGGATCTCAGGTGTCCAGTGCAGCCGGTGTCTGTCGGGCTGCTGTCCCTGCCTCCGAATGAAGATTACATGCCTGACTTCCTCGCTCTTCAAACAGCGGCCGCCGAGCCATCTGGGGGGGATTTGCGCATGAAGGATGAAATGCTCCGCAGGCAGGCGACTGTGGTCACCAAGGGCTTTTATTCCCTTTACCAAACGCTCCAAACTCCACCTGCGCCTTCCGCCCGCCCATGAGAGAGCAAGATCCTGCCGTAGTCATCATAGGAGCGGGCCCCGCAGGACTCACTGCGGCCTACATGCTGGGAAAGGAGGGCGTGCCCGTCGTCGTACTGGAGTCTGATCCCGAACACGTGGGCGGGATTTCGCGCACGGTGAGCTACAAAGGCTGCCTTTTTGACATTGGAGGCCATCGCTTCTTCTCCAAATCCGCCGAAGTGGAAAGTCTCTGGGATGAACTGCTGCCGGAGGGCATGCTGGAGCGCCCCCGCTCGTCCAGGATCTACTACCGCGGAAAGTTCTTTTCCTACCCGCTCGTGGCCATGGATGCGCTGATGAAGCTGGGCCTGTGGGAGTCCTTGCGCTGCGGACTGTCATACCTGAAAGCGCGCCTGATGCCTATCCGCAAGCCGCTGAGTTTTCAGGACTGGGTGAGCAACCGGTTTGGGGCCCGTCTTTTTGAGGTCTTCTTCAAGACCTACACGGAGAAAGTCTGGGGAATGAGTTGCAGGGAGATTTCCGCAGACTGGGCTGCCCAGCGTATCAAGGGGCTGTCCCTTTCCTCAGCCATCTGGAATGCGCTCTTTCCGCGCCGTGCCCAGACCGGCCCGGAGACCATCAAGACCCTCATCAATACCTTCCGCTATCCCCGGCGTGGCCCTGGCATGATGTGGGAGGCCTGTGCCGACAGAGTCAGGTCGCAGGGCGGGCGCATCCTCATGGGCAGCCGTTTCATCGGGGCAGCCTACGATTCAGCCATGCGGCGCTGGACGTTGTCCTACCGGGACAAGGCAGGGGTGGTTCACCACATTCAGGCCCAGCATGTCGTTTCCACGGCACCCATCGCAGAGCTCATACCCAGTCTCAGCCCAGCGCTTCCTCAAGAGGCCCAAGCGGCTGCGAAAGCCCTGCGCTATCGGGATTTTCTCACGGTGGTGCTCATGTACCGCCATGCGGATTCATTTCCCGACAACTGGCTCTATATCCATGATCCCGGGGTCAAGGTTGGCCGCATTCAAAACTTCAAATCGTGGTCTCCTGAGATGGTCGCGGACGCATCCATATCCAGCTACGGGCTGGAGTATTTCTGCTTTGAGGGAGACGGGCTCTGGACCAGTCCTGCTGAAAAGCTTGTCGAACTTGCCAAGATGGAGATGGAAAAGCTGGGGCTGGCCCAGTCTTCAGAGTGGGTTGATGGCTGTGTGGTCCGCCAGGCCAAGGCCTATCCTGTGTATGATGCCGCCTACGCCTCCCATGTGGATGAAATCCGCAGGGCGGTGAAAGAGCACCTGCCCGGACTGCACCTCATCGGGCGCAACGGGATGCACAAATACAACAACCAGGACCACTCCATGATGACGGCCATGCTCTGCGCACGAAACATCATCAAGGGGGAGGAGCTCTACGACCTCTGGCAGGTGAACCAGGACGCCGAATACCACGAAGGGGAATCCCCTGACCGTGGCGGGCGGCTGGTGCCGGAAAGATTGTCGGCTGCTTCTTGAGGAATCGTCCCGGTTTCTGCGTTTTATTCCGTCTGAAATCCAACCTGCACTGACCTTCCCTTCCGCCATGCTCACTCGCTTTTTCAATGTGCTTCTCTGCGCGATCACTGCCTCCGCCTACGCCGCCGATGACTACCAGCTCGGCCCTCTCTCGCAGGAGAAACCGGAGGTGCCGAAAGGGAAGGTGATCCCAATGCCGGTACATGAGTCGAAGATCTATGCGGGTACGAAGCGTGACTGGTGGATCTATGTGCCGGCGCAGTACAAAGCTGAGCAGCCGGCAAACCTGATGGTGTTTCAGGACGGGCATGACTACGTGGGCGTGAAGGGTGCCTGGCGCGTGCCGGTGGTGTTTGACAATCTCATCGCCAGCGGGGACATGCCTCCAACCATCGCCATCTTCATCAATCCCGGCCACAGTGGTGAAACGAAACCGCAAAGCGCTTGGAAGAACAACAACCGCGGCAAGGAGTACAACACACTGGGGGACACCTATGCGCGCTTCCTGCTCGAGGAAATCATCCCGCAGGTGCAGAAGGATTACAAGCTCACGGACAATCCCGAGGGCTGGGCCATTGCAGGCGCCAGCAGCGGGGCCATCTGCGCCTTCACGGTGGCTTGGGAGCGGCCGGACAAATTCCGCAAGGTCTTCTCCACCATCGGCAGCTACGTGGACCTGGCGGGCGGGCACGTGTATCCCTCCATTATCCGGCTGACAGAGCGCAAGCCGCTGCGGGTGTACCTTCAGGACGGGAGCAGCGATCTGGACAATCCTTTTGGCAACTGGCCGCTGGCCAACAAACAGATGGCCGCCGCGTTGGCCTATCAGAAGTATGACTGCACCTTCACGTTTGGTGATGGGGCGCATAACAGCAAACAGGGTGCCAGCATCTTCCCGGAGGCGATGAAGTGGCTGTGGCGGAAGTGAAAAGCATGGGGGCATGGCCTGTCCGGAGTGGGCAAGCTGCCCAAAATGCGTCGCAAACTCATTTTTCATTGTGAATAACTTTGTTTAGGCCTTGACACCCCGGCCAATCCTCCTACCATCGCGGCCCCCCTTCTTCCCAGATTGGAAGTTTTTCGTACACATCATTCATGAAGACGTTTTCAGCAAAAGCCCAGGAGCATAACCCCACATGGTGGGTCATCGACGCCAAGAACCAAATTCTTGGAGACGTCGCAGTCGCCGCCGCCAACCTCCTGCGCGGCAAGACCAAGCCTACTTTCACCCCGCACGTTGACACCGGTGATTTCGTGGTCGTGCTGAACGCCTCCGAAGTCCGCCTCAGCGGCAAGAAAGAGACTCAGAAGATTTACACCTCGAAGGCTGGCTACGTCGGCAATCAGAAGGTCGAAAACGTCGAGCGCGTGCGTGCACGCCGTCCGCAGCTGCTTGTGGAACGCGCAGTCAAGGGCATGGTCCCCCACAACCGTCTTGGCCGTTCCGTCCTCGGCAAGCTCAAGATCTATGCTGGTGCAGAGCATCCGCATGAGGCGCAGAATCCGAAGCCCTTCTCCGTCGCCTAATTTCTCTCACTTTCACCCATCGCATGAGCAAGCCTCTCAAAACCACTACCGGCCGTCGCAAGACTGCCATCGCTCGCGTCTTCATCACCGAAGGTGCTGGCAGCATCACCGTCAACGGCCGCGACTTCGAAGAATACTTCCCGACTGTCGCCCTGCAGAACCAGATTCTCTTCCCTCTGGCTCTCACAAACTCCCGTCAGACCTATGATTTCAAGGTGAACGCAAGCGGCGGTGGTTCCACAGGTCAGGTGGGTGCCGTTCGTCTCGGCATTGCCCGCGCCCTCATCGGTGTGAATCCTGAACTCCGCGGTGTCCTCAAGCAGAACGGTCTGCTGACCCGTGACTCCCGCGCCAAGGAACGTAAGAAGCCCGGCCGCCCAGGCGCCCGCAAACGCTTCCAGTTCTCCAAGCGTTAATTGGTACTCCTGTTACAGCTCGATGTGTGCAAAACCCCGCCCCGTGCGGGGTTTTGTTTTTTCTGTCGCTGGCGGCGGAAACTCGCGCCACAGTCTGCCTCATGTCCTCAGGTCATCTTCTTGTTCTCGGTGCCAGCGTCATCTGGATCTTGTTCTGCATGCGGTTCTGGTACGCCATAGATCAGGAGCACACCTGGCAGCGTCGGTTTATCGCCATCGGGGCCGGTGTCGGAGGTGGGATGATTTACCTGATCGGCATGATGATGCTGCAGATGCTCAAAGAGCCTGACTCTCATCCTGCTGAGGGGGGTAGCAGCGAGATCCGCGTTTCACCTGGAAGACAGTTGGACGAGACGAAACAGTGACCACTGCTGGCTTTCCTGAAATCTGGACAGGCCGGCCGGATTCCCTCTTTGTATGCCATTCAGCTTTCACGGTTTTGGCACGGCTTATTATGGCGAATGCGATTTTCGTCCTGACGGCTCCTATGTGACGACCGAATGGATTTCCGCGTTTCTTCTGCCCGTACTGCCTTTCCGGAGTGTTCGCCTGGTGCGCATGCCAGGTAAAGACTTGAATCTGGTTGTCGTTTCCTCTGAAGGGTTCCTGGTCATAGAGCGCACGACGCTCCACTGGCGGCAGGTCATGAGGACATACGGCTTCATGGCTTGTTACGCAGCCTATCTTGTGGGCTTGAGTACAGCGGTTGACTCACTGGGACTGTCATGGGGGCAGATATCCCCGACATGGGCCATCGTCATTTTCTTGTTCGTGCTGACGCTGCCGCTCTTTTTGCTGCTGTTCCTGCGGCACAAGGCGCGGCGGAGGGCCATTTTTTCCCCGGAAGCCCAAATTGAGACGCTCAAAAAGCTCAGGGCTCATATCTCTCCTAAGTGAGCACGGACTCAGGGGAGAGGATTGAGATCATGCCTTGTCACTGAGGCATTCGTCACTCAGCATCACCAAAACCGGACGTTACCAGTTCTTCCAGGTCGGCCACGGCGGCTTCGGCGTCACTGCCGTCAGCGATGATCTTGATGGTTTCCCCACGGCCTGCTGCCAGCATCATGAGCCCCATGATGCTTTTGCCGTTCACAGGTTCGTCATCTTTCTCCACCCAGACGTCACACTGATACTTGCTGGCACGTTTGACGAACTGCGCCGCCGGACGTGCATGCATGCCCATTTTGTTGCGGATCGTGAGTTCTTTTTGAATGCTCATGGTGTGTAGAAAGCAGCTGGGGCTAACCTAATTGATCATCTGTCATCTTTTTCAACAACCTTTGGTCAAACTCGACGGCACTGTTGTAGCCAAAGGTGCGCAATTTGAAATTGATGGCAGCCAGTTCGATGAGGCCCGCCACATCACGCCCGGGCTCCACCGGCAGCGCCACACGGCCGATTTTCATGCCCATGATCTCCCGCGTGTCGCTGTTCACCCCGACTCGCTCGAGGTCTTCAGTTTTGGTGCCTCGCACCAGTTCCACGATCAAGTCCAGACGCTTGCTCAGGCGCACGGCGCTGACACCAAAGAGGGCTGCCACGTTGAGGATGCCCAGGCCGCGGATTTCGATCATCCCGCGGGTGATGTCTGGCGCAGAGCCGATCACCTCACGCTCCTCGATCAGGCGGAGCCTCACCGCATCATCCGCTACGAGGCTGGCGCCACGCTGCAGCAGTCCGATGACGCTTTCGCTTTTGCCACAGCCGCTTTCTCCCTGGATCAGCACACCGAGACCCTGGACGTCCACGAGGCAGCCATGGACCAGAAGGGTGGGGGCAAAAGCCCACTCCAGCTTGATCGTTGCCGCATTGAGGAACTTCATGGTCATCATGCTCGTCTGGAAAACCGAGATCCCGGCCTCGTTGGCGATCTGCACCAGTTCGTCATCAATGCGGTGTCCGCGCGCGATGACCACACAAGGGATGTCCCATGAGCACAGCTGGCTGAAGCGGGCGGCACGCAGCTTGGGGTCCAGCCCTTCGAGGAAGGAGCACTCCGAATTGCCGATAACCTGCACCCGTTTGTAGGCAAAGTAGGTGAAAAATCCAGAAAGCGCCAGTCCGGGGCGGTTCACAGACGGTTCGGAAATCTTGCGCTTGTAGCCTGCGTCGCTGCCCACCAGCTTCAGTTTGAGCGATTTTTCATTCAAAGTGAAAAACTCCCCCACAGTCACCGAGGAAGGGCGTTTGACTTTGGTTGGGGGCGGCATGGTCAGACATTACGCGAAGCCCCTTGCTGACAGCAACGAAAAACCAACTCGCACTGGAAAACAGTCATCAACCGGCTAAATCATTCGCCCCTGACGCCGCAGCCTGCGGCACTGGCTCTTTCCCACCTCTCTCATGCCCCGCAAAAAGGAATCCGCTTTCGACTCCGTGGAGTCTGTCCTCGCAGACATTCGCGCTGGACGCATGGTCATAGTCACAGACGACGAAGATCGTGAAAACGAGGGGGATCTGATCTGCGCGGCGGAGAAGATCACCCCTGAAATGGTCAACTTCATGGTCAGGCAGGGGGGCGGCATGCTGTGTGTGCCCGTCTCTCTTGAAATCGCCGAACGGCTGAACCTGCCCAGCATGGTGCCTGAGAACCGCGAGGCCTTCCGCACGGACTTCACCGTGACGGTGGATGCCGCCCAGGGCATCACCACAGGCATCAGCGCCGCAGACCGCTGCCGCACCATACGCCTTCTCGCGGATGCCGGCAGCAAGCCTGAAGACCTGGTGCAGCCCGGCCACATCAATCCCCTGGTGGCCAAGCCGGGTGGCGTGCTGCGCCGTGCCGGCCATACTGAGGCCGCTGTGGATCTGGCCCGCCTTGCCGGACTGCGCGAAGCTGGCGTGCTCATCGAGATCATGAATTCAGATGGCACGATGGCCCGGCTGCCCCATCTGAAGAAATTTGCGAAAAAGCATGGCCTGAAGATGTGCAGCATCGCAGACCTCATCGCCCACCGCCGGCTGAGCGAAAAGCTGGTGGAAAAGATCGAGGTCGTGGACATGCCGACGGACTTCGGGGTCTTCAAGCTACACCTCTACAAAAGCAGCCTTGATGGCGTGCACCACGTGGCGCTTGTCATGGGGGACATCACGCCGGATGAACCGGTGCTCGTGCGGGTGCACAGCGAGTGCCTCACGGGCGATGTGTTTGCCTCACGCCGCTGCGACTGCGGCAGCCAGCTCCACGCCGCCATGAAGCAGATCTCCACCAAAGGGAAGGGGATCATCATCTACATGCGCGGCCATGAAGGGCGCGGCATCGGTCTCCACGGCAAGATCATGGCCTACAAGCTCCAGGAGCAGGGCTTTGACACGGTGGAGGCCAATTTGAAGCTCGGCTTCCCCATGGACCTTCGGGACTACGGCATTGGTGCCCAGATCATCTCCGACCTAGGCGTGCGCAAGATCCTGCTCATGACCAACAACCCGCGCAAAGTCGTGGGGCTCGAAGGTCACAAGCTCGAAATCGTCGAGCAAGTCCCCGTCAAATCCACCCCCAAGCCCGAGAACGCCCGCTACCTCGAGACAAAGAAAAAGAAGATGGGCCACAAACTTTAGCCACATGTCCAACTACGCCTCCAGCCGTCCGCGTCCTACCCAGGACCCGATCAACATCGCGATCGTCGCCTCACTCTACAACAACCAGTATGTCCAGGGCCTGCTCGATGCCGCCCGTGAGGAGATCGAGGTCATCGCTCCAAACGCCTCCGTGGATGTCTATCGCGTGCCAGGTGCCTTTGAGATTCCTGTTTGCGTGGAGCATGTGCTGCGCGGCAGCTCTCCGGATGCTGTGATCACGCTGGGGGTCATCATCCGTGGCAGCACCGAGCATGCAGACCTGGTAGGGGCCTCCGTTACGGACGCCCTGCAGCAGATGGCCGTGCGGCACTGCATCCCTGTCATTCACGAAGTGCTGCTCGTCAGCAGCGAGGAGCAGGCTGAGGAGCGCTGCCTTGGCGCCACCATCAATCGTGGTACGGAGGCCGCACAGACCTGCGTCAAAATGATCAACCTGTTTGGCAAGATGAAGGCCTCCTTTGCCGGCGAACCCCTTGACCACGCCTGATACCATGGGAAGACGTCGCGAAGGCCGAGAGGCCGCCATTCAGTTTCTTTTTGCCCGTGATCTCCAGGGGGAGTCCAAGCCCGGTGAGCCAGAGGATTTCTGGTCGCTGCACAGCGCGAAGACCTCCACCCGTGCCTTTGCAGAAAGTCTTATTCAGGGAGTGCTGAAAAACCAGGCGCAGATCGACGCTGGCATCACCAAGCTGCTGGAAAACTTCAGCTTTGAGCGGCTTGCCGCGGTGGACCGCAATGTGCTGCGCGTGGCCTCCTACGAGCTGCTCTACTGTCCGGAGGTGCCAACCCCCGTGATTTTAAACGAGGCCATCGACATCGCCAAAGCTCTCAGCGCCGGAGAGTCCGGCTCCTTCGTCAACGGAGTGCTCGACAAGCTGGCAAAGTCTCTGCGCAAACCGGAGGCCTCATCTCCCGCCCCCCAAGCTTCCTAGTTTTTTCCGATGGCCGGCTTTTTCAAATCCCTCATCCAGCGTTTCACCAAGCCCGACATCGACTGGGATGAGCTGGAGGCATCCCTTATCTCCGGAGACCTGGGCCCGCGCCTGGCGCTGCAGATCGTTGCAGACCTCAAGTCCCGCCAGCGCACGCTGCACGGGGCCGACATCGTGCAGGTGGCGCGTGAGCATGTGCGCAAGATCCTGCCCGAGTCGGTTCCTGCGCTGGAGCCCATCCCCGGCAGGCCCAAGGTGCTGCTGATCGTGGGTGTGAACGGCACAGGCAAGACCACCAGCACCGCAAAGCTGGCGCACCTGCTGCACCGTCGCGGGCACAAGGTGGTGCTGGCGGCGGCAGACACCTTTCGTGCGGCTGCCGTGGAGCAGCTCACCGTCTGGTCTGAGCGCCTGCAGATTCCGCTCGTGAAAGGTCCGCCCAATGGAGACCCGGCCTCGGTGTGTTTTGACGGCTATGAAAAGGCGCTCAAGACCGGTGCTGACTTCCTCATCTGCGACACGGCCGGACGCCTGCACACCAAGCACAACCTCATGGAGGAACTGAAGAAAATTCATCGCATCCTCGGTCGCAAGGACGAGGAGTCGCCGCATGAGGTTCTGCTGGTGTGTGATGCGACCACCGGCTCCAATGCGCTGCAGCAGGCGCGTGAATTCAATAAGGCGATTCCTCTGACCGGTGTCATTGTCACCAAGCTCGATGGTAGCGGCAAAGGCGGTGTGCTTGTGGCGATCCAGCAGGAGCTGTCCGTGCCCACACGGTTCATCGGCCTCGGGGAGAGCGTGGACGACTTCCAGGTGTTTGACTCGAAGCGCTTCGTTGACGAGCTGCTCTGAGCATTCGCAGGGTGGTCAAATTTAGTACCTTTGGCTGGTACTTTGGTATCTTTGTGGCTCTTGTGAGTTTCATCCCAAGAATTATGTTGTCGGGAGAGTATGATCTTAGCTAAGTAGCCGAGATCTTTTTCACACACACACCTGGAGGAAACCACCTGTGACGTTCAAATGCCCCACATGCGACATGCAACTCAAAGCCGAGCCCGAAATGGCCGGAAAAATCGTCCGCTGTCCTGGCTGCAATACCAAGCTGAGCATTCCTGCCCTTGCCCCTTCTTCGCTTCCATCACCTTCGGGCCTGCCGTCACCTTCTGGGCTGCCCTCGCCCAGTGGCGTCACCCCTCCGGTCTCCTCTTCCTCCGCTCCTGCTGAAAACGACGCCTTTGGCGCCGAATACGAACACGGCTCCTCCGCGCCAGACCAGGTGCCCGCCACAGGCACTGCCGAACGCGGCGAGCGCGGTGGTTGGGAGGAGATTGACCCCACCAACCCCAACAGCTTCCTGAGTTTCGGGATCGGTTTCGTGCTCTTCCTCACATGGGTGGGCATTCTGTATCCGTTCAAAGCTCCGGAAAGCGTCCCGCACGCGGAGTACACCACGATGCAATTCGTGGCCTCGCTGTTCTTCAAGCACATGCTCGTGAGCTTCATGAACACGCTGTTCTTCACGTGGTCCATGTCGATCCTGTATCTGAAGATGCAGAAGCTCAACCACCAGCGCAAGGCGTTGCTGCTCGACGTGCTGCCCTGGGAGCTGGGGGCCGAAATCAACCGCGACAACGTGGGCCAGTTCATCGACCACGTTTACAAGCTGCCTCATCGTCTGCGTGACAGCATGATGGTCAACCGCATCCGCAAGGCCTTGGAGCTCTTCGAAGTGAAGCAAAATGTGGGAGACGTGACGAACATGCTCTCCAGCCAGTCCGATATCGACAGCATGCGCATCGGCGGCAGTTACTCTCTGCTGAAGGCGTTCCTCTGGGCCATCCCGATTCTCGGGTTCATCGGCACCGTTATCGGTCTGTCACACGCCATTGGCGGCATGAACTTCGGCAACATGACCGACCTCAAGCAGGTGACTGCCACGCTGGGAGCCGTGACCGGCGGTCTGGGCACCGCGTTCGACGCCACCCTGCTCGGCCTCGTGCTGGCCATGACCCTCAACTTCCCGCTCAACGGCATGATGAAGGCGGAGGATGACTGCCTCAATGACATCGACGCCTTCTGCAATGAAGTGCTTCTGCCACGCCTCAATGACGGCGGTAGCATCGCCGGTGGAGACACTGCTGGCGTGATGGACACGCTCGTCAAAGCCGTGGCCAATGCCCAGAAAGATTTCCTCGTGGATCTCAATGCCCTCTCCAAGCAGATCAAGGAGCAGGCCGACAACCTCGACAAACGCGCCGCCGCGCATCAGCAGCGGGTGGACGCCGAATTTGCCATGACGCTTAACCGCATGCGGGAGGACATGACCAACGCCGTGAAGGACAGCGTCAAGACCACCACCGACTACACGCGTGCGCTGGCCAGCGGCATCCAGTCATTGAACACCCTGCTCACCGAACTCGGCGGCAAGCAGATCATGATTCATCAGGTGAAGAAAAAAGGCTGGTTCAGCAGCAAATAGCCGCATCAACCTCCGCCCACCTATAGATCATGGCAAAGCGCCGACATGCCGCCAAAGACGAGATCCTCCTGGTCCCGTTCTTGGACATTCTGTGCTCACTCATCGGGGTGCTGATTCTCATCATCGTGGTGCTCTGCGTCTCGCAGACCCAGCAGACCGAGGGGCGCACACCGGAGGAGGTGCAGATGGCGCAGGACGCCAAGCGCTTGCGCCAGGAGATCGTGGAGCGCAAAGCCCTGGACGTGGTCCTCAAGGAAAAGCTGGCCTCGCTGGAGGAGTTGAAAAAGCAGACCGAAGAAAAAGAGCAGCGCTTCATCAAGCTGCGAAAGCTCATCAACACCTCCAAGGATCTCCAGCAGGAGAACCTCAAAATCAGCCAGAAGATGCAGAAGGAGCTGGATGACCTCATGCTCGAAATCGAAGGCATGAAGCAGCAGCAGGCCGAGAGCAAAAAAGAGATCGCCACCCTCATGGCCGAGCTCAAGAAGCGCGAAGTGCCGCCGGACAAGAAAGTCCCCCCGGTCATCGTGCAGCCCTCCGGCAGCGGCATGGATCCGGACACGAAAGTCTATTTCGTAGAGGCCGCAGGTGGCGCCTTGAAGATTCTCGGTGCCTGGGGGGAGGACTATCGCCTCAGCGCCACAGCCTCGGTCGTCGTCGCAGACGTCGCCTACAATCACTTCCTCACGGAGATCGCCAAGAACCCCAAGTCGTTGCTGCTCTTTCTCATCCGTGATGACGGGCAGGGCGCCTTCAACAACGGGGCTGGCCGTGCCGAAAACGACTACAAAGTCCGCATCGGCAAGCTTCCCATTCCTGGCAAAGGCATGCTCGATCTCGCCTTGTTCTCCAAATTTCGCGGCACCATCCCGCCGCCCCCCGCCGCCACACCCGCGCCGCCTGCCCCCCCGGCGCCGGCACCTCCCGCTGGAACTCCCCCACCCAAGAAAGCCGCCTGACGCGCCATGGCAAAACGCAAACCCCACGAAGAGCAGGAACTGCCGTTCGTCGCCTTGATGGACACGATGACCAACGTCGTCGGTGTGCTCATCATCGTCCTCGTCATGGTCGGCCTCAGCGTGGCCAGTGCGGTGAAAAAGGTGCTTTCGGACCTGCCGCCCGTCACCAAGGAAGAGCTCCAGAAAATTCAGGAAGATGTGAAGAAGCTTCCGGAAAAAATCGACCCGCAGAAAGTCGAGGAGCAGAAAAAACAGGCGGAGGCCGAACTCAAGCGCGTCCAAGAAGAACTCAAGACCGTCGATACTGCAGACGTGCAGTCGAAGATGAAGTTCATGGACCTCGAAGCCTTTCAGAAGCAGCTTGATGAGCGCAAAAAGGAGCGCGAGCTGAACAAGGCGGCCACGGATAAAATGCTCACCGAAGTGGAGCGCCTCAAGGCGCTGCTCGATCAGACCCCCGTCTTCACCCCGCCACCTCCCTCCTACGTACGTCTGCCCAATCCGCGCCCTTATCCCGAGAAACCCAATGAGACGCGCATTCTCGTCGCCAAGCAGGGCGTCCTCTCCTTCAACCAGGCCAAATTCCTCGGCCCCATCCTCGAAGGCATGGACAAGGTGAAGTCACAGCTTGAATTCCAAAAGGTGGAGTACGCGCCATTTGCCAAGCTGCTTGAAGGCATCCTAGGCAGCCCCGCCAATGCCCAGAAAGCATGGCCTGAAATCGCCCCGTTGGTGGACCGGGTTCAGCTCGAATACGTCGCCCTGGCCTACAAGGCTTTGGTGACCGGCGGCATCCCTGCCACCAAATCATTTCTCACAGACGTTGCGGACATCGCCGTGGCCACCCGCCAGACCATGCCCGTGGTGGCGGAGGCGATCGTCGCAGCAGGCAAAGGAGACGTGGCACCATGGGTCAAGCTCGATCCCGCCCGGCCTCCCGCTCCGCCGGTGATCAAGGCCAGCGTCGGCGGTGGCAAAATCAGCTTTGCCTGGGGCTCCTTTACCAAAGACGTCAAAGCCACCCCAAAAGACGTCGCCGGTTTCTTCCACGACCTCGCCAAGGTCAAAGGCATCGAAAACGCCAGCAAAGCTCGCACCATTTACGATGCCGCCCGCCTCCAAGCTATGCTTCAGCGTGCCGCCTCCAACCCGCTAATCGCTGGCTCGTATGGTTTTGAGCCCAAGATTCTGCCCACCCTGCCGTATGTGCAGCTCGCCCTCACTCCCAAGAGCGGCGGTGGCGAAACCATCGCATCCCTCAAGCAGCCCAACTCCGCCTTCATCCGCCTCATGCGCGACATCAAGGCAGACCCCAATGGCGTGGTCATCTTTCAGGTTATGCCAGACGCCTTTGAAGCCTACCTCGAAGCGCGCAAAGTCGCCGATGAAGTGGGCGTGCCTGCCACCTGGGAATTCCTCGCCAAACTCGACCTCGCCGTCAACATTTCCGGCTACGAGGTCCAGCGCCTCGCACCTGCTCCGCCCCCTCCGGGCAAAGGCGCTCCTGGCGCTGTGACCATCGCTCCGCCAAAACGCTCGCTGGACTGAATTGAAAATAGGCATTTTGCCCATAGATCTTTCGATCTCTTCTGGGGGTGGCTTATCATAATCTAAGGAGTTCTTGGACAGTGGGTTTTCTGGTGCCACTGTCGGTACTCATTAGCGCCCGATGTCCTCACTTTCTCCGACCAGCCCTCTCCCATTGTTCGAAAAGGTCCGCAAATTCCACGCCGCTGGCGATCTGCAGGGGGCACGTGCAGCCGGCATCTATCCTTACTTTCGGGAGATTTCCTCGGCTCAGGACACGGAGGTCATCATCAATGGCCAGCAGGTGCTCATGCTCGGCTCCAACAGCTACCTCGGCCTCACCAATGATCCGCGCATCAAGGAGGCCATCTGCCAGGCGGTGCAGAAATACGGGGCAGGCTGTGCCGGATCACGCTTCCTGAATGGCACGCTCGACATCCATGTGCAGCTGGAAGAGGAGCTGGCGCAGCTGATGAAAAAACCTGCGGTGCTGCTCTACAGCACAGGCTTCCAGGTCAATCTGGGCGTCATCAGCACCATCGTGGGGCGTGAAGACTGCATCCTGGCAGACCGCGCCAATCATGCCAGCCTCGGCGCTGGCTGCCAGATGTCGCCAGGAAAGACCTTTCTCTTCTCGCACAATGACATGACATCCCTGGCGCGTCGGCTGGCTCATCTTCCTCTTGAGGCTCCGAAGATCATCGTGGTGGACGGGGTCTTCAGCATGGAGGGGGACATCATCAAGCTGCCAGAACTCGTGGCTCTGGCAAAGCAGTACAATGCCGCCGTCATGGTGGACGACGCCCACAGCATCGGCGTGCTCGGGGAGCACGGCTCAGGCACCGCCTCCCATTTCGGCCTCGTCGATGACGTGCATCTCATCATGGGCACATTCAGCAAATCGCTCGCCAGTCTGGGCGGCTTCATTGCTGGAGATGCGGACACCATCGACTACCTCCGGCACCATTCACGCCCGCTCGTTTTCAGTGCCAGCATGAGCCCGGCCAATGTGGCCGCCGCACTTGCCGCGCTGCGCATCATGATCGCCGAGCCCGAGCGCATGGTTCAGCTCTGGGCAAATACCGGGCGCATGAAGCAGGGGCTGCTCTCAATGGGCTTTGTTCTCGGTGCCACCGAGACTCCCATCCTGCCAGTCTACGTCCGCGACACGCTCAAGACCTTCTTCTTCTGCAAGCGGCTTCAGGACGAAGGCGTCTTCGTCAATCCGGTGATCCCGCCCGGCGTGCCTCCCGGCGAGGAGCTGCTGCGCGTCAGCCTCATGGCCACCCACACCTTTGCACAGATCGACCGTGCGCTGGAGAAGTTTGAAAAGATCGGCAAAGAGCTGGGCATCATCTGATGCCACCGGACAGTTTTTAAATGCCCATGAATTTCCGGATCAGCCAGTCCCGCAGCCTGTCCGGAATGATGCGCACCAGCACGGAGCCCAGCACAGAGTCCAGCCCCACTGGGTAGCGGGTGCGCGGCCTGCGCGCCTCGAGCGCATGCGTCACCGCCCTGGCCACTCGCTCCGGCGGGATGGCCATGGACGGCACTTTCTCCACCATTTTGCGCAGCGCGCCGATGGGGGCTGCGTAGAGCTTTTCACATTCGGGAGGCATGCCATCAAACAGGCGTTCCGCGGCTTCGCGTGACTTGCTCCAGATCGGTGTCTTGATCGCCCCCGGCTCGATCAGCGCCACCTCGATTCCCCACGGGCGCAGCTCGATGCGCAGTGAATCGGCGATGGCCTCCAGCGCATGCTTGGTCGCGCCATAGCCCGCCAGGAAGGGCTCGCACATGAAGCCCGAATTTGACCCCGTAAGAACGATGCGGCCACGGCTCGCTCGGATCATCGGCAGCACCGCCTGTGTGACGGCGATCAGGCCCAGAACATTGACCTCAAACTGCTTTTCGAAAGCCTCCAGAGGCATGAACTCCAGCGGCCCCGCCAGCGCGATGCCTGCATTGTTGACGACTCCCTGAAGCCCCTCTGCACCACACTGCGCCGCGACCTCCTGCACCACGCTTTTGATCTGTTCTCGGTTCGTCACATCCAGGATGACGGGCACGATCTGGCCCTCGGCACCTTCCTGAAGAGCCCCACCGTCCTGCTCACGGCGCACGCCGGCAAACACCCGCCAGCCGCGTGCCGCCAGCATCCGTGTGCAGGCGGCGCCGATGCCCGTCGAAGCTCCGGTGATGAGGACATTGCGTGGCACGGTGGGGCTGGTGGGCGGCATGGCGTTCGGAAAGCTGGGAGCGGCCTGAGTATTCGATGAGGTGATCTTTTGTCGAGCACGTGTTCCGCCTTTGTTGGAGCATTGCCTCCTGCCGGAAACCCGCTACTCATCCTGCATGCGATCACTTTTCATCATCTGCCACACGCTCACGCTTCTGCTCCTTCTTCCGGCATGCAGCTTCAAGTATGGCCTGCCCACTCCGGGATACGGCTATCCGGGCGGGCTTTCAGTTCTGGCGCCCCGGCTCGGCAACAGCGGCAACTACACCTACTATCCGCGTTACGAAGCCTACTACCACCATGACTCCAAGCAGTTCTACTACCCCAGCGGTAAAAACTGGGTGGTGCAGCCCACCGTGCTGAACAACTCCGCCGAAGAAATCCGTGCCACGCCCGGGGTGCCGTTTCAGCTGGCGGAGCATCCGTCCAAATACCATGGTCAGATCAAGCAGGCCTTTCCCACCGACTGGACTCCCGGCAAAGGCCGTGTGGACGAGCCCTATGAGTTTGGCCGCAGCGGTTGGGATATTGACCAGCGGTAACTTTTGCAGGAGTGGCTCCGGCATGAAACCGGAGGCCCTCTGCCCAGCTTGGCTCTTCTAAATCGAAACTATAAACCGAATGTCCCGCCTCATCTGCCTTCTCGGTCTTTTGGTGTTTGTGGCACTGGCCTGGGTGCTCTCCACAGACAGGCGGCGCTTTCCCTGGCGGGTCGTCATCACCGGTTTGGCGCTGCAGATCGTACTGGGGGTGCTGATCCTGCGCACGCAGGCAGGGCATGGCGCGTTCTCGCTGCTTGAGAAAATGTTCCGCCGCCTGCTCGCGTTTGGAGACGAGGGCGTGGCTCTGGTGTTTGGCCCGCTGGGCACGCCGGAAAAGCTCAGCGCTGCCTTTGGGCCCGGTGGCGGTTTCATCCTGGCGCTCACGGTGACTGGCAGCATCATCCTCATCTCCGCGCTCTCCTCGCTGCTCTATCATCATGGCATTCTCCAGCGCGTGGTCCGTGCCGCCGCTTGGGTGATGCGCCGCCTCATGCGCACCAGCGGCAGCGAAACGCTGGCCGCTGCCGCAAACATCTTCATGGGACAGACGGAAGCGCCGCTGATCATCAAGCCCTACCTTGCGCGCATGACCCGCAGCGAACTGCTCTGCGTGATGGTCGGCGGCATGGCCACCATTGCAGGCGGCGTGCTTGCCGCCTATGTGTCCTTTGGCATCTCCGCCGGGCACCTGCTCACCGCCTCCGTCATCAGCGCGCCCGCAGCACTGATGATGTCGAAAATCCTGATCCCCGAAACCGAGGAGAGCGAGACCGCGCACGGCGCGCAGCAGCTCATTGAACGCGAAACCACCAACAGCATCGACGCGCTCTGCCATGGCGCGAGCGATGGCATGAAGCTGGCCCTCAATGTCATGGCCATGCTCATCGCCTTTGTCGCCGTGGTGGCGCTGTGCAACTACATGCTCTCGCTCGGCCTGCGTGTCTTTGGGCAAAACGTGCCGCAGCCCTTGCAGTTGGTGCTCGGCTGGCTTAATGCCCCCTGCGCCTGGCTGATGGGCGTTCCTTGGGCGGAGTGCGGCCAGGTAGGCGCGCTGCTGGGGGAGCGCGTCGTGCTCAATGAATTCCTCGCCTACCTGCACCTCAGCCAGCAGGGCGGGACGCTTTCGCCACGCAGTGCGGAGATCGCCACCTACGCACTCTGCGGTTTTGCGAATTTTGGCAGCGTCGCCATCCAGATCGGCGGCATCGGCGCGCTGGTGCCGCAGCGTCGTGCAGAACTCGCGCAGCTCGGCATCAAATCCATGATCGGCGGCCTGCTGGCCTGCTATTGCACCGCTTGTGTCGCGGGATTGCTGCTTTAAAGAGTAGGTCTGCATGTCCGCAACCACCGGCCTCCAAGTCTCCGACCTGCGCTTCGCCTATTCCGGCGGGGGCTTTCGTGTCCATGTGCCTCAGCTCGGGCTGGAAGGTGGTAAAACCCTGGCGCTGGCCGGACCCAGCGGGGCAGGGAAGTCCACGCTGCTGCGCCTGCTGACCGGACTGCTCACACCCACGGCAGGCACCGTCAGCCTGGGGACTGCCGATCTGCACGCCATGAGCCCCGAGGCCCGCCGTGCCTTCCGTCTGCGGCAGATCGGTCTCGTGTTTCAGGACTTCGCGCTGCTGGACTACCTCACCGTTGCTGAAAACATCCTGCTGCCGCATCAGTTCCGCAGAGCAGCAGGAGAGGAGGAACGTGCCAGGATGCTCGGCCTCACCCAGCGCCTGCACATCGACCGCTACCTGGACAAGCGCGTCTCGCAGCTCTCGCAGGGGGAGCGTCAGCGTGTGGCCGTGGCACGTGCGCTGGTCCATGAGCCGCAGTTTGTTTTCGCGGACGAGCCCACTGCATCGCTCGATCCCGTGCGCGGACGCATTGTTGTGGACATGCTGCTGGAGGATGCGCGCAGCCGCGGCGCCTGCCTCGTCATGGTCACGCATGATCCCAACCTTCTGCCTCTCTTTGATCAAACCCTGCGCATGGAGGAACTCGCCGCCACCGCATGAGCGCCGCTCTCCACCTCGCCGTACGCTACGTGCTGCGGCATCGCATTCAGAGTGCGCTGCTCGCTGGCGCGCTGGGCCTCGTCTTTGCTCTGCCGCTCTGCCTGCGCGTCCTCATCGAGCATGCGCAGCAGGAGCTTCGCGCCCGCGCCGCCGCCACGCCGCAGATCGTAGGCACGCGAGGCAGCGCGCTCGACCTCATGATGACCGCGCTCTACTTCAAGCGTGAAAATCTCCTGCCGCTGCCCTTTGGCGTGCTCACCCAGCTGCAGCACCACCACTCCGCCAGCGCGGCCACCACCGCCGCTGCCATCCCGCTGCATGTGCGCTATCAGGCGCAGGGCGCGCCCATTGTAGGCACTGAGCTGGAGTACTTCCCCTTTCGCGGACTGCACCTCGCCGCAGGCAGGCAGCTCAGCCGCCTGGGAGATTGTGTCGTCGGAGCCACGCTGGCAAAGCAGCGCGGCCTCCAGCCCGGTGGGCACATCTTTTCCTCGCCCGAGCAGGCCTTTGACATGGCAGGCGTGTATCCGCTGAAGATGCGCGTCACCGGCATTTTGGCCCCGAACGGCACGCCCGATGACGAGGCGCTCTTCGTCGACCTCAAAACCGCCTGGCTTATCGAGGGACGTTCCCACGGCCATGACGACCTGAAAAAAGACCAGTCCGTCATTCTGAAAAAAGAGGAGGACGGCAACATCGTCGGCAACGCCGCCGTGCGCATGTACAATGAAGTCACAGATGCAAACATCGCATCCTTCCACTTTCATGGCGATGTCTCCGCCTACCCCATCAGCGCGATCATTCTTCTGCCCAAAGATGCCAAGGCCGAGGCGCTGCTGGCAGGGCAGTACGCCCGCTCCAAGGAGCAGCAGCTCATCCGCCCGCGCGACGAAATGCAGGCGCTGCTCACCCAGCTCGTACGCCTGGAGGGCTTTGCCGCCAGCGCGTTGCTTCTCACCGCCACCGCCGCTCTGCTCGTCACTGCGCTCGTTTTTGCGCTCTCCTTCCGCCTGCGCCAGCGCGAATTTGCCACGCTGGAAGACGTCGGCGTCTCGCGCCGCTCGCTTCTAAGTGTCAAAGTCCTCGAAGTCCTCATCATCGGCCTCGCAGCAGTCCTTATCGGCCTCGTGCTGCTATCCTTCTCCTCCTACGCCGCACCCCATCTGCTCCGCTGGGCGCTTTGATGGCCCCGCACCTTTTCACTTTCACTTCTACACCGACGCATGTCCTACGCTATCGACGCCCTCATGTACGCCCTGGATGTCAATTCAGACATCAGCACCGAGGGGCGTGTGCTCTTTCTCCGCGCCCAGGAGCATCCCGCCCTGCAGCACTTTGAAGGCCGTCTCGTCTGCCAGCAGACCTGGAAGCCTCGCGCCAGCCTCCTCCAGGCCGCGGGGTACCGTGCCGAGCGCGAGATCAATGGCCTCTTCAATCTCGTCCTCGTCCTGCCAGATCCGCAGCGCGAGCTCATGCTCGCAGATCTCGCCCGCGCGCACGACCACCTCGCCCCTGGCGGTGTCCTCATGGCCGCCGTGCACAACGACGCTGGCAGCAAACGCTGCGAGCAGCACCTCCGGGAAGTCGCCCCCGGTCCCGTGGAGACCCTCTCCAAGCACCACTGCCGCGTCTTCTGGACCACCAAGGAGGACAGCAAGCCATGGAAGTCCGACCTCCTCGAGCGCTGGCGTCAGGGCGCCGTCATGCGCCGCATCTTGGACGGCCGTTTCTGGTCACGCCCAGGGCTCTTTAACTGGGACCGCATCGACGAGGGCTCGGCCCTCCTGGCACAGCATCTCCCTGACACCATCGCCGGAAACGTTGCCGACTTCGGCTGCGGCTGGGGCTTTCTCAGCGACCACCTCCTGCGCCACTGCCATGACATCGACAGCCTCGACATCTACGACGCCGACGGCGACTGCTTTGAATGCGCCCGCCGCAATCTCGGGCTCGTGCCCACCAAGGTCAAAGCCCAGCCGCACTGGCAGGACATCACCGCCGGCTTTGATCGCACGAAGTTTGACGCCGTCATCATGAACCCCCCGTTTCATGAAGGCAAAGAGGCCGATCCCCTCATCGGTCTCAAGTTCATCGCCGCCGCCGCGCAGGCCCTTCGTCCCCAGGGGCAGCTATGGCTCGTCGCCAACCGCCAGCTCCCGTACGAGAACCTGCTGGCAGAGACCTTTGCAGAGACGGAAAAGATCGTGGAAACCGGCGGCTTCAAAGTGCTGCATGCACGAAATCCCATCATCATCAGGCCCACCCACCAGCGCCGTGGCAAGCGCAGGCGTTGAGAGGTTGTCACCGCCCTTCCTACTTTCCATCTTTTAAAGGAACAAAGCGTTTGCAAAGCCCTGCACCTATACCATAATCGCGGCCCACTTCGAAAGGAGAATGGGTAGGTACCCGAGCGGTCAAAGGGGGCAGACTGTAAATCTGCTGGCTTACGCCTACGCTGGTTCGAATCCAGCCCTGCCCACCACCTTCATTCTGAGTGAGTTAAACCTCCCGAAAGGAGGTGATATTAGATAGGACAAAATTTCCGCTGTGCACTTGCTGTGCATTTTTTCGGTTCAAATTCGTTCCTCTCAATACCTGAGACGTCTCTGGGATCCTCAGCTTGCGGAATAGGCGCCCTAGCTTGAAAAAGCCTCGCCTATCGAGTTGATCAAATCATTCAATGTCGAGGCACCCTGCATATCGGCCAGCCTGCAGGCCTCGGCATACGAGTTTGGAAGGTAGTTGATGCAACGGATATCCTTTCTCCAACTGCCAATCACCGGTTTTGCAGCAGGATTATTGATCAGGCGGGGAGGGGGACTTTTGTCACATGGATGAGCTCGGACAGGGTGCTCAATGACCTCGTCAGTGATTTCACAGCAGCAATCACGGGCGAAGGCCCTGGCCGAAAAAGGAACGTACGGGGATCCGGTGATAAAAGGGTCGAGTCCTGACTCCAAGTAGGCATAGTTAAGATCCGCCGCAGTCATTCCGGGTACATGCAGAGCCAGAAGGGAGTTTCGCGTGATTCGCTGGCATTCTGCGACCGCCTCCTCAAGATTGGCCCTGCCGCAGGCATAGCGTCGGCCTCTAGAAGCTGACAAGGACGGGGCGTTGAGGTCAATATAGATCCGGTAAGGCCACGAAGGCGGCTTTGGTTTAGAATCAATCGGCATTGTCGGTTTTCATTTGGCAAATGAACCACGAAAGCGCGACACAGCCCATTTCATCTTGGATTTCTGCCCTGACGGCTGGATCGGTCTCGGCGTGCATGGCAGTTCTCAAAAGATCCATGACGACTAGCGTTTTTCGCGTGTCTTCATCGACCCAGTTCGGTGTATCTGCGGAAAAGCTCATGGTTTGGAGGGGGATTTTGACCGCTGTTTTCTTGCCCTGAGCCGCGCAGGCAGTTGTCCTTTAGCCATTTCTTCGATGGCTCCCGCACCTACCAGAATGGCATCTAGGCTGAACACTGGCAGCTTTGTCCCCTCTTGAAGGTAACCTGACAAGTAACAAGCGGAGGCGGGCATGACGCGAAAGCGCTGGCAGACAAGCCAGGCGACAGCCTCGGCTTCGAGTTCCATCGTTTGTAGGTCAAGATTTGCCGAGCGTTCGGGCCACCACCCATCCTGGCGCCGACCCAGATGCCCGCAGAACAAATGCCCAAGCTCGTGCGCGATTGTTGCGAACTGCTGGGTGCGGGAATGGGTGGCATTGATCCTGATTTCATACCCTGCTTGGGTGGGGCTGATAGCTCCTGCGAGATCGGGGTGAAGCAGGTGGTATTCGATGGCAATGCCTGCCCTGGTGCAAAGCCTGCACAGCCGGGCATATGCCAACTCAGACACTTCTCCTTGAACGTCAAAGCTGCTTTCCATGGCCGCAATGATTTCGAGGGGCAAGTCGCCGCCCTCGGTATCCGTGACATCAAAAACGAACATCACTGGGCGCATGGGGGCAAGAATGACCAAAGGTCGTGCTCCAGGCTTGAGTGTGCGCTTGAGTTTGTGCCATTTCTCGGGAGGAGCTACAAAGCGGGCGTTGGAATTTTGGATGTGCAGCAGCAGGCAGTTGAATGGCGAGTAGGCAGGGAGCTGGCTGGCAAAATCCAGCAACGCCCTCAGCCCCTTTGCCGTGTTATAATTCAGGGCGCTGCGGATGAGCTGGTCGATGGCGGCAACTTTGGAATCCTCATCGGGTGCGCCAAATGGAAGTTCCGTCTGGGTCATGGTTCACTTAGAAGTAGTGCATCAGCGGCCTCTGATGTGCGGTTGAAGGGCTCAAGAATATGGGGGGCCGATTCGACGACCAGCAGCCAACTGCCGAAAAACTGCGTGTCTGCCTCAGAGGCGGTCTGCAATGACTGAACCACCTCATTCATCTCCAGCATGGTTTCCCAGAGCCATTGTGTGATTCTCGCGACCCGCATTTTGATCTCCGCCGTTGGGGTGGAAGATTCTGACGCTTGAGACAGCTCAAATAATTCTGAGATGACATCGTGTTTGGTGGCAGTGAGGCGGTCACACAGCGTGCCCAATTGTTCTCTCATGCCCTCTGGCAGCGTGAGACTGGGCATCTCGGCCTGAATATAAGTGGCGTTGCCCAACATTTGCATGGCGCAACTTTGTGCAGCGTCGACGAAGATCTGAAGCTTGCCGTTTGTTGGCATGGTTGGCTTAGTTCAGATCCGAGATGGCAAATTTCTCCGCGTTGAGCGTCTTTTCCCCGTCCCAGCGATAAGCTACAAGAGGTCCATCGAGGCCGCCGCTGAAGTCCAGGCAGGCAATGTTGGGGGCCTGTGGGGCCTTGGGAGCGTTGGCGGGCAGCCAGTAGTGACCGAAGAACACGGGTGGCTCCTCTGGCTCGTAGTTGGGCAGGCGGTTTAGTACCCATGGATCCACTTTCATGGAGTCCGACATGCTGCCGGGTGGCATGACGAGGTCGCTCACTGTGAGCCCTTTTCGGATGTCCCACCACCGAGCACGGATGGTGTTGCGGAAGGTGCCATCTTTGTCGTGGAAGAGGTTTCCGTCTGTGGCGGGGATTTCCGGGCCTTTGAGCACGTTTTCGATAGCCCGGTGCTCAGGAGTCAGCGAGGTGGCGCTGGTGCGTAAAAAGGCTGGATCTGCAACGCTGTGGCCCATCAGTCGTTTGATCCGACGGGTATCCCAGCAGGCGTGGACGCAGCGCAGTGCGCCAAGGTCGAGAAACATGGGCAGGCGTTTCATCCATTCCAGCCAGTCCGCCCATTCGGTTTCGCGTCCCTCGAAGGCTCGCAGGGTGGCAGTCACCTGACGGTTCTTTTCCTCGCAGTGCTCGCGTAGCCATCCGCCTTTGCCGTCCGGGGTATGGTAGCAGACGGCATTGTATTCGTGGTTGCCCATGATGGCCAGGGCATCGCCGACTTCGACCATGCCCCGAACAGTCAACAGGACCTCTCTCACCTTCGGACCGCGGTCAATGTAGTCCCCCAGGAAGATGACTTTGCGCCCCTCGGGGTGGCGGAAACCGCTGCCGTAGGGCAGGTAGCCCAGCTTTCCCAGCAGGTTGGTGAGTTTGTCGTGTTGTCCGTGGATGTCTCCGATCAGGTCGTAGGGCTGTGTTTTCATTGCATCCCCACCATGACCTGAAAAATGCACATCGACTATGAGGTAAAATAGTGTACATATAACTTTAAAGTAAGTTATGAGTGACGCTCTTCCATCCCTGAATGGTCTCTCCCTGGACCGGCTCCGCAACTTTCTGGCCTTTGCCGAAAAAGGCTCCATCGCCAAGGCGGCTCCAGACAATCTTGCCCGGCAGGCGCTCATCAGCAGGCAGATCGGGGAGCTGGAGCAATACTTCTCCGCCGAACTTACGGTGAGGCGCGGGAAGTCACTGGCGCTTTCGGAGGCCGGGGAAAGTCTGGCGAATCTCGTCAGGTCGCAATTTAAAGATCTGGAGGATTTTCAAAAGAAACTGTGCGGTCGGCGCAGGACGTTCAGCATCGGAGCCGGCGCGAGCGTGCTGGAGTGGCTGGTGGTGCCCTGCGTTTCCAAGATTCGAAGCGTGCTTAAGGACTCCGCCCTGCGACTATCCTCACAACGCAGCCGAGAACTCGTGGAGAGTATCCGAGACGGGCAGCTCGATTTCGCCATCGTTCGCGATGACGCCATCTCCGAGGAGTTGAGGCTCAAGTCGAGTCTGCCACTGCGCAAGCGCGTGGCGTTTTCTCTTTGCGCCTCCCGCAAACTGCTAGGTGGAAAATCCATCGCAGCCCTCAGTGACCCTGCCATGTGGCGATCACTGCCATTCGCGGCGAATGGCGGTGGCGGCCAGTTGGACGCAACCTTTCGAGGTGCCATGACCGCCGCCGTGGGAGAGTTTCACCCCGTGGTCGAATGTGATTCGATGCTGCAGGTGCGAGAACTCATCGTGCAAGGCGTCTGCGCGGGGCTGCTGCCCTCCTTTGGAACTCATGGGCTGGATGGTCACGATGTCGTGATGCGCGAATTTGAGCCCATGAAGGACTTCGGGCGTTCCCTTGTCCTGCACTGGAACGACCGCCAGATGCGGCGGCGCGGAGTGGAGGAATTCACGATCAAGGAAATCGCCAAGGAGCTGGTGAGGTCCTGAACCAATGGATAGTCACTTCAGCCCGGTCCCGCTCCAGAGCTGCTTGATCCCGATGAGTGGATGGCCAAATGAGTTGAATTCCATGGGTTTCTGGAGCTCAATGTTGAGCTTTGATCCTCATGCATGAGCCCGTCGCCATCATCAGTGACATTCACGGAAACCTTCCGGCGCTGAAGGCCGTGATTGAGGACATTGAAAAGCAAGGCATCCGTGAGCGCGTGTGTCTGGGCGACATCGTCGGTTACGGGGCACAACCAGCCGAGTGCTTGGAACTGCTAATTGCGAGTGACTTCCAGGTCATTCTTAGAGGCAACCATGAAGTCTATGTGGCAGCGGACGAGGAGCTGCCAAATGTGAGCGCCGAGACAGCGGAGGTCATTCGGTGGACACGGGGCAGGTTCACGCTGGAACAACGGGCCTGGCTGGGGGCACTGCCTATGACCTGGCAGGGCAGGGACTGCGAAGCGGTTCATGCTTCGCTGCATCAGCCCGAGCAATGGAGCTATGTCCTGGAGCCTGCTGCAGCTGCTCGACATTTTGCCCATCAGTCCAAGCCGCTCTGTTTTATTGGCCATTCCCACCAGCCAAAAATGTTTGTGGAGGGCGAGGATAGGGCCTTGCACATCACCAGCTTGGAATCCGTGCGAGCTAACCGCAAACAAGTGGTCAATGTGGGCGCGGTGGGCCAGCCGCGCGACAAGGATGAGCGGGCCTGCTATGTGGTGTATCGCCGCGCCGAGCAGGACGTGTGGTGGCGAAGAATTCCGTACGACATCGCGGCGGCACAGAAGGCCATTTTGGATGCAGGGTTACCGGGGAAGTATGCCCATCGTCTGGCTGTGGGAAAATAGTTTTAAGTAGCAGAGGGAGCATGCGCTGGCCGACATCATTTCTGCTGAGTTCTCCATATTGATCCAGGTGGGAGCTTGCGTCGGTCTGCTGTCATGATACGGCACTCAGGGGCTGGGAGTGCACGGTATCGTGCAGTGCGAATTCGCCCCCATGGATAACTTTGGGCGCTCGGTCGTCCTGCACAGGAACTCCCGCCAGATGCGTCGGCGAGGGGTGGGGGCATCCACGATCAAGCAGGTGGCCAAGGCTCTTGGTGGAACTTGACCAAGTTGAGAGTTGCCGTCTTGCCAAGCAAGGTGCCTTCAGGGGTCAAGTTCCTCCAGGCAGCGCTAAGGTTAAGCTGGCCTGAGAGTCGAGAACCGGCTGGGCTGGTATACCCAGCGGCACTCACGGGAGAATACCGTGTCCATGTTAGGCGTTTATGCATTATTTGTTGCTTTATTTCCTGTTATTTGTGTTCGTGCAAATCCTTGCCATCAGATTCGTCCCGGGCTTTGATGAGGGAAATCCTGAATGCCCATCACCGACTACCAGGCCAAATACCTCGCCCATGAGTTGAGCCGGCGCTGTCCCTCGGACAGCGTGGAGAAGCTGGCGGCTACCGTGGCAGGGGCCCAGGTGGACTTAAATCCGCATCAGGTCGACGCGGCCCTCTTTGCCTTCCAGTCGCCCTTGTCAAAGGGTGCCATCCTTGCAGACGAGGTCGGTCTCGGGAAAACCATCGAAGCCGGGCTGGTCATTTCCCAAAAATGGGCGGAGCGCAAGCGGCGTATCCTCGTCATCACCCCGGCCAATCTGCGCAAACAATGGCATCAGGAAATGGCCGAAAAGTTCTTTCTCCCTTGCCAGATTCTAGAGGCCAAATCCTACAACGCCGCCATTCGGAAGGGTCACTTCCGCCCCTTCGAGACTCAGGAGCATGCCATTGTCATCTGCTCCTATCAGTTCGCTGCCGCCAAGGCGGCAGACGTCCATCACACGGACTGGGATCTCGTTGTCATCGATGAAGCGCACCGCTTGCGCAACGTCTACAAGCCGAACAACAAGATCGCAAACATGCTCAAAATGGCCCTGCATCAGCGGCACAAGCTGCTGCTCACGGCCACGCCTTTGCAAAACTCCCTTCAGGAGCTCTTTGGCCTCGTCAGCGTCATCGATGACCACACCTTTGGCGACTTGCGCAGTTTCCGGGAGCAGTTCGTCAATCTCAATGCACAGACCTATGACGCCCTGAAGGCACGCCTCAGGCCCATCTGCCACCGCACCCTCCGCAGGCAGGTCACCGCCTACGTGCCTTACACCAAGCGTCACGCCATCATCCAGCCCTTCGATCCCGGCGAGAGCGAAGATGAGCTTTACAATCTCGTCTCTGACTACCTCCAGCGGCCCAATCTGCAGGCCCTGCCCCCGAGTCAGAGAAAGCTCATGACCCTCGTGCTGCGGAAGCTGCTCGCCTCTTCCTCCTTCGCCATCGCCGGAGCACTCACCTCCATGGCCAACCGGATGAAGGCCAGGCTGCAGGCCGATGATGCACTTAGCGTGGACCTGCTGGGCCATCCACTGGTGGAAGATCTCAATGCAGATTACGAGGCTCTCGACGAAACAGCCGAGGAATTGGACGAAGAAGACGAGCTGGAGCCTCTGACCATTGAGGACCGCAAGGCCATGCAGGCAGAAATCGCGGACCTGGAGGAGTTCACCCGCCTCGCCGTCTCCATTGATCACAATGCCAAGGGCCGGTCCCTCCTCGTTGCTCTCCAGATCGCGTTTGAGACAGCCGCAGAGCTCGGCGCTGCCGAAAAGGCCATCATCTTCACGGAGTCCCGCAAGACCCAGAGCTACCTCCTCCGCCTCCTGGCAGACAGTCCCTATGCAGACGGCATCGTCCTCTTCAATGGCACGAATACAGACGACAGCTCCAAGGCCATCTACGCAAAGTGGGCGGAGCGGCACAAGGGCACCGACAAAATCACCGGCTCTCGCACCGCAGACATGCGCAGCGCCCTCGTGGACTACTTCCGCGAGGAAGGCCGCATCATGATCGCCACCGAGGCCGGAGCGGAGGGTATCAATCTCCAGTTCTGCTCTCTCGTCGTCAATTACGACCTGCCCTGGAACCCCCAGCGCATCGAGCAGCGCATCGGCCGCTGCCACCGCTACGGGCAGAAGCATGACGTCGTGGTGGTCAATTTCCTCAACCAGAGGAACGAGGCTGACCTCCGCGTTTACCAGCTCCTGCATGAGAAGTTCACCCTCTTCACCGGCGTCTTTGGCTCCAGTGACGAGGTGCTCGGCTCCATCGAGTCTGGCGTGGACTTTGAAATGCGCATCGCCGCCATTTACCAGAGCTGCCGCAGGCCGGAGCAGATCAAGGCAGCCTTCGACCAGCTCCAGCTCGAGCTGAATTTCGAGATCAATGAGGCCCTCCGCATCACCCGGCAAAAGCTGCTGGAAAATTTCGACGAAGAGGTCCAGGCCAAGCTCAAGCTCCGGGACGACAACTCCCGCACCCTCCTCAAGCACTTTGAGAAGCAGCTCATGGCCCTCACCCGGCATGAGCTGCGGGACCACGCCACCTTTCACAGCGAGTCCGCCTTTGAGCTTCACAGGGTTCCCGCTTCCCTGGGAAGCGAGATTCCCACCGGTCTTTACGTCTTCCCGCGCAGCACCAGCGCGGCGCATGTTTACCGTCTCGGCCATCCGCTCGCGGAGCAGCTCCTGACCAGCGCAAAGCAGCGTGATCTGCCTCCTGCCGAGGTGGAGTTTCATTATGCCGAGCACGGCAGCAAGATCAGCATCCTGGAGCCCCTGCGGGGTCAGTCCGGTGTCTTGACGGTTTCTCTTTTCACGGTGGAGTCCATGGATCAGGCGGAGGATCACCTCATCTACGCCGCCACCACAGACGCCGGTGTGCTGCTGGATCAGGAGCGGGCCCGCCGCCTGCTGGATCTGCCCGCCGTAGTGCGTGCGCAGGCGCCCGGCCTGGCTGTGCCGGAGTCGCTGGCGCAAATCACCTCCCAGCGCCAGGCGGAGCTGCAGCAGATCATCGCCCGGCGCAACGGCCACTACTACGAGGCCGAGGCCCAGAAGCTCGACGGCTGGGCAGATGACCTCAAGCTCGGCCTGGAGCGCGAGATCAAGGAGATGGACCGCCTCATCAAGGAAGCCCGCCGCGCCGCCGCCACCGCCCTGACCTTGGAGGACAAGCTCGCCAGCCAGAGGCAGATCAAAGCCGTCGAGGCTCAGCGCAATGAAAAACGCCGCTCCCTCTTTGAAGCCCAGGATGCCATCGACCAGCAGCGCGAGGACTTGATCGGGAAGATCGAGGGGAAGCTGTCCCAGCAAACAGCTCTCGAATCGCTCTTCATCGTCCATTGGACGTTATGTGCTTGAATCCGTGGTGCACTACGCCAAACAAAATAAATTAATACGCTTCAGATAACATCATGCCTGCCCTTTCCACCGAGCATCTCACGTTGCTGAACTCCAATCTGGAATCTGATTACGTTGCGCATCTGCCAGCGCTATTGCCTAATACTAAACCGCCCGCAGAGCAGGCAACCAAAAATAGGTCACGTGCATTTAGTGCCTTTACGCTACGTCACCAGCTTGGCATTTCCGAGAAGGAAGCCTCAGAGGCCGTGATCGATGACTTCGAAGACGTGGGAATCGATGCTATTTATTTTCATGGGCCATCTCAAACTTTATATCTCGTTCAGACAAAATTAAAGCAAGGAGCTGAGTTTAGGCAGGACGAGGCGTTGGCGTTTTGTCAGGGCGTGAGGAAGTGCCTTGTTCAAGATTTCACCGGCTTTAACTCCCACTTTACTCGCCGTCAGGTCGAGATCGAGAATGCACTTGATGACTGCGTAACGATACAACTTATAGTGGCTCATATTGGAGCTGGCATGAGCCAGCACGCCACTACCGCTTTGACTGAACTGATCAATGATGGCACCCACGGCGACGAACGGCTTGCCTCGTCCGTGCTTGAATTCGATGCTTCGCGCATAGTTCCGGCGTTACAGGAAAGCCGTGCGAATCGTCGTGTTGATGTGGATAAACTGACCATCCACAAATGGGCCACAATGACAGACCCTCGAACAACTTATTTTGGATACATTCGCGTTTCTGACTTGGTAGAACTTTATACCAAGGAGAAGAGTGCTCTCTTTGACAAAAACATCCGCCTGTTCCTAGGGCCAAAGACCGAAGTCAGTCAGTCAATTCAGACAACATTGCGCGATAGACCTGATCACTTCTTCTATCTCAATAATGGTGTCACTGTTCTTTGTGAACGCATCGAAGCGAAAAGCACGAAGAATAGCGGTGGGGGCAAACGTCTGAAAATTGCAGGTTTTTCTGTGATTAACGGAGCTCAAACCATCTCGTCCGCCGCACAGTTCGTTGCAGATAATCCAGCTGCCGACATCTCTTCCGCGCGCGTTACCATCACCCTGATTCAAGCGGATGCAGATGGATCTTTCGGCAAAAGCGTTACCCGGGCTCGGAATCACCAGAATAAAGTAGAGTCAGCCGATTTCCTTGCGCTCGACGATGAACAGGAGCGTCTTCGACGTGAACTGGCTGTGCTCGGTGTTCAATATTCCTACAAAGCCGAGCAAAATGATGGAGTAGTGAGTGATAAAAAAATCAAAGCTTCAGAAGCAATTCATGCTTTAGCTCTTTTCAATAAGGATCCCCGCTATATTCTCTGGCTGAAAAATGAGCCTTCAAGTTTATTGGACATCTTCGCCGAACGTTACAAGAATCTGGTAAACGGTGTAACAACACCGTTCCAAGTGGTGAACGCTGTGCGGTTTGCGCGATATGCGTACAATCGGATGGACATAGAGTCTCAAGGGACTGGTCAAGAAAAACTTACCTACAAACATGGCGCATCAGCATTAGCGTGGATTTTGGCTAAACGGATTGTTCGCGATCAATCGAGCACTCTGTTGTTTCAAACCGAAAAAATTAAGACATCTCTCAGTGTCCCCTTCGATGAATTGCGTCAGGCGCTCTGGGATGAAACTAAAGCCCAGCTTGCCGGAAGAACTCCTCTCGTCATGTATCGCAGTCAAGAGCGCGCGCTGCCCATTGTCGAGAAGGTCATGCTGAAACATTACGGATTGTCCACAGATCCAGTCATCGCTATCAAGCGAGCCAGGCCCAATAAAAATTACCCAGAAGAACTTTTTGATTACATGATTTCGAAAGCTCCGCAGATTGGAGGTTTGGCATGATCAAAAAACAAAAACTCGAACTCACCTGGATCGGCAAGGAGCATCGGCCGAAGCTGGAGCCGCGCATCCTGCTGGAGGAGCCGGACAAGTCCTGCCATGCTGCGCACCGGGTCACGGACCGGGACCTCTTCGACAACCGCCTCATCCACGGAGACAATCTCCTCGCCCTCAAGGCGTTGGAGCAGGACTTCGCAGGGAAGGTGAAATGCATCTACATCGATCCTCCTTTCAATACCCAACAAGCGTTCGAGCACTACGACGATTCAACTGAGCACTCAGATTGGCTTCGACTTATCCGTGATCGTGCAGTCATTCTTCATCGGCTACTTGCAACAGAAGGAACCTTATTTGTCCACATTGATGACAATGAGCTTGGTTATCTTACAGTGCTTTTGGATGAAATTTTCGGACGTGGGAACCGAGTTGCTATCGTCACTTTCAAACAAGGGTCTGCAACGGGACACAAGTCAATCAACCCTGGTTGCGTAAGCACAACCAACTTTATTCTCATCTATGCTAAGAAGAAGGCGAGTTGGACGCCGAACAGAGTGTTCACCGCCCGCGAGCGAGATGACCGGTACGGTCAATTTATCGAGAACATCGAAGCCCCATTCGAGCAGTGGACTTTCACCACTTTGATGAAGGCTTTTGCGGGGCATATGGGACTGAGTGACAAAGATGCTCGTGCTCTTGCGAAATCCGAACCTGAAAAAATTGATGACTTTGTGGTCAAGCATGCGCACCGGGTGATCCGTACAGCGCGCCCCAGCTACGACGGTGTAAGTGCTGAGGCACGAAGGCTCATTGATGAGTCAAAACGTTCAAAGGAACGGATCTTAAAGCTCCAGCGCGATGGTTATTCAGACATCTACCTCAAAGGTGGTGAGCGCTTGTTATTCTACTCAGATAAGCTCAAGAGTATTGATGGAAAATTTGTGGCGGGCGAGCCGCTTACAACGCTTTGGGATGATGTTTTGTCCAATAACTTGCACGCGGAAGGAGCAGTTGAGTTCCCCAAAAGCAAGAAGCCAGAAGCACTTATCAAACGAGTGCTCGATCTCGCCACCAACCCCGGCGACCTCGTGCTCGACTCCTTCCTCGGCTCCGGCACGACGGCGGCGGTGGCGCACAAAATGGGGCGGCGGTGGATCGGGATTGAGCTGGGAGAGCATTGCGAAACGCACTGCCTGCCGCGCTTGAAAAAGGTGGTGGATGGGGCGGACCCCGGAGGCATCACGGAGGCCGTGGGCTGGAAGGGTGGCGGTGGCTTCCGCTACTACCGCCTGGCGCCTTCCCTGCTGCTGCGGGACAAGTGGGACCAACTCGTCATCAACCCGGAATACAATGCGCCCATGCTGGCGGAGGCGGTGTGCAAGCTGGAAGGGTTCACCTATGCGCCCAGCGACACGGTCTACTGGCAGCAGGGACACAGCACGGAGCAGGACTTCATCTACACCACGACCGCGAACCTGAGCCATGCCCAGCTCCAGCAGCTCAGCGATGAGGTGGGGCCGGAGCGCAGCCTGCTGGTGGTCTGCAGCGCCTTCCGCGGCCGGAAGGAGGGCTACAGCAACCTGACGGTGAAGAAGATCCCCAAGGCCGTGCTGACGCGCTGCGAGTGGGGGAAGGACGACTACAGCCTGAAGGTGGAGAACCTCCCCCAGGCCCCGGCCAAGCCCGGCCAGATGAGCCTCTTTGATGATGATGGAGGTGCGGGGAAATGAGCGAGGAAGGCGTGCCCCGCTCAGAATTCATCCTGTACCAGACGGAGGATGGCCGCACCCGCCTGGAGGTGCGGTTTGAGGATGAGACCCTCTGGCTTTCCCAGGCGCTGATGGCGGACCTCTTTCAGACGACGCCGCAGAACATCACCCTGCATCTGAAGGCCCTGTTTGAGGAGGGGGAGATCGACGAAGCCTCAACTTGTAAGGATTACTTACAAGTTCGCCAGGAAGGGGCGCGCACGGTCAGAAGGCAGGTGCGCCACTACAATCTGGAGGCGGTGCTGGCCGTGGGCTACCGCGTGCGCTCCCCCCGGGGCACGCAGTTCCGCCAGTGGGCCACGGCGCGGCTCAGCGAATACCTGGTGAAGGGATTCACCATGGACGATGAGCGGCTGAAGAACCCGCCGGGCCCGGGAGTGCCGGACTATTTTGACGAGCTGCTGGAGCGCATCCGCGACATCCGGGCCAGCGAGCGCCGGATGTACCTGCGGGTGAAGGAGATCTTTGCCCTGGCTGCGGACTACCAGCCGAATGAGGGGGACACGGTGAAGTTTTTCCAGGTCATCCAGAACAAGCTGCACTTTGCCGCCACGGGAAAGACAGCGCCGGAGCTCATCACCGCCCGGGCGGACCACACGCAGCCGAACATGGGCCTGACCACCTGGAAGGGGGACGTGGTGCGCAAGGCGGATGTGACCGTGGCCAAGAACTACCTGAACGAGGCGGAGATCGACGAGCTGAACCGCATCGTGGTCATGTTTCTGGACTATGCGGAAGACCAGGCGAGGAGGCGCAGGCAGGTCTTCATGAAAGACTGGCAGGAGAAGCTGGACAGCTTTCTGGCCTTTAACGAACGCCCCGTGCTGCCGGGCGCGGGCACGCGCTCCCGCCAGCAGGCAGACGCCCACGCGGAGAAAGAGTATGCCCGCTTTGAGGACAGGCGGCGGGCACTGGCAGAGAACGAAGGAGAGAAAGCCGTCCGCGAGCTGGAACAAACCGCCAGAAAACTTCCGAAGAAAAAGAAATGAACCGAAACGTCAATGCCATCTCCGGCCGCCTGAGCCTGCGCAAGCCGCAGCGTGATTCGCTGGAACTGCTGCACCGCCTCACGGAAATTCTTTCCTGGGAAAAGGGCGGCTCCAAGAAGTCGCCCGACCTTGCAGCAGCCCTTTCAGCCATCCGCAGCGAGTTCCCCACGGTGACGGACTTTGAGCGTGAGTTTGCCTCCCTCTGCTTTGCGCTGGCCACCGGCGTGGGCAAGACGCGCCTCATGGGGGCCTTCATCGCCTACCTGCATCTGGAGCACGGCATCAACAACTTCTTCGTCATGGCCCCGAACCTGACGATCTACAACAAGCTGATCACGGACTTCACGCCGAACACGCGGAAGTATGTTTTCAAGGGCATCTCGGAGTTTGCCACGGATGCGCCGGAGATCATTACGGGGGATGATTATGAATCCAAGGCCGGTACGCTCTTTGACCAGCTCCTGCGCTGCAAGATCAACATTTTCAACATCAGCAAGATCAACAGCGAGGTGCGCGGCGGCAAATCCCCCCGCATCAAGCGCCTCAGCGAATACATCGGCGAGAGCTACTTTGAATATCTGGCAAACCTGCCGGACCTTGTCCTGATCATGGACGAAAGCCATCGTTACCGTGCCAGCGCGGGGGTGAGAGCCATCAATGAGCTGAAGCCCATCCTGGGTCTGGAACTGACCGCCACGCCCTTTGTTGAAGGCCCCAAGGGTGCTGTGCCCTTCAAGAACGTCATTCTCGACTACCCCCTGGGCCGGGCGATGAACGATGGCTTTGTCAAAGAGCCCGCCGTGGTGACACGCAAGGACTTCAGCCCCCAGGGGATGTCAGCTGAGGCCATTGAAAAGCTCAAGCTGGAAGACGGTGTGCGGATGCACGAGCAGACCAAGGTCCTGCTGGAAACCTACGCCCGCGAAGCATCCGTGGGCATCGTGAAGCCATTCGTGCTGGTGATCGCTCGGGACACGACGCACGCAAAGAGCCTCGTGGACCTCATCAAGTCCCAGGAATTCTTTGAAGGACGCTACAAAGACAAGGTGATCCAGGTGGACAGCAGCAAAACGGGAGCGGAGGAGGACCAGATGATCCAGGACCTCCTGGCCGTGGAGAACACGGAGTCGCCCACGGAGATCGTGATCCACGTGAACATGCTCAAGGAGGGCTGGGACGTGACGAACCTCTACACCATCGTGCCGCTGCGCGCCGCCAATGCCCGCATCCTCATTGAGCAGTCCATCGGTCGCGGCCTGCGCCTGCCCTACGGCAAACGCACCGGCGTGGCAGCCGTGGACAGGCTGAGCATCATCGCCCATGACAAATTCCAGGAGATCGTCGATGAGGCCAGCAAGCCCGGGTCGGTCATTAAGATGCAGCAGGTGATTCTCTCTGCGGAAGAAGCCGAGGAAAAGACGGCGACGGTGGTCTCTGAATCCAATCTGAAAGCGAAGCTCGGCTTCCAGCCCGAGAACCAGACGCGCAGCACGGAAAATGCAGGCAAGGACACCAAGCCCGCCTTTGACACGCCTGAAAAGCAGCGCGTGGCCCAGATGGCCTATGCAGTGATCAAGCGGCTGGAGGCCAGGCCTGATCAGGCACCGACCATGGAGGCGCTGAAAGCTCCCGAGGTGCAGAGCTTCATCGTGCAGGAGGTGGTGGCTCAGTACCAGCCGCAGCAGCTTGAAATGGAAGGCGTCGCGCCGAAGATCGACGTGGCGGCCATTGTCAGCGAGACCACCAGTCTCGTGGTTAAGGAGATGATCCCCATCCCACGCATTCTCGTAGTGCCGAAGGGCGAGGTGAAGAGCTGGTTTGAACCCTTCACTCTTGAGCTGACCAGCATGAAATTCCCTTTGCCCTCCAAGGACCTGTGGGTGCACAACCTGCACACAAACCAGGGCGAGGCCGTGACCGTGGGCAACGAGGGTGCCCGGGAAAAACGCATGGAGGACTATGTGGTGTCCGGACTGGTGGACTTCGACGATGTCTCCTACGATACGAACGCCGATTTGCTCTACGACCTCGCCACCCAGACCGTGAAGCACTTCCTGAGCTATCTCCCCGAGGAAGAAGTCTGGCAGGTGCTGCACTCCCACCAGAAGGACATCGCCAATGCCATCCACGCCCAGATGCACCAGCATTTCCGGGAGGAAGTGGTGGGCTACGAGGTGGTGATCAGCAGAGGGTTCACCGAACTCAAGGACAGCGCCTACACCGCGAAGCATGGCGAGGCACCCCTCGACTACCGGCAGTCACCCGCAGACAAGAGCAACATGGCGAAGTACCTGTTCGGCGGCTTCAAGAAGTGCCTGTATCCCACACAGAAGTTCCATTCCGATGCCGAGCGCCGCCTTGCCGGAATCCTGGAGCGCGATGCCATCAAATGGTTCAAGCCTGCCAAAGGGCAGTTTCAGATGTTTTACCGGGAAGGCGCCAACCAGCCCGAATATGTCCCCGATTTCGTGGCCGAAACTGAAACGACTATCTACATGCTCGAACCGAAGGCTAAAAACGAAATGGGAGACCCCGTTGTCCAAGCCAAGAAGGAAGTTGCTGAAACATGGTGTGCCAACGCCAGCAAACACGCTCTGGAGCATGGCGGCAAACCTTGGAAGTACGCGCTGATCGCTCACGACGTCATTGCGGACAACATGACTCTAGAGGGCCTGGCAATGGGATAAGTGGAGACAAGTGTCTTCTGCAGGCGTCGAGCGATGTGGGGAGATGGCCCGTGGCTTCCCGCCGGTCCCGCGCGTGATTGATCCCCTGCCAATTCTGAATTCTCTTTATGCCCTCCCGCGGATGAACAGTTCCGCAGCCCGTCTCTCGTCCTTGCCTGTCTCTTCCCCGGCTCCGTCTGTGGTGCCGTAGTCGGCGCAGATGTCGGCTCAGATCGGCCACGGCGAGGGGAACCTCGGCCCTCTCATTAGGAGGTAGCCTCGGAGACTTTGCCCAACTGCTGGCTTGGGCAGGGGAACATGGTAGGCACTCCGCATTCAAATATTTGCAAGTAGTCCGAAAGATCGCGGAATAGACACGCGCGAAAACCTGGCCGGCGGTCGAAATTGACGCCAGAAATGCGTTCTGAAGTGCTGCAACGCCTACTTGAGGGGGAGGGCACTTAGCAGATCCTCCGGACCTACTAAGTGCCCAGGCAGACTTTTCACCGGCGGATGGGATAGTGACGAGACCTTCTGTAGGGAAGGGGGCAAAGTTGAGGAGCCCCCGCATTTGCCGAATGCGGGAGGGGCCGGTGAATTTAACTCGAAGTTGAAAATGTTCAAAAGAACAGTATTTGGCAGGCATGCCCCTGCCACGTCAAACACACGCCCTCGATCTTCTTTGGCTTTCCGATTCCCGCTCGTGGATTCGGCATCAGGTGCCCTTTCTCGGCAGCATCATCGCCGGCAGGCCTGAGCTGGCTGAAGGCCGTGTGGACGGCTGCATCGACATCGACCCCGCCACCCTGCGCCTGCCCAAAAACGCCCGCACCTTCGCCTTGAAAGTGCGAGGCGACTCCATGCGCAATGCCGCCATTCTGGAGGGCGACATCGTCATCATGGAGTTCCGCGAAGCCCGGCATGGAGACATCGTGGCCGCGCTGATCGACGGAGAAACCACCCTCAAGCGCTTCATCGTGCAGGGTGGTGTGCCCTATCTGCGCGCCTCCAATCCCAAATACCCCGACCTCATCCCGGCGCGTGAGCTCGTCATCCAGGGGGTGCTCATCGCCCTGCTGCGCCTTTCTGAAAGGTGACGTGCCATGATCCTGCACTTCGATGCGGATGCATTCTTTGCCTCAGTGGAGCAGGCGGCGGATACCAAGCTGCGCGGGCGTCCCGTCGCCGTCGGTGGTGAGCGACGCGGCATCATCGCCTCCGCCAGCTACGAGGCACGGCGGCTCGGCATCTACACCCCCATGCCCACCGCCCGGGCGCGCAAGCTCTGCCCCAGCCTGATCGTCCTGCCCGGCGATTTTGACAAATATGAGCGCTTCTCGCGCCTCATGTTCTCGTATGCCTATGACTTTTCCCCGCTGGTCGAGCAGGCCTCCATTGATGAGTGCTACCTCGATCTCTACGGGGCCAAGCGCACCCGCCCTGGCGATGCCGCCGCCACCATTCAAAAGGCCATCGCCCAGAGCCTGAAACTCTCCGTTTCCGTCGGCGTGGGTGCCAACAAGCTCGTCTCCCAGATCGCCAGCAAGCTGCGCAAGCCCCATTGCTTCATCGAGGTCGAACCGGGGCATGAACAGGGGTTCCTCTGGCCGCTGGAAAACAAATGGCTGCCTTCCGTCGGCCCTCAGCTTGCTGCCACGCTCAACACCGCCGGACTCCGCCACGTCGAGCACATTGCCCGCACACCCGTCGAGGAGCTGGCTTTGCTGATCGGCAAGGGGGCCCCCGTGCTGCATGACTACGCCATGGGGTACGACACCCGCCCCGTGGTCTGTGACGCCCCCGAGGCCAAAAGCTACGGCGAACAGGAAACTTTCAGCCAGGACACCACGGACACCGCCTTCATCATCGCACGTCTGCGCGCCATGGCAGACACCCTCATGCGCCGCGTGCGGCAGGACGGCAAAAGCATCCGCACCCTCACCTTACGACTGCGCTACAACGACATGGATGAGGTCATACGCTCCACCAGCCTCGATGAACCGACCGATCTGGAGCCCGATGTCTATCCGCTGCTCACCGGCCTGCTCAAGCGCGCCTGGGAGCGCCGCGTGAGCGTGCGGCTCGTCGGCCTGCGCTTCAGCAAGGTGTATGAGACGGGTTTTTCCGCGATGCTCCCACTGGAGCAGTCGGACATCACCCGCGAGCGTCTGGGCAGGCTCGCCACTGTCGTGGATGCCCTGCGGCATGAAAACCGCAGCATCATGCGCGGACATGATCTCTGGCTCTCCCAGCACCGACACTCCCCCCGACAGACTTTGCCAAAGGCCCGGCTGGTCACTGATCCCACCGCCAGCGTGACCAATCGAGTCTTGCGCGAGCGCCCCGGCGCCGGCCCGCAGATCATCACGTGTCATGCGCCTCGTCTCGCCCTGCCCGCATTGAATGTGAAGAGCTGCTACAGCTTCCTCGATTCCACTCTCACCATCCCGGCCATCGTCGATGCGGCAGTCGCCCATGAGATGCCCGCTGTCGCGCTCACTGACCCCAATCTCCACGCCGCCGTGCCGTTTTTTCAGGCCGCCGCCGCCGCGGGGCTCAAGCCCATCATCGGCGCGGAGCTGAGTTGTGAGACGGAGCCGCTGCTCGCCTACGTGCGGAACACCCACGGATACCAAAATCTATGCCAACTGCTTTCAGTGGGTGACGGCAATGGCGTTACAAAACAACAGCTTTACTCTTGTTCTGAAGGCCTGGTCCTAGTACCCGCCACGGGTTTTAATGTAACGACTAAACCGATACGTTACCGCAAGCCCGAGGACCGCGTCTTCTTCGACATCCTGCAGAGCATGAAGACCCTCACCCTTCTGCATGAGACTCATCCTCAAAAGCGCCGGGGCGACTTCGCCTTTGATCCGCCGGCGGGGAGGGGCGAGCAGTCATACGCCGCCGCCGTGCAGGCTGCGCAGGACATTGTCGAGCAGTGCGAGTTCGCCTTTGATCTTAAAACCTTACGGTTTCCTCGTTACATTCCTGCGGATGGCAGCACGCCCTCCGCCATGCTGCACCAGCTCGCTCATGCCGGTCTGCGCCGCCGCTACGGCAGCCGGTCAAAACAACACCTGGCCCAGCTGCGTGAGGAGCTGTCCATCATCGCGGAGGTCGGCTACGAGGAGTACTTTCTCACCGTCTGGCACCTGCTGCAGGAGTGTGCAGGGCAGGGGATAGGCTGGATCACCCGTGGCAGTGCGGCGGACTCTCTCGTCTGCTACGCCCTGGGCATCAGCAATGTCTGCCCCATCCGCTTTGAGCTTTACTTCAAGCGCTTCCTCAACCGCGACCGCATGGCCCTGCAAAAGCTGCCGGACATCGACATCGACTTTGCCCATGACCGCAAAGACGACGTGGTCAGGCTGCTGCTCGACCGCTACGGTCCCGAGCACGCCGCCATCGTGGGCGGGTTCAGCACCTTCCAGGCCCGCTCCGCCTTTGGCGATGTCGCCAAGGTGCTGGGCGTCGCTGAAAACGAAATTCGCCGCCTTACCGAGCACATGCCATGGACTGACGCCCGACACGCGGCCGATGCGCTGGCCGTCTCGCGTGAGAGCGACCACTCCGCGTGGCAGGAGGAGCCGCTGCGCACCGCCCTGCTCATGGCGGGCATGCTCGATGGCCTTCCCCGCTACGCCAAGATGCACCCCTGCGGCGTCGTACTCTCGCGTGACCCCATCCGCACTCAGACGCCCACCTTCACGAGTAGCAAAGGCTGGCCCACCACCCACTTCGACATGGATGCCGTCGAGGCCGTCGGCCTCATCAAGCTCGACATCCTCGCCCAGGGCGGCCTCGCTGTGCTGCGGGACACCCAGATCACTCTTGGCGCCCAAGACCTCAAGCTGGACCTCCCCGCGCTGGAAGTCGGCGCTGCAGGCGGCACCGAGCACCCACCCCGGACAGGCGCAGTGCAGCCGTGGAGCGATCCAGGTGTCTGGCAGATGATCGCCACCGGCAACGCGCGCGGCGTCCATCACATCGAAAGTCCCGCCATGACCAGCCTCGCCTGCATGGCCGATGTGCGGGACATCGACCGCCTGGTCGCTATCGTCTCTGTGATCCGCCCCGGCGCGGCCAATGGCCTCAAAAAGGCGCAATTCGCCCGCCGTGCGCAGGGCCTCGAAAAAGTGGACTATACCCACGAAAGTCTCGCCCCCGTGCTACGCTCGACCTTCGGCGTCGTGGCTTATGAGGAGCACATTCTGCAAATCTGCGAGGCCTTCGCCGGACTCGCACCCGGCCGGGCCGACATCCTGCGGCGTGCGTTGGTCAAACAGGACGCCGCCAAGATCGCCGAGATCAAGACCGAGTTCATCGCCGCCGCCCGCGCTCTGTCGCGGGATGAACCTACCATCACCAAGGTCTGGGAGCTCGTCGCCGGGTTTCAGGGCTACGCCTTCTGCCGCGCTCACAGCACCGCCTACGCCGTCGAGGCCTATCAGGGTGCCTACGCGAAGCACTACCACCCCGCCGAGTTCATGGCCGCCGTGCTCACCAACGGCAAGGGCTTCTACTCCCCACTGGTCTATACCCTGGAATGCCGCCGCTTGGGAATCGGCTTTCTGCATCCCTGCGTCAACGTCCTGAGTGATGCCTTCACCGTCGAGGCCAGCAGCGCTGCACACGGCACTCCTGCGCCCTCCTTGGGCAAAGCCATCCGCATTCCCCTGCGCTGCATCAAAGACCTCAGCACCGCCACCCTCGAACGCTGGCGTATCGAGCTTGCCCGAGCCCCTTTTACAAGCGTGCGTGACTTCTGCCGGCGCGTCCACCCCGAAGGCCCCGATGCACTCAACCTCATCCGCACCGGAGCCTTTGACCGTCTCGGCGACACGCGCACGGCCCACTTCTGGCATTGCCTCCACACCAGCCGCGACCACAGCGCCGGCGCCGACTGGCTCCTGCGCGATGCCCCCGCTGACGAACTGCGCGCCACATTCCGCGCTGAGCCCACGCTCCTGCAGCGGCTCCAAGATGAATCCGCCCTCCTCGGCTACACCGTCACCGCCCACCCGCTCGACTGCTACCCCGAGGTGGACTGGCGCACCTACTGCCCCATTGCCGCACTGCACCGTTACCCCGGCCAGCGTGTCACCATCTGCGGCCTCATTGTTGTCACCCGCTCCCACCTCCAGCAAAACGGCCAGCCCATGAAGTTCATCTCACTCTGCGACCGCACCGGCATCGTCGAATGCGAAATCTTCGCCGCCGCCTACCGCGCCTACGGCCTCAACACCGTGCGCTATCCCGTCGTGCAGGTGACTGGGGACGTGAAGCCTTTTGAGAATGGCCAGGGGTTCACACTGGACGTGCGGCGAGTGGTCCAGGCGCGGGTGCGGTGAATTTGAGTTAATGGAAACTCATCACAGCGGAAGAGTCATGTATTCGAGCGGCATATGGAATGCCTGGCTAAGGTGCTCAAGATGCGCTCAGTTGAAAGCTTTGTAGCGGGGCAAACCGGTGGTTCTTCTTGGCCCAGTCCAGCAGGAAGGCAACGTCTGCGGGACGACCCCCGACTGACGGCCGAGGTTCCCCGGGCTGTGGGAAATTTGCGCGTACATCTGCTCCGGGGTGAAGGCTGGAACGGGCTGCGGAAGCGACTGGGAAGAGGCTGGCGAGGATGTGGGATGGGCTGCGGAGGGCTTCATCTGGGGCCAGCGTATCACTGGCACGCAGGAATGCAAAAGAGTGAGGCTCCATGTCCGTGGCGGCGGGGATCGGGAGAAGCTGCACCTGGCCCTGGCGGTTCGTGAGGAAGCTACTGAGGAGGTCCTGCAACGCCTGTTTGAGGGTAAGGACAGCGGAAATGCCGCCCAAGCCTTCTACGTGCCAGCTAGACGTGTCGTCGGCGGTTGGACAGTGACGAGACCTTTCGCAGGGATGTGATCAAGACCGAGTGGCTGGCGCGTGAGGTCAGGAGGGCTGCGAGACATCGCCGAAAAACCGCCCAAATCTCCTCAAAATACTGAATTTTCCTCGCGTACGCACGCGCGTGCGTGTGTGTGTGCGAGGCAGTGCCGTGAGTTATTGTTCGTGATTGTAATACAGTGTTCGTCCGTGGGTTCTTCGACATGCTACCCCAAGGCCTGTCTTTTCATCGCGGGGAGGGACAAGAATCCATCAAGATTTGCGGCGGATCAGTTTCCCACCCCCGGCACCTCCAGTTTCCACCACGATCTTTGGTGCAAGCTCGGAGAGTGCGGCTTCGATTTCTGGTTTGCTGGCGTTCCTGCCGAAAAGCTCGTGGATCTTGGTCATCGTGAGCGGGCCACTGCCTAGTGCTTCCCAGATTTTTGCCGCTTTTGCATTGGCGAAAGTTTCTGCAAAAATGTGCGCGGCACTGGCGTCGCAGTAACGCCAGAAGGAGAGGGCTGCTTCGAGATGAGGTCTGCAAATGAAGCGGGATTCATCAAGCAATGCCAGAATGAGGGCGATGCGCATGACTTGCGCTTCAGAGCGGGAAAGAATCTCCCCCAGGCGGCCTGGGTGGGGCTCACTGAGGTCTTTGTAAATTTCATGCCACAGAGTGCGTGCCTCTTCATCGCGCTGGATTTCACCACGTGTGGCGGCGGCATTCACGGCGGCGCTAAGTTGCGTGACCAATTCGGATGTGTCGGGTTTGCTGCCACCTTCCGGCAGGAGTTTGGAGCGGTCTGCGTGTATCCAGAGGCAGCGATTGGCAAGACCATTGCTCATTTCCACAGCGGCAAGAAGACGGTGTAGTTCCTGAATGGTGATGTGGCCGATCATGCTGATGTGTGCGCCTTCAACCTCGATTGCATCCTTGCGGCGCAGCACGGCAATTTTCTGGCCATCCCATGCCTGCCTGAGCAGTACAGAAACGGTGTTCCCCTCGCGCTTCATCACCTGCAGCACCTGGGCAAATTCCCCCTCCTGCAGGAGCAGGCGTTTGTCAGTGTCGTCTTCAAAAACCTGGGTGATGCCCTCGCCAGAGACGATGCCTGATTTCACCCGCATGGAGTACCAGATGGTATCGACTTCATCCAAAATGGATTTCACCTGTGCCCAGGATGTGCCCTTCCGGGCCTTTGCAGTGCGTCCGCAGATGATGGTAAACAGGTTCGTGTGGTGGCGAGAGCCATCTGCGAGAAAATAGGGCGAGGGCCCGATGAGATTGCCGAGGCCGGCGAGCAACTGCGCATAAAGTGCAGCCGGGTCAGCCTCTGTGCATGGCAGAATGCGCCGCACGATTTCGCCGGCTGTGCCGTAAAGTGCCGAGTCTGGCAGCACGGGTGGTTTGCTCCCTCCATACGAAAAGCACGAATTGCACGAAAAATCGGCCCGAACCGGGGTGGAGTTTTCGTGCTTTTCGTGCTTTTCGTTTTCAGGAATCAGGTGGGAAGCTTGGGGCAGGGGGGGCTCCGGCGGAGCCCAATCTTCAACCGGGGCGTTGTGCAGGTGGTTCTTGCCATGAAGAACAAGGACGTCCTTCGGATCTTTTGCGATGTTGGGTTTCGATCTCATGCAGTTGGGGTTTGATAGTCGGGTTTATGCTGGCAAATCCGCTTGGCCGTGCCGTGAAGGAGCGTGGCGGTTTCTTCGAAAAAGCGCTGGCCGGCGGGGTCGTTGTCGGGCCAGAAATGGACGTTCAGATCCGTGAACAGCGACACCCAGTCGGGATCGAAGCCATTGGCACCTGAAGTGGCCATGACACAGGTGCCCGCATGAAAGGGTTCGTTGAACCCGGCCTCGATGAGCGCTGCGGCAGTGCTTTCCGACTCTACCAGGTGCACATCGGTGATCGTGGACGCCGCGCGGCACAGCCAGTGACTGCGCCAGGGGCGGCGAAGTGCGCCAACCCGCCAGAATCGAGGCCCTACAGGGCCAAAAGGGGCTCGTATTTTGTATCCTCCATCGCCGATATAGACCAGCCTCGATTTGCTGAGCTTGCACTGGGTGCCATCTGCCTTGGTCAGGGGCAGGCCAGCTGGAACGATTCCCAAGGCGTCCAGGCAGGGCATGGTGAGCCTGCGGAGAGTCTCGGGAGAAAGCTGAAGCTCACGGGCAAAGGCCTCGCGCATCTGGTGGTCTTCGTATAGCCGGATGCGCCAGGGGGCAGTCAGGCGCTCCAACTCGTGGGCGCTGATGGCCTGGGAGGTCTTCGCCGGCTTTGGGGCCGGTTTTTTATGCACTGGTGAGGCTGGTGCTGTGGCGGGATTAAGGCCGGTGAGCACTGCGATTTCCGCACAGATGACTTTGAACTCGGCTTTCACACTTCTGCCTGAGCGTGCCGCGTGAAGGTCAATGACCGTGCCGCCGAATCCGCAGGGGTGGCAGAACCACTGCCAGGTTTCCCTCTTGAGTATGGCGGTGAAGGAAGGCTTGGTGTCTTGGTGTAGAGGGCAGAGTGCCGCAAGGCGGGTGCCGCCTGGGTGGAAGATCGGCGGGTGACCGATGGCGAATAGGTAGTCGGGCAGACGCTGTTTGAGCGTGTCCGCATCGAGGCGGGACGAGTTGTGCATGCGGGCGCAATTGTTCGTTGCGCCGGGGGGCTGATTCGCTTACTCTCCGCGTATCCACACGCGAGGCCGGGCGGGCGAAAGCTCCCCGGCTTTGTTATGCCTGGGCTTCGCGTTCGAAGCGCTCCACCTCGGGAAGGGCGAAGCGGACGCCGCGGCCGAGCATGGATGCTTTGATTTTACCCGCTTTGCGCCAGCGGCGGAGGGTCATCGGCGTGATCTTCCAGCGCGCAGCCAGATCAGCGGGGGTAAGGAAGTGGGCAGGGGTATTGGTGTCCTTTGCAGTGCTCATAGGACTCCTAAAGTTCCATCCTTTTCGTCGCCGTCACCTCAGCGAAATTAGCACCGGCCTAAGTGCTAATATTTTTCTCAGGAGACTTTCTCGCGGGCGCGTTTTTTTGCACGCGAAAGAGATGCTTGGAACGTCGCCATTTTCATAATGCGTCCATTCCCCCGTTGCAGTTCATCGTCCTTAACGATGAGTTTGTGCCCTTTAAACTCGGGGTCATCTTTTCCATCCAGCCACGAGAAGATTTGCGAGGCGGTAAGGCCTTTAAGACATGAATCTTGTAGATCGATAATCCATCTCAGAAACAACGAAGTTTTTTGCCCTGAATTGGCTTGTTGGGCTGCGAATTTGGTGAAACCCGAGCTCGAAATGATTGCCTCTGCCTGCGCAAGCCACCTCCCAATGAGAAACCCCTGGCGTAAGGCGACTTCCAAATCGAGCTCAAGATTGGGCCTGTATTTGAGGAGGGCGATGTTCGAAATCATCGCGAAAATGCGGTTTTTGGAGTCAATTAAAAGCCGTACTGGTAATGTGCCTTCGACCGAATGCGGGTATTTCGACATCTCTTCGAATTCACCTTCAAAGCCCTCAATAAATTTTACCCCGGTGGCGTACACCCTGGCGGCCTCAAAAAGGAGTTTTCTACCGAATAGCACACATCGATCTGCCAATGGTGTCTCGTCTTTGGTTCGCCAAACGAGAGGTGCTTTGTCAGGATCAAAGATCGTATTTTCCAGGGGAATTATCTGAAAACGTCGTCCAGGGGGTGTCTCTTGAGAAAATGTGAGAACCGCACCAACCTCACTAGGCCTCCAACAATGCCAAGCCTCGCCATTGGATACAGCGAGACATCTGACGTACTCAGGGATGAGCTGATTCGCTTTTATCGGCGATTCAGTTTCGAGTTCAGCATTGTCGAGCAAACCCGATTCTTTGACCCACCTCAGGAACATGGCATCACGTTTTGACCGGAGATTCACCTTGTCCGATTTGGACTTAAGCACAGATATATGAACACGCCCCCCTTCCATCCATGCGACTGCTCGTTTGCACGGGACCTGCAGTTGGCGGCATCTGCGTTGCTCGGTGTCGAGATCATATGCAACAGGTAGCTCCGATTCATCAGGAGCATTGCTCGCAAGGTCTGGCTTAATTTTGGGTTTCATAAATATTGTCAATTTAACTAGGTTATTTATTGAGATACTGTAATGTTTAGACCTAACATGAACCTCGCCTGATACTTCAATTGTCGGGTTGGATAAATTGAATGAGGGGGTGATGATGTTCTCCGGAAAACTCGTTGAGCAAGGATCCGAACATTTTGCTGTTATAGTGGCGATGTGTGCTCAGTTCCTTGAAGCAGAAACCGCCGGGGATCTCACTTCAAATACCTGCGATTGGGTCAAGGCACCCGCACGGGCGCGAACCTCATGTTTGCCTGGCGACAGCGGCCACATGAAGCCTGAATCTGAACCAATCACGGGCCGCCCGTCCACTTCCCACTCAAGCGTTACTCCCGGTGGGCTGACGGCCTGGAGCGGAAGGCACTGGCGGGCGGCGGGAATATGTGGGTCCAGTTCAAAAGAGGCACCCGCATGAGGACTGATGATGCGGATGCTTTCGCTGGCCTGCGCCACAGCCCCAAGAGTGTTGCTGGCGGAGCCGCACCAGACAGCAAACTGGCGGGAGGGCAGTACCAAAGCTGGCCCGTCAGTAGTGTCCTGCCACATGGTGTCTGCGCTCACCGTAGGCTCGGAGCCGGGCAGAAACCACTCGGGTGCCGTTTCCATGGTCTGCTTGCCGGGGCACAGTCCGGTGGTCTGGCATACCGGGGCCTGATGCAGCAGGGGGCCTTCATGCGGGGAGGCGATGCCGTGGTCACCGCGCTTGAGCAGTTCGTCCACGATGGCCCTCCAGAGAGGGGCCGAACCCGTGATGGAGGCCACCTCATCCATGCGCGCACCACGGATGTTTCCCACCCACACGGCAACGCTGTGTTCACGTGTGGCACCCACGGTCCAGGCGTCCCGGAAGCCGGAGCTGGTGCCGGTTTTGACAGGGATGCGCAGCCCTTCAAAAGACAGCGGTGAGTTCAGTCCAAAGGTGCGCTTGCGCGCTTGGTTATCACACAGAATATCTGCCAAGATGGTGGCGGCCGGCGGTGGACTTAGGCGGTGTCGTTTGACCGGCTGTGATTCCAGCCACCGTGGCGTCACCGCCATGCCTTCATTGGAAAAGGCAGCGAAGCAGGCCGCCAGTTCCAGAGGCCGCACCTCTACATTGCCGAGGATGAAGCCCGCGCCATAGGCGTCAAAGCCGCGGCGAAACTTCAGACCATACGACTGCAGCTCTGCGAAGACCTCGCGAGGTCCGAGGCGGGCGAGGGTGACGACGGCGGGAACGTTGAGTGAGCACGCCAGCGCTTCGCGCATGCGGACAGGACCCAAGAAGCGCAGGTCATAGTTCCGCGGATCATAGTCCGGGAAGGTGTCGCGGATGGCGTCCTGCGTGTCTGGCAGCAGGGTGGCGGCGGTGAGGCTGCGGGTGTCTACGGCCCTCAGATAAAGGAAGGGTTTGAGCGTGGAGCCTGCGCTGCGAAAGGTCGTTGCGGCATTGATCTGGCCCGCTGGGCCTGCTGGGTCCGCCGAGCCCACCATGGCGCGGATTGCGCCCGTGCGGGAATCCAGCACCACGGCCGCCGCATGGGTGGCACCTAGCGAACGAATGGTGCGAACTTGCGACTGTAGAAACAGGGTGACACTGCGCTGGAGTTCCAGATCCAGCGTGGTGGTGGTGGTGCCGGGGGGCGGCGGGTGGCGCTGGCGCAGGGAGGTGGTGAAATGGAATGCCTCAGCCGCCGGCGCGTGACGCGGCAGCACCGTCGGCGGAAGCACCGAAGCCAGCACCGCAGGAGGAAACACCTTTTGTCCAATGAGCTGATTCAACACCTGCTGAAAACGCAGGCGCGCGGCCTCCGGCCTCGACCAGGGATTGTAACGGGTGGGCGCATGCGGCAAGGCTGCGAGGAGGAGCGCCTCGGGGAAGGTGAGCTTGGCCGGCTTGCGGCCGAAATAGGCTTCAGCCGCAGCCTGTGCTCCCAATCTGCGGTTGCCAAAGTCCACCCGGTTGAGGTAGGCTGTGAGGATCTGCTCTTTCGTCCAGCGGCGCTCGAGTTTCAAGGCAGCCAGGTTTTCATATAGCTTGGCCCACAGGCTGCGCTTCCTGCCGGGCGTGGAGACTTTGATCAGCTGCTGCGTCAGGGTGGAGCCTCCGCGTGCAATGCGGCCTGAGCGAATGTTGGCCCACACTGAGGCGACCAGCGCCTGCCAGTCCACGCCATGGTGCTGGTAAAAGCGGTGATCCTCCAGCGCTACGATGATCACCGGCAAATGCGGGCCCAGCGCGTCCGCGCCACAGGGGTGCTGCACTCGGGCGCTTGTGGACGCCAGTTCCGCAATCACCCGCCCTTAGTGGTCCAGCAGTATGGGCGTGCCTGCCTGTGGCTTCATCAGGTCCTCGGGTAGAGAGACGCACTCACTCGTGGCATACAGGCCAAGCCAGGCCGCCGCCGCAGTGAGAATCAGGCCTGCCAGCCGGCGCATCCAACGCTTTCTACTCCGTTGCATAAGCCATGCTGTCCAGGCCCTCCGTGCGCAGGCTGCCGTCATAGAGGGAGCGAATGAGCGGGGCTGGCCAGTGAAATTCACCGGCGGCGTTTACGCGGGCCAGAACGCAATAGCGGTCTGCTGTGGCGCTGATGCTGTCAAAAACGAGCACCAGTCGATCATCCCGCCGCTCCACGCTGCTGATCTTCATCGCCCGGCGTTTGATGATGTCCGGCACGCGCAGGGTGTCCGCCAGAGTTGCCAAATCCGTGCCCAGAGGTTCCAGGCAGGCGGGTAGTTGATCATCCAGCTGCACAAAACGGCGGGTCTGCCCGGACTTGAACTCATAGGTAATGAGGACACGATCTCCGATGCGAAAAGGCGCGTCCTTGCTGCCCGTGCGGCTGGCCTTGGTCAGATTGATGCGGCTGCTGGCCATGACCAGACCTTGCTCTCCGCTCTTACCGGCTTCGTCTGCAGACCGGGACGATTGTGCCGTGAGGGCAGCCGACTCAGTGCCGCGCACTCGCAGCAGCCAGCTCCCGCTGGTGGTGCCCAGGCCCGGGCTCGTAAAATCCCGCCGCAGGGCATCCGCAGGCCGGTTGAACCAAGCAATAGTGGTGCCGTTTTCAGACACGGCATCAGGTCTGGGGCGGACTTCTGTGGCCGCAAGTTTGGCATGGGGGACAGACTTAATGATCGTGTCCAAGGCCATCAACCACCAGATGGCTTCCTGTGGAGCTATCGTGCCTGCGCTGGTCAGGGCGGCTTCGATCCTGGCCACCTCTTCGAGGCGCTGCTCGGGGCTCCAGGTGGCGCCCCGGGCAGTCGCGCGCGCCAGCAGGCAGACGCCCGCAGTGCGCATCGGCGTGGAATGGTCTGTGTCCCCAGATTCCATCGTGTCCGCTGACGGCGAGGCGGGTTCTTCCAGTTCATCCAGCAGCTCGGAGAGCTCCTCGTCACCCGTTCCAAGCCTCGAGAATGCAAGGACTAAAAATGCACGTCCTTCCAGGCCGATATCCTTTCGGTCGCGATAGAGGTTTGTGCAAATTCGAGCGAGGCTTTGATGATTGATCCAGTTGGGAGTCTTGGCCGACTTGGCAAAGCGTGCAAGCACGCTGCAGGCAAACGCTTTGCCCGCGGCGGTCAACGACGCATTTTTTTTGATCCCATCTTCCTCATCATCCTCATCAATGCTAGTCAGGGCGGTGTCCTCCACCCATGTGGTAATTCCTTCGAAAAGAGTTTGCGGCACCTCATGACCATCCTCAGCAGCGCTCAGCAGTGCCAGTGCGGAGAGCAGTGTTGCAAAGTGATCCGTCTTGCTGCCATCAGGGATGGCAGCAAGGCCGGGAGCCTTCCAGTCCGCCATGCGGAAGGCATCTATGGACTCTTTCACAACCCGTGCAGCATCGGCGTTGTCGGAACCCGGGGAAGGAGGGAGAAATTCTGCGAGACGGGCGGCCGTCAGCACCCGCAACAGGCGGGCTGCGTGCTCCAAGGTCAGGTGTGGCATTTCCTCAAAGCGCACCAGTTTGTCCAGCGTGGGCAACCAAGGGGAGGAGGAGACCAGGAGATCGCAACGCGCCTGTGTTGTCTGCGGCAGGCTGCTGTCAAGCTGGAGGGATTCCAGCGGCCCGGCGACCAGATGCTGGCGGTCCAGCACCGAAGGCCGCACTGGCAGCGTGATGGCGGCGGCATCCTCATGAGATTCCAAACCGAAACTGGCTTTGGCGCTGAAACCGATTTCCAGCGACGCCACACCGGGTTTCACGCGGGCGCGGTAGCTTTGCACGGTGCTGGCGGCGGTGGGGGAAAGAATAGAAGTCGCCTTCAACGGATCGAGTACTTCCATGCCTGTATCGGGAAGAAAGTTCACGCGGACGCCCTGTGCCTCCGGCGCGAAGTCCTGCCGAAGGGCCACGCGGCAGTGCAGCATATCCCCCTCTCTGACAAAGCGGGGCAGCCGCGGCTCCACCTGCAGGTGCTTGTGCTGGCGTAGCATGGTTTTGCCCACACCGGTAGCGGAGTCCTTGGTGGTGGCCACGGCAATGATGCGGAAGGAGGTCAGGTCTTCCGTAGCTTTGAATGAAAAGAAAGCCTGCCCTTTCGCATCCGTGCGCAGGGAGGGCTGCCATGTGGCCACCGGCTGACCCTTCTTGCGCACAACGGTGTTATGACCGCCTGTAACACCATCCCCAAGAATGTACCCCTTCTGCGATTCGGAGAGGTTCTCAAATGCAGAGGGTTCCCAGTCGCCGCCCAGTGCGGGGTAGGTCAGCACCTCGTGAGTGTTTGCCGAGAACCATTTGGAATGAAAGTCCGGGAGTGTCCAGCGGCCCATCTGCAATGTGGCCTCATCCACGGCATAGAGCAGAACTTCGGCGTCTTTCACCGGCTGCCCATCAGCCATGACACGTACATGACCGGTGACCTGCGCGCCTGGGGCCGTGGACCCGCCGGGGAGATCCAGCACCGGCTCCACCTGGAGTTCCAGCTCAGGTTTGGTAAGCCGGAAGGAAGTGAAACCAAAGCGCTCGGCAGGAAGAGTTTGGCCTTGGAATGGCCTGAGCAGGTGCACCGTCAGCCAGGCATTCGGAAACCACTCCGGTTTCATTTTAAGTTTGAAAGTCTCAAGGTTGGAGCGAAGCCGGATGGTCTCCGAGTGGAGTACTTTGTCCGTCTCAACACTGATAGTGGCGGTGCCGGCGTAAGGCGAGTTGATGGTAAACTTACCGGTTTCACCCGCACGGTAGAAGGGCTTGTCTGCCCGAACACCTAGGTCGTAAGGCCCATGAATTGGGGTTTCTGCATCCTCCCCGGTGGAAAACGTTGAAGCGTCACTCACCTGCGGGATGAGGGGATTACGGGGATCGTCAACGCAAGTAACATAATAACCCGAAGTTGGCACGGGCACATCTAGATCTATCGGCGTTTCGAGCTCCTTTTCCCACACTTTGTTGTAGAAGGGGCTGTTCTTGTAGCGAACCAGCCCGGAGGAAAGAGTTTCCTTCAAAGGCTTGTAATCCACCCGGTAGAGCCTGGCCCTGACGCGTTTTCCTGGGAGATGCTGATCGGCGTAATCAAAGCTGGCGATGTCGATGTGGATTCCTTTGGGTGCCTCTGAGGTATGTATGCCGAGGACGTGAGGCGATAATTGCACTCTGGAGGTGGCGCTGCCGTCATGTGCCTGGCCGTCCGTGGACACTACTTCCACGGACCAAGACACCCGGCAGCGGCCGTGAACACGTTCGGGCTTTACGGGCAGGGGTGATGAGATGAGAACCTGCCCTGTTTCGTTCGTTTCAGACTCTCCGCTGACGATGGCAAGAGGGGTGTCGTAATCTGTTCCAGCTCCTCCGTTGTCCAAATAACCCTCCCATCCGGAAAGAAAGTAAGCCTCACCAGGGCTGCGGCTCAACCCTCTGAGTTCCTTGTTGGGAGAGTCTTGGTCGAAAAAAAGATAACCGTTGTAATATCCATTCACATAAGTCGAGGCCTCCTCATCGAACATCCACCACTGGTTCATCCAGACAGCACGCCAGCGGACTTTGGCATGGGCGTTGGGAGCTCCATGGAACAAGGTGGACTGTACCTTGATCTGCGCCTGGCTTCCCGTATTTTCTTGAGGAGTTACGATCACGGAGAAAGCTGGTGGGCGCTCCTCACGCACGGAGATGGAGGTACTGTAGAACCCCCCGTCATCCTTTGGCGCGTCGGCCTCTGTCAGCCGCAGAGTGTAGCCACCCCAGGCTCCTGCTGGAATTTTCCACGAGCCATTAAAGGTGCCCATTTCATCGCTGCTGATTTTGCCTGTTTCTACGATGCCAGCATCATTAATAATCCTCCAGGCATACTCGGCGGGTTCTGGAATCTGCGGCATGACACCACCCTCCACGATGCGCAGGTAGCCCTTGAAATAAACGGTCTCACCCGGGCGGTAAACGGCACGATCTTTTACGACGGTGCAGACAGTGCCCGAGAACTCGTCTGCATCGGTGTCAAAGTGTGACCCAAAAGCTTCTGTCTCCCCGCCAGACCATAGGAGGTACTCGGTCAGTGTTTTGGCATCCAACGGATCGGCTAGAGCGTCCTGGGCGGTGAGTACTACGAAACTGTCATCTGCATCAGCGGCTCCGTCGGCATCGGTGCGCACCAATGTCCAGTCAGACTTAGGCGTGGAGCTCTGGTCGGGTTTGCCATTTTTGTCCTCTGGCAGTACGGTGGCCTCAGGCTCGCTTCTGGGGGTGATGAGCGCCAGGCCTGGAACGGGTTTCCCGGTGATGACATCCAACGCGTGGAAATGATGCGTTTCCGCCTCTTTGTGAACGAGTGTCCAGTCACCAACGGAAATGATGCAGCTGTTCCCCACTCGGCGGCCGCCGAAATCTTGCCCGGTGACTTCCAGCAGAAAGGTTCCTGCCTTCTGCCCCTGCGGCAGTTGCCATGTCACCTGGCGGTCCTTTTCAGCATCCACCTCATTCTCTGTGGAGGGGAAAGTGCCCTGCTGCAACGCCACAAGTCCGAAGTCTGCATGGCCGATTAGCAAATCCGCGTTTTCACCAAATGCCGCAGACCGCACCTTTTCAAACACTGCGAGCGGGATGGGCGCCACGCGCCAGGTGAGCTCTTTGGTATTTACCTGCCGGAGGTCGTAGCGTAGTGTGTCCGCCCGGGGTATGAAGCGCAAGTGGTCCGGCATAATGACGGCCGGGCGCTTACGCACAAATGTGACCGTTGATTTCCAAGCTTCAGTCAGTGGCTGACCGTTCACGGAACACACCGCCTTGCTCACGCTGATCTCATAGCTCTTGCCTTGCTCAAATGAGCCGTACGCCCTCAGACCATAGGTCCACGGTTCGATACGTAGCTTTCCTACGGACGGCGTGACGCTGAAGTTTTCTGGCACGGCTGTGCTGTGATCGAAGTTAAGATTGAACTCCAAATGGATGAAGCCTCCCTCTCCGGGATAATTGTAAGCTTTGGCTTCGGTAACGGCGAAGCTTTCACTCATGCCCAAGGCGATGGCACGCAAGAGCGGCTGTCGTGTCTCTTTTTTCTGTGCGTCCGGCAGGTGCTCGATGGCGAGCAGCCACTTTCTGCCGGGTGGCAGTGCAGTTTTGGGGGTAATGACCCAGCTTGAGCGGTTAGGAGTGATGGGCTGAAAGCTCTCATACACGACATGGACTGGGATGTTCTCTCCCGTCTCAGCATCGCGGAATGAAGTGCGTGCCTGTAAATCCAGTCCGGCGATGTCACGCGTGAACTCAATGCGATAAAAGGGCAGCGCGGGGATGTTGTCTTCACTTTCATCCTCCGAGTTCTGTTTTGAGGCCCGCTTTTCTTCATTGCGGTCGGTGTTCTCGGCGTCCAGCTCCCAAACTGTGTCAACCCATTCCTCTTCACCATCTGCGTTGTCGGCGCTCGAAAGCCGAAGCAAGCGGGTGACATCAAACTTGGCATGGGAAAAGACCACGCCAAAGTGTTCGGCTTTGACCGGCTTGCCCTCGAGATCGCGCAGATCGGCCCGCAAACTCACATGCCGCTGTGTTTTGAGCGAGCGCTGGTCAGATGACTCATAGTCCTCGATAGTGAATTCCCCCGTGCTCTCACTGGTCCAGGCGAATCTTCCTTCAAGCGGTGGATCAAAGACAAGGGGGGGGAGAGCGGCTTCTTTGTTCAGCATGAGTTCGTCCACCATAGGGCTGGGAAAACTGATGCGTAGCACCGTCTCTTCGGTTAGTTCGCCCCCGGGAGGGGTGAGGGTGATTTCCGGCTGGGCCGAAGCGGTACAAGCCAGGCTGGCCAGTCCCAGAAGCATGGATAAGAGCAGGTGTTTCATGCAGGTTTGTGTTTGAGTGTTGCTGGTTCGGATGTCGGTCGGCTGGAATCAGGGCGTCAGCAGTTTTTGGTCTGCCTCACGCCCTTGGCGGGCGCGCGCAGAGGTAGATTTGGTTGAGCGAGGCGGCTCAAAGAGCTGGCGCAGAGCGGAGATGCGCGGCGACTCAGGCCACTGGCGCTGGGCCACCTCCCGGGCCTCCTCTTCAAGTCCCGCATCCAGAAGAGCCAATGCATAGGGAATCGCAATGTTGATGTCTCCCGGGCTGCCAGAGAACTTCTGCCCGAGAGAGATGAGGGCGGGGAGTTGGTGTTCCAAATTCTCAAAGAAGGGCCATCGATCACGGATGCGCGGGTCGGCGCGGTTTTGCCCTCGGGCGGCTTTCATGTCCTCCACAGCGTTTTTGTAGTTCCGTAGATGCAGGGCTGCTTCCGCGCGGCGGCGGCGGGCTTCAGAATTGTCATTGGCAGCCAGCCATGCACTGAGATGCTTAGTTGCCTCTCCCCACTGCTTTTTGGTTTCAGCGGCAAGGGCCAGGCGGCTGGAAATCTCCACGGAGGAGGGGTGAAGCTTGTCCGCTTTCATCCAGGTCTCCTTGGCTTCGGCGGGATTTTTTTGCAGCCACAGTGCGTCGCCTTCCAGCACCAAAGACATCCAGGCGCTGGCGGGATCCTTCACGCGCCAAGCCAGGGCAGCGGCGGGCAGGGGCGCCCAGCTCCTGCCTGCCAGAAGCGCGGTTGTCCGTGCTTCTAGCCCCATGGCATCAGCAGGAGCCATCGTGAGCAGTTCGTCCGCCGCGGTCTTCAGAGTGAGCGAGTCGCTGCTGTCCGCATGGGAAACCTTTTCACCGCGCGCCTCCTGGCCCACGCTGTCCGGCATTTTGCTGAGGAGGATCTGCAGGCGATCTTTGGCGGTCTGAATGATTTCCTGCCGGTGGGTTTCCTCTTTAAGATCTCCGAGGGACGCAAAGTAGGCTGCCGCAGTGAGGACAAGCAGCACAGCGACAATGGCGGCAAGACCTTGGGTCAGCGCACCCGCCTTCTTGGAGCAGGTGGCAAACTCCAGTTCCTCATGACTAAGGATGGCCGAGTGCTGGGTTGCCAGTCGCGATGCATCTCTAAGAGGCTTGCCATACCACCACAGATAGGAGTATTTTTTTCCTTCCTGCCTCCAGATTTTGGCGGCATCTGCCACACGAGTGCGAAGACGGATTGTGGCCCCTTCCTTCCCGATCAAGCTCTTGAGCCGTGGCCACGCCTTAAACAGGGCTTGGTGGGAGACTGCGAGGAGGGCTCTCTTTTCATCCTTGGGATCTCCCGAGACGGTGACCAGACGCTGACGGATAAGGCCAGCGATCAACGCGGGTGCCAGAGGGTGGGCGTCTTCTACCCGGGCACGGTCCACCGTGCGCCGGACTGGCATGCTGTCTTTCTCATCCGGCAGGGCGACGAGGTGCGAAAAAACGGCTTCAAAGGCGGCGTCGATTTCGGGTAGTTTGTCGGCAAGGCGGACTAGGCGTCCGGGCAGATCATATTTCTGCCACAGGTCGTGGGTCAGTACGGTGGAGCCAGTGGCAGTGGCGGTCTGGTAAAGGAAATGAAGCAACTGCTGCAACTGCGGCAGGGCATCGCGGTTGGCTGTCATTTCCAGCAGGAGCGCCTCATTTAAAGGGCCTTTCTGCGGATCGGCGTTTTGTTCGAAAGTAATGCCGGCGAGCTCCGCAGGGCGGCGGATCATGAGGCTGAGCTCTGCATCCGTCGGGGGCCTTAGAGGATATACTGCTGAGCCGGCGAAAAGCGCTGGGGCGGCTTCGCGCAGAGCGTGAACGGCATCACTGCGGGCGGTCGCCACGATCCACACGACGCCGCTGCACGCCAGCATGTGCAGCGCGGCGGTGAAAGACGGCGCATGGGCAGACAAGAGTTCCATCTGGTCAACCGCCAGGACGACGCGGGTTTCCGGCAGTTTGATAAGGCCCTTGCTCTGCTGAATCTGGAAGGCCACGCGAAGCAGGGCGCTGGCGATGATCTTGTCCGGCTGCTCCTTCAAACTTTGGCCGGGCCGACGAAGGAGTTCCGTAAACCTTTCGACGGTGAGTTCGGAAGCTAGCTCCGGCAGGGCTGTGCTGGAGAAGACGGCTTTCGCGAGTGCAAGATAAGGATCCGCGACATCTTCTTTCTTTGTGAATGACAATAGCGCATGTCGCCAGACTGCCACCCCGCGGATGATGCCTGGTCTGACCATCCAGGCCAGAACGCCAGCGTGCAGCAGAGAGGACTTGCCAGTGCCGCTGCCGCCGGTGATGCAGAGGAAAGCCAGCTTGTCCTTCTCCCAGCGCTCCTGAATTTGGTTCAGCACCTCATCAATCGCACGAAGGCGGCCCTGAAAAATCTGGGACTGCTTAATCTCAAAAGGTGCCTCACCGACGTAAGGCCCCTCACCGGTCCACAAGGTGCTGGGAGCGATGACTGGCGCAAGGGGCTGATCTCCGCTCTTCAGCTTGGTCTGAATGTAGCGGATGAGATCGGATTGAAGACGCTCCTCAAACTCATCGAGTGTGTCGTAGGGTTTGAACGCCACTGCCAGCGTCTGGTCCTTGGGGTTTTCAAACCAGTTTTTGACAAAGACGCCCACACGTTCCCACTGCTCTTTGCGCTCCTGATAATCGCTGGCATCCAAAGGGATGAATGGTTTGCTGGTGCGGCGGTAGACCATCAAGTCTGGCCGCAGGTCCAGAATATCTATTAGAGCCTTTTCCTCTGCTTCACGCCGCTTGGCATCTCGGGCTGATTGAGCCTGCTCAAACTCATACTCAGTGCCTGAAAGGTAGCGTGAACCATCTGTTCTTATGTACTTCTCAGGCAGGGGAGTTCCCAGTCGAGACCACAGAAGACAAACTACGAGATCGAAGTCCGCCGGGTTCTTGATGTTGTCCTGAAAATCCCCATGAGCCAACATGGGCTCCAGCTCCCATACGTACTCTTCAAGCTCCGCCTGGTGGCGCATCATGTTACTCACGCGCTTAATGACTTCGCGAGTGAGTTCACGCTCTTTACCTACGTCTCCCGGGGATGAGATGAATATCCTGAATTTCATACGAAGACGAGTCACGCATCCAGCCGAAGCTAGGTGCAGATCCGATGTTTATCCTAAGCTGGTTACATTTCACAATAAAAAAATGCCCAGTTTACCAGCTTTAACCATTTTTAAAGCCGCAATCCGCTCTCCAGAGAGCTGAGCTCTGTCAAAAATTCTGCTCGAAAAGAAAGGGTTGAATTGGATGACAGTGCTTCGAATGCACTTGAACTCGGTGGCCTTGTTTCTGCGGCCCACAGAAAGTCTGAAGAGTCTCGTGTCGGCAGCACTTCGCCGAACCTCACTTTCCTATGTTCGCTGGAACTACACGTCACAATCGGCGCCGCTGAGATCAAAGCGACGCTCGGGCAAGTCTCTTTCGAGTCTGCAGGCATAGCAGGTTCTCAGGTCATTCATTGACCAGAATGTTCGATGAGAATTGGCGTGGTGGTTAAGTTGATTCATTTAATTGATAGTGCGGGCTGATACTTCAGTTTTCCGTCTGAGCTGCTAGCAACCCGGCGAATGCTTTGGGTGTGACAGTTTTTTTCTTGTCCGCGTAGATGGCGCTCGTGATGCGGATGTCCGAATGGCGGAGGTAGCGGCTCGCCTCGAAAATACCGTGTTCACTGGCGATGATGCTTCCAATTTCTTTCCGCATGGTGTGGAGCGGCTTCAGGGTGTCCACACCCTGAACTCTCAGCCACTCATTTACGCGCTCAAAAACTGCATTACAGCGGTAGCATCGGGACTTCCTTTCGGCACGTGGTGCATTTGGGCTCTCGATGACAAAGACTGACTTCGGAGCGCGGGCGCGGTAGTCTTTGAAGAGGGCGGCGGTGTCGGCGTCGAGGTCGATCTCGCCTGCGCTGTCTTCGCTCTTAAGTTGGTGGTATTCGGTGTTCTCAATGTGCAGAAGGCCACGACTGAAATCAAAGGTGCGCCAGAGCAAGTGGTCGATCTCTGAGCGCCGTAGGCCACAGACTAGTGCAAGGATGATTACCTTGAAGGCTTCCGGCTCGGATTCGGCCAGTTCCTCCTTGGCTCGGGCAAGGAGGGCGTATGCGTCCACTTTAGAAACATAGCGCAGGGATGGGCCTTTCTCCATGCCCACGTCATCGAAGGGCAGGGGACGCGGCACGGTGAGCTTCTGCTCCACAAAGGGCAGCACCTTTTTGCCAAACAACGCCTTGGCATTCCGAATGAGGGAATTGACCGTGGTGATGGCCCGGCGCTTGGCCAGCGGATCAGCCTCCGCCGCACGAAGACGGCGGTTTTTCCACGCCTGCACATCGGCAGGCAGCAGATTGGTGAGGGGAACGGCGTCCACGCTTTCACGCCATTCCTTCGTGCCGCCTTTGAAGGCGTCGAACTTCCGCCCGTCCTGAATGCCTGCCACTTCGGACACGACACGACGGAATGCCTTGGAATAGGCTTCCAGGGAGTGCTTGCGGGCGCTGGATGCGGCGCAGGCGGCTTCGATCAATGCGCCGACTGTCGCGGACTTGGGGGCCTTAGGGGCGCTCTGAGGCTTGTATGCCTGGATGGCGGCGTCCCAGCCCTCTGAGACGATCTGCGTCCAGATCTTTGCCGCCAGGACCGCTGCAGCTTCTTTATTCGCAGTGTTTAATGGGAAGCGCATTCGACGGTCATTATGCTTGATCTGAACACCGTAATGCGGCGAATCGCCACCGGTTGAACTGGCCGGTTTCTTCACCTTTTCCATCCAATAGAACTTACTGGTTTTGGGATGGTTCTTGCTCTTGCCGCTGTGCACCTGCTGTGCACTTTTGCGGTTTCGCTGTGCATTTTTATGTTTGCTCATGTTGCCGTCATGTTAAACATAAATGCCTGATATACAAGTAACAAAGTCCAATATGGGGCAACATGTGCAAACATGAGAAAACACCTTTAACGCAGACTGTAAATCTGCTGGCTTACGCCTACGCTGGTTCGAATCCAGCCCTGCCCACCACCTTCGTATTCAAAGTGTTACGAGAAAAAGCCCCGCCCCAAAGGCGGGGCTTCTTTTTTGAAGGTAGCCACTTTTTCAGTCGGCCCTATCTCTGGATTTCATCAGCGTAATCAGTCATGAAATGAACATGGGTTGGAGCCTGCAATTCTCCCTCCTTTTACGTTATAAAAAAAATTGAGAGGGCGGGCTTTATCCCCGGCATTTTCACCACCCCACCATGCCTCGGTGAACCCATTATTCGCCCTGCATCGACCGGGGTATCGTGTGCGTGTTATCAGAAGAGAAGTGTAGAGGGGGGCGTACTAGCACATCCTTTCTCTTGTCGTCTTTTCTTGCTTCAGTTACTGGCTTTGTCGCCCAACTCGCACTCACTGCATTTGTAGAGCTGTAGCCTGCCTTGGGGTGATCCAAAACGCTCTCTCCTGCGTGTCTGCGCCGACCTGCGTCAGGATCAGTTTCATCAGCTTTGGCTTTCCATTGTCTGACTCCGTGGACCAGAACGGCGCCCACTGAAGCGTCGCGGGCTGCAGCACACGCCACTCGCACTGCGCTAGATCCTCAAACAGCACCACGCTGCTTTCTCGTTCCTCAGAGTGGCAGCTGAGTAGCAGCCTGACTCCGCCACCGGGCTGCGCCTGCGTGAACAGGGTCACCGTGCAATCCGGTGTTTCATCAAACGGGGAGTGCACATGCTCCAGTTCCATCCGGCTTAGGTACTCGCCGTGATCTTCCGTTGTGGTCAGGTTCAGCGTCGCAGTGCTGGGCAGTTCGGCCAGCAGATGCTCGCAAAACGTGGCAAAGGCTTGCATCCGTGCATCGCGTCGTTCTGCCCGGCGCACATCGTCCGCCAGCGTCAGCGTGCCTTGGGCAAGGGAATACACCGCCCCCAGCACCAGCGCCGTGATCACTAGCACGATGATCACCTCCAGCAGGGTGAACGCCTGCTTTCTGGCGGCATGGCTGGATGGTGCCTTCATCAGCGGAATAGTGGGGGATAAACCCAGGTGTCGGCACTGGCCTGCTGCGGTGTGCGGCCCTCCAGCCAGTCTGCCGTCACACGCACTTCAAACAACCCCGGCATCGGCTGCCCATCGCGGTCCTTGAGCTCCAGCGGCGTGTGCGTCACCGTGTAGGTCACACCTCCCTCCTGCAGTTTGACTTCCTCCATGGCGTCTGGAATGCGCGTGTGTTCCACCAGCAGCGACCGCATGCGCTCCTGCACCACCGCCTCGTGCCGTCGCAGCAGCGTGTGCTCGCCGAGCTGGTGCACCGCCTCCACCAACGCCACCACGGCCATGCTGAATACCATCAGCGCCAGCAGCGTTTCCAGAAGCGTGAACCCATTCCGTTTCACAGGCTTTCCTCCAGTTCCTGGAACCCGGCGGTCAGCGGGTCCAGCGTAGCGCTGACCCAGTTTGCACCGTTTTGCCAGCGGAGTGTCAGCGGTTCACAAAGACCGCCGGGCCGCAGCCGCAGATGCTGGTTAGTGGCTGTGTCAAAAGTCTTCTTTCCGGCGCGGCGCACGGTGAGCTTGGCCCCCTGGCTCAGCGTGGTCAGGTCGATGACCTGCGGTTGCACGGTGGTGAGTGTGCGTGTCATTGCCTGCATCAAGATGCGCTCGGCATCATGCGCTGCGCGCAGCAGCTCGTGTTCCTCGGTGAGCTTCTGCACGGCTCCGGCTCCTATGCCGATGACGAGGGACGCGATGGCGAGCACCACGATCATCTCCAGCAGCGTGAATGCCTTCATGTTGCTACCAGTTGCCAATATCATCCTCGGTGTTCTCCAATCCATCTGCTCCGAGGGAGAGCACATCGTAGCCGCTGGCATTGTGCTTGCCGGGGTTGCGATACACCATCTTGCGGCCCCAGGGGTCGGTGAGGGCGTCGGGCTTGAGCTGCTGGGTCCAGCGCCTCGGCTTGGGCTCGGCGGTGGGGCGGGTCACCAGGGCGTCGAGACCCTGCTCCTGTGTGGGGTAGGTGAGGTTGTTGATCTTGTAGGAGGTCAGGGCGCTCTCCAGGCCCTTGATCTTGGCCCCGGCAGTGACGTGCTCGGCATCTCCCTGGATGCCCTGCACCATGAAGGCCACGGTTCCGAGAATGAGTGCAATGATGAGCAAAACGACCATCATTTCGAGCAGGGTGAAGCCGTTTTTGGAAGAGGAGCGGAGGTGTTTCATGGGGCGGGCTGGGGTAGAGAAGGGGGGCAGGTCTGGGGGAGCGCTGACCGACAGACAGGAGTGTCTGTCGTACCTATGAGTTAATGACGGAGCTGGCTGAGGGTGGAGAAGACAATGTTGACCATGGTGTAAACGAGAGTGCCGACGAGCGCGGCCATCACGAGAAGGAGGCAGGGCTGGATGAGTGCGGTGACGCGCTCAATGGTGCGCGAAAGCTGCGTGTCCATGCGCGTGGCTGCCTTTCCAAGCACTTCGGCGAGGTGGCCGGTGTCTTCGCCGATGCGGATGACGTCGATGGCTTGCGAGTCGAGAGCCTGCGTTTTTTTCATCGCGCTGCTCAGGGATGCGCCTTCCTGCACCAATGCTTCGGCTTGAGTCAGTGAGTGCTTGAGGTGGAGGTTGGTGACGGCACGGCGCACGAGTTCCAGGGCATGCAGCAAGGGAACACCGCCGCGCAGCAGGCTGCCGAGGGTTTCAAAGAACTGCAGCTCAAAGCGCGTCCGCGTGATGTCGCGGATGCCGGGCATCCTGATAAGGAGGCGGTGCCACCCGGACTGGAAGGCGGGCGTTTTGCGCAGGGCAAAGAGCAGCATGATGATGCAGGCCAGTGCAAGGGCGAGCAGCCACCAGTAGTTTTTGAGAAGATCAGAAAGGGCGAGGCTGACCTTGATCATGAAGGGGGGCTCTTTGCCGGAGCCGGTGAGCAGGGAGGCAAGTTTTGGCAAAAGGTAGGTAACCATGACCAAAGCGAGCGCTCCGCCTGCACTGATGAGAAAGGCTGGGTAAATGAGCGCACCGACGACCTTGGCGTGGACGGATTCCATGAGGCGGAGGTGGCGGGCCAGGCGGTCCATGATGTCATCGAGCGCGCCGCTGTTTTCACCGGCGGCGATCATGTTGCAGTAGAGCTCGTCGAAGGAGGGCGAGGCCTGGCGTAATGCGGCAGATAGTGGCACGCCGTCGCGAACGAAAGCACGGACGCGCGTGGCCAACGTGCCGATTTTGGAGGCGCTGCGGTTCTCCATGGCCTGCAGGGCTTGCTCGACTTGGAGGCCGGAGGCGAGGAGGTCGCCCATGTCTTCGGTAAAACGGATGACGTCGGTCTTGGAAAGGGCGAGGAGATTGTCGGCGCTCCTTGTGTCGGATTTCGCAATTTCGGCGGTTTGGGACTGGATGGAGCGTGCCTGCAGGCCGCGGCGGGCCAATTGGCGCAGGGCATCGCCGCGGTCGGCGGCTTCGATGGAGCCGGATTTGACGGAGCCGTCGGCGGACAGGGCTTGGAAAGCGAAGATCATTCGAGTTCTTCGGAGGTGACTCGGGCGACCTCTTCGAGGGTGGTGATGCCATCGAGGGCTTTTTGGAGGCCGTAGTCGCGCATGGGGACGAAGCCGTCTTTGCGAGCCTGGGCCTGGAGATCGGACTCGGAGGCCTTCTGGGAGACGAGGGCCTGCATGGCGGGGGTCATGAGGGCGATCTCGTAGAGGGCGACTCGACCTGAGTAGCCGGTGCCGCGGCATTGCTGGCAGCCGCCGCGTGTGGCGCGGTAGAGTTTATTGGCTATTTTGACTTCGGGGAAGCCGAGCTTGGTGAGTTCTTCGCGCTGGTAGCTGGCGGGTTCTTTGCAGGAGGAGCAGAGGCAACGGACGAGGCGCTGGGCGATGAAGGCGCGGACGGCGGTGCCGACGAGGAAGGGTTTGACGCCCATCTCGATGAGACGGGTGATGCCGGCGACGGCGTCGTTGGTGTGCAGGGTGGAGAAGACGAGGTGGCCGGTGAGGGAGGCGCGGACGGCGATCTCGGCGGTTTCGAGGTCGCGGATTTCGCCAACCATGACGACATTGGGGTCACCCCGCAAAATACTGCGGAGGCCGCTGGCGAAGGTGAGGCCGATTTCGTTTTTAACGGGGATTTGAACGATGCCGGGGAGTTTGTTTTCGACGGGATCTTCGATGGTGACGATGCGGCGGTGGACGCTGTTGAGCTGAGAGAGGAAGGTGTAGAGCGTGGTGGATTTGCCGGAGCCGGTGGGGCCGGTGACGAGGACGATGCCGTTGGGTTTTCCCAGCAGAAGTTCGATCTTGGCGCGGTGCTCTTCGCTCAGGCCGAGGCGGTCGAGGGTGAAGCGTTCCTGGCCGAGGAGGCGGAGGGAGATGGACTCGCCTTCGACGCTGGGGATGCAGGCGACGCGGACGTCGATGGACTGGCCGTCGGCCTTGAGATTGATGCGGCCGTCCTGTGGCAGGCGCTTCTCGGCGATGTCGAGTTTGCTCATCACCTTGATGCGGGCGATGACGGAGGCCTGGAGGGACTTGATGTTTTCGGGGACGGGGATCTCGTGGAGGAAGCCGTCGATGCGGTAGCGGATGCGGAGAGAGTCGGGTTGGGGCTCGACGTGGATGTCGGTGGCTTTCTGGGCGAGGGCTTCGCGGATGATCTGGTTGACGAATTTGACGACGGAGGCGTCTTCGTCTTCGTCGTCGATGACGTTGGCTTCGTCGCGCAGGTGCTGGTCGTCGGTGCTGCCGCCGCCGGCGGCGATGAGGGCGTCGAAGGTTTCGGCACCGACGCCGTAGAGCTGCTGGATGGAGCTGAGGAGTTCGCTGCGGGGCGTGAGGCACCACTCGACGGGGAGCTCGGACTGGCGTGCGACGGCCTGCCGGGCGAGGAGGTCGCAGGGGTCGTGGCAGGCGAGCTTGAGGGTGCGTTTTTGAGGTGTGGGTGCATCTGCCACGTTCTGGTGTGACGTGGTTGTCACACGACCATGGCCGAAGCCGAGGGGGAAGACCTGGTGGCGCACGGCGAATCGTGCGGGGATGAGGCGCTTGAGCTCGGCGGCGTCGTTGGCCTCGGGGCGCGGGGATTCGAGCCAGGGCCAGCCGAGGGTGTCGGCGAGGTGGCGGGAGAGGAGGCGCTCGTCGGCAGCGCCGCTTTCGATGAGGGCGAGGACGGGGGAGATGCCGCCGGCGGCGGCGGTGTCGAGGGCGGACTGGAGGTCGGGGTCCATCACCCCTGCGGCTCGGGCGCTTGATTGGAGGATGGAGATCATTGGGCGGCGGAGGGGAGGGGATTTATGATTTACGATTTATGACTTATGATTTGCCGAGAGAGCAGACTTCCAGGGTGACGGTTTTGTGACAGAGGGGGCCGGTTGCCGGAGGGAAGCCGCGTCGGGGCATGCGGGGGAGTGGTTCATTGTGAAGATTTTGTTACTTTGGGAGGCGGAGGGGAAGGGGAGCCAGAGACGTGACCGCAAAGAGGCGCAAAAAGGGGATGGCTGATTTCGGAGGGTATGGGGCGAGCGGGAGTCCTTGGTGAATGGGACGGAGTTTTTTTAACCGCTGACAGGACGCTGATGAGACGCTGATCAAGGATCAGGAAATGGGGAGCCGGAGAGGTGGACAGGATTCCGGAATTTCAGGATTGGGGAGCGGAATGGGAGCGGACAGCAACTGTGTTACGACGCAAGTGTGAAGTTGGGTTGGGTGAGGAGTTTGTTGAGCACGCAGAGGATTTTGCGCATGAGAGCTGTGATGGCGACCTTCGCAGGTTTGCCGCGTTGACGTAGA
>NZ_JBHSMQ010000005.1:0-497124 GCF_042655725.1 Prosthecobacter fluviatilis
GTGCCCGCAGGCTCCCCGGAACGCTCTGCGGCAGGTTGGTGTAAAGGGCCAGCCTGCCGCAGCATCCAGCCTGCGGCCAGCTTAGCCGCAATCACGATTGCAGAACAACCCCATCATACAAGGAGTGCCCGTCGTACTTCACGGGCTGGCTGTCATGGGTGTAGTGAGAGCTGTGGATGGAGGAACGAGATGGGAGCCGCACTCGGAGAGTGCGGACCCCGCCGCGCAGGGCTGGAATGGCGGCGGTGTGGGAAAAAGTGATGGAGGAGTGAATCGGGGCTTGTGAGGGATGTGGCATGCGGCATTCGTCAGGGCCCGATGAACTGGCTTACTGAACACACGCTCCTGCCCGCAGACACCTGGCAACTTGTGCTGGCGGCGCTGGGGGCGATGTGCATCGGGATGTCGAAGGCGGGGCTGTCGGGGACGTCGACGCTGAATGTAGTGCTGATGGCGCAGATCTTTGGGGCGAAGCAGTCGGTGGGGGTGATCCTGCCGATGCTGATCGCGGCGGATTTCATGGGGTTCATCATCAACCGCAAGGGGGGGAGCTGGCGGCGGATCGTGCCGATGGTGCCGCCGGCGATTGCGGGGGTGGTGGTGGGGTGGCTGCTGCTGGGGAAGTTTGACAACTCGATGGCGCGCATTGTGATCGGGTGGATCATCATTGTGCTGCTGGTCTTTAACTACGTGCTGAACAAGAGGCGGCAGGATTTTCTGGCGCTGACAGAGCACAAGGTCTTCACGTGGTCGATGGGGTTTCTGGCCGGGGTGGTGACGATGCTGGCGAATGCGGCGGGGCCGGTGATGACGGTGTACCTGCTGGCGCAGCACCTGGAGAAGAAGGAGTACCTGGGGGTGTTCAGCCGGTTCTTTCTTTTCATCAATCTGTTCAAGGTGCCGTTCAGCACGGATCTGGGGATCATCAATGGGAGGTCGCTGATGACGAATGTGACACTGATGCCGTGCGTGGTGGTGGGGGTCGTGATTGGGTGGTGGATTTTGAAGCGGCTGCCGCAGAAGGTGTTTGAGAATGTGCTGTTCTGGCTGACGGCGTTTGCGGCGGTGTGGCTGATTCGGGGGTGAGGGGGGAGTTGACCGTTGTTTACGATTGTTGACGGTTGTTGGCCGGAGGTGTGGGAGTGGAGAGGGTGATGGGGCGAATGAGAGATTTGGAGGCAGCGAATGGTGAGGCGAGGGCGATGGGTGTTTGCGGAGCAGATGCGTGGCGGGACGCAGTGCAGACGCTGCTGGGGCCTGGTGTGGGGTGGCGAAGCGCTGGGTTTGCTTCCCCGGGTGTTTGTACGGTTGACCCAGGGCTTGTCGCTGCGCGACTGCTCCCTGGGCTGAATCCGACGCCCCTTTGGGGCTGATGAGCAGCGAATTAGAGAGCTAGAGGTTGTTTACGATCGTTGACGGTTGTTGGCCGGAGGTGTGGGAGTGGAGAGGGTGATGGGGCGAATGAGAGATTTGGAGGCAGCGAATGGTGAGGCGAGGGCGATGGGTGTTTGCGGAGCAGATGCGTGGCGGGACGCAGTGCAGACGCTGCTGGGGCCTGGTGTGGGGTGGCGAAGCGCTGGGTTTGCTTCCCCGGGTGTTTGTACGGTTGACCCAGGGCTTGTCGCTGCGCGACTGCTCCCTGGGCTGAATCCGACGCCCCTTTGGGGCTGATGAGCAGAGAGAGGGCTAAAAGTGGTTTACGACTATTTGACGGAGGCGTGTGGGATGCTGGCATGCCTCCGGTATGCGATCTTGGGTGAGGGAGAGGTGTGAGCTTTCCAGGGGGCTGCGCCCTCCTGGCTACCTGCTGGGATTCCCTTGGGGGATCAGCTGGAGGAATGATGCAGCGTGTGTAGAGGGCGAGGATCCAGACGACCTATGGAATGAGCGGTTCACGCCGCGCTGGGCTGCGGCGATGTGACAGAGAGTGATCGAAACCTACCGGGCAATTCTGCCAGTCATCCTTTTTGCAATCGTTTCACCATGATCAACACTACCGCAGATATGCAGGGGGATACCAGCAACAGCAAAACCACGCCTGCGGCATCGCCACCAAGAACAGAAGGCAGGAACGGCAGAATGCCCAGTACAGGCAGTGATATGACAAGTGATGCGAAGGCGAGCCATTTGGCGAACGAGCGTCGGCGCGGCCACCCAAGCAACAGAGCGGAAAGCAAGGCCATTGGAACTGAGAGAAGGTACACTTTGCCTAGCAACATCATGAATTGGGAGGCCGCATGGGCGAGCAGGTGCATCAGAAAACGGCTGGCGGTTGAGTTGAGACTGAGGGCGACGCAGACTTTGTGTCAAGACAAGCGAGCTGCGATGGAGGCACATTTGGCGGATTAATAATTTGTGGAGGGTCTTGTCAGGGGGGGAGTCCGCAATAGGCTTTGGGCTCCCATGAAGCCTGTATTGTTTGCCCTGCTCTTTTCGTCGCTCGCGTCTGCTGCTGATTTTCCTGCGCTGTATAACAGTGATCCGGGGAATCCGCAGCCGACGCCGGCTGGGGAGGCGCTGAAGATGCTGAAGGTGCCGGAGGGATTTAAGGCGACGCTGTTTGCGGCGGAGCCGGATGTGCAGAATCCGGTGGGGATGAGCTGGGACACGCGTGGCCGCATGTGGGTGGCGGAGAACTACACGTATGCGGAGCGGACGAAGCGCTTTGACCTGAGCCTGAAGGACCGCGTCATTATCCTCGAAGACAAGGACTGGGACGGTGTGGCGGAGACGCGGAAGGTCTTTACCGAGGATGTGCAGATGCTGACGAGCGTGGAGGTGGGACGCGACGGGGTGTGGCTGATGTGCCCGCCGCAGGTGCTCTTCATCGCGGACCGGAATCATGACGATGTGCCGGATGGCGAGCCAGAGGTGGTGCTGGATGGGTTTACGGTGGCAAAGGACAACTACCACAACTTTGCCAACGGGCTGCGCCTGGCGCCCGATGGATGGCTGTATGGACGCTGCGGGCACTCTTGCCCAGGGAAGCTGGGTGTGCCGGGAACGGCGGAGGAGAAGCGTGTGCCGATGAAGGGCGGGATCTGGCGCTACCACCCGGAGAAGAAAGTGGTGGAGGTGCTGACGCATGGGACGACGAACCCGTGGGGGCATGACTGGGATGCGAACGGGGAGATGTTTTTCATCAACACGGTGACGGGGCATCTGTGGCACCTGATCCACGGGGCGCACCTGATGGACTCGAGCAATGCGAACCCGTATGTGTATGAGAAGCTGGACACGATCGCGGATCACTACCACTACGACCGGAGCGGGAGCTGGACGGCATCGCGCGATGGGAAGGCGAACAGCCTGGGCGGCGGGCATGCGCACATCGGGATGATGATTTATCAAGCGGAGCAGTGGCCGAAGGAGTACCAAGGGAAGCTTTTCACGCTGAACATGCATGGCCGCCGCGCAAATGTGGAGCGGCTGGAGCGCAACGGGAGCGGGTATGTGGGCAAGCATGAGCCGGATGTGTTTCTGAGCGATGATCCGTGGTTCCGGGGAATTGAGATCAGCACGGGGCCGGATGGCAGCGGGTTCATCCTGGACTGGAGTGACACGGGCGAGTGCCATGAGTCCACAGGGGTGCACCGCACGAGCGGGCGCATTTTCCGCGTGAGCCATGGTGAGGCAAAGAAGGCGGAGGTGCCGTTTGCGTGGAAGAAGGCGTGGCCTAAGGCGGACCTGAACTCGGCCGACGAGCATGCGCGTGCGCTGGCGATCCGTGAGCTGACGCAGTTCTCGCCGCTGGATGCGATTCCGGGGCCGATGGAAGGAGCGGTTTATCCGGAGCTGGGATTTGATGCGGTGAAGATGGCGCGGGAGGAGAAGTCGAGCTTTGTGAGGCTGACGCTGGCGAGCACGCTGCAGCGGCTGCCGGTGAGCAAGCGCGCGGAGCTGGGAGCGGCGCTGCTGGCACATGCGGAGGACGCGAACGACCCCTTCCTGCCGTATCTGGTATGGTATGGCATTTCGCCGCTGGCAAAGCAGGACCCGATGGCGCTGGTGAAGCTGGCGAAGGAGTGCATGTGGCCGAAGACGCTGAAGTGGATGACGCGGAGCCTGGCGACACAGCCGGAGGCACTGAATGCGCTGCTGGCGGGTGCGAAGGCGGAGCAGGCGGGGATGATTCTTGAGGGGATGGCGGAGGCATTTAAGGGGATACGGAAGGCGGCGAAGCCGGAGGCGTGGGATGGATTTGCCAGCACGGCGGGCAAGGCGGAGGCGGACAGGAAGCTCGTGCAGGAGCTGAGCATCCTGTTTGGCGATGGAAGGGCGCTGGATGATGTGAAGAAGATGGCGCTGGATGAGAAGGCGGATCTGGCGGCGCGAGAGGCTGCGCTGAAGACGCTGATCGAGAACAAGCCGGATGATCTGCGCGCGATCTGCACGCAGCTGCTGGAGGTGCGGGGGCTGAATGTGACGGCAGTGCGCGGGCTGGCGCTGTTTGATGATCCGGAGATCGGCACGAGGCTGGCGGCGAGCTACAAGAAATTTGCACCAGCGGAGCGGACGACGGTGATCGACACGCTGGTGTCGCGCCCGGCTTTTGCGAGGGCGCTGCTGAAGGACATGTCGGCGGGCAAGATCCCAAGAGCGGACTTGAGCGCGTTCCATGCGCGGCAGATCGCGGCGTTTAAAGATGAGGCGCTGAGCAAGGAGCTGGTGGAGGCGTGGGGCGAGCTGCGGGAGTCGGCTGCGGACAAAAAGGAGCTGATCGAGAAGGTGAAGAAGCAGCTGACGCCAGCGACGCTGGCGAAGGCGAACCTGAGCCAGGGGCGAATGCTCTTCACGGCGATCTGCGGATCGTGCCACATGATGTATGGGCAGGGCGGGAAGATCGGGCCTGACCTGACGGGATCTGGACGTGCGAATCTGGACTATCTGCTGGAGAACATTGCGGACCCGAGCGGGGTGGTGAGCGCGGACTACCGCATGAGCCTGCTGACGCACAAGGACGGGCGAGTGCTGAGCGGGGTGGTGACGGAGTCGAATGCGCGCACGATCACGCTGCGGACGATGACGGAGACGATGACGCTGGACCGTGCGGACATCACCAAGCAGGAGGCGTCGCCGCTTTCCATGATGCCGGAGGGTCTGCTGCTGGCCTTTGGCCCGGAGCAGGTGCGCGATCTGATTGCCTACCTGATGCATCCGGTGCAGGTTCCGCTGCCTAAAGCGCCATGAGTGCCTCTCCGAACAAAAAATTTCAGTTTGGCCCCGGGTGGCTGCTGTTCTTTGGCATGATCTTCATCCTGGGCTTCAACAAGAACAGCCGTGAAGTGGTGAAGGTGCTCATGGAGCGCCTGACGTCTGAATCGAAAAAGGTGAACAGCCAGCTGGAGGTGATGAAATCGGCCCTGGAGAAGAAGCAGGAGGGCAAGTGAGGCCGGATCATTTGCTCAGATGAATTTAAGACAATCTTTGTTTGGCAGCAGGCTCCACGGCTGCTGTATTTACCCCCATGTCAAAAGGAACACTCCTCATCACCGGCGGCGCAGGTTACATCGGCTCGCACACCGTGCGTCATTTGCTGGAACAAAACGAACGTGTGGTGGTGCTGGACAACCTTGTCTTCGGACATCGTGAGGCGCTGCCCCTGGACCGGGTGAGCTTTGTGGAAGGAGACATGGCCGACGCCGCGCTGCTGGAGAAAGTTTTCTCGGAGCACCAGCCGGAGGCAGTGCTGCATTTCGCGGCGTTTGCGTACGTGGGGGAATCGGTGACTGATCCCCTGAAGTATTACCGGAACAATCTTGCCGCACCGCTGACGCTTCTTGAAGCCATGCAGCGCCACGGGTGCAAACGTTTCATTTTTTCGTCCACCTGCGCAACGTATGGCGACCCGGTGAGAATCCCGATCGATGAAACACATCCGCAAGCGCCGGTGAATCCGTATGGTGCGAGCAAGTGGATGCTGGAGCGAGTGCTGCGCGACTGCGGCCATGCGTGGGGGCTGAAAAGTGTGTTTCTGAGATACTTCAATGCGAGCGGATGCCATCCGAGCGGTGAGATTGGTGAAGATCACAATCCTGAGACGCATCTGATCCCGCGAATTTTGATGGCGGCGACGGGGGAGATCGAAAACATCACGGTGTTTGGCACCGACTATGCGACGCCTGATGGCACGTGCATTCGCGATTACATCCATGTGTGTGATCTGGCCTCAGCCCATGCGCTGGCATTGAGCTATCTGAGAAAAGGCGGTGAAACAGTCGCGGTCAATCTGGGCACGGGAAGAGGGTTCAGTGTGAAGGAAATCATCACGACGGCGGAAGAGGTGACGGGGAAGAAAATTCCTGTGAGTTTTGGGCCGCGCCGTGCGGGAGACCCCTCAGAGCTCATCGCAGAGCCTAAATTGGCTAAAGAAATTATTCAGTGGGAAGCGCTTCACAAAGACCCGCGGGAGCACATCGAGTCTGCATGGAAATGGATGAGCGGAGAGCGGCATGGACGGTATTCTGCTTGATTCTCAAGGATTCAAGCTGCCGGTGATCGCGCCTCCCGCGACACCGCCAAGCAGCACAAGAATTAGGCATTTAGCCTAAACTTGTAAAACATTTATTCAGCCAGGACGATTCATATCGTTTTGCGAGAGTGTATTGACTCATACGTGAGATGAGCGAATGGAAGGGCATGTGCATCTCACTGTTTGAACGGTCTTCCCTTAAGACTGTCACACTATAGATGCATCGAGTGTCACATTTATAATGAGAACTTTCGGTCATTGGGTTGTCTGCATGATTGCGTGTCTTAGTGGCACGCTGATCCGTGCTGTTGAACTGACCGGGCCAGTGCAGACGACAACCACTGAGAGCACCGCCACCATCCAGTGGCGCACCGATGTGGAATGCGGCACGCGACTGCAATACGGGCAGACCGCTGCGGCGCTTGACCGCAAGGCGGAAGGTGCGGTGACGCGGGAGCATACGATCAAGCTGGAAGCCCTGACTCCGGCCACCACGTATTACTTCAGCGTCGGCAGCGCTCGGACGCGACTGGCGGGAGGGTCCTTCACCACTGCAGGAGCTGCGGCGGCGACTGCAACGCCCCAGCCTTCGCTGGTGCGTCGTGTGCTGGATGTCATCGCCCCGGGGAAAAAGGACAGGGAGCAGACGGACGCCGCGGCAAAAGCTCCGAGTGCCCGCGAGACGTGGGGACACCTGGACTCACTGCAGGATCACTATGACCGCCATGGGCGCGACTTCGGGAGCAAATCGCCGGAAGAGTACGCGGCCCAGGCGTGGCGATTTCTCCAGCGTGCCCGCACTGAGGATCTGCCGATGAAGCTGGACCGCACAGACGGAACGCTGCGCGTCTTTGATCCGGCGACGGGCGTATTTGGTGCATACAACAACGCCGGCAGGACCAAGACTTTTTTCAAGCCTGGCAGTGTCAGCTACTGGCAACGCCAGCCCGGGCAAACAGTGAAGGCAACCCATCTTCGCTTTTTCGAACGCTGACCAAAGCCCTGCGAAAATTCCAAACAACCAACCATGAAAACAAACCCCAACTTCTGCCCCGTCTGCGGCTATGACAAGCTCGCAGAGCCGCCACGCAACCGCACCGGGGGCGCATCGATGGAAATCTGCGCGTGCTGCGGATTCCAGTTTGGCGTCACTGACGACGACAAGGGCGTCAGCTACGATGATTTCCGCCAGCAGTGGATCGCCGGCGGGATGGTCTGGACCAGCGCCGCAAAGAAGGCCCCCAAGGGCTGGAATCCGCAGACGCAGCTGGGATCACTGGCCCTGCGTGCCACGCTGAGCCGTGTGAAGGGCCGCCCGCCACGCATGGCCTTGATGGTGTAGGCTCAGGCAGCGCCTTTGAGCAGGCTGAGGGCATGCACGCGCGCGCTCTCGGCACTGCCGCCAAGCATGCGTGCGAGCTCATTGACACGCTGCTCGTCGCTGACGGGCTGGATCTGTGAGCGGGTGGTGTTGCCAGTGATTTCCTTGGTGACGACGAAGTGGCTTTGCGCGAGCGAGGCGACCTGCGGGAAGTGCGTGATGGCGATGACCTGATGCGTGGCCCCCAGAGCGGCCATCTTGCGGCCGACAGCCTCGGCAATATTGCCGCCGACATTGGCGTCGATTTCATCAAAGACGAGGAGGGGAACCGCGTCCTGCTTGGCGAGGGCGCTTTTCACGGCGAGAAGCACGCGGGACATTTCGCCGCTGGAGGCGGTGAGGCGGAGGGGTTTGGAGGGTTCGCCGGGATTGGGCGCGAAGTGGAAGTCCACTTCTTCGAGGCCGTTGCGCTCGGGAGCAGGCAAAACTGCGAGCTGTGCCTCGAAAACGCTGCGCTTGAAGCCGAGGTCTGCGAGGTGTGTGGCGACTTCCTTGGCGAGTTTGGGGGCGGCATCGGTGCGCTTCTTTGAGAGCTGTTTGCCGAGCTTGAGGACATCGGCTTCGCGTTCTTTGACGAGCTGCTGCAGTCTGGCAATCTCCTCGCCGCGGTTTTCCATTTTGGCGAGCTTGCGCTCGGTTTCGGCGAGGAACTCGAGTATCTCGGCGATGGTGCGGCCGTATTTGCGCTTGAGGGTCTGGATGGTGTGGATGCGGCTTTCGAGCTTGTCCAGCTCAGCGCCGTCGATTTCCAGATCGTCTGCGTAGTCCTGCACGCTGCTTTCCAACTCGGTCAGTTCGATTTGAGCCGACTTGAAGCCTTCAAACATGGTGGCGGTGGCGGGGTCGATTTTTTCCAGCTCGTGGATGCTGCGGCCGAGCTCGCGGAGGCCGTCGATGATGCTGCCCTCTCCCTCGCTGAGGCGGCTGGTGATGCTGCCGCAGAGCTCGGCGAGGCGTGCGCCGTTGGCGGCGATGCGGTGGCGGGCTTCGATCTCCTCCTCCTCGCCGGGTTTGAGGTTGGCGGCGGCGATCTCGTTGGCCTGGAATTTGAGCATGTCGATCTGCTGGCTGCTGGCGCGCTCGGAGTTTTCGAGTTCATCGAGCTCGGTGGCTGCGGTGCGCCAGAGCTTCCAGGCGGCCTGGTATTTGCCCAGGAGGTCTTCGATGCCAGAGTATTTGTCGAGCATCTCGAGCTGGCGCTCGCGGGAGTTCAGCGACTGGTGATCGTGGGGGCCGTGAAGATCGACGAGGAATTCGCCGAGGCTCTTGAGCACCTGGATGGTGACGGGGGAGCAATTGACGAACTGTTTATTCGCCCCGCTGGCACTGATGGTGCGCTTGATGAGGAGCTCGCCATCCTGGCAGGGGTCGAGTCCGGCCTCTTCGAGCACGGCGTCGATGGCAGCGGTGTTTTTGAGGTGGAAGCTGGCCTCGACCGTGCAGGCGTCCTGGCCGTTGCGGATGAGGCTGCGGTCTGCGCGTTCGCCCAAAATCAGCTTCAAGGCGCCCACGATGATGGATTTACCCGCGCCGGTCTCGCCTGTGACTCCGATCAAACCGGCCGCCAAATCCCAGGTCACATCTTCAACGAGGGCCAGATTGCGGATTTTGAGGAAGGAAAGCATGGGTGGAGGGAAATGGTGGACAAATGAACATGCAACGTTCTTTTCGCATTTCAACCACCACGAGGCGATCTTCCACTCCAAGATTTGAATGCGCGCGAGAAATGTGCGGCGGACTTGTAACCGAGCTCGGCGGCGACAGCTTTCACGAGGGCATCGGGCTGACGGAGCTTGATGGCGGCCTGGGAGAGCTTGAGCCGGGTGAGGCAGGCGAGGGGTGTTTCGGTGTCGTAGCGCTGAAACAGCCGGGTGAAGTAGGCGGCGGAGACGTGGCAGGCTTTGGCGGCCTGCTCGATGCTGCTGAGCACCGGGTAATTGCGCAGGAGATGGCCACGGCAGCGGAGGTAGGTGGCGTAGGCGGGGTCGATCTTGGTGGTGGCGGACTGGCGGGAGTCTGCGCAGAGAACGAGGGCGTGCTCGAGTGCGGCGGATGCGGCCCGCAGACCGAAGCGGCCGCCGCGCAGCGCGTGGTCGATGACCTCCTCCAGCAGGGAGACCACGCGGGAGGCATCTGCAACACGGAGAACGCTGCCGGGCGGGAGATCAAGATCGCTCATCAGCCGGAGAGCGCGCTGGCCGGTGAAGTTGAAGAAGTACTTCACCATGGGGTCGTCCGCAGCGCTGCGGATGACCTGGGGCGTGGTGGAGTCGAAGATAAAGGCGTGGCCGGCCTCCAGCTCGTGTGCCTGATCTGCCAGCGTGACGCTGCCGCGCCCTTTGGAAACGAACTCAAAGGCCATGAACGGAAAGCTGCGGCGGTCCACGACGAAGTCGGGTGCGCACCACTCGCAGCCACCGCCAACGAGGCAGAGATGCATCTCGTCATGCGGGCGCTTCTCCCAGTCTGGAAGGAAAAAGCGGCGCGTACGCACGACTTGCTTGGAGAAATAGTCTGCCTGGTCGGTGGCTGGCATGGTTGGGGGACAACTTTCAAAGCCGTGAATGCGGAGATTCTTGCGAGAAAGAGTCAAGAATCGTCATGCCGTTGGCAAACATTCAACGCAGTGAGTGGTTGCCTTGAAGGCCGGTCCCGAGTCCCTTTTCAGGCATGTCCCAACCACTTAGCGGCATCATTCCCCCACTCGTCACCCCATTGCGTGATCGCGACACACTTGACTGCGCCGGTTTGGAGCGGCTGATCGAGCATCTGATCGGTGGAGGTGTCTCCGGCCTGTTCATTCTCGGGACCACAGGTGAAGGCCCGAGCCTGAGCTACCGGCTGCGCCGTGAGCTGATCGAGCGCACCTGCAAGCAGACTGCGGGACGTGTGCCGGTGCTGGTGGGGATCACGGACACTTCATTTACGGAGAGTGTGAACCTGGCCAAGCACAGCGCGGAGGCCGGAGCGACGCATGTGGTGACCGCGCCGCCCTACTACTTCCCTGCCGCGCCGCCGGAGATGCAGGAGTACATCCAGGATCTGGTGGCGGAGATGCCGCTGCCGATGTTTTTGTACAACATGCCGGGTCTGACAAAGGTGAGCTTTGAGATCGACCTGGTGCGCCGGGCGCTAGACATGCCTGGTGTCTGCGGGGTGAAGGACAGCTCCTGTGACATGATCTACTTTCACCGGCTGATTGAGGTGGCGAAACAGCGTGCGGACTGGAGCGTGCTGGTGGGGCCTGAGGAACTCACTGCGGAAGCGGTGCTGCTGGGAGGGCATGGGGGCATCAACGGTGGGGCGAATCTGAACCCGAGGCTGTATGTGGAAATGTATCAGGCGGCCGCAGCTCAAGATTTGAAGCGCACGCGCGAACTGCATGCGCAGGTGATGCAGCTGGCGGGGAGCATTTATACGGTGGGCAGGCACAAGTCCGCGATCATCAAGGGGATCAAGTGCGGGCTGTCGCTGCTGGGCATCTGCGAAGACCACATGGCGGAGCCGTTTCAGCGATTCCGTGAGCCTGAAAGGGCGATGATTCGTGAAAGGCTTGTGAAGCTGGGATTGATCTCTTAAAACCCAAACACAATGAAATTTGTCTCGCTACTCTACCTTGCCATCTTCCTGCTGATCCAATGCGATCTCCACGCACAGATACCCGGAGGTTTCAGCGTCCTTTCTCCAAGAGACAAGGAGGCGCTTGCCGCTGCGGAGTTTGCGGTGAAGACGAAGGATCCGAAGCTGAAGATGGAAGGCATCGCAAGTGCAGAAAGCCAGGTGGTGGCCGGAATGAACTTCAAGCTGGTGCTGAATGTGCTGGATGGCAGCACGCCAAAGCAGGCGGCGGTGGTGGTGTGGCACAAGCTGGACCGGACGCATGAGCTGACCTCCTGGGAATGGCTGGGAGCTGCCAAACCGCAGCCAGGAGTGCTGAAGACGGAGTACATCTATGACACAGGGCCGTACCCCTCGGTGCATGCGACGACGATCGTGGAGACGCCGACGGGGATGGTTTCGGCGTGGTTTGGCGGCACGGCGGAGAAAAATCCGGATGTGTGCATCTGGGTGTCACGACTGGTGGATGGGAAGTGGACGGAGAGTGTTGAAACGGCCAATGGCGTGCAACCGGATGGCACGCGCCACCCGACGTGGAATCCTGTGCTGTTTCAGCCGCGCAATGCTCCGCTGATGCTGTTTTACAAGGTGGGCCCCTCCCCCAGCACGTGGTGGGGTGAGCTAAAGACCTCGACGGATGGCGGCAAGACGTGGTCGGCGGCGCAGAAGCTGCCGAAGGGAATCTTTGGCCCGATCAAGAACAAGCCGGTGCAACTGCCGAATGGCGACATCCTGTGCCCGACGAGCAATGAGACTGACACCAAGCCGAGCGCGTGGGCGATCTACTTTGAGCGGACGAGCGACCTGGGCAAAACGTGGCAGCGCACGGAACTGCTGCACGACGGGCTGAAGGTGAGTGCGATCCAGCCGAGCATTCTGGAGCTGGGTGGTGAGAAGATTCAGGCCATCGGCCGGACGCGGCAGGGGAAAGTCTTCCAGATCAGCTCCAATGACCTTGGCAAGACCTGGGGTGAGATCTCGCTAACGGAACTGCCGAATCCGAATTCGGGAACGGATGCGGTGACGCTGAAGGATGGGAGGCATCTGCTGATCTACAACCATACCGCCAAAGGCCGCAGCCCGCTGAACCTGGCGGTGAGCAAGGATGGGCAGACCTGGGAAGCGGCACTTGTGCTGGAAGACGAGCCGAAGAAGGAATTCAGCTATCCGGCGATCATTCAGACGAGCGACGGGCTGGTGCACATGACATACACGTGGAAGCGCCAGAAGGCGAAGCATGTGGTGATTGATCCGGCCAAGCTGGAGCTGAAACCCATGGTCGACGGAAAGTGGCCCCAGTAATTCACCGTGCGCATGCAACCACGCCCGCTTTTAGCTTTAATCTTTGCCACGACCTGTGCGAGCCTTGCGCCCGCTGAGGAGCCGGGGCTTTCCACCCAGATTGCACAGGCATGGGATGTCACGTGGAGCCGCTTTTATCTGCCGCAGGTGCAGACGTTTGGCGACTACCTGAGCAGCTACGACAAGGGCAAGGAACAGGCGCATCTGCCGACGGCTGAAGAGGTGAAAAGGCAGTATCCGAACCCGTGTGGATACAGCACGGGCATGGAGGATGGCGCGATCCTGGGCGGGGCGATGCTGAGTGTGCTGTGCGACCGCTTTGCCGTGACAGGCGAGGAGGGACTGCGAGAGAAGGCGGCGAGTGTGTTTGCGGGGCTGAAGCTGTGCACCACTGTGCATGGGGTGCGGGGCTTTGTGGCGCGCAATGTGTGCCCGGAGGATGCGAAGAGTGTTTACATCAATTCGTCGCGTGACCAAGTGACCCACTTTGTGCATGGGCTGTGGCAGTATTACCGCAGCCCGCTGGCGGATGAGGCGATGAAGAAGGAGATCCGTGTGGTGCTGGGAGACGTGGCGGAGCGGATGCTGGCCTTTGTGACGCCGGAGAATGACTATGATTTCTGCCGTGCGGATGGGACGCGCTGCCCGCTGGGCATCTGCCGCATGTGGAATGTGCAGGCGCATGAAGCCGCAAGGCTGCCGATGATTTATGCGGCGGCATGGGATGTGACGCGTGAAGAGCGCTACCGTGAAGCCTGGAGGCGCCATGCGGCAGAGGCCATCGCGCAATCAGCCGCACCTGGCGAGAACAAGCCAGCCTATGCGCTGCTGCAGATGCAGTGCTCGCTGGAGGTGCTGCATGAACTGGAGCCGGATGCCGCGCTGAAGGCCACGATTTATGAACGGATGATGCATGTGCGCGACCTGGCGGCGAAACGTTTTGACAGCGTGCGTGCGCAGATTGGCAAAAAGAGTGCGGATGAAATGCGGATGACCGGGCCGGACTGGCGGAAAGTGCCTGAGTGGAAGAATCAAAAAGGCTACCCGAATCCGCAGTGGGGGCCGTTTCGCGAGATCTGGCACATCACGCGTGAAGCCGGGGAGTCCGCACTGATCCTTCTCATGGTCGAGCCCGGCGCGCTCTCCGCAGCGCAGCAGACCGCGCTGGCGGATCTACTGCGGCGGTTTGACTACGCGCATAATTCGAGCTGCGGGATCGTCTACCACCTGGCGGCGTACTGGAAGGCACGCCGCAATCATCTGCTGAATCCCTGAACCGCCCCTGATGAAATCTCTTTCCCTCCTCCTGGCACTGATGTGCCTGCAGCAAGCGGCGGCCGAAACGCCTGCTGCGCCTGCCACCCAAATCTGCCAGACGACAGAACTGGTGGCTGCTGAGAAATTTGACCGGCCCGAGTCCTTTGCGAAGGAAGGGCAGCCTGGCATGGATGGCTGGCGAGCAGGCATCGGCACGTGGAGCATTGTGGATGGTGCGGCGTATGCGAAGCAGGAGGGGCCGAGCAAGAACCGCCCGAACGGGCATGAGGCGGTGTGCGAGCATCTGGTGGAGCTGGGAGACTATGTGCTGACTGGTGAATTCAAACTCGGAGCCTCGCCGCAGATCGGGTTTGTGTGCCGTGACACGAACAAGCCGAACCTGCATCAGGGACGTGTCGTGATCACGCCTACGGCCATCTGGATTCAAAAGATGAGCGGGATCGCCAAGGAAACGCGCCGTGAGGAACTGACGAAGATCGAAGTGAAGCTCGATCCTGAGGCGTGGCACCGCATCACCGTCGAAGTCTGCGGTGACCGCTGGCTGGCGCGAGTAGATGATCACACTTTGGAAGCGCGGCATGAGCGCTTCAAAGACCGCAAGGGCCGGATCGGCATGGTGGCGCGCGGTGAAGGGGCGCAGTTTCGCCATCTCAGCCTGTGGAGTGCGCAGTCGAAAGGATGACCTGAAACGCGACAGAACAGAAACGCACCCTTCACCACAATTCGCTCTCATCGCATGAAAAGCTGTCTCCTTGCCACCGGCCTGTCCATGGTGCTACCGTGCCTCTACGCGGCAGAAACGGGAGATGTGCGTGACGTGCGCGTGATACGCACCGCCGAACAGGAGCCGCGGGCAGCGCTGCTGGGACAGCCGAGCCTGGCGCTGTGGAAGGATAAGCATCTGGTGGCAGCGTACCAGCTGGGCATCGCCGGAAAGACGGACATGGGGAGCATTGATGCGGTGGTGTCCACCGACGACGGACAGAGCTGGAGCATTCCGAGCACGATCTTTGACAGCACGGAGCGGCATGGGGCCATGCAATTTGGCTACTGCAATGCGGTGCTGTACAAACCACCAGGACAGGAGGTGCTGTGGTGCTTTGCGATGAGGTGCCCGCTGAACTATGCGGACAGCGAGGACTCGCACCTGGCGGCAGCGTACAGCGGTGACGGGGGGCGCTCGTGGAATCCGGTGGAGCTGGCGATGCACTACACGGGACCTCTGGTGATCCTGGGGGAGATCCGACGCATCGAGGAAGACGGGCATCCGGTGTATGTGATGCCCGCGCACCGCAACACGCGGCGTGCTGATCCGCATGGCACGAGGGAGCATTTTGTGCTTCGAAGCACCAGCCTGCTGGACTGGCACCTGGGCGGCTATGTGCCCCTGCCGAAGGGGAAAGAGGCCTTTTTACATGAAGGGCAGATCGCGGTGATGGATGCCAAGCAGGGGCGGCTGAAGATGGTGATGCGCACCTCGACGGGAGTGCCCGAGGGGAAGCTGATGGATGGAGGAGCACTGAATCCGCCGCGTGCGTGGTCCAGCAGCAGCGCGGATGGCGGGCGCACCTGGAGCGTGGCACAGGAAGAGCCGGAGCTGTGGAATACTGTTTCAGAAGCCTGGTATGGCCGCAGCGGCGATGGCAGGCTGCTGTATGTGTACAATGACGGCCCGACCTTCAGCCGAATGGCGCTGCGATACAAGGTGGGCAGCGCTGATGGCGCGTGGGGGCCGGAGCAGAACTTCTTTGATGAAGGCATTCACAATTCCTACCCCACGCTGATCGAGGTGGGGCCGGGTGAATTTCGTGCGGTGTGGGACAGCGGAGATGCCAAGCGCCACCGGCGTGCGATCCGCTTTGGCAAGCTGAGCCTGCCAGACCTGAAACCGGCGGCTCCGTGAGGAGCGGCGCGACGCAGCGCAGTTCATTCCACCTTCTTTTTTAAAGGCTTTATGACATACCCCCATCCCATCCTCCGTGCCCTCTTTGTGGCACCGATCCTGACCCTGAACGTCTTTGCCGCTGACGATGCGAAACTGGAGATCGCTGACTCCGCGAAGAAGAAAGCGGCGGCACCCACCCTCGCGCTGCCTGCGGATCAAAAACAAAATGTGATCATCTACAAGGAGCCGGGGCGCTACGGTGGCTGGCCTGCCAATCGTGGGCTGTGGCAGTGGGGAGATGAGCTGGTGGTGGGATTTACCTCCACGTGGTACAAGCAGACGACGACGGATCACCGGATCGACCGGACGAAGCCGAGCTATGAAATCCAGGCGCGTAGCGTGGATGGTGGCAAGACGTGGAAGACGGAGGAGAACCTGCCGTTTGCAGATCCCAGCAAGGAGGCGAAGCCTGCGCCGCTGACTGCGCCGTTTGATTTCACCGCACCGGATTCGGTGCTGATGTTTCGCTTTGGCAGCCTGCATGCAGGCCCCTCGTGGTTTTACACGAGCCTGGACCGCTGCAAGACATGGCAGGGGCCGTACTCGTTTGCGGTGGAGGGAGTGGACCGCATCTGCACGCGCACGGATTTGATCATTCTGGGCAAGCACGACTGCCTGATGTTTGGGAGCTGTGGCAAGAAAAACGATGGCAAGGAGGGGCGTGTGTTTTGCGCGAGGACGACGGATGGCGGAATGAGCTGGAAACTGGTGTCGCTGATCGGGCCTGAGCCGGTGGAAGGCGGGTATGCGATCATGCCTTCGTCTTTGAAGCTGAAGGATGGGACGCTGCTGACGATGATCCGGCGGTCTGATCCGAAGGTGTCGGGATTCATCGAGGCGTGGCGCAGCGCGGACATGGGCAAGACGTGGACGATGACTGGCAAGGCGGTGACCAAGATGGGAGGCAATCCACCCGCCCTGGTGCAGCTGCAGGATGGACGTGTGGCCTTCAGCTATGGCTACCGCCACAAGCCCTCGGGCATGCGGGCGTGCATCAGCGAGGATGGCGGGGTGACGTGGGGGCCGGAGATCGTGCTGCGGGAGGATGGGTTTGACGGGGATCTGGGGTATCCGCGGAGTTTGGTGAGGCCAGATGGCAGAGTGCTGACGGTGTATTATTACAATGGACCGAAGGAGGATGACCGGGCGATCGAGGGTACGTTTTGGACGGCTCCAATGGGGAAATGAGAGAGTTTTGCGGATGCTGGCCATGACAGGATGGAAGCCGCACTCGGAGAGTGCGGACCACTCCGCGCCGGGCAGTGCGGCAGGTTGGGGAAACTCGACCGCTTTTCCGCTAGGAAGGGCGATGTGGAGCGTTTGAGGTAGCACTCATGAAAACTCTTTTTTTCTCCCCGGCTACCTGCCGTGTGATTGTCGCAGCCTGTGCTGCTTTGCTGGCGTGTGATTCTGCGTTTGCGCAGAGCAAGGCACCGAGCCTGCCGGCGGGGATCAAGATGGAGAAAGACATCTCCTACGTTCCGCAGGGAGACGAGGCGCAGAAACTGGACCTTTACCTGCCTGAGAAGGCGGCGGAGAAACCGATGCCGCTGATCGTGCACATCCATGGCGGGGGGTGGATGGGAGGCAGCAAGTTTCCATGCGGGGTGGCGGGCATGGTTTTGAAGGGGTATGCTGTGGCGAGCGTGGAGTATCGCTTCAGCCAGAAGGCGAAATTTCCGGCGCAGATCCAGGACTGCCAGGCGGCGATACGCTGGCTGCGTGCGCATGCCAGGAAGTACAATCTGGATATTGAGCATGTGGGGGTGATCGGCGGCTCGGCGGGCGGGCATTTGTCGTCGCTGGTGGGCACGGCGGGCGGGAAAAATGTGTTTCCTAAAATTGGCGGGAATGAGGAGCAGTCTGACCGGGTGCAGGCGGTGTGCGACATCTTTGGGCCGTCGGATTTCAGCACGGTGGTGCAGCAGGCGGCGGAGGACAAAAATGTGAAGAACATCTTTGAGTTTAACACGCCGAAGGATCCGTATTCGGAGCTGATCGGAACGAGGCTGGATGACAAGCCGAAGTCAGAAGCCGTGAGTCCGGTGCACTACATCAGCAAGGACAACCCGCCTTTCCTGATCCTGCATGGCACGCATGACACGCTGGTGCCGTATGCGCAGAGCGTGGAGTTTGCCGACGCACTGAAGGCCCAGGGGGTGGAGACGTGGCTGCAGACGCTGCCGGGCTCCGGGCATGGCGGGCCTGCGTTTGGCAAACCTGCCGTGATCCAGCTGATGCAGAACTTTTTCGACAAACACCTCAAAGGTGCGGACGTGCCGATCGTGCTGGTGCCTGAAGCGGATGTGGCGGTGGAGGCGCCGACAAAGTAGCCTCGGTCTCTGTGAGCCATGTGCTTTGACCTTTCATCATCACTCCCAACGCAACATACCATGATCAGATTTACCACACGAGCCGCGCTGCTGCTGGCGGCCTTTACCACCGTGACCCGAGCCGAGGACTGGGGAGCTTTTCAGCTCGTGCCTGTGAGTGCGCCGGAGTATGTGCTGGAGGCAACCGAGGGGGCCAAAGCCGGAAGCATTGTCTCGATTCAAAAGCCGAAGGGTGAGGCGAATCAGAAGTGGGTCATTCAGCCGCATGGGGATGGGTGGTTTCAACTGATGCCTGTGGCGCAAAAGGAGCTGGTGCTGACGGTGGCGAATGATGGCAAGAAAAACGGAGAGAGGATCATTGTAGAAAAGGATCGAAAATCAGACGCGCAGCTGTGGTCGATCACGAAGCAGGAAAACGGGAGCTATGCGCTGGAACCCAAGCATGCGCCGGGCATGGGGCTGGATCATTTAGGAGGCAAGAAGGAGGCCGGGGCGAAGATCGACCTCTGGCAGCACAGGCCGGGCGATCAGCATCTGCAGTGGCAGATTCAAGCGCTGGCGGGAACGGGGATCGCGGGTGCGGCGACAGAGGCGGCTGCGCCATCGTATGTGCCGGTGGCCATCAAGCCGGAGGAGATTCTGCCGGGGACGATCAAGCAGACGCAGTTTAACCAGAGCAAGGTGTTTCCGGGCACGGTGCGTGATGTGACGGTCTTTATCCCGGCGCAGTATGACGGCACCAAGCCTGCGTGTGTGTATGTGAAGACCGACGGGTACAATCCACGCGAGAAGACCTTCATGGAGACGCTGATCGCGACGAAGGAGATGCCGGTGACGATTGGCGTCTTTGTGAAGCCGGGCACGCTGCCAGCGCCGATGAAGGGGACGGTGGACCGGCGGAATCGCGATCTGGAGTATGATGGTGTGGGCGATGAGAATGTGCGCTTTCTACACGACGAGCTGCTGCCGTTTGTGGCGAAGGAGTTTGGGCTGAATCTTTCGACGGATGGGAATGACCGATGTATCTCGGGCGGGAGCAGCGGGGGCATCGCGGCCTTTACAGCGGCCTGGCACAGGCCGGAGGCCTTCAGCAGGGTGTATGCGGCGAGCGGGAGCTGGGTGGCCTTCCGTGGCGGGCATGAGTTTCCGACGATGGTGCGGAAGTTTGAAGCGAAGCCGATCCGTGCGTATCTGACGACAGCGACGCATGACATGGAGAACTGCGCGGGCGACTGGTATCTGCTGGATCTGGAGATGGACAAGGCGCTGAAGTTTTCGGGGTATGACTACCAGTTTCGGAGCATCGAAGGACGCCATGTGGCGGGGTATGCAGAGAACTATCTGGAGGCGATGGCCTTTCTGTGGAAGGGCTGGCCGGAACGTGTGAAGGCGGGACCGAGTGCGCCGAGAGCGCAAGAGGTGATCATTCCCGGCGAAGGATGGGAGCTGCTGGCGGAGGGCTTTAAGAGCACGCGCGGACCTTCATGCAATGAGAAGGGGGAGGTGTACTTTGCGGACACAAGCAACAACAAGATCCACCGCATTGAACTGGACGGAAAGGTGAGCGAGTTCGCGAAGGATGTGAATGCGCACTGTGTGAGCGTGGGTGTGGATGGGAAGGTGTACACGATCTCGGAGAAGTCGGGGAAGCTGATGTCTTTTGATGCCACTGGAGCTGGCAGCGTGGTGATGGAGGACATTCTGGGGCATTCGATTTTGGCAATGCCGAACGGCAACCTGTACGTGACGACCAACGGTGAGAAGCCGAGGGAAGAGGGCACGGTGTGGCTGATCAAGGACGGGAAGAAGACACTGCTGGACAGGGGGATCAAGTTTGCGACGGGGATGGCGTACCGGCCTGACCAGTGGCTGCTGTCTGTGGCTGAAGGACACTCGAAGTGGGCGTACAGCTACCAGATCAATGACGATGGCACGCTGAAGAACAAGGAGCGCTTTTTCCATCTGCATGTGGCGGACTGGGATGACGACGCGGGGCCGGAATGCCTGTGCTACTCGATCGAGGGACGGCAGTTCATTGCAACGAAGAGCGGGGTGCAGATCAGTGCGGATGATGGACCGACGCAGATCATTCTGCCTGTGCCGGACCGCAGCCGTGTGACGGCAGTGGCGATCGGCGGAAAGGACAAGGACACGCTGTATGCCTTCTGCATGAACAAGATCTGGAAGCGGAAGATCCTGCAGCATGCGATGGGGGCGTGGAGCCCGTGGACGAAGATGAACGGGACGAAGCTGTGAGCTGACGATGAAACCTATTTTTCTGATTTTGCTTGCCCTCGTGGCAGCAACCGTCTCAGCGGAGACGCCCAAGACAGCGGTGCTCTCGGCGGATGATTATGGCATCACCGCGAAGACGCCGCCGGTGATCAAGGTGGATCCGGGGCCGAGGTATTTTCCAAGACTGCGGACGTGGCAGGGCATACCGAGCATCGAGCGAACGGCGAAGGGCCGCCTGTGGGCCACGTGGTATGCGGGGCCGCTGAGCGAAGGGAGCAACGGGAACTACGCGCTGCTGGTGACCAGTGGCGATGACGGAGTGACGTGGTCGGACCCAGTGGCGGTGTATGATCCAACGACTTTCTTTGACGGGAGCACGGGGGATCCGCACGTGTGGATCGATCCGCAGGGGCGGCTGTGGTGGTTTGTGTTTCGCATTCTGAAGGTGAAACATGCGGATGGCATCCGCTCGGAGTGGGGATTCTGCTGTGAGAACCCTGATGACCCGATGCCCAAGTGGAATGCGCCTGTGTTTGCGGGCTTTGGGCTGGGGCTGAACAAGCCGACGGTGCTGTCCAACGGAGCCTGGCTGCGGCCGATCGACAACAGCCAGGAGGTTAAACAGGGAACGCGAACGCAGTTTTATGTGTCGCACGACCAGGGAAAGAGTTTTGAATTTTTCTCGAAGCTAAGCGTGAAGGATGTGTCCTTTGCGGAGCATATGGCGGTGGAGCGCAAGGATGGCAGCCTGCTGATGATGGCGCGGACGACGTATGGGATTGCGCAGGCGGAGTCATTTGATCATGGAGCGACTTGGGTGAACGAGGGGCCGTTTACGAAGGAACGCGGGGTGAACACGCGCTTCTTTCTGCGGCGGCTCAAATCCGGCGCCCTGCTGATGGTGGTGAATGATGTGCCGCGCGGACGTGACCGCATGACGGCAATGCTGTCTGAGGACGATGGCAAGAGCTGGCCACACAAGCTCTTACTGGATGAGCGCAAGCACGTGAGCTACCCCGACGGCACTGAGGGAGCGAATGGTTTTATCTATGTGACGTATGACCGAGGGCGCTATGAACTGGGAGAGCAGGAGATCCTCTTTGCGAAGGTCACGGAGGCTGACATCAAGGCTGGAAAGCTGGTGAGTGAAGGCAGCAAACTGAAACAGGTAATCAACCGACTGGCGGACGCGCAGGGTGGTGTGCACCACACGCGGGAGCCGCAGCTGATGGAGGAGGCTTTTGAGAAGAGCCGGGGGAAAACGAAGCCCTAGTGGGAGAATCACACATGATGACTGACATGAGATACCAAACACCTGCCTGCCTTGCGGCTTTCCTGCTTGCCTCATTCACGGGGCTGGCAGCGGATACGATCACGAACTCCATCGGCATGAAGCTGGTGCGCATTGAGGCGGGGTCATTTGTAATGGGGCAGAATGGACCGGCGGCGGATTACAAGATGACGAAGCATCCGGAGAAGTTTGATGATGCGGACTGGGATGAGAAGCCTGCGCATCGGGTGGTGATCACGCAGGCTTTTCAAATGGGCGTGACCGAGGTGACTGTGGGGCAGTACCGGCAATACGTGCCGGGGTTTCATGCGAAGGAGTCTGATGATACCGCTGTGAGTGGTGTGACGTGGGATGAGGCGGTGAAGTTCTGCGAATGGCTCTCGAAGAAAGAAGGCAAGACCTACCGGCTGCCAACGGAGGCGGAGTGGGAGTATGCGTGCCGGGCGGGAACGACGACGCTGTTTCATACCGGCGACAGCCTGCCGGATGGCTTTCAGCCGTGGTGGAGCGACATCGGCTATGCGGAGCGCTATTTCACGACTGGCACGATGCCACCGCCCTACCGCAAAGGGGCGAAGACCGGACTGCGGGTGGCGCAGACGGCGGCGAATGCCTGGGGGCTGCATGACATGCATGGGAATGTGGCGGAATGGTGCCTGGACTGGCACGGGCCTTATGAAGCAGGTGAGCAGACGGATCCGCTGGGACGGAGTGCGGGGGATTTCCGTGTCTTCCGAGGCGGGCATCATTCCAGCTTTGTGCGCATGCTGCGCTCGGCGAACCGCGCGGCTTGGCTGCCGCAGACTGGCAGCAACCGGGTGGGGTTTCGTGTAGTGATGGGGGAGATGCCTGCGGGCAAGATGCTGTCGCCTGCACCGCCGCCTTTGAATGCGCAGAAGGTGAGCCAGGAGGTGGCGGAGATTGTGCCGGCAAAGCAGCAGAGGCCGGTCTTTATGGGGCCGAAGCCGTATGTGAAGATCGAGAAGGATTCGTTTGGACCGCTTTATTTCAGTCACAATCACAGCCCTGGAATCGCGGAGTGCCCAAACGGTGATTTGCTGGCGGTGTGGTACTCCTGCGTGGATGAAGGAGGCGCGGAGCTTTGCAATGTAGCGAGCCGTCTGCGGCGCGGTGCCAGCGAATGGGAACCGGCATCGCCCTTCTGGGATGGTGCGGATGTGAACGACCATGGGCCGAAGATCTGGTGGGATGGGAAATCGACCTTGTACCATCTGGTGAAAGGTCGTGATGAAAACCTGGTGAGGACTTCGACAGACAACGGCGCGAGCTGGTCTGTGCCTCTTTTGCTGGAGCCGGGTGGTGAGTTTGGCAATCAGATGATCCGACTCGCAGATGGGACGATGGTCATCACGCATGATTCGAGGCAGTGCAGCCTGGTCTTCAGCCGTGATGAGGGCAAGACGTGGGGCTTTAACGATGTAAAGAAGCGAGCAAGTGACTTCAGGCCGGGTGGCAAAGGATTCCGCCATCCCGGAATTCATGCGCCGATCGTGCAACTGAATGACGGTCGGCTGATGGCGTTCAGCCGCAATGATCCGCCTGAGGATCAGGCGAAGTTTGAGATGAAAACTCCGATCAGCTACAGCAGCGATCTGGGGAAGACCTGGAGCTATGCCGCCAGTGAATTTCCGGCGATCAGCAGCGTGCAACGTGCGGTGATGATCCGCCTGAAAGAAGGGGGCATTCTTTTGTGCAGCTTTACGGATCAATGGCGTGACTGGAAGAACCGGAAGGGGATGATGTTTGCCTCCAAGGCAGGAGAGTTCAAGGGATACGGAATGTTTGCGGCGGTGTCGTTTGATGAGGGCAAGTCGTGGCCGGTACGCCGGCTGATCACACCCGGAGGCAAGGAGCAGTCTGTGAATGGGATTGACCGAGTGATGTTCACGCTCAGTGACACAATGGCGGAGCCGTGCGGCTACCTCTCTGCGACGCAGACACGCGATGGAAACATCCAGCTCATCACCAGCAAGAACCATTATGTTTTAAATCTCGCTTGGCTGAAAACCCTGCCTTGATCTCTCTTTGTATGAACACCCGTATTTTTCTCGCCCTAGTCACCGGTCTCACACTGTCTGCGATAGCACAGGACAATCTGCCGAGGATGGCGGATACTTTTGATGTCGAAGGAAACAAGGCATTCCTCTATGCGGCCCCTGCATCAGCGCCAGGGAAGCCGTGGGTGTGGTATGCGCCGACTTTGAAAGGCGTGTCTCTGGCGGGACGGAAGATGTATTTCGATGCCTTCATGAAGGCGGGGATCAGCCTTGCGGGTTATGATCTGGGGGAGGTGAGGGGTGCGCCAGGAAGCACGGCGAAGTTTTCGCTTTTTTATGAGGAGATGGTGAGGCGTGGCTACTCGCCAAAGCCGATTCTGCTGGGCCAGAGCCGGGGCGGGATGATGACGCTGGCGTGGGCGTTTCGGAATCCGGACAAGGTGCGTGCGTGGGTGGGGATTTATCCGGTGTGCAATCTGGCAAGCTGGCCGATGAAGAACTCGAAGGTGCAGACGCTGGCTGACTACGGCCTGTCTGAAGAGGAGCTGAATGCGAGGCTGAGGGAGTTTAATCCGGTGGACAATCTGCAGGGGCTGCTGGCGAACAAGGTGCCGATGTTTTCGGTGCACGGGGATTCGGATGTGGTGGTGCCTCTGGATCTGAACACCTCGCTTCTGCAGGAACGGTACAAGGCAGGCGGGGGGCAGATCGAGGTGAAGGTCATTCCTGGAGAGGGGCACAAGGTAGGACCTTCATTTTTTGAGTGTCGGGAGCTGGTGGACTTTGTTTTGAAACACGCCGATCACTGAGCGCCTTGATTTTTTGCACCATGCTTCGGACCCTTCTCTTTAACTGCGCTGTTTTTTGGATGCTCCTCACCTGCGGAGCACAAGCCCAGCAGATCATTTTGCTGAAGCTGGATGATGTCATTGCACGAAGGGTGGGAACGAAGCCGGTTTCAGACCGGTGGCTGAAGGTGCATGACTATCTGGTGGCGAATCAGATCAAGGGGTCGTTTGGGATCATCACGGAGTCGTTGGAGAAGGACAATGCGATGTATTTTCAGTGGCTGAAGGATGTGCAGGCGGCGGGGCAGATTGAGTTCTGGATGCACGGCTACCACATGAAGACAGCGAGCGAGCCGGGTGAGTTTGAGCATGGGACGGCTGAGGAGCAGCGGGCGATTTTGGCGAAGGGGGAAAAGCTGGCGAAGGAGAAGCTGGGATTCACACTGCCGGCCTTTGGCCCGCACTGGAGCGGGACCACGGAGGCGACGGATGAAGCGATGGAGCTGGTGCCGGAGGTGACGATCTGGCTGTATGGACCTGAGAAGCCGAAGTACTACAAGCGGCTGAGCATCCCGCGTGTGATGGCACTGGAGAACCCGACGTTTGTGCCAGACCTGGAGAAGTTTAAAACGTTCTATGAGGCGAAGGCGGCGAAGAAGGAGGTGCTGGTGCTGCAGGGACATCCTGATCAATGGGATGACAAGCGCTGGGCGGGGTTTACCGGGATCATTGAGTTTCTGAAATCGAAGAACGTTCAGTTTATGACGCCCTCTGAGTATCTGAAGAAAACCCAAGCGAAACAGCCATGAGAATTTGCTTACTGATTGCCGCGTTTGCGATGGCTGTAGCGCATGGGGCGGAGCCGCCCAAGCCGACGCATGCAGACGTGCCGTATGGAGCGCATGCGCATCAGCTGATCGACATTCATGTGCCGCCGAAGGGAGAGGGCCCCTTCCCCGCCCTAATTTGGTTTGGCGGGATCTGGAAGGCGTCCAAACACGCGGTGGATGTGAACCGCTTTTTTCCGCATGGGATTGCCGTGATCGCGGTGGAGGTGAGGACGATGGAGGATGCGACGGCGGACAAGGTGAAGGAGCCGATCTCGTATGTGCTGGAAGATGCGATGAGCGCGGTGAAGTTTGTGGTGGAGAATGCGGAGAGGTGGAAGCTGGATCCGAAGCGAATCGCGCTGGGCGGGGGATCGCAGGGGGCGCTGCCGGCGCTGTATGTGGGGTGCCAGGCACCGGAACTGGTGACGTGCGTGGCGGCGTATCGCTGCCAGCCGACGATCGACCCGAAGCGGATGCAGGAATGGGTGCCAGGAGTGCAATGGGGCGCACCGGCACTGGGCTGCAGCTTTGAGGAATCTCTGAAGCGCCGCGATGAACTGCTGCCGGTCATCAAGAAGTGGTCGCCGGACTGGCTGCTGAGCCAGAATGCCGCGCCGATGTATTTTGAGAACGAGTGGGGAATGACCAAGCCGGAGGACATCGTGGAGACCAAGATCGACACCAACGGGAAGAAGACTGAAGTGCACAAGCCCCTGACGCAGAACAACTACGATGTGCACTCGCCGGCATGGGCTGTCGGATTTCAGAAACTGGCGCTTGCGGCAGGGGCCGTCTGCCATGTGAAGTATCCGGGTCATCCCACCAAAGGGTATGACGACATCTGGAATTTTATTGTGAAACAACTAACCTCCCAAACATCCAAACCATGAAGACACTGCTGACCTCTCTCATCTGCCTGATCTCAATCCTCTCCTTTGCCGAAGAGGCGCCGGTGGCCGCGGTGCAGGCGGCGGATGATGCGCGTGTGGCGGCGATGAAAGCGCCGGAGCGTGACAAACTGGGAGCCATCTTTTCGGATGAACTGCGCTACGCTCATTCGACGGGTGTGGTGGACACAAAGACGTCGTTTATTGATGTACTGGTGGCGGGCAAGACGAAGTACCAGGAGATCGACTATGTGGAGAGGAAGTTTACGTTTCCAGCACCGGGGATCGCGCTGATGACGGGGAGCGCGAAGCTGAAGATTGGGACGGAGGCAGGCACCCTGGAACCAACGCTGGCCTTTCTGGCAGTATGGAGGCTTGAGGAAGGCAAGTGGCGGTTTCTGGCGTGGCAGTCGTGCAAGCTGACGCCGCCGGGGACTGCGAAGTAGATTTTGAAGCAACGCACGACATGTGCAGTGCCAAGAGCATGTGGGGATCAATACGAAAGCGCACTGGTTAGGAGAGGATCAACCGCCATGGGCGGCGTGGCACATCCGGCAACAGGCTGGATGTGTTTGGCGTCGCAACCGTTTCTTTGCTCCAATGCGCTCTCCGCCATATCACCCGACCACGAGGGTGTTCGCAAGCACCGATGTTTGCGGAACGCTGATGGACGGGCGGGCTGTCGCCACACCCATCCTACGTATGGCAGGCACGCGAGCACTGGCTGCCTGATTTGCCTTGGAATCGCCACCTGAACACAACGTCTTTACTACAGAAGCCGAACTTTCATTGGCTCCAAAACAGACCCGTTTTCAATGCATTATGGCACGAGTCTATTCGAAGGACGAAATGAGGAGTGTAGTGAGCGTGAGGGCTTCGAGTCAAAGATGCGCATGCGGGGTTCAAGATTGTGCCTGTGACGAGGGATAATCTTGGATAACGGGGTGGAAGACGGAGCGTTAGGGGCGATTGCCAAGGACTCTGGTCTGAGGTGACTTTAATTTGAAATGAAACTGCTTTTTCTTCTCCCCTTTCTTGCCACTGCCTGCCTGGCTGCTGAACCTCATCTGCCCAAGGGAACGAAGGCGCTGGCATCGGCGGCGAAGAATGGGCGCGGGCCGCTGGCGCTGGTGAATCTGAACCACCATGTACTGGGGCATGCGAAGGTGTTTGGGGGGAGAGAGGATGATTTGTTTGTGGCGGGCTACGGCGGACCGCAGGCGGTGCATTTGTTTCGCTGGGTGGACACCGCTGAGACGGGAGCGCCGGTGTTTGCACAGCCGGTGGAGGTGAAGTGCGCGTTTAAGGACAAGGGGAGTGTGTTTCAGGGGAAGGATGGTGCGATCGTCGGGCTATGGATCGACAAGGATGAGGTGGTGACGACGGAGTTTGACCGGGAGAAGGTGGAGTTTCGGGAAACGAAACGCACGAAGCTGCCGGGCGCGGTGAAATCGCCTGGGAGCCTGGGGGTGCTGGTGAATGCGGATGGCGGATATGATCTGGCGTTTGAGATGTCGAACGGCGGAAAGGGAGCGGAGGGGAGCCCGAACACGGAGGAGTGGCGGCCGTACAACTCATCGGGCATTGCAGTGGGAGAGCTGAGATATCGCTATCTGATGGGAGTGACGGCGGACGGCAAGGCGAGGCAGATCACGGCGACGAAGAACGAGGTGTATTTTTCGATGCATGGCATCACGGCGATCAACCTGGGGGAAGGACACGAGCGGGATGTGGTGACGGGATCGCGGCAGGGGAATCTGGTGCATTATCACAACACAGCGCCGAGCGGATTTGAGCTGGAGAGGAAGCGGCTGATCGCGGGTGAGGATGGGAATGCGCTGCGGCATCCGAGCATCAACCCGAGCGTGTGCGCGTATGGCGGAGGATTGATCGCGTGTGGGGAGGGATCGCTGTATTTTTACCGGTTCACGGGGAAGTTTACGAAAGCAGGGGTGCCGATTTTTACGGAGCCGGTTTCGGTATTGCAGGAAAACGCGGACCTTTATGCCGGCACGCTGCCCTCTCCGACAACGGTGGACTGGGATGGGGACGGGGTGCTGGACATTCTGGCGGGAAATTCGGAAGGGTTTGTGCTGTTCTTTAAAAACACCGGCAGCAACGAGGCGCCGACGTTTCTACCCGCGACGCGCGTGAAGGCGGGTGGGCGCGAGATTCAGGTGCAAGCGGGCTATGCGGGAAGCCTGCAGGGGCTGCAGGAAGCGCGATGGGGGTACCTCTCGCCGAATGTGATCGACTGGAACGGGGATGAGCTGCCGGATCTGATCACGGGTGACATCACGGGGAACTACATGATCTACATGAATCGTGGCACGAAGACGGAGCCGAAGCTGGAGGCGGCGCATCCGATCTATTGTGACGGGATGGATCTGCACGGCATGTGGCGGTGCCGTGCGGCGCTGGCGAAGGTGGGTGAGCGTGTGGCACTGGCCATCGTGGACGGGGATGATCAGTTCCACCTGTACTGGCGGATCGATGACTCCAATGTGGAGGACGGCGGGAAACTGCTGCTGGAGGATGGGAAGCCAATAGGTGCGAGCGGCGGCGTGGGTGGAATGAGCGGGCGCTGCAAGCTGGACTTCTTTGACTGGAACCAGGATGGAAAACTGGATTTTGTGATCGGGACGGGACGTGTGTGCTGCATTCCTGATCGTGAGACGGGCTACCCGATGGCGGCGCTGGGGCAGAACCCGGTGGTGGGCGGACTGGTGGGGAAGCTGGTGGATTCCGCGCTGCCTGCGAAGCTGAAGAAGACGCTGGGCACGCCGCTGGTGATGCTGAACAGCGGAACGAATGAAGCGATGCGCTTTGCGAGGCCGCTGACGTTTCAGGATGAGGAGGGCAAGGTGGTGCAGCCCGGTGGCGCGCATGAGACAGGCGCTGTGGGCACGATGCTGGGTGGTGATGGGCCAAACCTGCTGATCTGCAATGAGGCGGGAAGGATGTTTCTGCTGCCGGGGAAGAAGCTGCAGCTGAAGCCTTGAGGTTTACACGATGCGCAGTCGTAAACGGGTCTGTATGTCAGAGACGACTGCCATGATTTGCGGAGACTACGATCATACCATGTGCGCTTGGATGTCCGCGGCAAAAGCATGCTGCGGAACTCGGTGCAGACGCTGCTGGAACCCGGCGTGGTGCGGCAGAGCGCCGGGTTTGCTGCCCCGGGTTCTTGCGCGATTGACCCAGGGCTTGCTGCGCAGCGCCCTGGGCTAAATCCTCAGCCCCGTTGGAGCTGGTGCGGGTTCGGGAGCGAATAGAATGGAAGCGTATTTCGCAGAGATTGGTTTGCAGCTATGGGTTTGAGCTGGTTTTCTGCGGAGGCGACTTTCGAGAACCGCACTCGGAGAGTGCGGACCACTTCACGCTGGACGGGCGAGTATGATGTGAGCATGAGAGGGCGCTGGTGGACGGGCGGGCTGTCGTCACACCCATCCTACGATCCGGAGTGGGGCCGTGCTTTATTTCACGATGTCGGTGCAGGTTTGGGGGGCACAATGCTGGGAGAGGACTGAGGTTGTTCGAGGAGGCTTGGGATGAAGCGGAGGGCCTCCCTGTTCCGCAGGAACAGGGCTACTTCACGAAGTCGATGAAGCCGGCCTGGGTGCGCTTGAGCTCGGCTTTCATGGCGGTGCGGAGTTCACTGATGCGGCTGGCTTGGGAGGAATCGTTGATGAGGTTTTTGAGTTCATCGGGGTCGTTTTTGAGGTCGTAGAGTTCTTGGCCGGAGACGCCGTCGAGGTAGTGGACGAGCTTGAACTGATCCTGCACGACGGCGCTGTAGAGGGGAACGCCTTGATGGTTGTCCTGCTTGGCACCGGTGAGAATGGTCTGGCTGACTTTGGAACCGTATTCGTTGCCCATGTGCTCGTAGTAGCAGGGGTGCGGCCATGCGGTTTCGGGTTTTTCGAGCAGGGGAATCAGATCGCGACCGTGGGTCTGCCAGGGGACTTTGACGCCGGTGATGGAGAGAAAGGTGGCGGCGAGATCAGGAGCATTGACGGAGGCGGCGCAGACTTTGCCAGAGGGAAAGCGGGAGGGCATGCTGATGATGAGCGGAGAGCGGTAGTTGGCGTCATAAGGCGCGAGCTTGGTGCGGAAGCCGTGCTCTCCCATGGAGAAGCCCTGGTCGGCGGTGTAGATGATGAGGGTGTTTTCGTACTGCCCTGATTCTTTGAGCGCGGCGATGAGCTGGCCGACGCCTTCATCGATGGCGGGGACGCATTCGTTGACCTGGCGGACCCAGTCGTCGAAGCGTTTGCCCCGTTTGCTTTCGCCAAAGGCTTCGCCGCCTTTTCCTGCCATGGGGTGGCCGTCGGAGCCTTTGAACCATGCCTGAGTCTTGTTGAGGTAGTCGGGCTTGTCTGGGCGTGGGGGGAAAATGTCGGTGGGGAGGAGAACCTCGGCGTTTTTGTAGGTGCCCTTGTGGCGTTTGGCGGGCGTGGAGGGACCGTGGACACTGCCGTAGCAGACCCAGAGATACCAGGGCTTGGCGGTGTCGCGATTTTTGCCGCGAATGTAGTCTGCGGACCACTGCGTGTAGTTGTCTGCGGGATAGCCTTCGATGGTCTGCTCCTTGCCGTCCACGCTCATGATCTGCGTTTCATAGTAGGCGCCGGCGTTTTCGGGATGGAGGGGACGATTCCAGACGATCTGGTGGTCCCAGTCGCGGCCCCAGCCGGTGTCGGTGCCGGTGTGCCATTTGCCGATCTGCGCGGTGTGGTAGCCCTGCCTGCGCATCTCTGCGGGGATGAAAGGGCATTGTTTGGGATCGTACGTGCTGCCGGGGTATTTGCCCTCCATGGACATGGACTCGATGCCATGCGGGAAGCGCCCGGTAAGCATGGTGGCGCGGGAGGGCATGCACCAGGAGCCGAGGTAGGCGGCATGAAAGCGCACACCGTTCTGAGCGAGGGCATCGATGTTGGGCGTCTTGACCCAGGGCCAGGAGCCGGGATAGCAGCCCACCGTTTTGGTGGACTGGTCGTCGGCGTAGATGAAGAGAATGTTGGGACGTTTTGCCTCCGCTGCAAAAAGCTGAAACGCGAAGGTGCAGAGCAGGAGGACGACGAATGCTTTCATGGTGCGCGGTTAACGTAACGCACCATGGCTTTGTAGCCTTAAAAGCATGCCAAGTGACTCAGGCGGCGGTGCCGTGCGAGGGAGGGGGCAGCTTGGTCATGGGCGGGCGTGCGATGACCGTGGGCGGCTTGGCTGCAGGGGGCGCGGGCGGCTTGGCCGTGGGCGGTGCGACGGGCCTGGCGACTGGCTTGGACATGGGCGCGGACGGCGGTTTGGCCACGGGCTTGACCATGCCAGCGGCCAGCGGCGGAGGTTGCGGTCTGGCCACAGGGAGCGCCGGTGGTGCGACGGCCACGACGGGAGGGGCGGCGACGACGACGGGTGCGGGCTGCCGGATGATGGAGGACAGCACGGAGGTGGGCGGAGGCGCGGGAGGCGCGGCCTTGGGGGCATGGGCCTTCTGGATCATGTCCCAAAGCCTAAGACCGCGAAGCAGCGGGTGTCCGCGCAGAGCGGCGAGCACGTTTTCCCTGGTGGCAGGAGGCTCGGTGGCGAGCTGGTCGTAGGAGCCTTCACGCTGAGCGGCCAGCATGCGACCAAGGGCCGAAAGCACGGCGGCCTCCGAGGCGGGCATGTGATGGAAGATGTTCTTTGCCTTGAAGGCATTGAGCAGCTCCATGGTGAGCTGGCCGGAGACGGGTGCGATGTCATTGCGAAGAAGCAGCGTGTCTCCAGCGGCCTCCTTGAGCCGCTCGAGCACGGCGATGAAACTGCCGCGCATGGCATCGCTGGTGACAACACGCACCTGACTGCCGCCCCACTGGAACCAGCGGTCAGCACCGTCGAAGTTATCATAGGTTTTGCGGATATCGCCCTCGCTGATGGTCACGGTGGGAGCGACCATGAGCTCGATGAGGTCGCGGGTGCGCTCACCGAGGTCGATGGCGCTCGGGGAGCCTGCCTCGGCCTTGGCCGCCTGGACGGCGTCCTGGAGGAGGGAGTCCACCTTTTCTGCGAGGCTCTGACGTGGCACGACTGAAACGGCAGGAAGAAAAGCGGGGGGCGGTGGCAGCTGAACTGCGGAAGGCGCAGGGATGGCAGCGAGAGCAGGAGCGGCGGCGAATTCCGCCACCGGAACTGCCACCGCCACAGGTGCTCTGAACTGAGCAGGCATGACCTGCTGTGGCACGGGAGGCGGCAGGGCGACCACTGGCTGAACACTCACTGCGGCGACCACCTCCGGCGGCAGCGACGAAGTGCTGGTGCGCATGGCGTAAACCTCTGCCGCCGCAGCAAGCAGATGGCGCGGTGAGATGGCCCCACCGGCAGTGAGACGCGCGATGTCTTCCTCCTGCAAAGGATGGATGGAGGATGTGATGCCGTCTTTTTTACGCTGCTCCACGAGAGGGGGACTTTCGAGGCGGCAGCTGAGCAGCAGACGCTTCTGCTCACTGGCGATGGGCAGCACGTCGATGACCGGGAGGCGGAAGCCGAGCGGGGCATTGGAGTCCGGAACCCCCACGCGGCCACGCAGGGCCTGGGTGAGCGCGGCATCCCAAGCGGCGTAGCGCTCGGCCACGAGACCGATGAGCACGACCCAGTTTTGGCTTTGATCAATGAGAGCGAAGAGCAGACGCTGCATTTCATCGAGCTGCGGCTGGGTGACGACGAGATCAAGCTGGTCGAGGACGAGCACGACGGGGGCGCCAGCCTGGGCGGCGAGCTTTCCAAAAAGCTGGATGACGATGCCCATCTCCGCCCGGGCGAGAGGCTCGACGACACCGAGGTATTTCAGCTCGGCCTCGGTGAGGTAAGCGGCACCGGAGAGCCACTGCGCGGCGAGATGCTCCTTGTCGTCTCTCAGGATGTTGAGCAGGCAGCGCAGGATGCTGCGAGGGACCATGGGATGCTCGGCCTCCAGAAGCTGGACGGCCTGGTGGATCATGTCCTTGCGGGTCTCCAGCCTGATCGAGGCCCAGGCCTCGTGAAGCTGGGGAAAGGTGAAGTCCTGCTCGACGACGGGCTTGAGCAGAGCATAGGCGAGCAGGCGGAGCTGGCTGTAGGGGGCCTCCCTGCCCTCCCTGCTGCGGGCGGGATGGCGCATGCTGCTGACAAAGCGGGAGAGGATGAAATTTTCCAAGGCCTCGGGCTGCAGCGGCGGATTCGGCGCATAAGCGTAAAAAATGCTGTCGGCACACTCACGACGCAGCCGGGAGAAGAGGTGAGACTTTCCAGAACCGCCCGCACCGCGCACAAAGCGGACCTGGCTGCGATGCTGAGCGCGAACCTGGTCCTCCACCACACGGAGCGAGTCAAAAGGGACCGAATGGATGTGTGGCACGTCCATGAAGGAGGCGGCGTTCCACAAGTCGTTTTCGCCCACACTGGTGGAGGTGAAGGGATTTAGAGCAGCATACAGGGACATGGTCTCGGGAGTCGGTTTAAGATTCGGGAGGAAAAAGCGCTGGGTCAGGAGAGCCAGCACCAGGAGTAGCCGGGAGGACCGAGAGACATCGGGACAAGCAGGGCGCGCTCATGTTCCGGGAGGTCTTGCGGTCGTTCACAGGGTTCTAACAGGAGGCGGCCATCGTTGTAAAGCTTCTCGATAAACCTTCGGAAAACCTGAATGTCAGCCACGCCTCCACATTCTGCGGCCCAGGCCTGGTAGCGGGCGAAGGTGGCAGGGATGGGGATCATCATGGTGGAGGAGCGGATGCGGTCGAGCTCGTACCAGGTTTGCAGGTCCGACTCCGAGGGCGCGATGACGGAGGTGGACTGTGGAGGGGGCGTGGAGGGTGGCTCCTGATCCAGCCAGGCGAGCAAGTCCTCCAGCGATGCAGGCTGAGAGCGTGCGCCATTCACCGTCTGAAGGATTTTCTGCAAAGCGATGCGCTGGGCAGCGCTGAGAGTCTGTGTGGGGCGTGGCCTGCGGGCGTGAATCAGCCTCTTGCCGCCAGTCTGAACGAAGGCATCGCCTGCGGAGGCGAGCTGCGCCAGGGCGGCCTCAAAGAAGGATTGCAAACCCACGGGCAGCTTGGTCTGGAGCTTGGCTGCAGGCTGTTCTTTGGCGGAGGCGTGCACCCAGCTTTTCAAAAAGGCGGCGGTGGCGTCCTCTGGACTTTGAAGAGTGAAAAGAGGCTGCGGCTTGGCGGCAGTGCCTGCGAGGATGCGAGTGAGCGAGCCGGTGGAGGCCTGAGCGTCCAGTGCGGCAGCCACGGCTTTGGGGGAGGCGGCTTTGCCTAGCGCGGGCTTGATGAGCTTGGAGATATCAGCGGCTTTTAATGGCAGCGCACTGCGGGCGAGCGCGTCAAGGATGGCGGTTTCGAGCGTCATGACGGTTCTGCGGCGATGATCATTCTATGTGGCGGTCGAGCCAGCGGGTCACATCGTGCACGACCTCCTGGCGCTGAACATCGTGCAGCAGGAGGTGGTAGGAACGCGTGTACCAGAGCAGTTTTTTGTCGCGGCTGCGGATCTGCGCAAAGAGACTCTGAATCTGGTCTGCCGAGGACATGACATCATTGGGCGAGGCGACAAAGAGCACCGGCATCTTCAGGCGACGGGCTGATTCTGCATTGGCATCGAGCATGCCGCCGATGGAGGAAAGCAGGCGCAGGGAGAAGGCGCTGACGTGATGCGGGGTGACGGCCATCTGCCCGCCGTGGGTGGAGTGGGAGGTGACCTGGATCTTGGACTCGTCCACACCCGCCAGCTCTCCAAGGGAGTAGCGCGAGCGCGGGGAAAGCCGTGCGGCGGTTTCGAGAACGAAACGCTGGAAACCTGTGAGCGTCATGCGCAGCCCGGCCACAGGAGAGGCGAGAATGATGCCGTCGGGGTCGGACCAGTTGCCGAGCAGGTCTGCGGCTGTGTGCAGAGCGATGAGGCTGCCGAGGCTTTCGCCATACCAAAAGACCGGGGTGCGCGGGTGCCTGCGCCTGATGAGAGCATGGAAGGTGGCGAGGTCTTTCTGCCAGGTTTTGGCGCTCTGGATGTCTCCCCTCTCAGAGACGACGGGGTCGTTTCCCTGCCCGCGCAGATCGTAGGAGTACACGGTGTAGCCACGCAGCGGAAGCTGCTCGCCGAGATACCAGAAGTCCGACTTGGCCCCGCTGAGGCCATGCACGGCGATGACCACGCCGCGAGGCTTTGTGCCTGCTGGAACGGGCCAGGCTTTCCATGGCATGGTCTTGCCATCGTAGCTGACCCAGTCGTCAGCGCACAGCACGCCACGGCCTGAGGTGATTTTTTTCACCGATGCGCAGCTGCTGCCGACGACAAGAAGCGTCAGCAGCAGAAGTCGCTGGAGCAGAGTGGCGCGCATGGTTTCAGCCCAAGATGGACAAGGCGGCCTCCACAAAGCGCACCTGCACCTGGACACGCTTGTCGAGGGCAAACTCCGAGGGAGACTCGAAGGTCAGCGTAACCGGACAGCCACGTACATGAAGCTCCACGGCCTCGGGCATGCCGGGCAGGTTGGTGGGGAGATTGCGGCGGCGGATGACGCCCCTGTCGGCACGGCGGCCGTCGATGCTTTTGCGCGGATCAGGGCCGATGACGCGTGCGCAGCGCTCGATGATCTGATGCCCCGTGGTCTGGGACGCCTGATTGAGCTCATAGAGATAGATGCCCTGGGCATCGTAATCTTCATGGAGGCAGAGGCCGAAGCGCATGGCGCGGCCGGTGATCCACTGCTGCCAGGGGCCGCAGATCTCGTCGTCGGACATGTGGAAGCGGCGGTTGATGTCGAAGCCGCGATGGTCGATCCGCGTATTTAAAATGAGCCCCACCGGATTGAGGCAGGGGGCGATCAGGAACGAGCCGGTCTTGATGGTGGCGACATGCTTCTCCGCCCAGGCGAGCAAGCCCCAGGCAGAGCCAGCCTCGTCTCCGTGCACTCCCGTGGAGAGGTAGATGGCCGGTGCTCCTGCCTGCGCTGCCTTTGACTCAAGCACGATGACGGGCATGTCTTTGACCACGCAGAGGACCTTGACCCTGCAGCCTGCGCTGCGCGCGAGCATGCGCCAGCGCTGGATGAGGTGCTGTGCGTCATGCGCACGATGGTTGGGTAGCAGCTTCACGGCGCGCAGCATGGCAGAGCCGGGGCGTTCGTCATTCTGAATTCCGCATTCAGTCCTTTTTCTTCTTTGCCTTTCCTTTTTTGGCCGGAGGGGCCTCCTTGGTGCGGCCTTCGTTTTTGGCCACCTCTTCAGGCTCAGGGATTCTTCCCTGGTCATTCGTGCGCTCAATCCATTCACTGAGGACGGAGCTCAGGCGCTCGCGGGCGGCGCGGTGCTCGGGGATGTTTGATTTGGCGAGATTGTGAATCTCATGAGGGTCCTCCTGAAGGTCGTAGAGCTCCTCCTCGGGCATGGTGGGAGCGGCTAGCGCGGCCTGGGCGGGTGTGAGCTTGTCCTGAGCGGCGAGTTCCTTGATGAGGTTCCACCCGGGATACTGCTTCTCCTTGTAGGCATTGTGCTGGAGGAAGGGACGGTCAGGGGTGAAGTTGCGGATGTAGCGGTAGCGTGCATCGCGCACGGTGCGGAAGCGGAATACCGTCTCGTCGCAGCGATCGCGTGCGCCAAAGACGTACTCGCGTGCGGGCTCGGCTGCAGCCCCCATGAACACCCTGCCCTGCATGCCCTCGGGTTTGGCGATGCCGGCCCAGCCGAGGGTGGTGGCGGTGAGGTCGATGGACATGAGGAGTCGATCGCTGACTTTTCCTGCTTCGTAGCCTGCAGGCGCAGGGATGCCGGAGGGCCAGCTCATTATGAGAGGGGTGTTCAGCCCTTCCTCGTAGCAGAACTGCTTGGCACGGACGTGAGCGGCGCCGTGATCTCCCATGAAGCAGATGACGGTGTTTTCCATGAGACCATCGCGCTGGAGGAGCTCCATCACTTTGCCGATCTTGCGGTCAAGCTCAGTGGCGGCGTCGAGGTACTGCGCCATGTCTTTGCGGGTGACTTCGTGATCGGGGTAGTAGGGAGGGATCTCCACCTTGGCGGGATCGGCGTGGGGTGGGGCGTGGAAGGTGCGGTGGGTTTCCTGGAAATTGAGCTGCGCGTAGAAAGGCTGGTGCTGCTTGAGGTCGTCCCAATTGGAGGAGTCGAAGGGTTTGGCGGGCCCTTGGAAGTTCCAGTCGGTCTTGCCGCTGCCTTTGAATCCGGCCTCGGGAGGCAGGTCTTTGACATTGGCGGTGAAGTAGCCAGCCTCGCGCATGCGCTCGCTGATGACTTGCACGCCTGCGGGCAGGGTGAAGCCGTCATCGCGATGGGAGCGGTGATTGTGCGCGCCGATGGTGGTCTGATACATGCCGGTATTGAAGGCGGAGCGGCTGGCGGAGCAGACGGGGGCGGTGGTGTAGTAACGGGTGAAACGCATGCCTTTGGCGGCGAGGGCATCGAGAACCGGGGTGGAGACTTCCTTGGCGCCGTAGCAGCCGAGGTGCGGGCCGAAGTCTTCGGCGATGAGCCAGAGGATGTTGGGGCGTTTTTCCTCGGCGTGGAGGGTGGCGGCCAGGCAGAGGCTGAGAACAACGAGAAAACGGATCATGCGCACAGCATGGCTAAGAATGCCGCACCGATGCAAGGAAGTATTTGTAGCGAACGCCTGATCTTCACCTGCCGAGGCGAACCATTACTTCATCATCTTCTGCGCCGTGGAGATGATGCGTTCCTCAAGGGTGTCCGCGAATTTGTCTGGATGCAGCGGGTTGGACCAGTACATCAGGGAACGAAAGGCCTCATAGCCGCCCTCCAGCAGCACGCGTCTGCTAGGGATGTAGGCGAGGATGTCGTTGCTGTAGCCTGCGACCCACAATGCTCCGGGCCCCTTGAACTCGCGCTTCAGGCGGAGTGAATAATCCACGCATGTCTCACCACTGAGAGCCACGAAGGTCAGATCATGCCCAAAATGAACCACCTGAAGCGGGTAGTCGTAGTGGTCGCTCAGGCCGCCGTTCTTGATGGCATACAACCGCTTTTCATCCCACTTGCGCTGATAGACCTCGTAGCTTTTTTCATAGCCCTCGCCCGTGCTCAGCCTTTTTTCGATCTGATCTGCCGTAGGAATGGACTGGTAGTCGAGTCGCGTGGTCTGCCAGTCAATTCGCAGCGGGCCGCGGATCGGCTTCGGTTTTGCGTCCAGCGCTGCCTCCACCGCGGTGGCGAGGCTCTGGCCGTGGCGGAGGCTGAAGATGGGACTGAAACGTGGATAGGCGTTTTGATCGCCACCGCAGCCCATCATGAACAATGCGATGGTGCCTGGGTGCGCCTCTTCGATCAACTGCTGCGCATGACCTGCATAATCACCGTGCCATTGCCTGATGCTCATGGATGTGTTGTGGCAGGCGTAGCCAAAGACGATGGCGCTCAGTTTGCCAGCGGCCGTTTGAACCGTGAGCACGGGCACATCATGATCCACCACGCCCCCGGGGTTCGGGCTGTTCAGGTAGGGATCGCCCGAAGGCTTGTCGTTTTTGAGCCTGCGGTTCATCGCAAAACCACAACGCGCGTGGCCATAACTGACCGTCGCCGGCTCCAGCTGCTGCAATGACTCGCCGATGATGGCGATGATCCTGTCCCTCAGCCATGCGTTGTAGCGCAGGCAGCGCTCCTTGCGGAGAGGGTCGGAGAAATTCATGAATTCCAGCTCTGTGTAGCGCAGCTCCGGGCCGCAATGAGTGTGTGAGCAGTTCAACAGAAGCGCCTTCTCCGGCAGACTGAACCTGGTCTTTACGGCCTCAGCCACAGCGTCGCGGAGCTGAGCTGTCACCTCGACGAGATCGAGGGTGACCATGACGAAGCGCTGCCCCTGCGCGTCCTGGAGCGCGAGCGCCTTTGCGTTGAGTTCCATCGCTGTGCCTTCGGCTGGCACCTCGCGGTTTGCGAAGCCGGCGAGATACATGGGCTCTGTCGGTGTGATCACCGTGCTGGCGGCTGCCGCTTTCCATTCCGGTGTCTGTGCCGAGGTCTGGAGAAAGGATGCAAACGCGAAGGCCAGGATCGGGAGAACAGGATTCATGATCGGAGACATACGCACCGAGCAGTGCGGATATGCCAATCCGATGTTTGGAAGGCCGGGGATTCGCTTTTGATGAAGCCGGGGAGCCTTGACTGAACAATTACTCCCGCTTGCTCAGCAGATATTTGAGCAGCTCAAGGGCCTTGCGCTCGGGCATGGATTCGAGGAGGGCGGGGGGCATGAGGGAGACGGGCATCTTCTGGCGGTCTTTGAGATCGGCCTTGGAGATGATGACGGACTCGGTGACGGTGCGGGCAGTGATGGCGGTGTCGGTTTCCTGCTCGATGACGCCGGAGATGACGCTGCCGTCCTTCTTGGTAAGGACATGGAGCTGGAAGTTGTCGCCCACGACAGCGTTGGGATCGACGATGTTTTCGAGGAAGTAGTCAAGGCCGTTGCGCCAGGAGCCGGCGAGATCGGGGCCGAGCTTGCCGCCGACGCCGCCCATGGCGTGGCAGACGGCGCAGACCTGCTTGAAGGTTTCCTCGCCTGACTTGGCGTTGAAGGCCCACAGCGGCGCGGATTGGTAGGCTTTCTTGAATTTGGCGATGCTGGCTTTGGCGGCTTCGCTGGAGTCGTTCACCTTGCCCCAGGTGGCGTCAAGGAGGGTGTTGACCTCGGCATGATTGAGATTGCGCATCTGGCGGATTTGCAGGGAGCTGAGGTTTTTTTTGTCGAAGGTGCCTGCCTTCACGGCGGTGAGCAGCGGCAGGGCTAGTTCGGAGCGGCTGGTGAGGGTGCCGAGTGCGGCGGCGCGGTCGGTGTCGTTGAGAGTGGCGAAGCGAGTCAGCAGTGCCGTGGCTGTGGCGGGATCGCTGGAGCGTGAGAGGAGGGGGATGACGGCGCTGGTGAAGTCGGGGTGGTCGAGGAGCTTGGCGAAGATGGGCGTGGCTTCGGGATCACTGACGCGTTTGAGGAGATCGAAGGCGCTGCGGCGCTGGGGGAGCGGCTGTGTGGCATCGGCAAGAATGCTGCGCATTTTGGCGAAGACGGCTTTGTCTCCAAAGAGGGCGGAAAGTTGGTCTGATGTGGTGCCGGGAAACTTGGCCTGCAGTTGAGGCCAGGATTGAGGCATCGTGGCTTTGGCTTCGTCCTTCATGCCGAAGGCGAGGATTTTGAGATCGCGCTCGGTTTGGATGGTGGGGATGAGGGCTTCGCGGCCTGCCGGAGTTGTAGCAGCATACCACCGGATGGAATCGGCGAGGGATGGGAGTGGCGTTTTTGCCGCGAGTGCGAGGCCGCGGGGCCAGTCTTCTGCGATGACGCGGGCGAGGCCGAACCAGATCATCTTGGGGAGGAAGCGGTCATTTTTGTCCTCAGCGTGCATGGCGAGGGCGGAGGCGACGTCCCAGACGGTCTTGGTGTCGAGATTTGGAAGTGCGGAGGCGAGGGCGAGGCGGACGGTGGGTGAGGGGTCGGTTTGGGCGAGCTTGAGGAGCGTGGCGGAGGTGAGCTTGGGCTTGCCGGGTTCTTCGGTAGCTAGTTGGATGGCCCAGGCGCGGACTATATCGATGGGATCTATTACCGCCCCAGTAAGATCGTCGTCCGCAGCATTTATCACATGAAGCGTCCAAAGGAGAGGCAATAGATGATTTGGATTAGCCTTTTCCCGATCAACGGTCAGCAGCCATTTCATAACATCATCGCCGACTCTCCCTGTCAACATCACCCGCGTTTGAAGCAATCGACGCGCCATTCGTGCACTCCAGTCGTTCGAGTTTAACTGAAGTTTCGCTAACTCGACATCAGTCATCCCCTCCAAATCCACCTTCACGGGCTTGTAGGTTTCCTTCCATGAGATGCGGTAGATGCGGCCGTTGGTGCGGTCCCATTTTTCGTCTTCGGGGTTGTGGCAGTGCTGGGTGTCGGTCCAGTCGATGACATAGACGGCGCCGTCGGGGCCGGTCTGGAGATCGACGGGGATGTAGTCGGGGGCGGGGCTGTAGAGGAGGTCGTAGCCGGCGTGGAAGGTTTCATAACCGCTGCCGGTACGGATCATGTGCTGCTGATTGATCTGATGGCCGTGGAGATTGTGAGTGAAGAGGTGGTCGCGATAGATGGCGGGCCAGTTGTCGCCGTTGTAGATCATCGTGCCGACATGGGAGTGGCCTCCATACACGGCGGTGGTGCCGGGTTTGCCTGCGCCACCTTCGCCGCTGTCGTAGCGAGCGGAGGCTGGGAGGAAGTTTTGCAGATCGGGCGCGAAGTCGGGCGCGGTGGCGGAGATGAAGGGGGCGTATTTGCTGTTGGCCTGATTCCAGAAGTGGCCGTTGCGGATGGCATGGGTGGTGCCGCCTTTGCCCCAGAAGCTGCGGCAGTGTGTCATGAAGAAGTGGCCGTTGCTGTTGTAATCGAGGCCCCACTGGTTGCTGCCGCCGTGGCAGAAGATTTCGAAGACGTGGCGCACGGGATGGTAGCGCCACACGCCTGCATTCATGGAGATGCGCTGGTCATCGGGGGTGCCGGGTTTGCCGATGTGGGACTGGGTAAAGACGCCTTGATTGCCGTAGAGCCAGCCGTCCGGGCCCCAGGTGAAGCTGTTGAGGGTTTCGTGGGTGTCTTGATAGCCCCAGCCGTCGAGGAGGGCATAGGCGGTGAAGTGGAGGCCGGGGACTTTCGAATAGGTCTGATAGGACTTATGCGACGTATTCAAGGCATCTGCGCGGTCGTCGTGATCGATGTCTGGAATGAAAATCAAATAAGGGGCAGCGCCGACCCAGACGCCGCCGAAGCCGACTTCGATGCCGCTAACGAGGTTGAGACCTTCGCAGAAGATTTTCTTTGTTTCGAATGAGCCGTCGCCATTTGTGTCTTCGAAGATGCTGATGCGGTCTTTCCCCTGCCCTTCGGGCTGGCGGTTGGGATAGCTGAAGGCCTCGGCCACCCACATGCGGCCGCGTTCATCGAAGCAGAAAGCGATGGGCTGGCGCACGTCGGGCTCGGCAGCGATGAGCTCGACCTGGAAACCATCCTGCAATTTCATACCAGAGACGATCTTTTGTGCGGCATCGTTTTTGATGCTGGTGGGTTTGGCGGGATTGGGGAGGAGGTGCCAGAGGACGGGGCTTTCATCGCCGCGCTTGGTGCGGTCTGCGCTGATGCTGAAGGAAGCGACGGCGAAGGTTGGCTTTTGAGCGTGGAAGACGAAGTCGTCGAAGTTCACGTGGCCCCAGCCGGATTTGGACTGGTCGACGATGCGGATGAAGATGCGTTTGCCAGCGACGGGTTCCAGATTCACGGCGACGCGCTTCATGTTTTCCTGCTGGGCGGAGCTGCTGCTCTGGATGATTTTGCCGGTGGCTTCTTCGACGACCTCGACGCGCTCGGTGTTTGCATCCGGGGCGGCACCGATGAGGAAGCTGGCCCAGGGATGCGTGGCGATGAAGCTGGTGGAGGTGAGAGTGCCTGTGCCTTTGTCGCCGCTACGTTCGTAGCCGCCGAGCCAGAATTTGCCGACGTGCTGGGAGTTGCCACGTTTGCGGATGGCGACGGTGTCGCCTTCGATGGGCTGCTTGTCCCAGGCATCTCCTTCGGCCTTCCAGCCTGCGAGGGTGCCGGTTTCGAAGCCGAGGTTGAGCTCGGCAGGTGGTGGGATGGAGGGGACGTCGGCAGTGATAGGATTGCGGGCAGGCTGCGCATCCCCGAAGGGAACGCCCGCATCACTTCGGAGCGGCATGGCGGTTTTGCCGAGGTGGGTGAGCTGGATGTTGCGGAACTGCACTTTGGCCGGGCCGGGGCCGCTGTGGAGCTGGAAGGCAATCTTGCCGCTCCATTCGGCGGCTTTGGTCTCGTGGTCGTCTAGCACGCTCATGAGGACGTCATTCACGCGGACCTCGACGTGGGAGGCGGTGGCGGTGATGTGGTATTTGTTCCAGTCGCCGGGTTTGATGACGGTAGCGAGGCTCTTGGGTTCTGCGAAGGCATCTGACCAGCGGCGACCATCTGGCGCGATGGACACGCGGGAGCCGCGCTCGACCAGCAGGGCGCGGCCGTGTTCATCGTAGATGCGGCCGAGCCAGACTGCGCCTTGGTCGAGATCGGCCTGATAACCGCTGGCGTGACCAGCGGCACTCTGCTGGCAGCGGTACTGGATGCCGGAATTGGCGCTGGGGCCGCCTGTGATGCGGAACTCGACGGTGAGATCGAAGTCATGGACCTCGCCGTCCCAGAAGATCCATTCGTTGCCTTTGAGCTGCTGATTCGGCAGGATTTCGCCTGTTATCGCGCCGTCTTCCACGCGCCAGTGTTCGGCTTTGCCTGACCAGTGGGCGAGTGTCTTGCCGTCGAAAATCGATTCAGCGTAGAGCAGCGGTGCGGCCAGCAATATGGCGCAGAGAAGTTTCATGGCGGTTGGAGCAGGGTTGGCGACCCTGCTTATACAACCATCGGCCCTAGCATGATACAGACATGATTTTGGCTGAATCGGCCATAGACGTCACTTTTTCAGCACGCTAGCCACAAAGGTGTCCAGGGCTTTTGTGGCGGGATCGCTGGAAAGGCCGAGATCGTCGTTGAGCTTCACGTGGCTGGTATCCTTGGCACCGAAAACGGTGGTGGGGATGCCGGCTTCCTTGAGGCTATTCCCCAAACGGGCGGCCTGGGCGCTGGTGTCTGGATGGGCGGAGACGTGTAGAATGAGAAAGGGAGGGATGCTCTTGCCTTTGGCGATGTGGGTGACGGCGGAGAAGTCGATGTGCTTCTCGGGAGTGCCGCCGAATTTTTCGCGATGGCCGTTCACACGAGGTGGAAGGTGGTGGACGCGGAGGCGGGTCTCGGCTGTCTCGATGATAGCGGGAACGTCATAGGTGTCTCCATCCACGGGAACGCAGCCGATGAGGGAGTCGAAGGTGGCGCCTTCGGCCTTCAAGTAGCGGTCGTCCGTGCAGATGAGAGCTGCGAGCTCGGCACCGGCGGAGTGGCCTCCTACAAGCACGCGCTTTGGATCGCCTCCGTATTCGGCGATGTGTTTTTCCATCCAGCCGAAGGCTTTGGCGACGTCACGGGTGAGGGTGCCCATGTCCACCTCTGGCAGCAGGCGGTAGTTGGTGGAGACGAAGACAAAACCTTTGTCCATGAACCACTGGGGCTTGAGTTTTACATCCGTTTTGTCGCCCTGCGTCCAGCCGCCTCCGTGGATCCAGAAGACGACGGGCAGGTTTTTGGCATTGGCCGGTGAGTAGATGTCGAGCACGTGGCGTGCGTGGCCGTTTTCGACATAGGGGATGTTTGATTTTACGTTTTGGGCGAGAGCGGTGGCAGCCAATGCCAAGAATGAGAGAACGATGAGTTTCATAATGTAGTGAACAGATTGCTGAACTTAAGCGTCAGTTGCGGCGCAACTGAGCAACTAGGGCCAGATCGCGCATGGCGATGACCTTGCAGCCGGACTCCTTGAGATGCTGCATGCAGGCTTCAAATTTGGCGGGGTCGGTGTTTACCCAAGGGTGCTTGATGTCAGGGACGCCGTGGAAGGTCATGACGGCGACCTTGCCGTCTTTGGCCTGGGCGACGGCGGCCTTGAACTGCTCGAGCGTACTGTCGGGCTTGCCATCGAATGCCTGGGGCATGGTGAGAGGATCGTCTTTGGCGGGATCAAAGGCCCGCGCACCGCCGGCACGTGCGAACTGGTAGCCGCGCTCGCGCAGCAGCTTCACCGCCGCATCGCTGGTCTGGTAGCCGGGGTAGCAGAAGCTCACCGGTTTGGGGATGCCGTAGGTGGCGCACTGCTGCTCGATAAACTCCACGTCTGCCGCGAGCTGCTCGGGCTTTTGTTTGGCGACACCGGCGTGTTTGCGGGTGTGATTGCCGATTTCGAAACCGTCTGCGTGGAGGGCTTTGATCTGCTCCCAGGTCATGTAGTGTTCTTTGTCCACGAGGAACTCGAAGCCTTCGGTGATGAAGAAGGTGGCGCCGAAGCCGTGCTTTTTAAGCAGCGGTGCCACGAAGGTGGCGTGGCTGACGACGGAGTCGTCGAATGTGAGGACTACGAGACGCTCCGCAGCGGGTTCGACAGCGATGGTGCGCCAAGCGAATGTGAGCGTGAGCAGAAGCGCTGCGATGGCCAGATGAGCGGGCTTCATGGGGGGATCACTTCACTTTCCAGATTTTCACATCGTCGATCCAGACCGTGCTAGGCACGAGAAAGCTGAACCAGCGTTTCAGGGGGTGGGCGAAGCCTTCGGAGTGGTGGCTGGCGAGCACTTTACCGTCGATGCTAAGGCGCATTTCGTCGCCTTCGGTGACGAGAACGAGCTCGTGCCATTCAGTGTCGGCCTTCCATGGAACGACGACTTGTTTGGTCTTGAGCAGAGCCTCAAGTTCAGCGGGAAGCTTTTCCTTCCGAGCCTGGGCTTCCTCGCGCTTTTGGCGGATCTCCAGATTCATGACACCGGTCTTGTGGTCGATGAGAGTGATGCTGGTCTGGCTGAGGATGCCGTAGCAGAGGTGACCGGCGTGGACGCCTTTCAGCTCACGGTCCACAAAGCCGAGCTGGAGAGATTCGGCGGGATGGAGACCGGGGAAGCGGAAGCGGACCACGGCGCCGCCGTCAGTAAATCCGGCCTCGTGATGGATGTGAGCGGCGTGCTTTGCCTCCTTGGTGGCGCTGGCGATTTTCAAGATGCCCTGATCCAGGTCTGCCATTTTGATCTGAGGCACGCGGTCAGCGGTGGCGCTGTTCCAGCCGTTGCCGATGGCCTTGGCGAGATTTCCGTCTTCTTCGCGCTCGAAGGCGTCGTGGAAGATCATCAGGCCTTTTTCGCGCAGCCAGGTGGCATCGTTGCGCGGTGTGGTGGTGTCGGCGGATAGAAGGGCCGCGAACGGAGCCAGCAGCAGGGAGGTGAAAAAGAATGCCTTCATGCTTACTTCGGTGTGCTCGCGCCTTTGGCCTTGTCTGCGGCTTCCTTGGCTTTCTTTTCAGCGGCCGCTTTGGCTTTCGCCTCAGCGGCTTTTTGCGCCGCGATGATGCCTGCGGCTTCGAGGGGCGGCCAGGAGGCTTGGGCTTTGTCGAGTTCGACTGCGTTGAGGCCCAGAGCCTGCAGCACACCGACGGCCATGAGCTTGTTGCCTTCCAAGTTCATGTGGACGCCGTCGCTGGTGAGCACTTTCACATCCGGCTTGTTTTCAGCCTTGATGCGTTCCTGAAACATGGCGTTCAGATCGGCGAGGGGGATCTTCTTTTCCTTGGCGAGCTCACGGAGGAAGGCGTTGTAGGGAGCGAGAAGGCCGTTCTCCTTGCTGTCAAGATTCTCCTGAATCACGGTGGCTGTGAGCATGACGGGCTTCACGCCTGCGGCCTGTGCCTGATCGATGATCGCGGTGATGTTCTTTTTGTAGGTGCCGCGGCTGGAGACCTTGTCATCGTAAGTGCCAGACTGTGCCATCGCCTCATCGAGGGGCACACCACGGGGGCCGTGCCAGACGTCATTCACACCGCAGCTCAGTGTCATCCACTGCGGCTTCTTGCTCAGCACATCCTTGTCGAGACGTGCGAGCATTTGATCGGACTTATGACCGCTGATGCCAGCTGGAACAGCCTCGGCTTTGATGCCATTGGCTTCCAGACCGGCGATCACCAGCCGCACATAGCCGGCGGGATTGCTCCAGCCGCCTGCGGTGATGGAATCGCCGAGGAAGGCGATTTTCTCACCGCTTTTCACGGCGATTTCGGCTTGGGCAAAGTGTGGCGCCGCCATGAAGGCGAGCACTGGAAGGAGTCGGAGAGAGAAGCGGTGCATGGTAATTGAGTGTGAAATGATACAGCAGGCAAACGATGTGCCTGCCGTATCCTTTCTTTCTCAATCGCGGCCATTCAGGCTTCGGAGAGAAAAGAATGCGGAGTGCTGCGGACTGAAGTCCGCGCTCCAAGGGTGCTGGATCTCGGATCAGGGCTTGAAGACTGCGATCTCCTTTGCCGTGGCGACATCCCAGGCACGGACGTTGCCATCCTGGTCACCGCCGAGAACGACATCACCGAACTTGCTGGTGGCGAGTGATTGCAGGAAGCCCGTGCTGCCAGCCAGCTTTTTCACCTCGCCGCCGTCACTGGTGATGAGGCGGAGCTTGGTGTCCCCTGCACTGGTGGCGATCTGATCTGCGGCACCGAGGTAGCGAATGCCGGTGACTTCCTTGTCCCAGCCATCAACGCTCTTGCGGCGGTCGCCAGTGGTCCAGTCCCAAACTTTGACGACGTTGTCGGCACCGCTGCTGGCCAGCACGCGGCCATCGGCACGCCATGAAAGGCCGAGCACGTGGTGGGTGTGACCTTCGAAGACCTTCACGACTTTGCCTGTGCTCAGATCGGTGATGCGCACGGCTTTGTCCGCGCCGCCGGAGGCGAGGAGCCTGCCATCGGGCGAGAACTCAAGCGCGAGGATGCTGTCGAGATGACGCTCAGCGTAGTTCACGGTCAGATTTCCAGTGGCCATGTCCCAGAGGGTGATGTCGCCACTGCGGGAGGGCTCGCCGCTGCCGATGGCGAGGGTTTTGCCGTCGGGGCTGAAGGCGAGGCTGTTGGCGCGGTCGGTGATCTGAGAATTGCCATCGCCGGTGCCCAAGGTGCGTTCGAGGGTCCACGTAGCACTGGTGCTGCCTGGCGCGATGGGTTTGCCATTCACGGTGCTCCAAGCGAGCGGGGGGCCGCTGTCCTGTTCGGCAATGAGTTCGAGGCCATTGGCGGAGAAGTGCAGCGCCTTGGCTTTCTTGAGGCTGGTGGTGAGCGTTTTGGCAATGAGGTCGCGGTCTGCGTTCGCTTTCACCGCCTCTTTTTTCACGACTTCCAGGCGAGCCTTTTCGTCAATGACGGCCTGCCGGGCCTTCTTTTCATTTTCGGTGACGAGCTTGATTTCGTTCGCGGTGTCGGTGATCGCGGCTTCGGCGCGGGCGAGAGCTTCCTGGGCGAGCTTGAGATCTGCGGCGGCCTTCGTGGCCTTTTCCTGAGCATCGGTGTTCTTTTTGGCCAAGGCTTCGTCTGGTTTGGCCTGGGGAGCTTTGGCGATTTGATCCGCGATTTCCTTCGCAGTCTTCTCTGCAGCGCTCCTGGCATCTTCCAGAGGCTTGAGCGTCTTCCGCTTTGCTTCGAGGCCCGTCTTCGCGAGTTCCACGAGCTCGGTCAAGGCGGCCGCCTTTTTGGCATCGCCGGTGGCGGCAAGCTTGATTTCTGCTGAAGCGGTTGCCAAGGCTGCTTCGGCGCGTTGGAGAGCGGCCTGGGCTTGAGAGAGGTCGGCTGTGGCTTTGGCAAGAGCGGCTTTTGCAGCCGCCTGCTTTTGGGCCAAAGCCTCATCCGGTTTGCCAGCAGTGGCTTTGGCCACTTCGTCCGCGATATCCTTGGCGGCTTTGTCGGCTGCGATTTTTGCGTCCTCCTTGGGCTTGATGTCCTTCTTCTTGTCTTCGAGCGCTTTTTTGGCGAGTTCTGCGAGTTCATTCGCTTTCTTCAAGCGATCGGTCTGTTCGGTGACAGCTTTCTCCGCCGTCCGGATGGCCGAACCCTGATAAGTCTCTTCCAGCGCAGCACGCACGGCGATGAGCGTGCGCTGAGCCAGGGCCTGCTCGGTGGCGAGGTCGGATTTGATGTGGGCGACGAGTTTGCCACCGGCGGTTTCGGTGAGCTTGATGGAGTTGTCCGCCTCCTGAGTAGCGGTGAATTTGGCGGAGGGAGCGTAGGCGGGAGCTGCGGGGGTGGTGCGCTTCCACAGCTTCACCTCGCGAAAGCTGCCGGTGGCAAGGCGCGTGCCGTCGGGGCTGAAGGCGACCGATTGAACGAGATCGCGATGGGCGACGCCGGGCTGCTTGTAGAGACCGGTTTTGAGGAGCGTTTCATCCGTGAGCTTGGTGATGAGGCTCTGCGTGGGCAGGTGGTAGATGCTGATCTGGTTGGCGCGAGCGGCCGCAGCCAAGTCTCCCTGAGGTGTGACCGCGATGGCATAGATGGGCTGCAAGCCGGCTGGCAGGGGCTCCCAGGCGATGACCTGCACTTTTTTGGGCGAGGCTTTCGCGCCCTGGTCGATCCACACTTTCAAGAGCGCGAGCTGCTCCGGGGTGAGATTCACAGCACCGACCTTGTTGCCCTTAGGAGGCATCTCGGAGTCCCAAGAGTGTGCGGCGGCCTGATAGATGATGCTGTCGGCGCCCTTGCCGGGGATGATGCCCTTGTCGCTCTCGCCGCCCTTGGCCATGAGCTCGGGCGTCTCCATGTTGAGGCCGCCTTTGGTGGTGGTCTTGTTGTGGCAGGCGATGCAGTTGTCCTTCAGGAACGGACGAATCTGCTGATCGTAGTCGATAGGCGCGGGAGCCGCGGCCATGACAAAAGACGAATTCAGAATGACAAGTGGGAGGATGATTCTCATTTCTTGGCGACCTCCTTCACGCGAATGCGGATGGGATTGGAATAGACAATGAAGGTGGCGTCTTTGGGGGCGGACTTCGCAGTGAGGTCTTTGACGAGCTTGTCAGCGGTGGCTTTGGAGGCATCTGCTGTCTTGAGGGCAGCGGTGGCGGCTTTGACGAGGTCGGCCTTTTTCGGCGTTGCATCGGCATTGGCCGTTTCGAGCTGCTTCTTGGCGGCGGCCTGGGCTTCGGCGGCTTTTTTGGCGTCTGCCTCGGCAGCGTTGAGCTCTTCGACGCCACGGCGGAATTTCATCTTTGCCGGGCCTTGAAGGATGAAACCGTAATCACCAGGTGCGAGTTTCAGCGCTTTCACATCGAGCGTGAATTTGCCTGCTGCGGCTTTGGCGGGGATGTCGGCTTCAGGAGCTTTGGCGATGTCGATGAGGCCCAGGGCTTTGAGCTTGAGGGCGTCTGTGAAGTCGGCGTGGCGGGTGACTTTGAGGGCGATATCGAGTTTGGCGTCTGCAGCGACTTCGAGGATGTCCGTTTTCTCCGTCTGCACGGATGCCGGTGCGGGCAGGACGCTGACACCGAGGGCGGGTGCACCGGCGGTGCGGTAGAGGACGTTTTCCCGGGCGGCGTCAGCCACGGCAAAGCTCACGAAGCGGCTGTGAGGAATGCCGTCGAGGAGGCTTGCGCCGGCAGGGGCATCTGCACTGGCCTGAAAGGCGATGTAGCCCAGCGACTGGCCTTTGCCGATGAAGCCGCCGAGGCAGGTGACGCCCGCAGGGATCTTTTCGGCCTTGAGCTCAATGGGGTCGCTCAGGGCATTGCGGTTTGGAGCAATGATTTCCAAAGCTGCGATGCCGCCACGCTGGACATTGGCGCTGCCAATTTCACCGCCCTTGGTCTTGGCTCCGGGCAGGATGGGATTGAGAGCGATGAGGGCCTCCAGCTTCGGCGCCTCCTTGAGGATGCGCAGCTCGTAGGGCTGGGTGGTGGCGAAGTTGTCGCTGAGGGTGATTCGGAATGCGCCGTCCGCCTTGGCCTCATAGGCATAGGAGGGATCGCGGCTGGGAAGATTGATGCTGGGAGCGGGCACGATGGCCGGTGCATCAGCGATTTCCGCCTGCGGTTTGAGCGTTTCTTTGCCTGCGGGATCTTTGGCAAGATTTTCAATGACCAGATGCGGATCGGTGGCATGGCCGAGCTGATGGGAGTGCACCTCAATGATGAATTTTTCACCCGCTTTGAAGGGCAGATCAAAGGCCTGTGGCAGACCTACGGGCAGGAAGTAGTCCCGAACAGTCTGGCCGATCTGGATGGGGCGAACGTCCTCAAGCATGACGGTCTTTTGAGCCGGAGGGGCCGCGGATGAAAGTGTGATGAGGTAGCCGTAATCATCCCCGGTGCGGTACATGAGCTCGTTGAAGCGGAGGAGATAGGTGGCATCGGCCGCGGCAGTGAAGGCAAGAACTCCGGCACGCATGTGAGCCAATTCACGGCCGGTGGGCGCGAGCAAAGCGCCGATGAGTTCGGTGCGTGTGTCAAAACGCCTTCCATCAAAGGTGGCGGTGAGATGCTGCCCTTTTTTCAGATCCACGCTGAACCAGTGCGGTGAATTGGATTTGAAGCTGCCTTCAACAACCGAATTGAGGGTGACTTTGAGCGCTTTGTCAGGCCCGGTGTTTGAGCCGGGGGAGGCAACGGAATCAAGCGTGCCGACCTCAAAGACGCGCGGATTGGAGGCACCGTAGCGGCCAACGAAACGGCAATCGTAGAGGGCAGGCTTGATGTCTGGGGGCAGTGTGATGCTGAAGACGTTTGGCTTGAGGGTCTTGAGCGGGATGGCGCGCTCGTTGAGCAGGACCGACTGCGGGCCTTCGAGGTCGGTGCCGCGCAGGGTGATCTCGACTGTCGCGCCGGGTTTTCCCCCGAGAGGAGAAACCGACGTCAGCGTCGGAGACGGGAAGGTGGCCTGGGAGAACGCTGGAGCAGAGCAGGCCAGCAGAACTGAAAATTGCAAACTAAGAACTGAGAACTGAAAATTGGGGCAAGGCATGGCACGAGCACTTAATGATTGAAGAGGAACTCTTTCGTGTTCAGCAGCGCCCAGAGGATGTCCTCATAGGCCTCCTTTTTGCCTTTGAAGGCTTCGTCGCCGGTTTTGCCTGCGGTTTTTTTGTCGAGATGAGTGCGGGCAAATTTGATCTCGGCGGCGTTGGGGTCGCGGCTGAGGGCGATGTGGTAAAGGTCAGCGATCTTGTCATCATCAGGACGCGTGTCCTTTGTGAGGGTGTCGGCGCGACCGTTGCCACGAGAAAGCTGGGTCTGAATTTCGGCGGCGTTCAGCAGGTGGAGGCTCTGCGCGAGGCTGGCCTCCTGGGTGCGCTCACACTCGCAGGCGCTGGAGGAGTCGGGACGGCCAAAGACACTGAGGAAGTAGGTGCTCTGGTTGTAGCTGTTGTCCGGGAGGGCGACGGCACGGGTGCCGGGGGCCTGACCGGCGAAATTCGTTTGTACATCTAGCAGCGTGTTGACGGAATCGTAGAGGACTTCGGCATTGAGACGCTTCGGATAGTAGCGGCTGAAGTTCTGGCGGTCCTTTGCGTTGTAGGTATTTGGAACGGCGCTGAGCTGGTAGGTGGTGGAGTTGGTGATGGTGCGAATGAGCTGCTTCAGATCGTAACCGCTTTTCACGAAATCTGCGGCGAGGGCGCTGAGAAGCTCGGGATTCACCGGGGGATTGGTCTCGCGCATGTCATCCTCGGGCTCGACGAGGCCGCGATTGAAGAAATGCTTCCAGTAACGGTTCACCAGCGTGTGGGCAAAGAAGGGGTTGTCCTTGCTGCTCATCCAGTCGGCGAGGGCCAGACGGGGGTCCTGCTCGGGTTTCAGCTTCAGGGATGGCCCGCCGAGGCTGGTGGGTGTCACGGCTTCCTTGGTGCGGATATTGGTGGTTTGAGCGACCCCACGTTTGTTGAAGATCAGCTCCTCGCCAACGAAGATCGAGGGCTTGCGGCTGACATTGCTGAAGAAGGCGGCGAAGCCGTAGTAGTCCTGCTGACTCCACTTCTCGAAGGGATGATGATGGCACTGTGCGCACTGCATGCGGGTGCCGAGGAAGAGCTGCGCCACGTCTTCCATCTGCTGCTTCATCTCCTTGACCTGACGATACCAGGCCACGGGAGGATTTTGGTCGATGTCTCCCGCCGCGGCGACGACTTCACGGACGAACTTATCGTAGGGTTTGTTATCGGCGATGCTGTCGCGAATCCACTGCCAGAAAAGGTAGCTGCCGCGTGCGAAGACGGGCTGCGTGCGCTGGTTGCGCAGGAGGGCGCTCCACTTGTTGGCGAAGTATTCGGCGTATTCCGGGCTGTCCAGCAGGCGGTCAATGAGGGCGCTGCGCTTTGCCGCATCTTTGGAGGCCATGAAGTCCTTCATTTCAGCAGCAGTGGGCAGACGGCCGGTGATGTCGAGCGTGACTCGGCGGATGAAGGTGCCGTCGTCTGCGATGTCTGACGGCGGCATGCCGATGGTCTTCAGCTTGGCGAAGACGAGATCATCTACAAAGCCGCGAGAGGCCGGCAGCTTTTCCACCGGAGCGCCGAGCGGCACGGTGGCGCGGAAAGTGGAGACCTTGCCCTGGTAGCGGACCATCACGGCGACATCACCGGGGAGATCAAAGAGCTGCACGCGGCCGGTTTCGCTGGTCTCGGCCATCGCCTTTTCGTTGGCCTCATAGAGGGCGCGTTTGGTGACATCCCGCGTGCTGCCGTCGGTGTAGTGCGCAGTGACTTTGAGCTGCTGCACCCCTTTCAGAGGCATGGTCAGCTTGGCGGGCTCGACGCTGATGCTTGCCATTTTGGGGTCGCTGTCCTTGCCGTAGGGCATGCCCTCGCGAATCCAGCGGGCGAGGTCGGCGTAGTCTTCAGAGTTTGGATCAAGCTTTTTGCCACCGCCATGCGGGAGCTGAGCGGTGCCTTTGGTGAGCAGCAGACTCTGCTCTGCCGCCGCTGGAAACACGCGGCGACCGCGCGCCTCCTTGACGATGTGCTCATAGTCCTCCTGGGGCTCAAAGCCAAGCAGCGAGAGCTTGAAGCCGTTCTGCCCGCCCGATTTGCCATGGCACCCACCGGAGTTGCAGCTGCCTTTGGTGAGGATGGGCACAATGTCGTTCGCAAAATTCAGCGGACGCAAAGCTTCGGCCGCGAAACTGGGTGCGGCGGCAGAGAGAGCGGCGATGAAGGTGAGGCGTGAGAGAGTCATGACGGGAAGAACCTACGGAGCAGGAGGGGAGATTTTGTCGTAACAAAGAAAGTATCGGGCAAGCTGATGACGAATGCCGAATTCAGAATGTCGGATGAGGCGCCGGAATGGGCCCGGCGGCTTCATTTTCAGACCAGCTCTGCCATCGGCAGATGGCTATCGACCAGATACTGCGGTCTGCCGGTGAGGTCGGTGAGGGTGGCTTTGGTGACGTCGATGCCCATCTGCTTGTATAGGGTGGCGAAGACTTCGCCGAAGGCGACGGGGCGCTCGGTGGGTTCACCAGCCAGCTTGTCAGTGGCACCAATGACCTGCCCGTGGCGCATGCCGCCGCAGGCGAGAAGTGCCGATGCGACGCGCGGCCAGTGATCGCGACCTCCGTTGGCGTTGATCAGCGGCGTGCGGCCAAACTCTCCCCAGACGACGACGGAGACATCCTTGTCCATGCCGCGCTCGTGCAGATCGGCAATGAGGGCGGAAAGTCCGCTGTCGAGCAGCGGCAAATCTTCGCGCAACTGGCCGAAGTTGTTGGAATGGTAGTCCCAGCGGCTGAAGGCGAGGGTGACGACGCGCGCGCCGGCTTCGACGAGACGGCGTGCGGCAAGGAAGTGCTCGGGCAAGCGCGGGCCGCCGTCGTCGCGATTGCGATTTTCGCCTTTGCCATAGCGCTCGACCACACGCGGGTCTTCGCGGCTCAAATCGAGGGCGTGGAGCAGCTTCGGGCTGGTGAGCACATTGAGCGCCTGCTCATTGAAGACATCCACGCCGCCCATGAGGCCGGTGGCATCAAGATCACGGCGAAGAACGTCAAAACTGGAGAGCAGGGACTTGCGATCACGAAGACGATCCAGCGTGATGCCACGGAGTGACATGTCTTCTGTGCCGCCGCCGCGATTTGGCTGGAAGGGTGCATGCGCAACGCCGAGATAGCCCGGCTCACCCGTGCGGGCCCATTCCATGTGGCCCATCTTGGGGGCAAGTCCAACGAACGGCGGCATGGCGGGATTGGTGCTGCCCTGCAGCCTCGAAACGATGGAGCCGAGCGAAGGCCAGCCGCCGGGAGGCTGCTGCTTGGTGCTGCGGCCAGTGAGGCACTGAAAGGCATCGTGGCGCGAGTCGCAGTCGGCGAGCGATCGGATGATGGTGCACTTGTCCATCATCTTCGCGAGACGCGGGAGATGCTCGCAAATCTGGATGCCTGGGACGTTGGTGGAGATGGGTTTGAACTCGCCTCGAATCTCACTCGGCGCGTCCGGCTTCATGTCGAACATGTCCTGGTGCGACGGTCCGCCGGGCAGGAAGATCATGATCACCGCCTTGTGTGACTTGCCGGTCTTCTGCACGGACTCGGCACGCAGCACGTCATTCAACGACAGTCCGCCCATGGCGAGTCCGCCGATCTTGAGGAAGTTTCGACGCGACACGCCATCGCAATAGCCGCCGCTGGGATGTGAGTAGAGATTGAGCATGGCTGTGTGGAGGGCCACTAACCTACGGGGCGAGTGATGGGACTCTTGCCAGACCGGCAATTCAGAATGCGTTTGGTTCTAAACATGAGCGGACTGATCGGACACACGATGTATGGCATCCTCGCGGCGAAAGCTGCGAAGGGGCGCGGGCTGCCCATCACGCCGATCATCGAGCGGCATCTGCCGAGCTTTTTATGTGGTGCGTATCTCGGCTGCGACATCCAGGTGATGCCCGAGGCTGTCTGTGTGGACACCGGACGAGAGGTGGGCTTTGGCACGGTGCCGCTGGAAAAAAGCCCGATCACGGGCGGAGCGGTTAAGCCGTGGACGCTGGAACATGAGGGGCGCCAATACAGGCCGAAGGAAATCCATGAGCTGTTTTATGGCCGTGCGCATCTCGTCTTCGGCTGGGCGAAACCGGAGGTGAATCTGCGTGTGCCGTGGGACCATCTGGCGGACTACTGTACGCGGGCCATCTGCGATGACATGAACTCTGAGCGCGGCCTAGCCTATGCGCTAGGCTGGATGGTGCACATCGTGGGCGATTCATTGATCAAGTCGGTGCAGCCGGGCATTCGGATGCATTTGCTGGATGGTGTTTACACGCCGCGAAACCGCATCGTGCAGGATCAGTTCACGTTTCACACGATTGGCGGCGAGCTAGGCATCGACTGGAACAAAACTTTCCGCGACATGGCGGCGACTCCGGTGGAGGCGATCCAGCCGCACTACATGCGGATTGGCGAGAAACGAGGCGAGCTCGCCCTGTTGTTTGATAATGGCTGGAAGCCCGAGCTGCAGTCGCTGCTAGCTGCGGTGCTCGCTGAAAACCGCCGCTGGCTACCGCACCACACTGAGGATGTGCTGCGGGTGGTGCAGCGTGACAGCGAGGAGGCAAAACGCGTGAGCGGCGGGCTGGAGTTTGATGCGATGATCGAAATGGCCGAGAGCGCGGGCATGAGGGAGACGCTGGTGACGATCGCGGAGCAATGCGCCGATTTGATGGAGCAAACCATCGCACAGGTGCCGGAGTGGCGGAAATTGGCTCGACAGCCAGCCGAGGGCTGGAACAAGCTCAAACGTCCATGAACCGCCTCATCCTTTTATGCCTGCTGCTGGCTACCGCGCTTCACGCGGCGGATGGCAAGCTCATCATCACCTACTTGAACATGCCGAAGCACGGGCTGGCCGTGGTGGTGCAAACCCCGGGCGGCGGAACATGGATGATCGACACCGGCCCGCAATCCGACACCTACGATGCCGGACGCGACACCATTGAGCCGTTTCTCAAAGCGCGCGGAATCACGCAGATTGACGGCATCGCCATCAGCCATCCGCATGGCGACCACTATGGCGGCGCGATGTGGCTGCTGGATCACATGCCGGTGAAGACCTTTGTGGACACGGGTTATTCCGCACGTGGCTTCTCACTGGCCTACAGCCGACTCCGCCAGCATGCGCAGGAGCGTGGGGCAAAGTACATCGCCGCCACCGAGGGGGACAAGCTCGACTTTGATTCCGCCCTGACCGTCGAAGTGCTCTCGCCGCCGAAAACCATGCACAACTTGGACAGCGATCCCGCCAAGATCACGGAACACGGCCTGCTGAACACGAACTCGCTCTTCCTGCGCATGCAGCATGGCCAGAACGTTCTATTCTTCCCAGGTGACGCCTACGGCACCGGGCAGCGCTACGTGCTGGAAAAGACACCGGAGGAGAAACTGAAAGCGGCGGTGGTCACGGCACCCCATCATGGATTCAACACGCATCCCGAGTTTGCGGCGGCAACGAAGCCGAAATATGCCATCGCCTCATGCCTGGATTTTTACGCCGGAAGCGAGGTGCCATCGCCCGGGGAGAAACTGACGAAGCAATTCGAGCCGCTGGGCACGCAGGTGTTTGTGACTGCGTGGCATGGCAACATCGAGATAACCTCTGATGGAAAAGACGTGGCAGCGAAGACTGAGAAGTGATAACAAGATCTCTCTTTTTTCTTCAAGTCTGATCATGAGCTCACCCAACCTCGACACACTCGCCAAAGCGCCCCTGTTTGTTCATCTCGCGATCACCGGCGTCAATGCGGGTCCCACTGCGGTTGATTCCGCCCGGTTCAACGAGCATGTCGAGGCGGCGGGTGAGCCCAATGCGCGCATCTGCCTCTATACTGACGCGCTCCAGCATCTCGCAAACCATTTCCAGCGGCTCCACGCTGAACTGACAGGACTGGCTGACACAGCACCGCTGATCGAAGAAATTCAAGCGGCGCTGTCCGAGCAACTGACGCCGTCAGACAAGCTGCAGTTTCTCCTGCACCTCGGACGCGTGGCGGCAGCCGCCGTGCGCGATGACAACGGTCATCCAGTGCCTGAGCGCGTGGCGATGGCTGATCAATTGTCCGACCTGTTCCATTTCATGGGCTACAGCAAAAACAACGAGCGCTACACGGACGAACTCCAGGTCACCACGTACTGGCCCGGCATCGATCCCGCGCTGCAGCGCTTCACCGAGGCCGAACTTCGTCAGTTGTCATCCGTCCTTGGCTGTCTCTATGCATCGATGAGCGGCTGCCACGGAGGAGAACTCGGGAATGCGCGCAAGGCTGCTCTCAAACAGTGCCTCATGGCAGGTTACACACCCGGTCAGGAATCCTGTGCGGCACACGCACTGCTGCGCTACTTCGACCAGCTCTTCTGGCTGGTGTTTGCGGAGATCCAGTTTGCCCAGGCACCCAAGCCCCTGTTCGTGCAAGGCCAAGCCTTGCTGACGCAGAAATTCGAGGCGTCTGAGCAGGCGGCTTTCATGCAGCATCTTCAAAACATGGCCGCCGCGCTGGTCACCCACGATTCACCTGCCATGGCCCGCGACACGCTGGCCAGCATCATGGCGCTGATGCAGGGCCATGATGTGGAGATAGCCAGCGGAGGACTCGCAGAAGCGGACTGGGATGTGCTGAGCATGGGACTCGTCGCCAGTTTCCTGCTGGTGGCCGCTGCGGATGGCAAAGTCGGCGACAAGGAGTGTGAAGCCTTTGCCGGCATTATCAACGTGGTGTCAGAAGGGGTGCTCACCAGCCTCGTCTTCAAAGCTGCGGCACGGATCCCGGACAACATGCACAAGCTGTGGCCCGCCGTGACCGCGCGCGGCTCGCGTCCGCCGCAAATGGTGCTCGACGCGGTGCAACTGGCGGCCACGAAGTTCGGAGACGAAGATTTCGACATCTACCGGAAGATCGCGATGGCGATTGCGATCAAAACCGCCGAGGCGGAAGGCGGCGGCTTCCTTGGTCTCGGCTCGAAAATCAGCAAAGAGGAGCAGAAGGTGATCGACGGCTTGAAGGGGCTGCTCGGCTTCGAGTAAAAGCCGGTGGCGCTAGACGAGGCCGCCGATGGGCGACCCCATGTAGAGCGTGTGAGGGCGTCCGGTGAAGTCTTTCCAGATGGTTTCGCGGGGGAGGCCGAGGGCTTCGTAGATCGTAGCGGCGAGATTTTCGGGGGTCTGGGCATCGCTGACGGGGTAGCCACCGTGCTTGTCGGTTTCACCAATGACGCGCCCTCCTTTGATGCCACCACCGGCGAGAAGGATGCTCTGCGCATGGCCCCAATGATCGCGGCCCGGCAGAGCGGTGGCGGAGATGCTCTTGATTTTGGGGGTGCGGCCAAACTCGCCGCCCATGACGATGAGGGTCTCATCGAGCTGACCGCTGGCGTCGAGGTCTTCGAGCAGAGCACTCACGGCCTGGTCCATCGGCGGGAGGAGGTAGTTTTTGAGGTTTCCCCACGCGGCCTGGTGCGTGTCCCAGGTCTCGTTGTTGCCGAGATTCACCTGCACCATGCGCACGCCGCTCTGGACGAGCCTGCGGGCCATGAGCAGGGACCAGCCAAAGCTGTGACGGCCGTAGCGGTCGAGCATCTTGGGGTCGACTTTTTCCAGGCTGAAGGCGTCATGCACCTTGCGGTTGCTCAGCAGGCCGATGGCCGCCTGACGGGTGGAGTCAAAGGCTTCATCGCCGGCCAGTGCGGTGAGATCATTGGCCTGCTGCTCCAAGGCATTGCGGAGTGAGACGCGGTCCATGACGCGGTCCATGGTGAGTCCTTGCGGCAGCGAGAGATGCGGGGCCTGGAAGCGGAGGGCGGGGTCCGTTTCCAAACCACGCTCGTGATGAAAGAGGTATTTGGGATAAGCGCCGTAGTGCTTGGGGTGGTAGGGCGACATCTCCAAAAACCATGGGTCATGCTGAGCGCCAAGCGTGCCTGCGAACTGTCCTGCGAGCGTGCGGCCTTCACGGTGCACGAGCTTGTCTGGCAGCACGATGGCGGGGGGCAGATTGTCTTTGCGCTTGGGCAGCAGCGCAGTGGCCAGCGCGGCCATGCTGGGATGATCGGATTTTTTCGGCTTGGATGGATCGAACCCAAGCGGCGCATCACTGCGGCCGGTGAGCATGATGTGATGGCCCAGCGAGTGATCACTGCTGCCATGGGTGAGCGAACGCACCAGCGACCACTTTTCAGAAATGCGCGCGAGATTGGGCAGGTGCTCGCAGATGTGCAGGCCGGGGGTGCGGGTGCGGATGGGTTTGAACTCGCCACGGATCTCCATGGGGGCGTCCGGCTTCATGTCGAAGCTCTCATGCTGGGCGAGCCCGCCGGAAAGGAAGATGTAGATGACGGACTTTGCCCGTGGCGGCTGCGTGGCCGCGGTCATCGCCTGAAGGGCGCTGAGGTGGTTCATTCCGAGGCCCAGAAGCCCTACAGCCCCGGCCTGGATCACTTCACGGCGGGAAACGGGATGTGCTGGATGCGGCAAGGACATGCGCATGGGAATACGCCGCACCGCAGGCAAGACTTTCCAAACGGACTACTTCCGGTTCCAAACCCCAAGCTTGATTGTGTGCTCGGGTTTGGAGGCGTCAGCAGCAGACTTCTTCCTCAATATTTTGGTCACCACGATCGCTCCATCCTCAATGACAACACGCAGATCGGCTTCATCTCCGTCTTTGAGGATCAGCCCTTCTGGAACAGTCGTTTTGACCGGATACATATGGCCCACCATATGCCACCCTGGAGGCATGGGCAAGGCGCCTTCTGCTTCAAACCAGCTCGGGCATGGGCTGCCAGCCGTCGACGAGATACTGCGGGCGACCAGTCAAATCGTTGAGCGTGGTCTTCACGGTGTCGATGCCCATGTGCTGGTAGAGCGAGGCAAAGACTTCGCCGAAATGCACGGGACGTTCGGTGGGTTCGCCGCCAAGGCGGTCCGTGGCACCGATGACCTGGCCAGTGCGGAAACCGCCACCGGCGAGCAGGGCGCCGCCGACACGAGGCCAGTGGTCACGGCCCCCGTCCTTGTTCACCATCGGCGTGCGACCAAACTCGCCCCAGGCGACGACGGCCACGTCCTTGTCGAGGCCGCGCTGATGGAGATCTTCAACGAGGGCGCTCATGCCCTGGTCAAAGAGCGGCAGATGGCGCAGGAGCTGCGGGTAGTTGTTGTCGTGGAAGTCCCAGCGGCCGAAATTCAAAGTGACCACACGGGCACCGGCTTCGACAAGACGGCGGGCGAGGAGGAAGTGCTCAAGATTGAGGGGTGCGCCGTCGCCGTAGTTCTTGGGATCACCTTTGCCGTAGCGTTCACGGGTTTTGACGCTCTCCTGATTCAAATCGAGAGCGGCGAGCAGCTTGCTGGAGGTCAGCACATTCAGGGCCTGCTGATTGAAGGCGTCCATGCTGCCGACGAGGCCGCTGGCGTCGAGCTCCCGGCGGAAGGAATCAAAGCCAGTGAGCAGGGAGCGGCGATCTTCGAGGCGGTCGAGCGTGATGCCATTGAGCTGGAGATCTTCCATGCCAGCGCCGTTGGGGCGGAAGGCAGCGTGCGTGTTGCCGCAGAAGCCCGGATGCCCGGGCGAGCCATAGGGCGGGTGTCCGGCCTTGGGAGCGAGACCGATGAAGGCGGGCATGGCGGGGTCTGCCTGGCCTTTGAGCTTGGAAACAACAGACCCCAAAGAGGGGGGATCCGAAAGACGGCCCACGGGAGCACCGCCGCCATTCGGGGGCGGGGGCTTGCCGGTGTAGCAGATGAAGCTGTCATGGGCACCATTTGGAGAGCCGTACATGCTGCGAATGGGCACCAGCTTGTCCATGATCTTGGCGAGGCGCGGCGCATGCTCGGAGATGTGGATGCCGGGGACGGCGGTCTTGATCGGTTTGTAAGGGCCGCGAATCTCCAGCGGCGCGTCCATCTTCAAGTCATACATGTCCTGATGCGGCGGGGCTCCGCACATGTAGATCATGATGACAGACTTGAAGCTGCGGCCCGTGCGAGCCTCGGCCTCGGCTTTGAGCAGTTCAGGCAAGGACAGACCGCCCATGGCGAGACCGCCAATGCGAAGGAAGTCACGACGCGAGACGCCGTCGCAGAACTTGCCGTGGGATTTGCCAGAAATAGTGAGCATGGGAATGCCAAAATAAGCACTCAATGTGCCGGAACTATCATCAAACCTGCGTTAAGTGCCGGTCATGCTTCGAGTGATACTCTGCCACATGTCCCTGATTTTCACCACCTACGCCGCTGATTTTCAATGGTCATCGCTACCAGCATTGCCCGATGCGCGGGGCTTTGCCGGTTCGTTTGCAGGAGTGGTCGAGGGCACGCTCATGGTCGCGGGAGGGACGCATTTCATCGACAAAATGCCATGGGAGGGCGGGACGAAGCTATGGTATGACACACTCTTCGCGCTGGAGAAGCCGGATGGAGCCTGGCGGGTGGCGGGAAAACTGCCCAAGCCCAATGGCTACGGGGTGAGCATCACGACTCCCGACGGCTGGATCATCCTGGGCGGGGGCAATGCCACAGAACACTTCCGTGAGGTGTTCTGGGTGCAAAAAGACGCCCAGCTGCCGCCACTGCCAAAGCCCTGTGCCTTCATGTGCGGATGCGAATCCGATGGGGTCATTTACATCTCTGGAGGGATCGAAACACCGGCGGCCACCACGGCGCTGAGCACGTTTTGGTCGCTCGATCTCAAGCAACCCGGCGCAGCGTGGCAGGAACTGCCCCCCTGCCCCGGCAAACCGCGCATGCTGGCCTGCATGGCTGCTGTGAATGGCGTGGTACACGTGTTTGGCGGTGCGGCCTTGCATGCGGGAAAGGATGGCAAAGCTGAGCGCGAATGGCTGAATGATGCGTGGGCCTACGCACCGGCCACGGGCTGGCAAAAACTGCCGGACATGCCCCGCGTGGCCGTTGCGGCTCCGAATCCTCCCCCCGTGATTGATGGCAAGATGTACATCCTGGGCGGAGATGACGGGGCCAACGTGAACTTTGAGCCCAAGGAAAAGCATCCCGGCTTCCCGAGGTCGATTCTGGTTTTTGATGCAAAGACGCAGGCATGGAGCCAGGCGGGCGAAGTGCCTTTTTCGCTCGTGACGACGAATGCCGTGAGGTGGCAGGGGCAAATCGTGATCCCCGGCGGGGAGGCGCGACCCGGAGTGAGATCTCCCCAGGTGTGGAGAGGGAAGATGAAGTGACTTGCAAGTGCCAGCTGCGAACTCCAATGCTTCGCGGATGAGTCGCAGCATTTTAATCACAGGCGCCAACGGAGCGCTGGGTCTTGCCATCGCGGAATTTTTCCTCACGAAAGAGGAAAACTGCCGTGTGTTTTTGGGGGTGCGTGAGAGACGGGAGCGGGCGCAGGAGCTTGCGACCCGATTTCCGGGCCGGGCGGACTTGATCACGCTTGAAATCACCTCTCCAGATGCCTGGAAAGCCGCTCTGAGCGAAATCGAAAGCCAGGCAGCACCAGTGAGCGTCCTGGTCAACAACGCGGGATTTCACGAAGACGCGCTGCTGGCCAACATGGCGCAGGAGCAGTGGTCGCGTGTCTTGGACGCCAATCTGAACGCCGTCTTCCACGGGTGCCAGGCCGTTTTGCCAGGGATGATGCGGGGGAGGCAGGGGCGGATCGTGAACATCGCCTCGCTGAGCGCCATTTCTTCGCCGGCAGGGCAAACCAACTATGCCGCCGCCAAGGCTGGAGTGATAGGGCTGACGCAGAGCCTGTCCAAGGAGTCTGCCCGGATGGGGATCACGGTCAATGCCGTCTGCCCCGGTTATATCGAAGGCGGACTGCCAGCGGACTGGACATCCGAACACCTCAAGGCGCTCAAAATGCAACTCCCGATGAGAAGATTTGCCAGGCCAGAGGAGGTGGCGGCGGCGGTTTTCTTCCTTGCGAGCCCGGATGCGAGCTATATCACTGGTTCGACCCTCAAAATTGACGGGGGGCTCCTTTAGCCTCCCCTCTACACCCTACGAAACGTATCCCCTGCATGCCGACCCGCCAGCGCCTCAAAGAACTTATGATCAGCGAACTCATGCTCGACATGACTGCAGATGAAATCGGCGATGACACCCCTTTGTTTGGCCCTGCAGGCATCGGCCTTGACTCTGTGGACGCGCTGCAACTGGTGGTGATGATTGAAAAGCATTTTGGGTTCAAAATGGCCGACCAAGACCAGGCGAAGCGCATCCTTCAAAGTGTAAACACGATCGCCGAAGCCGTGGACCAAAAGGCGGCAGCGTGAGTTCCCTGCCCTAGTCCCGCGTTTTGAAACGCTTCGTCTCCATCTCCCTGCGTCTGCTGATCAGCGGCGTGCTGCTGGCGCTGCTGTTCCGGGAGCATGACCTCGTAGCCGACATAGTGCCGCGCCTGCGCGCCCTGCTGACCAACTGGCCCTGGACACTGGCGGGGATCACGTTTGCGTTTCTCTCGCTGTTTCTGACCGCGATCCGCTGGCACATCATCCTGCGCGGCCAGGTGCCCGATCTGCCATTTCATGTGGTGTTATCGACGGAAATGGTCAGCGCGTTTTTCAACATCAGCTCCGTGGGGGTCGTGGGTGGCGACACGTACAAGATCATGTCGCTTTCCCGCCGCCTGCCCGGACAGACGATGCCGGTGAGCGTGTCACTCGTGCTGGACCACCTGACGGGGCTTCTATCTGTGGCGTTTTTATTCACCGCCTGCCTGCTGGCGCGGGCCTCGCACTGGAATGAAATCGGCTATGATCTGCGCATGCTGATCACAGGCTATGCCATGTATGTCGGCGGAGCACTGGTGGGGCTGGTGATCAGCTGGTTTTCCTTCAAGCCAAGCCTGCTGGCATGGGGGAGGCGCACGTTTCCCCGCACCATGGGCAATCCCAAACTGGCAGGCCTCATCGCACGTCTGACGCAGGTGCATGATGTCTTTGCGCTGCTATGGAAGCGCACGCTCTCCGCGTCAGTGGTCTCCACCGGCATGCACGCGGCTTTTTTCATGAGCTTTTACTGCGGGCTCAGGGCGGTGGGAGGCATGGCGCCCGTGCTGGATGTGCTGACAGCCATGCCGATCGTGGATGCAGCGGCGTCCCTGCCGGTGTCCGTCTCCGGTCTCGGCGTGCGCGAGCGCACCTTTGAGGCGCTGCTTGCGGGTCTGGCCGGAGTGCCCGAGGCCGTGGGGATCTCGGCCTCACTGGCAGGGTGGCTTTTCAACGTGTTCTGGGGCATCGTAGGCGGCGTGGTGTTTCTACGCGCCAGGCACTCCGTCATCATCCCGCCGGAGGTAGTCAGAGCATGAGTTCATCACCACGCATCGCCATAGCGCTGGGCGCATCCTTCATGGGCTATGCCACCCATGCGGGCTTTCTCGCGCAGTTGCATGCGCTCGGGGTGCGTCCGGTCGCGGTGTCGGGCTCCTCTGCGGGCGCCATCACCGCTGGCCTGTATGCCGCGGGGCTGGAGCAGGAAGCCATCCGCCAAGCGGTGCTGAGCCCCCGACTGTATCTGTCCTTTGCCAGACGCACCAAATGGCTCTGGCACCAGCTCGTGAACAGTTTCCTGCACCGCTATCCCGGCTTTTTTGATCCCGCAGGCGCCAGCACTCATTTCGAGTCGTTCGTGGGCAAACGGGCGATCGAATCCCTTTCGAATCCGCGGCTGCTGATCGCTCTGAGCGATCTGTCGAAACACGAGACGGTCTTTGCCCGCAGCGGACCGCTGGCCACGGCCATGGCCGCCAGCGCATGCGTGCCGATGCTGTTTTCACCGATGGAGTTCGAAGGGCGCATGTGCACCGACGGCGGAGTGGCACACGAATCGCCGATCGATCCGTGGTTCAAGGATGACGACATCGACCACATCGTGATTCACCGGATCACCCAGCCAGAGAAGAAGCCTTCGCGGCTGCCTCTGCACCGCATGCTGGACACCATCGCCTCATCTCACGCAGCGATGAACCGTCAGATCCTGGACGACCGCATCGAACTCGCGCGGCTTCACGGCAAAAAGCTGAGCATCATCGTCACGCACCACTCACGCCCGTCACCCTTTTTTCCAGGGAGGCTGAAGGAGTGCTATGACATGGGTGAAAACACAGCACGGCAGTTTTTTGACACGCAGCTTTCAGGCTGCCTGTGATCACAGCGTGCGCAGCATGGCCAGGGCCTCGGCAAGCTGCTTGTGACCTTCGCGGGAGCTAAGGCGCGGGAACTTGCCCTGGATCATGACGAACTTGCCATTGCGGGTGAGCATGAGCTTGCGGTCCTTGATCTCGACATCGGTGATGCCTGCGTGGGCTGCTGACAGGCGTATGGCGGCACAGGTGAGGAGGTTCTGCACGGCATGAGGCAGCTTTTCGCCGAACTGGTCGCGCCATTGCTCCTCAAGTTCCTCCAGCTCTTTGCGTGTCATGATCTCGCCCACCTGGCGGTAAGCGGTGATGCGCAGCTTGAGATCCTCGATGAAGCTGGCGGGGATGAAGGCGGGAGTGGCTGTTTTGTCCGCCTGGGTCATCTGGGCCTCGCTCATGACGAGGAAGTCTGAACGCAGGCCCACCTCGACCGGGCGCGCCACGCGGCGGCCCTGCATGCGCGCCACGCTCTGCTTGAGCATCTGGCAGTAGAGATCGAAGCCCACGGCGGCGATGTGGCCGCTCTGCTCTGTGCCGAGAAGATTGCCCGCGCCGCGAATCTCCAGATCTCTCAGCGCGATTTTGAAACCGCTGCCGAGGCCGGCGTACTGCTTGATGGCGTTCACTCGCTTGCGTGCATCGCCAGCGGTCACGGCATCCTGCGGCAGCAGCAGGTAGGCATGGGCCTGCACACCGCCACGCCCCACACGCCCGCGAAGCTGATAAAGGTCCGCCAGGCCGAAGCGGTCTGCGCGGTCGATGATGATGGTGTTGGCATTCGGAATATCGACGCCGCTTTCGATGATGGTGGTGCAGACGAGCACGTCAGCACCGCCATCTACAAAGGTGTGCATGACGTCCTCCAGCAGCTCGCTGTCCATCTGGCCGTGGCCGATGATGACGCGGGCCTTGGGGCAGAGGTCGCGGATGCGCTGTGCGACTTTTTCGATGGTCATCACGCGATTGTGCAGGAAGAAGACCTGACCGCCGCGCTCGATCTCGGCGTCCACAGCCTGCTTGATGGTACGCTCGTCGTAGGGGCAGATCATGGTCTGCACCGCCTGCTTGTTGGGCGGCGGGGTCTCGATGGTGCTCATGTCACGCATGCCCATGAGCGCGAGGTAGAGAGTACGAGGGATGGGCGTGGCGCTGAGAGTGAGCACGTCCACGAGGCGGAAGAGGTCCTTGAACTTCTCCTTGTGCTTCACGCCGAAGCGCTGCTCCTCATCCACCACGGCCAGGCCGAGGTTTTTGAACTTCACGTCCTTGGAGATGACACGGTGCGTGCCCACGACGATGTCCACCGTGCCGTCCGAGATGCCCTTTAAAATTTCGCGCTCCTTGCCGGTTGGAGTGAGGCGGCAGAGCATTTCCACCGTGACCGGGAAGCCGCTCATGCGCTCGCGGATGTTTTCCCAATGCTGGCGGGCCAGCACGGTGGTGGGCACAAGGACGGCCACCTGCCGGCCGCCCATCACCGCCTTGAACGCAGCGCGGATGGCCACCTCGGTCTTGCCAAAGCCCACGTCTGCGCACAGCAGGCGGTCCATGGGCTTGGCGGATTCCATGTCCCGCTTGATCTCCTCCACGCTGCGGAGCTGGTCGGGAGTTTCGCGGTAGAGAAAAGACTCCTCAAACTCCAACTGCCATTTTGTGTCTGGCGGGTGTGAAAACGCCTTCAGCGTCTGACGCTCCGCCGCCACGCTGAGCATGCGCACAGCGAAGTCCTCCACGCTTTTTTCCGCGCTCTTGCGCGTCTTCTGCCAGCGCGCCTCGCTGAGCTTGCTGAGGGCCGGGGCCTTGCCGCCCACGCCCACGTAACGGGTGACGAGATGTGTGTGAGCCACTGGCACGAAGAGCTTGGCCCCCTCGGCATAGTGCAGAACGAGCACCTCCTCGCGTTTGCCGGAGTCGCGCACCTCGATGCCGCCAAAGCGGGCCACGCCATGCTCGGCATGCACCACGATGTCGCCTTCGCGCAGGTCGCGCATGACATCGCGTGCTTTGCGCAGCACTTCGGCCTCATCCAGCTTGGAGCCGCGCACGCGCCGGATGTGCTGATGACGGCCGAAGATTTCCGCACCGGTGAGCACGGCCAGCTTTGCCGCCGGGACGGTGAAGCCGCGATACAGCAGCCCGAGCTTGGTTTCGAGCGAGGAGGGCAGGCCGCTCTGCAGCTCGGCAAAGCGCTCACGCTCGGCCTCATTGTGGAAGAAGATGACGGAACGCCAGCCGTCCTCATGCCATTCGCGTATTTGTCGGGCGAAATGCTCCCGGCGCGCCTCATGCAGGACGAAGTCGGATGCATCAAAAACGCCGAGAGGGTTCTCATGAATGGCCGCAGAAAAGTCCTCCAGCCCTTCCACAGGAGCAGCACCGCTGAGAATGCATGCCTGAGCAGGAGCCTCGCCGTCGATGGCGATGATGAAGTCGTCCTTGCGCAGGTGCTCACGCACCCGCGAAGCCTCCTCGGCATTTTCGCTCATCTGCAGGATGACGCCCACGCTTTCCAGGCGCTTGACCGAGGACTGGTTGTGCAGGTCAAAGGCGCGGATGGACTCGATTTCGTCGTCGAAAAACTCGAGGCGCAGCGGCTCCTCCGCCTGCCAGGAAAAAAAGTCCACGATGCCACCGCGGCGGGCGAACTGGCCGCGCTCAGTGACGACGGGCACTCGTTCATAGCCCGCCTCAGCGAGGTCCTTCAGCAGCGCCTCCACATCCAGCGTGCCGCCCACCTTGAGCATGCGGCGCTGGTCGGAGATCTCCGCCGCCGCAGGTGCGGGCTCGTCCAGACTGTCGGCACACAGGACCATCACGGGCGCATCGCTCTCCGTCATGCGCCCCAGAGCGCCGGCACGCTCGGCCAGCAGCTCCGGGTCCACCAGGGCATCATTCACCACCTGCCCGAGGCGAGGAAGATACAGAGACGGACACTGCCACACGCCGAGCTCTGCGTGGACGTGGTCCTGTGTTTTCACATCCGGGCAGAGAATCCACACGCGGCATCCCGGACGGCTTTTTTCCGCATGCCGCACCAGAAGTGCCGCCGCGAAGCCAAAGGCCTGGGGCGTGACGTGATCGAGCATGATCTCCGGCTGGGTGAGCTTTCGCTTAAACTCAGCAGTCTTGAGCGTCAGATCCACCAGACCGAGGGCGTCCCCCCTCGCACGCCCGGATGGGGGTGGTGGTTGGCGGTTCGCGGTCTTTTTCAAGCCGCGAGGTTTGAGGGCGCGTCTGTCAGAATCCAAAGCAAAGCTGGCGGCTCAGTGCCGGCGCAGCCGAGGAGTTACGTAGCGCTCCAAATCGCGGACGCCAGCAAACTATTTTGAACCCGATCTGGATTCGGCATTGGAACCTCTCGCCTGCGGCGTGCCCACGGCCGCCACTAAGAGGTCCTCCTTGGTCGCCCACTTGTAAACCTCCCGGCCTTTGCGGTCAAAGATGCGCAGGGCGAAGCCGCCCATGCCATCAGACTGGATCGCATCGTCCCCATTGATGAAATAGTAGCCTCCCGCCAGCTCCTGTTTGTGCAGCACGATTTCCGAGGTGTCCACTGTTGCCGTCCCAGCTCCTGCCAGGCTTGCGATTTTGCTGCTGCCTGAAGTTTCAATGCGCGCTGACCCTTTGCCTTTGCCGCCATCTTCACGGCGGAAGCACCAGTAGTCCACACGCAGGTCGCCCACGCTTGTGGGCTGACGGTTGCGGATGTTGATCTTGTAGATCCATGTCTCGTCCTCGTAAGTCACAGGCCCCCGCTTGGTGCGCGTTTCATTGAGCTTCTTTTTGGTGTAGGTGACTTCGAAATTATACTTCGTGTTATTGTCCGCCCACTCTGTGATGAATTTCTGGTCATCCGTGGTGAACATGGTGACCGCGACCGCGAAGACACGACCATCAGCGCGCTTGAGCGTGACCTGCCCACCTGCGGCTGAGATGATCTCCGCATCAAGCTTGCGGCCTTGCAGATCGGTAAACTCCCGGGCAGAAAGCGACAGTGTGGAGGCAAGAAGAAGGCTAAGGCTGGCAAAAAGGTAGGTCTTCATAGCAGTGAACTTTGCAATCAACGGCAGCATCATAGTATTTTTATCCAACCAATTACAATCCTTATTTAATTACTTAAGTGATAAAACCTAATCAATAAACTTCATCATCTTCACTTTAAACATTTAACACTGAATATTTTAGCCGTTTACACTTACTTGAAGGACCCCCTTGAATTCCGCGTTTGAAATAGCGCCATGACAGCCCCTGCCGCTCCCTCACGCCGCCAGTTCCTGAGACATTGCTCCGCCCTCGGCAGCGTTGTCGGCTTTCCAACCTTCATCCCTGGCTCTGCACTGGGAAAAAATGGCGCGGTCGCACCTTCAAATCGCACCACGCTGGCGCTGATAGGGTGTGGCGGTCGAGGAACGGATGTGGTTAAGAATTTCCTGCAGGACGAGCGTGTCCAGGTCATGGCGGTGTGTGATGTGGAAAAAGAGTCTGACCGCTACAACAAGGGCATCATCAAAAAGGCGGGGACGCTGGGCCGCGAGCCTGCGCGAAGACTGGTGGACAAGAGCTACGGCACCCAGGGCTGCGCCGCGCACGAGGATTTCCGCGAAGTGCTGGCGCGCAAGGATGTGGATGCGGTGCAGATCGCCACGCCGGACCACTGGCATGCGCTCATAGCCGTGGCGGCGGCACGGGCGGGAAAGCACATCTACTGTGAAAAGCCGCTGAGCCTCACGGTGGCGCAGGGCCGCTTCATGAGCGATGTGGTGCGCCAGAGCAAGATCGTGTGGCAGACCGGCAGCCAGCAGCGCAGCGACATTCATTTTCGCATGGCCTGCGAGTACGTGCGCAGCGGCAGAATCGGCAAGCTGAAACAAATCCGCGTAGGACTGGCGAGCGACAACCGTGACAACAACGGCTGCGCCTCACAAACAGCGCCCACGCCCGTGCCGGAGGGACTAAACTATGACATGTGGCTCGGCCCCGCTCCTGATGCGCCCTTCTGCCCGGCGCGGCTGCACTCCAACTGGCGCTGGTTTTTCGACTACTCCGGCGGCAACATCACCGACTTTGGCGCGCATCATTTCGACATCGTGCAGTGGGCCCTGGGGAAGGATGAAAGCGGGCCTGTGGAGTTTTTCGACCTGAAAGCCACGTGGCCAGCACCGGGAAGTCTCTATAGCACAGCGCCGAACTTCTCCTTTGCCTACCGCTACGAGGACGGCACCACGGTGCGCGTGGCGGACAAGCAGGACTTTGGCTCAGGGATCATGTATGAAGGCGAAAACGGCAGCATCCTCAGCATGCGTGGAAAGCTGGAGATCAAGCCCGACTCCCTGCGAACACCGCTGGCCGAAAACGATGTGCGCCTTTACGAGAGCAAGGACCACTTCCGCAACTTCATCGATGGCATTCAGGATGGTGCCATGACCGCGGCACCGATTGAGTACGCGCACCGCAGCATCACCATCGCGCATCTCGCCAACATCGCGCTGAGGCTGAACCGCAACCGGCTGCGCTGGGATCCGGCGAAGGAGCAGATCCTTGAAGATGCCGAAGCCTCCGCCATGCTCACGCGCCCCATGCGTGGGCCGTGGCAACTGGTGTGACGGCTGGATCAGCCGAACTGCCTCCAAAACATGAGCGCCGAAATGACCAGACCGATAAGGGTGATGAGTTTTCTCACACGCTGCGGCGGGATGCGCTGGGAGAAATGCGCGCCCAGGTAGTAGCCGACCAGCGCACCTGCCGTCAGAGCCAGGGCCTGCGGCCAGTTCACCATGCCGACGGCGATGAACCACAAGGCTGCAATGACATTGATCAGCGAGCCGAGCACGTTTTTAAGCGTGTTCATTTCGTGGATGTTGGACATGCCCATAAAGCCAAACGAGGCCAGCATGAGGATGCCGATGCCCGCGCCAAAGAACGCGCCGTAAATAGCCACCGGAAGCTGCAAGGCGATGGAGAACCAAAGCGCGCTGGATTTCGCTTCTGAGTGGGGCCTCCCCCTGCGAAGAAAGCCCTGCAGAAAGAACAGCACCGTGGCAAAGAGCACTAGAAAAGGAATGAGCTTTGAAAACTGGTCGTCGCTCGTGCGTGTGAGAAGCAAGCTCCCGACCGCTGCGCCGACAAGACAGATCGGGATGAACTGCAGCAGCCGCGTGCGGATGGCCTTCAAATGACCGCGAAAGCCCACGATGCTGCCCGCCGTGCCAATCACGAGCCCCACGGTGCTTGTGGCATTGGCCAGCACGGGCGGCGTGCCGCACATGAGCAGCACAGGAAACGTCAGCAGCGTGCCACCTCCCGCGATCGCATTGATCGCCCCGGCGGTGCCGCCGGCGGCGCTCAAGGCGAGGAATTCGAGAAAGGTCATTTCCCGTCACTACTCAGCGCAGGGCGCTGCGCATGAAGAAAATGACTCCTTATTTTGTCTTCGGATTCTTCAGGTAATAGAGGTGCCCGTCCTCAGCGCCGCCGACGAAGTCTGGCAGGCCGTCGGCGTTGAAATCGACGGTGGTAGGGCTCACGTCGTGGCCTTCGATGTTGGCGTCAATAAGCAGGCCCATGTCGGCAAAGAACCATTTGCCATCGCTGCTGGAGGTCTGGCGGATGAAGTTGGCGTTGGCGGAGTTGAGGAGGATGTCGAGCTTTCCGTCCTGGTCCCAGTCCATGATGCAGATCTTGCGGCGTCCGCTTTTGCCCGCGAGGCCGGCATTGAGCCGCAGGGGCTCGCCGGGCTTCATGGCGACGGGGGTCTTGACTTTCAAGTCGGCCTGACCAGGGGCCTGGGCATCCTGCGCGGCGCAAAGCACACGCTGTGGGTGCTTGAGGATGAGTTTGCCCTTCTTCTTTGCCCTCTCAAAGAAAGCGAGAAAGCCTTCCTGATCGAGCATGACTAGATCGGTCAGGCCATCTTTGTTCCAGTCCACGACCACAGGTGTGGTGCGCCACTGAGTGAGCAGGGCCTTGCCTTCGGGGCGGAGCCAGCCATAGGCGAGTGTGGGCTGCGGGCCGTCCCACTCCACCTCGACGGGCTGTGCGGCGGCCAGCTTTGGCTTTGAGCGTGTGCCGATGTTTTTATACCACACGACTTTGCCGAGAATGGAGTTCAGCATGAGGTCAGGCAGGCCATCGGCATCCCAGTCGGCCACGGTCTGCGTGGTGTAGCCCCATTTGGCCTCGCAAGGGCCCTGGATGGAGCCATTTGGGCCAGCCATCGGGCGAATGACCTTGCCCTCGGCTTCGAGGCGCACCGGAGCCGCCCACTTGGGCTGCTCTACACCTTTGCCGCTGAGATTCTCAATGAAGCCGACGTAGCCGGCGGTGTTGCCGCAGATGATGTCCATGTCGCCATCGCCGTCCCAGTCAAAACCCACGGGTGTGGCCAGCGCGCCAAATTTCACCTGATCGGCCTCCTGCTGGAAGTAGCGAGGCTCGGCGTACACAGGCGCCTTGTTTTCAAATTTGCCGGTGTTTTCGATGAAGGCCACTCGGCCGTCTTCGTCGCCGCAGATGAGATCGAGATCGCCGTCCTTGTCCCAGTCGATGGCGGTGGGCGTGATCATTTCCAGATCCATGGTGAGGTAGCGGCCGGTGTCTGCCTTCAGGCGAGCGCCCAGCGCATACTTAGGCTGCGTGCGGGTGCCGGTGTTTTGGAAATAGGTGAAGCCATCGAGGAACTCGCCGCAGAGCAGGTCGAGATCGCCATCGCCATCAAAATCGGCCATGTTGGGCGAAGGCCAGCCGAAGGTTTCCACTGGGCGATCGGTAGCCATGAGTTTCTTGGGCTTGTCGTAGGCAGGCTTGTCCTTGGTGCCGGTGTTACGGAGAACATACACATAGCCGCGCAGGGGGCCGTTCATCCATCGGCCGTTTTCATTGTAGGCGTTGTCCCAGCCGTACTCGGTCCAGTCGCCCACGCCGACGATGAGGTCCTGATTGCCGTCGCCGTCATAGTCAACCATGCGCCACATGTCGGCGCGCACCTTGTTGGGATGCACCTTGGCATCCACCGGCAGCTTCTTCTCCTGCGCGAGACCGCTTTTCAAAAAGTCGGGATATTCACGTCCAGGAGACAGGACGACGGGCCTGCCATCCACATAGCTGACCTGAACATTCTGCTTTCCGATGCTGATGCGTTTGGCGGGCTTGAAAACCGGCATCTTGTTTTTCGCGGTGTCGCCGCTGGCGTTCTCGAAGAAATAGGTGCCGTTGTAGGGCTTGTCCGGGCAGTTCACCACGAGGTCGAGGTCGCCATCGCCATCAAAGTCCATGGGCAGAGGCCAGGCCCAGAGGCCGACACCGAGATCAACGACGAGGCCGGGGTTGTTGTATTTGAGCGCGGAGAGGCCGTCGGCGGCCAGAGCCTGGCCGCAAAGACAGGCCAGCAGGAGGGGTTGGAGAAACTTCATGTGAGGAAAAGGAAAGAGATCAACGTGACAAGGTGCCGCACACATTCACCTGGATTCCAAGGGCGCGGGCCATGGCGGCCTTGGCAAAGAGGCACTCGTTGGCGGCTTTGGCGTCATGGGCATAGGCCACCTGTACGTGATTGGCCTGGTGCTTGGCCATGAACTGGTCGCGGCTCACGCCATAGGTCACCGCGCTCATGATGGGCCACTGGGGGGTGGTGAGCTGCCAGCGGCGCTCGGTTTCCTCAGGCGGGAGAGAGACCACACACCCACGGCCGATGTCCATGTGCAGCGACTCATTCTGCACATAGATGCGCGACCAGATGATCTCGCCCGGCTTTGAGTTGCCTCGCAGGGTGGAGCCGCCATTGGGAAAATACATGGCGGGCTGGCGGAAGCCCTCGGCGCCTTTCCACCCTCCCACAAAATGCGCGGGAGGAGCCGCGCCGCTGATGAGGAAAACCCAGACGTAGTCGCCGCCAAAGGTCTCGCCCCAGCGCACATCGTGGAGGGTGTTTTCCACCGGCTGCTGAAGCGCACGGTGCACACGCTGGGTCAGCATGCCGTCCAGGCCGGCGCATTCATCCACCTCATTGAAATGCAGCAGCGGCTGCCCGGCCCAGAGGGTGCGCCTGCCATCGCGGGATTTGACCGGCGGGCGGTCCGCGTTGTTGAGCATGCCTTCGACGAGATCGCTCGCTGGCAGCAGGTCCTTCAGACCCTGCTGATACTGGATGCCGACGGAGTCGCAGCCAAAATCATCCGCGATGCGCAGGGCTGCGGCGTACATCTTACACTGCAGGCGCACCTGCTCGCGTGTGAGCTGCGTAGCATGATCTTTGCCCAGGTGGAGAGTCATGCCTTTCTTCTCCAGCCACGTGTAAATGGCCTGGGCATCGGCATCGCTCACCTGAAGAGTCTCATGATAGAGAGCCGACTGGCTCAGCCGCTCCTTGAACACACCGCAGGCGTGCAGCGCGTGGTCGGGGATGATGGCGTTGAACATGCCCATGCAGCCCTCGTCAAAGATGCCCATGATGGCCTTCTCTGCGCGGAGCATGCCGGCCAGTTTTTTGCCCAGTGAAGCCGCCTTGGAGGGGACTTTTACCTTCTCCCATTTGCGGGCGTGGCTGAGGTCGTGAGTGATGCGACCCGTCTTGAGCCACTGCTTCAGCTTGGTTTTGAAAAACTCGTCGCTGAAGTCCTCGCTCCACAGTGTGGAGTATTTCACGCCTGCCTTGGTCAGGGAGCCGTTCAAGTTCAGCATGCCCACCAAACCGGGCCACTGGCCGCTCCAGTTGGCCACGGTTAAAATGGGGCCTCGATGCGTGGTCAGCCCGGCCAGCACATGATGCGAGTACTGCCACACGGCCTCCGCCACGATCAGGGGGGCGTCGGGGTCGATGCCGCGAAACACCTCGATGCCCATGCGCTGCGAATCGATGAACCCGTGCTTTTTCACGGGATCCACCGCATGCGCACGCTTGATCTTCCAGCCCTCGGCTTTCAGAGCAGCCGCCAGGGCTTTTTCCATGGCGGCCTGAGCGGGCCAGCAGGTTTGATTGGCAGAAAGGCGCAGATCACCGCTGGCCACGAGCTGGACGATTTTGGGTTGGGCAGGCATAAAATAAATCCTATCCAACAGACTGGCCGAGCACCAGCTCAACTGACAACCCGCGTGGGATGCGCATCCTTGGCACCTGGATGACCATCCTTGACCTGAGGCCTTTACTTTTCCTGCACGTGAAACCGCGGATCATCCCAGGCATAGGGCGGGCGTTTCCCGAGCAGGAGATCGTAGATCGTGTGGTTCGTCTTCATCATCTCCGTCAGCATGTCCTTCCATGGGCGGTCCGCCACGCTGACGAGGCCGGTGTTGTAGCTCTCGCCATTGTATTTGCTGAACCAGCGGCCCGTCGTGGCCTGATCGATGAGCGTGAACCACTCGATGCCGATGACGAATCCCAGCGCGGCGCTCTGCTCGACGTAGTTTCGATACGCCAGTCCGCGCTCCCGCTGGCTGCTGACCTCGCGCCCTCCAATAAGTCCGCTGTCCTTCGGTGAAGCCCAGAAAAATTCACTGAGCATCATCGGCTTGTTGCCGGTCCATTCGTGAAAGCGTTTCAGCGCGGCGGTGTCCACACCGAAGGTGTAGTAGTTGTAGGACACCACATCGAGGTGCCTGCCCATGATGCGGCAGAGCTGCTCGTCGTCGATCGTCACAGGCTGCAGGCGACTGCCGATCAGCATGTGGTTTGCATCATGCTGGCGGAAGAGCTTTTCGATCTGTGCGAAGTACGTTTCCATGAACTCGCCGACAAAGGCTTTCACATCCGCCTTGGCGGCGTCAGTGGTTACCGCGAGCCCGATACCCGCCAGTTCATCAAACGTGGCCGCCTTGGCCTGCCACGCGGTGTTGAAGGCTTCGATAGTTTGATATTTGCTCTTCAGGGCCTCCACGAGGCGCAGCTTGCAGGCCTGGCCGCCAGTCAGTGAGGGGATCACGCGCGGCAGCTCATCGTAACGTGGCTCATTCACGATGAAGTAGCCGATGAGCAGCTGATCGCTGGCACGTGCGGGGAGTTCGCGAGCGAGGTTTTCGCTGATCTTCTGCGTGGTAGCCGCATCATACGGGTCCCACACTTCATGCGCACCGGGGATGCGGGGCACGCCTTCCCAGGCGTTGATCGGCAGGCTGGTCACATACGGAAAATCAGCCTTCACATGCGCTTTGTCCGGCGTGGGGCTAAAGGCTCCGATGGAGTTGAAGCCCCATTTGCGCACGCGCTCAATCATGCGCGTTGCGTGCGTTTCATAATCGTAGGGAGCGCCAAATTTGCGGATGATGTTGGCGAGGTAGAAGGAGAAATGAGCATCTCCATCCCCGGCACGGAAGGCACTGGCATATTCACCCTCCGCCTTCGGCAGCCACTCATAGATGCCCTCACGTCCTTTGACATAGGTGTAGTCATCGCTGGGCGCAAAGCCGCAGATGCCGAGGTGGAAGAAGACATTGCCATCCGGATCCACGAGCCAGGATTTTCCCTGCTTCTGCTCCACATGGAAGAAGCCGGTCTTCTTCAGGCCCAGCGTGTTGCCGCTGTCTGGCAAGCCGCCGAAGCGATCCAGCCTGGGTGTTTCGATGCTGTCATAGTAAGCCTTGTCAGCAGCTACGTCGGCCTTGAGGTCATCCAAGCTTTTAAGCTTGTTGGGAAACGTGTCTTTGATGCTCTGGCCGAACGAGTCGATCAGCTTGGTCACTGAGGCGAGATCCGAGGTGACGCGGATTTTGGCTGATGGATTGTCCGCGTTAAAAGGCACCATGAAGAACCAGTTGTAGACGGCCCAGTTCCACTCGCGGTTGTCGGTGAGCTGCTGAAAAGCGAAGTCCGGCGTGGTGAAACTGAGGCTCTGGCCCTGGGCGTTTTTCAGCAGGAAACTGGTGGCGTTCAGGCTGGCGAATTGCGGCGGCGTGGACTTCTCCGCTGGAAACGCGCCTTCCTTGTCAGCGATCTTCCAGGTGCCACCCTTGGCAAAGCCAATGTCGATGAGCACGGACATCTTCCATGACTTCACGCCTGAAGGCACCCCTTTGAAAACGAGGGCGATTTCATCTTGATCGATCTTCACGGCGCACTCCGCACCGCTGTCATAGCGCACCGTCGCGCTCGCACCTGCGGCTTTGACTTCGATCTGCTTGCTGCCGGGATCGAACTCCGGATACGTCAGCACAAAACTGCCGAGACTGCCCGCTGAGATTTCAATACCGGCTCCGGTGGTTTGCAATTCGGCAGCAGCGGCCGCCGCAGAGATCAGAGAAAACAGACTGAGAAGAAGTGATTTCATAAAACCAGATATGCGGGTGATGGTCAGACCTTCTGAGTCTTCCACTTTCCGCGTTTGAAGAGGGCCCAGCTGCTGAGAGCCAGAAGCGAATAAGCCACCGGCACGGCGATGAAAGCCCCCACAGGCCCGAAGCCGAAGGACTTTGCCAAGCCCCAGGCGATCGGAATCTGCCCGAGCCACAGGCACAGAAAATTCAGCCGAGCGGGTGTCCAGGTGTCGCCGGAGCCATTGAACGCAGCCTCAAAGCACATGCCGCACGCGTAGAGCGGGAAGGCAAGGCTCACGATCCACAAAGCCTGGGTGCCATACGCCATCACTTCTGGATCCACGGTGAACAGCCGGATCAGCGGATTGGCACACAAGACGAAACCCAGACCGATCACACTGAGGACGATGGCATCGAACTTCACGGCGATCCAGACCGCCGCCTCCGCACGCTCCGTCTTGCCAGCGCCGAGATTCTGACCCACCAGCGTGGAGCCAGCGTTTGCGAGACCCCAGGCCGGCATGAGGGCAAAGATCACAATGCGGATGGCGATCGTGTAACCCGCCAGGGCGGCGCTGCCAAAGAGCGCGAGAATTTTAAAGAGCCCCAGCCAGCTCGTGGTGCTGATGAGAAGCTGCACGATGCCGCTGCCAGACTTGCGCAGCACGGTGCTGATCACCTCCCGCTCCGGCTTGAAATGCGCCCAGCGCACTTTCACGCGGCTGTGATGCCCCGCCAGATGCCAGAGCTGATAGAGCACACCGATGCCGCGGCCAATATTGGTCGCGACTGCAGCGCCTGTGACGCCCATCTCAGGGAAAGGCCCCCAGCCAAAGATGAAGCACGGGCCCAGGACGATGTTCAGCGCATTCGCCAGCCACAGCGTGCGCATGGCGATGACGGCATCTCCCGCACCACGAAAGATGGCATTGATGAGGAAGATCAAAAACACGGTGGCATTGCCGCCCAGCATCATGCGGGCAAAGCCTGAACCGAGTGCCACAATGTCCTCCTCCGCCCCCATGAGCCGCAGAATGTCAGGGGCGAAAAAGCCGAGCGCCATGCCCAGCGCGGCCGCCAACAGCACGCCCAGCAGGACGATCTGCCCTGCCGCCTGTGAGGCGAGCTCCGGCTCCTTTTCACCGATGCGGCGCGACACAATGGCGGTGGCGGCGATGGAAATGCCAATCGCCACAGCATAGATGAGTGTCATCACCGATTCGGTGAGGCCTACCACGGCCACCGCTTCCTTCCCGATCCGTGAGACCCAGTACACGTCCGCCACGGCGAAGAGCGATTCCATGATCATCTCCAGCACCATGGGCACCGCCAGCAGGATGACGGCACGGTTCAGCGGCAGAGCAGTATAATCGTGCTCCTCTCCGCGCAGCGACTGCCGCACGCTTTTCCAGAATGACACTGGCGGTGAAGACTCTCCGCTCATTCAGGGCAGCCTTCCTTCATCCACATCGATGTAATGCGTGATGGTCTGGATGTCGTCACGGTCGCCGAGGCCACCGTCAGCCTTTCTTTTTGCAAGGATGGGGGTGATGTGGTCATTGATGCCGAGTTTCAGAATGTAGTAGTTCCAGACGAGCTTGTCGGTGTCGTTCAGCGGGCGGCCCTTCAGCTGGCACCACTCCAGGATTTCCTGATCAGTGCCTCCCTGCAGCACACGGGCTTTCATCTCATCATAGTCCACGTGCAAAAACGCAACGCAGGCACCGTCGCTGCCCTTGCCCAGATTGGCGTGCAGGTCCTCCCACAGTTTGCCTGCGGCGTGCAGACGGATCTTGCCCAGCATGCGGGGGAAATATTTCAGGCCGGCGGTTTCCTCAAGGGGACTGCAGGGCAGCGTGGCGGGATCAGGTTTGGTGGACATGCAGATGCGTCGCCGGTTGCGCGAATTTGTCAATCAGGGCATGCCACGACCACGTGACAGATTGCATCAAAATTTTCGCCATCCCCAGGCGAGCGCAAACAGCGCGCCGCTCCAGTTCACGATGCAGATGCCCCACCAGACCCCCCACAGTCCCCAACCCAGCGCGAAGGCCAGGGTGTGGAACACCAGCACCGGCGCCGCAAACTGCCGATAGAGGCCCATCCACAGTCCATAGGACGGGCGCTTGATGCCCTGCATGGCAAACACGGTGACAAACAGGATGGGATAGGCCGCAAGCGTGAGTGATGCCGCGAGCAGGTAGTCGCGCCCGTGACTGATCACGATTTCATCCTGGGTGAAGAGCCGCATGGCGTACCCGCGAAGCAGCCAGACGAGGAAGCCGCCAACGAGCATGAGGCCCGCACCGATTTTGACATTCGTCACCCAGGCCTCGCGCACGCGCTGCGGCAGCCCTGCCCCGTGGCTCTGGCCCACGATGCTCAGCACCGCCGCATTCAGGCCGATGGCCGGCATGAGCACGATCTGCTCGATGCGTGTGGCGATGCCCACCGCAGCCACCGCCTCCTTGCCAAAGTGCTTCACAAACCAAGTGATGACAAACACCCCCAGCGCGATGGTCAGCATGTTCAGCGCCGCCGGCACCGCCTGCCCGGCGATCCGCCGCAGCGTGTGTGCGTCTGGTCTGAAGTCGTGCAGTTTCAAGCCATGGCCGAAATCCGTCCGGCTGGCATGCGACCACAGAAAGACCGCACCACCCATCTGCACCAGTACCGTGGCCAGTGCGATACCCGCCACTCCCATGGCAGGCAGCCCGCCCCATCCCCACATCAGCACGGGGTTGAGCACGACATTGGCCGCAAAGCCCGCGATCAAAAAATTGCGATACACCCACGTGGTGCCTTGTGCGGACAGAGCGGAGTTCAGGATCATCGGCAGCAAAAAGAACACCCCGCCGCCGAGGATGACATTCATGTAGGCCAGCACCGTGTGCAGGTAGGCGCCCTCTGCACCGAGCTGCCGGAACAGCGAGGGAGCCACCAGCCAGCCAATGAAGGAAAGCAGCAGCCCCACCGTCGTGGCAAACAGCAGCGACTGCGCAAACACACGCCGGGCCTCGGCCTTGTCTCCGGCTCCCAGCGCATTTGCCAGCAGCGCCGTGGTCCCCTGGCTGATGCCGCTGCCGGTGGCAAACACCACGAAGTAGAGCGGAAAAGAAAGCGACAGCGCGGCCAGTGACTCCGTGCCCAGCCAGCCTGCGCACAGGGTGTCCACCACGTTGAACATGGTGTTGAAAAACATGCCCACGCTCATGGGCAGCGCGATGCGCCAGACGAGGTGTGGAATCGGATCGGTGGTGAGCGAGGGCGGCTGCTTCATCGGTTCAACTCTGCCACGATGCTCTGAATCTGCACCCGATGAACACCCATATGAGTGCCAGCCATGGCCGCCCAGCCATAAGCATCCAGCGGCCCGAACCACGGATGTGCAAAACGCACGGACGTTTTCAAATCGGATGCTCCAGCGATCACGGCCAGGACGCCATCGCAGGAGCGCTCAAACTCTTCCTCCACGGCTGCTGTCGCTGTAGTCGAGGGCTTGACCGCCGCCGTGCTGGCCTTGCCATGCGGCACCTGGCCTTGAGTCAGCGCCGTGATGACACGGATGAGAGCCGTGTTGGTGATGCGCAGATGGTCCAGCGTCATCCACACCGACCAGTTGCGGCTGCTGTCCTCCAGTCCGCGTGGGCGCTTGATGAGGACCTGCCTGCCACGCTTTTCCCCTGCACATGAGGCCACCAGCGCACGGATCGCAGCCCGCTCCTGCTCAAACTTGGTTAGGAAGGTTTCGCGGCTGCCTCGCAGTCGCCTCATGGCAAACAGCAGTCGCGCGATCCAGAGTTCGGGCAAAGGCAACCCCGCGCCGGGCGGGGCCAGTTCAGGTTGTGCAGATGGGGTCATGCGCGGTCATGATTTCACTTTACTTGCAATTCGCAAGTATTTTACTTTTGAAATGCAAGTTTTCAAAAGCATCGTTCTGCATGCCTAACGGCCCGCCCAGCAAAGCTCCGCCTTCTTCCCGCCGCTCTCCCTGCCCGGTGTCCTGCGCACTGGACCTGCTGGGCGACCGCTGGACGCTGCTCGTCATCCGCGATCTCATTCTGGGTCGCAACCGCTTTAAGGATTTCATCAGCTCTCCCGAGGGCATCCCCACCAACATCCTCAGCGAGCGGCTGGAGCGACTGATGACCGCAGACATCATCCGCCAGGTGCCGGCCTCGGATGGCGGCAAGCGCATGGCCTATGAACTTACCGAGAAAGGCCTGGCGCTCCGCCCCGTGCTGAAGTCTTTGCGAGACTGGGGGCTCGCCTGGGAAGAGGGAACGCAGGCCCTGCTGCAGCCGGCGTAATGAAGCGGCCTTGAAAAGCGCCGCGTTCGCACCTCATACTTCATGATGGTAGAAAATGATGAGACGCTGGTTTTGCGGGCCCAGAATGGAGACATGACCGCGCTGGACACCCTGGTGCGCAATCACCAGTCGTGGGTTTTCAATCTTGCCCTGCGCATGGTCTGGCGTCGCAACGTGGCCGAGGATGCCGCCCAGGAGATTATGATCAAGGCCGTGACCCATCTCGGCAACTTTGAGGGACGGAGCAAGTTCAGCACCTGGCTGCATCGCATCGCGGTCAATCACCTGCTCAATGTGCGGAAGTCGGAGATGGAGGAGAAGTCGATGACTTTCACCGACATGGCTGCCTCTCTGGAGGGCGTCCAGGATGAAGAACTGCCGGATCCCAGAGCTTTGCCGGTCGAGACGCATCTGCTGGTGGAGGAGGCCAGGCTGGGGTGCATCACCGCCATGCTGATGTGCCTGGAGCGCCGACAGCGGCTGGCCTTCGTCCTGGGAGAGGTCTTTGGCGAATCCAGCGAGACTGCGGCGGCAGCCATGGAGGTGACGCCAGCCAATTTCCGCCAGCTTCTCTCACGTGCCCGGCAGGATTTATATCAGTTCATGCACGACAAGTGCGGACTGGTGAACCGCGCCAACCCCTGCCGCTGTGCGCGCAAAGCCAGCGACTTCATGCGTGCCGGGTGGCTGGACCCGGCCAACCTCCAGTTTACCAAGGACCGCATCCATGCAGTGCGGCAGCACAGCGCTGCTCTCCTGAGCGAACTTGAGGGCATGGACCGCGAGCATGCCGAGCTCTACCACGCGCAGCCCATGCTCACCGGTCCTGATCTTGCCGCCAGACTGCGAAGCCTTGTGCAGCAGTCCGGTTTTAGCGTTGAGTGAAAAAAATTGGCGGAACTGTCACAGCAAGCCGCCAGCGCTGTCAGACAAGAGGACGCCCATGTTTTGTGGGCGGCACAAAACCACATCTACCCTCATGAACACCACTCTCATCAGCGCCGCCGCCAACGCCACCCTCGCCGGAGGAACTTCTTTTCCTCAAATCGTTGCCATGCTCGTGGAGGCCGGAGTCGAATCCTACCATGTCGATTACCTGGCCCTGCAAAAAAGCTTCCACGACGGTTCTGGCGGCGTCTTCACCACGCCTCTTTCTTATGAAGCTCTTCCTGCGGTGGCGGAAGATTTTGATGCTCCGGCACTCCGCGCCAACATTCTCGACAGCCAGCAGAAGAACCAGCACTACCGCGACTTCAGCATTCGTGCCATGCAGGCGGGAGTGCAGGGCTACATCGCATTTCTCCGCGGACGGCGTGTGACCTATTACGGTCGGCAGGGAGATCAGCACACCGAATGGTTTCCCGGGGCCAAGCCGCAGGACTGAATGTGCAAGCGTCACCGTACCTGCGACACGATCACCTCGTGAGTCTTGCGGTCGATCGAATACAGCATGCCCTCCTGGCTGTGATCCCAGGCAAAGGCCTGCCCATGGGCGCTGATCGGGATGGCGGTCTGCCAGCCGAGTACATCGCCCTGGGCTGGCAGATCCAGCACGTAGAGCTCCTGAGCGTCATGGCCCGTGATGAAGAGATACCCCCGCGGGCCAAAGCTGCCGCCTGAGCTGCTGTTCTTGCCAAACTTCAGCACCATCGGGCGTGGGAACCTTAGCTCGCCGAGCTTCTTCCACTGAGCGTCAAAAGTCACGACTTTCGTTTTTGCGGGATCACCGGTTTTCGCATATTGCGCAAAGCAGGCATACCACACGCCATCCCGACGATCCACCCAGGTCAGCGAGCCGTCTGCGGTCGTGAGATCGATCAACTCCAAATGCTGCATCGTCTTGGGATCCCAGACTTCCACAGAGCTTTTCATGGGCAACTCAGGATAGTTTGAATGTGCGCAGTAGAGCCGGCCATCCAGCACAATGCCTGCGTTCAGATGCTTGATGCGCCCGCCTTTCTCCTCCTGCCAGCCGCCGACACGCTCGCCGTTGTCTTTGCGGTATTTGCCAATGGCTGAATTCGTGATCGCATAAAAGTGCGCCTCATCCACTGCCACGCCCTGATGCGCCTCATCGGCCTTAAAGCGTTTCAGCTCCTCATGCTTCCATGCCTGCTTTGCCTTCGCATTCAGCAGTTCCTGAATGCGGGCCTGCTCTTTTTTCAGCGCAGCCTCAGGCACGGGCATGGGAGTCAGATTCTCACTGACCAGCGGCTCATCGGCAGGGATGGCACGCCAGCGCAGGTTGCGAAACCAAACCGGCGCGCCGTGGTCCTGCAGCCAGAGATGACCGCCTCGCTTGGTCAGGTCGGTGCCACGATAGCTCACCAGCTTCACCGCATCTTTCCATCGCGGGTCGGCATAGTCGAAATCCACCACCTTCTCGCCATTCAGCCAGTGCTGGATGACGCTGCGCTTGCAGATGATGCGAGCTTCGTTCCACTGCTCAAAAGGCTTCACCACATCCTTGGTCGGAGCCATGCAGAAGTAGAGCGCCGCCGCGCATGAACGCGGATTCTCACCATAGGAGCTGTTGGCATTGTCCAGCAGCTGGTACTCATACTGACCCGGCCGGTAATACACGCCGCTGTTGCAGCCTTTCGAGACTTTCCAGTCAAAGCGCAGCTCAAAATCATCAGGCACCCTGGCTTTCTCATAGGTGAGCGGACCGCCACGCTTCACACGTGCGATCTCGCCGTTCTCCACCGCCCAGTTGCCGTCATTTTTCCAGCCGTCGAGCGTCTTCCCGTCAAAGAGGGATTCAAAGCCGGGCTCCACTGCAGACGCAATGCTGGTGAGAAGTAGAAAAAAGAAGAGGTGCTTCATGCGTGGTTCAACGTGCGATTTGACTGCCTGCGATATCCATTCAAACGCAGCGATCCGTCGGCCATGACATCGAGCAGGGAATAGCCGCTGTTTTCCATGCCGCCGCCCTCCACCATGGCCACGAGTGTGGTGTAGTGGATGCCCGCGATCTGCTGGTAGTCATTCTTGTGCGAGTGCCCCTGGAAGACAGCGAGCACCTTGCCGGACTTCTCCAGCAGCGCCCGCACTTCGGCGGCATTGCGCACGGCATGCGCCTTGTCCATGTCGAGCCGCTGATGGGCGAAGACAACCACCGGGCCCCCAGCCTTTTTCAGCTCACTGTCCAGCCACTCAAGCTCCGACTTGGGCAGATTGGCATCCTGCCAGTTAAAGTTCTTTCTTTCATACGGAGCGCCGTCTTCACGAAAGCAGGCATCCAGGATCAGAAACGTCACGCCCTTTTCTTCAAAAGCCGCATGCCCGCCGGGCGCTTTCGTGTTGGCGGCAAATTCCTGCTTCGTCAAAGTGCCGACGCAGTGATTTCCCAGCACATAATGCCTGGGCATGGTCAGCTTCGCGAAATGCAACTCCATCGTTTTCAGCCACTCGATTTCACGTTCCACCGAGTCCGCCTGATCAATGAAATCGCCCAGCTCCACCACCAGCGCAGGCTTTTCGCGATTCATGAAATCCACCGCTTCATCCAGCTTGGCCAGGGCCTCGCGGTAAAATCGGGTTTTTGCAGGCTCTTTGTCCGCATAATGCAGATCTGTCATCAGGCCCGCACGGAACAACGGCCTAGCTTCGGCAGCAGCAGCGAGAAGTCTGCCGGCACCGAAGCCGGCGAGGCACAGAGTGCTGCGTTGGATGAAGACACGGCGCGAAATCGAAGACATGGCGTGTAAAACGACAGCCGTTTTTCTTTTTTGCCGCTCTATTCATCAAGCTTTGGCCAAAACGCCCTTCACATGCTGCATGGATTTGCCAAAGCATTCATGCACATACGCCATGGCTTTCTTCACCTTGGCCTGCGCGGCGGGGTAGTCGGCATCAATGGCAAACAGTGTCTCGGCCATCTTTTCCACCGGCGTCTCGTCCATCTCCAGCAGCCACTCTCCCAAACCGATGTCCTTGAACATCCAGCATTTGGGGGAATGAAACTCGGAGTAGGTGTGGATGATCGGAGTGCCATTGGCCAGCGCGATGATGGGTGAGTGCGGCTCATGACAGACGATGGTGTGTGCCCGGGCAAAAATGGAGGCGGCCTCGTCAGCGTTCCAGAAGTATTCCAGATTCACCACGTGCTTCTGGATCTCGGGCGGGAGCAGGTCGTGGATGAGGCGCTTGTTGTGGCCCATCTCCTTGATCGTCTCCGGGGCGATGAGGACCTTGTGCCCGGTCTTCTTGACCCACATCGTCACGAGTTCCCGATATTTTGCCGCCCTGCGCTCATCATCAGCGATCTGCTGTGGTGTGGGATGCAGCGGATTGAGCTTTTCCGGGCGTGGATCGTCCACCCCGGGATACTTCGGTGTGTTGGTGCGGATTTGCACCGTGATGAACTTCTTCTCCTCCAGCCCGAGTTTTTTCATGGTCGCCGAGCCGCGTTCGTCATCGCGCACGTCGATGCCAAAGCAGCCGTCCGGACCGAACTCGAGCACGGGCGTCTTGATGCCATGGCTTTTCAGGATACTCAGCGTCTTTGTTTCCCGGGTGTAGATAAATGAGGCGTTGTTCAGCAGGACGGTGCGTTCCTCAGCCCCCTTGCCCTCCACCATGCTGGCGAAATACGACTGGCCAAACAGCCCGTAAGGCCTACCCACTTTCTGACAGAACTGCATGAAGCTGACATCCTGCCCCATGCCCGAATTGCGGATGTAAAGGTCGCAGTTTGAAATCGCCTGCCGCAGAGCCTCGTCTCTTTCACTTTTCCCCGTCAGGCTTCCCTGCAGAATCTCCACCTTGGGGAACCGCTTCTTGAGCATGGCGGTGACACGTTCGTCCAGCTTCATGGCCCACAGCACCACCTTCACCTCTGGCAGATGCTCCTCGATGACACGCAGCGTCCCTGGCGTGTGGCCGATGTCTCCGATGTTCACCGTATCCCAGGCTGACTGCAGCAAAATGGTCTTGGGCCTGCCATCGGCAGCGAAAACAGAACCGCCAAGCGCAGCGGTGATGGAGGAGATGAAATGGCGGCGTGTGGTCATGGGTTGATTGAGCGGTGGGATTCGTCTTTGAAGACCAGAGAGAGATCAAAACTCCGGCGGGCCGTTGAGGTGCTCGCACATTTCCGGCATGCCGGGAACGAAATCGACCACCTGCTTCTGGCTGCGCAGTTTGTCCTGCAAAGGGGCCAGCGGCACTTTCTGAACCTCGGCATAGTCCTTCAGGGCCATCACGGCGGCGACGCCTGCCGCGTGCCCCGTGATCATCCACACGCTCTCCAGCCGCAGGGTGCAGAAGGCCACATGGCTGTAGCTGGCTGCGCCAGGGACGAGCAGGTTCGTGCACTCGGCAGCCTTGGGCGTAAGCGCACGATAAGGAATCTGGTAAGCATGGCCCATGCGCCAGATGCGCCCTTCATTGACAAACTCATTTTCATTCAAGGCCACGCGCTGCACATGATGGCAGTCGATAAAGTGGCTGCTCATGCCTATGCTGTCCGGCTTGCGACGGTTATCCTGTACATCCTGCTGTGTCACGACATACTCGCCGCGCATCCGCCGTGCTTCACGCACGTAGAGCTGATAAGGCAGGTTGCTGTTGTCGGCGAATTCCTCCTTGTGAAGACCCAGCGACTTCATTTCGTCCCGCACGTTGCCCGGAACGGCTTCGTCGGCAGCCAGGAAGTGCAGCAGACCAAGGGTGTAATCCATGTGATCCTGATAAATGAGCGCGCGCTGTGCGTAGCTGGCATCGGGCCAGTCAAACTGGCCGCCGAAATGGCCCAGCGAATAAATGGCGGACTGCTTGTTGTTCAGCTCGAATTTGCCATTGCGCCGTTTGTAGAGGTCCAGAATGTCCGCGAGCTTCACCGGCTTTTTTTGCTGTGCCTGATCACGGAACCAGCCTGCGAGAAGAGCATAACGTTTTGCGTCGTAATGCCGCGGCGCGGGAATGGGCACCTGCAGCTTGGGGTCCTTCGCCACGGTGAGACGGAAATTGTAGTTCATCGGAGCACGATGAGCGTCGCCTTCATGCAACTCCTTGGCCCAGGCGCTGATGCCGGGCAGCAGTCTGCCGGCCTCATCCACTGTCCGGGCCTGACGCGGCGTTTTGTCAAAACGTACGCCCGCAGCCTCTTCTCCAAACTCCGCCTTGGACTCCCGCCCCACGGCATATTTCACGCCGGCGCTCGCCATGAGGTCGCCCTCATAGCCTGCATCAATAAACACCTTGGCCGTCAGTCGGGTGCCATCCGTGAGCGTGATCGAGGTGATGCGCGCGCCGTCTTTGGCCACCGCATCCACCGAAGCGCCAAAGCGCACTTGCACGCCCGCTTCACGCAGCATGTCGAGATAGATTTTTTCAGCCACGCTGGATTCAAAGAAATATTCCGGCCCGTCGATCTGGTAGACAGCACCGAGGCGGCGGTAAAATTCATCCGCGAAGCCACCGATGGTCCATTTCAGCATGTGCTCGCTCTCGGCGGTGTTGATGCCACTGGTGCTCAGGCCACCGACGTGTTTCGTCGGCTCGATGAGGACCACCTTCGCGCCTTCCCGAGCCGCCATGATGGAGGCGGCAATGCCGCAGGGAACCCCGCTGTAAACGACGATGTCAGAGGTGATGGAGTCCGCAGCACCGGCATGGACGGCACAGAGTAAAAGGGTAAGAAACAGTGACTTCATGGCTGGTGGATCATTTGTTAGCGTCGATGAGCTGAAGCGCATCTAGAATCACAAATCCAACGGTCCCGGAATTGCGGATGGTGATGACCGTTTCAGCCGCAGTATCCAGTTCCACGTGGCCGATGCTGCGGAACGCCTCGCCTGCTGCGAGCGGCTGAGTCTGGTCCACCGTGAGCTCGGTCTTACGCCCACCACATTCCACCACCACAGGCACCTTCGTGGCCCGTGTCTCATGGGGTGAATAGGCCATGCGCAGCTCATAGCTTCCCGTCATGGGCACTTTGCAGCGGAAGACGGCTCGAGACTGGCCGTCGCCGCGTTTATCGTCATGCAGATAGCCGGTGCCGATGTGCGGTTTGAATCCCGAGGAATGACTCCACTGCCCCTGGAGTTCGGCCTGCGTGTCATCAAGCACGATGCCTGGCAGGGTTTTAGGATCAATGCTCATCGCGCCCTGCGGCTCCGGCTTCACCTCAGGCAGCACTGGAAGATCCAACACCTGTTTCTGCGCCAGCAGCCGCTCACGCAGCGCAGGATAGGGCAGCCTTTGCACCGTGAGCCCCTGCTTCGCAGTCAGCGCAGCGGCGATGCCCGCACTCTGTCCGAGGATCATCCATGTGGGCTCCACACGGATGGAGGAGATGCCCACATGCGTGCAGGACAGGGCCACGGGCACGAGCAGATTGTCGCACTCCGCCGCCTTGGGAGTGATGGCCCGGTATGGCACGTGGTAGGGGTAGCCATGCCTGCGGCCTGCCATGCGCACGGGCATGATGGTGCCTTCATCCACCACCATGTCCCGGGTGCCCACACGCTGGCAGTCGTGCGAATCGATGGGGAAGGATGACACCACAATCGGATCCTCCTTCTTCGGCTCGTCCATGATGTCCTTCTGACTCAGCACATACTCGCCAACCATGCGCCGCCCTTCGCGCACGTAGAGCTGCGGCGACCAGTGGCCGTATTCGGCAAATTCATCACGGCACAGGCCCAGCTCGCTCATCTGCTGCCGCAGAGGCTCCGGCACTGCCGGATCAGTGCTGAGGAAGTGATACAGCTCCAAGGTGTACTGCTTGTGCGCCTCCCAGATCCTGGCGCGCCCTTCCTCATCTGCCTCGCTCCAGCCATTGCACGCGCCCACGAGCCCCATGGAAAACTGCTTCCCGATGCCGTTGTTCGCATCAAACTTGTTTCCCGGCAGCGGATACAGATCCCAAAGCAGATGGGGCCTTTTCTCCTGGGCGTAGTAGCGCCTCACCACCTCAAACCGCGCCGGATCATAGCTGGCAGGCCGTGGAAAGGGCACCCGGTTTGCCGGATCTTTTGTGACGCACAGCCGGAAACTGTACACCATCACATTCTTGTCCCCGGCTTCATCTGGACCGGCATCCTTGGTGGTGATCAGCGGCAGCGGTCTGCCCTCCGCGTCCACTCCTGATATGGCCAGCCTGGCCTTGGGGTACTGCTTTCCAGCCAGCGCTTCGCCAAATTCCTGCCGACCTTCACGCCCGATGGTCCAGCTCACTCCAGCCGCGGCCATCAGGTCACCTTCATAGGTGGTGTCGATGAAAACCTTCGCCGTAAAATCACCGTCTCGTGTCGTGATCCTAGTGATGTGTGCTCCTGCCTTGCTCACCTTTCTGAGCGCCTGCTTTGTCAGCACCTTTACGCCTGCTTCGTCCAGCATGGCCTTCGTCACCTGCGCCGCCACATGCGGTTCGTAGGTCCATGGCTTGTGATCCTTCTCGCTTACCTTGTATGGCAGCGCCACACCACGCTTCTGATAGTCCGCCTCCACCCGCAGATGCCATTCCTCAAAGAGACCCAGCACCGTGCTGCGCACCGTTTGATTAGAGTCGCTGAAACACAGCCCGCCTGTGTTCACACCGCCCACATGGTCCGTGGGCTCCAACAGGATCACGGAGGCGCCCTCCCGTGCGGCGGCGATGGCGGCACAGAAGCCGCCTGGAGTGGCGCCATAAACGATGACATCGGCGTCTGTGGCGCTACGCGCGACAAGGCTGAGAGCGAGAAAAAAAGCGAGGATGCGAGTCATGGTTTCCCACAAGGACACCACGCTGCTATTTTGGACATGATTATTTCACGCGGGCAGCCACGGCTCGATGCGCCGTCTCCTGCAGAAAGCGGGCGTAGCTGGCATCCAGCCCTTTCGGGATAAAGCTGCTGCCCACGGCACTCTCGCCAAACAGCACTTCATACCAAACGCACGCGCCCAGATACTCGCCTGCCATGTTGGCATGATGCCCGTCCATGCCCAGAGCCACCGGGCCGCCGTTCTTGGGCTTGGCCCAGCGCCAGCCGACATGCAGCGAATGAGTCTGATCAGGCAGCGCGGGCTGCTTGGCGGCCTTGGGATCAAAGGAGGTGTCGGCTTGATAAGCCCAGGTCTTGTCGGTGTCGGCCAGATGAAAGGCGTCCCCCGTCGGAATGATGCGCGCGTGAAACTCTGCCGCGATCTTGTCGTAGGCGGCACGCAGGCCGTTGTACATCTCTTCCTGCGTCTTGGGCTCTCCGGCAGCGGTGGAGGGCTTGGTGAAGCGCGGGTCATCCTTGCGGTATTCCCACGTCTCATGCACCAGCAGTGTGGCCTGCGGGGCGTGCTTGGCCACGTAATCACGCAGCCAGCCGGCATGAGGCTGGTAGGTGGCAAAGTCGTGGCTCTTGATGCTCGCCTGCTGGATCGTCACGTAGTCCCAGCGGTCCAGCTCCAGGCTCTCCTTCAGGCCACGACCGCTGGTATAGAGTCCGGCTTTGTCTTTGGCATCAGCCTCGTGCTTCTGCGCCTTCTCGGCATGCACCTGGAATGAAGCCCCACCGATGACCAGCGGTTGGTGCACCAGCTTGTGCCCGCCTGCTTTCGCCAAGTCTCCCAGGTAATGGGTGGCATTGGCAGAGAAGCTGTTGCCAATGGTCAGTAGCTTTACCGTTTTGGCCTCGCCCGCAAAGGACGAGGCACAGATCAGCAGCAGTGCGAAAAGCAGGGCCGGCGCTTTCATGAGTGTGTTTTAGTGGTGGCAGCCGCAGCCTTCGCCGCAGCCTTGGGGAAACACTTCGGCCTCGGTCGGCACCTTGCCGCGCTCGAGGCTCTTGCCCACGTAGCCGTTCACCACTTCGGCAATGTTGCGCAGCACGTCCTGGGCTTCCACAAAGCTCAGGATGGCGGTGTTTGCATCGCATTGGTCCTGCAGATCGGTAAAGCGGGAAATTTCCTCCCCGCTGGGCTCTTCTCCATGATGCTGCTTCTGATGCAGGGAACGACCGAGCGTGGCCATCTCGCGGTAGAGAGACACGGCGGCTTCATCGGCCAGGAACGCCTCGGCTTTTTCGCGGGCATTCTGCACTTCGCTGTCTGCCACGAGGACTTCGCACAGTTCGACGATCTTGGAGGTGATTTGGGGGGATGCTTTCATGGGGACGCGAGATTAGTCCGGAAAAGCCGATTCACAGGAAAAAGTCGGACAATTTCACCATGCCCGGGCCGCAGCCAGATTCTTTTTAAAACCCTCCCGCACCAGCGAGAGGTCGGAATCCATGGCGATCCAGGTGAACCCCAGCGCCTTGAGCTTCTCCTTGTCATCCGCATGGCGCACCAGAATGCCGCAGCCCTTGCCGTGGTCCCGGGCGGCTTTGACGATCACATCCACACACTCATCGTAGCTGCGCGCAGCCTTCTGCGCCTTCAGATCAAACGAGAGGTCTGCAGGCCCGATGAACAAGGCATCGATCCCTTCCACCGCAGCGATCTCGCCCGCCTGATCCACCGCTGATGCCGTCTCGATCTGCGCCAGAATGATCGGCTTGGGCATCTCACCCTCCGGCAGCCGCATGCCATAGCCGTAGGTGCGCACGGTGCGCGAGACACCCCGGTGGCCGCGTGGCGGGTAGTAAGCCGCATCCACGCAATGCCGCGCCTCCTCCACGGTGTTCACATGCGGCACCATGATGCCATGCGCGCCCCAGTCCAGCACGCGGCTGATCAAGTCCGCATGCGGCGCACTCACACGCACAATCGCAAGCATGTTGCTGCCACGCAGCGCGCGAAGTTGATTCGGCAGTGCGGCTTCAGATTCACAGCCGTGCTCGAGGTCGATCAAAACCCAGTCGAAGCCACACTCGGCCGCCAGCTCTGTGACCGCTGGAGAACCGATGGAAAGAAAAGTGCCGATGTGTGTTTTCATAGTTGGAGAATGTCAATGTCACTGCCCTCGCGCAAGCCCCGCAAAGCAAGCGCCAGGCGCGCTTGGGTAAAGTCTCGAAGAGTTCCTCCGTTGGTGCCCGCAGAGATCAGAAAGAAACCGTCATCGCGGTCAAAATAACCCGCACCCACACGGATCACCGCCTTGACGATCATGTTGCGCAGAAGATGCAGCCAGAAGCGCCGCAGGTGATTTTCCGGCAGTCCACGCAGGCTCTGATAGCCCTCAAAGGCACGCCGCAGAAAAGAGTGATCGTGAAAGCAGGCGAGCAGCGAGAGATCATCCATGGGATCGCCGCTGATGGCGTCATCGAAATCAATGAAGGCTGCAATGCGGTCCGTCTGGCCGAGTATGTTCCAGAGAGCCAGGTCCTTGTGCACCAGGCAGCCGGTTTTCAGATCTAGCAGCGCCCGGTGTCTTTCGATCTCTGCCAGAATTTCATCGCTCTGCTTCTCGGAAAGGAAGCCTCTTGAAACAAGAAAGGCCAGATGCTGATCCAGCCGCAGGTAGAAGTAGTCCTCATACGTCGCATGATACCCCTGCAGCGACTCATCCAGCACACCAAATCCAGGAAGCACGATCTGCTGCCACCGCGCGGCGGCAGCTCCGATGTCAAAAGCCACCTTCGGAACATCGAGGCTGCCGAGCTTGAACCAGTGGTTCAGATCCGGCGCCGGAATACGCTCCAGCGCCTGCCACGCAAAGGGCACCCGGCTGCGCGTGGCATCGCATGCATACACGCGTGGCGTGGGCACCCCGACTACACGCACACGCTCCAGCACCGCCGACTCCACCGCCAGATGCCCGTCTTTCTCAGGCCCGTTTTCCACGCGGACAAACATCGCGGCCCCGTCCACATCGGCATTCCAGGTGAGGTGGTTCCCCTGCCCTGCACCCGCGCTCAAAGTCACGGATTTCGCCTTCAGCTGACGCAGCAGCGCCTCGCGAAGCTGCTGCTCCATGGAGGGATCCACCCCGCCACGCAGCTGCGTGCCGTGAAACGCAGCAGGCCGGTCGCATTTCCAGTAATAGATGTCTCGGCGGCTCATTCTTGTTTCCAGCTTGAGGCCACAAGGCTCTGCATCATTGCATCCAGCGTCCGGAGAGAAGGTGTGATTTCCTGCTCGTGCTTCCCCAGCCAGCCAATGGCATCGGCCTCATATCGATTGAACCCTTTTTCCAGTTCGCCATACCTTTCCATGGACCATCCCAGATGCTCCCGCCCTTCAGATGTGGGCAGTCCCGGCAAGCCCAGTGGGAATGTGGCAATGATTTGGCAGGTGCTGTCATCTGACATGCCGAGAAACAGATAATGCAGTCCACCCAGCCGCATCAGTTCTGCTTCGATCGTCCATTGAGCCACCAGCCGGACACCGTGACCGCCAGTGAAATCAATCCGGCGTTTCAGGCACATGAAAGTCAGCGAGGCATCCATAAAAGCAGGCGACACATGAGGATTGTCATTCTGCAAAACTTCATCCATCTCACGCCGCAATCTCTGTCTTAGCTCACCAGCTTTGTCTTTTGTGTGGGTGCCATCCGTGAATGCCATGCCCCACTCTTCCGCCTTGTGCATGAGAATTTGCGGAGCCTCTGGATTCTCTCCGGCATTTTCCTGGTCGAAAGTGATTCCCTTTGGCACGGCAGCAGGAAACCGTAGCGCCCAGTGCTGCGGTCGGCAGCCATAGCTGGGCTTCAAAATTCGGTGATTGTCCGCCTGATAAGCCTTCCAGTCTTCTTTACTATATAAGGGCTTGATGGGCACTTTTTCGATGATGGCACTCTTTTGCCATATGGCAGGAATGGTGACAGCAAAAGCACCGGCTTTGACCACCACATTATCATCCTGCCGGGCATGGCTTTGACCGACCACGCCAGCCACCGTTGCCTGGATAAAGTTTCGACGATTCATGACAAGGTTCACGCATCCGGAGTCCGGCGTTTCCACCATGCGGCCATGAGGCCGCCCACGATGTTTTGCATCACTCCGCTAAAGACAGCAGCAGCGGCGGCCAGAGGCAGCAATGGAAAGTGCTCACGTGCCAAGGCTGCGGCCATGCCACCATTTTGCATGCCCACCTCGATGCTCACGGTGCGGGCCACGGATTCCGGATAGCGCAGCACCTTGGGGATGAGGTAGCCCACCACGAAACCGCTGATGTGCAAAAGAAACGCTGCCAGCGCCAGCCGGCCAAAATGGGCCGAGATGGCATCTGCACTGGCGGCCACGATGCCCCCGCTGACAAACGTGAAGGCCAGCACCGCAATGGTGGGGCCACAAGCTCCGATCTGATCTGCAGTGCGTGGCATCTTCCAGCGAATGAGCACGCCCAGCACGACAGGTGCCACCGTGAGCTGCAAGGCCGAAAGGCACAGCCCCCAGGCATCCACCGGCACGTACTTGCCGGCCAGTGCGCTGGTCCACATGGGCGTAAAAAAGAAGGCCAGCAGCGTGGATGCAAGGGTGAGAACCACCGACAGCGCCACATTTGCCCGTGCGAGGTAGCTGATCATGTTGGACGCCATGCCCCCGGGGCAGCTGGCCACGAGAATAATGCCCACGGCGAGCCCGGGATCGAGATTCAAAACCTTCGCCACCATCCACCCGGTCAGTGGCATGATGGTGTACTGTGCCACAAAACCCAGCGCCACACTGCCGGGCATGCGCGCGATGGCCTTGAAATCGTCCACGCTGAGCGTCAGCCCCATGCCGAGCATGGAGGCCGCGAGCGACCAGAAGATCCATGGCTTGTCAAACCACAGCATGGTCTGCGGCTTGAAGAAGGCGAGCACAGCGAGGCTCACGAGCCACACGGGATAGAGATTGTTAAACCAGTTGAAGAAGCGGATCATGGGAGGTCGTGCAGTTGGTTGAAGGGGCGGAGATCAAGGATGAGTGTCACGCATGACGACTCCTGATCCGCTGATGAGCAGCACCAGTTTTTTGAAACGCAGCCGCTCTCCCTTGATGACATCTTTACTGTATAGGTTCACACGATTGATGTCACCCGGGAACAATTGCGTCTCAGGCACTTCGACCTTGGCAAAGCCTGCGCTTTTCAGAGCCTCCTCCTGGCAGGCAGCCCCAGGTCGCGAGGCAGGTGTCAGTGCGTACAGCGTTCCTGCCTTGACGACTTCCGCGTCGATCATTTCAATGCTCGTGCGCAGAAACGGCAGTCCCCGCACCTGCTCTGGCATGGCCTCGATCACATAATCCCGGTCTGTGAAAAGCCTGGTTCCCAGCTTCATCTCTGCTGCCTCTGCGGGAGCGTGCGCAGGCCAGACGATGCGCTTCTGCCCTTGCTGCGATTCAAAGCCACCCACATCCTCTAGCTTTCCAAACATGATGCGCTCCTTTCGGCTCGCGTCCTTGTCACCTTGGGTGACCACCAGCCAGATCACGCCTTCATGTCCGTGGAAGGTGGGATACTGGAAGGACTTCGGCGTCTCAAAGCGGTATTTACGCTCCCAGGTTTTACCATCGCGAGAGACATCCACATTGAACACACTGCGGCTCACGCCCTGGATACGCGTGGACTCCTGCCAGCCCAGATAATAGATGCCGCCAAATTTGTCGAAGGTCGGCTTGGAGTTGCCGCCATTGAGCACGACTGGCAGCGGCTTGCCAGCGCTCCATGTCCTGCCATCGGCGCTGGCGGAAAAGTAATAGTTCCCTTTGTCATTGCGGCAGATCGCCATCCACGTGCCGTCCAGCAGTCGGTTCACTGCCGATTCACTCAGCGCCTCGGCCTGCGGCTCGTTGTAATGGCCGAGCACTTCCAGGGTCTCCAGATCATCATGCATCAGAGCGAGCGCGTTCTGCTTTCCGGTGAAATTGTTCAGTGCCACGTAGATCTTGCCATCGAACTTCTTGAAGGAATCAAAGATGAAGAATGATGAATCCACCGCCGGCCTGGCAAAGCCTTGAGCCGCTGCGTCCGCATGGAAATACTGCGGCTGAAAGTCAAACGTGCCTGCTGCGGCCTTCAGCTTCGCCTTGTGGATTGTGTCACGGAAAGCACCGGACTTCAGGTCAAAGTCGCGATACCACATCTGCGACTGCCTCTTTCCTGGGTCTTCGCTGGTAAAGTAGCAGCGCAGCGTGTTCGCATCCTTTTGCAGGATGCGCGGTACAAAGCACGCGCCCTCAGGCAGCGTCTCGTTCTCAAACCGTTGTCCGCCTTTGGCAAAGTCGATCACCTTTTCCAGCGCGAGAGTCTTCAAGTTCACGATGGACATCGTGGCGTAGATGAACGGCCATCCGGCGCTTTCTCCCGCCTTCAGGTCATTGGCCTCCACCACGATGTAGACACGATCTCCCACGCACGCAAACTCCGCATCGTGCGCACCCTTCACCTGCGGCGCCGTGGTGTTCACCAGACGCTGCATCACCACATCTCCAGCCAGTGCCGGATCCCACTTCGCCGGTATGATCTGAGGTTTCTCCAGTCTGCTGATCGTTTGCTTGAGACTCACAGCACCAGACACATTCTTGCCTGCCTCGACATCTTCCTCGCGGAACTTTGCCAGCAGGATCTCGCCCTCACCTTGCCGATCATGATCATACGTGATCCAGATCAGGCCATCACGGTCCTGCACGCCGTCGGGATACGAGACACCCTTGCGCTCATCCAGCAGCAGGCCCTCGTTCCAGGTCTTGCCGTCATCCGTGGAAATCTGCGCGGTGAGGTGGCTGCGTGTTTTGCCAGTGAAACCGTGATGATTCACCAGCAGCAGATTGCCGGAGGCAAGACGGCGGATGAAAAAGCGGGAGCCCGGATTGGGGATGGTGCTGGCCTTGGCCTCGCTCCAGGTGAGGCCATTGTCGGATGAATGACTCTCCCACAAAAAGCCGCCCCCCGTTCGTGTCAGCAGCCAAAGCCGACCATCCTTCAGTTCGGTGATCATGCACTCCAGCGCCCACTCTGGTGCTTTGAGCGCCCCATGCAGCCTCCATGTCTTTCCTTCATCGGTGGAGATGCCCACGCCCTGCAACTGCTTCGGTCCGGCAAACCATTCACGCACCGGTTCCATGGCATGCGTCACCGGCATGATCCACTCGCCTGAGGAAAGCACTGTGGGCTTGTTCATGCGAAAGGCATAAGGCCCTTCATATCCCACCCGGAGTTCGGCTCCAAAGACGGGCGGCGTGGCATCTGGATCATCGCAGATGCGCGCCCATACATCGTGCTTCGCGGTGTCCTTGTTGCCGCGGTTGAAGATGTACCAAAGCCGTCCCTTGGGATCAATCCACAGCGTGGGGTCAAAGCAGCGCGTTCCATTTCCTGGAGCAGCCATGACCTGCGGCCGCGTGAATGACTTTACCTGATCATCACTGTAGCAGAGGAGCACCGCATTCTCCGGCGAAGGCTCCTTGGGCCCGCCCGTAAACCAGGACGCAAACACACGCCCACGAGCAGTGCGCTCCAGTCCCGGGATACCCTGCCACGTTTCAAGACGTTCGCCCATCGGCTCGACTGCCTGGGCGCAGACGGTGGCGAGAAAAAGCAGGGTGCAGAATTGGCGGAGATTCATCGGCTTTATCAAACGTGACGTGAGGTGTGATTTCACCCTGGATTAAGCCGAAGAGGTGTTATGTTAACATGCTCCTCCCCCCTGCCCGCCGTTGCTCTTGTTCCTGACAGGCTGCGCCGCACATTCACTCTCCATCCATTCATACATGTCCTCCTCCGAAATCCGCTCCCTTGAACCCAAGCCCCTGTGGAACTGCTTTGCCGATCTCAATGCTGTTCCACGTCCTTCCAAGCGCGAGGAGCGCGTTGTCGCTTTTGTCGTGGCCTTTGCGCGGCAGCACGGCCTGCAGCACCAGATCGACTCCGCCGGAAACGTGATCATCCGCAAACAGGCCAGCGCAGACCGCAGGGACCGCCCCGCAGTGATCATGCAGGCTCATCTGGACATGGTGCACAAGGCCGCTGACGGCGTGATCTTCGACTTCGACAAACAGGGCATCGAGATGTGGGTCGATGGCGACTGGGTACGCGCACGTGGCACCACCCTCGGTGCGGACAATGGCCTCGGTGTTGCCGCCATCCTAGCGGTGCTTGCATCCAAGGACCTCTCCCATCCGCCCATCGAGGCGCTCTTCACTTTGGACGAGGAGCAGGGCATGGGCGGCGCGCTGGGCCTTCAGCCGGGACTGCTGACTGGCAAAACCATGCTGAATCTCGACTCCGAAGAGGACGACACCTTCACCATCGGCTGCGCAGGGGGCATCGACACACACGTCACCTACACTTACAGCGAGATCACGCATGCCTCCGCCCACCCCTTGGTTGAGATCCAAATCTCCGGTCTGCGCGGCGGGCACTCCGGCCTGCAGATCCACGAAGGCCGCGCCAATGCCAACAAGCTCATGGCCCGTATTCTAAGCGCCTGCGGAGAACAGGTCGTGGCGCTCTCCACCATGCGCGGCGGCAGCGCACGAAACGCCATCCCGGCCCGATGCATTGCCAGCGTGCTTGTTTTGGACCAGGCACGTTTTAAAGAGCGCTTTGAGCAGGAGACTGCCGGCATCCGCGAAGAGTTCCGCCTGATAGAACCCAGCCTCAGCATCACCTCAACGGCAGTGGATGCCACGAGCGGACCGGTGCAGGTCATGGCCGCAGAAGCTCAGCGCGCTTTCTTGCTGGCCCTGCAGGCATTGGTCAATGGCGTCTATCGCATGAGCCCCGTCGTCCCAGGCTTGGTGGAGGCATCCACCAATTTTTCCACCATCGACCTCGCTCATGGCAAAGCCGTGATCGGCAGCCTGCAGCGCAGTTCCGTGGAGTCGAGCAAGATCGATGTGGTCCGCTCTTTCCGCGCTCCTTTTGAGCTTATCGGCGCAGAGGCGCATTCGGGTGACCCCTATCCCGGCTGGAGCCCCAGCGCCGAGTCGCCCATCCTGGACAAGATGAAAAAGATCTACCGTGAACTCTTCGATCACGAGGTCAAGGTCAGCGCCTGCCACGCAGGGCTGGAGTGCGGCGTCATCTCCATGGCCTACCCGGACCTCGACATGATCTCCTTCGGCCCAAACATCCACGAGGCCCACTCCGAAAAAGAGTGCGCCAGCATCTCCTCCGCGCAGAAGTTCTGGAGGCTGCTCACCACGACACTGGCAGACCTGTAGTCTCGCTCACCGCCAGCCATGCCCGCCACTCAAGCGCCCACGCTCAAGGACATCGCCCGTGCCACCGGGTATTCCTTGATGACGGTGTCTCGTGTGCTGCGCGGCGCTCCCAAGGTCTCAGCGGAAAAGCGTGAAATCGTTCTCAAGGAGGCGAAACGACTGAACTACCAGCCAGACCCGCATCTCGCGCGCATGATGCAGGCCGTACGCGGCAGGAAGCAGCAGCGCGTGCGCGCCGTCATCGCTGTCATCCGCGAGCACGTGCCGCAGGATGGCCTTCTCAGCTCTTCGTATCAATACGTGCCCATCGATGACATCCGCAGCCGCGCCCATGGCCACGGCTATGCGGTGGAGGAGTTTTGGCTGGGGAAGGACGGGCTCACGCCCAAGCGACTGCAGAAGATCCTGCACGCACGTGGCATCGAGGGCGTGATCGTCTCGCCACAGAGCATGCAGCTCCCGTGCAGCAAGATCGACTACTCCCCCTTCGCCGCAGCGACCTTTGGCAATGCCATGAGCAGCCCTTCCCTGCACATGTGCGCAGGAAACATGACGCTGGGCATCCACATGGCCGCAGACCAGCTCACCACACGCGGTTATAAGCGCATCGGCGTGGCGGTCACACAGTGGATCGTGAACCGCTCCCAGTTTGGCTACAGTGGCGGACTGTTTCACTGGCAGCAGAGCCTGCCGCCTGCGGACCGTGTGCCACTGCTGCTCTTTCCCAGCAACGACATCAGCCAAGGCTTCGAGGCTTTTTCCAAGTGGATGAATGCCCACCAGCCGGACGCACTCGTCACCTTCGACACCCACGTGCCCGGCTGGCTGCGGCGGCTGGGCCTGCGCATCCCGCAGGACATTGGCTTTGTGGTGCACGACTGGACACCAAGAATGCCGGACTTTGCCGGCATCTATCAGCAGCGCGAACACCTTGCAGCAGCAGCCGTCGATCTCATCGTCACCCAGCTCTCGCAGCATGAGCACGGCGTGCCGGAAGTGCCGCGCCAGATCATGATCCCCCCGCGCTGGGTGGAGGGCCCCAGCGTGCGGTCGCTTGATTGATCACCTCGCCTGATTACAGCGCTTCGTAGGCCTTCAGCGCCGGCTCCATGGCCTTCAGTGCCGTGGCCCAGAACTCAGGCTTGGTAATGTCCTCCCCAAGGCTGCGTTTCACGACCTCTTCGCAGGTCGCGCTGCCCGTCATGGAGAGGAAGGCCTCGTAGCGCGGCAGGAAGGACGCGCCTTCTGCCTTGAAGCGGGCAAACAGCGCCTGGCTGAGCAGATAGCCAAAGACATACGGGAAATTGTAAAACGAAATGCCGCTGATGAAGAAGTGCATCTTCGAGGCCCAGAACATCGGGTCCGTACCGTCTTCGAGCAGCGTGTCTCCGTAGAGCTTGCGCTGCGCCTCATTCATGAGCGAGCTCAGGCGGCTCACGCTCACCTCGCCGCTCGAACGTTCCTTGTAAAAGGCCTTCTCAAACTCGTAACGCATCGGGATGTTGATCAGGTAGGCGTGCGCGCGCAGCATCTCCTGATCCAGCAGGTAGGCCTTGGTGGCTTCCGTGAGGCCGGGGTCGTTCATCAGCCCGTTGAGCAGGATCATCTCGCCAAAATTCGATGCAGTCTCGGCAAGCGTCATCGGGTAGTTTGCTGCAAACGAACGCGCCGGACGCAGCACGCAGGAATGCCAGGCGTGCCCCACCTCGTGCGCCAGCGTCACCATGTCATGCACCGTGCGGTGAAACGTCATGTACACGCGCTCCTCATGCTTGAGCTGGGAGCCTGTGCAGAAGGCTCCCGGCCGCTTGCCTGCACGCGGCTGCGCCTCGATCCAGCGCTGCGCCAGCATCTCGCGGAAATACTCGCCCAGCTTTGGATACGCGGCACTGAAGGCCTGGTCCACCGTGGCGCAGGCCTCGTCCCAGGTGAGTTCTTTCTCGTCGGGAGGCGCAATCTGCGGTGCCTCAAGATCGAAGTAATGCAGCGCAGAGGTTCCCTGCAGCTTCGCCGCCTTGCGCAGGGCACGACGCGGCAGTTCGATGTGCGCGTGGATCGCCTCCAGCATCGCATCCAGCGACTTCCGGCTCATGGCACCGTCAAACAATGGCGCGTCGAGAAAGTGCGGCAGGCCACGACGTCCATACAGGCTCAGCCGCGTTCCCGCGATGCCGTTCAGCCCGGCAGCCAGCGTCACCGCGTGGTCATTCCACGGCTTCTGCCCGTCATGAAAGGCCGCCTCACGCAGCTTGCGGTCAGGTTCGGACATCAGCGCGCGGCGGCGGGACATCTCCACGGTCTCCTTGTGTCCATCAGGAAAGGTCATTTCAAACTCCATCTTCCCGGTCAGCGTGTCATACAGCCGACCCCAGGCGTGCAGACCGTTCACATTGAGATCGGCAGCCAGCGCCTCCATCTCAGACTTCATCTGGTGCTGCCCCTCGTGGCGCATGCGCTTCACGGCATGCTCTGCATTTTTCAAAGAGGGATCTGCCAGCAGCGATTCAAACGCATCATCACTCAGCGCAGCCAGCGCCGAGCGCAGCGATGCCATGAGCTTGGTGCTTTCTGCTTCGAGCGTAGAGATCCAGGCCTCGTCGGCCTTCACCGCTTCATTGTTAGCATCGTCGGCGGACAAGCAGCCGAGATAGGCCGAGAGATGGCCGAGGCGGTCGCTCAGAGCCTCAAGCGCATTGATGACCTGCGCCATCTCGACGGTGTCGATGCTCAACGCCGCCGCCTGCTTTTTGAGCGCCTCCACATCACGCACGAGCGTGGCTTTAAATTCAGTGTAGTCGGCTTGGCCGAATCCGGAGAACCAGGATTCAAGGGACCAGCGATCAGGTGTGGTGGGTGCAGGATGGGACATGAGTGGAAATAGGGATGAATCAGCGGCTCACACGGCCTCCACCATCGCCCTGCATGAGGGCTTCGATTTCGCTACGCGTGCTGTAGTTGTAGTCGCCTTCGATGGAATGCGCCAGGCAGCCGGCTGCGGTGGCAAAGGCGACGGTGGTCTGCGGGTCGGAGTTTTGCAGAAACGAAAACACCAGCCCTGCGGTGAAGGCATCCCCGGCGCCGAGGCGGTCGATCACCTGGGTGATGGTGTGGCGTGGTGCGGTATGCAGTGCGTCAGTTGCCGCTTCGTAGAGCGCGCCGCCAAAGCATTGCGCCGCCGAAGTGCTGCCATCGCGCAGGGTGAAGGCCGCATGGCTGAGATTGGGAAACTCTTTGGCAATCTGCCTGGCCAGCGCCTGCAAATCTCCGCTGGATTCGATGCCCAGCATCGCAGTCGCATCGCTCACCCCGCCCACAAACACGCTCACCATCGGCAGCAGCTCCCGCATGGTGCGTGTGGCGAGCTCGCGTGCAGAGAGCGGCGGCTCCCAGTTCCAGAGCTTGGTGCGGTAGTTCATGTCGCACACGATCTTGATCCCGCGCCCCTGCGCTTCCCGCATGGCCACGCGTGCCACCTCGGCCGCGTTGCGCGAAATCGCCGGCGTGATCCCGGAGATCACAAACCACTCGCACCCGGCAAAGATCGCCGCCCAGTCATACTCATTGGCCGGGGTGATGGCCACCGAAGAGCCCTCGCGGTCATAGATCACATTTCCCCCGCGTTGATTGGCTCCATGCTCCAGAAAGTAGACTCCGAGGCGTCCGGCCGCCGTGCGCAGCACATGCTTTGTCTCCACGCCAAGGCTGCGAAGATCCGCCACGCACGCGTCCGCAATCGCATTGGCAGGCAGCGCGGTGACAAATGCCGCATCTGCACCGAGATACGCCAGCGCCGCGGCGATGCTGGCCTCCGCACCCGCAAAACTCGCCTGCATGCCGCCCGGCATGGCCTGCTGAAAACGCGCAAAGCCCGGCGTGGCCAGGCGCAGCATGATTTCCCCAAAGGTGACGACGCGGCTCATGAGCGGACCTGCTTGACGATGTCCGTGGCCTCACGTGCCAGCGCGGTGATCACATCCCAGCCGCCCTTGGCCACGATGTCCTTGGGTGCCAGCCATGAGCCCCCCAGGGCCAGCACCGCCGGCTCGCTCAGGTAATGCGCTGCATTTCCAGCACCCACACCGCCCAGCGGAATGAACTGCACGCCGAGATGCATAAACGGAGCCATGATGCTGCGCAGATAGCCCAGCCCACCGCACGGCTCCGAGGGGAAAAATTTCAGCACCCGGCAGCCTGCCTCGATGGCGATCTCGATATCCGTCGGCGTGCACACACCAGGGGCGAAGGGCAGCCCAATGCGGATCGCCTCGGCCACCACGCGTGGGTTCATACCCGGAGCCACGCCAAAGCTCGCTCCGGCCTCCTTGGCTTCATTGGCTTGCTTCGGTGTCAGAATCGTCCCCACTCCCACGGTCATCTCAGGCACTTCTGCCCGAATGCGCCGCAGTGATTCCAGCGCCGCATCTGTGCGCAATGTTAGCTCGATTCCATTGACCCCGCCCGCGAGCAGAGCCCGCGCCAGCGGGACCGCATCCTCGGCTCGGTCGATCATCAGGACGGCGATCACGCCGGTCTGGCGGAGCTGGAGGCGGAGGTTGTCAGGAAAGGCGGGATTCATTCGTGGAAGCAGGCGGGGGATCGACTTTTTGCAACCCCCTTGTACACCTCTCGGCACGCAGAATGGCACTTCTCCTGCTCTATGAACCTTCTCCCAGCCATGACACCAGCTCCTTCAGACACGACCATCCCCACGCTTGGTCCTTGCTTGATCCATTCGCCCCTCCACCGCATCGGCGGCGTCGATGCCCCCTTCAAAGTGGATGCTGTGGACCGCATCCTGTACCACAGCCATCTACTCGAGGAAGGACGTGATGTCTCCAGCCCCAGCTACGAAGAAGCAGGACCGCGTGAGATGGTATATTTCGATCCCCCCAAAACTACCGTTGGCATCGTCACCTGCGGCGGGCTCTGCCCCGGCCTGAACGACATCATTCGTGGCATCGTCCACCGCTGCCACCACCAGTACGGCGTGGCTCGTGTCTATGGCTTCCGCTATGGGTATGAAGGGCTCGTCCAGCGCTTCGGCCACACACCCCTCCTGTTAAAGCCCTCTTCCGTGGACCAGGGCCACCACTTCGGCGGCACCATGCTCGGAAGCTCCCGTGGCAAGCAGGACATCGGCGAAATGGTGGACACCCTGGAGGACATGAAGGTGGACATTCTCTTTGTCATCGGTGGAGACGGCACCCTGCGGGGTGCGGCGGAGATCGCCAAGGAAATCGAGCGGCGCGGCCTGAAGAAAGCCATCGTCGGCATTCCCAAAACCATCGACAACGACATCCGCTATCTCGATAAAAGCTTCGGTTTCGAAACCGCTTTCGATGCCGCTGTGCAGGCAGTGAAATGCGCCTATGTGGAGGCCACCGGTGCCGTCAATGGCGTCGGCCTCGTCAAGCTCATGGGCCGTGATTCCGGCTTCATCGCCTGCTACGCCGCACTCGCCGGCAGCAATGTGGATTTCGTCCTCATTCCCGAGGTGCATTTCGAGCTCGATGGCGAAGGCGGCCTCCTCGAGTTCCTGCGCCAGCGCCTCATGAAGCGCGGCAGCGCCGTCATCGTCGTGGCGGAGGGCGCCGGCCAGCATCTCATGCAGACCAGCGACGAGACCGACGCCAGTGGCAACAAGCGCTACGGCGACATCGGCCCCTTCTTGAAAGACCGCATCAATGCCTTCTTCAAGACGCGCAAAACCGAGGTGAACCTCAAATACATCGACCCCAGCTACATCGTCCGCAGCGTCCCCGCCAATGCCCAGGACAACGTTTACTGCTCACGCCTCGCTCAGAACGCCGTGCACGCCGCCATGGCCGGCAAGACCAACATGCTTGTCGGCCGCTGGCACGGCTCATTCGTTCACCTGCCCCTGGATCTCGTCATCAATGGCCGCCGCAAGGTGGACCCCACCCAGGAGCTTTGGCACAGCGTTCTCGAATGCACCGGCCAGCCAGCCGTCATGAAATAAAACGCTCTGCATCCTGCCTACCGCCGCTACTTCAGCGGCGGCAGCTTGGCACTGTAATGCACCGCACGGTGGCGGTTATCATCAAAGGCAAAGTGCAGCCACTGCTTGTCCTGGCTCACAAAGCCGTCCGGGTAGTTCATGCGCCCCTTTGGCCCGTCCACGGACTCCTGCTGCAGCACTCGCTGGTAGGGCCAGGTCTTCATCCCGTCAAAGCTGATCCAAAGCGCCATCGGGCTGCGGTGCTTGCTGTTGGGATTGTGCAGGATCGCCACGGTATCTCCGCCCAGATTGTAGAGCGTGGTCTTGCTGCCCGGATTCGGGATCGGCGTGATGCTCGCAAATTCCGGCCACGTCAGGCCGCCATCCTTGCTCTCCGCCTTGTAGAGCATGCCACCCAGCCCATCCCCGCGGATCACCATCGTGATACGCCCATCCGGATGCTCAAAGAGGTCATTCTCCGCCCAGCCAAAGTAGCGGCTGTTGGGCGTCAGGCGGATGTTGCCATGCTCGCTCCAGGTCTTGCCGCCATCCTTGCTGATCAGCACCCCGTTGCGCGGATTGGTGAAGTCGCGCTCCAGCGGCGGGCGGTCCTGCTGGTCATCCGGGCCGATGTAGTGCTGGAAGGGAATCATGATGCGGCCGTCTTTGCAGACGATGTGCTTGCGGATGAACGTGCGCTCTTTCAGACGCCCTGGCACTTCATACGGCTTGCTCCAGGTCTTGAACGAATCATCGCTGGTGAGAAACCACGAGCGCCAGTCGTTGGCCCAGTGCTTGGAATGCGTGGAGAAAAACAGCGTGCTGCGCTGTCCCAAAATCATGAGCTCTGTCGGGCCCTGACCGATGGTCTTGCCTTCACGGGGGAAGCCCACGTCAAAACGCTCCAGCGGCGTCCAAGTCTTGCCCATGTCATGGCTGCGGGTCACGCCGGTGTAGTTCAGCGGACTCGGCTCTGTATCGCCACCGGCCAGTATGAAGAGAATCCAGGAGCCGTCCGGCAGCTCGCGCAGTGTGGTGTCGCAAACCATCTTGTTTGGAGTCACCCCATCGTATGGAATGCTCTTGAAGTCCTGCTTCGCATCCTCAAGCGCCTGCACGGCCCACTTCGGATCCGGCGTGATAGCCTTCGGCAGCTTCGGTGCCAGCGCCTTGTTCACCAGATCCTTGCCCACCTTGGACCGGCGTTTGATCTCCTCCGGGTCCATCGTCAGCTTGCCAATCTCCGCCTGCTTCTGCATGTCCTCCTCGGTGAATTTAACGTGCAGGATCTCCGCATCGCTGTGCCGGTTCCAATCATAGAGAATGTGGATGTCCCCATTCGGTGCCTGAAAGCCATCTGGATAGGACACCTCGCTGCGGTCATCGATCAGGTAACCCTTTCCCCAGGTCTTCCCATCATCGTCGGAAAGAAAAGCCTTCAAGTTCGAGCGGCGCGGCAGCCTCACATTGATGGGTCCGTTCTTCACGAGGATTAGTTTCCCCGATGCCAGACGGCGGATGAAAAACCGCGCGCTGCAGTTCTGGATCGCAGACGGCTGTGGCTCGCTCCATGTCGCACCTTTGTCACCAGAGACACTCTCGCTGATCCCGTCTTTCGTCCGCGCCAGCATCCACAGGCTGCCGTCCTTGCGCTCCACGATCATGTGCTCGTCGAAGTCCGTGCCTGGAAACGCCACCCCACCGCGCCGTGTCCAAGTCTTCCCCTGGTCCGTGCTGGCAAACACATTCGCCATGCGGATCACATCCAGGTCTTTGTGCGCTTCTTTGTCCACGCCGGGGCCGTGCATGCGGTCGCGTGTCCAAAGAGAAACGGGCAGCAGCCAGTCGCCATTGCTCAGCACCGTGGGCTTGTTCAGCGTGCAGCCGTCCGCAAAGCGCACCGGCGCAGTCCATTTCGGCTCCGCAGCATCAGGATCGTCGCAGCGGATGTACCAGTCGCCGCCACGTCCGTCAAAGTAGCCGAGGCTCTGGTCAAAGAAGCACCACAGGCGGCCCAGCGGATCGGTCCACAGATTGCCCACCAACGCACGGCGCTCATACTTCACCCCGTTCAGCTCACCATCCTGTGGATCGATCACCACCCGCGGTTTGCTCCATGTTTTGCCGTCGTCATCACTCGTCGCCAGCATGAAGAACCCGTTCGGCGAATCCCCGTTTCCCACCCACGCCGCCCACAGCCGCCCTTTGGGCGTGCGGTCCAGGCCAATGATCATGTTCCCCGGGCGCTTCTCCGCATCATACTCCGGCCCCGGCTGCATGTTGATGACCGGCGCCTCAAGCGCAAGGTCCAGCAGGGCTTTGTTGTCCTGAGCGACGGCAGTCGCAACGAGCAGTGAGAGAAGCAGGAGCGTGAGTTTCATGGTTGGATGTGCTTACCAAAACGCCTGCTAGCCCCCTCTTCACAGCTCCAGGCTTGCAAATCACGGTGTTATGTTAACACCCATTACTTTGCAGGATAGCTCTGCTCATCCAGCATCTTGCCAGCCAGGCTCTTGATCTGGATCTTCATCGCCGCGTTTGGTTTGAAACTCAGCAACACATAGCTGTGCTCACTGGCAAAGAAGGCCGACTTCGGATCAGGATAACGATCCCCGTTTCCTTTCAGCGCCGTATTGTAATACGGAAAACCGTCCACCACCGCCCGCTCTGCAAAATAGCCAAATCCGGTGATGACAGCAGAGCCCTGCTGAAACAAGCGTCCCCATTCCCCCTGGAGCTGGCCTCTCATGGTCGCGTTGCGCTCATTCTGCAGTGTGACCGTATGCCCCGCGTGCGCAGGCTCCATCTGCTTCCGATACCACGCCAGCTGCTCTGAGCCCTCGTCAAACGGATGCCCCGTCTGCCAGGTCGTTCCCATGTCCTGGATATGCTCGAGGTCCAGCGCGACAAACCGTGCGGCAAAATCTGGAAAGCTGAGCACCCAGTTCCACTCATTTCCTGGCAGCGCAAAAAACTCACGATACGCAGCCGCCTCCACATCATACACCGCCTCGGACGGCGGTTTTGGCCCCCGCGAACGGATCTCGCGGTCATGGTTCCCCAGGATCGGCATGAAAGGCACGCTGCGGAAAAGCTCCGGCTGCGAGTCGATCAAAGCACTGAACGCCTTCGCCCCCTCTTTCCCCTGCTGATGCAGGCTGCTGACATTGTCCCCCGCAGTCATCAGCACATGCACGTCATCCTTGATCAGGGCAGCCAGATCCGGCTGAGCAAAACCCCAGTCTCCCAGCACGGCGATGCGGAGCTCTTTCGATGGCATGCTTTTGAACGTGCAGACCGCAGACGCCTCCCCTCCCGAGCGCACCTGGTAGTGATACACTGCATCCTTCTGCGGAATCGGGATCTCCACATGATGCAGTGTGACTTTTTCCTCTTTTGAAATCCTGCCGCCCAGCGCCGCGCTGACACCAAAAAGCACCACGGAATCACCCGGCTGTGCGGTTTCCCAGTTCACCGTCACATGGCTCGGCTCAGCACGCTGAAAGCTCAGCCACAGGCGCTGAATGTTGGAAGCAGCAACGGCATCCGCCGTGCACACGAGAAGAAAAAGACAAAGAAACCGGGTCATGATGGTGGGGATGAACAAACGCCCTCCGCAGGCAAATTTCTCCCACAAAGGCTCTATGACACCGGCCTTGATCCAGACCATGTCCGGGAGTAATCTCAAGCATCTAGGTTACGGTTCATGCAGCCGTGTCCTGCTCTTTGAAATTTGCCGCCTTGGTGGCATTTGAATTTCCTGCAGTGTTCGTTTTCGAGCTTTGCGGCCCGGCCCGATTAATCTAACCCGGGGGCTACGCGCTGAGGTGACATGTCATGCCTTTACTGGAAGACAGAGCCTCATAACGCGGGTCCCCACCTGGACTCATGGGATACGTGAGCCCTTTGCACCGGACGGCACAGGTGGGTCTGAAAGCGTCCCGGCTCCGCCCGGGGCGCTTTCCTTTTTTAGGCACAAGCCTGCGCCCACATCACGCGCTAGGCTTTTTCTCCGGCAGGGGCTTCGGGTCTTTGTCACCCACAGGCTCCGCAGGGCGTACAATCACCCCCACGGGCATCGAAGCTTTCTCCATGTTCAGAAGCTGGCTTACCGTGACGAATTGATATCCTTTGGCCAGCAGCTGGTCGAACATTGCAGGCATGGCCGTGATGGTGGGCGGATGAATGTCATGAGAGAGCATGATGGCTCCCGGATGCGCCCCATTAACCAGACGGCTGGTCACTGCAGCCACACCCGGACGGCGCCAGTCCTGAGGATCAACGGACCACATGATGGTGGAGTAGCCAAACTCGGTAAACATCAGATTTTTGATGCGTGTATTGATGGCTCCGTAAGGAGGGCGCACCAGATGCGGGCGCACTCCGGCCACCTCGAAAACAGCGTCCTCGGATTTTTTCAGCTCAGTGCGGATCTGATCGTCTGAGCGGCTGGTCAGGCTGCAGTGAGTCCAGGTGTGATTACCAATCTCATGCCCCTCCGCTATGATACGGCGCACGATATCAGGATACATCTTCACCTGCTGACCAATGAGGAAAAAGGTGCATTTGATGTTCCTCTCCTTGAGCAAGTCGAGAAGTTTGGGAGTCAGGCTAGGATGCGGGCCGTCATCAAAAGTCATCGCAAGGGTCTTTTGCTCTATTTTGACGGAGGAATAAGACAGACGGGCGCCCGCAGGCGGCACCACAGGCATGGATGAGGGATTGTTCAGCCTCTTCACAAGCGGATTTTCCTTCTCTTCGAGTGGCAGCGCTTTACGCGCCTCTTCCAAGGCGAGCTTTTCCGGCTTTGCAGCCTTTTGGGTTGTACAGCCCGACTGGGCTGCCAACATGATGCCAAACCAAATGCTAAGGTACATGCGTGGGGGGATCACAAGGAGAAGAGATTAAGGGGTGAAATTCATCTGCGAAAGCTGGATTTTTTGAAAAACAAAACAACTGCCAGAATCCCGTTCTGGCTTAGCACTCAACCGGCATCTGCTGCGGCATCCACCTCATCATGCGTCAACTCCCGCCATGCCCCCGGTGGCAGATCGGGGGGCAAAACCAGCGTGCCTATGCGCTCCCGATGCAGCCGTACGACACGATTGCCAACTCTGTGAAACATGCGCTTCACCTGATGGTAGCGCCCTTCATGCAGTGTGAGACGCGCCTGTCGCTCGTCTAAAATGACGAGTTCCGCAGGCAGCGTGGTGATGTCCTCGGTATGGAAATAAAAACCGTGTGCAAAAGCCGCCACCGCAGCCGGGGATATCGGATCAAGGGTTTCCACCAGATAGACCTTGGGCACTTTCTCCTCTGCAGTCATCAGCCGTTTTGACCAGCGACCGTCGTTTGTCAGCAGAACCAAACCCGAGGTGCTGCGGTCCAGCCGCCCGGCAATGTGCAGCGTGTGTTTGTCGGGATCATCTATCAAATCCAACACGGTGCGATGCTCGTCATCCTTCGTGGCGCTGAGAATGCCCACGGGCTTGTGCATCATGAGATGGAGCACACGCTCGGGGGCCTGGATGACAGCATCGTCCAGTTCGACCCGGGTGAAGCGGTCCACCGGGCAATGCCCATCTGTCACACGGACTCCGTTAACCCTTACCCGTCCGGCGGCGATGGCACGATGCGCCGCCTGGCGCCCCATGGACAGATGGCTTGCGATGCGGCGATCCAGCTTCATGCCCTCAATCCATCCAGGAGGTGAACGAAAGGCTCAAATCTCGCCGAAGTGCTTCTCACGCATCTGCACAATGGCATCAAGCATCTGATCTGCCTCGCCACGCAGTTTGGCATCAAGGCTGGAGGCGCTGCGGTTGTAACGACGGAAGAGCATCTTCAGCCGGGCCTTGATTTCCTCTTTGGGCATCTTGGGCGTGATGCCGCAGAGCTCTTCCGGGCTTTTGGGTGGCAGAGCTTTGCCGGTCACGGGAGCCCCCTTGTTGACCTTGTCAAGCAGGCTGGCCTCTTTGGCCACAGGCTTGGCTTCAACAGACTTGCTGCCCCCCAGGGATTTGGAGAGAGATTTAAGGATCTTGAACATGGCGTTGGGTTCCTTCAGTGCTGGTGGTTACTCGATGCGCATACTGCGAAGATGATGACTGCGGCGTTTCAGCTCTTCCTCAGAGAGAACACCCGCGCCTCTGTAGGTCACGGCGACTTCCTTGCTGCGGCCGGACTGCTTGTCCACCACCAGGGCGCGCACGCGCTGGTTCTCATCGTAGCTGAAGGTCACGGCCACTTCGCAGCCCTTCGGGCGGTTCGGCGGCACTTCCAGTGTCAGACGGCCGATGACATCGACAAACTTCGCGTCTTCATCCTCTCCCTGCGTGATGTCCACCTCGATCACCCGCTCGTTGTCCTCCGAGGTCTGATAAACCTGGGTGCGCGAGCAGGGAATGGGAGTGTTCTTGGGGATGACAATGGAGTTCATGAGCTTCTCCTCTTTTGTCTTCGCATTGTAAACCATCGCCAGGGTGCCATAGCTCGCATTGCACACCTCCTGAATGCGTGCCGATTTTTTGGCAAAAAGCGCAGCCCCCAAGGCAACACACTCATCAACGTTGCCGCATGATTTGGGGGTCTTGCCAAACATCTTCTCGAGCATGGATTTCACCTTGGGAATGCGCGTCGAACCGCCCACCAGCACGACGTGGTCAATGTCGGAGGTCTTCAGCTTCGCGGAGTCCAGCGCCTGCTCCACCAGGAAGATGGAGCGGGTAAGCATGTGGCGGATCATCTTCTCGAAATGGTCACGGCTCAGGTCGATGCGGGCAATGCCGCTGTTCTGGTCGTTGGCCACGGTGTCGTTCACACGCTGGAGCTTGGAGAGCATTTTTTTCGCGTCCTCCGTGGCCTGCAGGACGCGGCGGCGGTGCCGCTCGTCACTGTAGAGCGCAGCACCTGTCTGCTTCTTGTACTGCTCCTCATAGGCCGCCAGCAGGATGTCGTCAAAGTTGCTTCCACCGAGATGTCTTGCCCCCTCGGAGGTCAGGATCTTGATGTTGTCCCCCTCAACCTCCAGAATGGTTGTGTCCAGCGTGCCGCCGCCCAGGTCAAACACCAGAATGCGGCCTTTCACCCCCTGGGAGTGCGCGTAATAGACCGCCGCCGCCGTCGGCTCGTTCACCAGGCGCTTCACCTTCATGCCGGCCATCTCAGCAGCTGCAATGGTGCTCTTGCGCGCCAGCTCGTTGAAGTTCGCCGGCACGGTGATCACCACCTCATTGATATCTCCGCAGATCTTGGAGCAGTCGCGCTTCAGCTTGGAAAGAATCAACGCCGATATCTCTGCAGGCGTCCACTTCTTGCCGTCGATTTCCACCAGATGCTCGGGGTCGTCCATGTGGCGTTTGATCTGGAAAATGGTGCGGTCAGGCTCACCACCGTCGCGGGCCGCGCTGCCGACGAGCTTCACATCCTCATGCGAATCAAAGAACACCACGGAATGGGTCAGGCGCTCGCCATCCGCATTTGGCACGATTTCAGGATTGCCATCAGGTTTGAGGTAGGCCAGCCCCGAAAGGGTGGTGCCAAGGTCGATTCCAACGTATTGAGCCATAACAATGAGTGTAAAAGGGTTCCAGAAGGCGGGCTACTGGCTGGAGGTTCGGACCTCCACTTTCCGCAGGATAATCTCGTGTCCTTCGCCACGCGAGAAGATAAAACCAGAGCGGCAGCTTTCGGTGACGCGCGGCTTGGATTTGCCCGGCAGTGAATCTACCACGGCGATTCGTTTGCGCAGTTCAATGTCCACTTCGGTGCCGGGGGACACATCAAATTCGGTCACACCATGCTGGTGCAAAATGTCCTCAAATGAGGCACGCAGAGTCAAAAGCTGCTGCGGCACATCGCTGCCGTTTGACGCGACATAGCGGGCCACCAGTGCGTCGATCAGATCGATGCGCTTGATGATGTCGTTGGCAAACATGACCACCGTGCTCTCCTCCGTCGGCAGCCCCCGGCGCATGATTTCATGTTTTTCCTCCAGCTCGACGAGCTGGCCTCGCAGACGTTTTTCGATCTCCTGCCAGTGCTTCAGCTGGGCCTCCGCCTGGGCAAATTCTTGTTTTTTGCCTTCCAGCCGGACCAGTTCAGCCTTTGTTTCGTCAATCTGGCCCGCAGCACGCTGGTGTGTGGCACCGAGGTCGGTGATGCGCTTTTCCAGTTCGGCAATACGCTTCTTCTGCTCCAGTTCATAGTTCTGCAAAACTGCAGCCTGCTTCTGGATATCGGCACTGAATCTCTTGAATTCGGACTCGGCAGCCTCACGATCCTTGCGCGCCTGCTCAGCGCGCGAAGCTTCGCGGTTTAGCGCCTCCTGGGCGGCGTTGAGCTTGATCTGAATCGCCAAATCTTCCTCCGAAGCACTGCGCAAGGACTTGTTGATCTCCGTCTGGCGGGATTCCAGCCCCGCAAGTGCCTGGCCCAGCCCCAGAACCCTGCCACCGACGTTAAGATACTCACTCAGCTCGGTCTTCCGCGCATCGATCTTGGTTTGCAGCTCCTTGTGAGACTGGTCAGCCTCTGCCAGCTCAAGTTTTTGGGTCTCCATGACCTTGAGCAGCCGTTCCTCATCTGCCTTGAGGTTCTGCACCCGGTCGAGACGCTGTCGCAGCTCTCCCTCGATCGCAGCTGCATCTTTCTTTGCGGCGTCGGATCTCAGCCTTGCGTCCTTGACCTCTTTTTCCAGTTCACCGAGCTGCAACTCCGCAGCACGAGACTGCTCCTGCGCTGACTTCAGGCGTGCGGATTCCCTGTCCACTTCCGCCTGTGCCTTCATCACCCGTTCTTCCCTGACTTTATGGGCCTCTTCCAGCTGGGTAATCTGCTGCTGCAACTCGGACAGCTTTTTGTTCTGGCCGTCAGTGGTGACGTTCAGGCGCGTAACGAACTGAGAAGCCTCCTCTCGCTCCTTGGTGACACTTACCAACTGCGCCTGGATGCCAGCGAGTTCGGTGGTCAGCGCTGGAATTTGTTTTCTCAGGTTCTTTTCTTCCGCACGTGCCTTCTCTGCAGCGGCATCTGCCTCTGCGCGTTTTTGTTCGGCCGCCTGCTGAGCGGCTGCGGCCTTTTCCACACGTTTCTCAGCGTCCGCAGCCCTGGTTTCATTGGTTTTGACAGCCTTGGTCAGCTCCAAGAGCCTCGCATTTTCCGTCTTCAATGATGCCTCGAGAGCAGCGCACTCCTTCTTCAGCCTGTCCTGATTGCGGGTCAGTTCCGCCAAGGTTCTTTCTTCCGCCTGCCGCTGCGCTTCGGTGTCTTTGAGAGTCTTGGAGGCTGTGATGATGCGTTCATCCACCCCGGCCAGCTCAGCCAGCCTCTTCTCAGCAGATGCGATCCGCTCCTGCACGCCTTTGAGCCGTGTTTCAGCAGCGTTCACCTCCGCGAGCTTGGACTTAGTCTCGGCTTCAAGGTTGGCGCGTCTGTCACCCAGTATCTTGTCGAGATTGGCCATTTCAACGCGCAGAGCCTCAACGGAGGCATCGGCAGCCTTGCGCTGTTCAACTGATTCCTTCAGCGTAGCTGCGGCTGCATCACGTTCCTTGATCAGGGCCGCAAGCTCTGCCTTCAAATTGTCTGCCTCGGCACGGGTCTGCGTCACATGGCCTCGAAGATCTGGCAGCACCGATTCGAGCTCGGCCCTTTCCTTGGTGATGCGCTGTGTTTCAGATTGAAGCTTGTCTCTTTCCTGCGTGGCGAGAGCAATCGCAGCATTGAGCTCGGCGTTCTGCCTGTTCGCAGTCGCCAGCTCTTTCAGGCGGTCTTCGAGACCCGCAGTCTGCTGCGTGAGCTCGGCCACGCGGGTTTCGGCAGCAGCAATTTCTTTCTGCCGTCCGATCAGACGGTCTTGCAGATTTTGATGGTCCGTTTCCGCTGCGGACAGCTTTTGCTGAGTGCTGGCGTGGGCCGTCGTGAGCGTGGCGATGGCAGCCTCCAACCCGCTGATTTTTTCCACCAGCATGAGGTGCTGCTGCGAGCTTTTCTCAGCGGCGGCTGCGGCAGAGGCAGCCTCTTTTTTCCTTTCGATGGCGGAGGCAGCCGATTGCTCGAGATCTTTATTGGCAAGTGCCAGCTGCTCAGCGACCTTGCTGTGCTCTGCCTGCAGAGTTTTAAACTGCTGCTCGGCAGAGGCTGCGGTTTCTTCGAGATTTTTGGTGCGCTGCTCTGCCGCCGCCAGCCTGGACTCGCGCTCCTTGAGTTCGGCTTCGGCCGCCCGCACCTGCTCGCGAAGCCGGCCCATGGACTGGGAGAGTTCGGCCTGCTGCTCCTCGATGAGGCGCACCTCCTTTTCTAAATTCTCCCGACGCTGGATGAGCGTCTGTGTGAGCAGCGCCTGAGCACGCCCGTGCTCCGTGGCGGCGAGCAGCTCACGAGTGCGTTCATCGCGATCTTTTACCAAAGCCGCGACAGCTGCCACAACCTCGGCCTTGTGCGATTCGACCGCCTTCAGTGCATCCGTGGTGTCTTTGAGCTTCGAATCCGTCGAGGCAAGATCGTCGAGCTTGTTGGTGATATCCGCCGCCTTGTCTTCAAGCCCCTTCACCTGCGCCTGCAACTCGCCAAGACGTGTTCCGCGTTCAGCGATCTGCGCATCAAGGTCGCCCTTGCGTTTCTCTGCCTCCAGTCTCTGTGCTTCATCCAGCTTTCGCGTGTCCCTGGCCTGCCGGTCAATGTCTGCTAGTTTTGCCAGCGCCTCCTTCTCCTGGCTGGCAAAGCCGGCTTCCGCTTCCGACTTCCTGGCATTCAGAATCGTGAGCTGCTGCTCAGCGGCAAGATGCTGCTGCTCAAGCTCGGACAACCGGGCACGAACATCCTTCATGCGCTGTTCGGCGCTGCTGGCATCAGCCTCATGGGACTGCTGCCTGCCAAGCAGAGCGCTGATGGCGGTGTCCAGCAAGCCTCGCTGGCTTTCCATCTGCGCCAGGGTCTGTGTCAGTGCATTGAGGCGGTCTTCATTGCCGCGCAGCCCGCTGACTCTCGCGATGATGGCCTTCTCCTCGCCACCCAGCTGTGCGATCTGAGTCTGTGCCTGCTGAAGCTGTTGCTCGGCCTTGGCCAGGGCCGCATTGACGGCGTCGGCTTCATTCTGCCTGGCTTCACACTGGGCCTTGAGGTTTGCCAGATCAGCACGCCTGGAGTCCAGCTGCCTGTCGAGATCCTGCAGTTCGGCCCCACGTTTGCTGTGCTGCTCGGCTTCGGATTTTTGTGCATCGGCCTGCAAGAGCGCCAGTCTTCTGACCTCGGCATCCGCTTCACCAATCTGCTTTTGCAAACCGGCCAGCTTTTGCGAGGCGGCGCTCTCATCCTCAGCCAGTTTTGTCACGGTGGCTTCACGAGCTTTTGCATCTTCCGTAGCCAGCCTGAGCACATTTTGCTGTGCCGTAAGATCGCCTTGAGCTTTCGCCAGATCTGTCTGGGTTTTTTTCAGCTCGGCTGTCTGCTTCTCGAACTGCTGATCCAGTCTGTGCAGTTCGCCGCTGCGCTTGATATGCTTCTCTGCTTCGCTTTTGTGCGTATCGGCCTGCAAAGAAACAAGTCGCCGGACTACTGTTTCCGCGCTGCTGACCTGTTCATGAAGCTCGCCGAGTTTTTTTGCCGTGGCCGCTTCATCAGAGATGAGCCTGGCGACAGCGGCTTCACGAGTGGATGCCTCCAAGGCGGTCTTTTGAAGCTGATCTTTATGGTCTGCGAGATCCGTCTGGACCTTCTCCAGCTCCTGCTGAGCTTTCTGCAGTTCGGCACGCCGGTTTTCGAGCTGAACCTCAAGATCTTGAAGCTCGGCAGAGCGTTTCTCCGCAGCAAGCTTAGCCGTGGCACTCTCACGAGCCCTCGCTTCTTCGGCGGTTTTGTCCAAAGCAGCCTGCTGTGAAGTGAGGCTGCCCTGCGCCAGGGCAAGGTCTGCCTGAACTTTTGCCAGTTCCGTCGTCTTGGCCGCGAGCTGGGCATCCAGCGTCTGCAGCTGAGCGCTGCGCTGCACTTCCAGATCAGCTTCTGATTTCTGCGCTGCAGCAAGGAGCTGGTTGATGGACGCCACTTTCTCCTTCGCGGCCGACTCCTCAGCCAGGAGCCTGGCAGTCACGGCTTCACGGTCTTTGCGCTGCTTTTCAGCTTCTGCGTGCAGAGCTTGCAGGCTTTTCTGCGCGGTGCCCAGATCCTCCTCAGCTTTGGTGACAAGCGTGCGGGTTGATTCCAGCTTGCTCTCCAGATTGCCCAGATCACGGCGTCTGGCGTCGAGCTTGCCTGCGTCTGCTTTCGCGTTTTCCACCTGCGTCCGTGCGCTCTGCACCTGGCCCTTCAATTTTTCGAGTTCGCTTTTGAACCCGTTAATCTCGGCCTGGGTCTGGGTGAGTTCTTTGCGTCGGGCTGCGAGCGTGGCCTCCAGAGCGCGGACCTCGCTGCTCATCTCGCCCCCCTCTTTGGAAACCGCCGGTGTGGGCGCATTCGCCGGAGACTCGATCGCGGTTGGCTTTGGGATCAATGCAACTGGAGGCGCACTCCCGCCTGGTGAACGCAGGGCATCGGCGGAGATCCTCTGCACCACAGGCTTGGTGACCTCGATTTTGCCGGTTTCCGCGCTGGTATTTGGAAGCCCGTCCTTGTCTCTTGCTGGGATGCTTTCGGTGTCCCCCTTTTTGCCGTCAGTGCGGCTCGGCTGCCCTTTGGAGGCAGCCACGGACTTGGACCCCCCATCGGAAGCAAGCCCTTTTGGAGCCCGCTCACGAAAGCGGCTTTCCAGCTGGCCGAACATGATCCGGTCACCTCCTTTGACCCGGAAACGCTCCACACGCCTGCCATTGACAAATGTTCCGTTCGACGACTTCAAATCGACGATCTCATAGCCGCCGTCAGGCTGCCGAATAAACTCTGCATGAAAGCTGGAAATGAATGTATTGTCGATGACAATGTCGTTGCTGGCTTCACGTCCGATGGACAGCCGCTCCTCGAGGATGTCGAAGACGAACTCATTTCCATCATTGAGATTGAAGGCCAGATACGGCATGCCGGACGCGCAGAAAGGACTGAAGGGTCTGAAGAATAAGGGTGGAAAATAAGTGAATCAAACTTAATGAAATCAGTCGATAGGGAAGATGCGCGGAGAACCTATTGTTACAAAAACCACTCCGATTGCACAGCATCATTTAAGATTTCTAAAATATGAAAGCCACGCGTTTCATCAAATATTTCAGCGTTCTGGTGCTGGTTTTGAGCAGTTTGGAAGGGTGCGCTGAAGTTCCGGCGACCAGCACGAGCCCGGGCACGCGTCTATCACCAGGTCAAATGGACCGCGTGGGGCAAAGAATCTGGCAAAACGAGTGTGGTGGCACGCTGGCAGGACTGACTAGCTGGAATGGAGGCGAGGGTTTTGCCTCATTAGGAATAGGTCATTTCATTTGGTACCCACAGGGATACAATGATCGTTTTTCCGAAAGTTTTCCACCTTTGATGTCTTTTTTGGAAGCCCGTGGCATAGCCACACCTGCATGGGCACGAGGTGCCTGCCCATGGCCAACCAAGGCGGCCTTCGATGCTGACAGGAATGGGGAACGCCAGAAGGAACTGCGCAAAATTCTCAGCAACACGGTCAGGCAGCAGACGGAATTTATCATCATCCGAATGGAGGCCGCGCTACCCAAGATGCTGGCACAGTCAAAAAAACCAGCGCGCGTGCAACAGGCCTTTGAGGGATTGAAACAAACCCCTGAAGGCACGTTCTGTCTGATCGACTACGTGAATTTCAAAGGCGAAGGCACCAGCCCGACAGAGCGTTACCATAATGAGGGATGGGGCCTGTTGCAGGTCCTGGAAGACATGCCGCAAGCAAAAACAACGTCGCAACTACCCGGGGAGTTTGCTGCTGCCGCCAAGCGTGTGCTCAGCCGCCGGGTTGAAAACGCCCCCCCGGACCGCCGTGAACAGCGCTGGCTCGCCGGCTGGCACAACCGGTGTGACAGCTACAGGCGCCCCCTTTAAAAAACGTTATTCTGCTTTGCGTTCGATTTTAATTTTGGGCATGGAGCCGAAGGCCTTGTCCTTCAAATCTTCAAACAGGTTGCCGTTCATTTCTTTTGAGTGACGCATTGCCAGCCCAACGACAAAGGCGATGACAAACATGCCTGTGACGATGATGCCGGTCATGCAGCCACTTTCGGAGGTGTCCGGGTAGCTGCCGGCGGCAGGTTTGCCATAAGCGCGCCGCACCGGGCTCAAGGGGCGTCCGGCAGGCAACGGCTTGGCCGCTGCAGCAGCAGGGCGTGAGGGATCGGCATTGATGGGCGCTGGCGGCGGCAGGGAACTGGACAGCCGGGGGGCCGCGACTGGCTTTTCTTCGAGCACAGAAGGTGCATCGCCTGCGTAGAAAACGGATTGTACATCCCCAAAACCCACGCGATCACCATCTTTGAGCAGCGCCTCCTCGATCTCCGCACCGTTGACACGGGTGCCATTGCTTGAGCCAAGATCCTGCACATAAACCCCGCTTTCTGACACCTTGATGACCGCGTGCCGCCCCGAAGAAGATGGGCAGGTGAGCACGACATCGTTGTCAGGGTGCCTGCCTATGGTCGTGGCAACATCACTTTCCAACTTGTGAACGAGCGTTGTGCCGTCCTCCATGTAAAAAACTACTGAGGCCATGAATAAGAGAGGGGGGATTGAGGGGAGTAAATATTCGTAAAACCAAGAGGGGCACGAACAACAGCACAGAATCTTGGGATTTTCCTGATGCAACGGCTATGTTCGCGTGTGAGAATGAAATTTCTCCGCCCCCTGTGTCATGCGCACTCCAGCTGCCCCATCCCCCTTTGTCTTCCTTGCCCTCAGCATTTTGATGCTGCTGGCGCCTGCGACCTTTCTGCGGGCGGACGACAATGAAGACGCCGAAAAAGCCGCCAGCGCCCTGGCTTATGACCAGGAAGCCGAAGGCTACAACATCCGCGCCGAGGTCAAAACCTACCTCCTCGAGCCCAAGCTCGGCAAAGCCACCCGCATGCAGCTGTTCAAGGGCAATGAGTATTGCTTTTGCATAGCGACACCCAAAAAATCCGGCGTGTACATCACTGGCGCAGTTCTGGACCTGGAAGGCAAGCCCTCTGGTGACATTTTACCCGTGCTCGACGGCTGGGGCTTTGTGCTTTTCTACAAGCCCAAGAAAACCGGCATGTATATGATCGCAATTCACCAGACAGAGCAGGGCAAGCGGAAGACCGTCCCCTGCGCAATGGTCACCGGCTACAAGTGATCATGCCAGCCTGAAGCTGCCATCAAGCAGCTTTGTCACCGTGTGGAGAGCACCCCCATCCGCAGAGTAATGGGTGAAAGTGAGAGCCTGTGCCGCGATGTGCAGGTGAGTAAACCCATGGACATCCTGGCCAAAGGGCACCTGGTGTTTGCCATCCAGCTTGCGCGTCCTCGCCCCGCCGCCGCCTGAAAGCAGGTGGGTCGTAAAGCGCCCAGCAAGCTCGAGATGCTGCAGGTCATGGTCGTGCCCGCAGAGATACGCATGCACCCGGTGCTTTTGGAAAAGCGGCTCCCATTGGGCAATCAGAGCTTTGGTATCGCCATGATCACCATTGGAATAAAGCGGGTGATGCCCCACCACGATGGTAAACGGAGCGCGTGGCTTGGCCACTTCTGACTGGAGCCAGGCCAGTTGCTCCCTCTCCTCAGCTACCGAGAGAGAGCCTCGCGGCTTTTTTGTTTTTTTGTCCACACCACCTGCGATGGAGCTGAAATTGGTATCAAGGCAGATGAACGTCACCAGCGGACTGGCCGCAGGCCCCAGGTCAAAGCGGTACCACTTGCCCGGCATCTTCCAGCGCACCCCCTGCTGCGCCGCATAGGCCAGCTGCACCTTCTCTCCGCCTGGATTGTCATGGTAGTCGTGATTTCCCAGCACGCTCCACATGGGCCCCGGGAAAACACTCCGGGGGTACATGTTCTCGATGTCGTTCTGCCAGCGAGGGGAGTTCACCGCAAATCCATCTTTGACAGGGCCATAAAAATTATCCCCCAGCAGCAGCAGTCCCTCAGGCTTGATGCCGTTGGCAGTCACGAACTTCTGCATCGCTCCCGCCACCTTGACCTGATCCACACCGCCCGTGCCAAAATCGCCAATCATGAGCATGTGCAATCCCTCTTTGCCCACTTCTGCGGCAGCAGAGTCAGGACGCAGGTTCAGAGCCATCGCGGCAGAGGAACAAAACAGTGTCTGAATGGCGCGGCGGCGGGAAACGGAGGTCAAATTCATCGTGCTGGCTCAAACGATACTCCTCTTCACTTTCTCTCACTCATGCGTTTCGCTTTTCTGCTCCTGCTTCTCTGCGGCTGCTCACGTGAAAGCCCCTCCACAGTGGGGGGGCACACCATGGGCACCACCTGGAGCCTGCGCGTGCATCCCGGTTCGCACCTGCCCGCTGTACAGGATCTCCAGCAGACTCTCGACCGCTGGGAGTCCATTCTCAGCCACTGGCAGCCTGACTCCGCCGTCTCCCGCTTCAATGCCTCCGTCAGCACCGACTGGTTGCCCGTCCCCTCCGAGCTCGTCGAAGTCGTGGAACTCGCACAACGCATCAGCGCCAACACCGGCCACGCTCTCGACATCACCCTCGCCCCACTTATTGACCTCTGGGGCTTCGGCTCCAAGAGCAGGCGCACCACGTATCCGTCATCAGAAGAAATCGCCGCTGCCAAGGCCGTCTCTGGTTGGCAGCACCTCCACACCCGCCACGATCCCCCGGCACTCCGCAAAGACATCCAGGCAATGCGCATCAATGTCAGCGCCGTGGCTGAAGGCTGGGCGCTGGACCACCTGGCACAGCACCTGGGGTCCTTAGGCATGCATGACTTCCTCCTCGAAATCGGCGGCGAAGTCCTCGCCCGGGGCGAGTGGCGCGTCGGCGTTCAAACACCGGCCGCACCGCCCGGAGAGACCGCTCAAACACTGCTGCTCAAAGACCAGTCCATCGCCACCAGCGGCGTGTACCGCCAGCACTTCATGGTCGGCGGCCAGGAATACGCCCACATCCTCGATCCACGCACCGGCAGCCCCATTGCCCACTCCCTCGCCTCCGTCAGTGTCATTCACGCCAGCGCTGCCCTGGCAGACGGCTACGCTACTGCGCTTCTTGTTCTAGGCCCCCTAGAAGGTCGTGCGTTCGCCGAAAAGCTGGGCCTCCAGGTCATCTGGTTCGAGCGTAAAAAATGAGCCTTGTCCTAAAAAGCCCGTTGCCCTGAGCCCGGCGCTCTCTGCTATCACACTCCCCCTGCATGTTTCACGTCGCCGAAGATCACGAAGAAGGAATGACAGGCCGCATCTCGCGGCCCCCTCTCGCGCCGCGCATGCACCATGCTTTCTCCACCGAGGGCAGGATGGCCGCCTCCCCGCAGTTTGAGTACCGCCCGCAGCAGCAGCGCATGGCCGAACTCGTCGGTGCCGCGCTGGATGGCAACCACGCCCTCGTTTGCGAAGCCGCCACCGGCGTCGGCAAATCCCTCGCCTACCTCGTTCCAGCCGTCACCTTTGCCCTGGAGCAAAAGCGCAAGGCCATCATCTGCACCCACACCATCAATCTGCAGGAGCAGCTCATTTCCAAGGACATCCCCATCGTCCGGCAACTGGTGGGCAATTTCCACGCCGAGATCCTCAAAGGCCGCGGCAACTACATCTGCCCCACCCGCCTCAAGCGCGCCCTCAATGAATCCGCCGACCTCTTCTCCACCTCCGAAGCCGGCGAATTGAAGATGCTTCTCGACTGGGTGGCGGAGACCGAGGACGGCACCCTCAGCGATCTCGACTTTACCCCCAGCGCCCGCGTCTGGTCCCTCGTCTGCAGCGAGCCCCACGCCTGCACTCCCCGCCGCTGCCCGCCCGGCAGCCGCTGCTGGTATCAGGACGTCCGACGCCGCATGGAGCAGGCAGATGTCGTCGTGCTCAATCACACGCTCTTCTTCACACTGCTGGCCTCCGCAGACGAAACCACCGCCGAGGACTGCAACTTCCTCTTCCCGCGCGACTTCGTCATCCTCGACGAGGCCCACACTATTGAGAACGTCGCCGCGCGCGCCTTCGGCCTCCACATCAGCGAGTCCAACATCAAGTTCGAGCTCGGCCGCCTTCACAACCCCAAAACCCGCAAGGGCTTCTTCCAGCTGCTCGGCGACAAAGACGGCATTCGCGAAGTTTTGCAGACCCTCGACAACGTGGACACCTTTTTCCGCGAAGCTGAAGCCGCCTGCAAATTCAACGCCCTCGGTCGCGAGTTCCGCGTCCGCGAAGCCGGCCTCATCGAAGACACCCTAAGCCTGCCGCTCCAGCGCCTTTCCCTGCGCGCTCAAAAAGCCGGCGATGCCGTGGACCGCGAAGGCACCAAGCTCGAACTCCTGGACCTCTCCAAACGTCTCACCAGCATCCGCGTCGGCATCAAGGCCTTCCTCGATCAGGAAAACGAAGACCATGTCCATTGGGTCGAGCGCACCAGCCATGAAAACCGCATCGTCTCCTTCCACACCGCCCCTGTGGATGTGGCACCCCGCCTGAAGCAGATTTTCTTCAGCAGCCACAAGGCCTGCGTCTTCACCAGCGCCACCCTCGGAATCGGCGACGACTCGGAGTTGAACTACTTCCGCAACCGCGTCGGCGCCGAGGACGCCCGCGCAGCCTGCATCGAAAGCCCCTTCGATTTCAAAAAGCAGATGAAGCTCTATCTGCTCAAGAAAATGCCGCAGCCCTCCGATCCCGGCTACCTTGAAAAGCTCGAGCACTGGATCACTCATTTCGTCGATCTCAGCAGCGGTCGCGCCTTCATCCTTTTCACCAGCTACAGCCAGATGACCTCGCTGGCCGACAAGCTCGAAGCCCACTGCGACAAGCGCGGCTGGCGTCTGCTCGTCCAAGGCCGCGGCATGCCCCGCCATCAAATGCTCGCCGAGTTCAAAAACGACACCCACAGCGTCCTCTGCGGCACCGACAGCTTCTGGACCGGCGTGGACGTCCCCGGCGAAGCCCTCAGCAACGTCATCATCACCCGCCTGCCTTTCGCCGTGCCGGACCACCCGCTCACTGCCTCGCGCATCGAGCACCTCGAAGCACAGGGCCTCAATCCCTTCACCGAATACAGCGTGCCCGAGGCCATCCTCAAGCTCCGCCAGGGCGTCGGCCGCCTCATCCGCACCGCCACCGACAAAGGCATCTGCGCCATCCTTGACAACCGCATCCTCACCAAGCCCTACGGCCGCGCCTTCCTTGCCTCCCTGCCGGAATGCCCGACGGAGATCATGCAGTAAAACGTGAGACGGTGGCCAGCCCGTTCAGAATTTCCGAACGATAGATTGGCATCCAAGCCATCATCCCATCACGGAAACAGCCCACGCATCTGCTTCGCCTCGTGCACCCGCTGGATGCCCAGGCTCAGCGCTGCAAAGCGCATGCTCACGTTCCGCTTGCGGCTGAAATTGAGGGTCTGCATAAAGGCCTGCTCCATGATGCGGTAGAGCTTGCTCATCACCTCGCCCTCGTCCCAGAAGAAGCTCTGCAGATCCTGCACCCATTCAAAGTAGGAAACGATCACTCCGCCCGCGTTGCACAGAATGTCCGGGATCACAAAGATCTCCGGCCTTTTCGCGATGATCGCATCCGCCTCCGGCGTCGTCGGGCCGTTCGCACCCTCGGCCAGAATGCGACACTGGATTTTCGCCGCGTTGTCTCCGGTGATCTGCCGCTCCATCGCCGCAGGCACCAGGATGTCGCATGGAGTTGTCAGCAGTTGCTCGTTGGTAATCGCTTCCGCTCCATCAAATCCGACGATGCTCTTCGTCTTGGCCACATGCTCGTCCAGCTTCGCCAGGTCGATGCCCTTCGGATTGTACAATCCGCCAAACGCATCGCTCACCGCGATCACCTTCAGCCCCATGCGGTTCAATGACGCCGCCGCCACTCCGCCCACATTCCCGTAGCCTTGCACCACCGCAGTCGCTCCCTGCGCATTGATGCCCAGCGTGTCCATCGCTCGCGAGATCAGATACGCCACACCACGCCCGGTCGATTCCTTGCGCCCCAGAGATCCTCCCAGCCCCACCGGCTTGCCCGTCACCACCGCTGGCACGCAGTGGCCGGTCTGCAGCGAGTACGTGTCCATCATCCACGCCATCGTCTGTTCATTGGTGCCCATGTCCGGCGCAGGAATGTCGATCTGCGGCCCGATGAACGGAATCAGCTCCTGCGTGTAGCGCCGCGTCACGCGCTCCAGCTCACCGATGGAAAGCGCACGCGGATCGCACGTCACGCCCCCCTTGGCACCACCATAGGGCAGGCCCGTGAGCGCGCACTTCCAGCTCATCCACATCGCCAGCGCACCCACTTCCCCCAGCGTCACGTCCGGGTGGAAGCGCACCCCGCCCTTCGTCGGCCCCAGCGTCAGGTGGTGCTGCACACGGTAGCCCATGAAGACCGTCGTGCTGCCATCATCACGCCTCACCGGCATCGCCACGCTCACGGCGCGCTTCGGCATCTTCAGCCGGTCACGGGCGCTTTCAGGAATGTCCAAAAAATCGGCCACCAAATCAAACTGCTGGCAGGCCATGCGGAAAATCGGCGAATCATAAACTTGGGGAATCATGCTGCTCATGGTGACAAAACATACGCGTATCACAGAATCTTCGAGCGCAGATTCTGACCATTCTATGCGATGTGGTTTCGCTTGCCAGCTACACACGCCACTGCCAGAACATCCACATGTCCACCGCCTATCAATCCCTCTGCGAAGTCATTTCTGAAATCGCCCTCCTCACCTCCACCGAGGCCGTGCTCGGCTGGGACCAGGAAACCTACATGCCCGCACACGCGCTGGATCACCGCGCGCGTCAGCTCTCCTACCTCACCGGCAAGGCCCATTCTCTGCTGACCTCCAAAAAGACGCTCAAGCTGCTGGAGCAGGCCGAGAAAGAGCCTGCCGAAAATCCCACTCACGCCGCCAACATCCGCGGCCTGCGCCGGGACATCGACCGCGCCACCAAGCTCCCGCAAAAACTCGTCGAGGAGGAGAGCCAGGTCTGCGCCCACGCCAAGGCCGCCTGGGTAGAGGCACGCGGAAAATCCGAATTCTCCCTGTTCGCTCCTCATCTGGAAAAGGTGCTCGGCATCGCCCGCAAAAAGGCGGACCTCTTCGGCTACGAAGACGAGCCCTATGACGCCCTGCTCGACCTCTACGAGCGTGGTGCCAAAACCCGCGAAGTCGCAGCACTCTTCACCAAGCTGCGCCCACAGCTCGCCGAAATCGCCCGTGCTGCCGTGGCCAGATCCAGCAAGGTGAAACCCGGCACCCTCAAAGGCCGCTACCCCATTGAGAAGCAGCAGATCCTAAACCGCGAAATCGCCCAAAGCCTCGGCTTCGATTTCGAGGCCGGCCGTATCGACACCACCGCCCATCCCTTCTGCACCACACTCGGCCCTGGAGATGTGCGCCTCACCACTCGCTACGACGAAAAAGACTTCCTCTCCTCCCTCTTCGGTGTCATGCACGAAGCCGGACACGGCCTCTACGAGCAGGGCCTTCCCGGGCTCGACTACGGCCTCCCCAGCGGCAGTGCAGCTTCTCTAGGCATCCACGAATCCCAGAGCCGCCTCTGGGAAAACCACGTGGGCCGCAGCGTCACCTTCTGGAAAAAGTGGTTCCCTCGCGCACAAGAGCTCTTTCCCCACCTGCGCAAAGTGAAGCTGGAGGCCTTCATGAAGGAGATGCTCCGCAGCGAGTTCAGCTTCATCCGTGTCGAGGCGGACGAGGCCACCTACGATCTCCACATCCTCCTTCGCTTCGGCATCGAGCGCCGTCTTGTGAAGGGCGAGCTCTCCGTGCAGGACGTGCCAAAAGTCTGGAACGAGGAATACCGCGAACTCTTCGGCATGACACCCCCGGATGACCGCCGCGGCTGCCTGCAGGACATTCACTGGAGCATGGGCGGCCTCGGCTACTTCGCCACCTACACCCTGGGCAATCTCAATGCCGCCCAGCTTTTCGCCACAGCCAAGAAGCAGAAGAAAATCTCCTCCGCCCTGGAGAAGTGCGACTACGCACCACTGCTTCAGTGGCTCCGCACAAATGTGCATAGCAAGGGTGCCGCCTTCCTCCCTCAGGAAATCATCACCCAAGCCACTGGCACTTCGACAGATGCCAAATGGCACATCAAGCACCTGCGCGAGCGCTACGTCGGCTGATCCACTCAGCCCTGCCGCACATGCCGGATCAGCCCGATCATCACGCCCTGGATGAGCAGTTCTCGCGCGGGAATCAGGTCCGGAAACTCGGGATTCTCAGCCTGCAGATAAGGCTGGGAATCTTTGATGAGATACCGCTTCAAGGTGCTCTCTCCATCGATCAACGCGGCCACGATGTCACGCGGCCTCGGCTCGCGGATTTCAAGAATGACGATGTCTCCATCGCCAATCAGCGCACCGATCATCGACTCACCACGAACCTTCAGCGCAAAGCTCTTCGCCGTGCGCGGAATGCCCAGCGTGTTCACATCCACCGAGATGCAGCGGTCCGCATGCTGCACCATGTCCGCCGCAGCCATGCCGGCGGGAATCTGGCCAAATACCGGAATGTCCACGATCTCCGCGCGATCCAGGTCTTCAGGAAAGACGACGGCACGGGCTTTATGCGCATGCCGCTGGATGACCCCCTTCTTCTCAAGCGCCCGCAGGTGGCTCATCGCTGCCGTCTGGCTGGAAAAGCCAAAGTGGCGCTGAATGTCACGGGTGGAAGGCATGACGCCGTTGGTGCGCTGGTAGCTGCGCAGGTATTCCAGAAGTTCCTGCTGGCGGGATGTGAGGCGGGAGTCAGTGTCGGTGAGCATGGTCAGCGGGGCTGTTCGAGCGAACATTCCCTCTCGCGCTCCATACGCAAGATGTTTTCCTGCGGCAATTTCAGCGCATAGTCAGCACATGCTGTGTTCAAATCTTCTGAAAATCCCCTCATTCCTACTGCTGGCGACCATCTGCCACGCACAGGAGGCTGCACAGATAAACCCGGCCAAAATGGACAAAACCGGCATGCTGCCTCCATTTACCAAAGTACTGGGGGAACGGGCGGCAGCGGCCTTTGGCAAGCAGGACTGGCCAGCAGCCCGAAAGGCCTACCTGGAAATGCTTGAGCTGGACGATGGCAATGCCCTCATTTGGGCCAATCTGGGTGCCGTGGAGCAGCAGGCCGGAGACACCAAACAGGCCATCTCATGCTTTGAAAAATCCGTGCAGATCAATCCTCAGCTTGCACAAACCTGGACGGCCTTGGGGCTGCTGCTGCAAAAGCAGGGAGACACCTACCGGGCCATTTCCTGCTTCACACGTGCCATCCATGAAGAGCCCGAAGATGCACGCGCTCATAACTACCTGGCCATCGCCGCCAAAGGGCTTGGCTGGACGGACGCAGCAGAAGCGGAGTTGCAGCGCGCGATCGAGCTGAAGCCTGATTACGGCATCGCGCACTTCAACATGGCCCTCATGCTTCTGGAACGCCGCCCGCCCGCAATTGAGCTGGCACGCAGGCACTACGAGAAGGCTCTGGCCCTGGGGGTAGCCAAGGACGATGTGGTAGAACGCCGACTGAAAGACTGACGCATGCAGCAACGCTCAGACAAATGGAACATCACCGGACAGCTTGATGAACTGCGTGCGCAGGGGCTCTGGCGTGAACTGCGCCCTCTGGATGAGGCAAGCGGAGTGACGGTGCGCACCGCAGGCCAGGAGTGGATCAATTTTTCTTCGAACGATTATCTGGGACTGGCAGGCTCCGCCGAGATGCAAAACGCGCTTGCTGAAGGCGTCGCCAGGTATGGAGGCGGCTCCGGAGCGTCTCGTCTCGTCTGCGGCAGCCATCGCGCACACGCCGCACTCGAGGAGGCTCTGGCAGACTTCAAGGGAACAGAGGCAGCGCTCACCTTCAGCAGCGGGTTTGCCGTAGCCCTGGGCACCATCCCCGCACTGATGGGAGCGGAGGACACGATCATTCTGGACAAACTCTCCCATGCCAGCCTCGTTGATGCAGCACGTTTGAGCGGAGCAACGATCCGCGTCTTCCCGCACAACCATCTCGAAAAGCTCGAACGCCTGCTGCAAACCGCCAAAGGACGAGTGCTCGTCGTAACAGAATCCATCTTCAGCATGGACGGCGATGCCGCCCCGCTTGAGGACATCGTCGCACTCAAAAACAAGTTTGGCGCCTGGCTGCTGGTGGACGAAGCCCATGCCGTGGGTGTTTTGGGTCCCCAGGGACGTGGACTCGCAGCAGCCCTCGGCGTGGATCAGCAAGTGGATTTGCATCTAGGAACACTCAGCAAGGCTTTCGGCCTGAGCGGCGGCTACCTAGCGGCCTCGCGGCAGGTCATTGATCTGCTGATCAACCGCGCGCGCAGCTTTATCTACTCCACCGCGCCCCCCTTCCACCTGGCCCATGCACTCAACGTCATTTTGAACCTGATTCGCAGTGAGCAGGGCGAGGCCCTGAGAGCTCAGGTGCTTGGCATCGCCAAACAGGCTCATGACCTTCTTGCCTCCATGGGCGTCGCGTCACCACCAGGCGCGGCAGCCATCCTGCCGCTGATCATCGGAGAAGCCTCACGGGCGGTGGCGGTGAGCAGCCGGCTACGGGACTCGGGATTCCTCATTCCCTGCATCCGTTATCCCACCGTCGCCCGTGGCAGCGCCAGACTGCGAATCACCCTCAGTGCCCGTCATACTGCCCCCCAGATCCAAGCCCTGGGCCAAGCCTTGAGAGAGGCACTTGATTTTCAGGACTGAGGCATCTGCCCTAGAATTTCCAACGCCCGCTTTCTAGCGTCCCTGATTTCCTGTGCGTTCAGAGAGATGCCATTTTTGCCTGAAGCCATGAGATTGGTGACTTCCTGGCGGTGCTGGAGATGCAGAACGTGGCCGAGTTCGTGAGCCGCTACGCGCGCCACAGGGTTCTTTGCGCCACCGGAGACCTTATGAAACTCAGGATTTTCGCAGACCACAACCGGTTCACCGTAGAAGAAGCCATTGGGCCCCATGTCTTTGACGAAGCACATATCTATGGCGGAAGGGCTGAACCGATTTGTCGGAATTGCCGATTTGACCCAGTTACGATCTTTTACGAACCATCTTTTGGGAGCTAGATCGAGAGCCTGAAGGCTGTCAATGGCCTCCAGGTCGAATCGAATGCCAGCCTGCCCCCAAATCGCATTGACCTCTTCAAATAAATTAACCACTTCTTTTTCCGTAAGCGTGGTTTGCAATCTGGGATTCGTAACTGACTGCATCAAGTGAACTCGCACCCTCAGGCTGATGAGAGGAAAAGATGCACGTGAAGACACCGGCTGCAGCCACAAGAGCAGCAAAAGTAAAATTGACAAACGGGTCATAAAATAAATATCCTCCCCCTGCTAGATCACTCAGGCATAGAGACTTTGGTGGCATTCCGGCAACAACGCCTATGCCACCGCTAGGTTAATAAAACGTGATATTACTGTTAGTGCAAAAAAATGCTCGGGAAATAAAGAAAAGGCTTTCCAGTAGTTACGGTCGCTGCTAGTTTAAGAACTGAACGGCTCACGTACTTTGAGTCAAAACTTTTTGTTTTGATTCAGAACATGCGAGTGTCCGACCTCAACCCAACCAACCTAATACCAACCCAATCAGACTATGAAATTGAACGCATTGCTGAAAACGCTGGGGTTCTTGGCACTGGCCGCCACTCCCGTTGTGGCCGGACCATCCGCTCCCGCCCCGAAAAACCCCATCGCTCCCGCTCCTGCGGACGATGATCTGGGCATCACCGCCTCCATCGGCTACGACTCCAACTACGTGTGGCGTGGCATCAACTACGGTCAGCATTGGGTCCGTGCAGGCCTCAATGGCGCTCTCCTCCTTGTGGGCGGCGCAGCTGAAGACGGCGCTGGCAGCACCTCCCTCCTCTGGGACGTGAACTACGGCTCCCTCGCAGGTGACCAGGACCATTTCTCCCCCAACGGCCTTCAGTTCGCTGGCATCAGCAACACCTCTTCCTTCCAGCGCCTTCAGCTGGGTGCAGCCATCTCGCATGACTTCGGTCCTGCCAGCGTGAGCTTCGGCTACAGCTTCATCCACAACATGGGCTCCCTTGCCAACGGCAGCGGTCTCAACCAGCTCCCATTCTTCGCCAACAGCGGCGGCTATGGAATGAACGACATCCAGCAGCTCACTCTGGGCGTCAACACCAACCTGGGCCCCATCAACCTGGCTTCCAGCGCGAACTATGACCTGTTCAACGGTGGCTGGTACTTCGACCTGACCGCCAAGTCCACCATCACCGTGACCGACGCCATCAGCGTCGTCCCTCACGCTGGTCTGGGCTATGGCCTGAACTACAACGCCGGCTGGACCCAGGCTTCCCGCAACCTCTACGGTGGCGGCGGCATCTTCGGCCAGAGCGCTGCTCAGGGCGGCATCAGCGGCTGGACCGCACTTAACGTTGGCATCGATCTCCCGATCAAGCTCAACAGCCGTGCGACCCTTACCCCCTACGTGGCATTCAACCTGCCAATGGGCCCGATGAAGAACATGGCCCGTTCCTCCACGAACGGCTACTTCCCTGGCTTCCCTATCGGCGGCCCAGCCACCGCTTTCCACAGCGTGTGCTACTACGGCGTGACCCTCAGCGTCCGCTTCTAATTCAGGCCGCTCTCTCCTGAGCGACTTTAACCTTCCAAGGTTTTCAAACCTCCCGGCTTGCGCCGGGAGGTTTTTTTATGCACTGAGGCAACTGCCAAGGGTTTTTAGGTTGAGCCATCCCTGCAGATTTTTTGCTCCTTCCTTCGCACACGCACTCAGCTGACCCGCAGGCTATGACTGCCGCATGGCGGAAAGGGCGAGCATCGCAAAATATTTCCTTCAAATGAAGATGCGGATCAATAATATGCCCCTCCCCCTAGGCAACAGCGACTTCTGAATTTGTTGAATCGCACATCAGCAGGTTTGGAAAGCCAGTCCTTTGCGAATTGAAGAAGGCAAATGGATGCGCCGCCAGGACCGATTTACTTTGAGAACAGCCCCCCCCCTAAATCAGAGCAACCAACTCTCGGTAGATTTGGGCTTGGAATTTTGGATCCGCTCATCCCCACGCATTCTGCAAAGCACATGTGAGTTGAGAGCACAAAGCCTCAACCACTGCTGCCAAGTGGAGAGACACTCTCGCTGTGAGCATGCAAGATTAAGGCAATTTTTGTCTGGCTGGAGACACACAAGATTCATCCAACAGGCTTTCGGCCGATGATGCGTGCCGAGTCCGCAGAAGAGGCCAACTGCCCCTCAAGCCTCTTAAATTTATAAAATTACGACGATTTTTGGCAAGGGCGGCAACATGGCACGCCGCCTGCTTCACTAGGTTATTAGCTGCACTAGTCCTCCAGGCTAATCAGCGCCTCAACACCAACAATAACTAAACTCGACCAACACATGAAGCCCAAAAGCATGACATCATTCATTGCCAAGTCGGTGACCGTTCTTGCTGCCTGTGCAGCGCTGAACGCCTCCGCTGGCACTGCCCCCGCTAAAAATCCCGTCCCTGTGGAAGAAAAAACAGGCGCCCTCTTCGAATCGATCGGAGCCACTTTTGATGCCGGTTACGACAGCCGCTACTACTTCCGCGGTCTTTGGTTCGCCGACAACATCATGTGGACCGCGCTCAACATCAGCGTGCCGATCACTGAGAAGCTGACCTGGGGCATCGGTGGTGCCTACATCAACACCGCAGGCACTCCCTTCCCGAACAACGGAAGCACGGCCCCTGCCGGCACTTACTCCAAGCAGGGATTCCAATATTCCGAAGTCGATGCCATCACCAATCTGACCTACGACGCGGGTTGGGCCAAATTTGGAATGCAGTATCAATATTACTTCTATCCAGATAACTACGGTGGCGCTTTCAACGGCACCCCCAACGCACTTAACGACCCTGAGTTCGCACTCAAAGGCGCTGGTGAACTGGGCTGGACCGTTGCAGTGCCGATCAAGGGCTTCAACATCTATGCTGGCTATTACTATGACTTCCGCATCAGTGGTCAGTACATCTCCCTTGGTGCTGATTACACCTTCGCAGTCACCGATTGGCTGAGCATCGTGCCTTCCGTTAACACCGGCTTCGGCATCGACTACTACACCGGCAACGGCTCTGGTTCGATCCCTGGCGGCGGCGTCGTCGGCAACAAGGGTCAGAGCCTGCAGCAGACTGCAACATCTGGCTTCACCCACGTTCTCTACACGCTCGCCGTCCCAGTCAAGCTGACCAAGTCGGTGACCTGGACCAGCTATGTGGCCATGAACCACGGCGAAAAGCTTCGCACTCAGCTCAACACCACCCAGAACGAAATCTACTGGGGAACCAAGCTCAGCTTCGCGTTCTAATTCACGGGGCCTTGCGCCCTTCCAATCTGATTAGCTAGGCATGCTCCCGGTCAGTTCGTTCGCTGACCGGGAGCTTTTGTTTTGGCGCGGAGCTTCTTTCCGTCTAGCATTCACGCCGCATGACTGAACACTCTCTCAACTGGAACTCGCGCAATCTCACCCACGGCTGGCAGCGCGGCGTTAACGCCTTTTTCTGGGGCCTCGGTTTTAAGGAGGAGGATTTCAACAAGGCGCAGATCGGCATCGGCACACCTCTGCTCGACGGCAACATCTGCAACGTCCACGCCCACGAGCTTGCCCGGCTCATCGCCCAGGGTTGCAAGGACGCCGGACTCATCGGCTTCCCCTTTGGTGTCTCGCCTGTGAGTGACAACATCACTCAGGGCAACGTGGGCGGCGCCGCATCCCTCTGCTCGCGCAATCTCATGACCAACGGTGCCGAAATGATCTGCACCTCCCATTGCTACGATGCGCTCATCGGCCTGCATCACTGCGACAAAAACGGGCCCGCTTTTGCCATGGCTCTGGCGCGCACCAACTACCCCGGCCTCATCGTCAATGGCGGCAGCATCATGCCCGGCTGCCACAAGGGGAAGCCCACCACCATTTACGATGTCTATGACTCCGCCGCCCGGGCCAATCAGGGCACCATGTCTTTTGAGGAGTCCGAGCAGATCATCCGCACCGCCTGTCCCGGCCCCGGTGGCTGCGGCATCGCCGCCTCCTTCAATACCATGGGCATCGCGCTCGAGGCCATGGGCCTGAGCCTGCCGGACACCTCATCCATGCCTGCCATCGAGGCTGGCAAACGCAGCGAATGCCTGCGCGTCGGCCAGGCCGTGCGGAATCTCTTGGAAAAAAACATCCGCCCGCGCGACATCATCACCAAGCAGTCGCTCACGAATGCCATGACGGTCATCGCCGCCATCGGTGGCTCCACCAATGGCGTCCTCCACATGCTCGCCATCGCCCGTGAGGCAGGTGTCGATTTCACTCTCCGCGATGTCCAGGCCGTGTGCCGTCGCACCCCCGTGCTCTGCAATTTCGCCCCTCGTGGCAAGGGCACCATGGTCGATCTTCATCGCCTGGGCGGCACCACCATGCTGCTGCGTCACATCCAGAAGACCGGGCTGCTGGATGGCTCCTGCATCACCGTCACAGGCCAGACCCTGGCGGAAAATCTGGCCGATGCCGCGGAAGTGCCGTTCCCCAACGACCTCATCGCCCCCGTCGAGGCCCCCTTCAAAGAGTACGCCGACATCCAGATCTGCTTCGGCAATCTCTCCCCCCACGGCATGGTCTTCAAAGTCTCCTCGCTGGACGAGCCCCAGTTCAAAGGCCGCGCCATCTGCTTCAACGACTCCAAGGGCGTCTCCGATGCGGCAGCCGCGGGCCTCATTCGTCCCGGCCACATCGTGGTCATCCGCGGCGTCGGCCCTGTCGCACTTGGCATGCCCGAAATGCACGTGGCCAGCGCGGCTCTCGCCGTGCCGGAGCTCTACGGCAAAGTGGCTCTCATCTCAGACACCCGCGTATCCGGCGTTTCTGGCGGCGCTGTGGGCGTCCATTGCAGCCCGGAAGCTGCCGTCGGTGGTCCCATCGCCGCCGTGCAGGACGGCGACGAAATCGAATTCGATCTCCTCGCAGGCACCATCCACGTGAACGCTGATCTCGACTCCCGTCCGCGTGCGCCCGTGTCTGTCAGCCATCCCTTTGGCTACCTTGCAGACTTCGCAGCCACCGTCACCCAGGCCCACGAGGGTTGCGTCCCCCGCTGGGTCGCTGATAAAAAGTAGCCTTGTTCCTGCGGAGGAAGGCCCCTCCGCAATCCCAAACGCCCACTCGCCCCGTGCACCGCTCCATGGCAGTGCACTTTTAAAAATTCCTCGCTCGGGAGCTCCCTACCTGGCCATCTTGGCCGCCAGCAGCACCGCCTCCACCAGGCTGCTGCCATTGGCCTTGCCCTGCCAGGCAATGTCACACGCCGTGCCGTGGTCCACACTCGTGCGCGGCACCGGCAGCCCCAGCGTCGTGTTCACGGCCGTGTCAAACGCCAGCGCCTTCAGCGGGATGAGGGCTTGGTCATGGTACATGCAGATGTAGGCGTCCACCGCTCGACGCTTCGAGGCGATGAAGGCCGTGTCCGGCGGCAGCGGCCCTTCGATGGTGTGCCCTTTCGCCCGGGCAGCTTCAATCGCAGGCCCGATGATCTTTTCCTCCTCGCCACGGCCAAACAGCCCGTGCTCACCCGCATGCGGATTCAGCCCGCAGACCGCGATGCGCGGCTTTTTCCCCCGCACCCGCTGCACCGAGTCAGCGGTGAGTTCGATCACATCCAGAATGCGCTGCGTCGTCAGCGCCGGCACCACATCCTGATAGCCAATGTGCACCGTCACCAAGCTGCAGATCATCTCCTCGGAGAAAAACGTCATGCAGGAGCGCTCCGCCTCCATTTTCTCGGCAAACATCTCCGTGTGCCCCGGATATTTGATCCCCGCCGCATGCAGCGCTTCCTTGTTCAGCGGTGCCGTGGCCACCGCAGCCACCTGCCCGGCCAGCGCTGCTTCGATGCTCTTTTCCACGTAGCGATACCCCGCCGCGCCCGTCTTGGCGCTCACGACTCCCGGCGCAAAATCCCCTGCGTCAAAACCAAACACATCCAGCACCGCCGGCTCTTCCAGGCTGCCGCATTTCTCCGCCCACTCGATCTCGCTGAGGATGCGCTGTGGCGCAGGCAGCCCCGTCTGGCGTGCGCAGCGTGAAAGCAGCCGCGCATCACCAAACACCACCGGCGTGGCGTGCTCGCGCACGGCCTCGTTGGCGAGCAGCTGCAGACAGATTTCGGGCCCGACCCCGGCAGGGTCGCCCATGGTGATGGCGATGAGTGGTTTCGGCATGAACCTTCACTCTGGCTCAACGCAGCACCTTGTCGAGAAACTTGGCAACGATGGCCGTGCGTTCCTCATCATAAAATTCCACCCCGCCATGCAGGCTGCCAGGCATCATGATCAGTGTCACCGGCAGCCCCAGCGCCTCATAGGCCTTCGCCAGTTCTTGAGACTGCTGCGGCGGCATCTGTGGGTCCGCATCGCCGTGGATCAGCAGCAGCGGCGGATCCTTTTTGTCCAGATGCGTCACCGGACTCGCCAGCCGTGCCAGCTCAGCCTTCTTGTCAGGCGTGTCCCCCAGCAGAAGCTTCAGCGCTGGAATGCGAAATTCGAGCCCCTTGGGCGTGCTTTGAGAGAGAATCGTCTGCAAATCCGACGCCCCGTAATAGCTCACGATCCCCTGCACATCACTGCTCTGCTCCAGATCCTCCCCCACACTACCCTCCAGTTCCTTCACACCATTCGTCACACCCACCAGCGCCGCCAGATGCCCGCCTGCTGACGACCCGATGATCACAATCTTGTCTGCGTTGATGTGATACAAACCCGCATTGCCCCGCAGAAACCGAATCGCCGCCTTGATGTCATGCACCTGCGCCGGAAACAGCGCCTGCGTAGACAAACGGTAGTTCACACTCGCGATCGCGTAGCCCTTGTCATACAAGTCCACAATCGGCACATCCTCCTTGGAACCCGCCCGCCATCCGCCGCCGTGCACATACACGATCAACGGTGGTTTCCCCCCCTGCGGCCGGTGCAGATCCAGCTTCAGCGAAAGCTCTCCTACCATCGCATACTCAATGTCTGCCTGAGTGTCGGCAAAGGCCGCTGAGGCCACGAAAAGCAGAAAGAAAAAGAGCTTCTTCATCACTCGAACTTCATCTGCTCCGCCGGCACTTCCAGCATGATTTTCACCCCATACTCCAGCCCCTCCGTCCATGGCAGCAGCAGCTCCATCACATCCGGCTTCTGAAAATGCACCGGTTTCGTGTCAGGATGCGGGAAATAGATCCACCCAATCACCGGCTCTGCCCCATCTCGGTGCACCGTCACGTCAAAAAACGAAAAATCCTCCGCTGCATCTTCCGGATGCCACTTCAGCGCACGAAACGTATGCCTCGGCTTCATCACCCGGTAACTCCGTGGCGCGATGCTCACATTCAGCGTGCCCGGATAAAACGCGCTCAGGTCCAACCCCAACGCCGCAAAATACGGCTGCTGCATCCGCAGCGTCCCGCCCGGAAAACGGGGATTCCCATTCAGGCCGGAGGCCACGCGATGCCCTTGCACGATGGTGGCAGGAATCATCACGCGAGTATCTGCTTGATCACATGACACGGCTCCACGCCCGTCAGCTTAAAGTCCAGCCCCGCCTTGCTGAAGGTCAGCCGTTCATGGTCGATGCCCAGACAGTGCAAAATCGTCGCCTGCAGGTCCGCCACATGCGTCTCGTCTTCGACAATGTTGAAGCCCATCTCGTCCGTGGCCCCAATCGTCACGCCGCCCTTGATGCCGCCACCGGCCATCCACATCGTAAACGCCTGCGGATGATGATCGCGCCCCAGGCTGCGGCCAAGCGACACACTGGCCTCCACCATCGGTGTGCGTCCAAACTCACCACCCCACACCACCAGCGTGCTGTCCAGCAGGCCGCGCTGCTTCAGGTCCTTGATCAACGCCGCGCTCGCCTGATCCGTGATGCCACAGTTCCTTTTCACATTCCCCGCCACATCGCTGTGCGCATCCCACCCTTCATTGTAGATGTTGATGAAGCGCACCCCGCGCTCCACCATCCGCCGCGCCAGCAGACACGCCCGCGCAAAGGACGGCACCTTCGGATCGCAGCCGTACATCTTCAGCGTCGCCTCATCCTCCTTGGAAAGATCCATCAGTTCCGGCGCAGAGCTTTGCAGCCGGTACGCCATCTCATAGTTCGCGATCCGCGTGGCCGTCTCACCATCGCCATCCAGTTTCAGACGTCGCTGGTTCATCGCATTGATCAGCTCGATCGTGTCCCGCTGCGTCCCCGCTTCAATGCCCTGCGGCGTGCTCACATTCAGAATCGGATCGCCCGTGTTCCGGAATCGTGTGCCTGAGTACACACTCGGCAGAAACCCGCTGCTCCAGCAGGCCGCACCACCACTGATGCCGCTGCCCGTGCTCATCACCACAAAGCTCGGCAGATCCCGCGTCTCGGCCCCGAGGCCATAGGTGATCCACGATCCCATGCTCGGCCGCCCCGGCTGTGAGAAACCGGTGTTCATGTAAATCTGCGCCGGGGCGTGATTAAACTGCGTTGTGCGGCAGGACTTCACAATCGCGATGTCGTCCACCACCGTCGCCAGATGCGGCAGCATCTCCGACAGCTCCGCCCCGCACTGCCCGTGCCTGGCAAACTGGTAGCGCGGCCCCAGCACCGCCGCATCAGGCCGGATGAAGGCGTAGCGCTGCCCGCCGATGATCGAAGGTGGCAGCGGCTTGCCCTCGTACTTCGTCAGCATCGGCTTGTTGTCGAAGAGTTCCAGCTGCGATGGCGCACCCGCCATGAACATGTGGATCACCGCCTTGGCCTTCGGTTGGAAATGGGTTGGCGCAGCCACATTCGGACTCTGCGTCGCTCCGTAGGCCGAATCAGCCAGCAGCGAGGCCAGCGCGATCTTCCCAGTGCCAATGGCGCAGTCCTGGAAGAAGTGACGACGGGTGATGTTCGAGGTGTTCATGGATGCGTGATGGCTTCGTCTAGGTTCAGGGCGGCGCGGCTCACATCGGCCCACAAAGATTCTTCAGCGACCTTTCGTTCGCGCTGCTTGCTCAGGAAGGATTTGAACATCGCCAGTTCCTCAGGCACCGCAGGCCGCGTCACCGCACGGCGGATGATATTCTGCAGCCGCTCGTCGTCCGTCCGCGACTCCGCGATCACCTGCTTCGCCATCGCCTGCGCCGCCTCCATAAACATCTGGTCATTCAGCAGCGTCAGCGCCTGCAGCGGGCTGTTGGAGACCTCACGCTTGGCCAGGCAGGATTCACCCGTGGGCGCATCAAAGGTGGTGGCCATCGCAAACGGCGCAGTGCGCTTGGTAAAGGTGTAAAGACTGCGGCGGAAGTGGTCCTCACCCTCGCTCACCTTCCACTCCACTTTGCCGTAGGTACCCTCAGAGGTCACGCTCGCAGGTTGCGGAGGGTACACCCCCGGCCCGCCCATCTTCAGTGAGAGCACGCCCGCAGCCTTCAGCGCGGAGTCACGAATGATCTCCGCCTCCAGCCGGAAACGCGGCCCGCGCGCCAGCAGCACATTCTCCGCATCCTTCTGCGCCAGCTCCGGTGTGATTCGGCTGCCCTGCTTGTACGTCGCACTCGTCACGATCAGCCGGTGCAGCTTCTTCATCGACCACCCCTGCTTTACCAGCTCCACCGCCAGCCAGTCCAGCAGCTCCGGATGCGAAGGCGGGTCACTCTGGTAGCCAAAATCCTCCAGCGACTTCACGATCCCCCGTCCAAAGAACGCCTGCCACTGCCGGTTCACCGTCACACGCGCCGTCAGTGGATTCTCAGGCGCAAAAAGCCACTTCGCAAAAGTCAGCCGGTTCGCAGCTTCGCCCTTCGGCAGCGGCGGCAGGAAAGCAGGCACCGCCGGAGTCACCTCCTCCTTCGGCTGCAGGTATTCTCCGCGATGGTAGCGATGCGTGCTGCGCGGATTGCTTGCAGGCCGCTCCTGCATCACCAGCGTGGCCTGACCACGCGCCGGATTTTTGCGTGCAGCCAGCAGCGGTGCTGCCGCCTGCTTCATCTCTTCCGCATTCTCCAGAAAGGTGCGCAGCAACAGCTCATGCTTGCCCTTCTCTCCAGAAGCCAGCGCCTCCTCCACCTCTGCCGGATACCCCATGGCCTCAGCATGATCACTCGTGGTCACTGAAATACGGAAGTGCCCCAGCGGACAGGCAAAGTGTTTCTCAAACAGCAGCTTCAAATCCAGCCCGTTCGTCAGATCCACCGGCTGCTCAAAATGAAACACCGCCGCATGCTGCACACCATAGCCGCCCAGCACCTGCCAGCCGCTCGACATCTCACCATCCAGCGTCGCCTGCGCATTGTTCTTTTTCTTGGCTTTGGCTGCAGCCTTTGCCTTGCCCTTCGCCGGTGTGGCAGGCGAGTCATTGATCTTGTCATCTTCATCCTCATTCGTGTCCTCGGCACGCGCCACCTGCACACGCTTCCCGCCTTGCGAAGCCTGAAACTCGCTCATGAAAAAGCCTCCGATCGGCCCTTCGTAATTCGTCAGCCCAGGTCCGTTGTTCGGCAGGCTCGGATGCGACGTCACCTCAATGCGCAGCGCCCGCACTCCCTTGATCGGTGCCTTGAAGCTCAGGTCATAAACATCGCTTTTCGAGATGTCGCCGCTGCCCAGGATAAATCCATCCGCCTGCTGCTCCAGATGCGGCATGGTCGTTTCCATCTTCGTCGGTTTGATCACCTCCCACTTCGAGGCCCGGCGAGACTCCCCTTCCACCCATCCCGCAAACCGGCTCTCCATCGCAGTCTTCCCCCCAGGATACTTGCCCGGCAGCTCAGCCTCCAGCTTCGCCACCTTGGCATCCTGCGCCTTTTGCTGCGCCGCCACTTCAGGCGTGGGGATGAAGTAGGTCGGCTCGTCCGCGTTGTTCAGCAGCGCCATCGTCCGGTAGTAGTCCGTGTGCAGAATGGGGTCATACTTGTGCGTGTGGCACTGGCAGCAGTTCATCGTCAGCCCCATCCATGCCGTGCCCGTGACACCCACTCGGTCCACCATCGCATAAAAACGATACTCATTCGGATCAATGCCCCCCTCCTCATTCAGCATCGTGTTGCGGTGGAAGCCGGTGGCGATCAGGTCATCCGGCGTCGCCTTCGGCAGCATGTCACCCGCCAGCTGCTTGATGCTAAACTGGTCAAACGGCATGTCCTCATTCAGCGCACGCACCACCCAGTCGCGATACGGCCAGATCGGCCTTGGCCGGTCTTTCTCAAACCCGTTCGTGTCCGCATAGCGTGCCAGATCCAGCCAGCGCCTTGCCCAGCGCTCGCCATACTGCTTGGACGCCAGCAGCGCATCCACCAGCTTGTCATACGCATCGGCAGACTGGTCATTCACAAATGCATCCGCCTCTGCTGGCGTCGGCGGCAGTCCGGTCAGATCCAGAAACACACGCCTAACCAGCGTGTATTTGTCCGCCTCGGCGGAGGGCTTCAGCCCTTCCTGTTTCAGCCTCGATTGGATAAATGAATCAATCGGATGCATCCCCGGCATCGGTAACGCAGCCTGCTTCGGCGGCATATACGCCCAGTGCGCCTCATAGTTCGCTCCTTCGGCGATCCACGCTTTCAGAATGTTCTTTGCACTCTCCGGCAGCACCGTCTTGGTGTGCGGCGGCGGCATCAGTTCATCCTCATCCGTGGAAAAGACGCGCTTGATCACCTCGCTCGCATCCGGCTTCCCCGGCACGATCGCCAGTTCACCGGATTTCCCTTGGCCGATCGCAGCCTCACGCAGATCCAGACGCAGCTTTCCCTTCCGCCCCTGGTCATCCATGCCGTGGCACTTGAAACAATGCTGAGCCAGCACCGGCCGCACGTCTCGATTGAAATCGACGGCGAATCCGGCTGCAGGCAGGGCAAGGCAGAAAAGAAGGGCAGGGCGTGTCATTGCAATGGATGGAGAAACGCCGTGAACAGGCATTTTCTGACCACAAGACATGCCGTGAGCAGGATCGGCCAAGAAAAAGGCTGATCACCTACTTTTCCGCCACCTTGATTTCCAGAGGCCCGCTTTTTTCCGTGTCTTCAAAGGAGACCGTCGCAGTCCCCCAGCGTGGATGCAGGGTTTTCGGATCCATCCAGAAAACCTGGCAGTAAGTCCTGCCAGCAGGCCGGTTTTCCAGCATCACCTCTCCCTTCTCATTGGCCACCGTCAGCCTGCTCATCCACCCTGTCTTCATAAACTGGGCCAGTCTTCCGGCATCTTCGGCATGCATGTTCTCCCGGCTGGTCGAAAGCAGGCCGATGCCCGGCGCCTCCACCTGCACGGTGGCACCGACCGCCGGACTGCCATCAGGCAGCAGCACGCGCAGACTCCGCCGAATGCATGGCTTGGTTGACAGCGTCACCATGGTTTTCTCGGCCGAGCCGCGGATATCCACTATTGCAGTGCTGTCGATGTTCAGCGGGCCCGTGGTCATCCAGCCTTTGCCCAATCCTCTCAGGGTGACCATGCCACGTGGCATGCCCTTGAAACGAAAACGCCCGTCCGGCCCCACCGGCGCCCATGCAGTCCATGGGACATTCGGCGGGTTTCCTTTCATGACCTCGTTTGTCACCTCTTGAGGTTTGACGTAAACATTCGCCACCACTCCACCAGTGCCTTCATCATCGGCAGGCAGTCCTTCGATCTTGCCTTCAATCTCCACCCCGGGCTCAAGCTTCAACGTTTCTCTGACTTCCTGGCCACGGTCCTTCTGGGTGCCAATCGCCTGGGAAAACAGCACCCTCCCCTCAGCAGTGGTGCCTTGCACAATGAAGTGCGTACGATGCTCCAAGGCCAGCCTTCCTTTGAGCTCCCCTCCCTCCAAAGTCAGCTTCTCCTGAAGCAATCCTGCACTGGTGCTCGCCACCCAGTGCGTGGCCGGAGTGGAAACTGCGAGTCTCACGGGTGTCTCGGGATAGACCCGCAGTTTGTACTTTCTGCAGTCCATCATGGTGGTGATTCGCGCCTTAGCCCCGTCTGGTGCTGTTCCTGCCACCTGAACGCCGGAGGCTCGTTTTCCTGCCGCAGGATTGCGTGGAAAAGACAGGATCGCTTTTCCATGATCGTCGCTCACCATTTGCACGGACCGTCCTTGGGCGCTGGCCAGATTCATCGGCACATGCGCATAGTCCACCAGGTCGAGAATTTCGATCTTCACCCCCGGTACCGGTTTCTCCTCAGCATCAATTGTGGTCACCTCTATTTTCCCCTCAGGCCCTTCGCTGAAAACCGCTGATTCCAGCATTGCAGCATCGCTTGCTGAACGCGGCTTAGGCGTGAGGTCTTCTTTTGTGATGACAATATCCGGCACCTGCAACGGTGCCTGGTCCGCACCCGCCGTTATCTGAAATCTCACCCACCGCCCCACATCCCGGGCCATTTCCATTCCCGTGTTCCTCGGTATCACGCTCACGCTTAGTTCATAGGTTCCCGGCGGCAGATCTTCAGTGATATAGCGTCCCTCCTTGTCAGGCGTCGTCATGATGGACACCGGCAAGCCTTGGGAGATGATGGAAAAGTGGCAGCTATAGTCATCCCCTCGAAGTGCAAAGCCCTCAGGCAGGACAATGCGTCCTTGTACGGCCCGCACCCCGCCCTCTCGCCGAATCGCCAGGTTCATCCCTAGCGTGATCTGCCTCACCTTTTGCGCCCCTGTTCCCACAGTGATCGGCCCGACTGGCAGATATTCTTTTTTTATCTTAACCCCGTCAATGGTCACGCCGTTGAATGTCGCACCAGGAAGCAGGTGGTCGATCTTGTACGCACCGCCGATGTCCGTGGTGACCTTGATGTTGTGGACTATCTTGAGTGTGTCCTGCCTGGCCAGCAGATCAGGATCTCCTTTGGCATGAATGAACAGCGTCGCATCTGCCAGCGGACTGCCGTCACTACGAATGATCTTTCCGCTCATGGAGACCCATTTTTCCAGCCGGAAGACCACCCCCGCCTTCAAATCGGCTGCGCGCATGCGCGCAAATCCGGCCTTGGGATGCATGGCCACCACCCACAGTTTGTCCTTCAGCAGGGGGTCGGCTTCAGGCATCTGCACGCTTCCATCACCTTTGGAGTAGTCGAGGCTGATAAAAAATTTGCCCTGCGTCATGTTAACCCGGTCACTGGATCGCATCATTTCCAAGGTGATTGGCTTGAAGCTTTCGTCGAGCCTCACAGCATCCTCCACGACCCAGACCATCGCGTCTTTGACGGGCTCGCCCAACGCGTCCACCACTTTGCCGGGGACGCGCTGTGCAGGCTCCAAGGCGGCGTCAAATTCCGCGTCGTGCCCCGAGAACTTGATCGCTCTGGACTGCACGGTCATGTCAGGAGCCCAGGCTCGCACGATGATGCCGTTCACATCCGCCACTTTCACCGGCAGGCGGTATTCTCCAGCTTCATTCGTATGGGCAAACGGATGTTTCCAGTCATAACGGCTCACAATGGCGACCTTGTTTTCCACCCCAAAGAAAACGCGGGCGTCTTTGATGGGTCTGCCATCGCGCTTGTCCGTGATCTTGCCTCGGATCCAAGAAACTCCGGGCAGCACAAGCCGTCGCTCCTGACTCACGCTGACTCCCGAAAAAACGATGAAATTGGACTCAGCATACTCGCTATGTCTGGCGCGCAGGTTAAGCGAGGCCGCCTTTGGCACGTCTTCAAAGACAAACTTACCGTCAGCCCCCGTCACCCGCTCCAGACTTTCAGAGCGGCTGAGCTGATTGATGGATATTTTCACCACGGCTCCGCTCACCGGCTTGTCCTTTTCGTCCACCACGATGCCCCTTACCACTGTCGTTGCCAGATTGTCCGCCGGAGTCTCTGCGGTCACCTTTTTTGCATCTTCCGCAGGTGAGCGCGTGAGTCCTACAGCCGCCAGCACTATGAAAGCCGCCATGCCGACAAGCCAGCGCGTGCGCCGTCCTCGTGCAATGTCCATCAAGCCCTCAATGCGACGGCGCAGATCGTTCTTGTTTTCAGAGATGCCCAGCAGCGTGGCCGAGGCCAGCCAGATCATCCAACCCGTGGTGCCAAATCGTGTGAAGCCCAGCAGCATCTCTCCAAACCGGTGCGCCTCGGTGACATCGGTGCAGCTCAGGGCGTGCGCATCTGCTGCCATCTCCGCCTCCGCGCGCAGCCGCCGAGCCGCCATCCACACCAGGGGGTTGAACCAATGAACAGCGATCACGCAGGACGAAAGAACCTGCGCCCAAAGATCATGCCTTTTGAGATGCGCCAGCTCATGAAGCAGGATCAGCTTCAAAGTGGCGGCATCTCTCCCAGCCGCCACCTGCCTGGGCAGCAGGATCACCGGATTTAGCAGGCCAAACAAAGAAGGAGCGCGCACCGCTTCCGTCACCAGCAGCCTTGGCACGCGCCGGACACCGGCCATGCGACACGCCTCAAGTAAAACGCTGCTGATTTCGCTGAACGCCTCGCTCGCATCCCGGCGGATGCGTCGCTGCAGCCGAAGATGCAACGCCACCATCGCCAAGACCACCGTAAGGGCTCCGCAGAGCCAGACAGCGAAAAGTTTTTGCGCCAACGACCAGGAAGGTGCTTGATCTGCTGCCAGCACGGAAATTTCGCTGCTAGCGGGCAGAGCCTGGGCCGCTGCTGACATCAGGGGCTGTGGTGCATTGCTTGCCATGATTGCGGAGGTTTCACCACCTTGCTCCAGGGGCGCTTCAAAGACACCGGACTCGACTTCATGGGGTGTCGCTCCTGGCGCGATCAGTGCTGGCACATCCACCAGCCCGTCCAGCGAGCCGGAAAAAAGTCCAAGGTCTGGCACCGTAAAGCGCAGCAGAACTAGGAGCCAGAGGCCATGGCGCCACGCAGCCGAGAGATGATGCCGCAGCAGCAGCACCACCGCCCCAGCCACCAGCGTCAGGAGAGCGCCCTTCCAAGTTAAAAGCATTAACGATTGAAGCCACAGTTCGATGAGGTGGGTCAGCGTGTTCATAAAGGTTCATGCGTTGGGTTTGATCTGGTCCAGCAGCGCCTTAAGTTCGGCGATGTCCTTCTTCGACAGCGAGTGATGCTCCGCCACATGCGCCACCAGCGGCTGTAGCGCCCCGCCAAACATCCGCTCCACAAAGCTGCGCGTCTCCTCCGCCACGCAGGCGCTTCGCTCCACCGCAGGACTGTAGAGAAAGCGGTTCCCCTGCGGCTCGGTGACCAGCGCACCCTTGCTCGTAAGCCGGGCCAGCAGTGTCACCACCGTGGCACGCTTCCAGCCCCTGCCTTCCTCCAGCAGGGCCACGATCTCCTGCGAGGTCCGTGGGGACTTCTCCCACAGCAGCTCCATGATGTCCCACTCAGCCTCCGTGATGGCTACCGCCTCAGCAGCCGGAGGCGAGGATTTCTGAACACGTCTTTTGCTCATGACTACAACTGTAGTCATATTTGCTTACATTTGTAAACAACTATTTTAATGACCGCTTAATACCCACCCGCACCAATCTTTCCTTCCAGCCCGTCCAGCGTGCCCGCCGCCTCCCGCTTGCGATACTCCTCCATCATCGCCACCGTCGCGGAGGCACCGCAGCGCGAACCACCCAGGTCACGCACTTTGACGAGTCCCGCCAGATCACGCACACCACCCGCCGCCTTCACCTGCACCTTCGGGCTGCATGCAGCGCGCATCAGCGCCAGATCATGCTCCGTGGCCCCCTTGTAGTTGTAGCTGCCGTCCGCCTGCTTCACAAAGCCGTAGCCCGTGCTCGTCTTCACCCAGTCAGCGCCCGCCTTCTCGCAGATCTCGCACAGCTTGCGCTTCAGGCCATCGCTGCTCAGCCCCGCTCCGCCGTTGGTCAGGAAGTCGTTTTCCAAAATCACCTTCACCTTCGCGCCATGCTTGTGGGCTTCATCACAGACCGCCTTCACATCAGCCTCCACATAGCCCCAGTCTCCACCCAGCGCCTTGCCCAGGTTCACCACCATGTCGATCTCCTTGGCCCCGTCCTTGCAGGCCAGCTCGGTCTCATAGCGTTTCGACTCCGTCGTGCTGTTCCCATGCGGAAAGCCGATCACGCAGCCCACGATCACGTCAGAGCCCTTCAGCCACTCCACCGCCTGCCTCACCGCATAGGGCTTGATGCACACCGAGGCCACCTGGTACTGCACCGCCTGTTTGCACCCGGCCTCCAGTTCCGCATCCGTCATCGTCGGGTGCAGCAGGCTGTGGTCGATCATCTTGGCGAGTTCAGAATAGCTGTATTTCATGGTGGATTGATTGGCTTAGCCATTTTCTAAATTGGCTTAGCCACTTATCAAAGGCCGTTTTTGTCTCAGATTGCGCCCCGTGGCCAGACCGGCGTCCTTTCATGAACAACTGATCGAAAAGCTGCGGAAACTCCTCCGCAGCCGCCAGTTCACGCCCGGAGCCAAGTTCCTCACCGAGCGCGAGATCGCCCTGCGCTTGGGCACCAGCCGCCCCACCGCCAACAAGGCCCTCAGCAGCCTCGTCTCCACCGGCCTGCTGGAATTCCGCCAAGGCGCTGGCATCTTTGTGCGCGCGAGCGTCCTGGACTACGATCTTCAGCGCCTCGTCAGCTTCACAGAGAAAGCCGCCGCCGCCGGGAGAAAGCCCGGCACCCGCGTTCTTGCCTTCCGGAAAATCACCGCCGCAGACGCACCTGCCGTCGTCATGCACGCACTGAAGGCACAGCCCTCCGATCCACTATTCTTCATCGAGCGCGTCCGCCTCGCCGTCGGCTCCCTCTACGCCTTCTGGACCAAGAAGTGCCGCCTCACCATCTCCGGCGCCGATGAATCCATCCGTGCCGTAAACGCCACCGCACCCAAGGCCGCCGCCCTCGGCATCTCTCCACACACCGCCTGCCTCCTCGTCATCACCACCGGCTTCCTCGCAGCCAGCACTCCCCTCTGGCACGAGGAAACCCTCTACTGCAGCGACGTCTACGAATTCCGCAACCAACTCGGCGGCCTCTCAGCCCCCAAGCCGCACTCGGACACATGCGCTGAGACTCTACTCCAGCCGGATCTCCGGACTCGAAACCGTCAGCGTGCTGCCGTTTTCCTCCTGCGCGTGCACCGTGATCAAATCAATCGTCTTCACCTCTCCCTCGATTGAGATCTCACCGCTGTAGGCATCAGCTCCGCCTTCTTTCAGCGGCGCTGAGGCCCACGCATCAAACTCCATCGCAATCGAGTAATCCGGATGCCGGTTCACCGACCACCACACCGTGTTCTCCTGCGGCTCGCTGCCATCTGGAAAAACCACCTTCACCGCCAGCTTGTGCGCTGCCTTATCCCACTTCGCGGTCACCTTCGGCGGAGCCACCATATGCCGTGTGCCAAAGAAGTGATGAAGCGCAAACGCGCGCAAGTTCTCATCCACCTCCGGCATGCCTCCCACCGATTTCACAAATCCCGCCTCCTTCGCACCGCCATGCTGCCCTCCCGGCACAATGAAAACCGGCAACTGCGGAAACTTTCTCCCCAGTTCCACCAGCCCCGGGCTCACATTGTCATTGGAGCCCTGGTTGTAAAAAACCTCCGTGCCACGCTTCTTCAGCACGTCCAGGTAGTTCGTCGTCCGGCACGCCTCCCACGCGGCATTGCAGGCTGTCTTCATCTCCGCGTCGCTCCACCCCGCATCCCGTGCCATCTTCACCGTGATCCGCTCATCCGATCTCGCCTTCTGGCGGATCAGCAGCTTCTCACGCCCCACCGGGTCTGACATCTTCGCGATGAATTCCTCGTTCATCTTCGTGATCTCCGGTGCCAGCATGCCCTCCACATAGGGGCCTCCAGGACTCTCGATCACCGGCGCCACCACCGGCATGATGGCAGTCACCCGGTCATCTGCGATCCCCGCCGCCGCCGTGGCCACCCCGCGCTTCGAGCCTCCCGTGGCGAGCACCTTCTTCGGTTGAAACACCTCCTTCTCCGCCACCGCCGCCGTCAGCGCCCGCATGTCGCTGATGCCCCAGATCCACGCAGGTGTGTAGCGCGTGTCCTTCGTCTGGATGAAATGCTCCTCCATCATCAGGTGCAGCTTCCCCACCGGCTCCATGTCATTGATCGGCACCATCCCGATGAGCACGATGCCCACGCCCTGCTCTTTGAGCAGCCGCAGCTTGGCCCCTGCCACCGCCGCAGGCTTCATCTGCAGCCCCGTGTTCTCGATGATCACATTCGTGCACACACCCGAGGCAGGCGCGAGGAAGGTCACCGGCAGCCTCACTTTCAGCCCCGGCCACCACTCGCACACCGTGATCTCCACCAGCTTCTGCCGTATCGCCGCATCCTTCGGGTTCGCATGCCAGTCCATGATCACCTTCGTCTCCAGGTTCCCCGTGTCCCTGATCGAGGCCATGTCATACTTCCCGATGGTGATCTCCGCAAAAGCCGGAGCGAGGGAGAAAAGAAATGAGGCAAGGAGAATGGCACGTTGCATGCCTCACACTACGTCCACCGCAGCCATGTTCTGCCATCCTTAAAGCTCAAAATAAAAACAGCCTTGCGGAGCTCATCCGCAAGGCTGCAAAATCAGCTGTCAGTCACCTCAGCCGTTCATCACCGAGGCCACATTGCCCACGATGTCCTTGCCCGGCTTCAGCGTCTTGGAGCCCGGCGTCCACTTCGCAGGGCAGGCCTCGCTAGGGTTCGCCATCAGGTGCACATTGGCTTCCATCTTGCGCACCAGTTCACCGGCATCGCGGCCCACGTTGTAAAAGTTCACTTCGGAGGAGACCAGCTTTCCTTCAGGATTGATGATGAAGGTGCCGCGCAGTGCCAGACCAGTGGCGCTGTCATACACGCCAAAGAGGCGGCTCACCGCGCCCGTCGTGTCGGCAGCCAGCGTGTACTTCACGTTCTTCATGAGGCCTTCCGTGTTGCGCCACACCATGTGGGCAAACTTCGTGTCCGTGGACACCGCGATCACATGCGCGCCCAAGGCGGCCAGCTTCTCCTGTTGGTCGGCCAGGTCCGCCAGCTCCGTCGGGCATACGAAGGTGAAGTCCGCAGGATAAAAGACGAGGACGGTCCATTTGCCGGCCTTCTTGATGTCAGCAAGGGAGACCTTGCCGAAGTCACCATGTGCAGGCTCGTAAGTTTCCATTTCAAAGTCGGGCACATTGGAGCCGACCGAGGCGAGAGTTGTTTCCATGAGTGAGTATGCGGGGTGGTGGGGTTGCAGGCGCTTCTGATTACGCCAGGACCGCGACCTTTGCCGCCCAAAAGTCCCGGGTCAAACACTAAGGCAAAGCGTTTGCACATCCTCGGCACCGTTTGAAATCTGTCCGCTGATTCTCCGTTAAACCCTCATGTCCACCCAACCCCGCCGCCACTTCCTCAAGACTGCCGCCCTCGCTTCTCTCGCAGGCCCCAACATCCTCCGCGCCGCCGACAACAAGCAAAAGATCCGCGTCGCCTGCGTCGGCATCGGCAACATGGGCAATGGCGCGGTGCAGGCATCCCAGGGCGAAGAAATCGTCGCCTTCTGCGATGTGGACTGGCGCGACCTCGGCGGCCGCAGCGCTGCAGAGATTGCCAAAAAGCACCCCACCGTCCCCAAGTTCACCGACTTCCGCGAGATGCTCGACAAAAAGGGCTCCGAAATCGACGCCGTCCTCATCTCCACTCCCGACCACACCCACTTCGCCGCAGCCATGGCCGCCATGCAGGCAAAGAAACACGTCTTCGTGCAGAAGCCCCTCGCCCACAATATCTGGCAGGTCCGCACCCTGCTAAAGGCCGCCAAAAAATACGGCGTGCAGACCGTCATGGGCAATCAAGGCCACTGCTGGGAGGGCATCCGCCTCGTCAAAGAATGGTTTGAAGCCGGTGTCCTCGGCGAGGTGCGCGAAGTCCACTGCTGGACCGACCGCCCCATCAGCAAAGTCGGCTTTTTGAAGCAGTTCCCCACCCAGATCCCTGCCGGCGAACCCGTTCCCAAAGACGTGGACTGGCAGCTCTGGCAGGGCCCCGTCGCAGAGGCCGAATACAGCGCGCAGTACCTGCCGGCATTCTGGCGCGGCTGGTGGAACTACGGCTGCGGCGGCCTTGGCGACATCGGCTGCCACTGCCTCGATGCGCCCTTCTGGACCCTCCAGCTCGGCATGCCCGAGAAAGTCGAGGTCGTCCAGCAGCAGCCTGGCGACTTCAAAGGCTACACCGCTCCTAAATCCCACATCATCTTCCACTTCGCCGCACGCGGCACCATGCCCTCGGTGCAGATCCACTGGTATGAAGGCGGCCTTCTCCCAGAGGCCCTCCCTGGCATGACCAAAGGCCTCCCCGACAACGGCATGATCATGAAAGGCAGCAAGGAGACGCTCTTCTCCGAAGGCATGCGCGTGCAGAGCCCCCAGCTCTGGCCACGCGAGCGCATGACGCCCATCATCGACATCCTCCGCCGCAAGCCCCTCCCCCGCTCCATCGCTGGCGAGCCCATCGGCGAGCTCTTCGCCGCCATCCGCGGCACCATCCCTCACGCAGGCTCCCACTTCGACTACGCCTGCCCCCTCACCGAACTCGTCAGCACCGGCGTCATGGCGATCCGCTCTGGCAAGACCATCGAATGGGACGCCGAAAACATGAAGGTCAAAAACGCCCCCGAATTCGACGCCTGGATCAAAGAACCTGTCCGCGACGGCTGGAGCTATGGCGAAGACCTCTGGAATGCTTAAAGAAGCACACACGCATGCACCGCCTCCTCATCTTTCTCGCCCTCGCCTTCACCGCTTACGCCCAGGAAACCCGCCACACCCCACTGACTCTCACGCAGGGCGGCACTCCGGACAAACCCGCCGTCTTCGACGGTCATGGCTTGATCATCGATCTCGGCATCGACGTCACCTCCCACGACTGGGAAAAGCACGGCGATCTCTGGACCTCCCGCGGCCCCTTCGAAAAACACCCGCCCATAGATGACGTCCAGCGTGCCGCGCTCTTCATCGAGGAGGTCCCCATCCGCATCGTTCGAGACCGTGCCGCCGAACAAAAAAGCGGTGAAAAAGGCAAGGTCATCTTCGCAGCACCAGAGACGCTTCAGACCGGCCAGATGGGTTTCAAAGCCGATGGCTCCATCTACTTCCGCTGGCCCGCAGGCAAGACACCCGGCTCAGCCAAAATCTACCTGCCGCCTGAAGGGCTGGCCAGCGGCGTCAACATCGCCTGCTCCTACATCACAATCAAAAACATCACCGCCCTGCACGCCGCCAACGACGGCTTCAACATCCACGGCCCCCGCGTCGGCATCCGCTTGGAAAACGTGAAAGCTTTCTCCAACGGCGACGAAGGCATCAGCGCCCACGAAACCGTGCAGATGGACGTCTTCGATTCCGAGATCGCCTGGAACGGTTCCAATGCAGGTGGTGTGGCCGACGTCAACGACTGCGTCACCACCTACACCAATTGTGAGGTCCATCACAACCTCGGCGCAGGCTTCTTCCTAGAAGGCAAATACCACCGCATCACCCACTGCCTCATCCACCACCAGTCACTAGACATCGCTGTGCGCGGAGACGCAGTGGTTGAGCAACATGACAACGAGTGGCGAAAACCGTAAGCCCGCGCCTTCGCACACCCGCCCCTCACAGCCGCAGCTTCTTCACCAGCAGCGCCTCCTTCTCCTCCGCGCTCATCTCTTTCCACTCCACCTTGCACTCCGGCAGCGCCGCCTTCACCGCATCCACATCCGCTTCCGAAATATCCACCGTCTCAAGCTTCAGTCGCTTCAGCTTTGGCAGTCCCTTGAGCTGCGGAATGATCTTCGCGCTCAGCCTCGCCTCCGTCAGCTCCAGAGACTCCAGCGTCTTCAGCTTCCCCACCACCTCCATCGTGGATTCATCAAAGCTCACCGGCGTATCCTTTCCCCACTCCGGCAGCCGCTGGCCCAGCCTCAGCGCCGTCAGGTTCGTCAGCTTCAGCAGCGCCGCATTCCCGGTCTGCGTCTGCGCCGTGTGCCACGTCCGAAATTCCTTGATCTGCGACAGCTGCCCGATCGCCTCCATCGCAACATCCCCCGCTGTCGATCCCGCAAACGTCAGCCTCTCCAGCTTCGGCAGCGCCTTCAGCTCCGCCAATCCGCTCCCCGTAAAATCCTTCGAGCGAAACGCCGGGTGGAAAAACGCCAGCGACTTCAGATTCTGAAACGCCGCAAAATGCTTGTACCCCGCATCTGTCAGCTGGATGCCGTCCGTGCTCAGCATCTCCAGCGACTTCAGCCCCGTCAACAGAGCCATCGTCTCATCCGTGATCGTCTTCCCGCTGATGCTCAAATTCTTGATCGTCGCAAAACTCCCCAGCGTCCGGAAATCATCCGCCGTGAATGCATCACACTTCACCTGCACTTGCGTCACGACGCCTCCCGCCTCCGTCACCTTCGCCCCCAGCTTCTGCAGCGCCGCCACATCAGCCGAGCAAAGACCACCACAAAGCAAACCGAACATCAGCAGGAAGAGTTTCATACCCCCATCTCAAATCATAAATCAAAAATCGTAAATCATAAATTCATCACCCCACGCTGATCGGCCCCTCATGCACCCCCGCATGCAGCTTCACCGCCGCCTGCGTGTGATTGTGGATCACCACATCACCTTTGAAGACCACATTCGCCCCGCATTCCACCGGCCCATGCACCAGCAGGCTGCGGCAGTGCAGCAGGCTCGGCGTGTGGGGAAAGTTATGCTCCAGCCCGTCCACCAGCTTGCACAGCTTCTGGTCCAGATGCAGGTGCGGCGGCTGCCCGTTGCGGCTGGGGTGCAGCCTCAGACAGAAGTCCTCCGTCAGTTCATAGGCATCAGACCTCACCGCCAGCAGATCGCTCGTCGTTTTCACCGGCGCAAACCGCACGCGCGAAACTTCGATCGCACCCGCTCCTTCAAAACACTCGATCGCCGCACCCATCGCCGTCTCCAGCTGCACCACTGCGGGCGAGCTGCCATCACGCGGATCCACCGTCTTTTTGTTCATGATCGGCGGCAGCGGGATCAGTCCGTCATTCGCCTCCAGCGCCGCCTGCAGCGCCTGCAGGTCGATCCATAGGTTGTTCGTGTTGAAATACCGGTGCTCGTCAATGTTCTGAAACAGGTGCTCGTCAGACTTCGGGCATTGCGCCGACTCACGCAGCAGAAAGCGCCCGTCGCTCAGCCTCACAGCCAGGTGCCCGCCCTTTTTGTCAGACTCCGTACGGCGCGTCACCTCCATCGCAAACGGCATCCCGCTGTCCGCAAACCACGCCAGGATCGCCGGGTCCAGCGTGGCACCCAGGTTGTCCGAGTTCGACACAAATGCATACCTCACTCCGCTGCCCAGCAGCCGCTCCAGCCAGCCAGATCCGGCCAGGCATGCATAGATGTCCCCATGCCCTGGTGGGCACCACTCGGCATCCGGGCTCGCTGCCCAGGTCGCAGGCTCCAGGCTGCCCGCCAGCACCTTCGGCACCTTGTTCTGCATCAGCTCCCACGTCTCCGTTCCGCCCAGCTGCGGAAAGCGCTTTGCCAGATGCGCCGCCGTGTCCGCCGAGGTGCTGAAACTGTTCATCAGCATAAACATTGGCACCTCGCCACCGGTCTTCGACCGCAGCAGCAGGATCTGCCTCGCGATCAAATCTAGAAACGTGTCCTCTCCCCGCACCGGCAGCAGCGACTTCGCCTTCTCCAGCCCCATGCCCGTGCCCAGTCCGCCGTTCAGCTTGATCAGCACCGTCTGCTTCAGCAGCTCCGCCGCACGTTCTGCGGCCGGTGCTTTCAGATCATCCGCACGCGGCAATTTCTGCGCTGGCTTGATCGTCGTCTCAGGGATCATGCCCGTCTCTCCCGCCAGCAGCGCCGCATAGCTGCCCCGAAAGGCACGGATCGCGGATTCATTCAGGCCCTCGGCCTGCATCTTCTGTCGAAATGGGGCAAACGCTGCTTCAAGGCTCTCGGATGTAAGGGGGGGATGACTCATGCAGCCCCCACGCTAAAGTTAACCATCTGCCGAGGCAAACAAACATTCGTAAGACAACTCGCACCATCCACTCCCCGTCCGATTGCCCCTCACAGCACCGGCACAGACGGCAGCCGGATGCTCAGAAGATACGCGATGATCTCCCACCGCTGCTCTGCCGAAAGCGTCGCCTCAAAGCTCACCATCGGTGTCCCATTCAGCCCCGTGGCCAGCACCCGGAAGAGATCTGCCGGCCCGTCCCCACAGCGCGGATGCGGCTGCCTCAGATCCGCAGGCGCAGCCGGCAGGCCCCAGATATCCTTCAGCGCCACCGCCGCAGCCCCCTTGCCATCCGCCTTCTCGCCGTGGCACGCCATGCAGTTTGCCATAAAGAGCTTCTTCCCAGCCTCCGCGCGCATCTTCAGCGCCTCCGGTTTTTGAAACCACTCCGGCTCGGTGGGAAACTCCATCGCAGGCGCATAGTTCTCCTCCTTCTTCCACCGGCGCGAAAACGATTTCACATACACGATCACCGCTTCTATCTCGTCCGCCTGCAGATGGCTGAAAATCCCCATCGCCGTCCCGCTCAACCCGTGCGTGATCGTCCGCCGCAGATCATCATCCGTCGGCAGCTTGCCATACGGCGTCGTGCGGAATTTAAACATCCCCTCCCGGAACGATCTCGGCTTCGGCTTCAGCGTCGGGCTCATTTCCCCGTTGCCATCCCCGCGCGGCCCATGGCACACCACGCAGTTCCGCTCATACACAAACTTCCCCTGCATATAGAGGTTGAAGTCCAGCGGCACAGCCCCGTCCGCCGCTCTCAGCGCAGCAGCCAGGGCCAGAAAAACAAAGATGCATCGAAAATACAAGTTCACCCTTTCCTTATCGCTCTTTACGCGCCGGAAACCACACCACGATTGCCATTTCCTGCGCCTGTCCTGCCCTCAAAGGCAGCTTGCGTCACCGGGCATGTCTGCCATTTTGCGTGCTCGTTTTAATCCTACTCAGCCATGCCCAAGAAAGCCTCCGCCGCCAAATCCGACCTCCATCGCAAACACAGCGCCATCGTCGTCGATGGAGTGGACCGCGCCGCCTCCCGCGCCATGCTGCACGCCGTCGGCTTCAAGCGCGAGGACTTCAAAAAATCCCAGATCGGCATCGCCTCCCTCTGGAGCATGGTCACCCCGTGCAACATGCACATCGACCGCCTCGCCAAGGAGGCCGCCAAAGGTGCGGACGCCGCCGGTGGCAAGAGCGTCATCTTCAACACCATCACCATCTCCGACGGCATCTCCATGGGCACCGAAGGGATGAAATACTCCCTCGTCTCCCGCGAAGTCATCGCTGACTCCATCGAAACCGTCGTCGGCTGCGAAGGCATGGACGGCTTCGTTGCCATCGGTGGCTGCGATAAAAACATGCCCGGCTGCCTCATGGCAATGGCCCGCCTCAATCGCCCGAGCGTCTTCGTCTATGGCGGCACCATCCTCCCCGGCTGCGTCGGCCCCGAGAAAAAAGACGCCGACATCGTCACCGTCTTCGAAGCCGTCGGCAAGCACGCCAACTGCCAGATCAATGACAAGGAGCTCATCGACATCGAGCAGCACGCCATCCCCGGCGAAGGCTCCTGCGGCGGCATGTACACCGCCAACACCATGGCCTCCGCCATCGAGGCCCTCGGCATGAGCCTCCCCAATTCCGGCGCTCAGTCCGCCGTCGGCACCGACAAGCTCATCGACTGCTTCGACGCCGGCGCCGCCGTCATGAACATGATCAAGAAGGGCATCACCCCTCGCGACATCATGACCAAGGAGGCCTTCGAAAACGCCATCACCCTCATCATCACCCTCGGCGGCTCCACCAATGCCGTCCTCCACCTCATCGCCATGGCCCACAGCGCCGGTGTGAAGCTGGGCATCGAAGACTTCGTCCGCATCGGCAAGAAGACCCCCGTCCTCGCGGACCTCAAGCCCAGCGGCAAATACTTCATGAACGACCTCGTCAAGATCGGCGGCACCGTCCCCCTCATGCGCATGCTCGTCGCTGAAGGCCTCATGCACGGCGACTGCCTTACCGTCACCGGCAAGACCATGAAGGAGAACATGAAAAACTCCAAGATCGTCTGGCCCAAAGATCAGCAGATCGTCCGCCCGCTCAGCGCCCCCCTCAAGAAGGACAGCCACCTCGTCATCTTCAAAGGCAACCTCTGCCCCGAAGGCGCCGTCGGCAAGATCTCCGGCAAGGAAGGCCTCAAGTTCGAAGGCAAGGCCATCGTCTTCGAATCCGAAGAGACCGCCCTTCAGGCCATCCTCAATGACAAGGTTAAAAAAGGCCACGTCATCGTCGTCCGCATGGAAGGCCCCAAAGGCGGCCCCGGCATGCGTGAAATGCTCTCCCCCACCTCCGCCATCATGGGCAAGGGCCTCGGCAAGGACGTCGCCTTCATCACCGACGGCCGCTTCAGCGGTGGCAGCCACGGCTTCGTCGTCGGCCACGTCACTCCGGAGGCCTTCGTCGGCGGCCCCATCGCCATCATCAAAAATGGCGACCCCATCACCATCGACGCCGAAAAGCGCGCCATCACCCTCGGCATCCCAGCCAAGGAACTCAAGGCCCGCCTCGCCAAGTGGAAGCAGCCCAAGCCCCGCTACACCCGCGGCGTCCTCGCCAAATACGCCAAGCTCACCACCAGCGCCAGCCAGGGCGCGGTCACCGACTTCGGTCTGTAATCGGCATCAGCAACGCATCCTTCTCTCCGGCATGAAGCATTCCTTCATGCCGGATTTGCGTACAGCGCACCGTAAGACAGTCGCGCCTCAATCTGGCACAATGATCTGATCCTCAGGCTGAAGCTGGATGTCCCTGGAAGGATCGGCACTGATGTCCTTGAGGTTGATCTCGGTGGTCACGCCGTTGCGGATCAGCTTGGTTTTGCTGGGCTTGGCAAAGGGAGTGAACCCACCGGCTGCGGAAATGGCTTTCAGCACCGTCATGCTCGAATTGTATGGGACCTGCCCGTTGCCTTTGATGCCCCCTACGACGTAGATCATGCGTGCGGTGGTGGCATTGTCGTCCGTGGTAACGGTCACAGTGGGCCTGGTGTAAATTTCACGGGCGATATAGGTCTGCTCGATTGTGCGCTGCAATGAGGAAGGCTTCAGTCCTGCTGCGCGCACTTCGCCGATGTGGAGCAGGTTCACGGTCCCGTTGTCGCTGATCGTGTAAACTTTGCTGATCTGCGGCACTTCATTGTCTGGAATGCCCCCAATGGAAATCGTGATGCGGTTGTTGGCCTTGAGGGCGATCTCGCCATTCTGAGCATGCACGGGTGCCATTGCACAGACACATGCGGCAAGGAAGCAGGAGACAGAGCGTGTGTTCATAGGAGTTGTGATTCTGTGGTTTTAAAAAACATCGTCACCATCCAGCCGTGAGACGGCCTGGGAGCCGCCCAGCACGGTGGCAGTGGTTTCAGCTTTGATCTTGCGGCGACGGGATTTTCCACCAGCGGCGCCGTTGGGCGAATTCGTCGGTGAGTAATACGTGTAGTAGCTCGTGTAGTATTGGTACTGCGCGTCGCTGCGCAGGTCCACATTGTTGAGGACCACCCCCACCACCTTGCCACCGACGTTTTCCACGCTCTGCTTCACACGCATGAGCATGTGGCGGGGCAGCTTGCGGTGCTGCACCACAATCATGGTCATGTCTGCCAGATTGGCGAGCACGGACGCATCACTGACTCCAAGAATAGGCGGTGAGTCGATAAGAACCAGGTCAAACCGGCTTTTGACTTCGGTGATCAGGTCCACCATGCGCTGCGAGTTCAGCAGTCCCGCACTATCCGCCGGCAGGAGCCCGCTCGGCAGGAAAAATAAATTCTCCACAGGCGTGCGCAGCACTACATCCTCCAGCCGGATGTCAGTGGTCAGGTAGTTGGTCAGCCCAGTCGCATGACTGACATCAAAATGCGTATGCAGACTCGGCCGACGCAAATCAGCATCAATCAGCAGCACATTGTAGCCTCCCTGAGCGCAGACATAGGCGAGGTTCACCATCGTGGTCGATTTGCCTTCCCCAGCCCCGCCGCTCACCACGCTCAGGCAGTTGGCCTCAGGTGTTCTGCGGTTGAATTCGATGTTCGTGCGGAGGATGCGGTAGGCCTCGGCATCGGGATTAAAGCCGCTGGAGCGGTGCAAAACTCCGACGTCTTTGGGCACCACCGCAAGGACAGGAACGCCAAGGTAGCGCTCGACGTCATCCAAGTTCTTCACCGTCGTATCCATGTATTCCAGGAAAAAGGCGAGCCCAAGTCCAAACATGAGACCCAGCACCCCTCCGAGAGCCAGGTGCAAGGGCACATTGGGCTTGGCGGGTTTGCTTTCCGGCTCCGCTTCTGAGTAGATGGTCGCCGGAGACTTCACGAGTTCGATGCCCGCCTTTTCTTCAAAAAAGCGCGACCGCATTTTTACCAGCAAGTCCTCCAGATAAGTCACCTCGTCCTTGGCAGTCTTGTACTCCGTGTAAAGCGCCTGCATGTTCTGCAGTTCCTGCTTTGCGTCTTCATTGTAAACCTTGAGGGATTCCCTCTTTTTCCTTGCGGCATCCAGCCGGTTCTGCAGGCCGGCCACATGCGCCTTGGCAGCTCCCAGAATCAGAGACTGGTATTCAGCCATCTGGCTGTCCACGCTGAGCACCTGCGGATGCAGGCGTCCACGTCCTTCATTAACCAGCCCCTCCCGCGCCACCTTGAGGTCCTGCAGCTTCATGGTGATGGCTGTAATGTTTTGATTCTCCAGCTTGAGACCAGATGCCTGCTCGATGAGTTCGTCGGGGGAAAGCTTGCTCACCTGGTCAATGTCTGACTGCAAAGTCAGAATCTCCTGGTCGGCGATCATCAGCGCTTGTTCACGTGAGATGACCATGGAGTCTTTTTCACTCCGCAACTCACCGCCTGGATTCAGAGAACTGCCACCTCCGACGATCCAGTCCCCCACAATCCCGGCCTTGCGCCTTGCTTCCTGGGCGCGCACCTGAGCCTGACCACGAAGTGCCTCCTGATCGGTGATCTGTTGATTCAGCACATCGAGGGCCTTCTGCTTCTTGCTGCTCTCGATGTGGTTGCGCTGCTCCATGTAGCTCTTTGCCACTTCATTTGCGATGGTGGCCGCAAGCTGCGAATCCTGGTCATAGTAGTCGATGATGACGAAATCCGACCTCAGCATCGACTGTGTGTCGAGATTGGAGCGCAACCTCGCCAATGCCGCCTGACGGCTGGGCAGCTCCCATTTTTTGGCGAGCTCGAGTTTTTCGATCACCGGATATAGCGTGGTTGGCTTGGTGATGGTCTCAAACTGAGTCTTGATGTATTCCTGCGTGAAGGCCAGCCCGTCACTGCGGTTGCGGTCAAACACATTAATGTCCTGCGTGATGCGCTCAATCGTCATCTCCACATGCCCGCGGTACTTGCGCGGCATAATGTAGGTGAGCACGGCCGCCGCTGCGAAGATCAGGATGAACGACAGAGAAATGAGCCCAAAGCGGTTCTTGATCACCTGCCAGGTGTCCATCGCATGCTTCTGCAGTTCGGTACCGGACTCGTTCATGACTGCTCTGGTTTGATAATTTGAAGGAGTTAAGAAAATGCTCTTGAAATGCCGCCAGCGGGAGATTCGTGGTGTCCGAATCTGCCCGCCGGCGGATTGTTTTCTGGGCTGTTGGGACTAAAAGCTGGCCGTGGCACCGAGAGAGACACGATTGCGGTTGAACTCAACCAGAGGGTTGTTGGACAGCTGCGTGGAAAATGAGTAATTGGCGTTCACGTTCAGGTTGTCCATCAGCTGGTAGCCAATGCCCGCATTGAGAAACACAGAGTCTTGCTTTTGATCCGGAGCGGTGCCCCCTGAGAGCACGGAGTGAGCATAGCTGACACCACTGTTGACGCTAAACCGCTTGGTCACCTGATGATTCACCTGCACGCCCGTGTTCACGCCGTAGCTGCTGCTGTAGTTGCCCAGCAGCGCGCCATTGAAGCCCAGCATCGAAAACCAGCGCAGCTGCGTCTGCTTGGCCACCGCATAGTTGAGCGCGGCTTCGGCGTAAGGCTTTGTTTGTCTTCCGCGCGCGTTCTCATAGAGTTCGGCACCTGCCCGGACGGAGGTGGACATGTTCTCACTCCAGGCGTGATCAACACCGGCCAGCGCGAAATGTGAGTGATAGTTTTGGAAGGCGCTCTTGGTGTAGTCCGTCAGACGGTAGCGATACTCGGCAGTCAGGCTCGTCCGCTTCCCAATTTTATAGGCAAACTGCTGCGCAACCAGATGAGAATAGCGGTCTTGGGAAGTCGCGACCAGAGAGTCCTGATAGGCAATGCCGTCAAAGGTGTAGGATGTCGTCGTCGAAAACCGTGGAGACCAGGCATAGCTCACATTGAAATTGTTGTACCCATACAGAAACTGCCCGTTCCACAGGGCGCTGGTCGCACCATAGCCAAAAGCACTTGTGGGATTGGTGCCGTAAGTCAGGTAGAAATTATTGCTTATCTTCAGCCTCTCGGAGAACTGATGCTCAAAATTGACGCTCGCACGGCCATTGTAAAAAGTGCTGCCGTATGTCGGCACCCCTTTCACGTACTGCAGGACGCTGCTCTCCAAACTGAAACTGAAGGGGGTGGTCTGATCGGGACGTGTGTAGGACACCCCGGCACCACCCTGCGCGTACCAAGAGTCGATGTCGCTCAAAGTGGGTGATATGACCTTGTACTTCAGCCGGTCATATCCTGATGTGGCATTGAAGGAGAAAGTCAAAGGCTCCTCGTTTTTGAAATCTGCCGAGTAGTTCTGAATCGCCACCAGACCCTGCGCACGCAATGCAACTGGGCTGAGAACAGCGACGGCCAGGAAAAGCATTGCCAGTTTGAAGCGCATGAAAGTCAGGAGCAGTTTCGGATTTCAATTCAGGATGAGCCACCTGGGTCAGGCTTCAGCATCAATCACGGAATGGAGTTGGATGGGGACACCGGATTGGTCGTCGTGCGTGGCGGCAACGGGCCTGACGCAGGCGGCTGGATGAGAAACACTCCTCGAATGGAGGATGGAACGAAGAAATCCTCTTCTTCAGCCGGTGGCATGATCGGGTTTTTGCCGGGATTTTTCACCGGGTTTTTCTCAGAGACAGCAATGGGCCGTTCAATGGCAGGGACTGGCGAAGTGGCTGCGAGACCAGGCACCAACGCGATCGCTGCGTCATTGATGACGCCAGCCATTTTGGGCGCCACAGACACGCCTGTCTGAACAATTTGACCTGCAAGTGTGGCGTCCGCTTTGGATGCAATAATGGCTGTCTTCACGATCTCGCCCGCGCAGCCTTCGTTGATAACGAGTGCATCCTCCACCACCATAAGGACTTTGGAGGGATCTTTTTCTACAGCGACACGCACATCATTCGAAATTTCGCTGCAGTTTGATGCCGACTGAGCCGAAGCAGAGGATACAGCCAAAATGAAAAGACAGGCGCAAGAGCTCGCAAGGCGAGAAAAAGGGACAGCTTTCATGAGCGGCATAAAGGTAAATTTACAGATGTGGACGTGTCCTCAGAGCGGGTAGTGGGAATCGAACCCACATGGCCAGCGTGGAAGGCTGGAACTTTACCACTAAGCTATACCCGCAATTGAAGTTATAGTAACACGAAACATCCTGTTGCCGCAAGATATTTTTAGAATTTAAAGAAAAAATTTTGAAATTCCAGAATTGCTGATGAACTCAGAATCCTTAACTTTCAGCATTTTCGCTTTTCAAGTCTGTCCATTAATTAGCACTCAATAATGACCTGGCAAGCTTGTAGTAGAAAGGACTCTTTCTTTTACCCTCATGGGGCTTCGCGCCGAGCGCGGAAAACCCTTTCAGGCGATCATGGGTTCTTGGTTGCGGCTTTTTCGCTCGGATAATCCTCGCCATTCAAGCTTCTCGCCACGCTTTCGAGCCAATCTTCGAGACTTTTCTGCATTTGAGGCACCCGTTCAGGCTGTTCCGCGAGCAGTACGGTGCTCTCGTCAGGGTCTCTGAGCAGGTTGTACAGTTCCCAGGTCACCTCATGGGTCTTTTTGTTTTCGATTCGGTGAAGCTTCCACGGCCAGTCCAGCCAGGCAGAATGCCCAGGAAACTCAGTCAGTGAGACAGGTTCGCCAATGACTGCCGCATCAGGGAGCACCCGAGCGGGATCAGCCGGTTCCGCCCCCTTCTTTTGAGCGGTCAGCAGCTCGTCCATCCAAACTTTGGAGGGTGTGCTGATGCCTTTTTTGCCTGAGTCCCAAAAACCTATGGGACTCGTGCGCTTTTGCTCCTGCCCGGTCAGCAATGGCATGATGTCTATGCCATCCAGAGGGGGCTGCTTTTCCATGCTCACCCCCACCAGAGCCAAAAGGGTGGGATAGATGTCCGAGGTGACACATGGTGCCTTGATGACTCTGGGCTCATGAAACACCTCGGGCCATTCCAGAAGAGCTGGAACCGCCAGGCCACCTTCATAGATCTGTCCTTTGCCCCCCCGGCGGCCTCCGGAAGATCCGACTTTCGGCAGCGCGCCGTTGTCGCTGCAAAACCACAGGAGGGTGTTGTCGCGCAGGTCCAGTTGCTTCAGTTCCGCCCGCAGCCGGCCAAAGGCACGATCCATGGCCGAAATCTCACCGTAGAAGTTTTGCTGCTTCTCTGGCAGGCCGGAATAGGGCGCCCTGTCTGACTCGAGCGCCTGATGGGGGTCATGCGGAGAGCCAAACCACACCACCGCAAGAAAGCGTTGCTTTTTGCCGGCGCACCCGCGGATAAATTTTAGCGCCGCTTCCACGGTAATGTCGGAGCTTTCTCCCTGAAACTGTTCCGCCTTGCCTTGCACACTCAGCACCGGATCCAGATCAAAAAAATTGGGAGACGAGACCCACTCGTCGAATCCGCTGGAGCCTGGGCTGACCGGACTTTCTTTCTGCACAGATCCCAGGTGCCATTTGCCAAAGTGCCCGGTCGCATACCCTGCTGTCTTCAGAGCCTCCGCGATTGTGATCTCCTGCGGACGCAGCGGATGCCCCCAGGAAAAGCAGCCATAACGGTTCGGAGTGCGTCCTGTCATCACACTCCCCCGTGTGGGCGAGCATACCGGCGCCGCCGCATGAAACTCGTCGAAGCGGATGCCCTCCCTCGCCAGAGCATCAAAATTCGGCGTCTTCAGATGAGGATGCCCATTGTAGCCCATGTCTCCCCACCCTTGATCATCCGCCATCACCAGCACGATGTTTGGCGGCTCGTCCGGCGCGGCTTCGCATGCCTGTTGAATCCCGAGAACTCCGCACAGAAGCAAAAGAAATTTCATGGGCCCATGATATCCATGATTGCCTCCAGCCGGGAATCAAAAAAATCACAGCCAGCTTACTTCGTGAGAAAGCATGGTGTCGTCATCAAAAGTAAAGCGCCCTATGAAGTGACGGCGCTCCACGAGAGTCTGCCCCAGCCAGTGAACATCATCAGCCCACATCTCGTTAAACGGCAGCGCATCCAGTGAGGTCCACAGCGGCACTGCTTCAGGGGTTTCGACGGCTTCCCCCTCGTGCTGGCTGGCCACGAAGACGTCAACATGCATGCACAGCCCATCCACAAACTGAAACCATAGCTCGCCATGATGCTCCGGATTCAGCGCTGTGACGCCAAGTTCCTCCTGGGTCTCACGGACGGCACATTCCACGGCGGTTTCGCCAGGATCCATCTTGCCCCCAGGCCCGTTGATTTTTCCGGCGCCCAGCCCGCGTTTTTTGCGGATCAGCAAAACCTGACGCTTTGCCTCATCAATGATGAACATCAGTGTGGCGCGAACGCCCGGCTGCCATGTATTCCAATCAATGATCACTGTGCTTTCAGCGTTTCTTCCATGGCAGGGCGCGCAACCAGCGCTTTCCACTCTTGATGTCCATGGATTGCGCCAGGATCTCTGTGTCACCGGCGTCAAAATCTTCGGCCCTTGGCAGGCCCGCAGGCAGGTCAAACACAGATTCAGGCTCAGGCTGCGGTTCAGGTGCCAGTGTCGTGAGAGTTTTTTGATTCAGCGGCGCCACGGCATTCAAAGGCGAGACAAGCCCGCCTGAAATGATCATTTTCATCGCCTCTTCAATGGAGATCGGCGCATCCGTGAGCTTGTCTGAATCCACCACAAGCAGAAAGCCGGTCATCGGGCTCGGCGCTGTGGGCAGCAGGACACAGGTCATCGCCTTGCCGGTCTGGGGGTCACAATACTGGCCTGTGGCAAAACCAATCATGCGCATGCCAGGAACAGGATAGTCGATGTACACAACCCGTTTGAAGTTTTGCTTTGCACCGCCTCCAAGGCTCCGAAAGGCGTCGATCACCTGCTTAAGCGGTTTGTAAATGACCGCAACCAGAGGGATTCGCAGCAAAAGTTTGTCAACGGCGGTGACAATGTGCACTCCGATCACATTGGTGGCCATGAAGCCGAGCCCCAGTATCGCCAGCACCGAAAACAAGAACCCGATGAAGTTGGTGAGGCTCTCCAGATTCGGGTTCCCGATGTCCAGCACCGGCTCCTCTGAAAACTCGTTCACCAAGTTCACCATCTGCGCCAGCACAGGCTTGCTCCATGCATGCAGCAGGTCATAGATCGAAAACAAGATCCAGAACGTGATGATCAGCGGCAAAGCCAGAGCCAGACCGGCCAGAAACTTGTTCCGCAGCCACACAGCCCAGCCCTTCGGTGCATGCACCTCGGGCATTGGGATAGTACTGGGGGTATCAAGTGCCATTTAAACAACTTCAATCTAGAGATCAGAACGTATGGCAGGGGCTTTGTTCAGCAAAAAATTGCGTTCTTGCAGAATCAAGCTCCCACCAGCATTCGAGCAGGATTTTCGATGCAGTCTTTCACACGGATCAGGAATGTCACCGCTTCCTTGCCATCGACCACACGGTGGTCATAGCTCAGTGCGAGGTACATCATCGGACGCACCACCACCTGTCCATCCACCACTACCGCACGCTGCTGGATGCTGTGCATCCCCAGGATCGCGCTCTGAGGCGGGTTGATGATCGGCGTGCTGAGCAGGGAGCCGTACACACCGCCGTTGGAGATGGTGAAAACACCGCCTGTGAGGTCGCTCACCTGGATCTTGCCTTCCTTGGATTTAGCCGCGTAGCCCAGAATGTCTTTCTCGAGGTCCGCAAAGCTCTTCTGGTCCGCGTCACGCAGCACCGGCACGATCAGCCCGCGCTCCGTACCCACTGCCACGCCAATGTCATAGTAGTGCTGCTGCACGATCTCGTCGCCTTCCACACGCACGTTGATCTGAGGCACCGCCTTCAGCGCTTCGACCACGGCCTTGATGAAAAAGCTCATGAAGCCCAGCTTCACGCCGTTCTTTTTCACAAAGTTGTCCTGAAGCTGCGAGCGCAGCGCCATGATGTTGCTCATGTCGCACTCGTTGAAGGTCGTGAGGATCGCAGCCGTGCGCTGCGCGCTCACCAGCTGGTCGGCGATCTTCTTGCGCAGCGGCGTCATCTTCTTGCGAGTCACCCGGCCTTCCGGGGCCGGTGCTGCCTTCGGCGCAGGAGCCGGTGCGGGCTCAGGCTTAGGCACCACTTTAAATTCTGTCACGTTCGCAGGCTTCTCAGCCTCCTTCGCCGCAGGCGCGAGTGCAGGAGCGGCGGCCGGGGCAGGTTTCGGTGCCTCAGCCTTCGCAGCAGGTGCCGCAGCACTTTCATCAATCTGACCCACCACAGCGCCCACCTCGACGTCTTCACCCGCCTGCTTGCCAATGTGCAGTGCACCACTGGCTTCAGCGGTGACTTCAGCGGCAACCTTGTCGGTTTCCAGCGTCAGCAGGATGTCGCCAGTCTTGACGAAGTCTCCTTCTTTGAAGTGCCATTTGGCAATCTGACCACCAGCGACGGATTCGCCGAGTGCGGGTATTTTGATGTCTGAGGGCATGACGGTATTGGAGGAAAAATCTGGAGGGGATGGACGAATCAAACGCTGAATGCCGACTCGACCAGGTTTTCTTGTTCGAGGGTGTGAATGGCTTTGGAACCTGCAGCAGGGCTGGAACTGCGCTCACGACCGGCGTAGCGCAGCTTGTGGTTGGAGAGTTCTTCGAGCCGCGGACGGATGTAGTAGAAGGCTCCCATGTTACGCGGTTCCTCCTGGCACCAGATCCACTTCTTCTGCGCACGAGGGTACCTGGCCACGATCTCCTTCAGCATCTCGTAGTTCAGCGGATAAAGCTGCTCGATGCGGATGATGGCCGCATTCTTGATCTTGTGTTCTTCGCGGAATTCCAGCAGGTCGTAGTACACCTTGCCGCTGCACAGGATCAGGCGAGTCACGCGCTCAGGGGCAGCCAGCAGATGTTCGTCATCCAGCACCTCTTTGAAGGTGGTGTCTTCCGCCATCTCGCTGAGTTTGGACACGCACTTCGGATGCCGCAGCAGGCTCTTCGGTGTCATCACCACCAGGGGTTTGCGCGTGCTGCGCTTGATCTGCCGACGCAGCGCGTGGAAGTACTGTGCGGGAGTGGTGAAATTGCAGACCTGCATGTTGCCTCCTGCACATAGCTGCAGGAAGCGCTCAAGCCTTGCGCTCGAATGCTCCGGCCCCTGCCCTTCGTAGCCATGGGGCAGCAGCAGCGTTATGTGGCTCGGGCGCTGCCATTTGCTTTCGGCACTGGCGATGAACTGGTCGATGATGACCTGGGCACCGTTCACAAAGTCGCCGAACTGCGCCTCCCAGCACACCAGCAGGTTGCTGGTCAGCAGTGAGTAGCCGTAGTCAAATCCCAGCACCGCAGCTTCAGAAAGCAGGCTGTTGTAAACACAATAACGCCCCTGCTCGGCCGCCAGATTGTTCAGCGGAATGTAACGCTCGCGTGTCTGGCTGTCATAGAACACGCTGTGGCGCTGGCTGAAAGTCCCACGCCGAACGTCCTGACCGCTCAGGCGCACACCATGGCCTTCGGTGAGCAGCGAGCCAAACGCCAGGGACTCTGCATAGGCCCAGTCAATGCCTTCACCAGCTTCGATGGCCTTTTTACGGGCCGCCAGGAAGCGTTTCGCGATCGTCGGGTGCAGGTTGAATTCCTCCGGCACCTCCAGCAGCCGCTGGCCGATGCTTTGCAGCGTCGTCATCCTCACCCCGGTTTTGACAGGAGTGTAGTCATAGGCAGGCTGTGGCATGGCCATGCTGCCCTCAAAGGGATTGCCGCCTTCGCCTTTGTCGCGTTCAGCCAGCGTCTTCACGCCCTGCTCCAGCTCATCATCCAGTTCGCGCTGCAGCGCAGCCGCACCTGCTTCGTCCAGCACGCCCGTGGCTGCCAGATCCAGACGGAACAATGTCGCCGTGGATGGATGCTCAGCGATGGCGCGCGCCATGTTCGGCTGCGTAAATCCAGGCTCATCCGTCTCGTTGTGGCCGTGGCGGCGGTAGCACACGATGTCGATAATGACATCACGTCCGAAGGTCTGGCGGAATTCAAACGCGAGGCGCGTCGCATTCATCACCTCCAGCGGGCAGTCGCCGTTCACATGGAACACCGGCGCCTCAATCATCTTGGCCACGTCCGTACAATAATCGGAGCTGCGTGCGTCCTCCGGCATCGTCGTGAAGCCGATCTGATTGTTCACGATGATGTGCACCGTTCCGCCCGTGCGATAGCCGGGCAGCTGGGAGAGGTTGAGCACTTCCGCCACCAGTCCCTGTCCGGCAAAAGCCGCATCACCATGGATCAGCACCGGGATCACCTTCTTGCGGTCCTTGGTGTCATTCAGCGCACGCTGGCGCGCACGCGCCATGCCTTCAACGACAGGGTCCACGGCCTCCAGATGGCTCGGATTCGGGGCCAGCATCACGCCCACCGAATCTCCGCTGCTCGTTTGACGCACCGTCTCGAAGCCCAGGTGGTATTTCACATCCCCATCCCCGGAAACCATGTTCGGCACATAGTTCTCGCTGAACTCATAGAAGAGATACTCCAGCGGCTTGCGCAGGAAGTTGGCGAGCACGCTGAGACGGCCGCGATGCGCCATCCCCAGCACTATCTCCCGGCCACCGGCTGCAGGGAGCGCCTCCAGCAGCGTCTCCAGCGCTACGAGCATCGACTCGCCGCCTTCCACAGAGAAGCGCTTCTGCCCCACAAACCGACGGTGCAGGAAGCGTTCGAAAGATTCCGCCTCCAGGAGCCAGCGCAGCGCATTGATCTGATCCTGGGCCACAGGCTTTGCATCCAGGTCGCGGCCTTCGATTCGGTCCAGAAGCCACGCACGCACCTCAGGATGGTGAATGTGCATGAATTCAAAGCCTGTCTTGCCACAGTAGATGCGCTGCAGTTCAGCCAGCATCGCCTTGAGCTTCATCGGCTGACCGTTGCGGAAAAGATGTGTCTGCACATCCTCCTCCAGCTCATCTGCGGTAAATCCAAGTCCGGCCAGCGTCAGCGAGGGCACTTCCGGGCCAGCGGGATCGAGCGGATCCAGATGTGCTGCAGTGTGCCCCAGCGCGCGGAAATTTTGCAGCGCGTTCGACACCCGCATGCGGAAATTCAGGGTCTTTTCCGAGAGCGCTGCACCGTCTCCGCCGGACGCTTCTGCGCCCTTCGCGGCAAGACGGGCCATGCCCAGTTCGAAACCTTCAAAAAACGATGACCAAAGCGGTTCGACTGAACCAGCATCTTTTTTCCAGTCCACATATTTGGACTCGAGGAAATCCGCGTTTGCGCGGTACGGCAATGTAGCACTCATGAGGGGACGGGCAGCATGCTCCCATTCGTTGCGAGTGCAAATGCGGAAAGGCACATTTCCAGTCATTTTTTTGGGTATTCAGCCATCCCTTGCCCGGGCTACCCGGTTTGAGAGAGGTCTCGGGCTTGAGAGATGCCCTTTCCTTAAGGACTCGCGGCAGCTCGAACTCACACAAATCATCGCCAAACTCTCATTTTTACTCTATTTACATAAATTAAATACACAAACCTTTGTCTTTTCATATTTTAGGCATGCCTTCAGTGAACTGCCTCAAGCGCAGGCTGCTTAAAATGACAGACACGCTGCTCAATGACATGGCCACACTGGCGACCATAGGATTGAGGAGCCAGCCGGTGAGCGGGTAGAGGATGCCTGCGGCGAGGGGGATGCCGAGGCCGTTGTAGAGGAAGGCAAAGAGGAGGTTCTGGCGGATCACCCTCATGGTGGCGCGACTGAGGGCAAAGGCCTGGTACAGGGCACGCAGGTCTCCTTTGACCAGCGTAACGGAGGCACTCTGGATGGCCGCGCCCGAGCCGGTGCCCATGGCGATGCCCACATCCGCCGCAGCGAGCGCGGGCGCGTCATTGACGCCGTCTCCCGCAAAAGCCACATGGCGGTCTTTTCCACGCGCCTGATAGACCTGGAGCAGCTTTTCATTGGGCGAGACCTCGGCAGCCACCTCGTCGATGTTCAGGTCTTTGGCCACGCGTCGCGCGGTGGCCTGCAGGTCTCCGGTGATCATCTGCAGCTTCAAGCCGAACGCGTGCAGCGCCTCGATGGCAGGCAGCGCAGACTCCTTGATCTTGTCCTTGATGGCGATGAGTCCGAGGGGCTTTTCATCGAGCACCACGACGACCACGGTACAACCATCTGCCTGCATCTTCTGCGACTGCGCCTGGCATTCGGCACCGATCAAAATACCGTTCTTTTTAAGAAAGGATTCCTGGCCGACGAAGACCTCGTTTTCGCCCAAGTTGCCCAACACACCGCCACCGGTGATGGACTGGAAATCGGTGACTGTGGCGAGCGGGATGCTGCGCTCTTTGGCGGCATTCACAATGGCGGTGCCAAGCGGATGCTCGCTGGGCACCTCCACTGCTGCGGCGCAGGCGAGGAGGTCGTGCGCGGAGAGACCGGGCAGCGGGAAGATCTCCACCACGGAGGGCCTGCCCTCGGTGAGGGTGCCGGTTTTGTCGAGCATGACGGTGTCGATGTCCTGCAGGCGCTCGAGGGTTTCGGCGTTTTTGATGAGCACGCCGAGCTGCGCACCGCGCCCGAGGCCCACGGTGACGGCCATGGGCGTGGCCAGACCGAGCGCGCAGGGACAGGCGATGATGAGCACCGCCACGGCATTCACGACGGCAAAGGCAAAGGAGGGCTGCGGCCCAAAGGCCCACCAAAGCAAAAAGGTCAGCAGCGCCACGCCGACGACGGCTGGCACAAACCAGGCCGAAACGCGGTCCGCGAGACGCTGCACGGGTGCGCGGCTGGCCTGAGCCTTGGCGGTCATCTCCACGATCTGGCTCAGCAGGGTATCTGCACCCACGCGCTCCGCACGCATAAGGAAAGTGCCGCTGCCATTGACCGTGCCGCCGATGACTGCCGCACCGGCCGACTTCTCCTGCGGCATGGACTCGCCGGTGAGCATGGATTCATCCACACTGGAGCTGCCTTCGAGCACGCTGCCGTCCACAGGAATCTGCGCGCCGGGCTTGATGCGCAGCACATCGGCCGGCTGGATCTGCTCCACAAGTGTCTCAGTCTCGACTCCATCCCGCACACGAAAGGCCGTCCTGGGAGCCAGCCCCATCAGAGCCTGAATGGCTGAGCCGGTGGCACGGCGGGCACGCAGCTCCAGCAACTGCCCGATCAGCACCAGCACGGTGATGACGGCGGCGCTTTCAAAGTACAAGACCATGTGCCCGGCCTGATGCGGCAGCCACTGCGGCACAGCCAGCGCCACGGTGCTGTAAGTCCACGCGGCCAGCACACCGAGGCCAATGAGCGTAAACATGTTGAACCGCAGTGTGCGAAGAGAGGAGACAAAGCGCTGCATCAGCGGCCAGCCCACCCAGAACACCACCGGGGAGGCCCACACAAACTGCATCCAGCCGGAGGCCTCGTGAGGGATGTCGCGGATGACGGGCAGGTCCATGCCCATGGAGAGGAGCACCACTGGCACGGCCATGGCGGCGCTCCAGCGCACGCGCCACCAGAGATCCTGTACTTCTTCATCGCCGCCGTCGCCGCAGCATTCGGGTTCGTTGCGGCGGGCGAGCGGATTTTTTTCCAGCGCCATGCCGCAGTGCGGGCAGGCACCGGGTGTGTCCGAGCGCACGCCCTCGCACATGGGGCAGATGTAGGCGGCGGATGGCAGGTCCTCCGTCACAGCACCAACTGCCGGCTTCTTCTCATGCGAGGAGCAGTGCGGGCAGGATGTCGGAGGTGGAGAGGACATTGCAGCGATAAGTAGCCGCACAAACAACGGCATCACCAGCCCATTCTTGGCGAATGCTGCTCATCCAGAGCTGTGGATGGGATAAGGGGGCTTACCGTTCAGCCTTTCGTGATGCACTCGTCCAGATTCAGGATGGCGCTGGCCACAGCATACCAGGCGGCGAATTCTGCGGGGGACAGTTTTTTAGGCAGCTCGATCCCGGTGCTGAGTTCCTGGACGGATGCGGTGTCTGCTTTGGCGGAGTCAAACTCGGTCTCCCAGAGAGTCTTCAAAACGGCCAACTCCTGCGGCTGCGGTGCCCGGGCGAGCGCGAGGCGGAAGGCCTCATTCAGGCGGGACTCGAGGTCGGTGCTGGGAGCCTCGGCGACGATGCGTCTGGCGAAGGCCTTGGTGGCTCCGACATAGACGGGATCGTTGAGCAGGGTGAGCGCCTGCAGCGGTGTGTTGCTGCGGGAGCGGCGGACGACGCAGGCCATGCGCGCGCTGGCGTCGAAGTTCATGAAGCTCGGGTAGGGAGAGCCGCGCTTGAGCACGACGTAGAGGCCTCGGCGATACTGCTCGGTGCCGCGGCTGACGACGTAGTTGTACTGCTGCCCTCCCACCTTCTGCCAGAGGCCGTCGGGCTGCGGTGGACGAATCGGTGGGCCACCCTGCTTGAGATCGATCAGTCCGGCGATGGCCAGCGCGTTGTCGCGGATGGTCTCGGCATCGAGGCGGAAACGCGGGCCATGCCAGAGGAGGCTGTTTTGCGGGTCTGTCTGCAAAGCGAGTCCTGCCGGTGCATGGGAGCTCTGCTGGTAGGTGGCGCTGAGGACGACTTTTTTGAGGAGGTGCTTCATGTCCCAGCCGCTGTCCATGAACTCGACGGCGAGCCAGTCGAGCAGCTCGGGATGCGTGGGAGGTGCGCCTTTGATGCCGAAGTCTTCGAGAGTGGTGACGATGCCCTGGCCGAAGAGCTCGGCCCACCAGCGATTCACGGTGACGCGTGCAGCCAGCGGGTTGTCACGGCTGGCGAGCCATTTGCCGAGAGTGAGGCGGTTGGCGGGGCCGCTGAGCTTGGAATTGAAGATGGCAGGCACAGCAGCGGCGACGGGGTCGGCGGGATCGGTATAGACACCGCGTTTGAAAATGGTGCTCATGCGTGGCTGCGGGAGCTCGCGCATGACTTCGGTGCTGGGGTCGGCGAGTTCGGCGAGCTGCTTTTGCAGCGCGGCTTTTTGCTTCTCGATGCGGGCGAGTTCGGGGTCCTTGGGGGCTGCGGCGGGAGCGGCTTTGCCTTTGCGGTTTTTTGCGACTACAGGCGCGGGCTCCGCCACCTCTGGCAGGCACGATGCCACATCTCCGGTGATGCTGGAGATGCGAAGGCAGCCCATGACGAGCCCCTTGCCGTAGTTCTGCGCCATCTGGATTTTGAGCTTGGAACCTGGGGCGACGGAGACGGGCTGAGTCAGCTCAAAGGCGGCCCAATGCGGCTCATGGAAACGCTGGCCGATGGCCCAGGCCCCCTTCCCTCCTTTGGCGAGCAGATTAACGACGTCGTAGCCTTTCTGCGAGTAGTCGGCATACGCGGTTTTGAAGGTGACGGGCTGTGATTTGCCGTCGGGTGTGGTGAGGGTGCATTCAAAGGAGTGGAGCACGAAGTTGGGCCGAGCAGCGCCGCCACGACCGGGCCCCTCTCCAGCAATGGAAGCATGGGTAAGAGCCTCAAGCATGAGGCCGCTGATCTCTCCGGCGCTGAGCTCGGCCTCGAAAGTGTAGGTGTCTGTGTCAGGCACGGGGCCGGTGAGCAGCACGCTTCCATCGGGCTGGAGTTCGGACTCGGCATCGCTCTCGGTAATGAAAGCAGTGGGCTTGAGGGGTTTGACACGAGAGGCGGCCACGCTGGCTGCTGCGGGCTGGGATGGGGCACCCTTTTTGTCGGCGGCGAGCAGCTTCTGGCGAGCTGTGATCTGAGCATCGAGTTCTTTGAGCTTTGCTGCCAGTGGTGCGCGCTGGGCGGCGCGTGCGGCATCGCTGATCTTGAGCGGCGATCCTTTGAACTGGATGGAGCCGGGGACATCTGGATTGGTGCGCTCGGCTTCTTTCTCGGTGTTGTTGTAGTAGGCGAGGAGGGAGTAGTAGTCGCGCTGGGAGAAGGGGTCGTATTTATGGTTATGGCACTGCGCGCATTCCAGAGTGGTGCCGAGCCAGACGGCGCCAGTGGTGTTGACGCGGTCGATGACTTGATTAATGCGGCTTTCCTCGGGCTCTGTGCCAGCCTCCACATTGGTGGGCGTGCAGCGGTGGAAGCCGGTGGCGATGATCTGCTGCGGCGTGGCATTGGTGAGGAGATCGCCTGCGATTTGTTCGAGCGTGAACTGATCGAAGGGCATGTTGGCATTGAGCGCATCGACCACCCAGTCGCGCCAGGCCCAGACCTCGCGGAGGTCATCGCGCTGGAAGCCATGGGAGTCGGCGTAACGGGCGAGATCGAGCCAAGGGCGGGCCCAGCGTACGCCGAACTGCTTGGAGGCGAGGAGACGGTCAACTAGATGCTCGATGCTGGTGGCTGGATTCTGAGTGTGCTCTTTAACGAAGGCGGTGACTTCGGTGGGAGTCGGAGGGAGGCCGGTGAGATCGAGGGAGAGGCGGCGGATGAGGGTTTCGGGAGAAGCCGGGGAAGAAGGCGTGAGATTGTTGGCTTCGAGTTTGGCGAGGATGAAACGGTCGATCTCGTTGTGGGGCCAAGCCTGGTTTTTGACTGTGGGCAAAGCAGGGCGCTGAGGCGGGATGTAGCTCCAGTGCCTGAGGGTTTCGAGTTTGTCGGGCCATTGGGAGCCGGCGGCGATCCAGTCGCGCAGGTGTGTGATCTCAGCGGGGGTGAGGCGGTCGCCGCGCTTGGGCATGGCTTCCTTGTCCTCCTTGGGCAGGGCGACACGGCGGAGGAGATCGGCGCCGATTTTGAGGTGCTGCGGGGAGGCAGTGTCGAAACGCAGATCGGCCTTGTGTGTCTCCGCGCCATGGCATTCGAAGCAGGCACGCTGCAGGACGGGGTAGACGTCCCGGACGAAGTCGGTGCCAGCGGCGTGGGCAGTGACGGTGGCGAGCAGCGCGATGGAGGCGAGGCGGATCATGCTGCGGTATGAACGAAAGCGGGAGGACGGACTTTCGGAATGTGTCCACCCGGGCGCGGGCGAATGCCGTGTTCGTTCTTTGTCGTTAAGAGCCCTGGCCTTAGCGGAGCGGTTCCTTGTTCCACAGGAACAAGGCTACTTTGCCATGACCGGGCTCAGAGAAGCCGCCGGGCGTTGCGCAGCCCGTCGGCGGTGATGACGGCCTGGTTGCGAGCAGCCACCATGAAATCGAGGTAGTTCTGCCACTGCATGGGGCGCAGGGAGGCGAGGCCGAGGCTGCGGCGGCTGTAGCCGTAATCGGCGATCTCCCAGCCGTAGTCGGAATGGCGGTTGCGGTAGTCGGAGCGGTGGATCCACGCGCCGAACTCGTCCTTGCGCCAGACCTCGGGGTCGTTGCCAGGGATGACCTGGGCCAGGCCCCAGACACGGCGGATGATCTCGAAGTCGTAACCTTCATCGCTGTGGCTCTGCGAAGTCTCGGACATGGATGGGATGCGCGGAGGTTATTTCAGCTCGATGTTGTCGATGAGACGTGCGGCCCCGAAGAAGACGGCTGCAGCGATGACGACATGCTCGGTCTCGGCGGTGACAGGCTGAAGGCTGACGGCGTCTGCCACGGTGACGTAGTCGATGCGGCCGAGCGGCGCCTTTTCCTGAAGCTGCTGAGTGATGAGCTGCTGCAGGGCGGCGGGATTGCTTTCCCCGGCTTTCCAGGCGTCACGCGCGGCCAGCAGCGTGGTGCGGATGGCCGGAGCCTGGGTGCGCTCTTCAGGCGTGAGGTAGCGGTTGCGGCTGCTCATGGCCAGGCCGTCGGCCTCGCGCACGGTTTCGATGCCGTGGAGGACGACGTTGAAGTCGAGATCCCGGACCATGCGGCGGATAATGGCGAACTGCTGAAAGTCCTTTTTGCCAAACACGGCGTCGTCGCACTGGACGAGGTTGAAGAGCTTGGCCACAACCATGCACACGCCGTCAAAGTGGCCCGGACGGCTGGCGCCACAGAGCATCTTGGAAAGACTGGTCTCGTGCATGACGATGCTGCGGTCGGCAGGGTAGAGATCCTCAGCCTTGGGGGCGAAGATCATGTCCGCACCGTTATCACGGCAGAGGGAGAGGTCCTCGATGAGAGTGCGCGGATATTTGGAAAAATCCTCGTTGGGGCCAAACTGGAGCGGATTGACGAAGATGCTCACGGCCACATTGCCGCTCGGGCCTGCGATCTCGCGTGCGGCGCGGATGAGCGCGGCATGGCCTTCGTGCAGCGCGCCCATGGTGGGCACGAAGACGCAGCGGGTGCCTTTGTTGATGGTGCTCCACGAGCGCATCTGACGGATGTTGTTGATGACATTCATGATTTCAGGTCTCTGGATTCAAACACGGCATAGCCCAGGGTGAAGAGAGTGATGTTTACGGCCACGATCACCGCATAGCCACGCCAGACAAGCGGCCAGTCGATGTTTTCCGCGAGGATGCGCCCCCATGCGGCCATGTGCTTGGTGACCAGCAGGTGCTGGTAGTTTTCCATGAAGCCGCTGTTGCGCATGATGAAGTCCACCAGCACATAGGTGAGTGCGCCGATGGTGGCGGCGGCGGGCTTGATGCGGAAGCAGGAGAGGAAGAAGGCGATGCTGCTGATAACCGTCATGCTGACACCGAGGTAGAGCGAGCTGAGCGCATAACGCGCCAAGCCCGGACCCCAGTCATAAAACGCCACGACGGAAACCTCCGGCACGATGGCGAAGTAGCCGCCACCCCAGCCGCGCAGAATGAGGCCGAGGAAAAACGAGGTCCAGGCAAAGAACTGCACCAGCAGGAAGGCATAGCCGGTGCAAGTGAGATATTTAAGCAGCAGCAGACGGAACCGGCTGACAGGCCGTGCCAGCAGCAGGCGCATGTGGCCGTCCTCCCCTTCCTTGGCCACGATGTCTCCGGCCACGAGGCTGAGAAACAGCGCGCCGAGCAGGAAGATGGCAAAGCCCATGATGGTGCTGGCGACGGTAAGCGCGGAGAAATAATACTCGAAGCTCTGGCCCGAACCCACGATAGCCTTTTGGATGGGCCCCATGCCAAATTTTTTGATGAGCAGGAGGATGAGGATCTCCAGCGCGACAAACGCGCCAAAACCGATGTAGGTGCGCTGGCGTGCGAAGAGCTTCAAGAGCTCGCCATACCACTGCTGGAGGAAGAGCGTCATGAGCGTGAGGACAGTCCCATGTAAAGCTCCTCCAGCGTGCGACGGTGCGGCTGCCAGGAGTGGACCTGCACGCGGCCATTGACGAGGGCCGCAACGAGTTCGTGCGGCTCCATGTCCAGCGGCACCTCAACGATGCCGTGCTTGTCCATCGTGGCGCCGCTGCGGGAGAGCACCTCGCGGGCGAGTCCGATGTCGTTGGTTTCGAGCTGGAACATACGGCGGGATTTTTCCTGCGAGGGCACGGCACCTTCAAAGACTTTTTTCCCGTCCTTGAGGATGACGCAGCGGTCACACATCTGCTCGACTTCGCCGAGGAGGTGGGAATTGAGCATGATGGTCATGCCGTGGTGCTTGCGCAGGTGGAGAATGAGTTCGCGAAACTCGCGGATGCCCTCGGGATCGAGGCCATCGGTAGGCTCATCGAGCAGCAGGATCTTGGGCTGGGGCAGCAGGGTCTGGGCGAGGGCGAGGCGCTGGCGCATGCCGTGGCTGTAGGTGGCGGTCTTGTGATGGATGGCGCGGCTGAGATTGACCATCTGCACCACGCGTTTGACCTCCGCCTCGTCCCACCAGCCGGAGAGGGAGCAGAGCACACGCAGGTTCTGCCAGCCGCTGAGGTAGTCGTAAAAGCAGGCGGCCTCGTAGATGGCACCGATCTGGCGCAGGGCGGCGCCGCGGTCTTTCTGCACGCTGCGGCCGCCGATGCGTACCTCCCCGGCGTCCGGGCGCACCATGCCGAGGGTGATGCCCATGATGGTGCTTTTACCTGCGCCATTGTGGCCCAGGAGTCCGAGGATCTCCCCTTCCCGCATCTCAAAGCCCACGTCATCCAGCGCCAGACGGCCGGTGGGCCAGCGCTTGGTGAGGTGTCGTACTTCAAGGAGTGCCATGGGCACAGACAGTGGCAAGATGCGGCCACAGACGCCAGTTTTTAGTCTCAAGGCAGACAAGAAGTCGCCAAATTCGCATTTACACCGCTGCCGCCCGACTGCATTACTCCGGCTGTCCACGCCCACTCCCGTCATGCAGTTTTATTTCCCTACGACCCTCAATCTCGGCCAAGAACACAGTGAAGGCTTTCATCAGGAACTGCTTCGGGGACTGACCCACAAGCTCAACAACCTCCTCGCCGTGATCCAGGGCTTCAGCAGCCTGATTCTGATGACGGACGATCTGGACCCGAGTGTCAGCGAAAACATGCAGCACATCCGTGAGGCTTCCGTGGGCGTGACCAATCTGAGTGAGCGCATACGCTCCGCCGGCGGCTGCGCCAAGATCACACCGCAGTCACTTGGCTTGAACGAATATCTGCCCGTCATTGAGGGAGCCGTGATGGAGCCATTCCAGAAAGAAGGCGTGCAGCTCGAAGCGGACGTGCAGGCCGGGCTGCCGCCGATCCTGGTGGATCCGACGAAGTTCAAAGACATCCTGACCGAGCTGCTCAAAAACGCGGCTGAAGCGGCCTCCAAAGGCGGTGGACGCTGCGCGCTGAAGATCTGCGGCCCTGGCACGATCACCCCCGCTGAGCAGCGCCGTGTGGACATTCTCGTGAGCAATACAGGCTCGCAGATCGCCCCGGAGAAGATTCAGGAGGTTTTCCGTCCGTTTCATGGGTCCAAGAACAGCAATCACCTCGGCCTGGGGCTGACGATTGCCGCGATGCTGAGCCATCAGATGAACATCCAGCTGGGAGTGGCCTCGGAGAACAACACGACCACTTTCTGGCTGAGCTGCCCGATGGTCTGAGCCTCGGGCTGAATGTTTTTTGAGATTTGACGTTTAATTTAGATGCAACGGCGGGCCGCCGTCGTTGTCATAGATGAACATCGCCTTTTGGGAGGTCTCTCATGAAACATTCCATTCTGTTAGCCGCATTGTTGCTCTGCACGCTCCCAGTCAGAGCTGCACCCAAAAATTACGGCACCATCACGACGCGTGACGGCAGGTCTTTCTACGAGTGCCAGGTGATGCACATCTATCCGGATGGGGTAACTTTCACCCACCGAAATGGCGCGGCCAAAATCCCTTTTGCCGATCTTCCAGAGAATCTCCACAATGAATTCCGCTATGACCCAAAAGCGGAAGCGGAGTATCAAAAGCAGCAGGCCTCACTGCGCAAAGCGGAGCAGGATCGCCGGAAGCAGCAGGAAATCGCCATGCAGGAAAAGCTCATGGAGGCCAAGATGGCCGAGGCAAGCTATCTGGCAACCGCCCGGCAGCTCGCAGCCACATCGTCTGCAGGCAACCAGCCGTCACCCGCGTGGGTGGGCACACCGATCACTGGACCGGCCGTGGGAGGTCGGTCCTATGGCAGTACCAGCTACTCAGGCTATGGCTATCCGCTGGGGTACTACGGTGGAGGGTATTATTCAAACGGAGGGTACTCCATCAATGGCTACGGTTACCCTTACGGCGGCTACTCATATGGTGGCTACCCCTATTACGGCGGGTGCTACGGAGCCAGCTACCGTCCTGTCATCAGCGGTCAATGGAACCTCGGCCATGGCATCCACATTGGCATAGGCGGCGGCTACTTCGGTGGCATGCACCACCACCGTTGAGAGATTACTTCGGCTATACGAAGCAATAAAAGATGGCATTGGCGGCATTTTGGAGTCAAATCCACAAATATTATGAAAACGTTCTCACTTCTGATTGTCACAATTCAATTGGGGATCGCGTTTGCGGCAACTGCATCGGAACCCACCACAATAGAAACGGCTCAGGGGAAAGTTTACGAACGTTGCAAAGTCATGAAGCGCGACCCCGATGGCGTGTCATTCTCCCACAGCAAGGGAGTTGCGAAGGTGCTGTTTTCAGACCTGTCTGAACCGATGCGCAACGCCTTGGGATATGACGCCGTCAAAGCAGATGCCTATGAGAGAGAACAGGCCGAATCACGCAAGGCTGCCGCACAGGCACGGCGTGAACATGCCACCAAGCTGGCTGAGGCCATGATCGCCGCGCAGGCCAAATATGCCTCGCAGCAGCCAGTGGTTTACCTGCAGCAGGACAATGGTGGTTACATGCGCAGCCTTGCGCCCGTGCTGGGCTTGGGGCAGATCGGAACCTTTTTCGGCGGCGGCCACTACGGCCACGGCAGACCGCAGCCGCGCGGCTGGAGCAATCCAGGCATCACTTCGATCGGAGCGGGCAGCGGTGGCGTCTATGTCCCCCAGGGCAACGGCAACACTTTTTACGGCTTTCCTGGCGTCAGCTACAGTCCGACCTTGGGTTACACGGATGCAAACAACAACCTGCCCGTCTTCTTTGGGCAGCCCCATTCGGCAGTAGTTCCAGGTGTAGCAATACCCGGCGGTACGACAGTGCCCTCGCCTCATCGTTAAATAACAAAAGCGGGCCCCGGAAAGAGGCCCGCTTTAAAAGAGAAAATGAACTTCAGCCTGATTAGATCAGGCCGGCCTTCTTCAGCGTGACGTAGGCGCCGTTCTTGTCGAGCGTCTTGAGAGCTCGTGCGGTCAGCTTCACTTCCACGAACTTGTTGAGCTCAGGAACGAAGATACGCTTGCTGCGCAGATTCGGCAGGATCACACGCTTCACACGCTTGGTGATGTGACGACCAATACCGCCTTCTTTCTTGGCCTTACCGCTGCGATGGATGTGGTGGCCGCGAGTAACGCCGACGCCGGTGATTTGACAGATGGTAGCCATGGTGAGTACTGGGAAAAAATTTGGGGTCGCGATACTAGCCGAGGACTGGCAGGCGTCAACCAAAAGTCCGCTTTTCGTCCGTCATCGTCCAGGCCGCCCTACCATCAGGCTGGTCGTTTGTGGGTTCATCAGGTAGCCGATGCCGAAATTCAGCGGCTTCACGGGGTAGCGACCGGAGGAATATGCTGCGATCAGATCCGGCTGCTGGCAGCCGGGAAAAAGGCTCAACGTTCCTTGATAATTGCCATAGAGCCAGAGATTCCACCCATAGCGGCTGAACTCCCGGTAGGGTACCCCCGAGGGATCTTGCACGATGGCGCTGCCGTGGCGCAGCAGGTAATCCCGGATGTTGGAAAAACCGCTTTCATGCATGAGGTAGGAGGCGCTTTTCAGGAACACTGGGACCCGCCCCAGACGGGAGACAAAAGTCAGAAACGGGCCGCCAGCACTCACGCCGCTGTTGGAAAGGTCCTGCCGGAAATAGAACACCCTTTTGGATGACCCAAAGCCACTCCGGCAGCGGATCATGAGGCCTGTGTTCCCCGAAGAGCCGGACAGCGTGACATTGCCAGCACCATCCAGACGCACAGTATCCACAGACTCCACGGTGTGACCTGTGCGGGCCATGAATGCCATCAGCAGCGGGAGCACACCACGGAACCGGGTGGCCTGCAGATTGCTGCGCATCTCCGTGGTGATGAAGTAACCGCTCTGCATGATGGTTGAGACGGCGTTGCGCAGGCCGGTGAGGCCCGAATCAATCTCTGCCTGGGACAGGTCACTCAGCCGTGGCAGGGGTTCCGCGGGTTCCAGACCACAGAGGACATAGGTCTCCGCCGCAGGGAACAGGGCGCTGGCAAAGAGGAAATCAGGCCCGCTGAAGGGATAGAACATGGCATTCGCATTTTTGATGTCGCCAATCTCTTCACTGGCCCATGCCTGCAGGGGGCCGCGTCGGGCATTCTGATGGGTCGCCCACAGGCTGTCCATGCGCAGCCTGTGCGCAGCCAGAGCCGCTGTCTGGTTGTAGGAAGAATCCATTCCGGCAAACAGCCGGGCGATGTCATTGATCGAACCTGCCTGCGTCGGCACATTCATGGACACAGCACCGTTGTAGAGCGGGGTATTGCCCGCGCTCTCAGCCCGTTTTACGTTCCCCCCACCTAGAGCATCCAGCACAGAACTCCACTGGCTGACCCGGTTGGCGGCAGAGTAATTTTTAAAAGCCTCTTCAGGCAGAGCACATGCCACGAGCAGCAGGAGCGCCGACAGTCCTCCCATCACCCGGAAAAAAATGGAGACATCACGATTTCGCAGAGCCGTCATACAACGGCAAAGGTACCAAACCGGAAATAAGCTCCAAGTAAGTCTTTTTAAAGACCCACGGGTTTATTTTTAAATTTATACGTTCTTTATAAAAATTCAGCGCCACTGTTAAGCGGCGCTGAATAATCAAGGCAGATGAAAGCCGTTTTACTTCGGCTGATGCATGCTGATGCAGTGGAAAGCACCACCTTCAGTGACGAGATCCTTGGCCATCATCGAGATGATTTCACGGCCTGGGAAGCACTCAGAGATCTTGTCTTCCGCAGCGGCGTCCTTCTTCTTGTGACCGAAGAGCGGGACGAGCACGGCATTGTTCATGATCATGAAGTTCGCGTAGCTGGCCGGCAGGCGGCTGAGGCGCCAGTCCTTCATTTCGATGGCCTGGGGCATCTCGATTTCAATGATCTCCAGCTTGCCTCCATCGGGAGCTTTCACGTCATCGAGACGTTCGCGAATTTCTTTGAGCACGCGGTGGTTCGGGTCGGAATCACGAGGCTCGACCATGCAGATCACCGCGTCTTCGCGGATGAAACGCACGATGTCGTCGATGTGGCCGTCGGTGTCATCGCCTTCGATGCCCTTCTTGAACCAGACGATGTCCTTCACGCCGAGCATGGCTTTGAGTTCCTTTTCGACCTCGGCCTTGTTGCCGGGCTTGCCGCCGTGGCGGTTCGGATTGAGCAGCACGGCTTCCGTGGTGAGGAGGGTGCCTTTGCCGTTGGTTTCGATGGCACCGCCTTCAAGGATCATGTTCGAGGTGAAACGCTCCATCTTCAGGGCTGCCGCAGCCTTCTCTGGGATGCCGTTGTCCAGATCCCACGGCGGGAACTTGCCTCCCCAGGCGTTGAATTCCCAGTCGGTGATGGCCACCTTGCCAGTCTCGTTATGCTTGATGAAAATGGGGCCATGGTCGCGGCACCAGACGTCATTGGTGGGGTGCTCGTAGAGATCCACCTGGCTGAGATCGCCTTCATTGTCTGCGATGCTGAGGCGGATGTTCATGTGGCTGAGCATCGGTGCATTGATACGCACGCGTTCGTAGCGGGAAATGACGCTGGCGATCTCACCAAACTTGTCCTGCAGCTTATGATAGGTCTTGGGGCAGCTTTCCTTGTTGGAAGGCCAGGAAAGCCAGATCGCCTCCTGCGGCTCAAATTCTGCGGGCAGACGGTAGTTTTGGGGATAGGAGGCTTTACTCATCGATGTAGCGTTTGGTCAGGGGAGCGTAGGTGTCAATGCGACGATCACGGAAAAAAGGCCAGATACGGCGGAAATCTTCCACCGCTGAAAGGTCACATGGCACGATCAAAATCTCTTCATCGCTCACGGAGGCCTTTGCAACGATTTCTCCATACGGATTTGCAACGAAGCTCTGTCCCCAAAATTCACTTTGCTGCTCGGTTCCTACCCGGTTCACAGCAGCCAGGTAGCAGCCATTTGCCACCGCATGTCCGCGCTGCACGGTCTCCCAGGCGCAGTGCTGGGCGGCTCCCAAGGCGGCCTTTTCGCTGGGCAGCCAGCCGATGGCGGTGGGGTAGAAGAGGATTTCCGCCCCCATCAGCGCCGTGAGGCGGGCGGCCTCAGGGTACCACTGGTCCCAGCAAATCAGAACGCCGATGCGGCCAAACTTCGTATCCCACACGCGGTAGCCCAGGTCTCCGGGGGTGAAGTAAAACTTCTCCTCAAAGCCGGGGTCCTGAGGAATGTGCATCTTGCGGTACTTGCCCAGTACGGTGCCGTCGGCGTCGATCACCGCCGCCGTGTTGTGGTAGAGGCCGGGGCCGCGCTTTTCGAAGAGGGGGACGATGATGACGACGCCGAGCTCCTTGGCCAGCGGGGCCAGCCGGTCGGTGGTAGGGCCAGGAACGGGCTCGGCCAGATTAAACAGCTCCGTGTCCTGAGTGATGCAGAAATAGGGGGTGTTGAAGAGCTCCTGCAGGCACACGATCTGCGCGCCACGGGCCGCTGCATCCCGGATGAGCCGCTCATGCTGCTGCACACTTTCTTCCTTGCTTGAAAAGGCCCGGCTTTGCACCAGACCGAGGGTAACCTTTGCCATAAGACGCGAACCGTTCACCGCTCACGCGATGAATGCAAGAAAAGCTATGGGTACAAAAATGGCCCGGCAGCCTGTGCGCCTGGCCCGTGTGATCCAACCCCACTCAGGCGCGGTCCACGGAAAATTTACCCGCGCCGGTAAAGAGCAGCGTCACGTAGGCGATAAGGTACACCATCGCCAACTCGCCAGACCCAGGACCGGCCACCAGGCTGGCCTGATGCACCTTGAAAAAGGCGACTCCCATGGTGACGGCGAGCATCAGCGCCGCAAGGCGGGTGAAAAGACCAGCGATCAACAATGCCGAGCACACGACCTCAGCGAAGACGGCCAGACCGAGATTCACATTCGCGGGAAGTCCAAACAAAGCAGGAAATTTTTCCACCGTGGACGAGAAGTTCATCATCTTTCCGCGACCATGCAGCATCAGCATGGAGAGGCCGACAGCCACACGCAGCAGGAGCAGTCCGAAATCGGTCGATTTCGGCAGGAATGGCAGTTTCAGGAGCTTGAGCATACGTATTTGGGGTCAGGGTGGCAGATAGGTGCCGGAGCTTGATCATGCCCCGGCCCTGCCGACAAGATAAAAGTTGGTCTCAAAACAGGCTGAAGCCCGCACTGCGGACACAAATCACCCCAACGCGGCCATCATTTCCTTCAGCTTCGCCAGTTTTTCCTGCCAGTCGGTTTTGCGCTGCTGGTGCTCGTCGAGCACCTTTTGCGGAACCTTGGAGGTGAACTTTTCGTCGGCGAGTTTGGCGGTGACCTTTTCCAATTCGGATTCGGCTTTGGCGACTTCCTTGCCGATGCGGGCGCGCTCGGCTTCGACGTCGATGAGGCCATCGAGGGGGAGGAAGAGGGTGCCGAGCGGGGTGAGGGCGCTGGGGGTGCCTTGGGTGGGAGCGAAGGCGGCATCCACATCGAGAGGCTCGGCATTGAGGAGGATGCGGAGGACTTCGATTTCGTGGGCGGGGAGTTCCGTGTTCGGCTTGAGGACGAAGCGGACGCGCTTGTTGATGTTGAAGGTGCTCTTGAGGCCGCGGCCGAGATTGACGGCTTCGTATTTGTCGTTCGCGGTCTTTTCGTCCTCGGGGAGGATGCCGAAGTAGGCGAGTTCATCGGCATCGAGAGGCTTGGGCCATTTGGCGAACATGATGCTGTTGCCGCCCTGGTCTGCGGGCAGGTCGGCATTGAAGGCCATGCCGTGCCAGAGCTCTTCGGTGATGAAGGGCATGAAGGGATGGAAAAGGCGCAGGGTGTTGCTGAGGACGAAGTCGATGACCGCCAACGTGTTGGCCTTGCGTTTGTCGTCGGTGCCTTGGAGCACGGCTTTGGAGGCCTCGATGTACCAGTCGCAGTACTCGCTCCAGAAGAAGCGGTAGAGGGTGGCGGTGGCGTCGCTGAAGCGGTAGTCTTCGAGGGCGGCGGTGACCTCCGTGATTGCGGTGTTGAGGCGAAGGAGGATCCACTTGTCGTCGCTGCTGAGGAGGGCGGCGCTGATCTCTGTTTCGGTTTCGCCACCCTGCATCTGGCGGAAGCGGGCGGCGTTCCAGAGCTTGGTGCAGAAGTTGCGGCCGAGCTCGACGTTCTTTTCGTCGAAGCAGATGTCCTGACCCAGCGGAGCGCTGCGCATGATGCCGAAGCGGAGGGCGTCTGCGCTGAAGCTGGCGATGAGCTCCAGAGGGTCGGGGGAGTTGCCGAGGGACTTCGACATTTTGCGACCTTGTTTGTCGCGGATGATGCCGGTGAAATAGACGTTCTTGAAGGGGAGCTCGCCCATCCATTCGAAGCCGGCCATGATCATGCGGGCGACCCAGAAGAAGATGATGTCCGGGCCGGTGACGAGGTCGGTGGTGGGGTAGAAGGCTTTGAGCGTGGCGGTTTTTTCCGGCCAGCCCATGGTGGCGAAGGGCCAGAGCCAGGAGGAGAACCAAGTGTCGAGGACGTCGGGGTCCTGGGTGAAGCCCATTGCCGACAACTGTCTTCCGATTTCTTCAGAGTCCGTCGCGATTTCAGTAACACCATTATCTTCGTCAACTTGACGCCATGTCAGATAACACATTTCAGCAGGCTTGTCGCCCATTGCCCAAGGCGTTTCCAACGGCTTGTCCCAAATGATATTATTCCATGAGTATTGGCGCTGATGCGTTAGCGATGCCTCGTCTTGAGGGCCGAATCCATGTGTGAGTTGATCAGTTTTCTTGAAAGTCTTGCTCCACACGGGAATGCGGTGGCCCCACCAGACCTGGCGGCTGATGCACCAGTCTTGGAGGCCAGTCATCCAGTGGTCGTAGGTTTTGGCCCAGCGTTCGGGGTGGAATTTCATCTCGCCATTGGCGACGACTTCCTGGGATTCTTTGACGCTGGGGTATTTGAGGAACCACTGCTCGCTGAGGCGTGACTCGATGGGGACGTCGGCGCGCTCGGAGAAGCCGAGGTTGTTTTGATAGGGCTCTTCTTTGACGAGGCTGCCGATTTCGGTGAGGAGCTCGGCGGCGCGTTTGCGCGCGGCGAAGCGTTCCATGCCGGCGAGGTCTTTGCCAGCGAGGTCATTGAGCACGCCGTTCGGGTGCATGACGTCGATGACGGGCAGGCTGTGGCGCTGGCCGATTTCGAAGTCGGCCTTGTCGTGCGCGGGGGTGACCTTGAGGACGCCGGTGCCGAAGGTGAAATCGACGTGCTCATCCGCGATGATGGGGAGGAGTGCCTGGTTTTCGACGGGGAGCGGACGGCGGATGTGCTTGCCGATGAGATGGGTGTAGCGCTCGTCCTTGGGATTCACGGCGATGGCGGTGTCTCCAGGAATGACTTCGGGGCGGGTGGTGGCGATGGTGAGCCAGGTGCCGGGTTCTTCGACCACTTCGACTTTGAAGTGGTACATGATGGCGTTCTGCGGCTTCATGACGACCTCCTCATCACTCAGCGCGGTAAGGGAGGAGGGGCACCAGTTCACCATGCGTTTGCCACGGTAGATGAGGCCTTTTTTGTAGAGATCGACGAACACGCGCATGACGCAGGCGTTGTAGTCGTCGTCAAAGGTGAAGCGCTCGCGGGACCAGTCGCAGGAGGCGCCGAGTTTTTTGAGCTGTTCGATGATGATGCCGCCGTGCTTTTCCTTCCACTCCCAGATTTTGGCGACGAGGGCTTCGCGGCCGAGGTCGTCGCGGTGCTTGATGACGCCCTGCTTTTTGAGGGTTTTTTCGACGACGTTTTGCGTGGCGATGCCAGCGTGGTCGGTGCCGGGGAGCCAGAGCACTTCCTTGCCCAGCATGCGGGCGCGGCGAGCCAGGATGTCCTGGATGGTGTTGTTCAGCACGTGGCCGAGGGTGAGGATGCCCGTCACATTCGGCGGCGGGATGACGATGGAGTAGGCCGGGCGGGCCGCGCTCACACGAGCGGGGTCGGCTTCAAAGCATTTGTCATCCAGCCAGCGCTGATACCAGCGGGCTTCGACTTCCGCGGGCGTGTAGGTCTTGTCGAGTTCGGGCATAAAGGGCGGCCAAGATGGGGGAAAGCGGCCGCTTTGCAAATGGGGAGGCGCGTCCAATCCGCCACAAAACCGCCGGCCCGGTCAGCGCATGGGCATGGAAAGCGGTCCCACCGGGGGCATTTCAGGCCGGGGATCGCGGATATTGTCAGGCACCGTATGAGTCCGGCGGGCCTCTTCTTCCATTTCCCGCTCAGTTTTAGGCGGCGATTTGTCTGACAGAACGCCGCAGCCCGATAAAAGGACTGCGATCAGGAGCAGGGGCAGGATAGGTGCTGGTTTCATGGTGGAAGTCGGGATGAAGTTGAAACACAGGCAGACTTTGATCATTTGGGAAGCCGGGCGTTCAAATCATCCACGTACTTCCGATCCTCCGCGCTCAGCCTTGTGAGCGGTACTTCCAAAGGTTTCTGGTTCACCAGCAGGCGGATTTTGCCCTCGCGTATGAGGGTGGGCTTTTCGGGCATCTTGGGCGGAGGAGCCTTGCCTGCGGCCTCCTTGGCGGCAGCGGGATTGGCGGCGTCAAATTCGATCACCGCATCTTCAAAGATGATAATGGCGCCGAGCAGCGATTTCCCATCCGTGCTTTTCCACTGCCGGGAATCTCCGAGCATGAAGTAGGAGGTAAGCCGGGTCTTCGTCGGAGCCGGGGGTCTGGTGACAGCTCCAACACTCACTCCGCCACTGCCGCTGATGGTGCGGGAGTCAAACTTCTTTCCTGTGGCTGGCAGCACCACTTGAGCACAGACGGGCATCGCTACCGCACTGAGGATGAGCCAGAATCTCATGCCTTCAGGCTACATGACCGTCACATGGGGTGCAATGCTGATTATGCGTCCAGCTCGGCGTAGTCGATGGACTTCAGCCTGGGCTGCTTGGGGCCCATGCGCGGCACACATGCCAGCAGCGCCTTGGTGTAGGCGTGCTTCGGATTGCGCAGGACTTCGTCCACCGGGCCGGTCTCCACGATCTTGCCCCGAAACATCACGGCCACGCGGTCCACCACGCTGCGGATGATGCCCAGGTTGTGTGTGATGAGGATGATGCTCATGTCGAGATCCCGGCGGAGCTCGGCCAACAGGTCCATGATCTGCTTCTGGATGGTGACATCCAGCGCCGTGGTGGGCTCGTCGGCAATGAGCAGCTTTGGCTGCGTACACAGTGCCATCGCAATCATCACGCGCTGCTGCATCCCGCCGCTGAGCTCATGGGGGTAGGCGTTGAGGCGCTTGCGTGAGTCCACGATGCCCACCTTGTCCAGCCACTTCACGATTTCATCATCGCGCCCCGCCTTGCTGACATCGGGACGATGGAGCGCCAGTGCCTCGCCGATCTGCGTGCGGATGGTCAGCACCGGGTTGAGCGATGTCGTCGGCTCCTGGAAAATGTAGGCGATCTCCTTGCCGCGGATGGCTCGGAGCTCGCGCTCGTTCATTTCGAGGATTTCGTGACCGTTGAGCGTCATCTGCCGTGCAGAAATGCTGGCGGGGGGCTCGGGCAGGAGACGGGCAAATGAAAGTGCCGTGGCGCTTTTGCCGCTGCCACTCTCACCGACGAGAGCGATGGACTCACCTTTCTTGAGTTCAAGATTGATGCCTTTGACGGCCTTCGCAGGTTCAGCATCATGACGGCTGAACTCGATCTGCAAGTCGCGGATGCAGAGCAGCAAGGAGTCTTTGGAGGAGGAGGCTTCGGCGGACATGGGCTCAGGAGGAGAGTCGTGGTTGTACGATGCGGCTGACTTGGATCAAACACAAGGCGGCAAGAGCGATGCAGGCGCCGGACTGGAGCAGCGCGGTGGGATCTGCCAGGGTCTGCATGGCAGACTGCGCCGAGGCGACGGCTAGGGGACGGTAAAGTCTGGCGAGAGGCGCGCTCAAGGAATCGATCAAGCGGGGTAGCAGGGCGCAGGCGGCGGCCATGGCCAGCAGGGTGTGTGCAAGCACGGTGCACAGCCAGGCGGTGAGCATGCGAAAGAGGACGGACGCGATGTGAGTGCGCCAGATCATGGAGTCTGTAGCGCCACAGACGCGGGCAGCCTCGACGGGCAGTTCTGCCTCGATACGATTCCAGGTCTGATGCCAGCCGGTGCTGCCGGAGAGGAGGACGGCCGTCCAGAGAATGAACCATGCGATGAAGGAGGAAGGCAGCAGCGCGAGCAGGCCGAGCGCCCAGAGGAGCCATGGCTGCCATGCCAGCGTGGCCACGAAGCCGGAGGTGGATTTCAGCCTGCCGGGCAGCAGGCACAGAGCTGTGCAAAGGAGCGCGAGCATGGCTCCAGCGGTGACGAATCCCAGGGCGATGCCGGGGGCATCGCCAGCACGGAGGCTCTGGGCCATCCATTCCCCCCAGCCGATGAAGTGAAGGGCGTCTTCGATGATGATGAGATAAACGGGCGCGATGAGGCAGAGGAACTGCAGGCGCACCCGCAGCAAGGGCCGCAACTGGCTGAGATGATGAAGCCACAGCCGCGATGCTTTGGGGACACCGCGAGCACGCAGCGAGAAATCGAGATCCAGAACGGCGCTGCCATTCATGATGACGGCGTGAATCATTTCACCACACAGCGGCAGAGCCAGAACAAGTGCGGGAGCCAGATACTCCCAAAGGGCGTGTGCGAGCAGCACCTGCCGGGAGTCCTCACCGTCCGGGAACTGCGCCGGCATCAGGGATTCGACCGGCCAGCCAAAGCGGCCGATCCAGCCGCTGATGAAACCCCAGACCAGAACCACCACGGGCACACACGCAAGCGCACGGCCCAGCAGCGCGATGAAGCGCTCCATGCGCGGGCCCATTTGCCGGGCGCACAGGCCGATGAAGACGCCAATGCACAGCGCCAGCAGAAGGGCGATGGCAATCACGATGAGGCTGGAGCCACAGCGAGCCCAGAAGCTCGCTGATGGCACCACCGGGAAGTGGCGCTTGAAGAGCAGCATCAGAGCTGCAGGGATCATGCCGCCGAGCAGGAGGCGTGCTGGCAGCCAATGCGGCGGCAATGAGAATGGCTGCAGACTCATCATTCCGGGAGACGCATTTGGAGTTTGCTGATGGGGTCCGCCGGCGTTTTGGGCCGCTGGATTTCAGGCTCTTCCTCACGGGAGCGGAGCTTGAGCTGAAGCGCTGGAGCAGGCGGCGTGTGCCTTGCCGGAAGCATGAGACTTTGCAGCGTCCAGCCGGAGACAGGGCCGCCCGTGGCACCTTGCGCCCGGAGGCCCGGCATGGCGGCGGCTTCGTCATGAGTGGTGAACAAGGTGAGCATGGGATGCAGGGGAAGCAGCCTGGATTCCAGCTCCCGCACGCGTTTGGGCACCTGATCAGGATCGAATTCTGCAGAGAGAGCTTCGAGGATGAGGTCGATCTGCGGATCCGCAATGCCGCAGAAATTGCTGCCTCCGGTTTTGGCCTGTGAGGAATGCCACCATGGGAGCTGATCCCAGGAAACCTCGAAGCGCTGATCCAGCAGCACGGCGTCAAAGCGATGCTCATGCAGACGCTGAGAGAGAGATTGTGCGTCTGCGACGTGCTCGATCTTCACTTCGGCTCCGAGCTGCCGCCACTGGGCCACGAGCAAGTCTGCCGTACGCATGTGCAGAGCGTCGCTGCCGGGAACGAGCAGCGTGAACTTGAACGGATGCTCCACTGTGCGTGCGACACCTTTGTCATCACGCTTCCAGCCCGCCTCAGCGAGAATGTGACGCGCCTGCTCCAGCTGAAACGGAGGGCTTTTTGCGCGGGTGCTGAACCAGAGGCCGGGGGCGAACAGGCTGGCATCCACATGCCCCAGGCGCCCTGGCAGGGTGCGGATGAGCTCTTCAGTGTCCGTGGCCAAGGCAAGGGCTTCACGGCAGCGCTCATGCTGCAAAACTTGATGCCGGGTGTTCCACAGCACGACCAGGCGCTGCCGAGGCGGAGTGAAGCGCAGCCGTTCCAATTGCGTACGATCAGCCGCAGGCCATACCAGATCCACGGTATGAGTGCGCATGCCGATCTGCGTCATCAACGGAGAGGCGGAAAAGTTGAACAAGAATCCCGGCATGGATTTGTCCGCCTGCGCGGGCTTGAGCAGAAGCGAACGAGGGTCCCGCAAGGCGATGCGATGCGTGCCAGCCCCCGGTGGTGCATGCTGCGCGAAATCAGACTCGTGCGCTGCAGGATGAGCACGCAGCCAGGCGGCGGGCAGGATGGGCAGATTGACGAACACGCAGAGAGCGGTGCCCTGACGCCGACGGAACGACACGTGCAGACGGGCACCTTTGTTCTGAGATTCGATGGTCTGGATGTTGCTGAGGGCTTCACGATTTGGCAGTGGCCAGTCGTTGGCTCGGAGGAATTCGAGGGTCGCCTTGGCATCATCCGCCGTCGCGGGTTTGCCATCATGCCAGAGCTGTCCGGGACGGATGTCGAGGTCGAGCACGGGCTCGCTCAGGGCACCGACTTCCGCGAGCGGATTGATGGAAGCGGGTTCTTTTTCCCCGGCATCGAGGAAACGATGCAGGTCTTCAAGCAGGCGGTGGGAATCCCCCGCCACGACGATCTCACAAGCATTTGCCCCATCGAACCAGACGCGCTGGATCAGTCCCGCCTGCGAGGATCCGGCCATGAAGCGGTCCCACGACTGGCGCAGCGGAGTGCGGCGCTCGATTCGCCAGAACACGACCGGTTTAAGGTCCAGCCCGGCGACGACTTCAAAGGCCTGACGGACACCGGCGGAGTTGGGCTCCGAGAAACTGAGCAGGAGCCGGTTTTGCAGGACGCGGGCCGAGCTGAGATGCCACTCAGCCCAGCGGTTTTTTTCACCGATCTGGGCCTGAACCAGCTCCTGCGCGCGTTTGGCAGTGGCTTCATCCGCAAACCAGCAGGTCACGTCCTGCGTCCATCGCCAGAACTCTGCGAGAGCCGGCTGCAAGGTGCCGTCCGAGCCCAGCCGGATGAGGGGCTCATGCACCAGATCCGTGATCTCACGTTCGACTTCAGTCAATGGGAGGAAAGGATTTAGGACCGGCTCGCCTTGTGTCAGCATCACGACCACCCCGCCTTTGCGGTCCATGCGGCTTTGTCTGGACACATGCACCGCCCACGCAGCCACCGCTGCCACAAGCAGCGGAAAACCTATGATGAACGTGCGGGCCAGGATCATGCGCAGTACCAAGCTAGAGCTTGCGCCCCATGACGGCAAGACATCGCTAGATGCCGCTCATGATGCCGTCGTCCGTGACCTGTATGCGCTCGGCTGCCGGCACCTTCGGCAGGGCGGGCATGCGCATCATCGTACCAGTCAGAGCGACGAGGAATCCGGCGCCGTTGGCAATTTCAAAATCACGCACCGTGATGACGAAGCCGCGCGGGCGCCCGCGTTTTTTCGCATCGTCTGAAAGTGAGTCCTGCGTCTTGGCCATGCAAAGCGGCAGTTTGTCGAAACCGCTGCGGGCAAACAGCGCCAGCTTGGCCTTCGCTTCATCGGTAAGCACCACGCCGTCGGCTCCGTAGATCTTGGTGGCGATGGCGGTGAGCTTGGTTTCGACGCTGTCGTCTGGCTGATACAGGAACGGCAGCTTCGGGGTTTCCGGCGGGAGGGCAGCCATCACTTTTTCGGCAAGCTGGAGGGCTCCAGAGCCCCCATCCCCAAACACATTGGCGGTAGCGCTGGGAACGCCCCGTGAACGGCAGAACTCATGAACCAGCGCAAGCTCGTCAGGGTGATCATTGGCAAACTGATTGATAGCGACGATCACGGGACGCTGGAACTGGGCGGCGCTGTCGAGGTGCGCCGCAAGATTTTCCAGCCCCCGCTCCAAGGCGGCGGTATCAGTCTGAGTGAGCTGGTCCAAGGGCACGCCGCCATGCATCTTGAGAGCTCGCACCGTGGCCACGATGACAATGGCCGCAGGGGCCAGGCCGCTCTGCCGGCACTTGATGTGCATGAATTTTTCCCCACCGAGATCGAACGCGAATCCGGCCTCCGTCACTGCATAGTCGGCATGGGCCAGCGCCATGCGCGTGGCCAGCACGGAATTGCAGCCATGGGCGATGTTGGCAAACGGTCCGCCATGCACAAAGGCGGGAACGCCTTCAACGCTCTGCACCAGATTCGGCGGCAGCGCCTCCCGCAGCAGCGCCAGCATGGCGCCCGTGACGCGGAATTCCTTGGCATAGACAGGATCTCCTTCGGCAGTAAACCCGACCACGATGCGCTCAAGCCGGCGGCGCAGATCCGGAAGCGATTCAGCAAGGCACATGATGGCCATGATTTCAGAGGCTGCGGTGATGTCAAAACCCGTGGCACGCTCCGTGGGCTTGCCCACGGCGGTACGCACACTGCGCAGGGCACGGTCGTTCATGTCCATGACACGTTTCCAGAGCACGTGCTCGGGCGAGAGCCGCGTCTCACCCAGAAAAAGCTGGTTGTCGATGACGGCCGAAAGCAGGTTGTGAGCGCAGGTGATGGCATGAAAATCCCCCGTGAAGTGCAGGTTGATGGAGTGCGCGGGCAGCACGGTGCTTTTCCCGCCCCCCGTTGCGCCGCCTTTGCGGCCAAACACTGGCCCCATCGAGGGCTGACGCAGCGCCAGAGCTACGCTCTGCCCTGCCTTTTTCAGCCCCTGTGCCAGACCGATGGAGACGGTTGTCTTGCCCTCTCCGGCAGGCGTCGGGGTAATGGCGGAGACCAGGATCAGCCTCCCCCGCTGCGGCTTGTCTTTCAGCGCCTGAAGGCTGATCTTCGCCATTTGGCGTCCGTGGAGAATGAGATGCTCAGGCGCAATGCCTAGTGCGGCGGCGAGGGGAGAGATGTCCGGATGCATGCGGGATGGAGGCGTGAAGAATGGCAAGGCCTGAGATGAAGCAAAGGCTTTTCCAGAATCAAAATGGATTGTTCCCCTTGCTCAAGAATGGAGAAAAGAACCGCAGTCTTGTCTTCAAACAACCGCTGATATAAAACAGCGCCCGCCAAGTCTTCACCATGCCACAGACATGAAACCAGCCATTCGCACTCTGATCATCATTGCCTGCCTGCTGGGCGCCACCTGGCTGATCGCGCAAACCGCGACCACGGCCATGAGCAAAAAGGGCGGCCTTGAAACGCGGCTGGCCATGGCACTGAAGCTCTACCCGGATGCGGATGCCGACAAAAACGGCGTCCTCTCCGTGGACGAGGCGCTGAAGTACGTCGAGGCGCATCCGGAGCTCAAAAAGCTGCTGTCCTCCAAAACCAAATCCGGCGGCCCCAATACCAGCACACCCGGAGAATACACCACGCCCGCCTCCGCCGGTCTGCCGCCTGGGCCGCGCGTGTTTGTCTGCGCGCACAGCTTCATGATCTTCACCGCCAGCCTGCTGCCCAAGATGACCGAGGCTGCGGGTATTGGCTATCAAGACGCCGGGCGGCAAATGATCGGCGGCTCGCGCACGCAGCAGCACTGGGACGCACCAGATGAAAAGAACCTCGCCAAAAAAGTGCTGCGAGAGGGCGGCGTGGACGTGCTCACGCTCTCTCCCCACATGCTGCTGCCGGATGAAGGGATCGACAACTTCACCAAGCTCGGCCTGGAGAAAAACCCCAAGCTGCGTGTGCTGGTGCAGGCCTCATGGCCCGCACGCGACGGCAACCTGACAGGGGCATTCCATAACGCCATGCGCAACGACGCCACCGTGGAAAGCCTGCGCAAGCTGCGTGAGATGCAGCGCGAGCAATGGAACACCAAGCTCGAAGCCCAGGTGACGGCTCTCAACGCCGCCGTGGGCTCGGAAGCCGTGTACATCGTGCCGGTGGGAGACGCCGTCTTTGCGCTGCGCGAGCACGTCATCGCAGGCAAGGCACCCGGCATCTCCCGGCAGGCGGACCTCTTCAAAGATGATCTCGGTCATCCCAGGGAAGCTCTGTCCGTGCTGGTCACCTACTGCCACTTTGCCGCCATCCATCAGCGCAGTCCGGTGGGGCTGCCTGTGCCGGCAGCCCTGAAAGATGCACCTCAGGCGCAGGAACTGAACACCCTGCTGCAACAGCTCGCCTGGCAGGCCGTAACTCAGTACCCGATGAGCGGTGTCAAGACCGCCAGCGCCACCCCCGCCGCTTCCACTCGCTCTTTTGCTTCTGCTCCATGATCCACACACGCCGCTCCTTTTTCCAGCACGCCAGCCTTGCCACCCTCAGCTTCTGGCTCCCGTCCTCCTACGCCGCAGCCACGACCACCAGCCTCGCCCGCAGCACGCCGGAGGCCCAGGGTGTGTCCGGCAGCGGCATCCTCGATTTTCTCGACGCTGTCGCGCGCGAGAAGTTTGAGTTGCACAGCTTCATGATGCTACGGCACGGCCACGTGATCGCCGAAGGCTGGTGGAAGCCCTACGGCCCGGACTTCGTGCACACGATGTACTCCATGAGCAAGAGCTTCACTTCCACTGCGGTCGGGTTCGCCGTGGCCGAAGGAAAGCTGAAAGCAGATGACAAAGTCGTCTCCTTCTTTCCCGACGACCTGCCCGCGCAGATCAGCGAAAACCTCGCCGCCATGCGCATCCAGGATCTCCTGACCATGTCCACCGGGAATGAGAAGGAGCCCACTCAGGCCTGCGTGAAGGAGGAGAACTGGGTGCGCACCTTCCTGGCGCAAAACATCGCGCACAAGCCCGGCACTCAGTTCATGTACAACAGCGCCGCCACCTACATGTGCTCCGCCATCGTGCAGAAGGTCACCGGCCAAACGGTCCTCGACTACCTCACCCCGCGTTTGTTTGAGCCTCTCGGCATCACCGGCATGCGCTGGGAGACCTGCCCGCGCGGCATCAACACCGGCGGCTGGGGCCTGAGCATTCAGACCGAGGGGCTGGCCAAGTTTGGCCAGTTCCTGCTGCAGAAAGGACAGTGGAACGGCAAGCAGCTCCTGCCGGCTGCATGGATCACGGAGGCCACCCAGTTTCACATCCAGCAGCCCGGCGGCGACAAGCCGGACCGTCCCAAATCGCAGAACGACTGGCTGCAGGGTTACGGCTACCAGTTCTGGCGCTGCCAGGGAGGTACCGCCTTCCGTGGCGACGGCGCCTTCGGCCAGTTCACCATCGTGCTGCCGGAGCAGGACGCCGTCATCGTCATGACCAGCGAGAACAAAAACATGCAGGGTCAGCTCGACCTCGTGTGGAAGCATCTCGTGCTCGCCATCGATGCCAAAGCCGAAAAGACCGCCGATCTGAGCCGCCTCAAGTCGCTCAAGCTCGCGCTTCCTCAAGGCCGCAAAACCTCGCCTGCCGCCACCGACAAGAAGTTCACCCTCGAAGCCAACGATCTCGGCCTCAAGTCCGTCTCCTTCGTTTTCAAAGAGAATGCCTGCGTCTTCACCGCCGACGGCCAGAACATCACCTGCGGCCTCGAATCCTGGCACCGGGGAGAGGCCACCTTCCCCGGCACGCCGCCGCGCCTGATCTCCGGCGGCAAACCAAAATCCCCCGTGCCTTCCAAGATCGCCTCCGGCGCCGCCTGGACTGACGATCACACCCTCGTCATGCAGTGGCGCTACTACGAGACTCCGCACAGCGACACCGTAACCTGCGTGTTTGAGGGAGACACAGTGACACTCAGCTTCCTCAACAGCATCACTGCCATGAATCCGAAGGCCAGAGATACGCGCGCGCCGCTAAAGGGACGTGCATGAGTGTAAGCAGAGCATGACAAGCCCCTGATTCACGGCGAGGGTGGGTTTGTTTCATGCAACGTTTCACCTGTGACTGCGGCAATGTGCTTTTCTTCGGCAGTTCACGCTGCCTGAAGTGCAATGGGGTTGTCGGGTATGATCCGCAGTCAGGCAAGATGCTGGGCATCAAGCCCGGAGGCCCCATGAAACGCTGCGACAACGGCGTGCGGCACAACATCTGCAACTGGCTGCTGCCCACCAGCTCCGCCGCCGTGTTCTGCGTAGCCTGCAGCATGAACCGCACCATCCCGAACTTGGGCTCTGAGCGGAACCGCATGCTCTGGTCACGCATGGAAATGGCCAAGCGAAGGCTGATCTACACACTGCTGGGCCTGGGGCTGAATCTGCCGACCAAGAAGACCGATCCGCAAAACGGGCTGGCGTTTGACATCGTCAGCACGCAGTCGGGCACACCGGTGACTACGGGGCATCTCAACGGGGTGATCACGCTGAACCTCGAGGAAGCGGACGACACCTACCGCCAGATCAACCGCCAGCAGCTCGGTGAAAACAGCCGCACCCTGCTGGGGCATTTCCGACATGAAAGCGCGCACTACCTCTGGCAGCGGCATTTGTCCGAGCTGGCGTGGGGAGATCCCATGCGCCTCGCTTTCCGAGAACGCTTTGGCAACGAATGGGATGATTACTCGGCCGCGCTCAATGCCTATTACTCGAACGGTGCGCCTGCCGGATGGGAGCTGAACTACATCACCGCTTATGCCGCCTCTCACCCTTGGGAGGACTGGGCGGAAACGTGGTCGCACTATCTGCAGATCGTTGATGGTCTGGAAACCTGCGAATGCCTGGGCATTCAGGTGCAGTTCATCGCCCTTCCGCTGGTCATGCTACCGGCGGAGTCCGGAAGGCTCCCAGCCACGCTGGCTTCGAGCCCTGCCGCTGATGGCGAGTTTCTCGCATGGCTGCAGCGCTGGATGTGCCTCTCCACCGTGCTCAATGAGATCTCGCTCAGCCTGGGCGAGCAGGCACTGTATCCCTTTGTCATTTCGGTGCGCGTGGCGCAGAAGCTGCGCCTCGCGCATTATTATGCGCAAACATGGGCCTTGAACGGCAGAAAGACCGGCACGGCATGACCAGGCCTTTCATGAGCGCCCTCGGATCACCTCCTTCAGCACAGCCAGGATTGTCTGTGCCGTGAAGGGCTTGAGCAGAAAGTGAGTCACCCCCAGAGATTCGGCGCGCGTGGAGCTGCTCTCGCTGGAAAGCCCGCTGGCGGCGATGATCCGGACATCCGGGTCCAGGCGTTTCAGCACCTGGATGGTCACCTGGCCACCCATGACCGGCATCATCATGTCCGTCACCACCGCAGCCACCTCGCCCCGGTGCATGGAGTAAAGCGCGACAGCCTCCGTGCCATCCGCCGCCGTGATGACCCGGTAGCCAAAACGCTCCAGCGTCTGCTGCGTGATGGTGCGCACGGAGGTTTCATCATCGACGATGAGGATCAGTTCTCCGTTGCCGCGTGGATGCTTGTCGTCCGGCGTGTCCGCTGGCGCGTCTTCGTGTCCATCCGCCGCAGGAAAGCAGGCGCTGAAGGTGGTGCCGTTGCCGGGCTCGCTGTACACATTCAAAAAACCGCCATGGCTTTTGACGATGGCCAGCACCGTGGAGAGCCCGAGACCGGTGCCCTTGCCCAGGTCCTTGGTGGTGAAAAAAGGGTCGAAAATTCGCTCCAGCAGGTTCTGGGGAATGCCGACGCCGGTGTCCGTCACCTTGATCATGACATAGCGCCCGGGCTTGGAGTCCTGGGTCATGCTGGCGTAGTTGGAATCCACTTCCAGACAGCTGGCGGCCACACGTAGCGTTCCTCCCTTGGGCATGGCGTCGCGGGCGTTCACACAGAGGTTCAGCAGCACCTGGTGCACCTGGGTGTGGTCTCCTGAGAAGAGCGGCAGATCCCTGCCAAATTCAGCCTGGAACCGGATGTCTTTCGGAAATGTGTCCTGCACCAGATGCTGCAAGTCCTCGATGATGGCACGCACATTGATGAGCATGCGCCGGCCTTCCACGCCACGGGCAAAGGACAGAATCTGCTGCACCATGTCGGCCCCGCGTTTGGCGCTGGCTTCGATGGTCGAGAGCACCGCCTGCGCACGTTCGTCACGGCTGGTGAGCCGCAGCAGGTCGATCGACATCAGGATAGGGGCCAGCACGTTGTTGAGATCATGCGCAATACCCCCCGCCAGTGTGCCGATGCTCTCCATGCGCTGCGCGCGCAGAAACTGCTGCTCCATTTTCTTCTTTTCGGTGATGTCACTGTTGATGGCCAGCACCGCCTGCGGACGGCCAGCCTCGTCACGCACCAGCGTCCAGCGCCCCTCCACGAGGATGGCGTTCCCGGACTTGGTGACCTGCTGGATTTCCCCGGACCATTCCCCCTGGCTGAGCACCGTGGCAACAGCCTGCTGGTAGGCTGTGAGATCCAGATACATAAAGTCTGCCGCCTGCCGCCCTCGAACCTCTGCCAGAGTCCATCCGTAGAGCGTCTCGGCGCTCTTGTTCCAGTAGGTGATGCCCCGCTCAAGATGACGCACCAGAATGGCATCCCGCGCCTTGTCCAAAAGCGATGCCTGCTCGTGCAGCCGGTCCCCTGCGTTTTTACGCTCGGTGATGTCCTGCGCCACGCCCACGATGCGGTACACCTGCCGGGAAGCATTGCACACGGGAAAAGCACGGTCCCGGATCCAGCGCACCTCACCGTCAGGCCGGAGAATTCGGTACTCCTCATCATAGCCCCCATCCATCTGCCGCGTGAACGCCGCATGCTGCACACGCTCCCGGTCATCGGGATGAATCGCCTCCAGCCAAGTGTGGGGCGCCTTGAGCAGGCTCTCGCATGACCGGCCCCAGATGCGCTCGTAGGCAGGGCTGATGTAAAATATTTTCCCTTTTTCGATGTCACTGATCCAGAACACCTCCTGGATGTTTTCCGCAATCTGGCGAAAGCGCTCCTCGCTCTCCCGCAGCGCATCTTCAGCCAGCTTGCGCTCTGTGATGTTTTCATGAGCCACCACCACGCGCACCGGCCCTACACCGCCAAACTGGGTCACGCGCACCACAAACCAGCGCTGCTCACGCGGACTGTGGCAGGGGTACTCCAGCTGAAACTCCCGCCGCTCTCCGGACATCACGGCACGGATGCCCGCCGCCACCAGCGCAGCCTCTTCTGAAAACCTCCCGGTCGAGGCATCACAAAGCTCCAGATAATTGTCACCCACACCCCGCCGCGCTCCTTTGAAGTCATTCTCGCGGGCAAATCTGTCCCAGGCGGCATTGACTTCGATGATGGTGCCATTTTCATCCAGGATCGCGATATGCGAAGTGAGTGCGTTCAGCGTGGACTGAAGAAAGCGCTTGGATTCCAGAACGGCTTCGGAGGACTTGTTGCGCTCCTGACGCCACCGGCTCTGCTCCAGCGCCTGACGGACGGAGATGCCCAGCCTGGCAAGGCGGTCCTTGAGCAGGTAATCCGTGGCCCCCTTCCTCATCATTTCCACCGCCACATCCTCGCCGATGGTGCCGGAAATGATGATAAAGGGGATGTCCAGCCGACTCTGCTTTAGAAGCTCAAGCGCCTGAGGCGCATTGAACGAAGGCATGTCATAGTCGGAGAGGATGATGTCCAGCCCGGAGCTGAGCTTTTCCTGAAAACCCTGCTCTGTGTCCACGCGCTGCCAGCCGGGCTCAAAGCCGGACTGTCTCAGGACGCGCAGCACCAGTTCAGCGTCATTCGGTTCATCTTCCAGCAGCAGGACGTTCAGCGGCTCGCTCATGCTACTTTTCCAGCTTGGGTGGTTGGTTGATCAGGAGCCAGTACATGCCCAGATCCTGCACGGCACTGGTAAAGCCCTCGAAATTCACCGGTTTGACGATGTAGCTGTTGACCCCGAGCTGGTAGCTTTTGACGACATCTGCCTGCTCCTTAGACGAGGTCAGCACCACCACTGGAATCAGCTTGGTGCGCTCGTCCCCCTTGATTCGCTCCAGCACCTCCAGGCCGTCCACTTTCGGCAGCTTCAGGTCCAGCAGGATGAGCTTGGGCGTGTCCTCGATTTTTCTCTCGATGTAGTCCCCCTCACAAAAGATGAAATCCAGCGCCTCCGCGCCGTCACGCACCACATGAATGTGATTGCCCAGGTTGGCGTTGCGCAAGGCACGCTGCGTCAGCTCCAGGTCCTCCAGGCTGTCTTCGACCAGCAGAATTTCGATGATTTGGTTGGCGTTCATCTTGGGTTGTCTCCTCCGAGTGTGAAATAAAAAGTCGCTCCCTGGTCTGGAACCGCCTGGGCCCAGACACGGCCGCCATGGCGGTGAATGACACGCTGCACAATGGCGAGCCCCACCCCCGTGCCGTCATAGTCCTCCGCACGGTGCAGCCGCTGAAACACGCCAAACAGCTTGTGCGCATAGCGCATGTCAAAGCCGGTGCCGTTGTCGCGCACATAATACACGGGCCTGCCCTCTTCCGTTGTGCTGCCGATCTCGATGACGGCGCCCTCACGCTTCTGGGTGTACTTGAAGGCATTCGAAAGCAGGTTCACCCAGACCTGCTTGAGCAGAGCGGGATCTCCCTCGCAGGTAGGAAGGTCATCGAGCTGCAACTCGACCTGTCGGCCCTCTCTCGCGCCGCTCATTTCATCCAGCACCGCCTGCACAAGCACGCGTGTGTCGATCGTCCGCCAGCTCATGGCCGCACGGCTCAGTCTCGAGAAGCTCAGCAGGTCATCGATCAAATTGCCCATGCGCTGCGCACTCGATCGGATGATCTGCAAATAGCGCTGCCCGTCCGGCGGAAGTTGCGCGCCAAAGTCCTCCAGCACAGCTCTGGAAAACCCGTCCATGGCCCGCAGCGGTGCCCGCAGGTCATGCGAAACCGAGTAGGAAAAGGACTCCAGCTCCTTGTTGGCAGCCTGCAGCTGCTGATTGGCAGCCTGCACCTTCTGCGAGCTCTGGAAAATCTCCGCCTCCATCTGCTGCAGCCGGGCGCTGAGACTGCTATCCTTGTCTGCCTCGGTGTCTCGGCTGCGCACAAACTCCGTCACATCCTCCACACGGTGGATGATGTATTTGATCCTGCGCCCCTCCCCCACCAAAGGCGAGTTGATCGGGCTCCAGTAACGATCTTCAAAGATTCCGTCAGGTCGGCGCACATCATACTTCTGGATCGCCATCGTGTCCGGCTCGGCGCTTTGCAGCACGCGCTCCAAAGAGGCCCGCAGGTTTGCCACGCCCGTTGCATCCGGCTCATCCGGATTATCCGGAAAGGCTTCAAAGATCCCGCGCCCGATAATGCCCTCGCGCGTGGTCAGCGTGGCCTTCAGGTAAGCATCGCTGGCGGCCACAATCTTGAAGTCCGGCGTCAGCACCAGATACAGCCCCGGCAGAGATTCAAAGAGGCTCTTCAGCTCCGCCCGGCTGCTTCTCAGGTCGGCATTCGCCGCCTCAAGCTGCGCCGTGCGTTCGGCCACCCGCAGCTCCAGCTCTGCGTTCAGGCGGCGGACTTCTTCTTCCGCCCGCTTCCGCTCCGTGATGTCCGCAAACATCGTGATCACCACCCGCTCGTCCTCCCCCGGAAAATCCACCATCTCCATGGAGATCAGCGCATCCAGCAGACCCCGGCTGCGATTGCGGAACCGGCCTTCGTGGTCACGCACAATCCCCTGTCTCAGAAGCCTGATCATCACGCTCGTTCGCTCCTCCGCAGAGTCCCACAGCTTCAGTTCCACTGCATTCTGGCCGATCAGCTCCTCCCGCTTGAAACCGAACATCTGGCAGTAGCGCTCGTTGACCTCAATGAACCGCCCCTCGCGGATTGTCGTCACGCACATGGCCCCCGGATTGGTACGGAAGACCTTCGCAAAACGCGCCTCGCTCTGCCTCAGCGCAGCCTCAGCCTCCCGGTTGCGGGTGATGTCCCGCACCACCTTGGAGGCACCGATGATCTGCCCCTGCCGGCTGCGGATGGGTGACACAGAAACCGAGACATCCACCGATCTCCCATTTTTGGTCAGCCGCACCGTTTCAAAGGCCCCGATGCGCCCGCCATCCCTGATCTGCGCTAAAATTTCATGCTCCTCATGCAGGCGTTCATCCGGAATGATCTGTGTGATCGAGCGCCCCACCATTTCAACTGCCGTAAAGCCAAACAGCCTTTCTGCGCCCGCATTCCAGCTCGTCACGATGCCATCCAGATTTTTGCTGATGATGGCGTCTTCAGAAGAGTCCACAATTGCTGCCAGCATCGCGATAGCCTCTTCAGTCCGGCTGGAACCGCCATCTTCAAAGCTCTGGCTGCCTGCATGATTCGGCTTTGTGGCCCCAGTTTTCATGCGATTCAGAAGGTCCTGCGCATGACTCCACCATCAACCCTGACGGATTGCCCAAAATTCGCCTGCCCTTCTCGGGACAAGGCTTCGGGAGCTAAATATGTTGATCGAGGGTTTGCCCGCATGATTGCGCGTGATTATTATTACAGCATGAGAGATACATCTATTCTCATAAAGCCAATCAAACATGCAATACTGAAGTGAAAGCAGTTCAATCTTAGGCGAATTTCGAGATCACCAAAGATTCCAATTAAAGGCTTAGAAGAAACGGGAGGCTTATCGCGCCTGCCGCTGCCATTGCATAGCTTTCCAACTCAGGGGTCGGCTAGCTCCGAATGTGGAAGCGAACCCAAAGACTGGAGTAGGCGCAAAAAAAGAGCGGCCATTGCTGGCCGCCCTCGTAGGTTTTGGGGTTTGAAAAGAGATCGCTCCGTTTAGTAGCGGTAGTGGTCCGTCTTGTAGGGGCCTTCCACTGGCACGCCGATGTAGTCGGCCTGCTCCTGGGTCAGCTTGGTCAGCTTCACGCCGATCTTCGCCAGGTGGAGGCGGGCCACTTCTTCGTCCAGCTTCTTGGGCAGCACGGTCACGCCCACAGGGCGGGAATCCTTGGTTTCCCAGAGCTCGATCTGGGCCAGGCACTGGTTGGTGAAGCTGTTGCTCATCACAAAGCTCGGGTGGCCAGTGGCGCAGCCGAGGTTCACGAGACGGCCTTCAGCCAGCATGAAAATGCTGTTGCCGGCCGGGAAGGTGTACTTGTCCACCTGCGGCTTGATGTTGAGGCGCTTGACGTCCGTGCGGGCGTTGAGCTTGTCCACCTGGATCTCGTTGTCGAAGTGACCGATGTTGCACACGATGGCCTGGTCCTTCATCTTCTCCATGTGCTCAAGACGGATGATGTCCTTGTTGCCCGTCGTGGTGACGTAGATGTCTCCGGTGCCGAGGGTGTCCTCGATCGGCATCACACGGTAGCCTTCCATGGCGGCCTGCAGGGCGCAGACGGGGTCGATTTCGGTCACGATGACCTGAGCGCCCATGCCACGGAGAGCGGCGGCGCAGCCCTTGCCCACGTCGCCGTAACCGCAGACGACGCCGACCTTGCCGGCGATCATGACGTCCGTGGCGCGCTTGATGCCATCCAGCAGGGACTCGCGGCAGCCGTAGAGGTTGTCGAACTTGGACTTGGTGACGCTGTCGTTCACGTTGATGGCGGGGAAGAGCAGCTTGCCAGCCTTGGCCATTTCATAGAGGCGATGCACGCCCGTGGTGGTCTCTTCGGAGACGCCCTTGAGGTCCTTGACGATCTTGTGGAAGATGCCGGGCTGGTTCTTGGCGATGTCCTTGAGCAGGTCCTTGATGACCTTCACTTCGTGGTTGTCGGAGGGGGTCTCGACCCACTTGTCGCCGTTTTCCATCTCATAGCCCTTGTGGATGAGGAGGGTCACGTCGCCGCCGTCATCGACGATGAGCTGCGGGCCATTGTCGCCGGGGAAGATGATGGCCTTCCAGGTGCACCACCAGTACTCTTCGAGGGTCTCACCTTTCCAGGCGAAGACAGGGGTGCCGGAGGCTGCGATGGCAGCGGCAGCGTGGTCCTGGGTGGAGAAAATGTTGCAGGAAGCCCAGCGGACATCAGCGCCCAGTTCCTTCAGCGTCTCGATCAGCACGCCGGTCTGGATGGTCATGTGCAGGGAGCCGGTGATGCGGACGCCAGCGAGGGGCTTCTTGGGGCCGTACTTCTCGCGGGTGGCCATGAGGCCGGGCATTTCGCTCTCGGCGATGTCGAGTTCCTTACGGCCAAAGTCGGCCAGGGCGATGTCTTTTACTTTATAATCGGACATGAGGTGTGTCGTGGGTTCAGGTTAGGGTGAAATAGAACGAATCAACGTATCAGGATACGTTGATATGTTCCAAATGGATGCCTCGCTGTCAAACGGGGATTTATCCATCCCGGACTCTGCGTTTGTTGCTCACCCACCATGAAACTCGCCTCCCTCCTCCTGATCCTCGGGCTCGCCGCCTCGCTCCACGCCGAAGACCTCCACCCCGCTGCCGACGCCCCCGGTTTCGTCCCGCTCTTCAATGGCAAGGACCTCACCGGCTGGAAAACCACCGGCAACTGGCTCGTCGAGCCCGATGGCAGCCTTTCCCTGCATCCGCGTGAGGGAGAGAAAGGCTGGCAGCGCTACGATGCCTACATCGCCACCGAAAAACTCTACGGCGACTTCGTGCTCGATCTCGAGTTCAAGATCAATGCCAAGGGCAACAGCGGCGTCTTCATGCGCGTGGCCGACATGAAGGAACCCGTGAAAACCGGCTTTGAGGTCCAGATCCTCGACACCTACGGCCTCGAAAAACCCGGCCACCACGACTGCGGCGGCATCGTGCACGGCATCGGTCCGTCCAAAAACATGGTGAAACCCGCCGGGGAGTGGAACCGCTACACCATCACCGTCAAAGGTCGCAGTGTGAAAGTCGTCTTCAATGGCGAGGAAGTCATCAACACCACCCTGGAAGACATGAAAATGGCCGACCGCCCTAATCTCGGCCACATCGCCTTCCAGGACGAGGCCCTCCGTGTCTGGTACCGAAATGTGCGGATCAAGGAGCTCAAGTAGCTGCCTTCCTCGCCACTTTTCAGCCATGAATGACTGGCCCCAGCAACTCACGCTCATCTACAGCGTGCTCGCCTACCATATGTTTCTGCGGCCTCTGCTGGGAGGCTGGCTGCAACAGGGTTTTGTGCGGGAGGGGCGCATGGCGGAGATGCAGCGCTCGGTCTTCAATGCCCTCGTGAAAGTCTGGCTGGTGCCTCCGATCGTCCTGCCAGCCATCAGTGTGGAAAAGCTCACCTCCGCTCCCCTGCCGCAGGGCTTCACCGTGCGCCTCTGCCAGCCGGAGGACAGCCCGTCATGCCTTGAAATCTACCGCCTCAATGCCCCTGGTCGCTTCCCGGAGGAGGTGGAGCAGGAATTTGCCGCGTTGCTGGAAAAAGACGGCGGTTCGATGCTCGTCATTGAGAAGGATGGCCGCATCCTGGCATGTGGAGGTGCGGCCCTGCAAGATGGCACCGGGGGATTGCACTTCGGCTTGATCCATCCCGATTTTCAAAAGCAGGGCATCGGCCGCCTGCTGCTCATGGCCCGCCTGGTCCGCTTTGATTGCGCTGTACTTGCTATCCACATCTATTCAGTCGCCGACTCGGTGGGCTACTATGAGCGCTATGGTTTCAGGCGCTTCGGGCTCTGGTATTCCCATGACGGCGGCGCACATCCCGTCGCAGGTGTATCCTTGCATCCTGAAAACCGCCAGAAGCTTGCCTCCTTTCTTTCGGACGCAGGCTACCCCGTGCCACCGCCCCTGCCCGCCAGCACAACTGCCGGATAGATGCGCTCGCGCGCCGCAGTTTCAGCAGGCCATGAACCACCGCCATGTCCTCCTCCTGCTGCTGCTGGGCTGCGCCTTGATCTCCGCCCAGGCCGCCGACACACGCCCCAATGTCCTCCTGCTCATGGCGGATGATCTGGCAGCGACTCTGGGCTGCTACGGCCACCCGCAGGCCAAAACGCCGAACCTCGACGCGCTGGCCAAGCGCAGCGTGGTGTTTCACCGTGCCTACTGCCAGTTCCCGCACTGCAACCCCTCCCGCTCCTCCATGATGAGCGGCTTGCGACCCAATACGACCCGCGTCACCAACAACGAGGACAACCTCTACACCAACCTCCCCGACGTCCTCACCCTGCCCCACCACTTTCGCAGCAACAGCTACACCACCGCTCGCTGTGGCAAGATCTTCCACCTAGGCGTGCCCTCCGGCCTCGAAAGCATGGACGATCCCAAGGCCTGGGACTTCGGCACTCCTTTCAAGAACGAACTGCCCTACCCGCCCAAACGCGAGAGCAGCGTCAAGGTGAAGACGGGCAAAAAACAGGGCCTCGGCTGGCAGGAAATCCCCGGCGACGACGACCAGCTCGTGGACGGCAACTTCGCCAAAACCGCCATCGACTGGCTGGGCCGCCGTGACAAAACGAAGCCTTTCTTCCTCGCCGTCGGCTTCCACCGTCCGCACCTCCCCCTCGTGGCGCCAGCGAAGTATTTCGATCTCTATCCCCTCGAAAAAATCACCCTGCCCGAGGCCACTGCCGACGACGAGGCAGACATCCCCGCCCCTGCTCGCAATGGCGCGGTGCCCGGTTACGCGCTCACCTGCACGCCGGAGCAGCGCCGTGCCGCCATCCGGGCCTACCTCGCCTGCGTCAGCTACGTGGACGCCCAGGCGGGGCGGGTGCTCAATGCCATCAAGCAGATGGGCCTGGACGACAACACCATCATCATCTTCACCAGCGACCACGGCTGGCACCTCGGCGAGCACGGCCTGTGGCACAAACGCAGCCTCTTTGAGGAATGCGCACGCGTGCCCTTCATCATGCACACCCCCGGCATGAAGACCGGTGGCCAGGAAAGCCGCGGCCTCATCGAGCTGCTGGATGTGTATCCCACCCTTTGCGATCTGTGCGGCGTTCCTGCGCCAAAGCACCTGCAGGGCCGCTCACTGAACCCGCTGCTCCGCGACCCATCCGCCTCCATCCATCAGGAGGCCTTTACGCAGGCACGTCGTGGCAAGAATGCCGAATTCTGGGGCCGCACCATCCGCACCTCACGCTGGCGCTGCACCGAATGGGACGAAGGGAAAAATGGCCTCGAACTCTACGACCACGACAACGATCCCCACGAGTACACCAACCTCGCTGCCGCTCCCCAGCACGCCGGGGTGCTGAAAGAACTGCGAGCACGTCTGGCAGAGAAGCTGCCGCCGATCACGCAGTAGTCACACCCGCCTCAGTCTCATCACCGCCTCCCGCGCCCTCACCAGAAAGTCCGGCTTCGACTCCTCATCCTCCAGCCGGATCGGCTCGCCAAACGTCACGCTGCCCAGCACCGGCACCGGCAGGACTTCTCCCTTGGGCAGGATGCGGTTCAGATTCTCCATCCACACCGGAACCAGTTGCACATCCGGCCGCTTTTTTGCCAGATGATACAGCCCCGGCTTGAAAGGCTGCGGCTCATCTCCGGAGTGGCGGCCACCTTCCGGAAAGAGGATCAGCGAGTGCCGGTCCCCCAGCGCATTCACCATCTCCACCAGCGGATTCGCATCAGGCGTGGGCTTCTTGCGCTCGATCAGCACGGCATTGAAAACATGGCAGGCCAGAAAGGGGCGCACCCGGCCCACAGACCAGTAGTCCTTCGCCCCGATCAGGCGCGTCACGGCCCGGATCGGCGGCGGCAGGGAGGCCCAGAGTACCGGCCCGTCAAGGTTGCTGGTGTGATTGGCAAAGTACACCCGCTGCACCAGCTCCGGCGCACAGCCCTGCCAGCGGGCCACGGAACCCGAGAACATGCGCAACGAACCCGCGATGAGACTGCGAATCATGAGCATGAAGATGCGTGAAGAAGATCAAGTTGTCACGCGCCTTGCTTATTCGTAATGCTCTGCTCTTTCGCACATGCCAAATTCCACCCCATCCCCTCCTGATGCTTCCACGTGGATGACCGCTTTGGCGAACTTCCTCCTGGACGAACCGTCGGTCGAGTCCATCCGGCTGAATCCGGAAGCCAGACGCGTGGAAATGGCCACGCTCGGCCATGTGGACGGCGAAATGCTGCAGGCAAAGCTCTCCGAGATCCTGCGCGCCGTGGACGCCCGCTGGCTCAGGCAAAACGGCCACGTGACGCCCAGCCACGGCATGCTGGATGTGCAGGAAAAAGACGGCGCCTTTGTGCTGGCCAAGCCCTCGTGCCCCACCGCACCCAAGTTCTGGAAGTGGCGCGACTTCGCCTGGCCTGAACCCGACGAGATCGAGCAGGAAAGCGAGGACGAATGGCGCACGCTCGCGCTGCAGGCAGGCATTTGCGCCGTAGCTCTCGCCGCAGGCTACATCACCGAGCGCTTCTTTTCCGCCCCTCACTGGCTGCCGAAAAGCCTCTTTGCCATCTCCCTGGTTTCCGGCGGCTGGGACGCCGCCAAAGACACCTGGGAAAACATGCGCGAGCGCCGGCTGGATGTTCATTTTCTCATGCTGGCCGTGGCACTCGGTGCCGTGTCCATCGGTGCCTGGGAGGAGGGTGCCCTCCTGCTGTTCCTCTTCTCCACCTCCGGTGCTCTCGAGCACTTTGTCATGTTCCGCACGCACCGGGAGATCAATGCCCTGACCAAGTCGGCCCCCAAATTTGCCCACGTCCTGCAGCCTGACGGCAGCACCGCAGACCGCGCCGTGCAGTCCCTCCAGGTGGGAGAGGTCATCGTGGTCAAGCCGGACGAACTCTTTGCCGTGGACGGCACCGTCATCTCGGGCTCCACGGCAGCGGATGAGTCCACCCTCACCGGCGAGGCTGTGCCCATCCCCAAGGAAGCGGGTGCCCCCATTTACGGCGGCACCTTGAACCAATGGGGGCTCGTCCACGTGCGTGTGGACCGCCTGGCCACACAGAGCGCCCTGGCCAAGATCATCACCCTCATCCAAACCGCCCAGCATCTGCGAGCCCCCAGCCAGCGCTTTACCGACCGCTTTGGCACACGCTACACCATCCTCACCCTCAGCGTTGTGGCCGCCATGTTCTTCATCTGGTGGCTGGCACTCGGCATCCCACCTTTTGAAAACACCGTTGCGTCCAAGTCCTCCTTCTACCGTGCCATGACGCTGCTGGTGGTCATGAGCCCCTGCGCCCTCGTGCTCTCCATCCCCTCCGCCATCCTGGCCGCCATCGCCTGGGGGGCCCGGCGCGGCGTGCTCTTCCGCGGCGGCGCGGCCATCGAAAAGCTCGCCGAGGTGGACGTCATCGCCATGGACAAAACGGGTACCCTCACCGAGGGCGAGCTGAAGGTCAGCCGGATCGAAAGCTTCCCCGCCGGACGCGAGCAGGAGGTGCTGCGCATCGCCGCCAGCCTGGAGGCCAACTCCAACCACCCCATCGCGCGCGCCATCACCCAGCACGCCAAGGCCCAGGGCATCGAGATGGAAAAACTGGCCGAGTTTCAGTCCATCACCGGCCAGGGCCTGCGCGGCCGCACCGAGCGCGGGCTCAGCTACGTAGGCCGCCGCGAGCTCGTCAAAGACAGCCCCCTCGGCGCGGTGCTGGCGGCGGTGCCAGACGCCCCCCTTGGGTTCAGCGAGGTCTGGGTCCTCCACGAGCAGATCGTCGGCCGCGTCCTCCTCAAGGACGAAATCCGCGCCGGCAGCCGAGGCGTTCTCGAACGCCTCGCCGCCGACGGCGTGCGCACCATCATGCTCACCGGAGACCGCCGTGCCGCCGCCGCCGAGGTGGGGGAAAAGCTCGGCATCGCCGAGGTCCGCGCCGGACTCCACCCCGAGGACAAGGTGGCCGCCATCCGCGAACTCACCCAATCAGGCCACAAGGTGGCCATGGTGGGGGATGGCGTCAACGACGCCCCCAGCCTCGCCGCCGCCTACGTCTCCGTCGCCATGGGCGCTCGCGGCAGCGACGCCGCCCTGGAGCAGAGCGACGTGGTGCTCATGCAGGACAAGATCGAAAAGCTCCTCTCCGCCCGCCGCATCAGCGAGCGCGCCCGCCGCATCATTCAGCAAAACCTCGTCATCTCCCTCGGCAGCGTCATCGTCATGGCCGTGGCCTCGCTCTTCGGCATCGTACCGCTCACCGTGGGGGTGCTGACGCACGAAGGCAGCACGGTGGTGGTGTGTCTGAACAGCCTGCGTCTGCTCTTCGAAAAAGAGTAAATCCCCCCATTTTCCTTCTGTGTAACTCCGTGCTGGACGATTCCCCCCTTTTCTTCATACAGTAGAGAAAATCGGCATGCGCATTCTTTCCAAAGTCCTCTGGACCCTAGCTTTCCTCGTCGCCACCTTCATCTGGATGGTGCTCTTTGAGCACGGATTCAGCATGAAGGGCCTGACCGAAGGAACAGGAGCGGAACTGCGTGGCATCGCCGCATGGTTTGGTGGCGGGAAAAAATAGCCCGCCCCGCTTTCTTCAACCGACCAGATCCATCCCCCCCTCAAAGATTATGACCGTTACCGAAGCCGAAATCGACCCCAAGTACCAAGCCCTTTGGAAAAAAGCCCTCATTTCCGCCGAACGGAAAAACTGGGAGTATGTGATCGACCAGATGATGCCCATCGTGACGGCCAACGTCGGATTTCTGGACGGTCGCAAGCTGCTGCGCAGCGCGGAAGGAGAAGTCGCCGGCAGCGGCGGCAAGAAATTCAGCTTTGGTCTGGGCGGCCTGAAGCCCACCTCCAAGAAGGACCCGGTCGAGACCATCGCCGACATGGAGGAAAACATCTTCCGCAAGGACCCCTTCAATCTGAATGCCAACGAGCAGCTCTATGACATTGCGATGAAGATGCAGTTCACGGACCTGGCATCGTTTGCCTTGGAGACCATCCGGGCCGGCCACCCTGACAACACCAAAAACATGCACAAGCTGGCCCAGCATTACCTGGCACACCAGCAGCCGGAAAAAGCCGCCGATGTCTTCAACGCCATCCTGAAGGTCAACCCCCGTGACATGGAGGCCATGCAGGGCGAAAAGAATGCCGCCGCTCAAAGCTCCATCAAAAACCAGGGCTGGGGCTCCGCCAACTTCAAGGATGCCATGAAGGACTCAGGCGAGGCCGCCAAGCTGGAAATGCTCAGCCGCCAGGGCATGACGAATGAGCAGATGGAGCAGTTCCTCGCGGAAACCATCGAGCAATACAACGCCGACCAGGGGAACATCGTCATTGTCAAGCGCATGTCAGACCTGTATGAGCGCCTCGGGCAGCTCGAAACCGCGCTCATGTTCTACGACTACGCTCTCACCCTCAATCCCGGTGACGTCGCCCTCCAGCGCAAAGTGGAAAACCTGCGCGACAAGGTGCAGGACATGAAGATTGAGGAATACGAGCGGGAAATCGAGACCAATCCTGATGCGCCAGACATCGATGACAAACGCGCCCAACTCGCGGAAATCCGCCGTCAGCGTGCCAGTGTTGTCATCAGCGAGGCCAAGACCCGCGTGGACCGCAACCCCACCGACAAGACTCTGCGCTATGAACTGGGCCAGGCCTATTTCAACGCCGGCATGTACGGAGAAGCCCTCCCCGAGCTTCAGCAGGCAAAGTCCAACCCTAACATGCGCATCAAGGCGATCCTCATGCTAGGCCGCTGCTTCGAGCGCAAAAACATGAACGACCTGGCCAAAACCTCCCTGATGGAAGCCGCCAAGGAGCTGCTCGTCATGGATGCCACCAAGAAGGAAGTGCTCTACGAACTGGCCAACGTGCTCGAAAAAATGGGCGACAAAACCGCGAGCCTGGATGCGCTGAAGGAAATCTACAACGCCGACTACGGCTACCGGGACGTGGCGAAACGGGTGGAGTCTTCCTACTCCTGATCCGCCGCCCAGCCCCCCCCTGTTCCTGCAACACCCCGTTTCGCATTCCGAAACGGGGTGTTTTTTGTTCACATCCAAATGGTACTGGAAAGCCGGAACACGTCCGCCATCTTGCGGGCTGATGATATTCGAATTCCTCGCCGCCGCTGATTTATGGACCACCGTTAAAGATGGAATCCCCGTTGTGCTGGCCCTTGTCGTGATCGAGGGGCTGCTTTCCGTGGACAACGCGCTGGCGATTGCCGCGATGGCATCCCACCTCGACGAAAAGCAGCGCAAGACCGCCATGAACATCGGCTACGCCGGCGCCTATGGCTTCCGCATCGTCGCCCTTTTCACAGCCAGTCTCATCATGGACAACCACTGGCTGATGCTCGCGGGCTCTCTCTACCTGGTCTGGCTGATGTGCTCCCATTTTGCAGGACAGGAAGGTGACGAAGCGGAAGGAGCCGCGAAGTCGGCGCAGCACAGCTTCGCCAAAACGATTGCCATGATCGCATTTCTTGATCTGAGCCTGAGCTTTGACAACGTGGTGGCCGCCGTGGCTTTCGCGCGTGACAGCAAGACCCTTGTCTACATCGGCGTGACCCTGGGCATCATCACACTGCGTCTGGTTGCCGGTTACTGCATCAAGCTGCTTGAACGGCAGCCCTGGCTGGAGCACACCGCGTTTCTGCTCGTCGGCTTCGTGGGTCTGCTGCTGGGCCTGGAGCTCTTCTGGGATCAGAGCATCAAGCAGGTGTTCGAACTCGGCGGACTGAAGCTGATCAGTGAGGCCGGCGGCCACTACCACATTGCCAAGGCGGTGAAGTTTGCGGGCATCATCGGCATCATCCTGACACATCTGGCCTACGAGAAGAACGCCGCTTTCAAAGCTGTCCTCCGCCCCATCGCCCGCCTCCTCCTCATCCCCGCCCGGATCGTCTCCGGTCTCGTCAGCGCCGTCTTCTGGCCGCTGTCTGCTGTTGCTGGCGCCATCCGCAAATGAAAAATCCCCCGGCTGTCAGGCCGGGGGATTCGATCATCAGCCGCTGCTGGAACGGTCTGGAGCCCTTAAGGCTTCGGCTTCGTGATCATTTCAAAGTTGTCGCTGCGGAATGGCGTCACCGGCAGACCGTCAACGCTGTAGAGATTGCAAACGGGATTGTCTGCCCAGGCATAACGGACGGCCACAGGCTTGGCAACGCCCTTGGCACTGACCTCGATCTTGTCTTTGCCGATGATTTTAGCCTCAGCCCAGGCCCATTTCTTGTCTTCGCCACAAACCACAAAGCCCTTCACTTCGTTGATATCGACGGTGCGCAGACTGCTGCCGAAGGTGTCGAGCGTGACAACGACCTTGTCTCCGGCAAACTCAGCAGATTGAAACTCAGGGCTGCGGTATGGCAGCTTCATTCCGTAGTCCTTGACCAGCGCCCAGCGGGCCAGACGCTCGGCCACATCGCGCTTGTTCTTGGGATGGATGTCATTGGCATCCCCAAGATCAATGATGACCGCCTGCCCGCCATTCTTGATGGCAGCTTCCGTTTTTGTCTGGCTCTCACGCAGCTCGGCCCAGGAGCTTGCTGTGGCCTGCTCAGCATCCGCTTTTTCAGCCATGAAATCGGCCAGCTGCACCCAGTAGAATGGGAAATCCCCCTGCTTCCACTCGTTGCGCCAGTTCTGGATCATAAAAGGGAAGAGGCTGGCATATTCATAGGCACGCCCTGCATTGCTCTCCCCTTGGTACCAGATGGCGCCTTTGATGCCATAGCCAATGGTGGGCAGGAGCGCTCCGTTGTAGATGTTGCCAGGGCGTGCATTGCCGCGCAGCCACGCCTCCGGCGCAGCAGGGGCGCGGGCGGTAAAAGGTTTGCCGGCTTTCCTGGCTTCGTCTGCCTGTTTTTTCCAGGCGGCAAGATCGGCCTCATACTTGGTTTTGGCCTCAGCGGAGGACAGGAAAGCCTCGTTTTTCTTCGTGTTGGCCGTCAGCAGCTTGAAGCGGGCATCTTTCTCCAGTTCGGCGCGGTTCACCCAGGCTTCGCAAGCGCTGCCGCCCCAGGCGTTGTTGATCAGGCCCACTGGCACATCGAGCATTTTGTGAAGCACACGGCCGTAGAAAAAGCCGACGGCACTGAAGCCGCCCACGGTGGCGGGGGAGCACTCCTTCCACTCTCCTTTGAAATCCTGCTGTGGCTCCTGCGTGCCCACATTCGGCACCGTGATGAGGCGGATGTTCGGGTACTTCGCCGTGGCGATCTCCAGATCAGAGTCCCAGCTGGCGTTGACAGACCACTGCATGTTGGACTGGCCGGAGCAGATCCAAACCTCTCCAACGAGCACGTTCTTAAGCTCCTTGCTGCTGCTCCCGTTGATGGAGATCATGGCGGGCTTCGCACTGGCCGGCACAGGATCCAGCTTCACCGTCCATTTGCCATCGGCTCCGGCCTTGGCCGTCTTGGTCTGGTCGCCGAATTTGACAGTCACGTCCGTCCCTGGGGCGTCCCAGCCCCACATGGGATTGGTCTGCTTCTGCTGCAGCACCATGTTGTCGCCAATGATGGCGGGAAGTTTCAGTTCGGCACGCGCGGCAAAGGCCAGCGCGGCAAGAAGGGTGGTAAGCGGAAGAAGTCTCATGGATGGATGAAAAACAGGATGGTAGAAACGCAGATATGGGCGGTGTTTTCAAAAACTTTTAATTCTTACTTGAATAGTATATATTCAAAGAGAATAATTTCACCATGAAGCAGACCGACCTATTGCATCCGCCGGAAAGCGGCGCGCCCAAGCCGTCACCCCACACTTTGCCCCTCTGAGGAAGGGCTCGCAGATTCACATCACAGAAAAAATACCTCCCAGAGCAGGAAACCCCGCCTCACAGCCCCGAACCCTTTGCCTGCCGCTCCCCTCAGAAGCCATGAAAACAGCCAGCACACGCCCCGGCCCGCCACCCTCCATCTTCTTCTACACAGTCCTGCTTTTGGCGGTAGGCATCACGTGCAAGGCAGAAATCGCCCCCAAAAAAGAGCCCCGCAGCTCTTATTACCAAAACCCGCTGAGCTTCGGCACCACCCGTGATCCCGACCCGCCCAAGTATGTGCGCAGCGCCAACGAGATTGGCATCGATTCGCTCCTGAACGCCAAGTGGCTCGATGTCGGCATCGATTACCGCTTCCGCTATGAATACCGCGAAGGCGATCTCCGGCGTCCGATGGACTCGCTGGACCAGCCGCTGCTGCACCGCACACGTGCCTACATCGGCATCAAAGAAATTCTCGATCCGTTCCGCTTCGCTTTCGAGATGCAGGACTCAAGACGAGAGAACAGCCAGTTCGTGAGAGACACCCGGGATGTCAACGAATTCGCCGTCATCCGCCTGTACGGAGAGCTCTATTTCAAAAGCCTGTTTGGACACGATGCCCTGGGAAACAACCGCCCTCTCAGCGTGCGTTTCGGCATTCATAATTTCGACTTTCTTGACCGTCGTTTGCTGGCCAACAACCAGTGGCGCAACACCGCCAACACCTTCAAGGGTTTTCATGCCAGCCTCGGCCAGGAAAGCAATGACTGGCAGCTCGATCTGCTGGCCATCCAGCCTCTGACCCGCCAGAAATACTCCTGGGACACTCCTGTGGTCCAGCAGTGGGTGTATGGGGCCATCGGGCATCTGCGCGGCTGGTCGGATGTCATCACTTTTGAGCCCTTCTATCTCGCATTGAACCAGTCTGCCTACCCAGGAACACTGGAGTACGTGGTTCACTCACCGGGCCTGCGCGTTTATGGCATCGTGGCGGGCACAGGCCTGGACTATGATTTCAGTTTCATCTACCAGACCGGCAGAAACGGCACGCGGAAAGTGGACGCCTATGCTAGCACCTTTGAGGTGGGCTATACCCTGGCCTCTCAGCCTTGGAAACCCCGGCTCAGCCTTTTCTACGGCTACGCCAGCGGCGACCACAACCCCAGTGACAACAAAGACAACCGCTTCCAGCGTTTCTTCGGCTTTGGCCGCGCCTGGTCTGCAAATGACTACATCACCTTTCAAAATGTGAGCACACCCACGGCCCGCATCGAACTCAAGCCCCATCAGAAGCTGCGCCTTGATCTGAACTACAGCGCCTACTGGCTGGCCAGCGCCACCGATGTATTCTCCGTGGGCAACGTGATCCAGGTCCAGGACAAAACCGGAGCAAGCGGCAGATTCCTGGGCAATGAATACGACATCCGCGCACGCTACACCTGGGATGCAAAAACGGACATCATCATCGGCTACTCCTATTTCCAGTCGGGCGGTTACGTGCAAAAGCAGCTCCACCGTGACCACACCAACTTCGCCTACTTTGAGCTCACCCGACGTTTCTTTTGACGGCGACAACGGCTCAGCTTCCCGTCAGTGGGCATGAGGTAGTTTCCCAGGCACAAAAAGTCAGCGCTTGAAACAGTGGCACTTTCGCCCCATTGGCTGTTTGTGGGCTGGCACCTTCCACGGCCCAGCCCAAGACAGCTTCAAGAGTGATGACTGAGACGGACCAGCCAGAACAAGACAGCTTCCTGCCGAAGTTTGTCAGCACGCCCCTGAGGTCGGGGCATGGCATGAAAATCGGCATCTTCGCCGGCATCCATGGCGATGAAGAGGCCGGTACGCTGGCCACCGAGGAGCTCATCGCCTGGGCGGCCGGAAAGCCGGAGGAACTGCATGACTACGAACTGCATTTCTTCCCCGTGTGCAACCCCACGGGATGCCATCTGGGCACCCGGCACAGCCACAGCGGGCTGGATCTGAACCGGGAATTCTGGTGCGGCTCCATCGAACCCGAAGTTGTTTTCCTGGAAGCCGAACTGCGACGTGAACGCTACGACGGCATCATCTCGCTGCATTCGGATGACACGTCTGACGGCTGCTACGGCTTCGTCAGCGGAGCTCTCCTCAGCGAGCATCTCCTGGAACCTGCGCTGCAGGCCGCGAGTGAGTTTTTGCCGCGCAACGAACAGCATATCATCGATGGTTTCCCAGCCTTGCGCGGCATCATCAAGGAAGGCTACCTGGGCATTCTCAGCGCTCCGCCCGAGCAGCGCCCGCACGCACTGGAGATCGTGTTTGAGACACCGGCGCTGGCGCCGATGGATGCGCAGGTGAAAGCGACGGTGGCGGCGGTGAAGCGGATTTTGGCCGAGTACCGAGAACTGCAGGCTTATGCCGCCAATCTTTAACCATCCTGCACCGCAGCACTTGGATGGCTGGTTGGAACATTCGGGGGCATTTTCTCCGATCTTGATGTGAAGACATCCGTCAACTGCCGCGCATGCCTTTCACTCGCATTCGGAGACCGCTGGCCTTGCTTCACCGCCCCCGTTTCACTCGCAGCAACTTCTCCCCTGCCACGTTGAGCGTCTCGAGCTGCTTGGCGTAATGAAAGCGGATGAAGCGGTGTTCGGGTTCGCGGAAGAAGCTGGAGCCGGGGACGCCGGCGACGCCGACTTCTTTGACGAACCATTCGGCGGCTTCGGTGTCGGTGGGGAAGCCGAGGGATGAGATGTCCATGAGGACGTAGTAAGCGCCGTGGGGCTCGGTGAAGGGCAGGCCGGTGGCGCGGAGGTGATTGAGGAAGATGTCTCGCTTCTCGGTGTAGAGATCGCGCAGGCCGTGGTAGTAGCTGTCGGGGAGTTCGAGTCCGGCGACGGCGGCCTCTTGAAGCGGGGCAGCGGCACCGACGGTGAGGAAGTCGTGCACCTTGCGCGCCTGCGCGATGATGTGCGGGGCTGCCTGCACGTAGCCGAGGCGCCAGCCGGTGATGGAGTAGGTTTTGGAGAGTGAATTGCAGACGATGACGCGCTCTGCCGCACCGGGAAGCGAGTGCATGTACACGTGCTCGTGCGGTGCATAGACGATGTGCTCGTAGGGCTCGTCGGTGATGACGAAGGCATCGTGCTTTTCGGCGAGATCGAGGATCAGCTGCAGTTCGGCGCGGGTGAAGACCTTGCCTGTCGGGTTGGATGGATTGCAGACGATGATGGCCTTCGCCCCCTGGGCAAAGGCACGTGCGAGTTCATCGGGATCAAAGCCGAACTGCGGCGGGCGGAGGGGGACGTAGATGGGCTCGGCCCCGGAGAGGATGGCGTCTGCGGCGTAGTTTTCGTAGAAGGGGGAGAAGACGATGACTTTGTCTCCCGGCTCGCAGCAGGTCATCATGGCGCACATCATGGCCTCCGTGCTGCCGCAGGTGACGACGAGGTTTTGATCTGGATCAACCGCGGTGCCGGAGAAATGAGTGATCTTTCTGGCGAGCGCCTGGCGGAAGCGCGGCGCGCCCCATGTCACCGCGTATTGATGGAAAGGACCGCGCGTAGCACGCTCCAGTGCCGCGAGGATTTCCTCCGGCGGATTGAAGTCGGGAAAGCCCTGGGAAAGGTTGATCGCGCCGTGCTGATTCGAAAGACGCGTCATGGCGCGAATGACGGATTCGGTGAAGGCGTGGAGGCGGCGGGAAGTTGCAGGCATCCTTGCGATTTGGGCGAGAAGCCGCCACCGTGCAACCAACCAATCTGCCCCACATGCGCCGCCGCTGATCATGCCTCCTGAACCTTCCCCTCCGCCACAGCTCAAAGAATGGTTTGATGCCGCACGCTATCGCTCGATTGCCAAGGAACTCGCCAGCATCGCGCCGAAGTTTCGCAGCGATGATTTCATGAACACGGTGCTCGATGGGCTGGAGGAGCGCAGCCTGATGCAGCGGGTGCATCAGTGCGCAGTGGCCGTGGAGGTGGCGCTGCCGGGAACGTATCAGCAGAAGGTGAGGGTGCTGCAAAAGCTGGCGCCACGCATCGGGCATGAGTTTGTGACCATTTTCCTGGGCGATTTCGTGGCGACCTACGGCCTGGCTGATTTCGATTTTTCGATGGAAGCGCTGAAGTTTTTCACGGTGTTTGGCTCGGCGGAGTTTGCGGTGCGGCCGTTCATTCTGGCGGATCAAAAACGTGCCTTGCAAATGATGCACGCGTGGACTGCCGACCCGGATGAGAAGGTGCGCCGTCTGGCCAGCGAGGGATCGCGGCCGCGACTGCCCTGGGGCATGCGACTGCAGGCGCTGGTGCGCGACCCCGAGCCGACGGCGAAGATTTTGGAGGCGCTGAAGGATGATGACTCCCTGTTTGTGCGACGGTCGGTGGCGAATCATCTCAACGACATCACGAAGGATCATCATGACTCTGTTTTGCAGCGCCTCGAAAGCTGGGATCTGCGACAGGAGCACCTGCGGTGGATCGCCAAGCATGCGTGCCGCACGCTGATCAAGCGCGGGCATCCGGGGGCGCTGAAGCTGTTTGGCTTTGGCAAGAAGGCGGAGGTCACGGCGAAGCTGGAAGCTTCTCCATCACGCCTGGAACTGGGGCAGCGGCTTAAGCTGACGGCTGCGCTGACTTCCGCCTCTGGCCGTGCGCAGCGCCTCGCGATCGACTACGTGGTGCATTATGTCAAAGCGAGCGGAGGGAGTGCTGAGAAGGTGTTTAAGTGGACTGAGATCGACCTGCCGGCGCATGCTGAAATCGAGCTCGTCAAATCGCAGGTGGTGCGTGATTTCACCACGCGCAAACACTACGCAGGCAGGCACCGTGTGGAGCTGCAGGTGAACGGGCAGCGGGTGGCCGAGACGGTGTTTGTCCTGGCCTGAGCCGTGCCAAGGGCTCAGCGGTAAAAAGTTTCGAGAATCAAGGTGCAGAGGGCCTGACGATAGGTGGCATCTGCGGCATCCCCGGCAGGCCAGTCGGGACGGCCATGCTTGAAGGAGCCGTCCGGCTGCTGGGCGGCGAGGATTTGCGGCATGACCCGGGTGGCGAAGGTCGTCCACTCGGTGCCGCCGTTGAGGAAGAGGGCATTGCTGTAGCCATGCCAGCAGTAGAGGTTGCAGTTTTTCTCCCAGTCTGGCGGCTCGGCCTGGAGGAAGCCGGAGATGAATTTGACGCCCTTTTTAGCCGCAGGCGTGCTTTTCCCAGTCAGCATGAGATGGCCTGCCGTGGCGCCACCGCTGAGGCTCCATTGGTTGTAGTGTGCTTCGCGGAGGGCGCTGCCGAAGCCGCCGTCCTTGGTTTGAACGGATTCTATGTACGAAAGCGCCTTCTTGATGCAGGGGTCGAGCCCCTCGAATTTCAAGCCGGTAGCCTTGGCGACATTGAGCGCCTGAAAATGCCAGTTGGCCAAGGACAGATCGGAACCGGCCCCTGGATTATAGACAATCGTGTCGCCGCCATAAGTCCAGGCCCCCTTGCTCGTCTGCTGGCTGATGATGGTCTTGATGGCCGTTTCAAAACACTCACGCATACCTGGAAGGCTTTTGGTGCCCAGCCTTGCCATGACATAAGCCTCACCGACCGCCAGGGTGGCGATGGCATGCTCATAGGTTCCGGCTCCGCCTAGTCCCCCTCCATCTCGACCGGCCCACTTTTCGGAAAAAATGCCCGGAGGGTTTTTGCCAGCGAGCTCGATCAGGTACATCAGCCCCTTCACCACAGAGTCTCCATACTCGGGAGAATCCGGTGTCTCACCATGGCCGAGGAAGCACTGGAGCACAAAGCCGGTCATCGCCCCTTTGTTGGAGCGGCCCCAGGAGCCATCGGCGTTCTGGCTGGTTTTAAACAGATCCAGGGAAGCTGCCACTGCGGCCTCGATTTCAGGAGTGCCACCACCCCGGCGGATGGCCTCCAGACGGGTCGAGGGAGCGAAACGGGGGCGGAATGATTCGGGGAGGGTTTTGAGAGAGGCTTCTGTGATCCCACCGTCGGCGGCGCTCGCCGGTGCATTCTGCATGGCCATCCAGTGCTCCCTGGCATAGGCCTTGTCCGGCGGGCTGAGGTTGTCGATGGCGATCTCAAACTCAGCCCCGTTTTTCAAACGCACATTGACGGCACGTTTCGCGGCATTCACACCTGTGAGTTCGGCTTCGATCAGCTGCCCGCTGGTGTTCGTCCAGACACGCATTTCCGCCGCCGCACTGCCCAGCAGAATAACGCTCAACGTGGCAATGCCCCACACGCTCCTCATGGTTATTTTTTCACGGCAGTTTTCGCCTGTGCCTGGCTTTCAGCGGAGAGCTTGCTCAGCGCCAGGATGTGCGTGACCCCGGTGGAGGGAATTTTGAGCAGCACGCTGTCCCCTTCCAATCCCATGAATTCGGCCTCGATGGTTTTGCCTTCGGTGTTGGTCCACTTCAGGACTCCCCCAGCTGCAGGCATGGCGGCCGCAGGTGCAGCGCCTCCGCCAGTGAGGCTGGCTCCTTCATCGATCCATGCCTTGAGAGTCGCCAGTTCAGCGTCTGTCAGCCGGTTCTTGCCTTCGGGAGGCATCACGTCGCCATCATCATTTGGCAGCGTGCAGTTCACGTACATGGTGCTTTGCGCCCCCTGGCCGGGAATGATGTTTTTCCCGGCACCGATCTGCTCTGGCAGCTTGTCGTCATCCAGGGCCAGCTTTCCTTTGACCTTCTTCGTGACGCTGTGGCAGGCGTAGCACTTGTTGCGAAAGATCGGGGCGACCTGCGATTTGAAATCGACCGCAGAGGCAGCTGTTGCGGTGAGGACAAGAACGAAAAGAAGGCTGGATTTCATGATTGAATGCGACATGGAACGATCAAACGGGCGGGTTGCCTAGCTTATTTTACGGATTTTGCTCGATCAGCGCGCAGCCGGGTCGAGTTCACGCAGTTGCCTGAGCGTCGCCAGAATGGCATCCCGCTGAGATTGGAGACGGCTGATGCCTAGCACAGCGCGGCTGCCGGAAAGCGTGTTGAGCAGCGGGCTGGCCTCAGGCTGGCCAAAGTTCCAAGCCGCCCCACGCAGAGCGGCTGCATTCTTAGTGGTGAGCTCCTGGTACTCGGCATTCAAGACCTGCCTTTGTGAGGCAAGCTGCGCCCGCAACACCTCCACGACGTTGCGGGCTGGCATGGGCGCAGCCGGAGCCGGAGCGGCAGTCTGGGGCAATCCGGCCTGCTCACGCACCACCGAGGCTTTGGCTAACGTGTTTTCCCGTGCCTTCTCCAGTGCCTCCAGCGGGTCGTAGCAGGCCTCCCAGCGCAGATCCGGTGTGGTTTTCGCCAAGGCGACTTTCACCAGCCCGTCGGCGTACCTGATCGAAAGATCCTCTGCCGTGACTGCCGTGATCTCCGCCTCGCGCAGCACTCGGCCGTCCTCCAGACTCAGCGTTGGAAACTTTTTGCCTACCATCGCACTGCGGCGCTGCGTGCGAAACCGGTCGAACTGCGCTTTCAGCGCCTTGAGTTCATTCTGAGACTTTTGCAGCTCATTCTCAGTCTGCTTGAGCTCAGACTCCAGGGCGGTGAGTTTTTGCAGCTGTCCCTGCAGCAAAATCACGTCCGTCTGGGACTGCAGCAGCTGGTGGCTGGCCTCATCCACCCGCGTCTGCAGGGCCTGGTTTTCTAGCTGCAGCGCATCGTAGTCGGTTTTTTTGACGCAGCTCCCCATGAGCGGCAGCAAAAGTGCCGCTGTTTGAAGCTTCCAAAAGTAGGGGCTGCTCATTCCGGTGACAGTGTAATCCCTCTTAGAGCCGTTTGTCACGTATCCCGTCCATGATTTTCAGAATCCCCCCTCCCCAGACCCCGGCACTTGCATTCAGGGCATCCTAGCCGACACTGTAAGCCCCCCAAACCCATCCATTATGAGCAAAGCCTCCGTTGAAGACCTCAAACTCGCCTCAGCCGGCCTCCGCGGCCAGCTGGCCGAGCAGTTCGCTGACACCAGCACCCCGAACATTCCGGAGGACTCCAACATCCTGCTCAAACACCACGGCTCCTACCAGCAGGACGACCGCGATGTCCGTGCCGAGCGCACCAAGGCCAAGCTGGAAAAGGCCTGGAGCTTCATGATCCGCAGCAAGATGCCCGGCGGACGTATCACCGCCAAGCAGTGGCTCATCCACGATGACCTGTGCACCAAAGCCATGGGCAATATGCGCCTGACCAACCGTCAGGGCATCCAGCTGCACGGCGTGCTCAAAGGCGGCCTGAAGGAGGTCATCCACAACGTCTGCCACAGCGGCCTCAGCACCATGGGTGCCTGCGGCGACGTGGTGCGCAACACCATGGGCCCCGCCGCCCCCATCAAGGACGCCGTTCATGCTGATACTCAGAAACTTACGGAAGAGATCAGCCAGCGTTTCCTGTGGCGCTCCAACGCCTATGCCGACATCTGGCTGGACGGCGAAAAGCTCGAACCCGACTGGATGAAAGACCCTGCGGTCAATCCCGCCGTGCGCGAGCAGACCAAGGCCCCTGAAGGCGACGACCCCATCTACGGCAAGGTCTATCTGCCCCGCAAATTCAAGATCGGCGTGGCCATCCAGCCCTGCAATGACGCGGACATCTTCTCCCAGGACGTGGGCCTTGTGCCTCATGTGGTGAATGGAGAAGTGGAAGGCTACACCATCACGGTGGGCGGCGGCTTTGGCATGAGCCACGGCCAGCTCACCACCCGCCCATTCCTCGGCCAGCCGCTGCTCTACGCCAAGCGTGCCAACGTCGTTGATGCCATCGAGGCCATCGTGACCACCCAGCGCGACCACGGCAACCGCACCGAGCGTAAGAACGCCCGCCTGAAGTACACCGTGCAGACCATGGGCCTGGACGGATTCCGCGCTGAAGTGGTCCGCCGCCTGCCCGGCATCGAGACCTTCCCGCCCAAGGAGCTGAGCTTTGACACCGTGGAAGACAAGCTGGGCTGGCACGAACAAGGAGACGGCAAGCTCTACTGTGCAGTGCACGTGAGCATGGGCCGCATCGTGGACCGTGAAAACGGCCCTCAATACCGCAGCGCCTTTGCCGAGCTGGCCCGCACGCTGGACCTGCCCTACATCGTCACGCCGAACACGAACCTCATCATCGCTGAGGTTTCCCCAGATCAGAAAGCTGCTGTGGACGCCATCCTGGCCAAGCACGGCGTCGTCCACGCCGACGGCATGACCCGTGCTCGCAAAGTGGCTCACGCCTGCGTGGCCCTGCCCACCTGCGGCCTGGCCCTGAGCGAATCCGAGCGCGTCCTGCCCGGCTTCATGGACAAGATCGACGAAGCGCTGCGCGAGCTTGGTCTGGAAAACGAGCCGATCCTCTTCCGCATGACTGGCTGCCCCAACGGCTGCGGTCGTCCCTACAACGCCGATTTCGGCTTTGTGGGCCGCTCGCCCAACAAGTACGCCATGTTCGTCGGCGGCAGCATCCGCGGTGACCGCCTTGCAGGCCTGGAATTCAAGACCGTCCTCGGCGAAGAAGTCCCCGGCAAGGTCCGCGCCTTCCTCGAAGCCTTCAAGGCCGAGCGGAAAGAAGGCGAAATCTTCGCCGACTGGTTCGCCCGCACCCGCACCAAAGGCGAGGCCCCGACACCCGAGCAGTTCCACATCGAACTGGCCGAGCGTGCTGCCAAACTGGCCGGCGCCAAGGCTTCCGAAGAGGGCTGATCCTCTAAAAAGCGTCGTTTCCGAGGCGGTCCGCGATGAGCGGACCGCCTTTTTTGTGTCGGGAAAGCAGGATGCAAAAGCGGTGCCACCTGCTGCTATTTGCATACCCCTCTCGCGTTCCACACAGCAGCAAGGCTACTTTGAGCATGCCCGTACTTGTGCGGGGCGGTTCTTTGGGGCACAGACTGCGGCATGTCTCTCCCGTTCTACCACTACCTGCATCTCATCGGCCTGATCCTCGTTTTCGTCGGCATCGGCGGTCTGCTCTCCAGTGAAGGAGCCAAGAAGGCCATGATGTGGCATGGCATCGGCCTCGTCATCAGCTTGGTCTCAGGCTTTGGCATGCTGGCCAAGCTGGGCATCATGGGTGCCATGCCCAAGTGGGTCTGGATCAAGATCGCCCTCTGGCTCGTCCTCGGCTTCCTGCCCGTGCTGGCAAAGCGCCGCGTGCTCGCCGCGCCGCTGGTGGTGCTGATCGCCGTGATCGTAGGCGCTGGCCTGGGTTACCTGGGCTACTTCAAGCCGGCGTTTTGATTTAGCTGAGAACGACAGACCCTCCTGCCTGTCGGCCCCAGCACTCCGGCCATTCGAACGGCATATGAGTCATTCTGCCGTGTCGATACTGCGGGCTGGGTAAAGGCTGAAGACCGGCATGAGACTGCTCGTGCCCATCACACCTTCTTCACGCCCCGAGCGCTTTGCTCTTCTCTGTAGCCGCGCGCACGGCCTGGATCATCGCATGGCGCAGCCCGTGCTGCTCCAGCTTTTCCAGCCCGGCAATGGTCGTACCACCTGGGCTGGTGACTTCATCCCGCAGAGCTGCGGGATGTTTGCCAGTGGTGAGCACCATCTCCGCCGCACCTGCAACGGTCTGGGCCGCAAGGCGCAGGGCCGCTGCGCGTGGCAGGCCCATGAGGACGCCGCCATCGGCCAGGGCCTCGATGACGGTGTAAACGTATGCCGGGCCGCTGCCGGAGAGGCCGGTGACGGCATCGAGCAGCTTTTCCGCCACTTCGTCCGCCGTGCCCACGGCTCCCAGAATCTTCTCCGCCAGCGCCGCGTCCTTTGCCGTGGCCTTGCTTCCGCGCGCATAGGCTGCGGCCCCGATACCGACGAGCGCCGGGGTATTGGGCATGCTGCGAATCACGCGCTGCTTTTCGCCGAGCCAGGCCTCCAGATGCGACAGCGATACCCCGGCGGCGATGCTGAGGTAGAGCCGAGAGCCTTTGACCTGGGCGAGGCTTTCGCACAGACCCTGCATGTCACCCGGCTTCACAGCGAGGATGATGACGTCCGAAGCGGCCGCGACCTCAGCCGGTGTGCCGGTGATGGTCTTGCAGGTGAGGCATTTACGCAGGGCGCTCACGGCCTCGGGCATCACATCGCTCAGCGCCACATGCAGGCCGCTTTTTCCCAGCGCCTGCTCCACGCCGCGCAGCAGTGCACCACCCATTTTTCCACAGCCAATCAGTCCGAGTTTCATCATGGCATAACTGTGGGGCGGATGCGCTGGCGCGCAAGTGCGCCAATCTTGTCTTGCATTTTCCCCCTGTTTTTTGCGATGATATTAAAAACAACCACTAAATCGCACGTGGACCAATTTCACCCAGAAAAAATCCTCGCCGCAGGCCCTTCTGCCAAAGTTTACCGGGGGGTCGAGACGGAAACGGGACGCAAGGTTTTGATCAAAGCCCTGCTCCAGGACCACGAAGCCGCACATCCGCTGAATCGCGAGCTCCTCCTGGAAATGGCCCCTTCTCTGATGCAGCTGCGACATCCGCACATCGCGGGTCTCCATATGCTGCTGCCCGCAGAGGATGAGCTCGCCCTGGTGTCTGATTTCATGCCGGGCTTGAACGGCCGCTCCTTTGACGAAGAGCGCAGGCCCTCCCCTAAGGATCTGCGCACACTGGCGGCACAGCTCATGCACGCCCTGCTGGTGGGCGAAAAAATGGGCCTGCCCCATGGCGATCTAAAGCCGAGCAATCTCATCATCGCCGACCACCCCGACGGCGGCTTGTTTCTACAGGTGCAGGACTGGGGACTCTCCATGGCCCGCAAAACCCAGCCGCCTGAGACGCTGTGGTTTCGCGCACCTGAGCTGCACAGCGGCGGCCAGCCCACGATGCGGAGCGATCTTTTCACTGCGGCAGGCAGCCTGTTCTGCATCGCCACAAACACCACTCCGACTCTGGGAACCACGGTGAATGAGGTCATGGAGGACTGGCTGGCCTTTGACGCCAGCGAGGTGCTGGCCCATCTGCGGCCCGACCTGGACCAGCCCCTGCGCGACTGGCTGGCTTGGCTGCTCAATCTGGTGCCGCAGCAGCGCCCAAAATCCGTTTCACAAGCTCTGACAGTGCTGATGCAGAGCATGCCGGCCGGCTCCGCCTACCAGACAAAGCAGCCCCCGGTGATGGCCGCAGGCGCCAAGACCACACGGCTCGGGTCCACTGCGCCAAAGCCCCGGCCCGTGCTGACCAAGGCGTCGTCATCGCCTGTGGGCCGCCCACTACCACTGGCAGCCGTGCCCAAAAAGGCCTCCCGCACCCGTGTCATGGCCACCGTGCTGCTAAAGATCGCCGCACTCACCGTCATCGGGGTTTTTGCCTGGACTGTACTTCAGAAGTTCCTCCCCGGTTTGCAAGCTTCCACCGTCATGAACAGCGGAAAATCTGCCACCGTTGCCGCCGCCCGGCATGCTGGGACGGGCAGCCACCAGCATACAGTCATTCGGGCTCAGCTGCCTGCCAAACCCCGCACCAGTCTCCACTAGGCGGCACAGGCTACCGCGCGACAGCATTCTCCATGCATCAGGCGCTGATTTCGCATGCTGGGTTGGAGTATTCCTCCGAGTCGTGAAAAGCCAACCCGCCCTCCTCTTTCTGCTGCTCGCCGCACCCGCACAGGCGGCGGTGGATTTCGTCCAGGACATCCAGCCCATCTTTGCAGAGCACTGCTACCAGTGCCACGGCGGACACAAGCAGGAGGCGGCCTTCCGGCTGGACCACAAGCCCAGCGCGCTCAAGGGCGGCGACTTTGGCGTGGCCATCCTGCCGGGCAAAGCGGACGACAGCCGCCTGATGCACGCCGTGCTGGGCACGAACCCAAAGATGCGCATGCCGCGCAAGGGCGACCCGCTGAGCACGGCGGAAATCGCCAAGCTCAAGGAGTGGATCGATGCCGGAGCGGTGTGGCCGGACAGCGCGAGCGTGAAGCTGGAGCAGAAGACAGATCACTGGGCCTTCAAGCCCCCGGTGAAGCCGAAGGTACCGACGAACGCCAAGCACCCCATCGATGCCTTCATCCGCGAGCGGCTGCAGAAGGAAGGCCTCTCCCCTTCCCAATCTGCAGAACCCGCCACGCTGCTGCGCCGCCTGCACCTGGACCTGACCGGCCTGCCACCCACGCCGCAGGAGATCGATGCCTTTGCCACGGCTTGTCAGAAAGACGCCACTGGCAGCATCCAGCGTGCGGTCTCCACTCTGCTGAACTCGCCGCACTATGGCGAGCGCTGGGCGCGCCACTGGCTGGATGCAGCCCACTATGCGGACAGCAACGGCTATGAAAAAGACCCGATGCGCTTCATCTGGTTTTACCGCGACTGGGTGGTGAACGCCTACAACCGCGACCTGCCCTACGACCAGTTCATCATCCAGCAGCTCGCAGGCGACGAACTGCCAAAGGCCACACAGGACCAGATCGTGGCCACTGGCTTCCTCCGCAACACGATGATCAACGAGGAGGGTGGTGTGGACCCGGAGCAGTTCCGCATGGAGGCCATGTTTGACCGCATGGACACCATCGGCAAAAGCGTCCTCGGCCTCACCATCGGCTGCACGCAGTGCCACAACCATAAGTACGACCCCATCTCGCAGGAGGAGTACTACCGCATGTTCGCCTTCCTGAACAATGACAACGAGCCCTGGCGCGTGGTGTACACCAGCGGCGAGCAGATGCAGCGCACGCAGCTGCTCACACGCATCGGCGAGCTGGAAGCCAAGCTGAAGCACGACCACCCGGACTGGCAGCAGCGCATGAACCAGTGGGTGGCTTCTGTGAAATCCGCGCAGCCTCAATGGCACACCCTGGCCTTTGAAGACGACCCCTCCGGCGGTGAAAAGGCTCTGCGCCAGCCCGACGGCAGCATCCTCGCCCAAGGCTACGCCCCGACAAAGAGCGACGTGAAGTTTGCGGTGAAGGGCTTTCATGACGCCCCGATGCCTGACAGGAGCGCGGACAAGAGTGTCCGCCCTCCTCTCACCACCATCACCGCCTTCCGTCTGGAACTCATGAACGACCCCAACCTCCCTGCCTATGGCCCCGGCCGCTCGCAGAAGGGCACGGCGGCGCTGACGGAGTTCAGCGCGGAAATGAAGATCGACGGCAAACCGACCAAGCTGAAATTCAGTCAGGCCACGGCGGATTTTGGCGAGCCTGAAAACACGCCTCTCGCACCCTTTGCGCGCGACAAGGAAAGCGAGAAGGACAAGCGCGTCACCGGCCCCATCGCCTACGCGATCGATGGCAAGGCGGACACCGCCTGGGGCATCAACGCCGGTCCGGGACGGCGCAATGTGCCGCGCAACGCGGTCTTTGTGCTGGAGAAGCCCGTGGAGCTGAAGCCCGACAGCGAGCTCGTTGTCACGCTGAGCATGAAGCACGGCGGCTGGAACAGCGATGACCTGCAGACGATGAACCTCGGCCGCTACCGCATCAGTGTGACCGACGCACCCAAGGCTGCGGCCAATCCGCTCTATGGCGGCAAGCCCGAGTTCTCTGTCTTCCGCACCACCGTGGCCGAATGGCAGCCGGTGAATGACGAAATCGAGTCCCTCTGGAAGCAGCATCCCGAAGGCACCACCACGCTCGTGCTGGACAGCCGCTCTGAGCCGCGCATGACCTCCGTGCTCAAGCGCGGCGATTTCCTCAAGCCCGACAATCGTGTGACCGCCGGGGTGCCTGCGGTGCTGAATCCGCTGCCCAAGAACGCCGATGGCTCGCGCCTCACCTTTGCCAGATGGCTGGTGGACAGGAAATCTCCCACCGCCGCCCGCGCCTATGTGAACCGCGTATGGCAGGCGGTCTTTGGCACCGGTTTGATCGAAACTGCGGAGGACCTGGGCACCCAGGGCTCGCCACCCAGCCACCCCGCCCTGCTCGACTGGCTGGCGGTCGATTTCATGGAGCACGGCTGGAGCACCAAGCACCTGCTGCGCCTCATCACCAGCAGTGCGACCTATCAGCAGAGCAGCAAGGTCACACCGCAGCTTCTGGAGCGCGATCCCTACAACCGCCTGCTCGCCCGCGGCCCGCGCTTCCGTGTGGAGGGCGAGGTGGTGCGCGACATCCAGCTCGCCGCCAGCGGCCTTCTCAATCCCGCCGTGGGCGGACGCCCTGTAATGCCACCCGCCCCGGCATACCTCTTCGAAAAACCCGCCAGTTACGCGCCCTTCCCCTGGAAGGTGGATGAGGACGCGAGCCAGTTCCGGCGCAGCCTCTATGTCTTCCGCCGCCGCAGCACGCCGTATCCTTTCCTGAGCACCTTTGACGTGCCGAATGGCGAGAGCTCCTGCATCCGCCGTTCCAAGAGCAACACGCCACTCCAGGCCCTCATGACCTTGAATGAAACCATGAGCATGGAGGCCGCAAAAGCTCTCGGCGCACGCATGTGGAAAGAAGGCGGCGCGGATGATGCTGCCCGCATCGCCTACGGCTTCCGCCTCTGCACCGGCCGCCCGCCGAGTGCGAAGGAAACGACCGTCCTGCTCGGCATGCTCCAGCGCCACCAGCCCAAGTCCGGCGAAATCGACTCCCACACCCTCGTTGCCCGCGTGCTGCTGAATCTGGATGAGACAATCACGAAGGAGTGATCCAACAGGGCTGACGCATGCACTGCCTGTAAGACTCTGGCAGTTCCAAAAACAGATGTCAGAGTGGTTGCTGGCTGAAGCAGGCACTCAAATACAACACGGTGCCAGCTGTCGCTTGAGAGAGTTCATTCGGCCTGCACTGGGCCATGCGCAAGCCCTGGCGATCAAATCGCCAGAGCGTTTTCCATGTTGCGCAACGCAGTCAGGCTTGTTCAACGCTGGACTTGCGAGCGCCTGAAAACCTGTCGCTGGAAAGGCTTTGGACCAGCATCCAAAAGAATTTCACCGTTCCAACAGCTTCTCCCCGTTGGTGTATTTTTTCACCGCATCAGGATCGAGTTCGAGACCGAGTCCGGGCGTGGTCGGAATGGCCAGCATGCCTTCGGCATCAAGCTTCCAGCCACCGAGGGTGATTTCGTCAATGAATGGCGAACCCGTGAGGTATTCGACGAGATCGGTGCCGGGAAAAGCCGAGGCGAGGTGCAGATCGGCCGCGAGACCCACGGCCGTGTTCCACCCGTGTGGAATGAACTGTACGCCGTGCTCCTGCGCCATCCAAGCGATGCGCCGCTCTTCGCTGATGCCGCCAACCTTCGTAACGTCTGGCTGGATGATGTCGAAGGCGCGCGCTTCGAGGAAAGGCTGAAAGGCCTGACGCCGGGTGAGCACCTCACCGCCACTGATGGGCACAGGTGAATGCTCGCGCAGCTTCACGAAGTCTTCGAGCGAGTCGGGTGTGAGCGCTTCTTCAAACCAATGCACCCCGTAATCGGCGAGCATCTTCGCGGTGTTCAGCGCCCACTTGTAGCCGTTCGTCCAATGCGCATCGCTGCCACCGGCATCGACCATCAATCGCGATTCAGCCCCCACGGCTTCACGTGCGGCTTTGACGATCGCTTCATCGGTGGCCGCATTCCGACGGCCAAACGGCCCCCAGCCAATTTTGAATGCGCGGAAGCCCTGGGCCTTCACCTGGAGCAGGTGATCACGCAGCTTTGCCGGCTCATCCATCAGCAACGAGGCATAAGGCTGCACGCGCTCGCGATAACGACCGCCAAGCAGACGACCGACCGGCTGCCCGGTGGCTTTGCCCAGCAGATCCCACAGGGCGATGTCGATGCCGCTGATGGTGTGCGTGATGGAACCACCACGACCGAGCCAGAACATGTTCTGGTGCAGTTTCTCGCTCACGCGCTCGGGTTCGAGGGCGTTCTCGCCACGATAGAGCGGCTCCAGTACCGCGAGGGAGGCACGCACGAGCGCATCATGGGTGAACACGCTGCCGAGCCCCACGGCGCCTTCATCGGTGTGGACGGCGATGAGTGTATGAACACAGTCTTCAGGCCGGAGCTCGTTGCTCCAGCCGCCTTCGGGGGTGGCACCGCGCAAACCTGCGCAGCGAATTTCTCGGATTTTCATGGGTGTCGTTGGAAAATTTTGGCCTGGGGTTGGAAAGAAACCTCCGCATCGAGCGGGAACATGGGGCGTTCGCAGCGGACGTGGCCGAGGCTGCGGAGATGGGCGCTGGTGGAGCCCGGGGCATCCACATCAATGTATCGCGCAGCCCAGTCTTTGAACATGTGGCGCTCACATTGCGGCGACTTTACCACGACGGCTCCATAATGCCTGGGATCGCAGCCGTGAGACAGGAACAGTGCGCGGTCATAGAGGCTCACCGCGCGGCTGGTGATGATAAGCGTGATGTGACCGGACTGAATCACCGCCGTGGGGCCGGCCTGCCACAGCTCGCGTGTGGTCTCGCTGTGAAACCAGCCGTCTGAGAGCATTCTCACGTGCCCTTCCATGGGTAGCGGGGTAAAGCGGCCGGCATCCAGAGCGCCTCCGACCGTTGTTTTGACTGCATGCCCAACACCCGCCCGGAAGGCGGCCTCCACAGCACCAGGATCAACGATGGGGACCAAGGCCGTGCCTTCATAGCCTGCATCGATCAGGGCGCGAAGGATTGCATTGCTGTCACCGGAGGCACCGGAGCTCGTGGCATCCGCCGCATCCACAAGCACTACGGTTCCGGAGGCATTCTCCTTGGTCTGGCGCGCGGCTTCAGCCAGGCTGGTGAGGGGAACCTGCATCTTCTCATGATGCTCCCAGAACAAGCCGGCGATGCGCAGAGCTTCGCGTTCCGCGAGAGCTGGATCATTGTCTGTCACGACAAAACTGTTCGAGGCGAGGGCGGGAACATCGGTAAAGGGATTACCCCACATCATCGCTGCCGAGAGGCCGCCTGCGCTTTGCTCGACCGCCATCGCGGCATTCACCGCGTGACGAATGGAGCCGGAGGCGGTGATCAGTTCATCGCCACGAACGAGCGCAGGCACCCGCACCTTGGCGGTGACGGGTTTCACTTCACCCGCGACGATGCGCAGGAGCAGCCGAGCGGAGCGCTCGCCTGTGCTGAAAAAATCGACATGAGGATAGGTGTGAAAGGCCACGGCAGCATCGCTTTGCTCCAGCATGCGGTCCGTGAGGATGCCGTGCAGATCCAGGGAGATGACGATGGGAACCCTCTCGCCGACGATCTTCCGAGTCTGCTCCAGAAGCCAGCCTTCCGGGTCATCCTGGCTCTGGGCCGCCATAGCTCCGTGCAGAGAAAAGTAAATGCCATCCACGGGCGGTGCAGCTCTGATGCTGGATAGCAGTTCGTCCGCGATGCGCTCAAAAGCCGCATCCGCCAGCGTGCCGCCAGAGGTGATGAAATGGGCGCTGCACGTCGGCACGAGCTCCACGCCCGGCGTTGCATCCAGCACATTCAACGCTCCGCCGACTTCACTGCGCACCTGCCGGTGGTAGTCGAGAATTGCCTGGCCGTGACGAAGCGTGAAATCGTCATATCCGCTCAGGTGCGGATTGAAGGTGGAGACTTCCTGTTTGCATTCGGCGATGAGGATGCGTGGCATGGGTGCAATATTCTACGGCGCAACAACGCCAGCCTTCCGCCATGACTCATCAAAATAGCCGGCACGGACCACTTTCTCTTCCGCTCCGATCTTGATCACCGCCCAGTCACCAAGCCGTGGGAAAAGCAGATAGTTGAAGGCGGCAAACTCCTTCTCGTGGAAGGTGTGGCCGCTGTTGATGACGAGGTAGCGATCCTGCGCGAGCGGGCTGGCGCAGATGAAAACAGGCGCATGATCCCTGGCCGGCTGCGTGACATCACCGAGACGAACTTCGTCGTGTGTCCACGTCACGGGGAGATTCGGCAGCGCTCTGGCGATCCACGAGTTGCTGCCGGGATCACCGAAGAGGATGAGATGCTTGCCGCGCATGTCAGCCTCGGTGACTTCGGTGTCGTTTTTCACCGGCAGATCGCCGCCCATGTAGCGCGACCATTCGTATTTGAAGCGCTTCAGATTCTCGTCCGCCCATGCATTCACTGCCTCATTCCAGGGCCTGCCAGTGCCACGCACGCAGAGAAAAGGTGTGGCGAAGGCATCGTCAATGGGGCCTTGCAGTCCCGGGCGCTTGCCGGTGAGCTTGACTTGACTGCGCAAGCCCTCGCACATCCATAAACCACCGGTCTGTGCAAACACGAGCACGTCCTCAGGCTTGTGAGGAGGCAGGGAGATCTCGGCACCTGCGATGCGCATCCGGGACAGCGGACGATGGATGGCAAAACGTGTGATGTTGCCTGTTTCGCTGACTTCAAGGCCATCCCCGATCAAGCTGGCACGAAACTCGGCACGTTCGTAATGCCTGCCGAGGCTGAGCAGCTCCAGCCAGTGACAGCGGTTGTATTTGACCGTCCAGGTGACGAAGATGAGCTGTTTCGGGTCGTGATCGAGCCCCTTCGCTGCGTATTCGGAGATGCGGCGCATCTGCTCGGCATGCGTCTTCGGCTCAATGACATGCCCGGTGCCATGCGAAATGAGATTCGTGAATGGGATGCCCTCTTTGGCGAAGGCCTCGCCCATGATGACGTGCGCCTGGAAGAACACATCCTTGTCACCAATGGCCGCTATGGCGGGCACGACTCCGGCGTTGGCGGCGTAGTCCACCGAGTCAAGCATGTGCAGGCCGATTTCCTGATACGTCGGCAGCGGACCAACCTTGATGAAGCCTGGAATCGGTGTCTCGGAGAAACGATGCGTGTCCACATAGCCGCAGTAGGGCCCGATGGCGACGAAGCGGTCAGGATTCTTCAAACCCAGATGCCAGGTGCCCGACGCCCCCATCGACATGCCACGCAGCACCACACGGTCACGGTCGATCCTGTAGTTCCGGCAGACGGCTTCAATGGCCTCGAAGACATCCGTCTCACCGGCCCAGCGGTAACAGTTCTCCACGCGACCCAGCGGATGCAGCTCGATGTAATCGACATCCGGCACGGACTTCGCCACGTCATCGCCCTCATCAAATCGAGCGATGAATTTCATCTCGCTCATGCCCACCGGTTTTGAGCTGCCATGCAGCACCACATCGAGCCGCATCGGCTTTGTGGCGTCGTATTTCTCAGGCACGATCACTCCATAGGGCTGCACGGAACCATCCACGGCGGAGAAGAAGCCCCGCACGACTTTTCCCTTCTTTGTGGTCCAGGTGGGAGTGCTGGCGGCTGCGGCCACGGCACGCTCCTTCGCGCGAACGCCCGCATTTTTGAGCAACCGCATGTCAGCCTCAGTGAGCGCAGATTCATACTTCAAGGCCCGGTCGATGGCTTTGCCAAAGACCTGGGCATCCGCTGCCAGATCCGCGGCAGGTGATTTGGCACCCATCGTGACACGCAGCGCATCACGCTCGCCCGTTGCCCGGCATCCCGCCTCTCGCAGCATGAACTCCATCGCCGCGCAGGTGTCCTCATAGGTCGTGGAATGCCCGCCGGCCTCGCGGTGAATGCTCAGCACCTTGCGTTTCGCCTGCCTGAGCTTCTCCACGAGCCTCAGGACACTCTGCGGCGGCACAACGTCATCTTTGCCACCCGTGGTGAACGCCGCAGACATCGTGAACATTTCGGGAAAGAACTCCGCGCTGCGCTTCTTGTATTCCTCTGGCACTGCCGATTTCGATCCGCCAAAGGAAGCCGTGCGAGCTTCCTGAAACTTCTCATAATCGATCAGATTGGCCGTTCCATTGAGGCTGCACACGCCCGCCACGAGTTCAGGATGCAGCGCGGTGAAAGCAAGCACCGCCGTCCCGCCCATGGAGCCACCGGCGACAAACACACGCCCCACATGATGGCGCAGCTTCATTTCTGCGATGATCTGCACCACATCCGCCTCCGCCTTCGGCCCCATCCACGAAGTCTTTGCCCGGTAGTCTGGCGAGACAACGATCATGCCAAACTTTGCCGCCACATCGCGCACGCCCTTGCATTCGCCGCGCGTATCCTTGATGAACTGCCAGCGGTCTGCCCCATGTCCATGAAATGCGAGCACCACGTCATGCGGCGCCTTTGGATCGAAGTCCGGCGGCATGAGTTCGACATATCGCTGCTGACTGCCGTCGATGTCGGCTTTGAAGACGATGTCCTGCGGCTCGTCAGCCAGAACCCGGGCCGCGATGACGAGGATGATGAGAGCGGCCCTTCTCATGGTCTGACCTCCGGAATCAGTTTGCGTCCTGCCATCCATGCAAGGGCAGCCGCTTTCCACTCCTCCCACAGCGGGCCTTTGCAGCCGTTGAGGCCGTGCCCTCCGGAGGGAAGTTCAAGGAGTTGGACCGGAAGGTGGTTCGCCTGCATGGCGGCGACAAACTGTCGGCTGTTTTCAATCGGCACCGCCTTGTCGTCGATGGCGTGGGCGAGGAAGGTCGGCGGGGTTTGACCGCTGACCTGCAGTTCGTTGGAATAGAGTCGCACGAGGTCGGGCTTCGGGTCGGTGCCGAGCAACTGCGCCTTCGATCCTGCGTGCGTGAATTCGCCCATGGTGACGACGGGATAGACGAGCCAGCCGAAATCGGGGCGACAACTCAACCGCTCGATGGGATCAGCAGACGCGGCATTGCCCTGATCAAAATGCGTCACCGCTGTGGAGGCGACATGACCACCTGCGGAAAAACCGAGGATACCGATGCGCTGCGGGTCGATCTTCCACTCCACAGCTTTGGCGCGTGTGAGGCGAATGGCGCGCTGCGCATCGAGCAATGGCACCGCATGGCGCAACGAGGGCAGACGGTATTCGAGAATGACGCAGGCGATGCCGTGCTCATTGAGCCATTGGGCAATGGGGTAGCCCTCGCGGTCGGTGACGTGGCGGATGTAGCCACCGCCGGGGCACAGGACGATGGCAGCACCATTGGCTTTGCCAGCGGGCGGAAGAAAGACTTCGAGTTCCTTCGTGCAATCCTCGAACTTGCCGCCCCCATCAGGGGCTTTGCCGTGCCACAGTGCGATGCGCACGGCGGGCGTGGGTCTGGCAGGCGTTTGCGCTGATGCTTGTCCAGCCGGTGAGCTGAGCAAAAAAGCTGCTGAGCATAAAAGGAGGATGTTCTTCATGAATGGGAGACGATATGGTTGTGATCACGATGAAACAGCACCTTGATGCCGACGAACAAGGCCATGGCTGCCGTGAAATAAGCAAGCGCAGTGAGAGAGAGAAGGCGGTCAATGCCGAGGGTTTGCTTCCACATGCCGCCGAAAAGCGTGGCAAAGCCGGACATGATAGCGCCAAAGAAGTTCAGCAGGCCAACGGCGGTGGCCCTTGCGTCTGAAGACACGACATCGAAGGAGGCCGGGAAGATGTTTGCGATAAAGAGGCCGCTGAACAGGCCGAAACCGGTTGCGGCGACGCGGGTGACGAGCAGCGTGTCGCTGTTGCCAAGGGCATGAATGCAAGGCGCGGACAGCGCGAGGCCGCACACCATGAGCCACAGGCGCGCGGCTGGCATGCGCTGGTAAAGCGCATCTGCGATCATGCCGCCGCCAAGCACACCGGCCAACGTGGCGGCTTGCAGAAAGACGGTGGCGTTGAACGCGGCATCAGCCTGATTGAGATGAAACTTGTCATGCAGAAATGCGGGCAGCCAGCCGTAGAGCAGCCAGATGCCAAAGACGAACACCGGAAACACCAGGCAGAGCAGGACAAAGGTGCGCGAACGAACGAGTGCTGCAAAACTGATGCCGCCTGCGCTCCCAGCTTTGTCAGGCTGAGGTTCCCCAACCCGCCGCAGGAAGGTGAAGTAAGGAATCGCGTAGAGCACGCCCACCGCACCGAGCGCGAAGAAGGCCCAGCGCCACTGGCCACGATCCGCCATGAAGCCGCCAAACCAGCTGCCTGCCACCGTGCCCGCAATCTGGCCGGTCATGAGCATCGACACCGCCCGTGAGCGCCTCGCCACAGGATACGCGCTGGCCGTGAGCGCGACCGCGCTGGACATGTAAAGCGACTCGGACACGCCCATCGCCGCACGCATCACGAGCATCAGCACACCTGAGGTGACAAAGCCGGTCCCAATGGTCACGATGCTCCACACGACCAGACTCAGCACGACGAGCAGACGTTTTGAAAAGCGATCTCCAAGATAGCCGGAGACCGGGCAGCCGATGGCATACACCCAAAGAAACACCGCGCCGACGAGCCCGAGTTCCTGATCCGTCATTTTCAGGTCGAGCTTCAACGACGGAAACATCGAGAAGATCGCCTGACGGTCGCAGTAATTCAGGAAATACGCGAACCACATGAAGGCCACGAGGGCACCTGCCGTTTTTGCGCGGTTCATGCACTTAGAACTTCACGTGCACTGACCTGTCGCGCGATCACCGCGACGCAGTCGCCCTGCTGCGTGAGACACGGCGCGCGCATCGTGATCAAGTAACCGGCAGTTTGTGCCACAATGGGTTCCGGAGCCCGATCCGCACGCTCCAGATGATGGATGAAACCCACCGTCTGCCCAGGCTTCACTTTGCCCCCGAGATCGACGGCGATTTCAAAAATGCCCGACTCAGGCGCAAGAATGTAATCTTCGCGATTGGTGGCCTGCGTGATGATCGCGGTTGCTTTTCGGGGCTGCTCACGGCCTTTCAGCGCTCCGACATGGATGAGCACATTCTTCAAGCCGCATTGTGTGATGCGATGCACACTGGCGGGAACGCACTCGCCGCCGCCGAGTTCGGTGGTGATGACGAGCTTGCCCTGGTTCTCGGCTTCGACAGGCAGGAGTCCGCTGCCGGCGATGTCCGCGTAGATGAAGCAGAACTCCGTGCCCCACGCGAGCATGGCGGCAAACATCCTCGCCCGCTGCTCACGATCCGGCACGAGATGCATGTGCGCGCAAGGGACGAACTCCATGCTGCGACCGCCCGAGTGCATGTCGATGACGACATCACTGAGCGGAAAGAGCACCGTGCGCAGATAGTGCGCGATCTGGCTCGTCACCGGACCTTCTGCATCGCCAGGAAAGGCGCGGTTCATGTTCATGCCATCGAGCGGCGAGAGTCGCGTGGCAGCACGTGCCGCAGGAAAATTGAGCGAAGGTATGAGAATGACGCGGCCCGTCACCTTCTCAGGCGTCAGTTCACGCGCGAGCTTCATCGCGGCGATCTGCCCCTGATACTCGTCCCCATGATTGCCGCCGAGCACGAGCACTGTCGGTCCTTTGCCACGAGCCACGACCGTGATGGGCACCATCACATTCGCCCAGCCACCGAGATTGTGGGAATAAGGGACCTGCAGGAAGCCCTGCTGCTTGCCCGGTTTGTCGAAATCGAGGGAGGTGATGACCATGACACCTCTACGGTGCCCGAAGCCATCACCTCACGAACTAAATCGCCAACGCGTTCTCGGCATCGCCAAAATGTCCGACATGCAGGCCCATGCGGTCCATGAGGGCGATGTGGAGGCGGCACATTTTGCGGTTGGGGTCGGCGCTAAGGTCGTGGAAGCGACCAGCCTGGATGGAGCCGCCGCCGTTGCCGGCGAGGACGACAGGGAGCTGGCGGGAGTCGTGGGCGTTGCCGTCGAAGAGGCTGCTGGTGAGCATGACCATGCTGTTTTCCAGCAGGCTGCGCTCGCCTTCATTGGTGGCCTGCATCTTGGTGAGAAACTCTCCCCAGAGCTTCACCTGGTGCTGGTTCACGCGCTGATACATGTCGAGGCGGTGCTCGTCATTGGCGTGGTGGGAGAGCTCATGGATGCCGCCGCTGATGCCTTCCAGGCTGGGGAAGCGCATGTTGGAGAGGTCGTTGTTCATCATGAAGGTGGCCACGCGGGTGCGGTCCATCTGGAAGGCCAGAAGCATGATGTCGAACATGAGGCGCAGATGGTCCTCGCTGCTGGTGGGAATGCCGGAGCCGGGGCGTGCAAGGGTGGGCACCTTGACGGTGGGCTGCCAGCCCGCGCCGCGGGTTTCGGCCTGGCTGATTTTTTCGGCGAGCTCGACGCGCTGCTCGATCTCGCGCACGGAGGTGAGGTATTCGTCGAGCTTCTGCTTGTCGCGCTGGCTGAGCTTGGGCTTCAGCGCGCCGGCGTCTTCCATCACGAGGTCGAGGATGCTCTTGTCACGCTTGCGCTTGCTGCCGTCGTCAAAGAGCTGGTCGAAGGCCTGTTGTGGGAAGATCTCCTTCGGCGCAGGGGTGGTAGGAGTGCTCCAGGAGATGTAGGCGGAGTAGATGGAAGTGAAGCCGGAGTCCGTGCTGTAGCTGGGGCGCTCGGTGCCCAGCACGACGCAGGGCACGGGGGTGAACTTGCCCGTCTGTGCGGCGACGAGCTGGTCCATGGTGGTGCCGACTTCGACATCAGTGGTGGTCTTCTTCACCTTGAGTCCGCAGAGCACGTTCATCTTGGGGTAGTGCCCGCCCTCCCCTTCCACAGTGGTGGGATTCCACAGGCCCTTGAACACGCTGATGTGCTTCTTGATCGGCTCCAACGGCGTGAGCGTTTTCATGAACTCCATGCCGCCAGCGCCCTGCGTGGCGCCCCAGTGGTGCGGATTGACGCCATTGCCGGTGAAGCACACGGCGAGACGACGCGGCGCGGTGTTGTTTTTCACCGCATCAGCTCCAAAGGAGTTGATCGACTCAAACCAAGGCAGCCCGAGAGCGATGCCTGAGCCACGGAGAAATTTGCGACGGGAAAGGTTCATAAAGGTAAGACGGGTGGCGAGGTGTTTTATTGATTCGAGGAGGCCACCACGGCCTCGCTGCGGCGGTTGAGGAACTGGCGGCTGTTGACGACTTCGAGCACGGCGGCGGAGAACTTGCCGCCGTTCTGCTTCAGCGTGGCCTGCATCTTGGCGAGCAAGGCTTTGTCGCTCGGCATGGTCTGACGGCCGAGGGCGTAGCCGAGGAGCTTGCGGCAGAACTGAGCGGAGAAGTTGACTTCGTTTTTCTTGAGGTAGTCGCGCAGGCCGGGCAGGCCCTGGAACTTGGTGCCGTCTTTCAGCTCGCCGGTGTCGTCGATCTTGCCACCCGTTTCATCGGCGGTACGGAAGCGACCAATGGGGTCGAAGCTTTCAAGGGCGAAGCCGAGCGGATCGATGCGCTCATGGCAGACGGCGCAGGCAGCGTCGGTGCGGTGGACCATGAGGGCCTCGCGCAGAGAGGCGGGCTTCACGGCGCTGTCCGGCAGCTTGGGAACATTCGGCGGCGGCGGCGGTGAGCTGAAGCCGAGCACCACCTGGTAGAGATAGTCTCCACGCACCACGGGGCTGGTGCGGTTGGGGCGGGAGGTCTTGGTCAGGATGGCTCCCATGCCAAGCAGGCCGCCGCGATGCTGCTGGGCCACTTTTACCTCGCGGAAATCACCGCCAGTGACACCCGGGACGCCGTAGAATTTGGCCAGGCGCTCATTGAGGAAGGAGTAGTCGCCACCAATGATGTCGCCCACGTTGCGGTCATCGCGCACGAGATGGGAGAAGAACTCGAGGGTCTCCCGCTGCATGTCGTTGCGGATCTCGGTGGTGAATTCGGGGAACTTCTTCTCATCGACGGTGCTCTTTTCGTCGAAGCCGTTGAACTTCAGCCACTGGCCGGCGAATTCCTTGGCAAGCGCCGTGGCCTTGCGGTCGCGCAGCATGCGCTTGGTCTGCGCAGCGAGGACTTCGGGCTTGAGCAGGCTGCCGTCATCAGCAGCCTTGCGCAGCTCCCAGTCAGGCTGGGAGGCCCAGATGAAGTAGCTGAGGCGGGAGGCCAGCTCATAGGCGTTGAGCTTCACATCGCCCGTGGGATTGCTGGCCAGCGGCAGAGTCTCCGCCTTGAAGAGGAAGAAGGGGGAAACCAGCACACGCACCACGACCTCGCGCGCGGCGGATTCGCGATCGAGCTCTTTTTTGCGTCCTTCAAAGTAGAGGGCATCGAGTTTCTGGCCTTCCTCGGGAGTGAGCGGCCGACGCCAGGCACGACCGGCAAAGTAGCGCAGGTGCCCGAGCAGGGCGGAGTCGAACTCCTTCTGCTGCTGCGGGTTGAGCTTGGGATTGGCGGTGTAGCCAAAGTCCTTCTTCATGGCCGCGAGGTAGTCGCGGTCTTTGGGGCCGAGAAGCTGGCCGAGCTGATCATCACTGAAGTAATAGACCGTGATGCCCGGGTTGCGGCGATAGAGATTGCTGGCCACTTCCTCAAGCCTGCGCTCATACATGTCCGGGAAGGCCTGCTTCATGACGCCAAAATCCCGCATGGTGTTGCGGGCTGCATCAGTCTGGGTCTTCCAAACGGTGAGCACGCCGGGCATGATCTTGGTGACGTCGCGGGGCTTGTCCGTGGTGAGCGCCCACTGGATGGTGCCGTCGTTGATGTCGGGATTTTGCAGGTCCAGGCGGGCCTCGGCATGCAGCCAGGTGGCGTTTTCAGGCAACGGGAGGGTGAAAGCCAGCGGTGCCGCGATGGCCAGCACTCCGGGCTCGATCTGGCGGCCCTGCGGATGCTTGCCAAAAGCGCTTTTCACTTTCTCCAACTCGGCGATGCGCTGCTTCAGCGCCTCGGCATTGGCCGGAGGCGGCGTGGCGGCGAGGGCCTTTTGGTCTTCGCCTATCTGCTTGTTGAGCCAGTCCATATACAGCAGGTGCCCCTTGGTGGTACGCACATCAAGCTTGGTGATGAGGGCGATGTCTCCTTTGTTGCCGTCGCCATCGTCGCCGATGCACAGGAAGGCCTGCTTCTTGCCCTTCACCTCGATGTTCATTTGGTAGGCGCGGATGCCGTCGGCGTCCTGCTGCTGGCGCTGCACGCCGCTGCCGGGCTTTTTGGGATTGTTCCAGGAAAGGAGCTGGGCCTGGACGGCCTTGGCTCCGTCGATCACGGCCTGCGGCACCTGGCCAGGTTTGGCAGCGTCGGGTGCTGGAAGCTCGCGCCAGGCCACACGGGTGAGGTCGAGGAAGCGTGACTTGGGCTCCGTGGCATTGACGAGGGTGTTCCAGTTCTGCAGGAAGGGCAGCTGCAGCCCTCCCTCCTTTGCGAGCTGTTCGAGCGGGGTTTTGAAGTGCTTGTGCTTCCAGCAGGCCACCATGTAGTCCGCCTCGCGCATGTCATCGAAGTCTTTTGGCAGAAACGGAGCCGCCTTCTGCTGGTACCACACATACAGCGCCTGCTGAGCCTGCGCCTTGACCTGTTCAGGGCCACGCAGGCCGATGCGTTGCGAATTGAACACGATGCCGGTGCCCGGCATGATGGTGGCGAAATCGGCCACCTTGCGGGCGGCGCCAAAGTATTTGTCCAGCGCGGCGGGGCTCATGAAAAGCACGTCGCCGGTATTGCTGAAACCCTCGCCACCACCGCCGTCGGTCTGGAATTCCTTGGCCAGGCTGTAGTCGTGCCCGGTGAGGTCGCGGATGGTGTAGTCGTATTCGGCGTTGGTGAGCCGGCGCATGGTCACGGGGCCGGGATCGCCGGACTGGGCGGCAGCCAGGGCATCGAGCTCACCATTGACCCAGCCGAGAAGGGCATGGTTCTCCTGGTCGGTCATCTGGTGGGCCTTCGGCGGCGGCATGTCGCCGTTTTCGATGGTGTCCTTCACCTTGAGCCAGACCTCAAAATGCTTGGCCAGCTGGGGATCGGCGGCAAACTGCTGCAAATCAACATCGCCCTTAGTCTTCTTGGGGTTATGGCACTCATAGCATTTGGCCTTCAAAACGACTTCAGCGTCTTTCCAGGCCGGAGCAGCGGAAAGGGGAAACGAGCCGACGACAAAGGCGGCCAGAGCAAGATGGCGTGAATTCGAAAACATTGGGGGTATAAAGGATACGCTAATTTACGGAGCCTTCCATCAGCAGCTTCTGCTCCTTTTTTGCGCTTTCCTGTGCTATAAATCTCGCGCAAGAGATCCTGCAAAAACATCCCCTCCCGGGAACGTACCTTTCATACCCCCATGAACTCCTCTTTTTCACATCATGCCCCAAACTTGGAGCATGCATTTTTGACGCGCCGCGAACTGCTGCAACGTGTCGGCATGGGCTTTGGATCGGTAGCCCTCGGCTCACTGTTCACACAGCAGGCGGCAGCCGCCACCCTGGACCCCATGGCCGTCAAACGCCCCCATTTTGAGCCAAAGGCCAAACGGGTGGTGCATTTCTTCATGAATGGCGGGCCATCCCACGTGGATACCTTCGACCCGAAGCCAATGCTGGACAAATACGACGGCAAGCCGCTGCCGAACGTGCTCAAAACCGAGCGCCCGACCGGGGCAGGCTTCAAATCCCCCTTCAAGTTTACCAAGCGCGGTGAGTGCGGGCTGGAAGTGAGCGAAGTCTTTGAAAAGACCGGTGCTTTTGCCGACGATCTCTGCGTGATCCGCTCGATGTACGCGGACGTGCCCAACCATGAGCCTTCCCTGGGGCTGATGAACAGTGGGGAAGGCCGCCTGAACCGCCCGACCATGGGCTCCTGGGTGACCTACGGCCTCGGCAGTGAAAACCAAAACCTTCCAGGCTACATCGCCATGTGCCCCGGAGGCATGCCCACACGCCGCACCAAAAACTGGCAGTCAGCTTTCCTGCCCAGCGCCTACCAGGGCGCTTACATCAACACCGAGGACACCCGGGTTGAAAAACTCGTGGAATTCATCAAAAACGGTTCGCTCGATCTCAAGCAGCAGCGCCGCCAGCTCGACCTCCTGCAGGAGCTCAACCAGCGCAATCTGGTTCAGCAGGACCGCGACCAGCAGCTCGAAGCCCGCGTGCAGAGCTACGAACTGGCCTACCGCATGCAGATGGAGGCCACGGACGCCTTCGACATCATGAAGGAGCCGGAATCGGTTCGGAAAATGTACGGAGACCACGCGTTTGGCCGTCAGTGCCTCATCGCCCGGCGTCTGCTGGAGCGCGGGGTGCGCTTCATCCAGCTCTGGACTGGCGCAGGCCAGCCGTGGGACAATCACGACGAAATTTTGGAGCACCGGAAGCTTGGACAGCAGACGGACGGGGCCATGGCCGCTTTTATGAGCGACCTAAAACAGCGCGGCCTCTGGGACGAAACCCTCATGCTGTGGGGGGGCGAATTTGGCCGCACCCCGGCCGTGGAACTGCCCACCCCCGGTGCCAATGCCGGCAAGCAACACGGCCGCGACCACAACCATTACGGCTTCACGATGTGGATGGCCGGCGGCGGTGTGCGGGGCGGCTACACTCATGGCTCCACCGATGAATTTGGCTTCCAAGCCACGGAAAACCCCGTCCACGTGCATGATCTGCATGCCACGATCCTGCGCATTCTGGGCTTCGATCACGAAAAGTTCACCTACAAGTACGCAGGGCTGGATTTCCGCCTCACAGGCGTAAACGAGTGCAAAGTGGTACGGGAACTGCTGGCCTGACCGGGCCGGTAAAGCCAGCCACCGGCCCCTTGCAAGGCTGGCGCATACGTTTACAATCGCCGCCTCATGCACCGAAAAATCTTCTTCGCCCTGGCCGTGCTGGTGGCGCTCATCTTCACGATGAACCTCAACAAGGCCCAGGCCCAGCAGCCTGCGCCTGCCGCTCATGGGGTGACCGTGACCCAGGCTCCGGCTGGCGAAGACAACCCCTACGGCGATGTGCTGACTTTTCAGGGCTTCGTCAAGCGCACCGGGGTCATGGCCTACCCGCTGATCATTCTGTCGATGATTGCCCTCTTTATGATCGTGCTCTTTGGCTTCACGGTCAGGCAGGGCACCGTGGTCAGCGATGCCTTTATGAACTCGGCGGATGCCCTGATCCGCAAGCAGGACTACCTGGGACTGCTCGCGGTGTGCAACCGCCGCAACGAATGCATCGCCCGCATCACCTCCAAAACGCTCGACTTTGCCACACGCAACCCGAGCGCGAGCTTTGAGGAGGTCAAGGAAGTCACCGAAGCCGAGGGCAACCGCCAGTCCAGCCTTCTGCTGGCCCGCATCGCCTATCTCGGTGACGTAGGCGCCATCGCCCCCATGCTCGGCCTGCTCGGCACGACCCTGGGCATGATCACCACCTTCCATGAAATCTCCGGCAAGGGTGCTGCAGGCTCAAACCAGCTCGGCCTCGCCCAGGGGGTTTCTGAGGCGCTGCTCTGCACGGCCTCCGGTCTCGTCATCGGCATTCCGTCCCTCATGTTCTACGCCATCTTTCGTGGCAAGGTGAACCGTCTGATCTCTGAAATGGAAGCCGCGACCACCCACCTGATGGCCCTGCTCGCGGTGCAGTACAAGCGTGCCGCACGCGCCGTCGCCGGCCAGTAAACAGGCAGTTCCCCATTCGCGATGAATTTCCGCAAACAGCATTCCATCGAACCCTCGCCCATGCAGCTCGCACCGCTGGTGGACGTGCTGTTCCTGCTCGTCATTTTCTTTGCCGTCACCTTCCAGTATGCCAAGGAGGAGCAGGTCATGGACGTGAGCGTGCCTGCCGCCGAAGAGGGCAAGGAAAAGGAGTCCCGCAATGTCGGCGAGATCATCATCAACATCAAAAAAGACGGCGAGATCCTCGTCAACGGCCAGAAGTTCAACACCGACGAGCTGCTGGTGAAGCTGAAAAACATCGTCTCGCTCTACAAGGATCAGGCTGTGATCCTTCGTGGCGATGAAATCGTCAATTATCAGCACGTTATCCGGGTGCTGGATACCTGCCAGAAGGCTGGCATCTGGAACATTGCCTTTGCAACGCGCAAACCTGACGCTGACCAACCTGCCTCCACGCCCAAGTGAGATGACCGCCGCGAAGTCCCCAACCGCCTCGCGCAGCCATGCGCCCTGTTTCATTCCTGCGCTCTGCTGCATGGTGGCCTTTTCATCCATGGCTCAGCAGCCTGCGCCGCCCCGTGCGCTCCCTGTCGAAGATGACGTGCCAAAGGCCATTCCGGTAAGCCCGCCCCCCAAGGCGCAGCCCGTGCCGGACGCGGCCCCAAAGACCAAGGGGCCTGATGACGACATGTTTGATTTTGCCACTCTGGCTTATGACCGCCAGGAGTGGGGCATGGCCTCGCAGTCCTACGCCAAGTACCTTCAGCAGTACCCCAGCGGCAGGCAGGTGCCGGAGGCGCTCTACCGCATTGGTGAGTGCTACATGAAGCAGAACCAGCTCAAGCAGGCCGCCGGCTACTATGAGGAAGTCGTGAACCGCTACCCTGAAAGCGAGGGCGCTCCATCATGCGCCTACCGCCTCGGCGCAATGACGTTCAACGATTCCAAGTTCGCAGACTCGGCCAAATTCTTCGGCTTCGCCGAGAGCAAGACCAAGAGCCCCCCAGTCCGCCTGGCTGCCGCCTACAACAAAAGCCGCGCGTATGAAATGCTCGGGGACAAGGCAAAACAGACCGCAGCCCTGAACAGCGTGATCGCTGTAAAAACGGACAATCCTTACCGCGAAACATCGCTGCTCACACTTGGCAGCATTTATCTCGGCCAGGACAAAAAGGCCGAGGCGCTGCCTATTTTTGACGAACTCGTCAAATCCAGTGCTGACCGCGCCATCGTGGCAGAGGCCAGCATTCGCGCCGCCGTCCTCTACGCAGAGCTCAGCAAGCCGGAGGAATCCATCGCCATGTTTGAGAAGGCTCTGCGGATGCCTGAGACCAGCGAGCAAAACCGGGGCATCTCCCTGGTAGGCATCATTCAGGCCCTGTATGCCAAGGGCGACTACGACGGTGTCATCGACTACTACAACAAAAACTCTGAGGTCCTCCCCCAGGGTGCCTCCAGGGCCAAGATGCTGCTCCTCGTCGGCCATGCGCACCGCATGCGCAAAAGCTATGCCCGGGCCGTCGAAGTTTACCTGCTTATCGAACAGTACCACGCCGACACCGAAGAAGCCTTCAGCGCAGGCTACTGGAAGCTCTACTGCTTCTACCTGCTCAATGACAAGGACCTGGGCGAATTCGCCACCGCCTTCATCAAACGGCATGCGGCAAAGCACTCCGACCATGAATATCTGGCCTTGGCACGCCTGATCCGAGCCGACTTTTACTTCAACAAAGGCGACTACCAGCAGGCGGCGCAGAGCTACAACGAGGTCACCCTCGAAAAACTGCCCGAAAAGCTGCGCCCAGGCACGCTCTTCAACATGGGCTGGGCGCAGGGGGAGGCAGGCCGCAACCAGGAAGCCGTCGGCACATTCACCCGTTTCATCAGTGAAAATCCCGGCCACGAATTCCTTCCCAAGGCTTACGCCCGCCGTGGCCTTGCAAACCGTGACGCCCGCGATCTGCCCAAGGCGAAGGCCGACTTTGAACACGTCACCAAGGAGTTCCCCAAATCCGACGCGTGCGAGCTCTCGTGGTTGCAGCTTGGTTTCATCGCCATGGAGCAGAAGGACCCCAAGGCCACCATCACCGCCTTTGAGACACTGCTCAAAAAATTCCCCACCACCACCGCTGCTGCACAAGCCTACTACGGCATCGGCCGGGGAAACTTCGACCAGAAGATCTATGACAAGGCCGTTCCCGCCCTGCGCCGCTCCATCGAGCTCGACAGCAAAGCTTACCTCGAAAAATCCAGCCAGCTGATCATCCTTTGTGACTACGCGCGCCAAAACGCCGACAACCTCGCCAAGACCATCGACTCCTACCTCCAGTCCAAACCCGACGGCTCGGTCCCCCCGAACATTTTAAAATGGCTCGGGCTCAAACTTTACAGCGGAGACGACTACAAACGCGCAGCACGCTTCCTCGAGCTCGCCGTCACTCCGCAAAACCCGGAAAACACCGAGCCCGTGGTGTGGAACTACCTTGGCATGGCGCAGCTCCAAAACCAGCAGTACGACGCCAGCATTCAGGCCACAGACAACTTCCTCAAATCAGAGCCCGACACCGCCACGCGCTCACGCGCGCTGCTGACCAAAGGCCGCGCCCAGCTCGGCAAAGGGCTTTTTGATGAAGCTGACAAGGTCGCTCAGGATGCCCTGCAGGTCGTCAAAGACGGCCGCCTCCAGGCCGAACTGCTCATCCTCGAAGGCGACATTTACGCTGCGCAGGGTGACAAGCTCGCGGCTGAAGGTCAGAAGGAGGCCGCCATGGTCAAATGGAAGGACGCCGCCGCCAAATACGCCGTGCCCAGCCAGTTTTTTGATGACCCCGATGTCACCCCCAACGCGCTCCACAAAGCTGCGCAGGTGCTGGAGAAAGCCGGAGACTCAGCCAAGGCGAAGCAGATGCTGCAGCAGCTTCAGCAGCGTTATCCGAAGTATCAGCCGAAATAAGGAGCGCTCTGCTTCTTCGCCGCTCTGCATGCGGCCTGCCTGCATCCTCATCAGGACAAAGGGCGTTCCGTGCCGCCCTTTTTTGATTCAAGACCTTTTGTCACGGCTCCAGCCTTCACGCGGTTCGCGTTTGCTGCGGCTGTCACCTTCATGCTTCCGCGGCGGACGCTCCTCCCTCGGCCGCGCCTCGATCACCCTCAGCGCTCGCCCGCCTACCTCCTTGCCATTCAGTGCATTGATTGCCGCCAGTGCATCGGCTTCAAGCGGCATGTCCACAAAACCAAAGCCACGCGAGCGACCCGTCTCCCGGTCTTTGACCAGGCGGGCGCTGGAGACTTCACCATGAGCGGCAAATTCAATCCGCAGATCCTCGTCCGTCAGGGAGTAAGGCAGGTTGCTCACGTAGAGATTCATCGCATCAGGTATTGAAGCTTGGCCATGGAGCACGTGTCAGAGAACAGGTCATGGCAGGCACCTGATGCTCCCTGCATGCAGTCTATTCGAGATGCATACGGAAGTGAAGATAGGCCCGCCTCCTAGGGGTGTCAATTCAGGGTGTCAGAGCACACCGGCAAAGGGGGGGGTGCTGGCATGAAGGTTTCGGTTGCGGAAGATCCGTGCATTCGTATCCGACAGGCTATGCCCTCCATGAAATTCGTTTTCACCCTCATCACCGCCCTTGGCTTGCTGGCTGGCGCGACACCTGCCGCCGAACCGCTTAACACCGTCTGCCCTATCTCGGGCAAACCGGCGAATCCGGCAATCACCAGCAATTATTCGAAGACCGTGGCAGTCTGCTGCAACCGCTGCAAAGCCCAGTTTACCGCCGCTCCCAAGGGATATCTCAGCAATATCCTTGCAGCCACCGCCGGCCAGTGCCCGTTGAGCAAAAAGAAATCTGACCCTGCCATCACCGTCACCTACTCTCGTCAGGTCGCCTTTGCAGATGCCGCCAGCAAGGCCGCCTTCGACGCCGCACCTGACAAGCACATCAAGGAAGTGCGCCAGTAACCGGGAGCTTTCATTTCCTTCTCAAAGCGGAGTTGCGGCCAGCGGCTCCGCTTTTTTCATGCCTTCATGATTCGGAGTGCCATCAAAATCCGTTCCTGTTAATCTCCCGACTGTGAAAGCCGAAGCCGCCGCCACATCTGCCGCCGATGCCCTGCGCGATCTTTTTGACGCGCTGCCAGACGTGCAGGCCTGGATCAAAGATGCAAGGCGCCGCTACCTTTGGGTGAACCGTACCTTCATGCTGAACTATGGCATGCAAAAGCTTGAGGAGGTGCTGGGCCGAACCGACGACGACCTCTCGCCCCCACATCTGGCGGCGCATTTCCGTGCAGGCGATGAGGCGGTGCTGGCCGGACAGACGGTACAGGGCCGCCTGGAACTCGTCGGTCGCTTTGACCACACGGCAGCGTGGTGCTTCACGACCAAGAAACCGGTGTGCAATGCCAGGGGCCGTGTCGTCGGCACCGCAGGCATCACACGCATGCTGGATGCGGCGCAGATCGACCAGCGTGGAGATATCCGCCTCGGTGTCGTCATCGCGCTGATGACGCGCCGGTTGGGCGAGTCCGTGACCAATGCGGAAATGGCGCACGCCGTGGGCATGTCCGCACGGGCGTTTGAGCGCAGCTTTCTCCGCGAGTATGGCCTGCCGCCGCAGCAGTACCTGCGGCGCCTGCGCATCCAGACCGCCTGCCGTCTGCTGGTGGACACGCGCGAATCCATCTCCGCCACCGGCCTGCGCTGTGGCTTCGCGGACCAGAGCCACCTCACGCGCGAATTTCGCCGCGTCACCGGCCTCACCCCGGGGGCGTACCGCGAAAAATACGCCGCCGCGAATGTTCCAAGCCCTGCCGCTCCTGTTCTATCCCCGCGCCGGACAAAGCGATAGCATTCACTCACCATGAAGCTCCAACCAGGCACAACCGTCGTCCAAAACGGCCAGCTCGTCGATGGCACGGGCGCGCCCGCCATTCCCAATGCCGCGCTGATCATCACCGACGGTATCATCACTTACGCAGGCCCTGCCGCCGACGCGCCGCCTGCCGCCCCTGACGCACGCGTGATCGATGCCAAGGGCGGCACCATCATGCCGGGACTCATCGAGGCGCACATTCACCTCACCTACTTCAATGTCTCCGAGCTGCAGGATCTCGACATCAAGTTCCCCGTCGAATACGTCACGCTGCAATCTGCCGTAAATGCGAAGACCGCGCTGGAGTGCGGCTACACGGCGGCACGCAGCGGCGGCTGCCTGCACAACATCGACGTGTGGATGAAGAAGGCCATCGAGGAGGACATGATCCCCGGCCCGCGCCTCAGCGCCAGCGGCCGCGAGATCTGTGGTGCAGGCGGGCTGATGGACTGGAACCCTGATTACCGCCGGATCGGCATGGAGGGCATCGTCTTCATCGTGAATGGTCCCGAGCAGGCCCGCACCGCCGTGCGCAAGCTGGTCAAAGACGGCATCGAGTGGGTGAAAACCTACCCCACCGGAGATGCCGCCTCTCCGGACATCAACGACCACCACACCCTGTGCATGACCTTTGAGGAAATGCACGCAGTCGTCGCAACCTCACACAATCACGGCCTCAAGGTCACCGGCCACTGCCGCGCTACTGAGGGCATCCGCAATGCGCTCAAAGCCGGTTATGACGCCATCGAGCACGGGACCTTCATGGATGACGAGTGCCTGGATCTGCTGCTGAAGCGCAACGTGCCGATGTGCCCCGGCCTTGGCTTTGAACTCTTCAGCGTCCAGCGTGGCAAGGAATTCGGCCTCTCCCAGCGCGTGCTCGACGGTCACCAGGAAACCCTGGAGGCCGGGGCGGAAAGCTGCCGCAAGGTGCTGAAGGCCGGCGGCACCATGGGCCTCGGCGGCGACTACGGCTTTGCCTGGACACCGCATGGCACCTACGCCCAGGAACTGACCTTCTTCGTCAATTATGTGGGCTTTTCTCCGCTGGACACCCTCAAGTGCGCCACGCTCGGCGGTGCGAAGATGATGGGCCGAGAAGAGGAGATCGGCTCTCTCGAAAAAGGCAAACTGGCGGACGTGCTCGTCGTCGCGGGTGATGTGCTCGCAGACATCTCCCTCCTCGAAAACCGCGACAACCTCATGGCCGTGATGCAGGGCGGCGTGGTGAAAGCGGGAACACTCGTAAAGCCTGCGAGTTTGTGATACAGCGGGTCGTTCCATCGTCATGAAGCCAACCCTTCTCTTCGCCGCTCTCCTCGCCGCGCCCACTTTCGCCGCTGATATCCAGGTGGAGAAGCAGGGCTCCGCACTGAACTTCAGCACCGGCGGCAAAACGATCTGCGATTATCAGATGGAGGCTGGCGAGGTGCCTGAAGGCGTGGCCGCTGTGTTCAAACACGGAGCACACCTGCATCCGGTTTACTCGCCGAGCGGCAAGCTGGTGACAGGCAATCATCCCGAAGATCACCGCTGGCATCGCGGCATCTGGATGGCGTGGACAAAGACCGAGTTTGGCGACTCGCACCCCGATTTCTGGAACCAGGGCAAAGGAGATGGCAAAAACAAAAGCGGCGACCAGATCCTCGCCGAAGTGCGCTTTGCCAAACTCGACAAAAGCTGGGGCGGTGCTGAGGGCGGCGGCTTCACCAGCGAGCATGTCTTCCTGGATCACAGCCACACGCCTGATCAAAAAGTGCTGAACGAAACCTGGGAAGTGACGGTGGCGCAGAAGGAGCTGGATGGAAAGCTGGCGAACATCATCGACCTCACGAGCACCCAGACCTGCGCCACGGACAAACCGTTGAAGCTGCCCCAGTATCACTACGGCGGCCTGGGCGTGCGCGGAAATCTGGCATGGAATCCGGTCGATGCCGTGACGATGCTGACCAGCGAAGGGTATGACCGCGTCAAAGGAGATTCCACCAAAGGCAAGTGGGTTCACATCGGTGGTCAGGTGGATGGCGCATCCACCGGTATGGTCATCCTCATTCATCCTTCCAATTTCCGCTTCCCGCAGCCCCTGCGCCTCAATCCCAAAAATCCGCAGCTCTGCATCGCTCCTTCGCAGGATGGAGACTGGTCCATCGAGCCCGGCAAACCCTACATCTCCAAGTACCGCATCCTCGTCTTCGACGGTGCCCCTGATGCTCAATGGATCGAGGCCCAGTGGGCCGCCTATTCCACCACCAAGTAACCCTTCCCCATGCTCTCCCGCCTTTTCGCCATCACCCTGCTGGCCGCTGCCCTTTGCCAAACTCAGGCAGCCGAAACTCTTTTCGACAAATCCAACCTCGCCGCGTGGTGCATCGTGCCCTTTGATGCGGGCAAGCGCGGACCCGAGGAGCGTGCGGCCATGCTGGAAAAAATGGGCGTGAAAAAATTCGTCTATGACTACCGCAAAGAGCACATTCCCCAGTGGGACGACGAACTGAACGCACTCAAAAAGCACCACATCGAGCTGATGGGCTGGTGGTTCCCGACGGTGCTCAACGACGAAGCGAAGCAGACACTAGAACTCTTCAAGCGCCATGGCGTGCATCCTCAGCTGTGGGTCAATGGCAACGGCGGCGCGATCCAGGTGAAGGACGAAGCGGATCAGAAAGCACGCGTGGAAAAAGAGGTCGCACGCCTCCAGCCGATCTGCGAAGCCGCCGCCCCGTTGGGCTGCCCGGTGGCTCTCTACAATCACGGCGGATGGTATGGCGAACCTGAAAACGCCATCGCCATCGTGGAGGCTCTGAAGGCCAAGGGCATCAAGAACATCGGCATGGTGTACAACCTTCACCACGGCCACGGTCATCTCGATCGCCTTGCCAAGGTGCTGCCACGCATGCTGCCGCACCTGCTCTGCTTCAACCTCAACGGCATGGACATCGATGGCGAGGCGAAGGGCCGCAAGATCCTCCCTCTCGGTGTGGGCACCGAAGATGTGAAGGTGCTGCGCATCGTGCGCGCCAGCGGCTACAACGGTCCCATCGGCATTCTGAACCACACGAATGAAGACGCTGAAGGCCGCCTGCTGGACAATCTCGACGGGCTCGCGTGGCTGATTCCCCAGCTAGATGACAACGTGCCCGGACCGAAGCCAAAATACCGCACATGGAATGACAAGCCAGCCGCTGCCAGCTTCATAGCCAAGCCCCCCATCACCGGCGAGGGCGTGCCCTCCATCAATCAGGAATTCGGCGAGGCTCTGAAAGGCAGCTATTTTGAGCAGGACAACGAACCCTTCCGCACGCTGCCCATCACCATCGAGTGTCGCGCGAAGCTGAACAGCAAAGAGCACTTCAACATCCTTATTGCCTCAGACGCCAAATCCTCCGCCACGCATTGGGAGCTCTACACCCATGCGAAACGCGGCACGCTGGCGCTCTACATGCCAGGCCGCGGCGGTGACTTCGACTCCCAGGTGAACATCTGCGACGGCAAGTGGCATGACCTGCTGGCCAGCATCGACGAGAAGAACGTTGTCCTTTGGATTGATGGCAAACAGGTGCTTGAGAAGTCCGTGCAGCCCCTCAAGGGCATGCCCAAGGCAGGTGGCATTGCCTTCGGCAGCCTCGTGGAAGGCACCATCGGCTGTGATGGTGTTTTGGACGACGTGCGCATCGCCCGCGGCGTGATGAAGCCGCGCAAAAGCAACGGCCCGCGCCTGCGCATGGACAACACCATCGGCCTCTGGGACTTCGACCACCTGGATGCCATCCTGCCGCCCAAGGCCCCGCCGCCCGCCGCCTTCACACCGGACCGCAAACCCCTCAACCCTGAAGACAACGTGCATTGGCAGGAATTCGTGAACCGCGAGCGTGTCTTCGACTTCTACGGCAAGCAAGCGCTCCAGTTCATGAAGCAGAAGACGCTCCCGGCATTGCTGCCACAGTTCCCCGGCCTCGATGGCGGCCAGCAAGGCCACTGGGGCAATCAGAATGACCAGGTCACTTGGAAAGATGGCCGCTTCGCCGAGAGCGATCACGGTTCGGTGTTCAGCTGTGTCTTCAAAGGTGCAGGCCTGACGATTCCGAAAGCCGTGTGCGTCCGCGAAGGTGATACTTCCTATGTCTTCGACAGCGAGAAGCTTTCATTCCCGATCACTTGGACTGGAGGCTTCATCAAGCTCACCGATCACCGCCATGGGTTCATGGGCGGCGCTGCGATGGATGGAAAAGTGGCATCCAAGCCATCCATCAAACTCAACGGGCAGTACCAAGGCTTCTATCGCCAGGGCAAGGCCGTCATCTTCAAAGTGGGTGACTCATTTTGGAATGTCCGTGGCGAGCAGGTTCAACTCGTCAAAGAGTTCCCCGCCCAATGGCCTCAGTGGCTCGAAACCAAGGGCAACCTCGGCACGCAGCAGCCTTTCGCCACTGACACCATCGAGCTGCCCTTCGACAATCCCTACGGAGCACTCCTTTTCATCACGGCGCATGATTTCTTCAGCGATGGCACCGCCGCCATCGCCACCATGACCGGCGAGGTCTGGCTGGTGAAGGGCATCGACGAAAAGCTCGAAAAAATCCGCTGGAAGCGCTTCGCCACCGGCCTCAATCAGCCGCTAGGCATGAAGATCGTGAAGGACAAGCTCTACGTCCTCGGCCGTGATCAGATCACCTGCCTGCATGATCTCAATGGCGACGACGAAGCCGACTTCTACGATTGCGTGACCAATGCCATGCAGACCTCTCCTGGTGGTCATGACTTCATCGTCGGCCTGGAGACGGACAAGGAAGGCCGCTGGTATTTCGCCTCCGGCAATCAAGGCGTGTGCCGCATCACCGGCAGGGACAAGCTCGAAGTACTCGCCACCGGCTTCCGCAATCCGGACGGTCTCGGCATCTCGCCGGACGGCCACTTCGTCACCACCAGCGGGCAGGAAGGCGACTGGACACCGGCCTCCTCCATCTTCCAGATCGAGCTGGATCACAATCTCGGCGCCCACTTCGGCGCTGGCGGCCCAAGGAACGGCCAGCCCCCCGAGCCCGTGCTCATGTACCTTCCGCGTGGCGAGGACAACAGCGCCAGCAGCCAAGTTTTCATACCTCAAACATTGTGGACTGACATACCACACTCATGGGCTTCACTCGTAGGCAACGGCAATCTCGTCCACCTCTCCTCCGGTGGTGGCAGCGCATGGCTCGTCATGCGGCAGAACGTCAAAGGCCGCTGGCAGGCTGCCACCGTGAAAATCAGCGGCAACTTCGACTCCGGCCCGCAGTGCGCGCGCTTCAATCCCAATGACGGTCATCTCTACGTGAACGGCATGCAGGGCTGGGGCAGCTACACACCCAAGGACGGCTGCTTCCAGCGTGTGCGCTTCACCGGCGGTGAAAAACCCGTGCTCATCGGCTTCGAAGCCCGGGACAACGGCGTACTGCTTCGCTTCAACCAGCCCGTGAAGAACGCCGAGGCCGCCACCTGCTTTGCGCAGTGCTGGAACTACCGCTACGGCCCGCAGTATGGCTCACCGGAATATTCCGTGAAATATGCTGACACTCCCGGCCACGATCCACTGGAAATCCACAGCGTGCAGAAGCTCGATGGTGGCAAAACGCTCTTCCTCGAAATCCCGCAGATCGTCACCGCCAGCCAGATCCATCTGCACCTGAGCACCGGCCATGATGTCTTCCTCACGGCACATGCTCTGGCAGAGCCTTTCACCGATTTCGTTGGCTACACCAAGATCGCCAAGACCAATCATGCTGCACAGATCGGCATGGAAGCTCCGAAGTCCGCCAAGCCCAACCCGTGGGCCAAGGGCGAAGGCGGACGTGAAGTCATCATCGAGGCCGCGCTGGGACTTCAATACGTGCAAAAGCAGCTCACAGCGAAAGCCGGTGAGAAGCTCACCATCGTCTTCAAAAATCCCGACGTGGTGCCACACAACTGGATGCTCGCCAAACCGGGCACGCTGCAAAAGGTCGGCAACTTGGCCAACCTCATGATCACCGACCCGCAGGGCCTGGCCAAGCACTACGTACCCGACTCCGACGACGTGCTCGCCTACACCGATATGACCAATCCAAAGGAGTCTTTCACCATTCACATCACCGCCCCCAAGAAAAAGGGCGACTACCCCTACCTCTGCACCTTCCCTGGACACTGGATGGTGATGAACGGTGTGCTGAAGGTTGAATAACCCTCTGCATAAAAAAGAGGCCGCTCATTTGAGCGGCCTCCTGATAAGATAAAGCGCGAAACGACTTTTACGCAGCCGCCACCGCCGTCTGCCCCTGCACGCCGAGGCCTTCGACACCCAGCTCGATCACATCGCCGGGCTTCATAAAGACAGGATCAGGCTTGAATCCAAGACCAACGCCGGGAGGTGTGCCGGTGGTGATGATGTCTCCGGGCAGCAGGCTCATGAACTGGCTCAGGTAGCTCACCAGCTTCTGCACGCCAAAGATCATCTGTGCGGTGCTGCTGTTCTGGATGGTCTTGCCGTTGAGCTTGAGCCACAGTTTCAGGTTCTGCGGATCAGGGATCTCATCGCTGGTGGCGAGGAAGGGACCGATGGGCGCAAAGGTGTCACAGCTCTTGCCCTTCACCCACTGGCCGCCACGCTCCAGCTGCCACTCGCGCTCGCTGTAGTCATTGTGCACGCAATAGCCGGCCACATGGCTCATGGCGTCTGCTTCAGAAACGTAGCTGGCCTTTTTGCCGATGACAAAAGCCAGCTCGACTTCCCAGTCGGTCTTCTTGGAATTGCGTGGGATGACCACGTTGTCATTCGGTCCCACGATGGCGCTGGTGGCCTTGAAGAAAACGATGGGCTCCGCCGGGATGGGCATGCCGCTCTCCTTGGCGTGGTCCACGTAGTTCAGGCCGATGCAGATGATCTTGCTCGGGCGGGCGATGCAGGGGCCAAGGCGAGTTTCAGCGGACACGGTTGGTGCCATGGCGGCGTTTGCCTTTGCCCAGGCGGCCAGACGCTCAAGGCCGTCTCCTCCGAAGAATTTCTCATCGTAATCGCTGCCAAAGGCGCTCGCGTCGATACGGCGGCCATCTTCCAGCTGCAGGCCGGGTTTTTCTTCTCCAGGGTTTCCAAAGCGGATCAGTTTCATGGTGGTTTAGTTGGTGTGATCTTGTTGTTTGAGAGGATCTCCCTCGTGATTGGTGTAGCGGCCGATGAGCGGATACTGCTCCAGCTCGGCCACGGTGCCGGTGACTGGGAAGCTCTCGCGGCTCACCCAGTACACAGCGGCGGCGGCGATGTCCTCAGGCCTCAGCAGACGGCCCATGGGCACGGCGTAAGCGGGCAGTCGCTCCGGCCAGCCTTCGCCGAGGCCATCGCCGAGCTTCACCTTGTATTCGTTCTCTGTGAGGGTCCAGCCGACGTTGAGCTGGTTCACACGCACACGGTCGGTGCCGAGCGCATCGGCCAGGTTGCGTGTCATCGTCATGAGCGCGCCCTTGGACATGGAGTAGGCCAGCAGATTGGCTTGGCCGCAGTGGGCCAGCACCGAGCCGATGTTCAGCACCACGCCCTGGTTCTTTTTCAGCTCGGGCAGCAGCGCGCGGATGAGGAGCATGGGCGCACGGGCGTTCACGGCGATGATGCGGTCAAACATGGCAGCGTCCGTCTCGGCGATGCGTGCGCGATTGGTCATCGCCGCGTTGTTCACCAAAGCGTCGATTTTACCAAAGGCGGCGATGGCATCGGCGGCCAGCTTGGCCGGGACCTCCGGGTCTGCGAGGTTGCCCTGGCAGAAGGCTGCTTTGTCAGTGCCAAGCTCCTGCCGCAAGGCCTCGCCGCGCTCGGTTTCCAGTCCGTGAAGGACGACTCGAGCGCCTTCGGCAACGAAGCGCCGCGCCATGAATTCTCCAATGCCCGTGCAGCTGCCGGTGATGAGGATGACCTGGTCTTGAAGTCGCATGTTTGTCGGGGGGGGTAATGAGCCGCTTCCTATGGCGAGCGAGTGACGGTGCTCAAGGCTGCACAGCCACTGTGGCGAAGAAAAAATGTCAGGGCTTCTCCAGCGCCCAGGCGATGCCATTGAGCAAAAAGCGGCGGAAGGCAGGCAGCTTGAAGTCATCCCAATGCCCCATCGAGGTGTAGAAGACCCGGGCCTTTTGGCCACCGTACAGATGAGTCCACGCGACAGGCTCGATCTCTGCTCCTGGCAGTGTTCCCTTCAGCAGCGGCGTCGTGCCGGCTTGGAGAGGTGTGTTCTTATACAGGCCACCATGCCCGATGAGCTCGGAGACCACCACCCCACGCAGGATGGGATGCGACTCCGCACCCGGGATCACGGTGATAGCGGCAGGATCTTTGCCATAGTGACCGGTGTAGTTGCCGCCCAGCACCTGGGGATCAAAGTCCTGCCAGATGCCCAGCCCGGCCTTGGGCTCCGGCTCCTTGGGACGCAGCGCAAAGCAATGGCTGGCCGTGCGAATGCCCACCAGCGGCTTGCCTGCATCCAGATGAGCACGCACAGCATGGATCACCTCCACCGGCGGAGTGCGGCGGCGTACGCTGATGAAAAGGAGATCGGCATCGCGCACGGCCTCCACAAACCCCGGGAACTGGTTCTTATCGGCTTTGTCCGCTTGGATGATGGTGACGCGATAAGGCGCGGCTTTCAATTCTTTGGCGGCAAACTCCGGCAGAGTTTCCCAGGTATGATATTCGTCCTCGCCGATCATCATGACGATGTGGGCTGGTTCGGCGGCTTGGAGCTGCCACACGAAAGCGACAGCCATGATGAGCAGGAGACGGAGGAGAGAAGACAAGTTCATGAGGTTAAATGGAATGCCGGTTTGCAGTGACTGACAGTTCAAGGTTTCACGGCTGCCTGCAGTGTCGCCTTGGCTGTGGTCCAGTCTGCGTTGGGCAGCGCCTCCCACACGCGCAGATGGCGAAAGCTCGCCTCAGTGCCGGCCCCGAGCATGATGCTGTGTTTCGCGGTTCCAATCAGCGGATTGCTCAGCGTGGTGCTCTTGCCATCAATCGTGCCCACCACTTCCGAGCCTTTGATCTCCAGGACCACAGTATGCCATTCGTTGAGTTTGACGGGCGTGAGCGCGCGGCCCGCCGTTCCTTTTTCCCGCTGCTTGGTCGTGGGATTGATGCGCTCCGCATCATACGGCGTCAGAAACAGACCGCCCGGTCCCACGCTCAGCGAGATCACGTAGTCCTTGGCATCCGTCGCCTTCACAAACAAAGAGCGGTATTTGCGGCCTTCATCGGGCACGTCATTCAGCCTCACCTCGCATTGAATGATGGCGTCGGTGAATTGAAAGCCGAACGAAGCTGTCGCCGGATGATTGGCCCCAGGGCTTTCCACTCCGGTGAAAACTCCGTCGGCCAGTTTCCAATATCCCGATTTTCCACCCGCAGTCCCAGCATTATAACGCCAGCCAGTAAACCCGCTGGCAAACCCCACCGGCTTGCCCACCACAGGGGCGAGCGGCGACGCGAAGTCCTCGCTGACCAGCAGCTTGCCGCGTGTGGTCATGAGCGTCTTTGACAGATCCTCTGCGGCCAAGGCGGAGCAGGTGAATGCGGCAAACAGAAGCAAGAGTGATGATTTCATGAAAAAGCTTATCGGCTGAGATTGCGCAAAACTTCCAGCGCCTTCGTCTCAAAGATCTTCTGCCACTCAGGTGCGACCAGCGTGTCACAGTCTTCCTGCGCGTAGCCGCTGTTCAGGCGCTGCTCCACAGTGGGTGTGTACCAGATGTAGCCATTGGTGTAGCCGGAGACAAAGGCGCGGGCGTCGTTCGCGGCTTTCTTGATGTTCAGTCCCACCTGTACTGTGACTTCTCCGGGGAAGGTCACCAGCTTGAAGTCGCCTACACGCAGCCCGCAGACCTCGGCATCCAACGTTGGGCTGGCGGCTGCCTCGGTCTGCTTCAGGTGCATTTTCAGCAGTGCGAGGTTGGCATTCAACCGTGTGAGCCGCTCCATGATCTCGATGTTGGCCAGGTAGCTCTCCACCAGCGCGCGGTTGTCGGCATCAAGCTGGGGGATGGCTTTCCGATCCAATGACTGGTCATGCAGGTAGCTCTGCGAATAATGCGACGGCGTTTCCGGCCAGAGCTTGTGCTGCAGCAGCAGTGGTAGGAAGGTCTTGAAGTTGATGTTGGTGGACTTGAGCGCGGCCACGAGCTTTTTCTGCTCCGCCTCGATGTTGGCAATGCGCGCTGTGTAATCCGCCGCACGCGGCAGGGCGATGGTCTCATTGCTCACTTTGAGAGGCGCACCGGCCTGGGTTTCGATTTTCCGCAAAGAGGCCAGCACCGTGGCACCCAGCATGGCGCCAAGCGGCTCGGCATCGGCTGGTCGGGAGACCTCTTTGTAGCGCACCGGATTGATGTCCCCACCACACCCCTGGATGAAAAAAGCCATCGCGCCACCGCCAAGAGCCTCCTCGATGACTTTGGAGGCAAAGCCCGGATAATCCGCCGAGCAACCTTTGCTGGGCGGGTTCATGATCGGATGGCAGGCAAACTGGTAGAGCACAGCCAGCGGCGTGCCGTCCGTGCGATCCAGCCGCAGCACGGCCACCTGCGGATCGATGGGCCCCACGCTGGCGACATCCTCGTCGTGTGGCATCGAGTAGGCGCGCCGCATGTCCACCATGCTGCCGTCTTTCATTTTGAGCCGCCGGTTTTCACTGATGCGCGTCTCAGACCCTTCGCCGCTGCCCGCCTTCACCGGCACCAGATTCTGTGCCGCCTGCTTCACCGCCTGGATGACCAGCGGCTCCAGATCTCCGCGTACGATGCCGTGACAGTGGCTCGCATTGACCACCACATTCTCCGGCGCGATGCCCAGCTCCCGCAGTCCGCCGCGCACCGTCGCCATGAAGCCATTGCCAATGCGCCCGATGCCTCCCACCGCCACCGCATCCAGCGTGATCACCACCGCCGTGGTGTCGTCGTTCTTGAGCACCAGCGCCTTGGCAAAGCACGGATCATTCACCGGACCAGTGCGGTCAGTGATGTCAACCTTGGCCACCCCAGCGAGCATTTCAGCCCTGGCCGTGACCACGCATGTGAGAAGGAGCAGACAGATGATTTTCATGATGCGCTATTTCTGCAAAGCCCACCCCACAGCATTGAGCAGCAGCCGCTGCAGATCGGCACTGCGCATGTCCTCAGGTGCTCCGAGGCTGGTATAGAAAATCCGCGCTTTCCCAGCGCCATAGGTGCGTGCCCATGCCACCGGCTGCGGCGGCGTGACAGCCCCAGCCTGGGCGGTACCGATGAGCACCGGGGTGGCATCAGCGGCCAGCGGCAGGACTTTGTACATCGACTGATACCCCTGGATGCCGGCGGTGTTCACGCCCTTCAGAAGCACGCTTGTCTCCGCACCCGGAGCCACACTCACGCTGTAAGGAAGCCCCTTTGTTTCATACCCGGTGTTTTCGCCACCCAGCACCTCGTGCGTGAACTCCGGCCATGGGGCCAGACTCGGATCCACAGTCTCATTGGGCTTGGGAATGAAGGCATGATTGGCCGTGCGAATGCCCAGCAGAGGCCTGCCTGCGGCAAGGTGCGCCCGAATGGCCGCCATCTGCTCCTTCGGCGGAAAGCGACGGCGCGAGAAAAGCACCAGCAGATCCGCCTCTTTCAGCGCCTCGATGAGTCCGGCAAAGTGATGCGGCTGCGGCTTGTCCCCTTCGATGATTGTGACTTGATGCCCGAGCGGCCGCAGCTCCTTCTCCGCAAATTCACGCATCGTGCGCGGAGCCTCGTAGTTGTTGGGATCTTCCACCGTCATGACGACGATGTTGGCAGCAGATGCAGCACAGGTAAGCAGCGCGAAGCAGAGCAGAATGAATTTCATAGTCGCGTGAATAGATATTACTGAAGTTTTGCAAACAGCTCCTCCAGCCCTGCGACGATTTTTGTCGAGGCATCGGCTTCGAGGCAGGCGGATCTGGCGCGCCAGGTTTCATAGCCGCCAAGCTTGTGCTGCTCCGGCGTGGGAAGATAGCCATGGTACGCATTGGCCAGGGACACGGTGAAAGTCTGCGCATGTCGGCTCTTCAAACCCAGCCCGATCTCCACAAAAACCTCGGCAGGAATGGCTGAAACACGCAGGTCGCCGATCTTGAGCACCTGCAGGGGTGCCGAGACTTCCTTGGGAAAGTCGGCCAGCAGCACGGTCTCACGCGCATACACCTGCTCCATCGTCTCCATGCGTGGAAAAAGCTTGGACTGCTTCGTCACCGCGCGTGCCTTCTCCACTTCCTCCGGCGTGGGGATGCGCAGACCGAGCGCGACCTCCTTCTGGGCTACTCCGAGCGGCACCCAGTCCTGATACTTCAGCGCCTTGCACGCACCGGCGACAGCCTGCGCCACATCCTTCGCGACGAGATTGATCTGCCCATAAAGCGGCTGCTTCGCCTGCCCTCCCCGGCAGTCGATGTTGTTGATGTCGCCGCTGGTCCCGTTGGACATGATGCCCACAAAGGCGGGGTCTTGATTCCCCACGCCGAGCAGCTCGCCGATCCGGCTGCAAAAGACACCGTAGTAGTCCGCCGAAAGATGGCCCGGCCCTGTGCCGCCGACATAATGCAGCGAGTAGTTGGCATACAGCGCGATGGGTTTTCCCTCGGGTGACTGCACACTGATGAAGCACACCTCAGGATCCGTCGGTCCGGCTGGCTCCAGGAGGTTCGGGTTGTTGACTCCGGGATTCGTCTTCACCTGATCCGTGGTCACGCCATGAGGCGTTGCGGGGATGCCGCCGGGCTTCATTTTCCAGCGGCGGTTAAAGACATGCTGCGGCACATCCACCTTTCCCCACGCGATTTTGGCAGGCGCAAGATTGTTCAGAGCGCAGCGCACCCCATCGGCGATGCGACGTGCCAGAAAACGCTGATACATCGGATTCGGCTCGCTCTGGCCCACCGCCTGCGCCGTGCCGCACGAGTGCGAATGCGTGGCAGACATGAGCATGTTCTCCATCGGCAGCCCGGTGGCCTCGTTCACCATTTTCTTCGCTTCATCAAAAATGCCCCGCCCGATGACGCAGCTGTCCGCAACCACCAGCACCAGCTTCGTCTTGCCATCGTCAAGCGCAAGACAGCGCGCGTGCAGCTCATCATGTACAAAAGTTGCCTGCCGGTCCTGAAACCCGCCGTTCATGGAGGTGCCAAGCTCCGGTGTGATGTTGCTGGTGGCCGCACCGGCTTTGAAAACACCGGAGGGATCAGCCGCATATGCGGTCGAAAAAAGAGTGCAGATGGCAAAAAGGAGCTGGCGCATCCTCTCCATACGGTCACACGAGGCGGACTCAATCGGCCAACTCCAAAGCCTTTGTGTCTGGCGCCCACCAGATGACAATCACCCCCAGCGCATAGACCGACGCACAGATGGCGCCCACCCGTGCGTAATCGCCGCCCAGCGCCGAGAAAAGAAACCCCGCAGCCAGCACTCCCACGGCCGTACCAAAGCGTCCGGAATTGTACGCCAGCCCGCTGCCTGTGGCACGCACACGTGTGGGAAACAGCTCCGGCAGATAAAGCGCCAGCCAGCCAAAGAACAACGTGGCCACAAAGCCCTGCGCACACACGATGGGATGAAACGAAGCCTCCAGCGGTGCCGTCATCTGAAACATCGCGCAGGTGATGCTGACTGTGGCAAGGCTGATGAGGCAGTAGCTCAGCCGCCGGCCCAGCCAGTTTGCACACTGTCCGCCTAGCAGGCTGCCCAGCGTGGCCCCCAGCGCCCACCAGCCCTGGGTCGCCGCCTTGTAGTCGGCATGTGCAGCTCCGGCGATCTTGTCAGACCACGGGATCATCCATTTGCTGGCCGACCACGCACCGATCATCGGGATGGCGCTCAGCAGGATGCCCACCAAGGTGAAGCGGATGAGATTCGGCTGAAACAGCTCGCGCAGCGGCGTCACCGAAGCTTTGGACATGCCACGCGAAGCCAGCCACTTGGGCGACTCTGGCAGCACCACCAGCACAAACACTCCCAGCAGCGCCGGCACACCTGCAAACTGAAACACCCACCGCCAGGACTCCGGCGTGATGTGCCACTGCCGTGCCACCTGGGAAAGCGCCAGGACGCCCACGTTCAGCCCCGCCATCATCGCCCCGGAGACCAGCGGCCGCGAGGCACTGGACCAGCACTCAGAAACAAGCGCAATGCCATTGGGCCACAAGCCGCCCACTCCCAGCCCCACCAGAAAGCGCAGCACCAGCATCTGCTCCTGCGTCTGCGCATACGCCCCCATGGCGGCAAAGATAGTATAAAACAAAATGCACACCCCCATCGCCCGCGTACGCCCCACGCGATCTCCTAGGCTTCCCAGCACGATGCCGCCGATCGCCGCGCCGAGCATCAGCGCTGCCGTGAAACGCGCAAACCACTCTCCTCCCAGTTCAGGAGTGAAGCCTGCTCCCAGCAGGCTTTTCGACACTGAGAGCGATGCCACCGGCATCAGCCCGAGCTCCACGCCATCAAAGACGAGTCCTAGAAAAACGGTGACCAGCACCAGATAGCGTTGGGCTTTGCTCATGATTTCAAAATCGCCTGGATCACCGCGCTGTTGTCCGCCTCGCCGTAGCCCAGTGCCTCAGCCTTTTCGAGCAGTTCACGGTGCACCTCGCTCAGTGGCAGCGGGATCGCGCTCGCAGCCAGCATGAGACGCACATCCTTGAGATGCTGCGAGAGCTTCGCCTGCGGGTTGAAATCCTGCGTGATCATCTTCTCCCCTTTGGTGTCCATGATGCGGGAGTAGGCCATGCTGCGGCGCATCACATCCAGCGTCTGAGCCGGGTCCAGATCCAGTTGCTGCGCGAAGGCGAGCCCCTCCGCCAGTGCGGCACGATTGAGGCCCAGCACGAGGTTCGTCACCAGCTTCATCTTTGCCCCGCTGCCACAGGGCCCCACATGCACGGACTCTCGGGCAAAGCAGGCAAACCACTCGCGGCATCGCTCAAACGCCGCCGCATCCCCGCCAGCCATCACCAGCACATCCCTCTGTTGAAGCTGCACGCTGCTGCCGGAAACCGTCGCATCCAGATAGTGCACACCCAGCGCCGCCAGCTCAGCCCCCAGCGCTGCCATTTCACGCGGATCGCCCGTGGTCGTATCAATGATGATCTGGCCCGCCTTCAATGTCACGCCTCTTGCCACATCGCTCGCAATGTGGGAGTTGGGCAGGCAAAGAAACACCACATCGCATTGCTCAAACACCTCTTGAGCCGTGGCTGCGTTCACGCAGCGCGTGGCATCCACGTCCCAGCCGCAGCTCGCGCCGGTCATTTTCAGCACGGCGCTTCCCATCAGGCCCATGCCGATGACGCCGGGTCTGCTGCTGGTCACTGTGCTCATGTCAGGCCAAAAAGCTGTCGTGCATTTCCAGAGAGAATCTTCTGCTCCTCGTCCGCAGAAAGCTTCAGAGAGCGCAGCGGCTCCAGAATCTCCTTCGGCTCCACCCACGGATGGTCGCTGGAAAAAAGCAGCCTGTCCGCGCTGCTGAAATCCAGCGCAAAGCGCATCGCCTCCGGCAACGGCGAAACGATGTCCATGTAGATGCTGCGCAGATACTCGCTGGGCTTGCGCTGCAGGTTCTGCGGCCCACGCTTCAGCACCGTGAGCTGATGGTCCATGCGTCCGCTGATGTAAGGCAGCGTGCCGCCCAAATGCGGACACACCAGCTTCAGCTTCGGGTGCTTGTCCAGCAATCCGCTGGCGATGATGCGGGCAATGGCGATGGTGTTTACAAACATGTTGCCCAGCGTGCTGGTGAGCTCATACCCCTTCACCTGCTCCGTGGTCATTGGCTTGGCGGGGTGCAGCAGGATGGGCACTCCCAGCTCCTCCGCCCGCGCATAAAGCCAGTGAAACTGCGGCTCATCACACCACGCTCCGGCGAGATTGGTATAGAGCAGGATGCCCTTGAAGCCGAGCTTGTTCACGCAGCGGTCCAGTTCTTCGGCCGCCGCCTTTTCATTTTGCAGCGGCAGCACGCACAGTCCGCGAAAGCGCGTGGGATGCTTTGCGATCACCGCCGCCAGAGAGTCATGAATCAGCTGCGCCACCGCCGCACCGTCCGCGCCAAACCACTCGGGGCCGGGGTCGTTTGTGCTTAGCATGGTGATCTCGATGCCGCTGGCGTCCATGGTCGCGAGCTTGGCATCCACATCGAGATAAAAAGGCGGCACCTTGCGCAGCCAGTCACCCATCTTGAGAAAGACGGTGCCTTTGTCGTCATGCACCAGCGGTTCGGTTTTACGCTTGCGCATCATGTCGAGCACCTCGGGAAAAAAGAGGTGACTCTGGCAGTCGATGATGCCCTTGGGCGGTGCTGCAGCGGCGACTGCTGCACTGCCAGCAAGAGTGGCGCTGAGAAAATGGCGGCGGTTCATGGAGTCATCACTCGGCAGGCTTCAGATACAAGGCGCTGAAACGGATGTCCGTGTTGCGCCTTCCTTCAAACGTCACGCGCACACGGACCCGTTCGGGCAGATCACCCCCGTCCTTCTCCCACCTCACCGGTGTTTGGAATCCGCTCTGTCTGACAGTGCTGGCGTAGCCCGGCAGCGGCGTTTCGTTGGCGCTGAGAAGCTCGACCTTCAGCCCTGCGTCAGGCCCAAGACCCTCTGCATTCACAAAGAAATTCTGTCTTCGCCTCAGCGAAAGCGCTGCGGTGACAAACTCACTGGTGATTTCAGGAAGCTGGTAGTCTCCGGGCCCTTTTCCGGCCGTTTCCACCACGAGATCTCCAAAGCGGTCGCGCGGCAGGCGTGCAATGCCGACACCGCCACGCTCAGGCACTTTTTCCCTGCTCCGTGGATCCCAGGCGCCATAGTAGATGAAGGTCTCGTCGCCGATGTTCTCAAACCCCTGCCCCTGGAGCACCCCGCCCTGATCCCAGGCGCCATCCGCACCGCGTTTGAGAAAGGTCCATTCACGCGCAGGCTCTCGAAAGTTCAGACCATCGTTGCTGAGCACAAAACCGAGATCAATCGTGATGTCCTGCCACTCCTTCGCGCCGTGCCACAGCCCGACAACGCCCAGCAGCATATTGCGTCGGTTCCACACACTGATGCCCTCATGCGTCTGCTCGCCCTCCAGGCTGCGCCCCGGTCCCAGCACCTGGTGCTGGGGCTCACGCACAAAACCAATGCTCTGCGTGGGCAGCCAGTGGATGAAATCTGGCGAGCGATACATGCGCGTCACGCGTCCCTGATAGGGCTGCATGGCATTCAGAGCATTCTGTCCGCAGGCATAAAACATGCCGTCCCACTCATAGAGACCGCCGCTGGGCTCAAAGTGAATGGCTGGCAGCAGCAGATCCTCCTTTCTGAGTTCGGCTTTCACTGACTTCACCTCCTTCACCGGCTTCCAGGTATAGCCGTCCACGCTCACAAACGGCAGCAGAGTCCCCAGTCTCCTCTGTCCCCGAAAGTACACATGCGAGGTCATTTTGTACCGCCTCGCCGGATCAGGATCGGCCTCATCCTTGAGCACCTTGATGTTCACAAAACCCCATGGGCCGCCGCCCATCTGCAGCAGGTTGTTGTTCTTGCTCCCCTTGTATTCCACGAGCCCCAGGTCCGGCTTCGTCCAGTGCGCGCCGTCCGTGCTCTCCGCATAGGCCGCTCGCCAGCGGGCGGATGCCACCTTGTTTTCAGTGTCATCATCATAGGCCACATACCACATGCGGTATGTGTCATTCTCCCGGATGATGGAGCCGTAGAACTGCACCCCCTGCGCATCAGGCGTTCCCGGCCTGCCTCTCTGCAGCACTGGATTGGCCGGATGCCGCTCGGCCTGCCTCATTTCCAGCCGTAGATTCTGCGAATAGGGAATGGAGACGCTGTCAAAAGCGAAGAGCGTTGTGAACTTCGTCTCATCAAAATACCCGGCCGCCGTAGCAGACGAGACCCAGCCCATCAGCACCAGGCTGACGATGCCGATGGGTGGGAGCCTGTTCATGACTCAGATCAGCCGTCGATGTTCCAGCCGGGGCGGTATTCCTTCTTCATGAAGGCATTCGCTTCGGGCGTGTCGGGGCTTTTGCCAGTCTTGCCGTCATACTGGATCTTCTTGCCCGTGCGGTAGGCCACCAGGCCGAGCAGCATCATTTCGATCATGTCGGCGCTGTAGCCAAAGTTGCAGGCGGTGGGCTTGCTGGGGTCGCGGCAGGCGTCAAACCACTGCTTCTGGAAGTGGCCGATGTCAGGCAGCATGTCCTCTTTTTTGCGCGGCTTGTAGTAGCTCATGTCCGCATCGTTGCCGTAGGGCAGGATGAGGCGTGAATCGAAGTCGGCGATGAGGAAGCCCTTCGTGCCTTTGAACATCGCGCCGTGACCGATCTGCGTGAGGTCGATGTGCTTCTTGGGCGAGCTCGGCATCGCGCCGCCCTGATACCAGGCCACAGTGATGGGCCCGCGCCAGTCATTGGCGGGAAGCTCAAAGTGGGACTCGCATTTCACCGGCGTCACGTCGGAGTTGTAGGCATCACCCTTTGCTTCAGCGGAGGTGGGCAGGCCGCCGTCCACGGCGTTCCAAAGCAGATCCATGGTGTGGCTGCCCATGTCACCGATCTGACCAGCGCCAAAGTCCCAGAACATGTTCCAGGAAAGGCAGTTGGCACCGGCCCCGCCGGAGAAGTAGGCGGGGTTGTACGGGTGGAAAGGGGAGGGGCCAAGCCACAGGTCGTAATGGAATCCCTTCGGCGGCTCACCTTCCTCTGGGAAGTAGCCCGGCTTGGGAATCTGGCGGTTGCCCCAGGCATAGGCGGCCTTCAGCTCGCCGATGGCTCCGTCGCGGATGAGCTCGCGGACGCGGTTGAAATTCGGATTCGCATGCCGCTGCATGCCCACCTGCGTGGCCAGCTTGCCTTTCTTCGTTTCCCAGGTGGCGCGTACCGTGCGTGCCTCATCCACCGTGATCGCCAGCGGCTTCTCGCAGTAGCAGTGCAGATTGCGCTTGAGCGCCCAGTTGGCGATGAAGGCATGGGTGTGGTCCGGCGTGCACACCACCACCGCGTCGAGGCCTTTGTGATCCAGGCACTTGCGCCAGTCGATGTACGTCGTCGCATTCGGGAAACGCTTCAGCGCATCGGGAAAGCGAGCTTCGTTGATGTCGCACAAGGCCACCACGTTTTCCTCCGCAATGGAGTCGTAGTGGGCCAGACCACGGCCCCACACGCCGATGAGGGCGACGTTGAGTTTGTTGCTGGCGGCGTTCTGGCCGAACAGCGGGCGGGTGATCATGCTTCCGGCGACGAGACCGGCAGCACCGACAAAGCGGCGACGTGAGAGAGGCGTGGGTTGGGTGCTCATGGCACGGCATGAAACGACGCGTGGCGTCGATCTCAAGCACCAAGGTGGGCCGATTCCAGCTTTTCCCCCGGCCGGAAGTGCTGGGAAAACGAAGCTTGCTTAGCAGACGCTCATTTCAGAAAATGAACCAACAAAATTTAATGCCATGGAAATTCCCACCGCCGCCAAAACCCTGCTGGAGCACAAGGGCCGGGACATCTGGACCATCTCGCCAACGGCCACCGTCTATCAGGCCATTCAGATGATGTCAGAGAAAAACATCGGCGCGCTGCCAGTGGTGGAGGGCACCCGGCTGGTCGGCATCATTTCAGAACGCGACTACATGAGCAAGGTGGCGCTCCGCGGCAAATCCTCCAAGGAAACGCCCGTCAGTGAGATCATGACGCGGGAACCGGTGACCGTGGGACCAGATCAAACCGTCTCCAGTTGCATGGAGATCATCACGGAACATCGCATCCGCCACCTTCCGGTATTGGATGGCGAGGAACTGCTCGGCATTGTTTCCATCGGCGATCTTGTGAAGTGGATCATCGCCACTCAGCGCATGACGATCGAGCAGCTCAATGCCTACATCTCCGGCGGCTACTCCGCCTGAGCGCATCACATCAGCGCATTTGGCTGGCTCCAGCGGATCCTGCCCAGCAGTAGATCTCCCTTGAAGCCATGCTTTGGCAGCATGCCGCCATCAGTCACCCACGATTCATCGGGTGAGATGTTGGTGGTCTGGAAATTTCCCATCAGAGGCACCTCATCTGGCGCTTTCACACCATCGCCTTCCAGCGGCAGCACGACTCGCTCAGTCTCGCGGATCAGCCGCAGTGTCTTCAGGTCCACCTGCGCCATGAACAGCGGCGCACGCCAGCGTATCACGTTCACATTACTGGCGTCTTTACGTGTGTAGACCAGGTGCAGCGCCTCGCTGTGCGGCAGCCAGTGCTGCTGCGTGGTGCTCATTTCCAGCGGCGTGCCGTCATCCCAGCACCACGGCTGCTTTTCCTCAAAGTTCAGCCCGTCATCGCTCGCAGCCACATAGCCGCAGTTGTCCTCGGCACGCAGCGTCACGTAAAACTTCCCACGATAGCGCACCAGCGAGGGCTCCAGCAGCCCACGTCCGGCGGCGTGCTTGATCTCACGGCCCACCTTTTGAATGGCCAGCGTCTCTCCGTCAAACGAGCACCGCACCCCGGCGGCGGAACGCCCGTTCTGCCGTGCACCGAATGACATCACAAAGGCGATGCTGCCATCCTCCAGCACCTCGCGCTGGCCGCAGTTGTTGGTGTAAATATTCGCGCCACGTGGGTCATCCCAGACCAGCCGTTTGCGCTCGGACCAGTGCCCGTCTTTGTACACTGCATACACAGGCCAGCGTGCCGGCTGGTTGCGGTCAAACTTCGGCCCACGGTAAAAAACGTTGTGCCCCATCGCCAGCACGGTGCCCGTTTTGGCATGATGCTGCGGCACCACATCGCACACGCCTTCCTCGCCACGCCCGTCCGTCGTCGGCACACGGCCCAGCGGCGGCACCGGCTGCGGGTCCGACCACGTCCGCCCGAGATCACGGGACTCCATCCAATGTACTGGCAGAAAGAAATCGGAACCGCGAATCTCCTGCATCGTCATGAAGATCACCAGGCCGTCTTTGCCCGGCACCACGCAGGGCCGCGGATGAAACCAGGAAGGCCCGCTGCCATCGCGGCCGCGCTTGAGCGTGACCTTTTCCAGCGATGCAATCAGCGATGCCGCTGACTGCCCGGAGGCCAGATTCACAGCCAGCATGCCCGCCGTGCTTTGTTGGAGAAATTGACGACGGTTCATGCTGGCATAGCGTCTGTTTACTTCGCCTTCGTTTTCTCAGGCAGGCCCTGCCCGGGCTTGAGGTCCAGGTTGGCCTTCATGTCGTCTTCCGTCACGGTAGAGGGCACCCCGTCCGCAGGGATCTTCGCCTTTGCCGTCCAGAGGATCGCGTTCAGCACCAGCTTGCGCTGGTCGTTATTGGCCCAGCCTTTGTGGTAATGGCCGCCGGTGAAGCCAAAGCCACGGCCGCCATCTGCACGCTCGCAGGCCCAGGCCACATGCTGCTTCTCCTTGTTCTTCACGGACTCACGCACGGCCGGATTGCCGCTATGGGCACCATCCGGGCGGCTCATGGTGGAGTCAGGAGCCACGTCACTGAGGATAGGTGTCACTCCCTGCATGTTCGGGCGGAAGCGCATGTGGAAGTACCACTCGTCATTCGTGCCAAAAGGCTTCACGCCCTCACTGATGGGATGCACTGGCAGTTCCTTGAAGTTGGCGTCCCAGTGCGGGTTCACGCTCCAGTTGATCTCAAAGCAGCCGCCCATCCAGTCGATGAACTCCTTGCCACCCTTTTCAATCGTGGGCTCCACCGCATAGTGCAGCGTCAGAAAGCCACAGCCGCGCTTCATCTCCTTGTCGAGCTGCGCCAGGCGGTCTCCCTGCAAGGCCGGATGTCCGCCACCGCCGTCTGAGTAGATCACGACTGTGTCCGCCGCAGACAGCTCCTCCTGGGACGGCCACTCGCCATTCAGATGAAATTTGACGTCCACCTGGTCTGCCACCCCCTGCTCCAGGCACTTCTTCAGAAGCTGGATGCCCGCATTGTGCTCATGCTGCCCCGGACCATGCGAAGGCTTCCCAGCAATCATGACGATGGATTTTTTGTCCGCTGCAAACGCGGGGCTGAGGAATGAGAAGGCTAAGACAGCAGAGAACAGGTACTTCATAGGTGGGGTTGGAACGTGGAAAGCAAACGCCTCTGATGCACGCGGCATTTCATTCAGGAGTCGCGATCTTTACCCCACGAGTTTTCCATCCTGGCACGCCTTTAGCTAAATGATTCCTTTAGCCAGCCAAATGCCCATTTCCAAAAGCCGCCCGCAGACCAATGTTCTGTACGCCTCTGCTTTCGTCGGCCTGGTCATGGCGGTTTTCACCATCGGCTATCGAGCGGCAGGATGGTCTTGGAGCGACTCTTTTTACATGGTCGTCATCACCGCCTTCAGCGTCGGCTATGGCGAGGTGGTGCCCATCACCGACCCTTGGCTGAGGGCCTGGACGACCATCCTGATTCTCTTCGGCTGCACGGGCATCATCTTCGTCACCGGCACGCTCGTTCAGTGGCTGACGGAGGCGCAAATCCAACGGGCTTTGGGAGGCAAACGCATGGAAAACGAAATCGAAAAACTCAGCAACCACGCCATCATCTGCGGCTACGGCCGCATCGGGCGCATGATCGCCTCGCAGCTGCAGGCAGGCGGCATCCCCTTCGTCATCGTTGACCAGGCCACCGATCGCGTGGCCGAAGTCCGCGATGCAGGCTTTCTCACTCTCCAGGGCGAAGCCACTGACGAAGCCGTGCTGAAACACGCCGGCATCAGCCGCGCACGCGTGCTGGCCACCGTGCTGCCCAACGACGCCGCCAATGTCTTCATCACCCTCAGTGCGCGCAATATGAACCCCGCCATCCAGATCATCGCCCGTGGCGAGGTGCCCTCCACCGAGCGCAAGCTGCTGCAGGCGGGCGCAAACCGTGTCGTCCTGCCTGCCCACATCGGTGCAGACCGCATCGCCCACCTGATCCTGCACCCGAACGCACGCGACCTCATCGGCGGCAAGACCAAAGCCGGCATCGACTTTGACCACCACCTCACAGAGCTGGGCCTGGACATGGAGGAGATCGAGATCCGCGCCGACTCCCCCTGGGTTCACAAGCGCATCTCCGAAGTCGAAACCGGCACCGCCGGCCGCATGCTTCCCGTGGCCATCCTGCGCAAGGAGGGCGCTACAGACTTGAACCCCAGCCCCTCCGCGATGCTCATGCCCGGAGACGCTTTGGTGGTGATGAAACGCGTGCTGCGGCGCTAAGCGCCTATTTTCCGTTCAAGCTGGCTCGCCCCCTGCGCTTGGCGGTGGTCCTATGCCCAAGCAGCCCGACCGTATTTTCAAAGTCGCCATCATCGGTGGAGGGTTTGCCGGAGTCTACTGCGCGCGCGAGCTGCTGCGGTTGACCGAAGACGTGGCGGACATGACCGTGGGCATCATTGCCAGCGAGAACCACATGGTCTTCCAGCCCATGCTGCCCGAAGTCGCCGGCGGCTCACTCTCACCTCAGCATGTGGTCAATCCCATCCGCATGATCTGCCGTGGTGCGGAGGTGCTGAAAGGAGAGGTCACCCACATCGACTTGGAGCACCGCGTCATCACGCTCAATGGCGGCATGTTCACCCCGCAGGTCACGGTGGGCTTTGAGCACCTCATGCTCGCACCCGGGGCCGGAGTGGACCTCAGCCGTATTCCCGGCATGGCCGAACATGCCTACCTCATGCGCACCGTGGGCGATGCCATGAAGCTGCGCGCCGCCATCCTCAGCCGCTTGGAGGAGGCAAACTTGATCACCAATCCCAGGCTGCGCAAAGAGCTCCTCTCCTTCGTCATCGTAGGCGGCGGTTACTCCGGAGTGGAAACCGCCGGACAGATCCAGGATCTGATCCAGGGCGCACGCCGCTTCTACGAAAACATCGATCCCGGCGAGCCCAGCGTCACACTCATCCACAGCGGCGAGCGCCTGCTGGGCATGCTGAGCGACAGCCTCGGCACCTACACCGGCAAATGTCTCACCGAGATGGGCGTTAAAATCATCTTCAAAAGCCGCGTGCGCGCCGTCACGGCACGCACCGTGCAGCTGGGAGATGGCGTCTCTCTTTCCGCCACACTCGTGGTCTGCACAGTGGGCAATGCACCTCATCCTCAAATCAAAGCGCTCGGTGCCAGCGGCTCCCTCCCTGTTGAAAAGGGCAAGGTCGTCGTCGAGGCCAGCGGCCAGGTCAGAGGCCTGACCAACGTGTGGTCGGCGGGAGACTGCGCCGCATTCCCCAAAGCCGATGGTGGCAACTGTCCCGAGACCGCTCAGTTTGCCATGCGCCAGGGGGCGCTGGTGGCGCGAAACATCGCCGCCAGTTTTGCGGGTCGCGCCTTGAAACCGTTTCGCTTCACCGGCCTCGGAGAGCTGGCCACCATCGGCCACCGCAAGGCGGTCGCGCAGGTGTTTGGCATGCGCTTCTCCGGCATCATCGCCTGGTTCATGTGGCGCAGCATCTACCTCATGAAACTCCCCGGCTTTGACCGCAAGCTGCGCGTCATGGCGGAGTGGACCTTTGAGATGTTCTTCCCGCGCGACATCAATCTGCTCACCCCCAGCTTCTCCTCGCCCCTCGGCGAGATGCATCTCGAGCCCGGAGATTCCCTCTTCCATGCCGGTGAGCCTGCCCAGTCCCTGTACGCTGTCAAAAAAGGCAACGTCAACATCACCGACGCCCAGGGCCAGATCGTCAAAGCCGCAGGTCCGGGCGAGCACTTCGGCGAACGCGCCCTGCTCGGCGACGGCATCTGGCGTTTCGATGCCACGGCCACCGAGTCCAGCGAACTCGTCGCCATCGACGGCGACACCTTCAAGATCCTCGCCCAAAGCATCGGCTCGCTGGACACCCTCTTCCGTGGCACCGCGCAGCAGTACCACCTGCCCGAGGAAATTCAGAACACGGTGGACATGATCCCCGAAGCCACCCGCAAAGCCTGCGCTTCAGATGTCATGACACGAAACATCGCCTTCCTCGATGCCAACGCGACTGTGCAGGATGCCGTGGCGGAGTTTCAGGCCCATCCGCACAGCACCTACCCCGTCACTACAAACGGCTGCGTCATCGGCCTGCTGCGCCGTTCCGTGGCCTATGAATGGCTCAAGAACCACGGCCTCACCTGCGTGGACAAGCTGCAAGCACTGCCTTTGACCAAGCCCTTCTGCATCACCGCAGACACCCCCGTGCCTGTGCTCGTCGGCACCCTGATGCGCAGCGGCGTCAGCAAGGCGGTCGTCGTCGATGAAGAGAAAAAACTCCTCGGCATGATCACGCTGTTTGATCTGCTGAAGGGCGCTCAGAACGCGTGAGGGAACTCCGCCACGCCTGAAGCCCACACATTCCGAAGCCAAACGCGTTGAGCATCCCATGAATCGACCACATCTGCGGCAGGGTAAGAGCGTATTGTGGGATCAAATAACGCAATCCAAAGCCCAGGGCCAGAAGCATCGAGGCAGACAGTGAGACCCCTGAAAGGATGAAGCCAAAGTTCGTCCATATAGAACACTGCTTCTCAAAACCTCGCCTTATATGAGACAACGCTACGCCAAGCGCTCCAAGCACCAAAATCAGGACGCCCAGCGATTCTACAAATCGAAAAATGCCGAAATGAGTGCAGGTGATACCCACTGCCACAATGGGCACGCCCAAGAGAACCGCTGAGCAAGAAAAGCTCGTCCACCGCCCCGGTTTCGCTTGCGCATTCAGCCCCGCCATCCATGGCAGCGTGAACCCCGCATGATGAAAGTGCGCCGCTGTGAGCAGCACGATGAGTGGATCGAAGCCCCACGGCGTCCAGTTCGCACGATGCGCCATCAGCCACGCAGCCCCGACGGCAGGACCTACATCCGCCGCGACAAGACACAACGAACCGGCATCCCGCTGTCCTGCTCGTTGCCATGCCAGGAGCGAGGTCGATGCCCGGCGCCAAGTGATGATCAGCCATCCCGCCACCATCAGCGCAGTCCCGCCTGAAGCTTCAAAACAAAAACTCTCTGCCGCTAACACAACAGCCCAAAACTCTTCCAGGGCTTGCTTCCGGCCCGTGGTGGGCCTGGCCAGTGGGATCAACACTAGCATTGAAAACAGCAAAAAAATAACCACCAGTGATGCTGCTTCCAACTTCAGATTCAGTTGAATGGATATGGCGAGCCAGAGCATCGGCCTGATCCAGGCCTTCAGAGCCTGCGGATTCATGGTTGCACCGCCTCCTTCATCCTCGCCTGCGAATCCCGCACAAACCGGCACTGCCACCACCGCGCCAGGGGAAAACCGAGCCACGCCATCCAATGACGCGGATGCGAAAACGCGCGAATCGCATACCACACGCTGCCATCAGCCCGATGCTCAATGACAAACTGCTCCTCGCCGCACTCCGCATGCTCTGGCAGCGTGCCATAGACAAAGCCATGCGTGTGCGCTGAATCGCAGCGCCGCAAAATCCGGCACGGATTGACCCACCACAGACCACCGATGCGTGTCACCATCGCCACAATCTGCCCGACCTCCTGGCCTTTGGCTTCCAACCGGCTGACCTCCGCCCATGTGGGAAACATGACCCACGCATCCAGAGCCTCGCAGGCTGCCCTATAAATCTCTTCTCCGCTCCCAAGTCTCACCTCATGCTCATCGGCGATGAATCCGCCTGCAAACGGCGGCGCATAGCTCAGCGGTGCATTTCTCCAAGACTCCAGCAATCCATGCAGTCGTTCGGGAGCGGGGCGTTTCAGGCTGAGCATCGTACCATCACGCTTCCATGCCTTTGAAGTCAGATGAAACGAAAAAGCACAAAAAGTGGGCCTGCCAGTTTTCACAGCTTTCGAATCTTTTGCATCTTTCGCTACTTTCGGCCATCCATCCGCATGCCCCCACCCCTTCGCGCCGTCATCTTCGACTTCGACGGCCTCATCGTTGACACTGAAAGCACTGGTTACCACACCTGGAGAGAAATTTTCGACCAGCATGGCCATGAACTGCCTGTGGAGCGCTATGCGCAGGCCGTCGGCACCGATTTCCTCACCGGCGTCTACGATCCCAAGCGTGATCTCGAACAGCTCACCGGCCGCGACTTCGACTGGGCGGCCATCGAACTCGAACGCAAAACCCGTGAAAACGAACTGCGGAAGCATCTCCAGTTGCTCCCAGGAGTAGCGGACCGCCTGCAAGAGGCCGCCTCACTCGGCCTGCGCATCGCCATCGCCAGCAGCAGCCCGCGCGTTTGGATCGACTCCTGGATGGACCAGCTCGGCCTGCATGATCATTTCCACCACATCTCCACCGTCGATGACACCGGCAAGGTGAAGCCCGACCCCAGCCTCTTCCTCCACGCCGCTGGAAATCTTGGCGTCACCCCCGAAGAAGCCGTCATTTTTGAGGACTCCCTCAATGGTCTCCGCGCCGCCATGGCCGCCGGCATCCGTTGCATCGTCGCCCCGGGGCCGATGACACGCCACCTCGACTTCACTGGTGCGTGGAAGCGGGTGAATTCATTGGCCGATGTCTCTCTACGGCAGCTCGCATCATAGAATTTTCTTCCAGCATGCAGGAGAACCCCTTATCGTGATTTTGAACTCCACCACGAGCATGATCACACGCCGCCTCCTCTTCATCGCTGTCACATCGCTTGCACTTGGCACTTCAGCACGTGCCCAGCCACCTGCTGAGCGTTCCGCCAAGATTCAGCAAAAGCTGGACGAGATCATTTTCCCGGTCGTCCAATTCCAAAAGGCCACCATTGAGGAGGCCCTCGAATACCTTCGCGTCAAGAGCCGCGACCTTGACACCAGCAGCACCCCTTCGGCAGAAAAAGGCATCACGGTTGTTATCAAAGAAACCAGCACAGCACCCATCACCATCGACCTGCGGGATGTATCGCTCGGGATCGCCTTGAAGTACTGTGCGGAGCTCGCAGGCCTCAAGCACCGCGTGGAGCCTTATGCTGTTGTCGTTGCTGCGGACTTCAAAGAAGCCTACTCAGCACCTCCCGTTCTGGGCAATGCGGACAAGATCATCTTCCCCACGGTGCAGTTCAGCGGTGCCACGCTCGAAGAGGCCGCCGAGTTCTTTCGCATCAAATCGCGCGATCTCGACCCCTCGAAAAAGGGCGTCAACATCCTGATCAAGACAGGTGGTGCGTCTGTCAAAATCAGTCTCGACCTCCGCAATATCCCTCTGTCCGAAGCCCTGAACTATGCTGCCCAGCTGAGCGGCTGTCAGCTCACCGTCGACAGCAACATCTACGTCCTCTCGCCTTCAAATACCCGATAAGGAGCCACCCTCTGCAGCGCTGGCCATGCTTCAACTTTTGCAATGCGGAGCCCCTGAATGGCCCGGAAAAATCGAGCCATGAAGCTGCACACTCTGCTCTCCCTGTGTCTCCTCAGCACGCTTCACGCGGCTGATCCAGCCTGGCTAGGCACGGGCGAATTCCAGTGGCAGAGTTCGCCCCCGCTCGTCGGTCCTGCCACAGACGCAACCGACCCCGATGTGGCGCTCAAAGACCCTTCCATGGTGTTCCATGAGGGAAAATGGCACCTGTTTGCCACGCATCGGCGAGCCTCTGGCAAGGTGGACATGCAATATCTCAGTTTCACCGATTGGAAGGACGCTGACAAGGCCGCACGCCACACACTCGACTTTCATGATCAGTACCACTGCGCTCCGCAGGTGTTCTTCTACACCCCGCATCAAAAGTGGTATCTCATCTACCAGCTCGTCGATGAACGCCGTGGACCGAAAATGGCTCCCTACTTTTCCACCACGTCCACCATCGCCGACCCCAAGTCCTGGACCAAACCGCAGCCCATGATCGAAACGCTGCCCGAAGGCGGCGACAAGATCAGGTGGATCGACTTCTGGGTCATCTGCGACACAACCAAAGCCCACCTATTCTATACCAGCGACGACGGCCATTTCTGGCGGCGCGAAACCTCCCGGTCAAACTTCCCTCTCGGCTGGTCCAAACCCGAGCTCCAGCTTGAAGACACGAAGGACGAACTCTTTGAAGCCTCCCACACCTACAAGCTCAAAGGCCGCAACCAATACCTCACCCTCATCGAGGCCATGGCTCCCGGACAACGCTACTACAAAGCCTGGCTTGCAGACAAACTCGAAGGCCCGTGGCAGCCGCTGGCGGCCACCCGTGACCACCCTTTCGCCTCCAGCGCCAACGTCACGCAAAAAGTGCCCTGGACCACCAGCATCAGCCACGGCGAACTCATCCGCAGCAGCAATGACGAAACACTCGAAGTCGATCCCGCGCATCTCCGCTTCGTCTTCCAGGGTGTCGATGCCGAAGGCTACCAGGCAAAGAAATACGGCAGCATTCCGTGGCGGATCGGGATTCTGGATCTCCAGGTGAAACGTTAAAGAAAACCGTCGCTTTTGCAGCGCTCCCTATTCTTTAGCTGATCCTGCCCAAGGAGGACCGTCCATCCGCCCTCGCTGTTTTGGGCCGGCAGCCGATGCCGGGTGATTGAGGGTCGTGTTCAGGGGCACCTTTTAACTTATCGGCTGAGGCACAGGTTCAAACTTGTGGAAAATGCTCTTCACCTGGCTGATGCGCAGCGGCTTTGTGCATCCGAAAAGGCCGCCACCTCACGGCGGCGGCCTTTGACTGCGACGGACTGCCAGGGAGCAGCCTTCTCACACCAGCGATGGACCGGCAGGCAGTCGCTTCATCTCTTAGTGCGGGCCAGGAGCAGTTTCAGGATGGTTCAGGAACGGACTTGCAGCGGCCACTTTCTGGCCGTTGGCCGCCACCGGGGCAGCGCTGGGTTTCTGAGCGATCCTGTGGAAGACGCCCTTCACCTGGCTGAGATGCAGCGGCGCTTTGGCCTTGGCCGGAGTGATGGGCGGCGTGGCTTGGGCGACAGCAGCGGAAGCGAGCACGACAACGAGCATGAGCTTGGTTTTCATGGCTGATAGGATGGTTGGTTGGGTTGGTTGGAATAGGTCCGGGATGCAGCCCTTGGCGTTTGGTTGCCGCGCAGGCGTGTTTCCGGGAGTGCCATCCTTTGTTGCCAGTACCATGCCAGCCACACGGAACACATCTCAACCCACTCGTAATGAATAGGCTAACAAAAAATTAAGCAACCTCTACCCACCGGGAAGAGCTCATTATTTGCAAAATTTCAGATCACCGTGTGTAAACTTTTTTTGCAACGGGCAGCCACTCTCATTTTTTCAGCGTCCGTTTGGGCAGCAGATCATAGCGGTCCAGTTTCTCCCGCACCGTCACTCGCGAGACCCCCAGCCACTCAGCCACCTGGCTCTGATTGCCCGCCGCCATTTTCAGGGCAGCGGCATAGAGCTTCTGCTCCAAGGCCTCTGTGGCGGCGTTCAGCGCACCTCCAGGCATAGCCCCCGCCCGGGCGGCATTCAGGCAGGACTCCACCAGCCCGTCCACAGTGGTCGCAGTCATCTCATTTTGAGGAGTCCCCAGCAGCGTGCGCACCATCTCCGCCGAGATGGAAAATCCCCGGGCTTCGATCAAAAGGGTGCGGGTCACGTTCTCCAGCTCACGCACATTGCCCGGCCAGCGATGCTGCTTCAGCACCTCCAGCGCCTCGCGCTCGATGGCCGGCTCAGCGATGCCGAGCTGACCGGCCACCTTGGCCAGAAAGTGCCGGGCCAGCGGCGTGATGTCCTCGGCGCGCTCCCGCAGCGGCGGCAGCCGCAGCACCGCACCGTTCAGCCGGTACAGCAGGTCCTCACGAAATTCCCCTTTCTTGATCATCGCGCTCAGGTCCCGATGCGTGGCAGTGATGATTCTCATATCCAGCTCCAGCTCCTGGCTTCCCCCCACCCTTCTGACCCGTCTTTCCTGCAGCACCCTCAGCAGCTTGGCCTGCACGGCGGGAGGAATGTCACCGATTTCATCCAGAAACAAAGTGCCGCCCTGAGCCTGCTCAAAGCTCCCGGCACGACGCGCTACCGCATGCGTAAACGCGCCTTTCTCATGCCCGAAAAGCTCGCTCTCGATCAGGTTCTCCGGGATCGCCGCACAGTTCACCGCCACAAAGGGCTGCTCGGCCCGGCGGCTGTGCAGGTGCAGCGCTCGCGCCACCAGCTCCTTGCCAGTGCCGGTCTCCCCCAATATGAGCACAGGCACCGGCGTGGCTGCGTAGCTGCCCAGTTGTTTAAAGACCTCCTGCATCGCCCGGCTTCGACCGATCAGCGCCGCCTTGCCAGCCTCGCCCTCGCGCAGCGGCACCGGTCGCGCGGCCGCAGATGACACATGCAGCGCCCTCTCCACCACGCGCAGCATCTCGGGCGGGTCAAAGGGCTTGAGAAGGTAGTCAAACGCCCCCGCCTTCATCGACTCGATCGCTCGCTCGGTGGTGCTGAAGGCCGTCATCAAAATCACCGGCAGCCGTGGCTTCGCCGCGTGCAGCCGCTGCAGCACTTCCATCCCGCCGATGCCCGGCATGCGGATGTCGCAGATCACCAGATCAAACGCCTCCGTCATCGCCATCTGCACCCCGGTGGTGCCATCACTGGCACGCCGTACCTGGTGGCCGCTTGTCTCCAGCACGGTGAGCAGGGACGACGCGAAATCATCGTCATCATCGATCAGCAGCAGCCGTGCTCCCTGTTCAGGCATGCCTCCATGGTGCTGCCGCTGCTGCCATCATGCAAGCCCCTCAAAGGCGTGGCAGCCTCAGCTCAAAGCGCGTTCCCTCCGCAGAGGTGGAGGCCAGCAGCAGATCGCCGCCATGCCTGCGCGCGATGCTGCGGCTGATCGTCAGCCCCAGCCCGGTGCCACCGCGCTTGAGCGTGGCAAAGGGCTTGAACAGCCTCTCCTGCAGATCCTCCGGCACACCGGGCCCGTTGTCCGTCACCGCCAGCACGATGCGGCGCTCCAGCGCCAGCGCCTCGATCTGCACACAGCCGTCCGTCCGCCCGCTGCAGGCCTCCGCCGCATTGCGCACCAGGTTCAGCAGTGCCTGGCGCAGCAGTTCAGGATCCGCGTGAAAGCTGGCGTCCTCCACCACGCCCAGCTCAAAACGCACTCCCCGCTGCTGCATTTCCGCCTGGTGGTCATGGTGAAACATGTCCACCAGCTCCGCCAGCGCGCAGGGGATGATGCGCGGCTCAGACGGACGCGCGTAAATCAAAAAATCCCCCACGATATGCTCCACCCGGTCCAGCTCCCGGTTCATGCTCGCCACCTGCGCCGCCACCTTCGGCTGCAGCTCTGCATCCACCAGCAGCCCCAGCGCATAGGCCCGGTTTTTCAGCGCTCCCACAGGATTGCGGATCTCATGCGCCAGCCCGGCCGCCAGGCTGCTCAGAGAAGCCATTTCATCACGGGCCGTCTTGGCATGTTCCACCAGCGCCGCCTGCTCCTGCAGCGGGCGAAACCAGCCGCGATAGATCATCCACAGCAGCACTCCGAACAGCGGTGCCATGACCACCGCAGCCGTCACCACCAGCCATTGCAGCTCCCTCATGGAGTCCCGCATTTCGCTCACGCGGTCCAGCAGGTGAAATCCGCAGGCATCCCGCAGCGCCTGGAGGTCCCGCAGCAGTTCCCTGAACGGTTCATCTGCATGCATGACGCCCGCCAGCCGCTCCTTGTCTGGCAGCGCCAGCCATGACTGCACCTGCTCCCCGTAGATGCGCAGGTCCTTCTGCACCTCCTCCAGCGAAGTCGCTGCCTTGCCTGTCAGCGACACCGGCGGCTGGCGGAAAAAAGCCTCGTTGCGCGCAAACAGCACCGTGTACTGGTCCTGCTTCCCCACATTCACCTCACCGTCGCCCAGCCGCAGCGCCGCGCTGTGCAGGTCCAGGATCAGCGCCGCTCCATCGCGGTGGAAACGCAGGCCGATCTCCTGCTCCTCATGCGCCAGCCCCCGCAGTTGCTCCACTTCCCTCAGCCGCGTCACGGTCAGAAGCACAAGACAGGTCAGTCCCGCCAGCAGGCACAGCGCCAGTGCCACGGCGGCTTGTTTCCATGCGGAAATCTTCATGCTTCACCTTACGCACAGGTCCGTGCTGGATTCACTCGGATCCTGCACCTTCTTGAATTCATAAATCCGGTGGCATTTTGGCTCGACACCATCCTTGGTGCTGGCACAACAAGACATGACGCCGCTTCCGCTCGCCGACCGCTATGCACGTTTTCGCGACGCCGTGTTTTCCGGTGTGGCCGAGCACCTGCCAGGTTTTGCCGAACCCATGACGGAGCTGCAGCTGCAGAGCCTCTGGTTCTCCGGCTCTTTTGGCAGCGAATTCACCACCACCGATGGCAGGACCGTGCGCATTGCCGACTTCGGTGAGTGGAATTCCGGGGCCGGCCCTGACTTCAGCGGCTGCGCCATCGTCATCGACGGGCAGACCGTCCGGGGGGACATCGAGCTGGACTCCGATGCCCGTGACTGGGAACGTCACACCCATGGTGCGAACAAACACTTCAACCACGTGGTGCTGCACCTCTTCCTGAATGCGCCGGAAGAGCGCTTTTTCACCCGCACCAGCGAGCACCATGACGTCCCCCAGGTGTTGCTTCAGGCCGCGATGCTGCCAGAAGGCATCACCCCAAGGACGCGCCTCGCCTCTGCAAGGATGGGCCGCTGCGCCCTTCCCCTGCGTGAAATGGAGGCCTCCAGCGTGCAGTCCATCATCGAATCCGCCGCGCAGCACCGCCTGGATCTCAAATCCAGGCGCCTGCACCGCAGCGTTGCCGCCCATGGACGTGAGCAGGCGGTTTACCAGGCGCTCGCTCAGACACTGGGCTACCGCCGGAATCAGCAGCCTTTTGCCATCCTGGCCCAACGGCTGCCACTGAAAAAAATCACCCGCCTCGACGCCGCCAAGCGCGAAGCCTGGCTCTTTGGTGTCTCAGGTTTTCTCGAAGGCGTTCGCAGCGAGGACACCGAACCTGCCACCCGCTCCTACCTCCGCCAGCTGTGGAGCGAATGGTGGAAGCTGCGCAGCGGCATGGGCCGCTGGCTGGACGGCCACCAGCTCCTGCGCTGGCAGCTCAGCGCCATCCGTCCTGGCAATCATCCTCAGCGCCGCCTCGGCGCGCTCGCTGCGCTGCTCCGCTCATGGTCCGCCATCATCACCCCGCTCGCAGACGCCACGCGCTGGAGCCAGGCTGCATGGCGCGAGTCCCTCCTTTCCCTTTCACATGAGTTCTGGGACACTCATTACACCCTGCTCGCAGAGGCTTCGGAGAAACCTCTCGCCTTGATCGGCGAAACACGTGTCCAGGAGATGCTCGCCAACGTCGCCTATCCCCTTCTCGTGCCGGAGCGCACTCGCCTCTGGGCCGAATACCTCGAACTCCCTGCGCTGCTGGACAATCAGAAAGTCCGCCGCGCCGTGCTCCGCCTCTTTGGCGACGCCCCGCGCGGACGTGACTTCACCAAAAAGCTCCACCATCAGCAGGGCCTCCTGCAGATCTACGAGGACTTCTGCCTCGAAGACGACTCTGCCTGTGCTGACTGCCCCTTCCCGGAAAGATTGAAGGAGTGGAGCTGAAGCTGACGTTTGCGCTCCCACCATGCGTCCGCTCTTCCTTCTCGCTCTCTCGTCCTCGTTCGCTCTTGCCGCAGACTTGCCTGATCCCGCCGTCATCACGGCGGCCATGAAGAAAGCCGTCACCTACGCCCACACTCACCTCGCTCGTGAAGGCGGCTACGCCTCCTCTTATGACAAGGAAGGAAAGATCGGCGAAGTGGAGCACGCGAAATCGCCCACCGTAACCTCCATCCAGCCGCACGGCACCACCACCATGGGGCTCGTCATGCTGAAGGCCTACCAGGCCACCGGAGACGCAGTCTTCCTCACCGCCGCCAAAGACGCGGCCAAGTCCCTGCTCAAATGCCAGCTCGCCACCGGCGGCTGGGACAGCGACTTCGATTTCGATCCCGAAAAGATCAAAAAATACCACCTCCGCAGCGACCTCGACGCAGGCGACAAAGAGCCCGGCAAACGCAGGAACTCCTCCACGCTCGACGACAACAAGACTGAGTCAGCCCTTCTCTTTCTCCTCGAAATGGTCCACGAGCCAGCCTGCAAAGACGACGTCGAGCTAAAGCGCTGCACCAAGTTTGCCTTCGACTCCCTCCTCGCCGCCCAGGCCCCCATCGGTGCCTGGCCCCAGCAGTTCACCGGTCCCGCCGACCCCACCGCGCCCGTGCTGAAGGCCAGCTACCCCGAGACCTGGAGCCGCACCTTCCCCGCAGTCAAATATACCGGCTTTTACACGCTCAACGACGACAACCTCCAACAGATCGCCAAAGTCCTCTTCCGAGCCTATGAGCTCGAAAAAGACGAGCGCTACCTCACGGCCCTCAAAAAGCTCGGCGACTTCTTCATCCTGGCCCAAATGCCCGAGCCCCAGCCAGTCTGGGCGCAGCAGTATGACCGCGACATGCACCCCGTGTGGGCTCGCAAGTTCGAGCCCCCTTCAGTCACCGGCTACGAAAGCCTCGGTGCCATGGAGGTCCTGCATCAGCTCTGGGTGCTCACGGGAGATGACAAATACCTCAAGCCCATCCAGCCCGCCCTCGCCTGGTTCGAGCGCTCCAAATTGCCCGACGGCACCCATGCCCGATTCTACGAGCTGCAGACCAACAAACCCCTCTTCTTCGTCAAGGACACCTACGTGCTGACCTACGACAGCAGCAACATCCCCACTCACTACTCCTTCACTGACATGGTGCAGGACAACATCGACGACTTTAAAAAGAAGCTCGCCAAAAGCCGCGAAGAACTGCAGAAAAACTTCGCAGGCCCACAGACGCCCAAGGAGTGGCTGAGCCGCGCCAAAGCTGCAGCCTCCAAGGCCCGCAAAGCCGCCGAATCCCTCGACAGCGAAGGCCGCTGGCTCAAAAACGATGAAATCGACTCCGGCGAATTCGTCAAAAACATGAACGCCATGACAAACTACATCGAGGCACGGAAAAAGAGCGGTGAGTAGATATTCCGTGGAGCATCCTATCGACTCCCCACCCGGATTCATGCCGGACAAGGCGTTGCGTCTTTTCATTGTCACTGAAATCCTCACCCCCTTCATCGAACAGAAGGCGGCAGAAGGCATCCGGTTGTCCGTGAACGTGGTTTATTCGAATGGCGGTCAGATGATCTCCGGCCCTGACCTTGAGCAGAAGGGGAAGGCAACCGCGGTGCAAGCGACCGTGATTTGCAAGCCCGCTCTCATTCAGCACCTCCTGACTACGGAGATCGTTCTGCAACCCATGCACGAATCCAGCCTGGACTGCCCGTCTTACTCGATTCGATGCGTCGTGCGCAAAGACGACAAAGGTTACTACCTGACGGAGAGCCAGGTCAGCACCTTGTCACCGTAAGATCCTGCCACCGTCTGCCGGGTCGTGTTTCAACGCCGGGCCACCACCAGCGAGCTCATCATCACGCCAATGAGCACACCAGCTCCTGCGATCAGCCAGAAGTTCGTCGGCGTGTCGGCCACGTCCGCCCTCACATACATGCTGAAGAGTCCTGTCAGGGCCGTGAGCGGCAGAAACAGCGCCGCCATCACATTCAGGCGGTGCGAGGTGTTTGCCATGATCTGCGCGCTTTGCGCCTGCGCCTCGGCCTGCTTGGCCACCGTGAAGTTCAGGCCAAACTGCGCATCCTGCAGCAGCAGCTCGGCGGTGCGCTCCACACCTGCGGCCTGATCCCGCAGATTGATCACATCGCGGTCCGCTTTCACAAACTCTCGCGCCTGCTGCAGCGCGCGGTGCATGCCGCGCGAGCTGCGCAGCACCGGGGCGATGGCCTCCAGCACCTCGTGATACTCGGCGGCGGTTTGCGCCGCGTGCTCCGCCTTGTCCAGTTCCTCCAGACGGGCGGCGTAGGCCGCCAGCTGGTTCTGCAGCGCCAGGCTTCCGCCGTTGTCCGGAGCCGACTTCCACACCCCGTCCGGCTGCCTCCAGAACAAAGCCGGACGCCGTTCCACATCATGCGGCCCCGGCAGCTGATGCAGGATGATGAGCAGGTGCCCTTCCTCAAAGATCGCGCGCTGCGTTCCCGCCTCACGCCCCACCCGGTTGCGAATCGCCTCCGGAATCGTTGTCCACAGTTTCGGAATAATCTGAATGTCTGGTTTCATGCATGGGATTTTAAATCCCGCGGCTATGAGAGCAGACCCCGCCCGTGGAGGCGATGACAAATAATCGCCAAGTTTTCAGGCTCCCTAAGAAGTCCCCTTCTTGCCCGAGCGCCAATCACGGCCTAGCTTCCTCACCCACACATCATGTCCCACGCCGTCCTCAGCCTCCTCAAAGAAAGCCGTCACCCCATGCGCATCGACCTCATCGGCGTTGCGGGCTCAGGCATGAGCGGGCTGGCCCTGCTGCTGCTGGGCCTCGGTCACAAGGTCAGTGGCTCGGACAAGGCCACCACCCTGGAAACGGAGCGCCTGCAAAAACTCGGCCTTCAGTTCTTCCACGGCCACACGGAAAAGGAAGTCGAGGACTGTGACATGGTCATCTACTCCAGCGCCATCAAGCCCGGCAACGTGGCCTATGAAGCCGCCTACAAGCAGGGCATCCCGCTTGTCCGCCGCGCGGAGGCTTTGGCCGCCGTGATGGCGAACAAGAAAGGCGTCGTCGTCTGCGGCACCCATGGCAAGACCACCACCTCCGCCCTCACCGCGCACGTGCTGCGCCAGGGCGGTCTCAGGCCCAGCCACTACGTCGGCGCGGAAATCCCCATCCTCGGTTCCAACGCGCACTGGGACACCGAAGGCGAGCTTTTTGTGGCTGAGGGCGATGAAAGCGACGGCACGCTGGTCAATTTCCATCCGGAGCACGCCATCGTGCTGAACATCGAACCCGAGCATCTCGATTTCTATGACGGCATCGAGGCCATCAAGACCGTGTTCCGCCAGGTCCTCAGCCAGACACGCACCCACTGGGTGTACTGCGCCGAAGATCCCGTAGCCAGCGAAGTCTGTGCCGGGCCCCAAGGCGTGAGCTACGGCTGGAGCCGCTCTCACGATTTCTCGGCCAACATCCTCTCGATGAAGCCGGATCATTCCGAGTTTGAGGTGTACCAAAAAGACCAGCTTCTCGGCACGGCCACGCTCGGCATTCCCGGCAAGCACAACGTCAGCAACGCGCTCGCGGCCATCGCCCTCGCCACCCGTTGCGGCGTCACGTTTGAGGCCATCCAGCACGCGCTGCGCACCTTCCGGGGTGCCAAGCGCCGCTTCGAAATCCGCCACAGTGGAGAGCGCTTCACCGTCGTGGATGACTACGGCCATCACCCCAGCGAGATCGCCGCCACTCTGGCCACCGCGAAAGGCCTGAACGCCAAGCGCATCGTCTGCCTCTTCCAGCCCCATCGCTACAGTCGCACGCAGCTCCTGAAAAAGGAGTTCGGCGCCAGCTTTAACGATGTGGACGAACTCTTCGTCACCGACGTCTATCCAGCCAGTGAAAAGCCCCTTCCCGGTGTCAGCGGCGAGACCATCCTCGAAGAGGTAAAGCTCCAAAACGACCACACCAAGACCGGCAGCACGCCCACGATGCCCATCGCACGCGACAAAGTGGGCAACGCCCTCCGCCCCGGCGATCTGCTCATCACCCTCGGCGCTGGCAACGTCCACGAAGTCGGCCGCTGCATCGCCCGCGATCTGCCCGTGCTCGAAAAACTCTGCGCCATCCTCGATGCCAACGGCGGCGGTGTCGCACGCCTCTACGAGCCGATGAACCGCCACACCACCTGGCTCATCGGCGGCCCCGCGCAGTATTGGATCGAACCCCGCAATGAAGCCGCCTTCGCGGAAGTCGTGCGCTACCTGCGCTCGGCCTCGATCCCCATCCGTGTCATCGGCCGCGGCTCCAATCTCCTTGTCAAAGACGGCGGCATCCGCGGCGCAGTGATTCACACGAAAGGCGACTTTGAAAACGTGACCGTGAACGGAGATCTGATCACCGCCGGAGCTGGCGCACGGCTCAAGAAAATCGCCAGCGCCGCCCGCAATGCCGGTATCGGCGGCTTTGAGTGGATGGAAGGCATCCCTGGCAATCTCGGCGGGGCCATTCGCATGAACGCCGGTGCGATGGGCTCCGAGACCTTCGACCAGATCGTCAGCGTCCGCTTCATCGACACGGACGGCAGCATCAAAGAAAAGCCGCTCGCCGAGATCACTCACCACTACCGAAGCGTTCCCGAATTCGAAGAGCGCTACGTCGTCTCCGCCGTGTTCAAAGGCACCCCTGCCCCGCAGGCGGAGATCGACACCAAGCTCGCCGCCTCCCATCAAAAACGCCGCACCTCCCAGCCTGTCGGCGCCAGCGCCGGCTGCACTTTCAAAAACCCCGAAATCTGCGGCGCAGGCAAACTGATCGACGACCTCGCCCTCAAAGGCCGCAGTGTCGGCAAGGCCACCGTCAGCGACGTCCACGCCAACTTCATCGTCAATCAAGGCGGCGCCACCGCCCGCGAAGTCCTCGACCTCGTCTCCCAGATCAAGGAAACCGCCCTCCAGGAGCGCGGCGTGACTCTGGAGATGGAAGTCAAGGTCATTGGCGAAGACCAGCCGCTTCCGCTGTGATCCTCTCTAGCTGAGTATCTGCCCGGAAATCTCATCCGTGGCGAGAAACTGCTGCACGTGCATCGTCGGATCGCAGGTGGCAAAGCGTGCAGGCGCTATCATGGTCGAATTGATGACTCTGGATGCCTGAGCGTCAGGAGATAGAATTGTTGCCCCATGCAGCACGCCATGAGTAGCCCCGAATGTGCCTTGTGCCGCCATGCTGTTGTTGATGACAACAATTCGGGGCCTGTCCTCCCGCCAGTCCGATATGGAGACGAGATACTGACGTAGCAGTTCAGCACCAGGGCTGTACATCGGGTTGTGCAGCCGCAAAAACTCAGAGGGGCTGATCCCGAGATCATGGGCACAGCGGGTGAAATCCGCGATGTGAAACTCACTGCGCACTTGCGTGGGCTCGTAGCCAAGCATCAAAAACGATCTCTCCGGCGCGCCATCCAGATGGAGCCGCGTAGTGTTTTGCTGATCAAACCGTCCCAACGAAAGATACTCAAGTCCCTCACCCCACTTCGCTGTATGCATTTGGGAAAGGAGCTCTTTCAAGGCCGTCATGTGACGCCTCAGTTCACGTGAACTCGTCTCGGCTGGTAGCACCATAACAGCAAAACCTAGCTGAGTAAAATCTGTGCGAAATACGCGCGTAAAGACCGCTTCGGCGTCCTGAGTGACGTCTTTTGTTTCCATCAACAGGCTGGCGGTTGGAGGCATGCAGGGACGAGAGGCGTGAACCGGTATTGCGCAAGCCACGGATGGATTTTTGCGCACCTTTCATTCGTGCTCCGCTGCCGCTGTGACAAGCCCCTGACAACTCAGACACTTTTTTCAGTGTCCAAGACCGCAGAATCGGTGTTCAGTTTCAGCGTTTTCCGTCCTTGGGCGGTCTTTTGGCATGCAGAAACTCGCTCTCATTCTCTTTCTCCTCGGCCTTTTCGTGACCGGATTGCTCGGCACTGAGACCCGTTTGCTGTTCTTCTGGCCAGGGTGTCTGCTTCTTGGCCTCGCAGGTTTGACGGCCGTGCTCCGCTGGAAGCTGCGAGTCAGTTTTCAGCCAAGCGACTGGTGCCTGCTCACCATGCTCCTGCTCGCGGGATACGTGGGCTGGCGTGCCTGGACCTCTCCGGTGGAGATCTACGCACGGGAGGACGCCGCCGTGCTGATGGCTGGCTTTGTGGCCTATTTGCTCACAGTGACGGCCGTCAGCGACTCAAAATGGCGTCTTGCCATTGTCTCCGTCCTGCTGGTGCTCGTGGCAGGAAATTTGACCGCCGGCTGGCTGCACTTCAAAGGACGCTGGGACTTCCATCTGGTGCCGGGCTTCTTCCGCTCCTTCCCTCCCGGGCGCATCGGCGGCTTCTTCAACAATCCCAACCACCTCGCGGCCTTCCTTTCCTTTGCAGCCTTCCTTTCGGCAGGCGTCATGCTCTTTGCCCGCATCCACATCGCCTCGCGGCTGCTGCTGGGGTTTGGCATTTTGTCGATGCTGGCCGGAGTCGCTCTCACCATGAGCCGCGCCGCCATGCTGGGCCTCGGTGTCGGCGGCGGGGTGTTTGTATTGCTCGCTCTTTGGGTTGTGTGGTGCACCAGACGTTCCCTGTTCAAGTGGCTGCTCATCGCCTTGCTGCTGGTGGGGGGCGCTGCAGGCGGCGCACTTTTCAAAGTGAACGCAGACTCCATGCTCACACGCCAGCTGACCAGCCCGCTGGGCGAAGACATGCGCGTTCACATCTGGCGTGCCGCACTCGCACAGAATGCAGAATCACCCTGGATCGGCATGGGGTCGCGCATGTTTTACGAGGGGTGCATCACCCACCGGGACCCGGAGTCCTCGGCTCATATGGGAGATGCGCTCTTCGCCCACAACGAATACCTCCAGACGCTCGCGGATTACGGCTGGGCAGGTCTGGCGCTTGTGCTCCTCGTGGTGCTGGCGCACCTGCTCAACGGCCTGCGTTTCCTGCGCTGGTTCACGGTCGAAAAATTTCCCGCCACCGGCATGCTCGGGAGCAATGCGCTGGCGCTCACCCTCGGCGGCATCGCCGCGCTGGTGGCTACGCTGGTCCAGGCCGTGTTTGAGTTTCAAGGCCACATCCCCATCACCGCGCTGGTCGGCGCCATCCTCCTCGGCATGCTCGCCAATCCGGGCATTGAGAGCGAGGTCTTCCGGCCGCGCCGCATCTGGGGCCTGCGCTTCCTCATGAAAATCGCCATGCTGGCTGCCTCCGCCGCGCTTGTCGGTGCCGCCGCGATCTTTGGCACCGCTGATGGCTATGCAGCCTTGGCTCGGTACCAAAACAGCCGGGGTGAAACCAGCAAAGCCTTGGCTCATTTCTCCCGCGCCGTTCTCATGGACCCCCGCAATGCCGTGCTGGCCTATCAGCAGGGGTTGGCTTTGATGGACTCCGTCAAACCAGGCATGACCAAGGATGCCTACCTTCGCACCGTGGAGGCTTCCCTCAAAGCTCTCACGCGCGCGACGACGCTGAACCCTTTCAACTACCTCTACCAGCTCGCGCTCGCAGACGCCCTCGACGCCGCCGGAAAAAATGACGCCGCATTCCAGGCCATCCAGCGTGCGCTGGCCCTCGCCCCCCTCTACGAGGAGCCCCGCCTGGCCCTCGGCATCCACTATCACCGCCTAAAACGCTATCAGGAGGCCGAATTTGCCTACCTCTGGGCCGGAAAAGCCGGCGCGCTCAACCCTGAGGGCACCACCAACTGGCTGGACAGCTACCGCGAGCTCCTGCGCCAGACGGCTCTGGATGCCGAAAAGGCACGCAACTCCCTCATCCAGCAGCAAGGGCGCTGAGTTTGAGATGCGCATTTGCCCTCGCGCCGAATTCCGCTACTGTCTCCCCCCTCATGGCACTCGCAAAAATCACCCAAGTCGCCGGTCGTGGCGTTTACGTCCCCGGTTCTGACATCGACACCGACCGCATCATCCCCGCACGCTTCATGAAATGCGTGACGTTTGACGGCCTCGGCGAATTCGCTTTCTACGACGTCCGTTACGACAAGGACGGCAAGCCCACCGGCCACCCGCTTGACGATCCCCGCTTCAAGGGCGCCAACATTCTCCTCTCCGGCACCAACTTCGGCTGCGGCAGCTCCCGCGAGCACGCCCCCCAGGCCCTCTACCGTTTCGGCATCCGCGCCGTCATCGCCGAAAGCTTCGCCGAGATCTTCTTCGGCAACTGCACCACCCTCGGCATCCCCTGCGTGTGCGCCAGTGCCTCAGACATCCGCGTTCTGGCCAACGAGATCGAGCGCAACCCGCAGCTCGAGGTCACCATCGACGTCGCCGCCGGCAAGGTCTTCTTTGAAGACCAGGAGTTCTCCATCACCCTGCCAGCCACCGCCCACGAGGCGCTGACCACCGGCAAGTGGGACCCCATCGCCGAACTTCTTGAAAACAAAGACGCCGTGCACGCCCGCATCACCGCGTTGGGCTTTGCCTGAGCTGGCCTCCACACCGCCTGACGCATGGCCGCCACAGAAACAGCCGCGACGGATCATTCGTCGCTGATCGTCCGTATTCCCTCGGCTATGCGTCAGTCCGCCTCGCCGGACACGATCCACGTGATCGGGCACCGCAATCCCGACACGGACGCCATCTGTTCCGCCATCGGCTATGCCGCCTTTCTGCGCGATGTCCGCGGCATGAAGGCTGAGGCCGCCTGCTGTGGAGAGCTCAGCGTGCGCACCAACTGGGTGCTCCAGACCGCCGGTGTCCCCGGCCCCAGGCTCCTCCTGGATGTGCGCCCCACAGCCGCCACCATCTGCCGGCGCGATGTCTTCACCGCCAGCCCACACCAGACTTTCCTCTCGGTGTACCGGATGATGATGGATCACAACTTCCGCAGCATCCCCATCGTCGATGACGAAGGCCGCCTGCTCGGCATGCCGGCCATTCAGGAGCTCGGACAGCTCTTTCTGCCTGCTCAGACCACTGACAAGACGGATGCCGCCAACCGTGAAGTCCGTACCAGCCTGCTCAACATTGTCAATGCTCTCGACGGCATCCTCGGCGGCGCTGCAGCAGATCTGGAGACCATTCAGGACTTCGTGCTCGTCGTCGCCGCTTCCAGCCTCGAGACCACTCGCAAACGCGCTCAGCAGTTCCCCTCAAACCGGCTGGTGATGGTCACCGGCGACCGCCCGGAAATCCACGAGCTCGCCGTCGAGATGAATGCGCGCTGCCTCATCATTACCGGCAAGTTCAAGGCCACCTCCAGCATTCTTACACGTGCTGCGCAGCAGGGCGTCGCCATCATTTACTCCCCTTACGACACCGCCAGCACCTCCCAGCTCCTGCGTTTCTCACGCCCCATCGGCGAGGCGCTGACGCACGAGTTTCTCTCCTTCGGCTCCCGCACCCCCCTGCGTGAGATCGTCCCCGCGGCGCAACATTCCGGCCAGCCTCTTTTTCCCGTGGTCGATGAGGAAACCCACAAGCTCCTCGGCGTCTTTTCCAAGTCAGACCTCATCGACCTCCCGCGCATGAAGCTCGTGCTGGTGGACCACAATGAATTTGCCCAGGCCGTCGCCGGTGCGGATGAGGCCGAGATCATCGAGGTGATCGACCATCATCGTCTCAGCGGCAATCTGCGCACCAAGGAGCCCATCCGCTTCATCAATGAGCCTGTGGGCAGCAGCTGCACCATCGTGGGCATCATGTACCGCATGCGCGCGGCCGCGCCGGACAAGGCCACCGCCATCTGCCTCTGCGCAGGCATCATTTCCGACACGCTCCACCTCACCAGTCCCACCACCACCAACACGGACAAGGAGATCCTCGAATGGCTCAGCGCCATCGCCGGCATCGACAGCGCCCAGTTCGTCAAAGACTTCTTCGCCGCAGGCTCCATGCTCCGGGAAAACACCCCTGACCGTGCCTTGGAAAGCGACCGCAAGGTCTTCGAGGAAAACGGCTGGCACATCAGCATCTCCCAGATCGAAGAACTCGGCCTCGACGAATTCTGGAAGCGCGAGTCCGACCTCCAGGGCGCGCTGCAGGCCCTGCTCTCCAAGCACAATCTCCACTTCGCCTGCCTCATGGTCACCGACATCACCCGCCACCACAGCGTCCTGCTCGTGGCCGGAGACCAGCGCGTCATCGACGCCATCGACTACCCGCAGGCCAAGGAGCATGTCTATGACATGGCCGGCGTCGTCAGCCGCAAAAAACAGCTCTTCCCCTACATGAGCCACGTGGTGACCAAGCTGGCGGCTCCGTGAGGTGAGCGGGCGAGGGCGAAATATCGCCCCTCACCCAGCCTCTCCCCGAAGATAAACTTCGAGCGGCGTAGCTTGGGACGGGGAGAGGAGAAACCAGCTACGAACCCAATTCGCTTTCAAAGCGATCCAACGCGAATCCCCTCTCCCCGCCCGAGGCTCCGCTGATCCACCGCAACCTTCGGGGAGAGGCAGGGTGAGGGGCGACCCAAAGCCACCTTGACACTCTCTCCTCCTTTGGGTGTAGTCCCCATATGCTGACTCGACTGGAAGAAATCCGCCACGAGATCACCGGCGAACGTCTCACCCTCATTGAATTCGCCCGCAAGCTCCGCCAAGACGCCACCGACCCTGAAGCCCTCTTGTGGGCCTGCCTGCGGAACCGCCGCATGAACAAACGCAAGTTCCGCCGCCAGCATCCGCTGGCTCCTTATGTCCTTGATTTCTACTGTGCGGATTTAAAGCTCGCAGTCGAGCTGGATGGCGGACAGCACAACTCCACCGAAGGAAAGCAGCATGACAAAGTCAGAGATTCGTTCTTACGATCCCTGGGCATCGAGACCCTGCGATTCACGAATGACGATATGATGCGGCATACCGACAGTGTGTTGAACACGGTCTGGAACCGTACCGCCGTCACTCCGCAAAACTCCCCGTCTTCAAAAACCGGTGCACCGCCCGGAAAACCGCCGGCTGCAGGATGATGGTGGCATGATTCGTCGGCAGCAGCACATGCTCTGCCTCTCCTTCCCCATGCGAGCTGGCTATCGTCACCACACCGTCCGACTCATCTCCAAGGAATCGGCGGAAAATGGGCAGCGTATCCTTGTTGCCCATGATGACGCCCGTCTCCGGCGGCAGCGGCCCCAGCATGTTCGGCGTGCTGTTGGCATCCGTCCCCAGCTCTGCTGACACCGGGCCCAGCAGCCAGCGCACCCAACCCCACTGGCGCAGTTCATCAATGATCTGGCTGCCCTGATTGGGAGGAGCCAGCAGTACCGCACGCCCCAGCGGAAACGCCGGATCACGCTGCGCCGCCCAGGCACGAAACACGATGCCGCCGAGGGAATGGGTGACGAAATGCACCTGCGTCCCTTCTTCGATCTCCAGCTTTTCCAACGCCGGATTGATGTGATTCTGCACCGCATCCGCAATCGAACTGCGGTGGGACGGGTAACCGATGCTTTTCACCCGATATCCGCAGAATTTCAGCCACAGCCCCACCAGCCACATGCTGCGCCGCGTACGACCCAGCCCATGAATGAGGACGACGGTGGGAGTGGGAGAAGCAGGGGGCGTTGCCATTTGAAGGCATGATCCTGAACTGAGCGCACCGAGAAATCAACAACACAGCCTTCATGGCTGATAGCCCGGCTGCGATGCGGTGCGGCCGGGCTGCTTTGCCAAAACGCTTAATGATTAAACAAGAACGCCGGTGAGTTGATCAACGCCCAGGCAAGATCCTGCGCAGCCGTCAGTCGCTTGTTGCCAAGCTGGCTCTGGCTCAGCCCGGCATCACGGCGCAGCTGCACCAGCTTGGGATCAAGCATGATCGGCTTCTGAGCATCCGCGCGCTTCGTTTCCAGCGCCACGAGCTGCGGGTCCACGGGCAGTGGTTTGCGGGCGTTGGCCAGCACCTTGTTCTGAGCTTGGAAGTCCTTGAACTGATCCAGGAAGTGCTGGGCCAGCAGCGCCTTTTGCTCCGGCTTGCGCGCAGCGGCGGGAGTCTTCAGCGCGGCTGCCACGGCGGCAGGCGCACCGAAGCGCACGGTCGGGCTGGTGGTGACCCACAGACGGAAGCGGCCAGGGTTGTACTTCCCGTTTTGGAAGTTGGAGGTGATCTGCACGCTGAACTGCGAGCCGCCCTCGTGCGCGATGGGTTTGGCAAACTCAAACGTGGCCTCATGGCGGAAGCCACCCTGCGGACTCACGGCCCAGCCACGGTCACGATTTCCCTTCTTGAGCGCCTCAGTGACGACAAAGTTTGTCTGCTCAAAGTCAGCCTTCGGATTCTTCAGCAGCTGCTCCTCGCCGCCGCGCTTGCTGCGCTTGGCATCGATGGGATCGGTGCGCACGGTGATCTCGCCAATGACAAAGTTGCCATCGGGGGCGAGGCCGGGGCCGTTGTTCGGCAGGCGGTCGTCAGGCAGCATCTCCAGCTTGATGGCGGTGATGTTGGTCAGCGTGGTCTTGCCGATGAGCAGGTAGTTGCCGGTGCTCTCACGACCCGCGGGCATCGCCGTGGCAAAGAGGCTGCCATCGGGCTGCACTTCCAGCTTTTCCACGCCCCCCGCGCGCTGCACCTTGATGCTGTCAAAGGGCTGCCACTCAGTGGTGAGGTCCAGGTAGTTTTCCCACGCAGGCTGGTTGGCCGGGGCGGTGTCCTTGATGGTTTTCGCCTTGGCTTCGGCAGTGGTGATGGCGGCTTTGCGAGCGGCTTCTTTCTTCGCCACTTCCGGCGCGATTTTGGCCTTGTAGCCTTCCAGCTCCTTCTTGGCAGCCTCAATGGCGGCCAGGCGCTCCTGCTCGGCTTTCTCGATGATCGGCTTCTGCTCGGCCTCCTTGGCCTGCAGGGTGGCAGCGAGCTCCTTGTTCTCAGGATCGATCTCCTGCATGGAGGCCAGAGCGGCGTTGATTTCTTTCTCGCTCGCATGGCGGTTGATCACGCGCATGAAGATGGCATCCACCAGCTGGCGGTCGTCCTTGATCTCATTCGTCAGCTTGGCGATGGCGTTGTTCGGATCGCTGATGGCGTCTCCCACCGTCGGGCCGCTCATGAGGGCCATCACGGGGCCGAGGTTCACCTCGTTGCTGCGTTCGCACTCGCACACGGACTCACGGGCAGGTTTGCCGAAGTTGGCGAGGAAGCCGTCCTGCAGCTTGATCTGGCCGTCTGCCAGAGCGGCGGCGCGGGTGCCTTTGGGGACGCCGGGGATGTTGGGCATGCTGCCGGTCACGGCAAAGACGGAATCAAACAGCACTTCGGCGGGCAGGCGGCGGGCCTTGGCGTGGCTGTAGTTGGTCTTGTCGTCCTCGTTCCATTTGTTGGTGGCCAGGCTCAGATTGTAGGTGCGGCTGTTGGCGATGATCTTCATCAGGTGGCGCACATTGAAACCGCTCTGGATGAACTCATTCGTCAGATACTGCAGCAGCTCGGGATTGCTCGGTGGATTGCCGGCGCGGATGTCGTCCAGCGGCTCGATGACGCCGGTGCCGGTGAGGTAGCCCCAGATGCGGTTGGCGTAGCTCATGGCAAAGTAATCGTTCTGCGGGCTGGTCATCCAGGTGGCAAACTGTTCGCGGCGGGTGCTGGCGGTCTTGCTCACGAGCTCGTTCTCATACGGCACGCGCGGAGCCACGGGCTTGTTGGTGCGCAGGTGCAGCACGTCGCCGTCCTTCTTGTCGCTCACGATTTCATACAACGGCTTGGCGCCTTCCACAGCGGTGCCGCCGATGGTCTGGCCTTTGGCGGCAGGGTCGCCCTTGAGGTCGATCTGCGCAAAGTAGGACGCGGTTTCATAATACTGGTCCATGGTCCAGCGCTCGAAGGGATGGTCGTGGCACTTGTTGCAGTTGAAACGTGTGGCCAGGAAGAGGTGCGTGGTGTTCTCGCTGATCTCCTCCGCCGTGCGCACGGTCTTGAAGTAGGCGGCGGCGGGATTGTCCTTGTTGGAGCCCGTGGCGGTGATGATGCGGTAGGCAAAGCGGTCATACGGCGTGTTGTCCGCCACCTGCTGCTTGATCCACGTCCGCAGCCCCATGGCTCCTTCATTACCGAGGAACTTGGAATTCACCTGCAGCATGTCAGCCCATTTGTTGGCCCAGTGCTCCACGAAGTCGGGATTGCCGATGAGCTTGTCGATGATCTCGCTGCGCTTGGTGCGCGTGTCGCGCTTGTCGGCCAGGAAGGCGGCCACTTCCTCCGGCTTCGGCGGCAGGCCGGTCAGGTCCAGGTGGATGCGGCGCAGGAAGTCCTCGTCGCTGCACACACCGCTGGGCTCGATCTTCATGCGCTGCCATTTCTGCGCCACCAGCTCGTCGATCTTGTTCCACTTCTCCGGCTCCTTCCAGGCAAAGCCGGTGCGGTCGCCCATCACCGTGATGGTGGTGGCCGCATACGCGCCTTCAAAGCGGGCCAGAATGGGAGCCTCGCCACGGCGCAGGCTGGTCATGAGTCCCTTTTTATCAGCTTCGATCACATCACCATTGCCGCTTTCCAGGAAGGCCTCGGCAGTCACGTCTTTGACATAGCCATCCGCATAGTGTGCGATGACGCGCAGCTGCTGGCGCCCGCCGATGCGCTCGATGACCGGGTTCTTTGGAGACAGCTCGATGCTGGTGACGCGCGGTGTTTTGAGATCCAGCTTTGCACCCTGGCCGATCCAGGCCTTCAGAGACTCATAGTAGAGCTCTCCGGGCACCGTGAGCTGACCGCCCTCATGCGGCACGGCACCACTGGCCTTGAGCAGCATGAGCGAGTGCTCCGGCGAGGCCACGTTGGCGCGGCGGCTGGAGATGTCGTCGGTGAAGGCGAGCACGTCATACACGGGATCATAGCCACGCAGCGAGAGCTTGAAGCCCGCCTTGCCTTCCTTGGCACCATGGCAGGTGCCCTGGTTGCAGCCCAGCTTGGACATGATGGGCATCACATCGCGCACGTAGTCGGGCTTCAGTGCCACATTCATACCTGCAACATTCACGGGAATGTTCGCGGTCTTGCCCTGGAAGGAGATCTTCACGTTGGTCGCGCCATCCTTGTCCGGGCGCACCATGCCGCGGGTGTTCACATCCACCACATCGGTGTTTTCTGCGGTGATCTTGGCCATGCGGGTGACGTCCGCGCGGGTGCCGTCGCTCATGCGGGCGGTGATGAGGAGCTGGGCATATTCCGTTGGCTTGCCGATCTTGATCGTGGTGGGCTCCACATCAATGGAGGCCACCGTCGGGCCCGTGTGCAGGGTTTCCACCTTGGTGTCTTTTTCCAGCACCGCACGCACGCTGTCGTCCACGATCACATCCGTGGCGGCGAGCACCTGTTCCTTCACCAGCGGCACGGAGACAAACTCCTTGGCGATGGCTCCGGTCGCAGCATCGATCACGCGGATCTGGCCGTCCTGACCTGCCACCGCAACCGTCTTGCCATCCGGGCTGAAGGTCACGCTGAAGATGCCGCAGGGCACGGGCGTGCTGCTGAGCTGCTTCACATCTTTGACGATCCACGCGTCCAGTTCAGGTCCCTTGCCGTTCACGGTTTCCACGATCTTCTTCACCGCCTCGGGCATGGTGCTGTCGTAGTCGCTGGAGTAGATGTTCACCGCGCCCGCACCTTCGTTCGAGGAACCCACCGCGATGCGCTTGCCATCCGGCGCGAAGTCCACGCCAAAGATGCGCCCCTGCATGGCTGGGAATTTACGGATCAGGTTGGCGTTGTCGCCAATCACACGCTTGGTAAGCCGCTCCATGCGGTAGATCGCCGGCACACCGTCGGTACCGCCAATCAGCACCTCATTGCGCTGCGGATGCCGCGCCAGCACCTGCACACCGCCCTTCAGTGCGCCGGGGGTGATGGAGGTGATGTTATCAACGAAACGCTGCGTGGCCACTTCCGTGAGCTTCACGCTCATGTCACGGCCGCATGATACGACATGCTTGCCATTCACACCCCACACGGTGTCCAGCACCCAGTCGCTGTGGCCGCCCATGAAGAGGGTTTCCTTGCCAGTAGCCACCTCGATGGCTCGCACCGCATTGTCACCGCAGCCAAAGGAGAGGAATTTGCCATCCGGCGACCAGCTCGCGCCATACAGTGTGTCAAACGTGAGCGACTTGGAGAGTTCAAGCTTCTTCGCCGCCACGTCCCAGATCTGGATTTCACCCATGCGTGCCGGGCTGCCACCGGTAACGGCGATTTTTTTGCCATCCGGAGACCACGCCAGTTTCTGAATGCGCTCCGCCAGACCCACCAGACGTGCGACGATCCCGCTGCCATCCGCCTTGTGCACCAGCACTTCATGATAACCCGCCACGGCGATCATGCTGCCGTCAGGCGAATACTCGATGGAGGTGATGGCAGGCGCCTTCACATAGACTGGAGGGTGGGCCATGTCGTATTCCGCCTTGGCAGAGGCAGGCGTGTCATCCTTGGCACCTTCCGCGATCCAGCGCTCGATCAGCGCGATCTGCGTTTCATGCAGCGGATCGGCCTTCTGCGGCATCTCCACCTTGCCCTTTTCATCCGGCTTGATCAGCTTCAGCAGGTTGGACTCGGCAGGTTTCCCCGGGATGATCGCATGCCCTTCCTCGCCCCCTTTGAGCAGCGCGACGAACTCCGTCATGATATAGTCGCCTTTCTTCTTGGCGGGCTGGTGGCAGCCGTTGCACTGGGCCTGGAAGATGGGGCGGATGTGCTTGTAAAAGGAGACCGGCTTGTTCGGGTCGATGCCCTCCTCCTTCTTCGGCGGTGCAGCATGCACGGCGGCGGAAAGGAAGAGCGCAGGGATGAGGAGACGTGTCTTCATGGGTTGGCTGGGGCGTTTTTGACAAAATTGGGGCAGTCCGGGACAACGCTGGTGCTATTCCACCTCTTGCGCCCCCCGTCCTGCAGGGCGGGATCGTCCATGCCTAGAGCGGAGTAGGACGGGCAGTTGCCACGCGGTGAAGCCTCCGCATGGTGGGCGGCTCACCATGTCAGACCTCCTCTCCACCAGCCTCTACCGTGAAGTGCGCGATCCCGCGTTCTTCCGCGTGCTGGCTGGGAAAAATGCGCCCACCTATGTGGACGTGCTGGACGCCTTGGATCGCGAGTGCGGAGAACAGCCAGACGGGCTGGACCGCAGCGATGCCATCGAAATCATCGCCGAGGTGTTGGCCCGGCACCCGGAATTCCAGCCAGAGGAGGACGAACCTGCGGCAGAGGGCGAGCAGGCCCCCGTCTCGCTGCCTCCGCGTGAAGCCGCCCGCCGTGTGCTGGACCACCTGGCCCGCTGCCGCTGGCTGGAGGAGCCGCCGCGCAAGGACTGGAAGCGGCGGCTCTACTTTGACGCGCACGGCTCCACGCTGATCGCCGCCTTGCGGCAGATTGCCCACCCCGAGGCCGCCGTCTTTACGGACAAGCTCACCGCCGTCTGTGCCGCGCTGGCCAATGAGCCCGAGCTGATCGAGCGCCCGCTGCAAACTGTGGACGTCTGCCTTTCCAACACCCGGCAGGGCTTGGGCGAACTGCGCACCATGCAGAAGTCTGTGCAGCGACTTACCCGGCGTCAGCTTGAAGAGGACACTCTCAAAGGCAATCTGGCCCTCGTGTTTGAGGATTACGCGGAGCAGATCGCCCACGGCGCCTACGCCGAGCTGATCCGCGCGCGACTCCCTGCTCGCCTGCCCGAAGCCGTACGTCGCATCAGCGACCGACTGCAGGATGACTCCAGCGTGATCGCCGAGATGCAGACCGAGCTGCTGCGCCGAGAGCCCACTCTGAGCGCCGAGACCGCCCGTGCGCGTGTGCGCCAGCGGTTGGATGACCTGGCCCATCTGCTGGAGCTGGTGCAGCCCATGGCGGATGAAATCGACCGCCGCACCGCTGACTTCACACGCCGTTCACTTTCGCGTTTCCGCTATCTGCAAGACGTCACCGGCGAACGCCGCGGAGAGATACGCAACTTTTTCCAGACCGTGAACGGCATGCTCTCCGGCAAGCGCCTTTCCAGCGCCTGGGAAGTGCCAGCGCTTCCAGCCCTGCGTCTGCCAGAGACACGCATGCCCGCCGGGCTGGATTCCCTCTACGCACCGCCCACACGCCGCACCACCGCCGAGCAGGCCGCTCTGGACGACGAAGTGTCCGACGCCGAGCGCGACGAGGGTCTGCGCGGCATGGCACGCGCGCTGCGCGATTCACTTTCCGTGCGCCGTGCCAACGAGTTTGTAAAACGCATCCCCGGAGAGAAGGGAGCGCGCATTTCCAGCGCCGACCTGCCCGTGGCCTCGGAGGCGGATCTCACCGAACTCATCGCCTTGCTGCTGCATGCGGAGTCCAACGAGGCCTCCTACAAGATCGAAAGCACCCGTGCCAAAACCCGCGAACACGCCGGCGACATCTCACTGGACGCGCTGCCTGGGGCGCGGGTGGAGCACTTTGACCTGATCAAGAAATAATCCCGACGAATGAGCGACACCGAAAACGGCCTTCATGAACCCTCCGCACCGGATCCGCTGCTGCGGCTGCAGGAGCAGGACCGCAACCGTCTCGCGGAAGCGCTGCAGGAGCTGCTGGCGCATGGTTCCCTGCTGGGGCTGGAGAGCGGCCAGAGCGGACTCTACAACTGGTGCCGCCAGAATTTTGACTGGCTGCGCGAGACCGCAGCGCTGGCAGGGCTGGATGTGGCTCTGCTGCACGAGGAGCGCATGGTGCAGGCCATCCCGCGCGTCTCCTCCATGGTGCTGCATCTCAAGCAGGATGCCACGCTGGTGTGGCTGGCACTCTGGTATGCCGGAGATGTGCGCTGGCGCGATGAAGGCGAGACCCAGGCCTTTCTCACCGTGGCGGAACTGAATGCCCTCATGAAGGACCAGCTTCTCCCAGATGCGGTGGGCCAGATTTCCCGCAACCGCCTGCGCGAAATCCTGCGCCAGGCTGCTCGCTTCAACCTCATCAAGTTTCAATCTGCCGAGTCCTTTGAAGACTCGGGCATCGAGGTACTTCCCGCCATCCGCCGCGTGGTTCCCTTCCGTGAACTGGCGGAGTGGACAGAATCGGCCCATGCGCTGAAGCGCGGTGAGGCACAAGCCGTGAACTCCAGCACCGAAGAGGAGGTGGAGGCATGAGCACCAAAAGCCGCGCCATTCGCCTCTCCCGCCTCCATGCCATCAACTGGTATGGCTACCAGGACACGCTGCCTGTGCAGGGAAACCTCGTGCTGGCCGGCGTCACCGGTTCGGGAAAATCCATTCTGATGGACCTCCTCATGCTGGTGCTGGTGGGTCCTGAACGTGCACGCCATCACTTCAACCGCAGCGCCACCGGCACGCAGTCGGACCGCACGCTGAAAGGCTACTGCCTGCTGGATACCAAGCAGCAGTCCGAAAGCGGTCAGCCGCAGTTCTACCACGACAAAGGCGTGACCACCTACGTGGCGGCCGAATTCTCCTGGCCCGGCAGCAAGCGCGTGGAAACCTGGGGCCTGCGCATCGAATTCCGCAACACGGCGGAAAACGACGGCCACATCACCCCCTTCTTCTGCCCCGCCAAGCTGGAGAAGGATGACTTCATCCATGTCTCGGCGGAGGATGGCAAACGCCGCACGTTGGACATCCTGGGCTTCCGCCAGCTCGTGGAGGGACGCGAGGGGCACGTCTTCGCCTCATCCCGCGAATACCTGCGCGACATGAGCAGCGGTGCGCATCTGAACTTCAACCGCGAGGTGCTGGACCGCCTGCTGCCCAGCGCGATGTCCTTCACCAACCTCAAGAGCTTTGACGACTTCTGCCGCCGCTTTGTGCTGCCTGGCGAGGCCGTGCCGGTGGAGGATGTGGTGGCCAGCTACCGCGACTTTGAATCCTACGAAAACGAGCTCCGCCTGCTGCGCGGCCAGCTCACCCGCCTGCAGACGATCCGCCAGCTTTCTGAAACACGCGCGAATGCCCAGCGCGATCGCGATGTTGCCAGGTTCCTCGCCACCGAGCTGAACCACGAGCATACTCAGGGTCTGGTGACCAGCATGGAAAAGCGGCTGGCCGAGCTGCGCGAGCGCTTCTCCGTGGATGAGGAGCGCCTGCTGGAGCTGGAGAGCGAGATCTCCCGCTGCCGCAGCGAGCGCGAACGCCTGCTGGGACTGATGCACGAGTCCTCCGAAGGCCGCCTCTACCACCAGCTCACCGAGCAGGGCCGCAAGCTGGAAGCAGAGCTGCTGCGCCTGCGTGAACTCGGCAGCAAGCTCAGCGACCGCCTGCGCAAGCGTGTGAAGGATGCGAAGGCATGGCTCAAGGACGTGAAGCAGGCTCCCCTGCCCCGCCCGGTGGACACACAGCGTTTTGAAACCGCTCTGGAACTTCTCGAGGGCTGCGATGAAGCCGCCACGGCCAATGCCCTCAGCCTCCTGCGCGATGCTGCAGATCAGGTGTGCAAAAACCTGCGCCAGGGCTTTGCCGCTGATGCCGAGGAGCTGCGCCGCCTGCGTGCCGAGCGCTCTGATCTGGAGGCCCAGATCAGCACCCTCAAAGCCGGGCTGCCGCCCATCGAGCAGCCGCTGCTGCATGAACTGAACAGCAAGCTGCTGCAATTCCAAGGAAGGTCCGCAGCGCATGCGCTGCGGGAAGTGTGCGAGGTGGCGGACGAAGGCTGGCGCGAGGCCATCGAGGTGGCCTTCACCGAGAAGTTTGCCGTGCTGGTGAACGAGGAGCAGCATGCCGAGGCGCTGCGTCATTTCCATGAGCTGAAAGCCGGAGCCCAGGGGCCAAAAGCTGCGCTGGAGTCACTCGTGCATCCAGCACGCATGCTCGCGCTAAAACCGAAGGTGCTGAAAGGCTCTCTCGCTGAAAAGATCGAAACCGACGACCCCGTGGCCCGCGCCTGCGTCGATCACTGGTTCGGTCAGGTGAAGTGCGTACAAAAGCTGGCGGACTTCGAGAAGCACGATGCCGCCATCCTGCCCGACGGCCTCATGCTGCGCGACGGCGTCACGCATCGCGCGCGGCGCTACGATGGCGTGCCGTTTGTCGGCAAACGCGGCCTGCAACGCCAGCAGGAGATCAAGCAGGCGCTGCTGCAGGAAATCGTGGCCGGCATCCGCCGCCTGGAACCGCTGGAAACGGAGATCAATGCCCTCATCTCCGACAAGGACACCAAGCTGCCAGACCACGGCACGCTCGCTCAGGATCTGGTGCGCGTGGAGTCACTGCCCAAGCTGGAACAAGATCACGAAGAGCTCATGAAGCGGCTCCAGGAGATCGACACCGGCTCCCTGCACGAGTTGGAGCAGCAGGCGCACGAACTCAGCATACAAGCGGATTCCTTTGAGAAGGAACGCCTCGAAATCGCCCGCAAAGGATTGCAGCGTGAGATCGAGCAGATCGAAAAGACACTGGCCACACGCCGTGACGATGCCTCCAAGCGTGAAGACGAGCTGCTGCGTGTGCGCAGAGAGATCGACATCTCCGCCCATCTGGACCGCTACCAAACTTGGAAGCAGGACATGCTGGAGAAATATCTCGCCGCCGATGTCGCAGCGCGGGAGTTCGAAAAAGAGCAGAGCAGGGCCGCCGTCAGTGCCGCGCAGGCTGAGGGCGACCTCAAGGCCGCGATGGTCGAATTCAAAAAGACCTTCTCCCCACGCTTCGACGACCTGCCCGAAGACGGCCGCAGTACGAAGGACTATGAAAAGCTGCTGGCCCGCATCGACGGCCAGGGCATCCCGGATTTCGAGAAGAAGGCCGGGGCCGAGCGCAAACGCTGGGAGGGCCTCTTTCGTACGCAGGTGCTCAGCCGCATGCAGAAGGCGCTCAAGGAGATCGACAACATCATCTTCCTGCTCAACAAGCAGCTCAAGCGGCAGATCGGCAATGATGTCTATCACATCAAAAAGGAACCGAACCCCGAGTTCCGCTTCTACCGCCATCTCATCGACCTCAACTCCACGCGCGATCCCGACGACCTCTTCTTCTCCAGTCTGGAGGGCGAGCTGCGCACCGCGCTCGATCACTTCCTGCAAACGCTCGTCAAGCAAGGCAGCAGCCCCGAGGCCGCACGTCTGCTGGACTACCGCCAGTACTTTGACTACGACCTCCTTGTCTCCGATGTGCGCCATCCGGACGCGAAGCCGGTGAGCGTGGACAAGCAAAGCGGCAAAATGAGCGGCGGCGAAAATCAGAGCCCCTACTTCGTGGCCATCCTCGCCAGCTACCTGCACGCCTACAACCGCCACGAGACCCGCTGGAAAGAGCCCAGCCTGGCACTCGTGCCCATCGACGAGGCCTTCAGCAAGCTCAGCGGCGAGCGCATTCAGGACTGCCTGGCCGCCATGCAGGAGCTCGATCTGCAAGGCGTCTTCAGCATGTCCAGCGGCAACATCCCCTTCGCCTTCAGCCTGTGCGACGAACTCATCGTGGTGACAAAGACGGAGAAACGCGAAGGCGGCAAAACCCGCATCCGAAACATTCCCGCCGTGCTCTTCCGCGACACCCCCGAAGGCCGCGAATGGATGGACAAGCATGGCTCATGATCTTCCAGACGTACTGAAGGTCTTCGCCGACCGCTACCGCGCGTCCCAGGCAGGTCGCACCGGCGTCAGCAGCGGAGACTTCACGCTGGATTACATGAAACTTCTCAAAGCCGCCGGTGCCCAGTCCGCCGCAGCCCGCAGCTCAGCCGAGGAGCGCCTGCGTGCAGCCTCCGCCCGGTCTCAGGGCATGTTGAAGCTCGACACCCATGCCCGCGATGAGCGCCTGATCCATATCGTGCGCCTCTCACGCGAAGGCGGCGAGCAGTGGCTGTTTCGTCATCTGCACGAATCCTCTCCCACCGAGGAGAGAAGGCAGCTTGCAGATCTATTCGGGTCCTTTGCAGACACGCATGTCCCACAGCATCAGCAAGCCTGGTCGTCCTGGTGCCGAAAGCTGGCGCAGCAGGTGCTCGATGGCACCTCCATCGCACCCTTTGCGCGAGATGATCTGGAAGGAAATCGCGAACTCCTCACCCTCCTCCCGCGCGTGCTGGGCTGGCAGGGCGAATCGCTGATCCGCTTCGCCAGTTGCAGCATCTGCCGCAGCTCGAAAAGGCTGGAGGAGCTGCGACCCCGCATCGAGCTCGCGCTCAAGCAGCTTTCAAACAGCACAATCAGCTCTCTCGAAGACCTCGGCCTCATGGAAAAGCCGCGTCAGGTCTTCCTTTGCGGCCCGCTGCTTCTGCAGCTGCCCGAAGGCCCCCTGAACCTTGGGCTTCTCAAGGCGCCTGTTTCCCTTTCTGAAACCGACATCCGCCGTGCCGTAGCCACTCACTGCACGGCCTCTCGCGTGCTCACGGTGGAAAACGAAACCACCTTCATGGAACTGACAAAGCTGGGTGGAGACACTCTCTTCATTCAAACCAGCTACCCAGGCCGTGCTGTGCTCGCCCTCTTGGCTCGTCTTCCCGCCAGCCTGCCCATCCATCACTTTGGCGACAGCGACCCCGCCGGCTTCGACATCCTCCGCGATCTCCGCGAGCGCTCCGGCCGCGCCATCACCCCGCTGCATATGCGCCACCGCCCGTGCGCAGATTCCGCCGCACTACAATCTCACGACCACCAGATTCTCGGCCGCCTCCTCGCAGATCCACACATGGCAGACTGCCACGCGGAGTTGCAGGCCATGCAAACCGCCGGCACCAAAGGCGACTTCGAGCAGGAGTCTCTGGGACCGCCAAGCCTCACGGCGTGGCCGTTTTACCGGTGATTTTCGAGCCTGGGCTCTGCTCGGGCCTTGGATGAGCGCGGAGCATTCGTCGGTATCTGGGTCAGCATCAGGACCATCATGGCCACAGGCATCAGCAGCACCACCCATCCCGGCCAGGCCATGATCCCCGGACGCTCAGGGCGCGCATAGTCAGGCGTCACCCCGGCGGCGAGCATGCGGTCATAGAGATGCGGGTGCACCATGCTGTTGCTGCGCATCACGGCGGGCATCTGGTTGGCTTCGTAAAGCTTTTCCAGCGCACGCGCATACTGCACCGGATCAGCCCCCTGGATGGCGGCATCATCCGCACGATGCTCCATCCGCCGCGCGATCGCTCGTGCAAGACGTGCACACAGCACGGGGCAGAGAAACAGCAGCACAATGCCATTCAGGCCATAGACATGCTCCACAGGATTCATGAAAGCCAGGGCGGAAATGCCCACGATGGGCAGCAGGCGCGAGAGCTTCACCCCAAACCCCTCTCGCAGATGCGCCACCTCATGGTGCAGCACGGCACGCAGCTCCTCATCGTTCAGGATCTCCATCAGGCGGGAGGTCAGCACCAGACTGCGCAGATGCACCAGCGCACCGGCAAAGGCCTTGGGCGACTTGCTGAAAAAAATCCACCGGGGTGTCAGCCCCGTCTGCACAGAGACCTCCCGCACAAGAGCCTCCAGCCTTTCCTCCTCCGGCTTCCGCTTGTGCGGAAAGAGCTTCAGCAGCGGCAGCCACACGCCGGTGGCGATGACCAGCACCCCCACCAGCCCCACGGCAAAGCGCAGCCACTCAGCAGGTCCGACAGCGTTCGGCATCGACCACATCAGCCCGAGCAGGATGCCGTAGATGCCAAACTGCACCAGCGCCATCCAGAATGTCTCACCCAGCCAGGTGAGGAAGCGGTAGCGCGGCTCGATCGCGCGCGTGAAAAAGAACGTGCCTGCCAGAAAGCCGCACACAAGTCCCGCCACGGAGCAGGAGTTCACCAGCCAGCTGGCGCGGTCCACCCCTCCCAAAAAGCCGCCCGACAGACTGCAGGCAAACACGAGCGCCACAGACACCCGCCGCGCAGGCCAGAGCAGCCGTGCACGCTCCGTCCAGTGGCAGCCCGCACTCCGCCGCCAGGGTATCAGCGCCAGATGCATCACCACCGTGGTCAGCAGCGCCATGCCTGCCGCTGTACAAAGAAAAATCTGCCATTTCAAATCCATCCGCGCATCGAAGCGGAAAAGCACAGCCAGTGTCAATCCTTTGCGCAACATACTGCGGCCGTTGACGAGACACCGGTTGACCATCCGCCTGCATGGACGGACCTTCCCTCATCATGGCAGCCCACCCCGACCGCACCCACACCATCGCCGTTTTCTGCGACTTTGAAAACCTCGCCATCGGCGTGAAGGATGCGCAGTATGACAAGTTTGACATGAGCAAGGTCCTCGACCGCCTCCTGCTCAAAGGCAGCACCGTCGTCAAGAAGGCCTACTGCGACTGGGACCGCTACAAGAGCTTCAAGGCCGCCATGCACGAGGCCTCCTTCGAGCTCATCGAAATCCCCCACGTCCGCCAGTCCGGCAAAAACTCCGCAGACATCCGCATGGTCGTGGACGCCCTCGACCTCTGCTACACCAAGCCCCACGTGGACACCTTCGCCATCGTCAGCGGCGACTCAGATTTCTCCCCTCTCGTCAGCAAGCTGCGCGAAAACAACAAGACCGTCATCGGCGTCGGCGTGAAGCAGTCCACCAGCGGCCTCTTCATCGACAACTGCGACGAGTTCATCTTCTACGACGACCTCGTGCGCGAGGAGGAAAAAACCCGCAAACGCCTGGCCCGTGCCAAGCCCGCACCCACACCCGGCAAAGCTGTCTCCCAGGAAAAGAAGCCGGGTGGTGACCCTGAAAAAGCCATCCAGATCGTGGTGGAAACTGTCGAGGCCATGCTAAGCCGCAGCGGCAGCGACACCGTGTGGGCAGGCCCCGTCAAGCAGGCCATCCGCCGCCTCCAGCCCCAGTTTGACGAGCGTTTCTACGGCTTCAGCACCTTCAGTTCCCTGCTGGAGGCCGTGGCCGGGCGCGGCCTCATGAAGCTCGAGAAAAACGAGAACGGCTACAAGATCAAAGTCACCGCCTCCGAAGAATAGTACGATGGGCACTCTTGCCCGTCGATCAGCGGCACCGCAATCCATGAGGCGCCACCGCACCTCACTGCGCACTCTTCTCAAACGCCGCCGCCCTGTCTTCCAGCAGCGCCAGCGCCTCGCCCGCCAGATAAAGCGAGCCCGCAATCAGCGTGCGCGCCTCCGGCTTCATCGCCTTCAAGGCATCCGCAACCCGTGCATGCAGGGTTACAGGCCGGGCCTCAATCCCCAGCCCGTTCCAAATCTCCCGCAGTGCCTCCGGAGTCAGCGCTCGCGGCGACTCAAAGCCTGTGAAACGCCAGCTCCCAGCAATCGGCGCCAGCTCCCGCATCACCGCAGCCGTGTCCTTGCCAGCCACTGCACCAAAGATCATCTCCGCCCGCTCGTCCGGAAACTGCTCCCGCCACGTCTGCGCCAGCACACGGGCTGAATCCAGATTGTGCGCACCATCGATGATGCAGCCGCCGGCCTTCTGAAACCGTGCAGGCCACTGCACCTCGCGCAAACCTCGCGCGATCACCTCTTCCTCAAGCTCAAACCCCGCTGCGTGCAAAGCAGCAGCAGCTAAGGCTGCATTCCAACGCTGATGCGGGCCTGCGAGACCGGTTTCCCCATGCCATGGCGAGTAGATGATCGTGAGCGGTGCCCCACGTTCCGCTGCAGCGAACGCGATTTCTTCCATCGCTTCTGGCTCCTGGTCTATCGTCACCACCGGCACTCCCGGCTTGATGATCCCCGCCTTTTCCGCTGCGATCTTCGCCAGTGTGTCCCCCAGCATGTCCATATGGTCCCAGCCGATGGGCGTGATCACACTCACCTCGGGCATGATGGCATTCGTCGCATCCAGCCGCCCGCCCAGCCCCGTCTCCAGCACCACCCACGGGCAGCCCTGCTGCGCAAACCATTCCAGAGCCAGCGCCAGCGTCAGCTCAAAAAACGTGGGGTGCGGGTCCCAGCCTGCCACACGCTCTCGCAGCCGGTTCACTCCGGCAGCAATCTCCTCCGCCGTGATCATGCGTTCCGCATCCCGGATCCGCTCGCCAAAATGGATCAGATGCGGCGAGGTAAAGAGCCCCGCGTTGATCCCGGCAGCTTTTAGAATCGAATGCATGAAGGCACACGTGGACCCCTTCCCATTCGTCCCCGCCACATGGATGAACTTCTGCCCCGCCGCTGGCAGTTTCAGCTCGCTGAGCAGCCGCTGCACATTGTCCAGCCCCAGCTTGATGCCGTAAAACTGCGTGCTGTAGAGCCAGTCGATTTCTTTTTGCGCCTTGTCGTTCATCATTCCTTTGCCGCACGGTGCCTGCGTCGCAGCAGGGTGCAAGCCGCCAAGAAACAAGACCGGCAGATTGCTTTCCCATTTCCCACCCGGCAGTCGCGGCTATCATGCGCGTGCATGTCTGTGATTCCCGCTTCTGACTCCTCGATCTGGATTAAACGCTTCTGGTGGCTTCTGGCCGCCGTTTTCATCGTGCGCGTCGGCCTCATGCTGCTCTTTGTGAATGGTGCCGATCTCATCGGCGATGAGGCCTACTACTGGGACTGGGGCCGCAGGCCGGACTGGTGCTACTACAGCAAGCCTCCCATGATCGGCTGGATGATGGGCTCCATCGGCTGGCTCACAGGCAATGCGGAGTGGGGCATCCGCTTCGCCGCCCTGCTGCTCGGCACCGCCACGCTGGTCATCATCCACCGTCTGGCGCTCGTGCTGTTTGACGCCCGCACCGCTTTCCTTGCCGCCGTTCTGGTGCTCCTCACTCTCGCCAACGCTGCTCTCAATCTCCTGCTCACCATCGATGCCCCGCTTCTCCTCTGCTGGACGCTCGGCCTCCTGATCTTCTGGCATGCCGCGCAGAAACCCGCGTGCAACCTGCGCTGGCTCGCCCTCACTCTCGTCATCGGCTTCGGCACGCTCAGCAAGCAGATGATGCTCGCCTTCCCCGCGCTCATGCTCGTCTTCGCCGCCTTCTCACGCGAGGATCGCCCCCTCCTGCGCAATCCCCGCATGTGGATCTCCATCCTCCTCGGCATGGCCTTCATCATTCCGGTGCTTCGCTGGAATCAGCAGCATGCATGGATCACGCTGGAGCATACCAAGCACCACTTCGACACCTCCAGCCTCGGCTTCAGCCGCTGGCTCGGCCGCACGGGTGAAAACATCGGCCTCCAGGCTCTGATCTACACCCCCGTCACCTTTGCCGCCCTGGTCGCGGCCATGATCGCAGCGGTCAAACTCCGCCGGCAGATCTCACGTCCCGTCCTTTTCCTCCTGCTCGCCTCCGCTCCGGCGCTGGCCTGTTTCGCCCTGCTCTCCCTGCGTCAGCGCATCAATCCCAACTGGCCCGCAGCCTTTTTTGTCCCCGCCTTCATTCTCGGGGCCGCTTGGCTGCGCGGCGTCTCACCCTTCAGGCTGCACCCAGGCTGGGAGCGCTGGTCGCTGCGCATCGGCGGTGCCCTCGTCCTCCTGGCTCATGTGGGACTGGTCGTCATCCTCACCACGGATCTGAAGGCCATTGGCAAGCTCGCCGACATGCGCGGCTGGAAAGAGGCCGGCATCGAGGCCCAAAAATTTCTGGATCGGGTGCCTCGCAGGGAAAACACCTTTGTCATGGCCCTCGGCCATCGCTACTCCGCTGCGGAAATGGCTTTTTACATGCCCTCTCATCCGCGCGTCTATCGCTGGGAGCCCAGCGGCACGGTCCTCTCTCAGTATGAGATCTGGCCAGGGCCTGAGGAGCGCATCGGCTCGGACGCCCTCATTCTCGAACCCGGCTCCTACGCCAGCCTGGCCCAAAATGAAGTCTTCACCGCTGCCTTCGAAAAAATAGAGTTCCTTGGCACCATCCGCGTTCCCCTGGGCAGCCAGGCGCTCGAGTTCAGCGTGTTCTTGGGCAGAAATTTGAAAAACTGGCAGCCGGTTCATGCCGGCGGCAAATGACGGGGCAGCCACTGTTCCGCCACGCTTCATTCTGATCACCTCTGTTCTCACATGCCGTTCCCCTGGGATCTCAGCCTTCTCCACCAGATCAATTCTGTGTGGTCTCATCCGGTGCTCGACTGGCTCATGCCTGCCCTTTCCGCCATCGAGGCCTGGCTGCCCCTCATCATCGCAGCAGCTCTGATCACCGCCTGGCGCGGCGGCAAGCGGGCCCGCATCATGCTGCTCTGTCTCGGCATCGCCATCGGCCTCGGCGACGGCGTGATCTCCAACACTCTCAAAAAAACCGTCGGCCGCGTGCGCCCGCGCGATGCCCGGCCCGATGTCATCATTCGCGATCTCGGCCACGGCTCCCCCGCCTTCATGCGCCTCTTCCAGCCTCCCGTGGTCAAACCCAGCGAGCCCAACGGTGCCACCCGTGGCAAGTCCTTCCCTTCCAGCCACACCGTCAATCTCTTCGCTGCCGCCACCGTCATTGCCTCCTTCTATCGCGGCGCAGGCATCCTCATGTACCTCCTGGCGGCAGCCGTGGCCTGGTCACGCATCTACTGCGGTGCCCACTGGCCCAGCGACATCCCGCCCTCCATGGCCCTCGGCATGCTCGTGGGCCTGCTGGTCGTTGCCGTGGCCAGGCGCACGATTTTCAGAGAGCCGGTCAAACCGGCAGTCTGAAAAACCGCATTCACAGCGGCCACTCGATTTCCGTCTCGCCGTGCATCACTTCCGCCAGCACCGGCACATCGAGAAAATGTTCCAGCACCATCCGGTTGCTGATGCTCGCCGCGTCGCGTTCCTCCTGCACATAATTGAGAATCACCCCGGCGCAGGTCATGCCACGGGCCTGGATGTTGCGCACGGTGAGGATCGTGTGGTTCAGGCAGCCCAGCTTGTTGTTCACCACCACGATCACCGGCAGCGCCAGCCGCTGCGCAAAATCCGCCATCGTCGAAAACTCATTCAGCGGCACCTCCCAGCCTCCCGCCCCCTCCACCAGCACATGCTCATGCCGCTGCGCGATCTCCTGAAACCGCTCGATGACCTCGTTCAGCTCAAACCTCCGGTTCTCCATCAGTGCCGCCGCATACGGGGCCGCAGGCACCTTGAACCACACCGGATTCACTTCGTCCACCGTCAGCCCGCCGCTGCCCGCATTCGCCAGATGGATCGCATCATCGCGCTGGCCGCAGACAAACGGCTTGAAGCCCGTCACCCGCCTCCCCTCACGCTTCAGCGCCTCCAGCAGCAGGCAGGTGACATAGGTCTTGCCTGCGTCGGTGTCCGTACCGGTGATGAAATAATGGCTCACGCTCAGTCCTTCTTTGAGATTTCCATGGCCGTTTTGAGCAGCCAGCCACCAAAGGCGATGGCGATGAATGCGACGATCTGGCCTGCGTCCCTGCCAAAACCCATGGCAATGACACCGCACCCGATGATGATGCAGGCGCCAAGGGCAAGGGCCGGAGCGAAGTGGCTTTTCATCGCAGTACGGTGTTATCCGATCTGCGCCAGCACCGCCGAAGCGATCTTGTCCGCCTGAGCTTCGAGATATTCCACATCACGCCCTTCCACCAGCAGGCGGATCAGCGATTCCGTGCCAGAGTACCGCAGCAGCACGCGGCCATAGTCGCCCAGCTTCTTCTCGGTCTCCTTGATGATCTTCTGCGCCTCCGCCAGCTGGTCCACCGGCGGCTTCGCACGCACACGCAGGTTGCGCGCGCACTGCGGGAATTTTTTCAGGCACTTGCGCAGCTCGCTCAGCGGCTCGCCGGTTTCCTTCATGATTCGCAGCACCTGCAGGCCCGAGATCAGGCCGTCCCCGGTGGTGGCCCAGTCGCCAAAAATGATATGGCCGCTCTGCTCGCCGCCAAAGTTCAGGCCCCGTGCACGCATTTCTTCCAGCACGTAGCGGTCGCCCACGCCTGTGCGGATCACGCGGCCGCCCAGCCGGGACACGAGATCATCCAGCCCGTAGTTGCTCATCACCGTCACCGCCAGCGTGTTCTGCTTCAGCGTTCCTTTGCGCAGCATGGACTCGGCAGCGATGGCCATCAGCTCATCGCCGTCCAGCGCGATGGCCAGCTCGTCGCACAGCGCCCCGCGGTCGGCATCGCCATCATGCGCGATCCCCGCCTCCGCCTGGCACTGGCGCACGATGCGCTCGATCTCTTCAGAATGCGTGCAGCCGCACTCTTCATTGATGTTGAAGCCGTCCGGCTCGGAGTGGAAGACCTGCACATCCGCGCCCAGCTGCTCCAGCGCCAGCGCGCTCGTAAAGGAGGACGCGCCATGCGCGTTGTCCAGCGCCACGCGCATCCCGTCCAGGCGCACGCCGCCCATCGAGGAAACCGCATGCGCCACATAGCGGTCCACACCGTCCGCCAGCTTCGTGATGCGGCCGATCCCACGCCCCTCAGGGCGCGGCGTGTCTTCCGTGCCCAGCACCAGACGCTCGATGGCAGACTCCGTCTTGTCGTTGAGCTTGTGCCCGTCGCCGTGGACAAATTTGACCCCGTTGTCCGTGAAAGGATTGTGAGAAGCGGAAACAACGATGCCAAAATTGGCCCCGAGCTGCGCGCTCAGCATCGCCACCGCAGGAGTCGGCAGCTGGCCGGCCAGAATTACGTCCACACCGGCCGAGTTCAGCCCGGCGGCGATCGCCGACTCCAGCATCTCCCCTGAGGCGCGCGTGTCACGGCCCAGCACGGCTTTGGGGCGCTCCCCGCCCTCCGGTTTCCCGCCGAGCACGACGGCGGCCGCCTGCGCAAGGCGCATGACGAACTCTGGGGTCATTGGATGACGATTGGCCACGGCACGAACGCCGTCGGTGCCGAAGAACTGACGCTTTTCAGACATAGGACCGCGCTTCTAGCGCAGGACTTCCTGAGTGTCAAAGCCCGGCGGCGCCGCTCAGCACTGTCCCGGCTCCGCGCGGCGGCGCAGTCCCTGCATTGGGCGGCGAAAGCATCGGCTCCAGCTCCGAAGGCAGTTGCACAGGCGGCGGTATCACTGGCGTGAGCTGCGGCGGCGCCGGAGACGTCGGCACCGGCAGCCTCGGCGCCGGCATGGGGTACGTCGGCATGTTTCGGGCGTCCTGCGCCTTGATCATGAACCAGAACAAAAACGCCAGCACCAGGGAGACGATCTTCTCCCGCCAGTTGCGTATGATAAGTTCTTTAAGCTGATGCCCCCAGTTCATGACTGCCCTCCGTTGCAGATTCCAACCCAGCGCCTGCCCCCTCCGTGAGGATTTCATTGATCCGCTGGCGCAGCTTCGCCGGCTCCAGATCATGCTCCAGCCGGCCCTGAAAGCACAGTGAAAGAGCTCCCGTCTCCTCGGAAACGACCAGCGCTATCGCATCCGTCTCCTCCGAAATGCCCATCCCGGCACGATGCCTCAGACCAATCGCGCGGTCCTGGATCTCTCGCTGGCTCACCGGAAAAACACAGCCTGCGGACGAAATCCGCCCCTGGTCAATGATCGCTCCGCCATCATGCAGTGATGTCTTCGGGTGGAAAATGGTGGTCACCAGCTCATTCGATATGACCGCATCCAGCTCCACGCCAGACTCGGCGTACGGCTTCAGGTCGATGCCGCGCTTCAGCGCAAACAGCGCCCCGCAGCGCCTTGAGGACAGCTGCTGCATCGCCTCCATCAGCACATCCAGCACCTCCGGGTCAGGACGGTTGAAGGAAAAAATACGGCTGCTTCCCAGCTCTGCCAGCACACGCCGCAGCTCCGGCTGGAAGATGATCACCAGTGCTATCGCCAGAAAGACCGAAAAGCGCTGCAGCAGGCTGCTGATGACAGACAGCTCCAGCAGCAGCGAAAGCAGCGCCAGACTCAGCAGCAGCACCAGCAGGCCCGTCAGAATGCGTGCACCGCGCGTCGCACGGAAAAAAAGATATCCGTGATACGCCAGCGCAGCGAGGATCAGTATCTCCACGCCGTCGCGCCAGTGCTCTGTCAGAAAGTTCCACATGCCGTTCGCTCCATGCTGCTCTGTGGAACTATCGCACGGGGTGTTTTGTTTCTCAAAAGAAGAATCGTTTTGGCCTGCGATTCACGAAGGCTAGGTTGCGCCAGATGCCTCCCACCAGCCCAAGCACTGCACCCCGGCCCGATCAGAGCGATCTGTTTGGCACCCCCGCCGCTGCAGCGCCTGCCCCTCCCTCACACGTACGGATCGCACGCGTTCAGCTCGAAGGGGCCGCCGCCATGGAGCTCGACTACGCCATCCCCGCCCACCTCAAAGACGAGATCGTCGTGGGCTCGCGCGTGATGGTGCCTCTGCAAAACCGCCGCATGAATGCCGTGGTCCTCGAGCTGCTCGACGACTCCCCCCACCGCGGCCGCCTCAAGGAGATCGCCTCCTTCGTCGCCAAGCGCCCCATGTTCACCCCCGGCCTGCTCAAGCTGGCGCGCTGGATCGCCGAGTACTATCTCGTCTCCGTCCACACCGTGCTGCGCACCATGCTTCCTCAGGCCGTTCGGGACAAACCGGGCAGCTTCGTCATGGACAGCCATCTCAGGCTCCTGCGCGAACCGCCTCCTGAAGAGTTTGAAAAGCTCCGCCACAAAGCCCCCATGCAGGCTCGCGTGCTCGACATCCTCCGCAGCTGCCGCGGCGAAGCCACCCTCAGCCAGATCCGCCGTGACCTGCCACGCGCCGCCTCCATCCTCAAGCCTCTCCTCAAGGCAGGCTGGATCACCCGCAGCGAGGTGCGCGTGGAGCGCGACCCTTTCCAGGACGAAGCCTTCCTTCCCACCCAGGCCCTCACATTCACCCCGGAGCAGCAGGCCGCCTACGCACGCGTCTCCGCGGCGCTCGACACCTCCGGCCAGACCCGCCCCATCCTCCTCCACGGCATCACCGGCAGCGGCAAGACCGAGGTCTACCTCCAGGCCATCGCCCGTGTGCTCGAGCGCGGCGGCACCGCCCTCGTCCTCGTTCCGGAGATCGCCCTCACACCTCAGACCATCGAGCGCTTCAAGGCGCGCTTCTCAGACCGCAGCGATCGCATCGCAGTCCTCCACAGCCACCTGAGCGATGGCGAACGCCACGACGAATGGTTCAAGATCCACGAAGACCGCGCAGACATCGTGATCGGTGCCCGCAGCGCCATCTTCGCGCCGCTGGAGCGTCTCGGCATCATCATCGTCGACGAGGAGCACGAGCCCTCCTTCAAGCAGGACGAAACACCCCGCTACCATGCACGGGACGTCGCCGTCGTGCGCGGCGGCATCGAAAAATGCGTCGTCCTTCTCGGCAGCGCCACACCCAGCCTCGAATCCTTCGAAAATGCCGCAAACGGCAAGTACGAGCTCCTCCGGCTCATGCAGCGTACCGACGGCCGCACCCTCCCCCTCATCCGCATCGTCGACATGCGCATGGAGCGGCGCAAAGGCACCGGCACCTCCGTGGCCAATGCCGGCATCCTCTCCGAAAAGCTCCGCGCCGCCATCACCTCACGCCTCGAGAAAAAAGAGCAGACCATCCTCTTTTTGAACCGCCGCGGTTTCAACACCTCCATGGCCTGCCTCGCATGCGGAGAGACCATCCAGTGCCAGGACTGCAGCATCCCCATGACGCTCCACAAGCACGAAAACCGCCTCGTCTGTCACGTCTGCGGTTCCCGGCGCCTCCCCCCCTCCAAATGCCCCTTCTGCCATGAGCCCGGGCTCAAGCTCGCAGGCTTCGGCACTGAGCGCGTCGAAACCGTCGTCCGCGAGGTCTTCCCTCACGCGCGCATCGCCCGTGTGGACACCGACACCATTCAGCGCAAAAACCAGCTCCGCGACTTGCTCCGCGACTTCCGAGCCCAGAAGCTCGACCTCATCATCGGCACCCAGATGATCGCCAAGGGCCTTGATTTCCCCAACGTCACCCTCGTCGGCGTGTTGAATGCCGACCTCGCCCTCAATCTCCCCGACTTCCGCGCCGCGGAACGCACCCTCCAGCTTCTGGTTCAGGTCGCCGGCCGCGCCGGCCGCGGCGAGGTCAAAGGGGAGGTCGTCGTGCAGACCTACGCCCCCCACAGCCCCGCCGTACAGTTTTCACGCCACAACGACTTCGAGGGCTTCGCCCAGCAGGAGCTCGAGCAGCGCCGCGCTTTTCATTACCCCCCCTACACACACGTCGTCATTCTCGCCAGCCGGGGAAAACACCAGACCATGGCGGAGTTCGCCCTCCAGACCCTCCATCGCCGCCTCCTGGAGGGCCTCCCCGAAGACGTGCTCATCGGCGAGCCCGCACCTTGCGCCATGGCCAAGGCCCACGGCCAGTTCCGTTATCAGCTCCTGCTCCGGGCCGCCAAAATACGCCCCCTCTGCCGCCACATCCAGCAGGTCCTCCAGTCCACCTCCCTCCCGGCTGACGTTATTGTCACTTGGGATGTTGACCCCGTCTCACTTTTGTAAATTATCCTTTGTCGATTCGAAGAATCGAAGGGAACGTTGACATCAAGCGTCCCGATTCAATATTCCTACTTCATGACGACAGAGAAACGCACCTCCTGCCTCCGCCTCGGATGCCTAGCCATCCTGGCCTTTGCGCTTTCTGCCTGTTCAAGTCCGGTCAAAGGCCCTGGGGGAACCATCGCCAAGGTGAAATATTATCACCTGATGCCCTTCTTCACCCCTCAGACCACCAACCAGACCATTCTGTTTGAGCGCCAGCACTACATTTACGGCGCCGTCACCAAAAAGGACATCGTTGACCGCTTCGGCCACTACTACGCCTTCTTTTGGAAAGCCGATGACCGCACCGGCCCCGTGACCGTCAAATTCGAATACCAGCAGGCAAAATCAGGCCTCAGCAAGCGCGTTCAGGAGCTGGTCATCGATGACATCCACCGCAGCAACGTCGCCAAATTCCAGGTCGTCGGCTCAGAATATCAAAAAAGTGGCCGGGTGATCGCATGGCGCGTCAGTATTTTGCGAGGCAAGGAAGAACTGGTCAGCCAGCAATCCGCGCTCTGGAACTAACTCCGCAACGCATGACTCCTCCCACTCATATTCTTGTTGGCACCATCGGTCGCGTTTTTTGGATGAGGGTGGACGGCAGAGGGACCTTTCAAAACAGTCTTCAGGCCAAACGGGCCCTCCAGCGCGTCGTCGATCAGGGCATGCGCAATCTCGTCGTCGATCTCGAGCGCTGTCCCATGATGGACTCCACCTTTCTCGGCATGCTCACCGGCGCGGCCCTCAGCCTCCGCGAGTCTGGCGGCGGCGGCTCCCTCAGCGTCGTCAATGCCAACCAGCGCAACCTCCAGCTCCTCACCAGCCTCGGCCTCGACCACATTCTGGAACTCGACCGCGACGGCAAGCTCTGGGAAGCCGAACGCAAAAAAGTCTGCGACGCCCTCCAAAACTGCGGCGAAACCACCGCCGAGTGCAAGGAAGTACAGACTCAGCACGTGCTCTCTGCACATCAGGCCCTGGCCGATGTCAGTGACGCCAACGAAAGCCGTTTTCACGATGTGATCGAATTTTTGGAAAAAGAGCTGGAGGCTGGCACATCTGCTGTTCCCGCCTAGGCGCCACCCGGATGAGCCGGGCCGCCTTTTACACCCATGATCATCGCTCTCCTTGTCCTGATCGTACTGCTGATGACGGCGGGACTGGTAATGCTGGCTAAGATTGCACGTCAGCAAAAGCACGCCATCGCAGCCCTCCGCGCCGAAGAGGAGGCCATCGTCGCCGAAGAACGGCGCATGTTCCATTACCTGCACGACCTCGGCGAGGCCATCTGGCGCGACGACCAGCAGGCCTCCATGTACCGCCTGATCGTTGAGGGGGCCATCCGCGTCACCCAGAGCACCGGCGGCGCCCTCTACCTCTACGACGAAGCCTCTCAGCAGCTCGTCCCACGCCACTATTCCGACTTCTGCGCCCCCCTCATCAGCCTCCCCGAGCGTGTGCGGCAGCAGATGAAGGAAAACTCCGCCACCCTCCTCAGCACGCTCCGCATGCATGCTGAAAAAGTCCAGTCAGGCCTCCTCGGCAGCGTTTTCATGCAGCAGAAGACCGAGCTCCTGCCAGACCTCGGCACCGACTCCCGCCTGGGCGAGCACCTCGTCCCCTCTCAGCAGCATGTCACCGCCATGATCGGCCCCCTCAGCTTTGGCGTTCGCAGGCTCGGCGTGCTGGCCGTCACCTCCCCCAAGGACGGCCGCAGCTACAACGCCAACGACTTCGAAGTCTTCAATTCCCTCATCGAGCAGTCCGCCTTCGCCCTCGCCAATGCCATGTCTCACCAGGAGGCGTCAAAAAACCGCATGGACCAGCAGGAGCTCCAAACCGCCAGCCAGATCCAGAAAGTCCTCCTCCCGGACCGCGACCCTCAGGTCCCCGGCTTCATCATCGCCGGCAAAAACATCCCCGCACGCACTCTCAGTGGCGACTACTTCGACTTCCTGAGCCTGCCCGACGGCCGCTTTGGCGCCGTCATCGCCGACGTTTCAGGCAAAGGCCTCGGCGCTGCCATGATCACCGTCATGTGCCGCACCCTCATGCGCGCACAGTCCCAGATGTACGAATCCCCCAGCGCCGTCCTCGCCGCAGTCAACCGCCAGATCGCCCCGGACATACGCGAAGACATGTTCATCACCATGTCCTACGTTGCCATGACGCAGGACGGCTCCAGACTCACCCTCTCGCGCGCCGGCCACAATGCCGCCCTGCTCTGGCGCCAGGCTTCCGGCAAGGTCGAGTCCATCCACCCCCCGGGACTCGGCGTCGGCATTGACAAAGGCGCTGTCTTCGAGCGCGTCACCAAGGACGAAAGCTTCGAAATGCTGCCCGGAGACTGCCTCCTCCTCTACACCGACGGTGTCAATGAGGCCATGGACGCCAAAGGCGTCGAATTTGGCGAAGATCGCGTCCAGCAGGAGCTCGCCAAACATGCCCCCAACGGGCCCAAGGCCGTCATCGGCGGCATTATCATGGATTTGGAGCACTTTTTGAAAGGTCGGCGCTCCCATGACGACATCACCTTGATTGCTATTCAGAAGACGGCATAGTCGCGGCCCCCCAAAAAACCGCGAAATCCTATGACCGAGCCGAGTCCAGACACGACCCAGCAACCCTCTGCTGAAGAAATCCCCAGCCCTGAAGCCGCCGCGCCCGTCGAGGAGGCTGCTCCGCTGGACCCCATCACAGCGCTCACCCAGGAAGTCGAACGCTGGAAAGACATGGCCTACCGCAGCCAGGCCGAACTCGACAACTTCCGCAAACGCTCCGCCCGCGAGGCCCAGGAAACACGCGCCTACGCCAATGCCGACCTCCTCCGCGCTCTCTTCCCCATTCTCGACAATTTCGACATGGGCCTCGAAGCCGCCCGCGCCGAATCCGAAAAATCCATGATCTTCATGGGCATGAGCATGGTCAGCCGCCAGCTCCAGGACTTCCTCCGTGAAAGCGGCGTCCAGGAAATCGAGGCGCTCAGCAAAGCTTTTGACCCCAACCTCCACGAAGCCGTCGCCCAGGAGCCCAGCACCTCCGCACCGGAAGGCACCATCATCCGTGTCACCCGGCGTGGTTACAAGCTCAAGGACCGCCTCCTCCGCGCCGCCAGCGTCATCGTTTCCAGTGGTCCCGCAGCCACCCCAGAGGCGTAACCCTCTCTCTACCCTCCCATGGCTGACAAACGCGATTATTATGAAGTCCTCGGCGTCTCACGTGACGTCTCTGCCGAGGATTTGAAAAAAGCCTACCGCAAGCTCGCGGTGAAATATCACCCCGACAAAAACCCGGACGACAAATCCGCCGAAGCCAAATTCAAGGAAGTCGGCGAAGCCTACGACGTCCTCAGCGACGAGCAAAAGCGCGCCGCCTATGATCGCTACGGCCATGCCGCCTTCGCCGGTGGCATGGGCGGCCCCTCCGCAGGCGGTGGTGGCTTCCACGATCCGTTCGACATCTTCCGCGAAGTCTTCAGCGGCGGTGGCGGCGGCATTTTCGAGCAGTTCTTCGGTGGTGGCGGTGGCGGCGGTGGTCGCCGCCGTGACGGCCCCCAGCGCGGCAGCGACCTGCGCTACGGCATGGAAATTTCCCTCGAAGACGCCGCGCACGGCGTGGAGCGTGAAATCGAGTACGAGCGCAGCGCCTCCTGCAAAACCTGCTCCGGCTCAGGCTCCGCCAGCGGCGGCGGCAAGAAAACCTGCCGCACCTGCGGCGGCGTCGGCCAGGTCATCAGCTCCCGCGGCTTCTTCCAGATCCAGCAGACCTGCCCCGACTGCAGCGGCAGCGGCGAAATGATCAGCGACCCCTGCCGCAGCTGCCACGGCACCGGCCGTTCCAAAGAACGCACCAAAGTCCGCGTCAAGGTCCCCGCCGGCATCGAGGACGGCTCCCGCCTCCGCTCCACCGGCAACGGTGATCTCGGCGTCAAAAACGGCCCCGCCGGAGATCTCTACATCGTCGTCCAGGTCAAGCCCCACGAAATCTTCGAGCGCGAAGGCAACGACCTCCACTGCGACATGCCCCTGTCCTTCGGCATCGCCGCCCTCGGCGGTGAGATCACCGTCCCCACCATGGAGTCCAAGGCCTCCGTCAAAGTGCCCGCCGGCACCCAGAACGGCACCACCTTCCGTCTCCGTGGCAAGGGCATGAAAATCCTCGGCGAAGACCGCTACGGCGACCTCTACGTCCACGTGCAGATCGCCGTCCCCACCAAGCTCAATGCGGAACAGCGCGCGAAGCTCGATGAATTTGCCAAATCCCTCGGCGAGCAAACCTCCCCCATGGAGGAAAGCTTCTTCGAAAAGGCGAAAAAGTTTTTCCGCTAACCGCCCATGACCACCCGCGATCTGCTGACTCTGACGAAGTTCCGCCTCAGCGCCCTCGTCATCGTCACGACGTTTGTCGGGTTCTGGCTGCGTGCCCCCAAGGGCTTCGACTTCTGGCTGCTTTTTCACACCATCATCGGCAGCACCCTCGCTGCCTTTGGTGCCGCCGTGTTCAATCAGCTCATGGAGATCGAGCCCGACTCGCGCATGCAGCGCACCTCAGACCGTCCCCTGCCCTCCGGCCGCGTCAGCCCTTCGGCAGCCTTCGGCATCGGCTGGCTCCTCAGCGCCTGGGCCCTCATCCATCTCACCATCCAGGTGAATATGGAGGCCGCCGCGCTCACCGCCCTCACCCTCGCGGTATACCTCTTCATCTACACCCCGCTGAAGCGTCAGAGCGCCACCAACACGCTCGTCGGCGCCGTCTCCGGCGCACTGCCTCCCCTCATCGGCTGGGCCGGTGCCGCCGGGCCCCTGCCTGCGGGCTCCGTGCCGCATTTCCGCTGGGAGCTCATGGCAGAGCCGGGGGCCATCTACCTCTTCCTCCTCCTGTTCCTCTGGCAGCTCCCTCACTTCCTCGCCATCAACTGGATGTACCGCGACGAATACCGCAAGGGCGGCTTCGTCATGCTCGCCAATGACGACGAACACGGTGCCCGCACCTCCAAGCACGCCCTCGCCTACGCCGTCAGTACCGTGCTCCTGATGTTCTATCCCGTTTACGCCGGTGCCGCCTCGGCATGGTGGTTCCTTCCCCCTGCGCTCCTCCTCAGCGGCTGGCTCTGCATGCTCGCCTTCCGTTTCAACCGCCAGCCCGAACGCGCCTCAGCACGCAAGCTTTTCTTCTGCACCCTCATGTATCTCCCGGGCATTCTGATCGTATCCATCCTTGCCTGGAAACACGCGTAAACCGCACCTCCATGAACGAATCCCCCCCCAAAGCCAAGCTCAGCCCCTGGACCATCTGGGTGCCTGTCATCATCGCCGTTCTAGGCCTCGTCGTCTTTTACAACTACCTCATCTACCGCTCCCGCATCGACAACGACGTCAACCGCCCTCCCATCCTGGGTCGCCTCGAAAAAGACCTCGAGCTCACCGAGCGCAGCGGCAAAACCGTCCACCTCGAAGATCTCAAGGGCAAAGTCCTCGTCATCTCTTGGGTCTTCACCCGCTGCCCGCGTGGCTGTGCCGCCGTCATCGCCAAGCTCAAAAAGCTCCAGTCAGAATTCGCCAGCGAACCCGGCGTCCACTTCATCAGCTTCACCCTCGACGCCGATGACACCCCCGAGATGATGCAGAAATTTGCCCGCGGTCTCGACATCAAGGACGACGCCAATTGGTGGTTCGTGAATGGTGAAAAAGACGCCGTGCGCAAGTTCATGACCAGCCAGGTGCAGTTCCGCCCCGTGCAGGACATGCCTGAGGCCGAGCGCCTCTCCCCGGACGACAAATACATCCACGACCTTCGCGTCGCTGTCGTTGACCACCGCGGCCATCTCCGCCGCCTTGAGGACATCCTGAACGGAGATCCCGAAGCCGCCAAATTCTGGGATGGCAAAATCCGCGAAGACCTTCGCTACCTCCTCGCTGACCAGAAAAAGGCCCCCTACAAGCCAGCCTCCTCAAACTGAATCATGGACGTCACCGAACTCCCCAAGCTCTACACCATTTTCAACGGCTGCGCCCTGGTGCACATCCTCCTCGGCCTCACCATGATCAAGCTCGGCCATAAAAAGCCGCACATCGTCAGCATGATCATCGCCCTGCTGTTCTCCACCGCCTTCCTCGGCTGCTACCTCTACTACCACTACCACGCGGGCCACGTGAAGTTCGCCGGCACGGGCCTCACACGCCCCATCTACTTCACCATCCTCTTCACCCACATTCCCCTGGCCATACTCAGCCTGCCCATGATCATCATGACCGTGGTCCCGGCCCTGCGCAGCCGCTTCGACAAACACAAGCGCGTCGCCAAATGGACCGTCCCCGTCTGGCTCTACGTCTCCGTCACCGGCATCATCGTTTACCTCATGTGCTACGTCTGGTACGGCCCGCCCATCCGCGGATAGGCCAAAACCTCTTCAATCAAAAATCGATTGTTCATCAATCGTCAATCACGTGCGCCCAGGACGCGCCTAAGCCGGAGGATTGACGATTGTCGAGCCTTCGATTTCTGATTTTCTAGGTTCCAAACCACCGGACAGGCTGTCGCTACATCCATCCTACGGCCAAACCTCACTCCTCAAACTTCCACGACTTCTGCTTCGTCGGTTTGAGGTCCGTTCGCCCGCGTTTCTTCCGAAACACATCAAACACCACGTCGGACCCGTCCGCCTTCATCTGGTGCACCATTTGCAGCAGCACCCCCAGGCGTCCTTTCGGAAACCCCGCCTTGTTCGCAAACCACCCCAGATACTCCGCCGGAATGTCATAGATCGGCACCCCGTTCGGCGGGAAATGCTGCGGCCCGTACTTCCCAAACGGCATGAACGTCCGCCCGATCTCCTCAAAATCGGCGCGCATCCGTGCTTCCAGGTCGTCCATGCCGCAAAGTAGTGCGGGCAATCCTGCCCGCGAGTACCTTCTGTAGCCGCAAAAAGAGACTGGGGCTATTTCACCGCCTCAGCGAGCCCCCCGCACCAGCTCCTCCACGATCTCCTCCGTGCCAAGAAACGGCAGCGAATAGTGCCCGTCCTCCTCCTTCAGAGTGAGCGTGGCATTCGGAATCTTCTGCACAAACCGCTCCACCATCGAAGCCGGGATGTTGCTGTCACGGCCCCCATGCCAGTAGCGGATGGGAAAGCTCACACTGCCCAGATCAATGCCCCAGTCGCTCGAATAGATGTTCCCATCCAGCCTCACCGCATGCACCGGAGACGTCACCCCCACACGCCCGCTCGTCGTCAGAATGCGGTACAAGTCCGGCCGCGCAAAGGCCTGCTGGTCGCGCTCGCACATCTTGCACACCTGTGCCGCCACCAAAGGCGATGCCGCTGGCAGCCGCATGAACTGCGCCGCCACCGCCAGCCCCGCCCCCAGAAACCACGGCACCCGGTCCTGCGCCCACAGCGCCAGCCGGTAGGCCCACAGCAGATCCTTCGTTCCCACCTCCCGCAGCGGCGGCGCCCCGCAGACCACACCCGCGCTCAGCAGCCGCTCCGGCATCGCATAGGCGCAGGCCAGCACATACGGCCCGCCTCCCGACACACCCAGCACATGAAATTTCTCCCACCCGAGATGCGCCGCCAGCTCGCGCATATCCCCAGGCCAGTCCAGCAGCCGGCGCCCCGGCTGAAAATCCGAAAGCCCGATCCCCGGACGGTCCGGCGACACCACACGCAGGCCAAACTTCTTGCCCGCTTCATCCAGCATCTCTCCCTGCAGCCGCGAGCCCGGCCAGCCATGGAAATAAAACATCGGCACCCCGCTCGGATCACCGTATTCCGCATAGCCCAGCCTCCTGCCGTTTGAGAGGGTCACTCTATGGTCGCTCATGGCAGGGATCAGACTACAGTTTGCGGCCCGGTGTTACAACAAACCATGCGCCTCTCGCAGCAGCGCCTCCGTCGTCTCCCAGTCAATGCACGCATCCGTGATCGACTGCCCGCGCACCAGCTTGTCCAGCGGCTGCGGAAACTTCTGGTTCCCGCCCACCAGATTGCTCTCCAGCATCGCGCCGATGATCGCCTTCTGCCCCGCCGCACGCTGGCGCACGATCTCACGAAACACATCCGGCATCCGCCGGTGATCCTTCGCACAGTTGCCATGGCTCGCATCGATCATGATCGCAGGCTTCAGCTTCGCCGCTTCCAGCCCGTCGATCGTTTCCATCACATTGTCCGCGCCGTAGTTCGGCCCGTCTTCTCCGCCGCGCAGGATGATGTGGCAGTCCGGATTCCCGCTCGTCGTCACCGCAGAGGCCACGCCATCCTCGCTCACCCCCAGGAAAGTCTGCGGCTGCATCGCCGCCTTGATCGCATTGATCGCTGGCGCGATGTGCCCAAACGTCCCGTTCTTGAAACCCAGCGGCATCGACAAACCCGACGCCATCTGCCGGTGCGTTTGCGACTCCGTTGTCCGCGCACCGATCGCGCTCCAGCTGATCAGATCCGCAATGTACTGCGGCGTGATGGGGTCCAGCAGCTCCGTCGCCGTGGGCAGCCCCAGATCCAGCACATCCCGCAGGATCTTCCGCGCCAGCCGCAGCCCCGCAGGAATGTCGCAGCTTCCATCCAGATGCGGATCCATGATCAGCCCCTTCCACCCCACCGTCGTGCGCGGCTTTTCAAAATACACACGCATCACGATGCACAGCCTGTCCTTCAGCTCTTCCGCCAGCGCCGCCAGCTTGCGCGCATACTCCATGCCCGCCTCGGGATCATGGATCGAGCACGGCCCCAGGATGACGAGAAACCGCTCATCTGTGCCGGACAAAATGTCCCGGATCTCCTGCCGCGAACGCTCCACAAAGGCTGTCTGCGCCTCCGTTGGCGCGATCTCGCTCATCATCCCGCGCGGTGCGGGCAGCGGAATGTTCGAGGCGATGTGGAGATTGGCGGTCTGGCTCATGACAAGGTGTTCCTAGCACCATCCGCTCCCTGTCTCATCTGTATTTCACCACGTTAACACATCGCACCTCACCTGCTGGCCGTCTCGCAGCCGGATGTTTCGGTCCTCCGCCGAGATCGTCAGCCCCGCCAGACCTTCACGGTTGATCATCTGCCGTCCTCTGGCAGGCCGCGGCATTTCCATGGCGATGTACTGCCAGCATTGGGAGTTGCTGGTTCCCCATGCAAAAGGTTTCAGCTTCGCCCGGTCCAGCAGCTGGCCAAGCGTGGCACCTTGCGGCAGGTGGTAATGCCCGGGGCGTCGAAACCCTTGCAGCACCGTCACCTGGATCGTTCCAGGAAGCGATGCTCCATAATGGGGCATCGCTTCGGCGCGCAGCGTTTCATAGGATGACGCGCAGCCCGTCAGGCACAGAGCCATGACGATGAAAACGACCGGGCCGGCAATGACTGCGGCGGCTTTCTGGAGACGGACGGCCTGGCTCATGGGAGCTCTCCCATAAGCCCGGAACCACCCTTCTTCAATCTTCCTGCGCCACCGGATTCTTCGGCTTGAGGATGAAGTAAAGCACCACGCTGATCAGTACCACCGCCCCCGCGATCAGCGGTGCCGTGCGCTGCGCCGCATCCGTGCTGGTGATGGCGCTCTGCACCCGCACCACGATCAGCGAGGCGCACACCAGCGCTCCCAGCACCGGCACAAACGCCGGAGGCTCAAAGCCCCCCTTCGGCTCATCAGGTCGGCGCTTCAGAATGATCAGCGAGATGTTCACCACCGTAAACACGATCAGCAGCAGCAGCACCGTGGACTCCGCCAGCTGCTTCACCCCACCGCTCAGGATCAGCACCGACACGATGCCAAACAGCACAAACACCGCCACATGCGGCGAGTGCCGCGTGGGGTGCAGACGGCCCAGCACCGCCGGCAGCAGCCCCTGCCGGCTCATCCCATACAGCAGCCGCGATCCCATCAGGTAGTTCAGCAGCGCCGTGTTACCGATCGCGAAAATGGTGATGAAGGCATACACCGGCTTGATCCCCGTGAACCACGGCGCAGCCCGCCGGGCCACCTCCATCAGCGGCGCGTCACTCTTCGCCAGCTGCTGCCAGGGCACCACGGACACCGCCGTGATCGCCACCGCCAGATAGATCATCGTGGCCAGCACCATCGCGCCGATCAGCCCCAGCGGCACATTGCGCCCCGGGTTTTTCACCTCCTCGCTCACATTCAAAATGTCCTCAAAACCGATGAACGAATAAAACGTCAGCACCGCCCCCTGCATGATCAGCGCCATCGTGATGCCCGAGCCCGTACCGCCCGCCGCCGTGTCCCCCGGAGATTCCAGGTAGTTCACCCCGCCCCAGTAGCGCACACCGATGATGATGATGAAAATCAGCCCGCTGGCCTCGATGATCGTGCACAGGATGTTCAGCCACATGCTCTCCTTCAGGCCGCGGTAGATCACACAGCCCACCAGGCCCACCACCCCGATGGCGCACAGCTTCACCACCATGTCCGCCAGCTGCCAGCCCATCAGCTCCTTGACCTGCCCGATGATCGCCTGCGCCCCGGTGGCCATGCTCGTCAGCCCGCTCATCATCACCGCGATGCCGATGATGTAGCTCAGCAGCGGCTTGCCCAGCCCGCGCTGCGTCACATACGCCGCACCTCCCGCCTTGGCATACCTTCCTCCCACACACGCATACGTCAGGCCCGTCAGCAGCGCGCCCACCATCGCCATGATGAAGGCCAGCCACATCGCATTCCCCAGCCCCGCCGCCGCTTTGCCGATCAGCGCATAGATCCCCGCCCCCAGCATGGACCCCAGACCATAAAACATGATCTGCCAGGGTCCGAGAGTCTGCTGCAGTGACGGCTGGGAAGGGGAAGAGTCGGCCATGCCTACGCTAGTAGCCGAGATCATGCCGCGCTGGAAGACAAAAAGAGGCCGCCCGCATCGCACAGTTCGGCGAGGCGGGCGGCAGGGCTTTTCAGACGCTGTCGGCTCAGAGATTACAGCACGGGGATCTGGCGCGGCTTGGCCACTTCTTTCAGTGGCAGGCGCAGCGTCAGCACGCCGTCTTCGAGCTTGGCCGTCATCTGCTCCTCATCCACCGGCGTGTTAAGGCGCAGGCGCAGGAGGTAGCTCAGCGGGGAGAGCTCGCGGTGCAGCGTCTTCATGCCTTCCGGCACGGTGGCGTTGCGTTCACCCCGGATGGTTAGGATGCTGTCTTCGAGGTCGATCTTCACGCCGCCCTTCGGCACGCCGGGCATCTCGACGCGCACTTCATACGCTTCGGCGTTGCCATTGACGTTGTAGAGGGGCTTGCGCAGAGATTCAGTGACGCCGGAGGTGGCTGGAGCGCAGGAGCTGGGAGAGCAGGTCGTATTCATGGTAGTTTTAAAGATAAAGGGATGGGATTGGAGTTGGGGGAGATGGGGCGGATTAGTTCAGAGTGATCGTGCGCGGCTTGCTGCGTTCCTGCTTCGGCAGCGTCACGGTCAGGATGCCGTCTTCGAGCTTCGCGGAGATGGCTTCGGCGTTCACCCCTTCAGGCACCGACACCGAGCGCGTCAGGCTGTAGGAGCTTTCTTTGTCGCCGTCCTTCTCGCGCTTTTCCACGGCCACGCTCAGCAGGCCGTTGTTCAGCTCGATTTTGACGTCTTCCTTCTTCACGCCCGGCACTTCAAAGCTCGCCAGGTAGTTGTCTTTGTCTTCATGCACATCCACGGCCAGCTTGTCATTGGCCACGCCGGGGAAGACCTCGCCGAGGTGGTTGAAAAACGTGCTCAGAGAAGGCATGCCCGCAAACGGATGGCGGAACCATTCGTCAAAGTCGGAGACGCGGTTGAGGCTGAAGGGATTGGTGCGGATGAGTTTCATGGCTTCGGATGGTTTGGTTTGAGTTTTGGGGTTGGAGTGATGTTCCGCTCCATACTCATGCATCAGTCGTGCCAGCCCCATTTTCACACCATCAAAACATTGATAACCAATGATTTGAAAAACATCACCCCGTTTTTCCCCACGCTCCGCCGAGCCTCATTGTGCCACAAAATTGGCACCTCTTGTCACATCACTGAGACATTTTTGCCAAATCACCGCAGCCTTCAAAAAGCTGCCCCCCTGCTGGGCCTTCACGACGCCCACGACACCTCAATTCCCGCCCAAGAACCATTCGTGAAAATTCGCGGACATTCCCCGTCATTCGTGTTCAAAACACTCAGCTCATGCTCATGACGTCTCCTCGGTGGGCCGGCAGCGTCCTCAAACAGCGCCGCTGCACCACGAAAAGCTCCGCCGCCCCATTCCGATCACCACCCTAGGCCTTGGCCGCAGCCTTCTTCTTCGCCTTCAGGTTCAGCATCTCCACCGCCATCGAAAAGCCCATGGCAAAGTAGATGTACCCCTTCGGAATCTCAAAGTGGAACCCCTCTCCGATCAGCGCCGTCCCGATCAGAATCAGGAAGCTCAGCGCCAGCATCTTCACCGTGGGATGGCGCGCCACAAAATCGCCCACCGCCTTCGCAAAAAACATCATGAACCCCACCGAGATCAGCACCGCTGTCACCATGATGGAAATGTGCTTCACCATCCCCACCGCCGTGATCACCGAGTCCAGGGAGAACACAATGTCCAGCAGCGCCACCTGCACCATCACCGCGCCAAACGCCGCCCCCTTGCCCACGCTGCTCCTCACCTCGCCCTCGGGGTCGCCTTCCAGTTTCTCATGGATCTCGTGCGTGCTTTTGTAGATCAGGAACAGCCCGCCAAAGATCAGCACCAGGTCCTTGCCCGTGATCGTGTGCCCCAGCAGCGAAAACAGCGGCGCCGTCAGAGACATCACCCACGTGATCGAAAGCAGCAGCAGAATGCGCGTCAGCATCGCCAGCCCCAGCCCCATGAACCGCCCCCGCGCGCGCTCCTCCTCAGGCAGCTTGTCCACCAGGATCGAGATGAACACAATGTTGTCGATCCCCAGCACAATCTCCAGCACGCACAGCGTCAGCACCGCAACCCACGCCTCCGGGCTGGCAACCCAGGAAAAATCAAACACATTCAGATTGGCGGTTACAGCAGCGGCGGCAGAGGCGATCATCGTGCGCCGATGCTAGCGGTAAATGCCGCCTAGGCAATCGCCGGAGAAACTTTTGCTCATTTTGCAACGCCAGCTCCGCCTCCCCCCAGCCGTTTGAATCAAAGCATTTTTCGAATCGCAAAACCCGTTCATAAATGCGCCCATGCCTCCTGCCAGTCTCGTCGATCTCGAAGAACAGCTCAGCCGTCCCACCCCCGCCGTCATCGAGATGATGAGCCGCCTGCCCGGTGACATCATCATCCTCGGTGCCGCTGGCAAAATGGGCCCCTCCCTCGCACGCATGGCCAAACGCGCCAGCGACGAAGCCGGCACCCAGCGCCGCGTCATCGCCGTCTCCCGCTTCAGTTCCCCCGGCTCCGCCGAGACGTTCCAGCAGCACGGCATCGAAGTCATCTCCTCAGACCTCCTCTCCGCCAACGCCGTCGCCTACCTCCCGCATGCCCCCAACGTCATCTACATGGCCGGCATGAAATTCGGCTCCACCGGCCAGGAGGCCATGACCTGGGCCATGAACGCCTGGCTCCCCGGCCTCGTCTGCGAGCGCTACCACCGCAGCCGCATCGCCGCCTTCTCCACCGGCAATGTCTATGGCCTCGTACCCCTCGGGAGCGGTGGCAGCCGTGAAGAAGACGCCCTCAATCCCAAAGGCGAATACGCCATGAGCTGCCTCGGCCGCGAGCGCATCTTCGAATACTTCAGCCAGACACGCGGCACCCCCGTCTCCCTCATCCGCCTCAACTACGCCTGCGACCTCCGCTACGGCGTCATGGTCGACATCGCCCGCCAGGTCTGGAACGGCCAGCCCGTGGACGTCACCATGGGTTATTTCAACACCATCTGGCAGGGCGATGCCAACGCCCTCTCCCTCCTCAGCCTCGCCAAGGCCCAGAGCCCCGCCTGGACCGTCAACCTCACCGGCACCACCACCCTCAGCGTGCGCGAAGTCGCCACCCGCTTCGGCAAACTCTTCGGCAAGCCCGTCCAGATCACCGGCAAGGAAGCCCCCGACGCCCTCCTCAGCAACCCCTACCGCAGCTTCGTCGACCTCGGCGTCCCCTTCATCCGCGACGAAGAACTCACCGAATGGGTCGCCCACTGGATCTCCCACGGCGGCGAATCCCTCGGCAAACCCACCCACTTCGAATCCCGCGACGGGAAGTTTTGAAGGCGGGAACAAGGACGAACAACACTCGACAGGGATCTTTCCCATCCAATACTTGAGCGCATGAGTGCTGCGCGGAAAATCTGGTTCTTCATCGCCATGCTCTACGCCATCACTTGGATTGGTGGCTTCCGTCTCCATTCTATTGCTTTGAAAAAGCAGGCGCAGTCACTTTATGACGAATGCCGTAAAGCTGAGGCTGAAGCTGCTGTTGATCGAGCACATCTGGGACTAGCCCCCTATCAATCGGATCTTCTGCCTGGTGGCCCGGTCGCGACAACTAACTAGTGTATCCCAATATTGCCGGGAGTCTTGATCGCAGACTCTGAATACATCATCGCTTCACTTTGGGGTGGAGGCGGAATCCGGATTTTAATATTTTATGGGTCAGGTTTATGGGACAGCGAACCCATTGGAGGATGGGTCATGTGACTGCTGAAAGCAGTTTTGCCTAACGTCAAAACCCTACTCCGCCGCCCCCGGCCTCAGCCAGTACAGCACGCTCATCCTCACCGCGATGCCATTCTCCACCTGCTGGTTGATCAGGCACTTCTCGTAGCTCATCCCCGCGTCCGTGATCTCCACGCCCCGGTTCACCGGCCCCGGGTGCATCAGGTGCAGCCCGCGCTCTCGCAGCACCTTCACCCGCTCATCCGTCAGCCCGTAGTTGCGGTGATACTCCGCCGAGCTCGGGATCAGCGGCTCATCCAGTCGCTCTCCCTGCACTCGCAGCAGATAGATGACGTCCGGCTTCCACTCAAAGGCGTCCGTCCAGTTCCCAAACTGCGGGATCTCCTGCGGCACCTCGCGCGGCATCATCGAGCCCGGCGCCAGATACGCCACCTGCATGCCCAGCCTGCGGAAAATCAGGCTCGTGCTGCGCGCCACGCGCGAGTGCTGGATGTCTCCCACGATCAGCGCACGGCAGCCGCGCAGGTCCTTGTGGATCTCCCGCAGCGTAAAGGCATCCAGCAGCGCCTGCGTCGGGTGCGCATGCCAGCCGTCACCCGCATTGATCACACTCGCCCGCGTGTTTTTCGCGATCAGGTTCGGCGTCCCCGCCTGCTTGTGCCTCACCACGATGTAGTCCACCCGCATCGCCTCCAGCGTCTCCACCGTGTCCAGCACAGACTCCCCCTTCACCACGCTGCTCGACTCGATGTCAAAGTGCGTCACGTCCGCAGACAGGCGGCTCGCCGCCACCTCAAAGCTCGACCGCGTCCGCGTGGAGGGCTCGTAAAACAGCGTCAGCATCGTCCGCCCCTTCAGCGTCGGCACCTTCTTCACGCTGCGCTTGAACAGGTCCTTGAACGGCCCGGCGTTGTCCAGCACGAAGGAGATTTCCTCATCCGTGAGCGAGGCGATGTCGAGGAGGTCTTTGCGCGGGGTCATCTTGCTGGAGCTTGGGTTTGCACGGTGCAGGCGTCCTGGCCGTCCACTTCTTCAAATCGCACGGCCACCCGTTCTTCAGGCGCCAGGGTCACCTTCAGGGCGGAAAAATCCGGCTGCACGGGAAACTCACGCCCGCAGCGGTCCACCAGCACCGCCAGCTGCACGCGTTTCGGGCGGCCAAAGTTCAGCAGCTCATCCAGCGCCGCACGCACGCTGCGCCCGGTGTAGATCACCTCGTCGCACAGCACCACGTTCAGGTCGTCGATGTCAAAGGCGATGTCAGACCCCTCCAGCTTCGGCACCATCTGAAAGGTGTTCAGGTCATCCCGGTACTGCGTGATGTCGATCGTGCCCAGAAACACCTTCACGCCCCCGAGCTTTTCGATCTCCGCCGCGATCCGCTTCGCCAGCGGCACCCCGCGGGTAAACACCCCCACCAGCGCCAGGCTCTCCGCCCCGGCATTCGCCGTCAGGATGCTTTGCGCCAGAGCCTGCACCCCTGCGGCCATCTGCATTGGGTTGAGGAGCGTGCGTTCATTGCCTGGCATGGTGAAAAAAGAGGGTCGCCGACACTCCGGCGATTCGTGAGGTTGTCAAATCAGGCGATCACCGCAGCACCACAGAAGTTTCACACTCGGGCCGCCTCCAGGGTTGCAAAGCAGGCCCGTATTTGGTTTGATGTCTCCATGCACCGACTTCCCCGCACCGTTTTGATGCTGGCCCTTTCCGGACTCCTGGCCAGCTGCGATGTTCTTCGCGAAAACAAGCTGCTCATCACCACGCACGTGCAGACCGCACAGCTCGAGCACCCCAGCGAGATCATGCGCCTCCCCATCGGCGGCCAGGAGATGACCTTCAAAAAATCCCCCGAGTTCAGCCAGCGCAGCATCTCCGCCTTTGAGCCCTTCGAGGCGGAAAACAACGAAGGCTACGGCGTCGTCCTCCAGCTCGACACCAAAGGCCGCAACGCCCTCGACCTCGCCTCCCGCGAGTATCACGGCATGGTCTTCCTCACCCTCATCCACGGCATGCCCATCGACATGGTCGAAATCGACAAGCCCATCACCGACGGCCGCTTCATCATCTGGCGCGGGCTCTCCAAACAGACCATCGATGAAATGGACAAGTTTTACCCGCGCATCAAATACATGAAATCCTCCTCCCGCTGGATGGATGACATGATGCCGTCCACCTCCAAGGAAAAGCTCAATTCACGCAGGGAAGCCAAAGCCCTGGAGGCCGCCGAAAAAGCCGCCGCGCGCGACAGGGAACGTGGAATCGTCCCAAAGGTGCCCAAGACCAATGACATCCCGCTTGAAGGCTACAAACTGCCCGGCACCAGATGATCCGCCTCGCCCTGTCATTGTCGCTGCTCTCCGTGCTCACCGGAGCCCTGCCCGCACAGCAGCTCCGGCTGCCCACCGCCAACCACGCCCTGTTTGAAGCCCCCCCGGACTTCTTCCAGTTTGTGGACCGCGACTTCGACGGCGCCAAGACCACCCCCTGGGAGGGCGGTCAGTTCGGCTTCGTGCGTGACCCCCGCCACATCGGCAGCCGCATCGCCTACGCACGCTTCCACGAAGGCCTCGACATCAAACCCCTCCAGCGGGATGCCAGAGGCAATCCCCAGGACGAAGTCGGCGCCATCGCCGACGGTGTCGTGGTCTATGCAGCCGCCGCGGCAGGCCTCAGCAACTACGGCCGCTACGTCGTCGTGCGGCACGACTGGGGCGGCAGCCCTTATTTCTCCCTCTACGCCCATCTCGCAGCCGCCCATGTCAGCGTCGGCCAGAAGGTCAGGGCAGGCACCACCCTCGGCATCCTCGGTTACACCGGCAGCGGCATCGACCAGCGCCGCGCCCACCTCCATGTGGAGCTCAATCTCTTCCTCTCCAGCCGCTTCGAAGCCTGGCACAATGCCAGTTTCCCCACCCCCAATCATCACGGCCTCTACAACGGCCTCAATCTCATCGGGCTCGATCTCCAGACTCTCTACCTCGCGCAGCAGAAAAATCCCGGCCTCACCGCCGCCAGCGCTGTGCGCGCCACCGAAAGCAGCTACCGCGTGGCCGTCCCGGGAGACGCCGAGATGGAGATCCTCAAAAACTACCCCTGGCTCCTGGACGGCCCTCGCCAGTCCAAGCCCGCCAGCTGGGAGGTCACTTTCAGCCGCTGGGGCCTGCCTCTCGCCGTCAAAGCCTCCTCCACCGCCGTCGCCGCCCCTGCCGTCACCTGGGTCAAAGACTCCGGCCTCCCTCACTACCTGTACACCCGCGGCTGCGTCACCGGCAGCGGCAGCACCGGCAAACTCACCGCCGAGGGTCTGCGCTTCGTGAAGCTCGTCTGCGGCTGGTTCTGACCGTAGCACAACCGTCCCGCTCGCCGCAGCATCGGCCCGTAGAGCAACCGTCCCGCCTGCCCTACTCCGGTTTGTAAAACCGCCCCATATACTCAAGGATTTTCTCCCGTAGCTCATCCCCGTCCACTGGCCCATTGTGGCGGTAGATCACCTCGCCACCCGGTGCCACCACCAGCGTGTGCGGGATCGGCCCCGGCCACTCAGCATCCAGCGCTTTGATCAGCCCATCCTGGCTCGCCTCGCTAAACACATACGCATTCCCCTTGCGCCCCTCCGCCTTGAGCGAGGGCTTCAGCTTCTCCGGCACCACCGCGTTGTGCTTCTCCAGAAACGCCTTCACCTCCCCCATGTCCTTGGGGTCGTCCATGCTGATGCTGATAAACTCAAACTCACGCAGCCCAAACTTCCGCGAAGTCGCCACCAGCTGCGGAAACTCCTCCACACACGGCCCGCACCACGTCGCCCACACGTTGAACATCCGCACCTTCTTCGTGTCGTTCTTGCGCAGCGCCTCCACCCCCTTCGCGTCGATCAGCTCCACCTCCACCTCGCCCTTCTCCCACTTCTCATTGTCCGCCGCCAGCAGCTTCCGTTTGTCGATCCATTTCGTCGAGCATCCATGCGGCTTCGTCACCTCCACCGGCACCGGCTTCCCCGCCACCAGCGCCTCGATCGCATTGCGCGCATCCGGCGCCGTCACCGTCGCCTCATCCGCATAGCGCGAATCATCCAGCCGCCCCTGGTACCGCAGCTTCCTATCCTGGTCGAAAAGGAACACATGCGGCGTCGCCAGGCACCCATACGCCAGCGCCGTCTTCTGCGTGTCCCCGTCGTAGAGGTAGGGAAACGTAAAGCCCTGCTCCTTCGCGTGCAGCTTCATCTCCGGGAAGCTGTCGTTGTACTTCGAGTACCCCAGCTCATCCGGCCGCAGCGCCGCCGGGTCATTCGGATTGATCGCCACCACCTTCAGCCCCTTGCCCTTGTAGTCCTTCTGCAGCTTCTTGATACGCCCCTCCACCGCCTGCGAAGTCGGGCAGTGATTGCTCAGAAACGCCACCATCAGCAGCTCCGCGTCCGCGTACTCCTTCAGCGTGTGCTTCTCCTCATCGATGCCCACCAGGTCAAAATCAGGCGCCGCATCACCAATCTTCAGCTCATGAAACCCCTCCGGCATCGCCGGCTTCTTCACCTTCGGTGTTTCCGCAGGGCTCAGGGCCGGAAGCAAGGCTGCCAGCAGGGTGATTGCGATCTTGTTCATGGTCTCGATCATTCGTTTTTGACAGCCTGGCATTTCCAACACACTTCAAACGCGGCGGGATTCGATTCTTTGCACTCCTGGCAGAGCCATTCGCTGGCATTGCCCGCAGCACCAAAATGCTCCCGCAGCAGTGCCACCGCCTCCTCGGCACGCTCTTCATCCACCACACACAGCCGCGGGTCGTTCAGCGGCGTGTGTGAGAACCCAAAGATGCTCGGCCCCAGCGTACGCGTGTTTTCGTTTTGGATGAAACTGGCGATGCCCGCCGATTCGAGAATGTTTTTCGCGAAGCCCACACGTGTCGAGTCTGGATCCACAAAGACTGCTGTCATGCTTCAGACTCAAGCATTCCTGCACCAACTTGACCAGCCTCAACCCTCAGTTTTTCCAAACCCAGTCCCCGAGGTAGTCTGCCCTGCCGATGCGCTTGGCATCTTTGCCCTCCGGGCGCTTGCCACCGTCATCCTTGCAATCCCGTGCGATGGACCAAAGGGTGAAGGACCCGCCCTCGACACGGTAACGCATCGGCTCTGCGTCGATGGGATCCTGCGGAACGGCGGAAAGAAATTCAGGGACCAGTTCCGCCAATGTGGACGGCAGCTTCGAATGAGAGAGTCGATAACGCTCTAGCGCGATGGCAGCGATCGACTGGCGCCTCAAAGTTTCGGCATAAATCGCTTGTCCGATGATCATCTGGTACGCGGGAAAGCCAAGCACAGTCAGCACATGATGCGGCGAAGTCATGCCCCGATGCTCCTCCAACAAGATCTCCATTTCTTCAGAGCTGCGCAAAAGGCTTCGCCCATCACCATCCTTCACCGGCTTGCGCAGGTAGTCAGATCCTATCCGCAGCACATTGGCGGCATTGTGATCGAACCAGCCCGCTGGAATCATCCGGATCACCGCCGACGCGTACCAAGGTGGCTCAGTCTGATCGGACATGATCTGGATTTGCGAGCAGACACTGACGCAGTCATCACGGTTCCGCTTGTACCATTCAATGCTCTCCAACTGCCAGACCAGTTCGCTGTGAATGGCCTGCCGCAACGAACGCTTGAAGTCCAACCGCTCCAGATCAGCCTGAAGTCGGGACAATTGCAAAGCCGAGTTCGTGTGGCTGTGGAGCAGGAGCCAGATGGAATTCGAATCAAAAGTGGCCGTGGTGATGGCACAGAGCAGTCCGATCAGCAGCGGCTCTTTGCCCAAAGCCTGGGTAAAGCGCTGCGACGCCTGCATGGAGCGCACCGCACTTTCCGCGTCACCCGCTGCCACGGCAAACTGCGCCCGCAAGGCAAGGCCCTTCGCGGCTTGAAGCGCACCGCTCATATAGGGGCCAGGACGTTTATAAGGCGCACCAACATGCTCATGTCCGACTGCAGGGTCAAAGCACGCCTCGGGTCGCTCCACCGCAGCATCACTCAATTCCTTGAGCAGCGGATGCATCCTGTCGATCGCTGCCAGGACTTGAGCTGCATCAGCATTCGGCGGTGTATCGATGAAGGAGATTTCAGAAAGGTAGGCTGCCGCGCTCTGCGCATCAAAGGGCTCACCCAGTACGCAACCGCCATTCAAATTGGGCCAGGGTGTCTTGGGGTTCTTCCCAGAAGCCGCAAGCCCCCAGTCGATAGACCGAAGTTTTTGAAGCAGCGCTGAATTATCATCGCTCTGCTGGGTTGAAATGCCAGCAAGCTGCTCAATGGCCAAAAAGTTCGAACCCGTCGGACCCGGCTTCGGCCGGAGCTGCTCAGAGTCGAGCGTTCCCCCTTCCTCGATAAAAGCTTCCTTTGCCTTCGCAAGGGCTCGGGCTCCCGTCCAATTTTCCAGCACAACACCCAGCAGGCACAGGAGCCCAAGCCCCATCACCAGCGTGGCGAAAAAGCGGAGAGACAAAAAGCGCTTCATCATCTGGAAAATCACACCTCAAACTCATCCGCCGGATCAAAAGGCGGCATCGGCACATTGATGATTTTGAGCTTCCCCACCGCCCGGTGCACACACCCCGGCCGGATCATCACCGTCGTCATCGGCTTCAGCGGCACGATCTGCCCGTCCACCTCCAGATGGCCCTCACCTTCCAGCACAATGTAGATCTCCGTCATCTTCTTGTGGTAGTGCGCCTTCGAATCCGCGTGGATGTCCGTCAGGTGCACCGTCGCCAGCGTGTTCCAGTCCTCCTTGAACGCCCTCCTCGCCTGCCCGCAAGGACACGGCGTCGGCGGAATTTCATCCAGCTGGGCAACGGCGAAACGAGGTTCAGACATAAAGAAAAGGGTTCACATTTTTACAACGCCGCCAGCGCCGCCGCAGCCACCTCCGCCGTCTGCTCCAGGTCATCACGGCTGTGCGCCATGCTGATGAATCCCGTCTCAAACTGGCTCGGCGCAAAGTAAACGCCGTTGTCCAGGCAGTGGTGGAAGAACTTCCGGAACGCCGCCAGGTCTGACGTCTTCGCATCCTGCAGGTTGTGCACTTCCTTCTCCGTGAAGAACAGGCAGAACATGCTCCCTCGGCGGTACCACCGGTAGTTCAGCCCCTTCTTCTTCAGCACTTCCAGCACCGCGTCCTCCATGATCTGCCCCAGGTTTTCCAGCAGCGCGTAGCCGTTCTTCTTCTCCAGCTCACGCAGCTGCGCCAGACCTGCCGCCAGCGCCACCGGGCTGCCGCTCAGCGTCCCGGCCTGATACACCGGCCCGACTGGCGCCAGCTTGTCCATGATGTCTGCACGGCCACCAAAAGCACCCACCGGCAGCCCGCCGCCGATCACCTTGCCCAGGCACGTCAGGTCCGGCGTGATCTTCTCCAGCTCCTGCACCCCGCCTCGGGCCAGACGGAAGCCCGTCATCACCTCGTCAAAAATTAAGAGCGCCCCATGCTTCGCCGTGATGTCCCGCAGCTTCTGCAGGAATCCGGGCTTCGGCAGAATCAGCCCCGCATTCGCCGGGTAGGGCTCCACGATCACACACGCGATCTCGTGCCCCTGCTTCTCAAAAAGCTCCTCCAGCGCCGCCTCATCATTAAACGGCAGCACGCTGGTCAGTTCGGCAAATGCCTTCGGCACCCCCGCGCTGTCCGGGTTCCCATGCGTCAGCGCCCCGCTGCCCGCCGCCACCAGCAGGCTGTCCGAATGCCCGTGATAGCACCCGTCAAATTTCACCAGCCTCTCACGCCCCGTAAACCCACGTGCCAGACGGATCGCCGACATCGTCGCCTCCGTGCCGCTGCTCACCATGCGCACCTTCTGGATGCTCGGCACCCATTCACAGATCGTCCGCGCCATCTCCACCTCATAAAGGTTCGGGATGCCAAAGCTCACGCCTTCTTTGGCCGCATTGTGGATCGCCTCGATCACCGGGATCGGCGCATGCCCCAGAATCGCCGGGCCCCACGTCCCCACGTAGTCGATCATGCAGCGGTCATCCACATCGTAGATCCGGCAGCCTTTGGCGCGTTTCACAAAGAACGGGTCACCGCCCACATTGCGGAAGGCGCGCACAGGAGAGTTCACTCCGCCGGGGATGTATTGCTTGGCGAGGTCGAAGAGCTTGGTGGAAAGAGGTCCGTTTGGCATGGTTGGGGTGGGAAAGGGATACGGGAGCGCGGACACTCCTGTCCGCCCATCCGGTCCGTTTGGGGTGGTAAGGAATACGCGGGAGATTTTAGGCGTCGAACAAAAGGTTGCCCGGAACCGTCAGACTCGGCTACTCTCAGCCCAAATCCCAGCCTCCCTGCCTATGAAAGCGCTCTGTTTGGTTCTCCTCACCCTTTGCACCACCCAGGCCGCCCGCGCGCAGTCCGTCACCTCCTCCCCACGCAACCGGTCTTCGCTCACCACCGTCGAGCCCGGCACCTTCGCCGTCGAGGGCATGACGCCCAGACCCATCCCTCTCAAAGTCCAGATCGAGGCCCCCGTCTATCCCACCAGCAAGCTCCAGGGCGCCCTCGGCTCCTTCGCCCCCGGCACGATCGTCACCCTCCTGGCCATGTCAGACACCGCCTACCGTGTCCGCGGTCGCGCCCGCCATGGCGACGTCGCAGGCTGGGTGCGCATGAACGAAGTCATCTCCGCCGTGCCGAACCTGAACGAGAACCTCAAAAAACTCTATGAGCGCACCAAGCTGGTGGAAGAGCTCATCCTGCGCAGGCAAGTCGCTCTCGGCATGACCAGCCAGGAAGTCCAGGCCTCCCTCGGCAGGCCCACCCGCAAGTCCAGCAAGATCACCGCCGCAGGCAAGGAGGAGCGCGTCGAATATGCCATCTACGAGCAGGTCCCGCAGACCACCACCGGTGTCAATGCCTTCGGCCAGATCGTTCAAACCGTCGTCTACATCCGCGTCGAAGTCGGCACCCTCAGCCTGAGTTTCAAAGACAACGTGGTCTCCGAAATCGAAGAAACCAAAGGCAATCCCCTCGGCGGCGGCGGTGCCCGCACCATTCCCCCACCCGTCGGCGGCTTCTAAGCCACCCATCTCCTGTCGGGCCCCGCATCGCCTCCACCACGCGGTCAAACTTCGGCAATCAACAATCGATTGCTCGTCAATCGTCCATCACGCACGCCCAGAGCGCTCCAAACCTAGGCGGATTGACCACTGCCCTTCGCTGCCTCCGCCAGCTTCCGGTGCCCGCTCTTCCACCCCACAGCGCCACCATTCGTCATTCGGACTTGCTCATCCGTCATTTCTTCCGAGCACCTCCCTCACCCTCTCCGCCGTCCACCCCGCCTCACGCAGGCTGCGCAATGACCGCGCATCATCCCGCTTCGCCAGCCGCTTCCCGTTCTCATCCGTGATCAGCCCATGGTGCCACCACTCCGGCACCGGCAGCCCCAGCAGCGCCTGCAGCAGCCGGTGCAGATGCGTCGCCTCCAGCAGGTCCTCCCCCCGCGTCACCAGCGTGATCCCCTGCAGCGCATCATCCACCACCACCGCCAGGTGATAGCTCGCCGGCGTGTCCTTGCGCGCCAGCACCACATCGCCAAACACCCCGGGCCGCGCCGTGAAAACCCCACGCCCACGGTCCCTCCATTCCAAGTCCCCTCCCACAAGCCCCGCCGCCTTCGCCACATCCAGCCGCAGCGCATACGGCTCCCCTGCCGCCATCCGCTGCGCCCGCTCTTCTGCACTCCGATTCCTGCACGTCCCAGGGTACAGCGGCCCATCCGGCCCCTGCGGCGCATTCCCCGCCCGCGCGATCTCCTCCTGAATCTCCCGCCTCGTGCAAAAGCACGGATACAGCACCCCCAGCCCCTCCAGCCTCTTCAGCGCCGCACGATAGTCATCGAAGTGCTCCGACTGCCGCCGCACCGGCCTCTCCCACTCCAGCCCCAGCCACGCCAGATCCTCAAAGATCGCCTCCTCATACTCCGGCCGCGCCCGCGTCCCGTCAATGTCCTCCAGCCGGATGAGAAACCTCCCACCCGCCGCCTTCTCCTGCGCAAACAACGCCGCATACGCATGCCCTAGATGCAGCCATCCGGTCGGGCTTGGGGCAAATCGTGTGACTTCAGGCATGCTCACACCTTCTTCGGCTTCACCAGAATGTCCCCGTTGTCACAGACACCACGGATCTCGTTGCGGTACACATGCATCTCCGGCCGGATCATCCCATGCGTGTAGCCGCACTTCACCTTGGTGACAGCCAGCCCCGGAGACTCCTCCCAGCCCCCACCCATCACATTCAGGCCGGTTCCTTGCAGGTAGAGCTTATGGTCAAAAGTCTCCTTCGCATGGATCTTACCGTCGTGAATGTGCATCGTCGGGAAAAACACCGTCCCCGCCAGCGCCGTCGGAAATGAAAACGCCATCGGATGCACCTGCGCCTTGCCCGGCTTCAGCTTGAACACCGCAAACCCAAAGTCCTCATATCCCGGCAGTTTGTCCCAGGTTCCCTCAGGCAGGCGGAAACGCTCATCCAGCCGGCTGAAATCCGCCGCACTCGGCACAAAGCTCGCATCGTACGCACCCACCGAGACAACCGCGAGAGACCTGCTCGTCGCAGCCGCGGGCGCAGCCCCAAAGGGATCCGCCCCGTAACTGCGCATGGGAAACATCTCCCACAGATCATCAAACACCCGCTCATACTTCGAGAAATCAAAAAACTTCACCGCATCCTCTCCCGTCCCTTTCTTGATCGGAATCGGCAGCACCATCGCCAGATCCCGCGGCACATTCACCGACATCTGATAGATCAGCACCTGGTTCCCATGCTCGCCCAGGCGCGCAAAAATGCGCGTGTTTTTGACCTCCTCGACTTTTCCCGTGAAGCAGCACATGATGTGCATGCTATCGAACCGACTTATCCACTGTCCAGCATGAATCTCGCCGACCTCGTCTCCCACCTCGACACCGAACTACGCATCGCCGAGATCGCGGACTACTCCAACGCCCTCAACGGCCTCCAGCTCGAAAACCGCACCGGCCAGATCACCAAGATCGTCGCCGCCGTGGACGCCACCCTCCCCGTCATCAAAAAAGCCGTCGCCGCAGGTGCCGATCTCCTCATCGTCCACCACGGCATGTTCTGGACCGGCCTCCAGACCTGGACCGGCCCCGTCTTCCAAAAAATCCAGACCGCCCTCGATGCCGGCCTCGCCATTTACAGCTCCCACCTCCCGCTCGACTTCCATCCCACCCTAGGCAATGACGCCGTCCTCGCCCGCGCCCTCGGCTTTGAACCCTGCGGCAACTTTATGAAGACCAAGGGCTCCGAAAACGGCGCCAAAATCGAAACCGAAATCAGCCGCGACGAGCTCGTCACCCGCCTCGCCACCGCCACCGGCGCCCGCGTCCATCTCTGCCCCGGCGGCCCCGCCACCTGTCGCAAGATCGGCATCATGACCGGCGGCGCAGGCTCCGAAGTCGCCACCGTCGCCAAGGCTGGCATCGACACCTTCATCACCGGCGAAGGCCCCCACTGGAGCTACACCCTCGCCGAAGAGATCGGCGTCAATCTCATCTACGGCGGCCACTACGCCACCGAGACCTTCGGCGTCAAAGCCCTCTCCGCATACATCGAATCAAAATTCGGCATCCCATGGGAATTCGTGGATCATCCCACCGGCCTCTAAAGTAGCGCTGAACAAATCGCCCACTGCATCGAATAGAACTCCGCGAAATTCGGACTCTGAAGGTATTCTCTGCGCCACGCACAGCTGAAAACGGGGCTTATGGATGTAAGCAAGCATCCCATGCGGCCAGCCAGCGCTCTGGCGGAGAGGGATCGTCCCGATCCCTCACGCTCACGCATCGCCCTGCATTCTCGAGTCTCCAAAAAGCCGAGCCTCCCTCATCATCCAGCGCTCTCGCACATACGCGAACACGCTGCAGGTGGGGGGATCAAGATGATCCCCCTCCGCCAGCTCGTGCCTCCAGCTTCAGACCCGTTTTTAACAGATTGTGGTATAATCTCTTGCGGTGTTAAATCAGTGTTTCTCGATTCCATGCCCTACCTCGGCACATCCTTCTTCCAGCGCGACGTCCTCACCGTCGCCCGCGACCTCATCGGCGTCGAGCTCGTCTGGCACGGCTGTGCCGGCGTCATCGTCGAGACCGAGGCCTACACCGTCGAGGGAGATCCCGCCTGCCACACCGCCACCCGCCCCAGCGCCCGCGAGTTTGTGAAAGCCATGCCCCCCGGCGCCGCCTACGTTTACTTCAACTACGGCATGTACTGGCTCTTCAACCTCCACGTCAAAGGCGGCTCCCAGGACGGCCTCATCCTCATCCGTGCTCTGGAACCCACCCGCGGCATCCCGCAGATGCAGCAGCGCCGCCAGCGTGAAAAGCCCCGCGACCTCTGCTCCGGCCCCGGCAAGCTCGCCCAGGCTCTCGGCATCGACGGTACCCACCACGGCCTTCCCATGGCAGGTCGTGGCCGCCCCGCAGGCTGCGGCCTCATCCAGCACGCCGCCACCCCTCACGAAGTCGTCACCGACATCCGCGTCGGCATCAGCCAGGCCGTGGACTACCCCTGGCGCTTCCTCTCAGCCCACAGCCCCCACCTCAGCGTGAAGCACGGCAAGGTGAAGCTGCCCAAGGTTTAGAAGAACCCGCCGCCGAGAAACAGACGCAGCGCAGCACACAGCGCCACAGCCACATTGATCGTCAGGCCAATCTTCCGCTGGCAGAACGAGCCAAAGATGATGCCCAGCACACAACCCGCCAGTACGGCCCATTGAAGCCAGCCCAGTCCTGGAAAGAGCCCGGGGACAAGCAGAACCGCGCACACCAGGCCAACGAGTACAGAGAGAATTTGCATAACGCCCTTACTGATCCTCACCCGGCCCGGAACTCAACTGCAATTCTCCAGGGGCATTGTAAAGCCGCGCCTTGCATTCAGCCGCAGAGGCTGTACTCTCCACGCCTCGAAATGATCCGGAGAGGTGGCTGAGTGGTTGAAGGCACCTGACTCGAAATCAGACGTTGTCGTAAGGCAACCGAGGGTTCGAATCCCTCCCTCTCCGCCATTTTTTGCCGTCTAAGCGGCAAAAAATGCCCTCCGTAGCTCGCAGAGCGAAGGACGGGCCGCCCCCTTCCTCCAAGTTTAAAAGGACTTGCCTTCATCTGTCCCTATTGCCCAGGTTGAAAACCATGTTCTACGTGTATCTCCTCCGCAGCGAATCCTCCCCTGCACAGGTTTACATAGGCTATACCGAAGACCTCCGCCAGCGCCTCAAAGAACACAATTCCGGCAAATCCCCCCACACCAGCCAATACAAGCCCTGGATTCTCGAAACCTATCTGGCCTTCTCTGATCGAAACCAAGCCCAAGACTTCGAACGCTACCTCAAGACCGGTTCAGGAATCGCATTTGCCAATAAACGGCTGCGTTCTTCCGCTCCGTAAAACGAGAAGCCTCACGCTCCCTCACCGCTTCGCCACAAACGGCTCCGGCGTGTCCGCAAAAAACTCGCCCACATCCCCGTCCGGCATCCCGTGATTGCGGATGCCTTCCAGGCGGCGGCGGCTGCCGCGCTCGCTGCCAGGGCGGTTCGCCGTACGCTGCACCAAATCCGTGATGACCGGCGCCGCAATCGCGGCGCTGGCGGCCAGCAAGGTCAGCGCGATCACATTGGACGACCCACGGCGCATACCCCGGCCAAACAGGATGCCCAGCGCGCAGCCAGCGGCCGCAGGGGCGATCAGTGACGCATACGTTTCATATCCAGGAGCTGTGGGAGTTTCTTGCATGCTTAAACATAACCTCACTGAGAGAATCACCAAAGAGGAATTTGCCCGTATCCTGCTTTCCGGCTAATGGAAGCCCGACCTCAAACCCACAGCCCATGTCCCAAGCCGAATCCAAAAAACGTTATGCCCTCATTCTGGCCGGCGGCAGCGGCCAGCGCTTCTGGCCCATCAGCCGTGATGCCCAGCCCAAACAGCTCCTCAAGCTCTTTGGCGAAAAGACCCTGCTCGAGCTCACCATCGACCGCCTGGACGGATTCGTGCCCAAGGAAAACATCCTCATTCTCACCAACAAGCAGCAGGAGGCCTCCGTCCGTGCCTTGATCAAGGACCTCCCGGTGGAAAACATCGTCGCCGAGCCTGAAAAACGCGACACCGCACCCGCCATTGCTCTCGCCGTCGGCTGGGTTGTCTCCCGTGACCCCACCGCCACCATGATCGTGCTCCCCGCGGACCACCTCATTCAAAATCAGGCCGAATTCCAGCGCGTGCTCTCCAATGCCGCCCTCGCCGCCGAAAACAGCGGCAGCCTCGTCACCGTGGGCATCACCCCCACCTGGCCCTGCCCCAGCTACGGCTATGTCGAGCGCGGCCGCCGCGCCAGCATCGGCGGGCTCAATGACCTCCCCGTCTGGGAAGTCGCCCGCTTCCGTGAAAAGCCCAACCCCGATCTCGCCGAGCACTTCATCAGCCAGGGCAATTTCCTCTGGAACGCCGGCATGTTCATCTGGACCATCCCCGCCATCTTCAGCGAGCTCAGCCGCCACTGCCCCGTCCTCGCAGACTTCGTCTCCGAGCTCCGCGGCTCCAAGGACTTCAACGCCACCGTCGAAAAGCAGTTCGGCAAGCTGCCCAAGCTCTCCATCGACTACGCTCTCATGGAGCACGCCTCCCGCGTCCTCAACATCGAGTCCACCTTCGACTGGGACGACGTCGGCAACTGGACCAGCGTCGGCCGCTATCTCAAGACCGACGAGCATGGCAACCAGCACAACTGCGCCCTCTCCCAGCTCGACACCCTCAACAACATCGTCTTCACCCAGACCGGCCAGCACGTGGCCCTCATCGGTGTGCAGGATCTCATCGTCGTCGCCTCCAAGGACGGCCTCCTCGTCGCCACCCGCAGCAAGGCCGAAAACATCAAAAAGATCGTGGACGGCCTGCCCCAGCAGTTGCGCTGATCTGCCGTCCAGGGTCCATCCTCCAGCCCCATGCCGCGCATCCTCGCCATCGACCACGGCACCGTACGCATCGGCCTCGCCCTCAGCGACGAGACCGAGATCGTCGCCAGCCCGTTTAAAACGATCGATGCCAGTCACGAGCCCGAACGCACCATCGCCCGCATCGTGACGGAAAAGCACATCGGCAAAATCGTCATCGGCATGCCCTTTCGCATGAGCGGAGAGCGCGGCAGCGCCGCCGAGCGCGTGGAAAAATTCGCCACCAGCCTCGGCAAGGAGCTGCAGCACTCCGTCCCCATCGAGTTCGTCGATGAGCGCCTCTCCTCCGTCGAGGCCGAGGCCTCCATGTCACGCGCCGGCATCACCGGCAAAAAGGAGCGCAACGAGATCGTCGATCAGCTCGCCGCCGTCGTCATCCTTCAAGAATACCTCAACCAGCAGCGCGGCCCCGCAGGCTTTCTGCTCCCCGACGAGTCATACGAACTCTCCTGGACCGATGAGCCGAAGCGACGTCGAAAGTAAGGCCGGCAGGCATCACGGCCCCCCGCCGGGATTCAAACGCCTGCGCCTCACCATCGCCTACTGCGGCACCCCATGGCGCGGCTGGCAGAGCCAGGAAGGCGGCGGCGGCATTCAGGACGAAATCAACACCGCCATCCGCAAAGCCACCCGCATCGAAACACGCGTGCAGGGCAGCGGCCGCACCGACGCCGGCGTCCACGCCCTCGCCCAGACCGCCCACTGCGACGTCCCCGACACCGTGCGCATGAGCACCGAGGCCTGGGCCCACGCCCTCAACGCCTGCCTCCCCCTCACCATCCGCATCCTCAACGTCGAAGAATGCCCGCCCCTCTTCCACGCCCGCTTTGACGCCGCCGGCAAAACCTACCGCTACCGCATCTGGCGCCCCCGCATGCTCTCCCCCTTTGAAGCAGACCGCGCCTGGCACGTCTACGGCCCCCTCGACCTCGACGCCGTCCGCTGGTGCTGCGAAAAACTCGTCGGCACGCACAACTTCGTCCGCCTCTCCGCCAACCGCGGCGACATGCCCGAAACCGAGCGCCGCCAGCGCACCGAGAAAACCACCCGCACCATCCACCGTGCCGAACTCCGCGAAGACGGTGACCTCCTCACCCTCGAATTCTCCGGCGACGGCTTCCTCTACAAAATGGTCCGCCTCATCGTCGGCAGCCTCATCCACGTCGCCCGCGGCCGCGAACCCAAAGAATGGTTCGCCCGTCTCCTCACCGACCCCACCGGCCCCCAAAGCAATCAAACCGCCCCCGCCTGCGGGCTGTATTTGGTCAGAGTGGAGTATCCCCAAGGACCCATTTGAAAATGTCTCGAAGGCCAAGGGCCTTCCTTCATGCAGCCCAGGGGTGCCGAGCTTTAGCGAGTGCTCCCCTGGGTGACTGACATCCTGACCGGGAAGCAAACCCAGGACACCGCCACACCCTGCGCCCTCCAGCAGCGTCTGCCATGCGCCCCGCCGCGCTGTTCAGTGAATCACGAGGATATGACTCCCAGTTCTCTGCTTGCCACATTCAACCATCTCATACCATGGACGCATACCCGCCCGTAGGTTGGGTGTGGCGACAGCCCGCCCGACCATGAGCGCGTGAAAACTCCCCATCCCCACCTGCCGCCGCCCAGCTGCGCCGATGCATCGTCGCGTGTTGCCTCCCGCCACCCTCCAACAAAATTCCACGCCCCTTGTAATTTATCTTTCCTCCCTATGCGGCTCTTTCATAGGCTCAAACCCACCGCTGTCTCCGCCAGCCACCCATCACCCCTTCTCCCAGCCCATGCCTCTTCTCTCCACCCACATCCTTGCCGAATACTCAATCTCCCACGGCCTGGAGCTCTTCATCGTCTTCGGCTTCGCCGGCATCCTCATGGCCATCGCTGGCTACAAGCTTTTCGACAAGCTGACCCCGGGCAATCTCCATGCCGAAATCTTCGAGCACAAGAACATCGCTGCGGCCATCCTTGCCGGCAGCGTGATCATCGGCGTGTCGCTGATCCTCGCGGCTGCCATGAGCAGCTAACGCTCCCTTCCGTCGCATGAAACGCAGCAATGTCATCATCCTCACGCTGGCGGGCGTGGGCCTGGGTGTCACCGGCTACAATCGCATGACCGAGCCGGTGAACGTTCACAGCACGGCCGTGCTGCCGCCCGAGTCCCTCAGCCCCGCCATGCGCGCCAGCCTTCCCGCCTTTGTGGCCGGGAATGACGTCTCGCGCCAGAGCCCTCCGCACAACGCCTACGACCCCCAGCTCGGCTACTACCACCAGCCCTGCAATGGCTGGTTCCCCTACCCCTATGATCACTACGATCAGCGCTGGGGCTACTACCGCTGCGGCAGGTGGTCGCGTTATCACAGCACCAGGGCCTACCCTTCATCCTCCACCTATTTCCGCAGTGGCTTTGCAGGTTCGGGTTCATCGAACAACACCGTTCCCTCCACTCCCACGAGCCCTCCGGCGATCAACAACGACTACGCACGCCAGCCCACCGGAGCCCCCATCCACACCGGCGTCCCCCAGAGCCAGGCCGGCATGACACGCTCCGCCTTCACCAGCCGTGGCGGCTTCGGCAGCACCGGGCATTTCTCCGGCTTTTTCTCCGGCTCCTGATACCTCCGTGCAACGCATCACCGAATCCCCCCGCCCCGACTGGCAGGCCCAGGTCGAAGCCCTCGGCCTCACCTTTCACACCGCCGACGACCATCCCTACTGGGACGAATCCGCCCACTACCGCTTCTCCAGCCGCGAGATCGACCAGCTCGAGCAGGCCACCGCCGAACTTCAGCGCATCAGCATCGCCGCCGCTGAGCGCGCCATCCGCGATAACTGGCGCGACCGCCTCGCCATCTCTCCACAGGCTTGGCAGGAAATCATCCACTCCTGGGACCGCGACGACCTCTCCCTCTATGGCCGCTTCGATCTCATGTGGGACGGCTCCGGCCAGCCCAAAATGCTCGAATACAACGCCGACACCCCCACCAGCCTGCTGGAGGCCTCAGTCGTCCAGTGGCAGTGGCTCCAGCAGACCCGCCCCCACGCCGATCAGTTCAATTCCATCCACGAAAAACTCCTCACCGCCTGGCCCTCCTGGCCGCAGCAGCAGATCCATTTCTGCGCCCAGCGCGGCTCCGAAGAAGACTGGCGCACCCTCCTCTATCTCATCGACACCTGCCGCCAGTCGGGCAAAACCACCCTCGACCTCGCCGTCGAAGACATCGGCTGGAACGCCGGCATGCAGAGCTTCGTGGACCAGCAGGACCACCCCATGGACCTCCTCTTCAAGCTCTACCCTTGGGAGTGGATGTGGCTGGAGGATTTCTCCTGCCATCTCCCCGGCCGCTGCCAGCGCTTCATCGAGCCCGTCTGGAAAATGCTATGGAGCAACAAAGCCTTCCTCGTCCTCCTATGGGAGATGTTCGAAGGCCACCCCAACCTCCTCCGCACCTCCTTCAAGCCCGACGGCATGCGCGACCACGTCGAAAAGCCCTACTTCAGCCGCGAAGGCACCAACGTCCGCATCGTCCAAAACGGCAGCCTCCTCGAAACCACCGACGGCCCCTGGCATGCCCAGCCCAAGGTTTACCAGGAGCTTCACTCCGATGTCAGCTTCTCTGGAAACCACCCCGTCATCGGCTCCTGGATCATCGGCGGCGAGCCCGCCGGCATCGGCATCCGCGAAGACACCTCCCTCATCACCTCCAACACCAGCCGCTTCATCCCCCACTGGTTCTGAGCGCACTCATCGCTTCCATCACCTGCGGCTCGGCGGAGCTCACTCAAACTTCAAAGCAAAGAGGTCGGCGTCAGACATGACAAACCTCAGCTTGATCACCGTGCCCTTCAGCTTGGACACATCGCTCTCCTTCTTCCACGTCACCACGCGGGAGATGTGGTCCCCGTAAATGGGATCGCACTCACTCAGCGAGAAGCCAGGCACTGGCTTGCCTTGTGCATCCTGAATTTCCACCTGCATCTGGCCTGCGGCGCTTGTCGCGTAGTTGATCGTCAGTTCCTTGCCCTCAAAGGTCAGCGGCCGGGTGATGAACTCGCCGCCTTCCAGCGGCGCATTCACCGACACAAACCCGTCCAGCCGCAAAGTGTAGCGCCTGCCGTTTGTCAGGAACAAAGACAGCTCCGTGTCCCCCGTCTGATGAATGCCGATCGCCGCGTAGTTTGCCCGGTTGGCCCAGCCCTCATTGCTCAGTCCGGGCCGGATCAGGCTCTGTGTGAAAAGGCGGTCATACACCTCCCCGCCCCGCGTGCTCATAAAAAGAACATCCGTGGCCGCACCCCGCTTCTCCATGAAACGGGTGGGCAGCGCCAGGTAAAGGTGGGGTGCCCTGAAATAGGGCTGCGTGCATGCGGTGTACAGATGCTCTCCCGGCAGATTCGCCTTCATCTCCACAAACGGCGTCCAGTGGATGAAATCCTCCGAGGTGGTTCGGGCGATGCCACGCAATCCACCGATGAAGCGGCGGAAATAGCAGACGTAGCATTGCTCGGCCTCGCTCCAAAAGGCATAGTTCTGCGAGTCAAAGTACTTGCCCCATGCCTCCGGAATCACAGGCTCCTCTCGCAGCTTTTTCCAGTGGATGCCATCGGGTGAGACAAACGCTTTCAGGCCTCCTGGGCCACGCTTCTCACGCACCGCCTGCTGCTGCGGCTGAAAGGCCAGACCGCCCAGCGCCTTGTATTTCTCATCGGCAGGCACACCCGGCCGGGTGTCAATGAATGGCGTGAAATTGTGATTCACCATGAACTCGTTCATGAGGACAATGTTGCCTTCGGGAAAGGCAGGATGCTCATGCAGGCCCAGCTTCGGCAGCTTCCAGTGAATGCCATCCGCACTCTCGGCATAGAGCGTCACCTCGCCGTCGTGATAGGCTTCGATGCCTTGGTTCTTCCACGTCACTTTGGGGTCTTTGTCACCCCGGTAGTAAAACTGAAACTTGTCCGGCGCTCGCAGCACCGTGGCGTAATGGCCATTCGGCCTTGGCTGCGTCACCGGAGACATCAGCTGCGGCTCATGCAGCTTGAGTGTCGTGTTTTTCAGCTCCCCCACCAGCAGGCGGTCCACAAACAGTTCACGGCGTGACCCGATGGCCACCGCATCTTCCGCACCTGCTGCTACCTCCCCCCAAACCAGCACTCCCAGGATTGAAAAAAGGATACGAGGCAGCCCTGACTGGCAGCGAATGATTGAGTGGAAATTCATGGGGCAAAAATGGAGTTCTCCGCCCGCCTAAGAAACATCGACGCGGCGGACAGGAACGGTAATAATCTGCGGAATCTTCGGCCAAGCCTTCGGGATTCGTCATTCGGATTTCGTCATTCGTCATTTGAAACCCACCCCTCCTTGCGGCATGGACACTCCCCCCTTGCTGCCCCATGCCCCACGAAGCCCAAATCGCCCGCCGTCGCTCTTTCGCGATCATCTCGCACCCGGACGCCGGTAAAACGACCCTCACCGAAAAGCTCCTGCTCTACGGCGGCGCGGTTGCGCTCGCAGGCTCCGTCACTGCGCGCAAAAATCAGCGCGCCACCACCTCCGACTGGATGGAGCTGGAAAAGCAGCGCGGCATCTCCGTCAGTTCCACCGTCCTCCAGTTCGAGTACAAAGACAGCGTGGTAAACCTCCTCGACACCCCCGGTCACAAGGACTTCTCCGAAGACACTTACCGCGTCCTCACCGCCGTCGATGCCGCCATCATGGTCGTCGATGCCGGTAAAGGGATCGAGGCCCAGACGCGCAAGCTCTTCGAAGTCTGCCGCCGCCGTGGCGTCCCCATCTTCACCTTCATGAACAAGCTCGACCGCCCCGCGCGCGAGCCACTCACCCTCCTCGACGAACTCGAAACCGTCCTCGGCATCGGTGCCTGTGCCATCAACTGGCCCCTCGGCCTCGGCCAGCAGTTCCGTGGCGTCTATGATCGCCGCAAAAAGGACGTCCATCTCTTTGAGCGCACCGTGCACGGTGCCTACCGCGCCCCCGAAAAAGTTGGCGGCCTCGATGACGACTTCGTCGCCCAGCACACCGTCCCCGAAGCCCTCGAACAGGCCAAGATGGAGCTCGAAATGCTCGACGGCGCAGGCCATGCCTACGACCGCACCAAGATCGATCGCGGCGAGCTCACCCCCGTCTTCTTCGGCAGCGCCAGCAACAACTTCGGCGTGCAGATGCTCCTCGACGGCTTCCTCGAACTCGCCCCGCCCCCCGAGCCCCGCATGGCCGCCGACGGCCGTGTCATCGAGCCCACCGCCGAAGGCTTCTCCGGCTTCGTCTTCAAGATCCAGGCCAACATGGACCCCCGCCATCGCGACCGCATGAGCTTCGTGCGCATCGTCAGCGGCAAGTTCGAGCGCGACATGCAGGTCACCCACACCCGCACCGGCAAGCTCGTCCGCCTCGCCAACTCTCAAAAGCTCTTCGCCCAGGATCGCGAAACCGTCAACGAAGCCTACGCGGGCGACGTCGTCGGCATCGTCGGCAATCACGGCTTCGGCATCGGCGACACCCTCGCCACCGACCCCAAGCTCAAGTTCGACGAAATCCCCCGCTTCGCCCCCGAAGTCTTCGCCTACCTGCACAACCCCAGCACCGCGCACTACAAGCGCTTCCGCGACGGCCTCGAGCAGCTCCTCAGCGAAGGCGTCGTCCAGCAGTTCATCCAGCCCCACGCCGGCCAGCGCGTCCCCCTCCTCGGTGCCGTCGGCCCCCTCCAGTTTGAAGTCGTGCAGTTCCGCCTCGAAAGCGAATACAACGCCCAGAGCCGCCTCGAAAACGCCCCCTACACCGTCCTCCGCTGGGTCCGCACCAAAGACGGCGGCTCCATCGAAGACTTCGACATCCCCAGCGGCGTCGCCACCGCCCAGGACGCCGAAGAACGCTGGGTCGTCTTCTTCTCCGACCAGTGGGCCATCAACTACTTCGAACGCCGCAATCCAAATGCAGAGCTTTCCACCATTCCATGGGATGAGGTGGAGAAGGCGAAGGTTTGATTTGAGTTGCCCGTACGCGCATTCATCCGCCATGCTCTACGCATGACCGCCGATGAAATCGCCACCGCGCTCAAACTGGTTCGCGAAGAAACTGACTTAAATTCCAAGTCCCTCCTCCTCGCAGGACTCGTCTCCGAGCTCTTCCGCGAGCGTGGCTTTGAGCCTGTGGTTGTCGGCGGCTCCGCCATCGAGTTCTACACCGACGGCGCCTACATGTCCGGCGACACCGACATCTGCTGGACCGGCTGGCCGCAGCCCAGCATCGATGAGCGCGGTGAAATCATGCGCCAGATCCCTGGCATTCAATGTCGCGGTGCCAACAAGAGCTGGACTGTCGAAGGCCTGTGGGTTGATCTGCTGGGAGAGATTGATTATCGCTCCGAGAAGGAGTTTTCCCGATTCTATACTCCTCATGGAGAAGTGAGATTGATTCCCGTGGAGGATGCTCTCGTCGAGCGGATTTACTCCGCCCGGAAGTGGGTCGGTCGATACGATGAAAAAGATGACGACTGCGCGAAAAAGATAATGGCAGCCGTTGTCTCTGGTCGGCTCCCTATCGACTGGAACGAAGCCTATCGTGTGGCCGCTTCTTCCAAATTTGATTGCGTACCCGAATTCAACGCTGTGAAGACCGAAGTGGAAGCCGAACTGGCAAAATCCAAGTCCTGAGCTAATCTATCATTATGACGCCCTCGAAACTCAAATCCAGCCCCGAGCGCACATGGACCTGGGAGCAGTGGCAGGCCGGCCGCGCCGAGCGCCGCCGGATTGGGAATCTCGTGGCTCCGAAAAACATCCGCCGCGAGAAAAGTGAAGGCGACGAATACCTCCGCGAAACCTACGACGGCGAACGCGGCCCGCCCTTCAACAAGCCCTTTGATCCTTCCGCAGACGAGAAGTAACGGTGGGTTCGCATGAACCCCAAAACCGTCGTCATCACCGGCTGCACCCGCGGACTCGGCCGTGCCATGGTCCCGCTCTTCATCAAAGCCGGCTGGAACGTCGTCGGCTGCGGACGCAACGCCGCCCAAATCGCCGACCTCGCACGCACCTTCCCCGCCCCACATCATTTCCAAACCTGCGACGTCTCCCGCGCATCCGACATCGCCACCTTCTGCGCCACCCTCCTCGAAAAATTCGGCGCACCTGATCTCGTCCTCAACAACGCCGCCATCATCAACCCCAACGCCCCCCTCTGGGAAACCAGCGCCGAGGACTTCAGCCGCATCATCGACATCAACATCAAAGGCCCCGCCGCCATGATGCGCCACCTCCTCCCCGCCATGCTCAAGCGCGGCAGCGGCGTCATCGTCAATTTCTCCTCCGGCTGGGGCCGCTGCACCGCCTCCGACGTCGCCCCCTACTGCGCCACCAAGTACGCCATCGAAGGCCTCTCCATGGCCACCGCTCAGGACACCGGCGGCAAGGTCGCCGTCATTCCCATGAACCCCGGCATCATCGACACCGACATGCTCCGCAGCACCTTCGGCTCCAGTGCAGGCGGTTTCCCCGATGCCGAAGACTGGGCCCGCCGCGCCGTCCCCTACTTCATCAAACTCGGCCCCAAAGACAACGGCAAGCCCCTCACCGTCCCCGGCGGATAGGCCTCCGGCCTGTCACCGGATCGAGGCGTCCCGCCTTGGTCTGATCAGTCAGCATTGGCTCCCATGTCCTCAGTCTCTCATCTCAGACTCTCCGATCAAAAATTCCGCGTTCTCCGAATCTCTGCGGCGCATCTCTTGATCCAGACCTCATCAAATCTCTGCGTTTTTCCAATCTCTGCGGTGTAAAATCAGCCCTCCCTTCTCCCAATGCGCCTCCTCATCACCGCCGGCCCCACCCGCGAGCCCATCGACCCCGTGCGGTTTCTCTCCAACCGCTCCTCCGGCCGCATGGGCTACGCCCTCGCTGAAGCCGCCCACGCCGCAGGCCATGAGGTCATCCTCATCTCCGGCCCCGTCACCATCTCTCCCCCCTCCGGCATCCAAATCATCCGCGTCGAAACCGCCCGTGAAATGTACGACGCCGTCCGCACCCATCTCCCGGGCTGCACCGCCGCCATCTTCAGCGCCGCCGTCGCCGACTACCGCCCCGCCCACGCCGCCACCCAAAAAATCAAAAAGTCCGCCACCACCCTCACCCTGGAGCTCGAACGCACCGAGGACATCCTTGGCTCCGTCCGCTCCACCTTCGGCTTCCAGGGCTTCCTCGTCGGCTTTGCCGCAGAAACAGAAAACCTCATCCCCCACGCCCAGGACAAGCTTCGGCGCAAAGGCTGCGACCTCATCATCGCCAACGACGTATCCCAATCAGGCATCGGGTTTGACAGTCTGGAAAACGAAGTCACCCTCTGCCTCCCCGGCGGTCACTCGATTCCCCTCCCCAGGCAGTCGAAAACCGCCCTCGCGCGCGAACTGATCGCGCACATCTCCCGTCTCTCATCCCCCCACGCTCCGCAGTGAAAGAACTCCTCGCCACCGCCACCGCAGCCGCCCACGCCGCCGGAAAACTCATCACCGAAAACTTCGGCTCCGAACTCACCGTCAACGAAATGCAGCGCCACGACATCAAGCTCGAGCTCGATGTCCGCTCCCAGAAGCTCATCACCGACATGATCCTCGCCCGCTTCCCCGACCACGCCATCCTCGGCGAGGAAGGCGGCGAAACCGGCGGCAACGGCGACATCGAATGGATCGTCGATCCCATCGACGGCACCGTAAATTACTTCTTCGGCATCCCCCACTTCTGCGTCTCCATCGCCGCCCGCAAACGCGAATCCAAAGAGCTCCTCATCGGCGTCATCTTCGACCCCATGCAGAACGAAACCTGGACCGTCATCCGTGGCGAAAAGCCCCACCTCAACGGCAAGCCCATCGCCGTCAGCAACCGCGCTGAAATGGCCGAAGCCGTCGTCACCGTCGGCTTTTCCAAGAGCAAAGAAGCCCTCGATCTCGGCTTCGAGCGCTACAAGCGCATCGCCTACGAAGTCCGCAAAACCCGCATGCTCGGCAGCGCCGCCCTCGCCATGGCCTACATCGCCACCGGCCGTCTCGATGCCTACGTCGAAGAACAGATCAGCCTCTGGGACATCGCCGCCGGCCAGCTCATGGTCGAAATGGGCGGCGGCAAAGTCATGCTCAAGCCCAGCACCACCAAGCCCGGCACCATGTTCATCTGCGCCTCCAACGGCAAGCTCCCCATCGAGGAGTACCTTTAAGAACCCACTGAGCCATACCGCAGTGGAAAAAACCGCAGAGAAAAATACTCAAAACTCAGATCTCTGCGTTTTTCCAATCTCTGCGGTGTAAATCATTCCGTCTTTCCCCAACCGCGCATGCCCTCCGCCCCCGACACCCGCGAAGTCATCCTCGAAGCCCGCGATCTCACCCGTGAGTTCGACGGCGTGAAGGCGCTCGACCGCTTCAGCTTCCAGCTCCATCGCGGCGAAGTCCTCGGCCTCCTCGGCGCCAATGGAGCCGGCAAGACCACCGCCATGAACTGCCTCCTCGGCCTCACCTTGCCGACCTCAGGCGAGCTCAACGCCTTCGGCCTGCCTCTGCAGAAGCACCGCATCGAGATCCTCCAGCGCTCCAATTTCTCCTCCGCCTACACCGCCCTCCCCGGCAATCTCCTCGTCTGGCAAAACCTCAGCGTCTTCGCCCGCATCTACGGCGTCCCGAATCCCAAGAAAAAAATCGCCGAGCTCATGGAGCTCCTCGAAATCTCCCACCTCGGCAAGCGCGTCACCGGCCAGCTCTCCGCTGGAGAATCCACCCGCGTCAATCTCGTCAAAGCCTTCCTCAACGACCCCGAGCTCCTCATGCTCGACGAGCCCACCGCCAGCCTCGACCCCGACATCGCCGACAAGGTCCGCAAAGTCGTCCGCAAAGTCCAGCGCGAGCGCAACATCGCCATCCTCTACACCTCCCACAACATGCGCGACATCGAGGAAGTCTGCGACCGCGTCATCTTCCTCCACAAAGGCAGGATCGTCTGCGAAGGCACTCCCGCAGACATCGTTGCCCAGTCCAGCAGCGACAACCTTGAGGATGTCTTCATCAAAATCGCCCGTGACGGCGAGCTTCTCGACGAACCAAAGAAAGAAGAATCAGCCCTATGAATTTCCGCATCATCAGCGCCCTCGTGATGCGCTACCTGTTTCTTTACGCCCGCAGTCCCATGCGCCTCGTCGAGCTCGCCTTCTGGCCCGTCGTTGACCTCGTCGTCTGGGGAAACGTCACCGTCTTCATCCAGAAGAACACCAATCCCGAATTCGGCAGCTACGTGCTCTTCTTCCTCGGCGGCATGATCCTCTGGGACATCATGTTCCGTGCCCAGCAGGGCGTTGCCATTTCCTTTCTGGAGGACGTCTGGACCCGCAACCTGCTCAATGTCTTCGTCGCCCCGGTTCGTTCCTCGGAATACATCAGCGCCACCTTCATTGTCGGCGTCCTGCGCATTCTCATCACAGCCGTCGTGCTCAGCCTCATCTCCTGGCTTGGTTACGCCTTCAATGTCTTCCAGCTCAGCTGGTGGCTCATCCCATTTTTCGCCAATCTCATGCTCTTCGGCTGGGCGCTCGGCATGATCTCCACCGCACTCATCCTGCGTTGGGGGCTCGCCGTCGAATCTCTCGCCTGGGCCATCCCGTTCTTCTTCCAGCCCGTCGTCGCCGTTTTCTACCCCGTGGAAAACATGCCCGCCTGGTCACAGCCCATCGCCTGGTGCTTCCCTCCCACCTACATCTTCGAAGGCATGCGCTCCGTCATGAAAACCGGCACCATGGACTGGAACTACCTCTGGCTCTCCGCCGGCCTCAACCTCATCTACCTCACCCTCGCCGGCTGGCTCTTCGTCTGGGTCCTCAACCTCACCCGCAAACGCGGCCTCCTCACCAAGTTCGCCACGCAGTAAGTAGCTCGGGCAATCCTGCCCGAGTATAGCGCCCCCGCAAAGACCCACCGCCATTGCGCCACCCAGGCACGCTCTCCATTTGGACTGCGGTTGCGCAGCGAGGAACGAGCGCAGCTACCGCTTTCCGCGGGTCGGTCAGCTCACGCATGCCCAGGTTGCTCGACAGTGCCCAAAGCATGCTGTGTTCCCAAACAACCGTTCAGCCACCGTCAGCTCCCCTCACTGCTCCCACGCCCCCGCCGCCCGCATCACCGTCTCATGCACGGCCACATCATGCGCCGCATCCCACGCCAGCTTCTTCTCGCCGCGCACCACCGTTGCCAGGTCCGTAAACTCCCCCGCATACCGGTCCTTCGGCACCTCCAGCTGAAACGACTGCGCCCCCTTCTTGTAAGCACCACGCGCCTTCGTCAGCGACAGGTTCACCTTCCCGCTCTCCATCGGCACAATCTCAAACGTCCCCTCCGTCCCCGTCACGTTAAAGCGCCGCCTCGGCCCGCCAAACGGGTCCGCATGATTCACCCGCACCACTGCCGTCGCCTTCGCATACTGAAGCACTGCCATCTGGTTGTCCTTCACGCCATCATCCCGCGTCGGCGTTGAAAAAGCGCTCACCCCCTGCGGCTTGCCCAGGATCGTCACCACCGCGTCGATCACATGGCAGCCCAGCTCAAACAATCCCCCGCCCGGCAGCGCCCCCATAATGCTACGCTGCCTCGCATCCCCCAGCTTCCCCATCGCTGCATCGATCTCCGTGATCTCCCCCAGCCACCCCTCGCGCACCGCTTGGAACAGCAGCTCAAACGCCGGATTATAGCGCAGCATATACCCCATCTGCACCGTCAGCCCCCGCTTCTCCGCCTCCAGCCGCATCGTCTTAAACTCCGCATGCTTCAGCGCCCCCGGCTTGTCCAGATGCACATGCTTCCCCGCCTCGATGCACCGCAGCGCCGTCGCACACGAATCCTCCATCCGCGTCTCCACCGCCACCGCCTTCAAATCCGGCGTCCCCAGCAGCTTCTCCTCCGTCAGCGTCGGCACTCCCTCATACCCCTTCTCCTTCGCCACCACGCCCACCACCTCCCAGAGCTCCGGCAAAGCGCGCATCGCCGCCATCTTCCCCGCCGCATGCGCATGCTCCGTCCCGATCTGCCCTATGCGCAATCTGGCGCTGCCACTGGCAGCAAAAGCGGTGGACCCACAGGCAAGGAGAAAGGCGCGTCGTTTCATGGCAAATCCTAACGACGCAAAGCGGTCATTCCTCACGCCAACTTTGCCCCCGTCACCTCACGGCTTCTTTTCGCCCTTCTTCACAGGCTCCGGCAGCACCTCCGCCATCTGCGCCGCCGTCAGTTCAAACTCCACCACACCACGTTCCTCCGCATGCCACACGCTGGCCTTCTGCGCGTCGATCCACTCATCCCGCGTTCGCTTCAGGATCACTTCCTGCTCTCTCGGCGTCCACATCCGGATTTCGAAGCCCTGGTTTTCATCCGTCTGCCACTGCTGGCTGCGGTCCCGATAGCTGGACCACTGCCTCTCCCTCTGCACCAGCCCCAGAGACAACACCCGGTTCTCCTTCAGGTCCAGGTCTTCCAGCACCAGGCAAAAGTCATCACTCAAATCACGGCCTCTCACATGCACAGGGCGGGTGGGTTCTTCCGTCAGGATGGAAGAAGACACCCGGTGCGCCCGGCCATGCATCTCCCACGCATCTCGCAGCCAGGCATAGGCATTGCACTCCAGCCTCAGTCCCGGGCGGATCAGAAACTCGTTCTCCTGCGTCCAAAACTGCCGGAACGGAACCGTCGCCACGCGTTTCATTTCATGCACCACCAGCCGCAGCCGCCAGCGTCGCGTGATGGCCTCCTCCCGTTTCAACCGCAGCGCCTGCATCACCTCCACCAGCGTTTTACGCCCGTTGTACATCTCGTTGTTCCCAATCTGCTGCCGCCAGAGCGTCGTGGCTGGGTAGTGTTTGAAAAGCACGCGTGCATGATCTTGGTGCAGCCACGCGTCATACCCGTTGTCATTCACCTTCAGGTCGCTGTAGCTCCCCTCCGGCGGCCAGGTGGCTTGGTCATCCACCGGCGCAAATTCCGCGATGCTCGCCACCTCGTCTTTGCCCAGACCTGCGATGCGCAGTGTCGGCCACAGCCCGCGTCCCGGCGTCTTGTCCGCAGGGTCCGCCTTCCCCATCTTCAGGCTGAGCTTCGCTGCGTTCGCATACTTCAGCGCAGGCGGTGTGATCCAGTCGGTTCGCCACGCACGCGCTATCAAAGGCGCGGCCACCAGCGTCCCCGTCATGCAGCAGGCTGCCATCCACCGCCTCCTCGGCACCGTCACCAGCCACCACGCCACCAGCAGCCCGGCCAGCACACAAAACGCAGCGATGAAACTCCCGCACTGCTCCACATGATGCTGCTCCAGCGTGATGCCGGCCGCCTCTTGCACGCTCCCCGGTATCACCAGCTCAACGCCCACTCCCAGCACCGCCACCACTCCCAGGGCAAACACCTGCCGCGATGTCGATGCCAGCGCAGTCAGCGTTCCGGCCATCCCGCAGACCAGCCCACCGCTCAGCATCACCGCACAGGTCAGGGCATCCCATTGCCCCGTGCCGAGCCCAAATCGCTGCCAGCTTGCACTGACCACGAGTGCAGTCGGCACAATCACCGCACTCATCAAAAAAAGAAGCTTCCCACACCACAGCGCCGACTGCCCGACAGGTCGCGTGAGGCTGAAGGTGTCCGTGTTCGCAGGCATGTCGGCACTCACGCTTCGCCAGGCCACCGCCGCCGCCATCAGCATTGTCCCGACTTCCAGCCACAGGTCCAATCCTGCGATGGACAGTTTTGAAAACATGGCCCTTGCCTCATGCGCACGATGCCATTGCCTCATGAGGAGCACCGACAGCCACAGCAGCACCATGCCGTACTGGTGCCGCCACTCAGCCCGGCATTGATGAAACATTCGGTAGGAAAAGGATGGCGCGTTCATAGTTGGCGAATCTTCCAGGCTCGTTTCTCAGGCACGTACTCACAGTCTTCCACCTTCAGGCGGCGGAAAAACGGCCACCTCTCGCTGACCGGCATGCGCTTGTCCCAGAAGTTGCTGCCATCGGCGTTGAGCAGTTTCAGGTAGGGATGCGCGACGCTCCTTGAAGTGAGATCTCCGCCGATGGACAGCCAGCGCAGGCAGAGGGCAAAAGCTTCCGCCGAGCCAAACTCCGCCGCACGGCTCAGGGCGCGCGCGCTCTTGTTGGAAGGAATCAGCGGCACCGTGTCTTCGAACTGCTTGCTCACCACCGCCTCAACCGCCGGCCTCCTCTCTGGCACTTTGTCCAGTGCGTGGATCAGCCCCCCGTTGAAATCGTTGGGCGCTTCCTTCAGCATCCTTTCGGCAGCATCAGGATCATCCTTCCAGGCGATCAGCAGTTCGTCTGCACCGGGCGGCAGCACCACGCTGGAAAGGATCTGCGGCTTCAGCCTCTTGGCCGCCTCCGCCCAGCCTTTGCGCACCACCAGGTCAGCCAGCATCGCCTGACTCGGCGCGCGGTCGATCAATAGCTCCCGCTGCTCCTCGGTCACGTAACGTTCCAGCTGGTTGTTCGGCGGCTTGTTCGACCAGCCAGGCCACGATTGTCCACGCAGATCCAGCATCAGCGGCAGATGGTGGCGGCCCAGGGGTTCAAACGCCTCGGCGATCAGCGGATGCGCCGCATAGGTGTACACAGCCTGTGTGACAGAGGCGGCGGAAAACAGGTCATAAACATACCGCCGTGCCTCCTTCTCCGTGCTCTCCGCCGTCGGTGGCGTCAGGGTGGCCATGCGCTCCTGAAAGGCTTTCATCTCACGCCCGGCATACAGCGCCTTCGACTCAAACCACTGCAGGCTCTTGCCCCAGTTGGAGGGCAGGTCCGCCAGCCTCATCTCCGGCGACTTCCAGTGCTGCTGGGTTTGCCCCAGATACCGGCTGCGCAGCAGAATCAGCCGCGCCTTGGAGAGATCCGCTCCGGTGGGATCTCCCTCCGCATGATTGAAAATGTAGTTCCAGGTCAGATCCACCTGCTGATGCCTCCAGCCGGTATGCTCCCCGCGTTCGCCCGCGATCACCTGCTTCGTCGGCTCCAGCCTCAGCATGCGCTGCTCCGGCAGGTGCAGCAGAATGGCATGCCCATTTTCAGCCACCCAATGCGCCCGCGACTCCACACGCAGCGAAACCGTGAGCGCTCCCGGCTGCGGCCCCGCCGCAGGCATTACGCGCAGGATTTCCCATCTCACATCTTCGCAGGTGCCTTTTGCTCCCGCTGCCACGGGCACATCCAGCGCCAGATCACGCCGATACCAGTCCACCACAAAATCGGTTTCGATGCTCAGAGGCTCATCAAACTTGGGGTGGGGCGCGGAAAAAGCGGCCAGTTGGGTGAGCGGCTGGTCCTTCAGCGTCCACTTGGGAAAATACTCGTCATTCGCCATCAGCAGCGTGCCCTTTGGAAAAAAGTCGCGCAGATTTCTGTCTCCACGAAAAACCTCCATCTGCGGGGAATCAAACGGAGAGCGGCGGTACGGGTTCTTCTCCGTTCTTTCGACATGGCGCACACTCCCCCCTTGGGCCAGGTCACTTCGCTGCGGCCGAAACACCACATGCACCCCCTGCATGTGCGTTTCTTCGTTCACCTCGGCGGTCAGCCTCGGGCCATAGCTCTTCTCGGGCCCCTCGAATCGGGCTTTGGACAGATCCACATGAAACTGAAATTCTGACGACAGCTTTTTCACCAAAGCCGCATCCTGGGCTTCAGGTGGCGAATCTTGCCATGACCAGAACCGCGCTGTGAGCAGCGCCACCAGTCCCGCCACCAGCGTCATCCCCAGCCTTCGCTTGAATGAAAATCGCTGGCTCAGATGCCTCCACGCCAGCACTCCACTCATCACCGCAAACACCACCCACCCTGCTGCCCGCCCCGCCCACGTCTGGTAATAGCTCGCGTAATACTCCCACCACGCCGCCCCTGCGACGTCCAGCATCTTGGACACCCCCACCAAAACCAGCACCACCGTGAGCAGCATCTTCCACAGCTCGCTTCGCTTCCACAGCACCAGCGTGGGCAGCAGCCACGCGGAAAAACCCGCTGCAAAGCACAGCCTCTCCCACATCCCCCGCAGCACATCAGCCGCAGGACGGCCGGAAATAATCAGGTACAGTCCGTTTTGCACCACTACCGGCAGCACGATCAGCAGCAGCCAGATCAGCAGCCGCGCCGTCCAATAGGCCTTGGCAGGCATGGGCCGCGTGCTGATGAAGCTGCGGTCGGTTCCCGGTCGGTCCTCCGGGCACGAAATCAGCAGCGAAAGCCCCGCCAGCAAAATCACCACCGGCACATAAGTCAGCCAGCCAGGCGAAGCCACCCCCGCCCGCATCGGCAGCACCCATTCCAGATTCACCGCCAGGTCAAAACCCAGCAGCCCCAGAAACGCCAGCAGGCGCAGCCGCAGATACCGGAACTCTTTCAGGAATTGATGAAGTGTCATAGGCCAGATGAGGAGTTATCAAAATGACAAGCCTTGATCCTAAAGGTGCAGCCCCGCTCTCCAAATGCCGGTTGGCAAATGCTGGCCTGGCTGTTAAAATGCACCCATGAAGGCTCTCGAAAATTCAGCCCTGCCCACCTTGTCCCAAGACGAGAGGTATGCTGCCGTGGTCGAGAAGCTGAAAAAGCTCGGCGTTCGAGTGGCCCCACGAAACTCATGGAAACAATCGTTTGGCAGCATGGAAGGTAGCGAGCATTTCGACGAGGCTGTTCGCCTCGGTGCGCAATGGCGCGAACAAGCGAACCGCGGCGAATCTTAAGTCCGTAATGTTCCTCCTCGACACCAATCACTATTCTGAATTCGTTCGGAAAAGTGCTGCGGGACTTCGATTGCAAAATCGAATGGAGCTGTCCCAGGTTGATGACTTCTTTCTTGCGGTCATCACTCCTCAGGAGGTACTCAAAGGCTGGCTCGCTGAGATTCAGCCTCATCGGCAGTTGGATCGCGGCGTGCGTTCTTACGCGCAGTTCCAGAACAGCTTGGCTGACTTGCAACGATGGACCTGTCTTCCTTGGAGCGCAGATTCCGCTGACATCTTTGACGGCTTGAAATCCTCCAAGCTCAATATCGGTACCCTCGATCTGCGCATCGCTTCCATCGCGCTCGAATACGGCGCCACGATCCTCACCCGGAATCTCGTCGATTTCGAGAAGGTCCCGGGCTTGCGTGTAGAAAACTGGCTGGATTGAATTCATGCTTCATTTCCCTTCCAGTCGGTAAGCCCTCGCCAGCGCCACAAAGATCTCCCGCAGGCTCATCGCCCGCACCTCATGCTGCGTCGCCCCCGGCACCGCCTCCCGCAGCACCGCAGCCAGCGCCTCCTCATTCGCAAACCGGCTCGCCGTAAACCGCAGCGTCCTCCCCGCCTGCTCCGCATGCAGCCAGTCATTCGGCAGATTCACCGGCGCTCTACCATCATCTGGTAGCACCACCTCCACCGCACGAAACCTCGCTTGCAGGCTGTCGCTCGTCTCAGCCAGCGCCAGCTTCCCCCGGTTGATGATCGCCACCCGGTCCGCCAGCCGCTGCACCTCCTCGATGTCATGTGACGACACAAACACCGTCCATCCCTCCTGCTCCGTCAGCTCCAACAGCCCCCGGATAAACTCATCCCTCACCAGCGGGTCCAGCCCGCTGAAAGGCTCGTCCAGCACCACCAGCTTCGGCCGGTACGCCAGGCTGCTCAGCAGCGCCGCCTTCATCCGCATTCCGCGCGAGAGATCCTTCAGCTTCGTCCCCGTCGGCAGGTCAAACTGCCCCATGAGCTGCTTCTCAAACGCCCCGTCCCAGTTCGGATACAACGGCCTGCAGTAGTCCAAAAACTGCCCCACCGTCATCCACAGCGGCAGCTCCATGTTTTCAGACACATAGCCAATCTGCGTGAACTGCGCCGGACCCAGCTTCCGCGAATCCCCGCCCAGCACCTCAATCCGCCCGCTGTCCGGCCGGTGCAGATTTAAGAGACATTTGATCGTCGTGCTCTTCCCTGCGCCATTCGGCCCCAGAAACGCCGTCACCTGCCCCTCCGGCACCTCCAGGCTCAGACCCGCCACGGCCTCGGTTTTGCGGAAACGTTTATGCAGATCGGTGATCGTGATCATAGGCTTTTGAGATGTTTGATGACTTGCTCCAGCGTGAGATTCAGTTCCGCCGCCTCCTTGAGCAGCGCCCGGCATTCCGGCGTGATCTGCGCCAGCCGTTCCGTCAGATTTGGCTGCTCCGGCACCGTCACCACCATCCCGATCCCCGGTCGTGCATTCAGCCACCCCGCGTCCTTCAGTTGCAGCACCACCTTGTGCGCCGTCGTCGGGCTGATCCTCAGCTCCTGGCTCAGCGTCCGCACACTCGGAAACGCATCCCCCGCCCTCATCTGTCCCGTCAGCAACGCCTTGCGCACCGCCCCAAGTATCTGGTCAGACACCGGCGTCCCATCTTGAAGCTGAATCGAAAAAGGCAGCATACGCGAAGTGTTATTAGTGTAACAGCACATCTGTTACACTGGCAAGCAAAATTTTTCCCTCCTCTTTCGGTCCCTCCGACTGCCCCAAGGAATGAGAGATCTCCGTCCCTCAAAATCACTTCATCACTCCCACTCAGCCCACCGCCTCCCTCAATCCAATTCCCCCATTCAATTGCTCTCAAATCCCTTGCAAAAAAACTCTCGAGCCCCCACTCCACGAGCCACCTTCACAAAACTGAAATCATAAATTACAAATCGTAAATCATAAATTACCTCCCCTTCCTCCCCCCGCGCTTTCCCTTCCCATACACCACACTCTTTCGCTGCGCCGGCAGCGCCCCCGTATCATCCGCATTCAGCCCCGCACGCTTCTTCAGCTCACGAATCTGGTCCCGCAGCAGCGCCGCGCGCTCATACTCCAGCTTGCTCGCCGCCGCCGCCATCTCCTGCTCCAGCTCACGGATCGTCTCCGTGATCGCAAAATCCCCGCCACCCTCGCGCACCACGCTCTCCTCCACCTCGCGCGCCTTGCCCAGGATTTGCAGGCTCTCCTGCACCGCACGCTGCACCGTCTGCGGCGTGATCCCATGCCTCTCGTTGTGCTCCATCTGCACCTGACGCCGGTACCCGCTGATGCTCAGCAGTTGCTGGATGCTCTTCGTCTGCAGATCCGCAAACAGCACCACCTCCCCGTTCACATGCCGCGCCGCACGTCCCGCCGTCTGGATCAGTGACGACTCACTCCGCAGAAAGCCCTCCTTGTCCGCATCCAAAATGCACACCAGGCTCACCTCCGGCAGATCCAGCCCCTCTCTCAGCAGATTGATCCCCACCAGCACATCGCAGTCCCCCGCGCGCAGACTGCGTAGAATCTCCACCCGCTCGATCGCATCGATGTCGCTGTGCAGATACCGCACCTTGAAATTCAGATTCCTCAGGTAGTCCGTCAAATCCTCCGCCGTCCGCTTCGTCAACGTCGTCACCAGCACACGCTCACGCTTCTCCACCCTTTGCCGGCAAAGCTCGATCGTCTCATCAATCTGCCCGTTCAGCGGCTTCACCGTGATGACCGGGTCCAGCAGCCCCGTCGGCCGGATGATCTGCTCCACCACCAGCGCACGCCCCTTCGTCGTCACATCAAATTTCTCCACCGGCTCCGCGCTTCCGCTGATCTTCACCGTCCGCGCCATCGGCAGCGCATCCGCCACCTTCGCGATGTACCCGGCATTCCCCACCACGCTGTTCTCAATCTCAAACCTCGCCGGCGTTGCGCTCACATACACCAGCTGCCCCACCTTCCCCATGAACTCCTCAAACCTCAGCGGCCGGTTGTCCAGCGCGCTCGGCAGCCGGAACCCATGCTCCACCAGCACCGTCTTGCGCGACTTGTCCCCTTCAAACATCCCCCCGATCTGCGGAATGGTGACGTGGCTCTCGTCGATGAACATCAGCGGCGGCTCCTTGAAGAAATCCAGCAGCGTCCCCGGCGTCGCCCCCGGCTCACGCCCCGTCAGGTGCCGGCTGTAGTTCTCGATCCCCTGGCAGAAGCCCATCTCCTGCATCATCTCAATGTCATACTGCGTCCGCATCTTGATCCGCTGCGCCTCCAGCAGCTTCCCCTCCTTCTCAAACCACGCCACCCGCTCCTCCATCTCCTCCCGGATCTTCACGATCGCACGCCTCAGCTTGTCCCCCGGCGTCACAAACTGCTTCGCCGGAAAGATCGTGTAGCTCGGCATCTTCAGCGTCACCGTCCCCGTCAGCACATCCACCGCGCTGATCCGGTCGATCTCATCCCCAAAAAACTCAATCCGGATCGCCTCGTTCTCCAGATACGCCGGCACCACCTCGATCACATCCCCCCGCGCCCGGAATTTCCCGCGCGTCAGCTGCACATCATTCCGCTCATACAGCATGTCCACCAGCTTCCCCAGCAGCGTCTCCCTCGTCATCTGCATCCCCACGTTCAGCGGCAGCATCATCCCCTCATAGTCCTCCGGCGATCCCAATCCGTAAATGCACGACACACTCGCCACGATGATCGTGTCCTGCCGCGTGATCAGCGCCCCCATGCTCGCCAGCCTCAGCCGCTCGATCTCATCGTTCACCGCGCTGTCCTTCTCAATGTACGTGTCCGTCCGCGCGATGTAGGCCTCCGGCTGGTAGTAGTCGAAATAGCTCACAAAGTACTCCACCGCATTGCGCGGAAAGAAGTTCTTAAACTCCGAATACAGCTGCGCCGCCAGCGTCTTGTTGTGCGAAAACACCAGCGCCGGCCGCCCCACCTCCGCGATGATGTTTGCCATCGTAAAGGTCTTCCCCGAGCCCGTCACCCCCATCAGCGTCTGGTGCCGGTTCCCCGCACGCACAGACTTCGTCAGCTTCGCAATCGCCTGCGCCTGATCCCCCTGGGGGCTGTACTCTGTGTTAAGCTGAAAAACAGACATGCTTCAAAGTACGACTGCGGTCCTCCGGATGCACCGAATAATACCATGCGCCGTTAAAAATGAGCCTGCATCCACGGCACTCAAAGAGCACCACTTTGACCCATTCCCCCGGCCAGACACCAGCCCTGAAAGGGCGACGGATTCAGCCGGGGCGCAGGAGCGCAGCGACAAGCCCTGGGTCTTCATACCACCGACCAGAGAAGCAAACCCACCTCTCCGCCACACCCATCGGCCTCCAGCAGCGTCTGCAAAACGCCCCGCCGCAGGCCTCGCTTCGCCAGCCCTCTACACCCCTCGCCAAGGCTGCCTCTTTCCCAAAAAAACAAAGCCCGCAGGTATTCCCCGCGGGCTTCAAATTCTACGCTGTTAAATCGACGCCCTCTTACGACATCCCGGAACCGATCTCGCTCGGCGCAGGCAGATCCGCCGGATCCACTTCCTCCGTCTTTGCCACAGGCGCCTCCGCGCCATAGCGCTGGCGGTATTCCTTCCACGAGATCAGCTTCTTGTCGCTCTCGTCGTAGATCCGCAGGTTGATGCACTTCAGGCTCTCCCAAAACGTCAGCGGCTTGATCGAGTAAAACATCGGGTGCGAGTTATGGCACTTCTCCAGGTAGTAGTTCGGGATCCGTGAGCTCAGGTGGTGCACATGGTGAAAGCCGATGTTCCCCGTGAACCACTGGAAGATCTTCGGCAGCTTGTAGAAAGAGCTCCCCTGCAGCGCCGCCGTCGTGTAGTCCCACTCATCCTTGTGCTCCCAGTACACGTCCTCGTACTGGTGCTGCACATAAAACATCCAGATCCCCGCGATCCCCGCAAACATCGTCACCGGCAGCTGCATCATCACGTAGTTCTTGAAGCCAAACAGCCAGCTCATCGCCACAATCATGAGCACCAGCGCCACGTTCATCACCATCACCGACTTGCGGTCCTTCCCCTTCGCACGCGGCGAAGGGAAGCGCTGATGGATCAAAAACAGCGCCAGCGGCCCCACCACAAACAGCGTGAACGGGTTCCGGATCAGCCGGTAAAACCAGCGCCACTTCGGGCTCGCCGCCTGGTACTCCTTCACCGTCATCGTCCAGATGTCCCCGTCCCCTCGGCGGCTCAGGTCACCCGACGTCTGGTGGTGCACCGAGTGCTGCCAGCTCCAGTGCGAATACGGCGTGAATGTCAGCATCCCGCAGATGAAGCCCAGTACGCTGTTCGCCCTCTTCGACTTGAAAAACGACCCATGCCCGCAGTCATGGAAAAAGATGAAAATACGCACCACCAGCAGACCCACCACCGCCGCGATCGCCAGCGTCAGCCAGTACGATACCGAAAGGCTCCAATACATCGCCCACCACAGGAGCACATACGGAATGAAAGTGTTGAGGATCTGCCAGATGGCACGTGGGACAGAAGGGACCTGGAAAGGTGCGACGATCTTTTTCCATTCGGAAATCGTCGCCTGGGGCTTGGGAGAAGTCATCTCAGGGGCGCTGGCGCTGGTCATGTGTTTGGATGGAGCCCTCTCATTAGCACGTTTTTTGCAATAGTCCCATACTCAATTTGTGAAATTCTTCTCATCAATTGCCCTGTTGAGATCGTTTCTCATTATAAATGACTCATTCACAGACATTTGGCCATCAGTAGTCCCGAAAGGGCCCCCTCGCCTCGCTCGCCTCCATCTCTGCCCGCCACGCCGCAAATCTCTCCCGCACCATCTTCACCACCTCCGGTTTCTCCCCCGAAAGGTCCTTCTTCTCCCCGCTGTCCGTGCTCAAATCATAGAGCCCCCCGCCGTTCTCAGACGCCACCCACTTCCAGTTCTCCACCCGCGCCGCCTTGTCTCCGCGCCTCTGCCAAAACATCTCCCGCCTCGGCGATTTCACCTCACCCCGCAGCACCGGCAGCAAGTTGAATCCATCCAGCTTCACCCCCTCCGGACCCTGCGCACCCGCCGCCGCCAGCAGCGTCGGCACCAGCTCCAGCGAAGTCATGAACTCATCCGTCACCTTCCCCGCCGGCACCTTCCCGCCCGGCCAGCGCACGATGAAAGGCACCCGCAGCCCGCCCTCCCACATCGTGCTCTTGTGCCCCCGCAGCGGCTCGTTCCCGCCATTCCCGCTCCCCCCGTTGTCAGACAAAAACACAAACAGCGTGTTCTCCCGCTGCCCCGCCTTCTCCACCGCCTCCATCACCGCGCCGATCGCCTCGTCCATGCACGTCACCGCCCCGCAGTAGCGCGCCAGCTTCTCGCTCTTCACCTTCCCCCGGTACATCGCCACGTACTTCTCCGGCGCCTGCACCCCCTCGCTCAGCTTCTTTTCCCCCTCCTTCGTCCCCTCCCCAAAGCTCGACGCCCCATGCGGCGCGTTGAAGGCCAGGTACAAAAAGAACGGCTTCCTCCCCGCATGCTCATTTAAAAAATACAGCGCCTCCCGCCGGAACACCTCCGTCACATACGTCCCCCTGTCCTCCTCCGTCCTCACATTCCCCCGGAACAGCGACGCCACCCCGTACCGCTCATGCGTGTAGTAGTCGATCCCGTTGTTCCCGTGCCCGTAGAAGAAATCAAACCCCCGCTGCAGCGGCAGAAAGCGCCTCGCCTGCCCCATGTCCCACTTCCCCACGCACCCCGTCGCATACCCCGCCTTCCGCAGCATCTCCCCCACCGTCACCTCCCGCACATCCAGCCCCAGCGTCATCTCCGGAGACACCGCATACTCCTCCGCATCATACCGGTGCCCGTAGTTCACCAGATCATTCCGCACCATGTCGTAGAGCCCGTTCCGCTGCGGATACCGCCCCGTCAGAATGCTCCCCCGCGACGGCGTGCACGCCGGCCACGTCACATAAAAGCTCGTCCCCCGCACCCCCTCCGCCGCCAGCCTGTCCAGATTCGGCGTCACCAGCGGCTTGCTGCCGATGCACCCCAGATCCGGGTAGCCCTGATCATCACTCACAATCAGGACGATGTTGGGCTGCGCGGCAAAACAGACACCACCCAGCAGGAAACACAGAAGAAAGCGGAACATCATGGCTGCTAAACGCAGCCAATCGCAGCTCCTTGCCTCCGGCAGTCTGCCGAAAGTGTGTCGCACAGCCCTTCAGCCCCCACCCACGCCCCCCCACGCATTTCATCCAAAGCCTCCAAAGCCGGAAAGATCAGCGCCCCGCTCCCCCTATTTTCCTCACCACCCCCGCCCACCCCATCACATGAGCGAAAACACCTACTGGGAAAAAACCGACAGCTTCGAGACCAAGCTGCGCCTGCTCGAAGAAGCCTGGAAAAACAAAGACTTCCGCCTCGTCCGCTCGCTCACAGACTCCCTCCGCACCACCACCCTCCAGGCCCAGGAGGAAGGCGCACACCCCGGCACCCCCTTCGTCCCCACCGCACAGTTTGTCCCCGTCTCCTCCCTGCCTCCCCCCTGGCGCACCTGGGCCTCCGGCTGGCAGTTCTGCAAAGTCCTCACCCTCGACGAAACCATCGGCCTCGACCGCGCCCCCGAGCCCGTCGAGGTCCTCCTCAGCTGCGCCGCAGATCAGGCCGTCTCCCTCACCCGCGAAGTCCGCGTCGCACGCATCCAGCCCGACCACACCCTTCTCGAGATCCCCAGCCAGACGCACAGCGAAGTCCGCCGCGGCCCCGAGCGCCTCGCCCACGTCCTCTTCATGGCGCAGGGCGCCGCCCACCTCCGCCAGACCTACCTCCTCTTCTACGGCAATCCCGACGCCGAGCTCCCCGCCTACCTCACCGACCTCCAAACTCGCGGCGAAGGCTACGCTCTCGACATCGAAAACGACACCTACAAGGCCTCCCTCTCCCACCAGATGGGCCAGCTCGAGCGCATCACCCTCAAGCGCGAGCACGGCCTCGAGCTCTTCGCCGGCGGCGAAGGCCACGGCGAGCCCCCCGGCATCGACTGGGCCCACGACTACGCCACCGCAGGCCACTTCCAAAAGATGCGCATCACCCTCTGGGAGCGCTGCCCCGACTACGAGGTCATCCGCGGCCCCCTCTGCACCATCGTCCGCCGCTGGGGCTTCCCCTACTCCCCCGTCCATCCCGTCTTCTCCCCCAGCCGCCTCCACATCGAAGTCGAGTACCGCTTCTACGCCGGCATCCCCTGGTTCCACAAGCTCGGCCGCATGCACGTCATCAAGGAATTCGAAGCCGCAGCACTCCGCGATGACGAGTGGGTCTTCTCCGGCCAGTCCTTCACCGAAATGCTCTGGATGGGCCCCGATGGCAAACTGCAAAGCGGCCCCGTCGACCCCAGGCAGCGCGACAACATCTGGGCCGTCGGCTTCGCCAACAAAGACAGCAAAGACTCCTTCGTCGCCCTCTACCTCGAGCACACCGCCCAGGGCATGCCCGAGCCCCGGCATTCCGGCTCACCGCAGATGTTCTACCGCTGGCACGGCCACGTCTGGAGCCGCTACCCCCTGCCCCAGAAAGTCGTCCCCGCCGGAGCCATCCTCCACCAAAAGAACGCCTACGTCGCCATCCCCTTCACCGCCGCCGAAGGCCCCGCTCAGATCGAAGCCCTCCGCCACTGCCTCGCCCATCCCCTCCACCTCTCCCCCGGCGAAATCCCCCACGGCATCACCCCGCCAAAGCAGACCACACGCCTCGCCCGCCCCGGCGAAGCCGGCGACAGCCCCATCCCCAAGCAGGCCCTCTGGGACGCCCTCCGCGAGTGCAAAGACGAGCAGCTCTACACCGCCGGCATCAGCGTCGTCGACCTCGGCCTCGTCCACGACATCCGCGTCCGTGGCGACACCGTCCACCTCCTCATGTCCATGCCCCATCGCGGCCGCCCCCGCCTCGGCTTCTTCACCTTCGGATCCGGCGGCAACACCCACCCCGTCGAGCCCCAATTGCTCCAAGTCCCCGGCGTCAAACACGTCGTCGTCCAGCAAGTCTGGGACCCCGCCTGGTCCTCCAACCGCCTCACCGACGAAGGCCGCCGCAAGCTCGGCCTCGACACCTAGAGCATGTCAAAACCATCGCACTCCTCCATGTCACCCACAGCCCAGCCTGCACACATGGATTGAAGTACGACAGACACTCATGTCTGTCGACCAGCGCACCCCCATCCCCCCCCGACCAACGAACCCTGCCCATCCCACTCAAAAAGAGTCTTCCGCCTAGCCACATCAAAATGAAAAGGCTCTCCCCCCACACCGCCACAAAAAAACTGGGCGGCACCGCAGCACCGCCCAGCAACAAAAAACAAAAAACAAAAAACAAAGAACCAAGAACAAGGAACAAAGAACCGCGCCAAGCGCCTCACTTCACCTTGATCAGCTCCACATCGAAAATCAGCGCCTCATTCGGCCCGATGTCACGTCCCGCACCACGCGGGCCATACGCCAGCTTCGACGGGATGAAGAAGCGGTACTTCGCCCCCTCCTGCATCAGCTGCACACCCTCCGTCCAGCCCGCGATCACACGGTTCAGCGGAAACTCGATCGACTCCTTCCGGCGGTAGCTGCTGTCAAACACCTTCCCGTCGATCAGCGTCCCCTCGTAGTGCACCTCCACCACGTCCGTCGCCTTCGGGCTCTTCCCCGTTCCCGGCGTGATCACCTGGTACTGCAGCCCGCTGGCCGTCACCACCACGCCCTCCTTCTTGGCATTGTCTTCGAGAAATTTTTCACCTTTGGCGAGAGCGATGTCGGACATGGAATTCAGTAAATAAGAGGTTGGTTAACTTGGGGGGTCCCACCCCTAGCACCCCGCCACCACTTGTCGACCCCCGAATGCTCCCCAGGAACGCGCGGAATTCATTCCGCAGCACCCCGCTGCCACTTGTCGACCCCCGAATGCTCCCCAGGAGCGCGGAATTCATTCCGCAGCACCCCGCCACCACTTGTCGACCCCCGAATGCTCCCCAGGAGCGCGGAATTCATTCCGCAGCACCCCGCCACCACTTGTCGACCCCCGAATGCTCCCCAGGAGCGCGGAATTCATTCCGCAGCACCCCGCCACACCCACCCTTCCGCACACTCCCTGCCCGCCACACCCACGTCCCCCTCTTCTCCTCAACCATCCCGTTTTTCCCTCCCTTTTAGCGCCCCTTTGCGGCCAAACCTTCCGCCCCCAGCGCCCCACATTCGACATTATTTCGTCATTCGGATTTACTCATTCGTCATTCCCCCCTCCGTCTTCCCCCTCCCCTTCTTTGCGCCTTCTTGCGGCCAATCCATCCGCCCCCCTCCGTCATTCCCCCTCCCCCTTTTTTTGCGCCTCTTTGCGCCTCCTTGCGGCCAATCCCTCTCCCCATCTGATGGTCTCATTGTCCGACTGTCTCCCCTTCTCCGGCTCAACCACCGCAAACAACCGCAAACCACCGCAAACAACCGCCCCCCTCCGTCTTCCCCCTCCCCTCTTTGCGCCTTCTTGCCGCCCATCCATTCCCGCCCCTCTGCGGCACCAAGTCCCTTTCCCACGCATCGCCAGCCACACCGAACTCAGCCCTTCGAGCGTCGACATTCGTCATTATTTCGTCATTCGGATTTACTCATTCGTCATTCCCCTCCGTCTTCCCCCTCCCCTTTTTGCGCCTCTTTGCGCCTTCTTGCGGCCAATCCATCCGCCCCCCTCCGTCTTCCCCCTCCCCCTTTTTTGCGCCCCTTTGCGCCTCCTTGCGGCCAATCCCCCCATCTCCCCCCCTCGCCCCCTCCCTCACTCCGCCCTTCCCTTTCCCCCGCGCTCCCCCTAAACTCCCCCCAAATCCCATGAACCGCGAGCGCCTCCTCTCCCAGCTCTCCGCCCACACCGGCCCCTTCGACATCGCCATCATCGGAGGCGGCGCCACCGGCCTCGGCGCCGCCGTCGATGCCGCCTCACGCGGCCACTCCGTCGTCCTCATCGAGCAGTCAGACTTCGCCAAAGGCACCTCCTCCCGCTCCACCAAGCTCGTCCACGGCGGCGTCCGCTACCTCAAGCAGGGAAACGTCTCCCTCGTCCTCGAGGCCCTCCGCGAGCGCGGCCTCCTCGTCCGCAACGCCCCCCACCTCGTCCACAGCCTCCCCTTCGTCATCCCCAGCTACCACTGGTGGGAGGGCCCCTTCTACGGCATCGGCATGAAGGTTTACGACACCCTCGCAGGCCAGCTCGGCCTCGAGCCCTCACGCTACCTCTCCCGCGACGAAATCATCGAGCACCTCCCCACCCTCGAAACCGAAGGCCTCACCGGCGGCGTCGTCTATCACGACGGCCAGTTCGACGACGCCCGCCTCGCCATCCACCTCGCACGCACCGCCGTCACCCACGGCGCCATCGTCCTCAATCACACCCGCTGCGTCGGCCTCCTCAAAGAGAAAAACGGCCACGTCATCGGCCTCCAGGCCGAATGCGTCGAAACCGGCCTCCAGCACGAAATCCGCGCCCGCACCGTCATCAACGCCACCGGCGTCTTCGTCGATGACATCCGCCGCATGGACGACCAAAAGGCAGACACCATCGTCGCCCCCAGCCAGGGCGTCCACCTCGTCCTCCCCCGCGAGTTCCTCCCCGGCGACTCCGCCATCATGATCCCCAAGACCGACGACGGCCGCGTCCTCTTCGCCGTCCCCTGGCACGGCCGCGTCATCATCGGCACCACCGACACCCCCGTCCAGCACGCCACCCTCGAGCCCCATGCCCTCCCAGATGAAATCGAGTTCCTCATGACCCACGCCGCGCGCTACCTCACCCGCGATCCCCTCCCCTCAGACGTCCTCAGCATCTACGCCGGCCTCCGCCCCCTCGTCGCCATGAAAAATGCCGACGCCCACTCCACCGCCGCCCTCTCCCGCGATCACACCATCCTCGTCGCAGACTCCGGCCTCATCACCATCACCGGCGGCAAATGGACCACCTACCGCCGCATGGCGGAGGACGTCATCGACCACGCCGAAATGGTCGGCGGCATCGGCCTCCGCCACTGCACCACCCACACCCTCATGATCCACGGCTCCGCCACCGTCCTCCCTCCCCACGATCCCCTCGCCGTTTACGGCAGCGACGCCGCCGAGATCCGCGCCCTCGCCTCAGAAAACCCCGCCTGGGCCGCCAAAGTCCACCCCCGCCTCGACCTCATCGGCGCCGAAGTCATCTTCCACGCCCGCCACGAGATGGCCCGCACCGTCGGCGACGTCCTCGCCCGCCGCAGCCGCTCCCTCCTCCTCGATGCTCAAGCAAGCATGTCCGCCGCCCCCCACGTCGCCGCCCTCATGGCCCCCCAACTCTCCTGGACCCCCGAAAAAACCTCCCACGAAGTCGACCGCTTCCAAAAACTCGCCTGCGGCTACATCCTCGAAGGGTGAGCCGCGTTTAAGTTGAACTGGTCGTCCTGCCACCGCACAGTTCGAAGCGCGACCTGTCCTACGAAGCTCGAAGAAGAAAGCTTATGCAAAAGTTGGACAGATATATTTTCTATCCGTCTTTTGTCTCAAAGAAGTTTGAATATAAATCCCGAGCCATTGCAGCATATTGGCTAGACTTATATTGGGAAAAGTTAAAGCTAGAAAGCTTAGCAAGGCTTCGCTTGTACCCAGCAAAGTCAGAAATCATGTTATTCTGGATCAGAAGCCTTAGACAAATAACCAGCCCGTTGATAACACTTGTCGTCAATATCTTCTCTTTACACTTTTTATCCGTTGTCCAGTGTGATGGCGATATTGATGCTTTAACTGCACTCATGAAAATGCAAATCTGACTCGAACAGTAGTCAATATACTTCTCTAAAAGAGGACGGTCGTCTTCTTTTAATAGGTTACTCTTTTGCGGATCATCCCATATAGAATAAAAGCTGTCATTGCCGCTAAGTTTGACGAGAGGTTTAAGGCCGTAGCTGACAATAGACATTGTTTTTACTTTATCTTTCTCAAAGAAATATTCTTCGAAGCAGCCTTCAAGAGGTGAGCGGCAATTCATTTTGTGAATAACAGCCTTTGCAATCGATTCCGAAGAAAATGGCTTTAGTACCAGCCCAATTGCCTGCTTTAGGTCCGACTTTGCATTGGATTGAGTCGAATTAATTTCCAAAAAAAGCCGGGCTTCAAATTTCATTCGGTCAAGCTCTGTCGCTTTAATCGGATAAATAATTCCTGTAACAAGGAGATTTTGCTTCTGCCTCAATTGGGCAATCACCTCTTCATATTCGCCACCCTCATGGTATGAAAATACTCGGTGCTGACCATCGACTAATCCTACAGTGTTAAATCCTCTCGGAATTTGAATCGTTGCGCTCTGTATCTGAGTGAGGGCCGTTGGTTGAACCGTATCACCTTTATCATCAAGAATCTTTGTGCCGGATGGTAGCGTTGCAATGACGTTATTGACAAAAACCCGTCTTTCTGAATTCAAATACTTTCTCATACTAGCAATTTTCGCGGGCACGATCATTCGTTGGTAAGTTCCAAAAGCATCACTCCACCCATCGCTTCGTAAGACATAAGCCCGCTCCAATAGAGAGCCAGCATCAATGTAAAATGTTACTACCTTATAACCTTTCGGAAAACTACTGTAGGACTCCGGGAGGACAAACCCAGTTGCATCTTTCTTTGAGCTTGCGTTGAATCCAATATCTTTACAAGACAAACCAATGAAATGTAGAAATTCATAGATCGAAGATCTTTTAACTGCAGCGGTAACAATCTTGAAGTAGCGAAGAATAGGATAGTCGAAAAAAACCACTTCAGGCAGATGAATTTTATGCTCATTCAACAGGTTATGTCGTGAGCAATATAAAATTTTAATCCTGCAATCTTGATCGGAATAGATTGTATCACGAGCATCAGCAAATGTAGGAAAAGTAGTTTCAAGCATTTCAAGAAACGCCTGCTGATCAGAATTGATTAAATCAAACAGTACCTTTTTCTTCAATAAATGATCCGATACATTCGACTCTGAGCTGCAAGTGTACTCTGCGAGAACAATTACATTCTTATACACAAAAATGTCATCAAAGTCTCCCTTTCGATCTTTGAATTTAAACTCCTTATCACTCACTGAGAGCACCTTTTTAAAACCGGCATCACTAAAAACAGCTCGCACGTCTTTTCTGAGCGCCCGTTGTTCCAGCTCTTGGGGAGTGGATTTTCTTTTCTTCCGCTTGCGCCTTTTTCGCCCTTGTTGTTTGTCGTCGGCCATATATATCTCTCATTCAAAGTTTCTTGTTTACCTCCCTGAATGAAGCGGGCACCTGTGCAACTTTAGTTGCCGGGTTGGGCTCATCGATTGGTTTATCGTGTTGTCTGAATACGAGGGTTCCAGACATAGCTTTTTCGCAACGTTGCTTCGCGATTGCGTAGTAAGACTTATTTAGTTCGGAACCCACAAAACGTCTGTCTTCGACAATTGCAGCAGCAGCCGTGGTTCCAGACCCAAAAAAAGGATCGAAAACAAGGTTCCCAGGTTTGGTTAAAGAAAGAATTAGTCTTTGAACAATTGCATGCGGAAACTGACATGGGTGGTCAGTTTTCTCCGAGTGGCGGGCATTAACGGCAGGTATTTCCCATACGTCACCCGGATTTTTTCCTTTTGGATTGCCGCTCGGCCGTCCTTTGTTACTGCCTTTGTAGGAACGCTTTCCTGGGTATTTTTGAGGTACTCGGACTTCGTCTAAATTAAAATCAAAATCCTTCCCTTTCGTAAACCACAGCACCGTTTCATGGCGGCCACTAAACCTCTTTTGACAGTGAAGGCCATGTCCGAATGTCCAAATGATCCTATTGCGCAGATAAAGCCCCTCACACTTTCCAAATGTAGAATAAACCAGATAATCCAACGGTGTCACCACACTAGAGGCAACATGGAACCCAACCTGCCAGCAAATGCTGCCACCCGGTTTGGTGATTCTAAAAAGCTCTGGAATCAGCTTTTCATGTAAACTGATGAAGTCTTCGTAATTGGTTGAGGTCTCATATTCTTTGCCCATGCAGTAGGGCGGTGATGAGATGGTCAGATCAATCGATTCATCAGGAATGCTCCTGATCAGTTTGAAGCAATCTCCGGGGTAGAGAACGCATTGTTGATCATGGGCATATTTCTTAGAAATTAGCATATGCAAGTGGGAGCCTGCGAAGAAAGTGGAGTATTGCAACCAATTAACGCACAAGGACGGAACTGTATTTCGTTTTGAGAAATTTTGTTATTTCCATTTGGCTGTCCGGCAAAGAACTCACTCAATCAAGCGAGTTTTAATCAGAGGGGCAAGGAGGAAATAACTATTGTAGAATAGCCCTCGGCTGTGATTTCCCTCTCCTTGAATGTGCCACGACTCTTCGACAAAATGATGCCAAGCATTACCTAGCCTGATCAACGCAGAGTGTTGATCGGCAGATCACGAGAATCACCCAACGGACCCGATCCAGCCGCGCAAAAGCCAGGCCAGGATCTTCCCCACGGCCGCCCCTTCAGCGTCCCCGCCCCCGCCTCATCCTCCGCTGCTTCTCCGGCAACTTGAGCCGAGCTTTGCGAGACAGGCGAAGCCAAACTCTCCCCCTTTCTCACCCTCCGCTCCCTCTGCCTCTTTGCCCCTCTGCGGCAAAACCGAACACCCCATCGCCCCCGATGGCCCAGTCCTAAAACAGAGAACTGCGAACCGAGAACAGAGAGCCGCAAACAAGCACAGCTCACGTCCCCAGGATCACCTCCCCAAATTCACCGTCTCCTTCAGCCCTCTCTCCGGCCCCTCGGCTCGGCCTCGGGGGTGAAATCAAATCTGGTGCCTTTATCAGCGTCTCATCAGCGTCCTATCAGCGGTTAAAAACCCTTCTCCCCGCAACCCCTCGCATCTCCCTCACGCCCCCACGACCAAAGCCTCCAAGATTCAGCTCCCTGGCCTCAGCATTCCGACAAACCACCGTCAACCACCGTCAAAAACGTTAAACCACCGTCAACTCCCCCTCTGCCCCTCTGCGGCAAAAACGAACGTCCCAGCGCCCCCTTCGCCCCGCTGTCACGTCCCGCCCATCCGGGTTGACTGCGCTCCGGTTCACTTCGTTCGGCTCTGTGTATTCAGTATGTTCCGTAGGCCGTCATCTCTGTTTCTGAGCTGAAATTCCGGCCTCTTTTTTGCGCCCTTCTTGCGCCTCTTTGCGGCCACCCAGATCCGGCTCAGAAAAATCTCTGCGGCGCAAAAAAATCCGGAATCAGTAACTCCTCTTTTTCCCCTCTTTCCTCTTTTTCGGCCAGTCCAGCTCCTGCCTCGATGCCCATTGACAAACCAAGCCCATCTTCGATTTTCCCCCATGCCTGCCACCATTCCCGCACCCGAGACATGGATCCGCTCCATCGGTGATTTGCGCCTGCCGCCAGAGACGGACCGGCATCTGCAGGAACTCATGGACCGCAACAACGACGGACTCCTCCAGCCCGCCCAAAAGCAGGAGCTCGCCGCCCTCGCCGCGTGGAGCGAGGAAATCTCCCTGCTCCGCGCCGAGGCCCTCCAACTCCTCGGTCGTCGGCCCGCATGAGCCTCCCCGCTTCACTGGCTGAACTCGTCAAGACACGCGCCGGTGGTCGCTGCGAGTACTGCCGGATGAGCCAGTCACTTTAGCAGCCTGTTGAAAAACTCGGCTGTGAGGATTTCAGAGCGCCGGAGCATGGATGGCAAGGCGAGTGGCGCAGTCGCTATCGAAGGAGATAACGGCAAGCCGCTCAACGCAGCCAGTCATGCTCCGCCGCCTTAAAGACTCCAGATGGAGTTTTTCAACAGGCTGTTAGGGCACCACGTTTCATTTCGAGCACGTCGTCCCGCGCACCTGCGGCGGCGAAACCACAGCCGAAAACCTCGCCCTCGCCTGTCCCGGCTGCAATCTCCACAAATCAGACCGTTCTCATGCCACCGATCCCGATACGGGACTTTCGGCACCCCTTTACCATCCGCGCCAGCACCCCTGGTCAGATCACTTCACCTGGCAGGACACCCGCATCCTCGGCCTCCCCCCCACCGGCCGCGCCACCATCAGCGCCCTCGACCTGAATCATCCCCGCCGCCTCCGCGTCCGCGCCGCCGAAGCCCACTTCGATCTCTTCCCGCCGCCCGTCTAGCTCCCCTCCCAGTTTCAACCTCCGCCCCCTCTGCGGCAAAATCGTTCGTCCCACGGATCAGTGCCAGCCAGTGTCCCCTCAGTGGCCCAAAAACTCCGGCCCCCCGCTTGGTCCAGATCAGATCTCTGTGCCCTCGGCTTGGACCCTGTGGTGAAAACAACATCACTTCCATCAGCCTCAGCGCCTCCTTGAACCCGCCGGACCATCCCCACCCATCCGGGCGAATGGCATCGAGCATCAGTCCATCAAAACGCGATTGCGCGGCTCCACAACGCCGTCAAAAACCAAGAACCAAGAACCAAGAACCAAGAACAGAGTCCTCGATCCCGCAACCAACCTGCAACATTGCCAGATCCGACACACCCAAACGCCCCTTTGTCCACACCCGTCACCATGACGATTCTTGACCTCCCTCACCCCTGGGCACCCTTCATCGCTTTCGCCCAGGCCCCCACCTCCTCCGGGGCCACCGCCGTCGGGTCCGCCGCTTTCACAGTCTTCCAGGTCTTCAGGGCGAACTCCGCCATGTACTCCAGGTAATCCGGCTCCAGCCTGGACGACGGCTCCGCCAGCGTCTGCCGCCAGGCATCCCGCGCATGCGCCAGGGCCTCCTGGAAACGCTTCTGTTTCAGTCGGATACGCGTCATCTCCCGCAGATCGTCCAAACGGTTCTTGTAGCTCGCGTTGTGCTCCGCGTGGTTCTCGTAGATCTGGTGGTGAAGCTGCCAGGACTCCTCCAGGTGCCCCGCCGCCTCCTCCGCCCCGGCCAGCGCCGCCAGCGCCCGCGTCATGAGCGTCTCCGTGCCCCCCTGCTGCGCCACCCGCAGCCCCTCCCTCGCAGCGGCCAGCGCTGCATCGAACTGCTTCAGGCTGCGATACGCTGCACTTTGAATCTCAAACGCCGCCTGCAGATGCTCCCGCAGGGTGTCCGCCCGCGCGTCCTCCTGGGAGATGGCCGCAGTCCGCGCCTGGATGAGCGTCAGGGCCTCCTCCGCCTGGGCGATGGCCTCCCGGTGCCGCCCGGCGCGGTTTTCGATCTCCGCCAGCCAGACCATCTGATGCGGCAGGTCGGCGCTGTCCGGCTCCGTCTTCTTCAGGCCCTGCACCCGTTTGCCCTGCAGTTCCGCAGCACGCGCCAGGTTGCCACGATGGATCATGAGCTCCACCATCCGTGTGTCGAACTCCCACTGGTGGTCCGGGAGATCTCCCCGCCGTGTGGCCAGGGCGATGCACTCCTGGATCTGCTTCTCCGCCGCATCATACTCCCGCGCGGCCTCCAGCGCCTCGGCATGCGACATGAGAATCTTGTGCAGTTCCGTGCCACTGAGCGCCTTCTGCCGCGCCACAGCCACCGCCTCCGCACTGGCCTGGGCGGCATCCTGCCCCCGGCGCAGCTTGATCCACGCACGCACCAGCATCCCCTGCGCCCGGAACCAGACCGCGCTGCCCCGCCCCTCATGCTGCTCGATGTGGCTGCGCAGAGCCTTCAGCAGGTCCACCGCCTCGATCCGTGAGCCGTGATCCACGGCCATGATGATGTGCTGGAAGGCGGCCTCGCGCGCGGCGGGATTTTCCGGCCCCAGCCTTGCGGCAGAAAGCTCCGCCGTGCGTCGCAGTGCCACCAGCGACAGCTTGCGGTCGCTCATCAGATCAAACAGGCGGGCCACCTGGTTCATGAGCTCGATCTGCAGGTCCGGGTCCTGCCGCATGTCCTCGATGCGCTGCTGGCTGGTGATGAGCGCCAGCCGCAATGCCTCCGGGTTCCGCCCGTTGCGCACCTCTTCAGCCACTTCCTTGAGCAGGTCCGTGAGGAAGGTGGCGGACTCCCGGCTGCGCAGCGCCTCGGACTCCGCCCGCCCCTGCGCCTCGCGCGCCAGCTTCGCCTGCCAGATGGCCACGCCCGCCCCTGTGACCAAGGCAAGCACGCTGACGCAAGCCGCCGCAAAGGCCACCCGGTGGCGCCTGATCCAGCGCGAGGCGATGTAGCGCCGGCTGGGCGGATGCGCGGAGACCGGCGCACCCTCCAGAAAGCATTGAAGATCAGCGGCAAACTCCGCCGCGCTCTGGTACCGGCGCTGCGGCTCCTTTTCCAGCGCACGCAGGGCGATCCAGTCGAGGTCCGCCGGGAGCTGGGACACATCCATGCGCCTCTCAGCGCCGGGCTCAGGCGCAGGAAGGATCCGGGTGGTGAAACTGGTGGAAGGACGTGGCGGATTTTTGTCACGAACAAGGCGCCAGAACTCCTGCCGGGTCTGGCCCTGCTGGGTCACCTCCGCAAAGGGCGGGTGGCCGGCGAGCATCTCGTACAGCACCGTGCCCAGCGCGTAGATGTCGCTCCGCGTGTCCACGCTGCCCACGTCCTCGATCTGCTCCGGGGACATGTACTGCGGGGTGCCGAGAATGAAATTCGCCTGCGTGGCGAAGGTCATGCCCTGGACATCTCCGGAGGCGAGGACCTTGGCGATGCCAAAATCGATGATCTTGGGCACCGGCCTGCCATCCACTTCCAAAACAAGGATGTTCGAAGGCTTCAGATCCCGGTGGATGACGCCCTTCTGGTGCGCGTGCTGCACACCGCTGCAGACCTCCCGAAAGAGGCGGATGCGCTCCTTCAGCGGCAGGTGGTGCTCTTCGCAAAACGCGGTGATGGGCCTGCCGCGCAGCAGCTCCATCACAAAAAACGGCCGCCCGTCCGGGGACATGCCTGCATCCAGAATCGTCGTGATGCACGGATGTTCCATCGCCGCGAGCATCCGGCGCTCCTGCTCGAACCGCGCGAGCACCTGGCGGGAGTCCATGCCACGCTTCAGGAGCTTCAGCGCCACCTCCCGCTTCACCGGCTGGGACTGCTCCGCCCGCCAGACGATGCCAAAGCCCCCTTCGCCCAGCTTTTCCACCAGCCGGTAGGGGCCGAGCTGGGAGCCGGGCTTTTCATCGCCCGCCTCCAGGGGCTCGAGGCCGCCCCCCAGCATAGCGGCGGCGGCTTCATCAGAGAAGGCATGGGAGGCGTCAGACATGGACGAAGGCAGAACTGAATATCCTTAAGAACGGGGAATGATCCATCAATTCATGCAGCGAGTGCTTTGCCGCATTGACCAAGCCCCTCCTCGCGCTTCACTGACCGGCATGACTCCCCTTCACCACCTCCGCGCCGGCATCATCGGCACCGGCTTCATCGGCCCCGTTCATATTGAGGCACTTAAGCGACTCGGCGTGACCGTGAACGGCATCTGCGGCTCCACCAAAAGCGCGCGCCAGGTGGGCAATCTGTGGGGCATCCCGGAAATCTACGGCGACTACGACCATGAGGCCATGTATGCCAGCCCGAACATCGACGTGGTGCACATCACCTCCCCCAACAAGGTGCATGTGGAGCAGTGCCTGCAGGCCCTGGAGATGGGCAAGCACGTGATCTGCGAAAAACCGCTGGGCATGACCGCGAAGGACACCCAGCTCGTCGTCGATGCCGTGCGCAAGGGCGGCAAGAAGGGCCCGGTTTTTGCAGTGAACTACGTGTGCCGATTCTTTCCCGCCATCCTCCAGATGCGCGCCATGGTCGCTCGCGGCGACCTCGGCAAAATCATCCACGTCCAAGGCCACTTCTTCCAGGACTGGCTGCTGCATGAAACGGACTACAACTGGCGCATCCTTGCAAGCGAAGGCGGCAAACTGCGCGCCGTGGGAGATGTCGGCACCCATTGGATCGACGCCGTGAGCTTTGTGCTCGGCGCGAAGGCTCAGAGCGTCTTTGCCCACGTGGAAACCTTCTACAAAACACGCAAGCGCCCGAAGGGTGAGGTGAAGACCTTTTCCAAAGTGGACCCCAAGAAGATGGTGGACTACAAGGTGGATACGGAAGACTTCGGCAGCGTGCTGCTGAAATTTGGCAAGGCGAAGCACGGCTTTGCAGATGGGGTGCATGCGAATGCCAGCATCTCCCAAGTGGCGGCAGGTTGGAAATGCAGCCTGAGCTTCGGCATCTACGGCACCAAGGGCAGCGTGCGCTGGGACCTGCAGCAGCCGAACGAGATCCTGGTGGGACGGCGCGATGAGCCGAACCAGATCATGCACCGTGGCACCCCCGGCTTCCTCGAAGACGTCTCCAACTACACCGACTATCCGCCCGGACATGCGGAAGGTTTCAGCGACGCGCACAAGATGCACTACCGTGCCGTGTATGAGCACATCGCGAGCGGAAAACAGACACCAGTGCTGTTTGCGACGGCCGAGGACGGCCACCATGAGATCAAGCTCTGCGAGGCGATGCTGGAGAGCACCGAGAAAGGTGCGTGGGTGAAGGTGTAGAGGGGCTGTGTTTGCGCACGCTTCACCGGCTCGAAAGCGGTAGCTGCGCTCGTTCCTCGCTGCGCAACCGCACTCCAAAATGCTGTCGCGTTCTAGCCGATGCCGAGAGCTTTGCGAATCGCCAACGCGTCTTCGAGTGCTTTTGCGATGGTATCTCCTAATACGGTGAAGTGGCCCATTTTGCGGCGGGGGCGGGCTTCGCGTTTGCCGTAGAGGTGGAGCTTGGCGAGGAGGTGATTGAGGACGGGGGACCAGTCGGGGTGGACGAGGGGGGCAGGCCAGACGTCGCCGAGGAGATTGACCATCACCGCCGGTGTGTGCTGGGAGGCGTCTCCCAGCGGGAGGCCGCAGACGGCGCGCTGCTGCTGCTGGAACTGATTGGTGCGGCAGGCATCAATGGTGTAGTGGCCGCTGTTGTGCGGCCGTGGGGCGATCTCGTTAACGATGACTTTGCCGTCGGTGGTGACGAACATTTCGACGGCCATGGTGCCGACGTAGTCGAGGCCTTCGGCGACGGCTTTCCAGAGATCGAGAGCCTGCTCAGTAATTTTGGGATCGACGCGGGCGGGAGAGATGGTGACGTCGAGGATGTGGTGGGTGTGCTGGTTCTCGACGCAGCCGTGAGTGGCCATCTGGCCTGAGATGCTGCGGGCACCGACGACGGAGACTTCGCAGACGAAGGAGACCCACTGCTCGACGACGGCGCGCTGGCCGGTGAAGCCGCTCCAGGCCTGGGCGAGGTCGGTTTCGGCGGTGACTTTGCACTGGCCTTTGCCGTCGTAGCCGAAGGCGGCGGTCTTGATGACGCAGGGGCGGCCGAGCTCGGCGACGGCGGCCTCAAGTCCAGCGAGGTCGTCGATGACGCGGAAGGGGGCGCAGGCGATGCCCTGATCGCGAAGAAAGTTTTTTTCGCGCTCGCGGTGCTGGGTGGTGATGAGGGCCTTGGCACCGGGGCGGAGAGGCTTCACGGCCTCAACAGCGGCGAGGCAGGAGGCGGGGATGTTTTCGAACTCGGCGGTGACGACATCGACCTGCTGCAGGAAGTTATTCAGGGCGTCGGTGTCGGAGTAGGGGGCGTTGATCTCGACGTCGGCATACTGCCCTGCGGGGCAGCCGTGGGGCTCGTCGGTAAAGATGGCGACGCGGTGTCCGGCGCGGCGGGCCTCCAGGGCGAGCATGCGGCCGAGCTGGCCGCCGCCGAGGACGCCGATGGTCGAGGGGGGCGGGAACTTCATGCCTGGGGTTCGACTTCGAGTTCCTTCTGGCTTTCGAGCACCTTCTTGGTCTGGCGCTTGCGGAAGGCCTCCAGCTTGGCGGTGAGGCCGGGGCTGTCTGCTGCGAGCATGGAGACGGCAAAGAGGCCGGCATTGATGGCGCCGGCGCTGCCGATGGCGAAGGTGGCGACGGGAATGCCGCCGGGCATCTGGACGATGGAGTAGAGGCTGTCCACCCCGCTGAGGGCACGGCTCTGGACGGGGACGCCGAGGACGGGGATGAGGGTCATGCTGGCGGTCATGCCGGGGAGATGGGCGGCGCCGCCGGCGCCGGCGATGATGCACTTGAGCCCGCGCTCGGAGGCGGTGGTGGCGTAGTCGTAGAGGAGCTGGGGGGTGCGGTGGGCGCTGACGACTTTCTTTTCAAAGGGCACGCCAAATTCCTGCAGCACCTCGGCGGCGTTTTTGAGGGTGGGCCAGTCGGAACTGGACCCCATGATGATGCCCACGAGGGGCTGGTCGGAGGCTTTGATGCTCATCGGGAAAGGTGGTCAAAATGGCGGGGCGGGGGGCCGGGCACAAATTTTTTCTGGCTGAGATTTGCGGCCCGTCCATAAATGCCGCCCATGATTGCAGAATTCAACCGCAGGCAGGTGGTGTGGGGGGTGCTAGGTATCGCGGGCGCTCTGGTCTGCTATGTGCTTGCCTGGCTGTTTTTCAGATATGGCGCGGCGATGGCCCTGCATGCATTCGGTTTTTCGACCGGGTCCGCTCCCTGGCTTGCCTTTGCGGCGCTGGGAGGCATCTCCTTCAGCGGGTGGCGGACCTGGAAAAAAGACGAGGGATTCCAAAGCTACTCCGAGTCTGTCTTTTACCATGATCTGGGGAGTGCTGCAGATACGGCGGGCGCGCATATTGTGGATCACTATGCAGGCCAGGTCACCGGGCCTGCCTATGTTTTGAGCCAGTTGTTTCTGGGCGGACCGCTTTTGCTGCTGAAGAGCATTCATCGCCTGCGGAGCCGCATCCCAGATGATGCCGGACTGGAGCCGAAGCTCGCCCATCTGCTGGCGGTGCTACATGCGGCGGGCAAGTGGCAGGGACTGGCGGATTACCCGGGGCAGGAGCGGGAGGTTTTTCTGCTGAACCGCATGAAGAAGATCGACTTCAGCCAGCACAAGGGCAAGGTTCGTTTCAAAGCCAGAACATCCGATGGAATTTAACTTTGAATGGAGACGGCTGGTGCTGCTGGCGGCTTTACTGGGAGGTTTTGCCTTCATAGGTGGCTTTTCCGTGCCGCAGACGGATGAAGATCACTCACCAGCCAGGGCGCGAAAAGCGTGGTTCTATTGTGTCCTGCTGTTTGCCACTGGTGCGGCGTCTGCGAGCGTGGTGGACCATTACACCGGGGGCATGAGCTATTCGAACCTGCGCTCAGTTTACATCCTCTTCGGGGCTCTGCTGATGGTTGCAGGAGTGCTGTGGTTAAAACTTCTGAAGCGGGAGCTCGTCAGGCCACCGCCATTGGCCGGGATGATCGTTTACCAAGGGCCTTGCCGGAGGGCACAGGCTGTGGCAAGCAGGATGCCATGACCTTCCTCGACAAACTGAATCAGCGCATTGCCAAAACTGGATCGAACCTGTGCGTGGGGCTGGATGTGAGGGCGGAGAATGCGGAGGAGAGCACGAAGCGGTGGATTCTGGACGTGATCGAGCAGACGGCGCCGTATGCGGCGGCGTTCAAGCCGAACTCGGCGTACTTTGAGGCGCTGGGCTGGCGGGGGATGAAGATGCTGGAGGAGATTTTGCAGGAGATCCCGAAGGAGATCCCGGTGGTGCTGGATGTGAAGCGTGGAGACATCGGCGAGACGCAGGGCTATTATGCGAAGGCCTGTTTTGAGGCGATGAACGTGGATGCGGTGACGCTGAACGCCTACATGGGCCGGGACACGCTGGAGCCTTTCCTGAAATACGCGGACAAGGGACTGTACCTGCTGGGGGTGACCTCAAACCCCGGGGCGAAGGACATCGAGCTGCAGCCCACTGGCGACCGCCAGGTGTACGAGCTGGTGGCCGCGATGACGGCAGGGCACCCGCAGGCGGGGCTGGTGGTGGGGCTGACGAATGCGGCACCGAATGTGCTGGACCACATCCCGGATGTACCGCTGCTGATCCCGGGCCTGGGAGCGCAGGGGGGAGACCTGGCGGCGCTGAAAGGGAGCGGGCGGAAGGCTCCGCTGCTGGTGAATGTTTCCCGAGGGGTTCTTTATCAAAAGGATGAACTGAGCTTCGCCGCACGGGCGGAATACTGGATGAAGCAGATTCAAGGGGCGCTGAGCTGAGCCTTTCAATTGTGATAATGACAAAAACGATACGCTGATGGCGCTTGCTTGAAGCGTATTCAGGAGGATGGGTGAGGCACACCCGCCTCATATACAACCGTCTTCATGGTTTTTGACCTTAACGAGCACCTCAAAACGCCCCTTCAGCGCCGGATCTACCGACTGATCGGTCCCGCCTTGGAAACGGCGCTGGGGCTGCGTGGCTTTGAGGCTTGCTACCAGGAGTCTGCGCGGCTTTTCAAGATGCACCCGCAGCACCCGAATGTGTTTGCGTGGTTTGACTCGGTGTCGCATGCGCTGCAGCTGCAGGAGGAGGTGGACCTGCCGACGGATTTTGCCTTTCCGAAGCAGGGGCCGCTGATCATCGTGGCGAATCACCCGTTTGGCGTGATTGACCCGGTGATGCTGGCGCGCTGGGCGGGGCAGTTCCGGCCTGACCTGAAGGTGATGACGAACTCGCTGCTGCTGGCGATGAAAGAGCTGTCAGATCACGTGATTCCGGTGGACCCGTTTGGGGGAGAGGGTGCTGCGAAACGCAACCTGGCACCGATGAAGGAGGCGATCCGGCTGCTGCGCGGCGGGGGTGCGCTGGTCATTTTCCCGGCTGGTGAGGTGGCCTCCTACAAACCTGGACGCGGCATCGATGAACCGGCCTGGAGCAACCATGTGGGGTCTCTGGTGCGGCGGACGCAGGCGACGGTGCTGCCGGTGTATTTCCCGGGCTCGAACAGCGCGCTGTTTCACGCTGCGGGGATGATCCACCCGCGGCTGCGCACGACGCTGCTGCTGCGCGAGTTTTGCAACCGGGCGAACACGCCGGTGCCGATGCGCGTGGGGCAGCCGATCCCGTATTCGCGCCTGAAGAAATTTGAGGATGATGAGTCCCTGACGCGGTACCTGCGCATCCACACCTTTGTGCTGCACCAGCGTGGCAAGGAGCAGACCGCCAAGCTGACGGTGGAGGGGCAGAACGTGAGCATCACGCCGCCGTCTGAAACGCAGCAGGAGCACATGGTGGAGGAGATCGACCGGATCCGTGCGCGAGGGGGGCGTCTGGTGGGGCAGGGCAATCTGTCCGTCTATCAGGCGCATTCACACGAGATCCCGGTGCTGCTGCCGGAGATCGGGCGGCTGCGCGAAGTGACCTTCCGCGAGGTGGGTGAAGGCACGGGCAACGACATCGACCTGGACAAATACGACCGGTACTACGAGCACCTGATCCTGTGGGATGAGGAGAAGGAACAGGTGGCGGGCGCGTACCGTCTGGGCCGTGCGGACGTGATTCTGCGCGAGTATGGCTCGAAGGGACTGTACACGAGCACGCTGTTCCGGTTTGAGAAGCCGTTCCTGGCGAATCTGGAGCATGCGGTGGAGATGGGGCGGAGCTTCATCATCAAGGCCTACCAGCGGAACCTGGCCTCCCTGCCGCTGCTGTGGAAGGGCATCGCGCACTGGGTGGCGCGGAACCCGCACTACAAGAAGCTGTTTGGCCCGGTGAGCATCAGCAAGGACTACAGCAGCCTGTCGCGGAAAATGATCGTGGAGTTTCTGCAGGACAACCGGATGCACCCGCACCTTTCGAGCTTTGTGAAGGCGCGGAACCCTTTCCGCTACATGAGGAACCGGAGGATGATGCGGGAGTTCATCAGCGCGGATCTGCAGAACGTGGACGACTGCTCTGCGCTGATCTCCAGCCTGGAGACGGACGGCAAGGGGATCCCGATCCTGCTGAAGCACTACCTGAAGCTGAATGCGACGCTGCTGAGCTTCAATGTGGACAAGGATTTCTCCTCGGTGGTGGACGGGCTGATCATGGTGGACTTCACCGACATCGACGAGAAGCTGCTGGCCAAGTACATGGGCGAGGAAAACTGCCGTGCGTACCTGGCGAAGATCAAAAAAGAAGCGGCCTGAATCCAGGCCGCTCCGGTTGAGTGATGAATGAGGTGTGAGACGCGCCTTACTTGGCGGTGCCGTTGGAAGCCTCCATTTCGGGCTCGATGAGACCGTAGTCGCCATCCTTGCGACGGAAGAGGAGAGCGAGACGGTGGGTCTGCTGGTTGTGGAAGAGGACGAAGGGGCGGTCGCTGATTTCGAGGTCCATGATGGCCTCGTCTGCATAGAGGGGGCGGATCTTGTATTTTTCCTTGTGCACGTAGGCGGGCTCAATGTGCTCGTCCTCGGTGTGGAGCACTTCCTGATGGAAGACCTGCTCCTCGATGTGGCGGATGGAGACCTCCTTGCGCGGGCGGTGGTTTTTGAGCAGGCGGGTCTTGTACTTGCGCATGCGCCGGGCGATCTTGGAGGCGCTTTCGTCGATGGAGGCGTAGATGTCCTCGGTGACGGACTTCACTTCGATGACGATGTGGTCGGCGCAGAAGAGGATGATTTCAGCGATGTGACGGTGGTGATTCTGGACATCGAGGACGACCTTGGCCTCGATGATACGGGGGTAGTCAAGGTGGAGACCTTCGATCTTTTTGTGGGCGTAATCACGGATCGCATCGGTGACGTCCATATGACGTGCGGTGACGATGATGGGGAGGTTGACGTTGTGTTTTTGCATGGTGGTTCTCCTTTTTGGGTTGGACAAAATTTACATGGTGAAGCCTTCACCGAGGTAGAGGCGGCGGGCCTCGTCGTCCTGGACGAGGAAATCTTTGCTGCCGTGGCGGCGGACGCGGCCCTCAAAGATGAGGTAGGCGCGGTCCACGATGTTGAGGGTCTCACGGACGTTGTGGTCAGTGATGAGAATGGCGAGGCCCGCACTGCGAAGCATGCGGATGATCTCCTGGATTTCGCTGACGGCGATGGGGTCAACGCCGCTGAAGGGCTCATCGAGCATGAGGAGCTTGGGCGAGGTGACGAGGGAGCGTGCGATGGTGAGGCGGCGCTTTTCGCCACCGCTGAGGGTGATGGCGAGGTTGTCGGCGACGTGGTCGATGCCGAACTTTTCCATGAGGGACTGGGTCTGCTCCTCGCGCTCGGCCTTGGAGTAGGGCTGGGTCTCCATGACGCCCATGATGTTTTCCCGGACGGTGAGACGGCGGAAGATGGACTCCTCCTGGGGGAGGTAGCCCATGCCGAGCCTGGAGCGCATGTACATGGGCTGGTGGGTGGTGTCCTTGCCGTCGAACATGACCTTGCCGCCATTGGGCTGCACGAGGCCGACGATCATGTAGAAGGTGGTGGTCTTGCCGGCGCCGTTCGGACCGAGCAGGCCGACGATCTCACCGGTTTTGACCTCGATGTCCACGCCATTGACGACGGCGCGGCCGTCATAGACTTTTTTCAGCCCTTCAGTGTGAAGAAGGGTGTTTTTGTCCGGGATGATGGGTGCAGGCATGCCGGGGTCGTGCGAGGCATGCGACCGTGTTTCTGCAAGGTCCAGGGACGGCAGGGAATCCCCGCCGCTGACGTCCTTCATTTTTTTCTTTCGCGAAGCCATGTTCACTGCTGTGCGGGTGCGGGCGAGGCCTGGCCGTTTTTGCGAGGCGCGATCTCGTCTCCCTGGAGAATGATCGTCTCATGGCCACCGGTGGTGGTGAGCTTGCCGGTCTTGTCGATGACCATGATGCAGCCGGCTTCGGTAGCTTTGTGCAGCTGATTGCCGGCCTGGACCTGGGGCCATTCGAGGAGGGTGGTCTGCTCGGTTTTGCCGTCGTAGATGAGGTGCTTGCAGTGGCCGATCTGGAGCTCGCCATCTTCAGAGATTTTTTCGATGGTGACCATGGGGCCGCGGGCGTCTGCTCTGTCGATGGGCGGGGCGGATCTGCCGGTTTTTTTTGCGGGAGCGAGAATGTCCGAGTCCTTGGCGGCGGGTCCGTTTTTGGGGGGCTTGGGAGCACCGAGCACGGAGCCCTGCTGCTTGGTCATGAAGAGCTCGAGCTCCTCGCACTCGATGTACATCTGGGGATGGCGGGCCTTTACATCCCCGGTGTAGATGCCGTAGTTGTTGTTGGCATCGAAGAAAGCGCTTTTCTGGGCGGTGATGTCGATCTGGCCTTTGGTGGCCTTGGGTGCCTCGTCCAGGTTCAAGGGCTGCAAAGGTTTGGGCTGCGGGCCAGAGGGTGGTGGTGGTGGTGGCGTTTCAACGACAGCCACCATGGGGGCTGGGGCTGGGGCTGGGGCTGGCGCAGAAGCAGGGGGGGGTTCTGTGGCGATGGGGGGCGTAGCCGCTGCTGGGCTGGAAGCGGTGCCCTGGCCTTGGATCATCGACTGGGCAGCCTGAAGTGCCTTCTGGCGCATTTCAGCGCTGTCGGGCGAGAGGAGCAGTTCCTTGGCCTTGTCCTTCATCTCATCGGGCACCTGCTTGACGGCCTCCTTGGCAGTATCAATGGCCTTGACCTTGGTTTCTTCGTCGATCTTTTTTTTGCGGAAATCGAACAGAGGGCGTGCGCCGCCGCCCGGGCCTTGTGCCAAAGCGCCGATGCTGCTGATGAGCAGGGCGAGGAGCAGAATGGATGGCGTCTTCATGTCACTTGGTGGGGCGGGATTCAGCGGGGCGTGGTACCTCGCTGCTGAGAGCGCTGCTGTCAAAGATGACCATGTGGATGTTTCCTGTCATGCGTCCCTGATTTTTTGCGGTGTCGTAGATGAGGCTGTCCCCCTCAATGTCGAAGTCGGCATGGCGTACATGGCTGCGCTGGGTGCTGCGGAGGATGCCGCCCGTGCCGGCCATCTGGTAAAAGGCGGTCTTCAGGTCGATGCGGACGTCGTTTTTGGGGTCTGCGCTGAACATCTGGACCACGAGGTTTTCAGCATAGATACGCTCGTCGTCGACACGACGGAGCATGTCTGCGGTGATGAGCATGGTGCGACGGCCGGTGGAGTCGAAGGAGGGGATGACGGCCCCCTTGTTGACGGCTCCGGGGGGGACCATCTGCAAAAAGGCGGCCATGCCGGAGTCTGAGCCGGAACTCTGCTGGCCGAGGGCAAACATGGCGAGGCCTGCCACCACTCCGAGGGTGATGGAGAGTGCGATCCTGCGGCGGTAGAGCCGCTCAAGAGATGTCGCGAACGAGGCCATGAATCTTGCGCAAGGTTTCGACCACTTCGGCGATCTGCGAAAGCGGGATTTGATTGGGGCCGTCTGAGAAGGCTTTGGCGGGGTCCGGGTGGGTCTCCATGAAGACGCCATCACAGCCGGTGGCCACGGCGGCGCGGGCGAGTACGGGGGCGAGCTTGCCATCGCCACCCGTGGCGGTGCCGAGGCCACCGGGGCGCTGGACGCTGTGGGTGGCGTCCATGACGGCGCGGTAGCCGAGCTCGCGCATCCAGTAGAGGGAGCGCATGTCGGCGACGAGGTTGTTGTAGCCGAAGGTGGTGCCGCGCTCGGTGAACATGAAGTTCTGGCAGCCGGAGGCGACGAGCTTGTCGGCGATGTTTTTGACATCCCAAGGGGCCATGAACTGGCCTTTTTTGACGTTCACGGTGCGGCCAGTCTCGCCGGCGGCGACGATGAGGTCGGTCTGGCGGCAGAGGAAGGCGGGGATCTGGAGGAGGTCGATGTGCTCGGCGGCCTGCTTTGCCTCCTCAACGGTGTGGACGTCGGTGGTGACGGGGACGCCGAGCTTGGCGCCGATCTGGGCGAGGAGCTTGCAGCCGGCCTCGCAGCCGAGGCCGCGGTAGGAGGAGATGGCGCTGCGGTTGGCCTTGTCGTAGGAGGCTTTGAAGACCCAGCGCCAGCCGTGCTGCTGCGCCATGGTGCCGAGTTTTTCGGCGATGTCCCAGATGAAGTCTTCGCTCTCGATGACGCAGGGGCCAAGTATGAACACCGGCTCCGTGCCGTCCATGGACACCGATCCTATTTTCACCACCGGAAGAGAGAACAACCCCATAAAAACTTTAAAAATTGATTCTGGGAGCCTCGCTCCAGAATCGGTTTTGAAGTTTCCAACCCCGTTGCGCGGCCCGCTACGTGAATTGTAGCTGGGAGGGGGTGAAAGACAACGGAAGATTCAGCGGATCAGCCATCAAGGCGACGGACTTCGAGCTCGACCTGGAGGGCGGTGGTGGCGCCGGGGGGGCCGTCGAAGTAGCCGGAGATGGGGGCGGCGTCGTGGTAGTCGCGGCCGGTGGCGATCTTGATGTGGCGCTCGTCTGCGAGGGTGGCGTTGGTGGGGTCGAGGCCGAACCAGCCTTTGCCGGGGAGATGGACCTCACACCAGGCATGGGAGGCCTGGGTGCCGCGCAGGTGGGAGTCGGGGCCGTTGTAGAGGTAGCCGCTGATGTAGCGGGCGGGGATGCCGAGGGCGCGGCAGATGCCGATCATGAGGTGCGCGAAGTCCTGGCAGACGCCCTGCCTGCTCTGCAACACCTCGGCCATGTGAGTGGACGAGGTGGTGGTGCTGGGGGAGTACTTCCACTCGCGGTAGATGTAGTTCATCACCGCCTCGGCGGTTTCGAAGACGTCGTTGCTGTCATTGCGGATGTCGATGCCGAGGCGCCAGACTTCGGGGGTGATGGCGATGTAGCGGCTGTCTCCGAGGAAGGGGAGGACCATTTCGTCCATCTCGTCCTTGAGCATCTCGAAGGTGACGCCGAGTGGCTTGCCGTCCTTGTAGGGATTGGTGGTGTTGATGGTGGACTGGGACTCGATGGTCAGGTCCGTGTGCGGCTCGGGGATGTCGAAGTAGTGGACGTAGTTGAGCCAGTTGTCCCGGAAGTGCTGGAGGCGTGCGGGGGGCTTGACGTTGAGCAGGAAGAATTCGAGACGTGACTTGTCGTCGGTGACAGGCCGGAGCCTGACCTCATTGTAGCTGTCGCGCACCGCAGCGCGGTAAACGTAGCGCGTGCGGTGGAAAACTCGGAATCGCATGGCGGTGGAACGGCGGGAGACGCAAGTACGCCGCTATTGCTGCTGCTGTTGCTGTTGGATCTGCGCATCCTCATCGGCATGGGCATGGTAGGCCCCCGGGACGCTGACGATTTCGGGTGCAGGCTCCTCGGCCGGCATGGAGAACTCGGCATGGAGGACAAAGGTCTGGAAGATGGCCTCTCCGATCTGGTTGAGGCGTGTCTGCAGATTGTCGATGTACTCGTGAAGGCCGATGGCGAGCACCTCCTCGACGGTGGTGTAGGCGAGGTCTGCACGCAGACGGCCGACATGGCGCAGAAGGATGGGCATGCCCTGGAGGCCTGCCCCGGTGCAGAGAGCCTGGAGGGCACCCTCCGCCTCCGCCACGCAGTAGGCGATGGAGCGGGGGAAGGTCTCGTCGAGCAGGAGGTATTCGATGATTTTTGCCGGGTCCTGCTTGCTGCATTTGGTCTGGAAGGCATGCCAGGCGGAGCAGGAGCGCAGGAGGGCGGCCCAGCGCAGGGGGCGGGCCTTGGGAGAAGGTGGCATCTCCAGGGAGAGGCCGGAGCAGGTGTCGAGAAGACGGGAGACCTTGTCCGCTCGCTCCAGGCAGGTGCCGACGCGTAGAAAATACCAGATTTCGCCGCGCGGGGTGGTGGAGTCTGCGACGCCCTGGAACTCGTAGGAGCCGCGGAGCACGCGCTCGTAAAAAGCAGCGCTCTGGGTGCGGTGCATGGCCTTGCCCTCGGCGGACTCGACGAAGAGGCGCAGGGAATTGAGAGACTCCCAGATCTCGTCGGAGATCTGGTCGCGCACGGTGCGGGCGTTTTCACGCGCGGCGCGGATGCTGTTGAGCATGGAGTTGGGATTGTCCGCACGGAGGGCGAGGAAGTCGGTGACGTCCTTGCCTTTGACTTTTTTGTGCAGTCCGAAGTAGGCGTCCTCGTCTCCGGTGGTGGCGAGGAGGGGCTGCCAGAACTGTGCTTCATCCACGCCCTCGGCTCCGGCATCGAGCAGGAGATCCTGCGTGGAAAGGAGGAGGCGTGAGAGGTTTTCGGCGCGCTCGACATAGCGTGCCATCCAGTAAATGCTGTCTGCGACTCGGCTAAGCATGGCGTGTGATCAGGCGGCGGGTGAGGTTTCGGCAGGTGCGTCCAGGGGGTCGTCCCAGAGGACCCAGGTGTCCTTGCTGCCTCCGCCCTGGGAGGAGTTCACGACGAGAGAGCCTTTTTTGAGCGCGACGCGGGTGAGGCCGCCGGGGACGACGCGCACGCGGTCGCCGCAGAGCACGTAGGGGCGCAGGTCGATGTGGCGGCCCTCGAAGTGGTCGTCCACAAAGACGGGGTGGCGGGAGAGCTGAAGAACGGGCTGCGCGATGTAGTTGCGCGGGTTCTTCTTGATGCGCTCGGCGAATTCGGAACGCTCTTTTTTGGAGGCGTGGGGACCCATGAGCATGCCATAGCCGCCGGATTCGTTGACGGCCTTGACGACGAGCTTGTCGAGGTTGTCGAGGATGTAGGAGCACTCCTTTTCGTCCACGCCAAGGTGCGTGGGCACGTTGGGGAGGATGGGGTCCTGATCGAGGTAGTATTTGATCATCTTCGGCACGAGCGCATAGACGGCTTTGTCGTCGGCGACGCCGGTACCGATGGAGTTGGCGAGGGCGACGTTGCCTTTGCGGTAGGCATTGATGATGCCGGGGACGCCGAGGAGGGAGTCCTTGCGGAAGACGAGGGGGTCGAGGAAGTCGTCGTCGATGCGGCGGTAGATGACGTGGACCTGCTCCAGGCCTTTCGTCGTGCGCATGAAGACGCGATCATTGCGGATGATGAGATCGCGGCCTTCGACGATGGGCACGCCCATCTGCTTGGCGAGGTAGCAGTGCTCGAAGTAGGCGCTGTTGTAGATGCCGGGCGTGAGGACGACGATGACGGGATCGAGCACGCTGCTGGGAGCGAGGTGCGCGAGGGTCTCCCGCAGCATGGAGCCGTAGGCGTCCACGGGGCGTACGGGGAGCGACTGAAGCAGGCCGGGGAAGGCGCGCTTCATGGCGTTGCGATTCTCCAGCATGTAGGAGGCGCCGGAGGGGCAGCGGCCGTTGTCCTCGAGGACGTAGTAGTCGCCTTTGTCATCGCGGACGAGGTCGGTGCCGCAGATGTGGATGTAGATGCCGTGGGGCACCTTGATGCCACGGAACTCGGGCCGGTAATGAGAGGCGGAGAGCACGAGGTCTGCGGGCACGGCCTTGTCATTGATGATCTTCTGACCGTGATAGACATCGTTGAGGAAGAGATTCAGGGCGGTGATGCGCTGAATCAGTCCGGCCTCCACCGTCTCCCATTCACGCTGCGGGATGATCCGCGGCATGAGGTCGAAGGGGAAGATGCGTTCGGTACCCTGGTCATCGCCATAGACGGTGAATGTGACGCCCTGACGGAGGAAGGCGGCATCCACAGCCTTTTGGCGTGCAGAATATTCGGACGGAGTGAGTGAACCTACACTATCAAGCATGGCTCCGTAGTGCGTGCGCGTCTTCCCTGGTTTGGAAAACACCTCGTCGAAGAAGCTCTCTGGTTGGTAGTCGTTAAACAGTGACGACATGGGACCTTATTAATTAGCAGCCCCTGTGCCAGAGTTTCAATCGCTTTAAAAATACGTGGGGAAGCCGGGGAGATGGACATCTAGCGCAGCGCAAAAGACCTTTCCGTTGAGAAGGCTGTCCATGGTGATACCACGCACAGCTGAAAACGGGTCTCAGGGGTGAAAGCCAGCATTCCATGCGGCCAGCCAGCGCTCCGGAGGAGTGGGATCGTCCCGATCCCACACGTTCCCGCATCCACCCTGCGCCCTCGCAGATCCACGAACACGCTGCAGGTGGGGGGATCAAGATGATCCCCCTCCGTCGGATGGTGCCTCCACCTTCAGACCCGTTTTCATCGCATCGTGGTATGAGAAAGCCTTGGGCTACGGCGCGGCTGGCTGAGGGCAGCCAGCCGGGCATGTGCCGCTTATTTCTCTGCTTCTCCCAAGGAGCCCGAGCCGGGTCAGTCGCCGACGGGCTCGACATCGACGCCGACGCCGACGGTGTGCCTGCCGCCGCCGGTGATGATGCCGCGAACGGGGCTGACGTCTGAGAAGTCGCGCCCGATGGCCACGGTGATGTGGTCGAGGGAGGTGAAGCAGCTGTTGGTGGGATCAAAGTCCACCCAGCCGAAACCGGGCACGAAACAGGAGGCCCAGGCATGCGAGGCGTCCACGCCTACCAGCCGGGGCTTGCCTGCAGGCGGATGGGTACGGAGATAACCGCTGACATAACGCGCCGGCAGGCCGATGGCGCGAAGGCTGGCGATGGAGAGATGGGCGAAGTCCTGGCAGACGCCGCGCTTCTTTTCCAGCACCTCCTTGAGCGGCGTGCTGATGGTGGTGGCCTTGGGGTCGAAAACGAACTCCTTGTAGATGCGGCGGAAGAGATCCGCCGTGGCGGCGAGAAGAGGGCGGCCTTTGGTGAAGCTGGGGAGCGCGAAATCGCGCAGCTGCATCTCGGGCACCAGGAGGGGGCTGACGTAAACGTACTGGCAGGGGTCGAGCAGGTCTGCGGAAACGGGATCACGGAACAGGGCTGCCACCTCCTCCCAAGGGGGCGTCTGCTGAGGGTCGGGCTGCAGCACGGGTGTGAGGGAGACGAAGCTGCGGGAGGTGACCTCGAAGTGATTGTGCAGCTTTTGCACGGAGAAGCTGGCGACCTGATTGCCGAAGGAGTCGATGTGCTCGGTGCAGAGATCAGGCTCAGGGTCAAAGCTGAGGCTGAACTCCAGGCAGCGCTGAGTCTCGGTGTCCCGGGGGCAGAGCCGCGCGGCATGGTGTGAGACAGCCACCTGCGAGCTGTAGCTGTATGTGGTGCGATGGGTGATGCGGTATTTCATCACGTGGTCGCGGTTTCAGCAGCCGGAGACGCATCGCTGCTGCTGATGGTGGAGTGTGCAAAGTAGGAGGCGGTCAGCGCATCATTGAGCTGGGGCATGGCGTCGATGAGCTGGGTGAGCAGACGGTCCACCTGAGACTGGGACCAGGCGCCGTGCTCCACGCGTGCGAGCTCGGTGGGGTCGCAGAGCTGGAGGCGGGTGCTGTTTTCCAGGAAGATGCGCATGGCCGGGGTGAGGAGCGCGGATTTCTGCTCGTGAGGGAGGTGCTCGAACTGCTGGCGGATGCGCTCAAACTGGAAGCGGAGGCCGCGGGGGTTGAGCTCGTCGAGCATGAGGAGGTCATACACGGCGGCGAGCTGGGGGAGGAGGCTGTAGCGGTTGCGGTAGGTGATGGTGCTGTCTCCGACCTCCAGGATGGCCTCCAGGAGGCTGGGGTTTTCAGCATCGGCGCTGCGGAGCCCGGCGCGCAGCAGCTCGCAGATGTAAACGGTGCGCTCCAGGCGGTGGCCGATGTCGAGGAACATCCAGCCCTGGGCGCGCGTCATGTTTTCCTTGGCGAGGCCATGGAAGGAGGCGAGCTCAAGGATGATGCGGGTGAGCACGTTGAGAGCGTCTGCCATGGGCGTGACGCTGGGCGTGCTTTCATAGGTGTCCCAGGCGTCTCCGAGCTGGCTGATGATGCGCCAGGTGTCGATGGAGATGCGATCCCGCAGCAGCACGCCGATGCGCTGGATGTGGGCCACGCAGGAACGGACGCTGGAGGGATGATCGGGGTCGAAGATGGCCTCCAGCAGACGGGCCTCAAGCTGCTCCTGCTGGGAGGCGAGGGCGGCGACGTCTGTGACGTCATCGAGCACGGTGAGTTTTTTGAGCGCTTCGAGCAGAGGAAGAAGGAGCGGGGTCTCGCTCATGCCGCTCTCGGGCGAGCAGCGCAGGAGGGTGGAGCGCAGCAGGCGGGCGCTGGACTCAGCGCGCTCGGCGTAGCGACCAAGCCAGTAGAGATGATTGGCGACGCGGCTGCCGAGATTGTGCCCGGTGCGGCGGAGCTCCACCGGCGTGCTGGTGTTGGAGAGCAGCGTGACGTTGTCCACGGGGCCGTCGCTGAGGACCCAGGTGTCCTTGGTGGTGCCGCCCTTCTGCATGGAGACCACGGAGGAGTCAGTTTTGGCGGCCACGCGCGTGAGGCCGCCGGGCATGACCATGTAGCCGTCCTGGGTGGCGACGAGATAGACGCGCACGCTGACGGGCTTGTGCACGAGGTGGCCGTCGTCCCAGACGGGGGCGGTGGAGAAGGAGATTTTTTCCTGCGCGGCCCAGCGGTCTGGCGCGAAGCGCATGCGCTCGATGAGGGCGGCGCGCTCGGCCGCAGTGAGGTGTTCGCCAAAATTGATCTCGCGGCCGCGGACCTTGAAGGCGTTTTTGATGACCAGGCGTTCGATGTTTTTCTCCACCTCGGCCTTCGGATTCTCCTGGCCGCACCACCAGGTGGCGACGGAGGGCATGAGAAGATCTTCACCGAGGAGCTTGCGACTGAGGCTGGGGAGGAAGGCCATCATGGCCGGGGCTTCGACGAGACCGGAGCCGAGGGAGTTGGCCAGGGCCACATTGCCGGCACGCACGGCGCGGACGAGACCGGGGACGCCGAGCATGGAGTCATTGCGAAGCTCCAGGGGGTCGCAGAAGTCGTCGTCCACGCGGCGGAGGATGACGTCCACGGGCTCCAGGCCATTGAGGGTCTTCTGATAGACGCGGTCGTCGCGGACGGTGAGGTCTTCACCCTCAACGAGCGTGTAACCGAGGTAGCGGGCCAGGTAGGCCTGCTCGAAGTAGGTCTCATTGTAGGGCCCGGGTGTGAGCAGCACGACGCGGGGCTCCTCCACGGGACGTGGGGCGAGGGCGGCGAGGGACTGCTGCATCTGGCGGAAGAAACCGGCGAGACGACGCACGCGCGCATCACGGAAGACCTCGGGCAGCAGGCGGGAGGTGATGAGGCGGTTTTCCAGAGCGTAGCCGGAGCCGGTGGGAATCTGGGTGCGGTCTGAGATGACCCACCACTGGCCATCGAGTGCGCGAACGATGTCGGCACCATAGACCTGGAGCGGCTTGTTGCCGGGCACCTTGATGCCATGGCAGGCGCGGATGTAGCTGGGCTGGGCGAGCACCATGGCCGCAGGCATGCTGCCGTCCTTGATGAGCTGCTGGGGGCCGTAGCTGTCTGTCAAAATGGCATTGAGCAGCGTGGCGCGCTGGATGAGCGCTTTTTCGATGCCCTCCCATTCGCGGGCGGAGATGACAAAGGGGACGGGGTCCATCTGCCAGGGGGTGTCGAGACCCTTGGCGTCGTAGATGTTGAAAGTGACGCCGCGCTCCGCCAGCAGACGGCGGGCGGTGTCTGCGAGGCGCTTGACCCCGGCGACGTCCCGCTTCTGAAGATCGGAGATGACGGGCTCGTAGTGGGGGCGCAGCTTGCCGGCGGCGTCGCGGAGCTCGTCGTAATGCCCCTCAACCGCCGTGCCGTCGAGCTGCGGCGGAGCGGCCCGAGGGGTGACGGGAGAAGCGGCGGAGGTGGAACTTTGGGATTGGAAGATCAATGCGTGGTCGGAGATGGCGGATGGTGCGGACAGTAGGAACCGTTGGCAGCAGCGCATCCTATTTTCAGGCTGGACGCAATGTTTATGCCATGAGCGGGAGTGTGAGGGCTGAGGCCGGGGGATACGGTGGTGCCTGCGAAAGCGGCAGCTGCGATGCAAGGCTTGCGCCTTGCCTCTGCGCGACCTCACTCCCAAACGCTGGCGCGCTCGCGGTGGCGTCAGTTCAACCGTGCCGGAGGTCCAGGGTGAAGGGGAACTCCGGATTGGGCGTGGCGGGGGCCACTTTGATCTTTCCTGGCGTGTGACCGTGGCGGAAGAAGCGGGCGTAGCGGCGGCTTTCAGCCTCGTAGGCATTGACCGGGAAGGACTCGTGACTGAGGCCGCCGGGATGGGCCACGTGGTAGGTGCAACCGCCGAGGGAGCGCTGATTCCACCGGTCCACAAGATCGATGGTGAGCGGCGAGTGGACGCCGACGGTGGGCTGCAGGCAGTTTGGCGGCTGCCAGGCGCGGTAGCGCACGCCGGCGACGTATTCGCCGTTGGTGCCGGTGGGATGCAGCGGGACGGTGCGGCCATTGCAGGTGATGGCGTAGCGGCCCTCGACCAAGCCCTGCGCCTTGATCTGGATGCGCTCGAGGGAGGAGTCCACGTAGCGAACCGCGCCGCCCATGCCGGCATCTTCGCCGAGCACGTGCCAAGGCTCGAGTGCCTGGCGGATCTCCATGTGCACATTTCGGGCGGACCAGTCGCCACTGAGCGGGTAACGGAACTCGAAGTGAGGGGCGAACCATTCGGGCTTGAGCTCGTAACCCGCCTGACGGGTGTCGTAGCAGACGTCCTCGATGTCGCTCCAGGCAAAGTGCGGGAGCATCCAGCGGTCATGGATGTCGGTGCCCCAGCGGACGAGGGGTGCCTCGTAGGGCTCCTTCCAGAAGCGGGCGATGAGGGTGCGGAGCATGAGGGCCTGGGCGAGGCTCATGCGTGCGTGGGGCGGCATTTCATAGCCGCGCATCTCCAGCAGGCCGAGGCGGCCGGTGCTGCTGTCCGGGGAGTAGAGCTTGTCGATGCAGAACTCGGCACGGTGGGTGTTGCCGGTGGAGTCGATGAGGAGGTTGCGGTACAGGCGGTCCACGAGCCACGGCGGGACATGGCCGGCGTCGGAGGCGGCCTTGAAGGCCACCTCCAGCTCGTAGAGGGAATCATTGCGGGCTTCATCGATGCGGGGGCTCTGGCTGGTGGGGCCGATGAAGAGGCCGCTGAACATGTAGGAGAGCGAGGGGTGATTCTGCCAGTAGGTGACGAGGCTGCGCAGGAGGTCCGGACGCCGAAGGAAAGGGCTGTCCTTGGGGTATTCGGCCCCCATGACGATGTGATTGCCCCCGCCGGTGCCGGTGTGGCGGCCGTCGACCATGAACTTCTCGGTGCCGAGGCGGGTCTGGCGGGCCTCTTCGTAGAGGGTTTCGGTGATGTTGACCATCTCGTCCCAGTTTTTGGCCGGGTGGACGTTGACCTCGATGACGCCGGGGTCGGGGGTGACCTTGAGGACGTTCACGCGTGGGTCGTAGGGCGGTGGGTAGCCTTCCAGAACGAGGGGCTGGTCCAAAGCCAGTGCGACGTCCTCCACGGCACCGAGGGCGGAGAGGTACTCCTCCAGCGTCTTGGTGGGGGGCATGAAGACGTGGAGCTTGCCATCGCGCGGCTCCACGCAGAGGGCGGTGCGGACGACCCAGTCTGCGGACTGCCCGACGGAAGGCGGCTGGAAGGCGGGGTCGATGAGCTGCTCCTGCTCGAGGGCTTTGCGCTCCTCCTCGGTGAGATCTGCGAGACCCTTGGGGCCTTTCTGGGAAAGGACGAGCCGCTTCCAGAAGGAGGCGGGGACACCGGCAATACCACGCACGAACTGCTGGCGATCTGGCAGGGGCTCGCGGTCCTCCATGGGGTCCTGCTCGTGATGGTAGGGGTAGTCGGTGGTCTTGACCCAGGGCTGGGAGTCGAGCGGAAGGCGGAGGCCCATGGCGGAGTCTCCGGGGATGAGGTAGCAGCGCTCTGCGCGCAGGAACCAGGGGCCGGTTTCCCAGCCGCCGGATGCCGGCCTGAGCGGCAGGACGTGGCCGATGATCTTGTCCAGCCCCTGCTCGAACACTTTGGCGAGGCGGGTGCGCTCCTCGATGTCCTTGAGGTTGGATTTGTGGGGATCCACGTTGGTGGGCAGGCGGCGCTCGCGCCAGAGGTAGTAGAAGGCGTCCTCGTAGGCGGGCATGATCCACTTGCCGCCGCAGCCGAGGCGCTCCGCCAGGGCGTGGATGAAGCGTGCGGAGTGGGTCTCCGTGACGCCGTAGTCCTTCTGCATGTCTGCAAAGAGGTGGGGGTGGCCCCAGAGGGGCTCGCCGTCCTTGCGCCAGTAGCTGGCGTAGCACCAGCGTGGGAGCTGCTCGCCTGGATACCACTTGCCCTGGCCGTAGTGGAGGAAGGCACCAGGGGAGAAGCGTGCCTTGAGGCGCTTGATGAGCTCGTCCGAGAGGCGGGCCTTCATGGGGCCGACGGCGGTGGTGTTCCACTCGGCGCCTTCGGCGTCGTCGATGGAGACGAAGGTGGGCTCTCCGCCCATGGTGAGGCGGACGTCATTGGCCTGGAGCTCTTTGTCCAGGGCGTGGCCGAGGGCCTCGATCTCGGCCCACTGCTCGTCGGTGTAGGGCTTGGTGACACGGGGGGACTCGAAGATGCGGTCCACCTTCATTTCGAACTCGAACTTGGTCTCGGCGGGCTCGACCAAGCCGGAGATGGGGGCGGCGCTCTGGGGGTCTGGCGTGGCGGCGAGGGGGATGTGGCCCTCCCCGGCGAAGAGGCCGGAGGTGGGGTCAAGGCCGACCCAGCCGGCGCCGGGGAGATAGACCTCGCACCAGGCGTGGAGGTCGGTGAAATCGACCTCGGTGCCGCTGGGGCCATCGAGGGATTTCACGTCCGGCTTGAGCTGGATGAGGTAGCCGCTGACGAAGCGGGCGGCAAAGCCGAGGCGGCGGAGCACCTGAACCATGAGCCAGGAGGTGTCGCGGCAGGAGCCGGTGAGCTTGGTGAGCGTCTCCTCGGCGGTCTGGACGCCGGGCTCCATGCGGACGGTGTAGCCGATGTCCTTCCAGAGGCGCTGATTGATGAAGACCAGCACGTCGATGGTGCGGGGCGGCCAGGGCTTCATCTCCAGGAGGTCGGTCTCAAGACGCTTGAAGTAGTCGGCAAACTTGGGCGTGGGCTCGGCGGCCTTGACGAAGGGGGCCAGCTCGTGGTCGAGGACGGCGTCGTATTTGAAGGGGAAGTGCTCGCACTCGGGCTCGAGGAAGAAGTCGAAGGGATTGAAGACCGTCATCTCGGCGACGACGTCCACCTCGATAGTGAATTCGCTGGTCTTTTCCGGGAAGACGAGGCGGGCAAGGTAGTTGGACTGAGGGTCCTGCTGCCAGTTGAGAAAGTGCTTTTTGGGGGTGACTTTGAGGGAATAGCTCAAAATCCGCGTCCGGGAGTGCGGGGCGGGACGCAGCCGGATGATCTGGGGCCCCAGCTCGACAGGGCGTTCGTAGCGGTAGCTGGTGCGGTGGTGGAGGGCGACGTGGATGGACATGCGGGGGGCTCGTACAGGCGGGAACTGAGCGCCAGACGGTCTTTAATTAGCAAGTTCATGGCCAATCTTGGATCGAGGCGCTGGAAAACTTCGCTAGCACCTTGCCTCGCCGTGATTTCGCTGGACTGTGCGCGCGCATTTCCAACCAACCCTGCCATGTCCAAGAAAGCACCAGCCGCCTCCACGATCCGCCCCATCAAGAAACTGATGGTGGCGAACCGCTCTGAAATCGCCATCCGCGTGATGCGGGCGGCCACTGAACTGGGGCTGAAAACGGTGGGGATCTATGCGCAGGAAGACCGCTTCTGCCCGCACCGCTTCAAGGCGGACGAAGCCTATGAGCTGAACAAGGACAAGGGACCGCTGGGCGCATACCTGGACATCGAGGGCATCGTGGCGCTGGCCAAGGAAAAAGGCGTGGACGCCATTCACCCCGGCTACGGCTTCCTCTCCGAGAACCCCAAATTCTCCCAGGCCTGCGAAGACGCCGGCATCATCTTCATCGGCCCTGAGGCGAAGATCCTCGACATGATGGGGGACAAAACCGCCGCCCGTAACGTGGCGCGCAAACTGAACGTGCCGATCCTGGAAGGCACGGACGAACCGGTGAGCGACCGCAAGGAGGCCCTGGCCACGGCGAAGAAGATCGGCTTTCCGCTGATCATCAAGGCGGCTTTCGGCGGCGGCGGGCGCGGCATGCGCATCGTGCGTGAGGCGAAGGATCTGGAGAAGCTGCTCGACGAAGCCCAGACGGAGGCCGAACGCGCCTTTGGCAACGGGGCCGTGTTCCTCGAAAAATTTGTCGGCAAGGCCAAGCACATCGAAGTGCAGATCCTGGCGGACAAGCATGGCAACGTGCTGCACCTGCACGAGCGCGACTGCTCCGTGCAGCGCCGTCACCAGAAGGTGATCGAGCAGGCGCCGAGCTACGGCATCAAGCAGGAGATCATCGACGGGCTTTGCGAAGCCGCCGTGAAGCTGGCCGAAGCTGTGAACTACACCCACGCTGGCACCGTGGAGTTCCTCGTCGATCACGAGTCCGGCGAGTGGTACTTCATCGAAATGAACCCCCGCATCCAGGTGGAGCACACGGTGACGGAGGAGATCACGGGCATCGACATCGTGCGCAGCCAGATCCTCATCGCCCAGGGCTACAAGGTGCATGAGGAGCCGCTGGCCCTGCCGCCGCAGCACAAGATCGAGAAGAGCGGCTTTGCCATCCAGTGCCGCATCACCACCGAAGACCCGGAAAACGGCTTCACGCCGGACTTTGGCAAGATCCTCACTTACCGCAGCGCAGGCGGCTTCGGCATCCGTCTGGACGGTGCGCTGGGCGCCACAAACGCGGTGATCACGCCCTACTATGACTCGATGCTGGTGAAGATGACGGTCTTTGCCCGCACCTACCAGCAAGCGCTGGACCGCATGGACCGCGGTCTGCGCGAGTTCCGCATCCGCGGGGTGAAAACAAACATCCCCTTCCTCATGAACGTGGTGCACCACCCGGACTTCATGTCCGGCCAGGCCACCACTCGCTTCATCGACAACAATCCCGACCTGCTGAAGTTTGTGGCGCGCAAGGACCGTGCCTCCAAGCTGCTGAGCTACCTGGCGGACACGATCGTGAACGGCAACCCGTTTGCCAAGGGGCACAAGATTTCCAAACCCTTCAGTGCGCCGCCGATTCCCAAGTATGACCACCGCGTGGAGCCTGCCAAGGGCACGAAGCAGCTCCTCACTGAGATGGGGCCGGAGAAGTTCTGCAAGAACTGGGTGGCAAAGCAGAAGAAGCTGCTGCTGACGGACACCACCATGCGCGACGCCCACCAGTCTCTGCTGGCCACGCGCATGCGCACTTATGACATGCTGGCCGTGGCGGACAGCGTGGCGCGCCGCACGCCGAACCTTTTCTCCCTGGAGATGTGGGGCGGCGCGACCTTCGACGTGACGATGCGCTTCCTGCGTGAAGACCCGTGGGACCGCCTGCGCGACATCCGCGCGAAGGTGCCGAACATCCTTCTCCAGATGCTCTTCCGCGGCTCCAACGCCGTGGGCTACACCAACTACCCGGACAACGTGGTGAAGGGCTTCATCAAGCACTCCGCCGAGAACGGCATGGACATCTTCCGCATCTTTGACTCGCTGAATTACCTGCCAAACCTGAAGGCGGCGATGGATGCCGTGCGCGAAGAGACAAACTCCATCTGCGAAGGCACCCTCTGCTACACCGGAGACATTCTCGATCCGAAGCGCGACAAGTATGACCTGAAGTACTACGTCCGTCTGGCCAAGGAGCTGGAAAAGATGGGAGCACACATGCTCTGCATCAAGGACATGGCGGGCCTCGTCCGTCCCTTCGCCGCCAAGAAGCTGGTGAAGGCTCTGAAGGATGAAGTGGGCCTGCCGATTCATTTCCACACGCATGACACCAGCGGTCTGAACGCCTCCAGCATTCTGGAAGCCGCCACGGCGGGCGTGGACGTGGTGGACGCCGCCATCTCCTCCCTCTCCGGCGGAACCTCGCAGCCGAACCTCAACTCGATCGTGGCTGCCATGCAGAACACGCCGCGCGACACCGGGCTGGACAGCGAGGCGCTGCAGGAGTTCAGCGACTACTGGGCCGCCGTGCGTGCCTACTACAAGCCCTTTGACACCGCCGAGCCTTACGGCACCGCCGAAGTGTATCTGCATGAGATGCCCGGCGGCCAGTATACAAACCTCAAGGAACAGGCCATCGGCATGGGCCTGGGGCCACGCTGGCCGGAGATCGCGCACGCGTATGCGGAGGTGAACCAGCTCTGCGGTGACATCGTCAAGGTGACGCCGTCCAGCAAGGTGGTGGGCGACCTCGCCATCGAGTGCGTGGCGCGTGGCGTGAAGCCCAGCGATGTCTTCAACCTCACCGGCACCAAGTGGAGCAAGGACGTGACCAGCATGTTTGAAGGCTGGCTCGGCGAGCCCTTCTACGGAATGGAACCCGCCAAGGCCGCGGATTCACGCAAGAAGTGGAACAAGCTGGCCGACGCCATCGTGGGCAAGGACGGCAAGCGCATCAAAGGCCGCCCGGGCACGCATGCCGCCAAGGTGAACCTGACCGAGGTCCGCGCTGAGCTGAAGGCCAAGCTGAAGAAGGAGCCGACCGACGACGATGTGTGGAGCTACCTCATGTATCCGGACGTGTTCCTGAAGTTTGCCGACTTCCGCAAGACCTACGGCGATGTCTCCGCGCTGCCCACGCCTGCTTACTACTACGGCCTGCAGGACAAGGAAGAAATCCACATCAACCTGGAAGAAGGCAAGACGCTCTTTGTGCGCCTCCTCAACATGACCGAGGCCGACGCCACCGGCCAGCAGACCGCCATCTTCGAGCTCAACGGCTACCCACGCCACACCACCGTCACCAACAAGGCGCTCGCGAAGAACGCCGTGACCAAGACCAAGGCCGACCCGGCTGACCCGACTCAAGTCGGCGCTCCAATGCCCGGCATGGTCGCCAGCATCGCCGTGAGCGTGGGCCAGAAGGTGAAGGAAGGCGAAACCCTCCTCACTCTCGAAGCCATGAAGATGTTCGCCGCCGTGGCATCACCGATCGCCGGCACCGTGAAAGAGATTTGCGTCAAGATCAGCGAAAGCGTCGAGAGCAAGGATCTGATGGTGAGGCTGGTGAAGTAAGCCTAGCTAAAAAGTTCAATCATGGACCAGATCACGAAACACTTGATGACGGAGTTTGCTTCGCAAAACTCGCTTACCAAGCTTCCTGAAGATAAGCAATTTGAACATTTTGCGGCCTATATTGCGACAAATGACCACCTGAGCGATTCGCTTGATACAACGGATGTTGTGGTTGGAAGCGGGGGAGACTGCGCGATTGATGCGATTACATTTATTGTGAATGGGGTTATTGTCACCGATCCTGCTGAAATTTCTGATCTGGCCGCGACTAATAAGTATGTAGATGCCAGCATCATAATCGTGCAGGCTGAACGTTCATCAGGCTTTGACACAGCTAAGATTGGTAATATCAGCTTTGGAATCACTGACTTCCTCAGCGAGTCTCCTCAATTACCTCAAAACGACGAAATTAGAGAGTCTAAGATAATTGCTGACGCACTTTTTAAACAAGCTGGCCTCTTTACGAGAGGCAATCCGATTTGTTTTGTATATTATGTCACTACTGGCAAATGGCAGAACGATGCGAACTTAACAGCAAGACGTGACGCAGCAAAAGCAGACATCGAAAGTCTTGGTCTATTTCGAGAGGTCCGCTTTGAATGCTTGGGTGCCGACCAAATCCAGGCGCTTTACCGGAAAACCAAAAACGCAGTGTCGAGACAGATTGTCTTCGAACGTAAATTAACCATTCCAGCAATCGCTGGGGTAGACCAAGCTTATATGGGAGTCTTGGCGGCAGGTGAATACCTAAAGCTTATCACGCAGGATAATGGAGAAATCGCCTCCTCATTATTCCATGACAATGTTCGTCACTGGATGGAGTGGAACGCTGTCAATAGTGATATTCGCCAAACTCTTTTAGATGCAGCCCAACAGCATTTGTTTCCAATCCTGAACAATGGTATCACGATTGTTGCTCAACGAATCAACCCTGTTGGAGACCGCTTTGTCATAGAGGATTATCAAATTGTTAATGGTTGCCAAACGAGCCATGTGCTTTTTGCATGCAAGGAGCGGCTGGCTTCAAACATGTTTATTCCAGTGAAAATACTGGCAACTACCGATGAAGGCATTCGAAATTCGGTCATTCGCGCAACAAACAGACAGACAGAAATCTCCGATGATCAGTTCTTTGCGCTCGAAGAGTTTCCAAAGAAACTAGAGACTTATTTCCCGACATTTGACGCACAATATCGTCTTTATTATGAGCGCCGCCCAAGGCAGTATGCGTCCGAAAATGTCGAGAAAGTGCGCATCATCAATATGCCCACTTTGGTTCGAGCCTACGCGTCCGTCTATCGTGAATTCCCTCATAAAACGACTAAAAACTACAAGGGTTTACTCAAGGAAGTTGGAAATGAAATTTTCGGCAAAGATCATTTTTTGAGTGCTTATTACGCAGCTGCTTTTGCACATTATCGTCTCGATTATTTATTTCGTAATAACTACCTTCCAGCCAAACTCAGACCCGCTCGTTATCACATTTTATTGGCAGCTCGATTGATGCTGTTTCCTGATCCTCCAGCGAAACCCAATTCCCATGAAATGGATCGCAATGCCAATAAACTCGTGGAGTCTCTCCGAGACGAAGAAGGATCTAAGAAGCTCTTTGCAGAAGCGGCAACTGTCGTTGAAAGCCTTGCCCAAGGAAATTTGAACCGTGACCATATTCGTACGGAGCCTTTTACTGAAAGCTTATTGCGCCACTACGGCCGGAAATTTAGAACCTAATTTCTAACAGAATCAAAACCCGGCGAGCTTTCGGTATGTAGCGCAGCATGGGTGAGCGATAGTGAGCGCTATCACAGATCATCACACCCAAACTACCCTCAAGGTTAAGAATCCCGAGGTTCCGTCACTCGAACGCTCCTTCCGCAGCAACTCGGAAGCTCCAGGAACATCAGATTCACCTTTTGACTTTGGGATTCGGTCAAGCATGTTTCATTAATTGAACCGCTCCTTTCCATCTCCGCAGCTCTCGGGAAAACCTGTGACTATCCACGTCACGAGGGTGCGGCAGGCTTTCTCCGAAGCGCGGCGCAGAGCCTTGCAGACGCAGGGGGTGGTGACCCTGCAAAAGGCTCGGGCGAATCAATTGACGATGAAATCGGTGTCCTGAGCTCCCTCTTTACACGAGAACAGCGCTGGCTCTCGGTGGATGAAGTGGAGCGCGAGCTGCAAACCGATGCCTTGAAAGGCGGCAAAGAACATCGTGTGGCGTTGCTGCCGGGCAGGAATCTCGTTCTCAAGGTCGCCGATGCCCGAAAGCTCGCCACGGAATCGCTGTTCGACTACCTGAGCGATCTGCTGCTCTCCAACTACTTTTTCGACGACGAAATTCAACTGCTCGGCGGCATGCTGGAGGGCGGACGGCTCCAAGTGGTGATCACGCAGCCCTACATCGACGGCGTTCACCCTGAATGGGAAGAGCTCAAAGCCTCCCTCATCCGGCAAAACTTGCGTGACCCGGCCCCTCGCTCCCTTGGCGGCAATTTTGTCCTCGACGACGATCTCCTTGGTGAAGTGGATGTCTTTGACCTGCATCCTAACAACGTCATCCAGGACGTCACTGGCTGGTTGCATCCTATTGATGCCCATTTCTACTTTGACGACCGCGCCGCACGCATGACCGCTCTGAAAACCCTCGGTCTTCTCATTTGAGCGCTCGAAGAACAGTCGGAGTGCTGCGATAGGCTCATACCATCCATTGATCCCCTCAATCGCACCTTCAAGACTATCAATATCCTGATTTGTGAAGGCTGAGGCAGAGATGCGGGGTCATGAAAGACCTTATCTTACTCTCTATACAGGCGGCAGGTGTGGTGCTGGCGGCGGATTTTGCGGCGGGGCTGGTTCATTGGTTTGAGGATGCGTATGTGCGCGAGGACACGCCGTGGCTGGGGCGCTGGCTGGGAAGGCCGAACATCGTGCATCATCACCTGCCCCGGCACATGACGCACAACACGTGGTGGCAGAGCAACAAGGAGCTGGTGATGACGATGAGTGTGCTGCTGATCGCGGCGGCATGGCTGGACTGCCTGACGTGGCACGTGTGGCTCTTTGCGCTGGTGGGGGGAAATGCGAACGAGGTGCACAAGTGGGCGCACCGCACACGGCGGGAGAATGGGCGCGTGATCTCGCTGCTGCAGGATCTGCGGATTTTGCAGACGCCGCAACATCATGCCGTGCATCACACGAATCCGAAGGACGTGCACTACTGCCCGGTGACGAATGTGCTGAATCCAGTGCTGGATGCGGTGCGCTTCTGGGAGGGGCTGGAGTGGCTGCTAGCGCATGCGGTGGGACTGAAGCGGCAGCCGGACAGCTCGGTGCCGGGCCAGGGCAAAGCGCCGGCGTGGATCGTGGAGATGCGGCGGGCGGGTTGAGCGAAAATCATTCGTCGCCGGAGGTGTTTGCGCCATCTTTGGCGATGTTCGGCCATCTCCCGGGTCCCACGATGTGCTGCCAGAAGGCGGCGTCTTTGTATCGAGCGCACTTCTGCGGTCTCGGCACGAGTTTGCACCGACACTATGGCGCGTGGGCGCGCTGGCTGGTGAACCGGGACAGCGCTTTTCTCACGCTGCTGGGCTCCGCCCTGGCGGAAGCGCCGCCGGTGCTGTGCCGGACGACGTGCTGCAATGCATTTGCCACGCCGCGTGATCTCGTGGCGGACAGCCCGGTGCTGCAGTACACGGCCGCTGTGACGGTCTGCGGCCTGAGCGCGAAGCTGGACGACGATGCACAGGATGAGCGGGGGTGGCGACGCCATGCGGCGCGTGTGGGATCGAGAGCGCTCGACAGGCCGATCGGCGACGCGCTGGGTCTGCTGCATGCGATGCGCTTTCCGGTGCAAGAGGTTCGCGGCTGGATGGCGGGGCAGGCTGACATTGAGCATCCCGCAGCGAGACTCGACGCATGCGCAGGGCCGACGTGTGCGGCGTATGGTGAGATCGTGGGGCACCTCGCGCAGGTGTCGGGTGCACCGGGTGCGAAACCGCTGCTGCGTCAACTCGGTGAGAGCCTGGGCTTTCTCATCTACGCGCAAGATGCGTGGGAGGATTGGGCGCGGGACAAGAAGCGCGGGCAGTTTAACCCGCTGCATGCTTTTCCTGATCTCGTGGGGCGGCGGGCGGCGTTGCTGCCTAAGCTTGAACAAGCACTCGCGAGCCTGCGGCGCACGTTTGATGCCCTGCCGCTGCGGCGACATCGCGACCTGCGGCAGACGGTGCTGATCGCAGGTGCGGAAGCGCGGGTGGTGCAGGTGGCGGGAGACACGAAGAAAGGCACGAAGCATGTGCAGTCACCCATTGAAGGCACCGAGCGGAAACGCTCCTGCTGGGACAAATGCGATGGGTGCCACTGCGATGAATGCTGTGACTGCTGTAGCTGCTGCCGCCCCGGATGGACCCGAGGCGGGGGGACCATGGTCGACTGCAATCCCTGCGACGGCGACGGGTGCGGATGCTGCGGCTGTGACTGCTAGCGCAGGCTGTGATTGATCTGGCAAGCCTCCAGAAACAGAACCGCATGAACGGAGAGATGTGATGGGGCGAAAGCAGCTGCTCCCGCGCCCCTTCAGGGCGCTTCCTGAAGAGGTGGTGCGCGTGGATGGGAGAGACCCAGGGCTTGTCGCTGCGCTCCGGCGCCCTGGGCTGACTCCGGGGGCCCTTCAGGCCCCATGCAGTGTGACGCTTTGAGGAGCATGATGTCGCATTCTGCAGGACAGGCTGGATCAGCCGTGATCAGGCCACGGCGGTCACCTTTGCGGAAAGGCCGGGGCTCACCTGCGGGTCCTACAGGCCCCATGCAGTGTGACGCTTTGAGGGGCATGATGTCGCATTCTGCAGGACAGGCTGGATTCGCCGTGGTCAGGCCACTGCGGTCACCTTTGCGGAAAGGCCGGGGCGCAGGGCGATGGTGTCCCCTGCCCGCTTGGCGATGAGTTTTTGACCCAAGGCGGATGCGGGAGTGATGACGACGACTTCCTGACCTGCATGCACTATCTCGGTACCGCCTGCGAAGGGGCCGAGGAAGTAGTGGGTTTGTTCGCCGGAAGTTTCCAAGGTGACGAGGGCTCCGAGTGTGATGGCGGCGCCTGACTCGAGGGTGTTTCCTGACAATGCGCCGAAGGCACGCACGGCCTCCTGCAACTCTGCCACGCGCTGGGCCTGACCGCGGGCGACGTAGGAGGCCTCGAGGGTGCGGGTGTCGTATTTGTTTTCCGCCTTGCTGTCCGGATCTGTGGCTGCGGCAAAGGAGCCCTGCGCGGCGCGGGTGAGGGCGGCGAGTTCGGCACTGAGGACGGAGAGGATTTGATCGAGGACGGCTTCTTTGTTCACGGGAGGGGAAGCCGTGCGCTGTTTCCCGAGGGGGATCAAGGGTGAAAAGAGCAGGATTGACCTGCTGTGACTGTTTCTAATAAGGTTCAGCTGTGAACACGCACCGGCATCAGCGCCCTTTGGTTTTCATCAGCTTTCCGTTTCTTGCTGTGATCGTGCTGGTGGCACTGCTGGCCAGCCTGACCCTGGCTGTTTTTAACAAGGTTCATCAACGAAGCCGGACGCATCCAATCCCGGTGCCTGCAATGACGCCGAAAAACCAGGATTGACCCCCGACCGGCATTTCGGGTAAACTCCAAATATGAAAACGCACCGGCAACCTGCTACGAGAGCGTTCACCCTGATCGAACTGCTCATCACGATCACCATCATCGCGATCCTCGCCAGCCTGACAGCAGCGGGGGTCACCCAGCTCATCGACAAAGCCAACAATCTGAAAGTGCGAACGGTGCTGATGGATCTCAAGACTGGCATCGAAACGTACCAGACCGACTACAACCGCTATCCCGTGAGCGCAGGCTTCACCGGGGCCAATGGTGAGGACGCGCCTGAACTGCTGACGGATGGCAGCAATCCGCTGGTGGACACGCTCATGGGCATTCCGCCGGCGTCTGGAGGCACGGCGGATCTGAATCCGAAGCGCACCCAGTTTGCGACCTTCAATCCTGCGAACAACGGACGGCATGGGCTGGTGGGTGCGGCGCGCCCCTACAAGCTGACGGACATGTACGGCCAGCCGTACCACATCCTGCTGGACACGAACGGCGACAACCAGGTGAAGAATCCGGATGCAGCCAATACGGACCCGAAGATCTCGACGGGTCAGGCGGCGCATCTGCCGCTGAAGATCGCCGTTTACAGCAGCGGCAAGGACCAGATACCGGGCACGAGCGATGATGTCACCTCGTGGCGGCCGAAATGATGCGGCGCTGCCACGCGTGCGCTACTTCCCGGCCGATTTGAAAACTTCGGGGTGGTCGAGGATCAATTTTTTCACGCGTCCAGCCAGCACCGCCGGACAGTCTGGCGGCAGCCAGGAGACGTTTTCGAGGATTTCGCGCCCGCCGATGGTGCCGACGATGACGTACGCACTGAGCAGGGTGCCCAGCACATCTGCATGAGAGCCGTCTGAATCGTAAAGGGACAGGGCGGGATATTCATCATGCACCAGCCACCAGAAATCGCCGACGGGACTGACGAGGATCTGGGCACCGGGATTGCTTTCCTGAGCGGCCTTCACAGAACGGGCATTGGCCACATGGATGCGGGTGCTTGCCTCTGCCGAGGAAGCGCCGGTGAGAAGGGCGTCTGCGTCTTTTTCCTTCCAAAGCTTTTCGTGCCGGGACCACACCTGGAAGTCGATGATGAGGACTTTGGGGTTCTGCTCGCGGGCGAGGCGGACGAGCTTGGAGAGGCCGTTTTCCATGAGATTGCGGGCGTCTGCGTCCACCGCAGCGGCGGCGGAGACGACGCTCTGCTCCTGCACGACGACGATGTCCCAGGGCTTGCCGTCGTCGGCGCCCTGCTTGAGCAAGGCGAGGCCCTCGGCATTGGTGGTGTGGCGCTCCAAGGTATAGCTGCCATGCAGGCTGCTGGCGATGTGCGGAGCGAAGACTCCGGAAGAAAGCAGCAGCTCGCCCACCATGCCGGGGAGCTTGTTGAAGGCGGTGTAGCTGTTGCCAAAGAAGAGGATGCGGACCGGAGCCGCGCCCTGCTCCTGCGCAGGCAGAGGACCAATGAGGGTGATGAGGACGGCCAGCAGAAGCCGGCGAATGGTGGAAGGCATGCCTGAGTTCATGGCTTGCAGAGCTTGTCCGCCAGCAGCTCGGCTTTTTCATTTCCTTCCCTGGCAGACAGATGGGCGACGACGGCGGACTTGTCCTTGTCGAGCCTGATGATCACGAAGGTCTCCAGGCGGGTCTGCTTTTCGTCATCGGCGCTGGACATCATGCGGTAGATGATGGCGTAGGGCGCGAAGGTGTCGCCTTTGCGGAAGCCGCGCCACTGGACGACGTTGTTGGCCTTGGCCGGGAACTGGCCAGGGCAGGCGGTGAGGGTGGCGTTCATGAGGTCGGTCTTGCGGCCGTCGTAGATGAGATTGATCCAGCTGCGGAGATCGCCGCCTTCATGGATGACCTGATAGCCGCCGAGGCCGGGACAGAGGTGCTTGAAGTGATCGATCTCGGGTTCTTTTTCGCGTGAGGAGTCTTCGAGGATTTTGACCTTCTTGGGGTCGGTGGTGGTGAACTCGGAGTCGGGCTTGGGATCTGCGGCAGAGGCGATAAGGCAGCCGAAGGCCAGGAAGAGAAACAGGGGGAGGAATTTCATGGGTGGATCATTTCAGCGAAGCATGCGCCGCGCCATCGGCTTTGCGATAGAGGCTGGTGGGGATGAGCATCTGAGGGGGGAGTTCTTCGCCGTTCGAATAGCGCATGAAGGCACGGACGACCTCCGCGCCCATTTTGTCCGGGAACTGAATCGGGTCGGCGTAGATCTTGCCGTCCTTGATGGCCTGCTTGCCTTCGGGCTGGCCGTCGAAGCCGATGATGACGACCTTGTTTGTTTTTCCCGCCTTCTCCACGGCCCCACGGGCACCAAGGGCGCCGGGGTCATTGATGGCGAAGATGCCGACAAGATCTGGATGTGCCTGGAGCATGTCCTCAGTGGCCTTGTAGCCTTTGTCATTCGCGCCGCCGCAGTCGAGCTCGCTGACGATCTCGATCTTCTTCACCGCTGCGGCGTTGTGAGCGGCCAGGGACTCTTTGAAGCCTTTGACGCGGAGGATGCAGGACTCGACCTGCTTCATGTCGAGCACGCCGATCTTTCCCCCCTGCCCTTTCAGCGCCTCGATCATGGCCTCAGCGGCCATCTTGCCACCGCCGAAGTTGTCGGTGGCCACCTGGGTGGTGATTTTCACGCCGGGCTCATTGCAGGGAACGTCCACGGTGAAGACGGGGATGGCGGCGGCGTTTGCCTCCTGAATGACGGTGACGATGGCCTTGGAGTTGGTGGGGCTGAGCACGATGGCGGCGACGTCGCGCACGATGAAGTCCTTGATCTGGTTGCTCTGGCGCGCCACGTCGGAGTCGGCGCTGACGATGAGGGTGTCATAGCCGTGCTTTCTGGCCTCGGCCTCGATGTTGTCGGCGATGACTTTGAAGAAGGGATTCTGCAAGGAGAGGAGCGACACGCCGATGGTGCCTCTGGATGACTCCGCAGGTTTGCCGCAGGCGGCAAGCAGGAGGGTGCAGAGCAGAAGGAGGCGGCGGTATTTCATCATGCGGATGGTAGCACGGGCACTCCCCTATCATGCAAGCTCCAGATTTCACTGCACGCCATCGTTTATCCGCTCAGGCAAGTTGCGAATCTTCGTCCAATACTCCTCTCTCACGTCTTCATCGATTTCCACGGGCACCCTTCCGCCATACAGCCTGTCTTCTCCGTCTTTGCGCGGTCCAGAAACCCAGTAGTGATGACCTGTGGCCAGATCGACGTGATTGCTCTTGTAACCAGCTCCATCGAGATTTTTCAGTTCCAATCCGCCGTAGAACAACGTCCTGCCCGTCTTGGACAATCGTACCCGTCCAATCCGGGCTGGCCCGCTGAGTCCGCCGCTTTTATTTTCGATGTACATGATTCGTGTCTTCATGGCCCAGTACATCAATACTTCAAAAAGCGTTCGCGTCTCGTCTCAAAGGCCTGCGACTCAGTGGCCCAGGCTGCGACGATCTTTTTCCATGAGCCGCCAGCACGCATCTCATTCACGCTGGCGGCGCGATTGAGGAGGGTGTCCACCAGGGCGAGCTTGAACTCCTTGGGATAAAGCCTCTGCAGGGTGCTGGCGATGGCGATGCCGACATCGACGGCATTCAAAGCGGTGCGGTCGGTGATGGCCATGCGCACGCCGCCGCAGGGTTCGCCTTTGAACACACTTGCTGCGGGGGTGAAGCGTATGGGGGTGAACTGGACGCCTGGCAGACCGAGCTTGTTCAGTTCATACGACAGGCGCAGGTCGTCCACATAGGGAGCGCCGAGGACCTCAAAGGGGGTGTCGGTGCCGCGCCCGACGGTGATGCTGAACTCCAGCAGGCCGATACCAGGATACAGCAGCGCGGCATTGAGCGAACGCATGTTGGGCGAGGGATTGATCCAGGGAAGACCGGTCTGGTCAAAGAGCAGGTGGCGCTGCCAGCCTTCGACGGGGATGACTTTCAAATCGCACTGCATGGCGCGCTCGGCATTCATCATGGCTGCGAGCTCACCGGCGGTCATGCCGTGGCGCAGCGGGATGGCGTGGGTGGCGGTGGGTTTTTCGGCGTCGATGAGGGCGGGACCCTCCACCTGGAGGCCGCCGATGGGGTTCACGCGGTCGAGGACATAGAAGGGTTTTTTGGCTTTCGCGGCGGACTCCATGCAGAGGCGCATGGTGCCGATGTAGGTGTAGAAGCGACAGCCGATGTCCTGGATGTCGAAGACGAGTGCGTCCACGTCTGCGAGCTGCTCCTGGGTGGGGGCGCGCTGCGTGCCGTAGAGGCTCAGAACGGGGAGGCCGGTCTTTTTGTCGGTGGAGTTGCTGATTTTTTCCTGATCGAGCTCGCCACGGATGCCGTGCTCTGGGCTGAAGAGTTTTTTCAGCTTCACCTCGGGGGCCTTGGCGAGGAGATCGATGGTGCTGTGGCGCCGGGCGTCGATGCCGGTTTGATTGGTGATGAGGCCGATGCGGAGGCCTTTGAGATCGGCGAATTTTCGACGGGTGAGCACGTCGATGCCATTGAGCACGGTGGGCATTTCCTTTTCATCGCGCGGCCAGGGCGGGCCGGTGGAGGGAATGATCTTCACGCATTTGGCTGCTGCTGTGCCGATCTCTTCATAGAGATCGCGCACGCTGCCTTTGCCATCGGGGTGCAGGCGAGAGCTCATGAAGATGACGAAGGTCTGCGAGGCGGGATCGAGCCACAGGCTGGTGCCGGTGAAACCGGTGTGTCCGAAAGAGCCGACGGGGAAGATCTTGCCACGCGGGCGGCTGAAGGTGGAGTCGATGTCCCAGCCGAGCCCACGGCGCTCAAAGACGGTGGCCGGGGTCTGCGGTGCGGTCATGAGTTTGACGGTCTCGGGTTTTAACACGCCAGCACCGCCTGCGAGAATCATGTGTGCGTACCTTGCGAGATCGCCAGCGGTGGTGAAGAGGCCGGCGTGGCCGGTGACACCGCCCATTTTGCGTGAGGTGGGGTCGTGCACGACGCCGCGCAGCATGGTGCCGGTGTCGTCTTTTTCGGTGGGAGCGATGCGTGGCTGCCACTCCTCGGGCGGGAGGAAGCGGGTGGAGTCCATGTGCAGGGGCTGGAAGACATGCTGCGCTGCGAACTCATTCAACTGCATGCCGCTGACGCGCTGGACGATCTCGCCGAGCAGGATGAAATTGATGTCTGAATAGCGGAAGAAGCGGCCGGGAGGACCGTCGGGCTCTGTGGCGATGGCGCGTTCGATGCCTGCCGCGTAACCTGACCATTCCGGCTCCTTGGGAATGCCGGGCCTGAAGCCGGAGGTGTGGGTGAGCAGGTGACGCACGGTGATGCCAGCACGCATCTCCGGAATGTAGCGACGCGCCTCGGCCTCCAGCTCGATCTTTCCCTGCTCCATGAGGATGAGCACGCTGGGCAGGGTAGCGACAACCTTGGTCAAAGAAGCGGCATCGAAGACAGTGTCTTCGGTCATGGCTTCTTTGGCAGGAACGAGCGCGCGCTGGCCTTCGACGAGAGTGAGCTTTTTGTCTCCGCTCTCCAGCCAGAGCACAGCACCGGCCGGGTTTCCTTTGGCGATAGCTTTGGACACCACGGCGCGCAGAGGATCGAACTCATCCGCGTGAGCGAAGGAGCAGAGCAGAAGAAAAGTGAGCGGGCGCAGCATGATGAACCTCATGCTGCCAGAAACGCTGTGAAGCAGGCTATTTCTTTTTCTTCTTCGCCGCTGGTTTGCCCTGCTTGGGGCTTTCGAAGATGGGAGCGATGGTGCCTTTTTCCCATTCGGCAATGGCGGCGACGAGTTCTTTGACCACCTCGGGCTTCTCAACAGCGAGGTTTTGGGATTCGCCGATGTCGGTGGAGAGATCGTAGAGCTCGGGCTCCGCTTTGCCGAGGCGCACGAGCTTCATGGTGCCGCGACGCACGGCGTTGTTGCCGCCGGGACCGCCGGTGCGCCAGAAGAGGGTGTCGTGGGGTGCGGTGGATTTTTCACCGCTGAGGAAGGGCAGGAGGTTTACGCCATCGAGATTTTTCGGCGTCAGGTCTGCGGAGTCCGCAGCGGCCAGCGAGGTGGGCAGGAAGTCGAGGGCGATGACGGGCTGCTCGTATTTGCCGGGCTTGATTTTGGCGGGCCAGCTGACGAGGAAGGGCACACGCATGCCGCCTTCATAGACCATGCCCTTGGCACCGCGCAGGGGGGCGTTGCTGGTGAAGTTGCTGCCGCTCTTCGCCTGGAGATTGGGGCCGCCGTTGTCGCTGACGAAGCAGATCAGCGTGTTCTCGCGCTGCTTGGTGGCGTCGAGCTTGTCCAGCACAGCGCCCACGGCTTCATCCATGGCCGATACCATGGCGGCGTAGGTCTGGCGGCTTTTGTCGGCAATCTGCGAATACCTGTCGAGCCACTTCTGCGGGGCCTGGAGTGGTGTATGCGGGGCGTTGAAGGCGAGATAGAGCATCCAGGGCTTGGCCTCCCCGGTGTGACGTCCGATGAATGCTGCCGCCTCATCGCCAAACTGCTCGGTGAGGTACTTGGTCTGGGCCTCGTCCTTGCCATTGCGGTTCAGCGGGAGGGTGTACTCCACGCCGCCTTTGTCTCCGGGGAAGTACTGATGCCCGCCGCCGAGCGCGCCGAAGTATTCGTCAAAGCCGCGCTCATTGGGGTGGAACTGCGGATGCGCGCCGAGGTGCCACTTGCCGACGGCCCCGGTGGTGTAGCCGGCCTTGCGCATGAGCTGGGGATAAGTCGTCTCCGTCAGGGGAAGGCCTGCCACGGTGTCCTGCGGGAGCCAGGCGGGGTTGTTTTCATGGCCGAAGCGGTGCTGGTAGCGGCCCGTCATGATGCCTGCGCGGGTGGGGCTGCAGAAAGGGTGGGAGACGTAGCCGTTGGTGCACACGAGGCTCTGGGCGGCGAGCTTGTCGAGATGAGGCGTGGTGATTTCCTTGGAGCCCTGGAAGCCTAGGTCGTGGTAGCCGAGATCGTCTGCGACGATGAGCAGGACGTTGGGTTTGGCGGCAAAGGCGGACGATGCGAGAAGCAGTGCGGCGAGGAGAAGAAGCGGGCGCATGATGAGGCGCGATAAACGCGGGTTTGCCGCGCTTGTTTCACTTCCGGCTTGCAAGGAGGGGGGAAATCCGGCATGCCGGTGCCATGAAGCCCAGCCTGCTCCTTGTCCTGCCTCTGCTCCTGACCCAATGCGGCGATGAGCCCAAGAAACCCGCGCCTGCGGCGAAGCCCGTGGCGGCAGCTCCCGCGCCAGCCAAGGCAGAGCCCAAAAAGGAGGAACCGAAGAAGGTGTACTGGACGCAGGAGATGATGCACACGGAGATCAAGTACCATAATCCGGCGTATGCGGGCGACGGGCAGTTCAACATCGAGGGTGGGAAGGTGATCGCGCTGAGCCTGCGCGGGGCGAAGATCGAGAACGTGAAGTTTCTGGAGCACATCGAGCCGCTGGCGCTGGACCTGAGCGAGACGCCGATCACGGACCTGCGGCCGATGCAGGGGAAGAAGCTGGTGGAGCTGTACCTGGAGGACACGAAGGTGAAGGATCTCTCCGCACTGCGGGGCATGCCGCTGGAGAAGCTGTACCTGAGCCGTACGCCAGTGGAGAACCTGGCGGCGCTGGAAAACATGCCGCTGGTGGAGCTGAATGCGGTGGGCTGCCCGATCGGAGACATCTCGGGGATCGGCAAATGCCCGATCCAGATGCTGTGGCTGACGGACTGCCCGGTGGCGGACATCAGCGCGCTGAAGACGGTGCCGCTGGTGAGCGTGACGCTGCACCGCACGAAGGTGAAGGACCTGACGCCGCTGAGCGGCACGGCGCTGCAGCGACTGCACATAGGCGAAACGCCGGTGACGGATCTGACCCCGCTGAAGGGCATGAAGCTCACACGGCTGGTGTTTACGCCGGCAAACATCACGGCGGGCATCGATGTGGTGAAAGCGCTGCCGCTGCAGGAGATCGGCACACGGTTTGATGATGGCGGCAAGGACCTGATGCCACCGGCGAGCTTCTGGCCTGCGTATGATGCGGCGGTGAAGAGTGCCGGAAAATGAGCAAAATTTATCTTTCCCGCCTGCCATCCTCCTGACAGAATCCTGCATATTCCATGAAAGAGTTTGCTTACATCCATGACGAGAAGCACAGCCCGTCGCCTCTGCGTGCGGTGCCTGCCCTCGCCAGCTTTAGCGATGACCAGCTCGATGATGTGCTCAATTCCAGCAGCCTGCTGCAGTGCGAGCCAGGAGATTGCATCATCAAAGAAGGCAGCATCGACTCCCGCATCTACGTCCTGCTCAGCGGTGAGCTGGAGGTGCGGGTCGGCACCAAGAAGGTGGCCTCCATCACCCGGATCGGGGAAGTTTTTGGCGAGCTGGCGCTCGTGAACCATGACAAGCGTCTGGCCTCCGTGCTGGCCTCCACCAAGGCGGTGTGCCTGGCGGTGGACCAGAAGTTTCTGCAGGACATCCATCCCCGTGAGGAAGACCCGGATTTCCATGCGGCGCTGTATGAATTTGTGGCGCGCCTGGTGGTGCGGAAGCTGGAGGCGACCTCCAAGCGTCTGGCCGAGGTGGAGAAAGAGCTGCGTGAGCTGAAGGAAGCCAAGACTGCCGCGAAGCCCGTGGCAGCCAAGCCCGCAGCCGCCAAGTCAGTGTCTGCATCGAAGCTGAAGCGCCCGGTGAAACGGGTGCCTGCGGCTGCGGTGAGGAAGCCGGCGCGGGTGAGGTAGTTTTAACAGCCTGTTGAAAACTCCTGGCCTCCTTGAGACCCGGACACGCCGCGGTGCCTATGCGTGACGGGACCCATTGGACCACGATGCGATGAAAACGGGTCTGAAGGTGGAGGCACGATCCGACGAAGGGGAATCATCTTGATCCCCCCACCTGCAGCGTGTTCGTGGATGTGCGAAGACGCTGTGCGATGCGGGAACGTGTGGGATCGGGACGATCCTACTCCGCCGGAGGCTTCGCCGCAGAGACGGAGGGGGATCATCTTGATCCCCCACCTGCAGCGTGTTCGTGGTTCTGCGAGGGCGCTGGGCGATGCGGGAACGTGTGGGATCGGGACGATCCCACTCCGCCTGAGGCTTCGCCGCAGCGACGGAGGGGATCATCTTGATCCCCCCACCTGCAGCGTGTTCGTGGATCTGCGAGGGCGCAGGGGCGATGCGGGAACGTGTGGGATCGGGACGATCCTACTCCGCCTGAGGCTTCGCCGCAGCGACGGAGGGGGATCATCTTGATCCCCCCACCTGCAGCGTGTTCGTGGATCTGCGAAGGCGCAGGGCGACGCGGGAACGTATGGGATCGGGACGATCCCACCCCGCCTGAGGCTTCGCCGCAGCGACGGAGGGGGATTATCTTGATCCCCCCACCTGCAGCGTGTTCGTGGTTCTGCGAGGGCGCAGGGCGATGCGGGAACGTGTGGGATCGGGACGATCCCACTCCTCCAGAGCGCTGGCTGGCCGCATGGAATGCTGGCTTTCACCCATGAGACCCGTTTTCAGCTGTGCGTGGTATTGGACTTGTTCTCGAATAGAGCTCCAGGTTCAGTGCTTCAGGCGTGGCCGTGGATGGGTGTGGCGACAGCCCGCCGTCCCTCAGCGTGTAGCCACGCGCCTCAGCCTGCGAACGCCCCCCAGAGTCGGGCGGTTTGGCGAAGCAGCCGCCTGATGATCGAGCAACCATCAGCCGCCAAACACACCCAACCTACGTCCCGAACAGCCAGACATGCTGCTCTCGAACAAGTCTGCTGCAGACGCCCATTCTGCTCGGTGCGCACTACGAAGGGCAAACTGCCTGCGGGCCAAGGATGTGGCGAAACAGGCAACCCAGGGCGCTGCCCTGGGCTGCGATAGCGCGCGCCTTTGGCGCTCCGGAAAATCAGTCCGCGCCGCCGCCGATGGTGATGCGTTTGGCGGGGATGGGGGATTCGATGATGCCGAGTTCGGTTTCCTGTTTCAGGCGAAGCTGACCGCAGGCGGCGGCGATGTCGTGGCCTTTTTCCCGGCGTAGGGTGGCGGTGACGCCGGCGTTGAGAAGCACGGCGAGGAAGGCGTCCTGGGCGGCTTCGCTGGGGCGCACCCAGTCGAGGCCATCGACGGTGTTGTAGGGAATGAGGTTGACCTTGGCATTGGCGCTGCGCGCACGTTTGGCCAGGGCCTGGGCCTGCTGGAGGCTGTCGTTTACATTGGCGATGAGGATGAACTCGAAGGTGAGGAACTGTTTTCGTTTCTGGTTCCAGTAGTCGAGCGCCTCGAAGAGTTCCGCGAGGTTGTGCTTGCGGTTCACGGGCATGATTTTCTCACGCACTTCGTCGGTGGCGCCGTGGAGGGAGATGGCCAGGCGGATTTGAAGGGGAAAATCGGCGAGTTTTTTGATCTGCGGAGCGAGGCCGCTGGTGCTGACGGTCATGTGACGTGCCCCGATGCCGATGCCCCATTCCGCATTGAGGATTTCGATGGCCTTGGTGACGTTGGAGAAATTGGCGAGGGGCTCTCCCATGCCCATGAAGACGAGATTGTCCACACGCTCTCCGGCATAGGCCTCCACCTGGACGATCTGCTCGACGATTTCGGCAGCAGTGAGGTTGCGGGTGAAGCCTGCGAGGCCGCTGGCGCAGAATTTGCAGTCGTAGGCGCAGCCGACCTGGCTGGAGACGCAGAGGGTGCGGCGGTCCGAGGCTCCGCCATAGAGGGCGGGATTGGCCGGGATGAGGACGGTCTCGACGTAGCGGCCGTCATGGAGCTTGAGGAGAAACTTGCGTGTGGTGTCGCTGGAGCCGGTGACCTTGGCGATGGTCATGGTGCGGGTGACGAAGCGGGTGGCGAGGGCTTCGCGGGTGGCCTTGGGCAGATTGGTCATCGCCTCGAAGGTGGCGGCGCGTTTGGCGAAGACCCACTCGACGAGCTGCCTGGCACGGAAGGCGGGCTGGCCCAGCTCTGTGAACACGGCAGCGATCTCCTCCGGCTTCATGCCGAGGAGGCCCTGGGGTGCGGGGGTGATGCTCATGGGGATGACAGTGGCGGTGAAATGAGGATTTGAAATTCGAGATTTGAGTTTGATGCTGAGGCCATGATTTTTCCCGGCCTCATCATGCTGATTGTCATGGTCGTACTGATCGGCGTCGGGATAGGAGCGGGACTGTTTGCGTGCGCGATCGCAGCAGGAATGGTGATGCTGGGCGTGGTGTCGAGCTCGGTGGCGCTGGGTTTCTTTACGAAACGTCCGGCCACGGCCATGAGGGCGCTGCTGCTGCAGTGCGGTGTGCTGGCCGGGATACCCGCAGGGGCGGTGACGGCGTGGGTGGGCCGCACGGTGCTGGAGAAGGTGGACGAGAGCTGGATGATCGCCGTGTATGGCGGGGTCGGCGGAGCGTTTGCAGGGGCGCTGCTGGCGCTGATGCTGGATTTCATCCTCCGCCGCACACATGCGTGGGTGGAAGAACGGCTGAAGCAGAGGCCTGTGGCGGACTAGGACTGCTTTTCCTGCTCGCGGAACTGGGTGGGGGTGAGCTTGGTCATCTTCTTGAAGTCCTTGGAGAAAAAGAACTGGTCATGGTAGCCGACCTGGCGGGCGATTTCCTTGACGGGGTCGTCGGACTCGATGAGGCGGCGTTTGGCCTGATTGATGCGCTCGCGGCGGAGCCAGTCGATGGGGCTGGTGCCGATGGAGGCCTTGAACTGGCGGCTGAAGTGGCTTTCGCTCATGCCGCTGAGCTGGGCCAGCTCGACCACGCGCATGGGGAGGTGGAAGTAGAGGCGCATGCGCTCGAGGGCCTTGGAAACGGCGGAGGGGAGCTCCGGCTGCACCTGCCCGGGCTCTGAGAGGCGGACGTGGAAGGCCTGGCCGATGATGGAGGCGACGGCGGCGCTGGCGAGTGCGGCATCGCTGGGGCGGGTGCCGCTCATGTGCTCAAAAGCCCGCTCAAACTCCTGAGCGACAGCCTGCTCATTAATGCCTTCGAGGACGGGCTGTGAGCGCACCTGGAGGAGCTCGGCGATGCGGTCGAGCGGCCGACCTTCTGCACGTATCCAATAAAGCTCCCAGGGGTCCTTTTTGGCAGCCCCATAGAGGTGAGGATGGTGGCAGTTCACCCAGAGGAGAGCCCCGGGCCCGACTTCATGGCGTTTGCCTGCGACCTGGACCCAGCCGCGACCTTTGAGGCAGAGGATCAGCTCGTGGCCGGGGTAGGTTTCGCGCTCGATGCGGTGCTCATAGCCCGCCTTGAGGTGGCCCGCACGCACCACGGAATAGAACAAATCGCGCTGCCAGTCGGCGGGCGTGGCATAAAGATTCTTCAAGAAGACGGTTTCCTGGGTCAAAGCAGCCATGACCGGATAATACATGCAAAGGCTGATGAGTGTCGAGCGCTGAATTGTGACAGAGCCAGAATGGAGGGGGAAAATCCTTTTGCAGCAGAGGGTGCCAAGCAGCATACTTAGAGCCCTGCTGCGCACAGCATTATCCCCGCGCAGGCATCTCACCTTCCCCCCACCATGCCCACCTACGAATACGAATGCCAGACGTGTGGCCATCCATTTGAGGCCAAACAGTCCATGAAAGACCCTCACCTCACGGAGTGCCCGAAGGAGGGCTGTCCGGGACCGGTGAAGCGAAAGATAGGCATGGGCGCAGGTTTCATCTTCAAAGGCAACGGCTTCTACATCACCGACTACCGCAGCGACTCGTACAAAGCGGCGGCGAAGAAGGACTCTGAAAGCGCCGCCTCAGCCACCAGTGCGCCGCCTGCGGCAAGCCCTGCACCAGCCGCGAGCACGCCAGCACCTGCCAAGACGACGGGGGCCTAGGCCCCTAGCCCGCATTTCATACCTCACCACCACCTGCCGCTGTGATCCGCCAACTCATCAAGACATTGCGGCTGCTTGGGATCAGCCTGCTGGCCGGAGCCGCCTGGGTGGCACACCGGCCGGCAGATCTGCCCAGAGTCGCTGCGCCAAGCTCTGCGAAGGCCGATGACCTGCCTGACATGATGCGGCAAACGACCATCAAGCGTGCGGCAGTGATGGAGGTGAGCGAGGTGGAAATCAACCGTCACCTGTCCGCGACGCTGTCTGGAAAAATCCCGGGAGTCCTGGGAGGCTGGGCGGCGTTTGAAGGAGTCCGCATCGATCTGGAGCCGGACACGGCGCGTTTGTTTCTGATCTGGAAAATCCACGGGCATACGCAGACCGCGAGCGTGGACCTGGCGATCCACCGCGGAGAAAAGGACTTCCGGGTGGAAGTGCTGCGTGGAGCGTACGGCCACCTGGAGATGCCGCGTGGCATGATGAGGCCGCTCCAGCCCTCGCTGCAAGCTTTGGCCGAGGCACTTGATCCAGAAATCCGTGCCTTGTTTCAAATGACCCAAATCACCATCGCGAAGGACAAGCTCGTGCTCGATCCCCGCTTCCCCACTGCATGAACCGCCGTTTTCCATGCGCCTGCGCAGGCGTGCTCTCATTTGTCTGCACCACACTGCTCGCTGTGGGGCAAACAGCCGCCCCTCCCGTCCCGCCGCTGACGAAGGAACAGAAAGAAGCGGCGGCTGCGATCGAGGCCCCGAAGACTCTGGCCCCGCCTCCCCTGCCGGGCCAGCTGCTGAATGAGCCCGGCGCCAAGCCTGCAGCCCCGCCAGCGCCTGCACCTGTGCCCGCAGCGCCTGCGACCTCTGCGAATTCCGCCAGCAAAATGCAGGCGCTGGAAGCCGTGACACAAAAGCCAGCGGTGACGGAGGTGCCGCGCGTGCCGACTCCGGCGGACAAGGTGCCCGTGACGAGCTCCACCAGCACGAGCCGGCAGTTCATTGTGCATGGAAAGGTGTTTGAGACGCGCAGCGCCATGTCCACACGCTGTGAGGAGATTTCGCAGGAGCTGCGCAGGGTGCTCAATGACAAGGAGCCGTGGGTGCTGCCGATCGTGGTGCTGCTGAACACCGGCGAGGAGGCGGCCAAGTCGAAAGGGCCGCCGATTTCCACCGCCATCTCCGAGCTTAACTTCGGGGGCTTTCACCTGCAGGTGACGATCAACGAGGGGCCCGGGCTGAAGGCGGAGGACCTGCGCAAGGAACTGGTGAGGGCGCTGCTGGCCGAGCGCATCCTGCGCAACCACCAGAAGATCGAGACACCGGAAGGGCGCCTGCTGCTGCCCGACTGGGTCATGACCGGCGTGCTGCATGCGCTGGACTTCCGTGCGAGCCCGGCCCCGAGCGCCATGTTTGCCACGCTGTTTCGCAGCGGGAAAATCTACGGCATTGAGGAGATCATCGAAGCCTCCCCGGTGGAGATGGACAACCTCTCCCGGACGATTTACGAGACCTCATGCTGCGCGCTGGTGCTGGCGCTGGTGGACCAGCCAAACGGGCCGCAGAATCTGAACAAGTTTCTCAACTCCCTGGCGAGTGATTCGCGCTCCGAGCGCGAACTGCTCAGCGCTGCATTCCCCAACTTCGCCGCCTCGGCGTCGAGCCTGAACAAGTGGTGGTCGCTGCAGCTGGCCTCCCTGGCCAAGCCCGGTGTGGCCGAGCCGCTCAGCGCGGCCGAAAGCCTCAAGGCCATCGAGGAGGCCATCACGATCCACTACGAAGCGCTGCCTGCGGAGGTGCCAAAGAACGTGAAACTGCACCCCTTTGTGATCCCCGCACCGCTGCCGGTGATCGCGGCGAGCGAGCCCCGTGCGCCAGCCCAGGCGGAGACTGCAACCGCCAAGGCCAAGGTGAAAGAGCCGACGCCTGAAACCCCGAAGGAGGAACCCGCCGAGGAGGACCCGAAGACGAAACGCAGCCTGCTGCGCCGCATGCTCTTCCTGGGAGATGGCAGCGAAAAGGAAGGCGAGGCGAAAGCCGCAGACAAAGCCGCCAAAACGGCCGAAGCGAAGGAGCTGCCTGCGGACGAGGAAAAGAAGCCCGGCTTCATGGGGCGCCTGTTTGGTGCCGGCGGTGAGGAGAAGAAAAAGCCTGACGATGCAGAGGCCAAAGACAGCAACCCCAAAACGGCTGAAAAGCCGGCTGAAGCCATGGCCGAAAAAGAGGACAAGGCAGAAGAAAAGAAACCCGGCTTCATGGGCCGGCTCTTTGGCGCCGGTGGCGAGGAAAAGAAAAAGCCTGACGATGCAGAGGCCAAAGACAGCAGCTCCAAAACGGCTGAAAAGCCGGCTGAAGCCATGGCCGAAAAAGAGGACAAGGCAGAAGAAAAGAAACCCGGCTTCATGGGCCGGCTCTTTGGCGCCGGTGGCGAGGAGAAAAAGCCTGATGAGAAGAAGCCTGATGAGAAACCCGCCGTGACTGCGAGCCCCGGCAAGAAGGTGGCTGAAAAGGAGAAGGAAAAGGCGGCGGCGATCGAAAAGCCCAAGGTCAGCGTCCCAAAAGAACCGGCAGCGAAAGAGGAGCCCCAGGAAGAAAAGAAGCCCACGAAGCTCAATCCAATGAACTGGTTCCGTGGCGGCAAGAAGCCTGCGGAGGAAAAGAAAGAGGAAGCGCCGGCCAAGGAGAAGCAGGCGATGCTGACTCCGGAGAGCAGCTTTGATTTTGCCCGCCTGATCTCACCCATGATGGCAGATGCCTGGCAGATGCTGGCCCCGCCCGCCGCCCGCCCGACAACGGAGCCGCTGTTTGATTTCCGCAAACGCAAGACCGAGGAAGCCCCCAAGGAGGAGGCTGAAGCACCGAAGGCTGAAGCGGAGAAGCCAGAGGTGAAGAAAAGCAGCAAGCCGCGCACGACCAATCCCAACTCCAAGTCCACCGCCAAATCCTCCAGCACAGCTGCGCGCAAGCCACAGACGACGAATCCGAATGCAAAGCCGGCCACGCCCGAACAGGTCAGGGCAGCTCCAGGCACGGCGGCCAGCCCAGACGCCGCAGCACCGAGCCTGGTACCGGTGAGCCTGCCCATCGAGGAGTATCAGCATATCCTGAAGCACCCAGACCGTGCTAAAATACTGGAGTACAACCTGGCGTCACTGAGGGCGCTGGAGCTGCGTGTGGGCGTTTTGTTCCGCCCTGTGATCCGAGGCTACCTCGTCGCGGTGCACGACATCGAAGCCGGGAGGACGAAGGACATGGACAAGCGCCTGGCCGCGCTGCATGAGTTTGCGATTGTCGCCTACCAGAAGTCTGTCGCGGTGCGCGACTACCTGGACTGGTTCGAAGCCAGCGAGAGCGGCCGCCTTTCCGGCAAGTTTGACGACTTCCTCAACCTGCCCACCACCATCAAGAAAGAACTTCCAGTCCGCACCGATCCGATCTCGAAGTATCTGGACGCGATCGACAAGGAATTTTCGAAGTAGGCTGGAGCGGCATCTTATAAGAGGTGGCAGGCAGGCCTGCCGCCCACACCGCACACGGAATGTGCGGGCCGCTTCACGCCGGCTTAGTTCAGACTCACGTCTTCAGGCATACCGGCCATGACCTTATAGACAGGGCCCATGTCCTTGAGGATGGCGGACCACATCTGGGCGGGTTTTTCAACAGTGAGCACCAGCGGACGGGCCGGGGTGGTGATCCAGGAGCGGACTTCCAGCTCGCTTTCGAGCTGGCCACCGCTCCAGCCGGAGTAGCCGACAAAGCCGCGCACATCATGGCCGAGGCTGAGCGCGTGCAGAGCGTCTGCCACGGAGAGATGAGTCTGGCAGCGAAGGGTGCGGCGGCGTTTGTTCCAATGCAAAGCGGCGAAGGCAAGCTTGTCTGTGGAAACGGGGCCGCCCATGAACACGGGCACATCGCCAAGCGCTCCCAAGTCCTGGTCTGGAAGGAGATCGGCGACGCACTGCTCCAGGGGGCGGTTGAGGATGTAGCCAAAGGCGCCGTCCTTCGCATTGTGCGCGGCCATGAAGACCACGGAGCGGGCGAAATTGGAGTCGCGCATGGCCGGTGAGGCGAGCAGGAGACTTCCGCTGAGGGAAGACGACGATTCGTTCGTGTTTTCCGAGTTCATATGATGTTCTGACGCAATAACTACGCCAGCCACTCAAATGCCATCGAAAAAAATGCGCGCCGAATCTTTTCAGATCGGCGCGCACGGGATGGGAGCGGGAAATGCGAAGGCTTAAGCGGCAGCGACTTCGAAGCCCTGACGATAGGTCTTGGTGAGCAGCTTGTCGGCCTCGGGTGCGTTGGTGAACTTCAGATTGGCGGCGTCCCACTCAAGCACCTTGTTGGCCTCCTCCATGCGGCCGGTGACGGGGTCGATCTTGGGAATGGCGAGACGGGTGGCCACGTTGCCGAGCTGCACGGTCTCCGCCAGCGGACCGGCGTAGTGGAAGCCGTCGCTGGTCTTGGTGCCGGCGAGGCAGGCGTCCACCCAGGTGTGCCAGTGGCTGCGGCCTTCTTCCTTGGGGTATTTGAAGCCGGTGAACTTGTCGAGAGGGTAGAGGCGCGGGCCTGCGACATGAGCGAGGACCATGGTGCCGCCCTCGCCGATGAAGATGGAACCGCTGCCGGGGAGATCGATGTCTCCGGGCATCTGGGCGAGCTTGTGGCTGGGCTTGAGGCCGCCGTCCATCCAGGTGAGCTTCATCGTTTTCCCTGCGGTGTACTGGGTGCCGGGGAAGACATAGTTGATGGTCTCATGCGTGGGCCAGATCTGGTTGTTGATGCCGCTGTTCTTGGCGTGGACGCTGATGGGGGCGGTGAGATCGAGCGCGGTGAAAACGGGGTCCATGATGTGGCAGCCGAAGTCGCCGAGGCCGCCGCCGCCGAAGTCCTGCCAGTCGCGCCAGATGAAGGGGTGATAGGCGGGGGCGTACTCGCGCATGGGAGCGGCGCCGATCCAGAGGTCCCAGTTCAAATTGGCCGGGACGGGAGCGGAGGGCGGCGGCTGGAACATGCGGGTGCGCTCATTGCCGGTGACGCCGACCCAGGAGTACACTTCCTTGATTTTGCCGATCGCGCCTTCCTTGATGAGCCGCGTGCCCATGCGGTACTCGATGGAGGAGTGGATCTGATTGCCCATCTGGGTGACGAGGTTTTTCTTCTCAGCCCAGAGGCGCATCTGTCGCGCCTCCCAGACGGTGTGCGCGAGGGGCTTCTGGCAGTAGATGTGCTTGCCCTTCTGCATGGCGGCCACGGCCACGGGTGCGTGCATGTGGTCCGGGATGCCCACGGTGACGGCATCGAAACCGTCGCCAAGGGTGCTGAACATCTCGCGGTAGTCGGAGAAGTGCTTCACGCCGGGGAACTCCTTGTCAGCCTTGTCGAAGCGGTTGGCATCCACGTCGCAGAAGCCGACGAATTTCACGGCGGCGTGAGAGCCGACGTTGTGGAGATCGCTGTAGCCCATGCCATTGACGCCGACGCAGGCCACCTGGAGCTTGCTGTTGAGGTTCTGGCCGCGGACGAACGCCGGAAAAGCGGCGGCTGCGGAGGCGAGCGTGGAATGCTTGAGGAAGGAGCGGCGCGAAGTGGGCATGAGGAGCGACGATGGGTTGAAGTGTCTCCCAACGTACGCTGCCACGCCGAACTCTTTGTCTCGAAAGGCAAAGAACGGCAGTTTAGTACCATGAGCCGTTGGAAAAGAATCTGGATCAAAGACACGCGAGCCTTGATCTGATCATTTCAGAGCGCCGATGGCGACTTTTCATCAGCGTTTCTTCGCACGCTGGGATGCCTGCTTGAACGCGGGAGGGATCAGGCGCCGATACCCGCAAACAATTCGGCGATGTCCACGCTCACGGCTGGCAGGGCGGCGCTCTGAAGAATGGAGCCTTCGGTGATGCGGAGCTGGGTTTGATAACGGCCAGCAGAGGGATCGCGATAGCATTCGATGCAACGCTCGGAGCCGTTAATGATCCAGTATTCGGCCACGCCGTTTTCTGCATAGAGGTCGGCCATTTCACGGTCTTCATTGAGACTGGAAACAGAAACTTCCACAACGAGGAGAGCTGTCGTTGGATGACTCTGGAAGTCTTCTTCCCTGCCCGCGACCACCGATGCGTCCGGTTCGGGTTCTGAATCCGTCAAGGTGAGCGGATCTTCTTTGCGGACCCACACCTGAGCGCCTGCAAGTTTTTGCAGAAGAGCAAAAATTCTCGCCGCAAGCTTGGTATGGATGATGGACTTGCTCATTTTTTCGACAATCACTCCGCGAATGAGTTCAGCCCGCGCCGGAGCGAGACCCGTGGCGATCATTTGATGCCAGGCCTGGATGGACAACGGCATGGCACGCTGCTGAAAGCCAGGCTGTCTCAGGATGGGAACCATGGTTTATTGTAAATCACCGACTCCCAGGGTGCAAGCTACGATCCATCCGCGAAGTCTCAGCGTTTCTTCGCACGCTGAAAGCGGCTTTGGCGTTCTTCGGCGGAGACTTGGGTGATCTTGGGCTCTGCTTCAGCGGCAGGAGTTTTGATCTCTTGGGCCTGCGGTGCCTGGCTGAGTCGCTGCTGATGTTGGAGAGCTTCGCGGGTGGGTTTGATGATTGCGGGGCGCGGCTTGCTTTCGGCACGGGCGAGCCGGGGCAGCTTCCAGCCGGTGCGGGTGACGAAGGCTTCGAAGAGGAGGCAGAGTAGGGTGACGATGAGCAGGTAAATGCCAAGATCCGTAAAGCGAGGCGTGGCGGGGCTGCGCCAGGCCTGGCTCATTTCCAGCAGCTCACGGCCGCCGCTGGTTTGGGAGACGCGGCGCAGCTCCTCGACGCGTGACTCATCAAAGGCCCACTCGGTGCTGGTGCCGACAATGACGGGCCCAAAGCTGACGGCCTGCCCGGCGACCTGCACGGCTCCGCGCACCATTTCACCTTCGGGGAGTTCGGTGCGGGTCTGGTAATGCCCGGGTGAGACGCGCTCCCAGGCGAGCTCGTGAGAGCCCTCGGCCCGCAGTCCGTGCGCCAGCACCACGCGCGGGGCTTTGGCTCGCAGTTTGGGCGCCCATTCTTCATCGTAGAGCAGATCGAGGGTGAGGGTATTGCCCTCCAGGCGGTGGCGGACACCGATGCCGGGCGGAAGAGTTTCGCCCATCAGCCAGCGCACCTGGGTCTGCAAAAAGTCGCCGTATTTGGGCCAGGCACGCACGAGCTGGGAGTGCTCGCCACCGAGGGGAAAACTGACGGCGGCGGTGCGGCCGGTGCCGCGTGGGCCAAAGGCGACGAGAGGTGCGGCGTATTCGTCCTGGGTGATGAGCGCCTGGCTGGCCCAGTCGCGCAGGTAGCTGAGATTGAAGCCGTCCACCTGCGCGGGCCAGTCAAAGGTCTGGCTGCTGATCTCAAACCAGCCGCCGGCGGCCTTGGTGGCGACGGGGTCCGTGATGAAGGCGCTGCGGGCGACGGCGACGGTTTCCTGACTGAAGATGCTGGGCAGTTCCTCGGCTTTGTCGGTGTAGAAGATACGGCCTTTGCCGCGCTTGGCGATGTCATCGAGGATCCAGGCATCCACGTCCCTGCGGGTGCCGAGGGCGATGACGCTGACGGTGCCGCCATTCTTGATGATTTCCTCGACCAGGATCTGGTAGTCGCCCGGCTGCTCGGAGTCTGCGGCGTCAGAGAAGAGAATGATGTGGCGCTGGCCGACGGGTGCGGCTTTGAGCTGATCCCAGGCAGCCTTGAGCCCGTTGTAAACATAGATGCCGCCGCCGGTGCTTTCGATGCGGCGCACGGCGCTTTCCATTTTATCGCGGTTAGGCCCCACCTGCTGAAGGGGGACCATCTCATGGGCCTCGCTGTCCACGGCATAGACGGCCAGCAGATCCTGCGGCCCGAGGAAGCGGATGGCATTGGCCGCGCCTTCGTCTGCGAGCTGCATTTTCGTGAAACCATTCTGCACGTTCATGCCCATGGAGCCGCTGCGGTCCATGACGATGGCCATGGCGACCATGAGCTTGCGGTGCTCCTGCTTCATTTCCATGGAGACGGGCAGCAGCGGATCGAGCGGCGACTCGAAATAACCGCCTGCGGCAAAGCTCTGCTTTCCCCCTGCCATGAGGATGCTGCCGCCCTGCTCGCGGACATAAAAATCCATGGCAGGCAGGAACTCGGAGGGGAGCTCAAAGGCGGGGACGTTGTTGAAGATGACGCACTTCACACCGGCGAGCTGGCCGGGGCGGAGAGAGCGCAGCTCGGTGACGGTCTCGACGGTGAACCCCTGGCGCTGGAGGGCGGCGGCGGCGGGGTCGTCCGTGTACTTGGTGAGGAGGAGCACGCGAGGACCGCCGGCGATTTCGATCATCGCTTCGTGACGGTTGTTGCCCGGGTGCGCGTCCTTGGCCGGCAGGATGATGGCCTCATAATGTGCGACACCGGCGGCCGGGAGGCGGTCCGTAAAGCGAATGGCACCGCTGCCGAGCCGGACGTCCACCTCGCTGGTTTTGAGCTCACGTCCGTTGCGCAGCAGGGTGAGGGGGACTTTGCCATCGGCGGTGCCGCGCAGCTCGATCTCGATCAAAAACGGCTCGCCGAGCTGAGCGCGCGAAGGGAGCTTCATGGCGGAGATGCGGAAGTCGGTGGTCTCGCTTTCGCGGGCGAGGCGGTAGTCGAGCTCCACGCCCTGCTGCGAGAGTTTGGAGGCGAGGCCCGTCAGCGGCTCGGTGGAGTAACCGTCTGTGATGGCCAGAATGCGGGCCGGCCGGCCAGGGCCTTCGCGCTGGGCAAAGGCGAGCGCCTGGGTGATGGCCTGGGCGGTGCGTGTCTGAGTCTGGTTGCGTGCGTACATTTCCGCGCCTTCAGCGCCACGCTTCATCACCTCCGCGGCATAGCTGAGGTAAAAGATGCGGTCTTCGCGGCCCCGGCTTTTTTCGAGGAGCTTCTCCCACTCCTGCATGCCCCTGGCCATGGGCTGCTCTGCGGACACGGAGCTGTCGAGCAGGACCCAGAGATCGACGCCGTCGGCAAGGCGACGCCACTGCGGCTGTGCGAGCGTGGCCGTGATGAGCACCAGCAGCAGCAGCCGAACCGGCCGCCACAACGAAAGGCGCGGCAGAAGCCTGCCGGCCAGCAGAAGCACGGGCAGGAGGGCGAACCATTCTGGATGGCGGAAGATCATGATGGCAGGACCTCATTTGGGATGGCCGCAAAAAACTCAAAAAGGCACAAAAAAAAGAGGGGGCGCAGGTTTCCGGAGGCAGCCCCTTTTTGCGGCCTTTGCGTTTTTTTGCGGCCACTGAACGGATGTTTCATGCGCGCAAGACCTCCTGAGTTTCGCGTTTGGGATTGGTGAACCACCAGCTGCCGAACAGCAAAAGGAGCAGGGCGAGAAGCCACAGCCGCCAGCCGGGGTCTGCCTCGTGCAGGGTCTCGACCTGCAGGGCCTTGACCTTGTCGAGTTCATTGAACGGCTTTGCCTGGGTGAGGTCTGCCTCTCGGGTGTCGGCAAAATGTGCGGCCGCAGTGAGGAGCAGCGTTTCACCCTGACGCACAGTGAAGTGGCCGGGCCGTGAAGGGGCACGGAGCAGGCGGGCCTGTGCGAGGGGGATTTCCTGGTCTCCGAGTTTCAATGGCCCGGCTTCGGCATCCTGGCGGTGCGCCACATTGAGGTGCTGACGCACGTCGAAGTTGGCGGCTTCAGGCGCGAGTTTGTCTGTGCGCAAAGTTTCAAGGAAACGATGCAGAAGCACGGCGAAGGCAGGCAGCTTGCGGGCATTGGAGATCTCCAGATCGAACTGGCAGATCAACTGCCTGCCGCCGGCGGGCATGATGCGCAAGACGATCAAGGGGCGCTCGCCCTGCCAGAGCAGCACGCGATCCTGGGACTGACGGGGCATGGGTTTGGACTCGCGCACCAGAAGCCCCTGCCAGTTGAGCCCTTCGACCAGCGCATGCGGCTCGGCCACGATGCTGCCTTTGAGGTAGGGGGCCGTCTCTTCCGGCGGGGCCTGAAAGAAGCAGCCATGACGCTGCTCTGGCAGGGCGAAAGTGGGTGTCATCACCGCAGCGACGAGATCCGACGCACCCGGAGCGCCGACGATGCGCAGGTGGGCGTAGCGGCTGAAGAGCTCCGCGAGCAGCGGTGTTTTGCCGTCGAACGGACAAAGCGAGAGGACTTTGGGCTGAGGGCGCACGAGCGGCAGAACGTTGTCGAGTGCGAATGCGTCGTCGCCAAGGTGAAGGGCAAACTGCTGGACCTCTCCGGGGGGAAAGGGACCGGAGAGCGTCTGGGTTTCCCCGGGGGCGAGCTTGAGAGATTTGGCAGGGGACTGCGCAGTGCCGGCCAGGGCATGCCACTGGCGCTGCTGCGGAGTGCTGGAGTAGTTTTTCACCAGGGCGTGCCAGACCCACTGGCCGTCAACCTCCTCCACGGTCACGCCGGCCCAGCCGACGTTGTCGGTTTCCTGACCGACGGAAATCACCTGCGCGCCAAACAGAGGGGGGACAGGCAGGGGGTGGTCTGTGACAAGCACGACGACGCCCTTTGGCCCGACGAGCCCGCGTGCGATGCGCAAGGCGGGGGTGAAATCATGCACGCCGAGGAGCGGCTCCCATTGATGCAGCGCCTGCCGCAGCTCAGCGGCCAGCGTGCCGTGATAGAGGCTGGGGGCCTCGACATCTGAAGACAGCAGTGTGAGCTCTGCGCGCGCCAGAGGGCCTTCGAGCAGGCCGAGGACGTCATCGACCGCTCTGAGCGCAGGAGTGCGGAAGGCCTGCATGCTGGCGGATGCATCCATCACCACGGCGATGCGCTGCACGGCATCGTGCCTGAGCCAGCGGGGCTGCACGAGCAGCCAGGTGAGCAGCAGCACCATCAAAAGCTGAAGCCAGAAAGGGATGGAGGTGCGGAGGCGCTCAAAGCGGCTGCCGGTGCGGCTCTCGCGCTTCATCTGCTGCAGCAGAAAGAGCGTGGTGGCGTGCACGCGGCGGTTGCGCCGCTGGAGGAAATGAATGGCGATCACGGCCGGAATGCCGAGCAGCGCCCAGAGGCCCCAGGTGTTGGCGAGGGTGAGGCTCATGCAGTTTCCACGGCTCCGCTGGGGATTCCTTCGAGCTGGAGCGCCTTTTGAAAGTCGGCCTCGGCAGCGACACGAGCCAGCGAGATGCCGTGCTTCAGGGCGGCGGATTTCCACAGCTCAAAATGACGGCGGTAGGCGGCCTCGTAGCGCTGGAGCAGGGCGGGCTCGACCCGGTGCTCGTGAGGGAGGCCGGTTTCGGGGTCGATGAACTCGTAGTTCCCGTCCCAGCCCGGGTCGGCCTCCTCCCGAGACTGGGGTGCGAAGACGATGCCGCGCCCGCTGCGTGAGCTGAGGCAGGCGAGGAGGGCTTCCGGCTCGGTGGGAAAGAGGAGGTCACTGATGAAGACACGCATGGCACCGGCGCGAAGGGGGAGGCGGTTCAGCGCAGGGATGTCCTGAGTGGAGATGAGGTCGCTGACGCGTGCGTGCCACTGGCCGCTGAGAATGACCTCGGGCTCGAGCAAGCGATGCTGTGCACCGGCAATGGCGTAGCAACGCAGCGTGGCACCGGACTGCAAGACGGACTCGACTGCGTAGGCAAACAATTCCAGCGCACGCTGCTCCTTGGCGGCAAAGGCGAACATGGAGGCTGACACGTCAAAAATGAGATCGACGAGGGGACGGACTTCCTCGCGATAGAGCTTCATCGAGTAAGTGCCGGTGCGGGCGTAGGCCTGCCAGTTGATCTGGCGCGGATCGTCTCCGGGGAGGTAGAGGCGGTGATCCTGAAAGTCGAGGCTGCTGCCGGTGCCGCCGCCGAGGAAGTCGCCGGCATGGCCGCGCCAGCGCTGCTGGCGGAAGGGAAGCTTGAGCACGCGCGCCCAGCCACGGGCACGGACGTGGAGAGAGCGGAGCGCGGCGGCGTCATCAAGGAGCGTCATGGGTGCGCGAGGGTTGCCGGGCCGCATTTTCCAGGGCCTCGTGCTCCAGCCTGGTGTAAGTTTTGAAATTAACGCCTGCACGCAGGATGGCGAGAAGCAGCCAGCCCAGGCTGAACAGGCTGCCCATGATGAGGATGCTCTCACGGCTGCTGTAGTTGCCACACTCGACCCCAAAGAGCGCGGTGACGGGCGTGAAGATGCCGAGTGCACCGAGACCGCGTGCGTTCATGGCATGGCAGAACATCGTCAACATGATGCCGGCGACCACCATGCAGATCTGCACGAACCACCAGCTGGCAAAAATCCCCGCCCGAGTGATGCGGAGGCTGACAGGCACGAAGACGGCCAGCAGCAGGCAAAGCATGTAGAGGCCCGGGCCGTCATCCAGATCCCAGGACGAGTGCCTGAAGGTGATGCCAGCCGTGATGCTGAGAGCCATGACGCACAGAAGCAGGGAGAACAGCACGCCCGAAGCCCAGCCCGGGTGCAGGAGCCTGCCGGCAAGCCTGCCCAGGCGCCCATGACGCGCCAGGGCCGCGACAGCCGTGGAGTAACAGGGCATCTCCTCAGTGAGCACATCCATGCAGACGATGAGGGTGAGGAACAAGAGGGGTATAAAGACCCAGAAGGCGACGTCGGGATCTTTGCTGAAAAAACAGAGCAGCAGCCCGGCCACCATGAAAAGGCCATGCACGGCCAAGGCGACGAGACGTTTTTTTGTGCTGTGATTCTCCGAGGGAGGCGCGATGCGCGAGGAGCCGAGCGCCAGAAAATAATAAACGGCATACGCCACCACGGCCAGAATGCCGCCAACGAAGCTGCACTGCTCCCATAGCTGCAGCGCGAAGAATTCACGCAGGAGCGAGTCTGCCTCCGAGGCGGAGACGAGGATGGCCGTGAAAAAGCCCAGCGGCACCACCCCGGCCCCCACGCAGAGCCCGAGGAAAATGCGAAGGAGCAGCGACGGCAGCGAGGAAAAGGCGAGCAGCGCAGCGGTGATGAGGCCTGAGCCCAGAACGAGCATGACCAGCGCCACGACTTCCCTCAGGATTTCAACGCCGCCAAAAAAGTAGCGTGCAACCATGTAAGGCAGGATGGAGCCCGCCACGAGAAGCGACTGGCCGCAAAGGGCCACCCATTTGCCATAAAGAATGCGGAAGGAGGCGATGGAGGTGAGCATGAGCATGTCCAGCGTGCCGTCGGCATCTTCGACATGGAGGGCGGAGAAGCCGCGCAGGGGCATGACGGCCAGCAGCATGAGCCCTGCGATGCCCCAGAAAATGCCGTTCACAATCTCCAGCGGGGCCCCCAAAGCCACGGTGGCGAGCAGCAGGATGATGAGGGTGTGAAACAGGATGAGCGCCGAGGTGAAAAACCGCGTGCGCAGCCCCTGGCGCAGTTCCTTGACGACGATGGGGCTGAAGTGATCGCTGAAATCACGCAGCATGGGCAGTGTGGCGCTCATGTCAGACAGCAGCGCCTCCTTTCGCAGCGTGAACGATGCGCAGGCCCTCCTGCCTGGCGGCACGCGCATGACGCCAGGCAAGCACTGCGGCGACCAGCAGCAGCGCAGGCCAGACAGAGGAAGTGAGCAGGCCGAGCTGGAGCAGGGCCGCCTTGTCCCCCGGCTGCGCGTTTGCATACCCTGCCGGCAGAAGCTGGGGGAGTGCCGTGCTGAACCAGGCGGTGGTGCTCTTGATTTTCAGGGGCAGCAGCAGCAGGCTGCCCAAGCTCACCAAGAGCACGTTGACCAACAGCGAGAAGACGATGAACGGCAGGAGCAGGTCGCGAGACTTGCGGGTGGGAAACAACTGCAGCAGGGCGGCGATCATGCAGGTGCCGGACGCGCCAATGAAGACAAACTTTGCCTCCTCCGTGCCACGGCTCCAGCTGACGTAAAATGCGGCGAGCGCCACCAGCAACGCCGAGTAAACCAGCCCTGTGACCCAGCCCGGGGCCAGCAGCCACAGTGCGGCGCGCCCGAGCCAGCCACGCTGATAAAACGCGGCGTAGACGGAGGGCACTTCGTTCACACGCTCCGTGAGGGCGTCCATCATCAGCAGCGAGAGCACACCGGCCACGGTGACGCCCATGGCGGCGGCGGAGCCGGTGAGCCAGCCAAGCAGCATCAGGGACAGGAACATGGCCAGATGAACGGAGCGTTTGACCACGCTGAGGAGGGAGGCCGCCGGAGCGATGCGGGTGGCCGCCAGGCTGAGAAAGAAAAATACGGCCCATGCGGCCAGTGCCACCACCAGGAGCAGGGTGCTGCCACCGCCCGACTTGGTGAAGAAAGTGAACACCCTACCGGAAGACATGCCGCCGCCCATGCGTGACATGATTATCAAAGAAAACGCGCCACAGCCAGTCATCATCAGCGGCAGGAAAACAACGACGGCACGCAGCCAAAACTGGCGCTGAGTCGAGAGCGCCACGATCACCGCCGCCAGCACCAGGCCAGCCAGCCATTTGTAGAACAGCGCGGCAACCTCTCCAAAAAGATCCAGACCGCCGAACACAAAACGTGCGACCACATAAGGCATGATGCTGAGCATGAGAAGCAGCGACTGCGAGGCGATGGCGGCCCACTTGCCAAAGATGATGCGCCCTGCGGAAAGCCGCGTGAGAGCGAGCATGTCCAGCGTGCCTGACTTCAGCTCATCCGCCACGGCGGAAAAGCCACGCAGCGGCATGATGATGCAGAGAACGAGCGTGATGATGCCGTCAAACCACCCGCTGACCGCCGCGGCATTTTCCGCGCCACCGCTCATGAGGGTGAGCAGGACCAGCATGAGGTGCAGCGTGACCAGCACCCCGCCGAAAAGCCGGGTGCGCAGCCCCTGACGCAGCTCCTTGACCACCATCGGTGAGAGGCGGTCGGGAAAGTCTGTGATGACGGGTGCGGCGTTCATGAGTGGGATGGCCGCAAAAAGACGCAAAAAGACGCAAAAAAGGGATTCTGATTCAGAACCCTCCCTTTTTGTATTCTTCGTTTCCTTGCGGCAATGAATTCAGAATTTGTCATAACGCAGCCATGGCTTCGGAGAGCACAAATTTGCGGATGTAAAAACGGCCCGCTCCAAAGTTCAGCAAAAGCCCATGCTCGCAGCGTGAGCTGCGCAGATAGCCAAGCAGTTGCGCGGTGTGCTCGTTGAGCACAGCACGCACAGCCTTGAGCTCCAGGATGATCTGCCGCTCCACCCAAAGATCAGCAAAATAATCACCTAGCAGCGCCCCATCTTCGTCATACACATTCATGGGCACCTGCTGCTCAACCTGCAAACCCTGTTTGCGCAACCGGTTGGCCAGTGAATTCTCATAGATCTTCTCCAGATGACCTGGTCCATGAAATTTGTGCGCTGCAAATGCCGTCTCTCGAATGACATCACACAACTGAAAAACCGGATCCTTGAACTTTAGATTCATAATCCCTCCTTTTTTGCGTCTTCTGCGTTTTTTTGCGGCAACCCTCCGGGCGGCGGGGATTTGAAGGTGTTCTTGTCTATCTGGCCGAGCATGTCGATGAAGGCGTCTTCGAGACGGCGCTCTTCACGGTGGAAGTCGAGCACGGGCAGGCCGTCCTGGATCATGCGGCGAAGGACGCCCGAGAGGGTGGCGTCATCGGCAGCCTGAATGCGCAGACGCGCGCCGCGCCTGGTCTCTTCTTCGACCTTGATCAGCGGGGCGGTGAGCGCCCATTCGATGAGCTTGGCGGGTTCGCCGGCGAGCTGCACATTCACCATTGTCTCGCCAGCGGTCTCGGTGCCGCGCACCATGCTTTCGGCGTCGCCATGATGCACGATGCGGCCTTTGTCGATGAAGAGCAGGCTGTCGCACATCTCCCCGAGTTCGCTGAGAATGTGGGAGCTGATGAGGATGGTCTTGCCCTCCTGCGCGAGGATGCGGATGAGGTTCTTCAGTTCAACGCGCGCCTTGGGGTCGAGACCTGCGGCAGGCTCATCGAGGATGAGGATCTGCGGATCATGCAGCAGCGCGCGGCCGAGGCAGAGGCGCTGGGTCTGGCCTTTGGACATCTTGTTGCTCATGCGGTCTGCCAGCGGCGTGAGGTCGGTGAAATCCATGACCTCCTGAATGCGCCGGAGACGGTCTGCGCCTTTGAAGCCGAGGGCGCGTGCGTAGAAGTCGAGGTATTCGAGCACGGTCATGTGCTCGTAGGTGCCAAAGCTGTCCGGCATCCAGCCGAGCAGACGGCGCACTTTGGCGGGATGATGCACGACATTGTGCCCGCCCATGGAGACGCTGCCGCTGCCGGGGGAGTCGAGCGTGGCCATGATGCGCATGGTGGTGGTCTTGCCGGCACCATTGGCGCCGACGAAACCGACCACGCGCCCGTGGTCGATGCTGAAGGAGACGCCATCCACCGCCTTGAGGCTGCCAAAGCTGCGGTGCAGATCCTCCACCACGACGGCAGGCTGGCTGCGGTCGATCTCGCAAGCGGGAGAGGAATGGGAAACGGACGATGGCATGAAATTGACGAAGATGCGGAGTTCAGGGCTGCGCCACGGGGCCGAAGATGACGATGCGATCATCCTCCCAGCGGATGGAGGACAGGGTGCCGAGGGTGAAATCGGGGGCCTTGCGGGCCTTTGCGATGAAGAACGAGCGGCGGTTCGTCGTGGCGTCGTTGAGCACTTTCCGCAGCGAGCTCACGGCGGGGTCAAGGGCCGCATCCAGCCAGGGGTTTTTCGCGACAGCATCCGCCTTGACCAGCGTGGCGCTCTGGCCGGTGCTGAGCGGTTTTTCCAGCTGCCAGTGCGCGCCCGTTGCATCGGTATAAAACAGTTCCTCCACCGTGAAGCCGAGCGCTGAGATGAGCGTCGGTGCGGCATCAGGCGCGGCACCGGTCTTGAGTTCAAGACGTGCGCGAGTCGAGACGGCGGCACGCAGCACCTGCCCCTGCTCGGCGCGGCTTTGGAAGAAATTGCCGCGACGCTCCTGCCCGTCCTGGATGAGGTTCGTGGGCTGCCCGCCGGGGGTGTTTTTGAGTTTCGCCCACGGTGTGTCCGGCATGACGAGCGGCTCGACGAGCACAGGCTGCCTCATCTCAAAACCTGCGCCCAGCAGCACACCGGTGCGGGAAACCTGCTCCTGGGTCACATAGGCTGCGGCTTCGTCCGGTTCGAGATCAACCACGACGAAACGCCGCCCGACCCCGCCCGTGCCATCCTGCAGGAGGATCAGCACCACCATGACGAGGCTGGCGCCGATGGAGAGCAGAGGGGTGGTGACAAAAAGCTTGTGCCTCCTGCCTGCGGGAGCCAGGACAAAGAGGTTCACCGGGCCTACCAGCAGGCCAAAGATCACCAGGAAAACAATCACCTGCCAGGAGGCAAAGCTGCGCGTGCCGAGCAGCCCCAGCAGGGGCCAGTCACCTGTTTTTGAATGGTGCAACGCAAGGCTGTGCAAACGCTGCTCCTCGCTCCAGTAGCGGCTCACCGTCTGGGATGCGGGGAGGGTCCTGCCGTCCCAGCTGAGGGTGACGATCTTTCCCAGAGAAACACTGTGCGCGCCCGCACTGGCAATATCCGGCAGACCGAGGGACTCCGAGTAGGTGCCCGGAGAGAGGTACACATGCAGATTGCCGCCGAGCCGCACCCATTCGTAGAGGGCACGCTTCACCGCCGGCTTCAGCTTCTGCCAGTCCGCGCCGCTGAGCAGCACGAAATCAAACCCACTGTACCCCAGCCATGAGTCCGGCAGGTCTGCAGGCTCAAAGCGGCAGCCGAAGCTCATGGTGCCGCCATAGTACCTGCCGTGGCCTGAGCTGAGCTTTGCCTCCACCTCCTTGTTGAGCTGTGTGATGCTGAACTCCGCCAGGGACTCGCTAAGCGCCAGGGACGGAAACCCTGAGCTGCGGTTCTCATGTTCAAACTTGGGCGCCTCATCAAAGCCCGTGCCTGAAATGCCCACTCTCAGCATGTGGCCGGAACCCCCGGAACTGCTGGCTGCGTAATCCACGGCAAGAGGCACCAGAAACAACGCGGACTGCGTGGAACGTGCAGGCACGTCCAGCGCGAAGCTGCTGTCATGCTCGCTCTGGCGCCGGTAGTGCTGGGTCTGCGAATGAAAGTCGAAGCTCCAGCGGGCGTCCCTGCGCGTGCCGTTTGTCGCCACGATGCGCATGGGCGCATAGCCGGAAGGCGGCAGAGGATCAAAAACACTGCGCACCTGAACCCGTGTGCCGGAAGCGGGGTCAAGATCTTCATTGACGATGTTTTGCTGAGCACGGGCCGCCGCAGCCACCAGCAGCACCGCCCCCAGCAGCAGGTGGTGAAAGGACCTCATGCGGCCTCCTTCAGGGTGCGTGGTGTCGCGAGCTTTTGCACGGGCACTTCCGCCAGGATGGCACGCACGACACCGGCGCTGGTTTTGCCATCCATGCGCGCGGTGTAGTCCAGCAGCACCCGATGATTGAGCACCGGGAGCGCGAGGGCCTGCACGTCTTCAAAGCTTGCATTTGGCCGGCCGTGCATGAGCGCGCGCGCCTTGGAAGCGGCCGCCAGACTCAGCGCGGCACGCGGGCTGGCGCCGAAGCGCACGCCCTGCGCCGCCTGCGACTGCCCGGGATGCGTGGCATCGACGATGCGCGCGATGTAGTCCGCCACGATCTCTGGCAGGAAGATGCGCCGCGCGGTCGCCTGAATGTGCACAAAGGCCTCGCGAGTGACCACGGAGGCGACCTGGGGCTCCACGCCAAGCTCGCGCTGGGTGACGATCTTTGCCAGCGTCTCGGGCGAATTGCGCAGCACTTCGAGCTTGAACAAAAAGCGGTCCACCTGCGCCTCCGGCAGCGGATAGGTGCCTTCGAGCTCGATGGGGTTCTGCGTGGCGAGGACGAAGAAAGGGTCTGGCAGGGCATGTGTCTGCCCGAGCACCGTCACACGGCGCTCCTGCATGGCCTCAAGGAGGGCGGACTGTGTCTTGGGGGAGGCGCGGTTGATTTCGTCTGCGAGAAGCAGATTGGTGAACACGGGCCCCGGCTGGAATACAAACTCGCGCCTGCCGTCAACCTCCTGAAGCACCGGATTTCCTGTGATGTCTCCCGGCAGGAGATCGGGGGTGAACTGGACGCGACGTGTGGTGAGGCCGAGGGCTTTTGAAAGGCCTTTCACGAGTTCGGTCTTGCCGAGACCGGGCAGCCCCTCAAGCAGCACGTGACCGCGTGAAATGACGCCGCAGAGCACGAGTTCGATGAGCTCGCCCTGCCCAAAGAGCACTTCATTCAGGGTCCGCCGCAGGGCATCGACGGGTAGGGATGCCGACTGGATCTCTGAGTCTGAGGCGTAGGCGTCTGTCATTCTTCAGACTAAAAAAGAGCCAAGGCGTGAAGTCGAGATGAAAAGGGCGCTTCACATACATTTCATACAAAGTGCCACGTCTTCCGGCGGCAGTGCTCAGCGGAAGACGCGCTTGAGCACGGCCTTCTCATCCGGGGTCAGGGACTCGCGCCAGACCTGCTCGCCACCCTGCCCGGCGTTTTGCACCGCACCTGCGGCCTGGGGGCCACGGGCGGTCTTGTCCACCTCATGTTTTCCATTTTGCAGCGCGAGCATGTCGCCCACCTGGGCGCGTGAGAGGTCTGTGTTGGAGACCGCCTCTTTTTTGTCGGTGCCGAAATCGTTCTCCTGATCGGACAAGGTCAGCGGCGCGGTGCCCGGGCCGCGTGAGACGCCGCCGTTGCCGGGGCCTTCGCCATCGCCATCACCCATGCCAGAGCCTTGTTTTTTCTGCAGGCCCAGGGCCTCTGCCAGGGCATCGTCCTCGCCTTCGCCATCACCCAGGAAGCCGGGGTTTTTGCACATGCCATTGCAGGCGCCCGCTTTCTTTTTCATGGATTCGCCGAGCTGTTTCATCTGCTCTTTGGAGAGGCCTTGGAGATTTTTAGGATCGATGGCGGTGATGGCTTCGAGCAATTTGGGATCAAGCTCCAAGCTGCCGGACTTCATGTCTGCAAGCGCCTGGTCGAAGTCTTTGAGCAGCTGCTCCCTGGCCTCCACGGAAAGCTGGTCGGCGTAGTTTTTGAGTGCATTGAGGCTGCGCTCCGCCGCGGCGAGGTTTTGAGCGAGCTGTCTGATGTCACGCTGCAGCTGCTCCTTGAGCGTGTCTCCCGCATGGAGGCTCTCGTGGCTGAACCACTTTTCCGGCGGCTGGTCGCGAAGATCGGCAATCTTGGCGAGCTGCTCGTCTTTTTCCTCCTGGGTGATGATCTGGTCTTCCTTGAGCTTTTGCAGCCAGTCCTCCATCTGCGCCCAGGCCTGGGGCTCCACTGTCGGCTCTTTGGCTTCGGCGTCCTGCGCCACAGGCAGCCAGATGGCGAGCGCCAGGCTGGCGGCAAAGGCCACGACGGGGCCGCCCACAGTCTGCCAGCGCCAGCGCCAGCCGTCATCTGCAGCAGGAACCATGGCCGGCCAGACGCCACGGCCTGCCACCGCCGTCGTCAGGGCATTGTGCAGATGCAGCTCGGACTCCAAACGAACCAAGGCCTGCGAGGATGAAATGAACTGACGCCGCGCCAGCAGCCAGCCGGTGATGATCAAGGCCGCCAGCGCAGAGAGCGCCCATGGCCAGACAGCATGCCAGCCGAGCTCCATGCCACGCGAGCGCAGCAGAAAGATGGCGGCAAATCCGACCACCCCGGCCATCACCATCAGGGGCATGGAACGCGCGAGCCACCAGCCGGCATTCACCTTGCGCCGTGTACGGCGGGCCTGCCGCAACCAGGCATGAGAGAGCTGGGCTTGATCCATCATGCCGGGACTCATACCCGATCAGCCGCCGGATGACGAGCACAATAATTGGCGCAGACCGGTCCAGCGTTTGCGGCTTTCCTGCCGGCTGACGGCCAGGGAGAGGGCGCGCTCGTCGCCAACGAGGACGCACAGTTTTTTGGCGCGGGTGATGGCGGTGTAGATGAGGCTGCGCTCCAGCAGGACATAATGCTGGGTGCTGACGGGAATGATGACGCAGGGGAATTCGCTGCCCTGGCTTTTGTGGATGCTGAGGGCGTAGGCGAGCTGAAGCTCGTCGAGTTCTCCGGGCTCATAGGCGACGAGGCGGTCGGAGTCATAGCGGACGTGGATCTTCACGGGATCGGGATCGATGGTGACGATGTGGCCGATGTCGCCGTTGAAGACCTCCTTGTCGTAGTTGTTGTGGGTCTGGATGACCTTGTCGCCGACGCGGAAGGTGACGCCGAAGCGCTCGATCTCGAACTTGAGTTCGTTGGGTGGATTGAGCGCGAGCTGGAGAGATTGATTGAGGGAAAGGGTGCCGAGGAGGTTGCGATTCATCGGCGTGAGCACCTGGATGTCGCGGATGGGATCGAGACCGTATTTGGTGGCGAGGCGGGTATGAGCCAGCTCGACGAGGGTGTGCTTGATCTCCTCGGGCTCGCTCTCCCGGAGGAAGAAGAAATCGCTGCTGCGCGCGGGCTTCAGATCGGGCACCTGGCCGCGATTGATGGCGTGCGCGCTGGTGATGATGCGGCTGCTGGCGGCCTGGCGGAAGATCTCGGTGAGCTTGACGCAGGGCACCTTCTCGCTGGCGATGAGATCGTGCAGCACCATGCCGGGGCCGACGGAGGGGAGCTGGTCTGCGTCTCCCACGATGAGGAGGTGCGCGCCATCGGGCAATGCGGAGAGGAACTGCGCCATGAGCGGGGCATCGATCATGGAGGCTTCATCGACGACGAAGAGATGGCCGGCGAGGGGCTTGCCACGATGACGGCCCCACTGGCCTTCGCCCTGGTATTCGAGCAGGCGGTGCAGCGTTTTGGCCTCAAGGCCGGTGCTTTCGGAAAGGCGCTTCGCAGCGCGTCCGGTGGGCGCGGCGAGGACGAGCTTGATCTGCTTGCTCTGCAGAATGAGCAGGATGCTGCGGAGGATGGTGGTCTTGCCCACGCCGGGGCCGCCGGTGATGATGAGCAGGCGATGCCGCAGGGCCTCGCGCACGGCATGCTGCTGGCTGGCGGCGAGCTCCTTGCCGGTCTTTTTCAGCACCCAGGCGAGGGCGGCGTCTTCGTCGATGCTCGGATAGGCTGCGGGCAGGGCGGCGAGCGACCGCACATTCGCCGCGATGCTCTGCTCTGCGGCGCGGAGGTAGGGGAGGTATAAAAAGGTGTCGTGCCGCTCGACCTTGTCCTCGGCAATGAGCGCATCGATTTGTGGGGCGACCAAGGCCTCCACACCGAGCAATTCGACAGCCTTTTTGATCACCTCGGTTTCCGGGACGCAGCAATGACCGCTGCCGGCGGCGGTTTCCAGCACGTGCAAAATCCCTGCGCGGATGCGCTCGGGGGCGTCCTCGGCGACGCCGAGCTGATAGGCGATGTCATCGGCTGTTTTGAAACCGATGCCGCGGATGTCCTGCGCGAGGCGGTAGGGATTGTCCTTCAGCACGGCCTGCGATTCTTCGCCGTAGGTCTTGTAAATGCGCAGGGCCCGTGAGGAGCTGATGCCGTGCTGGTGCAGGAAGAGCATGATGCCGTGAATGGACTTCTGCTTCATCCAGGACTCGCGGATTTCGAGGCGGCGCTTTTTGCCGACGCCTTCGACGTCTTCGAGCTTTTTGGATTCGTTTTCGATGATGTCGAAGACCTTGGGCCCGAACTTCTCGACCATGCGCTTGGCGTACTTGGGCCCGATGCCTTCGATCAAGCCGCTGCCGAGGTAGCGCTCGATGCCTGCGAGGGAGTCCGGCCGGCGGAGCTTGATGTCTTCCGCTTTGAACTGGGGGCCGAAGTCGCGGTTGGGCTCCCACACGCCACGGGCTTCGAACTCCTCCCCGGCGACCACACGCGGCGCTTTGCCGATGAGGCTGACCACGTCCTGACGGCCTGCGGGGACGATTTTGAGGATGCAGTAGCCGTTGTCTTCATTGTGAAACACCACGCGGTCCACGAGTCCGCGGAGGACTTCGGGCTTGGCGGTGGAGCGAGAGGGTGGCATGAGCGCAGGCTAGACATGGATGGGGCTCCTCACAAACTCCGATTGCTGAACGTGGGGCGTGAACATTCAGTGTCACCAACAGGTGTTTGCTCACGTAGCTGATGAGACTCTATTGCGCCTGATGTCCGCCCTGCTGCCCAGTTACCGCCTGCTGCTGAACGATCGGCTCCCTGTGATCCTGCGCCCGCTGACGCCGGATGACCGGGAGCGGATCACGGATGCGTTCAGGAGGCTTTCACCGGAATCGACGTACTTCAGGTTCTGGACGCGCGTCCAGGGCGCGAATCCGAAATTCATCGAGCGGCTGTGTACGAATGACGACGGGCAGCACCGGACGTGGGTCATTGTGATCGAAAACAACGATGACATTCCTGGCGTGGGCGGCGGCTCGTACTGGCGCTCGGAAGGTCTGGAGGACAGCGCGGAGGTCTCCTTTACGGTGGCGGATGAGTTTCAGGGCCAGGGCGTGGGCACGCTCCTGCTGGCAGTGCTGTGGGCGGAAGCGCAGGAGGCTGGTCTGAGGCAGTTTGTGGCGTATGTGATGGATGAAAACCACGTGATGCTGACCTGGTGGGCAAACCTGGGTGCGGCGCATGTGAAGCAGTCCCATGGCGGATGGGAGCTGACGCTCAGGCTGGATGAAACGCTGCTGCCGGACACATCGGCCGCGAACAGCCTGCGCCGGAGGCTTGGCTTTTTACGCGCCGCTGCCGCAGATGCATGAGAGCTGGTCACCCCTGATGCCTGCGGCGAAACTCCCGGGGTGTCATGCCGGTGCGTTTGCGGAACTGCTGGGTGAAGGCGCTTTGATCGCAGAAACCGTGATCGAGGGCGATCTGGATGATGGGCGTGGAGGATTTGGCCAGGGCCTCGGCGGCGGACTGAATGCGCGTGCGGAGGAGCAGCTCGTAGGGGCTGAGGCCGAGGGCGGCGCGGAGCTTGCGGTGCAGGTGGCGCTCTGAGACGCCCACAGCGCGGGCGAGATCTCCGGTGGTCACGGCCTCCTGGCAGTGCTCGTCTGCAAAATGCATGGCGGCGGCGACCTCGCGCACGTCGTGATGGCGCATGCGGTCTTCATCGCGGCGGGTGATGCCCATGACACCGATGACTTTGCCGCGCCTGTCCTTCACCGGCAGCTTGGTGCAGAGGAACCAGTTCAGATTGCGCTGCTCATCATACCAGACTTCGAGGCGGTTGATGAGCGGCCTGCCGCTGCGGATGACTTTTTGATCGTCCTCGCGGTAGGCCTTGGCGACTTCAGGCGGGAAGAATTTTTCATCCATGGCGCCGACGAGTTCGCGCTCGCTCCTGATGCCGAAACGCTGGAAGGTGGCGCTGTTGGCGGCGATGTGGCGGCCCCGGTCGTCCTTCATGAAAAAGAAGACGCCGGGCATGTGCTCAAAGATGGCGCGGACGCCCTGGGGATCGGCGATCCGGGCGAAGAAATCGGCTTGGAGGCGCGGCAGCGGCATGGCCGGATTTTAACAAAGATTGGCAGCCTGTCACCAAACGAACGAGGGGCTTCAGGAGTATGTTATGGCGATATTTCAACCACCGTCCGTCATGAACCTCCGTATTCTCTCCTGCCTCCTCTTCGCCAGCGCCGCCGCGTTTGCGCAGACCAAGCCGACCTACACCTTTCCCATCAAGGCGCTGAGCCCTGAGGAGGAGCTGAAAACGATCGAGCTGCCGAACGGCTATTCATTGGAGCTGGTGCTGAGCGATCCGATCATCAAGGAGCCGACGGCGATCGCGTTTGATGGCAATGGCAAAATGTATGTGGTGGAGATGCGGACGTACATGCAGGACATCGACGGCACGGACGAGCTGACACCGAAGAGCCGCATCTCGCTGCATGAATCGACGAAGGGTGATGGGGTCTTTGACAAGCACAGCGTCTATATGGACAACATCCTGCTGCCGCGCATGGTGCTGCCGCTGGATGACCGGGTGCTGGTGGGCATCACGGACACAAACGACATCACGCTGCATCGCGATGCAAACGGCGACGGCGTGGCGGATGAGCAGGCACCCTGGTATGTGGGCGGACCGCGCGGCGGGAACATGGAGCATCAGCCGAGCGGACTGGTGTGGGGATTGGACAACTGGATCTACACCACCTACAACGGCTACCGCCTGCGCTGGAATGGCAAAGAAGCACCGCTGAAGGAAAACACCGCGCCCAATGGCGGGCAGTGGGGGCTGGCGCAGGATGACTACGGCAAGATGTGGTGGAGCAACGCCGGTGGTGAAAAGGGCCTGTGGAACTACCAGGCACCGATCCTCTACGCGGCGATCAATGTGCCGCAGCAGAAGAGCGAGAAATACGACACCGTGTGGCCCATCGTGGCGCTGGGAGATTTTCAGGGCGGGCCGGGGCGTTTCCACTCCCCGGAGGATCTGCGCCTGAACCACTTCACCGGCTGCGCGGGGCAGACCGTCTATCGGGGTGACCGCCTGCCGAAGGAGCTGTATGGGAATGTGTTTCTGCCGGAGCCGGTGGGGCGTTTGATCCGGCGTTCGATTGTGGAGATGAAGGATGGCATCACCACGGTGACGAATCCGTATGAGGAACAGATGAGCGAGTTCATCCGCAGCAGCGACCCGAACTTCCGCCCGCTGAACATGACGACCGGCCCTGATGGCTGCCTCTACATCGTGGACGCGTATCGCGGCATCATTCAGGAAGGCAACTGGGTGAAGCCGGGCAGCTTCCTGCGCGGTGCCATCGAGCCCACCGGCATGCAGCACGTCATCGGCCACGGCCGCGTGTGGCGTCTGGTGCACAAGGATTTCAAGCCGGGTCCGCAGCCGAAGATGATCGGTGAAACACCCGCGCAGCTGGTGGCGCATCTCACGCATCCGAACGGCTTCTGGCGCGACACCGCACAGCGCATGCTGGTGGTGAAGAACGACAAGTCCGTGGTGCCTGCCCTCATTGAGATGGCGGCGAAGCATGAGAACCACCTGGCCCGCCTGCATGCACTGTGGACGCTGGAAGGGCTGGACGCCTTGACGCCTGAAATCATCCGCACGGCGATGAAGGACGAGCATCCGCAAATGCGTGCGAGTGGCATCCGCGTGGCGGAGACGCTGCTTAAAAAGGGTGACACGGCGCTGGTCGCCGACATCAAGGCGATGCGCACCGACAAAGATCCGACCGTGGTGCTGCAGACGCTCTACACCAGCCGACTTTTGAACTGGCCCAACTGGAAGCTGGAGGCGCAGACGGTGCTGATGACATCGAGCAGCCTGGGTGTGAGAGAAATCGGCGCACAGCTTCTGGTGGAGGCCCCCAAGATCAGCGGCAGCTTCAGCAAGGATGAGAAGAAGCAGCTGGAGCGCGGTCAGGAGATCTACCGCTCGCTGTGTTTCGCCTGCCATGGCTTTGATGGCGCGGGCATGCCGATTGCAGGCCGTGAAGGCGCGACGCTGGCTCCGCCGCTTGCAGGCTCCAAGACAGCTGTTCAGGGAGACGCGATCGTGCGCGTGATGATGAACGGCCTCACCGGACCCATCAACGGCAAGACCTACGAGGCGCAGATGGTGCCGATGTCCAGCAACAACGACCAGTGGATCGCCGACGTGACCAGCTACATCCGCAAGGCCTTTGGCAACAACGGCAAGCTGGTGCAAAAGAAGGAAGTGGAAAAGCTGCGCAAGGAACTCTCCAAGCGCACCACGGCCTGGACCATCGAGGAGCTGCAGGCGCTGTATCCGCAGCCGCTGAAGAACCGCAGCGCGTGGAAGCTCAGCGCCAGCCACGGGGAGAAGGAGGCTGGCAAGTCCATTGATGGAGACATCACCACGCGCTGGGACACCCACAAGCCGCAGACGCCGGACATGTGGTTTCAAATTGAGCTGCCCGAAGCCACCGACATCTCCGGCCTCGTGCTCGACACCGGCAAGTCCCACAATGATTACCCGCGCCAGTACAAGATTGAGCTCTCACTCAACGGCACCGAATGGGAGAAGCCCGTGCTGCAGGGCAAAGGCGAGGCAGGATCTGTGGAGTATCTTTTCCCGAAGCCGATGAAGGCCAAAGCGATCCGCATCTCACAGACCGGCGAGGTGAAGGGGACCTACTGGTCCATCCATGAGCTGGAGGTGCTGGGTGTGGTGAAGTGAGCCCGCCCGCTGCGAGCATCACGGGCTGAAAAGATGACGTCCCGTGGTGCCTGCTGCAGTGGCGCAATCGACCTCCCAGTAGATGTCGGTCATGATTGCGGCAGGAGGCAGGCAGGGGCTCGATTTGGCAAATTCAGCCGCAGCCCTGGCTTCCGCCAAGGCGACTGATCTGATGCGCTTCACAGCCTGCTGATCCACCACATTCTCGCTCTGCAACTGGGCCGCCCAGAGTTGCAAGGGATCGTGGTTTTGGCACCGGTCTTCGACTTCAAGTTTCGTCCGATACTTGAACTTGTTGGCGTCCGCGACGGTGAACCCTTCGAAGCGGCAGGTCGCGATCTCCAGAACGCTGGGGCGCTGATCGCGATAGGCGCGCTCGATGGCGGGCTGCAGCTTTGTGCGAATTTCATAGACGCTGTCGCCATTGATGAGATCCCACTCGATGTTGTAGCCCGCAGCGCGGGGCCAGCGAACCTTCAAAAGCGGAGGAGCGCTTGACCGAGGTGCCCATGGCGTAGCCGTTGTTTTCAATGAGATAGATCACCGGAAGGCTGAAGAGGGAGGCGAGATTCAATGACTCGTGAAAGGTGCCCTGGTTCACGGCGCCATCGCCAAGAAAGCAGAACACCGCACCGCGTTTTTCCTGATGTTTGAGTCCAAAGGCGAGACCTGCCGCCAGGGCCGTTTGTGTGGCGGCATAGCCGTGGCCACCCCAGTGACGATGCTCGGGAGCGTAGAAGCCGAAGAGGCCTCCCCTGCCCCGGGCGCAGCCTGTGGCCTTGCCAAACAGCTCCGCCATGCCCTCCCGCATGCTCATTCCCGACACGATGGCAGTGCCCATGCCACGAAGGCTGCAGATGCTATGATCCTGCGGACCCATCATGGAGCGGACGGCCACCGGTATGGCTTCCTGACCGATCTGCAGAATGAGGAAGCCGCCCATGCGGCCAGCCTGGTAATGCTGCAATGCCGTTATTTCAAAGGCACGGATGCGGTGCATCTGTCGAAGGAGCTGAATTTTGTCCGCCGGAGTCAGTTCCGCGTTGACTGCGGCCAGCGAATGATCCGTTGCGTCTGACGTGCTCATCGGACGATCACATTGAAGCAGCGAGTGAGAAAGTCGAGCCTGGCCTTGAAGCGTAGGCGGCCACATCTTGCAACTCACGCATAACGGGGTAACCGGTGTGCCATTCTCCATCCCATCATGAAGCAGCTGTATCTCTCCCTCGGCGTCCTGGTCATGATCGTCGGGCTTTTGGGCTGCGAGAAGCCGCCGTCGAATGTGCTGCAGGGGTATGTGGAGGGTGAGTTTGTGTATGTGTCTGCGCCGCTGGGCGGAAGGCTGACGAAGCTGCACGTGCAGCGTGGCGCGCAGGTGAAGGCGGGAGATGTGCTGTTTGCGCTGGAGGATGTGGCGGAGACAGCGGCGCGTGATGAAGCAGCGCACCGGCTGCAGCAGGCGAACAACACGCTGGCAGATGCAAAGAAGGGCAAGAGACCGACGGAGATCGCGTCTCTGGAGGCGCAGCTGAAGCAGGCGCGTGAGGCGCTGGCGCTCTCGGAAATCGAGTTCGCGCGGCAGATGGATCTGACGAAATCGGGGGCGGTGGCGGTGGAAAGCACGGACCAGGCCCGCAGCCTGAACATCCAAAACCAGCGGCGCGTGGAGCAGCTGGAGGCGGACCTGAAAACCGCCGCGCTGGGCCTGCGCAGCGATGCGGTGGCGGCGCTGGAGGCGGAGGTCAAGGCACGCGAGGCCACGCTGGCCAAGGCGGCGTGGGACCTCTCGCAGAAGCAGCAGAGCGCCCCGCAGGCCGGCGTGGTGAATGACACGCTGTATCGCGAGGGCGAGATGGTGGCGGCGAACCGGCCCGTCGTTTCCCTGCTGCCGCCGGCGAACATCAAGGTGCGCACCTTTGTGCCACAAACACGGCTGACGAAGCTGAAGGCAGGCGACGCGGTGAAGGTGCGTCTGGATGGGGCGGCTGAGGCGCTGCAGGCCAGGGTGAGCTTCATCGCGGCGCAGGCCGAATACACGCCGCCGGTGATCTACAGCCAGGAAAACCGCAGCAAGCTGGTGTTCATGATTGAGCTGAAGTTTGACGATGCGGTGGCGGCCAAGCTGCATCCTGGACAGCCGGTGGATGTCGAATTTGCGCCCTGAAGATGAGCGAGGAACTGGCCATCGACGTGAAGGGCATGACGAAGAGATTCGGCACGCGCACCGTTGTGAACGAGATCGACCTGCAGGTGCGCACCGGAGAAATCTACGGATTCCTGGGCCCGAACGGCAGCGGCAAGACCACCTTTATCCGCATGCTGTGCGGTCTGCTGAAGGCGGACGAAGGCAGCGGCTCGTGCCTGGGATTTGATGTCATCAAACAGAGCGAGGAGATCAAAAAGCAGGTGGGCTACATGACGCAGCGCTTCAGCTTTTACGAGGACCTGAGCATCCGCGAGAATCTGGATTTTGTGGCGCGGATGTATGGCGTGAAAAACCGCAGGGATGCAGTGGCCGCCTCCATTGAGCGCCTGGGTCTGGCCGGACGTGACCGCCAGCTGGCAGGGCAGCTGTCCGGCGGGTGGAAGCAGCGGCTGGCGCTGGCGGCCTGCCTGATCCATGAGCCCAAGCTGCTGCTGCTGGACGAACCCACCGCCGGCGTGGACCCAAAGGCGCGGCGAGATTTCTGGGAGCAGATCCACCAGCTGGCCGCCGAGGGTCTCACGTTTCTCATCACCACGCACTACATGGACGAGGCCGAGCGCTGCCACCGGCTGGCCTACATCGCGTATGGCGATCTGCTCACCCACGGCACGGTGCAGCAGGTGATTGAGAGTGCGCATCTCACCACCTGGCAGGTCAAAGGCGGCGATCTGCTGAAGCTTGCCGGGGCGCTCCGTGGAAAGCCGGGCGTGCATCAGGCGGTGGCCTTTGGCACTTCGCTGCATGTCAGCGGTGGCGATGCAGCGGCTTTGGAGCAGGCCATCGCACCTTTCCGCAAGGATCATGAATGGACGCTGATCCGCTCCGGGCTGGAGGACGTGTTCATCCACCTGATGGACCAATCGAAGGACAACTTTGCTGCCGCATGAAGCGCTACTTTTCCATCACGCGCTTCCTGGCGATCATCATCAAGGAGTTCATCCAGATGCGGCGGGACCGAGTGACCTTTGGCATGATGGTGGGCATTCCGCTGCTGCAGCTCATGCTGTTTGGCTATGCCATCAACTCCGACCCCAAGCACCTGCCTGCCGCCGTGCTGGTGAACGACCACGGTCCGCAGGCGCGCACGCTGCTGAGCGCCATCCGCAACAGCGGCTACTACGAGTTTGTGCGGCAGGTGCGGAGCGAGGATGAGGCACGCGAAGTGCTTGAGCATGGGGAGGTGCAGTTTGTCATCACCATCCCGCAGGATTTTTCACGCGACCTGCTGCGCGGGGACAAGCCGACCGTGCTGATCGAAGCGGATGCCACCGATCCTGCCGCGACGAGCAACGCCATCAACATCCTGCGCCCGCTGCTGACCACGGCGCTCATCAACGACTTCAAAGGCCCGCTGTCTTACCTGGCGCAGAGTGATGCGCCCATCGATCTGCGCATCCATGCGCTGTACAATCCCGAGGCGATCACGCAGTACAACATCGTGCCCGGCCTCATGGGCGTGGTGCTGACGATGACGATGGTCATGATCACGGCGCTGGCGATCACGCGCGAGCGGGAGCGCGGCACGATGGAGAATCTGCTCTCGATGCCCACGAGGCCGTTTGAAGTGCTGCTGGGGAAGATCATCCCCTACCTGTTTGTGGGCTACATCCAGGTGGTGCTCATTTTGCTCGCGGCGCATTTCCTGTTTCACGTGCCGTTTGTGGGAAACATCGGGCTGCTGTTTGTGGCGGCGTTTGTGTTCATCGCGGCCAATCTCGCGGTGGGCATCACCTTCTCCACGCTGGCGACCAACCAGCTGCAGGCGGTGCAGGGCTCGTTCTTTTTCTTCCTCCCTTCCCTGCTGCTTTCGGGCTTCATGTTTCCCTTCCGGGGCATGCCGCAGTGGGCGCAGGCCATCGGCGAGGTGCTGCCGCTGACGCACTTCCTGCGCATCGTGCGCGGAGTGCTGCTGAAGGGGAACACCTTTGCGGACATCTCGCTGCAACTGTGGCAGATCGGGCTGTTTGCGATTGTGGCGCTGATCGTGGGCGTGCTGAGGTATCGGCAGACGCTGGACTGATGCCTGGTCGTAGGTTGGGTGTGTTTGGCGTGCCAATTTTACCCACGCCAACAGAACTCTCTTCGCCAAACCGCCCGACGATGAGCGTGTCGTAAGCCATGGTGCGTTGCCGTGCGCTGATGGACGGGCGGGCTTACGCCACACCCATCCTACGGCCCACGTGCTTCGCCTTGGACCTAGCGTAACCCTTTGCTTATAGCTGGTAAAACCTGGTCGCATTGCCCGACCACAGCTTGCGCTGGTCGGCGAAGGGACGTGAGGCCACGATCTGATCCAACGCCTCAACCCAGCCGCGCACGCGGCTGCCGAGGAGGCAGACGGGCCAGTCGCCACCGAAGAAGACGCGGTCGGGGCCGAAGGCGTCGAGGCAGTGATTGACGACCGGCGCGAGGTCTTCAGCGCGCCATTCACCGGGTGGGACGAAGGCGACGATGCCGCTGATCTTGCACATCACGCCGGGTTGCGCGGCGACGGCATCGATGCCGCGCTTCCAGCCGTCGGCAGTGCAGGTGCGCGGGAGGCCGGGGCCGAGCTTGGGATTGAAGGCCTTGGGGTCGCCATTGCCGCAGTGGTCGAGGACGAAGTGTGTCTCCGGGCACTGCTGGATGAGCTTCACGGCATCGTGCAGCTCCGTGGGGCGCATGGTGAGTTCGAAGTTGAGGCCGTGCCTGCCGAGGGTCTGCACGCCGCGCACAAAGTCGGGGCGCAGGCAGTAACCGCGTGGAGTAGAAGGACCGTGCAGCACCTGGCGCAGGCCTTTGACGATGCCAGTACCGGCATAGCGCTGCACGTAGCTCTCGAAATCCGGAGAAGCCGGACGCCCGCCGATGGTCGCGGCGACAGTGGGCGTGTTGCGTGCGCGGATTTGCGCGACGATGGCGTCGGCCTCCTTGATGTGGTCTTTCGGAGCCACGTCCACTTCCATGTAGATGGCCTTCACGTTGAGGCCGTGGAAAGCTTCCTGATACTCAGGCGTGAGGAACGTGTGCTGCAGCACCTCCGGGGCTGTCTTGACCCACGGCGGATTCACGAAATCTCCGCCCCAGAGATGCTGGTGGGTGTCGATGATGAGCTTGTCCGCCCTGCGTGTGGTCGTGGTGCAGGAGGAAGCCGCGAGGGCTGCGGCTGAGGCGGAGGCGGTGTGGAGGAACTGGCGGCGGTTCATGGTGGAGGATGGAGATGTCACTACGGGATGATCCTGTCGAGTTTCGCTCTGGAATCTCAACTCTCTCTGAGATCAGACACCTCAAAAACTCGATCAGATCGTCTGAGAGCAGACTCTCCAGAGTAAACCAGTCGCAGTTTTTCGATAAACAGGAAGCGTTCACGCGCCGGATGCGACATCCAGCACTCGTAATCCTCGCGCCACTGATCCTCGAATGTGCCCACCGAGATCGCCGTGCGATCCAGACGGCCCATGTTCAGCAGTGAATGGGCAGCGAGTGACACTTGGTTGAGGATAAAGGCAAAGATCGGTCACGCAAGACGGCATCTCAGCGTGCCTCTAAAGCCCAACGGCCTTGAAGAAGCATCTCAAACTCTGCATCGTATGATGTGTACACCTTCGAAGAACTCAGCACCGAACCAGTTCACACCTTTTGCTATCTAATAGGTGTTCTGAAGAAATGGCCCCAAAAGAATCAGATCACAGCGGATTTCTTTACCGGTCAATTCGAGTGGCTGATCAATGTTGAAGATCAAAGTGACACAGTTTGGAAGACACGAAGACGCTGTGATCTGACACGCAAATACGTTCTGCCTACTGCCCCCCTCACAATGACTCCTTCATGGAGTCCATTTCCACTTGCCTCCAACGTCATGCCGGAGTTGTTGCAACACGGTCGAACGGACGATGCTTGGGCTTCAGCTTATGCGATTTTCAATCCGGTCCTGAAAGTCGGCGAGGTCATTACCCTGCAATTTGGCGGCAAAAAAACTTCTTTCGAAACACCGGTGACCGATGGGCAATTGCAATTTGAGAACGTTCACGCCCATCACTTTTTCTGGTTGCTCGAGATGACGATTGCCCGTGCTCAAAAGATGAAGAAACCGATTATTTTAGCCGGACTTCCAGGCTTCGGTTACCAGAATGTTCTCGATCAGGATCTAATCGGGGAATCACGGCTACGCCTGTTGGAGGCGGGCTATTTGTATCCTTCCAGAGCTCCGCAAGGGGCAAGATTTAGTTTTCTCAGCGATCCAAACGCCCGCGCAGCGCGAAAAGAGGAGATGGAACGGCTGACCAGGTCGTCTCCTGTTTTTCCACCTCCGCCTTGTTGCTAAAGCGGGCAGCCATCACTGGCTGCCCGCATAAGTGATCAGAAATGTCAGCTCCGTTTACTTACACGTGAATCGGATGCCCCTTGGCGACTTCGGTGGCCTCCTTGACCATTTCCGACAGGGTCGGATGGGCGTGGATGGTGGCTTCGATTTCGTCCCAGGTGGCTTCCAGATTCATGGCGAGGCCGATCTCGGCGATCATCTCGGTGCTTTCGCTGCCGATCATGTGCGCGCCGATGATCTCGCCGTGCGGTTCGCCGTAGAGGATCTTGACGAAGCCTTCGGGCTCCGCAGCAGCGAGCGCCTTGCCGCTGGCCACGTAGGGGAACTTGCCGACCTTGAACTTGAGGCCCTTCTCCTTGGCCGCGCGCTCGGTGAGGCCGATGCTGGCCACCTGCGGATGGCAGTAGGTGCAGCCGGGGAAGACGCCGACTTTCTTGGGCTTGTGCTTGGTGAAGAGGCCTTCCACGCACTGCACAGCCTCGTAGCTGGCCACGTGGGCGAGCCAGGGCGGCCCGATGATGTCGCCGGCACCGTAGATGCCTTTGACGGAGGTCTGGTAGCGGTCGTCGGTCTGCAGCCAGCCGCGCTCGGTGAGCTTGAGCTCGATGCCGCCGGGCAGCACGGGGGCCACGCCGATGGCGACGAGGCAGACGTCTGCCTCAAGGGTCTCATTGGCAGCGCCTTCGACGCTGATCTTCACGCCCTTGCCGTCTTCGGAGGTGCCGGTGACCTTGGTGTTGGTGAGGATGCGGATGCCGGCCTTCGTCAGGCTCTTTTCCAGGGTCTTGCTGACTTCGGTGTCTTCCACCGGAAGGATGTCAGGCAGCATTTCGACGACGGTCACCTTGGTGCCGTAGGCGTTGAAGAAGTAGGCGAACTCAATGCCGATGGCGCCCGCGCCGATGACGATGACGCTCTTGGGCTGCTCGGCGAGGGTGAGGGCCTCCTTGCTGCCGATGACGGTCTTGCCATTGAAGGGGAAGCCGGGCATGGGGCGGCTCTTGGCGCCGGTGGCGATGAGGATGTTGGCGGCGTCGTGGGTCTCCTTGCTGCCGTCTGCGGCGGTGACTTCCACCTTGCCGGCGGCGGGGATGCTGGCGGTGCCGCGCAGGTAGTCCACCTTGTTCTTTTTGAAGAGGAATTCGATGCCCTTGTTGAGCTTGTCGCTGACGCCACGGCTGCGGCCGATGACCTTGGACCAGTCATACTCGATGCTGCCGATCTTGAGGCCAAACTCCTCGGCGCGGTGGGTCAGGGTGTGGTAGAGCTCGGCGTTTTTCAGCAGGGCCTTGGTAGGAATGCAGCCCCAGTTCAGGCAGGTGCCCCCGGCGCGGTCATTTTCGACGCAGGCCACTTTCTTGCCGAGTTGAGCTGCGCGGATGGCTCCGACGTAGCCCGCAGGCCCGCCGCCGATGACGATGAGGTCGTAGTTCATGTATTTTTGAGGAAGAAAGTGAGGGGTGGAGAGAAGCGCAGCCGGAAGGGATGTTCAACCGGTGAATCAGGGTTCCCGGGGCGGGACTTTTCCAGATGACGGCCAGGTAACCTATGTTACGTTGGCATTATGAAACCCAAGGCGGTCATCATTACGGACCCAAAAAAGCTGTTCGCGATCTGCTCCAATCAGCCGCGCGTATCAGCGGAGCAGATGCGCAAATCCATTATGGCTGGAATTCGCAGCGGTCATACGCAGTCGCCCGTGAAGGCGAGCTGAGACGGCTTGCCGTAGAACCGAACGCAGAAGAACCTCCTTCCGACACCATGGGTGTGGGCGGAGAACATGCTCTCTACGGCTCCGAAACCTTGGGGAAAGTCATCAAACATACCCTGCCCGGCTTCTACGGCCGGATCATGGACGAGACAAAGCTGCTCGACCCGCGCACCTTTCAGAACAAAACCCGCCTCATGATGAGGGCGGCTCTGCCTTCAGAGTATCTGCGACGCTGGGCGGTAATGACGGATGTTTTCGGGATGCGCACCCATTACTTGGGCAAAGTCACTGGCTCGGACCATGAGCCGCAAATGGCGGTGGAGCAGCCGTTCATCCCAGAGGATGAGAACCTGCCCGCCACGCTGGAGGACGCGGAGGCGTTTTTCGCGGCACACGGCTTTGAGCGGGTGGACGATACCCACATCATCAATCCCGACGTGCATGGAGTGACGTGGTATCGCCAACGGGATGGCATTCTCATCACGGATGCGCATGCACGGAATTTCCGCCGTGACCTCGATGGCGTGATCATCCCGGTGGATCTCGTCATCGCCTTGGTGCCGCCTGGCGCCTCGGCGGTGCTGCCTGGGGCGACGAAGCTGTGGGAACCGGCGGAAGAAGACTGAGACTTGGCTTGAACAGAAGAGCCAAATCTGGCAACTTTCCCGCAGTTGAGCCGTTGGTTTTGGTTGATTCAAATGCACACTTCATTTCACCTTCTGCTGATCGTGGCCCTGCTGTGTGGGCGCGCAAACGCGGCAGAGCAGCGTCAGAGCATTGACAAGCCGCCGAAAACAGACATCGCCGCCCTGCAGGAAATCCAGAATGACGTGCAGAAGCTCCTGCCCCGGGTGCGCCAGGCGCTGGTGGCCATCCAGACCGGAGGCGGCACGGCCAGCGGGGTGATCATTTCGGCGGACGGGCTGCTGCTAACGGCCGCCCATGTGCCGAATGACCCGGGGAAGGACATGAGAATCATCTTGGAAGACGGGACCGTGACCACGGCGCAATCCCTGGGGCTGGACAAAACGACGGATGCCGCCCTGGCCCGGCTGAAAGACCGTGGAAAACCCTGGCCCTATGTGAGCCTGAGCCGGGAAGTGGCCAAAGTGCAGCCTGGAGAGTGGTGCTTTGCCCTGGGGCATCCCGGCGGGTTTGACAAGGCACGCGGCCCGGTGCTGAGAGTGGGCAAGATCATCAAGCAGACGGCCAACAGCCTGCACAGCGACTGCGTGCTGATGGGCGGCGACTCCGGGGGGCCGCTGTTTAATTTCAACGGCGAGGTCATCGGCATCCACAGCCAGATCTGGGAGGGCCGGGACCAGAATGTGCACGTGTCCATGGCCCCCTTTCTGCGCTCCTGGGAGGCGATGCAGAAGTCCCAGGTGATCAAAACCTGGGGCATGGGTGCGGGGGGCTACCTGGGGGTGGCGACCGTGATGAACGACAGCCTGGACCTGGAGGTGGCCGACGTGATCGAGGGCTCGCCGGCACTGAAGGCCGGGATCCGGGCCGGGGACATCATCCTGAGCGTCAACGGGGACGCCATGACCGACCAGCAGCAGTTCAGCGCCACCGTGCGGGCCCGCGCCGCGGGCGACACGCTCAAGATCAAACTGCGCACGCACGGCAAGGAGCGCGACCTTTCCGTGCAGCTGGCGCAAAAACCACAGGATGAAGGGCAGTGATGCGATGACCAAAGGGAAGCCAGTCACTCGCGACCGAAAGCCCGCCGCAGCTGGCGCACGGGGTGTTGGGTCATTGGTGCTGCCTCATTCCACCCTGCTCCTGCTTTTCTGCGCCGTGCTGGTGCATGCCGACCCGCCGCGTGCGCCCCTGGCGCAGGAGGACCGCACCAACGGAAAGAACACCCTGGCCGCCGTCGAAAAGCTCAGGCAGCTCACCACCGCCTGCTGCGCGAGCATCGAGAGCCCGCTGGGGCGCACCCTCTGCACCGCCACCATCGTGGGTGAGGACGGCTACGTTTTGATCAAGGCCAGCGAGGTGCCCGAACTGCAGAAAACGCGCATCAAATTCAGCGACGGGCGCTCTGCCGACCTGCGCGAGGTGCACCGCGACACGAGGCTGGACCTGGTGCTGGCGCAGGCCGTCGGCATCACCGGCCTGCGTACGGTTTCCTTTGGCGAGGCGCATGCCCTGACCCTGGGCCAGTGGCTGTGCAGTGTGGCCGAGGGAGGTGGGGCACCACGCATCGGCATCGTGAGCGCCAAGCCACGCAAGATTCCGGGCGAGGGGGCCGCCATGGGCATCCGCATGGACGAAAAACCCACCAAGGACGGCAAAGGCGTGCGCATTGTCGGGATCGCCAGCGAGAGCCCGGCCGAAGCCGCCGGTTTGCAGGAGGAGGACTTGCTCATCACCATCGCGGGGGAAAAGGTGGCAGCGTCCCGCCGTGTGTATGACATCATCAAAGGACGCCAGCCGGGGGAGGTCATCGACATCCGCTACCTGCGCCAAGGGAAGGAAGAAAGCTGCCGCATCCGCCTCGCGAGCCGCACCAAGGTGCTGCACAACTGGGAGGGCGAGGACTTTGCCAATGGCGGTGTGTCCCTGCGCAGCGACAACTTTCCCGAAGTGCTCCAGCACGACATCCCGCTGCTCCCCACCGACATGGGCGGCCCCGTGGCCACGCTGGAGGGCAAGGTGGTGGGCATCAACATCGCCCGCGTGGACCGCGTGACCACCTTTGCCCTGCCGGTGGAAGCCTTCTGGACGGAAGCCAGGCAGTGGATCCAGGCCGACCGGCATCCGCCGAAGGCGGTGCCTGCGAAATAATGTGGTGCATGAAGCGGGGCTGCGTGCAACTTCGGCTCCAGCGGCAGGCGGGACGCCTGCCCTAACTCCTATGCGCTACCAACCCCTGCCAGCCGAACTGTTTGCCTCGAACCGTGAGCATCTGTATGCGAAGCTGCCGCCAAGGTCGCTCGTGATTGTGCATGCCAATGACGTGCTGCCGACGAATGCGGACGGCTCGCTGAGCTTCATCCAGAACAGCGACCAGTTTTACCTGAGCGGCATCGACCAGGAGGAGACGATTCTGGTGCTGTTCCCTGACGCTGCGGACCCGAAGCAGCGGGAGATGCTGTTTGTGCGGGAGACGAACGAGCACATCGCCGTATGGGAGGGCGAGAAGCTGACCAAGGAGCAGGCGAAGGAGCGCAGCGGCATCGCGCGCGTGCACTGGCTGGAGGATTTTGAACTGCAGTTCCGCAGCGTGATGTGCCAGGCGGACCATGTGTTTCTCAACTCGAACGAGCACACCCGCGCCACCATCCCCACGGAGACACGGGAGATGCGCTTCACGCGGCGCTGCCAGCATGAGTACCCGCTGCACCGCTACCACCGCCTGGCGCAGCTGATGCACGAGCTGCGCGTGATCAAGAGCCCGCATGAAATCACGGCGCTGAACGAGGCCATCCGCATCACGGGAGACGGCTTCAATCGTCTGCTGAAGTTTGTGAAGCCGGGGGTGCATGAGTTTGAGATCGAGGCGGAGCTTTGCCATGAGTTCATCCGCCAGCGTGCGCGCGGCTTTGCGTACACGCCGATCATCGCCACCGGGGCCAACGCCTGCGTGCTGCACTACATCACCAACCACTGCCAGTGCCAGGACGGCGACATGCTGCTGCTGGATGTGGCGGCGAACTACGGCAACTACAACGCCGACCTGACGCGCACGATCCCGGTGAACGGCAAGTTCACCCCGCGCCAGCGCCAGGTCTATGACGCGGTGCTGCGCGTCTTTAAAGAGTGCTGCAGGATCCTGCGCCCGGGTGTCATCATCCGCGAGTACCAGGAGCAGGTGGGCAGGATGATGGAGCAGGAGCTGCTGGGGCTGGGCCTGATCACGCCCGAAGACGTGGCCAAGCAGGACCCCGAAAGGCCGGCGTACAAGAAATACTTTCCCCATGGCACGTCCCACCCGCTGGGCATCGACGTGCATGATGTGGGCCACATGTGGAAGCCGGTGCAGGCAGGCATGGTCTTCACCGTGGAGCCCGGCATCTACATCCGCGAGGAGAAGCTGGGCGTGCGACTGGAAAACAACATCTTCATCGGCGAGAAGGAAAACATCGACCTCATGGCGCACATCCCCATCGAGGCGGATGAGATCGAGGCCCTGATGAAGCGCTGACATGTCGCTGCCGCGCTTCCATCTTCCAGCCTCCGAATGGGCCGCGCCCCACCTCACCCTGACCGGCGATGAGGCGCAGCATTGCGGCCGGGTGATGCGCAAGCAGCCGGGGGACGCCATTGAGGTCTTTGATGGCGCGGGCCGTGTGGCGGTGTGTGAGATCACGCATGTCTCCAAGGCGGAGGTGCAGGCGCGCATCGTCTCGGAGTCCAGCGTGCCGCCGTTTCAGACCTCGATTCATCTGCTGCCCGCGCTGATCAAGGCAGAGCCTTTTGAGTGGCTGCTGGAGAAGGCGGTGGAGCTGGGAGCGGCGAGTGTGCAGCCCGTCATCACGGAGCGCACGGTGATCCATCTGGATGCAGCGCAGGTGGAAAAGAAGCTGGCCAAGTGGCGGCGGCACATGATCGAGAGCGCGAAGCAGTGCCACACGCCCTTTGTGCCTGAATTGAAGGCTCCCGTTTCCTTTGCTGCCGGGGTGAAGTTTCAGGCGGACTTCAAACTCATTCCTGCGCTCAGCGAACAAACGCGCACGCTCAAACAGGCGCTGCCGGAATCAAAGCCGCAGAGCGTGGCGGTGCTGATCGGACCTGAGGGAGATTTTACGAACGAGGAAGAGGCGCAGGCTTTTGCGGCGGGGTTTGTGCCGGTGACGCTCGGGCCGCTGGTGCTGCGGGCGGAGACGGCGGGGATCGCCACGCTGGCGATTTTGGGGCATGAGCTGAGGTGAGCCAGGACATCCGGGCGGCTCAAGAAGCCAAGGGCCTCATACCACGATGCGATGAAAACGGGTCTGAAGGTGGAGGCACGAGCTGACGGAGGGGGATCATCTTGATCCCCCACCTGCAGCGTGTTCGTGGTTCTGCGAGGGCGCAGGGCGAAGCGGGAACGTGTGGGATCGGGACGATCCCACTCCGCCTGAGGCTTCGCCGCAGCGACGGAGGGGGATCATCTTGATCCCCCCACCTGCAGCGTGTTCGCGGTTCTGCGAGGGCGCTGGGCGATGCGGGAACGTGTGGGATCGGGACTATCCCACTCCGCCTGAGGCTTCGCCGCAGCGACGGAGGGGGATCATCTTGATCCCCCACCTGCAGCGTGTTCGTGGATGTGCGAGAGCGCAGGGCGATGCGGGAACGTGTGGGATCGGGACGATCCCGCTCCGCCGGAGGCTTCGCCGCAGCGACGGAGGGGGATCATCTTGATCCCCCTACCTGCAGCGTGTTCGTGGATCTGCGAGGGCGCAGGGCGATGTGGGAACGTGTGGGATCGGGACGATCCCACTCCGCCTGAGGCTTCGCCGCAGCGACGGAGGGGGATCATCTTGATCCCCCCCACCTGCAGCGTGTTCGTGGATCTGCGAGGGCGCAGGGCGCTGCGGGAGCGTGTGGGATCGGGACTATCCCACTCCGCCTGAGGCTTCGCCGCAGCGACGGAGGGGGATCATCTTGATCCCCCCACCTGCAGCGTGTTCGTGGATCTGCGAGGGCGCTGGGCGATGCGGGAACGTGTGGGATCGGGACGATCCCACTCCTCCGGAGCGCTGGCTGGCCGCATGGAATGCTGGCTTTCACCCCTGAGACCCGTTTTCAGCTGTGCGTGGTATGAGTGGTGCTGGCAATCTGCCAGCAAAGAAGGCGCATCATCTCGGGCAGGATTGCCCGAGCTACTTCAAATCCGCCGGCGTGTTCGCATTGCGGAAGAAGGGCATCTGCTCGTCTCCGAGGGCGTGCGTGATGGCCAGACCTGAGTGCACGGCGGCCTCGATGATGGGCTGGAGGGAGAGGTGTTTTTCGCCCAAAGCCTTCTGCATCAGCGGCAGCATGGCGGGGACGTAGAGACCGGCGAGGGTTTCATCTCCGTGAGGGCCACGAAAGAAGCGGCCCACCACTGGCTCCGTGTGCGGCACGAGGTGCTCGCGCAGAAAGGCGGCGGTCATCCAGGGCATGTCCACGGCCAGGACGAGCAGGGGCATCTGCACGCGCTCCAGACAGCGGGAGATGGCGCCGAGCGGGCCCTCATCCACGCCTGCGGGGTCGTGCACCATCTCGACGCCCTCGCTGGGGCTCACGTAGAGGGGCTGATCGCTGCGGCAGGAAAGCAGCACACGGGCGGCGCCGATGGACTGCAGCTTGTGCAATTGTGCCTGCCAGAGATCCTGCCCATGCCAGTGGAGCAGGGCTTTGTCCTGTTTCATCCGGGTGGAGCGACCACCGGCGAGCAATACGGCGGCGAAGGGCGTGTTCATGATTTGCGGAGGATTCCGTCACTCAAAATCTTGGCTCGCAGGCCGCCGTGGCCTTTGAGCGCGGCTTCAGCGCCTTCGGCAAAGGCCTGGTTCATCCAGTGGCAGGGCGCGGCCTCCTGGGTGCCGAGGAAGCGGACACCCTGCACTTCAAACTCGGTGCCGATGAGCGTGTTGAGGTCGATGCCCTTGGTGATGATGTTGCGGCGGAAGGCGGAGGGGGGCACGCCCATGACGCTGAACTGCTCGCAGAGGCGCTCGTACTGCTCGTGCTCAAAGAAGGTGACCTGCCCTTTGAAGTCCTCCTTCCAGCCGAAATAGCGGTCGCCGCGCAGGCCCTTGCCGGTCACGCATTCCACCTCGGGCACCTCGGTCATCGGCGTGGTGCCGGGGGGAAGGCCGTGATGGCCCACATAGATGTGCTCGGGGGAGATGAAGATGTGCAGGATTTGCATGCGTGGCTTGGATGTTGGGTCCAACGTGCTCTTCATTCATACGACCATGAGCGCAACAGAGCAACCCATCCGCATCGGCATCATTGGCGCCGGTGGCATCGTCAAATCCCGTCACATGCCCGGCCTGCGGGCCATCCCCGGCGTGCAGATCACGCGGGTGACGAACCGCAGCCTGGCGAGCGCTGAGGCTTTCTGCCAGGAATTCGCGCCGGAGGCCAAACCCGTGGAACGGTGGGAGGAGGTGGCGTCGAGCGACGAGGTGGATGTGGTCTGGATCGGCACGCACCCCTACATGCATGCGGAGATGACGTGCTACGCGCTGCAGCATGGGAAGCACGTCTTTACCCAGGCGCGCATGGCGGCCTCCCTGCCGGAGGCGAACCAGATGTGGGAGGCGTCCATGCGCTACCCGGAGCTCGTGACGGCCATCTGCCCGGCCCCCCAGGGCATGCATGGGGGGGAGCTGGTGAAGAAGCTGCTGGCGGAAGGAGCCATCGGCACGCCGCACCAGGTGCTGCTGCACAGCTTCAATGATGCCTGGCTGGATGCGGCGATGCCCGCGCACTGGCGGCAGCAGTCCGACTTGAGCGGCATTCAAATCCTCACGCTGGGCATCTACACCGAGGTGCTGCAGCAGTGGCTCGGCCACATCGTGGAGGTGGAGGCACGCGGCAATGTGGTGATCCCGGAGCGTGCGGGCGTGGAGGTGGACATCCCGGACTTTGTGCATGTGATGGCGAAATTCCGCAGCGGCATCGAGGCCACGATGCTCTTCAGCGGCGTGGCGGCCCATGCGCCGACGGACAAGCTGTGGATCTTTGGCTCCGAAGGCACGCTGAGCTATGACTTTGCCACGGATGACCTGCAGCTCGGCAAGCGCGGCGGCAAAATGGAGTCTGTGACGGTGCCCACGGAACTGCAACGCACCTGGACGGTGGAGCGGGATTTCATTGCCGCCGTGCGCGACGCCAAAGCCCCGCGCCCCCGCCCAGACTTCGTCGAAGGCATGAACTACATGCGCGTGGTGCACGGCGTGTGGCAGGCCATGGAAAACCAAGCGGCGGTGCGCGTGGTGTGAAACGGATTTTGTAGGTTGGGAGTGTTTGGCGCGCTGCGTGCACTCAATCACCTGAATGCCCCTGCGCCAAACCGCCCGACTGCGAGGACGTTCGTACGCCATGGCGTTTGCCGCACGCTGATGGACGGGCGGGCTGTCGCCACACCCATCCTACGTTCTGGCGCGGCGCTCTGGGCGTAGGTTGGGTGTGTTTGGCGGATGATGCCTTCTCAATCATAGGAAGGCCGCTTCGCCAAACCGCCCGACCCCCAGGACGTCCGTACGCCATGGGGCTTGCCGCACGCTGATGGACGGGCCCATTCTTCGCACTGCGTGCTTCGAAGGGCACACGCGCTGTCGCCACACCCATCTTACGGGCTGAGATCACGCCACGCGCCTCCGTCCCACGGCCAGCACGCCATTGACGATCTGCAGCAGGCCTTCCACATGGTAGGGCTTGGGCAGGGCGGCGGCAAAGCCGTAGGCGCCGCAGTCCCTCATCACGGGGTCGTCCCGGTAGCCGGAGGAGACGATGGCGAGGATCTGCGGGTCCATGCGGCGGAGGTAGAGCATCGTCTCCCGGCCGCACATGCCGTCGGGGATGGTGAGGTCGAGGATGGCCAGATCGTAGGGCTGCCCGTGGTGCATGGCCTCCTGGTAGAGGCGCAGGGTGTCCTTTCCGTCTCCGGTTTCGACGACTTCATAGCCTGCCTTTTCCAGGGCGCGGCGCATGAGATCGCGCACCATGAGGTCGTCCTCCAGCAGGAGGATGCGTCCGGCGGAGGGTTTGGCGGCTGGCAGCGGCCGGCTGGAGGGAGGGAGCACCGGAACCAGAGCCTGCTCGATCATGCGCCGCATGTCTCCCATGGACTGGTAGCGATGCTCACGGTCTGTCATCAGCGCCCGGACGATGACGGCATCCAGGCGGGGGTCCAGACCATGCACCAGCGTCGAAGGCGGCTGCCAGGAGCCGCGTGGCAGGGCCCCGGTGAGCATCTGGTACATCAGCACGCCGAAGGCATAGATGTCGGCACGGTGGTCGACCTCGCGGTGGGCGTTGAACTGCTCCGGCGCGGCATACTCCGGCGTGCCCATGACCATGTGCGTTTCGGTGACCATCGAAGGCGCGCGCATGACGTCCTTGGCGAGGCCAAAGTCGGTGATCTTCACCTCACCCTGGCGTGTGAGCATGATGTTGGCGGGCTTGACGTCCCGGTGGACGATGCCCTTGGAGTGTGCGTATTCGAGGCCTGCGGAGATCTGCGGCAGAAGCTGCAAGGCCAGCTCGGGCGTCATGCGTCCGGTGCGCATGATCTCGCCGAGATCGGTGCCGTCCACGAACTCCATGACGAAGAACAGAAAGTCGGTGCCGATGTGACCATAGTCATAAATGGCGACGATGTTCGGGTGGTTGAGCGTGGCCATGGCCCGTGCCTCGCGGCGAAAACGGTCCTCAAAAGCAAAGTCATAACCATCTGTCACGCGCAGCACCTTGATGGCCACAGGCCGTCCAAGGCTGAGCTGAGTGCCGCGGTAGACCGTGCCCATGCCGCCGATGCCCACCTGCGCCTGCACCGAATAACGCCCAAAGGGCATCATGGCGGAGAGTTCCTGCGGGGAAGGCGGCGCAGAACGATTCACAAGAGGAGCGGCAGAGCTGCTGGTAAGTCGCATCAGTAAGGTACTGTGGCACACCTGCCAAAGGGAGCAACCTTCTTAAACCTTGGGACCTATTTAGGCTCTCCAGTCCAAACTGCCGGAATGGGAGTCCACCATGGGCAGGGGGATGATAGGTGGATTTCGCAAATAAGGGCTGAGGTGCCCGACCGGGCCTTTTTTCTGCCACACGAAAATATCGGAACCGGTGATAAGGTGGCAAGAAAGCACCGCCGCTCCGTTTGTTAATCCATTCCGCCCATGAACACGCGTCTTTTCCTTCTCCTGCTCGGCAGTTCCGCGCTCGCCGCTGATCCTAACGTCAAGCCCGACGCTGTGGCAGGCAACGAGGCGGTGAAGAAGATCATGGAAACCCGCGCCGGACGCGGGGTGATGCGCGACGACACGCCACCGACACCGCCGCAAGAGGCGCTCAAGAAATTCAAGACACGCAGCGATGTGGTGATCGACCTCATGGCCGCCGAGCCGGTGGTGGAGCAGCCGCTGTATGCGAGCTGGGACTCCAAAGGCCGCATGTGGGTGGTGCAGTACCGCCAGTATCAGTTTCCCGCCGGGCTGAAGATCATCAGCTATGACCAGCACCTGCGCGCCAAGTTTGACAAGGTGCCGCTGCCGCCGCCACGGGGTGAAAAGGGCGCGGACAAGATCACCGTCTTTGAAGACACGGATGGAGACGGCTTTTTTGACAAGCACGAGGACGTCATCACCGGCCTGAACATCGCCAGCGCCGCGCTGCATGGCATGGGCCGCATCTGGGTGCTGAATCCGCCGTACCTGCTCAGCTACGCGGATGCCGACTTTGACGCGAAGCCGGACACTGACACACCCGAGGTGGAGCTGAGCGGCTTTGGCCTGGAGGACACGCACAGCGTGGCCACGAATCTGCAATGGGGCATGGACGGCTGGCTCTACGGGGCCAACGGCAGCACCACCACCGGGAACGTCAGCAGCGCCAACACCAAGAACGTGAAGTGGGAGGGGCAGTGCATCTGGCGCTACCACCCGATCAAGAAGACCTTTGAAATTTACGCCGAGGGCGGCGGCAACACCTTCAGCCTGGACATCGACAGCAAGGGCCGCCTCTTCTCCGGCACGAATGGTGCCACGCGCGGCATGCACTACGAGCAGGGCAGCTACGGCATCAAAGGCTGGGGCAAGCACGGCCCGCTGACCAATCCGTATGCCTTCGGCTGGTTTGAGCACATGAACCATCAAGGCGACAACAAACGCTTCCCGCAGGCCTTCACGGTGTATGAAGGCGGCCTGCTGGGCAGCGCCTACGAAGGCAAAATCATCGCCCCGAACGCGCTACAAAACCTCGTGTATGTGAGCGAGCGCATCCCGGAAGGCTCCACCTTCCGCACCAAGGACGAGGAAAACCTGCTCAGCACTCCGGACCGCTGGTTCCGCCCCGTGTGGGCCGGTGTGGGCCCGGACGGCGGCTTCTACATGGCCGACTGGTACGACACGCGCCTCAGCCATGTGAGCCCCATCGACGACTGGCACAAGACCAGCGGCCGCATCTACCGTGTGCGGCCTGCGGCAGGTGCGCCGAAGCTGAAGCCGTTTGATCTGAGCAAAGCCAGCGGGGATGAACTGCTCGGTTATTTGAGCCATCCGAACGAGTGGTTCCGCAAGCAGGCCATTCACGAAATCGCCTGGCGTCACCTCACCGATCTGGGTCCCAAGCTCAAGGCCATGCCGCAGACTCTCGAAACCCTGTGGGCTCTTGATGCTCTGGGTCTGGCCGACGAGCTGCCCTTCACCAGCAGCGATCCCTACATCCGCCGCTGGTGCGTGAAGATGGTGGGAGAAGAAAACCGCGATGTGGACGGCTTGCTGAAGGAAGCCAAGACCGAGAAGCACCCTGAAGTGCGCGCTCAGATCCTCGCCACCGCCAAGAAGCTCCCCGCGAAGAGTGCCCTGCCCCTCCTCTGGGCTGGCGATGCGGAAGATGTCAGCGGCCACCTGCCCCTGCTCGCGTGGTGGGCACTGGAGTCGAAGGCGGAAAAAGAGCGCGCAGAGGTGTTCGCCTTCCTCAAATCCGACAGCGCCTTTCTCAAGACCTCCCTCTTCCGCGACAACCTCGCCGAGAAGCTCTCCAAACGCTATGCGCTGGCGGGTGGCGAGGAGAACCTGCAATCCTGCGCGGATCTGCTCGCGCTGACGAATGATGACGCCCTGCGCGGCAAGTTCATCGCCGGCATTGCCTCCGCCTTTGAAGGCGCGGAGATGCCGAAGCTGCCGGAGTCGCTCACGAAGGCGCTCAACGACTACATGGCGAAGCAGAGCGGCGGCGATCTCACGCTCGCACTGCGCAGCGGCAGCGCAGATGCGCTGAAAAGCGCGCTGAAGCTGCTGGAAGACAAGAAGGCCAGCAACACGGCACGCATCGCCATCGCCAAGACTCTGGCGGAGCTCGGCAAGCAGGAGGCGGTGATGCCGATGGTGAACATCCTGAAAGCCACGAACCCGCCGGGCCTCAAGCGCGGCATCCTGCAGGCAGCAGCCAAGTTTGACGACAAGCGCATCCCCGAGGCGCTGCTGCTGGGCTGGGAAGGCCAGATCGCAGGCGACAAGGCGCTGCGTGAGGACGCCTTGCGTGTGATGGCCGGCCGCAAGGAGTGGGCTCAAATTCTGGTGAGCTTTGTGAACGAATGGAAGATCCCCGCCAAGCAGTTCACGGTGGACATCGTGCGCCAGCTCAGCCTGCACAAAGATGCCGAGATCGACGCCGCCATCGACAAGCACTGGAAGGGCCTGCTGGCCACCGGCCCCACGCCGGAGAAAAAGAAGGAGTCCGAGCGCATCAAGGCGGTGGTGAAGACCGGCCTGGGAGATCCCGAGAAAGGCAAGATCCAGTTCATGGCCCGCTGCGCCGTGTGCCACACCCTGTTTGGCGAAGGCGGCAAGATCGGCCCCGACCTCACCGGCTATGACCGCACCAACGCCGACTTCTGGCTGGACAACCTCTTCATGCCCAGCATGGAAATCCGCGAAGGTTTCGGCGCCTACATCGTGAAAACGAAGGGCGGCCAGATCCTCACCGGCCTCATGGACGCACAGGACGCCAGCGGCATCGTCCTCAAGGACATGGCCGGCAACAAAACCGCCTTCAAGCAGGCCGATATCGAGAAGCTCGAAGCCTCCCCCATCTCCCTCATGCCCGAAGGCCTCACCACCGGCATGAGCGACGCGGATCTGAAGGACTTCTTTGCGTATCTGATGAAGAAGTGATCTGAGCGGCAGGTTTAATCCATCACTGAAGATCAGGAACTCGCAGGCCTTCCAAAGCGGCGAGTTCGAGTGCCTTGACGTCAAAGCTCCAAAACGTATCACATCCCAGCAGCAGCGCGAAAGACACGTGCAGGAGATCATAGGTGCGATATCCATGGGCTGCGGTGTGACGCAGTGACAGTTCTTCAAATTTTTCTTTCAGCCGAGAACAGGGCACCAGAGCTGGGCGCAAAAACTGCCCGGCGCTCAATGCATCACGAAATTCCTGCTGCGCGGCACCGGCAAATTCAGAAGTCACCCGAAGTCGCCCCTCCGTTCGAGCGACAAAAACACAGCGCTGAAAGGCGTTGATCAACTCCAGCTCCGTAAGCCAGGTCACCGGCAAGGGTGCGGCCCCCTGCAACGCGGCATCCTTTGCCCAGCCTCTGGCTTTCTCAGCGCCTTCAAGCTCCAGGTAGAGGCGGGTAAAATAGTTGGTGTCCGCGTAAGGAGTCATGCAGCAGCATCTTCCCCGGCCAGCCAGCGGTCCAGGCCTGCGGTCTGCTCGGCCGTCCAGCGTGGCATGCCTAGAGAGTGCAGCCGCCCCCAGTATGCCTCAAAATCAGGAACCTGCATTTCAGCGGCAGGCAGGTGGGTCGCGGCATCCAAATCCATCATAGCGTCCAAAAAGCGTCGCTGCTCGGCCGGGGGCAGAGCCTTGACTTGAAGCAATAGATCACGGGCGCTCACGGCTTAAAGATACCAGAGCGGGAACGCCTCACAAGCCCCATTTCCCGGCATGAGCGACGCGGATCTGAAGGACTTCTTTGCGTATCTGATGAGAAAGTAAGGCTGCCGCCGGAGGCCTGCCATGGATGAACCGCGTGCCGAATGCGGATCGTGCAACATGCCCGATGCGAGATTGCAAATTGCCCGGATTTTGAGGCGGTTTGCGCGGCTCTCCCCAGTGAAAGCGGGGTGGCACGTGTTTTGCAAAGTGTATGGGCGGCGAAAACAACGCCATCCTAACACACCATGAAACTCAAAGTCCTCCCCCTCATTTCGATGCTGGCCGTCTCGGCGCTTTCCTCCTGCGCCACCGGACCCAACGCGCAGCAAGGCTCAGTGATCGGCGCCCTCGGCGGCGCGGCTGCGGGCGGCATCATCGGCAACCAGAGCGGTCGCGGCCTTGAAGGCGCAGCGATTGGCGCAGGCCTCGGTGCGGTGGCAGGCAACGCCATCGGCAACTCGAAGGACCAGCGCAACGGCTACTACCGCCGCTACTAAGCCAGGAGGCCCCCAGAACCAGCCCCGGTCTGCAAACCCCTGGCCGGGGCTGGTTCACCAAAGCATGGCCGGGCTTCAAACATAGAGCACGCGAAACGACCGCAACCAGGTGGTCACCACACCAATGAGCAGCGAAGCAGTGCCCGCCCAGCCCGCAAAGGGCAGACCGGCGTCTGCCAGCACAGCAGTGCCGAAATAAAGAGCCCCGACCCCGGACACTGCAGCTGCCACGCCATAGACAAGGCGGCCCACGTGATGGTGATTGGTAAACGCAGCGGCATTGGCCACCGAAGCGAAAAGACAGGCAAGCGCCACCACCCCAGACTCCGGCACATGGCAGGCGTAGCCGAGAAGAAGCACCGACAGGGAGAGGAAGATCAGACCGCCCACCACGACACCCTCCCAGTATTCACGCGGCTTGAGCGCCTGACGGGCAAAGCGGTCCATGGTGACAAAAAAGCTGCTCAGCCCCCGTGCCAGATGTGACCAGAGCGCAAAGACGAGCCATGTGCCGATGACCACATCGGCCCAAAAAGGCGCGACGGTTTCCAAATAACCGCTGAGCATCCGGTAGGCAATGAAGCCGCCCAGCATGATGGCACTCTGCCGGCCTTCCGTGAACTGGTTCATCCAATGGCAGAAGCGCAGGTTGGCGCGGTAAATCCATGACCGCGCACGGAAGGACTCGATGAGCCCCAGGCGCGCGTTTTCATTCATGGGGTTCAGCCGCAGGGCTTCAAGAAAGTGCTCGTTGGCTTTTTTATGGTCCCCCTGCATCACGGCCATCCATCCGGCACTGGCATGCGCGCTGTCGTCTTCGGCGTTGCGCTGCAGCTGGTATTTGATGAGCTCCTGGTTGTCGCCGTCCTTCTTCTGCAGCAGCAGCGCGGCGGAGAGCACCTCGGCGGCCATGGTGTTCTCCGTGTCCAGCGCCAGCGCGGCGCGGGCGGCGGCCTCGGCCTTCGGGTAATCACGCAGGCGCAGGTGCAGGCGTGAGAGCACGGCGTGGCTGAAGTCGCTGTCGGGATCGAGATTCACCGCCTCCTCGGCCTGCTGCAGCGCGTCTTTGATGGCCGCCGTCTGGCCGTCCCTGGCGTTCGCGTTCAAAGCAAGCGCCAGCACGCTGCGGGCGAAGGCATTTTCCGGCTCAAGCGCCACGGCGCGCCGCGCGGCGTCGATGGACTTCGGCGCGGTGTCCTCCTCCTGCATCCAGCACAGCGCCAGCATGATGAAGCTGGTCGTGTGGTGTGCATCCAGCGCGAGCGCCTGCTGATAGCAGGAGATGGCATCCTGAATGCGGTGCTGGGTCTGCAGCAGGCGGCCGCGGGCAAAGGCGGCATCTGGGGAGGGATGAAAGTCGTCAGACATGCGGAGCGCCGGGTGGTTCAGCGCTTCATGAGGCCGAGGTGCTTGAGCACATCATCGTAGAAGCCGCTCTGATTGGAGTACATGGCGTAGTTTTTGGCGCTCTCAAACCACGCCTTGGTGGTGGCCTTGTGGCGGCCTGCGGCTTTGATGAGGTCCTTGGTCGTCAGCGGGATGACCTTGCCGGTGCGCATGACTTCGTTCATCACGTCCTCGGTGGCGATGTCAAAGACCGCCTTCAGGTCGGCACCGGAGAAGCCCTCGGTCTTTTTGGCCAGTGCACGGGGATCGAGCTCGCCGATGGGTTTTTTCTGCGCCATGACCTCGATGATGGCCGCGCGTCCGGCCTCGTCAGGCGGGGGGACAAACAGCGTGCGGTCAAAGCGGCCCGGGCGGCGGAAGGCGGGGTCGATGTGCCAGGGGGCATTCGTGGCACCGATGATGAGCACGCCGTCGTTGCTGGACTCTGCGCCATCCATCTCCGAGAGGAAGGCGTTGATGAGATTGCGGCCGGCGCTCTGGCGCAGATCGCGGCGGTCGGCGGCCAGAGCATCCACCTCGTCAAAGAAGAGGATGGTGGGCGCATTCTGGCGGGCCAGCTCAAAGACCTCGTGCATGTTTTTCTCCGAGCCGCCAATCCACATGTCGAGGATCTGGTGCAGGCCCAAGGCGATGAAGTTGGCCTTGATCTCGCCGGCGGTGGCCTTGCTGATGAGCGTCTTGCCCACGCCGGGCGGGCCGTAAAGGAGGACGCCGCCGCCCACTTTTTTGTCGTAGGCCTTGAAGAGCTCCGCGTGCTGCAGCGGGTAGATGATCTTCATGCGGATCTCTTCTTTCAGCGCCTCCATGCCGCCCACGCCGGAGAAATCGAGCTGCGGTTTGCCGAAATCCGCCAGCCCGAGGTCAAAGGCGGCACCGCCGCGCGGGTGGCCGTCATCGTCATCCTGATCCTCTTTGACGGATTCGATGAAGGTGCCGCTGGAGGTCATGGCGCCACGCTTGCGGCCCGCCGTGTCATCACTGGAGGGCTTGACGCTGTGCAGATCCTTCTCGATGCCGGGGTCTGCGAGGGAGCTGTTCAGGGCCACGCCTTTGTCATACATGGCTTTGGCCTTGGGCAGGTCCCCCTCGGTGATGTGAATGCGCGCCAGCAGCAGGTAGGCGGCGGCGCAGGAGGGTGTGTCTGAGATGATCTGCTCCGCACGCACCGCCGCCTGCGAGGTCTTGCCATTGAGCAACGCCACACGGGCCAGGCCCAGCCGGGCCTCGGCGTGCGCGGGGTCCTCCTTCAGCACGCGCTGAAAGCTCTGCTCCGCCTCCTCCAGCAGCCCCTCGTCCAGGCAGGCCTCCGCAAAGAGCATGAGCAGCGGGGCATTGTCTGGGGAGTGCTGGAGCGCCAGGCGCAGGGCATCGAGGTTTTGAGGCATGCGGCAGACTCAGCGTGGGGTGTTTGCCGTGGCAAGACAATTTAAGCTCACAATGCGCGGCGATAGGCGGCGATCCTGTTCAGAAAGGCCTGCCACTTCGCACCCGGGCGCCCACGGTCCATGAGGAAGTGCGGGCAGTTCTTGTGGCCGAGATTGCGGTGGTCATCGTGCCGGATCATGAGCCAGTGCTGGTGCGGCACCACGTGATTGAGCGGAATGTTGTACTCCCTCATGAGCCAGGCCACGAGGCGTGCGGTCTTGTCCAGCGTACGGCTGCGGTCATTGCCGCGGTTTTCGCACATCTCGATGCCGATGGAGGTGCGGTTTCCGGGGCCGTCGTAGTCGGCGTGCTCGCCGCGCTCGTTCACCGGCATGCTTTGGTAGATGGAATGATCATCCACAGTGAAATGCCAGCCGATGTAGCCTATCGCATTATGCCGACCTTTGATGGCCCCGGTTTTGAGCATCTGGGCGTGAGCCCTGGCACCACAGCCACGGGCGTAGTTTTCCGTGGCGTGGATGGTGATGTAGGTGGGCCGCATGGGCCGGTACTGCCTGCGTGCGTAACGCCCGCTGGGTATCAGGTCCACCGTGACGCCCGGCGGCGGGTTGCTGACGCTGTTTTGTGGAACATTGAGCACCGAGCAGGAGCTCAGCAGCAGGGCCAGCGGCAGGCAGCAGGCCATGTAACGGAACAGGAGATGGCAGGGCATGGGGCGGGGGCTAAGCAGGTTGTGTGACAAAATCCCCCCTGTGTCGGCTTTCCCAGCGAGATTTCAGATGTTTTTTAGCTTTCCCTGCACGATTCCTGCGCCGAGCGGCAGGAGTGACAAAATTCTCATTTCTGCTCATCACGCTAGGCATTTTGACGCCGGAAAAATTTTTTCGCCGTGGAACGCTTGAATCTGCGCTGTGAAACGCATTTCGGCACAATGGCTGGGAAAAAGATCTCGCCAGAACACAATATCTTGTGCATGATCCGCCTCGGCCTCCGCCAGATCTGGTATTTATGATGCTAGTCGGATGCTCAGTCATTTTCGCGAAAAATCAAATTAACACCCTTCACTCTGCAACGAATTCGTCATGGAAAAGACCTACAAGATTGGCAACCGGGAATTCCCACTCGATCAAGATAAAGCCGAGGCCGCCTACGCAGCCAAGAAGGTGATCAATGGCCGCAAGAGCATGACCTTCAACCTCCTGCCGCTGAAGTACCAGTGGGCGTACGACCTATACCGCATCATGAAGGCCAACCATTGGGAGCCTGAAGACATCCAGATGCAGAAGGACGTAGAACAATGGCGCTCTAATGACATTTCCCAGAACGAGCGCTGGATCATCATGATGGGCATCGGCTATTTCAGCGCCGCCGAGGGCATCGTAGGTGACAATGTGCAGCATGTGGTGCGCGAACTGGTGACCGCCCCCGAACTGAAGCTCGTCCTGGGCCGCCATGCTCATGAGGAGAACATCCATGCGGATTCCCTGCTGTACATGATTTCCTCCCTGGGCATCAACCCCCATGAGTGCGAGGCCATGTTTGAGCAGATCCCGACGATCGTGAAGAAGAACGAGTTCGTCACCAAGCACTCCAACAACCTGCGCCGCGACCTGGACCTGACCAAGCTGGAGAACAAGCAGCTGCTGGCGAAGAACATCTTCGTCTTTGGCCAGTGCATGGAGGGCACGCAGTTCTACGGCCTCTTTGGCATGATCCTGAGCCTGTACCGCCAGAACAAGTTCCCCGGCATCGGCCAGATGTTCCGCTACACGCTGCGCGATGAGTCGAACCACATCGAAGTCTTCCGCAATCTGTTCATGGACCTCATCGAGGAAAACCCGGACATCTGGACCGCAGAGTTCCGCGAGGAGCTGACCAACATCATGCGCGAAGGCGTGGCGCTGGAGAAGGAATTCATCCGTGACTGCCTGCCGGTGAACGCCGTGGGCCTGAGCGCCGAAGAATTCGAGCGCTACACCGACTACATCGCCGACCGTCGTCTGGACGGCTGCGGCCTCCCGGCGCTGAACCCGGGCATCACCAACCCGCTGCCATGGCTGGCGGAGCTGATGGACATCAAGAAGGAGCAAAATTTCTTTGAGGGCAAGGTGACCGACTACCAGAAGGCCTCTGCGCTCGAAGTCTGCTCTGACGACGATCTTTAATATTTCTTCAAGATCCCATATTTCCAATTGATGGCCGGTTTCCCGCTGAGTTTTTGCGGCGGGGACACCTGCCTTCCCCCCTCTCCTTTTCCGCCCCCGCCACCCTCCTCCACAACCACTAGCCTGGACCTCCCGCCATGACCCATGCCCACGACCTGCTCAAAGAAGACAAAGAGCTCAAGCGCTACGCCCACCACACGCCCAAGGAAGACAAGCCCCAGTTTGAATGGAGCGCGCTGACCGCAGGCGTGGCGGGCATTCCCCTGAAGACGGCCACCAAGGTGAGGATCGGCAGCAGCGAGCGTGATTTCGACGTCGGTGAAATCGCCGACACGGTGGGCAATGCGATCACCGACCTGCTGCTGGCACGCCAGCGCCAGAGCGAGATCTTCAATGATTCCAACCGCCAGCTGGTGCAGGCCATTTCACGCGCGGTGGCGGAGGAGGTGGCCCAGCGCACGACGGACAATGGCAGCGAGGGCTCGATGCTGAGCACCAAGGAGATCTATCAGGTCATTGAGCAGGCGCTGGTGCGCCACAACGCCCACGACGTGGCCCGCAGCCTGGCCGAGCGCCGCAAACGCACCGAAACCCTGGCCAACTCCGACGCCAACGACGCCGGCGCCCTCCAGCCCATCATGGTCACCACCAAAGTCATCCGCCGCAACGGCCAGCTCGTGCCCTGGAACCACAACAAGATCGAGATCGCCGTGCGCAAGGCCTTCCTCTCCCTGGAGATGGACTCCACGCCGGCCGTGCAGATCGCCGAGGCCGTGAGCCGCGCCATCATCAATGACGGCAAGCAGTTCATGCACATCGAGGACGTGCAGAATCTCGTGGAAGAGGAGCTCATGAAGCAGGGCTTCTTCAAAGTGGCCCGCGCCTACATCCAGTACCGCGCGCTGCGCTCCACCATGCGCAGCGGAGAAGAGCAGGCCGCCGCCATCGCAGACGAGCAGGAGTCCGACCAGCAGCAGACCCTCATCCTCGTGCGTGCGTCCCCCACGGAGACCTTCCTCTGGGACGGCCAGGACCTCAAGCGCCGCATCGACTTCGCCAGCCTGGGCCTGGACCTCTGCCTCAGCCGTGGCGAGATCGAGATGGAGCTGCGCCGCTCCATCTTCAGCGACATCACCGTCGAGGCTCTGAAGACCACCATCATCCTCAATTCTCGCACGCTCATGGAGAAGGACGCCGACTTCGCGAAGTTCGCCGGCCGCATGCTCCTCACCTACATCTATGAAGAAGTGCTCGGCTGGAGCATCGTGGACCACGGCATCGAGCAGCTGCCAAACTTCCACCGCCGCGGCTTCCGCAAGAACCTGGCCCGTGGCATCGAGATCGAGCGTCTGCACCCGCAGCTCCTCAAGTACGACCTCGACAAGATCGCCGACGCTCTGGATCCCGCTGCGGACATGGACTTCGACTTCCTCGGCATCCAGACCCTCTATGACCGCTACCTGATCGTGGACAAGAAGGTCAAGCCCTCCAAGCGCCTCGAAACCCCGCAGCTCTTCTGGATGCGCGTGGCCATGGGCCTCTGCGTGCAGGAAAAGGAAAACGCCGAGGAGAAGATCATCGCCCTCTACCGCCTGTACAAAGGCCGCCGCTTCTGCTCCAGCACCCCGACGCTCTTCAACAGCGGCACGATGCACAGCCAGCTCTCCTCCTGCTACCTCTACAAGGTGGACGACAGCATCGAGTCCATCATGCAGCGCGGCATCGCCGACAACGCCTACCTCTCCAAGTGGGCGGGCGGCCTTGGCGGCTCCTGGACGGCGGTGCGCGGCACCGGCGGCTACATCAAGGGCACCAACGGCGAAAGCCAGGGCGTCATCCCCTTCCTCAAGCTGCACAATGACCAGCTCATCGCGGTGAACCAGGGCGGCAAGCGCCGCGGCTCCGGCTGCGCCTACCTCGAAGTCTGGCACAACGACATCGAGGACTTCCTCCAGCTCCGTGTGAACACCGGCGACGAACGCCGCCGCACGCACGACCTGAACACCGCCAACTGGGTGCCTGACCTCTTCATGAAGCGCATGGAGAACCGCCAGAAGTGGACGCTCTTCCGCGCCAACGAAACGCCGGACCTGCACGAGCTCTACGGCAGCGCCTTTGAAAAACGCTACCTCGAATACGAGGAGATGGCCGCCAAGGGCAAGATCTTTGGCCGCAGCATGGAGGCGCTGGACCTCTGGAAGAAGATGCTCAAGTCCATCTTTGAAACCGGCCACCCCTGGATCACCTTCAAGGACCCCTGCAACGTGCGCAGCCCGCAGGACCACGTGGGCGTCATCCACAGCTCCAATCTCTGCACCGAGATCACGCTCAACACGAGCTTTGAGGAAACCGCCGTGTGCAACCTGGGCTCCGTGCTGATCGACAACCACCTCGACGACAACGGCAACATCGACCACGCCAAGCTGCGCGAGACCATCCGCGTGGCCGTGCGCATGCTCGACAACGTCATCGACATCAACTACTACCCCACCGAGTCCGCCAAGACCGCCAACAGCCGCCATCGCCCCATCGGTCTCGGCGTCATGGGCCTCGGCTACGCGCTCTACCGCAAAGGCCTGCCCTTCGCCTCCAAGGAAGCCGTGGAGTTCAACGACGAGTTCATGGAAGCCGTGGCCTACTACGCCTATGAGGCCAGCAGCGACCTCGCCGGCGAGAAAGGCACCTACTCCACCTACAAAGGCAGCAAGTGGGACCGCGGCCTCCTGCCGCAGGACACCGTCGATCTCCTCGCCAAAGAGCGCGGCCTCGACATCGACGTCCCCCGTGGCGGCAAGATGGACTGGTCCGGCCTGCGTGCCAAGATCGCCAAGAACGGCATGCGCAACAGCAACGTGCTCGCCATCGCCCCCACCGCCACCATCTCGAACATCATGGGCTCCAGCCCCTGCATCGAGCCCCTCTTCACCAACTTCTACACCAAGAGCAACCTCTCCGGCGACTTCATGGTGCTGAACCCCTACCTGGTGAAGGACCTCAAGAAGCGCGGCCTCTGGAACCCCGAGATCCAGGCCAAGATCAAGTACACCGACGGCGAGCTCGAAAGCATCGAGGAAATCCCCGTCGATCTGAAGCGCAAGTACGCCACCGCCTTCGGCATCGACTGGGCCTGGCTGCTCGACGCCGCCGCGCGTCGTCAGAAGTGGATCGATCAGTCCCAGAGCGTGAACCTCTTCTGCGGCGAGAGCGCCATGCAGACCCTCTCCCACATGTACCGCGCCGCCTGGCGCAAGGGGCTCAAGACCACCTACTACCTGCGCACCCGCAGCGCCTCCAACATCGAAAAAGCCACCAGCGAAGTCGAGAAGGAGAAGCGCGGCATCGTCGCCAGCCACCAAGCTGCCGTCGCCGCCACCGCAGCCGCCGCCAAGCAATACACCGCCGAAGAAGTCATGGCCTGCTCGATTGAGGCGATGAGGAATGGCGGGACGTGTGAGGCGTGCCAGTAGGGGGCGCGTTCGATAGCCATGCACACATCAGGTCCAGTTTTCGACAAGCAAACGCCGGTTTGCTTGTTGTTAACGGCCGGTAGCTTTTATGACTGTGCCAGGCTCTGCCGAGCAGCCAGCGAAGGCAATGGAGAACTATTAAAATTCATTCCAGATCATAAAAGCTATTTACGACCTGCAATATATGCGACTGCATGTCGGGCAATTGAACTTGCATTGAAAGCTTATCTCAGAGCAGCTGGAGACACAGAAAAACAGTTCCGCAAAAAGGGAGGAGCGAACGGCCATGATTTGATTCAGCTGTATGAGGCAGCCATCACATCTGGCATGAATCGGCTCTCATTGTCTCCAAAGGATAAGTCCGATTTTCAGGAACTGAGCGAAAGATATCACGGGAAAGATTTCGACTATCCTGATGTGACCAGCAGCAGAGGTGCGCCGTCTTTAGATTTCGCCATCAGGATTGCGAAGGAGGCGATCGTCTCCGTTGAACCGTTCTGTCGTGCCAATGACAACAGACACCTCAATCAGCTTTCAGCAGACGTAGGTTTTGAGGCGAAGCGGAATCAAAAGGTGAAAAAGACGGCTCAAAAAATTTAGGCTCATTCTCAGCCCAAGCGCTCTTGTTCCAAAGCCCAACGGGCTTTCGTCATGCAGCCTAGGAGTGCGTTCCTGTCTTCCGAAGCTCGAAGAGCGAAGGAGGAAGCGATAGCGAGTGCTCTCCTGGGAACCGCGCCACCCACGATCCCCGCCGGATCAGGAACCTCAACGAGGTTCCGTCACTCCAGCTCACAGATGCCCTGGAGGCGGGTGGCGGCCACGCAACGATTCTTCATGCCGGATGCTCACGGCGATGGGGCGGTTCATGGCCATTGCTGACACCGTGGCGCGCCCCGAGGGAGTGATGCCGATCAGCTCAGCCGCATTCCAACGAAAATGCAGATTCCATAGGTCACGCCGGGGATGAAACAGTGGAACCATGCCGCCGGTGTCTGGATCCGCCGCAGTCACCCGCGCTGATTTGCGCAGCGAGCAAGACACACAGGCCAGGGCCAGGTTTTCAAGCTCAGTCGGTCCTTCCAAACTCACCGGTTGGATGTGGTCCACATGAAACACGGCCTCCTGACCTTCCTGAGAAAGCCCGCAGTACTCGCAGCGGTTTGCCGCGCGTTCGACCACCTGCATGCGCAAGAAGCTGGGGATGCTCATGCTGCAGCCCTGGCCTTGAGTCCCAGATAAGTCAGCGTATCTGCCAGATCCACCAGTCCTTCGGCTTCAGCCCTTTCCTGATCGGTGAGAGTCTGTCCCGCATCCTGCTTGTCCAGCAGGGCGGTCAGCCGTTCACTGACCCCGGCAGGCAGCTTGAACCGCGCCAGATCGCCCGGCAGTTCGAGATCAAGGTGGATCGACTGTGACATGACGGGAGTTTATCGTTTGAGTCTGCCTGACGCAACCCCTCACTTATCCCCTCCAGTCTGCCGGTACCGTCCTATCCGCCTGATCGCCACAGAGACTAATGCCGCTGCCGCACCTCGTTTTTCCGGGAATCCTGGGTGCATGAAGGCTGCCGAAGCGAAAGTAGCACGGGCAATCCTGCCCGTAAGCGGCGCGCTCTACACGGGCAGGATTGCCCGTGCTACTGCCCGGCTTGTCGCCATAGACCTCCAGTCTCTGGCGTCAAGGGCTGCCGCACGACACTCCTCCGGCAATGACAGGTCGTAACCGTTGAAGGCCCGCGCCTGCGCTGATTTTTCTTCCAGTTGCAAAGCTTTGCACACAGGCCTCGGCCAGAGCGTGAAACAGGCCGAAATCTCTTGATAAAATACCGATTCATACCATGCTATGTCCAAGGTGATAATCACCCGACCGAGCGCCTCGTTGCCTGCCTCCAGGCGGCGTTTGGAAGACAAAAATGCCGTTCATCCTGTGCATCCAAAACCGGTTTCAACCCTGCCGCCAGATCCTTATGGAAACAACCCCAAACGCTCTCCTGGGTGCGATGCCCCGGCAACGTCGTTTGCGCCGCGAGTGGCACTTTCCCTCGCTGGACATCGACAGCCGTGAGATCAGTGCGGAGGCGGCCAGGCTGCGGCATTGCGACCATCTGCGGCGGGAGCCTCGTGTGGCGCTGCAGTCGGACGGCAAGCCTTTCTATCGCATCCAGTGTGCTGACTGCGGCCAGAAGCTCAGCCATTCACTCCCACACTCCAGCGTCCCCAACCGCGAAAGGTGCCCGCAGTGGAATGAGGAGCTGTACCAGAGGCGCCTCCGCGAGGGCGTTGATGCCTACGGGCAGTGCCGGGAAGCTGCCATCGCCAGGCGGAAGGCGGAGTGGCGGGCGGTCTATCGTCGCTATCTGGCATCGGCGGACTGGCAGTCCGTGCGCCAGCGCGTTCTCAAGAGAGCCGGCGGCATTTGCGAAGGGTGCCTGGAGGCCCCGGCCAGGGAAGTCCACCACAAGACCTATGCCCATGTGGGTGATGAGCTCCTCTTTGAGCTGGTGGCGATCTGCCGCCCCTGCCATGAGCGCCTGCACCCCAGCGCCACGAACGGCTATCCGGAGCTTCTGGAAAGGCACCTGGAAAAGGTCCATGTCCACGGGGGCTGAACTCCGCTTTTGAATACCACTTCCTACCACAAGATAACCATGGTGATCCCGACAGAAATGATTGCCGCGCTGCTCGCCTCGGGCCGGCGCTTTGAACTCACCCCCGAGGGTGGCCTCATCGTGGATGCGGAGCCTTCCAAGGCCGGCAGGCGTGCCGAAAGGAACCGCCGCTACTATGAAGCACAGCGTCTGCGGGCGTCTGAAAACGTCTTAACACCGTCTGAACCCGTCTTGGAGTGTCCGGATGCGTCTGACTCGTCTGAAAAAACAACACCTCTCCCCCTCTCCCCCTCTCTCCCTCCCTCCCCCTCTCTCCCTCCCTCCCCCTTTCCCCTCAGACTCCCCTTTCCCCCGCCCACCCACACGCCCCCACACCTGCACATGGGCGCGCGCCCGCGTACGTACGCGAGGCCGGGACGGGCCAAGGCCACACAGCGCAGCCCCTGGCAGCGCCACGCCTGCCTGCGGCACCCCAGTCCAAACGCCGTGGACTGCCGGTGGACGACGCGGCATGGCTCGCGCACCTCGCTGCGAACCCGGCGTATCAGGCCCTCGACATCCCGGCGGAGCTGGGAAAATGCGCGGCCTGGTGCGAGCTGAAACAAAAGCGGCTCAGCCGTGCGCGGCTGCTGAACTGGCTGAACAAAGCGGACCGCAGCATCAGCCTCAAAGGCCTGGAGTTTCCCTGCGGCGCAGAGCCCCATGCCGGCCGTGGCACCCAGGCGGAGCTGGAGGCCTACGCGGTGCAGATCGGACTGCCGGCCAGCGATGGCGCCGCGATGTTCAACCACTGGGAGGCGAACGGATGGATGAACGGCCAAACCTCGATCCGGGACTGGCGCGCCGGGCTGCGCAAGTGGCTCGATCAAGGCTGGCTGCCTTCGCAGAAGGTGATTCACCGTCCAGCGCCAGCACCAGCGCCGTCGGCGCGCAGTGACAGCGCGAACCGACCGGGACGGTATGCGTAGAATGCGAATCCCTGCGCCGGCCAGGTTGCCAGGAGCAGAACGTTGCTCGCGGCGGTGCGTTGAGGGATCAAGATGATCCCTCTCCTCCAGACGCTCCGCGCAGCACCCTCCGGCGGAGTGGGATCGTCCCGATCCCTCCACGCTCCGCTTTCACCCAAAGCTCCGCGCTGGAGCAGCAGCACCTGCGGCTTGGTGGTTTGAAGAACGTTGCTCGCGGCGGTGCGTTGAGGGATCAAGATGATCCCTCTCCTCCAGACGCTCCGCGCAGCACCCTCCGGCGGAGTGGGATCGTCCCGATCCCACGGGCTTGATTCCTGACGGTTTCCGGGAACCTTGATGCATGAAGGCCGCCGAACCTCTCACCATCGCCGCGCAGATGAAGGTGCTGCAATCCCACGAGGATGTGGCGACGTGGGCGCTGGCGCATCTGGGTCTGCCGCCGGAGTGGCGGGACACAAATGTGGAGGGCAACACCGAGCGCTGCCAGGACGCGGTGAACCGGGTCTTCACGCTGACGCGCAAGGACATCGAGGACAGCCTCGCGGCCCAGGGCCTGCAGCCCGAAAACCTGCCGCCGGTGAGCACCGAAGCGGGCAGCCGCGATGGCAGCTACTTCATTTCCAAACGGCGTGGCGAGTGGGAGTTCTACCATCAGGAACGCGGCTACCCCTGGGCGGGCACCACCTTCGACGACCTCGCCGAGGCGCGGAAGTTCCTCATCAACCACTTCATCCCCGTCTGGCTGGATCACCTCCACGTGCCGTGCCGCACGAAGGAGGGGAAGATGATTCGGGCGCTGTAGGGAAAGCGTGCGAGAGGAGCGCGGACACTCTTGTCCGCTGTTTCGAGGCTTGGAAGCACGAGGTGATAGCGATGGCCGGAGGAGGCGGACAGCAACTGTGTTACGACGCAAGTGTGAAGTTGGGTTGGGTGAGGAGTTTGTTGAGCACGCAGAGGATTTTGCGCATGAGAGCTGTGATGGCGACCTTCGCAGGTTTGCCGCGTTGACGTAG
>NZ_JBHSMQ010000006.1:0-366719 GCF_042655725.1 Prosthecobacter fluviatilis
TACCGTCTGTTCTGGCGTCCCGGGTGCTTTGCTGTCCGACGGCCTCCAAGGGCCTTGAGTGCCCGCAGGCTCCCCGGAACGCTCTGCGGCAGGTTGGTGTAAAGGGCCAGCCTGCCGCAGCATCCAGCCTGCGGCCAGCTTAGCCGCAATCACGATTGCAGAACAACCCCATCATACAAGGAGTGTCCATCGTACTTGGGGGAGCGTGCTTGCGCAGGGGAGCGCTTGCTAAAGCTCGGCATCCTTGGGCTGAAATACGGAAGGCCGTTGGCCTTCGAGAGCTGGCTGGCGAGGTGGTGCGTTCGAGGGTAGCGTTCGAGGGGTGCGTGGAGGGCGTAAGCGGATGCGGCCTGCGGAAAGCGGTGGCTGCGCTCGTGCCTCGCTGCGCGGCCGCAGTCCAAATGGGGGAGGCCTAACTTTGAGTGTTTTTGGACACGCTCGGGGACGGGCGGGCTGTCGCCACACCCGTCGTACGGGCAGTCTGCTGACTGCTGGGAGCCGCACTCGGAGAGTGTGGACGACTTCGCGCTGGGTGAGTGGGAACGTGACGAGCGAGTGATTGGTTCCCGGATCAGTTGCGGCGCAACTGAGCTACTTTGGCGGGCGGAGGAGCCCTGCTGCTTGAGACTGCTGGGAGCCGCACTCGGAGAGTGCGGACGACTTCGCGCTGGGTGAGTGGGAACGTGATGAGCGAATGATTGGTTCCCGTATCAGTTGCGGCGCAACTGAGCTACTTTGGCGGGCGGAGGAGCCCTGCTGCTTGAGACTGCTGGGAGCCGCACTCGGAGAGTGCGGACGACTTCGCGCTGGGTGAGTGGGAATGTGATGAGCGAATGATTGGTTCCCGTATCAGTTGCGGCGCAACTGAGCTACTTTGGCGGGCGGAGGAGCCCTGCTGCTTGAGACTGCTGGGAGCCGCACTCGGAGAGTGTGGACGACTTCGCGCTGGGTGAGTGGGAACGTGATGAGCGAATGATTGGTTCCCGGATCAGTTGCGGCGCAACTGAGCTACTTTGGCGGGCGGGGGAGCCCTGCTGCTTGAGACTGCTGGGAGCCGCACTCGGAGAGTGCGGACGACTTCGCGCTGGGTGAGTGGGAATGTGATGAGCGAATGATTGGTTCCCGGATCAGTTGCGGCGCAACTGAGCTACTTTGGCAGGGCGGGGACGAGGAGCTTGGCGCGATCGGCGGCGTCTTTGTCGCGGGGGCGGTAGCGGAGGAGCTCGCGGGCGGCGGCGGGGGAGCCCTGCTGCTTGAGGGAGGTGAGGTAGTCTGAGAAGGACTGGCGCTCGAGGGGGGAGATGGGGCGGGTGGCGGCGGTGGCGAGGAGCCAGCGGGCCCAGGTGTGGGCGGTTTCTTCGCCTTTGGCGGGGGTCTGGGGAATGGCGGCGACGGCGGCCTGGAAGTCTTCGAGGGAGACTTCTTCGATGTTGCCTGAGGGATTGAGGCGGAGGCGGGCGAGGCCTTCGGCGAGCCTGAGGAACCACTCGGGGAGGGTGGTGCCCTGGGGGGGCATGGCGGCGCTGAAGAAGCCGTGGCCGGAGACGCGGAAGAGGACCTGGGTGCCGTCGTCGGAGACGCGGGCGACGACGATGCCTTCTTCTTCGTCGGTGGTGCGGGGGGTGTCGCGGATGCCGGGGGTGAGGCAGTTGCCGCTGCGGAGCTCCCAGACGCGGAGTTCGCCTTCGTCGGTGACGGTGACGAGGCGCTGGTCGTCGGGGCTGAGGGCGAGGACCGGCACATAGGAGTGATGTGGCATGGTGACGATGTTCTGGCGGGTGGCGATGTCCCAGACGCGGACGGCGCGGTCGCGCCCGGAGGTGATGAGGAGTTTTCCGTCCTGGGTGAGGGTGACGGCGCCGACGGCGGGGGGATGGTGGAAGGGCTTGCCGAGGGGTTTGAGGGTTTTGGCGTCGTAGATGAAGACGGTGCCGTCGGGGTCGGCGGCGGCGTAGAGGGATTTCTGGCGGTTGGCGCCGCCGGCTTCGGAGAAGCGGAGCTGCTCGGGGGAGTTGTCCGGGCCTTTGATGCGGGTGATGAGGTTTTTGTCGAGGACGTCGACGAATTTGCGGCGGGACATGCGCTCGTGAATGTCCCAGACCTGGATGGAGGGGACGCCGCGGGGGGCGAGAACGAGGTAGGAGCCGTCGCGGGTGATGCGGGCGTCTTTGACGGAGTATTCGATGTGGGAGGAGAGGAGGGCTCCGGTCTGGATGTCGAAGACGCTGACGTCGCCGTGCCTGGAGAGGGTGGTGATGAGGCTGGTGTCTGCGGCGGGGGTGGCTTTGATGATTTCGCCGTCGTGCTTGCGGGTGGGGAAGCGGAGGTGGCCGTCGTTGAGGTTCCAGATGTGGACGTAGCCGCCGCCGTCGCCGACGACGATGCTCTGGCCGTCTGCGCTGAAGGCGAGGGAGGTGATGGAGGAGGGGTGGGTGAAGGGCTTGACGACTTCGCCGCCGTTGCGGAAGCTGCCGACGAAGACTTCGCCGTTGTTCATGCCGAGGGCGATGAGCTCTTTGGCGGGCTCGATGGCGACGTGGAGGAGGCCTTTGTCCACCTCGACGGGGTCGCCGACGGGCTGGCCGAGGCGGAGGTCCCAGGTGGTGGCGGCGCCGTCGGGGCCGGTGGGGTCGATGAGGCTGCCGCTGAAGATGGAGGTGGCGAAGACGCCGTCGTTGTCCACGGCGATCTCGCCGACGGCGCCTTTCTGCTTCATGACGACGGCGGGCTGCTGGGGCTGGCGGAGGTCCCAGAGGTGGATGGAGCCCATGTCGCTGGCGTCCACTTCGCTGCCTGCGAGGAGTTTGGTGCCGTTGCCGGAGAAGGTGATGCAGGTGACGATGCTGGGCATGCGCGGCTGGAGATTGCGGCGCCTGCCGTCCTGGAGGGTCCAGAGCTCGACGTTGCCGTCGTCGCGGGCGATGACGGCGTGCTGGCCGTCGGGGGTGACGTCGAGGCAGGTGATTTCGACGCCGGGGGGGACGGGGTGGTCGGTGCGCTCGCCGGTTTTGGTGTTCCAGACGGAAATGACCTGGCGGCGGGGGGGCGGAGGGGCGGAGGGCTGGACGGCGGGTCGGATGAAGGAGGCGGCCAGGACTTTGCCGGTCTCGCGGCTGATGGCGACTTTGGAGGCTTCTGCGGCACCTTCGGGCAGGGTGAGCGGGGCGGTGTCCGGGCGGATGAGGTGGACGTTGGCGAGGAGGGAGAGGAGATTGACGGAGGCGAGCTCGTTGGAGGGGTCTGTGCGGAGGGAGCGTGTGAGGTAGGCGACGGCGTCGTTGTACTGGCCGCGCTCGGTGAACTGGCGTGCCATCTGCTCGTCGGAGCGGCTGAAGGATTTTTTGAGGTTTTCGCGGCCGAGCTCGGCTTCGGCGCGGTTGCGCTCGGCCTTGAAGTAGAGGGCGGTGCTGGTGATGCCGCCGATGAGGACGGCGAGGGCGATGGCGATGGCGGCGGCGACGCCGACGCGATGACGGCGGACGAACTTGGTGATGAGGTAGCTTCTGCTGGGGGGGCGGGCGGTGATGGGCTGGAAGCTGAGGTAGCGGGTGATGTCGTCGGCGAGATCGTCTGCGCTGCCGTAGCGGCGGTTGGGGTCGCGCTCGAGGGCCTTGAGGGCGATCCAGTCGAGGTCTCCCTGGACGGTGGGCTCGATGGAGGAGGGCTTGGGGGGATCTTTCTCCGCGAGGTCGCGGAGGAGGATGTGGACGGGCTTGGAGGCGATGTCCGCCGGGGTGATGAGGGGCTTGCCGCAGATGAGCTCAAAGAAGACGCCGCCGAGGGCGTAGACGTCTGAGCGGGTGTCGACGTGGGAGCTGCCGTTTTCGATCTGCTCGGGGCTGATGTAGCCGGGGGTGCCGACGAGCTGGTCGACGCCGGTGGCGATGGTGTGGCCGGAGCCTTCGCCTTCGAGGACCTTGGCGATGCCGAAGTCGATGACCTTGGGGACGGCCTTGCCGGCTTCGTCCATGACCATGATGTTGCCCGGCTTGATGTCGCGGTGGATGATGCCCTTCTGGTGGGCGTGATTGACGGCGCGGCAGACGGGGATGAAGAGTGCGAGGCGCTGGCGGAGGTCGAGGTCGTTTTGCTTGCAGTAGCTGGTGATGGAGCGGCCTTTGACCATCTCCATGACGAAGTAGGGGGCGCCGATGTCCGTCTCGCCGGCATCGAGGATGCGGGCGATGTTGGGGTGCTCCATGATGGCGAGGGTGCGCTGCTCGATGGCGAAGCGGCCGAGGATGTCTGAGGAGGTGACGCCTGCCTTGACGATCTTGATGGCGACGATGCGGTGGATGGGCTTGACCTGCTCGGCGCGGTAAACGACGCCGAAGCCGCCTTCGCCGAGCTTGTCGAGGAGGCGGTAGCGGTCGCCGATCCAGCCGTCATTGCCGGTGAGGGACTCCATGTGCGACCTCGGCTTGGAGGTGCTGCCCATGGAGGCCATGGAGGCTGCGGTGGCGGCGGGGAGGCCGCCGTGGCTGGGCAGGGTGGCGGCACCGGGGAGGGTGGCTGCGCCTGGGAGTGTCCGGGGCTTTCCGGTGGGGATGGCGATGGTCTGATCCTCCGGGCCGAGGGTGATGCTGCCGGTGGCGAGGGAGGGCGGAGGCTGGGGGGCGGACCCCATGGTGGCCGCCGGGAGGGTGCGGCTGGGATTGGGGATGGCGATGGTCTGATCTTCCGGGCCCAGGGTGACCATGCCGGTGAGGATCTCCTGGGGGGGCGGGGGAGTGCTCTGCGCGGGTGAGGGCGGCCTGCCTGGCTTGAGATTGGGGATGGCGATGGTGACATCCTCGGGCCCCATGGTGACCATGCCGGTGGGTGTTTCTTCGGGCGGCATGAACTTCGCATCCGTGTCGTCCGAGGGGGTGGGTGCAGGTTGGGCCGGGTCAGGGTTCACAGGGGCAATGTTTCAGAGAACGGCCCTGCGGGCAAGCCTTGTGAAACGGTGGGTGCAAAAAGGTTGGGGGGTGTACTTTTCTGGATGTTTGCTTGCAGATTTTTTCTGAGGGCGGGAAATTCGAGCCTTTATTTTATGAGCGGACAAATCGGCTACATCTCCAATGGCAGACTTTATCTGAAACCGAGGGATGGCGGTGAGGTGGAGATCGTGTCTGAATTTGCCAGCCAGCTGAAAAAGCGGCTGCAGAGCGTGCAGGACCGGCAGAGCTTCCGGGGCGGCGGCAGTGGTGCCAGCTTTCTGCGCGGGGGGCTGCCGTCTGCGGAGGGGGTGAGCGTGGAGGACACTTTTCACAGTGAGTTTTCGTGCGCTGGGAGCCAGGGGGAGGCGGTCTGCTACGCGATCGATGCGGACGGTGTGCGTGCGCTGTTCGAATACCAGCCTGAAGAGAAGTATGAGCGCCGCCTGCTGCATGGCCCGAAGCACCGGTTTACGTCGATCTCGACACGGCGGAGCGAGGACGGGCCTGAATGGCTGCTGGCGGCGGCGCAGGACCATGGGGTGAGCCGCGTCTGTCTTTTCAGGCCGGAAGCGGGCGGAGGTCTGGTGGAGCTGACGGAGGGGGATTCGCTGGACACTTTTCCAGTGTGGGAGCCTGGGGAGCAGCGGGCGCTGGTGTATCAGACGTGCGGGATCGGCCGTCATGCGCGGACGAGTGAGTGGGCGGGGCTGGGGCCTGCGGCTCTGCACCGGCTGAATCTGGACACCCGCGCGATGGAGACGGTGGCTGAGGATGAGCGGTTTGACTTTCTCTGCCCCGCCTTTTCGCCGGAGGGGGTGCTGTACTACCTGCGCAGGCCGTATGAGCCTTTCCATACGCCTTCGTTTTGGGGCATCCTGAAGGACATCGTGCTGTTTCCTTTCCGGCTGGTGCGGGCTGTGTTTGGCTTTTTGAATGTGTTTTCGATGCTGTTTACGGGCAAGCCTTTGCAAACGGCGGGCAAGCCTCCGCAGCCGCAGGCGGCAGACCCGAAGGCGGTGTTTCTGCACGGGCGGTGGGTCAGCATGGAGAAGGCGATGCGCAAGGCGGCGCAGGAAGAGCTGAGCAACCTGGTGCCACGCAACTGGCAGCTGATGCGCCATGTGCCCGGGGAGGACGCGAAGGTGGTCTGCGAAGGTGTGATGGCCTATGCGGTGGGCGCGGGTGGGACGATCTTTTTTTCGAATGGCTCGGGGGTCTTCCGCCTGGAGGCGGGGGGCGCGAAGCCAGAAAAGGTGAGCACGCGCAGGCTGGTGACCTCCCTCTTTGTGGTGGGGGCCTGAGTGCTGCGCCGACGGCAGGCTTTTTGCCGCCAGGCTCCGGGGCAGTGTGGAGATTTTGATCGCCTTTCCCAGCGGCACCCTTCAGCATGTGCGGGCATGAGTTCCTCCCCTCATCCTCTGTTTGTTCTGGCTGCGCTGGGCTGTGTGGCGACGGTGATCATGCTGATCACGGCGTGCAAGGTGCGGCGTGCCGGACTGAAACTGCTGCTGGTGCTGATCTCCGTCGTGACGCTGGCGCCTGCGGGACTGCTGCTGCTGGCGCTGCATCCGGAGTGGACGGATGAGAGGCTGCGGACCTACAAGGAGTTTTACGAAGGTATTGAGCTCGGGATGACCCGTGCAGAAATCATGGACTGGCAGGCGCGGAAGTACCCTGCGGAGGGAGGACGGAAGAGGCCCCTGCTCATGATCGAGGATGACAGGAGCCTGACTTTTTTCATGGATCCGGAAAATGCAGCAGAACCCAATTGCGAAGGCATCATTTTGGCTTTCAAAGAGGGCAAGCTGAAGTCCAAGACCTACTCCCCCGACTGAATGCCATGCCGCTCTGGAAACGCCTTGTGCGTCTGACCGTCCTTTTCCTCCTTGTGCCTGTGATTTTTCTGCTCAGCTGCCAGTCCGGCCTGATCTACCACCCGAATGCCTACCAGGTGGAGCATGAGGCCATGCTGGAGAGCGCGCACGGGCAGCGTGTGAGGTTTGAGACCTCCCAGGGGGGGCAGACGGCGTTTTACATACCCCCGCGTGCGCCGGAGAGAGGGCTGCCGCGGACGGTCTGGCTGTGCTTTGGAGGGAACGGGGCCCTGGCGCTGGACTGGCTGTATGAGGCCGACCAATGGGACGCGAGCTATGCCTACCTGCTGGTGGACTACCCGAGCTACGGTGAGTGCGAGGGCCACCCGACTCCGGCGCGGATCCGCGAGAGCGGCAAGGCTGCGGTGGAGGCGCTGGCCGTGCACCTGCACACCTCCATGTCTGAGCTGCAGCCGCGGCTGGCTGTGCTGGGACATTCCCTGGGCGCTGCGGCGGCCCTGATGGCGGCGGCGGATCTCGACATCCGGCGCGGTGTGCTGCTCTCTCCCTTCACCACGATGACGGACATGGGCCGGATCGTGCTGGGCTGGCCGCTGTGCCACCTGAACATGCACCGGTTCAACAACCGCCAGACACTGGAAGAGATGGCCGCACGCGCAGGGGCGAGATTTGTGATATTCCACGGGGCTGAGGATGAGGTGATCCCGGTGCGAATGGGGGCCGAGCTGGCGGCGGCCCACCCGAAAATGGTGACCTTTCAAGCTGTGCCGGGCGGTCACCACAACGACCTGCTGGACCTGATCTCCCCCCAGGTCGGGCTGGCAATGGCGAAGGTGACCGGGGAAACGCCCAGGCAGCAGCCGGCGCAGGTGAAATAACGGGGCTTTTGCGCCCCCCGGCGGGCCTCCTTTTCCCCGTGCCGCCAGAGCTGGCAGCGGGCTGAATTTTCCCGCAATCAGACGGTGGTTGCTTTCAGGCGCTGCTGTGCTCTGATGAGCGCTCAATCCCCACCCCAAGCCCATGTCTGCGCACTCCCATTCCTCGGAAAAATCCTCCTCCATCTGGTCTGTTCTCAACGTGATCATCGGATCTGCCATCGGTGGTGGTGTGCTGCTCTGGGTGCTGGCTTTTGTATTCGATGGCCTGGGCTCCCTGCGTCCGAAGCCGAAAGCCGAGGCTGCGCCAGCCGCCGCTGCTGCACCGGCTGCTGCACCGGCTGCTGCGCCTGCCGCCGCCGCACCTGCGGCTGCTGCCGCGCCAGCCGCAGCCCCTGCCGCCGGCCTGGCTGTGCTGGAGGTGACCCTGAAGCCAGAAGGCCCCAGCGGCATGGCTTTTGACACCAAAACCATCAGCGCGAAGGCGGGTCAGAAGATCAAGCTGACCTTCAACAACACGCACCCGCTGCCGCTGCCGCACAATGTGGTGATCGGCAAGGCGGGCACCAAGGACAAGATGTCCGCGATCGCCACCGCCGGCATGACCATCCCGGACAAGGGCTTCATCCCCGACTCCCCGGACATCCTCGCCCACACCAAGCTGGTGCAGCCCGGCCAGAGCGAGAGCATCGAGTTCACCGTGCCAGCCGCCGGTGAGTACCCCTTCTTCTGCACTTTCCCCGGCCACTTCATGCTGATGAACGGCGTCATCACCGTGCAGTAAGCCTCAGCTTTTCCTTACAGCCATGGCCGTCTCCATCAGTGTCGATTACGAAGGCGGCCTGCGCTGCCGGGCCACGCATGGCCCATCCCAGAACCAGTTCATCACCGACGCCCCTGTGGACAACCACGGGAAGGGGGAGTCCTTCAGCCCCACCGATCTGGTGGCCACGGCGCTGGCCTCCTGCATGGCCACCGTCATCGGCATCAAGGCCCAGCAAAAGGGCTATGACATCGCGGGCATGAAGGTGAGCGTGGAGAAGCACATGAGCGAGGACAGCCCGCGCCGCATCGTGCGCCTGCCCATCACCATCGAGATCCCGCTGCCGGAAGATCATCCGGACCGCAAGCTTCTGGAAGCCACCGCCCTCGGCTGCCCTGTGCACCACAGCGTGCATCCGGACATCGACAAGCCGGTGACGTTTGTGTGGAGCGGCAAGTAAGCCGCTCTGTGCGTGCGTGGCGGTTGTTTGTCCAGCCGCCACGGATCAGCGTTGACCTGTTTTCAACAGCTCGTGGTATTATGGCATCAGGTGCCGCCGAGTGGGGGAGACGTTCATCGTGCAGGTCGGGACTGCCAGCGAACGGGGAGAATCATGACTGCCCATGTCATCCGCAAGAAGGGACGGGAGGGGGCTTCTGCACTTGTGCCCGGCCTGCCTAACGAAGCGCCCCACTGGTGGATCAACAAAGGGGTTCCGGTGAGCGTTTGTCCCAGAGGAGAACGCCAGGGAGGAATTGTGGCCCAGCTACCAAGTCTAAGGCTTGTCCTAGCGCACCCAGCGTGCGCCGCTGGAGAGGCCCACGTGCCAGTTGCGCAGGTGCATGTCGGAGTAGTCGGTCTTGCCCTGGGCGCCCACCATTTTGGTGCCGGTGGCGCGTTTCCAAGCTTTGCTGAAGCTTTCGGCGGTGTGGCAGCCCCAGCTCTGGCAGTAGGCCTTGCCGCTGAAGGCCCAGCGGCTGATCTTGCGCAGGTCGTTCTCATGCAGCCAGGCGGTGGAGGTGGCGTAGACGTCCGAGCTGTAGTCAAACATGAAGCTGTACTTGTTGGAGTGGCCGAAGTACTCGAAGCCGGAGATCTTCAGGCCGCTGCGGCCTGCCGCGCCTCCGTGATTGATGTAGCGGATGAGTTCGTCCGTGCTGCGGAACCAGACGAGATTGATGTAGGGGTAGGCCTTGGTCACGGACTCCACGTTCTGCATCAGAGGCTGGTGCTCGGAGGCGGCGCGGCGGACGTAGGCGTCCCGATACACCAGCCAGGTGATGCGTGTGCCCGCAGGGGCGGTCTGGTGGATCTCCTGCATGCGCACACGGGCGGTGCGGATGAAGTTTCCCCACCAGCGGTCATGCTGCTCCCCGGGTTTGCGCAGGTCTTCAAACTCACGCACCGCAGGCCCGCCGCTGACGACGAGGTATTCGGTTTCTGCGGCGGCCTTGGTGGCGAAGCCGCAGGTGATGAGGAGGAAAAACGTGGAGAGGAGCAGTCGGGTCATGACGGCGGGCAACTAAGCACGGCTACTTCGTTTCGACGAGCTTGAAGTTTTTGAACTGCACCACCATCGGCGGGCCGGCGTGGATCTGCAGGGCCAGCAGGCCTTCCTTGGGGGCGTTGGCTGCGTCTTCGTCGGTGACGTCGATGGTCTGCATGCCGTTGATGAAATGCTGCACGTGGTTGCCCTTGGCGACGATGCGATACTCGTTCCAGTCTTCGGATTTGATGCTGGCCTGGATGGCGTCGCTTTCGCCCACGCTGCCGGTGACTTCCACCACGGCTTTCTTGCCGCCGTCTGCGGCGGGCTTGATCACGGTTTTTTCACCGCGCTTGGCGAGGATGCCGCGACCGCGCTCCTCATAGAGGATGCCGCTGTAGGTCTTGCCGGCCTCGAAGTCGGCCTGATAGCCGCTGATGATGGGGCCGTTTTCGCCGGCAGGGAGTTCCTTGCTGCGGTACTGCACACCGGAGTTTCCCTTTTCGATGCGGTACTGAAACGTGAGCTCGAAGTCGCCCACGGTGCCGCCTTTCCAGATGAGGAAGGTGTTGTGCTTGAGGATGCTCTTGACCGGGGCGTCGGGTTTCTCAGGGTCGGCAGGGGCCGCGGGCGTCCTGCCGGTGATGGCGCCGTCCTGCACGCTCCAGAGGTCCTTGTTGCCTTCCCAGCCGGTGAGGTCCTTGCCATTGAAGATTTCTTTTTCCTCTGCGCTGGCGAAGGAGAGGGCGGCGAACAAGGCGGCAAGGGCGAGGTGCAGTTTCATGATGGGTTGGTGGTGAGAATCAGTCGGGCGAGGTTTAACGTGCAGGCTCAGGTTTGTCTATCGCTTTGCGGGAAGGGCCGGATCGTGCTTGCTGTTTGGCAAGGGGGGTGATAACGCGGCTGACGATGCAACTCCCCCGCTTCTTTTCGTCGCCGTGGCTCTGGCGTGTTCTGGTGCTGCTGTGGTTTGGCACGCTGTACTGGCTTTCGTCCCAGAGTCATCTGCCGTCGCCGGCGAAGTTTGAAGGTGTGGACAAGCTGGAGCACGCGGTTTTTTTCTCGGCTGGCGGCATGTGCTTTGTGCTGAGCCTGCGTCTGGCGGGCCGTGCCGGAGCCACGGCGATGGCCATTCTCGCATCCGTCCTGTTCTGTGGGGCCATCGGCGGCTTTGATGAGTGGCACCAAACCTACACGCCGGGCCGCAGCGGCGGGGATGTGTGGGACTGGACGGCTGATGTGTTCGGCGGCTTTATAGGCGCCTGCATCGCCATGTGCGTGCAGAAGTGGGCGGGCCTTGGCAGGCCGGCGGTCACGCAGGGGTAGAGGCAGGGCTTTGAATCGTGCGCTGGGGCTGTCGTGGGCAGAAGAGGCCTCAGTTGCGGCGCAACTGAGCAACTTGGCTTCGCCTTATTTCAGCGGGAAGTAATACATCAGCACCGCCGTGAGGAAGACGTTTGCGAGCGCGAGCTCGAAGAAGACCTTCCAGCCGAGGGCCATGAGCTGGTCAAAGCGGAAGCGGGGGAGGGTCCAGCGGATGATGATGAAGAAGACGATGAAGCCGAAGACCTTGGCGAAGAAGGTGCCGATGTGCAGCAGGCCGGTGTAGAACGGCGTGGTGTCAGGCGTGTAGTGGAGCTGCAGCGGGATGATTTTCTCCAGGTAGGGCCAGAAGGGGATGCTCCAGCCGCCGAGGAAGAGTGTGACGGCCATGCCGGAGCCGATGATCATGGCGGCGTATTCACCCATGAAGAAGAGGGCGAACTTCATGGAGCTGTACTCGGTGTGGTAGCCGGCGACGAGCTCCGTTTCGCACTCGGCGAGGTCAAAGGGGAGGCGGTTCGTCTCGGCAAACATGGAGACGGTGAAGATGACGAAGGAAATGACGATGGGGATGAGGAGCACCCAGCGGGAGAGGCTGAGGCCTTCGCCCCAGAAGGGCAGGAGCAGCCAGCCGTTGGCGTCCTGGAAGGAGGACATCTTGGTGAGGTTGAGTTCGCCAAAGATCATCAGCACCGGGATGATGGACAGGCCGAGTGACATCTCATAGGAGATCATCTGCGCGCTGGCGCGCACGCCGCCGAGGAAGGGATACTTGGAGTTGGAGGACCAGCCGGCGAGCACGATGCCGTAAACGCCGAGGGAGGCGATGGCGAAGGTGAAGAGAGGGCCGATGCTGAGGTCTGCGATCACCAGCTTGACCGGTTCGGCGATGCCGAGGAAGGAGAGATTGAGCTCGCTGCCGAAGGGCAGGACCACGCAGGTGAGGAGCGCGGGCACCACGGTGAGGCAAGGCGCCAGCCAGTAGTAGAAAGTGCGGACATGGGAGGGGACGAAGTCCTCCTTGAGGATGAACTTCAGGCCGTCTGCGGCTGCCTGGGCGAGGCCGCCGATGCCGAAGGGCTGCCAGTCTTTCTTGAAGCCAAAGAGGGTCAGCGGCACGCCCACGCGGTTGGGGCCCACGCGGTCCTGGATGACGGCGGAGATGCGTCGCTCAAAGTAAACGGCGATGGACACCAGGGGGAGGATGACCAGAAAGGTGAGGAAAACGATCTTCCCCACCGAGACGGCGAGCGCAATGAGATCGAAGGTGGCGAGCATGGGAGTGTACATCGGCGGCTCGATTATCAGGGTGCAGCCGGGGGCGGCAACCGCAATTTGTGAAAAATTTCACAAAGTCTCCCGCCGCAGCCTCCAGGGCCGCAGGGCTCGTCATTCGGATTTACTCATTCGTCATACCTCCGCCTACCGCACCGGGTCGGTGAAATTCCCCGGCTTCACCGGCGGCTTGGCTCCGGGCTCATCGGGTCTCGGCGCCAGGTGGTCGGCGATGCGGAAGATGGCCAGGATCAGCTCCACGGTGACACGGGCCACGATGAGGTAGAGCAGAAAGGCCAGCGGGGCCGTGGCCATCTGGAAAAGGCCGGTGAAGGTGCCGTTTTTAAACCCGCTGAACATGTAGGAGAAGGCGTAAAAGGCCGCCGCCAGCAGGCTGAGCACGTAGAGCATGCGCACCAGGCGCGGCGTCACAAAGCGCTGGAAGGAGAGATCCAGCACCAGATCGAGGACGGCGCGGATCTGCAGCCAGAGGCTGGAGAGCACGGAACTGGAGGGGGGCTCGGCATTCATGGGGGCAAGAGTAGGCCTGTGCCAGGCAGGTGCAACCGGCCAGATCACAGGCTGAAACGGGAACCTTGTGGCGGTGCTGGAATACTGGTTGCGCGTGGGGAGAACCGCAGCCAGAATCCGCGCCTCTTTTTCCGCCCTGCTGCCGGGCGCAAGGAAGGAGACGTTCATCGACTAACCCAACACCGCCAAAGTCATGCCTGCGAAATCCAAGAAACCCGCAGTTAAGAAGTCCGCTGCCAAGCCTGTGAAAAAAGCTCCGGTGAAGGCGGTGAAGTCGAAGAGCAAGCCCGCCCCTGCCAAGGCCGCGAAACCGAAGAGCAAGCCCATTTCGAAGAAAGCGGCGCCGCAAAAGCCCGCTCCGAAGAAACCCTCCCCCACACCTGTGAAGAAACCCGCCCCGAAAAAAGCCCCCGCCAAGAAAGCAGCCGCCCCTGCCAAAAAGCCCGCAGCCAAGGCCGCGCCAGCCGCCAAGAAGCCAGCCGCCAAGGCTCCGGCCAAGGAGACCAAGCCCGCACCAGCTGCCAAGGCAGCGCCCGTGAAGGCAGCCCCTGCGGCCGCTCCGGTCAAGGCCGCGAAGCCCGCCCCGAAGAGCGCGCCTGCGCCGCTGACTCCCAAAACCCGCACTTCTGTCTCCACCACGGGTACGCCCCGCTCACGCATCAACCGTGAGGAAGAAGGCATCACCATCGAGATCGCCAAGGGCCCGGTGAAGATGACGCCTTTCCTCAAGAAGCAGAAGCAGCGCCTGGTGGAGCTGCGCGACGCCTACCTCAACTCCATCGAAGGCGTGGCCAGCGAAACCATCCGCAATGAAAACGGCGACGCCTCCGCCTTCGGCATGCATCAGGCCGATGCCGGCAGCGATGCGTATGACCGCGACTTCGCCCTCAGCCTCCTGGGCAAGGAACAGGATGCCCTCTATGAAATCAACGAGGCGCTGAAGCGCATCGAGACCGGCACGTATGGCGTGTGCGAAGGCACCGGCACCAAGATCCCGGAAGAGCGACTGGAGGCGATGCCTTTCGCGCGTTTCTCCGTGGCCTACCAGGAAAAGATCGAGCGCAGCCAGATGAGCGGCCGCTGGAGCCGCCCGGTGCACTCCCTCTTTGGACTCGACAATGCGGACGATGCCGCCGACGACGACAAGGATGATGATGATGCCGCGCCGAGCTCTTCGAACAACAACTCTGGCGAATCGCTTGACTTCTCCAAAGAGTGATCTAGCCTCCACGCCCCAAATTTATGCCGCGAGAAATCATCACCCTTGAATGCACCGAAGCGAAAGCCGCAGGTATGCCGCCCTCCCGCTACGTGACCACGCGCAACAAGAAGAGCGTCCGCACTCCGGGCCGTCTTGAAAAGGTGAAGTTCAATCACTTCATGAAGAAGCGTACCCTTCACCGCGAAACCCGCTAATTTTTACCCAAGACTGCCATGCAACCGAAGACCAAAGAACGCATGTCCAACTTCCGCCGCGCGAATCGCAAGATGCCGCGCCGCCGTGTGGACATCCCGGTGGAGAAGATTAACTACACCAATCCTGAGCTGCTCGCCCGTTTCACCACGGAGTCCGGCAAGCTCATCCCCCGCCGCATCACCGGTCTTCCCGCCTGGCTGCACCGCAAGGTCGTGCGTGAGATCAAGCGCTCCCGCGCCGTCAACCTTCTGCCTTGATTTGCAGGCTCTGCCTGTGAAGGGTAATTTTTGATCTGCTTCCCACTGTTGCATAACGCGGCAGTGGGAAGTTCTATTTACAGCCCATGTCCGCCCTTTCCGACACGCAAAACGAACGCGACGACCGCCGCCTCCCCATCGACCGCGTGGGTGTGCGCAGCCTGAGGTTTCCCCTGAGCATCCGTGACCGGGATGCCGCCGTGCAGCACACGGTTGCGACCGTCTCCCTGGCCGTCGATCTCCCGCATCATTTCAAAGGCACCCACATGAGCCGCTTTGTGGAGGTGCTGCACGCCCATGGTACGGAGCTGACGGTCTCCAACATCGTCGCCATGCCGCACGAGCTGATGAAAAAGCTCCATGCGGACAAGGCGCACGTGGAGATGAAATTCCCCTACTTCCGCTCCAAGAAGGCCCCGGTCTCCGGTGCCGAGGGCCTGCTGGACTACGGCGTGGTCTTTGAAGTGAACGCCGACAAGGACAGCACCGACTTCGTGCTCACCGTCGAGGTGCCCGTGACCACCCTGTGCCCCTGCTCCAAGGCCATCAGCGCCCGTGGCGCGCACAATCAGCGCGGCACCGTGACCCTGGCCGTGCGCTTCAGCGACCCTGTGTGGATCGAGGACCTGCTGGAGCTGGTGGAGTCCAGCGCGAGCAGCGAACTGTACAGCATCCTCAAGCGCCCGGATGAAAAGCATGTGACCGAAGCCGCCTACGACAACCCCGTTTTCGTGGAGGATCTGGTGCGCAACGTGGCGGTGAAGGCCAGGGCGCATCCGCGCATCACCTGGTTCCGCGTGGAGGCGGAGAACTACGAGTCCATCCACAATCACAACGCCTGGGCGATGATTGAGGGAGGGGCGGCTCCTGCGGCAAAGTGAAGGAGTCATGCTTTGCCGGCAGGGGAGTCTTCACGCGTTCGGAAAACTAAAAGATAAAAGCTTAAATCTGAACATCGTTCTGCCTCGATCACCCGCTCTGGAACCCTTTTAGCTTTTATCTTTCAGCCTTCATCTTTCACTTCTTCCATGTCCACCTACGTCACCGCCGTCCTCCCCACCGACCAGCCGCCGCTCATGCACCAGGCGGTGGATGAAGCCGTGCGTCTGCTGAAGGAAGGTGAAGTCGTCGCCCTGCCCACGGAGACGGTCTATGGGCTCGCGGCGAATGCGCTGGACGCGGCCGCTGTGGCGAAGATCTTTGAGGCCAAGGAGCGCCCCAGCTTTGACCCGCTGATCGTCCACCTCGCCAGCAAGGACCAGATCGACCTTGTGGCCGATGTGCCGCCGGAGATTTCCGCCACGCTCAAGAAAATGGTCGAGCGCTTCTGGCCGGGGCCCCTCACGATTCTGCTGCCCAAAAAGCCGATCGTGCCGGATCTCGTGACCGCCGGGCTGCCCACGGTGGCCGTGCGTGTGAGCTCCAACCCGATCTTCCGCCGTGTGATCACCGGCTTGGGCAAGCCGCTGGCGGCGCCGAGTGCGAACCGCTTTGGCTCCATCAGCCCGACCTCCGCCAGCGCTGTGCAGGCCGAGCTGGACGGGAGGATCCACCTCATCGTCGATGCCGGAGCGTGCATGTTTGGGCTGGAGTCCACCATCATCAAAATCGAGCCTGGAACGCCGAAGATGTTCATCGACATCGTGCGCCCCGGCCCGATCACGCCGGAGGATCTGAAGGCGTACGGCAAGGTGCGCCAGGCCACCCGTACCGTGGTGGATGAAGCCACCGCCGCGCCCGGCCAGCTGGCCTCCCACTACGCGCCCAAGACGCCGCTGCGCCTGCTGGAGCGTCCGGAGGATTTTATTCCCGAAGAGGGCAAGCGCTACGCCCTCATGAGCTATCGTGGCGAGGAGAAGGACGGCTACCTCAATCTCTGCGACTGGGAGGAAGTCATGATGCTGAGCCCCGGCAACGGCAAGCTGCCGGAGGCGGCGGTGCGCTTCTTCTACGTCCTCCGCGCGCTCGACAAGCTGGGCGTGGATGAAATCATTGCAGAACCGTTGCATGAACATGGCATGGGAATCGCCATGATGGACAAGCTCCGCCGCGCAAGCCGCCGGGTGTAGCGCAACCGTCCTCCCTTCAACATCTTCGATGACCTCACGTCCTTCGTTCCAGTGGCAGCGCAAGTGGCGGGAGCCCTTTGGAGTACAGCCGCGCAGTGAGGAGCGAACGAAGCTGCCGCTTTCGAACGTCTCGTGGTGGCGGGTGGACTGGGGCGTTCGTGCGCCGTGCGGCCTGCGGAAAGCGGTGGCTGCGCTCGTCCCTCGCTTCGCAACCGCACTCCAAATTCACGCCTGGCCTGCACGCACCGCTTTGAATCACGCATCACACCCCCATGACTGAAGCATCTTCATCAGAACCAGCGAAGGAAGGCCTGCCGGAGGCTCGCACTACGGAGAAAGGCGCCACGGCCCGCTCCACGGGGGTGGTCTCCATCGCCATCCTGTGCAGCCGCGTGCTCGGGCTGGTGCGGGATCAGATGCTCAACGGCTTCTTTGGCTCTGCCTTCACCGGCATCTTCACCGCCGCCTTTCGCACGCCGAACATGCTGCGCGATCTCTTTGCCGAAGGCGCTCTTTCGACGGCCTTTGTCACCACCTTCTCCAAAAAGATGAAGACGGAGGGCGATGAGGCCGCGTGGGTGCTCGGGCGCAAGATGATCTCCCTTTCCATGTGGTTCATGACGCTCGTGGCCATCGCGGGCGTGGCGCTGGCGCCCATCCTCTTCCGCATCCTGACGCCGGGCCTGAGCGAGGAGGCCAAGGTGCTCGGCACCTGGCTGGCGCAGATCATGTACCCCTTCATCGCGCTGGTGTCCGTCACGGCGCTGGTCATGGGCATGCTGAACTCTAAGAAGGTGTTCTTCATTCCCGCCGTGGCCTCGGCTTTTTTTAATCTCGGCTGCATTGTCGGCGGCGTGGTGCTGGCGTGGATCATCGATCCCGGCTTCCGCCATGGCCATGTCAGTGAGAAGGGGCTCACGGGATTCGCCATCGGCACACTGATCGGCGGTGTGATGCAGCTCGGCATTCAGCTGCCTTCGCTGCGTCGGGTGGGCTTTCGCTTCCGTTTTGACTTTGGCTGCAAAGACCCCGCCGTGAAAGAGGTGTTGCATCTCATGTGGCCCTCCATGCTGGCCGCCAGCGGCACGCAGGTGGCGGTGATGCTCAACTCCATCTTCGCCTCCTTCACCGCAGGGCATGAAAAATCCCTCGCCTGGCTGGCGAATGCGCAGCGCCTGCAGCAGCTGCCGCTGGGGCTGTTTGGCGTGGCCGTGGCCACCGTTACGCTGCCCATGCTCTCGCGCCTGGCCACGGATGGCATCACCCCCGCCTTTCGTGGGGCGCTGGCCAAGGGGCTGCGTCTGGTGCTCTTTCTCACGCTGCCCTGCGCCGTCGGGCTCACGCTGCTTGCCGATGAGATCATCTCCGTCATTTTTGAGCATGGCAAATTCAATGCCATGGACGTGCGCAACACCGCCGCGCCGCTGCAGGCCTACGCCTTTGGGCTCATCTTCTACGCCGCCATCAAGGTGCTGCAGCCGGCGTTTTACACCATCAACCGCCGCTTCATTCCCATGGTGGTGAGCATTGGCGTCATCGTCTTCACCGCCACGGTGAACTCCATCACCGTCTTCGTCTTCCACTGGGACCACACCGCGCTGGCCTGGGCCACAGCGGTGGGCCTGCTGCTCAATTTTCTCACGCTTTACCTCTGCATGCGCAAGTTTGCCTCCGGACTGGAGACGGGCCCGCTGATGCAATCGCTCGGCAGGCTGCTGGTGGGCATCGGGGCCATGTCCGCCATCTGCATTGCGGCCAAGAGCAGCATCATGGCCGACTGGGCGCATCTGCAGTTCATGCTGCGCTGCGCCACGCTGGGCATCAGCATCGGCGCGTCTGCCGCAGCGTATTTTGCCGTGACCAAGCTGCTCAAGGTGGAGGAAGCCGGGGAATTTCTCTCGTTGCTAGGCCGCCGCTTTGGCAAAAAGTAGCGGACCATGGCTCTCCAACGTTTCTGGCTCCAGATCGCCGCTTTTCTCGTGCTCGTGTGGGCTGGAGTCGGCGTGGTCATGTGGGTGACGGAGGACTCCGTTTTCTCTCCGGACAAGACGCTGGCGCTGATGGCCGAGGCTCCGTGGCTGGAGGATGAAAACCTCTCTGAGCCGAAGCGGAAAGCGTATCTGGACAAGGTCATCAGCTCCGTGCTCAAGCTCGACTTCAGCCAGCGCAACCAGATGCGCGAGGACGGCCTGGAAACCATGGAGCGCTTTACCAAATCGCTCACGGACGAAGAAAAGGGCGTGTATGTGGGCCGCACGGTGGAGGAGAACTTCAAGGCGGTGATGAAGGGGCTGGAAAAGCTGCCCGCCGAGGACCGCCGGCGGATCATTGGAGGCATCCAGCGCGAGATGAAAAAGAAGGCTTCAAAGAACCCTGAAATGCAGATGATGCTGGATCAGGATGCCGCCAGCTTTGAAAAGAACTTCACGAAGGACATGGGGCTCTTTTTCAAGGAGGCGCCGCTCTCCATGAAGCTGGAGATGGCCCCGATGCTCGAAGGCATGCAGGGGCGCATGCAGGGGATGAGGGTGAGGTGAAAGCAGCCTTGTTGCTGTGCAACAAGGGTGGGCTTTCGCTGCACCCACGCCACCCGGCTGTCCCACACTCTGCGTCATTGTGGAGCGCTCCCCAGTTCCACAGGAACTGGGCTACTTTTTCCAGCCCATCGGCTGCGTCCATGCCATCTCGGTCTGGTCTTTGAAGGAGGGGTTCGGATGTGGCTTTGAAGAAACAACCGTTGCGCGGAAGTACAATTCCTTGCCGGTGGGTTTCCAGACGATCTCGCTGCCTTCGATCTTTGCCAGCGTCCTGCCCACATCCTCGGAGTAAATCTTGCGGGTGGGGTAGGTGTCGCCCGGCGGAGTTTTGACGTCCGTTGTCGTCGCATCAAAGCCCTGCAACGTACCCCGGATCACCGTTTCATAGATGACCCCGGGCTCGGCATGAATGCGGATCCGCAGGGTGCCGTCGGTGAAGCTCACATCATCCAGCGTGACGCCGGAAGAAGCATAAAAATCGCCAGCCTTCATCGCCTTCACGAGTTCATCCGGATCGAGCTTCGATGCGCGAACCATCACCCAGCCGCGCCCGGGGCTTGCTTCCTCGCCGTGGTAATTGTGCGCGTCATCGGTGCCCACCCCATACATGGGCGGCGCCTTGAACTGGGCGATGCGCAGCGTGTTTGCGATGTCCCACAGTTTCTCATGCCCCACTCGCGTCTCATCGCCGAGCCAGTTGATGCCGGGATGGCCGTTGTAGATCTCCCAGAAGTTTTCTTCCAGCACGGCTGCCATGTCATCTGCCGTGAAGGCCCAGCGGAAATTGGGATGATTGATGTGCGTCAGCATCGGCACGCCGAGCCGCTTGGACTGCTCGTTCATCAGTTGAAAGTTTGCCCGCAGCACCTCCTGCACGCTGCCCAGGTCTTTGATCGGTTTGATCTCCTCGCGCAGGTTCACCGCTCCCAGATGGATTGGCACCTTGCCCAGCCCCGCGCTGATCTCTTCCGCCTGCACGATGAGGAATTTTTCGGGCACTTCAAACTTGGGGCGGTACTCCTCCAGCTTCTTCAGCCGCACCTCGGTGACGCCGTCTTTGACACGTGTGGTCACCCACTCGTCGCCAAAGCGGGCGCGGTACTTTTCCATCGTGGTCTTGCCCAGGGCCTTGCGGCGCTTTTCGATGGCGGGCTCGCTCATCCACACCTCTTTCGCCTGGAGCACGTTGTGGTCGGAGATGGCCAGGAAGTCGTAGCCATGCTGCTTGTACCAGTCCGTGATCATCTCCGGAAAGTCATTGCCGTCGCTCCACAGGGAATGCGTGTGCGTGTTCCCCTTGTACCAGCGCGGCTCTGCGGCGGAGGCGGTGGAGAGCAGGCCGAGGAGAAGAATGCTGAAAATGGTTGGGCGCATCTTTTTCGAACGCACGAAGAAGCGTGGATCTCGCCGGGAATTTGGTGACGTAAAGTTTTACCGCCCCCAGAGCTTGGCAAACTTCTCAGGCACGCGCAGGTCTGCCTTGCCGGTGGGGGAGAAGGCGGTGCGCTCTGCTTTGCCATCACGCACACGGCTGCGGCCGAGATTGAAGTGCCATGGGAAGAGCTCGGTGGGCCGCGAGCCATCGATGCCCTTGGTGGGATCGAGCACAAAGGCCTCGTCTCCGACGATCGGGAGTCTCATCTCGATGCTCCAGCGATCTGTGCCGCGATGCACGGCCACCTGCGCGCCGCTGCTCCAGCCGAGCCCACGTCCGCCCGTGGCGCGGTCGAGATCATACACGGCTCCGGCTGGATTGATGGAGATCTCGTAGTAGCTGCGCGTGGATGTCTCGATGAGCAGGGTGATGTGGTCGCCCTCCAGAAGCTTGGGGTCGTCGTTTTGAGTTGTGCTGGTCTGCAGCCCTTTCATGTCCGGCTCCAGGCAGACGATGCCGATGTGCAAGGTGCCGCCATCGCGCTGGATCTGGAAGCTGCTGTTGCATTTGGGCTGAGGGTCTTCAGAGCGCAGCTTGATCAGCGGCGCGATGCGTACCTCGCCCCACCAGGCTTTGTCCACATTGCCATCGAGCGGCTTGCTGCCGAGCGGTTTGGCTCCGGTGTTGGAGGTTTCCAGCACGCGATAAGAGAGATCCGTTTCGCGTTTACGGCTGAGCTGCATGCGCAGGGCTTCCAGAGGCTTCATGAGCTCCGCGATCTGCTGAATGCGGCGGCCCGGGAGACTGGCCGGATCGGCGGCGGCCTTGGCCTTGGCGAGGAGGTCCAGGGACTCGCCGATCTTTGCCGCGTCGGTATTCATGTGCATCCAGTTGGATTCAGCATGGGTGATGAAGGCCCGCATCGCCTCAGCCGCAGGGCCGTAGTAGCTGGTGACATAATCTGCCAGCAGCGCATTCACGTCCTGATTCACATCCCAGTAGAGACGTGCGGTGAGATAGAGATTGAGATGCTCGATGGCGAGATCGTTGTAGCCAAAGGATGACTCCTTGTCTGTGGGGTGCGCGTAAATTTCCACCAGTTCGCCAAGGCTGACACCTTTCAGCTCGCGCAGGTCCCGGCTGATCTGCTGAGTGTAAACCACAGGACGTCCGACCTGCTCCGGGCGTGCATTGGTGCAGAAGTCCCAGCTGATGTACTTGCCGGAGGGCAGCTTCTTCAGCCACTCGGCGCGCCATTCCCGGCGCTCCTTCCATTTGGCCTCGTCCCAGAACTCCTGACGGTGCCGCACGTCGATCAGTGCGAGGTTGGGGCTGAGCTTTTCAATCTTCAGCGGCGGCTGGGTGTAGGCGCCGTAGGCCAGCGCACTGACGAGCCGGTCCGGGTGGCTGCGGTTCACCTCCAGCGCCACGCGGTTCAGGTATCCCCAGACGTGGTCGGACATGGTGCCTCTCCAGCCGCGCTCTGGTGTGAGCTGCGCCATCCAGGCGGGATCGTCGGAGGTCAGGCCGCTGTAGCCGTCCACGAGGTCGATGTTGTGCATCGGCTCGTGGAAGTGGTCAAACATCGCGCGCACATGCTTCACCTGTTTTTCAAACAGCAGCGGAGAGAGCAGATTGGGGATGCCTTCGCTGCGAGTGCTGCGTTTGCCCTCCTGCAGCAGATACATCTCCGGGTGCGCTTTTTTCATCTCATCGCGCATGATGACAAACTTCAGCCCGTGGCAGATCTGCGGAAAGCCCGCGATCTCCGCGCCGAAGTTGAGGCCGAGGCGAAGATCCCATAGAGCCCTGTCGCCAATGCCGGTGTGCTGCGTGTAGTAGGAGAAGCGGCGAAAGCCAAAGTCGGGAGCCACCGTGCGGTTTACCTGCGGCAGCGTGATCGTGGCCACCTGCGGCACCACCTCGCCGATCTCTCCGGGGGCGAACCAGCGGCAGCCGAGGCTGCGCAGGAATTCATTCACGGCATTGAAGGTGCCTGCATCATCCATTTCCCAGATGTCGAGCTCGGGGTGGTAGCGCTGGTAGAGCTCGCCGGCGGTGTTCCAAAAAGTGTCTCCCGTGATTTTGTCCCACTCGGCATTCACGCGGGCGGTTTCATTTTTGTCCCGCTTGCGGCCCCAGGGCTCGATGGGCACGTAGTCCTTGTCCGCGCCCAGCAGGGCCAGCCAGCCCTCGCCTGAGGCCATGCGGAAGGCACCGTGCTGGAGCGTCTGTGTCGCAAGGCCAAGAGCCTCCGTGTGGCGGCTCATGCCCACAAAGATCGTGGATTTTCCCGGCGTGCGCTCCGTGACGACTGGCAGAGTCGCGCCAGACATTTTGGCCACGTACTGCTGCAGCTCCTTCGCCGCCAGCTTCGTCATGCGCGCGGGTTTGTCAGAGATGACGATCTCCGCATGAGGCCTGCCTTGTTCGACGATGATCGAATCTGCGGCGCTCAGCGAGTGTGGCGAGGCAATCAGGGCAACGACGAGGATAGAACAAAGCTGCTTCAGCATGATGATGTGTGAGATTGGGGATCTCACCAATACCTCCATGCAGCAGAAATCTATCTCTGCAGGACGAGGCAGCCGAACCGCCCTGCGAGCCAAGGGACCGATTAACTGCAGAGCAGCGGTTTCATGACACTTTACTGCTCCACGCGGAAGATGTGCATGGAGGTGCCGCCGGGGCGGAGCTCCACGTAGTTGTCCGCGCCGCGCCACTCGTAGGTCTGGTTGTGGAGGAGGTCGGTCACCTTGTAGGGGCGGCTGCCGTCCAGGCCGAGGGCGCTGAGGTCCAGATGCACCATGCCGATGGCCGGCTGGTGTGCGTCGTGGCTGATGACGCAGAGGATGCGGCTGCTGAAGTCGGGCGTGGCCTTGCTGTAGCAGAGCATCTGGGCGTGGTCCGCACCGTGGAAGCGAAGGTTGTCGTAGAGGTGCAGCGCCGGGTTGTCGCGGCGGATGAGGTTGAGCTGGCGGATGAAGCCGGTGATGTTGCCGAGCCTGTTGTAGTCGCGCTGCTTGAGCTCGTACTTCTCGCTGTTGTTGTACTCCTCCTTGCCGGGGTAGGGGTCGTTTTCGCAGAGTTCGTAGCCGGAGTACATGCCCCAGGTGGAGGAGAGTGTGGCGGCCAGGGCGGCGCGGATGCGGAACATCTGGGAGCCCGCATTCTGGAGGTGGCCAGGCAGGATGTCCGGGGTGTTGGGCCAGAAATTGGCGCGGTAGTACCAGCGCATGTCGCTGCGCGTGAGCTCCGTGGCGTATTCGGTGAGTGACTGGCGGTCCTCACGCCAGGTGAAGTAGGTGTAGCTCTGCGTGAAGCCCACCTTGCCCAGCACCTGCATCATCTTCGGCTTGGTGAAGGCCTCGGCGAGGAAGAGCACGTCCGGGTCCTTGCGCTGGATGGTGGCGATGAGCTCCTCCCAGAAGGCGACGGGCTTGGTGTGCGGATTGTCCACGCGGAAGATCTTCACGCCGCGGTCCACCCAGAACTGCACCACGGCGATGAGCTCCTTCCAGAGGTTGCGCCAGTCGTCGCAGTGGAAGTTGAGCGGGTAGATGTCCTGGTACTTTTTCGGCGGATTTTCCGCATAGCGGATGCTGCCGTCCGGGCGCTTGTAGAACCACTCGGGATGGTCTTTGACATAAGGATGATCCGGCGAGCAGTTGAGCGCGAAGTCGAGCGCGATTTCGAGGCCGCGCTTTTTCGCCTCCTTCACGAGCCAGACGAAGTCCTTCTCGGTGCCGAGCGCGGGCTCGATGCTGTAATGCCCGCCAGCGGGGCCGCCGATGGCCCAGGGGCTGCCCACGTCGCCCTCTTTGGCGGTGAGGGTGTTGTTTTTGCCTTTGCGTGCGGTGACACCGATGGGGTGGATCGGCGGGAAATAAATCACGTCAAAGCCCATGTGCGCGGCGTGGTCCAGGCGGCCCAGGCAGTCGCGGAAGGTGGAGTGCTTGTCGCTGCGACCCTCAGCGCCACGCGGGAAGAACTCATACCAGGCGGAGAAGCGTGCGCGCTCGCGCTCCACGGTGGCGCGCAGAGTGCCGGAGGTGGTGGACTGTGAGCGGTCCGGGTATTGGTCCATCAGGCTCTGCATCTCGTCGGAGAGCAGCACCTCCATGATGTCTGCGGGCTTTACGGAGGTGAGAAGGTCTGCGCAGTTTTCGAGCTGGGTGGCTGCGGTGGGGACGCCTGCGGTGCGTGCGCGACCGGCAGCCTCTCGCAGCAGGCGTGCGCCTTCCTGAGCCTCCACGGGCACGTCGGGGTCCTTGGCCTGCACACGGACGGCGAAGGTCTTTTTCCACGAGCGGAAGGTGTCTCCCCAAGCCTCCACGACATACTCCCAGCGCCCGGCTTTGGAAAAGCGGCACTGGCCGTGCCAGCGGTCGTTTTCCAGCAGCTTCATGGGGGCCTCAAGCCAGCGCTTGGAGCCTGCCGCGCGCCAGCGCAGGACGGCGCTCATCACATCGTGCCCGTCCTTGAAGATGTCGCACCAGACATCCAGCGGCTCGTCGATGACCCGCTTGACCGGATGCTGCCCGCCATCAAGGCAGGGGTAGAAATTTTCGATGACGACGGTGGGGGCGTGGGACATGGGGAGAAGTTTGCGGTGGTTGGCGATGGTTTGCAATTGTTTGCAGTGGTTTCAAGCCTGTGCCGCGCGGCGCAGCTGGGATTCGCGGAGGTTGTGGATCCTGACAGAAAGATCGTAGGCCTGATTGAGGATGGGATCGGTGGCCTCCCTGGAGGTGAAGCCGAGGTCGTTGGAGAGAATCAGGTCGCACGCTGTCTCCATGAGGGAGCTGTAGGCCTGACTGGAAAAGTGTGCCTGATCTTTTAGGCTGGACCGCCCACTGCCTTCAGCCAGATTATTGGCCACGGAAACCGAGGCACGGGTGAGCTGGCTGGCCAGGCCAAAGCGCTCTGCAGATGGAAATGCACCTGCGCACTCATACACGGAGCGGACCAGCTGCCGGGCATCCTGCCAGACTTCCAGCTTCTCAAAGGGGAATTCTTTTCTCATGGTATGCAGCGATGAAGAACCGAGGTGCAGAATCGCACCCAAGGTTTCAATCAACCACTGCAAGCCATTGCAAACAACTGCCAACCACCGCAAACTCAGCCCAGCAGCGGGCGCAGCATGTTGCAGATTTCGGGGACGCGGACGAAGGGGTCTTCCTTGGTCTCAAACTCGAGGGTGAACCAGCCCTGGTAGTTGGCGTCGCGCATGATCTGGATGACGCGTTTCACATCGCTGGGTTCGCTTTCGCCTTTCTTGGCACCCTTGCGGCTGATCTCCATCTTGAGCTGCACATTGACGGCGTAAGGGGCGATCTTGGCGAGGTCGGCATAAGGGTCTTCGGTGTGGAAGTTGCCGCTGTCGAGATTGATGCCGGCCCAGGGGCTCTTGGCGGCCTTGACCATCTTGATGAGATTGTCCGGCTCTGCGACGATGCCGCCGTGGTTTTCCAGGCCGAGGAAGACGCCTTTCTTGGCGGCGTAGTCGAGGCACTCCTGATAGGACTCCAGGCAGTTGGCCACGGCCTGCTCCTCACTGAGGTCCTTGGGCTGCGGGCCCGCAAACACGCGGATGTGCGGCGCGCCCATGACGGCGGAGTGGTCGATCCACTTCTTGGTGTAGGCGATCTGCTCGCTGAGTTTTTCACCCTTGGGCAGCGCGAAGTTGTTGCCCACGGCGGTGCCTGCGAGCTGCACGCCACGCAGGTAGGCGCGGCGCTTCACTTCCAGCAGGAAGGCTTCGTCCACATCCTTCGGGAAGAAGTAGCTGGTCACCTCTGCGCCGGGGACGTTGTTGTCGCCGCACCAGTCGATGAAATCGAGGATGCTCCACTGCGGCTTGCCGTCCTTCGGCTTCTGCTCCTTGTCGCGCATCCACTGGAAGTACTCGCGGAAGCTGTAGGCGGCCACGCCGAGCTGCATGCGGCTTTTGCCGGGACGCTTGATGGGCTCGATGGCAGGCAGGGTGGAGACGCTGAGTGCGCCAAGGCTGGTGGAGAGAAAATGACGGCGTGAGATCATGGTGGGAGTGCGGTTGGTGAGAGGTGGAAGATTAGAGTCGTACCATACTGAGGAAACAGAACGAATTTGTCGAGGCGGATGATGGGATCATGTAATCCCCGCTTTCAGACCCCGGTACATCTCCACCTCGTCGGGGAAGAACCCCCAAAGTCCGTGGCACGCAGAGCGCAATCCTGCGAGGTTTTTTTCAGTGAGCGCATGGCGCCCCAGCAGTACATAACGGCGGGCTTCCTCGGGATCGCTCAAACTCGGAGCCTGCGGCTCCAGCCATAGGAAAGTTCTCTCCCAGTAGGGGAAATGGCCGTGTCTCAGATTGGAGTACAGCCTCCACAATTCATCGTCCACGGCATCGAGACGGGCGAAGTTTTTCGCGCGTATGCACTCCTGCATCCGGTCATTCATCTCCTGCGCCTTCTGCACATCGGCAGGGGTGCCACATTCACGGGCCAGCTGGAAAAAGGCGTTGTCATGTTGTTTGACTTTCCTGACCAGGGTGGGCCACTTGATCAGCGCGTCGGCCTCATCCAGACGGCAGGCCGCCTCCAGCAGCAGCTTGTCGCACTGCTCGCAAGTCACAAAGTCGCCGTCGGCCTGACGGATGCGCTCCTCCAGCTCAGCGAAGGAGATTTCGCGTTCCAGATCGGTGATGATCTGGGCTGCGGTGCGCTCCTCGGTCTCGTCCGCCTTGCGTCGCAGCAGCTGGCGGCGGGAGTTTTCGTTCATCAGCCTTTGGTGCAGAAATTCCACGGAGTTTGCGGCGGCCTTGCGCCCCAGTGCCAGACGAGTGGAAAACTCCTCGTCCAGATAGGGAATGTACACCTCCATCACGATGTCGCGTGATTCGTCCATTTTGAGCGTCACCTGGATCTCCTGGTCTGCGGGCACATCGCGGCGGATCTGGTCGCCGCGGATTTCCATGTGGCCTATGACGCGGTTGCGGTCGCTGTGAGCGCTTTCACCCTCCACCACGGGAATGCGCAGGCTGCTTTCCTTGTCCCCGGCCACCAGCACGTCGGCGGTGTGGTGCGAATGCGTGCACTTCTGCGGCAGGCCCGAGCCTTTGCTGAAATACTGGCGTGTTTTGTTGTTTGCCAGCGCCACGCTGATGGAGTGGATGAGAGGCTGCTCCTCCACCGCTGCGCCGATGGTGTAATGGATGCTCTCGGGGGCGGTCTTCAGCGGCTGTCCGGCGGCGTTCCGCAGGGTGATCTGGTATTCGTTCCGCATCTTGCGCTCTGCTGCCAGAGTGAGAGCAAAGGTGCCGTCCTGATTCACCGGTACCTGGCCGCTGGTCCAGCCGCTGCTGGCATTGGCGAATTCGATCGTATGGTTGGCACAGCCCTCCGCGCCAGCCTGGACGCGGCCGCCCACCAGAGGATCGGCATCCACGCCCACGGGCTTGTATTTCAGATCCAGCCCCACCGTTCCTGCGGACACGGCCACCGTCACCTTTGCGGTGAAGGGCTGCGTGCTGGCAAACACAGCCGCGCCGCAGGCCACGACTGTCATGGGATCCACGCTGAAATCCACGCTGGTCCCCAGCTCCGACTGCAACTGTGCACGGAAATAGGGTGCCAGGGTGGGGCCTCCCACCAGGATGGTCCTGGCCAGGTCGTGGCAGGCCAGCCCCTTGCCGGCCAGCAGGCGCTTCACCTGGCTGATCGATCTGGAGATGATCGGTGCTGCGATGCGTGCAATGTCCTCCTGCGACAGCTCCATGCCCAGAGACTCAAGGTCCACCTCCGCTCCTGCGGCGTCTTCAAACAGGCACTCCACCAGCGGGGCGCGGCTGGTGCGGCTGGCTTCAATTTTGGCCTTTTCGATGGCGGACTTGAGCTTCTGCACGGCCACTTCCCAGCGGGGATTGCCCCGGCGAAAGTCGGGAAGGTCAAACTGCTCCGTGAGGCGCGGCAGCAGCAGCTGCTGAAAGATGGCCCAGTCGATGTCCGAGCCCCCGAGGAAATTGTCCCCCTCATGCGCCGTCACCTGAATGATGCCCTCCTCCGCGCGGATCAGCGCCGCATCAAAGGTGCCGCCGCCAAAGTCATAGACCAGCCAGTAGCCTTTCTCCTGGTCCTTCTGAAATCCATAAGCCAGCGCCGCAGCCACCGGCTCCTGCAGCAGTGGCGTCATGCTGAAGCCCGCCAGTGCGCCCGCACGCTGCGTGGCCTCGCACTGGTGCAGTTCAAACGCCGCAGGCACGGTGATCACGGCCGCCGCCACCTGCTCCCCGCGCGCCTGTTCCACATCTCCCTTCAGTGATTTGAGCACCTCGGCGGAAAGCTCCTCCGGCTTGAGGCGCTTGCCGGATGAACGAAACTCATAGACTTCGTCCGAGCCCATTCGCCGCTTGAACTCCGTGTAAGCGTCCTGGGGCTGCGCCAGTTGCACGCGCCGCGCGGCCTCTCCCAGCCGCAGCACGCCGTTCTTGGTGAAGCCAACGGCAGAGGGCGTGGTGTCCTGCCCCTGGTTGTTTTTGATGATGGCGGGCGCGATGCCCTCCATCACGGCGATGGCGCTGTTGGTGGTTCCGAGATCGATTCCGAAATCGAGGGTCTGACGTGGCATGATTGAATCTGGAGAGGTTAAGGATGAAGAGTGTGAGGCAATGAAGCTCATCTGATGGAGTCTGAGGAAGGCTCCAATGGCAGGGCGATGATGATCTCTCCCGCCTTGACGATCTGGTTGCGGAAAAACAACGTGGGCCGGATGGTCTCAAGCACCGTTTCACGGCTTACCGCTGCGGAGCGCTCCGCCGCCACCACCTTTTCTGGAAGGCCGTAGTCATAGGCTTCGGTCTCACGATCCCGCAGCGTCAAGCCAACCCTTTCCAGCGTGTCCAATATGGCAGTCACATGGCGCGCCAGCGGCCGGTGCTCCTCCTTCACTTCCTTGGTGGTACGGTCCGTCATGCGCCGCTGCAGGCGCCATGCATGGAGGGCGATGTCGCAGAGAGCTGTCAGGGGTACGTGTCCCTCGTTTTGTGGCGCAGGATCTCTCGGTGCGACCGCTTCTGGCGATGAGATTGATGTCGGAATGGACTGGCTCATGGTGGGAAGAGAAGGGAATGATCAGTGTGCGGGTTGAATGTGGAACTCGCCGTCCTGCAGCGAAGTTATATGAAGGACAGCGGGCATTCCATTGGGGAGGAGTGAAGGAGAAAGCTTGTCCTGATAGAGAGGCTCGAACCGATTGTCCAAAATGCTCCAGTAGGTTCCCCAGGTGAGCGTCAACATATAAATATCATCCGGGAGCCTGATGTCGGCCTTCTCCCCGTTTCTGATAAACACCTTTAGAGATTGATCAGGCTTGAGCAGCAGAGTCAGAATTGCGCAAAAATGAATGCCGTTATCGTTCACGGGGGCCGAGATTTGCAATCTTGAACGATCGCTTCGCAAAGCCGGACTTCGCTGCAGCACGCCGGTGCTGGGCAAATCCATGAGCGCTTGCGTACCAAGGCGCTGTGGCAGGCCGTGTGCTTTCAGCTCCTCGGGCGTGAATTTTCCTGTGGCTATGGGTTTGGCAGAAATGGAATTGACCACCAGCGAAATGACGGCGGTTGTGGAGATGATCACCATCAAGATCCAGACACTCCGGGGGACGAGTCGCAGCCAGTGAAGGAAGAGAGTGCTCCATCTGGGGCGCTGTGCGGGGTACAGCATTTTCCTGCCATTCACCAGCTTTGGACGTGAGTACTCAAAGTTTATTTCCGGAGGCATTCTTTGCAGAAGAGCCTGGGCGATCTGGACATTGGAATTGATGATTCCGAGCAGCTCGGCGTCAGTCGTCAGCGCGCGGCAGGTCGCCATGATGGGGAGGTATTCTTCCGCATGCCTTCGTTTTTCCCGCTGAGCCAGCACCGCAGGGGAGGGATTTTTGGAGCAGTAGATCAAGTTGTAACCTGTCACCGCGATACTCAGAGCGCCCCGGGAGATTTTTTCGCGGTCAGGGCTTCCCATCTGGCCGGGCTGCACCAGTTCCACGACCTTGAGCAAGGGGGTGGCGGCGTCCAGCAGCAGGCGAGCGCTGGCGATGCCTTCGATCTCCGCCGTCTGAACCTGCCGCCTGGCATTTTGAAGGGCATGGTCCAGCCGCTCGCGCACGCGGGCCAGCGCATGGTCCGTCGCGCATTGAAAAGCTTCGCCGAAGCCTCCCAGGGAAGACTTCAAAAAGCTGATGAGCCATTGACACTCGATGCGGCGCTTCTTTTGCGCATAAGCCACCGCGAGCATGGCTTGGATCCGGTCAAACGCCCAGTGCAAGTCTCCACGCAGACGCCGCGCCAGGCCTGTGGTCACAGACGGGTCGTCCATTTGTATGATGCGCGCTTTGTAATGGTCCCACAAATCCTCATCCTCCGCGATCCGCCTCCAGCGTTTCATGGCCATCCGCCATTCAGCGTACATTTCGTTGAGTGCCTCTGGCGGCAGCGGCTTTGCCAAGTCGCGCAGCGACAAGTCCAGGGCCCGCATGTGGCTGAGCACCGCAAGATTATGCGTAGAAATGCAGCATTGGCCATCCGCCTCGCGCGCAGTCCAGATGGCCTTGGCGCCCTCCAGGTCCATCTGTCTCAGGCTCATCAAGGCCGGATCCCCCTCCGGCTGCTCCCAGCTGTCTGGCCACAGCCAGAAGAATTCATGCAGCGCGCGGGTTGGCAGATCCATCAAGTTTCTGAGAGCTGTTCGGAGCTCATCGGGCCCTGGGACATGAGTGCTGCCCAGCATCGCGGGCAGGCCTGCGGCGGCCTGTCCGCCCACCTGCTGCAGCAGTTTCAACCTTTCCCCGTAGCGCGTCACCTCGCGCATGGAGGCAGTGACCATCAATCCCGTGATGCGGAAGGCGTTGTGGGCATACAAGGCAGGTGTGCCGACCGTCATCAGGGGGGTGAGGTCGGGGTCTGCTGTGGTCATGTGCGCAGTTTATGCTAGGCAAATCGTTAAAGCGGGCAACCGCATATTTTTTATGGCTGGTGGATCCGGGTGAAAGTGGGGGATTTGTTGCAGTGATGCCTCAGCTTGCCTTCTTGCGGTACCATGAAGCCGCTGACTTTGCTGACCCTGCTGTTTGTTTCCGCCACGATCTCTTCACTGCATGCCGAGCCGACGAAGGTCCGTCTCTGGCCTGAGGGCGCACCGGGAGCGAAGGGGGATGAGGACAAGGACCAGCCTTTCATCAATGTGTGGGCGGCGGCGAAGGACAAGGCCAACGGGGCGGCGTTTGTGGTGTGCCCGGGTGGCGGTTACGGAGGGCTGGCGGCGGATCATGAGGGCGTGCAGGTAGCCAAGTGGTTCAATGGCCTGGGCGTGTCCGCCTTTGTGCTGCACTACCGTCTTGGCAGCCAGGGGTATCACTTTCCCACGCAGCTCATCGATGTGCAGCGTGCGATCCGCCATGTGCGGGCGAATGCGCAGCAGTATGGCATCGACCCGAACCGGATCGGCATCATCGGCTTTTCCGCAGGCGGGCATCTGACCTCGATGGCGGCGACGATGTTTGATGAAAAGCCCGCAGGCATGACGAATGACGCGATTGATCAGGTCAGCGCACGCCCGGATGTGGCCGCGCCGACGTATCCGGTGATCTCGATGATCGAGGACTACGGCCACAAGGGCTCGCGCAAGAACCTGCTGGGGCCGAATGACAACGACGAGCTGGCGAAGCACGTGAGCACCGAGACGCGAGTGACGGCCAATACGCCGCCCACCTTCATCTTCCAGACGGATGAGGACACGGTGGTGCCTGCCGAAAACGCCGTGGCTTTCTACCTGGCCTGCCGCAAAAACAAGGTGCCCGCCGAGCTGCACATCTACCGCCCCGGTCCGCATGGCGTGGGTCTCTTCCTGGGTGATCCGGTGCTGGGCACCTGGAGCATGCACCTGCGCGACTGGCTGCGGAACCAGGGCTTTCTCAAGCCGATGAAGCGTACGGCCATCAACGGCAAGGTTACGGTGAACGGCAAGCCGGTGAGCTGGGGCAGCGTGATCTTTGCCTCAGACGATCCCTCCGCCCCCGTGGCCTGCGCACGTGTGATGGGCGGCAAGTTCAAGCTGGAAGAAAAGACCGGGCCCATCGTGGGCAAGGTGAAGCTGACGGTGAGCTACAGCGCTGCGGATGTGCCGGGGCTGGAAACAGCGGATGGCACGGTGACGACAAAGGAGCAGAAGCCCGGCGCGGGAGACTGGAGCCTGGATGTGGTGGAAGGCGCGAAGGATGTGGAGCTGGCGGTGACGCGGTAATACCACGCACAGCTGAAAACAGGTCTCACTGGTGGGTGTCAGCATTCCATGAGGCCAGCCAGCGCTCTCGCACATCCGCGAACACGCTGCAGGTGGGGGGATCAAGATGATCCCCCTCCGTCAGCTCGTGCCTCCACCTTCAGACCCGTTTTTAACTGATCGTGGTATAAAAGAGAGCTCCCATGGCATCCGCCAAAAAAAGACGGGTGGGCTTGCGCCACACCCGTCTTGTGATTCCAGTTCAGTTTTAGAACTTCTTGATCAGCAGCGCGGCGTTGTGGCCGCCGAAGCCGAAGGAGTTGCTCAGGGCGGCGTCCACCTTGGCGGGGCGTGCGGTGTTTGGCACGATGTCTACGTCCACTTCGGGGTCGAGGTTTTCGACGTTGATCGTGGGCGGGATGACCTGGTCCTTGATGGCCATGACGGAGGCGATGAGCTCCACACCGCCGGCAGCGCCGAGGAGGTGACCGGTCATGGATTTGGTGCCGGAGACGAGCAGGCCCTTGGTGGCGTAGTCGCCAAAGGTGCGCTTGATGGCGCGCAGCTCGCAGAGGTCGCCCACCGGGGTGGAGGTGGCGTGGGCGTTGATGTACTGCACGTCGGTGGTGTTCAGCTTGGCGTGGCGCAGGGCCATCTCCATGCACTTGGCGGCGCCGAGGCCTTCCGGATGCGGGGAGGTGAGGTGGTAGGCGTCTGCCGTGGCGCCGTAACCGGCGAGTTCAGCGTAGATGGTGGCACCGCGCTTCTTGGCGTGTTCGAGTTCTTCAATGACGACCACGCCTGCGCCTTCGCCCATGACAAAGCCGTCGCGGTCCTTGTCCCAGGGGCGGGAGGCGCGTTCGGGCTCGTCATTGCGCAGGCTGAGAGCCTTCATGTTGGCAAAGCCTGAGAGGCCGCAGGGACGGATGGAGGCCTCGGCACCACCGGCGATCATCACGTCGGCGTCGCCAAATTTGATCATGCGCCAGGCTTCCCCGATGTTGTTGTTGGAGGTGGCGCAGGCGGTCACGATGACCATGTTGGGGCCCATGAAACCATATTCTGCCGCGATCATGCCGCTGGCGATGTTGGTGATCATCATGGGGATGAGGAAGGGGGAGACGCGGTTTGGACCCTTGTTGAGCAGGATCTCATACTGGGTCTCGATGGTGCTGAGGCCGCCGATGCCGCTGCCCACCATGACGCCGACGCGGTGGGGGTCCAGGCTGTCGGGGTTGAGACCGGCGTCCTTGGCGGCCATTTTGGAGGCGGCCATGGCAAACTGGAAGTAGCGGTCCGCACGACGGGCGTCCTTGTGGTTGTTGAAATGGACGGTGGGGTCAAAGTCCACCACTTCACCGGCGATCTTGCAGTCGTACTTCTCCGTGTCCATCGACTGGATGCGGCGGATCCCGCTCTTGCCTGCCACCAGGTTTTTCCAAAAGTCATCTTTGTTGTTGCCGTTGGGGGCGATGGCTCCCATGCCGGTGATGACGACGCGACGTTCGCTCATGTGTGTGAAGTAGGGGGTTGGGGTGAAGGGTCAGAGAACACGGTTTGCACGGGGGGGCAAGGGAAAACATGGCAGCGAAAGGCTTGAGACACGGGGGATTTGGGTGTCCTGCTGGCGGTGTGATCCGACTGCCCTCCGTTTTTGCTGCTGTTTTCGCGCTGACACTGCCTGCCCTGGCGGCGACTGAGCCCCCGCCGATTCCACCGGTGATGCAGGCATGGATGGCGGCGCAGAAGGACATTGGCAGCATCAAGGTCGCCTTCCAGCAGACGCGTACCACGCCTGCGCTGAAGGAGCCGGTCACCGCCAGCGGGCGGTTCTGGCGCATGGCCGACGGCCGGTTTCGCCTGGAGCTAGGGCAGCCTGCGGCGACGATCCTGGTTTTTGACAAAGAAACGGTGCGGCTCAAAGAGAGCGCGGAGACGCCCTGGCAGACGCTGAAGCCGGATGACAGCCGGGTGCGGATGTGGATGAAATTTCTCAGCGGCCGGGAGATGGACGCCGGTTCGCTGACGAACAACTTCACGCTCAGGATCACCCAGCAGGAGAAGAGCTTCGTCACTGTGGCGATGATTCCACGGCCGCTGCTGATCAAAAAGTATCTCAGGCAGCTCGACATGCAAATCGAGCCCGGGGGCAGGAGGCTGCTGGGTTTCCGTGTGGTGCAGGGGGATGGCTCCACCCTGCTGCTCAATTTTGGCCCGCCTGAGAAGGTTGCCGGGGATCTCACGCCGCTGTTTCAGCCGCAGTGAGAGGCATCCTGCGAATGGTTGGCGTGCCATTCCCAGTAGTCACCGTAATCAGGCCAGTGAATGTTTGTGCGAGGAACCCAGATCCGATGCCCGATGACATCCTCTTTGGACAGAAGTTCACTCATGAACGTCAGGTCTAATAATCCCGGTTCAACAGGTAGTCCGCCAGCTGGCGAAGGCGTGTGGAAGAGTCGCCAAACACATCCAAGGCGCGGTTGGCTGCCTCGGTGAGGCGATGGGCCTCGGTGCGGGAGGCCTCCAGGCCCATGAGCGCGGGGTAGGTGCTCTTCTCTGACTCGACGTCCTTGCCGGCGCTTTTGCCGAGTTTTTCGCTGGTCTGGGTCACGTCGAGGATGTCGTCGATGATTTGGAAGGCCAGGCCGGTGGCCATGCCGAAATCGTGCAGCGCCTGCATCTGGTCGGGGCTGGCATTGGCGCTCATGGCTCCGAGCCTGACACTGGTGGTCAGCAGGGCAGCGGTCTTGCCTTCGTGGATGAAGCGGAGGTCCTCCAGCGGGAGCTTTTTGCCCTCGCCCTCGAGATCCGCCACCTGGCCGCCCACGAGGTGGAGGCTTCCTGCCGTGCGTGCGAGTTCCAGCACCATGACGGCAGCGGGGTGGAGAGAGGCGATGGGGGTTTTGGTCACCAGTTCAAAAGCCAGGGCCTGCAGGGCATCCCCTGCGAGGAGGGCCATGGCCTCGCCATAGACTTTATGGCAGGTGGGAACGCCGCGGCGCATGTCGTCATCATCCATGCAGGGCAGATCATCGTGGATGAGGGAGTAGGTGTGGAGGCATTCGACGGCGCAGGCATTGTAGATGGCGTCATCGATGGAGCCGCCGCAGGCCTCCGCCGCGGCCAGGCAGAGAATGGGCCGCAGCCGTTTGCCGCCGGCGAACATGCTGTGGCGCATGGCCTTGTGGAGCGTCATGGGCCGTGTGGCAGCGTCCGGGATGAGGCGGTTGAGTGCGGCATCCACAAGCTGGCAGCGCTGGGCGAGGTATTCTTTGAGATCGGACATGGGCACTGTGAAGCCGTAAGTCTGCCTCAATTCAAGCGGGGATTGCCGGGGTGAGAAAGCTGGTGGGAGGCGCAGTGGCAGAAATCCTGCTAGGGTGATTAAACCAGATTCAACATTTGGGCTGGTGCGTATGACTAAAGTCATGTGGCGCGGGGAATGTTCGCGAATAATAAAAATCTGTGAAAGATAAGGATCTGAATGGTTTCAAAAGTGGTGTCTCAATCTTTCGAACAACAGACTAACAAAGGGGGGAGTTCAAATCAGGGGAGGCCGGAGGTTTCCGCCAGTTGGATGGTCCTGGTCGCAAGCATGATCCTGGCATGGATCAGCCTGATGCCGATTGGCTGGATCGGTTACCTGATGTTTGAGCGGGCGATGCGCTCCGAGATGGTGATGCTGATCATCTGCGGGCTGGCGGCGTTTGGCTGGAATCTTTTTCATTTGCGCTGGCTGCTGTGTGACCTCTATCACCCTGACAAGCCAGGGATGGAGGAGGGGAAATGCGGCCTGCAGGCGGCCCGGGTGTTTGGTGTGCAATTTCTGCTGGCCATTGCCTGCACGCATGCGTCTGGGGAGATCAACCCCATCGGCATGCAGCAGTGGTTCTGGATGCCGACAGCGGGCTTTGCCGGAGTGCTGCTGACGCGGCGTCTGCACATGGTGGTGGTGCTGTGCCTCATGCTGGCGGTCTCTTCGGCGCGTGAATACGTCGTCCAAGGGGTGTACCCGGCGCTGTACTGGGCATGCGGCCAGCTGACCACGAGTGTGTTCATCATGGGCTGCTGCTTTGTGATGACGCAGGCGTCGAGGCAGCGGAAGAACACGGCGCGCGTGGCGGCGGAGCTGCGCTCCGCCAATGCCCAGCTGGAGCTGCGGGCGGACCAGGCGGCGGTGGTGGCGGTGGAGCAGGAGCGCAACCGTCTGGCCCGGGAGATTCATGATGCGGTAGGGCACAGCCTGACGGTGGTGGTGGTGCAGCTCGAAGCAGCTCAGGCCCTGCTCCATGAGTCGCCTGCGCGTGCGCTGGATTCGATTCAGAAGGCGCAGCGTTCGAGCCGGGAGGGGCTGGCGGAAATCCGCCGGTCGGTGTCCTCGCTGCGAGCCACACCGCAGGATGAGCGCACCCTGGCGGAGTCACTCACCTCCCTGATCACCGGAGCAGAGAGGCCGGGGCTGAAGCTGGTGCTGCAGCAGTCTGGGAAATCGCGCCCGCTGCCCTCCCTGGTGGAGATCTCCCTGTACCGCTGTGCGCAGGAGGGCATCACGAATGCGTGCAGGCATGCGGGTGCGTCAGAGATCACGGTGCATCTTGATTTCACCTCGGACACGAGTGTGGCGCTCAGTGTGGCTGACAACGGGCGGGGCTTCAGCGCCATGCCCGAAAACGGCCATGGGCTGAAAGGCCTGCGTGAGCGCGCGGTGCTGCTAAATGGGAGCTTTTTCGCAGGAAGTGAGCAGCGCGGCGGCGGCTTTTGCCGCATGGTGGTCCCGGGATAAACGCATGAACTCACCGATCAAGATCCTGCTCGTCGATGACCAGGCCCCGTTTCGCGAGGCGGTGCAGGCCGTGCTTGGGCTCGACAGCAGGGTGGAGATCGTGGCGGAGGCTGCCAATGGAGAGGAAGCCCTGCACCGGAGCGCTGAGCACCGGCCGCAGGTGGTGCTGATGGACCTGCGCATGCCGGTGATGTGCGGGGCGGAGGCCACGCGGCGCATCCGTGCGGTGCATCCGGAGATCCGGGTGCTGGTGCTGACAGTCTTTGACCAGGAGGAGGATGTGTTTGAGGCGCTGCGCGCGGGCGCCTCAGGCTATATGCTGAAGGATACCCCGGTGCCGCAGATGGTGGATGCGATCCGGGCCGTCGCAGCCGGACAGACGTACCTGCAGCCTGCGATCGCCACGCATGTGGTGGCCGAGTTCAACCGGCTTTCACAGACCGGTCTGCTGAGCGTGGAGGAGCGCCACCGCGCCAGCCAGCTTTCCCGGCGTGAGAGGGACATCCTGCGCCACCTGGTGAGAGGGATGAGCAACAAGGAGATCGCCACGGCGCTGAACCTTGCGGAGGGCACGGTGAAAAACCACATGACCTGCGTGCTCGACAAACTGCAGGTGCCGGACCGCACGAGCGCCGCGCTGATGGCGCGGAATCTCGGGCTGGGGTGAAGCCTAGCGCGCCAGCAGCTCCTCGCCGCGATAGATCACGCGCTCGACCATGCCTTGCAGCGTTTTGTCGAGGAAGGGGGTGTTGAGGCTCTTGGACTTCATGAAGTCGCGGCTGAAGGTGGTGGTGCGGGCGGGATTGAAGACGATGAACTCGGCGGTGCCGCCCTCCTGGATGGGCACGGGCGCCAGCTTCATGAGGCGGCGGGGCCCGGCGCTGTAGTGCCGCACGATGAGCTGCCAGCCGAGGAGGCCCTTGGAGATGAAGCGGTCGTAGAGGGAGACGAGGGCGGTTTCCAGGCCGGTGATGCCGAAGGGCGCACTGGCAAAGTCCTGGTTTTTTTCAAACGGGGTGTGCGGGGCGTGGTCGGTGGCGATGACGTCAAACCAGCCGTCCCTGAGGCCCTGAAGGAGCGCGGCATTGTCCTCAGGCGTGCGCAGGGGGGGATTCATCTTGTAGTGCGTGTCGTAGTCGCCGATGTGCTCATGGTTGAACATGAGATGATGAGGCGTGACCTCGCAGGTGACGCGGATGCCGCGGTCCTTGGCACGCCTGATGGTGCGCATGCCTTCGACGGTGGTGACGTGCTGAATGTTGAGATGCACGCCGGTGTATTCGGCGAGGCGGATGTCGCGTGAGATGCAGATCTCCTCGCTGATGTTGGGGATGCCGGGGAGACCGAGTGCGTAGCTGATGCTGCCCTCATGCATGCAGCCCTTGCCGGTGAGCGCCTTGAGCTCGCAGTGACTGGACAGCGGCAGGTCATAGTCGCGGGCGTACTCCATGGCACGGCGGAGCACCTGGGGATTGTCCACCGCGTAGCCGTCATCCGTGAGCATGACGCAGCCAGCGGCCTTCATGCCGGCGATACCTGCAAGCTCTTCGCCTTTGCGGCCTTTGGTGATGGCGCCTGCGGTGTGAATGCCGGGGCCGATGCGGGTGCGGCGGGCGCTTTCCAGCACGCTGCGGACGACACCTGCGCTGTCGATGGCGGGTGTGGTGTTGGGCATCATGACGAAGCCTGTGACTCCGCCATTGATCGCGGCCTCCGAGCAGGAGGCGATGTTTTCCTTGTCCTCCTGGCCGGGCTCACGGGCATGGACATGGGTGTCAAAGAGGCCTGGCAGCAGAATGCGGCCGGTGCAGTCGATGACCTCCGCATTTTCAACACCGCCGATGCCTGCCGCCACGCCGATGATTCTGCCGCCTTCGACGAGCACGTCGGCCGTCTGGAGCTGCGGGCTGTCTTCGCTGGCGATCTGGGCGTTGCGGTAGAGGCGTTTCATGAAGCGATGATGTCAGGCATTTTTTCAGCCTGTGCAAGCCTGTGAAATGAGATCCTCTGACGCAGGGGCGGTTTCAGGGCGCAGCGCAGGTGCCGCTACTGGCGCACATAGAGGAGCACGCGGTCGTGCGTGAGCAGGCAGAGGTCGAGCCGGCCGTCGCCGTTGAGATCGAGCGCAGCGTAGTCATGGGGCTCGTTTTCTAGGCCGGTTTTGCCACGGAAGTGCGGGTCGGTTTCGAACACGCGGAAGTACATGGCGCTGTCCCATTTTTGCGCGGATGCGGGCTGGAAGATTTCGACGACGCGGCTCTTGGAGGTGTCGAGCAGGGCGATGTCATCAAAGTCACCGCCTGAGAACGAGGCGGTGAGGAGGTCTGAGGGGGAGGTGTCCTTGAGCTCGCTGTCAAAGCTGGCCACAGTCTCGAGCTTGAGGGTGGAGCCGTCCAGCGGTGCGAGCTGGAAGCTGGTCTTGCCGAGCAGCAGCAGGCGGGTGTTTTTCTCTGCAGCCATGAGGGCGCAGAGCTCGGGCGTCATGGCGGGCAGGGCATGGGTGTGGTCGGGGCGATAGACGCGGTCAGCGCCGGCGGTGAGTTCGTGCAGCCGGCTGTGTGTGGCGTCGATCAGCAGCACGGAGGTCTTGCCATTTTTGCGGGAAACGAGCGCGCTGTGCAGCTCTGCGGCGGCATCGGGTGCATTGAACTGCTCCACGATGCTGGCCCTGCCCTCGGCATCGACTTTGAAAGCCCGGGCCAGCTGCTGGTGGGCGATGATGATCTCCGGCTTGCCATCGCCGTCCAGGTCTCCGGTGGTGAGTGCGGCGGGGGCGAGCTTGCTCACAAAGGCGTCGGGGATGCCTTCGACGCGTTTGAAGGGCGCTTTGCTGTCTGCGGTGCTGAGGAGAATCTGCAGCGGGCCGAGATTGGAAAAAAGGGCGAGGTCGCCGCGGCCATCCTGATTGGCATCGACGACACGGATGCCACTGATGCGGCCGGTTTTGATGGTGAGCTCCTGAGTGGTGGCGGTGAACCCTTTGGCCGCCGCGGTCTTGCGGAGGGTGACGAGCTGAGGCTTGGATTTGATCTCGGTGACGCAGAGGACGGCGGAGTCGGTGGTCAGGGTGAGCAGGGTTTCGCCCTCTTTGGCCTGATAGATGATCTCGGGGTAGAGCAGGCGGTTGTCCTGCCAGCGGGCAAGGCCGACGGACTGCTCCGCGGGGCTGAGCAGCACGAGCTCGGCTTTTTTGTCACCATCCACATCGGCAATGGCCAGCGACTCGACGCCACTGAGGATGGGAAACTCACGCCCTTCCCTGAAGGTGCCGCCGCTGCCGCCCTGGAAGAGCCAGGCGCGTGCGGCCTTGGGCTCTGACATGATGACGTCCGGCAGGCCGTCTCCGGTGAGGTCGCCAAAGGCGACAGCCCCGTTTTTTGCCTCTGTGGGAGGCATGGCGTAGCGGATGGTGGCGGCGCGCTCGGCATCGGGTTCGGCGGCTCCCTGGGTAAGTCTGGCGACTTCGACCATGTTGGTTTCGTCCTGGATCCAGGCGACGCCTGTGCTGTTTGCACCGAGGCGGATGGAATGCAGCCAGTGCCTGGCGGCGGGGATTTCGAGCCGCCACTCTTCGCCAAAGGTTGCGCCCTCGTTCTGAAGGCGCACGAGCAGGGCATCGCCATCCGGGGAGGTGTAAAAAAGATCGGGGCGTCCGTCGTTGTTGAGGTCGGTGCTGCTGAGTCCGGCGCAGCCGCCCTCTCCCAGGGCGTAGTTTTGCGGCTCCGCCCAGCCTCCGGGCTTGTCCTGGAGAAGTACCATCAGGCGGGTGCTGGTGAGCAGGGCGATGTCATCGCGGCCGTCGCCATTCAAATCGCGTGCGACGAGCACTTCGGTGTCGTCGGCGGTGGAGTCGAGAGTGAACTCGCGCTTGGCCGCCCAGACACCTTTTTCATCCTGCATGCGGAGGACGAGCTTGTCCTCGTCGGTGATGAAGGCGATGTCCGCCTTCTTGTCGGCATTCCAGTCGCCCACGGCGAGCGCGAGGGCGGCACGCCCGATGACGAGCGGCTGCTTGTCGAAACGGGAGACTTCGAGGACCGGGTTCCAGCGGTCTGCGCGGGCGGATTTTTCCGGGGTGCCGGTCTGAACGCCGTCCTTGCGCTGGAGGAGGAACTCGATGCGTGCGCGCGAGGCGTTGATGATGGCGAGGTCTGTCAGGCCATCGCCATTAAAGTCAGCGGCACGCGGGCTGGCGGTGTTCCAGTCGAGCTTCACGATCTCCGGCCCGTCGAAATACAGTGCCGGCTTTTCGGCAAGGACACTGGTCGCCAGCAGCAAGGGCAGGAGAGCAAGGCGCATGGTGAGTGGTGGGAGTGGGGATTACTTGGCCTCGACGGGGGTGGTCAGGTAGTGCACCTGAATGGCGTCCGGGTGGGAATAGCTGGCGCTGAGCAGGCTGCCAAAGTAGCGCTCGAAGGTTTCGTTGGAGGGGCGAGCGCTGGAGTCAAACCAGCCGCTGGCTGCTGCGGTGACGGCCTCTTCCGGGGAGAGCGCCTTTTTGCCCGGGCCTTTCTTTTTTGCGGCTGTTTTGGCCTTTGCGCCGGTTTTGCTCTCGAGAGCGGCTGCGGCGGTGGCGACCATGGTCATGAGGCGGCCCGCATCTGTGACGCCGACGCCGTTGTAGTTTTTAGGCACAATGGAGAGGAGGCTCTGAACGTGGGGAGTCTCCCAGATGCTGGGGCCGGAGGGGTCCTTCATGCGGCCCAGGACTTTTTTCAGAGTGTCCTGGCCACCTATGGAGATGAGCAGGTACTTGCCGGTGTTGCAGTAGGCGACTTCGGTGGCGGCGTTGGAAGTCTGGGAAACTTTGAGGGCGTTGATGGCAAAGCCGAGGTAGTCGCTCTCCTCAAAAGCGCCGAAACCTGCGCCGACATAACGTTTGAGGCCTTCGAGCGCGCCGCCGAGCTTGTCGGCATCCTTGATCTTGAAGCCCATGACCTGGCTTTCCTTGGTGCCAGCGCCGTCCTGGGCCTGGATGACTTCATCTGACAGGCTGCCGAAGAGATCATCCCGGATCTTGAAGCCGAGCTGGCCTTCGAACTGAGCGAGCTGCATGGTGACCATCATCGACATGGGGCCGAGCTTTCCAAGCATGCCGAGGAGCGAGTCATAGACCCTGCCGAAGTCCATGCGCGAGACACTGGCGGTGAGGATGCCGGCGGGAATGAAGGCGGGCAGGGAGACTTCATTGCTGGTGCCACGCATGAGGGCAAGCAGCCCGGAGGGCTTTTCCGGATGCAGGATGGTCATGTCCATGCGTGACTGGGTGTCCGTGAGCTCTGCGGTGAGAGCGAAGGCCTGCAGCTCCTTGGCACCGAGCATGTCCATGATCATCTGCGGCTTGAAGTCCAGGCCCATGCCGGCGTTGGCCTTGCCCTCCGCCTTCTTTTTGGCCTCTGCGGCGGTGAGGGCCTGCTCGCCGAGCTCGAGCAGTTTCACACCGTTGAAGTAGATCATCATGTCTCCGCCGCCGTTGGTGAACTGGCCGATGCGTGTGAGGTGTTCACGAGCGGCTCCGGGAGGATCTCCGGCGTTGTTTTTGAGGGCGCCGACCATGTATTCCATGAGCGCGTGGGTGTTGGCCTCGATCATCACGTCCCCGACTACGCCCCAGCCCATGACCCAAGGAGCATCCGCGTCATCCGAAAGCGCTGCGATCTGCACGCTCACGCCTCCGATGTCTTCGGTGCGGAGCTTGAGGTCGGGGTTTTCCTTTTTCTTGGACTCCACCTCGGCGAGCTTCTGAGCCTCGATCTCCTTCTGCTTGCCGCCGACTTCGCAGAGCGAGACGTTGGGGGGATTTTTGTCGAACTGGCTGATGTCGCCAATTACAAGGTAGCTGACCACCGCGCCCGGGTATTCCTTGAGCGTGTCATACATGCCGGTGCCGTAGATGTCCTTGAAAAACTTGTCCCAGGGGGCGTCGCCGTCTTTGCGCATGGGAGACATCCAGCGTTTGGCCTCGTCGTCCTGCATGAACTTCGCGTAGCTGCTTTTGTCCCAGTCTGTGAGCAGCTCAGGGGTGTTCTTGATGGCGATGACACCGACGGTGTTTTTCGGCATGAGGTTGTACCACTGCTCCAGCCGGTCTGCGGCGGAGGCGGGGAGGATGCTGGTGAGCAGCAGCGAGAAAAGGAGGGAGGCGCGTTTCATGGAGGGGGGAAGGAAGAGGGTCATACCAGGTACAGAAAAATCAGCCGCCGGTGGTTACAGAATCCGGCTTTGTTTTTTGCCGGGGTGGTGCCGGCGGGGGCAGGTAGCGGAAGCCGCTGTTGGGATTGCGCGGATCGAAGGCGAAGGCCTCGCGGTTTTTGAGGAAGAGCCTGAGGACGCTGGAGGGGATGGAAAAGCCCAGGCCCTCGACGCCCACGCCGGCGGTCTTCATGTTGTTCACGCCCACGACCTCGCCGCGTGCGTTGAAGAGCGGGCCGCCGGAGTTGCCCGGGTTGATCTGCGTGGTGCTCTGGATGTACCAGCGGCCGCCGCTTTCCCGCGCGCGGATGCTGACGATGCCCTTGGAGACGGAACGCTCCAGCCCCAGAGGGCTGCCGATGGCAAACACATCCTGCCCCTGGGTGAGGGCGTCTGAGTCCCCCAAGGGAACGAAGGGCAGCCTGTCCACGGCTTCATCGTCGATCTGCAGGATGGCGAGGTCGAGGAAGCCGTTCATGGCAATGATTTTCACCTTGGTGAACTGCTGCTTCTCCAGGCCGTCGGGCTTTTTGCGGTAGACCACCACGGTGATCTCGCGCTCGCCGGCGATGACGTGCTGGTTGGTGATGACGTAGCCGAGCTTGTTGATGATGAAGCCGGAGCCGAGGCCTGAAGCGGTCTGGATCTGCACCACGGACTCGGCCACGCGCTGCACGTTTTTTTCCACCGTCATGGCCTCACGTGAGGGTTCCACAAAATAGATGTCCTCCCCCTGAACGGCGGCGGTTTTGGCGGCGGCGGCGCCAGCTTTTTCAAAGAGAGAGACTTCGGAGCGGGGCACGGTGAGCACGGTGTGGCCGAGGTCCAGCACGACGGTGTCTTCACGGTCCTTGAGCACTTCACCGCGCAGCTCGGCACCGTTTTTGAGCACGATCCTGACGTTTTCTGCCGACAAAGAAGGGGCTGCAAGGCAGGCCGCCGCCAGGATTCCGAAGCTCAGGTTGTTTCGCATCACGGGTTTGAACTCTAGCGGACGTGTTTGCGGATACGAGTTCTTTTTGCATATCTTGACTCGGCGAAGCTCCGCGCATCTCATGCGGCGATGCCTGCCAACGCCCTCATTGCCGCCGCCCAGACCCTGCGTGAAACCCTGCGCCCGCTGCGGTTTGCCGCCCCGGTCGAGTATGTCTATCAGCCGCTCGACTACGCCTGGGCACCGCATGAGGCCTACCTGCGCCGCTTTGGCAGCACCCACAAGAAAGTGGTCCTCGTGGGGATGAACCCGGGGCCCTTTGGCATGACGCAGACGGGGGTTCCCTTCGGTGAAATCGCGGCCGTGCGGGACTGGATGGGGATCTGTGAGCCGGTGGGCAAACCGGAGCGCGAACACCCGAAGCGGCCCGTCGTCGGCTTTGACTGCCCGCAGTCCGAAGTCAGCGGACGTCGCCTGTGGGGGCTCTTTGCCCAGCGGTTTGGCAAGGCGGAGGCTTTCTTCAAAGAGCACTTTGTGGCGAACTACTGCCCGCTGGTTTTCATTGAGGGCAGTGGCCGCAACTTCACGCCAGACAAACTGCCTGCTGCCGAAACTGCCGCGCTGGAGGCCGCCTGTGACAGGCACCTGCAGGCCGTGATTGGTGCTTTGCAGCCCGAATGGGTCATCGGGGTGGGGGCCTTCGCGGAAGCGTGCGCCCTGCGAGCCAAGGAGGCCATGGGAGGCGATTTCAAAACGGGCCGTGTCCTTCACCCCAGCCCTGCCAGCCCCGCCGCGAACCGTGACTGGGCCGGGGCCGCCACGAAGCAGCTGGTGAAGCTGGGCGTGTGGGAGTGATTCATGCTCGCCCCGCCCGCGTGGCTTTAGCCAGCCGGGCCGCTGCAACAACTCCGCCGCATGAGCGTTCAAGGTTGTATGAACGAGATTCGCAACCTGACGTTTCTGCTCGTGCTGCTGGGGAGCGCTTTGTCGATTGTCCGTGCGGATGACAAGCCCCCGGTTGCGGCGAATCCTGCTGAAGCTGCCAGGCAAGCTCCGGCGAAAACTGCGGAGCCGGTGAAGCCGCCGAGCGAGACGGATCTCCGCGCCGGCATCACCAAGAGTCTCGGCTTTATTGAAAGGGAAGGGGAGGAATGGATGGCTGCCAAGAATTGCAACGGCTGCCATCACATGCCCGAGATGCTCTGGAGCCATCGTGAGGCGCGGAGGCGTGGATTTGCGGTGGATGCCAAAAAGTACGAGGAATGGCTGGCATGGGCTGTCGAACGCGCGACGGACAAACGGCCGGGGCTTGAAGAAGCCGCGCTGATGATCCTGGCACTCCCTGAGAGGGGCGCGCCTGAATTGACGAAACTGCTCGCTGCTGAGCAAAAGCAGGACGGTTCATGGAGTGCCGCCGGGCAGTTTGCCGGCATGCAGAAACGGGGTGCGGGTGATGCTCAGGCCAATGCTTTGCGCCTCCATCTGATCGCTCTTGCCACGCCTCAGCCATCGGTGCCAGAGGCTGCCGGGGTGCAGGCCAAGGCCGCGCCCGCGCTGCAAAAAATGGACATGCCCACCACGATGGAGTCGATTGTATTTCGCACACTTTATGCGCGCCGCTTTGGCAAGACGGAGGACGTCGGAGCTTTGATCAAAGACATCCTCAAACGGCAGCGCGGCGACGGGGGCTGGAGCTACATCCTTGGCGAAAACATGAGCGACGTCCTCGCCACCGGACAGGTGCTTTACGTGCTGCAGGAAAACGCCCCGGACCGAGCTGTGGCGGACGCGATTGCGCGTGCCCAGCACTGGCTGCTGAAGACCCAGAGCGACGATGGCAGCTGGCCGATCGACATCACGCACATCAGCCAGGTTGACCGCAGCGGCCCTGCCAAAGCAAAATCCTTCAAGGATGCCACCGGCATTTACACCTACTGGGGATGTTCGTGGGCCACGATCGGACTGTTGCAGGGGGTGCCGGTGAAGTAATCCGTTGGGTCAAGACGCAGGTCGGTGCTTGCCGCGTGCAAAAAGATCGCCTATTTCTCGCGCCTTATGTCAGCCATCCCCGCCGAATTTTCCGGAGTCACCGCCGTCACCAAAGCGAACATCTATTTTGACGGCAAAGTCGTCAGCCACAGCATTCTGTTTCCTGATGGCAGCAAGAAAACCCTGGGCCTCATCTATCCTGGCGATTTCCACTTTGGCACTGCCAAGGCGGAGCGCATGGAGATCGTGGCCGGTGAGTGCGTCGTGAAGCTCGACGGCAGTGATGAAAAGGTGCCGTATGCAGGCGGGCAGTTCTTTGATGTGCCAGCCAACAGCGGGTTTGACATCAGCGTCGGCTCCGGGATCTGCGAGTACATCTGCTCATTCCTGGACTGAGCTGATCCGGGGCCGGGCGAGCCTTTCTTCACACATTCTTAACGCGCCTGTCAGGGGCATTCACTGGAGGCCTCGGGGTTTCCAGTGATCATCACACCGTCATGAGTGACACAGCAGAAAAGACAGGCCACCCCAAGCTTTCCACCACCACCCTGGTCATCGCCGCGCTGGGGGTGGTGTTTGGAGACATCGGCACGAGCCCGATTTACACCCTCAAGGAATGCTTTGGCCCGCACAGCCCGCATCATGTGGCGGCCACGCATGAGAATTTGCTGGGGGTTGTCTCGCTGGTGCTTTGGTCGCTGATCCTGCTGGTGTGCGTGAAGTACCTGGTCTTTGTGCTGCGTGCGGACAACAAGGGGGAGGGGGGCGTGCTCTCGCTGATGGCTCTGGCCTCACATGGCATGGCGGAGACGCTCAAGCGCCGTGTGGTGATCGTGCTGCTGGGGCTGTTTGGTGCGGCGCTGCTGTTTGGGGACGGCATCATCACGCCGGCCATTTCGGTGCTGAGCGCGGTGGAGGGCCTGAAAGATGGCGGGCTGCTGGGCAGTGCGCCGGCGGATGCAGCCGCCGCGGCCCTGTGGGATGAAAAGATGGAGCTGCTGATCATGGGCATCACCATCGTGATTCTCGTGGTGCTCTTTTCGGTGCAGTACCTGGGCACGGCCCGGGTCGGGCGTTTCTTCGGACCGATCACCGGCCTGTGGTTTGTGTCGCTTGCGGTGCTCGGCGTGACGCATCTGGTGCATGGGCCGGAAATCCTGGCCGCGTTCAATCCCTGGCATGGGTGGCACTTTCTGACCACAGGCGGCCACAAGTCGTTTGTGATTCTGGGCAGTGTGTTTCTGGCGGTGACGGGCGGGGAGGCGCTGTATGCCGACATGGGGCACTTTGGCGCCGGGCCGATCCGGCGCGGGTGGTTTTCGCTGGTGCTGCCTGCGCTGGCTCTGAACTATCTGGGGCAGGGAGCGATGCTCATGCAAAAGCCGGAGCTGGCGCATGCGCCTTTTTTCCAGATGGCGCCCGGATGGGCCGCACTGCCAATGGTGCTGCTGGCCACCGCAGCGACGGTCATCGCCTCGCAGGCGCTGATCACCGGGACCTACTCGCTGACACTCAGCGCTGTGCAGCTGGGCTACCTGCCGCGTCTGAGCATACGGCACACCTCGGAGCATGCGATGGGGCAGATCTACATCCCGCTGGTCAACTGGCTGCTCATGCTTGCCTGCCTGGCGCTGGTGCTGGCCTTCCGCAACTCGACGAATCTGGCCGCCGCCTACGGCGTGGCGGTGACGATGACGATGCTCATCACCACGGTGCTGTTTTACTTTGCCGCGCGGCACCTGTGGCAATGGGGGCTGCTCAAGACGCTCTCTTTGTGCTTTGTTTTTGGGGTGATCGAACTGGCGTTTCTGAGCGCCAATTTGGTGAAGTTCTTCGACGGTGGCTGGTTCCCGCTGGTGGTGGGCGTTGTCATCTTCACGCTGATGACGACCTGGGCCACCGGGAGGCGTCTGGTGCGTGCCTCGATGGAGAAAAGCGCGCTCAGCCAGGAGACGCTCTGTGAAAGCATCAGGCGCAGCCCCCCGGTCACGGTGCCCGGCACGGCCATCTTCATGTCCAGCACCAGCGGTCGCACGCCCATCGCCCTGCTGCACAGCCTTAAACATTACCGGGCCATTCATGAGCGGGTCATTTTCATGACACTGATCACCGAGGACGAGCCCTGGGTGCCTGCAACCCAGCGTGTGGAAGTAGAAAAGCTTTCCGAAGGTTTCTGGCGTGTGACAGGCCGCTACGGGTTTATGCAAAAGCCCGACGTGCCTCGGCTGCTGCAGTATTGCGGCAGCTACGGGCTCGAAGTCGAGGCCGTGAAAGCGACCTTCTTTCTTGGCCGTGAGATCATTGTGCCCAGCCATAAACCGGGCATGGCGCGCTGGCGCGAGCACCTTTTCTCTTTTGCCAGCAAGCTGGCGCAGCAGCCGGCGACCTACTTTCGAATTCCAGTAGGAAGGGTGATCGAACTGGGGCAGCAGGTGGAGATCTAGACTGGCTGCCGAGCTTGTCACATTGACGGGAGGCAGGGGCACCGCAGGCTAGATGTCGTTTTTAAAGCCGGTTTAACGCTTTTTTGACGGCTCAAGTCCTGCCTTTAACTCGGCAGGATGTGAGAAGCGGGCATCGTGGTGGTGGAACAACATCCATCACGCCATGAATGATCTCATCTGCCTCGGCATCACCGCAGCGTTCTTTGTGCTCTGCGGGCTCTACGCACGCGGCTGCGAAAATCTCTAACTCCCCGCCCACCATGGAAACCATCCTTGTCGGGCTCATCGCCCTCGCCCTGCTCGCCTACCTGATGGTGGCGATGCTGCGTCCGGAAAAATTCTAACTCGCTTCTTTCACCATGCACTCCACCGACTGGCTGCAATTTGCCCTCTTCCTCGGCCTCCTGGCGCTCCTCACCAAGCCCATGGGCCTCTACCTCATGCAGGTGCTGGATGCCGACGGACGCACCTGGCTGGATCCGGTGGTCAAGCCGCTGGAAAGAGCCACCTACAAGGTGCTGGGGGTGGACCCCAAACGTGAGCAGACCTGGCTGCAGTACACCTTTTCCATGCTGGCCTTCAGCCTTGCGGGCGTGGTCTTCACTTATGCGATCTTGCGCCTGCAGGATGTGCTGCCGCTGAATCCGCAGGGATTTCCTGCGCTGAGTCATCACCTGGCTTTCAACACGGCGGTTAGCTTCACCACCAACACCAACTGGCAGAGCTATGGCGGCGAGGCCACGATGTCCTACTTCTCGCAGATGGTGGGGCTGACTTTCCACAACTTCACTTCTGCTGCCGTGGGCATCGGCATCGCGGCAGCGCTGGTGCGCGGCATCGCGCGCAGCTCCTCGAGGACGGTGGGCAGCTTCTGGGCCGATCTGGTGCGCGTGACGTATTACCTCCTGCTGCCGATCTGCGTGGTGTTTGCCATCTTCCTGGTCTCGCAGGGCATGATCCAAAACTTTGACGCCTACACCCATGCTAAGACGCTGGAAGGTGCGGAGCAAGTCATTGCCCAGGGGCCGGTGGCCTCGCAGGTGGCCATCAAGATGCTGGGCACCAATGGCGGCGGCTTCATGAACGCGAATGCCGCGCATCCTTTTGAGAGCCCGACACCGCTTTCCAACTTTGTGCAGATGCTCTCGATCTTCGCCATCGGCAGCGGTCTGACCTACTACCTCGGCCGCATGGTGAAGAACCAGGGGCACGGCTGGGCCGTGTGGGCAGCGATGATGGTGCTCTTTGTCGGCGGTGTGCTGGTGTGCGCTCATAGTGAAGCGGCGGGAAATCCGGTCCATCAGCAGCTCGGCGTGGCCGCTGCGGATGGCAACATGGAGGGCAAGGAGGTACGCTTTGGCATTTTCAATTCCTCGCTCTTCGCCACCATCACCACGGCGGCGTCCTGCGGTGCGGTGAACTCCATGCACGACTCCTTCACCGCCATCGGCGGGCTGGTGCCGCTCTTCATGATCGAGCTGGGAGAGGTGGTCATCGGCGGTGTGGGCGCTGGTTTGTACGGCATGCTCGTGTTTGTCATTCTCGCGGTGTTCATCGCCGGGCTCATGGTGGGCCGCACACCGGAGTATCTGGGCAAGAAGATCCAGGCCAAGGAGGTGAAGCTGGCCATGCTGACGCTGCTGATCCTCACTCTCAGCATTCTGGGCTTCACGGCCTGGGCCTGCGTGAGCGCGTGGGGCGTGGCTGGCCTGAACAATGCCGGGCCGCATGGCTTCAGTGAGATGCTCTATGCCTACAGCTCCGCCACCGGCAACAACGGCAGCGCCTTCGCCGGGCTCACTGCTAATACACCGTGGTATAACACCACGCTGGGCCTGGCCATGCTCATTGGGCGCTTCCTCATGATCGTGCCCATCATGGCCATTGCGGGATCGCTCGCCGGCAAGCAGGCGGTGCCGCCGAGTGCCGGAACCTTCCCGGTCAATGGCGCGACGTTTACCGTGCTGCTCATCGGTACCGTGCTGCTGATTGGCGCGCTCAATTTTCTGCCTGCACTCGCCCTCGGGCCGGTGGTGGAGCACTTCCTCACGGCGCAGGGAAAACTTTTTTAACCCCGGCATCTCATCACGAAGGTTCCGCATCATGAAAGCATCCATTCTCAGTCTTCTTATGCTCGCGCCTGCCATAGTGCCGGCAGCGGACGACGCACCCACGGTGGCTTACAAAGGTTTTTTGGACAGCTATTACGGGTACGATTTCAACGAGCCCGCGAATCATCGCAGGCCGGGATTTCTCTACAACCACACCACCACTGACGCCCCGGCCATCAACCTGGCGCTGATCCAGGCCGATCTCAACGGGGGCTGGTATCACGCGAGCCTGGGGCTCATGGCGGGCACGTATTCACGGATCAATCTGGCCGCCGAGCCGGATCTGCTGCAGCACTTTTACGACACTTATGTGGGAGTCGCTTTGAACCGCAGCCGCACCCTCTGGCTGGATGTGGGGGAGTTCAGCTCGCACATCGGTTTTGAAAGCGCGATCGGCGCGGACAACTACACGCTGAGCCGCAGTCTCATGGCGGAAAACTCCCCCTACTTTCTGACCGGCGGCCGCCTGACCTGGAAGCCGAAAAAGGAGTGGGAGCTGGCATTCCTGGTGGTGGATGGCTGGCAGCGCGTGCGCCCGCTGGCGGGCAACAGCCTGCCGGGCTTTGGCACCAAGGTGGCATGGGCGCCCCATGACCGTCTGCTGCTGAACTGGAGCACCTATGTGGGCAGTGAGTTTCCAGATGATCAGCGCCGCATGCGCTATTTTAACAACTTGTATGCCCACCTAGTGCTGAGCAGCGCGGTGAGCATGTATGTGGGCTGCGACATCGGCTGGCAGCAGCGTGCGAGCAGCGGAAACAACCTGTGGTGGTCTCCCAATGTCATCGTGCGGTGGAAGCTGGACGACCGCTGGGCCACGGCCTTTCGCGTGGAGCAGTATAACGATGCCTCCGGGGTCATCGTAAGCCTGCCGGGCAGGACCGCCCTCACCGGCGTGTCATTCAATGTGGACCGCCAGATCAGCAAGAACCTGCTCTTTCGCGTGGAGATGCGCTACTTGCACAACAGCACCCCGGCTTTTCAGCGGGGCGACTCCCTGGTGCGCAGCAGCACCTCTCTCCTGGCATCCTTCAGCATCCGCTTTTCCTGACACTCATTCTTCGAACCCAACGGCCCAAGGCCCTCCCCTCATGTCTCACAAACCTACCTCGCTCTTTGATGCTTCCATCCTCGTGCCCGCTGTCGGCGGGGCGCTGCAGAAGCTGGACCCGCGCCTGATGGTGAAAAACCCGGTGATGTTCGTCACGCTCGTCGGAGCGGTTCTCACCACCGTGAGCATCTTCACCACCAAGGCCGACCATGGCTTCATCACCCAGCTCAGCATCTGGCTGTGGTTCACCGTGTTGTTTGCCAACTATGCCGAGGCCGTGGCGGAAGGCCGTGGCAAGGCGCAGGCCGCCAGCCTGCGTGCCGCACGCAAGGACACCATCGCCCGCAAGCTGAAAAACGGCACTGAGATCCAGGTGCCGGCTCCTGCCCTGGAAAAAGGAGACCTCGTGGTCTGTGAGACCGGCGATGTGATCCCTGCGGATGGCGAAGTGATCGAAGGCATCGCCAGCGTGGATGAGGCCGCCATTACAGGCGAATCGGCTCCTGTCATCCGCGAGAGCGGCGGCGACCGCAGCGCCGTGACAGGAGGCACACGCGTCATCAGTGACCGCATCGTCATCCGCATCACCTCGGAGAAGGGGAACACCTTCATCGACCGCATGATCTCGATGGTGGAAGGCGCGCAGCGTCAGAAAACGCCGAATGAGATCGCACTCACGATCCTGCTTTCCGCCATGACGCTCATATTTCTGCTGGTCTGCATCACGCTGCGTCCGTTTGGCATCTACTCGGGGGTCGAATTCTCCACACCGGTGCTCATCGCGCTGCTCGTCTGTTTGATTCCCACCACCATCGGTGGACTGCTGAGCGCGATCGGCATCAGCGGCATTGACCGTCTCATTCGCCGCAATGTCATGGCCACCAGCGGACGTGCTGTGGAGGCCGCGGGAGACATCGATGTGCTCCTGCTGGACAAGACCGGCACCATCACCATCGGCAACCGCATGGCGTCCGATTTTCGTCCTGCGCCTGGCGTGACGGAGCCGCAGCTCGCTGATGCGGCGCAGCTCGCCTCCCTTGCGGATGAAACCCCGGAGGGTCGCAGCATCGTGGTGCTGGCCAAGGACAAGTTCAACCTGCGCGGACGCGAGCTGGCTGCACCGCATGCCACTTTCATTCCATTCACTGCGCAGACTCGCATGAGCGGTGTCGATCTCGATGGCCGAAGCATCCGCAAAGGCGCAGCGGACTCGATCAAAAATCATGTCGAGTCTCTGGGTGGTGTTTATCCACCTGAGATCGCCAAGATCGTGGAGGCCGCCTCACGTGCTGGACGTACGCCTCTGGTGGTATGCGAATCCAGCAAGGTGCTCGGAGTGGTGGAGCTCAAGGACGTGGTGAAAGGCGGCATCAAGGAGCGCTTTGCCCAACTGCGCAAGATGGGCATCCGGACGGTGATGATTACGGGAGACAATCCGATGACCGCAGCCGCGATCGCCGCAGAGGCAGGCGTGGATGACTTCATGGCGCAGGCCACGCCGGAGGACAAGCTGCGCCGCATCCGCGCCGAGCAGGCTGAGGGCCACCTGGTGGCCATGACCGGAGATGGCACCAATGACGCCCCCGCCCTGGCCCAGGCCGATGTGGGCGTGGCCATGAACACCGGCACGCAGGCCGCACGTGAAGCGGGCAACATGGTCGATCTGGACAGCAACCCGACGAAGCTCATCGAGATCGTGGAAATCGGGAAACAACTGCTCATGACGCGCGGTTCGCTCACCACCTTCAGCATCGCCAACGACATCGCGAAATACTTCGCCATCATTCCGGCGATGCTCATGGCCACCTTTCCCGCCATCAGCCCGCTGAACGTCATGGGGCTGGCCAGCCCGCAGAGCGCCATCCTGAGCGCCGTCATTTTCAATGCACTCATCATCATCGCCCTCATTCCGCTGGCGCTGAAAGGCGTGCCGTATCGCCCCATGGGCGCAGCCGCCGTGCTGCAGCGCAACCTGCTCATCTACGGATTTGGCGGTGTCGTTGTCCCCTTCATCGGCATCAAGGCCATCGATGTCATTATCGCCACCCTTCACCTCGCTTAATCCCATGAAAGCCATTGTATCCGAACTCCGCCCCGCTGTCTTCGCCATGCTGGTGCTCGCGGTGGTCACCTGTGGTGTGTATCCGCTCGTGGTCACCGGCATTGCCCACGCTGCGTTCAAGAGCAAATCCCACGGCAGTCTCATCATGGACAAAGACGGAGTCTTGCGCGGCTCCGCCCTGCTGGGGCAGAGCTTCACCGGCGCTCAGTACTTCCATCCGCGCCCAAGCGCAGCGGGCGCCGGCTATGACGCCACCAGTTCTGGCGGCAGCAATCTGGGGCCCACCTCGCAGAAGCTGAATGATGCGGTCAAAGAGCGCCTTGCCGTGTATCGCGCTGAAAACAGTCTCAGCGATCAAGAGGCAGTGCCAGCAGATGCCGTCACCGCTTCGGGCAGCGGCCTGGACCCGCACATCAGCATCAAGAATGCAGAGCTGCAGGCGGTGCGTGTGGCGAAGGCGCGCAGACTCAGCGTGGAGAAAGTGAAGGAGCTGATCGTGGCCAACACCACGCCGCCAGACTTTGGAGTGCTGGGAGATGCCGGGGTGAATGTATTGAAGTTGAATCTGAGCCTCGATGCTTTGAAATAACCCCAGCGGCCATGAATGACGACACACGCCCTGACCCCGATGCCCTGCTGGCGCAGGTGCAGAAGGCGGATGCTGTGTCCAAATCAGGCAAGCTGCACATCTTTCTTGGCATGTGTCCTGGCGTGGGCAAGACCTACGCCATGCTGCAGACGGCGCGGCAGCGCGTGAAGGAAGGCGTGGAGGTGCTGGTTGGCTTGGTGGAGACACACGGCAGGTCGGAGACGGCGGCGCTGCTGGACGACATGCGCGTCCTGCCGCGCCGGAAGCTGGAGCATCGTGGCTTCACGCTGGAGGAGTTTGACATCGATGCTGTACTGGCGCAACGCCCGCAGCTGGTGCTGGTGGACGAACTGGCGCACACCAACGCGCCGGGCTCGCGCCATACAAAGCGATACCAGGATGTACTGGAGCTGATTGACATGGGCATCGACGTGTACACCACGCTCAATGTGCAGCACATCGACAGCCAGGTGGACATCGTGCGCCAGATCAGCGGTGTGACCATTCAGGAGACGGTGCCAGATTCCATCCTGGACCGCGCGCACGAGATCCAGCTCATCGATCTCAGCGTGGAAAAGCTGCTGGAGCGCATGGCGGAGGGGAAAGTGTACCTCGGCGAGCGTGCGGAGCAGGCCGTGAGCGGATTCTTCAAGGAGGGGAACCTCACGGCGCTGCGCGAACTGGCGCTGCGCTTTACCGCCGAGCAAGTGGACCGCGATCTCGAAGACATCCGCCGTTCCAGGCGCGTGAGCAGCGCGTGGAAAACGAATGCACGCCTGCTGGTGGGTGTGGGGCCCAGCCCGTATGCCGAGAGCCTGATCCGCTGGACGCGCCGCGCCGCCACACGGCTTGGATGCCCATGGATCGTGGCCTGGGTGGAAAGCTCCCGCGTGCTCGCTCCGGTGGAGCAGGAGCGGCTCACACGTGCGCTCAGCCTTGCGCGCAAGCTGGGCGGCGAGGTGGTCTCCGTAACGGGGGAAAACGTCTCCGAAGCACTGCTGCAGGTGGCGCGTGAGCGCAATGTCTCGCAGATCGTGGTGGGAAAGCCGGACAAGCCAGCGTGGTGGCGGCAGTCGCTGGCGGATCAGATCATCATCGGGAGCAGCGACATCGACGTCTGCGTGGTACGGCCGATGGCGGCTGCGGAAAAGACCCTCATGACATCTGGGAACGAGACCGGGGCGGGTTCGGTCATTGGAGAGTACAGCTGGGTGCTGGTCTCCGTGTTCACCATCGCTAGCCTGTGCTGGGGTGTGGTGCCTTACACCGGCTACATGTTTGTGGCGCTGGTGTTTCTGCTGGGCGTGGTGCTGGCGGCCATGCGCTTCAGCCGGGGGCCTGTGCTGGTGATGGCCACGCTGTGCGCGCTGTGCTGGGATTATTTTTTCATACCGCCGCAGTTCACGTTTTACATCAACAAGGCCGAGGACTGGATCATGTTCATCATGTTCTTCATCGTGGCGCTGAGCATGGGCAGCCTGACAAGCCGGCTGCGGATGCGCGAGGCCGCCGAGCGCAGGCGAGCGCGACAGACCGGGGCGCTGCTGCGTGTGACTCAGAGTGCCGCGCTGGCGGCGGAGCCCGCCAAGGGGCTGGCCGAGGCGCTGCGCAGCATCAATGAACTGCTGCATGTGCAGACTGCGCTCATTGTGCGTGAAAATGACCGTGCCCTGCCAAAGACAGCCCATGTGGCCAGCACCTTTCAGCCAAGCCTCAAGGAGTGGGGAGTGGTGGCGTGGAGCTATGAGAACAAGCAGTGCGCCGGGCGCTTCACCGACACGCTGCCGGAGTCCGAGGCCACCTGGTTTCCGCTGCAGACCGCCACGGCCACGATGGGCGTGCTGGGCCTGCAGTTTGAGCATGAGACTCGGCTCGACTTTGCCACACGGCAGATGATCGAGGCCTTTGCGCTGCAACTGGCGCTGGTTTTGGAAAAGGAGCACTTCATCCAGGCCGTGAGCCATGCCGAGGTGCTGGCACAGTCTGAGAAGCTGCACCGCACGCTGCTGGACAGTGTCTCGCATGAGCTGAAGACGCCCATCGCCGTGATCCATGCCGCGCTCGAAGGCATGGGCGGCCAGAGCAGCCCCTACCTGACAGAAATCACCACTGCCACGCAGCGCCTGCAGCGTGTGGTGGACAGCCTGCTGCAGATGACCCGGCTGGAGTCCGATGTGCTCAAGCCCAATCTGGACTGGTGCGACGTGCGGGACGTCATCGCTGCAGCGCGCAAGGCCGTCGGAGATCCGCTGGCGGCGCATGAGGTGCGGCTGCACATACCGGAGGACTTTCCGCTGCTGAAACTGGACCATGCGCTGCTGACGCAGTCCATGGCCAACATCCTGCACAATGCCGCCATCTATACACCGCCGGGAACGGGGATCGATGTCAGCGTCTCTCTTCGAGATCAGCAGCTCAGGCTTATCATTCGCGATCATGGCCCCGGCCTGCCTGCGGGTACTGAGCGGCGGGTGTTTGAAAAATTTTATCGTGTGCAGGGCTCGCCCGTCGGAGGCACGGGGCTGGGTCTGGCTATTGCGCGCGGGTTTGTACAGGCGCAGGGAGGTGACATCACGGCGCGGAATCATCCGGGCGGTGGTGCTGAGTTTGTGATCGAAATAAACCGCGTGCCGGTTTTTGATCCTGCCGATAAGATGGCCTGAGCGAATCTGGAGATTCGTTTTTCACGTTCCCATGACCGCACTCATCATTGATGACGAAATCCAGATCCGCCGCCTGCTGCGCATGGCGCTGGAGTCCAGGGGATACACGGTGCGCGAGGCGGACAAAGGTCAGCTCGGGCTGCAGGAGGCCGTTTTTCACAAGCCCGATGTCATCCTGCTGGATCTCGGCCTGCCGGACATGGACGGTGTGGAGGTGCTGAAGCGGCTGCGCGAATGGAGCAGTGTGCCGGTGCTAGTCCTCAGCGTGCGCGACCAGGAGGCGGTGAAGCTGGCGGCCTTTGACGCCGGGGCGGATGACTATGTGTGCAAGCCCTTCAGCACCGCCGAGCTCATGGCGCGTCTGGCCGCCATCCAGCGGCGGCATGGAGGGCAGGATGATGCCGCTTTGCAGGCGGGGCCGCTGGTGCTGGACCCGGTGCACCACGAGGCCACGCTGCATGGACAGCCGCTCAAGCTTACCCCCACGGAATACGCGCTGCTGGCGCAACTGGTGCGGCATGCGGGAAAGGTGGTCACTTTGAAGCAACTGCTGCGTGCCGTGTGGGGGCCGCAGGCGGAGGAGCAGAGCCACTACCTACGGGTGTATGCCAACCACCTGCGCAAAAAGCTGGAGGGATCAACGCTGGAGATCAAGAACGAGCCCGGCATCGGCTATCGGCTGGAAGGGAACTGAGCCTTTCTTTTTACACTTTCTTAACGCCCTGGCTGCTGCTGTTTACTGGCGTGGAGACGCTTTGCAGCGAAGGATGGGGCTGCCATGCCAAACGCCGTGAGCTTCAAGCCCTCCGCCCCCCCGCCGGTTCCACTGGCGGAGGTGGGGCAGTACAGCTGGGGGCTGACTCTGGTGTTTGTGCTGGCGTCCACCTGCTGGGTGCTGCTGCCTTACACCGGAGATCTGTTTGCCGCGCTGGTGTTTCTGATGGCCATCGTGCTGGCCGGCACGCGGTGGAACCGAGGGCCTGTGCTGATGATGGCGGTGGTCAGCGCGCTGGTGTGGAATTATTTCTTCATCCCGCCGCAGTTCACGCTGCACATCGACAAGCCGCAGGACATGGTGATGTTCAGCCTGTTTTTCATCGTGGCGCTGAGCATGGGACATCTCATCATCCGGCTGCGTGCACGTGAGGCGGCGCTGGCGCAGCATCATCAGGAGAGGGAACATCTGCTGGAGCTGAAACATCGCACGGAACTGCTTGCGGAGTCTGAGCGGCTGCACCGCACGCTGCTGGACAGCGTGGCGCATGAGCTGAAAACGCCCATCGCCATCATCCGCACCGCTCTGGACGGACTGGGGCAGGGGAATGCCTATGCCAGGGAAATTGAGACGGCCAACCGGCGTCTGCAGCGCATCGTGGAAAATTTTTTGGAAATGACCCGGGTGGAGTCTGAGGCCCTGGAGCCGCACGCGGACTGGTGCGAGATGGGCGATGTCCTGCACGCCGCCACGGCTCCCATCCAGGCTGAACTGGCCGCGCACACGCTGCATGTCTCCGGTGCCGAGGAACTGCCCCTGCTCAAGCTCGACAGCCGCCTTCTCGCCCAGGTGCTGGGCAATCTGCTGCACAATGCAACGCGCTATGCGCCACCCGGCACCGCTGTCGAGGTGCATGCTGCGCTTTCGGACGATGTTCTGGAGCTGAGTGTGCGAGATCACGGCCCCGGTCTGCCCCTTGGCTCGGAAGAGCATTTGTTTGACAAGTTTTACCGTGCTCCAGATTCACCCGCAGGCGGCACCGGTCTGGGGCTGGCCATCGCACGCGGCTTGATGCGCGCCATGAAAGGTGACATTGAGGCGCATACCCATCCTGAAGGCGGCGCGGAGTTTGTGCTGCACCTTCCGGTGAAAACTCGCAGCGCTGCATGAGCAAGGCACTCATCATTGACGACGAACAGCAGATGCGCCGCCTGCTGCGCATGGTGCTGGAGTCGCGCGGTTACGAGGTCAGCGAGGCAGCGGAGGGACAGCTGGGCCTGCAGGAGGCTGCGTTTCACCGGCCCGATGTGGTGCTGCTGGACCTTGGACTGCCAGGAATGAACGGCATCGAGGTGCTGAAGCGGCTGCGGGAATGGAGCGACGTGCCGGTGCTCATCCTCAGCGTGCGTGACCAGGAGACCATCAAGGTCGAGGCCCTGGAAAACGGCGCGGACGATTACGTGACCAAGCCCTTCGGCACCGCCGAACTGCTGGCCCGCCTCACGGTCATCCAGCGCCGCCGTTTCACGCGCCAGAGTGCCGAAATCATGGTCGGACCTCTGAAGCTGGATCTGCTCCATCACGAGGCCATGCTGGATGAGGCGCCGCTCAAACTCACGCCCACCGAATTCGTGCTGCTCAAGGTGCTCGCAGAGCACGCGGGGCGCATCGTCACGCAAAATCAGATCACAAAGCAGGTGTGGGCCGGCCAGACAAGCGACCCGAGCGAAGGTCTGCGCGTGCACATCAACCACCTGCGCAAAAAGCTTGGTCAGGCCGGGCCCCGCATCGTGAACGAGCCCGGCATTGGCTATCGGCTGGAGGAGACCTGAGTCATTGACTGTCCTTGCCGATCAAGGAAAGCACCACGGATGCCGGGATGGCTTCGCTTAGCGTCATGAGCGTGGGGATGGTGGCTTTGCCGTTGCCGGCCTCCGAGGCTAGCTGGGAGCCGAGCAGGGGACGAATGCGTGCCACATGGCCGATGGCATTTCCATAGGCGTCGAGAATGGCAGCACCGCTGCTGCCGGATGCCCAGTCTGCACTGACATCCATGCGTGTGTGTCAGCGGCTGCACTTGGTGCACTGATAAACCCAGCCCACACGCACGTGAGCCTCAGCGGCGCGTTTTGCGATCTCGCGCCCCCGCAGCGGAGTGTTCAGTGGCGTGGCCAGATTCAGGCGGGCAGGCGTCGGATGAGCGAGCTGGGACTGAAGGGCCTGGGCGGACATCAGGCCTTCTTTGGCAGCCAGTTTTTGCAGCCGGTCCACCAGTGAATTCGAGGCGAGGTCTTCACGCTCCGCCTTTTCTGCACTGGGGGGGATGGTGGCCATGGGGGCAGGCGCTTTTCCAAAGCCCTTGGCCGCCAGCGCTTTGGCCAGGGTCTCGCGCAGGGCCTCGCCACGCAGATCCACCGAAGTGGCCAGGATGCGGCCGGTGTCTCCATCCACCAGCCAGCAGGCGGGGATACCATTCACGCCGTACTGCCTCACGATGTCGCTCTGCCGGCTCTTTCCATCGCAGACCTGCGGCCAGTTCATGTTTCTGGCTTTCACAAATTCCGGCAGGGTGGCCACGTCTTCATCGTGGTCCAGGCTGACGCTCAGCACGGTGAAGCCTTGCGGGGCGAATTCCTCATGCGCTTTGATCAGCCCGGGAAGCTCATGCAGGCATGGTCCGCACCAGGTGGCCCAGAAGTCGAGCATCACCAGCTTGCCTTTGTAGTCTTCAGGAAAGCGTACGGTTTTGCCGTCGATGGTTTTGGCTTCAAAGGAGGGAGCCGGCTTGCCGATCTCACCTTCCTGCGCCTTGCGCCGGCCCGCCATTTGGGCAGCTGCCCGGCTTTTCTTTTCCTCCTCGACCTGAGCCACACTCAGAGCCGATGGCACCAGCTCAAAGCGGGAGCCGTCAGGGGAGAGATTCTTCGTCTCATACACCGAGCCTTGGAGCACAAGGGGCCTGTCGAATTGGAACAGCTCTGCCCTCGGATCGATCCGATGGTCTCCATTCATGTCGAGGATGAGTCTGGTGCGCTCCGGGGTGAATTCGCCTGTGGTGGTGTCGTCACTCAGATAGACATCCATTTCACGGCCGCCGACTGAGACTTTGCCCTGACGGCCGTAGTCGCGGTGATAGATGAGAGGCCCGGGGCCTGAGGAGGAGCCATTCCGGTAGAAGACCAGCACCATCTGCTGAGTGCTATCCGGATAGGTGATCTGAACGGAGGCTGCTCCATGCCAGGAAATGATTTCCCTGCCCTCAGGCCCCCTCGCTGCAGACACCCATTTGGCTTCAGGATCGTTGGTGAGGTCACCATCGCCATTCGCATCCACCCATAGGTGCGCCTCCCTGGGCGTGCGCTGATCCAGAATGAGTCCCACCAGCTTGCGTTGCGCCCTGGGTCCGGTTTCCAGAAGAACATACTGCGGATCGACAAGCCCTTCCGGGACCTTGACGATCTGCGCAGGCTGTTGCTGCAGGAACTTGGTCACGACAGGCGCCTGGTAGTGGACCTTGGAGTACATTCCCGCATTCATCCATTGCAGCCGGACTTCTTCGGCGGGGGCGGCGGCCATGGGCAGCAAACAAAAACACAGCATGAGAGGCTTCATAGAAGTGGTGGGGGGTGGGTTGGTTGGCGGTGGCGTCACATCAAGCGCCGCCTAGCGAATTAGCCCGGGAGGATTTGATTGTGACGGGCCAGCCGGTTTGCCTGTGCATTTTAAGTCATGGACGGGTCAAGACGAAGCATGAATTCAGGCTTTTCGCCCGGGGTGGTGTGTGGTTAATGGGCGGATGTCTTTGTCTCCAACCCAAGCTGACACTTCATCACCCCTCATGCGCCGGGCGTGGCTCATCGTGGGGCTGTTGTTTCCAGTGGCGCTGCTGAACTACCTGGACCGCCAGATGATCGCCTCGATGAAGGTCTCTGTGATGGGCGACATCAAGGACATCGGTACGGAGGAAAACTGGGGGCATATGCTGGCGTCATTCAAATGGGTCTATGCCATCTGCAGTCCCATCGGCGGGTACATCGCAGACCGCTTCAGCCGCAGGCTGACAATCTGTGGCAGTCTGTTCGTATGGTCGCTCATCACCTGGCTCACCGGACATGTGAGCAGCTTCAATGAGCTGTACTGGGCGCGCACGCTGATGGGCATCAGCGAGGCTTTTTACATCCCTGCGGCGTTGGCCTTGATCGCGGATTATCACACCGCCGGGACGCGCTCGCGCGCCATCGGCGTGCATCAGATGGGCATTTATTGCGGTGTGATGGTCGGCGGCTTTGCCGGCTTTGTGGCAGATCAGCCTGAGCTCGGCTGGCGCTTCATGTTCGATTTCACGGGGCTGGCCGGCATCCTCTATGCCATCCCGCTGCTCCTGCTCCTGCGGGACGTGCCACGGCAGACGGACACTCAGGAGGCTCTGATGCCTGCCGGACGCGGCGGTGCGATTGGAGAACTGCTCTGCAATCGCAATTTCATTCTGCTGGTGCTCTACTTCACTCTGCCCGCTCTCGCCGCCTGGGTGGTGCGCGACTGGATGCCGGCGATTCTGCAAAAGGCCTTCGACATCAGCCAGGGCAAGGCCGGAGTGTCTGCCGCTCTTTACTGGCAGGGTGCGGCGTTGCTCTCCGCGATCCTCGGCGGCTGGCTGGCGGACCGCTGGATGCGGCGCAGCGACCGTGGCCGCATCTACGTCAGCGCCATCGGCATGATGCTCATCGTTCCCGCCATGTTTGGCGTGGGCAATGCCCCTGCGCTGAACTCCTTCGGGCTCGCCATCGCCTCGCTGATCCTGTTTGGTGTCGGGTGGGGTTTTTTTGACTGCAACAACATGCCCATCCTCAGCCAGATTGTGCGGCCTCACATGCGCGCCACCGGCTACGGTCTCATGAACTTCGTCAGCATGATGTGCGGCGGACTGGCGGACTGGGGTTTCGGCAGGATGCGCGACATGCAGATACCGCTCAACGTCATCTTCGGCGTCTTCGCCATGGTCTGTGTGTTCTCGCTACTGCTCGTGCTGCTGATCCGTCCGCGTCCAGGAGCGTGAGCCTTCTACTGTGGCCTGCCGCCACGGTTCAGCTCTTCAAACACTTCCTCGAAAGCCACCGCGAGCGCCTGCCAGTCTTCTGCCGTCGTCTCCCAGCCGCTGCTGATGCGCACGACGCGTTTCAGTTCAGCCGCGCTGGCGCCGAGCGCCGTCACCACCACAGAGGAGCCCTCTTTGCCTGAACTGCAGGCCGAGCCGGTGGAGATGCTGAAACCGCGCCGCGAGAGCCGCGTGAGCCATTTCAGATTGTCGTGCTCCGGCATGACCATGAGCACGGTGTTCCAGAGCCGGGGTGAGCATTCGCTGATGACGCGCAGAGGCTCGAAACGCGCCCGCATTTGAGCGATGAAGGCATCACGCAGCCCGCTTTGTGTCTGCGCGACTTCGCCCAAGCGCAGAGTGAGCGACTCTAGGGCTGTGACCATGGCCTCGATGGCCGGATAGTTTTCCGTGCCCGCACGGCGCCCATGCTCCTGCGGGCCGCCACGGATGAAGCCGAGCCGTGAATCTTCGGACGGCAGGACCAGAAAGCCGCAGCCTTTGCCGCCGCCAAACTTATGCGCGCTGCCGGTGATGAAATCACACTCGCCAAGATCTGCGGCATCGATCTTGCCGAGCCACTGCGCGGCGTCCGTGTGAAACGGCACGCCGTGTGCGCGGCAAAGCGCCGCCAGCTCGCGCCAGGGCTGGAGGGTGCCGCTTTCGTTGTTGGCCGCCATCACTGAGACGAGCGCCGGGCGGTGGGCGGAGAGGTGGCTTTTGAGGGTGTCGGGTTCCACGACACCGTCGGTGTTGACAGGAAGCTCCAGCACCTGTCTGCCACGCGAGGCCTCACGAAGGCTGGGGTGCTCGATGGCGGAGATCAAAACGAGCGCATCTGGCGGCAGGGGGGCGAAGAGCGCGTTGTTGGACTCTGTGGCTCCTGAGGTGAAGACGATGCGCTCTGCGTCCGTCCCGATCAGCGTGCCCAGCCGTTCACGCGCGGACTCCAGATGCTGGCTGGCCATGCCGGCATCGCGGTAGAGGCTGGAGGGATTGTGCCAGTGCTTCTCACTGGCCCGCAGCCAGGCATCTCGCGCGGCGGGGTGCAGCGGGGTGGTGGCATTGTGGTCAAAGTAGCCGTTCATGCAGCAGGTTTGAAACGGAATGGCAGCGGGATGTGCAGCAGCATGAGGGCGAGCGAGAGCCCAAGGTAAGGCAGCCATGAGCCGCCCTGTCCATTGGAGAGGAGGCCGTTGACAAGCCCCAGCACGCCGATGCCTTCGCTCAAGGCAAAGACCACGACATGACCCGCGATGAAGCGGCCCCGCTGCTCCGGATCGTCAGGATTGAGCGCACCCGAGGTGAAGCCGCCGAGCAGAAGCCTGCGCAGCAAAAAACTCAGGACCGTGGCACTTCCGGCGATGAGGGCGATGACCTGCCCCATGGCACCGGGGGCGCTCTTGGATGGCGCGAAAGTCATCGAACTCAGCATCACGGCATACAGGCAGAGCGAGCTGCACAGTGCTCCCCAGATGATCAGGACAATGGGATTCGCTTTTTTCATGGTGCCATCTTCACACGCTGCGGATGCGTGTAAACATTCATGGTTTCTCCACGGAGAAAGCCCACGAGTGTCTGGCCCGCCTCATGGGCAAAATCCACCGCCAGGCTGCTCGGGGCGGAGATGGCGGCGAGCAGGGGAATGCGCGCGGCAAGCGCCTTCTGGATGATCTCAAAGGACACGCGCCCGCTCACCAGCAGGATGTGGCGGTCCAGCGGCAGCATGCCGCGCTGGAGCGCGTAGCCGAGGATCTTGTCCAGCGCATTGTGGCGGCCCACGTCCTCGCGCAGCACGATGAGGCGGCCCTCCAGATCAAAAAGGCCGCTGGCATGCAGGCCGCCGGTCTTTGAAAACGTTTCCTGAGCCGCACGCAGCTTGTCGGGCAGGCTGGCGATGAGCTTTGGCTCCACCTGCCAGTCTCCATTCACGGAAGGGAACTGCTGGAACACGCTTTCGATGCTGGTCTTGCCGCACAGCCCGCAGCTTGAGGCGCTGAAGACATGGCGGGTGAGGGAGTCCCAGTTCACCACTGCGCCGCCCAGCAGCACATCCACGATGTTGCCATGCTTGTTGTTCACGCTGGGGCATTGGGAGACCTCGAGGATGTCACGCGGGTTTTTCACCACGCCCTCGCTCACGAGGAAGCCGCACGCCAGTTCCTCGTCGTGCCCCGGCGTGCGCATCACCACGGCCACGGAGCGGCCCTCCACGCGGATTTCCAGCGGCTCTTCACGGGCGGTCACATCGTCCACTTCAGCCGCGCCACCGGCGGTGCTCAACTTGTGCAGATGCACGGCGGCCATGGCTGGATTTTCAGCGCTCATCAGGATGCCTCCATGAAATCCGCAGGCAGCACGCCCGCAGGCACGCGGCGCGGCTCGGCGATGAGGCGCACCATTTTTTCAAAGACATCGCGGCCGCGGATGATCTCGATCTCCACGCGCATGAAGTAGAAGGGGATGTCAGACTCCGGCAGCTTGGAAAAGCGCACGTAATCCTTCTCGGTGGTGACCATGCAGTGCACATCCCGCCGGGAGCAGCGCTCGATGAACTGCTTCAGCTCAGGGCCGCGAAAGCGGTGATGGTCCGCAAAGCGGGCGGTCACCTCCACCTTGGCCCCCAGCTTGCGCAGGCCGTTTTCAAAGCTCTCCGGCACGGCGATCCCCGAAAGTGCGCCGACAAACTTGTCCCGCAGGCCGTCGATGGGGATGCGCTCGCCGGTGTGGATGTTTTCAAAGTGCATCGCGCGGTGGCGGCACTCGATGATCTCGGCGGCGCGGTTGTAGCGGCGGATCTGCTTCACCACATCCTCGCTGTCCCCGTCAGATTTGGTGATAAAGATGTAGCTGGCGCGGCGCAGGCTGCGGGGGGGCTCGCGCAGGGTGCCGCGCGGCAGCATGTAGCCGTTTACGCCAAAGGCGGCCGTTTTGTCGATCAGCACAATGTCGTGCCGGTGCTTGAGCTTGAGGTACTGCAGGCCGTCGTCGAGCACGAGCACGTCCGCGCCAAAATGCTGGATGGCGAAGGCTCCGGCTTTCACGCGGTTTTTGTCCACCACCACGGGGATGCCGGGGCAGTTCTTGGCCAGCATGAAAGGCTCGTCTCCGGCATTGTGGGAGTCGAGAAGCACCTTTTCACCATCGGAGACGATGCGCGGCGGAGGCTCTGCGGGCTTGGGGATGAGGCCCAGACGTGAGGCCAGTTTTTTGGTGAAGGGGAGCTTTTTCTGCCGCTTGCTTTTGTAGCCCCGGCTCAGGATGCAGACCCTGCGGCCGTGCTCGTGCAGGGCCTTGGAGAGCATCTCCACCACGGGGGTCTTGCCGGTGCCGCCGGTGGTCAGGTTTCCCACGCTGATGACAGGCACCCCCAGGTGGTGGTCATGGATATAGCGGTGGCGGTAAAGATAGAGCCGCGTGCGTACGACGGCGGAATAAATGCCCGAGAGACCACGGAAAACGACCCGCAGCAGCGATGCGCGGATGCCACGGCGGTTGTTGATCACCACGTCGATGACGAAGTTTTCGATGTCTTCCAGGGTGTCTCTCACAAGAAGGGCATAGGAGGCGGGAAAGCGCGCCACGTCAACGAGACGCCTTGCTGATTGCTGCGGAGTTTTGTAGCCTTATGGAAATGAAAACAATCGTCCGAATGCTGCCCTGTCTGCTGCTAGCCGTTTCATGGGCCCAGGCCGGTACTCTGGCCGAGGCGGCGGCGCGAAGGCAAAAGCTGCTCCCGGCTGGCTGCATTGTCACCGGGGAGCTCATCGGCGGCCAGGTGAGCTATGCGATGGCCGGCAAAGCCCCGGAGGCCGGAGAGGCAAAGCCGGAGCAGATTGTCTTTGAGATAGGCTCGATCACCAAGGTCTTTACCGGGCTGCTGCTGGCCCAGGCTGTGGTGGAAAAAAAGGTGACTTTGGACACCACCATCGGCGGTATGCTGGCTGGGAAGGTGAAGTTTGCTGATCCACGCGTGGCAGCCATCACGCTGAGGCAGCTGGCCACCCACACCAGCGGGCTGCCATGCCTGCCGGAGAATGCCATCGCCGGTATGGCGGAGGATGACCCGTATGCGAATTATGATGAGAAGCTGCTGTGGAGCTATCTCGCCACCGCAAAGCTGGAGGGGGAAAGCCCTTTCGCCTTTGGCTACTCAAACCTCGGCATGGGGCTGCTGGGGCATCTGCTGGGCGGGGTATGCCAGACGTCATGGGACAAGGCTGTGGTGGAGAAAATATGCCTGCCGCTGGGAATGAAGGACACGGCGCCGCAGCCTGAGGCCAGGCTGCCGCGCGCCATGCCACATGATGGAGCAAAGGCAACCAAGCCCTGGCACATGGCCGCGCTGGCCGGGTGTGGCGCGCTGCGCAGCACGGCGGCAGACCTCATGAAATTTGGCGAGGCGCTGCTCCATCCTGACCAGACTCCTTTGAAGGAGGCCTTTGCACTGGCTTTGAAGCCGCAGGCAGATGCGCCCTCCATGGGTGGGCAGATCGGCCTGGGGGTGCTGCTGGGAAAGTTTGATGGCGATGCCACGCTCCACCATGACGGTGGCACCGGAGGTTTTTGCTCAGGGCTGCAGGTGATACCGGCCAGCGGCATCGTGCGTGTGGTCTTGATCAACAGCAACGCGCTGGGAGGCAGCGAGGTGATTGCGGGCACCACCACCGTCAAACCGTTCGATCCGGCGACGCAGAAAGAGACCTCCCTGCCGGCGGAGATGCTGAAACAGTACCCCGGGCTTTATGAACTTGATCGCAACTCGAGCTTCATCGTGAAGCTCGACGGTGGAAACCTCTACCTAAAGCTGACCGGGCAGATGTTTCTGCGGCTTTTTGCCAAGGGCCCCGACCGCTTTTTTATGAAAGAGGTGGCGGCTGAGGTCGGCTTTAACCGCGCCGAGGGCGCCATCCGGTCGGTGACCCTTTTTCAAAATGGTAATGAGATCACCGCAAAGCTCAGTGCCAAACCGCCGCCGGACTACAAGCTGGGCTCTGCCAAGGCCTTGCAGCCCTATGCAGGCGAGTACGCGCTGATGGGGATGCAAAAGCTCACCGTCTCAGTCAAGGGGCGCACGCTTTTCGCCCAGATGGAAGGCCAGCCTGCCGCGCCTGTTTTTGAAACGGAGGCCGACCGCTTCGAATACGATGTGGTGCAGGCGGCGCTCGTCTTCACCCGAGATGATGACAAACAGATCAATGGCCTTACGCTGCTGCAAAACGGACTGACGGTGCCCGCACCAAGGGTTAAGACCCCATCCAGTGCCCCGAAGCAGTGAGGCGGTTTTCCTTTTCTGCGAGCGCCAGCACGGTCTGAAAGTGCGGGCTCTTGCTCTCCCGGTGCACCACGCTGGTCTCGATCTTTTTGAAGCCCGCCTTGGCGAGCATCTCATGCAGATCGCTCTCGGAGAAGCCCAGCCACACGTCGGCATACAGCTCGCGCGCCTGCTCAAACTGGTGCTTCAGCAGATCCAGCACCACGATGCGACCGCCGGGCCGCAGGATGCCATGGGCTGCTTTGAGCGCCTTTTCCGGATTCTGCGCGTGGTGCAGTGCCTGGCTGAGGAAAACGAGGTCCACGCTCAGCGGCGGGATGGGCGGTGCCTCGATGTCCCCGAGGCGGAATTCGAGGTTTGCAAAGCCGTGCTTCTGCGCCAGCTCCGCACCGTAAGCCACCATCTTTTCACTGCTGTCCACGGCGATCACTTTTTTGGCGCGCTCCGCCAGAAGCTGGGAAAGGGTGCCCTCGCCAGCGCCCAGGTCGGCGATGACCAGCGGCGGCATGAGCTTGAGCAGCGTCTCACCCAGGCCCTTCCATGAGCGGCCGGGGATGTAGTGGCGGCCAAACTTCCCGGCCAGTGCGTCAAAGTAGGCCTTGGCCGTCTGGGCGCGCTTGCGCAGCACGATCTGCAGCGCGTCGGCATCCTTGGCCACCTCGCGCAGTTCAGCGCCGGCAGCCTCCAGCAGGGCTAGGAAGTGCTCATGCGTGGGCTGGTCTTTGGTGCCGGGCTGGTCCAGCTGGTAGAGCCGGTTCTTGCCACTGCGGCGGTCGCTGACCAGTCCAGCCGTCTTGAGCTTGGCCAGCTGTGCGGAGATGTTGGACTGCGGCAGGGAGAGCACCTCCTGCAGCTCCGCCACACTCAGCTCCTCCTGCTTGAGCAGCAGCAGCAGCCGCACCCGGGTGGGGTCGGCGATGAGGCTGAGAGATTTGAGGACGGAGGCCAAGGTGAAGTCATCGTATCAACGTATGATGATTCATCAATGCCAGAGTTTTGCACCTGTGAGGCGGCTGTTTCAAAGCTTGGACGCGGCCCAGATGCCCGCCTTGCCCTGCTGTGCCTGCCGTCGCAGTCCCTGGAGCTCCAGGGCGTAGTCATTGATGGAGCGGGCATCTCCCGGGAGGCTGGAGGTTACGCCAGCCACGCGGGCGTAGCCCTGCTGCACCAGCAGGTCTGCCAGGTAGACCTGTTTGCCGGGGCTGATCTCCACGATGATCAGGGCATAGTAGCGGCTGAGGCCGGGCACCTCCTCCCAGCGTGTCATCACGGTGAAGGTGTGGTCTTTGAGCAGCTGCGTCACATAATGCACTGCGCGCTGCCCTTCCTCAATGACACGCTGGCTGCTCACGCCAAAGTAGCGCGCCTGATCCTGCACACGCTGCGGGTGGGTCAGGGAGGCATCCAGCGCATCGACGTAGTAAAGCACGAAGATGTGCTCGTCCTCGGTGTCGCTGACCTTGATGCGCAGCGTGTCGGCCTCGTTGGCGCGGCTTTCAATGAGGCGGGCCTTGGGGAAGATCCTGAACTCCGGCAGCGGAGCACGTGTGGGATCAGTCTGAGCCTGCCCTCCTGGCACATGGGCCACAGCCACTGGCAGCGCCTGCGCTGGCGGCGGGTGGTTTTGTTTCAGCAGCACAGCCACGAGCACGATGATCAGCACCAGCACAAAGGTGATGGCGAGATTGAGCAGGGTGTCACGGAAGGGCATGCGGCGCGGCTGGAGGTGGGACCGGGCAATTTCCCGCGTTTGGGGGGAGGCTCAAGTTTCAAGTGCTGCGAGCGCGAGAATGCCGGGGAGGCGGAAAAGAGACACGAAAGAGTTTTTCAGAGGTGGCGTAATTGGTATGACCTCCTACCAATACGATGACCATAGCTCCTCTCAAATCCTCCCCCTCGCTCGTTGAGCAGGTGTGTACACGGCTGGCGCTTCAGCTGCGGGATGAAGCCGGCTCCGGCGACGGCAGGCTGCCGCCGGAGAGGCAGATGGCCGAGAGCCTGGGCGTGAGCCGCACGGTGCTGCGGGAGGCCACCAAACGTCTGGAACTGCAAGGACTGCTGGAGATCCGCCATGGCAGCGGCATCCGGGCTGTGAACCGTCTGCACAAGCCGCTGAGCAGCTCCGTGGCCATTTTGCTGCCGGAGGCGGCTGAGAGACTGCGGCAACTGATCGAGGCGCGAGCAGTGATCGAGCCCGAGATCGCACGACAGGCTGCGCTGAAAGCCAGGGCCGCTGATGTGAAGCAGCTGCGCACCGTGCACGAGCGGCTCGTGGCGGCGGAGACCCATGACGAAGAGGTGGAGGCGGACATCGACTTTCATCGCACGCTGGCCCGCATTGCAGGAAATGAGATCCTGAAGCTCATGCTGGAATCTCTGGCTGATCTGGGGCGTGAGAGCCGCCGGGTGACGATTGGGAACGTGGGCAGGCAGCGGGCCATCGACCACCACGCCGCCATCCTGAATGCGGTGGCGGCGCATGATGCCGGTGCGGCCGCCGAAGCGATGAAACACCACATGGACGAAGCAGCGCGCGACCTGACGGGCGCCAAGACGAAAGCCAAACGATGAAAACGACGCTCTTCATCCTCATGGCGGCTGCATCTGTGCGGGCCGTTGATTTCGATCAGGACATCCGCCCGCTGCTGGAGCGGCGCTGCGTCGAGTGTCATGGCGCAAAGAAGCAGAAGGGAGAGCTGCGCCTCGATGCCAAAATCTTCGCCTTCAAAGGAGGCCATGACGGTGCTGCCATCCAGGCGGGAGATGCTGGCAAAAGCCTGCTGTATCAGCGCATCGTCTCGACGCAGGATGATGAGCGGATGCCCCCCAAGGGCGAGCCGCTTTCACCGGCGCAGATTCAGCAGGTGAAGGACTGGATTCAATCAGGCGCGGTCTGGCCTGAGAATGCTGCTGACAAAGATGCCGCCACTGACAGGCGCCTGCAGCACTGGGCGGTGCAGCCTGTCAGGCGCGCGTCCAAGGACGACACGATCGATTCGCTGATCACGGCAAAGCTTGCGACAAAAGGACTCAAGATGTCGCCGCAGGCGGATCGTCGCACGCTCATCCGCCGCCTGAGCTTTGACCTGCTCGGTCTGCCACCTGCGCCGGAGCGTGTGGAGCAGTTTGTGAAAGATGCCGACCCCAATGCCTATGAAAAGCTGGTGGATGAGCTGCTGCGCTCCCAGCACTACGGCGAGCGCTGGGCGCGGCATTGGCTGGACATCGCCCACTATGCCGACACGCACGGCTTTGAGCGCGACCAGCTGCGGCCCAATGCGTGGCGCTATCGCGACTACGTCATCGAGTCTCTCAATGCCGACAAGCCTTACGACCAGTTCATCCGCGAGCAGATTTCGGGAGACGTGATCGCGCCAAATGATACCAAGGCCGTCATCGCCACCGGGTTCCTCGCCGCCGGGCCGTGGGACTTTGTGGGGCAGGTGGAAACGAAGAGCGAGATGCTCAGGCGTGCCGCCCGTGCAGGCGATCTGGATGACATGGTCACGCAGGTCATCACCTCGACGATGGGCATCACCATCAACTGCGCGCGCTGCCATGATCACAAGCTAGACCCCGTCACGCAGGAGGAATATTACCGGCTGTGGGCTGTGTTTGCCGGAGTGAAGCGCGGAGACCGCGAGGTGGACGCGGCGGAGGCTAAACACGTGGCTGAGGAAAAAGCGCGTCTGAACAAGGAGCTGGCGCAGACACGTGCCCAGATCGCAAAGCTGGCAGGGGAGGGGCTGGATCTTGCCGGCATGGCGGGCGGGGGTGTCAAAGGCCGTGGCATCGACCTGAGAACAGGAAGTCTCACGACGGGAAAGCTCGGCTATCATCGCGACATCCAGACGAACAGACCGCAGCGCATCGAGTGGCCTGCGGAGGTGGCAGATGCAGACCGTTTTGTCTCCTGGGTCTTTGTTCCCGATGGCCGGAACCCTGTGCCCGTGGCCGCCAAGCAGGAGGTCAAAGGACTGCCAGCCACCAGCGGACATACGTGGGATGCCATTCGCAACGGCCCGCTGAATGCGCAGCGCAGCACCAAAATCGGTGGCGTTGATTACGCAGAGAAAGATCATTCCATTCTCGGGCTGCATGCAAACAGCGGAATCACCTTTGACCTCGTGAAAATCCGTCGGAGCAGCGGCCTGGGGGACATGCGTTTGACGGCGGCGCTAGGCTTTGGTGCGGATGCCGGTGCTGCGGCCTCGCGTGCGGACTTCACCGTCTTTGTCGATGCGGAGCGCAAGTTTCAGAAGCTCAAGATGCGCAAAGATGAGTTCACGCATTTGGACATCGCCATTCCGGCGGCGGCGAAAACGCTCACCCTTATTGCCACAGATGGCGGCGACGGCATCGGCAGCGACCTGCTGTTTTTGGGCGCTGCACGGCTGGTGCCCGAGGTGGAGCACAGCACGCTCACGGCTGCTGATCAGGAAAAGCTGAAGCAATTGCGGGCTCAAGCCGCCAGGCTCGACGCAGGACTTAAAGCGCAGGCAGATCCGGCCAAAGTCTATGCCGTCGTGAGCGAAGCACAGCCGCCTCTGGTCAGGGTGCAGCGGCGGGGCAATCCTGAAGATCCGCAGCAGCAGGTGCAGCCCGGGGCATTTGCCTGGGCACGCCATGCCAGCATGGATTTCGGCACAAATGAAACGCCCGAGGGCCAGCGCCGCCGCCTGCTGGCAGAGTGGATCACCCATCCGGCCAATCCGCTCACCAGCCGTGTGCTCGTAAACCGGCTCTGGCATCATCATTTCGGACAGGGCATCGTCAGCACTCCCAGTGACTTCGGTCTCGGCGGCGACAGGCCTTCGCACCCTGAACTGCTCGACTGGCTGGCCAGTGAGCTGCTGCAGAGCGGCTGGTCGTTGAAGCACCTGCACAAGCTCATCGTCATGAGCGCCGCCTATCGGCAGCAGTCCGCTTTGCCCGATGAAACGGCAAATCGTCTGGATGCCCAAAACCGCCTGCTCTGGCGGCAGAACCCGCGCCGCCTGGATGCCGAGTCCGTGCACGACGCCGTGCTGAGTGTCGCAGGCACCTTGAACCCCGCCATGGGCGGCCCCGGCTACCGTGATTTCAATTTCACCGAGGCCTACGCTCCCATCTACGACTACATCACGCCTGACAGGCCCGAGCTGCTGCGCCGCAGCATCTACCGCTTCGTGGTGCGCACCACGCCGCATCAGTTCATGTCCACGCTCGACTGCCCTGATCCCGCCAATCTCACACCGGCCCGTGCACAAACCACCACAGCGCTGCAGGCGCTCACGTTGAGCAACAACGAATTCATGCTGCAGCAGGCCGCGAACCTTGTCTCCCGCATCGAAAACGAAACCGACTCACGTGCAGCCGCCATCCGGCGGGCCTTCCTTCTCTGCTTTCAAAGAGAGCCGAAGGCTGAAGAACAAAGCGCCGCCACCCATCTCGTCGCCGAGCAGGGGCTCTTTGCCCTCTGCCGCATGCTCATCAATGCGAATGAGTTTGTTTACCTCGACTGATGCAGGCCGAACTTGCTCCCATGATCAAACCAATCATTCCATTTTTATTAGGCCTGCTTGCATCGCTCTCTGCCGCGGAGGTCGATCCATCACTGGCGCATGCATCGGTCTGGACTGAAATCTGGCCTGATGCAGCGGGAAAACCCCTGACACGCAAAGTGCAGGGAAACATCTGGAACGCCGCCATTCAGACTGCTCTCGACAAAGACAACACAGTCCATCTGCCGAAGCGCGATCAGCCCTACTACCTCGATGGGCCGATCATCCTGAAGTCCGGTCAGAAGCTCACGGCAGATCCAGACGCCGAGATCCGGCTGAAACCCGGCACCAATACCTGCATGGTGCGCAATGAGCATATGGTCGGTTTTGCGGACCAGCCTGTGCCTGAAGACACCAAGCCCGACACCGGCATCAGCATCGAAGGCGGCATTTGGACGACGCTGGCCAATGGCATAAAGGACGGCAACGGCAACCAACGTGGCGCATCGTTAAAGAAAGATCCTGTGCCTGGGACGCATGGCGTCATTCTTCTTCACAACGTGCGTCATGTGACCGTTCGCAATATCACCGTGCGCCAGAGCCGGGCCTTCGCGGTGCATCTGGCCAACGTCACTGATTTCACCGTTGATGGCGTCACGCTGGATCGTCACGGGCGTGACGGAGTGCATGTAAACGCCCCGGCCAGCCAAGGGCTCATCCGTCGCGTGAGCGGCGTTTCACATGATGACACCGTCGCTCTGAACGCCTGGGAATGGAAAAACTACGCGCCCAGCTTTGGGGCCATTCATCACATCGTCATCGAAGAGATCCATGGCTCGCCTGATGGCGTGCCGTCGGCAAATTCCATCCGCCTGCTTCCCGGCGTGAAGCGCTTTAGTGATGGCTCCACACTCGACTGCCCCATCCACGACATCACTGTGCGCAACGTTGCCGGCATCCGTGACTTCAAGCTCTACGATCAGCCGAATCTCGAAATCGGACGCGACAAAGACGCCAGCGCAGGCATCGGCACGCTGCGCTGTATCGTCTTCGAAAACCTCAGCTTCAAACGTCCTGGCAGCATCCAGGTCCACGCCAACACTGACAGCCTGAGCGTCCGCGGCGTGAAGCTCAACTTCCCGCTCGCAGCGGATTTCCGCCTCATCGAACTCGGCCCCAAATCGCAGACCTACAAACGTAAGGCGGACGACCCGGCCACCTGGACCGAAATCTTCTCCCCCGATCTCAGCTGCACGGTGCGCAATCTGAGCGTCTCCGGCGTTCGCTGGCAGGAGGCAAAGGCCGATTTGCCCATCGATGAGGTCGTCAAAGTCATCGAGCTGAAGCCCAATCCCGACTATCCCAAGACCACGCCGCAGGGAGGCTCCGGAAAAGGCATTTGGATTCGCTAACTTCCCTATGAGTACTCACTTCACAGGCCCCTCACGCCGCGATTTCCTTCAGAAAATCGGCGGCGGTTTCGGCAGCATCGCCCTCGTTTCCTTGCTCGAGCGGGACGCTCGGGGCGTGACAAATCCGCTCTCCGCCAAGCAGCCTCCCTTGCCTGCAAAGGCACGTGCTGTGATTCAGATTTTCTGCCCCGGCGGTCTGAGCCATGTGGATACCTGGGACTACAAGCCGGAGCTGGCTAAGCGCAGCGGCAAGCCCTTCGATCCCGATGGCAAGATGCAGTTCTTCGCCTCCAAGCCGGGCAACTGCCAGGGCAGCTACTGGCCTTTCCGGCAGCGCGGGCAGTGCGGGCGCTGGATCAGCGATCTCTTCCCGCAGCTCGCGACCTGTGTCGATGACATGGCCTTCATTCATTCCATGCAGAGCAAAAGCGCGCTGCATGGACCTGCGATGTTCATGGCCAATACCGGCTTCATCCTCCCCGGCTTCCCCAGCATGGGCGCGTGGGTCACCTATGGCCTCGGCAGCGAAAGCGAAAACCTGCCCGCCTTTGTGGTGCTGCCTGATCAGCGCGGCCTGCCGCCCGGGGGCGTGATCAACTGGGGCGCGGGTTTTCTCCCTGCCGTGCATCAGGGCACGACCTTGCAGACCGATGCCGAAAAGCCGCCCATCGCCGATCTGTTTCCGCCCAAAAGCTTCGCGCAACTGCGTGGCGACACCGAGCAGACCAGCCGCGATTTTCTGCAATTCCTCAATCGCGCCCACGCCGCCGAACGTGCGGGCAACACGGAACTCGAAGCCCGCATCGCTGCGTATGAACTCGCGGCACGCCTGCAGCTCAGCGCTCCCGAAGTCACCGACCTGCGCGGCGAAACGGACGTCACCAAGCAGCTCTACCAGCTCGATCACGAAGACATCGGCCCCTTTGGCCGCCAGTGTCTTCTCGCCCGCCGCCTCGTTGAGCGCGGTGTGCGCTTCGTGCAGATCTACTGCGGCGCAGAAAACACCACGGCCAAAAAAATCCGCCCGAACTGGGACAGCCACGAAGACCTCGTGCGCGACCACGGCTACTGGGGCCAGGTGCTCGACTCCGGCGCCGCAGCCTTGCTGCGTGATCTCAAATCTCGCGGCATGCTGGACAGCACCCTCGTCATATGCACCAGCGAGTTTGGTCGTCAGCCTGCCGCGCAGGGGAAGGGGCGCGACCACAATCCCGGCGCCTTCACCGCCTGGATGGCCGGCGGCGGCATCCTGGGCGGCACCGCCTACGGCAGCACGGATGATCTCGGCTCCAAGGCCGCAGAAAACCCCGCCTACTGCTACGATCTGCACGCCACCGCATTGCATCTGCTGGGCATCGACCACGAGAAGCTCAGCTTTTACAACAATGGCATCAATCGCCGACTTACCGACGTGCATGGACACGTCATCAAAGATATTCTCACATAGGTTCTCACTGCATTTTCACATGTCCCAACCTCACATCGCCATCATCGACTGGACCACCTCTCCACAAGGTGATCCTGAATCCAACATCGAACGCCAGATCATCGGCGGTGCCGCACGCGTCACCCGCACGCTCTGCGAAACTGACGCCGATTTGACCGATGAGGTCTGCGGCGCTAATGCCATCATCATCTGGCACAACATGCCGCTCACCGCCAAAGGCATCGCCCGGCTGAAGAACTGTCGCGCGATCATCCGCAATGGCGTGGGCTTTGACAGCGTGGACGTGAACGCAGCACGCGAGCGCGGCATCGCCGTGTGCAATGTGCCTGACTACGGCACCGAGGAGGTGGCAGACCACGCCATCGCGCTTGCCATGGCCCTTTGCCGGCAGATCCTGCCGCTGGATGCCGAGGCCAAGCAGCTCGGCTGGAACATCCGCGTCACGCCAAAGCTTCGCCGCCTGAGCACTCTCACCTTCGGCATCGTCGGCCTGGGCCGTATCGGCACCGCCACGGCGTTGCGCGCCAAGGCGCTCGGCTTTCGCGTTATATTCCATGACCCCTACCTCCCGAATGGCGCTGACAAAGCCGTCGGCATCACCCGTTGTCGCAGCCTGGATGAACTCCTCTCGCAGACCGATGTGCTCTCGCTGCACTGCCCGCTGAGTGAGGAAACGCGGCACCTGATTTCTGAGCGCGAGCTGGCCTTGCTGAAACCCGGCTCCTTTGTCGTTAACACCGCACGTGGCGCCATCATCAAAAAGACCGCCATTCTCGCGGCGCTCAACGAGGGCCGCATCGCCGGTGCCGGGCTGGATGTGATCGAAGACGAGCCTCTGCGCACCAAGGAGGAGGCTGCGGCCCCCAACCTCATCGCCACCTGCCATGCCGCCTTTTGTAGCGTGGAGAGCAAAATCGAGATGCGCAGCACCTCCGCACGCATCGCATTGGCGGCTGTGCGCAATGAGCCGTTAGAAAACATTGTGAACGGCGTTGCCTCTTAAACCATCACACCATGAACCTCCGCCATCTTTTCGCCGCCTCCCTGGGTCTGCTCGTTTCATCTGCTGCTCTCGCGGAAGACTCCAAACCTCTGCTGAACGACCACGTGCTGCCCGTTTTGGCCGCGCCTGATTTCAAAGGCCCGCTGGACGCGAGTTTCAGCGTCGCCAAAGGCAAATGGACAGCCGAAGGCGGAGTGCTCAGCGTGCTGGACCTGCCGGAGCAGAAGCACATTCCCGTGCTTCATCACAAGGTGGGGCTCGCCAGCGCCACCATCGAGGTGGAGTTTCTCATCGAAGGTCCGGGCAGTTTCCTTGTCGGCTGTGATTCAGACAAGCATGTGGGCCGTGTGGTCGTCAATGCCACGAGTTTGAGCATTGCCGAAGATTCCGCGAAGCCCTCTCACACCATCGCCAAGCTGCCGCTGACCGTGAAGCCCAACGAATGGCACAAGCTGCGCGTCGAGTGGCGGGGCGACCAGATGGCCGCCAATCTCGACGGCCAGGAGCTCAAGGCGCAGCATGCCTTTCTGGCCACGCCCAAGCGCCAGAGCTGGCTCGCAGCCGGTAAATCCGTGAAGGTGCGCAATCTCAAGATCAGCGGAGAGACCAAGCCATGAGGCAGCTCGTGTGGTTGCTGCTTTTGCTGGGCATTCAGCTCCAGGGGGCCGAAGTGAAGATTTTGCTCGAAGAGAGCTTTGCTGACGGCCTGTCCAAAGACTGGTACTGGGGCCTGGGCACCTGGACGGCCAAGGATGGCATCCTGCGTGGTTTTGAATCAGGGCCGCGCCGTCATGGACCGCTGAAGGTGCGCAAATTTCCGCTCAAGGATGGCGTCGTTGAGTGCGAGTTCCGACTGGAGGGAAAGGCCCAGTTTGCCGGCATCATTTTCAACGGCGCCCAGGAGCGAGGGCACATCGTGCACCTGGTCATGAGCATCCGTGAGCTGCGCATCCTGGCGCATCCGAAGAAAGGCGAGAGCACCGAGCTGCTGAAGCAGCCCAATGTTCTGGCTGCTGGCGTGTGGCATCAGGTGAAAGTCGTGTTCAAAGGCGAAAGCATCACCGCCACGGTCGATGGTAAGACGATCTCAGCCAGCCATCCCTGCATTGCCGAGGAAAAGCTGACCTTTGGCCTCGGTGGCGAGTCTGGCGGTCCTGAGGGAGAAAAAGCCGGGGCGCTGGAGTTTCGCGGGCTCAAGATCAGCGGCTGACCCGGCAGCGGCGGCGGATGATCACCACCGCGATCGTGGCCCCTACCAAGTTTGAAACCAGGTCCCAGCCCGTGTTTTCATAGCCGCCGACATTGGTGTTGGGAATCGTCAGCACCGCGATGAACTCGATCACTTCATTCAGCGCGCCAAAGCCCATGCCCGCCGCCGCGCAGAGAGTGAGGATGCCAAACGTGGGGCGCACAGCCCCGCCATCTGGCTGCCGCAGCGCATGGCTCAAAATATGCCAGCAGGCCCAGGTCGTGATGCCAAAGCCGTAGGCGTGTACGATCTGGTCGTACTTCAGCAGGTCGGGGATGAGCCACGCACTGTAGAGCACCTCATTGTCGCCATTGTAGGGCCAGCCGGAGGGCAGGGGGCACAGGCCCCCGGCCATGTGGGCCAGACCCCACAGCGAAAAGGCCCAAAGCAGGGGAGTGGTCAGCCTCACGCTGCGGTGGACGGCACCGATGACGCTGATCAGCACAAGCATGACCACGATGTAAAAAATGAACTCACGGTTGCCTTGAACCACGGCTCCCACAACGGCGGCGAGCATGTAGGCGGCGTTGAAAAGAATGACTGGCAGCAGCTTCACTTGGGCGGCGGAGGACATGCCGCAAAGATGCAGGACTGGCCGGGGCTTTGGCAAGACCTTCCTGCTACACAGGTTGACTGGCATCCTGTGTGCTGCATCCTAGCACACCCCTCCCGCATGAAATTCATCTTCCCGTTTGCCGCCCTGATCCTAGCTGCATCATCGAGTCCGGCCCAGGTCGCCCTGGAATCGGTCAAAGGCTTTGCCGATCTCGAAAAAGTGGCCGCTCAGCTGGCCCTGCAGCCCTATCAGGCGCCCACGCAGCAGCTGGATCCCTTTTTTGAAGGGCTGAAGTATGACGGTCACCGGCAGATCCGCTTTCGCCGTGACAAGGCGCTCTTTGCCGATCAGGGAGATGTCTTCCGCGTGGAGTTCTTTCATCCCGGCTGGATGTTCAAGAAGCCGGTCGTGTTTTACAACATCCAGGATGCCAGGACCTCAGGCGTGCCCTTTGACGGCAGCCACTTCGACTACGGCGAGCTCAAAGTACCTGCCGGCGCCAAAAATCCAGTGGGCTATGCCGGCTTCCGTGTGCTGGCGCCTGACTCTCTTGTGAAGCATCCTTTTGAGTTCATGGTTTTCATGGGGGCCAGCTACTACCGTGCGGTGACCACAGAGCTCGGCTACGGCATTTCCGCGCGTGGTGTGGCGGTCAATACCATCGGCGGTGAGCCCGAGGAGTTTCCCGATTTCACCCACTTCTGGTTCCAGCAGTCCAAGCCGGGGGAAAAGTCCTTCAAGCTGCTGGCCCTGCTGAATGGCCCCAGCGTCACGGGCGCGTATGAGTTTGAGTCCACCCCGGGCGTCAGCACCGAGATGAAGATCAAGGCTACTCTGCACCTGCGCAAAGCGGTCAAGATGCTCGGCATCGCCCCATTCTCCAGCATGTTCTGGTTTGGCGAAAACTCACACCCCAAGCCCTATGACTTCCGCCCTGAGGTGCATGATTCGGACGGCCTGCAGATCGAGATCGAGGGCGGCCCCAGCATCTGGCGTCCGCTGGATGTCAGCCGCGACATGCGCCTGAGCATTTTCGAAACGGGAAACCTGAAGGGCTTTGGCCTGGCTGAGCGTGATCGTGACTTCAACAACTTCCAGGATCTGGAGGCCAACTACCACCGCCGTCCGGCAGTGTGGGTGCAGCCCGTCAGCGGCTTTGGCAAAGGTGCGGTGACGCTGGTGGAGCTCTCCAGCGGCGAGGAGACCTGGGACAACATCGTGGCCATGTGGAAGCCCGACCACCTGCCAGCCACTCCCCAGGAGCCGCTCAAGGTGGAGTACAAGCTGAGCTGGCTGGATCAGCACGAGCCCGGCACGCTGTGCAAAGTCATCAGCTCCCGCCGTGGCTTTGTCATGGATTCCGACGACCACCTCTACGTGATCGACTTTGCCAAGGGCGGTGAAACCGGCGCAGGCAAGCCCAAGGATTGGACGCCCGACATCGACGTGGTGCTCAGCGGCGGCGAAGGCAAGGTGCTGGACAAGCGTGTGATGCGCAACAACGAGACCGGCGGCTGGCGCGCCTTCTTCAAGCTCGACATTCCCGAGGCCTCCAACCTGCTGGAAATCATGATGGAGCTGAAGGACGAAAAGAAGGTCATCTCTGAACGCTGGATGTACCAATGGCGTCGCTAAGCCTCATCGACCTCGGCTGGAATGACTTCTTTGCGAAGCATTTTGAGCCCTACCATGCCCAGGGCTGGAAGCCCGCGCGCCTCATCCGTGACAACAAGATCAGCTACGGCGCGCTGCTGGAGGACGGAGCCAAGGGCTTTGACGAGTTTGAGGTCATCCTCAGCGGCAAGGTTTATCACGATGCCGAAACCGACGCCGACCTGCCCGCCGTGGGCGACTGGGTGGCCCTGGAAGTGGGCGGCGAAGATGGCGACAACATCATTCGCGCCCGCCTGCCGCGCCAGACCTGCTTTTCCCGCAAGGCCTCCGGCTTCAGCGCCGAGGAGCAGGTCATCGCCGCCAACGTGAATGCAGTCATCGTCGTGACCGACGCCGGTCCAGATTTCAGCCTGCGCCGCATGGAGCGCTACTTCACGCTCATCGCTCGCAGCGGTGCCAAAGCCGTCGTGCTGGTCAACAAGGCCGACCTCTATCCCGACAAACAAAACCAGGAGGCCGCAGAGGCGATCCGGGCGCTGAATTCCGATGCCGACGTGCATGTGACCAGCGTGAAAAAACGCAAGGGGCTCAAGGTGCTGAAAGATTACTTCAAGCGCGGCCAGAGCGTGGCCATCATCGGCTCCAGCGGTGTGGGCAAATCCGCGCTGGTCAACCTGCTGCTCGGGGAAGACTGGCAGTGGGTGGACGAGGTGAATGAGATCACCGGCAAAGGCCGCCACACCACCACCGCACGCGAGCTCCTCGTGCTCGACAAGGGGGGCATCATCATCGACAACCCCGGGATCAAGGAAGTGCAGATGTGGACGAATGAGACCACGCTGCGCGAACGCTTTGCCGACATCGACGAACTCGCCCGCCAGTGCAAATACGGCGACTGCAAGCACGGCTCCGACGCCGGCTGCGCCATCCGCGGCGCGGTGGAGGCTGGTACGCTGGATGCGGAGCGGTATGAGGGCTACTTGAAGCTGGAAGACGAGATCGCAAAACTGCGCAAGCAGCGCAAAAAACGCCAGATGACCGTCGAGCGCCGCAACAAGCGGGACCACAAAATCAAGGCGCGCAACCGCGTCGATCGTGAGGACATCGAGCGCGACCTGAGGCCACGCGCCTGAGCATCAATCCTTCGTGACGCTCACAGGCGTGCCATTGAGCACCCACTCGTAGAAAAACTTGGCCGGGTTGCCATTCGTCAGCGGCACCCGGATGCACCCATGCGACGCAGGGTAATCAGGCACGCTGGTGAAGCCATGGATGAAGACATTGCCGTTGATCTGCACGCTCCAGGGCATCGGCGCATTTTGGTACAGCGTGGAGTAATGCATCGCTGTGCGGAAGGGGCCCGCGCGGAATTCACCTGCGGGCGTGCGCCCATTGCGGCCGGAGCTGATGTGCGTCTGCAGCACCAGGCGGTCGCCCTGCCATCCCTGGAGCTGCTGTCGTTTGAGGCTGACCACCACCCGCTGCGCTCCGACCTTCAAGGTGAAGCCTCGAAACAATCCACCCACCTTCACACGACCTTCTTCATCCGGTGCTGCCACCTGCGCTCCGGCCTGGGCCAGGAGATCGGTGCTCACCAGTTCGGTGCCGTCTGGCAGGGTGCGCAGTACTCCGGCCTTCACTTCCATTTCGTTCAGCAGAGAGATTCTTCCTTTATCATTCCGGGCCACCGGCCATTTCAGCTCATCCAACGCTTCGTTGGCCGGCAAAAACAGCTTTCCGGGTTCGGCCGCAAAGGTGATCGCGTCGATCGTCGCTGCAGATGCGTGAGACGTCAGCAGCAGGCAGGCAAGCAGGGGAAAGATCAGCTTGGTTGCGCGTCGTGAAGTCATGCGGTTCGTTATTGGCAAACGAGGTTGGTGCCGCAGTTATTGCCCGTTCATGCCTCTTCACCAGCAGATTCCACCGGCAAAGCTGTCACGCATGCGCTAACTCTGCCTGCATGTCACAACAGCCGCCCCCCCCCACCCGCACCGGACTCGCCCGCGCCATGTCAAAGCTGGGCTTCTGCTCGCGCAGCCGCGCCACCGAGCTGATTCGCATGGGAAAGGTGAAGGTGAACCTCGTCGTGCGGAAGAATCCCGAATTCCCCGTGGTGCTCAAAAAAGACGTCATCATCATGGATGACGTCAGCATCAATCAGGCAAAGCAGGTGTATGTCATGCTCAACAAGCCGCGCGGCCTCGTCACCAGCGCCTCAGACGAGCTCGGGCGCGAGACGGTGTACTCCTGCTTTGAGGGCTCCCGTCTGCCGCATCTCTCCCCCGTGGGCCGGCTGGACAAGGCCAGCGAGGGCCTCCTGCTCTTCACCAATGACAACACCTGGGCGGACGCCATCACCAACCCCGACACGCATGTGGACAAAACCTATCACGTGCAGATCGGCGGCACTGTGGATGAAAAGCGTCTCGCCCAGATCCGGAAGGGCGTCGAGGATGAAGAATTAGGCGGCCACCTCTCCGCCAAGGCGGTCAAAATTCTCCGTGCCGGCGAAAAAAACATGTGGCTCGAAGTCATCCTGGATGAAGGCCGCAACCGCCACATCCGCCGCCTGCTGGAAGCCTTCAACATCGAGGTCCTCCGCCTCATGCGTGTGAAGATCGGCACGCTGGAGCTCGGCAGTCTCCCAAAAGGCAAGTGGCGCGAGCTCAGCAAGAACGAGATCACGAAACTGCGTGCTCGTCAGCCTGCGGTGTGATCACTCCGCCAAGTCATCCCAGCGCAGTTTAAAGCGGGCCAGATATTTCTTGAGCCTGTCGGCATCATTCATCTTCGCCCGCTTGGTGCGCGAGACGGCGAAGAGCTTTCGTCCCGCATCCGAGAGCGTTTTGCTCTCCCGGCAGACCTGCAGCACGTAGTCGAGTTGAGCCAGGTCAAAAGGATCAATCGCCGCCCTCTGCTCCTCATTGAGCACAGTGCTTCCTGTCTGCGGCATGTTGGCATTTACCTCGCGCCACCCTTCGCGCAGTCGCGCCATCTCCGTCTCCACGCATTCCACGGTGATCCTGCCTCGGGGTGCCAGCGTGGCCATGCGCGTCACTGCCGCGTTCAGGTCGCGGAAGTTCGCGCTCCATTTCGCCTCCGGGCTGCGGGCAAATTTAAGGAAGGTCTCCCGAGCCTCTTTGTTCATGCGCACCTGACGCCGATGCGTTTTGGCAAAGCGCTCCAGCTCAAAGTCGAGATTGGCTGCGATGTCCTCACGCCTTTCTGCCAGACTGGGCAGCGTGAAGGTCCACAGGTTGATGCGTGCCAGCAGGTCATCGCGGAATTTCCCCGCAGCCACCTGCGCACGCAGATCGCGGTTCGTGCCTGCGATGAGTTGGAAGTCGCTCTGCACCGCCTTGTCGCTTCCCAGAGGGAGAAAGGTTTTGTCCTCAAGCGCACGCAGCAGCATGGCCTGCTCGTCCAGCCCCAGCTCGCCGATCTCATCCAGAAAGATCAGCCCTTTGTCCGCCTCCTTGAGCAGGCCTGGCCTGTCCGACTGTGCACCCGTGAAGGCCCCGCGCCTGTGGCCAAACAGTGCGGACATCGCCTGGTCTCCCCTCAGCGTGGCGCAGTTCACTTCGACAAACCTGCCACCCAGTCCCGCACGCTCGCGGCGTAGATCGTAGATGCGGCCTGCCAGCATGGATTTGCCCGCACCCGTTGGCCCCATGATGAGGATGGGTGCCTTGGAGTTCACCGCCACCAGTTCGATCTGGCCGATCAGCTTGTTGAAGCTCTTGCTCTTCGTTGCGATCCCGCTCTTCAGAAAATCCAGCGCGCGCTCCTGCTCCTGCGCAAAGCGCGTGGAGAGCCGGTCATACTTCGAGAGATCGAGATCGATGATCTCATACCGCCCCGCCGCGCTCGCATCACGCCCGCCTTCACGCGAGGGCGAGGTCTGCAGCAGTCGCGCGGGGATGAAATTCGCCTCGTTCAGCAAAAACCAGCAGATTTGCGCCACATGCGTGCCTGTCGTGAGATGGATCAGGTAGTCCGCCTTGTCCGTGTCGAAGCTGAAGCCACGCACAAAGTCATAGAGCCGCTCATACACTTCCTGAAAATCCCACGGATCCTTCAGTGGGAACTCATGCACCACCACCATCGTATCCGGCGACACTTTCTCGATGTCCGCCTTCACCTGCCGCGCCAGTTCTGAAAATTTCGGCTCCACCAGCAGTTCCAGCCGTGAAATCAGCAAATCCTCCTGCTGACACATTGCCACCGTAGGCCGCCATTTCGACCATCTTTCCGGACCAGAGGCACGGTCCAGGTTCGAACCGAGGAATCCGAAGACGATGGTTGGTCTGGAGTATGGCATTAAAGATAAAATTGTATCTAATAAGATAATAAACTGTAACAAAGCGCAAGAGCTGAAGTGGTCTTGAAAAAGGGCTGAAAACTTTTCTTTCCCTTGTTTTTCAAGGCTTCCAGCCTCACTCGCTCCCCCAGCCTCAGGCACTTGGCACGTGGCTAGCAATAGAGGCTGGCATACGCACACAACCAACGCCAAGCCATGCTTTCCAAAACGGACATTGAATTCGCGCTCTCCATCCAAAACCGCTGCTTCAAGCTTTTGCAGTGGCTCGGCAATGCCATTCGTGAGGGGTTTGTTCCCGTCATGAAGGCTCATGATGTGACGGACGCAGGCCATGCTGCCAGAATTTGGGTGGAAGCACATTTCTACAATCTCCCGGATGAATGCCGTCCACTGGCAGATGAGATGACGCCGTTTGCGAACTTTTTCGGAACTTACTTGGAGACCTCTTTTGACATCGAAGCCCGCCCCAAAGACCGTTATGTCAGCGATTGCGACTGCTTTTGCTCCTATTGCGTGCGTCTGGTTCGTGCACAACATTTGAAGCCTAAATCTCTCACTCGTGCAGACAAGGAGCGTGCTGGCAGGCTGCGGGTGCGCCGAATGGAGATGCTCGCACGCGAGGAAGGTCTGCCATCCTTCGAACTGCAAATCAGAAAAAGCCTCTGCGATGAGGCTTTGCGGTTTCAAGCCTCCCTCTCGGCGTACGGCGAGGCATTGTTGAATCGCCTACAGGGTATTTCAGACGGCCCTGCCGTTCTTGCACTATGGCGTGATTTTGCCTGGACTCGTTCCGGTTCTCCCATTCGCCGGTTCAAACTTCAGTCACGTCACATTTTAGAAGCCGAGCAGAAGCTGCTCGGAGTCATTCAAAGTCACATCAGTTTATAATCCAACTTATTCATCACCTCTTTCTTTTTTCAAAACACCATTATGCCAGACTCCCCATTCCACATCACCGCCGAAGCCGAAGCCTTCCTGCCTGCGCGTAACAACGCCGGTAAACCGATCACCGTGATCGGTACCGAAGCCATTCGTTCCGGCTTTGACCAGACCTGCATCGACCAGGCTCTCAACTCGCGCTCCGCTCCGGGCGTGACCGATCTCGTGCTCAACCCCGATGCACATGCCGGTTACGGTGCGCCGGTGGGTTGTGTGATGGTTTCGCCAACGCACATCTATCCAGGCCCGGTGGGCGTGGACATCAAGTGCTCCATGTCGCTCCTCCAGATGGACATTCCTGCCGAGGAGATCGTGGACAAAACGATCCGCCGCCGGCTCATCGAAGCCATCGTAGCCCGCACGCCTACGGGCGCAGGCCGTGGTCAGCGCGAGGCGAAAAAATCCCGTCGTGTGTCCGCGGATCTCGGTGTGCAGGTGTGCACTGAGGGCGCCAGCAAAAGCGTGTGCGAAGCACTCGGCATCCCGCCGGAGTGGGCGCTGCGCTGCGAGGACAGCGCGCACGTCGGCCACGATGGAAATATCTCCACCCTGCACGAGCGGCTGGACAAAATGCGCGCCTTCAACGGCTTCCCAGGCTTTGAGAACAAGATGACCCAGCTCGGCTCCTACGGGGGTGGAAACCACTTTGGTGAGTGCGAGGTGGTGCAGCTTGCCGATGATCCTGCCATGCGCCGTACCGCCGAAGTCTTCGGCCTGCAGGATAATCGTGTCGCCTTCCTCAGCCACTGCGGTTCTCGTGGTTTCGGGAACATCCTGGCGCAGCGCCAGTTCAAGGCGCTGGAGGGTTTCTTCCGCACCTGGGGAATGTCGTTCCCGGCTGAGGACAAGCAGCTCGTCTATGCACCGCTCGGTACACCCGAAGCGGACGCCTATCTCGATGACATGGCGCTCGGGGCCAACTTCGCCACCGTGAACCACATGCTCATCAATGCCCTCGTTCTTGAAGCCTTCCAGGAAGTGCTGCCAGGGGCGAAAGGCCAGCTCGTGTACTTCATCAGCCACAACATCGCACGTCAGGAGGTGGTGAATAACCAGCTCTCCTGGGTGCACCGCAAAGGTGCCACACGTGCCTTTCCAGGCGGTCACCACGCGCTGAAGGACACACCGTTTGCCGAGACCGGCCACCCGATCCTGCTGCCCGGAAATCCGCGCGATGGCTCCGTGGTGATGGTGGCCAAGCCCGATGCCGTGAAAAGCTGCTACAGTGTGAACCACGGCGCCGGCCGCTGCATGGGCCGCAAGGCCGCTGCACGCACCCTCGACCAGAAGGCCGTGGACGCCGACTTCGACACCCACGACATCCTTTTCAACTCCCGCCAGTACCCGATCGACGAAGCTCCCAACGCTTACAAGGATTTCAAAGAAGTCCTCCGCAGCGTCGAGTCCGCCGGTCTGGCCCAGCAGGTGTGCAAACTCAAAGCCCGTTTCGTCATCAAGGATGCGGCGGAGGCGGATGATTGAAAACATGAGCGGTTATCTAAACAATTTGTGAGCAGTCAAAAAACAGAGCCCATTTCAACATGGGTTGAGGTCGATGAGGATCACGATTCTGGAGGGATGATTCTCTCTGGTGATCGGAGCGGTCTGATGGCCCTTCGCGATGCCATTGATATTGCGATTACTGAGGGAAAAGCTCCCATTGCTGCCGAGTGTGTGGAATTCAGCGGAGTGCGTCGTGTCGATGCACTCCGCAAACCCGAACCTCAATCTTTCCAATCGAAATTGGCGGGAGCGGGTTGTTTGATTCTCATAGCCATCGGGTTCTTGATTTTTTTACTCGGGATCTGGCAGTTGAAATCTCTCATTCTGCGCTTCGGACGCGGTCCAGCCGAGGTCACAGCCACGTCAGGCTCATTGACGCTTGCCAAACAAACATGAAATCCATCCCCATCCTCCAAATCTCCGGCGACTCCGGCGGCGGGCAGCTTCTGCGTTCATCACTGTCTCTGGCGATGATCACCGGCCGTCCCTTCCGCATGACCAACATCCGTGGCAAGCGGCCCAAGCCGGGCCTCATGCGTCAGCATCTCACCTGCGTGAAGGCGGCGGCGAAAGTTTGCGATGCCTGCGTCGATGGTGCAGAGCTCGGCTCGGTGGAGCTTGTGTTCCGTCCCGGCCAAGTCATGGGTGGAAACTATTCATTTGCCATCGGCTCAGGTGGCAGCACCACCCTCGTTTTGCAGACTCTGCTGCCCGCGCTGCTGCATGCGGAAGCCGCAAGCACACTGCGCATCGAAGGCGGCACGCACAACCCCATGGCTCCGCCGTTCGATTTCATCGAGCACTGCTACATGCCGGTGATTCAGAGCCTCGGTGCAAAGACCGAGGTGAAGCTGGAGCGCGCCGGCTTTATGCAGGCAGGCGGCGGAGTCATCTCCGTAGAAATCCGGCCCATCAAGAAATGGAAGAAGCTCAAACTCATCGAGCGCGGTGCGCTGCACGAAGCATTCGGCTGCGTGCTGCATGCCCACCTGCATCGGGACATCGCCGAGCGCGAAATCGCCACTGCCACCCAACTGCTCGAGTGGCCGGTGGGTCAGATCGATCTGCGCTACGCCAATGACAGCACCGGCCCCGGCAACGCCATCCTGCTGGGCGCACGCTTTGAGAACGTGTGCGAGATCAGCAGCGGCATCGCGCAGCAGGGCAGGTCGGCAGAAGCCGTGGCCACAGGTGCGGCGAAGGGTCTGCTCTCCTACCTCGCCTCTGAGGCTCCCGTCGGAGTGCATCTTGCAGACCAGCTCCTGCTGCCCATGGCCCTGGCTGGCGGCGGTGTCTTCCATACCCTCGCCATCAGCAATCATACACAGACCAACATGGCCCTCATCGAGCAGTTCCTGCCCGTGAAGTTTGCCGTGGAGGAGCCTGCCCCAGGGGTGAAAAGCATCAGCTGCCGCTAAGGCACCGCGCGAGGATGGAGGGACGAACTTCCAAGTTCGTCCCTCCATCACTCCGCCCACGCCTCACGCAGCAGGCGCAGGTAATTGCCGTGCATGATGTTGGCGATGTCTTCCTCCTTGTAGCCACGCTTCCTCAGCATGTCTGGGATGCGCGCCAGATCGGCGATGGTGTCCAGATCCTCCGGCGTTTGTTCGATGCCGTAGCCGCCGTCCAGATCCGTGCCGATGCCGCTGTGCAAAGCATTGCCCGCCAGCTGGCACACGTGGTCGATGTGGTCGCAGATCACTTCGAGCTTCAGTCCCATCTCCTGCGGAGTGGTCTTTCCACGGACCCAGCCGGGCACCATCATCCACGCATCCAGCGCCGCACCCACCACACCGCCGCGCTGGATCAGCGCCTTGAGCTGTTCATCAGAAAACTGGCGCGGATCAGGCACCAGCGCACGGCAGTTGCTATGGCTGGCCCACACGGTGCCCTGGTGGATCTCCAGCGCCTGCCAGAAGCAGTCATCGCTCAGGTGCGTCACGTCCAGGATCATGCCCAGGCGGTCCATCTCCTGGATCAGCTCTTTGCCTCCCTGCGGCAGCGGGCCCACCTTGTCATGGCCCAGGGCATAGCGGCACACGCCGTAGTGTGCAGGACCCATGGCGCGCAGCCCCTGCTCCCACGCCTTCTCCAGATGGCCAACAGTGCGGATGGAGTCCGCGCCTTCCAGGCTGAGAATGTAGCCGATGGCTTTTTTGTCGTCGGGAATCGAGGTGTCGTTCCAGAGAGCCAGCATTCCATCCAGCTCTTTGAGATTGGTGATCTGCCGCATCTCACCGGCCTCCTCCATGGCGCGGTACCAGGAGAGCTGGCCCTGCGTCTCCGCCCAGGCCTGCTCCGGAGACATCCATCCGGCGATGGGAGACGGCCCAGGCATGCAGCCTGCCAGCTGCGTGGCCACACACAGGCCTACCTTGCCACGCCGCATGTCGGGAAACGTAGTGGTGCCTCCTGCGCGCCCTTTGCCCGTCATGCCCGCCTCACGCCGACGAATCTCATGCGCGGGCAGGCGCAGGTCGCGATTGAATCCGCCGAGGGCGTTGAGACTGAGGTCGAGGTGGGCGTCGAAGGTGAGCATGAGAATGAATGACGAATGTGGGGAGCTGAATGACGGAAGCGAGCGTCATTCTACGCACAATGCTCCACACCTCATTCAAACCGATATCCCGCTCCATGCACCGTGCGGATGATGCGTGGCTGCGCCGGGTCTTTTTCGATGCGCTTGCGCAGCTGGGAGATGTGCTGGTCCAGTGCGCGGCTTTCGGGAAAATAATCCACGCCCCAGACCTCGTCGGCCAGGGTGTTGCGGTCGATCACCTTGCCCCGGCGCTCGTAGAGCAGGCGCAGCACCTTCACATCTCGCGGGCTCAGTGCTATCTCCGCCTTTTCACGGTAGGCGCGCAGCTCTGTGGGCACCACACGCAGGTCATCCATCATGAAGTCGTCATCCGTCCTGCCACCGCCACGGGAGGCGGTGCGGCGCAGGATGGCGCGGATGCGCGCGATGATCTCCTTCACGCCAAAGGGCTTGGTCATGTAGTCGTCCGCCCCCAGTTCCAGGCCCAGCACCGTGTCGATCTCCTCCGCCTTCGCGGTGAGAAAGAGGATGGGCACCTTTTCGTCCTGGCGACGGATCTGCTTGCACACTTCGTAGCCGTTCAGGCCGGGCATCATCACATCCAGGCAGACGAAGTCGGGGTTTTCAGCTCGGAAAAAATCCACCGCCTGCAGTCCGTCGCTGGCGGGAATGACTTCGTAGCCTTCCATGGTGAGCACTTCGCGCAGCGCATCACGCGTGTGGTCGTCGTCTTCGGCGATGAGTATTTTGGTCATGGTTTGTTCGGGATTGAGAGAATGAATCGTGCGCCTTCGCGGTAGTTGGGGCACACGGTGAGGGAGCCGCCGTGCAATTGTGCCAGTTCGCGCGAGATGGTCAATCCGATGCCGGTGCCGCTCACACCTTCGGCCAGGTCTGAGCGCAGGCGTTCAAAGGGCTCGAAGACGGTGCGGCGTTTGCCGGTGGGAATGCCTGGCCCGCGATCCTCCACGATGATGCGCGTGTTGCGCTCATCGTGCTCTGTGCGGATGGCGATCCACTTGCCCGCATTGGCGTATTTATCCACATTGGAAATGAGGTTGCCGAGGATCTGCTCGATGGCATCGGGGTCCGCCATCACAGTCTCGGGGCCCTGCAGCGAGGTCACGATCTCAAATCCCTTGTTCTCCAGCAGCGGCTTCCAGAACTCCACAATGCGCGACACGGTTTGATCCAGCGCCAGTTCCTTGGGCTGGATGGTCAGCTTGTCGCGCTGCTGCCTGGCATAGTTCAGCACGTTCTGGATCAGGCGGTCCAGGCGGCAGGTCTCGGCCTCCACCACCCCCAGCTGGCGTTTGGCGATGCTGTCGCCCTGAGATTCCGCACGATGCGCCGCCATCTCCGCATACAGGCGTATGTTTGTCAGAGGGGTCTTCAGCTCATGCGAGATCTGGTTCACGAAGGTCACACGCTGCTGCGCCACGCGGATCTCGCTGGCACTCTCGTGGAAGTACAGCCACCCCACCACAAACACCAGCACGATGCCGGAGCTCACCCCCAGCAGGATCGGAAACAAGTAGGGCTTTGGAAATTCCTCATTCGCCGGCGTGTAGGCCATTTCCCACTGGGACAGCGGCTCCGAGCACGCACGGTGCGCAGCCGGAGGGCGTTCAGAGCCCGGCAGCCTCTTCCCCCATTCATGCAGGGGTATGCCTTTGACCGTGGTCAGCATCATCCGCCCGGGCGGGATGGCCAGCCCCGGCTGCGGCAGCCGCTGAAAAAAAGAGTGCATCAGCATCTGCGGGTTCATCAGCGCGCAGCTCAGACTGCCGTCCGCAAAGCGGTGCCAGTAGATGAAGACACAGTCTCCCACATGCCAGCCGCTCCAGGACATGGGGGCGTCTGACAGCACCGGCCTGTCGTCAATGTGGTAGCCAAACATCTTGATGTACGTCATCCACTGCGAGGAGCGCTGCTGAATGCCCGGGAGCTTGCCTGGGGTGTAGATGCGCTGAAAGGGCGGTCCGCCATCCTCCAGCATGGAGACAAACTGCGGCATGCTGTCAGGATTTCGCGTGGACTCCAAGATCGCCTGGACGCGCTCCTTGGCATCGAAAATCTTCCCCGGCTGGTAACCTGCACGTCCCTCAAAGGACTCCAGCGGCACTTTTTCACCCTCTCCGGCCACAGCCCAGGTTTGCGCGATCCAAGGGTGCGTGGCCAGCCGCTCAGACATCAGGCGCGCTGACCCAATGCTCTGCGCTCCCCAGGCATCCAGCCGGTCGGTCAGCTGCCGCATGTCGTGCAGAATGTGCTGATCTGCCGCGCTAAGCCTCTCAGCAAGAACGGCTTGCATGGAGGCGTCGGTGCGCTTTTCCGCATCACGGATCAGGTACGTTCCCAGCCACGCCAGCAGGGCCAGTGGCAAAATCACCAGGATGATGAACAAGATCGTGGAGCGGCGTTGAAGCATTCGCGAGGCGTATAATTTAGCCCCGCGATTTATTCGGTCATCTAAATTTTATAAAATCCATAAAAATACCGAGGCGGACCTTGTGAGTCCGCCTCGGTGATTCTCAGGTATCTCCAACAGCCAGAAGGATAACCCACACAGTAGAAATGTAGGATCACAAGATTCGGCCCACGCCGCAGTCCTCAGATCTAACTACAGCATTCTACACCTAGAGGAAAATGAGTCAGAACCTTGTGAGCAGGTTGTAAGGAAGTTGTAAGACCGCGGTGTTTTGAGGAGGAAAGACAAAAAGGCGGGCTCTTCAGGAGCCCGCCTTCGCGATTTTTTATGGCTTGGTCAGCCTGCGGCTGCTTAAAGCAGGCACTCCGCGATCTGCACGGCATTCAGCGCAGCGCCTTTCAGGAGCTGGTCGCCCACCACCCAGAAGCACAGGCCGTTGTCCAGCGCGCAGTCCAGGCGCAGACGGCCCACCGCGCAGTTGTCACGGCCCGCGATGTCCAGCGCCAGCGGGTACTGCTTCGCGGCCGGATCATCCAGCACGTCCAGGCCAGGGGCCTTGCTGAGCACTTCACGCGCAGCTTCCACTGTCACCGGTTTTTCAAACTCCGCGCTGATGGCGATGCTGTGCGCACGGAAGACCGGGATGCGCACGCAGGTCACGGACGCGCGGAACTTGTCGTGGTGCATGATCTTGCGCCCCTCGTTCTCCATCTTCATCTCCTCCTTGGTGTAGCCGGAGTCGAGGAAGGAATCCACGTGGGGGATCGCGTTGAAGGCGATCTGGTGCGGGTACACATGTGGCTTGCTGTCCAGCTTCGCCGCATCCCAGGCGCGGTTTTGGGAGGCCCACTCGCGGGACTGGTTGGCCAGTTCCTCGATGGCCTGCGCGCCCGTGCCAGACACCGCCTGGTAGCTGGAGGCAAAGATGCGCTTCACGCCAAAGGCCTGGTGCAGCGGATACAGCGCCATCAGGGAGATGGCCGTCGTGCAGTTCGGGTTCGCGATGATGCCCTTGTGGTTCTTCACGTCGGCGGCGTTGATCTCCGGCACCACCAGTGGCACGTTCGGGTCCTGGCGGAAGAAGGAGGAATTGTCCACCACCACCGCACCGGCCTTCACCGCATGCGGGGCAAAGTCACGCGAGATGCCACCACCCGCGCTGAACAGCGCGATGTCGATCCCTTTGAAGGAATCCGGCGTCAGCTCCTGGATGGTGATGTCTTCACCCTTGAATTTCAGCTTCTTCCCGGCGCTGCGTGCGGAGGCGAGGAGGGTCAGCTGGCCCACGGGAAACTTGCGCTCTTCCAGGCAGCGGATCATCTCCGCGCCCACAGCGCCTGTGGCTCCGACGATGGCGACATTCTTCAGGGTGCTCATGGTATTCTAACGGTTCTAACGATGGGGTTGGTTCAAGGGGGCCGCGATACTACCCCCTCCCAGCATGGATGCAAGGACCGCGTGGGGCACCGGGGCGCAGCTCCCCCAATCCTCCTCTTCCTCCTACTCATACTCCTCCTCCCGGGCCTCGCATCGTCCTCGTCCTTGTCCTCTTACTCGAACTCTGCCTGCCCTTCGAAGCTTCAGCAAAGAATGGGTCCTCGACCCATCCGCCCCGCTCTCCCCCAAAGCGCCGCATCATCCTCAGCGTCCGCTTTCTCCCCGTTCTCTCAGCTTCCTCCTCCTCCCAGGCTTCTCGACGCGCGCCAGCAAAGTTGCTCAGTTGCGCCGCAACTGAGACCCGAGCGACCCTGCCGCCCTCCTAACGCCCAAACCGCCTGCCCAGTCTCAGCGCAACTGGACGTCATCCTTCTTCCCCACAAATCCCATCCTTGACTTAGTGTAAAATTAAAACATTACTTCGTGTGTGAAATACACTTATGAATACCCGCGCGCCGCGCTCACTGTGGACTGCGTCGTCTTCGGCTTCGACAGCACGCGGGCTGCGCTGCAGGTCCTCCTCATCCGCCGCGGCCTCGCCCCCTTCAAAGACCACTGGGCCCTCCCCGGCGGCTTCGTTCGCGTGGAGGAAACCCTCGACGAAGCCGCCCGCCGCGAGCTCGAGGAGGAGACCAACCTCAGCACCGTCTTCCTCGAGCAGCTCTACACCTTCGGCACCGTGGACCGCGACCCCCGCGAGCGCGTCGTCAGCGTCGCCTACTACGCCCTGACAAAACCCGCCGACCACACCACCGCCGCCTCCACCGACGCCGCCGAGGCCCGCTGGTTCCCCGTGTCAGACCTCCCGCCCTTGGCCTTCGACCACGCCGAGATCTTCGCCACCGCCCTCGCCCGCCTCCGCGGAAAGCTCCGCTACGAGCCCATCGGCTTCGAGCTTCTCCCGCCCAAGTTCACTCTCACCCAGCTCCAGCGCCTCTACGAGAGCGTCCTCGGCACCCCGCTCGACAAGCGCAACTTCCGCAAAAAAGTCCTCAGCCACGACCTCCTCGTCCCCCTCAAAGAAACCCACCGCGAAGGCACCCACCGCCCCGCCCAGCTCTTCCGCTTCGATCCCGTGCGGTATGAGAAGCTGAAGAAGAAGGGATTTTTGTTTGAGATATGAATACGACATTACCGCGGACACAGACCGAACTCAGCCAGGCAATGCAGATGGGATGGCGTCCCAAGTGGGCTTTTTTCTGGGGACATACTCCATCGAAAGACGGGTCTGTGACGAAGTCGTGCTTCAGCCAGTGGTGGGCCGGGCATCCATTCGATGTCGACGGTATACGTTACGCTACTGCCGAGCACTACATGATGGCTGAAAAAGCGCGGCTTTTCCATGATGAAGCCACGCTCTCTAAAATCATCGCCGCCAAGAGTCCTGCTATAGCCAAAAAGCTTGGTCGGCAGGTGGCCAATTTCGATGACCGGGCGTGGTTGCAGCATCGGTGGGATATTGTCGTGCGCGGTAACGGAGCAAAATTTGCCCAACATGAGGAGCTGAAAACTTTTCTGCTTCAGACTGGCGATCGAGTTCTCGTCGAAGCCAGCCCATATGATCGCATTTGGGGCATCGGGATGTTGGCCACGGATGACAATGCAGAAAAGCCTCAGCATTGGAAAGGCCTGAACCTCCTGGGGTTTGCCCTCATGGAAGTGCGGCAACAATTAAACAAGAATAACGGATGAGCTCTGAAAATCATCAAGATCACGACCAGCGCTTCCAGCGCGCGCTGCTTTCGCTCGACGGTTTGTCCGTGGGGGATGCTTTTGGACAAAGTTTTTTCTTTGTCACCGCTGCGACGGCTGATCAACGGCTGGAAGGACGCTTCATTCCACCGCCTCCGTGGTTCTACACAGACGACACCGTGATGGGAGTCGCCGTCACGCGTTGCTTGCAGAAGCATCGGGCAATAGAGCCTGACTGGCTTGCAAAAGAGTTTGCCAGGGAGTATGCCAGAGAGCCGGATCGCGGCTACGGTGGCACTGCTCGTGGTATCTTGCAGGCGATTGGTCAAGGCGTGGCGTGGCAGGAGGCTGCAGGGCGTGTCTTTGATGGTGAAGGCTCTTGCGGCAACGGTGGTGCCATGCGTGCCGCGCCCATAGGTGCCTACTTTGCGGATGATCTGCAGATAGTGATCGAACATGCCCGCAAATCAGCCCAGGTTACCCATGCACACGAGGATGGTCAGACTGGCGCAATAGCCGTGGCGCTTGCAGCCGCCTGGATGGTTTTGCAGCGTGAAACCTCAAAATCACAAGAGTTTGAGATGATTCGTTTTGTGCTGGCCAATATGCCCCAAACAGAAACTTACTGGAGGCTCAAAAAGGCGCTGACATTACCATTGGAGCTTTCGCCCAAAACCGCGGCGTCGATACTGGGCAACGGCTCACAGGTGATCTCCTCTGACACTGTGCCTTTCTGCCTGTGGTGTGCATGCCGTCATCCCGATGACTATGCCGAAGCCTTGTGGACGGCAGTGTCAGTCCATGGCGATATGGACACCAACTGCGCCATCGTCGGCAGCTTGGTAGCCCTTTCCATAGGCCGCGCTGGAATCCCAGACGAGTGGCTGGCATCTCGCGAACCACTCAATTTAGAATTTCAATGAACCCCGAACAAACCACCCGCACCAGCAAGTTTCTCAGCCTGGTGCTGCGTCATCAGCCTGAAACGGCCTTTCTGACCCTCGATTCCGCCGGATGGACAGACGTGGAGGAGCTGCTATGTGGCTGTGCCAGGGCAAGACGTCCCATTACACGCGATCAGTTGCGGCACATCGTGGACACCAACGCCAAGAAGCGCTTTGAGTTCAGTGCCGATGGTAAACGCATTCGCGCCAGCCAGGGGCACTCCATCGAGGTGGATCTGGCTTATGAGCCGATGCCTCCTCCCGAAGTGCTCTACCACGGCACGGCCACTCGGTTTCTGGATTTCATTCGTGCACAAGGGCTGCTCAAGATGGAGCGCCATCATGTGCATCTCTCAGCAGAAACACGAATCACGATGGAAGTCGGCGCTCGTCATGGAAAGCCTGCTCTCCTCACCATCCGCGCCGCCGCCATGAGCACTGCTGGACACACCTTCTACCGCAGCACCAACGGCGTCTGGCTCGTGGAGCATGTGCCGGTGGAGTTTATTCAATTCCCTGCATGACGCCCTCAAACGCCATCACCTACTGCGTGGGGGACGCCACTGTGCCCATTGGTGGAGGGCCTGCCTTGATCGCCCATGTCTGCAATGACGTGGGTGCATGGGGTGCTGGCTTTGTCTGCGCTCTCTCAAAGCGCTGGAAGCAGCCCGAGTCGGAGTATCGCCGCTGGTTCAGCAAGGCTCCCGCTGATATGCCAAAATTTGCTTTGGGAGAAGTTCAATTCGTTCAAGTCACGAATGACATTTGGGTCGCCAACATGATAGGGCAGCACGGAATCTCCCGTGGACTCAAAAAGCGAGGAAGTCCGCCAGTCCGTTATGAGGCCATAGACCGGGCTCTGGCCAAAGTGGGCGATCACGCTCTGAAAACCAAGGCCAGTGTGCACATGCCAAGAATCGGCTGTGGACTCGCAGGTGGCCGATGGGAGTTCGTCGAACCTTTGCTGATCACGCATCTTTGTCAGCGTGGCATTCCTGTCACTGTTTACGATCTTAAACCCTCATGAATACCCTTCTCAAAACTATCCAAGCCGACATTACCACGCTCGACGTGGATGCCATCGTCAACGCCGCCAACTCCTCCCTCCTCGGAGGCGGTGGGGTGGATGGTGCCATCCATCGCGCGGCTGGCTCTGAGTTGCTCGCTGAATGCCGCACGCTGAACGGTTGCCGTACAGGCGAGGCTAAGATGACGAAGGGCTATCGGCTAAAGGCGCGGCATGTCATTCACACCGTTGGTCCGATCTGGAATGGCGGACGCAACAAAGAGCCGGAGCTGCTGCGGGCATGCTATGAGAACTCCCTGAAACTGGCGGCGGCGAATGGGCTGAAGAGCATCGCTTTTCCCTGCATTTCCACCGGAGTGTATTGCTTTCCAGCAGATCTGGCGGCGGAGATTGCCGTGGAGACCGTGCGTGCTTTCCTTGCTACGCCCACTTCCATCGAGAGTGTGATTTTCTGCTGCTTTGGACGGGAGGATTTGGCGCGCTATCAGGCGCTGATCGTATGAATGCGGAGGCTTCCATTGAACTGATACCCCTGCCATGAACCAACCTGCGCTGATTCTAGAAAAAGAATGGGATGCCGCGCAACTGGCGGCAGATTTCCCGCCTGTGTGGCGGCATGCGCACAAGCAAGCCGTTTACAAACGTGTGCTTGAGGAAGGCAGGCATCCGCAGGGGCGCGTTCGTCTCACGCGCTGGAGCATGGGGCTGCTGCCGGAAGAGATAAGGCTTGGGTGCTGTGCAGTGAGTGCTGAGCCTGGTTTCTTCACCTACAGCACCTCAAATGCAGGTGTATGGCACCTGAACTTTGCTGATCCGCGTCTCTTCGCTGCGTATGGATCACCCCTGATGGCGCAGGATGAGTGGCAGGTGCTGGAGCATCCGCTGCTGGGATCCATCAGAGAGGTGTTGCTGCATGAAGAACTGCCAGCACTTACCCGCGCTAATGGAGTGAGTACGCCCGTGCTGGTCTCTCAGGTGCCACGACAGTGCGTGCTCGATCTGACTGGCAGGACTGCATCTGCCAAGTCCGGGTTGCGCGCCTGGCTGGAAGTTCTGGTCGGCGGTACGGTGACAAATCTCAGCCCGCTGTATGGGAACGACTTTCGTAAAGCCTCGGCGGAGCAGGTGATGAGCGCGCTGACAGTGCTTAAACCAGCCGTTCCCTCCAACATACTGGCAATCTCTTCGCCGACCGGCACCGGTGCCTACACCCGCAGGCAGATCACCGACATTCTGCAGACCGCTTACAATGGCTTTGTGGCCGCACGGCTTGAATCGCAGCGCGACCAAGTGCTGGCGAGTGACGTTGAAATCCACACCGGTTGGTGGGGCTGCGGTGCCTTCGGCGGCAACCGCACGCTGATGGCCTTGCTGCAGATCCTCGCCGCTCACATGGCAGGCATAGGCCGGCTCATTCTTCACTATGGTGCTGAAGATGGCCGCGCGCCATTTGGCGATGCCATGGCATTCATCAATCTGGTCACAGACGACGGTGTGCGAACAGCCACCTCCTCTGTGATCGACGAGGTGGAGGCGCTGCAGTTCCGCTGGGGACACAGCGACGGGAATTGACTTTGTGCGGCCAAATATCATCCAAATCATGAAACCGAATTCTACAGATGCCTTGCTTGGCTGCCTGCTGGGCACCGCAGTCGGAGATGCGCTGGGCCTGCCTGCGGAGGGGCTGTCGCGGAAGCGGGTGGCCAAGTTTGCACTGGGCCAGGATCATCGCTTTGTGTTTGGGCGCGGCATGTTCAGTGATGACACAGAGCATACGCTCATGGTCGCGGCGGCGCTGGCCAAACACCGTGGAGACATGCCTGCGGTGCAGCGCGCGTTTGCGTGGGAGCTGCGCTGGTGGTTTCTCGCTCTTCCGGCGGGCGTGGGGCTCAGTACTGCCAGAGCGGTGATACGACTTTGGCTGGGTTTCCCTCCTTCTCGGGCAGGTGTCAAATCGGCTGGAAACGGTGCGGCAATGCGAAGTGCTGTGATTGGCGTGGTGTTTGGTGATAATGCAGAGAAACGGCGCGAGATGGCGCTGGCTCTATGTCGTGTGACTCATCGCGGACCTCATGCAGAGGAATCCGCACTGATCGTGGCGGAGGCGGCGGCTTTGGCTGCAAAAGGCATGGAACAGGCGGCAATTCTAGCTGAGCTCGAGCCGCTGGTACAAACCGAAGAGATGCGGATGAGGTTCGCTGTATTGAAGGACTGCCTCAAGGAAGGCATGTCCGTCGGCGAATACGCAGAAAGAATAGGCTGCATTCACGGAGTCAGCGGCTATGCGCCGAATAGCGTTGCCGTGGCTCTTTATGCCTGGCTGCGGCATCGTGGAGACTTCGGCTCAGCGCTGCGTTCAGTAATCGCCTGCGGCGGCGACACCGACACCGTCGCGGCCATTACGGGAGCCATCTGTGGCACTGAAACAGGAGAGGCAGGCATCCAACGCACTTGGATCGACGGAATATGGGAGTGGCCCCGCTCGCTCGATTACATCCGACGCATGGCGGACGCCCTGGCTTCGGGAAACGATCATGCGCCACGCTATTTCTGGCCCGCCGTTCTGCTGAGAAACCTGTTTTTTCTCGCCGTCGTGATCCTGCACGGCTTTCGCCGCATGCTCCCTCCTTATTGATGGTTAGGCGGTCAGCGCCTGCCACATCGGTTGGGTGTCCGCAAACATGCGGAAGCGGCATATTTTGCCGTCTCTCAGATCATACACATGGGCCACAGCGGCTCTCATGGCCTTGCCTGTGGCAGGAGCGGTGCCGCTGTAGTGACCCAGCACCACCACTCGGCTGCTGGTGCCAAAGATTTCCTCCTCGGTAAAGCTGAAGCCGGTCCAGCGCCTGGCATTGGCACGGAAGACATTTTCAATCACAGCGGCGGCTCCGTGCCACGTGGAGCCGCCGGGAAACCCCGCACTCTGCTGCCAGACGAGATCGTCGGTGCAGAGCGCGGTGAAGGCGGCGTCATCCCCCGCGCGCATGGCGCGGTACACTTCGCGGACGGTTTCGAGCGGGGTCATGATGCGCGGCTGTTACTGTGCCAGGAAGCCGCCGTCAACATTCAGCGAGATGCCGGTGATGAACGATGCAGCATCGCTGGCCAGGAACAGCACGGGATTGGCGATTTCCTCCGACCGCCCCACGCGACCCACAGGATGCAGATTGCGCATGTAATTGAGCGCGTCCTCGTTGCCGCCGGTGAAGCGGTCAAACATCTCGGTCTCGATGGCAGCAGGTGCCACCGCGTTCACGCGGATGCCTTGCTTCGCATATTCCATCGCGGCGGATTTGGTGAGTCCCTCCACGGCATGCTTGCTCGCCACATACACGCTCACCCCGCCCATGCCGATGTGTCCGGCCACGCTGCTGGTGTTGATGATGACGCCGCCGCCCTGCTTCAGCATCACAGGGATTTCATGCTTCATGGAGGCAATGACACCCCACACATTGACATCAAAAACACGGCGGTAGTCGGCCTCGGTCACGTCCGGAATGGGACCGGTGGATTCGATGCCGGCATTGTTGAATGCCACGTCGATGCGGCCATACGTCGCCACGGTTTTGGTCACGAGCGCGGCCACATCGGCCTCCACGGCCACGTCGGCTTTTACAAAGGTGGCCTCGCCTCCGGCAGCTTTGATTTCGGCCACCACGGCCTGGCCTTCGGTTTCACGTCGGCCGCTGACGACGACCTTGGCTCCGGCTTTGGCGAAGGCGAGTGCGCTGGTTTTGCCAATGCCGCTGGTGGCACCGGTGATGAGGACGACTTTGTTTTGGAATGAGGTTTGCATATTGTTGAACGGGTGTGTTTTGAGAGTGTGGGGTTGCTGGGGAATGAATTCAGGCTTTGCCGCCGAAGGAGACGTAGTCATCGAAGTCCAGGAAATCGAACCACGTGCCGATGTCTTCACGTGCCGCACCGCCTGCCTTGGCAATCTGCGCGCTGATGTATTCGCGGCTTTCGTTGTCGGACGGCACGGCGTTTTCGCGGAATTCGCTCCAGTGGGCAATCTCATAGTCGCTGCGTTGATGCAGCGCGGTCTTCTCGATCCAGGAGAACATGTCGCCGTCTCCCAGGCCCTTGGCGGCCTCGGCCTTCAGTGCCTCAGGGTCGATTCCGGTGAAGCTGAGAAAGCGCTGATCCAGCGGGCAGTTGTAGTGGTAGTCGCCGTTCTTGCCGGCGATCTCCGCGCGGCATTTGTCGAGCAGGCGGGGCAGGATCACATAACCGCCGAGGCGGACGCGTGGGCTGCGTGGGGGACGCTGGGTCAGGTCGATGGACATGGAGTGGGGATTTTGTTTGTGTTGGGTTTTTGAGGAAAAATCAGGCAGCCAGTGCGGTTTCGAGGAAGCCCTTGCTCTTCACGCCGGTGATGGTGTTCACGGGCTGGCCATTCTTGAAGACGATCAGGGTCGGGATGGCGCGGATGCCAAAGCGGGCCTGCAGGTCGGGATAGGCGTCGATGTCCACTTTGGCGATCATGGCGCGGCCTTCCTGCTCGGTGGCCAGCTGGTCGAGGATGGGGGCCATCATTTTGCAGGGGCCGCACCATTCAGCCCAGAAGTCCACGAGGACGGGCTGGTCGGTGCCGGAGAGCGTGGCATCAAAAGTTTCAGAGGTGAGGGCGATGGGTTTCATAGGATGCGTTTTTGGTTTCAAGAATAGACCGGTCGGTTTATTTACGGCTAAAAAGAAAATCAGGCTGCGAGAAGTGTGCGAATAAAATCCAGCGCCTCGCGCGGCGGGGTGACGTCGCGGCACACGATCGAGCGCTGCATGGCCCCATTCCAGAGGTCGTGGATGATCCGGGCCATCTCGGCAGGGCGGATGGTTTTGGCGATTTTGCCCTTCTCGATGCACTCCTGCAGCACCTGCTCCAGAATGGCGATGGCCTCGCGGTTTCCCTCGGCCAGCACCTCGCGCATGGGTTCGCTCATGTCAGAGACTTCGGCCGCCAGCTTGAGCACCAGGCAGGGGCATTTTCCCTTCGTTTCCAGCACGCGGCAGATGGTTCCCTCGCACATGCTGAGCAGCCTGCGCAGCGGGTCCGGCTCGGGCGTAGGGGAGAGCAGCATCTGCCTTTTGTAGGCATTGGCATCAGACACGTAGTGCTTCAGCAGTTCCACGCCAAACTGCTCCTTGGACTTGAAGTGGTGGTAAAACGAGCCCTTCGGCACCTTCACGGCCTCCAGGATCTCGTTCAGCCCGACCGAGTGAAAGCTCTTCTCGAGCATCAGCCCTTCGGCTGCGTCGAGAATGCGTTCTTTGGTCGTCCGGTCGCTCATGATATTGGAGTGATTAGACTGATTGGTCTAATTCGTCAAATGCTTTTTCAAACACCCGCTCCGCACTCACGGGTGCAGTTCTCGCGTGCAGTCATACGCATGCTGATGAATGGTTCATCACAGCTATGAATCTCGCCTCTCCACGCCTCGAAGTCAGCATCGGCACGCAGCGGCTGCGTTTGTACGATGGCATGAAGCTCGTGCGCGAATGGCCGTGCAGCACGTCGAAATTCGGCATCGGCTTCACCGAAGGCAGCAACAAGACGCCGCTGGGCCGCTTTGTGGTCAAAGAAAAGCACGGCCACGGCGCGGAGAGCGGCACCATCTTCAAGTCACGCCAGCCCGTCGGGCGCTGGGTGCCTGGGATGGACACAAAATCCGACTTCGTGCTCACCCGCATTCTTTGGCTGCATGGCACCGAGCCGCGCAATGCCAACACCTACCAGCGCTATGTCTACATCCACGGCACCAATGACGAAAACGCCATTGGCCGCCCCGCCAGCCACGGCTGCGTTCGCCTGCGCAACCAGGAGATGATCGAGCTCTTTGATCTCGTACCCGAAGGCACGGCCGTGTGGATTGAGGAGTGACTGCCGGGCCTTGGCGCGTCACTTGAGCAGCCCCAGTGACTTCAGAAACACATCCGTCTTCTGCATCGTGTCGTCAAAGAGCACCTGACTGCGCATGAGGTAGCCGTGGGCACCGCCTTCATTGATGTCGAGTTCGCAGCGGTTGCCCGCCTTCAGCATGGCTTCTTGGAAGGCCTTGGCGCCGGCAAAGGGTGTTACGGTGTCTCCTGTGCCGTGAAAGATGATGGTCGGCGGTACCCCGGCGCGCACCAGGTGCACGGGCGACAGCTCCTGCCAGCGCTCACCGATCTTCGCGTTTCCATACCCATCCTTGGACGTGTCGATCACGGGGAAGAGCAGCACCAGGGCATTCGGAATGGGCGAGACTTTGAGGTCGTCGCCATCCTCGTTAACGTTGTCAAAGAGGGCTGTGGCCGCCGCCAGATGACCACCTGCGGAGCCGCCGCTGACGATGATCTTCTGCGGATCAATGCCCATCTCCGCCGCATGGCTGCGGATGTAGCGCATCGCCGAGCGGGCGTCCTTCACGCAGTCAAAGACGCTCACGCCTGTTTTGGCGCTATGCAGCCGGTACTGCATGCTGACGCCTACCATGCCGTGCTTGGCGTAGTGCGCGGCAAAGGGGTACATGCGCGGCGGAGAGCCTCCTGTCCATCCGCCACCGTGAATGATGAGGAAGCAGGCGCGGCTGTCGCCCGGCTTGAAGCCCTCCGGCTCAAACACATGCAGCTTCAGCTCGGTGTCACCGGTCTTCTTGTAGGGCAGGATGCGCGTGGGCTTCAGCCCGGCGGCCATCTTGTCCACCGCGTCGGCGGCCTTTGGCTTGGCCGTCGGAGCCGGGGTTTGAGCATTCAGGGCGCAGGCAAAAAGAAGAAGCGTGAGGCAGAGACGGTTCATGGTGGAAAGACCGGGAACGCTGATGAAGGCGCAGCCATTTCATCGAAGCTGGCCCGGCTTTGACAGATCGGGGTCGCCATTCTGCTCACGCCAATTTCGCAGCTTGGCTCCCAGTTCATCACGCTTGGCCCGGTGGGCCGGATCGGCGCTGAGATCGTGCAGCTCATCAGGATCGGTCTGCAGATCAAAAAGCTGTTCGCGTCCCAGCTTGGTGTAGAGCACGAATTTCCAGCGTTCGTCGCAGATCATGCGCTGGGTGTCCGTGTAGGCTCCCGTGACAAACTCATGCACACGCTCGGTTTGGTGCTGCAGCACCGGCGCAAGACTCTTCGACTGCACAGTGGCAGGAACCGCGATCCCCGCGAGATCACAAAGCGTGGGAAAAAGATCGTTCAGATTCGCCAGCGCGGCGCTGCGCTCGTTTTTGGGCAGGCCGGGGCCGCAGACGATCAGCGGACTGCGGATGCTGTGCTCATATTCGTTCTGTTTGCCCAGCAGCCCATGGCTGCCGAGCGCAAGACCTTGATCGCTGGTGAAGATGATGATCGTGTTTTCTGGCTCTGGCAGCGCCGCCAGGATGCGGCCCAGCTGCGCGTCGAGATCCGTGATCATGGCATAGTAAAGTGCCAGCTCTGCACGCACCGCCTCAGGCGTGCGTGGGGTTGGCAGCAGCAGTTCATCGCGCCCGCTGATGTTGCCATGGTCAAAGGGGTGCTTCGCCGCAAAGTTGGCCGGAAGCGGCATTTTCGCGGCAGCGTAGCAATCTTTCATGCCTGCAGGCCACTGCCGTGGATCGTGGGGAAAGGCGAAGTTCACATGCAGAAACAGCGGCTTTCCTTTTGGGGCGGCATGGATCGCACGAATGGCCCCATCTGCGACGTGGCGGTTGTTGTCGGGCTGCAGGCCCACGCCTTTGTCCAGTTCAGCCTGGTTGTTTCCGTCCTTGAATGTCCAACCGCGATACCCCGTGAGCGGGCGGCCCCGGTCATCTACGTCCGGCTGTGTCACACCCTTGCCGCCGCCGCTGGAGTAAAGGCCGCTCGTGGTGGTGTAGCCGCGCTGCTGCGGATGTCCGTCATTATGCCATTTGCCAGTGTAGCAGGTGTGGTAGCCCGCTTTCTGCAAGGTGCCGCCCAGAGTGGCAAGCCGTGGATCGATCGCGCCGCCGGGGTATTTCGGCAGCGCCTTGAAGGCCGGGTTTCCGGTGAGGATCTGCGCCCGGCTCACATGGCAGATGGGGTAGCCAGCATACGCCCGCGAAAACGACGTGCCGCGTGCGACGAGGCGGTCGAGATTCGGAGTCTCGATCAAGGCATTGCCCAATGCATGAATCGTGTCCGGCCTCTGGTCATCGGCCACGATGAGAAGAATGTCCGGCTCAGCATGCAGGCTGGTGCCGCAGAGGAGTGCAAAGAGCAGCGGGCGCATGCAGTGAATAACGCGCCAGATCCGGCCTCCCATCAGGCTTTCGTCCCTTTGTCGAGCGCCGCCAGAAACACCTCGCGCAGCCGTCGGAGAAAGGCCGCCGCGCTTTCATCCGGCGGGCTGGCCAGCGGTTCTCCCAGCGTGATGCGCATGCGGATCTTCTTGTCTGGCAGGTGCCACAGTGGCCAGCCTTTGCAAAGGTAGTCGCTGTTGGTTTCGATGAAGACCGGCCACACCGGCGCGCTCGACTGCGTGGCGATGATGCCCAGGCCGCCCTGGAGGGTGTTGATGCACTCCTCATTTTTCCTTGTGCGCGTTCCTTCCGGGAAAAACAGCAGCCGGTCTCCCTGGCGCAGGGCCTCGATGGAATGCTGCAGCATCTTGTGCGCAGGCTTGTTTGGGATGAAGCCCGCCAGCTTGGCACCGCCGCGCAGAAAGGGGTTGTGCATCAGGGTGTCCTTCAGGATGCAGCGCAGACCGTGGATTTTGGAAAGGATGAACACGGCGTCCCACAGCGCCGGGTGGTTCGGCGCGATGATCAGCCCGCCTTTCACGCCCCGCAGCGCCTCAAAGCCGATGTATTCGCACTCATAAACTCCGCATATCCAGAGAAAGGCGAGAAACATCCGGAAGGCCGCGCTCAGCAGCCACTGCCCCATGGCGCGGGATTTTTCCACCGGCAGCACTGGCACCAGCAAGGCTCCTGCCAGCACAAAGAGCAGGCCGCCCACCACCCAGAACACCATGCTCGTCAGCAGCACGGCGGCATGCCATGCCTGGATCAGCACACGGCAAATCATCGGCGCCGGTGCGCATCTTGGAGTTTGCTCTGGTGGGGAATCGTGAATAAGAGACTTCAGCATGACATCTTCAGCTGAGCTTGTTCAAGCGCTTTCCTCCCTGCCGCATGGTTCTGAATTCCGTTTTATCGACGAAATGGTTGAATTGACTCCTGGTGTGTCCGCCAGGGCGGTGTGGAGGCTCAAAGGGGGGGAGGAGTTTCTGAGGGGGCATTTTCCAGGGGCGCCGCTCATGCCGGGCGTGCTCATGATCGAGGCGCTGGCGCAGCTGGGCGGCATCCTCATACAGACCCGCCCGGGCGAGCCGCCGCTCAAAAATCTCCGCCTCACCGCCGTGCGGCAGATCAAAATTCTCGGCAGCATCACTCCCGGCCAGTCGCTTCACCTCAGCGGCTCGCTGCAGGGCGTGCTCGACACCTTGGGCCAGATCAGCGGTGAAATCCGGGATGATGCGGGAAACGTCATCCTCACCGGGGCGGTCACTCTCGCCGGAGAGCGCTGATCACTTCGGCAGGCGCAGCATGAAGCAGGCCCCGTCCTTGTGCGTGGCATCCAGGGTGATCGCCCCGCCCAGCGCCGCAGCCAGCCGCCGGCACAGCGCCAGGCCCAGCCCGACTCCTGGAGCCGAGTGCGCCGCCTGATCAGCACTTTTGTGAAAGGGGTGGAAAATCCGCCGCCGCTCGCTGCGGGAGATGCCCCCGCCGTGGTCGCGCACGCGCAGCATGGCAAACTTGCCGCCCGTGTCCGCCTCCACATGGATCACCGGCTCTGAGGAGCGCGGGGCGGCGTATTTGCAGGCGTTGTCCACCAGGTTGAACAGGATCTGCTCCACCGCCGCCGCGTCCACATGCAGCTCTGTTTTGCGGTCGGTTTCCGTCGCCTGCACACACACGGTCATGCCGCAGGCATCCGCACGCTGCTGCAGCCGTGGCAAAATGCGGTCCAGAAGTTCGCCGATCCTAATTTTCTCGGCCCTCGCCTTGGCGCTGCCGCGCTCCAGCCGGGCGTAGGAGAGCACGTTTTCGACCAGATGGCTCAGCCGGCTCGCCTCCCCGGTCAAGGTGTCGAGGTAGGTCTTGCGCTGCGCTTCATCGGTCACCATGCCATCCGCCAGCATTTCAGAATACAGGCGGAAGGTGGTCAGCGGCGTGCGCAGCTCGTGCGTCACGGCAGAGACGAAGTCGGCGCGTCGCTCGCTCAACGCCACCGTGCCAAACAGCACCAGCCCCACCGCCGCGGCGGCCAGCAGGCCGCAGGCGAGCGCGATCCCCAGTGATCTTCGCAGCGGCGTCCAGAATGGCAGCGGCGGTAGCTGGATGCTCCCCGGCACCAGCCGCACTGGCAGCGCGGCAAAGCGCAGCGGGTCGTCATCCGGGCGCGTGCCAGCGGTGGCGTTTGCCGCTGGCTCCAGCTTCGCATCGGGAAACAGATCGGTGATCTCTCGCAGCAGGGAGTCGCGCAGCGCGGGCCAGTCCAGCCACACGCCCTGCACCATGCGCACACCGTCCACGAAGGCCTCCCGGGTCAGCATGAGGTTGCTGCCGATCCACACACCTTGAAAAGGCCGCGAGCTGTTCACGGCGGAGGCGTTTTTGGGTGGCGGCTGAACAGCAACTGGAGCGGCTGGAGCCGCGGAGGACTCATTCCCCAAGGCTCGGGCCGCACCATCCGCTTTCGGCTCCAAAGGCATAGGCGCGGGAGCTGCCGCAGGGGCCAGATCTTGTGGCTGTCTTTGGGACGACATTTGCTTTTCATCCACAGCCTTTGCCGCAGCCCCTGTGGATGCTACGAGGCTGGACCCCTCGCTTTTGTCTGCCGGTTTCGCTGATTCTTTTTTCAAAGCCTTTGCCGGTGCTGGCTTGGGCTCGGCCCCACTTTCCTTGGAGTAGGCCAGCGCGTTGGATCCTTCCTTCAGCTTGATTTGCGGCTGCTGTTTGATCGCCTCCTCGGCCTGCAGGCTGACGGCCCGATTGCGCGAGTAGTTTTCCGTGCTGTTCAGCATCAACTGCTGGGACGCCACCTGGCCCTGCTGCGTATTCCAGGCCGGGTTGCGTGGAAGTTTGGCATCATTGGCTTCAGCCGCCTTGGAGTCATCAATGTCAAAGCGGGCCACGCAGGCCATCTCGGCAAGCAGCTGACGATTGAGGGCGGTTGCCGCCGCAGGAGCCATTGGTGCAGCACGTCCGTTGTTCCGGACCGAGGACTCGCGTTGTTGCGGCAGTGTGATCATCTGCACCGGCTTGGCGAGGAGTTCACGCAATCCACTCAAACGTTGTTCACTGCGAGTCAGGTCATCTGCATTGATGAACTGCGCCAGCGCCAGGGTGCGCTCGTTGTTTTGCGGCACCTGCGGGGACAAAACCTGGCCGCGCGTGTCCATCTGGAAATACAGCAGCACATGCTCCGGCACCTCGGCGAGCAGCGGGGATGGTACCAGCACCTCTCCCTTCGCCACATTGTCGTACGCTTTGTTGATCAGACCTTCCGGCGAATGAAACGGACGGAAATCATAGGGCGGCCGCGCATTTTCGCGGATCATGAGCGCACTCGCTTGGAAATCGAGCCGCCACAGCGCCAGCCGTACGCGTTCCTGCTGGTCGGCCTCCCTCGCCGCCGTTTCCCGCTCGCGCTCCAGAGCCAGCGTGTGCCAGCTCACCCACGCCATCGCCGCGAGCAGCAGCCCGAGGCAGGCGATGAAGGTGATCCAGATGTGGAGCGGTTTGCGCATGATTTTTTCAAGATGCGGAATTCATCATGGCCCAGACAAACCATGTGGCCAGGGAGAGCACAGAGCATGCAGTGACAATTCCCCCAAGGGGACAACAGGAGCTCATGCCCAGAACGAAAGCAATGAACTGGCTGAACAGCCACGGTCCAAACCAATCCAATAAAAAGAAGATCCATCCCCCAACCATGCTTCCGATGGCCGCTGCTGAGAAGATCCTCAGAGTGGTGGAACTGCCGTAGAAGTTGGAGTTCAAGTTCATGGGTTCAGGCAAGTTGATAACCTTTGCCTCGTATCGTGACGATCACACGCGGCGCTTCTGCATCATCTCGCAGTTTGTGGCGCAAATTTGCGATGTGCATGTCCACGGTGCGTGTTTCCGTCTGCTGGTTCTCGATGTGCCAGACACGCTGCAGAAGCTCCTCCCGTGAAACCGGCCTGCCGCGATTCAGCGCCAGGTAGCGCAGCACATCACGCTCGCGTTCGGACAGTTCGGCGCTCTCGCCATTCTCAAAACGGGCCACGCTCTGCCCGAAATCGATCGTCGCTGCGGTGAGCGTGAGCGTTTCACTCACAGGCTGGCGTTCGGGTGCACGGCGCAGCACCGCCTCCACACGGGCCAGCAGTTCGCGCACGCTGAACGGCTTCACCACGTAGTCATCCGCACCCAGCCGCAGGCCGCGAACGCGGTCATTCTCCTCGCCGCGGGCGGAGAGGATGATCACCGGTGTGCCGGGTCGTTCTCGGCGCAGGGCTTTCAGGATGTCAAAGCCGCTCGCATGCGGCAGCACCAGGTCCAGCAGCATGAGGTCGAAGGTCGAACTCAGGGCCAGCTTCATGCCCTTCTCACCATCGGTTGCCTCCAGGGTCGTATGACCGGCGAACTTGAGCGCATCCAGGACGCCGCGACGGATCGCGGCGTCGTCTTCAACAACAAGAATGGTGGACGGCATGGCGAAGTTTAAAGGTTCATTTCTCCCACGCGATGCCTTTTTTCTCCGCCTGGGACCGCAGAGCCTTGGTCATGGCGGTGTCAAGGGTGTCGGTTTTGGCGGACTCTTTGCGTTTCGTGGCCACGTAGTTCTCACGTTCCTTGTTCAGTGCCAGCACCTGCTTTTGGATTCCCTCACGTTCCGCCATTTTCTTTTCCAGGTAGGTTTTGCGCTCTTCGACGCTCATCTTCTTCATCTCTTCCGGCAGGTCGGCCTCCTTGATCTTCGTGATGTCGAAGTCCTTCTGCTTGCAGGCATCCACGAGATCCCAGCCGGTGTTGCAGTAGTTGGCGCTGGCCTTGCTGATGATGCGCTGGACCTGGGCGCCGGATTCAGCCTTGGCGGCGGCGTTGCTGTCCTGGGCGAGTTGCCGGGCCTTGGCCATCGGAGCTTCCTTTCCATAATTGATGTAGGTGCTGTTCAACTGTTCGTTGAGTTTCACAATCTCCTTGTCCTGCGGCGCCTCGATGTGAACGATGGCCTGGTTCTGGTCAATCACGAGGTATTTGCCGTCTGCGAGCAGCGCGCCCTGGTTCCAATGCTCGGCGATGCCCTGGGACTCGCTGCCGCAATGGATCGTGTTCACGATGATGCCCTTCGCGATGGCGTTCTGACAGCTTTTTTTGGAATCGATGGGCCCCTGGGTGAAAGGCTCGTTGCCGGCGATGAAGATCGCCTTGTACACTTTCGGATTCGCATCCCAGGCGAGGTCTTTCGTCGCCCGCTCAATCACCGCACCGCAGTACTCGTCGCCTCCGTTTGTCGTCAGGGCGAAGAGTTCTTCGGATACTTTGTCCAGATCTCGGGTGAGCGGTTGGATCTGGCGAATCCAGTTCTCTTCCGCCCGCAGCGAAGATTTGCCATATTCATACAGCGCCACCTGCACGACGGGAGTTTTGCCGTCCTGCTTCGCGGTGATGAATTCATTCACCAGCTTCCAAAGCTGGGTTTTCGCCTGCTCGATGAGGCCGCTCATGCTGCTGCTGGTGTCCAGCAGCACGGCAATCTGCACCACCGGTGTGTCTGCGGCAGCTGTTTCGACTTTTACGATCTCCGCCACGGGTGCGGGCGGCTGGGCGTCCTTGGCGATGGCGAGGCACACGGTCAAAGCCGTGGCGATGAGGATGGATGGCGTTTTCATGGGTGTGTTTGTGGGAATTTCAGCGGATGAGGACGAGCTGGCCGCGATGCTGCAGCAGCAGCTCGCCACGCAGGGCCAGCAGGCTCTGGCGGTTGTCGGCGGCGAGCTCATCGACAAGGCGGCCAAACTCAGTGCTGCCGATTTCGACGGTGCGGTCAGGGGCGCGTTCGGCCTTGGCGGCGCTGGCATCGGTCCAGCGGTTGCCTTTGTTAAAGAGGGCTCCGGCCTGGCATTGCTGCACGCTGGTGATCTCGATGGCCTGCATCTTGGCATCGAGAAAGCGATTGCGGACATTGAGCTGCTTGGATTCAGCGGCCTTCTTCAAATTGCCTTCCTGAGAGACGGAGCCCACACCACTGCGCATCTTCATCGCCCTGTCGCTATAGTTGTCGGCAGCCCTGCTGGCATTGGCGGGCGCGGCGGCGAGGGAGGTGCCTTCTTCCGCCAGGAAGGCGGTGTATTCGGTGAGAATGCCGAACTGCGTCGAAAGGCGCACGATTTCATTCACCAGTTCCGTCGTTCCGCCCGTGGCACCATCGGCGCCGAGGTCACGGATCGCCTCGCTGAGCACGGCGATCTTGTTGCTGGCCCACAGCCGGGCCACAAAGGCGTTGGCAGTGCTGGCCTTGTCGAGATTGAAGGTGAAATCGAATTTTCGTTCTCCCCCTGCGGCAGCGCCCGTGAGCTGGAAATGCAGCGGTGCCTCGCCACGGTAGGTGCCGGACAGGAGAATCTGCTCTCCCTCAAACACATCAGGCAGGGGGGAGGGGATGAGATCGCTCACCCGGCTCGGATCATCCACCCGCATGGTCGGCTTTGTGAGCAGCGGGCCGCGCAGGCGATCAAACACCCGGCTCACTTTGACCTCCACATCTTCCTTGGGCAGCACAAACTCCGCGCTGCCCCGGGTTTCACGGGCGATGCGGGAAAGCAGCGGTGTGTTCACATCCACCCCGACGCCAAAGGTAAACACACGGCGCTGGTGCGGATTCCCCCTGGCCACGGCCTCACGGATCGCCTTTTCCGAGGTCTGGCCGATGGTGGGCAGGCCGTCGGTCAGGAAGAGGACAATGGGCAGCATGCCTTCGAGCGGCTTTTGACGCAGCGCATCGACCACGGAGTCATGGATGTTCGTGCCGCCGCTCACCCGCAGCGCGCTGATGTAGTCGCGGGCCTGTCTGGTGGTTTCGGCGTTTTTGATCACCGGCTGCGCGGCAAACATCTCAACGGCCTCATTATAAACGATGAGGTTGAAGCCCTCGCCGTCGTTCAGGCCTTCGATCACCTGCAAGGCGGCGGCTTTGACCTGATCGAGCTTGGGGCCGGCCATGCTGCCGCTGCGGTCGATGACAAGGGTGACCTCCCGCAGGATGGGCTTCGCATCTGTTTTGGGCTTTGGCGGGGCGATCATCACCAGGAAATAGCCGCCGCCGATCTTGGGATCTGGATAGGCCAGCAGCGAGGCGGTCATTTCATCCTTGGTTTCACGCAGCAGCGACACCCGGAAAGCCCCCGGGTCCTTGGTCTCGCAAGAGAGGGTGGCGGTGTTGCCATCGGGCTGTTTGGCCGAGATCTCGTGGCTTGCAGAATAGAGCGAGGCGATGCGTGACGTGGATTTGACGCGCATGGAGAGCTTCCACGGCACCGCATATTCCACCGCCTCTGAGCGCGGCAGGACATAATCGAGTCTCGCGCCATCGGCTTCGAGAAGCTGCTCATAGGTCACACGGACTTTCTGTGTGCCATTGGCCGGGACGGGGAACACGCTCGATTTCACCACCGCGTTGCCCACGAACTCCAGCAGCGCAGGATCGCGTGTCTGTGCCACGATGGAGTCGTAGATGCGTCGTGCTTCCTCCCGAGGCAGCAGTTTGGCCGTGCCCTCGGAGCCGCCGCCCTCAAAGGTGAAGGCCTTCAGTACCGCTCCGGTGGGGACGGGGACGAGCAGTTCGGACTCCTGCGGGCGGCCCGTCGGGTTGTGCAGGGCGATGTCCAGGGTGGTCGTGGCGTGCTGGTCCGCGAGGTCGATGCGGGCCTCGACCTGGGTGACCTGAACCGGCTGGGCGAGAATCACCCTGGCACTGGGGGAGATCCATGCCGGAACGCCGGAAGTCTGCGCGAGCAGCGGGGAGGCGAGAAAAAGGGCGCACAGGGTCGTTTTCATGCCCCCAGGGTGGTTCAGGCGGCGTGCGGCGTCTGTAAACGCCCTGTAAAGGGGGGGGCGAACGGGCCCGGCCTCGGCTGTGCAAACTGGAACTCCCCCTTGCCAAGCGGGGAAGTCCCCCCATATTCGCGCCCCCTCTTATGGACATCTTCATTGGAATTCTCACTGTAGTGGAAGTCATCGTCTGCCTTCTGCTCATCCTCGTCGTGCTTATGCAGCGCCCCCGTCAGGAAGGCCTTGGCGCCTCCTTTGGAGACGCCGCCGCCAGCCAAGTCTGGGGTGCGCAGACCACGAATGTGCTGCAGAAGTTCACGGTCTATCTGGCCATCACGCTTTTTGCCATCACCATCCTCCTGGCGGTGCTCGTGAGCCGCCACCAGACCGGGACCAAGGCCCCATCCCTTTTTGGCGATGCCAAGCCTGAGGCTCCTGCTGCTGCAGCCGCTCCTACCGCTGAAGAGCAGGCGAAGGCCAAGCTTTTGGGGAAAATCCAGGAGGCTGTGAAGAAGGATGCGGAAAAGCCAGCTGAGCCTGCCAAGGCTGGTGAAGCTCCGAAGGCCGAAGCCAAGAAGGACGCTCCTGCGAAGACCGAGCCTGCCAAGGCTCCCGAAGCCCCCAAGGCTGCTGCTCCTGCAGCAGCACCGGCACCGGCACCGGCTCCGGCACCGGCTCCGGCAGCAGCGCCAGCTCCGGCTCCCGCAGCACAGCCGAAGTAAGCGACGGTTTGCATTGAATTTCCCACCAAGGGCACGACTCGCGTCGTGCCCTTTGTTTTTTCAGGCGGGGAATGCATGTGCATTTCTGATAGTGTGCCGTGCGAAAACGGGCTTCACATCGTGCGTTGGTTCTGGCTACCATCGGCCCAACCATGAAACGTTTCCTTTTCCTTCTCGCGCTTGCCACGTCCTGCGTCATCCAGCACACGTCCTTTGCGGCGGAGCCGCTGCGGGTGTTTATCCGGTCGGGGCCGAAGTCCCACGGGCCGGGGGCGCATGATCATCCTGCCTTTCTGCGGGATTGGGTGCCGCTCTTGAATGAGCGGGGGGCGAAAGCGACAGGAGGCGATGCCTTTCCCACCAAGGAGCAGCTGGATGCAACGGATGTACTGATTCTGCATCTGGACAGCGGTGGTGACATCAAGATCGGGCAGGAGCGGAAGGATCTGATGGAGTTCCTGCAGCGCGGGGGCGGCATTGTGACGATCCACGCGGCATCGGTTTCCAAGGACCATGACTGGTTCAAGGGGATCATCGGCGGGTCGTGGCACCATGGGCAGACGAAATGGCGGGAGGGGCCGATGCATTTGTACTTCACGGATCATGAGAATCCGATCACGAAAGATGTGTCGAATTTCGCAATGGATGATGAAATTTACTACGACATGGATGTATTGCCGGAGTGCCGGATTCTGGCCGGGGCCTATACCCCCAAGCCGTCCGGGGCGCGGAACGAAAAGGCCGCGAAGCGGGCCACGGAGATCACGAAGGGGGGCAAGGAGGTCAGCATCTATGACATCCAGCCGCAGGTCTGGACCTATGAGAAGGACAACTACCGGTCGTTTGTCAGCATCCCGGGCCATTATTATGCGAACTTCAGCCGGCCGAATTTCCGGGCGCTGCTGCTGAGGGGGATCGCGTGGGCGGGGAAGCGGGAGAATGTGGACGAACTGTGCAAGCCGGAGGAGCTGGGGGACAATCTGCGCTACGTGGAAGGCGGACCGACACGGCCGGAGAAGGCGGCGGAGAAGCTGGAGGTGCATCCGGAGTTTGACATCTCGCTGGTGGCTGCGGAGCCGCTGATCAACAAGGTGATGAATGTGGACTGGGACGAGAAGGGGCGGCTGTGGGTGTGCGAGACGCCGGAGTACCCGAACGGGCGGCGTGAGCTAAATGTGGAGAAGTGGAAGGACAGCGGCTCGTGGACGAAGAAGTATGACCGTGACCCGATCGACCGGATTTCAATTTTGTCTGACACGAATGGCGACGGCGTGATGGACAAGAAGCATGTGTTTGCGGACAAGCTGGAACTCGTCACGAGCTTCTGCTTCTACAAGAAGGGCGTTATTGCGTGTGCAGCGCCGGACATCTGGTATCTGGAAGACACGGACGGGGATGAAGTGGTGGACAAGCGGACGAAGCTTTACACGGGCTTGGGTACTGGGGACACGCATGCGGTGATCAACAACCTGCGCTGGGGGCTGGATGGATGGGTGTATGCCACGCATGGATACAGCTCCGGGCATGTGACCTCGCCGGACGGGAAGCAGGATTTTGGCACGGACGGCAGCGGGGTGGTGAGGTTCAAGCCGGACGGCAGCGCGTTTGAGCAGTATGCCTCACGCGGTGGGAATACGTGGGGACTGGACATCACGACGGACGGGCAGGTGTTTTTTACGCAGCCGACGAGCGGGAATCACTTCCTCCATGTGGTGCTGCCTGAGTATGTGCTGGCGAAGGGCAAGCTGCCCGGCGTGATGGGCACAAATGGCATGCTGCCGAAGGAGCCGACATATCCGCTGATGTCGTGGCCGGAGCAGGCGTATGTGCAGATCGACCAGGTGGGGAGCTACACGGCTGCGGCAGGCTGTGCGATCTATGAAGGCGGCGCCTGGCCAAAGAAGTGGAACTACAGTTACTTCACCACCGAGCCGACGCTGAACATTGTGAGCCACTTCTTTGTTGAGAAGGATGGGGTGACCTACAAGGCGCATCGTGAGGCGGGGCGTGAGAAGACTGAGTTCATTCGCAGCAAGGATTTGTGGTTCCGGCCGATTGAAAACCGAGTGGGGCCGGATGGCGCGCTGTATGTGGTGGATTTCTACAATCAGGCGGTGATTCACAACGACACGCGCGGCCCCGTCCACGGCCCGGCCAATGCGGCGGTGCGGCCTGACCGTGACCATTACTTTGGGCGCATCTGGAAGGTGCAGCACAAGCAGGCGACGAAGGCGGTGAAGCAGGGCAAGAACCCCAACGCCAGGATGGGCAGCGACGCGCTCAAAGCCTATGAGACCGCTGAAAAGGCGGTGAAAACTGATGCGGGACGCCAGCAGGTGCTGAAGGATTATGAGGCTGCCAAAGAGGACTGGAGCCGCTCGGCGTTGATCGCCGCCTGTGCTGATGAAGCTCAGCCAATGATTGAAGCTGCGCTGGTGCATGGAGCACCGGAAGCTTTCGTGGCGGCATTGCTTCCGCCGGCGCTGCCGACAGGAGCTGACAAACTGATCAGCGCCTGTGCCAATGCCGATGCCAAAGCGGACGGGCTTAAAGCCGTGATCCTGCAAGGCATCGCGCAGATGATGAGCGGCGGGCCTGCGCTCACGCCCGAGCTGACGGGCTCGCTGAAGAAGCTGCTGGAACAGCCAAGGCTGGCGGCGGCGGTGCTGCCACTGGTGGTGAAGTGGGACAAGGCGGGGGCGCTGGCGGCCGAGGTGAAGGCGCAGATTGCGAGTCTGACGGCGAAGCTGGAGGACAAGGGAGCAGCCATCGCGGAGCGCATCACGGCTGCGAAGTCGCTGATCGGAATCGGCGGCGATGCGAGTGTGCAGGTGGTGGGCGTGCTGTCCCGAGCAGACTCTCCCAATGCGCTGCAGGCTGCGATCATCACGGCCATGGATGAAAAGGGCAGTGTCACGGATCTGGTGGCGAACCTGAACGGGCTGAAGCCTGAGCTGCGCACGCAAGCCTTTGATGCGATTTTGAAGAGGCCCGAGGCTGCGCTGGCGCTGCTGAATGCGATTCAGGACGGGAAGATTGACCCGAAGGAGATTGGGCCGGGGAACATTGCGCGGCTGCGGACGCATCCAAACAAGGATGTGGCAAAGCGGGCGAATGCGATGATCGACAAGCTGAGCCCGAACGCGAAGGCGAAGAACGAGCTGATCGCGCAGCTGACACCGGAGGTGGAGAAGCCGGGGGATGCGGTGAAGGGCAAGGCGATGTTTACGGCCGCGTGTGCTGTGTGCCACAAGCTGGGAGATGTGGGGCTGCGCGATGTGGGGCCGCAGCTCACGGGCATGGGGGCGCATGGACCGGCGGAGCTGCTGGTGCACATTGTGGATCCGAACCGTGAGGTGGATCCGAGCTTCTGGGCCTGGAACATCACCACGAAGAAAGGAGAAACACTGGCGGGTGTGATCATCACGGAAAACCAGGCGAGCCTGACGCTGCGGAATCAGGGCGGTGATTTTGAGATCAAGAAGGCGGACATCGCCACGCGGGAAAACACGCGGCGGAGCCTGATGCCGGAAGGGCTGGAAGGACTGGGGGCGGAGAACATCCGGGACATCCTGGCCTTCATCTGCGGCGGGGAGCAGAAGTTCCGGGTGGTGGACCTGCGCACGGCTTACAATGCGGACAGCCGTGCCGGCATTTTCGCGAAGGAAGATGCGAAGGACCAGACGGTGACGCTGCACAAGTTTGGCAACGTGACGGTGCATGGGGTGCCGTTTTTCGTGATGGACCCGGAGAAGTCGCAGACAGGGGCGAGCCTGATCGCTCTCAAAGGTGGTGGCAAGGGAACTGCGGCTGACAACTTCCCCGAGAAGGTGGAGATCGCGACGAACACCACGGCCGCGAGCCTGCATTTCCTGGGCGGTGTGGCTGGCTGGGGCTGGCCGTTTGGCGGGGACAAGGCGCGCGGACAGCCGGCGATGACGGTGCATGTTGATTATGCCGACGGCGACAAGGAGAGCATCGTGCTGAAAAATGGGGAGCATTTCGCCGATTACATCGGCAAGGCAGAGGTGCCGCTGAGTGAAGATGCGGGTGACTTCACACGGCGCGGACAGCTGCGTTATTTTGCGATCAATCTGAAGAAGAAGGGGGCGCTGAAGAAGATCACGCTGGAGACGAGCGGGAGCATCGTGACGCCCTGCACGGTGGCGATCACCGCGAGCGCTGAGCCTGCGAATGTAGAGGCAGCGGCGAAGCCCAAAGCCACTGCGCAAGCGGGTGGTGCGGCAGAGGCGGGGCCGAAGGAAGGTGGCAAAGGGGACGGACCGCTGGTGGCTGCGACGCCGGTGCAGTGGGAGGCCGGTAAGACAAAGGTGCTGGTCATTGGCGGCGGGTCATCGCACAACTTCGCGAAGTTCTTTGGCGAGACGGACGTGGCGACGCTGAAGAGCGCCGGGTTTACCGTGCACTACACCGAGGACCGAGACCAGGCGGCCGCGGAGCTGGCGAATGCGGATGTGGCGGTGATCAGCGTGAACCGGAAGTTTTTCGACACGGCGGCGTATCGCAAAGCGCTGTTTGATTTTGCGGCGGCGGGCAAGGGGATCATCATGCTGCATCCTGGCACGTGGTATGGCTTTGGCGGATGGCCGGAGCTGAATGCGCAGATCGTGGGCGGTGGTGCGAGGGGGCATGACAAGATCCATCCTTTCGATGTGAAGGCGGTGAAGGCCGAGCACGCGATCCTGGCGGGAGTACCTGCGAGCTTCACGGTGGAGGACGAGCTGTATTATGTGAATGCGGAGCCGGACAAGATCCCGGCAGGGACGGCGAAGATCACCGTGCTGGCGGAGACGAGCCCGAGCGACAAGTACAAGGCGGCGCATCCGAGCGTGTGGATCACGGAGCATCCGAAGGCGAAGATTGTGGGGATCGCGCTGGGGCATGATGCGCGGGTGCATGACCTGAAGCCGTATCAGCAGATTTTGAGCAATGCGGTGAAGTGGGCGAGCGGGAAAAATTGATCCGCCATGTCACTTTGGAGGCGATTTTGCAAAATGCTCGCCTGGGCGGGGTATGCCTGCTCGATGGCGGTTTGCCTATCAGCCGTGTTCAGACCCGACCATGGCATTTGGGTCGGTTTTTATGCGCTGCATCTCATTGTGTTCATCCCATTTTTCGCGGCTGGCCGAGCCTTGTGTGAGATTAACGGAAGTAGCGTGGTCTGGCTTCAGGACTGGCAGAGGCTGCGAGTGCTGCTTCCCACCAGCCTGAAGCGATTGTTCACAGGAACCGCTTTGTTTGCCGTCATCGTTGTCGGTCGTGTCGTCTACCAAGACCTCATTTTGAAATTCCATGAGCCGGGCTTCCAAGGCCCGAAAAGCATGCCCTTGGAATGGAAGACTTGGATCACACCGGTCTCGCCGCGTGAGTTTGTGTCCTACGGTGCTGCATGGGCAGTGTTCTTCATGACCTCAGCCTGCCTTTTGACCATGCGCGAAAACTGGCGTGGTCCAGAAAGCCTGCGCAGACCTCCTGACGGGCTTTGACTGCCAATCGAAGCTGCACTGGCTTTTGACTGTTTTTTGAAAAGCCTGCCATATTGCCCGGCGAGCGGGAAGTGAGGGGCGCGATGGGCCGAATAGAGGTTTGTATCACCGCTACGCGGTTCAACCGGATTTTTTCCAGGGATTGGCTGGCGTGGTTCCGAGGGTTGGCTCCCACGGTTACCGTTATACCAGCGCTACGCGCTTCCCAGCCTGGTTTGCCGGGGCGTTGTTGGGGCAGCATCACTCCTGCGATTCATGGAACTGCTTGTTCCGTGTTTTGGTGAATTGGCCGGGGTGCGAGGGGCATGGGTGTTTGCGGCGCGCTCATGGACGGGCGGGCTGTCGCCACACCCATCCTACGGTGGCAGATGCTGCGCTCGGAATCTGTTTTTGAGAGCGCTGATCTATATACAAGGAGTGTCTGTCGTACTTCAGACCTTCAGGAAGATCTTCCTTTGATGCAGCCAGCGGGCGGTGGCGAGCATGATGAGGAAGGTCATGGCGGAGGGGATCCAGTCGTAAGGGGGCGGGGGAGTGGTGACGAGGCGCTCGCTGATGGTGCGGAAGAAGCCGAAGCCGGAGGCGAGGTAGAGGGCGATGGGATTGGAGCCGACCCAGAGAAAGGGGGCGAGGCCACGACTAAAGCCGAGGACATCGACGATGAAGTAGAAGGTGCCGAGGAGGATGGCGCTCCAGCCGGCGGCGACGAGGACGAAGCTGGAGGACCAGATTTTTTTGATGACGGGAAAGAAGGGGTGCCAGGACCAGCCGAGGGCGAGCAGGAGCGCGCCTGCGGCGATGAGGCCGACGGCCTTGCGGTAAGGGGCGGTGTCTGAGGTGAGCCATTTGCCAGTGAGCAAGCCGAGGAGGGCGGTGGCGATGGCGGGGAGGGTGCTGAGGATGCCTTCGGGATCGTGGTCGCCGTCGTATTTGCGGCCGGGGAGCCAGATGCTGTCGAGGTGGTTGGTGAGGTTCATGCCTTCGGCAAAGTTTCCTGCGCCGATATCGGGGACGGGAATGAAGCGCAGGAGGAGGAAGTAGCCGATGAGCAAGGTGGCGGCGGCCAGGGTGAGGCCGCGGGTCTTCAGAAACAGCGAGAGCAAACCGGCGGCGGCAGAGGCGATGCCGATGCGCTGGAGGACGCCGAGCCAGCGGATTTGATCCCAGCCGTTTTTCACGCCGCCGGAGAAAATGACGCCGAGGACCACGAGAATGGCGGCGCGTGCGAGCAGGTGGCGGATGGCCGCGCCACGGCCATCGCGCGCGAGACGGCGTGGCAGTGCGATGGAGAGGGAGACGCCGGCGAGAAAGAGGAAGAGGGGGAAGATGAGGTCGTAGAAGCGGAAGCCGTCCCACTTGACGTGGGTGAACTGGGTGGCCAGTTCAGCCACAGCCTGGTGTTGTGGAAAGGCGCGGTTCAACACCTGAGTGGCGACTGTTGAGAGCCCGAGAATCCAGCACATGTCGAAACCGCGCAGGGCATCCAGGGAGAGGAGACGTGCGGGGGTGGGGGGAGGGGTGGTGGATGCGGACATGGGTGTGAAAGGATGGCCAGAAAGGCTGGCAACAAACGGCACGAAAAAGGGCGATCCTGCGAGGATCGCCCTTCAAAGGTGATGATGAGATGGTGGCCGGTTACTTCACGATGCCGAGGAGCTCGACTTCGAAGATGAGGGGGACGCCGGGGCCGATTTCACCGCTGGGGCTGCCGCTTTCGCCATAGGCGAGGTCGGAAGGGATGAAGAGGCGCCATTTGGAGCCGACGGGCATGAGCTGGAGGGCTTCGGTCCAGCCTTTGATGACCTGCTGAAGGCCGAAGGAGGCAGGCATGCCGCGCTCGACGGAGCTGTCAAAGACGGTGCCGTTGACGAGGGTGCCGTGGTAGTGAACGCTGACGGTGTCTGTGATGGCGGGCTTGGGGCCGGTGCCTTCCTTCATGACTTCATACTGGAGGCCGCTCTTGGTGGTGGTGACGCCCTTGCGCTTGGTGTTTTCTGCGAGGAATTTGACGCCTTCCTCCTTGGCAGCTTCCATTTTTTTCTTCACGGCGGCCTGCTCGGCACGCTGTTCGGGGGTCATGTTGGCCTCAGCCTTGGCCTTCATGAAGATTTCAAAGGAGGCCATGGCGGCGGTCAGCTCTTCCTCGGTGTAGGCGGGTTTGTCAGAACCTGGCTGCACGGTGTGGGTGATGCCGGCGATGAGCTTTTCGACGTCGATCGGGATGCCTTCGCTGGCGAACTGCTGGCCGAGGCCGGTGCCCATGGAGTAGCTGGAGCTCTTCTTGGAGGTGAGGGCGTCTTTGACGCCTTCGGCGAATTCCTTGAGGTCGATCTTCTCCTGCTGACGCAAGATGGAGGCCCCGACATTTTTACCGATGAAGTAGCTGACTTTGTCCATGGGGAGTGCGGAGGAGGAGGGGGATTCGGCCTGCTGCTGTGCGGGCTTGACTTCCTGGGCTTGAACGAGGGATGCCGCAGCAAGTGCGGTGCAGAGCAGGGCGATGGTGGGTTTCATATTGGAGGGCCGGAGACTACCCAGTGGCCGGGGGTGGTCAACGACAGCCTTGGCGGACCGGGAAAAAGCCGTTTGACCCCGCCCCCCCGATGAAGCACTGTCGCCGCCCCTCTAACCAGAACCTATATGCCCGCGAAAATCTACACTGAAAAAGACGCCAGCCTTGCACCGCTCAAAGGCAAGACCTGCGCTGTGATCGGCTTTGGCTCCCAAGGCCACGCCCATGCCCTGAACCTCAAAGAGAGCGGCGTGAACGTGATCATCGGCCTCTACCCTGGCAGCAAGAGCCGCAAGGTGGCCGAAGAAAAGGGCCTGAAGGTCTATGACACTGCCGAAGCTGTGAAGAAGGCCGACGTGATCTTTGTCGCCGTTCCAGACACCAAAATCCCCGACGTCTTCAACAAGGACATCAAGCCAAACCTGGTGAAGGGCAAGACGCTGCTGTTCAGCCACGGCTTCGCCATCCACTTCAAGACGATCACCGTCCCTGCTGACGTGAACGTGATCATGGTGGCTCCGAAGGGCCCAGGCCACATCGTGCGCCGCCAGTACACCGAAGGCAAGGGCGTGCCAGCCCTGATCGCCATCTACCAGAACGCCGACAAGCAGGCGAAGAAGATCGCGCTGGCCTGGGCGCACGGCATCGGCGGCACCCGCGGCGGCGTGCTGGAAACGACCTTCAAGGAAGAAACCGAAACCGACCTCTTCGGCGAACAGACCGTTCTTTGCGGCGGTACCAGCGCGCTGGTGCAGGCTGGCTTTGAAGTGCTGGTGGAAGCCGGCTACTCCCCTGAGATGGCCTACTTCGAGTGCTTGCACGAGCTGAAGCTGATCGTGGACCTCATGAATGAGTCCGGCATCGCGGGCATGCGCTTCTCCATCTCCGAAACCGCCAAGTGGGGCGACGTGAAGGTGGGTCCGAAGATCATCGACAAGTCCGTGAAGAAGCGCATGAAGGAAGCGCTGAAGGACATCCAGACCGGCAAGTTTGCCAAGGAGTGGGTGCGCGAGACGAAGACGGGTTACAAGAAGTTCAACAAGCTGCTGAAGGATGGCGAGAAGCACCCGATCGAGAAGACCGGCGCACGCCTCCGCAGCCTGATGCCGTGGATCAAGAAGCGCGACATCAAGGGCCAGCAGGCCAGCTACTCGTAAGAGTGGTGAAGATGGTCGAGGCGGTGAAGCCGGCGAGACCGTCCGATAAAATCAAGAAGAGCGCGGATCGGAAACGGTCCGCGCTTTTTTTTGGGCGGGGCGCCGGGGCTGCGGAGCGCTTGATTGATTGCACCGCAGAGATTGGAAAAACGCAGAGGTCTGTGCGTGTGGAGTGCCGAGGTGACTCGGAGCTGCTGGATCGAGGAGGGGTTGCGGAACGGGCTGAAGCCCGAACTATGAACGGGGATGGCAGAAGTCGCAGGCGGGTTGGGCGAGCGGAGGGCTGGGAGTTTGCGGGGCGGCTGGATCGAGGACGAACTTGAAGAGCAAGGTGACTTAGTTAGCGCGGTCCTCCTGGGACTGAGTGGGAGAGGGGAAGAGGATGGCGATGGAGAAGGTGACGACGGTGCCGAACATGATGCGCCAGGGGAACTCGATGACGGGGACCCAGTCGGCGTGCTTCCAAGTGCTCTTTGGGTTGAAGAGTTTTAGCACATCGATGTCGAGGCCGCTGAGGTAGGCGACGGCGATGAAGCCGGCGAGCATGGCGAGGGTGTTGCCGAAGTCGCTGCCGCGTGAGCGGGTGAAGAGGCCGACCATGAAGACGCCGAGCAGGGAGCCGTAGGTGTAGCCGAAGATGCCGAGGATGATGGGGAGGATGCGCAGGGTGGGATTGTGCGTGGTGACCCAGGCGGTGCCGAGGGCGACGGAGATGAGCAGCGCGGCAAAGAGTACGGTGCCGAAGCGGAGGACGCGAACGCGGCCGGCATCGGTGGCGGGCTCGCCAAACCAGCGGAAGTGGAAGTCGCGCACGTAGCTGGTGGCGAGGGCATTCAAGGCGGTGCTGAGGGAGCCCATGGCGGTGGCGAGCACGCCTGCGAGCACGAGGCCGCGAATGCCGCCGGGCATGACGGTGAGGATGAAGTGGGGGAAGACTTTGTTGGCAGAGACGATACCGGATTCACTGCGAGGCAGGGTGGTGTCCGGGTGCTGCTGGTAGTACACCCAGAGGAGGATGCCGATGGCGAGGACAACGAGGGTGATGGGCACGTCTGCGAGGCCGGAGAGGATGGTGGCCATGGCGCTCTGCTTTTTGTTCTTGGCGGTGAGCATGCGCTGAACCATGTCCTGGTCGGTGCCATGGGTGGCGAGGGTGACGAAGGTGGAGCCGAGGAAGGCGGCCCAGACGGTGTATTCCTGCTCGAGGATGCCTTTGATGTTTTCCCAGAGGCCGACGCCCGGCTTGATGCCCCAGTCCCAGACGAGGAGGTCTTTTTCGCCCGTGAGCAGTTTGGTGGCGCCAGCCCAGCCGCCGGGGATGTGGCCGAGGAGGTAGATGAGGGAGAAGCTGAGGGCGCAGATGAGGACGATGATCTGGATGACGTCTGTCCAGATGACGGCGCGGATGCCGCCGATGGAGGTGTAGAGCGCGGTGGCGAGGGTGACGAAGATCAGCGCGCCGCCGGTGAGGAGAAACTCCTTGGTGGGTGAGAGTGTCTCGCCGGGGTACTGCAGGTGCCACACGAGCACGAGGAGCATGCTGGGCACCCAGAGGCGTGTGCCGCTGGCGAGGGTGCGTGTGACGAGGAAGACCGCGGAGGTGAGCCTGCGTGTGCGCGGCCCGAAGCGCTGGCCGAGGAACTCATAGATGCTGACGACATTGTGCCGGTAGTAGGCGGGAATGAACACGGCACTGACCACCACGCGTGCCAGCAGGTAGCCGACGATGAGCTGGATGTAGGTGAAATTTTTCAGCGCGTAGCCTTCGCCGGGCGCGCCGAAGAAGGTGCCTGCGCTGATCTCGGCCGCGAGGATGGAGGCGAGCACGGCCCACCATGCGATCTGGCGGTCTCCGAGGGTGAAGCCCTCGACGCTGCCGCTTTTGCTGCGCTGCGAGAGGCCGATGCCGATGATCAGGGCGAAGTAACCGAGGATGACGATGGCATCGAGAAGGTAGGGCATGGCGTGTGTGGCGCGAAGTGTCGCTGCAAAGCACCACACACGTCAAGAGAACAGCCGGGGCAGCGGAAACTAACCCTGGAGAGAAGGGGGGCTATTTGGAGACGACGTTGGTCTCAAGCTTTGGCAGGGCGCGTACGATGACGCGTTCCTGGACGGAAGTGCCGCGAGGCGAGACGATGGTGATTTCCTCATACACTTTGCCGATGTCCTTGTTGGTCAGAGGATGATGGATGAGCCTGCGTGTGGCGACGGTGGTGTCGCCGAGAGCTTTGACCGTGACGTTTCCTGTGGGGGTGGGGCTGGCCACACGTGCTGTCTCAATGGGGCGCGTGGTGCACTGGGAAAGAAGGAGTGCCGTGGAAAGACAGAGGGAGGTGAGGCAGAGGGTACGGAGGTGGTTTTTCATGGTGGGTTGGTCGTCTTTTGGCCAGCAAGCTGACAGAGCCGGTATTGGATGTGGTGAGCGGTGAGATGTTCAAAGTTTGGAAACTTCGCATTGAGCAAACTCAAATGTGAGAGTGTGGGCCGGCCGGATTTTAGTCTTGATTCGCTGTGCCCCATCCTCATCATCCCGCAAAGCTCATGCAAAAGATGCGCCTAACCCTGGTGATGTCAGCTGCCAGCCTGCTGCCGTGGGCAGGAGCGAGCGGCCAGACCGAGAAGGAGGGCATGACGCGTGAGAAGCAACGGCTGGTGGCGCTGCAGCAGCATTACCAAAGTGCTGCGGCGATGTCTGCCCAAGGGAGGCTGGCGGAGGCCGAGATGGAGCTGAGGGAGATCGTCTCGACCTGCCATGAGGTGTTTGGGAAAAACCATCCTGACACGCTGGTCAGCCGGAGTGATCTGGCAGCGACGCTGGCTGCGGAGGGGAAGTATGCGGAGGCTGAAAAGGAAAACCGCGCGGTGCTGGGCATCCGTGAAAAAGTGCTGGGCAAGGAGCACCCGGACACACTCGTCAGCCGTAACAACCTGGCGGCGACCCTGCAGGAGCAGGGAAGGCAGGCGGAGGCGGTGCGCGAATACCGAGCGGTGCTGGCCGTGCGGCAGCGTGTGCTGGGACCGGAGCACTCCGACACGCTGGACACACGCAACAACCTGGCCACCGCGCTCAATGAACAGGGCAGGCATGCGGAGGCTGAAAAGGAACACCGGGCCGTGCTGGCGCTGAGGGAAAAGCTGCTGGGTGTGAAACACCCGAAGACGCTGGCCAGCCGCAACAACCTTGCGGCGGTGCTGCAGGAGCAGGAGCGCTATGCGGAGGCCGAGCGTGAGCACCGCACGGTGCTGGCGCTGCGGGAAAAGGTGCTGGGTGCGGGGCATCCAGATGTTTTCATGAGCTGCTTTAACCTGGCGCTGTGCCTGGAGGCGCAGGCGAAGAACCGGGAGGCGCTGGGGCTGATGGAGCGTGCGCGTGAGGGGTTCAAGAAGAGCCTGGGGCAGGCACACCCGTACACGAAATCTGCGGAGGAGTGCCGGGTTCGCATCGCGGAGGAGATGAGAAAACAAAAGGATTCGTGATAGTTCATTCTGCCGCAAAAAACCTCGCGTGATGGATTGTACTCGTTAACATCCGCGCCGAATGTCAGCCGTCAGCTTTGTCAAAGAATTGCGTCATAACTGGAAAACCATCGGAGCGGTGGCGCCTTCCAGCGTGGCGCTGGCGGAACGGATGATGGAGGCAGCGGGCGTGTGGAAGGCCAGGCGCATTTTGGAACTCGGCCCTGGGACGGGTGCGTTTACCGGAGCCATCGCGGACTCGATGCCGCATGACGCGGAGTATCTGGGCATCGAGCTGATCGAGTCGTTTGTGCAGCAGCTGAAGCCGCGCTTTCCTACGATGAGGTTTGAGTGCGCGGGGGCGCAGGAGTTTGATTTTACGCAGGTGCTGCCACCGGGGGAGAAGTTTGACACGATCGTGAGCGGGCTGCCGTGGACGGCGTTTCCGCGCGGGCTGCAGGAGGCGATTCTGAACAATGTACTGCCGCACCTGGCGCCGGGCGGGTGCTTTGCCACGTTTGCGTACTGGGGCTTTCACAAGCTGCCGGGCGGGCGGCAGTTCCGGGCGCTGCTGCATGAGATGACGCACGGGGTGGAGACGAGCCGTGTCGTCTGGGGGAATGTGCCACCGGCGTTTGTGTATCTGGCGCGGAAGGGGTGAGGGCGAGGGCGAGGGCTATTCTGCCTACTCCTCCTGCTTCTTCTTTTTGCCTTTGCCCTTGCCCTGTTTCTTTGGGGCGGAGGTAGTCTGGGCTTCGTTTTTGGCGGGCATGGGGGCTTTGATGGCTTCGCGCCAGGCGAGCATTTTGGCGTGGAGTTCCTTGGTTTTTTCTGGCTGCGCGGCGGCGAGGTTTTTCTGCTCGCCGATGTCGGCTTTGAGATTGTAGAGCTCGAGGCGGCCGTCTTCGAAGAACTCCATGAGCTTCCAGTCGCCCTGCTCGATGAGGCCCACGGGGGTGGTGCGCCAGGTGTTTTCTCCGGCGCCGAGATAGCCGGGAAAGTGCTGGTAGATGGCGTCGCGCTTGAGGCTGGCGGAGGCGGAGCGGAAGAGGGGAACGAGGCTCTCGCCATCGAGGGGCTGGTTTTCGGGAAGCGGGGCTTTGCCGATCTCGGCGAAGGTGGGGTAGAGATCCACATGGATGGTGGGGACGTCGCTGGAGGAGCCGGGTGTGGTGACGCCGGGCCAGCGGACGATGAAGGGGACGCGGGTGCCGCCTTCATAGAGGCTGCCTTTGCCGCTGCGGAGGGGGGCGTTGTCGGTGATGTCGCCGCCTTTTTTGATGCCTTCGCGTGCGTAGCCGCCGACGCCGCCGTTGTCGCTGGCGAAAATGAGGACGGTGTTGTCTGCGAGTTTGAGTTCATCGAGGGTGGCCATGACGCGTCCGACGCTTTCGTCCACGCTGGCGATCATGGCTGCGTAAACCGGGTCGTGATGGCCGCCGACGGGGGCTTTGTCCTTGAAGCGGGCGATGAGATTTTGCTTGGCCTCATGGGGTGAATGGACGCCGAAGTGGGGGAGGTAGAGGAAGAAGGGGGCGTCCTTGTGGCGCTGGATGAAATCGACGGCTTTGTCGGTGAGGAAGTCGGCGAGGTATTCGCCTTTGGGGTATTCGACCGGTGGCTGGGTTTTGAAATCGAAGTGCTTGCCCATGGATACGATGGCTTCGTCAAAGCCGCGCTGTCCTGGATGGTAGGCGTCTTTTTCGCCGAGGTGCCATTTGCCAAACATGGCGGTGGCGTAGCCGGCTTTTTTCAGGGTCTGGGCGATGGTGACTTTTTCCAGCGGGAGCTGGGTGACGTTTTCCACCGGACGCAGGGGACGGCTCTCCCACTCGAAGCGGCCAATGCCGCCGACGGTGTACACGCCGGTGCGCGGGGCGTACTGACCGCTCATGAGGGCGGCGCGGGTGGGCTGGCAGTTTTGGCAGTGGTGATGGCTGGTGAGCTTCATGCCCTGCTGCGCGAGTTTGTCGATGTGCGGCGTCTCGTAGTATTTGGAGCCAAAGCACGCGACGTCGGTGTAGCCGAGGTCGTCCGCCAGGATGAAGACGATGTTGGGTGCGCGGTCGGCGGCGCGCAGGGAAAGGGTGAGGAGGAGCAGGCTGAGGAGGTGCTTCATGCGGACCCCCAGAACGACGGGGGGAGCGGTGAGATTGCACGATTTCAGCATCGACAGCCGTAAACGGAGCCGCTTTGATCGGGCGCATGTCCCGGCATTTCCTGATTCTTCCCTTTCTGAGCGTACTTAGCTTTGCCGCTGATGTGGGCATCAAGCCCGGTGTGCGTTCGCCGATCACCTTCCAAGTCTCGCCGCAGGTTTCGGACAATGCGCAGATCAAGATGCGGATGCATGCGATGGAGACGCCGCCGCCCTATGATGTGCGCATGGAGAAGTTCGACATCCTTGTGCCGAAGAAGTACAAGAAGGGAGATCCGCATGGGCTCTTCATCTGGGTGAGCCCGAGCAACGCGCCCGCGATCTCGCCGGAATGGGAGGCGGTGCTGGCGGAGAAGAAGCTGATCTTTGTGGGCGCGCACAACTCAGGCAACAACCGTGAGGTGTTTGCCCGCATGCGCCTGGCGGTGGATGCGAACGACAACATTCGTGAGCTTTTCGACATCGATGACCAGCGTGTGTATGTCTCCGGCTTCTCCGGCGGCGGGCGTGTGGCGAGCATGCTGGGTGTGACTTATGCAGACATGTTCACGGGCACGATTGCCTTCATGGGGACCAATTTCTACACGGACACCGTCACGCTCGACCAGGCGGAGGTCTTTGAGGCGCGCTACATTCCGCATGATGAGATCCTGGCGCTGGCCAAGACGGACTGCCGGTATGTGCTGGTGACGGGGGACAAGGACTTTAACCTGAAGAACACCCGGGCGGTGTTTGAAAACGGTTTCAAGAAGGAGGGCTTCAAGTCCGTGGAGATGATCAATGTGCCGGGGCAGGGGCATCAGCCGCCGAAGGCGGAGTGGCTGAAGAAGGCGATCGAGTTTCTGGATGCAGGGAAGGCGGTGAAGAAGTGATCAGCGCGGGTCGGTGACGCGGCCGAGGAAGAGGCAGGCTCCGCTTTCAGCGTGCTGGATGGCGAAGAGGAAGGGACGGTCGGCTTTGATCGCCAAAGGTTTTTTGCGAGGCTGGCCTGATCCTGTGAGCATCATCTCCGCTACTGTCGCGGCCGCTGCTTCCGTGCCTTTTTCATCGAGTGCGAGGAAGGTCTTGTGAAACACTTTGGAAATGGAGAGGTAGTCATCCGGACCCCTGGGAGACATGGCATCAAAGTCCGCGCTGCCCGCCGGGATGTCGAAGGCGGTGGTCATGCCCAGCTTTTGCAGCATCTCGCCGAGCTGTAGGCTGGGCGGAGCGATGTTGAATTTTGGCAGGTCCAGCAGGACATATTGCTCTTCCGCGTGTGCGCAGGCGAGCAGCAGCTCAGGCGTCAGCTTTAATTCGATGTTCGCAATGCCGTTGATGCTGTCGGGCACGATGAGGAGGAAATGCAGGCGACCTCCTGCGTAGGGCAGGGTGACCGCCTGGAAGCCGCGGCCATTGTAGTAGTGCAGGTGACTTCGTTGGGTCATGGTGGGCGTCAGCACTGTTTCTTTACCGCCATTCACATGAAATGGTTTTGGTTGGGTGTATCCTTGGTAGAATTCATTTTGCCAGGAGGCTTTGAAATAGAGCGCGTTTGTCAGCACAAGGCGTGTGTCCTTGGTCAGCGCATTCTTGGGGAGCAAATCGCGAATCCGGTCTCGTGTCTGCTTTGCCACCCAGTCGTTGATCTCCATCCGGGCTCCGGCCGGATCGCTGCTGAAATCCATGAACTTCAGCGGGGCGGCGAAATGCTTCTCTACGTCTGAGCGGAATGGTTGACGAAAGGCATGGCCTTTTTGTCCGAAGAGCTGGTTTGCCACACGCAGCGTTGTGACCTCGCTGGGGCCACCATATTTTTTGGCATCTGCCACGGCCTTCACGGAGGCCTCGCGCGCTTCGTCCAAAGCTCGTTTCAGCGCGGCGAAAGATTCCCCCATGGCTTGTTTGTCGTTGGGGAAGTGCAGCACGCGGGCCATTTCCTCCTGAGTGACGCCGCTGGCTCCGAGGTAAGTCATCGCGAGAGCGGACTGGATGGAGAAGGGGGAAAGGCAGAGGTTGCCCTGCTTCGGCATCTGGCGGTGGAGATCCAGGCCGAGGGTGTTGATGGCGTGTGCGGCCTGCTCGGGTGTGGCGGAGCGAAGCGATGAGGGGGACGCAGCCAATAGCAGAGCGAGGGCAGGAATTCTCATGGTCATGAGTGTGATCGTTTGTGAGCCATAGAGACAAACGAGACTGGATCGCGTTTGAAAATTCGCGGCTCATCTCGCGGAGCGAGATGGCTGCTTTGCTGACGCTGGGGCAGCATGCCTTGTGAAAAGGCATGGTGAGCAACCCTTGAGTAGGAGCCCAGTTGCGGCGCAACTGGGCTACTTTTAATCCCGGCGCTTCAACTGCGGGAAGAGGATGACGTCGCGGATGCTTTCGGCGCCGGTGAGCATCATGATGAGGCGGTCGATGCCGATGCCGATGCCGCCGGCGGGGGGCATGCCGTGTTCGAGGGCGAGGATGAACTCCTCGTCGATCTTCTGGGTCTCTTCGCCGGCCTGGTGCTCGAGGCGGTCGCGCTGGACGATGGGGTTGTTCAGCTCGGAGTAACCGGGGCTGATTTCCTGGCCGTTGATGACGAGCTCGTACACATCGACGATGGAGCCGTCCTCGGCGTTCTGCTTGGCGAGGGGAACGAGCTCCTTCGGGCAGTGGGTGACGTAGAGGGGATCGAACTGTTTGGCCTCGATGAGGCGCTCGAAGACGTGCTGGGTGACTTCGTAGTCTTCGAAGTTGGCTCCGATTTCGACGCCGAGCTCCTGGGCGCGGGCTTTGCGCTGCTCGGGGGTGTATTCATACCACTGAGGGTCGATGCCCTTGAGGAGGTCGGTGTAACGTGCGCGACGCCAGGGGCGGGTGAGGTCGATGGTCTTGGTGACGTTGCCTTCTTCGTCCTTGTGCTCGATCTTGAGGCCGCCGCAGAAGTTTTCGGCGAGGTGGCAGATCATGCCTTCGACGAGGTCGGCCATCTTTTCGAAGTCGGCGTAGGCCCAGTAGGCCTCGAGCATGGTGAACTCGGGGTTGTGACGGCGGCTGAGGCCTTCGTTGCGGAAGTTGCGGTTGAGCTCGAAAATCTGGGTGAAGCCGGCGACGAGGAGGCGCTTCAAGTAAAGCTCCGGCGCGATGCGCAGGAACATGGGCTGATTGAGCGCGTGGAAGAAGGTCTCGAAGGGCTTGGCAGCGGCGCCGCCGGGGACGTCCTGCATCATGGGGGTTTCGACTTCGAGGAAGCCGCGCTCCTGCAGGTAGCTGCGGATGGAGGCGACCATCTTGCTGCGGGTCACGAAGATCTCGCGGCTGCGGTCATTGGAGATGAGGTCGAGGTAGCGCTGGCGGTATTTGATCTCCTTGTCGGTGACGCCGTGCCACTTGTCGGGCAGGGGGCGCAGGGCCTTAGAGAGGGGGGTCAGTTTTTTGACGTGGATGGAGCGCTCGCCGCGTTTGGTGATGAAGCTGAGACCCTCGACGCCGACGAAGTCGCCGATGTCGATGAGCTGGTTGAACTGCACGTAGGCCTCGTCGCCCACGTCGCCCTTGCTGAGGTAGCACTGGATGCGGCCGGTGATGTCGCCGAGGTCAAAGAAGGTGGCCTTGCCCATCTCGCGGCGGGAGAGCACGCGGCCGGCGACGCGGACATCGAGGCCTTCGGTGAAGTCGGCCTTGAGAGCGCCGGGCTGGTGGGTGGTGTCGAAGCGTCCGCCAAAGGGATCGATGCCGGTCTTCACCAGTCCTTCCAGCTTTTCACGGCGGAATTGGAGGAGTTCGGACTCGGAATGTTCAGGGGCGGCAGGCGTCGGTTGCATGGTCGTACGGATAGTGGGGCCGTGTTCATAGCCCTTTCCGGGGAGTTTGCCACTGTAAATGCCGATGGGGCTTGGAGATTGCAAAAGCGCGTCTGATATGCCAAAAAATGAACCTAATGAAATTGCTGCATTCCATTTTTCTTTTTCTCTTCGTTTTCGCCTGCCTTGCCCAAGGTCAGCAGAAGGAATGGCCGGAGGTGGAGAAATTTGCGACCTCGATCGAGAACGTGCTGTGGGATCTGCGCGGCACGAATTCGCTCAGGCACCTGCGCTATGATGGTGAGAGCTTTTTCCCGGTGACGGGGAATGGAATGAATCAGAATCCATTCAGGGACCATGCCTTTGTGGATGTGGGTGTCTTCCAGCTCGCTTTCAGCGACACGCGGGCCGCGTGGTATTTTGTGAGTGATGACCTGAAGCTCGTGACGCCTGTGAACATCAGCGACATGATTGAGTTCAAAGCGGAAAGCGGGACGGCGATCAAGCCTGTGAAAAATTTTCCGCAGGACATCCAGAACATCGTCTGGGTGGGCCGAAACCAGGGGGCGGAGCTGAAGATGCGCTGGAATGGCAAGGAGCTGGAGGTGGGGGCGAAAAAGGATGCGTGGGTCGTGCAGAATGTGGATGCGGTGGTGGCAAACCGCCGGGTGCTGGAGGCGGGTGGCGAAGGCGGCGCGCTTTTCTGGCTGGCGGTTTCCGAGGATGGCTCAGAGGCCACGTGGCTGAAGGTGGAGGACATTTTCGGAGGTCATGTCCGGGCGAATCCTGGCAAGGCGGCCCAGACTGTCGCGACAACCGGACTCACTCCTCAGCAGAATGATCTGGCCAACCACGCCGAAGACCTGATGAATGCGGGAGACAAGGTGCGTGCCGCGACGCTGCTGCGCGAGCTGATGCGCAAAAATGCCGGCAAGCCTGAGGCGCTGAAAAAGCTGCAGGTCCGCTTCACGGCGCTGAAGTGAGATGAAGGGATAATGAATAGGGCGCGTTCAGGCTCGCTGTCGTAGATCTGGTGATGGGAGTTTCTATACAGCAGGCATGCTTCGGGGCTCCTTGCAGACGCTGCTGGTGGAAGCTGCGTGTGGCGGAGTGCTGGGTTTGCTTTCCGGATCTGTTGGCGGATAACCCAGGGCTTGCTCGTGCCTCGCTGCGCCCTGGGCTGAGTCCCCAGCCCTTTCAGGGCTTGAGATGAGTTCGAAAAAAAGATTGTTAAAGAGGAACTCAGTGGAAATGCGATGAGAAGGAAACTTCCGAAATTCGGTGAACGGGCCTTACTTCTGATCGTAAAATGGGAAGAGCTGCTTGATCTCGGTGGCGCTGGGGCGGCGGCCGTATTCGCAGACTTCGAAGGTCTCGGCGTACTTCACGGCTTTGCCTTTTTCTTCGCCGTAGAGCTTGATGAGGAGGTCGCGGAATTTGTCGGCTTCGCTGCTCTGACGGGCACCCCAGCGGCGTTTGAGCCAGGCGCGGCGAGCCACTTCATCGGTGGCGGGCGGGACGTCCTTTTCGACGTATTCGGCGGAGCCGCTGGCGCCGCCTTCGTAGGCCTGGGAGGTGAGCTCGTGGAGGCCGTCGAGCTTTTGGTCGAAGGAGTCATCCACACTGACGGCGATGTCCGGGGTGAAGGGGTAGGGCTTTTGGAAGCCGTCGCTGGAGTAGAGGAAGACAGGGTTCTTTTTCAGCGGCGGGATTTCCGGGCAGATGAAGGGGACGGTGACCATGAAGGCGGCGTCTTGAAGAAGGACGCCGACATAGCGGTGGTCAGGGTGGTAGTCCCAGGGGCGGTGGGCGATGACGATGTCGGCCTTCCACTCGCGGATGATGCGGGTGATGAGCTTGCGGTTTTCCAGCGAAGGGAGAAGCTCGCCATCGTGGATGTCGAGGACCTGGGAGGTGACGCCGAGTTTTTGGGCGCAGGCTTTGACCTCGGCTGCGCGGCGCAGGGCGAGGGGGCCACCGGCTTCCTTCCAGTGGCCGATGTCGCCATTGGTGACGGAGACGAGTTTCACATGATGGCCGAGGCGGGCCCACTTCACCGCCGTGCCTGCGGTCTTGTACTCGGCGTCATCGGGATGTGCGCCGAAAACGACGATGCGGAGCTTGCCGTCGTCCTTTTCCTCCGCGTGTAGGTGGAGTGTGGCGAGGCAGATGACGAGGGAGAGAAGAGAGCGAATCATGGCGGGAAGGGTACGGTGCCATGATGCAATCTCTCTCTTGTGCGGAGGTCAGTTGAAGATGAGTCTGAATGACGGCTGCGCCGGATTTCGGGCGCAGCCGATCCTGTGATCATACCCACGGATGCCAGCGGCAGGGGGGGACGGGACACGTTGCAGACGCTGCTGGAACCCGGCGTGATGCTAAGACGTGCTGGGTTTGCCAACCCGTAATGCCTGCCATACCCAGGGTCGCCTCGCTTAGGCTCGGCTGACCCTGGGCTGAATCCACAGCCCCTTCAGGGCTGGTGTGAATCAGGATGTTTGAGGCAAAAAGAGAACGAACCTGCTTTTCAGCAGAGCATGTTATTTTCAGCCTTCCTCGGCCTTCGGTTCCGGCAGCATGAAGCCGATGATGAAACTGAGAACGACGATGACCGTGGCGACGATGCCTGCGGCTTTGGCGACATGCATGGGGAGCATGGGGCCGGTGCCGGCGAGCATGGGGGCGACGAGATTGGTGGTGACGAAGGCCATGCTGGTGCCGATCATGCGGCCGCCGACGTTGGTGGCGAAGCTGCCGCCGGTGCCGCGCAGGTGCATGGGGAAGACCTTGGGGAGGTATTCGCCGAAGTAGCTGAACTGGGCGACGGTGAGCAGGCCGCAGATGCCGTAGGCCAAGAGGAAGGCAGTGCCGCCCTGCTCGAAGTAATAGAAGTAGGTGAGCGGCAGGATGATGAGGGCGGGGATTTGGAAGATCTTCAGCAAGGCGACGCGGCTGATGCCGACGATGAGGAGGATGGCGAGCGCGATCCGGCCCACGAGGCCGCCCATTTCCTGGTAGAACTGGACGGTGTCGGCCATCTTTTTGACTTCATCGTTGATGGGCTTTTGCTGGCCGAAGTTGGCCTTGATCTGAGCGACAAGCTCCTTACGGGCGGGGTCTGTGGCAGGGAGTGCATTGAGCTGCTTGTTGAGGTCTTCACCGGCCTTGCGCAGGGGTGCAAGGGCTTTGGACTGGGCTCTCAGCTCCGGCAGGCCGGGGGTGACGCGTGCCACGGTGACCTGAAGGGCACCGAAGGCGATGCCGTAGGCGCAGGCGGAGAGGGCGGCGGTCACGAGGGTGACACGGCGAAGCTCAGGTGCAAAGAGAGCGGCGAAGCTGGGGCGCTTGAGCGTGCCTGCGGCTTTCTTTTCCTTCCAGGCCTGGGATTCTGGCACGAAGGGCAGGAGCAGTGCGATGGGGATGGCGGGGAGGATGCCCGTCATGAGGAGGTAGCGCCAAGTGGAGGGGTCGTTTGATCCGAGGCCGGCGGGGAGGCCGATGTGAGGGAGATCGACGCCATGCTTGTTGATCCAGACGCTGACGAGGGTGACGAACACACCGCCGAGGGAGGCAAAGGCCTGGGTGATGCCCATCCATTTTTCCTTCTGCTTCCTGTCTGAGAAGACCTCCGCGAGCCAGGTGATGGCGGCCACGAACTCGACGCAGACGCCGATGAAGGTGGTGCTGCGGAAGAAGACGAACATGCCGAGCGAGGTGGAGTAGGCTGCGCAGAAGGGGGAGAACGAGTAGAGGAAGATGCTCAGGGCCATGATCTTCTTGCGGCCGAACTGATCGACCAGCCAGCCACCGAGCAGACCGAAGATGCCGCCGCAGAGGGCTGCGATCCAGAGGAGATTGCCCACCCAGCTGGTGACGATGGGATTGTTCATCGGGAGCTTGAGAAGTTCGGCGATGGCCGGCGCAGCCACGAGGGGCGTCATCAGCAGCTCATAGGTGTCGAACAAGAAGCCAATGCTGGCGATGATGATGATGAGCCAGTGAGTGAGGGTGATTTTGGGTGCGGGAGAGGACATGGCGGGGCGATGCTGTCAGGAGATGGGAGGCAAGTCAACGGACTGCGTGGGGGGAATTCATCATTTGGATGGTCATTGGGTCGAAGTCCTACAGATGTCGTATTTTTGGATCGACAAATCCGACACATGTCGTCAAACTCGCGAAATATGGCTAAAAAATCACTGCCTCCGCTTTCCGCCGCCGAGCAGGCGCTGATGGACATTCTCTGGAAAAAGCACCCGGCGAGCGTGCTGGAACTGCTGGAGGCGGTGAACCAAGGGCGAGGCGAGCCGGTGACGCGCAACACGCTGCAAACCCAGCTGACGCGGCTGGAGGCGAAGGGGTGGATCAGCCGTGATGACTCCAGCCGCAGCCACTCTTATGAACCAGCGGTGCCGGAGCAGCGCGGCCGCACGAGCGTGCTGGCGGATCTGAAGCAGCGGTTCTTTGGCGGGAGCAATCTGGCGCTGGTGCGCTGCCTGGTGGAAAGCGGTGAGATCTCCGAGGAGGAACTGGTGGAACTGCGAAAGCTGGTGCGTGGCAGCAGCGCGAAGAAAGGAGAGGAGTCATGAGTGCGGAGACGATCGCGTGTCTTAATTACGTGGTGCACAGCCTGGTGATAGGTGCTGCGGCGTGGCTGCTGGTGCGGTATGTGATCCGCGATGCGCTGCGGCGCTGCATTCTGGCGAATCTGGCGGTGTTGATGTGCTTGTATACGCCCTTTGACATCAGGGTGCAGGATCTGCTGCCGAAGAAGGAGGAAAGCGTGCCGGTGTGGACGCCGATCCGAGAGGGCTTTAAGGCGGACTGGCGAGTGAGCGTGGCACCGGCGAGTGCTCCAAAGACAAGCAGCGCGATCAAGACACGAGGCTGGGATGTGAATGATGGGGTGAGGGGGATGCGGTGGCTGGCGTGGATCGTCACTGCGGCTATGCTGCTGAGGCTGCTGGTGCAAAGTGTCGGGGTGCAGCGGTGGGTGTGGGGTTTGAGGAAGCCTTCCGATGTCGAGCATGAGAAGCTGCCTGCTGACCTGAATCCAGAGCGTGTGTGTGTCTTTGACCATGAAGGCTCGCCGTGTGTGGCGGGCTGGTTTTTTCCGGTGATCGCGGTTCCGGCCTCCGCGTTTGAGAAACTCACAACCCGGCAGTGGTGCTGGCTGCTGCGGCATGAGGGGGAGCATCTGCGGCTGCACGACACGGTGGCTGCGCTGCTGCAAAACATGGTTCGCGCATTCCTGTGGTGGAACCCGTTTGCGCATGCGCTGGTGGAGGAACATGCCCAGGCGCGCGAGGAGATGTGTGATGATGCTGCGGTGGGCGGCGAGCGTGAGCATACGGCCTATGCGGACTTCCTGCTGGAGTGTGCGGCGAGGCCGGGGCCGCAGCAGGCGTGCGTGATGCCGATCGCGTATTCGCGGCCAGCACGGCGGCTGAAGGCCAGACTGGTGGCGCTGATGGAGGCGCAGGGTGTGAGGAAGAAGGTGGGGGCACTGTTTGTGCTGGCGCTGGTGGCTTTTGCGATCATTGCGCCGGTGATTGCGGGCTCGTTTGGCATTGCAACCGCGGCGGCGCAGGAACCGGGGAATGCTGTGAAGGCCAAGGCGGATGATGGTCGAATGCACACACGGGCGTACAGGGTGGCACCGAACTTTTTGAGCCTAGGTGATCTGCAGTCGGATCCCTTTGCTGCAGGCAAGGGGGAAACAAAGGCGGTCTTTGGAAAATCGGCCCGTCAACTTTTGGAGGATCGGGGCGTTCCTTTTCCGGAAGGAGCCAGTGCCCTTTACAATCCGGTGACCTCACAACTGATCGTGCGGCATTACAAGCAGGCACTCGATCAAATTGAAGCCATCATCGACCGGCTTAGCAAGCGGACACCCCTGGTGTGCTTTCAGTGCAAACTGATTCAGGCAGACAGTTACTTTGGAACGCAGGGTGGCATTTTAAAGCCTGATGAAGCCAGGGAACTGTGGCGGCAGGTGTCGCAAAAAAAGGGCATCGAGCTGGCAACCCTGCCGGCTGTCACGACGAAGCTTGGGCAGGAGGCCATCAATGAAATTGTGAAGGAGGTGCTTCCCGAGAAGCAAACGGACGCGACTACCGGAAATGCTCTCAAACTCGTCGGACCGAGCCTCAAGCTGGCCGCCAATCTGGCGGGGGATGACAAAGCTCTGGTCGCAGCCAGAGTGGATCTGGGCGTCGACCCCGATGGGGTGCAACCGTGGCTGCCTCAAAAAGGGGACAAGCCGGTTTGGGACCGAGTGCAAATTTACACAGCGTCCGCACAGGGGGAGCTGGCGAGCGGTGAGACCCTCGTGGCGCATCTCGCAACCTCGAAAAAACACGTCACCGTGCTCATTACGGCTGAAGCGCTGAATCCGACCGGGCAGAAGGCGGTCAGTTTTGAATCGACCGCGACGATGCAGCCATCGAGCACAGGCATCGACGTGCCGGACAAAAGGGTGAACGAATGGGGTCAGCGCGTGTACCGGGTTCCCCCGAATTTTTCAAAAGACAAGCCGCCGATGGAGGTGCTCCAAGACGCAGGCATTCCATTTGAAAAGAACGCCTCAGCGGTGCTCAAGGATGGAAAACTCACGGTGCGTAACACCAAGCCCAAGCTGGATCTCATTGAGATCTGGATCATGCAACTCCACGAGGCTGCGGTGAAAAAGAGTGTTTTCGTCACTGTGCAGGCGGCAGAGATGAGGGGCGATTTTTTAAAGCTGATGGAAAACTGGCTGCCGCCCCAGCCCGATGCCCCAAAGCCAGCCGTGAACACGGACCCGACGCTATTGTCTTTAGGCGCGTCACGGCCGCCGGAAATTTTACCGATGTTTATCTTGGCGGGGATTTTCTCCCCGGATCAGTTTAAGACGGTGATGAAGAAGATCGCCGTTACCAATGCGAAGATCGAAAATTTGGTGCTGGATGGCCAATCGAAGAAGTACAAGATGCCGGCCGCGCTGGGTGGTGCCGATGTGAAGGTGGAAGCACAGATTGGCGGGGATGGGAACACGATGGAGCTCATCATTAACTATGATGAGAGCGGGACTGCAGAAAGAGGTGTCAGGCGTTTCTCCACCGGGGTGAGCATTTGGGACGGACAGACAGTCGTTCTGGCCGCCCAACCGAATGAAGGTGTGTCGCGCTTTCTGTTTATCACGGGAAATATGATCGCGAGACAGATCAAGGAAGAGGCGGGGAAAAAGTAAAATCAGGTTTTGCCGCAAACAGGGGGAGCCTTCATCATGCGGGACCATGATGCATGACCTCACCTCCGCCCCTGTCACTGATCCGACCAGCATTTACCGTTATCGCGACTGCCTGTACGGGGCGGACATGGTGACGGCGGCGTTGAGCGTGGATTTCTTCACATGGCTGTCTGCTAATCCATCTTCGCTGGCGGGGATCTGCGAGCACTTTGGTTTTAAGGAACGTCCGGCGGACACGATGATGACGCTGTTTGCGGCGAACGACTGGGTGAGGAATGTGGGCGGGGTGTTTCACACGACGGAGGTGGCGCGTGAGTTTATGTGCGCGGGGCCGGTGTGGGATGTGAGGCCTTATTTTGCCTCGCTGCATGACCGGCCGATTGCGCGCGACTTTTTGGAAGTGCTGAGGACAGACAAGCCGGCGGGGTGGAGCGGAGACAAGGCGGCGTTTGACTGGCACAAGGCGATGGAACAGGAGGACTTTGCGCGAAAATTTACGGCGGCGATGGACTGCCGAGGGGTGCTGCTCTCGCAGGCTTTGGCGAAGAAGCTGGATCTCACGGGGCGCAGCTGTGTGCTGGACATCGGCGCAGGATCGGGTGTGTATGCGTGTGCGATCACGGCGCAGCACAAGCATATGAGAGGGGTCGCGTTTGATCAGGCGCCGGTGGACCGAATCGCGAGCAAGCTGATCGAGGAGCGTGGCTGTGCGGAGCGTGTGAGCGTGGCGACGGGGAACATGGTTGAAGGCATGCCTGCAGGATGTGACGTGCATCTTTTTTCCAATGTGCTGCACGACTGGGGTGTGGCTGAGGTGGAGAAACTGCTGGCGGTTTCACATGCAGCGCTGCCTGCGGGCGGACTGCTGATCATTCATGATGCGTTCATCAATGCGGACAAAACAGGACCGCTGCATGTGGCGGAGTATTCATGCCTGCTGATGCATGCCACGCAGGGGAAATGCTACAGCACGGGCGAGTATGCGCAGCTGCTGGATAAAGCAGGATTTACGCCTGGCGAGTATCATGACACGATCATTGCGCGTGGATTCATGACTGCGATCCGGCGTTAAAAATTAAATTGTGCAAAGAAAGCGACTTGTCGTATCGTCTCTGAAATTGCTTATGAAATTCTTCACTCTGCTATCCATCCTTGCTCTCGCCGCTTCAGTGCGTGCTGAAACCACACTCACGATGACCGGTGTGCACAACTGCTGCGGCAGCTGCGCCAAGGGAATCACCAAAGCCGGCATGAGCGTCGGCAGCGATGTCACCGTGACCGTGCCTGACAAGGGAACCACCGTGACGATCGTCTCGAAGAAGAAGGGCGATGCGAAGAAGGCTGCGGAGGCGATCATTGCCGCAGGCTACTATGGCAAGATCGAAGGCGAGGAATCCGCGAACAAGCCAGCGGTGGCCGCGAAGCCTGAAGCGAAGATGACGAAGGCCACCGTGTCCGGCGTGCACCTCTGCTGCAAGAAGTGCGAGATCGCCGCTGCTGATGCGGTGAAGACCGTCGCGGGCATCACGAAGACCGACATCGTCGCGAAGGCGACTTCATTCACTGTCGAAGGCGAGTTCACCAAGTCTGAACTGGTGGCCGCCCTCAATGCCGCCGGCTTTGCCGGTGACATCAAATAACTACCGCAACCAACAACGAGCGGGGCCGGGGTTTGCGAAAGCGGCCCCGGCTTTCTTTTTGTGCCTTTAGCAGGCTGAGCGCAGAATGCGAACGAGCTCCTCGTGGCTGAGGGAAACCGGGTTTGCCTTCATGCTGCTGGCGGCCGAGGCTTTGCGGGCGATTTCATCGAGGTCGCTGTCTGCGATGCCCCACTGGCTGAGTTTGGGAATGTGGAGGCGGGTTGTGAGGCTGTGAAGATAGGGGATGGCATCGCCGCCGAGCATGGAGTCCACCTGGGTGAACCTGGAGCGGTCCTGCACGCGGCGGGAGTTGGCTTCCCACACGGGTGCGAGCAGCGCGGCGCAGACCGCGCCATGCGGGGCGTGAAACATGCCGCCAATGGGTGCGGCGAAACCGTGGACGGCGCCGAGGCCGGCATTGGCGAGTGCGATGCCGCTATTCAGAGCGCAGAGGGCCATGTCTTCACGGGCGTCGATGTCGCGGCCGTTTTCAAAGGCGCGCTCCAGAGAGTGCACGGCGCGCTGGATGCCATCGAGGCAGAGGGCGTCGGTCATGGGCTGGGCGCGGGAGCAGACGAAGGCTTCGAGGCATTGCGTCAATGCGTCCATGCCGCTGGCGGCGGTGACGGCGGGTGGGACATCGGCGGCGAGTTCGGGATCGATGAGCGCGATGCGCGGCAGCATGGAGATGTGGCGCAGGCTGGCTTTGACACGGTGCTCCGTGCTGGCGATGACGGCATTGCGCGTGGCCTCGGCGCCGGTGCCGGCGGTGGTGGGCACGGCGATGAAGGGCACTGGGGAGGCGTCGAGCGATCTGCCTTCGCCGATGACCTCGATGTAGCGCATCAGCCCGGCGGGCTGCGTGCTCATGGCAGAGATGGCCTTGCCGGCATCCACCACGCTGCCGCCGCCGATGGCGACGATGACGTCGGCACGCAGTTCCTTGGCGAGTGCGACGCCAGATTCGATGTCCTGAACGGTGGGCTCTCCGCTGACGGAGTGGATGCCCACGTGGGGAAAGCGGTCCGCCCACTGCTGCGGACGGCTGCCGGCGATGAGCAGTGTGCGCTGGCCGAAGCTGCGGCAGAGATCCGGCAGCTCGCGGAAGACGCCACGGCCGAAGATGATGCGCTGGGCGGTGGCGAATTCGAAACGGTTCATCGGCTCAGTGTCATGACGCACTCGAGGTGCTTGGTCTGCGGGAAGAGATCAAAGGGCTGAACGGTGCCGAGCTTGAAACCGGCCTCGGTGAAGAGGACGAGGTCGCGCATCTGGGTGGCGGGATTGCAGGAGATGTAAACGACGCCTTTGGGACCGAAGGCGAAGAGCTGCTGCAAAAACTCGGGGCTGCTGCCTGCACGTGGCGGGTCGATGATGACCACGGTGTCGGCTCCGGCATGCGGGACGTCTTTGAAAACGTGCTGGGCATCTGCGGCCATGAAGCGGCAGTTGGTCAGGCCGTTGATCTCGGCGTTGTGAGCGGCTTTTTTGACGGCGGTTTCGGAGATCTCCACGCCGATGACCTGCTCAAAGTCGCGCGCGGCGCTGATGGCAAAGAGGCCGCTGCCGCAGTAGGCGTCCACGAGATGCTTTGCGCCGGTGGCCTTGGCCTCGTCGATGGCATGGCGGACGAACTTGGGAAGGATGAAGGGATTGTTCTGGAAGAAGTCGCCTGCCTGGAACTCGAAGCGGACGCCGTCCACATCTTCGACGGCGATCTCGTCTGGGCGGGTGAGGACGCCGTTGCTGGCGGCTCGCATGAGGAGGGTGGCGCCGTTTTTGAATTCGGCGGAGCTTGCGCGGGCACGTGCGCGCACGGCGGCGAGCTGGTCATTCAGCTGCGGCATGGCGATGGGGCAGTGCTCCACATCGACCATGGCATTGCGGGTGCGTGCGCGCAGGAAGCCGATGGCGCCGATGCCTCCCTCTTTGGGGCGGTGGAAATGGGGGGTGATCTTGGAGCGGTAGCCGTACTGAACGGGGGAGGGGATGACCGGGCAGACGGGATGCTCGATCCTGGCCATGTGGCGGAGGAGGTCGGCCACCTGGCGCTGCTTGGAGAGGAGCTGCTCCTCATAGGAGAGGTGCTGGTACTGGCAGCCGCCGCACTGGCCAAAGAGCGTGCACTGGGGTGCGACACGCTGCGGCGAGGGCTCGATGACGGAGACGAAGTCGGCCTCGCTGTAGTTTTTGTGATTGCGGAAGACACGGCACTTCACCAGCTCGCCCACGAGGGTGAAAGGCACGAAGACGACCCAGCCGTCCACGCGGGCGACTCCGGCGCCCTCGTTGGTGAGGCTCTCGATGCGGACATCCAGCTCCTGGTGGTAGGCGAAGGGGTGGGGATTGAATTTGCGCGGCGGTTGCATGCGTCGCGTCAGTTGTTTTTCACCGGGTCTTCCAGTGTCATGTAGGTGCGGCCGATGACGGAATCGTCGGCGGGATTGATGGTTTCAATCCGCAGTTCCTTGAGCGTGGTGGCGCCTTCCACCTTCTGAACTTTCGTGACCTGGTAGCGTTTCACGATTTTGCTGTTGCGGTCCCAGGCGGCCATTTTGGCGGCGCCGCCGCTGCCCTGATGGACCCAGAGGTCAACGGCATGGTAAGGGCCGTCTTTGCTCGGGTTGGTCACGCGGACGCGCCAGCACTTCTGGCCGCTGACGCGGTCGTCGCCCATGAGCTGAGGGCGGGGCCAGTAGAGGAAGCCGAGGGAGAGGTCCTCGTAGTTGAACTCCATGCCGCGCACCTTGTTGCCATGCTGACTGGTGGGCACGACGGAGGAGCCGCCCTGGCGCACCTGGTAAAGGGTGGCGGGAGAGGTGTTCATGTCGAGGTGGACGATCTCAGGCGGCGGATTTTTGAAGAGGAAGCGCATGACGCGGTCCTGCATGGTGAGCGTCATGGGTTCGACGCGGCCGGTGGCATCGTCGCGGAGCTGGCCATTCATTTTGTAGTTTTGCAGGGCGTAGCTGTTCTGCACGATGCGAATGATCTCCTCGGCTGTCTTGGGCTGGGCCTCTTCGGCACGCAGGACGGGGGCCAGCAGCAGCAGCGGTAGCAGGTAAAGGTGTTTCATAAGGGTGGGAGGTTGGTGACGACGCTTTGACATGCGCACGGCGTACTCTATTCAATGCGCCCAACCATCATGCCGCGCCAGCGCTTTCTCATAGCCGCCCTGGGCCTGCTCACGCTCTGGCGCTGGGCGCTGCTGCCGACGCTGGAACTCGCGCCGGACGAGGCGCTGGCGGTTTTTCGGGCCAAGCATGGCGAATGGCTGAGTTTTTCCGAGATCGGGCCGCTGGTGCCGTTGTTTGCCAGGCTGGGCATGGCTATTGGCGGTGCGGGGGAGTTTGGAGTGAGGTTTTTCGCGCCGCTGCTGGCGCTGGCGGCGGTTTTGCTGGTGTGGAAGCTGGCGAGAGAGCTGTTTGATGAGCAGATTGCGGGCTGGGCGGTGGTGATCGTGAATGTGCTGCCCGGTTTCAATCTAGCCGCGGTGACACTGACGCCGGCGACATGTGCCTGCGTGCTCGTGCCTGCGGCGGCACTGTGTGTGCGCCGTGTGCTGCGGCAGGCAGAGTGCCAGCGTGCATGGTGGTGGGCGACAGGCTGTGTGGCAGGGGTGGGGCTGGCGCAACCGCCGGCCTCGGCCATGATGGCGGCGGTGTGCTGCGTCTTTGCGCTGCCTGAGCCGCTGCGGCAGCACCTGCGGGGGCCTGGTTTCAGAAAGATCATGGCGGTGTGGACGACGGTGGTGCTGTGCTGGCTGGGCTGGCAGGGAGGGCATGGCTGGCCGAGCTTTGCCGCCTGGCAGTGGCTGCCGGAGTGGCGGCTGATTCCGAATGCAGTGCGCTGGATGGTGCTCGCCTCCCCGCTGCTGCTCGTGCTTTTTGTGCTGGCGGTACGTGCGGGGGTGGCCGGCGGCATGCTGCAATCCCACCGCAGCCTGCCGCTGGCAATGCTGCTGCCGCTGGCGGTGGCGGACTTTTTTTACGGCCCGAATGAGTGCTGGCCGGACACGGGCGGCGTGGTGTGGATGCTGTTTGGGGCGATGCTTCTCGCGCATCGCAGCACTGTTGCCCGTGCGGCGGTGATCGAGCAAAAGATCAGCCTGCGAACAGTCACTCTGATGTTTGCGGCGCTGCAGAGCGCCTTTCTGCTGCAAACGGACCTGCCGCGCACTCTGGGGCTGCGCTGGCCTTTTGCGCATAAAACCGGCCCGGTGACGGACTGGGCGAGGACATTGAGCGCGGACCCGTCCGGGAGTGTGCGTGGCTGGCGTGAGAGTGCCAAGGTGGTCTCTGCCGTGCTGGAGCAGGCAGGCGGGACGGGGAAGTGGTTTGTCATTGCGGATGGGTGGCCGCTGGTGGCCGAACTCGACCACTACCTGGGCCAGGCGGAAAAGGTGCAGTCTGCGCTGAGCGATCTGAGCTCCTTTGCAGGTCGCAGTGCGCTTTTTGTCACGGAAGAGCGAAGCGCGAAGGGGGTGCCTGAGCTGCTGAGAAAACGCTTCCAGCGCACGGAACTGCTGTCGGTTGTGCGGGTCATGCATGCCGGGAATGAGGTGCGCTGGCTCAAAATCTTCGCTTGCCACGATTATCGTCCGCCCGACTTTTGACGCCCTTTTCGCCCGCCCATGCCCTCGTCTCCCGCCATCTCCGTCGTCGTGCCCCTTTATAACGAGGAGGATAATGTCGTGGAGATGCAGCAGCAGATCGACAAGGCGCTGAGCGGGCATGATTATGAGCTGGTGCTGGTGGATGACGGCTCGAAGGACCAGACGCTGGCACGGGTGCAGCGTGGGGAGAGGGTGCGGGTGATTGTGTTTGAGAAAAACAGCGGGCAGAGCGCAGCGATGCACGCGGGCATTCACTCTGCGCTGGGGGATGTGATCGTGACTCTGGACGGCGACCTGCAGAACGACCCGGCGGACATTCCGGCGATGATCGCGAAGCTGGACGAGGCGCCGGGGTACGACCTCGTCTGCGGCTACCGGGCCAAGCGCAAGGACACGACGTTCAAAAGGCTGCAGAGCCGGATCGCCAACTTTGTGAGGTCGCGCTTTGTGGGAGACCATGTGAGGGACACGGGCTGCACATTGAAGGTCATGCGACGCGACTGCCGGGAGGCGCTGCTGCTTTTCAATGGGATGCACCGCTTCATCCCAGCCCTGATCCGGAACATGGGCTGGCGGGTGACGGAAATGCCGGTGAACCACCGTCCGCGCATCCATGGGGTGAGCAAGTATGGCTTTGGCAACCGCGCGCTGCGGGCGACGATGGACATGTTTGGCGTGCGCTGGTTGAACAGCCGGCGCACGCGCTATGTCATTCGTGAGGACCGGCGTGGCTGATGCGTTTCTGTTGTTGACGAGACAACCGCTTCGCAGCCATGCTGTGACACAGCACCAAGGATGAACCTACGCGAACAACTGCGACAACTGCTGCCCGAAATCCTGCCGCATGATCCTGCGGACTCGATCAAGGGCACCGAACTCATCCGCCTGGTGCGTCTGCGCCTGGGTGACGGCTACAGCGACGCGACGCTGCGCTACCATTTTTCCATTCTGAGCTACGACCCGACCTCACCCATCGCGAAGGTGGACCAGGGCCAGGGGTACTACCAGCGGCAGAAGAAAACGCTCTCCGGCAGCAACGGCGTGACGCGGCAGGGGCTGTTCGACAGTGAGCTGGGGGAGAGCGACCAGTGCTGGTCGCGCTACCTGAGGATGGTGGCGATCTATGAGAGGCTGTGCCTGCAGCGCTCGCGCTACCCTTTCCTGCTGAACCGCAACAGCAGCGGGACGCCGAGCATGGAGGGTGAGTGGGACATCCCTGATCTGGTGGTGGCTGACTGGGACCTGGACACGGGCAGTGATGATGCGCCGCGATTTGATGCGGCGATGCTGGACCTACGCCGCCACCTCGGAGGACCCGTAGTGGGTCTGGCCGGGGTGCAGCTCAAGCTCAGCGTGGCGCCGGACACCTTCAGCGCCGACTTTTTTCAGGCGCTGAGCGCCACACGCTGGACGCTGCAAAGCGAGATCGTGATCGCAGAAGGTCTGAATGACGAGGCGCTGGTGGATGCGCTGCGCAGCCTGGGGCATCAATTTGGTGTGGGGATCTGCAGCCTGGGCATCCCGCTGACGGTGCTGGATGACCTGCCCTCGGCCAAGGAACTGCGGGCGATGAACGCAGCGGAGTTTGAAGCGGTGCACAACCTGCTGCGCATCCAGAAGATCACGCTGCCGACCTCGCGGCAAACCATCGACTGGCCGGCGCTGAACACGCTGCGCAAGAAGCATGAGTCCGTGGCGGATCTGGTGAGGTGGCTCTCCGAGTGCCTGGCAAAGCGGCAGCCTGAGTGGGTGGGCGGTGTGGTGAGGTGAGAGCCAGACACGGCCATGCATCACGCCAAGGAAGAACTGCTTAACGTTCTCAAAGAGACGAGGGAGCTGATGGTGCTTCCAGAAAACGACTTTGTCTGGTCAGGATGGGATGGCATCGCAGAGGCGTTGGAAGAGTTTGATGCTTTGGTGGCAGATGTGGAATCAGGCCGCCGCTGCGATCTCATGAGGCTTTCCGTTTTATATGCCCCCACGGGTTCCATTCAAGAAGTCAGCATCAGCAGTGGCTGGGGGCGGGAATTCTGTGATGTGGCGGCACGATTTGATGCGGCTTTGGCAGCTTATCGGCAGGATGTCCAAATTGGAATGAGGTAATCGCTGTTTCTGCAGGGAGATTGCTGTGCAAATGAGGGAAATGATTTCATTTTCGAAGACGTTTCCTGAAGCTCCATGACCCGACGCGCCTTTCTCACCTCTGCAGCCGCCGCATTAGCAGCTGCGCTGCCTTCGTCGGCTGCTTTGCAGGGAAAGAAGATGGGCATCGTGATCCACTCGTACTGGAAGCGCTGGCAGGGGAAGTATTCGAACATCAAATACCCGCCGTTTGAGCATGCGCTGGATGTGCTGGATCATGTGCGTGATTTCGGCGTGGGGTCGCTGCAGACGCTGGTGGGCGGGTGGACGAGTGAGTTTGCGGGGAAGGTGCGCGCGACCTGTGAGTCGTACAGCATGAATCTGGAAGGGAGCATCACGCTGCCGAAGAATGAAAGCGATGTGGGGCGGTTTGAGCAGGAGGTGCGCACGGCCAAGGAGGCGGGGGCGGTGATTTTTCGCTCTGCGACTGGTGGCAGGCGCTATGAGCTGTTTTCCAGCCTGGAGGATTTCAAGCACTGGAAGGAGGGGGCGTTTAAGTCGATGCAGCTCGCGGAGCCGGTGGCCAAACGGCATAAGGTGAAGATTGGGATTGAGAATCACAAGGACTTCCATGCGGCAGAACTGGCGGAGATGCTGGGGCGGCTGAGCAGCCCGCACATGGGTGCGTGTGTGGATACGGGAAACAGCATCGCATTGCTGGAGGACCCGATGACGGTGGTGGAGACGCTGGCGCCGTTTGCGGTTACCACGCATATCAAGGACATGGCGGTGCAGGAGACGGCGACGGGCTTTCTGCTGGCCGAAGTGCCGCTGGGAGAGGGGATTCTGGATCTGCCGCGCATGTTTGCGCTGTTTGAGAAATACAACCCGCAGGTGAACTACCTCCTGGAGATGATCACGCGTGATCCGCTGGACATTCCGTGCCTGAAGCCAGCCTACTGGGCCACCTTTCCTGAGAAGCCCGGCACGGAGCTGGCGCGGACGCTGACGATGGTGCGAGAGCGCAAAGCGGAGAAGATGCCGAAGACGACGGGACTGAGCCTGGAAGCGGCGCTGGAGTTTGAGGAGACCAACATTGTGAAATGCCTGCGGCAGGCGGGGGAGAAGTATGGATTTACGCCTTCGCTGAAAGCGAAGGATGCGAAGAAGAAGGACGAGCATTGAGTGGCGGCTCAGGTCGCAGGCTGGGGGGGATGTCGAGAGCCTGTCGATGCTTCCACGCATTCTTCGACAAACCGCCCGGCTGCGAGGTGGCTCGTACGCCGTGGTGTTTGCCGTGCGCTGATGGACGGGCGGGCTGTCGCCACATCCATCCTACGAGCTGGCATGATGCGCCGTGCCGGAAGCGCTCTGCCTGGAAGCGTGGTCTTTGATATTTTTGCGTCTTCTTGCGGCCATTCCTCATCGCATCCAAGGTGAGCAGTCCGTGTCCGAACTTCTTCCAACTGCCGCCTCCACTCCCATTCACGACGCCAAGATGGCGTTGCAGAAGTATTTTGGCTTTCGTGAGTTTCTGGACGGCCAGGAAACAGTGATGGCGAGCATCCTGAGCGGGCGGGACACGATGGTGATCATGCCTACAGGGGGTGGCAAATCGCTGTGCTACCAGCTTCCGGCGATGGTGATGGACGGGGTGACGGTGGTGGTGAGTCCGCTGATCGCGCTGATGAAGGACCAGGTGGATGCGCTGGAGAGGCGTGGGATACCGGCGACGCTGATCAACAGCTCGCTTTCGCTGGGAGAGCAGCAGGAGCGGATCAATGCGCTGCGTCAGGGAGAGTACAAGCTGGTGTATGTGGCGCCGGAGAGGTTTCGAAGCCGTGCGTTTACGAATGCGCTGCGGCAGGTGCAGATCGGGCTGTTTGCAGTGGACGAGGCGCACTGCCTTTCGCAGTGGGGGCATGATTTCCGCCCTGACTACATGCGGCTGGGAGAGGCGCTGGCGCAGCTGGACCGGCCGCAGGTGGTAGCCTTGACTGCGACAGCGACGCCGGAGGTGCGGGGGGATATTTTGCAGACGCTGGCGCTGCGGGATCCGTTTGTGACGATCCGCGGATTTGAGCGGCCAAACCTGAGCCTGAACATCGCACATACGAAGTCGAACGCGGACAAGTATGAACGGCTGAGGAAGATCATCACGCAGTTCAAAACGGGGATTGTGTACTGCTCCACGCGCAAGCGTGTGGAGGAGGTGGGCGAGGAGCTGAGGTCATGGAAGCTGAAGGTGATCGAGTACCATGGCGGGCTGGATGACAAGGAGCGCGAGTCGAGGCAGACGAAGTTCATCACGAAGAAGGCGGATGTGGCCGTGGCGACGAATGCTTTTGGCATGGGCATCGACCGCTCTGATGTGCGGTTTGTGGTGCACTTTGATGTGCCGGGCAGCGTGGAGGCCTACTACCAGGAAGCAGGCCGTGCGGGGCGTGATGGCGAGCCTTCGCAGTGCGATCTGTTTTTTAATTTTGCCGACACGAAGACGCAGGAGTTTTTCATTGATGGCAACAATCCGAGCGTGGACATCATCCGCAGCGTGTACCAGGCGCTGCTGAACGCGGCGGACTCGAATCACGAGGTGCAGGCGTCGATTGATGAGATCACGGAGCGCGCTGGTGCGAAAAACAGCATGGCGATTGGCTCGGCGCTGAGCTACCTGGCCCGCAACGACTACATCGAGCGTTTTGACATTCCCGGCAAACGCATCCGTGGCACGCGGCTGCTGCAGCCGAATGTGCTGACGCGGGATCTGCAGTTTGACACGGAGGCCCTGCGCGAAAAGGACCGGCGCGACCGCTCGAAGCTCAAGGCCATGGTGGAGCTCTGCTACGACGACAAGGCCTGCCGGCAGGAGCAGATTTTGCGCTACTTTGGCGAGAGCGAGAGCACGCCCTGCGGGACCTGCGATGTGTGCCGTGCCGAGGGCGTGCAGCCTCCGCGCGAGGGCGGGGCGGACGAAGTCACGATGCTGAGGCAGGCGCTGAGCGGCATCGCGCGAATGTCCGTGAGGCTGCCGGATGGCACCTGGGAGGGGCGCTTTGGGAAAGGGCGGATCATCCAGATGCTGGTGGGCAGCAAGTCCAAGGAGATCGTGGACGCGGGGCATGACCAGCTCACGACGTATGGGCTGCTGAAGGATGTGGGCACGCATGCGCTGCACCCGCTGTTTGCTGAAATCGAGAAGCTCGGGCTCATCGAGACGAGCAGCGGAGAGTACCCGAAAGTCACGCTGACCTCACGCGGAGCGGAGGTGATGAAGAAGGGGCTGAATGTGAAGATGCGCTGGCCTTCGATGCAAGCACCGGTGACGAAGCCGAAGGGCAAGACGGCGATGAACGAGGAGCTGGCGGCACGCGAGCTGGGATTTGACGATGCGCTGTTTGAGAAGCTCAAGCACCACCGCACCGCCGTGGCGGAGGCCGAAGGAGTGCCGCCGTACATCATTTTCAGCAATCAGACGCTGGAGTTTATGACGCGGCTCAAGCCCAAGACGACCGAGGCGGGGCTGAAGATCCGCGGTGTGGGTGAGAAGAAGGCGAAGGAGTACCTGCCGGAATTCATCCAGATCATCAAGAAGCACGGCTGAGCCGGGACTCAATACCTCTGCGCCGGCCGCTTCAGGATGCGTGCTCTTTGAATGATGTCAGACGGATGCTCCGGGGTGCCGCGGTCCATGAAGTTTTCGATGCTCCAAGAGGCGTCGAGAATGGAGCGCACCTGGCTGCCGATGGTGGGTGCGGGGCTGAGATAGTCGTCGATGCCTGCGACGGCTTTGTACACGACGGACATTTCGACCACGAAGAGGTCGTCCAGGCGGTAGAACTCACTGCCGGTGAGCAGGCCGGAGCCGGTCTGGCCTGTAGGGGCGGCAGGTGAGGCGGGGCGCAGGGTTTTGTAGAGGCGTGCGCGGCTGACGGGAAATTCGAGGCTGTGCAAACGGCGCTCATAGTACTGAAGGCGGCCGTGCTCATCGCGTGGCAGCATGCTGCAGCCTGCGCTGGCGAGGAGGAGCCAAAGAAGCAGGAATGCGTGACGGCGGTTCATGGGACCAAGGTGCCGACAGCGCGCCGCGAATCAACCGCACTCTCACTCAGACTTTGCCGCAGTGCTGAAGTGTGTCGCTTCGACGGTGCCAGGGATGGCGGTGAGGAACCGGTGAAAACCGGTTCCGGCAGGGAGTCTGGAGGCAGCCTCTGAAAGCGCTTCATGGGCGGCCGCGGCATCGGGGTGCTGCAGGGTGGTGGTGGCAAGGGCGAGGACATCGCGCGCGGAGGGATGGGCCGATGAGGCGACGAGGAGCTGCTGTGCGCGATGTGCTGCGGGAACGTCATCCAACTGGACAGCGAGTGCGGCGATATGCCTCAGCGTGGGCTCATCGAGCTGGCCGACGGGAATGGACTGAAGGGTGTCGAGCGCCTGACGGGGCTGTGCTGCGGAGACCTGGCATGCGGCGAGCTGCCTCATGGCAGTGACATCGCCTGGAAAGCGTTTGAGAAAGCCCTGCCAAAGCATGGTGGAGGCGGCTTCTCCACGGAGGGCCATGTCGATCTGTGCGAGCATGCGCCAGCCTTCGCGGTCATCGGCCGAGGACTGGAGATGGGCGGTGAGGAAGGCGCGTGCGGCAGCCGGGGCATCGCCCTCTGCAAGGGCTTGCGCCAGCTGATGGGGGGGGAAGCGGTGCTGCAGGCTGGCGAGCACCGCGGCGAGCTCCCTGCCACGCCCGAGCTGAGCGACGAGTGCATGCAAGCGGGCCAGCACGTGGGTCTCGCCAAGGGCGGCGAGGCGGAAGAAAAACTCGCAGGCGATGCTGCTCTGATGGTTGAGATCGGCGATGCAGGCACCTTCTGCCAGCCAGTGGCGATAACCGGCGTCAACGGATGGTTTTGCAGCGAGGTCTTTCAGAGAGAGCTGATGGTCCGGCGAGGCGCGCAGCTGGCGCTCGATCCATGGCATCAGTTCGGCGGACTCTCCTGCGGCCCGTGTGGCAAGGAGAGCGCGCTGCATGAGGCGAGCGGGGATGGCGGCTCCGGCTTTCAAGGCACGGAGAGATTCGAGCGTGACACGGCTGGCCTCGGCATAACGGGAGCCTTCGAGCAGGAGGGAGATCTGAAGGTCGAGGGCGGCTTCGCGCTGAGCTGCATCCAGGCGTGAGGGAGTCTCGCTGAGCCAGTCCTTGACGACACGAAGGGCTGCGGCCGGGCGCCGGGCGGCGCGTGCCGCTTCGATGAGAGCGAGCGCATGCTGCCATGTGGCGGAAGGGAATGCGCAGACACGCTCATGGATTTCGATGGCCAGGGTGCGTTCGCCCGCTGCCGCGGCCTGAGAGGCGAGCAGTTCGAGCGCCTCGATCTTGTGGGGCTCTGAGATGCGATCGCCAGAAGCGGAGAGGAGAAGGCGGCTGTCCTCGATGAGCGGAGCATCTGCGCGGGTGAGCTCAACAAAGACAAGTGCGGTGTTGAGCGGGGATGGCGTGTTGAGAGGGCCCTCGCGTACGGTGAGCTGGCGCAGCCGCTGCTCGGGGGCCGCCTTCAGCCAGGCGTGAAGCGCTTCGACCTGATGGTCAGGAAGCAGTGCAAGCTGAAGCACCGCAGGCTGCTGGAGGTGAGCGGGGGCGCGGGCCAGGCTGGAGGCGATGGCTGTGCGTGTGTCTGCCAGCAGAGGATTGACCCCTGAGGGGGCCGGATCATCCGCATGCAGGCGCCAGCCCCAGGCGGCGGCGAGCAAAGCGTAGGCGGCAATGAGACTGAAAGCCTGACGGGGACTGAGACGCATGAGAACTGGGGAATGCGGGGGTGATCAGCGCATGGCCGCGTGTGCGGCAGGCGGCAGGGACTGGAGAGAGACGGTGGAACGGCAGGCGACTTCGAGGCGGACGAAGCCCTGTGAATCTGCATGTGCGGTGTAGGGGCGGCCATTTTCGAGGTAGGCGCACTGTCCGCGAGGCTCAAAACCACCCAGGACGATCTCCACGGGGCGGAGGTCACGCACCTGGAAGGTGGCGCGGCCCGGTGTCAGCTCAAAGAAGGAGACGGCGGTGCTGCACTCCGCGAGGTGAATGTGCTGAGCAGGCCTGTCTTTGGTGAGCACAAGCTCGGTGCGGGCGCGGCCCATGGTGTGGATGTAGAGCTGGCCCTGATGCACATTGTAGCCTGAAACCCCCTGGCAGCGCGCCATGTCTGGCAGGCCGGCGGTCACGGGCAGCCTCAGGGTGCGGCATTCGCCTTTGTTGAGGATGATCCAATGATCTGGCGCGGCCCGGAGAATGCGGGTGTGCTGTGCGTCGCGAACGCTGGCTGCATAAGCCGCCGCAGTCATGGCGTGCAGGGGCTGCTCTGAGCATGCGGCGAAGGTTTTTTCGAGCGAGGCAAGGCCTGCGGCGGTGCGCACATCCGCAAAGCTGCAGCGAATGGCGAGCGGTTCCAGGCGAGGGGGATTGCGGGAGCCGGAGGGGCTGGAGATGGGGTCAAAGCCAGAGTGCGCCGGGAGGCTCTCGACTTTCATGGTGCGGCAGTAGCGCAAAGCTTCCGGGGAGGGGGCTGCTTTGGCGGGCCAGAGCATGAGGCTGACCTCCTTGCCAAGGGGCAGCAGGCGGCGGTGGATGTAACTCATGGAGCCGGCGATTTCGCGCTCCATGTCATGGCGTGCGGAGCTGGCGCGCTCATTGAGCGTGCTGGAGATGGCGATGCCGGGGGTCCACTGGGAAGGGCGGGAAAAGGAGTTCGAAGCGGCCTGGACCTGAAGCATTTCAAACATGCTGCGGGCCACGTGCTCCAGCCGTTCTGCTTCGCCGGGCTTCTGACCGGGCAGCCAGGCGCGCAACTCGGCCTCGCAAACTGAAACGGTGATGGGCAGCAGGCTGCGGCCGATGATGCGGTCACGCATGACTTCGGCGCAGAGGGGAAAGCCGGGCAGTGTGGAAGGGGTGGAAAAGCCGGTGCTTTCGATGTGGCTGTAAAACACCTGGCGTCCGGTGCGGGTGGTGGTGTCCGGGACCGGAAGGCTGCGGTCTGTGCCAAGCCATTGGGTGAGGAATGCGGGAAGATCGAGCTGCGCAGTGGCGGCCTGGGCAGCCGGGTCCACCCAGGCTCCGCCCCAGCTGGAGAGGAAGGCCTGGTCAAAACGATGAGCTGTACCCATGGCATCCTGGCCATGGAGACCGAGAACGATGTGTGCGTCTGCAGGGGCTTCAAGATCGAGAAAGCCGAGCGTGTGTGAAGTGATCCTGGAGTTCACGCGCAGCAGGGCGGAGTCCATGGCAACGACGTTTGTTTTGACGAGGCGGGCCGCAGGGCGGGCGCTGCCGCCGAGGCCGAGATGCTGCATGGCAAGCTGGCGTGCTGTGTCGTCCGTCCAAGGCATGCCGGTGAGGAGCAGCGGGATCCTGCGGACACGCAGCGAAGGCAGCCAGGCGGCGAGCGTGCGTTGCTGATCGGGACTGAGCACCAGGCCGGAGTCGAGAATGACGGCGGCGAAATTGTGATCTGCGGGCAGAAAGGAGGCGCCGCTTGCCTGGCGAAAATCGAGCTCGCAGCCGAGCCATTCGAGCGACTGGCGCATGAGGCGAGAGGTGAGGGTGGATGCCACAGGCGGCGACTTTTCGCCGACGTGTTTTTCATCCCAGCCATGCAGCACGAGGACGCGGCGGGAGGCTTCCTCCCAAGGACCCAGGTTGACGCCGGTGAGCGCCGTGGTGGTGACGAAAGGAAGGACCCCGAAGCTGGTGAGGCGCTGAGCGGCTTCAAGGCAGGCGGCGCGGTCGTCTGCCGAGGCGTACTCTACAGCGAAGACACGCATGCCCTGCATCTGCACTGTGCGGATGAGGCGTGTGAGACGCTGAGCCTCTGCAAGAGGCGTCCAGTCTGCGGCGCCGTTTCTGCCTTCGCGGGTGTAAACGCCGAGGGCCAGAAACCCGCTGGCGAGGTGCACGGCCTCCACGCCGAGTGCGAGACGGAGGTCGAGCAGGAGGTGCTTGTCGGGATAGCGGAGGCGCAGGGTGGCGGCGAGCGAAAGGATGGCGCTGCGGGCTGCGGGAGTGGCTGCTTCAGAGCCGAGGCTGAGGACGAAGCCGTCGAAGCCTTTTTTTGCTGCGGGATCGGCAAGTGCTTCGACCACCCAGGAGACCCACTGGGGGGCTGCAGGATCGACAATGCGGGTTTGCTGGTCGGAGGCAGAGGGCTTTGAGGCCACCTGGCGCTCCAGGCACTTCATCGCGGCGTGAGATCCGTTGCGGAAGTGGGCCACATCCAGCAGTGCATAGTAATGATTCCCCAGGGCATGGCCGGGCTCCATGTCGAGCTCTGCCTGCGGGTTCAAAACGGAGAGGTCGAAGGCGGCGAGGGAACGAGGATCTGGGCGCTGAGACTGATCAACAAACAGGCTGCGATAAGCCGGCAGATCCATCGCCACGGCTGAGATGCTCGTCAGTCCCAAAAAGCCGAGAACGCGGAGTTTCGACAGCAGGCGATTCAAGGAGCGCGTGAACTGTGAAGTGAGTGATGCGGGGTGCATGACAAAGGCGTTGGGCTTTCAGAACTGCGAACGCCGTCATGATAGAGTTTCAATAATTAGAAGCAATGCGTGAGGCACTGGCTTACAAACAACTTACCCGCCTTACACAATCCAAAAATCAGTCGCCAAACAGAGCGTCGCGGGAATCATGACGAGCATCATGAACCGTTCTCCTATCCGCAGTTTTGCCGAGGGTATTTTGATCGACCAGCCGTGGGGGAAGCTCACCTGGCTGGCATCGAGGGAAATGGGCAACTCCACCACGATGACCCTTGGGCATGTGATCATCCCGGCGGACCAGACGAACCCGAGGCACCGCCACCCGAACTGCGATGAAATCCTGCACCTGCTCAAGGGCAGGCTGGAGCACAGCCTGGGGGATCAAAAGTTTGTGCTGAATGCGGGGGACACGATCTCGATTCCGGCGGGGCAGTGGCACAATGCGAGGGCGCTGGATGGCGTGGATGCGGAGATGATGATCTGCTTTTCTTCAGCAGATCGAGAGACGGAGTTTGAGGGGTGATACCATGAACCGTGGTAAATGGGCGCTATCTCGCTTCGGAGACCCGAAGGTTTGTGGAGGTGCGGACAGTGGGGATCGCAGAGTGTTGAGGGATCGTGACAACCCGTCTCCTCCAGAAGACCTGCGTGAGGCATCCTGCTTTTCCCGTGGAGCTGGGTGTAAAACAGACCCGTTTTCTACCAGGCATGCTATGACTCAGTCGGGGGCATCAAACAGGCCATAAGTTTTCATGTCCTTGGATGTATCACCTCCAATATTCCAGCGGCAGTATTTTGTGATCTGAAAACCACATGTGTCGAGAACGGCCCGGATACGACTGCCTCGAAAGGCACTGAAAGTCACCAGCGCATGCTGATTTCCATTTTTGATCACCACTTTGAGAGTGGGCAGAGGCCATTGGTAAAACCGCAGCTCGATGACTTGAGTCGGCGTGAATGCCAGTCTTGCTCCCACAGCCTGGATCTCAATCCTGCCGGGACTCCAATGAAGTTTACCAAGCGGCCAGCTGCTTCGGGTCTGTCTATTCGGCGTCCAAATCTCAGCCGAACCTCTCCAAGATGATGGGCATTCCAAGGGGGCCATGGTTGTTTCACCCCTTGGTCACCACTTCGTCGAGGTTGAGGACGAGATTGGCGACCATGGTCCAGGCGGCGAGTTCGGCGGGGTTGAGCTTTTCGTCGGGCTTGGATTCGCCGTAGGTGATGGCCTTTTTGGCTTCCTCGGGCTTGGCAGTGTAGGCGGCGAGTTCCTTTTGGAAGGACTGGAGGATGAGTTCGGCCTCCTGGGCGCTGGGGTAGCGGCCGGTGGCGGTACGGAAGAGGGCGGTGATGCGGGCGTCGGTGCCGGTGTTTGCCTGCATGACGTGCTGGGCGAAGTTGCGCGCGGCCTCGAAGAACTGGATGTCGTTCATGAGGGTGAGGGCCTGGAGCGGGGTGTTGCTGCGCTCGCGGCGCAGGCAGTAGCTCTCGCGGTTTGGGGCGTCGAAGGAGGTCATGTTGGGCGGCGGGGCGGTGCGCTTCCAGAAGGTGTAGAGGCTGCGGCGGTAGAGGGATTCGCCGTGGTCCTGGATGTAGTTGCGGGTGTTGCTGCCGCCGAAGCCGACGGGCTCCCAGATGTTTTCGGGCTGATAGGGTTTGACGCCTTTGCCGCCAATTTTGGGGCTGAGCAGACCAGAAACGAACAAGGCCTGGTCACGCACGGCTTCGGCATCGAGACGGAAGCGAGGGCCGCGGGCGAGGAGGCGGTTCTCCGGGTCCTTTTGCAGCGCGAGATCGGGGCACCGGGCATCCTGCTTGTATGTGTGGGAGGTGACGAGCAGGGTGACGAAGGCTTTCATGTCCCAGCCGTTTTCGCGGAAGGTGACGGCGAGCCAGTCGAGCAGTTCGGGATGGCTGGGGGGCTCTCCCTGGGAGCCGAAGTCGTTGCTGGTCTTGACAAGGCCGGTGCCGAAGAACTGCTGCCAGAGACGGTTTACCTGGACGCGAGCGGTGAGGGGATGCTGAGGGCTGACGAGCCATTTGGCGAGATCGAGCCGTGTGTAGTCGGCCTGTGCGGGGAGAGGTGGGAAAATGGCCGGAGTGCCACGGGTGACCTTGTCTTTCGGCTTGTCATACTGACCGCGATCCATGACGAAGCTCTCACGCTTTTCCGGCAGGTCTGCCATGATGAAGGTGGCGGGGATGACATCATCCAAGGTCTTTTTCTGTGACTCGAGAGCGAGCTTTTCGGCGCGTGCGCCTTCGACCAGACTGCGAGCCCCCTGATATTCATTTTCGAACCACCACTCCTTGAGCCGTGTGGCGTCTTTCTCAGACCACTCGGCAGGTTTTTTGCCGCGCACGAGTGTCTGCAGGTCGTTGGGGAGTTCGGCGACACGCTTGCCCTGGTTTTTTTCGATCCACTTGCTCCAGGACCACTGGGGGTCTTTGGCGGGATCGACGCGTGAGGTCATGGCGAGGCGGTCCCAGTAAACGGTGCCGCCGAACTGGGTGAAGGCGTAGCCGGTCACCTTGATGCCGGGCTTGAGGCCCAGGCGCTCTGCCGGCACTTCGAGCTTCACCCATTCGCCTGCTTTGGGAAGCTCACCCATCTGCACTTTTTCAGGGGTGCGAACCTGCCCGAAGGGGATGGCCCCCTCCTGGCCCCAGACAGCGCGGTGATTCCAGCCGGCGGTGTGGAACTGGAGCATGATGGCCTTGGGCGGATTGGCGGGGTCGATGTAGCACTGGACGCTGATCTTGCCGTTGGGCGGAATTTCATACTTGGCGCCATTGGCGAAGAAGTCCTGAGCGACACCGGTGGCGGTTCGTTTGAGAGCTGCATTGCCGCTGAAGACAGGGCCCTTGTCCTTGGTGATGAGCTGCGTGGGCTCACCTGAAAAATCGGCTTTCACGGGGAAGGCATCTTCAAACCAGACGAGTTCGCTGGTCTGAATTGGAGGAGCGGGAGTCTGAGTGGCGGGGTCGGTATAGTTGATAGTTTGGATGGCGGCGCGAATCTTCGTCTGAGCCGCGGCGATGTTTTGATCCAGCTCAGCGAGCTGCTTTTTCTGCTCGGCGGTGCTCAGACGCAGGATGGGTGGGGTGAGGAGGATGTTGCCATCCATGGCGGGATCTGCGGCGCTGTTGAAGAAGGCGTAGAGAGAATAAAACTCCTTTTGTGAGATGGGGTCGAACTTGTGGTCATGGCAGACGGCGCAGCCAGCAGTGAGGCCCATCCAGACGGCGACGGTGGAGTCCGCACGGTCCACAGCGTAGCGGAAGATGAACTCTTCATTGATGCTGCCGCCTTCGCTGGTGGTGACGTTGCAGCGGTTGAAGCCGGAGGCGATCTGCTGGTCCACGGTGGCGTTCGGGAGGAGGTCTCCGGCGAGCTGCCAGATGGTGAACTGGTCGTAGGGGAGGTTTTGGTTGAAAGCGCGCACGACCCAGTCGCGGTAGGGCCACATGCTGCGTTCGTTGTCGAGGTGCAGGCCATGGGTGTCTGCGTAACGGGCGGCATCGAGCCAGTAGCGGCCCATGTGCTCTCCGTAGCGTTCGGATTTGAGCAGGCGGGAGACAACCTTCTCATAGGCGTCAGGGGAGGTGTCTGCGAGAAAGGCGTCGATCTCCGCGGGCGTGGGTGGCAGGCCTGTGAGATCGAGGGTGACGCGGCGGATGAGTGTTTCCTTGTTTGCTTCGGGGGAAGGAGAAAGGCCTTCCTTGCTGAGCCGTGACTGGATGAATGCGTCGATGCCGTTTCGGACCGGGCCTTTGACCGATGGGGGGGCTGTTTTGACGGGGGCTTCGAAAGACCAGTGTTTCTTGTATTCGGCGCCCTCCTTGATCCAGCGCTGGAGAATTTCCGCCTGGGCTGGTGTGATGTGCTTGTTGGACTCGGGAGGAGGCATCACCTCGTTCTGATCCTTGGTGAGGATGCGCTGAATGATGGAGCTGGCCTCGGGGCTGCCGGGCTTGATGGGGAACACGCCATCGATGGCCTTGAAGGCGACTTCCGGGACATCGAGCCGGAGGTCGGCCTTGCGCTTCTTGGCGTCAAAGCCGTGGCAGGCAAAGCAGTTGTCACTGAGGATGGGCCGGATGTCGCGGTTGAAGTCGAGCTTCGTCGCCGCAGAGGCGGTAGCGGTCAGGAGGGAGGCTGCGATGAAGGCGCGGAGGAGCATGGTCTTGGAGTACGAAGCTCATCCCGCCAGGCTTTCCGTCTTCAGCGGCCAAAGAAATAGCAGGTGGCGTGGAAAAAAACGGGGGCGGCGAAGGCGAGGGAGTCCAGGCGGTCCATGAAACCGCCATGGCCTGCAATGGCGCCGCCCCAGTCCTTCACGCCGCGATCACGCTTGATGGCAGACATCACGAGTCCGCCGAAAAAGCCCATGGTCACGACCAGAGCGGCCATGGCTGCGGCCTGCAGCGGAGAGAACGGGGTGGCCCACCAAAGGGAGGCGCCGAGTGCGGTGGTGGTGAGGCCGCCGCCGATGAAGCCCTCCCAGGTTTTGCCGGGGCTCACGGTGGGAGCGATCTTGCGCCTGCCGCAGGTCTTGCCCCAGACGTACTGCATCACGTCGCTCATCTCGACGACGGTGATGAACCAGAAGAGCAGCTTGGCGCGCTGCTGGGGCCAGCTGGGCAGATCCATCCAGAGGATCGCAGGTGCGTAGCTGATGCAGTAAACACAGATCATGAGCCCCCACTGAATTTTGGAGGTGCGTTCGAGGAAGTTTTCACAGTCACCGGCCAGTGCCGAGCGCATGGGGACAAACAGGAAGGCATAGACCGGGATCAGGATAAGGAACATGAGGTACCAATTGGTCGCCAGAAAGCAGTAATGCAGCGGTGTGATGATGAAGAAGACCCAGAAGAGGGTGCGGTGGTCGGCGGGTCTGGTGGGGGTGAGGGTGATGAACTCACGCAATGCCATGAAGGAACTGAAGAAAAACATCAGGGCCGTGCCGACCGGCCCGACAGCGAGCGCCGCGGCAAAGACGGCCACCATGCCCCACCAAGCCCGGGTGCGCGCGTTCAGGTTTGCGACGGTGGTTTTGGCGGCCTCGGATGTCGCACGTTTAGCCAGAACCCAGCCGATGAGCGAAGCGACGACGAGCAATGCGAGAGTGCCGCCAAGAAGCCAGGACAGAGCCGGGTCAGAGAGGATTTTCATACCAGATGAGGGAGAGGAACGGTCGTTTCGCTTCTTTTGCAAACTGGATTAGGTCATCGCCGTTGTAGGCCACGGATCGTCCTCTTCACATTTTCCTGCTCCAACATGAAGCTCTGCATCATCGGTTTTCTCATTGCCCTGCTCCCGGCGCTGCCCGCTGCCGAACCGACCACGCGCATTTACAAAAAGGTGGGTGAACGTGAGCTCAAGCTCACCGTGGTCAATCCGCCGGACTGGAAGGCGACGGATCAGCGGCCGGCGATGGTTTTTTTCCACGGCGGCGGATGGGTGGGCGGCGGGCCGACTCAGTTCACGCAGCACAGCGAGTATCTGGCGACGCGTGGGATGGTGTGTGTGCAGGTGGAGTATCGTCTGATCAAGAAGGGGGACGCGGGGCCGCCGATTGACTGCGTGCATGATGCGAAGTCGGCGATGCGGTGGGTGCGCGGGCATGCGGAGGAGCTGGGCATTGATCCGAATCGGATCGGTGCCGGAGGTGGCAGCGCGGGCGGGCATCTTGCGGCGTTTGTGGGCATGGTGGAGGGGCTGGATGATCCGCAGGACGATGTGAAGATTTCGCCGAGGGCAAACGCGCTGGCCCTGTTCAATCCCGTTTTTGACAACGGGCCGGACCAGGGCTGGGGATACAGCCGGGTGGGGGAGCGCTACAAGGAGTACTCGCCGGCGCACAACATCAGCGCCGATGACCCTCCGGCGATCGTGTTTCTGGGCACGCAGGACAAGCTGATTCCGGTGGCGGTGGTGGAGCGTTTCAAGGCAAACATGGAAAAGGCAGGCGTGCGCTGTGAGGCGATCTTTTATGAGGGGCAGGGGCATGGTTTCTTCAATCCCGGCAAGGGTGGCAAGATGCAGTTTTACTACGAGACTTTGCTGGCCACGGACAAGTTCCTGGTCTCGCTGGGGTGGCTGAAAGGAGAGCCCACACTGGCCAAGCCTCCGGAGATGTGATTTTGACCGCCCTGGCATGAGTGTGAAACGGGAGGCCGCTGCATCCATGCGCGAGCAAAGTGCTTTCGTTGCAGGACCGTCATTGACAGGGGGGGGATTCCATCGCTAGACAGAGAACTCCAACCTGTATGAATCTGCCGAACAAACTCACCCTCTCACGCCTGATCCTGACGGCGGTGTTTGTGGTGTGTTTTTACATCCCGTGGTCGAACACGGTTTCGCTGGCGCTGATCATCTTCGGCATTGCCTCGGCCACAGACTATTTTGACGGGCAGATCGCGCGTGCGCGCGGGATCGTGACCAACTTCGGCAAGCTGTTTGATCCGCTGGCGGACAAGATCCTCATTGCCGCAGCTTTTGTGCTGCTGTCCTCGGACAAGGGCATTCCAGAAGCAGCGCGGATGCCTGCGTGGATCACGATTGTGATCCTGGCGCGTGAGTTTTTTGTGACCGGGATACGGCTGGTGGCGGCGGGGCAGGGGGCGGTGCTTTCCGCGGAAAAACTGGGGAAGCACAAGATGCTGTGGCAGATTTTGACGGTGATCTATTTCATGATGCGCCGCGCATCTGAGGAGCCGATCTTTGGCTTCACACACCCTGCGTTTACGGCGAATCTGGAAGTGGAGCGTGTGGTGGCTTCAGCCTTGGTCTATTTCACGACATTGCTGACGCTGGTCTCCGGATTTAGCTACTTTTGGAAGAATCGGCATTTGTTTGACGATGCCTAAAGCTTTCCCACCCAACCTGATGCTATGAACGCAGAACAACAGCTTGCCGCCCTCGGTCTCACACTTCCTCCAGCACCACCACGCGGGGGGGTGTACAAACCCGTCGTGATTGTCGGGAACATTGCCTATGTGTCCGGTCACGGGCCCTACCTGGGAGAGGGCGAGTACCTCATTGGCCGTGTGGGCATGGATCTCGATCTCGAAGCGGGCAAGGCGGCAGCAAAGCAGACAGGCCTGGCCTTGCTGGCCACCCTGAAAAGCGAGCTGGGCAGCCTGGACCGTGTGAAGCGCGTGGTGAAACTGCTCGGCATGGTCAACTGCACGGCGGACTTTGGTGATCATCCGAAGGTCATCAACGGCTGCAGCGAGCTTTTTGGCGAAATCTGGGGCGAGGAGTGCGGCATCGGGGCACGCAGCGCCGTGGGCATGGGCTCGCTGCCGGGGAACATCGCCGTTGAGATTGAGGGTATCTTTGAGCTGCACTGAGCCCCGGGAGACCAGCGCCTGCCGGCAGCCAGACTCAGAACCAGCATGATCCGAGGCCCAGACCGGTGCCCCAGCTAAAGGGCTGCCCAAAGCCGTAGCCACCGCCCCATGGACGGTTGGTCCTGCTGCAGATGGACGAAGGGCTGCGGCTGTAGTACGGGCTGCTGAAAATGCTGTTCGAGTAATAGGGGTGCAGCTGGTAGGAAGCAGGATAGCGAGCTGGGTAGCTGCCAGCGCCTGCATACCAAGGGCGGATGGAGTAGCTGCGCGTCCCTGTGTGAGCACCGCGGATCACATAGTAATAGTGGTCACGGTTGGAGCCAAGGGTGCTGGCTGCGAGATCTCCCAGCGGGCCACGGCCTATGGCGGGGTAGGGGGTGAAGGTGCCGCGATACGGGCCTGAGCTATTGTAGGCGCAGGGATACTGGCAGGCAGTGAGGGTCAGTGAAAGACCGGCGAGCAGAATCACCAGAGATTGAAGAAGCGGCTTTTTCATGGCGAAGGAGTGCAGGCTTGAATAGCGCACCAAATCCGTCCCACAGGCAACGCCTAAACCTCAGCGCCTCTCGGGTATAATTTCGCCCGGATGGAGTGGTTCTGAATTTTATGGACAAGCCGCCCTGAAAAACTTCAGCAAACTTAGAATTCCATGAGCTGGATGGGCATGCTGTCTCTCACCTTTTTGTCCGGAGGTGTGCTCATGAGCTTTTCAAACTGCGATGCCCATTCGCGAATGGCAAACTTTGCCTGGCCGGTGGGAGTCAGCTCATTGGGAAAGAAGAGGAGCACCGCCATTCGGGTCTCTTCCTTGTCAGCAAACTCGAAGACGGATTTGCCGGTCTTTGGCTCGGTCAAAACTCCTTGAATGGCGATGGCAGGGCGTGCCGATTTTCCGACGATACTGCCGACGGGAGTGAACGGCACCGGGATCGCCATGTCCAGCGCCTCCCGCACGACCAGTCCCGAGTAGGTATTTGGCTCCCACTCAATGATCGAGAGCTTCAATGTCATGGCGTCTTTGGAGGGCGCGTCGACAACGGTGTAGCGAGATTTTTTGTTCGACTTGAAAGCCTTGACGAATCTATCATGCGTATAGCGCACCAAGTCCTTCACCTTGGAATCACGCCGCTCCTTGCTGAACTCCATGAGCGCAAATTTTTGAGTCGAAGCCCGCAGCTCATCAGAAACCACGGGGGCGATGTAGATCGACTTCACCTTCTCGGCAGCCGCCAGAACTTTCTTGTCGGTACTCCACCAGTTGCCAAGAAAAGGGGAGCGTTTGCGGTCTTCCTTGAGTTCCTTGGCATGAGGCAGAAAAGCCGTGGGCTTGACGTCAACGGCCACCACCACGCTTTTGGCACTACGGCAGGAGATCATCATCCAGGGGATGAGCAGGAAAAGGGTGGCACGGGTCAGTATCATGGAACTGTAGGGGGATACGTTTGAGAGAGGCGAATGGCAAATCTTTCATGCTTTAGGCTCAACACAAACTTCCCCGCAGCATTTGCACCAGTCATGGGGGGGTGTTAGCTTTCCGGCCCAGTCATGCAGTGCGCCGGCAATTCCGCCGCGCTCCGCCTGATCTCTTCCTTCCAATTTTATGGCATGGCTTTCCTCTCTCGGTTCCTTCGGTGAAATCCTCCGGTTCATCATCCTCATTTTGGAGGTGGTCCTCGTGTTCAACCTCATGATTGTGGTGCATGAATGGGGCCACTTTCTTGCGGCGCGCTGGCGTGGTCTTAAGGTGGAAAAATTCTACATCTGGTTTGGCAAGCCGCTCTGGAAGAAGACGATCAATGGAGTCGAGTACGGGCTTGGCAGCATACCGGCGGGCGGCTTTGTGGCCCTGCCGCAAATGGCTCCTATGGGAGGACTCGAAGGGGAGACGAGCCAGGAGGTGCTGCCGCCGATCACGCCGCTGGACAAGGCCATCGTGGCTTTTGCAGGTCCGCTGTTCAGCTTCATGCTGGCATGTGTGTTTGCGGTGGCGGTCTGGAAAGTGGGCAAGCCGGAGAGTGAATCCCACGCCACATCTGTCGTGGGCTATGTCCTCAAAGACAGTCCGGCGTACAAAGCGGGCCTGCAGTCCGGAGACAAAATCCTCAGCGTTGATGGTGCGCCAGTGAAACGTTTTGAAGGGCTGGTGGACAGCGTGCGCTGGGGTGTGGTGGCGAGCGAAGGCGAGACGATTGCGATTGAAGTGGAACGTCCTGGAACGGGGGGGATGAAATTCAACGTGGATCCGAAGGCCTGGCCCAAGAGCGAGAAAAAGGAGGAGCCGGTCTCCTGGTGGCGCGCGATTTTCAAAAGGCCTGAGCTGCGTTCCATCGGCCTCGAAGGCCAGATGACGCCCATGGTGGCGGGAGTGGCCAAAAACAGCCCTGCAGATGAGGCGGGCATTCTGGCCAACGACATGGTGCTGAGCGTGGATGGCAAGACACTGCGCAGCATGGGGCAGCTGAGTGACTACATCAAAGCCAACCCTGGCAAGACGATTGTGCTGGGCGTCGAGCGTGCTGGCAAGGCCCTCCAGGTCTCCGTGCTGCCGCGGATTCCGGACAAAAACAATCTCAAGGAGGTCACGGAAGATCACCAGGAATACCCGATGGTCGGCATCACCTGGGATACGGAAGGGAGACGCGTCCCCCGGCACATCAGCCCCTGGGAGCAGATCAGCGATGCTGTGAGGCACATGGGCAATCTGGTTTCCAAGCTGCTGTCTCCCAAGTCTGACCTGAGCCCGGCGCACATGAGCGGCCCGGTCGGTGTGGGGCGCCTGTATTACAAGCTATTTGAGCACCCGGACGGCTGGCGCCTGGTGCTGTGGTTCAGCGTGGTCTTCAACATCAACCTGGCCATCCTGAACATGATGCCTTTCCCGGTGCTGGATGGCGGGCACATCACCATGGCGATCGCGGAGGCGATCCGCCGCAAGCCGCCGCAGGGGAGGATTCTTGAATACGTGCAAACCGCCTGCGCTCTGATGCTCTTCGGCTTCATCATCTTTGTCACCCTCAAGGACACCGGGGACATTTTTGGAGGCGGTGGCAAAGAGGGCAAGGTGCTGAAGATTGAGTGGCTTTCCAAAGAACAACGCGCCGCCGGGGGCGCGTGATTTCCGCCGCTTATGCGCGTCCTGATCCTCGTCGAGAACCTTCCTGTTCCCTTCGACCGGCGCGTCTGGCAGGAGGCCTGCGCGCTGCGTGATGCAGGGCATGAGGTGACTGTGGTGTGCCCGCAGATGCGAGGGTACACACAGCCGGAGGAGGTGCTGGAAGGCATCCAGATCTACCGGCACTGGATCAGCGGGGAAGCGGGATCACTGGGCGGCTTCATAGCTGAATACGTTTCGGCGCTTTGGGGGGAGCTCAGGTGTGCTCTCAAGGCCTGGAGACGTGGGGGCTTTGATGTTATTCACCTGTGCAATCCGCCTGATCTGCTGTTCCTGATCGCGCTGCCGTTCAAGCTGCTCGGCGGGGTGAAGGTCATTTTTGATGTGCATGACCTCTGGCCGGAGATGTTTGAGGCGAAGTTTGGCAGGCGTGGACTGATGTACTGGGCGGTGCGCATCGCGGAGCGGTGCACGCTGGCGCTGGCGGATGTGGTGATCGCCACCAACCAGAGTGTGCTGAGCGCGGTCAAGCGGCGTGGCAGGCTGCGCGATGAGCGCGCATTCGTGGTGCGTACGGCGCCGAGCCGCATGAACACCGCCGCGGAGCCGGATGAATCGTTGCGTGCCGGAAAAAAACACCTCGTTGGTTACATCGGAGTCATGGGCAGCGCAGATGGCGTGGACTATCTGGTGAAGGCCGCCGACCACATCGTCAAAAACCGTGGGCGCAGAGATGTGCAGTTTCTGCTCATGGGCTCCGGGCCTGAGCATGCCGAACTGGTCGCTTTGCGTGACCGGCTGGGTCTGCAGGACCACATCAGCATGCCAGGGAGGGTCAGTGACGAGCATCTGTGCCGCGCCTTGCGCACGATGGATCTTGGCGTCGCCTGCGACCCGATCAACGCCTACAATGACCACTGCACCATGAACAAGGTGCTGGAATACATGGCCTTCTCCAGGCCGATGGTGATGTTTGGAACCGTGGAGGGCCGCTATTCAGCCGGAGACAGCGCGGTGTATGTCATGGAAAACTCCGCGGAGCAGCTGGGGGATGCCATCCTGGAGCTGCTGGACGACGAGCCCCGCCGCCAAGCCTTGGGAGCTGCGGGGAATGCGCGACTGACACGCGAGCTGAACTGGGGACGAAGCGTGGAGGAGCTGCTGGCGGCCTATCAGAGCGCCTAAAGGCCTTTCTAGTGAATATTTTGCCCGGTGAAGCCTAGGGTCTTGCCAAAACGCCTCCGCGTTCTTAAATCTGGAGCATGCAACAGGCGAATGACCACGGGGGGGAAGCCGTTCATTTCGAACCCTTCATCCCGCCATCAACCGAAGAACTGGATGCGTTGATTCCCAGCTACAAGTTCGTCCAGTTTATCGAACGCGGGGGCATGGGCGCCGTTTACAAGGCGGTGCAGAAAAGCCTGAACCGCATAGTGGCGGTGAAACTGCTCCCCCTGGTGAACCGGAACAAGGAGAGCTTTGCGGAGCGCTTCAAGCGGGAGGCACATGCGCTTGCGCAGCTGAATCATCCGCACATCGTCGCTGTGCATGACTTTGGCGAGACAGCCGACGGCCAGATGTACTATGTGATGGAGTTCGTGGCCGGAATGGATCTGCAGCATCTGCTCAGGAGAGATCCGCCGGAGCCCAAGCAAATCCTCAAAATCATCACCCAGGTGTGTGAAGCGCTGCAGTTTGCCCATGAGCAGGGGATTGTGCATCGAGACATCAAGCCGGCGAACATCCTCGTCGATGAGCGAGGCAATGTGAAGGTGGCTGACTTTGGGCTGGCGAAGGTCGTGGGGCCGCAGTCTGTCGATTACACTGCCACAGGCATGACGATCGGGACGCCGGACTACATCGCGCCTGAAGCGCTGGATCAGACCAAGAACATCGATCACCGTGCCGACATCTACTCCCTGGGGGTGATGATTTACGAGCTTTTCACGGGGCATGTGCCCAAGGGAGTGTGGGAGCCGCCGTCGATTCGTTCTGGTGCGGACAAGGGCATCGACGCCGTGGTGAGCAAGGCGATGCAAAACAACCCCGAGAAGCGCTACCAGCATGTGCGGGACATGACCCAGGTGCTGGAAAAGCTTTTCAAGAACAGCGACAACTGGAAGAATTTCCGGCGTCCCTCCAGAAGTGATCTGGCCGGTACCGCAGGAGCGGCGGTGAGAATACCGACAGGTGCGGATACGATCCGGATGCCGCAGCGGGGGCAGCCGAAACGCCGGCTGGTCTGGGGAGCAGCCGCAGCGATGGTGCTGGCCGGAGCGGCTGGCATGGTGTGGCAGGGAGGCTGGCGCAATGACGGGCAGAGCCGTGAAACGACTGCAGGTTCATCGGGGGAACCAAGCCGTGAGGTCGCAAGTACGGTTGCACCTGAACAGATGAGGCTGGCGGAATGGGTTCTTGCACATGAAGGCTTTTTGAATGTGAAGACCGCATCCAGCCAAGAAGAGCTGATGGGAGGACGGTTTGACATTCAGAACGCGGTGGAAATACCGAGTGAGCCTTTCACCGTCTGGCGGGTGTCGCTGAGCACGGTGCCGATCAAGCTGGAAGAGGATTTGAAGGTGCTGACGCAGCTGGCGCTTGAGGCGGGGACGGTCACCAATCTCTGCCTGCGTGGAATGGAGGTTCCGGTTTCGGCGCTGGCCTATCTCACCTCCCTGCCGACCCTCAAGAACCTTGATTTATCCTCGACCTCTCTGGTGACAGACGACTCGATCCAACACCTGGTCGCGTGCAGGTCTCTGCGTGCGCTGCGGATCAGCAAGAACCGCCTGGCTGCAGGGGACACGATGATGGAAAAACTGGGTGTCATGCTGCCTCAGTGCAAGATCATAAGCTCCGATTAATTCTGCCCCCCATAAACTGACATGAGCAAGCCTGCTGACATCCCGATTGGAACTGCCGATGGAAAAACTGCGCGCCAGCATTCCAGGCCAGCTGCGGCAAGTCCGCAGAACAAAGGTGCGGCGGCGGTGAAGCAGTCTGCCGTCCCGGGCTTTCCCAGCCCGATGGCTGTGATGGCAAGCGGTGTCACCGCAGTTGCGACGGGGCATGTGGCGCCGGCAGCGGGGGGCAGAAGGAGAAAGGCGCGCTCATCCAAGCCGCGCCTGCTGTGGATTGGCGATGCCCTGGTGCCGACTGGTTTTGCCACGGTGACGCATGCGGTGCTAAATCATCTGCGACATGAGTGGGACGTCATTGTGTCAGGGGTGAACTACAACGGTGCGCCACATGAGCTGCCCTATGATGTCATGCCTGCCTGGCAGGGTGGCGACATGTGGGGAATCAACCGCTTCAAGCATCTGTGCACCGAGTTTGACCCTGCAGCAGTCATCATCAACAACGACTGGTGGAATGTGGCGGAGTTTGCCAAAGCCGCACCCGACGGAGTGTCCATCATCGGGTACATGCCGGTGGACGGCGGGAATCTCGACACGGCGGCAATGCTGGAACTGAACCGGCTGCATGCCGCCGTGTGGTACACGGATTTTGGCCATCGTGCCGCTGTGGCAGCTGGCTTCACGGGGCTGCGGCATGTGATACCGCATGGCATTGACACGAAGCTTTTTCAGCCCCTGGGCAAGCCCGAGGCGCGGCTGCAACTGGGGCTGAGTGTTCCTCCAGATGCTTTCATCGTCGGCAACATCAACCGCAACCAGCCGCGCAAACGGCTTGATCTTACGGTGCAAATTTTTGCGGCCTGGGTCAAGCAGCACGGCATTGCCGACGCCTATCTGCTGCTGCACTGCGCCCAAAAGGACACGGGATGGGATCTGCGCCGTGTGGCGAGCTACTACGGTGTCAGCGACCTTCTGATCCTCACAGGGGCTGAGGACATACGAGACCTGCAGGATGTGAGCAGTCTGAGCTGCATCTACAGCAGCCTCGATGTGCAAATGACCACAACTCTGGGCGAAGGCTGGGGGCTGACCACGATGGAGGGAATGGCCTGCGGCATTCCACAGATTGTGCCTGCGTCTTCCGCGCTGGGCGAGTGGGCGAGGCCGGCGGTCAAAATTCCATGTTCGCGCACGCTGATCCATCCCGAGATCAACACCGTGGGGAGCCTGGTGGACGAAGAGCCTTTCGTGGCTGCTTTGCAGTCGCTTTATCAAAGCAAGGATGAACGAGGCCGTCTTGCCCAAGAAGGGCTGGGCTATGTGCGAGGTGATGCCTTTCGGTGGGAAACTGTGGCGCGGCAGTTCCAGGCGCTGCTGGCTGCTGCCCCACGGCAGGCGAAACGGCGGAGGGATGCGTCTGAGAGCGCCTGCAGCAGCATGGCATGATGGCTGGCGAGCGTGGCCCCGGGTTGCAGCCGGGGCGCCCTTATGCAGAGGTCTGTTTTTTGCGGCATCTCCGCCAAGGAGCTGTCACGCATGCCGCAAACTGTGTTAGGCTGCCGCCGCATGAAAATCGCTTTCGTGGGAGCCTCTGGCTATGGCAATGTGGGGGATGACACCTATCCGCTGGTTTTTGCCCAGCAACTGCCGGAGCATGAGCTGGTCATCTACAATTCGGATCTTCCCAGGGCGTTGCCGGAAGATCTGGACATGCTCGTGATGGGCGGAGGCGGGATTTTGTACAACCATGGCAAGGAAGGTGATGCGGCAGGACTGTCCCCGCATTTTTGCTGCATGAGGTTTTACATGGACGAGGCCATCAGGCGCCGCATCCCATGGGGATTTCTCTCCTGCGGATTTCAGTTTCAGTTCAATGGTGAAGAAAATGATGCTGCCAGGCTGAAGCCGTGGGCTCCTTATCTCGGGCAGGCGCATTTTGTCACTTTGCGCTCGCGTCGCTGCGTGGGCATCGCGCAGGAGCTGTGCGGGCGTGAGGATGTGGTCTTTGCGCCAGATGCAGCCTATCTTTACCGGCCTGGAGCGGCGGCGTCTCAGGGGGATATGAGATCCATCACCCTGGTCCCTGCGGGGGCCGTCAATGCAAGGAACGCGCTGACAAACCACTACCTGCGGCAGTTTGCGGGCAGCGGCATGTCGATGACGTGGCTGGGAATGGGGGCCCCGGCGGACAATCATGCGTTGCTCGCTGAAGCGGCGGAGCGTTTTCCCCAGGCGCAGATCATCGCCTCACCCGGACCCCGGGCGGCGTATGAAACCATCGCTCGGTCACGGTTGGTCATCACCGGACGCTACCATGGCATGGTTTTCGCCCGCGCGTGCCGGGTGCCGTTTATCACTCCGGTGGATGCGCCCTACAAGATACGCATGGAGAACCTGGACGAAGACATCAGCGCCGCAGCCACGCACTTTGAAGTGCTGCGCCGCCATATCTCCGGATGATCACCAGCGGTGCAGGAACTCCGCGAGTTCGGCTGCATCCATCTGCGAGTACTCACGTCCGAGCGTGCTGGCCCGGCTCATGCCAAAGGCATAGTCCGTGGGCTGAGTCACATCGTGGTGGTTTGCGGGGTAAAACACCGCCACCGGTTTGTTTTCAAACCAGGCCGCCTGCTGCAGGCTGGACCAGCTGCCCACGTAGGCACGGCTCTTCTTGATGAGGTTCAGAGTGGCAGGGACGGATAGGCTGTCGAGCACGGTGATGTTGCCGCCCTCCAGAGAGCGGGCATCCTCCACAGAATGAATTGTTTTTCCCTTCATGCCGGGACGGAAATAACTGCGTGTGACCACGAAGACCCGGCAAGGAAGCGTGCGCAGGACCTGAGCTGCCTTTTCGATCAAATCTGGCGGCAGGGAGCGGTAGGACGCATTGCCCGCGAAGGGTTGAAACACAATGTGCCCTTCTGAAGCGACGTCATCCGGCGCGTCGAACACCGGGACATGGCCGTTGGCAGGGCCGCGTATCAGCTGGGCGTGATCCACTCCGGCAAAAGCACAGAGCGCGCGGTTGATGTCCACACCGCGCAGGCCTGCGTTGAAGAACTCCTCATATTTATGCGCGAGATCGTAGAGAATGAAATTTTTTGCGTTGCGATGGTGGCGGAAAATCTCGATCGAGTACGGATTGTGAGAGGCCAGGATCACGGGCATCGGCTGCGTGGTCTCGCTCAGCACGCGATAGGCGGCATTCTGGTAGCAGACACGGATCACATCGCCAAGACCGGCGGCAAAAAGGGCGGCAGACATTTGTGAAGCAATGGTGCGGGTGCTGACCTTGACAAGGCTCTTCTCACCCAACCAGCCATGAAGATACTCGCCTCGGTCGTTCTTCTTTCCTTGTCCGAACGAGCCGGCTGAGCCGCAGACGCTGATGACGGGCGAGAGGGCGATCGATTCCAAACCCGCAGGCACCAAGGGAATGTGGGCGGCCTCTTCAGCGGCTTGGGCATGCCGGAGGCACCGTTTCGGAAGTGAAGCTAAGGGGGATATCCCTGCGGAGGCGGAACACCTCTTCCGCGCTCCGCAGAGAACTGATCCAACCTAATTCAGATCAAAATTTCAAGCTGCCGCCGACGTAGAAGTTGCGGCCATAGGCGGGTATGATGCCGCTGCTGGTGACGAGGGAGTAGTAGTGCTTGTCGAAGACGTTGTTGAGGCCGGCCATGACGGAGAAGTTTTTACCGACGGGGACTTCGGCGGTGAGATCCCAGGTGGTGTAGGCGGGAATGTCAAAACGGCTGTCGGCGTTGTCGCTGCCATTGTGGCGTGCCATCAAGGTGCCGAGGAAGGCGATCTTCAGGCCGCTCTTGCGTTTGTAGATGGCACCGGTGCGGATGATGTAGGGGGGGGCATACTGCGGGGTGCCGCCGTTGTTCACACCACCGGAGAGACGGGCTTCAAGCAGGGAGATGTTGCCGTAGAGATTGAGGGCGCCGAGGCGCTCGCCGCGATGAGTGCCGTTGAGGGCGTCGAGTCCGCCGATGACATCAAACTGCGCGGCGCCTTCCCAGCCGTAGTTGATGCTGCGGCCGACGCTCTGGATGTTCAGGCCTGCGGTGCCGAGCTTGTCATCGAGATCCACAAGGAAGAAGGAGGTGTCATAGGAGAACCAGGGTTTGGGATTGCCGCGGAGGCCGAGTTCATAGCTCCAGCCCTGGGATGGGGCGACGTCACTGGCCGTGCCACCTGCGGCGGGGATGAGCGACTGGCCGAAGGTGGTGGCACGGTAGCTCTGGGAGATGTTGGCATAGACGGCGGTCTGGTTGCCGAGATCGTAGGAAAGGCCAAGGCCGAAGAGCGGCTGCTTGTCGAACTTGCTGGAATCCCGCTGCGTGGTGGTGACACCGATGTTTCTGACGGTGAGGTCCTGATTGATCATCTCCATGCGGAAGCCTGGCGTGATGGTGAGGCGGCCGAAGGTGAACTTGTTTTCGAGGAAGACGGAGCCGTAGATGACATCGCGGGAGGCGAGGGTGTTGACGGTGCCGATGTTGTCGGTGGGATAGGCTCCGGTGGAGTCCTTGCGCGGAGAGTGGCACATGTAGAACTGCATGCCCGCAGCGAGGGTGTGGTTGCCGCCCCAGAGTTCATAATCGTGGCGGATGCGGGGTTCGATGCCCCAGTTGTAGAACTGCTGCTGCTGGATGGCGGTGGTGGGGCCGGTGACGGTGCCAAAGCTGCCTGCCTGACGGTTGCTCCAGCGGTCATAGGCACCTGCCCAAGTTTTTACGCTGAGCTCGGTTTTGCTGGAAAACTTGTGCTGGAGCTCTGCGCTGGCGACGACACGAGTGAGACGGAAGCGGTCGGTGGGGCGCACGGTCTGATTGCGGTCGGCATTGTAGGCTGCTGCGGTCAGGCCGCCAGGCTCACCGTGGCGGTCAGAGCCGGCATCGAGGGAAAAAATCCAGCGCGTGTCGGTGGCCTGCTGGTAGATGAGCTTCAGGCGGCCGCCATCGACGTTGAAGTCGCTGTTGGCTTTGCGGAAGCCGGTGCCTGAGCGGTGGTTGAACCAGCCGTACCAGCTCCATTTGCCGGCGCTGCCTTCGATGGAGGTGAAGGTGGAATAGAGGTCATTGCTGCCGAAGATGTGCTTGGTCTGCATGCCAAAGAGGCGGTCTGTGCGTGGCATGGAGGAGACGTAGTTCATGGCGCCGGCCGGCTGCGGGCCGTAGAGCAGCGAGGCACCACCGCGGACGAAGTCGATGCGCTGGGTGGACTCCAGCGGCGGTGTCCAGTAGGACTCGGGGTAGCCCTGAGGGTCTGCGGCGATGGGGATGCCATCCTGCAGCATCATGAAGTACTGGGCACGGTCTGGAGAGCCGATTCCACGAAAGCCCAAGCTGACCAGCGGGGTGCTTTCTTCGGCTGTGATCAGGCCGGGCGTCATGGCAAAGGCCTGGCTGTAGTTGTTTGCCTGCACCTGAGGGAGTGCCTGGATATTCAGGGAGCTCGCCTTTTTGCCGGCGTAGATCTTGGTGCCTTCGACGGGAGGAAGGTAGGGGATGATGACCTGCGGCTCAGGCTCGGCTTCTGCGGTGATGGTGATCTCAGGGAGCTGCTCTGCGATTTGTCTGGCAGTCTGGGAACGGCTGTGAGAGGCCAGTGCAAGGAACAGGATGGCGGAAGCGGCGATGATCGGTCCGGGGGAAAGGCGGATGAGAGGAGCGAAAGTCGATGGCATGGGGATGTTGATACTGAGATTCCGTCGCAAGGGAGGGTGGGATACTGAGCGGAATCCATTAACGCTCAAGCTCTTTATGCGATAGAGTCTCAATTGCAATTTTATGAGACTTTCTTGTGCTCCAGCATCTGTGATGACGCTGCGGGGCAGGAGATCAGGTCTTCAGGAAGCGCCGCCAGGCCAGGGCAAAACCGGTCCAAACCAGGAGGATGGTGCTGATGGTGCAGAGTGCGGCAACGGTTTGGCCGAGGAGGCCGAAGAGCTCGCCGGTATGGAGGAAGCGGGCGTACATGCGAAGGCGGCGACCGAGGTTTTGCTGCTGCAGATCGTCCGGGCTGGGAAGCACTTTGCCCTGGGCCACGTCGAGGTTCAGCATGGTGCGCAGCTGCACCTGGCCGCGGCCGCCACGGTCCACCATGAGGGGGAAGGGAGCGCCGGGTTTCTGGGGCATGCGGAGACTGAGGCTGGCCCAGTCTGGGATTTGCTGACGGGCCTGAGCCAGGAGAGGTTGTAATCCGGCGAGGGAAGGGGAGGGAGCGGCAGGTCCGCCGCCCTCGCGTTTGCCGCCGGGCCCGCCTGCGGGGCGTTCGCGTGCTGGGGGTGGCTCACTGCCGGTGAGGGTGAAGAGCAGATTGCTCGCCCAGCCATAGGAAATGATGAGGCCAGTGAGGATGATGCAGAGCAGCGGGAGAGCGCTCCAGAAGCCGAAGACGTTGTGCCAGTTCCAGTTGCGAGCGCGGCCGCTGAGCTGAGGATTGAGAAGGATGACCGCCCGGACGTTGGCCCAGCGCCAGTGGCGGGGCCACCAGAGGTAGATGCCGGAGAGCAGCAGCAGGCTGAAGATCAAACAACCCGCGCCGGTGATGGCCTTGCCCGTTTCTTTTGGCAGGCCGGTGCCGGTGAGGAAGCGGTGCCAATCGGTGGCTGCGTGGAAGAAGTCATGCCAGGCGCGGTGGCCTTCGCCCAGAAACTCGCCGGTGTAAGGATTGGCGAAAAAGACGCCCTCCTTCCCAACGGAAAGTGTGACGGGCATGGCCGGGTCAGCCTTCCAAGTGATGCCGCTGGGATTCAAGCCGGGCTTGGTTTCGTGAACTTTGGCCAGCAGTGTTTCGATTTCGAGATGTGGGGCGCCTGCGGCAGGCGGGGTGACGCGCAGGTCTCGATTGGCCCAGTCGATAAGCTGGGCCTCGTAGGAAATGATGAGGCCGGTGACGGCCATGGAGAGGATGACCACACCGGCGACAAGGCCTGCGATGAGATGGCCCCAGAAAATGAGGCGATGAAAGGTTGGCTTCACGATTACATTTCCGCCCATTGGCGAAGCAGGTTGTGGTAAACGCCGGTGAGCTGAACGCCAGTCTGTTCGGCCACGGGGTTGTTTTTGAGATCGCGGCCGAGGCGCTGAATGGCGAGGTCGAGATCAAACAAAAGCGATCTCTGACCATTGTCACGGATCATGCTTTGCAGCCAGAAGAAGGAGCAGATGCGGGCCCCACGTGTCACCGGGGTGACGTGATGCAGGCTGGTGGAGGGATAGAGGACCATGTGGCCAGGGGGCAGCTTCACACGCTGCACGCCGTAGGTATCCTCGATGCAGAGCTCACCGCCGTCATACTCCTCCGGACCGGCGAAGAACAGCGTGGCGCTGAGGTCTGTGCGGATGCGGACGGGCATGGTGGGATGCTGGCGGATGGCATTGTCCACATGGGTGCCAAAGGACTGGCCGCCGGAGTAGCGGTTGAACAGCGGCGGGAAAATCCGCTGCGGCAGGGCGGCGGCGTGGAACAGGGGATTTTTTGACAGGGCGGTGAGGATCATCTCCCCGAGCTCGCGCGCGGCGGGACTGTCCTCGGGCAACTGCATGTTGTCCTTGGCCTTGGCGGATTGGTAGCCGGCGGTGCCTTTGCCGTCCACCCATTCGGTGGAGTCCAGGAGCTGGCGCGCCTGAGCGACCTGCTCAGGGGTGAGGACATCGGGAATTGCGATGAGCATGATGGGGAGGGGAAACAGGTTAGAATTTGATGCTGGCGGTCAGAGCTGCGGAACGGCCCGGACCGGGGACGAACTGGCCGCCGCCGACGCTGCCGACGTAGCGCTCGTCGGCGAGATTGTAGATGTTGAGGCGGAAGCTGACTTTCTCGGACAGCTTGTAGCTGAGCATGGCATCGAGCGTCCAGTAGGCGGGGGCGGTGCGGGAGCTTGCGGACGAGTCGCTGCTGGTGCGTTCGCCCATGTATTGAGCGCCGAAGCCGACCTGTGTTTTTTCCAGGACGTTGTAGGTCGTCCAGAGATTGAAGGTCTGGGGTGGGGCGTTTGAGAGGGACTGACCGACTGCTCCCACAGCGGTGGATGCCTTGGTCTCGCTTTCCATGATGGCGTAACCTGCGAAGACCTGCCAGTTTTTGGTGATGCTGCCGGTCATGCTGAATTCGATGCCCTGGACGAGCTGATTCCCGCCCAGAGTGGTGATGCCGGAGGCATCGGTGGTACGGGCGTTGGTTTTCTCAGAACGGAAGAGTGCGGCGGTGAGCGAGAGGCGCTCCTTGAGCACATCCCACTTGGTGCCGAGCTCGTAGGTGGCGGTTTGTTCGGGGTCCAAAGTGGATGTGGCGGCGGTGAGGCCCAATCCCGCGCCTGAAGCGCCGTCGATGGTGGGATTGAAGGAGGTGCCGTAGCCGAAGTAGATGCTGCCCTGCTTTACGGGCTTGTAGATCAGGGCGAGCTTGTAGCTGAAGAGGTCGTCAGCGTTGGCATAGCCGGGCGCGTTGCCGGGGAGGCTCACGGTGGCGTACATGTGGTCATAGCGGAGACCGCCGCTGAACTCCCAGTGCCTGCCGAGCTTCATGGTGTCGAACACGTAGGCGGAGCAGGTGTAGAGGTAAGCCTCTGTCGGGGCCGGAAGGCCGGGATATTTGCTGGTGATGTCCTGGGCGCTGGACGGGGGGGAGACGGAGCCGGGGGAGTTGACGACGCCAGGGTTGTAGAGATCTGAAACGGTGGAAATGCCTGCGACGTTCGCATTCTGCTGGTGCTCAAGATAAAACTCCATGCCAGTGACCAAAGCGTGCTTGATGGGGCCGGTCTCGAAGTCGGCGACGAAGTTGGTCTGGTTGCCGAACATCTCGGTGAACTGCTGACGGCGCTGGAGCTGGCGGTTCAGGACCGTGGTGTATTGATTGCCCGGGGCGACGCCAACGTCACGGAGGCGTGGTGCGGTGCTCACAGAGTCGCGGTGGCTGCGGGAGAAGCGGGTGACGTTGCGGATGCGGGTGTGCTCGGAGAAATCGTGCTCAAAGATGGCCGTGTAATGGTCGGTCTGGATCTTTTCATAGTCCACGCCGGGAATGCCGTAGAAGGTGTTGAAGCTGACGCCTGGGGGCGGCTGGTTCTGGTAGTTGGCGAGCCCGGCCCCGGAGCCGCTGAAGGTGCCGTTGTTGGGAATCCAAGGCAGGCCGTAGTCAGGGATGTTGCTTTCCTCCAGCCGCTGATAATTCAGCATGAAGCGGGTGTCGGTGCCAAGGCCTACGCCGAGCGAGGCGGCGATGCCGTAGCGCTCCATGGAGACTTCATCACGCCCGGGGGTGTCGGCGGTGTGGTACATGCTGTTGAGGCGGAAGGCCGTGTGCTCAGAAAGCTTCTGGTTCACGTCCACCGTGCCACGGTAGAGGTTGCTGGTGCCGGCGCTGACCGTGGAAAGAACGGAGTCCGTCAGGTTGGCCATCTTGCTGACGGTGTTGATGGAGCCGCCGGTGGAGCCGCGGCCAACGGTGGAGGACGAAGGCCCTTTGGTGATTTCGACCTGCTCTGTGTTGAAGGGGTCGCGGTTGTAGTTGGCGTAATCACGCACGCCGTCGAGATAAATGTCGCTGCGTGCGCTGAAGCCACGGATGGAGAGGTTGTCTCCGGAGACTGCACCGCCTTCACCTGCCTGCATGGAGATGCCGGGTGTGTTTTTGAGCACGTCACGCAGGCTGAAGGCGCCACGGTCTTCAATGACCGCCTTGGGGATGACGGTGATGGTCTGGGGGATGTCCCGCAGGGGCTCGGTGTATTTGGGGGATTGAAGGCGCTGCGGATTGTAAACCGAGCCCGTGGCTTCAATGAGGACCTCGGGCAACTCTGCGATTTCCTCTGCCTCAGGGGCTGGCTTGCTGGTGGCGGATTGGGCACTCAGGTTGCCTGCGGCACACACCAGGGTGGTGATGGAGAGGGCCTCGGAACCTGATTTGAGAACACGACTGGTGAGGGATGGAGCGAGGGTTTTCTGCATGAGCGGGCGTTCTGGAAAGGGTGTCTTTTTGCTAATGAGATTCGTTTTCATTAACTTGTTGCGATTAAGTCTCAGTTTCAAAGTCCGTCAACTCTGGAAACTAGAAACTTTTTGCTCAAAACATGCGCTCTTTTGCTTTCCACCCTGGCGGGGGTATTGAATGGGCCTTGGGGCGCCCTGTGGCACCGCCAAGGCCCATCCTCAGCAACCCAGCAACCGAGATTCAAAATTTGAGGGTGGCCGTCAGCGCTGCGTAGCGTGCCGGGCCTGGAATGACATGGCCAGTGCTGCTGCTAGTCTCGATGTAGCGCTCGTTGGCGACGTTGTAGATGTTCAGGCGCAGGCTGAAGGAGTTGCTGAAGCGGTAGCTGATCATCAGGTCGGTCGTCCAGTAGTCTGGAACAATGCGTGAGGGGTTTGCAGCATTGCCGATCACCTTGCCCATGTACTGGGTGCCACCGCCAATCTGGAGGGCGTCTGTCACGCTGTAAGTGGTCCAGAGATTGAAGGTGTAATCTGGTGCGTTGGGAAGCGACTGGCCGATTTCAGCGGCAATGGATGAGCTGTTCACCTTGCTCGCCATGTGGGAGCCGCCGGCAAAAATCTGCCATTTTCGGGTCAGCTGGCCGGCAATGCCGATCTCGACTCCATCCACAGTCTGATCACCTGCGGGGGTGGTGACGTTGGCACTGGTGGTGCGGACGTTGCGCTTTTCGGTGCGGAAGAGCGCTGCTGTGAGAGAGAGCCGCTCCTTGAGCAAATCCCATTTGGTGCCCAACTCATAGGTGGTGGCCTGTTCAGGGTTCAGGCCTGCGAATGTGTTGTTGCCCGTGCTGCCAGCGGCTCCGACATTGGTCAGTCCGAGTCCGCCGGGGTTTCCACCATCCGCCGTGGCATTGTAGGAGGTGCCATAGCCGAAGTAAAAGCTGCCATGGTCCACGGGCTTGTAAACGAGGGCACCCTTCCAGCTGAAGAGGTCGTCGTTGTTGGTGGGGCCCGGGTTGCTGCCTCCAAAAATGTCGTTGGCTCCGGTGTAGTAGATGCCGTGCTGCACGGCATGGAGATGGTCATAGCGGATGCCGGCGCTGACCTGCCAGTGCCTGCCAATTTTGACCGTGTCCATGGCATACACGGAGACCGTGGAAAGATGGGCTTCGGCGGAGGCGGGAAGGTCGGTGGGGCCGATGCCTGCGATGGTGTTGGTGCGGTTTGCCAGGGGGTTGCCGGGGCCGGGGACACCGTTGGCGTAAGTCGGCGAAATGGATGTGAGAGGAGCCACCTGGCCGGGGTTGTAGAGGTCAGTGACCGAGACGTCGCCGGCGCGCGAGGCGGTGAGCTGCTGTTCATAGGCGAATTCCAAGCCCATGACGAGTCCATGCTTGAGGCGACCAGTGTCAAAGTCAGCGGTGAGAAGAGTCTGGTTGCTGAAAACCGAGTTGGTGGATCTCCGGCGCTGTTCTTCGAGAACGAGGGTGCTGGTGTACTGGTTGGTGCCACCTGGCACGGTGTCCAGAAAACGCGGTGCCGTCTGGCGGGCGTCGTAGTGGTTGCGTGCCCAGCGGGTGGTGTTGCGCAGTTTGAGCGTGCTGGAAAAATCATGCTCAAAGATCGCGGTGATCATGTCGTTCTGGATCCTCTGGAAATCGTAGTTGCGGCGTCCGTAGTAATTGCTGTAGCTGACGGGAGCGGGCTGGTTGACGAAGCTCCCGAGGCCTGCGCCGGTGCCGGAGTAGCCTCCGCTGGCTACGGGGACCCAGGGGATGCCGAAGTCTGGCATGTTGTTCTCTTCCTGCCGCATGTAGTTCAGGGTGAAGCGGGTGTCTGTGCCGAGCCCGAAGGCGATCGAGGCACCGATGCCGTAGCGGCCCATGAACACGTTGTCGCGGCCGGCGACGTCATTGGAGTTCCACATGCCATTGAGGCGGAGGGCGGTGTGCTCGGAGAGCTTTTGATTGGAGTCCACTGTGCCGCGATAGAGATTGCTGGTGCCGATGGTGGCAGTGGTGGTGGTGGCATCCTGCAGGCCTGCCATTTTGGAGACCATGTTGATGTAGCCGCCGGTGGAGCCACGTCCCATGGTGGTGGAAGCCGGACCTTTGGCGATTTCGACCTGCTCCGTGTTCCATGGGTCACGGTTGTAGGTGCCAAGATCGCGAATGCCGTCGACAAACCAGTCGCTGCGAGAGCTGAAGCCGCGGATGGTGAGGTTGTCCCCGCCGCCTGTGCCGCTGACCCCTTCGCCTGCCTGCATGGAAATGCCAGGGGTGTTTTTGAGCACATCACGGAGAGTGAATGCGCCACGGTCATCGATCACCGTTTTGGGGATGATGGTGAGAGTCTGGGGAATGTTGCGTGCCGGTTCTGTGTATTTCGGAGACTGAAGCCGTTTGGGATTGTAGAGGCGGCCCTCAATGAGCATTTCCTCAAGTTCTGTGGGCGAGGCTGTGCCCGCCAAGGATGGCGGGGCGGGGGTGTCGGCCGTTTGCGCAGCCAGACTGCTGGCAGCACACATCAGGGTCGAAACAGAGAGGGCGTCGGTGCTGCGGAGCCGATGAAACGCTCCGAGGGATGGCTTTGTCATGGGGAGGGAGGATTGGGATGAGTCTTGATTTTTTTCCTTGGCGGGCGCGAGTAACCAAAAAGGGAAAGAAACCGTCAATGACTCCCCTCGGGAGATTGCCTGAATGGGCAAATATCACCCAGTCGCAGCCTGCTCTGCGCGCTTTTTGATCCGTTCCGCCGCAAGGCTCAACGACTCGAGCACCTCGATCAGGCGGTCCATTTTCTGAAGACCCAGATCCAGGGGGCCGCGCCGCCGAAGCTCGGCCGCAGCCAGCTCGAGCGACTCAAGTCCGGCCTGATAAAGGGCGGTGTCTCTGGCGAGAAGCGGTGAGCCTTGTTCTGGGTCGAGGACATCGAGCAAAAACTCCGCCATGAAGTGGGGCTGGTAAGCCAGGAGGAGATTGCAGCCGTAGCGAAAGAGCTCGTGCCGGATGGAGCGGAAGTCTGTGTGCACGGCCTGGGGCTCCCATTTGGCGGTGAGGTGCATGGCTTCATCCACCTTGTCGGTGGCCTGCATGATCCAGCCGTCAGCGCGGGAAATGTCCACGGGAGGGGTTTCGAGAAGCACTGCCACAGCATGGCAAAAGACATGGCGTGCTTTCAGGCCAATCTCGGCAGCCTGGAGGGTCAGATGCTCACCGGAATGGCACAAGGAGAGAACTTCCTCGGCTGTGGCGAGCGCCTGAAGGGGGAGCGGCGGGGAAATTTCCAGGAGCAGGGCGGCACGGTTGAGCAGCAGGGTGGGGAGAAGGGCTTTGTTGACGGGGAGCTGCGCTTTCTCGCTTTCCTCGATCACCTGCCGGCCATGATCCAGCGAACGCAGTGCTGCCTCCAGGCTTTCTGGCCGGGCTTGAGCCCGAAGCGCCAGGGAGCGGTTCATCCAGGCCAGCGCCAGCCTGCCGCGATACTGGGAGTCTTCCTCCAGCGGGAGTTTTTGGAGGTGAAGAATGGCTTCGTCGAAGCTTTGGATGGCGGCAGCGAGATCCGCCGGTTTACCGAGACGGGTGAGCACATCTCCGCGGTTCATCCAGCAGGCGGTCAGGAGCCAGCGGTAGAAGGAACTGGTCTCGTGCGGTAGCTCACGGCGGATGGCGAGTGCCTGATCGAAGCATTTGAGGGACTCAGGCAGGATTTCCGGGTTGTTGGCGGAAAGGAGGGCGATGCCGCGCTTCATCCAAACCTTGGCTTGGGCATTGCGCTCTTCAGGAGACGAATCATGGGGAAGGGAAGGCGGGGGCATGCAGAGGGGCTCCAAAAAGGGTGATCGGGACAAGCGAAGGGTGGGAATGAGCAAAAAATGATCAATGATGCGACTGAGTCGCAATTGCAAGTTGACATGCAGATCTTACGTTTCATCCTCCGAACCCGCCCCCCTTGTGCAATGACCTCGACGATGATAAATCCTCTGCCCACCATGGGCTACGAACGCACCCAACCGAGATCTGCTGCTGTTCCTTCCCCAGTGACGGCTCGTCACAAGGGCAGTCTGGTGCGGTTTGTCATCACGCTCTCATGGCTTGTTGGAATTACGGGAAGCTTTCTGACGGTTGGGGTCATCGGCATGTTTGCGGATGATCTGCCGCCGATTCATCTGAAGACGCTGGAGTCCGCTGAGGAGGAGGAGCTGCCGATGGATGAAATGTCCATGTCCGAGCTGATGGCGATGGGGGAAAGTGCTGAGGAGGCAACTGAGCCTGATCCTGTGACCCAGGTTGAGATTCCCCAAATCATCGAGACTCCGCCGCAAAACCTGGACCTGCCAGAGATCGCCGAAGCGATGACGGTCGAGGACATCTTTGCTGTTCCTACGGCGCCCAAGATCGAGGATGCTCTGCGTCCGGTGGACCCGGTGGTGAAGCAAGCCCCTGTGGCGCCCTCGCGCCCACGGCAGGGCCCGGTGGCCAAGAGCAAAGGCACAGGAGCCAGCTCAACGCAGGCCGGGACGGCAGGAGCCACCGGCACCGGGGCGGGCAGCGGAAAAGGGAGGCTGCCAAAGCCGCCCTATCCCGAATTTGCCAGAAGCGCAGGCATGCAGGGCACCGTGCGCCTGGCCGTCAGTTTTGGTCCTTCGGGCGCTGTGGAAAGCGTCAGTGTCATCAGCACCACAGGCTTCAGTGCGCTGGACGAGTCCACGGTGTCCTTTGTGCGTCGGAACTGGCACTGGCCGACAGGCGTGGCGCACCGGCATACTGTGCCGCTGACCTTCCGCCTGAACTGACGGTCCTTCCGCTTTTTTGTTTCGTCCGTTTTAATCCCCCTCCATGCCCATCCTAGCCAACGTCGTCGTCGATCTCTTTCACAAAGGCGGTCCCATCATGTACCCCATCGCAGTGGTCACGGTTGTGGCTGTCTGCATCTTTGTGGAGCGTGTGTTCTGGTGGCTGAGGTTCACCGCCAAGCGTTCCGTCAAGCAGCTGGATGAAGTCTATGAGAAGCTGGAGGCCGGAGATCTGGCCCAGGCGATTGCCCATTCGGCAAAATCCAGCGATCCGGTGGTGCGCATGATTCATCATGGGCTCAACCACCGTCATACCAGCATGCAGGGCGCTCTGGAAGTGGCGGCCGGGCAGGAACTGCGTGACGCAGGACGCTACCTGAGCGCGATGGACACCATCGTCACCCTCGCGCCGCTGCTCGGTTTGCTGGGCACTGTGACCGGGATCATGGGCAGCTTCACCAGCATCGGCGGCAGCGAACTTGCCGTGGAAAAGGTCACGGGCGGCATTGGCGAGGCGCTCATCGCCACCGCCGCCGGTCTCGGCATCGCGATTGGCACGCTGGTGCCCATGAACTACTTCCACGCACGCCTTGCCGCTCTGAAGTTTGATCTCGAAGCTGCGGCAAACAATGTGCTGATTCTCGCTGTGCAGCACGGATTTGACAAAACCACCCCGAAGGCCTGATCTACGTGAAACTGCATTCACCCTTGCCCGAGCGAAAGACGCGGCTGGAAATCATTCCGCTGATTGACGTGATGTTCTTCCTGCTGGCCTCCTTCATGATGGTCAGTCTCACCATGAGCAAGCAGCAGACGATCAAGGTCAACCTGCCGGTGGCCTCCTCCGCCCAGTCCGACTTCAAGCCGGACATGATCAATCTGGCGGTGAACGCCACCGGGGATGTGTTTTTCGACAAGGCGGCGATCACGCTGCCTGAGCTGGATCGCAAACTGGCCGAACGCTTCGGCAAGGACCCCGCCACGCCCGTTTACATCAGCGCGGATGTGAACACGCGGTATGCCGATCTGGTGAAAGTGCTGGATGCCGCCAAGCGGATCGGCTTCACCAAAGTGGCCTTCAATGTGAAACCTGCCAATTCGGCCAAGCCTGCACTCTGACCCATGAAGCGTCTGCTCACCACGCTGCTGGTCGTCATCTCGCTGGGACTCTGTGTCGTCTGCATCGTGCAGTGGCAGAGAGAGACGCGCCTGCGCGGCCATATTCTGGACCTCGTCAAACAGCTTGAAGCGGAGAACGCCGCCAAGGTGGAGGCTTTGCGCAAGGTGCGTGAGTATGAGAAGGAAATCGCCCGCCTGACGGAACTGCGGGCTGAGGTGGAGGCCCGGCTGGTGGAGGTGTCACGTGAGTACAAAGACCTTTCCGCCGACTCCGTGGCGCGCGGCATCACCATCGCCATTTACATGCGGGAGCTGATGCAGCTGCAGCACGGGCTTGAGGCCACGCAGATCGCTTTTGGCAAAGGGGCGGAGGCGATCAAGAGCCACAACAGCATGGTGACCTCCCAGAACACTGCGATGGAGAAGCAGAACGAGCTCCTGAAACAGCTGGTGGATGAGCGGAATGACGCCATCTCCAAGCTGAATGCGCGGACGCGGGAGTTCAACGAGCTGGTGGAGAAGTATAACAAGCTGGCGAAAGGGAAGTGAGTCTGCGGTGGCTGGCGGTTGTTTGCGATTGTTGGCAATGGTTAGACCGGATTTTCAGATGGAGATGCGCGGGGCGGGGGCTCCCCCCTGAGCTACTCGATCACATAGCTAAACAAATCTCCGTTCTGGAGGTGGAACCGCAAACGGATGGGGATGCCTGATGGAAGTGTGGTGGTGTTTCCCCACTGAACGGGGAGCTTGACGCCGTCCTGAGCTTTGAGCACGCAGGCTTCTTTTTCGTAGCCTTTGATTGTCTGCCCTGTGGCGTCCAACACCTCGACGCTGAGCTGTCCTTTGGTGAGGTCTGCGTTGACGAAAAGCTGCGTGCCCTGGGGGGTGAAGTCATGGGTTTCGATGGTGCCGTTTTTTTCTCCAGCCTGCAGTGAGGCAAGGCCATCTGTGCGCCAGATGGCGAGGGCGATGGACTGCTGCTTTTCGGGGGCCAGGCCGCCATGCGGGGTGGTGGATGCGGTGTAGTACATCCACATTTCGTCGCCGACAAAAACGGGGGCGTTGCAGAGGCCGAAGATGCTGCCGGCATCGTAGGCATGCGGGCCCAGCGGAATCACGGGAGTACGGTCTGAGCAGCGGTCCCAGTGGCGGCCATCACGGCTGGTGATGAGCTTGACATCAATGATGCCGGTGGCGGAGCGCTTGCGGCCATCGACCTCGTCATTGCCAAACAAGGCTGAGGGTGGCTCGACCCGCCGGAAATGGGTCACAAAACCCAGCCACTGACCTGCATAAGGAAAAGCGGAGAGATTGTAGTATTCTGAGTAGGTGCCGCCCTTGAGCTTTCGGGCTGCTTTGTTGTCCACCTCGTCGGCGACGACGACGGGATGTGGCTCTGACCAGTGCTGCATGTCTTTGCTGACGGAAAGGAACACGTGGCGAATGCCGATGACGCGGGGATCTCCCTGGCGTTTGTGAAAGGCGAGGTATTCGCCGGTCTGCGGATCCTGGGAGAGGGTGATGGTGTCGCAGCCGAGGAGGATGGGCTCGGGCTCGACGGTCCAATGCCAGCCATCGGCCGAGTAGGCGGAGTAATAGAGCCGATGATCTTTGTCGCGATACCAGTCCACGAGCTCAAACTTGTCTTTGAGCCGCTGCAGCTTTGCGTCGTCCACGCCGCGGCCTGCATTGCCCACGGCTTTGTATCGTTTCCTGGGATCTGTTTCGAATTTGTCCTCGATGATGCTGGGGCTGTGGAGGCGCAGGTCTGTTTCATTGGTGGCGCCAGCGACCTTCAGAACTGGCTTTTCCCAGTGGATGCCATCGGCGGAAGTGGCGTAGAGGACGCTGCCGGGGTCTGCATACCACATGCGGAAAGAGCCGGTTTTTTCATCGCGCAGGACGGTGCCGTAGATGTTTACGCGCTTGTCGAGAATGCCGTCTTTGGTCCGCACCTCCCAGGGCATTTCTGCGGTGAGGACGGGATGCTCCAGCTTTCTGGCCGGATGGACGACTCGCGTGACGCCTTGCTTGCTGCGGATCATGACGCTGTCCACAAAGAGCTGCTTCTCACCTTTTTTCAGCACAGGCGGAGGCGGGCGTTTCAAAGGGGCTTCTTGAGAGAGAGCCGGCGAGATGAGCATGCCAAGACCGAGCAGCAGCAGAAGACGGGGAGGAAGATGTGAGGGCATGAGCGCATGCGAACGGATTGGCAGGGGGGAAATTGCAGGTTTGTTCCGAGATGGGAGATGATGTGGGGGCGGCGGGTGGCAGTGCAGGCATCGCTACGCGATGCGTGGGTCAGGGCGGGTGGAATGGAACCTTGGCCTGGGGAGGTAAAGAGCTTGCCATTGGGGGCGGTCTGCGAAAGACTCGCGCCCGCATGAGCCAACCAGCCTCCACTGAAATCACCCGCCTTAGGGATCTTTCGCCTGAGCAACGCCGTTCCGGGCTGGCCGCATGGCTGGGCTGGATGTTTGACGGGCTCGACATGCATCTCTACACGCTCGTCGCGACGGCGTTTGTGGCGCAGCTCATGATGGTGCCGGAGAGCGATCCCTCGGTGGGGACGCATGGGTCCATCATTCAGGCTGCGTTTCTGGCGGGCTGGGCTGTCGGTGGTGCCTTCTTTGGCCGCATCGGCGATGTGCTGGGGCGCAGCCGTGCGCTGACGCTGACGATCCTGACGTATGCGTGCTTCACTGGGCTGTCGTATTTTGCGCAGACGTGGTGGCACCTCATGATCTTCCGTTTCCTGGCGGCGCTGGGGATCGGCGGGGAGTGGGCGGTGGGCGCGTCCCTGCTGTCTGAGACGTGGCCAAAGAAGTGGCGGCCGTGGATCGCGGCGACGCTGCAAAGCGCGGTGAACTGCGGCGTGCTGCTGGCGTGCTTTGCCGGTTACCTGCTGGCGGGGAAGGAGCCGCGCTACATTTTCCTGATCGGGATCCTGCCGGCGCTGATCACGCTGTGGATCCGCAAGGCGGTGCCTGAGACGGAGGAGTGGGTGCAGGCGCGTGAAGGGCAGCCGGTGCCGAAACTGGGAGATCTTTTCAGCCCGGCGGTGCGGGGCGTGACGTGGCGGGTGATGCTGATCTGCTCGGTGTCTCTGACGGCGCACTGGACCTTTCTTTTCTGGCAGCAGAAGCACGTGCTGAGCCTGGCGGAGATCGTGCCGCTGGACAAAGCGGGGAAGGATGCTGCGGTGGTGACGGCGCTGATGTGGATCATGTTTGGCTCGCTGATCGGGAATTTCATCAACGGCGGGCTGGCAAAGGTGTTTGGCTACCGGAACACGATCGTGGGGATGATGCTGGCGTATTTTGCGATCATGTATGTGTCGTTTTCGCAGGTGTGGAGCTGGGAGGCGACGAAGTGGCAGTTTGCGATCATCGGCGCCTGCCAGGGTGTGTTTGGGCTTTTCACGATGTGCCTGCCGCCGGTGTTTCCGGTGCTGCTGCGGACGACGGGCTCGGGCTTCTGCTATAACATCGGGCGCATTGTGGCTGCGGGTGGGACGGTGTTTTTTGGGATCTTTGTGAAGGTGGGGGATTTCAGGGCGGCGCTGCTGTATGCGGGGTTCCTGTTCATTCCGTCGGCAGCGGTGGCGTTTATGCTGCCTTCTGAGCCGAAGGAGGCGGATGGAGTGGCGAGTGCGGTGGATTGAGCGGTGCGCGCCTCAGTGGCTCGGGGTGTAGAACGGGAACTTCTTTGAGAAGCCTTCCACCGTGCATTCGCAGACGAGCCGCACTTCCTGCTCCGCCGCCATGCGTTGGACTGCAGCCTCGGTAAACAGGATGTTTTGCTTTTGCACGGCGGCCACTTTTTCGACGCGGAAGACGAAGTTGACCTCGGGGCCGTGGAGGTTGAGCTCGCTCATGGTCGGCACGGTGCCGAGCATGGCGGGACCGAAGTGAAGGACGACGCGGAAAGGCGGATTGGCGGCGAGCTGTGCTTCATACAGCCGTGCCACCGCCTGGCGTACCTGGATGGCGCTGTCCGCAGTGTCGTCCCAGTAGCAGAAAAAGCCGTCGCCGAGATATTTGGACATGTGGCCGCCGCATTCGTCGATGATCTGGCGGCAGTTTTTGAACCAGCTGCCAGTCATGCGCGGGAACTGAGCCCCCTGGAGGGTCTGTGAGAGCTGTGTGGAGCCGATGATGTCGGCGACCATGAGCCAGCACTGTGCCTGGCGGATGTGGATCATGGTGGAGGCCATGACCTGCTGGCCGGCGGGATGCATCGCGCTGAGGATTTCTGTGGCGAATTCCAGCTCGTTGCTGGCGATGCGGACGAGGTCTCCGTTGTGCAGGCGCACGGACTGGGAGATGCGGCGGCCATTGACGTAGGTGCCGTTCGCGCTGCCGAGATCGACCAGCCAGAACTCGCGCTCTCCCTGGGCCTGGATGATGGCATGGCGGCGAGAGACCTCACTGTCTGCCAGTGGCAGCGAATTGTCCGGAGAGCGGCCAATGGAGCAGGTGCCGTTCAGTTCATGGCGCTCCCCGTTGGGAAGACGCAGCCAGGACTGGAGGAGGGTGGTGCTCATGGTGATGAATAAACGTGAATACTGCCAAAGGATGTCCGCCAAGCCAAGAGTCGTTCTGAAGAATTATCGCGTGCATGGACCTTGCCTGGGAGATGAGTGCAGGGAAACATGAGCCATGAATGAAGAAGCAACGCTGACGCTGCATGCAGTGTTCAACTACGCCGAGGCCGGGCTGTGGTTCATCATAGCGCTGGTTCTTGCGGTGCGGCTGCGAATGAAGCGTCCCTGGCGCTGGCTGCTGCCCCTGGCTTTTGCATGTTTTGGCGTCTCTGATCTGATCGAAGTGCAGACCGGTGCCTGGTGGGAGCCTTTGTGGCTGTTCATGATGAAAGCTGCCTGCGTGCTGGTGTTTCTGCTGGCATGGGGCGCACATCGGCGGCAGGGGAAGCCCCATGGCTGAGTCTCCCTTCAAATTTTGCAGCGACTGCGGCAGCGACGGATGGGTCACGAGAAGTGACCGCGAGTTTGTCTGCTCTGCGTGTGGCTTCCGTCATTTCATCACGCCGATTCCGGCTGCCGTGGCGCTGCTGCTCGATGCAGAGGACCGGGTGCTGGTGATCCGCCGGGCGCATGAGCCCGGCCTTGGCCTGCTGGGGCTGCCGGGTGGCGTCATTGAACCTGGGGAAACTGGTGAGATGGCCGTGGCGCGTGAAACGCTGGAGGAAGTGGGAATTGATCTGCCTGCCAGCGCCTTCACGTACTACTGCGCGCTGAACAACCGGTATCCATTTCAGGGCTTTACCTGGCCGACGCTGGATCTGTGCTTTTACGCGCGGGTGCCGAATTTTGACAACGTGGTGATGCAGGCCTCGGAGGTGTCTGAATGCATGATCTGTGCGCTGGACGAAGTGCCGCTGGATGACTTTGCGTTTGATGCAAACGCGGAGGCCGTCAGGCAATGGCGGGTGGTGCGTCGAACCAGCGGTTGTGCTCCTTGATGAGATCGATGAGGCGTTCGACAGCCTCTTCTTCGGGGATGTTGAACTTCACGGCGGTCTTGCCGACGTAGAGGTTGATCTTGTCGGGAGCCCCGCCGACGTAGCCGAAATCGGCGTCGGCCATTTCTCCGGGGCCGTTGACGATGCAGCCCATGACGGCGATCCGGACGCCTTTGAGGTGGCCGGTGGCAGCGCGGATTTTCTGCGTGGTGGTCTGGAGATTGAAGAGGGTGCGACCACAGCTGGGGCAGGCGACGTAGTCGGTCTTGAAGATGCGGACGCCGGCAGCCTGGAGGATGTTGTAGCTGATGCGGAGGGACTGGCCGGGGGCGGGCTCGCCACTGACGATCACGGCGTCGCCGATGCCATCGCACAGCAAGGAGCCGATGTTGGTGGCGGCCACGAGGAGGTTTTGAGTGAAGTCATCGCTGCCGGATGGCAGGAAGGTGTCTTTGAGCAGGATGGGGTGGCGGGGCTGCAGCCTGGCGGCGAGCAGGCGGTAGGCGGAAATGACGGGGATGCTGAGGCCGTTTTTCACAGCCACGAGGCGAGGCTCAGCGCTGGCGTTGATATCGGTGACTGCGGAGTCGTCACGCGGGTCGATTTCGATGACACCGCTGTCTTCGACGACGACCTCGGGCTTGTAGTCGCCGAGCTTGTCGATCTTGTGGGCCACGGCGTCCCATTTCTGACGGGTGGTGAAGACGGGGACGGTTTCTCCGCCACCGGCTTTGACGCCATTGATGGTGACGGTGTGGGAGGCGCGGCGCTGGTAGTCGAAGGGATCGTAGCTGACGGGCGGGGCGTTTTCGATGCGCTCGTTTTTGGCAGGCAGGCCTTCGTTGTAGGGTTTGACGAGCTGCTGGGCGACGGGGATCTCAAAGATGGCGTCTTCTGTCAGCGAGACACGCACGGTGTCGCCGATGCCGTCTGCGAGGAGGGAGCCGATACCGATGGCGCTTTTGATGCGGCCGTCTTCGCCATCGCCAGCCTCGGTGACGCCGAGGTGGATGGGGTAGTTCCAGTCGCTGCCGAGCTGGTTGAGGTGGGCAACGAGCAGGCGGTAGGCCTCGATCATGACCTTCGGATTGCTGGCCTTCATCGAGAAGAGGAAATTGTGGTAACCCTGGGCGCGTGCGATACGGGCAAACTCCAGCGCACTCTCCACCATGCCAAGCGGGGTGTCCCCATGGCGGTTCATGATGCGGTCGCTGAGGGAGCCGTGATTGGTGCCGATGCGCATGGCGCGGCCAAGGCGGATGCACTCCTTGACGAGGGGGACGAACTGCTCCTCCATGTAGGCGACTTCGGCGGCGTATTCGTCGTCGGTGTATTCCTTGACGGCGAACTTCTTTTTGTCGGCGTAGTTGCCGGGATTGACGCGGACTTTTTCGACCCATTTGACGGCCTCCATGGCGGCGTCTGGCTTGAAGTGGATGTCGGCTACGAGGGGGACATCGCAGCCTGCGGCACGGATGCCGTCGCGGATGTGCTGCAAGTTTTCGGCGATGACGCGGGTCTGGGCGGTGACGCGGACGATCTGGCAGCCGGCTTCGGCCAGTCCGAGAGCTTCCTTTACACAGGCGGCGGCGTCGCGTGTGTCACTGGTGAGCATGCTCTGAACCACCACGGGGGCACCGCCACCGATCTGGACGTTTCCAACCAAAACAGGGCGTGTTTCGCGGCGTTGGTAATTGTAGAGGTCGGTGCAGTAGCGGAGCAGGGGGGAAGACATGGCGGGTGGTTAAAATGCCGGATTGCCGCCGCGAAGCAAACGGGAAGCCGCGCTGTGAAGAGTGGGGGGGCAAGTTTCTTACAGGGGCCTTGCTGAGGCCAAGGGGGGAGCTGGCATTTGATTCAATGTGGCAAATGTTGCTGTTATTGGGGATCATCGGCCGGTACTCAAGCTCCTTTCTTCCCTCTGCCGGGCCCTTCCCGGCTTTCTGCCAGAGGACTGGTGATTTTTGTGACCGAAACGGGCGGCATGATGCCAGCGGGGAGGGGCCGGGGGATTCAACTTTGATCTTTGAAGTTCGCAGCCGTTGGCGCATTGGTACCCCATGGAAAACCTCCGTCGTCTGCTTTTTGCCTTCTCTGTGTTCGTGCTGGCCGCGCTGATATTTGCGTGGTGGCGGCATGGCCGGGAGGGGGGCTATGGGGTGATCAATTTGCTGAAGGGGGAAAAGCCAGGCCCGGCAGCGCTGACCATGCCGAAAAAGCCGAAAATAGCGCCAGATGAGCTGCCATTGCTGAGCCGTCTGAACGATGAGTTTGCCAAGATTTCCGCAGTCGTGCTCCCCTCGGTGGTCAGTGTCACGACCAAGACGGTGCGGCCGGGGCCGATGAGCTGGCATCCGCTCTATGGATTGATCGGCCAGCGTGAGCAGATCGTGCCGGGTCTCGGTTCTGGGGTGATCGTCAGCAAGGAGGGGCACGTGGTCACGAACTACCACGTCATCGAAGGGGTGCAGGCGGCGGACATCCAGATCACCACCAACGACAATAAAAAATATCTGACGCTGATTCTCGGGTACAACAAAGAACGGGATATTGCCCTGCTGAAAATCGACAGTCCGCGGGTGGATTTTCCTGCGCTGAGCTTTGCCAATTCCGATGACGCCCGGGTGGGGCAGATCGTGCTTGCTGTGGGCAATCCCTTCGGCCTCAGCGGCACGGTGACCCAGGGCATCATCAGTGCGAGAGACCGCCATCTCAGCGACAGCCAGTACGACTACCTGCAAACGGACACGGTGATCAATCCGGGCAACTCTGGCGGTCCGCTGGTGAACATCCGCGGGGAGATCATTGGCATCAACGTCGCCATTTACCGGGGAGACGAGACTGTGAGCGCCTGGCAGGGGGTGGGACTGGCTGTGCCCTCCAATCAGGCCAAAACCGTGGTGGACGACATCCAGGCCAAGCTAAAGGAAAGCGAGAAGCAAACCGCCGGTGTGAGCAGTGCGACGGGCAAAGGCTACCTGGGGCTCGAAGTCAGCAGCGAGCCGGTGGAGATTGATCCGGTGTGGGGCACCTCGCGTCGCGGGGCGCTGGTGACGGACATCGGTGCCAATTCTCCTGCGGCGGAGGCGGGGTTGAGGCAGGGAGATGTGGTCACCAAGTTTCAGGGCATGGCCTTCCGCTCTCCGGCAGACCTGCTGCAGATCATCCGCACACAACCGCCTGGCAGCGAGGTGAAGCTCGAGGTCATCCGCAACAACAAGATGGGTGACATCATTGCCAGGCTGGGAGCCAGGCCTGATGCGACGCCGTAGCCTGGCAGCAAGGCCGCCTGTCATCGAGGTTTCAGCACCAGGCTCCGTCTGCTGCGGGTGGTCTGGATGTGCAGCTCGTTCTGGTCAAACTGCAGGCTGATGCAGCCGGCGCTCCAGGTGTCGAGCAGAGGAGTGTCCAGCTGCCTGGCGCGTTGAATGAGTGAGTCTGGAAGAGCTGTTTCGACGGCGCGTGAATCACTGCCGCAGAGGATGACCTGAGGCCGTGCCCTGAGCAGGAATTCGGCGCTGGTGGAGAGGTCCGCTTCATGCTGGCTGCGTATCAGCACATCGCAATGCAGGTCCTGCGGGCTGGAGCAGAGGGCTTTTTCGGCGTGCCAGCCGGTGTCGCTCAGCCATAGCACGCGCCAGGGGCCAAGATGTACCATCAGGACCATGGTGCGATCGTCGGCACGATCATTCTGCACCTGGAATGTCGGGTAAAGAACACGTGCGTCTACTTTGAAGCCGCGGGCATCTGACAAGGTGACTGTTTCATCGACATGCAGCTTTCGCAGGGGTGGTGGCAGGGGGCGCTCCAGCAGGTGACGCATTGCGGAGCGTGAGGAGTCATGCTTTCCGGGCTCCTGGGCGCTGCAATACAGCAACGGCGCATCAAAAGCCGTGCCGATCTGCGCGGCCGCACCGATGTGGTCGGCGTCGTTATGGCTCAGGAAGACGCCGGCGAGTGCATTCACACCACTGGCATGCAGGTAGGGCTGCAACACTCTGCGAAAGCTGGTCTCACTGCCGGTGTCAAACAACCAGTGGGCGCTGCCGATGCGCAGGTGATTGGCTGCGCCGCCCTGGGGCAGCTCCAGCATGTGCCAGACGGCAGGGGCGCGGGTGGCTGCGCTGCCTGGCTGGAGATGAAAATTTGCGCCAGGCAGGCCGGCGAACCATAGGGCGCTGGCGATCATCGCTTTCGCGAGCATCCAGCTGACGTTGTTCAAGATGACCTGGGCGCCGGTCAGATGCAAAGCTGCGGCGCAGAGGCTGATGCAGGTGGAACCCAGGCACATGGATGAGAGCGGCACGAGCACGCAGTTGGCGAGCACGGCGACAGGCGTGACAGATTGAAAATGCCCGAGGATGAACGGCAGGCTGCCGATCCATGCGGCAAAGGACACGCTCAATGTGGTGGCAAGCCAGAGCCTGCATCTGCTCCAGCTGCGCTGGGACCAGCTGGCGAGCTGAGGGGGGAGAAATGGATCGAGCCGGGTGAACGGCTGAAGTATTTTCAGAAGGGGGGCAGAGCCCAGGCTGCTGAGCCACAACACGCCGAAAGATAGCTGAAAACCCGGCATGAAAAGCTGATGAGAGTCGGTGGCCAGCAGCAGGAGGGCTGCGGCTCCCAGACTGTTTTGCAGGGATGACTCACGGTCCACCAGCACTGCGCTCATGTAAATGGCCACCATGAAAGCCGCCCGTGCCGCCGAGGGACGCCAGCCGGTGACAAACGCGTAGGCAAACACGATGAAAATCACAAGCCAGAGCGACAGCGCCCGTGGTGTGCCGACCTGGCGAAGCAGCATCAGCGCGATGAGCCCCAGAAGCCCAACATGCATGCCGCTTACGGCAAAAACATGAAGCGTGCCGCTGTTGCGAAAAGCATCTTCGATCTCATCGTCCGCCTCGGCGGAGACTCCCAGAGCCATGGCGCGCAGGACCGCGACTGTCTGGGGATCTTCTTCGAGATCTTTGGTGAGCTGTGTGCTGATCCAGTTTCTGCATTTTTCCGCCTGCTCCAAGAAAGCGCACCATCTGGCGGCGCCACCGCCGCCAAGGCGTTGCATGCGGGAAACGTCGAAACGGGCCACCCGGCCCATGCGAAGGGCGTACTGCTGTGCGTCGAAGGTGCCGGGGTTGGCAGCGGTGCGCGGAAGGTAGATGCTGCCGTGCAGCTCATAAACTCCAGCGCCTGGAAACGACAGGTCTTTGGGCAGCCGCACCAGCAGTGTTGCGGCCTGACCGGTCACCATTCCTGCCTGTGGGATTTCGATCTTTTCAGTGATGCAGAGAGCGTGGGTGCGCTCATCTGCCGAGGTGTCAAACTCCGGCAGCAGGCTCCCGCGGACCACGGCGGGCACCGGCTTGTCAGCCTGCTGCAGGGCAAGGCGCAGCGGGTGGCGGAAAGTTTCCTCAATGCGCACCGCATGGACAAAAGCAAAGACGAGGGACGTTGCCGGAACAAGCAGCCAGGCGCGACCGCTGACGAGAGCTGCGCCGAGCAGCAGCAAGATGGAGGGCAAAAACCAGGGAGCCTGCGCAGGGAGCCAGCCCGATTCAGCGCCGAGGATGCCTGCCACGGCGGCGAGCGCGAGGGCCATCAAAGGGTTTGCCCGTGTCCAGAGCTGGATCTTCACGGACATCTGGTTGGGGGGTCACGCCTGATCCGCACCGGAGGTGGCCGCCTTGTTTCTCTGCTCCATGAGCAGCTTGAACTGCATCTGTTCGAGTTCGCTGATGCGATGATGTGCATTCGCACTGTGTCGTGTGTTTGGGAAGTTGCCAATGACCTGCTCCAGCATGTCGCGGGCGGCTTCAAAATCATGCCGCTGAGTCAGATGGACATCGGCAATGCGGAACATGATGAAGGCCGCATCATCCACCGGCCAGTCCTTGCTTTGCAGATGTGCCTCCAGGACTTTCAGGGCGGCCTGAGGGTCGTGCAGACGCTCGGCGTGTATCTTGGCGATTTCGGCGACAGGGAAGGGGTCATCCGGCTTTTCTTCGAGCATTTTTTCATAATGACCGATGGCTCCCTCATAGTCACCCTGGGCGATGCGGGCAGCGGCCTTGGTCATGTGGTCCTGCTCCACTTTTTCGCCTGAGGAAAACACGGCCTCTCCCATGACGTCGCCAAGCCAGGGGATGACATACTTGACGGAGAGCAGCCCGCCTGCGAGGCCGACGAGGATGACAAACACAAGCTTCATGCCGTCGCTCGCATCTTTCAAGTAGCTCCAGGCCAGGGCGATGACCACCAGTACAATCGTGATGACACAGATGCGGATGACAAGTGCAGTGTTCATTATTCGGGATGTAGGGACGAGGCTATCAAAACGCCCGCCCCCCGCCAAGCACGAAATTGGCGGCCATCCCGGTCAGCCGCCTCCGAGCGCCCGATACAGGTTGGCCTGCACCTGAAACTGCCGTTTGGTCACGCCGATGAGCTGCAGCCGTGCCTTGAGTGCATTTTGCTGGGCATTGAGCACTTCGATGTAAGTGGCCCTGCGGGTGCGGAACAAATCTGCCGCCGTGCTGACAGACTCGATCAGCAGATGGACCTCCTTGGCCTTCAGGGCCTGGAGATTTTTCAGGATACGGATGAAGGCCAGCTGATTGTGGACCTCCACATAGCCGTTTACGATGGACTGCTGATAGGTGTTGAGAGCCTCCAGCTGGGAGGCGCTGGCATGGTCAAACTCGGCCTGAATCGCCTTGCGGTTGATCAATGGGGCGACCAGGCCCCCGAGTGCCGAGTAGCCTGCGGAATGGACGTTGAGCAGGAGGTTGCTTTGAAACGCCTGTAGTCCCAGCATGCCATTGATGGACACCGAAGGCAGGAAGGCAGCCTTGGCGGCCTTCACATCGGCCTTTGTCGCCGCCAGTTCGAATTCCGCACGGCGGATGTCGGGCCGGTTTTTAAGCATGTCGGCTGGCACGCTGGAGGACAGCTGCGGCAGTTTGGAGTCCATCAAGGCCATGCGGTGGCGTGCGATGGGCCGCTTTGGATCTCCCAGAAGGCTGCATATGATGCCCTCCTGTTCCACGATCTGCTGCTGTGTGTCCAGCCGCATGCTTTGCAGATTGTACAGCAGCGCTTCGAACTGCTGCACGGCCAGCTCATTGGCAGCTCCCGCCTGTTTCTGCGTCTGCACGGTCTCCAGAGCATCGCGCTGGATTTTGATGGTTTCGTCAATGTTGATGATTTCGGCGTCCAGCGCCAGCAGCTCATAGTAGGCCGTGGCGAGCTCGGCGATCAGCTGTGTCTGCACCAGGTTTCTGCCTTCAACACTGGCGAGCAGGCGTGCGGTGGCGGAAGCCTTTTTGCTGCGCAGCTTCCCCCAGATGTCTATCTCCCAGCTCGACTGCAGGCCAATACTGTAGTCTTGCAGATCCCGCGGGACGATCCGGCCATCATAGATGGGGGTGGTGCTGTTGCCGGCGCCATCCATCGTGTAGAGGCCGAAGCGCTGAAGTCCGGCGCCTGCAACCGCCGAGATTTTGGGGGCAAGCATGCTGCGTGAGGCGGTGATCTGCGCCTTCGCCATCTCGATGCGCTGAAGCGCGATTTTGAGGTCGCGGTTGTTTTCCAGGGCCTGATCGGTGAGGGCCTGAAGGCGTGGATCTGTGAAGTGTTTCTTCCACTGGCTGACGCCTGTGAAGGAGGCAGATTTTTCCGGTGCCTGCGCTGTGGCGGGGGGCTGGTTTGTTTTTTTTCCAAAACGGCGCAGGTCTTCACAGCTGGTGAACATCAGCGTCATGAATGAAACGCACGTGCTTAGGAATGGCCAGCTCAGATGCAAAGTCTCACGCATGTTCCGGTTCCTTGGATGGTTTGGTGGTTGAAGTGAAGGAGGCAAAAATGACGTAGAGCCCGGGGATCACGAGCATGCCAAAAACAGTGCCGAAGATCATGCCTCCTACCGCCGAGGCACCGATGGTTCTGTTGCCAGCCGCGCCTACCCCTGATGCCGCCATGAGCGGGCTCAGGCCGGCCACGAAGGCCAGAGATGTCATCAGAATGGGGCGCAGTCGGGAGGTCGCGCTTTCCACCGCCGCCTGGAGAGGGGTGAATCCCTCGCGCTGCCGCTGGATGGCGAATTCGACCACGAGAATGGCGTTTTTCCCCAGGAGGCCGATCAGCATGATCATGGACACCTGGGCGTAGATGTTGTTTTCAAGCCCCATCCAAAGCAGAAAAACAAAGGCCCCAAGAAGCCCGGTGGGGAGTGAAAGAATGACGGGCATGGGCAGCAGAAAGCTCTCGTACTGAGCGGAGAGCAGCAGATACACAAAGGCCAGGCAGATGATGAAAATAATCACCGCCTGATTTCCTGCGAGGATCTGATCCCGGGTGATGCCAGCCCAGTCGATGCCATAGCCTTTGGGCAGTTTTTCCTTGGCTGTCTCCTGAATGGCTTTGATGGCAGCGCCGCTGCTGAACCCGGCGCCTGGCTCGCCGTTGATTTCCGCGGAGGTGAACATGTTGTAACGGGTGACCTGGTCCACGCCATACACTTTTTCCAGCTCCACAAACGTGCTGACCTGAACCATCTCCCCGTGGTCGTTTTTGACATGGAGCTTCAGAATGTCCTCAGGGCGCGCACGGTACTCCGGCAGCACCTGCACCATGACCTTGTAGAGCTGGCCGAAGCGGATGAAGTTGGTGGCGTATTTGCCGCCCAGCATCGTCTGCAGTGTGCTCATCACGTTGTTTGTGGTCACGCCTTTTTGCGCTGCCATGTCGCTGTCCACATGCAGGAGATACTGGGGAAAGCTGGCGTCAAAGCTGGTGAAGGCATTGGCGATTTCCGGCCGTGCCTGCAGGTCGTCAATGAACTTGGCGGCGACGCCCTCCATCTTTTTAAAATCGCCGCTTCCCGTTCTGTCCAGGAGGCGGAGTTCAAAGCCGCTGGCGTTGCCGTAGCCTGGCACTGCGGGTGGTGAGAAGAGCTCGATCTCGGCGTCATTGATGTGCCGTGTCCGGCGGAGAAGCTCGTCCATCACGGCCCTGACGGACTCGGTGCGCTCATGCCAGCCGGTGAGATTGATGAGGCAGGAGCCGTAGGTCGAGCCGCTGGCGTCGGTGATGATGTTGACGCCTGCGAGCGTGGACACTGAGGAGATGGCGGAAATGCCCTCGCAGCAGTGCTGGATTTCATCCACCACCGCCTTGGTTCGTTCCAGGGTGGAACCCGCCGGGGTGGTGACCCCGACATAAAACGCTCCCTGATCCTCGTTGGGAATGAAACCGGAGGGGAGTCTGCCTCCCATGAATACCATGACGGCACAGAAGCCGAGGAGGGTGCCCCAGCTGAGGACACGCCTGCCTGCCAGCGCCGAAATCCAGCGGTTGTAAGTCCCCGAGACTTTGTCGTAGCTACGATTGAAGAGGCTGAAGAACCGGTTCAGCAGGCTGTTGCTTTTGGGCGCATGATGCATGTTTTTCAGCATCAAGGCGCACAATGCGGGCGTCAGCGTGAGCGCAACGCAGCCTGAGAGCACGATCGCAATGGCCATCGTCAGCGCAAACTGCTGGTAGAAAATGCCCGCAGGGCCGGACATGAAGGATGCCGGGACAAAGACTGCGGCCATCACCAGAGTGATGGCGATGATGGCGCCGCCGATTTCTCCCATGGCCTCCTCGGTGGCCTGGCGCGGGCCCGCCCCGGTGCTTTCCATTTTCGCATGCACGGCCTCGACCACCACAATGGCCCCGTCCACCACAATGCCGATCGCCAGAACGAGAGCCAGCAGGGTGATGAGATTGAGGGAGAAGCCCAGCAACTGCATGAAGAAGAAAGTGCCGACCAGCGACACGGGCACGGCAATGACGGGGATCAAGGTGGAGCGCCAGTCCTGGAGGAAGACAAACGTCACAAGTGAAACGAGCAGGAAGGCTTCTGCCAGAGTCCGCACCACCTCGTGCAGGGAGGCGTCAAGGAACCGCGACACATCGTAGCTGATCTCATAGTTCATGCCCTGGAGGAAGGTGGCTTCCTTGATCTCGGCCATGCGCTGCTTGATGTTGGCGATGACTTCGTTGGCGTTGGAGCCGGGGAGCTGCTTCAGCAGAATGGCAGCCGTGGGCCTGCCATTGAGTTTTGCCTCGACGTCAAAATAATTGGTGCTGAACTCGACTTCGGCGATGTCCTTAATCCGCAGGATCTGGCCTTCTTCATTGGAGCGGATGGGGATTTTTTCGTAATCCTCCTTGGACCGGAATTTGCCGGAGTAGCGGATGACATACTGGAGATGAGGTTCTGTTTTGTCCGAGCTTTCGCCCACCTTTCCCGGGGCGGCTTCAACATTGTGCTCCTTCAGGGCGGCCAGGATGTCGTCTGCCGAGATGTTGTAGGCGAGCATGTTGTCCGGCTTCAGCCAGATGCGCATGGCGTATTCCCTGGCTCCCAGGATGTCCACAAAGCCGACTCCCTTGATCCGCTTCAACTCGGTGAGGATGTTGATGTCGGCAAAGTTGTAGAGAAACATTTCGTCGATGTCGGGATTCGTGCTGGTGATGTCGAGATACATCAGCATGGCCTTTTCTTCCTTGGCGATCCTGACCCCGGCCTTGATGATTTCCTCAGGCAGCTCGCCCATCACAGTGGCGACGCGGTTTTGAACATTCACCGCCGCGACATCCGGGTCTGTGCCCGCCTCAAAGATGACTGAAATGACACCGACGCCATCATTGGCGGCCCGTGAGGACATGTATTTCATCCTGGGAACGCCATTGATCGACCTCTCCAGGGGGACAATGGCCGCCTTGGTCAGTGTTTCGGCATTGGCACCGATGTACTCCACCGTCACGTTGACCTCGGGCGGTGCGATGCTGGGGAACTGCGTGATGGGCAGCTGATACAGTGCCAGCAGGCCTAGAAATGTGATGATGATGGATATGACCATCGACAGCACAGGTCTGCGGATAAACTCGTTTATCATTCAGGCGTTTTTATTCATCGGTTGGGTGCATGACTTCTGAAGTCCGGAACTGCCGGACGAGAGACAGCGGTCTCAGGCATTTCTGTCCTGAGCGCTGGCTACGGAGCGTGCTGCATCAGAACGGGGCCACGTCAGCGAGGGCTTTGAAGTCCGGTGCTATCACATCACCTTCCTTCACCACTTGGATGCCTTCGAAGATGATGCGGTCTGTGGGTTTCAGACCGGAGTCGACCACATAATGGTTGGGAAGGCGCAGTTTGGTGTCGATGGCTCGCAGCTGGATGCTGTTGTCCGGGTTGAGCATGTACACACAGGTTTTGTGCTGTACCTCGAAGGTGCATTTCTGAGGTATCACGAGAGCATTTTTCAGCTCAGACTGAACGATCACCTTGCCGCTGGAACCGTGCTTGAGGAGATGGTCAGGATTGGGGAAGCTGGCGCGGAAGGCGATGTTTCCGGTGCTTTTTGAAATGACGCTTTCCCAGGTTTCGATTCGGCCTTTGTACGGGTGGATTTCACCATTGGCCAGTTCCAGGGCAACGCTGCCCTGAACGCCGAGATCCTTGCGTTTGGCCAGCTCCAGATACTCACGCTCCGACACGTTGAAGTAGGCGTAGACATCGCCGTCATTGGAAATGGATGTCAGCAGGTCACCTTCGGAGACGAGGCTGCCGGTTTTGTTTTTGATGCGGTTGATGATCCCATCAAAGGGGGCGCGGACTTCGGCGTAGGAGAGCCTGCGCTCGGCGTCGGCGACTGTGGCCTGCGCCTCGTCCACCTTGGCCATGGCGGAGTCCAGCCTGGCCTGGGCCATTTCCCACTCGGACCTGGCGATGATCTTTTTTTCCAGCAGCAGCTGATTGTTCTGCAGGTCGATCTCCGCCATCTTGGCCTCTGCCTGGGCGCTCTTGAGCTTCGCATTGGCCCGCTTGACCTCCTCCTGGTATTCATGACTGCTGATGGTGAAGAGGAGCTGGCCGGCAGTGACCCGCTGGCCTTCGTCCACAGAGACTTTTTCGAGACGTCCGTTCACCCGGGCGCGCAGCTCGATGAAATTTGAGTTTTGTATGCTGGCAACGTATTCCTTGCCGTTTGGGACATTCATCACCACGGCGGAGGTGACGGGGAATGTTTTTCTAACTTCATTGCCTGTCGCCGTCGCACTCTCGTTGCAGGAATTCAGTAACAGAAGCAGGGACAGGCCAAGGACGGCTCTCGATCCGGCAGATCTTACGATGATGTATGCATTTGAGATCATGGGCATGTCATTAGGTTTGATCTGACAATTGTCATTGGGATTTGATGTCTCTGGAATCTGAAGTGACATTTGTAACGAGACTCCAGTCGTCTAGCATTTGACGTGCCATTTCTCAAGATGCGCTGACTGGCACACAACCGGACTCCGATGCAACAGATCGTCTCGATGATTGAGCGAGTATCGTTTGCAGAGTGCTCAGGCAGCAAATGATCCGCATTCACATGCGTATTTCAAATGCCTCATTTGCAGGAATTTAAAGGTGGTGAAAAACGGCAGGCGCATGGTGCTCATATGTTTTCAGCAAGGCTTGCTGAAACAGGGGTGGCGCCAGCCTCTACTTCTTTTGTTAGAGTTCGCTACAGCAGCACGGCAGCTCTCTGCAAGCGGTGCCTGGCTGCTGACTCATGTCCATTTATGGGGATGGTTTACTTCCCTCTCAAATCCAGGGCCATGACCCGTGGGCCTGACTTGTGCAGCAGATCCTGCGACTGCTGGCGCACATAGAGCAGGCCGTGACTGAGCGCGGGCAGGCTCCAGGTGTTGAGTGCATAAAACGGCTGCGCTTGTGCCAGCACTTTGGCCCCGGCCGGACTCAGATCGAGCCAGTGCAGTGAACCGGTTTCTCCGAGGCAAAGGAAGCCCCCATCGGCTTTCAGCAAACTCGCACGCAAGATGCTGAGACGTGTGGGATTGGCACGTCCGGTCAGCTTGCTAAACTCAGCGTCCTCCCATTCAATGTGCTGCTCCCACACCTCTGCACCAGTCTCGGCGTTCACGCAGACGAGGCGCGACTTGGGCTCCGTCTCACCGTCAATCGCATACAGATGACCATCGTGATACACCGGGTTCATCCAGTGGACGCCGAGCTTTTTGGACTGCCAGACTTCTTTGGCCTGAAACTCCGCGTCATACTCCACCATCGCGCCGCCGAGTGGCCTGCCCTTCGGATACGCCGTGGTGATGAAGGCGCGGTTTTGGCCGGGGATGACGACGGGGGATGTCCCGATGGCCTGGATGTAGTCCTCGGAGCGCCAGGGAAATTTGGAGTGGAGCTTGCCGGAGGAGGGATCAATGCACATGAGGCCGCCCGTGGCCGGGTCGCTCTCCCCACCGGCATAGATCAGCACCTTCGTCTGCCCATGCATCTTGGCGGGAATGGGGGATGCATAGCTAGAGCCCCAGATGTCCTCGATGGTCCAAACGACCTTGCCGCTTTGCAAATCGAAGGCGGCCACGCTCACTCCTGCCTCCGCGAGCTTCGCTTTACGGTCACGCATTCCTTCGTTGTCTTCGATGGGGGCTTTTTTGCCGCCGACATTCACGATCACGCGTCCGTCGAGAATCAGCGGCGTGCCTCCCGCGCCGAAGAAATCCTGCGGCACGTTGTATTCTTTGCGCAGGTCAAGCTGCCACAATGGCTTGCCGGTTTTTAAATCAAACGCGTGCAGCTCGGCAGTCACACCAAAGGTCACCACAATGCCGTTGGCAATCACCGGGCTGCCACGCGGGCCATTGCCGAAGCCATAGCGATCCTGGTACGAGATCGGGTAATCTTGGGACCAGAATCGCTTCCCCGTTTCACGGTGAAGGCACTCGATGGTTTCCCTGCCTTCCAGAGCATGGAAGATCACGCAGTAGTCACCGCTGATGGCGGGGGAGTTATAGGCCTCACCCATCTGGACTTCCCACACCTTCTCCGGCCCGCCCCGCCCCCAGGTCTTGAGCAGATGCGTTTCAGGTGAATGGGCATCGTTCGTGGGGCCGAGCACCCGTGGCCAGTCGCTCGTCTTCGCTTCTGCCGCCAGAGGCTTCGGTGACGCATGAAAGGTCAGCCGGTCAAACGCCTCCTGCGCAGAGCAGACGTCCAGGGCGAACAGCAGCAGAAACAGTCTCGACGAATTTTTCATGTCATGCCAAGCTAGCCACAGCTGTGAAGAATGCCACTCTCATGAATCCCATGCGTGAACTTGCCTGGCATGAGCGCCAGTTTGTGGCGCTCGTGGTCGGAGGTGTTCCCGCCGGCATCGCTGGCTTTTTTCTTGGGCTCTGGGGAAACGGTATCGGAGGCCGGGTGCTCGATCTCAGCACGGTTTTACTGAGGGGCGGCTACTGCTCTGTTTTTCCGGTCCTTTTAGCGTGCCTCATGCCGCGTTCCTGGATTCCGCCAGCAATGACCTATTTGATTGGATTTAGCCTGGGATTCCGCAGCTCGGATGGGTTTGCGATGCTTGCTGATATCATCGTGGCACCTGTTCATTGGCTTGAGGGCAGGCACACGATGATGCGGCCTCCTCCTTTGCACCCTGATCTGCCCTGGATTCTAGGGCTGGCGCTCTGGCTGGCTGGGCTGGCGTCCCTTCTGCGCCGCAGCCGCCGATTCGTGGCCATGCTTCGAAGGTTTGAGATTCGCTATGACTAAAGCTGTGGAAGAACCGATAAAGCGCAGCAAAAGCCAATGATAGGCCGTTGAGCGGGGGGAATTCCGGCGTATGGGGGAGGGAACCCCATCCCAACCTGCATGCTCATCCCCACCTCTTTCCCCACGTCCAATGGTCCTGCTGAATCGAAGCCGCTCATCGCCCAGGAGGGCTGGGTGGTGCAGCATTTGTTTTTTACCATCGATCATGGCTACTGGGCGGCGCTGACGCCGGAGGAGCGGCAGGAGCGGCGGGAGAATTTCACGCGCACGATTGAGGCGATCCGCAAGCACCCGGGGACGCAGCTGCTGGCGTTTGCGATGGTGTCTCCAAAGTCGGAGCTGGGCTTTATGCTGGTGACGCCGGACCTGCATGACTCGCAGAAATTTGAAAAGCAGATCAGCCTGGCGCTGGGGCCGGATGTGCTGACGCCGGCGTACAGCTACCTCTCGATGACCGAGTGGACGGAGTACTCGCAGAGCGAGGAAGAGTTTAAAGTTCAGCTGGAGAAGGCGGAGAACCTGACGCCGGGCACTGAGGCCTTTGAGAAGCGGCTGGGCGAGTGGAAGGGCCACATGACGAAATACTTCAACGACCGCCTGTACCCAAACATGCCGGACTGGCAGGTCTTCTGCTTTTACCCGATGAGCAAGCGCCGCAACGTGGGCGCGAACTGGTATGCGAATGAATTTGCGAAGCGTCGTGAGCTGATGGGCGGCCACGCGAAAACTGGACGCAAGTACTCTGGCAAGGTGCGCCAGCTCATCACGGGCTCGACGGGCCTGGACAGCTATGAGTGGGGCGTGACGCTGTTTGCGCACGACATGTTCCAGATCAAGAGCATCGTGTATGAGATGCGCTTTGACGAAGTGACGGCGCAGTACGGGGAGTTTGGCGACTTTTACATCGGCATCCAGACACCGACGGGCGAGCTGTTGCAGCGGGTGATGCTTGCGTGAGGCAGGATTGGGTGCATCTCTGACTTCCTGTGTCCAATCAACCTCTCATCATTGCCAACCGTCAGTTTAACTCCCGTCTCATGCTGGGCACGGGGAAGTTTGCCAGCGGGGAGCTGATGAGAGATGCGATTGTGGCGTCGGAGACGGAGATTGTGACGGTGGCGCTGCGGCGTGCGGATCTTTCTGGCAAGGGGGACCCCTTTGCGAACATCCTCGACTTCATCCCGAAAAACGTGCTGCTGCTGCCGAACACCAGCGGGGCGATGAATGCGGAGGAGGCCGTGCGGCTGGCCAGGCTGGCGGTGGCCGCAGGGCTGCCAAACTGGGTAAAGCTGGAGATCCACCCGGACCCGCGCTACCTGCTGCCAGACCCGATCGAGACGCTGAAAGCAGCTGAAGTGCTTGTGAAAGAAGGGTTTACTGTGCTGCCCTACATCAATGCGGACCCCGTTTTGGCCCGCAGACTGCAGGATGTGGGCACGGCGACGGTGATGCCGCTAGGATCGCCGATTGGTTCACACCAAGGAATTACGACGCGGCGGCAGATCGAGATCATCATCACGCAGGCGACGGTGCCGGTGGTGGTGGACGCCGGAATCGGAGCGCCAAGTCATGCGGCCGAGGCCTTTGAGATGGGTGCAGACGCTGTGCTGGTGAATACAGCGATCGCGGTGGCGTCTGACCCCGTGCGAATGGCTAAAGCATTCAAAATGAGCGTCGAGGCAGGACGCAGTGCCTATGAGATCGGAGTCAGCGAGGGATCGATGGAGGCCTCAGCCACCAGCCCGCTGACGACGTTTCTTTATAAGTGACACTGACGCAGCCTGATTCAGCCTTTCACCAAGTAGGTGAAAGCGAGAACTCCGCAGAAAAGGAGGCAGGCAGCGAGACACATTCCGTAAAAGATGACCATAGTAAGGGGTTTTTAGCGTGAAACAGAGGCAGCGCCAGTGGAAATTTTCTCTTGCGAAAAGAAGGCTTTGAGGCAGACTCCGCGCCCCTATGGCAAAAACATGCTGGCTCGAGCGCGACAAGCGCAAACGTAAAACTGTCGAAAAGTACGCTAAACTCCGTGCTGAACTCAAGGAGAAAGGCGACTACGTCGGCCTCTCCATGCTTCCACGTGACGCAAGTCCGACCCGTCTGATCAACCGCTGCCGCGTTTCCGGCCGTCGTCGTGCGTTCATCCGCCGCTTCCAGATGTCCCGTATGACCTTCCGCGAACTCGCCTCCCAGGGAATGATCCCCGGGGTGACGAAGTCCAGCTGGTAAAAGTCATGTCCGAACTTGCAGCCGGGGCTTTCTCCGGCTGCATGGAGAGGCGGAGCGTTTATATTTTATTGTAGATGCCTACCTACTCCTACATCGCTGAAGACCCGGAAAAAGGATGCCCTGCGTGCCGCAGAGGCTTTGATCTGCGTAGGCCTCTCAGCAGGCCTGCGCTGGAAAACTGCCCGCTGTGCAAGCAGCCGGTCAAAAAACTTATTTCGGGCTTCAACACACCGAAGATCACCAAACCCCTTTCTGTTTCCGACGCGAAAGCCGCCGGCTTCACCATCCTCGAAAAGAGATGTGATGGTAACTACGAGAAGCTGTGAACGTCTGACCGCGCCGCCTCATGACACTCCTGCTCGCCAACGCCTCCGCTGAACTCGTGCGCGAGTGGAGTTTCACCTCTTCGGAGCTTTTCTGGCAGGCCGTGATTGTGCTGCTGATCGTGCTGCTCAACGCCTTTTTTGTGGCGGCGGAGTTTGCGATCGTGAAAGTCCGGGACAGTCAGCTGCAGGCTGCGATTGATGAGGGGACGCGCGGGGCGAAGTTTGCGCAAAATGTGACGCGCAACCTGGATGCGTACCTTTCCGCCGGGCAGCTGGGCATCACGCTGACGAGCATTGCGCTGGGTATTTTTGGCGAGCCGTTTGTGGCCATCGTGGTGCAGCCGATGCTTTTTAAAATCGGCATTGTCAGCGAGACGGTGATCCGCTGGACCTCGATCGGCATCGCGTATGCGATTGTGACCTACCTGCATGTGGTGCTGGGGGAGCAGACGCCGAAGGTGCTGGCGATCCGCAAATCCCTGCCGATGACGCTGCTGATCGCGCGGCCGTTGCATCTGTTTTACGTCGTGCTCAAGCCGGCGATCTGGATACTGAGCGCGAGCACGAACCTTGTGCTGCGGACGATGGGCATCAGCGCTGTCTCCGAGCATGAGATCGCCCATTCTGAAGAAGAGCTGCGGCACATCGTGGCGGAAAGCCAGAAGTCCAAGGAGGTGACGGAGACAGAGAAGGACATTCTGCTCAACGCGCTGGCGCTGAATGACCGCTGCGTGCGTGATGTGATGACGCCGCGCAACCAGGTGGTGTCTCTGGACGCGGACGAGACGTTTGAGGCCAATCTCAAGATCGCGATCGACACCAAGCACACGCGCTACCCGCTGGTGGAGGGTCACCTGGATCACGCGATCGGCATCATTCACATCAAGGATCTGCTCAGCCTGATCGGGCAGCCGCAGCCGGACCTGCGCAAGATCATGCGGACGCTGCACATGGTGCCGGAGATGATGCCGATCGACAAGCTGCTGCGCTTCTTTCTGGACAAGCATGTGCATGTGGCGCTGGCGGTGGATGAGTTTGGCGGAGCGGTGGGCATCGTGACGCTGGACAATGTGCTGGAGGAGATCGTGGGCGACATTCAGGATGAGTTTGACCACGAGGTGAGCGAGTTCCGCCGCATCAATGAAAACGAGTTTACGGTCGAAGGGACATTCAATCTCTATGAGCTGGCGGACCAGACGGGTATTGAACTGGAGAGCGATGAGGTGACGACCATCGGCGGCTATGTGACGCACCTGCTGGGGCATCTGCCGAAGGTGGGAGAGAAGGTGACGATCGAGGACTATGAGGTGACGACGACGAAGGCGGATCTGCGGCGTGTGCTGCAGCTGCATTTCCAGCGGAGCTCTGCCGTGGCGCAGGATCAGGAGAATAAGGCGGACAGCGACGAGCCTGAGGGATTGTAAAACAGGCGAGGTCAGGCGGCCGATGCGGCGTCAGAGACGAAGGCGTCCACGTCTGCTTCGGTGGTGCGCCAGGAGCACATGAGGCGGGAACCGCCGCCGATGAAGCTGTAGAAGACCCAGCCGCGCGCCTTGAGTGCTTCCTTCATTTTTTCAGGCAGTCTGGCGAAGACGGCGTTGGCATCCACGGGGTAGAGAATCTGCACACCGGGGAGGTGGCCGAGGGCGTCTGCGAGGCGCCGTGCTAGGGTGTTGCCGTTTTGAGCGTGCTTGCGCCAGGTGTCGTTTCGCAGGATGCGGAGCCACTGGGCGGAGATGAAGCGCATTTTGGAGCAGAGCTGTCCGGCCTGCTTGCAGCGGTAGGCGAACTCCTGGGAGAGCTCCTTGTTGAAAAAGACGACGGCTTCGGTGACGGCCATGCCGAGCTTGGTGCCGCCGCAGCAGAGGACGTCCACGCCTGCACGCCAGGTGATGTCTGCGGGGGCGCAATTCAGGCCGGTGAGGGCATTGAAGAAGCGAGCGCCGTCCATGTGGATGGAGAGGCCGTGCTGCCGCGCGACAGCGCCGAGGCCTTTGACTTCGCCTGGGCGGTAGACAGTGCCAAGCTCGGTGCTCTGGCTGAGGCTGAGGGCGCGGGGCTTGGGGAAGTGGACGTCGGAGCGACTGGTGGCGAGGCGCTCGACATCGGAGGGGTCGAGTTTTCCCAGGGGGCTGCGGGCGAGGAGGATCTTGGAGCCGTGGCTGAAGAACTCCGGTGCACCGCATTCATCCGTCTCCACATGGGCCTCCTGCGCGGTGATGATGCTGTGGTAGCTCTGGCAGAGAGTGGCGAGGGAGAGCGAATTGGCCGCGGTGCCGTTGAAGACGAAATAGACGTCGCAGTCGGTTTCAAAGAAGCTGCGGAAGGTTTCGCAGGCCTCGCTGGTGATGGTGTCTGCGCCGTAGCTGGGCTGGTAGCCAGAGTTGGCCTCCTCCAGAGCCTGCCAGGCCTCAGGACAGATGCCGGAGGTGTTGTCCGAGGCAAAGTGGTATTTGAGTCCGGTGCTCATGCTTTGGATCTGGGCTTGCCGTGCCATACCAGGACGAGTCCGCTGATGAGCAGCAGGATGTCCCGCAGGATGAGGTCGCGATAGTTGGAGGTGGCGTCTGCGTGGCCGAAGCAGCCGCAGCGGATGTCGATGCCGCGCCACCAGGAGATGCTGATGGCGACGAGGAAGATGAGCAGTGATCCGTTCAAAATCAGCAACCCTCCGGGACGCAGGAGACCGCTCATCACGGACAGTCCGGCGAAAATTTCCAGCCAGGGAAGCCCCATGGCCAGCCAGGCGGCCCAGGGATCTCCGAGAAGGTCGAAGCTGCGGATGTCATCCAGAAAAGACATGGGGTCCGCCACCTTCAAAAGCCCGGCATAGACAAAAACGCCGCCGAAAAAAAAGTGGAGGAGGAGCCTGAGCATGGATGGGCAAACTTACGGCACCAGTTCAGCCATCGGCAACAAAATGATGACAAGCTTCTTGTCATCGTAGCTTTCTCCAGGCTGTGGCATGCCTCTGACATCCAGCGGGCGTCCTAACAATGTGGCGAACTGTGTGGCAAAGCCCGCGTCCGGCGACCTGCCGCCGCCAAAACTGAGCTGAGCATCATCATAGACCCTCATGAGGTCGCCACCGTGGAGAACAACTGGAGACTTGATGCTCTGCGGGAGGCCTTGGATGGAAACCAGATCGGCTTTTTCCACCCCCAGCAAAGTGGATGCATGGAGCGGATCGAGCCTGCGTGCCAGATCGCCTGGGTCGGTGTGTTCGAGAATGCTGGCATTGATGACAGGTGTCTCGGCGCTGCTCAGCCGGGGGAATTTTTCGCGCACATGCTTGTGAACCGCCAGCGCCACAGCCTTCATGGCCTCAGGGGTCCAGTGGCTGTCATGGGCATAAAAAACCGGCTTTTTGTCACGGAAATCCCAGAGGCCGTCGGTCATGTCCAGCACATCGGCTCCTGCGGCTTTCAAGGCGGCCAGGCTGCCAGCCTCGTCCTTCAGGCGGATCACGTCCAGATAGCGGCCGGGGCGTATTTTTTCAGGGTAGAGCGTGGCGCGGTCTGGAATGGTGATGACCAGCAGCTGGGTGTCCTGTGCTTTCAACTGAGCCGCGAGGCGGATCAGTCCGGAATGCACGTCATTGCCCGCACGCTTGGCATGGGCCAGCCGGTCGAGTTCTTGGTGGTCGAAAAGCCAGCCGTCACGGCCGAGAAAGACTGTGCGGTTGCCTTCATTGAGGGCGTGCATCAGCAGCCACTGCACACCGCTACGCACGGTGGCGGCCGCCAGATTGGTCCTGGAAGAGGTAAACCAGGAGGCTGCTTCGAACAGCAGGGGGACGGCCAGCAGAAGAGCAAACACGCGGACGATATTTTGCGCCGCCCGGGGGGTTAGCTCCGGGCTTGGAGGGACTGGCGTACGCTTTGCCGGGTCGATTCGTGGAGGCAGCGGTTTCATGACACAGGGGCGGCATGCGTCCACAGCATTGCCGCAGCAAGGGTGAAAATGAGGATGCAGAGGGTAGCCTTCCAGGGGGCAGGCTCGCGCAGGAAATCACGTGAGTGAGGCAGGGCGACAAGGCTGGCAAGTGCTGCGACGATCGTCAGCACATGAAAGTCTGTGCGCACGCGTGCCTGCTGGAGCACGCTGGAAGCTGTCCGCGCCGGAGGTGAGAAGAGTGCCTTCAGATGCAGCCAGGTGTCGTTGAACGAGGCTGTCAGGAGCAGGGCCGCCAGAACGGTGGCCGCCAGGAGGAGGGCGGTCAGGCGCAGCCATTTTCCCTGGGTGAAGCGCCGCAGCGACAGCGTCTCCTGCACCAGGTCAGACACTGGAAAGCCAAACATGCCGCCGAGCCCGGCGAGTGTGTCGCCAGCGGCGGTGGCAGCGAAATGCAGGCTGAGCAGCAGGCCCAGAAAGCCCATCCAAGCCACACTGGTGCCGAGGCTTTCGGGCCCGCCACGGAAGGTCATGTCTGCCAGATGCCACAGGGGATCGACCAGCAGCACCCATTTTCCGACCCCGAGGCAGAAGCGGGTGACGCCATGTGACATGGCAAGCGTGTCCGGTCGCGGCCGGATGATGTGGCGGGCCGCCAAGGCCAGGGGCAGCAGCACAAACAGCAGATGGTGGAGACTGACGAGCACAGTATGGAAATGGCGGAGAGGAGGACGCGCGTCAATCGTGGAATCTTGGGGGCATTGGTGACAGTTTGAGGTGCCTGGCATCGTTTGCGGCAGCCATGCGCTGCATTTTCGCCTTTCTCCTGCTGATCTCGATTTCCGCCGCTGCCGCGGACAGGCCGAACATCCTCTTCATCCTGGCCGATGACCTGGGCTGGGGAGATCTTGGATGCTATGGCAACCGGATCATCCGCACGCCGAACCTGGACAGGATGGCAAAGCAGGGGACGGTGTACACGCAGTTCTACGTGAACGCCTCGGTGTGCTCGCCGAGCCGCTGCGCCTTTTTTACCGGGCAGTATCCGGCCAGGCATCGCATCCACGGGCACTACGCCACGCCGCAGCAGAACGAGGCACGTGGCATGTCCAACTGGCTGGAGCCGCAGGTGCCGAACGCGGCGCTGCTGCTGAAGACCGCCGGCTACACGACGGCGCATATCGGCAAGTGGCATTTGGGCAATGGCTCTGGCGGGCCGGAGATCGGTCAGTATGGTTTCGACTATGTGGGTACGTCTGAGAAAGAGGGCGCAAACGGGCCTGCAGCTGATCCGTATTTCCGCGCCAAGTCCACGGCCCTGTTTGTAGATGAGGCGCTCAGGTTTATCGGGCAGGCGGGTGACAGGCCGTTCTATCTCCAGCTCTGGACGCTGGTGCCGCATGCGACGCTGAACCCGACGCCTGAGCAGATGAGGGCATATGTGCATCTGAGGGCGGGTGGGAAGGACTTTCCACTGGCGGCTGCGATGGAGGTCTTCGCCGCGAGTGTGACGGACCTGGACACACAGGTCGGCAGGCTGATGGCGGGGCTGGAGAAGATGGGCAAAGACAAGAACACGCTGATTCTTTTTAGCAGCGACAACGGGCCGGAGGACATCCACATCGGCAATGCAGGACACAGCGGTGTGGGAAGCGCGGGGCCTTTTCGCGGGCGCAAGCGCAGCCTGTATGAAGGGGGCATTCGCGTGCCAGGCATCGTGCGCTGGCCGGGCAAGGTGCCTGCAGGGCAGATCAATGATAAAGCTGTGCTGGCCGGTGTGGACTGGCTGCCGACGATCTGCAAAGTGGCGGGGGTGCAAATTCCTGAAGGGCATGCGCTGGACGGGGAGGATGTGAGCGACGTGATGACAGGAGTCGCGCGCCCACGCAGCAAGCCACTGATGTGGGAGTGGCGGTTTAACATCGCGGGCGAGCCCTTTCACCACAGCCCGGAGCTGGCAATCCGTGAAGGGGACTGGAAGCTGCTGGTGAACCCTGACCGGAGCCGCGTGGAGCTGTATGACGTGACGAAGGACCTGACGCAGCTGAACAACGTGGCCGAGCATCATCCTGAGGTGGTGGAAAAGCTGGCCGAGAAGGTGATGGCGTGGGCCAAAACGCTGCCGGAAGGGCCGCATGACCCATCCGCGGGAAAGATGCACTCGGGCATGCCGGGCGATCCGCCTCGCGGGCCGGGAAAGAAGAAAAATGAGCCAGCGAAGTGATTCTGGGAGCGTTTTACTGGTACTGCCATGCACGAATTTGATCCCTCCCTGCCCGAGCACTTGGTGCGCCGCGATTTCCTGAAGAAACTGGCGGCAGCCGGCACTGCTGCGTGGATGACGGGCGAGCCGCGTGCCATCTGGGCGAAGTCTGGCGACAAGGTGACGCACCCGCCAGCAAAGGCGGATGCGTGCATCCTGCTGTGGATGGCGGGTGGCATGGCGGCGCCGGACACGTTTGACCCGAAGGGCTATCTGCCCTTTGAGAAGGGGCTGGAGGTGAAGCGGATGCTGAGCACGTTTCCGGCGATCAACACGAGCGTGGACGGGATCAAAATCTGCCAGGGGCTGGAAAACATCGCGCACGTGATGGACCGGGCGACGCTGATCCGCAGCGCGGTGCAACCGGACCTGGGGAGCATTCTTCATTCGCGGCATCAGTATCACTGGCACACGGGCTATGTGCCGCCGCAGACTGTGGCGTGTCCGCACATCGGTGCGTGGATGGCGAAGGTGCTTGGGCCGCGCAATCCGGTGATGCCTGCCTTCATCAACATCGGCCAGCGCCTGGAAGGCGTGGGCGAAAGCGAGGAGCTGAAGGCCTTTACGACAGCGGGATTTTTTGGCAGCGAGTTTGGGCCGATGAACCTGCCCTTCCCGGAAGAGGCGGCGCAGTCGGTCAAGCCGCCGAAGGGGATGGACGCGAACCGCTTTGCGAACCGGGACCGGCTTTTCCGCAAGCTGGTGGACCAGAGCCCGCAGCGGGAGTTTATGAGCGACTACCAGCAGGAGTCGATGCTGCGCAGCATGGACAACGCGTGCCGCCTGCTGAGCGCGAAGGAAAGGGAGGCCTTTGACATTACGCTGGAGCCGAAGGAGAGCTACGCAAAGTATGACACGGGGCGCTTTGGGCGCGGATGCCTGCTGGCGCGGCGGCTGGTGGAGGCAGGGACGCGGTTTGTGGAGGTGACCACGGAGTATGTGCCGTTTTTCCAGTGGGACACGCACAAGGACGGCCACACGACGGTGGATGCGATGCACAAGGAGATTGACATGCCGATCTCGCAGCTCGTGCGTGACCTGGAGGCGAAGGGGCTGCTGGACCGCACGCTGATTATCATCGCGAGCGAGTTCAGCCGTGATGCGCTGATGGAGGGCAAGCCGGGGTCGAATGCGAACGATCAGACGACCTTCAAGGTGGATACGCTGAGTGAGATGAAGCACTACGGGCTGCACCGCCACTTTACCGGCGGGACGAGCGTGGTGATGTTTGGCGGCGGCGTGAAGAAGGGGCACCTGTATGGAGAGACGGCCGATGAGAGGCCGCTGATTGCCACGAAGAATCCCGTGAGTGTGATGGACCTGCATGCCACGATCATGACGGCGATGGGCATCAGCCCGAAGACGGAATTTGAGATCGAGGGACGGCCTTTCTACGTGACGGAGGATGGAAAAGGAAAGGCGGTGACGGAAATCTTTGCGTAAAAGGATTGGTTGCCTGGATCCAGCCCGTTTAGGCTTCCCTGCATTCTCAATGAACGTCCATCCAATTTTTCGCGCCTGCGCCCTGGCTCTTGCCCTGGGTTTTTCACTCTCCCTTCATGCCGCTGACGGCGATGCTGAATGGCAGAAGGTCAATGAAGCCATCGCAGCGATCAAAGATCCGAAGGACAAGCCGCAGTCGCGTGATGCGGCGATCGCCTTGCTGAAGAATGGGCTGGCCGAATTTGACGCGAGCTATGCGGCGGCTTTGAAAGCCGGACCGAACAACCCCGCCCGCTGGGACGCGGCACTGTTTGCAGCCATGCTGGGACGTGTGCGTGGGATGGCTGGCGTGGCCGGGCCTGAGAAGGAGGCGATCAGTCTGGATGAGATCGTCAAAGCCGAGGATGCGAAACCCGAGACGAAATCGCAGGCCAGCCTGGCGAGTGTGATGATCGCCTCTGACAAAGCTGCGGAAGCGGGAGGCGATGTGGAGGGCTGGATCGCCAAAGCGGAGAAGCATCTGAAGGACTTCCCCGGAGAAAAGATGAACACGATGGTGGAAGACCGGATCAAGGACATGAAGTCCAAGGCCGCGCCGCTGGAGCTGAAGTTCACGGCTTTGGATGGTCGTGCGGTGGATGTGAGCAAGCTGCAGGGCAAGGTGGTGCTGATCGACTTCTGGGCCACATGGTGTGGACCGTGCGTGGAAGAACTGCCGAAGGTGATCAAGCTCTACAAAGAGCTGCACGAAAAAGGCTTTGAGGTGATCGGCGTCTCGCTGGACCAGGACAAGGCGGAGCTGGAAGCCTTCTTGAAGGAGAAAGGCATGGAGTGGCCGCAGTATTTTGACGGCAAAGGCGCGGAGAATGAGCTGTTCATGAAATACAAACTCGAGTCCATCCCGACGGCTTGGCTGCTGAACAAGAAGGGCGTGGTGGCGAGCAAGACTGCCTTTGAAGGGCTTGAGGAGCAGGTAAAGAAGCTGCTGGCTGAGTAGGTGGCGTGAGATGCTGATGCGAAAGATCCACACCGCAGTGCAGCAGGGTGTGATGGAAATCTTTGCGTAAAAAGATTGGTGTGGGGGATTGTGTCCGTTTAGGCTGATCACCTTCATGAAAGCCCACCGTCTTTTCTGCCTCGGAGTCACGACTTTTGTCCTGGCTGTCTCTTCTTCAATGCGTGCTGCCGACGGCGATGCCGAATGGCAGAAGGTCAATCAAATCGTGGAGGGGGTGAAAAATCCGAAGGAGAAGCCCAAGACGCGTGAAGAAGCGATCGCGATGCTCAAGAAGGGGATCACGGAATTTGATGCCGCGTATGCTGCGGCGCTGAAAGCGGGGCCGTCCAATCCGGCGCGCTGGGATGCGGCGCTGTTTGAAGCAATGACGGGGCGCGTGCGCGAGGTGGCCGGAATTCCTGCTCCCAAGCCGGCGATCAGCCTGGATGACATTGTGAAGGCGGCGGATGCCAAAGCGGAAACCAAATCCCAGGCCAGCTTGGTGAGCGTGATGGAATCTGTGGAAGCCGCCGAGGCTCCCGGCGGTGACCTGGCCGGATGGACCGCGAAGGCGGAGAAGCATCTGAAAGATTTCCCGGAGGAGAAGATGAACCAGATGGTGGAGGGCAAGCTGAAGAGCATCAAGGCGAGCGCCGACCTCAAGGCCAAGCCGCTGGAGCTCAAGTTTACCGCTGTGGATGGCCGTGAGGTGGATGTGAGCAAGCTGCAGGGCAAGGTGGTGCTGGTGGACTTCTGGGCCACCTGGTGCGGACCGTGCGTGGCCGAACTGCCGAACGTGATCAAGGCGTACAAGGAGCTGCATGCCAAGGGTTTTGAAATCGTGGGCATCTCGCTGGATCAGGACAAGGCGGAGCTGGAAGGCTTTGTGAAGGAAAAGGGCATGGAGTGGCCGCAGTACTTTGACGGCAAGGGCTGGCAGAATGAGATCGCCAGCAAGTATGGCATTCAATCGATCCCAGCCATGTGGCTGCTGAATAAGAAGGGCATGGTGGTGAGCACGAATGCACGCGGCCAGCTGGAAGAGGCGGTGACGAAGCTGCTGGCGGAGTGATTTTATGAGGCAGCACCGGCTTTCGCTCACGGTTCTTTGCGCCGTCTCCTGGCTGCATGTGCAGGCGCAGGAGGCGGGCGTGAAGGTGGAGAAAAACGTCATGGTGCCGATGCACGATGGCGTGAAGCTGGCCACGGATGTGTATCTGCCGGCGGGCAGCAGTGAGAAGCTGCCGGTGGTGCTGACGCGCACGCCGTACAACAAGGACGGAGCGAAGAGCTATGGCGAGTACTTTGCCAGGCATGGGTATGTGTTTGTGGCGCAGGACACGCGCGGGCGCTACGCCAGCGAGGGCGTGTGGCACTGGATGACGGATGATGGCGTTGATGGAACGGACTGCGCCGCGTGGATAGCCGCGCAGCCGTGGGCGAACGGGAAGATCGGGATGGTGGGCACCTCGTATGTGGGCGGCACGCAGCACGCGATGGCGCTGGCGAAGGTGCCGGAGCTGACGACGGTGATCCCGGTGGATGCGGTGTCGAACATGGGACGGCAGAGCATGCGGAATGCGGGGGCGTTTGAGATGCGCTTCTGGAACTGGATCATGCTGAACGCCGGGAAGGGCAGCAATGCGGCGCTGAATCCGGCCACGCAGGTGGAGCTGAAGGAGATGGCGGACCACCGGTGGGACTACCTGTCCCTGCTGCCGCTGCGGCCGGGTTGCACGCCGCTGAAGCTGGCGCCGGAGTATGAGGACTGGCTGATCCAGGCGATGCGGCATGGCAAGGACGATGACTTCTGGGCGCAGAACAACATCCTGGCTGATCCGAAGCGATACAAGGACATGCCGGTGTATCTGGTGGGCGGCTGGTATGACTCGTGGGCGGGGAACACCTCGGCGAATTTTCAGGCGCTAAGCAAGGCGCTCAAAAGTGATGTGTACCTGATCATGGGACCGTGGATTCACGGGATGCAGAACAAGTCGGCGCACGGGCAGGTGGAGTTTGGCGCGGAGGCGGCCATCGCTGACCAGCTGGCGTGGCGCAAGGAGTGGTTTGACCACTGGATGAAGGGGCTGGACAACAGCGTGGGCAAGGCGGCTCCCTTTGCGAAGAAGGTGCGTCTTTTTGTGATGGGCACGGGTGATGGCAGCAAGACGAAGGATGGGCTGCTGAATCATGGCGGGCAGTGGCGCGATGAGAATGAGTGGCCGCTGGCGCGGGCGAAGGCGACGCCGTTTTATCTGCATCCGGAAGGGTTGCTGAGTGATGCAAAGCCGAAGGTGGAGGCGGCGGCGCAGAGCTATGCGTTTGATCCGAAGAATCCGGTGCCGACGCTCGGAGGCAACATCTCCTCGGGAGATGGCATCATGCAGCAGGGGGCGTGGGATCAACGTGGCAGTGACAAGTTCTGGAACTGGACGAAGCCCATTCCGCTCTCGGCGCGCAGTGATGTGCTGGTGTTTCAAACAGCACCGCTGGCGGAAGACACGGAAGTGACGGGTGAGATGGAGGTGAAGCTGTGGATTTCGTCGTCCGCCGTGGACACCGATTTCACGGCCAAGCTGGTGGATGTGTATCCGCCGAGCGCGGACTGGCCGCATGGCTTTGACCTGAACCTGACAGACGGGATCATGCGGGCGCGGTTTCGGGATTCGCTGAAGGAGGAGAAGCTGATGCAGCCGGGGAAGGTGTATCCTATCACGATCAAGCTCTATCCCACGAGCAATGTCTTCAAGAAGGGGCACCGGATTCGTGTGGACATCAGCAGCAGCAATTTCCCGCGTTTTGATGTGAACCCGAACACGGGGGAGCCGCTGCAGCAGCACCGGAGGACGGTGACCGCTACGAATACGGTGCATCATGACCGTGAGCATCCATCGCAGATTGTGCTGCCGGTGGTGGAGCGTCCTTAGCTGAGTGCTTCGCGGAGGATGTGCATGCTGGCGTTTGCGCCGGAGAGGATGCAGGCGACGCGTTTGCCCTGCCATGCGGTGGAGTGGTTTTTGAGGGCGGCGTAGGCGAGGGCACCGGAGCCTTCGGCGATGTTGTGGGTGGACTGGATGATCTCGCGCATGGCGGCGAGAGCCTCCTCGTCGGTGACGGTGAGGATGTCGTGCGCGTGCTGGAGGATGTGTCGCAGGGCGTCCTGGTTGGGGGTCTTGCAGGCGACGCCTTCGGCGACGCGGGTCTGGCTGGACTGCTCGACGAACTGACGCTGCTGGAAGGAGAGGGCGTAGGCGGGTGCGTGTGCGGAGACCACGCCGATGATTTTGGTTTTAAGGCCCAGTGCCTCGCGCGCTGATGCAATGCCGCAGAAGCCGGAGCCGAGGCCGATGGGGACGAAGATGGCATCGAGATCCGCGACGGAGTGAAAGAGCTCCAGGGCATAGGTGGCGACGCCGCGCACTAGCCAGGAGTGGAAGGAGGGAACGGCGTGCAGCTCCTCCCTGGCGGCGAGCTCGCGGGAGTATTCGAGTGCTTCCTGAAATTCGCGGCCGTGCTCGACCAGCTCGGCACCGAGAGAGCGCATGGCGGCGTTTTTTTCCGGGTTGTTGCCATGCGGAACGACGATGACGGCGCGCAGGCCATTGCGCCTGGCGGCGTAGGCGATGGACTGGCCGTGATTGCCGGTGGAGGCGGCGATGACTCCCGGGACGTCGGGCTGGTGGCGCTTGAGCTCGTCCATGTAAACGAGACCGCCACGGATTTTGAAAGCGCCGACGGGCGTGTGGTTTTCGTGCTTGAGCCAGAGTTCGCAGCCGAGTCCTGACTCCAGCAGCGGCCAGCGGTAGGTGGGGGTCTCGCGGATGTGCGGGCGGATGAGGGCCTTGGCAGATTCGATTTCGCTGAGGGTCGGCAGGGGCTGCATCTTGCATGGCTAGGCATGAAGTTCGCAAAGGCAAGCCCGGTGCGGACGTATGAGATGCACTATGAACGCGCCCATCACTTCTCGTCGTCGGTTTCTTCAGACTTCTCTTGCCGGAATGGCATCCATGCCCGCGTGGGCGGCACCGCTAGGGGCGAATGGCGATGTGCGTGTGGCGGTGATCGGTTTCCGCGGACGCGGACGCGGGCACATCAAGGAGCTGATGAAGGTGCCAGGAGTGCGTCTGGTGGCATTGTGTGATGTGGACCAGGAGGTGATCGACAAGCAGGTGGCGGAGCTGTCCAAGCTGAATGTCACGGTGAAGACTTATCGTGATTTTCGTGAGTGCTGCGCGGACAAGGAAATCGATGCGGTGACGATTGCCACGCCGAACCACAGCCATGTGCTGATCGCGCTGACGGCCCTGCAGCATGGCAAGCATGTGTATGTGGAGAAGCCTGTGTGCCACAATCTGGTGGAGGGGCGCAAGCTGATGGCGGCGGCCACGAAGGCGGCGGCGAAGGGGATCATCGTGCAGCATGGGATGCAGCGGCGGTCGGATCTGGGATGGGCTGCGGCGATGGCGTGGGTGAACGAGGGGCACATCGGGAAAAAGAAGCTGTCTCATGCGCTGGTGCACGGGATGCGGCTGAGCATCGACAAAGTGGATGCCGCGCAGCAGCCGCCAGCCACGGTGGACTACAATCTGTGGTCTGCGCCGCGTCCGGTGCTGCCGATCATGAGGAAGCAGTTTCACTACGACTGGCACTGGCAGTGGCCGTATGGGAATGGTGACATCGGGAACCAGGGCCCGCACCAGTACGATGTGGCGCGCTGGGCGCTGAATGATCCTGCGGTGCTGCCGCAGCGTGTGATGAGCCTGGGCCACCGCTGGGGGTATGTGGACGACGGGCAGACGGCGAACTGCCAGCTGGCCTTTCACCCGTATGAGCCGGTGCCGCTGCTGATGGACATGTTTGGCCTGCCGATGAAGAACATGGACAAGAAAAGCGGCGAACCGCCCTACAAGGGCATCCGCACGGGGAACATCATCCACTGTGAAGGCGGCTATGTGGCGGAGTCCAAGGCCTACGACAACGAGGGCAAGACGATCACGAAGTTTGAGAACTTCCTGACGGGGCCTGATCACATGAAGAACTTCATCGATTCCGTGCGTGCCGGGAAATACACGAAGGATGTGCTGCACATCCGGCATGGGCAGCAGGCGGCGGCGCTCTCGCATCTGGCGAATACGTCGTATCGCCTGGGCAAGGCGATGAAGAACGAGGAGATCAAAGAGCGACTGCAGGGAGACAAGATGGGACAGACGATGTTTGAGGGCATGCTGGCCACGCTGGCGGCGAACCAGATCAACACCGAGGTGGATCAGGTCATTGTGGGGCCGTGGCTGGACTTTGATCCGGTGAACGAGGTATTCACCGGTGAGTTTGCCGCCGAGGCGAACAAGCTGGCGCAGGAAGTGTATGCCGCCGGGTTTGAGCTGCCGGAGGTGTAGTGGCTCAGCGCTGCCGGTGCTGACGGCGGAAGTCTTTGGGGGACATGCCGACGACTTGTTTGAAGCGGCGGGAGAAATGGAAGGCATCGTGGAAGCCGAGGTCGTCGGCGATGCGGGCGAGGGTGTGGCTGCTTTCGAGAAGGCGGGAGCAGGCGCGCAGCACAATGGCGTCGGCGCGGAATTCGCCGGGGCTTTTGCCGGTCATGTGCAGGAAGCGTTTGCGGAAGGCGCTGTAGGACATGCCGAGGTCTGCCGCGATCTGCTCCAGCGAGGGGGCGCCGAGCCTGCCACGCGCGAGCATGTGCTCAGCGGTCTCGCGCCATTGCATGGTTTCCGTGGTCTGGTGCCGTGCGTCATCCTGCTGAAGCGCATCTGCGAGCCACTGCTGAAAGTGGCAGAGGCGGGAGAGAGGTGTCTGAGCCGGTGCATCGGGCGGCGGCTGGAGGATGCGGCGGAGTCGGTCAGTCCAGTAAGGAAGGGGGCTGAGCTCCAGCACACGGCTGCGCTCGCCGGGGAAACCAGCAGACTGCCAGGCGTCGAACACGCTGCCATTGAACCAGAGGAAGAGCTCGCTCCAGCGCACGCCATGCTGGGGGCCGTAGCTTTGATTGATGCCGGGTTTTGACCACACGAGCGTGCCGGGCTGCAACACGCAGCGCACTCCGGTGTCGTCCATGTAGTCTGCAGTGCCTTCCAGCGTGAGAACGAGAAGGTAATTGGGGGTGGGACGCAGGTAGTGCGGCGGTGGTGCGTGGGCGTAGGTGGCCTGGCTGTTCCACTTGGTGCCAGCGTAAACGATCTGCCCCAGATCGCAGTGCACAGGGCGTGTGGCGTTCACATTCCAAGGGCCTGGAATGTTGAAATAGAGGTTGGGGTCGTGCTCTGAGGCCATGCCAAAATATGCATGAATTAGGCCAGACATTCAATTTAGAGAGGTGTGGAATGGCCGTATTGATGTGACAGATGATCTATGCCAGCCATGCAAACGTCTAACCCATACTCCAGCAGCTTCCGGCCATCTGCGCCGCGCGCAGGGCTGCATGGGTGTGTCTGGATGCTGGTGACAGGGCTGCCGCTGATGGCGGTGGATTATGTGAAGGACATCAAGCCGTTGCTGAAAGAGCGCTGTGTGTCGTGCCATGGGACGGTGAAGCAGAAAGGCGACCTGCGGCTGGATGCGGGGGCTTTGATCCCGAAGGAGGCGCATGAATCTTTGCTGGAGCGGATTGTCTCGAATGATGAGGACGAGCAGATGCCGCCTGAGGGCAAGCGACTGAGTGCGGAGCAGATCGAGCTGATGAAGCAATGGATCGCAGCGGGGGCACCGTTTCCGAAGAACGAGATGATTCCGAAAAAGCCTTCGGAGCACTGGGCATTCCAGCCGGTGAGGCGTGTGGCGGTGCCGGAGTCGGCGCACAAGAATCCGATTGATGCGTTTGTGTTTGGCAAGGCAGAGGCTGTGCGGCAGGCGAGTCCGCAGGCGCTGCTACGGCGGGTGCATCTGGATCTGACGGGGCTGCCACCCACGGTGGAGGAGCAGGTGCGATTTGCCCAATCTGGTGATCTGAGCGCGGTGGTGGATGATCTGTTGAAACGCCCTGATTACGGCGAGCGCTGGGCGAGGCACTGGCTGGATGTGGTGCGCTATGCAGACAGCAACGGCTATGAGCGTGATGCGGAGAAGCCCTTTGTGTGGCGCTACCGAGACTACGTCATTGAGGCGCTCAATGAGGACAAGCCGTACAACCGCTTTGTGATGGAGCAGCTGGCAGGCGATGAGCTGGCGGAGAGGTCTGTAAAATCAGTTATTGCCACCGGGTTTCTGAGGCTGGGACATTGGGATGATGAGCCTGCTGATCCTGCGGCGGACCGGTATGACCAGCTGGATGACATCGTGAGCACCACGGGGCAGGCGTTTCTGGGGCTGACGATCGGCTGTGCCCGCTGCCATGATCACAAGTTTGAGCCGCTGGCCACGCGTGACTATTACAGCCTGGTGGCGGTGTTTAATCCGCTGCAACGTCCTGCCAATGGACGCAAGGAGCTGACGGTGGCTGTGGATGGCACGGAGGTGTATGCGTGGAAGGAACCGTCTGCGAAAGCGCCGGAGACGCATGTGCTGGTGCGTGGATCGCCGACTCGGTTTGGCGATCTGGTGGGACCTGCGGTGCCTGCCATCTTGGTGAAGGAGCAGCCGCCGTTTCCAACGGCAAATGACAAGACCACGCAGCGGCGTCTGGGGCTGGCGCGATGGATGGCGAGCGAGCAAAATCCGCTGACGGCGCGGGTGATGGTGAACCGTGTGTGGCAGCAGCATTTTGGCCAGGGGCTGGTGAGCACGGCGAATGACTTTGGGCTGATGGGCGCAGCGCCTGAAAATCCGGAACTGCTGGACTGGCTGGCGCATTGGTTCATGCACGATGCGGGGTGGTCGCTGAAGAAGCTGCATCGTCTGATCCTGGCCAGCAAGGCGTGGCAGATGGGAAGGTCATCGGAGGCGCTGATGAAGTATCGACGGCTGGAGGTGGAGGCTATTCGAGACTCGATGCTGGCGGTGAGTGGCAGGCTGAACCCGAAACGATTTGGACCCGCGATGAAGCCCGGCATTCCGCTGGCGGCGCTGGAAGCGAATACGGACAAGGACAAGGTTTGGAAAGCCTCGGATGAGGGCGAGGCGTCGAGGCGAAGCATCTATGCCTTTATCAAGCGCGGGCTCGTGGTGCCGATGTTTGAGACGCTGGATCTTGCCGACACCGTGAGCAGCTGCCCGCAGCGGCAGGTGACGACGGTGGCACCGCAGGCGCTGAGCTTGTTCAACGGTGAGTTTGTGAACGAGCAGGCGCGGCACTTTGCGGCACGCCTCAGGCGAGAGGCGGGAGATGATGCGGAGAGGCAGATCGCGCTGGCGTGGAAGCTGGCGCTGTGCCGGGAGCCCAAGGGCGATGAGCTGGCGAAGATGCTTGTGTTTCTGCAGGAGCAGCCGCTGGAGCAAGCGTGCCGTGTGATTTTGAACCTGAACGAGTTTGTTTATCCTGAGTGATGATCATGAGCCGACCTCTCACACGACGTGAATACCTGATGCGTGCCACCGGCGGCTTTACCGGGCTGGCGCTGGCGGATCTGCTGGCGGCGGATGCGATGGCTGCATCGCCGCTGGCTGAGAAGAGGCCGCATTTTGTGGCGAAGGCGAAGCATTGTGTGTTTCTCTTTATGAACGGCGGGCCGAGTCAGGTGGACACGTTTGATCCCAAGCCGGCGCTGAAGAAGTACAATGGCATGCCCTATACGGGGGATGCGAAGGTGGGATCGAACGGACGTGCGGTGGGGCATCTGATGCAGTCGCCGTTTGAGTTTAAGAAGCATGGGCGGAGCGGGCTGGAGATCAGCAGCCTGTTTCCCCATGTGGCGATGCATGCGGATGACCTGTGCGTGATTCGCTCGATGCATGCCGATACGGCGGCACATGCCTCGGGCTGCCTGCAGATGAACACAGGCAGCATCTTCATCGGCAAGCCGAGCCTGGGCTCGTGGCTGAACTACGGGCTGGGTTCGGCGAATCAAGACCTGCCGGGATTTGTCGTGATGACGGACCCGCGTGGCGGACCGATCGGCAGTGCCTCGAACTGGACAGCGGGCTACATGCCTGCGGCATATCAGGGCACGCTGTTTCGCAGCGGGGGCTCGCCGTTGCTGGATCTGGCCACGCCGGAGGGGACGAGCGAGCGCACGCAGCGGCGCAGCCTGGACCTGCTGAAATCCTTGAACGAAGAGCACCTGCTGCGGCACCCTGAGGAGACGGAGCTGATGGCGCGCATTGAATCCTATGAGCTGGCCTACCGCATGCAGACGGAGGCGATGAGCGTTGTGGATCTGGACAACGAAGACGCAGCCACGCGCGAGATGTATGGACTGAACAACCCACGCACGGCGGAATTTGGCCGCAAGTGCCTGATCACACGCAAGCTGATCGAGAAAGGGGTGCGCTTTATCCAGCTGTACTCTGGTGGCGGGCATATCGAGGACACGTGGGACGGGCACAATGACTGCATCACGAACCACACGCTGCATGCGGGGGAGACGGACCAGCCGATAGCCGCGCTAATCGCCGATCTGAAACGCACGGGACTGTGGGAGGAGACGCTGCTGGTGTGGGGCGGGGAGTTTGGCCGCACGCCGACGAGCGAGGGCGTGGGCAAGCCGGGACGTGACCATGACTGGCATGGCTTTTCCATGTGGCTGGCGGGAGCTGGCGTGAAAGGCGGGCAGGCCATAGGTGCGACGGATGAGCTGGGCTTCAAGGCTGTGGAGGACCGCTGCCATGTGAGCGACTTGCATGCGACGATTCTGCATCTGATGGGGATTGATCACTCGCGGCTGAGCTATCTGCACCAGGGGCTGGCGCAGCGGTTGACGGGGGTGGAGGATCGGAAGGTGATTGAGAAGGTGCTGGCGTGAGCCTAGGGGCACCGATTGGAGGTTGTGTTTTGTTTGATGGAACGGCGTGAGCGGAGCGTTTGGAATGGTCCGTGATCATGAAACATATCACTTCATTTCTTTTCATTGCCCTTGTCAGTCTCCGTGCTGAAGCGCCCAAGCCGATTGCCTCGGTTTTGCAGCCGTATGTGGAGGACAAGGTGCTTGCGGGAGCGGTGACGATGGTGGCAGACAAGGACAAAGTGCTGGATGTGACGACGGTGGGTTGGGCGGACATCGCGGCGAAGAAGCCGATGGCTAAGAACGCGATTTTCTGGATCGCGTCGATGAGCAAGCCGATCACGACGACAGCCTTCATGATGCTGGTGGACGAGGGGAAGGTGTCTCTGGATGATCCGGTGGAGAAATACCTGCCGGAATTCAAAGGGCAGATGGTGATAGCGGAAAAGGATGCGGAGCATGTGGTGCTGAAGAAGCCGAAGCACCCGATCACGGTGCGCAATGTGCTGAGCCATACGAGCGGGCTGGCCTTTAAATCGGCAGTGGAGAGCCCGACGCTGGACATGCTGCCGCTGCGGGTGGCGGTGCTGAGCTATGCGGCGGCACCGCTGCAGTTTGAGCCGGACACGAAATACCAGTATGCGAATGCGGGCATCAACACTGCAGCGCGGATCATCGAAGTGGTGTCTGGCATGAGCTATGAGGACTTCATGCAGCAGCGGCTCTTTGCGCCGCTCGGGATGGTGGACACGACCTTCTGGCCGAGCGAGGAGCAGGAGAAGCGCATCGCGACTTCCTACAAGGCGAATGAGAGCAAGACGGATCTGGAGGCCACGACGGTGGGGCAGCTGTACTACCCGCTGCATGAGCGCATCCGCCAGCCGATGCCCGCAGGGGGACTCTTCAGCACGGCGGCGGATGTGGTGAAGTTTTGCCAGATGCTGCTCAATGGCGGCCAGCTGAACGGGAAGCGCTATATTTCAGAGGCGGCGCTGAAACAGTTGCAGACGAAGCAGACCGGCGAGGGGTTGAACGCCTACAGCCTGGGCTTCTCGCTTAATGGCAGCTCGTTTGGTCACGGGGGGGCTTATTCCACCAATATGTCCATCGATCTGGCCAAGGGCATCGTGACCGTCTTTATGGTGCAGAATGCCGGCTGGAGAACAGACGAGGGGAAGAAGATTCTGCCGGCGTTCCAGAAGGCTGCTGCGGACCATTTTGCCAAACCCTGATCCTTTCAATCCACCACCAACCATGAAATCATCTGCCATTCTGACACTGATCCTTGCTGCGTCTTTGAACGCACAGACACCTGCCCCAGCGACGAAACCTGCTGCTGCGCCTGCTGCGAAGCCTGCCGCGCCGAAGAGGGCGCCCACGCTCGCGAATGTGCCCTATGGTACGCATGAGCGGCAGGTGCTCGATTTTTACAAAGCCGATTCCGCGAAACCGGCACCGCTGCTTTTCTTCATCCACGGCGGCGGCTGGGTGGCGGGGGACAAATCGGGCGTGGGCGAGCTGGAGGCCTGCCTGAAGGCGGGCATTTCCGTGGTGTCCATCAACTACCGCTACTCCTGGCAGGCGCAGCTTGCTGGCGTGATGCCGCCGGTGCAGTGGCCGCTGGAGGATGCGGCGCGTGCGCTGCAGTTTGTGCGCAGCAAGGCGGCGGAGTGGAACATCGACAAGCAGCGAATCGGCGCCAGCGGCGGCTCCGCCGGGGCCTGCAGCAGTCTTTACCTGGCCTTCCATGACGATATGGCCGATCCGAAGAGCCGTGATCCCATCGCGCGTGAGTCCACGCGCCTGTGGTGTGCGGCGGTGAGCGGCGCGCAGACCTCGCTGGACCCGAAGCAGCTCAAGGAGTGGACGCCGAACAGCCGCTACGGCGGTCATGCTTTTGGCTTCATGGACCCGAACGAGCGCAAGACACGCGACACGCGGTTTGCGGAGTTTTTGGAGAAGCGTGAGTCGGTGCTGAAGTGGATCAAGATGTACTCGCCGTATGAATGGGTGAGCAAGGATGATCCGCCTGTTTACCTCTACTACAGCAGCACTCCGGCTATCGGGCAGGAGCAGAAGGACCCGACGCATACCTCGAACTACGGCGTGAAGCTGCAGGAGCACTGCCGTGAGATCGGCGACGAATGCGAGCTGGTTTATCCAGGTGCGCCGGACGTGAAGCACAAGAGCATTGCGGAGTTTTTGATTGAGACGCTGAAGAAACCCTGAACGACGAGCGATAAGATTCACTCAACTTTACCATGAAACTCGCTCTCTCCCTCCTCCTGCTCGTTTCCATTGCCTCTGCCGCCGATGCTCCGGCGAAGAAGGCTGAGGCTCCTGTCAAAAAAGCACCGGCCAAGAAGGTCTATCCGAAGAATCCGCTGCCGACGGTGGCGGATTTTAAGTATGGGCCTGCTGAACGAAATGTGCTGGATTTCTGGCAGGCCAAGTCTGACAAGCCGACACCGGTGCTTTTCTTCATCCATGGCGGTGGCTGGCAGGGCGGAGACAAGAAGGGGATCGCGGTGGAGCCCTTCTTGAAGGAAGGCATCTCGGTGGTGTCGATCAACTACCGCTACATTTCGCAGGCGCAGGATGTGGTGCCGCCGGTGAAGGCCCCGCTGACGGATGCGGCGCTGGCGCTGCAAACGGTGCGCAGCAAGGCGGCGGAGTGGAACATCGACAAGACACGCATCGCGGCGAGCGGCGGCTCGGCTGGTGCGTGCAGCAGCCTGTGGCTGGCCTACCATGACGACATGGCGGATCCGAAGAGCAGCGATCCGATCAAGCGCGAGTCCACCCGCCTGCTGACGGCAGCGGTGAATGGTCCGCAGACGACGCTGGACCCGAAGCAGATGCGTGAATGGACGCCGAACAGCCGCTATGGCGGCCATGCCTTCAGCAAGGCGGGCGAGTTTAAAAACTTCGACGACTTTGTGGCTGCACGCGAGCGCATCCTTCCGTGGATCAATGAGTACTCGCCTTATGCGCTGGTGAGCTCGGATGATCCAGGCGTGTATTGCAGCTTTGGTGCGCCTCCCGCCATCGGCAAGGATGAGAAGGACCCCACACACACGGCCAACTTTGGCGTGAAGCTGCAGGAACACTGCAAGGAAAAGGGCGTGGGCTGCGAGGTGGTGTATCCAGGTGCTGCCGATGTGAAGTATAAAACGACCACAGAATACCTGATCGCCAAGCTCAAGGGAGCGAAGTGACAAGCATCCGGCAATCCATCGATCTACGACCATGAAATTACACACACTCTCCCTCAGCGGCCTGATGATGGCCTTTTGTCTTGTGGCCCGTGCGGAAGACTCCGCATTCAAGCCGATCTTCAACGGCAAGGATCTGACCGGCTGGTACGGGCTGAATCCGCACTCCGTCGTCAAACTGGAAGGCGAGAAGAAGGAGGCTGCGCTGAAGAAGATGCGCGAGGAGTTCGCGACCTTCTGGAAGGTGGAAAACGGTGAACTGGTCAATGACGGTCATGGCCCCTACGCCACCACGGAGCAGGAGTTTGGTGACATGGAGTTCCTCATTGAGTACAAAACCGTGGCGGGTGCTGACAGCGGCATCTATCTGCGCGGGGTGCCACAGGTGCAGATCTGGGACAAGAACCAGGTCTTTGACCCGTCCAAGCCGACACGCAGGCCCCATCTGGGTTCGGGCGGTCTTTTCAACAACACTCCTGATACGCCGGGACGTGACCCTCTGGTCGTGGCGGACAAGCCCTTTGGCGAGTGGAACAGCTTCCGCATCCGCCAGATCGGGGCACGCACGTGGGTGTGGCTGAATGACAAGCTGGTGGTGGATGGCAACGTGATGGAAAACTACTATGACCGCACGAAGCCGCTGCATGCGAAGGGGCCGATCATGCTGCAGACGCATGGCGGTGAGATCCGCTGGCGGAACCTGCAGGTGCGGGAGATCGGTGCCGAGGAGGCCAAGAAGATCCTGGCCGAGGCTGATGCGAAGAAGTAGCTGCTGAATCCAAACGAAAAAAGCCGCAGGGGAATGATCCTCTGCGGTTTTTTGTTTTTTGAACGGTTACTTGTTCAGCACGAGTCGGAGGGTGCCGTTGTGGATGTCGAGGGACTGGATGCCGGCGACGAATTTTTGCAGAGCGGGGTCGGATTCCACGTTGGCGGCGATGAGGTCGAGGCCCTTGATGTCGCCGATCCAGCTATTGGGTAGGGAGATGCCGCCGAGGCTGAGATCGTCGAGCTTGAGGGAAAGCTTGTGGGCCGGGGTGAGGCTGGTGCCGAAGGTGAAGCGGAGGCGGATTTTCTGATTGGGCACGAGCGGGAAATCCGGAGGGGCGGTGAGGATGATGGCAGCGGAGACCTGGCCTTCAGCAAACTGAACCTGCACGCTCTCGCCGAGCTGCTGCTGGGCGAGGTAGGCGTTTACCTCGCGCTCATTGATGATGATGGTACGGTTGGCCTCGTCAGGCGGGATGGCGGCCGGGTTGTTGAGGGCCTGCAGCTTGCCGTTGAGGGCGGCCTGCTCCGAGGCGGTGAGACTGACCGGCTTCATGGGGGAGGGGTAGAAGGTGTGCTTGACCCACAAGGCCCCGGTGGCGGCGGCGATGCCCGCGCAGCCAAGGATGACGGCGAGGGTGATGAGGATGATTTTTTTGGTGGAGCGCGCGCGGGGGGCTGTGGCGGGCGCTGCGGGTTCAGGGGTGGCTTGCATGACGGTGGTTTGGATGCTTTCCGGCGGAAAGTATTCATTCAGGGGGAAAAATGCCAGCTACACGTTGCCAGGCAGTTTGTAAGGCATTGACTCTGTGCGCTGGGCTTGGGAACATTCTGAATAACCATGAAATACATCCTCGCTCTCGATCAGGGCACGACCAGTTCCCGCGCTATTCTCTTCAACCATGACGGCGGCATTGTGGCTACGGCGCAGAAGGAATTCCGGCAGATCTTCCCCAAGCCCGGCTGGGTGGAGCATGATGCGCAGGAAATCTGGGCGACGCAGGCCGGGGTGGCGGCCGAGGCGCTGCACAAGGCTCGTGCGAAGGCGGGGGATGTGGCCGCGATCGGTATCACAAACCAGCGTGAGACCACCGTAGTGTGGGACCGCAAAACGGGGAAGCCGGTCTGTAATGCGATCGTGTGGCAGGACAGGCGCACGGCACCGATGTGTGACAAGCTGCGTGCGCAGAAGCTGGACAAGGTGATCCAGAAGAAGACGGGGCTGGTGGTGGATGCGTATTTCTCCGCCACGAAGGTGCAGTGGATTTTGCAAAATGTGAAGGGGGCCAAGGCGCGTGCGGCGAAGGGGGAGCTTGCGTTTGGCACGATCGACTCCTGGCTGCTGTGGAACCTGACCGGAGGCAAGGTGCATGCGACGGATGTGAGCAATGCCTCGCGCACGATGCTCTATGACATCCGCAAAGGGACATGGGATGAGGAGCTGCTGAAAATCTTTGGTGTGCCGCGCTCGATGCTGCCGGAGGTGCGGGACTCGAGCGGGGTGTTTGGTGAGACGAAGCTGCTCGGCGGGCTGACGCCCATCGCTGGGATCGCCGGAGATCAGCAGTCGGCCCTGTTTGGGCAGGTGTGCACCAAGCCAGGGATGGTGAAGAACACGTATGGCACGGGCTGCTTCATGCTCATGAACACGGGGACGAAACCCATCGCGTCCAAAAACAAGCTGCTGACGACGGTGGCGTGGAGGATCGACGGACGCACGGAGTATGCGCTGGAGGGGAGCGTTTTCATCGCGGGGGCGGCGATTCAGTGGCTGCGAGACGGGCTGGGCATCATCCGCCAGTCAGCGGATGTGGAGGCGCTGGCCGCTAGCGTGCCTGACACGGGCGGAGTGTACCTGGTGCCTGCGTTTGCCGGGCTGGGTGCACCGCACTGGGATGCGTATGCACGTGGCACGCTGGTGGGTATGACACGTGGCACCACGGCGGCGCATATTGCGCGAGCGGCGCTGGAGGGCATCGCCCTGCAGGTCATGGATATTTTGAAGGCCATGGAGGCGGATGCGGGCATCAAGCTGAAGGAGCTGCGGGTGGATGGCGGTGCGAGCGTGAACAACCTGCTGATGCAGATGCAGTGCGACCTGCTGGGCGTGCCGGTGGTACGACCGAAGGTGAACGAGACCACGGCACTTGGAGCTGCCTGCCTGGCAGGACTGGCGGTGGGCTACTGGAAAAACGTGGCCGACATCGCCAAGCACTGGCAGGCGGACCGCAAGTTTAAGCCCACGATGAAGGCGGGAATGCGCAGCCGGATCACGGAGGGCTGGAAACGGGCGCTGGGACGTGCGATGGCATGGGAGGAGAAATAAAGTGAAACACACCGAGTGGATCAATCCGCCCTGTCCGATGCTGCCGGAGGAAAACCGGCACTACGACCATCATGACATCCAGGCGCTGCAGCATGACCGGGGGCCGAGGTTTTATGAGGTGGCGCTGCACTATGCGCAGAGCTTGTGGCGGGAGGGATTTCCGGCAAAGAGCATTCTGCTGATCAATCGTGCGCTTTCCCTGCCACTGGCGGCGGATGAGCCGATCCTGGCGAAATGGCCGCTGCCGTATCTGGCGCTCGTGTGGATCATGCAGCACCGGGTGGAGGGGCAGTTTATTGGAAATCCGCGCCGGCACTGGCAGCACCTGGCTACGCGGATGGTGGAGCCCAACAAGGAACTGCGCACCTGGCGCGCCTGGGCTTGCTGGCATCTGGCACGGCTGATCCTGCCCGAGGCGGAATTCCCTGCGGACCAGAAGCAGATTCGTGAGGAGCAGGTGGTGGAGCCCACGCAGGAGGAGATATCCGCGCATCTGCACCGGCTTTCGCCTGCGAGGGATGAAGAGGTATGGCTGCATGCGCTGAACACGATCCAGCAGCAACCGCGCGGAGCGCTGGCTGCGCGCATCCGGCGGATCGGGCCTGAAGAGCTGCCCGTGGTGCAGAGGCTGGGGCACGAGATCTGGCATGCGTGCTACCCCGGCATCATCAGCGGGACGCAGATCCGCTACATGCTGTCCATCTGGTACCAGCCGGGGGCGATGGCGCACGAGATGCAGGCGCGGGATGTATGGTATGCGCTGGTGGAAGTGGCCGGGCCGAAGGCCGTGGGGTACATCTCCTTTGAAAAGCAGCTGTTTGAGCCCGTGCTTTTCATCAACAAACTGTACCTGCTGCCCGAGGTGCATGGGCATGGGCTGGGTGCCTTTACCCTGAGCTGGGCCGAGGACCGGGCCCGTGAGATGGAGTGCAAGACGGTGCGCCTGCGGGTGAACAAGAAGAATGCGGGCGCCATCCGCTCCTACCTGCGCGCGGGATTTCGATTCACCGAGGATGTTGTGACTGATATCGGCAGCGGGTTTGTGATGGATGATTATGTGATGGAGAAGCCGGTGCCTTGAACCGAGATCGCCTTTGACAGCGTCGATCCTGCATTCCATCTCACCCTTGTGATCCCCCTCGACCTTTCCCTTTCTGATGTTCCCGGCCTGCCTGTGCATGCGGCGAGGCTGCTGGGCAAGGAGGGGGTGAAGACGGCGGCGGATGTGGTGTGGCATCTGCCCTTCCGGCATGAGGACCGGCGGCAGATGCAGGCGCTGGCGTTTCAGGCGGGGCTGCAGCCTGCGTGCCACCACGTACTGGTGACCAAGACGGGGACCAAGTTTTTTGGCGGGCGCTCGGGCGTGTTTGAGGCGGTGGTGCAGCATGCCACGGGCTTGCTGGGGCAGCAGCTGACGCTGAAGTGGTGGAACATGCCCTTCATGAGCCGGGTGCTGGCGGAGGGGCAGGAACTGATCGTCTATGGGGTGATCAAGGACACGAAGGGGCGGCTGAGCATGGCGCATCCGGAGTATGAGATCATCAAAGGCGGGGCGGATGACGATGCGGAGCAGATTCACACGGGGCGCATCACACCGATGTACCGGCTGAGAGGCAGCATAACGCAGAAGGCGCTGCGGGTGGCGGCGTGGCATGTGCTGCAGGCGCTGCCGGATGCATTTGTGGAAGATCTGCTGCCGACGCCGAGTGCGGAGGGGGAGTTTGCAGGGATGTCACGCGCCAAGGCGCTGAAGGAGGTGCATTTTCCCACGAGCACGGAAGGCCTGGAGCAGGCGAAGCGCTATCTGGCGCTGGAGGAGTTTTATGGATATCAGCTCCGCGTGGCGCGGAGAAAGAGGCAGGTCATCGAGTCAGGAGGGCGCAGGCAGACTGGTACCGGGGAGCTGCTGAAGGACTTTTTCAATGAGCTGCCCTTCCAACTGACGGCGGCTCAGCTGCGCTGTCTGGAGGAGATTCACAAAGACATGGCTTCGGGGAATCCGATGAACCGGCTGCTGCACGGAGATGTGGGCAGCGGGAAGACGGTGGTGGCGTTTGCGGCGATGCTGCGGGCGGTTGAGTCCGGGCGGCAGGCCGTGCTGATGGCGCCCACGCAGATCCTGGCAGAGCAGCATGCGCGCAATGCACGGAAGTGGCTGGAACCGCTGGGGCTGCGGGTGGCGCTCAGGACGGGATCGAAAAGGGAGGATGGCGATGATCTGGAATTGATGCGTGGAAAAAACAGCACGGGTAAAGCTGAGATCGTCATCGGCACGCACGCGCTGCTGCATGATATGGAGCTGATGCACAACACGGGGATCGTGGTGATCGATGAGCAGCACAAGTTTGGGGTGGCGCAGCGGGCGAAGCTGATCCGCAAGGGGGATACACCGGATGTGCTGGTGATGACGGCCACGCCGATCCCGCGCACGCTGACGCTGACCATTTACGGAGACCTGGAGGTCTCAACGATCGACCAGCGGCCGCGTGACGGGGTCAAAATCATCACGAAGGTGAGGCCCAAGACGAAGCTGAAAGAGGCGGCGAAGTTTCTGAGGGAGCAAATCGAGGAGGGGCGGCAGGGATACATCGTGTATGCGCTGATCGATGAGTCAGACAAGCTGGAGGCCGGCGCGGCAACGAAGGGGCATGAGGAGTGGTCGAAGCTGCTGGCCCCGTGCGAGGTGGGGCTGCTGCACGGGCGGATGAGCGCGGAAGAGAAGGAGGATGTGATGAAGCGATTCCGAGCCGGGAAGCTGGACGCGCTGGTTTCCACGACGGTGATCGAGGTGGGGATCGATGTGCCGAACGCGACGGTGATGTTCATTCATGATGCGGGGCGTTTTGGGCTGGCGCAGCTGCACCAGCTGCGCGGGCGCATCGGGCGCGGGGCGCACACGAGCTACTGCGTGCTGTTTGTGGACGACAAGGACGAGGAGAACCGGCAGCGCCTGGCCATCATGGAGGAGACCAGCGACGGCTTCCAGATTGCCGAGGAGGACCTGCGGAGGCGCGGGCCAGGGGATGTGCTGGGCAATGCGCAGAGCGGGCAGGCTCCGCTGCTGTTTGGGGAACTGCTGGCCGATACGCGCCTGGTGAGACTGGCACGACAGCTGGCCGAGCGGACGCTGGATGAGGACCCGCTACTGCGGAGGCCTGCACTGGCGGCCTTCCGCGGGGAAGAAGTGATGGCAGAAAAAGCGCAGGCGATGATGCAGTAGTTTGCATAAGTTAACTTTGTTTGAATCAATGTTTAGACTGGTGAGCTTGACGCTCCTGGCTTTTACCCGGTCAGTACTTGCAGTCATGGAACCCTTAGCACCCAGCTGCGCACCCATAGCGCTGGTGGACCAAGCCAGAATCGTCCGTAAGCGGCGTCGTCTTGGAGTCACGGGTGTTGTCTCGATGCTGCGTGTGGCCATACTTGCTACGGCAGTCTTAGGAGTCACAGAATTTGCACTGTGGCTGAAGGTGGAGACGCCGCACCCCAGCGCTGCCATTGCGGTTCGTGAATCTACCTTGGTGGAGGCTCAGAGCCTAAAGTCGCTGTTGCCGACGGTGCGCTCGCCGGCATCGGGCACCTATGCGTTGAAAAAGTCTTCCATAGAGTCTTCTGCGCCCGCAACTGTGGCGTTGCCCCCAGTGTCTCCCCAGGTGCCGCCAGCCTGGCTGCTGATTGACAGGCCTGAATTCGCAGATGTGAAGAATATGGGGAGGTCTCCAGCTCAGACAATTGAGCAACTTCGGCAAAGCCTGCGTGAGTCGGGTGCCAGGCAGATGGGGGAGGCGGTGCGGTTTGGCATGCTGAACCTGTCTGAACTGATGGCGATAGATCCCAAATCATGGGCGGCCAGCCTGGAAACGCCGGTGGCCGCTGAAAACCGTGCCTCGGCAATGCTTCTGACCTTCTACCTCACCTATCTTGACCGTGCAGGGAACGGGGCAGGCGTGAAAGCACTGCTGCAGGCCATGGGACAAGGCATGGATGAGGAGAGGGCGGTGCGGGAGTTTATCCTGGCCGGACGGAGTGTGACGGAGCTGGAACGTGAGATGGGAAGGGTGTTTGCAGGCGCCGGTGTGGAGCTGCAGTTTACTCGGCGCGGTGGGCTGGCCATGCGGCCGTGATCAATTCCGGGGGAGAATCCTTTTGCCCCTGCTGGATTTTGCTTTAATCCCTGAGCAACTCCATGAAAACCTCCTGGCCCATCCGCCTTGTGCGTGCGCTGTTTTTTGCTTTTTCCGTTTTCATCGGCATCGCGATCGCCTTGGGGCTGGACCAGGATGCCTGGGTCGGGGCGCTCAGTGGGGCGGTGTTCATGGGGCTGCTGGTGGTGCTGGATGTGATGCTGGCTCACTTTACTCTCCGTGATTTTTCACATGCCACGCTGGGGCTGGCGGTGGGGCTCTTCTGCGCCTGGCTGATCACACGCATCGGCGTCTTCCAGCTCGCCTATTTTCAAAATCATGAAGAAGGGGCGGCGCTGCAAAATATCGCTGAAATTTGCATCTACGGCACGCTGGCTTTTTTTGGAGTCACATTTGCCCTGCGCAGTGACCGTGATCAGTTTGCATTTCTCATCCCATACATCCGTTTCCGTCGTGACGGCTCCGAGGGCGAACCGCTGCTGCTGGATGCCAATGTGGTCATGGACGCCCGCTTGCCAGGGGTTTTTGCCACTGGATTTCTCAGCGGTGCCGTCGTGGTGCCGCGTTGTGTTTTGGATGGTCTTCAGCATCTGGCTGACTCCAGTGAAGTCGCGCAGTCACTGCGAGGCCGGCGGGGGCTGGACACCATGGAAAAGCTGCGGGCAAAGCCGGAAATGAAAGTTTCCATCCATGAGGACGGAGCTTCAGACGCCCCTGTGGAGGTTCGTCTGGTGACTCTCGCGCGGGAGCTGAATGCCCGGCTGCTAACCAATGATGACAACCTGGCCAAGGTGGCCCGCTTGCGGGGCATCACCGTGCTGAGCATGCGCGAACTTGCCGCAGCTCTGAATCCTGAGCTCAGCGTGGGCGATGAGCTCCGGCTGCCGCTCACCAAGCCGGGCAAGGACAAAAACCAGGCGGTGGGCTACCTGCCAGACGGTGCCATGATCGTGGTCAACAATGCGGCGGCACTGATCGGCCAAACGGTGGATGTGGTGGTTTCGGGCACCCTGCCCACGAGTGCAGGAAGGCTGATCTTTGCAGAGATCAAACCGGCTGCCTGATGCGCCTGCGCTGAAGCAGGCCTGCAGAGAGCGCCATCATCACTAGCAGGCCGGAGTGCGGCTCTGGTACCAGGGTGATGGCCATGATGGAGGAGGCGCTGGAGGAAATGCGCGAGGCGTACATGCTGGAGGGATTGTCCAGCGGCAGGTCGGGGATGTACGTCCAGCCAAAGGAGTCGGATCCCTGGTAAAGTCCGCCTCGGTCAAACAAGGCTGCGTTGAAGTCGCTGCCATCACCGGAAACATTGTTGGTGTCGAACATTCCATCGATGCTGTAATTGATCCCCGCCAGCTTCCAGATCCCGCCATCATTGACGAAGACGCCGCCCCCTGAGTCACCGTTGGAGAGCGTGGCTTCTTCGGCAGTCCCGCTGGCGCTGAATGAGGCCGCAAGAAGGTCGCCAACAGCGCTCGAATAAATGCTGCTGACGGTGTTGGTGCCCCAGCGGGCGATGCCATCCGGGTTGGTGTCCTGCCAGCCGTGCAGCACGCCGCTGACAAGGACATCTGCGCCCCGAGGGCCGCCCCGGCCATTGATCACCATGGTCATGCCCAGTTCTGACGCTCCCGTGTAGAGCGGGGCGTAGGCGGAAAAAGTCTCCTGAATTTTGAAGATGCGCAGATCCGTGCCCGCGATGTCCCAGTAGCCGAGGCCACTGTTGGCTGCGGTATCGATGTTATAGGTCACGTCTGCGCCACCGCTGAAAACACCGTTTTGAGTGAAGGTGGTGCCCTGGGTGCCGAAGTGCTGTGCAGTGATGAAGTACTGCGGCGCAATCATGGTGCCGAGGTAGGCTCCGTAAGTGCCCTCATACTGCCATCCTGAATTCGCAAAAATGCCGGTGGGCGCCGTGATGTTGTGGTTCGGATCAGCGGTGGCCTCAAACACGATGGCTTTGCATGGAACAAGGCTCAGGCAGAGCAAGGCGAATGTCGCGCACATGATGCGCAGGCATTTGGGTGCTGGTGCTTTGGAGGGCATGACCATCAACTACGGTTCCATCATTTTATAGAATTACCATAAAACTTTGCGAGCCGTTTGAACTCTGCCCTTCGGTCATCAGCTAAATCAACTTTGGGAATAATATGCCGCCTTTTCAGCCAAATACCTGCTCGACACCCTGATCATTTTTGTTATGAATGGCAGGCTTGTGACTCAAAAATGAAGCCAGGTTCATTCATCAACATGCTCGGTGCCTGCGTGCTCCCGCCGCTCGTCGGCGTGGGGGTTTGCTGGGGTATCGTCCAGCTTTTGAAGAACCATGACATGTTTCGCCTTGAGCCTGTTGCAATACCCACGGCTGCAGTGAGCAAAGTGCGCCAGGGCAGGCTGAGCCAGACGGGAGCAGAGATCCGTGCCGCGTTACCCGTTGATGCGAGATTTGATCCGGTAAGGCCGCTTGCGGTGCCGCCAGATCCTGAAAAAGCTGCCCTCAGGCGCGCGGCTGAGGCGGCCGCAGTGAAGCCTGCCCTGCCTGCAAAAGCGGCCAACGTGGAGCCTTCGACGGCAGCGGTCCAAAAAACCGACAAGCCTGCCGCGTTCGCGAAAGTCCAAATACCTGCATGGCGACCACTGATTGATCCGATTACGGAGCACTGGAACCGCCTCATGCCGCGTTCATCTGCGCTGCCGCAAGCTTATCAGGCGGTGCTCAATGATGATGCTGAACATCTGGCAAAAATCATCGCCATGGGCATTTCGCCCAACGAAATGACCCTGGGAGGTGACACGCCTCTGTGCGCCGCCGTGCGCATGGGGCGGGCTGAGTGCGTGCGCGTGCTGGCTCTTTCGGGGGTGAACCTGAGCCAGCCTGCCCATGAAAAACAGCCGCCGATAGCCCTGGCCTCAATGCGCCGCAATGTGCCTGTGCTGAAGACGCTGCTCGACTTTGGCGTTGACCCCAACACCCGCTTCAACTCGCCTGTGCAGAAGCAGGTGATTGACCGCTGCTCCATCAAAGATCTCAGGAATGCCATGGAAAGTGACCGTGGGATAACCCCCCTGATCTGCTGTGCCGCGCGCGGCGATGTGGAAGGCGCGGTGGTTTTGATGCGTGCTGGCGCCAGGCCTGGCATGGGTACTACACGATATCATCGGTACCCGATCAACTTTGCCGCCACGCAAGGCTATCTCTTTCTCATGCGCGTGCTGCTGGGCCGTGATCCAGATTCCGAGCCGGACATGCTTGTCACCGTGGATCTCTCCAGCCAGCGCGCCTGGGTGACCAAGCAGGGCCGAATCATCAACCACACGATGGTTTCCACCGGGCGCGAGGGCTACGGCACCCCGCCGGGCCGGTATGTCATTACCGACAAGCACACCTCCCATGTCTCCACGCTGTATCATGTGAACATGCCCTGGTTCATGCGGTTAAACTGCAGCGCCATCGGCCTGCATAGCGGATATGTCACGGGCCAGCCTGCCTCGCACGGCTGCATCCGCCTCCCGTATGAAAAGGCAAAGGAGTTTTTTGCCCAGGTGCGGGTGGGAGACGAAGTGGAAATTGTCTATTGAAGATTTGCTCCTGCTTTTGGCGAGGATGCCCCAAACGCCGGCAGAGCCTCAAGTCAGGCCTGGAAAAACGGCACTGTGGCTAGAGCGTCTTCAGCAGCTTGTCGTGGATGCCGTCGAAGCCGCCATTGCTGAAGACCACGATGACATCACCGGAGCGGGTTTCCTGCTTGAGCCGGGCGACGATGGCGTCGGTGCTGGCTTCGAAATAGCAGGGCTTGCCACGGGCGGTGACTGACTCGGCCACCTTGGCGGTGTCGAGGCGCTGGTCTGCGGCGACTTTTTCGGGATTGGCCACGGCAGCGATGACGGAGCCGTCGGCCTCAGTGAGGGCATCGATCAGTTCGTTTTGCAGCACGTTGCGGCGGCTGGTGTTGGAGCGCGGCTCGAAGAGGGCCCAGAGGCGGCGTCCGGCGTAGCGCTGGCGCAGGCCGCGCAGGGTCTCGCGGATGGCGGTGGGATGGTGGCCGAAGTCGTCGATGATGGTGATGCCATGGGCCTCTCCGCGCTCCTGCTGGCGGCGGCGGATGCCGCGGAAGCTCTCAAGCCCGGCGCGGATCTCGTCGTCGCTCAATCCGGCAAAGCGCGCGGCGCAGACGCACATGGCGGCATTGCGTGCATTGAACTCGCCGACCATGGGGACCTCGAAGGCGACGCCGTTGATAGCAAACTGAGTGCTCTCAGGCGTGGTGCCGGTGATGGTGATGCGGAAGTCGCAGTCAGGGCCCAGGCCGACAGTCTTGAGCGGGGCAGGGCATTTGGCGCGCAGGCTGAGGCAGTTGGGGTCGTCTCCATTGATGAGCACGAGGCCGTTGCGCGGCACCGTGTTGAGGAAGCGCTGGAAGGAGAGCAGGATTTCATCGAGGTCGCGGAAAATGTCCGCGTGGTCGAACTCGATGTTGTTCACGATGGCGCACTCGGGCAGGTAGTGGAGGAACTTGCTGCGCTTGTCGAAGTAGGCGGTGTCGTATTCGTCCCCTTCGATGACGAAGAGATCGGAGTGCGTGAAGCGTGCGCCGGATTCGAAATTTTCAGGAACGCCGCCGATCATGAAGCCGGGGTTTTTACCCGCGTGCTCATAGATCCACGCCAGCATGGTGGTGGTGGTGGTCTTGCCGTGGGTGCCGCTGATGACGAAGCTGCGCTTGCCCTGGATCACCTCGCGCTTGAGCATCTCCGCCATGGAGACGTAGGGCAGCTTTTTCTCCAGCAGCGCTTCGAGTTCGGGATTGCCGCGGGAGATGGCGTTGCCAACGACGTACACATCGGCCTTCAGCGGCAGGTTTTCAGGATTGTACCCTTCTGTGACGGTAATGCCGGCATCACGCAGCACGTCGCTCATGGGCGGATAGACCTGATTGTCCGAGCCGCTGATGGTGTGGCCGAGGGCGCGCAGTGCGACCGCAGTCGAGCCCATTGCGGTGCCGCAGATGCCGATGAAATGAATATGCTTTGGAGATGCCATGGGGGGAGAAGGCGCTCGGTTCGAAATCCAGGCGCAGGCGCGGACTAAAGCAGGCCTTTTTGCCCCCTGCTAAAAGAAAGTTCAATCCGGTGGGAATAATCGCCGGGGCGGAGGCTCACACGCTGCGATGGCCGGAAACGATCCTGCCAGCCGGAAATCCAAACCAAATACAACGCACACCACCACTGCCATGAGCACCAAGCACATCATCGCCGCCGCCGCATTCACCGGTCTCCTTTCCGGAGCCTACGCCGCCCAGACCACCAACACGCAGAAGGCCGCCAGCCTGGGCGTCTCCATCGAGAAGATGGCAGACAAGGGCCAGCACGCCTGCAAGGGACACAACGACTGCAAGGGCCAGGGCGGCTGCAAGTCCGGTGACAACGGCTGCAAGGGCAAGAACTCCTGCAAGGGCAAAGGCGGCTGCAACACCATGCCGAAGAAGCCCTGATGCCCGGGCTGAAGGGATGGAGGCGGCAGCCACGCACGCCTCCATCCTTTCATCAATTCAAGCTACTCCCTTCTTGTCATTCTCATGCCTGCCAACCCACACAACGGCCACACCGATCTCGGCATTGGTCTCGGACTCCGGGTGCCGCATTACCGGCACATCTTGGAGAAGAAGCCTGTGTGCGACTGGTTTGAGATCATCTCTGAAAATTTCATGGTCGATGGCGGCCGGCCGCTGGAGATTCTGGACAGCATTCTGGAGCAGTACCGCGTGGTGCAGCATGGGGTGTCGATGTACTTTGGCAATGCGGATCCGCTGAACCGAGAGCACCTCAAAAAACTGAAGCGGCTGGTAAAACGCACCAACACACCCTGGCTCTCCGACCATCTCTGCTGGGGCAGCGTGGACGGGCGGTGCTCGCATGATCTGCTGCCCATGCCCTACACGATGAGCGTGGCCAGGCACACGGCTGAAAAAATACGGCAGGCACGCGACTTTCTGGAGGTGCCCATCTGCGTGGAGAATGTGAGCAGCTACGCGGAATTCACCCAGAATGAGATGACGGAATGGGAGTTTCTCAACGAGGTCGTGGAGCGTGCTGACTGCGGCATCCTGCTGGATGTAAACAACATCTATGTGTCGTCGCAGAACCATGGTTTTGATCCTTTTGAATACCTGAGGGCGGTGCCGCATGAGCGTGTGGGGCAGATCCACATCGCCGGACACACGAGGCTGGATCACGTGATTCTCGACACGCATGACCATCCTGTGCCGGATCCCGTGTGGGATCTGTATGCGGCCGCCATTCAATCGTGCGGCAGCACGGCCACGCTGCTGGAGTGGGATGACAAGATTCCCAGCTTTGACGAGGTCCATGCCGAAGCGCTGAAAGCCAACCTGTATCTGCATGAGCACTCACACGCCGCCTGAGAGACTGCGCACCAATGCTGATCTGCGCCACCTGCAGCGCAGCATGGCCGCCGCCCTGATGCAGCCGCTGACGAAGCAGGACCGGTTGCGCTCTGAAACGAGGGCGGACTACATCGCACCGAATGACCGCATGAGCGGTTTTGAACGGCTGGAGATCTATGCGCGGCAGTACTGGTTTCGGCTGCTGGACTGCCTTTACGATGACTATCCGGCGCTGCGTGTGTTTTTGGGTGAACGCCGCTTTCACCAGCTCTGCCGCGACTACCTGGCGCAGCATCCGAGCATGTCATGGACTCTGAGAAATCTGGGGGCAGAGCTGCCCGCATTTATCACTGATGCCAGGGCGCGAGACATTGCGCGCGTGGAATGGGCGCAGACACTGGCCTTTGATGAAGCGCAGAAAAAGCCGCTGCATGTGGATGATCTGCTGGGGGAGGATCCTGCAACGCTGCGCCTGGATGTGCAGCCCTGCGTGGTGCTGCTGCAGATCGGGCATGCGGTGGACCACTTCATCACAGCGATGAAAAAGAGCGACGCGGATGTGCGCGGCTCCGCCAGTCAGGCTGTCACTGAAGCGCCTTTGCGTACGGCCACAGCCAGAGCGCCAAGACTCAAACGGGAGCGTGTGCATCTGGCCGTGCACCGGCATGACAACCGGCTGTACTTCAAGCGGCTGGCCCCGGAGGCCCATGCCCTGCTTTGCGCACTGAAGGATGGTGCTCCGCTCGCTGAGGCCATTGAGAGAGCGCTTTCCGAAGCATGCCCGGAGACTGACTGGCCTGCGCAGATTCGAGACTGGTTCAATGAATTTTCCCAGCTCGGCTGGCTCACCCAAAAACACTCCCGCCAATCATGAACCCCTGGACGCTTGCCAATTCTTTTCTTGATCGCGCCGCCAGCTGGCTGCCGAATCCTTTTCTCCTGAGCATCCGCCTCTACTGGGGCTGGCAGTTTTTCCAGACGGGGAAAGGCAAGCTGAGCGACATCAGCGCCCCCACCGCGTTTTTCACCGAGCTGGGCATTCCGTTTCCGAAGCTGAACGCCTACCTGGCCGGAGGCACGGAATGTTTTGGCGGGTTGTTGCTGCTGGCGGGGCTTTTTTCCCGGGTAACCTGCGTGCCGCTGATCTGCACCATGCTGGTGGCGTATGGCACGGCGCATCTGGATGTGGTCAAAACAATCTGGTCGGACCCGGACTCGTTTGTGACGGCACCGCCTTTCCTCTTTCTGCTGGCGGCGGCGATTGTCTTCATTTTTGGCCCGGGCAGGCTTTCTGTGGATGGGCTGGTGCAGCACCGAAAAAAATTCTAAAAAACCGGGAATAAACGCCGCAGAGCCGCCTCCTACCTGCATCTCCCGCCCATGAATTCATGGAACTCGCCCTTCAATTCGGCATTGAACTGCCTGCAACCCGCACGATACCTCGCTGCGTGACTGATCCCGTGCCCAGCTTTGAGCAGATCGTGGACGCCCACTATCAGGGGCTCTACCGCTTTGCGCTGAGCATGAGCCGGCGCGAGGCGACGGCGCAGGATCTGGTGCAGCAGACCTTCCTGCAATGGGCGAAGAAGGGCCACTCCCTGAGGGATGCCTCCAAGGTGAAGACCTGGCTCTTCACCACGATCTACCGCGAGTGGCTGGCCATCGCCCGGCGGGAGAAGAAATACGAGGAGGTGGAGTTTGAGGCCGAGGTGCATGGAGCCACGCAAGAGGAGGACGATGGCGAAAACCCCCGCGTGGACAGCGCCACCCTGCAGACGGCCTTGGAACAGCTGGAGCCTAACTTCCGCGCTCCGCTGGTGCTTTTTTATCTCAAGGAGTTATCATACCGCGACATTGCCGAGACGCTTGGCGTGCCCATCGGCACGGTGATGTCCCGACTTTCCCGAGCCAAGGACAGCCTGCGTGCCATTTTGCACCGGCTTGAAAACACCACTCCCGCCAACATCATCCCCATCACCGCCTCGTGAACCGCGAAGAAGCCAGACTCGAACTCGACGCCACGACGCTCCGTCCTCAGGATGCGTCGCCGGAGGCGCGTGCGATGGCGGAGAGCGATCCCGAACTGGGCGCGTGGCTGAAGAAGCGAACCGCCTTTGATGAAGAGGTGGCCGAGGTCTTTGCGGCAACGGTGCCTGCGGGACTGCGTCAGAACATTTTGCAAAATGCGCGCGAGCCTGCACGACGCCCGCTGCGCTGGGCGCTTCCCACCCTGGCTGCGGGGGCTGCTGCCATTGCGCTGGGCTGGACGCTGCTGTGGCCGGTTGAAAGCACCATGCCCGCCTGGCAGGCGGAGTCTCTCGCGGCGGTGACGAAGGTGGAATATGGCGTGTCCAAGGTGCACCCGTCGCGTGACTTTGAGGCCATCAAAAAGATGCTGGTGGCCGACCAGTCCCCAACGCCTGAGCGCCTGCCGGGGAAGGTGGGGGCCATGCCGGTGCTGGCCTGCAAATGCATCAAGGTGTCCGGGCGCACGGCCTCGATCATCTGCTTTGAGATTGAGCCCGGGAAGGAAGCCCATCTGGTGGTGATGGACAATGCCGGCATGGCCAACGTGCCGCCGCAGCTGCAGCCGCAGTTCAAGTCCTGCAAAAACTGGAACATGGCCAGCTGGAGCGACGGCAATCAGAGCTTCATTCTGGCCACGAGGGCGGATGAGGCGGCGCTGAAGAGGCTGTTTGGCCTGACGTGAGGTTTACTGAATCTCCTTCAGCTTGATGTCGGCCTTCCCAATCACGGTGTGGCAGTTCATGCACTGCTGGCGGAGAGAGGAAAAAGCGGTGGTGGAGGCTTTGGCATCGTGCTTTTGCAGTGCGGTTTTGAGGGCTGCAAAAGGGCCGGTCTCCCAGCCTGTGAGAAGGGGGCGGAGGTCCACCCTGCCGCCTGGGCTTTTGTGAGCTGGGGCGCTCTGAACGGTTTTGGCCACGCTGGAGTGCATGCGCTCGGCCATTTCGAGAGCGGCGTCCCATTGGCCGGACTGCTGCAGGGTGCGTGTGGCCTGCAGTTTGGTCTCTGCGGCATGCATGCGGTGGCTGTTGATGAAGCTGGCGCATGAGGCCAGTGCGAGCACCGAGGAGAAGAGGAAAAAACGCTTCATAGGCTGGTGCCGGAAGCAATCACCTTCCTTCAAACCTGTCACGCCCTTTTGCCAGAGCCGCGATTTTTCGGTCGGCCACGCTTCGCTTAAGCATCCAGAAACCGCAGTCTGGGTGAATGAACCTAACCCGGCCGGAGCCGAGTTTTTTCTCTGCCGCTTCGATGCGGCGGGCGATTTCGTCGGCGGTTTCGACGTGGTTGACCTTGATGTCCACGACTCCGAGGCCGACGCCGATTTTTGAGTCTAGGTCTTTGAGGGCGTCCAAGTCGGCGGCAGGCCTATGCGCTAGCTCGAGAACGAGGTGGTCGGCATGCAGGGAGTTGAGGAAAGCGATGAGTGCGGCCCACTCGCCCTTTTGGATCGTCTGGCCGCCGTAGTTGCCAAAGCAGAAGTGCACGGCCTTGGTGCCTTTGACGGCGTCCAGCACGCGATTGATACCTGCGGCCGCGATGGGGGCATCCGCCGGATTTCCGGGGATGTTGGCCTCATCGACTTGCACGCAGTCGCATTGCAGATGGGCGGCCTGAGCTGCAAGCGCGTCGGCAATGGCCATGTTGAGCGCTTCGAAATCGTGGTAGTGCGTGTCCAGCAGCGTGCGGGCCAGCATGTAGGGGCTGGTGAGGGTAAACTTGAAGGGGCCACCGGCGACTCGGGCGGCACGGGCGCAGTCTTCGGGCAGATTGAGCACGCCTTCGGTGATGGGGCCGCGAACCACCGCTGCGGGTTTGCTGCGGAAGGCCATTTCGTTTTTGGCGCGGAATGCGGCGGCGTCTGCACGACCCACACGGCTGTCGATGCCGCCGAGCTTGTGGACGAAGTATTCGATCATCCCGTTGGTGTCGGGATGGTTCACATCAAAGCGGTAGAGCTCGCCATCGGTCGGCAGGTCAATGCCCGCCTGCCGCTGCGTGTCGAAGACCACACGCGTAGCGTCGATCACGGCGGCTTCGCTGGGCAGCGCGCTGAGCCATTCGGGGACGGGATAGGAGCCGACGGTGGTGGTCTGGATGGTGGCCATGCAGCAGCCTAGTCACCATCTTCAAAGCATGGAAGCCGCGAGTGCCAAAGTCCAAAGGCAGGCAGGCATCGGACAAGCTTACTTCGGGTTCTTCGGCCCTTTGCCACGCACGCTCATCTTGAAGGGCACGCCCGGGGCGTTCCATTCGTCGCGGATGACTTTCTCCAGATAGCGCATGTAGCTGTCAGTGAGCTTGGAGGCGCGGTTGGCGAAGAGCACAAAGTGCGGCACGGGAATGGCGAAGCCTTCGGCCTCGTTGACCTGGGTGGCATAAAGCAGCTTGAAGCTGTGGGTGCTGCGCCCCAGGGCTCCGGGGGTGTTCTCAATGGCATTGGCCAGCAGGCGGTTCAGGGCACCGGTGCCGATGCGGTTCTGCGCACCGCTGCGCACTTTCTCGATCTGCACAAAGAGCTTGCCGATGTGGTCCTTGTTCTTGGCCGAGATGGCCACGAGCGGTGCGTAGTTCAGGAAGAAAAACTCGCGGCGCATCAGCTCGTCCAGATGCTCGATGCGGTCCTTCTGCTTGGCATCCGGGTGGAAGAGGTCCCACTTGTTCATGACGAGGATGCAGGGTTTGCGCTCCTCCAGAATGAGCTGGGCGATCTTGCGGTCCTGCATCTTGGCACCGGCGGCGCAGTCAATGACAAGCAGGCAGAGGTCCGCGCGCTTGATGCTCTGCAGACTGCGGTCCACGCTTGAAATCTCCACGACTGTGTCCAGATGCGAGCGGCGGCGGATGCCTGCGGTGTCGATGAGCTGGTAGTGCTTGCCGTTGTAGGTGGCCTTGATGTCGAGCGCATCGCGCGTGGTGCCGGGCACATCGCTGACGATGGCGCGCTCCTTGCCCAGGATGGCATTCACGAGAGATGATTTGCCTGCATTGGGCCGGCCGACGATGGCAAGCTTCAAGGGGCGCACATTCTGATGGGCGATGGCGTCCTCCGTTTCGGTGGACTCCTTCAGGTCCAGGCGCTCGGAGATGAGCGCAACGAGATCGTCGATGCCGAGCCCGTGCGCGGCGCTGACTTCGACGGTGTCGGCAAAGCCGAAACGGGCGAATTCGCCGGCATTGAGCTTGCGCTTGGGGGAGTCGGCCTTGTTGCACACGAGGATGACGGGCTTGCTGGTCCGGCGCAGCTCGCGGGCGAGGCTTTGATCAATGGTGGTGATGCCATCGACGACATCGACCACGAAGAGCAGCAGGTCCGCCACATCAAGGGCGATGGAGGCCTCCGTCTGGACCTGGTCAGTCAGCACATCGTCCGTGCTGGCGCCGATGCCTCCCGTGTCCATGATCTCGAACCAAGCAGGCCCGCGGCGGCACTGCGCGGTGATGCGGTCCCGTGTCACACCGGCCTGGTCATGGACGATGGAGATGGTTTTGCCGGCAAGGCGGTTGAAGAGCGCGGACTTGCCCACATTCGGGCGTCCGACGATGGCGACGGTTTTGAGCATTGCTCAAGGAGCACGGTGAGCCCCCCGCGTCAATCGTGACCCGCAGACTGGAGCTGCCGGTATCCGTCCACCAGATTGATGATTCCGGAGAGCGCGGTGAAGAAACCGGCGAAGAGCGTGGGCCAGATGCACCATTCGGGCTTGAGGTCGAGGAGGATCCACAAAATAGCCGCCATCTGGGAAAAAGTGGCGGTTTTGCCAGTCCAGTGCGTGTGGATTTGCAGCTTTCCGGCGAAGTGGTCGATGACGAAAGCGCCGCCAATGGAGAGGAGATCCCGCCCGATGACCAGGATGGGGAACCAAAGAGGAAAATGCTGCCGCCAGGCGGTGAAGCTCAGCAGGATGATGGCGGCGAGCATCAGGAGCTTGTCCGCAAGGGGGTCCATGATGGCGCCGAAACGGGTGCGCTGATTGAACCGGCGGGCGATCCAGCCATCGAAGGCATCGCTGATGGCGGCGATTCCGAAGACCGCCGCCGCCCAAAGACGCAGGGCTTCGTCCGGGTGCTCGCTGCGGGCACTGTCGCCGTAGTAGATGACCAGCCCGATGAAGACGGGGATCAGCAGGATACGGAAAACGGTGATCTGATTGGCGAGGTTCACGAGTGCTCAGTTTAAAGTTTCATGGTTAAAGTTCAAAGTTTGAATCACGCGGCTTGAAACTTTGAGGGGGGAACTTGAAACTGGCCCCATGCAGCGAATCGAGCCTGTGGACCTCTTGAATGCCTACTGTGAGGGTGCCTTCCCGATGGGGGAGGAGGATGGCTCCATATCATGGTACCGGCCCAAGATGCGTGGAATCCTGCCCGTGGCGGAGTTTCATGTGCCGCGCCGCTTTGAGCGCTACCTCAAAGACCATCCCTTTGAAGTGCGCTGGAACAGCGCCTTTGGCGATGTGATACGTGGCTGCGCCGACCGAGAGAGCACCTGGATCACCGACACCATCATGGACACCTATGAGGAACTGCACCGGCTGGGCTTTGCCCACTGCGCGGAGGTCTGGCGGGACGGCAAGCTGCGCGGCGGCGTCTACGGGGTGAGCATCGGCGGGGCGTTTTTTGGCGAGTCGATGTTCAGTCGCGAGCCGCAGGCGTCCAAGGTGGCGCTGACCTACCTGCAAAGACGTCTGCACGAGCGCGGCTACCTGCTGCATGACACGCAGTGGACCACGCCGCACCTGGCGATGTTTGGCGGGCACGAGATCCCCTGCGCGCAGTATCTGGAGATGCTGCAGCGCGCGATCTTGCGGAAGGCGACGTTTATGTGAGCTGAATCAGCTCTCGAAATACGTGTAGCCTCGCAGGCCGGCCTCGAAGCTTTCCATGATCTCGCGGCGCTCAGTGGCGGTGATGCGTTTGGAAATCACGGCGCTTTCAGCGAGGTTGCGGAAACGCGTGAGCATGTCCTTCGGGTCATACTCCACGTAGGTGAGCACTTCCGAGACGCTGTCGCCTTCGAGTTCACGGCTGTACTTCACCTTGCCGTTTTCCACACGGACGCTGACGACGTTGGTGTCGCCGAGCAGATTGTGGAGGTCGCCGAGGGTTTCCTGATACGCGCCGACGAGGAAAATGCCGAGCATGTACTCGTGGCCTTTCTCGATCTGCGGATCGTGCAGTGGGAGAGTGGGGTTGATGCCGCTGGAGTGGGCAAATTTGTCGATCTTGCCGTCACTGTCGCAGGTGATGTCGGAGAGCACGGCGTTGCGCGTGGGCTTCTCCTTGAGGCGGTGGATGGGCATGACCGGGAAGATCTGGTCGATGGCCCAAAGGTCCGGCAGGCTCTGGAAGACGCTGAAGTTGCCGTAGTAGAAGTCGGTCATGATGGTGTCCAGACGGTCCATCTGGCTGCCATCGTGGCCGCAGCTTTCGAGCATCTTGGACACCCAGGTGAGGATGTCCCAGTAGAGCTCCTCACCGTGGGCGCGCTCGCGGAGGTTGACTTTGCCGTAATTGAACTCGCTGCGCAGCTTGTCGCGGTAGTAGATGGCATCGTTGTAGATCTCCTGGAGGCGGTCGCGGGAGGTCTTGGTGGCATGCTTTTCCGCGTCGAGACGGAGTTCGAAGAGATTGCGCAGGAGGGGAGGGGCGTCCTTGTCGAGCTCGAGTTCCGCCACGCTCTTGCGAGGTTCGAAGCGGTTGATGTCGAGGATGTTGATGATCAGGACGGAGTAATAGGCCACGATGGCGCGGCCGGATTCCGTGATGAGGTCCGGGTGGGGCACGCCAGCCTCGGCAGTGACTTCGGTGATCGCCTCAATGATGTCGGCGCAGTATTCCTTGGTGCCGTAGTTGCTGCTGGCTTCGCTGGCGCCCTTGAGGCCGTCGTAGCTGATGGCCAGACCGCCGCCGAGGTCCAGAATGCCCATGCGGGCGCCTTCTTGGACGAGACCGACGTAAACGCGTGTGGCCTCCGTGACGGCCTGGCGGATGGCGCGGATGTTCGGGATCTGGGAGCCCTGGTGGTAGTGCAGCATGCGCAGGCAGTCGAGCATGCCGCGTTCGCGCAGGTGATCGACCACATGCATCAGCTGGGAGATGTTCAGGCCGAAGACGCTGGCGTCTCCGCCGGAGCCGCTCCAGTGGCCGGCGCTTTCGGCGCTGAGGCGGAAGCGCACCCCCAGCGTGGGGCGCACGCCCATCTTCTCACAGCGTTCGAGGATCAGGTCCAGCTCCGTTGGCATCTCAAGAACGAGGATGACTTGCAGGCCCATTTTCTGCGCATTGAGCGCCAGGTCGATGAACTCCTCGTCCTTGTAGCCGTTGCACACGATGTAGGCTTCCGGATCGTGCATGTAGCTGAGCGCGGCGATCAGCTCCGGCTTGCTGCCGGCTTCGAGGCCGTAGTGATACTTGCGGCCATAGCGGGTGATTTCCTCGATGACTTCCTGCTGCTGGTTCACCTTGATGGGGTAAACGCCACGATAAACACCCTGATATTTGCCTTCCTTGATCGCGGAGGCGAAGCCTTCGTTCAGTTCGTCGATGCGCCAGCGCAGCAGATCGCCGAAACGGATGAGCAGCGGGAGCTGGGTGCCGCGCTCACGCAGGCCTTTGACGATGGAGGCGAGGGAGACATCCTTGGTCTTCTTGCCGTCCTTCAGCTTCACCGTGACCTCGCCTGTTTTGGCGATGTTGAAGTAATCATGCCCCCATTCGCGGATGCCATAAAGCTCGGCGCTGTCGTCGGTGGTCCATGCTGGGGTTCTCATTTTCGTGGGCTGGGTTGGAGGGGCTTTCAAGGGCGGCGATTATGGGGGCAAATTTGGAAATGCAAAGCGACATCTCGGGGAGGTTGAGGGGGGGCGAAACGCCCGGAAATGCTCCCTGTGTCAAGGGCGGGGTCTGCGAAAGGCAAAGGGGAGGTGGAGAACGGTGTAAAATACAAGACCCAGCCCGATGGTGCTGAAGTTGTACCACGGCCAGGGCCCCAGCTTGTCAAACAGGCTGGCCTGGACGGGTTTTGAACACTGGAATGCGTAGTTTGCCCCCAGCGTGCAGTTCACGACCGCCACTGCTGCATACCAGGCTACTGAGAAGGTCATGATGCGCCGTACGGCTCCGGAACGCGGGCGGGCTTTCATGGCGGTGACGACGTAGAAGGCCGTGATCGGCACCCCTCCGTGCATGATGAAAAACAAAAAGAAACGTGGGTCCGGGTACTCGTAGATCAGAGCGGGGGTGAGCAGCCCCTGCAGGGTCCCGGCAATGCCAAAAAAGTAAACCACCTCACAAAAAAACGGGCGGTGCGTCCATAGTGCCAAGCCCGCCGCGAGCGTCGCAATGTCACAGTACTGGAGCGGGAGCGCCGTCGTAACATTAAGAGAGCCATGCATGGCATGCACGCTGAGACCGATGGGGTACAGGGCCAGCAGCATGCCCCCCAGCACCCGCTGCGAGAGCACGGCCCAGCGTGTCCGGGAGAGCAGCAGCATGACGATGAACACCGCCAGAGTGACGGCAAGCGCCGCCTTGTGCGAAGGGCCATAGGGATGAAAGGCGGGAGGCATGGCCGGAATCATACGCGGTTGTTGCGGAAGTCAGACGGTTTGTGGCATCTTGTGAAGATGTTACGCTCAAACCGCTCTTCGGTCCGTTCCACGAAACAGCTCAGCGGAGGCTGTGCAGTGCTCTTTGGTCTGCCTTTTATACTGGCTGGGGTTGCCGTCGGCTTCTTTTTCTATCTGCCCATGATTGGCGGATGGTGGGAGGCGCGTGAGTGGGTGGAGGCACCGTGCTGGATTGAGACAGCAGAGCTCAAAAAGTCCTACAGCGGCAAAGGCGGGCCGACCTATGAAGTTCTGGCCAGGTATCGTTACGAGTTTGACCGCCGTGCCTACCGTGGTGAAAAGGTGGGGATCTTTGGCGGTTCGGACAACATGGGCAGCTTTCAGCAGGAGGCTTTTCAGCAGCTTGAGTCTGCAAGGAGGTCTGGAGGTCAGTTTCGTTGCTTTGTGAATCCATCCAGGCCGGATCAGGCTTTGCTGTTCCGTGATCTCCGCTGGCAGCTGCTGCTCCTGATTTCCATTTTTCCGACCACATTTCCCTTGGCGGGCTGCCTGGTCTCGATCGGCGGCTGGCGCCAGTCGCGCAGGGCGGCCAAGATCGCACGGCACAGAGCGCAGCACCCGGAGGCTCCGTGGCTCTGGCGTCCCGAGTGGGTGGGGGAGAGGGTTTATCCAGAGCCAGACCCCTTGCTGTTTATTCTTGGAGTCGCCGGCTGGATTCTTCTGGTGCAAATGCCGTTGAGCCTCGCCGTGATTCTGAGCGGGGAGCTTTTCAGGTCGGCGCTGGCCTGGCTCGCGCTCATCCCCACCGCGCTGGCCTGGATTCCTCTTCACTTCGCCTGGAGGCGGCTCAAGTCCCGGATGACCTTGGGCCGCCCCGTTTTGCTGCTCCAGCGGGTGCCGGTTGCCCCGGGGCATCCGCTGCTGGGCGAACTGAGGCTTTCCCGTGTGCCTTCTCCATACAGCACCTTTTCAGTACGTGTGCTCTGCCAGCGGCACATCACGCGCAACAGCGGTGACTCCCACGCCACCGCGAAGGAAACCATCTGGGAGCATGCTGCAACACTGCCCGCTGCCGAGGCTCGGCGTGATGCGGGCGGCGTGGCGCTGCCGCTCCGCATCGAAATTCCGCGTGGCCTGCCATGTGCTGTCTTGGACGAGGCCTCAATCGTTACGACGGAGGGAGAGCAGCATGTGTGGACACTGGAAGTCAGCTCCTCTCAAGGTGGCAGACCTGTGGTGCTGCCGCTGCCTGTTTTTATTTCCGCGGCCGAAGCCGTGGAAAGCGCAGGGCAAGTCGTGTCTGCACAGCCGGGGCGGGCGCCGCTGCTGAGCATGGATGATCTGCTCATGCGGCTGAATGCCAGGGGCATTGAGATGGAGGTGGATGACGGTGGCCTGCCTGTCTCCATCCTGTGCCCTCCAGGGAGGAATCGTGCAGCGGGCATTTTTTTGCTGCTGTTTGGGGCCATCTGGTCTGCGGCCTTTTTTTTCATGCAGGCGCAGGGGGCTCCGCTTGTCTTCCGGCTCCTCTGGGGCATCACCTCGCCGCTCATTGTCGGGGGCGGGGTGTGGATGTTGCTGCACAGCCGCAGCCTTGAGATCAACAGACGGGAGATCCGCATCTTGAACCGCGTGGGCCCCTTCTACTCCTGGCATGAGACCTTCGAGCCGCGCCACATCACCGGCTTCGTCCATGACTCCGACATGCAGTCAGGCGGCAAGTTTTATTACCGTGTGCGCGCAGAGACGATCTTCGGCAAACCCAAAACCCTTGTGGATGGCATCACGGAATCCGTCACTGCGGAGACGCTTGCCCAGAGGCTGGATGAATGGCGCAGACAAAATGACACCTCGCACAAGTCCTAGCCCCCGTCCCGCAACGCTACCGCAGGATCCACTCGTGCGGCGAACCATGAAGGAACCAGCGCGGCCAGGAGGCAGAGGGCGATGGCGGTGGCGCAGATGGCGAGAATCTTCTCTGGATCGACGTGCGCCGGGATGCTGGAGAGAAAATAAATGTCCTGCGGGAAGATGTCGCGGCCGGTCAGGCCGGCGATTTGCTCGCGCAACCAGTTGCGGATGCTGAGAACGAAGAAGCCACCTGCGAGTCCGGCCACCGCACCGACGAGAGCCACGATTCCGGCCTGGGTGACAAAAATGGCGATGATCTGCCAGGCACGCGTGCCCAACGCCGTGAGAATGCCGATCTCACGGCGCTTTTTCACAGTGACAGTGATGGTGGTGTTCATCACACAGATGGCGGCGACGAGCATGATGAAAAGCAGCAGAAACCACATCATCGTCTCCTGGTTTTTCACGGACTCCAGCATCATGCCATGCTCCTGCTCCCAGGTGCGGTAGCCCCAGCTTTCAGGCAGCGCTCCTGACTGGTAGATCGTGGCCATGACTTCTTCGGCATTGTCCGGGTCCTTCAGTTCCAGGTCGATCCCGCTGATGGCGCTGTCGAGGTTGAAGAACTCCTGGGCGACATGCAGCGGCACATACCCGCGCAGGCCGGCGGTGTCCGCACGCAAAGTGGCGGCAAGGATCAGGTCCTTGGACAGCACGGTGACGCTGTCGAGCGCCTCGGCACGTTTTTTCTTGTCGCCGTTCTCGGGGATCTCACGGTACTTCTGGATGAACTGGTTCACGCTTTCGGCCGCATGCACGACCAGCGTGTCACCGACCTTGGCCCCGATCTCCTTCGCAAACTTGTCGCTGAGGATGATGGTGTCGTTCTGGAGATCAAACTTTCCCTCCTTGACGTGCTTTTTCAATTTTTGCAGAAGCCCGTTGTCCTTGTCATCAGCCATGCCGATGACGCTCACTCCCTGCAGGCTGCCCTCGTTTTCCACGACAAGGATGCCGGCCCGCCCCTCCCTCGTTCTGTCTGCCACCGGCACGGCGGAAACGACCTCTGGCCGTGCGGCGAGGTTTTTTCTCAGCTCGCGCCAGTCAACGTGGGGCGCACCTTCGGGGCCTCCCACGGGCTCGACCATGGCATGCGGCTCAAAGCCGATGAGCATCTGCCGGTACTCACGCTGCCACCCGCTGAAAACGGACATGACAAAGACCAGCACGCCGACGCCGAGCATGACGCCGAGCATCGAGATCACGGTGATGACCGAGATGAATGAGCGCGTAGGCCGCAGATAGCGCAGGGCGAGGAAGAGGGGGGCGCTGGTCATGGAAGTTTTGAGATTAGTCACGCAGCGCCACCGCAGGGTCCACGCGGGAGGCCAGCCAGGCGGGTGGCAGGGCGGCGAGCAGGCAGAATGTGATGGAGCCCAGACAGGTGACGACGACGAACCAGGGCTCGACCTGTGCCGGGATGGTGGCCAGAAACATGCCGGAGTCGGCATTGGCGCTGCCACCGCTCAGCACTGCGATGCCCATGCGGATTTCATCACGGTATCGCAGCACGAGCCCGCTGAGAATGAGCCCGGCCAATGTTCCGAGAATGCCCACAAAGGCCGCCTGGGAGACAAAAATGCCGATGATCTGGCTCTGCCTTGAACCTAGCGCTGTCAGCACGCCGATCTCGCGCCGCTTCTGTGTCGTGACAGTGATCGTCGTGTTCATGACCGAGAACGCTGCGACAATCGCGATGATCAGGAGCACGATCCACATCATCACACGCTCATTGCTCATGGCGGCAAGGCGGGCGTCGCCTGCATCGGTCCACAGCGAGGCACTCCATTCGGGTGGGACTATGCCCGCAGCGGTGAAGCGTTTGATCACTTCCTTGACCTCTCCGGGCTGCTTGAGCTCGATCAGCACACCGCTGACCTGATCACCCAGGCCGAAGATTTGCTGCGCTGTTTCAAGCGTGACATAGCCATAGGTGCCCGCAGATTCCACCCGGGTGGTGCCCAGCAGCTGGATATCCCTGGGGTTGAGCTTGATCTCCTCGTAGGCAGCATGGCGCTTGGCTTCGTCCTGCTCGTCCGAGGCGATGCGGAAGCGCCTGACTGCGCTGGTGACATTGCCGGAGGCATAAACGCTGATGGCGTCGCCGGGATGTGCCCCGAGCCCGCTCGCGACATAGTCGGCGCAGACCACGCCGCCCGGAGCGAGCTCCAGCGAGCCTTCGTCCTTGTGCCTGGCGATTTTTGCCATGTAAAACTTGGCGCCATCTTCAGGAAGGCCCAGCACATCCATGCCGGACTGCTGGCCCGCATGCTCCGCAAACATCGTGCCGCCGACGTAGCTGCTGGCGGCGAGCACGTCAGGCTGCTGACGCACCTTGGCCAGCACATCGGCCGCTGATCTGGAGTCCGTGGGTTTCTGGTTCTGCGGATGCAGCAGGATGTGAGGCTCAGACCCAATGAGGGTTTTCCGAAACTCGCCTTCGAACCCTTTCATGACCGAACTGACCACGATCATCATCAGAACGCCGACCGCGACACCCAGGATCGAGATGACGGTGATGACAGAGACAAACGAACGCTTCGCGCGCAGGTAGCGGCGGGCTAGGAAGAAGGTGGCGTTCGAAAGCATGTGTGGCACATCAAAGCCACGCCCGCGCTACTTCGCAACTGCCGTGATGCCAAACAGGGGCAGTGATTTCTGCACGGACTGATACACGCCCCAGCCCAGCGGCAGGGTGATCCACGTCCAGGCGAGGAGAAGGGTGAGAGCTTTCATGGCGGGAGTCAGGCTTGGGCGTTTTCAGCGATGTGGTGCTTGGAATCGACAGGGCGGACAAGCAGGTTGGAGATCAGACCGACAACGAGCAGGCCCACCATGAGGTGAAAGATCGAGTTGTAGGCCTGTTCGGGAGGCATGATTTTTTTGTTGGCCACAGACAGGCGGTCCATGAGCTGCGGGCCGATGATCGCAGCCATGGACCAGGCGGTGATGAGCCGGCCATGGATCGCGCCTACCTGATAGCTGCCAAAGAGATCGCGCAAGTAGGCCGGGATGGTGGCAAAACCGCCGCCATACATCGTGAGGATCAGCCCGGTGGCGGCCACGAACAGCGTCACGCTGCCCTGGCCCTGGATCCACGGCACGCTGGCATACAGGGCGGCCCCCAGAATGAAGTAGATGCAGTAGATGCCCTTGCGCCCGATGAAGTCGGACATGGAAGACCAGAAAAACCGGCCGCCGAGATTGCAGAGCGAAAGCAGGCCGACGTATCCGGCCGCTGCGGCTGGCGTGACCTTGAACATATCCTGAATCATCGGCGAGGCCTGTCCGAGGATGCCGATGCCGGCGCTCACATTCATGCAGAGCACGACCCAGAGCGTCCAAAATTGAGGTGTCTTCCAGGCGGTGTCCACGGCGACATTGGCGGTCGTGACCAGTTTTGAAACATGCTCCTTGGGCACCCAGCCAGCGGGTTGCCAGCCTTCAGGCGGCACCCGTACGATCAAAGCCCCAAACAGCATCGAGATGGCATAAAGACCCGCCATCACCAGCAGCGTCTCACTGGCCCCGACGGATCTTGCAGTGGAAAAGTGCTTCATCAATTCCTCGGCCAGCGGCCCGCCGATAAGCGCACCGCCGCCGAATCCCATGATCGCCATGCCTGTGGCCATGCCGGGCCGGTCAGGGAACCATTTCATCAAGGTGGAAACCGGTGCAATGTAGCCGAGTCCCAGCCCAATGCCGCCGATCAATCCGTAGCCCGCATACAGCAGCCAGAGCTGATGCCAGCGCACGGCGAGTGAGGTGAGCACCAGACCGCTGCAAAAGCAGAGCATGCTGGCGAGCATGGTCTTGCGCGGGCCGCTGCGTTCCACCCACTTGCCGAAAAAAGCTGCCGAGAGCCCGAGCAGGGCGAGCGCGATCGAGTAGGCCACGCCGACATCGGCTTCGCTCCAATCGCCCGCACCGGGAGCGGTGATGCTCAGAGCCCTGGCGAGCGGCTTCTTGAAAACGCTGAACCCATACACCTGCCCGATGCACATGTGAACAGCGATGGCTGCGGGCGGTACTAGCCAGCGGCTGAATCCAGGGCTGGCGACGGTGGCTTCACGGGAGAGGAAAGACATGGTTTTGGGGAGTAGCAGGCCGCGGGTGGTTTTCTGGCAGATCGGGCAAGGAACGCTCAAAGATCGACAAGAAACGCCCTGTTTCATACGTTTCGAGCATTGGCCGGTCATTTCACCGGTCACACCCATACCCATACAAATCGATGAAAACACTGCTCACCATCTGCGCCCTCTCCTTCGCTTCGGCCGCCATGGCTGCCGACAAATGCCCCATCAGCGGCAAGCCTGCTGACCCCAGCATCACCAGCACCGGCAAAGACGGCAAAACCGTCGCTTTCTGCTGCGAGAAGTGCAAAGCCAAATTCGACGCCAAGAACAAGTAGTCCCCACGGCGCTGGCATGATCAGCGTTTAGAAAGCGGAACCGGGCGACTGGTTCCGCTTTTTTGTGCCTCAGCGCTTCCTGCCCTCACGCTCACGCATCTTGCGCTCATAGCCGGCGATCACGAAGTCCTTGTCGCGTGCTCGCAGCAGCGCGTCGTCGAGCGAAATGAAGCCATGAATCGCCAGATGGGTCACGCTGTCATCAATGGTATGCATGCCGTCGTTGGCTCCGATCTGGATCAGGCTGGGCAGCTGCTGGAGCCTCCGGGAGCGGATGCAGGAGGCGATGCCCTGGTTGTTGACCATGATTTCCGAAGCCATGACCCGTCCCTCCTGGTCAAGCCTGGAGAGCAGGTTCTGACAGATCACACCTTGCAGGCTGTGCGCGAGCTGAGAGGCGACGAAGTCCTGCTGATCTTCAGGAAAGGCATCCATCACACGCATGACGGTCGATGGTGCATCCTGCGTGTGCAGCGTGCTGATGACGAGGTGGCCGGTTTCAGCCGCTGTCAGGGCGGTGCTGATGGTTTCGAGATCCCGCAGCTCGCTGATGATGATCACATTCGCGTCCTGCCGCAGCGCGCTGCGCAGAGCCTGTGCAAAGGTGTGCGTGTCGCTGCCCACCTGACGCTGACGCACCAGGCTGCGCGAGTGCTTGAACACATACTCAATGGGGTCTTCGATGCTCACAATGTTGGCCTGCCGTTGCCGGGAAATGTGCTGCGTCATCGAGCTCAGCGTCGTTGTCTTGCCTGAGTTGCTGGTCCCGGTGACGAGGATCAGCCCGTCGCGCAGATTGCACAGGCTTTCCACCGTCGGCCCGTGCCCAAGATCACGCAGCTCGGGAATCTGCTCAGGGATGAAGCGAAACGAGGCCTCGACGCGGCCCAGCACGTAGCAGGCGTTGCCACGAAAGCGCCCCAGGTTTTCCACCTGAATGGCGAAGTCCAGCTCCCAGTCCTGCTCCAGTTTGGCGCGCTGGGTTTCCTTCAAAACTGCAAAGACGAGCTCTCGGATGTCTCCCGCTTCCAGAATCTCATCCGTCAGCGGCTGGAGCTGGCCATGGAGGCGGCCCGTGGGTGGGGCATCCACGCTGAGGTGCAAGTCCGAGCCGCCTTGGTTTGTGACCATGGCCAGGTATTCGATGAGGTCGTGAGAGCGCATGAGGATGAAAAAGGAGGGGCTCAGGAGATGCCGCGTGCCGCACGGCGAAATTCAGCCTCGTTGCCCACGGAGGCCACGGCTTCAGCTTCGGAGATGATGCCGTTTTGGTAAGCCGCCACGGTCGAGTGCAGGAATGTCCTCGTGCTGGGATCGCTGCCCCGGCTCATGTAGTCGGTGATGCCGGAAAGGTTCCGTTTTGCGATCCAATCACGCGCGGCACCACCGTTCTCCAGGTGCTCAGCCAGCATGAAAAGCTTGCCATGGACATTCTGAACGAGCTTCTGGCACAAAACTCCGACCAGCTGATGTGCCAGCAGGTGCAGCCCCATGCCGAGCTGCTCCGGCGGGAAGAGGTTCACAAAGCGCTCCATCGTTTCGGAGACGGTGGCGGAATGCATCGAGGCAAGCACAAGATGGCCCGTCTCACAGGCCTGGAGTGCGGTCAGGGCCGTTTCCTGGTCGCGAATTTCTCCCACAAAAATCACATCCGGCGCCTGCCGCATGGCGCTGCGCAGCCCACGGGCAAAAGTGGGCGTATCACGCCCGACCTCACGCTGGGTGAAGAGGCAGCGGTTGTTGGCAAAGATGTACTCCACCGGATCTTCGATCGTTATCACATGCCTTGCGATGTTTTCATTCATCCACTGCAGCAGCGCCGCCAGGGTGGTCGATTTGCCCTGTCCTGTGGCGCCGGTGACGAGGATCATGCCGTTTTGCTTCTGAGCCCAGCGCTGCAGCAGCCAGTCCGGCGCACCCAATGTGTGCAGGGCAGGGATGTCCGTGCGGATGCGGCGCAGCACGGCCGCCATGCGGCCCAGCACTTTGTGCAGGTTCACACGGAAGCGCACATGAGTGCGTGACACCAGGCCGGAGTCACGATCCGTGTCATTGAGCGTGTCTCCGCCGCAGGCCTGCCAGAGCCCGGCCATCTGAGGCAGCAGCAGCGGTTCGTCGCCGAAAATCATGAGCTGCTCGGCTATCTTCATGCGCGGCACCTCGCCTTCCTGCAGGAAAATGTCACTCGCCTGGTGGTCTTCGGCGGCTTGGAGTATCTCGTCGATGGTAATGGCCATGGTGGTTAGCAAGCTAGCGGGCGCCGCTCAGGTGCTCAACCCTCCTCTCAGGCTTTTGTTACAGGGAATCTGACGGAATGCCGTGTTCTTCCAGCAGCTGCCCGCAGTACCACAGCATGCGCGGCAGATGGAACGGGCCCTTCCACATGCTGCCCTTCAGCAGCGAGGAGGGGCTGCCATCACGATGGAGGTAGCCAAACCACTCGCCGTGGGCCGCATCGGGAAAGTGTGCAAAACTCCAGTCATGCACCTGCTGGTGCCACGTGGCGTACTTGGCATCCCCGGTGATGTGCCAGGCCAGATGCGTGGCGATGATGGCCTCGTTGTGCGGCCACCAGAATTTCATGTCGTGCCAGTATTCCTGCACCGGTTTCCCCAGCACATCGCGGAAATAGAAAATGCCGCCGTGCTCTTCGTCCCAGCCGCGTTTCCACATGCAGTCGAGGATTTCCAGCCCAAGCTTGATGTAGCTCTTTTCCCCCCACCAGCGGCCCTCATGCAGGATGAACCACGCACACTCCAGCGCATGCCCCGGGTTCAGGGTTCGGCCGTCGAAGTGGTCGATGAGCGCGCCATCCGGTGAAACGACCTCCATCAGGGCCCCGATGTCTGGTTTAAAGAAGAACTGCTGAATCTCCAAAATAAAGCGGTCCACCCACTCCGTGCAGCTATGTCCTGAAATCTTCACATCACCGAGGTTGGCGCGCAGTTCCTGCGCCGTGGCAATGCCGATCATCAAGGCCCCGATGCCCATCATCGGCCGCGTGTTCGGCTCGATCTTCGGGTGCATCAAACCTTTCTCGAAGGAGTATTTCAAATAGGTGGCGAAATCTCTCCTGGCCCTTTCTGCGTAGCCCTCATCGCCCGTGGCCTTGGCATAGGCTGCATGGGCAATGGCTGCAAAGGCCTCGCTGAATACATAGCGCCGCATGCGCAGCGGTCTGCCTTCGCGGGTGACGGTGAAGAACAGTTTTCCATCCGTGGAGTAGCCATGCTTCTCCAGAAACGCCAGGCACGATCCCGCCGCCTCGATCCAGTCACTGCGCTTCTCCACGGTGTTGTACAATGTGGAAAGCGTCCAGGCCGCACGGCCCTGGAACCAGATGCTCTTGTCCGTGTCCAGGATGGATCCATCGCGATCCAGCGAGGTGATGATGCCGTCAAACTCACGGTCCATGCCGTGCTTCATCCAGAAGGGCATCACGTCCTTGAGCAACGTGTCTCGGTAGAGCGCCTTCAGGTTCTGGCGATAAAGAGGGTCGGCAAGAGTGAGGTTCATTTTGCCCATTCTGGCGGCTCTGCTTCAAACGTCACGCGTTCCTTCGTCAAAGGATGCGTGAAGGTGATGCGCAGGGCATGCAGGCAGAGCGGGGGATCTCCCACGGCCAGGGTCTGCGTCTCGCCGACTTCGCCATCGGCCAGATACGCGGCATCGCCGAGAATCGGGAAGCCGAGATGCCAGAGATGGATGCGAATTTGATTCGTTCGTCCGGTGAGCGGGCGGGCCTCAAGGAGTGCGGTGCCATCGGCATCGCGCCGCAGCACGCGGAACTCTGTCCTGGCCTCCTGTCCTTCGGCATCAACGGAGCGGCCACCCAGTTTGCCGGCTTCATCACTGATGGGCGCATCACAGGTGAAGGCATCCTGTGGCGGGTGTCCTTTCACGCGGGCAAGATAAAGCTTCTCGACCTCTCCACGCTCAAACTGTGGCTGCACAAAGCTGGCGAAGTGGCGTGTCTTGCACAGCACGGTCACGCCCGTTGTACTGGCGTCGAGGCGATGCACGCTGCGCGGCTTCAGCGGATGCCAGACGGTGTTGAGGATGAACTGCAGCGTGTTGCGGTTGAACCTGCCGCCCACATGCACCGGCAGCGGGGCGGGTTTGTTGAGGACGATGATGGCCTCATCTTCAAACAGCACGCGGATGTCCGCATTCACATCCGGTTCGCGCTGGGCAGGCTTCAGGTGCAGGTAGCGCTCCCCGGCGCGCACGATTTGGTGAGCCGGCACGATCACGCGCTCATCCGTCACCATGCGTCCTTCTTCACAGACCGCGAGCCATTGCTCGCGCGGGATGTGCGGCATCACGTGGCAGAGGCAGTCCAGAATGGTGGCGTGATCACAGGCCTCCGGTACATTCAGCGGCCGCGTTTGATCATAGGGCACACTGCCCGGCAGCGGCGTCACCGCCTGGAGGATCGCCGCATGGCGCTGCGCCAGATTCTCGCGCTGCTGCTCCTCGGAGGTTTTAAAGCAGTACGGGCAGGAGACATGCTCCACATAGCGGGGGTCGGCCTGCTCTTCCGCTGTGAGCGGAGTCTGGCAGGCAAAGCACTGCGAGGAGGCGGTCTCATGCAGGCCGGGATCGACGCCCACACGCTGGTCGAAGACAAAGCACTCGCCGTCGTAATGCGCGCTGCCGCATTCCTCAAAGTACTTCAGAATGCCGCCCTCAAGCTGCCACACATGCTCAAAGCCCTCGCGCTCCATGAAGGGCGCGGCTTTCTCACAGCGGATGCCGCCGGTGCAGAAAGACACGATCTCCGCCTTCTTCATCTCCGGTGGCAGGCGGCGCACCGCCTCGGGGAATTCGCGGAAGGAATCGACACCCGCCACGACGGCGCCTTTGAAGGTGCCCAGTTTCACTTCGTAGTCATTGCGTGTGTCATACAGAATGACCGGGCGGCCTTCATCCAGCCACTGCTTCAGCACCTTGGGCTCAAGGCGTGGCGAGGTGTACTTTGCCGGTTCGATGCCTTCGACACCGAAGGCGATGATCTCCTTCTTGATGCGCACCAGCATGCGGCGGAACGGCTGTTCCGTGCTCTCGCTGTATTTGGGCTTCAGTCCTTCCAGCCCTGGAATGGCGCGCAGTTCATCCATAAGAGCATCCACATTCTCCCGCACGCCTGCCACAAACATGTTGATGCCTTCCGTGCTCAGCAAAATGGTTCCCTTGAGTCCCAGCTCTTTGCAGCGTTCCAGGAGGCGGGCACGCATGTCCTTCAATCCGGAAAGGTCGGCGAACTGATAGCAGGAGATGTTGGTGATCGTGGCGGTGGCTGGCATGGGCAGGTGAAAAAGCACAAGAACAGGCGGACGGCGAGTGCAAACCGCACTGGCAGCGCAGGAATGGAACACTGCGGCGCAATCGAGATCAAGCTTGCCATTTCAGGCCGTTCCCGCTCCATTCTGGGGGTATGAAATCCACGCTCCTTCTCCTTCTTGCCACCACAGCCCTGCAAGCCGCTGACTGGCCGGTCTGGCGCGGCCCCAATCATGACGGTATCTCAAGTGAGAAACTGGCGGGGACGGCGGTCAAAAAGGTCTGGGAGGCACAGATTGGCATCGGCTTTGCCTCTTTCACCGTGGCTGCCGGTCGCGTTTACACCACAGGGCATGCGGACGGCAAGGACACGGTCTTCTGCTTTGACGCCACCACTGGCAAGGAAGTCTGGAAGCACGCCTACGCCGCCGACCTCGGGGATAAGTATTATGAAGGCGGCACCTCCGCCACGCCGACGATTGAAGATGGCAAGGCATACCATCTGAGCCGCTGGGGCGACCTGATTTGTTTTGATGCCGCCACGGGCAAGGTCGTGTGGCAGAAAAACATCCAGAAGGAAACCGAGGCTGACATCCCGGACTGGGGTTTCGCAGGCTCGCCGCTGGTCGCTGGCAAGCTCCTCATAGTGAACGTTGGCAAAGCCGGCACTGCCGTTGACAAAGCCACGGGGAAGACCGTGTGGACCAGCGACAAGGCCAGCTCCGGCTACTGCACGCCGTATCCCATCACAGTGAATGGCAAGTCGCAGGTCGTGCTGAGTTCCGGCCGCGCCTACAAAGGTGTCGACCCCAGCAACGGCAGCGTGCTGTGGGAGCACACTTGGTCCACCAGCTACGGCGTGAATGCGGCAGATCCTATCCTCAGCGGCACGCAGCTCTTCATCTCCTCCGGCTACAACAAAGGCTGCGCCTTGCTCGATCTCGCCTCCGCCGAACCCAAGGAGATCTGGCGAAGCCGGGTGATGAAAAACCAATTCAACTCCAGCGTGCTGATTGACGGTCATCTGTATGGCAGCGATGGCGATTCAGACAAATCCGCCAGCCTGAAGTGCATCGATTTTGCCACGGGCACGGAGAAGTGGAGCGCCGCCGATGTCGGCTTCTGTTCTCTCATGGCAGCCGATGGCAAGCTCATCATCATGACCGCCAAAGGCGAGCTCATCATCGCCAAGGCCAGCGCCACTAAGTTTGAGCCCATCTCCCGCACCCCGGTGCTCACCGGCCGTTGCTGGAGCGCTCCGGTGCTTGCCAACGGGCACATCTACGTGCGCAACGCCGCCGGTGACATGGTCTGCCTGAGCGTGCAGTAGGCCTGACGCGCCTGATGGCGGCGGGTCATGCATTTTCTCAATGCAAGCTCACAGACGGTCGATTGGTCAGACTGGGCCGATGGTTGGATGCTCCTGATGCATGAACAGCAACACTCCATCCGCCCACGCCATCCCGCTCTGGCTCAAGCTTGCCTACACTGCCTTCATGGCGGTTTTGATTCCCGTTTACTGGTATCACTACGGCCCGACGAACTTCCTCTATTTCTGCGACATCGCCCTTGTCTTCACGCTGTTCGGGATATGGCGGGAAAGTCCGCTGCTCCTCTCCTTGCCAGCGGTGGGAATCCTGATGCCTCAGGCGTTGTGGTGCGTGGACTTTGCCGCACAGCTCTGCGGTTTCAAGATGACGGGAATGACGGCCTACATGGTTGATGAGACCAAGCCTTTGTTTCTGCGCAGCCTGTCTCTCTTCCACGGCTGGCTGCCCTTTCTGCTGGCCTGGCTCGTGTTCAGGCTGGGCTATGACAGGCGTGCCCTCAAAGGCTGGACGGTGGTGGCCTCGGCCTCGTGCCTCGTGGCCTATTTTTGGATGCCGAAGGCCGGTGCCATTCTTTCCGACCCCAATCTGCCGCGTAATGTGAACTACGTTTTCGGTATGGACGACGCGCACCCCCAGACTTGGATGAGCCCCGAACTTTATCTCGTCACATGGCTTGCGCTGCTCATCTTCGTGGTCTTTGTGCCGACACACTTTGTTCTGAAGAAAATCTGTCCCACGCCCGAACAAGCCGCCGCCAAACGCGCATGAATGCTTCTTCCCCTCCAACTCTTCAATCCAGCTGGCAGCGCGGCTTCTGGAGCCTGATGGGCACTCAGTTTCAAGGAGCCTTCTCTGACAACGTGCTCAAGTGGCTGGTCATCTATCTGGTGATCGCTCAGAAGCTGCCCAAGGAGCAGCTCGACGCGCTCGTGTCGGATTCGGGCATGTACTTCGCCATTCCCTTCCTGCTGCTCTCCATGTTTGGCGGCTGGATGGCAGACCGCTTCAGCAAACGGCATGTGATGATAGGCGTGAAGATCATGGAGATCGGCATCATGATCTTCGCCACCTATGCGCTGGCTTCCGGTAGGATGGGGCTGCAACTCTTGAGCATCTGCCTCATGGGAGTTCACAGTGCCTTCTTTGCGGCATCCAAGTACGGTTCGCTGCCTGAAGTGGTGCCTCCTGCAAAGCTTTCGTGGGCCAATGGCGTGATCGAGATGCTCACCTTCCTCGCGGCCATCTTCGGCACCCTGGCCGCCGCCTGGCTGGCGGAGAGCTTTGCTGGCAGGCCGGCGTGGTCGGGCGGCATTCTGCTGGCCCTCGCTTTTGCTGGCTGGCTCATGAGCCTGGGCATCACGCGCGTGCCTGCCGCGAGCCCTGACAAACCGCTGCGCATCAACTTCCTGGGTGACCTGTGGCGTGAATTCAAATGGATGCGCAAGGACCGCGATCTGTGGCGGGCGAATCTCGGCAACACGGGCTTCTTTTTCATCGCCGTGCTCATTCAGATGAACCTGGTTCTCTATGCGGAGCAGGTGCTGCACATCAAGCCTATGGAAAACAGCGCCTTGCAGGTCGCGCTTGCCGTCGGCATGGCGGCGGGCAGCTTGCTCGCGGGAAAATTGAGCGGGGATCATGTGGAGTATGGTCTCATTCCGCTTGGGGCCTTCCTCATGGCGAGCATGGGTTTCGCGCTCGGGCTGACCGACATTTCCAAATCGGCATTCACTGTCTGCCTCACCCTGCTGGGCATCGGCGGTGGCATGTTCATTGTGCCGCTTGCTGCCGTGCTGCAGCACCGGCCGCCGGCAGACCGCAAAGGCTCGGTGCAGGGAGCGGCCTCGTGGCTGTCGTGGGTGGGCATCAGTGCCGCCGCTTTGCTGCAAAAGGAGCTGAACATCCGCCTTGGCTGGACGCCCGGGGACATTTTCTGGTTCTGTGGAGCCAGTGCGGTGGTCGGAGGCATCTATGTGACAATGTCGCGTCCGCAGGCCCTGCCTGCGTTGCTCAAACGCTGGACGCATGGCTGAGATTCTTTTGCTTCCCTTCGGCAGTGCCGGCGATGTGTTTCCCTTCATCTGGCTGGGAAGGCAGCTCACGGCGCGCGGACACCGCGTGAGAATGATTACGGCATGTCTGTTTGAAGAGCAGGCGCGCAAAGTCGGCATTGAGTTCATTTCTCTCGGAGAAAGAGATGAGTTCGAGGCCATGATCCGAGACCCCCGCATCTGGAAGTCCGGCATCGGCACCAAGGTCGTGTTTGAGTTCGCCGCCAAATCCGTCGAGCCTTATCTCGCGGCCATCGAGAGCTGCGGAAAAGTTGATCTGATGCTGGCTCCCGTCACCGCATTTGCCGGGCGCTTGGCTCGTGAGAAGCATGGCATCCCGTTGATCACTGTGCATTTGCAGCCCGCCGTTTTTTTGAGCGTGCATGAGACACCGCTGCTGCATCCGCTCATGCGCCTCTTCAACAAGCTGCCTGCGGGTTTCAAAAAGCTGATCTTCTCACTGCCGAATCCTGTCGATCTCTTCGCGCTGCCCAAAGTGCGCCGCATCTGTGCGGCGAATGGCGTCAAACCGCCGCGCAGTCTGTGGCGTGAGTGGTGGGACTCACCGGATGGCGTGCTCGCCTTGTTTCCCGCATGGTTCGCAGCGCCGCAGCCAGACTGGCCGGCCAATCTGCTGCAATGGACCTTTCCACTCGAAGACCTCGCCAGGGAGCAGACGCTGCAGCCGGAGTTGCAGGCGTTTCTCGCACACGGAGAGCCCCCGGTCATCTTCACCCCGGGCAGTGCGAATGTGCAGGCATCACGCTTTTTTGCTGTCGCTGCGGAAGCCGTCGAGCGAATCGGCTGCCGTGCAGTCTTTGTCACGCGCGAGCCTAAGCAGGTGCCGCCCAATTTGCCATCCAGTATTCTCACGGTCGAATACGCGCCTTTCAGCACGCTGCTGAAGCATGCCGCGGTGTTTGTGCATCACGGCGGCATCGGCACGATGTCCCAAGGTTTTGCCGCCGGTGTGCCGCAGCTCATCATGGCGATGGCCCATGATCAGCCCGACAACGCGGACCGTCTGGAACGCCTCGGCGCTGGCAGGGGGCTCAACGTGCGGCAGTTCACGCCTGAGCGTGTGGCGCATGAGCTGAAACACCTTCTGGAGGGCATTGAAATTCGTCAGGCTGCGCTAGAATGCGCGGCGAAATTGCGGCAGATGCCTTCTCACGAGGTGCTTTTTGCCTGGATCCAATCACGCATGAAGCCCTGCCACCCCATCTCATGAGCCATGTCCTGCTGCTGCCGTTTGGCACTTCCGGCAGCATTTTTCCATTCATCTGGCTGGGCAGGTTGCTGATGCGGAGAGGGCACCGCGTGACAATGATCACGGCACGTCTTCACGAGCAGCATGCCGTCAGCGCAGGGCTGAATTTTGCGGCTGTCGGCAATGATGCGCTGGAGCAGATGCTGAGCGATCCGCACTTATGGCGGGCAGGGCATGGCTCCAAAGTGGCCTACCAGCACGCCGGGCGCGCCACGGGCGATTATGTGGAGGCGGTGGAGGCGTTCATTGCCAGGGAGGGCATGCCTGATCTGATGCTGGCTCCCATGATCTGCTTTGGTGCCAGGCTGATGCGGGAAAAGCGCGGCATCCCGCTGGTCAGCGTGCATCTCTACCCCATGATGTTTGTTAGCGCGTATGATGTGCCGCTCGTCATTCCGTTGGTTCGCTGGGTGAGAAGACTGCCCGTATGGGTGCGCAAGGCCATCCTGGCGTTCCCGAACCCGCTCGATGTTTTTGCCTTGTTCTCCGTGTGGCGGAGTTGCGCCAAAAACGGTGTCACCAAGCCGTGGAGCTTGTGGAAGCAGTGGTGGCACTCTCCTGACGGAGTTCTGGCCCTGTTTCCGGCGTGGTTTGCACAGCCTCAGCCGGACTGGCCGCAAAATCTGCTGCAGTGGAATTTTCCGATGGAAGACATGGCGGCAGAGCGTCCGCTGGACCCCGAACTGAAAGCGTTTTTGGATGCCGGGGCGGCCCCCGTGGTCTTCACGCCCGGCACCGGACACCACCACGCCAGGCAGTTTTTTGAAACCGCGCTCGCCCTGAAAGAAAAACTCGGCTGCCGCGCTGTGTTTTTGACTCCTCAAACGACGCAGGTGCCTGCTGACCTGCCTGCGGGTATCTTCGTCGCTTCCTATGCTCCGTTCAGCGCGGTGCTGCCGCACGCCAGCGCGTTTGTGCATCATGGTGGCATTGGCACCATTGCGCAAAGTCTGGCGGCAGGTGTGCCGCAGCTCGTGGTGGAGATGGCGCTGGATCAGCATGACAACGCGGAACGCGTGGCGCGCCTCGGCGTGGGCTTGAGCATCCCTGTGAGCCGTTTTTCAGTCGAACGTGCGCTGCCCTTGCTGCAGCGCTGCCTGTCGGACCCGCACATGCGGGAAAAGGCGCGCCAGCTGGCCCCCCGGAACGACGTCGCCAGAGATACAGAAGCAGTGGTCGCATGGATTGAGCAGAGAATCATGTCCGGAGGAAAGAATAAAAAATTGCATGAGTAAAATTTTCCTTCTTCCCCATGGCACTGCGGGTGATGTGCTGCCTTATATTTGGCTTGGCCGGCAGTTGATCCGGCGGGGGCACAGCGTCACGATGATCTGGGTGGAATCCTTCCAGCCAGCCGCCGAAAGGGCGGGCATTCATTATGTGCCGATGCCCGGTGCTGGATTTGAGAAACTCCTTCGGAATCCCGACTTATGGTTGCCCCACAGGGGATTGCAGGCGGGTTTTGCGTACGCGGGAGAGTGCATGGAAGAGTACATCAAGGCATTCACCACCTCTGTGGCGCATGACGGGATGCCCGCCCTTCTGGTCGCGCCTCACATCAATTTTGCGGCACGTTTTTTGCGTGAAAAACACGGGTTGCCCCTGATTTCGGTGGTGCTGTATCCCCCCGCTTTCATCAGCGCGCATGAGATATGCGGTGGCATGCTGTGCGCGGGGCTGATGAGAATGCTGCCGGTCTTCGTGCGTAAGATCATCCTTGGATTGGTGATGCCATATGACCGTTTTGCCATGCCTCACGTGCGTCGAAACTGCCACGAAAATGGCGTGCCCCCACCCCGCAATCTCCAGCGCCACTGGTGGCTTTCTCCCGATGGCGTTCTGGCCCTGTTTCCTGGTTGGTATGGAAAGGCACAGCCCGACTGGCCTGTGAACACTCTGCAATGGGACTTCCCGCTTGAAGACCTCGCAGAAGAAAGATCCATGTCGCCTGAACTCGTCGCCTTTCTCGCGGCGGGAGAAAAGCCGGTGGTCTTCACGCCCGGCACCGGGAACCTGCACGCCCGTGAGTTCTTTGAAACCGCGCTGGAGCTCTGCACACGCCTTGGCTGCCGCGCTGTCTTTGTGACTCGTGAGCTCGGGCAGGTGCCCGGCCGTCTGCCTGACACCGTTCTTGCCGTGAAGTATGCGCCCTTCAGCACATTGCTCCAGCACGCCAGCGTCTTTGTGCACCATGGTGGCATAGGCACCACTGCCCAAGGCTTCAAGGCCGGCGTGCCGCAGTTCATCGTCTTCATGGGCTTCGACCAGCCGGACAACGCGGAACGTCTGGAGCGCATGGGGGCTGGGGTGGGGCTGGACATTCGAAAATTCGACTGCAGACGGGCGCTGCCTCTCCTGAGGAAATGCCTGGAAGACGCGGCCATGCGTCAAAAAGCCGCCGACTGCACGAAGCGGCTCATGAAAAACCGCCCATCAACCAGCGCACTCATGGAATGGCTGGAGCAGCGCATGCAGCCCTCCAATTATTCCTAACCGATGAGCAAACGAATCCTTCTCATGCCTCACGGCACGGCCGGGGATGTGCTGCCCTTCATCTGGTTGGGCCGCCAGATGAAACAGCGGGGGCATGAGGTGACCATGCTTTGGGTGGACATGTATCGCGATGCTGCGACACGCGCAGGGATCGACTTTGTCTCCATCAAGGACGGAGGAGAGTTTCAGAGGATGTCGCACGAGTCTGCCTTGTGGTCAGGGGCGCAGTCCATGCGGCAAGGGCACGCCTATGCAGACCGGTGTACCGCCGCCTGCCTGCAGGCCTACGCAGAGGAGGTGGCACCACGCGGCAGGCCAGATCTAATCCTCGGGCCGATGATCTCCTTCGCGGCGCGGTTGCTGCGGGAGAGGCATGGCATTCCGTTTGTTTCCACCAACATCCAGCCTGCTCCATTCATCAGCGCCTACGATCTGCCCGCCGGACTGCCCTGGGTGCGCGTGCTGAGAAAGCTCCCGGTCTTTCTGCGCAAACTGATACTCGCGGCGGCATCCGGCGATTTCCAGCCCATGCCGGTGCTCAGGCAATGCTGCCTTGATCAGGGGGTGCGACCTCCGCGCAGCCTGCGGAAAGACTGGTACCACTCACCCGATGGAGTCCTGGCGCTGTTCCCGTCCTGGTTCGGAAAACCCCAGCCTGACTGGCCAGCCAACACCTTCCAGTGGGATTTCCCTCTCGAAGATCTGGCTGAGGAATCTCCCCTGTCCGCAGATTTTATCGCTTTCCTGGAGGCGCCAGGCAAAAAGCTGCTTTTCACTCTTGGCAGTGCCGGCGGTGGTTCGCGGCATGCAGCAGGGTTTTTCAGGGCGGCCCTGGAGTGTGCCTTGCAGCTCGACTGTCAGGCGGTTTTCATCTGCGGTGAGCCTGCGCATTTCCCCCCGTCCTTGCCTCCTTCTGTCCATGTGGCCAGCTATGCTCCTTACTCAAGGTTGCTCAAATTCATGGATGTCGCGGTCCACGCAGGAGGCGTCGGTACCGTATCCCAGTTTCTTGCCGCAGGAGTTCCGCAGATCGTCGCCTGCTCAGTTTTTGACCAGCCGGACAATGCGGAGCGAGTCGTGAAAACCGGTGCTGGATTCGCGCTGCCTCTGGCCTCGTTTTCTTCCGCACGGGCCATCCCGCTTTTGCGTCGTTGTCTGACGGACAAGTCTGTCCGCTCGAGTGCCTCCGAATGCCGCCGGCGATTTCTTGAACGTCCTCCCGCTGCCCTCTTGTTGAAATGGCTGGAGAGCCGCATGCAGCCTGTCCTCACACCATGATCCCACGCATCATTCATCAGTCCTGGAAGACAAGGGAGGTGCCAGCCTCCATGCGCGAGTTTCAGGAATCCTGGCTGCAGCACCATCCTGGCTGGGAGTATAGGCTGTGGACTGATGAAGACAATGATCGTCTGATCCGTGAGCACTATCCGCAGTTTGAGGAGACCTTTCATCGCTTCACGCCGTCAATCATCAAGATCGACTTTATCCGTCTCGCATACATGCACAGGTTCGGCGGCATTTACGCGGACATGGATTTTGAAGCGCTTCGTTCTCTGGAACCTCTGGTGGCGGACGGCCGCATCATCGTGGGGCGCGAAAATGGCGGCATCGGCATCCCCATGTGCGGGCGGCCTTTCATCATCAATGCCTTCATTGCCTCGCCAGCTGGGCATCCTTTGTTGCTGGAAATCATGCAGGCGACGGTTGATCGGTTCCGCCCAAGGCGGCGCTTCGAACCGCATGCTTTCCACGTCATTCGCATGGGCATTAAGATCTTCGATGAGCGGATCGAGGCCTATGCATGCGATCATGATGACATCACCATCCACTCGCATGTTCCTTTCTACCCGGCGCCTCCGTCGATGAGGTTTAAGGACGAGCGCCGTGAACTGGCATCCAGGTTGAACTCGTATGCCATTCATCATTATGCCAATACCTGGGTGGGCTGGCACATCCGTTTGATCAATCTGGTTGAAGCGACCAAGCAGTTGTGGAATCGCCGCCGGAGGCGGGGCCGTAAATCCTCATGATCTGGTTGTAATCCCCAAGCGTCGTTTTGACATAATTGATCCTAATGATCCCGCGCATCATTCACCAGACATGGAACACGCCGGAAATACCAGGCAACCTCCGCGAGTTTCAGCATTCATGGCGGGCACATCACCCCGGCTTTGAATACCGCCTGTGGACTGAAGCTGACAACCTTGGCCTGATTCAGCAGCACTATCCGGAGTTCACCGGGTATTTCACCAAGCTGACCCCTTACATCTTGAAGATGGATTTCATTCGTGCCGTCTACATGCATCATCAAGGCGGCATCTATTCAGACCTGGATGTTGAGGTGATCAAGCCGTTCGATCCGCTGTTGAGTGGTTCGAACATCATGTCCGGTCGGGAATTCAACGGCATCGGGCGGCGGATGCGTGGCAGTGACTTTATCTGCAGTGCGCTGATCGCCTCGCCCGCAGGTCACCCGGTCTGGCTGGAAATCATGCATAGGATGGCATCAGGCTACCGCATGAAGAAAAGGCTGGAGCCCTGCTCCTCCTACACGATCGAAATGGGCATGCGGATGTGCAGTGAGGCGCTGGAGGAACGCAGCCGGTCTGTCGGAGACGTCACCATTCATGCTCACGAGCTCTTTTTTCCAGCGGCGCCGACGGAGCGCCTCATTGAGAACCGTCGCAGGCGGGCTGCTGAGCTCGGTTCCTACGCCATTCATCATTACGAGGCTTCATGGATTTCTCCATTGTCCAGGCTGATCTATGCGGTCATGCGTCTGCACCAGCGCTGGGAATCGCGCCGTGTGCTTCGCGGCCATCTCACAACGATCAAATAACGGCTTGATTTGCGACCCGGTTGTCGGCGTATTCCCAGCATGAACCGAATCCTCGCCTGCCTGCTGCTGTTCACCGCCTTTCTTCATGCCGATGAGTTTGATCCCAAGGACAACACGATTGTCCTCGGCAAGCGCGTGGGCCTGATCAAACCGGGCATGACCTCCACGGACATCGAGCGTGCTTATGGCAAGGGCAGCCTCAAGCAGCAAAAGATCCCCGGCGCGGAAGGCGAGGAAATCGATGGCGCGAAGTTGTTTGCGGGTACGGATCGTGAGCTGGAAATCGTGTGGGACCCGGACAACGACAAGAAGCAGGTCGTCTTCGACATCCGCGTCATGGGCAAGGCCTGGAAGTTCGAAAACGGTCTCAAGTCGGGCATGACCGTTGAAGAAGTGGAGAAGATCAACGGCAAGCCCTTCAAGATCGCCGGATTTGAATGGGACTACGGTGGCTACGCAAACTTCGAAGGCGGTAAACTGGAGGGGAAGGTGAGCATCCGCTTCAGCCCCACCACGGAAAACATTCCGGAGTATCTCAGCGGCGACAAACAGCTCTCCTCCACCGACAAAAAGCTGCGTGCCGCCAAGCCTCTGGTGGATGAAGGCATCTCGGTGTTCATGAAGTAAGCGGATACACCGCCACATCAACACCTGACGAGCCAATAATGTGATCTGGCGGGCGCCGTGGGTCCGTGAAACCTGCCTGCAGCAGCGGCTTCGCATCCCATGCCTCCAGACTTGCCTCTGCAAGCGCGTAAGGCGTGTGGTGCACCTGCCCGCAACGGATGCCACGCGGTGTCTGCGCGAACAGCAGGTAGCGCTCGGCGAGGAAAAAGGCGAGCGATCCAGGCTCTGCGATCTGAGATTCTGCGGCGATCCGATAGCGAAAATGTGACGCGGCCGGTTCACCACCTCGCTGACAGCGGTAGTCGATGCAGCCGTCTCTCACCTGTGCGCTCATTCGTGCATTCTGATAGGGCAGGTGGAAGAAGGTGCGCGCAGTCCAGACTGCGAGCCGCTGATTGCAGTCCAGCGAGTAAAACCACACGCCGGGCCGGCCCTGCTCATCGTGCACATAGGTGCGCACATTGAGTTCAAGGAAATCGCTGATGCCGCGCACCGGCGGGCAGAAGCGCGGGCGAATGCCGCACATGTAGAATGGCACAATGGCCAGCCACGCATCGCCTTGAAACGTGTCCACAAACAGCCCGGGCGGCAGCGTGCTCTGAATCTCCGCCGCATCCCAGCGCCAGTGCAGGAAGAGCAGGCTTTCCCAGCGCTGAGACATCACGTGCGCACGCGTCGGGCGCTCACGGAAGGCGAGACGGGATTCGAGCGTGGGGGCGGCTGGCATGCCGGGATGATACGATTGAATTCGCACCCAGGCACCGCTCGGATTCGTTCATCTGTCATGCGCTACCGATTTTTGAGCCTCGGCTTTCTGCTGCTTTCCTCGCTTAGCCTCGTCTCCTGCTCCTCCATGAAGCCTGCTCCACTGCGAACCGTTCCTCACGTCGATCTGCAGCGCTACGTGGGCGACTGGTTTGTCTTTGCGAACATCCCGTATTCCTTGGAAAAGGGCAAGGTGGGCACGCTGGACCGCTACGCCATGCGTCCGGATGGCAGGATGGACAATATCTTCCTGTTCCGGCGCGGCAGCCTCGACGCGCCGCTGGAGCAGTGGAAGGGCGTGGCCTGGGTTCACAACAAAGCCACCAATGCCGAGTGGCGCGTGCAGTTCGTCTGGCCGCTGCGGGTGCCTTATCTCATCATCGACCTCGACCCAGACTACCAGTGGAGCGTGATCGGCTACCCCAGCCGCAAACTGGCCTGGGTGCTCAGCCGCAGGCCGGTGCTCGATGACGCCACCTATCGCGGCATTCTGGAGCGCATGGCGAAACAGGGCTACGACACACGCCTGCTGGCCAAGGTGCCGCAGAAGTAAGAGTAAACAAAAAAGAGGCAGAGCTTTCGCCCTGCCTCTTTGGTAAGGATTCGATCAGGCAAACAGCTTCGTCACCGGCTTGGCCTTCACCAGCTCACGCGGCTGGTTGAGATGATTGTAAACAATCGTCTCCGGGTCGATGCCGACGGCGTGGTAGATGGTGGCGAGGAGCTCGGTCGGATGCACCGCATCTTCCGCAGGGGCGGAGCCGGTGGCGTCAGACTTGCCGTGGACGTAGCCACGCTTGATGCCGGCACCACCGACAACGGCGGTGTAGCAGTACGGCCAGTGGTCACGGCCATCCGCGCTGTTGCCATTGCCGCTGGTGGACACACCCTTCTCGGGGCTGCGGCCAAATTCGCCAAGGGCCACGACGATGGTCTCGTCCAGCAGGCCGCTGGCATCCAGGTCTTCAAACAGCGCGCTGAGACCCTGGTCCAGCATCGGGCCGGACTTGTTCTTCATGCGCTCGGTCAGGCCCACGTGATGGTCCCAGGAGTGGTTGTCGGAGTTCGCGACCTTGGGCCAGATCACTTCCACCACGCGCGTGCCTGCTTCCAGCAGACGGCGGGCCAGCAGGCAGCTTTGACCAAAGGTGTTGCGGCCGTAGCGGTCCCGCAGCTTGTCAGGCTCACGATCGAGCGCGAAGGCATCGCGGGCACGTCCGCTGGAGATCAGGTTCAGCGCCTGGCTGTAGTAGCTGTCCAGGCTCATGTCTTTCACGGCAGCCTCGATCTGCGGCATCTGGTCATTGATGGCGTCGCGCAGCTTGGCTCGGCGCTCCAGGCGCACGCTGAAGAGATCCGGGCGGAGCTGAAGATCGTCGATCTTGATCCGGTCCATCTTGCCCATGTCGAGGTCATCGCCATCGGGGAAGAGCGTGTAGGGATCGTAGGCCTTGCCCAGGAAGCCGGCACCGCCGCCTTTGCCGACCACGTTGGACTCCTGCAGAGGCCGGGGAAGCTGCACAAAGGGGAGCATCGGCTCCTGCAGCGGCTTCAGGCGCACGATGTTGCTGCCAAAGTTCGGGAAGTCCTTCGCGTTCGGCGGCTCAAGCTGGCCGGAGGGACTGACCTTGTCCGTTGTGTAACCGGTCATGATCTGGTAGATCGCAGCCGTGTGGTTGAAAAGACCATTCGGCGTGTAGCTCATCGAATTGATCATGGTGAACTTGTCGTTCACCTTCGCGAGCCCTGGCAGGATCTCGGTGAAGTGCTTGCCGGGGACCTTGGTCGGGATCGTCTTGAAGGCGCTGCGCACCTTGTCCGGCACGTTTTCCTTCGGGTCCCACAGGTCCAGGTGGCTGGGGCCGCCCTGGAGGTAGATCATGAGCACGTGCTTCGCCTTGCCCCAGCCCGCACGGCCTGCGTTCGGAGAATTCGCCGCCATGGCCTGGCCACGCAGCACATTGTTGAGCGTGAGGCCCATCATGGATCCTCCGCCCACACGCAGGATGTCACGGCGTGAGAAGCCGAGGTTTTTGTCGCAAAGGTCTTTGCCGGGGACGCCAGGAATGCGGAACATGGTGTGCTAAGGGTTGAGATGAGAGGTCAATATCGGGGGCATGTACGACAAGGAAGGGCTGATCTTGCCATTTTGGGGGTAGATCGTCATGGCTGGGCAGGAAACTCCATGCCAGGGGAGGGGATCATGCTTTTTCTCGCTTCCTGCGGCGAAACGGATGCCAGAGCTGCCCCAGGTAGTGTTTGGAAATGGGCTCGTGAATGCCGAATGCCTCGGGCTCGTGAGCAGGACAGCGGTAAGTGCCAAAGAGGATGTCCATCAGCGGGGATATGTTCGCGTAGTTCCCCGCATCGCGTGCCTTGTCGTGGTGCCAGTGGTGCAACGCGGGCGCTCCCAGGATCATGCCCAGCGGCCCGATGGGCAGGCGCACATTCGAATGGATGAAGATGGCCCACAGCCCGCGAAAAGCCAGGAACCCGGCCAGCGTCTCCAACGGAAAGCCGAGCATGAACGCTGGCAGATTGATGACGCCCACCGTGTAAATCGTATCCAGCGGATGCTCCCGGTGCGCCGCCAGCCAGTCCAGATGCTCCGCACTGTGATGGATCGAATGAAAGCGCCACAGAAACGGCACCGTGTGCTGCAGCCGATGCGCCCAGTAAATGAGGATGTCACTCAGCACCACCATCTCCACCGCCTGCAGCCACCAAGACTGCTCCGCCACCCCCGCCCGAAAATGTGCAGGCACAATGCCATCCAGCCAGCTACGGAAGTGATTCAACGTCCAGAACACCAGCCCGCTCCAGAGCAGGTACTGCCCCAGCAGAAAACACAGGTCCGTCCAGAAAGCCGGGCGGAAAAACTTCTGTCCCTCACGTGCAGGAAAGAGTGCTTCCAAGGGGCGGAACAGCAACACGAGGAAAAGCAGGCTCACGCCGGTGGAGAGGATGAGGGCTGGCAGGTTCATGGCTTTTGCATTGGAGGTGCCAAAGTATCGGCTGCCACGGTGTTTGATTTCACCTTGCGGGTTGAAAACACGGGCTGGGTCAGAGCCTTGGAGCTGGGAAACATCAACTTCTCCTCCGTTTGAGGAGACGCCATTTGACCTCTGGATTGTGAATGGACCACATAGACCGTCAGCAGCGTTAGGGATGAAACCAGCACCGCGAGGCGGACGAGTTTTGACGGGGGTTTCATGGCCGATGGAAATACCCTGTTATTAAAAACTGCAGAACCTCATGGAGGTGTTCCAGTACAGTGCGCCGTGTTCCTGCAATAGCTCTGGCGTGAATGCCGTGGAGCGTATGACGCTTGGCACTGGCAGGTGCTTTCTCCAGAAGGACTCCCACAGCTTGTCCTCGTAATAGGAGTAATGAAGCCAGAAGTTTCCCTGAACAGGTTCATTGGGTCGTTCAGTAATCAGCAGACCTTCCGTTGTGAGCAGTTCAGCGAAGGCTTGATTCCACATTCCCGGCATGTGAGTGAGATCTGTGAGTTTAGCGTCAAGAGTCAGTCGTTCCTGGAAGGGACGAAGTTCCTCACCTGTCAGCCAGACGGGATGTGAAAAGAGCAACTGAGGCACCGGCGCAGCGAGCCGGCGGACGTCATCCGTTCCTGACTCAACCCAGCGCTCGACATCAATGCTGTTCACGGTGTCTGCAGTCATCGCTTCCAACGGCCGCGCATGACCCGTCAGCAGCGCAAATGCAGATGCCAGCAGGGAGGAGCGAAGGCATTGGGCCGTCCTGTTCATGGCTTCCCTGGCGGCAGCAGCGGCTTGTCAGTCTGCAAAGCACCTGAGGTGATCGAGGTGCCGCCGGTGAACGATTTGCTGCCAGGCATGAGTATTGGACCGCTTTTGGAACCTGGCATCATGGCCGGATTGGCCTGCTTGTGGGCGAACCACGCGCAGCCAATCAGCAGCCCCAACGAAGAGCAGACGGCGGCACAACGCAGGCAGAAACGAGCACGCGGCGATTTCATGAAGAACAGGCTACCTCGAAGCTGGGAGAGGTGTCGAGAACATTTCGTCCAGCTCGGGCGGGGACCATCTGAAGAAGAGCGCTGTCCATCTGTTTCCAAAACCAAACGAGTCATCGCTTGTACGATGAAGGCTGAATTCAAACAGCCTGAGATCTTCACCATAGACGGACAGACGTTTGGGGATGTTGAGATGGAAAGGGTTGCCATCTAGATGCATGTCGGAGAATGCAATTGAGCCGATGGATGCAGGTGCGCGGATGTTTCCCGGCCATGAAAACGCGTTGCGATTTTTTTGCACCGGTTTCAGCCCTGAAAATTCTGCCAAGCCACACCAAGGCAAAGGTGCCGCCAATTGCAACCTAGCCCAAGATGGTCCGCTTCGTGCAACAGCATAAACAGGCTGGTTGTTTGGAGGTGGTATGAGCGCTTCTGTCGTGAGCAATCCGAGGTGCCATTTTCCCTCGGAAATGTTGGGATCCACAACCTTGAATGCCGCTATAACGCTCAGAGGCCCGTCGTTTGGTTCCAGTTTTACCAGATCCGCTTCAGCCGCTGGAAATCGGCTGCCAATAGAAAGCAGCTGCGGAACAGGAAGGGGGTGCCGTCCCACTTCAATCAGCCACCACTCCGACCAATGCTGAATCTGACTTTCAATCGCTAGTTTTGCTTGTGCAAAGGCAGAGCGCCCACACCCCACAGTGAATGCCAGTGCAGCCGCCATTGCGAGAACGCGGAAAACGAATCTCATGGCCCGATGCTACTGCGCCTGCAGAGAGACTGTCGAGCTTTTTGGCGTGACACCTAAAACTCCCAACTCAATCCTCAAACATGAACTCGTTGCTCATGAGCAGCACCTGAGCGAGCTGGCTGAGGGCGCTTTGGGGCCTGGCGCGGCCGAAGGGCCAGCGGCTGGAGTCGCAGAAGTCGTTTTTGAGGTTGGTCAGCGTTTCGCCGTTGTCGGCGCGGCTGATGGTGGGCTGCCAGTCAAAGCTGTCGCTGTCGGTGCCGCCTTCGTTGTGGATGATGAAGCAGAGGATGTCGCCGCGTTTCACCTCGGTGGTGAGCTGCACGGGGACCTTCTTGTTCTGCGGGTTGCAGAGCTGCTCGGCCAGGATGCCGGTGCGCATGTTGTAGATCCAGCCGCGCACACCGTCACCACGGTCGCTGCTGCGGCTGAGCGTGCTGTCGATGGAGACCTTCATATCAGCGGGCGCATGCCAGCGGGCGGTGACGATGTAACCATTGGGCGCGGCGTGGCCGCCGTAGTTCGCCCAGAAGACATGGCCCCAGGTGGAATCAGGGATTTTGGGAGCAGGGCTCCAAAGTCGCTGCCCCCCATTGCCGCGCTCGGTCAGGTGTGTGAAGGCCTGGAAGTCGGTGAAGGCGGGCTTGCCATCGGGGGTGCGTTCAAACTTCATCGTGCCGTAGCTCCAACGGAAGGGCTTCTCGGCATTGAGGGCAGTCGCATCGGCGGCGAAGCGCTGGGCCAGTTCCACCTCATCCGGCTTCGGATCGCGGGAGAGCACGCGGTGGTACATCGCGCGGATGGCTTCGGAATCGAGCGTGGTGCCGGTCAGCGGTGTGGCTTTGGCGATGGCGTCCGCACGGGCGCGCATGAAGGGGCTGTTCATGAGGAACAACGCCTGCTGCGGGACGGTGGTGTTGAAGCGCTGCGGGCTGTGACCGTCCGGATTGGCGAAGTCAAACATGGCTGGCACGCTGGCTTGGTCGTAACGGTCCACCTTGAGGTAGAGGGTGCGCAGGGTGTCGGCGTCCTGGGCGTTGAGCTCCACAGCGCGGCCGCCTAGCTTGGTGGTGTTGAGCTCACCCGTGGCGGCAAGAATCGCGTCGCGCATGGTTTCATAATCCAGACGCTGGCGGTTAAACCGGCTCAGCAGGTCGTTCTCTGCATCCTTGGTGGCTTTTTCCGGCGTGGCATGGCTGCTCTGCTGGAAGGTGCGGGAGGTGAGGATAAGCGTGTGCAGCTTCTTCAGGCTCCAGCCATTTTCCATGAAGGTGGCGGCCAGATAGTCGAGCAGTTCTGCCTGCACGGGTTTCGGCGTCTGGACACCGAAATCACTGGTTTGCGAGACGAGCGGCTTGCCGAAGTGCTGCAACCACACGCGGTTCACAATGACGCGCGCAGTGAGTGGATTGTCCTTGCTGGCGATGTGTTTGGCCAGCTCCAGGCGGCCGCTGCCGTCCGTGAATTTCTCGCCGCCGAACATCGTCAGCCAGGCTCGCGGCGCGGGATCTCCCTGACGCCCGGGATTGCCACGGATGAAGACGCGCACATCCTGGGGCTTGGGCTTGTCCACCATCACCATGGCGCGCGGAGGTGTGCCTGGATGCGTGCTGTCCAGCTTGGTGCGCTCGTTGTTAAGCCGCACCACAGTCTCGCTGTCTTTGCGGGTGAAAAACACCTCGGCTCCCTCCACCGGCACGGACATGGGGGAGAGCTTGTCCTGCATGAGCTGGCGCACGGGCTCCACCTTGCTGTCGAGGATGATGCGTGCGTAGGACAGGGCAACGTCCTTCATGGACTTCGGCGGCGTCTGTGCAAACGCGGCGGCCACCTCAGGCGTGCAGCCGCTTTCAGGTTTTACCAGTTCCTGGACAATGGCGGGGGATTTTGCCGCGAATTCAGCCTCAGCCAGCTTGGCAAAGCGGCTCCAGGCCACCATGGCGGCGTGCGGTTTGGCGGTCAGCGCATAGCGTTTCAGAAAATCGCGCCACTGGTTGGCCACGCGGTCGCGCAGCTTCATCTGGCCGGCTTTTCCTTTGAAGATCGTGCTGTCCTTGATGTCCACCGTCTCCTGCGCAAAGGCGAGATACTCGGCCAGACGCTCCGGCTTGCGGAATTCCTCATAGACGGTGCGTTTGAAATCGAGCTCCTTCTTGGCGATCTCGGCCACCTTGGCTTCGTAGTCCTTGGCGTCGTTTTCATTGGCCGCCTTGCCGATGATGGGCATGGCGGTGTCATCCGGCTCGTCGCTGCTGTTGAGGATGCTGTACATCGCATAGTAGTCACGGCTCGGGATCGGATCGAATTTGTGATCGTGGCAGCGGGCGCAGGCCACGGTAAGACCCAGCAGGCCACGGCCGATGACATCGATGCGGTCATCCGCGATCAGCAGGCGGTCATTGATGAAACGTTCTCCCACGTTGTAGAAGCCCAGCGCAGCAAGGTCCGGAGAGTTGGGCGTGCCAGCGGTGATGCGGTCCGCCGCGAGCTGGTAGCTCACAAACTTGTCGTAGGGCATGTCGTCGTTGAACGCCTTTACGATCCAGTCACGGTAGGTGTAGGCGTAGGGGTAGTAGTTGCTGCGGCCAGCCACCTGGTAGCCGTTGGTGTCAGCGTAGCGCACCACATCCATCCAGAAGCGCGCCCAGCGCTCGCCGTAGGCGGGCTTGGAAAGCAGTTCGGAAATCAGCTTTTGAGGATCCTGCTTTTTCTGCAGCTCTTCGTAGGTGGGCGGCAGGCCGGTGAGGGTGAGGTGGAGCCGGCGCGTGAGAGTGGCGGCATCGGCAGGCGGGGCAAAGTCGAACCCGGCGGCCTTGAGCTTGGAACCGACGAAGGCGTCGATGGGATTGCCGTTGAAGCCAGCCGGCAGGGCGGGTTTCTGCACCGGCTTGTAGGCCCAGTGCTGCATGGGGTCGGCCTTGGCGTGGGCGGCAGGCGCGGCCTCGGTGGGCCACGGCAGGCCCATGCTGATCCACTTTTCCAGCGCGGCGATCTGCGGTGCGGGCAGTTTATCGCCCTTTTTCGGCATCGCTTCCACACCTGCGATGTGGTTGACTGCCTTGATCAGCTTGCTGGCGCTAGGATTTCCAGGCTCCACGACCTTGCCGTAATCGCTGCCATGAATGACGGCAGCTCGTGAATCGAGCCGAAGGCCGTTCTGGTGCTTGCTGGCACCATGGCAGTCGTAACAGCGTTCTGCCAGCACGGGGCGGACGTTTTTCTCAAAAAACTCGATCTGGTCCGCAGGGAACGATTCGGCGGCGGATGCGACCGAACTGGCGACGGCAAGGCCGCCCAAAACGAGAGAGGGAAACTGGAAACGCGGGGTCATGTGGGGGTTTGGAGGGAGATTCTACATCACTTCCCACCAAAAACCAAACGCGCAGCGAACCTGCCACCTTGCAGGTGGTCAAATGCGGTTTTTGCCACCTGTCAGACCTGATTTGCCTTCAGCACCCTCAGCATGTTGCCGCCGATAACCTGCCGGATCGTCTCATCACTGTGACCGCGCATGATCATGCCGAGGGTGAAAAGCGGCCAGTTTGACCAGGCGACACTCTGCTCCGCTGTCACAGTTGTGACATAATCATCCTTGGGCCAGAGGTGCTCCCACTTGTCCGCGCTGCCGCCCGGGGCTTTGAGCAGCTTGGCCCGCTCCTCTTTGTCAAAACGGGAGGTGTAGGCCACGTCGCAGCCGATGGCGGCATGCTTGGCACCGAATTTTTTGATCAAATGGTCCAGGTGGTCGAGCAGCGCGGTGATGTCCCCTTTGCCGCCCAGGAAACGCGGGATGCAGCAGATGCCCACGAGCCCGTCAGTGTCGCAGATGGCCTTGATGGTGTCGTCCGGCTTGCCGCGGAAGTGTTCATATACCCCGCAGCAGGTAGTGTGGCTGGCCACCATGGGGCGCGTGCTGCACTTCGCTGCATCGTAGGCCGTCTTCCAGCCACTGTGCGCTACATCGGCAATGACACCGATTTTGTTCATCTCTGCGATGGCTGCGTGGCCGAAATCACTCAGGCCGCCATCGTGTGGCTCTCCGGCCCCGTCTCCCAGCGGATTGCGGCGGTTGTAGGTCACATGCATCATGCGGGTGCCGAGTTCGTGGAAGAGGCGGATGAAGCGCAGTTCGTCGCGGACGCTTTCCCAGTCCTGCATGAGTGGTACACCGTTGGTGGTGAAGCATATACCGACGTTTCCGGCCTTCTTGAGGGCCACGATTTCGTCGGAGGTTACGACCTTGGAGAGTGTCGGATTCAGCAAGTCGGTGGCCTTGGTGAAGTGGGCGAGGCGTTTGATGAGCCGCATGGGGTCGCTGCCTTCCTCGCCGGTATTTTGGAAAATGCAGGTGACACCGGCGGCGTGGAAGGCGTCGAGGAACTCCTTGCGCTCGCGCTCGTTGGTCGCGTTGCGGTTCATGGACATGGACTCGCGGAGGTCGTTGATCTCGGCGGCGCCCATGCCGGATTTGATGGCCTCGTTCATGGCCTCGGCGTCGATGGCGCAGCGAGGAGCGAAGCCGTAGCTCTCAAAGACGACGGAGCCGAAATGGAGCTCCCAAGCATGGTCAATCTGCGCCTGAGAGGGCTTGAGCAGGCTGAGCGCGATCTCGCGCGGCTTGTCGATCGCCGGATTGCCGGTGATCCATGATTTTTTCGACTCCTGGGAGCGGGCGAGGATGTTGAAACTGCCGGCGCATGCAGCAAGGGGCAGGGACTGAAGCAGGCGACGACGTGAGAAAGGAGCGTTCATGGGTGGGAACAAACGCGCCTGGGATGCTGTTTTTGAGCAGCAAAAGCAATGTCTTAGCGGCGCAGCTTCTTCTTGAGGCGCATCCAGGTCGGCACGTCGAGGTCCTCACCCTGCACGATGGAGGGTTCGGTGTCCTTGAAGCGGCCGCGGTCTTCCTCGCCGAGGCTGAAGGTCTGCTGGCTTTCCGCTGCGGGCTTGGTGCGGGCAAGCACGGCTGTGGTGGCCGCAACGGCGGCAGTGACTGCCGAAGGCTCCGACTCCGGCTCGTCAAAGGAGATGAGATCATCCTGTGCAGGCGAGATTTCGGTCTGCAGGGTGACGCTGCGGGCCACGACGGCAGCGAGGGTGGATTCCTTGCTGCTACGGGCGGCGTCTGCGAGTTCCTTGGCGGCAGGGGTGCGCACGGGAATGCGTGCCGTTTCAGGGGCGGTCGGCATCACGGGCGGCGCGGGCTCTTCAAATGCCGCAAAGTCGGCAAAATCAGCGGGTTCCTCCACATGGGAGACCGGCAGCTCCTGAGTCTGAACTTTGGCGATCTCGGCTTGGAGGCTGGCCATTGGGAAGGAGTCACCGATGGCTGGTACGGAGGCGAACTCCTCGGACTTGAAGAGGAGATCCGGGACGGATTCCGCCGGCGGGGCATAGGGGGAAGGGGCCTTGCGGGCCGGAGTCTCGCGTTTGGGGGCGGGAGCCGGGGCCGGGGCTGCCGCAGGCGCTTCAGGGCGCGGCATGAGCATTTCAGAGGGGGGCGCCGCCGTGGCGTGTGCGTTGAGCTGATTGAGGCCCAGAGAGCTGATGAGGGTGACTGCGACGGCGTCTCCCAGCTTTGCATCGACTCCGAGACCGAAGAGGATGTGCGTCTGGTCCGGCACATGGCGGCCGAGCTGTTTCATGACGCCTTCGACTTCCACCAGTGTGAGCGATTCGCCGCCAGCCACGTGTACAAGGAGGTTCTTCGTCTGATGCAGGAGGCGGCCGGAGTCGATGAGCGGGCTCTTGAGGGCTTTCTTGAGCGCCTCGGCGCCACGGTTCTGGCCACGGGCTTCGCCGAAGCCGAAGAGGCAGCGGCCATTTGCATTGGCCAGGGCGGACGTGAGGTCATCAAGGCCGAGCTTCACCAGGCCTGGCGTGATGGTGATGGTGGAGATGGCGCGCAGGCTCTGGGCAATGAGCTGGTCGGCCTGATTGAAGGCTTTCTGAATGCCATCCTTTGGAAGGATGAGCTCGCCCATGCGGTTGTTTTCAAACAGCACGAGGGCATCGGCACGTTTTTGCAGCAGCTCCAGCGCCTCCTCGGCCTGGGCCAGACGACGGCGGCCTTCGAAACTGAAGGGCATGGTGGCGACGACGAGGACGAGCGCCCCGGTGTTCTTGGCGATCTCAGCAATGACAGGGGCCGCGCCGCTGCCGGTGCCGCCGCCGAGTCCGGCGCTGATGAAGATGATGTCGTGGTTTTCGATGGCCTGACGGATCTGTTCGCGGGAGAAAAGCGCTGCTTCACGCCCCAGGTCAGGGTCACCGCCAGCGCCGATGCCCTTCATGAGCTCGGCCCCCAGCTGGATCTTCACAGGAGCCATCGAGTGGCCCAACACCCGCACGTCCGTATGGGCGCAGACCAGCGTGGCATCCACGATGCGGTCCAGGGTGATGCGATCGACGACGTTGGAACCCGCGCCGCCGACACCGACGATGCAGATGCGAGGCGCCGCTTTGCTGGCACCTTCTGGTGATTGGGAGCGGTCGTATTCTACCATAATCGTGGGTGGTTAGGGTTGGGCTGCTGCTGAATTTTAAAGTGTGACGGACGAGAGAAGTTCCTGCATGCGCCTGCCGAGACGCTTCAGGGGGGAGAGAAAAGGCTTCTCGCTGTCCAGAATCTGCGCATAACGAATGAGGCCGATCGGGGCGGAGTATTGCGGATTCTCGAAAGTGGCGGTGATGCCGCTGACGGGGGCCGAACCTGCGCGCGTGACCTTGATTCCAAACACTTCACGGGCCACGACGTCAACGCCTTTCATCATGCTGACGCCCCCGGTGAGGAAAACGCCCGCCCCCAAACGGCCGAGATGATCTTCCACGCGCACGCGCACCTGGGTGAGGATCTCCTTGGTTCTGAGATTCATGACCTCGTTCAAAAAGGCGCGTTCGATCTCGCCAAGGATCAGGCCGGTGTCGTCTTCGATGCTGAGCATTTCTCCTTCCGGCACATCGTCATAGAGCACGCTGCCTTCCTCCACCTTGAGGCGTTCGGCGCGGCCGTTCGGAATCTGCAGCGCCATGGAGACATCATTGGTGATGTGGTCGCCGCCGAGGGGGACGCAGCCGGAGGCGGTGATCATGCCGTCTTCATACAAGACGTAGTCACAAGTGCCGGCACCGAAGTCGATCATGAGCGCGCCCTGCATTTTCGCCTCGCGTGTGAGCACGACCTGTGCCGCCGCGACGGGATTGAAGACCACGTCCTCGACTTCGAGCGGGATTTCACGCACGCAGCGGATGGCATTCTGCACACGGCCGCGAACGCCGTGGATGATGTGGTAGTCCGCCTCCAGCACGCGGCCCTCACGCCCGATGGGCTGGCGCACGGCCTCCTGGCCGTCCACGATGTACTGGCGTGTGACACTGTGCAGGAAAACATTCGACTGCGGGATGGAGACGCTGCGGGCGATTTCCTTGGCCTCCTCCACATCGTCCTCGGTGATTTCCGTCTGCTCGTCCGGCAGGCGGTGGCGGCCGCGGTTGTTGAGGCTTTCGATGTGCGCGCCAGTCACTCCGAGGAAGACGTTGCGGATCATCACATCGCTGCGGTCCTCCGCACGCACAAGGGCGTCGTTCACACAGGTCTGGACTTTCTCGAAGTCAACGATCTCGCCTTTGCGCACGCCACGGGAGGGGGCCTGGCCGACACCGAGAATCTTGATGGCACCGTCGCGCTTGGCCTCACCCACGACGACACAGATCTTGTGTGTTCCGATTTCAAGACCTGCGTAGATGGTGCTTTTTGCCATGAGTTTCAGCGTGCGGGTGGGGTGGAGGCGGTGTCCGCCAGATTCAGCCCGGTGACGTCCGGTGTTTCATGAAAGGTGACGGGGGTGTTGATGCTTGCAATCAAGTTTACAGTGGCGATGCGCCATTTGCGCTCATGGGCCTCATGCATGACGCGGTCAAATCGTACCAGCTGCGGGTCAAGGTCGTCGAGGCCGAAGGTGACCCGGGTGTCGCCGTTGAAATGGGCGACGAGCGACCATGGATTGGGAATTTCGATCACTTCCAGCGCGGGGTGCCCGTCCTGATGGCGGCTTTGCAGCTTTTCCATGAGGCGCAGCGCCGCATGGACCTGCAGGTCCGGGGAGGGGATCCCGGGGGTGGCCTCGCTGAGTGCCGGGAACTGAATGCGCGGCATGGCAAGATAGTCTTTGGTGATGACATTGCATGGCACGAGAGCACCCTCGGCGTCGATCAGGCAGCCCTTGCCGCTGAGCGGGCCCATGAGCTTGTGTTTGGGGCACTCCATCCAGGCCACTGGCAGGCGCTGCACGACATCGAGCTTGAGCTTGCCATGGTAGTCGCGGCGGATCACCGCGGACTTCACCTGGGGCAGGCGCTCGATTTTCGCGCGCACTTCACGCAGGTTCATGGTGAGCAGGTTGGTGGCTTCGGTGAGGCCGGTGGCGGCCACGATCTGCTGCCGCGTGAGGGTTCCCTCAGTGTTTACCTCAACGCTCTTGAGCAGAAACTGTGAGTTTTTTTCCAAGGCCTCGTGCCAGGTCACCCAGCAGACGCCGATCACGAGCATGGCCGTGATCAGCCACATGGCGGTGCGGAAGCCCCGACGGCGGCGCTCGACCGCCTCGTGCTCGCGGATGACTGGGGACTCCGGTTCGTAATCGATCACGTGCGAGCCAACCCCCTTGCGCTTACGGGAAGGGCGCTTGGCTGGTTTCTTTGAACCATTCTTGGCGGCAGACATGAGCAGACAAACGGAAATTCCGGTGACGAAAACAAACGAACCGGTGTTTAATATCTCTTAAATAAGAGATTGTCAGTGCGTTTGCCATAATTATTCGCGAAAAAATACTCCTCCTGTATTCACAAACTGTTCAATTGTTCACAATTAGGTCGCGAATTTGGGAGATGGGGGGCTCCAGAGTGGTGAGTCAGAGCCCCCTCAAGCGAGAGCCAAAGCGAGCGAGAACATCGTGATGGCCAGGGAACAGTCAGTGAAGATGTTAATCGGAAGGAATCTCCACAACTAAATCCGGGATGAAGCCTTGATTGGGTTTATCCGGGTAGGCTCGGGGATTGGCCAGAATACGGGTGGAGCCAATCATGTAGTCATTGCTGTGGTGAATGTGACCATGAACCCAGAGTTGTGGCTGGAACTCTTGGATCAGGCTGTCGAGATGGGAGGCATAGGCGCAGCTTATTGGCTCTGTGCGTCTGTGTGCAGGTAATGAGATGAGAGAGGGGGCATGATGTGTCACGACAACAGAGCTCTCTGGCGGACCTGAACTGAGAAAGGAGCGCAGAGCCTCCACAGAAGCCATGTGGGCCAGACGTGTTTCACGTGGTGCGAGGTGCTTGTATCCCCGGGCAGAGTTGCGCACTCTTTTATAATCGTTCATGGCAGGACCTGCCTCGGCCGCGCCGTCCATCCAGCCGCCCATCAGCGCCATGTCAGTCCATAGGGTGCAACCAAAAAAGCGCACACCTTGAATGGTGGCCGACTCATTTTCCAAAAAATGAACGTTGGTGCCTTGTGACAAGGTGCGCAGTTTGCCGAAGAGACTGGGGTAGTTTTCTCCGTAGAACTCGTGGTTGCCACAGATGTAGATCACGGGGACATCTGGGATCTCCCGCAATATCCATTTCAGACCGTTGGTCTTAGTCGAGACATCTCCAGCCAGGACCACACAGTCACAGTCCACCTTTGGCAAAGGAACTTCGCCGAACTCTTGATGAAGATCGCTGACCACATGGATGCGCATCGATTACAGTGCAGCATACACGGACTGGAGCAGGTGCTCAAAGATTCGCGATGCAGAGCCAGCGCGGACTCAGATCAGCTCCCGGATGGGGGCACCTTGGTCCACGATGAAGTTGGGGCGGCCTTGGTGGTCGGTGTAGGTGGTGTCGAGGGGCACGCCCATGTGGTGGTAGATGGTGGCGGCGAGGTCGCCAGGAGTGACGGGGCGCTCGTCGATCTGGCCGCCGTCTTTGTCTGAGGCGCCGATGACCTGGCCATGACGGAAACCGCCGCCGGCGAGGCACATGGACATGACATAGGGCCAGTGGTTGCGGCCATCGGTGCTGCCCTGGGTGCCGAGGGTGGGGGTGCGGCCAAACTCGCCCATGCAGATGACGAGGGTGTCATCCAGGAGGCCGCGCTCTCCGAGGTCACTGACCAGCGTGGTAATGACGTGGTCGAAGACTGGCAGCAGGGGGCGGAGTCCGTTCCAGATGCCGCCGTAGGGTGGGATGTTGTCGCCGTGATTGTCCCAGGTGCCGGAAGCGCCGTGGTTGCTGAGGTCAATGGTGACGAAGGAGGAGCCGCGCTCGACGAGGCGGCGTGCCAGCAGGGCCTGTTTGGCCCAGTCGTGGTCGCCGTAGCGGTCGCGCACTTTTTGGGGTTCGCGGCTGAGGTCAAAGGCCTCCTGCGCGCGGCCACCGGCGACGATGTCGAAGGCGGTCTGGGAGAAGCTGTCCATGGCGCTCATCATGCCGCTGGCGTCGATCTCGGCGCGCAAGCCGTCCATCTGCTGGCTGAGGGTCTGGCGTGCCTGCAGGCGCTCCATGCTGAGGCCGGCGGGGAGCTGGAAGAGCTTGGAGGCGTTGTTGCCATCAAAAGGATCGTACTGGGTGCCGAGGTAGCCACCCCAGCCCACGTGGGAGCGGGACTTCATGTTCAGCACCACGTAGGGCGGCATAGATGGATGATTCGCGCCGTGATGCTTGGCCACGATGCTGCCGAATGAAGGGTAGTACTTAGCCTTGGGATTGGTGCGCGGCTCGTTGGCGAGGTTCGCCGTCTGCATGACCATGTTGGGTTCATGGTTGCTGAAGCGGCAGTCCACCGAGCGGATGAGCGTGAACTTGTCCAGCATGGCGGCCTGCCTGGGCAGGTACTCGCAGATGTGGGTGCCGGGGAGCTTGGTGGGGATGGTCTTGAAGGGGCCGCGAATCTCGCGCGGGCGGCCGGGCTTTGGGTCCCAGGTGTCGATTTGGGAGGGGCCGCCGGTCATCCAGAGCAGGATCACAGACTTGCCGCTTTTGGCGGTCTTGCCTTCGGCCCGAAGTTTGGTCAGAGCTGGGAGTGTCAGGCCGCCCAGTCCTGCCAGGCTGGTTTTGAGCACGGAGCGGCGGCTGTGGACGACCACACCGTCCCGCAGGCGCGGGTTCATGAAGCCGAAGGCATGCTGTCCGCCGTGGCCGCTGCAGTGATGATCGGGAGAAGACATCGAGGTGCAATACGCGCCAGAGGAGGGCTCTCTAGCCACATAGTGCGAATCCGAAAATTACTTCGGTGTCTGCAGGTAGGCGATCAGGTCTGCCAGGGATTGCTGGGTGAGCGCGGCCTCCAGACCTTCCGGCATCAGGGAGGCACCGGTGCTTTGAAGTTTTTCGATGTCGCTACGCAGCACGGATTTGGTCATGTTGCCGGCCATTTTCAGGGTGAGGCTGGCGCTCGTTTCCGTGGCGATCACGCCGTAGAGCTGCTCGCCGTTTTTCAGGGTGCAGTGGTAGGCCATGAACCCGGGCTCGATGATGGCGCTGGGATCGAGGATGGAGTTGAGAAGCTTCTCGGCATCGTGCTGAACGACGCTGCGGAGATCCGGGCCGAGCTCGATGCCGACGCCGTCGAGCTTGTGGCAGCTGATGCACACCTGGGCGAAGGTGGTTTTGCCTCTGGCGGCATCTCCCTTGAGCTTGAGGGCGGGTTTGAACTTTTCGACGACGGCTGCGCGGGTGGAGCTGGAGGCATCTTCAAACACGGCTGCGGCCAGTTTGGCGATCTCCTTTTTCGGGTGCTTTGTCAGCCGGGCCCGCGTGGCGGCGTCGCAGCCTTTGGCCTCGGGGCGCCGGAGCAGGGCGAGTGTCCAGCCGTCGTTGGAGAGGAGGGTTTCAAGGATCTGCATGCGAACCGCAGGCGTGCGCTCGTTCCAGCCTGCGAGGAGAAATTCAGGGCCGCTCTTTGGCTGAAGCCTGGTGACCAGACGCAGCACTCCGGCGTCTGCCGATTTCTGCCAGAGCTCAGGCAGCAGAGCTTTGACCATCTCCCGATGCTCGCGGTCTGAGGCGAGCAGCTCCAGGTCTGCCATGGGTGGTGAAGTTTGTGAGGTCTTCAACGCGGCGGCCGCTTTGGCAAGCATGTCAGACATTTGTTTCAATCCCTGCTGCGCGGCTGGCGAAGTGGTCTGCTTGGCGAACTGGGCCAGAGAAAGGCCGTTTTCATCCAGAACGGCCAGAAATTCTGCGGCCTGTTTTTGTGATGCCGGACGCGAAAGCAGAGCTGCCAGGGCGTTTTCATTTTTCACCGCCAGAGCGCAGCGAAACAGCATGCCTGCAACGCGGTTGTCGCTCTCGGGAGAAGCAGCGCAGACACGTTCCAGGTGCGGCAGTACGGAACTCAAGGCCGCGCCTTGCAGCGGTGAAGCTGGGGGGGCTGTGCGGAGCAACTCCGCAAGCAGATCTGCCGCCCAGTCGCCACGCAGTTCGCCCAAGGTGCAGGCGAGCTGGAGCTGAACCTTTTCATCTTTGTCGTGCAGGAGTTTGGCCAGCGCCTGCTGCAATGCGGATGAGTCGCCTTTCCATTTCAACTGCTCGGCCATCTGCAAGGCCTGCTCGCGGACGTGGGGGGACTCATCCTCCAGCAATTGCAGACACGCGCTGGTGGTCAGCCGGCCCTGGCTCAGCGATGACCATGCCGCCTGCGCACGCGTCTGGGGCTGCTTGGATTGGAGGAGGTCATTGGCCTCCGCTTTCCTGTTTTCCCAGGCCATTTGCATCTGGGCCTTGTCGCGCTGCCATCCATTGGCAGAGGCAAGGCCTTGCCCTGCATCTGTGCGTGTGGATGGCGCAGAGATGCGGACCACCTTCCAAATGCGGCCCTTGTCATCTCCTTCGCGGTAGTGTGGCAGCAGTTCGTCTTTGCCATTTTGTGGCAGCCACTGCGGGTGCTCGATCATGTAGCGGTACATGTCCGCCACCCAGAGCGCGCCATCGGGGCCTGTGCGGACCATCACGGGGCGGCACCAGCGGTCCTCGCTGGCGAGGAAGTCCAGCTTTGACTCGGCGGGATCGCGCAGGGCTTTGAAGGTGACACCGTCGTCTTCGAGGATGTGATGCTGCACGACGTTGTGGAAGGGCTCGCAGGTGAAGGCGTGGGTCTTGTTATCATCAAACAGCACGCGGTCGCGATAGACCTCGATGCCGCAGGCGCTGGTGAAGCGGCCGGCTTGATCAAAGCTGTGAAAGCGCTTTTCCATGCTGCTGGCGGGATACACAGGGGGATTGCGCGGGAAAAGCTGGTGAATCGGGTCCGGCGGAATGACATGCGGATTCCGGCGCAGGTAGTGGTCCTGCAGCACGTAGTGCCAGAGCGGGAAGCTGTTCTGCACGCCGAACCAGTGGCCCCAGTCATCATGCGCACGACCGAACTGCGAGGGGCCGCTCTGCGGATCAAACTCGCCGGTGTCCGGCTTGAAGCGGAAGTCGCGGCTGCCGAGGTCGATCTTCTGACCGGTGAGCTTGCACTCGATCTGGGTGCCCTTGTTGTAGCCGCCGTGGTGCGCCCCGGCTGCGCAGTAAACCCAGCCGTCCATGCCCCAGCGCAGGCCGTTGACACGGAGCTGCTGGTTGCCGGTGCTGAAGCCGGTGTAGAGAATTTGTTTTTCACCGTTCGGCTTGATGAAGAAGATGTCTGGAGCGGCGGTCACGAGGACGCCTTCGCGCCAGGTCAGGATGCCGGTGGGATAGCTGAGGTCGTTCACGATGACGGTGCGTTTGTCGTAGCGGCCGTCGGAGTTGGTGTCTTCGAGCATGACCACACGTCCGCCCGCCTTGCCATTGCCATCCATGCCGAGGGGGTAGTCCGCCATCTCGATGACCCAGAGGCGGCCTTTGTCATCCCAGTCAAATGCGACGGGATCGAGAACCACAGGCTCTGCGGCGACGAGGTCGATGCGGTAGCCTTCGCGGATATGCCACTTCTTCGCTGATTCCTCTGGGCTGAGCGGCTGAGAGGCGAGTTCCACCTTTGGCTTGGGTGCGGCGGCAGGCTTTTCCAGGCCAGTGACCGCCACGTCTGTGAACTCGCCTTCCAAGGGGGCAAAGTCATCGCAACGTTTGCCGAAGAAGAGCTCTGTAGCACCGGGCGCTGTGACGGGAAGCTCGGCGTCAATCTCCACCTGACCGTTCAGCATGACTTTCACGTGTGAGCCGGTGCGTTGAAGTGACACGTTGTTCCATGATCCAGGGGTGATGATGGTCTTCCCTCGCACGATTTGATCGGCCGCGTTTCCATTGAAGACAAACAACCTTCCGGGCAGCGAGTCTTTGTAGCTGCCGCCAATGCCAAGGTGGTCGCCGGGAGCCAGATGATCGCCCTTTGGGCCGCGCGAGATGAGGTAGGCGGTCACAGCGGAGGCGTCGTTTGCCTTGGTGTTGCGAAAGCGAAGTGAGGCCGACCAGTTTTCATGGCCCTTCAGCATGGCCGAGGTTTGGGCCTGAGCTTGTTTGGCTTTTTCCTTCCGCGTGATCGCATGCCGCGCATTGTCTTCAGACAGCTTTGAGATATGCCATAACTCTGTGATGACCGCGGTTTCGACCGCCCTGTTCCAAACGGTGATTTCATCTAGCCTGCCTTCAAGCCCTCTGCCAAAGAGCAGTGTTTCGTTCACTTTTCCGGTCTTTGCCTGAAGCGAAGGTTTTTCTGCCCCGTCGATATGCACGCGGACGCCGTCGCCATCACGCACGAGCACTACAAAATGCCAGTCGTCGGCAAACAGCTCCTCCTTTGATTCCTCTCCCCCTAATGAAAGCCGTACGCGGTGCTTTGCATCCTGATGTGCTTTCAGGCTGATGCCGAATACGTTGACAAGCTCGCCGGTGCGATCACTCGCGCCGCTTTCGTGGCCCAGCCAGAACCAGAGGGCGGCGCTGGCCTGAGTTCCAAGTTTGAGATGGGAAGTTTCCAGATGGCCGCCAGCAAGGTGAATGGAGCGGTTGATCTTGTCGCGTGGCACCTGGACCTGCTGAGGCCTGAGCGCCGATTCATCTCCATATCCTCTTCCAGCATTAAAACCGGAAAGCCAGAGTGCATGGCCGCCTTTCACGACCGTTCTGGCGCCTGTATACACCGCGCAAAGATCACTGAGACCCCATTGAAAATCGATAAACAGATCTACATGAGAGTCGATGATCGACGAGGTGTAAGGAGGACAATCTTCGCTCATGCCTCTGCCTGGAGCCAGATCAAGCTCCCTTATCATCTTGTGCAATGCAGTGCGGATCTTTCCTTCCGCCTCCACCTCAAGTCCTGCGGTGCGGGCCGGCCATGTGGTGTAGCCTCCCAGCGCATGCTGCTCACGTGGCGGGATGTAGCCCTCAGCTCCGTTCGCCAGCTCGATGTTGAAGTGATTGTGAAAAGGCGATGTCCATTTCAGCAGCAGACCTGTAAGTGCAAAAACTTCATTGGGCATCGTGGTAATACCCAGCTCTCCAATGTCAGGTGCTCCAATGCGGATGGCCTGCAGTTTCACGCTCGTCTTCTGCCGCTGGTGCAGGATCAGAGCCTCGCGGGCATAGACTTCCTCCTTGTTTTTCGGCACGTCGTTCACGATCTTCGCTGCGATTGGGCGTGCCCAAGCGAGGCGTTTTTCATCGGGGACGCGGTAGCTGAGCTCCAGCGTTTTCTCCACCATTCCCAATGGGGCATAATCAAGATGCTCCACCTTTTGAAGGGCTTTCATTGCACTCTCAGCGACGGCACTGGCGTATTCATCCAGGGTGATGTTCTTTTTCTCCGCGCCGTAGTCCATCCACATCTGGTCACCGCTGGTGCCCTGGCTCATGGCGCAGACGAAGGGGCCGTTGCCTTCGTTCGACTGGCCCATTTTGGCGGCGAGGTGTTTGCAGAAGAGGCCGTAGTAGTCGGACGAAATCGGGCCGCTGCCGAAGTAGTGCTGGGAGTAATTTGCCAGCACGCCGAGCGGTTTGCCGTCGATGGTTTGCAGCGAGATGACGGAGAGCTGGGGATCGACCGGGCCGCTGGGGCCGACGACGTCTTTGCTGAGGTAGCCGGGATGCATGTTGGCGCGGCCTGTGGGATTGCCGAAGGGGTCGATGACCTCTTTTCCTGGCAGTCGAATCCAGCGGCGGTTGTGCGTGTGCTCCCAGTCGTCAAAGCTGCCCCAGCCGATGCGCGCGGGCTGCAGTGCCTTGTCCGCCGCGACGATGGCTTCGGCAATTTTTGGCGTGAGGAATTGGCCATACTCGGTGTCTTTGCGCGTGCCGAGGCAGCCCATGGCGGCGGGTGCGGAGTGCGTGTGCGTGGCGCTGACCATCATGCGGTCCACCGGAATGCCGCACTGTTTTGAAGCGAGCGCCTTGGCTTCATCGATGAGCGTCTGCTCCATCATGCAGGTGTCCACGATGGCGAAGGCGATCTTCATCTTGCCGTCATCGAGCACAAAGCTGCGGACGTGCAGGCGGTCGGCGATCTTGTCCCCGCGTCCTTCGAGAAAGCCGCCTGCGATGATGCGTGGAAAGGTCTTTGGAGTGATGTCGATGGCGGAGACGCCTGCGCGGAAGGCCGGCTGAGCCTGTGCGGTGATGGCAGCGAGGCCGAGAAGAAACAGGAGAGACTTCATGAGAGTGGCTCAAACCAACGCTCATGAAGGCTACTTGTTTGCCTTTGATCAGGCGATCAGCGGACCCAGTGCGGGTTCGGCGAGCAGGCGCTGAACTTCTGCGACGAGGCCGTCCACTGGGACGGTGCTTTGAGAACGGGCGAGGAGGTTCTTGACGACGACCTCGGGATATTCGGCACCGAAGGTGATGGCGAAGCGTGCTTTGCGATCCTCGGCGGCCTGGAACTGCTTGCCGACTTTTTGCGCAGCAAAGCTGTAGTCCACGCGGATGCCGGCTGAGCGCAGCGCCTGAACGGCGGCGAGCGCGTTTCCACGCTGGGCTTCGTCGGCCACGACCACGTAGGCATCGATGCTGCTGGAGGCGAGCAGGGCGCTGGTGAGCTTCATCTGTGCGCCCGGGGTCTTCTTCAGCAGGATGCCGAGAACCACGTCGCCCATGGCGAAGCCGGCGGCGGGCATGTCCACCTTGCCGTCGCTCATCAGGGAGCAAAGCTTGTCATAGCGGCCGCCGCCTGCGACGGCGCGGAGGCCGTGCTTGAGATCGAAGACTTCAAAGACGGTGCCCGTGTAGTAGGCGAGGCCGCGGACGATGGTGGCATCAATGCGCACCTGCTGCCAGAGGCCGCGTGCGGAGAGGTTTTCGCGCAGGGCAGCGAAGGCGGGGTGATTTTCGTCTGCGGACGCCATGAAGGCGCGCACGTCTGCGAGACTGAGGCCGATGGCGGCGAGCTTGTTTTCCGTGTCCTCGGGCTTGGCGCGTTCGATTTTGTCGATGATCTGAAGGAAGGTCGAGGTGTGCTCAGGGGGGATGTTGCGTTCGGCCAGATAGGAGTTCCAGATCTCGCGATTGCTCAGGCGGATGGCAAAGTCCTCCGTGCTCACGCCGAACTCGCGCACGGTGTCGATCGCCAGGGCGATGAGCTCCGCGTCCGTGGCAGGGGAGGCATCTCCGAGGATGTCCGCATTGAACTGCACGAACTCTCGGGTGCGGCCCTCCTGAGGGGCCTCATAGCGGAAGCAGGAGCCGATTTGAAACCACTTGATGGGCTTCTTGAAGTCACGCTGCCGGGCTGTGGCCATGCGGGCGAGGGAAGGGGTGACCTCGGGGCGCAGAGCCACGTCATCCTCACCCTTGGTCACGAAGCAGAAAAGCTGGCTGGTGATTTCATCGCCGCTTTTTTTGCGAAAGAGGTCGGTGGGCTCCAGCACGGGGCCTTCATACTCCACAAAGCCGTAACGACGTGCGACTGCGCGCCAGGTGTCGAAAATGTAGTTACGCAGAGCGCATTCTTCGGGGAAGAAGTCGCGAAAGCCTTTGACTGTTTGGATGGAGGCCATAGAGGGGCGGGATTGATCTTCATGTGCAACGTGAACGCAACCGGAAATGCAGCGTGGTGCAGAAGAGTCTGACTGCATGCTGACCGACCTGTTTGTGCGTGATTTCCGCTGCTTCGCCGAGGCGAAGCTGGAACTGCATCCTGATGTGACGCTGCTGGTGGGGAGGAATGCGCAGGGAAAAACTTCGCTCATTGAGGCAGCGTGCGTGCTGCTGCGGCTGCAGTCGCCCCGGACATCGAACCGCGCGGAGCTGGTGCGGTTTGGTGCCGCCACATGCCTCGTGGAGGCGCAGTGGCATGGCAGACGCCTGCGCTATGCGCAGTCTGCCACGACGCGGCGGCTGGCGCTGGACGGCGTCACGTGCGGCCGGTCGGCGGACTATCTGGCGGCCTCCGGGGTGGTGGTGTGGATGGACCACCGCGACATGAACCTGCTGCGTGGTGGAGCGGAGCATCGGCGCAGGTTTCTGGACTTTGCCGCCAGCCAGATGTTTCCAGATTACCTGCATGCCCTGCGCGGGTATGAGCGTGCGCTGCGCGGGCGCAATCATGTGCTGAAAAGGGATGCCAGCATCGCCTGGAAGCAGGCGGACGCCTTTGCGCATGTGATGGATGGCTTTGCCAGGACGGTGTGGCAGAGGCGTGCCGAGCTGTGCGCCGCCCTGGGCCCGGAGGTCTCGCTGGCGCATGCAAGGCTGAGCGAGGGGGTGGAAAAGGTGAGCATGGCCTACCGGCGCACCCACGATGAGGCGCTGGGTTTGTTTGAGGCCTTGCTGACGATGCGGGATGAAGAGGCCCGTGTGCGTTCGACGGCGCTTGGGCCGCATCGTGATGACCTTGAAATGGGGCTCAACGAGCTGGATGCCACCACCTTTGCCTCGGAAGGCCAGCAGCGTTCGTTTGCGCTGGCGATGAAGCTCGCCCAGGCGAGGGTGCTGGAGCATGCCTGTGGTGCGCCCCCCCTGATGCTGATGGATGATGTTTTTGGCGAACTGGATTCCCACCGCCGGCGTGCGCTGCTTGCCTGCCTGCCGCCGGGCACGCAGAAGATCATCACGACCACGAATCTGGACTGGGTGGAGGCAGACCACCTGGCCGGACGGGTCTTTGGCGTCGAAAAGTCCGTTTTCACCCATGTTCGCGGCTGAAAAGGGCGGGGTGGTGACAGAAATGGCCTGAAATCGCCAATTCCTAGCTTCTTAGAAACATCCCTTGACGCATTTTCAGGCGGTTTTAGTTTTGTATTGGGTTAGAATAACGCGCGCGCGTTGCCTTTCGTGATTCTCAAAACAGATGGAATTCCACGTCGCGCAAACCGTTCTGATTCCTGATCGCATCAACACTTTTCCCATTTATTCTCAATGTTCGGCAAACTTTTTGGCTTCGTCGCCCAAGACATCGGCATCGATCTCGGCACGGCAAACACGCTCGTTTATGTAAAAGACCACGGCATCGTCCTCAGAGAACCCTCAGTGGTGGCGGTTAAAACCGGCACCAACGAAGTCGTCGCTGTGGGTGACGACGCCAAGCGCATGCTGGGGCGTACACCGGGGGGCATCACGGCCATCCGCCCTTTGAAAGACGGGGTGATCGCCGACTTCCGCGTGACGGAGGCCATGCTGCGCCACTTCATCAAGAAGGTGCAAGGCGGCGGCCGCAAGATGCGCGGACCGCGTGTGGTCATCGCCGTGCCCTCAGGGATCACGGAAGTCGAGAAGCGCGCGGTGAAGGAAAGCGCGGAGCAGGCGGGCGCTCGTGAGGTTTATCTGATCGAAGAACCGATGGCCGCGGCCATCGGAGTGGGCCTGCCGGTGCAGGAAGCCGCCGGCAACATGATCGTCGATATCGGCGGCGGTACCACGGAGGTGGCCATCATCTCGCTCTCCGGCATTGTTTACAGCCGCAGTGTGCGCGTTGCAGGGGACGAACTCGACGAGGCGATCATCAACTACATGAAGCGTGCCTACAATCTGATGATTGGCGAGCGCACTGCGGAGGAAATCAAGCTGCGCATCGGCTCCGCCTTCCCGCTGGGCAAGGAAACGACCATGGAAGTCAAAGGACGCGACATGGTGGCCGGCCTGCCGAAGACCATCACCATCACGAGCCAGGAAGTGCGCGAGGCCATGCTGGAGCCGCTGAATGCGATCATCGACGCCGTGCGCACCACGCTGGAACGCTGCCCGCCGGAGCTTTCAGCCGACCTTGTGGATCGTGGCATCATGCTTGCCGGTGGCGGTGCGCTGCTGCGCGGCCTCGACAAATTGCTGCAGGAAGAGACGGCGCTGCCGGTGCATGTGGCGGAGGATCCGCTCAGCGCCGTCGGCGAAGGCACCGGACGGGTGCTGAGCGAACTCGAATTCCTGCGCAAAGTGAGCACGACCGAAGTCTGATGACCATTTCGCGCTGCACTGTGTCTGCTTGAAAGCATCCGCCGAAAAGCAGCGCACCCAGCCCGGAGGAAAGGCCAATCATGAAAAAGCTCAACATCCTCGCGCTTCTGATCTTCGTGGCAGGGCTGGTTGCCGTGTTCACCTTTGACACTGCGACCACCCGGCAGATCCAGTCGCGTGTCCTGAGTCTGCTGTCCCCTTTCATCCACAGCAGTGCGGCGATGGAGCAGGCGGCGGAATCTGCCGTGGCTCCGCAGGTCAATCCGGCCGAGCTGAAACGGGAAAACGACGAGCAGCGGGTCCAGCTGGAGCGGCTACGCATCATCCAGCAGAAGTACAACCAGATCATCGAGGAGAATGCCAAGCTGCGCCAGCTCATTGAGTTCAAGCAGTCCGCTCCTTTTAAAATGACCGCCGCCAAGGTCATCCGCCGCAGCTCCACCACCTGGTGGAACAGCCTCATCATCGACAAAGGCTCGCTCGATGGAATCGGCACGGACAGCCCGGTCATCACCTCGGTAGGCTTGGTGGGAAAAACCTCCACGCTGGCCCCCCACATGGCCAAGGTCATCCTGCTGACGGATGAAATGTGCCGCGTGTCCGCCAAGATCGAAGGCACGCGGGATCAGGGCATTCTTGTTGGTGAGCGGGCTGCTCTGGAAGTGCGCCCGGAGCTGCATCTGCGTTTTCTTGATCGCAACTCGAACATCAATGCCGGTGCCGGGGTTTACTCCTCTGGTGAAGGAGGCGTGTTCCCCGCGGACCTGCTTTTGGGCCGTGTGAAGCGCTTTGAGAATCGTGAAATTTCCGGAGAGGCCGTCATCGAACCCGCCGTTGATTTCTCCACCTTGGATTATGTCTTTGTGATCGAAATGCAGGTGGCCGAGCCCACGCCGGAGCCTGCGGCGACACCGGCACGCACCAAGCCTTGAGCCGCCATGCTGTTCCACCCGATCTCCATCATTCTGCTCCTGCTGACCTTCATGGTGCAGGAGTTCATTCCTGGGCTGGAGATCGCCCAGTTTGCCACGCTTTTTCTGCCGGCGGTGTTTTTTTTCAGCGCCTCGGTGGCGGCCCCTTTTTCCATGATGCTTTTGCTGGCGTTCATCACCGGGTTCATCTGGGATGCAAGGCACCTGCCGGGGGTGATGCAGGGCTTCGCAGGAGCGGAGGATGTCTTTGGAACCGGAGCCGATGTGGAACTGGGGGCTGGCAGCCATCCTCTGCCGTTTGGGCTCTCCATCGTGCTGTTTGGCATGCTGGGGACGCTGTTGCAGGGCATACGCCCGCTGTTCAAGCGCGGCCGACTTGAGCTCCCGGTGCTGATGGTCGGGCTGGCGACTTTTTCCTGGCTGCTCTCGCAGTATCTCATCATGACCTTTTTGCGCGGTTCGCTGCAGTTTCCCACAGGGGTATGGTCAAAGATGATCACTGACAGCCTGCTTGCGATGCTGGCCGCGCCGCTCATCTTTCTTCTGCTGTACTCGCTGGCCCGTCTGTCCAGCTATGAAATTAAATACGAAGGCCTGAGGTACCGTTTCGATGGTCGTTAAATACCGCTTCCGTCTCTACCTGTTCTCACTCGCCATGCTGTGCGGGTTTGGGCTGCTTGTGTTCCGGCTGTGGTCGCTGCAGATCGACCGCCGCGAGGAGTTTGCGAAGATGATTCCCGGGGCGAAGAAGGAACGTGCGCGCATTCCCGGGCCGCGCGGTGAGATCAAGGACCGCAACGGTGTCGTGCTTGCGACGAACAAGGCGAGCTTCGAGGTGCGGATCAATCTGGCCGAGGTCGTCACCGAGTTCAAACGCATCGCCAAGAAGACCAAGGCTCCCATTCCTGAAATCACGTTTGAGATTGTCGAAAAGGGCATCAAGCGGAAAAAGCCGGAGCTCGACATCTACAAGGTTTTTGAAGAGACGATCACGCGCCGCATGATGGAGATGGGCGTGCACAAGGACTATTCCGTGGATTCACTGAGGGTGCATTACCGCAGCTTTGGCGGTGCGGTGCCCTGGGTTTACCGGGATGACCTCACCTTTGCCGAGTTCAGCCGCATTGCCGAGCACAACCTGGGCCTGCCAGGGGTCACCGTGGCCGAGCGTGCCTCGCGAGTGTATCCTCTGAAATCAGTCGCCTGCCACATCCTGGGTTACGTGCGCCTGCCGGATGATCAGCGTGCCTCGGCTGAAGACCGCAAGGGGTGGGACTACTATGTGCCGGATGACTTTGGCGGGGCCGGTGTGGAAAAAAGCTTCGACAACTACCTGCGTGGCAAGCCCGGTGTGCGTGTCATGCAGCGCGACCAGCGCGGCAGGCCCGTGGGAGAAGTGGATGAGGAATACGAGGAGCCCAGAAAGGGCAACGACGTGTATCTGACACTGGATGCCCGCATGCAGATCATTGCGGACAAAGCCCTGCGGGATGCCAAGGTCGGGCGTGGGGCCGTAGCCGTGATCGAGCCGAGTTCCGGTGAGGTGCTGGCCATGGTGTCCGTTCCCTCTTTCGATCCCAACCAGTTCATTCCCAGCATCCAGCAGTCAGACTGGGATGCGCTGCTGAACAACAACACCGTGCCGCTGCTCAACCGGGCGGTGAAAGGGCACGTGCCGGGCTCGACTTTCAAAATTCCGATCTCGTTTGCCGGGTGTCTGGCCGGCATCAACATGAGCCACTTCAACTGCAGCGGCAGTGTGACGTATGGCAACAAGGCCATGCAGTGCTGGATCCAACGTCAGAGCGGCGGCTCTCATGGCACGCTGGGACTGAGTGATGCCATCAAGTATTCCTGCAACTGCTTCTTTTACCGCTATGGCAATGCGGCGGGCATCAGCAACATCACCAAAGTGGGTAAAATCCTGGGCATCGGGACAAGGACGGGGATCGAGCTGGAAGATGAAAGCCCGGGCATTCTGCCCAACCCTGACTGGCTCCGCGCGAACCACCCCAATGAACGCTGGAGCGACGGTGCCACCGCGAACACCTCCATCGGGCAGGGGTATGTGCTGGCCTCTCCTTTGCAGATGGCCTCTGTCAGCGCCACGGTGGCGAATGGCGGCAAGGCCTGGAGCCCGCACCTGCTGAAAAGGGTGATGGATCATGACCGGGCGGTGCTGGACAACCCACCCAGCCTGCGGGGAGACCTTTCCGCCAGCGTCAAACCGGAGCAGATCGAAGTCATCCGCAAGGGGATGTGGAAGGTGGTCAACGATCCTTCCGGAACGGGCAAAGGCGCCCGCATCACCGGGGTGGAAGTCGCGGGCAAGACCGGGACTGCGCAGAACTGGCGGCGTGACGAGAAGGGGGTCAAGCATGACGACAACCACACCTGGTTCATCTGTTTCGCGCCTTATCAAAACCCCAGGTTTGCCGTGGCTGTGCTGGTGCAAAACGGCAAGTCCGGCGGCGGCTGCGCGGCGCCTGTGGCCCGGCGCGTGCTGGAGCAATGCCTGGCTTTGGACAATCCCAAGTTCGTCGTCGATGTCACGCCGATGGAACCTGCGGAAGGTCATTTCAATCATATCGCATCCGTCCAATACGCCGATGCCGCAGTGCCCGCTGAGGCACTCGGCGGGGATGAGGACGGAGACGTGGGCACGGGTGTGTCCGCGCCAGAGTCGGTCGATGCTGACGCGCCGCGCGTGAAAACGGCGCCCAACATCAAGCCGAAAGCCGATTCAGCGGGATCGGCGGGGAGCAACTCCGGACAGAACGTGCCCAAGGCCGTGCCAGTGCGCAGGGTCGGTATTTTCAACCGGGGAAGCTCCCAGGATAGCAAACCATCCGACCCCGCTCCCGGCGGTGGCGGATTTTTACGCAGGATCTTCCGCTGAAGAACTGCCTCATTTTCAGGGAGACTTTACATTATGGCATTGACCTTCGTTCAAAGAATCAAAGAACTGCTCACGGGCAAACGCGACATCAAAAGCGGTGTGCGCCTCGTCATCAACTGTGAGAAGCTGGAAAACCGAGTCGCCTTGCTCGACAAAGGCGTCGTCGAAGAATACAACATCGAGCGTGTCGGCACCCAGAGCCTCATCGGCAGTGTCTTCAAGGGCCGCATCCGCAACATTGAGCAGGGCCTGAAGGCCATGTTCATCGACATCGGGTTCGACAAAAACGCCTTCCTCCATTTCTGGGATGCCATCCCGGCCGCACTGGACGCCGGCCTGGAGGAGATCAACCGTGGCGGCAGCAAAAAGAAAAAGCGGATCGAGGCCAAGGACATCCCGAGCCTCTACCCGATTGGGTCCGAGATCATGGTGCAGGTGACCAAAGGCCCGGTGGGCAACAAAGGGCCGCGCGTCACCACGAACATCTCCCTCGCAGGCCGTCTGCTGGTGCTGATGCCGCTGAACGACACCTGCGGGATTTCCCGCAAGATCGAGGACCCGAAGGAGCGCTCCCGGCTGCGCAAGATCATCGAGAAAATCAGCCTGCCCGAAGGCATGGGCATCATCCTGCGCACCGAAGCCTCCGGCAAGCGTGCGCGGCACATTGTGCGTGATCTGAACATCCTGCTCGATGAGTGGGACCAGATCGTGGCCAAGCGTGACGGACAGAACGCTCCGGTCTGCTGCTTCCAGGAGCCTGATCTTGTGGAGCGCACTGTGCGTGATTTTCTCACCGAGGACATCGATGAAGTGGCCTGCGATGACGCCGCCACCGTGGAGCGCATGCAGCGCATGGCCGCCCACATCTCCGGGCGTGCGAAGCGCCGGATCAACTTTTACCAGGGGCAGAGCGCCATCTTTGAGCACTACGGCATTCAAAAGCAGATCGACAACGCCTTCTACCGGCAGGTTTGGATGCCGTGCGGTGGCTACATTGTGATCGATCAGACTGAGGCTCTCGTCTCCATCGACGTCAACACCGGCCGCAACAAAGGCCACAAGGATGTGGACAAGCTCCTGCTCGAAACCAACCTGGAAGCCGCGGCTGAAGTCGCACGGCAGCTCCGCCTGAGGAACATGGGCGGGCTCATTGTGGTGGACTTCATCGACATGAAGCACCGTCGTGACCAGCAGGCCGTGTACAAGCTCATGCTCGAGCACCTGAAGCGCGACAAGGCCAAGACGCAGGTGCTGCCGATCTCGCAGTTTGGCCTCATGGAGATGACGCGCCAGCGCCTGAATGAAAGCCTGGGCACCACGCTGTATGAACCCTGCCCGTACTGCAAAGGCCATGGCCAGGTCAAAACACCCCTCACCATGAGCGTGGAGCTGCAGCGCCGTCTTGTTTCGGTGCTGGGCCGAGCCAAGGAAGACCAGAAGAGCCTCATCGTCATCGTGCATCCCGAGGTGATGACCCGCCTCAAGACCGAAGATGGTGAGCTGCTGGTCGATCTCGAACGCAAGTACCAGGCACGCCTGACCTTCCGCAGTGACCCTGCCTTCCATCGTGAGCAGATCACTTTGGCGAATGCTGTCACAGGCGAGGAGATCCGCCCCTGATCTCAGCGGTCTGAGCCGCTGATGGTCAGTTCGTCCAGGTCGAAGCTCTCCAGCGCTCCAGCAGCGCTGGGGACGACCACGACTTTGCCGATGCACTGGATCGTTTCCGACCATGAGAAGCCGTTGGCCGCACGCTTCCAGCCTGCGGCGAGCGCCTCGGCATCGTCCCAGTCATAGCGTAGTGCGGCAGCCGCGCGGCTCCATTCAGGTGCAAACGTGGTCTGAGTCTCATACTGCCACTGCGCCACATCCCTGGCGAAGAGCTCAATCATGACGCGTCCACCTTTCTCTGAGGAACGCACATGGCAGGAGATCTCCGCGCCTTTGCCGCCAAAGAGCTGCGACCAGTCCCCCGCCAGCGGTGATTCTTTGGCAGTCGCCGGAGAGAGGGCAATGGGCAGCGCCCTGCCGCTGCGTGATACCTGTATGTAGCCGCCTTTTGCGCCTCCTGCGGCATGGTGCTCGAGCCGGTCCACTCCCTTCCAGCCCTCGGCAGTCGCGTCGAATGAAAGCGTCCGTGCTGCCGGGGGAGGCATTTTGCGATTGGCTGCTTTCAATGGGCTACTGGGCTTCGGAAGCTCCTGGTCCAACAGCTCACCGGCTTGGAAAGCGTAAACGGTTGCATGATCCAGGTCCATCCTCAGACGGAATGCGGAAGCCTGCCAGTCGGCGGGCTGCCATCTGAGCGGGGCGTCCGTCACAGAGGTGGTGATGCGCTCTGCTTCAGCGATCGCCTGGCCCTGCTCATCCAGCGCCAGGACACGAAGGCTCCCACCTGCGGCCACATCCGCAGTGATGCAGACGGGCTCTGATGTGCGCCTGAGCAGACGGGTCACGATTTGGGCGGGCTTTGCCTGCTCCAGAGGGGCATAGCCAGCGAAGCCATCTGGCCGCAGAGTGGCCAGGCAGGGGAGGCAATGACGCTTCCAGCCTGTGTGAGGAAAGTCATCGCCACCGTAAAAGATCATGAGCCTGCCGTCTTTGAGGATGGGCGGTCCAGCCATGGCATAGATGCATTCGCTGTCATAGCCGCCCTGTGCCCCGCGTGGAATGAATGGCGTTCCTGGGGCCACGCGCTGCCATTGCAGGCCGTCAGGACTCCAGGAAAGCTCGCAGTCAACTGAGCGGCCGTCGCCGACGTGGTACATCATCACATATCCCAGGTAGATGCTGCCGTAGCGGAACACCGGCATGCAGTAGGTCTGGCTGGCGCGGCCTTCGGCGATGCCGGAGCGCAGCACCAGCCCGTCATTCTGCCAATGGAGAAAGTCAGCGCTCTGAAAGCGGGAGACCAGCCGCTCGCCAAGGTAAAGTTTGGTGAACCAGAGGTATTTGCCGGTGCGTTCGTCCCAGAAAGCGTTGTTGTGGGTGTCTCCGTTCTGCGCGCCGAAGCCGTGGGCGGCCAGGGCTGGGCTCCAATGAATGCCATCGGCTGAGAAGCGCACCTGCGGTTTGCCGAGGCCGACATCACTCACCATTTTGTAGCGTCGTGCGGGATCAGCATCGTGAAGGTCTTTGAACACGCCGACATTGGGGCAGTCACGGGCGACGATGTTGTTGGCGCTGCTGCCGGCGAACTTGTGGATGCCAAGTTCGGGCTTGTCCCAGTGAACGCCATCTTTGGAAGTGGCGTAAAGCAAATACCAGCCGACCTCATGCACTGTGCTGGGCTGATCCATTTGTGCGATGACTTCCTTGTCAGCCAAAACGCATTTGTACCACATTTTGAAAATCTGCTTGTCCTCATCCCAGACAACGTTGGGATAGAGGTTGTTGAGCGAGTTTTCCCAGGGCTTGTCCGCCTGAAACAGCGGATTGGCCGGATGTTTCTGCGGTGTGCCCAGGACCAGTGTGGCATTTCGCGCCTCTTTAACCACCCGTGAGTCGAGCAGGAGATGCTTTTGCCGCAGGAAGGCCTCCGCCGGGGCTATGGGAACGTCGAGTGCTTCATACCGTTCCCAGTCTGCGTCGTCAAAATGCCACCATTCGCTCTCAAACACGGCGAAGCCATGCCTGGTCATCACCTGCTGGAGCTTTTCGCGGTTTTTGAAGATTTCGGGTGGCACCAGCTTGAAGTGAGCACCGGCTTTCTCGGAGAAGTCATCGTGTGCCGTTGGCATCTGCAACTCCATGCCCCGGGCATCGACGAGCGTCACATCCACCGCCGCGCCTCGATTATGACGGCCGCCTTTGGCGGGGTCTGCCACGAAGCGAGCATCTGGCAGGGTTTTCCACATCGCGCGCTGCACAGAGAGCGGGCGGTAGGCGTCCCAAATTTTAAGGGCCAGCCCCTGGGGCTTGAGCTCTGCCTGCACGCGGGCCAGTTTCTTGGCCGTCTCAGGACGGAGGAGGGCGCGTGCGTGCGCGGGATAGAACGCTGTTTTGAAAAAATTGTCTGCCGTGGTGTAGCGCAGATCGATCACCAAGCCGTCGTCTTTGCCGCCGATTTCGACCAAAGACTGGGCCTGGATGCCCGATACCGCGAGAAAGAAAACGAACAGGATTTTCATGACGGAAGCGCAGCGGAGACTGCGAGCCCGCCATCTCATCAACGTTGCGAAACCTTGCCGCCTTCGAGGAGCTTTTCGAGATTTTTGTCGGGCCGGACGCCTTTTTTGATGGCCTCCCCGTATTCCTCGCGTGCCTTGTCCCACTGGGGCGGATCCCAGGTGATGTAGAGCACGGCCAGATTGAAGTGGGCCTCGCCATAGGCGGGATCGATGGCCAGAGCGGTTTTGAACTCGCGCTCAGCGCGCTCGATCAGGTTCAGCTTGGTGGCGATGATGCCGAGGTAGTGTCTGCCGCTGGCATTGTCAGGGCGTTTGGCAAGGCTCTTCTCAAAGTAGGTCATGGCATCCTTCCAGCGCTCCTGCTTGAAGTAGGTGACGCCGAGGGCAAAAGCGGCCGGTTCGTTCGTGGGATCGTAGGCCAGCGCCTTCTGGAGGGAGACCTCGGCATCGGCATGTTTGTTTTCACGCTGGCGTGTGATGCCAAGCCCGATGAGGGCGGTGACGTTTTTGGGCTCTGCGCGCAGGGAGTCCTGGTAGAGCTTGGCGGCGTTTTCGAAGTCTTTGTTCATGTAGGCTTCGTTGGCCTGGCTGATGAGTTTTTCCACGGAGGTCGGTGCGGGTGGGGCGGCCTTTTTGTCGCTGTCGGGCGATGCATTGGCAATGAGGGTGGCCTGCACGCCCTTGGGGCCCAGGAGTTCACGCACGACGGGGTCAGAGAAGAGCTTTTCCTCCTCGGGGGTGAGGATCATGCGTGCATTTTTCATTTCCTCGACCTGCTTGACGAGCTCGCTGGAGGCGCTCTCCATTTTCTGCAGCTCTGCGATCATGAGGTCCTTGGCGGCCTGCTGGCGGTGCTGCGTGCGAAGCTGGCGCATGATGATGCCGCGCAGCATTTCATTTTCCTGTGTGAGCTCAGGGGTGGCAGCCATCTTGCCTCCCATGCCGTTCTGCACTTCTTTGAGCTGCTTGGTCAGCTCGGCCACCTGGGTCTGGTAGGCGGCGCTCTCTTTGCGCAGCTCGGCCAGCTGGCCCTGCAAACCGGTGAGCTGCCCGCGCAGGGCGGCGATTTCCTGATCCTTGCGGCCGACATCGGCCTTGAGTGTTTCGACCTGTTTCTGAGCTTCGGCGACCTCTTTCTTGAGGCGCTCGTTTTCTGCGATGAGGCGCTGCATCGCCGCATTGCCGGTTTTCTTTTTGAGATCGTCCACCTCCGCCTGCAGTCCCAGACTGCGGGCGCTGGCGGCATCGCGTTCCTTGACTGCGACCTCACGCTGTTTCACTGCGTCATCGCGTTCCTTCACAATTTTGTCGCGCTCGCCGAGGATCTTGTCGCGCTCCTGCTGAACGGCGGCCATCTGAGTGGAGGCTTCGGCCAGCTTTTGAGAGGCCTCCTTGGCTGCGGCTTCGGCGGCTGTGAGCTTCTGGGCGTTTTTGCGCATCTCGAGGTCCACGGCCATTTTTTCCTCCATGAGCTTGGCGAGCTGGGTCTGAGCTGCGCGGCCTTCCTCGACATCTCTGCCCATGGCGAGGATGCTCTGCTCCAGAGCGGCGGCCTTCTTTCCGAGGGTGTCGTTCTGCTGGCGTGCGGTGGTGATTTCGCCAGAGGCCCACTGGTACCAGTTTTGCCATTTGCCGAGGTCGATCTGCTGCTGGTTGTTTTTGGCCTCGAGCTCGAGAACGCGCTGCTTGTGCATCTGCTCCCACTGGCTGAGGAGGTCGCTGAGGCTGGGGAGAGAGCCTGGGGTGGTGGGCATGGTGACCGCAGGCTGCGCCAGAGCGCCAGGGGTCGGAATGGTGGCTGCAGGCATCACAGGAGCGGCTGCCGCTGCGGGTGCCGGGGCAGGGGTGGCGGCTGGAGCCTGGGCTTGTGCCTGGGCCTGGGCCTGCGCAGAACGTGATTGCAGACGGGTGAGGGCGTCCTGAATTTTATGCTGGCGTGCCGCTCTCATTTCCGGCTGCCAGGTGGGGTAGTTCCTGGCGATGCTGTCCATGATCTCGCCAGCCTGCTTGAACTTGGTCTGGGCGAGCGTGTAGTCTCCGGCTGCCTCGAGCGAGGCCGCCTCGTTGTTGAGGACAAAGCCGCGGAAATACTGGTCTGCCACCTCGCTGCTGGTATCGACGGACTGGGCATGCGTCACCGGGGTGGCCAGGACAAGCGCCGCCAGGAGGGTGAGGACGTAAAAGGGGCGATTCATGGGATTTTAGGGAAGGGGGGTGAAGTTTACCGCCTGGCGGCAGCCTTGTAAATGGTCTTGGCGAGCTGTCTCAGGCGCGCCTCTGCCGCAAAACGGCGACCCAGCGGTCCACGGACTTGCCGGGAGCATCCTTCAGGGCCCTGCTTTCCTTGTTGCGTTTGTTGCTGACGACCTCCATGCCCAGGGATTCCAGCGCCCGGAGCGCGAGCCGGTGCTCGACATCGAAGTAGCTGGTGATCACGAGCATGCCGTCGGGGCGCAGTTTGGCGATGCCCTGGTCAAAAATCTTTTTCCACAGCTCCTGGCCGTGCCAGAAGTTTTGGTGGCGGAGGAAGACCATGTTGAAGTCGTCGCTGAGCTCTTTGTGCTGGTCGATCCTGGTGGCGTCCTCGATCAAAAACTGTGCGGGCAGGTGGCCGTGTGTTTCACGTGCCTGGCGGATTTCGCGGATGCGGATGTCTGCGCCGATCATCTCCACGCCGCCGCCCTGGGTGAGCTCGGAGCCGACCTGGATCAGGGTTTCCGCCTCGTCGCAGCGGCCGCAGGCAAGATTCAGAATGCGCATGTCCTTCTGCCCCGCAGGCAGGTGTGGAGAGAGCGAGTCGTGCAGAAGAGATTTCAGCTTCTGCATGTCCTGCTGGATTGCATTCGTGGGCTGCGCCTGCATGACGGGTGGAACGGTGGGGGTCATTTTACTGCAGGTTGGAAAACACTCCCGCTGCGGTTTTTGAGTGCTTGCAGCTGCACCGGTTCAGGAATTGAGAGCCGGTGCGGGCTTCGGCATTTGAAAGCAGGCTCAGAGCGATGCTCAGCAGTTTCATGACCCGAGGTCAAAACTTCAGTTCTTCGCCAAAAATCATGCGTGCAGCCTGCGCGACGTCTTTGTCGCCACGGCCGGAGAGATTGGCGAGGATGATCTGGTCCTTGCGCATGGTGGGGGCCACTTTGCGGACTTCCGCGATCGCATGGCTGCTTTCGAGGGCGGGAATGATGCCTTCGACCTGGCTCAGCTCCTGGAAGGCCGCCAGCGCCTCGCTGTCGGTGGCGTAGTTGTAGGTGACACGGCCTTGCTCATGGAGCCAGGCGTGCTCGGGGCCGATGGCGGCGTAGTCGAGGCCGGCGCTGACGCTGTGGGTGAGTTCGATCTGGCCGTCGGCGTTGGCGAGCAGCCAGGTCTTGGTCCCCTGGAGAACACCGAGGCGTCCGCCTTGAAAGCGTGCGGCATGGCGTTCAGGAATGATGCCGTCGCCGCCGGCTTCGACGCCGGTCATGCGCACATCCTTGTCATTGAGGAAAGGATGGAAGAGGCCGATGCTGTTGCTGCCGCCGCCGACGCAGGCGACGAGGAGGTCTGGCAGACGCTCCTCACGCTCCAGGATCTGGCGCCTGGCCTCGACGCCAATGACGCGGTGGAAATCCCGCACCATCATCGGGAAGGGGTGTGAGCCGAGAGCGGAACCCAGGATGTAATGCGTGCTGCGCACGTTGGTGACCCAGTCGCGCATGGCTTCGTTCACGGCTTCTTTGAGCGTGGCCTGTCCCGCTGTCACGGCGACCACCTTGGCTCCCAGGAAGCGCATGCGTGCGACGTTCAGCGCCTGGCGCTCCATGTCCACCTTGCCCATGTAGATGACGCATTCGAAGCCGAAACGTGCGCATACTGTGGCCGTTGCCACGCCGTGCTGGCCAGCCCCGGTTTCAGCGATGATGCGCTTCTTGCCCAGGCGCTGCGCCAGAAGGATCTGCCCGAGGGCATTGTTGATCTTGTGGGCGCCGGTGTGCAGGAGGTCTTCGCGCTTGAGGTAGATCTTTGCGCCGCCGAGCTTTTCGGTCCAGCGCTCAGCGAAGTAGAGCGGTGTCGGGCGGCCGACATACTCATGCAGGAGCCTGTCGAGCTCCTTTTGGAAAGAAGGGTCAGCTTTCGCCTTCTCATAGTGGTCCGAAAGCTCCTTCAGCGTCGACATCAGAGTCTCGGGCACGAACATGCCGCCGTACTGGCCATAGTGGCCGTGGCTGTCCGGCATCACGGGAAGGGGAAGGGGGGAGGCGGCTGTCATGGGTGGAGACGTTAGATCGAAGAGCGGACCTTGGCAACGTCCGCTCTGGCTTCTGGCAAAGTTACGCTTCTGACTAGGAGCGGACTGCTTCGCCTTCGAGCGCGGCGAGTTTTTTTTCCAAAACGCGCACGCGCTCCAGCAGATCCGGGATTTTGGCCGGAAGGCTGAGCATTTTGCGCCCTTCCATCAGCGGGCGGGCGGGGTAGCCGGTGTAGGCGCCTGCATCGTGGATGCTTTTGGTGACGCCGGATTTGGCAAGGAACATGACGCGGTCTCCGATCTCGAGGTGCCCGGCCACGCCGACCTGACCGCCCATGGTGACGTAGTTGCCCAGACGTGTGCTGCCGGAGATGCCGGTCTGAGAGACGATGATGCAGTGCTTTCCAAGCGTGCAGTTGTGGCCGATCTGCACGAGATTGTCGATCTTGCTGCCCTCGCCGATCCAGGTGCGGCCAAAGCGGGCGCGGTCGATGGTGGTGCAGGAGCCGATTTCCACATCATCATCGATCTGCACGATGCCGACCTGGTCAATCTTCTGGTGGCGTCCCTGGACGAGTTCATAGCCAAAGCCGTCGCTCCCGATGACGGAGCCGCTGTGGAGGATGACACGCCGGCCCAGGACGCAGTATTCCTTGATGACGGCGTTGGCGTGGATGACGCATTCAGCGCCGAGCTGCACCCCCCGCCCGAGATAGACTCCGGCGTGGATCCTGCAGCCATCACCCAGGCGGACCCCGCTCTCAATGACGGCATGAGGCCCGATGCTGACTTTCTGCGGGTCAAAAACCACATCTTCGGCCACGGTGGCTGTGGGGTGAACCCCGGGCGCGAATTCAACGGCAGGCGGGCCAAAGAAGCGGATGACGTGTGAAAAAGCGAGCGTCGGGTTTTTGAGGCGGATGAGCGCGAGCCCCTCTCTGGCCTCACCGGCATCCAGGTCCTCAGGGACAAGGGCGGCGGAGGCGCGGGTGGTTTTCAGGGCAGGCAGGTAGCGTGCATTGCCGAGGAAGGTGACGTCACCAGGGCCTGCTTCCATCAGGGAGTTCAATCCCGAAATGACGGATTCAGGGCTGCCTGCGGAGAGGGTCCCTCCGACAAGCTCGGCAAGTTTCTGCAGGGTGATGGAATGGCTCATGGTGCAGACAGGCATATTAACGCTAAAACGAAAAAAGGCACGTCGCTGTTGCTAGCGGCGTGCCTTTGGGAAACTGACAGCCGCTGGCTTATTTTTTGGGCTCCGCTGCCTTGGTTGCCGGAGCGGCGGCGTCTTCCTTCTTGGGCTCGGCTCCTGGAGGCGGTGCGTTTTTGTTCAACTCAACGATGAGCTGGTCGGTGAGGTCGGTTGCGGCACCTTCCCGGACGTGCAGGATGATCGGCACGGTGGAGAGGCTGACGCCGGTCTTGTCGAAGACGAAGTCGTAGGCGTCTTCTTTGGAGCGGGCGCGGACGACGACAAGGATCTCCTCATAGAGGCCTTTGCGGATCTGCATGTCCTCCTGCTTGAGCTGCTGCTGGCGGCGGTCTGCAAATTCCTGCATTTCCATTTCCAGGGCACGGATTTCTTTCACCTTTTCACCCAGCTCTGCGCCGTACTTGGCACGCTGTTCCGGAGTGATGATGGGATCCTGCGCCATCTTCTGAAGCTTCTGGGCCTCGGCGGTCAGGTTCTTGTAGGTGTTCTGGAACTCAGTCATTTCCTGAGCTGCCTTTTCATAATTAGTCTTGTACTTGTCCGCCGCGGTTTTGGTCTTGTGGTACTCCTGGAAGACTTTGGACATGTCGATCACACCGATTTTGAGATCGGCGGCCTGGAGAGTGGTGACGGTGGCGAGAATAAGGGCGATGAACGCGCTGCGAATCATAAGTTTTGGGAGGTTGAACGAGATTGGAAGAGATGAAAAGACGTCAGAGAGGACAGACAGGGCAACAGGCGGCTAGAATTTGTAGCCCATGTTGAACTGGAAGCGACCCGAGCCTGAGGTGGCGTCCTTGGAGATCGGAACGGCGTAATCAACGCGGATCGGACCCACAGGGAGGAAGAGGCGCAGGCCGATGCCGGCATCGGAGTAGATCGACCCATTGCCGGTGGTGGCGCCGCTGGCTCCGGAAATGGTGCCGACGTCGCCGAAGAACACCACGCGAGGCGATTTTTCAGTGTTGGCTGTGATGTGGACCGGAACGGAAAACTCGCTGGAAGCGTAAATGGAAGTCAGACCACCGATAGGCTCACCGGTTGCATCTTTGGGGCCTGCATGACGGTAGGTGAAACCTCTCAGGTTGTTGGCGCCACCGAGGAACTGGCGCTCAAAGATGGGCACCCGCTTGTTGTTCCAGCTGTTGACCACGCGGAACATTCCTTCAAAACTGAGGATGGTGTCTCCAGGCAGGTTGAAATACTGCTGACCGCCGATGTTGCCGCCGTAAACGGGGACGTCACCTCCAAGACCGGAAAGCAGGATGCCCGCTTCGATCTTGTGGCCACTGCGTGTGATGAAGACGCTGTCGCGGGTGTCATGCACGAAGTTCGTGTCGATCTTGCTCTGGATGTAGGACCCTGCTTCCTGGGCAATGAGGGCCGAGGCACCGCTGGCAATGCTGTCAATTCTGACCTGCTGAAGGGTGTAGGTACTTTCAATGTAGGAGTGTTCTCCGAGCCGCTTGCGCAAGCCTGATGAAACACCGACGTTGGTCTGGTTGAAGAAGTTGGAGAGGTAGTAGAGGTTATGATAGAACGCTTCGACCGTGAGGGCCAGTTCGCGTCCCAGGAACCACGGCTCCGTCCAGCTGATGGTGACGTCACGACGGAGCGCACCCGCACGGATGTTGGCGTTGAAGCGCTGGCCACCCCCGCGGAAGTCCTTCCAGTCACGAATGTCAAAGTTCGTCTGGGTCACCTGGATGAATCCCGTGATGCTGTCGATGGAGCTGAAACCTGCGCCGAAGTTCACCGTACCGGTGGACTGTTCCTGCACATTGATGTCCACGTCCTTGTAGCCGGGGGCGGTCGTGGGCGTGTTCCGCATGTCCACAGAGCTGAAGTAGTTCAGGTTCTGCAGGCGGTTCTTGCCCGCCTCGATTTTGACGGTGTTGAGCTCCTCTCCGGGGGCGAAGGGCAGTTCCCGGCGGATGACTTCATCCTTCGTGACCGAGTTGCCGGAGATGTTCACCTTGCTGATGTAGGACTTGGTGCCTTCCGTGATGTTGTAGGCCACGGCGACCTGTCCTGCGCCAGTTTCCAGGATGCTGGTCTCCACACGGGCGTCTGCATAGCCGCGTGAGCCATAGTAGTCCTGCACCATCTTTTCATCTGCCTTGATGAAGCTGCCGACATACGGAAATCCGGGCTCCGTTTTGATGCCCTGCATGAGCACTTCCGTGGTGAAAATGGTGTTGCCGGAGATCTTGACGCCGGAGACGTCATACTTGGCGCCTTCATTGATCACATACACCAGGTCCATCTGCTTGGATGAGACCGGTTCACGCCGCACTTCGGTGACCTTGGCGTAAACGTAGCCCTCGTCCTGGAAAGCCTGCTCGATCTTCTTGATGTCTTCCTGCAGGTCCTGGTTGCTGAGCTTGCCCTTTTTGCCCCAGAGGTTCCAGATGTGATGCTCCTGGGATTTGATCTTGCCACGCAGCACGCGGGACTTGATGGCCGTGTTGCCTTCAAAGCGGATGTCATGGATGATGCCGCGTGCGCCTTCGTCGATCTTGAAGGTCACCGTGGAGAAACCCTCGCGGGCGGAGGGGGTGATGTCATAGCTGGCGATCACGTCGGAGAAGCCCTTCTTCTCATACATCTCGACGATCTTCTGCTGTGCAGCCGAGAGCTTGATGTCATCCACCGGGTCACCCACCTTGACTGCGATGTCCTTGCGCAGCCTGCTGTTGTCGATGGCGGTGTTGCCGATGAAATTGATTTCTGCAATGCCACCGCGGCCGACGATTTCGACGATGACCTTGACGCCGCCCGGCACATCCACGGCGTTGATGTCCAGATTTTCCACCGCGCCGGTGCTGTAGAGGGCGCGGATGTCACGTTCCACCGCTTCATTGCTGAAGGGCTGTCCGACACGGGTGGAGAGCTGGCTGCGAATGCGGTTCTCGTCCAGCTTCACCGCGCCTTTGAGGACGATCTGGACATCCTGCACGATCTTTTTTGCCACCGGTGCCGAGGGGAGCACTGCTTGCGCCCGTGCCTGCTGTGTTGGGAACATCATCAAAGCGATGGCCGCTACAGAAAAAAGTGTCAGGCGAGACATGGAGGGAGTTCCGTAATTCATAGGCAGAGCAGATAAGACAAACAGGAGGATGACCGGGCGGCAGGACACGCCCAGACTGGAGCATGACAAGCCTGCATTACTGCTTCCGCACTGCCCCACGTCAAGGCGTAAGTTCTATGGGGGTTCCTGCCAATTTTTGCAGTCATGAGATGAAATGATGGCCAAAGAGGAGGTTTCGTCCTTGTATGAAGCCCTAAAAAGAGGCGCTTCAAACGTGTAGCGGCCAGAGCAACAGTTCCGTCACAAAGCATGTCCCGTTCCAATGTGCGCAATTACATCCAGCTGCATCTCGTGGTGCTGGCCTGGGGACTGACGGCGATTTTAGGCAAGCTCATCGTCCTGCCTCCTGTGGATGTCGTGTTTTGGCGCACGGCGCTCGCCGTGATTTGTTTTGCGGTGCTGACCCGATTTCGAAGGTGTTCATTTTGGGTGAGTTACCGCAGAGGTTTGGCCATGCTGGGTGTGGGGGTTATTCTGGGATTGCACTGGGTTTTGTTTTTCTGGTCTGCCCGGCTGGCCACGGCTTCAGTCTGCCTGGCGGCGATGCCTACGGCCATGCTGTGGTGCTCCCTGATCGAGCCCCTCATAGACGGCTCCAGGCGCTGGCGGCTGGCCGAGCTTCTGGTGGGTGCGGTCATGGTCGGGGCCGTCTGGTTTATCTATCAGGTGGAGTTCCGCCACTGGCTCGGCTTTTCCGTGGCGATTGCCGCTGCGGTGCTGGCCGCCTTTTTTGCCACCCTGAGCAAGCAGCAGGTGGCCCGGGACACCGACTGGAGCGTCATCGGCCTTTATCAGATGGGGGGTGCCTGCATCGCTGCATTGCTTTCACGCCCCTTCCTCGAAGGTGGTTTCATGCCGACAATGCCGGATGCCGCATCCGCGCTATGGCTCGGGGTGCTTGCCCTGGTGTGCACTGTGGCGGCCTATGCGGGCTTTATGGATGTGCTGCGCCGTGTCAGCGTCTTCACGGTCAACGTGGTTTACAACATGGAGCCTGTATACGGCATCCTGCTGGCGGCGCTGGTGTTTGGGCAGGCGGAGCATATGAGCGCCGGCTTTTACCTTGGAGCATCGGTGATTGTCGCCGTCGTGCTGGCGCTGCCTTGGATCCGGCGCTGGGTGGAGGCGTGAGAGTGCTGGACATGTGGTGGCGCGTGGGCTTGCATCCCGGGCACGTGAACCGCCTCCGCCACATCCTCGTCTCCGCCTCCGCCGGTTCCGGGAAAACCTACCAGCTGGTGCGGCGGCATCTGCATCTGCTCGTGCTCGGGCAGTCACCGCAGGGGATTGCGGCGATGACCTTCACGCGAAAGGCGGCAGGGGAGTTTTTCCAGCGCATCCTGCAGCGGCTCTCGGTGCTGTCACGCCACGGGGAGCTGCCAGAGCACTACTTTGCGGGGATGGCGCCCTTGCCGGAGGAGTGGCCGGAGTTTGTGCTGCTTTTGCGCAAGGTGACCCAGCAGCTCCACCGCCTGCGCCTGGGCACGATGGACAGTTTCTTTGCGGGCATCACCGCCTGTTTTCCTTTGGAACTGGGCCTCCCCCTAGGCGCCAGTGTGATGGCCGAAAATGAAGCCGCCCAAGCCCGGCAGGAGGCGCTGGATGCGCTTCTTGAGCGCATTCATTCCTCGCGGGATGAGCAGGCAGGACGCGCGCTGCTCGAGGGGTTCAAGCAGGCCACCTTTGGCATTGAGGAGCGCAGTGCAGCGGGCAGCCTGGAGGCGTGGATCAATGACCATCACAGCACCTGGCTGGACAGCGGAGATGGGGCCCCCTGGGGAAGGCTGCCGGGGGTGGGGCAGGCGCGTGCCGGCAGTCTCACGGCGGCCCTCGGCGAACTCAGGGACCGCTTCGTCCCGCGAACCGATGAGGGAGCGAGATTTTTTGACGAATTGGTGGCTGAAGCCTCGGCCTTGGAGCCGGGGGCGACGCTACCCACGCGGGTGAAGTATTTTTTGGACAAGACGACAGCGGTCTGGCAGGACCTCAAATCCGGCCGGGCCGAAATCGCCTGGGGGCGTGGCAAAAAATCTGAACTCAGCGGGGAGACCGCGCGTGCCTGGGTGAGAGTCGCCAGGGAGATTTTGGACCAGGAGCTGACCTGCCGTGTGCAGCGCACCCAGGGCATGGCGGCTCTGATGGCACTGTATGAGGCCGAATATGCACGGCGGGTGCGCGCGCGGGGCAGGCTGTCTTTTGCCGATGTCCAAAGGCTCCTGGCGGCGGCTGCGAACGATGGCTCGGAGTGGGCGGACGGTGAGAGCGGAGATCTGTGGTTCCGCCTGGACGGCCGCCATGACCACTGGCTGTTTGACGAGTTTCAAGACACGAGCCGCGTGCAGTGGAACGTGGTGCGGGGCTTGGTGGACGAGGTGATGCAGGATGAGTCCGGCAGGCGCAGTTTCTACGCTGTGGGGGACCCCAAGCAGTCCATCTACCTCTGGCGGCAGGCTGAGCCCGGGCTGTTTGATGATGTGCTGAAGGAGTGGCCGCACCAGGGCCAGGACGGGCTGGAGCCCCAGACGCTGAGCCAGTCCTTCCGCAGTGCCCCGGCGGTGCTGGATGCGGTGAATGCGGTCTTTGCCAGTGCGGCGGCGATCGAAGCGGTGCTTCCGGGCTGCACCGCCGGCTTTGCCTTTAAAAACCATGTGCCTGCCGAGCGAAATCAGCGGCTTGGCGGCTATGCAGCCCTGCTGAGCGTGCCCAGCGAGGATGGCAGGCGCAATCCATCCACGACGCCCACGGTGGCAGCCCTGCTCAATGAGATCCGTCCTCTGGAGCGCGGGCTGACGTGCGCGGTGCTGGTGCGCGGCAACAAGAGCGCCAGCGCCGTGGCCGAAGAACTGCGTGCGACGACGGGCATGGAGGTGGTGTGCGAATCGCAAATCCATCCCGCTACGGACAATGCGGTGACGCTTGCGCTGCTCTCGCTGCTGCAACTGGCGGCGCATCCGGGGGATGCGCTGGCATTGGAGCATCTGAGAATGACGCCCCTGTGGTCGCAGATCGAGCAGCCGGGGCAGGGCTGGCCGCTTGCCTGTCATCAGGTGAGGGAGTGTGTTTTTGAGCGTGGGTTTGTCGGCTTCACGGAGGCCTGGACCCGGCATGTGCGCACCCTGCTGCCGGAGATTGATGCCTTTCACGAGCTACGGCTGCGCCAGTTTGGTGAAATGGCCGCTGAATTTGATGCCGGCGGCTCGCGTGACATCGATGCGTTTCTGCAGCATGTGCGTGAAATGCCGGTGCAGGTGCGGGGGGCGGCGTGTGCTGTGCAGGTGATGACGGTGCACAAGGCCAAGGGACTGGAGTTTGATGTGGTCATCCTGCCAGATTTGAACGGAGATGCCATGGATCATGTGCGGCGGCGCTCGCTGATCGTGGACCGGGATGCGCAGGGCATCTCCTGGGTGCTGCAGGAGCCGCCGCGAATTTTTGCACCGTTGCACGAAGCTTTGAACCAGGAGCTGGAGACCTCGAAGCAGCGTTCGGGTTTTGAGTCGCTGTGCCGCCTGTATGTGGCGATGACACGGGCCAAACGCGGCCTGTATCTCGTGGCCGAGCCGCCGCCGAAGTCCAAGGAGCCCTCGATGAGGGAGGCGCAGTTTTTACGCCGCATGCTGGGCGTGGCGGGGGCTGGCGAGGCCTGCGGGGACTATGAGGTGGAATGGCAGACGGGGGATGCGCAATGGTATGCCGAGTCTCCTGGCGTGGCCCCCGCGGTGGCGGAGGTGCCTGTGGTTTCGCGTCCGCTCGGCGAGCTGCTGCGGGAATTTCAGCCGCTGGCCAAGCGCGTGACGCCTTCTGGTGAAGAAGCTTTTCAGGTGAAAGGCAGCATGCTCTTCAGCGCCGGGCGGGAGCCTGGCCGGAAGCTGGGCAATCTGGTGCATGAACTGCTGGCTCACGTCGAGTGGTGGGATGCCGAGACTGACAGCCTGCCGGTGCTGGAGTCACGCTGGCAGGCCTCCGGACTGCTGCGTGGTGAGGCGATTGAGGCGGCCGCGCTGTCCATGGTCCGTGGGGTGCTGCAGTCGGCGGCTGCGCGGGCGGCGTTTGTCAGGCCCTGTGAAGGCGCCGAGGCGTGGAGGGAGCGCCCTTTTGACCTCATTCACGAGGGGAGCTGGATCAGCGGCGTGTTTGACCGGGTCGTAGTCCAGCGTGATTCGGTGCGTCTGATCGACTTTAAAACGGATGAGGTGGCTGACGACGAGGCTTTGGCCGAAAAAGTGGCGGGGTACCGCCCGCAGATCATGCTTTACCGCCAGGCTCTGGTGCGGCTGACCGGGCTGAAGCTGGAGCAGGTAGAATCCGCCCTGCTCTTCACCCGAAGCTGCCGCCTGGTGGACATAAAGTGATTTTTTTTGAATCCAGGCCGCCTTTGATGACGCAAAAACTTGTGTGATCGCATTAGCTCTGGCATGGAATCCGCGCATCGAGGCTTTTTCGGCACGAACTGCGACCAAACCCCACATGAGCCAGCCAGAACTTAGCGATGAAGACCTGCTCCAGCGTGCTGGACGTGGGGATTCACGTGCATTTGACCAGCTCTATGACCGCATGGCTCCGCGGCTTTTTGGCCTTCTGCGCCAGATGCTGCACGATGAACGTGAAGCCGAAGATGTGCTGCAGGACGGGTTTGTGCTGCTGTGGGAGCGTGCCTCCACCTTTGATGCGGAGCGCAGCAAAGCCTTCACCTGGGCGGTGATGCTGTTCCGGCACAAAGCGATCGACCGCATGCGCATGCTGGGCCGGCGCAACCGCCTGGTGGACAGTGCGCTGCTGGAACAAACGACGCTGGGTGCACCCGCCCAAGCCGGGGCTGACGAGGATGTGCAGGCCCGTGAGCGTGGCGTGGTGGTGCACGCGGCCCTGAGCGAGCTGCCTACGGAGCAGCGCCAGCTGATCGAATTTGCCTTCCTGAAGGGGCTCACACACCATGTGATCGCCGAATCGCTGGGGCTCCCGCTCGGCACTGTGAAGACCAACATCCGCCGCGGGCTGATGCGCCTGCGCGATCTTTTGAAAGGAGGGGCATGATGGAACAGGAACGATTTGAAGAACTGGCTGCCATGAATGCTCTCGGCATGCTGGAGAATGACGAAAAGCGCTCTCTGGACGGTGCCGTGGCACGTGACAAGGAGCTGCGCGCGCTGGCCTGGGAGCTGGAGCAGGCAGCGGCGGACATGGGCACTCTGATCAAGCCGGTGGAGCCGCCTGCGGACATGAAGAAGCGCATCCGTGCCAAGATGCGTGCCACCGGGGTCAAGGGCGCCGGGCTTTCACCCGGTGTGATTGTGGGAGGCATCGGCTGGGCCATCGCCGCCAGCTTTGCCGTGACTTCTGTGTGGCTGTGGCAGGAGCGTTCTGGCCTGACCCAGCAGCTTGCAGCAGCCTCGCGCGCCATTGCGCCTGTGAACCAGACCGTCCCTGTCGTGGACGACGGCAAGACGCGTACGCTGGAAGAAGAGCTCAAAAAACGGCGCGATGAATTTGAGGCGCAGAAAAGGGCGCTGGCGCTGGAGATCGAATCTTTGAACAAGCGGGAGTCCGAAGCGAAGGGGCAGATCGCCCAGCTCACCGCTGAAGTGAAGACTTTGAAGGAGCAGGAGCAGCAGTCGCAGCTTCAGATCGCCACGCTGCAGAGCAAAGTGTGGGAATACCGCCGGAGCGAAATGCTTGTGGTCTGGGACCAAAAGCGCAGCCAGGGGGTGATCGTGCTCGAAAAGATGCCCAAAGTGGAGTCTGACAAAGATTACCAGCTGTGGGTGGTGGACCCCAGCAAGCCGGCTCCGGTCAGCGCCGGAGTGGTGAGCATCGATGCCAAAGGGTCAGCGAAAGTCAGCTTCAGGCCTGTGGAACCGGTGACTGGCGAGGCCAAGTTTGCTCTCAGTGTCGAGAAAAAAGGCGGCGTGCCCAAAAGCGAGGGGCAGCTCCTGATGGTCGGTCCGTGATGTGTCTGCTGGGCAAGCCGGGGGGGAATCTGCCGTCGAGGCACGCGTGTGAAAGCGTGCCCGCGTGCCGGGTTTTTGCCAGGCGGCGCAGCTAGCCGTTCCAGCCGCCGCCCATCGCCTTGTAGATCGTGACCCAAGCCGTGGCGACGCGGGTGCGACTGACGACGATGTCATTCTGAGCTCCCAGAGCCATACGCTCTGCGTCGAGAACCGTCAGGAAGTCGGCGATGCCATCCTGGTAGCGTTTGCGAGCAAGGGTGGCGGCTTCGCGTGCGGAGGCGGCGGAGGCTTCGAGGTGGTGCAGCCGGAGGCGCTCACGATCATACACGGTGAGTGCGTTCTCAGCCTCTTCGAGCGCGAGCAGGACGGTCTGCTCATAGCGTGCGAGCGCTGCGTCTGCCCGCTTTCCGGCGGCGGCGATCTGCTGCCTGACCCGGCCAAGATTGAAAGCCGCCCAGGTGATGCGCGGCCCGAAGCTGTAGCCGTCAGCGTTGGGCTGGTTGGTCATGTAGGACAGGGTGGAGGACTCAAAGCCAATGCGCCCGTTGAAGGTGACGCGGGGAAACAGATCTGCCACGGCGACTCCGATGCGTGCCGTTTCCGCCGCCAGAATGTTTTCGGCGGTGCGGATGTCCGGCCGTCTGCGCAGCAGATCGGCAGGCTTGACGATGCCGATGCGGCTGGGGACGGAGGGCTGTTTTTTGCTGACCTGAAGTTTTCCGCGCAGCTCCGAGGGGTTTTGACCACAGAGCACGGCGATGCGGTGAATCGATCTGGCGATGTTTTCCTGGTAGGTGGGAATCTGCGCCAGGGTGGCATTCCAGAGGGCATTGGCCCGTGCGACATCGAGCTGCGTACCGCGGCCTCCTTTGAGAGAGGCCTCCGCGATGTGGAGGGCGTCGCGCTGGTTGCTGGCGTTTTCATTGGCCACTCTCAACTGGGCCTGGGCGCCGCGGAGTTCCATGTAGTTGCTGGCGACTTCGGACTGGAGGGAGATGAGGAGGTCCTGCAGATTGGTGTCCATGGCGCCGGAGTTCGCCTTGGCGGCTTTGACGGAGTTGCGGATGCGGCCAAAGAAGTCGAGCTCCCAGTCTGCATCGAAGCCGGTGCGGTAGAGCTCGAAGTCGCGAGTGCGCAGGCCGGAGAAGGAAGTGGCACCGTTGCGGGTGTTTTCATAGGTGGAGCCCAGAGTGACGGTGGGGGCGTAGTTGAAGCGGGACTCGCGCCACAGGGCACGGGCCTCCAGCAGACGTGCGCGGGCGGCGGCGATGTCCTTGTTCTGCGTCTCGGCCTGGGCCACCAGTTCGTTCAAAGTGCTGTCATTGAGCTTGCGCCACCAGGCTGCGTCCACTTCGTGTGACTGCTGCTCCTGCGTGTTGCGGGAGGCATAGTCCGCGGGCATTTTGGGCTGCGGTTTGACAAACTTCGGCCCCACATTGCAGCTGGAAACCAGGCAGGCGACGAGGAGGAGCGGATTAGTGGGCTTCATGAATCACAGGGGCGGGGGCGGCTGACTGGAGGCGGTGTTCGCGGCGTTCCACGAAGGCGCGGATGATGACATAAAACACCGGGGTGAAAAGAAGGCCGAAGATGGTGACGCCGATCATGCCAAAGAACACCGCCGTGCCAAGAGCCTGACGCATTTCCGCGCCGGCGCCCGTGGCCAGCACGAGCGGGAGCACGCCGAGGATGAAGGCAAAGCTGGTCATGAGGATGGGACGAAGGCGGAGCCGGCAGGCCTCCACGGCCGCCTTCACGCGGTCCATGCCGGTGTCCTGCAGCTGCTTGGCGAATTCCACGATGAGGATGGCGTTTTTGGCCGCGAGGCCGACGAGCACCACCAGGCCGATCTGGGTGAAGATGTTGTTGTCCTGCGCACGGAGCCACACGCCGCCGATGGCGGAGAGAAGGCACATCGGGACGATGAGGATGATGGCCATGGGCAGGCTCCAGCTCTCATACTGTGCGGAGAGCACCAGGAAAACGAAGATGACGCAAAGGGGGAAGATGTAGATGAGGGTGTCTCCCGCCAGGATCTGCTGGTAGGTGAGGTCCGTCCACTCGATGGCAAACCCGACCGGCAGGTGTTCCTTGGCGAGGCGCTCGATTTTCTCGATCATCTGGCCGGAGCTGATGCCGGGAAGGGTGTTGCCGTTGATGTCTGCGGAGTAGTAAAGATTGTAGCGCTGCACGCGGTCAGCCCCGCCGGTTTTAACCACTTTCACCAGTGCTGCCAGCGGCACCATCTCGCCTGCCTGGTTGCGGATTTTGATGCGGCTCACATCGGCGGGGTCTTTGCGGTATTGGGCTTCTGCCTGAGCGGTGACCTGGTAGGTGCGGCCGAAAAGGTTGAAGTCGTTGACGTAAACGGAGCCGAGGTAGATCTGCAGCGCCTCATTGAGGTCGGCCAGGGAGACGCCCATGGTCTTGGCCTGTGCGCGGTTGATCTCCAGCTTGAACTGGGGCGTGCGGGCACGGAAGCCGGTGATGAGGGAGATCAGCCCCGGCTCCTGCTGGGCGGCGGCCAGCAGCTTCTGCGTGGCGGCCTCCAGTGCTGGCAGGCCGGCGTTGTTGAGGTCCTGGACCTGGATTTTGAAGCCACCGGCATTGCCCAGGCCACGGAGGGGTGGTGGTGGAAGAACCAGCACACGGCCTTCCTGGATGGTGGAGAATTTTTTGCGGATGACTGCCAGAAGGCCGTCTCCCTTCAGCTCGGGAGACTGGCGTTTGGAAAATTCGTCAAAGACAAGGAAGGCCGCGCCGACGTTGGGCTGGTTGGCCTGCAGGACGGAGGAGTAGCCGGAGATGGCGAAGGTGTGTGCCACTCCGGGGATTTCGCGTGCCATGGCATCCATGCGGCGCACAATGGTGTCGGTGCGTTCAAAGGACGCGGCGTCAGGCAGCTGCACCAGCACGATGGCGTAGCCCATGTCCTGGGAGGGGATGAAGCCTGCGGGGACGTCTTTGAAAAGCTTGCCGGCAAGGCCGATGAGCCCGCCGTAACCGATGAGCACCAGCACGGCCAGACGGATGAGTTTGCCGACGAGAGAGGCATAAAGGTCGGAGCCAAACTGGAACACGCGGTTGAAGGCGCTGAAGAACCAGCCCAGGAGGAAGTTCAGCATGCGGCTGAACCAGTCCTGCTTCACACCGTGCGGCTGCAGCAGCAGGGCGCAGAGGGCGGGGCTGAGCGTCAGGGAATTGAAGGCGGAAATCACGGTGGACACCGCGATGGTCAGCGCGAACTGACGGTAGAACTGGCCGGTGATGCCGCTGATGAAAGCCGTGGGAACGAACACCGCGCAGAGCACCAGGGCCACGGCGATGACAGCGCCGCTCACCTCATTCATCGCACGCACCGAGGCCTCACGCGGGCTCAGTCCGAGTGCGATGTTTCGCTCGACGTTTTCCACCACCACGATGGCGTCGTCCACCACGATGCCGATGGCGAGCACGAGCCCGAACAGCGAGAGGTTGTTCAGCGAGAAGCCCATCCACTGCATCACGGCGAGGGTGCCGATGAGGGAGACCGGAACGGCGAGCAGCGGGATGATGGAGGCGCGCCAGTTTTGCAGGAAGATGATGACGACGAACACCACGAGAAGCACCGCCTCCATGAGGGTGTGAAGCACGGACTCAATCGAGGCGCGCACAAACTTGGTGGTGTCGTAATTGATGACGTAATCGACTCCTGGAGGGAAGCGCTCCTTGAGCTGCTTGAGGCGCCTGTAGACGGCGTCGGCGGTTTCGATGGCATTGCTGCCGGGCAGCTGGAAAACGCGCAGCGAGACGGCGTTGTAGCCGTCCATGTAGGTGCGGCTGGAGTAGTCGCGGGAGCCGAGCTCAATGCGTGCCACGTTGGCCAGACGCACGACGTCGCCCTGTTCTCCGGTCTTGAGCACGATGTCGCCAAACTCCTCGGCCTTCTTCAGGCGGCCCGGAGCGGTGAGGGTGTATTGAAACTGCGAGTCCTTGGAGGCAGGCGGCTGGCCGAGCGAGCCTGCGGCCACCTGCACGTTTTGCTCACGGATGGCACGGACGACGTCACCCGCTGTGAGGCCAAGGCTGGCCACTTTTTCAGGGTCGAGCCAGATGCGCATGGAGTAGTCCAGACCTCCGAGGGAGGAGGCCTCGGCGACGCCCGGAATGCGGGCGATCTCGTTTTGCACCTGGAGTGTGACGTAGTTGCTGAGATACGAGACTTCACGCGAACCGTCGGGGCTGTAGAACTGCGCGGCCAGTGTGAGGTCAGGCGAGCGCTTGTTGACGTTCACCCCCAGACGGCGGACCTCTTCAGGCAGGCGTGAGACGGCGGCGTTCACACGGTTTTGCACCAGCACCTGGGCCTCATTCAAATCCGAACCGAGGCGGAAAGTCACGGTGATCTGCACCTTGCCATCGCTGGTGGATGATGAGGAGAGGTAGAGCATGTTTTCCACGCCGTTGATCTCCTGCTCCAGCGGTGTGGAGACGGTTTCCGCCAGCGTGCGCGCATCTGCGCCAGGATAGGTGGCCGAGACCACGACGGTGGGCGGGATGACCTCGGGATACTGCGCGATGGGCAGCGCCAGGTAGGCCAGCACGCCCAGCAGGGTGATGACGATGCTCAGCACGGCCGCAAAGATGGGCCGGTCCACAAAGAAGCGGGCGAAATTCATGTCGATGTTATTTGGTGGCTTCCGCCGCTGGCTGCATGTCTGTCAGTGTGGGCTTCACCTTGGCGCCGTTGCGCACGCTCATGAGGCCCAGCACCACCACGCGGTCGTCCGCTGCCAGACCTTTGCGGATGACGCGCATGCCATCCAGAAGCGGGCCGAGGGTGACGGGCTTGTAAACAGCCTTGTCCTCGGCATCCAGCACCCACACAAAACTGCTGCCCTGGTCGTCTCCCACGGCGGAGTCACGGATGAGCAGGCCGTCGTATTCGCCGCTGCCGGGGATGCGCACGCGTGCGAAGAAGCCGGGGGACATCAGACGGTCAGCGTTGGGAAAGACCGCGCGGGCGCGGATGGTGCCGGTGGCGGGATTGATCTGGTTGTCCACGAAATCGATTTCGCCGTGGTTGGGCCAGCCATCCTGGTTCAGCAGTTCCATCTGGGCGGGAATGCGGGCGAACATGGCGCTCGTGCGCTCGCCGGTCTTGTGCATTTCGCGGTATTTGAGCACGGAACGCTCATCGGCCTCGATCTCGCAGTAAATGGGGTCCAGCTCGACGATGGTGGTCAGCAGGGTGGCCCCCTGGTTGCCACCGCTGACGAGGTTGCCCTCAGTCACACGGGCATCGCTGATGCGACCACTGATGGGGGCATGAATTTCGGTGAATTCGAGATCCAGCTTGGCGGCGCGCAGGGCTGCCTCAGCGCCGCGCACGCCCGCCATTTCACCGGTGGCGCTTTTCAGACGGCGTTCGGACTCTTCCACAGAAATAGCCTGCCCCTGACGCAGTGCGGTGGCGTTTCGTGCTTCCACGCTGGCCACTTCTGCCGCAGATTTTGCCTGGGAGAGCATGGCCTCGGCGCGTTCAACGATGGCCTGGTAAGGGCGAGGATCGATGGTGAAGAGCAGGTCTCCGGCCTTGACTTCGGCACCTTCCTTGAAGCTGACCTTGGTCACATAACCCGAGACCCGGGCGTGAACCTCAACGCGTTTGCGTGCTGTCAGGCGGCCGGTGAATTCGTCCCAGTCCATCAGCCGCTTGGCGACCGGCCTGGCCACGGTCACTTCAGGGACCGCTGTCTGTGGCGGGCCGGCGGTGGCCGTGCTGCTGCGTTTGCAGGCGGTCATGGAACTCAGGACGAGCAGGCCGACAAGGGCCTGCCGCAGAGCTGGAAGAAGGGGGACGGAAAAGAACGATGCGCGCGCCATGATCAGAGTTACGAACAATGCGACAGCTTAAATAGTGCATAATCGACATATCACTTATACAGTAAATGCATGAGCAGCTTGAACGACCTCCACCTTTTGCGTGAATTTGTGCAGATTGCCGACTCGGGCGGCATCTCGCGTGCCGCCAGAGTTCTGGGGGTGGCTCAGCCCACGCTGAGCAGGCATCTTGCATCCCTTGAGGCTCAGATTGGCGCTCCGCTGATCCGGCGGGACACGCGCACGATGAGGCTGACGGACGCGGGGAGCATCGTGCTGGCAGATGCCCGGGAGCTTCTCACCGTGGCAGACCGTCTGGGCAGCCGGCTGCGTGCGGAGCGCCGTGCCCTGCGCGGGCACCTGCGCATGGTCTCCGTGGTGGATGTGGGGCAGTGGATCGTCTCGCGCGTGCTCTCCCGCTTTCAGAGACAGCACCCGGATGTCACGACCGAACTGCATCTCATCAACAGGCCCACCAAGTTCATCAAGGAGGGCTTTGACTGCGGCATCATGGTGGGGGCTCCGACGGACCGCAGGGTGACGATCCGCAAGATCGCCAAGCTGCATCGCAGGCTGGTGGCGGCTCCCTCCCTGCTCAAATATCACAGTCTGCCCATCCGGCCGGATGACCTGAACGATCTGCCGTGGCTGGGCATTTTGCAGCCGCATTTCTATTCCAGAGACCGTGTGGAGCTGGAGCGGTCCCGACAGGTCAAGAAGCTCAAGCTGAGCCCGGTCATGCTGCTGGATACCGTGACAGCTCTGAGAGAAGCCGCGATCGAGGGTGCCGGATTCACGATTTTGCCGGAGTGGATGGCAGCCCGGGACATCACTGCGGGGCGCCTGGTACAACTGCTCCCGGACTGGCATCTGGCCCCCATCGACCTCCAGATTGCCCATTCGGCGCACGAGCACCTGCCGCAGCGGGTGAAAAGCCTGATCGAGTTCCTGGAGCAGGAGCTTCCTCTGGAAATTCACCGGCTGGACTTGAATGAGCGATAGGCATTTCGCCGATCCCGCAGTTCCTGTCTGCAAAAAATTGCATGCGCACCGAGCACGCTCTGTGCTAGGAATCACGCCCCCGCCGCCTTGCGGCCTGTTTACCCCACATTAAAAAACACCATGCCCAAGCAGACCATTCGTGACCTCGACCTCGCCGGAAAACGCGTTTTTGTGCGCGTAGATTTCAACGTGCCGCTCGAAGAGAAGGACGGCCAGATGGTCATCACCGACGCAACGCGCATCCAGGAGACTCTGCCCACGCTCAATTTTCTGATCGAAAAAGGCGCTAAAATCATCCTCGCGAGCCACCTGGGCCGTCCCAAGGGCCAGCGTGACCCCAAGCAGAGCCTGGCTCCGGTGGCTCCGGCTCTGAGCGCCCTGATCGGCAAGCCTGTGGCCTTCGCCAGCGACTGCATCGGCGAAGAAGCCAAGGCCAAGGCCCTGGCGCTGGGCAATGGCGATGTGCTCCTTCTGGAAAACACCCGATTCCATGCTGGCGAAGAGAAAAACGACGCCGCCCTGGCCAAGGGCATGGCCGAGCTGGCCGAAATCTTTGTGAACGACGCCTTCGGCTCCGCGCACCGTGCGCACAGCTCCACAGCCGGCATTGCCGACTACCTGCCAGCAGTCTCCGGCCTGCTTATGGAGAAGGAGCTGACCTGGCTGCACGATGAACTCGAAAACCCCGAGCGCCCCTTTGTGGTGATCCTCGGCGGTGCCAAGGTGAACGACAAGATCGGCGTCATCAACCGCCTGCTCGAAAAGGCAGACACCATCATCATCGGCGGTGGCATGGCGTACACCTTCCGCAAGATCGTGGAGGGCATCTCGATCGGAAAGAGCCTTTACAAGCCGGAGTGGGAGCCCATCGCGCAGGCCGCACTGGACAAGGCCAAGGAGCGTGGCGTGAAAATCCTCATCCCGGTGGATGCCATGATCACCGACTCCTTTGACTTCGACACCAAAAAGCTGGGCAACCTCAAGTTTACCGCTGCTGGCGAAAGCATCCCGGACGGCTGGGAAGGTGTGGACATCGGCCCTGAGTCCGTGAAGCTCTTCTCCGAAGAAATCGCCAAGGCCAAGACGGTCATCTGGAACGGCCCGATGGGCGTTTTTGAGATCAAGGACAGCTCGAAGGGCACCTTTGACGTGGCCGCAGCCGTGGCTGCCAACTCCAGCGCCAAGACCATCATCGGTGGTGGCGATAGCGTGAAGGCGGTCAAAAAGGCCAAGCTTGGCGACAAAATGACCTTTATCTCCACCGGCGGCGGTGCCTCCCTCGAGCTCCTCGAAGGCAAAGTCCTCCCCGGCGTCGCCTGCCTGAAAGACAAGTAACTCAAACCGTTGACGGTGGTTTACGGTTGTTGACGATGGTTGACAATTGTTTGCCCAATCACTGTCAACACCGACAACCATTGTAAACAACTGCAACCCTCCCCTTATGGCCTTCGTCCACTTCCGCAAACCCATCATCGCCGCCAACTGGAAAATGCACATGACACCCCAGGAGACGGATGACTTCCTCCGCTCCTTTGCCCGTCTCGTGCCCGACAAGGTGCCGGTGCAGATCGTCGTGGCTCCACCCTTTGTGAGCCTGGCCAAAGCCCAGGATGTGCTCATCAACGCCCGTGAGCAGAGCGTCGAACTGGCCGCCCAGAACATGAGCGCCCAGCCTGCCGGTGCCTTCACCGGAGAGATCAGCGCACGTATGATCAAAGAGTGCGGCTGCAGGCACGTCATCCTCGGCCACAGTGAGCGCCGCAGCCTCTATGGCGAAACCAACGCCATTGTGAACGCCAAGGTGCTCGCGGCTCTCGAGGCACGTCTGCACCCGATCCTTTGCATCGGTGAAACCCTCGCTGAGCGCGACAACGGCCAGATCGAGCAGGTGCTCGGCAGCCAGCTTCGTGAATCCCTCGCTGACGTCGGCCCCCGCCGCATCACGGATTGTGTGATCGCGTATGAGCCCGTCTGGGCCATCGGCACCGGCCGCACCGCCAGCCCTGAGCAGGCGCAGGAGGCCCACGCCTTCACGCGCCAGGTGCTCGGAGAACTCTTTGGCGAAGACGTTGCCGCGAAGATCCGCATTCAGTACGGTGGCAGCGTGAAGCCCGGCAACATGGCCGAGCTCATCAGCCAGAAGGATGTGGACGGCGCGCTCGTGGGCGGTGCCAGCATGGAACCCGGCAGTTTCTGGGAAATCTGCCGTGCTGCCATCGACTGGACCAATGCAAATGCCTAGCATTTCGTAGGCTGGGGTCACATTAGCCTTGTCAGCATTCGTCGTATTTGTCCATAATCGGACAAATGCGACGAATCATCCTCCCGATATTCTTGCTGTTGGTTCATTCGCCGCTGCTGGCGGAGCAGGCTGTGGCTTGGAAAGCTGGTGCGGCGGATGTGGACATCACTCCCGACTATCCCGTAAGGCTCAGCGGCTACGGCAGCCGGACAGAGGAAGCCACCAAGGTCGCGCAGCGTCTGCATGCCAATGCCCTGGCCCTGCAGTGGCGTGGCGACAAGCCCGCAGTGCTTGTCTGTGTCGACAACTGCGGTGTGCCGGGGGCTGTCCGTGCCGAAGTGCTGAAACGGCTTGCTGCCGGAGGCAGGGCCCTTGCTGACGAGCGCTTCGCCCTGCACTCAACGCATACGCACTGTGCACCGATGCTCAAAGGTGTGCTGACCTGTCTTTTCGGGGAAGACCTGCCGGCGGAGCACGCCAAGCACATCGAGCGCTACACGGAGGATTTGACCGCGCACATCGTCAGCATCGTGACCCGGGCTCTGGACAAGATGGTGCCGGCCAAGCTCGAATGGAATGTGGGGAAGGTCTATTTCGCCTTCAACCGCCGGCTCAAAACAGATGCCGGGTTCCAAAATGCGCAAAATTTCAGCGGGCCAACGGACCGCGCGCTGCCCGTGCTGTGTGTCCGTTCTGCTGATGGGCAGAAGCTGATTGCCACGCACATCAGCTACGCCTGTCACTGTACGACGCTGGGCATCAATGAATTGCACGGCGACTGGGCGGGTCTGGCACACGAAGAACTCGAATTGCGCTTTCCGGATTCTGTCTGCCTCATCGCCGTCGGCTGTGGTGCGGACCAGAACCCCTACCCGCGCAGGGAGAACCGTTTTGCCGTGGATCATGGCGTCAGCATCGCCAAGGAGACCGTGCGCCTCATCAACAGTCCCATGCAGACTTTGAACGGCCCGCTCAACTGTGCCCAGCGCGAGGTGATGCTCCCATACGACACGCTGCCCAAGCAGGAGGAATGGCAGGCACGGGCGGCTGACCCGAACAAATGGACGGCATATCATGCCCGGCAGCATCTCGCCATGCTCGGGCGAGGAGAGAAAATTCCATCTGCGCTGCCATACAGCATCCAGGTATGGAATTATGGCAGCGACTTGATCACCATCAATCTCCCGGGGGAAGTGGTGGTGGATTACAGCCTGCGTTTCAAACGTGAGTTTGACCCCGCCCGCACCTGGGTGAACGGCTACACCAACGATGTGCCCTGCTACATCCCATCTCAGCGGGTCTGGGAGGAAGGAGGCTATGAAGGCGGCGGAGCCATGGTGTATTATGGCCGCCCCACCCGGTTTGCCTCCGGCATTGAAGACATCATCGCAGGTACGGTCAAAGAGCTGGTGCCGCAGGATTTCAGCACCCGGCGGGTCATGGTCCCTGCGTCGCCTTTGTCCGGGGAGATCAGGCGGCAGTAAGCCGCATCACGCGAAAGCACTCACGTCCCTCACGGCCCGGGTAGGCCTTGGCCGGGATGCAGCTTTCCAGGACTTCAAAGCGAGGGGCAAACAGGGCGCTGAGCTCGTCATGAGCGATGCCAAACGGCGGCCCTGTTTCACCTGGGTCCATTTCCGGATTGATGAAAAACACGCCAACGAACAGCCCGCCGGGCTTCAGCAGGCCCGCCACCGCATCCCGGTATTTCGTCCGCCACTCGGGCGGCAGCGCGCAGAGGCAGGTGTGCTCCACGATGGCATCGTATTCACCGCGAAACTCAAACAGATCTGCGCACACAAAGCGCTCCGCCAGCTGGGGGTAGTGCGCCCTGGCCCGCTCCACAGCCGTGGGGGCGATGTCGAGCCCGTGGGCGTCAATGCCGCGCGACACCAGATGAGCCACATCGTGGCCCACGCCGCAGCCGGGCACGAGCACGCGGCCTGTGAGGGTGTTGTGCTCCAGCCATTCCGCCAGCGGAGGGGCTGGCAGGCCTTTGTCCCACGGGGTGAAGTTCTCCTGATACGCCTGGTCCCAGTTGGTGATGTTCACTACGGTTGTTTCTCCTTCTCGTGCTTGATTACGCCTTCCAGCGTCGTCTGGCCTGCATCTCCAGTGAAGGTCACCTTGCTCTCGATCACATCTTTGGCTTCTCCTGTGCCTGCGAACGCTTCTGTGATGGTGATGCTGCTCTGGCCGCTGCCGGTGATGGCCTTGAGCTCGAGCGTGAGATTCACCTCAGACACATGGCCTTCGAAATGGATGTTTTGGGAGCCGTCAGCGCCCGTGAGGTTCGCTTCGTAGCTGTCTGCGCCCTCATTGTAGGTGATGGTCCACTGAAAGGGCTGGGTGTCGCCGTTGATGGTGCGGGTGCCTTTGATCACAAAGGAATTGTCCCCCTCCGCTGCGCCGGTCCATTCCTCCTTGATCTCCAGGGTGTTGTTTTCCCCCTTGAGTTCACCAGCGGCTTTCCAGCTGCCGATGTAGTGTTTAAAGAGAGGACTCATGCCAAGATCCCTGGCATTGAGACTGGCGCAGGCCAGAAGGCAGAGGGTGGTGAGCAGTGCTTTCATGAGATGATCTCCTGGATGACTTTTCCGTAGCTGATGGGTACGGGACGGTTCACCACATCACGCACCTCGGTGTCTGGCTGGATGCCCAGCAGGTGGTACATGGTGGCGGCCAGATCATCCGGCTTCACTGGTTTGTCCGCAGGGTGTTCCCCGTTTTTGTCCGAGGCGCCGTGCACGTAGCCGCGCTTCACACCGCCGCCTGCCAGCAGTGCGGTGTAGCACTGCGGCCAGTGGTCGCGTGAGACGTTCTTGTTGATCTTGGGCGTGCGGCCAAACTCGCCCATCCAGACCACCAGCGTCTCGTCCAGCAGGCCGCGCTCATCGAGGTCCGTGAGGAAGGTCGGCAGCGTCTGCTCGGTGATGGGCAGGTGGTACTTCTCAATGATGGGGAACATGCGTGTGTCATTGAAGCCGTGCGTGTCCCAGCCGCCTTCAGTGGTGCTCTGTCCGCCGATGCTCTGGGCAAAGTTTACCGTGACAAACTTCACCCCCGCCTCCACCAGACGGCGTGCCAGCAGCAGGCTCTGGCCATAGGGGGTGCGGCCGTAGCCGTCTCGTACTTTGTCGGGCTCCTTGGTGAGGTCAAAGGCCGCGCGCAGCTTCTCGCTGTGCAGCATGGCCAGCGCCTTGTCGTAGTAGCTTTCGATGCCCCGTGCCTCGGCGGAGTAGTCCAGCAACCGGGCCTGGGAGTCCACGAGCTTCTGCAGCTCGCGGCGTGCATTGAGCCGCTCAAAGCTCACCCCGCTGGGCAGGCTCAGCTCTGGCAGGGCAAAGCCCGCCGCGTTTGGGTCGCGCAGCACGATGAAAGGATCGTGTTCTTTGCCCAGAAAGCTTCCGCGTTGGCCCGGTGTCACCGAGCCGTCGCTCACGATGTACGGGAAGGTGGCCGACGTGGGGATCTCGCCCCTCAGCGGCGCGATCTTGTCCACCACGGAGGAGTAGGCGGGGAAAAGCTCCGGCGAATCCTTCAGCCGCTGGTCATCGCTGGGCGGGGCATGGCCGCTCAGAGCGTAGTAGCCGGCGCTGTTGTGGTTCTTCATCGTGTGATGCACGGAGCGGACCAGTGTCACCTTGTCCATCACCCTGGCGGTCTTTGGCAGCTTCTCTGAGACCCAGATGCCGTCGGCATTGGACTTGATGGGTTTGTGAAAGCCGCGAATGCCCTCGGGCGCGTCCGGCTTCATGTCAAAAGTCTCCAGGTGGCTGGGGCCGCCCCACTGAAAGCAGAAGATCACCGACTTGGCGCGCGCGATGAGCTTGTCCGCCCCCTGGCTTTCCAGGCCACGGAGAAAGCGGGGCATCGTGAGGCCAAACATCCCCAGCCCGCCGGCGGAAAGGAGCTGGCGGCGGCTGATTTGGGTGCAGGCCCCGGTGGGATTGCGGGCGGATGACATGTGAGGAGTCAAACGTGGCGCAGCATGCCGCACTTTCCACGCTCTGCCAGCACTTGCGGGGGGCTGAGCGGCGATGTATCCGCACACATGCCCAACCTTACCACCCCCACCGGATTCAAAGAATGGTCCTTCGTCTGCGATGCCCTCGCGCAGGGCCGCCTCAGCATCATTCTCCGCAAGGGCGGCATCCATGAAGGCCGCGGCGGCTTTGAGTGGAAGCACCGCCAGTTTTTCCTCTTCCCCACCTGGTTTCACAATCAGGCCGAAAAGCTCAGCTGGGTGCCGGAAAATACTCAGCGCGACTTCCCGCCCGAGGAGCAGCGCACCAGCGTGGACATCGACGGCTGCGCGACGCTGGAGCAGGTCTGGAAGGTCACGGACTGGGACAAGGTGGCCGCTCTGGCCCCGCTGCACATCTGGAACGAGGACGTGGTGAAGGAGCGCTTTGTCTATGACGACGAGAGCTGCCTGCACATCGCGCTGGTGCGTGCCTACAGGCTGCCGCAGAACTGGCACTTCCCCTATGCGAAGAGCTACGGCGGCTGCCGCTCCTGGATCACCCTGCCGGAGGAAGGACTGCCACTGGCTGCCGCTGCCACACCTGCGCTGAGCGACGAAGCCTTTGCCGATGTGTCTGCGAAGTTGAAAGCGATCCTGGGTTAGTCGAGTGTCCCCGACTTGAACCCAGCCGACGCCATCCGCCCAGCCCACGTCGAGGTCAGCCTCGGCGCCATCGCGCAGAACTATGACGCCATCCGCGCCCATGTGGGCACGGCGCAGGTCATGCCGGTGGTCAAGGCCAATGCCTACGGCCACGGCATCGTCGAGGTGGCGCGGCATCTGATGAACCACGGGGCCCCCTGCCTTGGGGTGGCCCTTTTGGAGGAGGCCATCGTCCTGCGCCAGGCGGGCATCAGCATCCCCATCCTCGTCTTTGGTGGTGTGGCCACGCGGCAGATCCCGCAGTTCATCCAGCATGGCCTGATGATGGCCGCCTCATCCGTGGACAAGCTGAGGCAGATCGACGAGGCGGCTGCGGCGGTGAAGACCAAGGCATGCGTGCATTTGAAGATCGACACCGGCATGGAGCGCATCGGGGTGCACTGGTACAGCGCTGAGAAGCTGCTGGAGGCCAGCCTGCAATTTTCCAATGTGGAGGTGGCGGGCATCTACTCCCATTTTGCCTGCTCGGACGATTCCGACCTCTCTGCCGCCAGGGAGCAGCTATCCCGTTTTCTTGAGGTGCTGGAGTTCTATCCCAAACACGGATTGCAGACTCCGCTGCGCCACATTGCCAATTCCGGCGGTGTGCTGCAACTGCCGGAGAGTCATCTGGACCTGGTGCGGCCGGGCATCATGCTCTATGGCGTGTATCCCTCCAAGGACGTGCTGCGCCCGGTGCAACTGACACCGGCGCTGAGCTGGAAATCCCAGGTCGTGTTTTTCAAGGTGGTGCAACCGGGCAGCCCGATCAGCTACGGTGGCACCTGGAGCAGCGACCATCAAGTGCGCGTGGTCACGGTGCCGGTCGGTTATGGGGACGGCTATTTTCGTGCCCTCTCCAACCGTGGCTCCGTGCTCATTCGCGGCCAGCGTCACCCCATTGTCGGACGTGTGTGCATGGACCAGTTCATGGTGAATCTGGAGTGGGGCACCGCCTACAATGGAGATACCGTCACCCTCATCGGCAGCGACAGCTCTGAGTCCATCACCGCCCAGGATGTGGCAGATGCGGCAGGCACCATCGCCTACGAGGTACTGACCAACATCAACACCCGTGTTCCAAGGGTGTACGTTTAAAGGCTTGCAATCGGCCTCTGATGACCGCAACAAAGAGGCGGGATGCGAAGGCGTGTTCCGACCGCATTCATGAATATTGTCATCTTTGATCTCGAAACCACCGGCCTCCTCCCTTCTCAACACGAGATCATCCAGATCGCGGCGATGAAGGTGACGGCTGGACGGTGGGACCAGGGGGAATATTTTGACAGCTACGTCCGGCCCGAGAACCGCATCCCCTCTTTCATCACCAAGCTGACCGGCATCACGCAGGCGCAGGTGGCGGACGCCCCTTCACCGGTGGATGTCCTCATGGATTTCTCCCGCTTTGTCGGAGAGAATGCCACGCTCATTGCGCACAACGGCATTCGCTTCGACATGCGCTTCATCGCCGAAAACTGCAAACGCCACGGCATTCCCGTGCGTGAGACAAGCGCTCTGGATTCGCGTGATTTTTCCCGCAAAATCTGGGGCGGCAAAGGCGGGCACGGGCTGGATGCCGTGCTCGGCCGTGTGGGGGTCTCCAGCAAGGGGGTGAAACGGCATGACGCGCGTGTGGACGTGCGTCTGCTGGCAAGGGCCGTGCAGTACATGTGGGAACGGCTCACGCCAAGCGTCACCCAATGCCCGGTGGATCTGTCCGTCGGGGTGATTCCTGCCGTGGTCTGAGCCGGGACCCGCCTTACTCGGCACGCTCCAGTTTTTCATCAATGCGGGCGACCAGCGTGTCGAGCAGTTCGCCGTTGCCAAAGCGCTCGATCACACCGGCCAGGAAGCCTTCGATGATGAGCTTCCGGCTTTCGCTGTCGCTGATGCCACGTGCCTTGAGGTAAAAGAGTTCTTCGTCGCTGATGGGGCCGCTCGTGGCGCCATGGCTGCATTTCACCTGGTCAGCACTGATTTCGAGGCCTGGCAGGCTCGTCGCTTCGGCCTCGTTGCTGTTGAGCAGATTGCGGCAGGTCTGGTAGGCGTCGGTGTAGTGTGCGCCTTCATCCACGGTGATGAGGCCGCTGAAGATGCTGCGCGATTTGCCGTAGAGGGCGTTCTTGTAGAGAAGGTCGCTGCTGGCATGAGGGGCCTTGTGGTTCTGCAGCGTACGCTGATCCACGATCTGCTCGCCGATGGGCAGGGACACGCTGAGCATGTCGCTGCGGGAGCCTTCTCCGATGAGGTCGCTCACGCTCTCGCTGCGGCTGAAGCTCGCGCCCAGCTGCACCTGAAAGCTCTTCACCGCAGCATCACGTCCGGCCACGATGCTGGAAAGGTGCAGCGCCTGCGCGTCATCCGCCAGCTCCTGGCAGGCGGCGTAGGTGATCTTGCTGCCGCGACCGCCCACGAGGTCGGCAATGGCGATGCTCAGCCCGCCTTCACCGTCGAGGCTGCGGTAGTGATCCACCACGCTGACTTCGGCGTTGTCTCCGGTGACCACGAGCGTGTGCGGGAAGATGGCGGCGTGATCGCCCACCACCCAGTGGAAAATTTCGACGGGCTTTTCGATGGCCACGTTCTTGGGGACGATGACCACCACGCCAGCTTTGACATGCGCGAGATGCAGCGCTGCAAACTTGGCGGAGCCGAGCGTCATCTCGCGCTGCATGAAGTGCTGCTTGAGGACGTCGCTGTGATCGCGCAGAGCCTCGGCGAAGGTCACGCAGACCACACCGGCAGGCAGGTTTGCGGTGTCGGACTCGACGAGCACGTCGTTCACGAAGACAAAGCGTGCGGCACGTTCCTTGAGGCCCTCTGTGGCCGCGAGAGCAGCGGCGGTGTTTGCAGCCGTGGGTGCGGCGGCAGGGGTGTGATCAGCGAGCTCAATTTTCTTCGAGCTGGAGTAGCGCCAGTTCTCGTCCTTGATGCCCGGCATCGGCAGCGCCTGGAATTCAGCCCAGGCCGCTTCGGAGCGGGCCAGGAACCAGCCGGGTGCGGATTTTTCATCGCGCACAGGCACGGTGATTTCGAGGCCGGAAGGAGCAGGGGAGTCGGAGTCGGGGGACACTGGGGCGGGAGTGTTTTTGGGGGCTGGTGCGAGAGTGGCGGACATGGCAGGGGAGGTTGTTGGGCCGGTGGTTCTGGTTAGCCGACGCTGCCTTCCATTTCGAGGTCGATGAGGCGCTTGAGTTCCACGCTGTATTCCATCGGGAATTCCTTCACGAGATCGTTGATGAAGCCGTTCACGGAGAGGCTCATGGCCTCGGCTTCGGTGAGGCCGCGCTGCATGAGGTAGAAAATCTGATCCGCGCTCACCTGGCTCACGCTGGCCTCATGCTGCGTGGAGTGCTGGTTGCCCCGCACGCTGATCGCGGGGTAGGTGTCCGTGTGGCTGTTGCTGTTGATCAGCAGCGCATCGCACTCGGTGTTGTTCTTACAGCCCTTGAGGTGTTTCGGGATGTGAACGAGGCCGCGGTAGGTGCTACGGCCCTGGCCGATGGAGATGGACTTGGAGATGACGTTGCTCGTCGTGTCATCGGCGGCGTGAACCATCTTGGCTCCCGTGTCCTGATGCTGGCCGCTGTTGGCCAGGGCGATGCTGATGACTTCACCACGGGCACGCTTGCCCTTCATGATCACGCCGGGGTACTTCATGGTGAGGCGGCTGCCGATGTTGCAGTCGATCCAGCGAACTTCCGCGTCCTCATGCGCGATGCCGCGCTTGGTCACCAGGTTGAAGACATTGCTGCTCCAGTTCTGCACGGTCACATACTGGATCTTGGCGCCCTTCATGGCGACGAGTTCCACCACCGCGCTGTGCAGCGTGGCGGTTTCAAACTTCGGCGCCGTGCAGCCTTCCATGTACATCACTTCCGCGCCTTCGTCAGCGATGATGAGCGTGCGCTCAAACTGGCCGAACTGCTCGCTGTTGATGCGGAAGTAGGCCTGCAGCGGGTGCTTCACCTTCACGCCCGGGGGCACGTAGATGAAGGAGCCGCCGGAGAACACGGCACTGTTCAGCGCGGAAAACTTGTTGTCACCCGTGGGGATGACCTTGCCGAACCACTTCTTGAAGATCTCCGGGTATTTGTGCAGACCTTCGGTGCTGTTCACGAAGATGACGCCCTGTTCTTCAACCGCCGCCTTGATGTTCGAGTACGCGGCTTCGGAGTCATACTGCGCCTCCACGCCCGCCAGGAACTTGCGTTCCTGCTCAGGAATGCCCAGGCGGTCAAAGGTCTTCTTCACGTCCTCGGGCACGTCGTCCCAGGAGCGCTTGGGCTTCTGGCCGTCGCTTAGGTAGTAGCGGAATTCGTCAAACTTGATGTTCTCCAGATCCTTGGTGGCCCAATGCGTGGGCATGGGCTTTTCCTGGAAGACTTTGAGCGCCTTGTGGCGGAACTCACGAATCCAGTCGGGGTCGCCCTTCACATCGGCGATGTAATCGACCGTCTTTTCGGTGATGCCAAAGCCGGAGTCGTACTTATTGCGCTCAGGGAAAGTGAAATCGCCGACGCTGTCCACCTTGATGTCGGAGATGTCGGGAATTTCGGAAGCTTGAGCTTCGAGGGTTGTGTCAGGAGCGGAGACCATAAGAAGAAAAGTTGAGGGTTTAAAGCCGGTGAGATGTTCAAGCTGCCGCCAGCATCTCCTCCTTCACCCAGTCGTAGCCTTTCTCCTCCAGCTTGAGGGCCAAGTCCTTGCCGCCGGTGTGGACGATCTGGCCGTCCATCAGGACGTGGACGATGTCAGGCTGGATGTAGTTCAGCAGGCGCTGGTAATGGGTGATCACGAGGAAGCCGCGGTTCTCGCTGCGCATGGCGTTCACGCCACGGGAGACGATCTTGAGGGCGTCGATGTCGAGGCCGGAGTCGGTTTCGTCGAGAATGGCGTACTTGGGCTCCAGCATCATGAGCTGCAGGATCTCGTTGCGCTTCTTTTCACCGCCGGAGAAGCCTTCATTGACGCTGCGGCTGGTGAAGCTGCGGTCCATCTCAAGCTGGTCCATGCGGGCGTAGAGCTGCTTGTAGAATTTCACGGCGTCGATGTCCTCGCCCTTGGGCAGGCGGGCCTTCAGCGCGGCGCGGAGGAAGTTGGCGTTGCTCACGCCAGGGATTTCATGCGGGTACTGGAATGCCAGGAAGAGGCCGGCACGGCTGCGGGCGTCCACGGCCATGTCGAGAATGTTTTCGCCATCCAGCAGGACTTCGCCGCTTGTGACTTCATAGTCTTCGTGGCCGCAGAGGACCTTGCTCAGGGTGCTTTTGCCAGAGCCGTTCGGACCCATGATGGCGTGGACTTCACCGGGGTTGATCGTGAGGTTCAGGCCTTTGAGGATTTCGCGGCCGGGGATCTGGGCGTGGAGGGCTTTAATTTCGAGGGACATGTGGGAGGAGAAATGGGGGTTATGATTTGGCGGCACAGGCGGAGCAGGTGCCGTGGATGGCGAGGTCCGTCCGGGTCACCTTGGTGCCTGCGGGGAGATTCCAGAATTTGGCAGGGTCAAAATCCGTCACCGGATGTGCATCGATGACCTTGCCGCAGGACTCGCAGTGGAAATGGACGTGCTCGTGCAGGTTTGCGCAGTAGCGGGACTGTCCGCGCTCCAGATGGACGAGCTTGATGAGGCCGGCGGTGGTCAGGTGCTCCAGACAGTTGTACACCGTGGCCAGGGAGATGCCCGGGCTGCGGCTTTTGACCCGGTCCAGGATGTCGTAGGCCGTGGGGTGGTCCGTGGAGGAGGCCAGTACCTCAAAGACCTCGCGCCGATGCGGCGTGAGGCGTACGTCCGAACCCAGCACGGCAAGACGGCAGTCCAGACCGGAAGGTTTGGCAGGAGTGCGTGAAGGGGAGGGGGGCATGACAACTTTAGAATTAGAATGATTCTAACTGCATTGGGTACGGCCTGTTGGCAAGCGGGGATGCCATTTTCCCTGAAAATTCTTTGCTCCCGGCGACGCCAAACCACCACTGGCGTGCTACATCCTGCATCCATGACCCGCACGCACGCCGAAGATCTCCCCTGGACCCAGCAAAACTCGCCTCTGGGCAAGTATGGCCTTGCCCGCCGCTCGCTCTCCATCGCCGCCGGTGGGCAGAAGGATGTGGGCACCTGGGGAGGGGGGCACCCTTTTGACCTTGAGATCCACCGCATCCCGCCGGGGAAAGTCAATTTTCCCCTGCATGAGCACTCGGCGCAGTGGGAGGCCTACTACATCCTCAGCGGCTTCGGCCAGGTGCGCACCCCGGCCGGCAAGGAGTCCATCAAGGCAGGCGACTACCTTGTTTTTCCGCCCGGCGAGGCTCATCAGCTGATCAACAACGGCTCCGAAGACCTGACGTTCATCGTCGTTGCCGACCAGCCCCGCGCCGATGTGATCCACTACCCCGACTCCGGCAAATGGATGACCAAGCCGCAGCGGAAGGTCTTTGAAATGCAGGAGGCGGACTACTTCAAAGGCGAGGAGTGAGCCAATTTCTGCGCATGCATTGCAGTTTCCCTGAGGCCGAAGATCTGGCAAACTGTGCGGCATGAAAAGCCTGCGCCTGCTGCTCGTGTTCACCGCATTGCTGTCTTCATGCGCACAGCCTGTGAGTGAAGAAACCGCCGCCCGTGCCGAAACTGGCAAGTCTGAGGCTGCGCTCCGTGTGCTGGAGCACAACTGCGTGCACTGCCATGGAGACAACCGCCTCTCCACCATGCCGCCGATCAACGACACCCGGGCGATCTCGAAGCTCATCGGCTCCCGCTGGATTGTGCCTGGGAGGCCTGAGGCCAGCCGATTTTATCAGGTGGTCATTTTCCCGGATGAAATCCCGGGGGCCATGCCACCCAGCGGGCATGCCATCTCCAGGAAGGATGCGCAGATTCTCCGCCATTGGATCAGGGACGGTGCGCCGTTGCCTGCCCAGAACGTGGAGCTGACACCTCGCGGTCCGCTGCCACGGTCTATCTGAATCAATTGGCTGCCTTGGTCCGTGAATGCGCCAGCTCGCGCAGCAGGTCCAGCTGGATCTGCTGCACCTCCATCAGCTTCGTCGTGTGCTGGTGCAGCAGGTAGTCCATCTTTTCATGCAGGTGGCGGATTTCCAGCTCGGCCTTGAGGTTCACCTTGTAGTCCCCTTCGGCGTGCTGGCGGTCGCGCGCTTCCTGGCGGTTCTGGCTCATCATGATGACGGGGGCCTGAAGGGCGGCCAGGAATGAAAGCATCAGGTTCAGCAAAATGAAGGGGTAGGGGTCATAGGGCTGCTTGAGCAGCACGCCGCAGTTGATGACGACCCACACGAGCAAAAAGGAGCAGAAAAGGATGATGAAGCGCCAGCTGCCGCCGAAGTCTGCGATCTTGTCCGCCAGCCGCTGGCCAAAGGTGAGGTGCTGCTCCTCCTCGATCTCAGAGAGCGGGCGCTCGCTCAGCACCTCGTGCTTGTGCAGGCTCTCCACCACCTCCTCGTCCAGCCGCGTCAGGTCGCCCACCTGGTTTTCAAGCACATGGCGCACATACTCGAGCCGTGCGGCATTCACCGCCTCTGCGCACAGCAGCGAGTCCTCAGCCAGCTCAGGATGACGGTTGCGCAGCGTCTGAGAGATGTTGGGCCGCAGCTCCCGCAGCATCTGCATCTTGGCCAGAGGCTGTGTCTTGCCGGTGACAGAACAGACCCCCATGGGGGCCGACTTGGCGCGGGTGGATTCCATCCTGGACAATACATCTCCGGCACATTCGTCATTCGGAATTCGTCATTCTTCATTTTCCGCCTACTCTTCGCGCCCCCTTTTCGCCCCATGCCGCAGATCAGCTATCCCGCAGACCTCCCCATCACGGCCCGCCGTGAGGAGATCATCGCGGCCATCCGTCAGAACCAGGTCGTCATTCTCGCGGGCGAGACGGGCTCTGGAAAGACCACCCAGCTGCCGAAGATGTGCCTGGAGGCCCTGCAGGACGTGCGCGGCCAGATCGGCTGCACCCAGCCGCGCCGTGTGGCGGCCATGAGCGTGTCCAAACGCGTGGCCGAAGAGCTGAACGTGCCCTGGGGCAGGGAGGTGGGCTGCAAGATGCGCTTCAGCGACGACACGAGCCGCGACACCCGCATCAAATTCATGACGGACGGCATTCTGCTGGCCGAGATCCAGAGCGATCCCATGCTCCGGGCCTACTCCGTCCTCATTCTGGATGAAGCGCACGAGCGCTCACTCAACATCGACTTCCTCCTCGGCTACCTCGTCGGCTTGCTGAAGAAGCGCCCGGATCTCAAGCTCCTCGTCACCTCCGCCACCATCGACACTGAGGCCTTCTCAGCCGCGTTTGGCGGTGCCCCCATCATCGAAGTCTCAGGCCGTCTGTATCCCGTGGATATTCGCTATGCGCCTCTTGCTGGCGGGGAGGATGACTACGGCTTCATCGACGGCGCCGTGGCCGCTGTGGAAAACGCCCTCATCGAAACCGACGACGGAGACGTCCTCGTCTTCATGCCCACCGAGCGCGACATCCGCGACACGCGCGATCTTCTTGATGGCCGTCTGGGTGCTGGCTTTGAAGTCCTCGCCCTCTTTGGCCGCATGGCCTCCGCCGAGCAGCAGCGCATCTTCCAGCCGGGGCGCAAGCGCCGCGTCGTCATCGCCACCAACGTGGCGGAAACTTCCATCACCATCCCGCGCATTCGCTATGTGGTGGATACAGGCCTCGCCCGCATCAGCCGCTACAATCCCCGCACCCGCACCAAGCGCCTGCCCGTGGAGCCCGTCTCCCAGAGCAGCGCCAACCAGCGTGCGGGCCGCGCCGGGCGTGTGCAGGACGGCGTCTGCATCCGTCTTTATTCGCAGGAGGATTTTGAAAAGCGCGATCGCTTCACCATGCCGGAGATTCAGCGCGCCAATCTGGCCGAGGTCATCCTGCGCATGAAGGCCTTCAAGCTCGGAGAGATCGAGGACTTCCCCTTCATCAATCCGCCCGTCAGCGCTGCCATCCGTGCCGGATACGATCTGCTCCACGAGCTTGGCTCCCTCAGCGAAGTGCATGAACTCACGCCGCTAGGTCGCGAGCTCGCCCGTCTGCCGCTCGACCCCACGCTGGGCCGCATGCTGCTCCAGGCACGCATTGAGAAAGCCCTGCCAGAGATGCTCATCATCGCCGCCGGTCTCAGCATCCCGGATCCACGCGAGCGGCCCGAAGAAAAACGCGAACTCGCCAACGCCGCCCACAAAGCCTTCGCGGCACCCGATTCCGATTTTCTCACCCTCTTTAAGATCTGGAGCGCCTCGCCTGAGCCCACGGGCAACTCACGCAACGCCCTGCGCAAATTCTGCAAAGGCAGCTTTCTCTCCTTTACCCGCATGCAGGAGTGGCGCGATGTCTGGAAGCAGCTCTGTGACTGCTTCAGCGATGATCTGAAAAACAGCTCCAGCCCCCGGGAGCGGCAGCGAAATCAAAATCAGGCCGCCAGCTCATCCGATGATGACAGCGGCCTGGATCAGGCCACGCAAAACGCCATCCACCGCTCCATCCTCACGGCTCAGCTCGGCCACATCGCCATGAAGGAGGAGCGCAATCTCTACAAGGCCGCGGGCAACCGCCAGGTCTGCGTCTTCCCCGGCTCAAACCTTTACGAGCGCCGTGAGAAGAATGGCAAGGGCAAGCCGGGTCAGGACAAAGGCCGCCAGCCGCAGTGGATCGTCGCTGGCGAGATCGTGCAGACCTCGCAGCTCTTTGCGCGCACGCTCGCGAAAATTGACCCCAACTGGATTGCTGAACTCGGTGCGCATCTCTGCCAGTTCAAATACAGCGAGCCACACTGGAACCTCAAAGCGGGGCGCGTGCTCGTGACTCAGCGTGTCCTTATTCACGGCCTGGAGGTGAGGCGTCAGCATATCGACTTCCTCAAGGTCGATGCCGTGGCGGCTACTCAGATGTTCATTCGCGCTGCGCTCATTGACAGTCAGGAAGTGCCCATCACTCAGCGCTTCTACACGCATAACAACAAGCTGCGCCAAAAGATCGAGACCATGCTCACCCGCGTACGCAGCAATCGCGTCTATGCCATCGAGGAGCGTCTGTTCCGCTTCTACGACGAGCGCATTAAAAACGTCTCGTCCATTCATGACCTCAATCGTCTCGTCAAAGAGCACATCGAGGAGCAGCCGGACTTCCTCTGCGCCACCGAGCACGATCTCACGGCTGGCGAAGAATTTGAGGCCGACCTGCAGATGTTTCCCGATCAGGTGGCCCTGGCCAATACCGCGCTGCCGGTCACCTACAATTACCAGCCAGGCGAGGAAACCGACGGCGTCACCGTGCGCGTGCCCGCGCAACTTGCCGGTCATCTCACCACCGGTCAGATCCAGTGGATGGTGCCCGGCATCCGGGAAGAGCTTGCCAACGTCATGCTGCGTGCGTTGCCGAAAGTCATCCGCCGCCAGTTGATGCCCATCGATCCCAAGGCGCGCGAGATTGCCGCCGCTTTTGATCCCGGGCGGGAGGATTTTCATGCGGCGCTCGCTGATTTCATCACGCGCCGCTACCGCATCCATGTGCGCGCGGAGGACTGGCCTCCTCAAAGCCTGCCAGCGCACCTGCAGCCGCGTGTCGAGGTGCTCGATCCGAAAAAGAACACTGTTATCGCCGCCAGCCGCGATCTGGACGAGCTCCGCAGCAGTGTGCAGAAGCAGAACCCGCGCTCGGATGCCTGGGAAAAGACACTGCCCCGCGTCGAACGCTTCGCCCTCAAGACCTGGTCCTTTGGCGATCTGCCGGAATCCATCGTCGTCGAAGAGATCAACGGCACTCCTGTTCTCGGTTATCTCGGTCTCGTATTGCGTGACGGCGAAGTGGACGTGCGACTCTTCCGCACGGCTGCCGAAGCTGCCCGCGGCACGCCTGCGGCTGTCCGAAAGCTTGCCGAAAACACGCTGAGCAAAGATCTCGCCTGGCTGCCCAAGGAACTCCGCAGCATCGGCGGTTCAGTTTCCGCCAAGCCGCAGCAGCCCGCCAGTTTCCAGGCCGCGCTCAGCCAGCTTAATGCTCCCGCTGCAGCGCCCGCGTCCAATCTCGCCCAGCAGGCCCACGAGCACATCCTCGCGCACATGCTGCGTCTGCAGCCCACTTTTCCTCTCACCCAGGAGCGCTTCTTCAAGCTGTGCGAAACCGTCCGCCGCGAGCTCCCTGCGGTCACCCATCGTGTGAAGACACTCTTCACCCAGATCCACGATCTGCGCGCCAAGCTTCTCGCCCTGCCCAAACGCTACCCTGGCCTGGAGCAGGATGTCGCCCGCCTCATTCCTGCCGATCTCCTGGCCACCACGCCGCACGAGCAGCTGCAGCATCTGCCGCGCTACTTAAAAGCCATCCAGATTCGCAACGAGCGCTGCCTCGCGAATCCCGCCAAGGACATGGAGAAATACAACCTCATCGCCGACTTCGACGGCTGGCAGTCTCACGTGCCCAAATCGCAGCATGAAACCTTCCGCTGGATGCTCGAGGAATACCGCGTTCAAACCTTCGCCCAGGAGCTTGGCACCGCCCAGCCCGTGAGCGCCAAGCGGCTGGAGGCCATGTGGGTGTGACGGTCAAGTGCGGCGCGGACGCACTTCCTTGCACTTTCGGTCATACGTCCTCACATCACCCGCCTCGGACACCGTGAAGTTTCCGCCCGACACGCTGCGTACGGTGACACCGATGCCGCTCATGCTGCCCAGGCGCTCGCATTCCTGGTCATAGGTGCGGATCCAGCCACCCTCCACGGTGACGAAGAAGTCGGAGGTAAATCCGGCTATCTCCACCCGCTTGTTTGGCATGTGTCCCACGCACTGGCTGTTTTCATCATACACCCGGATCTGGGACTCTTTGTTTTCGACATTGGAGATGGCCATTGCTGGATTCAACCAAGCACGGGCTGACGATTCAGAGAAGCACAAACTGGATTTTTACGGCGTTGGTATGCGGATGAAACTCGCGCTCCTGTTCACCGCCCTGGCATCTGTCTCCCTGCACGCCGCTCCGGCCCTGATCCTCCATCACGGCAAGGTCGTCACAGTGGACAAAGATTTCCGCATCGCCGAAGCCATCGCTATCGATTCAGATGGACGCATTGAGGCCGTCGGCAGCAATGACGACGTCCTGAAGCTGAAAGGGGAGGGGAGCCAGCTGGTCGATCTCGGGGGCAAGGCCGTCCTTCCGGGACTCATGGACTCCCACGTCCATCCCGGCGCGGCGATGATCGAGTTTGACCACGAGATCCCCACGATGGAGACCATCGCCGATGTGCTCGCCTACCTCAGCGAACGCGTCAAAGTCTCCAAGCCGGGCGATCTCATCAGCGTGCGGCAGATTTTCATCACCCGCCTCGAAGAGAAGCGCTACCCCACGCGCGAGGAGCTGGACCGCATCGCACCCAACAATCCTGTCGTCTTCTCCACCGGGCCGGACTCCATGCTCAACAGTCTGGCTCTCAAGCTCGGCGGTTACAGCCGCGACTACAAAGTGCCCGCAGGCAGCGCCGGCAAAATGGAAGTGGACGCCAAGGGCGAACCCACCGGACTGCTCCGCAGCCTCAGCCACAACGTCAAGGCACCCATCTCGGTAAAGTCTCCCAAACCCGAGGACACCTACCGCCGCACCGTGGAGCTCTTCCACGACTACAACTCCGTCGGCCTCACCACCGTGGCAGATCGCGACTCCAGCCTCAAGCAGTGCGAGCTTTATCAAAAGATGCTCTCCAATGGCGATCTCACCGTGCGCATGCGCCCCTCTCCAGGCATTCCCAGCATGAGCCTCTGGCCGGCCTGTGAAAAAGCCATCGACGAAGTCATCCAGCATCCGCTGACCAAGGAAGATCCCATGCTGCAGATCATCGGCACCAAGGTCTATCTCGACGGCGGCATGCTTACCGGCAGCTCCTGGATGCTGGAGCCCTGGGGCATCAGCGAAGCCTACGGCATCACCGATCCTCAATATCGTGGTGTGCAGAAAATTCCCGCCGACCGCCTCAAGCAGCTCGTCGAAAAAGTCACCGCCTCCGGTTTGCAGTTCACCGCCCACAGTGTCGGCGATGCCGCCGTGCAGCTCCTGATCGACACCTACGAGGCCGTCGATGGTCAGAAGCCCGGAAGCATCCGCGCCGCGCGCAGCAGTGTCACCCACTGCAATTTCATGCACCCGGACTCCATCGCCAAGGCTGCCAAGCTCGGCGTCTGCATCGATCTCCAGCCCATCTGGCTGCACATGGACGGGCGCACGCTCACCGGGCATTTCGGCGAGGCGCGCATGTCGCGCTTCCAGCCTCTCCGTGCCTGCTTCGACCAAAAAGTCATCGTCGGAGGCGGCAGCGACCACATGCAGAAGATCGGCTCTTTCCGCAGCATCAATCCCTACAATCCCTGGCTCGGCATGTGGACCTCCATCACCCGCAAGGCACGCAAGCTCGACCAGCCCGTTCACATTGAAAACGGCCTCACCCGTGAGGAAGCCATCCGCCTCTACACTTCCAACAACGCCTTCCTCCTCAAGTCCGAAAAAAACACCGGCAGCCTCGAGCCCGGCAAACTCGCCGACATTATCCTCCTCGATCGCGATCCTCTGACCTGCCCCATCGACGACCTCGTGCAAACCCAGGTGCTCAAAACCTGGCTGGGTGGGAAAGTCGTCTTCGAGAAGGAGTGACTCGAAGATATCGCGCTTTTACGCCACCACCTCAATCCTGCTCGTCCCTCCTGCTCCGCGCACCACGCGCACCTGCGTTGTCAGCCGCTCTTTCAGCAGCTCCACATGTGAGATCAGACCGATCGTCTTTCCGCGCGATCTCAGATTTTCGAGTGCGCTCAGCGCCACCTCCAGCGTCCCGGTGTCCAGGGTGCCAAAGCCTTCGTCAATGAACAGCGAATCAATCGGGTGATGGCGGCTGGCCAGCTCGCTGAGGCCCAGCGCCAGGGCCAGACTCGCGAGGAAGCTCTCGCCACCTGAAAGGCTTTCCATCGGCCGGTCCACATTCGCCTGATACAGGTCCACGATGCGCAGATCCAGCTCATCGCCCTCCGCCGCCATCAGCCGGTAGCGTTCCGCCAGGACCTTCAAATGCTCGTTCGCCAGACCGATGAGCTGCCGCAGCGTCAGTGACTGGGCGAATTTGGAAAACTTTGCTCCATCTGCCGATCCGATCAGCTCCCTCAGCCGTCCCCAGCGCAGTGCCTCGGCCTCCGCCGCCTGCAGTTCTGCGCCACCTGTTTCACGCCGCTTCCGCGCCGCATCATCATTGATCACCTGCTGTTGCAGAGATCCCAGCTCCGTTCGCCTGGCTGCAAACTCATCATCCAGCCGTTTCGCCGCCATTTCCAGATGTCGCAACCCTTCTTCATCTGGCACCGCCTGGCCTTCAAAGGGCTTCCTTCGCACCTCGAGCTGTTCCAGCTTCGCCAGGGTTGCGGCCATCTGGGTTTGCAGCGCATTGAGCTTTGCCTCCGCTTCGCGCCAGATCTTCTCTGCTGTTGCGACACGGTTTTCATGCTGCTCGCGGTCTTGCGCCAGAGTCCTGCCGCCGAGCAGCTCATTCAGCTGAGACTTCAGCGCATCCGCCTTTGCCCGCAGCGTCACACCTTCATTCTTCAGTTCCTCCAGGCGCTTTGATTTTGCGGCGTCTTCCTGCGTTGCCAGTTGGATGTCGCTTTCAAGTCTCTGCCGCTCGCCACGTTTTTGTGCCGCCTCATCGCGTCTCTTTGCAAAGACCGTCACACGCTGCTCCAGCGCGCCGAGTTCGCGTTCGGCCGCGTCAGGGCCGTAGCCGGGCTCGCCGGAGTGCGGCAGGCCCGCCAGAGCCATGCGTTTTTCTTTTTCTTCGGCCTCCCATTGCCGCAGTTCTTCATCAGTGGGCGCCTCCAGCTCCATCACCCGCTTCTTCATCTCCGCGGCCCTTTTTTTCTCTGCCGCCACTTCCGCCTCGTTTTTTGCCAGCTCACGCTCGAGCGTTCCGAGATCACGCCCGGCTTTTTCCCACTGCTTCTCCAAGGTGCCGAGAAGTTTCCGCGCTCCCTGGAGTTGCGATTCAAAATCGGTGGTGGTGTGCGCATACGGATGCTCCAGCGCACCGCACAGCGGGCAGGGCTCGCCCGTCTTTAAGTCGTGGCGATGTTCATCAAAGCCCGCCACCAGTTCAGCCCGCCGCACCACCTCTCTCTGCCCCTCCAGCATTTTGCCCAGGCGCTCAGATTCCGCACGGTCCCGTTTCAGCTTCGCATTCTTTTCGTCCCGTTGCTTTGCCAGCTCATTGGCATGAGCCTCTACCTCGGCGAGTTTTTGCTTCAGAGCCGCCGCTTCGGCGTGACACTTCCGGTGCTCGGCGAGCTTTTCATACGCACTACGCCATGCACGCAGGGACGTGCGCAGCTTTGGCAGGGCTTCGCCGAGCTGTGCATCGCCTGCGTTCTGCCTGAGCCACTCTTCGAGCGCCTCGGTGGCCTCCAGGTGAGTCGCCAGCGCCTTTTCAGCGGTTGCACGGCGGGCGGATGCTTCTTTCTGATCCTTCGCCCATGTCTGGTACATCGTCCGGCTCTCGCCGAGCTGTTTTTCAAACTGCTCGCTCTGTGCTGCCATGCCCGCCGCCTGCTCCCACACAGGTTCCCGCCTCGCGCGTTCCTGTTTTGCGGCTTCAGCGCCGGCCTTCGCATGGCTCGCTTCGTGACTCGCAGCCGTCACTGCTTCCTGCTGTGACCGGCTCGTCACTATCAGCTTGGTTATCTCTCGTGCAATGCTTCCGTGCTCCCGCTGCGCATGCAGCTGCCTGCTCGCCGCATCGCTGTCCATGCGCAGGCTTTCGGCGCTCGTCCGCGCTGCCGTCAGGTCAGTCTCCAGTTGCGTCCGCTTTTCTTCATCCAGCACCTGCACCGCCCCCAGCCGCTCCTTCAGCAGACGCGCCGCCTCATCCTTCGCCTTGTGTGTTTCATAGGCCAGGACGGAGAGGTCACTGTAGATCTCCGTCCCCGTGATCTTCTCCAGCAGTTCCGCGCGCTCATTCGGCTTCGCCTTCAAAAACGCGGCAAACTGCCCCTGCGCCAGCAGCACGGAGCGCAGAAAGCGCTGCGCATCCAGTCCGGTCAGGGACTCGATCATCGGGTCCATCTCACGCCCTTTGTCGGCAAGGATCTCGAGCGTGCTGGCATCTGCCAGTGTCCGCTGCACAGGCCTCAAATTGCCGCCCTTCGTCTTTCCCAGCCGCCACGTCGCGCGGAGCTTGCGGCCGCCGGTCTCAAAGTCCACCTCGGCAAAGCACTCCATGGTGTGCCGGCTCATCATCTCATCCGCCTTGTCATTGCCATAGCGTGCTGCGCGACCGTAAAGCGCCAGCGTCATGGCGTCCAGCAGTGTCGATTTCCCCGCCCCTGTCGGACCTGTGATCAAAAACACCCCTGCAGTGCTCAGCGGCACCGCATCAAACCGCACCTCATGCATGCCGCTGAGGGAGTTTAGGTTCTGGAGTCTTACAGCAAGGAGTCGCATGGCTTCAGGCCGTGATTTTTTGTTCCCGGATGGCCAGCAGCTCATCAAACACCTCATACAGCTCCTCACTGGCAATCTGCTTTTCCTTGATCAGCTCGCGGAAAACCTTGCGAGGCTGCAGCTCGCTCAGGCTCGGTCCGTGGTGCTGCCAGGCGCTCGTCTGGCTGGCGGGCAAATCTGCCAGCACCTTCAACACGTCAAAGCGTCCGCCCGCAGCCTCACGCACCTGCCGGTCCAGATCTGCCTCTGGCGCGTCCAGCTTCACCGTCACTTCCGCCCAGCTGGAGGCGGGTACAAGCGCCAGTTCCTCCGTCATGCTGGCCCGGCTCACACTGACGCGGGTCAGCACGCGCGTCACAGGTGCAACCAGCGTCTCGATCTTCATTCCCTGAGTGTCCACGATCACCATGCTCTTCCTGTCTCCCGCCTCTGAAAAGCTCAGAGCCAACGGGGAGCCGCTGTAGCGCACATTTTCCTGACCGCCCACCTTCTGCGGCCGGTGCAGATGCCCCAGGGCTGTGTAATCAAAGCCTGCAAACACATCCGCGCCCACCGCGCCAAGATTTCCGATGTGGATGTCGCGCTCGCTGTCGCTCGTCGTGGCACCCAGCGCGGTCAGGTGTCCCATCGCGATCACCGGACGTGTTCCCGCCAGCGCCCGGCAGGCAGTCAGCTGCGCGGCATAGTGATCCCGGATCCCCGCACGCACCTGTGCCTGCACCTCCGTCATCGCCTCGCCTGTGGTGGACTGTCTCAGATCTCGCTCACGCAGAAAAGGCACCGCCGCCACCACCGCATCACCGAGGTCCACCACATTCTCCCCCGCATGCCCAAAGACATGCACCTCAAAGCGCTTCAGCAGCTCGCGCGGCGCATTCAGATGGGATGCCGAATCATGATTTCCGCCCGTGATCACCGCCTTCACCGTGCGCAGGTCTGCCAGGCGCTTCAAAAAATCAAAGTACAGGCCCACCGCATCCTGTGGCGGATTCGCAGCATCAAAGACATCTCCGCTCAGCAGCAGCGCATCGATCTTTTCCTCGCTAAGTGTCCTGATCAGCCAGTCACAAAGAGCGGCATGCTCCGGCAGGCGGTCACGCTCGACGAGCCGTGCGCCGAGATGCCAGTCTGCGGTATGGAGAATGCGCATGACGTTTGCATAAGCAGGAGCGCAGGCTCCTGCAAGCACCGTCATCACCAACAGCCTGACACACCAGCATTTGCGCGGCAGGTTTTAGTTCCGATTCAGGAGCTGCCGCACCTCATCTTCCGTGTACGCGCTCTTTTTGCCTTCACCCCTGTCATTGTAATTTTCGATGATCTTCGGCTCCTTGCCGGTGCTTTTCGATCTCGTCAGCGCCGAGCCTGTTTTGAACTGATTGTCCGCACCGCCGAAGATCGCGCTGCCCTCCCTGGCCTTCTGGCTGCCAAAGCGGGATTCATCAGCCTTGAAGCTGCTGTTCTTGCCCAGGGCCTGCTTGTCTCCAAGCATGTAAGTCATGTCGAGATCTTTTGATTTCGGTCTGCCATACACGCTTTCACCTGTCTTGAACTCCTTCTGTCCGGAATAGGAGTTGCCTCCGTTGAAGTTTTTGGAGTGATGCGTCTGCTTCTGAAAATAAGAGCCAGCGCTGCTTTTGCTCAGATGGCTATCGCTCATGTACTTCTCATATCGGCTGCGCTGATTTTCATTCGGTTTCAGCATGGAGCGCTGCGCAAGATTCATTTTGGAGGGATCCACCTTCTTTTCCTCCGGGCCTGAGCACTGGCACAGCAGCACGCTGCTGAGGCAGATCGTGATGATCATGGGTCGGTTCATGGCTTGGGTCTGGGCGTGGCTGCCATTCGGTTGAGAAAAAGGATCTCCTGCCTGACTCCCCCAGGAAGGCGGAATTTTGGCAGTTCCTTTTCGAGCCCTGCCAGTTTGCCCCAGCTTTGGTAGAGTTCAAAGATGAGTTTTGCCGACTCGTTTGGCATGGTCCAGCTCATGCGCATGAGAAAAATCTCCGCAGCTTCGTAATCTTGCTGGCGGATCAGGAAGCGTGCCTGCGCGGCAAACAGCTCTGGCTGCAGACCTGCGGTGTCCTCCAGGCGCTGCAGAGCTGCAGCGAGCAGCTCCTGCGCCAGTCCGGCGTGTCCTGTCTCCTCAAAGGCTTTTGCCCACTCGACCGTCTGCGCACCACCTGGAAAGGACAGCCGCAAGGTTTCGCTGAAAAGCTCCTTCACCGTCGTCTCATCATGCAGGGCAGCTGCGACACGCACGGCCAGCGGCAGCTTTCGCCCCTGTTCGCGAAAGGTCGGGATCTCGGCCACGATTTCGCAGGCGCTCCAGGCCCATGCTGCGCGTCCTGCCTTGAGCATTTCTTCGGCGGCGAGTTCGATGCAGGACCGGTCCTTTTCCTCCACCCTCTGCCACGCGCTGATGAAGTCTGCATGCGCTTCCTCTGGCAGGACGGCCGTGAAGGCGCTCAGCGCCAGCGCCGCGAGGGGGCGGTCGGTGCCTGCGCGAGCCTCTGTGCGCAGCATGGCAGCCCAGCCGGCGGCCTGACTCCCTGCCGCCAGCCCCTTGAGCCATGCATGCATGTCTTTAAGTGTGTCCAGCTCCCTGGTCGTGGTGCGGAACAGCGCGGCGATTTGCGCCCTTCCGCGTTCAGGGGCCCAGTCTGGTGCCGCTGCCAGCACCTTGAGCTGCTCCAGTCTGAGCGCGAAGCGCTCATGGTCTCCCTTGATCGTGCGGTCTGCCTGAGTGAGCAGGTTCAGTGCTTCGGCAGCGCGGTCATGCGTGCGCAGCCCATCTGCCAGCGCCACCACACAGGGCAGGGATTTGCGTTCGACGCACAGTGTCATCAGAGCACGCACATCATCCCAGGCACCGGCGGCCGTGGCGATCTGGCAGCGCAGTTTCAGCAGGTCCTGTGCGATGGGGTCCAGAGGCTCTGCCAGCGGCACCTCACGCAGCACCTTCAGCGCGGCCAGCGGCTGTGCCATGCGCTGCAGGATCTGGGCACGGTGCAAACTGGCCTCGATGTCGAGGTCTGTGCCTGCCTGGTCATTCGCCACGTAGCAGGCGTGCACACGGTCCCAGGCAGAAAGCGCCGCCTGATGGTTTTGCATGCGCTCCTGCAGCAGGCCGAGTTCACGCAGGTAGGAGACCTCGTGAGGGCGCCTGCGCTCGAGCACCTGGGAGAACTGCTCGCGAAAGCCCTGGCGGTGCAGCTCGTCCACGTTGAAATCACGCGCCAGGAAGAGTGCATGCTTCTCGCGCAGGGTGTCATCTCCAGGCTGCGGGGGCTTCAGCGGCGGCTCGGCCAGCAGCAGCTTGAGCGCAAAGCCCAGACCCGGCTCGATCTCCATGGAAGTTTCACACACCCGCAGCAGCCACAGCGCATAGTCCGGATTCGAAGGGGCCCGGTCTGGCAGCATCATGTAGATGTCGATGGCCTCGCGCACAAAGCCTGCGCTTTCCAGACGGCTGCCGAGGTTGCCCAGCGTGTCCACCGAATGCTCAGTCCGCAGATCCACCGCAGCCAGATGCTCGCGGATGAGCCGCCGCCGCGTGGGGTAGTCCGCCGCGCGCAGTCTGCCCAGAAGGTCATTGATTCTCCATTCGCCGAATTCTGAATCTGAGCGCGGCCCCAGCATCGTGGCTCCGTAATGCCGGGCCAGGGCGCTGTTCGCTCCATTCACCACACCGTTGAGTCCCTGCTGCATCAGCAGCGCTTCAATCTCGCGCGTCTCCTCCCAAAGGCTGCGCAGGTGTGCAGCCTCCTCATAGCGCGATGACCCCTGCGGCAGCAGACTGCCCTTGGAGTCCGCCATGTCACGCTGGGCGATGAACGGCCCGGAAAGAAATCCGCCCAGGGTGTTTGCTCCCGTTTGGTCCGCGCCCGCCAGTCCGGCCACAGCCGCTTTGCGAATGGCCGTCAGTGCTGAAGGCTGGGTGCGCTGCAACCGGCGCCATGCCGCCAGCAGGGCTTCCTCGCGCTGTTGCTCGGAATTGGTCATGCGGCTCAGCGAGGAGAGGCTCAGCAAATACGGGTCGTAAGTGGTGCGGTAGTTCTCTGCCGCCACCGGGCCACGCACCGCCACGGCAAGATACTGCCGTGCGAGTTCCCACCGCTCGGCGCTTTCAGCGATCCGTGCGAGAAAGAGCGAGTAATCCATGGCCATCTCCGGTGAATTGAGCGGGAGGCAGGAACCCAGCGCCAGCGCCTCGTCATACCGCTGCTTGTCCTGCAGCTTGCGGGTCAGCTCCACGATGGCCGAGTTGCGCAGCACTCGGCTGCTGCCCAGAAGCTCCAGGCTTTCTGAGCGAAAGCGGAAGGAGCTGACATCAGCAAGCATAGAGACGCAGGCCTGCAGCAGGCCTGCCCGTGCCTTCAGCACCTCAGACGACCATCCTTTCTCATTTGCCCAGCGCACCGCCTCATCCATCCCGTGGCTGTGGAGAGTCAGCCAGACCATTGCGAACTGCGCCTCCAGGCTGCTGGTGTCTGGCAGCACCTTCTTCAGCGCCATACGAAATTCCGCGCCTGCTCCGGCGTAAAACAGCGCCCAGAGTTTTTCCACCTCGTTTCCTTGCGCGCCGGTGCTCCATTGCTTGATCCACCGGCTCAGCGGCTCACCGCCGTGGTCTCTGCGCAGTTTTGCCAGTTCTTCAACCGCCCTCAACCGCACCAGGGCGGCGTCTTCCGGCAGCTCGGCAAACTCCGCCCTTGGCTGGCCCAGAAAAGCCCGCAGGGTGTCCAGGTCCTTGCGTTCCAGTCCTGGGGCCAGATCCAGCAGAGACACGATGTCTCCAGTGGTCACGCCGCCGCCGGTGCGACGCGTATCCGTCAGAGGCAGCGGCGCCCGCACTCCGCTCGTGGCGTAATTGGGCGCCTTCACTGGTGTGGCGAGCACTGTCTGCAGCTGTTTCTCTGCCTCTGCTTCATCCGCAAAACGCAGGCACTTCAGCGCCAGCCGCAGCCGCGCCCGGCCGTCCCACGGGCGCACCTGGGTCATCTGCTCATACACCCGTCTTTCCGCCTCATCCTGCCCGGAGTTTTGATAATACTTTGCCAGTTCCTCCAGTGCTGCGGCATCCTGCGAAAAACGGCTCTCCAGGCGCCGCCGCACACGGTCCGCCTCCGTGATCTGAAACGTCTGCTCCAGCAGCTCCACCAGCCGTCGTGACTCTGTTGCGATCTCCTTGGGGGGAGCCATCGCGGCGATCTGTTTCTGGAAATAAATCGCCGAATTCAAGTCAGCCACCTTCAGCGCGGCATCGCGCAACTGATCCATAGAGAAGGGCGTGTCCGGCGCGGTGTAGTACGCCTGCTTCATGCTCGCAAAGGCCTTCACATGGTCGCCGCCCCGTTCATACACCTGCGCCAGTGCTTCGTGGTAAAACCCGTCAAACGGATGCCGCTGCACCCTCTCCTGCAGGGCGCGCTCCAGCAGTTTCATGCGGTCGCGCGCCACACTCGGCGCCAGTTCGCCGCCGCTGGCATCAGAAAACGTCAGCCTGTCGATGCAGCGGCGCAGCACTTCGCGGCGCCGCTGCACATCCGTCTCGCGTTCCAAAATCTGCGCCTGGACCTCCACGTGATCCGCGATGCGATGCTGCCGCAGCAGGATGTCTGCATAATTTTCCAGCAGAGGGATGGCCGCCGGGCCTTCGACCCGTTTCACCGCCTGCTTCCAAAGAGCCAGCGCATCATCCGCGCGGCGTTGCAGGAAGTATATTTGGGAAAGAGCCGAGAGCAGCTGGCCTGAGTCAGGAAATTCACGGTAGATGCGTTCAAGCAGTCTGGCTGCCGCCAGCCCCGGTGGTGGCAGGGGAGTGGTGCTTTTCCAGCCCGGGCTGCTGGTTTCGGAATCCACCCGACGCTCTGATTCCATCAGCCGTTCCGCCAGACGCAGCGTGTAGCGCACGCGTCCTGCGGCATCCAGTTCAGACAGGCGCCTCAGCTGCCTCTCCATCAGCGCATGGTTGTCATCCTCCTGCGCCAGATCCAGCTTCAGCAGTTCCACCACCAGGGAGACCGGCTGTTTCTTTTCCGTCAGGGGATCAAACTCCAGGGCATTGAGCAGCTGGTAGGCGTCATCAAGCTGGTTTGTGCGCACAGCCCACCAGCAGCCCCGAAACCGTGTGGCCTGGGCATCTTTGGAGCTGGGGTCTGCCTGTCGGGCGCTGGAGATGGCCTTTTTTGCAAACTCCAGCACGCGCTCGGGGAGTTTTTCGCGTCTGGCGGTCTCGCCGTCTCCAGAGTCGCTGGCGAAGCCGGCTCCTGTGAACGCATCAGGCAGCTTGAACTCGGCAGCCAGTCCCTGAAGCTTTGGAGCCGCCTTGGTGTCTCCCATGAGGATGGAGAGCATGCGCTCGTCCACATCCACCCGCTCGTCGTCCGTCGTGCTGGCATGCCAGGCCTTTTCAATCCATTCCACAGCCTCGTCGTTTTCACCCTGTTCAGCCAGCAGCTCCGCCAGATGCAGCCAGGCATCACGGCCCGCGCCTGGTTTGGAGACGGCTTCGCGCGCGAGCATGATCGCGCTGTCGAGGTTGTTGCTTGCCGCCAGAAAGGTCGAGGCATCGCTAAGCCGCTTCTGCCGTTCCTCCTGCGTCTTCGCGCTGTCGGTGAACTCATGGAGCAGTTTGTCCTCAGCCGCCACATCCCGGCGTGCACGGAAATACCCGGCCAGGTCAAACACCGCCTCAGCTTTCTGAGGATCGCGCTCCACGCGGGCGCGCAGGATTTTTTCAATGACGGCGTCGAGCGCCCGGGTTTGAGCAAAACTCAAAACCTGCTTTTCCACATCGGTGGAGCTTTGGGCTTCCAGGAGTTTCAGCAGGCGTCGGCTTGCGCTGGTCGCATCGCCGCTGCGCAGGTCTGCCTCACTGCGCAGAAGCACGATGGCGGGCAGGTCGGTGCCGTCGTTTTTGAGGCGCTCATCAAGAAGCCTGGCCGCCTCTGCAGCTCCTTCATGGTCCAGCAGTGCACGCACCAGCTGCCAGCGGTAGTCCTCCGTCTGCGGAACTGCCTGCACCAGAGCCCGCAGCCAGCGCAGCTGCTCATCAGGCTCGACCGTCAGCTCAAAAAAACGGGAGGCGTCCAGCAGAGCCTGTTCAGAGGGTGGAGATGCTGCGGCGGCATCCACCAAGGTTTTGCGCATGTCGTCCAGAGTTCCAAAGCGCTCATGCAGCCTCACTCGGCGGCGGAAAAAATCGAGATAACGGCCATCACGAAAATGCAGCAGCGCCAGACCGTCTGTGAGGGCCTTGTCTGCCTTCGCAAACTGGTCGGCGTGTTCGTAAATCCGCGCCAGATCATACAGTGCGTCGAGCTTGCGCTGCGGTTCCTTTTGATCCGCCAGCTTGGAGAAAAAGTTTGCCGCCCGCTCAGGGAAACCCGCCTGCAGAAGCAGCTGCGCCACCTGGCGGGCCAGATCGATGTCCTGCGGCTTCAGTCTGGCTGCCTGCTCATAAGCGTCTGCGGCTTCGGCATTCTTTCCGCCTGCCATGGCCATTCCTCCCAGTTCAATCCACATGGGTGGCCCCTGGGGATCATCCGTGGGAATGAGTTCGGCCGCCTTCTTGAGCAGGGTGAAAGCCGTGGCCGGGTCTGACAGTTCGCGCGCCACTTCCGCACGCGATTTGAGAAGGATCAGGTTCTTCGGTGCTGTCTTGAGCAGTTCGTCGTAAAGTTGCGCAGCCCGTTTCAGGTCGCCACTGCGCCGGATCAGATGTGCTTCGACAATTTTGACGGCTTCAAATTTGGAATTCTGCGCCTGCTGGGAGACGTTCTCGACGAGCAGCTGGGTGGCATCGTGCTTCTCATAGAGTGCCCAAAGCAAGTCCAGCACTCGTCCGTATTCCGGCTGCTGCACCAAAAGGGAGAGATATTCATTGGCCAGCTTTGTTTCGCGCTCAGCCCAGGGTTTGGCGGTGTTTTGCGCGTGAATTTGCAAGGCGAATGCCAGCGCCAGCGCCCTTGCAAGGCGCCTGAATCCCCAGAACTGACCCGGCATGTGCTTCACGGCTCGATCATAGACGTTTTTGCGGCCAGCGCCAAGCTGCAACACGTTGGGCGCAGCTACTTCAGGAGCTTGGCGAGGTCCGGGGCGACTTTGCGGATTTCTTCGGCGATGATAGTGGCGATAACTTCGGCACCGTGAGCGTTGAGGTGGGTGCGGTCGGTGGTTTTGGCGTCTTTTCCCGGCGGGTTAAATGTGTCGGAGCCAGCCACACCCAGCCTCTTGTGCAGTTCGACGCTTCGGGCAAAGAGGTCGATGAGGGGGGCATGCTGTTCAGTGGCGACTTTGGTGGCGGCGTCGGCCCAGGGTTTGAGTTCGCCGCGGATTTTGCCGTTGTCGAAGGTCCGGCGGGCGAGAGAGGTGACGAGGATGGGTTTGGCGCCGATGGCGCGGGCTTCTTCGATGAAGCGGGTCAGATTTTGCGGGTAGGTGGTGGAGGGGTCGGTTTCGCGTTTGGGGCCTTTGCCGGGCATGTCGTTGTGGCCAAACTGGATGAGGATGTAGGCGGGTTTGGAGTCGATGACTTTTTTCCAGTTGCCGGTGTCGCGGAAGCTCTTGGAGCTCTGGCCGCCGGCGGCGAAGTTGAGGCACTCGGCGCTGGGGCCGAGGAGCTTGGCGAAGGCCGCGCCCCAGCCGGCTTTGTCGGTGACGGTGGAGTCTCCTGCGAGGGCGATGCGGGTGCGGGCTTCGTCAGCATGGGTGGTGCTGATGTGGAGACCGAGGGCAAGGAGGAGCAGGCTGCGGCGGATCATGGCGAGATTTTAACGTGCGATTTTCCGCCATCTCGCACGGTGAATGGTGCGGCCCATGTTGAGCCAGTCCTGTTCGAAGTCGGTGGTGGGGTAGTGGAAGGCGTCTGCGGGCCAGTCGAGACGGGTGAACTGGTGGGTGCGGGTGGCGAAGCTTGCGAGGGCGTCTTCGAAGTAGTTCTGGTCGTCGGTCTTGAGGAGGAATTCGCCGCTTTCGCCGATAAGGATGCGGTGGAGGCCGTCGAGGAATTCGGCTTGATTGACGAGGCGGCGGGAGGTGTGGCCTTTCTTTGGCCAGGGATCCGGGCAGAGGAGGTGGAGGCGGGAGACGGAGGCGGTGGGGAGGAGCCAGCCGACGGTGTAGGCGCTTTCGAGGCGCATGATGCGGGCGTTGGGGAGATGGGCACGCTCGATTTTGCGTGCGGTTTTGCTGACGCGGCCAAGCATGCGCTCGACGCCGAGGAAATCGCGTTCGGGATGGTGGGCGGCCATGCCGGTGAGGAAGGTGCCGTCGCCGCAGCCGAGATCGACTTCGAGAGGGCGGGCGGGGTTGGGGAAGATTTCGGCGCGGGTGAGTTCGCGGAAGTGATCGGTGGGCGTGAAGAGTGCGGGCACGGTGGATGGTGTGCCGATGAATCAGGGCTCTGCCAAGTGAAGATTTTTGGCAAGTGAAGCCTCTGGGAGGGGCTTGAGCGGCAGAGCTGGCTGGTTATGTTGGATGAAGATTTCTTCCGACTGCCATGCCGATTTACGAGTTCTACTGCCCTGACAACAACAAACTATATTCTTTCCTGGCGCGTTCGCTGGCCTACCGTGACAAGGTGCCGGTGTGCCCAGATGGTGAAGGTTTGAAAATGGAGCGGCGGGTGTCTGCGTTTGCGGTGATCGGGAAGGCGAAGGAGGATGCGGGGGATGACCCTTTTGCTGGGGTCGATGAGTCGAAGATGGAGAGTTTCATGGCCGACATGGAACGTGAGATGGGGGGGATGGATGAGGAGAATCCTGATCCGCGCCAGCTTGGGCATTTCATGCGCAAGATGACGGACATGATGGGTGACCGCACACCTCCGGAGCTCCGCGAGATGGTGCGCCGCCTTGAGGCGGGCGAAGATCCGGAGAAACTGGAGGAGCAGTTTGGAGGGATGGACGAGGGGGAGGCGGGAGATGCGCTTTTTTCACAGATGCTCAAGCGTGCCAAAGCCTCGCGCAAAGAGCCGGTGAGGGATCCGAAGCTGTATGAGATGAGAGATTTTGTGAAGGAGTGAGGGGGCGTATGGCATGAGCATGCAAGGCACTCATACCTCATTCCCAACGGCAGCCTGCTCAGCCCAGAGGCCGGATGCGGAGCTGGCGCAGTGTGTAAAAAGCATCCTCAGCCCCAGCCATGCGCCGCGCTCCATTTTTCCGCCGTGGGCCGAAGAGCTCGCGCTGCGCCTCGAAGATGCTTTCCACAAACTCTTTGCTGCCCAGTGCGAGGCCATCGGTGAAGTAGCGCACCCGCAGGCGCACCAGCTCGGTGGTGCTGAGTTTGCCTTTCGCAGCCAGCACGGCACGGGCGGTGTCTGCGCTGACACCGGAGCGCACGACGTGTTCGTTCCGGGCGTCTTTGATTTCGCGGCCGTCGGCATGCAGCAAGCAGCGGTAGGCTTCGGCGGCAGCGGTGCTTTTCCAGCCGTCCACCGGTTTGCCCAGGGCTTTGCAGAGGCCGCGCTGGGCCCGGCGGCTGCCGCTGAGGGCTTCGGCGTAGCCGCACCAGCGGTAGTCTTTCGGGTCTTTCGCCAGACCAGCACGCACGGGGTTGAGGTCGATGTAGGCGGCCATGGTGCGCAGGGGCTCGCCTTTGCCTTCGACGAGGACGCTTTTGAAGCGGTCCATCCAGAGGGTGCCGCGCCGGCCACGGCGTTTGTTGAACCAGCGGCTGAAACGCTCTTTGATTTCTTTGACGAAGAGGGAGAGATCGCAGAAGCGCTTTTTGAGAGCCTCGATTTTCTGGTCGGCCAGGAGGGCCATGCCACGCTGGCGGAGGTTGGTGAGTTCGTCGCGAAGCAAACCGAGGCAAGTCTTGCTGTAGAGGATGCTGAGGTGCTGGAAGAGCTTGTGTTCGCCACTGGGGCCGTCGAAGCGTTGGAGCCAGGTGGGGCGATGGGGCACCTCGGCGAGGAGGTGGAAGTGATTGCCCATGAGGCAGTAGGTGAGGATCTTGATGCCTGAGAACTCAGCCATGCGCCAGAGGATGCGGCGGAGGGCTTCTTTTTCGACGTCATCGAACCAGATTTCGCCGCCGCAGGTGCGGGACATGATGTGGTAGCAGTAGGACTCCAGCGGCCCGTTGCCGAGGATGCGTCTGCGTCCGCCGGACCAGGAACGCGCGGCAGGATAGAGGCCAGTTTTGGCGTTCACGCCGACGAGCTGGTCCTCAAGCGGGAGGTGCTGGGGATGAGTAGATTGGGCGGGTTTCATGGCGGTAAGGTCGGTGTTAGGCGTGCGGATTAACTGCCGAAGTGCATCACTCCCTGGGCGTTTGATAACTACTCACTCGTATGAAACGCTACCATCATCTCACCGTCTTCCATCGAAGAGCAATTGGACAACTGCTCAAGCAGGGAGTCTCTAAAACAAAAAT
>NZ_JBHSMQ010000007.1:0-365936 GCF_042655725.1 Prosthecobacter fluviatilis
GACTCCCTGCTTGAGCAGTTGTCCAATTGCTCTTCGATGGAAGACGGTGAGATGATGGTAGCGTTTCATACGAGTGAGTAGTTATCAAACGCCCAGGGAGTGATGCACTTCGGCAGTTAATCCGCACAAACCTTTCGAGGTCAGAAAATTAAATCCACTTGTTTCCACCCAAGTGTGCCGCGTGTCCGGTCAGCCCATCACCCACACGCCTCGTCCGTCCCCCTCAAATCCCCAGCCTCAACTGCCGCTGCACCGGCGCCACCAGAGTCGAGACCCCGATGCCCAGCAGTCTCAGCGGGCCCGTTACCAGCCGGTGCCGCGCCAGCAGGTAGCACGCCATCCGGTAGATCTCGCGTTCCGTCGTCACCGGCTCCTCCAGCCGGAGTTGCCGCGTCAGCGTCGTGAAGTTGCTGTAGCGCACCTTCACCTGCACCGTCAACGCCCCCACACCGTGCCGACCCAGCGTCTGTGCCACATCCAGCGCCATCTCCTTCAGCGCCGCGCGCAGCACCGGCCGCGCGTCCGTGTCATTGAGAAACGTGTTTTCTGCGCTGATGCTCTTGCGCTCATCGCTCAGGTCCAGCTCGCGGTCATCATTCCCCATCGCCCGTGCCCGCAGCTTGGCCGCAAACGAGCCCGCCACCCCTTCCAGCGTCAGCGTCGTGTCCTGCAGGTCCCCGATCGTCCGCAGCCCCAGCGACTCCAGCCCCTGCGCCGTCACCGGCCCCACGCCATGGATCGCGCTCACCGGCAGCGGCCGCAGAAACGCGATCTTGTCCCGGTCCAGGATCACCGTCAGCCCGTCCGGCTTTTGGAAATCGCTCGCCAGCTTCGCCAGAAACTTGTTCACGCTGATCCCCACGCTCGCCGTCAGCCCGCACTCCTCGCGGATGCGCCGCTTGATCTCCAGCCCCAGCGGCCGCGCTGCCTCCAGCGCCTCATCCACCTCCAGCGCACCGTCCACCAGCGCGCTCACGTCCAGGTACGCCTCGTCCACGGACACCTGCTCGATCACCGGCGTCAGCTCGCTCAGGATGCCCATGATCCGCTTCGACTCCGCCCGGTACACCTCCATGCGTGGCCGCACAAAGATCCCCTGCGGGCACAGCCGCCCCGCCGTGCGCGAGGGCATGGCCGAGCGCACCTTGTACTTCCGCGCCTCATAGCTCGCTGCGCACACCACCCCCCGCCGGTCCGGCGGAGATCCCACGATCACCGGCTTCCCCCGGTACTCCGGGTTGTCCCGCTGCTCCACCGACGCAAAGAAGGCGTCCATGTCCATGTGCATGATGATGCGTGCCATTGAGTGAGGGGGGAAGGGGAGATGCTGCCTGCCAGATACAGCCTGACAAACAACGAACAACCAAGAACCAAGAACCAAGAACCAAGAACCAAGAACGAACAATCAACTCCCCGCGTGACACCACGCCCCATCAATGCTTCGCTCCATGTCACGGCTCTATGACCACCACCCAGGCATCGCACGCACTCGTTGTCACCCTGTCCATCCTGAGCCTCCTCATCGCACCGCCCGCACCCGCGCAGCAGCCGGAGTCCTTGCCCCAGTCCGCGACTGCGCCCGCCATCGGCGATGACACCCCGCTCGCCGAGGTCCAGGCTCTGGCCGAGAAAGGCGATGCCGCCGCCCAGTTTGCCATGGGTCAGCGCCTTCATGCAGGCAAAGGCGTTCCCAAAGACCCCGCTGCCGCCGTGCAGTGGTATCGCAAAGCCGGCAATCAGGGCCACGCCGAGGCCCAGGACGCCGCCGCCACCGCCTACTTCCTCGGCGATGGCGTCAAGCGCAACGGCACCGTCGCCGTCGGGTGGCTCCGCAAAGCCGCCGAGCAGGGCTTTGCCAGATCGCAGGCACGCTTTGGCATCGCCTATCAGGAGGGCCGCTACATGCCCAAAAATCCCGAGGAGGCCCTCAAGTGGATCCGCCGCTCCGTCGATCAGGGCTCGGCCATCGGCATGTACGGCCTCGGCGCAGCCTATGCCAGCGGCGAAGGCATCCCGCAGGACCTCGCGCTCGCCCTCCAGTGGTACCGCCGCGCCGCAGACATGCACGAGCCCCGCGCCCAGGTCGCCATGGGCCAGCTCTGCCACAGCGGCAAAGGCACCGACAAAGATCTCCCCGCCGCCGCCCGCTGGTATCAGGCCGCCGCAGATCAGGGCTTCGCCGCAGGCCAGAGCCTTCTTGGCCACTGCTACCTCAATGGCACCGGCGTGGCCAAAGACCCCGCCAAAGCCATCGTGTGGCTGCGCAAAGCCGCCGCGCAGAGCGACGTCTATGCGCAAAACCGCCTCGCCATCTGCTTCACGGACGGCATCGGCCTGCCCGCAGATGCTGCGGAGGGCGTGCGCTGGTTTCGCGCCGCCGCAGAGCAGGGCTACCCCTACTCCCAGTACCGCCTCGGCCTCAGCTACTGGAAAGGCGAGGGCAGCCCCGTCGATCCTGAAGAAGCCGTGCGCTGGCTGAACCGTGCCGCACAGCAGGGCCAGGCCTATGCCCAGTACATGATGGGCGCCGCCCTCTGGCGGGGCCACGGCATCGAGACCGACGAATCCGCCGCCATCGAATGGTTTGCCAAGGCCGCAGAGCAGCGCTACTCCAGCGCCCAGTACCACCTCGGCATGAGCTACCTGCTCGGCCAGGGCGTGACCAAAAACGTCTCCCGCGCCTACGAGTGGCTGCACAGCGCCGCAGATCTCCCCGGCTCCGATGGCCGTGGCCGCGAAAACGCGCAGTATCAGCTCGGCCTCGCCTGCCAGCAGGGCGCGGAGGGCACGAAAGACCCCGCCGCCGCCGCCGCTTATTTTCTCCGCGCCGCAGACCACGGCCACATCGCCGCCAGCTGCGCCCTCGGCCTCTGCTACCTGCACGGAGAGGGCCTGGAAAAAGACCCCGTCACCGCCGCCTTCTGGCTGCGCTTTGCCGCCGAGTATGGCAGTGCCACCGCTCTCCACGCCCTGGCACGGCTCTACGAGGAGGGCACCGGTCTGCACAAAGACCCCGTCGCTGCTGCGCGCTGGTCACGCCAGGCCGCCGTGCTCGCCGCCTCAGACCCCACCTGCCCGCAGAGCCCCCACCACACCACAGACCCGCTCGCCGTCGAAAAGCGGCTCCGCACCGCCGCAGACAAGGGCGATGCCCACGCCCAGTACCTCATCGCCCAGCACTACGCCTTCGAAGACGTCGAGTTCTACCAGTGGAATCTCAAGGCCGCGCAGCAGGGCCACCCGCAGGCCCAGTACCGCGTCGGCAAATGCTGCCTGCAGGCCCGGGGCACCGCCGCAGACACCCGCTCCGGCCTCCAATGGCTGCAACGGGCCGCAGAGCAAAACCTCGCCATCGCCCAGTACGATCTCGGCACCCTCCTCAGAGACGGCCGCAGCGTGCCCCAAGACCTCGCCCAGGCCGCGCGCTGGACCCGCAGGGCCGCAGATCAGGACTACGCCCCTGCCCAGCACGACATGGCCAGGCACTTCAGCAAGGACGGGGCCGAGTCCATCCGCTGGCTGCGCCTCGCCGCAGAGCGCGGCTACCTCAGCTCCCAGTACGAGCTCGGAAATGCCTGCCATGAAGGCCGCGACATCCCCGCCAGTCCCACCGATGCCATCCAGTGGTATCTCAAAGCAGCCGCTCAGGGGCATGTGTACGCGCAGTACTGCCTCGGCAGAGACTACGCCAGCGGAAAGGGCGTGCCCAGAGACCTCGTGCAGTCCGCCGCATGGTATCGCAAAGCCGCAGACCAGGGCTACCCCGCCGCCCAGTACAATCTGGGCGTCTGCTACCATGAGGGCATGGGCGTGACCGCAGACGACGCCACCGCCCGCCAGTGGCTCCTCAAGGCCGCCGCCCAGGACTACACCACCGCGCTCGAGGCCCTCGGCCGCGTCTATGCCAATGGCGATGGCGTGCCCAAAGACCTCCGCGAAAGTGCCCGCTGGACCCGCCGGGCCGCAGACAAGGGCCTCGCCAGCGCCCAGTACACCTACGGCCTGCACTGCCAGAGCGGAGACGGCGTCCCCAAAGACCCCGCGCAGGCCCACCAGTGGTTTCTCAAAGCCGCCGCCCAGGGCCATGCCGCAGCCCAGTTTGAAGTCGGCGAAGCCCTCTACGCCGGCACCACCATCCCCGAAGATCCCCCCCAGGCCGTGCAGTGGCTGCGCAAAGCCGCAGACCAGGGCCAGCCCCTCGCCCAGGCACGCCTCGGCGACTGCTGCATGGACGGCTTTGGCATCGCCAAAGATCCCGCCGCCGCCGTGGCCTGGTACCGCAAAGCTGCAGACCAGCAGGATGCCTACGCCCAGTTTGCCCTCGGAGACGCCTGCCGCGACGGCACCGGCACCGCCAAAGACCCCGTCGCCGCCCTCCACTGGTACCTCCTCTCCGCCGCGCAGAAGCAGCCCGACGCTATCACCGCCGTCGCCGCCCTCAAAAAGACCCTCTCCCCCGCACAGATCACCGCCGCCGAAAAGCTCGTCGAAGAGTTCCAGAAAGCCCGCACACTCTGAGCCAGCCCCCGGCCTCAGAGCATGGTAGTGTCGTGACATAAAATACCACTAACGATTAGAATAACACTTTCCCAACACCCCACCACCAAGAACCGAGAACCGAGAACCGAGAACCGAGAATCAAGAACCGAGAACCGAGAACCGAGAACCGAGAACCGAGAACCGAGAACCGAGAACCGAGAACCGAGAACCGAGAACCAAGAACCAAGAACCAAGAACCAAGAACCGAGAACCGAGAACCGAGAACCAAGCCCCCCTCACAGCTCCACAGCCTCGCTCGTTCCCGCCGCGCCCTGGCCCTTCGCCTCGCTCAGCGGCATGTTCCGCTCATCTGGCAGCAGCTTCCGCCGGTCAGCCAGGGTGGCAAAGAGAAAGTACAGCCCCGGGATCACCAGCAGCCCCACCAGCGTCCCCAGCAGCATCCCGCCCGCCGCAGACGCACCGATCGTCTTGTTCGCGATCGCGCCCGCACCCGATGCGCGGAGCAGGGGAACCATCCCCGCGATGAACGCAAACGACGTCATCAAAATCGGCCGGAAGCGCACCCGCGCGCCCTCGATCGCCGCATCCAAAATCGGCAGCCCCTGCTGGTGCTTCTGCGTCGCAAATTCCACGATCAAAATCGCGTTCTTCCCCAGCAGCCCCACCAGCATGATCAGCCCCACCTGCGCAAAGATGTCATTGTCCAGCCCAAACGTGTGCAGCATCACAAACGACCCCATCACCCCGATCGGCAGGGAAAGAATCACCGCCAGCGGCAGCAGAAAGCTCTCATACTGCCCCACCAGCACCAGGTACACAAACATCAGCACCACGATGAAGATGTAGATGGCCTCGTTCCCGCGCGCCACCTCGTCAAACGCCAGCCCCGCCCACCCGATGTCATACCCGCGCGGCAGCGTCTTCTCCGCCACCTCCTCGATCGCCTTGATCGCGTCCCCGCTGCTGTACCCCGCCGCTGGCGCACCCTGGATGGACGGGGCAGGGTAGGCGTTGTACCGCGTGATCTCATTGAGCCCCTGCTTCTGCTTCAGCACCACAAACTCCGAGAACGGCACCATCTCCCCCTTGTCATTGCCCACATACAGGTCCTGCAGGTCCTTCGGCATCTCACGGTACTTCGGGTCCGCCTGCACATACAGCTTCCAGAACCGCCCAAACTTGATGAAGCCCTGCTCATACGTGCTCGCCACCAGGATCGCCAGGCTCTCCATCGCCGTCTTGATGGACACCCCCTTCTGCATCGCCATCTGGTTGTCGATCTCGATGTCCAGCTGCGGGTAGTTCGCGCTGAAAAACGTGAACAGCCCGTGCAGCTCCTTGCGCTTCTTCAGCGCCTCCATGAATTCGTCGTTCACCACCTGCAGCCGGTCGTAGTCACCGCTGCTCGTCTTGTCCAGCAGCCGCAGGGAAAAGCCCCCCGCCGCCCCGTAGCCCGGCACCGCCGGCGGCTCGTAAAACTCCAGCTTCACCCCCGAGATCACATGGCACCGCTTCTCCAGCGCCGCGATAATCTGCCGCGAGTTCATCTTCCGCTCGCTCCAGTTTTTCAGATTGATCAGGCACGTCCCCGCGTTCGACCCGCGCCCCTCCGTCAGCACCTCATACCCCGCCAGCGACGACACCGACTGCACCCCCGGGATCTGCTTCGCGATCTTCTCCAGCTCCAGCGACTTCGCAAACGTCCGCTCCAGCGTGCTCCCCGGCGGCGTCTGCAAAATGGCGTAGATCATCCCCTGGTCCTCAGCCGGGATGAATCCCGGAGACAGTGACTGGTTCACCACATAGATGGCCCCGCCCGCCAGCACCAGAATGCCCAGCGTCATGCCCTGGCGGTGCACGATCTTCTTCAGCAGTCCCACATACACCCGCGTCAGCTTTTCAAAGGCGCTGTTAAAGTGCTCCAGCACCCACTCCACCGGCCCCCTCCTCCGGTGCTTGTGCTGGTGCTGCACCTCCGGCCTCCGCAAAATCATCGCGCACAGCACCGGCGTCAGCGTCAGCGCCATGATCCCGGAGAGGATGATCGCAGACGCCATCGTGATGGAAAATTCCCGGTAAAACACCCCCACCGGCCCGGACATGAACGTCACCGGCACAAACACCGCCGTCATCACCAGCGTGATCGCGATCACCGCCCCCGCGATCTCCACCATCACCTTCTGCACCGCCTCATACGGCGTGTGCTTCGTCCCGTGCATCTTCGCATGCACCGCCTCCACCACCACGATCGGGTCGTCCACCACGATCCCGATCGCCAGCACCAGCGCAAACAGCGTGATCAGGTTGATGCTCACCCCGCACATCTGCATCAGGAAAAACGCCCCGATCAGCGACACCGGCACCGCCAGCGTCGGGATCAGCGTGCTCCGCAAATCCCCCAGAAACACAAACACCACCAGCGACACCAGGATGAAGGCCTCCAGCAGCGTGTGCAGCACCTTCTCGATCGACGCATCCAGAAACTTCGACACATCATAGCTGATCTCGTAGTCCATCCCCGCCGGGAAGCTCTTGCGTTTCATCAGTTCCAGACGGTCCTTCAGCTGCCCGATCACCTCATGCGCGTTGCTGTTGTAGCTCTGCTTGATCACGATCGCCGCCGAAGGGTGCCCGTCCAAATCCGAATACAGGTCATAAAACTCGCTCCCCAGCTCCACCCGCGCCACATCCTTCAGCCTCAGGATCTCCCCGTTTTCCGTCGCTCGCAGGATCACCTTCTCATACTGCTCCTGCGTGTTGTAGCGCCCCTTGTACGTCAGCACATACTCCAGCGCCTGGGAGCGCTGCGCATCCGCCCGCCCCAGCCTCCCCGGCGTCCCGATCACGCTCTGCTCCTCCAGCGCCTTCATCACAGCGTCCGTGGACACATTGTACGCCCGCATCCGGTCCGGCTTCAGCCAGATACGCATCGCATAGTTTCGTGTGCCCAGGATGCGCACCTGCCCCACCCCCCGGATGCGCGCCAGCTCCGGCTGCAGCTGCACAAACGCGTAGTTGAAAAGAAACTGCATGTCCGCGTTCTTGTCCGTGCTGTACAGGTTCACGTACATCAGCATGTTCGGGCTCACGTTGTTCACGATGATCCCCTCCCGCTGCACCAGCGGCGGCAGCTGGTTCCTCACCTGGTTCACCCGGTTCAGCACGTTCACCGTCGCATCATTCGGGTCCGTCCCCAGGTGAAACACCACCTGGATCGTGGCCTCGCCCGCGCTCGTCGCGTCAGACATCATGTACTTCATGTCCTGCACCCCGTTGATCGCCTGGTCCAGCAGCACCAGCACGCTCTCCTCCAGCACCTTCGCACTCGCCCCGGGGTAGGTGATGTTCACCATCACCACCACCGGCGCCACGTTGGGAAACTGTGAGATGGGCAGCCTCACGATCGAGAGCCCGCCCAAAAACACAATGATCAACGAGATTACAATGGCCAGGGCAGGCCGCTGTAAGATCTTCGAAAACATGGAGGTTGGAATTTACTGCGCCTGGAGCTTCAGGTGGGCATACGCCTCCTTCGGCTCTTCGTATCGGTAGTCCTCGGCCTTCTCGCCATCATGCACCTGGCGCTGGCCTTCAAAAATGATCCGGTCCTCTTCAGCCAGTCCGGAGCTCACCACGTACAGATCCTCCAGCTCTTCGGCCACCTCGATCTTCGCCTGCTTGATCACATCATCCTTGCTCACGCTGTAGATGTAGTGGTCGCCCCCCAGCTCAAAGGTGGACTTCTGCGGCACCAGCAGCGCATTCTTCACCGTCCGCTGCATGCGGATGTTGCCCGTCTCCCCGTGCCTCAGCAGCCCCTTGGGATTCGGGAAATCCGCACGGAAGGGGATCGTCCCCGTCTTGTTGTTAAACTCGCCCTCGATCACGTTCACACGTCCCTTCTGGTCAAACAGCTTGCCGTTCGCCATCACCAGGCTCACCTGCTTGCTCTCCTCCGACTGCTTGTGCGAGGCATACTCCAGGTAGTCCGCCTCAGGCACGTTGAAGTAGATCCACATCTCGCTGTTGTCAGACAGCGTCGTCAGCAGATCCCCCACCTCCACCAGGCTCCCGTTCCGCAGCCGCAGCCGGTCCATCAGCCCGGAAAACGGCGCCTTGATCGTCGTAAAGCCCAGGTGCGTCTGCGAAAGGTTCACCTCCGCCAGCTTCTGGTCCAGCTTGGCCTTCGCCATCGTCAGCTCCTTGTCAGACACCACGTTCGAGGCCAGCAGGCGCTTCGTGTTCTCATACTCCACCCGCGCCACCTGCGCCTCCGCCTCCGCACGCTTCACCACCGCGTTGTACACCCGCGGCAGGATGGAAAACATCAGGTCACCCTCCTTCAGAAACTGGCCCTCCTTCACATTCACCACCTCCAGGTAGCCGCGCTCCAGTGCACGGATCTCAATGTTCCGGCATGAGCGGATCTGGCACACATAATCACGCGTGATCACCGTGTCCCGGCGGATCGGCTTCGTCAGCACCAGCTGGGATTCTTCCTCCTCCGCCTCCTCTGCGTGGTGCCCATCCTTGGCGTGCTCATCTTTGTGGTCGCAGCTGCTCAGCGTCAGCGCCAGCAGTCCCGCGCACATCAGAGCCGCCCACCTCCCAGGTCGCAGCCCCCTGGCCTTGCAGCTCTCAGTGGAGTGAAACGGACTGAACACGGTGGAGTGGTCTCTATAACTCATAAGGGGTGGCATGATTCTATGCCCCGACGCACCAATGTAAAGCAAAGGAGGCCCTATCCCCTGCGGACCCCACAAGCCATATACCCCCTCAGCCCCACCCCTCACAGGCTGCTCAAAGCATTCATAGGCGTATCACTTATCCATGGAATGGCAAACCGCCACATGCACCCAGCGCCCTGTCTCCATCAACCGCGAGCGGGCATGCCCGCACGAGCAACCCACCAGCCGCAAAACCATCCTCATGGGAGGAGATGTGGCCGTGTCCATCTGACAGCCTGTTCCACGAAAGAAGGTTCTTTATGCTAGTCGGGTTGACCAATGGGGGTGGCGAATTCAAGGTGTCGCATGAAGTTTTTTACTGGTTTGCTCGCAGGCATTGCACTCGCCCTTTCTCCTGCCAGAGCACAGGTGGTGGAGGTGCTGGCCCCTGCCTGGGCCTACCAGCTCAGTCCAGGCATGCGGCTGGCAGAGCTCCGCACACAGGCCGGCAGAGTTTACACTCGTGTGAAAATCGAGGCCCTCGACACTCAGCGCATCCAGTTCACCCATTCCCAGGGCCGTAGCATTGAATTCCTCGTCAGCATCATAGACCCCACCAACCCCGCTGCGGCTGGCGTCGGCAGGCGGGCGCCCGCTGGACCGCTCGCGGCCATGATGACAAATCGCGAGCGGCAGGTGACAGGCGTCGACAAGCTCAATGAGAGTGAGCAGCTGGTGTTAAAAGATTATGTCGAACGCCCCTCGGCCATTATTCCAAGATGGATCAACAGCGCGAATAATCTGTCTGCCTCTGAAGTGCAGTCGCTTTCGGCTTGGCTGAACCAGGTGCGTCAAGCGCGTCACCCCGAGGTGAAGCCCAAAGTCGCAGCTCCTGCATTTCAGGGGCCCGTGCATGTCCCCTTGGACAACTGGATTTCCGGCAGGACTTTCACAGGCTTCAAGCAAGGCCGTATCTTCAAACTGGGAAACGGTCAGCCCTGGGAGCAGGTGGACAACAAGGCCGCCGCTTTTTATCCCCTCGCCAATGGAGGAGTGCTCAAGGTGCACATTCGCGCCCACGGGGCGATCTATATCATGAGCGTCGAAGGAGCCGGAGATATTGTGGTCAAACCTGCTTGGTAGCCTCAGGCCGCGATGGAGAAGACGCTGGGGTAATCAAATGCCCGGCATGAATGGCACTCAGTTAAGGCGGGCCGTCGTTCATTTTGCAGGTCTGGCTGGCAGTGTTTTGGCTCCGCATTCGCAGCCTCCCATAATATGGACTGCGGTCGCGAAGGGAGGAACGACCGCAGCTACCGCTTTGGCCGTGCTCGGTGACTCCGCCTACCAGCACACACCCGAAAGCGGCAGCCGGTGACACCCTCGCCAGCCCCAGCCCCACGCCCGCCGTGCCCCCCTAGAAAGCGGTAGCTCCGATGCAGGCCTGCGCCGTGCATCTGCGCGACCGCATTGATTCGCTACGCTCACCCTTCGGGCAGCCTGCGGCTGTCTACCTCCGCTGCGCTTCGGTTCCAAAAGCACGGCTTGCTGAAGTGGCCAGCCTTCCCCATCCCACAAATCCATGACCTTAACTGAGTGCCATTCATGCCTTAGACAAAGCCTCACCCCACATTCCACGCTCCTCGCAGATGCAGTGTCAGGACACGGGCGCAGCCTCACCGCATGGCCTGCCACCATCAGCAGTCCTGTTAAGTAAGCCTTGCATTCCTCCGCCTTTTCAGGTGAATACGATGCATGTCCCGCCTCAGTCGTTCCATCGTGAGCACACTCCGCCTCTTCCTCGCTGCGGCGCTGCTTCACATCCCTGTGCACGCCCAGCAGCAGGAGGCCGATGTCAGCACCCTCTCCGCAGATGATCAGGCCATCGTCAAAGGGCTGCGCTTCAGAGCCGCAGACGCCGCTCCGCAGGACACCCGCACCGCCACCTTCATCAAAGCCAGGCTGCCCGTCGTCAACACCGGGCCCCAGGCCAGCGTGGCCGGAAAGCTCAGCGCCGAAGTCCGCATGCTCTTCCGCACCCATGACAAGGCCTGGTACGTCCTCAGATGCCGCCAGGACTTCGTCATCGCCCGCAAAGGCGCCGAGGAGGTTTACATCAGCTTTTCTGAGACCAACAAACAGATCGAAGGCATCACCGGAGACAAGGCCTCCCACGTCGAGGACTCCGTCACCATCGTCCGCTACGCAGGCGTCAAGATCTTCGAGAGCGAGCCCTCCAAGGCCAGCCGCTTTCCAGACAGCTGGTGGCTGAAAACAGGCCGCCTCAGTGACAAGGACACCGCCCCTGCAGCCGCCCTCCCCGCCAAGGTCGCGGACACCTCCACCGGAGAGCTCAAAATCCTCCGCTCGGCCACAGAGCGCGCCCTCCGCGCCCAGATCTGGAAAACCTACGAGCAGAGCGTCGCCGCGCTCAATGACAGGTACCTCGCCGCCATCGACAAAGCTCTCAAAACCGCCCAGTCCCAGGGCCAGCTCGACGAAGCGCTCGCCCTCCGCAGTGAGAAGGACACCGTCGTGAAGACCGGCCGTCCCTCCCGACAGACCGTGCCCGCCCAGGCTCCCTCGCTCGCCTCCCTGCGCTCCACCTACGAGAGCGCCCTCATGAGCCTCCAGGCCGCCCGCGCCAAAGCCTCCCTCCCGGTCATGGAGGACTATAATCAGAAGGCCGAGCAGATCATCACACGCCTCATCAAGGACGGAAAACTCGACGAGGCCAAATCCGCCCGCGACTCCAAGGACATCCCCATCATCACCGAAGACTGAAGACCCGCAGCACCCTCCCGGGGCTGAACATGGCGCTCACTTCACACGCCTGATCTCTTTCAAAAATGATGCCAGCCGTGAATGGCACTCACGCATAGCCGCAGCCCCGCGCAGGGCAGGGTAGATCAAACCAGATAAGACCAGATCAAAGCAGATTGGATAAGATAAGGCGGCACTGCCACCAGGCTACACCCCCGCCATCTCCTCGGCTTCCTCTTCAGCATCCTCCGTCTCCTCATAGCTCACTGGCGCAGGCAGTCCCGGCGCGCGGTTGCTGATGTCGCTCACATCCATGCTCGGGTCTCCCCCCTTGGGCTTGCGGCCCGTCAGGCGGCAGAAGTCATGATAACTCAGCACCTCAAACGTGCGGTCCAGATGCTCCACCACCACCGTCATGCTCTCCACCCAGTCTCCCGAGTTCAGGTAGTGCACGTCCTCGATCATCTTGTCCGCTGGCGTGTGGATGTGCCCGCAGATGATCCCGCTGCAGCCCTTCCAGCGCGCCAGCTTCTGCAACTGCTCCTCGTAGCGGCCCACAAAGCTCACCACATTCTTCACCTTCATCTTCACCCACCGGCTCAGGGAAAAGGCCTCCTGGTTGCGCCAGCGCAGCCACGCATTGTACAGCCGGTTCACGCGCAGCAGCAGCTCATAGCCCACCGCACCCACCTTTGCCAGCCACACGTGGTTCGTCGTCACATGGTCAAAGCCATCCCCGTGCACCACCAGGTAGCGCCCGTGCGGCGACTCATGGATGTGCTCGTCCACCAGCGAAAGGCCCGCCAGCTTGAACGGCAGAAACTTCTCCAGGATGTCATCATGGTTCCCGCGCAGGTAGATCACCTCCGTGTTCTCCTTCTCCATCTTTTTGAGCACCGTGCGCACAAAGTGCGTGTGCTCCTGCGTCCAGCGCCCCGAGCTCTTCAGCGCCCACACATCGATGATGTCGCCGTTGAGCACCAGCTTCTCGCACTTGCAGTGCCGGATCAGATGCGCCGCCTGCACGGCCTTGGAGTCCGCCATGCCCAGGTGCACGTCGGACATGAACAGCGTCTTGATGCGAAGTTTCGTTTTCATCTTGTGGAGTCGGGATGTGTCAGCCGTGCCAGCCACGGCACCCGGACAGCGGGCACCTGTGAATAGTCACGGCCTTGTCACCAGACATCGTGCCGCCGCGCCCCGCGTGAAAGACCGCAACTCAAACGTTTTCGTCACGGGTGCGCCACCCCGTGCGCCTCACAGCCGCGGCATCTGTGCCACCTGCAGCTTGCGGTCCAGCTCATGCATGCGCAGCGTCTCCACCTGCGGCAGGTCCTCCGTCTGCCTGCGGCTCTCACACGCACGCCACACAAACCACAGGCACGTGAAGAACAGCGTCACAGCCATGATCGGCCCGCCATGATGGCGGATGAAGCGCGTCTGCCGGCGCCATTGCAGGAAGCAGTGAAGTTCATCATGTCTCGGCTTGAACATGTCTTCATCATTGAGAGCCCTCAGCCGCTCCTCAAACACGAACGCGTCACAATTATGTGACCACCACGTGATGTGACCGCCTGCGCCCAGCCCCAGGGGCTCATCGCGCACACCTCTGGCGTCGCCATCGCATCCGTCCCACCACCACAGGCCTCGTGTCATGTAGTGTCAGAAGCTACCCATGAATAAGTGGCACGCCTTCGTTGAAAAGCCGCCCTCTTTATCCCCCGCCAGCACACCCCGCTTTCCTTCACCTCCCTCCGCAACAAATCCGTCACCCTTCACCACCGCCACACTCTGCGACGAGATCGTAACATCCTTGTCTTTGGCAGCACTCCATTCCTGCCGTCACAGTCTCGTCACCCGAACATGAGCAGAATCCTGGTAGTCGATGATGAGAAGGATATTGTCGAACTCGTGAGCCTCCACCTCCAGCGCGAAGGCCACGAAGTCGTCTCCGTAGGCAACGGCCTCGCCGTCCTCCCCATGGCCGTCAAGACCGCGCCAGACCTCATCGTCCTCGACATCATGCTCCCCGGCATCGACGGCGTCCAGGTCCACCGCCGCCTCCGTGCAGACACCCGCACGCGCCACATCCCCGTCATCATGCTCACCGCACGGGCGCAGACGAATGACCGCATCGCCGGGCTCGAAAGCGGCGCAGACGACTACCTCACCAAGCCCTTCAGCCCCCGCGAGCTCATGCTCCGCATCGGCGCCGTCCTCCGCCGTTCGCAAAAGGTCGTCATGCTCGCAGAGCAGCGCATCGGCGAGTTCCTCCTCGACCGCAAAAACATGTCCCTCTCCATCAGCGGAAAGCTCGTCGAGCTCACCATCACCGAGCTCAAGCTCATCACCACCCTCATGGCCAATCCGGACGTCATCCACTCCCGCAGCGAGCTCCTCAGCGCTGTGTGGGGCTACGCAGACGACACCCACTCCCGCACCCTCGACACCCACATCAAGCGCCTCCGCGACAAGCTCGGAGACCACGGCCGCCACATCGGCACCCACCGCCGCCAGGGCTACATGTTTCAGAGCATAGTGCAGGAGCTGGCAGACGCATGACCCTCCAGGCAAAGCCCGCGCCCCTCGCCGCCGCACCCGCACCCGCACCCGCGCCCGCGCCGCCTCCCGCAGCCCCCATGTGCATGCAGGACGACTGCCGCCTCTTCGGTGCCCTCCTCAATGAAGCCCCCCAGGGCATCCTCGTCCTCGACGAGGCCGGCCTCATCCTCTTTGCCAATCTCGCCATCAGCGTCATGCTCCTCCCCCATCCCCTGGAGGAGGGCCGCCCCCTCGGCACCGCACCCGCCCTCGAGGCCGTCAGCCGCATCATCTCAGACGCACGCGCACGCCGCACCCGCGTCGAGGGCGAGCTCCGCCTCCCGCTCCCCCACAGCTACGCCGCCGAGTGGAGCCACGAGCGCCACTACCACCTCATCGCCTCCCCCTGGAGTGAGGGCCCCCGCACCGGAGTGTGGGTCATGGCCGAAGACCGCACCGAGCACGACACCATCGCCCAGACACGCCAGGACTTCGTCACCAGCGCCGGTCACGAGCTCCGCACCCCGCTCTCCCTCATCCACGGCTACATCGAGACGCTGAAAAGCGGCATGATCAAAAACACCGCCTCCCTCGGCCGCTGTCTCGATGTCATGGAAAAGCACTCCCGTCGCATGATGCGCATCATCGACGACATGCTCACCCTCGCCCGGCTCGAAGGGCTCGAAGAGCCTCTCAAGACCGAGACCTTCCTCCTCCGTGGCTGCGTGCACGACGCCATCGAGCACCTCACCCCCCTCATCGAAGTCCGCCAGCCCCACATCACCCTCGACTTCCCCCCGGACGGCGGCCTCCTCAGCGGCGACCGCTTCTACTGGGACCAGATTTTTTCCAATCTCATCGAAAACGCCCTCAAGGAGAATCCCCGCACCGGCCTCCGCATCGCCATCGCCGGTCGCTGGACCCAGCACGAGTGCCTCATCACCGTCACAGACGACGGCGTCGGCATCCGTCCCGAAGACCTGCCCTACGCCTTCAGGCGTTTCTACCGCACCAGCCAGGACTCCAAAGGCACCGGCCTCGGCCTCTCCATCGTCAAGCGCGCCGTCGAGCTCCACGGCGGCACCATCGACCTCGAAAGCCACCCCGGCCACGCCACCACCTTCACCATCCGCGTGCCACTCCCCGGCTAAAATCGTCCTCGTTCTCCCGCTCCGCAAACACCCACCCCCGCGAGAAACCAGCCCGCCTCAGGAATCAAAATCAAACCAGGCCATTCACCACTGCATGTTGGTGGAATGACAACGCTCATTTGACGAAATTCGAAGCCAGGACTGCGCCGCTGCCCTGATCAATTCGGTACAGGCCGCCGTCGAAATTAAAGGCCCAAACCTCCTGATTCCGCAGCTCCACATTGGTGAAAGTGGAAAGTGATGGTGTCGCGACGTAGTCTCCGACCTGCCAGAGTACCATCCCAGTTTCATCGACCTTGAAAAGGTTTCGACGCCGATCTTCCTCAGTGTCGAGGCATTCATAGGAGATGAGAGCCAGCAGAAACTCGTCCGACAATCGGACCACCGTTGATGCCTGCTGAAGATCGATTTGTTTCATGGCCGCGGTCTGTTTATGACAGCTGTTGCTGAAAGGCTCCATGGGTTGATCCGCCTGCTTTTAAACCGGATCTCCTCACGATCTCCAGCAGCCGCTCATGGATGCCCTGCCAGCGCTGCCCCAGGTCCACGCTCGCGATCATCAGCCGGTGCCCCATGAAGTCATACTCGTGCAGAAAGTCCGCCTCCACCGTCGGGTACAGCAGCACCCCATGCATCGTCCCGCCCTTCGCCCGCAGCGGGTGGTGGTGCAGGTAGGCCGCCATCTGGTACAGGTTTTCAGACTTCAGCCGCATCTGGTCAAAGCGCTCCGTAAAGCTGTTCTCGTAAAACTTGCAGTCCAGCACCACGCAGCGCTCGTCACCCCACTCGATCGTCACATCCGTCACCATCCCCGGCAGCAGCGCCTGCGCCTCCTCCGTGTCGCCCCTTGCATCCCAGCTCAGGCGCCGCGCACCCACCGCAGCCCCGGGCAGGTGTCTGCTCAGGAAGTTTCGCACAAACGTCTCAAACACCCGCGGCATCCCCTTGTCCGCCCAGGGGTCTGCAAAATGGTAGGCCCTCCCGCTCGCATCCGGCTGCGCCAGCTCATACAGCATCTCGCACACCGAAAGCGCCATGCGGTAGGCACGGTGGTGCCGCGTCACCTTCGCCCTTTGAAAGCACCCCCGCCTCAGATGCGCCGCAGGCACGTCCCTCAGCACTCCCGCCGCCTCCTTCAGCCGCATCCTGATCTCCCGCGAGATCGACTCCGAGGCCAGCAGCCGGTCCAGCGTCGCACGCAGGATGCCGTTCACCAGGTTGTCCGTGCCCAGCTCGTCAAAGTCACACACCAGCCGCGCCTCCAGGTGCGTCAGCCGCCGCACACTCGTCATGAAGTCGATCTTCCCCCGCAGCCGCGAGGTCTCCTCCACACGGCCCTGGTAGTCACGGTACAGCCCGCGCCTCCCCAGCGCCTCCACGCCCCCCGCCAGCAGCAGCGCCAGCATCTCCGGCGCAGAGCGCGTATCATCCATCGCCACCTCCGCCGGCGCGCTCTCGCTCAGCAGGTCCCACGCATAGGACAGCAGGTAGTAGAGGTTTTGCACCGGTATGCGTGACATCGCGCAGAGAGGGGAGGGAAGGTGGTTCAGGTTCACGCCAGCAGCGCCGCAGCCGCCAGCTCCGCATGGCTCGCATCCTCAGGCCAGTACTCCAGCAGCAGCGGCTCCACCTCCCCGCGCACCACATCTCCCAGCCACGCCTGCCACTCCTCCGGTCGCACCGCATGCCCCGGCGTGAAAAAGCTGTGGCCCAGGCAGCACCCCGGCCCCAGCTGTCTGTCCGCCGCGATCTCCTCGTTCAGGCTCTTCACACGGCTGACCAGCCTCGTCACAAAGGCCGCAGGCGCTCCGCGCACCTCCGTCATCCAGCGTTGATACGCCTCCCCAAACTGCGGGCGCAGGCTCACAAACGCAAAACGCCTCCGCATCGCAAAGTCCACCAGCGCCAGCGACTTGTCCGCCGTGTTCATTGTTCCGATCACATGCACATTCGCCGGCACGGAAAACTCCTCCGCCTCCTCCGCCTCACCGTTGGAGTACGCCAGCCCCACCGAAAACTCCGGCCCCCGCTTGTCATGCTCCAGCAGCATCATCAGCTCGCCGAAGATCTTCGAAAGGTTGCCCCGGTTGATCTCATCAATGATGAAAAAGTAATCGTTCCCCGCGTCCGCCTCCGCCGTTTTGCAAAACTCATAAAAGTGCCCGAAGTGCAGCCTGAAGCCCCCGTCCGCGCATGGCCGGAAGCCCTGGATGAAGTCCTCGTAGCTGTAGCTTTGGTGAAACTGCACCATCTTCACCCTCTCCGCTGCGCGCTCACCCATCATCAGGAATGCCAGCCGTTTCGCCACAAAGGTCTTCCCCACACCCGGCGGCCCCTGCAGCACCACATTCTTGCGCCGCTTCAGCTGCGCCAGGATCTGGTCCATCTCCGCCCCTGGCATGAAAAGATCCCTCAGCGCCTCCTCCCGCGTGTACGGCGCTGCCTTCGCCGCCACTTGCGGCCCCGGGTCTGCCGCATCGATCTGGTACAGCCGCCGGATCGTCTGATAGTGCGCATGATGGCGTGGGATCGGCGAGAGCGTCTTCATCGCCAGAGCGGGCGGTGGCAGCGCACGCACCTCGTGAGACACCCACTTGACCGAGCGGCGGTGCGGGTAGTCCGCATCTGCCTCGTAGCGATAGGCTGACTCCACGATCCCCCAGCCCACCAGACGGCTGCGCCCCTGCTTCACAAACACCCGGTCCCCCGGCTGAATCTCGCGCGCAAACTGGTGGATCGTGCTCACATCATTCTGGCCTCCGCCATCCTCCGTCTCCAGCAGCGCCTCCAGGATCGCCTGCTTCGACTTCATCACGCTCACATCCCCGATCTGCCATCCCAGCGCCATGTAGCCCTCCTTGCGCCACTCATCCCAAAACTGCGCCTGCCTCCCTGCCGCGATCACCCACATGCGCCCCTTCGGCGTCGCGTGCTGCTCCACCGCAGCCTCCTTCACCACAGACACTGCGGCAGGCTCCTCTTCCTGGTCGTCGTCATCATCATTCCCGCCATCTTGTCCCAGCTCATGGTAGGCCATGTCCCACACCACGCTCTGGATGTCCGTCGGGTCCTGCGGCTTCCACGCTTCCATGAAAGGGCCAAAGCCCAGCACAAAGTCCCGCAGCGGCGGGTAGTGCTCCATTGAAAGCCGCTTCTTGCCCGCCAGCGGCACATCCAGCTTCCACGCAAAGGCCCGCATCTTCGAGATCCCCACCGGGAAGTAGTCCTGCGGGCGGAAAAGCCACAGGATTTTCAGCACATCCCAGTCCGCCTTGGTCCCCGCCGCCTCGGTCGCATCCAGCAGCGGGCGCAGTGTTTCAGGCCCCGTGTAGGGCACAGCCACCGTCTCCAGCAGCCCCCGCAGCACCGTGCAGGCCTGCTCATCCGTCCTGCCAAATTGGATCGACCAGAAATGAAACGCCGTGATCAGGTTTTCAAACTTCACCCTCACCAGCGCCTTGATCACCTCCTGGCCTTTTCCCTCCGCCACCATCTCCGGGATGCGCTGCCGCAGCCCGCTCTCCTCAAACCGCTGCAAAATGCCCCGCTTGTAGTTCAGCTCATTTTCCGCAAACCGGCCCGGCTGTGAGAAATCAATGAAATCAGGGTAACGCAGCAGGAAGCGCTCGCGCAGCTCCTGCCATTGGGCGGCAGAGACAGAGGTCATGAAAGGTGGTTAGGAAATAGGTCGGTAAACCGCTAGTATGGCCACCTATCATAGGCCTGCACCTCAAATGTCATGCCACGAGCCTCCGAATCCACCACTCCGCCAGCCCTCCGGCGGAGAGGGATCGTCCCGATCCCTCACGCTCTCGCCACACCCAGCGCTCCCCGCATTCCACATCACCCCCCACAGCCCCCGCGCCAGGTCTGGCTCCCCCCATCCGTTACGCCATGCCGCAGACTTTGCGGAGTGTGGTGGGACCAAGAGGGTCCCACTCCGCCAGAGCCTCCGCCCTCCGGCGGAGAGGGATCGTCCCGATCCCTCACGCCCCCGCCACACCCAGCGCTCCCCGCATTCCACATCACCCCCCACAGCCCCCCATAGCCCCCCATAGCCCCCCATAGCCCCCCATAGCCCCCCACAGCCCCCGCGCCAGGTCTGGCTCCCCCCCATCCGTTACGCCATGCCGCAGACTTTGCGGAGTGTGTTGGGACCAAGAGGGTCCCACTCCGCCAGAGCTCCGCACACGCCAGCCCTCCGGCGGAGAGGGATCGTCCCGATCCCTCACGCTCTCGCACCGTCCAGCGCACCCGCGCATGCATCCACCACTCCGCCACTCCGCCACTCCACCCCTCCGCAGTCCACTGAGCACTGAGTGCCACACATTCTCCGCATCTCATCCTCTCCCCAAAACTCCGCAGTCAATCAATTCACGAGGCATGAAACGCTCATGCCATGAACCGTTCGCAGCCCTCAAGCGTAAAAGTAGCTCCCACCAGCAAAGACACACCCCAGCTCCCCTCTTTTGAAAAACACCATGCCGACTCATGAACCTCCCGTGGATGTGCTGATCATTGGCACCGGTGTCTCCGGCCTCATCGCGGCGCGTGAGATCCAGCGGGGTGGTCGCAGCGTGCTTTTGCTGGATAAAGGACGTGGTCTGGGCGGCAGGCTTGCCAGTCGTCGCATCGGTGCCGCCACCTTCGATCACGGGGCGCAGTTCATCACCACCCGTGATGCCCGTTTTGAAGAGATCCTCAAACAAGGCGCGCAGGCTGGCATCATGCAGGAATGGTGCCGGGGCTTCTCCGCTGCGGCAGACGGCCACACGCGCTGGCGGGGGCGGCCAGCCATGACCGCCTTCGCCAAGTATCTGGCCCAGGGCCTGGAAGCACGAATGGAAAAGCAGGTCGTGGCCCTCAGACCTGCCGCAGATCGCTATTCGGTCGAGACGAGCACCGGAGATTGTTACTCCGCGGCGGCCGTGCTGCTCACACCACCGGTGCCCCAATCGCTCGCCCTGCTGGCCACCGGTGAAATCGAGCTCGATCCAGCGATGCGGACGCGGCTCGAATCCATTCAATACGAGCGCTGCCTGGCCGTCATGGCCGTGCTCAAAGAGCCCTCTTTGATTCCCCCTCCAGGCGGATTTGCGCCGGCCAGCGGCCCCGTCTCATGGATTGCCGACAATCAGCTCAAAGGCATCTCCGCAGAGCCTGCGGTCACGATTCATGCCACCCATGAGTTCAGCCTCGCGCACTGGGATGAAGATCGCATGGAAAGCGGGCGCATGCTGCTTGAGGCTGCACGCCCCTGGCTGGGTGCCGAAGTGGTCAGCTACCAGGTCCACGGCTGGCGCTACAGCAAGCCCCTCCAGGTCGATGCTCATCCCTGCGCCCTCTTGCAGGCATCTCCACCCCTCGTCATCGCCGGAGACGCCTTTGCAGGGCCGCGAGTCGAAGGCGCGGCTCTCTCCGGATTTGCCGCTGCCGAGACCCTGCTGGCCCACCTGCCTCATCCCTGAGATCCGGGCCGTCGCGCCGCACAGCTTTTGCCTCAGTGACCATGGCCGGCTGCGCCACACCCGCACCGCCTGAAGTTTGACAAGGCGTGAGAAACTTGGTCCCCACGACTTCCGCCGTCCGTAAAGGCTCTGGCGATTTCCGCCCGCCACCCTTTGCCTCATGAAACAAACTCCCTGGATGCTCATCTTGCTGATCGGCCTGCTCAGTTCCTGCGCTTCCAGGCAGATCTGCACCCGTCCCATCACCACCTCAGAGCCCCAGGCGCTGGCACTCGTCACCGCCTCACAGAAGGCTCATGGACGCGCAGCGTTTGATCGCATCAGGGATCTCAGCGTCAGCTATGAAGGCAGGTGGGCGTCCATCGGCCCACGCTTTCAGCCTGTTCTGGTGGACTCGAAATTTCGTGGAGTCTCCCAGGAGCGCATCATCCTCTCGCCCCGAATCATCGCGCAAACGCACACCGGCCCCGGAGGCGTGAAAAAAGTGCTGCGCTCCCCCGGTCAGATCGCCATCGCCTACAACGGCACCCTGTCCCGGGAAGCCGGGGCCAATCAGGCCGCCGCGCTCGTGGCGGATGCCTACACTCTCTTTCTGCTCGGGCCATTCTACTTCCAGCAAAGCGGCACCGTCTTCGCCATGAATGGCGAATCCCTCGTGGATGAGGCCCTGTGTGATGAAGTGCTCGCCATCCTGCGCCCAGGTTTGGGCATGGCAGAAGAGGACCGCTGCATCCTCCATATCGACCGCGGCAGCAAAGTGCTGCGCCGCGTGCGCCTCACACTCAACGGCCTCGACAGCACCCGTGGAGCCGAGGTGGACGTGACCTTCCGTCAGTTCAAAAAAATCGACGGCGTCCTTTGGCCGACCGACTTTGACGAGCGCATCCGCTGCCCTTTCAAGCTGCATGCCCATCACTGGAATCTTCGCGGCCTGGAGATCAATCGCGGCCTGCGCGCCCACGATTTAAAACTCGACCGCTGGACTGACAAGGCAGCCCGGCCCACCCCGGCGCTCCCACACTGATCTTATGGAGATGTCTCCGGACTCACTCACCGGCCTCGCCATGGGCGGCTTCATCGGGGATGCCCTCGCCATGCCCGTGCATTGGTACTACGACCGCTCAGCGCTGCGGCAGGACTACGGCATCGTCCGTGACTATGCGGCGCCGAAGTCTCCGCATCCCGGCAGCATTCTCTGGCGCTCTGAATACACCGCGCTCAATGCCCGTGGCGAGATCCTGCATGATCAGGCACGTTACTGGGGGCAGCGCGGCATTCACTATCACCAATTCCTGCGCAAAGGCGAAAACACGCTCAACCTCCAGCTCGCCAAAGTCTTGCTGGACTCCCTCATCGCCTGCGGCTCCTACGATGCGGACGACTACCTCACACGTTACATCGGCTTCATGCTCACGCCGGGGAGGCATCGGGACACCTACATCGAGGAGTGTCATCGTAAATTCTTCACCGCCTATGCGCGCGGCACCGCACCGCGAAAATGCGCCGGCACAGACATCCACATCGGCGGGCTGGCCCATGTCGCTGTGCTATGCGTCAGTTTTCGCGGCGACCTCAGCGCCACACGCGCAGCCGTCCGCGAGCACATCAGTCTCACCCACCGCTCCCCTGAAGTGCTGGCCGCAGCAGACGCCATGGTCAGGATTGTCTGTGACCTGCTCAAGGGCGCGCCACTGCGTGAGGCCATCCTCGCCCATGGCAATGACTGGTTCTCTCGGCGCAAAGCGCGGGAATGGTCCCAATGCCCCGACGAAGTCGTGATCGGCAGGCACCTCAGTCCCGCCTGCTACATTGCCGAGGCCTTCCCCGCATCCTTGTATCTGGCATGGAAATATGCGGATGACTTTGAAAGTGGCGTCATCGCCAATGCCAATGTCGGCGGTGACAACTGCCATCGTGGCGCCGTCCTCGGTGCGCTCATCGGCGCTGCGGTCGGCGTTTCAAAGATCCCTCAAAGATATGTCGATGGCATCGCTGATGCCACGCACCTCAAACGTCAGATCGAAACCCTCGTCACTCGTCCATGAAGACCCGCCTCAGCAGTGAGCTGACCTCTTTCGTCGTGCGCCTCGCCTGGGAGGACCGCACCAGCTTTGAAGAAATCAGAGAGCGCACCGGCTTGGTGGAAAGCCAGGTCATCGACCTCATGCGCCGCGAACTCAAGCCCTCCAGCTTCCGCTGCTGGCGGAAGCGCGTCAGCGGTCGCGTTACCAAACACCGCAAGCTGCTTGAGCTAAGGCTCAAAGGCTGACGTAACTGCAGGCGGGCCGGCGCAAGCCACTCCCTGCACTCGCCCGCATCCCTCACAGCGCCCGCATCAGAAACGCCTTCTCCTCATCCAGCAGCAGCGCTCCCTGGATCTTCTCCGCCAGTTGAAACGCGCGGTCCGCTTTCCCCACCAGCGTCAGCAGTCCCGCAGCCACCGCACGCGGGCCAGGGGAGAGGCCCTCCGCACGGGGCAGGGAGGCCAGGTGTTTCTCCATCTCTGCACGATCTCCCGCGCGATACGCCGCCAGCGCCAGCAGCAGCTCCGGCGGGATGCGCTCCAGCGTCACCCCCGCAGCCGGGCTTCCCTCCGGCTGCTTCATGAGCCCCTTCACATCCACCAGCTCCATCTCCACCCCCAGCACCAGCCGCAGGTACTCAAAGCGGTCCGCAAACACCGCGCTGCTCGGGCTCAGGATGTGCAGCCTCCGCGCCACATCCAGCAGCATCTCCGTGTCCTTGGCGCGCAGCGCCAGCTCCGCACCCTTCTGCAGGTTTTGCAGCGCCGCCTCGCTCGCGTTGTTCTCCGCAGCCTTCATCCCCGCCGCGCGGTAGGCCTGGCAGGACACATCCGCAAAGCTCAGCTGCTCCGCCAGCGCCCCCGCCGCCTGCAGCGTCGCCACATCCCCCGCCTGCGCCGCATTCAGCACCGTGCCCTGCAGCAGCTGCCGGCACTCCCGCAGGTCGGGCTTCAGGTGGCTCAGCACCTCCGCCATCGCCAGGTCCACCAGGCTCGCAGGCACCGGCGGGTTCGGCGTTTTCAGCAGCTTCTGCAGCTCCTCCCACCGCTCCGCCTGGGACAGCGTCTGCACCACGATGGGGTACAGCTCGCGTGACTGCGCCACCATCTCCATCGGCACCAGCCGCAGCACCTCCTCGTTAAATTTCTCCCGCATCAGCCAGAAGGCCATGTCCTCCAGCCGTCCGCTCTTGTCCTCCTTGAAGCGCCGCACCTCCGCCTCCGCCAGCTTCGCGCGCAGCTCCGGCTGCAGCCGCATCTGTGCAGACACCACCGTCAGCCGCGTCCCCAGCGCATGCTGCGGGTGGTTCTCCTCCAGCGCCAGCAGGCGCTCCGCCTCCGGCACCGTCAGCCCGGGCGCCACACTCAGCCGCAGGATCGCATCCATCCCCGTCTTCGAGCCCAGCTCCGCCAGCTCCCACAGCTGCTTCTGCGCCTGCCCCTGCACCTCCGCAAAATGACTGCCCAGGTCCGCCACCGCCGCCTGCAGGTGCGCCTCCGGCGTCTTTTCGCCCGCCGTCCCCTGTGCCGCCGCACGCTGCGCGATCTCCGCCGCCTCCTTCCCGTGCCCCTCGGCCGTCAGGATGCTCGACAGCAGCTCCAGCCCCGGCTGCTGCGTGCTCTCCTTGGCCGGCAGCTTCTCGTAAACCTCACGCGCATCCTTCGTCTTCCCGCTGCTGATCAGCGCGCGTCCCAGCACCAGCTCCTCCTCCGCCGTCAGCGGCCGTTTCTGCTTCAGCCGTTGCAGCGCCTGCGCCAGCCCTCCCGGGTCAGAGCCCGTCGCCTTCAGAAACTCCACCGTCGCCAGGATCACCTCCACATCCTCAGGCGCACGCTGGCGCGCCAGCATCAGCGCCTGGTGCGCCCTCACCCAGTCCTTCGCCTCCGTTGCCGCCAGCACCTCCTTCACATTCCTCCGTGCCAGCATCGCGCGCACCGCCGACGTCGCCGGGTGCCACCCCACCAGGCACACGATCAGCAGCATGAACGCCCCCATCGTCAGCAGTGAAAATTTCCCGATCCGCTCCCTCGGCGGCTGCATCTCAGGGATCTTCTGCTGCGAGTTCGAGTCAAATTGAAAGGCCATGGTCTGAAAAAAGGAAAGGGCAGGGGAGTGCTGTGCACATCACTCACTCACCCGGCTGGTCATTGCGGCGTTTGCGTTCATCCGTTCCATCTCCGCCGCCGTAGCCGATCACCTGCACCGTGATCACCGACGGCTGCTCCTGCGAGAGCGCCTGCTCCTCCTTGTTCTGCGACGGAGCCTGGCTGTTCGTGGCAGACGTCGCCGCCGCCGCGCTGCTGGACGCCGCCGCCAGTCCGCCCAGGCTCGGGGCCGCCACCGCAGGCGCCGCAGGCGTACCCGCGCTCGTGCCGCCCACCGAGATGTTTGCCGCATTCAGCACGATCGTCGCCGCGATGTTCAGGTTTCCCGTCGCACGGATGCCCGCGTCACCCGCGTCCACCGCACCCACCGGCGCAATCAGGTCCACGTTCCCAGGCTTCACGCCCGCCACCGACGCCAGCACCCCGATGCCCCCGCCCGTCGCCAGACCCGCGAGGTCCGTCGCCACATTCGCACTCTGCGGGTCGATCAGCACCCGCGTCGGCGGCGCCGACTGCACCGTCTTGGAAGACGAGCCCGCCGCGATGTCTCCCTGCGAAGACCAGATCATAATATCACCCCCACGCAGCGTGAAGATACGCGCGATCCCGATCGTCACATCCTTGTCGGCAAAAATGTTGATGTTCCCGCCCGACTCCGTGATGATCCCCGGCGGCGCCAGCGTGCTGCCGATCGTCGTCGAGGCCATCTCCAGCCCGCCTCCCGGCGTCAGGATGTTGATGTCCCCGCCGCTCTTCGTGCGGATGTCACGCGCCTGCGTGTGGATCGTGCCCGTCGTCGTCGTCGGGAACAGCGCAGAGATCGCCGCAAAGCCGTCCGTGTACGTTCCCGCATTCGGGCTCTCCGGATTGTTGTGGTCGCGGCCCGCGTCCCGCAGCACCAGGTAGTACACCGCCAGCGCCAGCTGCTTCTGCTGCTCCGGCGTCAGCGCAGGGTCGTTCAGGTTCACCGTCGTCACCCCCAGCATCTCCGCCAGCTCACCCAGGTAGCGCGTACCCGCGGCCGAGTTCACAAACTGCGTCATGAATGTCGTGAAATCCATCCCCGAGCCACCCAGCCCCAGCGCGGCACCGCCCATCCCGGCGGCCACCGTGATGTCCGCCCCGCCAAACGGCAGGTAGGGATTGCGCCCGTTCCCGATGCTCGTGATCCCCACCCCCGTGCCGTCCGTCTTGTTCGCCCCCGTGCCCAGGTCCAGGTTCCGCCCTGCCAGCACCTCCAGGCTTCCCGGACCGCTGATCTGGATGTCTCCCGCCAGCGCCGACTGCCCGATGATCAGCGAATTCCCCGCAAGCCGCGACTGGATGCGTGACAGCGTGTTCTCATTGTAGGCGATGATGTCGCGCCCCGAGGCCACGATCGACGTGCTGTCCGCACGCGTGTTCTGAATGTAGAAGGAGATGTCAGACACATCGTTTCCGGCGATGATCTGCGCCTGCTTCGCCGAGTAGAAGGTGATTCCCGTGATGTCTCCCGTGCTCGCATAAATATGCACCGGCGTGCGGTCGTTCGCATGCAGCACCCCCGGCGCATGCAGCGACTGCTTGTTCTGCAGCACAGACGACACCCCGGAGGTGGAGCCCGTCTCGTTGAACAGGTTTTCGATGAACGACAGGAAGCCGTTCGCGCTCGTGTTCGCCGTCCCCGCCTTGCCCGCCAGCGTCGCATACGCATACGGCGTGTAGTAGGAGGGGATGGCCAGCGGGTTTGCGTCCGAAAGATTGATCGTCGAGGCTCCCCAGCTCACCACCGTCTGCCCCGGCACCAGCTGCGTCGAGGTCCCCGTCGGGCGCAGCCCGTTCACCGAGCCCGCCGCCAGCAGGTCGATCGTGCCCACTGCCGAAGGGAACAGCGTCAGCGCACCCACCAGGTTCACATCCCCGGAGAAGGACGTCGCCTTCAGCGTCGGCGGCATGATCGAGGACACGGACGCAAACGCATTCGTGGAGGACTCCGCCAGCCGCAGCCACGGCTGGCTGTAGGAGGCGTTCTGCGTCGCCGACGTGTTAAACAGCAGCACATTCGTCAGCCACTGGTACAGCAGCGGGTCCGCCGTCGTGTTCCCGGGCGTCGCAGCCTCGCGGAAGGTCACGCTCCCGCCCAGGGAGGACACATTCACGCCGCTGTTCGCCGTGTAGGTGGAGAAGTACGTCTTGTACCAGTAGCGGTTGCTCATCCCCTGCGGCAGCAGAAAGGGGTTCGCCACCGGGCCCAGCAGCACATCCTTCTTCGCGCTCACGTCAAACGTCGCATCCCCCACAAACAACGTCGTCGGCAGCCACGTGCTCGAGTCCTTGATGATCGGCGCGTTGAAGCCGTTCAGAATCCCCAGCGAAAGCGTGCGTGTGGCGTTCGTCGTGATGCTGTTGCCCGCAGTCAGCGTCCCGCGTCCGCGCTCCACGTAGTACACACCGCCGTCGATGTTGCGTCCCGCCTCCACCACCACATTGCCACCGCCCAGCTGCAGCAGCTTGTCCGCGTCCGGCTTCACGTTCAGCCCCGTGCTCGGGTCCTTGCCCGGCATGCGTGCGTTCGTCGCAGACACCGCGTCCACATTCGCCACATCACGTCCGGCCTTCAGCGTCACATTGCCGCCGCCCAGCGCGCCCACGCCTTCAAAGAAGTTGCTGAAGTCCACCCACCACGTCGTGGACGCCGTCGGGTCGTTCAGCGTCGTCAGCGGATTGCCCGTCACCCCGGCAGAGCCAAACAGCCCGGTCAGCGGGTCCACAAACCCGCGCCGGTACAGCCAGTTCACCGGCAGCTGCCTCTCAGAGTCATCGATCAGCACGCCCTGCGTGTTCTGCGTCTTGTGCGTGATGTCGTTCCCTGCGGAGACCCACACATTCCCGCCTGCCATCGTGTAGCTGGCCGCATACGTCTGCTGGATGACCCCCAGCGGCCCCTGCGCAGGCTGCGTCCCGGCCTTCGACAGCACCGGCACTACAAAGTCATTGCTCGCAAACACCGACGTCGCGCTCTGCACGCCCACGCCCGCCGTGTAGATCGTCGCAAACTGGTTCAGCAAAATCACATCACCCCCGGCCGAAATGTCGATGTCTCCCGTCCCCGTGCGGATCACCTGGTACAGTCTTGAAATCGCCGAGCTCGTCGTTGCATTCGTCCCCGGCGTCGTTGGCAGGGCCAGCCCGCCGTTCTTGCCCACCAGCACAGACCCCGCCGTCGCGCCATTCAGCAGGCCGCTCTGGCCGGAGAGCGTGCTCATCGGCTGCACCGTGTGGAAGTCCACGCCCGAGAGATCCGCCCCCGCTGTCAAGTGGTAGGACCACGACTGCGTGTTCACCGGCAGCGTGCTCACCTGGGTCGTCACTGGCGCCAGCCACAGCCAGGAGGCGTTGCTGTTTGCCAGCGTCGGCGTGAAGCCGTCGCTCAGCGCATTGTAAAACACCAGGTTGCCCGCCGCGCGCAGCGTCAGCACCCCCGGCGCCGCCTTCGTCCCAAACCGGAAGGTGGAAAGATTCCAGTCGCTCGTCGTCGTGGACGACGTCGTCCCCAGCGTCAGGTCCCCGCTGCGGTTCACGATCTCCGCCCCCGGCTGCAGCACCAGCACAGACCCCAGGCCCGAGTTCAGCGGGTTGGTGCCCACGATCCGGTTGTACATCGCCGTGTAGCCCGCTCCCAGGAAGGTGTTCCCATTGCTCTGCACCGTGCTCTGCACCGTGCTCGTGATCGTCCCCCCGGAGCTGGTCAGGTCCTGGATGAAGTAGCCCTCCACCGTCACGCTCGACGCTCCCGTGATCGTGCCCTGGATCGCGTTCACCGAAACATCCGTGCCGCCGGAAATCTGCGGCGCACGCAGGTGCAGCACTCCGCTGAACTGTCCCAGCCCCGCGCTCGCAGCAGTCTGGGCGGCCACCGAAAGATTGATGCTCGAAAGGCTCTGGATGTCCACCGTGCCCGTGCCCACGCCATACGTCCCGCTCACCAGCGCCGCGGCTCCTGCTTCCAGAGACACCGCCCCGCCCTTGCCCGCAGAGTCAAACTTCTGCGCCGCCACCGTCAGCGTCGCCCCCCGGTTGTTCACGCTGTCCCCCTGCAGCACCACATCCTTGCGCGCCACCAGCCGGATCGTGCCGCCCGTCGTTCCCGAGGCGTCGATCTTCCCCGTGCTGCCCACGGTGATGGAACCCGCATCCGCCGCCAGTTGGAACTGGTGCGCCTTGATCGTGTCATTGATCACCACATCCCCCGTCCGCACCCGCACGCTCAGAGACTCCGTGAAGGAGGCGCTCGCCGTGCCCGCGATGCTGCCCAGCAGCAGCCCGCCCAGGCTGCTCACATCCAGCGTAAAGCTGCCGTTCACCCCGCCCGTGCCCGCCAGGCCGGACATGGTCGCTCCACCCGCCACCGTCAGCATCCCCGTAGGCGCGCTGATGCTCACAGAGCCCGCGTTCCCGCCGCCCGCATTGGCGGAGACATTCACCACCGCCGTCGCACCCAGGCTCACATTGCCCGTGCTGGAGGTCAGGCTCACCTGGCCGCCGCTCGTAAACGTGCTCACATCCTGAAAGTCACGCCTCACGCCGCTCAGGTCCAGCGTGCCGTTCACCACCACGTCCCCGTTCGTCGCCAGCACCTTCAGGCTGCCGCTCGGCAGCTTCACCAGCGTGTCCACCTCCACCCGCGCTCCCTGCAGGCTCAGGCTTGCTCCCAGGCCGTTCGTCGCCAGGGCCGTGCCACTGCTCACCGGCGCCTGGATCATCAGCGCCGCGTCAGAGCGGATGCTCTGCACCGCACCGGCCAGCCCGGCAATCACCGGCGTCGTGATCGTCAGCGCCGCGTTCGTCGTGAATCCTCCGTTCCCCTCCAGCTGCACCCCGGAGCTCGCCTGCATCTGCACCGCGCTGAACTGGTTGGCCTGCAGCGTGCCGCTCCCCAGCCGTATCACATTCGCGCTAAAGCTCAGCGTACCGTTCCCCGCCACCGCCGTGCCGTTCGCCGCGTTCGCGCTGTTGTCCACCAGGAGGTTCTGCGCCACAAAGGCCGCCGTCCCGCCGCCCTGGTTGAAGCCCCGGATCTGCCCCGCATGCACCTCCAGGTTCACCAGCGAGCTGTTGCCCACCTGGCCCGCTCCGTAGATGTCCAGCGTCGTGTAGCTCAGCAGGGAGAGCGTCTTCGCGCTCGCCAGGCTTTGCAGCGCTGTGCCTGAAAGTACCAGCCCCGTCGTCGGCGGCACCGCCACCGTGCTGTCCAGCTGCAGCGCCAGGCTCCCGCTGTTCAGCGCGATGTTCGCACTGTTCAAAACAGCGCCCGCATCCAGGCTCGTCCCATAGGTCGTGTCCAGCACCAGGCTGTTCCCCTGCAGCAGCACACCGCTTCCCACGATCAGCGTCGGCAGTGTCGAGCCCGAGCGCCCCAGCCGTGTGATCGTCGCATTCGCACTGCTCCCCACCCGCACCAGCGCACCGTCTCCGCTGCCCGTGCTGCCCGCACTGCCAAAGATCAGCTTCTCCGTGCTGCTCGCCGTCCCCGCCGTGCCCTGCACGATCTGCGAGCCCGACTTCACCTCCAGCACCTGCTTCGCCACCAGCAGCACCTCCGTGCCGCTCAGCGTGCTGCCCGCATTGTCCACCGTCAGGTTGTTCGTACTCACCGTCACATGCGTCCCGTCCGTCCCCGACGTACGCACACCGCCGATCAGCAGGCTCCCCGCCCCGATCAGGCTCAGGCTCGCGGAGTCCAGCTGCAGCTTGCCGCTCACCGGCGCCGCTCCCGGGCTGCTGATCACGATGTCCACCGGGCTGCTGATGTCCACCAGCGCACCGTTCCCGCCCGTCCCCGTCTGCCCGATCAGCGTCCCCTGCAGCAGCATCGACTGCACCGCCTGCAGCACCACATGCCCCGCATCCGCAGGGAGCTGCGGCACCGCCACGCCCAGCTGTGCCGCCTGCGCTTTCAGGAAGGTGCTCGCCACATAGTCATCATACTGCGCCGACTTGCGCACCACGCTCCCGGCTGCCACCTCAAAGCTGCTCATCAGCGCCTCGGACACCACGTTGCTGTTCAGCCCGTCAAACCGGTAGCCGCTCACCGTGTAGGCCCCGCTGGGCAGCAGCTGGCTCCCTGCCGGCGCACCGCTGCCCGGCGTCACCAGAAACGCACCCGGCAGCAGCGCATACCTCGCAGGCAGCAGCGTGTACACACCCGCCGCCATCCCCGGAGACGCACCCAGGTAGATCTTGTCTCCCACATGCAGCGTCGAGTTCGTGTAGCCCTTGTCAGTTCCCAGCGTCGCACCGGAGGCCGTCGAGTTGTACGCCCCGAACGGCGCATAATCCGCCGCATATCCCGGCAGCACCGCAAAGCTCCCCTCGGACGCCAGCACATCGTTCGTCCCGCCGTTCCCCGTCACCCAGCGGTACGCATACAGCTCCCCGCCTCCTGAAAGATTGATCACAGACCCCGTCTGCGTGCTCACATTCAGCGCCGAGAGATGCACCGCCTTTTCCGGCCCGCCACCCCCGGTGATGTCGATGCCCCGCGGGTCGATCCACGAGGTGCCGTTCAGATTGATGCCATACGGAATCGTCAGTCCCTGGCCCGTCAGCGGATCCACAGCAGACACGGACGTCACGCTCCCCGTCAGCAGCGTCAGCTGCCTCGTCACCGGCGCTGTTTGGTTCGTGATCAGGTCCACCGGCCCGCTCTGCGCACCATCCCAGCCGCCTATCCCGTCCCACCCCAGATTGATCGTCCCAAACGGTGCCACCAGCGTGCCACCCTGCGTGATCTCAGAGGCGTAGATCCCCAGCGTCCCTCCCGCAGAGAGCGGCAGCGGCTGCTGCCCGGACCCCACGATCGTCACCGAGCCCGCGTGCGAGCTCCCGCCGCTCATGTAGTCATACGCAAACACGTTGAAGCTCACCGCCGTCGGCGGGTAGATCTGCGCCGCCCGCATGTAGATGCTGCCCGCCACATCCAGCACGCCGTCTCCCCGGATCGCTCCGTTGTCAGCCATCAGGTTCAGCTGCCCCACCCCTTGCAGGGAAAGCGTCCCCACATCGATCAGCTTCGCCGTCACATTCACCGTCCCGCTTCCGTACGTCGGGCTGAAGTAGAAGAAGTTCAAAGCCCCCGTGTCGGAGATCTTGGTAAACGGCGTCAGCACCTCCTGCGGCTGCTGCGGGTTCACAAAAGCCCGCCCCAGCGACACATACGAGGCCGTCAGGTTCACCTGGCTGTCTGCCTGGATGATGCCCTTGCTCCCAACGCTCAGCGCACCCGCTGCAGTGATGTCCACCGCACCCACAAAGCCCACGTTTCCGCCCAGCGTCAGCGAGTCAAACCCGCCCTGGGAAAACGAGCTCACGGCAAAATACCCCGCACCCGGGACGATGCTCGTGTCCGCATTTCTCACCGGATTGCCGATCCCCCCAAACGTGGAAGGCAGCACCGTCCCGGACTGCTGCACCCACAGCGTGATGTCACGCGGGTCCGCGATCACCCCGCTCGCATAAAAGCGCCCGGAGGAAACCGCCAGCGTCCCGCCCACCGCGTTGCTGCCACCCGCATAGCCTTGCAGCGTGCTGTCCACAAACAGCTCCTCGCCACCCACCAGCGTGATCTTCCCCGCATTCGTGTCCACGCGCGCGCGCTGCGTCGTCAGCCCCACAGACGGCAGCCCCGTGGCCGTCAGCGCCGCCGTGCCCACCGCATACCCCAGAGATCCCAGGTTCACATCCAGAGTGTTGCTCGTGCCGGACACATTCATCACAGACCCCGCTGCCGCCACGATGTTCCCCTGCAGGTACACCGTGCCGCCCGCCAGCACCGTGCCCACCTTCCGCCCGTAGGCGTCCGGCAGCAGCAGCGTCTTTCCGGCGGCGGACAGGGTGCTCTGCGCGCTCACATACAGTGTCGGTTGCGCATTGTTCAGCGTCGTCAGCGTCGGGAACTGCCCTGCCGTGATGATCTCGATCTCGCCCCCCGGCGCCGTCAGGCTGCCCAGGATGCTCGCCGTCTGCGCATTGATGTGGATCGCCCCCAGCGCATCCGTCACGATCGAGGAGTTGGCACCCATCACAAAATCCCCGCGCACCGTCAGCAGCGTGGAAAAGTCATCCGTCAGCCCCGGCGCATGGAAGTTCAGCGTCGCCGGATTCCTCACCCCCTCCTGCGCCAGCCACCGCGTCAGGCTGATGCCTCCCGCCACGCTGCTGTTCGCAGTGGCCACGTAGCTCATCACCTGCGGCATGATCTGCGTCCCCGCAGCGATGCTCACTGCCGGCAGATAGTCCGCGCCGCCCACCGTCCCAAATCCCGTCAGGTCAAAGGTGGAAAATCCCCCTCGGCTGAAAAGCCCCGCATCCAGCAGCAGCGTCTGTGCATTCCCCGTGCTCCCGCCCACCTGGATCATCTGCGCCTGCAGGTTCAGCGTCCCGCCCTTCGCCCCGGAAAAGCCCAGCATCGTCGAGCCCAGCTCAAAAGTCCCACCCGTCACCCCCTTCAGGTCCAGGTGAATGTCCTGCGACCCCACCCGGTACGAGTAGTCAGGGTTGGCCCCTGCCAGCAGGCTCAGCGTGCCCGCATTCCCATACTGAAAGGTCCCGTTGGTCCTCAGGTACACACCGCCGGACACATCCAGCACACTGCCCTCCTGCGCCACGATCGAGTAGGCCTCTGCCGTGATGCTGCCGCCCTGGATGATGATCGGCCGCGCCTCCGCCAGCCCGGCGGCCGTGACGTCATTCACCAGCAGTCCCGCCGTGCTCAGCACAGACGCCGCGCCCAGCGTCAGCACGCCGCGCCCGCTGTTCGGCGCCGGGTCTGCGGCCGGTGGCTGCCGCGTCAGCCGCGCCATCTCAGCCGGAGAAATGTTGTACGCCTTGAGAGTGATCTCCCCGCCCGGAGCCACGATGCTCCCCAGCACGCTCACATTCGCGCCCACCAGCGTCACCGCCCCGAGCACCTGCGTCTGCAGCGTCACGCCCTCCGGCACGATGATCTGCCCGTCAAAATTCACCACGCTCAGCCGGCCAAATCCGCTGCTCGTCAGCAGGGTGGGGGAGAGCATCACATGGTTGGTCCGGTCCGCGCTCAGCGCCAGCGGCAGCCCGTTGGAGTCCACCGTAAACGCCCCCGCAGGCGCCTGCGTCCCCGTCGTCCCAAACTCAATCAGCGGCGGCGTCGGCGAGTTGAAAAGAAAGTCCGGAAAGCCCGAAACATCCGCCTGCCATTTCAGGTCCAGAGATGACGCGGCGGCCGGAATCTCTCGCTGATAGGGCCCGGAAACCGTCAGCCCGGTCATCACCCCGTCCAGCGCCATCGCGGCTGCGGAGATGCTCAGGCTCCCGCCGCTCCCGCCCTGCAGGTAGCCCGGCTGGTAGTAGCTCCCCGGCGTCCAGATGGCGCCGCTGCTGCTCGTCACCCCAAAGCGCGGGTCCGTCGTGCTGCTGCCCGGCTGGTAGATGCCGTCATACCGGATCGTCGGGTCCGCATTCGCGATGTCCACCGTCTGGTTCGAGAGCAGCAGCTGCGTCGTCTGCACCGTGCTCCCGCCGTAGTCCACCCAGCCGCCGGAAACATCCACCTGCGCACCCGTCTGCAGCACCACGCTCCCGCCTGCGTTCAGCGTCACTGAGCCCCCCGCCGTCGTCAGCTCTCCCACCGTCCGCTGGATCACGCCCACATACCCGGAAAGGTCCGCCAGCGGCGTGCCATACCAGATGCTGCCATCCGTCCTCACCCCGCTCCTCCGCAGGTCCACCGTGATCGTCGAGTTCAGCAGACCGCTGTTTTTCTGCACCGGGAAGTTCGCCAGCTCCGCCTGGCGCAGCGTGATCTGCTGGATGTACTGCGTCACCGGCACGTTCACATCCGTGGACCCCTGCACATTGATCTCCGCACCCTCGTCCAGGTAGATCTGCCCGGAGGAATGCACCAGCGTGTTCGTGCTTCCGGCATTGGAGGAGGTGTACTCCCACACGCCCGCGCTCACCGCCACCACCGCATTCGGCGCATACACCACGCTGTCCTGCCCAAAGTACACCGTCAGCCCGGTCACATTCATCTGCGAGCGCAGCGCCAGCTCTGTCCCCACCACCGTCTGCGTGCTGCTCCACTCCGGCAGGATCTGCGTCACGCTGTTCGCCCCAAACACCACCGCACCCGTGGAGCGTTTCAGAAACTGCGGGTCGCTCGGCCGGTTCACCGAATCATAAAACGTGTTCGGCGTCGCGTTGTAGCTCGCGTCGATGTCGATCCGCCCGTTCAGCGTCACCGACGTGGATGACGTGATCACCCCCGTCTGGTTCACGTTTTTCCCCGCCATCGTCACGTTTGCCCGCGCACTGTCGATGATGCCGTTGTTCGTCACCGTTCCCTCGGTCCCCACATCGCCCACGTACACATCCAGCCCTCGCAGGCTCGCGTCGCCGGACGCATGCGCCGTAAAGCCCACCTGCATCCCCGCCGCCAGCACCGTCTGCCCGTCCGGCGTGCTGATCCTGCCGTTGTTCGTCACGTTCGGCCCGATCAGCGCCACCAGCCCCCCTACGTTTGCAGAAGAGGTGGGGGAAGTGATCTTCGCCCCCGTCTGCACCGTCACGCTCCCGATCTTTCCTGCCGGCGGTGCCGGAGGCGTGTACGCAGGCGTCGGCCCCTTCGTCCCCGCAGGCTGCGCCAGCGCCGAGAAAAGGAACTGCGAGTCCGGATTGTTCAGCAGGCCCCGCGTCACCAGGTTGTCGTTCAGCGGCAGCGCAGACGCCACCAGCGCATGCGTGCTCACCTCGCTCCCCGCGCCAAAGATGATCCCGTTCTGGTTGATGATGTACACCTGCCCCTGCGCCTCGATCGAGCCCAGGATCTGCGTCGGATTCCCCGACGGGTCCGTGATCTTGTTGAACGCGATCCACGTCCCCGCATCCGCCCCGCCCGCGCTCTGGTCAAACTTCACCGTCGTGCTGCTGCCCACGTTGAACGTGTTCCAGTACAGCAGCGCCTGCTGCTGCGTCTGCTGGATGTTCACAATCGTGCGCGCATTCTCCATCGACTGCGTCGGCGCGTTCGCCCCCGTCGGCGTTCCCGCGATGTCCAGCCCCCCCGTGCCCAGCCCGTTCGGCACGTCAGGCAGCGTCTGTCCGGGGAAGTTCGGGTTCGCACCCGCGTTCGTCGCGCCTGCCGCCGCAGCGTGCGCCGCCTCCTGCATCGCCGTCACAGCCTGCAAGGCCATGGTATTTCGTGCCAGCATGTCCTGCGCATGTCCCTGCGCCTGCGCCGTGGCCGCCGCCGTGTCCACCGGCGCCGCGCTGTTCGGCGTGGTCGTCCCCGTGCCGCCGGTGCCGCCGCCTGCGGCCCCCGCCATGTGCAGGATGTCGCCCGCCTGCGTGCAGGGCGTCAGCAGCAGAAGAAGCACCTGTGCATGCACAAGCACGACGTGGAACCATGGGAGCCGCTGACGGTGGCGGCGGGGCTTGTTGGAGCGCATCATGAAAAAAAAAAAGAAGGGGGTCAGGGTTTGGCTGGCACAGCCTGGGTCGGCACTTCCAGCAGCAGCTTAGACAGCGCGACCTCGTTCACAGCCACAGGGCGATCTTGTAACAGTTCCGACACATGCGACTGCACGTTCGCGCGGCTCTTCTCCGCCCGCATGCGCTGCGCCAGCTGCACACGCACCTGCTCAAAGATCGGCGTGAACGCCTCGCGCACATCCAGCACCTTCAGGATGTGCCACCCGTCCTTCAGCCTCACCGGCCCGGACACCATGTTCACGCTCAGCTTTGGCAGCTGCGCCAGGATTTCCGGCTGGATCTGCTGCTCCCTGAGCCAGCCGATCTCCCCGTCGCGTGACGCGCTCTCCTTCTCCTCGCTCATCTCACGCGCCACCTGGCCAAAGTTCTCAGGCTTCTCCTTCAGCCGCTGCAGCACCGCCTTCAGCTTCTTCTCCGCCCCCGCCTCCTCGGCCACAAAAATCTGCGCCAGCCGGAAGGACCGCGGTACCGTCAGCGCCGCGCGCCCGTTTTCATACGCCAGCTTCAGCTCACCCTCGCTCGGGTACGACTCCGGCGGCCGGCTCACCGCTTTCAAATAGCTGTCGCTGATCGCAGCCTCCCGCGTGCTTTTCAGCAGCGGCTGGATGCTCGGCTCCTCGTCCCATTTCTTTTCCAGCGCCTCCTGCAGCACCACCCGCTGCACCAGCAGCGAGCGCACCAGCTGGTTGAGTGAGCCGGGATCTCGCGCCAGCGCCTCCTTGTCCACCGCGCTCATCGTCCCCAGGGACGCCAGCACCTCGCTCTGCCGCAGCTCGATCTCCCCGATGCTCCCCACCACCGGGTCGCCATCAGCTGCCATCACAAGGCTGCTCCAGCCGCAGAAAAGCAGCACGCAGGACCATCGGTTGGGGCGCATCGTCATCATCATCTCAGCGTTTGGCAGGTGCCTGCACTTTGGCCGCGTCCTCTTTGGGGGTCGCCTTTGCCGCGCCCTTCGGCGCCTCATCCGGCTTGATCTTGTTGTCCACCAGCTTGTCGCCGTAGTCCTGCACCAGCGTCTCCAGCTTCACCCGCATGTTCTTCGTGAAAGGCTCCCGCGCCGCGATGGCCGTGCCCAGCCCAAAGCCCTCGTACCTGGACAGGATCTCGCTCCCGATCTTGTACAGCTCGTCGTTCTTCCGCTGGTAGTCCGCCACCTTGCGGTCCTGCAAGATCACCCGCGCCGCCAGCTCCGCACGCTGCGCATCCACCTTCATCGCCGCCTGCTTCAGCTTCTCGTGCCCCGCCTTCCAGTTCGCCAGCGACTCCTGCAGCCGCGCCTGCTCGCGCTCCTGCTCCATCACCTTCGCCTTCAGCTCCGCGATGCTCTTCGCATCCGCGTCCTTCTGTTCGTTGCTGCTCTTCGCCAGCTTCTTGAATTCCGCATCCTGCTTCTTCACCTTCTCCTCCAGCTCCAGGTTTGCGGCCTGCAGCGTCGCGCGCTCCGCCTCCGTCTTCTGCTGCTGCACCATCACATTGCGCAGCTGCTCACGCATGCGTTTCAGCACGGCCATGGCCGGGTCCGCCTCCTCGGCGGCTTTCAGGGAGCCGGTCAGCAGGCCGGCGAGGACGATCACTTGGAAAGGTAGGTGCTTCATGGTTAAAATTTCGCGGTAAGGTCAAACATCACGACGTCCGAGCGCAGCGTCGGCCCGGCGATCTGGGCGGCCGTCATGTAGGAAAGTCGGATCGCAGTCGCTTTGGACAGCGCCATCGCTGCGCTCAGCGTGTAGCCCTTCATGTTCGTCCCGCCGCCGCCGAAGTTCGAGTCCGTGAACCCGTCCACCACCGCGTCAGACTCCACGTAGCGGTAGCCCACTCCCATGTTCCAGTCCCCGCGCTCGTTGAAAAGGCTGTACGGCTTGCCCACGTTCACGCCCATGTACCAGGCCGTGTCTCCACCCGCAAAGTTCCCCGTGCCCCCGCCCGTGCGGTTGTTCACCGCCACCGAGTTGATGTTCGCACGGTTGAACGCCATGTTCTTCACAAACTCTCCCAGCAGCGACACCTGCATCGGCTCCCAGTAGTTGAAGTCCATCCGCCCGCTCCACGCGATCTGCCGGAACGGCGTCGCAAGGCCGAAGTACTGGAACTGGTTCGTCGTCCCAAACCCGTTCAGCGCGCTCGGCGTGATGTTGCGGATCGGCCGGTACGTGTTCCCCTTCTGCGCAAACAGCGGGCGGCTGTCGTCCGTGCTTCCTGCATCCACATTGTTCAGCGGCACAAACGGGTCCGAAAGACGCCCCTCGATGTTCTTCCAGTCGTAGTAGGCGATCCCCATCTTCACCTCGATGTCATCCGCCGGCTTGAACTCCACGCCAAACTGCGCCGCAAACAGGTACTTGTCATAGCTCGCCGCCTTGTTGGGGCTGTTGTCCGGGAAGTTCAGCGCCGTGTTAAACACCGTGAACGCTCCGCCGCTCAGCCACGTCTTGAAGTTGGGGGTCCAGCTGTTGTCCAGCTTGAAGGCCACTCCGTCCAGCGCCACGTCCTCGTCCCACATGATCTCGCTCGAGGTCATGAACAGGTTGTCAAACCGGCCCAGCCAGAAGGCGATGTGCGAATCCTGCGCCAGCGACGCATCATACTTCACAAACGCGCGGTCCAGCCACAGCTGGTACTTCGCAAAGTTCCCTCCCTGTCCTCCCTGACCTCCCGGCCCCGCTGCCGCCAGCGCCTGGTTCGTCGAGACCGGCGTGTTCGTGCTTCCCGTCGCAAAGCGGATGCCCGCCGTAAACCCGTCCTCCAGGTCGATGTCAAATCCCAGGCGCATCCGCATCAGGTACGTGTCACGGTGCTTGTTCACGTTCAGCTGCGGGGAAAACACCGTCCCGGACACATCAAAAGGCTGCCCCGTGTTGATCTGGTTGAAGTTCGGGAACACACCCGTCGTGTTGTTGCCGTCCGGGAAGCTGAAGCCCTGGTACATCGTCCTCACGTCCCCAAAAATCTTGAGGCGCTGCGTCCACTCCGGCACCGTGCCTGGCGCGGCCCAGTGCTGTTCACGCGCCTGCGCCAGCACCTCCGTCCGCAGCTGGTCGCGGATCTGGTTCTTCACCGCCTCGGGGATGTACGTCACCCGCACTTCCTCGGCGTCCGGCTGCACCGGCGGCATCGCGTTCTGCGCCACCACCGCCGCCTGCGTCTCCGCCAGCGCCTGGGCCTGCGCCTTCGCAAACGCCGCATCCTCCTCCGCACCCTTGATCAGGTCAGACGCCTCCGCATGCGTCAGGATGCCCTTCTGCACCAGACGGTTGATCAGGTTCAGCGTCACATTCTGCGAAGGCGCGTTCAGGATCGGCTGCGGAGCCGCACCATTCGGGTCTGGCAGCACAGCCGCACCGGCCGCAGGATCTGCCGCGATCGGCGCAGGCACTCCCGCCGCCGCAGCAGCAGGGGCGGCTGCCGCATTCTCGGCCAGCAGCGGCAGCGGCTCGGGCAGGGTGGGTTCCGCAGCCAGCATCAGCGAAGGCTGCAATGCGGCGAGGAGGGAGGCTGTGAAACAGGCGTACGTTCTTCGCCAGACTTGTTTTGGAGTGAGCATGGAGAGCAGGAAAAAAAAGGAAAAGGGTAGGGAAGGGGCGTTCGGTCAGTTCGCTTTGCGCGCGGTCATTCGCAGGTTGATGGGCATCGGCATGTCGTCGGGCGGCGGTTCATTCAGCACCAGCCCCTTGAAAACTTCGTTCTCGATCGCCGTGTCCACCTTGCTGTCGCCCGTGCTCCCTGTGAGCTTCACACGCACGATGCGCCCGGTGTTGTCAGACCAGATCTTGATCACGTTGCTGAATCCGGCACGCTTCGTCACCGGGTGGTTCCTCAGCGCATCCGCCAGGCGGTTCTGCACCTGCCCGGCATACCAGCCCCACTTGCTGCCGCCTTTGCCACCGGTGCCGCCGATCATTCCTCCGCCGCCACCGCCGCCGCCGCCCATGCCCAGGCCGCTGCCGTCACCACCGCCGATGGCCGTGCCCAGCGGCTCGTCCGCAGGCTTGTCGGCCGGTTTGTCATCAGGCTTCTCCGCGATCTCTTCCGGCGCCTGCTCGATCATCTCCTCCTCCTTCTTCTCTTCCTCAGGCGGTGGCTCCTCCTTCTTCGGCGGAGGTGGGGGAGGCGGCGCAGGCGGTGGCGGCATGGAGATCGAGATCATCTCCAGCTTCTTCTTCGGCGTGGACTTTGAAGGCTTGCGGTTCGCCGCAAAGTAGCCCCCGCCCGCCAGCACCAGCCCGCCGAGGATGATCAGCCAGAGATAGCGCCGGAAAAATCCAGGCTCGTCGTCTTCTATGTGAGGAGATGCCATGTTATGGTGCCTGTCTGCGGGGTTATTTCTTGGGTGCCTGCGTCGCCAGGCCGATGTTCGTAAAGCCGGCACGGCCCACCGCCGTCAGCACGTCCATGATCGTCTGGTACGACGTCCCCGTGCTCCCGCGCACCACCACCGGCGCGTCCGGCATCGAGGCCTTGATCGCCTCCAGCTTGCTCGAAAGCTCGTCCATCGTCACCACCGACGCGTTCAGCTTGATGTTCCCCTGGTCGTCCACCGTCACCGCCTGCATCTTCGGCCCTTCGATCGGCTTGGACGTGGACGGCCCCCCGCGCGGCAGGTTCACCTTCACCCCCTGCACCCCCGCCGTCGTCATGATGATGAAGATCAGCAGCAGCACCAGGTAGAGGTCCACCATCGGTGTCACATTGATGTCGTCGTATGATTTGCTGTCAGCCTGCATAGAATGTTACTCCTTGTAGTGTTCCGCCATCTTCGTGACGAACTCGTCGATGAAGGTCTCCATGTTCGAGACCACGTCCTTGATCCGGCTGCTCAGGTAGCTGTAGATAAACAGCGCCGGAATCGCCACCGCCAGGCCCGCCACCGTCGCCAGCAGCGCGCCCGCGATACCCGGTGCGATGGAGTTCACCTCCACCTCGCCGGATTTCGCAATCACGGCGAACGTGATCATCACCCCGATCACCGTTCCCAGCAGTCCCAGGTAGGGGCCGCCCGCGATCCCGATCGTCAGAAACACCAGCTTCCCGTTCAGCTTCTGCACCTCGCGCACCATGCCGCCGTGCAGCGTCGCCTTGATCGCCTGGATCGACCGCCCCGAAAGCCCCATCACCTTCGCTTCCTTCCGCTCCTGCGGGTTGAAGGTCACCTGGCGGAAGCTCTTCATGCGGTGGCTGATCTCCTGCGCCCCCAGGTGGTAGAGCTGGTACAGCGGCGACTGCCTCATCAGCTTCTGCGTCTTCCCGCTCACGCTGCCGCCCAGGTTCTGCACGCTGTCCGCATCCTCCGTGTCGATCGCCGTCAGGTCGTTGGAGATTTTCTCCCACCGCTTCATGAACTCCTTCGAGGCCTTCTCAATCGTGTTCAGGTACATCACCTTGCCCACCGCGATCCCCCAGCCCACCACAGCCAGCAGCGTGCACAGAAAGATCACCACCCAGCCGTCAAACGTCAGATCCTTCGAGATGTCCGTGATCAGCGTCAGGTGCTTCATGATCTCGCCCTCCTCCTCATGGTCGGAGGCCTCGTCCTCGCCCACCTTCAGCAGCTTGTCCTTGTCCGCCGCCGTGCCCTGGTTCACCGCCGCAAAGTGGATGTACCCCGCAGGCCGCGCCGTCTTCGAGATCTGCACCTCGTCCAGCTCCCCGGTAAAGCCCGCCAGGCTTCCCGCCGCAGGCGAGCTGTCCTTGTCCAGCTCCACCGGCCCCTTCAGCAGCGGCATCGCCGCCGTCAGCGCCCCGTAGGATTTCCCGTCCACATACACCGTGATCGTGCCCGCGTCCGCCACCGCCGCCACATGGTGCCAGCCGCCTGCCGCGATGGGCGCTCCCGGGCTGCTCCGCTGCTTGTTCACCTCCACAAACGGCACACCGTTGTCCAGGCCCAGGATGAAGGCGTTCGTCCCCTCGCGCCGGCTCAGGATCACCGCATTCGGCTGCAGCGCGCTCGGCTTGATCCATGCAGACACCGTCAGCGGCGCTCCCGGCGCCCACTCCGGCAGCGGCGGCGCAGCCACCTTCACCGGCGTCTGTCCAAACAGCCTCACACCATCGCCGATCAGCGCCCCCGTCGGCGTCGGCGCACCCTCCGCATTCGCACCCGTCGCAGAGGAGTCCGTGCCTCCCTTCGCAAAGTGGTACACCAGCGTCGTGCTCGCATCATACGTCTCCTTCGCCGCCTCCGGCGCAGGCGCCTCCGTGTTGCCGTAGTACAGCCAGATCGCCGTCGCGCTCGCAGGCTTCAGCTCCGGCACCTGCACCCACACATACGCCTCGTTCAGCAGCGAGTCCCACTTCTCCACATGGTGCTTCAGCACCGTCTTGCCGTCTTCGGAGACAAAGCGCAGGTCGCTCCCGTCCTCCTTCGCCGACATGAAGCTGAACACACCCTCATGCAGCCGCACCAGCACCGCCGTCGTACCGATCGGCTCCGCGATCGCCACGCCCTTGCCCGTGGTGTCGATCTCGATCTTCTTGCGTGTCGGCCACTTTGCATCCCACCAGTTTTCAGCAGCGGCGGCAAAGGTCGTCGTGAGCGCCAGGGCGAGCAGCACGGAGTTTACAAAGCGTGGAGTGCGGGACATGAAGCGTAGTTTGGGGCTGTGCATTGAGAGGGTGAAAAAATGGGGTCGGCCTAGAAGTCCATTCCCAGGCGGAACAGAAGGAAGAGGTCGTGAGCCAGGGCGTTCGGCTGCGAGATCAGCGGCATCGCCAGATCGACCGAGCCCGTCAGGTGGTTCAGGTAGCGCACCCGTGTGCCAAAGCCCGCGCTCGCCAGGTCGTAGGTCCGCTTTTCCGCAGGCAGCGTCTTGTTCGTGTACAGCTTGCCGCCTTCCAGAAAGGCGTACAGCCTCCACTGGTTCTCGCGGTCCTTCGCAGAGCCCAGAAAGTTCGGGCTGCGCAGCTCCAGCGTGCCAAACACACCCGAGTCCCCCAGCCGCGTCGCGATCAGGTAGCCGCGCGCCGTGTTGTACCCGCCGCCCGAAGTCTGCTCCGTGTTGATCAGCGCATCCGGAGTCGCCTGCCCCTGCACCCGCGTGTACACCTGAAACCCCTGCGCGATGTCATGCGTGTGGGAAAGGTCCCCGCGCAGGTAGAAAAAGCTGTCCGTCGCCGCAAACCGCCGCGCTGCAAACTGCGTCTGCGAGCCGCCCATCCCGCTCAGGTGCCACGTCAGCGCCGTGTTAAATTCCGTGTACGTCTTCTCCGTCACATGGCTCAGGCTGTAGGACAGGTTGAAAGGGTAATACGCGATGGGGGACGACACCAGCGTCCCCGCCGCGTTCACATCCTGCACAAAGTTTTTGTAGTCCATCCCAAAGCTGATCGAGTGAAAGTACCCCTGCTTCGACGGCAGCGTCTTCATCAGCCGGAAGCCCACGATCTGCCCTTTCCCGATCACCGTCGTCCCGCCCAGCGCCGCGATGTTGCTGTCCTGCACCGTGCCCGTCAGCATCACGCTCAGCCCTTCCACGCTTTGCACCGGCGCCTGGTAAAAGGCGGAATACACAGCGCTGTCGCTCATCCTCTCCGGCGCGATCTGAAAGCTCGCTCCCAGCGTGTGCCCCATCTGCCACAGGTTGCTGTAGCTCAGCGATCCGCTCAGCCTCAGCGGCACCGTGTTCGCATTGTGCTGGTTGTTGATCTCCCAGCTCCCGTGCAGCGGCAGCTTGTCCTCCACCTTCAGGTCGATGTCCACCGTCCCCGGCACCACGCCCGCGCGCAGTTCCGGCGTGATCTTGCGGTCCCTCCACCGGTTCAGCGCCACGATGTCCTTGCTGATCTCGTTGAAGTTCGGCACCGTCCCCTCCTTCATCGAGGGCGCCTGCTCCTTGATCTTGCTCGGCAGGAAATACCGCGCCCCCTTCACCCTCAGGCGTCCCACCGGCGTTTCTACCACTTCCAGGTAGATCACACCACGGTTCCCCGTCTGCGCCGGCACCTGCACGCCCACGCTCTGGTAGCCCTTGTCCTTGTAAATTTTCTCCAGCGCCGCGCGCGCTCCTTCGATGTCATTCTCAGAACGCCCCGGCCCCATGTAGGGGTACACCGCCTCCTCGATCTCCACCGCCTTCAGCAGGTGGTTTCCACGCACACGATACTCCCGCACATACAGGTTTCCCAGCTGGGAGAGCGCCGTGGGCGGCGTCGCATTTTCTGCCGTGGTGGTCGTGTCCGGTGGTGTCGCCCCGTGGCACGCCAGGCTGCCAAAGGCGCCCAGTCCCGCCATGCATGCCAGGGTGCGCACGCTTCGGCAGAGTTCCCGGTGGGTCCGGCTGGCATCGCTTTTTTTCAAGCTTGTTTGAAAGAGAAGGGGCGGCATTGGCGCGTGTTTCGGAGCGCCTTCCTTTTCCTTCACCCGCAGCCCCTCTCAAGCTGGCCGCTGTTACGAATGCGTCACACGTTGCCGCCCTCTCGCGTGCATCTCCCTTCGCAGCACGCAGAATTGTTACAATGCTGACACCGAAGGCGCTCCGCTTGCGTCTTTTATTCACGCGCTTCGCTCACTGCGGAGCCCCGTTCGCCTTCGCCAGAGACAGGGAGTACGCATTGAATGCCTGCCACCCGATCTGCGCTCTCAGAAGATCATCCGCGCGCTGTGTCGCGCTCAGCCAGCGGTCCGCATATGCGGGGTCGGCCGCATTCTGCTGCGTCCCGCCCACCTCCTTCACAAACTGGTCCTGCAGCTTTTGCACCGCCGCCTGGTACTGCGCCGGCAGCGTCTGCACACCGCCAGCGGTGGCATCCGTCATTTTAAAAATCATCGGCCACTCCGGCGTCTTGGCAGCCGCAGGCAGCGCCGCTCTGGGGCTCGTCATGCCGCTGCGGGCCTGTCCCTGCATCAGCCTCCCCTGAGGGGCTGGTATCTTCTGGTTCTCAGCCGTCAGCGGCGCAGCGGCTGCTGCGGGCTGCGCGTTCGCCGTGGCAGGGGTGTTGGCTGGCTCGCTCACTGCCCTGGAGGTGCGGCTCCCTGCCGTCACCGGCACGCTTGCAGCGCGTGGCTTTTCTTTCACAGCAGCCATCGCCACCGGCGGCGGCACCGCCATGCCATGCCTGGCTTGCTTGGGGCTCCCCAGTTGAAATCCGGCAAACGTCATGATCAGAGCGCCAGCGGCTCCGGCTGGCACTATTATGCGGGGGGAAAGCATCATGGGTTGGAAAGGGGGGCTGTCTTGAAATCGTGCAAATCGTGAGGCGCTTCATCCGTCAGGCAGCAGCGGCTTGAGACGCGAGAAGGGTGGCAAGGCCGAAGCCCTGCCACCCCTGGGTTTTTTAAAGTCTCGGAGAGATCATCAGCATCATGGCAGCGGTCCGGCCAGCACGGTCGCGCCGTCACCGTCACGATGCACCTGCATGTTGGCGGGGTTCAGGCCGGCAGCGCCGGGGTTGCTTGCCAGCGTGGTGCCCACGTTCGCAAAGAAGTTTTTCGCCGCCAGGTCGTTGCCGCTTGTGGCGGTGGACACACGCGTCGGGGTGAAGAGGTGCTCATAGCCCCAGAAGGTATACTTGCCGTTGTACACATTCGCCGCGGAGTAGCTCACGCCGTTGTACTTCAGTTCCACGTTGTTCACGTTGAAGTCGGCCACGCCCACGTAGCCCACCGCCACCAGGCCGTCAGAGGACGACTTGGCCAGGTCTCCCGCCAGCGTGCTGCCGCTGGTGTAGCCGCTCGTGCCGGACTGCGACACCGCGTTGCCGATGCTCCAGCTGCTGCCTGCCGTGGTGATGATGTACTGCGAAGGGGCCGTGAAGATTCCGTAGCCAGATTCAGCCATCGCCGTGGCACGTGTGCCGGAGCCGATGTCGCGGCCCACACCGATCACGTAATTCGTGTCGGCAGGATTGCCCGTCAGGATGGACTGCGGCGCGCCGCCTGGGCCGTAGATCGTGCGGAAGATCTGTGGCGTCATGTTGTCGATCCCGGCCGGGGCTCCGTTGCTGGCGATGAACTTGAACGGCACCACGGCCACGACTTTGTCGTTCAGCGTCGCGGTCTCGGACGTCGAGCTCTGGAACACGTCAGACATCGCGCCATCGGGCGTCATTGTTGCCGTGGCAAAGGTCGCCTCGCTTGAGTTCACCAGCGCCGTGCCCGGGCTGGTGGTCGTCGCCTGGCTCGTCGGCAGGGCAGGGATGGAGTTCTGGTGGCCGACGTCGATGACGCCTTCCACAGAGCCCGACCACGTGCAGCGGATCGTGTAGTTGTCAGAGCCGATGGTGCCCTTGAAGATCACGTACGTCGCCTTGTCACGGCCGTTGCTGGCCTTGTCGGTGTAGGCAAAGGTCGGGCTCGTCAGGTTCGCCACGATGGCGGCGTGTGTGGAGGATCGGAAGGCTGTGGAGCCCGTGAGGTTGATCGTGTAGTTCGCCGCAGAGGCGGAGGTGGTAAGCAGGGCGCCAAGGGTGGCGACTTTCAGGAAGGAATTTTTCATGAGATTCAGTGAACAGTTAAAAGTAAGGTGAAGAGTGGCTGGATGACTGGCGGGCAATCAGGCCTTGCGGCGGCGGCGCAGCAGCAGACCGGACAGGCCCAGGCCCATCAGGATCACGCGTGAAGGCTCCGGCACAGCGCTGACCTGCGGCGCAAAGCTGACCGCGCCAGCGCTGGAGATGGTGAACGCGCCCTGGTACTGGGACACACCGTTTCCGGTGGGCGCATCGGTGGCTCCGTTGGTGTTTGCCAGGATGCGGTAGAGGTCAAACGTGCCGTTGGGGTTCACTTCCGTGGAGGCCGTCAGACCGCCAAAGTAGTTTGCCGCCGTCGGCGGGATCAGGTCCGTGTAGTCGTTGGCCGTGGCCGTCGGGATGAAGGTGCCCGCACTGTTGTTGCCGGTGGCCGTGCCCGCCGCAAACACGTTGCCCAGCGTCACGCCGATGGTGTTCGCCATGGTCGCCACGGTGGACTGCGCCAGCGTGTTGAAGGGTGTGTCAGAAAGGCTCCCCGTTCCGGACTTGGAAACGTAGATCGACTTGTTGTAGTAGGGCAGGGTGCCGCCCGTACCGTCGCCAGGCAGAGCCGTCGGCTGGTTGTTGCCGCCCACGATGGACGCATAGACGGTGCCGTCCGTGTACCAGTTGCTGCCAAACGCTCCGGACAGGTCCGCGGCGATGCCGGTGATGCCCAGGTTGATGGTGTTGGTGGCGTCACGGAATGTCGTCGCGGAGCCGAGATCGACCATGTAGGTCTGGTTGTTTCCGGTTTGGCGGAAGACCAGCAGCAGGTCGCCCTGCGTGTAGGTCATGGCCGCTCGGAGAGAAGACGCGGAGAACGCGCCGCAGACCAAGGCAATCATGCCTGCTCTGAATAGTTTGGTCAGTTTCATTAGTGTGTGTGATATTGCGCTGAGTGTCGGGAGTGGGCCGGGGCAGACTGCTGGAAACAGCCGGTCTCCGGCACGCCCTGCTATGCCACCCCGCGCACACCCCGGCGAGATCATCACTGTTACAGTATGGTTGCACTCGTCCGCCCTTCCGCAGGCCCTGCCGCGTTTTGTCAAACGCTCCTCGGCGAAAAAGATGTCACACTCGCCGTCTCATCCATGCTGCATAGGTCATGTGCGTGCTTCACCTCCTAGCCCCAGTCCTTTCTCCTCGCTTCATGCCTGCACACGGCATCTTTTGCCTGCTGCTCGCCATGCACGCAGCGGCGCCTCTTCGCGCGCAGGAGCCCGCCGTCTTCACCCCGCCCCAGGCGTATCCCGCCTCGCGCTATGAGGCAGGCTGGAGCAAAAATCCCTTCACGCTCAAAACCGCCGCGTCCCTCCTCGCCCAGGACTCCTTCGCCAGAGACCTCGCCATCGGCGCGCACTACGGCGCTGCGGAAAGCCCCACCGTCGTCATCGTCAATGTCCGCACCGGTGAGCGCACCCCCCTCCGCAAAGACCATCCCTCACCCTCAGGCCTGCGCCTCATCTCCGTCCACCTCACCAGCCGTCGTGCCGAGTGCCGCGTGGAGATCTCGCAGGGCTCTCAGGTCGCCTCGCTCACCTACGACGCCGCCTACCTCAGCCAGCTCGCCGCTGCCGAGACCAGCCGCATGGCCACCTCAAAGCCCGCACCCGCAGCCAAAGGCGGGCAGCTTCCTCCGCTGCCCTCTGCAAAGCGCACTCCTCCAGCCTCTCCCACTGTCAAAGTCAGCACCGTGGAGCCCCCGTTGCCCCTCCACATCCCCGTCCAGGCACCCGCTCCCGCCCAGGGCAGGCCGGTGCTGCCCGTTTTCCCATCGCCCGCACCGGCAGCCCGCTGAGCCCGCGGTCACCTCACTTCATCTTCTGCTCGTCCGCATGCCCGTCGCTGTACGCCAGCGCAGCCAGCGGTGCCGCCTTGGCCGCCATCGCAGCCTGGTTCTTCCTGCCGGACGCATAGGACTCAAACACCTCGCGGATCTCATCGCGCACCCGGCGAAAGACCTCCATCTGCTCCTCCTCCGTACCCGTCGCATGCGCAGGGTCGTCAAAGCCCCAGTGGTGCCGGTTCACCTGGCCCGGAAACATCGGGCACGCCTGGTCCGCGTTCCCGCACACCGTGATCACCGTTTCGATCTCCTGGTTCAAAAACTCGCTCAAGTGCTTCGAATGGTGGCCGGAAATGTCGATGCCGATCTCCGCCATCGCCTTGATGCCAAGAGGATGCACGTAGCCCGCAGGCTTCGACCCCGCGCTCGCCACCGTGTAGCCCTCTCCCAGCGCACGGCGCAGGATGCCTTCGGCAAGGTGGGAGCGGCACGAGTTGCCCGTGCAGAGAATGAGGATGGTAGGTTTGTTCATGGGGGAGTTGTTTGGGTAAATGGATGGAGAGTTGTAAAACAAAAGAAGCTCAGGCCTGCACCGCGAGTCTGGCGCTGCCCAGGTGCGCCAGCGCCTCTGGTCCCACAGGCTCCTCCGGCTGCCACGGCAGCCAGGCGGTGCGGCGGGCCTGCTCCGTGGCGACTTCGCTCAGGTAACGGTGCTCCGCCTCTTCACGGCGCTGCAGCAGCGCATCGCCGGAGCCGCTGTTCAGCAGGCTTTGGTTGATCACCCACGCATAGGGCTCGATCCGCGCCCGCCGCAGGTCCGCCTGCAACGCGGCCGCCTCATGCACAGGCGTGGCCTCCGGCAGCGTCACGAGCAGGATGCGGGTAAACTCAGCATCTCGCAGGTGCTCCAGCAGCCGCAGCACCTCCTCCGGCTGCGTGCTCCGCGCCTGCCGCTCCAGCTCGCGCTGGTAGGCCTCGCTCGCATCCAGCAGCAGCAGCGTGTGTCCCGTCGGTGCCGTGTCCAGCACCACAAATCGCCTTGTCCCTTGCCCCACTTCACGCGCAAACGCGCGGAAGACCGCGATCTCCTCCGTGCACGGAGAGCGCAGATCTTCCTCCAGCAGCGAGCGCCCCGCCTCATCCATCTGGGCGCCCTGCGCGGCCATCACCTCCTGCGTGTACGCGGCCGTCTCGGCCGCCGGGTCGATCTTGCTCAGGCTCAGGCCCGGCACCTGGCCGGCCAATGTCTGCGCCACATGCGCGGCCGGGTCGGTGGTGCTCAGGTGCACCGCATGCCCGCGCTGCGCCAGCATCACGGCCACCGCTGCAGCCACCGTGGTCTTGCCCACGCCGCCTTTGCCCATCGTCATGATCACGCCGTGCCCCTGCTTCTCCAGGTCGGTCACCAGATCGGCCAGGCTCTCCATCGGCGGCGGGCTCCACCCGTGCTCCGCTCCCACGGCGGCGCCTCCTGCGTCGGCACGTGCGGAGTCATCGCCGTTCATCAGCACGCGCAGTCCGTCCACACCCAGGATGTTGATGGAGCGCAGCGGCACGACAAAGCTCGGCATGCTCTCGATGAATCCGGCAGATTTCTCCAGCGCCGCCCGCCCTCGCTGCTGCATCGCCTGCGCCACCTCATCCGTCGTGCAGGCGGTGGTGAAGGTGCCATTGATCACCAGGCATTGGTTCCCCACGCCGATCGCGCGCAGTTCACGCGAGGTCCGCTCCGCCTCCCTCAGCGCCGCATGCTGCGGACGGCTCACCAGCACCAGCGTCGTCGCTGCGGCATCCGCCAGCGTGCTCACTGTCGCGGCATAGATTTCACGCTGCTTTTCCAGGCCCGCCAGCGGCCCCAGGCACGAGGTGCCGCTCGTGTTGCTGTCCAGAAACTGGTCCCACGCCTTCGCCAGACTCATCAGCCTCAGCGTGTGGCCCGTGGGGGCGGTGTCAAAGATCACATGATCGTACTCCCGCGCCGCGTCAGGATTCCCGATGAACGCGGAAAATTCGTCAAATGCCGCGATCTCCACCGTGCACGAGCCGGACAGCTGCTCCTCCATGCTCCGCAGCGCCGCCGCAGGCAGCAGCCCCCGCATGGGCCCGATCAGCCGCTCCCGGTACGCCGCCGCCGCTTCGCTCGGGTTGATGTTCAGCGCACTCAGTCCCGGCACCCCGGGAATGGCCGTCGGCCGGTTGCTCAGCCGCGTGCCCAGCACCTCGTCCAGATTGGACGCCGGGTCGGTGCTCACCAGCAGCACACGCCTGCCGACCTCGGCCAGCACCAGCGCCGTTGCGCACGAGAGCGAGGTCTTGCCCACCCCGCCTTTCCCGGTGAAAAACAGGAAGCGGGTGCTCTCTGCCGCAGTCGGCCGGTAGAGTGGCAGGTTCATGATGCTGCCCCCTTGGTGCCGAGCGCGGCGATGAACCACGCGGGCCGTTCCGCCTTCGTTGGGTACCGGCCCTGCAGATGCAGCTCGCCATCCCAGAAAATCAGCGGCAGAGCCTCCGTCCCCTCTTTTTCCAGGATCGCTTTCACCGCCTCATTTTGCGCAAACGCCATCGGCTGCTGCCCCAGGTTGTAGCGCTCGATCTTCACCTGATGGGCGCCCAGTTGCGAGAGCATCGCCGCAAAGTTCACCAGATCAGGATCAATGTCAGGCCCGCAGATGCCCGTGGAGCAGCACATGGGCGGATCATAGACTTGGATGGTCTTCATGGGAGTGAATCGGTTGTGTCGGATGTTTTTTTCAAATCTTTACGCGGACGGGCCTGGCCCGCACTGGCCATCGCAGCAGCCTTTGGCCTGGAGCTGGCTGCACAGCGGCACCGCCACCAGCGCCCCGAGCACGGGCGCCACGAGGTAAATCCACAGATGCTCCGTGTGCCCTGAGATCAGCGCAGGCGCGAGCGACCGCGCAGGATTCATCGAGGCGCCGCACGCCGGTCCTGCAAACATCGCCTCCAGCGCCACGACTCCGCCGATGGTGATGCCCGCCGTGATGCCTTTTTCCTTCGCACCCGTGGACACGCTCAAAATCGTCAGCATCAGCATCGCCGTCAGCACCAGCTCCAGCACAAAGCTCTGCATCTCAGACCCCGCAGGCAGCGTGGCCCCCAGCGTGGCATCATGCGGATACAGCCCGTTCAGCAAAATGCTCGCAGCCAGCGCCCCGCCCATCTGCGCACCGAGATACCCCGGCACATCCCGCCACGCAAAGCGCCGTGCCACCGCAAACGCCAGCGTCACCGCAGGGTTTAGGTGTGCCCCGCTCACATCGCCAAAGGTGTGAATCATCGCCATCACCACCAGCCCGAAGGTCAGCGCGATCCCCGCATGCCCGATGGCCCCGTGGCTTGCGCCATTGATCACGATCGCCCCCGTGCCCGCAAAGACGAGCGCGAAAGTACCCAGAAATTCAGCAAGGCGTTGTCTCTTCATAGGGAGGTCTCAGCAGCATTTGGAGCCCGGCGTGCAGCAGGAGGCCGCCGCCTCCGCTTTCGGCGCAGGCGCACACTCGCCCGGCAGGCAGATCCCCCGCGCCAGGCAGTCCGTGTGCTTCAGCCCCAGGTGAAACGCCAGCGCACCGTCGATCACCTCCGCACGCTCCACCGGAAACTGCGCCACCACCCCGTCCTCGTATTCGATCTCCACCGGCAGGTTGTGGTGCGGCAGCACATCGTCCGCACGTTCAAAGATCGCCGCCAGCTTGCCGCACAGCAGCCGGTGCTCCACATCATCATGCACCCACGTCTGCAGCAGGCAGGTCTCCAGCGTCCGCCGCGTGCCGCCGCAGTCGATGAAGTTCTTCATCACATGCCCCACTTCCGTGACGTGGTAGTGCGCCGGGATCATGCCGCCGTCCGGCAGCACAAACAGCAGCGGCTTGGCCGCATTCGAGTTCAGGTGGGTGAGAAATTCGGTGATGTTCATGGTAGGAAAAAGCAGTTAGCAGCAGGGTTTGGTGGTGGCCTTCTTCGGCGCCAGCTGGTCCAGGCAGCGCAGGAAATCCCCCAGGCAGTCGCACGCCAGCCGGTAATAAATGTTCAGCCCCCGCTTCTCAGACACCAGCACCCCGGCCTGGCGCATCATGCTCAGGTGCTTGGACACCGTGGACATGTCCGCGCCCACCAGCTCCTTCAGGTCGCACACGCACATCTCCCCGTCCATCAGCGCCTCCGCGATCAGCAGCCGGGAAGGGTGCGCCAGCGCCTTGATCACGGCGGTTCGTTTGTTTGAGACGGTTTTGCTCGCGGGCATGGTCAATCGGTTGGTTATTTGGCAAAATAACCAAATAGTCGCCCCGCGCAACTCCTTTCCTCCCCCGGCGCACCCTCCCACCATCTTCCGTGGAAAGTTTCCGCCGCATCCGCGTACTCTCCACCTCACGCATGCATCCCCCAGACTTCACCTCCGGCCGCCGCCGTTTTCTCCTTTCCAGCGCCGCCGCCATTCCCGCTTTCGTGCTGCCTGCCCACGCCGCAGACCCCGCCGTCCCTCAGTCCGTGGCAGAGCTCTGGGCGGACTTTGACCCGCTCAAAGACCCGCTCGAGTCCGAGGTCATCCGCGAGTGGTCGGAAGACGGCGCCATCCTCCGCCATGTCTGCTACCTCATCGGCACCTTCAAAGGCACCAAGGCCTTCATGTCCGCCGTCTATGGCTTTCCGCATCAGGCTCAGGGCCTCTTGCCCGCCGTCATGCACATCCACGGCGGCGGCCAGCGCGGCTCCGTCGCGGAGGTCAGGCTCCTCGTCTCGCGCGGTTACGCCGCCCTCTCTGTCAACTGGGGCGGCAGCGGCACCGGAAAGCCCCCCTTCAACTCGTGTGAAAAAGCCCTGCCTGGCGATCCCAATACCGACTGGGGCGCCGTGGACCCCACCCAGCTCAACGTCCCCGGCTATGCCTCCATCCTGCCCGGTCCAAAGCAGCTCTTCGAGGACCGCGAGCACCCGAAAAACAACAACTGGTATCTTCTGGCACTCGGCTGCCGCCGTGGCCTCACCTTCCTCGCGCAGCAGCCCGGCGTGGACTCCGCACGCCTCGGCGTGCACGGCTACTCCATGGGCGGAAACCTCACCATGTATGTCGCCGGCACAGACTCGCGCGTAAAGGCCGCCGTGCCTGCCGTCGGCGGCCAGGGCTGGCGCTGGCAGCCGCATGTCTTTGGCGGCGTGAAGTCAGACCCCCAGGACGCCGTGAAGGGGGACGTGGAGCTCTTCCGCAAAACCCTCAGCTTTGAAAGCTACGCCCCCCGCATCGCCTGCCCGGTCCTCCACCGCAGCGGTACCAATGACTTCCATGGCTGGATGGACGACGTCTACCGCACCAATGCGCTCATCCCCCAGCCCACACGTTACAGCTGGGCCCCGCACCTCAATCACCGCCTCACCCCGGCCGTCGCCGTCACCATGCCCCTGTGGTTTGACCACCACCTCAAAGGCGGCCCCCCGCTGCCCGCCACACCTCAGAGCCAGCTCCTCCTCACACCCGCACCCGCCCTGCAGGTGCAGCCCGCTGCACACCCCTGGCCCGTGGCACGCTGCGAGATCTTCTACTCCATCGATGACGACCCCCGCGCCCGCTTCTGGCGCAGCGCAGACGTCACCCCCCAGCCAGGCGGCGGCTTCACCGCCCGGCTCCCCCTGCATGCGCGCGAGTCCGCCCTGCACGCCTTTGCCAATGTGTACTTCACCCTGCCTCAGCCCGTCTCGCTCTCCGTGCTCGGCGGCTACGGCACGCCTGTCACAGAGGTCTGCATCAGCACCCTCCTCCACACCCGCAGCGCGGAAGAACTGCAAAAATCCCAGGTGCCCCTCACCGCACAGCCCACCCGCCTCATCGACGACTTCAGCCACGGCCTGCGCGACTGGTACGTCCTCAATCAGGGCAACACCTCCCATCAGCAGATGTGGACCCGCAAAGTCACCGATCCCCTCTGGCGCGGCCCCGCAGGCGCCAGGCTCGCCATCACCCTCAGGATGCCAAAGACAAACCGCATGGCCTTCGTCGTCGAGGAAAACGAATGGCGCAGCTATCGCGGCCCGCGCAAAACCTACGTCTGCAGGCGCGAGATCACCGGCTCCGCAGAGCCGCAGACCCTCGCCCTGGAGCTCAGGGACTTCACCAGCCGCGACGGATCTTCCCCCCAAAGCTGGGCGCAGATCGACCAGCTCGGCCTCTGCGCCCGCCACACACTCCCCGGCGACACCGACACCACCCCTGCGCCATGGGCGGGCTCCGCGCCCGAGTTTGTCCGCGTGGAGTGGGCCTGATCCAGGCCTGCTCTACTCCAGCAGCCACTTCACCGCCGTGCCCTTCGGCTCCTGGCCTTCGCCCTTCACCCACTGCGGCAGCCCGGCCTGCAGCGCCATCATCCCCGGCAGGTCCTGGTATTTCGCACCACCCGGCAGGAACATTGGGTCACGGTAGTCCAGCAGCTTGCCAAACCGGAAGCCATGGGTGTCCACGGCCGCGCGGTCGATCGCGCTCCCCGCCAGCGCACGTGCCGCCACCGCGATGGGCCCCGTCTGCTCCCCAAACGCCGCCACACACACCGTCTTCGGGCTCGGGTGGCTGCCCACCTTCGTGTTTCGCAGAAAGGTCGTCAGCGTCAGCACATCATGCACACGCTGCGCGTACAGCGCGTTGTTATACCCGTACGTGTATCCCGCAAACTCACGCGGATTCGCCACCAGCCGGTTCTGCTTTGCCAGTTCGCTCCCCTGGAAAAGCAGGTCCGCCCCCAGCACCGCCGCACCGCCGGCCACCAGCTCCTTCACCTCCTTGTTCCCCGAGATGCCGGACTTGCCCGCGTCATCCAGCCAGACCACCACACGCCCGTTCCACGCCTTCGGGTACAGCCACGCCACGCTCACCTCCTCGTTGTACGTCTTGTTCGTCAGCGTCCCCGTCATTTCCAGGTGGTCGCCACGGTCCTGCTTGTCCTTCAGCGTCCACTCCACCTCGCCCGCCTTGTCATACGTCCGGCCTGTCACCACTTCGATCCCCTCGCGCAGCACCTTCGCGTCCGCCTCACGCAGCACCTTCTCCGCATCCGTCGCCAGGTACTTCAGCAGCTTCCGCTCAAACTCCGCATCACCCGCCTTCGGCGCAGGGTGCTTCTCATCCCACACCGTCAGCTGCTCCCGCGTCAGCGGCTCATAGTCCTGCTCGATCACCGGGGCAGGGAAGCCCAGCTTGAAGTGCTTGTTCACAAACGTGTAAAACGCCGAGCGCGTCACCGCATTGTAGTTGTGCGGGAAGTGCTCCCCCCGCAGCAGGAACACATTGTCCTTCGCACCGTAGGTCGTGTACAGCTTCTGCAGGTCAGGAAAACCCTTCGTCGCCATCTCCTTCGTCCAGTCATTCGCCGTGTTCATCCCCTGCGGCTTCGGCGCAAACAGCCCCGCAAACTCCACATTCCCCGTCCCGATCCGCAGCAGCGACGTGTTCTCGCACGTGCAGCCCCCCTGCATCGCCGTGCTCACCATCACACACGGAAAGGAGAGCTTGATCCGGTCATCGATCGCCGCCAGCAGCATCGTCTGCGTGCCCCCGCCGCTCGCCCCCGTGATCGCCGTGCGCTCCGGGTCCACCTCCGGCAAAGACAGCAGGAAATCCAGCCCCCGCACCGCGTTCCACGTCTGCAGCCCCATGATCGACTGCAGGTGCGCCTCCGCCTGCGGGCTGTACAGCCCCCAGTTCTCCGTCGTGTTCATCTCCGGCCGCTGCTTCGCAAACGTGTGCACGATCTCACGCGGGATCTGCACCGAGTCCGAATCGCTCAGCATGTCCCACTGCCACACCACGCAGCCCATCCGCGCCAGCTGCACGCACAGCGACTGAAAAATGCTCTTCCCGCCCCGCTCAAAGCGCTCCCCACCCGTGGCGATCTCCGCGCGCAGCTTGTCCGGCTCCGCCAGCGACAGCCGTGCATCCTTCCAGTGACCGTGCGCAAACATCACCCCCGGCACCTTCCCCTTGATCACCTTCGGCTTCCACAGGCTCCCCGTCACAAAAAATCCCGGCGCACTCTCAAAGTACACCTTCTCCACCGTGAAGCCATCCCCCTCCACCTTCCCATGCACCACCGCATTCAGCGGCGTCTTCGTCGGCATCGGCCACAGCCCCTCCGCCACCAGGATCTGCTTCCGCACCTGCTCCCTTCGTGCCTCCCACTCGCTCAGCGAAGACGGCGGATTAAACGGAAAGTACCCGTTCAGATCCTTCGGCGCCTGCACCCGGCTGTCCTCAGCACGGACAAGGGACGAAGCGAGAACGGCAAGGAGCAGCAGCTTGGATTTCATGGTGGGGAAAAAGACAGAGCCCAAACAAACGCCATGAACCCCCAAAGTTCATCACGAAGCTCGCAAACTCACATTTCCACCGCGCCGCGCCACCTCAGGTGAAGCGGGCAGGGCAGCCTTCGGCCAGTCATGGACCGGGCCACTACGAAAGATGGACCGCTTGTGTTAACGAATCTGCCTTTTGAGGGCGTCGTCTCGATTGCGAAAACTGTCACGGTTATCCGTTTTGCTAAAAGCAAGATTCCTAACGGAAGCATGGTTGATACCATTCGATATTTGCAAAAATGCCTAAGTCACCATACAAATCGGTGGAGATTAAAGTAATTGACCTCGATTCTGCATCCAGAATGAACCACGCGCCAACCAATAGCGCGGGACGCGCCAGCCTATTTGAAATAATGAAATCAAGAAAAATGCCAGGCATTATGCAAAGCTGGCTGCTTATTGATGAATGCCGAACAAAACGCAAAGCTTGCGCTCATGTCAATTTTGGAGCGTTCAATTCTTCTCATCAGAGACAACGCATCCAATGTTGATGCAGTAAGATGTGAAGCAAATCATGTGCATAACATTCCTCAGATGTTGAGAGAGTTTAAAATCGAACTCCTGTGCTATTAATGGAATATAGAACGAATTGAGTACATCAAATTTTCACCAGAAAAATTCGCCGCAACGCATCAAGGTGACTGGAATGTTTTGGCTAAGTTTATGCAATCAATCGGTGGATGAAATTGTGAACCCACGAGAAAAAAATGCCAGTCATTGTGTGCGTCATCTGAGGTCGGAATACAACGCAAAATAAGTGCATGAAAACAATAAGTAATCTTGGGTTTAAGTTAGCTGTTTTGACAATGCTTATCCTAGATCTGTCATATTGTTCTCAAAAAACCTCGGCGGATGAGAAGTACACGCTAGCGTCGGCGTTTGATTCGATAGTTTTTAATCCATTCAATATCAATGAAGACGATTTCTTTCTATCTTGTTTTGCCTTGCAAGAAGTAATGCAAAGAAAACTTCCGGAACTTGAAATTAATAGTGCTAGGTATCTGGCAAAAGAATTAAGGGTGGTGATTGCAACGGGGCGTGTTGGGAAATTTGGGATTTCGCATAGTGAAGACTCGGTTTCACTCAGGAAAATATGGGGGGATTTTGCAAAAGTTTGGGACGTAACTATTTTGATAGACGGCAACACCATAATGGTGATCGACCATTTCGATATTGACAGATTTCCGCACGAAATAGTCATTAAGGGCAATGAAAAATGAACCCACGAGCCATCCACCGCGTTTGCGGTCGGAAAAAATGCCAGGCATTATGCACTCCGGCTCACGCTCAAGGCCTGGGCCACGGAGCAGGCATCGCTGCGCCAGGCGCTGGCTCAGTCAGCCGTCCTGCCGATGTAGTTGGACCGGCACAATCAAGACCGTTGCGACGGGGGCATGGATGACGGATACGTTCAATTCAACGCCTCCGCGTTCGTCGCCACTCTCCGGCGGGTTCGTTCCGGGCGTTCTCACAAGCTGGCTGACCTGGCTCCACCGCAACGTTATTGCTTGGGGCGTGGTTCAATTTCAATTTGGGGTTTGCTCCAATTCGGACCTCGGAACTCAACTTCAAGCATCCTCACGCCACGCTCATCATCGCTCCATTCCAGCAACATCGAATCGTTGCCATCCGAAGTGGCTACAACTAAAATACCGTCTGGATTAAGGTCGAACGGAAAGGAGAATTTAATCTGATTCAAATCAGCGACCTCTAAAAGCCCGCATTCATTTGCGCGGCTCGGCCACAAGTAGATCGACGAAGAATTAAGCCTCCTAAGTTGATCAATTATTTGAGCAAACTCAACTCCCGTTCGCGCTTCGAATGGCAGAGTGACTGAACGACAAGACCCCTTCGATACGGAGCGTAGCTTTTCACGAACAATTTCCATTTGTGTAAATGGCGATAATTCGCTTTCATGCACGATTCTCCCCACCAACGTGGAAAGCTCTTTAAGGTAAAGAGGAAGTGCTGTTAGACGGCGGGTTTCTTTCTGACGATTATTCATAATCAACCTTGGATTTGTCGCTCTGAAGTCGAGGCCGTCCGTATTTATTTATTAGCACCGTTCCGGTTACAGGATCAGTCTTAACGGTTCCCGCCTCCCAATGCTTTTCATCTTTATGACTACGGTCCTTCGTTTGCTGTTGAGAAAAAGAGAAAAAATGCCAGGCATTATGTACGCAAGATAAATTCAAGGCTATCAGACGGTGAAAAAATCAACATTGCTTCGATGAGAACTCTACACTGGCTGTTCACTGCTGCATTCATCTGCTTGGCCTACTTGACGGGCTGCGGGGGTAACAGGCCTACCGCAAACTGGAATGGCGAAGTCGAAGTTGCACCTGGCGAATGGCTCCGCATTGAAGGCCAAGAAGGACGGGCATGGTTTCGTTGCCAGTGGAATGGCAAGACAGTCTATTGGGCGGGGGCTTATCACAGGGGTCAAGCTGGATACTATGACCTACAGCATCCCGTCAGTCTGCGATCTTGGAAGGGCGCTCTCTATTTAATCTATAAACAAATCAATCTCACTGAGGGACTGACTCAGTTCGCTTACTGCAGGATAGATCAAAACGGAACTGCATTCGATGAGATCAAGCGCCAGGACTTCCCACGCCAGATTGCCACACAGAACATTGGAATGCATCAAGAGGGGATAAAGCATGATGAGGATCACAAGGAAGTTGATAATCTGAAAATCCTTCGCGATCTCGATGTCACGAATCGCTACTTCCACAACTCAACAACTGGATGGATATGGTATCATTTGGAGACGGGAAAGACCCGAGAAGAGTTAGATCCGACCATTGAGGAAGCGCTGGCATTCTATGCTGACTTCGTGAGGAAGTATCATCCAATTGCACTGCCCACGCTGATTAAACCTGCAAAGTGAAGTAAAGCCCCTGGCATCCGGGCATAGTGGGTCTTCAAGCCATCCACTGCGTAAGAAAAAATGCCAGGCATTATGTACGTCATGAATGTCATAAAGCATTGGATTCCAAAGCAAAAATGAAGAATTCGCGCCGACCAAAGAGCCGCGTGATCGGGCAATCTCCCAAAGCCAAGCCGACTTTCGTTTCGTCGCAGCAGCTCTTCTTTCTCCAACCCAATCCGCGTCGGTTCCTGCCTTCCCTCACATCGCGGCTGCCTCACACGTGTGGGTTTAGTTTCAAACCTCTGCGCATGCACGCAGCTAGCTAAAACCCCTCGCTCCGGCTCCCTTCAATCACGATCCCCTTCGTCTCCGGCCCCTGCTTCACCGTCACACGCGCCTTCCCGCCCCGCGTCTCCGTAAACTCGTTCCCGCTGATCGTGATCGCCTCCGTCCCACCCTGGATGTCGATCACCGCCCCGCCTTCCGGCGCGTTGTCGATGAAGCGGTTCTTCTCGATCCGGTTGCGATGCCCCGCAAAGTCCGGCCCCCGTTCCGGGCGGAAGAGCAGCCCGTTCACCTTGCTGCCCCGGATCGTGTTCCCCGTCACCAGATTGTCCGTGTCCCGATGGCCGATCGAAACCCCAACGCGGTTCCCCTCGATCCGGTTCCCCTCCGCCAGCCCATACTTCACGCCCCAGCAGAAGAAAATCCCGATGTCATTCCCACGCAGCGTGCTGTTGCGGATGATCGGCCGCTGCGATCCGCTCCCCGGGTGCAAACCCAGCCCGCTGTTGTTTTCGCTCACGCAGTTTTCCACCACCACATCATGGCAGATCTGCCAGCTGATCCCGTCCCCGTGGTTGTTCCGCGCCGTCACCCCGCTCATGTGCACACGGTTGCAGTCCTGCAGAAAAATGCAGCCCGCATAGTTGCCATCCAGCTCCGCATTGTGCTCACGGTTGCCGTCCAGCACCAGATTCTCGATCCTCACATCGTTCACCAATTCACCGCTCAGCAGCGGAAACAGCGTCGCGCACGTCGCCTCGTTCATCTGCCACAGGTTCTCACGCAGCGCCTTGTCCAGCTTGAAGCGGTTGCCGCTCCTCGCCACCAGCGTCCGCTTGATCACCGTCTGCCGTCCCGTCTTCGCATCCTTCGCCCGCAGGCACACCCCGTCCCCCACGCGAAATCCGCTCGCATCGTGCAGCGTGATCTCCTGGTCATACCAGTCACTGTCCAGCTTCAGCGGCGTCATCACAGACGGCTCTTTGATCAGCACCGTCTTCTCGCCCTCGCCCGTCAGGTTCACCCCCGACTGCAAATACACCGCATTCCGCAGCCGGTACGTCCCCGCCTGGATGTGCACCGTCCCGCCGCCCATTCGTGCCACAGAGTCCACCGCCGCCTGGATCGCCCGCTGGTCACTCCCCACGATGTCCGCATCCTTCACCCCCACCGTGATCCTCAGCCCCTCCTCCCACTTCGGCTGCACCGCAGCATCACCGCTCGTCTGGCGCGGCACCGTCACCCCAGGCCGCTCAGCCGAGGGCAGGGGACTCACAAACATCAGGCACAGCAAAAATCGTTTCATCCCCGAACCAACGCCCCTCAGCCCCCTCGGCTTTCCCCATCTCCTCTCAAAACTCGCGCCTCAGCCCTCTGTCCTGGGAGCGCCGACATTCTGTCGGCCTCTGGGCGAACATCCCTGATGCCTCGCTCCACCCACAAAACATGCCAGGCAAGAATGGCGCTCGTTCAAGGCGGGGTGCCGTTCATTTTGCAGGTCTGGCTGGCGGCGTTTTGGCCACGCATGCCATAGAGCGCACTGCAGCCTCCGATATGGAGTGCGGTCGCGGAGTGAGGAACGAACGCAGCTACCGCTTTGGTCGTGCTCGGAGACTCCGCCTGCCAGCACATACCCGAAAGCGGCAGCCGGTGACGCCCCCGCCAGCCCCAGCTCCCACGCCTGCCGTGAACCCCTCGAAAGCGGTAGCTTCACTCCTTCGTCGTTGCGCGACCGCACTCCAAAAGCACGGCTTGCTGAAGTGGCCAGCCTTCCCCATCCCACAAATCCATGCGCTTAACCGAGTGCCATTCATGCCAGTCATTATGTGCGCCATTCATAACATGAAGCATGGTGGTGGAATGCTAAATCGAAGCATGCGCGCCCACCAAAGAGGCGCTTGATCTCGCAGTCCCTGCCTCCGCGTTCATACCCAAGACATCTCATCTCGCCCCACCTCCCTCACCCAAGTCTGCATCAGCGATCCCCCTTAAGCCGCCGCCGCTTCCGTTGAATCGGCAGCGACCACCTTCGTCTTGTCAATCTTCGCCACGTTCGAGTTCGCCACCTTCTTGTCCTCCGTGTAATTAAACAGGCTCAGTTCCAGATGGTGCGCATCACACCTCGGACACTTCTTCAAAGTGTAGGTGATGCGCGCAGCAGCATCCTTGTTGATCGTCTGATCCAGCGTCGCCAGTGCCGCCTCCGTCTCCGCCAGCGGCGCAGCAGCAATCGGCCCGGTGAACTCATTCGCGCGTCCAATCAGGTCTTTGATCGACGCCTGCAGCGCGGCGAGGCGTTCCTTCTTCTTCAGCTTCTTCACCACGCTCCACGGCTCAGGCGCATGCAGGTACCCCGTGCGGTGCTTCTTCAGGTACTGCTGGCAGCCCTTGCAGTACGGCATCCCAAACACCATCAGGGAAGGGAACATAGCCCCCACCGAGTAGCCCCCGATCTCCAGCACCTTGTAAACATAGCCCCACATCCCCAGCGGGCTCCCCGGCTCGCCGGAGTGCTTGTCCTTGAAGGCCATGCCTTCGCTGATCTCCCGGAAGTAGTCGATGAAGCCGTAGCGCTCCGCCGGGATGTGATGCAGCTCAATCACATTCAGATACGTGAGGTAGTGCGCCGCAAAGTAATCCACAATGGCCGTCGTGATCATCCCAAACACAAACGCCTTGCTCAGCTTCACCTGCAGCAGCCGCGACCCCACCGCATACCCCACGCCGCTCGCGATCCCCACCAGAAACGCCCCCGCAGGGATGATCCCGTTCGCATACCAGCCCATGATGTTCTCACCGTTCTCATTCGCCACCTGCACCCCCCACAGCACCAGCGCCGAAGTGGCCAGCCCGCACAGGTAAACGATCAGGCCGGGCTGGCGGAGAGGCTTGCTGGGCGTGCTCATGGAATCCGCCCGAATTATCAGGTGGCGGAAAAAATGACAAGCCTTTTGTCATTCTCTCCACGCCCGCTTTTCGGAATCAAGGCCCGATCCTCCTGTAATACCCGCCGCTCTCACTCAGCACGTTCCCATCAGCCGTCATCGTCTTCGTGTGAAACTCGATCCTCTCCGGCGAAACAATCCGCCGCATGCCGCGGTTCTGCAGGCCGGCAGCCGATGGCGCCGCCTTCATCAGCAGCGAATACGTCTGCGTTTTCGCATCCCACTCCACGTCCACACTTCCGTCCCCCTTGGGTGAGGAGGAGTAGGTCTCAGAATACTTCTGCGTCGCCGGATCATACGTCGTGAGAGACGCCTCCACATAAGGCCTCGCATCCCCCTGCGCCGCACCGCCCGTGCCGGAGCCCGTGCGGATGCCCTCCGGCAGATGCACCTCCCGCCACAGCCCCGTGCCGTCATGGCTCCAGAAGTAGTTCACCGTGATCTTGTCATTCCGGTCCCGGCCCGGTCCCGCCGTCCAGTGCATGCTCCATTCGCCGATGAAGGCCGAAAGCGCCCGCATCGCATCCGTGCTCGGCAGTGCCACAGATCCCTCCGCCGGCGGCTGGTACCCCTCCGCCAGCGCCGCTGGAAACTCATGCATCGTGCCCGGCCTCAGCCGCTTCGCCATCTTCACCGCCTCATCCCAGTCCGCATCACGCGTGTGGTGGATCTTCACCTGCCGCTGATCCACCCGCTCCACCGTCGCTCTGATCGAGTCCGCGTTGAATTCAAGGTGCGTCACCCTCCCACGAAACGGCGGCAGCTCGCGCATTTTGAAAAGATCCGTGTCGATCACAGGCTCCATCAGCGCACGCGGTGCCACCACCTTCTGCTGCCCTGCTGTGACCATCGAAAGCATGCCCGTGGTGCTGCTCATCGCCGTATAGCTGCCATTTCCTCCGGCAGGCTGCGACTCCAGCGCGACCTTCGGCGCCGCCGCCGGCAGTTTCACCGGCGGCACCTTCCTGGCCGTGCGCACATAGCTCCCGCGCTTCGTCGCCATCACTTTGCCGCTCGCATCCCGCGTCACCGTTTTCCAGTCGATCCGCGCCTCCGTCGTAAAGGTCGCCGTGTTGATCCGCGTCTGTCCGCTCTCTGGCGCGGGCAGCACCGAGGTGAAAGTCCGCGTCGCCTCATCCCACGTGCTCGTCAGCGCCGTGGCACCGCCCGCCGCAGGATCCGCGCTCACATACGCCTTCGCGCCCGAATGATAGAGGATGCGCGCAATGTCCACCGTGGGCGATTCCTCCGCGCCCTCACGGGCAAAGTGCAGCTCCCGCCAGATGCCCGTGCCATCCGCCAGCCAGTGGCAGTTCATCTGCACCCTCGCAGTCGCATCCCCCTCCACCGTCCCGCTCCAGGCCCCGATGTACCGCCCCAGCACCGCGATCTCAGCCGATTTCGGCCGCGCCCTCGCCGCGCGTTGATCTTCGGAAAGCAGCACATCCTCCAGCGCCGCAGGAAACTCATACGTCTCCCCGCGCTTCAGCCTCTCGGCCACCTTTGGGGCCACATCGCTCGGGTACGGCCCGCTCGCCAGATACAGCCGCGAATCCGCCCCCATCAGCACCATCGCGCAGCTCTTTTCACCCAGCCCTGCGTCCAGCACCGTCGCACGGAAGGGATGCTCGCGCCCCAGATCCATCAGCCCGCTCGGCACACTGGGCGCGGTGGGCATCAATGAGGCAGTCCTCGGCAGGATGCGCACCAGCCTCACCGTCTCATCCAGCCCCAGGAAATCCATCAGGCACTGCGGAAAGGCGTAGCGCCGGTGCTCCTTGAGCTGCGCCACAAACTGCTGCTCCCTCGTCGGGTTCGAGCTGCGGTACTCATAGCTGCTCTCAGCCCCATCATCCGCCCGCAGCGCCAGCTTGAAGCCTCCCGCGCTGCTGCTCACGCTCGTCACCTCCGCCACAAAAGGCTTCGTGTGCAGCAGCGTGAAGAGGCCGCTCGGACTCTGCGCCCTCAAAGAAGCGGCAAACACACAGCAAAGGAGGAAGACCGTGCGCATGGCTGTTATTTGTTAGTAGAGAATCACAAACCGGTCGCCCTCCGCATACGCCGCGCTGAAGCCCCAGACCGGAACCCCCGGCTTCATGCCGCGCTCGCCTGTCGCCTTGCCGGCAGCATCCAGCACCAGCCAGCCCAGCTGCCCGCCTCTCTGCCATCCCGTCCCCACGCTCCACGTGATCAGCGTCTCACCCCGCGCATTCACCGCCAGGGCAGGGTGCCTCGCCTTGTCCTCAGACACCGCCAGCGCCGCCGAGCTCTCATCCAGCAGCGCCGTGTACACCTTGCCCTCCGCCTCCCACGCCGCCCGCGTTTTCCTCCCCGCCGCCACCACACTCGCGCTGCTCATCGGGCACGCCTGGATCGCCCACGGCCCCACGTTTCGGTGCTCAAAAGTCCCCCCGCCATCCCGTGATGTCATCAGCGTGATGTCCCGCTGCCCCGGGCTGCGCGCCGCACGGTACAGCGTCAGCAGTTCCCCGCCCGGGCTCACAAACGCCTTCAGAGAGCAGCACGCACACACCCCCGGATCATCGGCATTCGCGACCACCGGCTTGGAGAAGCTGCCGCCATTGTCGCCCGATTTCAGAATGAACACCCGCCGGTGCATCTCCCCGGGCTCCGCTCCTGCAGGCGCCCCGTGCCAGACCACAAAGACCTCCCCCTTCGCGCTCGCCGCCACCGATGCCCCGCCATCCAGAGCCTGCGTGTCCGCGCGCAGGTCACGCTGCGTTTCAAAGCTCGCCCCGCCGTTCAGAGACCGGGAGTAATAAAGAGGCGCAGGCACGTTTTTGCCGCCCGGGCCGTTCCACACCACATGCAGGGAGTCGTCCCGGCCCACAGCCATCTGCGCCCCCCGGATCGTTCCCGCAGCCACCGCCGTCCCCGGCGTGCTGTTCAGCGTGGCAGGCGCGCTCCACCCGGCAGCCCCTCTTTTTTTCACCGCATGGCGTACATCGCCACCCCGCGGGTCCCCCTTCAGATACACCAGATGCAGGGTGCCGGCGCTCGTGGCCGCCACCTGCGGCTGCACCCCGCCCTCAGGCACCCGCTCAAACACCACCTCCGCCCCGTGGGTGAAAACCGTCAGGATCAGCAGGGCGGTGAAGCATCGTTTCATGGCTGGAGTCAGGCAAGATGCAGCCAGTAACGTCCCTTGCGCCTCCCAAGCTTCAGCGGAGCCCCATAAATCTCGCTCAGGTTCCGGCTGTTCAGCACCTCCTCCTTCGTCCCCGCCGCATGCACCTGCCCGTCCTTCAGCAGCAGGCAGTGCGTGATGCTCGGCAGGATCTCCTCCACATGGTGCGTCACCATCACCAGGGAAGGGGAGTCCGGCTGCACCGCCAGCGACTCCATCCACCTCAGGTAGTTCTCCCGCGCCACCGGGTCCAGCCCCGCGCACGGCTCGTCCAGGATCAGCACTTGAAATTTCGCCATCAGCGCACGGCAGATCAGCACCTTCTGCTTCTCACCCTGCGAGAGCGGCCCCCACACCGCCTCCTTCAGGTACTCGCACCCCACCTGCTTCAGCAGCCGTGCAGCCTCCCGCCGCACCGCCGCCGGCGGCTCCTCGATCAGGTTCAGCTTCGCCTCCCTCCCGCTTGAGATCACATCGATCACCGGCTCCCCGCTCTCCAGGTACGTCGTCAGCGTGTTCGTCACCAGCCCCACCCTTCGCCTCACCTCCCGCCAGTCATCATCCCCAAACACACTCTCCCCGATCCTCAGGCTCCCGCCCGTCGCACTGTCATAGCCCGTGATCAGGTTGATCAGCGACGTCTTCCCGCACCCGTTCGGCCCCAGGATGCACCAGTGCTCGCCCGCCTCCACCCTCCATGAGATCCCTTTCAGGATCGGGCGGCCGCGGCGGAAAGTGAGATCAGTGACTTCGAGTACAGGCAGGTTCATGCTCCCGCATCATTGAATCACATTCACCCGATGTCGAGCCATGTTGACGTCGTCTTCAATGAACGCCAGGGGCTCGCGTTCAGGCCTTTCGCTCGTTCGCCGGGTCACTCTGCTTCAAAAGAATCCGTTTGGATAGAATTTGTCCTTTTGATTTTTCTCCCGTGACAAAAATATCCATCCTGCTAATCTCAAATCCCTTTCTTGAAAAATGTCAGTTTCTCCAGACGCCCAGCCAAAAAACCACATCGCTTGCGACCACAAGCATGAATTCCAGCTTGTGCGTCGTTGTAGTTTTTTCTTATTTTGCGCTGATCTGCAACGCTCCCTGCAACTCATGAGACCCCTTTTCTGTGCCGCCCTGGCTTTGGCCGCTGTCACGCCTGTATTTTCCCAGGCTCCGCCTGCACCTGCTCCCGCTCCTGCGGCCCCCGCAGCACCCGCTGCCCTCAACATCCAGCAGGAGACCGAAGCCCTCATCAATGCCGCCGGCGCACTCTTCGCCGAGGCCAAGTATCAGGAGGCCCTCTCAAAGCTCGCCATTGCCAAGAAGAACCTCAACAACAAGCCCTTCGAAAGCATCCTCTTCACCGAAGGCGCCTGCTACTACAACCTCAACGACTACCCCAAGGCCATCGAGGCCCTTGAGGCCTACGTGAAGGAGTTCCCCAAAGGCTCCGCCATCATCGATGTCAACATGGCCCTCGGCCGTTCCTACATCGCCAGCAAAAAGGAGGACAAAGGCATCGAAGTCCTCACCAACGTCGTCCGCGAATCCCCCGAAAAGAAGGCCGAGGCCGGCCTCATCATTGCAGACACCCTCAACAAGCAGGACAAAAAGGAGGAGGCCCTCAAAATCCTCACCAACGTCCTCGCAGACGGCATCCGCAGCGCAGAGTCCATCCAGGCCGCCATGCTCGCCGCCAACATCTACGTCGCCAGCGGCCAGCTCGACCAGGCAACCGCGCTCATGGACAAGGTGCGCAATTTCGCCTCCGGCGGCGACAGCATCGCCCAGATGAACAACATCTATCTCAAGCTCGGCGATGAAATGATGGAAAAGAAGGCCTACAAGGAGGCCCTCGGCGCCTATCAGCTCGTTCGCAAAAAGGCCGAAATCTCACGCATCCAGAACGAGCAGATCGCCAAGCTCGAAGCCCAGCTCAAGACCGCCAAAGGCGTCCGCAAAGACGAGATCGAAACCAAGCTCAAGGCCAACAAGGAAATCATGGCCGAAATCGAGAAGCGCACCGACTACGACGCCTCCCTCTACTACCGCCTCGGCCGCTGCTACTATGAAATGGGCGCCCCCAGCGAGAGCGGCGTCGGCGACCCCTCCCGCCTCTGGCAGGCCATCCTCGCCTTCGAAGTCGTCGTCAAGGACTTCAAGCAGTTCGCCCAGCGCGACAAGTGCATGTACGGCCTCATCATGGTCAACTCCTCCCTCAAGCGCATCAAGGAGTCCCGCCAGCTCTGCGAGGAGTTCATCGAAGCCTTCCCGGACAGCGACATGGTCGGCGAAGTCTCCATGATGTTCGGCATGCTCGCTTACCAGAACAAGCAGCTCAAGGAGGCCATCGCAGCCTGGAAAAAAGCCAAAAGCTTCCCCAAGGCTGACAAGGAGCGCCTCAGCTTCCTCATCGGCAGCGTTCAGTTTGAGCTCCAGAGCTTCGACGAATGCCGCACCACCTACGAAACCATCCTCCAGGAGTTTCCCACCACCACTTACAAGGACGACATCCAGTACCGCATCGCCCTCACCTACTTCTACCAAAACGACTCCAAGAGCGTCACCAAGGCGCTCAAGACCTACATCAAGGAAAACGCCGCCGGCCAGTACGTCGTCGACGCACGCTACCGCCTCGCCTTCATCGACTTCCAGGGCGGCGACAAAAAAGCCGCCGAATCCGAGCTCCTCAGCATCGTCAAAGACAAGCCCAACGACCAGAACATCGGCCAGGTCCACGCCCTCCTCGGAGACATCTACAATCAGCGCGCGGACTATGAAAACGCCATGATCCAGTTCGCCTTCGCCGTCGACAAGGCAAAGTCCGACGACGTCCTCAACTACTCCCTCGACCAGCTCACAGACCTCTACGTCGGCGCCAGCAAGTGGAAGGAGCTCTCCGAAATCTGGCAGCGCTACTACAACACCCACAAAAACAACGACGACCTCTCCCTCAAGGCCATCCTCTGGATCAGCCGCGCCAACATCAAGGAAGGCAAGGTCGACGACGCCAAAAAGCTCCTCGCAGAGCACATCAAGACCCGCATCCCCATCGTCGCCAATCAGCAGGTCGAAGGCCTCATCCAGCAGCTCGTCTCCATCTCCGCACCCAAGCGCCGCCGCGCCGCTGCCGCCTCCACGGCCCCAGCCGCCGCCAAGCCCGGCGAAGCCGCACCCGCTCCCGCACCGCCACCCGCGCCGGATCTCACCTTTGAGGACGTCGAAAAGCAGCTCGAAGCCCTCCTCAGCCCGCCTCAGGCCGCCATGAACGGCACCGCCCAGATGCGCATCCTCTTCGCCAAGGCCTGGCTCGCCAAGACCATGAAGCTTCCGGACAAGGCTGAAAAGTACCTCAACATCATCATCGAAGTCGCCAAGCCCGACGACCTCAGCCCCATGCTCCTCAACATCGTCGGCGACAGCGCCCGCAAGAAAGGCGACCTCGACAAAGCCACCGGCTGCTACATCCGCCTCCGCGACTTCTTCAAGGACAGCGAATTCTCCGACGGCGCACCCGTCGGCCTCGCAGAGATCGCCTTTGAAAAAGGCGAGTACGACAAAGCCCTCGAGCTCTTCCGCGACGCCCTCAACAACTACCCCGGCAGCTCCCACGTCCTCGACGCCACCCAGGGCGAGGCCAAAACCCTCGTCAAACTCAAGAAGTACGAAGACGCCAAGAAGATCTTTGAGCAGGTCGCCAACACCAAGGAATGGCGCGGCCACGCCACCGCCAACGCCCTCCGCATGCTCGGGGAGATCGAGTCCCTCAATGGCAAGCACGAGGCCGCCATCGCCTACTTCCAGCGCGTCTTCATCGCACACCAGAAATGGAAGGATGAAATGGCCAAGGCCTACCTCCTCTGCGCCAAATCCTTCAAGGCTCTCGGCAAGTCTGACGAAGCCAAGGCCACCCTCCAGGAGATGATCGGCCGCAAGGACCTCGAGAATCAGCCGGAAAAGAAAGAGGCTGAAAAACTCCTCCCGACCATGTAATTTTCAGATGCGAGCCCATCCCACGACCCCCATGCAATCGTTCGCCCGCTTTTTGCTCCTCTTCGCCGTCTTCGCCGCAGGCTCCGCCTTCGGCCAGGCCATCGTCCTCAAGGACGGCAACCGCGTCTTCTCCTCCGAGTTCTCCATTCAGGACGGCAAGATCGTACGCACCGTCCAGATCGGTGAAAACAAGGCCACCAGCATCATCGACAAGAAAAACATCGACTCCCTCGAGTGGCCCTATCCCGCTGAGCTCACCGAATCCGCCGACCTCCTCGCCAAGGGCAAGACCGACGACGCCATCGCCGTCCTCAAGAAAGGAAAGGACTTCTTCGAAAACTTCGAAGGCATCGAAGGCAACTGGTACGTGGACATCTTCTTCGGCTACATCGAAGCCCTCAATCAGGGCGGCAAGTTCGACGACGTCGTCAAATCTCTCCCCTCCCTCCGCGCACTCAAGCTCTCCGACGCTCAGAAAATGCGCCTCCGTATCATCCAGCTCGACATCGAGCGCCAGACCACCTCCGACTACACCGGCATCATCGTCGAAGCCCAGAGCATCCTCAAGGAAACCGACGACTCCGCCATCGGCGCCTCCCTCTGGGCCATCATGGCAGACGTTTACACCCGCAAAAAGGAATGGGAAAAGGCCCTCCTCGCCTACCTCCGCATCCCCGTCTTCTACGGCACCCAGATGCAGCGCGTCCCCGAGGCCGAGCTCAACGCCGCCAAGACCCTCATCAAGATGAAGCGCTACGAAGACGCCAACGCCTTCCTCGCCCGCATCAGCGAGTCCTACCCCGGCTCCCCCGTCGCAGAAACCGCCACCAAGGAGAAAGCCGCCATTGCCGGAATGAAGAATGTCCCCGAAGAGGAGGCGGAAGCCGCCGCCGCAGACGGCAAGTCGGACGCTGCCAAACCCAAGGAAGGCGAACCCGCCAAAGCCGCCGACTCCAAGCCCAAAGCCTGAACCGTTTCCCAAGTCTGAACCCTTTCCAAAGCCTCAATCACTTCCCCATGCAAACCAACACTGCCACCAACATGACCCGCCACATCCCACACGGCCCTGCCCGCGCGTTCCTCTGCGTCCTGCTGGCCCTGGGAGTCCTCACTTCGTTCAACCTTTACGCTGAAGACGCCGCTCCCCCGGAAGGCGGCGCTGAGGCCGTCCACACCGAGTCCATGATCGACCGCTTCATCGAAGGCGGCTGGGTCATGTACCCCATCACCGCCTGCTCCATCGCCCTCGTCTGGCTCACCGTGGATCTCTGGATGCGCACCGGCATCAAAAAGGCCGCCCCTCCCGCCCAGGTCGCCCAGGTTCAGGACCTCTTCCGTGCCGGTGACTACGTCGGCGCCTACCAGTTCTGCAAAGGCAGCCCCTCTCCCTTCACCAACACCACCCGTGTCGGCCTCAGCTTCCTCGGTGACGGCCATGAAGCCACCGAAGCCGCTCTCTTCACCGAGCTCAACAAGGTCAACGCCGCCATCCAGACCCGCATCAACTACCTCTCCGTTATCGGTGTTTGCACCCCTATGATCGGTCTCACCGGAACAGTGACGGGCATGATGCGCGCCTTCTCCACCCTGAAGACCAGCGGTGCAGGGGACCCCGCCAAGCTCTCCGGCGCTATCGGTGAGGTGCTTATCGCTACCGCCTCCGGTCTCTTCATCGCCGTTCCTGCCTTCATGTTCTTCTACTTCCTCCGCAATCGCCTCCAGGTCTCCATGAGCGATCTCCAGGAAATCGTCATGGGCCTCTTCCGCAAGATGCCCTACCACCACCTCAAGGACGCCCACGTCGGTGAAGAAGAGTTCTACGCCGCCATTCCAAACTGGGTCGCAGGCGACGCTCAGGCTGTTTCTGCCGCCTGATCTCACCCCATCCTTTCTCTTACACAATACTCAACCCTTGACCTTCTAACACTATGGGCGGCGGCGGCGGCGGTGGTGATGGCGAACCGGAGTTCCAGATTGCTCCGATGATTGACGTGCTCTTGGTGCTGCTCATTTTCTTCATGAGCATCACCTCGGCACAGGTGTTGAGTATCGACAAGGAGATCCAGCTCCCCGTCGCCAAAGACGCCAAGAAAAAGGAAAAGGACGTTCAGAACGAGGCCAACATCAACGTCCGCTGGACGAATGGCAAGGCCACCATCCTCTTCGAAAACAGCTCCTATGATGTCGTGGAGCCCCTGGTCGAAAAGCTCCGGGCACGTCACGACGCCAACGCCAAGTACCGTGCCGTCATTCGCGGAGACAAACGTCTCCCCGCCATCGAAATCCAGCGCGTCATGAGCGTCATCGCCCAGGCGGGCATTGATGACATCTCCTTCTCCGCCTTGAACAAAGAGTAATTCCATCCCCTCATGTCTGCCCCCGGCAAAAAAAAGCATCGCGAAATCGAGTCTGAACAGCTTGCTGTCGGCTTCCAGATCGCTCCCATGATCGACGTGGTGTTCGTCATCATGCTCTTCTTCATGGTGATGGTCGGCTCCGTGAAGGTGGAGCGCGAGCTCAAGAGCCAGCTTCCCGGCCTCGCACCGCCCAGTGCCGACGCCCCCCAGGAAATGCCCGATGAAATCATCGTCGGAGTTGAAGAATCAGGCGCCGTCACCCTCAATGAAGAGGAGTTCGACAGCAACCGTCCTGACAAGTCCCTACCCGACTTCATCAGCACCCTCAAGCGTCTCAAGCAGGAGGCGGACAACCGCAACGCCAAGGTCATCGTCACCATCCAGGCTGAAGAGCAGGCCACCTATGAGCGCGTCATCGACGTGCTCAATGCCCTCGCAGTCGCCAAGGTCGCCAACGTGACCTTCACCGTCGGTGGCGACGAAGGGTTCTGATCAGGACTCCATTTTTTTTCACGATCTGCCCCCAAGAAATGGGCGGCAGATCGGTCTTCTATTTTTGAAAAGCACGCTTTCATGAATCCTTCGCAGCCAGGAACACCGCAAAACCCGCCGCAGCCTCCAAATCCAGGAGCCACGCAGCCCTTGCCGCCCCAGGGGTATCCCCAGGGCTATCCTCCTCCGCAGGGTTACCCCCCACAGATGCCCGGCTATCCCCCCGGCTACCCCATGCCCCAGGGCTATCCGCCCCAGATGCCCGGCTATCCCCAGGGCTACCCGCAGGGTTATCCTCAGGGCTACCCACCGCAGATGCCTGGCTATCCCCCCGGCTACCCCATGCCCCAGGGCTACCCGCCCCAGATGCCCGGCTACCCTCCAGGCTACATGCCGCAGATGCCCATGCCGGCCATGCCGCCGCCACCCGTGCCTTCCACCGGTGCCGTCCCCACATCCGCACCGGCTCCTAGGCCCGTCAGCACCGCCGTGCCCGTCGCAGCCATGCCAGTGCCTGCCGCTGTAGCCCCGGCCATGCCCGTCCCCAGTGCCCCCGTGGTCACGGCAGCCGCCCCCGCCACCCCGGCAGACGAAGGCGAAGCCGAAGCCTCACCCGCCTCCGAGCATCACGTCGGCGAGATCTACCACCCGCCCGCGCTCACCCACATCGAAATCGCCAAGCCGCCGAACAAGTTCGTGCAGCTCTGGCGCAAAGCCGGTGCCAGCTCCCTCCTGCTCAGCATCCTCATCCACGCCGGGCTCGGCGTCCTCGCCCTCTTCATCGTCTTCCAGTCCGGCGTCATGGACAAGCAGGTGGACTTCCTCCCCGGCGGCGGCACCGCCCAGGGCGCCGCAGCCAGCGCCGACCTGCAGCACAAAGTGCAGCAGAAGAAGCGCAGCTCCATCAACAAAAACATGCCCATGAAGAAGCTGGTGAGCACCAGCGTCAACGCAGCCATCTCGCTGCCCGAGGCACCGCCAGACTCCCTCGACATGCCAGACGTCAGCGCCATGATGGGCGGCGGCGCCCTCGGCGGAGCCGGAGGCTTCGGCATGGCCGGAGCCGGCGGCGGCTTTGGCAAAGGCATGGGCGGCATGGGAGCCGCAGGCGGTTTCGTCACCCTGCCACCCTCCATGCGCAGCCGCTGCTCCACGCAGGAGCGCCTTGAAAAGCTCCGTCAAAACGGCGGCACCCCCGAGTGCGAGGCCGCCGTGTCCGCCTCCCTCGAATGGCTCAAAGGCAAGCAAAACGCAGACGGCTCCTGGGGCCGCACCAACAAGTGCGCCATGACCGGCCTCGCCCTCCTCTGCTACCTCGGCCGCTGCGAGACCCCCGAATCCCCCTTCTACGGCGACAACGTCATGAAGGGCATCATGTTCCTCATCGAGGCGCAGAAGAAGAACAAAAACAAGCTCTTCAGCCAGGGTGAAAAAGGCAACGCCCCCGTCTATGAGCACGGCATCGCCACCTACGCCCTCGGTGAAATGTACACCCTCGCCCGCCTCGGCAGCAAGAGCCTCCCCGGCATGCGCGAAGCCTTCGAGCAGGGCGTCAAAATCATCATCGACAACCAGCAGGACAGCGGCAGCTGGGTCTATGACGGTGAGACCGGTTTCTATGCAGGCAAAAAAAGCCGCGAAGACCTCTCCGTCGCAGGCTGGCAGTTCCAGGCCCTCAAAGCCGCCAAGAACACCGGCCTCAAGATTGATGGACTCCACAGCTCCATCACCAAGATGACCAAATACCTCGAAGAGAAGCAGACCAAGGACGGCGGTTTTGGAGGAGCCAACCGCGACGCCCACTACAACCAGTGGTCCCTCTCCGGCGTCGGCATCCTCGGCCTCCAGACCATGGCCAAAGGCAAGACCACCCCCATCAAAAAAGGCATCAAGTTCCTCACCGACTTCATCACCGCCGAACCCCTCGACTGGAACAAAAACTGCAACCTCTACTGCTGGTACTACTACACCCAGGCCTTCTTCCAGCAGGGCGGCGAAGACTGGAAGTTCTACAACCAGCAGTTCCTCCCCCAGGTCCTCAGCGCCCAGCAGCCAGACGGCTCCTTCAAGGCCGGCCGCCCCAACTGGCCCGCAGGCGACGCCTCAGACCCCATCTACCGCCAGTGCCTCTGCACCCTCCAGCTTGAAGTTTACTACCGCTACCTCAAAGTCGGCGACCGCGAAGAAGCCTCCTTCTTCGACAAGTAATCAAAAAGCCCGCCCCCGCCACGCTTCGGCAAATCGCCCCTCCGGAAAGTACGACAGGCGCTCCAGCCTGTCGCCCAGCGTCCCCGCCACCACGCCTGCCAGCAGCGTCATCAAGGCACTCCCGCTGCGATTCCGAACGTGGCGCAGCTCCAACGCTCACGCTCAAGGCTGTTGTCCCACAGACATTCATGTCCAGCAAAAACGCCGCTCCCTTCAAAGCTCCACCGTACGGCATTTGGCCTCCAGCTGGTGGCAGATGCGCTGGATCATCTCCGCGCTCAGCTTTAAGGCACGCGCATCCACAGCGATGCTTCGAATCCCCTTCGGATTAAGCACTCGCACCTTGCCGGGTGGCACGCGGCTCGTCAGAAACCAGCCTGGCAGCGTGAGCACAGCCTGCACAGCCACTGCCGCGCCCACAGCACTCGTCAAAAAGGTGCTCAGCCGCTCCGCCTGCATCCTCGCCTGGTCCACCATCCTCGTCTCCGTCCATGTGGGAAAGTGGACGGCCTCACCGTCAAACACAGCATCACAGTCCCGTTTCCCTTGGGGGGGCGGGCGTTTGCGGCGCATTTTGGTTTCCACCGCAAAGACACCCGCCGTGGAGACAATCACATGGTCAATATTGCCGTACGGCTCCATCGGCAGATCGTGAAACACGCGGCACCCCTCAGCCATCAGCTGGTTCAGCTCCTCCGCCACAGCCCGCTCCCCATGAAAGCCCAGCCTGCAATTTGAGAGCTCCTCATGATTCTGGAATGCACGTCGCAGCAGGATGAGCAGCAAAATCGTGCAGATCACGAACGCCGCGACCGCACGGCTTCGGGAAATGCTGCTATCCGGAGACATCAGCAGCACCGCAGCCAGCATCGCCCCCGGCAGGATCATGGCAAAGGACAGGCGCTCTCCAAATTGCTCCGCAAGATCATCGATCCTCAGCCGCAGAGATTCTCCTGCAGGCCTCAGCAGCTTTTCAGAAATAGGTGCGCGCGCCAGTCTTTGGCGTTTCTCCCTGCGCCAGCGCAGCACATGGGCCATGCCCAGCACCGCGCACGACGGTACCAGCAGAGAGCCCACGATGATGTATAAGCTTGTTGGGGAAGTCATGAATGCCTCATCTTCTAGGTGCTTCTCCGGAGGCGGTCCACGGTCAATTTGCAAGGATGGTGTTCACCCCGCTGCATATCACCATCGCCTTCTCCCAGATTCACTCCCACCTCGCCCCTTGGCCAGCGTCAAGGATTGAAGTACGACAGGCACTCCTGCCTGTCGGCCAGCGCATCCCAATCACCCAAGACCGCCGGACCAACTCCTCCGCACTTAACAGAGTCCTCCTAGATCCCCCGGGGTGTCGCGCTTCAGCGCGGCTCCCCTTGATTTTACCAGCACCTCCTGGCAGCCAACCCGCCCCTTCTTCACACACCGCGACCACCCAACGCCCCACCGCCGCAGACTGCGTGACCGATAAGCATCCCCTCGGTGATTCAAATTCCGACTCCGTCTTTTGGGGATCGGTTTTGAGTTTTTTGCGGCCAATCTCCTCCCTCTCTCATCTCGACCTCAGCTTCTGAATCAGCGTCATATCAGCGTCTCATCAGCGGTTAAAAAAACTCCGCTCTCGCCCCCGCTCCTTCGCAACCCCGCCTCATCTCTGCGTCTTTCCAATCTCTGCGGTGCAGAATTCCTTTCAGGAATCATAAAAGCGTAACAGTCAGTCCCTCCTCAGCGGTTCAAACTCCGACTCCGTTTTTTTGGGGATCGGTTTTGAGCTTTTTGCGGCCAATCTCCCCCCTCACATCTCGACCTCAGCTTCTAAATCAGCGTCATATCAGCGTCTCATCAGCGGTTAAAAAAACCTCCGCTCTCGCACCCGCCTCATCTCTGCGTCTTTCCAATCTCTGCGGTGCAAATTCCGTCTCCAGGCTCGGTCCGGCCTTCCTCGTATTTCGTGTGTTCCGTGATTGAAACCTCCGGCTCTCCTCAGCCAAACAACCGTCAACGCTGCGTCGGCCTCCCCACCACGATCCCCGCATGACTCTTCACCGAGTGCAAATACTCATGGATCGTCTTATCAACCACCACCTTCTTATACGTCGCCGACGCATGCATGAACCGGCAGGCCCCGTCAGCCGTCCGTAGCGCCAGCCCCACATGAGAGCAGTACACATGCGCCCGGTTCGTCACGATCCCGATGATGTCCCCGCTTTGAATCCGCCCCTCACACGCAGCCACCTGGTCCTTCGGAATGAAATCAAACGGCACCTTCTCCAATCGTGCCTCCATCTGCCTCAGCTGCGGCACCAGGGCAGGGGACGCCCTCAAATAACGGTACAGCTTCGGATTCAGCGACATCTCATCATTGCCACGTCCCGTCAGCCTCACCACCGGCCCCACCTCCCGCGTCACAGACCGGATGTTCCCACGCGCCGCGTTGTCCGTGAACCACTCATCCAGGTAATGAATCCGGTCCAGGTAGTTCCCATGGCACACACCCCCGCGATACCGCGTCCACTCGATCTCCCTGAGCAGATCACTCGGCGCATAAGCCCGCTGCCGCCGCCCAATCATCCGCGCCAGCCCCAGCGACACCTCAAAAAACGTCCAGCAGTCCAGCCCCGTGAAATTCACCGAAGGCGACTCCACCCGGTCATCAATCTCCAGCGTCCACCCCACATACCGGATGCCCCGCAGCGCCAGCCCAAACTGCGCCACCCGCGCCCCCATCGGCAGTGCCGCCCAGTTCTCCGCCATCGCCCGCGCCACCACCTCCTCAAATTTCTCCCGCCCCTTAAACGTCACCGACTGCGGCAGAAACTCCCCCGCACGCAGCAGCGCAGGGCATCCGCCCATCAGACTCAGAGATAAAAAGCAGCGACGTGTCAGCATGGTCCAAAAGAGATTCAAAAATTTAAAAGCCCGGCAGAGAGGACCGCAGACACTCCTGTCCGCCTCATGAAAAAGCCAGCCCCCCAAGACATTTCAAACCCTACATCAATACAAATTTTCCGCCATCCCCAAAGCCCCATCACCCGCAGCCCCCGCATTCAACCACAGCGCCTCATCCACCAGGCCAAACTGCCTCGGCACCAGACGGCACAGCTCCACCAGCTGCCGGTCCAGCTCCCGCGCAAACGACTCGATCGCCTGCCCATACCGCCTCCGCCGCAGCGGCTGTTCCGCCGCCTGCAGGCACGATTGCAGACACGTCTCCTGCACAAACGGCTCCAGGCCATAGCCCACCATCGTCATCGCGCGGTCAGAGCCCGTGTCCACCAGCAGCATCACCAGCCGGTTCGCCCCGCCCTTGTCCACCGCGCTCGAAAGACTCCCGCGGTTGAACAGCCAGAACGCAAACGGCAGCAGCGGCGCCTCCACCGGCACCGCCATCAGCACCACCGCGATCCCCACCTGCGGAAACCGCCGCTCCACCTCCGCGATCACATGCCCCGCACGCCTCACCGCCAGCGCCCCCAGCACACCCGCCACATCCGCGATCGGACGCTGCAGTGCCGGAGCGATCCCAAACGCCCGATCCGCCACCTCCAGCGAAAACCCACACTGCCCGCAGGCAGCGTCAGTTTCCATCGCAGGAGCTCGGCAGGCAGGACAGCGCACACCACGAATGTACATCACCCCACCACCCCCGCGCAACGATCATTAGAAACCATCTCAGACCACGCGCCGCGCTCCGGACGTAGGTTGGTTGTGTTTGGCGCCCAGCGTTCCCCCACCTTCCACCACTCCCGCCGCCAAACCGACCGACCACCAGCGCATCCATACGCCCCAGCGTCCTCCGCACGCTGACAAACAGCCACGCCCGCCCATGCCGCAAAGGGCATGGCATGAACACTTCATCCGTTCCCCAGCTCACACCTTCGCACTTCGTCTTCTCAGCACCCACCGCAGAATCCCCCTCGGCATCAGCCGAAACACCCGCCCCGCGATCGACACCCCCACTCCCGGAAACACACACGCCCGAGCCGCCCGCAGCGCCCCCAGCGCCTCACCCACCACCTGCGCAGGCGGGATCCGCAGCAGACCCTGACCATCCCGGTTCGTGTCACTCCCATCCGCCCGCTTCGCCGTCTGGCTAAAGTTCGTCGGCGTCGGCCCCGGGCACACACAGCTCACCGTGATCCCCCTCGGAGCCAGCTCGATCGCCAGCGCCTCCGAAAAGCTCGTCACATACGCCTTGCTCGCCGCATACACCGCCAGCTCAGGCATCGGCAGCGTGCTCGCCAGAGAGCTCACATTCACAATCCCCCCCGGTCTCTCCATCAGCGGCAGCATCTCATGCGTCAGCATCGTCAGCGCCGTGATGTTCAGCTCAATCAGCCCCCGCGTCTTTTCCGTCGGCGAATCCGCAAAGCACCCGTAGTCGCCCATCCCCGCATTATTGATCAGCAAATTTGGCCTCACCCCATTTTCCGCCAAAAACGTGAAAACAGCCCTTCGGCCCGCCTCTGTTGCCAGATCCGACACACAGCACAGCACTTTTGTCCGCGTCCCGGACAGCTCCATTTTCACCTTTTCCAACGCCTCCCCCCTCCGCGCCACCAGCACCAGCACCTCCGCCTGCGGCGCCAGCTGCCGCGCAAACTCCGCCCCCAGTCCAGAAGACGCTCCAGTGATCACAGCACGGCACTTTTCGAGGGGAAATCCATCAGGCATACGGTCAGAAGTAGCCAAAAGCCACGCAGGCAGCAACTCGCTTTCCTCCAAATGCACCCGCGCTGCCCCCAGATCTGGCCTCCAAACGGCCGAAATCGGCCTGAAAATTGTCCAAAGCTATGCTTATATCAATTTACAGAAATTATAAATAATGTTAAATATGCGCTTATCTGATGATATTAATGGAACTCCATGACGCAAAAAAGGCGGCACTTGCGACAATGAACCCGCAGGGAGGCTCTGCATGTACTCCGTAGCAGGCAAAAAGAGCGCAGAAATGGCAGCGGTCGAGGAAGAACGCACCGCTCGGCTTTACCGCCTCTCCCAGAGGCGCAACCACATCCTCACCGACCGCCTCTTCGCCAAGCTCATGGTCATGCAGTGGCTCGGCGGCATCGTCATCGCCGTATGGATCTCCCCCAAGGCATGGAATGGCTCCTCCATTCTCCCGCTGTGGCATGTCTGGGCGGCCATCTGCCTAGGCGCAGCCATCAGCGCCCCCCCGGTGCTGCTGGCCTGGCGGCGGCCTGGGCGCGTGGTGACGCGCCATGTCATTGCCGTGTCCCAGGTTCTGACGTCAGCCCTGCTCATTCATCTCACCGGCGGCCGTTTTGAGACACACTTTCACATCTTTGGCTCGCTGACTTTTCTGGCCTTCTACCGGGACTGGCGTGTGCTCGTGACGGCCACACTGGTGGTGACAGCAGACCATCTGGTGCGCGGCGTCCTGTGGCCGCAGTCGATCTTTGGGGTGACGGAGGTGAGCCAGTGGAGATGGCTGGAGCACGTCGGCTGGGTGCTGATCGAAGATGTCTTCCTGATGATTTCGATCCAGCAGAACCTCACCGAGACCCTGGAGGTGGCCAAGCGCCGCAGCAGGCTGGAGAGCATCAATGCGCAGATCGAGCACCAGGTGATCGAACGCACGGCGGAGCTGACCGAGGCGCACAAGCAACTGGTCCTGACGTCCCGGCAGGCCGGCATGGCGGAGGTGGCGACGAATGTGCTCCACAACGTCGGGAACGTGCTCAACAGCGTGAATGTGTCTGCGGAGACCGTGGCCGGGAAGATACGGCATTTCAGAATTTCCAGCCTGAAAAACGTGGCCCAGCTCCTCAGGGAGCATGAGCAGGACCTTCCGGACTTTCTTACCAAGGACCCGCGCGGCAAGGAGCTGCCCGGCTACCTCGTCAAGCTGGCTGAAAATCTGGCCGAGCCCCAGAAATCCATCCTGGACGAGGTGAAGCTGCTGCAAAACAACATCGAGCACATCAAGCAGATCGTCTCCATGCAGCAGAGCCATGCACGTGTGGCCGGGGTGCATGAAACGCTCGATGTGGTGGAAATCATTGAAGACGCCATCAACATCTGCGGCATCAGCCTCACGCGCCATGGAGTGTCTCTGGTGCGGGAATTCCAGGAGGTGCCGCCAGTCGTGCTGGACCGCCATAAAGTGATGCCCATTCTGGTGAATTTGCTCAGCAATGCCACCCAGGCGCTGGCCCAGGCGGGAGATCTCAAGCTGCTCAAGGTGCGGGTCCTGCAGGGAGAGGGGGACTCCGTCCTGATCAAGGTCATCGACAACGGCGCAGGCATCGCGCCAGAAAATTTGACGCGCGTCTTTCAGCACGGCTTCACCACCAAGAAAGACGGCCACGGCTTTGGCCTGCACAGCGGCGCTCTGGCGGCGCGTGAAATGGGCGGAAAACTCACTGCCGACAGCAACGGCCTAGGCTGCGGCGCTGTCTTTACCCTGGAACTCCCTTTGTCGAATCCCCCACCTTCATCTGATGAAAAACATGACCGATAATCTCAACCGCCGCATCCTTGTCATCGATGACAACCAGGCCATCCATGACGATTTTCGGAAGATTCTCAGCGACGCAGATTCTGAAGATGCGGAGCTGCAGGCGGCTGAGGCCAGGCTGTTTGGCGCGCCGACCGTGATGCTCTTTGAGATCGACACCGCCTCCCAAGGGGAGGAAGGCCTGAAGATGGTGGAGAAGGCCATGGCTGAGGGGCGTCCCTATGCCATGGCGTTTGTGGATGTGCGCATGCCTCCGGGCTGGGACGGCATCGAAACGACCCAGCGCATCTGGCAGGTCTGCCCAGACCTGCAGGTGGTCATCTGCACCGCCTTTTCAGACTGCTCATGGAGCGAGATGCAGGCGAAGATCAACCCGCAGGACCGGCTGATGGTGCTCAAGAAGCCCTTCGACACCATCGAGATTCTGCAGATGGCCAATGCGCTGACGCAAAAGTGGCTGCGGCTGCAGGAGTCGAAGGTGGAGTTTGGTGATCTGCAGCACATGGTCAGCGAGCGCACACGTGAGCTGGAGGAGTCGCAGGCCGCAGCCGTCAGCATGATGGCGGATGCCGTGCGCCATCGTGAAAAAGCCGAGCAGGCCTATGAGGAGCTCAAGCGTGAGATGACCGAGCGGCGCATGCTGGAGGAAAAATTCCGCGAGCAGGCCTCCCTGCTCGACAAGGCGCAGGACGCCATCCTGGCGCATGATCTGGAGCATCGCATCACCTACTGGAACAAAGGCGCGGAGCGCTTGTATGGGTGGAGCGCGCAGGAGGCGGCCGGTCATTCCGTGGCGCAGCTGCTGTACAAAGACCCCGAAGCCTTCCAAAGGGCCAGCGAGCAGGTCATTCAGACAGGAGAGTGGGTGGGAGAGCTGCAGCAGATCAGCAGGGATGGACGCGGTCTGGTGATCGTGGGGCACTGGACGCTCGTGCGCGATGCGGCCGGGCAGCCCAAGTCGGTGCTGGCGATCAACACCGACATCACCGGACGCAAGAAGACAGATGAGGCTCTCAAGATGCAGGGACGGGTGCTGGAAAGCATGGCCGAAGGCGTGACCGTCTGCGATGAGGACGGCCTTATTGTGTTCAGCAACGACTCCTGCAACACCATGTTTGGCTATGAAAGCGGCGAGCTCATCGGCCAGCATTATTCTGTCATCCGCAACCTGCCGGCGGAGGAGGGGCGGCGTGCCATGGACGAGCTCTTTGGCGTGCTGCGCGAAAAAGGCGCCTGGATGGGCGAGATGGGCTCCCGCAAAAAAGACGGCAGCTCGTTCATCACGCGCTCACGCATCAGCGTGCTGGAAATCGACGGTGTGAGATCCTTTGTGGCCGTGGTCGAGGACATCACGGAAAAGAAAAACATGGAGGCTCAGTTTCTGCGCTCGCAGCGCATGGAGAGCGTCGGGCGGCTTTCCAGCGGCATCGCCCACGACATGAACAACATCCTGACGCCCATCTTCATCTCGTCCTTCATGCTGCGCCGCAACCTGCCGCCGGAGGACTTTGAAAAAATGCTCGCCAACATCGAGACCAACGCCCAGCGCGGCGCGGACCTCATCAAGCAGCTGCTCACCGTCAACTGCGACATGAGCGGCCAGCGCCACGTCGTGGAGATCAACCAGATCGCCAAGGACATGATGAAGATCATGTCCGGCACCTTTCCCAAAAACATCACCCTCACGGCCAGCACGCCCGAGGACATCTGGCCCGTCATGGGAGACCCCACCCAGCTCCATCAGGTGCTGCTCAATCTGTGTGTCAACGCCCGCGATGCCATGCCTGCCGGCGGCGTGCTCACGCTGAACATCGAAAACACCCGTCTGGACGAAAACTTTGCCGCGATGAATGTGGACGCCAGGCCCGGCCCCTATGTGCTGATCCGTGTTTCAGACACCGGGGAAGGGATCGCCCCCGAGGTGATCGACAAGATCTTTGATCCCTTTTTCACGACCAAGGAAACAGGCAAGGGCACCGGGCTGGGCCTTTCCACGGTGATGGGCATCGTCAAAAGCCACCAGGGATTCGTCAATCTGCGCAGCCGTGTGGCCATGGGCAGCGTGTTTGAAATCTATCTCCCGGCCACACCCGATGCGGTGGCCATGAGCAGCGCCGCCCCCGACATGCAGGCGCCGCGCGGGCAGGGAGAGCTCATCCTCGTCGTGGACGATGAAGAGGTCATCCGCGATGTCGTGCAGAAGACCCTCAGTGCGCATGGCTACCGAGTCATCACCGCGGGAGACGGCACCGAGGCCATCGCGCAGTTTTCGCAGAACCGCGGGGAGATCAAAGCCGTGCTGACCGACATCATGATGCCCTTCATGGATGGCGTCACGCTTTCACGCACCCTGAAGAAGATGGACCCCACCATCCAGATCATTGCCACCAGCGGCATGGGCAGCGCCAAAGGACGGCAGGACAAGGCCGCCGCGCTGGCCTCGCTGCAGATCAACACCTTTCTCAACAAGCCGTACTCGGCCAACGAAATCCTCACCGCCATCGGCGAGCTGCTCGCTTCCGATCGCTCACCCCAGCCCTCCTCAGAGCTGGGGCTGGTGGCCTAGGCCGCTTACAAAATCCTTTTCGGATGGTCCGTCCGCGTGGCGGGGCATCCGTGCGGTGGGCATGTCTGCTGTTTTCCAATGGCAGGCGGCTCACTCTGACGGCTGCGGTGCTGGCCGGAAGCCAAGGGCCGTCTTGTTTTGAGAGCCGGAGTCAAAGAGCTGCCAGAATGATCTGCCGGACGTGCATTTTCAAGTGGCGGGACCGGCGGTAGCAACGAGTCTGGAGGAAAGCCCATGACCCTCAATCAGCTCTCCAAGCAGGCCCCTTTCACCACCAAGGACGGCAGCACCATCCGCAGCATCCTGGACCGCACCAACGCCCCGGTGCAAAATCAGAGCCTCGCCGAGGCCACCGTTCCCGTAGGCCAGCCAACCGACCGCCACTACCACAAGCTCAGCGAGGAGTTTTACTTCATCCTCGAAGGGCAGGGGACCATGGAGATCGACAGCGAGACCCGCCCTGTAGGTCCCGGAGACGCCATCCTCATCCCGCCCGGCGCCTGGCACCAGATCACCGCTACGCAGACGCTGCACTTTCTTTGCTGCTGTGCGCCGCCGTATGCGCATGAGGATACCTATTTTCAGTAACTGAGCGCTTTCCAATCCAGAGGGGCTCACTTTTTCTTACGATTGAGTTTCGGAGCCGTTGATGCGCCGACTTCCTGGCGCCAGGCGTTGAGCTTAGCGAGAAGGCGATCACGGTCTGCGGGGCGTTCGGTGGCGAGGTTTTTGGATTCTCCCACATCAGTTTCGAGGTCGTAGAGCTCGACTTGTTTTTGTTCGGGAAAGTCGATGAGCTTCAGGCTGCCGATGCGAATCGCTGATGAAAACCAGTCTCCCGTGCTTGTGGGGCGAGGGGCGGGATTGTGCCAGAAAAAGGTGTCGCGAGAAGGGATGGATATTCCCTGCAACAGGCCTATGAGGCTGATGCCGTCGGTTCCAGCGTTTGCCGGTGTGGCGATGCCTGCCATCTCCACGAGAGTGGGGAACAGATCGAGCGACCACACGGGAGTGGCTATCTCCGTGCCGGGCTTCGTATGGCCGGGCCAGCGAATGAGCAGGGGGATGCGCAGGCCACCTTCATAGAGGTGTCCTTTGCCTGCGCGCAGTGGGCGGTTTGAAGTAGCCACCTCGCGCTTGCTTCCCCGCGAGCTGAGGCCGCCGTGGTCGCTGGCGAGGATGACAATGGTGTTGTCTTCGATGCCCAGCTTTTTTAGCTGGTTCAGCAGGCGGCCCACGCCGTGGTCCACGCTCTCGATCATTGCGGCGTAGGTGGCGTTGTTCTGCACGAGGAGGTTTTCGCCGGCGCTTTCCTTTTCCCATTCGGCAGCGGGCTTGGGCATCGTGACGAGCTTGTCGGAGTAGCGCCGGGTGAGGTGAGGCTTGGCTTCGATGGGGGTGTGCACTGCGTAGTGGGCCAGCACGGCGCAGAAGGGCTTGTCCTTATGCGTGTCGATGAACTTCAGGGTCTCCTGAGTAAGCCGGTCGGCGAGGTATTCACCCTCGGGGGCGTCATCGAGACCGACGATGTCGTCTTTTTCGTCGCCGCCACCACCACCTTTGCTGCGTGAAGTGTTGTAGGGTGCAAAGTGGGACTTTGTCGCACCTGCGGCACCCGCGGCGACGATGGTGTCAAAGCCGACCTTGTCGGGATTGGACGGACCTTCGCCCAGATGCCACTTTCCGCAGTAAAACGTCGAGTAGCCTGCATCTTTGAATGCCTGGCCGATGGTTGCATCCCGGTCGGGTTCAACATGAGGACTGTCTTTCTTTCCCTGTACACGGGCGGGGTGTTTGCCAGTAAAGATGCCAAAACGCGATGGCACGCAGCGAGGATATGCCACGTAAGCCTGGGTGAACTTCGCGCCGCTCGCGGCCAGGCGGTCCATGTTTGGTGTCTCGTAGAGTGCGGAACCGTAACAGCCCAGATCATGGGAACCGAAGTCATCAACAAGGATGAAGAGTACATTTGGGCGAGTCTCTGCTGCAAAGCATGACTGCAGCAAAAAGATGACGGAAAGGAGGATGGAGAAGCATTTCATGGGCGGCGGTGGCGAAGAATCATGGCCACCAGTCCGGCGGCAAGCAGCAGTGTGCGTGAGGGCTCAGGTGTGAGTGACGCCGTCGTAGTGAAAACGGCCCCGATGGCGGCAATGTCCGAAGGAGTGGTTGTAAAGGGATTGCTTGACGACCAGGTGCTGCCTGTCACACCTGTGCTGTAGCTGAGCAGGCGGCCACTGGATGCGGCGGTTGAGTTCGGTGTGATGTAGTTCGAGTCGAGCGTGAATGCGCCGCCAAAGCGGGTTGTCGCGGCTTCGATGGCCATGGCGCTGGTGAGATTGCTGCCGAACAGGTAGGACAGGTTGGCGGCTGATGCGGAAGCACTTGCCTGGGAGGCGGTGTTTGCCACGGTAATTGTTTCCCCGGCTCCCGAGCGGAGGATGTAGAGGGCGCTGCTGGCGGTCAGGGTACTATTGGCAGCAAGCACATTGAAATCATAGGTGCCTGCAGTGATCACGGAGGTGTAGGAAAGATAGGAGGCAAAACTTTGCTCTACGCTGAGACTGGTGGAGACGCCCGAACTTCCCTCGGTGCCCGACCACGAGTAAGTGAGCTGGTTTTGAGCGAAACTCTTGTTTGAAGCGGTGGCGACGACCACATAATCACCTGCCATCACGGTGACGCCGGAAAAGGTGGTGTTTCCGGTTGTGGCGTTGTCAGATGCGATCTGAGGAGAGCCCACGAGGGTGATCGAGGCGTGGAGCGGTGCAGAAAGGAGCAGACCTAGTGCAAGGCAATAAAACAAACGGGACTTCATGGTGGGTGTCTGAATTCACTGCCGGCCAGAGGTTCGTTTGCCGGTCTTTCGAAACATTTTTCAGTTTCTGGGCTGGGTTACTTTTTGGATCCGCCGATAAACTCTTCGCGGCTCACAAATCCGTCTTTGTCCTTGTCCTGTTTGGTGAAGCGAGCTTTGGCGGAATCTGAATCGCCGCCCTGGCCTGAGAGGTATTCATCAAGCGTGAGCCGTGCCTTGCCGGGATAGAGGCGGTCATAGCGTTTGTCGCGGGGCTCGTTGGGGTCATAGGACATCGCCTTCTTTTTGGGGGAGTGAGCAGGTTTGGCAGTCTTGGGCGGTTGCGCATCTGAGCCGGGAGGAGGCAGATGTTTCTTCAATGAAGCGATGAGTTCTGCATGCTCGGGCTTGCTGGCGAGGTTCACGGTTTCGTTCGGGTCGTTTTTCTCGTCGTAGAGTTCGATGAAGCCTATGTCTTCACCTCCGCGCTTGCGCCAGAAGGTGCAGCGCCAGTCTTCGGTGCGGATGCTGTAGCCCATGAGAGAGCCGCCGTGCTCTTTGGATGATTTGGGGTACTGGCTTATGGCGGGCTTTTGCATCGGCGCATCAGGATTCTGAAGGTATGGCTTCAGGCTGCTGCCACCGAGGCCAGAGGGAATGGGCAGACCGCAGACGTCTGCGAGAGTGGGATAGACATCGACAAACTCCACGGGGGCGGCGCAGTGGCGGCCTGCGTTGACGCTACCGGGCAGGCTGATGAGCAGTGGGGAACGAGCGGCGATTTCAAAGTTGGTGTGTTTGTGCCAGAGTCCGTGATCACCGAGCTGCCAGCCGTGGTCGCCCCAAAGGATGATGATGGTGTTGTCCGCCAAGCCCTCCTTCTCCAGCGCATCCAGCAGGCGTCCGACCTGGGCGTCTGTGTAGCTGATGCAGGCGTGGTAGCCGTGGCGCAGAGTTTTGGCAAAGTCGGCAGGAATGGGATTCTCGGCTGGCACGCCGAGGTAGGCATGAACCTCGCTGTTGGTATGTCCTACAAAGTCCGGCGTGCCGGTGGGCATGTGATCGATCGCCGGTGGCGGAATGGCGTTTGCATCATGCATGTCCCAGTATTTTTTGGGCGCCACGAAGGGCAGGTGCGGCTTTACGAATCCGACAGCGAGGAAGAAGGGCTCGCCCCTGGCTTTGAGAGTGCTCAGCCGTCTCACGGCCTCGGCAGCGGTGGCTCCGTCAGGCAGCTCGTCATCCGACTTTGGGCTGACCTCATAGGCTGGGCCGGTCTTGATTTTGCCCTTCGAGTTTTTCTTGCCCTCGGTTTTGGAAACGGGATTCGCATACTCGCTTTGTACTCCGTCGAAGCTGGTGATGGTGTGCTTTGTCCAGTCGGCAGGGTCCACGCTGACCAACTGCCCGCTGGCAAACCAGCGCGGCTCCGACCAGGAGCGGCCGTCTTCAAAACCATGATGCTCCAGTTTGCCGAGCGCCACAGTGTGATAGCCACTCTCACGAAAGTACTGAGGAAGCGTGACGCAGTCCGGCTGCGCAGCACGGAAGTGGGTGTTGAGATCCCAGACCTTCGTCACATCGGGCCGCAGGCCGGTGAGAATGGCCGTGCGCGAGGGACTGCACACCGCCTGCTGGCAGTAGGCCTTGTCAAAAACAATGCCGCGCGCCGCGAGGCGGTCGATGTTGGGTGTCTTTGCATGCGTGGCTCCATAGCAGCCAAGGTCGGGCCGCATGTCATCAATGGCGATGAAGAGTACGTTGGGGGCCGCAGGTGCAAGCAGCGGGCAGATGGCGATGAGAAGAATGATGAAGCGGTGCATGATGGCTGGTTGCATGAAGCACTGCCGCTGCCGTCTTCAGTTGCCGGAAAAAATCACTTCACCGCGATGCCATACATGGCGCGATGAACTGCATCTCCTGCCGGATAGGGCGGTCCCAGGGTGACGGAGCCTGCAGATGGCTGGATTTTTTTCCAAACCGTGTAGTCCACATGAATCTCCCCGCTGCCATCCGCAGTCATGCCCTGAACGACCGGATTGTCCGCCCACGGTCCGCTGCTAAGCCGGAGGCCTGTGTCTGTAAAGTCTCGCCGTACCCAGTCCGGCACCTGGCTGCGGGAGTCGAGCATCACGTACACCGTGCATGCGCGTGAGACCTTGACCTGGAGTTGCAGTTCACGCTCATGGCGGTCTGCGGAGAAAGTGCCGATCACGTCTGCACCGAGGAGTTCCTCTGGAAAACTTTCTCCGGGCAGAGCATGCCAGCGTGGCCTGCCAAGCGTGGAGTAAGGACGTACCCCGGGATGCATCGCGCCACGCTGGAGGGTGTAAAAGCTGCGGAAGTCGTCTCCTTCAATGTTGTCAGACACACCTGTCACCAACGCATCGGGCGGAGGTGGGGCGAGAATGAAGGCGCTCTCTCCGCGTGTCGCGATCAATGCCTGACGTCGGATGATCGCCTGCGAGCTCACACGCACGGAATCTCCAGCATGCAGGGTGACGGCGTTGCTATTATGACTAGAGCCTTTGGGTTCGTGCACCTCCACCTTGCCCTGAAACACCGCCACATCTGTGTCTCCATCATCCAGCACGTTTACACCGAAACGGGTGCCAAGGTCCACGACATGAGCGCTGGGCGTGTCGAGTGTGAACCCGCTGCCTGCAGGGCCTACGTCCGCCGTCACACTGCCAGCCAGCACCTGCGCGCGCATCGCATCTTCAAAGCGCATGCGCACTGGAGCCACGAGATCCAGCACCACGCCATTTGTAAGGCCGAGCTGCAATGTTCCGGTTTTCAAGTCGAGCAGACTCAGGCTTTTCACCTGGCCGACCCGCCACTCTCCGGAGCTGGATGCGAGCACGCGGGCCTCTACACCGTTGCCTTGCAACCAAAATACGCCCAGTGCGACAGCGGCAGCCGCAGCGAGCCATTTCACCCCCGTGCGCCAGCGTGCCGGCGCGGGCCTGGCCCTGGGGACCGAAGGATTGACCGACGCCAGCAGGGCGGAGTCCACATTGGCATGGCTTAAAAACTCACGACGCAGCGCGGTATCTGCCCGCAGGCGTTTCTCCAGCAGAAGAACTTCATCCGCCGTGGCCGCACCCGCGAGATAGCGTGCGATGAGGTCCATGTCCTTTTCGTGCTCCGGGCTCATGCCAGCTCCTCCCTGGAGAGCTGCTTTCTGGCGCATTCGATCAGTGCCATGCGAATGCGGTGGAGCGTCTTGTACAGCGCCATGGCGGTGCGCCCGAGCTGCTGTGCCAGCATATCGATGCGCACGCCGGGTGCGTAGGCGCTCTCTACGAGGCTGCGCTGCTCATGGGGCAGCTTTTGCAGGCACACATCCAGGGCTTTGCGCTCTTCCACCAGATCATCCGCAGCCTCCTCCGCCTCAGCCGCGAGCAGTTCGAACATTTCGTCTCCAAACACATGGCGGTCACGGCGGCACTTGCGCAGGTATTCCAAGGCCTCCAGACGTGCCACGCCGAAGGCCCAGCGGCGAAAGTCTTCATGCGAACTTAGGGTGTGGAAGCGCTTCCACAAGGCGGCGGCCACCTCCTGCATCACATCCTGGGCATCCTGCAAGGCAGGCACCAGCGAACGCACGTAGCCGCGCAGTGACGGCTCATGCTCCACGTAGAGACGGAGGAAAGGAGCATGGGTTTGGAAATCGCCGGGCATGTACTGAATACTGCCGGAGAATGTGCGAGTTGCCGGAAAAAAACAACATGACGTGACGGGGACGAATTTAAGAACGCTTCAGGGGCTGATTGACTGCTTGCGGGAATCAAGCTGTATGAGAAAACTCCAGCCCCATGCCATCATTGATCCGCCCCTGGTACTGGCCTGAACGAGGCCAGCCTGAACGCACCGAGCCTTTCACCTGGATTGTGGAGGGGGTGATCGCGGCGTCGTGGTGGCCGGACCCGTATGTGTATGACCTGTATGACGAGCACGGCATTCGCGCGGTGGTGAACTGCTGCGAGTTTGACAACGGCAAGGATGTGCCGCCGCAGTTTGCGTATTATCACATCGATGTGCCGGACTACGGGGTGCCGACGGATGCGCAGATGGAGAGGTTTATGACGCTGATGGATGCGCACCATGCGGCCCGTGAGCCTGTGGTGGTACACTGCGTGGCGGGCTGCGGGCGCACGGGGCAGTTCATCGTGGCGTGGTGTGCGAAGGCGGGTTTGATCCCGGCGGGGAGCGATCCTGTGAAGTGGATCCGTACGCGGCGGAAGTGCTGCCTGGAAACGAGCGAGCAGGTGGACTGCGCGAAGCGGTGGATGGGGAGGTACAGGGCCAAGTGAGGCAGCAAAGGATGAGGATGAAGTCGGCGGACTGCCCGCAGACTGAACGCTTATCCGTGGCCAGACAGGATAAAAGACAACGCGGGGTATGGACAGCGATCCGCTGCATGAGAATGCATGAGCGGGGGTGGCTTTGCCAACATCACGGCTTAGCCAGTCCGTCAGGAAGCTGGGTGAGGCGCTCCATGGAGGTGATCTCGTGGTAGAACCAGGGTTTCCCGTCCTTGAGCTTGTAGATGATGGTCTTTGAAGCGTAGCGCAGACCATCGTGCTCCTTCCAGTCACTGAAGCGGTAGAAGTCTCCACGCCAGTCGAGCCGATGAAGTAGGTGGCTTTCCTTGTCGAAGTAAAACTTCATGGGCGGTGTCACATTGCCGCTTACCTGCACGCCCTCACAGGCCTTGCCCTCGTCGGTGATCTCCGCGATGGGCTCGAACTGGGACTTGGGATCAACGAGCAGATCGAGCGACCAGGCACGCACATCTTCTTTGGCGGGCTCATCGCCGCGTTCCTTCTTGCCTAGCCACCAGCGATTGGGCAGCTCGATGACGGAAGTCCGGCTCGTGCGTTTTTTCCCCTCGGGCGGCTCGGGTTTGTCGCCAAAATGAAAGGTCTCTCCAAAGCGGAAAATCTTGAGCAGCTTGTCCCTGCCGCCTACTGCAGTGAGGGCCTTGTCTACCACAGCCTGAGCGGGGGTGGCAGGGCTGGTTTGTGCGTAAGCTGCTGGCAGGGCGATGCCCAAAGCCACGGCGGAGAGCAGGGTGCGGATCATGGCGGAAGGATGAAGCCGTGGCATGAGGAGGCAAACGCTTTTTAAGCCGGGCACTTGCTGCGCCGGGTCATGGCCAGCTTCCGAAAACTCTTTTGTGATCCTGTCAGCCTGGAAGTTTTGAGGATGTGGCGGCACAAGCTCGCCTCATGGCCGATGGAATGGTGAGTCCTCCGGTCTGCCGAATCGCAGGCCGGAGGAACAGGGTGCTTCCTTATGCCAGCTTGTAGCAGTCGGCCCACTCGGCGCGCGGTGGCGGGCCGGAGAGGCGTGCGTTGGCGGCGTCGTTGTTGATGAAGCGCTTGGTCGCCGGATCAAACTGAAGATCGACGTTCAGGTATTCAGCGATGGTGCCGAGGTTCAGCACCTGGGTGAGCAGGCCGCCGACGCTGAATGGGGACTCGGTTTTGCCATTGCCCATGCAGGCCTGGATGAAGCTCTGGAAGTGATTGTACTTTGGCGGATGGAGGGCCAGTGCGTCTTTGAACTCGACCATCTTGGAGCGCGGATACACGAGGGAATGCCGGTCGTGGGAGCCGCGCTGCACGAGGTAGTCGCCCTGCTTGCGGTGCAGGAGGGAGCCGGTGGCACCGGGATTGGGGAGGGTGATTTTGCCGTCCGGGCCGGGATCGCCAAATTTTTCCGCGATCTCGATCTTGGTGTCGCCGCCTGCTTTCCAGTGCAGCTCCACGGCGGGCATTTTTTCGCCACGGGCAGGGAATTCAAACCGGATGTCGGAGCTCAGCGGGTAGGCGATCTGGTTGTAGTCGGCGAGCGCCAATGGCGTGATGCGGGTGGGCAGGCCGAGCTTGAGGTGATCATGGGCGAAGTCGATGATGTGAGCGCCCCAGTCGCCAAACATGCCGCCGCCATAGAGGTGGAAGCCGCGCCAGTTGAAGGGATGGTACATCTTGCTGAAGGGCTTCACCTCCTGCGGGCCGCACCAGAGGTCCCAGCTTTTGAGGGACTCGGGCATGGGCTCTTCGGGCGGGTAGCCTTTGACGAGCGCGCGCTCGGCGGCGTTCATGAACCAGAGGGAAGGTGACTTCCAGGCGTCAATTTTGACGATGTCATCGACGATGCCGGCGGCGAGCATCTGCTTGAACTGCTCCGCACCGGCGGAGGTGTGGCCCTGGTTGCCCATCTGTGTCACAACGTTGAACTTCTTCTCCGCACGCATGAGGATTTCCGCCTCTTCAAAGGTGTGGGTGAGGGGCTTCTCCACATAGACATGCTTGCCGCGTGCCATGGCGTGGATGGCGGCGGTGAAGTGGGTGTGGTCCGGGGTGACGACGCTGACGGCGTCGATGTCGTTGCCCATTTTGTCGAGCATCTCTCGGAAGTCGTGAAAGCGCTTCACATCCGGGAAGGTCGTGAGATTTTTCTCCGTCTTTGCGGTGACAAAGTCCACGTCTGTGAAGGCCACGGGGACAGCTGCGCCGCCTTCCGTGAGTCCGGGGATGACGCTGCCTGCACGGCCGCCGATGCCTACGCAGCCGAGATTGATGCGTTTGCTCGGCGGCAGCTGGGGATTGTCCGCCGCGCGTGCGCTGGTGAGGTAGGCGGGAATGAAATTGAAGCCAAGGCCTGCGGCGAGGGACTTTTTGACGAAGCTGCGGCGAGTCGGGGCGGGAGAGTTTTCAGGGGTGTTCATGGTTGGAAGTGAGAAGGATTGTAACGAAGAACGTGGAGCACTCAATACTTTGGAAAGATGGAAGGCGTCGGGAAGCGGTTGTCGAGGCTGAGGTTTCCGCCGTCGAGGTATTCTTCACGCGGCAGGTGGACATCGGGCCAGGCTGCGGGGCGGATGCGGATGACGCGGGTGGGTCGGAGGCCTTCGGTGATGAGGTCGGTCTCAAAGCGGATCTGGATGCCGCTGCTGCCGAGCGGGGCGTCTCCGGGCAGTCTGGTGACGCCGAGGATGGAGCCGCGTGCGGCCATCTGGGAAGGGCCGGCGGTGCCGCCTTCGGTGTGCTTCAGGGTGTTTTCGACTCCATTCACCAGCGCAGGGCTGCGTTCTTTGAAATCGGCGTAGAGAGCTGCGTCCATGCCGCCGAAGAGGGTGGCTGTCACGGTCGCGCGGCCAAACTTGCCGTACTCGACGGCGTCCACCCAGGCGGGCATCCAGCGGCTGCGGATGAAGGTGCGGTGGGCCTCGGTCTGGCTCTGGGCGGCGCGCTGCGTGGCGGCATCGTCCAGCCAGATGTCCGAGATGTGGAAGCGGGTGAACACGGAGCCGGGCGTGGGCTTCCATGTGATGCCGAGCAGAACGTGCTGGCTGCCGAGCGGTTTCTTGCCGCTGCCGGGCCAGATCCCTTCGGCGATGAGGTCTGCCGGAGCCAGGCATTCACGACCGCGCCAGATGCGGGTGGCGGCGTCGAAGGTGAGCGTTTCTTCGGTGGCCTTGGCGTCTGCGCCAGACTTGGGCTCGCGGCTGGCGGTGATCATTCCCTCGTTGTTCTTGAGGTCGAGTTCTTTGAGTTTCCACACCAAACCCTCGCGCAGGCAGTGGCTGGGCTCGTCTTCAAGAAGGAGGACATGGTTCTCGGCGGGGGCGATGCCGACGCCGCGGCTGTGGTTGGCGTCTTTTTCCTTGTTGTTGACCGGCAGCACGGGGACGGCGGAGGTCTGGGGGTCCGGGGGGAGAAAGGCACGGACGTGCAGGAGGGTGCCGAGCGGGATGTCACGCAGGTCTGCGGGTGCTCCGTGATACCGCACCATACCATAAGGCAGCATGGCGAAGGGGTGGGGATCGTTCCGGCGAAACACGCCATTGCCCGCCACGCGGATGCTGCCGCGACGGTTGGCATGATCCACAAACACGAGCTCGCCCCGGTAGGCGTGGGCTTTTTCCAATGGGGGGAACTTGCCCGCCACAGGCCGGAAAGGCTCGTCTGCGGCAGGGGCAAAGGTGCTGAGCACGCACCCGAGGGCGGTGAGGATGGCGAATCTCATGTCTTCAAAGTTCTTTGTTCTTGCTTCTTAGTTCGAAGAAACCAGAACAAGAGTCATCAGTATTTGGTGAAGATGGAGGGCGTGGGGAAGCGCTCGTCAACGCTGGTGGAGCCGTCGTTGAGGTATTCTTCGCGGGGGACGTTGACGAGGGGCCAGACATTGGGGCGGATGCGCACGGTCCTGCCAGGGCGAATGCCTTCAATGATGAGGTCGGTCTCAAACGTGATCTGGATGCCGCTGCTGCCGAGGGGGGATTCTCCCGGTGTCTTGATGACTTCTTTCAATGTGCCGCGCGAGGCCATGTGGCCGGGGCCGTAGGCACCATGGGTGTGCTTCAGGGTGTTCTCGACTGCGTTCATCATGGCACCGCTGCCTTTAGTGAAATCGGCATAGAGGGCGGCGTCCATGCCGCCAAAGAGGGTCGCGGTCACGGTGGCGCGGCCGAACTTGCCATACTCGACGGCGTCGATGAACGCAGGCATCCAGCGGCTGCGGATGAAGGCCTTGTGCGTTTCGGCTTGTTGGTGGGCGCTGCGTTGTAACGAGGCATCGTCGAGCCAAATGTCGGAGATGTGAAAGCGGGTGAAAATGCCGTCGGGAGTGGGCTTCCAGCAGATGCCGAGCTGCACGGCCTGGCCAGCGAGGGATTTCTTTCCTTCCGCAGGCCAGATGCCTTCTGCAACGAGGTCCTCGATGGTGAGGGCTTCCTTGCCGCGCCAGACGCGGGTGGCGGCATCAAAGGTCAGTTTCTCCTCGGCAGCCTTGGCGTCGCCGCCTTGCCTTGGCTCCCGGATGGCGATGATCATTCCCTCGTTGTTTTTGATGTCGAGATCTTTGAGCTTCCAGACCAAGCCCTCGCGCTGGCAGTGGCTGGGCTCGTCTTCGAGGAGGAGGACGTGGTTTTCGGCGGGGGCGATGCCGGCGCCGCGATTGTGGTTGGCGTCGAGGGTCTTGTTGTTCACCGGCAGCACCGGAACAGATGAGAGCTTTGGGTCCGGGGGGAGGTAGGCGCGGACATGCAGCACGGTGCCGAGCGGGATGTCGCTCAGATCCGCCGGGGCGCCGTGATACCGCACGATACCATAAGGCAGCATGGCAAAGGGGTGTGGGTCATTGCGGAAAAACATGCCCGAGCCCTGCACGCGAAGGCTGCCACGGCGGGTGGCGTGATCCACGAACACAAGCTCGCCGCGGTAGGTGTGAGCTTTTTCCAAAGGGGGGAATTTGCCCGCCTCGGGGCGGAAGGGGGCGTCCTCCGCAGATGCGGTGCATGAACCGAGTACAAGGAACGAGGACCCCAGAACGAGAAGGAATTGTTTCATTATAGCGCGATCACTTGATTGCTGTCGCCGAACTGGTCGATTTCCACGCCAAAGCGCTGGGCCATGAGGAGGAGGAGATTGCTCATGTGCGCGTCGGAGTTGGCCGGGCGGCTGCAGAGCTGGTAGTGAGCGGTGGTCAGCGCGCCGTCCGCGCCGAGTGCGTAGCCCTGGAAGGAGGCGGCCTTTTTGTTGAAGTCGAGATGGCTGCCGTGCTTGAGGCCGAGATCCGTGCCGCCGGCGAAGACCAGCGGGAGGTTGGCATTGCCATGGCTGTGACCGTAGGACATGCCGCTGCCGAAGAGCGCCATGGTGGTGCCGAGGAGCGGCTTGCCACTGAGATCCTTGGTCTCCGCGAGGCGGGTGAGGAAGTAGCCGAACTGCTCGATGGCGAAGGTGTCGTAGTTGGTGAGCTTTTCCATGTAGCCGAAGTCGCCGCCGTGGTGGCTGAGCTGATGGCGCGACTCGGTGATGCCGATTTCAGGAATGGAGATGGCATCTCCCTCGCCGCCGAGGCTGAAGGTGGCCACGCGGGTGACGTCCGTCTGGAAGGCGAGTACCATGAGGTCATAGACGGTGCGGAAGTAATCGCCCGCCCGGGTGGCGGCGATGTCACGGTTGGTGCGCTGGCGGTCGGCCTCGGAGATGACGGGCAGGGGAGTGTCGAGCCAGGCATCGGCCCGGCGCGTGCGGATCTCCGCCTCACGCACGGAGGTGAGGTACTGCTCCAGGCGGCCCTTGTCTGCGGAGCCCATCTTTTTCTCAAGCTGACGCACTTCCGCGAGGTTGGCGTCCAGCACGCTGCCTTTGCGGCGCAAGGCTCTGCGCTGCACTGCTTTTCCGCCTTTCGGCTCTTCAAAGAGGGAGGCGAAAATCTCGCTGCAACGCCGCATCGCGGGCAGGCGGACACCATCTGCGGTCCAAGCCAGAGAGTCTTGTGTGATGGCGACCTCCATGGAGGGGTAGCGCGTGTGGGGCGCGGAGACTTCGGCCATCTTCTGGTCCACCGAGATCGTGTTGCGGTCGGACGGGCCCAGCTTGCCGCCGGTGAGCCAGACGGAGATGCAATTGTGGTGATGGCTCAGCGCTCCGGGATGATGAAGTCCGCTGATGGGCGTGATGACATCGCGGTGCTTCTCCAACGGCTTCAGCGAGCGGGAGAATTGATAATCTTTTCCTGCCGTGGTGATCTGGTAATTGAGCGAGTGCACGCCGTTGGCGAGGTAGATGAAGGCGCTGCGCTTCGGCGTGGCCGTGATCTTCTCAGCCGCAGCCGCTTTAAGTGGCACCATGCATTCAAGCAGGGGCAGCGAAACGAATGAGCCCAGCGCCTTGAGCGCGTGGCGGCGATCGATCAGCCAGTTTTGAGAGAGATAGTTGCTCATAAATGTGTTCTTGGTTCCTTGTTCTTGGTTCTTTGTTAAAGAGTTAGCGCGCGTTGGGAGTGTTCAAGAGATAGCGGATGAACCCGCCCACTTTGGCATGGGTCAGTGCTGCTTGTTCGTAGATGGATTCGAACTCCGTTTGCGAAATATAAGATTGGTCAAACGCGACATAGAGCTGGCTCTGTACTTCGGAACATGAACGTTGTGAATAACGCAGGAACTTGACGAACTCTGCATTGCTTCCTCCATCGAATCCTTCGGCAATGTTGTGCATGGTCGAAGCTGACGCCCGAGTCATTTGATCCCGAAGTCCAAAATCCTTGGCAAACACCCCGCGCATGGCCACAGCATAGACTTGCCTCGTCAGCTCTCGTGCAAGCTGCCAGCCTTCTATGTCTTCGAATCGACGGATTGTCATGTGAGGCTGCGGTTCTTGGTTTGCTGGTTCGGAACTGGTTGGACAACTAAGAACGAAGAACAAGGAACGAAGAACAGTCCTAGTTCAGCGTTTGCGGATGAGATCTGAAAGGGCAACGGCGCGGATAGTATCTTTAATACGATAGCCTTGCTTCTTGGCTTCCGCCTGAATGAGTTTGAGGTCGTCCTGGTCGTCGAAGGAGAGGGCGCGGCGGAGGGCGTAGGTGCTGAGGTGCTCGATGAAGGCGAGGGCGACTTCATCGCGATCTTCGAGGAGCAGGCGTTTGAACTCGGTGGCGTCTTTGAATGCGCGGCCGTCGGGCATGGTGCCGGCAGGATTGATCAGGGGATCTGCTCCCACACCGGCGGGGACTTTCTCATGGGTGCGCCACTGGCCGATGGCGTCGTAGTTGTCCCAGGCGAGGCCAAGGGGATCGATCTTGGCGTGGCAGGCGGCGCAGTTCGCGTCGGCGCGGTGGGCTTCGATCTTTTGGCGGAGGGTTGCCTTGGCGCTTTGCGGCGTTGGAGGTTCGATGGCGGGCACGTTGGCCGGGGGCGGGGGCGGCGGCTTGCCGAGGACGACCTCGCTGAGCCATACGCCACGATGCACCGGACGATGGCGCGTGCCGTCGGAGGTCAGGCCGAGCACGGCGCCCATGGTGAGGAGCCCGCCGCGACGATTTTCAGGCTTGAGCGACACACGCTGGAAGGCGCCGGACTTGGGCTCAGGCAATCCGTAGAATTCACAGAGGCGGGCATTGGCGATGGTCCAGTCTGAATCAATGAAACTGTCGAGGGGCAGGTTTTTGGCGTACATCTCGCGGAAGAACTCCACCGGCTCTGAGCGCATGCTTTCCTCCAGCCACGCGTCGTAGGCGGGGTAGAGCTTCTTGTCCGGCGGGAACATGCCCACGCGGTTGAGCTGCAGCCACTGGCGTGCGAAGTCGTCGATGAAGCGGCTGGTCTTGCCGTCTGCGAGCATGCGGTCCACCTCTTTGGCGAGGGCATCGCCCTTCAGCGCGCCGCTTTTGGCTGCGGCAAAGAGGCCGCTGTCGGGCATCGAGCTCCAGAGGAGGTAGGAAAGCCGGGTGGCGAGCTCCGAGTCGGTGAGCTGCTCGCGGGCCACGGTGTCGCCCTCGACGATGTAGATGAAGTGGCGGGAGGTCAGCACGCCCTGCAAGGCGACGCGATAGGCATCGGCCATCTTTTCGCCTGCTGCGCGTTCATCAGCATAGGATTTCAAATACTCGGCCAGCTCTTCCGTTTTCACGGGGCGACGCCAGGCGCGCTCGGCGAAGCGCTGCAAATGCGCAGCGACCACCTCGGGCGTGGCATCATCTGGCGGCACCACATCTTTGCGCCGTGCCTTTTCTGAGTCAGACACGAGCGGCCCTTCCCATTCGATCCAGTCGAGCAGCACGGTGGAGAAAAGGCCGTTGCCCTTGTCATCAAACATCTGCGGCGCGTTCGGATTCAGCAGTGTGGTCTCGCTGCTGTGGGTGAAAATGTAGCCGCCCCGGCTGCTGAGCGCATTGCGGAAGGCGGCGCCCTGCCGGCGGTCCACCACATCCGTGGCCACCACGCAGAAGTCCAGCGTGGCGGGCATTTCGAGGAAGACCTCGAACTCATACACCTGGGGTTTGTCCTCCGTGGCCGTGATGTCGAACTCGATCAAGCCGTCCACCGTTTCTTCGCCCGTGCGCTTGCCGATGCTCAGGTGGGCGGTCTGGCCGCCGAGCGGGCGGATGCCGCTGGCCTGGATGCGGAGCTTGTAGAGGCCGCTGTGCTCCGGCCCGGTCTTGCCGAACCAGTTGGGCGAGAGCGCATTCTGAGTGTTGCCGGGAAACATGAGGTAGCGCAGCGGGCGCTTGATGCCAAAGCGATCGAGCGCGACCTGCTGCTCCTTGCCGCCGTTGTAGCGGATGTCTGCGGCGGTCTTGTGGACTTTGCGCGCCTCGGCTGAGGCGGCGGTAAACGCGCGGTCCAGCACCAGCTCCGCCGCGCGGTAGTAGCGGTCCACATGCGAGGGCGAGAGCGACAGCTCCGACCCGATGCGCTCAAAGCCATGCCAGAGGGTGTCTTCATTGAGCTCTCCCGGTTTGGCCGGATCATAGCGCACGCCGAGAAGATCATAGACGGTGTTTTGATACTCCTTCCGGCTCAGGCGATAAAGGGCCACTGCAGGCCGGGCCGCCATGCGTGCTGCGCGGCCCTGCTTGATGTGCGCATCCAGACTGGTCACAAATTCTGCGATCTCCTCCTGCGTAGGCTGCTTTTCCTTTTTGGGCGGCATCTCGCCGGAATTCACCTGCTCGATCATCTCCGCCCAGTGGTGGGTGTCCGCACCCAGTTTGAAATCGCGTGAGAGCTTGTCGATGCGCAGATCTCCCTTTTCCTTGTCAGGGCCATGACAGCTGATGCAGTGCTTCTGCAGGAAGGCGTCATACGGCTCGGTTGCGGCGAGGGCTTCTGGCAGGCCTGAGCTGATGAAAACGAGGGTGGAGAGGCTGAAAACGAAACGGGTCATGGAGTCAGTAGCAATACGTGGCCGATTCAGCCTTTGTGCGACGACCCCGAGTTTTCGGGGGGAGGAAGCTGTGAGGTTCATTTTGAGTGCTTTTAGGGGCTTGAATGGACAATTTTTGTCCATTGTTGCACTTTCAACCGGTGCACGCGTTGCGCATTGTGCGGGGGCTGCCAAAGCGTAACGAATGGTTGTCTCCCATTTTCGTTTTCCCAGATTGATGTTTTCGCTGAGCGCGCTCCTTGCCGCGCATTTGCAGGCGGCTGAAAAGCCGAAGAAAGAGGAAGGGGAGGATCTGCCCACGATGGTGATCACGGCGTCCCGCACGGCGCAGGATCAGAAGAAGGTGCCGCAGTCCACCAATGTGGTGGAGCAGAAGCGCATCGAGCGCTACCAGGCGACGAGCCCCTCTGAGATGCTGCAGGAGCAGCCGGGAGTGTGGGTGAACCAGGTGGCGGCGCAGGGCTCGCCGGTGATCCGCGGCCAGATGGGCAACAAGCTGGTGTATCTCTGGGATGGCATCCGCATCAACAACGGCGGGATCTTTTCCGGGCCGAATCCGTTTTTCAACCAGTTCCCCATCGATGCCGTCGGGCGCATGGAGGTGGTGCGCGGTGCGGGCTCCGTGCAGTATGGCAGCGATGCCATCGGGGGGGTGATCAATGTGTTTTCCAAGCGTGGGGAGTTTTCCGAAAGCCTGAACGTGGGCGGAGATGTGTACTCGCGCTACGGCAGCAACAACACGGAGTTTACCAGTGCGGTGAACACGCATGCGAGCAATGAAACCTGGGCGTTTGCCGCCGGGTGGTCGGTGCAGGATGCGGGCAACTATCACACCCCCAGCGGGGCGATGGCTCCCACCAGCTTTCACACCAGCGGCGGGTATGCCAATCTGGCGTTTCAGCCGGTGAAGGGGCATGTCTTCCGCCTTTCATGGGTGGGCAATGAGCGCACGAATGTGAACAGCTATGTGCAGTCAAAGCTGAATGCCAGCAGTGGTTTGCCACGCATCTACAGCCCGCTGGAGCGCCGCGGCATCGTGAAGCTGGACTACACCGCCTCGGACCTGGGATTCCTGAGCGACGAGCTCAAGGTGTACGGCTACTATCAGTACTACGACCAGGTGCGTGAGCGCCGCCAGGACACGACTTCGGCGCCGCTGAAGTTGAACAACACCATCACCGACACAAACCAGGACGTCTGGGGTGTGGGCATTCAAAACGCAGCGCACTTTGGCCCGAGCAAAAGCACCCGGCTGGTCTTTGGCATGGACTACCGGCATGAGAATCTGAACTCTTCGCAGATGCTGAACTCCACCGTGCTGGCCACGGGCGTCACCACCGTCTCCCAGCCGGCAGGCATCACGCCGGACGGCACCTATGAGGTCTTTGACACCTTTGTCACGCTGGACTTCAAGCCCGTGGAAAAGCTGCTGATGAATGTGGGCGCGCGCTATGAGAACACGCATCTGCATTCGAACCCGGAACCTTTGGACGTCATTCCTGGGGCGGGCTACACGGTCAGCGATCTGGCGGCGAACAAATACTGGAATGCGGTGACGTGGAACGTGGGTGCGGTGTATCAGGCGACCAAGTCCTTTGATCTGGTGGCCAATGTGGCCACGGGATTCCGCTCCCCCACTTACAGCGATTTGCTGAGTGCAGGCACGCCGGTGTTTTCGAGCAAGACCGCTTCATTGCCCAGCACGATGATCAATCCGGAGAAGAGCATCACGTATGAAATCGGTGCGCGGGTGCATACGGGAAAGCTCAATGGCTCGCTCACGGGCTATCTCACCAAGCTGTCCGACCTGATCACCTCCACCACTTCGGGCACGGTGGTGATCGGTGGAACAACTTACAATGCGACGCGGAATTCGAATTCGGCGCAGGGGTACATCACGGGCGTGGAGTTCTCGCTGAGCTATGACATCGACCGCCATTTCACGATCTTCAACAACACGACGTGGACTTACGGCCAGAACCAGTCTCAGAATGTGCCGCTGCGTTTCATTCCGCCGCTGTACGGCAACTTTGGCGTGCGCTTTGAAAGCGATGAAAAGCGCTGCTGGGTGGAGCTTTCCGAACTCTGGGCCGGGCCGCTGATCCGGCACAATCCGAGCGATGAAATCGACGCCGGTTTCTCCACCGATCCGGCCTACGGCTCTCCCAGCGCGACGAACCCTCCGATCAACCAGAACTTCCAAATCCCGGGTTTCTTCGTGACGAACATCCGCACCGGGTGGAAGGTCTGGGAAGAGGGGCCGCGTTCGTTCTCTCTCACACTCAACCTGAACAATGTTTTCAACACCAAATACCGCCAGGCATACTCCCAGCAGCAGATTCAGGCGGCGGGCTTCAATGTCGTGGTCGGCGGACGCTTCACCTTCTAAGAGAACCATGCGTGGCATCTTCTGCTGGCTGAGTTTTTGCCTGCTGCTGGCAGGGAATCTGAGCGCTGCGGAGGCGCTGAAATGGGCCTTCATCGGCGTGTGGGATCGCTCGATGCCGCAGGTGGAGGCAGCCTGCCGTGAGAGCGGCGTGCAGGTGGAGTTTTTCAAAGGGAAGGCCTTCAATGAGACGCAGAAGGCGGAGCTGGCTGCACAGTTTCGGCTGGTGTTTGTGCTGAACCTGGAGGCGGAGCAGGCGCCTGCGCTCACGCAGCGGCTGAAGGAGGCACGGGCGCTGAATCCGGAGCAGCGGGTGATCCCGCTGGATGCGCGCGGAAGCCAGATGGACATCGAAAAAGCGGGGCTGCTTCTCAAGGACGAAGCGGTGCCGACCTACTGGCGGCCGAATGGCACGGTGAATGTGCGGCGGCTGATCCGCTACTGCATGGTAAAGCACTGCGGCCAGCCGGGGGAGATCGAGCCTCCGGTGCTCATCCCGGACTCGGGTTACTATGATCCGGCGCGGGAGGAGTCCTTTTCAGACATCAACGAGTTCATCGCCTTCAAACGCGGCAAGCAGCGTTGGGTGGAGGGAGCTTCGGTGGCGGTGCTCATCCTGCAGCAGTCATTCTGGATCACGCATGATCTACGGGTGATCGATGCGCAGATCGCCGCGCTGGAAAAGCGGGGGCTGAATGTGGTGCCGGTGTTTGGCGATCGCGAAGAGAACGTGACCAAGCTGACGCGTGCGGCGGCACCGACGATTCTCATTGAGGATCGCCACGGTGCGATGTGGCAGAGCACGGCGCTGCTGAAGGAACTGGATGCACCTTACCTGCGGCCCATCTCCATGCTGGCCACCACGAATGAAGAATGGCTGAAGGATCCGCGCGGCCTCTCGCACCGGGATGTAGGCATGTTCATGGCGCTGCAGGAGTCCTGGGGCACGTTGGAGCCGGTGGTGGTGGGTGGATTGAAGGAAAACATCCAGGGCTTCCGCCTGCATGAGCCGATCCCGGACCGCATCGAGGCCTTCGCTGCGCGTGCTGCGCGCTGGGCTTCGCTGAAGCGCAAGAGCAATGCGGAGAAGAAAATCGCACTCATCTATTACAACAAAGGGCTGGGCCAGGATGACCTGATGCGCGGCAGCCCCACGGGCGGATTCCTTGACGCACCGGAGAGTTTCATGCGCTTCCTGCCGAAAATGAAGGAGGCCGGGTTCACGCTGAAAGACACTCCGGCAAACACCCCAGCGCTGATCGAGGCGATGAAGCGCGGTGGGCGGAACATTGGGCCGTGGGTGCAGGGAGATCTGGAGAAGCTGGTGGATGAATCGCAGCCGGTGCTGGTGCCGCTGCATCAGTATGAGGAGTGGTTCAACACGAAGCTGAGCGAAGCGGCGCGGAAGACGGTGGTGGAGAAATTTGGACCGCCACCCGGACGCATCATGGTGGTGAAGCGCAACGGTGAGCCGCACATTGTTTTGCCGAAGCTGGAGATGGGAAATCTCATCCTCATGCCGCAGCCGGAGCGCGGCGAGAAGCAGGATGAAAACCTGCTGCACAACCGCGATGTGCCGCCCCCGCACAACTATCTGGCCTTCTACTGGTGGCTGGAGGAGCAGTATCATGCGGACGCCATTGTACACTGGGGCACGCACGGCACTCTGGAGCTGCTGCCGGGCAAGGAGGCGGGGCTTTCCAAAGACTGCTGGAGCGACATCTGCGTGGGTCACATGCCGGTGGTGAACCTGTGGATCACGGACAACCTGGGCGAGGCCACGCTTTCGCGCCGCCGCTCCTACGCTGCGCTGGTGGACCACCTGCCGCCGCCTACCCTCGCCGCCGGGCTGGATGGCGATTTCAAAAACCTGCACGAGGACATTCACAAATTCAGCACGCTGGAAGATGGACTGCTCAAGGAGGAGTACCGCAAGCGTGTGAGCCAGCAGGCACGCGACGCCAAGCTGCATGGCGCTGGTGCCGAGGTGCTGGATGACGCCGCCGTCACGCGGCTGGACGAGCATCTGCACAATCTGCTGGAGTCACGCACGCCGCTGCGCCTGCATGTGCTGGGTGAGGGGCCGCATGAGGCCGAGATGGTGCCGTATCTGGCGCAGATTCTTGGCGAGCCGCTGCTGGATCATCTGGCCTCCACGCGCGGGATTCATCGTGCGGCTTTGGAGCACAAACAGCAGGATCGCGCTGCAGCCGAGGCATTTCTGCGCGCCGTGCTGGATGGCGCACCGCCCGCCGATGTGCGGATGACGACGGACCTGGAGAAGGATGTGGCCTTTGCACGGGATGTGCGCGCACGCCTGCTGGACGCCGGCAAGGAGCACGCCGGTTTGCTCACGGCGCTGGGTGGACATTACATCGAGCCGGGACCGGGGCCGGACCCCATTCGTAATCCGGCGACGGCACCGGGCGGACGTAATTTGTACTCGCTCAACCCTGAGGAAATCCCGACGCGCCCCGCGTGGGAGACCGCGCGCAAGCTGGTGGATGAACTGCTGCGCACACGCAAGCCGAAGAAGATTGCGATGGATCTGAACGGCATGGAAACGATGCGCGACTTTGGCGTGATGGAGGGGCAGGTGCTCGCGCTGCTCGGCGTGCGCCCGATTTGGAACCAGAACAATCTCGTCATCGATGTGGAGCTGATCCCTGCGGAGGAACTGGGGAGGCCGCGTGTGGAGGTCTTCGTCGCCATGGGCGGGCAGTATAAAGAAAACTTTCCCACGCGTGTGGCGCTGCTGGACAAGGCCGTGCGTCTGGCTGCATCGGCTGCTGAGAGTGTGAATCCGGTGCGCGAGGCGGTGGCGGCCACCAAGGAGCGCCTGCTCACGCGCGGCTACTCCGCCGCGCGTGCAGAGCAGTATGCTGCGGCGCGCATCTTTGGCACCAAGCCGGGAAACATGAGCGGCACGCACATCCTCTACCTCGTGCCGCGCTCGGGCGTGTGGGACAAGGACGATGAGATCACCGATGTGTACACGGACAACATGAGCTTTGTGTACACCCAGGACACGTGGGGCGAGAAGGTGGACGGCCTCTATGAAGAGGCGCTGCAAAACACCGACACCGTGCTGCGCGTGTGGGCTTCGAACATGACCAGCCAGCTCTCGAATCATCACGCGTACGAGTATCTCGGCGGTCTGAGCATGGCGGTGAAGAAGGTCACTGGCAAATCTCCCGCCGCAGTCATCTCCGATGTGCGCGATCCCAGCGGTGCGCGGGTGCGCGACTTTGAGGAAGTGCTGGCGGCCAATCTGAAATCTGAGCTGCTGAACCGCCGCTGGCTGGAAGGAATGAAATCCCACGACTACGCCGGGGCAGGGCACATCGCCGAACTGGTCAAGAACACCTTTGGCTGGTCCGTCACGCGGCGTGAGAGCGTCACGCAGGAGACGTGGGATGAGGTTTATGACGTGCTCGTGAAGGACAAGCACAAGCTCAATTTGCCCGAATGGTTTGAGCGCGTGTCTCCGCACGCCATGCAGGAGATCAGCGCCACGCTGATCGAGGCTGCGCGCAAAGACCTGTGGAAGGCCACGCCGGAGCAGTTGCAGATTTTGACGAAGCTTTATGCCACTTCGGTGAAGGTGCATGGCGACTCCGGCGGCCTCGTCAGCGGCGGGAACACACGCATGGCGGATTTTGTCAGCGCCAAGCTCAATGCGCCGGGAGACCAGGAATCTGCCGCGCTGGCGCAGGCCATGAAGGCCAAGCTGCAAGAGAGCGCCGCCGCACCGGATGCGAAGGTGGAGAAAGTGAGCGGACCGCAAATCGGCGAGGCGAAAGAGCAGGCGCAGCCGCAGACGCCGCCCGCTGAAAGCAAGCCGCAGCCTGCGGGGCCGGTGCTGGAACCGACGTGGAATTCATTCGCCTGGTTGATCGGAGCCGCAGCTGTGCTTTTGATGCTCTTCGGCTTCTTCAGGAAGTCCGGTTCCACTTCATGAAGCTGCTCGAACAACTCCTTTCCCTGATCTCCGAGGCCGTGCTGCTGCCCACGCTGGCGGCCATCATCATCCTCGTGGCCTGGAGCGCCATGCTGCTGGGCGGTCTGCTGCGCGAGTGGCTGGGGCGTCGGCAGGTTGGAGCCGTCATCACCGCCTTGCGTCGCGCGCACGTGGAGGGCGCGGACCAGGTGCGGATGCTGAGCATTCTCAGCACCGCCACCACGGGCCTGCCCGCGCGGCTGCATCAGCTCCTTTCACAATGGGGCGGGGCGGGGGATCTGGCGCACTGTCTGGTGGATCTTGAGATTGAGGTTGCGTCTTCCTTGTCACGCCTCACCTGGATGACTCGCATCGCGCCGATGCTCGGGCTCATGGGCACGCTCATCCCGCTGGGGCCTGCGCTGACGGGGCTGGCCTCCGGAGATCTGGCCACGCTTTCTAGCAATCTCGTGGTCGCCTTCACCGCCACTGTGGTAGGCGTGCTGCTGGGCTGCTGCTCCTACACGATGAATCTCGTGCGCAAGAACTGGTATCAGCGGGATCTGAGCACGCTGGAGCACCTCTTCGCCAATGCCAGCAAACCAGCCCTGCCATGAAGAAGCGCCTGTGGGACGACTCCGAAGGGGATGACCCCGCCACCGGTCTCATCAATCTCTTTGATGTGTGGATCGCCTTTGCCGCCGCTCTGCTGCTGGCCGTGGTGAGTTACTTCAACCTGCCCAAGCCCACCGCCGCGTCAGAGGCTCAGGCGGACAAGTCGCCCACGGCGGAGAGCATTGATGCCGCACGCACCAAGATCGACCGCTTTCAGGAAAGCAAGGCCAGCAAGAGCGGTGAAGGGGAGCGGCTGGGCACGGCTTACAGGCTGAAGTCCGGCGAGATCATCTACGTGAAGGACAAGCAGAAGTGAAGCGGCGGGGAGCTCCTGCTTCCGCTGCACGGGCGCAACTCAAGGATTGAAGCGCGGCATGCAATGTCGCTAAATGGCGGCTTTATGAAATTCCGCCTGCTTTGTTTTCTGCTGGCCGCCCTCCAAGGGGCAACATTCACGCATGCTGCAGGTGATCCCGCGCAGTTGACGCTGGCCTCCATCTTCACCGACGAAGAGTACAAGGAGGAGAAAATGGAAGCGCTGCACTGGAGCAAGAAGGGGGCGTGTTACTTTTCCCTCGAACCGCTGGGCAAGGACAAGGAGGGCAAAGACATTCCCGGCAAAGATCTCGTGCGCCATGAGGTGGCCACGGGCCTGCAGACGGTCATCGCCTCGGCGAAAACGCTGACGGCTCCTGGCGAAAAGAAGCCGCTGAGCGTGGACAGCTTTGAGTTCTCTGAGGACGAGTCGCAGGTGCTGCTGTTTGCCAACACGCGCAAGGTGTGGCGCAAGAACACACGGGGCGACTACTGGGTGCTGAACGTGGCCACCGGAGCTTTGCGCAAGGTCGGCGGAGATGCCGCGCCCGCGACGCTGATGTTTGCCAAGTTTTCACCCGACGGCAGCCGCGTGGCCTACGTGCAGAAGAACAACCTGTACGTGCAAAGCCTGGCGGACATGAAGATCACCGCTGTGACGGCGGATGGCTCCGCCACACTGATCAACGGCGCTTCCGACTGGGTGAACGAAGAAGAGCTGGAGCTGCGCGACTGCTTTCGCTGGAGCCCGGATGGCGCGCGCCTGCTGTTCTGGCAGTTTGATACCCGCGATGTGAAGCTCTTCACGCTGGTGAACCAGGCCGATGGCCGCTATCCGCGCATCACCACATTTCCGTATCCCAAGGCAGGCGAAAAGAACTCAGCCACGCGCCTCGGGGTGGTCTCTGCCGCAGGCGGTGGCATCACCTGGCTGGCCGTGCCCGGAGATCCGCGTGAGCATTACCTGCCGCATGCCGAGTGGACGCCGGATGGCAAGGCGGTGCTGCTGCAGCAGTTCAACCGCCTGCAAAACACGCTGCATGTCATGCGTGCAGATCCTGCCACGGGGGCCACGCAGGTGGTGCTTACGGAGACGGACAAAGCCTGGGTGGACAACATGAACCCCGTCCGCTGGATCGGGGATGACTTCCTCTGGCTCAGCGAGCGCAGCGGCTGGCGCCATGCCTACCGCGCCACCCTGGCGGGTGAGGTGACACCCATCACACAGGGGGAGTTTGATGTCATGGATGTCAGGCAGGTCGATGCCAAAGGCGGCTGGCTGTACTATGACGCCTCTCCCACGAACGCCACGCAGCGGTATCTCTATCGCATCGGTCTCAAAGATGGCGAGCCGCAGCGGCTCTCGCCTGCGGACCAGCCGGGGACACACACCTACAGCCTGAGCGAGGATACACAGTGGGCCGTGCACACATATTCGACGGCGACCACGCCGCCTGTGATTCAGCTGGTCTCGCTTCCCGACCACAAAACGAAGAGCGTGCTCAGATCGCAGAAGCGGCTGCGTGAAAAGCTCGCGGCGCTCAAGCTGCCGAAGGTCGATTTTATGCGCGTGGACATCGGCGGCGGTATCTCATGCGATGCCTTTTGCATCACCGCGCAGGATCTGGACAATTCGCGAACGCATCCGCTGCTGATGCATGTTTATGGCGAGCCCGCCGGGCAGACGGTGAAGGATGTCTGGAGTGGGCAGCGCGGGCTCTGGCACTGGATGCTGGCGCAGCAGGGCTATGTGGTGGCCAGTGTGGACACACGCGGCACGCCCGGCCCGCACGGACGTGACTGGCGCAAGGGCATCTATCTCAAGCTCGGTGTCATCAATTCCCAGGAGCAGGCGGCGGCCACGCAGGCTTTGCTGCAGCGCTTCACCTTCCTCGATCCGCAGCGTGTGGGCATCTGGGGCTGGAGTGGCGGAGGCAGCAGCAGCCTGGACGCCATCTTTCGCTACCCCGATCTTTATCAAACGGCCATGGCCGTGGCACCGGTGCCCGACCGCAGCCTCTATGACACCATTTATGAGGAGCGCTACATGGGGCTGCCCAAAGGAAATGCAGAAGGCTATCGGCTCGGCTCTCCCATCACTCATGCCGCAGCTTTGAAGGGGAATCTGCTCATCGTGCACGGCACGGGTGATGACAATGTGCACTACCAGGGCACGGAGAAGCTGATCAATGAACTCGTGGCGAAAAACAAACACTTCACCGTCATGCCTTATCCGAACCGTGATCACGCCATCAACAGCGGCAAAGGCACCCAGCGTCATCTGTATGAACTGATGACGAACTACCTGCATCAGCATCTGCCTGTGAAATGAGCTCGCGGTCGCATTTCAGAAGAAGGTTGAATGTTCAGGGGGCAATGCTGAATGTGAATGATGAATGAGATCCCTTCACGCAGCACTCTGCTGACTCGGATGAGTGCGGGCTTCATGGTGGCGCTGCTGGTCTTTTTAAGCAGTTGCATGCAGGAGCAGCATGCAGATCCGGGCTCTACCTTTCACAAGGGCCTGCAGAGGGATGCGTGGCGCACGCTGGCCTCGTATGATGAAGCCTTGCTGAAACACCGCGAGACCTTTCGGCGCGAGGTGCCTGCGGCCTACTGGGACCCGGGCATTCAGAAGCTGCAACCGCTCAAGGTCTATACGCACCGGGGAAATCTGGTGGTGGTGCAGTGTGCGACTGCGGAGACTGAGCATGGCAAATACATCGGCCTGCCCGTGGCGCCGTTTCACCCCAAGGCGGCATGGTTTTCGCGCAAGCACGCGGTGGACGGCTTTGTCTTCCGCCCGGCTGCAGGAACCGGAGTGTTTAATTATGCCCGCACGCTGCCAGCTGTGCCGCACTACCACCGCTGAAAGCAGGCAAGGACGGAGATCACTCATGAGCACCTACAAAGAAATTTGGGCGAACGAATTGCGGAACCTCGTGAAGGAGTGTTTCGAGAAAGAGCCGATCCCCGCACGGAAGAGCCTCACGCCGTTGCAGGAGATGCAGTGCCGCATTCTCGGCGGGCATCTTTTGAGCTGGCTCGAAAACTGGGGGCCTCAGCTCATTATGGAGCGGAATGTTCTTGCGCACATGCGTCCTCCTGAAGAAAGGCCGGAGGACAAGGAACCCATCATTGTTTTTGTCATGGACGAGCCTGGCCTGGTGGCCGCCCGGGAGATCATCCGGGACACCAGCGGAAGGTTGGTCTATGTCCGGAAGACGGATTTTGACTTCTGCATGGCGATCAACCCCGACCCTGGGTATGTGTGCCACTGCGTGCTGCAGTCGCGCTTCTTGGAGGAAGGTGAGCAAGGCGTGGATTTCACGGCGCTGCGCGAGCGGTTTAACCTGGACGCGGACACCCCCATCGGCGTGCACTATGACTGCTCCACCCTGGGGCCGCTGTTTGCCCGGGGCGGTCTTCACCTGTGGGCCTTCACCGAGGACGGCCCCAAGCTCATCGAAGAAGCCTTCGAGAGCTGGGTTTCCTGATCAGGGTTTGAGCGCCTGTCCCATCACGCCAGCCCGGCCTCGGCCAGACGCTCCTTCAGATCGCTGGCCAGCAGGGCCTGGAGGATGCCTTCGATGCGGCCCTCCATGAACTGGTCGAGATTGTAGAGCGTGAGCTCGATGCGGTGATCGGTCACGCGGTTCTGCGGGTAGTTGTAGGTGCGGATTTTTTCTTCGCGCCCGCCGCTGCCGATGAGGCTTTTGCGGTTGGCGGAGTACTTGGCGGCCTCTTCCTGCTGCTTCTTTTCCAGCAGGCGCGAGCGCAGGATGCTGAGGGCCTTTTCCTTGTTTTTGATCTGGCTGCGTCCGTCCTGGCAGCGGACGATGGTGCCGGTGGGGATGTGCAGCACCTGCACGGCGGAGTCGGTGGTGTTCACGCCCTGGCCGCCTGCGCCGGATGAGCGGCAGACTTCGATGCGGACTTCATCAGGCTTGAGCTCAAAGTCCACTTCCTCGGCCTCGGGCAGCACGGCCACGGTGGCGGCGGAGGTGTGGATGCGGCCCTGCGCCTCCGTGGCGGGCACGCGCTGCACGCGGTGCACACCGCTTTCGTATTTCATCACGCGGTACACGTCCTCGCCGCTGATTTTGACGATGACTTCCTTCAGGCCGCCCACTTCGGAGGGGCTGCTGTCCAGAGGCTCGATCTTCCAGCCACGGCCTTCCGCAAAGCGCGTGTACATGCGCAGCAGATCGGCGGCAAAGAGGGATGCTTCATCGCCGCCGGTGCCTGCACGGATTTCGAGGATGATGTCGCGGCCTTCCAGCGGATCAGGAGGCAGGATGGATTCCTGGATGGACTTTTCCAGATCGACGAGGCGCTGCTCCAGCACGGGGATTTCCGCAGCGGCCATCTCGGCGAATTCCTTGTCCTCCTGGGATTTGGCCATCACGCGGCTGTCGGCCAGCTCGACCTGCGTTTTTTCAAAATCCGCCCAGTGGGTGAGGAGGTTCTGCAGGCTGCGGTGCTCGCGCAGCAGTTCCCCGGCCTTCTTGGCATCGTCGTAGAAGTTCGGGCGGCCGATGATGTCTTCGAGGTCGGCGAAGCGGGTGCGTTTACCGGCGATGACGCCTGAGTAGTCCATGGTGGCGGGGGGAAGGGGAAGCGGAGAGCGGAGACAAAAAGAAAACGGTGCCCAGCGCGAGGCATGGACACCGTTTGACTAAATAGCGGGGGCTGAGAGCTAGGCTTCGGCAGCAGGGGCTGCTTCGGCGGCTGCGAGCTTCGGAGCGGTGCGGCGGGCGCGGATGGAGCCGTAGCGCTGGGCGAACTTGTCCACGCGGCCGGCGGTGTCGATGAAGCGCTGCTCACCGGTGAAGTAAGGATGGCAGGCGGAGCAGATGCCGATACGGAGGTTCGGCACGGTCGAGATCGTGTTGTACACGGCACCGCAGGTGCAGGTGATGGTCGTCTCGGTGGTCTTGGGATGGATGTTTTCTTTCATGGTGGTGGGGCTCCACGTGGTTCGGCGAGGCGCGGTACGCAGCTTTCGCCGGGGCGTGGGGACGGGCATGGTAGTGGATTTCGGGGTTTGGTCAAGAGAGGAGTAATGCCAGGAACGGCAAGGAGTTGATAGCATTACCTCTCCGGCTCCGTTTCCGCGCCCAACCATGCTCCACCGATTCTGCCTTCTGGTCTCCCTCCTTGTCTGCACCCACCTCCACGCGGCGGCGCCCAATGTGGTGGTGATGCTGGCGGATGATTCGGGCTGGGGGGATTACTCGATCCATGGGAATACAAACCTGAAAACACCGAACATCGACAAGCTGGCGCAGTCGGGGGCGCAGTTTGACCGGTTTTTTGTCTGTGCGCTGTGCGCGCCCACGCGGGGGGAGTTTCTCACGGGGCGCTACCATTCGCGTGGCGGGGTGAAGGGCGTGTCCACCGGGCTGGAGCGGCTGAACACGGATGAGAAGACCATCGCGGACGCCTTTCTGGCTGCGGGCTATTCGACGGGGGCGTTTGGGAAGTGGCACAATGGCAGCCAGTGGCCCTACCACCCCAATGCGCGCGGCTTTCAGGAATACGTGGGCTACACGGCGGGCCACTGGGGCGAGTACTTTGACCCGCCGCTGGAGCACAACGGCAGGATGTTCCGCGCCAAGGGGTTCATCGTGGACGTGCTGGTGGGAAAGGCGATGGAGTTCATCGAGGCGAACCGCGAGAAGCCCTTCTTTTGCTACATCCCGCTGACGACGCCGCACTCGCCTTTCAGCGTGCCTGACGAGCACTGGGACAAGTTCAAAGACTCCCCGGTGACGATGCGCGGCGAGGAGGGGGAAAAGGAAGACCTGGCCGTGAGCCGCACCGTGCTGGCGATGATGGACAACATCGACGTGAACGTGGGCCGTGTGCTCAAGAAGCTCGATGACCTGAAGCTGAGCGAAAACACCATCGTGGTCTATTTCAGTGACAACGGCCCCAACAGCTTCCGCTGGAACGGCGGCATGAAGGGGAAAAAGGGCACCACGGATGAGGGCGGGGTGCGCTCGGCGCTGTTCATGCGCTGGCCGGGGAAAATCAAGGAGGGCAGCAGGGTCACGCGGATCTCGGGGGCGATCGATCTGCTGCCGACGCTGACGGCGCTGGCCGGGGTGAAACCGGTGAGCACCAAGCCGCTGGACGGCTGGGATTTTTCCACTCTGCTGCTCGGCGGCGAGTGGAAGCGCGGGCCGCGTGAGCTCATGAACTACAACGGCGGCAGGCTCAGCGTGCGGTCGGAGACTCATCGGCTGGATGCGAGCGGCGTGCTCTACGACATGGTGGCGGATCCGAACCAGACCAAGGACGTGACAGCGGAGCAGCCGCAGATCGCCGCCGAGCTCGCTGCCAAGGCGACGGCCTGGCACCAGGAGGTGTTTGGAAAGCCCTACGTGCCCGCAGCCGGTGGTGGCAAAGGCAAAGGGCAGGGGAAGGCGAAGCCGAAAGGAAAAAACCCCGGCGCGGAGCCCTTTGAGGATGATCGGCCCTACCCGGTGGGCTACACGGAGTTCCCCATCACCATGCTGCCTGCGCGCGATGGCGTCCCGCATGGTGAGGTGAAACGCAGCTCCAACGCGCCCAACTGCTCCTACTTTGTGAACTGGAGGACGAAGGAGGACAGCATGACGTGGGATATCGAGGTGCACACCGCCGGGGAGTATGAGGTGAACATCGACTACGCCTGCCCGGAGGCGGATGCGGGGGCGCTGGTGGAGCTGAGCTTTGAGGGGGCGCTGGCGACGGGCAAAGTCGGCCCCGGCTGGTACCCGCCGCTGGAGGATGATCAGGACCGCGCGCCGCGCAAAGGGGAGAGCTACATGCGCGACTTTCACAGCCTGCCGCTGGGCACGATCAATCTTTCCGCCAAGCGCGGACTTCTCACGCTGCGTGCCTTGGAGATCCCCGGCCAGACGGTCATGGAGGTGCGGCGTGTGACGCTGACCCTGAAGACAAAGTGATTCATGGCATGAATCCTGATACCGTAAGGGGTCTCTGATCACGAAGATCTGCCAACCCAACCTGTATGAAACTGTCCCGCGCTCTTTTCCTTGCCCTCGCTTCGCTGCTGCTTGCCTCCTGTGGTTCCGTGGCCCCCGTGTCCACTGGCACTTCGGGGATCGTGGTCGGTCCGGGTGAACTCCGCGAATGCGGCCAGGGGAAGGTGGAGTTTCCCGCCGGTTTGTACACAGCGCTGGTCGTTTCTGACAAGGGCACCTACTACCTGGCGCCGGAGCGCATTCGCACCAAGGGCGTGCTGCTTGGCCGTGCCGAGCGTGGGGGTATTTTTGTCTCCAGCCTCCCCGGCAACCCGCAGGCCGCCTGGTTTGGCGATCTGACCGACGTGGTGGCTCAGAAACCCAGCACGCTGTTTGAGGCTGTGGGAGTCAATGCCCCGAAGCTGTGGCCCTACACACCGAAGATTCCGTTTCAGGTGAAAAAGTAGCTGCCGGGCTGAGTGGGGGCACTCGCCCCATGGGGAGGATTTAAACGTAATTACTTTGTCATAGCGGGTGGTTTTCGTTGCGCGCAGTGTTATAAAAACTATAATTTACTGTCCGCATGAGCCGTCGCCTTATCTTCTGGTCCATCACCTCTGCTGCCTTGCTGGCGGGGGGGATCGTTGCGATGAAGGAAGGCTGGCTGAGAGGTTGGGAGATGAGGGTCGGGGAGCTGATGACGAGCCCCGGCGCGCAGTACAGCGCAGCTAAGTTCCGCGTTGATCTGGTGGACCAGTTCAATTACTCGCGCATGGCGGAAAAGACCCCCACGCTGCGGGTGGACCCTGAAATGGAGGCCTGGCTGGACCGGGAGTTTCCCAAGATCGACACGACCAACCTCGACAAAGTCACCGAGTTGGTGCAGGACGGCATGCCGCGCTACTACCGGGTCTCGGTGTGTGTGGCCAGCAGCCCGAGCCTGCGCGAGCTGCTGCAGCGCTTTCATGAGCATGCCCACAGCGCGCAGCCGGAAATGACGCATATGGCCATCGGCCTGCGGCCAAGAGCCAGCGGGCTCATGCATGAGGCCCTGCTGGTGCTGGGCCAGAGGCTGCGGGATTTCACGCCTGAAGCGCTCTCAGAATCTGGAGACGAGCCCTTTTTCAGCACCTGCGTGCACTGCAAGCAGCCGCACTTCATGAAGCTCTCCAAGGCGCAGCGCAGCATGGCGCTGGAGTGCCCGAAGTGCCACCGCAAGTATGCGGTGATCGCGGCGGACAGCGCGGGCAAGTTTCACTACGTAAACGAGTTCCTCACGGGCTACGCGCCCCCGGCGGTGTTTGCAAAAAACCAGTCGCGTGTGCAGCAGCTCTTCACCATCTGGTCCGCCGTGCATGCCAACTGCCGCTACACCAACGACCCCGGCGCGAAGGCGGGCAGCAGCTTTGCCAAGCCGGAACAGACGGACTGCTGGCAGTTTGCAGATGAGACGCAGCGGCTGCAGCGGGGCGACTGCGAGGACTCCTCCATCTTTCTGGCGGACTGGCTCATGTCCCGCGGCTTTCAGGTGCGCGTGGCGCTGGGGCGCTACGGAGACCTGGGAGGCCACGCCTGGTGCGTGGTGAAGATCGAGGACAAGGAGTACCTGCTCGAATCCACGGAAAGCCGCCCTGACCCGAGCGACCCGCCGCTGGCCAGCCGTGTGGGCAGCCGCTACGTGCCGGAGGTGCTGTTTGACCGGTTTGCCATCTACGTGCCCACCAGCGCCAACCGCAACTGGAAGGGGGACTACTGGTCTGCCAATGCCTGGACGCGTGTCGAGCCCCGGACCGAGCTGGGGGGAGACCCCATCCTGGCGCGTGCACCGACGGGCACTGCGATCAAAATGGGCACACAAAACCTGCTCGAAACCAGTGCGGCAGGCGAGGGTGGCCGTCCCTCCCGAATGGCATTTGCCAGCCCGGCTTCGCCAACGCTTCTCAACCTGGGAGACATTCCCGTGGGGGCCAAAGACTGGCGTCAGTCCATGGTGCCGCCGCGTCAGCCCTGAGCTCCGCCGGAAGGCGTGGAGGGTGATCACGTGTTGACGCCCCGTCCTGCAGCATCCAGCTTGGTGCACTCATGCTCGCCAGCATCGCCATTCTTACGCTGTTCGGCATCCTGCTCATCATGCTGGAAACCTTCCTGCCTGGCTGGGTGGCGGGCATCCTAGGCACGATCGCCCTGTTTGCAGCGGTGTGGCTGGCCCTGAAGTCTGAGGAGCTCGCAGGCTGGAGCCCTGCCCAGAGGCTGGGTCTGGTGCTGGGCATCGTGGTGTGTGCCACGGGAGTGCTGGCCGTCTGGCTGCGGTGGTTCGCCGTGAAGTTTTTCCGCCGGTCATTCACGCTGACCACGAGCATCGAGACCCCGGCCGCAGCTGGAGCCGCGCCGGGTGCGCAGGGCGTGGCCCTCACCGAGCTGCGCCCGCTGGGGCGTGCGGAGATCGCCGGCCAGCGCTACGAAGTGCGCTGCCAGACGGGCCTCGCCGCGGCCGGTGCACGCATTGAGGTGATCGCGACGGAGCCTGGCAACCTGCTCGTGCGCACGCTCTGACGGTCTGATTTTCCTGCCCTTTCATTTCCCCAACCCCCAACAAACCCGCTCATGGCTTCTCTCGAAATTTTCATCATCGGCGCCACCATCATTGTCGCGCTTGTCCTCTTCCTGCTGGTGGCCAAGTTTTTCAATCTCTGGCTGCGCGCGCGTATCGCCAATGCGCCGGTCAGTTTCCCCACCCTGCTGGCCATGTGGCTGCGGGGTGTGCCCAATGCGCTGATCGTCGATACCCGCATCACCGCCGCGAAGGCCGGCATCCCCATCGGCACGGATCAGCTGGAGGCGCACTTCCTCGCCGGTGGTGAGGTGACGCACGTGGTGCTGTCATTGATTGCGTCTGACAAGGCGGGCATCCCGCTCGATTTCAACCGCGCCTGCGCCATCGACCTGGCCTGCAAAGGCACCAGCAAGACGGTGCTGGAAGCCGTGCGCACCAGCATCAATCCCAAGGTCATCGACTGCCCGCACCCGGACATGGGCCGTGGTGGGAAAATCGACGCCGTGGCCAAGGACGGCATCTCCCTGCGCGTGCGTGCGCGGGTGACCGTGCGCACCAATCTGGACCGCTTCGTCGGCGGTGCCACGGAGGAAACCGTCATCGCCCGTGTGGGTGAGGGCATCGTCACCTGCATCGGCTCCTCGTCTTCGTACAAGGACGTGCTGGAAAATCCTGACGCCATCTCCAAGCTCGTGCTCCACAAAGGTGTGGATGCCGGCACGGCGTTTGAAATTCTCTCCATCGACATTGCCGACATCGACGTGGGTGAAAACGTCGGTGCCAAGCTCCAGACAGAGCAGGCCGAGGCCGACAAGAAGATCGCGCAGGCGATGGCGGAAATGCGCCGCGCCGCCGCCGTGGCGCTGGAGCAGGAAATGTCTGCCCGCACCCAGGAAATGCGCGCCCGTGTGGTGGAGGCCGAGGCCCAGGTGCCGCTGGCGATCGCCGAAGCTTTCCGCAACGGCCAGCTTGGTGTGATGGACTTTGCCAAATACAAGAACGTGCTCGCAGACACCGAGATGCGCACCAAGATCGCCGGGGACTCCCCCGGTGCGAAGTAACCCTGCAAGCGTCGTCGTGACCATGCACCCCATTCTGCTGAGCAGCGATTTTGATCCGTTTCAGGCGGCAATCATTGTCATCGCCGTGCTGGCGGGCTTTGTGAAATGGCTGTGGGAAAGCTGGCAACTGAGGAAGGGAGCGGCACCCACGCCCCCTCCGGACCCCGAGGAGCAGCGCCGCCGCGAAGCCGCCTGGCGCAAGCAGACCGGGCAGCCTGCGCCCCCCGCCAAGCCCCCCCTGCCACCTGTGGTGGTGCCATCCCCGTGGGATGAACTGCGCAAAGCCTGGAAAGAACTGCAGGAGACAGCCAGGCAGGCCTCGGCTCCCGCCCGGCCTGTGCCGCCGCAGCAGCGCAAAGCGCAGGCCCAGCGCCCGCAGCAGCGTCAGCAGCCTGTGCAGCAACGTTCCGTGCAGGCGGCCCGTGCTCCGGCTCCGCCGCCCGTGCCGCCGGTGGTCGCAGCGCCGTCACCCGCAGCCCTCGCTGAAGCTCCAGCCAGCCACCCCGCCAAATCGGAGGCCCCCACAGGCTCCATCCTGGCCACGCTGCGCCATTTGCGCCGTGATCCCGCGCAGATGCGGCAGGCTATTTTGATGCAGGAGATACTTGGCCCGCCAAAAGCCTTGCAAACCTCCGACGAGTTCGCTAATTAAACGAACTCTTCTTTGAGCATGCCGGCGTGGTGAAATTGGTAGACGCGCTAGACTCAAAATCTTGTATCCGTGAGGATGTGTCGGTTCGAGTCCGACCGCCGGTACCATCAAAGAAGCTGCAGCAGAGGTTTCAGCGGGGGCCAAAGAGGATTCCATCCATGCCGTCCTGTGCGGGTGAAGTGAAGCCACCCTGGCGGCTTTATTTACCGCTTGTCCGGCCATAGGGCAGGCACTACGAAACTCCATGACTCGACTGCTGCCGTTCTTTTTGCTGGCTAGCTTGCACGCGGGTGACTCCACCACGCCGGGTGAAGTCACCTCGCCGTTTCCCACCCTCACGAATCTCGCCGTCGAATGGCAGATCGAGGGAGATGACGATCTCGATGCGGTCTGTGACATCAAGTTTCGTCCGGTTGGGGCTGCCGAATGGCGCGCGGGCATGCCTCTCAAGCGCGTCCCGGCGGGATCAAGCCAGAAGACCGATCCGATCATCTCCTGGACCAATCGCCTGAGCGGCAGCGTCTTCGATCTGCGGCCTGGCACGGAGTATGAGATCGCCCTGACTCTGCATGATCCTGATGGTGGAGATGCCACCCGCATCATCAAGGCAAGCACGCGGCCCGAAGCCGTCGCAGCCAAGGACGCGGTGATCAGAAACGGCACGAAGGCCGAGATCAACAGCGTGAAGCCCGGCGAGGTGCTTTTGCTGGCCGATGGCGACTACGGCGAGGTGCGCTTCAATCGCGATGGCGAGCCGGGAAAGCCCGTCATTTATCGCAGCACGAGCGGGAAGGCCGTTTTCAGGGAAGCGGGCCTCACCGACCGAAAGTGGGTGTATCTGGAAGGCATCACGGTGAATGGCCCGGTGCGCCTGAACAACACCGAGCACTGTGTGGTGAGGCGTTGCAAGATCACCGCCCAGTATGGCATCAAGGCCTACAAGCCCGGCATGACAAATGCCTGCATCGAGGACAACGTGATCACGGGCATACGCCAGTGGGACCCCTCCATCATGGGGGCGGGCGGCGACAATGAAGGCGAGGGCATCGAATTCACCGGCAGCGGCAATGTGATCCGCCACAACCGTGTCAGCGGCTTCCGCGACTGCATCTCCCACATGGAGGATGGCGGCGCGGTGGTGCAGGCGTGCAATGACATCCTCAACAACGATATCAGCGCCGGGCTCGACGACGGCATCGAGGCGGATTTTGCCCATCACAACTGCCGCATCATGCGCAATCGCCTGACGAACTGCTTTGTCGGGATCAGCAGCCAGCCCGGCCTCGGCGGCCCGAACTACTTCATCCGCAACGTCATGTTCAACATCACCTACGGCGCCTTCAAGCTGCACCGCTACAGCGTCGGCGATGTCATCTTGCACAACACCGTCGTCAAAGCGGGCGATGGCTTTGGCAACTACACCGGGGAGCCCTTTGATCATGCCTTGATCCAAAACAACCTCTTCATCGGCGGCAAAGTGACAAAGGGGAGGCAATACGGCGGCTACAGCCCCGGGCGCGGGCGCGCAGCAGACGTGCAGAATTTCGGCGGGCACTGCGTCATCGACTTCAATGCCTACGCCACGCACGGCCTTGCGTTTGAAGGCAAGCTGCGTTCCTGGACCTTCAGCAAACTGCCAGGTATCGAGTTTGAGCCTCATGGAGTGCAGGTGACGCTGGGGGTGCTGGCACATCCCAGCTTTCCTGAAGATCCCGCCAAATTTTATGAGCCGCCCGATCTGCGCCTCAAGCCCCAGTCTGCGGCCGCAGACATTGCGAGACCCTTTCCCAATGTAAACGACGCCTTCACTGGCTCGGCGGCTGACATGGGTGCCCATGAGGCCGGAATGAACGCGCCCGTCTATGGTCCTCGCGAAACGACTCTCCCGCCGGATGGCGAGCCCAAGTGATTCCTCCATGAAAACCGCCACGCTGCTTCTCTGCGTTTTCACCGCCTGCGCCCTCGCGCAGCATCCTGAACTCAAGACGGGACCGAATGCCGACCTCGGCGGCGCTTTGCTCATGCCTGCTGGGGACGAATGGAACCGGGATGTGTCCAAAGACGAGGTCGATCCGCTCAGCGACGCCATCATAGCGGCCATCGGCGCGGAGAAAGGACTGCATGAGGACTTCGGCCTCGTGTGGCAGGGGCAGCCCGGCGGCATCCCCTATTACGTTGTCAGCGGTGATCAGCCAAAGGTGCCGGTCATCTTCCGAGAAGCCAAAGATGAAAGCGATCCCGGCCCCTATCCCATCCCGCCGGATGCCTGGATCGAAGGCGGCAGCCAAAGCGATGGCGACCGCCACGTCCTCGTGCTCGATAAGGACAACTGGAAGCTCTATGAGATCTACCGCGCATTTCCGCTCTCCGGTGGCAAAGAATGGCAGGCCTACAGCGGCAGCGTCTTTGATCTGAAGGCGCCCAAGCCGCGCCCCGCCGGGTGGACCAGTGCCGATGCCGCTGGCCTGCCCATCATGCCCGGCCTGGCTCGCTACGATGAGATTTGCGGCACGAAGAAGCTCGCCCATGCGCTGCGCTTCACGGTCAAAAAGTCACGCCGTGCCTATGTGCCGCCCGCCACGCACTTCGCCAGTCCGCACAAGGATGACAACCTGCCCCCCATGGGCATGCGTGTGCGCCTGAAGGCCAGCTTTGACACCTCTAGATTTTCAGGCGCGGCCAAAGTGATCCTGGAAGGCCTCAAAACGCACGGCATGATCCTGGCAGACAACGGCGGCGACTGGTTCATCAGCGGTGCGCCGGATGATCGCTGGCACCATGAGGAACTCCTGCCCATTCGCCAGGTGAAGGGCAGAGAACTCGAGGTCGTCAAGATGGGCCCCATGACCACGCGCTGAGCCGCATAATAAATCGCAAATATTCTGGATATTGTTTTTAGCTCATTTCTTCCAGAAGCAGCCATTTTCCCGGAACCTTGCCAGCTTGCGAATGGTTGGTTGATCGCTTCTTTGAAAAAGTTGTAGGGACACCGACGCCCCAAAGGCGGACCTGCTCAGGCTCTTGTCCCGGAGCCTCACTTAAATCACCGTCCCGATTGCGGGGCGTGTTTTTTCTGTTTCTGCCCCCTTCCGCAACAGCAAAGAACCCCCTTGCCATTACATAGGCTCATCGCTTGCCCAATTCAGAGATTTGCCTGGCAAATAGTCGCTTCAAACGCCTTAAACAAAAAACCATTGAAATCCTTTTCAATTGGCTTGATTGGCGGCATTCTTGTTTTAAAGAATTTCTTAATCGGCGCGGTTTTCTTGAACGGAAAAATCTATAAAGCAGTGCCCGGCGTTACAATCAGCCTGGGCACTCCCCCATGTTGATTGGTCCGCTGCGCACGACGCTAGTCTTAAGTGAAACAAGAAACCATGGCCATCTCTTTCACTGGCAGTTAATTAACCACGCTTCATCTTTTTTTTCATGCTCCCCACCCGTCGTTTCCACCGCCTGACCACTTACCTGCTCAGCTGCCTGACGGCAGTACTGCTGACCACCCCGCTCGCTGCCCAAGTCCAGATCGACTACACTGACGGCCAGACAGATGCAACAAGCTACAGCACCAGTTCGCCAAATGACCCCACCACCCTGAGCATCCTCTCAGGCACTGCCACGCAGAGCGGCGTGATCAGCGGCACGGGCCTGGTGATCAAGGCGGGCGCAGGCACCCTGATTCTCTCCGGCCTCAACACCTACACCAACGACACCTACATACGCGCCGGCACGCTTCAGGTGGTGGACGGGGCCAGTTTCTCCCAGATGAATGCCAGCCTCTTCGTTGCCGATCAGTCCGGAGACGTCGCCCGGCTTCTCATCAGCGGCGGCACCATCGGCTTCGGCTTCGGCGGCGGAGATTTTAACTACATCGGCAATCAGGCAGGCAGCAGCGGCACGGTGGATGTGACCGGCGGGACCTGGACCTACGGCTCAGCTCTCCTCGTCGGCAATGATGGCACCGGCGTGCTGAACCTCTCTGGCGGCAGCGGTGGTACTTTGTACGGCAGCGCCGGAGCCGGCCAGCTCAATCTTGGCTACAACGGGGGCGGCAGCGGCACGGCGAATGTGAGCGGCGGGACCTGGGTAAACGGCTCTCTTAATATCGGCTATTCCGGTACCGGGCTGCTAAACATTTCCGGCGGCAGCCTCAGCAACAACGTCGCCTATGTCGGCAACCAATCCGGCAGCAGCGGCACTGCGAATGTGAGCGGCGGGACTTGGACCAGCGGCAGCGCTTTCACCGTCGGTCTTTACGGCACCGGAGTCTTGAACCTGACCAGCGGCACTGTCAACGCCAGCGGCACGACGAACTATATTGGCACCCAAACTGGCAGCAGCGGCACGGTGAATGTGAGCGGTGGGACATGGACCATGCTCAGTTCTTACCTCGGCTATGGCGGCACAGGGGTGGTGAACCTCACGGATAGCGGCATCATCACAGTTTACTCTGGCAGCGGCACGCTGTACATGGGGACGAACAGCGGCAGCAGCGGCACGCTGAACCTCGGCACCGGAGGCGCGGCGGGCACGCTGAATGCGGCCAGCATCTTCGGTGGTGACGGCACCGCCGTGGTGAACTTCAACCACACCGGCAGCCTCTACTTCTCCCCCACGCTGGATGGCAATCTCACGGTGAACCACATCGGACCCGGCACCACCACCCTCACTGCGGCGAACACCTACACCGGCAAGACCTCCGTGCTCGGTGGCACGCTGGAGCTGGGCTTTGGCACTGTGTCGGCGGACATTATCTCCAGCAGCTCCGCCCTCACCCTCGGCGGTGGTACCCTCAGCCTCACCGGCACGGGCACCCAGACCGTGAACGGCCTCACCACCGTTGCAGGAACGGGCAGCAGCATCGTCATCGGGGACAGCAACACCCTGGACTTGGGCGCACTGACTTCCGCAGGCAAAGGCTCCTCACTGAACTTCAACACCGCCGCCGGTGGCGCGAACGGAGGCACCGTGGGCAGCGGCGTCGTCCTGCTCTCCGGCCAGACCGCCGGCAGCGCCATCAATCCGGGCTTCACCGTCACCGACTCCACCGGCTTTGGCCTGGCCACAGTCAATGCACTCAATCAAATCATCCGCCTCACCACCACGGACCTGCTCCCGGCCACTGGCGCAACCGCCGGCACGGACTACCGCATCGACAACAATGACGGCGGCAGTTCCACCGCAGGCAGTGCCTCCCTGGTCGTCAGCGCCTCAGAGTCTGCCCGCAGCATCACGGTGGACACCACCGCCTCCTCCGGCATCCTCACCCTGGCACCTGGCGCAGTGATCAGCACGGACGTCTGGAACTTTGGCGGCACCGGCGGCAACACCTACGTCATCACCACCGACTCCGTCGCCTCAGGCCTCACCGCAGCCACGGCAGCCGGCATGCTCCAGATCAACAACTACAACAGCAGCACCGTCTCCATCAACGCCCCCATCCTGGACAATGGCGGCAGCGGGCTGCGTGTGGCAGGCACCGGCACCACCCTGCTCAATGGCAGCGCCACCTACACTGGAGAGACAGTCATCAGCAACGGCACCGTCTTCATCAATGGAGACTTCACCGCCGCGACCGGCAGTGTCACCGTGGAAAACACCGCCACCCTCAGCGGCATGGGCACGCTCGGCGGAAATCTTCATGTGCAAAGTGGCGGCGTCTTGAAACCCGGAAACTTCCTGGGCCTCGGTGCGCTCTCCGGCATCAGCGCCACCTTTGACAGCGGCAGCGTCTTTTCCCTGCAGGGCGGCGGCACTCTCCTGACCAGCCTGAATCTCAGCGGAGCCGCCACCATCGCCGCCGGTGCCATCCTTTCTCTGGAAACCACCTCCGACCTCACGGCCACCAGCTACACCCTGATCACCGCTGCCAGCGGCCTCGACAGCGCACACGCTTTCACCCTCAGCGCCCCGCTGCCCACAGATTTCACGCTCGTGTATGACGGCACCACCTTGAAACTGGTCTACACCCGTCCCGTCACCGCCTACTGGACCGGCAAGGTGGACAGCAACTGGTCCTCCCTTAGCTCCGGCACCAGCAACTGGGCCACCACCGTGGATGGCGTCACCGACACCGCCGCACTGCCCGGCGCCCTCACGGATGTGACCTTCTCCGCCACCGGCGTGGGCAGCACTCAGACCAACCTGGACGTGGACACCACCATCAAGAGCCTCACCATCGAGAGCGACACCGGCATCTCCGGCTCGGGAAAGCAGACCCTCACGGTCAACAATGCCACCACCGTCAACGCTCTGCTTGCCATCAACAGCAGTGTGAACTTCCTCGGCAAAGGTGATCTCACCGTCGGCACCGCGGGCACTCTGGCCGGGTCAGGCAAGGTGGAGCTGACGCCGGACCGATCCATCTTCGTCAATGGTGCCATCAGCGTTGGAGATCCCACCGCTCTTCCCGGCGCGCAGGTGCTCTCAGTCACCACCTCCGGCTCTGGAGCCATCGTCATGGGCGCAGACAGCGTCATCCTGGTCAATCTCTACACGGGCGCAGGCCTGGGAGACAACACCGGCATCTCCACTGCCGCAGATCAGCTCAATCTGCACGGGATCCTCGATGCCTCCGCCGGCGGCACCCTTGTCATTGGCAATCAGCTCGTCACGCCCGTCTTTGCAGGTGGCGATCAGTGGAAAGTCATCGAGCTCAATTCCGGAGGCGGCACCATCACCGGCCACCTTGCCGTCAATGACAGCGCCCTCGGCCTCGCTACAGGTTTCTTCGGCACCTTTGACCAGACCACCGGCATCTATTCCATCGCCGACCGTCGCCCCGAACTCACCGCCTACAGCAGCGGCCTCGCCATGGCCAATGCTGAGGGTCAGGCCATCATCTCCGGCGTGCAAACCGGCCTCAACGACATCAACAACCACCTCTTCAATCTCCGCAGCGGCGGCGGTGAAGAGGAAGAGGAGTCCGATGGCAGCATCTCCGCCGCGCTCGACTACGGCGTCGTCATGGGAGAAGGAGACGGCCCCGAGGACAAAAACCCCATCGCCAAAAAGGTGCTGCGCAGCCGCCAGTGGGAAGTCTTCACCACCGTCAACTACGGCAACGTGAAGCTCAATCCCATCAGCACCCAGTCCGGCGTGCAGATCGACTCCTGGGCCTCCAGCGTCGGTATTGAGCGCCACCTCTCCCGCGGCCTCACCCTCGGCTTTGCCGTCACCTTCCTCCAGAGCTCCCAGACCTACACCGGCGGCCTCGGCAAGATCGATCTCGAAGGCCCCATGCTCTCCGCCTACCTCGCGTATGCTCGCAAAGGCTTCTGGGGCAGCCTGCTCTACTCCTTTGGCGCCTACGACCTCGGCTCCCAGCGCAATCCCGGCCTCGGCCTCCCATCCGCCGCCGGTGCCACCGACGCCTACACCAACGCCATCCAATACAACACCGGCTGGAACTTCCATTTCCTCCCGGATCGCAGCCTCGTCACCGGTCCCTTCATCGGCATCGACTACCTCCACGGCACCGTGGACGCCTACAGCGAAACCGGCGGCGGTCTCGGCGCGCTGCGCTTCAACAAGCAGACCTTCGAGTCCCTTGTCACCCGCGTCGGCTGGTCCACCTCCAAGAAATTCCACACTGATTGGGCGGACATCACCCCGCAGTTCCGCCTCAGCTACGAGCGCCAGAACCTCAAAAACAACGGCACCAGCGTCAGCCTCATCAATGCCCCATTCACCGCCGCTGGTGGCAATCAGACTCCCGGCCAAGATTACATGGTCCTTGGCACCGGCGTGAACTTCCAGTTCACCCCCGACTTCAGCATGCTCCTCGGCTACCAGGTCCAGCTCTTCCGCAACAACATGGAAGCCCACTTCGGCAGCATCCGCTTCGGCTACAAGTTTTGATCAGCGCCTCCGCTTCTCAGCCTTCGCGACCCACCTCTAATATGGACTGCGGTCGCGAAGTGAACCTGCGAGCCAGCCAATTTGGAATAATGAAACCAGGTGAACTGGCGGTGCTGGTTCGCAGCATCATGAGATATTGATGCAGGCTTCAGCTTCAAATCCGTATCCTGGGGGCCAGCCACGCCGGGGCGGCCGACGGGTTTCCCAGGAGACACTGCGCCCTCTCGCCCTACGCCTTTGAATCCAGCTCCTGCCAAAGAACAGCCGGTGGGCAATGCCACGCATGCGCCGTCCAGGCCGGCACTTTTTCCAAGCAATCCCGCGAATGGTGACGCGGTCCGGACTGCCATTCAGCGAACAAAGTGTATGAGGTCTGGTTACCTGGCGCTCATTTTGACATTGGAGGCGGCTAAAGTCACTCGAATGGATGAGGGCCGGTGCCGCCTTCCTCACGAACCAGTTCAAGATTCAATCTTTCGGACGGGGCATCAATTTTCAGCCGCCATGGGGCCACCTTCCATACACCAGCACGATTAAATGGTTGTCGATGTTCTGGAGGCAGCATGTGCTCAAGCTCAATGGCGTCGGGTTGCGTAGCACATTCCTTCCATTCGATCCTGACACTCCGATGCACCAGTTTCAGCGTTCGCTTGGTTTTTTCTCCGGAGTCACATACCGATAGCGAGCAATGCGCTTTTTGAGATCCAACGACTTACCGATGTATGGCAGGTCACCCTCCTTGTCGTAAAAGAAATAGACCCCAGGCACAGACGGAGTGCCCGAAAGAAGGCAGAGCCCAACCACACTGAAAGGGGATTCTCGAAGTGGAATAGTTTGAGCTGTTGGGGGAGGAGATGTGCATTGGGTTGCAAGCACTCATCACAATCTGCCAGGTGCAACGGGTGCAATGACAGCCTTTGCACTCCTTTCCCGGGGGGCAGGTGCAGCAGCATTTCCGTTAACACGTTTTTTAGGCCTTTCGTTTCAGGAGCGACAAGGATGCGTGTGGTCTGCTGCTTTGATCGCCAGAAAGAATCCACCCTTCGGACGATATCCAATGCACATTCCGTGTACGGAACGTTTTGCTTTACCATGGATTTGGTCTGATCCAGTTCTCAGAGAACCCGATGGCCATAAAAATGCGCAATCTCTCGTGACCGGCATTTCCTTGCCATTCGACTCTCATACCATCAAAGAAGCCAGATTCGCAGGGGGGCTGGGAATGCCAGGATTGTGAGCCCATAGGGGCGCATGGGGTGTTTCAAAAAATGAGATGGAATGTCTCATCGACGAACGGACTTCATCATGGTGCGTGCCACGATGACCCTCGAAATGTCTTTAATGGAGTCAATGTGCACATTTAGCGTCTAATAAGCGGAATTCGGGGTGTTGGAGAATTGGGTGTTGGATCAGCCCGTGCTGAATTGAGAGGCGCTCGTTCCACCCTCTATGAAGCGCTTTTCTTCTGCTTTTTTCAGGCATGCCCATGCCTTGAACAACCTAACACTGTTCAAGAAAATAAGATCGACCAATCGTCCCGGAGCTTTAGACAATCAGCTCTCCATTCTGGCCCGATTCACAGGCATGTGTCTGTTTTTGCTGATGCCTCTGATGACGCTGCCTGTGCCTTTGAGCGCAGCGACTGTGATCTGGGATCCCGCGCAGGATCAAAGTGGCAGTGGAGGTGCCGGTACTTGGGACATGACCACTTCCAACTGGCTTGGAGGTGGAACTGATGACATCTGGAATAATGCAGGCGGAAACACGGCGGCCTTTCAGGGCGCGGGCGGTCTGGTCACCCTGGCCGCAGGAATCACCGCTGGCGGGCTGAGCTTTGATACCTCCGGGTACACACTCGTCAGCAACGGGCTGGCGCAGGTTCTCACCCTCGGGGCAGGGGGGATTGCGGTGGGGGCTTCCAGCGGGACGATCACGATCGGTGACAGCAAGCTGACTTTGGCGCTGGGTGCAGCCGAATCATTCACCAACAGCTCCGGTGGTCTGCTTTCCATTGTGGGGAGCATCACCAATGGTGGCAACCTTCTCACCCTCGCCAACACATCCAGCGGGGATATGACGAGCAGCGGTGGCATCAGTGGCGCAGGAGGGCTGACCATCAACAGCACGGGCACGGGCATCGTGACACTTTCTGGCAGCAACTCATATACAGGGGCCACCAGCATTCTGGCAGGTACCCTGAAGGCAGGAAGCGCCTATGCTCTCAGTGCGGGCTCGGCGCTCTCTCTGGCCAATGTCGCGGGAGCCACGCTGGATCTCAATGGCTTCAATCAATCCGTGGGCTCTCTCTCTGGCGGCGGTGCGCTGGGCGGAAACGTGGTGCTGGGGAATGGCGCGGTGCTGACGATCGGCGGAGCGCTTACTTCGGCTGTGGGCGGCTATTCTGTGAACACAAACATCGCCAACTCCAGTTCATGGAACACTTTTGCCGGTCTGCTGTCCGGCAGCGGGTCCCTGGCGATAACGGGCGGAGGTGTGGTGTACCTGACCAACAACAACAGCTACACCGGATTTACCAACGTCCTCGGCGGCACCCTGGTCATCAGCAACATGGGGCAGCTGGGGGCCTCCACCACGACGATCTCCGTTGCGGGCTTGAACAGCTCGCTCGCCGGTGGTGCGCTGGTGGTGCAGGGCGGCACCACAGGGCTCAATTTTACCCGCAATCTGGGCGTGGCGGGCTACGGCATCAGTGGTGCCAACAACAGCGCCGGATATGCCTTGGTGAACATCGGCAACAATAATTTCAGCGGCATCTTCACCGCAGCCTCGAACACCGAGACACGTGTGGCTTCTGTCGCTGGAACCATGAACTTCACCAGTGCCTCCACGATCAACATTGCCGGCGGGCTTGACCTTCAGATCAACGGCTATGGCAACTCCAGCTTCAACGGTTTCGTGACCGGAGGGACTGTGGGCTCTCTTTCATTCTACCGTTGGAGTGGCGGCGGTCTGCTTGGTCAGGTCACCCTGGCCAACCCTTACAACAACTTCCTCGGAGCAGTGGAAGTGACCGGCTCTTTCCTCCGTGCCTACTCGCCGGGTGCCCTGGGAGCCGCCGTTGACATCAAATCCATTTATTCCTACGCCGGCACCTACGAACTGCGCGTGGATGAAGGCAACACGGACTTCTCGAAAAAGACGGTTGCCTATGTCAATGCCGCTGGTTCCACCATTTATGCCGGGCGCTCAGTCGGAGGTGTGGGCATCAATCAAACCGTCACCATTGGCGGCGCCAGTGTGAACGGCGTCGTCTCTCCAGGTCTCAATGAAGCACTGTTTTCCACCAGCGCGCTCGTGACCACTTTCAACGGCAATGACGGCTATGGGATCACCATTGGGTCTGGAGGGACGATCGCCTATGGCTTCTCTGCCACCGCCGGGAACAACCACAGCTATACCAGCAGCCTGAACGGACTGCTCACGCTGAACACGAGCTTTCTCTCCCAGGACAGCACCGCCACCCGGACCTATACCATCACCGCCAACGGTGATGTGCTGCTGACCGGCAACCTGCTGAGCTCCGTGGGCAACGTGGACCAGATCTGGTCCAAGGCCGGGTATGGTGCTCTGGCCATTCAAGGTACAGCCTCCACCAATGTCGGCGTATTTAACATCACCAACGGCAGTGTGTACGTCAATGCCCTGAGTGCGCTCAATGTGAACACTACCACGGGCACGGGCAGTGGTGGCATCCAGATTGGAAGCACCACCACCAACGGCATTCTGAATTACCTGGGATCAGCCGCAGGCGGTGTGGGGGAAACTTCCAACAAGGCCATCCTGCTTTCAGGCACGACGGGTGGGGCGGTGCTGTTTGCCAATCAGCAGCAGGCGGCGGCAAACACTGGGGCCACGGGGCTCACGCTGACCAGCAGCATCGCCGCTCCGGGAGCGGGGGCCAAAACACTCTACCTGGAAGGGTACAACAACACGGGCACAGCTGCGGTGATCAATCAGATCACTGGCGTGATCCTGGACAATGGTGTTCTCGCGGCGAACAGGACCTCGCTCATCAAAGGCGGTTCCGGCACCTGGCTCTATGCGCCGGCGGCTTCTTCCTACGCAGCTGCAGCAGTGGCCGCAGGCGCCACGGTGGCCACGAACAACACCACCTCAAGTGGCGGAACGGTGCTGAATTTTGCCAGTACCAATGGGCTGGCGGTGGGACAGCAGGTCTTCGGTACAGGCATCGCCGCGGGGACATACATCAGTGCGCTGACGGCCACCACGGTCACCCTCAGTGTGGGCACGTCCGGTGCCATCAGCAGCGGTGCTTCCATCGTCTTTGGCGGTGAGGCCTCATCTGCGGCCACCATTCCCACCATTGCGACCAGCGGCAGTACCGCCTCAGGAAGCACGTCTGTGACACTCGCCAGCACGACGGGGCTGAATGTGGGGATGATCGTTACTGCAAGCGCGGGCCTTCCAGCGGGCACCTACATTACAGCGATCAACAGCACCACCAACACCATCACGCTGAGTGCTGCCACGACCGCAGCCATTGCCGCCTCCTCAGCACTGAGCTTTAACGGCGCCGCCAACACCAACGTTGTCACTCTGGCGAATGCCTCGGGACTGGTCGTGGGCCAAAGCGTGACGGGGGCCAACGTGCCTGCCGGGACTTTCATCACGGCCATCTACGGCAACAATGTGGTTTTCAACAACACCATTGCCACTGCCATCGGTGCAGGCAGCACGCTGTATTTTGGCAGTGTCGGGGCCACCGGTGTGGCGCAGAGCTTCAGCGGCACAGTGACGGTGGCGGGCGGTACGCTGCAGGTCCAGCCCACGGCAGCCAGCGGCAACGGCTCCGCGCCGCTGACAAGCAGCAACAACCTGGTGTTCTCCACGGATGTCCTCACTGGAAACGGATATGCCGGAGGCACTTTTCAGATGCTTGGATCTGCGGCCGCAGGAGCCACGGCGATGACCGTCGGGCAGCTCATTCCCACTGCAGGACAGGGGAACATCACCACCACGGCCAACGGTGGCACGCCGACACTTACCTTTGGCAATGCCACCCCCATCGGCACGCGCGGCGCAGGTGCGGTGCTTAACTTCAGTGCCGGCGCTGGCACTGCCATACGCTTCACCACTTCGCCCACTCTGGTGAACGGAATCATCGGCCTCACCACGAACAACGGTTTCGCCTACTACACAAACCCAACCACCAGCGCGGTGGACTTTGCCACCGTGACGGGCACAGGGCCCTACGTGGTGTCTGCCTATGCGGGCTATGTGTCCGGGCTGCCCGCCTCGCTTTCCACCGCTACCAGCACCTACTGGCTGAGCAGCGGCACAGTCACCACCACGGCGCCGGAAACGATCAATGCGCTCAAGATCTCCGGCAATACTTCTCTGACCCTTGGCGGAGTGCTGACACTCGGCACGGCGGGCAGCACCAGCGGCGTACTTTTCGACAACTCCACAGGCTCGGCCACCATCAGCGCCAGCTCCGCATCTTTCACGCTGGGCGGTGCAGGCAGTGAAATCATCGTCTATACCGGTGGCAGCAACAACGACAACACTCTCACCATCAGCGCAGCCATCAGCAGCGGTGCAGGGGCTCTGACCAAGGCAGGCTCGGGCAAGCTGATCATCAGCGGCGCGAATGCCTTCACCGGCAACGTCAACATCGACGCAGGCACCCTTCAGCTGTCGGGCGCCACTGCCACGCTGGGCGCCATCACCACTGTTGGCAACATTACCGCTGTCCGCCAGGATGCCGTGCTCGACCTCAACGCCGCAGGCGCGGGCAATACCATCACGATCGGCGCGCTCACAGGTGCGGGCACTGTCACCAACAGCGGTGGCGGCAGCAACACGGCAGCCACGCTGAACATTGGTGCGTACAACGTCACCACCACGGCCAGCGCCGGTTTCTCCGGTCTGCTGAAAGATGGTGATGGCGTGCTCAATGTCACCAAAAACGGCTCGGGCACGCAGTATCTGAATCCTCTCAACGGAGCCGTCTCCAGCACCACTCCCACTGGGCAGACACTGGGCAGCATCGGTTACAACACATACAGCGGTGTGACCACCATCGCCCAGGGCACTCTGGCCGTGTCACTCCTGGCCAATTACGGCAGCGTCAGCAGCATTGGCACTGGCAGCGCCCAGGGGAATGCCGCCAGCCTTGTCCTCGGCAGCTCCGCAGGTGCTGCGGCGGGCGTGCTTCAATACATAGGGCAAAACAGCAACTCCTTCCTTTCGACCATCCAGTCACCGTCCGTGCAGACGAACCGCCTTTTCACACTCGCGGGCAATGGAGCCCTGGATTCCTCAGGAGGATATGGGAACTCAGCCGTCGGCACCGGCAACCAGAACAACGCAGCCATCTGGTTCACCAACACCGGATCTATTGCCTTCTCCACCTCCGGTGCGAAGACGCTGACGCTGCAGGGCAACTCCACGGGAGACAACGAGATCGACCTGAAGCTTATCAACAACACCATAGACAGCACGGCGCTCAGCGTGACCAAGGCGGGCACGGGCCTGTGGATCCTCGGCAACGCCGCCAACACTTACAGCGGCGCCACCACCATCTCGGCGGGCACTCTGCGCGCCCAGGACGCAGGCTCCACGCTCACCACAGCGACTACTGTTGCCAATGCCACCGCCTCGACGGTGCTGGATCTCGCCAGCACGGCGGGACTCGCGGTGGGCCAGACGGTCACCGGTGCCGGCATTGCCCCCGGGACCACGATTGCCAGCATCCTCGGCCCTTTGCAGATCCGGCTGAGCACCGCAAACACCGTGGCCAGCGGAACGTCCCTGACCTTTGGCAGTGTCGGCAGTCTCTCTGCCAACAGCAATCTGGTGCTGGCAGGCGGGGTGCTGGAGACCTCCGGCATTTTCACACGCAGTCTGGGCACGGGGGCAGGGCAGGTGCAGTGGCTCTCAGGTTCCTCCAACGGTGGCTTTGCGGCATCAGGCTCTTCGCTCATTGTTGCCATCGGCGGTCTTTCGTCGCTGTCGACGCTGACCTTTGGCTCTTCCACTTTCACCAGCGGCACCTTGCTGCTGGGCTCTGCCACCGCACTTTCAGACACGACCATTCTGAATCCTATCGATCTGAACGGGGGCGCAAGAACCATCACCGTCACGGACAATGGAACCACCGCTGCTGACATCTACACGCTGGCCGGTAACATCAGCGGAGCCACCGGCAGCTCGCTGACTTTGTCCACACCCGCAGGCACCATGTTCCTCATCAATGGGGCAAACACCTACACCGGCAACACCTTCATCAGCGGGGGAGGTGCCTTTGCGGTTCAAAGCATTGGGGCAGGCGGCATGTCGAGTTCCTTTGGTGATGCCACCGGAACGCTGAACCTCGGCAATGGCACCACTGCCGGTGGCTACCTCCTCTACGTCGGCACTGGCGAAACGGTCACACGCACCATCAATCTCAACACGACCACCGCCAGCAACACCATCGACTCCAGTGGCAGCGGAGCGTTGAACATCACCAAGATCATCAATCTTGGCAGCGGTGCCAAGGGGTTGACTTTGACGGGGGAAAGCCGCGATGCCAACACCATCACCTCTGTGCTGGCAGACAATGGGGGAAGCCTGTCCCTGACCAAGGGCAACGGCGGTGTCTGGATCCTGAACGGGGCCAACACCTTTACCGGCGGCGTCACCATCTCCGATGGTTTCCTGGGCATTGGCTCCGGCTGGAGCACCATCTCCGCCAGCAGCGCCAATCCGCTGGGCATGAGCGCAGGCACACTGCTCACTCTGGGAGCCACAGGCGGGATGTTTACGCTGAATTCGGCGGGAACCACCATCGCCAGCACCGTTTCTCTCACGGGCTCTTCCGGCATCAATTTCACCTTCAATGGCCTGAACTCCATCGCATTCACCGGCACCACCATCATCAACCTGGGAGCTGCAGGCTCCATCTTCAACAACATCGCCCCCAGTGGCACGCTGACATTCGGCGGTCCTTTTTCGGTGACTGCCAGTGCGGCGCTGACCCTCGGAGGCACAGGAAACACCATCTTCAATGCAGGCCTGCCCTCGACCTACACTTCGCTGCTGACCTTCAACACGCTCGGCACAGTGACCCTGAACGCGAGCAATGCGCATACCGGCGGGGTGAGCTTGACGGAGGGGAATGTCATCGTGAATGCCAAGAATCCCTTTGGCACCTCGGCCGGAACTTTCACCTTTGGCGGGGGAACGCTGAGTGCCGGCTCCCTGGCGCTGACAGGGACCAATGCCATCGTCAATCCCGTGTCTATCACCAGTTCTGTGACCGTGCTGTCCGGGAGCAACTCGATTGAGTTTGCCGGTGTGCTGGCTCTTGGGGCCAGCCGGTTGATGACCAACAACATTGCCGGCGGGTCATCCTTCATTCTCTCCGGGGGGATCACCAACACCGCCGCCTCAACCCTGACTCTGGCCGGTTCTGGCAATGTGCTCATCAGCGGTGTCTATAACGCAGGCACAGGCGCAAACGCCCTCGCTTATTCGGGCACCGGTACGCTGACGCTGACGGCAGCCAACCTCTATACCGGAGCCACCACGCTGAACAGCGGTACGACGGTGATCAACGGAGCGGCTGGCGCCCTGAGCGGCACGTCCGGCATTACCGTGAATCCTTCCGCAACACTTACGCTGGACAACAGCGGATCCGCCCTGGGCAATCGTCTGGCCAATCATCCGCTGACACTCGCCGGTGGCACGTTCAATTTCATCGGCAACAGCGCGGGAAGCATTGAGGGCACAGCCGGCACAGGAGCCGGGGCTCTGGTCATGGGGACAAGCGGCCAGAGCGCCATGAACATCACCAGCAACGGCGGCACCACCAAGCTGAACTTCTCCTCACTGACCGTCAACGCCGGCAGCACACTGGATGTCACCTCCAATGTGGCCCTCGGCACCAGCACCAACCAGGTGAACTTTGGCAGCTTGTTGAACACAAGCGCAGCCACCGTGACAGGGACCACCCTTACCGTTGCCTCAACGACGGGGCTTGCCACCGGCCAGGCTGTGACGGGTGTCGGCATCCTGAACGGCACCACGATTTCGAGCCTCACCAGCACCACGGTCACACTGAGCCAGGCTGTGGCTGCTTCCGGAGTGGCCTCCGGGAGTGGGATCACTTTCGGTGTGCCTGCGTATGGGGCGATCACCTCTTCCGCCAATGCGCTGCTTCCCCGCATCACCATCGGAGGCACCTCCTGGGCGGCCATGGGGGCCAATGGTCTCACCACTTTTACCAACTACAGCACTCCAGCTGATGTCACACTTGCGAGCCTGATCTCGACGCCGACGATCACGCTGCAGGTGACGGGCAGTACCACGAATGCACTCTATTCAGCCGGGGCTGCACCGGGCGGTCGCATGCTCAATGCACTCTCCATCAACGGCAACGGCCTCACCGTGGGTGTGGGCACGGATGCCGCAACGGGGCTGGCCAGCGATCTCTCACTCACCCTGAGCAGCGGTGGCATTTTGGTGAATGGCGGTACGAACACGCTGAACGCCACACGCATTGTGCTGGCGCCGGTGAACGTGACCACCACTGCCAATCCCAGCACGACGGGCACGGAAGCCATCATCCAGGTGGCGAGCGGTTCCACCTTGAATCTCGGCGGCACGCTCGTCGGCACCCTGGTGACCAATCAAAATCTCGCAGGCACCAACTTCTTCCCGAACACAGCGAGCCCCGTGGCCAGTGTAGCCATCAGCGGGCTGACCAAGGGGCTCAGCGGAAATCTCAACATCACCGCCCGGCAGTTTTACACCGGGGCCACTGTTCTCAACGGCGGCACCACGAAGCTTGCGGCCGGGAACAACACCCTGTTTGACAACGGAGGCGCGCTGACGGTGAACTACGGAGCCACGCTGGATCTGAACGGCACCGTGCAATACGTGGGCAACTTCAGCAGCAATGGCGGCGTGGTTCCTGGGGCTGGCGGTACGGTCACCAGTAGCAATGGACCCGCTTTGCTGGTTTCCAACGCCACCACTGGCACCTGGGCAGGCAGCATCACCGGCAGCCTGGCCAATGCCATCACGTTTGCCCGGGTCAACGGCAACACCACCCTGATGCTTTCCGCCAACCCCTACTACGGTGCCACGATCATTCTGGGGGGCGGGCTCACGCTTCAGGATAATGCCACGCTCTCCAACACCTCCTCCATCACGCTGAATTATGCGAACCTCAGCCTGAACAACAACACGGATCTGTTCACCAACAACAATGACCGCATCAATGACGCGGCGACGATTTCCATCAACGCTGGCAACATCATTCTCACCGGACGCGCCAACACCTACACTGCCGAGAGCCTGGGGGCCCTCACTGCAGCCTCGGGTGTCAGCACCATCTCGGTGGCCATCGGGGGCACCGGTACGTTTTCGAATGCAGACCTGGGTTTCGCCAGCATCACACGCACAGCGGACGCCATCCTGAACTTCCTCGGCACCACGCTGGGGGCTGATGGCTCGAACCCGCGCATTCTCGTCACCAACAGCGCCAGCATGGGGTACAGCACCGCCACCGGCGTCATCGGGGCCTGGGCCATTGCCAACTCGGACACATGGGCGGGCTTCAATCCCTCGATGGGCATCGGCGCAGTGGGAACCGTTGGATATCAAGGCTACGCCGGCGGCTACATGTCCGGAGGTACCGTCACCACCACCACGGCGGTGGCGGGAGCCAACGTGCTGAACACCTACTCTGGCGGCACGCTCAACGGCTTTGGCGCAGGCAACGTGACCAACATTCTCAACGGCATCGCCGGCATCAACCAGGTGATCACTCTGCCGTCTGGCGGTGCGACCACGGACTACCTGCGCTTTGCCGGTGTGGCTGAAAACGACCTGGCGTTCACCAGCCCGGACGATGTGCTGAACATCATCAAGGGGGGGCTCCTTCACAGCAACAGCGGCGTGGGGTCCACCATGATCGGCACGCCCGGGGTCCGCGGCTTCCTGACTACAGGCGGCACGGCAACATCGGGCACTTCTGAGCTGGTGGTATATAACACCGCAAGTACTGTCACAGGCACGGGTGTCGCCGGTACGGGCACGGTGGCCAACAGCAACGTGGTCACCATCACTTCGACCACTGGTCTCTTTGCAGGCATGGCGATCAGCGGGACGGGCATCCCCACCGGCGCATACATCACCCAGGTGCTGAGCGGAACCCAGTTGTCCATCAACTACAATGCTCTTTCCACCAGCGGCGCGCAGACCCTGACCTTTGCCTCCGACATGGTGATCAATTCCATCATTCAGGACAACGGCCTGGGGAGTGTGACGCGCCTGAACAAGGCTGGCACTGGCACACTCACACTCACCGCTGCAAACACCTACACAGGTGGCACGGTCATCAATCAGGGCACCGTGAATCTCGCGGCCGCGACCGCCGGCACCATCGTGATTCCGGGCGGCGGACTCACGCTCGTGGGCGCCGCCACCGGCGTGACCGCCACCACGCTGAATGTTGGCATCAGCGCTTCCGGAGGCAATGCGGTCGGCATCGGCGGCCAGATAGAGTCCAGCAACACCCTGACCATCATCGGCAAGTCCACTGTGAATCTGGCCGGCACGCAGACGCTGAACAGTCTTGTGTTTAACAACAACGGTGGTGAAGGGGCTCCCACCGTGACCACGGCCACGACCATACCGGTGAGCGTGCTCAATCTATCGAGTTCAGCTCCCATCACAGCAAGCTCCAGCAATCCAGCCACCGTCTCCCTCATCAGCGTTGCATCCCTCGGTCTCGCCACGGGCCAGAACACCATCACGGTGAACCCCATCCAGATCGCAGGCAGCACGGTCACCCAGCTGACGGCCTCTCTCTCCATTGCTTCTCCAATCGTGGGCATCGGCACGACAGGTGCGGGCGTTGGCATCACCAAGGCGGGCAACGGGCTGCTGCAAATGAGCGGTGCCAGCACATTTGACGGTGGTGTGAATCTCTCTGCAGGTGGCATAGCCATCGGTGGCAGCAGCATTACCGCTGGCGTGGGTGGCGCGGTGATCAGCGGGCCTCTCGGCACGGGCACGTTCACCATCGGCACAGGCACCTACCTGACTTCGACATCAGCCGCCAACGTGATCTCCAATGCGCTGGTATTGGGTGGCAATGATCTCAGCTACAAAGGACCAAATGGTTTGACGCTGAACGGATCTCTGACCCTCAATTCTGGCAGCACAACGGTGAATGTGGATGTTCCCGGAACATTCCTCACGCTGGGTGGTGTCATCACCGATAACGGTGGTGCGGGCGGCGGGGCTTCGAGCATCATCAAGACCGGTCTTGGCACTCTGGCTCTGACCAACAACAACAGCTTTGGCGGTTCCATCATCGTCAATGAAGGTGTCATGGTGCTGGGGGGAGTCACAGGCAACACTCCACAGCCTCTGGCCAATGCCAATGTTACGATCACCAGCAATGGCACTCTGGCGCTTGAGAACAATGGTCTGAGCAACAGCGGTCTCATTGTTTATCAGGGACTGTCGATCACCGTCAATCCGGACTCCAACTATGCGAACCTCTTCGTGGGCAATGCGGCCGGCATCGGCGTGACGGTCTCTGGCAACGGCACAGGCAACGCCATCAAAGTGCCGCAGCTGACGATGACCGGAACGCAGGTGCTGAATCTGACCAGCGCCAACGCGTATTCGATCATCTTCCAAAACGTCACAGACACGACGGGGGCTCCCCGCTTCAACGTCGCAGCTGGCACGACGGCCTACGTCTACGGTTACACGGCTGGAAACAAGCCGGTCAACATCGGCCTGGGTTCCCTGTATTTCCCCGACATCGTGACTCAGGGCACGACCACGACCGTTGCCACCAATCCTATTGAGCTTTCCAGCTACAATGGCAGCAGCTACTACCCGCTGCTGATTCAAGCGCCCTCGACAGCGCCATCCACCACGCCGGCTGGCTACACGGCTGGTGGTTTAAATGCCGGCTACAGCAGCCTTGCTGCCGCGCAGGGAGTTCTCAATGTCAATGTGGCGGGCATCGGCTTCTCCGGCGTCGGCACCGTGGGCCTGCTGAACGATGCAAGCATGAACAATCGTGCGGCAGCGACCTCGGCCTCATTCACCAACGGCATCAGCACGCTGCAAGGGCTGCTGAAAATCACCACGGGCGGCACCTACACTTTTCGCAGCGCCTCGGATGACGCGAGCGTGCTTTACATCGACGGTCAGCTGCTCATCAGCGACATCGGTCCTCATGCCGGGCTGACCGAGGCCACGGGGAATGGACAGATCACGCTTAGCAGCGGCTACCATACCATCACCTACACCGCCTACAATGCCACGAGTTCCGGCTCCTACCGGCTGCTCTACTCAGGTGCTGACACAGCCAGCAATGGCGTGGGCAATACCGTGGCCGGGGCCACGGGCGGCTTCCAGTCCATCTCCTCCAGCAATCTCTTCTATGCCACGGCGGCGCCGACTGCGGCCAACAGCTACAACTTTGCGGCGATCATTAACAACAACTACACCCTCGCTGCCGGCGCTTCGGCCACCATCGACACGCTTGCCTCGCCGCTGGGCGCTGTGATCGCGCCAATGACCGGCACGGCCATGGTCTTGAACAACAACTCGAAGCTCAACATCGTGAACGGTGCGAACGGCATCTACGGCGCAGGATGGGTCGGTGTGGATGGGGCGATCACGATTGGGAACGGCGTGGTCATCGCCACCACAAACACCGCCAGCCAGGGCGCGGGAACTCTCAATTTGATCGGTGCCATCACTCATGCAGGTGGCGGCACTGCGAATGCCATGTACAAGGCAGGCACCGGCTCTTTGATCCTCGGTGGCAGCAATACCGGCTTCACAGGCGACCTCGTCATCCAGTCCGGTTTTGTCCAGCTCAACAGTGCGTCAGCCCTGAGCGGCGGTACCACGGCCAGCCTCGGCGGTACGCTCATTCGCAACATCAACTCCTCGACGACCTCTCTGCCAACAGTGACCAGCGGTTCCACGACGCTCACGCTGGCAGGCGCTGACACAGCCACCTCGCTTTCCCTGCAGGTCGGCATGAGCGTTTCCGGCACAGGCATCCCTGTGGGTACGTACATCACCGCCATCAGCGGCACCACGGTGACGCTCTCCCAGGCCGCTGTCTCCAGCGCTTCCGGCACCTATTACTTCAATGCCTCAGGCATGCTTGATCTCAATGGCCAGACTTCGGTGGCTGGAAATGTGACGATCAATGGCGCGGGGGCGCTCATTCCCTCCGCCTCCGCCACACCGACGGCCGTTCTTGCCGCAGGCTCCAGCGGCGCCCTGTGGAACAGCAGCCTCACCGCCGCCAGCCTGAGCGGCATACTCACCCTGGGCTCCAGCTCCACGGTGGGTGGCAATGGCGACCTCACGCTGAACTCCATTGTGGGCGGCAGCGGCATCACTCTGACGAAACAGGGTACGAATACTCTGACGCTCAATGCCAGCAACGGCACCCAGGTTTTCAATACCAGCATCTCGCTCGGTACGCTCAAGCTGGGCAACGCCGGAGCCCTGGGCGCTGCGTCCAACACGATCACCATTGCCACCGGTGCCGTTCTCGACTTGAACGGCATGACACTCACCAATGCCAACGCCCTGACCATCTCCGGCGTCGGCTACGGCGGCAGCGGCACGATTACAGGCTACGGCAGCGTCAGCTCGCTCGGCGCATTGATCAACACCTCCACCACCGCAGCCAGCTACGCAGGCGTTGTCACGCTCGGGGGCGCCACCAGCATCGGTACGAACTACATCAACTCAACCAGCGGGCTTGGCGCCACCACCTTTGGCGATCTCACACTCGGGGCGCAGGTGACCGGCAGCACCACACTTACCAAGGTGGGGGCCAACACCCTGAGACTCACCGGCGTGACCTCCGCCTCCACCGTGACGGGCCTGACCGTGGCCTTGGGCAAAGTGGTGATCTCCGGCGCATCTACCACGATGCTAGGCACCACCACCACCGCGATCAATATCAACGGCGGCCCCGTCACCGGCCTCACCCCCTCCAACACGCTTCAGCTCGATTACACCGGGCTCGGTGCCACTTCGGTGAACCGGCTCAATTCCCACGCCATTACCATGAACGGCGGCACGCTGCTGCTGACGGCCAATACCGGCAACATCACGGCGCAGAATGAATCCCTGGGGGCCAACAGCCTGACGATTGCCGGCGGCTTCAATCTGATCACGCTGGATGTCAATGCCACCTCCACCCTGGCGCTGTCCACCACCAGCACGAACACCATCACTCGTGCGGCCAACACGGGAACCTTGCTCATTCGTGGTGCCGGCCTGGGCACCGCCGCTGTGCTCACGGTCGGCAAGACCAACGTGGTGCTCGGTGGCGCGCCCACGGCCATCGGTCAGGCGGGAGCTGCCGCCGCCAAGAACGCGGCCATCATTCCCTGGATGATCGTGGATGACACTGGCAGCGGCGGTTCTGGTGTCAGCTTCGCCTTCTATGGGACAAATGGACTTCGTGCACTGGTGGCAGGGACGGAAATGGACACCACTTTCACGGCCTCCAACAACATCCTGCTCAACACGACGACGGCTCTCACGGCCGGTGCCGCCATCGGCACTTATGCGGGTACGGCAGCCACTGCTTATACATCGACGAACGTCAACTCCCTGACCTTCAGCACAGCCCTGAATCCAACGCTGACGATCAACTCCGGACGCAATGTGACCGTGGAGAGCGGCGGCATCCTGGCCACTGTGAGCTCCACCATCGGCGCGGTCGGCGGCGGCTTTATCAATGCGGCCAATGCCAGTGGTTCTACGCGTGAAATCATCATACATACCGCTGGCAGCGGCACGACGCTGACGGTCAATGCCGCTCTGGGTGGCGTCATCGCTCCATCCACCAGCGGCCTGACAAAGAGCGGCAATGGCACCCTGATCCTGGGTGCAGCGCAGAACAACTACACCGGTCAGACGCGCATCAATCTGGGGACGCTGCAGCTTGCTGCCGCGTCTCCCACCACCAACAGCCTCTTCTTCCTTGCCACCACCGGTCCTGCGATTTCCACGCTCACCTCTACGCTGAACGCCAGCGCGCTCACCGTGAATGCAGGCGCTACGCTGGACCTGAATGGCAACACGCAGACCACTGGCAACTTTACCAGCGTGGGCATTCTGCCCGGTACAGGCGGCGTCGTGACCAATACCTCCACCACGGCCTCCACCCTCACCATCGCCAGCAGTGCCGCAGCGGACTGGGCGGGGCAGATCACCGGAGACGCGTCGCACATCATCAATTTCGTCAAGACAGGGGCATTCACACTCTCCATGCATGACAACAACAGCTATGCCGGCAGCACTACGATTCAGGGGAGTGTCGTTTCCCTGATCGATCAGGGCAGGCTCTCCGCCACCAGCGGTATCTTCGTCCGCAACGCGGTCCTTCAGTGGAACGACACCGGCATTCAGGCCATGAGCAACCGTCTTGCCTCAAACGTGCCGCTCACGCTCAATGGCGGTGCCTTCCAGTTCATCAGCCGCAGCGGCACTGCTGGCAGTGCTTCCATTGGAAGCCTTGCCTTGACCGGCGCAGCAAACGAACTGCGTCTGGACGTAGGGGCCGGCGCCGGGGCAGGGACGGGCATCGGGACGGCGACCCTGAACATCACGGGGGCATTTTCACGCAGCCTCGGGGCCACGCTGAACTTTTATGCAGGCACCGGCACGATGGGAGACAACCCCTCCATCCTTTTCACCACGGCGCCCACTCTGACCAATGGCATCATCGGCGGCTGGGCCACTGTTATCGGGCTGGACTCTGTCGTCGCCAGCACAACGGCCAACGCAGAATTTGCCACTTACGATCCTGTCACCGGGGTGCGGGGACTGACCGCTGCCATGCAGACCACCAGTTTTGCCACCTCCACCAGCACAAGCAATCTGCGCTTCGGTGACACGGCCATCACCGTGCCAACCGGCGGCGCCGTCGTGAACACGCTGACCTGGAACGGTCTCACGGCGGCACGCGCCCTTTCCTTCAGCTCGGGCACCGATACGCTGATACTCACCAGCGGCGGTCTGCTCGTGGGAACCAACAACTTTGCAACATCGATCGGCAGCACGGCGGTTCGAGGCCAGCTCACAGCGGGCTCAGGGCAGTCTGAACTCTTCCTGCACGTGGGAGCCAACGTCCTCACGGTGAACTCCTCCATCATCGACAATGGTGTGAGCGGCGGTCTGAACCTCGTCATGGACGGTCTGAGCCAGAGCACCAGCACACCCACGCTGACACTGGCCGGAGCCAATACCTATCTGGGCACTGCCTATGTGAACGCCATGGTGGTGAATCTCAACAACCTCAGCGGTGCAGGCAATGCCATCACCGGCAGTCTCATCATCAGCGGTGGCAATAACAATGCCACGGACTCCATGCCCATCGCGAATGCCCAGGTGGTGAATCTGGCTTCGCAGCAGATCGCCGACAGCGCCACCGTGACCGTGCGCGGTGGTGCGCAGTGGACGCTCAATGGCTTTAATGAAACCATCGGCAGCCTCGTCTTCAACAGCCAGGGTGGAGGCACCGCAGGGAATGGACCGATCGTCCTCACGGGCGCAGGTGCGCTGACTCTCACGGGCGGCATCACCTCCACCAGTCTTGATGATGTGCGTGCGGTGCCGGCCCTGCTCGGGCTGCTCAGCCTCGCAAGCAGCACGACGGTGACCGTGGATCCAGTCACCAATGCCGCGGTGAACGGCAACAACCAGCTCGGTCTCACCATCAACAGCAACATTCTCTCCAGCGGCACGATCCTCAAAGCCGGAACCGGAGCGCTTCAGTTCGGCGGTGTCAGCTATGTCGCGAACACCTTCGGTTTCACCGACGGTTCCAGCGGTGCGATCGTGCTCGGCGCAAATTCCAACTACGCGGGCACCACGATCAATCTGGGCTACAGCGGCAACATTCTCGACATGCGCGGCCAGACCAACCTGCAGGTGGGGACGATCACGGGCGTCGCAGGGGCCATCATCAAGAACTTCAGCGTGGCCACGGCGGGAACGCTTGTCACTGGTGACAGTACCGGGGGCACTTTTGCCGGGACCTTCAGCAGCGACTACTTCACAACCGGTTCCACAGGCGGTGTGCTCAATGTGACGAAGATTGGTTCCGGCAACTGGGTGCTCACCGGCGACAGCAGCGCAGGCATCAGCGGCACATTGCTGGTGAATGCCGGCACGGTCACTCTCAGCGGCACGACCGGAAAGATCGGCTTCGCAGTAGAAACACTCTCCCAGGGAGGCGTGCTCACGCTGGACAACAGCGGCGCTGCCGCCAATGCGATCAACAACCGTCTCGGTGGCGCAGTGGCGATCTCCGGCACGACCCGCATTTTGAACTTCCAGGGCGGTACGCTGAACTACCTGGGCAACAACAATGCATCACTCACCGAAACACTCGGCACCATGACCCTCGTGGCCGGTCAAAGCCTATTCAACCTCACGCCCAGCACGGGAGCCTTCGGCACGACGGTGAACATCACAACAGTCACCGCCCAGAGCGCCACCAACACCGGGACGCTCGTCATTTCCACCACAGGCATCCTCGGCGGAGCCGCAGCCGGCACAGGACGCGTCAATGTCTTCGCCACCACCCCCACCTTGGTCAGTGGCATTCGCCCCGACATCATCGGCTCTGACAGCACTGGCACTGGCCTAGTCACTTCAGACACCAACGGCTTCCGCCTCCTCACCTCGGCGGACACGGCGCTCGGTTACTTTGCACCCACCGGCAGCTATCTCGGCACGGCGACTCCAGGGGCCATCACCGCATTGGTCGGTACGGCCTCCAATGCAGCTGCCGGATCGAATGTCTTTGCCACTTCGCAGAATCTGAATCTCTACGCATCGACCACCATCAACTCGCTGACCCTGAGCAGCGGCGGTGGCGTGACCTCGACCGGCGGTGGCATCGCCGTGAACTACGCCACCAGTCTTGCCACTGGCACCATGCTCTTCAATGCATCTGGCGCGCTCAACACACTGACGATCACCAGCGGGGCCGTGGTCTCGAAAACGGGCAACGCTGGATTCACCGGCGGTGCGCTTACCCAGGGGGCGGCAGGACTCATATTCCACACCTTGGACACGCTCACCGTGAACTCCTACCTCGTCGGCAGCGGTGCGTTGGTGAAGGCTGACAGCGGTATCCTCAATCTGCAAAAATCCAGCCTCATCTCCGGGGCCACCTTTGTGAATGCCGGAGAGCTTGATCTCACCAGCGGTGCCAACACCCTCCTCGTCATCCCCACGGCCACCGTCGTCACTACAGCCGCGCTCAATCTCAACGGCGGCACCGTGGATCTCAATGGCTTCAGCCAGGCCATCGCATCCCTGACTCAGACCAATGGCAATCTTCTGCCCGGCGCGGCGGGCACGGTGACAAACACCGGCACCACCGCCACGCTTTACACCATTCCCAGCACGGCGACGACGACCTTCCTAGGTACGATTGCCGGAAACATCACCCTCGATAAATCAGGCGGGAACAATCTGGTGCTGACCAATACGGACGGTCGCAACGCGAACATGCTCACCAACATCCGTGGCGGCACGCTGACCCTCAAGGACAGTGGCACGATCACCAACGACGGTGCCATTACGGTGTATTACTCTGGCCTGACTCTGGACAATTCCGGGCTGTCTGCGCTGACATCCCGCACCGGCTCGTCTTCCATTAATCTGGTAGGCGGCACTTTGACCCTCGGTGCAAAGCAGGGAACCGATGCCCTGGGCATTGCCGGTGCTCTCAATCTGGTCTCCGGTGGCAGCATCATCGCTGCCAACCTGTTCGGCAGCAGCGCCACAGGTACGGGGTCTGCGGTATGGACACTCGCCAGCCTGAATCAAAGCGGCACCGCGACCGTCAACTTTACGGTGGGTGGTGGTACGCTTGGCGCCTCCGTTCTCGGCATGAATGGTCTCGCTCCCCTCACGGCGTCGTCCAATTCTCAAATCATCATCACTTCGGCTCCCACGCTCGTGAATGGCATCATCGGCGGCTGGGCGGTGGTGGGCGGCACAGACTTTGCCAGCTATCGCTCCACCATTGATCCTGTGACAGGAGCCATGGGTGTGGGCGCACTTGGCCTCTCCATTAACAGCACCACGCCGTTTGGTGCTTACTCTGCCAGCCTGCTCACTGCTGGCGTGGCCACTGACAACATCACCATTGCCGCGAGTGCCACCAACGTCACCAGCCGCACAATCAACTCCCTGCGCATCTCCGCCGTCTCGACTGTGACACAGAGCACGCTGGGAGATGCCATCGACATCGCTTCCGGCGGTTTGCTCACCAACGGCGCAGCCAGTGTCCTTGCTGGCGGCCGTCTCACTGCTGGGGCACCCACCAACACGTCCTCCACTCTTTACAACTACGCCAACAACACGGCCACGATCAACAGCGCCATCACGAACTACAGCAACAGCAACCTTCTCACGCTCGTGAAGTCCGGCGCCAGCACCACGACGCTTAATGTTCTGCCGACGGTGTGGACGACCTCCACCACCACCAGTTCAAACATCGTCACGGTGACAGGCACCGCCGGCCTTGCGATCGGTCAGGTGGTCAATGCCAGCGCGGGGCAGACCGCAGGGGCAGTGGTCATCGGCATCACGGACGCCACGCACTACACGCTCAGCGCGAATGTCGTTACGGGCAGCACCACCGCCGCCGGTACTCAGTTCTCCCTGCCCACCTCGCAGGTGCTGACCATTCCAAACAGCGGCTTCACCAGCAATACGATCACCGTCCCTGCCGGCAGTGTCATCTACCCTGGCATGAGCGTGAGCCTCGCCGCTGCTGCCGCAGGGGGGGGCGCGCTCACCGCGACCACGGTGGCCAGTGTCTCCGGAAACATTGTTACGCTGAATGGCTCTTTCTCCACAGTGCCCACCAGTGCCGCCACGGTGCTCTTCGGAACGATCGCCGCATCCACCGCCACCACCGCCTTGGCCAGCACCACTGCGGGCAGCAATGTCGTGACCCTTTCCACCTCCACGAGCGGTCTCTATATTGGCGAGGTCATCTCAGGAAATGCGAACATTCCGGCAGGCGCGACGATCACGTCCATCATCAGTCCGACAATCTTTACGATCTCCGCCCCAGCCACTGGCACCGGCGGCAGTGTAGCCACCATCATCACCACCACCGCCTCGGCGCCGACTGCACAGTCACTCACTGCGAGCACGGTCAGCGGCAGCAACACCATCACCGTTCTGGGCACACCCACCTTGTTCGTCGGCCAGTCGGTGCAGGGGAATGGCATCCCTCAAGGGGCCACCGTTACCGGCATCGTTCAGGGCACGGGCGTCACCATGGTCACCCTCTCCCAAAACGCCACGACGACCGGTGCTGCGAATGAATACTTTGGGCTGCAGCCAGTAGGACTCACGGTGTCGGGCGCCACGCTCGCTTCGAGCGCGACGGTCACGGTGGCCAGCACAGCCGGGCTTGTTCCCGGTCAAAGCGTCAATGGTGCAGGCATCCCCATAGGGGCCACGGTCAGCAGCATCACAGACAGTACACACTTTGTGCTCTCCGTTCCAGCACTTATGACTGTGACGTCTGCTCCGTTCACCATCGGTGCCGCGCTCAATCCCTCCGGCGGCAGCATCACCGGAGTGCAGGCCAGCACCACGGCGGGTTCTGCTACGGTCACTGTGGCCAGTACCATTGGCCTCTATGTGGGCATGCCTGTCACAGGAAATCCGAGCATTCCCGCCGGTGAATTCATTACCGCCATCACGGGGCCCACGACCTTCACGATCACCACGGGCGCAGGCGTCACTGCCGGTACCAATGTGGCCACCACGATCGGCTCGCCCACCATCGGCGGGTATTCCAATTCCTATTCCGGGCCGACCATTGTGAACCAGGGGGCGGGATCGCTGACTTTGAGCGGCACCCTAGGCAGTGTCCAAGTTCCGGGAGATTTGATCCTCAACAACGGCAATGTCACGGAAACTCTCAGCGGGCAGATAGCCTCCGGCAGCAACATCACCTTCAATGGCAATGCCGGCGTGCTGACCCTCGTCGGCACCAATGCCTTCGCCACTCTGACCTTCAATGGCGCCGGTGGAGCGCAGGCCACGACCAACATCACTGGCGGCACCTTTGTGCTCAGCGGTACGACCAATGCCATCACGGCGGTCAATGACAGTTACGGCAGCACGCCAATTATCTCGAATGCAACGATCTGGGAGCTCGCGGCGCTGAATCGCACCATCACCACCTCCGGGCTCTCGCCGATTGATTTGATTTTGAATAACGTCATTCAGAACCTCATCGGTGGCACCAGCTCTGCGGCAGGCATTATCAAAGCTGGTTCTGGCTCGCTCGTGCTCGGTGGTGCCAGCACTTTCAACGGAGGCGTTCAGTTGAATGAGGGCACGCTTATCCTTGGCGCCAGCAGTTCGCTGACAGCGGCGGGCGTTCCGCTCATTCAGAGCAGCACAGGTCCGCTAGGCATCGGCACGCTGACAATCGCCGGAGGGACCACCCTGCAGTCCGGCGCCGCCATTCAGACCGTATCCAACAACGTGACAGTCAACGGTGACTTCACCTTTGGTGGCATGGTGGCTGCCAATGGCGTGATCCTCAATGGTGCTGTCAATCTGGGCAGCGCCACTCGCACCATCACCGTCAGCAGCCCGCAGAACACCTCCACGCTGGGCGGCGCCATCTCCGGCTCTGCAGGTCTGAACAAGGCTGGCAATGGCATTTTGAAGCTCAGCAGCGGTGGCAACTCCTATACCGGCACCACCACGGTCAGCGGCGGTCTGCTCCAGATGGGGGTGGCCAATGCGCTTCCGCTCACCGGTGCGGTGTCTGTGGGCGCTGGCGGTGTTTTTGACATCGCCAGTATGGCGACTACCATCGGCGCACTCTCTGGCTCCGGTCTCGTCACAGCCTCGGGAACGGCGGTCCTCACGGTGGGCAACGGTGCGAGCGGCAGCTATCAGTTTGACGGCATCATGGCGCAGGGCACCTCGCTCGGCCTTACCAAGATCGGCGGCGGCACGCTGACCCTAACGAATCTGAACACCGCCAGCGGCAGCATGACGGTGTATCAGGGCGGGGTGACTCTCAGCGGCGCCTTTGGCATGATCTCCTTTGCAGACACCATCGCCTCCACCGGCTCGCTCACCATTGACAACACCCTGAACAATCTGACCAACCGTCTCGGCGGCAAGGCGCTGACCATCCAGGGCGGCTCCGTGATACTGAACGGCACCAGCGTGGCCAGCACTAACACATCTGAAACCGTCGCCACTCTGACCGTCTCAAATGGCGGCGGCTCCCTGACCCTCAACGGCGGCACAGGCGGGAACACCACGTTCACCGCCACCACACTGACAGCGGAAGCCCTGGCCAGCGGCGGCAGCCTGCTCATCCGCGGATTGTCTTCCACCACCGGAGCTGGCCTTGCAAACATGACCACGTCCAGTGCATTCAGTGCTACCGCCGGCGTGGCCATAGCCGGTGTGACCCAGGGCGGCGGCGCCAGTGGAACCAGCACCATGACCATTCGTGCGGACATCATCGCAGACGCCTCCGCCACAGGCACGGGCACGGGGTTCCTCGTGAAAGACACCGGTGCAGGCACCTACCTGCGCGCCATGGCCACCAGCGAGCTGGCCACCACGCTCACCAGCAGTCTGACCACAAACTTTGGCAACTTCAGCGCCACGCAGACCTACAACGCTGCGACCTCGCTCAACAGTCTGACCTTGAACACCGCCTTTGCCATCACCTCCACTGGGGGCGGCCAGGCTGCCCAGGGCTCGGTCATTCAAAACTACACCAACACCGGCGTGCTCAATGCACTGCTCCTCAACACCGGTGGCATCCTCAATACCTATGATGGCACCAGCACGATCAATGCCGGATCCATCACCACGTCCGGAAACGTCCAGTTCCAAATTCACGTCACCGGCACCTCCGTGCTCAATCTGAATGCCTTCCTGCTTGGCACCACCGGCGGTCTGGTCAAGGCGGACGGCGGCACGCTGAATCTGAACAACGCCGCCTACTATGCCGGACCCACGACAATCAACGGCGGCGTGCTCAAGCTCAACAGCGGCTCCGCCAACACCCTTCTCGTCGCCCCCACCGCCACCGTGGCCACACTACAGAATCTCTTCGTCAATGCCGGCACTTTGGATCTCAATGGCAAGGATCAGGCCGTGGCCGGACTCAGCAACAACAACACCGTCGGCGGAAGCGGCGGCTCCATCATCAGCGCGACCACTGCCAATCTTTTCACCACCTCCAATGGAACCACCTTTGGCGGTGTGATCGGCGGTGGCTCGAGCAACAACGCCATCAATCTCTACAAGGCCGGAACTGGTTCCCTCACACTCACCAGCGCCAACACCTACACGGGCACGACCAATGTTCAGGGAGGCTCCCTCGTGCTGCAGGACAGCGGATCTCTCGCCAGCACCACTTTCACCGTCAGCGGTGCCACGCTCTCTCTCGTGAACAGCGGCCTCTCTGCCAGCAACACACGCATCTCCAGCACGGCGGCCATCACCCTGAACTCCGGCACCATCAATCTCACCGGGGCCAATCAATCATCCACCGCTGAAACCATCGGCATGGGCACGGGCGTGGCACTCAATCAGGGGCTCAGCACGATCACCGTCACCGCTCCTGCTGCCGCCACCAACAACACCGCGGCGCTGACCATCGACAATCTCACACGCACCATCGGCACAGGTGCGGTCGCCATGTTCACTGGCACGGCTCTAGGCCAGACGCTGCCCGGAAGCGCGCAGATTTTTGTGAACAACCTCAATGGCGGCACGCTCGCCAGCGGCCTGCTCGGTGGCTGGGCCACGGTGGGAGCGACAGCCGCCACCAACGACAACTGGGCCACCAACATCTCGGCACAGACACTGACCGGAAACGTCGCGACGACCTTCAACAGCAACATCGTGACCCTCACCTCAGGGGACACCACCACCATGATCGTCGGCCAGCAGATCAGTGGCACGGCCATTCCCGTCGGTTCCTACATCACGGGCATCACCAGCGCGACGGTGTTTACCATCTCGCAGAACGCCTCCGCTACAACTGCCACGGGGAATGCCGCACTCACCGCCGCCGGCATCTCCGCCCTGAACGCCGCGGCCTACACGGTTGTCAGCGCCACAGGCTCTCAAAGCACCACCACCGCCAGCGGCAACTATCAGTTCAGCGGGATCACCGCTGCGATCAACCTCGCCGCAGGTGGCAACACCGTGAACTCCCTGCAGCTTACCGGAGCCGCAGCCGGGGCGCAGATTCTCGATCTGGGGGCGGGTGCGCTGATCATCACATCAGGTGGCATCATGCGCACCAGCATTGGCACGTCCGGAACCACAACCCTGCAAAACGGAATTCTGACGGCGGGAGCCAACAACGGCACCGCAGCCGAGCTGGACATCTACGCCAACAACACCGGCCTCATGTCGCTCTCCACCGGACTGGTCATCGCGGACAACGGCACTTACAACGCAGGCGTCAGCGGCAACATGGTCAGCCTCGTCAAATCCGGCACGGCGGGCCTCACCATCTCCAGCGCCAGCAACAACACCTACACCGGCGGCACGGTGGTCAATGCAGGCACGCTGACTCTCAGCAATGCCAGCGCAAATGGCACCAGCAACGTTTCGATTGCCGCCGGAGCGGGCACCAACGGCAGCTCCACCATCACGGGCTACAGCCTGGTCATCAACAACGGCGCGACGGTCACGGAAACGATCGCCAACCAGATCGCTCAATCCGCCAGCGTGCTGATCAACGGCGGCGGCACGCTGACGATGTTTGGCACGAACACGCTCTCCAGCCTGACCTTCAATGGCAACGGCGGCACGGCCACACCCACGGTGGCCACGGCCACACTGCTCAATCTCAGCGCCGCCAACGCCATCACCGTGACCAATGACAATCTGGCCAGCACGCCGACCATCAGCGGCACAGGGCTGACGCTGACAAATGCGTCTCCCGTCATCACCGTGAACGGCCTCTCTCCCGAAGGCCTGATCATCTCCGCGCCGCTCACCACCACGGGCGGTGGCACGATCAAGAAGCGCGGCACGGGCTCGCTCGTTCTCAGCGGTTCCACGGCGCATGTGCTGGCCGGCGGCCTGAACATTGAGCAGGGCACGGTGATCTTTGACAACACCGCAGCCACCACGCCTTACGGCACGGGCACCATCACCATCGGCTCCGGCACCACCATCCTGGCCGGTACCGCCGCGCGCAGCATTGGCAATGCCACCAACGTCGTCGGCGACTTCACCTTTGGCGGCACGGCCGCCACGCACAACCTGACTCTGGTCAACACCATGACCCTCGCTGCGGGTTCGCACACCATCACCGTCGCAAGCCCACAGGTCACCGCTACCATTAGCGGCCAGATCACCGGCGGCACAAACCTGACCAAGGCGGGCGCGGGCACCCTGATCCTCAGCTCCTCGGCCAACAACTACGGCGGTTCCACCACTGTCTCCGGCGGCGTGCTCCAGCTCGGCCTCGCCGCGGTGATTCCAGACGCCTCGGCCCTTATCGTCGCCGCGGGTGCTGCTTTCGATCTCAATGGCAAGTCTGAAACTCTCGGCTCCCTCGCTGGAGACACCACCACCACCGGCGGGATGATCACCAACTCCGTCACCGGTACTTCGGCCACACTGACCGTCGGTGCAGACAACACCAGCACGACGTACGCAGGCATCCTCACCGACACCAAGGGCGGCGTGGCCACCACGGGAAATCTCATCCTGGTCAAGACCGGCACGGGACTCCAGACGCTCACCGGAAAAAACACCTACAGCGGTGCCACCACCATCGGCGGCACAGCGGGTGGTTTGCAGATCCAAAACACGAGCGGCAGCGCCACCTTTGCCACACTGGGCAACACCGCCATCACCGTCGGTTCTGGTGTGTCCCTCATGGCGACCGTGGCCACCGGCGCGCCTACCACGGTCATCAATGTCGGCAGCACCACCATCAGCACCGAAGGGGCCAGCCTGAACCTGGGCGCAGGCTCCAAACTCGACATGCGTGACAGTGCGCTCGGTACGTTCAACATTCTCGAAGGCGCCACCTTCGCGCTGACCGGCCTGACGGCGTCCTCCACTTCCAACCTCTACTTTGACATCGGCAGCGTGTCCGCCGTCTCGGGCGTGTATGGCGGTGCGGACAAGATCACGGTCACCAAGAACGCCAGCATCGCCTCTGGTGCCACAATCAATCTTAACGCCGTCACCGGAGCCACGGGCATCGCCACAGGCGTCATCCAGCTCATCACCGCAGGCGGTGGCTTCACCGGCACGGGCACAAACAACTTCACCCTCGCCAACACGACACTCACACTCGCCGGCGCCTGGGGCAGCAAGACCTACAACTTGACGCTCGCAGGTGCGCAGAACACCACCACGCAGACGGCGCTGAACGTCACCGTGGTGGCCCCGACCACAGCCTATTGGTCCGGCTCTCTCGATGGCAGCTGGAGCACCAACAACGCCGGTGGCGTGACCAACTGGCGCACGGACGCCGCGAGCGACGTGGACACCCAGGCCACTCCGGACGCGACCACCGATGTGTTCTTCAACACGACGACTCCTGAGGCCTCCAATCTCACCACGAGCTACCTCGGCTCCGCCACCTCCATTGCCAGCCTGACCTTCACCAGCTCCGCCACAGGTGCTGTGACCATCGGCAACAACGGCAGCGACGCCAACACCCTGACCATCGGCGCGGGCGGCATCACCCACAGCAGCGGCGCAGGAACCAGCACCCTCGGCATGAGCGTCATTCTCGGTGCTTCACAAACTTGGACCAACAGCAGCAGCAATGCTCTTGTGGTCAATGGCTCGACCATCACGGGAGCAGACATGAACCTCACCGTCGCCGGCACAGGAGACACCACCATCACCGCTGCGGTGCAGACAGGAACCGGCGGTGTGATCAAACAGGACTCCGGCAAACTGCTGCTCACCGCGACCAATACTTACTCGGGAGACACGCAGGTCACTGGTGGCAGCCTGCAGGTTGGCTCAGGCGGCAGCGGTTCGGCAGCCTCCTCCGCCATCACTGTCTCGGGCACGGGCACCACCTCCACCGTCTCCGGGGTCTCCGGCGCGCCGGTCGCCGCCGCCGTCGTCTCGGCAAACGAGCTCGCTGCTCCCACGCTTTCTGGCACCGGCACAGTCGGAGCGGTCACCCTGGGCAGTCTCTCGAACGTAGGCGTCCTCCGTCCGGGGGATGCTGCCGGTGGCACTCCCGGCCAGCTCACCCTCACCGGTGCGCTCACCGTCAACTCAGGTTCGCAGATCCAGTTTGAAGTCACCTCCAGCAGCCATAATGCCCAGGCCCTGGACTCTGGCTGGACCTCGGACGTGACGGCCGCCGATTACCTCGGCATTCATGCCATGGCAGGAGTCGGCAGCACACCTGATTCCATCTACACCCAGTGGAACACCGTCAGCGGCACCTACAGCTCCCTCAGTCTGGCAGGACAGACCTTGAGCCTCGGAGCCAGCGCCGGTGGCACTCCGACAGTTCTGGTGCAGACTGCAGACGCCTCCGGAATGGCGTTTGGAGATGTCTTCAAGCTGATGGACTGGGCCTCGGTGAGCTCCGGTACGGCGGGCAGCATCGGCACTCCAGCCGGCGGCTCCGCCTTCGACACCGCCAGCGACCTGGTCCTTCCCGAACTCGGCTCCGGCCTCTTCTGGGATACCTCCGCCTTTGCCACCTACGGCATCATCGTCATCGTCCCAGAGCCCGGCCGCATGGTGCTCCTGCTCTTTGGGCTGGCCGCCCTCTTCCTGCGCCGCCGCAGGCCTCAGGCAGGACCCATGGCATGAAAAGAAGTGCGCAGGAGTCGGTGACGAGCCACGTTATCAGATTCATGCGCAAACCCCGATCCGCCCCCGTCCTCCTCATCGCCCTGGCATTGCTCGGCTGCGTCGTCTGGGCGGTGGAGCAAGACACGCAAGGCGGGCGGCCGACCCAGTTTGGCGTCAAGGATGGCAGCGTGCCGGAAGATCCGCGAGACACCCGCAGGGGCCAGGAAGAGGGCTACCCCACCTGGCCGGTGAGCAAGGAGCTGCCGAATGACACCTTCACCTTTGCCCGCGTGCGCTACAACTCCATGAGCCGTGGCGGGCGTGGCTGGGGGCGCTCCAACCGCAAATGGGCCACCGATTATCCGGACTCGGACATGAACATGTCCTACCGCCTGCAGCAGCTCACCTCCCTGCAGGTGAACCCCAACGGCGCTGTGGTGGACATCCACCCCGAGCAGATCCGCCATTTTCCCTTTCTCTACATGATCGAGGTGGGAGACATCGACCTCACTGACGAAGAGGCCAAAACCCTGCGCGAGTACATGCTCAACGGCGGCTTCATCATGGTGGACGACTTCTGGGGCACGCGCGAGTGGGACAACTTTGAGGTGGCCCTCAAGCAGATCTGGCCGGACCGCAAGATCGAGGAGATCCCGCTGGAGCATGAGATCTTCCACATGGTCTTCCCCCTCAAGGTAAAGCCGCAGATCCCGCACATTCGCTTTGCCGAGTATGTGATCAACCAGGGCATCACCTATGAGTTCGACAAGCCCGGCTCCGAGCACGTGCACTACCGCGGCTACTTCGACGACAAGCGCCGCCTCATGATGGTCATCTGCTGGAACACCGACACCGGCGAAGGCTGGGAGCAGGAAGGCACGGACCCGTGGTACTTCAAAGAGTTCTCCGAGAAGTATGCGTACCCGCTGGGCATCAACATCATCTTTTATTCGCTGACGCACTGATGGGGCGCATGATCTCAGCATGAACCCGCCTGACGCCACCCTGCCGAGCCTCGCAGTGCGGAGGTTTTCATTCACGGGCGTCAGCAAGCTGGCACGCACGCCGTGCTTCACGCTGTTTTTGCTGGAGCAGGGCAGCGGCATGGTGCGTGTGGACTACGCCGTGCACGATTTTGCAGCCCCGGTGCTGCTCTGCCTGAACCCCTACCAGCGTGTGTCATTCGTGACGAAGCGTGCGGCATCCGGCTGGATGCTGCAGTTTCACGCCAACTTTTTCTGCATCGAGACGCATCACCACGCCGTGGGCTGCAATGGAGTGCTCTTCAACGAAGTGTATGACGTGCCGCTGGTGAGGCTGGATGCCGGGCTGCTGCTCCAGTTTGGCCGGCTGATGGAAGAGATGGACCATGAGCTGCGGCAGCAGGCGGTGGCCCACCAGGAGGTGCTCCTCTCCTGTCTCAAGATTCTGCTCATCAAAGCCACCCGCCTGAAGCTTGAGCAGCAGGGCTCTGACGGACTGGCGGCCACCCGGCGGCCTGAAGCGCTGCGCCGTTTCAGGGAATTGCTGGAGACCCGCTACCAGACTCTGCACAGTCCGTCTGAATACGCGCGGCTGCTGGGCATTTCACCCAAGACACTGGCCCGGCTCTCCAAAACCCACTTTCACAAGACTCTGGCCGAGATCATCCGTGACCGGGTGATGAAGCATGCCAAGTGGCAGCTTTTGCATACCCTCAAGCCCGTCAAGGAAGTCGCCTATGAGGTGGGCTTTGATGATGAGTTCTATTTCAGCCGGCTCTTCAAGCGCGCTTTTGGCTGCTCTCCGGCTGTCTTCCGTGAGCAGGAGACGCTGAGCCGGGGCGGTGCCAATTTGTCCATGTGATCGGGCTGTTCGTCCATTCCGGGCCAGCGGCGCGCATGATAGCTTGCCGGATGAACACTCTCACAGACAAAGCATTCACTCTCGCCGCAAACAGCCGTGGCCTTGGCTTTTCGCTCACCCGTTTTGGCCTCATTGTCGTTCTGGTCTGGATCGGGGCCCTCAAGATCTACAAGTATGAAGCGGACGGCATCGTGCCATTCGTGGCCAACAGCCCGGTCATGAGCTTTTTCTACAAGCATCCCGCTCCGGAGTACACCAAGCATATGAACCCTGAGGGCGCACTGGTGCCGGCCAACCGCGCCTGGCATGAGGCGAACCACACCTACACCTTTGCGCTGGGGCTCGGTGCGGTGATCGTGCTCTATGGACTCATGATCGCCCTGAATCCCTGGCTGCCGCAGGTCGCAGCGGTCGGCAGCGCCCTCGTCGTCATCATGTCGCTCACAACCCTGTCCTTTTTGGTGACGACCCCCGAAAGCTGGGTGCCCAATCTGGGCAATACAGAGCATGGCTTTCCGCTCTTGAGCGGCAGAGGCCGGCTGGTGGTGAAGGACTTCATCATGCTCGGTGCCGCCTGGGTTACGATGGCTGATTCTGCCGCCACCTATTTGCGCAAAAGAGAGCGTTGAGGTCCGCACTCCTGAGTCCATGGCGCAATGCCGCCCATTTGGAGTGCGGTCGCGGAGCGAGGAACGAGCGCAGCTACCGCTTTCGCAGGCCGGACGGGTGGCGCATGGCACATCTCCTCCGAGCATAGGGCCGTTTGGGACGCCCGCTGACTCCTTGATTCTACGTGTGCCAGCAGACGCCCGAAAGAGGTAGCTCCGATGCAGGCGTAGGCGTCGCGCCACCCACACAGCAAAAAGGCCAAGGCGGTGATGCCTTGGCCTTCTTGTTAGCTTTTGACTCTTTGACTGCTGACTGCCGCCTTACGCAGCCGCGCCTTCGAGCTGCGCTTCGGTCTTCTTCTTCTCGCGCTGGCGCACGTTGCTGTCGAGGATGCGCTTGCGGATGCGGATGCTCTTGGGCGTACACTCGGCGAGTTCATCGGGGGCGATGTACTCGATGGCGCGCTCCAGGCTGAAGCGGATCGGCGGGGTGAGCTGGATGCCCTTGTCGTTGCCGGCGGCGCGGAAGTTGGTGAGCTGCTTGCTGCGTGTGGGGTTCACGGGCAGATCGTCGGCGCGTGGGTTTTCGCCGATGATCATGCCGTCATACACCTGCTCGCCTGCGCCGATGAAGAGCTTGCCGCGCACCTGAATGGTGTCGAGGGCGTAGCTGGTGGCTTCGCCTGCTTCGGTGCTCACCAGCGTGCCGGTGCTGCGGGTCTGCATGGGTCCGGCGTGCGGGGCGTATTCGCGGAAGAGGTGGCTGTGAATGCCGTGACCGCTGGTCAGGTTCATCAGTTCAAACTCAAAGCCAATGAGGCCGCGAGTCGGCACATAGGCCTGCAGGCTGGTGCGGCCGTTGTGCGCGCTCATGTCTTCGATCTTGCCTTTACGCTCGGAGATGGATTTCATCACGCCGCCGAGGTAGTCGTCCGGCACGTCCACGTACAGGGTTTCAAAGGGCTCGACGAGTTCGTCGTTCACGCGCTTCATGATGACCATGGGGCGGGAGACGAGGACCTCAAAGCCTTCGCGGCGCATCTGCTCCACCAGCACGGCGATCTGCATGGCGCCACGGGCGCTCACGTCAAAGATACCGGCGGTGTCCGTGTCCTTCACGCTGATGGTCACGTTCATCTTCTGCTCGCGGTCCAGGCGGTCGCGGATCTTGCGGGAGGTCACGTGCTCGCCTTCGCGTCCGGCCAGCGGGCCGTCATTCACGGCGAACTGCATGACGATGGTCGGCGGGTCGATGGCCACGAAGGGCAGGGCCACGGCGTCTGCGCTGCCGGCCACGGTCTGGCCGATGTCCACGTCTTCAAAGCCGGAGATGCCGACGATGTCGCCAGCGATGCCTTCCACGGAGTCGCTGGTGGTCAGGGTGGTGTACTGGAAGACCTTCGTCACTTTCACCGGGATGGCTTTTTCTTCCGGGGTCTTGCCCAGGAGGAAGACCTTGTCTCCCAGCTTCACGCTGCCACGGGTCACCTTGCCGATGGCCACACGGCCCACGAAGTTGTCCCAGTCGATGTTGGAGACGAGCATCTCGAAGCAGCCTTCCACTTCCGCCTTCGGAGCGGGGATGTGCTCCACGATCTTGCCCAGGAGGAAGGTCATGTCGTGCTGCTCGCCAGTGGGGGAGTCGGTGACCCAGCCTGCGCGGGCGCTGCCGTAAACGAAGGCGGCATTGAACTGCTCTTCAGTGGCGTCCAGCTCCAGGAAGAGCTCCAGCACCTTGTCGTGCACCTTCTGGGGCTCGATGTGCGGGCGGTCCATCTTGTTGATGAGCACGATGGGCTTGATGCCCTGCTCCAGCGCCTTCTTCAAAACGAAGCGCGTCTGCGCCTGCGGCCCTTCATAGGCGTCCACCACGAGCATCACGCCGTCCACCATCTTCATCACACGCTCCACTTCACCACCGAAGTCGGCATGGCCGGGGGTGTCCACGATGTTGATGATGTAGTCGTTCCAGTGAACGGAGGTGTTCTTGGCCTTGATGGTGATGCCCTTCTCGCGCTCCAGATCCATGGAGTCCATGGCGCGTTCTGCGATGGCTTGGTTCTCGCGGAAATTGCCACTGGCGCGCAGCAGGCCGTCGACGAGCGTGGTTTTGCCGTGGTCGACGTGAGCGATGATGGCGATATTGCGAATTTTGTCAGGGGTCATGGGGCAGTTTGAGGGGAAGGGGGCCGCGAGAGTAGCAGCGTCTGGGCCATAGGCAACCACTTCGCTGCACCCGTTTTGGGGCATGGAGCGGAAGCCGGTGGCTGTCCGGGGCCGGGGAAGCAGGCCCTCCCAGGCGGCAAAGTGACATGATGTACAGGTGCGCCAGCCCAAATGTCTTTTGTGTGACGATTCTGTTTCCAATTCATTCAAAATCATTGGTTTATGAAACGTTATCTTCACCGTGAAGTGTTGGTCTGGCGGTGATGGATCTGCTTATGAGGCCGGACCCCCATGCCCCCTCTTTTTGCTCAAGCGGCCGTCGCACGCCGCCTGGCGGTCCCGTTCCGCCGCAGTGCGTCTTCTTTGCTGTCCCCTCGTGCTGCGCTGTGCAGCGTGGCCCTTTTGCTGGCCCAGCAGGCCCCCGCCCAGTCCGTCTGGTCCGGCGGTACGGGCAGCTGGAATGACACCGCCAAATGGTCTGGCGCCACCGTGCCTGCCAGTGACACCGCCACCTCCCTCGTCTTCGGCGGCTCCACCAGCTACACGAGCACGAACAACATCAGCAACTTCACGCTGAACCAGCTCCTCTTTAATAACACCGCAGGTACCATCACCCTTGCGGGCTCTCCCACCACCAATGCGCTGGACTTCACAAATGCCAGCTCAGACCACGCCATGCTATCCGTCATCACGCTTACGGGCCCTGGCAGCGCCACCATCACAGCGCCCGTGATCTGGGATGGGGAAACGACCGTGACCAATGCCGGCTCCGGCACGCTGACCTTCAGCACCGGCGCGCAGACTTTTGCCAACGGCACCAAGCAGACCTTCATCAACAGCGGCACCGGCACCCTGACCCTGGGCGACGGCCCGGCCTACTCCAACGCCGGCACCAACACCGGCGTGGTGATCAACCTGATCAACAACTCCACGGTCGGCAAGTTCATCAACATCGCCGACATGGGCGGGATGACGAACACCACGATCAACGTCAGCGGCACGGGCACAGTGCGCTTCAGCGGCAGCGCCGGGGACTTGTTTGGAAATTCGACCACGCTGAACGTGGCCAGCGGCGCCACCTTTGACTTTGGCGCCAATCCTGAAACGATGGGTGCGATCTCGGGCGGCGGCACCATCCTGGAGACAGCGGCGGGAATCACCGTCACCTCTGCAGGGTACTATGTGTTCTCGGGCAAGCTCTCCGGCACAGACAGCTTGTCCTTCCTCGTGGTGTCGGGCGCGTCGCACACGCTGGTGATGTCCGGCTCGGCGAGCGACTACGTGGGCACCACCACCATCGCGGCCGGCCGCCTCATTGTCTCTGCCAATGCGCCCAGCGGCAGTGCCGGTGCGCTGGGAAATGCCACCTCGGACGTACTGGTGGGAAATACCAGCGGCTCAGGCCTGGCCCGTTTGCTCATCGACACCGCAGGCGTCACCATCGGGCGAAACATCCGCCTGCAGTCCGGCAACACTGGCGTGATGATGGTGGGCGGGCTCAATGCCTCCGGCACGGTGACCTACGCAGGCAATGTCATTTTGGGCACAGACAGCGGCGCGGCCAAGGGCATAACCCTGAGCTCCGTGAGCGGCGGCACCGTGGAGTTTACCGGCGGGCTGCTGCAGGCCGTTGGAGCCACGGGAAGCGGGGACACCGTGACCCTCGTCGGCGGCGGCACGGTGGCCTTTCGCGGAAGCAACACCTACATGGGCGCGACCACCGTCAGCGGCGGCACCTTGCTGCTGGACTACAGCCTGAACAATGCCGCCAAGCTCAGCGCCTCCTCTGCGCTCATCCTCAATGGCGGCTCTCTCAGTCTCACAGGCAGCAGCGACTCGGGGTCATCCGAAACCGTGGCCGGACTCACGCTGGGAAACAGCTCCGGCGTGCTCGGTGGTGCAGCCCGCATCACCGTGACGAGCGGGAGCAGTCAGAACATCACGCTGGTGCTCAACGGCATCACCCGCAACACCGGTGCCACCGTGAATTTCAATCCGGTCGGCATCGGCTCCGGAGTCGCGGGCATCACCACCGCCACAGCCAACAACACCAGCGTGAGCACTGGCAACAGTGCCATGAACATTCTCGGCGCATACGCCACCTACCAGCTCAATGACTGGGCGGTGAATGACGGCTTTGGCAACGTCTCCGCCCTCTCGGCGGGGAGCTACACCACCGGCTTTGGCAGCGGCCAGCACACCAGCCTGAGCGCCACCACCACCACCCTGGGGGCCGGAGGGGCCACCACCAACACGCTGCGCCTCACCGGCACCTCGGCCATCGCCTTTGCCGCAGCCGCAGACACGCTGACGCTGGAGAGCGGCGGCCTCCTCGTGTCCTCCACGGCTGGGGCCACCAGCATCGGTGCCACGAGCAGGCGCGGCGTGCTCGCCACCTCCACAGGGGAGCTCATCATCCACCAGCAGAGCGCTTCCACACTCAGCATTCATGCCGTCATCAGCGGCACCAACCTCGTCAAATCCGGCGATGGCGCGCTCGTGCTCACCGCCACCAACACCTACACCGGGAATACCATCGTCAATGGCGGCTCCCTTTCCGTCACCGCCAGTGCAAACCTCGGCACCGGCACCACGGGGCTGACGCTGAATGGCGCCACGCTCATCCTGGCCAGCGGCACGTTGGGCACGATCGGCAATGACGCTCTCGCTCCCGGTCACGTCATCACCATCGGCTCTGCGGGGGCCACCTTTAATTTCTCCGTAGTGCAGGCAGTGCAGGGGAATGGGCTGACCGGCACCGGCACGCTGACCCTCTCAGGCACCGGCGGCATCGCGGTGGGCACCAGCGTCAGCACCTTCAGCGGAGACATCGTGATCAACAACGGCGTGCTGCGCATGAACAGCCAGCAGTTTACCAGCGTGCCCAGCATCACCGTGAACAGCGGTGGCACCTATGAGGTGAATGACGACGCCACAGACACCTTCGGGGCCAATGCCGCCAACGGCCGCCTCATCATCAACGGCAACGGCTTTGGCGGTAACGGAGCCATCCGTCTCACCGACCAGACGCCGGGCTCCGCCTTTGTGGACCCCAAGACCACCATCATCAACGAGGTGGCGCTGCAGAGCACCTCACGCATTCAGGTGGAAAACGGCACCGCCATCGGCAGCCTCTCCCAGATGATCATCACCGGGAGTGTGACCGGCCCCGGCGGGCTCGACAAAACCGGCAACGGCGTGCTGACCCTGACCTCGCGAGACAACACCTACGCAGGCAGCACCCTCGTGGAAAATGGCACGCTGCGCATCGACCTGGGCAATGACCGCCTGCCCACCGGCACCACGGTCACGCTCGGCACCGGCACCACCTCCGGTGTGCTGCAGCTCAGCGGCTTCTCCCAGAGCCTCGCCGGACTCATCACCGCAGGCACCGGCACGGCCAATGCCGTCATCGGCGGCAGCCTCACCTCCACCAGCCTGCTGGAAGTGAGCGTCTCCTCCGGCACGCAGACCTACGGCGGCAGCCTCGGCTCAGGGAGCGGCACGGGAGCTCCCAACAACACCGGCGCAAACAACAACGTGGGCTTCATCAAGGACGGCGCGGGCACCTTTGTGCTGGCCGGGGCGGGCACCTACACCGGAGCCACCACCGTGAACCAGGGGACCCTCATGCTGGGAAATACCAGGGCGCTGGGCGGCGGCGGAGCCTCCCTGGCGGCGGGCGCAGGCGGCACCACGGTAAATGCCGGTGCAACGCTGGACCTCAACGGTCAGACGGAGGTGCAGGAGGTCATCACGCTGAATGGCACGGGCGTGGGCGGCGACGGTGCCCTGGTGAATAATAGTGGCACGGCGGCCAGCATCGGCAGCGGTGTGGCCTCGCTGAGCTTCACCGGCGTGAGCACCGCCGGCTGGTCGGCTGCGGCCGCTGTGGCGGTCGATCCCTCATCCGGTGGCTCCTCCGCCAGCGCCACGGCCCAGCTCGGGCTCGGCACCGGCAGCCTCACGCTGACCAGCGGCGGCTCCGGCTACGGACTGGCACCCACAGTCACCGTAACGGGTGGCACGGGGGCGGTTGTCATCGCTTCGGTGGGGGTGACCAGCGCCTCATACACCGTCACATCCAATACCACGACCTACTCGGTGGCTCCCACGGTCACCCTTTCCAACGGGGCCACAGGGGTCGCAAATCTGGACGCCAACGGCAAGGTGGTGAGCATCACGGTCACGAGTGCGGGCAGCAATTTCACCGGAACACCGACCGCCAAATTCACCGGTGGCACGGTGCTGGTGCTCGGGAAGGACCCCACGGTGGCGGGCAACAACTCCAACTACACCGTGGTAGGTCTTACCATTGTGAATCCGGGCACCGGCTTCACCTCCACGCCTGCGGTCACCATTGCCGGCGGCACCGGGGCGGCTGCCACGGCGGTGGGAAACGACGGAGCCTTTGTGCTCAACGGCGTCACGCTGGAAGCCAGTGGCGGCGGTTATTCCGGCGCGCCAGCTGTCAGCCTCAGCGGCGGCACCGGCAGCGCCACGGCCAATCTCACCAGCGTGAACCTGGCCTCTGACTCCAGCGTGGGTGGCAGCGGAGATCTGACCATCAATGCCGTCGTCTCCGGCAGCGGGGCTCTGACCAAGGTGGGCGCAGGCACCGCCACCCTGACCGGCAGCAACACCTACACCGGCACCACCACCGTGAGCGCGGGCACCCTGCAGGTCGGAGTCAGCGGCTTTGGCCAGAGCGGCTCAGGCGCGCTCACCGTCAACGGAGCCACCGCCGTGCTGGCGGGCACGGGCAGCATCACTGGCAGCACCACCGTGGTCTCCGGCGTCATCAGACCCGGCGACAGCGGCGGCGCGGCCACGGGCACACTGTACACCCACAGCCTGGCCTTCACTCCGGCCGCCAGCAGCGCCGTGGCCGAGCTGCAGATCACCGGCTCCAGCGCCGGGACAGACCTCGCCGCCGACCGGATCAGCATCACCGGCACGCTCACGCTCAGCAGCTTGAGCAACCTCATGGTGGACGGCACCGGCTACACTGCCGCCGTTGGCGACACCTTCACCCTGCTGGACTGGAGCGGCGTCGTGAGCCTCAACGGCTTCAGCACCGGCACCAACCTCCGCACCGGAGCCAACGCCGACGGCAATGAAGGCAACCTCGACCTCCCCGACATCACCGGCACGGGCCTCTGGCAGATCAGCAGCATGCTCGACGCCGGCGCTCTGACGCTCGTCGTCGTGGCCGTGCCCGAGCCCACACGCGGCCTGCTGCTGCTCTGCGCAGCGCTGGGCATGGTGCTGCGGCGCAGGCGGAAGTGAGGGCTGAAAGCCGCTGTGCTGCCGCCTTTTTCATCCGCCGGCACATTTATATTGACGGCCAGATAATTCGTATGCGCACAAAAATACCGCGACCTGCTGCAAAGCGAGTAGCACGCAAATAAAGTCGCGTGCAGTATCGTCCCATGGGCAAAGAATTCAGCATCACACCACAGACCGTCCCTTACGTCGAAACCAAGCACCGCCGCATCTGCACGCCATTGCCGCATCCGGACTCTGTGCCCACTTTGGAAAAACTGCGTCACTTTGAGCCCCAGTCCATGCGCGGCATGCCCCCCATCGTGTGGGACAAGGCCCTGGACATCCACATCTTCGACAAGTACGGCAACAAGTGGCTCGACTGGAGCAGCGGTGTGCTCGTGACCAATGCCGGCCACGCCGCTCCGGAAATCTGCAAGGCCATGGTCGACCAGATCAACAGCGGCCTCATCCACAACTACGTCTTCCCCAGCGAGGAGCGCGCCGAAGCCGCCGAACTCATCGCCTCCGTTTCCCCGGAAGGCTTGAAAAAAGTCTTCCTCCTCAGCACCGGCAGTGAAGCCACCGAGTGCGCCATCAAGCTCAGCCGCAGCCACGGTATCAAGGTTGGCGGAAAAGAGAAGATTGGCATCATCGGCTTCACCCGTGGCTTCCACGGCCGCACCCTCGCCAGCCAGCAGGCCGGCGGCATGGCCGGGCAGAAGGCCTGGATCGTCAATGAAGATCCCGCCATTCTCAATGCGCCCTTCCCGGACGGCTACTGGACCGAAGACACCAGCTTTGACACCTTCCTCAAAACCATCGCCGACAAAGGCCTCACCGGAGCCAACATCGCCGGCGTCATCATCGAGAGCTATCAGGGCGTCGGCCCCGACTTTGCCCCCGTGGAGTATATTCAGAAACTCCGCGCCTGGTGCGATGAACACAAGGTCGTCCTCACCTTTGACGAAGTGCAGGCCGGCTTTGGCCGCACCGGCAAATTCTGGGCCTTCGAGCACTACGGCGTCACACCAGACATCATCTGCTGCGGCAAAGGCATCAGCAGCGGCATGCCTCTCAGCGCCGTCATCGGTCGCGTGGAGATCATGGATCAGTTCCCCCCTGGCAGCATGACCAGCACGCACACAGGCAATCCCGTCTGCTGCGCCGCCGCAGTGGCCAACATCAAGAAGTTGCTCGACGAAGACCTCACCGGCAACGCCGCCCGCCTCGGTCCCATCTTGCACGAGCGCTGCAAGGCCATCCAGAACCGCCACCCGCACGTCGTTGGAAACGTCACCTGCGCAGGCCTCGTCGCCGGATTGCAGATTGTTCTTCCCGGCAAAAAGGAGCCGAACCACGATCTCGCCCACCGCATCATCGAGCTCTGCTACCAGCGCGGCCTGCTCCTCTTCGCCCCCGTCGGCGCCTGGGGCCAGACCGTCAAGATCTGCCCCCCCCTCACCGTCACCGAAGAAGCCCTCATCGAAGCCTGCGACGTCCTCGACAGCGCCGTGGATGACGCTGTCGCCGGGAAGTAGGGAAGGGAAGTCATCGCTGCGAGCTGCGCCACGGGTCATGCCGGGCGCAGCTTTTTGCTGGGAACGCCGATGCCCTCATCTCTTTCGGGCGAATGTCCATTTCGGGCGAATGTCCATTCGCACCCGATGCTACTAAGACCGCCAGCCAACACGTCACCCCCGCACCACACCCACGCGGTTAAACTTCGCCAGCCCCAGCGCCTTCATCTCCGCTGGCGTGTAGCTTTCAGCGCCCACGAGTTTCTCTCTCAGCCGCTCCCGCAGCGCTTCCATCAACTCACGTCCATTTTGCATCCAGGTGTAGTAAAGGCACAGCGGCACGTAGCGCCCGCTGCCAAAGCGGAGGAACAAGGTGTTCGCCCGCGTCATGGAAATGAACCCATGCGTGCCACGGCTCTGCGGTGCAAACCGCATGATGCGGAACCACCAGGGCGTGTGGGCTGGCAGGCCAAACACTGCGGATTCAATCTCCTCCAGCGGGATCACTGTCGCATACGCCCCTCGCCCGATGCGCAGTGTGGAGTCTGTGAGCTCAAAGTGCGGCTTCCGCCGGTCGATGTTCAGCGCAAAAAAGGTGAGGAGCGCCGTCGTGATGGCCCAGCCGCCGAGCAGTTGAGCGCCGGTGGGCTTGAAGCCCAGCAGGCCGCCAAGGCCGAGGAGGATCATCGCATTGAAGATGAAACCCGCCACCGGCATGACCAGCAGGTAGCTCAGCCAGTAGGTCGGCTTCGGGTGCGCAAGGATGGACTCGGCTGGCATGGAAAAAGCTGTCTTTGCCCATGACATCAGCTTTGAGACCGGGATGCAAGAGCCAAGCCCGCCACCCCGTAATTTCACCACATGACACGCCGCCTCCATTCACGCCTCGCCCTCGTGCTGTTGACTGCCTCGCCCGCCTGGGCGGTGGCCGCGCCCGTGATGTTTGAAAAAGACGTGCGCCCCATTCTCAAAACGCACTGCTTCCACTGCCACGGTGAAGACGGCGAAATGAAGGGCGGGCTGGATGTGCGCCTGGCGCGCTTCATCCTCAAAGGCGGCAAGGACGGCCCCGTGATCGTCCCCGGCAAAGTGGCCGAGAGCCACCTCATCGACCTCGTCAAAAAAGGCGAGATGCCCAAGGGCAAAACCAAGCTCGCAGACAAGGACATCGCCACCCTCGAAGCCTGGGTGGCCCAAGGGGCCAAAACCGCCCGCCCCGAGCCCGAAAAGCTCGGCCCGGAGCACGCCTTCACCGATGAAGAGCGCGCCTGGTGGTCGCTGCAGCCCATTCACGCCGTGAAGCCCCCGGTGGAGAAAAAAGGCGCCACCAGCATTGATGCCTTCATCGCCGCCAAGCTTGAAGAAAAAGGGCTGTCCTTTTCACCTGAGGCCGATCCCGTCACCTTCATCCGCCGTGCCAGCTTTGACCTCATCGGCCTGCCACCCACACCTGCGGAGGTGGATGAATTCGTCGCCGCTTACATCAAAAATCCGCAGCTCAGCATCGAGCATCTGGTGGACCGCCTGCTGGCCTCCCCGCACTATGGCGAGCGCTGGGGCCGTCACTGGCTGGATGCCGCTGGCTATGCCGACAGCGAGGGCTTTGGCGAGCGCGATCTGGAGCGCCCCTGGGCCTGGAAGTACCGCGACTACGTCATCAATGCCTTCAACAAGGACAAGCCCTTCGATCAGTTCGTGCGCGAGCAGCTCGCCGGAGATGAAATGGTGCCGCAGCCGTACAAGGACCTCTCGCCGGACGCCATCGAAAAACTCGCCGCCACCGGCTTCCTGCGCATGTCTCCCAACGGCACCGGAGAGAAAAACGACGCCGCCACACAGAATGCCAACATCGCCGACACGCTCAAAATGGTGGGCACCTCGCTCTATGGTCTGACCATCGGCTGCGCGCAGTGCCATGATCACCGCTACGATCCCATCTCTCAGGCGGACTACTACCGCCTGCGCGCTGTGTTTGAGCCCGGTTTTGACACCAAGGCCTGGCGCGGCCCCGGCAGCCGCCTCGTCTCGCTGCTGACGGAAAAGGAAATCGCCGAATCCGCCAAGATCGAAATCGAGGCCAAGAAGCTCGACGCCGCACGCACGGCCAAGGCCGAGGAATTCATCACCGAAGTGCTGGAAAAGGAACTCCTCAAAGCCCCCGAGGCCGACCGCGCCGCCCTGCGCACCGCCTACCGCACCGAGGTCAAGAAACGCACCGCAGATCAGACCAAGCTCCTCAAAGCCTGGCCTCGCGTGAACCAGCTCAGCTCCGGCTCCCTCTACCTCTACGACACCACCTACAAGACCAAGCACGCGGATACACTGAAGAAGATGGCCGCAGAAGCCGCCGACGTGCGCGCCACCAAGCCGAAGCAGGAGTTTCTCCATGCCTTCACCGAGCTGCCCAAGAAGCCTGAGGCCGTGCCCGCCACCTACATCTTCAACCGCGGCCAGTTTGACCAGCCCAAGGAGCAGGTGAAGCCCAGCGACCTCACCGTGCTCGCCGCCTTCCGCAAGATCGAGATCCCCGAGAAAAACGCCGCGCTGCCCACCACCGGCCGCCGTCTCGCCCTCGCCAATGAACTCACCGACGGCAAGCACCCCCTCGTGGCCCGCGTCATGGTGAACCGCGTGTGGATGCACCACTTTGGCAAAGGCATCGTGACCAGTGCCGGGGACTTTGGCCAGCTCGGCACCAAGCCCACGCACCCCGAGCTGCTCGACTGGCTGGCCACCGACTTCATGGCACGTGGCTGGAGTCTGAAACAGCTGCACCGCCAGATCATGACCTCCCGCACCTACCGCCAGGCCTCCACCAGGGATGCCACGCGCGACCGCATCGACCCCGACAATTCCTACCTCAGTCGCATGAGCGTCCGCCGTCTGGAGGCCGAGATCCTGCGCGACAGCCTGCTCGCCGTCAGCGGCAAGCTCAATCCCCAGGTGGGCGGCGCTCCCGTGCCCGTCATGTTCAATGAAGAGGGGCAGGTGGTCATCGGCATCGACACCACGGACACCGCAGGCCGTCCCTCCGGCAAAGTCATCCCGCTCAATGGTGATGAATTCCGTCGCAGCATCTACGTGCAGGCCCGGCGCTCCCGCCCGCTGGAGATGTTTGCCACCTTTGACGCCCCCATCATGGAGCCCAGCTGCGATGCCCGCACCGTCACCACCGTAAGCCCGCAGAGCCTCCTGCTCATGAACAGCACCACCATGCGCGTGCATGCCCAGCAGTTCGCCCAGCGCGTGCAGAGCGAAGGCGGCAAAGACACCGCCGATCAGGTGCGTTACGCCTTCAGGCTCGTCAGCGGCAGGTCGCCCTCGGAGTCCGATGTGCAGCAGAGCGTCGAGTTTGTGCAGGCGCAGACGGAGTTCTACAAGGCGAACCCGACGCCGCTCGAGGTCCAGCTGGGCGCACCGTCCAAGACCCCCGGAGACCCCGCCTTCCTCGGCCTCACCGCCCTCTGCCACGCCCTCCTCAGCTCCAATGCGCTGCTGTATGTGGACTAGACGGCGCGGTGCCTCCCCACGCGAGAACACGCGCCGTGTTTTCAGCGTGGTTCATCTCGCGTCTGAGTCGAAACGAGGTAAGCCCAAGACCTATAAAACATAGGCGCCCTCAACGGCTCTGTGATTCCCGCGCCGTGGGGGAAGGGGGATGTCACGCAAGGTTGACCGGCCTCCGATTTCCCAACGTGCTCAGGAACGGAGGCGAACTTCCGCATGCAGGCCAGGAGATGCCGGCACAGCGTATCGTGGGAGTGTGCAGCCAGCCAAATTCGTCGCAAAACCATTCGTCAATCTGCATTCCTTCTACATGATTGACGCATGGCTCAGGCAATCATGAACCCCGAGGAGGTCCGGCGCTTTGCGCAGGAGCTGAAGCGCTTCAACACAGAAATGCAGCAGCGCTCCGCCTCCCTGCAGAGCCGCTTCACCGCCTTGGGCGAGACCTGGCAGGACGCCGAGCACGAAAAATTCGCCGCCGAGTTCAACACCACCATGAAGGCCATCAAGCGCTTCATGGAGATGTCCGAGCAGCACACCCCCTTCCTCCTCCGCAAGGCCCAGCGCATCGAGGAGTACCTCAGCCAGCGCTAATCCAGGAACCAGGCCCCAGGAACCAAGAACACCCGCCCCATGGCTGACCAGGCGCGCATCTCCAACCTCGACTCCATCGAGGCCTTTCGTGCTGCCCTCATCATCTTCATCAGCAAGACTCAGCAGGTGCTTGACTCCGTGCAGGACTCTGTGAAAAAGACGCGTGGCTGGGTGCAGACAGAGCAGCCGGCCTACTGGCAGCAGCAGATCCGCATGCGGCAGAAGAAGCTCGACCAGGCGCAGCAGGAGCTCATGAGCGCTCGCATGTCCGAGTTTGTGGACAACCCCGCCGCTCAGCAGATGGCGGTGCGCAAGGCCCGCGCCGCACTCGAGGAGGCACAGGCCAAGGCGGAGCGCACCAAGGCCTGGGGCCGGGACTTTGACCGCACCGTCGATCCCCTGGCGCGCAAAACGGACTCCCTGCGTGACTACCTTGAAACAGATCTCGCCAAAGCCGTGGCCTATCTCGTCGAAATTCAGAAAATTCTTCAGGCCTACAACGAAACTCCCGCCCCTCCAGCGAGTTCCGACTCCTGACCGACTGCCCTCATGAATCTCATCCAAAACGCCCGCGAGCTTTCCGAGCACTGGCATGCCACCAAGGTGCACTGGCGCGATGCCAAGGCGCTGGAGTTTGAAAAGACGTATCTGGAGCCGCTGCCCGGCCTCGTCACCAAGACCGGCGCCATGATCAACGAACTCGAAAACCTGCTCCGAAAGATCCGCAAAGACTGTGAACAGCTCCCCTGACCTTCGCTCCTCTCGCATTGCCTCCCTGCACACTTCGCTGCGTGAAACCGTGGGTGATTTCTCCACGCGCAGCGAGCAGATCTCCCGTGAGACCCGCTCCAAACGCTACACCTCAGAGCAGGCCCATCTCCAGCAGCTGGAGGCCTTTGACGCGCAGCACGCCGCCACCGTCAGTGAAATGGCGGCCCAGTGGGACGAGTACGTGAAAACCATCCACGCACGCCATGCGGTGCGCCGGACTTCCTTCAAACGCTACGAAGACCGCATCAAGCGCGATCTCCAGGCCATGGTGCAGAAAGAGCGCGAGCGCTGGCTCGGCAGGCAGCAGATGCGCCGTGTGCATGCAGACGCCATCCGCAAGCGCGGCCTCCAGCAGCTCGAGCACAGCGCCGACGCCCTGCTTGTGCGCCTGACCGCGGCGAAAGAGCGCCTGCTCGCGGTGCTCAAAGCCACCGGCGAACGCCTCGGCCGCAAGACCGCCCCCGCACCCAACACCAGCCTCACCCTGGCGGACATCCCCGCCCGCATCGCCGACATCGAGGGCCATGCGCAGGGCCTCGAAGAGCAGCTCGCCTCCGGCAAGAGCTCCGGCATGTTCAAGATGTTCTCCAAACCCCGCGTGGACTTGCTGGAGCTCAGCGCCGCCGTGCTGGACTATGAAACCTGCCTGCAGGAGCTCCATGCCGCCAAAGACGCCGCCGCAGCCCAGCTCCAGGCCGAATTTGAACACACGGACGCCCTCGTCACCGCCGACTGGAACCGCACGGAGGAAGTGGCGGAAAAATATCGGCTGGCCATGCTGCGCAGGCTTGCCACGCAGATCCCCGCCTGCCTCGCGCGCAACGAGCGCCTGCTCGTCCGCAATGTGCAGCGCTTTGAGGTGCAGAAGGCCGCCGCCCTCGCCCAGGTCAGCGCCCCGCTGCTGCATGAGCGCCAGCAGATTTGCGAACAGCACGAGGCCACCATGCACAGCATGCAGGCCACCGCCCAGCAGCGCTGGTACAAACTGCAGGCCGAGTGGAACGAAAAAATCCCCCCGCTGCTCGCCACCGTGGATGAGGTCACGCAGGCCCCCACCGCGCAGCTGCAGCCTTGGAGCGCCACATATCAGCCGCACGAGGCCTTTCCCTCCGCCGTTCGCCTCGGGGAGCTCACGCTCGATCTCAGCCCTCAGGCCGCCTTCTTCGCCAAGGAGACGCCCTTTGACCTGCGCAGCCACGAGCGCATCTCCCTGCCGCTCGCCCTTGCCTTCCCGCAGGAGGGCTCCCTGCTCATCGAAACCGATGACGATGGCGGCAAATGGGTGGCTGATGTGATGAACAACGCCATATTCCGTCTGTTCTCCCAGGCACCTCCGGGCAAGGTGCACTTCACCATCATCGACGCCGTCGGCCTCGGGCAGAACTTTGCCGGACTCATGCATCTGGCAGACTACGAGCCCGCCCTCATCAACCGCCGCATCTGGACGCAGCGCGACCAGATCGAAGAGCGCCTCGCCGAGCTCAATGAGCACGTGGAGAAGGTCATCCAGATGTACCTGCGCAATGAGTACGCGACCATCACCGAGTACAACGAGCAGGCCGGCAGCGTGGCTGAGAAATACCATTTCCTGGTCATCGCCGGACTGCCCGCCGCTTTCAGCGAGGCGTCCATGGCGCGGCTCAAGAGCATCGTCATGAGCGGTGCGCGCTGCGGCGTGTTTGTGCTCATCCACTGGGACCGCCGCCAGCCGCTGCCAGAGGGGCTCAGCCCTGAGGACCTGCGCAAAAACTGCCTGCGCATTGTGCGGGAGCGGGGTGTTGTCAGCTTCAATGGCATCCGCACCCTGGAGCTGGATGCGCCGCCGCCAGACGCCGTCGCAGCAGAGCTCGCGCATCAGATCGGCCAGGCCAGCATCGACTCCAACCGTGTGCAGGTGCCCTTCAGCGTCGTCACTCCCAAGGAGCTCTGGTCGGAAAGCACCACCAATGAACTCCGCATCGCCATCGGCCGCACCGGTGCGACCAAGCTGCAGTACCTTGCCATCGGCAAAGGCACGCGCCAGCACGCCTTGCTCGCAGGTAAAACGGGTTCCGGCAAGTCCACGCTGCTGCACATCATCATCACCAATCTCGCGCTGACCTGCAGCCCGGACGAGGTCGAGTTCTACCTCATCGATTTCAAGAAGGGCGTGGAGTTTAAATGCTACGCCGACGCCAAGCTGCCGCACGCCAAGGTCATCGCCATTGAGAGCGACCGCGAATTCGCCCTCAGCGTTCTCCAGCGCATCGATGAAGAACTTCGCCGCCGTGGCGAGCTCTTCCGCAAAGCCGGCGCGCAGGATCTCGCCGGGTACAAGCGTGTCCCAGGCACCGAGCCCATGCCGCGCACCATGCTCATCATTGATGAGTTTCAGGAATACTTCACCGAAGATGACGCCGTCGCCCAAGGCGCTGCGTTGCTGCTGGACCGCATCGTGCGTCAGGGCCGCGCCTTCGGCATCCACGTCTTCCTTGGCTCCCAGACGCTCGGCGGTGCCTACACGCTGGCCCGCACCACGCTCGGGCAGATGGTCATCCGAATCGCCCTTCAGTGCAACGAGGCCGACGCCGCCCTCATCATGGACGACAGCAACACCGCGCCGCGTCTGCTCTCGCGCCCTGGTGAAGGCATCTACAATGACGCCGCCGGTGCCGTGGAAGGGAACAGCCCCTTTCAGGTTGTCTGGCTCACCGACGAAGAGCGGGATGCCAGCCTCGTCAAAGTCACCCAGATTTCCCAGGAGCGTGGCTTCAGCCGCAAGCGCCCCATCATCTTCGAAGGCAACATGCCCGCCGACGTGCGCGACAACGCCCTGCTCTCCGCCGCTTTGGAAAATCCACCCGCCAAGGCGCCTGCGGACCCCAAATGCTGGCTTGGCATGCCCAATGCCATCAAAGGCCCCACCGAAGCCATGTTCCCGCGTCAGAGCGGCCGCCACCTGCTGCTCGTCGGCCAGAACGACGAAGCCGTCGCCGCCATCATCGGCCTCGGCATGCTCGCGCTCGCCGCGCAGCATCCGCGCTCCGCTCAGCCGAAGTTCTACCTCATTCACGGCGCGCTCGCCGGCACCCCCGACTGCGTGTTCCTCGAAAGCATCGCCCAGGGCCGTGCGCAGATTTCGCAGGGGCATGAGGCTCCCGAATTTATCGCGGAGATCCACGCCGAAATGAAGCGCCGCAGCGATGAAGGCAGTGCAGGGGATCCGCCCATCTACCTCTTCATCCATGGCCTGCAAAAGTTCCGCAAGCTGCGCTACGAGGAGGACTTCTCCTTTGGCGGAGACGACACGCCCAAGCCCGGCAACCAGCTCAACGAGATCATCTCCGAAGGCCCGCCGCTCGGCATCCACCTCATCACCAGCCTCGACACCCTCAACAACGTCAACCGCTCCCTCAGCCGCAAAGCCGTCAGCGAGCTCGGCATGCGCGTGCTCTTCCAGATGAGTGCCAACGACTCCGCCAGCCTCATCGACTCACCCAAGGCCAGTACCCTCGGCCTCCACCGCGCTCTCTTCTACAGCGAACACGAGTCACGCCTCGAAACCTTCCGCCCCTTCGCCCTGCCGGACGGCGGCTGGATCGCGGACGCGCTGAATGCGCTGGCGGCAGGCTGATCCCTCACTCAATCTCCTTCTCAAACGCCAGAAGCGCCTCCCGCAGCTTGGCGATCTCTTCCGTCACTTCCGCGAGCAGCCTGCCCGCCTGCAGGAGGTTGCCCCTGCGTGCGCACTGGGTGAGGGCGCACACGGCGTTGTAGGCCGGGGTGGCGGCGTAGTTGCCCACCAGACCCTGGAGGGAATGCGCGGCGTGGTGCAGCGCCTCGGCGTCCAGCTCATGCAGCGCCAGGCAGGCGTTGCCGAGCATGGGCTGCGACTCTTCGAAAAACAGCCGGATCAGCTCCAGCATCAGCGGGCCGTCGCCGATGTTGTCGGCAAACGCCTCCGCGTCAAACACCGGAGCCTCGCGACCGCAGCTGCTGGGCAGGGGATCGGCTGTTTCGTCATGGCTGCGGCTGGCGTATTTTTCCAGCAGCGGGTAGAGCTGCGCGGAGTGGATGGGCTTGGCGATGTAGTCGTCCATGCCGGCGGCCAGGCACTGCTCGCGGTCGCCTTTCATGGCATTCGCCGTCATCGCGATGATCGGGATGTGACCTCCGGTGCGCGCTTCGTTCTCGCGGATGGCCTGCGTGGCCTCCAGCCCGTTCATCTCGGGCATCTGGATGTCCATGAGGATGGCGTCAAAGGTCTGGCTGGCCAGCAGCTCCAAAGCCTCGCGCCCGTTGCCGGCCAGTGTGACGTGGTGGCCGCGGTCCTCCAGCATCTTGATGGCGATGATCTGGTTCACCCGCCCGTCTTCGGCTAGCAGCAGCTTCATCGGCGCCGCGCTTTGCTGTCCTGCCGTGTCATGCACGAGGCCGGTTTTCTCATCGGCCACCAGGCAGCCCATCACACGGCTGATGGTGTCGAGCAGATCCGAGTGCTTCACAGGCTTGGTCAAGCAGCGCTCATACACCAGGTCTTTGTCGCCGATCTGCGCGGTCAGATTGCCGCCGGAGGAGAGGATCAGGATCTTCGGTGCGGTGTCGCCGAGCCGTTGCCTCGCCTGGCGGCAGACCTCCGCGCCGTCCATCTCCGGCATCATGAGGTCCAGCAGCATCAGCGGCACGGGCCTGCCATCCGCCTGCGCTTTTTCCAGGATGTCCAGAGCCTCCGCTCCGCTGGTGGCCAGCACCGGCTGCAGCTCCCAGCTCCTGAGCATCTCTTCGAGGATCGTGCGGTTCGTCGCGTTGTCATCCACCACTAGCACCTGGTGGTCGCGCAGCTTTTCGGGTAGCAGTCGTGTGGCGTGCGGTTTTTGCGGGGCCAGCTCAAACTGCGCCGTGAAATGAAAGGTGCTGCCCCTGCCAGGCTCGCTTTCCAGCCACATGCGTCCCTCCATCAGCTCTGCGAGCTGCCTGGAGATGCTGAGGCCCAGCCCCGTGCCGCCAAAGCGGCGCGTCGTGCTGCTCTCCGCCTGCGTGAAGGATTCAAACACATGGGCCTGCTTCTCCTTGGCGATGCCGATGCCCGTGTCAGACACCTTCACATGCAGGGTCACCTGCGTCTCCGTCCGGCTCTCCAAGCGCAGCTCCACCACCACCTCTCCCCGGGGGGTGAACTTGATGGCATTTCCTACCAGATTTAAAATGATCTGTCTCAGGCGGCCGATGTCGCCGATCAGGCAGTCCGGCACGTCGGGCTTCACCAGGTAGGCCAGCTCGATCTCCTTTTCCGCAGAGCGGATCGCCAGTGTCTGCAGGGTGTCGCCAATGGAGTCGCGCAGGTCAAACTCATGCTTTTCCAGGTCCATCTTGCCCGCTTCGATCTTGGAGAAATCCAGGATGTCATTGAGCACCGTCATCAGCGAGTCCGCAGACTGCCGCACGAGGTTCAGGTACCCGCGCTGGTCTGGGGTCATGCGGGTGTTCAGCAGCAGCTCGGTCATGCCCAGCACGCCGTTCATGGGGGTGCGGATCTCGTGGCTCATGTTGGCCAGGAAGGTGCTCTTGGCCTGGTTGGCGGCCTCGGCTGCCGCGCGCGCCATGCGCAGGTCGTCCTCGGCCTGGATGCGCAGGGTGATGTTGCGCGCCGCCGCGTAGATCGCCGTCTTGTCGGCATTCGGCGCGGCTGTCCACTCGATCCAGAGATAGCAGCCGTCCTTGTGCAGGTAGCGGTTGACGAAATTGACGAGATTCAGCCCGGCCTCCAGCTGGCCCATGGCGTCCACCGTCTTGGGCCGGTCCTCCGGGTGTACAAAATGGAGGAAGGGCCTGCTGAGCATCTCCTTCACCGTGTAGCCCAGCGTGTTGTAAAAGGCGGGGTTGATGCGCTTGAAGTACCCGTCCATGCCCGCGATGCAGAGCATGTCCAGCGCCACCTGAAAGAAGGGGCCCAGCCCGCTGCTGGCCTCCTCCGCCTCGCGTTTTGCCCGTACGAGTTCGTCTTCCACACGCTCGCGCATAGCCAGCTGCTGCACCAGCTCCTGCTTCGTCTGCTGCAGTTCGGCCATGGACTGCTCCAGCAGCGCCTTCTGCGATGCCAGTGCAGCGTTGGCCTTGTAAAGAGCCTCCTCAGTTTCCTTCAGCGCTGTGATGTCCTTCGAAATGCCGCAGGTGCCGATGATGCCGCCATCCGCATCGCGCAGCGGGATCTTCGTCACCAGCGCCCAGCCGGTGCGTCCGTCCAGCAGCCGCTTTTTCTCCTCCTTGCCGGTGATGGATCTGCCCCGCCGCATCAGCTCCAGCTCATCCTCCATGGCCGCCTGCGCCAGCGAGTGCTCAAAGTAGTCGAAGTCCGTCTTGCCGATCACTTCTGCCGGATCAGCGGCCCCCAGATACTCGGCCTCAGAGCGGCTCACCAGCACAAACGCCCCCTGCCTGTCCTTGAAGTAAATGCGGTCGGGAATGTAATCCAGCAGGCAGCTCAGCAGCTTGTAGTGCTCTTCAATGCTCGACAAACTCGGCGCACAGACAGCCGCAGTGGCTCTGTCCGCCGGTGCATGGGCTGGCTGGGCGACGTCAGGCATTGATTACTTATTAAGCGTCCTTGGCAAAATTGGCAAAATAAAGTACTCATGAGCTTTAGCTCATTCTGGAAGCCTGAGACCTATTCCAGAATCCAGAACGAACTGAAGTTCGGAAGCACTTTGCCGATCCTCAAAACAGCTCCATCTGCCCGCCCGGATCACGCGGCCGGCGAAACGCCTCCGCACTCACCTCCGGCCTTCGTTGCAGCATGCCAGCGCGCCTGAGCGAGACCTTGAAAAGCGCCGCCGTTTGCTCCGACCACACGCCCACGCCTTTGAGCCGTTTGCCAAACTCGCCGTGCGACAGGGTGCCGCCCTGCGTCTCCTCGATGCGGCTGAGGATCTTGTCCTTCATGCCGGGAAAGTTCTGCTCCAGCCAGGTGCGAAAGACATCCTTCACGGCAAAGGGCAGGCGCACCACGGTGTAGCCTGCAAACTGTGCCCCCGCTGCATGCGCGGCCTCGATGAGCGCGGGGATCTCCGAGTCATTCAGTCCGGGGATGATCGGCGCGGTCGCCACTCCCACGGGCACCCCGGCCTCGTGCAGAGTGCGTATGGCCTCCAGCCGCATCTTCGGCGCTGACGCGCGCGGCTCCAGCTTGTGTGCGAGCTCCGGTTTGAGCGTGGTGATCGATATGTAAACCGCCGTTGCCTTGTGCTGCGCCAGCTCGGCCAGCAAGTCCACATCCCGCGTGATGAGGTGGTTCTTGGTGATGAGCACCACGGGGTGGCGGCACTCGGCCAGCACCTCCAGGCAGCCGCGGGTGATGCGCAGCTTTTTCTCGATAGGCTGGTAGCAGTCCGTGACGCCGCTGAGCGAGAGGGTCACCGGTTTGTAGGAGGGCTTCAGCAGCTCGGCGCGCAGCAGGGCAGGGGCGTTCTCCTTGACCATGATGCGGGACTCGAAATCGACCCCGGCGGAGAAGCCCAGGTACTCATGCGTGGGCCGTGCGTAGCAGTAGGCGCAGCCGTGCTCGCAGCCGCGGTAGGGGTTCAGGCTGGCCTCAAAGGGCAGGTCGGGGCTGCTGTGCCGCGCGATGATGCTGGAGGAATGATCGCGCAGAAACTTGGTGGCGACTTTCTCCGGTGCCTCGCCCGGATCATAGTCCACATGCAGCTCCGCGAAACGCTGGTCCGGATTCAGCGCCGCGCCGCGTCCATGAATGCCGGGTCCAGGTGCGGGCGTCTGCATGACACCAAGTCCCTCGTGGGGGTTAGGCGGCCACCTCGGTGGGAAGCGGGCCGGGCGCCTGGATCGGGGCGCCGGAGCGCCGCGCCAGAAACTCCTCTGCCAGCGCCCGGTAGGCCTGCGCTCCGCGACCGGAAGGCTCGTACTCGATGATGCTTTTGCCAAAGCTGGGCGCCTCGCCGAGGCGCACGGTGCGCGGGATCAGCGTCTGGTAGCAGGTTTCGGCAAAGTAGTTGCGCACGTCATTGACCACCTGGTTTGCCAGATTGGCGCGGCTGTCATACATCGTCATGACGATGCCCTCCAGCAGCAGGTTCGGGTTCGCCCCGCACTCGCGGATCTGCTGCACCACGTTCACGATCTTGGAAAGGCCTTCCAGCCCGAAGTACTCGCACTGGATGGGCACCAGCAGCTCATCCGCCGCCGCCAAGGCACCGGTCATGAGCACCCCGAGGGAGGGCGGGGTGTCCAGAATCGCGTAGTCGAAATGCCCGGAATCGCGCAGCGGAGCCAGCACGTCGCGCAGGCGCGCCATGTGGTTGCCCGCCTGCGCCAGCTCGATTTCACACCCGGCCAGCTCCTGGTGGGAGCGGATGATGGAAAGATTGGGCAGACGCGTGCTGCGGATGGCCTGGCGTGGGTCGGTGCCCTCCACCAGGGCGGAGTACAGGCTGCCGCCGTCTTCCTGGGCCAGTCCCAGCCCGCTGGTGGCGTTTGCCTGGGGATCGAGGTCCACCAGCAGCACCCTTACTCCTTTTTGGGTAAGGCATGCGGCGAGGTTCAAAGCGGTCGTCGTTTTACCGACACCGCCTTTCTGGTTGGAAATGGCGACAATCCTCATAGTTACTTGGCGCTGGACTTTGCAGATAAACCATGGGAGACGCCAGCACGAAATGGAAATCACAGAGAAATGGCTCGGAGAAATTGGCGGCTGGCAGGTGATGAAGGCCGCCCGCTCCTTGGTGGACGCAGGTCTGGCCGCCGTGACCAGCAGCAGCGACGGCCTGATCCGGGGCACGGCAGGCTCAGGAAAAATGAAATTCACCACCGGCCTGCGCATCCGCACCTCCTCCGATGTGGAAAATCTCTGCACCTGCCCCCACGCCCGCCGCAGCGGCATGATGTGCGAGCACGCCCTCGCTGTGGCACTCGCCCACGTCCGCGAGCAAAGCGGGGGCGGCAGGCCACGTTCCGGCGGACCAGGCAGTGCAGCAACGGCTTTAGCCAGCACCGGGGCGCGCGGCGCTACGACTGCTGGCGGCCCCCCCGCACCTGCCAAAGCCAGTGCTCCCATTCTCCAGCCCCTCCAGGTCTCCGGCCGCTACGCCATCTACCTCCCGGACACCCTCCTCCAGAGCCAGCTCCGCGAACCCGTGGGCGTCTTCATCAAATTTGAGGCTGGAGGCGAAAGCGAAACCTCCCGCCTCGCCGCCTGGCTCTTCTCCCAGGGGATCAAGCAGCCCCAGACCCTGCCCATATCGCTGAGGGGGGACAGCGTGAACACCTTCCTGCAGACCCTGGCCGAGCACCCCCGCGTGTTCATCGGCAGGCCGAATGGCAAAGAGCGCCCCCTCCATGTGGCTCCGGAGCTCGTCCGCCTGCCCCTTGTCGTCGAGATGGCCGACTCCCAAAACGTCCGTCTCCGCCTCGAGGGCGGTCAGCAGCGCCACGTGCTCGGTGCTTGGTGGCTCTGTCTGGAGACCGCCTCCCTTTTCCGCCATCTGGCAGACAGCCCCGCCCTCACCACCCTCGCCTCAGACCTCAGCCGTGGCCCTGTCACCCGCCCGCTGCGCTGGCTGGCAGAGCAGGGGGAGGCTCTCGGCGAGTGCTTCCAGATGGAGCTGCGCGGTGCCGGGCTCGAGAAATTCCACGTCGCCCCGGTCCCCTGCGAGTTCGAAATCCAGCTCGACGGCTCCCTCCAAGTCGTCGATGCCAAGGTCACCGCCCGCTACGCCACCCACCGATGGCCCGTGCGCCTCGGCGAGCCTCCTGCTTCTCTCTTTCCCATTCAGGACGAATCCAACATTTTTGTTTTTTACGCGCAGAACGTGGATGGCGAAATCCGTCTTCTCCGCCGTCTGGAAAGCCTTGGCTTCAAGCCTGAGGGCTCCCTCTGGCGTCTCCAGGGCAGCGAAAACGTCCTCCGCTTTTACGCCTCAGAGCTTGCTCTGCTCCGCCAAGTCGCCACCCTTGCCGAGGGGGAGCGCTGGCGCTCCGCCACGCGCGGCATCCAGCGCATCGCCCCCAAGACCCGCTTTGTCCCTCCCCCCGCTCAGGCAGAAGGCGGGCGCGCAGGTGGCGGCGACTGGCTCAGCATGGAGCTCGCCTACGAGTCTGCCGATGGCTTCCGCCTCCCCCGCGCCGAGGTCCTCCGACTCGTCCGCTCCGGCCAGAAATCGGTCCAAGGGGCCAATGGGAAGCGCTACATCCTCGATGTCGCTGCGGTGGATGATCTGGAGGAATCCCTGCGTGATGTCCCGCTAGAACTCACCCCCCATGGGGCACGGGTTCACGGAGCCCACGCCTCGTACTTCGGCCATGCAGACGTGGATCAAAGTAACGACATAAAAGTTACCACGGACGAAATTGGTTCCGAGATCGGTCCGCTCGCGGCCATGCTCCGCCCCTACCAGATGGAAGGCGTCTGCTGGATGACCTCCCGCGTGCTCCGTGGCCGGGGCGGCATCCTTGCAGACGAGATGGGTCTCGGCAAGACCGTGCAGAGCATCGCCGTCGCTCTCTTTTTCAAACAGCGCAAAGGCCCCCAGGGCGGCCCCGTCATGGTCGTCTGCCCCAAGTCCCTGCTCGCCAACTGGCAGTCCGAATTCGAGCGCTTTGCCCCCTCCCTCAAAGTGCTACTTGTGCAGGGTTCCGGGCGCGAAAAGGCCCTGAATTCCATCTCTGATTTTGACGTGATATTGACCTCTTATCAATTGATCATCAGAGATATTAAACATTACCAAACTATTCAGTTTGGTTTGGTTCTTTTGGATGAGGCGAGTTTCATCAAAAACCCCGACACCGATGCCGCCAAGACCCTCCGCAGCCTCCGATCCACCGGGCGGATCGCCCTCACCGGCACCCCCTTGGAAAACGGCGTGCGCGATCTCTGGTCCATCTTCCAGTTCACCCTCCCCGGCTACCTCGGCAATCAGAGCTCCTTCAAAGAGCGCTTCGAGACCCCCATCCAGTCCGGGCTGGACCTCCCCGCCGGGCGCGCCGCCGCCCTCCGCCTGCAAAAGCTCACACAACCCTTCTTCCTCCGCCGCACCAAGCGCCAGGTGCTCAAGGACCTGCCGGAAAAGATCGAGCAGATCCTCTGGTGCACCCCCAGCTCCGTGCAGAGCGAGTTTTACCGCAAGATCCTCGAAGAAGGCCGGGAGGAGATCAAGGCTGCCCGCCGCCGCTCCGGCCAGGGCGGGGCCAAGATGACCATGTTCACCGTCCTCCTGCGCCTCCGCCAGGTCTGCTGCGACCTCCGCCTCACCGGCGTGCAGTCGGACGTGCTCAAAGGCCTCGACCAGGATGACCTCTCCGGCAAATGGCCCGCCCTTCTGGGCCAGATCCAGTCCGTGCTCGAGTCCGGCGGCAAGCTCCTCGTCTTCAGCCAGTTCGTGCAGTTCCTGCGCCTCATGCGCGAACACCTGCGGGCCGAAAAGCTCGACCACGCTTATCTCGACGGCAGCAGCCAGGACCGCCCCGAGCAGGTGGCCCGCTTCCAGAAAGACTCCGCCTGCCGCATCTTCCTCATCAGCCTCAAGGCCGGCGGCTACGGCCTCAACCTCACCGCCGCCGACAACGTCATCCTCGCCGATCCCTGGTGGAACCCTGCCGTGGAATCCCAGGCCATCGACCGCGCCCACCGCATCGGCCAGCAGAAAGTCGTGAATGCCTACCGCCTCGCCATCCGTGGCACCGTGGAGGAGCGAATCCTCAAACTCCAGGCCCAAAAACGCGGCCTCGTGGAGGCCGCCCTCAATGATCAGACGCCGATGATGGAGGGGCTGACCGAGGGCGATCTCGAAGAACTGATCGGCCATTAAAACGAATGTCCAAATTCGTTCATCTCAGCCTGTTTCCAGCATGAAGTTGGAGGTTCGCTTTACCTCCCCAGCTTCTCCTTCAAAAACGAAAACAGGTTCGGGTACTTCATGTGCCCGTAGTCGTTGTTGTAGTTGATCTCGTGCTCGATCCCCACCGCCTTCAGCTTGTCCGCGATCCCCGCACCGAAGTTGCCGGAATGCACCGGGTCTTTGGCCGGCGGTTTGCCCAGGTCTGGAGCGCTGTCGTAAAACAGCAGCACCGGCGGGTCATCCACACTCGCCAGCGCGTAGGGTGAGAAGCGCTCGATCCACGGCATCAGGCTGTCCCGCTTCTCCAGAAACTCCTGCATGCTCCCCAGTCCAAATGCGTGATTGCCGTATTGGAGATTGGGGATCCACGCCAGCATCTGCTTCGGGTCCAGCGACGTCTGTGGTACAAAGGCCAGTACACAGCTCAGCCGCGTGGACTCATGCGCGATGGGATCGGCGCTCTTCGCGTCCGCCATATCTGGCGAGAAGCCCAGCCACAGCACCGTGAAGCCGCCCGCCGAGCCGCCGCAGCCGCCCACCCGCTTCTTGTCAAAGTGCCACTCCGCCGCCTTGCTGCGCACAAACTGCAGCGCCCGCGCGCAGTCGTCCAGGCAGGCCTTCACCGGCGGCGTGATGCCCTGCGCCTGCGCATCCGGGATGAAGCGGTAGTTGATCGACGCCACCGAGATGCCGTCATCCAGACACTGCTTGAGAAAGTCCGGGTTCGCCTTGTCGCCCGTCATCCACCCGCCGCCATGCACAAAGAAGAGCAGGGGAGTAGCACCACCGTCCGCCGCCTTCGCCTGGTAAAAGTCCAGCACCTGCTTCGCATGCTTCCCATAGGGCACATTCGCGTGGGTGGGAGCCGGCGTCTGGGCAAAGGCAGTGGCACCTGCCAGCAGGCAGAGCGTGGCAACGATGGGGAGGGGGGAGACCATAGGAAAACAAGGGTATCACTTCAACGCATGGGACTCAATGCCCGGCCTCGCGTATGTGAGGTTTTGGAACCTCAACAATCGATGGCTCGGCAATCCGTCAATCCATGCGCTGGTGCGCATCAAGTGCCTGCCCGATTGACGATTGCCGAACAGGGATTGTTTCTTTCAGAAGTGGGGATCCGCCCAGCTACACCTCCAGCTGAATCCCCAGCTCAATGACCTGCCGCGGCGGCAGGTCGAAATATCCGGTGGCTGGGCGGCTCATGCGGGAGAGGGTGACGAAGAGCTTCTTCCGCCACGCCGCCATCTTGCCGGGGCCGTTGGTCAGCAGCACCTCGCGGCTCTGGTAGAAGGTGATGCCGTTGCGCTTCACCTTGGTCTTTTCGCTCAGCGCAGCGCAGAGGTCGTTGAACACATCCGGCGGCTCGGCAAAGCCGTACAGCAGCACCACGCGGTAAAACTCTTCGTGGTATTCGCTGATCTCGTGGCGCGATTCTTTGCAGACGTATGGCACGTCCGCAAACTTCACGCTCAGCAGCACCACCTGCTTGTGCAGCGCCTTGTTGTGCTTCAGGTGGTGCAGCAGCGCCAGCGGCAGGCCATCTGCGCTGGCAGACATGAAGACGGCGGTGCCGGGCACGCGGATGATGCGGTCTCGTTTGATTTCATCGACCAGATGCACCACCGGCAGGCGGCCGCGCTGCATGGCCTGGAAGAGGATGGCGCGCCCGTCCGTCCAGGTCTTCATGATGACCCAGATGCATGCTGCGACGGCCAGCGGGAACCACGCGCCCTGCATGAATTTGATCAGGCTGCCGGAGACGTACCCCAGCTCGATGCAGGTAAAGACCAGCACCGGCAGAAAGGCCTTCCAGAACGACCAGCCCCAGATGCGGCGGGCCACAAAGTAGAACAGGACGCTGGTGAGAAACATCTCCATGGACACCGAGAGTCCGTACGCGGAGGCCAGATTGCTGGAGGTCTCAAAGCCGATCACCAGCGCGATGCAGGCCACCATGAGGAGGAAATTCACCTGCGGCATGTAGATCTGCCCACGCACATCCGGATTGGTGTGGATGATCTTCAGGCGCGGCAGGTAGCCCAGCTGCACCGCCTGCTGCGTGAGCGAGTAAACGCCGGTGATCATGGCCTGAGAGGCGATGATGGTGGCTGCCGTGGCCAGGATGATCATGGGCACCAGCAGCGGCTGCGGCACCAGCCTGAAGAAGGGATGCTCCAGCGCGGCGGGATCGCTGATGACCAAAGCCCCCTGGCCGAGGTAGTTGAGAATGAGGGACGGATAGACCAGGATGAACCAGGCGCGCTTCAGCGGTTTGGCGCCAAAGTGGCCGATGTCGGCATACAGCGCCTCACAGCCTGTCACCGCCAGCAGCACCATGCCCATGATGACGATGCCGTGGCTGCCATGGTGCATGAGGTAGTACAGGCCCCAGTGCGGAGACAAGGCCGCAATGACCTCCGGATGCTGGATGTAACGGTAAAACCCCATCCCGGCCAGCGCGCTGAACCACAGGATCATGATCGGGCCAAACGCCACGCCAATCCGCGCCGTGCCATGCTTCTGCACCATGAACAGTCCAAAAATGATCGCCACGGAGATGTACACGATCACGTGCTGCGGCAGCCCGGCGCTGATCTGCTTGATCCCCTCCACGGCTGAAAGCACCGAAATGGCCGGTGTGATCATGCCGTCCCCGTACAGCAGCGCGGCACCAAAGAGCACCACCAGCACCACAAAGGCCGTGGACTTGGGTGTGAGCGCCTCTTTTTGGGAGCGCAGCAGGGACAGCAGGGCAAACATCCCCCCTTCTCCCTGGGCCGTGGCATGGCTGAGCAGGCCCAGGTATTTGACCGAGACCATGAGCGTGAGCGACCAGAACATGAGCGAGATCGGCCCATAGATCATGTCCACCCCGTCCCGACCTGGCACGTAACCCGCATGCGTGAGGCATTCCCTCAGCGCATAAAGAGGACTGGTACCGATGTCCCCGAATACCACACCCAAAGCGACAAGGGCCAGGGTCCAACTGTTTGAGTTTTTGTGTTCTGACATGAGGAATCTTCAGGACACTCCCGAAGCCCTGTTTGAATCAGGGACTGCTGCTGATACCCAGCGGCAGGCCGTATGCAAGGGACACTTCCGCGCAGAATCCTGCGCATATGAACAGGCCTTGGGGCTTAGGGAACCTTCAGTTTGCCGATCTCCTCGGCCGTCAGCGCCCGGTCAAACACCGCGATTTCATCCAGCCTCCCCTCCCAGTTCGAGTCACTGTCACTGCGCCCGCCAAAGAAGCAGTCCGCAGCGGGCTGTGTGCTTGCGAGGTGTGCCTCTGTCTCAAACTCGAGCGCGCCATTGAGGTAGGCACGCACCTTGCCCCCGTCTCGCACCAGCACCAGGTGCTGCCACTGCCAGCGTGGGATCTCCGTTTTGCCAGCGGTCAGGTTTTTGGGGTCGGTGCCGGTGAAGTAGATCAGCCTGCCCGTGCTGCCGCTTTTTCCGCCGATGCCCAGGTGCTCTCCCGAGACGCCCAGCCCGTGGTCATCCCCACGGGAAAACAGCCAGCCGCTGGTGTCACGGCCCTCGTTCGGCATGCCGTTCCAAAACCACAGGGAGACGGAATACCGGCTGCCCAGCTCTGCCAAGTGCGAGCGGATGCGCGCACCCACCAGATGCGGAGCGCGGTTGGTGGCTCCTTCCGCGCAGAAGCCTGCGGACTTCGGCCCTTCAAGATAGTAGGCTACGTCCCGCTCATACACCGCGTCTTTGCCGTGGGGGCTCGCGTCTGCAGCCACCGGGCCGGTGAACTCATTCAGCCGCCAGTAGGCCGCCGGTTTCAGCGCCAGCACCGCCTGGGTGGCCTTTCCAGCGGGCAGCCTCCACAGCCTGCGCTGCTGGCCTGTGACTTTTTCCAGTGCCGCGATGGCTGCACCTGCGATCTTGGGCTCTGCATTCACCTCCAGCCCGGCGGAGCGCGCCGCCCAGGTGTTGTAGCCGCCCCAGGCATGCATTTCCGGCGGCGGGATGTAGCCGTCCCCGCCATTCGCCAGCTCGATCACCATCGTGCGGGGCAGGGGACTCGCCGCCTTGATCTTCAGCCCTGTGATGGCGTAGGTCTCATTCGGTGTGGTGGCGATGCCGATGTCTCCGAGCCGCAGCGCCTGCACCACGATCTCCGTCTGCTGCCGCTCATGCAGGAGGATCTGCTCCCGTGCATAGACCTCCGTCTGCGTTTTTGCCAGCCGGTCCCCCATCTCAGCCACCACACGCTGCGCCCATTCGAGCCGCTGCTTGTCCGGGGTGCGGTATTGCAGCGTCATGCGCGTCTCTGTCATGGCGATGCTGGCAGGCTCCTCATACTTGATGCCGTCATACGCCTTCATCGCGATGTCGAGCAGCCCGTTCGTGTATTCATCGATGGTGGGCTTGGGCCGGTCCTTTTCAGGCACGGTGTAATCGACGCGGTAGATGTCCCCGCTGCAGCCGTGAGACATGATGCCCACCATTTTTCCCTGCGGGTCGATGCGCTGCTTCAGGCCGTCTGAAAACAGGCCGAAGTAATCTGCGCTGATGTCCTTGTCGCCAAAGTAGTGCATCGAAAAATTCGCCAGCACCGCCAGCGGTTTGCCCTCCTTCGTCTGGATCGAGATCAGGGAAAGGTCCGGATCCTCCGGTCCCGACTCGCCCGTCACATTATCCCAGTTGCTCCCGGCATGCATGTTGGCCCGCACGGACTTGTTTCCAAAGGGATCTTCCACCACGCGGTCCGGCCGGCGAATCCACTGCCGTAGCGCCGTGAACTCCGCCGCATTCGCTTTGGCAAAGCCGATGCGCGCAGGCACCATCGCCGCCTGCGCCGCCGCGATGGCCTCCACCAGCTTCTCCTTCAGAAAGGGCGTGTAGCTCGGGTCCGCCTCCGTGCCCAGGCAGCCCATGGAAGCCGGCGCTGAGTGCGCGTGCGTGGCGGAGATGAGCATGCGCTCCGCCGGGATGCCCGTCTTGGCGGCGGCCATTTTCTTCGCATCATCCAACACCTCGCGGCTCATCATGCAGCTGTCCGCCACCACGATGGCGATCTCCGTCTTGCCATCGCTGGCCACGATGGCCCGTGCATTCACCCGCGTGTTGATCTTGTCCACGTAGCGGCTCAGCATGCCGCCATTGACCAGCACCGGAAGCTTCGGCGGAGTGATGTCGATGACAGCCGCTCCCGCTTTGAATTCAGCATGGAGAGGTCCGGCGAGCAGCAGGGCGGCGAGGGGGAGAAGTAGGCGCGTCATGGTGCGTGTGAGTACGGCGCCGGAAGCGGTGCTTATTGTGCCCACTTCGCCGCCTTTTGTGATCTCCCGCCTCCATCTGCGGGCACCTCACTTCGTCATCTGCAGATAAGCCGCCGCGTAGCGTTTGCCCAGTTCACGGTAGGCCGCTGAGTCAAAGTGCACCTTGTCACCCTTGTGGTTCAGGCCCTCCGCCGTCACAAAGGCCGTGCGGGGGGCTGACTTCGGCAGGTCTTGGTGGGCCTTGTCCACCAGCACTTTCTCTGGCGACCACGGCACACCGTCAAACTTGCCCATCTGTCCGGCGATGAAGGGCACCTCCGGTGCCTTGACCAGCTCGCGCAGGCGGTTGATCAGGTCGTGCAGCTTTTCGCCGTACGCCGTCGCCAGCTCCGCCGTGGAGTCGCTCTCACCCTGATGCCACAGGATGCCCTTCAGCGTGCCCGCAGGCAGCGCCGTCTCCACACGCTTCACCATGTCATCCCATGGGTGGCTCTTCGTCGGCGGGTAAAAGACACCGGGCTTCCATGCATCAATCGGCGATCCACCCACCGCGCAGGGGATCAGCCCGATCGTCACGCCCGGATTCGCCTCGGCGACGATCTGGCCAAACGTCTTGCCCAGGCCCACGCCCGCTGCGGGTTTGTCAAAATGCATCGGGTCCATCGCAGGCACCCACTGGCCCTCCTTGCTCAGCATGAGCACACGTGGATTGACCACCTTGTCCTGCTCCTCCACCACCCCACGCCCGGCCATGTTGGACTGGCCCACGAGCAGGAAAAGGTAAAACTTGTCCTTGGCGGGAAGTGGAGCGTCAGCCGCAGAGGCGAAGACAGAGAAAAAGAAAGCCAGCAGGCAGATGAGGGGGCGGATCATAGTTGGGAAAGTTAAAAAGGAACGCCCGCGCGCACCTCTTTTTGCAGTGTTTCTAAAAGGTGCAGAGCCCGCTTCACCGCCTGGCCGTTTCACCCTTTCATCCTTATCACTTCAGCGTCTTCCGCAGCCACTCAATCATCTGCTTCTGATAATCCGACCCCAGCTTCTCCCAGCCGCCCATGCCATGGATGCCTCCAGGCACGACGATGGTCTCACAGCTGTTCCCCGCCGCTTTCATCTTTGCCTCAAAGTTCACGCTCTGCGACAGAGGCACCGTCTCGTCCTTGTCGCCATGGAGTTGCAGAAAAGGCGGCAGCCCGCCCTGGATGTGGTTCAGCGGCGAAATGTCCGCCAGCTTCTTCCACGCCGCGTCATTGAGTTCCTCCGTGCCGATGAGCCCGCCGAGGCCGCCCAGCGCTTTGCGCCTTTGCACCTGCACAGCCAGATCATGCGGCGCGTAAAACGGCACCACCGCCGCCACGCGCGTGTCGCCTTTGCCCGTGACTCCCGCCCATGACACGAGATGCCCCCCAGCAGACTCTCCGATGAGCGCGATGCGGCTCACATCCACCTTGTACTCCGCCGCATGCGCCTTCACCCACTTGATCGCGCTCGCCACATCATCCGCGCAGGCCGGCCACTGATGCTGTGGTGCGAGGCGGTAATTGATGGTGAACCACGTGAAGCCCGCCTTGGAGAGCGGCTCAAACAGCGGCTTGATGAACGAATGCTTGTCCCCCTTGGTGAAGCCGCCGCCATGCACGAGGATGCACGTCAGAAACGGCCCCTCGCCCTCCGGCACAAACGCATCCAGCGTCAGCGAGACATCCCCGGCCTTCGCGAATTCAATGTCCTGCTTCAATCCCGGCAGGGTGAAGGGTTTGTCGGCGGCGGGTAGGGCGGAGATGGCGAAGAAGCTGAAGAGCAGAAGCGGTTTCATGGTCGATACAACGGACCAATCGGTTCAGCTTTGCAAGCTGTTGGACAGATGGTTTTTGGCAGCAAGCAGTTTAAATGTTAGATTCGTCCATTATGACATTGCCGATTGTGATGGCCTCAATGGCTCTTTGTTTCGCCTGCCTGGCTGTTTCCTGCACGGAGGAAAAAAGCAGGTTTGAGTGGGCGTGCTTGCAGCAGATGGAGGCCCAGGAGAGATCGAATCACTCGGATGAAGCATTGATCTTTAAGAGTCTTCGTGATGTTGAAATGGTGGGTGTCAGGTCATCTCCGCGCATTTGGGTTTTGTTGAATCCAACCACTGAACCCTATTACAAACAGATGCCCAGCGTCGGGGATTATCGGCTATCCAAGGAGCAAATGGAAATCATAAGGCTGCGGTCAGGCATCTCATCCACGGTCCTGGCGGTGTTTGACAGTCATCGTGAGGAGCCCGAGTTCGCTCGTTAACTCTTTTGAGCATAGGGGCTGATGCAAGCTCTCTATGAATTTGAATTTCGATATTTGTTTCAATTTTTCCACCGCCATTGCGCTGTCTCGTTCGAATGCTCTATTAAAAGCATGAAACAGCAGCGTGTCTTGATACTCGGAGGCGGCTTTGCCGGGCTGGAATGTGCCAAAGGATTTCCCGAAGAACGCTTCTCCGTCACCTTGGTGGACCGCTGGAATCACCACCTCTTTCAGCCGCTGCTCTACCAGGTGGCCACCGGAGGCCTCGCCATGACCGACATCGCGCAGCCGCTTCGCTCCATTCTCTCCGATTATAAAAACGTCACCACCTTGATGGACGAGGTGCAACGCATTGATCTCGATGCCAGGCAGGTTCACCTGAAGGAGCAGGTGCTGGAATACGACTACCTCGTCATCGCCCTCGGTGCGAAGACCGGCTACTTCGGCCACAACGAATGGGCCGCGCACACGCTCGGGCTCAAGAGCCTGGATGATGCCATGAAAATCCGCAAGCAGGTGCTGCTCGCCTTTGAGCAGGCCGAGTGCTCGAATGATCCTCAGACAACGGCACGCCTGCTGACGATGGTCATTGTGGGGGGCGGTCCCACCGGCGTTGAGATGGCGGGCTCACTCGCCGAACTCGCGCAGCAGGTGCTGAAGGAGGACTTCCGCCGCATCGATCCCTGCCAGGCGAAAATCCACCTCATCGAGGCCGGGCCCAAGCTCCTCGCCACTTTCCCCGGCGGCCTGCCAGACTACGCCAGCAAGCATCTGGAGTACCTCGGCGTCACCGTGCACCTGAATACCTCCGTCAAAGAAGTCGGTGCAGGCTATGTCATCACCGGCGATCAGCGCATCGAGACCGATACCGTCATCTGGGCCGCAGGTGTGGAGGCCAGCGGGATCACACGCACGCTGGCCGGCATCCCGCTGGATCGCGCAGGCCGCATCCAGGTCCAGCCAGACCTCAGTCTCCCCGGCCATCCCGAAGTCTTTGCCGCAGGCGATCTCGTGGCGCTGACCGATGCCAAAGGCGTCCGCGTGCCCGGTGTCAGCCCCGCCGCCATCCAGATGGGCCGCTTCATCGCCAGGACCATCCTCAATGAAGGCATGTCCGTGCCTCGCTCCTCCTTCACCTATCTCGACAAAGGCACCATGGCCACCATCGGCCGCAGCGCCGCCGTCGTCAGCTTTGCCGGCATGCATCTTCGCGGCATGCTCGCCTGGCTCATGTGGCTCTTCGTTCATCTCCTCTTCCTCATGGGCATGCGCAATCGCGCCATCGTCTTCCTCCACTGGGTCTGGTCCTACATCACCTGGCAGCGCGGCGCGCGGATCATCCAGCCGTGAACATGAGATGGAGCACGGAATGTATTCCGCAGCTCGCCGCCAAGGGCCAAATGCAGGATCTGATCAATCAACGGGTGTTTCATGCCTGGGCGAATCCTTCACCAGCCGCTTGCCCAGGCTCACCACGTCATCGACACCAAAACCCAGCGACTCATAGAAGGCGATCACCGCCGAATTGCTCTTCCGCACCTGCAGGTTGATCTTCGGGCAGCCTGCCTCTCGTAGCAGCTTCTCCGCATGCTCCATCATCTGCCGCGCCAGCCCCTGCCGCCGCAGGTCTGGATGCACCGCCAGGTAGTTGATCCAGCCTCGATGGCCCTCATATCCCGCCATGCAAGTGGCAACGACGCTGCCCTCAACTTCTCCCACCAGAAACCACTCCGGATTCACCTGCAGCTTTCGCGCAATGTCCGCCGCAGGAGCATTCTGCGGCACCACCAGCCCGCAGACTTCCCACAGCGCGATCACCGCCGCTTCATCAGCGGCATCAAAGGAGCGGATTTGAAAAGATTGCGTGCTCATGACCGGTGAAATCTGAACTCCTAATCATGACACATCAAACGTTGGCATGTCAGCAGATTTCAGATGCTAGCCGGGGCGATGAGGCCCACTTCCTTTTCCTCCTTCTGATGCGGCCCGCATTCCTCGTGTCCTTCTGCCTGGTGCACCCATTGACTTTTTCAAGCCGTATGTTATGTAACCACAGCGTCTTATGACACCACGCCTCTCCATCATCATATTTCATTCCGCCCGGCTGCGGCCAGGGCTCGGGATGATTATGTCATAGAGGACAGAAGTCAGATATCGCTGCTATCCCCGGGAGCCCTGAATGCCGCCAGTCTGCATCAGGGCCTTTTCATTTCCGGGGAGCAGCCGTTCCAAATTCGAACATCTGACTCTTATGAAACTCAACACGACTGACTCGGGCCGCATCCGCAACATTGGCATCGCCGCCCACATTGACGCTGGCAAAACCACGCTCACCGAACGCATTCTCTTCTACGCAGGCGCCATCCATGCCTGCGGAGACGTGCACGAAGGCAACACCACCACCGATTTCTCGGACATCGAACGCGAGAAGGGGATCACCATCTCCTCCGCCGCGGCTCCATGCTCGTGGACTCAGCAGCCCGTCGCAGGCCTCACCCGCCTCTTCGCCGGGCAGCCCCACCGCCTCAACATCATCGACACCCCCGGCCACGTCGATTTCACCGCCGAAGTCGAGCGCTCCCTCCGCGTGCTCGACGGCGCTGTCGCCGTCTTCTGTGGCGTCGGTGGCGTGCAGCCTCAAAGCGAAACCGTCTGGCGTCAGATGGATCGCTACCGCGTACCCCGCGTGGTCTTCATCAACAAGATGGACCGCCTCGGCGCGGACTTCCCCCGCGTTGTGGGCGAATTGCAGACCAAGCTCAACGCTTGCGCCTGGCCCATCCTCCTGCCTTGGGGTGCCGAATCCGCATTGCTCGGCCAGCTCGATGTCGTCGAAGCGCGCGCCCTGCGCACCCATGCAGACTCGCCCACCGGCTTCACCGTCGAATCCATTCCCTCCGAATGGCTCTCCGCCGTGGAATCCGCACGCCGCGATCTCATCCAGGCTCTCGCCAGCCTCGACGACGAAATCGCCGAGCTCTGGATCGAAAACCTCCCCGTGCCCGCGCAGGCACTTCGCACCGCGATACGTCGTCAGACCCTCGCAGGCCGCTTCGTGCCCGTGATCGGCGGCAGCGCCTATAAACACATCGGCGTCTCCGCGTTGGTCGATGCCATCGTGGACTTCCTGCCTGCACCCGAAGAAGTACAGCGCACGCAGGCCATCGATGCCCCCCTTGCCGCGCTCGCCTTCAAAATCGTGCGCCATCCGCAGGCAGGCCGCCTCGTCTATGTCCGCGTTTATTCCGGCACCCTGCAAAAAGGCACGCCGCTCCTCAATCCGCGCCTCGGCAAAACCGAGCGCTGCGGCAGGCTGCTCCGTGTCTTCGCAAACCGACGCGATGAACTCGAAACCGTCCAGGCAGGCGACATCTGCGCCGTCACCGGACTGAACAACTTCAGCACAGGCGATACCCTGTGTCTGGTAGATCATGCCATCATGCTTGAGCCGCCCGTGTTCCCCGAACCCGTCGTCAGCATGGCCATCGAGCCCGCGAAGTCCGCTGACCAGTCACGTCTGGCTACGGCCCTCTCACGCCTGAGCGATGAAGACCCCACCTTCCGCGTCCGCACCCATGAGGAGACCGGCCAGTGCCTCATCTCCGGCATGGGCGAGCTCCACCTCGAAGTGATCCGCGAAAAACTCCTGCGCGAGCATGGCGTCGAAACCATCGCTGGCGCACCGGAGATCGCGTGCCGTGAAACCATCACGCAGCAGGCCGAGGCCGACCATCTGCTCAAAAAGCAGAACGGCGGCTCAGGCATGTATGCGCGGGTGAAGCTCTCCGTGGAGCCTCTGGAACGCGGTGCAGGCATCGTCATCGAAGACGCCATCGTCGGCGGCAGCATCCCCTCCCAGTTCATGGGCGCGGTGCGCCGTGGCATCACCGAGGCCGCCGTGTCGGGTCCGCTCTCAGGCAGCCCGCTCGTCGATGTCCGCGTCCGCATCATTGATGGCGCTTACCACGCCAAGGACTCCAACGACCAGGCCTTCCGTATGGCCGCAGGAGACGCCCTGCGCGAAGCCCTGCGCCTCGCCGCCCCCGTGCTGCTGGAGCCCGTCATGCAGGTCGAATGCACCGTCAGCGACGAGCACCAGGGCGACATCCTCGGCGATCTCAATCGCCGCCGCGCCCGCATCACCAGCATCGACCACCACGGCACCGAAGCCGGCATCCTCGCCGAGGTCCCCCTCGCCGAAATGTTCGGCTACGCCGGAGCCATAAGGAGCCTCTCACGCGGCCGCGCCAGCTACTCCATGGTTCCTACGAGTTATGAAGTCGTCCCGGCCTCCGTGCTGCCACGCATGCTCAAAGCATAAATAAGCTCAACCACGCGGAGCCCGTCTCGGAAGAGGCGGGCTCCGTTTTGTACACCGTCAAGAGGTCAGGGAATGGCCAAACAATCAAAGCGTGCCGCCGAAGCAAAATCGTCCTCGTCCTCGATCCTTTCGCACCGCTTCACCTTGCACCTTTTCTCCATGCACTCATCTTACTTTCTCCGATCTTGCCATCCAGACCGTAGAACGTAAACTCCCGCATGGTAAATGACCTGACGGAGCCTCTAAAAAAAGCGCGTGGGCGGCAGTCTGTCGCGTCTGCCGCCATTGCAGCGGCTGGAGATGCTCCGACGCAATGCACTCATGCTGCGCGGCGGAAAATGGTCACCACCCCCAGACGAAGGAACCCTCGTTCGAAAAGTTGTTGGTCTTGCTCGCTGAGCAGGATGTTCTCTGAACAATATAAGTACTGAGAGTTGTTAAAGCAGCTGCTTCATGCTGCCATCACCAGTTCCTCCTCGCGCGCAACCAGCCAATCCATGCTATGGCGCGCAGAGTTATGCAGATAGCGTGCTTCAACTTCTTTGGCTACGTCGAGAAAAAAAGGCTGCCTAGATTGGAGTAGTAATTCCATTGTGGGTCGGCAAGATTCAGTTTGCCCCAGAATCCCGAATGCATGCGCACGTAGCAGTGGGACAATACAGCGCAAATCACCCCTTCCAGCCTGAGGGAGCAAGCTCAATGCCTCTGATGCCATTCCCTTGCGCAGTTTGCAAAGAGCAGCAGCAGATTTGAAATATTGCATGAAGCGCCGAGGCATCGTGGAGTTCAATCCATGATTAAATATTTCCTCGGATTCAGCTCGAAGCCCTGATCTCAATAGAATCATTCCCCGCATGTGATAGCCAATCCAATCTTGCGCAGAGACTGGGAAAGCAGGGAGGTCCTCAAGTGCTTCAGAGAAGCGCTTGAGCAACGCAAGAATATTCGCTCTTCCTCTTTTAGCGAAGGAGTTGTCAGGGTGTTGCAGGATGGTCGCCTCGTAGCATTCCAGCGCGTCAGAGAGCCTGTTGAGATCGCGCAGCACCTCTGCCTTGCCGGTCTTGGCAACGGCGACGTTCGGGTGTGCCAAGATGGTCTCCTCGTAGCATTCCAGCGCGTCAGAGAGCCTGTTGAGATCGCGAAGCACCTCCGCCTTACCACATTTGGCAACTGCGTCGTTCGGGTGTGCCAGGATGGTTGCCTCGTAGCATTCCAGTGCGTCAGAGAGCCTGTTGAGATCGCGTAACACCTCTGCCTTGCCGTTTTTGGCAACGGCCTCGTTCGGGTGTGCAAGGATGGTCGCCTCGTAGCATTCTAGTGCGTCAGAGAGCCTGTTGAGGTCGCGCAACACCTCCGCCTTGCCACATTTGGCAAAGGAATTGTCAGGGTGTGCCAGGATGGCCTCCTCGTAACATTCTAGTGCGTCAGAGAGTCTGTTGAGATCGCGAAGTACCTCTGCCTTTCCGTTTTTGGCGACAGCATTGTCAGGGTGTTCCTGGATGGTCATCTCGTAGCATTCCAGCGCGTCAGAGAGCCTGTTGAGATCGCGCAGCACTTCCGCTTTGCCGCATTTGGCAACGGTGTGTTTCGGGTGTTCCAAGATGGTCTCCTCGTAGCATTCCAGCGCGTCAGAGAGCCTGTTGAGATCGCGAAGCACCTCCGCTTTGCCACATTTGGCAAAGGCATTGTCAGGGTGTTCCTGGATGGTCATCTCGTAACATTCCAGCGCATCGGTGAGCTTGTTGAGATCGCGAAACACCTCTGCCTTGCCGTTTTTGGCAACGGCATTGTCTGCGTGTTCCAGGATGATCGCCTCGTAGCATTCCAGCGCGTCAGAGAGTCTGTTGAGATCGCGCAGCACTTCCGCTTTGCCGCATTTGGCAACGGTGTCGCTCGGGTGTTCCAGGATGGTCGCCTCGTAGCATTCCAGCGCGTCAGAGAGCCTGTTGAGGTCGCGCAGCACCTCTGCCTTGCCACATTTGGCAAAGGCGTTTTCAGGATGGGTTAGGAGAGTCATCTCGTAGCATTCCAGCGCGTCAGAGAGCCTGTTGAGATCGCGCAGCACCTCCGCCTTGCCGCATTTGGCAACGGAATTGTCAGGATGGGCCAGGATGGTCGCCTCGTAACATTCCAGCGCTTCGGTGGGCCTATTGAGATCGCGCAGCACTTCCGCCTTGCCGTTTTTGGCAACGGCATTGTCGGGATGATCAACGGCTGTAGTTTCGTAAACTGAAAAGGCACGCTCAAATTGGCGAAGCTGCTTGAGTGCATCCGCAAACTGGTTGTAACACTGTGGATCGTGTGGATTGGCGCGAACGGCAAGTTCGGCGAAAATCAACTGCATTTGATGCATTCCACGAGCCTTCGAGCGAATTGCAAGATCGCACAAGGACATGGCGGCAAATCTTGGATGACCCCGATCAAGTTGTTGTTTTTTCAGCAACAGCGCTGCTTGACGCGCACCCTCAGGACGAGTGCGCGCTAGTTCCATTATCGAGTCCTTCCAGCCATCCAACTCCTTCCTATAAGCGTCCAGTGCCTCTGGCGTAATTCTGGTAGCTTGGTCCTTGAAGTAAAGCTGCAAAGTCCATTTGGAGAACCATGTGTCGAGCATAGGCATTCCACAAATGGGATGCCTTCCCTTTTCAACGCTCAAAAAAAAGCCTAACGACCAATGATTGGCCCTATGCTCCACTAAACGGGCAAAAGAGCCTGCTTGAATTAGTGTGCTACGTGCGGCTTCAGGATCTAGGCCAGATGGAAAAGCCGATAACGGTACCGACGACCACGCTTCAGCCACTTCAGCTATCAAAGGTTGGCACCGGCTGAGAACTCGAAGAAAGCTTGTTAGAGCAACTGTCTTGGCTTCCGAAGCAATCGAAAGTGCTTCCTCAAGGCGTTGTGAAAACGGAAAGGGGGATGAATAGAACCGGTTTTTCGCAACTTGGATGGAGTCCTGACGAATTTCGAGAGCTTCTTCAATCTCTTCCGCAATGGACATACGACAAGAGCGCGTGAGACTCGCGTCGAAAAGTGGCAAAAATAAGGTGAATACCCGCTCTGCTGCCATGTCTGTCGCTAATCGATTCTGAATTTCTTGCGCAGACGACTCTTCAATGCAGACAAGATCATCAGCATCGGCCAACATGGCTGCCCGATCCAAATCCACCGATGAATCACCAGCAAGTGTGATCAGAGACACTGGACCAGTATCTTCGATTCTCACGGCCTCACCACGGAGGGCTGACATCACGGCTTTCATGGGACTCTTGGTGCTTCAAATATGACACCATACTGATTGAGTTTCTGTTCCACAACTTCCAATTCGGCTTGAGACGGAGGAGCTCCCCGCCAAGCGGTGACCCTCACCTGTTGGATTGATCGGATCGTTAGGGAGCCCCAAACGTGGGCCTCAATGAATACATCTTTCCTTTCGTCAGCTCCAGATCGCTGCAAGTCCGTTGGAAAAGTGCTGGGATGTAGCGTTTTGGGATGTCGCGTTTTTGCAACAGCGAGGCGACCACGTTCAAGCCAAGTTGCACGATACCCGGATGGAATTTTATAGTCGTTTCCTGCGCCGATATTGTGCCGATGCATAAACATAACTGAGTTTTCTTCTAAAACAGATGTTCTATGGGCAATCATCTCTTCGCGCAAAAGCAGGGAGCAGTCGCCGTAGTGCGGCATGCCTCGGCCATTTAAAGTCAGAGATGCAAAGCGGACGTGACGCTTGTTTTGTTCCCCAAACAAGGCCGTGTCGGCCATGGAACGAAGAGTGTCATATGCGTCTCCTCCGGCGAGCCGTAACCCAGCATCCACTCGCTGGTAGAAGGTGGCGTAGATCTCATCTTCCGAGTAGGACAACCGCTGTAACTCACCAAATGAACGACAAATCACAGCCTCACTGCTACTAACGGCTTTCTCAAAATCGCGAAGCATTGGCTCACAGCCGTCAGCCACAGCTAGCGCTATAGCTTCGTCATATCGTCTGTTTAATGCTTCAACTTCTTCCTGGCGTCGCGTTGCAGTGACGTTTGGATAAAGACAAGGGCGATAGCAGTGCGGACATCTTTCCATATCATCTCGCATTGGCTGTGTGCATTCTGGACAAGAGATGCTGCTCATAGCGCAATGCGAGATATTTGGATTTACAACTTTAGCCGATCACCTCAGGCCATTCCGTATGGAACATCTGGCCTTCAGGCTTGTCCGTGCGCTCATAGGTATGAGCACCGAAGAAGTCACGCTGGGCCTGCAGCAGGTTCGCTGGCAGGCGGGCGGCGCGGTAGCTGTCGTAGTAGCCGAGGGAGGCGGAGAAGGCGGGGACGGGGATGCCGTTCAGCGTCGCGATGCTCACCACTTCGCGCCAGTTCTGCTGGGTCTTGCTCAGCACGTCCTTAAAGAACGGGTCGAGCATGAGGTTGGCCAGGTTGGAATTGGTGCGGTAGGCGTCCGTGATGCGGTTGAGGAACTTCGCGCGGATGATGCAGCCCCCGCGCCAGATGGCGGCGATGCGACCCAGGTCGAGGCCCCACTGCTTCTTCTCGCCCATGGTCTTGATGAGGTCCAGACCCTGCGCGTAGGAGATGATTTTGGAGGCGTAGAGGGCATCGTGCACCTTTTTGACGAGCTCCTTCTTGTCCGTGGTGATGTTCACCGTCGGGCCGGTGAGCTGCGTGCTGGCAGCCACGCGCTGCTTCTTCTGGCTGGAAAGAATGCGCGCCTCCACAGCAGCATTGATGGTGCTGATCACCACGGCGTTTTCAGCGGCGTTGAGCAGCGTCCACTGGCCCGTGCCTTTCTGGCCGGCCTTGTCCACAATCAGTTCCACGATGGGCTTGCCGGTCTCAGGATCCTTCTGCTCCAGCGCTTTGCCGGAGATCTGGATGAGATAGCTCAGCAGGTCGCCTTCGTTCCACTCATTGAAGATGGCAGCCATCTCGTCGGTGGTGAATCCCGCGTTCTTGAAGATGTTGTAGGCTTCGCAGATGAGCTGCATGTCGCCGTACTCGATGCCGTTGTGGATCATCTTCACGTAGTGGCCCGCACCGCCGGGGCCGATGTGGATGACGCAGGGCTCGCCGTCCACTTTTGCGGCGATGCTTTCAAAGATCGGCTTCATCACCTCCCAGGTGCTGGCAGGGCCGCCGGGCATGATGGAGGGGCCTTTGCGGGCGCCTTCTTCACCACCGGAAACACCCGCGCCGATGAAGCGCAGTCCCTTGCCGGCGAGGTAGGCGTCACGGCGCTCCGTCGTCTGGTAGAAGCTGTTGCCGCCGTCGATCACGATGTCGTCCTTGTCCAGCAGCGGAATGAGCTGCTCGATCACCGCGTCCACGGCGTCACGGTCGCTGTCCTTCACCGCAGTGGATTTCACCATGATGTGAATCTTGCGCGGCGTGGCCAGGCTCTGCACGAAGTCTTCCAGCGTGTGGCAGCCCACCAGGGCCTTGCCGGGGTGCTTGGCCACGAATTCATCCGTCACGCTCGTGGTGCGGTTAAAGACGCTCACCTGGAAGCCGCGGCTCTCCACGTTGAGAACAAGGTTCTGGCCCATCACTGCGAGGCCGATCAGTCCGAAATCACTTTTTTTGCTCATATTTTGGGGCCGCAGACATAGCCGCCCCCTCCGTCTTGGCAAAGGAGATTTTCCTCATGGCTGGCATGAGCCGGATCGATGGAGGGGGCCCCAAGCCCCTTTGACACGCCAAAAAGAGAGTCCTCAGGGCACTGGCTGCCCCTTGGCTCCGATGCAGTACAGCGAATTCGCCGTTCTCACAAAAAGGCGCTTGTCGCCGATGGCAGGCACCGAGTTCACCGGGCCGTCCAGCTTGCTTGCCGCGATTTTTTCAAACTTTGGCCCCGCTTTGATCACGATCAGGTCCCCCTGCTGGCTGGCGCAGAAAATTTTGCCATCGCCTGCCACCGGGCTGCTGAAAAACTTGGCGCTGCCCTGGCTTCCTTCCACGCGCTCCTCATAGATCACTTTTCCGGTCTTAAACTCCACGCAGCGCATGATGCCGCCATCGCCGAGGAGGTACATCTTGTCGCCAATCACGAGGGGGGAGGGTACGTAGGGCAGCCCTTTGGGGATGTCGAAGGCCACCGGCGTGGGCTTGCCGCTCTTGAGATCCAGAGCCGCGATCTCTTTCACACCGCCGCCCGTGCCGAAGGTGCAGAAGTAGAATTCATCACTCAGCACCCCGGAGCCCAGGCTGCGCTGCTTGTAGCCCGGATTGTGCTGCCAGTTGATCTTGCCGGTCTTGAGCGCGATTCCCATCACACCGCTGCCATTGTCGGCGCAGATCAGCTCCTTGCTCCCGTCTTTCAGTTCATGCACCACCGGGGTGGAGAAAGTGTTGAGGCAGTTGGGGATGTCGAGCTTCCAGGCCTGCTTGCCCGTCTTGGCGTCCAGCGCCACGATGCAGCTCTTCCACTTCTGCTGTTCAGGATCTTCGGTGTACACTTTGCCGTCGCGCTGCCAGTCAAATTCGCTGCGCACGATCATGAGCCCGTCCACAACGACAGGCGAGATGCCGGTGCCGTGCTCGTGGATGTAGTCGGCCACATGGTCGTTGCGCCACACCAGCTTGCCTGTGTGGTCCAGCGCCAGGGCCTGGATGTTGGTGCCGCTGCTCCAGTTGATGTAGATGCGCTCGGCGTCTGCAAAGGCGGAGCTGCTGGCATAGGTGTTGTACGTTTTGTGGATGGGGTGCGGGACGAATTCCTCCTCGTGCCTCCACAGCTCCTTGCCGTCCTTGGCGGACAGCGCGATCACCGCCCGCTTTGTGGCGCCGGTTTCAGCCGTGAAGATCACCATGTCCTGCCACAGCACCGGGGAGGACCATCCCTTTCCGGCGGGCACTTTCCAGAGGGTGGTGCTGTCGTCCACCACGGCAGGCAGGCCGGTGGTTTCAGCCACACCGGAGCCGTTCGGGCCGCGAAAGCGTGACCAGTCCGTGGCGGAAAAAGCGGAAACAGTGCAGAGGGTGAAAAGTGCGAGGGTGAGTTTCATGCGGGCGGATAGAACGCAGATGGTGGGGGAAAAATTGCCGGGACATCCCGGGCTCGGAGGGGAAGGGTGAATTTTAGGCCGTCAGCGCCTCGGGGGCCATGGGGCCGGTCATGGTCAGAGCGGCATGGGCAGGCAGGATTTCTGCAAACATATCTCCTATATGCATGCGCCTCCCGTCTTCTGTCCAGCACGCATTGCTCCTTGAGTGCGGGGCAAAGGTGGCTACTCTGCGCCCCCTTTTCCCCCCAATCCAACCCATGTCCAAGTTCAACATCCTCATCGCCGGCAATAACGACCCCATTTCGAGCAAGGGCATCGACCTGCTCAAGGCGGAGCCGTCCTTCTCCGTCGAGGTGAACATGAATCTCAAGGCCGAAGACGCGATGATCGAGGCCTCGCGCAATGCCCACGCCATCATCGTTCGCAGCGGTGCCAAGGTGACCGCCAAGGTGCTTGAAGCCGCCCCCAATCTCAAAGTCGTGGGCCGCGCCGGCGTCGGCGTGGACAACATCGACGTCCCCGTCGCCTCCAAGCGCGGCGTCGTGGTGATGAACACCCCCGGCGGCAACACCATCTCCACCGCGGAGCAGGCCTTCACCCTCATGATGGCCCTTTCCCGCAAGACCCCCCAGGCACACGCCACCATCGTCGGCGGCAAGTGGGACCGCGCCAAGTTCAAGGGCACCGAAGTCTATGGCAAAACCCTCGTCGTGCTCGGCATGGGCCGCATCGGTGCGGAGTTCGCCAAGCGCGCCAAGGCCTTCGGCATGACCGTCATCGCCTACGACCCCTATCTCTCCAAGAACCGCGCTGAAAGCCTCGGCGTCACCCTCTGCGAGGACCTCGATGCCGCCATCGTGCAGGCGGACTACATCACCATGCACATGCCGCTGACGCCTGACACGAAGCACATGATCAACGCCAAGCGTCTCGGCACCCTCAAGAAGACCTGCCGCATCATCAACTGCGCCCGCGGCGGTCTCATCGACGACGCCGCTCTCGCCCAGGCCCTCACAGACGGCACCATCGCCGGTGCCGCGCTCGACGTCTTTGAAGTCGAGCCCCCGCCCGCCGACTACCCGCTGCTCAGCGCCCCGAACACCGTCTTCACCCCCCACCTCGGTGCCTCCACCGAAGAGGCCCAGGAAAACGTCGGCATCGAAATCGCCGAAGTCATCAAGGCCCACCTCCTCCAGGGTACCGTCGTCAACGCGGTGAACATGCCCAACGTCGACCCCAAGGTGCTCGCCGAGATCGGCCCCTTCCTCAAGTTTGGCGAGCTCCTCGGCCGCCTCGTCTCCCAGTTTGCCCCGGCACGTGCCAACGTCGTCCGTATCAACTACAGCGGCAAGGTCGGCAGCGGCGACACCACCCTCATCTCCCGCGCCGTGCTCAAGGGCTTCCTCGAGCGCGCCGTCGGTGCCGAGCAGGTGAACTACATCAACGCCAACGGCGTCGCTGAAAACCTTGGCATCCGCTTCACCGAAAGCCGCCTCACCGAGCCGAGCGAATTCACCGACCTCATCGAAGTTGTCGCCAAAAACGACAGCGGTGATGCCGCCAGCATCGCAGGCACCTTCTTTGCAGGCGAGCCCCGCATCGTGCGCGTCAACAGCCACCGCATCGAGGCCCGTCCGGAAGGCACGCTGCTCTTCATCGAGAACATCGACCGCCCCGGCATGATCGCCGCGTACAGCACCACCCTCGGCAAGAATCAGGTCAACATTGCCGACATGAGCCTCAGCCGCGACAAGGAGTCTGGCAAGGCCCTGACACTGCTCACGCTCGACTCCACCCCCGGCGCCGAAGTCATCGCCGAGCTCGAAAAGATCCAGGGCATCAGCAAAGTGCACTGCGTCGCCATTTGATCCAGAGCGCCTGCTCAGCACCACTCGCAGACAAGGGGCTCACAGGCCCCTTGTTTTTTTTGGGGTGCGCATCCCCGGTTTTGAAAGCCTGGGCGTAACATGCCGGCGCAGCTCCGCCAGGTGCTGTTCCAGCGGATCGCACGCGGCCCTCTACTTGGCCTTTTTCTTGGTGCCTTTGGCCGGGGTTTTGTCGGCGTCGGGTTTTTCCGCCGGTGTTTCATCCGGCTTGAGGATCACCGGCGGCTTGGGTGCGGGGCCTTCCCAGAGGAAGTGTTCGAGCCGTATCTTGGTGGCACGGTCGCGCGCCTCACTGGCGCGGTCTCCGGGACGTTTGGCGATCTGCTCAGCCAGACGCGCAGCGGCCTCCCACTGGCGTGAGGCTTCCAGCAGGTCAATGCCAAAAAAACCCGCTTTGGAAAACCAGCCGTAGTCAGCCGGGCTGGCGGGCGGGGTCATGTCCGCTGCCCTTAGGACGTTGTAGCACGCTTCCAGGGCTTCCGTGTCGCGTTTGGCATCGTGGTGCACCGTGGCCAGGGTGAAGCCCGCACGGGCTTTCCACATGAAGGGCAGGGAGGCGTCGCTGAGCATGGCGTCCAGGAGGTCTGCTGCGGCATCGAGCTGGGCGGGGTCTGTTTTGCCGAGCAGGAGCAGGAGCTCGGATTTTTCACACAGCGTCATCAGCCGCTGCTCAGCCGGCAGGCCTTTCATGGCCAGGACTTTGTCCAGTACGGCCAGCGCGGCGGCATGGTTTCCATGCAGGCGTTCTGAGAGGGCCTGCTGCCGCCGTGAGGCGATGGCGAGCGGGCCGTTTTTCAAGGCCAGTTCCTCCCAGATTTCGATGGCTCGCTCACGGCCGTCATCACTCATGACCGAGGTCGCCGACATGGCGGCAAAGTACAGCGCGGTGTCTGCCAGCTCGGTGTCGGGGTAATCGCGCGCGATGATCTCGAATTCGGTGCGTGCATTGGCAAAGTCTTCGAGGCGGTAGTACGCCCCGGCGATCTTCATGCGGACTTCGGGGATAAGCGAGCTTTGTGGCCAGAGCTTGATGAATTCGGCCCCTTGGGTGATGAGGGTCTTGAGATCACCGGCGGCGTCGCTCAGCCACAGGCGGGTGTAGAGGACTCGCTGCTGCTGCTGAGGCGGGAGCTCGCCCGGGGCGGCGGTGGCGCTGTCCAGCGCCTTGAGGGCGTCCCCGATGCGTGGCGGAGAGGCGAGCAGGCACCATTCTGCAAGGGCGATGCAGGCGTCTGCAAAGCGTGGGTGCTTGGGGTGGCTGCGAATGAAGCTGCGCAGGGCAGCCTCGGCCTCCGGCTTGCGCTGGGCGGCAAGGAACAGTGCTTTTTCCAGCTCCAGCATGGCGGCCGCGTCTGCGCCTGCCGGGCCTGTGGCAGCATTCGAGATCTGCTCCAGCTGCCCGAGCAGGCTCTGGTACAACGTGAAGTCGCTAGCAGAGATGGCGGCCACGGCGGCATTGAAAAGCGCACGTCGGCGCTCGGTCAGTGTGGTGGCGACGTTGGCAGCATTTTGAAAAAGCTTCAGCGCATCGCCGGGCTGGCCGCTCCGGTAGAGCAGGGCGCCCATCGCGAAATCCACCGGCACGGAGGCGGTGTGAAACTCCTTGTGCCAGGCGTCTGCGAGCGTCCGGACGCGCTCGTCGCTGTGGCGGCTGGAGTAGATCTCCATCGCGAGCTTCATGGCATCGCTGATGCGCGGGTGGCGGGGTTGCAGCTGGATGAGCGCCTCCAGCAGGCTCACGGCCTCGTCATCGCGCTTTTGCAGCGCCAGCCACTGGGCGGTCAGGTAGATGGCATGGCCGCGAAATTCCGCCGTGGCTTCGGCCAGCACAGGGGAGGGGTCGGGCTGCTGCTGGGCGGTGTTTCCGACGGAGACCCAGCGCAGGATGCCTTCCGGAATGGTGCTGCTGGCAGGGATTTCCTGGTGCGCTCGGTTGAGCAGGTCAAAGGCCTCGGTCCACAGTGGGCTGTCTGGCGTGGCATCGAGGAATTTGGTGAGCTGCTCCTGCGCTTCGATGGCCTGGCGCTGCAGCAGCAGGGCCTCCACCTGCAGCAGCTGCGCGGCCTGGTGCAGGCGCTCCCCTCCCTTTGGGGTGGCCAGCAGGGACTGCAGCATCTCTTTTGCGTCTGCGAGCTGCCCGCTTTTCAGCAGGGCTCGTGCACGCAGGTAGCGTGTGGGGGCGTCGTCCTTTCCCGCCGTGGCTGGCAGCACGCTGGCGGTTTTCCCTTCATTGATGGCGATCTCGCTCTGCAAAAGCCGTGCATGGTTCTGCAACGCGGGGTCCGTGCTGGTCAGCAGCGGGTCCAGGGCATCCCGCGCGGCTGCGTTTTCTCCCAGCGTGGCCAGGATCTGTGCGAGCAGCAAAGGCGCACGCGGGTGCCGGGGGGCCGTGCTTTCCTCCGTGAGCACCTGGCGCGCCCCGTTGAGGTCTCCGGTGAGTGCCAGAGCCTGGCCGCGCCAGAAGGGCTCGTCATCCAGATCGTAGGCGTCTGCCAGGGTGAGGATGCGTCCGCCCTCGCCTGCGCGCGTCCACGCTTCGGCCGCAAATGTGGCCAGAGTGCGCGTCTCGACTCGCGTCCAGCCTTTGTTCTTTAGCAGGCGCTCCGCCTTGACGGCGGCCACGCCTGGGAGCCCGTCTGAGAGTGCCTGTCGCGCCGTGACAAACTCTGCCGCCTCCTCCAGCCCTGCTGCGGGCATGGCGGCGGGGAGGGCGAGAAGGGCTGTGGCGAAAAAAAGGCTCCGGGTTTTGGGCATGCGGTGAGGCAGCCTATCTCAGCATTTGGCGCTGGGCAAAGAGGAATGCACCTGCCTCACAGCGCGGACTCTCAAAAAAATCCGGGGCGCATTCCTGCTCCGACGTTTCCGGCCTAAAACTGGTCCAGCAGGTACTTGAGCAGGTCAGTCGTGGTCACGATGCCGACGAGCTTCGTGCCGGACACGATGGGCAGGGCGTGGAAGGTGCCGCCCGCGAGGATCTCTGCCGCTTCGCGCACGCTGCTGGTTTCGGTGAGCGTGACAGGATTCTTCTGCATCACCTGCTCCAGCGTCAGGGTGTGGTCCAGTGTCGCGTCAACGGCGCGCTCGTCAGTCTGAAAGGCGTCGCCAAAGCTGACTCGCAGGATGTCGCTCCAAGAGACGATGCCGATGAGCTGGTCGGCATTCACGACCGGGATGTGATGCACACCGTGCGTGCGGAAAAGCGCCCGCACTTTGGAAATGGGGTCGCCATGGTGTGCGGTGACAACACTGCGGGACATGATGCGGGAGAGGGGTTCGTGATGTTTCATGGTTGGTGATGAACCATGCCGCACTGTGAGTGGCCTGCTCCGCTCTGCTTGGGCATGCGTGGGCGGATGTTGTGCTCCACGCAGCCCTCTGGCTGTCCGGTGGTGGGAGTGCTCAGAGTATCTCCACGACGACCGCGCTGGCATTGTCCTTGCCGGACTCCGCCACGGCGTATTCCACGATGGCTTTGGCGTCGTCTTTGGCCAGCATATCCGCCAGGCGGTGGTCCCAGATGCCGTCGATGACACCGTCGGTGCAAAACAGAAACCGGTCGCCGCTTTCACAGCTCACCGAGCCGATCTGCGGATCGATGAACTGGCGGCCTGCGCCCAGCACCTGCATGAGGATGCTTCTCCTCGGGTGCGTGCGTGCCTGGCGTTCATTGAGCTCACCTTTGCGGCGGAGCCAGCCCACGTAGCTGTGATCATGCGTCAGCTGCTTCATCGGCCCGTCCTTGGGCAGGTAATAGATGCGGCTGTCGCCCACGTGGGCAAAGTGCAGCCACCCCGGGGTGAACCACCCCAGGCTCAGAGTCGCCCCCATGCCACGGCATTCCTCATAGTATCGCCCCAGCTTGAGCAGCTCGGCGTGGATGCGGCTCACCAGTTCCTGCAGCACGTCTCCATGGCCGATGGAGATGTGCTGCGCGGACTGCTTGAAGCTGCGCGGCAGCAGCTGGGTGATCTTTTCCGCCGCGATCTTGCTCGCAAACTCGCCGGACTTCGCGCCGCCCATGCCGTCGCTCACGGCAAAGACGAAGTCGCCACGGTCCAGGCCCGACTCGCCCACTTTGCCGAGATAGCGCACCTCATGGGCGTCAAAGTTCAGGCACAGGAAGGTGTCCTCGTTGTTTTGACGCACACGGCCGGGGTGCGTCATGCCGGACCAGCGCAGCTGGCTTGGGGTTGGTTGGTTCAGGGCTGGGTCGCTCATGCGGCAGGCTTCGGGGGCTCGTCTAGGATGGTTGCGAGCTCGAAATCGATCAGGCAAAACCTGCCGTCAGAAGCACGGTAGGTGATGTTGCGTGCGAAGGCGTCCTCATGGCGCACGCCGTAGTCGCGCTCCAGCTCTCCAAAGAGCTCCTTGATGCGCTTTTCGCTGATGTGGGTGACGATGGAGCCGCAGTTGGTCGTGACGATTTTGAGCTCCTCGGGGTCGGACTCCAGCAGGCGGGGCACGTAGTTGCAGCCGCGTTCTTCGAGCAGCTTGAGCACACGGACCTCGTTCTCAAAGCGCTCACGGGCATGGTGTCCCTTGAACTGCTTGTACACCTTGCCGTCATAGCCTATGTGCACAATGGCGCGGGCGGTGTTCTTGGCTTCTCTCATGGCTTTTTTGGAAGGCCGCATCATCCTGCCTCTCAGCTGCAAGCGCAAGATGTGTCTGACACAGGGCCGCATTGGCGGGCGCGGTGCTGCCTGAAATAAGGCCGCCGGGCAGTGCTAAGCTCATCCTGATCTTCAGGCACTTCTAAGCCTTTGCCGGAAGGTAAAAAATGTCAAAAAACATCTCGCGCGTGGCACAGAACATGCTCACTTAGCCAAGATGCTGCTGCCATTGGAAACGTTTCCGAAGGCTGGAGCAAGACTCAATCCACTCATTCAACCATGGCCAAATACAAACTCGAATACCTCTGGCTGGACGGTTATCAGCCCGTCCGCAACATCCGTGGCAAAACTCAGATCAAGGAGTTCGCCAGCTTTCCAAAGCTGGAAGAGCTGCCAGACTGGGGCTTTGACGGCTCCTCAACCCGTCAGGCGCCTGGTGGCAGCTCTGACTGCGTGTTGAAGCCCGTGGCTGTGTATCCTGACAGCACCCGCAAGAACGGTGCTCTCGTCATGTGCGAAGTTTACAACGCTGATGGCACTCCCCATGATTCCAATGATCGTGCCACCATCCTTGACGATTCCGACACCTGGTTTGGCTTTGAGCAGGAGTACTTCCTCTATCAGGACGGCCGCCCTCTCGGTTTCCCAGAGCACGGCTATCCATCCCCGCAGGGCCCCTACTACACGGGCGTGGGCTACAACAACGTGGGCGACATCGCCCGTCAGATCGTCGAAGAGCACCTCGACATCTGCCTTGACGCTGGCATCAACCACGAAGGCATCAACGCCGAAGTGGCAAAGGGTCAGTGGGAGTTCCAGATCTTCGGCAAAGGCTCCAAGAAAGCCGCTGACGAAATCTGGGTCGCCCGCTACATCCTGGAGCGTCTTTGCGAAAAATACTGCGTTCAGGTCGAGTACCACTGCAAGCCCCTCGGGCCCACAGACTGGAACGGCTCCGGCATGCACTGCAACTTCTCCACCAAGTACATGCGCGAAGTCGGCGGTGAGCCCTACTTCCTCGCCCTCATGGCCCAGTTTGAGAAGAACTGCGCAGAGCACATCGCTGTTTATGGCCCCGACAATCACATGCGCCTGACCGGTCTGCATGAGACTCAGTCCATCGACCAGTTCTCCTGGGGCATCGCTGACCGTGGCGCGTCCATCCGCGTCCCGCACAGCTTCAAGAAAAACGGCTGGAAGGGCTACCTGGAAGACCGCCGTCCAAACAGCCAGGGCAATCCTTACCAGATCGCCTCCCGCGTGCTCAAGACGATCTCCGAAGTGCCGAAGCCCTGATCGGTTTCAGAGTTCTGAACTATCCACGAACGCCGCCTGGAAACAGGCGGCGTTTTTTTGTGGAGGTGAAGAGGGGTAAGTGAGCCGGGCGAAGCGAGTCAAAAGTGAAAAGGGCGCAAGCCGGAAGGTGGTGGTGGAAGGGGAGGGGGAATGGATTTTGGGGGGCTCCTCCGGACACTTTTTACTTTTCGCTTATCCCTTTTCACTTTTCGCGCTACGTGAGGCGTATCTCAAAACCGACCATGCCCACCGAACAAGACATCCGCACCGCCCTTGGCAACGTCCGCTACCCCGGCTTCAGCCGCGACATCATCTCTTTTGGCCTGGTGAAAGGCATCCAGATCGAGGGCAAAAATGTGACCATTGACATCTCCGTGGCCACACGAGACCCCAATATCCCGCGCCTCATCCATGAGCAGGCCACGGAGGCGCTCGGCAAGGTGGCCGGCATCGGCGAGGTCAAGCTCAACTTCGACATCAAGGACCCGCCCGGCGCAGGCGCCACCGCTTCCGACAAGCTGGGCAAATCCAGCATCCCCGGCGTGAAAAAGATCATCGCCGTCGCCTCCGGCAAAGGCGGCGTCGGCAAGAGCACCGTCGCCTCCAATCTCGCCATCGCCCTCGCCCAGAGCGGCCTGCGCGTGGGCCTCTGCGACTGCGACCTCTACGGCCCCAGCATCGCCCACATGTTTGGCACCGACGAGCGCCCCTACCAGAATGACGAGCAGCAGATCGTCCCCATTGAGAAATACGGCGTGCAACTCATCTCCATGGGCTTCCTGCTGGACGACAACTCGCCCGTCATCGTGCGCGGCCCCATCGCCACACGCTACACGCAGCAGTTCCTGCGGCAGGTGGCTTGGGACAACCTCGACGTGCTCGTGCTGGACCTGCCACCGGGCACCGGAGACATTCAGCTCACCATCGTGCAGACCGTCTCGCTGGATGGCGCAGTCATCGTCACCACCCCTCAGGAGGTGGCTCTCATCGACGCCCGCAAGGCCGTCGGCATGTTCCAGAAGGTGAATGTGCCGATCATGGGCATCATCGAAAACATGAGCTACTTCCTCTGCCCCAGCGACGGCCAGGTGTACCACATCTTTGGCAAAGGCGGCGGTGAGCACGAGGCCAAGCGCCTCGGCGTGCCGCTCCTCGGGCAGATCCCCATCGAGATGCACGTGCGCGAATGCGGAGACGAAGGCCACCCCATCGCCCTCGAGGACCCAGCAAAGTCCGCCTCCTCCAAAGCTTTCCGCGAGATCGCCGCAAAGGTGAAGTAGTGCGGGCCATCCTGCCCGCCGAGAAAACGCCCGACACGCACACGATTGCCCCAGCTACCGCTGGCACGTTCGTGCGTGCGTGAATGCGGCGAGGAAAGGCAGCGCTCCCCTGTCTCACAGTCCTTGCAGGACCCAGCGGTCCCGTGGGGCCTGTGCGTCTTGTTTTTGAGCCCTGCGCAGGCTTCCTACGATCATTCTCGCCATTCGCAAAAATTTCTCCCAAGATACGGGAGACTCTGCCGTGATGCCCGCCGAACACACCCACATGAGCGATTCGCACGATCTCTTCCTCGAAACTCTGCAGCGCTACGAGCGGCCCCTCATCCGCTATGCGCATGGTTACACGGGGGATCTGGAGGACGCGCGGGACATCGTGCAGGACGTGTTTGTGAAGCTCAGCCAGCACCTCGCCACCCTCGACCACGAGCGGCTGGCCCCATGGCTTTTCACCGTCTGCCGCAACCGTGCCCTGGACCATCAACGCAAACATCAACGCCTCGTCGTTATGGAAACCGAAACTCTCGACCTCGAAACCTCCGCCGATCCCGCGCCGAATGACGCCATGGAGCAGCGCGAGACAGCCACCGCGCTGCGCGAGCTCATCGAAACTCTCCCCGTGCGCCAGAGGGAGGCCGTGCGGCTCAAGTTCATCGCCGGGCTGGACTACCAGCAGATCAGCGCCGCCATGCAGACCAGCATCGGCAACGTGGGCTACCTCATCCACCACGGCGTGGCCGCGCTGAAGACCAAATGGCAGGCCCATGACCAGCCCGTGCAGGCGGTCAAACTGAAACACGCCATCGCCTAAAAACCCACCCCATTTTCAGACCATGAAACCGGAAAAAATCACCGCCTGGGCGCTGGATGAAGCCAGCGCCGAAGAACGCCAGCAGCTGGAGGCGGCGCTGCTGGAAAATCCGCAGGACAAAGCAAAGGCGGATGAAACGAAAGCTTTCTGCGACTTCCTGCTGAGCGAACTGCGCGACGACTCTCTGGCCCTGACAGACAAGCAGCGCCAGCGGCTCGTCGAGCACGCGTCCCAACCGCCCGCAGCAGGCGTCACGCCTGCACCACGGCCGGAGCGCGGCGCGCCCGCACTGCGCCCACCTCGCAAGGGGGAGACACGCTGGAACATGGTCTCCATCGTGCGGCTGGCCGTGGCCGCCTGCGCGGTGCTGGGCGGGTTTTGGACGTGGCAGGCCTATTCCTCCAGAAAAAGCGAAACGCGTGCTGTCGCCGTCGTGGCGGAGAAGCCGGCCGTGAAGGTGCAGCTCGCGCCGAAGCCGGAGTCAAAGAAGAAAGCAGGGCAGGGGCCTGAGGCACGGCTGCTGGCGGCCACGCCAGCGGCGCCCGTGATCGTGGCGGAGCAGCCTGCGGCGAAACCGCTTTCGCCCATGCCGAAATCCGAACCTGCTGCCACGGTGAATGCACTGGCCGTGAACAAAGATCAGCGTGCGCTGAGCCCCGCCGATGTGGAGCGGCTGAAGCGTGTGCAGGATGAGAATGCGTATGGCCTGAACTTTGGAGGAGGCTTGAAGATGCCTGAGATTGTGGTGGCGGGAACGGGCGTGACGACTCAGAAAGTGGAGCCTGCCTTGGCGGGCGCTGTGCTGGGGAGCGCGAATGGCAGTGTTCAGCTTGCTGGTGGCAGCAGCGGCATGCCGCTGGATGCGGGCAGTCTGACCGTGAATGGCGGTACTGCATTCACGGTGGGTGGCGTGGTTTCTGGCTCAACGGGCGGAAAATTGAAGATGGTTCCAGACGCAAAGGATCTGCTGAAGCAGACTCAGGGGCGGAAAGCTGCGAACCTGAGCTTAAAGGTTGGTGACAGAGGTTACCCGCCGTTTGACGGGGGGCTGTTCGTTCGCAGTGCATCCTCTTTGAGCTACGCCAATTTAGGGAACTCATATAGCACGCTCAGTTCAGCATCCTGGACCAGCACCTATCATGGGGTTCGTTCCAGCATGCTGGGGTTTGTCAGTGGCCTCCTGCCGGGGGGGCAGCCGTTAGCGCATGCGAGTGGATACGCATGGATGAGAACAGCTCCGCTGGAACTGATTGCCACGGAAGGTGAAGCCGAACTGTATGCATCGCTCGCGGAGTATCAGCCAAGCCTGGCTTTTGGGAATCTCTATCTGCACAAAGCATGGTTCAACAACATCGGCGAAGCATGGCTAATGTTGACTGCTGCCAATGCAAGCACCGGCGGCATCACCATTGAGGTGGGAAGTCCTTTCATGATGAGTGCCTTTTTGAATCAACCCCTGATGCCTGATTATCGTGGCTTGGGCTCGATTTTTCTTGGGAGCGATGTCTTCATGCCCCGAAGCATTGGTTCAGTGTTTTATAGGCATGTGCCGTTGGATCTTTATACAAATCAGAAATCACCGGGTGTGATCTCTTTCGCCACCGCCACAAACTCGCAGCTCACGGATGCCTCCTGGGTGAGTGACCTGCAGGCGGCGGTTTTTAATGTGCCTGCGTTGAGCAAGTCCTCCAGCGAAGCGAGCACCGTGCTGGGCTCGGGTAGTGTGGTGGTGAAGGGTGGGGTGCTGAATTCCTCTGGCAATCCGAAGCCTCTGGATCTGACGGGGCTCCCGGTGGTCACGGTCAAGTCGGGGATCATGGCTGCGACTGAGGTGACGGGTGGGCTTTACTTTGCAGGCACGATCGTTGTCCCCAACAGAACTTCCTTCACCTTTGACGGGTCTTCGGCTGCAGCCTTGGCGAATGCATCTGCTGAGCCTGCCGCGCGGGCTGGCATGCTTGCGGATGCGGGGGCTTTGATCGCCAATGGAAACAGGACGCTGCTGTCGGCCCCGGCGGTCAGCGCCCAAAGTGGAACTTTGACCTTGGCGGCGGCATCGGGCGTTAGCAGCGCAGCGCCGGCTCCGGCCTATGATGTGGCGGGGAAGAACTCGCTGACGGTGGGGAGTGTGGCCCCTGCCTCTCGCATGAACGCAGACCATTTCGCCACGCTGGATCTGAATGGTGCAGCAAGCTACAGCGGGTATGCGACGAGCACTGGCGGTGTCACGGTGAGTGCTGGCAGTGGCACGATGTTGAGTGGATCTTTGAGCCCGGCACCTGCCAAGGCGGTGGCGCTTACCTTTGCGGACACTGCTGCTTCCTCCCCGAGGGAGGGCGAGACGCTTGGCTCTACGGTTTCCGGATCAGGAGGAATGACCAAAGCGGGCGCGGGTGCGCTGGTCCTGGCAGGTGCCATCACCTACACCGGCGGCACCACCATCAATGCCGGTACGCTGAGCGTTTCCAATGGAGCGGCGATGCCGAATAGCGCTGCGGTTGTCTCGCTTGGCGCTCCTGCTCCCGTGAGCCGCACTGCGGGCGCGGTATTCAATAATAACGGCGTTACTCTGGCAACCGCAGCGCCTGCTGCTGCACCGGCTTCGCCACCTGCGGGAATCGTCGGCGGATGGGCGACGACGGCCCGTCAAGACTTCGCAACCTTCACCACAAGCGCAGCGGGCGTGCAGAATCCCCAGGCAGGAGCGGCGGGCGGCAATGTGAGCGCTCCCATGGCTGGATCACAGGCGGGTGACGTGGCCAAGGTGCAATCGGGGCTGGTGCTGGCCAATGGTGCGGCCGAGACTGGAAACTACGACGCAGCCATCGCGCAATACCAAGATGTGCTGCGCACGGACCCGTACAATGCGGCGGCTCGTCGCGGGATGGAAACCGCCGAGAAGAAGAGGCAGGGGTATTTCAAGGCAGCTTATGATCATCAGCGGGCCAAAATGCTGGCCCAGGTGACCGAATCATGGGAAGAGAAAGCGCCGATGTTGGCGTCCACGGGTGATGTCACACTGGGCAAAGACGTGAAGACGGATGCCTTCTACTTCTACTTTGGGAAGATTGCGCAGCCTGAAGAGGGCAAGCCCGTGCCGGGCAGCCAGCCGGGCACGGGGGAAAGCTACACACGCATCATCGAAAACCAGATGAAGGAGGTGGCGCGCGAGCCGCTGTCCACACTCTCCATCGATGTGGACACGGCGTCGTATGCGAACGTGCGGCGCTTCCTGAACCAGAACATGCTGCCACCGCCGGATGCGGTGCGCATTGAGGAACTGGTGAACTATTTCCCCACTGCCGAAGAAGGCCCCGCGCATGATGCCAAGGAACCCTTCGGTGTGCGCATCGAAATGGCACCATGCCCCTGGCAGCCGGTGCACCGGCTGGCACGCATCGCCATCAAAGGCCGTGAGATGGACAAGAACCGCAAGGCCAGCAACCTCGTCTTCCTGGTGGATGTCTCGGGCTCCATGAGCGAGCCCACCAAGCTGCCGCTGGTGCAGCAGTCTCTGCGCATGCTCACGGAGCAGCTCGGAGAAGGGGACCGCGTGACGATGGTGGTGTATGCCGGCAGCAGCGGTGTCGTTTTGCCGCCGACCAGCGGAGAGAAGAAGGCGGAGATCCTGGCGGCTATCGACCGGCTGAGCGCAGGTGGCAGCACCCATGGCAGTGCGGGCATCCAGCTGGCGTATGAGCAGGCCGTGGCGGGCTTCATCAAGGGCGGCGTGAACCGCGTCATCCTCTGCACAGACGGCGACTTCAATGTCGGCGTGAGCTCGCCGGAGGAGCTGGAAAAACTCATCAAGCACAAGGCGAAGACGGGCGTCTTTCTCAGCGTGCTGGGCTTTGGCAGCGGCAACCTGCAGGACCGCACCATGGAAACCCTGGCGGACAAAGGAAACGGCAACTACGCCTACATCGACAGCCTGAGCGAGGCACGCAAAGTCCTGGTGGAGCAGATGAGCGGCACGCTGGACACCATCGCCAAGGATGTGAAAATCCAGATCGAGTTCAACCCCGCCGCTGTGCGCAGCTACCGCCTCATCGGTTATGAAAACCGCCTGCTGGCCAAGGAGGATTTCAATGACGACACCAAGGACGCCGGGGAGATCGGCGCAGGTCACAGCGTGGTGGCGCTGTATGAGGTCGTTCCAGCCAGTCTGCCAGCCGGTGCGGAGGGCCGCCCTTCCGTGGACAGCTTGAAGTATCAGGCCCCGGCCATCTCACCTGCGCAGCTCGCCGAAGCCGCGAAGAGCGGTGAGACGATGACGGTGAAGCTGCGCTACAAGGAGCCTGACAGCGACCTGAGCAAGCTCATTGAAGCCCCCGTCAAAGATGAAGGCAAAACTCTCACGGCTAGCACCGAGGAGTTCAAATTCAGCGCCGCCGTGGCGGGTTTTGGCCTGCTGTTGCGTGACTCCAGCTACAAGGGCTCCCTGAGCTGGGAAACCGTGCGCCGCCTCGCCTTGGATGGCAAAGGCACGGACAAGCTGGGCTATCGTGGCGAGTTTCTGCAGCTCGTTGACAAGGCACGCGGGCTAAAGGAGACCCGGTAGGAAAGAAATTCGGCGCAAGAAACTCGGCCGGGTGGTGTAGTTCTGCTCGCCCCCTCCTTCTTGTCCTTGCATGCTACGCCGTGTCTTTGTCTCCTCGCTTTTGCTTTTCACCCTCTCTGCCGTCGCTGCGGATGCCCCGGCCCTGTGGTCTGGCAAAGTAAGGCGCATCCTCGATGAGAACTGCGTGAAGTGCCACGGGGTGCTGGAGCAGAAGGCCGGGCTGGAACTGGACACCCCGGAGATGGTCCTCAAAGGTGGTGAGGAAGGTGCGGTCGTGACGCCAGGAAAGCCGGAACAGAGCGCGCTTTTCACCAGTCTGGACAAGGGGGCGGAAACGCACATGCCGCCCAAAAAGCAGCTTTCGGACGCGGATCGTGCGGCGGTAAAGGAATGGATCGCCGCGCTGCCTGCGGCACCCGTGGCGGCGGCAGCGCCAAAGCCGAAGCAGGCCCGTCAGTTCGCCTCGGGCGAGGAGGCGATCAATACCCTGATCGCAGAGGGCTGGGCACGCGCGGGCGTGAAGCCTGCGGCTCCGCTGGGCGAGGCTGCATGGTGCAGGCGCGTGTATCTGGATCTCGCAGGTCGCATCCCCACACAGGCAGAGCTGGCGGCCTTTTTGGCTGCGCCGCAGCGAGATGCCTTGATCGACAAGCTGCTTTCCTCCCCAGAGTATGCGGTGCGCATGCGCGAGCTTTGGGACACCTTTCTGATGGGCCGCCTCCCGCGTGGAAATCCCGACGGGCGGCGCAAAGGCTCCGGCTGGTGGACCTTTCTCGAAAAGGCCTTCAAGGACAACCGCCCCTGGAACGAGGTGGTCTATGACGTGCTCTGCGCGCGGCCTGAAAATGCCCCGGATCGCAAAGGGGCCTCCTGGTTCCTCTTTGAGCGTAAAAACGACTTCCAAAAAATCGCCGAAGCCGTCGCCCCTGTGGTCTATGGCACCAAGATCGACTGCGCCCAGTGCCATGATCACCCGCTGGCGCGTGAGATCAAGCAGGCGCACTACTGGGGTCTCGTCTCCGCCTTCAACCGCAGCAAAAACGTGGATGCCAGCACCGCCGTGGCGGAGAGCGCGGTGGGCGGCTTCATGAATTTCACGAACCTGAAAAAGGAATCGCAGCCGGCGGTGGTCACGCTCCTCACCGGCCGCACCCTGCCCGAAGTCTGGCCCAATGCCGGATCCGACACACAAGAAAAGGACAATCCCGACCTCTACGAGGACCCCAAGGCCCCTGTGCGCGTCCCCAAATACTCCCGGCGCGAAGCCTTTGCTGAAGCTGCCACACAGGACAATCCCTTGCTCGCACGTGCCTTTGTAAACCGCATGTGGGCCGCCCTCACCGGCCGCGGCATCGTCAATCCGCCGGACGAAATCAACGAGCGCAACACCCCCAGCCACCCCGAACTGCTGGACTGGCTGGCGCAGGATTTTGCATCACACCGCTACGACACGCGCCGCGTGGTAAGGGAGATCGTTCGCAGCCGCGTGTATGCCCTGGGCGCTTCAGATGCCGCGCCGGAGTTGTTTACGGGCATGGTCGAGCGCCCCCTGAGCGCCGAACAGCTCGCCCGCTCCTGGCGCATCGCCCTGGGCCTGCCGCCTGCGGACGATGAGTTCCGCCGCCAGGTCATCACCGCCATGCCCGACGTGCTGCCCAAGGAGTACAACGCCACCTTCCAGCAGGCGCAGTTCCTCTCCGGCTCACCGACGATGACCGCGCTGCTGCAGGCCGCGCAGGGTGGTGTCATCACCCGCCTTGCAGCGCTGCCAGATGCTGCCAGCCGCATCCGCGAGGCGTTTCAGGCCGTGTATGGCCGCACCCCGGATGCAGATGAAATCGCACAGGCCGCGGCCTTTCTGAATGCAAATGCCGCCCACCCCGCCGAAGCCACCCGCGATCTTCTCTGGGCACTGCTCACCAGCGCGGAGTTTCTGGCGATGCCGTAGAAACACTGCTAAAAATTCCCGATCTCTCCTGAATGAACCTCCGCGATCCCCACCCACGATGCCCCACGCATGAGCATGGTCTGCACCGGCGTTTGTTTTTGAAAGGGCTCACCGGCGGCGCGCTGGCGAGCACGGCGAGCTTTACGGGACTGTTTCACAATCCGGTGTTTGCGGAGGAGACAAAGAAGAGGCAGAAGCACTGCATCCTGCTTTGGCTCAGTGGTGCGCCGAGCCAGTTTGAGACATGGTATCCGAAGCCGGGAAGCCCGGGAAACGGGCCATTTGGCAGCATGCCGACCAAGATCCCAGGCATTCACTACTCCACGCTGATGCCGAAGTGCGCCAGCATCGCGGACAAGCTGAACCTGGTGCGCAGCATGAAGACCACGCAGCCGGAGCACCTGCAGGCGATCAACCTGCTGCAGCGTGGTGCACCGGAGCGCGCCGGGTTTGTACGCCCCACACTGGGCAGCAGCCTAGCGCAGGCGATGGGGCAGCTGGACTCGAAGCTGCCGAATTTCATCTTTCTGGATCCCGTGCCCGGTGGCAATGAATTCGAGGCCTTCAAGGCGGGCAACTGGTCTGGCTGGCTGGGCGCGGAACATGCGCCGGTGCGCCTGGGCGGGGACTACACGCAGTTTCTCAACAGCGAAGGTGCGAGCATCCCGCAGCATGACAAGGAATCCCGCGAGACGTTGCGCAAGTTTCTGACGGCGAAGTATGAGCGCGACCGCAGCAGCGCGGTGGCGCGCAGCCAGAACGCAGCCTTTGAGCGCATGAAGGGCCTTGCCGCCAGCGCGGAGCTGTTTGACGTGAACAAGCTGCCTGCGAAGGACCGCGAGCGCTACGGTCCGGGGAGTTTTGCGCAGCATGCGCTGATGTCCCGCCATCTGGTAGAGAACGGCGCCCCGTTTGTGATGGTGGCCAACGGCATGAACTGGGACAACCATGTGTTCAATCATGAGATCCATCAGATGCTGGTGCCGGAGCTGGACCATGTGATCTACAATCTCATCACCGACCTGGAGGAGCGCGGGCTGCTGGACTCCACGCTGGTGATCGCGATGGGCGAATTTGGGCGCAGCCCGTGGATGAACGCGGCACGCGGACGCGAGCATTACCCGAATGCCTGGAGCATGATGATGACCGGCTGCGGCCTGAAGCGCGGCGTGGTGACGGGCGCGACCGATGTGGACGGCGTGGACGTCATCGAAAAACCGTACAGCGAGCAAAACCTCTTCGCCACCATCTTCACGGCGCTGGGCATTGATCCGTATGCGGAGTATGACCTGCCCGGCATGCCCACCTTCCACCGCGTGGAAAACAAGGCGGAGCCCATCCGCGACATCCTGGCCTGAGACCGCCCATGAAACTCACTCGTACCAAGCAATACGAACTGCCCTTTGCCGTCCTCGGACTGGCCACCACGCCGGATGGCGCGAATGCGTACGCCGCCTGCATGGACGGCAGTGTGCATGCCGTGGAGATGGCCACCGGCAAGAAGGAGGTTTTTGAGAAGAAGCACAGCTCCTACGCCAGCGGCTGCGTGCTGCTGCCAGATGGCAAAACGCTCATCTCCGCCGGCTACGACGGCACGCTGCTGTGGCATGATGTGGCAACTCGCAAGTGCATCCGCGAGGTGAAGGCGCACAGCTTCTGGAGCTGGCAGATGGCGCTCTCGCCCGACGGCAGGAGGGTGGCGAGTGTGACGGGGCAGTACATTGCGGGGGGCTGGAAGTATGAGCCTGCTGCGGAGAGCGAGCCGAGTGTGCGTGTTTATGACACTGCCAGCGGTGCGCTGGTGGCGAGCTACAGCCATACGCCGCCCGTGCTGAGCTGTGCCTTCAGCCCGGACAGCAAACATCTGGCTGCCGCAAACATGATGGGCGAGGTGCGAGTGTGGGATGTGCAGGCGAAAGGTGACAAGCCTGTCTCGCAGTGGACCTCTCCCGATTTCACTTCGTGGGGCACTACGAAGTCGCATCATTACTCCGGCGGCATCTACGGCCTCGTCTTTTCACCGGATGGCAATGCGCTGTTAGGCTGTGGTATGGGGCCCATGGGAGATCCCATGGCCGGAAACGGCAAGATGACATGGCAGCGCTGGGACTGGCGCAGCGGCAAGAAGATCGACCAGATCAAGGACGGCCAGCATGGCTCCGGGCTCATGGAGACGCTGGCTTTTCATCCGGACGGCAAACACTTTCTCATGGCCGGGCGCCAGGCCCAGGGCACGTGGAACGCCGCCGTCTTCAGCGCCACGGACGGCAGCCTGATCACCTCCTGGGACTCGAAATCCCGCCTGACGCATGGGCGCTTCACGGCGGATGGAAAGAGCCTTGTGGCTTCGGTGATTACCGGCGCAGGAAAGGTAAAGCCCGGACAGCCCTGGGGGGCGATGGGCCGGGTGCAGATGTACAGTGTGGAGGGCTGAAGCCGGCCCGGCTTCATTGAAGCTGCGACGTGCTTTTTTTCGTGCAATGGCATGCCCTTTCTGACATGTCTTTGTAAGAATACACCAGTATCCACCCCTGCCGCATGTCCTATTCTTCTTCTCCTGACCCGCTTCCGAGATCCAGCTCCGCTGGTGGTAGGCTCAGGTGGGAGCCGCCGTCGCCTGAGGAGTTGCAGAAACTGCTGCCGCAGTATGAGATCAACTCGCTGCTGGGGCGTGGTGGCATGGGGGCGGTTTACCGTGGCATGCAGGTGCATCTGGACCGGCCGGTGGCGATCAAGATCCTGCCTCCGGGACTTGATGATGCGGACGCGACTTACAGTGAGCGGTTTCGCAATGAGGCCCTGGCCCTGGCCAAGCTGAACCACCCGGGCATCGTCGGGGTGTATGACTTTGGCTGCACGAGCAACGGAATGCTCTACATTGTGATGGAGTTTGTGGACGGCACGGATGTGGCGAAGATGCTGGCAAAGCAGGGGCGCCTGCCTTCAGCGCATGCGATGGCGATCACGGCGCATGTTTGCGATGCGCTGAAGTACGCGCATGAGCGCGGGATCGTGCACCGGGACATCAAACCTGCGAACATCATGGTGGGGTTTGACGGTGTGGTGAAGGTGGCGGACTTCGGTCTGGCCAAGATGGGGCAGGGCGGGCAGAACACAGGACTGACCCAAAGCGGTGTTGCGATGGGGACGATGCACTACATCGCCCCGGAGGCGCTCACACTGGGCGTTTCGGTGGATCACCGCGCGGACATTTACGCCATGGGGGTGATGCTTTACCAGATGCTCACGGGCGCGCTGCCGCAGGGGATGTTCAAGCTGCCCTCCGTGCTGGTGCCGGGTTTGGACCCAAGATATGACGGCATCATCAGCCGCGCGCTGCTCAATGACCGGGAGCTGCGCCACCAGACAGTGGTGGAGCTGAGGCGGGAGCTGGACGCGATACTGACGCAGCCGGTGGTGAAGGTGGATGCGGCCGCGGGCAAGGCACCCGCTGCGCTGAACACAATGGCGCGGCCTCAGCGCCCCGCGGGTCCGCCGCCACAGAGGCAGGCGCCGCCGCCCCCGAGACGGAGTCTGAACCTGGGCTTCTGGATGCCGGTGCTGGGCGTGGTGGCCGCGCTGGCAGGGGTGTATGTGTGGCTGGGGCCGAAGACGCGGAAGACCACCGTGCGCCTCGAGGGAGAGTCGCTGAAGGTGGTGGAGGTGACGCGGGGCAAGGCGGAGCCTCAGGGCATGACCCAGTACCATGCCGGTGTCTGGAGCGCAGACTCGCAGATGCTGTGGAGCGAAGGCAGGGAGGGGGACAAGCTCACTCTGCAGCTACCGGTGGCGGAGGCGGGCAGGCAGCGGGTGAAGGCAGTGCTCACGAGCGCAGCGGACTTTGCCGTGGCGGAGGTGTCTCTGGATGGCAGGCCCGTACCGGGATCTCCCTTTGACCAGCAGGCGGAGGAGGTTGTGGTCTCGGATATTTTGGACTGGGGCGTGCATGATCTCAAAGAGGGGGAGCATCAGCTGGAGATCCGGCTGGCGGGCTCGCATGGCAGGGAGGTGGTGCGTGGGCGCGGGCCGTATGTGTTTGGCCTGGACTACGTGCAGCTGGAGCCGCCGGAGGTGAAGGCTGCAGGCGCTGCTCCGGGGACGGATGTGGCGCTCACGGCCAGGCCGAGCGCCTCGGCGTGCGAGCGGACAGATCATGTGAAGCACCTCAACAGCAGTGAGGAGACGCCGGGGCAGAAATCGCAGGATGTCTCCCACCCGCACCATTCCTGGCACCCGCGCAAGGGGGGTATGGAGTGGGCGCAGTATGAATGGGAGACGCCGCAGGTGATCGATGAATGCCAAGTGTTCTGGTTTGATGACAGCGCTGCACGCGGCGGGTGCAAGCTCCCCGCCTTCTGGCGGCTGTTGTACCGGGAATCCTCGGGCGCGTGGGTGCCGGTGGATGCCACGATACCTGATGCGGTGGCAGATGAGTGGAACATCGTGAGCTTTCCTGCAGTGAAGACGACGGCGCTGCGCCTTTCCGTGCAGTGCCAGCCGGGCTGGTCCGCCGGTGTGTGCCACTGGAAGGCCCTGGCGGCGGCGGGCACGGCGACGGATGCCGGGAAGCGAGAGCGCCCGGATCTGTCCCTGAGCGATCTCTCGCCGCTGCACTCGCAGGTGGGGTGGGGCATCTACCATGCGAACGTGCTGAGCCCGGTGGAGAGCAGGGATGGCAATTACGTCAGCGTGGCTGGCAAGCCCTGCGTGGAGTATCTGTGGGCGCATGCAAACAGCCGGCTGGAGTTTGCCATTCCGGAGGGGTACACGCATTTCACGGCCACGGGCATCGGCTTTCGCAATGACAGGCCAAACATGAAGCACATCAGCCCAGGCACCTGGACCTATGCGGTGGAGGTGGACGGCCAGAGGATATTCACCTCCCAGCCGCTCAAGGACTACCCCGGTAAAGAGCTGCCCATGGATCTGGCTTTTCCAGCGGGGTCCAGACGGCTCACGCTGATCGTTGACAATGCCGGTGACTCCAACAATGACCAGTCCCACTGGGCTTATCCCATGCTGAGCACTGACGGGGCTTCAGCGGCGCGGGCTGCGGTTTCTTCACCTGCATCTACTTCTCCGGCCAAGGCTACGCCAGTTCCATCGCCGGCGGTGGTGACTGAAGCCCCCAGCCTGTCCGTGCCGCAGGGGTACAGACGAGGCGAGACGATCAGCCTCTTCAATGGCAGGAATCTGACGGGTTGGAGCGGGCTGAAGGAATTCTGGACCGTGCAGGACGGGTCTCTGACGATGAAAACGACGCCTGAAAACCACCCCCAGGTCTTCACCGCCCTGGTCTGGAATGGAGAGGTGAAGGACTTTGATTTTTCCTGCAAGTTCAGGTTTCTCAGCGCTTACAGCAAGGCATGGCGGATTGCGGGAATCCAGTTCCGGGGGCATATGCAAGACCCCATGAAGTACAGCGTGGCAGGCTACAGCGCGGAGCTGGACTATGACTGGCGCTACACAGGCGGACTGGTGGAGAAGATCGGACGTGAGCTGCCCATCAAGCGTGGCGAGAAGCTGATCCTGAAAAACAGCGGTAATCCACGGAAGCCGGCAGCCGAAGTCATGGATACCTTTGGCACGCCGGATGACATCGGCAGGCGCATCAAGCGCGACGACTGGTGCGACTACCGTGTCGTTGCCGCAGGCAGTCACATCCAGATTTTTGTCAACGGTCTGCCCACGATGGATGTGAAAGATGAAACGGCGGAAGCGTCAAAGTCCGGCCTGCTGGCTCTGGGGAATTTCTACAGCTCGGTAATGACGCTGCAGTTCAAAGACCTGAAGCTCACCGAACTGCATTCCATCATGGCAGAGACTGCGCCTGGAGGCTCTGCCATGATGGCGGACAGGCTCAAAATCAGGCTCTTTGCCGACCGTGCTGAGGAAGCGTTGAACCATGTGTTTGCGCCGCTGAGCCAGGAGCCGGATGCCGAGCTGCCTCCGAGCCTGGTGAAGATGCGGGATGATCTCATCACCGAAGGCAGGGCGCAGCCTGAGGCCAGCCTGGACGCCTACCGCGCTGCACACGCCCTATGCCTGTCCCTGATTTCCGCCCTGGAGGAGCGCAGCACCTCCAAGTCCGGTGCGGCATGGACGGCGCGCTCCCAGGCGCTGCGGCCTGTGCTGGAGGCGCAGCTGGGCAAGACCCGCCGTCTGCTGGGGACCCAGCCGTGAGGTCTGCCAGACCAAAATACGCGCTGTCTGCGAAAACATATGGGGAGAACATCCCATTTCACATTCCGCAGGGCTGCGGTTAAACTGCGGATGGGAAAACAAACCGTCATCATGCCATGTGCCTCCTTTTTCCAGCCAAGCCGGCAACGGCTGACGCGAGAGGTTCGCGCAACGCGCAGCAACCACCATTCCTATGAAAACCATCGTCGCCCTCGTGGATCTTTCTGATCTGACCTTCAAAGTTCTCAAGCAGGCGCACGCGCTTGCCACTGCCTTTCACAGCGAGGTGATCATCCTGCATGTGCTGGGCAAGCAGCCAGTGGTCATGGATGTGGGCATCATCTCGCCTGTGGTGATGCAGGACCCCATGCCGACGGTGGCCAAGGAACAGGCGGAGCAGCTGCTGGAGATACGCGACTCGTTGATCAAATACGGGGTGAAAGCCCGGGTGGAGCAGCTGGAAGACGCCCGTGTGGCGGCGGTGCTGGCGGAAGCCAGGCAGCTGAAGGCGGACCTGATCATCCTGGGCTCCCACCACCATAGCACGATCTACCACATGCTCGTGGGGAGCGTGGCCGCTGACGTGCTGAAGCACGCGCACTGCCCGGTGCTGGTGGTGCCGAGCGACGAGGCGTCACACAAGCAGGTGTGATCCTGCAGTCCTGCTTGAGTGATGACCGCAGCAACGGCGTGCGTCATTTGGCTGCTGACATGGCAGGCACCAGCGCCGGGGCATTGGGTGAACCGAGGCCGGTGACGAGATCAAAGCCGGGGGTGCAGTTGTAGGCTCCGTTGTTGCCGGAACTGATGTCGAAGAAGTCTGTGTACGAGCTGGTGGCCAGCGAGTAGATGCAGCTGCCGGTGCTGCTCATGCTGGTGCTGCGCGCGGCATTGATGAGCGCCTGCTGCGCGGCCCACTGGGGAGCTCCGGCGCTGGTGCCGCCCACCTGGATCCAGCCTGTGGTGCCGTTGTAGTTGGAGATATAAACGGGGAAGCCGGTGGCCGGGTCCGCGTCATAGCTCACGTCTGGCACGGCACGTCCAGCAGAGGCTGAGAATGCTGCCTGCCAGGAGGGCTTTTTGCAGTAGGCGCTGATGCCGCCGCCGCTGCCGGACCAGCCGGTTTCGGTGATGGCAGTGCCGACGCTGTCCAGCTGCAGGGTGGTGCCACCCACCGCGACGACGTAGGGAGAGGCCGCCGGCCAGATGACGCCAGCACCGCTGTCTCCGGAGGAGGCAAAGAAGCTGACTCCGGCCTTGTTGAAATGGGAGTCATAATTGACCTCCGAGGCAAACTCCAGAGCGCCCCAGCTCATGGAGACCTGCCGGGCTCCGAGGTTTTTCACGGCGTAGTCCACCGCCCCGAGGAGATTGCTGATGCTGGCACTCTTTGCCACGACGACGACGATGCGTGCCCCGGGGGCGATGGCGTGCGCCCACTGCACATCCAGCGTGGTTTCCAGCGCCCAGCCGCTGTTGCTGGAGGGCTTGCCCTGCGGGTAATACACGGCCAGCGTGGCCTGCGGCAGTCCAAAGGCGGTGCAGAAGACCTTGAGATCGTTGGCCAGGCTGGGGCTGCCGTAGGCATCGACAATGGCTATGGTCTGACCGGCGCCGTTGCCGGTGATTTTGTCAAAGCCGTAGGCGTGGCGTATTTGGGCCGGAGTGCAGCCGGTCGGGCTCGTCGTCACCAGCGGTGCGGCGCTGGAGGGGCCGTGTGCCCAGAGCGGTGCACGAGCATGAATGCGGTCCGTCTCAGGAGCCGATCTGTCCAGCCGCTCTGGCGGTCCTTCGTCTTGATCCACCTTGTGAAAGTTCTTGTGATTTTCAACCGAAAATCCAGCCGAAGTCAGGGCAAAAGAACTGACACACAGTAGAGTACGAATGGTTGGGTGCATGTAATTACCATAGTTGAGTTTTAATTATTTCGCCAAAAAAATAAATGCTTAGCTTCGGTTAGGCTAAAGCCTAGGCTTACGCTCAGGCATGTTTGCGCTCGATTGCCCTCCACTGTTATTGTGGTGACTGGCTATTTTTTGGCGGTGGGCGGCACGTAGGTTTTTCCGTCGTAGCTGCCGCCGACCATGTTTTGAACGGACTTGAGCTGGTCGCTCATGGCGCTGTTCAGCGATTCACCGTTGGTCTGGGAGGCGTCTAGCGCCCGGCTGGGAAGGGAGGTGGCCTCCTCCGGGGCCTCTGGAGCTGGTCTGTGCGCCGGGGCCAGCATGTCGCTGGCCATCCAGCCCACACCACCCAGGACCAGCAGTACGAGTATGAGCGGGGCATTGGAGGAGGAACTGGAAGCGCTCGGCATATAGCTGTGAATGGAGGCGGAATGTGCAAAGATTGCGGTTTCCAAGGTGAAAAATGGCGTAAATTTCATTCCTGTCTAATTTCTGCCTGTGACTGACCGTTCGCACCATGAACTCTCGCATGCCCGCCCAACACGTACAGGATGAAGCCGCCGTGCTGGTCAGGCGGGCGTTGGACCAGCATGAAAGCACGCTCATCGCATACACAGCAAGCATCCTCGGTGGAGACATCGAGCGCGCGCGCGATGTCGTGCAGGACTCGATGCTGCGGCTCTACCTCACGGAGCCGGAGCGTGTCCGCGAAAATCTTAAATCGTGGCTGTTCACCGTCTGCCGAAACCGCGCCTTTGACATTTTGCGCAAGGAGCAGAGGCTGGATCTTGGCAACGATGAGGTCATTGATGCGGCTGCCGACCACGAGCCGGACCCGTCGCAGAGCGCAGGCATGCACGAGCTCTACGAGCACATCTGGAGCTGTGTGGACCGGCTCCGGCCCAACCAGCGTGAAGTCGTCCGGCTCAAGTTCCTTCACGACTGCTCGTACCAGGAGATCTCCGGGATCACAGGGCTCAGCGTCGGAAACGTGGGCTTCATCATGCACCATGCGATCAAAAAACTCCGAGAGCTGATGAGCACGGACGTAAGCGAGGAATACAAAACACCCACCCATTTATGAATCCGCAGGACAACCCCCATTTCACCGCCTACGCACTCGGGGAACTGAGCGCCGAGGAGGCACGAGAACTGCACGAGGTACTGGCCACCACGCCTTCCGCCGCGCATGAGCTGGAGCAGATCGAGGCGGTGACAGACGCCCTGCGCCAGGGGGCACCGATCCCTCTGTCCCGACTGACCCACGAGCAGCGCCACGCGGTGCTGCACCCCTCCAATCTGCCGAGGAGGATTCAGCCCATGCTGCCGCGTCAGCCCTCGAAGCGTACGCAAGGGGCCTTCTGGCCGGTGATGGGTGCGGTGGTGAAGGTGGCTGCGGTGGTCACTCTGAGCGGTGCTGCTTTCATGGCCGGGTGGATGTATGGCCCCGCCGTGCAATCTGCGGCGCAGATGGCCGAGGAGACGCCCAAAGGCGAGACACCTGCCAAGCCTGAGACCGGCCTGAAGACGCCAGCCGCGCCTGAAAAGGCCCTGCCTGCAGCAGCGGTGGCCGTGGTGCCCGCCAAGCCTGAGCCTGCACCTGTGAAGCAGCCTGCGGCGGAGAAAAAACTCGTGGCCGAGGTCAAGCCTGCGCCAGCACCTGCTCCCAAGGACACGCTGGTGGTCAAGGCCTCGCCAGTGAAGGAGCAGCCTGCTGCTGCACCAAGTGCTGCGCTGGGCTTTACGCTGCCGGCGGGACACGGCACCTTTGTGAGCACGACGAAACAGGCGACTGATCAGTTCAGCCTGCACCCGGCGCAGATCAAGCCGCAGCCGCCGAAGGCAAAGGGGCAGGTCTTTGCCTCACCGCAGATGGCACCCGTCAAGCCTGAGCCGAAACCGGAGCGGGCCGGGGACTTGTACATTCACTCATGGAAGGCTGAGGTGGCGGCCTGCCCGTGGAATCCGGCGAACCGTCTGCTGCGGCTGGTCATTCAGCTGCCGGCAGATCAGGCGGCGGTGATCGGTGCGGACAGCAGCTTTCCGCTCCAAGTGACCTTTGACCAGGCAAATGTGAAGCAGTTCCGCATGCTTTGTGAGCGCCATCTGGCGGCTGCTGAGCTGCGCAGTGCGGGCACACATGTGCTGTGGTATGAATTTCAGCCGAATGGCAGCGGTGAGATCCCGCGGGACAGCAGCCGGCTGGTGGCCACCGTGATGCTGCCAAACGCGCGCTTTACCTCGCAGGCGGTCGGTCCTTTTGACAGCAGCAAGCTGCAGGTCATGGACCGTGGATATTCGCTGCATAATGCGCGTGAGGACTTTGTGTTTGAGACGTCGGTGGTGGGCTTTGGCCTGCTGCTACGAGGGGCGGAGCAGCTGGGCAGCCTGAACCATGATCTGGTGCTGAGTCTCGCCACACAGTCCAAGGGGGCTGACAGCAGCGGCGAGCGTGCGCGCTTCATCCGCCTAGTGCAGGACGCGCGGCAGGCGGCGGGGCTGTAAGAAGACAACCAGCGTGCCGTGTTGTCCGTGCATGGCTGCGTCTGTGCAGCCGTTGACGGGTCATGCGCAGTGCATGATCTTGTCGTTGAAGAGCGCTCCGGCCGGTGCGTAGAGCTTGTGGCCCAGCGAGAGGTAGCGCTCTCGCAATTCATCGCGGTGTTCGTTGATCACCGGCAGCCAGGGATTTCGCCGCACTGCGAAGGCGGGCTCGGCGGCGAGGTTGGCGAGATCCTGATCACGCCCGAGGAGATGGCCGAGGCGTCTGGCGCGCTTGATCCGCCGTCTGGAGCCACGCAGATGCGATAGCACCAGGGTCTGAAAGTAGAGGTCTTTGACGCGATGGCGCCAGCGGTGCAGGGTGCGCTTGTCCTTGGTCTCGAAGGCCTGCTTCATGAGCTGTCGGCCTTTGCGGTAGCAGCGGGCGTGCGCCTCCAGCACCTGCTCTTCGGAGAGGGTCTGGATGCAGGTGCTGTCAATCAGCTGGCCCACGGCATAAAGCTGGTGATGCAGCGCGGATGCGGGCGGGGCCTGCAGTGCGCGGCCCATGAGCTGCGGGCGGTGTTTCGGGGCGAGATGAAACCGGCGTGTGAGCTTGTCGATGAGCCGGGTTTGCACCACATGCTCGCGATTGCCTGCGCAGGCATTTTTGACGGTGCGCAGGTGTTTGCGCATGGCCTGCAGCGTTTGTTTTTCGATGCCCGCATGGGCAAGCCTCAGAAGGGCCATCATCTTTTTGATCCGCAGGCGCAGCTGGTGTGTGGCCGTCTCCTCGTGGGCGGAGAGCCTTTGCACATCCTCCTGCGCGCGCTCGCAGAGCTGATGCAGCAAACGTTTCAACTTCCGGCCCGAAAGGCCCGCAGTGTCACGGCTTTGCTTCATGGGGCAGCATTGAGCCGGGTATTGCGACGGACATCAAGAAAGAGTTTTTCACATTCGTCAGCCTGGGGGTGGTAATAACTCCGCAGGTTGGCCGGTTTCTGTGACTGCCTCCATGGGCTGGAGCCGCTGGGATTGTCGTCACATTCGATTTTTCACGTTTTTTCCGTGGTGTGAGGCGGAGTTGCTGAAAACTTTCGTTGATTCGTGTGCCTCCGATGCCAGCGTGGGCTCGTAGCCCATTTTCAACCCTCACAGTCTCACACCATGGCCAGCGAAGCAGTCATCACCCTCACCGAAGCAAATTTTGAATCCGAAATCTCCTCCTCCACCGTGCCGGTGATCGTGGATTTCTGGGCTGAGTGGTGCGGGCCTTGCCGCATGCTGGGGCCGATCCTCGATGATCTGGCCACTTCCCAGGAAGGCAAAGTGAAGATTGGCAAAGTGAACGTGGACGAGGCTCCCGGTCTGGCCACCCAGTTCAGCGTGCGCTCCATCCCGATGCTAGTGTTCTTCAAGGACGGCAAAGCGGTGGACACCGTCGTCGGTGTGCAGTCGAAGGACGCCCTGACCAAGCGGCTTGCCGCGCTGGGCTGATATTCCAGTCTGTCTTTGCAAGACAGCAGCATTAAAAAAGCCGCCCCGTGAGAACAGGGCGGCTTTCTTGTTAAACACTTCCGGCCGGGTTTACTCGTCGCCGAAGGAGATGCCGATGGCGCGGGAGGCGCGGACGATCTCGCTGTCCTTGCTGACCAGGCGGAGCTGGTGCACGGCTTCTTCGATGGGCACGTCTCCCACCTGATACTGCTGGTAGCTGACCATGCGGCCAAAGCTGCCCTGGGAGATGAGCTCGACGGCCTTGGCTCCAAAGCGCACGCCGAGGATGCGGTCGAGGGCGGTGGGGGCGCCGCCGCGCTGAAGGTGGCCGAGCGTGCAGGCGCGGGTCTCCTTGCCAGTGTCCTTTTCAATCTGCTTGGCCACGTAGTCGCCGATGCCGCCGAGGCGGTCCTCGCCCTTGGTGCCGACACGTTCCTTGGTGAGCAGCTCGCCAGACTCAATGCGGGCGCCCTCGGCCACGACGACGAGGGTGCTGTGGTGGCCTGCGGCATCGCGTTTGCGAATGGCCTTGGCCACGTGCTGGAAGTTAAAGGGGATTTCGGGGAGGAGGATCACGTCTGCACCGCCAGCCATGCCGCCATACAGGGCGATCCAGCCTGCGTGGCGTCCCATCACCTCCAGCACGATGACGCGCTTGTGGCTTTCTGCGGTGGTGTGCAGGCGGTCCAGTGCGTCCACGACAGCCGCGACGGCGGAGTCAAAGCCGAAGGAGGTGGCGGTGGCCTGGATGTCGTTGTCGATGGTCTTGGGCACGCCGATGATGTTGATGCCCATCTGGGAGAGCTGCAGGCCGGTGGTGAGGCTGCCGTCTCCGCCTACGACGATCAGTGCGCCGACTTCGAGGTGGCGGAGGGTGGCCTTGGCTTTTTCCACGATCTCCGCAGGTACCTGGGAGACATTGCCTTCGCCCACTTTGGCAACGAAGTGCCCCTTGTTGGTGGTGCCGAGAATGGTGCCGCCCAGCTTCATGATCCCGATGGTTCTTTCAGGAGTGAGCATCATGTAGTCGCCTGGAGGGAGGAGGCCCTCGAAGCCGTCGCGGAAACCGACGACTTCCCAGCCGAGGGTGTGTGCGGCGCCGACGACGCCATGAATGACTGCATTGAGCCCGGGGCAGTCCCCGCCGCTGTTTAAGATCCCGATTCGCATGAAAGTGTGTGTGTGAAAAGTTGAGGTTGGGGGGCGGCGTCCTGAAAACAGGAGCGTCCGTGTCTTTTAAAACTGATCAAGCATCTGGCGCTTGTCCGTGATGGGGCGGCCGGCCGCGAGCCAGCGGTCATAAGCTGCCCAGCCCTGGTGAAGCAGGGCACGAGCCTCGCCAAAGGGGTTGGGTGAGCCGAGAATGACGACGACCATGCGGTGGCGGTAGATGAGGCTGGAATTGTCTGCCTGCACCTGGACGCTGGAGGGCTTTTCAGCAGAAAGGACGACACAGCCTCCGGACCGTGGGGTGCTGCTGGCCTTGATGCCGTCAATCCGGTCCACTCCGAGGAGCTGGTTGGTGTTGTTCAGCGTGACGCTGAGCTGCTGCCCGGCGCGGTAGATGGTGATGCTGCGGCTGGACTGGTTGGTGTAGAACCGCAGGGCGGGGCGTGACACTGCGTAGATCGCGAGCCGTGCGATGTCCGCGGCGGTGGAGTAAGGCAGGGGGCGTGAGTTTTCGAGGCCGTGAGGATTGGTGAAACGGGTGGCACGTGCGCCTTCGCGTTTGGCAAGCTGATTCATCTGCTTGACGAACTCCTCCATGGGGTGGCCACCACGGCCAAGGCGGGCCAGATGGTCTTTGCCGACAAAGTCGCCCAGCGTGATGGCGGCGATGTTGTCCGTGCTCATCATGGTGGCGTAGAGGAGGTCCCGCAGGGTGACCTGGTCTCCTGGCTGAAGGCCGATGGTGCCCGCGTCGGAGATCTGGAAGGCGTAGGCGGGGACGGTGGCCAGCACGCCGACACCGACTTTCGAGGCTGCGGCCCAGTCCAGGGTGACCATGGCGGTGGCGATCTTGGCAATGCCGCCCACGGGGCGCTTTGCCTGCGCGTCTGCGGCGACATGGACTTTTTTGTTGAAGGAATCGACGACCATCACGGCGGACTGCGCCCTGAGGGCTGCGCCACCGGTGAAGAGCGTCAAACTGATGCCGAGGATCAATGCGCGGGAGTTTAACCACGCCATGCTGGGGGAGAACATAGACGGCTGATGTTTAGCCTTCGGAGGCGGTACCGCAACCGTGGATTTCCCAACATGATTTTCTAATTTGACGCTGGCGCTGGCGAATTCATGCTCAGCGCCTCCATGGCAACTCTTCAGCAGCAGGCTCTCGCACTCATTCACACCTACTACACCACCTTCAATGCAGGCGACCGGGAAGCCTTTCTGGCGCTGCTGACGGATGATGTGGTGCATGACATCAATCAAGGCGGTGCCGAGACGGGGCGTGCGGCCTTTCAGGCCTTCCTCGAACGAATGGACCGCTGCTACCGTGAGCAGGTGTGCGACCTCGTCGTCTTCGCCTCCGAGGACGGTGCACGCGGTGCGGCTGAGTTTTTCATCGAGGGGGAATACCTGGCGACGGACGAGGGGCTGCCACCCGCCCAGGGGCAGCGCTACCGGCTGCGAGTCGGGGCGTTTTTCGATCTGAAGGACGGCAAGGTCAGCCGTGTGACTAACTACTACAATCTCCAGGAGTGGCTGCGGCAGGTCGGCGCATGAGCTGCCCAGGCACGCTGTCTGCAAAATATCGGGTGCCTGCAGACAGGTGGCATGGGCTCCCAAGCTGGCAAAGCCTGCCAGACTGAGTTTTTAGCGAATGGTCAAAGGCGAGGCGGGGGCTGCATTATCCCAGCGTCCATCCTTGGCGGGGCACCCGGCTGAGGAAGCGATTCGCGTCTTCATTGTTGGTGATGCGCATGGATTTGGCATCCCAGATGATTTTGCCTCCGGCCCGATGGGCCACATTGCCAAGGTGGTTGGCTTCGGTGAGCGGGCCGGCATAGCTGAAGGGGCTGCCGGTGGGCGTGCCATTGCGGATGGCGGCGAGGAATTCGGCGTGCTGGCCGGGGGAATCGGCGATAAAGGGCTTGGGCGCCTGGAAGTCTTTGAAGGTGGCCTCGGGCAGCAGGACGTGCTTGCCGTAGTCGGAGAGCAGCATGCCTTTGTCTCCCACAAAAAGAACGCCGCTGCTCCACTTGCTGATGAAGGGATCGTTCTTCCACACGTCGGGCTTGTCCGCGCCCTGGTGCCAGTGGACCTTGCATGCGGGCATGTCGCCACGCGGGCCATACTCATACACCGCATGCATGGATGCCGGGGCGATCTCCGGGTGCGGTGGCGGGCCAAAGGCCTCCACGCTCAGCGGTGCGTCGAGCTTTAGCGCCCAGAAGGGGAGGTCGTTCCAATGGCTGCCGAGGTCGGACATGGTGCCGTTGCCAAAGTCCCACCAGCGGTACCATTTGGGGCCCGGGAAATAGACGCTGCTGTAGGGGCGCATGGGGGCAGGCCCGATCCACAGGTCCCAGTCCAGATAGGGCGGCGGTGTTTCCGCCACGGTGGGGCGCTCGGTGACGTGGATGATGTCACCGTTTTTCTCTGCGTCCTCCTTGCTCTGCAGCCCCCAGGCGCGTGAGACGCACACGTGGGCTTCGGTCACTTTGCCGATTGCGCCGCTTTGGATCAGCTCCACCACGCGGCGGTAGTTTGGCATGCCGTGAATCTGGGTGCCCATCTGAGTGACGACCCCGGCTCTGGCCGCCGCCTCGGTGATAAGGCGGGCTTCGGCGACGTTGTGAGAGAGCGGCTTCTCACAGTACACCGGCTTCTTCATCAGGAGCGCGGGCAGGGTGGCGTAGGCATGCGTGTGCTCGGTGGTGCTGACGACCACGGCATCGATCTCACCGGCGCTGAGGGAATCGTAGAGCTTGCGGAAGTCGCGGAACTTCTGCGCCTTGGGAAAGGCGGCACCTGCGCGGTCGAGGTTTTCGCCGTTCACATCGCAAAGAGCGACAACATTTTCACGTGGCTCGATGGGAGCCGGTGGCTGTGCACCGGCGTCGGGCTTGGCGGCGTTCTTGCCGCGTGGTGGCGTGTAGAGCGCCATGCCGGTGAGCTCCTTGATGTTGGCGGCCCCGCGACCGCCCACACCGATGAACACGAGGTTCAGCTTTTCGTTGGGCGACTTTGAGCTGACAATGGCGGGGAATCCCAGGGCCGCAGCAGCGGTGGCGCTGCGGGTGAGGAACTGACGACGGGACGAAGCGGGCTGGCGTGTGCTCATGGTTGTGCCATTACAACGCTCTTCAGAGACGATGTTTCCCGGGAAAATGGCGGGGTGCTACTCGGTCTGCTTTTTCTTTTTTCCTTCGCCTGGCTTCTTGGGCTCGTTGAGCGGCTTGTCGGGATCGTACTTTGGATTGTGTTCCGGGAGCTGGGCTCCGGTGTCTTTGAGCCAGGCCAGGAGTTTGTCGCGCAGCTGCATGGCGCGCACGGAGTCAAAGGGCGCGCGGTTGTCCTCTTCGCCGGCATCCAGCTTGAGGTTGTAGAGCTCCACATGATTGTCCTCGTGGAAGAGGATGAGTTTCCAGTCGCCTTCACGAATGGCGCTGTAAGGCCGTGCGCTGCCGGGGTGGTAGTGCGGGTAATGCCAATAAATGGCCTGCCGTGCGAGAGTGTCTGTGCCACCGAGCAAGGGCAGCAGCGACTCGCCATCGACGATCTGGTCTTTTTTGAGCGGGGTCTGAGTGGCGGCAAGTAGCGTGGGTACGTGGTCGTAGGTGATCACGGGCACATCGCAGGTGCTGCCGGGCTTCACCAGACCGGGCCATGAGACGATGAGTGGGATGTGCACGCCGCCCTCATAGGCGCTGCCCTTGCCCAGGCGGGCCGGGCTGTTGTCCGTGGGGCCACGGGACCAGCCCTGGGGTTTGACGAGATGGCTGAGACCGCCGTTGTCGCTGGTGAAGATGAAGAGAGTGTTTTCGCTGAGCTTGAGCTCATCCAGCTTGGCGCGCAGTTTGCCCACGCTGTCGTCGATGCTTTCGACGAGTGCGGCGTAGACGGGATTGGAGTGACCTCCGGCTGCTTTTTTGGCCTGATACTTGGCGACGACTTCGGGCTTGCCCATGATCGGTGTGTGGACGCCGTAGTGCGGCAGGTAGATGAAGAACGGCTTCTCCTTGTTTTTTTCGATGAACTTCACCGCTTCATCGGTGAGGCGGTCGCTCAGGAATTCATCTTTGGGGCCATCTGGCAGTGTGGAAATCTTGTAGGGCGAGAAATAGCTCGGCGGGGAGCCGATGTGCATGCCGCCGATGTTTACGTCAAAGCCCTGCTTGGTGGGGTAAAACTCTTCTTCGCCCAGGTGCCATTTGCCGATGCTGGCGGTGGCGTAGCCGCGTGTCTTGAGCCGCTCCGCGATGGTCTCCTCCTCCAGCGGGAGCTGCATGGTCCACTTGGGGACTAACAGGCGCCCGTTGTCCGGCACATGGCCTGCAATCCAGTCGGTGAGGTGCAGACGGGCGGGTGATTTGCCAGTCATCATGGCCGCACGTGTGGGGGAGCAGACGGTGCAGGCCGAGTAGGCCTGGGTGAAGCGCATGCCGTCCTGCGCGAGCTTGTCGATATGGGGTGTCTCGTAATACTTCGAGCCATAGCAGCCGAGGTCCGTCCAGCCCATGTCATCGATGAGCATGACGATGATATTGGGCGGTGAACCAGCCGGAAGCTGAGGCACCACGGGCACCTTGACCGGCGGTGGAGCGATGGGGGGCAGGGGAGCGGGAGAGGGTGCTTCTGCAGGAGGAGCTACAGCTCCGGGAGCGGCGGCTCCTGAGGGGCTGGGCGCACCATTTGCCGCAGGTGCCTGCGGTGGCGGAGGGGCTGGTGCCGGGGGAGTTGCTGGTGGGGAGGCTGCCGGAACGGTCTGAGGCTGCCCCCCACTGGCCGCAGGCACAGGCGCGGGATCTGGTGTCTGGGCGGTCAAAAGACTGGCACTGCAAAGAAAGGCGACAAGGAATCGAGGCATGAAAGGTAGGTGGTAGTTATTTAAATGAGACGCTGTCTCATTTCTTGGGATTTGACAAGGGCAGATGCGCTCATGGCTCGGAATTTCGCAAAATCGGAAGACTCACGGGGCGCTGGAAGCGAGCCCGGGCTTCTTCTTTACTGAGGGCCAGGCTCAGGTCTGGGCTCTCACCGGATCTTCGCATCCGGCAGCTCGCTCTTCACGCCTTCATCCAGCGGCATCTTGTCGGTCTGTGCGTCGAGGCCGGTGGCGAGCATGAGTTTGGCGAGCTCGGCCTGAAGCTCCTTCACCTTGTCGGCGAGTTCGGGTTTGCCGATGAGGTTTTTGGTTTCGCCGGGGTCGTTTTTCAGATCGTAGAGCTCGGCCATGTGCTTGTCTGGTGAGCCGTCGCCATGCGGGTAGTGGATGTACTTCCAGTCGTCAGTGCGCACGGCGCGGACGTTGGGCGTGTAGGGGAACTGCTTTTCGTAGTTGTAGTGGTAGAACCAGCTTGTGCGCCAGTCGGGATCGCCGCCCTGCACCAGCTTCACGAAGGATTTGCCGTGAATGTTTGGCAGCGCGGGAGCCCCGCACAGCGCGAGCAGGCTGGGGGCCACATCGACGGTAAGCACCTGCTGCTGGATGACCTTCTGCACTTTGCTCAGCTGGGGCGCGCGCACGATGAGCGGAATGCGCAGGCTGGCCTCATGAGCGGTGCGTTTGTCCACCATGCCGTCCTCGCCCTCCAGCAGGCCGTTATCTCCCATGAAGACGATGATGGTGTTTTCGAGCTGCCCGGTCTGCTCCAGCCAGGCGCGCACGCGGGCGATGCTGTCGTCCACGCTGAGGATGGTGCCCCAGTAGCCGTGCACCATGTTTTCAAAGTCCTTCACGGCGGCGGGGCTGTCGTCGGGGAATTTTTTCCGCCACTCAAACAACGGGCCGTAGATGCCGTGCCAGGTGTAGAGGCGCTGCTTGATCCAGGCTGGCTTGTCATCCAGCATGAAGGCGGTGGCGGGGTAGGGAACGCGCACGTCGTCAAAAGCATGCTCGTACTTTGCCTCGGGGGTGTAAAAGCTGTGCGGGGCTTTGTGGCCGATGCAGGCGCACCAAGGCTTGCCGTCCTGCTGCTGCTTGAGCCAGTCCAGCGCGAGGTCGGTGACGACGGTGGTGTAGTAGCCTTTGATGACCTCGCGCTTTTTGCCGTTGAGGTTCCACTCGGTGTCGAAGTATTTGCCCTGGCCCTTGTGGGTCACAAACGTGTCATAGCCGGCGCGCGGGTCGTCGTTGTTTTCGCCCATGTGGTATTTGCCAAAGTAGGCGGTGGCGTAGCCGGCGTCATGCAGCACGGAGGGAAAGCTGCGGAGTGTGGCGGGGTATTCGGTGAAGTTGTCCGTCACGCCATGCGCATGGGCATACAGGCCGCTGAGGATGGAGCCGCGGCTCGGAGAGCACAGCGAGGTGGTGCAGAAGGTGTTGGCAAAGCGCACGCCTTCATTGGCGAGGCGGTCGATGTTTGGCGTCTTTACATGAGGGGAGCCATAGCAGCCGAGCGCATTGGGGCGGAGGTCATCGCAGAGGATGAAAAGGACGTTCGGCTTTGCCGCGAAGGATGACGTGGCATGCAGAAGAGCGAGAGCGGAAAGCAGCAGGGAGAGAAGGCGGGTCATGGTCTTATGCGTCAACGAAGGGATGGGGCTGCCTTTGTCAAAAAGGAAAGGCCCCGGCTTGTGTGGCGTTTTTCTTCACGCCATGACCAACCGCCGCTCCTTCCTCAAACAGTCTGCCGCCGCCTCCACCGGCGTGTTCTACATCGCCAAAACCTCCTGGGCGCAGAAGAGTCCCGGAGACACTGTCAACGTGGCCGTCATCGGCTTTGGAGGACGTGGGGGCTCTCACATCAGCGGGTACAACAAGCTCAACAAGGACGGCGAGGGCGTGCGCGTCGCCGCGCTGTGTGATGTGGACAGCAAGGTGCTCGACAAAGGACTGCAGTCCTATGACAAGGAAAAGATCAAGGTGCAGGGCTACAGCGATCTACGGAAGCTGCTGGAGAACAAGGACATCGACGCCGTGAGCATCGCCACGCCCAACCACTGGCACGCGCTGGCCACCATCTGGGCCGTGCAGGCGGGCAAGGACGTGTATGTGGAGAAGCCCGTGTCCCACTGCGTGTGGGAGGGGCGGCAGATGGTCAAGGCCGCGCGCAAGTACGGCAAGATTGTCCAGACAGGCACGCAGTCGCGCTCCAGCCGCAAGGGCATCGGTGAAGCGGTGAAGTATGTGCAGGCGGGGAATCTTGGGAAGATCCTGCTCTCACGCGGTCTGTGCTACAAACGTCGCAACAGCATCGGCAAGGCTGAAGGCGAGCAGCCAGTGCCTGAAACCATCGACTACGATCTCTGGTGCGGGCCTGCCCCGAAAGGCCCCCTGACACGCAAAAAGCTGCACTATGACTGGCACTGGACCTGGGCCTACGGCAACGGCGACCTCGGCAACCAGGGCATCCACCAGATGGACATTGCGCGCTGGTTCCTGGGAGAGATGGAGCTCTCCCCCAGTGTGTGGAGCGTGGGCGGACGCCTGGGCTATGAGGACGACGGCGAGACCGCCAACACGCAGATCATCTACCACGGCTATGAAAAGGCACCGCTTATCTTTGAGGTGCGCGGCCTGCCGGATGCGAAGGACGGCAAGAACATGGACAAGCTGATGCAGACCAGCAAGGGCGTGAAGTTCCAGCCTCTGCCGGGCAAGGACGGCAAGGAGGGGGTAGCCGGTGCCGGTGTGGGTGTCATCGTCGAATGCGAGGGCGGCAGCGTCGTCGTGCCAAACTACTCCGGCGCTGTCATCTTTGACAAGGAAGGGAAGGAGATGACCAAATTTGAAGGCAGCGAAGACCACTTCAAAAACTTCATCAACGCCTGCCGCAGCCGACGTGTGGAAGATCTCAATGCTGACATTCTCGAAGGACATCTCTCCAGCGCCCTGTGCCATACGGCCAACATCAGCCATCGCCTCGGCCAGAAGGAAAACCCTGCGGCCATTCTGGAGAAGATCAAAGGCGACAAGTTTGCGGAGGAAAGCTTTGCGCGGATGAAGGAACACCTGGGCAAAAACGAAGTGGATCTCGCGAAGGACATGCTCACGCTCGGTCCCGTGCTGAAGATGGACGGCAAGACGGAGCGCTTCATCGATCACGATGCCGCCAACGCGATGCTCAAGGACAAGTATCGCGCGCCGTTCGTCGTACCGGACGAGGTGTGAGGCACCCCACGCACTCTGGGCTGGCGCTCAGCGGCAGCAGCTCCTGATCACCTGTGGCTTGCGTGCGGAAGCATTCTGCACGTCAGGCGGGTGCTTGGGTGGCGGTGTGGTGAGGGAGCGTCGTGCTCAGGCTGCTCCCAGCATCTCGCCGTATGAGAAGTCGCACACGTGCATGCTCACGCGCACGGTCGCACCCTCCTGCAGCGGGAAATCGGGCTGGTGCTTCTGGGTGGTGCCAAAGATCTCTTTGCCATTCGGCAGCACGGCATGGCAGGTGCGCGGACTGAGCACACGAAGGATCGTGGCGGTGGTTTCAACTCGGGTGATAATCTCCATCACTTCGTCACGGGTATGGCACGGCGTGCCGGTGGTTCCTGTCTGGCGGGTGTTTTTGGGTTCCAGTCGATCTTGGCCGATTGAAACAGGGTGCGCGTGGTGATGAGGTCCACTGCACGCTGCAGCACGGTGTCGGAGGGGTGTGGTGTGTCCTCGGGCAGGGCCTCACCTGCAGAGCGCTTGAGATAGGAATCAAGCTCGGGGTTGGTATTGGCAACGAGTGCGGCCTCGTTGAAACGCGGGCGCGGCCTGTCTGTGATGGAGGTTTTGACGTCCTTGGCATCCGTGGCGTGGTAGACCTGGCGCTTGAGGGAGACCGGCATGGAGACGGGGAAATCTGGCTGCAGGCCTTTTTTGAAGACCGAGCTGTCGTCTGCCAGCAGCACCTCGGCACGGGCAAAGCGCAGTGACCATTCGGCATCCACAGGAACTGTCTCATAGCGCACCGCGCCGCCACGTGTGGGCGCACCGATCAGGAGCGCCTGCTTCCGCTGACGCAGCACGGCGGCCATGGTTTCGCCGAGGTTGTTGGTCTCGTCATCCACGAGGACGAGAAGCTGCCGGGACCAAACAGGCTCGCGGGTGTTGGTCTCCACCTCGGAGGCGGTCTGGCCCATCTGCTTCATTTTGAAAAGCACTTCCCCTTTGGGAATGAAGAGGCTCAGCATGTCTGCGGCATCGTTGAAGTTTCCCGGCGGTGCCGGACTGCGCAGGTCTAGGATGAGATGCTCCACCTTCTTTTCGACGAATCCGGCGAGGTTTTTTTCCAGTTCCTCAGTCTCCCGTGCGGTGAATTCGCGGGGGCGCAGGTAGCCGGTCTGCGGGCTGAGCAGCTCGGCCTGCACACCGGTGAGAGCGCCGGATTTGGCCGTGGTGGTGCGGGCCACCAGCTCTGCGCCAAAGTCCAGGCGCTGCAGCAGGCCGGAGAGTGCGGCGCGGTTCAGCACGTCAAAGGTGAGATCACTGCTGCGGATGTATTCCTTCTGCAGAATGCGAAACGCCGTCTGGATGCCCGCCTGGGTGATGTCCTTCGGCTCTGTGCTGCTGGCGGCAAAGGCGGAGGTGGTGAGGCTGAAAATGAGGGCGAGTCGTCTCATGCGGCGGTCTGCTGGAGATGATTGAGAGCATGTACGGGGCCTGCGCCAGCACTTTGCCACAGGAAATGCTGGGAGATCGCCCGGCTGACGAACGCCTTGGCCTGAGCCACGGCCTCGTTCAGCCCCAGGCCCTGCGCCAGCCCGGTGGCGATGGAGGCGCTGAAGGTGCAGCCCGTGCCGTGCGTGCGCACCCCCGGTGTGCGCGGGGCGCTGTGCCAGAAAAATTCGCCGTCCAGATAGAGCACGTCGGCGGCGTCTCCCTGCAGGTGTCCGCCTTTGACGAGCACGGCGGCATCAAAGCGCCCGCCCAGCTCACGGGCGCAGGCTTCCATGCTGGCTGGGTCATTAACTGGGCGGTCCCACAGCACGCGGGCCTCGTCCAGATTGGGGGTGATGAGTGTGGCGAGAGGGAGCAGTTCGTCGATCAAAGTGCGCACGGCGGCGTCTTCGAGCAGTTTGCCGCCGCTGGTGGCGATCATGACCGGATCAACGACCAGCGGCAGACGTCCGTGACCGAGCTGATGCCAGGTCTCGGCCACAGCATGCACCTGGGCCTGCCCGCCGAGCATGCCGGTTTTGGCAGCGGCAATCGGGAACCCGCCAAACAGCACACGCATTTGATCCGAAATGAAATCGGCATCCAGCAGCCGCACCTGGGACACAATGCCGGGGGTCTCTGAGACCACGCTGGTCAGCGCATTCAGGCCGTAGCCGCCGAGGGCGGAGATGGCCTTCAGGTCCGCCTGAACACCCGCCCCGCAGGAAGAATCTGAGCCGGCGATGGTGAGTACGACAGGTGGGGAAGGCATGAGAGTGGTGGTGGCAGGGATGGTAGGAGTCCGGCTGCTTTTTGCAAACCCCGGCTTGTGGCATCCTGTCTATGAATTAAACTGCCGCCCATGAATTTCGAACCTCTGCCAGGACTCACGGTCACGGTGGACAGCATCGCCTATGATCCGACGCGACCTGCTCCGCCGGACCGGCCCCATCCGTTTGTGTATCACCTCTCGATCCACAATGCCTCACCGGACATCGTGCGCATCTTCGGCCGCAAATGGATCGTGAGAGACTCCGATGGAGACACGATGGTCGTCGAAGGCGACGGCGTCGTCGGCCAGTTCCCCAATCTCTCGCCGGGGGAGACTTTCAGCTACAACTCCTACCACGTGATCAAGACGGAGAGCACGGCCACCGGGTCGTTCTTTGGCACGACGCCGGATGGACGACGGGTGTGCACGAAGATCCCGCCGATTGAGATGCATCCGCCGCTGATGGTGTGAGGTTGGAAGTTGTTATGCTGTCGATGCGTGTTTGCCATGGGTAAGAAGCTAACAATTTACATGCTTGATGGTATCCCGACCGGGGCGATGACAGTTGAAATTGGCAACTGGTCCGGGAAGGCAATCTTTTCACCCCTGAGTAAGCTGAAGAAAATTGTTGAACGGGCAGAGTTTGATGGCCCTGGCGTCTATTTTTTAAAGAGTGCATCTGAATCTTCTGACTTTGATGATTCGATTTATATCGGCGAAGCAGAAGTTTTGCGAGCACGACTCAAAAGCCATATAGCAAACCGAGATTTTGAATCCGTGATTTGCTTTATCAGCAAGGATGAACTCCTGACCAAGGCGCATATTAAATTTTTGGAGTCCAAACTTATCTCGCTAGCCAAAGCCGCGAATACATCAAAGCTCGAAAACACAAACAAACCGAGCCTTCCGCGCATATCGGAAGCCAGTAAAACCGTTTCTGACTCCATCAGTGAAGGTTGGATCAGACTTCGAACCAAGTTGTCCGACGCTGGAATCCTTGTTGTGAAAAATGATCGATTAAGTTTTGCTGAGGATGCGGTTTTTTCGTCTCCCAGCGCCGCTTCCTCAGTGGTGCTAGGTAGGCAATCTCCAGGGCCTATAGTGTGGATCGATTCCCACGGCCGGACATACAAAGAGAATCAGGAGCAGATTTCAGACGAGACGCTTGATTGACTGGACGTGGCTTGTTTCTGAGTCTCACTCCTTCTCACATACAATCCGAAACCCCACGCTGTCCAGATGCACGTTGTGCGGGTCGGGGCCGCGGAAGGAGGCGAGGAGGCGTTTTTCGCTGCCGGCACGGAAGGAGCCGCCGCGGACGATGCGGAGGGTATTCCCTGGTGGGTCATACCAGCCGTCCACCCATTCCCACACATTGCCGGCGAAGTCGTGGAGGCCGTTTGCATCGGCGGGGTAGCTGCCCACGGGAGCAGTGTCGGCGTGGCCGTCGTCCACCTCCAGCCATTTGGCGTCGTAGCTGTTACGGTACTTTTTGCCGAAGGCCTCGTCGCAGAAGTTGCCGGAATCCTTGGTGAGCGGCCCAGTGCCCCAGTGGTGCACGCTGGGGCTGGGTGGCTGCTGATTGGGGGCGATCTTCGGGTCTTCTTTTAGACCGGCGAGCAGGCTCCATTCCTGATCGGTCAGCAGGCGGTACTTGCGGCCTTCCTTCTTGCCGAGCCATTCGCAGAAGGCCAGAGCCTCGGTGTAGCTGACATTGAGAGCGGGATGATCCGGCGTCTGTGGAAAGTCGGGCTTTTTCCACTCGACGTTTGTCGCGGTGGCAAAGGGCTGGTAGTCGCGCACCCGCGTCTCATAGCGGCAGACGAGCACACCGAGGCTCGCGACGCGGACGAACGGCATCTCCAGGCTGTTCGTGAATGCGGTTTCAACCTTGGCCCCCTGGCCGCTGGCGCAGTGCGTCAGCAGCAGGAGGACAAGGACAGTGAGAGCGCGCTGCATAACCGGCGGCTTACTTCTTGGCGGTGGGGGCGGGCTTCCATTCCCAGCTCTCGCCGAAGAATCCAGCGTCGCTGATGCCGCCTGGGGCCTGGCTGGTCCTGGGCTTGGTGATGTCGATCACCGCCCAGTCCGGCAGCTTGGCCACCTGGCGTGCGTTGTTGAGGTAGTCGTACTCGCGGTAGGTGAAGCTGCTGTTGAGCACGACATACTTCGTGGGATTCAGCGGGTTCGGGTAGATCAGCACGGGCGCGCTGGTCGCGGCATCGTAGGTCTTGCCATTGGCCACCAGCTTGTCCTTGGACCACTGGATGGGCAGCTTGTCGGCGATCTTGGCAAGAACGGCGTTGCTCTGCGGATCGCCCCACAGAACGAGGTTGTTGGCGGCGATGTCGGCATCGTTGATAGCGGTGTCGTCTTTGGTCGGGGCATCGCCACGGAACTGGCGGCGCCATTCAAACTGCGCGCGCTCCAGTTCGGCCTTGGCCCAGGTGTCCACTTTCTCTCCAATGCCGGGCTTGGTGGGCTTCACAAACAGGAACTTGTCCATGAAGGCGTCGTCGATAGGGCCTTCAAGCCCGTGCTTTTTGATGAGCTTGCCGTCGCCGTCATTGTCCAGCGTCTGCGCCCACTTGCCGTTCTTCAGCTGGAAATGCACCAGCCAGGAGCGGTCCACCTTTGGGCGGGTGACTTCCAGGAGCTGGCCGTCGATGCTGACCACGGGCTTGAACAGCAGAGGCATGGGGCAGGTGCCGGAGGCCATGTCCAGCGTGAAGGCGCTGATGTTCTGCAGCTTGATGGTGATCTCCGACGGACCGGTGATGCGTGCATGGATGCGGCCGCGCTCCCAGTGCTGCTCCAAGGCGTCCACCGTGACCCAGAACATGCGGTTGTAGCGCAGGAACCAGGTGGAGAGATGCACCTCCTTTGGCGTACGATTGCGGCCCACGGCGGCGATGCTCGCGAGGCGCTTCTCGATTTCGATGAGCGAGTCGGGATGAATCTTGTGCGCGGTCTGCGGGCCGATGATGTGCAGCAGGTCCACGTTCTCTCCGCGCAGCGCTTTCTCCATCATGTCGGCGGCCTGCTTCTGTTTGTCGATCTCGCCGCTGTAGGCCACAGTGGGGCAGTTTTCCAGGTTCAGGGCGTTGTCCGTGGCATTGTACCAGTGCCAGAGCTTTTTCTGGTACCAGGGTGCGCCGCTCACGTCTTCGTTCTGAAAGCCACCGAGGAATTCCGGTGTCTCGGAGAATCCGGCGCCGGGATTGGCACCGCACCATTTGTCCGCGTAGTTCACGGCAAACTGCCATGCTGCCGCGCCGCCCATGCTGAAGCCGCGCACGATGATGCGGTCTTCATCAATCGCGTAAAATTTGGACGCGTGGTCGATGGCTTCGAGCAGGTCGATCTCACCGGCAAACTTGTTGGCGCAGCAATAGCGGCCGTAGGGGTGCAGCACCAGCGCGCCCTTGGGCGCGATCTGGCCCACCTGTTTGCGGCGCTGATCCACGAAGGAGAGTTCGCTCAGCGTCTCGCCACGTCCATGGCACCAGATGTCCATGCGGACCGGAGCTCCCACGTAGCTCTCCGGGATGATCATGCCATACGGCTGCACCGAGCCGTCGATCTTGGAGCGGTAAGCGCGAACCACGAGTCCCTTCTGCTTGGTCCACGGGGCCTGTCCGCCTTTGAACTGCTCGGCACGCTGCAGACCTTCAGCGAGGATTTCATCGGCGCTCTTCAGTTCGCCGAGCTTGTGTACCTCATTGTAGCGCAGTGCCCAGTCCACTGCCTTGTGGTAGATCTCGATGTCCGGCAGCAGATCGGCGAGCTGTGGGTTTTTCGCCTGCGCCTTGGCGGCGTCGTCGATGGCGGCGCGAAGTTTCTTCAAACCTTCCGTGAGCCGAGCGCGGTCTGCATCGGGTACGGCCACGCCGGGAGGCGGCACCGGACGCACATTTTCGGCGGAGTTGTCCTTGGGGCCGTCGGCCAGGGCGGCGCTAAGTGCGAGGAAGGGGAGGAGGAGTCGCTTCATGGTTGGGAGAAGAGAGAAGAAAGGCAAAAGGGGCTACTTCTTGCGTGAACGTTTGGGTTTCTCGGCGGAGATCAGGGGCACGTTGTGAATCTCAAACGGTGCGCTGGTGGCACTGTCAAACTCAGCGGCGGCTTTCAGCCCGGCGCGGGCGATCTCCTCGGCAGTCTTGCCCTTGTCGTAGGCGGTCTGCATGGCTCCCAGCGCGTAGTCACGGCCGGAGCCTGCGGCCCAGAACTTGTGAAACTGCTGCGCGGAGCGGTAGGAGTAGATGGCAAAGATGCCGTAGGGATTGGCCATGAGGCCGTAAAACTGCGTCGTCTCGTACTCCTCCCCCTTGTCCGGCATGGCGGCCATGAAATACTCGGCTTTGAGCCAGGCGTGCGAATGACGGAAGGTTTCAAAGATGGCCTCGCAGGAGGAAAAATTGCGCGGGCGCTCCGGGTTGGCAAAGTAGCTGTTCATCACCACCAGGCTGGCCGAGGTGCCGGTGAGCCCGATGAAGGTGTCGTCGATCTTGGTGATCTTGGTCTTGTTGACGACATGCTGAGCCTTCTGCCGCAGGGAGCCGAGACAGCTGAGCGTGTCGGCACCGATGCAGGCGACGCCGTTTTTCTGAGTAACTACGATGGTGGACATGAGGGCGCATGTTTAGAGAGTACCGGGGGCTCCCGCAACCCTCAAACAGCACGCATCAAGACTGGTACTGGCCGCGACGGATCTCGGAGCCTTTGAAGATGATGCGGAAACGGAAGACCTTTTTCTTGCGGCACTGAATCTGCCCTGTTTGCAGATCAAAGCGTTCGGGGATCTCGATGCGGTGCAGGTCTGCCGTGGCGTGGTAGCCGCGCTCGGAGAAGATGTCGATGAGCATCGCCAGCGCTTCGGGATCGTGGAAAAGCTTGTCCTCGGTGTTGATGTCCGCGCGGCCGGAGATGGCATGCCGCACGATGATCGGCATCATCTTGTCCTGAATGAAGGTGACAACCGCCTGCATCAGCTCCGGCTTCTGCACCTTGTAGCCATCAAGACGGCGTACGAGATCCTGGCGTGCATGCCGCACGATCTCGCTGGCCAGCGGCAGGTCGCGGAGCTGGTCAAAGGTGCGCGGGTCCAGCTCCAGCGAGCTTTGGTACTCCAGCTCGCGGATGATGTTGTCCTGCACCAGCTCCAGAGGCGCCTGCGCATTGATGAAATGGTAATGGAAGATCTCCTTCAGTGAGACCAGCGCATCATAGGTCTTCTCTTTGAAGACCTTGTAGCGATTGCGCGCCAGCGCAGGATCAAAATCCGTGGCGCGTTCCTCCCACAGTTCACCCAGCCCCGAGCTGCGGACCTCGGCATTGTGCGCCAGCACCTCCTGGCCGCGCTTGAGCTGACGGGCGATGCTTTCCGCCTCATCGACAAACAGCACCATGATGTGGAAGATGGGTTGCTTGAAATGCGCGGCATCGGGTGTTTCCGAAAAGTCGCGACGCAGGCGGATCATTTCATCAAAGAGCATCTTGAGACATTCCACCTGCACCTTGGTGCGTGGGAAGCCGTCGAGAATGGCCCCGTTTTGCTGCTCGGGCTCCAGGAGCTTGCGGATGAGGATGCCCACCACCTCGCGGTCGCCCACCATGCCACCCTGGGCTTTGAGCTTTTGCGCCTCCGGGCTGTCCAGCAATGCGCTGACCACAATGGGCTGCGCGGTGATGCCGCGCACCTCGCGGATGAAGTCGGTGTTGGTGCCCTTGCCAGCGCCCGGTGCGCCCCCGAGCAGGATCAGCTCCTTCGGGAAGCGCAGCTTGTCGCGGCCATACTCCTCTTCGAGCTGTTTCCAGACATGATTGAAGATAAGCTGGGCATCTTTGATTTCCAGGTCTGCCGGGGCGGCGGGCTTGGCTGGGCTTTCGGTGGAGGCGGTAGGCATGGCAGCGCTTATCCCAAGGAGCGTGACTTGCCAAGTCCCGGGTTGAGGTTTGACGTGGTTTACGCCTCATGGGGCAGTGCGACACGTCAGGTGTCGGCACTTGCTGCTAGCCCTTCAGCGTCATCAAATACGCGAGCAAATCAGCCACTTGCTGCTCCTGCAGCGCATCCAGCAGCCCCTCTGGCATCAGCGAGCGGCGGATGAATTTGGTGCTGCGGATGTCTTTTTTGTCCAGGCGGCGATCGGGCAGGCCGGGCTGGCGGATGATGGTGGCCTGCTTGTCCTCGCTGACAAAGAAGGCGTCGATGAGATCTCCGTTTTTCATTTCCACCCGGTAGATGCGATAGCCGGGCTCCATGGCGGCGTTTGGCGTGAGGATGTTGCGCAGGATGGCCTCCAGACCCATGGCACCCACGCCGCTGAGGTTTGGCCCGATCTGCCCCCCTGCATTGCCGATCTGGTGACAGGCCATGCAGAGGGCGCTGAGGGCCTTGCCATTGGCTGCGTTGCCTTTGGGAGCCAGAGCGGTGAATTGGGCGAACTTGGTGTCCAGCGCCTTGGCCTGTTCCTCCGTGAGCAGCGGTGGAGTATCGATGGTTTTGGCGATGCGAGCGCCTTTGCCAAATTTGGAGGCCGCCGTGATGATGGCGGGGTGTGAAGCAAGGCTTCGGTCAAAATGGGCGCGAATCTCCACTGCAGTGCGGGCGCGGTTCCACACACGGAATTCCGTGATCGCTCCTTCAGTCCCTTTGTTGGGACCACTCCAGCCGATTTTGCAGTTTTCCCACTTCGCGGGCGCGGGCTTGGTGCCGGTGGCATCCAGCTCGCCATTTTGGTAGATGCGGATGATGTTCTTGTCGTCGCGTGTGACGGCGATGTGAGTCCAGAGATCCGGTGTCATAGGTTTGGAGGCCACACAGACGTCCTTTAATTCGGAGCCGGCATACACGCGGAATTTGGAGGCAAAGAAGTTCATGTCGACACCACCCGGCGTGCCGAGCAGGCTGTCCGCATTGTTGATGCCTTCCGAGAGGCGCACCCAGGCCTCGACCGTGAAGGGGCCGTTGAGCGTGATCTTGGAGTCCACCCAGGCGGTGTCTTCGCCATCCAAAAGCAGCACCTCATGGAAGATGCCGCCAAGCTGCTGCTGAAGTTTCTCCAATGCAGGATCACCACCGAGCACGGTGGCGAGCTTTTCGATGGTGAGGCCGTCGAGATCGGACTGCGGCAGAGATTTGTCGAGCAACGCAGCCACAATGGTCTGCGCTCCTGCCTTGGTGCTGGCGATGCTGCTGAGCGCGTCGTGTCTCTGAGCAGGCTGGAGGCTGGGGTAGAGAGCGAGGAACTTTCCGGCGGCATCAGGTGCACGTGAAGCTGCCAGAGCTTGCAGCGCGGCATCGCGAATGAGCAGATTGCCATCGGATTGAGCAATCAAGGCAAGCAGGCTGGAAGCGCTGCTATGAAGATCGCGCAGTGTGTTAAGAAGAGCGACAGATCGCCGCTGCTCCACCATCGCGACGAGATCCCCCTCGAGTGCAGTGAGCTGAAAACCGCCGATAAGCTGCAGGGCTAAAGTGATGCGGGCACTCATGCCTGCATCGGCGCCCTCATTGCGGGCAGGAGTACCCGCATCCCTGTGGAGCATCTCCTTCGCAGCTTCTGTCAGCAGTGGCGCGATCTTGGCGGCGTCCAGCTTGGTGCGCTGCGCCAGCAGCTTCTCTGCGACAGCCACTCGGGATTTTTCATTCGTCAGCAGCGTCTTCAGAGCATCGCCCACACCGGGCTCTTCGGGAAACTGAGCCAGACGCAGAAGCTCCTCATCATTCGGTGCGCGGTCCAGTTGAGGCAGCAGCTTGGCGACACGTGAGGCGCTGGCCTTCGGCTCCAAGGCCAGCGATGCCAGCACGCGGGCTTCCACTGGAAGCTTCACCGCAGCCTCGGAGTCGAGGAACTTTGCGACGACGACAGGGTGACGTTCAAGGAACATGCGCACTAGGAAGCGTTCGAACTCGCGGTCATAAGCCTCACGCACAGGGATTTGTTTCGGCCCACGGGAGGATTGAATGGTTGGACCGGGGAGGCTGGGTTTCGCGAAGGCCAGCAATGCATCAATGGCCTCCGTTTCTTCTTCACCATGGTTTGGCCCCTCAACGAAGGCCAGCAATGATCCGAGCGAACGAATGCCTGCAGCTCGTACCGCAGGATCTGCATCTTTCGCCAGGCCGCGCAGCTGGGCGGTCGAACGAGAAGTGCTGACACCGTGGGCATCAAAGGAATAAAGCCTTCCCCCGAGGAACTCGGCTGCGGTCCGCCGAAGCAGTGGGGCGGCGTGTTTGAGGGGCAGCATGTTCAAGTTTTCTGTTTGGAACGACCTTGTGCCGTGCTCTTGAAAAGCCCACAAAGCCTGGACTGTCATCGCCGTCGTTTTCACGGCTTGGCTGGCTGTGTGGCTGAGGCTGACTAGGGTATCGTCGGATTCACCGCTGCGGTCCGCTAGTGTCTGCCATGCCAGATGCGCTTTTGCGACGGGCTCCGTGCCAAGCATTGCGATGAGTTTATCGCTGCTCAGCTTCATAAAGTCAGCCACTTCCGTTTTCGCACCCTTCGGCTTCACACGCCAGATACGCCCCCTCGTCTTGTCACGATCCGGATGCGTGCGCGGCACCTCATTGTGGGAGATGATCTTGTTGTACCAATCCACGATGTAGATGCAGCCATCAGGCCCGTTGGTAAGGCCCACAGGACGGAAGAAAGGATCATCGCAGGTGATGAGGTCGGGAAGTTGTTCAAGTTTCCAATACGCGCCGTCACGGTGCATGCCGATGGTTTGGATCTTGGAGGTGATGGGATTGGCGACGGCCATGGTGTATGCGGCTTTGGGGTCGCGGAGAGAGCCGCTCTCAATCAAAGCAAGGCCGCTCAATCCCGTGCCACCCATGCGGAACTCGGCCTGCGGAGGGAAGTCGGGCTGATAGCTCTTTTTGAGCGCCTCCATGCCGCCGGGATAGTACGCATACTCATGGAAGGGCATGATGGGGTAGCCATAATCATTGGCCTCCTGAATGAAGGTTTCACCTTCGCCGGTGATGACGAGTCCCCAGATGTTGTTGGGGCCGACGCTGGTCATTTCAAACTCGTTGCCATCGGGCCGGAAACGTGCCATCCCGCACTTGGGGTAATCAATGACCACATCGCTGCCGGGCTTGCTCACCTTGCTGTTGTTGAAGAGGCCCTGCGCCATCCAGATCCAGCCGCCGGGGGCACGCGTGAACTGATGCGGGAACAGGTGCGAATCCTGCACGCCGAAGCCGGTGAGAATGACTTCGAACTTGTCCGCTTTTCCATCACCATTGGTGTCTTTGTACAGCTTCAGGTCATGGCCGTGCTGAACGTAGCACGTATCACCATTGCCCCAGGGCAGCATCCCCGTCGGGATGGCGAGACCGTCGGCAAAGACGGTTGGGTTGGTGAGTCCACCCGCGGGAATCGGCCCATTCACCGACTCCCGCGGATAGACGATCACCTTGTCCTTGCCATGGGCCGCATACACCGCCTCTGCGGCTGCGGGGTTTTCATTCGCATCCACCGGGTACTCCAGCGCCGTCTGCGTCCACATTCGCCCTCGTTGATCAAAGTAAACGCTGACGAATTTGCCGAGCCCTTCGCTTTCTTTGACGACGAGCTCGATCTCATAGCCTTCGGGCACACGGAACTTTTTCAACTGCTCCTCGGCGGTCAAAGCGGTGCCTTGGACGTTGTTGTAGCTGATGTCACGCTTCGGTGCCTCGCTAGCATCAGCCTGCGGCTTCGGCGGCGGGGCGACGAGTTTGCGCGCGGCGTCCACTCCGCCAAGTGACTCCCATGTCGGCGCACCGGGCGTGGGCGGCAGTTCTTCAATCGTCACATCCTTCACCTGCACGAGGCACACACCGCCGCTGTGCACCTGCGGGCCGAGGAGGCCGTCCAGCGCAATGTTCTTGTCCGTCTCGGTGTAGTCCATGCACTGCACACCGTTGATCCACGTCTGGATGCGCGGCCCTTCGGCACGGATGCGGTACTCATTCCAGCCGAGGACATCGACGGCCTTGTCCAGCGCTGCCTGCTGGTCGGGCGTGGGTGCCCAGATCACTTTGTTGCGACGGAACTCATCGTAAATTTTGCCAAACCAGCCCGCGCCGCAATCCACCTGATACCCCGTCATGTGCGCACCACCGGGCACGCGTAGGCTGCGAATCTGGATGCCGCTGTTGAGCATGCCGGTTGTTGGATCGCCACTGACCTTGATCTTGAGCTTCAGCTCAAAGTTCTGGTAGCTCTTCTTGGTGCAGATGAAGTGGTTCTCCTTGATCTTCTCCGTGGTGGAGCCGCCGGTGATCATGCCGTCCTCCACACGCCAGATTTTCGGGTCGTAGTCCCAGCCGTCGAGCGTTTTGCCGTCAAAGAGGGAGACTGGCTCCGCATGCAGCGCGGTGGTGAGAAGGAGCAGGGAGAGGAATTGCTTCATGGTTGGAATAACGGGTGGGATAAACGCAGGCTAGCAGGACCGCATGCACGGTGTCATGCCTGAAATGCACCTGGTCTGCGCGTCAAGCAGCGGAACTTGCCAAGGCTGCGCGGCACGCTGTAATTTCCCCCCATGACGACCAACCTCGCTGAAACCACGCTCGACGGTCCACGCACGCGTCGCTGGGTGGTGGAGTCGCGGGAGTGTGTGGAGATGACGACGCACCGCATCGCACGCTTTGGCATGGATGAGGCGCTGCCGCCCTACCGCCGGGTGCGTATGAGCCCGACGGGAAGCTTTGTGCTGGCCTGCGTGAGCGGTGAGGGCTCCATCCTGCTCGATGGCCGCTGGCAGCGGGTGCGTCCCGGCATGGTGTGCCTGGCGCCGCCTCGTGTACTGAATGCCTTTGAGGCCAAAGGGCGCGAGCGCTGGTGCTTTGCGTGGGTGCGGTATGATGAGCCCAGCTTTGTCACGCCCGTCGTGGGTGCCGCATCGCCTGTCATGCCCACGGCGCGTGCGGATGAAATCGTGCGCATCATTTCCGGACTGCGTGCGGAGTGGGAAGGGGAGCGCGAGCCGCGCCTGCTGCATCACTGGCTGGAGCTGCTGCATGGCACCATCCGCCGTATCGCGCAGCCTTGGCGCAGCCGGGAGCCGCGTGTGGCGAAACTTTGGGCGGATGTGGGGCGCGACCTGATGCGTGACTGGACACTGGCGGAGCTGGCGCACCGTAGCCATTGCAGCCCGGAGCACCTGCGCCGCCTGTGCATGAAGGAGCTGGGACGCAGCCCGATGCAGCACCTGACCTGCCTGCGCATGGAACATGCGCGCCGACTGCTTGAGGCTGGGAACGACAAGCTCGAAGTCGTGGCCGCCAACGTGGGCTATGCCAATGCGGCCATCTTTTCCCGCGTGTTCAGGCGCTGGGTCGGCGTGGCGCCGGGTGAGTACCGGGGCGGCGTGTGATGCATTCCGACGCTTGCCATTTTTACATTTGGCTCCTAGTCTGATGGCTTTGATATGCAACACGATCTCGCAGAAAGCATCCGCAGCAATCTCCTCACCCAGGCTCTCATCGTGGTGCTCTGTGTCTCCTTTTCCAGCAGCCGTCATCTGCAGACAAATGACATGGTGGAGCTGGAAAAGCTGTATGTGACGCACCGGCTGCTGACCGCCACGGCGGGCGATGTGCGGCATGACGACAGCGATTTCGACGAGTCGGTTTCTGACAAGCTGGCGGCGGACATGGAGCGTGGATTTACCATGGGCACCACGGCTCTGGAGGTGGACTCCCTGGCGGTGTTTCTGTCGAAGACGAAGGCGGATTATGATCCGCCCGTGCATCGTCTGGCACTTCCCAGCGGTGGGTGGCTCAGGTTTCGCGCCAGTCATCATTCGTTCAAAGAGCTGGCTCCGCCGCCTGCCGGGAGTGATGTCCCTCTGTATGAAATCACCATCCTGGTGGGGGAAAACTCGGACCTGCACCGCAGGACTCCCTACGCCATCAAGCTGACAAATGCAGAGAAAAGCAGGCACCCGGCCTCTGGCAAAACCGCATGGGAGCTCATGGCGGTGCGTGCGGTGGCTGACCACCATGACGAGCCTTTCAGCGCCACGGACATTGAAAACCGCATCCGCCTCAAAGCCCAGGCATGGACCCAGGCCACGGATTCGGTGGACAGCCTCTACGCTGCCTGCCGCTATGCCTACGAAAACGAGCAGATCACCATCCCCATGGTGAATGTGAAGCTCTCCGCCAGCCTTGCGCTGGCCGCGCTGGCGCTGGTGTCCACGGCACTGAGCGCGCATGCCTCCTACCAGTGCCGTGTGGCCCAGGCCGGAGAGGGTGCGGAAGAGGGCAGCAGTCTGCTCATTCTGCGTCCGGTGGGCGGGACGGTGCTGCCCGGTTGGTGGCATCATGTGGTGGCCCAGGCGGAGGTTTTCTTTGTGCAGCCTCCCTACTGGGCGGGTCTGCTGGCACCGGTCATCTGCTCCCTGCTTCTGGGCCTGATCCACCGCGATGTGGAGTTCTGGTGGCTGGGCTGGCTGCTGCTTCCGTTCGCGCTTGCCTACTCCTCCCTGCTTGGAAAAAGGATCGTCGGCTCCTCATGGAAGCATCTGTGAGATACCCGTTTCAAGGAGCGGGACTTGGCAAGTCGCGGCTTGGGAGGCGTTGATGCAGTCTTGACTCGACTTTAGCCCGTTGTCCTCAGGCCCGACGCAATCGCATTGATCGAGATGAGCAGGTCCGTGACCATGGCGTCTGCGGCTTCTGTCTTCTCAGCGGCGACAAGCCCACGCCATTCGCGCAGCAGGGCGATCTGCTGGTGGTGCAGCACCTTCAGCGGTTCTTCACGGATGTTCAGCGTGTAGGCCAGGCGTGGGCGGCGCGCTTCAAAGGTGCCCTGGAAGAGGTCGTCGATGATGGCGCGCGTGGCTTCGTATTCGCTGAGGATGGTGCCGAGGAAGCGGTCACGCACAGCGCTGTCTTCTACCAACGCGGCGTAGGCGCGCATGAGGTCGGTATTGGCGCTGACGAGCGAGCTCTCGATGTTGGTGAGGACGTAGCGCAGGAAAGCAGAGCCGGGAAGGGACGCTGCCAGCTTAGCGTAGCTTTTGGGGTCGTCGGTTTTGAGCTTGGTCAGGGCGCTGCCGGCACCAAACCAGCCGGGCAGGTAGAAGCGCGACTGTGTCCATGAAAACACCCAGGGGATGGCGCGCAGATCGTCGAGCGAAGCCTGGCCGGTGCGGCGGGCGGGGCGGGAGCCGATGCGAGAGTTTTCCAGTGCATCGATGGGCGTGGCCTGCCGGTAGAACTTCATGAAGTCCGGCGCGTGCAGGAAGGCGCGATACGCATCGCGGCTGTCGGCAGCGAGTTTGTCAAAGAGCGGCTCAAGCTCCGGCGGGGCGCTGGATTCGGTGCAGCGATGGCGTGCGGTGGCCGCCGTGGCGGAGGCCATGAGGAGTTCGGCATTGTACACGGCAGAGCCGATGTGCGCGTATTTCTGCGCGATGGTCTCGCCCTGCTCAGTCATGCGCATGCCGCCGCTCAGTGAGCCGTGCGGCAGCGCCTCCATGAACCAATGCGTGGGGCCTGCACCGCGTCCCACGGTGCCGCCACGTCCATGGAAAAAGATCGGGCGCACGCCATGGCGCTGGATCGTGCTGGAAAGCTCGCGCTGTGCCCGGTGCAGGGCGCACTGGCTGGCCACGATGCCGCAGTCCTTGTTGGAGTCGGAGTAGCCCACCATCATCTGGAAGACCGGTGTGCCGCCCTTGCTCTGTGCGAGCAGGCTGCGCTTGGCGATGGGGTGGGAGAGGAAGGCCTCGACGATGCCAGGGCCGGACTCCAGATCGCCCATGGTTTCGAACAACGGCACCACCGGCAGCGGGCACACTAGGCCTTCAGCGCTCCAGGTCATGAGCCCGGCTTCGCGGGCCAGGAGGAAGACCACCAGCATGTCCTCGACGTTGCGAGTCATGGAGATGATGAGCGAGCCCAGGCCGGCATTTCCAAACTGGGCACGGTGATCCGCCAGCACGCGGTAGCAGTCCAGCACGGTGTCAGCCTCAGGCCCGGCGGAGATGCCAGGAGCGAGGAAGGGGCGCGGGGAGGCGAGTTCGCGCTCCAGCAGCTCGCGTTTCTTTTCCAGCGGCCAGCTGATGAAGGAGCCGCCGTCCAGCAGGCCCGCGGCACGCAGGAGCTGATCGAGCGCCTTCTCATGAAAGGCGGAGTTTTGACGCACATCGAGCACGGCGGAGTGAAAGCCGAAGGCCGTGAGATTACGGCGGAGGGGCACGATCTGCTCCTCGACCACAGCCTTTGCGCCGACCTCCAGAAGCGTTTGCGCCAGGATCTCGATGTCTGCACGCAGCTCCTCCGGCTGCACGTAGGCGGCGGGGGAGCCGGGATGCTCTATGGCCAGCACGACCTTGGCCCGCATGAGGTAAACGGCGGCACGCCACGGCTCCTCTTTGTTGCGCTCCAGGATGTAGGCCAGATCCACTCCAGGCTCGGTCTTGAGCTGGGTGCTGAGGGTTTCGATCAGGGCTGCAAGCTGCGGCGGCGTGACCTGGAAAAGCGAGCTGAGAGGCAGGTGAAAGGCCAGCGCCTCAAGCGCCCGGCGCTGCACCCGCAGGGCGTTTTTGCGCATGACCTTCAGCGCATGGCGCGTCACATCCGCAGTCACAAAGGGGTGCCCGTCGCGGTCCCCGCCGATCCAGGAGCCGAAACGAATCAGCGGCGGCAGGCTGTCGATCTGGGCCACATTGTATCCGGCGGTCTGCCAGGCTTCGCGCAGGTGTACGTGGGCACGTGTCAGGGCCTCGGGAAAAACATCGCGCAGGTAGTGCAGCGCGTTTTGCAGCTCAGCCTCGATGCTCGGGCGCGTGACGTGGATCTCCCCCGTGCGCCAGAGGTTTTCGAGCTGGGTCTGGAGCTGGCTTTGCAGCCGGGCCTGCTCACGCGGTGTGTAGGCCGCGTTTTCATGCCGGTTCATCAGGCTGTAGATCTCGCGGTGCAGTTCGCGCACGGTCTCGCGCTTGGCCTCGGTGGGGTGCGCGGTGAGCACGGGCTCCACGCAGACGTCCTTCAGCGCGGCGAGGATGTCCGCCTCATTCAGGCCCAGGCTGCGCAGCTGCTTCAGATTGTCCGCCCACAGGCCCTTTTCGGCCTCGGGCCCGCTTTTTTTCTCACGCAGGCGGCGGATCTGGGAGGCGGCGCGCTCCTCCACCACATTGAGCATCTGAAAGGCGATGGAGTAGGCCTGGCCGAGGGAGCGGTTGGTTTTCTGCGGCGCTCCGGTGCCGATCCACGGCAGGCAGGCGGCCAGCTCCGGCTCTCCCAGCTTTTTCAGCACGGCGGAGAAGGCCTCCATGAGGTAGCGCAGATCGTCTTCGAGAAGCTGAAAGCCGTGGGTGCGGAGGTTTTGCGGGGGAGATTCGGACATGGCTGGGGGGTAACGGGCATCTAAGCAGGAAGGATGCCTGATTCATGAAGCCATGCCGAAAGCCGAAGGAAAAGCCAAGATCAAGCGGCAATCGCCTGAATGTCGGCTTTTAGACTGGATAGGCCCAGGGCTTGCGGTACTCGCGGCTCATGAGCTTGCTGGCCTCGGCGTCCCCGATGATCAGCTCCTTGTCGGCGTCCCACTGGATGCTGCGGCCGGCCTTGTAGCTGATCATACCCAGCAGAGGCAGGCAGGAGGAGCGGTGGGCGCTTTCGATGTCCGCCACGGGCTGCTTTTTCTTTTCGATGGCGTCGATGAAGTCGTTCCAAAGCAGGGCAATGTTGTGGCCGTGCGGCTCCTGAAGCTGGTGGTTGCCGTGCTGTTCGGGGCTCTTGGGGTCCACGGGGTAGAATGTCCAGCCGTCGCGCCAGCCGATGTGCAGCACGCCTTTCTCGCCGTAGAAGTAACAGCCGATCTTGTGCTTTTCGTTGTTGTTGTCGGCAAATTTGCGGTGCTCCCACACGGCGGTGAACTGCTCAAACTCAAACGTGGCCACCTGATGGTCGGGGGCGTCGGTGGTCTGCTCCTTGTCATTGAGCACGGCAGGTCCGGCCACGGGACGGCCGCCGGTGCAGAAGACTTTCTTGGGCCCCTTTTCACCGCTCCAGAGCATGATCTGGTCCAGCCAGTGCACGCCCCAGTCGCCCATGGTGCCATTGGCATAGTCCAGGAAGTTGCGCCAGCCGCCGGGGTGCAGCTTGGTGTTGAAGGGGCGCAGCGGTGCCGGGCCGCACCACATCTCCCAGTCCATGCCTTCGGGGATCTGGCTGTTGGGTTTGGCCTGCTCGGGGCCGCCCTTGCTGTCGGCAAAGGCGCGGACCATGCCCACCTTGCCCACGGCACCGGATTTGAGAAACTTCATGGCCTCCACATGATGCGGGCCGATGCGCCGGTGCAGCCCCACCTGCACGACCACGCCCGCCTCGCGCGCAGCCTTCACCATGGCCTTGCTTTCATTGATGGTGTGCCCGGTGGGCTTTTCCACAAACACATGCGCCCCGGCCTTGCACGCAGCGATGCTCTGCAGCGCATGCCAGTGGTCCGGGGTGGAGATGATGACGATCTCCGGCTTCTCCTTGTCCAGCAGCTCGCGGTAGTCCTTGTAGAGCTTGGGCTCGTCACCGTTCAGGCCGTTGACTTCATCGCTGGAATTCGAGGCCACGTCCTCATGCACGTCGCACAGGGCGCAGACCTTCACGCGCCCGGAGGCGATGGCCTCCTTGAGGATGTTCATCCCCCACCAGCCGCAGCCGATCAGCGCCGTGCGGTACTTTTTGGCCGGATCTGCCCCGAAGATGTGAAACGAGGAGGCGGCAAACGCAGCGGAAGTGGCGGAGATGAAATGGCGGCGGGATGTCATGGATGGGGGCGATGAAAGCATGCGGCCTCAGAATACGCCAGCCATACGGGAGGCTTTGCGGGGAATAAAAAGCACTCACGGGCTTCAGCCCGTTTTGGACAAAGCGGTACGTCATCCAGAGCGAGCTAAAGCTCGCGAGTGCTTTGATATTGGCCCCAGTTGCGGCGCAACTGGGCAGCTTTATGCAAACAGCTCCATGATGGCCTTGCCCTTGTCGCCCACAGTGAAGGGGCGGTTGCTGGGGGACATGACGACTTCGTCGATGGGCAGGCCAAGGCTCCAGCCGATGGTGGAGAGGAAATCCTGCGGGCTGGCCTGCTTGTCGGCCACGGCCATGCCTTCCTTGTCGCTGGAGCCGTAGATGAAGCCGCCTTTGATGCCGCCACCTGCGAGCAGGGTGGAGAAGACCTTGGGGTGGTGGTCGCGTCCGGCGTTGCCGTTGATCTTGGGCCCGCGCCCAAACTCAGAGCAGAGCACCACCAGCGTGCTTTCCAGCAGGCCGCGCTCCTTGAGGTCTTCCAGCAGCGCGGAGAGCGCCACGTCGAGCTCAGCCCCGTGTTCTTCGAGGCCGTCGTCGATGTTGTTGTGCATGTCCCAGCCGCCTTTGGCCACTTCGATGTAGCGGATGCCTTTCTCAACGAGGCGGCGAGCCAGAAGGCAGCCTTGGCCGAATTTGTTCTTGCCGTACTTTTCCTTCAGCGCCTCGGGTTCGTCATCGAGCTGGAAGGCCTCCAGGTCCGTGCTGGACATGATGCTGACAGTTTTGTCGTAAAACTGTGTGTAGCTCTTCACCTCGGAGGTTTTGAAGCGCTCGCGGAATCCGGCATCCAGCTGGTCCAGCATGGAGAGGCGTTTGGACATCTGCTCCGGTGTGGCCTCGCTCTTGGAGTATTGCAGCCCCACATCCGGGTCGAGGATGGGCAGGGGGGAGAAACTGGAGGGGAAGAAGCCGTTGCCGTTCTGCGGCTGGCGGTTAACGCACACGCTGGAGGGCAGTGTCTTGTGGCTGGAGCCCAGGAAGTGCTGCGCCCAAGCGCCGATGTTTGGATGCTTGATCGTGCCGCGCTGTTCATAGCCGGTGCGGATGACATACTGACCGGCGGCATGCACGCCGGTCTTGGAGGTCATGCTGCGGATGATGCTGATCTTGTCCGCCTGTTTGGCCAGGTTCTCCATCGTGCCGCCAAGCTGAAAGTCCGCCTTGGTTTTGATGGGGGCTTTCGGTCCCTGCGTCGGGCCGTCCTTGGGGTCCAGCGTGTCGATGTGCGTCATACCCCCGACCATCTGGAGAAAGATGACTTTCTTGGCTTTGCCAAAGCCGGGGCCGGATGGGGCTGCGGTCTTGGCTTCCTCGGCGGTAAACGCCCGTCCTCCCAGGCCATGGAGGACGGTGACGCCCAGGGCGGCGCTGGCCCAGCGCTCGCAGAAGGCACGGCGGGAAAGAGGATCAAGCTGGTTGTGAAGGTTCATGGCGGCAGAAGGTCGGAGGGTTATTCCACGAAGATGAATTCACGGGTGTTGAAGAGCACCCAGGTCAGGTCACGCATGGTCATGCCGCTGCCCAGTCCGGCCACGGCTGTGGCCAGTTCGTTGGCACGGGGCTTGCGGCTGAAAAAGCTGAGGTAGAGGCTCTCGACCTGCTGCTCGGGCGTAGCCTGTGCAGCGGCCGTTTTGATCACGAGCGAGTCATTCTGGCCGATGACGCGCTGGGCCTCGCCATTCATGAGCATGAGCACCTGGGGAATGCTGCCCTCCTCGCTCTCGCTGTCGGCTATCTGGCGGTCGCTCTGGCCAAACATGCGCAGGAAATGCTGGTCCTTCTCCGGCTGGGGCAGCTCGGAGGCACGGGCCAGCACGAGCCCGTTGCGCACCGGCGGCGCGAGCGTGAGGTCTTCCTCGCCGCCCTGGTTCATCATGCGTTTCTTCCTGTTCTTCGGATTGCCCTCCGCTTTGCCTCCGCCGAACTGGCGCATGCTGGCCACGGCCGTTTCGATCTGCTCTTTGAGGACATCAGGAGAAGCTCCGCCGCTGAGATCGATGCTCATGGCCTTGGCATAGGTGGCACCGCGGTGGCCCTTGAATTTGTCCACGTCCGTTCCGACCACGAGCGCGGCGCATGAGTCCCAGGCCTGCTCTGCGGTCATGCGGCGGAGGATCGGACCTGGAAAGAGGTAGGGGGTGTTGTCCGCCAGTTCGTGGCTGGTGGCTTCGCGCTGGTAGGTGTCGGTGTTGCAGAGCACACGCAGGAACTGCTTGAGGTCGAATTTCAGGCGCACCATTTCATTGGCCAGATGATGCAGCAAAGGCGGGTTTGCAGCGGCATTGGGGTCGTCCAGGTCTGTGACCGGTTCCTTGACGCCGACGCCGAAGATGTGCTTCCACATGCGGTTGGCGATGGTCATGGCAAAGCGCGGATTGTCCGGCGAGGTCATCCATTTGGAAAACTGGGCACGCAGTTGCTCGTCATGCTTGGTGGTCTGCACGCCCTGGTAGGCTTTCTTGGCCTTGTCATCACCCCAGGTGATGAGCTTGGGGGTGACGAGATCTCCGGGCTTGGCATCTGAGTATTTGTAGTCATCCGGCAGCTTCAAGTCGTTCTCACTGGTGTCTTCGACGGCCAGGGCATTGACCCGCAGGAGGTTCTTTGCCTGCTGCTGAAGCTTTTTGTTGTCCAGCGACGCCAGCACTTTGCGGATGCCCTGCATGCCCGCGCCTGCGTTGCCCTTGGCTCCGTAGGTTTCCGTGGCGCCAAAGAAGGCCGCCATTTCGTAGAACTGGCGCTGCGTCCAGTCGGCAAAAGGGTGGTCATGACACTGCGCACAGGAAACATTGGCGCCGAGGAAGGTGCTGAGCGTCAGGCTGAGGTTGTCCAGCCTCATGCCGGCATCCCGCAGGAGGTAGCCTGTGGCGCCGTTTTCGAGCAGCTTGCCTTCCGCCGTCATCATGGTGTGCACGACCTTGTTCCACGGCACATTCTGCGAGATCTGCTCCTTCAGCCAGTCCTGGTAGGTGTAGAAGCGCGCCTTTTGGGCCACATCGGCCATGCGCAGCATGTCAGCGAAGTAGTTGAAGAGATGGCTGGTGTAGCCCTCGGAATTCAGCAGCCGGTCGATCGCCTTGGCCCGCTTCGAGAGACTGGGGTCGTTGATGAATTCCAGTGCCTCCTCCCGCGTGGGGATGCGCCCTGCCAGGTCCAGGAAAACGCGTCTGATGAACTGTTCGTCAGACGCCAGCGGGTTGGGCTGCTGGCCTGCTTTCTTCAGCCCGGCTTCGACGAGCATGTCGATCTGCGCGGCGGCCTGGGCTAGATTTGGGTCGGCGGGAATGCCGAGGCCTTCCGGCTTGAGCGTTTTGGCGGCCTGCTGATCGGCGGCTGAAAGCTTGTCCAGCGAGAGGCGATAAACGTAGCCGTTGCGGACCTGCAGGAAGACGTTGCCATTTTCAATGCCACGGAAAGTCGCCTCAAGCTTTCGTCCCTGGGAGTCAGTCCAGGTACGGTAAACTTCATTGTCAGCCTGAAGACCGGTGACAAGGAAAGCACAGGCAAGGGGGAGGCAGAGGCGCGTTTTCATGATGTGATCGTCCGGTGTTCCGGGTCGATGGCGGGTTAAACGAAGGGGGCGGGTGCAAGTTTCAACTCTTTTCAAAATCCCTCTCCGACTGCCTGTGCCATGGCTTTTCATTGAGCCCTGGTGCGGCTCTTTCCAGCCGTCCTGGACCAGATGACCTCCTGGTGTGAGCCATAGGCACACGGCTCGCTGGATGCAGATGATCTCCCCCCATTAAGCCTCCCCGTGGCTAAAAGCTTGACGAAAGTCGGTCATGACGCCAGTTCTGGCCAATGAACGCCTCATCCACCAGCCTGTCTCCTGCCTATATTCCTCGCCGCATGTTGGGTGCCGCCCTGCTGGGGGGGCTGCTGATGGTCTCTGGGTGGGCGATGGCGGATGAAGTCGTGCCTTTCCCCAAGCTTCCAGAAGGAGCGGGTGCGATCAGTGCCAAGGCCCCCAAAAGCTTCACCGCAACCGAGTCAGGCCTGAAATATCGCATTCTGCGTCCTGGCACGGCGAACAAACCCACTGCCCAGCAGCGTGTGGTTGTGAATTACCATGGATGGCTGTTTAACGGTCGTGTCTTTGACAGCTCCTACCTGCGCGGCATGCCGATCACGTTTGGCCTCAACCAGCTCGTCAAAGGCTGGACAGAGGGCCTGCAACTGGTGGGCACAGGCGGGATGATCGAACTCGAAATTCCTGGCTACCTCGGCTACGGCCTGCAGGGCCAGCCAGGGGCGGGCATTCCGCCGAACGCGACGCTGCACTTCGTCGTGGAGCTGATTGAGATTCTGGGAGAATAAAAGCGGGGCAGGGCAGGGGCTCCTGGCCTGCTGCTGCCGTGGCATAGGGACTCACCACCCACTCTTTACATTCCACACTTCCACCAGGTCTTTGGGCAGGTCGGTGATGAACCGTGAGGGGCGCATCATGATGTCGCCATCGCGGGCTTGGTGGTTGATCACGGGATAGGTCAGGTACAGCTCGTCTTTGGCCCGTGTGACCGTGACGTAGAAAAGACGGCGCTCCTCCTCCAGCGCGCTGTCTCCTCCTTCGTCGATGGCGCGTTTGTGCGGGAACATGCCATCGGCCAGCCACACGGCGAAGACGACGTTCCACTCCAGGCCCTTGGCCTGATGCCCGGTGGTCAGCGTCACGGCATCGCGGTCCTGCTGCGCCTGCTGGGCAGGGTTGTTGTCCGTGTCCACGCCGCTGAGCAGGGAGAGCTGGCTGAGAAACTCCAGCGGGTCGGTGAAGCGGTCGCTGAAGTTGCTGAGCTGCTCCAGGTCCTGCTGGCGCTGCTCGTAGTTTTTAAACTTGGACTTCATGTAGTCCTCATACACGCCTTCGGTGATGCTGCGGATCATCTGCGCCGGTGCGACGGACTTGCCGTCCTTGTCGATGAGTTCGTCAAGCGTGTACGCAAACTGCTCCCAGGTGGTCTTGGCCTTCTTGGGAACCTTCATCGGGATGAGCACTTCTGAGAAGCTGGTGGGCATTGTCTCGGCCTTGGCGGCGTCAGACTTCAGCCACTCCTGCCAGAGCTTGGCGGCGCTGACATTGCCGATGCCTTCGCACAGCCGCACCATGCGCATGAAGCTGACCTCATCCTGGCGGTTCACCGCAAACTTCATGAACGCAGCCACATCCTTCACATGCGCCTGCTCAAAGAAGCGCAGCCCGCTGGTGATCTGGAAGGGGATGCCGCGCTGTGTCAGCTCCATCTGGATTTCCATGCTGTGGAAGTGCGCGCGGTAGAGCACGGCGATGTCGTTGAGCTGCACGCCCTCGTCCTGCAGCTCCAGGATGCGCTGAGCCACAAAAGCCGCCTGCGCCGAGGAGCTGTCCAGCGAGACGAGCGCGGGCAGCATGCCTTTGGACTCACGTGCGGGCAGGAGGTTCTTCGGAATCTGCCCGCGGTTCATGGCGATGGCGGCATTCGCCAGATTCAGCACCTCCGGCACGCTGCGGTAGTTCACCTCGATCTTGTGCACACGGGCGCGGGGCCAGTGCTGGTCGAATTCGAGGATGTTGGAGACATCCGCCCCGCGCCAGGAGTAGATGGACTGCGCGTCATCTCCCACGACCATGAGGTTTCCTTGCGGCCCGGTGAGCAGCTCGACCATGCGGCACTGGAGGCTGTTGGTGTCCTGATACTCATCGACGAGCACAAACTCAAACTGCCTGCGGTAGCGCTCCAGCAGGTCTTCGTTTTCCTCCAGCAGCTGCACGGTCAGGGCCAGCAGGTCGTCGAAGTCCATGCAGTTGGTCTCGCGCTTTTTCTCCTGGTAAAGTGTGCGCATCTTGAGGATGCCGCTGGCCACTTCCTCAAAGTAGGGATAGCGCGTGTGGATGATCTCCTTGAGGGAGCAGAGGGTGTTGTCTGCGAGGGAAAAAATATCTCCCAGCACCTCCGCTTTGGGAAAGCGGTAGGTCGTGGTGTCGATGCCGCTGCTGCCGAGCACGGTTTCCATGAGGTCTTTCTGATCCTCGCGGTCCATGATGGAAAAGCCTTTGCGGTAGCCCAGGCGCTCGGCGTTGTAGCGCAGGATGCGGTTGCCGATGCTGTGGAAGGTGCCACCCCAGATGCGGCTGGCATCATGGGTGACGAGCGCCTGCACACGCTCCTGCATTTCACGGGCGGCCTTGTTGGTGAAAGTGAGCAGCAGGATGGACTCGGGCTGGATGCCGTTGTCCAGCAGCCATGCTACACGGTACGTCAGCGTGCGCGTCTTGCCGCTGCCTGCACCGGCGATGACCAGCGCCTGCCCGGGTGGGCTCGTGACCGCCGCATGCTGCTGCTCATTGAGCTCCGCCTTGTAGTCGATGCGGTTGCTGGGTTCGTGCGCGGTGTGCAGCGTGTAGTTGCGGGCCATGGTGGAAGTAGTGGGGGCGACGCGGTGCGTCAAGGCTGCGCAACGCCTCCCCTCACTTCGGTACCTGGATCAATCCCGCGCCCACCGCCGTGGCCGGGGCTTGCAGCGGCTCGGCCGTCCGCGTCAGCAGCGGGATGATGTTGGGCCCGTAGTACCCGCGCCCCAGCAGGTAGGCGACGACACCGCTGGTGATTGCCGTGGCCTGGGAGGTCCCGCTGCCGATGACGAGCCGGTTGTCGGCATAGCCTGAGACAATGCCCACCCCCGGTGCCACCAGGGTTAGTCCCGCGCCTGAGTTGGAGAAGTACGCCTGCGTGCCATTGGCATCCACCGCCCCCACACTGAGCACGCCGGAAATCCCTGCCGGCATGGAGAGCGCGGTCTGCTGCTCATTGCCTGCGGCGGCCACGACCACGACATTGCGGCTTTGCGCGTAGCGCACCGCTTCATCGAGCACCGGAGAGTCCGCGTTTGCCCCCAGGCTGATGTTGATCACTCGCGCGCCGAGGTCCGTGGCCTTGATGATGGCGGAGGAGACCAGCGCGGTGTTGCTCTCGCCATTCGCGTTCGCCACGCGGATGTCCAGCAGGCTGGCCGCAGGTGACACACCGCCCACATTGGGATCATTGCCGGCGATCAGCGATGCCATCGCGGTGCCGTGGCCGTTGAAGGCGCTGCCGTCATTGACGAGGTCGTAGTGGGTGATCTTCACTCCCGCCAGCGATGGGTGGCTGCCAATGCCGGAATCGATGACGGCTACCGTGATGCCCCGGCCCCAGCCCGAGCGGTCGCCCGTGGCGCCGATGGCGTCCAGCCCCTGGCTGCGAAATGGGACGCTGCCACCGGCATTGGCCGTGTCAGTTTGGGCCGGAGGAGGTGGCAGGCCGGGAATGCGCGTGATGAGATTGGGGCCTACATGCGTGTAATCCTCGGCATGGGCGCTCAGGTCGCGCTCCAGTGCCCTCGTGTCACGAAAGCGCACACGGGCGGTGCGCAGCTTCACATCATAGCCCAGCACCTCCAGCCCGAGCGCGGCCGCACGTTCACGAAACGCAGCAAGCGCCTCTGGCGTACGAAAGGTCAGCAGCGCCTCGTTTGGCATGGAGCCCGGCACATTGAGCGTGGCGATGACGGGAGAGGCCGCCGGTTTTGCCTGAGCCTGTTCGGCAGCAGGCGGAGCGGGCGCTTGCGGCATTGCAATGAGTGCCAGCGTGCCGCCGGTGCTCTGGCTGCGCTTTGCCTGGGGGAATTCCTCCTGGATGGAGGGTGCCGCATGCGACTCCCACAAAAACCACAGCACCGCCGCCACCATGATCAGCAAGGCGGAGGCGAAAAGCATGACGGGCAGGCGGCTGGTGCGCATGGCAGTGCGCAAAATTTCGCACATTGCCGCCATGGCGCGAGTTCTGCTTTTCGTGAAGCGCATGGCACTTTCCCGAATTCCAACCTTGTCGCCATGAAACGCACTGCCTAATCTCGCCGCCATGTCGCAAAAGAAAGAAGCCTGGGGATCACGTCTTGGAGTCATCATGGCCGTCGCGGGCAGCGCGGTGGGCCTGGGGAACTTTCTCCGCTTTCCCGGCCTCGCCGCGCAATACGGCGGCGGCGCTTTCATGATCGCCTACGCCATTTCCTTCCTCATCATCGGCCTGCCCATCGGCTGGGCGGAGTGGGCCATGGGGCGCTATGCGGGCGGGAAGGGCTACAACTCCGCGCCCGGAGCCTTTGCCGCCATCCTGAACAAGCCCTGGGCCAAATATGTGGGCATCATCGGCGTCATCGTTCCGGTGATGATCTACATGTACTATGTCTTCATTGAGTCCTGGTGTCTCGGCTACGCGGTGAAGTTCTGGACGGGCAGCGTGGACTTGAAGACCACCGCGCAGGCGGTGGAGATGTTTAAAGGCATGAGCGGGCAGATTGGCGACGGATCCGCGCTGTCATTCTCGTGGAATTCGGCGCTGCCATGGCTGCTGCTCGTGTTTGCCTTCAATTTCTGGCTCATTTACCGAGGCATCTCAGGCGGCATCGAAAAGATGTGCAACTACGGCATGCCGATGCTCATCGTGCTCGCGCTGGTGGTGCTGGCGCGCGTCATGACCCTCGGCGCTCCAGATCCCGCCAAGCCCCACGACAATGTCGTCAATGGTCTGGGCTACATGTGGAACCCCAGCAAGGTGCAGATCGAGCGCACGCACCCTGCGCCGGGTGAAAGCAAGGTGGTGGAGGAGCTTGTGGGAGCGGCGGCCATCACGGCTGCGGAGAAGAAAGTGGCCGCCAGCAATGGTGTCTTGAAGCTGGTCACCATCACCCCATGGCAGCAGCTTCAAAACCCGCTGATGTGGATGGCAGCGGCGGCGCAGATCTTCTTCAGTCTCTCCGTGGGGTTCGGGGTCATCATTGTCTATGCAAGCTACCTGCGGAAAAGCGACGACGTGGTGCTCAGCGGCCTGACGGCTAGCAGCGCCAACGAGTTCTGCGAGGTGGCGCTTGGAGGGCTCATCACCGTGCCGGCGGCGGTGGCGTTTCTGGGGCTCGCATCCGTGGCGGGGCAGGGCACTTTTGGCCTGGGCTTCACTGTGCTGCCTCTGGTGTTTGCCAAGATGCCCCTGGGTGCATTTTTTGGTGGTGCTTTCTTCTTCATGCTCTTCCTGGCAGCGATCACCAGTTCGATCTCCATGCTCCAGCCTGGCATTGCCTTTCTTGAAGAGGCGATGAATGTGGGCCGCAAGGTGAGCGTGACCATCCTTAGCATGCTCACCACGCTCGGCACCGGCTTCGTGGTCTATTTCACCAAGGAACTGAAGGCGCTCGACACCCTGGACTTCTGGGTGGGCACCTTCCTCATTTTTATCCTGGCCACCATTCAGATCATCGTCTTCGGCTGGCACTGGGGCATCGAGCGCGGCCTGCGGGAGGCGCATCAGGGCGCGTCCATTCGCATTCCACGCTTCTTTGGCGTCATCATGAAATGGATCTGTCCGGTGTTTCTCCTGACAATCTTCGCCCTGACGGTTTTGACGAGCGTGTTTGGCTTTGATCTCAACACCAAGACCTTCGGCAGCGCCTCATCCTACGTGCTCGATCTCATGGGCGGGATGAAGGACGGAAAGCCGGTCACGACAAATCTGGCCGCGCAGCTCAGCGTGGCGCTGGTGGTCATCGTCGCCGCCTTTTTTGCGCTTCTCTCCTCCCGTTCCAGATCCTACCAGCGCGCCGAGCAGGGCCTGAACAAACACGATTAACCGCCCCCCACCACCATGACCACCTCCGGTCTCATCGTCATGCTTCTTTCTGTTGGCACCGTCACCAGTCTCTTTGGCTGGTGCATCTACAAGGTGCTCACCACCCCGAATGAAACGGAAAAAGTTCACGGCGTGGACCTGCACACGCCGGACATGGACGCGGAAAGCTAGCGTCAGCAACTTTCGCCCGCCTACACCGGCAGATGAAAGTACCCATGGATGTGGGGCTGACCGCGGAAATACCAAACGAATTCCGGTCCTTCGATCTGCCAGGTGTCCCAGACCCTGTCTGCGCCGATGTCGTATTTTCCGCCGTAGCAGGAGACAAAGAGGCGCTCGACGAGTTTCTTGTCTTCGATGATCTTCATGGTGGAGGCCACGTCATCAGCACGGAAGCACACCAGCATGCGGCGCATGGTTTCGAGCAGCTTGGCCTGCTGGTCCTTGCTGAGATCCGCACCGCTGAGCCCGGGCAGGTCGGTCTTGCGCTTCTCGATGACGAGGGAGGGCTTTTCTGAGCGCGGCTCACGACCCACGAGAATCTTCTCCTGCTGTTTGCCGTCGAGGGACTGAACGAACTCGTTGAATACCAGCCCCTGATACCAGAAGGGATTGCCCTCGTGGTCCTTGGACTCGTTGAAGGCCTTGGCAAAGTTGCCGTAAAAGATGGGCCTGCCGCCAAAGCCGAGGCCCCGGTCCGTGTGGGCATGGCAGCGCCGCGTGACGTGGTGCCCGGTGTAGATGAACTCAAAGTCCTCATCCGCAGGCGTGCCGAAAAAGCCGACGGAGGGCGTGTTGCTGATTTTGCCCATCAGGTCCTTCTGCACCTGCCAGTTCATCTTTTCGCGGTGGTCGGGATGATGCAGCGACTCGAAAATCTGCCGCACGAGGTCCTGCTGGTCCTGGGTGTAAAAGGTATGCAGGCGCTGCTCGGGACAGATGTACCACCAGTTGCTTACGTAGCCGCGTTGCGGGTGGTCGCGTGGCAGCACAATCTTGGTGCGCTGCTCCTCGGTGAGGCTTTTGTAAAACTGCATGGGCAGGGAGTCCTTGCCCGCGGTGGCGGCCCGCAAGGAGGGAAAGACGGAGAATGCAGCGGTGGCGCCCAGCGAGCGCAGGATGTCGCGGCGGCTGAGGACCTTCCTCTCAAAGGGGACGTGGAACGTGTTCATGCTGCGATCCTCTCAGAAGCTGCTGAAAAAGACCAGCGCAAAGTTGGCCTCAGGATGGCAGCCGGCTGGGGGTCATGACTGCACCTCGGCGATGTATTCGCGCACGGCACGCAGCGTCTCGCCAGCCACGTCTGCCCGAGCCTTGGCAAAGGGCGGGCGGAACCACGGGAAGCTGCCGATGAGGTCCGGCGTGACGAGCACCTGGCCGTCTGTGCCGCTGCCCGCGCCGATGCCGATGGTGCTCGCCTTGATGAGACCGGTGATCTGCGTGGCGACGGCGGGCACCATGCTTTCCAGCACGATGGCGACGGCTCCAGCTTCATCCAGAGCCTGCGCATCCGCGATGAGCTGGTCGACGGATTCAGCGGTCTTGCCCTTCTTTTTGTAGCCGCCTTCCAGCTTCACACTCTGCGGCAGCATGCCGATGTGACCGACAAAGGGAATGCCCGCGTCAGTGATCGCGCGTACCTGCGGCAGCATGCTCACGCCGCCTTCCAGCTTCACGCAGGCCGCCCCGCAGTCCATGAGACGCCGGGCGTTTGCCAGCGCCAGCTCCGGGGTGCTGTAGCTGTCAAAGGGTAGGTCCGCGATGACGGGTGCCCGCTTCACTCCACGGCAAACGGCGGTGGTGTGGTGCACCATCATTTCCATGGTCACGCCGGTGGTGTCGGGCATGCCCAGCACCACCATGCCGAGTGAGTCCCCAACGAGTATAAGGTCCACCCCGGCGTCGTCCAGCAGACGGGCGGTTGGGTAGTCATAGGCAGTCAAGACGGCCAGCTGCGGGCCGCCGGTCTTGCGTTGAGGGAGGTCGTTGAGGGAGGTCAGCATGAAGGGGGAAGGCTGTAGCGGGGAATTTTGATGCGTTTGAGAAGGATGAATGCGGCCAGAGGATAAAGCAGACCGAGGACAATGCCGACGTAGCCCGCGGCTAAAGTGATGTTCCGGGTCGTCTCCATCATGGCCGGGTTTTTGACTTGCTGAAGCGTGTGCGAAAGCGTGAAGGGCAGGGTGTAGGTGATGGTCAGCCAGGTGGTGAAAAGCGCCGCCGCGAAGCCATAGAGGGCACAGCCGATGGCCACCTTGCGGGCAAGGGCACTGAGACGCAGGAGCCCCACTCCCGAGCCAAACTGCACCACAGCGAAGACAAGGCCAGGTAGAAACAGCGCACGCATGATGGATGCGTAGCTGGGATTGCTGCGGAGCATGTCTGCCATGAGCCCGGTCTGCCCTTCGAGCGGTGCGAAGCACAGCTTGCCGTTTGAGAGCATGCTGACGAGTGTGAAGCTGCCAAAGAGAATGTACAAGCCGCCGATGATCTGGAGAATGGAGGCTGACTTGGTGGGTGCTGGGGTTTCCATGAGGTGGGCATGCAATAGGACAGCCAGGGGATGCGCTGTCACGCTGAAAAATCATGCGTGACAGACGATCTCTCATGTCATTGAATATGGGTCCAGTCTGCTTTCACCCAACCTGATCTGACCATGAAAACACTGCTGTCTCTCTCCGTGCTCTTTTCATTGCTGTCCCTCAACGGTATGGCCGCCGAGCCGCCGGTGAACACCGAATGCCCGGTCTGCCACAAGGATGCCCGTCTGATTTTCCGCAGCACGACCAAGGACGGCAAGCGCGTCATCTTCGCCACGGCGGAGTGCAAGGACAAGTTCGACAAGACTCCTGCCAAATACACGGTGAAGCCCAAGTCCTGATCTGTGGCATGGCATCTGATTAGCTAGGGTGGGGCTTTGTGCCCAGCACTCCTGGGCTTTGCATGATTCTTTCTTGAGCCGCAGAAAGAGCCGCGGATAGACTGGAGGTTCATCTCATGACCTCCCCCCATCCGGACACACCCAGCCATACAGCTGCGCTCGACCGCGCACGCCGCAAAGCCTACTGGCATCTGCTGCCGCTGCTTTTTGTCAGCTACATGATCGCCTATGTTGACCGGCAGAACGTGGCGGTGGCGAAGCTGACCATGACGCGGGACCTGCCCGGCTTTGACAATGCCGTCATCGGTCTGGGGGCGGGTATTTTCTTCCTGGGTTACTTCCTTCTGGAAATCCCCGGCACATTGATGGTGGAGCGCTGGAGCGCGCGCAAGTGGATCTGCCGAATCATGATCACCTGGGGCGCCATGGCCGGGCTGACCGCTGCGGTGACGACCCCCTGGCAGTTTTACACAGTCCGGTTCTTTCTTGGGCTGGCCGAAGCCGGGTTTTTCCCAGGTGTGGTGGTGTATCTCACCCACTGGTTTCCCAGCCGCGACCGCGCACGTGCGCTGGCCACATTTCTCGTGGCCACACCGATGGCGCAGATTGTGAGCCCGAAGATTTCCAATGCGCTGCTGGAGATCGGATCAGACGCTGCGCACCCGCCCGTGCTTGGCATGGTGGGCTGGCAATGGGTGTATGTCTTCTGGGCGCTTCCTGCCGTTGTGCTTGGCACCCTGGTCTTCTTTTGGCTGGTGGACCGCCCAAAGCAGGCACGGTGGCTTACGGAGGAGGAAAGCACCGCCCTCGAAACGGAGCTGGAGCGGGAACGCGCGGAGACGCGCAAGGGCAAACGCATGACGGTGACCGAGGCTCTCCGCCATCCCAAGGTGCTGCTGCTGGCGCTGGTGTATTTCTGCACGGTCACCGGCAGCTATGGGATTGAGTTCTTCATGCCCAGCATTCTGAAATCCTGGTATGCGATGGACATGAACAAGCTCACCTGGCTCATCATGCTGCCGCCGGCCGTGGCCATGTGCGGGCAGCTTTTCATGGGGTGGAGTTCGGATCACTTCAAGGAGCGCCGCTGGCATGCCGTCCTGCCTATTGTCATGGGCTCTGCCGCGCTGGGGCTCATGCCTCATACGCAGGGAAATCTGGTCCTGACCATGGTCTGCCTGATGACTGCCTTTGCCGGCTTCAAAAGCTACATGCCCGCTTTTTGGGCGCTGCCCAGCATGTTTCTCACCGAGTCCGCAGCCGCAGGCAGCATCGGTCTGATCAATTCCATCGGAAATCTTGGCGGCTTCCTCGGCCCCAATGTGCTTGGGACCGTCGAAAAAATGACCGGCTCGTTTGTGGGCGGCTTGTACTACCTCTGCTGCTCAATGCTCGTGGCCGGCACCATCATCTTCAGCTCTGGCTTGGGCAAAAGCACGGCTTCGAAATGATCCCTTTGCCACCCTCATGAGACCCGGATCTCCCATCAAAAGCGACGCCCCGCTAGAGCGTGATATCGCCATCCACATTTTCAGCGCCTCGGCTGCGATGATCGGCGTTTGTCTCACGGTGATCAGCATCGTGCAGACCTTCACGCGTTCAAAGGAGGTGCAGACTCTGGTGGATGACGTTCTTGCGGTCAATGCCCTGGTCTTTCTATGCGCATGCCTGCTCTCCTACTGGGCGCTGCGCACACGCAGCACGCGGCGCATGCATCGGGTGGAATCAGCGGCGGACATTGTGTTCCTGTTTGGGCTGACCGGTACGGTCTGCGCGTGCGGCATGATTGTCTGGGCGGCTACCGTATGATCATGCCAGTCTCCGGCTTATTCCTCGTTTCTTTGATCTTTTTGCTCATCGCGGCACGTCCTTTGCATCATTTTTCCTTTCCCTCATTCATATGAAAAAAGGCCTGTTCATCACCAAATCCACCACTCAGCTCATCGCCGAGTCCAACGACGATTCCCATGGCCTGAAAAGAGTGCTTTCGCGCTGGGCGCTGGTTTCCCTGGGCATTGGAGCGGTGATCGGCACGGGCATCTTTGTCCTCACCGGACATGCAGCTGCCGACCACGCCGGGCCTGCGGTGGCCCTGTCCTACATCTTTTCGGGGATAGGCTGTCTCTTTGCCGGTCTGTGCTACGCGGAATATGCGGCGGCCATTCCTATCGCGGGCAGCGCCTACACCTACTCATACGCGACGCTTGGGGAGCTGGTGGCCTGGCTCATTGGCTGGGATCTCATTCTCGAATACATGTTTGCCGCCGCCACTGTGGCCGTAGGCTGGTCCAAGTACTTCCTCCCATTCATGCGGGATTTCTTTCATGTGAACCTGCCAGAGCAGTGGTGCCGCGCGCCGCTGGACTACATCGACGGTCACATCGTGCACACCTCCAGTTATGTGAACATTCCCGCCATGCTCCTGGTCTGGGTCATCTCCTGGCTGCTGGTCGTCGGCATCAAGGAGTCCGCCAGCTTTAACAATGTGATGGTGGGAACCAAGGTGGTGATCATTCTCATGATCATCGGCCTCGGCTGGGGCTACATCCAGTCCTCCAACCTCACGCCGTTCGTTCCTGAAAACACCGGGGAGTTTGGCAAGTTTGGCTGGAGCGGTGTTCTCGCGGGCGCGGCCAAGATCTTCTTTGCCTACATCGGTTTTGATGCCGTCTCCACCGCAGCCCAGGAGACCAAAAATCCGCAGAAGGACATGTTCTGGGGCATGATTGGTTCGCTGGCCATCTGCGCGGTGCTGTTTGTGCTCGTGTCCATCGTACTCTGCGGCATGGTGAACTACAAGGAGCTGCACGTGGACGCCCCCGTGGTTTATGCGCTGGAAAAAGCTGCCGGAGACAGCCTGAAGTGGCTGCGCATGGCGGTGGAGATCGCCGTGCTCGCGGGGCTGAGTTCTGTGATCCTGGTGCTGCTCATGGGCCAGCCACGCGTGTTTTTCAGCATGGCCAAGGATGGCCTGCTGCCGCCCATGTTTGCCAAGGTGCATCCCAAATACGGAACTCCGCACGTCACCACCATCGTCTCCGGGCTGGTGTGCTCGGTCCTCGCGGGTTTTCTGCCGTTGAATCTGCTTGGGGAACTGGTGGCCATCGGCACGCTCATGGCCTTTGCCGTGGTGTGCGTGGGCATCATTGTGCTGCGCAAGACCAAGCCCGACATGCCGCGCCCCTACCGCACGCCGTGGGTCCCGGTGGTGCCTGTTCTCGGCACGCTCATTTGCCTGGGGCAGGCTTTTGCACTGCCCGGAGACACCTGGCTTCGCCTCTTCATCTGGATGGCCATTGGCCTGGTCATCTACTGCTTCTATGGCGTCAAGCACAGCAAACTGCGCCAGATGAACTGAGGTCAGTTCGAGGCCAGGGTTCCCGGTGTTCAGGCAGATTTTGCAAAGCGGTCTCGCAGTTGGATGAAAACTGGGGAATCCTGGCGGGGTTTATTGGTTACCTCTCATGTGCCCTGCTTCTGATGACTTCAAACATCGCCTTCAAAAGGATGCTGAAGATTTGGGGCAGACGCCAGTGGGGGCATCGGCAAACAACAAGGCAGCTCAAAGAGTCGCCCTAGCAGTGGGGCAGGACGTGCAACTCTCTGGAAAACTGCGGCTTCCTGCGCTTCCTGCGGTGAAGCCTCTGCCCAAAATCCAGCGCACTGTCCCTGTGCCTGAAATGGGAACTCCTGCGGATAGCTGGCGGGTGCGCTGGGACAAGTGGGGCGGACGCTCGCTGGCTCTGAGCCTTTTCATCCATGGACTGATCCTCGGCTCTGCGGCACTGGTCGTGGTGCATCATGTCACCGACAGGCAGATGGACTTCATCCCCGGCGGCGGCTCGGTGCAGGGCGCTCAGGCAGCAGAGGCACTGCAGTACAAGATCCAACAAAAGAAAAACCCCTGGCTAAAACAAGCGATGCCGAACCGCAGGCTGGCGGTGGCGGACAGAATCAAGGACGTCATGGTGATGACGGAGCCCCCGGACATGCTCGACTTTTCCCCGGCAGCCAAGCCGATGAGCGGCGGGGCTATGAGCGGGGGATTGGGCCTTGCAGGAGCCACTGGCGGCTTCGGCAGCGGGAAGGGGTTGGGAGCGCGGGGAGGCACAGTCTTCGCACCCCTTTTTGGTCTGACCATCAAAGCGCAAAAACTGGCCGTGGTTCTCGATGTTTCCTCATCCATGATGCCACATCTGGAGCGCGTCGTCACGGAGGTGGACAAGGTGGCAAAAGGCAGCGTTGTCATGCTGTACTTTGGCTGTGGGCTGGAGCCGCCGCTAAAGCCGCTGGTGGGAACGAAGATTTTCCGAACCTCGGCAGTCGAGTTTGAGAAGTTCTGGCGCATGGGCGGGGCCACCTTCATGGAGACGGCGCAGTACAAGATCGACACCCGGAAGCCCATTCCGCTCAAGGAGCTTTTCCTTAAGCTTTCCCGCCGGCCACAGACCTATTTCATCCACAATGTGGGCGTGGGCTACACGTGGCTGGCTCTGTTGAGCGACGAGGTGCGCAACGCCGACGGTCTCTATTGGTTCTCCGATTTTCAGGACGCCGTGGACCCTGGGCAGATCTCCGTTGTGCTCGACAACCTGAAACGCCGGAAACAGCGTCTTTACATTCATGCCTCAGGCAAAGGCGGGTCCTTTGACACGATCAGGGAGAAGCTTGTCATTCCCACTGAGGGCGATTCCTACATCGATCAGTGACACGCTTGTCTTTATCATCTGACTGGCACAAACCGAACGATGTTGCGGTGATACACCTCGCACTCCTTCTTGTGCATCCAGATGCTGAACCAGAAGAGCAGCATGCCGAAAGCCAGCACAAAGAAAAGCAGCAGACGGCCTTTGGGGGTGCGTGTCGCTGCCAAGGCCGCCAGGCTGGCCAGTGACATCATATAGTACGGCCAGGACCAGTCCTTGCGCCGCTGGGTCTGCTCCTGGATCAGTGGCGCAAAGTCTGGTGAGCGTGTGGCAAGGATGCGCGGCGTTGCTTTGGCGCGCAGGTCATTGTACGGCCACACACTGGTGCAGGAAATGCAGATGAACGCCAGCGCCAGCATGCGGCACTTTGCCTCTCCGAACATGAAAGACACGATCAAGAATGTCAGCCCGATCCCCAGCCCGTACAAGGGCAGGGGCTCCAGCAGCAGGTGCAGGTACTCGGGGTCGCAGATGCTCTGCCAGAGAGTGGTGAGTTCGCGCCACATTGATGCGGCATGCTGAATGCTGTAGGCCCTCTGGGCAAGGCGGTATTAAGCACTGATTTGATCTGGGGGATTGACTGGGCTTTGCCTTTTTTGCAAAATTATTTCTAAAATAAACAGTTAAACTATGGAGATCCGATCACTGTTTTTGACCCTGAGCCTGGGCTCATTGCTTTCAGCCGCTGAGCCTGTGCGGCCTGCGGTGTCCCCTCTGGCTAGTGCTCCGGCAGAGGTTTTGCAGTATTACAACAACGTGAACTTCATCTCATGCTTCAGCACTCCGGAGGAGCGCAAGCTGGTCGGCTACATGATCCGCACGCGCGCGGTGGATCATCTGCCCAAGCGTCTTCAGACTGTGGCGCTGACGGTGCAGTCCGTACGCAAAGCCTCGGTGTCTGTCGATGAAGCCATGGTAGTGCGGCCTGCGGCGAATGATGACCTCTGCCCGACGGAAGAACTGACCGAAGTGGCAGCTACGTATCGGGACGAAAAGGTCATACGTGTGGAGGTGCATCTCCGCAGCCTCTCCAAAGAGGCCAGATCCTGGCTGGTGACCCAGTATGAAAAAGTCGCTCAGCATCCGACTGCAGACCTCGACACCTTCATGCGCAGCACGCTCAGCCAGACCGTCCGCAAAGAAACCCATACCTGGCATCAGGTGAACGGCCGCTGGGTGCGCAGGGAGGCTGGTGTGGTGCTGCTGAAGGCCAAGTAAGCGGGAACTGCGGCTCGTTCCTGCCTGTTGCGAGCCATGTCTTCCAGAGCGAGCTAAAGCTCGCGAGTGCTTTTTAAAACAGCTCCGACTGACCGGTATTCGGCGGGATGAGTCCCAGCTTGCGGTAGGCGGCAGGCATGGCGACACGGCCGCGAGGGGTGCGTTTGAGATAGCCCTGCATCACGAGGTAGGGCTCGTGCACGTCTTCCAGCGTGCTGGTGTCTTCACCAACGGCGACAGCAACGCTGCCCATGCCCACGGGGCCGCCGTCAAATTTGCCGATGATGGCCTCCAGAATGCGGGTGTCCATCTCATCCAGGCCGGACTCATCGATGTCACGCATCGTCAGGGCCTGCTGTGCCACATCCTCAGTGACGATGTTTTGCGCCTTCACCTGGGCGAAGTCGCGCACCCAGCGGAGGAGGTGGTTGGCGATACGCGGTGTGCCACGCGAGCGTCGCGCAATTTCCATCGCGCCCGCAGGCTCGATGGACACGTTCATCAAACGCGCGGAACGGATGAGGATGTGCTGGATCTCCTCCGGCGTGTAATAGTCCAGCCGGTTCGGAATGCCAAAGCGAGAGCGCATGGGGGCGGTGAGCATGCCCGCACGGGTGGTTGCCCCCACCAGGGTGAAAGGTGGCAGGTCGATGCGGATGGTGCGTGCCTTCGGCCCCTGGTCGATGATGATGTCCAGCCTGTAGTCCTCGATGGCGGGGTAGAGGTATTCCTCGATGCTGGGATGCAGGCGGTGGATTTCGTCGATGAAGAGGATGTCCCTTTCCTGCAGATTGGTGAGAATGCCGGCGAGATCTCCCGCGCGGTCAATCTGCGGACCGCTGGTGGTGTGCAGCTTGGTGCCCACGGCGTTGGCGATGAGATTGGCCAGCGTGGTTTTTCCAAGCCCAGGAGGGCCGCAGAGCAGCACATGATCAAGAGACTCGCCACGCATTCTGGCAGCCTCAACCATGACCAGCAGTTGTTCTTTAACCTTGGTCTGGCCGTGGAACTCGGAGAAATCCGCCGGGCGCAGGGCGAGATCAAAGGGGGAGTCGGGGTCGTTGAGCGCGGGATTCACTGCCTACATAGGAGCGTGCGCGGCGCAGAGTGCAAGATGAGGCGCACGGCTCTTCGTGCAGATGTGCGCAAATCTTGGCAGCGGGGTAAAGACCATTCACTCCCGCCGGATGGAATCGGTGAGGCGGCCGCGAACGGCGGTGGCGACGGCGATGGCGCAGACCACGAGGCCGAAGGCGAGGACGGCGACGATGAGCTCAACGAGGAAGCCCAGAGGCAGCCCGCTTCCACGCTCAATCAACTGTGGCAGCACGGCCAGTGCTGCGGTGAGCACTCCGAGGAAGACGCCCAGCACCAGAAGCACGCTGTGCTCTCCCATGATCATGCTCCGCAGCACTCCGGCTCGGAAGCCCAGCGCCTGCATGAGGCCCAGCTCACCGCGCCGCTCCAGCACATGCCGGGCAATGAGCACGCCGATGCCGGCTGTGCCCAGCAGCACGCCTAGGCCACCCAGCACGGTGAAGATGCCGATGTAGGTGTTTTGCACGCTCAGAAACAGCTCCAGCCGCTGCTGAGTGGGCTCCAGAGCGAGGCCGCGCTGCTCAAGCTGGCGTGTGAGATGCTCGGCGAGCTCGGCAGACCGCTCTGGCTTGGCGTCGATCAAAAAGAAGCGGTAGCCTGCGGCATCCGGATATTTCGACAGATAGTCCTTCTCGCTGATGACCATTTTGCCCTGCAGGATCGAGCCGGCCAGCAAGCCGACGATCTTCACCTGGAAGGTGTTTCCAGAGCTGTCCTGATAGTCCATCATGTCTCCCAGACCTTTGCCGAGGCCCCACATGGCGGTAGCCTGGTCCACGATGGCAGGAATGCAGGCTTGTTCATTGAGCATGTCCCATGCACCTGCGGTAAACGCGAAGGTTCCGGCGAGTTTGGCTGGGTCTGCGGCCACGAGCACGGGCTTCTGGGCACGGTTGAGGTTCAGGCAGCTGGCGTCATCTCCTTCACGTACACGGAAGGGCACCACCCGTGCCTGCGGCATGAGCTTTTCATCCAGACCAAAGGCATCCCAGCCCGCTTTCGCGTTCAGGTCTTCATACACCGGCAGCGATGATTCTCCGACAAGCGCAAAGCCACCAGTGCCTGAGTGACGCTCGGTGGGGTCTCCCGCGCTCATGCGGAAAGCATTGACCGCCACCACCAGAAAGATGCCGCCTGCCATCATGCCGATCACCGAAAGGCTGCGAGAAGGTCGGCGCGAAATATTGCGCAGGCCGATCTGCCGGAGCGAGCGTGCCATGGTGCCGCTGTCCCGGCGCATCCAGCCACGCAGCAAAAGAAGACCTGAGATCATCATCAGCATGCCGGAGCCGAAGAACATGCCAGCGACAGCTTCCGGGTTCTTCATCACAAATCCGGCAGGCAGCAGAGCCATGGCCACAACCGCAAAAATCAGCGTCATTTTGCCGCCATGCTTCTTTTGCAAAGGAGCCAGGTCATCGCTCCAGGAACCGGTCAGCAGATCACGCGCCTGGACTTTGAAGAGCCTACGGCTGGCCCACCCCAGGGTGAGCAGCACCACGGCCAGCGTGCCCAGCGCCGCACTGCATACGGTGCCCAGGCTGGCGCTGAACACCAGAGGCAGCCCCTGAGTAGCTCCGGTCCAGATAGCCGAAAGGCCATGCAGCGCCGTTTGCGTGTACAGCATGCCGCCAAACACGCCCAGGCCGATGCCCGCCGTGGCGACGACTCCAGCCTCCAGCAGCCACGCACGCCGCACCATGCCGCGTGTCCAGCCGACGGCCAGCAGCAGGCCGATCTGCGAGGATCGACGCTCCAGCGTGAAGAGAAAGAGCAAGGCTGCAAAGACGAGGGCAGCCGCGATCAAAAACATGCTCAGACCGATGAAGAGGCCGCCGAAGTCCACACTGCCCTTGGCGGCGCTGCCTGCCGCCTGTTTGAAATTTTGCGGCACCAGACCGACGTCCGCAAGCTTCAGGCGCAGCGCGAGCGCATTGCTTTTGGCCTCCATGGTCTGGCCTTCATTCGGCAGGCGGATCGCGGTGAGATTGCCAAACCGGTTGGCCCAAAGCTTCTGGCCTGCCGCCAGCGAGATGAACCCTTTCGGTGTGCCTTTAAACTCATCCCAGTAGGCTTCGTCCTTGTCGCGGATCGCTTTCATGTCCATCGGGATGCCGGGCTCCCAGTCGCGGCAGTTGTCCACATCTGAGACCCCGGGGAATTCCGGTGTCCATGCCTTGGTGACCTTGGGGGCATCCATGGGCAGGATCGCGGCCACTTTGAATTTTGCCGACTGCTGCTTGAGATCCCTCCCCAGGCCTACCGCGAAATATTTGAGTTCCAGCTCGTCGCCGACCGCCAGTTTCTGGTCATCCGCAAGCCATTGGGTGATGGTGATTTCATCATCCTTGCCCTGTCCTGTGGCCGTCACCATGGAGTAGGGGGTGGCGCCCTGCTTCGAAGTGATGCCATTCACCAGGTAGGTCAGCACACCGTAGGCACCTTTGAAGTCGATGAGCTTCTCGGCAAGGCTTCGCTCCATGAAGACGCGGCTGGTGCTGATCTCCCATTCCTTCTTTGCGCCTTCGATGCGTTTGAGACGCAGGGAGAAATCTTCGAGCGTGCGGTTTTGCTCCAGATGCGCCCGCAATGAGGTGAACTCCGGGTGCAGCAGCGCATTGATCCGCCCGTCCATTTCAAGCTGGTTCTGCAGATCGGCAAGATTCACAAACACTGAATCCGGGGCCACTTGGGAGGCAATGAGCTGAAAGGTGCCAAAGTCTTCGGCGCTGACCACCGCGGCGACGGTGCGCCTCAGGGAGATGTCCTGATTGGTGCTGCCGGAGAGCGGTGCGTCGCGCGAGATGGCGCTGGGGCGCTCCAGCCGCACGAGGATGGTGTCACCCACTTTCACGCCCAGCTTGCGTGCCAGCGGCTCGTTGACGGCCACGGATGATTTGTCAAAGGCGATGCTTTTTGAGCTCGTGCTGAGCTTCCAGAAAGCAGCATCCACGCCCAGCACCTGGGCGCCGTTTACACGCACCTTTCCGCCTGCGGCGCTTGCCGCACCTGTGGCGATAATTACAGGGGCCGAGTGGGTTTTGCGCGCCAGGTTTTCAGTGAACCAGTGGTCGCCGCCCAGGACGCCGCCCTCCACCTTGCCCAGGCGCATGGCCGCCACACGCTCCAAGCTGGCGCGCACAGAGTCTCCCACCAGCATGGAGCCGGTCAGGATCGTGCCGGCAAGGAAGGTGCCAAAGAGCAGGCCCAGATGACCACGCCAGTAGTGGCGCGCAGACTGGAGGACGTAATCCGTGAGTTTCATTGCAGGGTGCCTTCGTGAATCGTCAGCACACGGCCCATTCGGTCTGCCTGTGCACGATGGTGTGTGACCATGATCAGGGTGACCCCGCTGCTCTTCTGCAGCTGGAGCAGCAGGTCGGTCAGAGCCTCGGCGCTGTTTTCATCCAGGGCGCCGGTCGGTTCATCGGCCAGGATGAGCCGCGGCTGGTTGATCAAGGCACGCACAAAGGCCACGCGCTGGCGCTCGCCACCCGAAAGCTGTGCCGGCTTCCAGTTCATGCGGTCCTTGAGGCCCACCTGCTCCAGAAGTGACTCAGCACGCTGCAGGGCGTCTGCCGGAGCCGACTTCAGTGCGAGCGTGGGCAGAAGAACGTTTTCCACCACGGAGCACTGCGGCATTAGGTGATGCAGCTGGAAGATGAAGCCGATGTTCTGGCTGCGCACTGCGGCAAGCTGCTGCGCCGTCAGGCTGGCCAATGAATCACCGTCAAACAGGATGTCACCCGAGTCTGGCAGGTCGAGTGTGCCGAGAATGTTCAGCAGGGTGCTTTTGCCGCACCCCGAGGGGCCTACAATTGCCACAGACTCGCCAGCATCTATGCTGAGATTGATGCCGCGCAGCACCGGCACCTGTGCTCCGCTGCCTGGGTCGGTGTAGGATTTGGAAACGTTGGTTAGCTGGATGAGTGGCATGGTGTGAGCGTAAACAAACAGGTGGCGGTTGAACAGCAGGAAAATGTGGCGTCAACGACGCCGGGATTGTCATTCGAGTTTCATCATTTGAAACGCTGCAGACCGTTCACTCTGCAGGAATAATTCGCCAGCGCTTCGCCTTGAACTCATGCCGCGGCAGGCTGTCGGGCTCGGCGAGCCGTACCGAAATGCGCAGTGAAAAAGTGTCCTTGAGCTTGGCCTCCAGGCGTTTGATCAACGGTTTGGCCGCATTGCCGGAAATTTCGACCACGAGCTCGATCTCGTCCATGGCGTCCACTTTGCGCTGCTCGACCATGTACTCGACCACTTCGGGAAACTGCCGCACGACGGCCTCGACTGCGCTGGGGTAAATGTTCACGCCACGCACCACGACCATGTCGTCCACGCGGCTGAGGATGCCGCCTTCGAGCATCAGCCGGCCGCGATGGGTTTTCTTCTTCACCCAGTCTCCCGTGCGGTAGCGCAGCAGGGGGCAGGCGGTGCGGTCCAGTGTGGAAAGGATCAGCTCGCCGTGCTGGCCGTCCTCCACTTCCACGCCGGTTTTCGGATCGACGATTTCAGCCAGATAGGATTCCTCCATCACCACGAGGTCCCGTGGCATGTCTTCTGTCTCATAGCTGACCGGTCCGACTTCGGTCATGCCATGATGATCAAACACCCGGGCCTGCCATAGCTCCTCAAGCCGCTTGCGCACCTCGGGCACGCTGCCACCTGTTTCACCTGCGACGATGATTTTGTTGATCCGCAGGCTCGTGCGGTCCACCCCGGAAAGCGAGCCGATCAGCTCCCCCAGACGCAGTGCATAGGTGGGCGTGCAGCATAGTACGGTGGCGCCATAGCGCGCCATGGCCTCCAGCCGGGCCTGGCTGGACATGCCACCCGTAGGGATGATGAGGTAATCCTTGGCCGCCGCCTCATAGGCCGTCCAAAAGCCAAGAAAGGGACCAAATGAAAAGGCGAAGAAAATGCGGTCGCGCCCTTTGACCAGACCTGCCGCATCAAACACGCGTTGCCAGCATTTGAGCATGGCATCCCAGCTCTCAGGTGTGTCCACCCAGGCCATCGGTACTCCGGTGCTGGTGCCGCTGGTCTGGCAAAACCGTGTGTACTGGCTGATGGCCCGCGTCAGGTTGGTGCCAAATGGCGGGTGAGCAACGCGGTCTGCCTGGATGTCAGCCTTCGTCGTGAAGGGCACTTGTGCGATGAAATCGTCCACCCGGTTGAGCCGGCTCACCTTCAGCTCCCATTCACGGATTTTTTTGCCGTAAAAGCTGTCCGTCGTGGCGAGGTTGAGCACGATGGAGCGCAGCTTGCGCCACTGGTTGGAACGCAAACGAACCCGGTCAATCAATGGTGGGCCATCGGACATGACCCCAGACATGGCGAGGCATGGGACGGGGTCAAGCAGTGGGGTGGATTGAGAAAATGACGGATCCAAAATAACGCAGGGTGGAAAAATCCGAATGTCCAGCTGAATTCGCACATTCGGGTTTCGCCACCCATACGCAATGGATTCAAAGTGTGGGTGTCAGCACCACAGAGAGGGCTAAAGTTTTCGCACCTCGATGCGCTGCATCAGCAGGTGCTCCTGGCCGGGCTGCACGGTCACCACATCCTCTCCCGCATTGGCGGCTTCGATGCAGAGAAACTCCGGGTAGGCCTCATCTGGGAGATCTGCGAGGCGCTTGGATTTTTCGATCCATGGATTCCACACCACGGTGGCCAGGCTGCCGGCTTTTTCGATGACCAGTTCACGCTTCCACAGCGGATCATGCACGATGACGGTGGCATCAGAGACATACATGCGGTCCACTTCCTGATCGATGGCGATGGTGCCGTGCTGCGGACGTTTGTCAGGGGACAGGCGGCCTTCCACATACTGGGTGCCGTGCAGGCCGTGGATGCTGACTTTGCGTACATCCTCCACATTCAGGTAGGTATGCAGGGCTCCGGTCATGCTCCAGGCAGTGGTGCCGGTGTTGGCAGCCTGCAGAGTGACCTGCAGAGTGGCGCCCATGTGGACGTGCAGCCGTGTGGAGAAGGCCTGCGGCCAGAAAGCTTTTGTAGCGGCAGAGTCTGAAAGCTTGAGCACAATCTCCACTGCCGTTTCAGTCTCGCGGGCTGCATCAACCTCCCACAGCATCTGACGCACAAAGCCATGCGCCGGCTTGCTGCTGTCTGCCGGGTGCGGGCCGAACCAGGGCCAGCAGACCGGGATGCCGCCGCGGATGGGCTTTCCCACTTCCATCACCGCCTCGGCGCTCATGTAAAGCACTGGATCATGCCCCTCGGGAATCCAGTCCGTCACATGCGCTCCGTTGAGTGCGATGCGGCCCGTCGCCGAAGCATGTTCAATGATGAGGATGGGGTAGCCTGCGGGGTCTTCGGCAAGGGTGACGGAGGGTGGGAGAGTCATGGAGACCCACTCATAACTTGAAGCTCGCTGGCAGCAACTCCGCCGTTGTAAGCATCACCGGTTTTCCATCTCTCATGAACCAGATGGGCGTCTCCGCCCCTGAAAACTCAGCGATCACCTGCCGGCAGGCCCCGCAGGGAGGGAACTCCTGTCCCAGCGCGACCACCGCCAGCTGAGCGATCTTCATGCCCGGGCCCTCCTCAGCCACGGCATGAAAGATGGTGCTGCGCTCCGCACAAATGGTCAGGCCGTAGCTTGCATTCTCCACGTTGCAGCCTGTGAACAGGTTTCCTTTCGCAGTCAGCAGCGCACAGCCGACCTGGAAGTGCGAATAGGGGGCGTAAGCTTTCGCGGCAGCGGCGGTGGCTGATTCCAGGAGTGCGGAGGCTACAGTCATCATTTCTTCTTGTTCTTATTCGGCTCTGCGGCAGGTGCCGGTGCAGCAGATTGCGGCCCATCTTTGATCAGACCTGCGCGGCTGAGCTTTTCCTTGGCCGCGTCCGCCTTGAGCCCGCCCGTGGGCAGGTCAAAACCGAGGGTGTCGCCGTTTGGGGTGAACCCGTTGCCGTCGGCATCGACATAGATGGGGTTGTTGTAAGCGCAGGGGCGCACCTTGGCGTAGTCGCTGGTGCCGTAGCAGGTTTTTTGGTCGCCGTCTTCATCGATGGCTACGACAATGAGATGCGCATCGTGCTGCAGAGGCACATGGATTTTTTCATCAAACTTCACCACGCCGTTCTTGAACATCTGGGGGTGGGTGGCGCGGGTGAAATTGAGCTTGGGGTCCGGGCGGCTGTTCACCAGCACCTGCACGCGGTCGATGTCCATCCAGTCGGTGCACTGCACGCGCACCTTGAGGTCGATGCCGCCGGTGGAACGGTCATCGTCTCCGGCGATCTTGCCGTTCTGCGTGGTCACTTCCAGAAAGGGACCGGTGCTGAGCACCAGGTGTCCGGCCTTGGCATGCGGGGAGAGTTCCGACCAGTCGATCTTGGCGGGCTCATCAGAGCTGCTGGGCAGGTAGCAGCGCCAGCAGCCGACGCCATTGCCATAGACCGAGTGCGCATCTGCCACGCCCACGGCGGTGACGCGAAGGCCCTGGTTCAGCAGCTGGCGCCACACAAACTCACGCACTGCTGAGACCTTCATGGCCAGCGAACCTTTGGGCCGGCTCAGAGTGAAAGGGGACTCGGCCAGGATTTCGGTGCCTGCGCCGTTCTGAGATTCGGCACCGTCGATCATGCTGCCCACGCCCACAAAACCGCCGTCCTGAATGCCGTCGCTGTCGCGGTCGATGAACATGTTGGAGAGGTCTGGATGGTTGAACTGGATCCAGCGGTCCGCACGCTCCGTCTGCCAGCGGCGCAGGGTCAGCACGGTGATGCGCGGATCGTCATTCCATTCGGGAGCGCCACCGTTCTGCTTGAGCGGCTCGGGCTCAAACGGGAAGGCATTGACGTGCTGCCGGCTGCCGGTCAGCTCGATGCCCTTGACTGTCTTGACGTGGTTCTCCAGCCCCAGTGCCTTGATCGTTGGCTCCCAGTCATAGAAGCGGTTGTGCTCGGTGGTGGGGGTGAATTCCAGATTCTCCGCCGCGATGTTGATCAGGCGTCCGTCGGTGTCGCACACGTTGTCACCGCTGGGGGTGCTGTGGTTGTGGAAGTCGGCGCTGATCCAGCCCTTGGTGTCCACGATACGATTGAGCGTGCCTTTGAAGACGGCTTCCTTTCCGGCTTCGAGTGTGATCTCCTTTTTCAGGTGGGCGTACTCAGGGCCGCGGACTACCACGACGTGATATTTGCCCGGGGGCAGCTGCTGGGTGAAATGGCCGTTCTCGCTCATGTATTGGTCCACACAGCCGTGTGCGCGCCACTTGGGGCCGAGATCGAGCTTTGGCGCGCCCTCGTCCAGCGGGGCAAAGTGGGCCTTGCAGGGAATGGGCTTGCCGGCTTCATCGGTGATCTCAAATCGAATGCGCGAGGCGCCGGACATGGTCACCTTGGGCGCGGCGGTCGTTCCTTCGGCCACGGTCAGGGAGATTTTGGCGTCCGTGCGGCCCAGGTCCACGACCTGCAGCTCGGCCGGTCCCTGCGGGAGTTTGAGGCTGTATTTGCCATCGGCATCCGGATAGGCGGGAATGCCTTTGTCACCTTCGGGCACGACGATCTTGGCTGTGCTCACGCCTTTGCCGCTGCCGTCGGCGATCGTGCCGCTCACCGTGCCAAGTTTGTCACCTTTGACGGAGCGAAACTCGCCCACCGCTTGCGCTGGCGAGGTGCCGATGGCGAAGAAGCGTGAGATGACCACTTCCTGCTTTGGGGCCAGGCTCAGGTTGTCCTCCACTTTGTCAGCGCCCTTTATTTCGAGGTTGCCGACAGCGTAGCCGCATTTGTGGGCCGGATTGATGGCGTCTGCCCAGGAGATGCCGTCCGTGGTCTTTCCGGTGGAGTCAAAGCGGGTGAAGTCAGACTTGGTGAAAACGACCTGAGGCTTGTCGGTTTCGTTGCGCAGGGTGGTGGTGATGTAGATGCCCTGCACGCCGTCCTTCACGCGGTATTCATGACGCTTGTACACGCCGCCATTTTTTGCTGCGGTGGTCACAGACTCCACGGCGGCCTCGCTTTTTTCTTTGGAGCTGGCTATCTTTACATAGCTCACATGGCCGTGGCCGCAGGGGCCATAGACGACGAGCTGGTCGTTGTTCGCGCCGCGCAGGGTCAGATCATACAGGCAGCCGGGAGTGACGCCGTCCTCGCCGTAAAAGGTGCTCATGTTGGCCCGGCGATTCGGCGAATTTTGCGAAATCACCGCCTCCACCTTGTCGCTGCGCAGCACGAAGTCGCCCAGGATGCCGTCTGCCTCCTTGCCCTTGGGCAGTTCGGTTTCGCGGCCGAGCGCGGCTTCAAAGACTTCAGCGGCAGGCAGTGATGAGCCTGCCATGAGGAGGGAGAGCAGAAGGGCTGACTTCATGAGTTGGAAAATGAGAGCTGTAACCAACGCCGCACGGAGTCACATCTTGTGAATGGAAACAAATTAGTTATTCTCGTGCGTGCCCGGCTCTTCAAAACGTCTCCTCTGGCTCGATCTTTTCCGTGGTCTGGCCGTGCTGGGCATGGTGTGGACGCACTCGGCCAACACCTTTCTCGAGGCAGGCCTGCAGAAAACGGCGTGGTATCGGGAGATGAGCTACTACCACGGGCTCATCGCGCCCGCCTTCTTCTGGATCGCGGGCTATGTGCGGGCGCACATCACTGCCGGAGCCCCCAAGCCAGCGCTGCCTGCCCTCAGGCGTCTGCTGATGGTGCTGCTCATCGGGTATCTGATGTATGTGCCGTGGAATGATCTTTTTCATGCGCAGGCATGGCGCGCCGCCTGCACGGTCAATGTGCTGCACTGTCTGGCCATCAGCGGCATGCTCATGCTGCTGGCCGAGCGCTTTGGCCGTTGGAGGCCGGTGGCAGCGGCTTTCTTGCTGCTCTTCTTTGTCGGCCTGCAAACATCCGCCGAGCACTGGCACACGGGGCTGCTGGTCATAGACCAATACCTCAACCGCAGCCAGGGCTCGCTCTTCGCGCTGTTTCCCTGGGTGGGCTTTGGGCTGGCAGGGTTTCTGACGCGCAGCCTCTGGAGTGGCAGGCCGGACCGCCATGCGGTGCTTGTGTTTGCTATGGGGGCGCTGCTGGCTTTTGCGCAGCCATGGTCTCCCTGGCCGGGCGGAGCACCGGAGTTCTTTCTGGAGCGCCTGGGCTGGGTGCTGATGGCCGCCGTGGTGGTGGCCTGCGTGGCAGAGTGCGTCGGTCCGGCCACCGGGTGGCTGCACCTCGCGGGACGGGAATCCCTGACTCTCTACGTGGTGCATCTGCTGCTCATTCATGCCGTGCCGCTGCCCAGGCAGCCGCTGCAGTTTTTGATTGGGCCCACGCAGCCTATGTCGGTGGTGTTTGGCATCTTCGTCCTGCTCTTTGTGCTCTCGCTGGCGGCAGGGTGGGGGAATGAGCGGCGTAAGATGCGTGCAAAAAGCAGCCGCGCCTGACAGCACCCGCCACGAGCTCGGCAAGAGCCGTGCGGTTTCAGCCGTAGATGAATCATTCCCCATGATTCAAAGCCGCTACGTCATCTCATTGTTTCTGCTCACCACCCCGCTCGCCGCCGAGGTGGCGAAGGTGCATCCGGCGCAGGCAATGGGACTTTTAAAGACGCAGTGCCTGGGCTGCCACAATGCCGACAAAAAGAAGGGCGGTCTCTCTCTGGAGACGCGCGACCTGGCTCTGAAGGGCGGCGAAAACGGGGCCTCCATGATCTCAGGGGATGCCGACCACAGCGCGCTGATCAAAGCGCTCAGCGACCCCGGCGATGCCCACATGCCGCCGAAGAAGCAGCTTCCGGAAAAGCAGATCAACCTGCTCAAGGCCTGGGTGAATGCAGGCGCACCGTGGGATGATGCGGCGCTGAAGCAGTTTGGCGAACTCACGCCTGCGGACAAGCTGGCCGCGCTGCCTGCCGGGCACACGCCCTCGGCGGCCATCGCCCTTAGTCCTGATGGCAAACGGCTGGCCGTGGGCCGTGGCAATCAGGTGCTGATCCGTGATGTCTCGGCGCAGGCTGCTCCGGTGGTCACTACTTTGGCAGGGCACAAGGACGTGGTGCAGTCGCTGGCTTGGAATGCAGACGGCAGCCTGCTGGCAGCGGGCGGGTATCGCAGCGTGCTGGTTTGGAATGCGGCGGACTGGAAGGTGGCTCACACACTGGCCGCTCCGCTGGAGGGGCGTGTGACGGGACTCGTCTTCGTGCCGGACAAGACCACGCTCATTTTGGCAGACGGGGCCATGAGCCAGAAGGGCATCCTGCACCGCTGGAAGCTTGGCGAGTCCAAGCCTGCACAGACGGTGGAGGCGCATTCAGACAACATTCTGAGCCTTGCGCTGAGCCGAGATGGCAAGCAGGTCGCCACAGGCGGCGCGGACAATCTGGCCAAGGTGTGGGATGCCGCCACTCTGAAGGAGACGGCCAAGATCGAGGGGCATGTGGGTCACATTGTGGCGGTCGCTTTCAATGCGGACGGCAAGTGGCTGGCCACCGGCAGCGCGGACAAAGACCTGAAAGTCTGGGACATCGCCAGCAAGGAGATGATCATGCTGCTGGGGGACAAAACCACGCCGGTGAATGCGCTGCTGTGGTCGCCTGACTCCACCAGCCTGACCTACTTCAATGACAATGGCCATGTGCATGGTGTGACCGAGCTGAAGGCACATGACGGTGTGCGTCTTGCCTTCAACTCCGGCACAGACAAACGCCTCGGCGCTCTCGATGGCGTGCCGAATGCCGCCGTGAGCGCCGCTGACGGCAAGAATGTGTATGCCGCCACGGATGGTGGAGAGGTTTACCAGATCGATGAAAAGCAGAAGATCATCAAGCTGGATGGTCCTGCAGCCGTGCCCGCCGCGCCCAATCCCCAAGCGCTCTCGTTTACGCAGGACATCCTGCCCGTGCTCAGCAAGGCCGGGTGCAATCTCGGCAGCTGCCATGCCAAATCTTCAGGGCAGGCAGGGTTCAAGCTCTCCATCTTTGCCTTTGATCCCAAGGGGGACTACATGGAGCTGGTGAAGGACTCCCGCGGACGCCGGGTATTTCCCGCACAGCCGGAGGACAGCCTGCTGCTGCAAAAGGCCGTGGTGCGTGTGCAGCACGAGGGCGGTCAGCGTTTTGAGCCGGACTCCGACTCCGCAAAGACCATCGCAGAATGGATACGGCAGGGCATGCCGTACGAGACCCCCAACCAGCCCGCGCTGACGGGCATTGACGTTTCACCGGCGGAGAAGACTTACCGCAAAAACGAAGCTGGCAGCCTGAAGGTTACTGCGAAATACAGCAACGGCACCACGCGTGATGTCACTGGTCTGACAGATTACATCTCCTCAGAAAAGTCCATCGCCACGGTGGATGAGGAGGGTCACATGAAGACCACAAATGAAAGCGGCGAGACCGTCATTGTGGCGCGCTATATGGGGCAGGTGGCCATCTCCCGCGTGGCGGTGCCTGCGGACAAGCTGCTGCCTCCGGAGCGCTACGCCGGGCTGACCGTGCGCAACGAGATCGACAAGCTCGTGTATGCACGCCTGCAAAAGCTCGGCCACCTGCCCAGCGACACCTGCAGCGATGCGGAGTTCCTGCGCCGCAGCACGCTGGATGCCATCGGCATGCTGCCCACGGTGGAGGAGTCGCGCGCCTTTGCCGCGAACAAGGACCCGAAAAAGCACGAGCAGTGGGTGGATGCACTTTTGCAGCGCCCGGAGTGGGCAGACCACTGGGCCATCAAATGGGGAGACCTCATCCGTCCCAATCCCTCCCGCGTGGGTGTGAAGCCCGTGTATCTGCTGGACCAATGGCTGCGCCAGAGCTTCCGCGAAAACAAGCCCTGGAACCAGCTGGTGCGCGAACTGCTCACCGCGCAGGGCAACACGCATCACAACGGCCCCGTGGCCGTCTGGCGCGACAAACGCGAGCCCGTGGACGCCGCCACCTTTGTGGGGCAGATATTCCTCGGTGTACGCCTTGAGTGCGCCAAATGCCACCACCACCCGACGGAGAAGTGGGACATGACCGATTATTATCAGATGGCTGCGTTCTTCACTCAGATGAAGCGCAAGGGGCAGGGGATCTCCGCGCCGATCAGCGGTGAGCCCGAGCAGATGTGGTTCGCACCTGGCAGTGCGGGCATCGAGCATCCCGTCACCAAAGCCACGCTGAAGCCGCGCCCGCCTGCGGACAAGGAGATCGCCATTCCCGAGACCACGGATCCACGCGCCGCGCTGGCCGACTGGATGACCAATCCGCATAACCCCTACTTTGCGCCTGCCATCGTGAACCGCGTGTGGTCCAGCTTCATGGGGCGCGGCATCGTTGATCCCGTGGACGACTTCCGCGCCTCCAACCCGCCCACCAATGCGGCGCTGCTGGACTGGCTGGCGCAGGATTTTGTAAAGCATGGCTACGATTTGAAGCACCTGATGCGCACCATCATGCTATCCCAGGTTTACCGTCTCAGCAGCATGCCGAACGAGACGAATGTTGCTGATCTGAAAAACTACAGCCGCAGCTACCGCCGTCGCCTGCCCGCTGAGACTCTACTCGATGCCGTGTGCACCGTCACCGAGGTGCGCGAGACTTTCTCCGGCATGCCTTCGGACACCCTGGCCAAGCAAACTTGGAATCACAAGCTTGAAAGCCAGTTCATGGATGCCTTTGGCCGCCCAAACGCGAGCTCTGAATGCCCTTGTGAGCGCGACGCCAAGCCCAGCGTGGTGCAGGCCCTGCATCTTATGAACTCCACCAAGCTTCAGGACATGCTCGTCAGCGCCAAAGGCCGCGCTGCGCGCCTGGCCAAGAGTGATCTCAAGCCCGCGCAGATCGTGGAGGAGCTCTACCTCGCCAGCTACTCACGCCTGCCCACCCCTGAAGAGGCCGCCATTGCTGGCAAGGCCGTGGATGTCGGAACCGCCAGCCGCCAGGCCGCCATCGAGGACGTGATGTGGAGCCTGCTGAACTCGGCGGAGTTCGTTTTTAATCACTGAAGCCGATACTTTTGTTCGCTTTCGCAAGAACTGTTTGGGAGTGGCGTAATTTCCACATCTGACACCCAACACGAATGTCTCGATTCACACACAACTGCGCCGGTCACATGCGGCGTGACTTTCTGAAACTTGGCCTCACCGCCGCAGGTGGTGGGCTGGGATTTACAGATATGCTGCGTGCACGTGCCATGGCGGCGCAGGCTCCGCAGCCGTCGCTGTCGCGCCCTGTAAACTGCATTCTGGTGTGGCTGGATGGCGGCCCTTCGCATTACGAGATGTTTGACCCCAAGCCGAACGCACCGAGCGAGATCCGTGGTGAACTGGGCACCATCCGCACCAGCGTGCCGGGCGTGCATTTCTCCGAGAGCGTCCCGCATCTGGCCAAAGCGGCTGACAAATTCACCGTGCTGCGCAGTGTGACGCACAAAGACCCGAACCACGGCGGCGGAAATCACTACATGATGACGGGCGCCCCCACGCCTGTGCCCGTGGGCTGTGGTGCGTTTGTCACCTTTCATCCTTCCTTCGGCAGTGTGGTCAGCTACAAGCGCGGCGTGAAAAACGGCCTGCCTGCCTACATGACCCTGCCCAGCATCACCCGCAGCGGTGGCCCCAATTTCCTCGGTGCGGAGCATGCGCCTTTCGTCGCCGGTGGCGATCCCAACGCGAAGGGCTTCAAGGTGCGTGATGTGGTGCTGCCCTCTGACATCAGTGATGCACGCGGCCTGGCTCGTCGTGAGCTGCGCCACTCCCTGGACCGAATGAAGCGCCTGAACAGCGCCCTTGCGGAAGATCCGGCGGTGAGTTTTGACACCTTCTACGGTCAGGCAGTCGATCTGATCGCCTCGAAGCCGGCCCAGGAGGCGTTTGACATCTCTATGGAGGACGATAAAACGCGTGATCTCTACGGCCGTAACGATCTGGGGCAGCGCATGCTCCTGGCACGGCGTCTCGTGGAAGTTGGCGTGCCTTTCGTCACCGTGAACTACGGCGGCTGGGACCACCACCGCGACGTTTTCAAGACCTGCAAAGGTGAGTTCATGCAAAAGTTTGACCAGGGACTCGCCGGGCTCATTACCGATCTTGACCGTCGTGGCCTGCTGGAAAGCACGCTGGTCGTTGCTCTGGGGGAATTTGGTCGCACGCCCAAGATCAACAAGGACTCCGGTCGCGATCATTGGCCTGGCGCCATGAACATCCTCTTCGCTGGTGCAGGAGTCCCGCGCGGCGGCATCGTAGGTGCCACCGACCCCAAGGGCTACTACGCCAGTGATAACATCTACTCGCCGGAAGATTTTGCTGTCACGCTTTACACCAAGCTCGGAATTGATCCGCATCAGGTGCTTCACGCTGGCAGTGGTCGCCCAGTGCAGCTGATCAATGGCGGCCGCCCCATCCGTGAGCTTTTTGCGTGATGCGGCGGAAAACGAAGAACGAAAAACATCGGGTGACGAATGGCTGGCATGTTCTGGCATTCGTCACTCTTTGCTCCTCACCTTTGGCGGCTGCACCGCCTGCCTTTGACAGCATCTTTCCTGCGGGCGGCATGATCGGCACACGCGTGGAGGCGAAAGCTGTCGGCAAAGGGTTGGAAAAGGAAGGGGTTCTTGCCTGGAGCAGCAGTCCGCATGTGGTGGTACTGGGTGGCGACAAGCCGATGAAGTTCTTCCTCAGCATTGCCAAGGAGGCTGTGCCGGGCCCCTGCCTGGTTCGGCTTTACAATGAGAGCGACGCCTCGCCGCCGCGCATCGTGGAGGTGGGCAAGTACGAAGAGCTCACAGAAAAGGAACCCAACGACACACTGGCCGACGCCCGGCAGTCTGCAGCAAAGATGAACGTGACCTTCAACGGCGTGCTGGAAAAGGCCGGAGATGTGGACACCTATGCCATCCAGGCAAAGCAGGGAAAAAACATGCGTCTGGAGCTGCATGGCTACGCACTTGGCTCTCCCATGGACCCCGCCATGCGCCTGCTGAACGACAAGGGCGTGGAGATCGCCGCAGGGCATGACACGCACAATCTCGATCCACGCATCGAATACACCCCTGCAGCCGACGCCACGCTGTATGTGCAGCTTTTTTCTTTTGCCCATCCTCCTGCGGCGGATGTGAGCTTCAAAGGCAGCGCCAATCACGTGTATCGCCTCACGGTCACCGACGAGCCCAAGCCTGCCGTCGCAGCGAACGAGCTCAAGACCCTGACATTGCCCGCCACGGTCAATGGCTGCATCAGCAAGAATGGAGAGGAAGACACTTACACTTTCAATGCCAAGAAAGGCGATGACCTTCAGCTGCGCGTACGCGCCCAAAGCCTGCACAACAGTGAGCTGGATGCCGCACTGCGGATTGAAGACTCTGCCGGCAAGGTGCTGCAGCAGGCGGATGACAGCGACAAGGAAGTTCTTGACCCGACGCTGCGCTGGAAAGCCCCAGGCGATGGCGAGTACAAGCTGGTCGTCGCCGACCGCTTCCATCACGGCAGCGCAGAGCATGGCTATGAGCTGACCGTCGCCCCCTTCAAGCCCAGTCTCACCGCCACGCTCGACACCCATGCCTACCGCCTCGAAGCGGGCAAGTCCGTGGAGGTGAAGCTCACTGTGAAACCCAGCGGCATCTACACAGGCAAGATCAAGGCCCAGGCGGTCAATCTGCCTGCGGGTGTCACCGCAGAGAGTGTGGATATTCCAGCAAAAGGCGGAGAGGTGAAGCTCACCCTCAAAGCCACTCCCGAAGCCGTCGCCAGCCAGGCCCCCTTTGCGGTGGAGATCACCACCAGCGCACGGGATGCCGTGGAAACACTCAAGGCCACCTACGCCATCCCATTCACCGAGCCTCGCGGAGATCTGCTCATCATGACCGATGACCATCCCTGGCTGACGCTGGTGGCCAAGAAGCCTTAAGTACGATGGACACTCCTGTCCGTCGATCAGCGCTTTCGCCACATCCAGGGAACACGAGTATTCATCGCGTTTAAGGCGTTGGGCGTGTCGTGAACGCTGACCGACGAGAGTGCCTGTCGCACCTCAAACCCCAGAACGTTTGCCCCATCCACCACCGCCCGGCGTTTCCATGATCACGCGATCTCCAGCCTCCACATCAAACGACGTGCAACCCTCCAGCGATGTGGAGGTGCCGCCACGCACCAGAGTCTGACGCCCGCATTTTCCGGCAGAGCCGCCATGCAGACCAAAGGGAGCCTCCACGCGGTGCTGGGTCAGCAGGCTGACGGTGAGCGGCTGCAGAAACTCAAACTCGCGGATCACTCCATCTCCTCCGCGCCATTCTCCAGCACCCCCGGAACCACGCCGGATGGCAAACTGGCGCAGGCGTACAGGATAGCGCTGCTCGATGATTTCGGGGTCGGTGATGGCGGTGTTTGTCATGTGCGTGTGCAGCGCATGGGCACCGTGGTAACCATGGCCCGCACCAGCACCCCCGGCGATCGTTTCGTAGTAGCCAAAGCCGGCTCCGCCAAAGAGGAAGTTGTTCATCGTGCCCTGGCTGCATGCCTGCAGGCCCAGCGCCTTGATGAGCGTATCGACCAGTCGCTGGCTTACCTCCACATTGCCGCCCACCACGGCGGGATCGAGCGCGGCAACGCCGGTGAAGGTGGGATTGAGAAGCGATTCGGAGCAGCGGATTTCCACCGGCTCTGTCAGGCCCTCGTTCAGCGGCAGGTCCTCCTGCAGCATGAGGCGCATCACATACAGCACGGCGCTGCGCACGATGGCGGTGGTGGCGTTCAGATTTCGCGGATGCACTCCCGAGGTGCCGGTGAAATCAAGCATGAGTTTGCCGGAGCCCTTGCGCATCGTCACGGCGATGACCGAGCCATCGTCCAGACTCTCCTGTGCGGAGATCGAGTCAGGCAGCCGGGCAATCTGGGTGCGCATGACCGCGGCGGAGTGATTCAGGATGCCCTGCATGAGGCCTTGCAGTGAATCATCTGCCAGAGCACGCAGCCGCTCTGCTCCATGCAGGTTGGCGGCCAGCTGGGCGTGCAGGTCGGCGATGTTGTCGGCCAGATTGCGGGTAGGATATGCTGCGGTGGTCAGCAGGGTGCTGATGTCATCAAAACAGGAGGCTCCACCACGGATCAGGTGCTGCGGTGCGATGACCACGCCCTCCTCGATCAGCCGTGTGGCTGTGGCAGGCATGGAGCCGGGTGTGATGCCGCCGATCTCGGCATGATGCGCCCGATTGGCAATGTAACCGATCAGCCGGTGCCGCGTATCGTGCACGGGGGTGATGAGCGTCACATCCGGCAGATGTGAGCCGCCATACGCAGGATGATTGGTGATGATGGTATCTCCTGGCAGCATGGGCACGGCCTTGGTCACCTCACGCACGCACACGCCCAGCGCCCCTAGATGCACGGGGATGTGCGGGGCGCTGGAAAGCAGACGGCCGTGGGGATCCAGCAGGGCGCAGGAGAAATCCAGCCGCTCGCGGATGTTGGTGGAGATGGCGGTGCGGCAGAGCAGGGCACCCATGTCGCTGACGATGGAGTGGAAGCGGTGGCGCAGCAGGTCGCGCTCGAGCGCGGGGGCTGCACCCACCACACGGGCAGAGCGCAGCACATGGCCAAAGCCGGCGACCTTTTCCGCCGTCCATCCCGGCGCGATGACGATGGTGCTGAAGGCATCCTGAATCAGCGCGGGCGTGGGATCGAGCGTCTCGGCGTTCAGAGCAGCCGCAGATGCCGTCGCCTGAGGCTCTCTCACGATAATGCGGAGGCTCACCACCTCAATCATGCGACCGGCCGGCGGCGGGTAGCCAAACAGGCGCTCATACACGCATGCGTAAAGCTGCGGCAGATCGGCGGGATCGTTGAACTCCACCTGCAGCGGCGTGTCCTGGCCTTTGAGCCGCAGCTCGGCGATCTGAGTGCGCTCACCCGGAGGCATGGCTGCAAGCTCGGCAGTCAGGACTGTCAGCGCGGCCTCCAGTGGCTGGCGGATTTCCTTTTCAAGGATCCGCTCCTGCACCGCTTCCTGCAAACCGACGGCGCTGAGGATGCCGGCATGTTCTGGGACGAGGATTGTCTGGATGCCCAGCGCCTCGGCCACGGCACAGGCATGCTGCGGGCCCGCGCCGCCAAAGGCAAGCAGCGCGTGCTCGGCGGGGGCGTAGCCTTCGCCTATGGAAATGCGGCGGATGGCATCGGTCATGTGCTCCACGGCCAGGCGCAGCAGCGAGTGCAGCAGCTCGGTCTCGGTACCCGTGCTGCCGATTTGTGCATGCAGTTCGCTGAGGCGACGCCGTGCCGCATCCATATCCAGAGGGATGGGAGCGCGCGCCGGGTCAAAGCGGCCGAGCAGCAGGTTCACGTCCGTGATGGTCAGCGGGCCGCCCTTGCCATAGCAGGCGGGGCCTGGGGTTGAGCCAGCGCTTTGCGGCCCCACTGCCAGACCATGGTGTGTTAGGTGGCAGATCGAGCCCCCGCCAGCGGCCACCGTCTCAATGGCCACACAGGGGGCCAGGAGCTGCATGCCCGCCACGTTTTGAGAAAAGCGGTAGCCCGGCCGGGAGTCGATGCGCGCCACGTCCGTGCTGGTGCCGCCCATGTCGAGCGTGATGATCTTGGAGATGCCCACGCGTCGTGCGGCATTCGCCGCACCGATGGCGCCACCCGCAGGCCCGCTGAGCAGCATGTCCTTGGGCCGGATGTCCTCGGCGGTCTTGAGCCCGCCTGCGCTCGTCATCACCTGCATGTCTGGCGAGACCCTGCGGATGCCATTGAGGAAGGACTGCACCGGAGCATGCAGATAGGCGTCCGCCACAGTGCTCTGCGTACGGGGCAGCAGCTTGGCAAAGGCGGCGGTCTGATGAGAAAGCGTCAGATGGGTGAACCCACACTCACGCAAAATGGAGGCCACACGCAGCTCATGCTGTGGATGTGCATGCCCATGCAGCAGCGAAATGGAGGCCGTGGAGATGCCTCTGGCAAGGCAATCCTGTGCGGCGGCACGCACACAGCTTTCATCGAGCGGCAGAATCACCTCACCAGCAATGCTGACCCTCTCCGGCACCTCACAGACAGCTTCGTGGAATAGCACGCGAGGCACGTGTCTCAGCGCGAAAAGATCGCCACGGCGTTGGTCGCCGATCTGCAGGAGGTCTCCGAAGCCTTGCGTGATGAAGAGGGCGATGCGTCCGCCTTTGTGCTCCAGCAGCGCATTGGTGGCTCGTGTGGTGGCGATGCGGAGATCCAGCGGTGGAAACTGCTGGCCCGGCGGCGTGTTGGTCAGAATACGGGCACCGAGCACCGGCGCCTCTTCACCCGTGGAAAGCTCCAGCAGTGTGCCCGCCGGCCAGGGGGACGGGGCATCCAGCGTTACCTCGCCGGTGCTGTGGTCGAAAGCAGTGATGATTCGCGTAGCCAAGCCACCTGCATCGAGGATGCTGAAGCCAACGAGCAGTCCCGGCGGAAGGGCAGGCAGGCCGGAAAGATGGAGCTGAGTGTTTACCCCACGTTCTGCAACGGCGCGCAGATGTCCGGTGGAAAGCACCTTGCAGCGCGACTCATGCCCTTGAGGATCGAGTGCGTGGCAATCGGTGAACGTTCCGCCGGTGTCTGCTGCGATGCGCCATTTCACGGCTGTTTGGGGGCATCCTTGGGCGCTGCGAAATCAAGGTCAGGCACCCAGCGCAGCTCTTTAAAGGCGTCGTAGTAGGGTTCGCAATTGGGTGCTTTGAAAGCGGCCACGCCACGTTTCACCCATTCGTTGCCCTTGTTGGGATCTCCTGCGTCAAAGGCGATGGCCGCCTTGCAGAAATAGTAGGCAGGCGTGTCGTCCATGAAGGTAAAATTCTCCGCGATGATCTGGTCGGCGGCCTGGCGATGTCCCAGCTTGATCTCACACAGCACTCGCTTGTAATGAACGAGATGGCGGATGACCATGGGCAGCTTGGGGTAGTCGGCGATCAGTTTGGTAAATGATTGCAGCGCCGTACCAAATTCATGCTTCACAAAGTGGTATTCAGCCAGATTGAACTTGGGCAGCGGACTGTCTGGCTGGAGCTGCGCCGCTTTTTCAAACTGGGGCAGTGCGAGGTCAAAATCCCGGCGCCGTGGTGCCAGATAGATGTCTCCACGCAGTGCGTAGATGTCGGCCACATTGGGATTTAGCTTTTCCGCAGCGTCCAGTTTTTCCAGGGCATCGGTGTAGCGCTGCTTTACGCGCATTTCACGGGCCTCCAGCAGCAGTTTCTTGACCTCCTCGGAGGCCTGCGGCTGGGCTGCGGCCTTCGCCGCCTGTGCCATGGCTGAAGCGATGCCGAGCGTCAAAAACAGGAAGGTGTGAAGCAGTCTCATGAAGGAGGGGATGTTAGAGTGTGATTCGGATTCAGGCAAGGCGGGCACGCATGTTGGTTTCAGCGCTGTCACACATGCCACGCAGGATTTCGGGGCTGATCCACTCGGCTCCAAGTGACAGAATTGTTTCACGAACCATGCCGTCGGCGGAAACCACCCTCATAGGGCGCTCCTTGCCATATCTGGCCACTAGCCGTTCGATGATGGTGTCCGCCGTGGTGCCGGGGTCTGCATAAATGATCTGCAGCCCCTGAGGCTCGCGCTCCTCATTGGTGCCCTGCCTGGCGCCGTCAAAGACCACCACCACCTGCATCCCGCTCATGTCCTGGAGATTTCTCAGGCGCTTGAGCAGCTCCGTGCGGGCAAGATGTCGCCGGGAGGCCACCCGGTGCTCACGCCTGAGCTCGGGCCACGCGTGAATGACGCTGTGGCCGTCCACAAGCAGATACGTCAGCGGGGCGGGCATGATGCTGAAGTTAAAGGGCCAAAGCTCAAAGTTTCAAGCTGGGAGCGAGCCTCCGGCAACTTGAAGCTTTAAACCTTGAACTTGAACTCCCACATCAAACCGGCACGGCTTTCGCCTTCTCATACTCCTCATTGATGAGGCAGAGGTCGCCAAGGGCTTCCTTGAGAGGGTCGATCTCCTTGGCGCTGAAGCCCAGGTGCAGGTGTCTGCGCCAGCCTTCAGCGTATTCAAATTTGCCGGAGAGCCTGCCGACGGCACGGGAGGCCTCGTCCATGCTGATGAGATAGGAGTCCATGCCCTGGCTCACGTCCAGCCAGTGCTTCTGGCTTTCGTGGGCGGCGAGGGATTCACGCTTGCGGGCATGCACGCTGGTGGTGTCCACATACTGGCCTGCCATGAGCTTCTGGCGCAGGGGATCGCACAGGCCATGCGGCATGGCGTGGTAAACCGTCACATCGTGGGCATAGGAGGGCAGATGGGGATCTGTCTGAAAATTGGGGATGCAGTGGGAAAATGCCGCTGTGACCGCCAGACGGCAGGCTTGCATGTGGTCCTCCATGTAGTCTGCGGGCGCGTGTGTGAGCACGATGCTCGGTCTGGCCATGCGCACCACGGCGGCGACTTTGCGCAGGTAGGGGACGGAATACGTCAGCTCCAGATCGTCGCAGATGGGCGGATAAAACGTGGCCCCCAGGATGCGCGCCGCCTCCTGGGCTTCTGCGAGGCGCTTCTGGGTGGTGGTGGGACCATCCATCTGCACCGAGCCGCCGTTGCCGGTGCAGAGATTGATGTAATGAATGTCCCAGCCGCGGGCCTGCAGTTGCAGCAGGGTTCCGGCAGCGACGAATTCAATGTCGTCAGGATGGGCGAAGATGGCGAGGGCGGAAGGCATGAAAAAGTAGTTGAGAGCTTTAGCTCGTTCTGGAAACGCAGGGTGTCGCGTGAGTGAATGATGATCGGACTTACATCGCGAAAATCTTGTCCATGCGCTCCGTCAGCATTTTGAGGCCTCCGGAATTGATGCCGCCGCGCTGCTCGCTGATGGCCCAGCCGGTGTAGCCTGCGGTGTCGAGGGCTTTCATGATGGCGGGCCAGTTGTTGTCGCCTTCGGTGAGGTCGCAATCAAAGCCCTTCCACACGCCCTCTTCCTTCATCTTCTTGGTGCTGTACTCTTTGACATGGATGCGGTTGATTCGTTTGCCCAGCACCTTGATCCACTGCTCCGGCCAGCCGTAGCGCAGCACATTGCCGATGTCGAAGTGCCAGCCCACGATGGGATCTCCCACCTCGTCGAGGTAGCGCACGGCTTCCAGCGGGCTGAGGATGAAATTGTTCCAGACGTTCTCGATGGAAATCTTGACGCCCAGTTCCTTGGCCAGTGGCACAGCCTTCTTGATTTCGGTGATGGAGCGCTCCCACGCCACATCGTAGGGCACGGTTTCGCTCACCACGCCCGGCACCACGAGGATGGAGTCGGTGCCGTAGGCCTTGGCGTCACGCAGCGTGGTCAGCACGCCCTGCAGTCCTTCTTCACGAACCTTGGGATCATCATGGGTGAGCGTCTGCTTCCAGTGCGTGTGGCAGCACACGCTGGCCGCCTGCAGGCCGGACTGGCCAAGGGCGTCGATCACCTCCTGCTGGTTCATGCCTCCGGCGGGCTCGACCCCCTCGTATCCAGCCTCTTTGGCCGCCTTGTATTTTTCCACCAGCGTGCCTTTGAAACCCAGAGTGCCGCCCATGATGGCCTTGCGCAGCTTGCGGGCTGGCTTGGCGGCTTCCTGGGCAGAGATGCTACCCGAGGCGGCGAAAAGAGCGGTGGTGGAGAGAGATTTGATGAAGCGACGGCGTGAGGTCATGGCGTGAGAATACGCATGTGTATGACCTGTGCTGTCACAAACCGTCAATACAAACGTTGCGGCGTTTGTCAGGGACTAATGCGCACTCCTGAGTCGTCTGCAGATGAAAGAAATCCAGGCTGAAAACGGCCAAAGGCATGACCGCTTCCAGCCTGCTGAAATTTCAGTTCGCTGTTGTCAGGTGGCGCACAGCTGTCGGCACAATCGTGGCGGCGCTGTGAGGCGAGACCCACATCAGTCGTTCTTGGCCAGCAGCGCCTTTGCAGCCTTCTCGATCTTCGTGAGAAGATTGGACGGAAGCTCGGTGAGCAGCGGCAGAACGGGGCCGGTCTGCGCCACACCGGCCAGTTCGACGGCGTGATGCAGCACCAGGATCGGGCTGTGGGCATTGCGCAGATCTTCCAGCGCGACGAACTCAGCGCGGATCTTCTCAGCAGTGTCCCAGTCTTTCCTGAGGATGGCCTGCAGCATGGCTGTGGAGCGGCTTGGGGCGATGCACACGCAGCCAGCGGTGAAGCCGGTGACGCCGAAGTCACGCAGGTGAATGATGGCCGGCTGCTCGCCGATGCCGCTGACGATCATCTTGGGGTCCACCAGCTTGATCAGCTTCTTGAGGTAGGGGTCCTTCTTCGGGTCAGGCTCCACAATGGCGTACTTGATCCAGGAGATGAGGCCGTCGTTCACGAGTTCGGCGGCGAGTTCAGGGGTGATGTAGGCGCCGTCCTTGATGTAGAGCACGGCCTTGATGCCGGACTTTTCCACAAAATGGCGGATGGCCGTGGCCACCCCTGCGGGCTTGGAAGGGAAGAGCGTGGGCAGAAGCATCGCCGTGGGGAAGGCGAATTCACGGAGAATCTTGGCCTGATCCATTGCTGTGCCATACATCGGGCCCACCGAAGGCACGACCCACATGTCGTCCGGGGAAATGTCCACCAGCATCTTCAGCAGCGCATGGTACTCACTCGGGGCGATGTTGTAGAGGTTGGCGTTTCCCCCATAAAGCAGCGTGCGGATGCCGCCTTTGTACATGTGCTTGATCAGGCGGCTGTTCTGCGATTTGGCCAGGGACAGATCTTTGTTCCGGCACAGCGGTGGCACGGCGATGACGGAGGATTGGAGATCTTCAAAGGTGACAGGGGTGGTCTTCATGCAGACACCAAAGGAGCGCAGACAACGGCGGCTGCAAAGTAAAACAGGATCAGTTTTAAGGGATGTTTATTGTCCCTCGATGAAGCTAAGTAAATCGGCCATGTCATTCACACTCATGCCGGTCTCCAGGCCTTCGGGCATCAGGCTCTGCCCGCTGGAGCTGCTGCCCTTGATTTCCGAACGCTGGAGGGTCTTTTCCATGCCGCCCATCATCTTGATGGTCACACTCGACGCTGTGTCATTTGTAATAATACCGACCATGGTCTGGCCATCCCTGGTGTTGAAGGTATAAGCAATAAACTGAGATGCAACCTCCTTATGAGGTTCAAGGATTGCCGTAAGAAGAGCCTCGCGACCCTTAGTTTTTACCGTAATCAAATCCGGGCCAACCTGCAAACCGAGTGTTCCGGCACGGTGGCAGGCCATGCAGCGTGCCATGTATTGCGCCTGTCCTTTGGTTACATCCCCCTTGGCCGCGATGGCGGGCTTGAACTTGGCCGTGACCTCCTCGCGAGAAGGCGGGATCACCTCAGCCAGCGCCGTTTTGGCCGCTGCTGCCACCTTGGCGGACTTGTGCTTGAGCAGCGCCTGCACCTGCGAGGCGGAGTATTCCTGCGGCTTCACCACGCCGGATTCCAGCAGTGCCAATGCACGGTCTTCGCGGGAGAGAAGGGAATCGAGAGCCGCTTCTTTGGCCTTCGGGCCATAGGCGGACCATGCTGAGAGCAAAGACTGAGTCACGGCGGACGAACCGCTCTGCGCCAGCGTGCGCACCGCAGCCGCCTGCACGACGTCCGGCTGTCCTTTGGCCAGGCACTGAATCAAAGCATCGGCGGCTTCCTTGGAGGAGGTGAGACCTAGAAGCTCAATAGCTTCCAGACGTGCTGATTCAGAAGCGCTGGCATCGCCTGCAGTCACAGCCGCTTTGGTAAAGACGGCGGAGAGTTTGTGCTCTGCATCCACTTTCTCAAGGCTGGTGCCGGCACGCTTCAAACCGCTGGCGAGAGGCTGGATCGCGCCTGCAAGGGCTTTGGAAGGCAGGCTGCTGACGGCGGTGATCAGCGTGCTGAGATCGGCGGGATCAAGTTTCATAGAGGCCACTGCTTCGATCAGGGCAGGTGGCGCTTTGGAGGCGTCCTTTTTCAGCATCAGCATCAATGTATGCTGTGCGATGAGCGGACGCGCCCCCGCGACAGTCGAAACCCAGCTCTTGGAGCTCCTTAGCGCATCATCCTGCATTGTTTCTGCAAAAGCGGTCTCAATGCTGGCATCCAGAGCATCCGGATTCGTGCCGTAGCTTTGGTGCCCCACGCTGCCAAGGCTGAGCATTGCCTGATAACGTGTGCGCGGAGCTGTCTCCTTCCCGGTCAGTTTGAGCATGAGAGGCACGATTTCGTCGGCAGCCTTGGAATGTAGGCCAAGCTCCGATTCCGCGAGTATGCAGGCGCGTTCCGCCACAGCAAGGTTGGCATCCTTCAAAGCTGAAAGGATGTGCCCTTCATTCAAAGCTCCCAAGCCTTTCAGCGACCCCAGCGCATGCAGCTTCGCCAGTGCATTGTCTCCACTTAGCACCTTCTCCAGCATAGGCACTGCCGCCTTGTCCTTACGCTCGTAGAGCAGTCGCTGAGCGGTGTCGCGGTGCCAGCCGTTGGGGTGGCCCAGCGTCTTCACCAGCTCTTCGATGCCGGCTTTTCCCAGCCCCACTTTTTGGCCGATGCGTTCGGCACCTTTCTCCGGCACGATGCGGTAGATGCGACCGCGGTCGTTGCCACTGTTGAGGTCGATGTATTTCTTGATCTCGTCCGGGATGCTCCAAGGGTGCTCGATGACTTCGCGATACATGTCGCAGATGTGCAGGCAGCCGTCGGGCGCGTTGGCAAAATTCACCACGCGCACCCAGGTGTCTTTGCTGGCGGCAAACTCAAAGCCGTGCTCGTCGGCAGGGCGCTCGCCGACGAGGCTGATGCCGTCTGCGCTGGGCTTGATAAGCTTGCGGTGCACGAGCTGGCCGCCTGCGTCGCCACTGAAGCTGTTGTTCACGAAGTCAGCCCCATACGCATCGCCGCGATAGATGGTGGTGCCGGTGGCTCCGGTGAAGTAGCCGCTCACTCGGCCGCCGCCTTCCACCGCGCCCTTCACCACCCCGGCGATGCGCCAGCGCGTGCGGATGATGCGCCAGGGCTCGTCGGGGCTGAGACGAAACACTTCCGCCGCACCTCCATCCGCTGCGATGCTCTGCTTGGCTGGCGGCATGGGGTAGTAGGGATTGCGGCCGGCGTATTTGTCATCATAAACCCAGTATTGGAGGTGGTCGCTGTTGGAGCAGCCAAACTTGCGGCCGTAGTTGTCAAAGCTCATGCCATACTGCGCGCCGCCGCCTTCCAGACCAAACTCCAGCGTGATGGGATCAAACCAGAAGTCCTTGCCGCCGAGCTCGATGCCTTTGTCATCGGGCCGCTTGAGGCAGGTGATGACACCACGATTTCCACCACCTGCGAGGATGTGGATGCGGTTGTCCTGCCCCCACTGAAAGCTGTTCATGAGGCCCTGGACGTTGAGGATTTTTAAGCCGGTGCCAAAGCCGGTGAAGACCTTTTCGCGTACCTCGGCCTTGCCATCTCCGTCTTTGTCCTCAAAGCGCCAGATGTCAGGCGTGGCCCCCACAAACAGGCCGCCATTGGCCCATACTAGGCCGGTAGGCCAGGGGAGGTCATCGGCAAAGACGGTGCTTGTTTCAAAGTGGCCGTCGCCGTCCTTGTCCTCCAGCATGGAGATGCGGCCCAGGTGCGGAGTCACATCGCGCATCTCGCTGTAGTCGATCATTTCGCACACAAACATGCGACCGTTTTCGTCATAGCAAACGGCGATGGGGCTGCGCACCTGCGGCTCATTGGCGGTCAATTGGAGCTTGAAGCCCTTTTTCACCTGCCACGTGCCGATGGCATCTTTGGGCTCCACGGCGGGGTAGCGCGGCAGATCCTTGGCAGGGTCCACGGCCACGGCATTCTTGGTTTCACCGTAGGCCTTGGCATAGGTGGTCTTGGTCTTGATGCCGTCTGCCTGGGCGAAAAGCGAGGCACTGAAGGCTAGCAGCAGCGTGAGAGAGCAGGCGGCGGTCTGGGTCATGCCCAGATCATACGGGTCCCTCCGGCGACATCAAAAGCCGAAAGTCGCCCATGGTGGTATTCTTGTGACAGGCAAGCCCGTCTCACGCATCAAAGCACCGTGTCATTCACCACCTCGTTGCGCTCATTGAGCAGCAGACGCTTGGGGATGATGGGATTCTCGCTTTCGCCCCAGGCCATGATGGTGACGCGGTGGCCGGTGTTGATGAGATGGGCGGCGGCACCGTTGACGATGATCTGGCCTGAGCCGCTGGGTCCGGGAATGACATACGTTTCCAAGCGGGCGCCGTTGGTGATCGAGGTCACCAGCACTTTCTCGCCGTTCCACAGGTCGGCTTTTTCCATGAGGTCTGTGGGAATGGTGATGCTGCCTTCATAGGCGATGTTGGCATCGGTGATGGCGGCGCGGTGAAGCTTGGATTTGAGGAGGGTTCTGAGCACTCTCCAGATTGCGTCATTCACGCCGGGGGTCAAGTATTGGCTGCCGCGATATGGATTGGTTTGATGGATCGCCAGAACGGTGGATGATGCGGCGATGAGATACCGCGACCAACGCCGCTCCGAATCCGCCCCCGCACGCCAGAACTTCACCCCGCGCAAGAGCATGGGGCAGAACTTCCTCCAGGATGAGGAGATCTCCCGCTGGATCGGCGATCAGGTGCAGCCGGACGGCGCGGACCTCGTGGTGGAGATCGGCCCCGGCATGGGGGCGCTGACCAAGCACCTCGTGGGCCGTCCCAAGAAGCTCATCCTCATCGAAAAAGACGCCCAGCTCGGCCCGGAACTCCAAGGCCAGTTTGAAGGGCGCGGCGATGTGGAGGTCATTCACAACGATGCCACCCGCATCGATCTTCGTCCTTGGTTCCGGCATGGGCCTCTGAAGCTCGTCGGGAATCTGCCTTATTCCGTCGGCGGAGAAATTCTGAAGCACTGGCTCACGCCGCCCACTCCCGTGAGTTGCGCTGTCTTCATGCTGCAAAAGGAAGTGTGCGACCGCCTGGCCGCCACCTGCGAGGACGATGCCTATGGTGCTCTGAGCCTGCTGGTGCAAAAGGACTGGAATGTGGAGATGCTGCGCGTGGTGCCGCCGGAGGTCTTCAATCCGAAGCCAAAGGTGGATAGCGCCATCATCCGCCTGACACCGCGAGATCCCGCCACGCTCCCGGTGTTTGACCACGTGCTTTTCGACCGCCTGGTGCGCATGGGCTTCTCCCAGCGGCGCAAGCAGCTCAAAAACCTGCTGCCCGAGGCTCCCGGCGGCTGGGAGGCGCTGGTGCAGACGCTCAACGTCTCTACCACCGTGCGTGCCGAGGCGCTGTCTCTGGCGCAGTGGATTCAAATCGCCCGCCACTACGAGAACCGCCATGAGGCCGATGCAGGCCAGAAGGCCAGCGAGATGTTTGATGTGGTGAATGAGCGCGACGAAGTGGTCGGCCAGCTCACCCGTGGTGAGGTGCACAAGCGCAAGCTGCTGCATCGTGCCGTTCACATCTTCGTCATCAATAAGCGCGGGCATATCTACCTGCAGCAGCGCTCACATCTGAAGGATGTGTCTCCGTTGAAGTGGGACAGCAGCGCCGCAGGTCATCTGGACGCCGGAGAAGACTATGCCACCGCCGCGGTGCGCGAGCTTGGCGAGGAGATCGGCATTCATGTGCCGTCCACCGAACTGGCCGCCCAGATCCCCGCAGGAGACAATACCGACCACGAATTCGTCGAGCTCCGCCTCGCCCATCACGACGGCCCCGTGCGCTGTCTCCCCGAGGAGATCGCCACCGGCGAATGGTTCAAGCCCGAAGACATCGACGCATGGGTGGCAGCCCGGCCGCAGGATTTTGCCAAAGGGTTTGTGACGTGCTGGAAGGCGTGGCGTAAGTAGCTCGGGCAATCCAGACCGAGTGAGAGGGCTCTGGATGCGGACAGGATTGTCCGCATTACCTCAACGTCGGCGGCACAAACACCCACTGCATGCCCGCTGCCTCGGCGGCGCGGATGCCGCTGTTGCCATCCTCTAGAACAAGACACTCGCTGGGGGCGATGCCCATCTGCTCGGCGGCCAGGAGAAACATGTCGGGCGCGGGTTTGCCGTGCTTCACCTTTTTTGGGGTGATGATGATGGGAAAGAGGTCGATGAGACCGGTGGCGGTCAGGCAGCCACGCACGGTGGATTCCTCGCTGCCGGAGGCCACGGCCATGGGGAAGCGTCCTTCGAGGGAGCGCGCAAACTCCGCGACCGGACGCACCGCCTGCACTTCGGGGATGCGTCGGGCGAAGATCTCCATCTTCAGCTCATCCACGCTCACTGGGTCGACATTGGCACCATGCTTCGCGTTCAGCAGCTTCACCACATCCTGCTCCTTCATGCCCGCGTGCGCATAGAATTCTTCCTCGGTGAACTCATACGGCGCATCATGCTGCTTCAGCGCCTCCACCCACGCGATGTAGTGCAGCGGCATCGAATCAACGAGGGTGCCGTCGCAGTCGAAGATGTAAGCTTGAAAGGGGTAGTCGGGGATTTGCAGGGACATGGGAGCGCGTGTCTTCATAAACCGCACCCAAGAGCCTGGGGCAACCAAAAGTAGTGCTGAGCTTTAGCTCGTTTGGGAGGTAGCTCCGCGAGCTCCCAGAATCCAGACACGAGCTAAAGCTCTCGACTACCTTTTACGCCGCACGGTTCACCGCACTCAGCACCGCCTTGATGGAGGCGAGCTCGATATTGGTATCCACACCCGCACCCCAGATGGTCTTGCCATTGGCGGTTTTGATCTGGATGAAGGCGAGGGCGCTGGCCTCTGTGCCGGAGCTGAGGCTCTGCTCGCGGTAGGTGGCCACTTCGAAGGCTGGCGCTCCGGCGTCTTGGATCAACGCCTGGGCAAAGGCCGCGATGGGGCCGTTGCCTTTGCCGGCAATGCCGCGCTCCTGGCCGTTGATGACAAGGCTGCAGCGGCAGGTGAAGACACCGTCCACTCCATCGGCATGGAAATGGTGCAGGGAGTAGGGGGTCTCGCGCTCGATGTATTCCTTCCAGAACATGTCCTTGAGCTCGGCGGCGGTGACTTCGCGGCCCAGCTTGTCCACGATGTCGTTGGCCAGGGGACCAAATTCGCGCTGCATGTCCTTGGGCAGTTCGATGCCGAATTCGCTCTCCAGCAGGTAGGCCACACCACCCTTGCCGCTCTGCGAATTAACGCGGATGACCTCGCGGTACTCGCGACCGATGTCCTCGGGGTCGATTGTGAGGTAAGGCACGTCCCAGATGGACTTGTGCTGCTCATAGCCAGCCAGCCCCTTCTTGATCGCATCCTGATGGCTCCCGCTGAAGGCGGTGAAAACCAGCTCGCCTGCGTAGGGCTGGCGGGGAGGCACGGTCATGCCGGTAGTGCGCTCATACATGCGGATCAGCCCGTTCATGTCGCTGAAGTCCAGGCCGGGTGAGATGCCGTGCATGTAGAGGTTCATGGCCACCTGCACGATGTCCAGATTGCCGGTGCGCTCGCCATTGCCAAACAGGGTGCCTTCCACGCGGTCGGCCCCGGCCAGCAGGCCCAGCTCTGTGGCGGCGGTGCCGGTGCCACGGTCATTGTGCGTGTGCAGGCTGATGATGAGGCTCTCGCGGTTTTTGATGTTGGTGCAGATCCATTCGATCTGGTCGGCATACACGTTGGGCATGGCGACTTCCACGGTGTCCGGCAGGTTCAGAATCATCTTGTTCTCCGGCGTGGGCTGCCACACGTCCATCACGGCCTCGCTGATCTCCTTGGCAAACTCCACTTCCGTGGCGCTGAAGCTCTCGGGGGAGTACTGCAGCGTCACCTTCGTGCCACCAGCAGTCAGGCGGTGCAGACGGTCCTTGATCATCTGCGCACCTTTGACGGCCACGGCGATGATCTCCTCCTTGCTCTTGCCAAACACATATTTGCGCTGCGCAGGCGAGGTGGAGTTGTACATGTGGATGACGACCTGCTTGGCACCGATCAGGCTCTCCACGGTCTTCTCGATCAAATCCTCGCGCGCCTGCACCAAGCACTGAATGGTCACATCCTCAGGGATGCGCTTTTCCTCGATGAGGCGGCGGTTGAACTGAAACTCCGTGTTGGAGGCGGAGGGAAAGCCGACTTCGATTTCCTTGAAGCCGCATTGCACCAGCGCATCAAACATGTCGAGTTTCTGCGAGACATTCATCGGCACGGCGAGCGCCTGGTTGCCATCGCGCAGATCAACGCTGCACCAGATGGGCGCGTGGGTCAGATGGCGGCTGGGCCACTGACGGTTTGGGATGGAGACCAGCGGAAAGGGCTGGTACTTGGAGGACGGATTCTTCAACATGACAAAAACAGAATAGAAAGGATTAGCGAGATTTCAGGCTTGCGCAGGATGGATTTTCCTGACCTGAGGGGTAACAGCCGCGACGTGACGGCAAAGAGGGCATGACGAGGAAACACGGGCCGCCTACCCTAGCGTAAGTCGCAGGGAGAGAAGAAGGAGAGCCTTGGCGGGCATGGTCATGGTTTGAGTATCAAAGCAGGGAAGGGAGAGTAGTCAAGAGGGAGCGGTCGGACAACAGGGGCTAATGGTGAGATCCTGCCTTGAAGGAACGAAGACTCGGAGTAGGAGGATGAGGAAAATCTACCATCCACCTCATGACCCAGTTCCGCCCCTGCATTGATCTCCACGATGGCCGCGTCAAACAGATCGTCGGCTCATCCTTGCGGGATGATGGCTCGGGGCTGAAGACGAATTTTGTCAGCGATCGCGATGCAGCCTGGTATGGCGAGCTTTACAAACGTGACGATCTCAAGGGCGGGCATGTGATCCTGCTGGGGAAGGGGAATGAGGCGGCGGCCAAGGCGGCGACGGGGGCCTATCCCGGCGGCTTGCAAGTCGGCGGTGGCATTCGCCCGGAGAATGCGGCAGAGTACCTGGAGGCGGGAGCCAGCCATGTGATCGTGACGAGCTACCTGTTTGAAGCGGAAGGCACTTTTAACCAGGCGAAGCTGGATGCCATGGTGGCAGCCGCGGGCAAGGACCGGCTGGTCATCGACCTGAGCTGCAAGACGACGTCCACGGGCTGGACGGTGGCGATGAACCGCTGGCAGACGCTCACCACGCTGGAGGTCACGCCGGAGTCGTTGCGTTTTCTGGCAGGACAGTGCGCGGAGTTTTTGATCCACGCTGTGGATGTGGAGGGTAAGTGTGAGGGCATTGATGAGGCTCTGGTGCGTTTTCTCGGCGAGCACTCGCCCATCCCCATGACCTACGCAGGCGGCATCCGGCACTTGGATGATTTGAAGCGCATCGACGAGCTGAGCCATGGCCGAGTGGACGGCACCGTGGGCAGTGCGCTGGATTTGTTTGGCGGCACGGGGGCGAAGTATGAGGAGCTGGTGGCGTGGAATCGAAGACAGGGGTAGCACCGGCAATCTTGCCCGTTGAGAAAGCTCTGTTCGCGGGCAGGATTGCGCGCACTATTCCCCCATGAAAATCATCCGCTACTCCGACTCGCAGGGAAACATCGCTCACGCAGCACAGCAGGCCGATGGCTCGGCGCTGGTGATTGAGGGGGACATCTTCGGCGAGCATCAAGTGACAGACCGCAAGGCAGAGGTGGCAAAGCTGCTCGCACCGGTGCAGCCGTTTGCGATCATCTGCATCGGGCTTAATTACAAGAAGCACGCGGAGGAGACGAAGGCGGAGCTGCCAAAACATCCCGTGGTCTTCATGAAGCTGCCCAATGTGGTGCAGCACCCCGGCGAGCCGATCCTGCTGCCGACGAAGCTCAAGAGCGACAAGGTGGACTACGAGGCAGAGCTGGCCGTGGTTATTGGCAAGAAGGCAAAGAATGTGAGCAAGGCCGACGCGCTCAACTACGTCCTGGGCTACACCTGCGGCAATGACGTGAGCGCCCGTGACTGGCAGAAACACGGCGGCGGTGGCCAGTGGTGCCGGGGCAAGTCCTTTGACACCTTCTGCCCGCTGGGCCCTGTGCTGGTGACGGCAGACGAGATTTCCAATCCGAACAGTCTGGGCATCAAAACTGTGCTCAATGGTCAGACGATGCAGGACTGGAACACCAATGACATGATCTTTGACGTGCCGACGCTGATCGAATTCCTTAGCGGCAGCACCACACTGATGCCGGGCACCGTGATCCTGACCGGCACGCCGCACGGTGTGGGCATGGCCCGCACGCCGCCGGTTTTCATGAAGGATGGCGATACAGTGAGCGTGGAAATCGACAAGATCGGCACGCTGACGAATCCGGTTAAGAGTGAATGATGAAATCAGAATGACGGATGACAGAGGGAACGAGCCTTTCTGCTTGGGCCCAATATCACCTCAACTGCTGCTCAAACGACTGTTCCCCATGTTTCAAGTTTCCCATGCCTGCTGAACCGAGCCTCGACGACCTGCGGCGCTACGCTGTGGCACGCAGCCTGTTCACGCCGACCACGCTGCTGGGAGCCATTCAGCGCCTGGGTTTTGTGCAGGCGGATCCGATCCGCGCCCCGGCACGGGCGCAGGACCTGACTCTACGCCACCGCGTCAAGGACTACCGCGTGGGCGACCTGGAGCGCCGGTATGAGAGTCTTGCGATCGAGGAAGACTGCCTGATCAACTATGGGTTCCTGCCACGCGAGCACCTGGCGCTAATGCATCCGCGCCAAGCTGCCCGGCCTTGGGACGCCGAGAATGCGCGCAAGGCCGCCGACATTCTAGCCTTCGTGCACGAGCGCGGCGCAGTCCATCCGCGCGAGGTCGAAGAGCACTTTGCCCACGGGCGCGTCAAGAATTACTGGGGTGGTTCGAGCAACGCCAGCACGCATCTGCTCGACGGCATGCACTATCGCGGACTGCTGCGAGTGAGGCGGCGCGATAGCGGCATCCGGGTCTATGAGGCGGTGTCGCATCCACCCTCCGATGACAGCCCTGAGGGGGGCACACAGCGTGCGGCCGCATTGATCGATCTGGTGGTGCGCAAGTATGCGCCCCTGCCTGCTGCCAGCCTGACCTACCTGGTGCGGCTGCTCCGCTACGGCGCGCCGCATCTGTCGTCCCAGATACGGGAGGCGCTTCGGGTGGATCGTGGGCAACTGGCGAGCTGCTGCATCAACGGAACCACTTGGTACTGGCCCGCCGATGAGAACCCGCGCTCGCACCGCTACACCGTGGACGAACGATTACGCTTGCTCTCCCCCTTTGATCCCGTGGTCTGGGACCGTCGCCGCTTCGAGCTGCTGTGGGGGTGGAGGTACAAGTTCGAAGCCTACACGCCGCCAGCACAGCGCCAGTTCGGCTACTACGCGCTGCCGATGCTCTGGCGCGGGCATGTCATCGGCTGGGCCAACGTGTCCGTACGGGAAGGCCGGTTGGAGCCGGTCTTTGGCTACGCGGCAGGAAAGGCACCGGGCGGTGCGGAGTTCCGCAGCGCGCTGGATGAAGAGCTGCAGCGCATGGCGCAGTTTTTTACGGCACGCTGATCAAATCCAGAAAGCGAACTCAAGCTCAGGAGTGCTTCAGCCCTGCGCCTTTTCGAGTTCACGAATGAGCAATTCGTAGCGGCGTTTGGGACAGCATTCTTCCAGCAGCGCCCGCAGGACGTTTTTTTTGCGCACGAAGTGGAAAGCGATGATGTCGCAGACAGCCTCCGCCTCGTCCATTTCCTCCAGCTCGTGACGCATCTGGCACATGTTTTCGCAGCTGTCGTCCGTGGGCGGCGGCAGGAGGTCCAGGGCGCGGGATTTCAGCTCTCGAAGGACCTTGAGGGGGGCATGCTGGGTGAGCACGGGCTCCACATGCGCGATGCGAAAGGGCGTCTTCTGCTCCCAGCCGGTGATGCGCACGCGGCAGATGCCGTAAAGCATGACCTGCGAGGTGCCGTCCGGGTTTTTCACCGAGGCACGGATCAGGCCGGCGGTGGTCACGGGCAGCACCTCATCTGCACCGTTGGAAACCCCCACGCAGAACATGCGGTCCGTGTGCAGCGCATGGTCCAGCATGCGGCGGTAGCGATCCTCAAAAATAAACAACGGAAGATGACAGCCGGGGAAGTGATAGCAATCGTCGAGCACAATCATGGGAAGCGCTTGCGGCAGCACAAAACCCTTGGCTGAGAATGATTTTGACGAGATGTCCATGGGGAAAGCTTACACCGGATACGTGCCCTGTCGGCGCATGGTTCTGTGATTTACTTCCCAATTCCAGCGAATCATGCAAAGAGGCGGGGCTTTCAGAGAGGACTGAAGCCCCGCGAGCACTTTAGAGGCTCTTCAAATATGCCACGATGTCGCTGATGGCCTGCGGAGTGAGGCCGAGCTGCTGGGGCTGATACATGAGGGAGCGATCCATCTTCTTCACGCTGGCGATGCGCTCTTTGGGCACTGTCTGCACCATGCCGCCCATGCACTTGATCATGACGGGATCTCCGCTGGAAAGGATCATGCCGGTGATGGTGAGGCCGTCCTTCGTCTTGATCTCGCTGCCTTCATAGCCGTGGGAGATGTCGGAAGAAGGATGCGCGATGGCCTGGGCGATGACCTCGCTCGGCTGCTGTTTGCCAAAGGTGCTGAGGTCAGGGCCGAACTCCACACCCGCCTGACCCACCTTGTGGCAGGTGAAGCACACGGCGATGGCGGTCTGGCCGCGCTTGGCATCTCCCGGCAGCTGGGCGATCTCCGCACCGGTGGGCAGCTTGGTAGCGTCCTTGATCTCAGGAGGCATCTCTACAGCGACGAGTTTCACTTTGGCAGGATCATACAGACCCAGCGCTTTCATGCCGCCCTCCACATCGTAGCCCTGCCAGTCATTCCCCTTGCGGTTGAGCAGCCACCATTTGGCCAGTTCCTTGAGCGGGAAGTCCTTGGTGTTTGCCAGTTCGATCATCGAGCCTGCGGCCTCGCGGCTTTTCACAAAGGCCAGGCCGGTGAGCATGAGCTTGCGCTGCTCTTCGCTGAGTGCGCCATCCTGCGCGCGGGACTTGAAGGCCTCCGCAGCACTCGTTGGGTGCAGACGCCAGGCAATCCACGCCTGCGCATCGGTCCATGCTGCGGGCTTGTCCTTGCAAACAGCAGCGTAGAGTTCAGCCTCCTTGCCTTCAGCGCCAAGACCGAGGGCTTCGAGGTAGGCGCGGTCCTTGCCGTCAAACTGCTGCGCCAGCTTCACCAGCAGCGGCAGGCTTTCCTTTGCAGGCACTTCGCGCAGTGTCAGCGCCACTTCACGGCGCACAGCGGTGGAGGGATCGCCGACCATCTTCGCGGCCATGCCGAGCACATTCACACCCGCACGACGCAGGGCGCGGTAGGCCACCATGCGCTGCTCCTCGTCTTTGGAATCGAGCCAGGTCTTCACCTGCGCCACGCCTTCTTCTCCCATCTGTGCGAGCAGCCATGCGGCGCGCGCGGCGATGTAGGCATTGTCATCTTTCAGCAAGGCGGCCACGGCTGGCACGGCCTTTGCGCCCTGGGCTTTCAGCGCGGTGAAGCCGTTGTAGCGCACATTGGGTGCCGGGCTTTTCAGTGCGGCGATCTGCCCCTCGGTGGTGTCCAGCTTCAGCGCAGGCACTTTGGAATCAAAACCCTTCGGGGCGATGCGGTAGATCGTACCCGTGTAGCGTTCATCCAGCGTGCCGTGGCCGCCCACGCGGGCGTCGAACCAGTCAGCCACATAGATCGCGCCGTCGGGTCCCACGGTCACATCGCTGGGGCGGAAGCGGGTCTTCAGTTCGCCTGTGGGCTTGCCGCCGAGGAAGTCGGAGCCGGCAAATTCCTTCTCCTTGTTGGAGGTCATAAAGTCAAAGCGCTCCAGCTTCCAGCCTGCACCGTCGGGTTTTGGCAGGTAGCCAAAGACCACGTTCTTGCCCGCCTCGCAGGCGAGAAGGAGGCCGTTCCACTTTTTATCGAGCGCGCCGTTCTCATAGAAACCCACGCCGGTGGGCGAGCCGCCGCCATACACATCTCCGGCAGGCATGGTGCCGGGGTCTTCCTGACGCCACTCAGCGGTGGGCGTGTCCTGGCCGGGACGCTTGTCCGCCCCCCAGGAGCGCAGGCCGTCGGCGGAGGCAAAGCCCGCGTTGCCGCCCTCCATCACAGGGGTCACGCGGCAGGCAGGCGGGTCGTCGTTGTCGCTCTGAAACACATCGCCAAAGGAGGTGATCGTCTGTTCGTAGCTGTTGCGGTAGTTGTGACCGATGATCGTCACACCCGTGCCATCAGGATTCATGCGCGCGCCAAAGCCGCCGATCCACACATGGCCGTCGTCGCTCTTCTGCCCAGCGATTTCCTGCATCATGTAGGGGCTGCCCATGCGGAAGGTCTTGCCGGAGTGATCCGTGAATTTTGCGCCCGTGTTGCCCTGATTCCAGTACCACTGGCCGTCGGGTCCGGCGGTGACGCTGTGCAGGCTGTGGTCATGCTGACGTCCGCCGAAGCCGGTGAGCAGCACATCGCGCTTGTCCACGGCCGGGTCAAATTTGCCATCGCCATTCACGTCGGTGTAAACGAGCAGGTCGGGCGGCTGTGAGACGACGACCCTGCCGCCCAGCACCGCCACCCCCAGCGGAGCGGCCAGCGCGGGCTCCTGCACAAACACGGTGCTCTTGTTCGCACGACCAGAGCCGGTGGTGTCTTCGAGCACCACGATGCGATCTCCCTCCGGCCTGCGGCTGCCTTTGCTGCGGTAGTTCACCCCTTCCGCCACCCACAGGCGGCCCTGCGCGTCGAAGTCGATGTTGGTGGGATTGTACAAATCGGGCGAGGTGGCCCAGACGGTGACTTCCAGGCCTTCAGGCACGCTGAAGAGATCGGCGGGCACGGTAGTCTTGCCGTCATCGACGATGGGGGGCGTGGGCTTGGGGGCGTTCGGCGGAGTCTCGGTATAGACCTGAAATTTCACCGAGGCATTGCTGGCCTTGCCGCCACGCTCCATGCCGCCGTCATCAATGGCCGCCTGCGCGGTGAAGCCGACCACGCCCTTCGGCAGATCGTAGGCGATCACCGAGCGCGCATGCGTGCCTATGCCATTGTCATACGTCTTGCCACCCACCAGCAGCGCGGCTCCCATGGCCGATTTTCCCACACGCGTGCCGCCGGAGCCCTGGCTGGCGGCTTTCCACTTCAGTTTAGTCAGATCTTGCGTGCTGCCGTCCGCCATGACGAGCTTTGGCTCGATCCAGTCCGCCCAGTCGCAGCTGATGCCATCCTCATCCGAGACCACGAGGTAGAGCTCCTTCGCCCCTTTGAGAGAGGCGTCCACCTTGACCAGACGCGGCGAATTCGCGGCGGTGGTGAGCTTGGGACTTTCAAAGACAGGGCTGGCGGCCAGGGCACAGGAGGCGGAGCCAAGCAGTGCGAGGAGGATCAAAGGGCGGGACGTCATGGCTGGGAGGTAAAATACGGGCGGAAACCGCAGTTCTGGACCACTTTGCCCGGCGCGCAACGACTTTGGCTTGTGGCGCGGAAAACATTCTCCACATTCCGGCGCATGAAATCCCTCCTTTTGCTTCTGGGCGCCCTGCTGCTTTCGTCCTGCCAGACCACTAGCGACGAGTACCACGTGGGAAGCGTTGACGAGGCCAAGGTGTTTGCGAGGAGGGCGGTGGAGGTGGGTTACATCCATCAGGGCGGCGAGGCGGCGCTGGTCGCGGAGAAGTCCGTCGGCAGACCGCTCAATGGCAAATGGAGCCAGCAAAAGATGGACGATTTCCTCTACCGTTATGCCGCGGAGCATCCGCGCCTGATGGAGATCAACAAAGCGGCCACGCTGGGAAAGATCAGTGAGAAGGAGCGTGTCATCCTCGTGAATGTGCTGCGTGGTCAGGAAGAAAGAATCGCCGAGGCAAAACTGGCCGAACAGCAGGAGGCAGCAGCCGACCTGGAGCAGTCTGCCATGATGAACGCCCAGGGGTCTTCCTTCCGCATGAATTCCGCGCTCATGCAGACCACGCCGACCTCCGGGTATTCCGGTTACGGCACGGGTTTTGGCGGCACGGTGTACTGAGGCGCTCTCCGCTTCACTTCGTCTTCATCACATACACGCCATCCCAGTCTGCGGGCGGCGGGTGGATCTTCATCACCTCGCAGCGTTCCTTCATGACCAGTGAAGGATTGGAGTCCTGGTGGATCTCACGCCTGGCTGAGCGTTCAAAAAAGGCTATGGCCGCATCCCACCTCTGGGACTGATAGGCGGCGACTCCTTTCTCAAAGAGATGCAGGCACTCCTCGGTCTCGGGGGAAATTTCATTTGTGAAGCCGACGAGTTCATAAACCTCCGCCGGCTGGCTGCGGCCTTTGACCACGATGCGGTCCAGGAAGCGGTAGGTGATGTCGTCGCGGTGCTTCTGCGCGAGCGCCTTTGTCTCTCCGGTGATCATGGTGTACACGCCGTAGCTCTTGGCCCCGCTCTCGCTGCGGGCAGCCAGGTTCACCGTGTCCCCCATCATGGTGTAATTGAAGCGGCGCCGTGAGCCCATGTTGCCGATGACGGCCAGGCCGGAGTTCAGGCCGATGCGGGTCTGCATCTGATGCACGATGTCCGGCCAGCCGCCCTCGTGCTTCCATTTACGGCGCAGCTCGAGCTGGCGCTTTTGCATCTGCAGCGCGGCAGTGCAGGCACTGTGCGCATGTCCTGCAAAGTAGAGCGGTGCGCCGAACATGCCCACAATGGCGTCGCCGATGAACTTGTCGAGCGTGCCGCCGTTGTCGTGCAGGATGTCGGTCATCTCGGTGAGGTAGTCGTTCATCAGCGTGACGAGGCGCTCGGGGGTGAGCTTTTCAGAGAAGGAGGAAAAGCCGGCAATGTCGCTGAAGAAGGCCGTGATCTCCACCTGCTCGCCGCCGAGCCGGGGCTCCTCACCGGAGGCGATCAGCTGCTTGACCACCTGCGGCGCGAGGAAGGTGCCAAACATGTTGGTGATGCGGCTCTTGGCTCGAAGCTCGATGACGAGGCGGTGCAGGATGGAGCCGCCCTCCACCAGGAGGAAGCCTAGCACCGGCCACGCCAGCGGCAGGTGCAGGCTCTCCAGGCGGAAGAGGTGAAAGGCAAAGTACACATAGGCCCCCACAAACAGCGCGGGCACGAGCACCGCCAGCCAGATGGGGCCAAAGCGCACGGGGATGATGGTGAAGAACGCGAGCAGGACCCAGATGCCGATGAGGATGCGGTGATCTGGCTGCCGGATGTAGTCTCCGCTGAGGATGTTGCTCAGGGCATTGGCATGCGTGAGCACCAGCGGCGTCTGCGGCCCGTGCGGAGTGGGGCCGAGGTCTGAAAGGCCTGCCGCCGTCTGGCCGATGAAGAGGATCTGGTCTTTGACCGGCGGAAATTTGGCTGGCCACTCCTGGCCTTGGTGGGCGGCCAGGTGCCCCAGCAATGCGGCATAGGGGAAGACGCTGAAAGTGCGCGGATGGCGGTAGTTCAAGGTCATCTGGCCTGTGGCATCAATGGGGATGCTCCACCGCTTTTTAGCCCCCTGGATGCGGATGCTGCGCCCGAGAACGACGCTGACGGCGTCTGACTCCACGCCTTCATGGCTGAGAAGAGCCTGCAGCACAAGGCTGGGGAAAATGTGCGTGCCGCAGCGCACGATGAGCGGGATCTGCCGCCGGATGCCATCAGGGCCTGGCGGTGAATTGACAAAGCCGGCATGTGAGCTCTCTCCGAGAATGCCCACAGGCAGCAGGCCGGTGTCTTCTCCGATGATCAGGCTCTGGTCTCCCTGGATGCTGGTGATGGCTTTCGTATTGCCGGCGAGTTCTCCCTCATACTTTTTGGCGTTCTCCAGTTTCTGCGCCATGGCAGCAGTGATGGAGGCAGGGGAGAGTGCGAGGGCATCTCCAAACAGGCGGTCCTGCTCCGCATCAGGGCTGGCTTCGGTGAAGAGGAGGTCAAAGGCCACGGCTGAGGGAGGGCGGGAGTCCAGCAGCTTCATGAGCTGCGCGTGTACGCTGCGCTGCCAGGGCCAGCGGCCGAGTTTTTCCAGTGCGTCCTCATCTATGCCGACCACCAGCACCTGCGGCGCGGCGGGCGGGTCTGACCACGCACGGAGTTGAAAGCGCCAGTCCAGCGTGAGGTTTTCCAGGTCATGCCCCAGCGGTGTGCGGCTGAAGGCCAGCGCGAGCACCAGCACCAGCGGCAGCAGCAGCAGCTCAAAGCTCAGGCTGCCTATTTTTTTCCTGCGGCTCATACTGCGGGGTGCATTGTGAAAGCCTTGTCTCCTTGGGGCCAGACAGGTCTGTTCATTTCCGTTGGCGTGGGCTGCATGGGAAATCAGGAAAGAGGGCTGCCGCCTAGTAGCGCACGTTCATGCCAAAGTGCAGGCGGCCCGGCGGGGCGCTGACCAGGCCGCTGCTGCGAAGGGCCCAGCCGTAGGCGAGACGCAGGTCCATGTTGTTGCCGAGGTTGTACCGCAGGCCGATGCCGGCGCTCTGCAGATTGAGATTGGGCTCGGAGGCATAGGTGCCCACGCTTTCAAGATAGGCGAAGTCGTAAAAGGCAAAGGTGTTCAGGTTGTCAGCTGTTTTTCCTGTCGCGCCCATGAGGTGCAGCATGGGCATGTTCAGCTCAATGTTGGCCACGATGCCGCGGTCCCCGCGTGCGGAGCTTTCATTGAAGCCGCGCACCGTCTGGTAGCCGCCTGCCAGCATCTGCTCCGTGGGCAGCAGGCGTGCGTTAGAGTATTGCCCGGCCGTGTGCATCAGCAGGGAAAACCCCTCCGGCAGGCGCAGCAGCCGGTCCAGCTCTCCTTTGGCGTACCAGTATTTGACCTGGGAGGCCGCGCGCAGGCTGTCAAAGGCCGCATAGTTGTTGTGCCCGAGGGTGTTGCCCGGGCTGTAGATGGCCGAGAGGCCCAGGCGGGTGAAGCCCAGCCTGTCATTCACGGTGATGTTGTACCCCAGGCGGAACTGCAGCACCTCGGCGGTGTTTTTGGAGAAACTGCTGCCGCCAAAGAGCAGGTCCGAGGTGGTGCTTTTGTAGTCCACAGCAGCAGTCGCCTTGTGCTGCACTCGGCTCCAGGCGCTGGCCAGCGGCACGGAGTACGCTGCGGTGAGCTGGCGGTTGCGGCCGTTGACTCCCAGCGCTCCGCCCGCCTGGGTGGCGGAGTCCACGTAAACGCCGAGCAGCTGCAGCCGGTGACGCCAGGGGAAGGGGATGTCCCAGATGAGGGCGTGGGCCTTGAGGCGGTCCAGTTCCTGGTTTCCGGTGAAGTTGTAAGTGAGTGACTGCTCGGTGCCAAACAGCTGCAGCATGCTGATGCCGCCGGAGATCTGGTTCAGCCCGGTGGCTCTCAGGCCGGAGTTGGCATACCCCACATTTACCTTCACAGGGTTGTTTTCCTGCGTCTTCAAGACGACATCGCTGGTGCCGTCCTTCGTGCCGCGCTCATAGATCACGTTGACGTTGCGGATGGGGTTTTCATTGAGCCAGCGCACGTCGCTGGAGATTTTGCGCGTGTCGATGCGCTCACCAGACTTGACGCTCACCTGGCTCTGCATGTAGGCCGGGTGGGAGCGCTGGGTCGCCCCCTCCACCTTCACCTGGCCGAGCACGGCTTCCCGCACCACGATCTGCACATAGCCGTGTGTGATGTCCTGCTCGGGCAGGTAGGCGTCCACCAGCGGGAAGTCGGTGCCTTGGTAGCTTTTGTTGATCTTCTGCACGATGCTGTTGAGCACGGCCATGCTGAGCTGCTGGTCGATGAACTCGCGCTGCAGAGACTCCGCGAGACCGGCTGGCAGATGCAACGCCGGGTCCACGGCAAAGGCCTGGCGCTGGTTTTTGGAGACAGTCTTCAGTTTCTTCGGCACCAGCAGCAGTCCGCGCAGGCGCACTCCCAGGGGCTTGGTGTCAGTGGCGGCACGTTTAGCGGCCTCGTTCCGGGGGTCCGCGGCCGCTGCATCCGTCTCGGCATCTGCAGCGGGCCTCGCACGCGGAATGGGCAGCCTGTCCACCAGCGTACCTGCCCCCGTCGAGGTGGAGGGAAACTCCTGCGCCAGACCCGCGGGCGCGTAGCTGCACACGGCCAGGGCAACCAGAAAAAAGATCGGCTTGGATGAGAGCGACGGCATGGAAGTAAAGAAATGACGCATCAGCGAAGTGCACTGTCGAGTTCCATCACACTTTCAGGTGCGGTGGCGTTTTGCAGTTTGAGCATGACAAAGGGACCGGCAGGCGTCCCGTCCAGGGACATGTGTTCCATGCCATCCGCAGGCTGAACGAGGGCCGAGCCATCTCCGCCCAGCGTGCGGGAAAGCTGCGCCTCTGTCGCAGGTGCCAGCTGCACTCGGAGGAAGATCTTCACGTCCGCAGGCGCAGGGCTGCCTGCTGCATCCATGAGCGCCAGCCCCTGCTCGGGCAGCAGATGGTATTCCCCCTCTGCGCCGAGGGCATGGGCCAGTTCGCCAAACGAGCCGGGAGAGATGCTGGAGCTGAGGCTGCTCTCGATCACAGCCGGCACGGGGCGGTCGTTTACCTCCATGGTGATGCTGCCGTAGCCATACTCGAGACGTGCGGTGCCATCGCCACCCAGGGCGAGGTAGAGCGTGCTGAAGGCGCTCGGATTGGCCGCACGGGAAAGGAACTGCCGCATGCCGGGAGAGGGCAGGGGATCCCCGAGCGTGATGGGCTGCGCCCCTCCCTGCGGCGTGAGCGGTGCCTCTGCCCGGCCGATGGCTCCGAGTGAGAGCTCGCTCTGCGCGAGCAGACTCATGCTGGCCTCCAGCTGTGCCAGTGAGTTTCTGCTGGCTGCGCCGATGCCGGGAGCTATGCTCAGGAGTCCGCCTCCATTTTGCAGGCGCACCGTGCCGTCCCCGCCCAGGCTCAGGTTCAGCTCCCGCTCTGTGGTGGCAGAGGTGCTGGCATCCATCTGTGACTGCAAGGACTGGCTGACCGGCCCCCCGCCGCCGACTGAGCCCAGGGCTCCCGCCCCATTGAAAAACGATGAGATGCCGCCTGTGCCGCCAGCACCGCCTCCCAGCACACTGGCGGCTATCTGCGCACCCACGCTCCCCACACTGCCTGCCCAGAAGGCACCCGCAATGGAGGTGGTGTTGTAGTTGTTCGTCTGCGTGGAGTCCGTGAGCAGCGTGGAGGCGATGAAGACGAAGTTTTGCAGAAAGACATTCGTGATCTTCGGTGGCGCTCCCGTTGTGCTGGTGGCAAAGCCTGTGGTGGAGATGGTTCCAAAACCGGGCCGTGTGAGCGGCGTGGTCACCACCGTCGTGCCATCCACCAGGAGCTGGTTGTTTCCGCCTCCTCCGTTGAAATTCTGCGCAAAGGTGTAGAAGCTCGTTGCTGTGGTGTCATTTCCCGCCCCGAGGTTCAGCCCCAGGGTAGTGATGCCTTGGAAGGCGTACGTCCGCCCCGCCACGCTGATTTGTGAGGATGTGATGGTGTAGGTCTGCCCGGACTGCAGGCCGCTGTCATTCACGATGATCACGGCCTGCGGATTTCCCAGACCATCCACCCTGCCGCTGACGGTGGCCTGGTTGAGGAACACAAACTGGCTCGTACCGCTGACACTTCCGGTGAGGTTTTCAAATGAGCTGAAATGCAGCGTGCCCAGTGTGCCCGCATTTGGCGCGGTGATCTGAAACACGTTGCCACCTGCCGCGTGGCCGATGAGCGTGCCTGCATGGCTGGCGGAGCCGATGACGTTTTCGATGCTGGTCAGGCTGTCTGCACTGACGGTTACGGGGCCCATGGCAGCGGCAAAGGTGAGCGTGTCACTGCCAGCAGCTCCGTTGACCATGAGGCTGGCTGGCACCTGAATAAAGATGAAGGTGTCATCTCCCGTGCGGCCGTTCACCGTCGCCGTGGTGGCGTTCAGATGGGATAGATCGGTCACGCCGTTAAATGTGGCGCTGAAAGTCTGGGCGTAAATCTGCGGCGCTCCTGCCAGCGTGCCTCCGGTGAGGCTCAGCGCATGCAACGGCGCACCATTCTGTCCGGCGTCTCCCTGCACAGTCACGACTCCCAGCGTGCCGGCATTCAGCGTGAGATCTGCCGTGGGATTGAACGAGCCATAGACCACGCCACCAAGGGTGATCGCGGCACCGGCTGGCACAGCGCCGTGGTTGGTGGTGTCCAGTGTGGCGCTGGCACCGAGAGTCAGAGGTGAGCTGATGAGGATGTCGCCGCCTGCGGTGGCAATGTCCGCACAGAGCAGGGTGCTGGAAGCGCTGAGCGTGACCATGCCGCCCAAGTCCAGGATCTGCCCGCTCACTACGATCTCTCCGAGCGTCTGAATCGTCAACGGGGCATGCCAGGTCGTGGCGCGCACATCCACATAAGCAGGCGTGAGGGAGCCGATGGTGATGTGGCTGAGGCCGGAGAGTGCGCCGATCGCGGCATTGTCGAGCAGCAGCGTGCCCGCTGCGCCGTCTCCCAGACCGATGGTCGTGCCCGCAGAGACAGTGCGCACCTCCAGCGTGCCTCCTCCGCCCACAAAGGCCGCGCCAGACAGGGCGACCGTGTCTGTCAGCACGAGAATCTCGCCGCTGTTTGTCACGGCAGTGTTTTCACCGAGACTCACGCCTGTGTTTTCCGTGCCCGTGCCTGCGCCTGCGCCGCTGCCGCTCATTTGCACCCGGCCACCTGCGCTGATGATGGCCGTGCCGGCGTCCTGCAAGGCCACGCCGTGGTTCCCGCTGCCGCCGCCTCCGGTGGTGCCCAGCAGTGTGATGCTTCCTGCATTCGGCGCGGTGGAGGTGGAGTGAATCGTGGCGCCATTCAGCAAGAGGATGCCCGTGTTGCCATCTCCGCTGTCACCTCCGCGGCCGTTGAGCACGATGGCTCCCTTGCCGGTGGTGGTGAGCGTGGCGTTGCTGAGCAGGATGCCCGCAAAGTTTCCCCCCGTGGGCGTCGTCTGCTGATTGGCATCGAGCTTCATGAGGCCATCCACCACGGAGATCGTGGCACCGGAGTTTGCATTGATTTCGCGCTGTGCATTTAGGTAGATGGAGCCCTCCCCCGCGTTGGAGATCCGGCTGCCGTTCACCTCGATGCCAAAGCCGGTGAGCGTGATCACGCCGCCCTGGGAGGTGATGTTTTCGTTCACGCGGATGTGGTCCGTGTTGGTGGTGATGATGCTGACGCCGCGCAGGGTGCTGAGTCCGCTGTCTTCGCCGATGCTGCCCACCGTGAGTCCCAGCGTGTTGATGATCTGCACGGAGCCGATGGTGCCGATGCTGGTGATGGTCTGCACCGCATTGTCCGTGCTGGAGAGGAAGAAGTCGCCCGCTCCCTGCAACTTCAGCCCCCAGGTGGTGATGGCACCATGCCCCGCCACGCTGCCGTCCAGCGTCTGGAGCGTGACCACGCCAAAGCCCCCGGCCGTGACAGCGCCGCCGTTGTCCAGCAGGATGGCGACCGTCTCCGTGCCGCCGCTGCGTCCTGCCAGCGTGATGTTTCCGGAATCCGAGATGACATGCCCGCCAATGATGATGGACTGGAAGTCGCCCTCAAAGGAGGTGGTGCCCTGGTTCGCATTCAGCGTGACGTTTCCGCAGTGCGTGAGGATCTCCGCACCGGACTGGATCTGCACGCTGCGCCCGGCATTGACCGTCACATTTCCCGCGCCCATGGCCTGGATGGACCCCTGCGCCGTCATGATGAAATCCCGCTGAGCCTGAATGGTGAGTGAGGCATGGGAGCTCCACTGGATGAGCCCTGCCAGCGTGATGTCTCCGCTGCCGCCTGCGGCGTTCACATCGGTCTGGATGATGAGATTTCCGCAGTTGGCGTCCAGCCACGCGGAAATGTCCGAGGCGCGGAGGGCGTTTGCCTGAGCGGGATTGGTGATGGTATTTCCCACCACACAGTCAGAGATAAGGATATCGTTCGGGTCCAGCAGCAGGGTGCCAGCCATGCCCTGAGGCGCACTGAGATCGACACGTCCCGTCAGCGACTCCAGCACCAGCGCCTGCTTGCCGGAAAGCTCCGCCTGCCCGCCATCCCCGCCCAGCAGTCCTCCACGAGCCTGCACGCTGCCTGCAAAGCTCAGCTGCCCGCTGGCAAACACCACCACCGTGCCGCCATCGCCGCTGCTCCCGGCATTGGCCGTCAGAATGGCGCCCTGCTGGATCTCCACCTGTGTGGAGTTGGTCATGCGGGCATCCAGCCCCTGCATGCCGCCGCCTGCGAAGATGCTGCCGCCACCCGTGGCACCGCTGGCGCTGATGAGAGCCTCTCCTCCGAGCGTGAGTGTATTACCGCCCAGCCGGATGACGCCGCCCATGCCGCTGGCGGAGTCCGCACGGATGGTGCCATCGATGAAGGTTGTCGTTGCAGGCGGGGCGACTGCCCCCTCATCCGCAGGCCGAGCATTGATCTCGATCTCTCCGCCTGCGGTTTTGCCATCAGCGGAAACGACGATCGCCCGGCGCACCGTGACCTCTCCTGCACTAACGTCGATGCTGCCGCCGCGCCCCGTGGGGCCATCGGCATCCACTCGCCCTCCCAGCGAGACTCTGCCTCTGCTGCCTGCGTTGATCTTGATCTGCCCGCCGCTCCCTGCGCTGCCGCGCGCCACCAGACTGCCGGTGTTTTCGATGTTTCCACCATTGGCGCTCAGGATGATGCGCCCGCCCTGCCTTGTGGCGGCTGTGGCGGCGATGCGGCCCGTGTTTCGGATGGCCAGCGCATACACATTGCCTCCATGCGCCTTCAGCTCCGCCACATTCGCCTGGATGAGTCCGCTGTTGGTCACGCCCGTGCCACGCTGCGGACCCGCCGCATTGCGCACCACCACACGCTCATCGCCTGCAGGCATGATGAGCACATCCGTGCCTGCGGCCAGCCCCACGGTGCCGTTTGGCGCACGGATGCTGCCGCTGTTGTTCACCTGAAGACCGATGAGAAACACATCCCCGGAGGATGCGCGGATCTCGCCCGCATTGCTCACGCCTGCGGTGCTGGTGCCCTGGTACACCATCGCGCCACCGGCCATGAAGTCGCTGTTGCTCAGATTCAGCGTTGAGGCTGTGAGCCCGGCCACGTCCACCACGGAGCCCTGGCCAAAAATGATGCCGCTGGCATTGATGAGGAATATCTGGCCGTTCGATGTCAGGGTGCCGTTCAGCAGCGAAGGCCCGCCGTCGAGTACGCGGTTCAGAGTGGCCGAGCTGGCATCCGGCACAATGAACTGGGTGTGCTCGCCGCTGGCGATGTTGAAACTGCTCCAGTCAATGATGGCGCGGTCCGTCTGTTGATGGATCGTCGTCAGCCCGGGGAAGGTGCTCTGGATCTGGGCATCCCCCAGCACCACCACACCACCGGTCGGATTCGCGAAAATCTGAATCACTGGCGTGAAAAGGAAAATCCATAACACAGCTCCCAAAACGAGGGCGCGTGCAGTCCTCAAAGCTGGACATCCGGGAGCCATTCAGGGGTTATTGCTGAGGCTTGCTGCTGGCGGCGTTTTCCTGTGGGACGATGACGACTTCGCCGTCTTTCGTCTGCACGTAGCCTTTGCCATTCTCCACCGAAACAGAGTAAAACGCCCCCTTGGCCACAGCAGTGCCGCTGGGCGTTTTGATTTTGAAGTCCATCTTGCCAGAGGCTTCCGGCTTCACCAGCGCACCGATCGTGCCGTTTTTCAAATCCAGCAGCACCTTGGGCTCATCCTTGGACTCCACAATCTCGGCCACCACAGCCTCGGCGTTGGCTCCCAGGCGGATGGCACTGGTGGTCGTCATGGTGATGGTGGCGCTGGAGTCCGCCCCCGTCTTGATCGTGCTGCCCACGGCGATGATGTCTCCTTCATGCAGGGCATGCGCAGCCTGGCCTGAGGGCGTCTCGGTAGCACTGCCGGTCACGGCGGTCACCCTGCCCATCTGTGGCAGCTGCTTCTTCACGTTGGCAGGAGTCACGTCCACCTTGCCATGCTCCACTTTCACAAAGCCTTTCCCATCTTCCACGGCTACCGCAAACATGGTGCCGCGTGCGGCAGCGATGCCGCTGGGGGTCTTCACCTTGAAGTCCATCGTCGATTGCGCCTGCGGCTGGATCAGCGCCCCGAGGCTCCCAGACTTGAGATCCACCAGCACTTTGGGCGCAGTGTCGGAGTCCACCAGATCCATAAACACCGCCTGCGAGTTTTCAGCGATGCGCACCGCCGACTGCTTTGTGGTTTTGATCACTGCGCGGGAGGCGGCCCCCGTCTTCACCGTGGAGCCTACCGGCACCGCGTCTCCCACCTTCAGCGGCGTTTCCGCATTGCCGCCCATCGGTATGAGGGACACTTTTCCAACAGCCACCGATACGGTGCCACTGGACTCTGCTGCCATGCTTTGGACGCCTAGGGCTAGTACCACAATGGCAGCGAGGAATTTCATTGTCATTAAGGTGTGATTCTTCATGCTCGAGTCAAAAGTTTAGAGCGTAAATTTGCAGGATTGAGTTGCTAAATTGCGCCAATCCTAATATTTGCTATAAAAGATATACCGCAAATAGGGGGGTGTAAGAGATTTGTGATTTGGGATCTCTCACTCTTCCTCTTTTTTAGACTGCCTCAGCCCGGTGCCTCACGCTCATTTCAGCCGCGGCGTGCCTTTGCAACGTGGGAAGGGTGGAGCAGCCCCAGACTTGGCGGCCTGCAAGGGAACCGCTGCGGGCAGTGCGCAGGACGAGCGGCTGGCTGCACTTGGGGCACGGTGGGGGCGGCCGGTTCGGGCTGTGTGGCAGCAGGAGACGGTGCGGGTGTTAAAGTGCCATCCACCGGGCCGGGTGAGTCTGCTGGCCCAGGGTTCACGCCCGACAGCATGCCGGAAATGACGTGGGAAGGCAAGCCTGTCGTTACTGTGCCGCTTTTCCTCTGGTGCGCCCGTCAGGAATCGAACCTGAATCTGCGGCTTCGGAGACCACCATTCTATCCGTTGAACTACGGGCGCGCTGTGTATCCAGAGAGCTGGATGCTTCGCATGGGCTCCAAGCAGCAGCAAGTCGTTTTGGCGCTGCAGGGCGCTCTTTTTTCAGCGCGCCTCAGCGACTGCGGCGCGCGACTACATCAGCTCGTGCTTCGTGGTGCCAGCTTTGGCAGAAGCCTGAAATTTGTTCCAGCGGAAGGGCTCGATGATCTGCCCCCAGAAGGTCTTGGGCATGGCGGACTTGATGCCGATCTTCACCGGCGGGCGACGTCTGGTGTCGTCGTAATAGGTGCCGAAGATGATGTCCCAGATCATGAGGTTCTCGCCGTAGTTTTTGTTTCCCTCGCGCAGGTCCATGGAGTGGTGCCAGCGGTGCAGGGCTGGGGTGTTGAAGATGTAGTTCAGCCAGCCAAATCGCATCTGGATGTTCGCGTGCGTAAGGAAGCCGATGTAGGCCGTGATGGCCCCAAACCACAGCACAACGTCCTTCGGCGCACCGGCCAGGGCCAGCAGCGGAGCGGAAAAGATCATGCTCTTGAGCGTGTCGATGATGTGAAAGCGGCCGGTGTTGAAGAACCACAGTTTTTTGGAGCTGTGGTGCACGGCGTGGAACCACCACAGCGGCATCCACTCATGCGCGATGCGGTGTGCCCAATACAAACCGAACTCCGCCACCACCAGTCCCAGCACCACCTGGCACCACATGGGCCAGTGGTTCGGCCAGTAGCCGGTGCCTTGAGTGCCTCCGACCACGCTCGCCAGACCGAGCCATGTCGCAGAGACGATGAGAAGCTGCACAAAGGATTTGGTGAAGGCCGTGTGGGCAAAATCCTGCACAGCCTGGCCGTCTGAGTGCAGCCAGTCCTTCTCATGCGGGTGCACGCGCTCCAGCACATACAGCAGCGCTGCCAGGCTGAAGTACACGCAGTTGAAGGCCAGCGTTTCATGACCAGCGGCGATGCCGATCCCTGTGGGGATGACGGCGGCGATCAGAATGAGGGGCCAGAGCAGGTAGTCGAGCAGGGTGCGGAGCATGGGTTTTCTTTTTCAAAGCAAGAAACGGGCGCGTTTCCAGTGCGGATGTGGTGAGATGGTGTGCTGGGCTTGTCTTTGAGCGGAATGAACACACGGTCTGGGCCTGCCGGCTGGAGGGAGGCTCTGCCATTCGGTGCGCCTGATGGCAGGAGGACGGGGGCAGAGAGCCCATTTTGATTTGCCACGAGGCTGCCCAAGACGTTAAGATCACGGCTTAAACACGAATACTTGGACCTCGCCATGAAATCACCCATCGCCCATCGGTTTCTGTCACTTTCCTGTGTTTTGTCGCTCGTGTTGTCCTGTGTGGGGCGGGGTGCTGACCCAGAGGCTGCGGCCTTCAAGTCTCCTGCGGCGCTCAGGGCTCAAACGCGCTACCAGCAAAGCAGCGTGGCCGCCGCGAAACGACTGACGGACGAGTTGGACCGGACTCTGGCATACGCGGTGAAGGCGGGCGCGCTGGAGGAGGCCAATCAGATCACCGAGGCGAAAAAGCAAGTTGCCGCCGGAGGAGCGGTCATCATTGACTTCAAGCGGCAGAATCTGGTGACCGCGCGGAACATGTACAGCGACGCCATAGCCCATGCCAAGGGCCAGTATTTCCGTGACCTGGAGCCCGCCCTGCGGGAGGCCACAAAGGCGGGAGACCTCCCCGAGGCCAACGCCATCGATGCCGAGCGCAAAGCCTTGGAAAGCGAACTGGCCGACGGGAAAGTGACCGGCAAGATCGAAAACGGCCTGCTGCTGACCATCGGAGGCAAGCGCAGCGTGTGGGACAACAAGCCCATCACGCTGCCTGAGAAAAAGACCACCGTCACTCTGACAGGGGTGCTGCTGCTGACCGGGAAAGTCCGCACTGTGAAGCTGCGCACAGCCAAGGCCAACGGCAGCGAGCGCCTCAGATTCACCGTGGACGGCAAGGTGTGCGATTTTCATAAAGAAGGAAGCAATCACCGCTACGTCATCGTCACGCCGCAGCCTGGCTCGGACAAGCTGCGCCTGCGACTAGGCGACTCCATTGCCGCGAACGAGTGGGAGTTTGGCCCGCTGGAGTGGTCGATCAACGACGGCCAGTGGCGAGAGATCCCCCGGCGCAGCATGGTCGCGGTGGACTGACCTCTGCTTGACTGCGGGGCTGCTCCAAGGCAGGGGATGCTTTCTCCATCATGAGCCGATTCCTCAACCTGCTGCGTGCCTCTCGTGAGGTCAAAAAAGCCCACTTCATGAGCCGTGCCGACGTGCTCAAACTGCAGGAGCGCCGCTGGCGGGCCATGGCACGCTACGCGCTAGAGGTCAGCCCCTTTTACCGCCGGCACCTCGCGGGCATTGACGTGGAGCGCTGCCAGCTCACGGACATCCCGCCGATCACCAAGGAGATCCTGCTGGCCAACTGGGACGAGATCGTCCCGGACAAGCGGCTGCACCGTGCTGCGCTGCAGGCCTTTCTCAAGGAACCGGAAAACTGGGGCAAGCTCTACCATGGGCGCTGGATGGTAAGCAAGACCTCCGGCACCACGGGGCTGGCCATGGCCATACCGCATGACATCTCCGTGGTGGACTGGGGGCATGCCTGCCAAAACTTGCGCAATTCCGCCTCCCCTCACACCTCGCGCCCGCCTTCGCTGCCTTTGTTTCGCAGGCCCACCAAGGTGCTCGCTGTGATCCCTGCAGCCTCGCCCGCCACATCGGCGGCTTTGTATTCCACACGTCCCTGGGTGGGAGATCTGCTCTGCCGCTACCACCGAGTCAACGTGGCTGCGCCCTGGAGCGAAATCCTGGCCGAGGTGCAGCGCATCCAGCCGGATGTGATGATGGGCTACGGTTCGCTCTTTGGCAGGCTGGCGCAGTCTCAGCTCCATGGAGAGCTGAACATCCAGATGCCTCAGGACAGGGGCTACATTTTGGCCGGTGGGGACACGCTGACCCCTGGCATCCGCGAGCTCTGCCGCAAGGCCTTTGGCATCGAGCCTTTCAACACCTACGGCAGCGGTGAAGTGCTGGGCATTGCGCGTCAGTGGCGCGGTCTGCAGCACATGCTCATTCACGATGACATGGTGGCGCTGGAGGCCGTGGATGCCGCAGACCAGCCCGTGCCCGAGGGCGTGCTCTCAGACCATGCGCTGGTGACGCCGCTGCTCAACAAGGCCATGCCGCTGCTGCGCTACCGAGTGAACGACCGCCTCAAGATCGGGCCTGTGGATGAGCACTGGCCCTTCAGACGCATCGACCAGATCCAGGGTCGCAGCACCATGGCCTATGTCTTCAAAACTCCGGAGAGGAAGGTGTTCATCGGCGTGCAGTTTATGATCGTGCTGGATGCGCGGCAGGACATCGCCACCTACCAGACCCGTCAGACCGGCCCTGCCTCGGTCGAATGCCAGGTGGTGCCGCGCCCGGGTGCCGACGAAGCCCTGCTGCAGCGGGAGCTGGAGGTCTCGCTGCCCCTCTGCCTGGCCGAGGGCGGCTGCGCTGGCGTGGTGTGTACCGTGCGTCTGGTAAAGCAGCTCGCACCCGATCCACGCACCGGCAAGGTGGAGCAAAATGTCCCGCTGCCGGATGAAACGGCGTGAGGCGTGGAAGGGGGGGAAGTGAAAAGGAGCGGAGATTGATCTGATCTCTCACGCCTTCGCGTTCTCATGCTCCGGCCCTTTTGACTTACCCTTTTTCACTTCCGCATGTGTACTTCTTCATTTGCACTCCCACGCGCCGCGTGTTCGATGCGCGGCTCATGAAGTCTGTCATTGCCATCTCACCGGGAGAACTCGCCATCCTCGACACACCGCAGCCCAGGCCCGGCCCCTACCAGGCGCTGGTGCGCACGGAATGCGCCTGCCTCTGCAACCGCACGGACTCCGAGCTGCTCTCAGGCAAATTTCCCGGCATGGAGGACAAGTTTCCCTTTGCCCTCGGGCATGAGAGCGTGGGCATCGTGGTGGAGGTGGGGGAAAAGGTGAAAAACTTCAAGGCGGGAGACCGCGCCGTGGGCGGCCTCGTTTTCGATCTTCAAAGCGAAGGCGTGGACTCCGGCTGGGGCGGCTTTGGGGAGTACACCCTGGCCAATGACCACGACGCCATGGTGGCGGATGGCGTAGCCGATGAAGCGCACGGCTGGGTGGAGGTCTTCGAAATCCAGACCCGTGTGGACGCCGACATCCCGCCGGAGCAGGCGGTGCTGCTCTGCACTTGGCGCGAGGTGCTCGGAGCCTTCCGCGATTTCCACCTTCAGCCTGGGGATGATGTGCTCATCTACGGCGCAGGGCCCGTGGGCCTCAGCTTTGTCAAGCTTGGCCGCCTCTTTGGCCTCGGGTGGATCGGGATTGTGGACCGCCATGCGGACAAGCAGGCCAAGGCGCTGGCCTTTGGTGCAGACGCCGCCTTTGCCCCTGGAGACATCGAGATCGGCGAACTGGCCAAAATCCGGGGCAGGAAGCTCGATGCCGTGATCGATGCCGTGGGGCATCCTGACATCCTGCAGCAGAGCCTGCCGTTGCTGCGCCGGGGCGGTTCTCATTGCATCTATGGCGTGCTCACGCACGGCGTGCTGCATATCGACAAAGCAAAGGCGGACTTCAACTTCAACCTCTTCGTCCATCAGTGGCCCACACGCCGCTATGAGAAGGAATCCCAGGCCGCCCTCTGCCAGTGGATCCGCGAGGGAAAACTCACCTCCGCCGACTTCATCACACACCGCTTCCCATTGGGCCAGATCAGCGACGCCTTCCAGGCTGTGGCGCAGCGGAAGGTGATCAAGGCCCTGTTGGAATACGCATGAGGCGCGGTTTTCGATGAAGCTGCTCGACTGGTTGTCCTGGTGGATGCGCTATATCCTGCCAGTCCTGGGCTGGCGTGTCACGGTCACGCTGCTGCGCGGGCCAGCGCGAGGCACCGGCCGGGAGGTGGTGCTGCTCAGCGCAGGGCATGTCGCCGCGTTCATGACCTCACGCATCTTTGCCCAGGAGCCGGTGGTGGTGCGCCGCACGCGGGTGCCCGTCTGGCGGCTGCAGCGCCTGCTGGATGAATGGCGCAGCGCTGCGGATCTCCAGGCGGTGCGTCTGGACCGTGTTTCTGCGCGCCGGTTTCTCAGCCCTCACTACCTCGCGGTTCCGCAGTGGATTTCCAACTGGATGAAAGTGCCGGAGGATCTACAAAAATATGGGCGCGAGCATCCCAGCACCCGGTCGGACTTTCACCGCATCCGCACCAGGAACTTTGAAAGCCACCTCAGCCACGTGCCTGGTGATCTGGACCTTTTTTATGAAAAGTTTTACCTGCCCTACACCACAGCCCGGCACGGCAGTCTGGCGCAGGTGGCACCACGCTGGATGCTGCGGTTTGTGTACAGACAAGGCGCCATCCTGTGGGTGACCCGTGGAGGAGAGCGTCTGTCAGGCTCTCTGGTCACGTTTCAAAACGGCCAGCTTGCCAGCTACGTGAACGGTCTGAAGGACGGGCGCATGGACCTGCTGAAAGACGGGGCACTCAGCGCGCTGTACGTGCATTCGCTGCTGGAGGCGCGGCGGCAAGGCTGCACAGAATTCAACATGGGAGGCAGCCGGCCTTCGTTGCACGACGGGGTGTTTCGCTACAAGAGCAAATGGACGGAGCGGCTCTGCCTTGGCGAAGCATTTGTGGCCGTCAACACCCTCACGCTGCTGGACTGGAACTGCTTGAACGGTGCCGTGGCCGAGTTTCTGAGCCAGACCTCGCTCATCCATCACGACGGCGAAGGCTTTTCGGCTCTGTGGGCGTTTCCGCATGATCAACCGCTCACAGCAGCGACCTTGGGACGGCACTGCCAGCAGCTCAAGGCTCCGGGGCTGCGCCGCTTCGTCATCCTGTTGCCAGGAGCTGTGCCCGAGGGCTTCATCTGTCCGCTCGGGATTTGCCTGATCGAAGGAGATACGGCGGAAAAAATCAGGGCAGGGGAAATCACCGCATTTGAGCAGCCTCGTCCATAAGGAATCTCTTAGCCATCCAAGTGATTTAACCTTTATTTTAACTGTAAGCCGCTGATATTCAGAGGTAAGGTATGGCCGCAAACTGCACGCTCGTCAGGACATGATTCAGGAGATTTCTTTTCACGAACACCGCGACACCATCGCGAGGATTCGGCGTGAAGTTTTCACGACTGGATTGCTTCATGAGATTGATGAATTTGACGAGCATGCGCACCATTTTGCGCTCTTCAACCCAGCCCGAGAGATCACCGGTGTGATCAGGGTGCTGCGCAGCGACGAGGTGCCGAAGCTGGAGCTTCAGAGCGAATCCGATGCCACCGATCTCGTTTTTCCCCAGGACGGCCTCATCATCGAGGTGTCACGCGGCTGCGCCCTGAAAAACCTCACCGGCATGCCGATGATTCAGCTGGCCATGGCCATGCAGAAATACGCCAAGGAGCAAAAGGCTGCGCACGTAGTGACCAAGACCGGCAGGAAGTTGCTGCCCTTGTACCAGTCCATGGGCTTTCGCGTCTTTGGCCGCCCCTTTTACTCCGACTGGTTTGATGACCGCCGCACCGGCCTGATGAGCATCCCGATCATCTACGATTTCGTCAAGACTGCCCGCGTCTCCTCGACCGCCGCTACTCAGCCCCTGCAGAAGGATGAAGAGGAAGAAGTGCTGGTTTGGTGAGGGCTCTCTCCCCTGGGTGAAAAGAAAACGCCGCCAGTCCTGGTGAACCGGCGGCGGGAATGCCTGTTGCGGCTTTTGCTAGTGCCTGTGGCCGCCGTAGCTGCCACCCCAGCCTCCATTTCCTCCATGGTTGCCGCCCCTGTACATCGAGCCACCGCCACCGCCGGGTGGTGACCAGTTGTGAGGGAATGCCTGGCTGACCTGGCTGTGGAAGTTGGACGGATGGCTGTTGAAATTGAACGGCACGGAGTGTGCCGCCTGGATCACCCGTGGCGAATACCCTGGCAGAGAGGGGCCGGACATCCAGCGGTTGCCGCTGATGTAGTGATACTGCTGGGAGGGGTGGTGGTAGTAGGCTCCGTAGCGCGGATAGTACGAGTAGTTGTAGGAGTTCACCGTGCGCGGCACATACGGCATGAGTCCCACCGGGTAGCCGTAGTTCGCAAACCCGCCGTACCCGTAGCCGCCCCCATATCCCACACCATAATACGGATCACAGCCCGTGAGGGTGAACAATGCCACGGCGAGAAGGAGTCCGGCTTTGCCAGACGACAGCAGTTTGATCGTGCTCATGCGCTCAAATCCACCACAGGTGGCGCATTATGCAATCGACTCTGGTTGAGCTTAATGCCTACCAGGGAAACCCTGATAGGCACAGATTCCGGCCCCGCTTTTTGCGGGCGAGATTGATGCTTCACAGACCTGGCTCAGTCCAGATCTGCGATGCGCACCGGCTTGCCGCCCTGTTCGGCGCTCTTGTCGGAGGCAAAGATCACTTCAAAGGTGCGCATGGCTTCGGGGAAGCTGGTCAGCGGCATGTCCTTGCCTTCATCCAAGGCATCGAAGAAAGCCTGGAACTGGCTTTCGTACGGGTGGTCGCTCACATCACCGGAGTCGAGCATCTTCATGGAGAGCTTGCTCCATGCGTGCTTGTCGGTGTGCAGCTTCATGGAGTGGAATTTGTCGTCCAGCAGGCTGCCCTGGCTGCCGCACAGGTGGGTGTGGAAGTAGTAGGGCTGCAGGCAGTCCACCACGGCGGCCGCCTTGCCCACGGCGCCGTTCTTGAAATGGATCAGCGTGACGCTGGTGGTGTCGTACTCGTAGGGCTTGAAGATCTCGCTCTTCGTCTTGGTGGAGAAGCTGGTGACGCTCTCGATCTCGCCGCCCATGACCATGAGCAGGGCGTCCAGCGCGTGGCAGCCGGCGGTGAGCAGGGCGCTGCCGCCGTCCTTCTTGCCGGTGTTCCAGCGGAACTGGCCATACCAAGGCCCGATGCCGTGGTAGTAGTCCACTTCACCGTAGTGCAGGCTGCCCAGCAGGCCTTCGTCGATGAGGGCCTTGGTCACCTGAAACTGGTTGGAGAAACGGCACTCGAAGCACACGCAGCCTTTCACGCCGTTCGCCTTTGCGGCAGCCACGATCTCGCGCACTTCCTGAAGGGAATTCGCCATCGGCTTTTCCAGAATGATGTGCTTTTTCGCATTTGCGGCCTTGATGGCCTGGTCCCGGTGCTGGCTCGGGTAGCTGGAGATGTCCACCACATGGATGTCTGGATTTGCCAGCATCTCATCAAGGTTTTGGTAGCTCTTGATCGGCGTGCCATGCTTGGCGCTCAGCTCGGCGTCATCCAGCTTGCGGGAGGAATAGATCGCGGTGACCTGCCCCTGCTTGGTTTTGTTGATGGCTTCGATGTGTGCGCTGGCGGCCCAGCCGTATCCGATGATTCCGACGTTGTATTTCTTCATGGCGTAGTGTGGCATGCTCCAAACCGGAGGCATGATTGTCAATATCAATACCCGGTACAGAAGTGTCTCTTTCGAGTCTTTTTGCGCCAGAGCCGATGTGTTAGGCAGAGCCTAACGAAAAGTGGTGATGAGGTTCGCTTCGCGGCTGCGCAGCAGCTCGTGCTGGAACTGCGCTCTTTCCGCGCTCAGCAGGCACTGAAGCTGCGGACTGCTTTCCTGAAAATAACAAAGCCGCGCTCATCGCGCGGCTTTGCAGAAGGGTTTTAAAAGAGATGCGCGGCTTATTCAGCCTCGGCTTCTTCGGCCGCAGTCGTGTCGCCAGCGGCGGTGACGGTCAGCTTGACGGTAGCGTTGATCTCGTGGCCGAGCTTGACCTGGATTTCGAAGCTGCCGGTGTTCTTGATCGGCTTCTCCAGCACGATCATGTGGCGGTCGATCTCGATCTTGGACTCTTCGGAGAGAGCCTTGGCGATGTCGATGGTGGTGATGGAACCGAAGGCCTTGCCGCCCTGACCGGTGGCCAGCGTGAGCTTGAGCTTCACCTTCTTGAGCTTGGAAGCGATCTTTTCAGCTTCGGCCACTTCCTTGGCTTCACGCTCGGCGCGCACGGCCTTGAGGCGCTCGGTGTGGCGCAGGTTGCCCTTGGTGGCCTCGTAGGCTTTGCCCTGGGGAAGCAGGAAATTACGCGCAAAACCGCGCTTCACGCTGACGACGTCAGCTTCGGCTCCGAGGCCTTTGATTTGTTCTTTGAGAATAACTTGTGTGTTTGGCATGGCGACATTCCCTCGGGGAAAAAGGGGCGCGAAACTACACGCCTCCTAAGTTCTGTCAAAGGCGGATTACAGTTCTTTTAGGGGAAGGGGATTTTTCCCGTAAAGCTCAGCCGCTCAGATGCCCATGTTTGCCAGCGCTGTGGCCAGCCGGTTCATGAAGCCCGTGGCCTCAGGGTGCGCAGCCTCCAGCTCCTCCACAGAGGAAAGCCACTGGCCGCGTGCCTGCCCAGGCTCCGCCGTGGGGGCCTCAGCCTCGGTTTGCTCCAGCAGCTCAATCAGCTTGGTCTTTGCGGCTTCCGGCAGGTCGCCTGCGTTTGCCACCATCGTCTTGAGTTGTTCGAGTTGCTCTGTGTTCATGAGATTCTCCAATCTGTCACTCGGTGGCCATGCAGACAAGATTTTTGATGGCGTAACGATGCGCCATTCATGCGGTCACATCACCGCGTGCTGCCACCGCCAGCAGGGCCAGCACGCTGACGCTGTCGCGTATGCGGCCATCACGGGCCATCTGGACGGCCTCGCTGAGGGGCAGTCGAAGCACCGTGAGCTCCTCGGTGTCCTCGGGCTGCGCCTCGCCATGGGAAAGGCCGGTGGCCACAAAGATGTCGCACACCTCGTTGCTGGTGGAATTGGAAAGCTGGATGCCGGAGAGCAGGGGCTCGATGGTGGCGGCGACGATGCCGGTCTCCTCCTGCAGCTCACGTCTGGCCGCCTCGGCAGGGGATTCGCCCGCCGGGCAGCCGCCTTCGGGGATCTCCCATTCGTAGCGGCCATGGCAGTAGCGCCACTGGCCGACGAGCCAGGTGTGGCCTTCGTCATCCACAGGGATCACGCCCACGGCGGTGTTCTTGTACTCCACCACGCCGTAGATGCCGGGGCCTCCGCTGGGCTTGATCACCTGATCTTCGCGCACGCGGATCCACGGATTGGCGTAGGTCTCACGGGTGGAGACGGTTTTCCAGGGATTGGGGTGCTGGGGCAGGGTGGTCATGGTCCAGGAATACAGGATTACTTCACGGTGCTCAGCACCACGCCGTCCGCCTCCACCTGGTATTTCTGGATCGCCTTGAGCACTGGCTCGAGCTTGGGATCTTTCTGGTAGGGGCCCATGTAGCCGTACATCGCCATGCCTTTGACCATTTCTTCCGGCACCGTCTTGCCCGGCACGCGTACGCCGCTTGGCTTGGCGTCCGGTCCCAGTTCGGTCTTTTCCAAAATGAAGTCCACCTCGCCCACGAGGTAGCGCTTGGTGCCGTCGGTAAAGCTGGCGGTGTTCATCGGCAGGCTGGCATCGGTGGTGATCGTCTGTTTGGCCGCGTCGAGTGACTTCACACGCAGCATGTCCTTGTAGCTGCCGTTGCTGCCTTCAGGCGCCAGCAGCAGCAGGGCATTGAGATCTGCCACGGTGAGCTTGAGCGTGGCGGGCTTGCCGGCGGTCGCGGCGGCGGCGAAATCGGTCAGGCGCTGCTGCAGGTCGGGCACCGGGGCGATGTCCGGGAGCTTGGCCGGAGCCTGCTGCGTGATCTCGGCGATGGCTGCGTCCATGGTCTTGAACGTGTAGTAGCTCCACCAGATGATGAAACCGAAGATGCCGATCACCGCGCTCATGATGATGCAGCCGTAGCCGGAGTGGAACTCGCCCGTGGGGACCTTTTGGATCTTTGACATCCCTCATCTGAATGCGGCGCGGCCAAAGATCAAGCCGGGGGTTTGTCCCGCCTGCTCCTATCTTACGGCCAGGTGGCGAAATAAATGTCCATGGCATCTTTCAGCCCCTTCACGGCGGGCTTGACCACGGCCTCTGAATACCCGGCCTGCATGAGCCGTTTTCGCGCCTGAGTCACCAGGGCCGCTGCTTGGATGGGATGCAGGTGCCGCGTCTCCTCGGCCAGTTGCTCGATCATCTGGGTCCCGATCTCGTCCAGCGCCGGGCGGATGGTGGTGGCGAGGTCGGGGGGCTGAGCCGTGGTGGCCGCGGGGTGCTGGTGCAGCCACTCCTCCTGCCGCACCTTGGCAGCCTGCATCTGACCGCTGAAAAAGAGCCTTACGCTCTCGTAATTCAATCCGGCGGCGTCGCCTCGCTGCATCATGCTGCGCAGCAGTTCCGCTTCACGCTTTGGGTCGGTGATGGGCAGCCCTTTGGCGCGCTTGGCCTCCGCCACGTCATCCATCCAGTCCAGCCGCTTCACCATCAGCGCGGGCAGGGAATGGCGCGAGCCACCCAAGCCGCTGCAAGCGGTCATGAGCAGGGTCAGCAACAGCAGGAGGGAGGACGGGAGGGATCTCATGCCACTCATCTTAGCCCGCTGCTGCGGGAGTAAAGGGCTTCAGTTTCCCACCGCCTTGTTTCGCACCTTGGCCGTATTTCCTCCATGCCATCCTTCATGCAGTCGCGCCTCCTGATTGACGCCACGCCGCAGCCGCCGATTCTCCACCTCCTATGAAGATTCTCGCAGCCATGTCCGGAGGCGTGGATAGCAGCGTGGCCGCGGCCGAGCTCGTCCGCGCAGGGCACGACGTGTCCGGCGTGTACATGAAGAACTGGATTAACGAGGAGAACATCATCGGCCACTGCCCCTGGGAGGAGGACATCACCGATGCCGAGGCCGTGGCGCAGCAGCTCGGCATCCCGTTTCGGGTGGTCAATCTCATGACCGAATATCGCGAAAAGGTGGTGAAGTACCTCCTCGAAGGCTACCAGGCCGGCATCACCCCAAACCCGGATGTGATGTGCAACCGTGAGATGAAGTTTGGCGTGCTCTGGGACTGGGCGCAGGAGCAGGGCTTTGAGGCCATCGCCACCGGGCACTATGCGCGCAAGGCGTTCTCAGTTCCCGGTTCTCAGTTCCCGGTTTTCAACAGCGAACCGGGAACCGAGGACAGCGAACACGCAATCTATCGCGGCGCGGACCCGAACAAGGACCAGACCTACTTCCTGGCGATGATGCAGCCGCAGCAGGTGCGCATCGCGCAGTTTCCCATCGGCCATCTGCTCAAGCCGGAGCTCCGGGAGCGTGCGCGCGAGTTGGGCCTGAAAACGGCGGAGAAAAAGGACAGCCAGGGCATCTGCTTCATCGGGCAGGTGAAGATGGAGGACTTCCTCCGCACCTTTGTGCCGGACCAGCCCGGTCCCATCGTGAACCTGGAAGGCAAGGTGCTTGGCGAGCATCGCGGCCTGCACCTCTACACCCTGGGCCAGCGCAAAGGGCACGGCGTGGCCAGCCCCATCCACAAGCAGGCCTACGTGGTGGTGGCCAAGCGCCCGCAGACGAACGAACTCGTCGTTGCCATCGAAAATGCGGACACCCCGCTTCTCTGGGCGCGCAAGGCCACGCTGCACTCCATCTCCAGCACCGGACTGCCTTTGAATGAGAAGCGCCTGCTGCAGGCCCAGCCGCGCTACCGCTGCCCGGCCGGGGATGCCACCTTCCGCCCGCTGGGCGATGGTCGCGCGGAGCTGGAGTACAAGGAGCCGCAGCGTGCGCTCACTCCAGGCCAGATCTGCGCGCTCTACGATGGCGAGCGCCTGCTGGGTGGCGCGGTGTTTGAGACCATCCAGCACGCCTAGCCGAGCTGGCGCTTCCTCAGGGCATTCGAGGCAGGCGCAGTGGGCGGCTCAGCGGTCGTCGCGCAGCGGATTTTCCACTTCAGCTAGGTGGGACTTGATCTCATGCGGCTTGAGCCCGTCAGCCACCAGGATGGACTGATAAAGATCCTTCACCCGGCCATAATAAAAGAAGTGGCTGCGGTGGGCTTCAGTGCGGGCGACCAGCAGCTCCAGGCAGAGACGCCCGGTCATGCGGGCCTTGTCGAGCTGGTGGTTGTCACGGAAAAACTCCGCCTGCCGACGCAGGAGAGAAACTTGGTGGGAAAGGTCGCGCGCATTGCTCGTCTTGACGATGCTGAAGGCTTTGTCCATCAGCTCGGCTGCCTCCGGCTTTTTCTGCCCTACATGCAGGCAGTAGGCCAGATGCGTGAGGAAAAAGCAGTTGTCTGCATGCACCTCCCCCAGGGCGGCCTGAGCTGCGGCGAGCGCCTGGCGGTGGTGGCGCTCTGCCTCCTCCATCCGGCCCATGAGCATCAGCAGATCTGCCAGCCGTGTGCGGGCGCAGGCGGCAAAGAAACTCTCCGGCCCGTGCTTTTCCACCAGGCAGGCCAGATGCCGGACATACACCGGCTCCGCCTCGGCAAGGCGACCATTGTTTTTCAGCAGAAAGGCCAGGTGGTAGAGGGCCTCGCTGGTGATGGGGTCTTCTGCCCCGAGGGTCCTCTCGCAGGTATCGACGATCTTGCGTGCGCGGTCCACCGACTCGGCTTGCTTGCCCTGCAGATTCAGCGTCTGGCAGACCTGAAACTGGGAGGTCAGCCAGACGAGGGGCAGGGTGTCGAGCCGCGCACATGCCGCCGCGGACTCAAAATGGGTCAGCGCCGTCGGGTAATCCTTCGCCTCAAGCGCTTCGAGCCCCAGGGTGAAAGCAGAGGCCTTGGGCGGCGTTTTTTCACCTGACAGGCCGGACAGTACCAGCTGGAAGGGCGGTCCCTTGAGTTCCGCTGCACCGGCACCCACCAGCAGAAAGGCCTGAGGCAGGATCAGCCAGAGTTTGGCTTCCGATTTTTTCCAAAAACACATGCGGGACAAACAAGTAAGCCGTCAGCCTACGTTCCTGAATCAGCTAAATCGAGATGAATCTTTCTGAATCTTCAACCATCCTCATTTTGGGGGGCGGCTGCTTTGGCCTTACCGCCGCCTTGGAGCTTCGTGCCCGTGGCTGGCAGGTCACTTTGATCGATCAAGGCCCGCTCCCACACCCCGATGCCGCTTCCACAGACATCAGCAAGGTCGTGCGCATGGATTACGCCGACGACGAGCAGCACACCGCCATGGGAGAGCTGAGCCTGCGGCGCTGGCGGGACTGGAACGCGCGCTGGGAGGAGGCGCTGTATCATGAGGTGGGCTTTCTCGTGATGTCCCGGGGGCGGATGCAGCCCGGCGGTTTTGAGCATGACAGCCGCCAGTTTCTCACCGCGCGCGGTCATGAGCTACGCCGCACCTCCGCCGAAATGCTGCGGGAGCTGCATCCTGCCTGGAATTCCTCTCTTTACCCGGATGGCTACCTCAACCCCGTCGGCGGTTGGGTGGAAAGCGGTCGTGTCATCGCCCGGCTGGCTGAGGAGGCACGGCAGGCCGGGGTGGAAATCCACGAAAACATCCCGCAGCCGCGCCCGCTTTTTGAAGACGGACGCTGCGCCGGCATCACCTCCGCCAGCGGGCAGACTTGGCGCGCCGATGCCGTCCTGGTGGCCGCCGGAGCCTGGACGCCTGCGCTGCTGCCCCACCTGCAGGACGTCATGTGGGCCACCGCTCAAACCGTCTTCCATTTCCGCCCGGAGGACCCGCGCCCCTTCACCCCGCCGCAGTTTCCCGTCTGGGGAGCCGACATTGGCAGGACCGGCTGGTACGGCTTTCCGGCCAATGCGGCGGGACTCGTCAAAGTGGCGAACCATGGCCCCGGCCGCCGGGTGAACGCCAATGAGCCGCGCAGCCTGCCTGCCGGTGAGGAGGAGCGTTACCGCGCCTTTCTGCGGGAGACCTTCCCGGCCCTGGCGACAGCCCCACTGCACTCCACCCGCGTCTGCCAGTATTGCGACACCTTTGACGGGGCCTTCTGGATCGGCCACGACCCTGCGCACCCCGGCCTCGTTGTCGCGGCTGGGGATTCTGGCCATGCCTTCAAGTTCACCCCGGTCATGGGAGAGATCATTGCAGACGTTGTGGAGCATCGGCCGAATCCATGGACGCAGCGTTACGCTTGGCGTGAAAAGACGGCGGTCAGTTCAGATGGCGCACGGGCTGCCGAGTAACGGTGTAAAAGTTTCAGTTCCCTGCGCCCCCTAGTCGCAGCCATGTTTGGAAGCTCCGCTAACACATGCAAAGAGCTCAGTTCTTAGTGTCCAAATTTTAGACAGTTACCGTGGTTTATTACTTCGGATAAGTTAACTATTAATCAGGCCATAACCCGGAGCATAACTCTCTTTGCCATCCTTTAAGTAACCATCAGCCGTTACAAAGGTTTGCTCAAAGTTCAGAACAGTAGCGGTTGATCCGTTTCAGCAGTCACCGCTTTAGAGCGTCGCTTGCGTGGAGCAGGCTCTTCAGTGGACACCGTCTCTGCCAAGATTTCCGCCACCACAGCGGGGGAGATCTCAGGCTCCGGTTCAGGAGCTGGGGTAGCAGCCGGAGCGGGCTCAGGCGTTACCTCAAAGTTACCCTCAGGGGCAGTCTCAATAACGATTTTTTCACTGATTACCAATGGCTTTTCCTCAGTAATTACTTGTGGAACATTGAGTTCTTCAGTGGGTGTCTCTATGACTTCCGGCTCAGCCTGTGCCTCTTCCAGCGGCTGTTTAGGCAACGCTTTGTCCGCTATCTTTTCGTTACTTTTGGCCTTCCGCAAACGATGGCGGGCCACACGCTTGGCGGTGAGGGCTTTGTTCTGCGCCACAGGGCTGTTGTGACGTTTGAAGTTAGGAAAGCTCAGTTTGCCCTCGGTCTCGATCAGCCACCCAGCCTGCATTAGCGCCGCTGCGAATCCTTTGCGTCCCACTACCTTGTCCAGAAACTCCTTGGTAACTCCAAGATCGTTAGGTTCAATGCGGTTCAGTTCTGCCCAGGACCACAGCCTGACCAGCTTTCCCACCACCGTGTCTTCATCCACCTTCAGGTAGGTGGCGATGCTGCAAATCTCCGGCTTGTCCGGCGTGCTGGTTTCGATTTTGATCCACGGGCGTCTCATAACGCACTATTTCAGCGGTAGAGCGAGCTGAGGTCAAGGAAACCTTATTAACGTTACATTAAAGCTATTGTGAATAACTCAGCACCTGACCTGTGCGCGGCTTCATGCGTTTTGGAACACTCAGCACTCACTTTTCTGCGGAAATTTCAGCTCGCGCTTCTTCTCCTCCAGCAGCGGCAGATCAGGCTCCAGTTCAGCGGCTCTACGCAACAGGGCTCTGGCCGCCTCCATGTCCATCAGGTTAAATTTGATCTCCGCCCGCAGGCACATCAGGTAGGCATCGTCCCCGATCACGGCCATGACTTTTCCCACGGCATCGTCCGCCGTCTGGTAGTCGAAAGAGGCCAGCAACTTCGGGATGAGCATGAGTTCGAGGACATGCGGGGTTTCTGGCATGCGCGGCGGGTTTTGCATGGCTTCAAAAGAGAGCCGCTCGTAGCGGGGATTTGAGATGGAGAGCCGCTGCAGCACCTGGGTGCGGGTGAAAAACACAAGTCTGTTGTTCCGAAGATGCCCGGGTGCCTGATCGCACACGGCAAGGATCTCCTCTTCATCTCCTTTGCGTCGGGCCTTGATCAGCAAGAGCAGGTATTCGGCATCTTCTTTCTTTAGATTCCAGCTGTCCAGCCACTTCGAAATAATCTCCGAATGTCGGGCGACGAAAAAGGCAACCATGTTGCAGCGGAAATCCTCTGTCCGGCATTCTCCGCTGAGGTAATTGTAAACGTCGATGATTTTGAACTGCCCGCCTGCTGGCTGCAAAAGCACATCCATGTAGCCAATGAGCCCGTTTTCATAGTCAACGCGGAGGGTGACCGCCGGAAAGCCCGCACGGGTGCAGACCCGCAGAAAATGCACCGGATGGCCGCAGGCCTGAGCAAGAAAGCCGCCGGCTTTGTAGCTCACCGCAAACCTGATCGCCTCATCCAGCGTTTGCCGTACTTCTTTGCCATCGATGCCGTCCAATACGAGCGCGGCAATGGCATCGCGGTCATGCATGGGTGAAAGTTCCTGTCCCAGGTCCTCACTGGCAAGGCTGGCGATTTTGCGCCCCCAGTCGGAAAGACTGGCCTCCTGCTGCTGCGTCAGTTGAACTGCCTTTGGCCTTGGCCGGATGGGAGGAGCTGGGTAGTCGTCTTCATAAAAGAGACGATAAACCAAGACTCCGGCCAGCGCGAACAAGAGGACCACCCCAATGATTAAGGAAGCCCCGACAAACTTGTGCGCGGGCGTGAATGGACGTGGTTCACTCATTTTTTCCAGAATGGAACCTCGCATGCGAATTGACAACGGTGGATACGTTCCACCGTTGTCTGTTAGTCCGCGTTACGCTCCCCCGGCGTTGCCGCTCAGTTTCCGCTCATGAAAGCCTGGGCGCGCTTGAGCAACTCCTCCGGAGCTACGTCTTCGAGGTGCTGGCTGAAACTCCAGCGGTAGCCAAAGGGATCCTTCAGCATGGCCGTGCGGCTGCCCCAGAACTGATCCCGCGAGGGGCTCAGCGGAGAGCCGCCTGCGGCCAGGGCGCGCTCAAAGGCTTTGTCGCAGTCCTCGACCTGGATCGTAAACCCGCAGGGAGCCATGCCACCTTCCGGGATGGCGTGGGCGTTGGAGCAGGGGGCCTCGTCCGAGATGTAGATGTGGGTGTTGCCGATCATGAACTCCGCATGCGGCACCACGCCAGGGGCCGGGGAGAGACGGAACAGCTCCACGGCACCGAAGGCCCGAGTGTAGAAATCGAGCGCATCGGCGGCGCTTTTGCAGGTGAGGGAAAAGGAGACGGTGGGTGGGGTGGTCTGGCTCATGGGTGGTCTTGTCTTGTGGTTTGTTGAGATGGACCGCATTCAGTTGCGATCACCCGCCAGCATTCGCGCCTGCCCCTGACAGCGTTATGTCAGGGGTGTTTTTGAGGGGAGGTGTTTTTTGCGGCGGAATGATCCGGAATGCTTTCAAAAAGACGCACCCGCTGCGGCTTTGCGGTGCCGCTCCCACGCTAGGCGCAGCCAAGTAGCCTTGTTCCTGCGGAACAAGGGAACGCTCCGCTACACCCCCGGCTCTTATGCCATGAACCGTTGATAAGAAGGGCAGACCTTGCGGAGCGCTGAGGGACCAGGATGGTCCCCCTCCTCCAGAGCTTCGCGCCAAGCCCCGGCACCTCAGCTCCAGCCGAGCTTCTGCTTTCCGCTGCGAGCAAAGACCGCTTTTCAACTGCGGGTGCTATTATCCATCCAAAGCCCTGCGCTGTGCCCAGCCATTCGCGTACCTATTTCACGCCGCGCCGATGATGCTCCGCAGTGGCCTGCGCCATCTCGGCCACCTTTTCCCGCAGCACCTCTGGCGAGACGATCTCCGCATCCGTGCCCAGGCTCAGCAGCCAGCGGGAGACGTAGGGTATTCCTTCGGCCCGAAAGGCGAAGCGCACGCTGGCACGCCTGCAGGCGAGCGGCTCCTCCTCCACAATCGTCGGCCCCCAGAAGCGGCGGACACCTTCGAGGAGGTAATCAGGGATTTCGATGACGGCAAACTCGCTGCGCTCTGGCACGATGCAGCGGGCGAGGTGCTCGTTGAGATTGAACTCCGGACACGGCGGGATGGGCTCCGGCAGCGTCTCGCAGCGGACGATGCGGTCCACACGAAAGTCCCGCATGTCCTCGCGCAGACGGCACCAGGCGATGAGGTGCCAGTGGTCCATGTAAAAGACCAGCCCGCGCGGCTCCACCAGACGCTCGGTGGGCTCTCCGCGTGCAGCGCCCAGGTAGTTCAGCCGCAGCACGCGGCCTTCGGCCATGGCCCGCTGCACGGTGGTGAGGGGCACGCTGCCTTTGGTGGGCGGGCGGGTACCGATGACCGTCGTCTTGCGCAGGCGGTCCACACGGCCCTGCAGGCCGGAGGGCAGCACGGCGGTGACTTTGCCCATGGCGGAGCGGATGGCATCGCGCATGGAGGCGTCCGTCATGCGCTCCACCAGCAGCCCGCCGGTGACAAAGGCAAAGGCCTCCTCCGGAGAAAACATGACGGGAGGCAGGGTGTAGCCGCTCATGAGGCTGTAGCCCACGCCGGGCTCTCCCACGATGGGCACTCCGCCCTCTCCCAGTGCGGCAAGATCGCGGTACACCGTGCGCTCGGTGATCTCAAAATGCTCGGCCAGCTGTGCGGCGGTGATGACCCGGCGCGACTGCAGCAGCATGACCATGGAGACGAGGCGGTCCGTGCGGTTCATTCGCCACCTCCGATGTCCGGGTACTGCTCCGCAAAGGGCAGCCATGTGTCGCGTTTCAGATTGGGGGCGTTGGAGCGCGTGATGTTCAGCGTCACCTGCAGCTCCACCAGCGCGCTGTCCACCTTGCTCTTGCTCACAGCCCCCGAAGGCGAGAGCGCCCTGCGCAGCTCCGCCGTGGTGTGCGGCTCGCTGCGGATCAGCTCATACGCACGCCGCGCCAGCGGGCTGCACTGCGAGACCGGGCGATGATGCGCCGGGTAGTGCACGCGCCGCAGGTGCTCCAGGCACATGAGTGCCGCCAGCCCACCGGGAAGCTTGCCGTAAAAGATCTCGTCGGGAAACTGCGCGGGCAGCTCGTTTTTCCACGCCCAGACGGCCTCCACTTTCCGGCCCCAGCCCTTCTGGCCTGGCTGCCTGCCGGGCAGGTCCACCACGTCCCAAAGGCTGGGGAGATCAGAGCACTTGGAGCCAAAGATGAGGCAGGTCTTTGCCTGCAAGACGAACTGGTACGCTTGCTCGAAGGTTTTGATTTTGGCGGGGTGCTTGGGCTTCATGCAAAGAGCAGCAGCATGTCGCTCATCCCCGGAACAACGTCCCCAATTTTTTGCCCAAAATCACTCCCGCCCCGAGGATGGTCACGGCGAGGAAGATCATGGCCCACACGCCCAGGGCGGAGGCGAGATTGGGCCCGCTGCCGAGCGCGAGCACGAGTGAGTAGATGGCCTTGGTGATGGGGAAGTAGCTGGACTGCTGTGCGAGGATCATGCTGTCGCTCACCTCCAGCATGGCAAAGGAAAAGGCCAGCAGCGCGCCCGCGACGAGGTTGGGCGTGACCAGCGGCAGGGTGATGCGCCACAGCGCGCGCTCCGGGCGTGCACCGAGGTTTTGCGCGGCCTCCTCCAGCGCGGGGCTCACCTGCTGGAATCCGGCGGCGGCAGAGCGCACCACGTAGGGCAGCCTGCGCACCGCGTAGGCGATCACCAGCAGCATCAGCGGGTCTTCGCCAAGCATGAGCCAGTGGAAGGGGCGGCCCTCCCGCGTCATGGCCAGATAGCCAAAGGCCATCACGATACCAGGAACTGCCAGCGGCAGCATCGCCATGGCATCCAGAAGCTGGCGGCCCCACAGCCGCGTGCGCACGGACACGTAGGCCACGCCGATGCCAAGGATGAGCGCCAGCAGCATGGCCAGCGTGGAGTACTTCAGGCTGTTGGCGATGGACGAGAGCGTGAGCTCATGCCCCAGGGCATCGCGATAATGCTGGAGCGTGAGCGAGTGCGGCAGCACCGTGCCGTACCAGTCCTGCGAAAACGACAGCAGCACCACGCCCAGGTGCGGCAGCACTGCCAGAAAGGTCACGCCTGCAAAGAAGGCGGTGCACACCCATCCGGCACCGGCGGGCAGCGCGATCGTCTCGCGCGCCGTCGTGGCGCGGCCGCCGCCGCCAGCGGAGTCCGCCCTGCCAAAGAGCAGGCGGCTGGCCAGGTAAAAGAGCGTGCTGAAGCCCAGCATCACCGCCACCAGCGCGTAGGGGAAGGGGTTGCCGCTGAGGTCATTGATGCTGCGGAAGATCTGCACCGCCGTCACGCGATCGTAGTCAAACAGCAGCGGCACGCCCATCTCGGTAAAGGCCCACACAAACACGATGGTGCCGCCCGCAAACACGCCGGGCATGATGAGCGGCAGCGTCACGCGCCAGAAGCGGCTCCACGCATGGCAGCCCAAGTTTGCCGCCGCCTCCTCCAGCGCCGGGTCCAGATTGGACAAAGCCGCCGCCGCATTCAGGTAGATGATCGGGTAGAGGTGCAGCACCTCCATGACGATGATGCCCAGCATGCGGTGCTGCCCCAGCCAGTCCGTGGGATGCATGGCGTCCATCAGGCCCAGGCTGATGAGCAGGCTGTTCAGCGCGCCCGCCTGCCCCAGCATGGCCTTGATGCCGATGGCCCCGACAAACGGCGGCAGGATCATGGGCATGAGCACCAGGGAATTGAGCAGCGCCCGTCCGGGGAAGGCAAAGCGCACGTAGCACACCGCCAGCGGCAGCGCCACGCAGAGAGAGCCCAGCGTCGTCCACACAGCGATGATAAAGGAATTCCACAGCCCCTCGCGGTAGAGCGCATTGAGAAAAACCTCCGACACATAATCCAGCGTGAACCGATGGTCCGGCCCGCGAAACGCCGCCTCCAGCGCCGCCCAGATGGGCCAGGCAAAGAAGCACGCGAAAAACGCGGTCATCCCCAGGAAGATCAGCAGTGAGAGGAGTTTCGACATGGCTTTGTTTCCAAGTTGGAATTTCACCGCCCGCTCTCTGCGATCCGTGCGGCCTTGATGAACTGGTTTCTAAAGGCATCCCCCAGTTCGCGGGCGAGGCGGGTTTCCTGGACTTTGTCGCGAGCGGAGAGGATTTTTGAGATGTTGCCGGCGGCGGCTTCGTGCTTCACGCGGGCGAGGTCTTCCAGCACCTGCACGGCGCGCTCGGGCATGCCGTGGTCGATGAGGGTCTTCCAGGCGGCGTGCAGCTCGGCGTGCGAGTCCACGCAGATGACGCGCACGAGGAAGCGGATGGTGTTGAAGAGCGCAGCGGTGCGCTCCGGGTGGTAGGTGAAGGCCTGGGCTTTTTCAAAGGGGGCCTCCTTGCCGTCGCTCATGCGGGCGATGTTTTCCGGCGTGTAGAGATCGTGCCGCACGGGCAGGCGGCGCAGGGCGTGCTCGCGCGGGCCGCCGGGCTCGCCCACGCGGTAGCTCCACAGCTTCTGCCCGGCATCCCCCAGCACAAACTCCATGAAGGCGGTGGCCAGCTCCGCATCCGGCGCGCCGCGCAGCAGGCCGATGGGATCGACACTCACCGAGGTGCCGCCGAGCGGGGCGATGAAGCCCACGCGCGAGGTGCCGTCTGCGCGGCGCACGTCCTCCTCCGCCGAGCGGCCGTAGAAGTCGATGCACATGCCCGCAGCGGCATCTCCCTTCGCGACCTCCAGCGGGATCTTGGTGGAGAAATCGGTGAAGTAGCGTGCATTCGCACTGATGCGCAGGATGAGCCTCAGCCCCTCGTTCCACCCTTCCGCCACGGCCTGGGCCTCAATCTGCTCGGGCGTGAGCTTGGACTTTGGCAGCGCCAGCAGCCGGGCGTGCGCCTTCTGCATCTCCTGCTGGATGATCATTTCCAGCGCCTTGGTCACGGAGCCGCTCTTGCCCGGATCGCTCAATGCGATCTGCCCGTAGTAACTCGGGTCGGCGAGATCCGCCCAGGTGGCCGGATCTTCGGCGATGCCGAGGCGGCGCAGCACATCGCGATTGAAAACGATGCCGCTGCTCGAAAGGCACGCGCCGCACCAGCGATGCTGCGGATCGCGAAAGGGCTCGCCGCTGAGTTTTTCAGGGATGCCGGCGTCGCTGAACCACGCGGGGTGTTGCTTTGCCAGCGCGCTGAGGCCCGTCTTTTCGCCATCGCCCGCCACCAGCGTGCCCATGCGCGCCTGCTGCTCGAAGTCATACGCACCACCGCCAAAGAAGAGATCGATGCCCGTGCCCACCGTGGAGGCCAGGTAGGCCTTGCGCGCAGGATCATCCGGCGCGGCCTTGGGGTTCAGGCAGGCCTGCGCCACGGCGGGGCTCCAGGGCTGGTGCAGCTTCGTCTCCCAGAGCAGCTGAAAGGCCGCCAGCGCCTCCGACTTGATCAGCATGGCGATCTCCGAGGTGCCGCCCGGCACGCGCCAGTCGAGAAAGACCGTCTGCCCGGTGGTCTGCTTCCAATGCGCAGCAAACGCATGCCCAAACTCCTCGCGGATGCGGTCATGGTGCGGCGTGATGATGACCAGCCGACGGTCGTAACGCGCCGGTGCCGTGCTCTGCGTTGGTTTGAGCAGAAACGGCCCCGCCAGGGTGGCCAGCATGAGAAGGAAGACCGCCAGCTCCTTGCGCCAGCCCTGCGCCCAGGAGAGCAGGGCCTGCACACGCGGATGGTGGAAGATACCACTCATTGCAATGAGGTGCCCCCTTTCAAACGGGCGCTCGCGCGAACTCTGAATCGTGTTCGTCCTCGATTCACCCGCGCCCTCAGCTCAAGCTCGTCAAACGTCCGCAGGGCGTCCGCCCGTAGGATGGGTGTGGCGACAGCCCGCCCGTCCATGAGCGTGCTGCAAACGCCATGGCGTACGCACACCCTCGCTGTCGGGCGGTTTGGCGAAGAGGGCGGCTGCAGGGTCGTAGGATGGGTGTGGCGAAGCCCGCCCGTCCATGAGCGTACGGCAAACACCAAGGCGTACGGACGTCCTCGCAGTCGGGCGGTTTGGCGGAGCGGGCTGTGACAAATGGAAACGCGCTCGACGCCAAACACACCCGACCTACGGCCGGAGCGACTGAAGGCATTACTGCAGTACGTGCCTGGGGTAGCACGCATGCGCTGGGCGTGGCGGTGCGCTAAGAACGAGGACGAGCCTGGAATCAGCCGCAGGGAGTTGAAGCCTGGAGTCTTCATTTCCGCAAAATCACCACGTCATTCATCGCTGCCATCACCCGCACTTCGTCTTCGCTGGGCAGGCGGATTTCCTGGGGGTTGGTCTCGCACACCTTGATGAGCGGACCGCCGGGGAGTTGCAGCAGATATTGCACCGTCGCGCCGAGGTAGGTGGTGTCCACGATTTGGCCGGGGAAGCGGTTCGGTGAATCCAGCACATTCCCAAAGGTCAGCGACTCGGGGCGGATGCTCAGCACCACGGGCTGGCCGCTGGCGGGCTGCCAGGTGCCGTCGGTGCGGGCGCGCAGCGTGCCGGAGGACGTCTCCACATCAAAGTATCCTTCGCGACTGCTGGCGCGCAGCGCGCGGCCTTCGATGAAATTGGTCTCGCCGATGAACTCCGCGACCATGCGCGTGGCTGGGTGGCGGTAGATGTCCTCCGGGGTACCCACCTGCACCAGCCTGCCCGCGTCCATGATGGCCATGCGGTCTGCCATGCTCAGCGCCTCGTCGCGGTCATGCGTCACGTAGATGGCGGTCAGACCGTGCTGCTTCACGATGTGGCGGATCTCCGCGCGCATCTCCAGCCTCAGCTTGGCATCCAGGTTGGACAGCGGCTCGTCCAGCAGCAGGCACTTGGGGCGGATCACCAGCGCGCGGGCCAGCGCCACGCGCTGCTGCTGCCCGCCGGAGAGCTGCTGGATCTTGCGCGAGCCCAGGCCGTCCAGCTTCACCTGCTCCAGGATTTCCGCGACACGATGCTCGATCTCCCGCCGCGGGCGCCCGCGCTCCTCCAGGCCAAAGGCTACGTTTTGCGCCACGTTCAGGTGCGGCCACAGGGCGTAGCTCTGAAACATCATGCCCGTGCCGCGCTTGTGCGCCGGCAGGCGGGTCACCTCCTCCTCGTCAAACCAGATCTTCCCGGCGTCCGGCTTGTAGAAGCCCGCGATGTGCCGCAGCAGCGTCGTCTTGCCGCAGCCGCTGGGCCCCAGCAGAAAGAACAGCTCCCCGGCGGCGATCTGCAGGTCCACGCTGCTCAGCACGACACTGCCGCTGAAGCGTTTGGTGAGTTCCTGAATCGTGATCGTGACCATGCGGATGTGGTTCTACCTGAGCGGCAGGGTGATGGCAAGTTTCACAGACATTCTCACAAGAACTCAACATCGCAGTTGCAAAGCCTGCGGGACTCTCCAAAATGCGCGTCCCACCAACCGGAGCCACCCCAAAAGCGGCCTCGACTGGTGGCACTGTTAAAACCTAGGTCGGGCTGTAGTTCAGCCTGGTAGAACGCTTGCATGGGGTGCAAGAGGTCGTGAGTTCGAATCTCGCCAGCCCGACCACGGTTTAACGTTTCAGCGCCACGAATGGCGCTTTGGAGCGCGGAATTTATTCCGCAGCTCTCCGCCGAAGCGCCAAGGCTCTTAACGGCGAACCTTCCCGTCAAGCCGATGACCCGCTTATCTGCTGCAGACCCTGTGGCCAGCACTCCGTAGCGCTGCGATTGCTGAAGAACTCAATCTGAAGCGGAGGTATGCGTGTTGTCGGAATGCTGCGGAATAAATTCCGCGCTCCTGTGCGCCTCATGCACCCGCAGGCGCTTTCTGCGGTTCGCGGAAGAAGATCACAAACACCACCAGCACGGTGACAGCGATCCACGCAGGCGTGGCCCAGATGGCGGACCAGTCGTGGGTGACGGCACCTTTCGGCGTGGCGAGTTTGTGCTGATCCATGAAATATCCAGCCAGGTAGGTGCCGACCAGTGAGCCGAAGCCCCAGAGGATGATGGCGATGAGGCCCTGTGCGGCGCCGCGTGTGCGTTCGCTGGCCTCGCTGTCCACGTAGAGCTGCCCGGCGATGAAGAGGAAATCATAGCAGACGCCATGCAGCAGGATGGCGGCAAAAATGAGCACGGTGCCGCTGCTGGCAGCGCTGGCGCTGAGCATGAAGTAGCGCACGGCCCAGGACAGGATGCCGAGGAAGGTGGTCTTCTTATAGCCGAGCTTCTTGAGCATCAGCGGCAGCAGCAGGAGGAAGACGATGTCGGAGACCTGCGCCAGCGTCATCTTCTGCGCCATGTCCGCCCACTTGAGCTGCGTGAGGTAGGTGCCCATGTTCACAAAGTAGAAGTACAGCGGGATGCAGATGAGGAACATGCACAGGATGAAGATGGCAAAGGTGGGCTTCTTGAGCAGCGCCAGCGCATCCAGCCCGAGGACTTCGCCCAGCGGCACGTCCTGGCCTTTCTTTCTCGGCGGCGTGTGCGGCAGCGTCAGGGCAAACAGGCCAAACACCATCGAGGTGCCGCCTGCCAGGTAGTATTGCAGCGCTGACTGCTCCCCCTTCAACTGGCTGAGCACCACGCCACCCGCGATCCAGCCCACGGCGGAGAAGATCTTCACAAAAGGGAAGTCCTTCTTCGCGTCTGCGAGATGCGTCATGGAGATGGAATTCCCCAAAGCCAGCGTGGGCGCGTAGAGCGTGCAGTAGAGGATGAGCGTGGGATAGACGCTGCCGAAGGTCTTCAGCTGCGGGATGTAAAACATCACCAGCCCGCCCGCGATGCCGAGCACGGCGATGATTTTCTCCGAGGCAAAGAAGCGGTCGGCGATCAATCCCACGATGAAGGGCGAAAGGATGGCACCCCACGCAAACGCGCCATAGGAGGCCCCGATCTCGGTGCCGCTGAAGTTCAGGGTGCCGAGGTAGCTGCCCAGCGTCATGTACCAGCTGCTCCAGATGAAGTACTGGAGAAACATGAAGAGGGAGAGCTTGATCTTGAGGGTGGATTGCATGGTGAGTGTGGAGTGGGAGCTTATTTCATGCCGTCGGCGGCACCCCAGGGCTCGATGAGCTGGAGCTTCTGCGGCTTGAGCGCCTCATAGCAGTCCGGCAGGTCAAAGTGCTGGAGCACCTGCGGCACCATGATGGCGGCGGGCCACTGCTGGTCTTCATGCACGGCCAGCTCATGGAAGGAGCTGAGCGCATGCTTGAGCGTCACCTGTTTGACCTGCGGGCTGAGCACGGCGGCCAGGGCGGCTGGCAGGGCACCCCAGCCCTGCGCGGCCAGGTGAATCTCCGTATGTCCTGCTGAGGCGAGAAGCTGCAGCACGCGCAGCACATCGTAGGCGCGCTGACCGGACAGCGGGCGGTCGAGCATCTGGCTGAAGGCGGCGTAGAAGTAGTGGCTGCCGTAGATGCCGGTGAACTGGTTCGCACCGCAGGTGTCGGGCTGGGAGTCGCCCATGCCGCGCACATCGCAGGCAAAGAAGGCGGCGTCCGGCGAGGCGGCGATCAGCTCTTTCACAAACGGATCGCTGCGCAGCTCGGCATCGGCGGAGCGGTGGGAGATGTACAGGATGGCCTTGCTCTGCCCGCGCGGCAGACGCGAGGTCAGCGCCTCGTCGCTCAGGCGTGTGACCAGTGCGTGAATCAGCGGCTCCGTCTCCACGGCGTAGGTGCAGTAGCCCTTGGTGGGGTACTTGCGTGCGCCCACGCTGCGCAGGATGCGGTAGTCCGGCGCGGTGTCCGCCAGCGCGGGCAGCTTCAGCACCTGGCGCACGGCTTTTTGCAACGCTGCGCCAGAGAGCGGCTTGCGCTTCGCTGCCAGATCGTCCGCCTTTTCCCGCGTGAAACTCATCAGCGTGCGCGAGCCCGACTCCGCCACCTGGCCCTTCGGCGTGCAGAGCAGCACCTCGTCTTTCTCGATGGTCATCACCGGTTCCGCCGCTGCGGCGGGGATGCCGGTGGCCTTGCCAAAGAACTGGTACATCGCCTCGCGGTTCGACTGCGTGTAGCCGTGCGGATCCGGCCCGATGTGGAGCTGGATGTTCTCCGGCTTGCCGAGCAGCGTGTAGAGTTTCTTGAGACGCTCGTAGCTCTCGGTGGAGCCGCGGTTGTCAAAGAAGTCCTTCTCCTGCGCGAGGATGATCACCGGCTTCGGTGCCATGGCGGCGAGGAAATCGCAGTGGTCCAGATCCTGCGCCAGCACACGGGGCGGGCACTGCTCCATGTCCTGCGGCAGCTCGTTCTCCGCATCGCGGCGGAAGGTGGTCACAAAGCAGGAGGGCGCGCCCATGGTGAAGCGTGGCTCCAGGCCGCAGAGCCAGGTCGTCTGCGTGCCGCCGCCGGAGTTGCCGGTGATGCCGAGATGCGTGGTGTCGATCTCCGGGCGCGTGATCAGGTAGTCCAGCGCGCGAATGCCATCCCACACAAACCAGGTGCCGAGGAATTCGCCCACCAGCGCCTGCGGCACGCCCATCTGGTTGTGCTCCGTGGTGCCACCACCGAGGCGGGAGCCGAGCTTTTCGTTCAGGTATTGAAACCGCTCGCCCTGGCCCACGGGATCGATCAGGAAGCAGGCCTGCCCCTGCCGTGCGAGGCCCTGGGCAAAGCTCTGATAAGCCTCCGCTGCCTTGCCATTGAGCGAGTGCCCGCACACGCCGATCACCCCCGGCACCTTGCCCTTGCTGCTTGGCAGGTAGAGGTTTCCGGTCACGAGGTAGCCCGGGCGGCTTTCAAAGGTGATGTTCTCGATGCGGTAGCCGTCGCGCTCCAGCGTCTTCGTCACCTTCGCATTCAGCGGCGTCTTTTCCGGCAGCGGGCCAAAGCAGTCGCGGATGCGCTGCTGCACGGACTTCACGTAGGCCTCGGCGTCCGCCTTCGTTTTCAAAGCCTCGCGCCGTGCATTGCCCCGCTGCTCGGCGGCGCGCACCTCGGCCACCAGCCAGTCCTGCATCATGCGGGGAAAACGGTTGAGCTGAGGGATCGCAGTCGCGGCAGCAGCTGGCGTCTTGGCCGCAGTCTGCGCCAAGGCGCTGCCCGTGCTGCCAAAGAAAGACTGCACCAGCGGCCAGCCCATGAGGCCCAGGCCGGTGGTTTGCAGAAAGTCACGACGGCGGGGCAGGGCGGGGGAGTCCATGAGTGAATGAAGAAATCGGGTGAATGATGAATATCGGAAACGAACTGCGTTTCTTTCCCATGCCCGACTCTGCATCTCCCACCCGTCGTCAATTTCTCAGCACCGCCGTCCCTTTCATCGTCTCCGCCGCCACTCTGGGCCGTGCTGGGGCCGTGTCGCCCAATGAAAAAGTCCGTCTCGCCTGCATCGGCGTGGGCGGGCAGGGCACCAGCAACCTCCGCGCACTGATGGCCGATGAGCGCGTGCAGGTCGTCGCCATCTGCGATGTGGACTCCCAGCACGCCGCCGCTGCCGCCAAGCTGGCCGGACTGCCGGAGACGGCGATCTTCAAAGACTTCCGCGAGGTGCTGGCCCGCAGCGATGTGGACGCCATCATGAATGCCACGCCCGACCACTGGCACTCCAACGTGGCCGTCGCCGCCGCCAAGGCCGGGAAGGATCTGTACTCAGAAAAGCCCCTCGGTGCCAGCATCGCGGAGGGCCGTGCCATCTGCCGTGCGGTGGCGGAAAACAAGCGCGTGCTGCAGTGCGGCACCTGGCGGCGCTCCGGCCTCAAGGTGCGCATGGCCTGCGAGCGCGTGCGCAACGGCTACATTGGCCAGCTCAAGGAGATCGAGATCGGCGTGCCGGGCAAGTTTGCCATCCGCGGCGGCTACACCGGCCTGGAGGCCACCGAGCCCGTGCCCGCCCACCTGGACTACGCCATGTGGCTGGGCCCTGCGGCGGAGAAGCCCTACACGGCCGCACGCTGCCATTTCAATTTCCGCTGGATCGAGGAGTACGCCCCCGGCTACATCACCGACTGGGGTGCGCACTTCCTGGACGTGGCGCAGTGGGGAGCCGGCATGGACGAAACCACCCCCACCGAAGTCAGCGCCACCGAGGTGAAGCGCCGCACCACCGGCATTTATGACGCCGCCGAGAGCTTCCGCATCGAGTATCAGTACAACAATGGTGTACGCGTCGTCATGACAAGCACGGACGACAAGACCAAGTGGGGCACCCGCTTCATCGGCAGCGAGGGCTGGATCTACACCGAATCGGAGGTCCTCAAGGCCAGCGACGACGCCATCCTGCGCGCCAAGCTCAAGGACAGCGACGTGAAGCTCTACGAGTCCAAGAACCACCACCGCAACTTCATCGACGCCGTCTATTCCCGTGGCCGCACCGCCGCCACGGCGGAGATCGCCCAACGTGCCGCCACCACCTGCCACATCGGAGCCATCTCCGCCGTCCTCGGCCGCCCGCTGAAGTTCGACCCGAAGGCCGAGCGCTTTGAAGGCGACGAGCAGGCAAACCAGATGCTCCTCCGCCCCATGCGCGAGGCCTGGAAGATCGCGTAAAGGGGCCGTCCAGCATTCTGGAAACTCAGCCAAAGGCACCCCATGCCCCAACCAGGGAGAGGTGTGCCCGCGCGCCGGATCACATGATCATTACACATTGTTTATATGGCTTATATTCAATGAATTGCCATGTATTTGAACGCGCCAGTCATACATCCATCAAGCGCTCCTCGGAGAGCTCGAAAAATGGGGCTCCAGCTCCGTCGAGAGCCTGCTGCAAAGGCGTGAAACGAGGACAGACAGCCCCTGCAGCATCTCCCTGTCCGCGCTCCGGTTCCTACGCCCTCCTCCAGCAAGGCGGCAGAGCGTAGGTTAAATCCGGCTATCGCAGACAATGCCAGCACCTTCCATGCTTGTTAATCACCACATTATCAAACTGATGTATATTATTAACACATGTTAACCATGTCTTCAAAACAGCTTCCAAAAAGAGACGTTTCGTCACCATTCTCTCGCTCTCACCGCTCCAACACCCCAAGACGGCCCGCAGGGTCAGGGGCGAGCCTCAGGCCAGGCTCATTTCTCCTTCCGGAATTCCTCAAACTGCCGCTGAACCTCCGGCGGCAGGGAGCTGCGGTGGCGGTTGGGGCGCTCCCGGTGCTCGTGGCTTCTTTCTTGCGGCCCGCGCTCCGGCTGCAGGCACCGCTCCATGAGGGCCAGGGAGATCGCGACACCCAGCAGCACCAGGGCGACCACGCCCGCCAGCTTCCATGTCTTGGCATCGTATGGGAGGGCAGGGTGGTTCATCGGGGTGGAAGGCTGCCGGGGCCTCTACATCGTCACATCGGCCTCCGCCAGCGGCAAAGCGTTGGAGCGGCCCTGATTCCAAACAACACCCCGCTCTGCAACCAGTGCCCCATTGCATGCAAGCCGTCGCCTTGGCAAGATCCGGCCTATCGGTTCAAGAACCGCCCTCTCCATGCGCTACATCCTCGGACTCGCCGCAGCCCTCATCTTTCTGCCCCTGTTTCTGGCGCTGCTCTTCCTCATGCCCGTGGAGTTTTGCGTGTCCTCCTGGCATCTGTGGCGGGCCGAAGCGACCACCCAGGGCCGCGTCATCTCCTCCCAGCCCGCTAGCCATCGCGGCAACACACGCTCTCTCATCCGCTACAGTTACAAGGTGGATGGGCGCAGGTACGAGAGTGACCGGGTGCGGGCAGGGTGGATCAGCAACAAAGCCTACGAGGCCGGTGCCGGAGCCCTCGCGCAGTCCCTGAGTGCCGGCAGCCAGGTCACCGTCCGCTACGACCCATGCCATCCTGAGTTTGCCCTGCTGGAGTACGGCTGGCCGAAGTGGAGCGTGGGCTTCAGCCTCGCGGTCTGGGGCATGCTGCTGGGCAGCTATGTCTTTGCCGCGCAGGACCGCAGGCCCAGCAGCCACCTGCTCTACGGCCTCACCCGTGGGATCTGCCTGCTGGGTTTCCTGATCATCGTCCTGCTACCGCCGACCATCCAGCTCAAGCAGGTCCTGCCCCTGCTGGGAGCCGGCCTGGTGCTCAGCGCCGTGGCCGCCTGCTACAGCCGGCTGCGCTACTCCGGAGGGGCATGAGAAGCACTCGTGCCTGGAGCCTGCGCTCCGCAGCTGCTTGGAGGATAGCCGTCCCGGCTGTCCAGGGGAGACGGGCTTCCAGCCTGTCCTTCCCAGTCCATGGTGAGCGCTCCCGCTGGGTGGCAAGCTGGAGGCGGGACGCCTCAGGCCTTGGTCAGGCCAGAGGCCTAACCTCCGGCGGCATGCTCACCACGCGCTGCCCGCGCAGCAGCAGCGATCCGTGGCCCCCTCCCGGCCAAACTCCGCGGCCTAGCGGGACCATTGACCCGACTCACTCCCACCAGCCCTGCAGCCGATGGCCGCGATCAAATCCATTCTCCCCGGAGAAAAGTTTACATGGCTTGTGATAGCTGCCGCCACATCCTTTCGTTTACTCAGACATCCGCCCATCCCATGCGCTGGTGCCCGTTCATCCTGAACCTCCTCGTCCTGCTCACGCTCAGCACGGAGCAGTGCTTCTGGGACGCTGCCGCAGTGGCGAAGGATGCTTCGCATCTGGTCTGCGTGCTGGATGACGATGAAGCGGAGCTCAAGCAGAGCCTGCTGCACGAGAATGCTTTCTCAGACTGCGACGCGCCTGCCATGCCGGACTGGCATGAGGCGATCCGTGTGGCGCATGCCGACCTGGTGGCACCGCTCAGAGGAGCTGAAAACTGGGCAGTCCACACCGGGGTGCGCCGGCACCGCTGGCTGTGCATGGAGCGCTGCTGAAGAGGGGCGGCCAGCTTCCGTCTCCCAATGCAGCGCGGCTGAGGTGATCCCGACCTCGTCATGTCATGCCGCCGTTTCAGTCCGCCTGTTGAGGTCATCCACACCACACACCCTCACGCCATGCACACACGTCTCGCCATCCTTTGCAGCCTTCTTTTTGTCAGTGCCGCCTCCGCCGGTTCGGTCGATATCGCCGTCAAACCCGAGGTTCAGAAAAAGTCCGCCGACATCGCCAAGGAAGAATACGTCTCCTCGCACTGGCTCCGAGTGCGCATCACCAACTACACCTCCGTCAAACTCGAAGGAGTCACGCTGAAATGGGCCCTCTACGCCGCCAACCTCCGGCGCGGCTCGGACACCATTGCTGTGGAGAAATCCGGCGAAATGAAAATCACCGTGGACTCCAACGGCCGCTACTTGGACATCGAGACCCCCAAGGTGGCCTTTGATTTCGTCCGCACCCACAGCGAGCGCTCCGGCCGTAGGAGTTACAAGCTCGTCGAAGAGTCTGGGAAGAAGTACCACGGCTTTCATGTGCAGGTGATCAGTGGAAACGAGATCCTCGGCCAGGCCTTCAGCGAATCCGTTCACAAGCTGATCAAGTAGTCCATGGCTCCGGTCCGGTGGGCGCAGGCCCAGCGCGGGCAGGGCGCTTGGTCCCCCAAGCGCCGTCGTTCGCCTGGTCTTGGGCTTCCTAGACGCCCCATGAGCTCTCGCGGCTGATTGGGACACCCCGCCCTCGCCTGCTCCGCCGTTTCCTTCTCAGGAACTCTGCAGCAGCGTCCCAGCGCAGACGCGGCGCACCGGGGATTTTGACCGCCGAGCTTTGCGAGAGGCCCGGGGAAAAGTCATGTGCAGCGTGTGTGGCACCGTGTCGTTCTTAAAAGACCAAAGAACATCAGTCCTTCAGGCCACGGGGCGGCACCACCACACAGCGGAAGCCGTGGTCGCCGTGACGGCCGCCGGGGGGGCCGTGAAGGCGGTAGGACGACAGCAGAAAGCCGCGGTTGTTGTCATGCCAGGAGGCCCCGCGCAACTCACGGTCTTGCTGCGCGTTGTCATACCAGTCTTCGCACCATTCCCACACGTTGCCGCCCAGATCATAGAGACCGAGTTTGTTTGGCTTGAAGCTCATCACCGGTGCAGTGGTCGGGAAACCGTCATCGTAGGTTTCGAGGCTGTCTTCCTTGCCATCTGCGCCCGGCGCTTTGCCTGTAAGGCTGGCATCTCTGAAGTTTCCGGGTTTGTTCTTCTTCGTCAGCGGGAAGTCGTCACCCCACGGAAACACGTCTGGCACCGTCGGCATTTGGAAGGGCAGCGCCCCAGTCTTCCGCTTCTCCTTCTCCCCAATGCCCGCAGCGTAGCTCCATTCCTCATCCGTGGGCAGGCGGTAAAGTTTCCCTTCTTTCTGGCTCAGCCAGGCGCAGAACTTCTGCGCGTCATCCCAGCTGACCTTGATCACCGGGTGGTCTTCCTTGCGATCAGTGATGGCATGGCCTTCGACGGTTTGATCTTTCCAGGCAACATCCACGTTCGGATTCTCCGCTGCATACGCGGCATAGTCTTTGTAACGCACCTCATGGATGCAGAACAGCACAGCGGTGCCTTTCACCGGCAGGAACTTCATGCCGAGCGTGTTGGTAAAGCCATCTTTCGCCGTGATCATCACAGCGGGGTTGAGAGTCGCGGCGGGCTTCGGCTCTCCTGCGGCGGGCGCCTCCTCCGCCAGCGCTTCCCGGTAGCTGTGCACCGTCTTCGCATCGGCGATGCGGTCCGCTTTGACGAAGTCCGCCTCCATCTGTTTCAAGCGCACGTTCAGCGGAGCCACGAGCTTTTGCAGATTCTTCAGGCGTTGCGCTTCGAGCTTCGCATACGAGGTGCGGTAGATGTTGCGGAGATTTTTCACCACCGCCGGAGTCTTTTCATCATCGCTTTGCGGCAGGGGCGGCCTTTCGGCGGCTAAAGCCTTCTCAGTGATGAGCTTCTTTTCCGCCTCCAGCGCAAGGATGCCGTCCAAATTCGCGGCTGCTTTTTCCGCTGTCACGGCTTTGTCGATGGCCCCTAGGTAACCGGTGTTGAGTACGACAAGATCCGATTCAAAGGGCGCTGTGACCTGCTCTTTCTGCAGCTTGATGAACTGCTGATTCAGCGCCCCGAGCTCAGGCGGCAAGGCGGGCTGCTGGGCTGAAATGACCGTGGCCATCAAAGCCAGCGCGGCTTGAATGCAAGGCCGGGCGCTGCGGATGAAGGCGTTTGCCAGACGTTGCCGTGGGTCGAAAAGCTGGAAGAAAGTCATGCGTGAGGGGAACGGGATTGAGACAAGTCTTTTAACCAGAAGTGCAGGGAATATTTTTCAAGTCACAATAGTTTATTGTTTATTGTCAGGTCAATGAATCTCGGGCATAGGCCACAAAGTCTCAATGCAGTCACCCTGCGTATCTGTGGCATAGCCCGCCCGAGCTTTCGCTGGCTCTCGATCGGCTAATCCAGCACGCCACCCCTGATCCCCGCACCTCCTCGCCCGCCCATGCCTGCCGCAGCACTGGCAGGGATGCGCTGCGCTGCGTCCGAAGAATCCTTCGCGCCAGCATGGGCAGCTGGCTCAAAGCGTTCCCACCTTTCCTGGAGCGCCCGCCTTTCAGCGCTCGCTTCAACGGTTCGCTCGCACTCAGGTTAACACCCGGTATGCACACATCCCCCGGTGAGACAGGGGGCACAAGACTCCCATGAATGACCTGCGCGAATACCCGGGCTTTGAAAAGGTTGATTTGATTGAAATGGCCGCCTTGGACGGGCTGCGCGTGGGTACACACCCCCGTTGAAAATGTGGAAGTTGTGCCTGTTTCTCCGCCATCAGGGAAGGGGGGGCTGCCTCACGAAACAGGGATGAGCCGGCAGCAGGCAGGCGCTGAGACCACCGCTTCATCGCCTCGCACCCCGCAGGGCACCCAATGCCCTGTCTCTTTCTCCCGATCCCAAAACACCGGCTCCGGCCCCCTCCGCGCACCTCCAGACGCTCCGCTACCACCCGGCTGGCCGGAACCCCCAAGTTTCCGAGTTTCCACCTCTAGGGATGGCAACTCGGCAACTTCTCCAGCCAGTGTCCCGGTCGCCATGGCCGGTGAGCCGGGAAGGGGGCCTCGCTGGGAGGGCAGGAGCCATCGGTCAAAGCCCTGCCCCTAGTTCACGCGCCATGTGAGACGTGCGTAAAGCATGCTGTAACTTGCAGATTTTCAGGTGTTTACATGCGGATTAACTACCGAAGTGCATCACTCCCTGGGCGTTTGATAACTACTCACTCGTATGAAACGCTACCATCATCTCACCGTCTTCCATCGAAGAGCAATTGGACAACTGCTCAAGCAGGGAGTCTCTAAAACAAAAAT
>NZ_JBHSMQ010000008.1:0-287666 GCF_042655725.1 Prosthecobacter fluviatilis
CGAACCCAGGGCCAAGAAACGACGCCCCAAAACCCATCAGCTGCTGACGCAGCCGCGCCGCGAGTTTCAGGAAATCCCCCACCGCGACAAGTATCGAAAGGCGGCTTAATCAAGTGCCATTCATGCCTGGCATCTTTTTCGAGAAGTGGATGCGCACTCAATATCAGGCATCCTTTAGTGAGCTTTCAGACTTCCTCAGCCTCCGGGAGGGAAGAATGCACGACAGATCCGGCGCAACCACCCAAAACTCCCGCAATCACTCTTCAATGCCTTTTGGTGCTTGAAATCGCGCATGGCCTCCGAGGCCATTTCTTGGATCAGCGGCCGCTGGGGACCACCCATCCCACCGGTCTCAAAGAGTTCAGTCGAGACGAGGTAGTCCTGGATGAAATCTGGCCCGATGATTGGCAAAAGGGCTGCGGCGGCAGAAGCGACCGCAAAGTCATTCACACCTTTCATTGCCTGAACGAGCGAAGCCATGTCGTCTCGTTTGAAATGGCCGGCTGCCGCCAGAGCCAATCCCATTTGAAGATCACTGCTGCTCAGCTTCAAACCTTCCGCGATTCTTTGGCGCAGCGCATCGGCGATTGAGGTCAGGACGGAGGCCTTGATAGGGCGGTTCTTGGCTGCGGTCAGAAACGCCTCGATCCGGAAAGCCGCCACTCCATGGTCTCCGTACTCCAATGAGAGATATTGATCCAGCAATTCGGAAGAGAAGACCGTCGTCTCGGCTGCTTCGTCGAAGCTCAGTCCGACTCTGCGGTTCGAAGCCTTGATTTGCTCTCGTAGTTCGTCGGCGTCCATGTGCCGGGGACTCTAACACACCAATGAACCGGACCCGACACCTATATATTTTACATTACATTGATTGTTGGTAGTTAATAATTGAGTCTCTGGAGGGCTTCCGAACTGGCTCCCAGCCAGGCAAAAGCCCTGTGGTGGGCGCTCCCTGCTCCGCTCCTACCCCACCAGCTTCAGCGTCCGTTTCTCCTGGGCGCTCCGGAACGCGGTATCGACGATCTGCTGGCCGATGCGGGAGATGTCGAGGCGGAGCGGGCCGATCAAGGGGGCGCCGGTTTCCAGGTGGTGGATGACGTTTTCGATGGGGTTGCGGTTCGGCGACTGGACGGGATCGACCGGGATTTCGTAGCCCTCGGGCCGGGCGCGGGTCTGCACGCGGACGGTGGGTTCGTAGTCGTAGCAAGAAATCGTGCCGTCGGTGCCTTTGAGGACGAAGCCGCACTTGGGCTGGGGCTGGTGGGTCCAGGGATCGGTAAAGGTGCCCCAGCGGGTTTCGCTTTTGCTGAGGCCGAGGCTGTAACGGATGATGGCCACGGCGTGCTCGTCCACCTCCAGGCCCTCGGGCTGGTTCCAGGCGCAGGTGACTTCCAGTGGGACCTGCCCGCCCAGGTGCCAGGTGCCGAGCGTGGTGCCGTAGCCCATGTAGTCGAGCAGCGAGCCCCCTCCCTGCGCCTGGCTGTAAAACCAGCTCGCGGCTTTTTCGGCGGCGCTGGGCTCTTTTTCGATCTTGTCGGCGCCGTGGTACAGCGGGCCGCGATTGCCGCCGTGGTGGTGGAATTCGCGCACTTCACCGATGAGGCCTTCCTGAATGAGCCGGTGCGCGGTCTGCTGCCCTGCATCCCACACCAGCGGCCAGTTCACGGCGAGCAGCTTGCCGTGCGGCTGCATGGCGGCGATCATGGCATCGGCCTCGGCCAGCGATCCGGCAAAGGGTTTCTCCATGATGATGTGGGTGCCGTAGGGCGCGATCTTGGCAACCCAGTCGCCATGGCAGGAGGCGGCGGGACACAGCACGACGATGTCCGGCTTGGTCTGCTCCATGCAGGCGCGGTGGTCGGTGAAGACCTGCGCGGGCGTGAGGCTGAAATTGCGCGTGGCATCGACGAGGCGCTCGGGCTTTTCATCGCAGATGCCCACGATCTCGGCGTTCGGATGCTCGGAGGTCTGGCGCAGGAGGTCGCCCATGTGGAAGTGATCGAAATTGATGCCGGCGATGCGCCATTTTTTGCTCATAGGAGGGGTCGGGAAAAGGAACGGGCCATCGAAGCCGAGAGGGGCGCCGATGACAAGCCCGAGAGTACGGCCGGCGGCGTGGGATTCATGCAGCGGGCCGGGCGGTGCATGGCGGCGTCAGGGTCGGAGTTTAACACCGCAGAGATTGGAAAAACGCAGAGAAAACATTCAAAACCAATGATTTTTATCTCAAAAGAGAGTCTTCTTTAAACGCGACTGAAGAGGAATATTCGCGAATAGCCGCGAATCAGAATCCGCCCGGTGCCATGGGTGGTCATTCGTGGATATTCGCGTTGGGATTGAGGCGGTTGCAGCACAGATTTATCCCTTTTCACCGGGGGCTTTTCCGGCTTTGATGCCTGCCCATGGCCGCCAATGAAATCCGCGACACCCCCGGGCGAATGCTGCTCGGCTGGGCGGTGCTGCTGGCGTCGCTGGTGGTGCTGAGCTGGCGCATCCACCTGCACCCGGCGGCTTATGAGTGGACGGAGTACCCGACCGCACTGGGAGACACGAAGTACTACACCCGCCCGCTGGGCAAGGACGACCGCTACGAGCCCAATCTGCGCTACGCCGGTCAGGAAGAGGGGCTGTACCGCCGCAGCGAGGAGGCCGTGGAACGGGATGATGCGACGATGATGAAACTGGGTCTGGATGCGACGGGCCAGCACTTCATCTACCAGCCCGAGGGGGCTGCGGACAAGGGTCCCCTGCCCGTCTATCTGAAGTCCGGCGAAAACCGTTACATGGAGTTTGGAGCGCGGAAGTTTTACCCGCCGTTTGTGCCGAAGGCGGGGCCGCAGTGAGGGAGCGAGCTCAAAGGAAGGTCCGTGGTTGGCACGGCTAGACCAGCAGCTCAATAAAGCTGTGCGGCAGGGCAAAGCAGATCAGCCACGCATAGATGGCGTCAAACCATACTACGGAGAGTCCGGCACCGACATAGATGATGAGCACAACGGGAAAGCCCACGAGCTTAAGATGCCAAGGGGTGCGATCTTCTTTCATGGCCGCCCAGAGGCTGGAGGCGTCCCCGGTGCTGGGAAAGGCATGCATTCCCACGGAGACACCCAGCCACCCGAGCAGAAAATCCACCGGCTCCAAGCTGGCCCCGGCGGCCAGTGCCAGCGCCACAGGCAGGCAGATGAGACAGCCGATGACCGAGTTGATGAGAAACGGCGCGACGGCGATGAAGAAATGCCGCCATCCCGAGGAGGGTTTGTCATGTACCACAAACCCAGCCGGGGTGCCCGTCTGGAAGTAGCACACGTTCAGCACCGGTGTGTTGGTCAGGCGGCACATGAGCTGATGCGCCGCCTCGTGCACGATGACACCAGGAAAGGTGAGCAGCGAGATGATGAATCCGGGAATGATGATCATAGGAGCTGGGCGGCACGGAGCTACTCTGGCCGGTAAGGAATTTTGGGTTTGCCATCCGGCGTCATGCGCCGCTCATGCTCCTGCGCCAGACGGTCGAGATCGTCCACCACGACAGTGGCACGGTGATGCAGGTACTCGGGGATGTATTTGCCGGTGAGGCTGCTTACGGCCTCGGCGGCTTCCTGGTAGTGATGGCTGCCCATGGCGGACTCCGCATAGAGGACCGTGGTTTCAGCGTCTTGGTGGGTCTTGAAAAGCCTGCCATAACTCTGAAAGGCATCCTCCCAGCGCTGCAGTGCCACCATTTTCTCCGCCCGCACAGTGTCGTAGGCGTCGGTGAAACGCTCCTGTGAGACTGCCAGCGACACCACGACCATCAGCGTCACAAAGGCGGCGGCCAGCTTGACCCACATCGGGAATGGAAACCGCACCAGCGCCAGGCGGCAGGACTCGCAGACGGGCAGCTGCGTCAGGGTGCTGAGATGAGCGGAGCCACACTGGGCACAGGAGGTCGGCCGAGGCTTTGCTGATGCATCATCAGACACGACCGCCATCTGATACGGTGCCGGAGGAGATTGGGGTCTGACTCTGGGAGCGGCAGGGGGAATGATCGGTGGCGGCAGCGGCTTTTCGCTCATGGTTTAAATCAATGGATTAGATCTTTTCAGGAGGCAGCTAAAACCACAAGCAATTTCCGCTACGAGAAAAAACCCATGAACACGGCACAAGAACGGCTCGTGAATTGCGCTTGGCACCCCCGGATTTCTCCCTTTACTCCTTGGCCCCGAACTTACTTCCCAAGACACAAACACATGCCCATCGCACGCGCTCTGCTCTCTGTTTCCGACAAAACCGGCCTTCTCGACTTCGCCAAAGGACTGGCGGCGCTCGGGGTGGAGCTGCTCTCCACCGGCGGCACCTCGAAGCATCTGAAGGACGGCGGCCTCACGGTCACGGATGTGTCTGACCACACCGGCTTTCCCGAAATGTTTGACGGCCGCGTGAAGACCCTGCACCCCAAGGTCCACGGCGGCCTGCTGCAGCGCCGCGACAACGAGGAGGACAAGAAGAACGCCCAGAAGCACGACATCCCCTGCATCGACCTCGTCGTGGTCAATCTCTACCCCTTTGAGCAGACCATCGCCAAGAAGGACGTGACACTGGAGGAGGCCATCGAAAACATCGACATCGGCGGCCCGTCCATGCTGCGCTCCGCCGCCAAAAACCACCGCTGGGTCACGGTGATCACCGACCCCGCCGACTACGCCGTGGTGCTGGCTGAAATGAAGGAGCACGACGGAGACACCACCCTGGGCACCCGCGAGCGCCTGGCCTGCAAGGTCTTCCAGCGCACGGGCGCGTATGACACCGCCATCGCCGCCTACCTGAACAAGGAGCAGACCACGCAGAAGACCTTCAACCTCAGCCTGCCCCTCTACTCGGAGCTGCGCTACGGTGACAACCCGCACCAGAAGACCTCGCTCTACGGCAACTTTGGCGACTACTTTGTGAAGCTGCACGGCAAGGACCTCAGCTACACCAACGTGCTCGACATCCAGGCCGCCGCCGAGATCGCCCTGGAGTTCCGCCGCCCCACCGTGGCCATCCTCAAGCACACCAACCCCTGCGGCGTGGGCTGCGCGGATGAAGATCTGCGCGAGGCCTGGCAGAAGGCCTTTGAAACCGACAAGCAGGCACCCTTTGGTGGCGTGATCGTGGTGAACCGCAGCATGACGCTCGGTCTGGCCCGCATCATCTCGGAGATCTTCACCGATGTCATCATCGCCCCGGACTTCGATGCCGACGCCCGCGCGCTGCTGCAGAAGAAAAAGAACCTGCGCCTCATCCAGATGCTGCCCGGCGTGGCCGAGGCTCTGGCAGAGCCCATCATCCGCTCCGCCCCTGGCGGCGTGATGGTGATGGACAGCGACTCCCGCGCCTTGGGTCTGGACGACCTGGAAACGAAGGTGAAAACCGTGCGCCCACCGACCCGCGACGAGCTGGAGGCCATGCGCTTCGGCTGGCGTGTGGTGAAGCACGTGAAGTCCAACGCCATCGTCTTCGCCTCCCACGACCGCACACTCGCCATCGGCGCGGGCCAGATGAGCCGTGTGGACTCCTGCCGCATCGCGGTGTGGAAGGCAGGCGAGGCCGGCCTGAGCCTCAAAGGCAGCATCGTCGCCTCAGACGCCATGTTCCCCTTCCCTGACGGCCTGATCGCTGCTGCGGATGCCGGTGCCACCGCCGCTATCCAGCCCGGCGGCTCCGTCAAGGACGCCGAGGTCATCGCCGCTGCGGACGAGCGCAAAATGGCCATGTGCTTCACCGGTGTGCGCCACTTCCTGCACTAAGAGCTGCGCGTGAAATGAGGTGTTAGAGCCCTCAGGCTCTGCATGTTAACGGCTGTTGATCGTTAGGATTTCCTGACAATCAGCAGCCTTTTCTTTTGTGACGGGTCTCCTGAAAGCGTCGGCCGCAGCTTTCCCCATTCGGATGAGGAAAGAGACGCGCACCGGGGGGGGAGACCGCCATTTTCTTCCCCATTTGCCTCTTGAGTCCACGCCACTCCCGCTCAATGCCTAGCGCATGCTTCTAGGCTACTACATGCACGACCTCGGCCCGTTTGTGTTTCACACGCCCATACGCTGGTATGGCCTTGCGTATGTGCTGGGCTTTTACCTGACCTATCGCGTGATGCACTACCTCGGCAGGCGCGGGCTTTCTGAGATCAAGCCGGAGGCGGTGGCCGATTTCATCACCCTGGTGGCGGTCTTCGGGCTCGTCCTGGGTGGCCGGCTGGGCTTCATGCTGCTGTATAATTTCGACGAGTTCATCCATGCCCCGTGGACGCTCTTCATGCTCTGGCAGGGCGGCATGGCCAGCCACGGAGGCATCGCGGGCGTCACCCTCTTCTGCGGCTGGTATGCCTGGAAGCACAAGATCTCGTGGGCGGGCATCGGCGACTCCATCGTCTGCGGTGCGCCGCTGGGGGTGTTTTTGGGACGCATCGCCAATTTCATCAATGGCGAGCTCTTTGGCCGCGTGACCACGCACAAATGGGCGATGAAGTTTCCCACGGAGCTGCTGCATGAGGATTTCGTCAAGCAGGGCGGAGATCCGGCCTTGAGGGACGAGGTCTGGCAGAACGGCCTGCAGCACAGCCCGGACATCATCGCCTACTTCAAGCAGCACAGCGACCGCCTCCCCCCCCTGGAGGACATCCTGCACCCGCGCCATCCCTCCCAGCTCTATGAGGCGCTGGGCGAAGGCCTGCTGCTCAGCGCCATCCTGATCTTCCTGCGTCTGCGCTTTCCACGGCTGCGCCAGGGCATCATTGCCGGGCTGTTCTTCATCCTGTATGCCATCGCCCGCATCGCGCTGGAGTATGTGCGGCAGCCGGACAGCGGCTCCGACATGATCATGGGGCTGACCAAGGGGCAGTTTTACTCCACCTTCATGTTCATCGTCGGCGGGCTGTTCATCGGCTACGGCCTGATCTGGGGCAAAAGCCCGCCCGGGCGTGCCGAGGCCAAGGCCTGATTTTTTCGCGGGTTCTGCATACAAAAGCCGGGCCTTGAGGCGTTAGGCAGGGTGTATATTGTGTGATATACCCCCCTGCCCCCGCATGGAAGCCTCTTTTGACTGGAAACAAACCTTTGACCAACTGGCCCCGCAGCTGGTGATGTACGCACGTCAGCTCGTGGACGCCAAGGCCGACGCTGAAGACGTCGTCCAGCAGGCGTTTGTGCGCTGGTGGCGGCGGTTTCCAGAGGGAGATGCCGCCCACATTCCGCTGCTTTACGCAGCCGTGCGCACCATCGCGCTGGACCAGCGCCGCTCCGACCACCGCAGGGTCAACCGTGAAGCCAAGTCAGACCTCGCCGTGGCCGGTGAAAACGCCCCCGTCTTTGACCCCCGCCCCGAGCAGAAGGAGACGGCGGCCATCGTCGAAAAAGCCCTGCAGTCCCTGCCCGAAGACCAGCGCGAAGTCGTCACGCTCAAGCTCTGGGGCGATCTCACCTTCAATGAAATCGCCGCGCTGACCGGCGGCTCGATCAACACCATCGCAGGCCGTTACCGCTACGCGCTGCAGGCGCTGCACAAGAAGCTCGGCCACCTGCGTGCCGACCTCCTCGGCGAATCCGCATCTCCCGCCATCAACATCCTACCCTTCCCATCAACCAGAGAGGCTATGTCATGAACAACGACCCAAACGACACCCAACTCGAAAACCTGCTGCGCGGCCTTGCCCCGGCACCCGCCTCCCGCTCCCTGGCGCAGCGGGTCGATGAAGAACTGAAACTGGACATGAGCTGGCTCAGCACCAGCCGCCGCAAACCGCAGGCCCTGCCACGCTGGATCATGTCTGCCGGCTGGGCCGCCATGGGGGCCGCGGCCGCCATCGCCGTGATGAGCCACCTGCCCCAGCAGCCGGGCGCCCAGGCGCTGGCCGCTGTCACTCCCACCAAGCCCGTCGTGCTCACCGGCACCACCATCCGTGAATGGGATGACTCCGCAGCCGGTGCCTCACGCGCTGACCATGACCGTGCGTCCGAGAAACACGCCCTCGTCGTCTCCCGCGAGCTCGGCACGTGGGTCGATCCCCGCTACGGCACGCAGCTGACCATGGAGATCCCCAGCCAGCGGCAGCTCCTGCCCGTCTCCTACAAATAGGAGGCTTAGGGCCCGGGAGTCTTTCAAACCTTGCCTGAAAACGAAAGCGGCGCCGGCTGATGAAGCCAGCGCCGTTTTTGTTTGAGCAGGGATGTCTCGACGAATTACTTCGCAGCCAGAGCTTCCTTGATCGCCGTCATGACCTCCGGGGAGTCCGGCTGCACCTTGGGCTCGAAGCGCTTGAGGATCTTGCCATCCTTGCCGACGAGGAATTTGCCGAAGTTCCATTTCACATCGCCTGGGAAAGGAGAGGCCGGTCCGCTGAGCACCTGGTAGAGCTCGCACTTGTTGGGACCCTTAACGGCCACCTTGTCAAACATCGGGAAGGTCACCTTGTACTTGAGCGAGCAGAACTGCTTGATGTCCTCATTGGTGCCGGGCTCCTGCCCGCCGAAGTCATTGCAGGGGAAACCAAGCACGGCCAGGCCGTCCTTCTTGAACTCCTGGTTCAGGGCCTCGAGCTGCTTATACTGCGGTGTGTTGCCGCACTTGGATGCGACGTTGACGATCAGCATCACCTTGCCCTGGTAGGTTTTCAGGGAGGTGTCTTTGCCGTCGATGTCCTTCAGCGGCACATCATAGACGGATTTCGGGGCGTCAGCAGCACAGAGTGCGGCAGCGAAAAGAAGGGAGGAGGCAAGCGTGAGCAGTTTCATGGGACGACAACCAACGCGCCAACCCGCGCACCTCTTTGCAACAATCGCTTCCCACCGACCGGCTGCCGCGCCCTTACCTGCCCAGCACGAGCGTGGCGAGCGGGGGGAGATCGACGACGATGCTCCACGGCTGCCCCTGCCAGGGCACCTGCTGCGCCTGGAAGCCTGCGCCAGCGCTGACGCCGGAGCCGGCATAGGCGGGGGCGTCGCTGTTGAGGAGCTCGCGGTAGCTGCCCGCTTCGGAGACGCCCACGCGGTAGTCTTTGCGGCACACGGGGGTGGCATTCACCAGGACGGTCACCCTGTCGCCATCGGCTGCTGAGCGCACAAAGGCAAAAATGCTGTTGTCCGCATCATTGGCATCCAGCCAGTGGAAGCCGCCGGGCTCGTGGTCTTTTTCATGCAGCGCAGGACGGCTGGTGTAGAGGTGGTTGAGGTCCTTGACGAGCTGCTGCAGACCGCTGTGCTCCTCGCCAAGGAAGAGGTGCCAGTCCAGGCTGCCGTCATGCCGCCACTCGTTCCACTGGCCAAATTCGCCGCCCATGAAGAGCAGCTTTTTGCCGGGGTGCGCCCACATCCAGGAGAAGAACATGCGCAGATTGGCAAACTTCTGCCAGCGGTCTCCGGGCATCTTGTTGATCAGGGAGCCCTTGCCATGCACCACCTCATCGTGGCTGAGCACGAGGATGAAGTTTTCATCAAAGGCGTAGATCATGGCAAAGGTGGCCTCGCCATGGTGGTACTTCCGGTGCACGGGATCCTCGGCCATGTAGCGCAGGCTGTCGTTCATCCAGCCCATGTTCCACTTGAAGCCAAAGCCGAGGCCGCCGCCGCTGACGGGCTTGGAGACTCCGGGCCATGCGGTGCTCTCCTCGGCGATGATGGTGGTGCCAGGATGCTTGGCATAGCACACGCTGTTCAGCTCGCGCATGAAGGCGATGGCCTCCAGGTTTTCACGCCCGCCCAGGTGGTTGGGGATCCACTCACCCGCATTGCGTGAGTAGTCCAGGTAAAGCATCGATGCCACGGCATCCACGCGCAGTCCATCGATGTGGAACTGCTCCAGCCAGTAGAGGGCGTTTGAGATGAGGAAGTTTTTCACCTCGTGGCGGCCGTAATTGAAGATCAGCGTGCCCCAGTCCTGATGCTCGCCGAGGCGCGGATCTGCATGCTCATACAAGGCGGTGCCGTCAAACCTGGCCAGGCCGTGCGAGTCCTTGGGGAAGTGCCCCGGCACCCAGTCGAGAATGACCCCAATGCCGGCCTGATGGCAGCGGTCCACGAATTCACGGAACTCATCCGGATTCCCAAAGCGGCTGGTCGGCGCGAAGTAGCCGGTGACCTGGTAGCCCCAGGAGCCGTCAAACGGATGCTCCGCGATGCCCATGATCTCCAGGTGCGTGAAGCCGAGGTTTTTGACATAGGGGATAAGATCGTCCGCCAGCTCCTTGTAGGACAGCCAGCGGTTCCCCTGCTCCGCCTTGCGCTTCCATGAGCCGAGATGCACCTCATAGGCGCTCATGGGTGAGTGATACAGATCGCGCTTCGCCCGCACCTGCATCCACTCGCTGTCAGACCAGCGGTAGCGGTCCATGTCAAAGACCAGGCTGGAGGTCTGGGTGCCATGCTGGGCAAAGACAGCAAAGGGATCGCTCTTGAGGCACATGTGGCCGTGGGTATCCACCACCTCAAACTTGTAGTGCGTGAGCTCGGTGACGCCCGGGATGAAAATTTCCCAGATGCCGGCCTCGATGCGCTTGCGCATGACGTGCATGCGGCCATCCCAGCGGTTCCAGTCGCCAACCACGGAAACGCGCTGCGCATTCGGCGCCCACACGGCAAACTGGCAGCCGGCGACCCCGTGCAGTGTTTTCAGGCTTGCGCCAAGCACATCCCACAGGCGCTGGTGCGTCCCCTCACGGAAATAGTACATGTCCTGGTCTCCGAGCAGAAGGCCGAAGGAATAGGGATCGCTCAGGCGCGTGGTCTCACCCTCAGAGGAGGTGATCTCCAGTTCGTAGAGTCCCCGTGGCGTCATGGCTTCAAAGTAGCCGTCCTTGTGCACTTTTTCCGCCACCACACGCTCCGTCCCGACGATGACAGCCACCTCCCTGGCGTAAGGCTGCATGGTGCGCACCACCTGCCGGCCCTCCCCTGCTTCATGCGCGCCGAGAAAGGCGAACACATTTGGATGTCTGGCAGCCAGCACGGCTTCGATCTCGGCTTTGGGGGAGTATTGGCTCATCAATGCCACTCATGGAGCCTTTCGCCCAGAAAGCAACGGCTCTAGCATCTCCTTCACAATTCGTGTCCAGGCGAGCCTCACCATCATGCTGCGCCGTGCCTGCCGCGCCTGCATAGCGGCGTTTGACTTGATCTTGCGTGCCAGGGTTTTGGGAGAGGTGGTAAGCTTAAAGAAAGCAGCAGCCACCGCCACTTCACGATGAGCCGGAATGGAGGAGCAAAACACGGGCACGCCATGCAGCGCACCTTCGATCAAAGGAAGACCATAGCCCTCCTGAGTACTCGGCAAAAACAGCAGATCTGCCATTTGGTACAAACTCCGCACGTCATTGTCTGTCAGCGGGGCTTTTTCACCCATGAAGCACACCCGTTTGATCACACCGAGGTCTTTGGCCAGCTTCTTCAGCTCACGGAAATACTTTGCACCGTCGGACTGGTGCGGATCCGGAGCTGCGGTGACGATGTACAAAGCCCCGGGCAGCTCCGCCAGCACCTGCAGGCCCAGCTCGATGTTCTTCCGCCGCACAAAGCGTGTGGGCTGCAGCAGCACGAGCGACTCGTGCTCCAGATTCAGTTCACGCACGCGATCAGTGAGCCCCAGAACAGCCGCCGAATCACAGCCGTTGGGGATGACATGAACGGGCTCCTGTGTCACCGTCGCATAATCCTGACGCCTGAACTCGGAAACGGCCACATGGATGGCCTGCGGGACTTCGGCCCACCAGCGGACATCATGCACCCAGTTGATCCAGCGGATGTCGGGGCGTGAACGTGTCAGCGCGATGAGCTGCTTCGTCCACGCGAGATCAAAGGGCATGGTGAAGACATTGTGGACGATGACGGCGTCCCACGGGGCCATGTGCCATTCCGCCCGCGTCAGGATTTCCACCTCATGGCCTAGCTGGCGTAAAGCGGCAGCTTGTTCGCCAATGACGCGTTCCACTCCACCGATGACAGGAGGTTTTGAGTAGTGAAGAATGGCGATCAGCATGAAGAGGAAGCAGGCGGACGAGCCATGGATATTATAGCCCGCTTAATAGACGAGCATTATTTCAGCTTTGATGGGTTTGGTTGTGACAAACCCAGTCAAAGCACTCCATCAACTCTTGCGAAATAAAACAAAACCTCACACTAAGGCGTTTCTAAGCAAGAGTCTCGGACCAAAGAAGCCGCCGCGCTTAATATCGCTGATGCGAACCATTGGCTCGCAATGTGTCATGCATCTCCGAATCGGGTTAAGACGGCTCTGCTTGGGCTCCATAATTCGCCCTGATCATAAGATGAAAATCCCACCAAACACAATGGCATACCTAAAATATTACATGCATAACACTTGACGAATTTCAGCATTAAAGCCTATAAATCCACCGCTATGAAAATGACTAACCGCGCTTTTTGGATTGTGCTTTTCACTGTCTGGGGAAATTTCATGCTGGCAAACGCCAAGGACGAGGTTCGCCTCTCCTACCCCTCCAAGGTCGAGTCCTCGAAGGGCAAGGAACGCGAGAAACTTTTCACCCCGTGGATGTCCTACGACGCCCTGCGGGACCAGGTCGATGAGCGACGCGGCAAAGGGGAGCAGATCATTTACTTTGAGTACAACGGAGCCGCCTCACAGGCGCGCGCCATCTTTCTGACCAAGTTCAAGCTGAACGGCCCCTACTCCCGCTGGTACATGGTTACCGAGCAGGCCATGGAGGACAAGCTCAACAGCGAGGTCAAAAACGGCCTGCAGCCCGCATTCGTTGTCCGCAACACCAGCGGCGGCTTCACCATGCTGTTTGTCTCGCCCCCCGACCTGGAAGCCGTGCGTGCCCAGCTCAAGGAACTGGGCATCGGCGAGCCGAGGCTGAAAAAGTAAATCAGCCCCGGCTGACGCAAGAAGTTGTGGCTCACACCACGATGTTCACCAGCTTGCCGGGCACGACGATGATCTTCTTCGGCGGCTTGCCTTCCATGAACTCCTGCACGCGGGCGCTGGCCAGGGCGATCTTTTCGATCTCCTCCTTGGTGGCCTGAACGAGCACGCGGGCTTTGTCGCGCAGTTTGCCATTCACCTGGAAGACGATCTCCACCTCGTCCTCAATGAGGGCGGCGGGATCGTACTTCGGCCATTCGGCATCGCTGAGCAGGCCGTCCACGGCCAAAGCCGGGAACTTGCTGGCGATGCGCGCATTCAGCTCCTCCGCCAGATGCGGCGCGAAGGGGCTCAGCACCTTGAGGAAGGTCACGATGGCAGCGGCAGGTTTCACTTCTGCGCCGGTGAAGGCATTGGTGCACACCATCATCTGGCTGATGGCGGTGTTGAAGCTGAGCTTCTCGATGTCCTCGCCGCACTTCTTGATGGTCTCATGCAGCGCTTTGGTGAGTTGCTTGTTGGCTGGCACATCCTGCAGCGCGGCAGACATGCTCCACACGCCCTCGTCATCCACTTCCATGACCAGACGCCACACGCGGGCCAGGAAGCGGTACACGCCCTCCACGCCCTTCATGCTCCAGGGCTTCACCTGCTCCAGAGGGCCCATGAACATCTCATACAGGCGCAGCGCATCGGCGCCGTAATCGCGTACAACGTCATCGGGATTCACCACGTTGCCGCGGGACTTGGACATCTTCTGCCCGTCTTCGCCCAGAATGAGTCCCTGGTTCACCAGACGCTGGAAGGGTTCCGGCGTGCTGACATAGCCCAGATCAAACAGCACCTTGTGCCAGAAGCGCGCATACAGCAGGTGCAGCACGGCGTGCTCGGTGCCACCCACATAGAGATCCACGCCGCCGGGCTTGCCGCCGCCCATCCAGTACTTCTCGGCGGCTTCGCCGACAAAGCGCTCGCTGTTTTTGGCATCGCAGTAGCGCAGGTAGTACCAGCAGGAGCCCGCCCACTGCGGCATGGTGTTCAGCTCGCGCGTGGCGGTGGCGGAGTACTGCACCCATTCCTTGGCTTTGGAGAGAGGCGGCTCGGGTGTGCCAGTGGGCTTGAAGTCTTCCAGATCCGGCGGCATCAGCGGGAGTTCGCTTTCTGGAATGCTGCGGTGGTTGCCATCTTCCCAAACGATCGGGAAGGGCTCGCCCCAGTAACGCTGGCGGCTGAAAAGCCAGTCGCGCAGCTTGAAGTTCACCGTGCCTTTGCCCAGGCCCTTTTCTTCCAGCCAGGCGGCTATTTTCTTTTTCGCTTCGGGGGTGGTCAGGCCATCGAGAAAGCCGCTGTTCACGGCAGTTCCATGCTCAGTGAAGCCCTGCCAGTCCTTGCCTTCCGGCGGCTGCACCACCTGCTTGATCGGCAGTTCAAACTTCTGCGCGAACTCAAAGTCGCGCTCGTCATGCGCGGGCACGGCCATGATGGCTCCGGTGCCGTAGCCCATGAGCACGTAGTCGGCGATCCAGATGGGGATCTGCTCGCCATTGACGGGATTGATGGCATACGCGCCAGTGAAGACGCCGCTCTTTTCCTTGGCCAGTTCCGTGCGCTCCAGGTCGCTCTTGCGGCTGGCCTTCTCACGGTACTGCTCGACAGCCGTCCCCTGCTCTTCTGAGACCAGTTGATCCACCAGACGATGCTCCGGTGCCAGCACCATGTAGGTGGCTCCAAACAGGGTGTCCGGGCGGGTGGTGAAAACGGTGATCGTCTCTTCGCTGCCCGCCACTTTGAATTTCACTTCGGCTCCTTCGCTGCGGCCGATCCAGTTTCGCTGCAGCAGCTTGATGCTCTCCGGCCAGTCCAGGCCGTCCAGTTCATCGATCAGGCGCTGGGCATACGCGGTGATGCGCAGCATCCACTGGCGCATGGGGCGGCGCTCCACGGGGAAGCCGCCGACCTCGCTCTTGCCGTCCACCACTTCTTCATTGGCCAGCACCGTGCCCAGCTCCGGGCACCAGTTCACGGGGGCGGAGGACACATAAGCCAGACGACGGGAGTCAATCTCCTCGCGGCTCAGCCCCTTGGCTTCCAGTTCGGAAATCGGACGCGCTTTGCCGTCATCACCCACATAGGAATTGTACAGCTTCAGGAAGATCCACTGTGTCCACTTGAAGTAGCCGGGGTCGGTGGTGTTCACCTCGCGGTCCCAGTCATAGGCAAAGCCCAGGCTCTTGAGCTGCTTGGTGAAGTTGGCCACGTTCTTCTCGGTGGTCACACGCGGGTGCGTGCCGGTCTTGATGGCATACTGCTCGGCGGGCAGGCCAAAAGCGTCCCAGCCCATGGGGTGCAGCACGTTGTAGCCGGACATCTTCTTGAAACGGCCGATGATGTCCGTGGCGGTGTAGCCCTCCGGGTGCCCCACATGCAGGCCCGCGCCGCTGGGATACGGGAACATGTCGAGCACGAAGTACTTCGGCTTCGAGGCGTCGAAATCGGCATCGCCGGGGTTCGGCGTGCGGAAGGCCTTCTTGGCCTCCCACACGTCCTGCCACTTCGGTTCAAACTCGGAAAATGGAAACGCTTTGCGCTGTTCGCTGCTCATAGGGGGCGCGAAAGAAGGCGAGGAGCGGTGAGCGGTCAAATAAAGTACTTATGAGCTTTAGCTCATTCTGGGAACGCTCCCCCCCCGAGTCCCGAGTGAGCTGAAGCTCACGAGTACTGTCTTCCCTCTTACTTAAAAAGCTTCGATCCCGCCTTCAGATGCTCCGCATGCTCCTGCAGGCGCAGTTCCACGCGTTCGCGGATGGTGCGCTCGCCGATGCCGTCGTGCTTGGTGGCGACGAGGGCTTTGAGGAGGTCGATCAGCGACTTCAAATCGTCCATCATCACATACTCCGGCGCGATCTGGCGGGAGTCGTTCAGGTTGTGGTAGTTGCCCAGCGGGATGGAGATGCCCGCGCTGCGGACGCCTGCCGCCTGGGTGGCAGTGGCTTCGCAGGCACCGGCATCCAGCAGGCAGCGCTGCACGCGGATGCCCTGCTCCTTGGCGGTGGTCATCAGCACGGCCACGGCCTCGCTGTCAAAAATGGAAACACGGTCTCCCACACGCAGGATCGGGCCGCCGCCCATCACCGCGCCGTTGACAGGGCGGCTGGTTTCCAGGGAAAGGAAGACGCTGTCTTCGCCAAAGGGCCAGTTCTGGGCGAGATGCCAGGCTCCGAGCCAGCCCACCTCCTCCGCACGGGTGAATGCCGCATGCACCGTGGTCTGGATGTTCAGGCGCGCCAGTTCGAGAAAGGTCATCACGATGGCCGCACAGCCGATGATGTCATCACAGGCGGTGGCTTCAATGCGGGTGTTGGTGATGTTCACCGGAAAGTTCCATGTGGCGATCTGGCCTTTGACCTTGCGCAGGCCGCGCTTCACGCCGGCCTCGACTTCGAGCTTGCCCACACCGCCGAGGAAATCCCACTCGTCACGCTTCTTGCTGCCCGGGGGCTTGATGAAGGCAGGATGATCCATGTGCGCACCGAGCACCCAGGTGGGCTTGCTCTTGGATTTGCCGTTTTTGTAGGTGGCCAGCAGGTTGCCAAACTTGTCGTGCTTCAGCTTCACATTCGGGCAGTCTTTGAGCAGGGCTTCGATTTCCGCACGCACATGGTATTCGTGAAACGGAGCCGTCGGCTGCTTGAGGAGTCGCTTGAGAATGTTGTTGAGGCTGTTGGATGGCATGAGCCATCGTAACGCGAAAATACGCAAACACCAAATGCCACGTGACGATGCTTTGATATTTATTCAAATCCGCCGCCATCACCCACCCTGGCCGTGTAGCTGCAGCCGCGACAGAGCAGCTATTCAGGTTGAACGCGGCGATGCACCGTCGTAACACGGAGGGCCTCCTTTTAAATTCATGGTGAAGAAACTTCGATATTCCCTTGAGATCAAGCTGCTGGACCTCGCCGTCTGGCTGCTGCCCCAGGTGCCGCGCCACGTGCTCATGGTGCTCTCCCGCGTGCTCGGCACGCTGGCCTTCTGGCTGGACCAGCGAGGGCGTGCCACAGCGCTGGACAATCTGCGCTGCGCCTTTGGCGCTCAGTACACCCCGGTCGAGAGGTGGCGCATCGCCTGTGGCTCCTACCAGATCTTTGCACGCACGTTTGTGGACCTGTTCTGGTCCCCGCAGCTCACAGCAGGCAACTGGCAGAAGCATTTCGACATCATCACCGACACGGCCTCCGAATTAAAGGCGCGCAAGACCGGCGGCGTCTGGGTCACGCCGCACTACGGCAACTTTGAGCTCGTCAGCCAGGTCTGGGGCTTTCGCGGATTCCCCTTCACCGTCGTGGCACAGGACTTTAAAAATCCGGCCATCACGCACCTGTTTAAAAGACTGCGCGAGCAGTCCGGCCACACCTTCATCTCGCAGGAAAATGCCATGATCAAGCTGATCAAGGCTCTCAAGCGCCAGGGCCACGCGGGGCTGCTCACGGACCTGAGCATCCCTCCCGGCAGGGCCGCCGCGGCGATCCAGTGCTACGGCATGTGGACTTCGGTGCCCACACTGCACGTGGAACTCGCCAAACGGCTCGGCCTTCCCATCATCACCGGCGTGTGCCGCCCGCTGCCAGACGGCCGCTACGAGGCACGCCTCTGTGAAGCCCTTGAGCCAAAGCCCGAAGATGACACCCGGGAGCTGACGCAGCGCATCTGGAACCGCTTTGAGGAGGAAATCCGCAAACATCCGGAATGCTGGCTGTGGATGTACAAGCAGTGGCGCTACCGGCCGGTAGGCGAGCATGGCGTGCCACACCCGGACTACCCTTTCTACTCCAATTTTTCCGAGGCCCTGGTCAGCATGATCCCCCCGGAGCTACTGGGACAGAAAGCAGCGCCTGCCACCACACACGCAGTCGGCTGAAAGACTTGGCCCTGCGCGCCAGTTTTTTCCATTGCCCTGCGTGATCGGTGCTCGTAATCCTCACGTCTTCCAAAAAAACAACCGCCAATGTCCATCCCCCATCTTCCTGCTCTCCGCAAAGGCCGCCCTTATGAGTCGCTCGACAAGGTTCAGGTCAAAGACCACAAAACCGGCGAAGTCTGCGCCGAAGTCAGCCAGGTGAATGCCGGCATCGTGCGCAAAGACCTCGCCAAAATCGGCGAAGCGCGCGCTGCTTTGAAAAAATTCACGGTCGAGCAGCTCATCGAGATCACCGCCAAGGCCGGCGAACTCTTTCTCAACGGCACCCTGCCCCTGGGAGACAAAGGCCACACGCAGACACCGCAGGAGTACATTGCCACCCTTTCCCGCACCAGCGGCCTGCCGCACATCATGGTGAAGCGCAACATGACGAAGATCCACTTCGCCATGACGAACATGAAGATGATCCTCAACGGCCTCACCCGCGGGCTGGACCTGAGCGTGATCGACCGTGGCTTTGGCACCCAGTCCGGCTGCCCCGTGTCCTACTTCCCCACCACCAAATCCCTCGGCCTCGTCATGCCGAGCAACTCCCCGGCGGTGAACTCCCTCTGGCTGCCCTCCATCGCGCTCAAAATCCCCGTGGTCATCAAGCCCGGCCGTGAGGAGCCATGGACCCCCTTCCGCCTCATCCAGGCCTTCATTGCCGCCGGTGCTCCTGCGGAAGCCTTTGGCTTCTACCCCACCGACCACGAAGGCAGCGGCGAAGTCGTCAAGCTCAGCGGCCGCAACCTCGTCTTTGGCGACGTGAACATCGCCAAGATGTACGAAAACAACCCCGCCGTGCAGGTCCACGGCCCCGGCTGGAGCAAGATCATCATCGGCGAGGACAAGATCGAAAACTGGAAGGAATACATCGACGTCATCGTCAGCTCCATCAGCGACAACGGCGGCCGCTCCTGCATCAATGCCTCCGCCGTCATCGTGCCGAAGTATGGCAAGGAAATCGCTACGGCCATCGCCGAGCGTCTGGGCCCCGTGAAGCCCACGGCCGCAGATGACGACAATGCCCGCCTCTCCGGCTTTGCCAATGTGAAGATGGCCGACTACATCGACAGCGCCATCGACAGCGACCTGCAGACCCCGGGCGCTGAAGACGTGACCGCGCAGTTCCGCGACGGCCCGCGCAAGGTGGAGTTTGAAGGCGGCACATTCCTGCGCCCCACCATCATCTGGTGCTCGGACAACAAGCACCCACTCGCCAACCGCGAGTTCCTCTGTCCTTACGCCAGCGTGCTTGAAGTGCCGCAGGGCGAAGTGCTCGGCCGCATCGGCTACTCCCTCATCGTCACCGCCATCACACAGGACCCGGCGTTCATCAACGACCTCCTTGAGTGCGGCGACATCGACCGCCTCAACATCGGGCCGATCAGCACCATGAAGATCAGCTGGGACCAGCCGCACGAAGGCAACATGTTCGAGTTCCTGTACAAACGCCGGTCGATTGACTGTGCTTGAGTTCCGAAGCCATCCTCATGGAATCGGTCCCTCAACCTTCTCCGCAAACCAAGCCGAAGCTATTTTGCTTCGTTCTCATGCCGTTTTCATCTGATTTTGATGATATTTATCAATTCGGAATCAAAGATGCGTGTCAAGCTGCTGGCGCTTACTGTGAACGTGTTGATGAACAGCACTACAACGAAAGAATGCTGGATCGAATTTATAATCAGATTGCCAAAGCAGATCTGATTATAGCTGACATGACCGGGAAAAATGCGAACGTATTTTACGAGGTTGGCTACGCGCACGCTCTTGGAAAACCAACGGTGTTGCTTACTCAGAACGCGGCCGATATACCATTCGACCTGACGCAGTTCCTTCATATCGTTTATGAAAAGAAGCTGAAAGTTCTTCAAGAAAAATTAACCGCTCGCGTGTTGTGGCATATCGAGCATCCAACCGCCACCCCACAGGACACGTCATTCCCGTTGGATTTGCTTATAAATGGAATATCTCCATTGCGGAGCGAGATTGTTTTGTGTTGCGATGAATCAAGGTATTGGATCGATATTCCTGTGACAATTCACAATCGTAGTTCACATCACTTTGGATCAGATGCATTCAAATTGGGGGTGATTTTAGAAAAAGCAGTCGATAATGTCGGAACTGGATTTCGTGAAAACGTCTCATCTGCAGTCCTCGAGAATGGGCTTGTTCAATATATTTTGCCCAGCAGGAAGAGTCTTATGCCTGGTGAGGTGCAAGCTATAAAGATCGGCTTCAGCTTTAATCCGTCTTTAGTAATTGGAAAGCGAGCAGCAACTTTACGACTATTTACGCCCAATACATATCGTGATTTCCCTTTTCAATGGGCCTCCAACAGTAGTGAGCAATAACTAGAAATGTCCCTCGCCCCCTTCGACTACCAGCCGCGCACGCGCCTCATCTACGGCAACGGCACGCTCGCGCGTGTGGGTGAACTCGCGCAGGCTCTCGGCGGCACGCGCGCACTGGTGGTGAGCGATCCCGGGATTGTCAAAGCGGGCTACGTCACCCGTGCCGTCAGCTTTCTGGTGGAGGCAGGCCTGCAGGCGCGTGTGTTTGGCGACGTGCGGGAAAACCCCAGCACGGAAGATGTGGACGCCTGCGTGGAGATTGCCCGTGAGTTCAAGGCCGACCTCATCATCGGCCTCGGCGGCGGCAGCAGCATGGACACCGCCAAGGGCTGCAACTTCATCCTCACCAACGGTGGGCGTATTCACGACTACTGGGGCGTGGGCAAGGCCACCAAGCCCATGCTGCCGCTCATCGCCATCCCCACCACCTCAGGCACGGGCAGCGAGTGCCAGAGCTTTGCGCTCATCTCCGATGCCGAGACGCATGTGAAGATGGCGTGCGGCGATCCCAAGGCTGCCGCCAAGGTGGCCATTCTCGATTCCGAACTCACCATTTCCCAACCGCATCGCGTGACCGTTTGCACCGGCATCGATGCGCTGACGCACACGCTGGAAACCGCCGTCACGAACAAGCGGAATGCGTTTTCCTCCCTCTACTCCCGTGAAGGCTTCCGCCTATGCCACAGCGGCTTCAGCCGGGTGCTGCGCGATCCGAAAGACCTGGAAGCCCGCGGCATGATGCAACTGGGTGCAGCCTATGCAGGCATCGCCATTGAAAACAGCATGCTCGGCGCCGCGCACTCCTGCGCCAATCCCCTCACCGCCAAGTTTCACGTCGTCCATGGCGAAGCCGTGGGCGTGATGATGCCGCACGTCATCCGCTTCAATTCCCAGGACCCGGAGATCGCCGCCATCTACAAAAGCTACTTTGATGGCGACCTCGCCGACCGTGTGAGCGAACTCCTCTGGGAGGCCAAAATGCCTCGCAACATCGCCGAATACGGCGTGAAGGAGGAGCACCTGCAGGACCTCGCCGAAATGGCCGCCAAACAGTGGACCGCGCAGTTCAATCCACGCCTGCCCAGCGTGGCGGACTTTGTGGAGCTGTACCGCGCAGCCATGTGACACGGCGAATCTGATTTGCCTCTCCGCCCCGGCGCGCTTTTCTGTCGGCTCATGTGCGGCCGTCTCAATCAATTTGCCAAACTGCGCGGGCTTTCCCTGGCCGGCAAGAAGCTGCGCATCGAGCGGCGAAAGCCAAAGAAGGACGAAGACCGGAAGTCCGAAACGGAAACGGTCAACAACATCTGCCCGACGGACTACGCCGATGTGCTCACGATGCAGGGCGGCAGCGTGGAGATGGAGCGCATGCGGTTCGGCCTGGTGCCGTCCTGGGCCAAGGGGAGCAAGAAGGAGGTCGCAAAGAAGTTCGGCCACACCTTCAACGCCCGCTGTGAAAGCATCTTTGACCTGGCCTCCTACCGTAGGCCAGTCCTGAGCCAGCGCTGCCTCGTCCCTGTGCGTGGCTGGCATGAGTGGCCGGACCGTACCACCCCTTACTTCATCCACCGCAAAGACGATGAGCCCGTGCTGCTGGCCGCTGTCTGGGACGTCTGGAAAAGCACCTGCCCGGAAGACTTTGAGAGCGGGCGCATCATCACCTCCATGAGCGTGGTCACCACACCGCCGGGGCGTTACATGGCGAAGTTCCACGACCGCAGTCCGCTGATCCTTGAAGAGGAGGCCGCACTCTCCTGGCTCCAGCTTGGCCTGAAGCCCGATGATCTCCGCAGTTTTTTCAGCCCCTACGAGAGCGAGCTGCTGGAAGCCTACCGCGTCTCCACCACAGCGAATCAGGCGCGCAATAAAAGCGACGAGACCCTGCGCCCCATCGCACCGCCTGTGCCGCAGGCTGGAGATGAACCGGTGAAAGCCGATGAAGATCCCGGTCCGCAACTGCTGCTTTTCAGCGCTTGAGCAAGACCGCCGCCGTCGCTGTTTTTCCGTGAACATCAGCGCATCCGTGTTTAAGAGGCTGCTGTGACTCCCACCCAACATCTGGAAACCCTGCTGGCACGGCCTGAGCCTTTGCTGGCACTGGCCCCGATGCAGGATGTCACGGACCTGGAGTTTTGGCGGCTCATGGCGCGCTATGGCGGCGCGGACGTGTATTATACCGAGTACTTCCGTGTGCACCCGGACTCGCACCTGGACAAGCCGATCCTCGCCTCCCTCATTCATAATCCCACGGGCAGGCCGGCCATCGCGCAGATGATCGGCAACGACATCCCGGCGCTGGTGCGCAGCGCCAAGGAGCTGCAGCATTACAACATCGCGGCGGTGGACCTGAACCTCGGCTGCCCTGCGCCGGTGGTTTATAAGAAGTGCGCGGGCGGCGGGCTGCTGCGCGATGTGCCGCGCATCGAGGGCATCCTCGGGGCCTTGCGCGAGGCGGTATCCATCAAGTTCACGGTGAAGACGCGCCTGGGCTTTGATGACACCGAAACTATCGACGCCCTGGTGCCGCTGTTTGCCAAGCATGGCGTGGACCTTCTCACCATCCATGGCCGCACGGTGCTGCAAATGTACCGCGACGGGGTCCGGTATGATCTCATCGGCGCCGCCACCGCCAATCTCCCCTGCCCCGTGCTGGCCAATGGCAACATCAACTCCCATGTGGATGCCGCCGAGGTGACACAGCAGACCGGCGTGCGCGGCCTCATGCTCGGGCGCGGCGCCATCCGCAATCCATGGATGTTTGACCAGATCCGCCAGCACGTGCGAGGCCAGCCCGTCTTTGAGCCCACCCCGGAAGACCGGATGCGCTATGTGGAGGAGCTCTACGAGTGTGTGACGACACCCAACACCCGTGAGCTGGACATGGTAAACCGCATCAAAAAGCACCTCAATTTCTTCGCCTGGGGCCTGCCAGACGCCGAAGGCTTTCTCAACACCATGCGCCGCTGCACCACCCGCGCGGGCATCATGGAGGTTTGTCGCAGGGCCTTCGCGGCCTGACTCCCCCGCAATTTTCACAGCTTTTGCTCGTATTGGACAACCCCCCAAGCCTATGCTATCGCCCCGCCCCATGTTTTTATCCCGACCTCTCCTTTCTGCCCTGGTCCTGACTCCCGCGCTTCTTGGCGCTGCGGAGAAGGTAGATTTCAACAAGCAGATCAAGCCCCTTCTCGAAGGTGCCTGCACTCACTGCCACGGTGAAAAAGAGGACAAGGGCGACTTCCGCATGCACACGCTGGAAGATATCAAGAAAGGCAACGAAAACGGCCCCGGCCTGACCCCCGGAGACCCGAAGAAGAGCGCCATCTACACCACGCTGCTCCTTGCCGCCGATGAAGACATGGCCATGCCGCCGAAGAAGGAAGGCTCGCTGGAGAAGTCCCAGATCGAAGTGATCAAGACCTGGATCGAGCAAGGTGCCGAATGGCCCGCCGGCGTGGTGCTGGAGCAGACGCCGCGCATCAAGTTTGAAAAGCACATCCAGCCCATCCTGGAGCAGAACTGCGTCTCCTGCCACAATGCCGACAAGGCCAAGGGAGACTGGATCATCACCACCAAGAAGGAAGCCTTCAGCACAGGTGAAAATGCGCCAAACATCACCCCCTTTGATCTGAAGAGCCCCATTTACCACCTCACCACCCTCGCGGCGGACGAAGATGATCTCATGCCACCGAAGAAAAGCGGCGGCCCGTTGAGCAAGGAGGACATCAACTACCTCAAGCTCTGGATCGAACAAGGCGCCCCCTGGCCGGACGACCTCAAGCTGACCGCCAAGGAGAAGAAAGGCCCGGCCACCTCCAACCCGGACAACATGGAGCTGGTGAAGAAGATCCACGCATTCATCGTGCAGACCTCCAAGGAGAAGAAAGAGGCCGAAATGAAGCCCTACGACTCCAAGGTGCCGAAGACCGGAGTTCCCTTCAGCATGGTCGTGATCAAGAGCGGCGAATTCATCATGGGCAGCCCAGAGAGCGAGGCTGACCGCGGCGAAGACGAAGGCCCGCAGGTGAAGAAGACCATGAAGCCTTTCTGGATGGGCAAGTATGAAGTGACCTGGGATGAGTATGAGCCCTTCCAGCTCACCAGCATCGGTCGCAACAAGGATGGCTCCCGCCAGGTGTGGAAGCCTACCGACAAGCCTGAAGACCTCATCTCCCAGCCCACGCCGCCCTACCAGCCGATGGACTTCGGCATGGGCCGTGACCGCTACCCGGCCATCTGCATGACTCAGCACGCCGCCAACAAGTACTGCCAGTGGCTCAGCGCCCAGACCGGGCAGTTCTACCGCCTGCCGACCGAGGCCGAATGGGAGTACGCCGCCCGTGCCGGCACCAAGACCGCCTACTTCTTTGGTGACGACAAGGCACAGCTCAAAGACTACGCCTGGTATTTCGACAACGCCCCGAACTTCCAATACGCCAAGGTGGGCCTCAAAAAGCCCAACCCCTGGGGCCTCCACGACATCTACGGCAACGTCTGCGAATGGTGCCTTGACCAGTACACCCCCACGACACCGGGCACCGCCATCCTGGGCAATGACTGGGTGCGCTCCAAGACCCCCTACCCGCAGGTCGCCCGCGGCGGCACCTATGACGACGATCCCGATGCGCTCCGCAGCGCCGCCCGCAAGGCCTCCGATCCGCTCTGGAAGCAACAGGATCCACAGCTGCCAAAGAGCATCTGGTACCTCACCGACGCCACCTGGCTGGGCTTCCGCATCGTGCGCCCGCTGGAAATCCCCACGGTGGAGGAGATGTTCGCCGCCTGGAACAATGGGGTCGCCAAAGAATAACCCCCGACCTGACCTTGCCCTTCAACAGGCCGCTGCCACCCAGCGGCCTGTTTTTTTTGATTGCCCTTCGCTTCCCGCTACGTTCAAGCTCTCCCCTTTCACTCCCTTATCCGCTTATCTCATGACCCAGCCCAAATCTTCCAACAATGGCGCCATGGCCGCCCTGATCGCAGCCTTTCTCGGCTGGCTCTTCGACGGTTTTGAAATGGGTCTGTTCCCGCTGATCGGCAAACCGGCGCTGCAAGACCTGCTGCCAAAGGCAAATGCCGTTGTGCAGGGGCAGTGGTTCACCGTCATCATTTCCGTCTTCCTGGTCGGTGCTGCCACCGGCGGCGTGCTGTTCGGCTGGCTGGGCGACAAGCTGGGCCGAGTGAAGGCCATGACGCTGGCCATTTTCACCTATGCCATCTTCAGCGGCCTGTGCGCTTTCGTGACCGAGGCCTGGCACTTCGCCGGCCTGCGCTTCATCGCCTCCCTTGGCATGGGCGGCGAGTGGGCGCTTGGGGTGGCGCTGGTCAATGAAATCTGGGGCGGCAAAAACCGCGCTTGGATCGCCGGAATGATCGGCGCAGCTTCCAACATCGGCTTCCTCCTCACCGGCCTCATCAGCTGGCAGCTCAATGCCAGCCTCGAAATCGTCACCGGCTGGATTCATGCGATGGGCCTTTCTCCTGAAAACACCGAATACCTGCTGCACAACCGCGCCTGGCGCTTCATCGCCGTGAGCAGCGCGCTGCCTGCGCTGATCAATTTCTTCATCCTCGTCTTCGTCCCTGAGTCCCACAAGTGGGAGGAGGAAAAGAAGTCCGGCAGCACCTCGCACTGGGCTACCATGGATCTCATCGGAGTTCTCATCGCCTGCCTGGCGGCCATCGGCATCATCTATGTGTGGTCTCCCATGACGGACATGGGCAACCTCGCCGCCGGCTGCGTGACCTTGGTCGGGCTCGGCATCGCCCTCTGGGGGTACCTGCACCCCATGCGCCAGTACATGGCGCGCTCCGTCGCGGCAGGCAGCACCCAGATTGCTGAGCGCAGCACCATCATGAGCAACCTGCTGCTCGGAGCCGGACTGGCAGCCGTGGCACTCCTGGGCACCTGGGGCTCCGCCCAGCAGGCTGCCCGCTGGGCGTCAGGCCTGGCCCCTCAAGGCTCCAAGCTGCCAATCATCGACTACATCGTCATCTCCACCGCGCTGGGCGCCATTCTTGTCACCCTGATCACGCCTTTCATCGCGGACAAGCTCGGCCGTCGCATCACCTACACCTTGCTCTGCGCCACAGCGCTCGCCTCGGCCCTGGCGTTTTTCCAGTTCAACAAGCCCTTCACCGGAGACACCACACCGCTGTCCCTCATCATCACCGCCTTCCTGCTGGGCGGCATCACGGCCTCGTTCTACGGCTTCTTCCCGCTCTACTTCCCCGAGCTCTTCCCCACCAGCGTACGTGCCACGGGCCAGGGCTTCTGTTTCAACTTCGGTCGCCTCATCGCCGCCGTGGGAGCTCTGCAGCTGGGAAATCTCACCAAGTACTTCGGTGGCGATGCAGGAGGTCTGCACGCCGAAGCCCACGCGTTCTCCGTACTGTCCTGCATTTACCTGCTGGGCATGGTGCTGGTCTGGTTTGCCCCGGAAACCAAGGGGCGCTCTCTACAATAGCCCCCAATTGAGGACATTGACCTGCATGGCAGACTGAAAGAGTGTTTGCCAAACTTCCTTTCATAGATAATAATAAGCGTACATTAACCTCTCACAAATAAGAAGTTATTATCCCCACTGAGTAAAAACTTATGGATTCTATGATTTTACCTTGATCCTACCAATAGAACTTGTTACATTAGTCATAATTCAAGATTTTCTCGGAAACCATAGCTCTAAGGACACCCTCCATGATTAACGGAACCAAAAACCCAGCCAAAGACCACGCCAAACTGGCAGATTTCATCCTGTTCAGTCAGCGCGAGTTTTTGCTTAATCTCTCCCGAGAGCTGAACCGAGATAACATCTCTTTTGCTCAGTTCTTCCTGCTCGGCTACCTCGCGACCTCGAAGGAGCTGACCATGACGGACATCGCCCGCAAAATGGGGCACTCCACAGCTGCCGCCACCGGCCTCGTGGACCGTCTGGAAAAGCTCGGTCTCATGGAGCGCACCCACGCTGTGGATGACCGCCGCAAGGTGCTCGTCCGCATCACCTCCCGTGGCATCGAGCTGGTCAGCCGCCTGCGTGACGAACTGCAAAATCAGATCGCCGACGCGATGAGCGAAACCTCCTCCGCAGATGCCGACAGCTTCATGAATTCCTACCGTGCGCTGGACACGACCGCAACGGCCCGCTAAGCGTTCCCGCCCACCACAATTTGCAAAGGCGCCCGGTTTCTCCGTGCGCCTTTGTTTTTTTCATGGCAAGAAAGCTTCACGATGAATCAAGACCCGCCGTGGATGACCTTTCCAGCCCTCGAAGCCCTGCCGGGTTTTGAGCATCGCTTCACACTCCGCCATCCAAGCATCGATGTGGACGAAGAGCGCGCTGTGGTGGTGAGCCGGCTCTGGGACTGGCACCGCTCCCAGGCTGAGGAAATCGGCTTCAGCAGCACGGCCCTGTGCATCGCCGAGCAGGTGCATGGCCGTGAGGTGGCGGTGCTGACCTCTCCTGCAAGTGAAGCCATTCCCGGCACCGACGGCCTCATCTCCAATGTCCCAGGCCTGCTGATCGGCATCTACGTGGCGGACTGCTGCGCGGTGTATCTCGCCGATCCTCGCAGCGGAGCCTTTGGCGTGGTCCATTCAGGAAAAAAAGGCTCGGAAATGGGCATCACTGCGCATGCAATCGACAAAATGCAGCAGCACTTCGGCACGCGTCCGGAGGACCTCTGCATTCAGCTGAGCCCCTGCATACGCCCTCCGGCCTATGAGGTGGATTTCGCAGCGCAGATCCGCCAGCAGGCTCTGCAAGCAGGCGTTCCGCCGGAGCAGATTCACGACACCGGCCTCTGCACCTCTTTGGATTTGCACCGCTTTTATTCCTACCGCATGGAGAAAGGCCGCACAGGGCGCATGCTGGCGCTGCTCGGGCGCACTGTTTGACGACCATGACATTTCTTTCACCCGCCAAAATCAACCTCTGGCTGCGCATTCTCGGCAAACGGCCGGATGGTTTTCACGAGGTTCAAACCCGCCTGTGCCGTCTGGCCCTGGGAGACACGGTCGAGATTGAGCTGCTGGGCAAGGGCTCGGATGTGACCCTCTCCTGCTCCGACCCCACAGTGCCGCTGGATGAAAGCAACCTGGCCATGAAGGCTCTGCGGGCCTTTGAAAACAGCACTGGCACAAAGTCATCCTGGCGCATTCACCTGGAGAAAAAAATTCCTGCAGGCGCTGGCCTTGGCGGAGGCAGCAGCAATGCCGCCACGGTGCTCATGGGAGCCAACGAACTGGCGGGCTCGCCCCTGACTCAGCAACAGCTGATCGAGCTGGGGGCCCAGATCGGTTCAGACATCCCGTGCTTCATTCTCGACAGTCCCGCCGCCGACGGAGCAGGGCGTGGAGAGCTGGTCACCGAAGTGGATTTCCCCTGGCAGCTGCCGCTGGTCCTGATCAAGCCCCCCTTCCCCATCCCCACCCCCTGGGCCTACAAGCGCTGGGCAGACTCCAAGGAAATGCCCGGCATCCTCTACGCCCCGCAGATCTGCCCCTGGGGAGCCATGTCCAATGATCTGGAGCGGCCCGTGTTTGAGAAACACCTGCTGCTGCCCACGCTGAAAACCTGGCTGCTGGAGCAAAGCGAGGTCCGTGTAGCTCTGATGTCCGGCTCCGGCAGCACCATGTTTGCCATCACGGAAAGCCCCACCCAGGCTGCGGAACTGGCGGCAAAAGCCCGCGAATGGTGCGGTGAAACATCCTGGATTCAGCACACACAGACCGCCGCCATTTGAGGTGAGCCGCCTCGGCGCCGAAAAAATTGAGGCCGGGCGGCTCCCGATTCCGCCCGGCCTCTGGTTTGATCAACCTCAACTTGGACCTGCGGTTAGGCAGGGGGTTTAAGTCAACAACCAATCACTCTCAAGACCCAGTCTATGGAGGGCTGAAACCCCGCATATCCTGTTAATCGTGTTAGTATGGGGTGGCCGCGGAGTGTTTGAAAAAAGATGAAATTATTTTTGCGCGACACATCCAGCCGCTTCGTTCTCACATGCTCCTATGCCTGAACTCCCCATGCTAACCGACTCTGAACGTGCCATCTACGAATGGCAGATGTGGGTGCCCGGAGTCGGCGAGGAAGGCCAGCAAAAGCTCAAGGCAGCCTCGGTGCTGATCTCCCGTGTTGGTGGTCTGGGAGGCCTGGTGGCCCTGGAACTCGCGGCTGCAGGCGTGGGCAGGCTGGTGCTCGCCCATGGGGGTGACTTGCAGCCTTCGGATTTGAACCGCCAGCTTCTGCAAACCCACGACCACATCGGCAAACCACGCATGGACTCCATCGTGCGCCGGCTGCAGGAGCTCAATCCCCGCTGTGAAATCGTGGGCAAGGCGGAAAACGTCTCCGAGGGCAACGCGGAGGCGCTGGTGGCCCAGGCTGACATTGTGGTGGACGCAGCTCCGCTGTTCCAGGAGCGGCTGGCGCTGAACGCCGCCGCCATGCGTGCAGGCAAACCCATGGTCGAGTGCGCCATGCACACGCTGGAGGCCAGCGTGACGACATTTGTTCCCGGCAAATCCGGGTGCCTCGCCTGCTATGTACCCGAAGTGCCGCCCAGCTGGAAACGCCAGTTTCCCGTCTTCGGCGCCGTCTCAGGCACAGCAGCCTGCATTGGGGCGATGGAGGTGATCAAACTCATCACCGGCATCGGTACGACACTTTGCGGTGAACTGCTGTCCATGGATCTCTCCACGCTTCAGTTCCGCAAAGTTCGTCTTCCAAAACGGGGCGACTGCGCAGTGTGCGGCTAGCAAGCTTCACTTCGCCACAAAGTCCACCACACAGACTTTGTCCAGCAGCGGCTTGAGCTTGGAGACAAAGGCTGCATGCTCCGGGTGGGGAAGATAGACGTCCAGGCCGGCCTTGTCCTTGAAGGTGACGAGGAAGCAGTGGGTGAAGCCATCATTGAGGCCTTCGGGGCTCACGTTGGTGCCCCATTCAAAGGCAGTCACGGTGTTCACTTTCTTGGCCAGCTCGATGAAGGCATTTTCAATCCCCTGAACCTCTGCAGGTGTGGCGCTGTCCTTGAACTTGAAGAACACGACGTGGCGGTAGGGGGCGTCTGCAGCAGTGGCGAGGGTGGTCATGGCGGAGAGAAGAATGGCGAGCGCAAAAAGGGCGGCTTTCATGGTGCGTGAGGATGCCGCAGGGTGCTCTTTGCGTCAATGGCGCAAAGAGGTTGCACCGTGGCATCGCGCATGCTCCTTAACACCACTTATGAGCCACTGGGACCGCTTTCAGAAATACTTTGTCCGCTACTCGAACCTTGGATTTTCCATCGACATCAGCCGCATGGCTTTCGAGGATGATCTGTTCAGCAAGATGGCAGGTCGCATCGAGTCCGCTTACAAGGCGATGACCGAGCTGGAGGCAGGAGCGATTGCCAATCCTGACGAGCAGCGCATGGTCGGCCACTACTGGCTGCGCAACGCCCGTCTGGCCCCGAACGATGCGCTGCAGCAGGAGATCAGCGAAACGCTGGCTGCCACCCTGAAATTCGCCGCAGACATTCATGCCGGCACCGTGACCGCCGCGAATGGCAAAAAGTTCACCCGCGTGCTCGTCGTCGGCATCGGCGGCTCGGCACTTGGTCCTCAGCTTGTCGCAAATGCGATCACCCCGGCCAACCCGCCGCTGAGCATTTCCTTCCTCGACAACACAGACCCGGACGGCATCGATCGCGTGGTGGCCCAGATCGGCGATGAGCTGGCCACGACCATCACTCTCGTGATCTCAAAATCCGGCGGCACCAAGGAAACACGCAACGGCATGCTGGAAGCCGAGGCAGCGTACAAAGCGGCAGGGCTGGATTTTGCCAAGCATGCCGTCGCAGTGACAGGTGCGGGCAGTGAGCTGGACAAGCACTCCACCGCACAGGGCTGGCTGGCCCGCTTCCCCATGTGGGACTGGGTGGGCGGACGCACGAGCCTGATGAGCGCCGTGGGCACGCTGGCCGCCGCTCTCCAGGGAGTGGATGTCCTGCAATTTCTGGCCGGTGCAGCGGCCATGGACGTGGAAACACGCCAGCGTCCCGCCAGCGAAAATGCCGCGATGCTGCTGGCGCTGATGTGGCACCACGCAGGCAAAGGCCAGGGCCTCAAGGACATGGTCGTTCTTCCCTACAAGGACAGGCTGGTTCTTTTCAGCAAATACCTCCAGCAGCTTGTCATGGAAAGCCTGGGCAAGGAGCATGATCTGGATGGCAAGGTGGTGAATCAGGGCATCGCCGTGTATGGCAACAAAGGCAGCACCGACCAGCATGCCTATGTGCAGCAGCTCCGTGACGGCGTGAACAATTTCTTCGTCACCTTTATCGAGGTGGGCAAAGCGCGCGACACCGCTTCCATTGAGGTCGATCCGGGCTTCACCACGGGCGACTACCTCCAGGGCTTCCTGCGTGGTACCCGCAAGGCCCTGGCGGAAAAGGGCCGTGAGTCCATCACCCTGAACATTTCAGAGCTCAATGCCTTCAATCTTGGCATGCTGATCGCCCTGTTTGAGCGCGCCGTCAGCTTCTACGCCAGCTTGGTGAACATCAATGCCTACCACCAGCCCGGTGTCGAGGCCGGCAAGAAGGCCGCCACAGATTTCCTTGCTCAGCTGGCCAAGGTGCGCGCAGAGCTCACTGTCACGGGACGCACGGCGGATGAAGTGGCTGCAAAACTGGGCATCGACCCCGAAGACGCCTATCACATGCTGAACCACCTGGCGGCCAATGCCCAGGCGAAAATGGTTTTGACTGGTGACAGCCCGGCTTTGGATCAATTCGCTGCTCCGTGACAAATCGCCGTTTGCACACATATCGTGGGCCACCTATAAATCGCAGCCCAGAGAAGCCAGCCATCTTCCGGCGATAACGACATGCGTGACATCCCCATCCACTACCAAATCGCCTGCGTCATTCTGACCGCCCTTTTCATCTGGTCGTTCAGCATTGCACGCGAGCCACGCGGTTGGCGGCGGCTGTTTCAGTCCATGTTCTCCAAATCGGAGCACTTCTCAGTCAACAAGAACAAGGTCATCGACGAAGCCCTCAAACGCTACGGCATCGTTGTGGCCATGGCCATTCTGGTGGTGGACGTTTCCTGCTTTGTGCTCGGGGTGACGGATCGCTACCGGGACAAAATGCGTGATCTGACCCCTGCACAGCGCGAACGCATGCAGGAGATCAACAAATACCAGAACAGCGGCAAGCCGGGTGGCCTGGTTCAGTAATCACCTGTTCAGCTTGACCACCAGAGTGTCAGCCACCAGATCATGCAGGCAGCGCTGATCCTTGCGGAAGATCATGAATGAGTCCGCAAACAGAAGCATCAGCCCCATGGCCCCAAAGTAGGCAAAGCTGGTAAAGATCAGAATAAAAAAGATGACGGACCTTAGCATCAGGGCCTTGATGAAACCGGCCTTGCTTCCCTCAGGCCAGCGCACCACCTGAATGCCCAGGCATAGCTTGCCGATGGTCTGCCCCCGCAGGGTTAACAGCACAGCGTTGATGATCAGCGCCGCATCAAACACCAGACTGGCCAGCGGCAGCTTCATGCCGCCGGATTGCTGAAGTTTTTCCGCACGTTGCTGCATGGCATTCATCATCGCCGTCGGATCATTCTGCAGTTTTTGGGTCTCCTCCACAAAGGCAGGATCAAAGAACAGAGTCAGAACGACCCACAGAGGCACAAAAATGAGGGTGAAATCGATCATTTTGGCCACGAACCGCTGCCCACGCGACGCCAGCTCCAGACGCCTTGCCTTATCGTGCCTGACTTCGGCACGCAGGGCGGTCATGGAGGGCGTTTCGGCGGTTCCAGGCGGCTCCGCTTCCTCAGGGTTTAATTCCTGCAGGTGAGCCCCCAGAGTCTCCCATTCCTTCATGCCCTCCGTCCAGCAAAGGTCCGTGCGTTTGAACCGGCCGTCCCGCAGGCCGGCGCTCACATCCAGATCGCTGAATGTGCCTAGCTGTTCTTCGCCGCGTGCCAGATGGTATTTCATGGAGATGACTGTTGCTGTGTGTCGTATGCTAGATAGCTGCTAAGCAGCCCGCATCAAGCTCCCATCCTCTCCCGATTGAAAACCATCCTCCGCGTCTTTTCCTACCTGCGTCGTTACCCCTGGCTGGGCTCTGCCCAGATCGCCTGCGCCATCACAGGCACGCTCATGGTCATCGTCTTTCCACACATCACGCGGGAGGTGCTGGATGTGGTGGTGCCCGGAAAACAGTGGGACCGCATCACCCCGCTGGCTCTGTGGGCTCTCGCGGCCTACTTTGCCCAGCATCTCTTCAACTCCCTGCGCATCCAGCTCAACAACACCTTTGAGCAGAAGGTGATCTACGACCTGCGCAGCGACATCTACCAGCGTCTGCAGACGCTGCCTCTGCGGTGGTTCGACAACCGCCCCTCCGGGGACATCATGACCACGGTCTCCGAGGACATCCCCAGCGTGGAGCGCGTGCTGATCGACGGCATCGAGCAGGGGCTCGTGTCGGTGCTGCAGATCATCGTGGTGGGGGCCTTCATGCTGCAGGCAGATGTGAAACTGACGCTGTATGCGCTGATCCCCCTGCCCTTTCTGGTGGCCGGTGCGCTGACCTACACACGCACTTCCCGCGACCGCCACCGCAAGGTGCGCAAGGCCAGCAGCGCGATGAACAGCCTGCTTCAGGACAACGTGTCAGGCATGCGCCAGATCAAGGCCTACGCGATGGAGCGCGAGGAGCACGACCGCTTTAACCGCGCCAGCGACGCTCTGCGCAGCGCCACGCTGCATGTGATGCGGATCTGGGCCATCTACCGCCCCGGCATGCACTTTCTGACCAGCATCGGCATGGTCATTGTACTGTGGGTAGGCGCACGGGAGCTGATGGGCGGCAAGATTCAGGCGGGTGACCTGACTGCCTTCCTGCTGCTGCTGAAATTTTTCTACGACCCGATCGAGAGCCTGCACCAGCTCAACCAGATTCTTCAGTCTGGCCGCGCTGCGGGTGAGCGTGTGTTTGACATCCTGGATGCGGAGCCCGAGGCCGACACCGTAGGCGGACGCGAGATGGCGGGCATCAAGGGGCAGGTGCGCTATGAAAACGTGGGCTTCAGCTATGCAGGCAAGACGCCCACAGTGCACGGCGTCTCGCTGGAGGCGCTGCCGGGGCAGACCATCGCGCTGGTGGGCCCCACGGGCGCGGGTAAATCCACGCTGATCAACCTTCTGACGCGCTTCTATGAATACGATGAGGGCATGATCACCATCGACGGTGTACCGGTGCATGAACTCAACAAGGCCTGGCTGCGCCGAAACATCGGCTACGTGACCCAGGAAAGCTTTCTCTTTAACGGAACGGTGCGTGAGAACCTCGTCATCGGCCGCCGCGATGCCACCGACGAGCAGCTCTGGCAGGCGCTGCAGAGCGCGAATGCAGATGGCTTTGTCAAACGCCTGCCCGACCTGCTGGACACCCATGTGGGCGAGCGCGGCGTGAAGCTCAGCGTGGGGGAAAAGCAGCGCATCAGCATCGCCCGCGCCCTGCTGCGCAATCCGCCCATCCTCCTGCTGGACGAGGCCACCGCCAGCGTGGACACGGAGACGGAGCGGCAGATCCAGGAGGCGCTGGAGCACCTCATGGCAAACCGTACCAGCTTTGTGATCGCCCACCGTCTGAGCACCGTCCGCAACGCCGACTGCATCTACGTGCTGGAGCACGGCCGCATCATCGAGAAAGGCACGCACGATGAGCTGATCGCGCAGGATGGGATGTATGCCAAGCTGTGCCGGACGTCATTGATCGCGGCGGAGACTGCGGCTGAGGAATGAACCCCTCCGCACATCTCCCAAGCAAAAAACTTAAACTAAATACAAAAGAACTGGAAACCCGGCCGCAGATTACATAAAAGCACGCCATGAGCGTTGCATCCTCTTTTCCCAAAGTTTATCAACGCACCGGAGCGCGGCAGTGCAAAAAGCTCGTGATCGCGGTGCACGGGATGGGAGACCAAAGCCGCAACGACATGGTGCGCTGTGTGGCGGGCTTGTTTGCGCAGGTCTTTGCGGACAAAACCAAAATCGGCACCCAGGCCATCCACCTGCCGCAGGGACTGTGGGAGGGAAAGGATACGAAGAACCCTGTCGAGGATGACATGATCAGCTTTGCGCCAGCCGCAGAGCATGCGGAAAAACTCAAGGATCTGTCGGACATGGCCTTTGCGGAGATCTACTGGGCGGACATCCCGCGCGAGATCGAATATGCCCACAGGCTGGAGCCATCCCCCCAGTGGGCATGCAGCGTGGTGGATCGACTGCGGCAGAGAAACGACCTGCTGCGCAGCTATTCCGGCAGTGATGTAACCACGGGCGCAACGGTGGTGGAGGAAGTCGCTGAGACGATCAACATTCTCAATCGCGTCCTCATTCCCCTGGAGAAAGCCGGCTCATTCACCTTTGACCTCGGCCGTGTGCTGAACCAATACCTGGGAGATGTCCAGCAGGTGGCGGACTATGTGCATGTGCGTGAGAGCATTCTCCGCAGGTTCCGTGAGCGCATCGACTACCTCGCGCGGATAAGCGAAGCCAAGGAGATCCATTTCGTAGCCCATAGCGAGGGCACTGTGCTGACGCTGCGCGCGCTGCTGCGGGCGATGAACACGCGTGTGAAAGAAAGCCCCGAGACCCCCCAATGGCTGGACCGTGTGCGCAGCCTGACCACGCTCGGCTCGCCCATCGACAAGCATCTCTTTCTCTGGCCTGAGATGTGGGGCTGGCTGGCAGAGGGTGAGGAGGAGGTGAGCAGCGTGACGGGTGAAGAGCGGGAGAGACTGCTCGTGGAGCGCCGCTCCCACTGGTACTGCGTGCAGGAGAAAATCCGCTGGCGGAACTACTACGACTACGCGGACCCGGTGGGCTATGACCTCGATACGGTGCGGGAGAAGCTGGCGCTGTGGGGATGCGAAAATTTTGCGTTCAAAAGCGAAGACGACTACGGCTTCCGCCGCTATCCGCTCGCAGGCATGGCGCACATTGCATACTTCAATGACCCCAACCTGTTCCGGCACATCTACGATCATGCAATTGATCCCGTGGCAGACATCACAAAGCCAGGCGACACCAAGTGGGGCAAGCTGAGCCCCGTCATTCCCTTTGTCATCGTGGTGGCCATCCATGTGGCGGCCATCGTTGTTTTGCATCATTCCATGGAGAAAGAGCAGATGCAGAAAGTGCTGGATCTGCTGACAGACACCCCCGAAAACGTGTCCCACATGGTCACCTGGCTGCGGAGCTGGCAGGGCATGGCAGCCTGCGGCCTCGTGCTTTCCGGCACCACCTTCTGGAGCCGGGCGGGAGTCATCGGCGGCTGGCGTATGAGCAAGACTTTCTGGCCCATGCTCTACTACTTTGGCACGGTGGATCTTCTCTTCTGGCTTGCCAAGGCTGCAGAAAAGCCCCCGTCTTTGCTGATGCTGGCGCTCCACATCGCGCTGCCTTCCTTCCTGCTGGTGGCCCTTGGCCTGATCATTGATTGCTGGAACCGCAGCACCGGGCGCTCTCCGCTGTGGGCGCTGCGCTGGCAGATGATCATAGGAGGAGCAGCCGTGGGCATAGCCTCCCTGTTTCAGGTCAAAGATCCCAATGCCTCGCTGCTCACCGCCGTGCTCGGCTCCGTGACCTTCATGTATGTCTGGTGGCTCGGAGTGCTGCTGTATGACCTCTGCTACGTGTGGAAGCGCTACATCAACACCACCGGCGAAACCTTTGTGCAAAAGCTGCGCAAAAACACGAGCCTGCATCACCTGGAAATGCAGGGGGCAAAAGCGAAGGCCGCCAACCCCTAGCACAGGCCCGGTGCAAGCTACGAGACCAGGCAGCGGCGGAGGAAGTCCACCGTCATGCCCAGCGCCTGACGGGCCAGCTCGGGGTCGTAGCGCAGCCCTTCATCGCGCAGGAAGGCATGGGCGGCATTGAATTCATGCCAGGTGAATTTCACGCCTGCCGCTGTGAGCGTCTGGTAGATCATGGCACGGCCTTCGGCGGGCACATGCGGATCCTGGCGGCCAAAGACGAGCATCATCTCCCCCTTGATGTCGGCGGCACGGGCCAGAGAGTCGTCGTTCATGCCAGCGCCGAGGCTGCGTTTGTGAAGATCGGTGGGGTAAAAGCACACGGATGCCGACACATCCGGCTGCAAAGCTGCACGGTAGGTCAGATGCCCGCCGATGCAGGGACCAAAGGAGCCCAGCCTGCCCGTGCAATCTGGGTGCTCTTTCAGGTAGTCCAGCACCGCACGATTGTCCGAATCATACGCCGCCACCGGCTTTTCAATCTTGAGCTTGTTGCCCACGTCGGAGCCCGCCTGATCGTAGACCAGCACAGTGCCCGCAGGCAGGTACTCGTGGTAGATCTCCGGCAGCACCACGATGAAGCCATGCCCGGCCAGGAAGGCGGCGGTGCGGCAGATGGGGCCGGTGTTTTGGAAAATTTCAGAATGGAACAGCAGCCCAGGAAAGCGGCCCTCGCCTGCGGGACGCAGCACCAGCGCACGCATGGGGCCGGTGGGGGTGGAGAGCTCGATGGTTTCGGGTTCGCGGAGAGTCATGGGGGATTGATATATGGATTACAGAGCGCCCGGCACCCACGCGACAATGCGCAGGGGGCCGCCGCTGCCTTCTTTGATCTTCATGGGCAGCGCGATGATGTGAGCACCTGTGGCGGGGAGCAGGCTCATGTCTCCCACGTTTTCAAAGGCGGGGATGTTTTGCTCCAGCAGGATACGGTGACTTTCAAACAGCGAGGACTGACCGCGATCAATGCTGGCGGTGTCGAGGCCGATGGCCTTGATGCTGCGCTGCGCCACCAGCCAGCGTGCAGCATCTGGATGCAGGCCGGGGAAATGAAGCTGCGGCACGGCCTCTGCGCCGCGCTGCTCGGTGCCCAGGTAGGTCTTCGGGTCTGGCCAGCGTTTTGCATAGCCGGTGCGCAGCAGGACGATGATGCCTTGGGGCAGCAGGCCATGAGCTTTTTCCCAGGCCTCAAAATCTGCCACGTTCACCTGATAATCCGCATCAGCAGCGGCCTGCGCCGAGACATCCACCACCACCGCCGGACCCATGAGTTGATCGACCGGCAGTTGATCCACGGTCTTTCCTTTCTCTGCAAAATGGATGGGCGCGTCGATGTGCGTGCCGCCATGCTCGGAGGCACGGTAGCGGTTGGCGGCGTAGAAATAGCCCTTCGGCGTCATGGCGCGTGACTCCACCTCCAGCTGAAAGCGTTGCGCCGTGGGCCAGTAGAGCGTGTCTGCGGCAAACTCATGCGTGAGATCGATCCATCTGCCGCCTGCGAAGGGAGATGTGGATGCGGCAGGAGGTTCGGCCTCGGCCAGGCTGAGAAGCCTGCCCAGGGCGATAAGGCCTAGCAGACCAAGGGGAAAGAGGAGCGCCTTCATGCGATGCAGTTCTAGCCAATGTAAAGACACTTTCCAACAGGGTTTTGCCTGCATGGAGGATCGGGAGCGGGACCGGCTCTTGCCAGCCCGCGTTTCAAACGCTAGTGGGCTCATCATGACTCCTGACTTTTCCTCCCGTCTCGCCGGCATGCTGCAGGGCAGCTTCATCGCGGAATCCGTCTCGCTCGGAGTGCACTGGATTTATGACCCAAGCCTCATCGTGCAACGGCATGGCCGGGTGACGGGTTACATGGCTCCGGGTGCCAGCTCCTACCATCCGCACAAGCAGGCCGGTGAGCAGGGCCATGCGGGAGATCAGGCGCTGCGGCTGCTGACTTTCCTCCAACGCGAAAAGCACTGGGATGCCGCCGCCTTCCTCACCGACTGGCAGGCCATGTGGCCGAGCTACAACGACTACGTGGACAAGGCCACCAAAGCCACGCTGGCCAATCTCCAGGCCGGAGCCACGGCGGCCACGAGTGGTGCGGCATCCGATGAACTTGCCGGCCCGGCGCGCATCGCACCCCTGATGGCCTTCTTCGCCGACAAGCCCGAGTCTGATGCCGTGGCCGCCGCCATCGAGCAGACGGTGATCACGCACCGCCCGCCGGAGACGATCGAATGCGCTGAGTTTCTCGCCCGTGCCACGCACCGCCTGCTGCATGGTGGTGAGCTGCAGGACGTCATTTCTGAAACAGCTCCCGCATGGGCGCTGAAAGCCGCAGACTCAGCCACGGGCGCCGACGCCATCGGCCAGCTCGGCCGCGCCTGCCCCATCCCGCAGGCCCTGCCCGCCGTGCTCTGGCTGCTGCGCCATCATGGCAACGATTTTGCACAGGCCACCATCGAAAACGCCATGGCCGGCGGCGACAACTGCGCCCGCGCCCTCGCACTCGGCATGCTCCTCGGCGCCGCCCATGGCATTGAAGCGATCCCCACCGCATGGCGCGAGGGGCTGCTGGCGAAGCCTCAACTGGAGCGCGGACTTTAGTCCGCAGCACTCCGCCGAACCCCCAAGTTCTTAACCTCACACCAGCTCCCTTAAAACCGAGCATCAGCGTGCCTGCGGCGTTTCATGTGAAATAACACCCGCCATGCCGAACAACCTGCTGCGGAATGAATTCCGCGCTCCGATTCCATTTGCGCGTCACTGTGGCTTTCGTTTGTTTGTGCCATGAGCGAAGCACCTCACTCTCGTCGCACAGGTGTACCGTTTCGACCTGAGATGAGGCGGGTGATCGAGCAACAGCGTGAAACATCACCCAAACTTACGCGCGAGGAGAAGATCCAGGGGTTCTACGGCTGGCATGAGCGTGGCTACCTTCCCCATCGCGATGAGCCGGGACTGACTCAATTTGTCACTTTCCGTCTGGCTGACAGCTTTCCTGCTGCATTGCAAGACGAGTGGGAAAAGCTTCTGAAAATCGAAGACGACCGAGAACGTCGCATTCAGCTTGAGGACTGGCTCGACCTTGGCCATGGCTCATGTCATCTGAGAGACGAACGCCTGGCACAAATGGTTGCAGATGCCCTGCACCGGTTCGATGGGACCCGCTATCATCTCCTCGCATGGACCATCATGCCAAACCATGTGCATGTGCTGTTTGAAGTCAGTGACATCCCCATGCGAAAGATCCTGCACCAATGGAAAGGAGCGACGGCTCGCGCAGCCAATGCCTCACGGGGGCTTCATTCACCGTTCTGGCAGAAAGACTACTGGGACACCTACATGCGAGATCCCGATCATCAGGACCGGACGATCCGTTACATCCGCAACAATCCCGTGAAGGCAGGTTTGGTATCCGATTGGAAAGCATGGCCATGGACCTACGTGTGCGAAGAAACATAAGCCCTCAGGAGCGCGGAATTTCTTCCGCAGCACTCCGCCGGAGCCCCACGTTCTTAACCTCACACCAGCTCCCTTAAAACCGAGCATCAGCGTGCCTGCGGCGTTTCAGGTGAAACAACAGCCGCCATGCGCGAACGACCTGCTGCGGAATAAATTCCGCGCTCCTTTACCACTCACTAAACGGCACCGCGCAAAGATTGGAGTTGGTGTAGCGCATGTCGTGGCTGACTTCCTCGCCAATCCATTCAGGCAACGCGAAGGCGGTGTCTTCACTGGGCAGCTCGATCTCTGCCACGATGAGCCCGTCATTGGCTCCATGGAAAACATCCACCTCCCACAGCATGCCATCATGCAGCACTTCATACCGCGTTTTGTCGATCAGCGGCTGGTGGCAGAGCAGCAGCAGATCCCGCGCATGCTCCAACGGGATGGCAAATTCGATCTCCGTGCGTGAGATGCCGCGGCGGCGGCTCTTCACGGTCATGAAGGCGTCGTCGCCCACCACACGCACGCGGACGGTGCGGTCAGGATCGCGGGAGAGGTAGCCCTGCGCCATGCGGCGGCCCGGACCGGTGGGCTGCCACAGGCCGGGCTTGAGCAGGAATTTACGTTCAATCTCCGTGGCCATCCGTGCTCTCAGGCCTCCTTGGAGGAATACAGCGCCACGAGCGCGGCTCCGATGGACTGGGAAAGCTCGCCCAAAGTGGCGGGCACGATCTGGAGTTCTTCGCGCTGTTTCGGGAAAAGGTAGGGCAGAGCAGCGGCACGGATGCCACCGAGGTAGCGCTCGCGGAATTCCGGTGTGGTGCTCTCAGGGTCCACCAATCCACCGCCGATCACCACGATGCCGGGGTCCAGCGCCATCGAAAGATTGGCCACATGGATGCCAAGGGCACGTGCCTGGATGTCAAAGATCTTCAGCGCAAGCTCATCGCCCTTCTGCGCACGTCCGCGCAGGGAAAAGCCTTTGCTCCTCAGCGTCTCGTCGCTTTTGGCGAGTTCGTGATCAGGATACTTGGGCAGAAAGAACTCCAGGAACTGCGACAGGCCGGAGATGGTGGAGTAGGCCTCGATGCAGCCCCAGTCACGACCGCAGCCGCAGCGGAAGGCAGGCACCTCATCCAGACCATGGCCCAGCAGGTGACGCGGGATGGGCATGTGTCCGCCCTCCATGCCTGCGAGATGATCGCCGCTCAGCGGCAGGCCATTGGCATCGATGTAAGCCGCGCCCAGACCGGAGCCGGGGGCCAGCAGGAGCACGGTGGATTTGGTGGCGCCACGCACGCGGGCGGCCTCGCCCACGCCGCCAAAGTCACCGTCATTGCCCACATACAGCGGGATCTCGCGGCCTGCGGCCTTGGCGATGGCGGCGGAGTAGTCCGCGTGGAAATTCCAGCCGATGAAGCTGTCCGGCAGGTTGGAGGATTTCTCCAGCACACCGTAGCGCTGATAAGGCCCTGGCAGCGCCAGCCCCGCAGCCGCCACGCGGTCCCAGGAGAGGCCGTTGTCCTTCAGAAAGCCTTCAGCTCCCTCCACCCAACCCGCCACCACGGCAGCGGTGCCCGCCTGGGAATTCGTCGAGCTCTGGCGCAGATGCGTGGAGACAGGCTCGCCATTGGCGAACACGCCGCCGGTCTTGGAAGTGGTGGCCCCGGAGTCGGTGCCGAGATAGATGTCGCGGGTAACAGTAGGCATATCAGGGCCGCGAATGTGGAGAGCGAATGGCAGGTGGTCGAGCAGAATGCGCGTCGATGAGTTGGTAAATGGATAGGGAAAGAATTGGTTAAGCCTGGAGCTCCACTTTTACCTCTGCGCGCTTCAAAACGAAGTAAAAGCGACTGACGTTTATTTGAATGACAGTCAGCACTAGGATTGCGGCATTCAAACAATAGGCAGCATTGCCAGTTCACACGAGCGAGCACTTTGATGAGACAAAATGCGATTTCCCTTGTAAGAGACTCAGGTTTTCCTGCAAATTAATAAATTGAGACGTACAAATCCACCCCCCTACGTTTATGCGCAACCATCCCAGCAAAAACACTTTTGAAGACAGCCTCTTCACCCTTCGTTTTATGGGACGAGAAATGGATGTCCGAGGTGTTAGTATTTATGATTTGGGATTAACGTTCGTAGCTTTTCAAAGAATAGTTAATAAAACCTTTCTTTTAACCCGAAGTCGCTTGGACAAGGGAGCTTTTCCCAATTGGGATGAGCGTCAAATGCTTGCACTGCAAATAGGACAACGGAAAAAAGCTTCTGATGGTTATGGCTTAATTCCCATTTTATCCGACCCGTCTACTGTACAGATCCTAAAGTTCGTGGGAGAGCAATTAATGTCAGGACTAATGGGATATTATGTTCAGGATATCATGCAGCGTTTAAAGAAGGAACCAGACGATGACAAGAGATATTACATTGGCTCAATACATGCTGAAGTCGTGAATTTCGTCGGAAGGATAGATGCCGCTGGAGGCATTGGCACCGTTGAAATAGGAGCGCCCGGAATTGATCCAAATATGAGGGTTCAATTTTCTGAAACGACGAAAAATTACGTTAACAAGCTATCGAAAGAGCATTTCTTGGGACCGAAAGAAATAATTCGAGGGAAACTCCTCAAGATGATACCAGCCTCTGGGGTGATAGAAATTCGGCGAGCTGGAGGAGGCGTTGTTAAAGTTCACGTCGACACGGAAATTTTCGAAAAGGTAAGATTTGATAAATCACGGTCAGACATTTTGGAATTTATCGGGAGGCCAATTTTTCCATTGGGAGCTAAATCGCAAAAAGTCCATGAGTTACAGGCAACCGATGTACATATCATAGCATCCGAAGAAGACGATGATAAAGAAGGTTTTTAAAACTTACTTTTGCCACATTTCATATAGATATACATTGTATAATCAGGCCGCCTCTTAGATGCATAAGGTTGATCCAAATATCTCAATCTACCGCCTTCACACACCGCCCCAGATCGCCGGGCACTCGACGCTGACTCCCACATCCGGCAGATATTTCCAGCACCGGTCCCATTTGCAGCAAGATGCCTCATGGACGGCGATGGAAAGGTCGCGGTCGCGAGTGTGATTTTGAAGTCACTGGGAATGAGAAATTTGTGAAGGTTAGCAGGCTCGTTGAAAACGGGTTAAATATCGGCACATTTTCTCTAACGTCGCTACCCTTACTTGACATTACGTCCCTAACGAAAAGCATAAAAAATGGAGTTTTCACGCCGAATTGTTATTACAGATGTCGTTATCGACGAAAAGTCTGTCGTAGACCTTATCGAGATTTGCCTCGAACAGCGCCCCACCCGCCGTGAAAACAAATGGGAACATCGCTTTAGTTGCGAAATAAGCTATTATGGCGGCTCAGAAGTTCGTTTTGATGAAAGCCCTCGAAAATTCACAGATTACTTTGATAAACCTGTGCAGGGATTGAGCCTTACAATCCAATCGCAGCTCAAGTCAGGTTCCCGTTTCATTTCTCTAGCCTTAAATCACGGCGAAGCCGGCTACAAAACAACAGCTATTAGCATCACTGGTGAAGATGAAAATTGGGTGAACAGCACATACACCCAACTTTCTGACTGGCTCAAACACACACCTTCGCAGTTTACTTGGATTAGCAAGAAGAGGTTTTGGCTTATTCAAGTATTAGCCCCGCCGTTTGGCTACATAATTTTCACGAAATTTTATTGGCTCACAAAATCCCTCGAAGGAGCGACTGTTTCAGCAGCTAAAGTAGCAGATGCTTCTTGGACCCCGGGGAGAATCACGATGCTGATCGCGACCATCTGGATAACAGGCATAGTGCCTGCCGCCATATTGTTGGATCAACTCAAAAGCTTATGGCCCAGTGTAGAGCTGAATCTCGGACCACGTCACTTACTCAAGCATATTTACGAACGAAAAAAGTGGGAGCTAATATCAGCCATGATTGTTCTTCCAGTGCTCGGTGGGTTCGTCTATGATATAGTTAAGTTAGCATTCGGCCTCTGAAAAAAATTAGACGTATAATGCTAAAATATTAATATATCACCCCACCGCTTCCACACACCTTCCGCACAGCGTCGGGTGTTCGGCATTCGCTCCCACGTCAGGGAGATACTTCCAGCAGCGGCCGCATTTGCAGTGGGAGGATTCCTGCACAGCGGCTGCGAGATCGCCGCCGCGGGTGATCTTGAGTTCGCTGAGGATGAGGAATTCGTGGAGGGTGGCGGGGTCATTGAAGACGGGGTGGTCGAAGCCTTCGGCTGGCAGGGTGAGGGCGACGGTGGCTTCAAGGTTGGAGCCGATCTTCTTTTCCTGGCGGGCTTTTTCGATGGCCTGCTGAATGACGCCACGGACTTTGAGCAGCTCGTTCACCGCGAGGGTGGCATCGCTGCCGGGGAAGGCGGGATTGGGCTGCGGGAAGGACTGCAGGTGCACGCTGTCGGTATGGCCGAGGTGCTCCCAGGCTTCGTCTGCGGTAAAGGCCAGGATGGGGGCCAGCAGGCGGCAGAGGGTCTCGGTGATCTCGCGGATGGCGGCCTGCGTGGCGATGCGGCGCGGGCTGCTGGCGGCGTCGCAGTACATGCGGTCCTTGGTGATGTCGATGTAGAGGGAGCTGAGGTCTCCGGTGATGAAGTTGTTGATGGTGCTGAAGACTTTGCGGAAGTCGTAGTGCGCGTAGGCGTCCACGCATTCCTTGGTCACGGCGTGCAGGCGCTCAAGGATCCATTTGTCCACGAGGGTGTAGGCGGGCGCAGCGGCTGTGGCGGCGGTGTTTTCGCCGCTGAGGTTGCCCAGCAGCACGCGCAGGGTGTTGCGGATGCGGCGGTAGTTTTCGCCGTTCTGCTTGAAGAGGTCTTCGGAGAAAGGCACCTCATTTTGGTAGTCCACACTGGCCACCCAGAGGCGCACCATGTCGGCGCCGTAGGTGTTGTAGTAGTGGTCGGCGGTCATGGGCTTGGCGTTTTTACCAGCGTTACCCTGGTCGCTCTTGCTGATCTTCTTGCCGCTGGTGTCCACGACGAAGCCGTGGGTGATCACCGCCTTGTACGGCGCGTGACCACGGGCGATGATGCTCATCATGAGGCTGCTCTGGAACCAGCCGCGATGCTGGTCGGTGGCCTCGATGTACATGTCTGCAGGGGCGTGCAGTTCGGGGTGCTGGTCCAGCACGGAGACGTGGGAGCAGCCGGAGTCGATCCAGACGTCGAGCGTGTCGTTACCACGCTTGGTGCCTGCGGGCAGGCCCACCTCCTCCGCCCACCAGGCGTCGTCTTTTTCAAACCAGAGATTGCTGCCGTGCAGGGCGATGATGACGGACACCTTGTTGATGATCTCGGGGTCCATGATGATCTCGCCACTGGCGGAGTAGAAGACGGGAAGCGGCACGCCCCAGGTGCGCTGGCGGCTGATGCACCAGTCCGGGCGGCTCTCCACCGTGCCGTAGATGCGGTTGCGTCCCCAGGCGGGCAGCCAGTGGACTTTGTCGATCTCGTAAAGAGCCTTGGCGCGAATGTCGTCCACCTTGATGAAGAACTGCTCCACCGCGCGGAAGATGATGGGGGTCTTGGAGCGCCAGCAGTGCGGGTACTGATGCACGTATTTTTCGTTGCCGAGGATCGCGCCCTTGGCGGTGAGGATTTCGATAATTCCCTCATTGCTCTGGAAGACGTGCTTGCCCACAAAGTCGGGCAGGCCGCACTCGGCTGTGTATTTGCCGTCGCCGTCCACAGGAGAAAGGATCTCCAGCCCGTGCTCGCGTCCGGCGTGGTAGTCGTCCGCACCATGGCCGGGGGCGATGTGCACGGCACCGGTGCCGGTGTCGTCGGTGACGAAGAGGGTGTTGATGACCTTCGACGTGCGCGGCAGGAAGGGGTGCTGGGCCTCGCAGCCATTGAGCGCGGTGCCTTTGAGCTCTTCATTGGCGTGCTCGGTGTTCAGCTTGAAGCCGGTGGCAGCACCGAAGGCCTCCACGCGCGACTTGGCGATGACGAGCTTTTCCACACGGCCATCCGCATGCGCGAAGGTGCCGCTGACGTAGTCAAAGGTGGGATGCAGCGCGATGGCGAGGTTGGCCGGGAGCGTCCAGGGTGTGGTGGTCCAGATGACGAGGGATGCACCGTCGCAGCCAGGAGGCGGATTGACGAGGGCAAACTTCACATACACCGCCGGAGAGGTCTTTTCCTTGTACTCCACCTCGGCTTCGGCCAAGGCGGTTTGTGCGCCGTAGCTCCAGAGCACAGGGCGCTTCATGCGGTACACAAGGCCCTGCTCCACGGCCTTGCCAAAGGTGCGCAGGATGCCGGCCTCATAGTCCGGATTGAGCGTGAGGTAGGGATTGTCCCAGTCGCCAAAAACGCCGAGGCGCTTGAAGCTGTTGCGCTGGATGTCGATGTACTTGCGGGCCTCGGCCTCGGAGCGCTGGCGCACCTCCACGGGAGTGAGACCGGCGGCGGATTTCACCACTTTGAACTCGATGGGCAGGCCGTGGCAGTCCCAGCCGGGCACAAAGGGCACGTGGAACCCGGCCATGTTCTTGGACTTCACGATGAGGTCCTTGAGGATTTTGTTCAGCGCGGTGCCCATGTGCACGTCGCCATTCGCAAAGGGGGGGCCGTCGTGCAGGATGTAGGTGGGGCGGCCTTTGGACTGCGCCACGATGCGCTGGTAGAGCTTTCCTTCCTGCCATTTGGCCAGGCGCTGCGGCTCCCGCGTGACGAGATCCGCCTTCATAGGGAAGTCGGTCTTCGGCAGGAGGACGGTGTCTTTGTAGTTCTTGGCAGTGTCAGGGGCGCTCATGGTCAGGGAAAAGGAGCGCGGAGCCTAGCGAGATGGGGGCGCGTGGCAAGGGGGGACACAAAGGTTGCAAGTTTCAGGTTTAAAGTTTCAAGTTGAACCCGGGAAACGGTTCAACGGCCATTTGCCCTCGTGCGCATGCGGCGTATCGCTTGGCACCACCATGTTTCCGACCCGTTTCCTGCTTCTCGCTGCCGCCGCCACACTGACCACCGCCCAGGCCCTGGAGGTGCGCGTGTCCCCTGCCCTCTCGCTTTCCCAGGCGCTGGAGCAGGTTCGCGCCGCGCGCAAAGCAGGTGACAGCTCACCCGCGACGATCCTGCTGCCTGCGGGCACGACGGAGCTGACGCAGCCGGTGCAGTTGGAGGCGCAGGATTCCAACCTGACCATCACGGGCAGCAAGAGCACGCTCATCGGCGCGCCGCTCGTCACCACCTGGGGGCCCGCCGCAGGCAATATTTTCAAGGCAGATGTCTCCAAGCTGGTGCCGAAAGGCTTCATCCCAAAGCAGCTCCTCTGCAACGGCGAGCGGCAGATCCTGGCGCGCCACCCGAACTTCGATGCTGCGGACCCTCTCTACGGCGGCTGGGCCTTTGTGGCGGAGTTTCCCCCCGCAGGCGCACCAGAGGGGCACCTGTGGAAACGCACCCTGTATGTGAAGCCCGAGGACGTGCGCAAGTGGGCGCACCCTGAGGACGTGGAGCTCGACATCTTCGCGCAATACGGCTGGTGGAATTTCGTCGAGCCGGTGGCCTCGCTGGATCCGCAGACACGCAAGCTCACGCTGAAAAAGGACTGCAGCTACGACCTGCACCCACACAACCGCTACCACTTCCAAAACGCCCTCGAAGAACTGGATGCGCCCGGCGAGTGGTACTACGATAAGCGCGAAGGCAGCCTCTACTTCATGCCGCCCGCAGGCAAGGATGTTTCCGATGTACGCCTGCCGGTGCTGGAGAGCTTTTTCAAAGTGAAGGCCGGGGCGAAAAACATCGCCATCCGAGGCCTCACACTCACCGGCTGCCACGGCAGCGCCATCATCTTTGAGCGCGCGGAGGACTGCGTGGTGGAGCGCTGCGTGATCACGCAGGTGGGCGCTTTCAACGGCAGCGGCGTGGGCGTGAGCGATGGCAAAAACGTGCGCGTGTCGCACTGTGAGATCAGCCACACCGGCAGCAACGGCATCAGCCTGAGCGGCGGCGACCGCAAGACACTCACCGGCCCCGGCCACGTGGCGGCGGACAATCACATCCACCACATGGGCGTCTTCAATAAAAACGCCTGCGGCATTTCCCTCTACGGCGTGGACAACACCGCCACGCACAACCACATCCACGACGGCCCGCGCATGGGCGTGCAGATGAGCGGCAACAATCTCGTGGTGGAGTACAACCACCTGCACCACCTCTGCCTCGAAACCCAGGACGGCGGCGCCATCTACACCGGCGGGCGGGATTGGATCAGCAGCCGCGGCAGCAAATGGCGCTACAATTTGATCCACGACGTCATCGGCTGCGGCCAGGAGTCCGGCGGGCTCAAGCACCCGTGGTTCACCTTTGGCCTCTACCCGGACGACAACAGCGGCGGCATCGACATCATCGGCAACATCGTCTATCGCGTGGCCCACACGCCCATCCACATGCACAACTCGCGCGACTGCATCGTGGAAAACAACATCTTCGCCCTCGGCGGCAAGTTCCAGTTTGACCTCCACGGCTGGACCAAGGACCAGCGCTTCTACACCGGCCACATCGAAACGATGATCAAGGGCTACGAATCCGTGATCGGCCAGCCCGCCTGGAAGCACATGCGCAACATGGACCTGCACCCGAAGGACGCCATCCGCGAAGACGGCACCATGATGAGCGGCAACAGCTTTCAGCATAACATCATGTTCAGCAACACCCCCGGCGTGAAGTATGGCGACATCCGCAATGCCTCGCCGAAGTACAACACTCTCGACTACAACCTCGCGTGGAATGGTGGAAACCCCATCGTCACCGGCATCAACCAGGTGGGGCCGGACAAAGGCGCGCCGCTGGTCACGGAGACCTTTGACAGCACCGAGCCCGGCAAAACACCCAAGGGCTGGGGCTTCAATCACAAACCAAACAAGGACGTGCAACTCGTCGTGGCCGATGGTGCGCTACGCGTGGACTGCGCCCTCGGCACACCGCCCAATCCCAAGAGCGTCTTTCACGGCCCTGATGTGCCCATCAAGCCCGGCGCAGCCTACCGCGTGCGGCTGCGCGTGAAGAGCACCGAGCCCACCGCCAAGATCGGCCTCGCCCTCGCCTCCTTCAAAAACGGAGAGGGCTACTGGCAGACCAGCAGCACCAGCATCACCGCCACGAATGAATGGAAGGAAGTCGAAGCCACCGGCCGCATGCTGCGCGAAAACGAAACCGGCTGGAAACCCTGGATGACCGCCTTCTGGCTGCGCGTGGATTGCCACGAGCCCCAAGGCCAGGTCTTCATCGACGACGTCCGCATCTTCGAAGCCGAGCCCCTGGACGAATGGTCCGCCTGGCAGAACGCCGGATGGGACAAACACAGCCTCGTGGCAGACCCGCTGTTTGAGGACTGGGAGAAGGATGACTTCCGTCTGAAGCCTGAGTCACCAGCGTTCAAGCTCGGCTTCAAGAAGATCCCGGTGGAGGAGATTGGGATTCGAGCGAAGTAAACCAATGAGCCTGGAAAGCATAACAGCGGCAGGAAATGTCGAGGTGCCTGCATATCTCGCCTTGCAGGAATTGGGGTTCGCCATTGATCGACGCTTTCTAGAAAACGGCACTGAAATGTGGGTCGCCACAAGCGACGCCTTCTTATTCTCTGCTCCATCTCCATTGGAACTCCTAGGCCTGTGTTTAATGAGACAAACTCGTGGACCTAATTGGAAAGCCGACAACAACCAGATAAACGGCTACTTATCTACATATTACCCCGCAGCGTTGGATGAATCTCAAGATGCTAATTCTTGACATCAAAATGTCCAGTCCTGTGCCTTTGGGCTTATTCTTCCTCGCTCCTGTATTTGCCACATCTCCACTCCGCTTCACTGTGAAGAAGCAAACGCCCCAATCCTCTTCCCCCACGTAATCTCGCATACCATGTCCCACTTCCTCCAATTCGACCGCACCGGAAATCCTGCCGAGGTTTTGCAGCTTCAGGAACGTGAGCTCACGCCGCCGACGGGGCATGAGGTGCGGGTGCGGATGAGGTATGCGCCGGTGAATCCGGCGGACCTGAATTTCATCGAGGGCACCTATGGCCGCCCGGCGCATCCGCCCAGCATTCCGGGGCACGAGGGCTGTGGCGAGGTGGAGGCGGTGGGAGACAAAGTCACCTCGCTGGAAAAAGGAGATGTCGTCATTCCGCTGCTAGGCACGGGCTGCTGGACGCAGCATCTCACCGCGCCGGAGCACCACTTTGCCAAGCTGCCGCCGCAGATCGACCAGGTGCAGGCCAGCATGCTGCGCATCAATCCGGTCACCGCCTGGGCACTGCTCAAGCACTACACCGACCTGCCCAAGGGCGCATGGGTGGCACAAAACGCGGCCAATTCAGGCGTCGGCCGCGCCTTCATCCAGCTCGCGAAGCACTTCGGCCTGCGCACTATCAACTTCGTCCGCCGTGCCGAGCTTTTCGATGAATTGAAATCGCTGGGCGCAGATGCCGTGCTGCTGGACACCGACGAGGGAGTGGCGGAGGCAAAGAAGATCGTGGGCTCCGAACCCGTGATGCTGGCCACCAATGCCGTGGGCGGCGACAGCGCGATTCATCTGATGGATCTTCTGAGTCCCGAGGGCATCCTCGTCACCTACGGGGCCATGAGCCGCCGCAGCATGAAGGTGCCAAACAAATTCCTCATCTTCAAAAACCTCCAGCTTCACGGGCTGTGGATCACCAAATGGTTTGAGAAGGCGAGCACGCCGGAGCTCTATGAGGTGCTCGAACCTCTCGCCACTCTCATCCAGTCCGGCGAACTCGTCACCGCCATCGATGAAATCGTGCCTCTGGCAGAGTTCGGTCGCGCCATCAAACGCGCCCAGGAAGGTGCGCGCGGCGGCAAGGTCATCCTCGATCTCGCATAACACGATGAACGTCCTCCTCACCAACGACGACGGCATCTCCGCCCCCGGACTGCAGGCTTTGGAAAATGCGATGCAGCAGCTTGGCTGGAACTATACCATCGTGGCTCCGGCCACGGAGCAGAGCCAGTGCGGGCACCGGGTGACGACACACCAGCCGCTGCAGGTGGAGTCACGCGGCGAGAACCGCCATGCCGTGCACGGCACGCCCGCCGACTGTGTGCGGCTGGCCTTGTTTGCACTGGACGTGAAGCCGGATCTCGTGCTTTCCGGCGTGAATGCCGGCGGCAACATGGGGCAGGACATCGTCATCTCCGGCACCGTGGCGGCCGCGCGTGAGGCTGCCTACCACGGCATCCGCTCCATGGCGCTGTCCCACTACATGATACGGGAGCTCAAAGTGGACTGGCAGCGCACCGCTGCGTGGATGGCTGAGATCGTGCGGGAGACGCACGCGCAGGAGCACCCGCAAAAAACGTTTTGGAACATCAACCTGCCACACCTCGCGGAAGACCAGCGCGAGCTGCCCCCACGCACGCTCTGCCACCCGGCACGCTCGCCGCTCAATGTCAGCTATCGCAAGGAGGCGCAGGGCTACGCCTACTCCGCGTCCTATGCCTCACGCCCGCGCGATCCGGGTTCAGACGTGGAGGCCTGCTTCAGCGGCAGAGTGTCCGTGTCGCTGCTGCATGTCTGATGCTTCCTATTTGGGGGTGTTTTGCATGCTCGTGACGAGCTGCTGCAGCTCTTTGGTGTTGGGGTGGTCTTCCCCCAGCTTGTTCTTCGCAGCAGCCAGCCCCTGCTCGGCCTCCTTTTTGGCCTCGGCGTATTTTTTCTGCATCGTCAGGCAGATGGCAAAGTGATAGCGGAAAGTCAGCGTGTCCGGGTGGTCCTCCCCGGGATTGCCGTCCATGAAGAGCAGCACTTTGCGGAATTCCTGCTCCGCCTCCGCCAGCTTGCCCTCCTCACGCAGGGTCATGGCCAGGGCACCCCGGGCCATGAGAGTCGGCTGCTTGTCCACACCGAGTATCCGCATGTCGATCTCCAGCACCTCCTTCAGCTCCTTTTCGGCCTCGGCGTATTTTTGTTCGTCTCCCAGCACCACGGCCAGATTGGTGCGGTTCAGCAGGGTGGCCGGGTGCTCGGCGCCGTACACCTTTTGCATTTCCTTCACCACAGCCCGGGTCTCCTGCTCCGCCTCCTTGTATTTGCGCAGCTGGTGCAGGGTCTCGGCCAGCGCGTTGTGCATGCGCAGAGTCTCCGGCTTTTCAGCGCCTGAGTACTTCACATGCCCCTCCCATGAAGCCCTAAACTCCGGCTCCGCCTCGGCCAGCTTTCCCTGCGCGCGCAGGCAGGTTCCCAGCGCCCCCTGGCACTCCGGCAGCAGTGCATTGCCAGGCCCAAAGTAGCTCTTGAACTCCTCAATGAGCGTGCGCAGCACTTTCTCCGCCTCCTCGTATTTGCCCGCCTGCATGTGCTCACGCACTGCGGCCTGCTGCTTCTTGAACTCCTCCGCTTTCTGCTTGAGCTCAGGCGGCAGCTTTTCGGGCAGCTTCGGTTCGGCCGGCGGCGTCTGCGCGGAGGCCTGGGGAACTGAGGCCGAAAGGAGTGCAGCTAAGAGGAAGACGATGATGGTTGACTTCATGGCAGGCCGCAAGAAAACGCCAAGTGCGCCGGATGTCTTGTGTTTTCAGCACACCGCCACACGAAACGCCACCGCACCTCAGGCAAACTGGGCAATCACCTGCGCCACCACAATGCGCAGCAGCATGGTCAGGGGATACACCGTGGCATAGGCCACCGCCGGTGAGTCGCACCTGGCCATGGTGGTGGCAAAGGCGAGAGCAGGAGGGTCCGTCATGCCGCCTGAAAGCAGGCCGCACAGTGTCATGAAGTTCACACGATGAACTTTGCGCGCAAAGAAGCCCACCAGCAGCAGCGGCAGCATGGTGACCAGCACGCCCAGCAGCACCCACTGCAGGCCCTGCATCGAAAAGACGGTGGCTGCAAAACGCTCGCCGGAGAGCAGTCCCACACTGGCCAGAAAGAGGATGATGCCGAGCTCCCGCAGGGCGCGGTTCGCATTCAGCGGCATGTGCATCACCATGGGCCCCAGGCGTCCCAGATGGCTCATGAGGATGGCCACCACCAGAGGCCCCCCGGCCAGCCCAAGCCGCACCGGGGCGGGCAGCCCCTCAATGTGCAGCGGAAAGAGGCCGAGCAGCACACCGAGAAGGATGCCGGCAAAAATGGAGGCAAACTTCGTCTCCTGCAGCACATGCACCTCATTGCCCAGGGTGCAGGTGGCGGCGTTGAGCGCGTCCTCATCTCCCACGAGCTGGAGCACATCACCAAACTGCAGCCTCAGATCCGGCAGAGCGGTGAAGATGAGATCGCCACGGCTCACGCGGGTGACGGTGACGCCGTGAAAGTGGTCGAGCCCCAGTTCGCGCACTGTTTTGCCCAGCAGCTTCTTGCGCGTCAGCACCACACGGCGGTAGGTGATGCGCCCCGGCGCTTTCATGAGGTTTTCAGGGCTTACGCTGCCAATCACCAGGCGAAACTGGTCCAGGTGCGGCTGCGTACCGACGGCCATGATCACATCCCCGACATGCAGCTTCGTCTCCGGTGTCGCGGCTGCCACCTCCACGGCTGCTGCTGGCCTGTGCCGTGAGATCACCACGCTGGTTTCCTGAATTCCCGGCACACTGGCGATGCGAACGCCTTCGAGATTCGGATTCTCCACCCGCAGGTTCATGCGTTGCAGGGGCTCGATGCCTGCGCCCTGCTCCTGCCGGAAGAGCTCCGCCTCCTGCGCCACGTCCACCTTGAAGAAAACGCGCAGCACAATGAGTGAAAAAATGATGCCCACGATCGCCAGTGGATAAGCCGCCGCGTAGGAGAGCGCCGGAAGGGTGATCATGTCTGGCGCGGCATGCGCAGACGCGAGCGCCTGCTGCGCAGCACCGAGCGCCGGAGTGTTGGTGGTGGCGCCTGCAAAGAGACCCGCCACGGCAGGCAGCGGCATCCCAAGGAACCAGCCGCCCACCATTGCCACCGCGCCCCCCAGCAGCACCAGGATGAGAGCATAGGCATTGAGCAGGCGGCCCTGACGCCGCAGCGAGGCAAAGAAGCCCGGCCCCATCTGCATGCCCAGCGCAAACACAAACAGCACGAGACCAAACTCCTTCAAAAAATGCGCCACTTCCGCCTGCGGCCGCAATCCACAATGCGCTGCGGCCAGCCCCGCAAAAAGCACCCCCGCCGTCCCCAGCTTGACCCCACGGAAACGGATATTTCCCAGACCGATGCCGCCGAGAATGACCATGCTGAAAACGAGCAGGTCTCCGGCCACGGGATTGTCCTGATGCAGTTGCTGAAGAAATGACATGTCTTTCTTCATAGGCATGTTTGATGCCAGAGGTGCAATCGCTTTGTGCGTCATTTTTGCGTTCGCATCATGCACCTGCTGGCATTCGCTGTGCCAGATTTGCCCGGCGCCGTTTTGTCCCGGCATCGCGGTGCGGTTCGTGCTTTATCGTCTGGCATGAACCCCAACACGCCCTCCCTCTATGAACGTCTCGGCGGTGAAGAAATGATCACCGCACTCATTCCTGCCTTCTATGTCCGTGTACTGGCAGATCCGGAGCTCGGGCACTTCTTCAAAAATACCGAGCTCGAAAAGCTTCACGCCATGCAGCGCGAGTTTTTTGTCATGGCCACCGGCGGACCGATCCAGTACAGCGGCCGTCCGCTGGCCCACACCCACCATGGCCGCGGCATCACCCGGCAGCATTTTGCACGTTTCACCGGCCATCTGGTGGAGACGCTGCTGGACATGAATGTGACCCGCGAGGAGGCGGACGAAGTCATCGACCGCATCAACGCCATGACCAACGAGATCACCGGCGCTTCCTACTGATTCGGCCGATGCGCCTGCTGCTGCTATTCCTCGGCCTTCTTTCAACCCTGCCGGCACAAGCCGACGAGTGGTGGGCGTGGTCGAACGTGGACTATTACCGCAGCCCCCCCTGGACCGGCAGCGTGTTCATGGGCAACTTTGCCGATGAAGTGGACGGCTCCTACGCGCAGATGGTGAGCCCGCGCGTGAAGTTTGCCGCTGCCAAATGGCTGGATCTTGGGCTGGGGCTTTCAATGTTCAGGCTCGAAAACCTCGCCACGCACGACCACTATGACCAGCTCCGCACTGAGCTGGAAATCAATCCACATTACGAGTTCAAGCAGGTGCGCGTGGACTGGCGCAACCGCATGGAGTGGCGCGAAAACCAGGGTGCCGCCTCAACGGCAAACCGCACCCGGCACCGCATGCAGCTCGCCTGGACGCTGCCTCAGCCGCTGGGCCCGCTGACACGCCTCTTTGCCAGCGATGAGTGCCTGATGGACCTGCACCTTCGCCGCCCCACAGAGAACCGCTTCATCCCGCTGGGAATCACCTTCAAGCTCACCGACTCGATGGACCTCGACCTCTTTTACATGATCGACTCCAAGCGCACCAAGACGACCTGGAAAAGCGAATCCGTGCTGGGAACGTATCTGCGGGTGCGGTTTTGAGAGCAGCGGTGTCTGGGGTACTGCGGGCAATGCTGCCCGCGAAGAGCGCGCGGATTCGGGCAGGATTGCCCGAGCTACTGCCAGCACTCGCGAGGTGCGTTTGGGAATCAGCAGACGCGCATGTCTCACCCGGGGTGTGCTGACCACTCCGCATTGGGTGTATCAGAACCTGAGGCTTTGCGTTGCCCCTGTGCCTGTCTGAAGCGTAGGGAGAGACATGCCCCTGCATTCCAACGCGCGCCTCTTTGTCTGGTTTCGCATCCTCTTCAACTGTCGCTTTTACTACCCGGTCTTCACCATCCTGTTTCTCGACCTGGGGCTGAGCATCGGCGAATTCGCGGCGCTGAATGTGGTCTGGGCGCTCACCAGCGTGGTGCTGGAGGTGCCGTCCGGCGCGCTGGCAGACCGCTTTGGCCGCAGGCCGCTGGTGGTGGCGGCAGGCGTGCTGATGGTTCTGGAGATGACGATGCTCTGCCTGATGCAGCCGGGGCACCATGACCTCGTGCTTTGGCTTTTTGTCATCAATCGAGTGCTCAGCGGCGCGGCCGAGGCCTGCGCCAGCGGTGCGGACGAGGCTCTGGCCTACGACTCCCTGCCGGAGGCGGAGCGCAGCACGCTGTGGCCGCAGATCATGGCGCGGCTTTCCCGCGGCATGGCGCTGGGCTTTGTGGTGTCATCCATTGTGGGATCGGTGCTGTATGATGCGCACAGCGTGGCAGGCGCGCTGCAGTTCCTGGGCCTGGATGTGGCGGTGGCCAAGACCACGACGATGAAGCTGCCGCTGCTGCTCTGCCTGGGCACTGCCGTGATCTGCCTGATGGTGACGCTCAGGATGACGGAGGCGCGCACGCCTGCGCCCAAGGCCCCGATGCTCCAGAGCATGCGGGAGGCGTGGGCCTCCATCTTGCACACCGGCGGCTGGATCTGGCGCACCAAGGCGGCCTTTGCCCTGATCGTTTTCGGACTGGTCTTCGACAGCGTGATCCGTCTGTTTCTGACCGTGGCGAGCAATTTCTACCGTCTTGTCGGGATCGAGGAAGGCTGGTATGGCGTGATCGGCACCGCAGTGTCCCTGCTCGGACTCGTGACGGCCGGCCTGATGGAAAAAAGCACCCGCGTCATGAATGTGCGGCAGAACTTCCTCTGGCTGGGGCTCGCGGTGTTTGGCGGCCTGATGGCGGCGGCTCACCCCATGGCAGGCTGGGCGGGCATCGCCATGGTCATGCCGCTCTTCCTGAGCATGCGCTTCCTGCAGTTCTTCCTCTCCCATTATCTCAATGAGATTGTGGACTCCGAGCAGCGCGCCACGGCGCTGAGCTTCCGCGGACTGACGATCAATCTGGCCTACGGCACCCTGACGCTGCTCTTTGGCTGGCAGACGGCCTGGGTGGGCGGACGGCTGCACCTCAGCGCGGACGACCCGCGCGTCTTTGCGGAGTCTCTCAAGCTCTGGCCCTGGTGGTTTGCAGGGACACTGATCTTGGCGGGTGGCTGGATGCTGCTGCGTGTTTTTCAGCCAGCCAAAAGAATCGTATTGAACAATTAGCCAGCATTCAACGTCATTAAGAATATTCGACAAATCTCTTCACTGGCAGCACACTTCTCCAACCATGAAAACGTCCTTTTTCATCCGCCTCTGTCTGGCTGTGATCGTCACCACCTTTTTCGTGCAATGCTCCTCAACCCCCAGGACTCGCATCGAGAAAAACCCGCAAATGTTTTCCAAATTGAGCAGCAAAGACCGCGAACTTGTGAGCCATGGACTGATCCGTGAAGGCATGACGCGGGATGCGGTGTTTCTCGCCTGGGGCCGGCCGGACAGTGTCTCCGTCGGGATCAATCGTGGCAAGGAAAGCGAAAACTGGACCTATGAAGGCCAGCGCCCTGTTCGCTCCATGAACATGGGCATGGGCTTTGGCTACGGTGGCTTTGGTTATGGCGGCTTCGGATACCCCGGCTTTGGTGGTTTCGGCCCCTATGGCTATGGCGGCTACCCCATGTGGGGCAGCGGCACTTCAGTGACCTACATTCCCTACACCGCTGGCACAGCCGACTTCGTCAACGGTCGGGTGGTGAGTTGGAAGTCAACCGCACGCTGAGCCTGCGCACCGCGCCTGCCGATGAGTGTGCCTGAAGAACATCTGGCCTCGCGCCGCAGCCTGAAATCCCGCGACACGCGCTGGGCGCATGCGCTGGCCGGATGGCTGGTGCGCTCCGGGGTGAGCCCCAATGCCATCTCGGTGCTGAGCGTGCTCTTTGCCGGCGGTGCCATGGCCTGCTTCATGGTGGCCGGAGACCAGAGCAGCACGGCGGGCATTCTTGGCGTCTGGCTGGGAGCCCTGGCCTGCATCCAGCTCCGGCTGCTGTGCAATCTCATGGACGGCATGGTGGCCGTGGAGGGTGGCAAGGGCTCGGCTGTGGGCGCGATTTTCAATGACGCCCCGGACCGCGTGGCGGATGTGCTCATCATGGTGGGGGCGGGCTACAGTGGCGCGGGAGATCCAGGGGTGGTAAAGCTCTTCCACGTCATACCCATGGGCTGGTGCTGTGCGGTGGTGTCTGTCTGGACAGCCTACATCCGCGTACTCGGAGCCTCCCTGACGGGCAAACACGACTTCCAAGGCCCCATGGCCAAGCAGCACCGCATGGCCGTGCTGTGCGGCGGCACCCTGATCGAGCTGACCCAGCACCTCATGGGCTGGGAGCGCTGGGGCATCCTAACGGCGCTGTCCCTGATCTTCTTTGGCGGGCTCTGGACCTGCTGGCAGCGGCTAGCCCTGCTGGCCCAGGCGCTCAGGGCCGGGGAAAAGCCCTCCGTCTGAGGTGCCCGGCTTTCGGCCGTTGAAATATTTCCTCCACCTCGTGCGTCCCTTCCCTGCCCCATGAAACATGCCTTCCTCCTGCTAGCCGCCCTCTTTTCACTCAGCCTCCACGCCGCAGACTTCCCCAAAGGCAGCCCGAAGTTTTCCACCACCTATGCGGGCGTGCTCAAAGCCGCCAAAGAAAACGGCAAGCCCATCATCCTGGTCTTTTCCGCCTCCTGGTGCGGCCCCTGCCAGCAAATGGTCAAAAACGTCTATCCCAGCAGCGAGGTCCAGCCTCTGCAGGACAAGTTTAACTGGGCCTATCTGGACATCGACGACGAAACGAACGGCAAACTCGCAGAAGGCTTCAAGGTGGACACCATTCCCCACCTCTTTTTCCTCGATGCTGCGGGCAAGACCACGCTGGATGACCTCAAGGACGTCACTCCGCCCAAGGACTTTGCCAAAAAGCTCCAAAGAGTCCTGAAGAAGACCGAGTGAGCACATACGCAGAGCGGCACCTGACCTCCAGCCCGGCAAGATTCCCCCGCACTGGCAGCCATCTCCAGCGCCCCCTGGCCACCTCCCTCAGAGAGGGGGCGGCGCATCGTCAAAAGTGACGTGAAAATCAAAGATTGATTTCAAACTCGATTTACCCCACAATAAGAGGTGTAAAAGGAAAGTTAATAATCAGCATATTGCTAATAACAATGCGCCACTACATCCGCCTGCTCCCCATCCTTTGCGCCTGTCTTTTGGCCTCATGCTCTTCCTCAGGCATCTTTAAGCACAGCACCCGCATCACCTCAGTCCGTACAACCGCCTACACCCATGGCGAGTCGGACCACATTGTTTACGGCGCAAAGACAGCAGTGGGAACCCAGCTTCGCTATGGCAACGTCCGCAGTGCCGCCGCCGACTGGTCCGTGTATCCCGTGGGCACCATTTTCCAGATCGAGGGGCTGCCGTACGTGTATCAGGTGGACGATTACGGTTCCGCCTTGGTAGGCACCAACACCATCGACCTATACAAGCCAGACAAGGCCACCATGAACGCCTGGGGCGTCCGCAATGTAAACATCCGTGTTCTGAAATGGGGTTCCTTCTCCAAGAGCCTGTCCATCATGAAACAGCGCACCGGCTACGAACACATCCGCCGCATGGTTGCTCGTATCGAAAGCAGTTCATAGGCCCCATCCTCCCCTCACCGATCTACTTCAGTGACCAAACAGGAGCGTGCGGACTACGTCCGGAATCGTCTGGGGCAGCTGTACCCCGCCCCTCCAGTCCCGCTGGACCATACGGATGCCTTCACCCTTCTGGTGGCCGTCCTGCTTTCCGCCCAGTGCACGGACATCAGGGTCAATCAGGTGACGCCCGCCCTGTTTCGCCTCGGCAGCACGCCAGCCGCACTGGCCGCCGCCCCGCTCGATCAGATCGAAGCCATCGTCCGCCCCTGCGGCCTGGGCCCCCAGAAAGCCAAGGCCATCAAAGAGCTCTCCCGAATTCTCGTGGATGAGCATCAAAGCCAGGTGCCCGCCTCCCTGGAGGCGCTGGAGAGGCTCCCCGGTGTGGGGCACAAAACCGCCCAGGTCGTGATGGCGCAGGCCTTTGGCATCCCCTCCTTTCCGGTGGACACTCACATCCACCGGCTGGCCCAGCGCTGGGGCCTGACCGATGGGAGGTCCGTGATTCAGACAGAGCGCGATCTGAAGCGCCTGTTTCCCGAAGAATCCTGGAACAAGCTGCACCTGCAGATCATCTTTTACGGCAGGGAGTTTTGCACCGCCCGCGGCTGTGACGGCACCGTCTGCGAGATTTGCCGCACCTGCTACGCCAAGCGCCGGAATCCAGTCAGCACCAAGAAGGCCTGAGCCAGTCGCTTGCAGGTCGAGAGCTTGTTTCGTGGCTCTGTGACATCTTCCCGGGGAATGAACAGTTCATTCCCCGTCAGACTACCAGCGCAGACGCAGGCTGGTGCGGAAGGCGCGGGTGGTATTGCCAAAATCTCCGCCGACACCGACGTCAAACATCGGCAGCACGCGGAAGTAGGAGGACAAATCCACCATCTTGCTGTCATACTTGTCCGCGCTGCTCACCGTCACGCCAGCCTGCAGTTCGAGCCAGTCCATCGGGGTAAAGCGCAAGGCAGGACGGACATAGATGGAGCCGTCGCTGAAGCTCACGGTGGTATCCTGGGCCTTCAGGCTGGCATACACCAGACCGGCCTCAGCCACAAACGTCAGCTTTTCATTGATCAAAGAGGTATGAAACCCGACGCCGGCCTGAATGCTGGCAAAGTCATAGTTTCCCTTTGTCACCCCCGTGACACTGCCACCGCCGCCACTGCCCCAGGAGGCACCAAACTTGAGGTACAGCGGATTGAACAGGGCCACCGTCAAGGTGCCTCCAATGGTGTTGGCTCCGGAAAGGTTGTTGGCCTTGGGAGCCACGTAGCGGTAGTAGGCTTCCAAATTGTTGAAATTCACCATGTTAGACCCTGGGCGCGCCCCATAGTTGGCTGCGCTGGCAGGCGGAGAACTGTAATTGCTCACTCCCTGCGGCGTGTAGGAAGACACCTGCCCAGGCGGGGGGGCAGAGGCATAAGGGTCCACGTAGGGCGGTGGTGCCGTCACATTGGACGAGATGGAAGATGGCGGCAGTGAATTAGGATAAGCAGGGACACTCGGCGGTGGCGGGCTGTAGCCCGCAGGCGTCGTCCCATAGCCTGGAGGAGGCGGTGGAATCCCCATGACTCCATATCCAGAGGGTTGACCCACAGCAGTTTGGCAAAGGGCCACGCCGACACAGAAAGCGTAAACTGAGATCCTTTTCATGAGAAGTGGGGCATCTATTGATTATTTAGATAAGTTAAATAATCTCTCAAACCAATGGATTCGGCAAATCTTTTTTTCAGTTTTGAGATTTCCAGTCACTAGAGAGAACTTGGATTTCCTCACTGAATGGAAAAGCGCGACCTAAGACTGGCCACATCCCGGCATGAGGACCTGCCAAATGGACCTCCGACGCTGCCTCCTGCCCGGTCTTTATTTCCTCAGCCAACGCGGTATCAAGACCAGCAGCGCCAGTCCCGCCGCCAAGCCAGCAATCAGCACTCCTTTGGAGCCTTTGACTGGCTCTTCTGGATTGATAGTCAGCAATTCAGGAACGGCCGCAGGGACGATCATTGAGCGGAGCTCTGGCGGCTGCGCGGGGATGGCCGCAACCGTTGGTGCTGATTTGGGATCGCTCGTTGCAGCAGCAGGCAAAGCCTTCTCCCAGTCCACATTGAGCAGGATGTCCCAGCCGGGGCTTTCGTTTTTGAGACGGCAGCCGCAGCGGCCCACGAGAAACATGCAGGCGTCCTCCAGCGAGGCATCATCCAGAATCTCCAGCGGCCAGGCACCGAGCACCCGGCCACGGCCAAACACCGCACCGGCAAAGCTGGTGGTGGCGGGATCAAAGGTGGCCTTGGGCCCGGCGATCATGCGCAGCAGCAGGGCCTCGGCGGGGTCGTCTCGTCGCAGGCGGAGGCTGGCAAACTTCAGCCGCAGGGGCGGGCCGGGGCCGAGCTGGCTGTCTGGGTCGTTGGGGTCCTGGATGGGCAGTGAGGCGACCTGTTCGAGGAATTTGAGCCGCTTCTCCACGCGCTCGGCTTCGGCGGTGTCCAGCGGCGAGCCGCTGTCGGCGATGACCCAGATGACGGAGTCGCCCGCCAGGAGCTGCTGCACGATCTTCTGGCGCGCGGGAGAGTCCAGCACGGCGGCGAGGCTGGAGGCGTCCAGCTTGCCGGACCACACCTGCTTTTCGTCATCGCCCCGGGAGTAGCGCAGCACGGTGTCTTTCAGTGCGGGGTCCTTGGCGGTGGCGAAGTCGAGGTTCGCCTTGCCATTGGCCCTCAACGGGCGCAGCAGGTCCTGCACCTCCGGTGTCTGCGAAACCGCCGCAGGCATGACGAGATGAAACTTGTCCGCCTCCCAGCGGTCCAGCGCAAAGCGGAACACCGGGATGGTGCAGGCGCAGGCGGCGCTGGTGCCGAGGGCGATGAGGAAAGTAGCAAGACGCATGTGTTCGTGGAAGTGCTCTGGGCAAATGACTAATGAGTAAATCCGAATGACTAAATAATGACGAGGATCGAATGGCGAATGATGGCGTCTATGGTCGAATCGAGACCAGTGGCCCGGCGCGTGGCGCGTGGTCGTAGGATGGGTGTGGCGACAGCCCGCCCGTCCATCAGCGTGCTGCAAGCACCACGGCGTACGTGCGTCCTGGTGGTCGGGCGGTTTGGCGGAGAGGTGTTTGTGTGATGAAGAACATCCTGCGCGCCAAACACACCCAACCTACGGCTGGCGTGCTGCATGACTCGTAGGATGGGTGTGGCGACAGCCCGCCCGTCCATCAGCGCGCTGCTAACACCATGGCGTACGAACGTCCTGGGGGTCGGGCGGTTTGGCGGAGAGGTTTGCATGAGGCTCAGGAATCGGAATGCGCCAAACACACCCAACCTACGTTCCGGAGAGCGCTTCGGCATTCGGCATTATTTCGGCATTCGGATTTACTCATTAGGCATTTCCATCACACACTCACTTCCCAAAGCACTGCAGCCGCCCATCCATCGTGCTCACATACACACGGCCCTGCGCCACAGTGATGCCATCCCACACGGCGGGGCTGGTCAGCTCCAGTCCGGCGCTTTGCTCGCCGGTCTCGGTGTTCACGGCCCACATCTTGGCACCGCGCTTGCCTTCCAGCGCTTCGTCCTGCTCTTTGAGCTCCTGCAGGATGGCGGGGTCTTTGGCGGCGAGGCGTTCAAAGGCGTACTCTTCATCAATGGTGTCCGGTGCGCCGCTCACCAGCACGGTCTTGCCGGCCAGCGCCATGCTGCGGGCCACGATGGGCACAAAGCGATCCCAGGTGTGCTTCACAAAGCTGCCGCTGTTTTTGCCCCCTTTGCCACCGCCTGCGGCATCGCCCTTGAACCAAAGCGCGCCGCCCACCTTTCCTTTCCCTGACTCCACGCCTGCGCCCACGCCGTGGGCTTCATTGCCGGAGCTGTCGCGGGAGTCGCCGTTGTCAAAGTTGCACACCAGGACGGCGTCGGCGGGTTTGGCGTCCGGCTCTTCAAAGCGGCGCTGCACCTCGGCGGCGGTGAGGGCCTTGTGGTAGATGGCCAGCTGGTCCAGCAGGCCGCTGTAGGCTCCGGCGCTCTCCTCAGCCACGCCGTTGCCATTGCCCACGATCAGAGGATTGGCGGGCTTGGCGGAGATGAGGTTTCCGGCGGTGCCTTCGGCCACCAGCTTGCCGTCTATATAGAGGGTCATCTTCTTGTCTGCCGCCAGCACGCCTGCGATGTGGTGCCAGCCGTCGCCAAAGGCCTCGGCGGAGACAATGGTGCTGACCTTGCTGTCATCGCGGATGTGGAACTGCGGCTTGCGATCATGGAAGTCGAGCCCCACACCGAGGCGCGGGCCGCCGTGATTGATGATCGTGCCGCTGGGCTTGTCTGGCAGTACCCAGGCCTCCACGGTGATGGCGGTCTCCTTGGGATCAAGCACCGGCGTATCGGGGAACTGCACGCTGCCGGGGATGGGTGCGTTCTTGGCCTTGGCTCCGCCTTTGGCATTGCCCTTGGCCTCGCCGCCTTTGCCCTTGCCTTTCTTTTTGGCCTCGGCCTGCGCCTTCAGAGTCTCGCTGTGGCCCACCTGCGTTTCACCTTTGGGCTGCACGGCCAGCGGCACGCCCTTCTCATCCAGCACGACGCTGTTGCCTTTGCGCTCGGTGGTGGCGGACTCGGTGTCGTAGGCCTCCTCCGGTGGCGCTTTGGGGGTGGCAAAGAGGGTGTACTCCATCGTGGTCGTCCACTTGTAGTACTGCGCCTCGCGGCCGTAGGAGTACACGTTCTTGTCATCGTGCACCAGAATGCGGCCCGCAGGCGCATACTTGCCTGCCTGGAAGTAACCACCGTGACCACCGGCGAAGCTCTTGCCATAGACCCAGTAGCTGCGGTGGAAGTTCGAGTCGTCGAGGAAGCCCATCGGTGCAAAGAGGTGCTGCCCTTCGCCTTTGTGCGCGCCGCCCTGCTTGTCGAAATCTCCGCTCACAGGGCCCACTTCCACACGCTTGCCATCGGCCCCGATCTTCTGCGTGCGCAGGAAGGTCCACTTGCCGTCGCTGCTGAGGATGTCGTTCAAAGCGACCGGCATCTGCAGGGTCTTGTGGCGGTCGTTCAAATCGCCGCCGGTGTCAGGATCGCGGTCATCGTAGTTCACCTTCACCTTCATCTCGCCGGTCTTGGCGTCCACACGGTAGAACCACAGGCCGCCATCCAGGAAACAGGAGTGGCCGGAGACGAAGCTGACGAGGCCGTTTTCCACCAGCACGCTGCCGTGCACGGGCCACACGCTCTCCATCATCTCCCACGCGCCGTGGCTCAGCATGACGGGTGCGCCTTGGAACTTCCACACCAGCGCGCCGTCCTTGGCACGCAGGCAGTAAACGTTGCCGTCGTTGCCACCGACATACACGCGGCCCTGCCAGTAGGTGGGCGGTGAGTCCATGCGACCACCGGCGATGAAATGCCAGGCCTCCTTGCCTGTGGCGGAGTCAAAGGCGTGCAGCGTGTGCTTGTCCACTTCGGAGACAAAGGTCAGCCCGGCGGCGCTGGTCGTCGTGCTCAGCGGTGGCGTGAGCTTCACCTCCCAGGCCATGCCGAGGTCCTTCTTCAGATCCTGATTGGAGTAGCCGCTACGCGCATTGTCAGAGCGATACGTCGGCCAGTCCTTGGCATCGGCGGGCTTTTCCTCGATGGGCTCGGCGTAGGCGGGGCCTTTGGTCAAACGCGCGCTGTCCGCCGTGTGCGGCGGCATGGGATAGCGCGGCGCGGAGGCCATGGCGGCCATGCCGTCCAGCTTGGCCTCGGGGTAGCAGGCGCAGTTGTGCGGACCGGCATACGTGAGGCCGTTGCAGGGCAGCACGCCATAGAGGCAGGCGCCGCGCACCCAGTGGTTCAGGTCCCAGTGCTGCTTCTCCATGTCCACATACTCGATTCCGGTGCGGGACGGGATGATGAACTTCTCCGTGGCCTTCGCCATGTAGCAGCGATGGTGGAACCAGTAGGTGCCCTGCGGCACGTCGGGGTAGAACTTCTTCTTCACCTCGCCCGTCAGCGGATCGCGACCCGTGTACTCACCGGTCTGGTTTCCCTGCGTGGTGCCCGCATTCCACACCAGCCCCTGGGCCACAATGACATCTTCCATGCTGCGGTAGCCGCTCTTCTCGTGCGAGGAAGACCACAGCTCCTTGCCCGTGTCCGCGTTGATGCCCTTCATCAATCCATCGCCACCGGCATACAGGATCACGTCATTGTTGAGCACCACACGAGGGGCAAAGTTGAACTCATAGAGCTTGCGGCGCGCCTCCGGCACATCGGCAAAGAGCACCGCGCCCGTCTTCACATCGCGGCTGGTGAGGCCATCGCCGTTGTAGTACACCATGCGCTTGTCATCCAACGCCAGGGTGATGGGCCCCACCTTGTCGTCCACTTTCCACAGCGTCTTGCCGCTCTCGGCGTCCAGCGCCATGAGGTGCCGCGTCTTGCCATCCCAGTTGAACTCCGTCTCCACGCGCTTCTGGTCGCTCTGCTGCTTCACGGCAAACTCTTCGTTCAGCCGCCACGCCTCGGGATTCACCAAGGCATAGAGAGTTCCATTCCGATACAGCAGCTCTTCCGCGCCCTTGGTCTGCGGATACTCGCGGATCACCTCGCCCGTCGCGCCATCGAGGCAGGTGATGGGATCGGAGATACCGAGCGTCACATACACCTTGTCCCCAATCGCTGCGAGACGCCTCGTGAGCTGCGTGGGGCCGGACTTCAGCGGCCACAGATGCGTGCTCCACTGCGGGATCGACTTTTTCCACAGAATGGTGCCGTTGAAGGCATCGCGCGCGATCAGCGCAAACTTGGCCGGCATCAGGATGGAGATGCGGCTGCCCTCGTCCATGATGTAATACAGACGCCCGCCCGCGCTGACCTCCGCGCTCACGGACGACATGCGGTCATGGTGGCGGCTCCAGCGTGGATTTCCCACCCACTGCATGCGGCTGGGCGGCCCGGTGAGCATGTCCTTGGAGGTGGGATTGCCCTTCGAGTCATACGCATAGTGCGTCCACTCATCCATGCCCTTCGGCCAGGGCTTCACGATCTTCTCCCAGCCGCCGCCCGCCTTGCGCACCATCGCCACGCCCAGCGGCGTGAGCACGCGGTCGATCTCCGCCTTGTCCACCGCAGCGGCGTCTTCCACCACCAGCAGGTTCACGTAATTCTCGATGTAAGGGAGGTGCTTCCCATCCCAGGAATCCACCGCCACGGGGCCGTACTTGCCCGTCTGATGAATCGACTCGCGAATCCCCGGCAGCGCCGCTGCATCCTGCGTGAGGCCCTGCACTTGGTAGCGCTCGCTGGCCCGCAGCGCCTGCGTGGTTTTGCCATCCCCGCAGCCCACATGGACGATGATCCCGCCCTTCACGCCCGATTGGGAGAGCAGGTCGGCGGCATCATCAGCCAGGAGTGGGGAGGAAAGCAGGAGGCAGGTGAAAAAGCGTTTCATGCGGTTGAGTGACAGCGCGTAACGATGCCCGCAAGGCGGATGTTTCCGGTGTTTTTCAGGACAGGAGCGCGGAATTCATTCCGCAGCTCTCCGCCGCCCGCAGAACTCTTATTTAACAGCGGCGCTCTCCACACCGGGAACCAACGTGCTTGCGCCACGCAGACACGCATCTCCTGCTTCGTGTTTGCGACCTGCTGCGGACTAAAGTCCGCGCTCCGGGGCTGCGTGGCACGCGCATGCGACGGGTGCTCTTTTCGACTCAGTGTCGGCTTACCCTCACTTGAGCCATATTCCAAAAAGCCTCATTGACACCGCACATGCCGTCCCGGCATGATGCGGGTTCTTTTTCCCCCTCATGCTCCGCTTCACCCTCTTCGGCTTCCCCGTCCAGATCCACTGGATGTTCTGGCTCAACACCGCGCTCATGGGCGGAGCCTTCAGCGCCGACACACCTGAGGGCTTTCGTTCAGTGCTCGCCTGGGTGGTGGCCGTGCTGCTCTCTGTGCTGATCCATGAGCTGGGTCATGCCATGGCCATGCGAAACTACGGCGACAGGCGCGTGGGCATCGTCCTCTACGCCTTTGGCGGGCTGGCCATCGGCAGCAGGCCGCGCACACGGCAGGAGGATTTCCTCGTCAGCGCCGCCGGTCCGGGGCTGGAGATCCTTGCCGGTCTGGCCGTGGGCTGGTCCATCACCCTCTGGCCGCCGCCCTCGCCCTGGCTGCACCAGATGCTGGATGCCTTCACCGTCGTCAGCATTTTCTGGGCATTGCTCAATCTGATGCCCGTGCTGCCTCTCGATGGCGGCCACCTCTGCCAGGCCTGGCTCGGCCCTCGCAAGAAGCGGCAGGCCCTGACCATCAGCATCGTCTGCGCCGTGTGCCTGGCACTGCTCTCCGTCATCGGCGATCTCTGGCTGCGTCTGCAGAATACCGTCCTCAGCTTGCTGGACATCGATGCCGGCATCCGCGTGGGCAGCGGCCTTTTCACCCTGCTGCTCTTTGGCATGCTGGCCTGGAATAATTGGAAGGAGTTGCAGAATGAGCCGCAAATTCCTTGGATGAACGCGCGTTGAGAGTGCATTGGACTGTTTTTGTCCCCTGATGCTCCTCTCCCGAACACTTTTGATCCTTTTCGCGGCGGCCACCCTCGCCGCCGCCCAGTCTCCCAAGCCCGAGCTCATCTCCCCCCAGGTGAAGGCCGCCGTGGACAAGGCCGTGGCCTGGCTGATCCGGCAGCAGAAGTCGGCGGGCTTGATCGTGGACGAAAAATCCGACGCCAGGCCCAAGCGCGGCGACCTCCCCTCCCACAGCGCGGCCATGACCTCGCTCGCCCTCATGGGGCTGGCCTCCGTGGGCCACATGCCGGACGATCCCACCCCCGAGGGCCAGGCCTGCGGCCGCGCCCTGCGTTACGTGGTGGAAGGCGTGGAGCCCGATGAAAACGGCTACCTCGGCCGCAGCGACCGCTCGCGCATGTACGGCCACGGCATCATGTCTCTGATGATGGCCGAGATGATCGGCCACGCGCCGGACGAGGCCACGGACAAACGCCTGCACAAGCAGCTGGAGGGCGCCATCCAGCTCATCATCCGCTCCCAGCAGGTGCCCAAGAGCGAGGCCAACCGCGGCGGCTGGCGCTATGAGCCCAGCTCCAGCGACAGCGACATCTCCGTGAGCGTGTGGCAGGTGATGGCCCTGCGTGCCGCCAAGAACGCCGGATTTGACGTGCCCAAGGGCGCGATCGACAGCGCCGTCTCCTACATCAAGCGCAGTTACCGCGTGGAGCGCGACTCCAATGGCAACCCGAAGAGCGACAGCGCCGCCTTCAGCTACGAGCCCTACGGCGGCCGCCAGACCTTCTCCACCACCGCCGCCGGACTGCTCTCCCTCCAGGTATGCGGCCAGTACGACGCGCTGGAGGTGGTGGGCTCTGCCAACTGGCTCATGAAGTCCCCCCCCGAGATCAATGAGCCCTGGTTCTTCTACGGCTGCTACTACTACGCCCAGGGCATGTACCAGCGCGGCGGCGACCACGCCGCCACCGCGCGCCAGAAGACCGAGCAGACCCTCATCGCCGCCCAGGGCCAGGACGGCAGCTGGTACCCGCGCAATGGCAACGAAAAGAGCGCCGGCGCGGTGTATGCCACATCCCTCGCATTGCTGAGCCTGAGTGTGCATCATCACTTCCTGCCGATTTATCAGAAGTAGGGGGCGGGAGATCCGATCCGGTAGATTGAGGGCTGTATCTGACTGAATTGTCCCCGGCCCAAGCATGTTGGACGTTGTGGCCTGACTGGCATCTTATCTTCTGACGGAGGATAGCCGTCCCGGCTGTCCATGGGAGACAGTGCCTCCGGCCTGTCCTTCCAGCCCATGGTGATCGATCCCGCTGGGTGGAAGCTGGAGGCGGGACGCCTCAGGCCCCGGTCAGGCCGGAGGCCTAACCTCCATGCCCCTACTCCCGTCGAAGGATAGGCCTCCCTGGGCCAGGACGGCAGTTGGCACTCGCGCAACGGCAAACGCATGCCTGCTTTGGCGATCTTGGACACGGCGGAGGCTTTCCTTGTTCCGCAGGAACAAGGCTACGCTGGCTCCGCCTAGCGCGGGAGCGCCAGGTAGCGCAGTTCCTGTGGAACTGCGGAGCGCCCCCTTCATGCCGCAAGTATGCGTGTTCCTCTGCGGGCATTGAAACGCTACGGGGCCAAGCACTACGACAATTTTGGCCGATGAGCCTGCCCCTTTTTTTTGATCTTCGTTTCCCTGGCGGTGCTTTCCGAGGCTGAGCGCTCATCCTCTCCATCGACCGAGTTTCGGAGGTTTTGGCGGTTCGTTTTGAAAGGTTGCCTATGACGACCGCGCGCCACCCCATGGGGGTATTGGCGGTTTCGGCGGTTTTGGCAGTTCCTTTTAAAAGGAGGCCTTTCTCTGTAAAGCAGGTGAAGCCGGATGTTTTGAGGGTTTTGCTGGTTTTGCTGGTTCGTTTTAAAAGGGGGAGCTTTTCTCGTGGGGAGGTTTCGGGGGTTTTGCTGGTTTTGCTGGTCCTTTTTGAAAGGGGGAGGCTCTTTTCCATCTCCCAGGAGGAACCCAGCGGCAGGGGTTTTGTCAGTTTTGGCAGTGGATTTTAAAAGGGGGTCGTTGTTTTCGCAGACACTCAGACAGATGGAGAAGGGGCGGGCAGAGAGAATTTGGATGCCTAAGGGACCAGGATATTGTTTTGTGGTAGGATGCCATGGAAAGATGAAAGGAAGATCTCTCTCGTATCCTCAGGAAGTACTCCTGAAAGACAGGATAATCCCCCTGACCCGCCATCCCATCATGAGTCAGCCTTGAGAAGGCTGCTGCTGCTGGCCAGCCAGGAAGCTCCATCTCAGAATGTGCAGGACAGGTGAAATCCTCTGCGCATTCCTTCCTCCTCCCGCCACTGGCTGCCATGAAAGCAGATGTCGTAGGATGGGTGTGGCGAAGCCCGCCCGTCCATCAGCGTACGGCAAACACCAAGGCGTGCGAGCGTCCTCGAAGTCGGGCGGTTTGGCGGAGGGGGCACGGGTGGATGGCACCCTTTGGACGCCAAACACGACCGACCTACGGCCGGAGCGTCATCCATGAAGGTAACGCAGACCTGCTTTCAAAGCAGTCACAGCATCATAATACCAGTAGAAACTATATCGTTACATTTAACACCACCCCTTTCCTGCCCCCCCTTTTACAACACTCACCCCTCCAAGAATGCACTGACAAAACTGACAGACCTCCCTGGAGCCAAAACCTTGGGCCGACGTTTTGCCTCCTCCTGCCATGACATTCCCCTTCCCCTTTCGGGCCACCTTTCTCTCGATGCTCCTGAATATCTCCCCCTTTCAAAAAGGACCAGCAAAACCCCCGAAACCTCCCCACGAGAAAAGCTCCCCCTTTTAAAACGAACCAGCAAAACCAGCTAAACCCTCAAAACCTCCCTTCTCGAGAAAAGCTCCCTCTTTTAAAAAGCACCGCCAAAACTGCCGAAACTGCCGAAACTGCCGAAACTGCCGAAACACCTTCCGCTGCCACCTCGTCAACATCACCGCCCGCACCCGCAGCGCTCTGGTCTTTGATCCCGCCAAAGAGCAGTTGATCAGCAATACGAATGCTTCCAAGAAGCTCCGGCGCGAGTGACGCGATCAGCGGGCCACTCTGATGAAATGAGCCGTTTTTTCTTGGCATGATCGCCCCATTTGGGCCTAAAGTGGATCAGCCCGTACTTTCGTGCTGGCTTACTTTACTGCCAGCCCCTTGAAAGGAAAAACATAGCCATGGATGTATTCGGAATGATGGGTTTCATGTTCGGTATGATGGGCTTCATTTTTAGCATGACAGCCTCCACGCAAATCTCCGCGCTGAAAAAGGAAGTCGATCAACTAAGGGCTGAACTGCAGCGCAGAAGTTGATCCTGCGTCTCAGAGCCCGGGGCGTTCCCCCGCCCCCTGCGGAGTTCATTTGGAGCACGATAGCGAAGCTGCTGTTTTCGAGCGTCTCCCGACAATCACAGCCCCTGCCAACCTGTGCGAACTCATAAGCTGCTCGGTAGAGAGAGACTGGACACCTGAGACTTCGTGCGTCTTGATAGCATGCCGATGCCCTTCCCAACCTCCCCCCGCCTCCCCTTCCTCGCCTGCCTGCTGGCGCTTTCCGGGGCCTGCGCGCTCATCTACCAGATGGCGTGGCTGCGGGAGTTTCGGCTGGTGTTTGGCGGGGCCACACCGGCCACAGCGGCGGTGCTGGCGATCTTCATGGGGGCCATGGGCGCGGGCAGTGCGCTGTTTGGCCGCAGGGCGGAGGCCTCCGCGAATCCGCTGCGGCTGTATGCGTTGATCGAGCTGGGTGTCGGCGTCGCCGCGCTGCTCACGCCGCTGCTGCTTGCGCTGGTGCGCTGGCTGTACCTGAGCACCGGCGGCATCGCCGCGCTGGGCGTGGTGCCGGCCACGCTGCTGCAATTGATTCTCGCCACCGTGGTGCTCGCCCCGCCCTGCCTGCTCATGGGCGGGAGCCTGCCTGCGGCCTTCAAGTGGGTGGAGACAGACCAGGATGCGCAGCGTGGCAGCCTGGGCGTGCTGTATGGCGTGAACACCCTCGGCGCGCTCGCGGGTGTGCTGCTCAGCACCTTCTGGCTGCTGGAGCTCTGGGGCATCCGTACCACCGTCATGGTGGCGGCAGGTGTGAACCTGCTCATTGGTGGCATGGCGTGGTATGCCGCCCGTGGTGTTCAGGAGGCGGCGGAAAAGGAGAAAGACTGGAAGGCGGATGGAAAACAGGGCTCTCCGGGCGCGCTCACGCGTCGCTTCCTCTATGCCGCCGCAGGCATCACCGGCTTCACCTTCTTCCTCAGCGAGCTCGTCTGGTTCCGCATCCTGGCCCCGCTGCTGGGAAGCTCGGTCTATGGCTTTGGCCTGATCCTCGCCCTGGCACTTGCTGGTATCGGCCTGGGCGGCCTGATGTACCGCACGCTGTGGGCATCGCGCGCGGGCGCGGTCACGCTGACGGCGCTCTCTCGTGTGGCGGCATGGCAGGCGCTGTTTCTGGCGCTCCCCTGGGCGCTGGGAGACCGCATCGCCGTCTTCGCCATTGAGGCAAACCAGCTTCGCTCACATGGCCTCTCCGGACAGATCGCGGGCTGGGCTTTGATCGCCAGCCTGCTCGTGCTCGGGCCGTCCATCCTCGCAGGTGTGCAGTTCCCGCTGCTGGTGGGCCTGCTGGGCAGCGGCAGCCGCGATGCGGGCCGTCATGCAGGCTACGCCTATGCGGCGAACACCCTCGGCGCCATCCTCGGCTCCCTCGCGGGAGGTTTCATCCTGCTGCCCTGGCTCAGCGCGCTCGGGGCCTGGCGCTGGGTGTTTGTGCTGACGCTGGTTCTCAGCCTGGGGGCCGCGCTTCTGGGCGCACGCTCCATTTCAAAGCGGGCGTGGCCTGTCACCGCCGCCCTCTGGCTCAGCGCAGGCTGGCTCATGTTTGTCCCCACAGGCCCCACCGCCGCCTGGCGGCACAGGCCCATCGGCTATGGCCGTGTGGAGGCGCTGCCGACCTCCATCAACGGTCTGCGCGGCTGGCTGCATGCCAGCCGCTGGAAGATAGCGCATGAATTTGAAGGCCGCGAGGCCAGCGTGGCCGCCGTGGACAGCGACGACGGCTACTGCCTCTACGTGAACGGCAAGTCCGACGGCTCCGCCTTTGGCGATGCCGACACGCAGGTGATGCAGGGTCTCGTGCCCGCCATGCTGCACCCCGCGCCGCACACCGCCTTCATCGTCGGCCTCGGCACCGGCACCACCGCTGGATGGGTGGCCGACGTGCCCGGTATGAAACAGGTCGATGTGGTGGAACTCGAGCCCGGCATGGCCGCCCTCGCCCGCGATCACTTCGCCCCGGTGAACCGCGATGTGCTGGGAAAGGCCAACGTCCGCCTCATTCCCGGAGACGCCCGCGAGGCCCTGCTGGCCGCAGGAAGCCGCTACGATCTCGTCATCTCCGAGCCGTCCAATCCCTACCGCGCCGGGGTTTCAACCCTCTTCACTCAGGAGTTCTACACCGCAGCAAAAAACCGCCTCACTGAGCACGGCCTCTTTGCCCAGTGGGTGCAGGGGTATGAGGTGGACGCCCAGGCCATCCGGCAGGTGTATGCCACGCTCACCTCCGTTTTCCCCCATGTGGAGACCTGGATCTCCGGCCCGAACGACCTGCTCTTCATCGGGCACCAGAAAGCACCCGGATATACCATGGAGCAGCTTCGCGCACGCATCGCCCAGCCGCTCTTTGCCGAGGCGCTGAAACGCGTGTGGCTCACGAATTCCGTCGAGGGCGTGCTGGCCCATCACCTTGCCACGCCGGAGTTTGCCCGCACTCTGCTGCAGGCCAGCCCGACCGCCATCAACACCGACGACCGCAACCTGCTGGAGTACGGCTTTGCCCGAGCCCTCTCCAAGGACAACACCTTTGAAACCACTCAGGTGCTTGCCATGGCGATCGAGCAGGACCTCGATGTGCCCGCGCACCTCGCCTCTCAGATCGACCGCACCCGCCTCACCTACGAGCGCCTGCGCATGCTCGCGGCGGACGGCGCCAGCTTTGACATGCTGGACCTTCTCAGCGGCGACGACCAGCGCCGGGCCGAAGCCGCCGACGCCTTTGCCAAAGGCGACTACGCCACCGTGCTCTCCGCCTGGACCGGCACTCCCTCCAGCCCCGGAGAGCAGCTCATGCTGCTGCAGTCCGCTGCACAGGCCGGCACTTCGGAACAACTGCAGCCCCACATCGCCACTCTGCGTCAGGACTGGCCCGCCGATGCCCACTTTGCCACCGCGTTGTTATCCTTCCGAAACGAAGCCTACGACGATGCCGCCGCGCGCCTGCTCGATGGATTCAAAGCCCTGCGCCCGCAGGTGTGGGTGCGGCTCTCCTCCGTGCAGACCGCCCTCTCGCTCGTGCCACCTCTAGCAGCCAACAACCGTGATCTCGTGCCGCAGTTCATGGCCGTGCTGAACAAGCCCTTTCCCGGCGGCTTGGCCGAGCCCAGCCGCCTGAACACCCTGATCCAGATCATCCCCCTGCTCACCCCGGCGCAGCAAATCGAAGTGCTCTCCGAGTTTGAACCGAACCCGCCCTGGCAGCGCCAGTTCCTGGAGTTTCGCGCCAAAACCTACCGCGCCGCATCCCATGCGCTCGCACCGCAAGCCGAGCGCGATTTGCAGGAGTTCCTGCGGCATGCGGATCGTCCGCTGAATGAAGCTGCGGACAAGGAACGTTAATGCGAGATGATCACCAGAGAGGGATGATGACCTTAATCCTTCTTTTTTCGCATCTGCTTATGGCGGACCCAAAAGGCTAAAATAGATCGATTGGCCGCCCAGTGCTGCAGGGTTTCTTCGTCGATATCATAGCCTGCAGTGTCAGGCACAAGGTTCTTCATGAGTACGTTCACAATCCTTTCCTGCACTTCTTCGGGAAGGCTGTCGAAGCGTGTTTTCTGTGAATTGATGCCCCAAGACATAACAAAGGCCACTTTGGAACGTCTATCTCCACAGCGCACCGTTTTTGTTGTCCCCGTTCCCTCCCCATGCTCTCCACCCTGCTCGTGATCCTTGCGACGGCTGCGGCTGAACCGCTGCCGGACACCAAGATCGAGGCGCTGCCACGCTCGGCCGCGCTGCCCGGCGACACTCCTGCCAGGATCGCCCTCGGCCGCATGCTGTTCTTTGACCCCATCCTCTCCGCCACGCGCGATGTCGCCTGCGCCACCTGTCACAGCCCGCAGCATGGCTGGGCGGATGCACGCCCCACACCGCTCGGCGTGCATGCCAGCGGCATCGGTCCCGCACGCAGGCTGGTGCAAGGCGCGGCCTTTCAGCCGCTCACGCGCAACACGCCCACGATTCTCAACGCCGCCTTCAACGGCATCGAATCCGGCAAGCCTTTCGATCCCGCCCAGTCGCCCATGTTTTGGGACAACCGCGTGCGCAGTCTCGAAGCCCAGGCGCTCGCACCCATCCGTCAGCGCGAGGAGATGCGTGGCGAGGCCTGTCGTGAAGCCGAGGCCGTCCCCGCCATGGTCGAACGCCTCAAAAGCATTCCCGAATACGTGAAGCTTTTCGAAAACGCGATCACCGCAGCAAAAGTCACCCAGGCCATCGCCGCGTATGAGCGCACACTCATCACACCCGACAGCCCTTTTGACCGCTTCATGCGTGGCGACAAATCCGCTCTCACGCCCGCGCAGCAGCAGGGCATGCAGGCCTTTCAGAAAGCCGGATGCGCCCTCTGCCACAACGGCCCCATGCTCTCCGACTTCAAGCTGCACGCCATCGGCCTCACCGACAGCGCCACCCGCCGCACCGAATTCCGCACGCCCTCCCTGCGCAATCTGAAGCACACCGCGCCCTACATGCACCACGGCGGCAGCACCACGCTCGATGAAGTCCTGCTCTTCTACGACCGCCTCATGGACCAGGCCGCCGAAACACTGGAAGGAGGAGACACCAGCAGCCTGCCCCCGCTCGATCCCCTGCTCCGCCATATGAACATGCTGCCGGAAGACCATGAGCCGATCAAAGCCTTCCTCGAATCCCTCAACAGCGATGATTACGACCAGTCCGCGCCTGAGCGCCTGCCGAGTGGATTGAAGCCCTGAAGAGATGGCCGCAAAAGTGCGCAAAAAATCACAAAAAGGATGAGCCTGACCTGACAGCCTGCCTTCTTCTCTCTGTTTTTTTGATTCCTTTTCTTGCGCCTTTTTGCGGCCATACGATCTGCTCACCACTCATCCGTCCGGAACGGCTGCGCGGGCAGTCCGTCCAGATTGAAGAGGTTCGCCCATTGGAAGGCGTTGCTCCATGCATAGCGCACTGCGGCAGGCTGCGGCACGTCCTTGCTGGAAACAATCACGGTGTCGCCCTCGATCACGGCATCGGCCCACACGAATTTCTTGTCGGCTCCGGCGATGGAGAATCCCTGCAGCCTGTCGCCGTTTTTGAAGGCGAGTCCTTTGCCGCTGTGCTTGAACTTCAGCGTCACCTTGCCGCCAGCAATGGAGTGGGATGCCAGCTGAGGCCCCAGGTATTCATTCCCCTTCTCATAAGCCACCGCCAGCGCCACCTGCACGGCACGCGCGCCGTAGCCGGACTTGTTCGGCGGATGAATGCCATTGCCCAGATCACTGCTGATGACCATGTGCGTGTTCGGATACTTCATGATCTGCTCAAAGACCACGTGCGAGTACTGCATGTCCGGGTTGTTCGGAATGGTCTTGGGCAGCGGCGCAAACTTCTCGGCCAGACGATTCATGGGCTGTGAATAGTCAAAGGCGCAGCCGCCACCGCTGGGCTTTTCCACATACAGCCAGGGGAAGTCACCCTGCCCCCAGGCCTTGCGCCAGCCGCCGATCAGCGCGCCCATGAGCGTCACCTGATCAACGCCCACGATGTTGGTGCGGCTCTCGCCCTGGTCCCACAGCACTCCCTTGATGCCATAGCCCACATACGGGCGGATGAAGCGCTCAAAGAGTTCGCCCACCTTGCCAAAGTTCGTCTCGCCTGCCTTGCCCACCGGCTGCGGCGCGCGTGGTGCGCGGGCAGGCTCTTTGCCCGCCTTCTTGTCGGCCTCGGCCTGGAGTTTCCAGGCGGCGAACTCGGCATCCCACTTCGCCTTGTCCACGGCATACTTGGCCAGCAGCTCGTCATACTTGTAGGTCGGGGCAAACTTCTTCACCGCCTCAGCGCAGGCGGCATCGCTGCGGTACATCTCCTCGCTCAGCCAGAAGCCGGAAGGCGTGCCACCCACCGCGCCCACCATGAGGCCCACCGGCACACCGATCTCCTTTTGCAGTGGAAAGCCAAACGAGAACAGCAGCGCGCTGAATTTCACATTTGTCTCCGGCGTGGATTGCTCCCACACCGCGTTCGCGTCCTTGCGCAGCAGGCGCAGGTGCGGGTAGCTCTGCTTGGAGGCGGCATCCAGCACGGGGTCGTCCTTGGTGTAGCTGCTCACCGTCATGTCCATGTTCGACTGGCCGGAGCCCACCCACACATCGCCCACCAGCACGTCCTCGATCTTCTTGTCTCCGATCGTCAGCGTGCGCGGCTCGGTGCTGGCCTGCAGTGCATCCAGTTTCACGCTCCATGCGCCCTTGTCATCCGCCGTGGCCGTCTTGCTCTGACCAGCAAAGGAGACCGTCACCTTTTCTCCCGGCGCCGCCGTGCCCCACACCGGCACCGCCATGCCACGCTGCAGCACCATGTGCGGCGTGAAGACCTTGGAGAGCTTCACTTCGGCATGCAGTGCGGAGGCAAACAGAAGCAGGGAGAGGCAGGCGTGGAAACGTTTCATGTGACAAGGCTATACGAGCGGCAGCCTCCGATCTAGCGCCCGCATGCAGGATGGAGGATAGGCCTCCGGCCTGTCAGCGGATGACAGCCGTCCCGGCTGTTCTGAGATCAAAGCACGCCGTTACCTTCCAGACTGGAGGCGGGACGCCTCAGTCCATTGTCAGGCAGGATGCCTGACCTCCGCTTCAGAAGCGCCACGCGCCCGGAGGATAGGCCTCCGGCCTGTCAGCGGGAGACAGCCGTCCCGGCTGTTCTGAGACCACATCCCCACCACCACCTCCCAGACTGGAGGCGGGACGCCTCAGGCTATCCGTCAGGCAGGATGCCTGACCTCCGCAAACCGCCACGCCAGCACGCGGCTCTTCTTCTGCCCCTGCGCCATCTCGATGATGCGTACCTCCGCAGCCTTCGCCTTGCGCAGTGTTTTCTCCAGCGGCCCCAGGTTCTCGCTCTTCGACACCAGCGTCGTGAACCACCCGCACTGCGCGGAAAACTCCACGCTCTCCGCGATCATCCGGCGGATGAAGCCCAGCTCGCCACCCTCGCACCACAGCTCGTTGGACTTGCCGCCAAAGTTCAGCCCCGTCCTCTTCGCGCCCAGGTTGCGCAGCTTCCTCTGCGTGCCTGCCGCTGCTTCCGCCGCAGAAGCATGAAACGGCGGATTGCACATCGTGAGATCAAAGCGCTCGCCTTTCCCGATGATCCCGCGAAAGCACTGCTGCGCCTGCTTCTGCAAACGGCACTCGATCAAGCCCGCCACACCCGGATTCGCCGCCACCAGCTTCCGCGCCCAGCGCCACGAGGCAGGGTCAATCTCCGCCCCCACAAAGCTCCAGCCATACTCACTCGCGCCGATCAGCGGATAAATGCAGCACGCCCCCATGCCGATGTCCAGTACACGCACCTCAGCACCACGCCGCAGCGCAATCAGATCCGCCAGATGATGGATGTAATCGCTGCGCCCAGGAATCGGCGGGCACAGCGCCCCGGGCGGGATGTCCCAATGATCCACTCCGTAGGCACTCTTCAGCAACGCCGAATTCAGCGCCTTCACCGCCAGCGGGTCTGCGTAGTCGATGCTGTCATCCCCATGCGCATTCGGCTTCACAAATGCCCCCAGCGCCGGGCTGCCCGCTACGAGCTGCGGGAAGTCGTAGCGCGTGTTGAAGCGATTGCTCGGGTGCAGTCCTGCTTTGCGAACCTTGTCCATATCAGAAGCACTCATGAGGTTGGCCACAAAGAAACGCAGAAACCGCAAAAATAACCGGAACAAACATCTCCCATTTTTTGAATAACTTGGCGTCCTTTCGCTGCCATTGGATCCTCACCGTCCACGTCCCGTCGGACTGCTTCCACGGCCAAAGGCCTTCCTGCTGCGAAAGTGCAGCCACTCCCGTAGCATGAACGGCACCCTCGCCCGCTCCGCCTCGGTCATAGAATGTTCAAGCGCCAGCGCCTTCGTTCGCTCGCTCCGGAAGGCGCCCTCCGCATGGGCATACCAGTAGCTTCGCGCCTGCCGGATGTGACGGCCCAGGTTTTTGATGGCTAAAGAGTCGGAGAGCGGCCTGGAGCGGAAGTTCTTTTTGGGAGGCATGGGATGGGAAAACATAGATGCATGCGGAAGCCTGAAAAAGCGAATGACATGGAAATTTCAATTGCCCTTCCGCCATGGAATCGGGTAAAACGCGGCCATGCATGCACGCTGGCAGATCCGGATGCTGATTTTGGCCGGGTTCGTCTCTTCATGCCCATGCAGAGCACAGGAGCCCGGAGTCCAGGTCACGCTCAAGGTCACCGCCGTGAAGGAAAGCGACTGGCAGCATGAGATGGCCGCAGGAACCACGCCAGACGGACTGCGCGAGCGCCTCCACGCACGCACGCTCGCGGAGCTGACCGGCGAGGTGAAGGAAGAAGGCACCACCGTCATGCTCAGCGGTGAGAAAAGAGACATTGTCACCCGGTGGGAATTTGACCGCATAAAGGATCAATCCCTGGCAAACAAGACCGCGCAGGAGCTCATCGGCACCGAGGTGCGGCTGCAGCAGGAGCCACCGAAGAACCAAACCGATGCCACCCGCATCAGCCTCAGCCTGATTCATGATCTCAGCCCTCCGCAGTCGCAGTCGTTCTCCTATGCCAATGCGGCGGAGGGAGCCGAGCGTGAGAAACACAGCGTGACCGCCCCGCGTTTCGAACGCCTGCGCTGGCAGGGAGAGGTGCTGGTCGGAGTGAAGGAGCGCATGATCGCCAACTTCGTCCCCGCAAACGATGCGAGCACGCGGATCGTCGTCTTCTTCAAAGGCAGCGCCGGCAGCCCCCTCGCTTCGAGCCTGGAAATGCAGCAGACGATTTACCGCATACCGGAGCTGGAGATGATCGAATGGCTGCTGCAGAGCAGGCCGGACGACACAGCCCTGGCCGCCCATCTGCAAAAAGCGGTGACCGCCGGGCGCGCCAGCATCGTCTCCAGCACCGCCCTCTCCGTGGCTCCCCATGCCAGCACGGAATTGCAGACCGGCACCGAATGGCGGCTGCCCTCGGAAGTGGATCAGGTCTTGGACCGGCTCTATCTCGTCCCTATCGCCTTTGGAAAAGCGCTGGAGGGCACGCGGTTGAAGGTGAATGCCACGGGAGATTTTCACAGTTTCTGCGCTCCCCGTGCACCACTGGCCGTGCGCTGGCCCACCTCATGGCTGCGCGCCAGGGATGAGCAAGGCAATGGCACCAGGGCGCTCCATGGCTGGATGGACTGGTATGACCGCTTTGAGCAGGAGATTGTGGGAGTGCCTTTGTCCGCCAGCGCTTCCCCGCAACTCGTGGCGATGATGCAGCCTGCGGATCAGGTTTGGGGTGCCGATCGCAAGGGACGCTGGCTGGATGTCACACTGGCGCAGCTCTCAGGCGACGTCCCCAAGCCTGTGGAGAAGCCTGCCACACCGACACCCGCTGATCCCTTTGCTTCGCCACCCAATCCTTTCACCACAGGCTGGTCAGCGAATTCACCGACGATGCGCTCGCTCTTCCTCGGCATCGCACTCGACACCAGCACGGCGCATGCCCTGCTCCAGTCACGCCAGCCGCAGCAGGATGAGGCCCTGCTGCGCGATCTGCTGGCCCGCGTCAAACGTGGCGAAGGGCGGGTCATAACCAGCGCGTTTTCGACCCACAATTCCAACCGCTATGCACAAAGCAGTGCGCGCCTCCATGCCCGCCCCACAGAAATGCCCAGCATACCCTCCGCCTGGGAGGATGTGCCCGTCGGCACCCGATTGGAGCAGGACGGGCAAATCCTCGCCTTCATCCAGGACCTGGCACCGCCCGCACGCACGGAGTGGAAGCTCACCCGGGATGTACCTGAAGCGATCATGTGGCAGCCGCGCTTCCGAAAGTTCTCCCTGACGAGCACCACGGCGGCCGTGACCACGCCCGGCACGCATCTGCTCGCAGCAGTCCAGATTCCTGCGGTGATGACCAGCGCGGATTTCCCGGCGCAAGAAACCATTTTCCTCTTCAGCCACCTCGACTCCAGTGCTGCCGCGACTGAGGACAAGCCACACGATGTCGAAATCGAAACTCTGACATTCGAGATTCCTGCACAGGATGCTGCGGCGTGGCAGGCGGTAAAAAGCCCCGACATTGCCACCTTCACCCAAGAACGCATGAAGAGTGGTCATGCAAAACTGCAGTCACAGACGCTGCTGAGGATGCAGCCCGGCCCCAACGCCGCATTGTCTGTCGTGGAGGAGTACCGGACGGCCACTGAATTCGATCCCCCATCGCGTCAGGCTCCCTACCGCATGCGGCCCACCGCACTGCAAATGATCCCGGTCGGGCTGCAACTTGAAGCGCACCTGACGGAAAAAGCCAATGGCACGGTCATTCTGGGCTTCAAACTTCAGCACTCCACCGCCCGCCCCAAAGAGCCCGGCCTGGAAGAAACCCTCCAAATCTTCGCCAGTGGAAAGGATGACTATCCGGGTGCGAAGCATGCATTCGAAGAATGGATCGAAACCTTGGACGCCCTCCCCGGCCAGTATCACTGCCTCGGCATCCTTCCCGCACGCGACGGCGGCATGAACACCACAAGCATCATTTTTGTACGCGCACGCGCGGTGAAGTAAGACGGGCCGCAAAGAAACGCAAAAAGCTTCCAAGAGACTGAAGATTGAGGCGGAACATTCCCATCCGGATTTCTTGCGGCTTTTTGCGCATCTTTGCGGCCAATGGATCCCCCATTTTCCTCTCGCCATCCCCCGTTCCCCGTTCTATCTCGCTCTGTGGAAGAAACCGACTACAAAGTAAGACTCGAAATTTTTGAAGGCCCGCTGGACCTGCTGCTCTACCTCATCAAAAAGGAGGAGATCGACATCTACAATGTCTCCCTGGAGCGCATCACGCGGCAGTACCTCGACTACATCGACACCTTCAAGGCGCTGAACATCGAGCTCGCCAGCGAGTTCATCGTCATGGCGGCCAACCTCATGTACATCAAGAGCCGCGAACTCCTGCCCCAGGCCGTGCAGCCGCCGGAGGAGGACGCTGAGGAAAACGATCCGCGCTGGGAGCTCATCCGCCAGCTCGTCGAGTACAAGAAGTTCAAGGAGGCCGCCCAGTTCCTCGGTTCTCAGGAGGTCAAGGGAGACGAGCTTTTCGTCACCACGCCAGAGCTGCCGGACCTCGACGCACCCGTCGCCAGTGTCGGCCAGGTGGGCATCTTCGACCTCATCCGCGCCTTCCAGCGCATCCTCAAGCGCTTTGAAAACGCCAGCGACTTCCGCGAGATTGTCAATGACCGCTACACCGTGGCGGACAAGATCGAGCACCTGCTCCAGATCGTGCCCGTGGGCAGCAAGATCAAGTTTGAAGACCTCTTCAGCAGCGCCGCCAGCCGTGGCGAGGTCATCGTGACCTTCCTGGCCATGCTGGAGCTCATCAAGCTCAACCACCTTCAGGTGGAGCAGGAGCAGCTGCTTGGGGAGATCGTTGTTGTACGCCCTGTGGTGTGAGGAGCGATGGGGAGAAAGAATGACGAATGAGTAAATCCGAGCCGAGCGGAGCGAGACAGACAGCCATAGGGTGCCCCTTGGGGTGAGCAAAGCGAATCAATGACTAAATAAGGCCGAAGTTCGAAGGCCGAATACCGCCTCTGCCATCATCCAGCTAAAGCTGCTAGTTCGTCATTGGGGCTTTGTCATTCATTCTTCATTCGGATTTACTCATTCGTCATTTCGCATTCCTACTTCCCCTTTCCCACCGCTGGCGCTGGTGGCGGCTCATTCCGCACGATCTTGGTCGCCTTCCCCAGCACCCAGTAAAACCCGCCGATGCTGCCCAGCAGCACGCACGCCGCCAGCACGGTCCAGAGACCGGGAATGAGGGGTTTGCGGTAGCGGCGGCGTCTTGCCATCGCTCAATGTGACACGACTTGCCGCTCTGTGCCAGTGCGGCTATCATGGAAGATGCTTCATTGGTTCCAAAACGACCGCTTCCCTCTGTACCTGGCCCCCATGGCGGGAGTGACGGACGTGATTTTCCGCCAGCTCTGCAAGGAGCAGGGCGCGGACGTGATGGTGACGGAGTTTGTCAGCGCCGAGGGCATCCTGCAGCGCGACGACCGCACCCGCCACTACACCGACTTTGACGACTCGCAGCGTCCGCTCGGCGTCCAGCTCTTTGGTTCCGACGGCGTACGCATGGGCGAAGCCGCCCGTAAAATCATCGACTGGAAGCAGCCCGACTTCATCGACATCAATTTCGGCTGCCCCGTCAACAAGGTCGTTTCCAAAAACGGCGGCTCCTCCCTGCTCAAAGACTGCCCCCTGCTCGCCAGCGTCGCGCGGGAGGTGGCCAAAGCGGTGTCCATTCCGGTGACGGCCAAGATGCGCATCGGCTGGGACGCCACGCATGTGAACGCCGTCGAAGTCGCCCGCATTTTGGAAGACTGCGGCATGCAGGCCATCGCCGTGCACGGACGCACCCGCGCCCAGGGCTACACCGGACTGGCCGACTGGGACGTGATCGGCCAGGTGGCGGATGCCGTGCGGGTGCCGGTCATCGGCAATGGCGACATCTCCAGCGGCGCCGATGTGGAGATCCGCCGCGCGCAGACCAATGTGAAGGGCGTCATGATCGGCCGCGCCGCCATGACCAATCCCTGGGTGTTTAAAGAGGCCAAGCACTACCTCGCCACCGGCACCCACGTCCCCCATGCCACGGTGGAGGAGCGCTTCAGCTTCATGCGCCGCCACTGCCAGATGGCCATCGCCCGCAATGCGCACATGGGCGAGCTGCCCACGCTGCGCTCCATGCGCAACCGCCTCATGAACTACACCAAGTCCATCCCCGGCGGCAAATGGCTGCGCCAGCGCTTTTCCCAGATCGGCAGCCTGATGGAGCTGGAGGACATCTTTGCCGGCTATCTGGAGCACCAGGCCACGCACGGGCATGAGCATGTGGTCAATGCAAACATGGAAACCGACGTGGAGTGAAAATGAAGCGGTTTCATTCCGCCACAGTGTGAATTTGGAGTGCGGTTGCGGAGCGAAGAATGAGCGCAGCCACCGCTTTCGAGCGTCTCGTGGCAGGCATGGACAGACTGGCCTTCGAGAGCCTCAGATCGGCCGCCTGAGTTTAGCAGCTGTGCTTCATATGCCGTCCTGCCTTCGGAAGGCGGTAGCTGCGGTCGTGCCTCACTCCGCGACCGCACTCCAAATGAGACGCAGGGATCTGCGATGCTGAAGAATCGAAAGCGATTCAGCTCATCCCTTTTCCCTTTTTACTTCTCAAACACCTTCTTCAGCCACGCGTCCACCACCGGCGTCGCCGGATACGCCGGATCTCCCATGCGGCGGTTGATCTCCGCGTGCCCCTGGAGGCCGTGACCTTCAAAGCCTTTCACCTCGGCGGGGGTACCGGCTTTGCGCAAAGCTTCACCAAGTGCGATGGACTGGGCCGTGCCGTCCACGCGCTGCACGTGCAGGATGAGGAAGGCCGGGGCATTGGGCGCAGCGGCCTGCTTGGTGGGCGAGAGCCTGGCCTGCCTTTCGGGATCGGTGCCAAAGGCCTGCAGGTAGGTGTCGTGCATGAAGTCGCCACCTTCGGTAATCTGCCTGGCCACATCGTAGGCCGCGCCATCCAGCGGGATCACCCCGCGCAGGGCCTTCGGGCTTAGCTCTGCCTGCTTGAGATAGCTCAGGTCCGTGCCCACCAGCGCCACCAGGTGCGCCCCGGCGCTGTGGCCCATGAGGACCACACGCTTCCCATCAAAGCCCAGCTGCTCAGCACGCCTGACGAGGAAAGCGACAGCATGCGCCACATCAGCCGCCTGCTCCTCCACCGTGCAGGAGGGCACCAGGCGGTAATTGAGCGAGGCAAAAGCGTAGCCCTGCTGGAGGTAGTGCACACTTTTTTCACCGGCTGCCAGTCCTTTGTCTCCGCGCTTCCAGCCGCCGCCGTGCACATAGATGACCAGCGGGGAGCCCGGCGTGGTGGGACGCCAGTAGTCGAGATTTTGCATCGAATCACTGCCGTAGCTCATCTCTTCCTTGCCGGGGGCCTGTGCGGAGCCTGTGCCCGGCTGCCTGCGGTTGGCGATGAGATCGCGCAGCCTGCCGCCGAGCTGTGCGGAGGCCGGAGTGACGCTGGCAAGGGCAAGGAGAAACAGCAGTGAGCGGATCATGACGTGCGTGTGGTGAGTTTGGGAGGTGGTCATTGACTGAAATGCAGCGCAGGGCGAGTGGTTACACAAAATTTTGGGAAAGCCGGCAGCCTCTGCAGCCACTTTCCCAGCCGCATTTCCCACCACCCCATCCCTCCGGACCACGGTCCTCGCCATCACATGTCTTTTTCAAATCCCTGGTTCATCGCCGCCGTCGTCGGCGTTCTTGGCGTCTTTCATCTTGAGATCATCGCCACGTTTCTGAACCTCGCGCAGTTCCGCCATGCGTTGCCTGCCCGGTTGAAGGCTATCTTCTCGGAAGAAACGGTGCAGAAGGCGGGCGAATACGCCGGCAAGTCCTCCCAGCTCGATCTGCTCCGCAGCACCTTCTCCGTGGGTGCGCTGGTCCTTTTCTGGTGGAGCGGCGGCTTTGACTGGCTGCAGCGCTGGAGCTCCGGGTGGGGCTGGAGCGCGGTTTACACGGGCATGGGCGTCATCGGCGTGCTGCTCCTGGCGCAGAACCTCCTCTCCCTGCCCTTTGATGCCTGGGACACCTTTAAAATCGAGGCCGAATACGGCTTCAACCGCACCACCGTGGGCACCTTCATTGGAGACCGGGTCAAAGGACTCCTGCTCACCGCGCTTCTGGGCGGACCGCTGCTGGGGCTGATCCTGTGGTTTTTCCAGACACAAGCCCACGCTGTGCTCTACACCTGGCTGACGGTGGCGGGCTTCAGCATCGTGATGGCCTGGCTCTCTCCACGGCTGCTGATGCCGCTGTTTCTCAAGTTCAAGCCGTTGGATGACGGCCCGCTGCGCGAGGGGCTGCTCGCCCTGGCCGCACGGCTGCAGTTTCCCGTGGTGGACATCTCGGTGGTGGACGGCTCCCGCCGCTCCAGCAAGGCCAATGCCTTCCTCAGCGGCTTTGGCAAAAACAAGCGCATCGCGCTCTATGACACGCTCATCGAGAAACACTCGCAGGCAGAGCTGGAGGCCATCCTGGCGCATGAGATCGGCCACCACAAATGCCGCCACGTGCCGCAGCAGCTCATCCTGGGCCTGCTGGAGAGCGGGCTCATGTTTTACCTGCTGCATGCCGCCCTGCAGTCGCCGGAGTTTTTCCGCGCGTTCGGCGTGTCCAGCCAGCCGCTGGGCCTGGGGCTGGTGCTCTTCAGCATCATTTACCAGCCCGCCAGCCTGCTGCTGGGGCTGCTCAGCAGCGCGCTGAGCCGCCGGCATGAGTTTCAGGCAGACGCCTACGCCCGCACCGCCTGCGGCAGCGCCCCGCTCATGGATGGGCTGAAAAAGCTCTCGCTCGACCACCTCACGCACCCCAATCCGCATGCACTGACCGTCTGGCTGCACTACTCCCACCCGCCCATCGGTCAGCGGCTCGCAGCTCTGGAAGCCTGAAGGGCTTATTCACAGTGTTTTTTCGCATCTGTGATAAATGCCTCCCCTCAAGCCCGTAGCTTGATTAACCCCTTGATCCTACCCTTTATGAAAAGCCCCTTGCGAGCTTCTCTCTTTGCACTCGCCATCGCCCCACTCGGTTTTGCTGCCCCCCCCGCAGCGCCCGCAGCCACTGCCCCTGTAGCAGCAGCTCCTACAGCCGACTCTGGCGTCGATTTCGCACGTGATGTGCAGCCCATCTTGGAAACCAAGTGCCTGGAGTGCCACAACCCCAACAAGATCAAAGGCAAGCTGCTCATGGACTCCTCCGCCGCCCTGCTCAAAGGCGGTGCCGCCGGCCCAGCCCTCGTCGTCGGCAAGCCCGATGAGAGCGAGATGATCAAGCGCATCGTCCTTCCCAAAGATCACGATGACATCATGCCCCCCAAAGGCGGCCCCCTTGCAGCCAAGGAAATCGACGTGCTCAAGCGCTGGATCGCCGCTGGTGCCCAGTGGCCGCAAAACCTCACCCTGCAGTACAAGACCCCTGAGCAGCGCCAGGCGCTGGCAGAGCTGCAAAAGAAGCTGCCCACGCTGAAAAACATCCAGATCCTGCCTGACAAGTACTCCTTGGAAACCAAGCGCGACTACCACCGCGTCATCGTGCTGGCCACCTTCCAGGACGCCACCACCAAGGACGTCACCAATGTCTGCGATCTCAAAGTCGCCGACCCCAAAGTCGCCTCCCTGGATGGCCTGACCCTCAAGCCCGTCGCAGACGCAGGCAGCACGGAAGTCATCGCCACCCTCGGCGGCCAGACCGTGAAAGCCGCAGTCGAAGTCAAGGACGGCACCAAGGACCGCGCCATCTCCTTCCGTCTCGACTGCATGCCCGTCTTCATGCGCGGCGGCTGCAATCAGGGCGGCTGCCACGGTGCCGCCCGCGGCAAGGACGGCTTCCGCACCTCCCTCTTTGGCATGGACCCCGCAGGCGACTACATCCGCATCACCCGCGAGATGCCCGGCCGCCGCATCAATCTCGCCATCCCGGAGGAAAGCTCCCTCATCGAAAAAGCCGTGGGTGCCGTGCCGCATTCTGGCAACCAGTGCTTTGAGCCCGACTCCGTCTACAACAAGGCGCTGCTCGAATGGATCTCCGCCGGTGCCCCCGATGACAAGGCCGATGTGGCCAAGGTCACCGGTATCGAAGTCTTCCCCAGCCAGATCGTCATGGAGGGCAAAAACGCCACCCAGCAGATCACCGTGCGCGCCACCTACTCCGACGGCACCGACCGCGATGTGACCAACCTCGCGCTCTTCATGTCCAACAACGACCCGACCGCCACCATCGACAAAAGCGGTCTCGTCACCTCCGGCGACCGTGGTGCAGCCTTCATGCTCGCCCGTTTTGACGTTTACTCCGTCACCGCCCAGGTGCTCGTCATCCCTGCCCAGCTCCAGTATGAGCGGCCTAAGCTCGCCGAGACCAACTACATCGACACCCTGGTGGATGAAAACCTCCACAAGCTCCGCATCCTGCCCTCCGGCATCTGCACCGATGAGGAATTCGTGCGCCGCGCCTTCATCGACATCGCCGGTGTCTATCCTGAAGCCAAAGACATGCGCGCCTTCCTGGCCGACAAAAACCCCGACAAGCGTGCCGCACTTGTGGACAGCCTCCTGCAGCGCAAGGAGTTCACCGAACTCTGGGTCATGAAGTGGGCCGAGCTGCTGCAGATCCGCTCCGGCATCGCTGGAAACAACAACCAGCCGCCCTTCTACAAAAACGCGCTGCTCTACTACAACTGGCTCTCCGAGCGCATCGGCAAGAACATCCCCATCAATGAGATCGTGCAGGAGCTGCTCTCCTCCTCCGGCGGCACGGTTTCCAATCCTGCGGTGAACTTTTACCAGACCGAGCTCGACCAGCTCAAGCTGACCGAAAACGTCGCCCAGGTCTTCATGGGCATGCGCATCCAGTGCGCCCAGTGCCACAACCATCCCTTCGACCGCTGGACCATGGACGACTACTACGGCTTCAAGGCCTTCTTCTCCCAGATCGGCCGCAAGCCCACGGACGACCCTGCTGAAGTCATTATCTACAACAGCAAGGGTGGTGAATCGAGGCACTTCCTGACCCAGGCCGTCATGAAGCCCAAGTTCCTCGGTGGCGAGATCCCCGAAATGAAACCCGGTGAAGACCGCCGCAAGGTGCTGGCCGAATGGATGGCCTCCCCTCGCAATCCCTTCTTTGCCCGCAACATCGCCAACATCATCTGGTCCCACTTCAACGGCGTCGGTGTTGTCGAGCCTGTGGATGACGTGCGCGTCTCCAACCCGCCCTCCAACCCCGCGCTCATCGCCGCCCTGGCCGAGCACCTGACCGAGTACAAGTACGACATGCGCAAGTTTGTCCGCGACATCTGCACCTCCCAGACCTACCAGCGCAGCACCAAGGTCAACGAGACCAACGCCGGCGACAAACGCAACTTCTCCCACGCCCAGGTCCGCCGTGTGCGCGCCGAAGTGCTGCTGGACGCCATCTCCCAGATCACCGAAACGCCGAACAAGTTCCAGGGCCTGCCTCTGGGTGCCCGTGCCGTGCAGATCGCCGACGGCGCTGTCTCCAACTACTTCCTCACCACCTTTGGCCGTGCCAAGCGTGAGTCCGTCTGCTCCTGCGAAGTGAAGATGGAGCCCACCCTCTCCCAGGCCCTCCACCTCATGAACGGTGACGCCGTCAATGACCGCATCAAGCAGGGCCGCGTCGTCGCCAAGATGATCCAGGAAAAGAAGAGCGACCGCGAAATCGTGGAAGACCTCTTCCTCCGCGTCTTCGGCCGCATGCCCAATGACAAGGAATGGACCAACGTGCAGCAGGCCATCACCGAAGACCCCGGCGCCCGTCAGAGCGTCCTCGAAGACCTTTTCTGGGCCCTGCTGAACTCCAAGGAGTTCTACTTCAACCACTAGTCATCTGCTTCTTCATAACGGGCGTTGAGCTGTTTCTGCTCAACGCCCTTTTTTGTTAATGTTCGAACATCTCTTTTCCAAGCAGCAGCGAGGCTGGCGCGCATGCCGTAGGTTGGTCGTGTTTGGCGCCGAACACGTTTCCCATCGCCCTCCGCCATCTCCGCCAAACCGCCCGACCGCGAGGACTTTCCCACTCTAAACTGTGTACAGCACGCTCACAGACGGCATTCTTCAAACCCGTTTCCGACTGCTTGTGAGATCCTGCCAGGCGAGGCGCCTGCCCCCTCATTTGATCCCCGGCATCAGCTTCGTGATCCAGCGCGCCAGCAGCAGCAGCACAACACCCGAAACACCTGCCGTCACCGCCACGTGGTGAAACCGTTCCGGCATCTGCACTGTGGCATCGCCGGTCACACCGCCTGCCAGGATGCCCGCCAGAATGTCTCCCAACGAACTGCCGAGAAACCAGATGCCCATCATCTGCCCAGTGAGGCGCGGCGGCGAAAGCTTCGTCACCGCACTGAGCCCCACGGGGCTGAGGAAAAGCTCTCCCAGCGTGTGCAGCAGCACCACGGACATGAGCCATGTCGGCCACACAGGCCCGGTGCTCAGCGCACGATGCGCCGCCCAGCCAGCGACCACAAAACCCAGCGCCAGCATGAGCAGCGCCCAGGACATCTTCGTCGTCAGTGAAGGCGACATCTCACGGCTCGCCAGCTTGGACCACAGCAGCGCCACGACCGGCGCCAGCGCGATGACACACAGCGGATTCAGCGCCTGAATCCAGCTCGCCGGCACCTCCCAGCCGCAGAACTTCCGGATCGTGAAGCGCTCGGCAAAAATGCTGAAAGACGAGCCCACCTGCTCAAAGCCCGCCCAGAACATGGCTGAGGCCAGAAACAGCACCAGGATGACCACCATCCTCTTCTTCTCGGGCGCATCCAGTCTGGCCAGGAAAAACGCCCAGAGAAAGTACAGCAGTGCCACCCCAGCAATGAACCACGCGGTGTGGTGGGCAAACTCCACCGCATTGATCCGCAGGACCCCGGCCACACCGAGCACCACCAGAATGACCACCCCGGCCAGCCCCGCAAGGAGCATGCGCCACTCCCGCCGCACGTTCTGCCCCGCATGCACCACGCGGCTGCCGATGTGCGCCACATGCCGCTCAGTGAAACGGAACTGCACCAACCCCAGAAACATGCCCACAGCCGCAGCCGAGAAGCCCCAGCGCCAGCCCACATGCTCGCCCAGCCAGCCGCACATGAGCTGTCCGAAGAGCGCCCCTACATTGATGCCCATGTAAAACAAGGTGAAGCCCGAGTCCCGCCGCGCACCGCCCTCCGGATAGAGCTGGCCCACCAGGGCGCTCATGTTCGACTTCAGCAGCCCCGACCCAAAGGCCACCAGAATCAGGCCGATGAAAAACGACTGCGTGCTATGGATGCCCAGCACCACATGCCCGCATGCGATGATGACTCCCCCCCACCACACAGCCGAGCGTGCCCCCAGCAGCCGGTCCCCCACCCAGCCACCCGGCAGTGCCGTCATATAAACCAGTGCCGTGTAGAGCCCGTAGATGGCGGCCGCCATTTCATCCGTCAGCCCCATGCCGCCACGCTTTACCTCCGCCACCATGTACAGCACCAGGAGCGCGCGCATGCCGTAGTAGCTGAAGCGCTCCCACATCTCGGTGAAAAAGAGCGTGTAGATGCCGCGCGGGTGTCCGGTGGGTTCGGGAGTCATGGCGTGAGGAGTCCGTCATCCAAAGACATCCGGCTCCTCTTTGCCAGCTTTTCCTTACTCCGCAGTCACCAGTTTTGCCTTAAACTTCACCATCGCCTGCTGGATCAGCGGATCATTGTAAAAGTCCTCCGGCGGCTTGGGCGCGGCGGCAGCTTCAGCAGACGCAGGCGCCTTGGCGGGCTCGGCCTTGGCCTCCACCTTCGGCTCAGGCTTGGCTTCTGCCACGGGCTTGGGAGCAGGGGCAGGCTCGTTCAGCAGCCCCAGGTCGATCTCGGCAAACACCGGTGCTTTTAGATTCGCATCCAGCACAAACTCAAACTTCATCGCCTGCCCGGTCATCTCCTGGGCCAGCCCCTCCAGAAAGTTGATCTGCGCAGGACGCATCAGGCTGTCACGCGCAAAGCTCTCGCTCGGCGGAAACCCCACCTTGATGGTATTGCGAGTAACGCCCAGCAGCGTGGCAGCCTGCAGCCAGGAAACCGCCAGAGGGCGGCGCTGCTGCACCAAGCCGGTAAATTTGGACCAGAAAACGTCTTCACTGAAAAGCTCCCCCGGTTCCTGCACAGGCGAGGCCTCTTGCACTTTCACCTCTGCCACGGGCTTCGGCTCAGGCACTCGGGGCACAGCAGGCGGCGGAGCCTGCTCCACAGCTCGGGGCTCAGGTTCCGCCACCTTCGCCACGGGCGGTTGCTGCGGCTCAGGCTCTGGCGTCCTCGCCACCGCAGGCGCGGGTGCGGGTGCGGGTGCCGGCTCACGCACGACCGGCGCAGGCTTGAGCGGCTCTGTTGCACGCCGCACGGGCGGCGGTGCCACCTGCACACGCGGCGCAGGTTTGGCCAGACCTTCGGCACTGCCGGAATCCAGCGCCTCAATCACATCACTGATCGAAACTTCATTCAGGCTCTGCACGGCGGCGATCACGCCCAGCTCAAAGTGCAGGCGCTTGTTGCTGGCCCAGCGCATGCGCGCATCCACATCGGCCAGTCCGTCCACCACACGCAGCAGCTGCTCCGTGTTGGCCATCTGGGACTGCGCCACCACTTCCTCCGCCACTTCCGGGCTCAGGTCTTCCGCCGCCGCCTCAGGGTCTGCCTGCTGCACCAGCAGCGTGCGGAAATGCTGGATCAGATCGCCCAGGAACCGGCCCAGCTCCTTGCCCGCCTCGTTCTGCTCATACACGGCACGCAGCGCGCTCACGGTGTCGCTTTCCAGTATATGCCGCGCCAGCGCCGCCACGGACTCGCCGGAGGTAAAGCCAAAGACGTCCAGCACATCCTGCTCGGTGATCTTCTCCCCGCAGAAAGCCACCAGCTGGTCCAGCATGGACTGCGCATCGCGCATGCCGCCCTCCGCGCCCTTGCCGATGGCGTAGGCCGCTTTCTCGTCCAGGTTCACCCCTTCCAGCTCCGCAATGTGCAGCAGATGCTTCGCGATCACCGCGTTCGGGATGCGCCGCAGGTCAAAGCGCTGGCAGCGGCTGATGATCGTGGGCAGGATCTTGTTCGCCTCCGTCGTGGCAAAGATGAATTTCACATGCTCCGGCGGCTCTTCCAACGTCTTGAGCAGCGCATTGAAGGCCCCAGTGGTGAGCATGTGCACCTCGTCAATGTAGTAGATTTTGTACCGGCAGCGCGTGGGCGCGTACTTCACGTTGTCACGCAGCTCGCGCACCTGCTCCACGCCGTTGTTGCTCGCACCGTCGATCTCCAGCACGTCCATGCAGCGCCCTTCGGCGATCTCCAGGCTCAGTTCGTCCTCGGGATCAAAATCGATCGTCGGCCCGCCCTTGGCGCAGAGTGCCTTGGCAAAAATACGTGCCGTGGAGGTCTTGCCCGTGCCACGCGGCCCCACGAACAGATAGGCATGCGCCAGCCGCTGCTGGGCGATGGCGTTGCGCAGCGTGCGCACCACATGGTCCTGGCCGAGCACATCGGCAAAAGTCTTGGGTCGGTATTTACGGGCAAAAACTTGGTAACTCACCCTTTCAGACTAACGAAGCGCTGAGTGGAAGCCAATGGAAGTTTGCACGAACATTAGGATCACCCTGTTGAAGACGAAACCAACGCAGGGTTGACATCTCATTCACGACAATTCCTGCCCAACCTCCGCTTTCACGTCAAAAAATCAAATCCCGGCAGCGTTCCCTTTTCGGTCGTATAAACTCCATCCTCCTGCCCGGGCTATCCACCCCAAGCCCCCCTCCCAATTTTCATTTTTCAGTTTTCAGTTCCTCCATCCCTCGCCTCCTTTGCTCACACCATAATCGAGGCCGCCCCCCTTTCCCTCCATGATCTTCTCGCTGACCTCCCGCATCCTGCAAACCGTCGATCCCCTCTGCCTCGCCAAGATCGGGTGGAATTTCGGCTTCAAAGGTGCGCGCTCCGTCATGCTGCACAAGCAGCGCATGAAGCAGGGCCAGTTTTTCCCGCCGTTCTTCTACATCTCCATCCTCAACTCCTGCAATCTCCGCTGCCAGGGCTGCTGGGTGGACGTGGACAAGCCCCGCGAATCCCTCAATCTCGATGAGCTCAACAAGATCGTGAACGATGCCAAGCGCCGCGGCAATGCCTTCTTCGGCATCCTCGGCGGCGAGCCCTTCATGCATCCGGAGCTTTTCGACTTCCTCTCGATGCACCCGGACGCCTATTTCCAGGTCTTCACCAACGGCCAGATGATCACCGCCAAGGCCGCCGAGAACATGCGCAAGCTGGGAAACATCACCCCGCTCGTCAGCATCGAAGGCACCGAGATCGTCAGCAACGAGCGCCGTGGCAACAAGGACGTCCTCACCCGCACCCTGCGCGGCCTGCAAAACTGCCTCGACGCCCGCGTCCTCACCGGCGTGGCCACCAGCCTCTGCAAAACGAACATCGACGATCTCCTCACCGAGCGCTGGCTGCGCCGCCTCATCGACATGGGCGTGCACTACGCCTGGTATCACACCTACCGCCCCGTCGGCCCCAAGATCAGCGCCGAACTCGCCCTCACGCCTGAGCAGATCACCCAGGTGCGCAAGTTCGTCGTCAACATGCGGGCAAAGCTCCCCATCGCCATCGTGGATGCCTACTACGACCACAACGGCCAGGCCCTCTGCCCCATGGCCAACGGCATCAGCCACCACATCAGCCCCACCGGCGCCATCGAGCCCTGCCCCATTATCCAGTTCGCCAAAGAAAGCGTCCGCACCGAGCGCGACCTCTACGACGTCTTCACCGGCTCCGAATTCCTCCGCGACTTCCGCAGCATCGCCTCCCAAAACACGCGCGGCTGCATCGTCCTCGAGCGACCCGACCTCGTGAAAGCCGTCGTCACCAAACACACCGCCAAAGACTCCACCATCCGCCAGACCGCCATGGCCGAGATCGAATCCATGACCCCACGCACCAGCCAGTGGCGCGAAGGCGAAGAGATCCCCGAAAAACACTGGATGTACTGGCTCGCCAAGAAGTTTTTCTTCAATGACTTCGGGGTGTATAAGGGGCTCGAGAAAAAGTAGGATAGCCGTCCCGGCTGTCAACGGGAGACAGGCTTCCAGCCTGTCCTAACTGCAAGTGATCGCGCTGGATAAAAGCTGGAGGCGGGACGACTCAGGCCACAGTCAGGCTAGAAGCCTAACCTCAAATTCCGATGCCGCTCACTTGGCAAAACCCCACCCGGCTTTCTCCCAAGTGGGATGTACGTACCGTACCCAGTGCGACTCAGGCAAACCTGCCTTTGCCGGATTGTTGCCGATATATCGTAGCGCTTTCCAGAGATGCTCCACGTCCCGAATCAGCGTGTCGTAGCTCTCAGCCTCCCAAACCTCACCGGATCGCTCCAGGCGTTTGTTAATCTCCTTGGCGGTGAAGCTTTTCCAAGAGTGCAGCAAGTCTGCCAAGTCCATGCCCACAAACGGACGCACCAGGACGTGTGCATGGTTGGGCATGATGCAGTAGCTGGAAAGAAAGCAGCGCCGTTCATGAAAATGATGCAAGGCACGGCTGACGATTCCGGCACAGGCCGGATCGCTCAACCAGCAGGCTCCACTGCCAGCATCCAGCCATTCATCCACACGGCGCATGGTCTCGCGATGAAGCTCCTGCCAAGACTCATCTTTACGCGGTTCAGGATGTGCGAGCAGCCACTCTTCACGAAAGCGCTCCAGTTCATCGAGCTTTTCGGCAGGCAGTGAATCGGCCAGTCGAAACGTGATGAAATAGGTAGCTCCATCCTGAGTCCAGTGCGGCAGCTTGCGCCGAAGTTTGACAATGGGACGCGACGGGTCCAGCGGCTCAAAATCAGGCGGCCCATCACGAAAACTCATGCATTACTTTGGAGGATAGCCGTCCCGGCTGTCAACGGAAGACAGGCTTCCAGCCTGTCCTAAGTCCAAATGCCCACCCTCGAAAGAAGCTGTAGGCGGGACGCCTCAGACCATGGTCAGGCTGGAAGCCTAACCTCCTGCAAAAACATGTTCTACGAGCTGACTGCCAATACAATGCCGCAACTCCAGGAGGATAGCCGTCCCGGCTGTCCATGGGAGACAGGCCTCCGGCCTGTCCTTCGAGCAAATGAACGCGCAGGATAAAAGCTGGAGGCGAGACGCCTCAGGCCATGGTCAGGCGGGACGCCTAACCTCCAAACCAATCACCCCCGCACAATCCTCGGCTCCACCCGCAAGCACCTCAGCGCCCCACCCTGCAGCCACCCCTCCTCATTCCTCAGGATGGCACGCAGCGTGGCCGGAGGCTTGCCGCCCATGTAGGTGTCTGCCTTGATCAGCGTGATCGTGAGCGTGCCGTCGGAATGCAGCAGCACGGTCTGCGGCTTGTCGCTGTCGAACCAGCCGTCTTCGGTGAAGACGATGATCTTGTCCGCCTCGCGCTGGTTTTTGCACACCCGGGCCTCGGCGCTGGCGGGCTTGAGGATTAGGGTGATCGTCTCGCCCTTCTCACTGACGCTGCTGGTCCAGGCATTGCTCGTCCGCTCGGCGCGGGCGCGTTCGGCATCCAGCAGCTTGTGCCACTTCGCATTCACTTCAGCCGTGGCAGCCACAGGCAGCGTCAGGCTGAGATCCATGGAAGCGGGGTGGCAGGTGTTGCCACAGCACATCCATGAGGCGAGACCGCTGAGCGTGATGGAGTCCCCCGCTTTCAAATCCTTTGGCGGCGTGATCTCCGTTCGCAGCATCACATCGCGGTCAAAGCCCTGCGCCTTGATCTGAAACATCAGCGTCCGCTCAGGCTCCGGATACACCAACTCCCCCGCCTTCCAGCCGCGCGGCAGATTCCACTTCATCTGCGTGGGCACGCCGACGATGCCCGGAAAGCGCCAGTAGGTGTGCCAGCCGCGATCATGCTGCAGCCAGAGTCCCACGGTGAAGGGCTGGCCGGGGACGATGGCGGTGACTTCGGAGACGAGTTGAATGCGGAGGCCGGTCTGGGAAAAGGCCGAATGAAACGCCGCAAATGATGAAATCCAAACCGCCAGCAGCAGCCAGCGGCGGCTCAGCCTCTTTATCATGGTGCGTTTGTCATACTTCATTTCTCAATAAGCCGCATGTCCCGGCGTGCGCGCAAAGGGAATCACATCGCGGATATTGGGTACGCCTGTGACAAACATGAGGAGGCGCTCAAATCCCAGCCCATACCCGGCGTGCGGCACGCTGCCGTAGCGGCGCAGGTCGGCGTACCAGGCGTAGTTCTCCGGATCGAGCCCCTGCTTCGCCATCAGCGCCTCCAGCACGTCCAGCCGCTCCTCACGCTGGCTGCCACCCACGATCTCTCCGATGCCCGGCACCAGCAGGTCCATCGCCGCCGCCGTTTTGCCGTCGTCGTTCTGGCGCATGTAGAAGGGCTTGATGTCCTTCGGGTAGTTGAAGATCGTCACCGGCCCCTTCACATGCTCCTCGGCCAGATAGCGCTCGTGCTCCGTCTGCAGCGACTCGCCCCACACCACGGGATTTTCAAAACTGCGCCCGCTCTTCAACAGAATCTCCACCGCATCCGTGTAGCTGATGCGCTCAAACGGTTTGGCCAGCGTCTGCTTCAGGCGGTCGATGATCCCCTTGTCGATGAACTTGTTGAAGAACTCCAGCTCGTCCGGGCATTCGTCAAACATCGCCTGCACCAGGTAGCGCACCTGCTCCTCCGCCAGCGTCATGTCAGCGGTCAGATCATAGAACGCCATCTCCGGCTCGATCATCCAGAACTCCGCCGCGTGGCGCGTCGTGTTGCTGTTCTCCGCGCGGAAGGTGGGGCCAAAAGTATAAATGTTTCCCAGCGCGCAGGCAAAGGCCTCGCCCTGCAGCTGGCCGCTCACGGTCAGGTAGGTCGGACGACCGAAGAAATCCTGCTCCGGCTTCGTCGGCGTGTTCGGCTTCAACGTCGTCACCTGAAACATCTCGCCAGCCCCTTCGCAGTCGCTGCTGGTGATGATGGGCGTGTGCACGTAGAAGAACCCGCGCTCCTGGAAAAAGCGGTGCACCGCGTAGGCCATCTTGCTCCGTACGCGGAAGACGCTGCCAAACAGATTCGTGCGCGGCCGCAGATGCGCAATGGTGCGGAGAAATTCCGGCGTGTGCCCCTTCTTCTGCAAAGGATACGTCGCATCCGCCTCGCCCAGCAGCCGCAGTTCCTTCGCCTGTATCTCCCACTTCTGCCCGGCGGCCGGAGAGGCCACCAGATCTCCCACCACCTCCACGGACGCACCGGTCAAAATACGCGGCAGCAGCTCCGCCGTGGGCAGCGCGGCATCCACCACCACCTGCAGCCCCTTGAAGCAGGAGCCGTCGGAAATTTCAAGAAAGGAGCAGGCTTTGGAGTCACGCTTCGTCCGCACCCACCCCCGCGCGATGATGCCCGGACGTTCGGATTCGGAATGAATGAGAGAGTGGATGGTGTCGAGGGACATGCGCGAAAAGCTAGCGCACGCCCGAGTCGGAGCAAGAAAGTAGTCCAGAGCTTTAGCTCGTTCTGGAGAACTCCGACTCAACCAACTACGCGCCAAACCTCACTGCGGCTTCCCGAAATACCCCTTCACCTTCACTTTGCGGCCATAGACCTTCTCGCCACCGGCCACATAGAGAATGTCGTGGTCTTTGCCTGCAAACTCCACACTGACCACCTTGCCCAGCGGGTCCGGCTTGGCGATGATTCCCGACAAACGCCCGGCAGTATCAAAAATCTGCACGCCGAGTTCCGTCGTCACAAAGTAGCGACCATTGGCCTCCGTGGTGGAGCCGTCGCCTGCGGCGGACTCCTTGCCCACAGGCAGCCACATCGTCATGTAGGGCGCACCACCGGTCAGGCTGCCATCGTCCTCGATGCGCCACGTCCACACATGCTTGCCACCGTATTCAGACACCGCCAGCGTGCGCTCGTCCGCAGAGATCGTGATGCCATTCGGCTTCACCACATGGCCTTCATCCGCAACCACATGCTTCTTGTCTTTCGTGATCAGGTGAATGCGCTGTGTCGGCGTCTCCGTGAAATACAGGTTCCCCGATTTGCTCACCACGAGGTCGTTGCACTTCACCCCTGTGAGCAGCACCTCCACCTCGCCCTTCATCGAGATGGCGATGATGCGCCCCTCCTTGTTGTGGCAGGCGTAGAACTTCCCATCCGGCCCGATCTGCAGCCCGCTGATGCCGGGCAGGCTGTCGAGAAAGAGATCCACCTTCCCCGTCGCGGCATCCAGTTTGTAGATCCCCTTGCCGCCCTTCACATCGGTGAAGAACAGGTTGCCCGCCGCATCGCAGCACAGGCCGTCCGTAAAAACATAACCACCCGCGACCTCCCGCCATGGCTCACCTTCAATGAGGTAGTCATGCAACGAGGTATCCTGGGCAAAAAGAGTGCTGGAGAGGAGGCAAAGAGCCAAGAGCGTGCGCTTCATGAGTGGATCTGAATTCAATGTTCAATGTTGAGCGTTCAATGTTCGAAGTTCACTCTCACTTCTTCCACAGCCAGCGCAGCGTGTCCGGCAGCAGTGCCCCGCCGTGCTTGCCATTGTGCGTGCCTTCGCCGAGCACAAATTGGTAGTCATAGCCTGCAAACTTCAGTGATGCCGCCATGTCCTGGTTCGCCAGCGGCCAGTTGCCAAACTGGTTGTCCAGGTCGTTGCTGCCATCCTGCAGGAAGACCTTGATCGGCTTCTTCTCCGTCTTGCGGATCAGCGCGGGATACACGTAGCCGCCACGGATGTTTGTGAAGGAGCCAATATGGCTGACCACCTTGCGGAAGGCGTCCGGCCGCTCCCATGCCACCGTAAAGGCGCAGATGCCGCCGCTGCTGTTGCCGCAGATCGCGCGGCCCTCAGGATCGTCCGTCAGCTTGTAGCTCTTCGCCACCTCCGGCAGGATTTCCTCAATCAGGAATCGCGCATGCAGATCGCCCAGGGAGTCGTATTCAAAGCTGCGGTTGCTGCGTGGCTTCTCCTTCGGATTCTTGGTGGGAAACACCCCCGGATTGATGAAGATGCCGATCGTTACCGGCATCTCCCCCTTGGCGATGAGATTGTCAAACACCACCGGCACGCGGAACTGGCCGTCCGCCTTTACAAAGCCGCCGCCGTCACAAAAGACCATCACATTTGCAGGCGTCTCCGGCTTGTACTGCGCCGGCACATAGATCCACCAGTCACGCGTCGTCCCAGGGTAGATCTTCGACTCTGTCCAGGCTGGCATCTGCGTCACCTTGCCATGGGGCACACCTTCCTTCACCTGTGAATCAGGCCCGAGCACATACTGGTCATCCTGCGGAGCAGCATGGGCGAGTGAAACAAAAAGGAACGAGGCTACTGCAAAGGGGAGAAACTTCATGGGAGAATCCGAACGGGGCCAGTGCCAAACATCTTGCAGCATTGCCAATCGCCGACCGCCTTCCTCCCCCGTCACCTCCGGAATTTCGTAGCAGAAGGTGGGATTGACGCATGGCTGTCACCACGGCTCCGCCGGATTTCGCTGCTGCAGTCCCACATGTGCAGATGATGCAGCTGCCAGGCTCAGAAAGAGCCACCACCCCCAGTCCATCATTTTTTCATCCCCTCCAGCCACCGTTTGTAAAACCCCTCACACATTCCCACACAGAGCTTGCAAGAAATAAAGAGTTGAATTAGAACCGCGCCCAATATGAAATCATCCCGTTCCCGAGGCGCCGCGATCTGCGCCACGCTTCTGGCCCTCTCGCTTTGTTCCTGCAAGGAGCAGCAGGCAGTGTTTAAGGAAAAGGCGGATCTGGAGACCGAACTTCAGAAGACCAAGGGCGAGGCCGAATTTCTTGAGACTCAGATCAACTCCGTCCCGCAGGGGCTTTACTATGCCGGGATCGCCCTGCAGAATCAGGCCAAGACCTCCGAAGCCACGAATCAGCAGCTTGAGCAGGAGATTGCCACTCTCAGCAGCAAATCAGAACGGCTTGACGCAGCGCTCAAAAAATTCCGCCCCCGGTTTGAAGCCTACAAGGCAAAATACCTCCGCTAACTTTGCTGGCAGCTTACGTCCCGGTTGAATCAAGCCCTTTCATGAAAGTCATCCTCTTCCTCACGATCATTGTCGGCGCGCTCTACGGCATCCAATATTACTTCAAGTATGAGCAGGCCAGGACAGAGGCGCGTGACATCAAGCAGCAGCTCATCGATTTCCAGGTCCTGCGCGACAGCAGAAGCAAGGACTGGACCGCCTACGACACGCTGAAAACCAAGGCCACTCAGGCCGCTGCCAGAACTGAGCACCTCGAAAAGCAGAAGGAGGAGCTTGAGAAAAAGTTCCGGGCAGCGGAAGGAGAATTCAAATACATGAGCGGAGCCGCGCGCGACGCCGTGGAAAAAGTGCGGACGTCCACCGCCAACACAGCCATCCCTGAAATCAAACTGACGGATGGCAGAATCTTGAAGGATGCCAAAATCCGCAAGATCGAGATCGGCCAGATCTCATTCGCCCACTCGGACGGCATCGGTTCAGTGCCTTTCAACCAGCTCCCTTATGCGCTTTTGGATCAGCTGGACGTCGGCGCAAACTCCTTCGTCAATGAAATCACCACCACGGAAAACGACATCTTCACCGGCATCACTCGTGCCGCAGGCATCACCCTGAAAAGCCCCATCACCTTGGCTGAGATTCCTTACTCCATGAACGTGCCTGCCGTGGCCGAAGTGAAACGTTTCGAGGGCAAGAGAGCAGACGAGTTTGAAATAAGCGTCGCATACTTCCGCTACGTAGCGGGCACAGCGATTGATCTCGATAACGCAGCCGCCGGGTCTCTGAAGTCGCTGTCCGCCATGGAAGGCATGCTAAATCCCCAGCAGCAGGCCCGGGACATCAAAATCTCCAGCCATCCGGCCAAGCGCCTGAGCTTTAGCGCACGCCGTTTCGGCGGCGAAGTTTCCGCCGAAAGCCTGATCCTCTACAACGGTGAGAAAATGTGGGTGGTTCAGATCGTCTTCACCAACAAGTCCAAAGGGGCAGGCCCCGTCGCGGAAAGCATTCTCAGCTCCGTCCAGATCGACCCCGGCACTTGAGAGACTGCAGCGAATCAAAGCCGCAAAGCCAGCGCACATTTCGCGTGAGCAAACCTGCGAGGACTCAGCCTGTCGCTCCGTTCATTGAGGCGTACCCATGTCTCGCCGTCTCCCCTTCCTAGTTTTGCTTTCCTGGTCTGCCGCCGCGTCTGCTGCGGTTGATTTCTCCCACCAGATTGTGCCGATCCTGCGGGAGCATTGCTCCGAATGCCATGCGGGAGACAAGAAGAAGGGCGGCTTTTCCATCAATGACCGCAAGTCCCTGTTGGAGGGCGGCGAGGACGGCCCTGCCGTGGTCAGCGGCAAAAGCATGCAGAGCGCCATGATCAAGCTCATGCTCTCCGCAGACCCCGATGAACAGATGCCCCCGAAGGGCAAACGAGTCCCGGCAGAGCAGATCGCGCTGCTGAAACAGTGGATCGATGAAGGTCTGGTCTGGGAGGAAGGCTTCGCCTTCAAGAAAGCGGCCTATGAGCCGCCGCTCAAACCAAGAATGCCGGAGTTGCCCGCCGCAGTGGATGAACGCAACAACCCGGTTGATCGTATTCTCGACCACTACCTGGCACAAAAGAAACTCCCGCGCCCTGCCCCCATCGACGACGCCACCTTTGTCCGCCGTGCTTTTCTGGATCTTGTCGGCCTGCTGCCCTCACTCCAGGACATGGACGCTTTTGCCAAGGACGCCTCCGCCGGCAAACGCGAGCGTTTGGTCCAGTCGCTGCTCAAACGCGACATGGATTACACCGAGCACTGGCTCACCTTTTGGAATGACCTGCTGCGCAACGACTACGGCGGCACCGGCTTCATCACCGGCGGGAGAAAGCAGATCAGCAACTGGCTCTATCACGCGCTCATCACCAACATGCCCTTCGACCAGTTCGTGCGCGAGCTCATCGCTCCGCCGAATGACGAAAGCCGCGGCTTCATAGACGGCATCAAATGGCGCGGCGATGTCAGCGCCGGACAGACGGTTGAAATCCAGTTCGCCCAGAGCGTCTCCCAGAGCTTCCTCGGCATCAACATGAAGTGCGCCTCCTGCCACGACAGCTTCATTGACCGCTGGAAGCTCGCCGAAGCCTACGGTCTAGCCGCCATCTACTCCACCCGGCCTTTGGAAATCAACCGCTGTGACAAGCCCACCGGTCAGCAGGCCGTGGCCTCGTGGTTGTTTCCCGAAATCGGCCAGGTCGATCCCAAGGCACCCCAGCCCGAGCGCCTGAAGCAGCTCGCTGCGCTGATGACCCATCCGCAAAACGGCCGCGTCACACGCACGATCGTGAACCGCCTCTGGCAGCGCCTCATGGGACGCGGCATCGTTCATCCTGTGGACGCCATGCAGACAGAGCCCTGGAATGCAGACCTTCTCGACTACCTGGCCGCTGATTTTGCCGAGCACGGCTATGACTTGAAACACACGCTCGCCCTCATCGCCACCTCGCAGGCTTATCAGTCGCACTCCCAGGTCATGTCCAAGGGCATCGATGACCACGGCTACACCTATGCCGGCCCACGCACCAAGCGCCTTACGGCCGAGCAGTTTGTCGATGCCATCTGGCAGCTCACAGGTGCCGCCGCCACCAAGATGGACGCAGGCGTGCTGCGCGGCAAAGTCGATCCCGAGCTCGCCAGACAGATCAAAATCCAGGGCCAGTGGATCTGGGGCCACAGCGCCAAACCCGGCAGCACACCTCCTTCCGACGAAACCATCACCCTTCGTAAAACGGTCAAACTCGACGCCGATCCCGCCAGCGCCAGCGCCGTCGTCACCTGCGACAATGGCTACACGCTCTTTGTCAACAACCGCAAGGTCAGCGCCGGGGAAGACTGGACAAAACTCGCCGCCGTGCCTCTGCAGACCGCCTTGCACAAAGGCGCAAACTCGATCCTTGTCATCGCCACCAACGCTGGCAAAGGCCCGAACCCCGCCGGATTTTTCTTCGATGCCCGCATCCGTGATGCTGCAGGCAAGGAGTCCGCGATCAGCAGCGATGCCACCTGGGAGTGGTCCGCCAAGGCCCCGCCGGCCAAGGAAGGCCGCCTCGCCGCTTTTGACCCCAAGGACTGGCAGCCCGTCACAGTGGTCAACGCCCTGGGTGCCTGGCAGCAGGCCATCCACGCTCAGGCCCCCTCCCTCCTGGCCCAGGGAGCCTCGGCCTCGGACCGCATGGTCCGCGCCTCGCTCATGAAATCAGACTTCCTCATGCGCACACTCGGGCGGCCAAACCGCGATCAGATCGTCACCGCCCGCCCAAACGACCTCACCACCCTGGAAGCCATCGACCTCGCAAACGGCAGCACCCTCTCCTCAGCCATCGCCAGAGGGGCGCAAAATCTGCTCAAAACGCCGCCCTCTTCTCCGACCGCTCTGATCACCAGCCTCTACCGTCAGGCACTCTGCCGCGAGCCCGCTGCTGGCGAGCTCGCCACAGCCCTCGGCATGGTCGGTGAAAAGCCCACGCAGCAGTCGCTCGAAGACTTGCTCTGGGCGGTTTGCATGCTGCCAGAATTTCAGGTCGTTCGCTAGCGGCACAGGCTTCGGTCCTTGATTTGGGCCAGAGCATGGGAATGATGGCCGGTCTAACCACCACCATGAAACCACTCTCACTGCTCACCCTTTTCCTTGCCGCCGCCGCTTCACTTCAGGCCGTCACGCCTGATGGCAAACAGAAGCTCGTTCTCATCGCCGGCAAGCCCTCTCATCCTCCGGGCATGCATGAGTTCCGCGCGGGTACAATGCTCCTGGAGCAATGCCTCAAAAACGTGCCCAACCTCGTGGTGGACCGCCATGAAATGGGCTGGGTGAAGGATGAAAAAACCTTTGAAGACGCGGATGCCGTGGTCATCTACGCAGACGGTGGCGGCAAGCACCCCGCCGTGGTGGACGGGCATCTGGAGACTCTGCGCAAGCTCATCGCCAAAGGAGTCGGCTTTGGCTGCATGCACTACGGCGTGGAAGTCGTGGCAGGCCAGGCCGGCAAGGAGTTTCAGGAATGGCTCGGCGGCCACTATGAGCACGCCTACTCCTGCAATCCCATCTGGGACGCCAGCTACACCCAGCTTCCCAAGCACCCCGTCACCAGCGGCGTGCAGCCCTTCACCACCAAAGACGAATGGTACATCCACATGCGTTTCCGCCCGGCCTTCGGCCACGGCGTGACGCCCGCAGAAGATGGAGCAGCCAAGTTTGTCCCCATCCTGGTCGCCCCTCCGAGCGATGCCACTCGCGACGGCCCCTACGTGGCCCCCAAAGGCCCCTACCCTCATATCCAGGCAGAAAAAGGCAGCCCTGAAACCATGATGTGGACCCTTGAACGCGCAGACGGCGGACGCGGCTTCGGCTTCACCGGCGGCCACTTCCACGCCAACTGGGGCAACGACAACGTGCGCAAGGCCGTGCTCAATGCCCTGCTCTGGGTCGCAAAAGTCGAAGTCCCTGCGGACGGCGTCACTTCCACCGTCACCCCCGAGGCGCTCACTCAGAACCTGGACCCGAAACCGGCGCCCAAGCCTAAAAACGCAGGCATCGAAACACCCCGCGTGTTTCAGCGCGTGGCCGCACGCTGATCAGAAGTGCTCCTTCTTGAACAGGATGCTCGCGAATGACTCCAGGCGTTTGAGCACATTCCTCAGCATTTGCTGATGCTGGTCGATCATGGCAAACCGCCCCGGTTCTGACAGCTTCATGCTTTCGCACTGTTCCTCGACACGCTCCACGGCGACTTTGAGCTCCTTCAGCTTCTGCCGCACCTCGGGTGTGATCCGGCTCTCCTTGATCGTGTTGCCCAGCACCTCCGCCTCACGTGAAAGATAGTCCACCGTCTTCGGCAGTGCGGCGCTGCCACCAATCAGCGCCCCGCTGTTCGTGTCGACCTTGGGCTTGCCTGCCAGGTGCGGCCTCTGAGGCACCACCGACTGCGGCTCCTCAGGCAGGCCGCCGTTGCGTGCATCGATGATCGTCGGCGTGATGAAAAGCATCAGGCTCTTGTGGTTCTTGCTCCGGCTCTTGTAGTCAAAGAGCCACTTGAGACCTGGCACCTTGCTCAGGAAGGGCACCCCTGCCTGGGCCTCCTTTTCAGTCGCCTCGTCCAGTCCGCCCACCGCCACCGTATAGCCGGACTCAATCTCCACCGGTGCGCTGTACACGCGTGAAGAAGCAATAGGATACGGATTGCCGGAAATGACCTGCGTTCCAATGATGCTGGACACGGTGACCGCCATGTTCAGCAGCACCTTGTCTGCCTGCATGCGCTTGGGCAGGATGTTCAGCACCGTGCCAATGGGCAGATAGGCCACCTTGGTCGTGGTGGTGGCGCCGATAGACCCCGAGCTCGCCGTGGAGCTCGCATCCAGCACAGGCTGGTTCACCACCGCTCGAATGGCCACCTCACGGTTGCTCAGTGTCACCATTCGGGGATAGGAGGTCGTGTTTGTCTCCTGGTCGCGCATCATCGCCCGCAGTTTCACATTCACATCCTGCGAGCTCAGAATGCTCGTGGCCGGAAAGCCCAGCGTGCTGCCCACATGGTTGAGGTCCGCAGCGCTCAGCAGGTTCGCCAGATCCGTGCGGTAGCCACCCGTGGTCGGCACGTTGTTATAGTTCACGGTGGTGACGGGCAGGCCCGTGGTTGAGTCCGTTGACGTGGTCACGTCTTTGACCTGCCTGAAATTCCCGTTCTCCAGCGTTCCGGTCCAGTCGATGCCAAATTCACGAGAAGGATCACGCGACGTTTCGATAAACTTCACCTCCACCGCGATCAGCGTCTGCGGTTTGTCAGCAGCAGCGATGTAGCCCTCCACCCACATGTGCTGTAGGCGGGTGGCCACAATGTAGAGCGTGTTGGAGTCAGACTTCCAGATCACCTTGGGTTTCCGCACAGAGCTCATCTCGTTGGAGTTCATCGCACGCGCGGCGTTCTCATCCGTCCCAGACCCCATTCCTGGGATGCCGGCACCAGCCTGCGCTCCCTCCATTTCCTCGGGTGGCAGGCCCAGCAGCGTACGGATGTCATTGATCACTTCGCTGCGTTTCACAGAAAATGTCTGGCTCGTCCCCTGCAAATCCATCCCCACCGCCGCTCCGCTGACACCACCGCCACCGCTGCTGGAGCGCGTCGAAGACGACGTGGTGCCTGAGGTGACACGCTCCACCAGCTCGACCGCATTGTTCTTAATCTCATAGGACTTGCCGATGAGCTCGCGATCATCCGCTGGTCGGATGTACCAGATGCCATTGTCGGGAATGATGGCCAGGCCATTCGCCTTGCACAGTGTCTCAAGGACCTGGAACGGACTCGCCTTGATGGAAAACGTGATCAGCCGCGAACCATCCGCACTGTCGTCCGGCAGTGAAAAAAATGAAATGCCCGCGTCTGTAGCCAGAAAGCGCAACACATCGCTCAGCATGGCCTTGGAAAAGTCATACTGCTGCGGTGCTGCTGAGCGCAGCCTGCTCGCCTCGATCTCATTCTCAGGCGACATCATATGCAGCGTGCCTTGGTTAAACTGAGCGCGCAATGTCGTCCCCGGGACGCCCATCAGGACGAGGCAAACCAGGAGTTTGAACTGGAACAGTGCATTAAAATGGCGCATATTATGGTAATTATACTTGAAATAGAAAAACAAATCAACTGCCATTTAACAATGAAGCCTATTGATTTTATGTTTTGTCCCAAATATTCAGCCCCTCAAACATTTACAATCATATCTATTATATTTTCCATATCTTTTCCTTGAATTTAGGCCTTTTTAACTATTTAGTACCTCACCAATGATAGACGCCAGAGTCACAACTTTGCGTTCACCTGCACACAGCACTTGCTGTCGTGCGGGTTTTTCATTGCTCGAGCTGGTCATCATGATCTCCATCATTGGAGTCATCGCTGGCGTCGGCGCCGCGCTCATCACGGATGATTCAGACTCCGCCCGGGTTTCCAAGCTTCAGTCAGACGTCGCCACACTGAATCAGATGGTGGCTCTCTACATCGCAGACGGCGGCAGCCTTGCAGGTCTCACCACCCCACAGTCGGTGCTCGATAAAATGAAGCGCACGCGTCCCCAGTCTGAATGGCAGCAGCACGTGGGAATCGCTTCCGGCAGACTGGTGGACATCCGTCTGCGTGCCCAGATGACGTCCAAGCCGGACAATTCCAACAACCCGCGCGCTTTCTGGGACCGCACCAAGCAACGCTTCTTCCTCAGCAAGGCAGGAGGCAGTGCCGCAGCCGAGTTTTATCTTGATGACTCTCTGGCCAGTTCCGACTTCGGCACCGAAAAACGGACCAAATCCGTTGTTTCATTCAATTCCAGCAGCAGCGGCTGGGTCTGGGGCGCCTCGGTTTCAAATCCCTCTGCCGACTATCTCGATCCGCAGCCCTTCTCGCCCACCAAGCCAGGCATGCCCTTTGATCCCTCCGAAGAGGCAGGCCCCTCCTCCAATCCTCCGACAGACTCCGGCGGTGGTAGCGGCGGCGGCAGTGGTGGTGGCGGCGGCGCCCCCGCCCAGCCCACCTTGGCTCTCCTCCCCATCCCGCTCATTTCACCTCTCGGCGGCACCTACCCGTTCACCAGTTTCCCCACGTCTGTCACCATCAGCAATGGCGGCGCTCCATCAGATGTCTCCACCCTGATGTACAGCATCAATGGCGGTGCCTGGCAGGAATACACCGGCACCAGCATCCCATTGATGCCCGCCATGAGCCTGCAGGCGCGCAATGAAAGCACCCGGCCCGCAGAATACACCACCAGCTACACCAACACCCAGACCTATTACCGGCTCACCAGCGGTTTCAGCGGCTCGGCCGAAGGCAGCTGGGGCAATGCCCTGGGTGGTTCCAATCTGGTCACCAGCATTCAAAACAGCGGCACCACCTCCACCTTCAAATCCGGCAACACCAAGCTCGATCTCGGCAACGGCACCTACCTCGATGCCGGGATTGAAAATTCAATGAGCTTCACCCCCGCCAGTTTCGGCGGCATCACCCCAAACACGTGGTTCGACTTCGGATCTATGGTCATCGTCAACGGCACCACCTTCTACAACAGCGAAGCCACAGGCGTCACCCTCACGGTGAATCTCAATCTGACTCAGCCCTCCATCAGCGCCACCACCTACATCAATCTCGGCCTCGTCAGCACCAGCAACACCAGCGACCGCCTCGCAAGCGCAGACATCGTCCAGCTCCTCAATCCCACCACCGACTTCATCATCACCATCGACGGAGTGCAGTACCGGCTGGAGCTCCAGTGGGTGTCAAAGGACCCCTCGGGCAGCGTCGTCCAGGGCAACAACCTCCTCGTCTATGAAGGAGCCACGGCAAACGTGGAGCTCCGCGCCCGCTTCACCAGCAATTTCTAACACACCATGGAAGACATTCATGAACGCAGTCAGCTCGGGTATCGGATGCTTCACCTCTCGAAGGACTCGGGAGTCAGCGACTTTTATGTCACCCCCTGGGAGGCTCTGACCTACAAGCGCAACGGCAAGCTGTTTTACGACTCCTTCATCTACCAGCCGGAGCGCCCGCTGGAGTTCACCCCCGGCTGTGTGGACTACGCGCTTCAGCTCGGCTCCCGCCGCTACCGTGTCAACCGCATGGTCACTCGTGGCCGCCCCCGCTGGGTGCTCCGTCTGCTTCCGGAGAGCATTCCCGACATCAGCAAACTCATGGTGCCACCGCCCGCCATCAAGGCCTTCCTCGAGGCTAAAAACGGCCTGTTTCTCGTCTGCGGCGCCACGGGCTCCGGTAAGTCCACGACCATCGCCTCCATGATTCTGGAGCGCGCCAAACGCCGCCAGGAACACGTGCTCACCTTTGAGGACCCCATCGAATTCGTCTATCCCTCCGGCATTCCCTCGCTGGTCTCCCAGCGCGAGATCGGCACCGACGAACTCGACTTCAACAAGTCTCTGCGCGCCGCCCTCCGTCAGGCACCCGACGTGATCCTCGTGGGAGAAATTCGTGACGGCGAGACCGCAGAGATCGCCCTGCAGGCCGCCGAAACCGGCCACGTCGTCGTCGCCACCCTGCACACCTCCTCCGCAGCCCAGACGGTGCAGCGCTATCTCAAGCTCATCCCCAGCGACCGCATGGAAAACGCCATGCTCTCCTTCGCAGACTCCATCCGCGGGATTCTCTGCCAGCGCCTGCTGTTTGACGAAAACCGCGGCAAACGCTTCCCCATTCACGAACTGCTCCTGCCCTATGACTCCGTCTGCGGCATGATCCGCCGCGGCGAGTTCAAGAACCTGGACCAGGAGCTCGAGGCTGGCTTTACCCGTGGCATGGTCAGCTTTGAGCGCTGCCTGAACATGCGTATGGCCGACGGCTGGAAGCCCTCCACCGCACGCAAAACCGGCTACACCGAACACGAGGTGTACGACTTCCTTTCAAAAGAACAACTGACCTCCATTTATGCTGTTGGATGAAATCAAATCTGTCCTGAGCTTCGCAGCCTTCAAAGCCGACCCCGACGACTCTGCAGTCCCCTGGGGAAAGCGCTATGAAACGCGCAAGTCTCTTCTCCTCAACGTCAGCCGCAGCGCGGTCAGCTGGCGCTCCGTCAACAAACGCGGCCGTTTTGAAGAAAGCGGGGCGCAGGAGGGGGAGCTCGCCGACACCGCCCCCCTGAAAGGTGAGGAATGGCGCGGCATGACCGAAGGCGGCTGGTGCTCCGTCTCGGTCAACCACCGCTTCATCATCAGCCTCGAAAACAACCTCATGCGCGGGGACAACTGCGTCAGCCTCCTGCGCACCAATCCTCGCGCCGTGCTCGGCCCCAAGTATGACCGCGGCAAGCGCTACGCCATCTGTCACCATCCGGAGACCACCGCCAGCCTCCTGCTCGCAGTCGAGGAGTCGCTGGTGAAAGTGACCGAGGACGTCCTCAAGACAGTCCAGCTCAGGCCCGGCCGGGTATGCTGCGGATTGTTTGCCATGCTGGAGCACGCCATCCTCAGCATCTTTCGCGCAAGCTCTGGCGGAACCCCCTCCGACTTCGTCCTCATCGCCGCCTGCGAGGGCTCGCTCGCAGTCCTGGTGCAGCAGGAAGGCCAGTGGCGCGACATCCGCTGCCGCAGCGGCCTGGGCCCTGAGGCCGTGGAGACCGCCCTCCAGATCATCAGCCCCTTGCTGGCCAAGGTCCCCCAGGGCAGTCCTGTTTACTTTGTCGGAGACGGTCATGACAGCAAGTTCCGCACCGAACTCATGCTTCACCTCGAAAAGGTCGGCGCTGCGGATCTCACCCAGGACGACCTGCTCTGGACCATCATCGGGGAACACTAAGCCATCATTTGTATGAACGAATACCTCTGCCATGACTTCAAGACGCCGCGTACAGACACCTCCCGGCGCCTCCCATCCACCTTCCGCTCCATCCCCGTCATCTTTTACGTGGCCCTCGTCGGCAGCGCTTACGTGATGACCATGGACTACTTCAACTACAAAAAGGCCTTGAGGCAGAAGGTCGAGGCCGAAGAGCGCAAAGCAGTCAGCGAATCCCAGCGCGACTCTTTCAAAAGCGAAAAGGCCGATTTGGAATCCGAGGCCACCAAGGCCGAAAAAGTGGCCCAGTGGATGGAAGGCGCCCGCAACATCCAGCCCATCGCCGTCAAGATCGCTCGCGCCGTTCAGACAGACACCCGCATCACTCAGGTCGCCTTGGAGCGCAGTGAGCAGGTGCCCGCCAACATCGCCCTCACCATCCATCTGAACGGCTCCAAGGTCTCCACAGAGCTTGCCGCCATCGAGGCCGCGCTCGGCCAGCTGCTCTACCGCTCCTACTCGCCGCAGCAGACCAAAAATGGCGATGTCGTCGAATACCATTCCACACTCGTCCGCCAGGCGGACTAACCCTGCTCCTAACGCCCCGCATGAATCCCAAGCAACTAGCCTGCGTCATCCTGCTGATGGTCATCGGCGTGATGACCTACACTGCGCAGATCATCCATAAAACCGTGGCCACCACACGTGCGGAGGCGGAGGATGCTGAAACCGCCGCAGTCACCGCCGAAAACGAGCGCTCCACCGCTGAAATTGAAACCGCCGTCTTCAAGGCAAACACCGAGGACCTGCGGCGTTTCCTCCGGTCCTGGCTGCCTGCCATCGAGCATGTTCAGACCCAGCAGGAGGCAGAGCAGAACATCGAGCTCAGCCTGCGCGAGCGCGGCATCAACCTGGTGCGCTCGCGCAAGACAGAGTCAAAGCAGTCCGCGGGCAACAAGCTCATTCCCAAGTCCGTCATCACCACCCTCACCATCGAGGAGGAGTTTGCCAAAGTTCTCAACTGGCTTGGCGACATCGAGCGCCGCCTGCCCACCGCGCGCATGAAAGTCGTGCAGATCACCGGCGGCAGCACCGGCACCCAGCTCAAGATGGAAGTCTCATTTGAAACGCCGATTTTTGATCTTGCCGCCGCAGATGCGGACAAGAAAAAGGCCGCGGCCACGCCCAAGCCCAAGCCAAAAGCCACCAAATCCTAGCCCATGAACTTAGCTTACAGATTGCTGCTGCCGGGCCTGCTGCTCACCTTGACGGCTTTCCACGGTCATGCCCAGGAAGCCGCTGGAGAGGATGGCGACAAGCGCGTTCAATATCAGCTCGTGCTCCCGGAGGAGAAGACCCCGGAAAACGTGAAGCCTGAAGAGCACAACCCCTTTGAATCCGAAAACGAGGCGCTCAGCCGCCAGGCCACAGGAGACACGGAGGAAAACCGCGTGCGCGACAAGCTCCTCAAGCTGCCGGTGGTCGGCACCAAACGCATGGCAGACGGCCGCATGCGTGTATTGCTCGGAGACATCATCTTGGAGACAGGGCGCTCAGTCCCCCCCGTGCTTCCAGACCAGCTCGTCGAGTTGAAGGTCAAAAACATCACCCCTCTCTACATCGAGCTCGCCTGGCAGGAAAAGCGCCTCACCGGACTCCCGCCCAAGATCATGACCATCCCGATCAACATCGCCCCGCAGGTGCGTTACCAGATGTTCGGGCAAACCGAGGAGGAAGCCAAAGAAAGCAAGGGAGCCAATGCAAAGATGGAGCTCTCCTTGCGCGATCCTGCTGCCAATCAGCCGGTCGCTCAGCAAAGCGCCCCGCCGGCCACATCACCTGCCACAGCCCCCTCAGCTCCGGGCCCCATGCTCAGCGCTGAACCAGTCCCGCCACGCGCACTGGTCGTCGCGGATGATCCAGTCCCCTTCTCGCCCCCCCGTCTGGTCGAGCCCCCAGCCTCTGCGCCATCTACTGCACGGGATCTGGCCGCCACGCCAGCCAGGCCGCAGCCCCCACCCTCACCGACCGCCCCCACACCAGCCCAGCCCCAGCCGCCCCCTTCACCTGCGGTTGAGTCCGTCGTGCGCATGCTGTTTGGCAATCCTACGCCCGCCCCCAAATGATCCGCCGCTTCCATCAGAAAGGAGGTTTCACCTCCGTGGAACTCCTGCTGGTGCTCTCGCTTTCAGCGGTCATTCTTGGCGGGGCCGTCGTCTCCTACGGCACCCTCGTTCGCAGCCAGCCCAGTGTCTCATCCATGGTTGCCGTGCCACTCGGAGCCACGCGTTCGCAAAACTTTTATGGCACCACCAGCAGCACTGTCGATGTCGGCATGGCTCCTCAGTACGGCTCCCTTTCCTTGGCAGAAGAGCTCCGCGAACAATTTTTGACGGACACCCTCAGTGCCACCGCCGTTTACTGCCTGCCCCGCGACGGCATCAACACCTGGAGACCCTCCGTCATCGCCTACGACCCCACCAAGGACGACGAACTCGACACCCCGCAGAAGTTCCGCGCACACATCATCGCCCGCGCAAGCGTCCCGGCCTCTCTCTATCGCGATTATCGCAATCCCCTCAATGACGGGACCCTGGTTCCTCAGAACGCCAGCATTTTCATCCTCGGCTACAGCAAATACGCCGGCTATCTCAAGGTCACCTCCATCTACGACATCGACGTCATCCGTTTCACAGGCGCCACAGAGCCCAATGGCTTTCATGCCTCTGTCAAACGCTATACGGACGCCACCACCAGCCTCACCCCTTCCACACTGAGCTACATGGGAGGTTATGACGTCTTTTTCCCTCCCTCCGTCCCAAATGCCACCAACTCCTCACAGTGGTCCACGGATGGCTTCGCGCCGCTGTTTGTCACGATAGAGCGCGCCTCCCGCCTCGCATTGCGTGAGACCCCCGCCACAATCGACCGCTTCAAGCGTGCCTACGAGCGCCCCTTCTACTTCATCTGGTGGCCAGATCCCGCCGCACGTCATCTCGGCCCGGTGGCAAACACCCTTTCATCCACCGACCCGCGGCAGGCCTACAACCAGATGGCCGGTCGCTCCTCCTTCATGTTTACCGTTCCGATGTTCCCTGCCCTCTGACCCCCTTGCCCATGCGAATTTCCCGGCAACATCATCGCAGCACACGCGGCGCCCTAATGGCAGCCGCGCTCATGCTCATGATCGTCGGCGGCATCTTTGTCACCTCCTGGGTCACACTCATGAGCACGCGGGCATCGCAGGTCAGTTATTTGGAAGACGTCTGCAAACGCCGCATCGGCATCGAAAGCTCCCGGCTCCTTGCCTGGCAAAGCATCACCAGCAAGGCTTTTGACCCCAACAACTCCCAGCCTGCCGGCCAGAACACCATCCTCGGCAATGGCATTGGAGGACTCAACACCTTCAAAGGTTGGGACAACCTCAATGTTTACACCTCCAGCAGCACCGCCGGAGGCATGAGCACCGTTTTCCCCTACAACCATACGGGACTTCGCCCCGGAGCCACTTACATCAGCATCGAGCAGCTGACCCGCCCGTCAGCGGCCGCCGCAGGCAACATTGATGATTACAACGCATGGCAGTTCCTCAAGTCCATGCCGCCTGTTCTCAATGGTGACGTCTTCTGCATCTACCGCAAACCGGACAATGTCACCACAGAGCTGGACATTTACGCCAACGCAGGCTCAGGCGGTGCCGGCCACAACGCAAACTGGACCGTGCAAGGGCGCACCGTCCTCCATCACCCGCCATCTTTGTTTGTACGCACCACGCCCAGCCCGCTCCAGCTGCCGTTCCTCACCAAATCACTTTACATCCAGTCACACTCCACTGTCGAGCCCCCGTCCATTCCTTACCCCGTTTATGGCACCGACATGAATGGCAAGGCTCTTGCTCCGTCCAACATGCCAGTGGTACCCAGCACCACCGGCCCCATCGACAGCAGCGGCTCCAGCAACTATCTCGGATACCTCGATGTCGTTCGCAACAACGACAACCCTGACAATTCCCTCTGGCATTTCCAAGACCGGGAAGCCGCGGCCGGCCGCACTCAAACCATCACCATCGATGTGGGAAGCGTCTTCAACTCCGCCACCGAAGCCTACTGGATCGCCGAACAGGCCACCCCCACCTACACCCCGCCCGGCTGGCCTTCGGGCTATGACACCAAGCTGAAGGTCCTCTTCATCAAGCTCGACAGCCAGTATCTCAAAAACATGCGCATCTATGGCGTCGTGGATCAGATCATCTTCGTCGGGCAGAGCAATGCCACCGCCTTTGCCAACGCCGCCGCACTCAAGCCGGTCATCATCACCATCATGCCCAACGGCTCCAAAGGCCGCTGGGTCAGGGACATCCGCTTTGAGCGCGAAAACAACCGCCGCCACGTCCTCGCGTTTCAGGATGACAACGGCCGCCCCGTCGAATTTTCATGGGTCAACAACCCCATCAGCGGCAGCGAATTCCGCTGGCGCTGCGTCCTGGTCAACGAATACCAGAGCATCATGTTCAACATGCCCGCCACTCTGACCCAGAGCGTGCGCTGGATCGGCGGTGTCATGACCAACTGGACGGTCAAACGTCGCGCCGCCGGAGGAGTCAACCCCAGCCGCCTTGTTTTCACCAGCGACAGCGACCCCTCCGTTCCCGCCTCCGTCAATGGCGGCCCGGCTTTCTCCACCTTTCTGCCGCGTGATGCCTGGCTTGAATCCTATTTCCTCCCTGTCGCACCACCATGAAGAACACTCGGCTTCATCGCTTGCCCATGCTGACGGCGGTTGGCCGTTGTTTGCAGTGGTTTGCCAGACCATCGCAAAAGACCACCGCACCCCGCAGGACGCGCAACGGCTACACACTCATCGAGGTCCTGGCCGCCGCCTCCATCATTTCCATCGGCACCACCGCCTTGGTCAGCCTTTCCTCAACACTCATGCTGCAGGAGGAGCTCGCCAGCCGTGTTGCCATCACGCGCAATTACCAGGAAAACACCGTGCGTCTCTGGCAGCTCGGTCTTTCCACCGTTCAGATCACCGCGCTCATGCCATCCATGGCGCAGAATCCCCTGCTCCAGCAGGCCATGTTCAACAATCCCGTCATTGTCGAAAACGGCCTCACCACGGTCAATGGCGTCGTCATGGAGACCTCGCTTTGCACGGCTATCGTGAACATATCCCAGAATCCCTCAGCAAAAGCCGCAGGAGCATCCTTCACGCTCACAGCCTACCGCCCGCGTCTTGTCACAGACCTCCGCACACCGCCGCCATGACCTGCGCATTCGCACAGCCGAAATCCTTCAGCCTGCAGCACCATGCTTAAAAAAGTCAAAATCACCAACGTTCACTCCGGCAAGTCCACCGAATCTCTCGTGGACACGGACACCGACGAAAAAGCGCTGATCGGCGCTGGCGTGGCACAGAATGAGACCACTACGGTGCAGACCATCACCGGCGTTGACGAAAAGCTTCACCGCCTCACCAGCCCGAAGCCCAACACCGATGACAGCGCCGCCTTCTTCGCTGGGCTTGGCCGCTGCTTGGAGCGCAACATCTCCCTCACCAAATCACTGCTGCTTCAGACCAACCGCGTCAAATCCGCCACCTACAAAGGCATGATCGCCGAAGTCGTCCACGCCATCTCCGTGGGTGACAAATTCAGCGATGCCATTGCAAAATTCCCCAAGCTCTTCCCCGATGACATGCTCTCCCTCATCCTTGCGGGTGAGGAGGCCGGCCAGCTCGCCAAAGTCTGCAAACGAATCGCCGTCTCGCAGAAAAAATCATCCAAAGTCATCAAGAAGCTCAAGGGCGGCCTCATCTACCCCGCCGTCGTTATCGTCCTCGGCGTCGGCGTCGTCATCGTCATGAGCTTCACGCTTGTGCCCGCCATGGCCAAGCTTTTCACCTCCTTCAAGACTGAGCTTCCTCTCGGCACCAAGGTGCTTATCGGCCTTTCCGATCTTTTCCTTCACCGCCCTTATCTTGCCATCCTCCCCTTCATCGGCCTGTACATCTTCTTTTCAAACTGGGGCAAGATCAGCTCCCTGCGCCCCATGCAGGATCTCTTCCTCAAAATTCCCGCCGTTGGCGTTCTCGTGCGCAAATCTGCCGCAGCCACCGGATTCCGCACCCTGGCCATGCTCACGGAGTCCAACGTCCGCCTCAGCAGCGCGCTGGACATCACCTCACAGGCAAGCTGGCACTACCATTACAAGGAGCTGTTCATCCGCCTGCGCGAGCACATCGCCGTCGGCCGAACGCTGCATGAAGCCTTCCTCATGGAATCTCACTGGCTTGGCCCTGATGCCCGTAACTTGTGCGGCCTCATTGAACTTGCTTCCGAAACTGGCTCCGGCACCGAAATGCTCTCCGAAATCGCCGACGACTACGAGGAGGATCTCGACAACCTTGCCGCCACCCTGGACAAAATGATCGAGCCTCTCACCATGCTTATCCTCGGTGTCATGGTCGGTTTCCTCATCTACGCCATCTACGGCCCCATGTTCAGCCTCGGAGACGTCATCCTGAAGAAGAAATAACCGGGCTCTAGCATCAGTGCTCCGTCCTCAGACGGGGCACTGAACCGCTCACTCCTCCAGAAGCTCGCTCCACTCCTGCATGTGGCGCTCCCACGTCAGTTGCAGCACCGTCTCCCGTGCTGCAGAGGAAAGCTTTCGCCAGGCCGGAGCATCAAACGCCAGCGCCTCCTGAATGCGTGCCGCCAGCTCCCGGGGCTGCTGCGGATGGTAGAGCATGAATCCGTTTTCCCCGTTTCGGACGTGATCCACAGCACCGTCCATCACTGAAACCAGACCTGGCAGCCCGCAGGCCATGCTTTGCAGCACGGTGTTGGAAAAGGCATCGTATTGCGTAGGATGCACAAACCAGTCTGCAGACTGGTAGAGCTCCACAAGATTGCTTGTCACCGGAACAATGCGTATCCGCGAGCCTATGCCCAGGCGCCTGACCTTTTCTTTCAGCGCAGCGCCGGGACTTTTGCCCACAATCCAAAGCGTGGCGTCAATCTGCTTCATCGCCTCCAGCAGCGGCTCAAGCCCCCGGCGGCGATGGCTGAGCGAGACAAAGATCAGCACGGGCTTTGCGGCATCAGTCTGCAGCTTGCGGCAGTAGATTTCACGCGTGTTGGCGCGATTTTCCGCCGGCTGGAAGAGCTGGGTTTCCACAGGTGGCGTAAGCATGCGAAAGCGCTCACCGTCGGCGCCATAAACTCCCTGAAGCTGCGCAGCCACGCGGGCGGAGCTGGAGACAAATTTCGGCGTTTCCCGGCCCGCATAGAGGCGGCGCTCCAGATGCAGCTCATACAGATGCTTCAGGCTGTAGCGCTGCCAGAGCGGCAGCAGGTTGCCATAGATGCGGTGGCAGCCGGTGCCGTTGCGGTGGATGTCCTGTACGCAGGTGCGGCCAAAGCCGATGCTAAGATCTGCACCGGCCTGCAAGGCCGCGCGCGGGGCGAGGCGGTTGAAATGCCACATGCGCAAGACGGCGGAGCCGCGCAGGCGTGGCTGCAGCTCCCAGCGGCCTGGCAATGCGGCGCCGATCTGTGCAGTGGTCAGCGAGGTGATGTAAGTCAGATCATGTCCGGCGGTGGCGAGGTGTTTGGCGAACTCGATGAGGTAGTTCTCCACGCCGGAGCCGCGGATGATCTGAGGATGGATCAGGGCAAGCTTCATCCGTTTACCTTTTCCCGCCCTCCACTGCGCTTTCATACATCCGGCTGTAACGATCGAACGTGAAAAAGGCCGTGGCGGCGGCGATCCAGAGGCCGGGGAAGCCGTCGAGGAAGCCGCGTTTCAGGATGTAGGCGCGGGTGAAACGCCACCACGGGCGGAAGAGAGTGTGCAGCAGCGACCATTTCTTTCCTTTGCTTTCCTGGGTCTGCAAAAAAACACCCGAGTACTGCACGTGCTTGACCAGGTAGTGCTGGATGTTCCTGAAGGAATAATGAAGCAGGTCGCCCTGCAGCGTGGTGCACGGGCCTGCCACGTCCAGCCGTTCATGCACCTGCCCGCCACCATCTGCGGCCCATTGACTTTTCTCGCGACGAAAGAGGCGTATTTTGCGGTCAGGATACCAGTCGCCGTGGTGAATCCAGCGGCCCATGAACCAGACGAGGCGTGACATCCAGGCGCCGTCAAAGCGCTTTTCGTCGCCATTGGTGAAGAAGTTTTGTATCGAATTCCGCAATTCGGGGGTCAGTTCTTCATCACAGTCGAGCGCCAGAACCCATGGCTGGGTGCAGAGGGAGAGGCAGTGGTTTTTTTGGGCGGTGTAGCCGAGCCAGTCCTGATGCACAAACTTTGCATCAAACTCGGCGGCGATTTCGGCGGTGCGATCGGTGGACCCGGAGTCAACGATGACGATTTCCTGGGCCAGATCTCCGAGGCTGGCCAGGCAGCGGCGCAGGTTGGCCTCCTCGTTGAGAGAGATGATGGAAATCGAGAGCGGCAGGCGGGTCATGTGGTGGGCGACTTTCGCGAATCCGCCGCCGGTGCCAAGCACGGAATCAAACGACGCGCAGGGAAACTGCCGCGTTGTGGCCGCCCATGCCGGAGGCGAGTTTAATGACGCGGTCTCCGGGGGTGAGCGATAGCGGTGCGTCCAGCAAAGGGAGGCCGCAGGCGGGTGGGGTGAGGCCGGGCAGCGAGGCCGGCAGCCAGTGCTGAGCCATGCAGGCGGCCAGGAGGGCCACATCCAGCAGGCCGCTGGCGCCGAGGGTGTGGCCGGTTTGCGGCTTGAGGGGGAGGAGGGGCACCTTGCGGCCGTCCAAGGCGCGCAGCAGGGCCGGGGGCTCGACACGGGCGTGATTGAGGGTGCCGGTGGCGTGAGGACAGAGGGCGACGACTTGGGTGGGGGCAGCGGAGAGGAGAGCCGTGCGCACGCAGTCTTCGATGCCGCCGCCGTCCTCGGGGATCATGAGGGTGTCGTAGGCGTCGCTGTTGGCGCTATAATGGTCCAGGCGGCAGAGTTTGGGGCGGCCTGTGGCATCGCGTTCCAAGGTGAGGGCCACGGCGGCTTCGGCGGGGAAAAAGCCGCTGGTTTGGAGGGAGAAGGGATCGTTGACACCGTTGGTGGAAAGAAGGCCGGTGTCCCTGAAGTCCTGGAGCAGTGCGGGGATGAGCGGCAGGTCCACGGCGACCACGAGTGCACGCGGAGCCACCCCGGAGGCGACCGCCATCCAGGCCATGCCGAGGGCATCCAGACCGGAGGAGCAGCCGTTGGAGACCATCTGCCAGGGGCCTTTGATGCCCAGCCCTATGCTGACTGCAGCGGGTATTTCACAGTGCATGGTATTGCTGGCACTGAACTTGCGAAGAGGTCTGCGCCATGCATTCACCCCCACTATTTCACCCGCGTTGCCACGGCTGCTGGCCCCGTAGAGCCAGCAGGAACGGATTTCCTCCGGGCTCCAGCGAGCGCGCTCCACGGCTGCAGCGGCTACGTGAAGCGCTGCATTGCTTGCTGCGCCGTGGCGGCGGCCCTTCAGCAGTCCGCGTGAAGGCAGAGCCCCCATGGGGAGTGACTCAAAGCCCGGCACGGGCGTGCATCCGGGCAGGGCCAGAGCGCCGCGGCGCTCACGCAGCGCGCCCAGGCATTCCTCCGTCCGCATACCAAGAACACAGGCCGACTCCACGGCTGTGATGAACACATTTTCCATCATGACACGATACAGCCCCAAAACCCACCCCGCGCAACCCATCTCCGCAATTCCATCACATCAAACTGACAAAAAATAAGCAAGCCAAAGATTGACACTCAACTTAATAGCCAGCTATATTTTATTCCTCATGTTAAGGCAAATCATAGGACAATCCGAAGGGCAAAAGGAAGACAGACGCTCCGAGATTCCCGCACCGGCTCCCGCAGTCGAGCGCGCACCCATTCTCTCCGCCACATCCGCTCCCGCTGCACAACCCCAACGCACACACTCAGCTCCCGTCATGACCACCAGCAAAAACGTTCTTGCCAACGACGTCGAAATCAAAGGTTCCATCAAATTTTCCCACGACCTGATCATCGACGGCAAGATCGAAGGCGAAGTGGTTTCCGACGGCAGCCTGACCGTGGGTGAAAACGCGCTGATCAAGGGCGAGGTGAGAACCCGCTCCGTCATCATTTTCGGCAAAGTCGAAGGCAACATCACCGTTGCCGAGCGCTGCGAGCTGAAGAGCAATGCCATCCTCGTAGGTGACATCTCCGCCGGCACGCTTGCCATCGAAGAAGGCGCCACCTTCATGGGCCAGTCCCAAGTCGGCAAAAAGGCAGATTCCAAGCCTGCCTTTGGTGGAATCAAGCCACAACCACAACCTTAACTCCTTTACCTGAGTGTTCAGGCGGATCTTCGGCACGAAGACCAGCAGCATCCTTCCCACACCACCGAAGAATCAAATCGAAGTGGTGTGCCCTTCCTGTGGCGCGGCTCAGTATGAGCCGCGCCTCGTTGTTTCCACCTTTTGTAAAAAATGTGGAGTTCATCTGACTGTGGAGAAACGCCGTGTGGTGGCCTCCAACGTGACACGCTCTGGCATGGGGATGAACAGCGACTGGGCGGAGCCCAGTGCTGCGGCACCTGCGCCAACGGCGAAGGCTGCCGAGCCCGCCAAACCGCAGTCTGCCCCTCCCCCGGCCCGCGCTCCTGAGCCTGCGCCGTCTGCGGCTGATGGTTTCGGTGCCTTTTTGCAGAGCAAAAACCTGCCTGCGCCCGAGGCGGCACCTATACCTGAGGCAGCGCCTGTGGCACCTGCCACGGCTCCCGAACCGGTGAAGGATGCGCCCTCTGCCGCCGCGCTTCCCCCGCCCCACGCGCCTGCTGAGGAGCCCGTTTCTACGGAAACGGCTGCTGCCAGCATACGCAGACCGCAGTCCAACTCCCCGCCCCCGACGCCGTCCCCTGCCCCGCAGACGGCGACCTCTCTGCAAAAGATGAAGGAGCAGGGCATGTACCGGAACCAGTATTTCAAGGACGCGGAGTGCTTTGACTGCGGGCACAAATTTAAAACGGGACGCTCGGCCAAGTCTGCCAACTGCCCGACCTGCGGCGCGTATATTTCGCTGGAGGATGTGGAGATCAACATGACCTCCACCCAGCCGATCAAGACGCGCGGGAATGTGCTGATCCGCAAACGCGGTCGTCTTTCAGCCAGCAGTGTGCAGTGCCGTGATCTGGACTGCCATGGCATCATTGAGGCGAATGTGACCTGCAGCGGGGATGCGTCCTTCCGCACGACGGGAAGCATCATCGGTGAAATCCGCTGCCAGCGCTTTGTGGTGGAGAAAGGGGCGGATGTGGCCTTCATGAATGCGGTGCATGCCACGGAGGTGGAGATCCAGGCGCGGGTGACGGGAACGATTTACAGCACGGGTCCGGTGCTCATTACGAGCATTGGCTCTGTGAATGGCGATGTGACGGCGCGGTCGGTGTCCATCGAACCGGGCGGTGAGCTTAACGGTGCGATGAACATCGTGCGTGGCAAGCAGCCGCCGCCTTCGCTGGCTCCCGCGTCTGTCGTCTGAGGCCTGTGCCATGAAGATGCGCGCGCTGAATTTCGCGGCGGCCATCTTTGCCGGTGTGGTGCTGGCCTTGTGCGCCCGAGCGGTGAGAATCGCCTTCCAGGAGCTGACGGGTTCTGTGCCTGTGCATGAAATGCCGCATGAGCCGAAGCCTGCTTCCCAAGAGCAGGAAGCCTCTTCCAAGGTCTCTACGCCTGCGCCCGTGCCCGCCCCTGCTCCCCTTCCCACCATCACTGCCATGCCTCCAGCGCCGACTCCTCCAGACTCCCGCCCGTCTGTGCACGTGCCTGAGATGCCGCCTGAGCCACCCCCATTCTCCCTGCCCTACCCTGCACCGCCAGAGCCGGCGGCGTGGCGGAGCATGGCGGCAGAGGAGAGGCTGAAGGATGCGCGTGCACGGCTGCTGCCGAAGCTGCGCGAGGAGCTGGCGGCGAAGCAGTGCAAGCTGGGGCTGCCTGCGTACCTCCGCCTTTTCAAGGATAGCCGGGAGCTGGAGCTGTGGCTGCAAAACGGGCCGAAGGAATGGACGCTGTTCCGGAAATACCCCATCGCGTGCTTTTCAGGAACGCTGGGGCCGAAGACGCGGGAGGGCGACATGCAGGCGCCGGAGGGTTTTTACAACGTGACGGCGAAGATGCTGAATCCTGCCAGCAAATACCATCTGGCATTCAACATTGGGTACCCGAACGACTACGACCTGGCGCACAAGCGGACGGGGAACCTGATCATGGTGCACGGGGATGTGTGCAGCGTGGGATGCTTTGCGATGACGGACGCGGTAATCGAGGAGATCTACCTCATCGTGGAGGCGGCGGTGAAGGACGGCGGGAGCGTGGCGGTGCACAGCTTTCCGTTTCGAATGACGGCGGAGCGGGTGCAGAGCGCAGACCCGACACACCTTGATTTCTGGCGGGAGCTGGTGCCTGCGTATGAGGTTTTTGAGAAGGAGCGGAGGGTGCCGAAAATCTCAGTGGAGGGTGGAAGATACCGGGCGAAATGAGGTGCCTGGAGGTGGAATAGTGATGCAGGCATGTGCCATTCGTGGCCCATTCCTCCAGAATCTTTGACCACGGATTACACGAACTGACACGGATCACAGAGAGCAACCCCTTGCATTTATCCGTGCTGCTCGTGAAATCCGTGGTTCAACATCCTTTACGTTATTCCTTCCTATCACATGAAAACCGACAAGATGCTTTACCGATCCCAGTCGGAGTCGATCATTGGAGCGGCGATGCAGGTGCTGAACACCTTGAAACCGGGCCTGAACGAAAAAGCCTATGAAAACGCGATGGTCATCGAGCTGAAGAAACGAGGCCACCACATTGAACAGCAGCGACGGTTTGATGTGTTCTATGATGACCAGTGGGTGGACACTCTCGTTCCTGACCTGCTAGTGGACGGTCTCATCGCAGTTGATCCAAAGGTCGTTACCGACTTCAACGACACTCACGTCGCCCAGATGATGGGTTACCTTGCCATCACAGGCTTTCGACTTGCTCTACTCATCAACTTCAAATACGCTGACCTTCGCTGGAAGCGTGTCATCTCCTGATTGAAGCATGAATCTCTCGTTTATCTGAGTTTTGGACCACGGATCACACGGATCACACGGATTAACACGGATAATGGGGAGCAAACTTTTGCTTTGATCCGTGCTGCTCGTGAAATCCGTGGTTCCACATTCTTTGAACCAGCATTTCCAACCACGGATTACACGAATTAACACGGATGCCGGAGGCTGATGGTGACGGCTCAATGCTTTGATCCGGAGTGCCAAATTCCGGCTGCTGCGGTGCCATGGGCGAAATTCTGACGTGGACCGGACGAGCCGGATGTCTATGGTCCGATGAACTGCAGGCGGGACGCCTGTGCTACGATTGCATGAACTCACTGACTCTCACTGCTGCCAGGACTTTTGAATGGACGACTCTGCCGGAGGCTGCGGAGCCGGGGGCGGGAGAGGCGCTGGTGGGGATAAGGGCGATTGGGATCTGTGGGACGGATTTCAGCGGGTATCTGGGGAAGATGCCGTTCATTGAGTTTCCGCGCATCCTGGGACATGAGCTGGGGGTGGAGGTGCTGGCGGTGGGCGATGGGGTGACGCACTTGAAGGTGGGAGATCGGTGCTCGGTGGAGCCGTATCTGAACTGCGGGACGTGTCATGCGTGCAAGCGTGGCTGCACGAACTGCTGCGAGACGCTGCAGGTGCTGGGGGTGCATTGCGATGGCGGGATGCGGGAGCGGATGGTGCTGCCGGCGCACAAGCTGCATGCGTGCAACGCGCTGGGCTTTGAGCAACTGGCGCTGGTGGAGACGCTGGCGATCGGCTGCCATGCGGTGAACCGGGCGCAGGTGGCGGCGGGTGATGAGGTGCTGATCATTGGCGCGGGGCCGATCGGGCTGACGGTGCTGGAGTTTGCACGGGCGGCGGGCGCGGCGATCACCGTGCTGGAGCTGAATGCGGCGCGGCGGGAGTTTGTGATGACGAACTACGCGGGTGTGCGGGTGGTGGAGGGGCTGGCGGATGAGGGGGCGTTTCAGGTGGTGTTTGATGCGACGGGGCATGCGGGGTCGATGGCGGGGGCGCTGAGGTACGCGCGGTTTACCGGGAGGATCGTGTATGTGGGGATCACGAAGGAGCCGGTGGCGATTGATGATCCGCTGTTTCACCGGAGGGAGCTGACGCTTCTGGCGAGCCGGAATGCGGTGGCGGCGGATTTCCCGAGGATTCTGGGGATGATTCAGGAAGGGGTGATTGATACAAGGCCGTGGATCAGCCACCGGTGTGTGTTTGCGGAACTGCCGGGGAAGATGGAGGAGTGGCTGAAGCCGGAGGCGAGGGTGATTAAGGCCGTCGTTTCACTCCGGAATGACGAATGAGTAAATCCGAATGTCGAAATAATGACGAGGCTCGAATGTCGAAGGGTGCGCCATCGAATGTCTTGGTTCGTCATTTGGCATTCGGGCTTATTTAGTCATTCGGATTTACTCATTCGTCATTTGCTCCAAGCTCTCTACCATTCGTCCGGCCCTGTTTATCAATCCAACTTCCCTTCCCTCCAACCATGCCTACTCTTACTGTTCAGCCACGCGCGCGTCTTTTTCACGGTCACCTTTGGGTTTATGCGACGGAGATTCAGAAGCGGTTTGGGGATCCGAAGCCGGGGGATGTGGTGCATCTGCAGGATGTGAGGGGGAAGCCGCTGGGGAGTGCGATCTATAATCCGCAGTCGCAGATTTCGGCGCGGTTGTTTTCGTACCGGCGGCAGGACCTGGACCTGGACTTTTTCACGCGGCGGATTCAGCGGGCGGTGAAGGTGCGCGAGGAGTCGGGGGTGGACCTGAATCTGTGCCGCATGGTGTGGAGCGAGTCTGACGGGCTGCCGGGGGTGATCGTGGATCGCTACGGGGACTTTCTGGTGCTGCAGACGCTGACGCTGGCGATGGATCAGCGCAAGGAACTGATCGTGCAGGCGCTGAATGATGTGCTGAAGCCGCGCGGCATCGTGGAGCGCAATGAGGTGGCGGTGCGCAAGGCGGAGGGGATGGAACTGATCAAGGGTGTCATTAGCGGGGAGTCGCCGGAACCGTTTGTGGTGCGGTATCAGGGCAGCGCATTTCATGCGGACCTCATCGAGGGGCAGAAGACAGGGCTGTATCTGGACCAACTGGACAACTACCAGCAGGTGTCGCGGCTGGCGAAGGGGCGTCGGGTGCTGGACTGCTTTTCGAATCAGGGCGGGTTTGCCCAGGCCTGTGCGCTGGCGGGTGCGAGCGAGGTGACGGCGGTGGACATCAGCGAACCGGCGACGGAGGTGGCGAAGAAGAATGCGGCGATCGCGGGTGCGAAGATCGAGTGCATCGCGGAGAACTGCTTTGATTTCCTGAAGCGGAGCGAGGCGGCGGGGGCGAAGTATGATCTGATCATCCTGGATCCGCCGTCGTTCACGAAGACGAAGAGCTCGGTGCGGGATGCGCTGCGGGGCTACAAGGAGATCCACCTGCGGGCGATGAAGATGCTGGAGCCGGGCGGGATCTTTGCCACCTTCACCTGCTCCCACCACGTAAGTGCCCAAGAATTTCACAGCAGCATCACGGACGCGGCGGTGGACGCGAAGAAGACGCTGAGGCGGGTGACGACGTACACGCAGCGGCCGGATCATCCGATTCTGGCGACGATTCCGGAGACGGAGTATTTGAGAGGGTATGCGTATGAGGTGGTGGCGAGCTGGTGATGTGTGGTATGATTGAGTGACTTCAGCAGGGCTTCGCCATGAGTCAAAAAAAGCAGCCTCGATATTCATCGGACAAACCGATTTCCAAATTACCTGAAGACAAACTCGGTCGAAGCTCGTTTGCGACACGTTTAGCAAATGACATTGCTGCTTGGGGCGGTGATAGTTCTTTGGTTATTGGTCTCTACGGCGATTGGGGAGTTGGAAAAACATCATTAAAAAATCTTGTTCTCGCATCACTGAAAAAGCGGCGGAGCAAAATACCGATTCTGGAGTTCAATCCGTGGCAACTATCAGGTTCAGGCGGCACCACAGAGTTTTTTCTCAATGAACTCAAAATCAAATTAGCGTCTAAGGCAGTTTCGAGCGAACAAGAAACGGCCGAAGTGAGAAAGCGTCTCACAAGATATTCTAAACGACTCTCTTTTGGAAGCGTTGTGGGACGAATGTTTAGCCCTCTTTTTATAGCTCTCGGGCAGCCTGAGGCAGCCGTTGCGTCGGCAGCCGCCGCCGAAGCGCTAAGCCATGCATCTGATGTAACAAAGGCTGGCGCAGACACATTGGATGAGCGCGAAAATGCGGACGATTCATCCCTATTCGAATTGAAGAAGTCACTGGATGCATCATTGCGAAATATGAAGCGTCCTTTGCTTGTCGTAATCGATGATATCGACCGCCTGACAACCCGTGAAATACTCGACATATTTCAGCTCGTCAAAGTTAACGCAGACTTCCCAAAAGTTATATACCTGATGCTGTTCGAGAGGAATATTGTTGCAACAGCATTAGACTCTGTATCGGACGGTCGTGGAGTTGAATTCCTTGAAAAGATCATTCAGGTTGGTTACCACATTCCAAAGGCTTCTAGAGCATCAATTCAAAAAGTTCTCTTTGAAGGACTCGATGAAATTTTGGCCAGACCAGGAGTCCTTAGGCGCTGGAACACCGACAGATGGTCCCGAATTTACCTTGATGCACTACAGGGTTTTTTTCGCAACCTTAGACATATATACCGTTTCTTATCCTCGTTCGATTTTCATGTGCGCCAATTTCAACATCGTGATCATTTCGAAGTAAACCCTATCGACCTTATTGCACTCGAAACACTGAGAGTCTTCGAACCAAATGTTTTTGAAAAACTTGCCGCGCTAAAAACAATCTTAACACGAGACACCGGAAAGTCGCTTTTTGGGGAGATTAAACAAGACGACATTGAAACGTCCATCAATGAACTAATTAAACTAAGTTCACAAAACCATGTAAACTCACTTCGACGCATAATTCTATCCATTTTTCCATCAACTAGCAGCACCTATTCTGGTAATGACGGAGTAAGCAGCGAAGATTCGCAGAAATGGCTGCGGGAGGCGAGAGCATGTCACCCAAATATGTTTGATAGATATTTCACTCTCGCAGTTGGCGAGGGTGAGTTTGCCCAAACTGAGTTGGACCAATTAATAGATGAATCGGGAGATCATGCAAAATTCTCGAAACGAATTACTGCATTGCATGCGAGAGGATTACTTAATCTTGCCTTTGAGCATTTGGATGCCTGCAAAGAAGATATCCCTTTGGAGAACATGGAACCGCTGACCCGTGCGCTGTCTGATCTAAGTGATTTATTCCCACCTAGAAGCACCAGCATGTTTGAGACGGAAGCGAAGATGATGGCGGCGAGACTCATTCATTGCGGCCTTCGCCGCGAAAAAAATGAGCAGGAGCGCCTCAGGATTTTGGTCAGCGCTTTCAAAAAATCCACAGGATCACTTTTGCCTACATTTGTGACTTTGCTGCAAACACGCCGACAAAAAAATGTCGAGCAGGGTCAAGAATATTTAATCAGCGAGAGTGACTGCGGCACTTTGCGTGATATCTGTGCTCAGAAAATCTCACTGGCTGCAGCAAGTGATCAAATAATAACGCACCCCCAAGCGAACTTACTGCTTCAATGTTGGAAGGATTGGGACACATCGAAGGCAAAGTCTTGGATCAAACAAAAATCACAATCCAGCAAAGGAGCGCTTTGGCTACTAAGCGTACTACTTCTTGAAATTCATTCTCACGGATCAAAAGTCACTATCCGATATTTTATTAAACTTAGTAATATCGAACAATTCGTTGAAGTTGATGCCCTGAAATGCCAGCTCGAGCATGTAGATTTGGAAAAACTAACAGAAAGAGAACGAATAGCAGTAAACGCGTTTGATGCCGCTCTTAGACGTCGCTCAGAGGGAAAGCCGGAATCGGATGGTTTTGATCAAGATTGGGATTTTTAGACTACTTGGAGCCGCATTCTTCCAGTGAATCTTGTTTGGAGAGTTTATCCAAAGGTTGAAAATCCAATCTTTGGTATTGACTCTTGGGCCAAGATGGGTTGAAATTTCAACCTATGAAGAAAATTACCCAATTAAGCCGCCGTGAGCGGGAGGTGATGGACCTGGTGTTTGCGCAGGGGGAGGCGACGCTGTCGCAAATTCTTGAGGGGATGGAGAAGGCGCCGACGCGGGCGGCGCTGAGGTCGATCCTGACGATCCTGGAGGGGAAAGGACAGCTCAAACACCGGCAGGAGGGGCGGGAGTTCATCTACCAGCCGGTGCATTCGCGGGAGGAGGTGGGGCAGAGCACGCTGAGCCGGGTGATCGGGACGTTTTTTGGGGGATCGCTGACGCAGGCTCTGTCGGCGTACCTGAGCGCGCCGGGGACGAAGCTGAGCGAGGAGGAGGTGATGGAGCTGAGGGGGTTCCTTGAGCAGGCGAAGACGGGTAACGGCGGCAAGAAGACCTGATTTTACACCGCAGAGATTGGAAAAACGCAGAGGCTCTGAAATCAAAATCTCTGCGTGTTTTCAATCTCTGCGGTGTGTCGATTTTTTCTCAACTTCCCAACTGGAGCGCAGGCATCTCATGAGCACCGAACCTATGGCACCGCAGAGATTGGAAGACCGCAGAGCCGAGCCTTCAGATTCGAGGTTCTTTGGTGTTTGAATTTTTTCAGTGATTTCATCAACAACGCACACGCACGCAGATTATGAACTTGGAAACTCTTCTTTCTTTCACTCCTGGCTGGCTGCTGGATGTGGGGCTGCAAATGACGGCACTGCTGGCGCTGGCGGGAGGGGTGGTGGTGTGTGTGCGGGGGATGGCGGCGGCGAAGCGGCATTTCATTCTGGCGTCTGCACTGATGCTGATCCCGGTGGTGATGGGGTGCAGCTTTATCGCGCCGGTGTGGCGGATTTCTTGGGAGGCGGGGCGTGAGGCGATGACTGCGGAGGAGGTGGCGAAGAAGGAGATCGCGGAAGGGCGGGATCCGTTTGCGCCGAGGCTGGCGGCAACCGTGACGCTGAAGGCGAGCGTGCTGGATGAGGTGGCAGTATCGCCGCTGTGGGCGGTGCTGTGGCTGGGGGGCGTGGCGGCTGGCGCGGTGGTGCTGGGGGGATCGGCCTGGGCGCTGCGGCGGCTGAGGAGGGAATCCCACATGGTGGTAGATGCTGGCATGCGGCGCTGTTTTGCGGAGGAGGCGGGGGCTTTGAACCTGGAGCTGCCGGTGGCGTGCCTGCGGATGAGTGCTGCGTGTGCGGTGCCGATGACGTGGGGGATTTCCCAGAAAACGGTGCTGCTGCCGGTGGAGGCGGCGGGGTGGGAGGAGAAGCGGCTGCGGCTGGTGCTGCGGCATGAGCTGGCGCACATCGCGCGGGGGGATGTGCTGGTCACGCTGCTGACGACGGTGTGTGCGCTGCTGCTGTGGCCGCACCCGCTGGTGTGGGCGGTGCTGCGGGCGTGCGGACGTGCGCGGGAGCAGGCGTGCGATGATGTGGCGCTGGAGCGCAGCGGCGGGAATGCGGATGATTTTGCGAAGGAACTGCTGGAGGCGGTGGCGGGACTGGGGTGCACGGGGCGGCCGTGGCTGCCGCTGGCGCTGGCGATGTCTGTGTCTGCCAACGCGAGGGCGCTGCGTGGGCGGCTGGCGAGTCTGGTGCAGGCAGGCAGAGGGCGCGGCGGGTATTCTTTGATGCAGAAGCTGGTGCTGATGCTGCCGGCGATGGCGGGGGCGTTTGTGCTGGCGGGGCTGACGGCGTGCCGGAAGGCGGAGCCTGAGGTGCCGAAGCAGATCCTGGTGAGGAGCCGGTTTGTGAGCATCCCGAAGGATTCGCCGGTGCTGGCGGAGGCGGGGCTGACGCTGGACGGGAGCAACGAAGGGATGCAGAACCTGGGGATCCGCACGATGGAGCAGACACAGGAGCTGCTGCGCAAGGTGAGCCAGCAGAAGGGGGTGGAGCTGATGAGCACGCCCTCCGTGACGACGAAGAGCGGTGCGAGGGCGACGGTGGAGGTGATGCGGGAGTTCATCTATCCGACGGAGTTTGACCCGCCGAGGCCGGCGACGGAGGGCAAGCCGCTGATCCCGACGACGCCGACGGTCTTTCAGATGAAACCGGTGGGGGTGCGGATGGATGTGACGCCCACGCTGCTGGAGGATGGGAACATCGCGCTGGAAGCGACGCCGGAGGCGACGAGCTTTGAGGGGTACCTGGAGTACGGCAAGCCGATCACGCAGGGGGACAAGGTGGTGTCTGAGAACAAGATCCAGCAGCCGATTTTTCACACGATGAAGACGACGGCGAGCTTTGTGATGAAGCCGGGGCAGAGCGTGGTGTTTGGCGGGCTGGGAGGGCCGGATGCGACGCCGCTGACGAGCCGGATGCCGAAGACGAAGGACCTGGTGTTTTTCATCATCGAGGCGAGCGTGGTGGATGCGGCCGAGAAGGCTGCGATGGAACGCAGCAAGCCGGAGCCTGCGGTGTCTGTCTTTGGGCCGGTGAAACGGCAGGGGCGTTATCTATTTAAAAAAGGCATGACGGTGCGGGATTTGCTGGAGCAAGCGCAGGGGCTGAGTGAGCGCGCGGATGGGAAGTGGGCGGAACTTCGCCGGGGGAATCAGGGGGTGATGATCGACCTGGAAAAGGACGGAGGCAAGGCGCTGGAGGCGGAGGATGCGGTGACGGTGAAGGAGAAATGAGGGGGGCGGGAGAGATGGTAATGCGCGGAGTGATGGGTGATCGCGGGGGCTGCGGGCTGGACGGACGCAGGCAGGTTGATCCTTCGATGTGGAGGGGCGCTGTGAGGAGAGCGGAGGTGCGTGCTTTTACGGAGTGCTGCGGAATGAATTCCGCGCTCCAGTGGGTTTTGTGGATGCGGATTGCCAGTGGTGATGGCGGGGGCGCTGGCCGACAGACATGAGTGTCTGTCGTACTGCCGGAGAGCGGTGAGAGATGTGGAGCGGCGCGTGATGGCGGAGCAGAGTCGGCGGATTGAGGACAAGCAGCCCTACCAGCGCTGGATGCTGGCGAGTCGGCTGCTGTCTCAATGAGTGTCTGGAAGATCTGGCGTGGCTGCCGAGCCTGAGCTGAAGCTCTGGAGTGCTTTTTTTAATCCGCGAGGAGCTTGTTAAGCGTGTAATAGGCCATGCGGTGCCAGAGCGGGGTGCCGTCTTTGGATTTGAGCTGGGGGAGCTGGAACTCGTGGACGTAGCCGGGGCGAAGGGTGGTGGGGCACTGGACTTCGAGGGTGAGGCCGTCAGGGCTGAGCTGAGCGGAGTCGATTTTGAGGGGCTGGGTGTCGAGCTCGTCGCCGCCGTATTTGCTCTGGAAGGGGTAGGTGTAGCTGGTGCCGGTGAGGGTGGTGAGGGAGGCGGGGTCCACGGGGAGGGTGAAGGTGAAGCGGAAGCCGGTTTTGGTGAGTTCCATCTTCTGCACTTCGAGCGGGGTCTTGTGAGTCCAGACGATGCGCTGGAGGCCGAAGGGGCGGTTGCCTTTGCTGTTCCAGCCGCGGTTTGACTGACCGACGATGAGGGAGCCGTCCTGGAGGAAATTGAGGGCTAGGGCGGCGCACTGGAGGCCATCGATGAAGGGGAAGCAGGCGCCCTGGTATTCGCCGCCGACTTTTTCGAGGAAGACGCGGTTCACACCGCTGAGGACGAATTCGCCGAGGAAGAGCTGCTTTTCGAAGGGGCCGAATTTGCCAGGGCTGAGATCGCAGGCGATGCCGGTGCCGCTCTGGCCCATCTTGACATACGGGAGCCAGACGGCGGGCGGGGTGTAGCCCTGGACGGTCTTGATGGCTTCGGCGACGGTGATGCCGTCGGGCTGCTTGGGCGCGATCTTGACGGGAGACTCGGGACGCATGGCGTCGGGGATGGAGTCTGCGTGGGAGAAGTAGGCGCCTTTGCGGGCATGCATCAGGGGCGTGGTGGGCATCCAGTTGCCCTGCTGATCGGTGATGAAGATGTCGCCTTCGGCATTCTGGCCGATGCCGCAGGGGCTGCGGAATCCGGCGCAGAAGGGTTCGAGCTTGCCGTCCTTGGTCGTGCGCACGACCCAGCCGCGCCAGAGGGGGTGCTTTTCTTCATCGCCCGCGCCTTTCCAGGCCTTGCCCATGCTGCAATTGAGCGAGGTGTAGAGGTTTCCCTCCTTGTCGAAGACGGGGCCGTAGGCGTACTCGTGGTAGGCGCCGGAGACGCCCCAGCCGGTGGAGGCGCAGAGGTATTCGTCGGCTTTGCCGTCGCCATCGATATCGCGGAGTTTGGTGACTTCGGCGCGCTGGGTGGCATAAAGTGCTCCATCATGCCATGCGAGGCCGAGGATTTCGTGGAGGCCGGTGGCGAAGAGTTTGAAGCCGGGCCTGGCGGTGTCGGAGGAATTTTGGGCGATCCAGACTTCGCCTTTGCGGAGGCCGACGGCGAGTTTGCCATCGGGGAGGACGGCGATGCCGCTGGCTTCGAAATTGACGTTTTTGGGGAGTTCGTAGGTCTCGGTGCGGTAGTAGGCGGACTGGTCCTGGGCGAGCAACGACGTCGCCAGCAGCATGAACATGAATTGTTTTACCATGACAAAACCTCCTTCGTTTCCTTGCCGTTGCTGATGATGATGTGTTCGAAGCCGCCTTTGACGGGGCGGAGGGTGTCTTCGATTTGCTGGCCGTTTTCGAGATAGCGGAAGGTGGGGATGCCGTCTTTGCCGAGGGTGTAGCCGCTGAAGGTGCGCTCGCTGGCAGATACTGGCATTGGCTTTATGTCGGTGCCGAGGGGTTTGATGGGGGGCATGGAGCGGTCCTGATAGTTGCTCATGGCATCGAGGAAGCGGCCTTTCCAGAGGATGGCCCAGCGGCTGGTCTTGGCATCGAAGGCGGCATTGAGGCCGCCGGGGAAACCGACGCCGATGGCGTGGGTGCCGACGCCTTCGATGAAGCTGCGGAAGATGATGACGCGCTTTTCGGCAGTGGGCTTCAATTCGAAATCGGCGGAGGACATGAGGCCTTCGGGGAGCGGCTGGCCTTCGATCTCGCGGAGGTAAGTCCAGATGCTTTCGATGTCCTTGTCGGCGTTTTTGCGGCCAATGAACATGGGGGGCATGACGGTGCCAGGCTGGGTGACCTGGGGATTGAGGAGGAGTTCTTTGAAGTACTCGGGCTGCAGGCGCTCCGCCGTATGTGTGAGGCGGATGACGGGCGGGCCGAGGGATTTGCGATCCTTCAGGCCATGGCATGAGACGCAGGCGAGGCCTTTGGCTCCGAGAAGCTGGCGGCCGAGCTCGGCTCGGTGGTGTTTGGCGAGGCCGCTGACATCAATCTGGAATGGTTTTTCCAGGGCATCGGCTTCATTGAGCCAAGAGATGAGCATCTCGGTTTGCTCACGGCCAAAGCTGGGCATGCGGGTGTCCATGTAGGGGCGCACGCTGCCATCCTGGCCCCAGAGGATTTTTCCAAACCAGCCGTGCGTGAGCTTGCGGCCGACCTTGTCGAGATTGGGCGGGAGATTGCCGAGCTGGCCGAGTGATTCTGCGGTGGAGTCGTTGACGCCGAAGTATTGGGCACGGGGATCTTCGGGGCCGCCCTTGCCATCGCGGTCGTGGCAGGCGTAGCAGTTGAGGCGGGTGAGCTGCCAGTCCACTTTTTCCTGCGCGGTGAGTTTGGGGGCGTCTTCTTTTTGGATGAGAGCCAGTGCGAGTTTGATGGCGCGCTTTTCGAGGGCGTTGAGATCGAAGCGCGGGGTGCCGGAGGGTTGTTTTTCGGCGAGGCAGCCTTGGTCTTGGGCGAGGTCTTTAAGGGGCTTTTTCATCTCAGCCAGCTGATTTCGACTGGTGCTGAAAAGTGGCGAAACTATTGGGATATCACCCAGCACAGGAACATTCGCCTGACCTCCTGAACCCATCTTATGACATGCCACGCAGTTCATCGTTCGGAAAAGCTCACGGCCTTTCTCAATGCCCTGCTTGGGAGTCTTGAGCGCGGCGCGGGCGGTAGCTTTTTCGGCGACGCGGCCGACGTGGAGGTAGGCGGCGATGTCGGAGGCTTGCTGGGCGGAGAGGCGCATGTCTGGCATGCGGCCCGAGGGACGAACGGAGAGCGGATCGTGGAGGAAATGGGAGAGGGCGTTGAAGTCGTAGGCGTCTGCGAGGGCGATGGGCACGGAGGCATTGCCGGGCTTTTCGACTTCGGCATCTGCAGCGACCTTTGGCGGCCGCACGTCTTTGGCCGGCTCGTGGCAGGCGACGCAGCCGACTTTGTGATATAGGTCCTTGCCGCGCTCGACATCGCCAGCGGGGACTTTGGGCTGGGGCTGTTTCAGGCTGCTGAGGTATTCGACGAGGGCCTCGACTTTTTCGTCATCGCCTTCTGCTCCTGCGAACAAGCCGGGCATCTGCGTGCCCTTCTTGCGGTTTTGCGGACTGCGGATCATGAGCCAGAGGGTGTCTGGATCGAGACGAGAGCCCACGGCAGTGAGGTCCGGGCCGGGCTTGGGCTTGAGGCGCTCTTCCCATGACTTCGGCACGGCATGGCAGGTGGTGCAGTTCAGCTCTGCGAGGAGGAGCAGGCCGCCATTCACCAGTGATTCGTCGGGGTCTTCGGGAATGTGGAACTGATCGAAGGTGTAGACGAAGGCGTGGTTGATGGGCTCGGCCTGGAGAGGATGCGCCTGGAGATGGCCGCAAAAAAACGCAGAGGCCGCAAAAAGGGTCCAGAGTTTTGATGAATTCATTTTTGCGTTTACTTTGCGTCGCTTTGCGGGCGTTCAGATCCGATTTAGATGCCCATCTTGGCGCGCTCGGTGTCGAGGGCTTTGATCCAGGGGGCGATGAAGTGGCCGGAGTCGTGGTAGGTGCGGCCGGAGTACATGTGCTGGTCGATGACGCAGGGTTCGTTCACGTAGATGCCGCCGCAGATTTCGAGGTCGAACTTGCACTTGGCGACGGTGGCCATGCGAAGGCCTTTGACGATGTCCGCACGGGCGGGGATTTCGACGCCGTGGCAGACGCTGGCGCAGGGCTTTTTCTGCTCCCAGAACCATTTGGTGATGCGGAGGAGATCGACATCTTCGCGGATGTACTCGGGGGCGCGGCCGCCGCTGAAGAAGATGCCGACGTATTCTTCGGGATTGATGTCCTTGAAGGCGATGTCGGCGTCGATGCTGTAGCCTTCCCATTCCTTGGTGATGGTCCAGCCGGGCTTGATTTCATGCAGCACCATCTGGTATTTCCGTTTTTCCGGCGCGGCTACGACGGGGGTGTAGCCGCCTTCGATGAGGCGGTAGAAGGGATAGAGGGTATCAACGGTTTCGGTGGCGTCGCCGACGATGATGAGGACTTTGGCTTGGGACATATTATTTATGATTTACGATTTTTGATTTATGATTTTGGGTGGTGAGGACTTAAAAAACGCTGGGCGATTTGTAATCACAGTTCACAATCGAGGCGAAGCCAAATCATAAATCGTAAATCACAAATCATAAATGCTGAGGCGTCAGCTGAGAAGACCGTCGAGATGCTGTTTGGCGCGAACGATTTCGGCGGTGGTCTCTGCAGCCGTGGGGAGGATGGGGATGCCGCGGGGGGTGGGGTGCATGAAGATTTCGGTGGGGCCGGTGAACTTGATGGCTTTGAGGGCTTGCAGCAGGGGTTTCCAGTCGAGCTTGCCGCGACCGGGCATCTGCTGGAGTTCGTCTTCCTTGGGCATGGCCTTGAAGCAGCCCTGGCCAAACTCCCAGGCGTAGAAGAGCGTCATCTTTTGGTCGATGTGCCTGATGAGGTCTGACAGCAGCTTTTCCTCCTGCGGCAAGTGGTATGGAGCCAAGGCGATGCCGATGCCGGGGATGGCGCGGACTTCATCGGCGAGCCAGCGAAGGGAGTCGGGGGTGTCGATGAGGTTGTTGACGTGGTTTTCGATGCCGAGGGTGAGGCCGTTTTCGGCGGCGAGTGCGGCTTGAGGTTTCATCTTTTCCACGAAGGCTTTGACATTCAGCTTGAGCTGTTCAGGCGAGACCTTGTAGTCCCCTGCCCCGCCGGTGACGATGAAGGTGCCGCCGAGTTTTTTCACGATGCCGATCTCTTCGGTGAGGCGGAAGGGCCCGAGATCATAGCGGGTGGTGCCGCCGAAGGTGAGGCCGTGGTCCTTGAGCATGGCGGCGAATTTGTCGTGGCCGATGGTGTCGATCTCTTCGCGCTGAGTGCCGTGTTTTTTGGGCCAGAGCTCGATGCTTGTGGCTCCGGTCTTTTTTACTTCGGGAAGAATCTCGGCCAGAGGAAGGCTGCCATACATGGAGGAGGCGAGCATGTAATTCAGCTTCCACGGCGGCGGCTCTGCGGCGAACGCGGGAGCGGCGGCGACGAGAGCGGAGAGGGATTGCAGGAAGCGACGGCGGCTGGTCATGGGGGAGTAAACGCGGGGAGCGCGGGTTCTTCATTCAGACTTTGAATTCGCGTCTTCAGGTTTTGCGGCGGGTTGGGAAGGCGGCAAGTGGTGTGAAATTCCACCCGCGATAATGGCGCGCAGCTGCGGGCAGGATTGTCCGCGCTACTTCCGGCAGCGTCAGCGCCGTGGGATAGCGGAATCATTGCGAGGCGGAGCTGATTGCAGACGCTGCTGGTGGGCGCATTGTGTGGCGGGGCGGTGGGTTTGCTTCCCTCTTGTTTGCTGCTTACCCAGGGAAGCACTCGCTAAAGCTCGGCCTCCCTGGGCTGAAATCCGCAGCCCCGTCGGGGCTGGCGTGTGGCGGAAAGAAGTGGTGATGAGTGTAGAATCCTAACACGAGAACACGGAGTTCCAGGCGTGCGGTAATCTTGCCCGTGATGAGAGTGCAGAGCTGCGGGCAGGATTGCCCGCGCTACTTTCGGCAGCGCCTATTTATCCTGAACGCGTTCGAGCTGCGCGCCGAGGGCGGCGAGCTTGTCGTCAAGGTGCTCGTAGCCGCGGTCGATATGGTAGAGACGGTTGATCTCGGTTTTGCCTTCGGCGACGAGGCCGGCGAGGACGAGGGCGGCGGAGGCGCGGAGATCGGAGGCCATGACGGGGGCGCCTTTCATGACGCTGCCGCCGCGAATGCGGGCGGTGGCGCCCTGGAGATCGATATTGGCACCCATGCGCTTCATTTCGGCGCAGTGCATGAAGCGCTGCGGGAAGATGGTCTCGGTGATGGTGCTGGTGTCATTGATGACACAGGCGAGGGCGCACATCTGGGCCTGCATGTCGGTGGGGAAACCGGGATAGCAGAGGGTGGTGAGATCAAAGCCTTTGGCGTTTGGATTGGGCTTCACGGTGATGCTGTCCTTGGTGATGTCGATGGGGAAGCCGCATTTGATCATGGCATCGGTGACGGCCTTCATGTGCTCTGGCATGACGCGCTTGAGGGTGACGCCCTCGCCAAGCATGGCACCGGCGACGAGGAAGGTGCCGGCCTCGATGCGGTCTGGGATGACGACGTGCTCTGCGCCGTGGAGTTCTTTGACGCCTTCGATGGTGATGCGGTTGGTGCCTGCGCCTTCGATCTTGGCGCCCATTTTGATGAGGAAGTTGGCAAGGTCCTCGACTTCGGGCTCAGCGGCAGCGCCTTCGATGATGGTGGTGCCTTTGGCGAGGACGGCGGCCATCATGACATTGTCTGTGCCGAGGACGGTGGAGCCGTGCTTGCCCATGAGATTCATGGGGCCGCCTTTGAAGCCTTTCTTGGCGTTCACGAAGATGTCGCCGCCTTCCACGGTGATCTGCGCGCCGAGGGCTTCGAGGCCTTTGAGATGGAGATCAACGGGGCGATCCCCGATGACGCAGCCGCCGGGGAGTGAGACGGTGCATTTTTTCAAACGACCGGTGAGGGGGCCGAGCACGCAGATGGAGGCGCGCATTTTACGGACGAGATCGTAGGGTGCGACGGATTTAATCTTCTCTGCCTTGACGACGACGACGCCGCTGGCGCGCTCGACCTCGGCACCGAGCTCGCCAAGGATGCGGACCATGTAATTGGTGTCGCTGAGATCGGGCACACGGCGGATGGTGCAGGTGTCCTTGGTGAGGAGGGTGGCCGCGAGAATGGGCAGCGAGGAGTTCTTTGAGCCGCTGATGTTGATGCGGCCCTTCAGAGGTGCGCCGCCGTGAACGATGAGTTTTTCCATGTGTGAGTGCTTTGTGCTGCGGAAAGAGGCAGTGGCAAGCCATTCTTCGAAATCCTCGCACAAGAAAGAGTGCTTGAAAAAAGTTCTTGCCGACTCGGATTACATGCGTAATCCGTGGATCACGTTTGTAATCCAACCATGTCACGCCGCGCTCCCAATCCACCCGCCCCGAAGATTTCTGACGCCGAATGGACGGTGATGAATGTCTTCTGGCAGCGGGGCACGAGCACTCTGGCGGAGGTGGTGAAGGAGCTGGAAGGCAGGCTGCACTGGAAACCGCGCACGGTGCAGAGCCTGATCCGCCGGCTAGCGGACAAAGGTGCGCTGGGGGTGGAGGCGGTGGGCCGGGAGTTTCGCTACTCGCCCGCCGTGGCGCAGGACCAATGCCAGCATGAGGAGAGCCGCAGTTTTCTGGATCGCGTCTTCAACGGCCGGCTGACGCCCTTTGTGGCGGGGCTGATGGAACGTGAAGATGTGACGCAAGATGACCTGGCTGCGCTGCGTGAAGTGCTGAATCAGGCCGAGAAGAAACTTAAAAAGTAATCCAACCATGAATGCCGACGCTCTCCTCCACTGGCTGCTGCGCACTTCGCTCGAAGCGAGCCTCTTGATTTTGGCCGTGCTGGGGCTGCGGCTGATGCTGGGGACGCGGCTGAGCCCGGCATGGCGCATTGGCTTGTGGCTGCTGGTGGGGACGAAGCTGATGCTGCCGGCTTTTATTCCGGCGGGGTTTGGGCTGGGGGCCTGGTTTCAGCAGGATGAGGGGGCGCGTATGAGTGCGGTATCGGCTGCACCAGCCGTGTCGGCGGCGGATTTGATGATGCCCGCAGATTCAGGGAAGCCGCAGATTGTTTCTGAGTTGATCGGTGGTGGGGCTGAATCTGCGGGAATGATTTCTGGATACACGCTGGCGCTGGGGGTGTGGGTGCTGGGGGCGCTGTGGGTCTTTACGGCGGCGTTGTATCGGCAGCGGCGGTTTGATCTTGAGCTGCGTGAGCGTCCGGATGCCAGGACTGCGCTGCTGCGGGCGCTGGTGGCGAGTCTTTGCCAGAAGGCGGGGATTCAGAAGAGTGTGCGCATTCTTCTCATGCCGGTGGGCACGACTCCGGCGGTGGTGGGCATCATGCGGCCGAGCGTGCTGCTGCCAGAGGACTGGGAGACGCGCTTTGATGAGCACAGCCTGCGCCATGTGCTGCTGCATGAACTGCTGCATGTGAAGCAGCATGATCTGGTATGGAACTGGGCCGCGACGGCGGTGCAGGCGCTGCATTGGTTTAATCCGCTGGTGTGGTTTGTGGTGTCGCGCTTTCAGGCGGACCGCGAGCTGCGCTGCGATGCCGGGGCGCTGGAGCTGCTCTCCCCCACGGAGCGGCTGGACTACGGGCACACGCTGCTACGCATTCAAGAAAGCTTTTTCGCACCACCGGCCATGGCAGGGTTGGCCCCATGTGTGCGCAACCACCCCACCCTGCGCCAACGCATCCATATGATCGCCCATCCAACCACCCGCCAGCCTGTGATTCAAATGCTGCTCGTTCTTACGCTCAGCGTGCTTGTTTGCTACTCATTCACGACCGCGCGTGCGGTGGAAAAGGAAGTGCCGGCGAAAGAGCGCAGCCGTGAGGGTGCGCGTGCACCTGCTGCTGAGCAGACGAAGACTGAAACCGGTGAAGCAGGCACACGTGAAGGTGATGGCGGTGCGAAGAAGTCCGGCATGCGTGAAGGTGACGGTGGAAGCCGGAAGCCAGGCACGGGTGATGGTGAAGGTGCGCGCAAGCCTGGTGCCCGCGAAGGTGATGGCGGAAGCAGGAAGCCAGGTGCACGAGATGGTGAGGGCTCTGCCAAGACTGGCATGCGTGATGGCGAGAAGCCACGCACAGGAGGAGAGCGCGATGGCGATGGCGGAGCCAAGAAAACGGGAGCCCGCGATGGTGAAGGTGCAAATAAAACCGGCATGCGTGATGGTGAGAAACCACGCACAGGAGGTGAACGCGAGGGTGAAGGCAGCCGGAAGACAGGGGCGCGTGATGGCGACAAGGCCACCTCTTCAGGCGAGACGATCACTCTCAAGGTGATCAAGAACGGCGAGGCGGTGATGGTGGGTGACGAGGAAGTGTCCATGGGAAGACTGCGGGGGCACCTGAGCACCTTTTTGCCGGAGCATCCTAGTGCCAAAGTCCTGGTGACGGGGGATGAGGATGTGCCACTGGGTGCGCTGCATAACACGGTGGATGCCGTGAGGGATAATGGGAACAAGAATGTGGGGATCAAGGCGGAGTAGCCTGAAGCTGCGCAGTCACCTTTCGTGGGGTCATGCCCACGGTGGGTGAACCAGCGGCCTCAAATGACGAATAACTCCCGATGTCGAAGCCAGATTCCAACCAACACTTTATGCACGGTTCTTCATTGGGACTTCGTCAGTCTTGGGTCATGCTGGTTTCGGCCTTCGTCTTTTCGACGCACGCAATGTCTGCGACTTCGCAGGAGGTCACGGCGGCGATCACGAAGGCTGTTACTTTTTATCATGCCAAGGCGGCGGCGCATGGGGGGTATGTGTATCGCTACAGCGCTGACTTCACGCTGAGGGAGGCGGAAGGGATTCCGGGGGCAGATACGGTTTGGATTCAGCCGCCGGGGACTCCGGCGGTGGGGATGGCGATGCTGGATGCGTATGAGGCGACGAAGGATGAGAAGTGCCTGGCTGCGGCAGTGGCGGCAGCGCATGCGGTGTCGCGCACGCAGCTTGTGTCAGGTGGATGGGATTACTCGGGGGACTTTGCCAAGAAGGATCGGGAGAAGCATCTTTACCGGCGTGACGTGAATGGCAGGCTGATCGAGCGCAGGAAGGTGCCGGAGAACGAAGGCGGGTGGCATGTGTGGAAGAAGCACGCGAACAAGAACAACTACTCGACCTTTGATGATGATGTGTCGCAGGCGGCCACGCGGCTGCTGGTGCGGGTGGATCATGCACTGGGCGGCAAGGATTCGGAGATCAAGGAGGCGGTGGATTTTGCGCTGAGCGCGATCCTGGCAACGCAGTATCCGGCGGATGGGTGGAGCGCGAACTGGGATGCTTGGCCGAGCGCGCCGCCGGCGGCGGGGATGTATCCGATCAAGGCTGCAAGCTATCCGGCGGAATGGCCGCGCAAGTGGCCGAAGGATTTCACGGGATGCTATGTGCTGAATGACAACACGCATGCGACGCTAATGAGCACGCTCGTTCTGGCGTGGCAGCTGCGGGGGGACGCCAAATATCTGGAGGCGGCGAAGCGCGGCGGGGATTTTCTTGTCACGGCGCAAATGCCTGAGCCACAACCGGCGTGGGCGCAGCAGTATGATAAGGAGATGCAACCAAGCTGGAGCCGCGCGTTTGAACCGAGTGCGATCTGCGGGCGTGAAAGCCAAGCGGCGATGTGGGCGCTGCTGAGGCTGGCGGCGACGGGTGACAAGAAGTACCTGGCACCGCTGCCGCGGGCGCTGGCGTATTTGCGGAAGTCGCTGCTGCCGGATGGGAGGATCGCGCGCTACTATGAGTTGCAGACGAACAAGCCGTTGTACTTTGAGCGTGGTGAGGGCGGCAAGGGTTTTGTGCTGACTTATTCGGACCAGAAGGCTTCATCCAACTATGGGTGGAAATGGGACAGTGAACTGGATGCGATTGAGTCGATTGGGCGGAAGATCGGGCGCGGTGAGAGTATTGTTTTTCCACGGGTGGAGAAGGAGCGGTGGTCTTCGCCGCCGACGGAGGGGGAAATTGTGACGATTTTGAAGGAGCAGCAGGCGGATGGCTCGTGGCCCGTGACGGATGAGGAGCGCGGATGGATGCGCGATGCGGGCGGAAAGAAAACGCGGCCGGCGGGTGGTGTGATCTACAGCCTGGACTTTGTGCAGAATGTGAAGGCCTTGAGCGTGTGGCTGAAGGCGAAGCGGTGAGGTGGAATATTATTATCAACCATTGGCCATGATGACACAGCATTTATCTTCGAGAGCATTCTGGCTCTGCGGTGTTCTTATCTCTGGGGGAATGCTTCCTGCGTCAGAGAAATATGAGAATGACACGCCGTGGTCGTATCAGAGGATCCTGCGTCCGGTGGTGCCGGTGGTGAAGGATGGGGCGTGGGCGAAGGATGATATTGACCGCTTTATTCTTGCGCGGCTGGAGAAAGAGAACCTGCATCCGATTGGGGATGCTTCGCGGCTGACGCTGATCCGGCGGGCGTCGTTTGATCTACGTGGACTGCCGCCGACGCAGGAGGAGGTGGAGCGGTTTGTGAAGGATGCGGCGGCCGATGATGTGGCGTTTGCGAAGGTGGTGGATGCGTTTTTGCAAAGCGAACGTTTTGGCGAACGGTGGGCGCGGCACTGGCTGGATGTGGTGAGGTATGCGGACAGTGTGGGCCGGGTGTGGAATGCGCCGTTTACGTATGCGTGGAAGTATCGCGACTGGGTGATTGATTCGCTGAATGCGGACAAGGCTTACAATCGGTTTGTGGCGGAGCAGATTGCGGGGGATCTGCTGCCTGCCACGACGGTGCTGCAAAAGCGTGACCAGATTGTGGGCACGGGCATGCTGGCTCTGGGGAGTGTGAATTTGCAGGAGGGGGACTATGAGCAGTTTGTGCTCGATCAGGTGGATGACCAGATTGACGTGGTGTCGCGTGCGTTCATGGGGCTGACGCTGAGCTGCGCGCGCTGTCATGACCACAAGACGGAGCCGGTGAGCCAGAAGGATTATTATGCGCTGGCAGGCATCTTTTACAGCAGCCGCACGCTGCCGGGCCAGGCGAACCGCAGCGACATGAACGGATCGGGCTATGTGGACCCGGAGATGCTGGTGGACCTGCCGACGAAGCTGGACGAGCGCGTGGGACCGCCTGCGAAACTGCCAGAGGGGATTCACTCGATGGATGACATCCGGGCGCTGGGGAATCCGAAGACGACGATCCGCTACGATGTGGATCCGCACTTTTGCATGGGGGTGATTGAGGGTGACGTCAAAGACTGTGAGCTGGCGGTGGGTGGTGATCCGCATGATCGCAAGGCTGCGCCGGAGCGTGGCGGGCTGGGCATGCCTGCCCTGCCCCCGCTGCCGAAGGTTCCGGCGAAGTCCTCCGGGCGGCTGGAGCTGGCACAGTGGATGACGCAGGCGACGCATCCGCTGACCTCGCGTGTGGCGGTGAACCGCCTATGGCAGCATTTGTTTGGCGAAGGGATCGTGCGCACGGTGGATGATTTTGGCATCACGGGGAGTGATCCGACGCATCCGGAGTTGCTGGATCATCTGGCGATTCGTTTTGTGGAAGGCGGGTGGTCGGTGAAGAAAATGATCCGCGCGATGATGCTGAGCCGCACCTACCGGCTGGCGAGCACGGGAAATCCTGAGCATCCGGACGCGGGGAACAAGCTGCGGTGGCGGATGAACCCGAAGCGCCTGGAACTGGAGCCGCTACGCGACACGCTGCTGCAACTGGCGGGCAGGCTGACGTTTGACCGGCCCGAAGGCATCCAGGTGGCGGGCACAGGCGGCAAAGGACGGCATGGGGTGACGCGTGGATTGCTGAGCCCTGAAGATCCGTATCGCACAATCTATCTGCCGGTGGTTCGGGACAATGTGCCGGAGCTTTTCAGCACGTTTGATTTTCCTGGACCGACGCAGATCAAGGGACAGCGCGATGTGACAACGGTGGCTCCGCAGGCGCTGTTTTTCATGAACAACCCGATGGTGGAGGAGCTGGCGGGTGAGATCGCGGAGAAAGCCGGTAAGGATGTGAAAGCGGTCTATCGTGCCGTGCTGGGACGGGAGCCGTCCAGTGAGGAGCTGCGTGATGCATCTGAGCTGGATCTGCAGACGCTGGTGCAGGCGCTGCTGGGGACGGCGGAATTTCGATATGTGTTTTAACTCTCCAACATTATGAATTCACTGTTTAACCGGCCTCTTCTCATGATTTGCGCACTGAGTTTCGCTGCTCAGCTCAAAGCCGAAACCCTCGTCCACTCAAGTGAGGAAAACTGGGAAGCCCGATTGGCTGAAATGCCGCCCCAAGTTCAGACATTGGTGCGCAAGATTCAATCCATGGACATGCATCCCTATTTGCTGTCAGAGTTGAAGAACAACCGGTTGTTAATCTCACACTTCCTCATTCTCGAAGACTCTCTCGTGGCAATGGACTTCGATGAAGGACATACGAAGGAGAAAGTGCTGTTTGATTTCGATGTAGCACGCGGCTGGACCATCATTCGTCGCTCGCCTCAGGGCGACTGGAAACCGAAAGGCCAACGAAACGGGGACAGGCTGACCCCCATTCCATTCCCGGTTGAAGCCAGTGCATCAGAACCCATCACCAAGAAGCCATGACCTCACGTCGTTCCATTCTTCAATCCACCAGCACCGGCTTCGGCTGGCTGGCGTTTAATGCGCTGCATCAGCAGTGGGCGGGGGCTGCGGCGCCGCCAAAGACGATCAATCCGCTGGCGCCGAAGGAGCCGCATTTTACGGCGCGGGCGAAGCGGGTGATCTTTATGTTCATGCAGGGCGGGCCGAGCCACCTGGACACGTTTGACTACAAGCCGGAGCTGGCGAAGGCGGAGGCGAACAAGGTGCAGAAGTACATGGGGAGCGTGTTTGAGTTCAAGCCGCGGGGGAAGAGCGGGATCATGATCTCGGAGGCGTTTCCGGAACTGGCGAAGCATGCGGATGACCTGTGCCTGCTGAATGGGATGCAGACGCGAACAAATGCGCACCAGATGGCGACGGTGGCGCTGCACATTGGGAGTGAGACGTTTGTGCGGCCGTCGATGGGGGCGTGGATTGTTTATGGGCTGGGCACGGAGGCGGAGGATCTGCCGGGGTTTGTGACGATCAATCCGGCGGCGGACAACGGCGGGGCGATGAACTACGGCTCGGCGTTTCTGCCGGCGACGTTTCAGGGCACGCGGCTGAGCAGCGCGGGCGGCGGCGTGCCGGACCTGAGCAACGGGAGGCTGAGCGATGCGCAGCAGAGGAAGCAGATTGAATTCATTCAGAAGGCGAATCGCAAGCTGCTGAGCGGGGATCCTGGAAATCCGGAGATCGAGGGGATCATTCAGAGCTATGAGCTGGCGTACAAGATGCAGACGAGCGTGCCGGAGGTGCTGAATCTGGACAAGGAGCCGCAAAACATTCGGGAACTTTATGGTCTGGATGATGGGGCCACGGAGCGGTTTGGTACGCAGTGCCTCATGGCGCGGCGCATGGCGGAAAAGGGCGTGCGGTTCATCCAGCTGACTTCGCCGGGGTGGGACCACCACAACGGGCTGCGCGAGAACCTCGCGCGGCAGTGCACGTCGATCGACAAGCCAATTGCGGGATTGATCGCGGACCTGAAGCAGCGGGACATGCTGAAGGACACTCTCATTATGTGGGGCGGGGAGTTTGGGCGTGGAAGCGGGTATGACAACGAGCTGTACAATGGGCGTGGTCACAATGGCGGCGGTTACACGATGTGGATGGCGGGCGGTGGTGTGAAGGGAGGCTTCACGTACGGCAGCACAAATGAGATGGGGGACAAGGCGGAGACGGGCATCATCGGCACGCATGATCTGCATGCCACGGTGCTGCATCTGCTGGGGATCAACCACGAGCGGCTGACGTACCGGTATGCGGGAAGAAATTTCCGGCTGACGGATGTGAGCGGCGAGGTGGCGAAAGTGATTTTGGCGTGAGGAGGAGTCGCCAGCTTGGGATTTTTTGCTCGGCGCCAAGAAAGTTTCGCCCATGGCGGCATGCGGAGCGTTTCCCATGCCGCAGCTGTGCCTTCCCCTCTCATCAGTCTAATGGAAAAAGAACAGATTACCGCCATCTTTGATCAGCAGGCCGCAACGTATGACCAAAAGTGGAGCCGGCTGTCCCCCATCAACAGCGCCTTGCATTTGCTCACAAGCGCCGTGCTTTCAGAGCTTCCTGAGACAGCGCGTATCCTCTGCGTAGGCGCGGGAACAGGTGCCGAAATTCTCCACCTGGCCCAAAAGTTTCCCGGATGGCATTTTACAGCTGTGGAGCCTTCCATAGCCATGCTGAACGTCCTGCGGCAGCGTGCGGAAGAGCATGGCATTTCGGCACGATGCACCTTTCATGCAGGCTATCTCGACACGCTACCGCCTGACAGCCCTTTCGATGCGGCGACGGCCTTTCTTGTTTCACAATTCATCCTGGACACCCAGGCACGCTCTGAGTTTTTCAAAAGCATTGCAGAACGTCTGCAGCCTGAGGGCATGCTGGTCAGCTCGGATCTGTCTGGAGATCTTTCCGGAGGTGCGGACTCCATGGGGCTGCTTGATGTTTGGTTTCGGACGATGCGGGATGGAGGCTCACTCGCCGTGCCGGAAGAGGTGGAGAAAATGCGCGAGGCTTACAGGCATGACGTAGCGGTGCTATCGCCTGCGAAGACACGAGACATCATCAGCAATGGCGGCTTTGGCCCACCGGTTCAGTTTTTCCAGGCGGGAATGATCCATGCCTGGTATGCCAGACGGCTCAAGCAAGCGCGCGTTTGAGGAGGTTTGCGGTGATGCACTGGACGCGTGCGTCGGTGCCGTGGGGGCGGGAATAGTGGCTCCAGACGGGCATGTGGCCGGGGGGCTTGCTCAGGCCCTGGGCCCACCAGATGGTGGAGGCGTTGAAGATGAAGTTGCCTTTTGGGCCGTCGAAGATCACGGCCTGCCACTGCTGCGGATTGGTACCGCCCTGGAAGGCTGTGCCGGCGGCGAGGATTTCGAGGCCGGGCAGATCCTTGGGTGCATCGCCATGATACTCCCAGCCGATCATGCCGGGAATGGAATCTCCTTGCTTCATGCCGGTGCCTTCAAAGACCCAGTGCGCGGGCTTGGTACAGATCCAGTCGCCACCACCGTTCACGGGGCTGATGTTGCGCACGCCCATGAGATAGCCTTCGTCTGGCCCACGATGAGGATAGGGGCCATGGTTCTTCTCGCGATCCACCGCATACTTGTAGTCACCGCCGTAGGGGCCGCCTCGGAAGATCCGGCGAAGGGGAGCGCCGTCTGCATTGGGGGAAAAAGGCGTGACCCAGCAGACAGAATTGCCGGAAAGGAAAAGCAGATTGACGCCGGCATCGCGCATCTTTGCGACGCTGTCGTGCTGGCGGATGTCCCAGTACTCGTCGTGCCCGATGCTGATGAAGGCCTTGCACTTCAAACCGTGATCCGGGGTGATCATGTCGGCATTGGAGCAGTAGGTCACGTCGTAGCCTTCCTTCTCCAGCCAGTAGGCGGCGGGAAACTCAAAGCACAGCCACTCGCCGCTGCCGACGGACTGCGGATTTTCGTAAATCTGCGCATACTTGGCATACGGGCGGTCAAAGCTGACATCGGACCATGGCCCCTGATTGCCCTTGGGATCGGTGTATAGCGAGTAGTTGTCCGGCCACTTGTTGTAGGCCTGCCAGGTGTTGTCACTGCATTGGAAGAGAATGTCCGCCTTCCGGTCGTCGGTGACGATGAAGACAATGTAACTCTGCCAGTAGGGTTCGTCCTTCGAGGCAGGCAGCGTGGTGAGCCTGCCGAGATACACACCGCTGAGCCAGTCTTGAGGAATGGTGATGGAGGTGGTCTTTTCCCAGCGACATTCGCGGAGGCGCTTTTCGCCGATTGGAGGCACGGGCTGTTCTTTGCCTTCAAAGGGGCCGAGCTCCGTCATCAAGCGTGCGCCGCAGCCACCGTAGTAACCGGTGCGGAAGATTTCGAGTTTGAAGCGAGCGGTGGGTTTGGTGCTGACGAAGATGTCCAGAGTCTCGCCAGCTTTTACGGACTGGCGGGAGCAGTAGCCTTCGATCACCGGCGAGCGAAAGCCCTCGTTCTTGTCGAGGCGCATGCGGGTGAGCTGCCAGTCGGAGGATCCAGGCTTGGAGTTTTCGGCGGTGATCAGGGACATTCTCAGATTACGCAGCGAACCGGCAAAAACGATCAGCCAGGAATGGACAGAAAACGGGGACCGTTTAAATCAGCCGCCGCCCAGCGCCTTGTAGAGGGAGATCTGCAGCTGAAAGCGCCGCTTGTTCACGTCCACCAGTTCCAGGCGGCCCTCGAGGGTGGTCTGCTGTGCGTTGAGCACTTCAAGATAGGTGGCGCGGCGGGTGGCGAAAAGTTCATTGGAGGTGGCAACACTTTCGGCGAGCAGGCCGACCTGCTCCGATTTGACCTTGTGCAGTTCATCCAGCAGACGGATTTTGGACTGGCGATTGTGAACTTCCACATAAGCGTTGACGATGGACTGCTGAAAGGCAGCCAGAGTCTCCAACTGTTCTGCACTGGCTTTTTGAAACTGGGCCCTGATGGCGGCCCGGTTGACCAGCGGGGCGACGAGCCCGCCTGCAATGCTGTAGGCGGCTGAGTGGGAGTTGAGCAGGAGATCGCCACGAAAAGCCTGGAAGCCGAGCACGCCGTTGATGTTGAGGCTGGGAAGAAAGGCGGCACGTGCGGCTTTTACGTCTGACCTTGCGGCCGCCACTTCATGTTCGGCCTGGATCACATCCGGACGCTGGGTGAGCAGGCTGGCAGGGACCTTTTTGGAAAGGTGCGGCAAGCTGAGGCTGGTAAGAGGCTGCTGGCTGCGCTGGATTTTTGCACCGGCGTTTCCGAGCAACAAACGAATTGCCGCTTCAAGATCCAAGATCTCCTGCCGGGCTTCGAGCTTGAGGCTGCGCAGGTTTCTGGCACGTGCCTCAAACTGCTGAATGGCTAGCGAGTTGGCAGCCCCGACGGCTTTCTGCGCCTGCACGGTTTCAATGGCACGCTCCTGGAGCCGGAGGTTGTCATCCAGAATAGTCAGCGTGGTGTCGAGAGCGAGGAGATCGTAATAGTGGGTGGCGATGTCGCTGATGAGGCTGACAAGCACGAGGCGGCGGCCGGCCACGCTGGCCAGCGTGCGCTGCATGGCGGCATCACGCTGGCTGCGCAGCTTGCCCCAGAGATCCACCTCCCAGGCGGTCTGCAGGCCGAGACTGAAGTCCGGCAGCGTGTTGGGAATGATCTGATCTTTGTAAATGGTCGTGGTCCGATTTCCGGCATCATCCATGGTGTAGTAGCCGAACTTCCGCAGACCCACGCCGCTGGCGATGCCTAAGGCAGGGGCCAGCGCCCCACGGCTGGCGGTGATCTGCGCACGTGCCGCCTGCACACGCTGGAAGGCAATTTTGAGATCGTTGTTGCCAGCGATGGCCTGATCGATGAGCCGGCCGAGATGAGGATCGGTGAAGTGTTTGCGCCAGAGCGCGGTCTGAGCGCGGGCTTCTTCCTGAGTAAGGATGGTCTTGGGCGCGGTGATGGGCTTGGGCAGCAGCACGCCGGCACAGCCTGAGGCGAGCAGAGTGAGGGCGGCGGAGATGAGAGGGAGTGGTTTCATGCGGAGCGCGACTCAGAGGGTTTCGCTCAGCGGCAGTTCTTCACGCCTGCGGCTGAATTTTTCCGCCAGGGTGGCGAAGATAACGTAGAGCCCCGGCGTGAGAATGACGCCAAAAACGGTGCCAAAGATCATGCCTCCCGTGGCAGCGGCGCCGATGGTGCGATTTCCCACGGCTCCAACACCACTGGCGAGCAACAGAGGCATGAGCCCCGCGACAAAGACCATGGAAGTCATGAGGATGGGGCGCAGGCGTGTTCGCACGGCCTCCACGGCTGCGAGGAGCGGTGTTTTGCCCTCGCGGTGGCGCAATGCGGCGAACTCGACAATGAGGATGGCATTTTTTCCGAGGAGGCCGATGAGCATGATCATGGCGACCTGGGCGTAGATGTTGTTTTCCAGCCCCATCCATTGCAGGAAAAGAAAGGCTCCGACGAGGCCGGTGGGGAGAGAAAGGATGACGGGAAGCGGGAGCAGCAGGCTTTCATACTGCGCGGCGAGCAGCAGATAGACGAAGACGATGCAGATAATGAAAATGAAGGTGGCCTCGTTGCCGACATTCACTTCATCACGCGTCATGCCCGCCCAGTCGATGCCGTAGCCTTTGGGCAGCTTGTCCTTCACAGTTTCCTGGATTGCGCGGATGGCGTCGCCACTGCTGTAGCCGGGGGACTGCTCGCCGTTGAGCTCGGCTGAAGGAAACATGTTGTAGCGGGTGACCTGATCGACGCCGTAAACTTTCTCCAGAGTGATGAAACTGGAGAGCATGACCATCTGATCGTTGCTTGCTTTAACACTGAGCTTGAGGATATCCTCCGGGCGGGCACGATACTGCGGCAGTGCCTGGACCATGACGCGGTACATCTGGCCGAAGCGGATGAAGTTGGAACCGTATTCACTACCGAGCAGGGTCTGCAGCTCTGCCATGGCGCGGCTGACGGTGACGCCTTTCTGCGCGGCTTTGTCCATGTCCACATGCAGAAGATACTGCGGATAGCTGGCGTCAAAGATGGTGAAGACGCTGCCGATTTCCGGCCGCTGCCGGAGGTCTGCCATGAACTGCTTGAGCACGGCATCCATGCGCTGGAAGTCGCCACTGCCGGTTTTGTCCAGCAGGCGCAGCTCAAAGCCTCCCGCATTGCCATAGCCGGGCACAGGAGGCGGGGGGAAGATCTCGATGCGTGCGTCTTTGAGATGGGAGATTTTTTGGCGCACGTCATTCATCACCGTCTCCACCGTGGCGCTGCGCTGATCCCATGGGACTAAATTCACAAGGCAGGTACCGTAGCTGGCGCCGGTGCCGTCTGAGAGGATATTGGTGCCTGAAAGGCTGGAGACGGAGGAGATGCCCGGCAAGCCGCCTATGCAGCGGACGATCTCGTCCACCACGTCCTTGGTGCGCTCCAGCGTGGCACCGGATGGCGTGGTGATGCTGATGTAGAAGCTGCCCTGATCCTCGTTCGGGATGAAGCCGGTGGGCACCTGACGGCTGACCCAGCCGGTGGCGGCGCAGAAGCCGAGCAGCATGAGGCAGGTGAGGGCGCGACGCCCGGCGATACCGCGAATCATGGCGGTGTAACTGGAAGCGAGACGCTCATAGGTGCTGTTGAACGCATGGAAGAACCAGGCAAGCGGACCACGCCGTTTGGGCGCTTGGGCAGAATCGTGCGGTTGATGATGCGAGTTTTTCAGCAAAAGCGCACACAAAGTCGGCGTGAGAGTGAGCGCGACAAAGCCGGAGAGGCTGATGGCGATGGCGATGGTGATGGCGAAGTTTCGGTACAGGATGCCGCTGGGGCCGGACATGAAGGCCACGGGCACAAACACGGCCGCCATGACGAGGGTGATGGCGATCAAAGCGCCGCTGATCTCATGCATGGCACGCTCCGTGGCCTGCCGTGCGCCGCCGCTGCCGCGCTCCATCTGCGCATGCACGGCCTCCACGACGACGATGGCGTCATCCACCACAATGCCGATGGCAAGCACGAGGGCGAAGAGGGTGACGAGATTCAGCGAGAAGCCGATCATGTGCATGAATACGAAGGTGCCGACAAGGGACACAGGCACAGCGAGCACGGGCACGACGGTGCTGCGCCAGTCCTGCAAGAAAACGTAGGTGACGAGGGAGACGAGCACGAAGGCCTCCAGCAGGGTGCGCAGGACCTCATGCAATGAGGCATCCAGAAAGCGTGAGACGTCATAGCTGATCTCGTAGTCCATGCCTTCGAGGAAGGTGGACTCGCGGATCTCCGCCATGCGCTGCTTAACGGCAGCGATGACCTCGCTGGCGTTTGAGCCCGGAATTTGCTTGAGCATGATGGCGGCGGCGGGCCTGCCATTGAACCTGGCCTCCACATCAAAGTAGGTGGTGCCAAACTCGATTTCCGCCACATCGCGCAGGCGGAGGATCTGCCCCTCTGAGGTGGAGCGGAGGGGGATGTTGCGGTACTCCTCCTCGGTGGTGAACTTGCCGGTGTAGCGCACCACGTACTGGAGCTGCGGGCGGCCTTTTTCGGAACTCTCTCCCACCTTGCCGGGGGCGGCTTCCACGTTCTGCTCTTCGAGCGCGGTCATCACGTCATTGGCGGAGACATTGAGAGCGAGAAGTTTGTCCGGCTTGAGCCAGACGCGCATGGCGTACTCCTTGGCGCCGAGGATGTCGGCGTAGCCCACGCCTTTGATGCGCTTGAGCTCGGAGAGGATGTTGAGATCGGCAAAGTTGTAGAGGAACTTTTCGTCAACATCGCTCCTGGTGCTGAAAATGTTGAGGTACATCAACATGGCGTTTTCCTCCTTGGCGATCTTGACGCCGTTGCGCACCACCTCGGCGGGAAGCTGGCCCATGATGGCAGCCACGCGGTTTTGCACGTTCACGGAGGCCGTGTCCGGATTGGTTCCGACTTCGAAGATGATCTGCACCACGCCGACGCCATCGTTGCCCACATCGGTGGACATGTATTTCATGCCGGGCACGCCATTGATGCTGCGCTCCAGCTTGACCATGGCGGCCTTGGTGAGCGTCTCGGCATTGGCCCCGGCGTACTCCACGGTGACGTTCACCTCCGGCGGCGCGATGCCGGGAAACTGCGACACGGGAAGCTTTGTCAACGACAGCAACCCCAGCAATGTGAGGATGACGGACAATACAACTGAAAGGATGGGACGATTTATGAAAACGGAGGTCATGCAAGGTGAATGACTGGGATGCAGGCCGGATCACAAAGGGGCGGGAGCGTCCCATGCGCGATTCTGCGGCTCGATGACCTGGCCCTCATGCACGAGTTGGATGCCTTCAAAGAGGATTTGATCCTGCTCACCGAGGCCTTGACCGATCACAAAATGATTGGGCAGGCGGAGGATGGGCTGCACTTCTTCCATCTGCAGCTTGTTCCCCTGCCCCACGCGATAAACGCAGAGCCTGTGCTGGACTTCAAAAGTACACTTCTGAGGGATGACGACCACGTGCTTGAGAGTATTGTGCACGGCAACCTTGCAACTGGCCCCATGCCGCAGGACATGATCGGGATTGGGAAAGCGCCCGCGAAAGGCGATGGTGCCCATGGTTTTGTCGATGACGGCGTCCAAGGTCTCGATGCGGCCGCGGCAGGGGTAGGCGCGTCCGTCTGCCAATTCCAGTGAGAGGCCATCTGCTGCGGCATAGTCCGGACGAGAGCTGATCTCCAGATACTCCTGCTCGCTCACATTGAAATAGACGAACACATCTCCGTCGCTGGAGAGAGTGGTGAGAACGTCGCCGACATTGACCATGCTGCCTGCCTTTTTGGAAAGACGATTGATGATGCCATCAAAGGGAGCGCGCACTTCCGTCAGAGTGAGCAGGCGCTCTGCCTCCGCGACATCCGTGGCGGCCTCTTCCACAGCCGCTGCAGCAGCATCCGCCTTTGCCTGAGCCAGATCCATGTCCACCTTTGCAATGATTTTTTTCTCCAGCAGGGTTTGGGTGTTGGCCAGCTCGATCTCCGCCATGCGGAGGTCTGCCCGGGCGCTTTTGAGCCTGGCATGGGCACGGCGAAGGCTCATCTCAAAGGCCTGCCTGCCGAGAGCGAAAATGAGCTGGCCTTTGGAGACGTGCTGGCCCTCATCGACGGCCACTTTTTCGATGAAGCCCTCCACACGGGCGCAGAGCTCGATGTGGCTGGTATTCTGAACGGACGCCACGTAGTGCCTGTCTGCCGGGACATCCATCACGACAGGGGTGGTGACGCTAAAAACCTCCGGAGACGTCGGCTCTGCGGCCGCTTTGGCGACTTTGGAGCAAGATACCGAGGATGCCCCCGAAATAAGGCAGGCCGAGGCCCATAGGAGCCGGAGGATGAGATGTTTGGCAACGATCTTGTGCATGTGCCCGCCACATTCAAGCATGATGCTCGAGGGGTCATGTCAGCACGATGCGCAGCGTTTTGTCATCCACGTCTTACATAGCCATGTAGGGCCGCGCCTTACACACAGGTCAAGCAGAGGCCTTATCAGCGTTCGAACTTCGGCTTGCCCGCCTGCTGCTCCCACCAGCGGAAGGCCTCACGCATGAGCTCATGGTGACCGGCCAGGCCGAGCTTTTCACGCACGCGGGTGCAGTAGACCTGCACGGTCTTGATGCTGATGCTGAGGGAGTCTGCAATCTGCCGCGTGTCGCCACCCTGGCCAAGCATGCGAAAGACCTCCAGCTCGCGATCGCTGAGGGTGCTGATGTCCGAGGAACTGGTGCGGTTTCCCAGATAGCGCTCGGTGATCTGGGCCTGAACCTCCGGGCTGACGAACACGCGCCCGGCGGACACCTCACGAATGGCATTGACGATTTTTTTGGTGGTGTCCCGTTTGCTGACGTAGCCACGGGCACCTGCACGGAGGGCGCGGTCGGCATAGGTGAGCTCATCGTGCATGCTGAGAACCAGGGAGATACTCTCCGGAGAGACGCGGCGGATGTCCTTGATGAGTTCCAGACCGGAGCCAGATGCGAGCATGATGTCCACGACGACGACGTCGGGCTTGAGGGTCTCGATTTTGGAGAGCGCCTCAGGGGCTGCTTCGGCCTCGCCGCAGATGGTCATGTCTGTCTGCTGATTGATGAGTGTACCAAGCCACTCACGAACCAGGGGGTGATCATCGACGATAAAGATGCTCTGGTGTTCACTCATGCAAAAAATCAGACAGAGGTGGGCCCGGCGCCCTCGGCGCGGGAGCGGGTGGGCACAAGAACACTCACACAGGTGCCATGTGCAAGAGCGCAGACTTCGCACACGGCCCCGATCATGTCTGCACGGTGGCGCATGATGTGCAGGCCCATGCCGGACTTGCGACCTGCACCAGGCGGCAGGCCGATGCCGTCGTCCACCACCTGCATCTGCACGCCCCTGGGGGTGTTTTGAAGGGAGATGGTGATACGCTCTGCACCGCTGTGGCGCACGGCATTATTGACCGCCTCCTGGGCAATGCGGTAAAGGTGCACGACGGCCTCGGAGTCATCGAGGAGGACCTCCTCCGGCATTTCCAGGGTACAGTGCAAACGTGCGCGAATGGTGGTGGTGCGCGCGAGCTCGCGCAGTGTGGCGGTGAGGCCGAGCATGTCGAGCTCCACCGGAGCCAGACCACGTGCGAGGCTGCGCGCGAGATCGATGCCGGACTCGATGAGGCCCACAAGCTGCTCGCTGTCGGCAGCCTCTGGCAGCGACTTTTGCTGCAACTTTTCACTCAGCACCTGACCTGCGAGCGCTGCGCTGGTGAGATGCTGGCAGAGGCTGTCGTGAAGATCGTGCCCGATGCGGCGCTGCTCGCGCTCGCTGACCTCGAGGACGGCTTCTTCAAGTTTTTTGCGCTCCTGAATCTCTTCCAGCAGGGCGGTGGTGCGCTCGCGCACACGCACTTCGAGCTGCCGCTGAAACATGCGCAGGCGGTACAGCACGGAGATCATCACCATGTAAAAGCTGATGGAGATCACGCAGTTCCACCCTGTGACCAGCCTGTTTTTGTTCACCGCTCCGCTAGCGAGATCGCCGGTGAGGGAAAGGGCCACACTAATCAGTGAGACGACCACTCCCATGCGCCAGCCGCCAAACCAGGTGGCCAGATAAACGGAGACCAGATAGAAGATGGAGAACTGAAGCTCAAAGCCTGCATGATAGTCCACCATAGCCACCACGGGCAGCAGCAGAAATGCGACCCAAAGCCATTTTCGATTTGAGCCCGACCGTTCAGAATACTGTGAGGAAACGGCACTCATGGATCATTCAACGCAAAGTCATTTGTTGGCATGCCTGAATCATAAGGCATGCACCGTACCGGGTTTCAAGGACCAATGTCAACATGCCATTGCAGCCCGGGAAAAGGCTCCCCGGCTGCAATTGATCCAATACGGCATGAACTGACTGAGCCGCGATCAATACGTCGCGCGGCCGCCGGAGAGATCGAATACGGCGCCGGTGGTAAAGGAGCAGTCTTCGGAGGACAGCCAGGCAACGAGAGCTGCGGCTTCCTCCTTTTTGCCGAAGCGGTTCATCGGGATCTTGGACAGCATGTAGTCGATGTGCTGCTGGGTGAGCTGCTTGAGGATGTCGGTCTCAATGACGGCGGGTGTCACTGCATTGACGATGATGTTGCTGGTGGCAAGCTCCTTGCCGAGAGATTTGGTCAAGGCAACGACCCCGGCCTTGGAGGCGCTGTAGTGGGCGGCATTGGGATTTCCCTCCTTGCCGGCGATGGAGGCGATATTGACGATGCGGCCGTAGCCGTTTTTGAGCATGTGCGGGACGACGGCGTGGCAGCAGTGGAAGGGGCCGTTGAGATTGATGGCCATGACGCGCTGCCATTCGGCGGGATCGGTTTCCCAGGTCTTGGCGTTTGTGCCGGCGATGCCGGCGTTGTTGACGAGGATGTCGATCTTGCCGAAGGCACCGATGGTGGATGCGGCGGCGCTTTCCACGGAGGAGATGCTGGTGAGATCCACGGTGGCGGTGTGCACTTTGCCGAGGGCGGAGAGTTCAGCCTTGGCCGCATCGAGCGCAGCTGCGTCAATATCCCAGAGGCAGACGCCTGCTCCGGAGCGTAGCATGCGTTCTGCGATGGCGTGGCCGATTCCGCGTGCGCCACCGGTGACGATGGCAACTCTGTCTTTGAGGTCGATTTGATTCATGGGCAGAGCAATCGCTCTCAGTCCTCCCAGACTTTCAGCAGTTCCACTTCAAAGATGAGGGTTTCATTGGGGCCGATGTCGATGCCTGCGCCACGTTTGCCGTAGGCGAGCTCCGAAGGGATGAAGAAGCGGTATTTTGCCCCCTCCTGCATGAGCTGGAGGCCTTCAGTCCAGCCTTTGATGACACGCTTGAGGGGAAACTCGGCCGGTTCGCGCCCGGCGAGGTAGGAGCTGTCAAACTCCACGCCGTTTAGGAGGGTGCCGCGGTAGTTGACCACGACGGTGTCCTTGGCCTTGGGGCTTTTCCCGGTGCCGGGGGTGAGGACTTCATACTGGAGGCCGCTGGCGGTGGTGGTGATGCCTGGCTTGGTGGCGTTCTGGGCGAGGAAGGCGCGGCCGGTTTCGAGTGCGGAGGTGGACATGGGTAAAAGGGGCGCGCTCCATCAGCGCAAGCCCGGGCGCATGCAACCGCAAATGATGTGCATTGGGCGTTGGTTTCGGCGAAATCCCTGCCATTCTAAACGCGTATCCTAGATACCCCCAAATTCCTCCTTTCATGCTTCGCCGCCTCATCTTTGCATCCATCGCGATTCCATCACTGCTTTCCGCTGCTGAACGTGGACAGGACGCCTATAACCAGCGGATCCTGCCGCTGCTGCAAAAGTACTGCTATGACTGCCATGGAGACGGCACGGACAAGGGCGACTTTGCGCTGGATGAGTACCCGGAGTACTCCAAGCTGATCGGGGACAAGGTGTTGTGGGACCACGCGCGGCAGCAGTTGGTGACGCATGTGATGCCGCCGGAGAAGAAGGAGAAGCCGCCGCTGAGTGAGCGCGATGAGATCGTGGCATGGATCGACAACACGGTGTTCTGGTTTGACCCGAAGAAGATCGACCCGGGACACATCACTTACCGCCGTCTGAACCGGACCGAGTACAACAACACCATCCGTGACCTGCTGCTGGTGGACATGAAGCCCGCCAATGAGTTCCCGCCGGATGACACGGGCTACGGCTTCGACAACATCGGGGATGTGCTGAGCATTTCGCCGATGCTGATGGAGAAGTACATCCGTGCGGCCAATGCAGTGGCGGCCAAAGCGCTGGACACCTCCAATGTGGAACGGCTGGACATGGAACTGGGGGCCAAAAAGTTCTGGAATCAGAAAGGCGAAACGAAGGAGTGGGACGGCGTGCGGTGGTTCCACAGCAATGCGGATGCGGCGACGAAATTCACAGCGCCCGCCAGCGGCAACTACCTGCTGAAATTTCACCTCTCCGCCACGCAGGCAGGGCCGGACGCGGCAAAGGTGGCGCTGAGAGTGGATGACAAGGAGCTCGGCACCTTTGACGTGACGGCACGCTACAACGGCGACAAAGGCCCCTGGCAAATGATTCAGCAGCAGGTGCAGCTCAAAGGCGGGGAGCATAAGATCGTGGTGCGTTTCATCAATGATTTCGCGGACCCGCAGAATCCGGACGCGAGCAAGCGGGACCGCAACCTTGCGCTGGAGAAGATCGAGATCGAAGGTCCAGACGGACTGCTGCCACCACGCGGCACGCGACTGGTGCAATGGCTGCTGGATGGCAAGCCTGCGGGGCTGCCGGCCATCAACCTGAGCGGTGAAGACTTTGAAAACGGCCAGGGAAATGCGAGCCGCGACACGGGAACCATCGAACTGCCCTCGAACGGCTATGTGAAGCATCACCTGGATCTCGCGATTGCTGGCAAGTACCGGCTCGCCATCAAGGCGGGAGCACAGCAGGCAGGCGGTGAGCCTGCGAAGTTTGACGTGCGCATCGGCGGTAAAAATGCCGGCTCCTTTGCCATCACGGCCAAGGACCAGACGCCGCAGAAGTTTGACGCGGAAGTGGAACTCCCTGCGGGCAAGCATGAAATCCAGGTGTGGTTTCTAAATGACTACTACGACGAGAAAAAGCACGAGGACCGGAACTTCTGGCTGCACCAGCTCAAGGTGGAGGGGCCGCTGGACCAGCCGGGGGGGATCTCTGCTGCTGATGTGCACAGCCTTGTGGACAAGCTGGGACAGCGCCTTTTCCGCCGCCCGATGCGCGAGGCAGAAAAGACGAAGTGGCATGGCATCGCAGATCTCGGACTCAAAGAGAACCTGCCGCCGATGGAGGCCATGGGCTACGTGCTGCGCGGCATGCTCATGTCTCCGGGATTTCTTTACCGAGGGTCGCCCACACCGGTTGGCGAGGTGAAGGACGGTGTGGCATTGATCGACGAATACAGCCTTGCCTCGCGGCTTTCATATTTCCTGTGGTCTGCGCCGCCGGATGAGAGGCTGCTGCAGCTGGCGGCGAAAGGCGAGCTGCGCAAAAACCTCGCGGCAGAGGTGAAGAGGATGATCGGCGACTACCGTGCGTGGAGCCTGACGGAGGATTTTGCCGGCCAGTGGCTGCAACTGCGCGACATGGACATTGTGGATGTGGATGAAAGGCGCTTCCCAGACTGGAAGGGCGGCATGGCCTACGCGATGAAGAAGGAATCCCAGATGTTTTTTGACAACATTCTGCGGAACAATCTGGACGTGATCACATTCCTGAATGCCGATTACAGCTTCATGAATGAGAAGCTGGCGCGCTTCTATGGCATCCAGGGAGTGAAGGGGGACAAGTACCAGAAGGTGTCGCTGCAGGGCACTCCGCGTGGGGGCATCCTGACGCAGGGGAGCATCCTGACGCTGACTTCGACGCCGACGCGCACGTCTCCGGTGAAGCGTGGCAAGTACCTGCTGGAAAACATCCTGGGCACACCGCCGCCGCCCGCACCGGGTGGCGTGCCGCCGCTGGATGAGCGAAAGCAGCAGTTTGGCAAGATGACGCTGAGGCAGCAGTTTGCCGAGCACCGCAGCAATGCCTCCTGCGCAGGATGCCATGCCTTCCTGGACCCGATGGGCTTTGCATTTGAGAACTACGACGCCATCGGGCACTGGCGTGACGAGGAGAAGAAGCAGCCCATCGACGCCTCGGGCTCGCTGGTGCGTGGACAGACCTTTGCGAATCTGGCGGAACTGCGAACGATCCTGGTGCGGGACATGAGCGACCAGTTCGTCAAAAACCTCGCCGACAACCTGCTTATTTTTGCACTGGGGCGCGGCCTGGAATACTCCGACAAGCCGACAACGGAGGAGATTCTGAAGAAGGCGAAGGCCTCCGGCAACCGCATGCAGGACATCATCCTGGCGGTGTGCGAGAGCGTGCCGTTTCAGAAGATGCGGGCAACGCCGTAACCGGCGGGGGATTTCGGGGTTTACCGCGCACCCGCACGCAGCGAGCATCCAGCGCAATCCATGAGCAAGCAGATCAACGACCACGAAGATCCGCCAGGCGAAAGCTGGCGTGACGAGCCGATCCAGCCCAAGCAGAAGGCGGTGCTGGAGTTTCTGAAAATGCCGGTGCCGCCTACACGCGGGGGCGCGAGCAACCTGATCAAGGCGGTGTTTGAAGGGCCGGGAGGCTACGCGCACCAGAACCTGTGGAACGCCTCCAAGCATGAGCTGCACCCGGACCTGTACCCGGAGCCTGCCAAGAAGCTGCCGCAGCCAAAGCCGACGAGCCTCTTTACCAAGATCATGGTGGTGCTGGCGGGAGTGGCGGTGGTGTTTTATGCCATGGACCAGTATGTGGCGTATTCCAACAAGAAGGGTGCCGTGCCTGAAGCCTCCGCGTCGCCCGGAACAGTTCCCCCGCCGCCAGCGCCGCCGAAGGTGGTGAATGAGATGGTGTCTCTGGAAAGCACGGATGGGAGGACCATCAAGGCGCGCATCACGGCCTTCACTAAGGAGAGCATCGTGATCCGCCGGGAGGATGGGGAGAGCTTTGACCTGCCGCTGGAAAAGCTGTCCGAGGGATCGCGAAAACTGGTGGAGGAGCAGCGCGTGGCCCGGCGTGCGGGGCGGACGAAGTGAAGAGGCTCGGCATGTGGTTCATTGACCAGACCAGATCATTTTTCTAGGACGGGGCGCAGGCCCGGGTTTACTCAGAGGTCATGCATTCCATTCTCATCATCGGCTGCGGCAGCATCGGCGAGCGGCATCTGCGCTGCTTTCAGCAGACAGGGCGCTGCGAGGTGAGCGTGTGCGATGCGAATGCCGCGCTGCTGGAGACGGTGAGCCGGCGCTATGGCGTGACGGCCTACGGCACGCTGGCGGAGGCGGCGAAGGCGCGGCGCTTTGACGCGTGGGTGATCTGCACGCCTGCGCACACGCATCTGGCCATAGCCCGTGAAGGGGCGGCGCAGGGCGCGGCGCTGCTGATCGAGAAGCCGCTGTCCGTGACGCTGGAGGGGCTGGAGGAGACGCGCGCGGCGCTGGCTGCGAGCGGGCGCTTTGTGGCGGTGGCGTATGTGTACCACTGCTTCCCGTGGATCGTGGCGGCGCGTGAGTTTCTGCAAAGCGGGACGCTGGGCAGACCGCTGCATGCCAGCGTGGTGGCGGGGCAGCATTTTCCAACCTTTCGCCCGGCCTACCGGGACATTTATTATGCGCGGCATGAGACGGGCGGAGGCGCGATCCAGGATGCGCTGACGCACATCGTGAACGCGATGGAGTGGATGATCGGGCCGATGACGCGGGTGTATTGCGATGCGGCGCATCAGCAACTGGAGGGCGTGAGCGTGGAGGATACGGTGAACGTCTCCGCACGGCATGGCGCTGTGCTGGCGAGCTACGCGATGACGCAGTTTCAGGCGGCGAACGAGGCGGTCTTTGAAATTCACTGCGAGCATGGCAGCGTGAAGATCGAATCTCACGCGCAGCGCTGGGGAAGCATGAAACTGGGCGAGACAGAATGGACCTGGCACAAGACGCAGCCGCTGGAGCGGGATGACCTTTTCATCGCGCAAGCGAACGCCTTTCTGGATGGGATGGAGGGCAAGGCCTGCGCGCTGAGCACCTTTGAGGAGGCGGCGCAGACGCTGCGCTTTAACCGGGCCGCGCTGGAGTCCGCCGCCAGCGGCATGCCGATCACGATTTCATGAACACCGAAGGCAAAGAACTGCGCCTGGCGATGCTGGGGATGATCGAGGGAAACGGGCACCCGTACTCGTGGAGCGCGATCATCAACGGCTTCAATCCGGAGGCGATGGCGGCCTGCCCCTACTCTGCCATTTTGAGCTATCTGGGAAAGCAGCGCGTGGAGGATGTGCGCGTGCCGGGCGCGCGGGTGACGCACCTGTGGACGGATGATCCCGCCGATGCGACCAAGGTGGCGGCGGCGAGCCTGATCCCGAACCTTGTCTCAAAGCCTGAGGATGTGATCGGCCAGGTGGATGCGGTGATCATTTCGACGGATGATGGCGACGACCACATCCGGCGGGTGAGGCCGTTCATCGAGGCGGGGCTGCCGGTGTTTGTGGACAAGCCGATGGCGACGAACATGGCGGACCTGCGGCAGTTTGTGCAGTGGCACGAGGCGGGGGCCACGATCCTCTCCACGAGCGGGATGCGCTATGCGCCGGAGATGCGGCTGAATGAGGAGCAGCAGGCGCTGGTGGGAGATCTGCGGTGGATCACGAGCTTCACCTGCAAGACGTGGGAGCGCTATGGCATTCATGCGCTGGAGGCTGTGGAGCCGCTGCTGGGCACGGGTTTTATTACCGTGCAGGCGCACAGCGATGCCGGGGGCGATGTGATGCACCTGACGCATCGTGGCGGCGTGCGTGTCACCATTGGCGCGCTGCATGATGCGTATGGCAGCTTTGGCGCGGTGCATCTGTATGGCACCAAGGGGCAGCTGCCGCTGCGGCTGACGGACACCTACAGCGCGTTTCGCGGGCAGCTGGTGGCTTTCATCGAGATGCTGCGCACGGGCGCGCGTCCCCTGCCCTTTGCGGAAACCGTGGAACTGATGGCGGTGATCATTGCAGGCCGGCGCAGTCGTGAGCAGAATGGGGCCATGATTCAAGTGGAAGACATTATCCAAGAAGTGCGTGCTTAGATGACGATGAATCCTGAGCACCACCTTCAACGCGTGCCAAGAATGGCGGACAATGCTGCCCTGGGGTTTCTCACCACTTTGGCATTATCGGCTTTGGCCTGTGTTGCACGCATGGTCATCACCAAGGATGCAAGTGATGCGGCGGTCTTTCATGTTCTGTTTGAACCGTACGTTTTGGCGGTCGGCTCCATCGCCATCGGCCTTGTCTGTTATAGATCCGCGAGAGTCCGAAAATGCTGCATTGCCCTGCTCGTGGTGCTTATGAGTGTTCTTTTGCTGATGCAGCTCTTCAGCTTCTTGCGGGAAGAACTCGCCTCAAGATTTTAATTTTCCATTCATGAAACTCCGTCCCTCACGCATCCTCCGCGAGCTGCGCTCCGGCCAGAACAGCACTGTGCTCAAGCTGAATATGGGAGACCCCCGCATCGTGGAGCTGGCAGGACTTGCTGGTGCCAGCGCTGTGTGGCTGTGCAATGAGCATGTGCCGAATGACTGGCTGAATCTGGAGCACCAGGTGCGCGCGGCGAAGCTGTATGACATGGACACGATCGTGCGCGTGAACAAGGGCGGCTACAGCGAATATGTGAAGCCTTTCGAGTGCGATGCCACGGGCATCATGGTGCCGCATGTGACGAGCGCGGACGAGGCGCGAAACGTGGTGGACATGGTGCGCTGCCAGCCGCTGGGGCACAAGGCGCTGGATGCTGGCAACATGGACGGGCTTTTCTGCCAGGTGCCGCTGGCGGAGTATGCCCACCACTGCAACACGGAGAAGTTCATCATCCTGCAGATCGAAAGCCCAGAGGCGCTGGAGGTGGTGGAGGAGATCGCGGCGGTGCCGGGCTTTGACATGCTGCTGTTTGGCGCGGGAGATTTCAGCCACCGCATCGGCAAGCTGGGACAGGCCACGCATCCTGAAGTGGTGGCCGCGCGCAAGCGTGTGGCGACAGCGGCGCTCAAACATGGCAAATACCCGGCGGTGGCATCGCTGTATGGGCAGAAGGAGGAGGTGCTGGCGGAGGGTACGCGCGTTTTTACGCTGGGCGCGGATGTACTGGAGCTGGGGAATGCCTTCAAGAAGCTGGTGGGGGATTTCGGCGGCGGTGCGGCGGCCAGCGGAAGTGATTCGATTTACCAATCCAAGTAAGCGCCATGTCCTCAAACTTATTCTCTCTCGAAGGCAAAACGATCCTGCTCACCGGAGGCGCGGGGCTGTATGGCCGCGGGCTGGCGGCGATGCTGGCGGAGACGGGCGCCACGCTGATCCTGGCCTCGCGGGATGTGGCGAAGCTGCAGGCGGTGGCGGAGGAGGAGACGGCCCAGGGGCACCGCGTGTTTGCGGAGTCGCTGGATCAGGGAGATGAAGGCTCGGTGGTGGCGCTGCATGAACGAGTCACGGCACAGCATGGTGCGCTGCACGGGCTGGTGAACAACGCGGTACTGCGGCCCATGAAAGGCACGAATGGAGCGACGGAGCAGTTTGCGGAATCCATGCGTGTGAACGCCACGGGCCTGATGCTGATGCACCGGCACTTTGGCAAGACCATGGCGGAGGCCGGACGCGGGAGCATTGTGAACATCGGGAGCATCCAGGGGATGATCGGCCCGAGCTACGAACTCTACACCGGCACAAACATGGGCGACATGCCGCCGGATTACTTCTTCCACAAAGGCGGGATGGAAAACCTCACGCGCTTTTACGCGGCGTATTACGGCCCGAAAGGGGTGCGCGTGAACAACCTCGCGCCGGGCGGCTTTTTCAATCACCAACCGGAGCCGTTTTTGCAGCGCTACTGCGAGCACACCATGCTGGGCCGCATGGCGGATGAGACGGACCTGGGCGGTGCGGTGATCTTTCTGCTGAGTGACGCCTCGCGGTATATCACGGGGGTGAATCTGCCGGTGGATGGAGGGTATACGGCGAAGTAGCTGAGAGCTTTGCGAGCGGACAGGTCTGTCGCATGATGGCCCGGCGCTTCATGCAGGAACGTAGGATGGACGTGGCGACAGCCCGTCCGTCCATGAGCGTGTGGCAGGGGCTTGAGAGTACGAGTGCTCTGGCAAGTCGTGAGAGAATCACGAGCGGTGGAGGTTTGCGGACGCGCTCGTGTTCGGGCGGTTTGGCGGAGGGAGGCGGTGGTGAATGGGCGTGTGTTCGACGCCAAACACGACCGACCTACGTTCCAGAGCGGCCCACACCCTTTCAGCGAGAAAACAGAGCTGTTTTCAATGGCTTATCGAATTACTTGAGGTCTGCCACGGGGATGCGGAAGCATTTGTCGGTGCGGGATTGTTTTTTGTCTTCGCCGCCAAGGCAGTAGATGTAGTCGCCGAGGCGGACGAGGCTGACCATGGCGGCGTAGGGGAGCGGCTTGGCTGGGGTGTAGGTGTCGGTCTTGGTGTCGTAGATGACGGCGTCTGCGGTGAAGTCGGTGGTGTAGCCTCCGGCGATGTAGATGCGGTGGTCGTCGAGCGCGACGGCACAGAGACCGCGAGCGGCCACGGCGAGGGGCCGGAGTTTGCGCCAGGTGTTTTTGGCTGGGGAAAAGGCGTAGGCCTCGGTGGAATTGACGGGGGCCTTGGCTGCGGCGTCGTAGTTCATGCCGCCGAAGAGGAAGAGCTCGTCTCCCAGGACGGCGGAGGCGGCGACGGCGAAGGGTTTGCCGGGGTAGTCGGCGAGCGGAAGGGCTTTGTAGTGGCGGTCCTGCCCGGGCTTGTCGATGAAAACGATTTCATGAGCCGACCTCACCAGACCGGACAAGTCGGCAGCGTCTTTGGTCCCGCCCACGATCAGCCTGCGGTTCAAGACCTCTCCACCGGCGGACAGCACGACCGCTACGCCCAAGTCCCGGATTCCCATACCATGGGAGGTTTTGACGCTGTCGATGACCAGCGTCTCAGGACGAGGCTTTTCGCCATCGCTGCCTCCGAGAACCGAGAGGCTCACATCGCTGCCCTGACATGCGAGTCCATAGGCTAGAGGTCCGCCGGGCAGCTTGGTTCCCAGGTCGGATCTCCATGCCATGGTGCGTGTGTCGAAGTATCGGACCGAATTCAGCCAGTTCTTACGGCCACCCTCCCAATTGGTCCCGCCGATGATGACAATGGACTGGCCCTGTGTCCCACACATGAAGCCGCCATTCGGCTCCGGCAGCGGAGGGAGCGGCTGCCAGTCGGCGGCTTGGGTGGAAGCCGCGAGAACACCCACTGCCAGTACGAGGAGCCAGCGAGCAGCGCGGAGTGTGGCATGCTGCGGAGTGCTGCGGACTGAAGTCCGCGCTCCTGGGGCGCTGGGTGTGCGACAGGGCCTAGGAGCTTGTCTTGGCATCGGGGTCCGTGGCACGTGCATAGTGGTCGGTGTGGGGTGATTTCCAGCCGGGACGGAGGCGCACGTCGGCGGTGCCGCTGAGGGCGCCGGGGGCGCTGGGCGGAGAAGGGTCGTCTTTGCGGCGCATCTCCCACCAGCACTGGCCGCAGTGGTTGTGCTCGTGGTCGATGACGAAGCCGGCCTGTTGCATGAGCGGGCCGATCCAGCCCATGCAGTGGTCGCAGTAGTCGGCGTATTGATGCAGGTCGTTGCGAATGAGGAAGCCTTTGGAGGGGCATTCGTGCATGTCGATGCGGAAGACGTCCTCCGTGACGGTGCGCTCATACACCGCGCCCTCGTCTGCGAGGGTGGGGCCCCAGTATTCCTTCATGCCTTCGATCCCCTTCCCGACGATTAGCTCCACCGCATGCGACTGCGAGTCCTGATGGATGGCCTCGTCCCAGTAGGCGCGCACGAGTTCATGGCCGCCCTGCTGGCGCAGCCATTCAAAGGTCCACTCGTAGTGTCCGCAGAAGTCGTAGCAGCCGATCATGAGGCGGTGGCGATGTCCTCCAGGTTTTGCGGGGCGGTGTGCGCCGTGCGTTTGAAAAAGCGCTGGGTGCAGGCGCCATTGCCGCCGCAGACGCGCGCGGTCAGGCCCGCAGGCGCGGCGATGGCTTCGCTCACAAAATGGCAGTGCTGGCAGAACTGCGGAACGATCTCGCGTGCATGCTCGCGCAGGTGGTGGATGGCGGGGCAGCGGGTGACCTCGAGGCGAACTTCGTCGGCGGACTCGACCACCTCCACCCCGGCACCGGGCTCGGCTTTGAAAAAGGCGCGCCAGTAGTCCGCGACGGCGGGCAGGCCGTGCTGCGCCCAGTTTTGCGACACTGGGCGGTAGTAGCTGCCGCCGAGATCGCGCCAGTAGCTGCGCAGCGCCTGCTCGCCACGATGGCGCAGGATGAAGCGGAAGGTGGCATTGATGGCGAAGTAAAAGTCGGCATGGCCCGCCGGCTTGGTGTCGGTGTAAGGCAGAGACGTGGTGGCGGGCGCGGCGTCTGACATGGCGGCTGACTCCATGAATAGCACCCGTGCCGGGTATTGTCCGAAGATTTGTCTGGTCTAAAAAACTGACCAGAAAACAGCCTGGCATGCGTCCGTTTTCATGGGGTATAAAAGCAGACCGAGCATGACTCACTTTTCCTGGATCGACTACCTCATCTTTGGCGGCTACCTGACGGCGTCTGTGGGCGTGGGCCTGTTCTCCGCGCGCGGGTCCAGATCGCTAGGCGACTACTTTCTGGCAGGACGTGGCATGAACAGCATCCTGGTGGCGATGTCCATCCTGGCGGCGCTCTTCTCCGGGATCAGCTATCTCGCGGGTCCGGCGGATGTGTACAAAAACGGCTTCGCCTTTGCCTACGTGATCCTGGCCTTCTTCATCGCCACGCCGTTCACGGCGATGTACATGCTGCCCAAATTTTACCAGTCGCGCTTCTTCACGGCGTATCAGTTTCTGGAGGAGCGTTTTTCGCTCTCCGTGCGGCTGCTGGCCTCGGGGCTCTTCATCTTCCGCGTGGCGCTGTGGCTGGCGGCGGCCACGTATGCACCTGCGCTGGCGCTGGAAAAAGTGACGGGCATGCCGCTGTGGCTGACCATCCTGGCGTCCGGTATTCTGACCACTCTCTACACGGCGCTGGGTGGCATGCGCGCGGTGATCTGGACGGATGTGATGCAGCTCATCGTGCTCTTTGGCGGGCAGCTGGTGATCGTGCTGGTGGCCGTGGGCAAGATCCCTGGCGGGCTGGGCGGTGTGTGGGACACAGCGGTGGCGGACCACCGGCTGGACCTGAGCCTTTCCTTCAGCCTGTCCGAGCGTGTGAACCTCTGGGCCGTGCTGCTGGCGGCGGCGTTTCTGCATCTGGTGCAGATGGCCACAGACCAGGTGTCCGTGCAGCGCTACCTCACGGCAGGCAGCCTGAAGGAGGCGCAGCGCTCCCTATGGATCAAGCTCTGGATGATCCTGCCGGTGCTCGTGCTTTTCTACGGGACGGGGCTGGTGCTCTACGCCTTTTACAAAACACATGGCGATCCCATGGCGGCGGGGCTGATCGCGAAGGAGGACCAGATCCTGCCCTACTTTGTGGTCACACAGTTGCCAGCCGGGCTGCCGGGGCTGCTGATCGCGGCGATCTATGCGGCCAGCATGTCCACCATCTCTGCGGGCCTCAATTCTCTGGCATCGGCCACTTTTGTGGACTTCAAGCAGCGGCTCTCCAAAGAGGCTGCAGGCACGCAGGAGCAGCAGGTGGGCCGCGCGCGGCTGATCACGGTGGTCTATGGCTTCATCGTCATCGGGCTGGCCTTTGCGGTGTCACTCATGCCAGGAAATCTGGTGGAGTCGGTCAATACCGTGATTGGACTGGTGGGCGGACCGCTGCTGGGGCTGTTTTTTCTGGGCATGTTTACAAAGCGGGCGACCACACGCGGTGCGCTGCTGGGCTGCCTGGCGGGCTTCATCGGTCTGCTGGCGCTCTACCTTTATCAAAACGGCATGCTTACCAGCGTGAAGCCGCCGCTGCTGGTGTCCTTCATCTGGTTCAGCCTGCTGGGCACGCTGATCACGCTGGGTGTGGGGCTGCTCACTTCCGGCCGATCTGGCCCGTCGTCAGGCCGCCATCAATGATGATGGTCTCCCCGGTGATGTAGCGGGCGGCGTCTGAGCAGAGGAAGACGGCGGCACCGGCCACGTCGTCCGGGGTGCCGAGGCGGCGGAGGAGGATTTTCTTTTCGTAGTGCTCCACCATGGCGGTGTCGCTGGAATGCACGAGGCCCGCGGTGAGCGGGGTCTTGATGAGGCCGGGGGCCACGCCATTGACGCGGATACCATGGTCTGCCAGAGAGACGGCGAGGGATTTGGTGAGCATGACGAGAGCACCCTTGCTGGCGTCATAAGCGGCGGAGTCGGCCTCGGCCTGGAAGCCGTTGGTGGAGGAGGTGATGAGGATGCAGCCGCCGCGCTTTTCCGCGACCAGACGGCGGGCAAAGGCCTGCGCGGTGAAAAAGGCGGAGGCCATGTTGAGCTGCACGGTTTTGTTCCACCGCTCGCGGGTCATTTCGAGAAATCCGACGTCAAAGAAGCTGCCCGCATTGCACAGCAGGGTGTCGAGGCCGGGCTCCGCCTCAAAGGCGCGCTGCACGAGCATTGCAGGAGCATCGTCCGCCGAGAGATCGCAGGCCACGTAGGAGGCCCAGGCGGGAAAGTCGGCGGGGCGCTCGTTCAGCCCATGACAGACGACGCGCGCCCCGGCCTCATGCAGGCCGTCTGCCATCGCGAATCCAATGCCCTGGGATGATCCTGTGACCAATGCCGCCCGACCTTCAAGAGAGAATGCTTTTATCATGCCTAGGTTTCTTATAACGTCGGCAGGAGGCTGGTCAATACACGGATATTGCCAGGATCAAATGGGGTGGCCGAGATAGGCGAGGGTGTTGGTGTGGGCGATGCGGCCAACTATCTCTGCGCCGCCTGCGGTGAGGGCGTCCACTTCGGCTTTGTAGGTGCTGATGAGGCGCACGACTTGGCCGTTGATCTCGGCGGCGTAGCTGTAGAACGGGGAGTCGCTGCCCCACATGAACTTTTTCGGGTAGGCGGCGGCGAGGTCCATGATGACGCGCGCGGGGTCGGTGTAGTCTGAGTCAAAGCGACGGGCCCTGGGGGCGACGTAGGGGAGATCCTGCACGGCGCCGACGCAGTGGATGCAGTGGGCGGAGTTGTCGAACCAGGTGTTTGGCAGCGCCCGCACGCGGTCGAGGCATTCTTTGTCAAAGCGGCAGGAGTGCGCGAGGCAGAAGCGCACGCCGGGGTTTTCCTCGGCGATGTCGAGAATGTCATGAGCCTGGGCCCAGAGATCGCTCTCGGCCACGCTGGAGTGAATGAGGAAGGGCACATCCCACTCGGCGGCGAGTTCGACGAAGACCTTGCCGCGGTCGCGCAGGTGCTTGATGTCGGCCTGGAGGATGGTGGTCTGCATCTTGATGCCGTGAAAGCGGTACTCGGCACGGAGCTTGCGCAGTTCCTTCTCCTGAGCGGCGGTGTTGCGCATGGGGTCGCCCATGACAAAGGGGAGCATGCGCTTTCCCTCCTCGGGGAAGAGCTCGTAGCACTCCTTCATGAGTCGGCGGTTTTCAAAGGCGTAGGGGATGTCGTGGAGGCGGCCTTTCTCGTCCTTGATCTCGTTGTCCATGAAGGCGGTGACATCGAGCGCGAGATGGCTGACAAAGGGAAAGACGATCCAGCGGTCCACGCCGAGGGCGAGTCCTTCGTCATGCATGGTGACGAGATGCTGGGCGTAGGGGAAGTCGCCGTGGAGGTAGAAGAGAAGGTCTGAGCCGACGTGGTTGTGGCAGTCGATGATCATGGTGGGGTGAGGCTGAATGGGGAAAGTTCTATCACTGGGCGCCGAGGTTTTGCGGGGCCTGCGCAGGCAGGTCCTGCACCTGCTGATGGCGCACATAGCGGCGTAACATGGGTGTCAGACCGGCGGGCAGCTCTGAGGCGGCACCGAGGCATGGGGAACCGGGGGCGAGGCTGAAATCCTGATCCTGCAAAGAAACAAAGCCGGGAGCCGTGCCGACGAGCGAGGGCGCGAGGGTTTCGATCTTTCCGGAGAAGTCATCCACACTTGGCACCCAGCCCTGGGTGAGCCAGTTTTTACCGAGCCTGAGCAGGCCCTGGGTGCTCATGAGCGAGAGCCTCTTTCCCGAAGCGGTGGTATGAAGTATGTTTCCATGGCATTCCACGGTCTCCTCCGGGGAGGAGAGGCGGAACAGCACAACGGCATGCAGGGAGGTGGAGACGACGGTGTTGTGATAAAAATGCAAGGTTCCTTTGCGGTAGCCTGGGGTGCTGCCGCTGTCCCCGCCGTAGTGGACAAACTGGTTGTTGCCGTCGCCTTCGCGCTCGATGAGCACATTGCCATGCACATGGGTCTGGCGGTAGGCGGGCGAGGCATTGAGGGCCGGATTGCCCGTGGCGTCCACGAGATCGAGCTGGCGGTTTCCGCCTTCGATCCAGCAATAGCGCACCACGAGTCCTGCGGAGCGGTCCTTGAGATTGTTGCCGCTGCAGCCTGCGCGCAGGGGGCCGAAGTGGCAGCCCTCAAACACGAGGCCGTCGCACTCGGTGTAGGCATTGTGCTCAGTGACGCTGCCGGGATTGCCATTGTCATAAAAGTGGCAGCGCTCGACGATCACGCTTTTGGAAGAGGCGCTGATGACAAGACCGTTGCCGCTGCCATGCAGCGCGAGGTTTCGCAGGGTCAGATGATCGACGATCTCCACGTGCAGGCTGGCGGCGTCCTTGCGATAGCGGACGGCACCGCGCCTGCCGATGAAGGTGCGGGGATCGAGTCCGCCGCGAATGTCCAGATTTTCCAGCACGATGTGCGAGGGCGCAGACTCGTCGGGGACGCTGGCGCCGCCGATTTTGACCACGCTGCGCTCCTGGCCCCAGTACTTGAGCTGCGGGCGCGTGGTGGCGTCTTCACCGTCGATGACGGGGAGCTGCCCGGCAGGCCCGGGAACGCCGCTGACGGTGACGGGCTTTTCCGCAGTGCCACGGCAACTGAGGACCCACTTTTCACGATAGGGCTGCTCGCGCCAGTGGATGCGCACGGTGTCTCCGGCGGCGAGTTTTTCCCAAGGCACGGAGCCGATGTCCGGCAGTGGCTGCGAGGGGCCGACCTCATACACCGCCGTGTGCGCCAGACTGGCTGCAAGCAGTGAGGTGATGGTGCAGAGAATCACACGGCAGTTCATAAGCAGGAGAGGTCGCAAGGACACTCGGACGCGGGCACTCGATTGCCAGTGAATATTCCGTGGATCATACCAGCCGTGCAAAGCCCTGCTGCGGTGCCGGTGCCTCGTCCAGCGGAGCCTGGGAGACGATGGCGAGGGAGTCGTCCAAGGCTGAGAGCATGGAGGAGAGATGCTCCTCGGAATGGGACCAGGTGACGTAGAGCTGGCTGGACATCAGGAAGCCGCGCTGAAGCATGTGGCGGATCATGAGCGGCTTGGCGGCGGGATTGGCAAAGGCGAGCGAGGGAGCACAAGGCATGCCGCCGATCTTGAGCTGAAGGGACGGATGCCGTGCTGCCACCTCGCGCAGGCGGGACTGGAGGCTCTCGCCCATTTTCCACAGCTGCTGCTGCACGCCCTCGCGCTGCATTTTGCCGATGCAGGCCAGCGAGGCGGCGGTGCCCACGCCATCGGTCCAGTAGCTGCTGGAGATGAAGCTGCTATTGGCCGCGTCCATGACGGAGTCGGTGCCGATGATGGCCCCTGCGGGGTAGCCATTGGAGATGGCCTTGGCATAGACGGCGATGTCGGGCTGGATGCCGAGGCCGGGGGCTGCACCGGGAAAGCCGAAGCGCCAGCCGCTGGTGACTTCATCGAGCACATAGACCGCGCCTGCGGCGTGGCATTCAGAGATAACCTGCTGGAGAAAGGAGTCGCGCGGCAGCTCGGAGCGCATGGGCTCCATGACGACGGCGGCGAGTTTTCCCTCCAGCTTTTGCAGGGCGGCGCGGAAGGAGGCGATGTCATTGTAGCGGAAGGGCACGGCGGTGCCTGCGAGCTCGCGCGGCACGCCGAGGGGCTGCAGGCCGGGGAGGAGGTGGCCGTCGAGCGCGGCGTCGTCGCTCAAATTGGCCGCGAGATACCAGTCGCTCCAGCCATGGTAGCCGCAGAAGGCGACGCCGCTTTTTCCGGTGGCTGCGCGTGCGATGCGCACGGCGAGACCGAGGGCCTCGCCACCGCCGCGTGCGTAGCGCACCTTTCCAGCCCATGGGTGGAGAGCGAGCAGCGCCTCGGCGAGCTTCACTTCATCGGGAGAAGCTAGCGTGGCGTAGCTGCCGAGATTCACGCGGCGCTTCACAGCGGCATTCACTTCATCATCGGCATGACCGAGCAAGATGGCGCCGACGCCGCCGGTGAAGTCGGTGTAGCGGCGGTCATCGAGGTCCCACACATAGGCCCCTTTGGCGCGGGAGAAATAGGAGGGCCAGGACTGGGGATCGAAGAGGTGGGCTCGCTTGGAGAGGAGGCCGGTGCCGCAGGAGATTTTCTCTTTTGCCTGCTCCCAGAGCTGCGGGCCGGAGGGGGCGGCGGGCTTGGGCCTGAGGAGACGCAGGGCGTTCTCGCGGAAGATGTCCTCCAGATCTCCCTGAGTCATGCCGGTGTCTTCGCAGGCCTCGCGCAGGCAGAGGAGAGACTCGATGCCGACGGTGGTGTACTGGCCGAAGATGGTGAGCTTGTCCGCGGTGATCTCGGGGTGGATCCAGGTGAAGCCATCGCCCTGCGTGATGCAGGAGCCGCGCAGCTCGCTGACCATGTAGTCGCTGCCCCAGAGGACGCGGCGGGGACCCAGGATCTCCAGCGCGGCGCGGAAGGCCCCGGCCTGGGTGACGGCGGAGGTGTCCACGACGACATTGTCGAGGTCCACGAGATGATGCAGCCCCTCGCGGGCGTGGCGGTAATTGAACGAACGGGCCACATGGGCCAGCACCAGCTTGCAGCGTGGATAACGGCGGCACAGGCGGCGGATGGCCTCCACATTGCGCGGATCGGTGATGCCATCTGCCAGCATGATGTGCAACATCAGGACACCGTCGTGCTCGTGGCAGAGCTCCCACATCCACCCGGGCGCGAAGGATTCGATCTCCGCCTCCTTGGTGTCCGGCACATCGGCGTAGAGGCGGTAGGGCTTGATGCCGACAAAGACGCCGGTGCCCAGGAGGCGGCGGACTTCGGCGGGATCGTCGGTGGGTGCAGCGAGGACGAGTGCGCGCGAGTTTCCCGAGCCATCCACCTGCGACTGCAGCCAGGCATTCTCCCCTGCCCTGTCGTTTCCTGCGCTGGGGTAGCCAAAGAACAGGCCCTCAACCTGACGACCTGGAAGCCAGAGGCGCATGGCGGCCTGAAAGTCTGCCATGCCGTAGCCGCGATTTTCATCCAGAAACACCGGCCGCTTTCCCTCGGCGAAATGGCGCGAGTGGAAGAGATGGGTGTGCACATCAAAGACGCACTCCGGCACAAAGCCATCGATGGCGCGATGCAGCAGGCAGCGGTCGGTGTCGTTGAGTTCCGTGACAAGGGAGAGGGACATGGGGATCAGTCGTTGAGGTAGATGGCATACACCTTTGCGGCGCTGCCAGAGGGGAAGTTCACACGCAGGGCGGTCTTCTGGCCTGCGGGCAGAGGTTTGGACCACTGGAGGGGCACGCGGACGCCGCTGGTGCTGAGCTTGATTTCGTAGCCGTCGAGCGGGTGGTCGAGGTGATCGAGAAGCTGCACGATGAGCGGGGCCTCCGCAGTAAGGCCGTCCACATTGAGGGCGATGTCTTTTGCGATGAAGGGGCTGGTGATGAAGTGGCCCTCCTCCTCGGCGACCTTGGTCGAGAGCGAGCCAAAGCCGTCGCGGCGCAGGGTGGCGAGGCCGATGTCCATGTGCTCGAGATCGCCGCCGGTGTTCCAGTGGGAATACCAGATCATGGTCTTGTCTCCCTCGTTCACAAAGGCATGCCCCTGGAGGATGGCGATGTCGTCCCACTCGCCCTCTTTGCCACGGGGGATGATTTTGAAGCCGGGCACAGGCTCACGGTAGTGCACGCCGTCATTGCTGATCATGAGGCCGAGGTCCACGCGCACGCCGTAGTTCCAGCTTTTGCCCTTGGGGGGCGGCTGGTCGGCGTCCTGCCACATGCCGTGGAGGCCGACCATGACGTTTCCACGATTCCACAGGCCTGCGCCCATGTGCATCTGCTGGCCTTTGACCGGAGGATCGGAGAGCTGGCCGGGGCGTGCATAAGAGAAGGCTTTGGCGCGGGACCAGGTGACGAAATCGGGAGAGCGGTAGGCCAGCATGACGCGGCCGATGTCGCGGCCATCCGCGCGCCAGGACCAGGGGCTGAGAAGCTGGCCGGTGGCATAATAGAAATCTCCGAAGCGGTAGAGGCTGCTGACTTCAAAGCGCTCGCCGCCGGCATTGGCGGGGCGGTCGCCCACGCATTTCCAGCTCAGGCCGTCCGCGCTGGTGGCGGTGACAAAGGCACCCCAGCGTTTCTCATTCGGTCCGATCTTGGTGCGCCCGCCTTTGACGTCCTCGAAGGGCATGTGGGCGATGTAGGCGCACTTGTAGCGCTTTGAGGGATCGGGCTCGTCCGGCTCGTAGAGCACGGAGAGGAAGTCGTTCACGCGGGTCATTGAATAGGGCTCGCCCTCGATGCGGCAGATGTTGTTCCGGGTGTTGCCGTTGAACTCAACGAGGCCGAGCGCGGGCTTGGTCCAGGTGATGCCGTCCTTGCTCTCGGCGTAGCACATGGGCCGCCACCAGCCGGGGGCCTGGCCTTTCTGCACGGCCGCCTCATGCATGCCGAGGTACCACATGCGGAAGGTGTCGCCCTGTTTGATGACGGTGCCGTAGAGCACGGCGTGGCCGTGGTCCGGCGCGCCCTCGGGGCCGTTGGTCAGCACGGGATTGCCGGGGTGCTTCTGAGCCTCCTGCAGCGTGAGCTTCAGATTGTGCTGCCAGGCGATGTTGTGATCGTCAAAAGCAAAGAAGACCTGCTCGGCTGCATGGAGCTGGAAAGCGAGAACGCCCAAGATGCAAAGGGTGAGTTTCATGGGCGAATTGTGAATCCCAGCGATGGTGTTGCGAGCGGTAATCGCTGGTTCGGTGAGCGGACCAGTGAGGGGGATAGGATGGTGGTATAAGTGCAAAACGCCGGAGCGCGTCGAAGCGAAAAGCAGCACGGTCAATCCTGCCCGTGAAGAGAGCGCTGCTCACGGGCAGGATTGACCGTGCTACTGGTCTTATTCCACGCTGAGATCGGAGAAGAGAACGCACCAGTTCCACAGTGGGTAGGGCTGGCCTGCGCGGGTGCCGTAGGCTGGGTCGGTAAAGGTGAAGACGGAGCGTTCGTCATCGGAGTCGCGGAGGTTGCCGTAGCTGAAGGAGCGCATGGCCACGAGGTCCTGGCCGGGCTCGAAGGGTCTGCCGTCGCGGAGTTCTGCGGGGTCGTAGCTGAGAACGGCGGCGCCGTTTTCTTCGCGCACGGAGCGCACCGGGACGCGGGCGACGGGACCGGTGGTGGTGACGGCGAGGAAAGCGCCTTCGTTCATGAGCTGCTTGATGGGCTCTGTGAGACCGACGGAGATCAGGAGCTCGCCCGCACGCACTGAGGCTACTTTGCCAAGCGAACCGGCATACGGGTGGCCGTAGCTGAGGCGGCCGGTTTCACCTTCGGACAAGGGTGCGGCCAGACGGATGCGGACCTGAGCGGGGGCAACGACCTCAACTGAGGCGAGGGCAAGGGCGGCGCCGGTGCTGTCGTGCGCACGGAAGCCGGCCAGCGAGGTGAAGGTGCCGTTTGCGGCGATCTCCTGCCGTGGGAGGAAAGTGGTATCTAATACCAGAGGAGGACGGGGTACGGTGAAGCTGACGAGGATGGTGTCGCGCGTGGCTTCGAGAAATGCCTTTCGCGGGCGCAGCGGCTGCCAGTCCTCGCCGCGATCCAGCACGCGGTGCATGACCTTGCCCACCTGCTCGCCCCACCAGCGTTCGCCATCGGCGGAGAGATGGATGGGATCGCCATGGCGGCCGGGTTTGGTGCGGCTGTTGATGGCGCTGGGCACGGCGTAGTGGGGGCCGACCATGATGATGTTTTTATCGGCATCCGCGGCCATGAGCTGCGCCTCGCCTGCGGGGCCGAGGGTCTGGTAGGTAAAGAGGGGGAGTTCCGTTTTCTGTCCGGTGATAGCGCAGAGATCAGCCGACCACTGCCTGCGGTAGACGATGAGTTGATCGCGATACCAGACGAGGCCCTGCGCGCGTGGCAGTTCGGCATCCCAGCGGGTGGGGACGATGCCGCCGGTGGGGCCGCCGTTTCCCTCTCCCTGCATCCAGTAGAGTGCGGCGATGCGGAAGTCTGCGCCCGCAGCTTTGGCCTGCGCGACGGCGCGGCGTGCGTCGTCCAAACTGGTGCGGTAGTAGCCACCGCCGTGACGGCGGGACTCAGGCGTGCGGGCATCGGTGGAAAGGTCTGTGCTGGATAGTTCCTGAATCTGCCTGCCCCCCTGCCCTGCACAGGCGACGAGGAAGCGTGAGGCTGACTGCACGGCACGCGCCTTGTTGTTTTCAAATCGCAGCGACTGCCAGTGGTCGGCCATGCCATTGGCGATGGTTTCGCCGAGGCCGCCATTCTTCTGCGCGAGCAGTGGCACGAGCTGGAATGACTCTGGCGCACGCTGATCGGGAGCGGCAGGATGATCTGACGCGAGCCAGGTGCGCACGCCGCGCTGAAAGGCTCGATTTCCCCAGCCGGTGTCTGCGCTGGTGACGATGGGAAGGGACTCCGAGCCATCGCACAAGGACTGGCCCATCATCCAGATGCCGGAGATGGCGGGCGTGGAATCCACGGCGCCCGCAAGCCCGGTGAGTGCGAGGAGGAGGAGGATGCGGAGTGTCACGGCGTGAACTGGAAGGAGAAGACGTCGGCGTCCTTCATGGAGATGCGCAGGCGCAGCGGCTTTCCAGCGAGCTTGCTGACATCGGCGCCGGATTTCCACGCAACTTTGCGGTCGAGCTCATTGCCGATCTGCATGACGCAGTCCTCCAGGCCGAAACCGGGCACGGGTTTGCCGTCCACATCTTCGAGGCCGACCTTCACACCACCAGCGGCAGAGGTGGAGAAATTCAGGGAGAGCTCGCGTCCGGCAAAGACCACGGGCCGGGTGATGGCGTGGCCGCCTGCGTAGCCGCAATGCAGCGAGGCAAAGCCGTCCGTGCGCAGCGAGTAGCGGCGCATGTGCGCGGTGGGCTGGGCGTAGTCCTGATTTACAAAGACGGACATCTCATGCGGCCCGGTGGGGACCACATTGAGGGCGGGATAATTGGTGCGTGAGACCCAGTTTTGCGCGCCGATGCCGCCACGGATGAAGCCTTCCAAAAAGGTGCGGTCATAGATACCGGCATGCGCGGTGCCCTCCACCGGACGGGTGGTCATGAAGATGGCGTCGGAGGTGTCTTTGAAGTAATTGGGGTTCACCTTGATGGCGGCGGCCTGCTCGTCTGTGAGCACGCGGCGGCCCGGCATGAAGCGCGCGGCGATGGAGACATACAGATGCGGTGCGCGGAAATAGGGGTGCGTTTGATTGGTGTAGAGATGCTCGATGGGCGCCTGCATGGAGGGATGGCGATACTCCATGAGCACGGGCGCGGACCAGGTGCGGAAGTCGCTGCTCTCGCTGCGGACGATGCGGCGGATGCCGCCCTCAAAGACGCGGTAGTAGGCGACGTATCTGCCCTCGGCTGCGGACCAGAAAGGGACGTTCTGCGAATCGAACATGTACTTGTAGGGCACCATGGCCTTGGTGATCACGGGCTCGGCGGTGATCTTTTCCCAGCGCAGGCCGTCGGGAGATTTCCAGGCGGTGAGGCCGCCGCCCTCCATGGTGCCGCCGAAGGCCTTGAAGCGCTCGCCTTCCGGCACGCCGGGGCGCTGGTCGCGGAAGGGGCTGAAGTTGTGCGTGGCGGTGTGCGCCTTCATGAGCACGACGTTGTTTTTACGAGTGCCCATCACCTCATAGATGCCGAGCTCGGGCTTTGTCCAGGTGCGGCCATCGGCTGACTCCGCGACGCAGGTCAGCTCCTCCTCGCTGCCGTCCTTGTTGGCCACGGCCTTGCCGCGGTAGTAGGCGCGGAGGCGGCCATCGTCGAGTGTGACGAGGGTGGCGTAGCCGCTGAAGAGGCCTTCCCACGGAAGATCGAACTTGAAGGCCACGCCTTCATCGCGCGGAGTCTGGAGCTGCAGGTGCGTGCCGCTGAAGCTCTCGATCAAAAAGGAGTCTGCGAAGAGCTCGCGGCGGCCGCCGATCTGAGTGGGGGCATCGGCAGCGGCCAGAGAACTAGCCAGCAGGAGGGTGAAAAGGAGCTGTGGTTTCATGGTTGAGCTGGTTTCAAATGGTGAGAGAGGACTTCCTGCATGGTGGTGGCGGGCCGGCCATCCTGCGAATGGTGGACCTCGCATGACACGCCGAGAGTCTGCAGCGTGGCCTGGAGCATGAGCGCATGCAGCACGCTGTGGCTGGGGTCTGACTGCGGCTGGCCTTTGACGGGTGGCTTGTCGTCCTTGGTGTAAATGACGTATGCAGGCGGGTCATCCGCGCTGGCGTGAGCGATGGGCGACCAGCGGCGGATGTCTGCGAGGTGCTTTTCTCGATCGGCGAGGAAGAGCGGGAAGGTTTCCTTGCGTGACTTTGACAGCGGGTAGCCAAAGGCGTGCGCACCGTATTCGCTGTTGGGGATCCACTCGACGAGTTGCTGAGGATCGAAGGAGGCCTGCGGGGCTTTGGTGGCGGTGAAGAGGAGACGGGTGGATTCACGTGCGACGGGGTCGGCGCTCTGCGGCTCGGCCATGTCATCGTGCATAGCCAGCCAGAGAGAGGAGCAGCCGCCTGCGCTCACACCGCTGGCAGCGATGCGTATTTTGTCGAGGTGCCATGCGTCCGCCTTGGAGCGGAGAAACTGCAAAGCACGCGCGGCATCCTGCAAGGGCCATTGCAGAGGCGGGCTGACCTTGGCGGCATTGGCATCGGCGAGGAAGCGGTAATTGATGGAAGCGACGGAGATGCCGGCAGCGAGAAAGGCGCGGACGTCGAGATGCTGGTGGATGTCGGTCTTGTCCTGCGCATTCCAGCCACCGCCGTGGATGTAAAACACGACCGGGGTGGGTTTGGGAGACTGCGCTAGCCACACGTCCATGCTCTGGCGAAAGTGAGTGCCGTAGGGAAGATCGGTGAAGGTGGCGGGTGTGGCGTCGAGCTTGTCCGTGGCGTATTTTTCCCGCACCTCCGCAGGCGGCATCCAGCCGGTGGGGCGCTGCTCGTCGGGAGTGTAGGCGCAGGTGATGAAGTAAAGACCATGCGCGGGAAGCTTCTGTGGTGGCACGTTTACCTGCACCTGGGTGAAGCCATCGGCATGCCAGCTCTCGTAGCCGTCAGTGGCGTCTGTCTTTAACACGCTGCCATTGAGGCGGACTTCGATCTGCCGGGGCTCGCGATAGGGCAGGCGCAGGCGGAAGCCGATGCCGTGGGAGAAGGAGGCGTCGGTCGTGGCGGCGAGCAGTTGCTCGGGCGTCTGCTCCATGGCGATCTTGAGCTCGGGGCCTGCTTTGATGAAGCGCTCGATCCCGGCGGCGGAATCTCCCAGCAGAGGGCGGAAGTCATTGCGAGCGATGGCGTGCTTGGCGGCTGCGGTGGTGGCGACGACGAGGGTCTCGCGGCCCACGGTCTGCGGATAGAGAAAGCCGAGGGCGAAGTCGCTTTGCTGATTCCACAGCTCCACGCGGCTGGCGCGGCGCTCTGCGGCGGTGCTGCCATAAGCGGTGACGTAGTGGCCGACGAAGTGGCGCATGCGGTTCACGGGATAGCCGGGAGTGCGCTCATCGAGCCATACACCATTGCCGATGCGCATGAGGCCCTGCATGCGGGCCACGAGGCTCTGCTCCCAGGCCACCTCCTGCGTGAGCAGCATGGTGTGGTATCTGGCGTAGCCGTAGTGCGCGGAGTAAAACATGGGCATGCCGTGCCAGAGCTTGCGCCCGAGCGGGGCGAGCTCCGGGCCCCAGAAGGTGCGCTGGGCATCGGCCTCAAAGCGATCTGAGGGGAAACCGGCTGCGCGCCCGGCATCGATCATCGCCTCTGTCACGCGCCAGTCCCAGGGGCGCAGCGCATAATTGGAATACGCGCCGCCGGTGACCTCCGTCATGATCTGACCGTGATACATGCGGCGTGAGCCGAGTTGGGAGGGCGCGTATTCCTGAAGGCCGGTGCCGTGCAGATCGGCATGCACCTCGGGCTGGTATTCATCGATGACGGAAAGCACGGCGGTGAGCTCCGGTGCGTCCTCCTGCTGGGTGAGTGTGAGGGTCTTCACATCCCACAGCTTGCGGAGACGACCGCCGCCTGTGTAGGGGTCCACGCCATGCTCATTGCGGAAGCGGTCGGTGTAAAACATGGCCAGCGGATTCACGCAGGGCATAATGAGAATGATCTGCTTCTTTCGCGTCTCGACCGCGAGCGGATCATCGCCGAGGCACCACTCCGCGAAGGCCATGGCCCCGGTGGTGCCAGTGCGCTCCGGCCCACTGTGCAGGGTGGTGATGAGGCACACCTGCTTGTCGGTGGCAGGCACGGTGGTGTCGGTGATCTTGAGGAGATACACGGGCATGGTCTGCCCGCTCATGCCGCGTGATTCGAGCGACATGATCTTGGGAAACTTCTGCCGCCAGTGGGTCAGCGTGCCGACATACTCCTCCCAGGTGAGCCGGTGCATGGGTGCGTAGCTTTCCTGAGCGCCGAGCGGCACCAACGCTGCGAGCAGGCAGAAAAGAGCGAGGAGGTGCTTCATGCAGGAGGCGTTGCGGCCACAGCGGCTGCGTAGGCTGTTTTGAGATGGGGGTCGGTCTGCGTGTGGCTGCCGCGATAGACGAGCAGGAGCCCGAGGCGTGAGTGGTCGGTCGTGTTTGGCGCGGAGTGGTGGATGGTCTCGCAGTGATGGATGGTGGCGTCTCCGGGAGCGAGGAGGCCGCAGAATTGCTCGCTGAGCGGCACCTCGGATGGCTGCGCCATGCCGATGCTGTTTCCACGCACACCGCTGGGCCGGGTGGGCTGCATGCCGCCGTGATGCGAGCCTTTGACAAAGAAGACGGGGCCATTGGCCTCCGTCACCGCATCGATGGCGATCCACACGGTGAGCATGTCCGGCGGACTCTGGCAGAAATAGGCGTTGTCCTGGTGATAGGGCACGCCGGAGCCGATGCGCGCAGGCTTGTTGAAAGTCTCCACTCCGACGAGCACGGGCTGCCCATGCAGCAAAGGGCCTACGAGCGCGAGGATGTCTGCGCGCTCGCCGAGATGGCGGAACCAATCGTTGTATTTTTCCAGACGCCAGAGGTTGCGCACGGTCTTTTCGTCTTTCTCGAAGGTGCGTGCATCCACCGGAAGCGAGGCGAGGTCATCGCGGAGGTAGCGCTCCAGCTCGGCACGCACGGCGGCGACTTCAGCGGCATTGAGAAACTCATGGATCAGCACGACGCCATCGCGTTCGTAGTCGCCGAGGATTTTGCTGCTGACGTTCATGTGATCAAGATGTGCGCTTGTTTCACTGCCTTACTGTTTTTTGCCAAGCAGCTGCTGCATGGCGCCGGTGAGCACCTGCTCGACCTCGGGGGCGACATTGGAGGAAGTGGGACCGGTTTCGTAGCCACCCTCGGGATAGGCGGCGGCAGTGCCGATGTAGCCGGGGCCGTAGTCGCCGTAGGCGGCCATCATGACGTGGAGGTCCGGGCGCATGGCCTTGGCGGCGAGCTGGTATTCGACAAAGAGCTCGCCGGGCAGATGAAGCATGCGCGTGTCTCCGACCTGGAGGCAGGTGATGTCGATCTGATGACCGGCCTTGCTGCGGCGCACAAAGGCGAGCTGGTCGGCAAAGGAGATGTAGCCCTTGGCGGCGGTGGATTTGAGCTGGGTGACGAGGTCCTCCTCGTTCAGGCGTGGGGAGAGCGGCAGTTTCACCGGCACACTGCCCCAGCCGATTTCCGCGCTGGTGAGCGGCTGCTTCACAGTCTTGTCGTAGGCCTCGCGCATGCCTGCTGCGAGGCGTGTGGCGAGGATGACGCGATTAGCCTGAGCGCCGTCGTTGTACTTGCCCGCAGCCACGTTGCCACCAGCGCCATTGAAGTGAACGTGCAGTGCGGCATTCACATCCTGGCCGCGAATGAAGCGTGCAATGCCGGGGAAATCCGGGCTGGGAATGCCGAGGCGGTAGTAGCTCTGCGGATGGCAGGCGTAGCTGGTGAGCACCGCCACGGGTTTGTCTCCATTCCAAAAGCTGAGCACGGAGACGAGGGGATCGATGAGTCCTTCCGGCAGGGAGATGAGGCCTTCGATTTTGCAGGCGCTGCCACGCATGCGACCCACGCGTCCATCGGCAAGACGCTCGACGCGGCGGTTGGAGGCGACCTCCTTCACCACGGCCTCGCCGTAGCCGTAGTGGCTGATGGGCTGGGCATTGGGCAATGCCGCGCGGATGGCATCTGCCGCGCGCTGGATGACCTGACGGTGAAAGGCGCCGTCAAAGCGAGTGTAGCCCTGCACGCCGAGTTCCTGGATGATCTTCTCCGCCGTGAAGTCGCAGCCGGGGGCATCGTGCTGATGCAGGGCATGCACGGCCACGCGGCCCGGCACGGTGCCAGCAGCCTCGGCCAGCGCGGTGCGAAAGGCATCGTGCCCTTCATTGGCGATGCCGATCCAGTCCACCGCGCAGAGCACGACGGGTTGCGCGGAGCCGAGGATGACGATGCCACGGCAGCGCAGCGTGAGCTCGTCCACGCGCTTGACCGGATCGTAGGCCATGGCGGAGCCGAGCGGCGGCGTGGCGTCCACGTCAAAGGTAGCCACACGCACCGTCTCGGCGGCGCGTGCGGACAGCCCCAGGCAGAGGGGTGAAAGGAACAATGCGAGAAGGAGCAGGGCTTTCATGAGCGGAAGATGAGAGGTGAAATGTGAGCTCAGCGTGGCGTGGCGGCCTTTACATCACCGAGACCGGTGAACATTTCTTTCCGTGTCTCATTGAAAAGATGCAGGCCGTCCGCACCCGCAGCATACACTTTGGCGGCACGGGACTCGTACTGCTCGCGGGTAAGGTGCTCGCTGGGCGGCGGCTTGAGCTTGCCTGCGGCGATGAGGCGATCCTCCTCGGCTGTGCGGTCGTGGCCTTTGGTGATGGCCTCTTCTCCAAACAGCACCGCGCAGCCGCTGCCTTTCGCCATCTGCACAAAGGGGGCGATGTCAAAGTCGTAACCACCGAGGCCATACTGACCGACCACGAGGTAGTCGAGCAGCCCGTCCTTGAGCCAGGTGCTGACGTCGCAGCCCCAGGTGGGGTATTTCTGCCAGTCGATGCGCACGGAGAGGCCGAGGTGTTTATTCTTCGCCCTGCCTGCCTCATCGAGAATCCGGCGCACCTCGCGCACAAACTGCGTCATGACCTCGTAGCGCAGCGGCACCCAGCGCGGATCATCCTGGCCCACGGTGGCGGCTTCGACGCCGTATCTGGCCTTGAAGGCATCGGCCATGGGCTTCTCAAAGCCGAAGAAAACGGGATGGCGCTGGAAGTCGAGATTGATGCCGTCGATGTCCTGCTGCACGGCCTCGTGGAGGATGCCCAGCTTGAACTCGCGCACCTCGGGAAAGGCAAAGGAGAAGCGGTAGCCGGTCTTGCCCTTGGCATCGATGATGCGCAGCTCGGGGTGCTGCCACCAGAAAGTGCTGTTGGCGTATTTGGGAAAGCTGCCCTGCCACATGTTTTCGGGGTAGTCGCCATTCATGCGGAGCGAGGCATAGCAGGCCAGCCCGGCCTCGTGGCAGGCGTCTGTCACGATCTTGAGCGTGTTTTCGCCGCCATCGGCCATGCGCTTGAGGGTTTCATGCGCCAGCTTGTCGCCCCGGCGTGGAAAGTCCGTCATGCCGGCGCCGATCAGCTCCGTAACCTTGCTGGGGTAGTTGGCGCGGCTGCCCGCGATGATGCACCACTCCATCACGGCCACCTGCGTGTCCTTGTAGGCGAGCATGGTTTTTTTCAGATCCTCCGCCGTCTTGTAGCGGCCGCTGTGAAAGGCGCTGAAGCCATCGTCATTCACCACGAGTAGCTTGGTGCCGTGGTGTGGCCTGGGCGGCTCGGCGGCAAAGAGCAGCGGGGCGGCCAGGGCGAGGAGCAGAAGATGGCCTTTCATGGCATCAGTAGGTCTTTCCAGCGGGAATAGCGGAGTGGCCGGAGATCTCGCTGAGCACGCTGTCAAATTGTGCGGCGCAGTCGCTCAGGTGCGCATGCAGTGCGCCGAACTCGCTGCCCAGCACGACAAACTGCGCGCCCAGCTCGATGATGGTTTTGGCATCGGCCGCACTGCCTACGGGGCGGCCCCAGGTTTTGCCATGCTTGCGGCAGGCGGCGGAGATTTTCCTCTGCACGTCCATCATCACGGGATCGCTCACGGCGGGCGTGCAGCCGAGGCGCAGGGACATGTCGCCAGGGCCGAGGAAGAGGACCTCGACACCGGGCACGGCGGCGATCTCATCCACCTGAGCGAGGGCATCGGGGGTTTCGATCTGCGCGACGAGGAAGGTCTCGCGGTTGGCGGCGTCGGTATAGTCGTCGGGCTTGCCGATCCAGTAGCTGGCATCGCGACCGCCGCCGCAGAAGCCGCGATCTCCCAGCGGTGGAAACTTCATGGCGGTGACGAGCGCGCGAGCCTCGGCCGCGCTGCCCACGTGGGGGATCATGAGGCCGGAGGCGCCGTCTTCCAGCAGGCGGTAGAGGCCGTTTTTCTCCTTGGTCTGCGCACGCCAGACGCAGTCGATGTCCGCCGCGTGATGGCGGCCCAGCATGGTTTCGGCCTCGCGCGGGTCCCAGACGCGGTGCTCGGCGTCCAGCCAGATGCCGTCGTATTTGAAATGGGCGGCGATGGCCGGAAAGAAGGCGATGGGCGAACCGGTGCAGCAGATGCGGGCCACCTGGCCGGAGCGGATTTTGGCGAGGACTTTGGAGCGTCTCATAAAATGGGAAATCAGGGTTTTTGCTGTGCGAGCCAGGTGGAGAGAAGGTCGAGAAGTGGCGAGGCATCACCGCTGCAGCGTGTGATCATCGAAAGATCCTGCGCCTTGATGAGGCGCTGAGCGAATGCCTCGTGGCGGCTTTCCTCCTTGCTGAGCACCGGCTTTGCCGCCGAAGGCAGCGCCACCATCACGTCCCACTGCTGCGGGCCAAAGCTGAGCGACCAGTTCATGACCCAGGAGTAATCGTGATGAAACTGCTGCTGATCCTTCAGCGGAAGCTCAGCGGGCAGGGCGATGAGCACCAGATCCGGCTTCATGCTGCGCACCTTGCGCGCAGAGACCTCAAGCTGCGCGAGCGTCTGGCCTGCGACGGGCCAGGGCGTGACTGTGACCACGGCTGCGGAATAGAGGCGCTGCAACGCCGGTGCGATGACCTCGTAATAAGGCGGCATGGCGAACACATTCACGGGCTGTCCAGCCTTGAGCTTTGCGAAGATGTGCGGGAGCACAGGCGTGGGCGGGCCAACCTCACGCAGTGAAACCGTCTTTCCGACGATGGCCTGCGCGAGAGTTTCGGCAAACAGCTTGTGACCGGCCATGTTGGGATGAATCGTGTCGCTGAGGAGCAGATTCCATTCGGCGGCATCGGCTGCATGCACCGACTCAAAGGCGGCGAAGCAGTCGGCCACGGGCAGCGCCACGTCTTTGGCCACATCGCGGATGGCCTGGGTAAACTCGGCGAGGCGGGCGCGCGGACGCTGCGGAGTCTCGACGACAGAGTTCTGCGTGCAAAGAAGCACCTCGGCACCGCCTGCTCGGCAGCGCGCGATCATCTCGCGCAGGTTCTTTTTAAATACGTCCACCGGCGTGCCCACCAGATCGTTCATGCCAAACATGATCGTCACGAGGTGCGGCTTGCGGGAAAGGACATCGCGGTCAAGGCGCTTGAGGCCGCCGGTGGTGGTGTCTCCGCTGATGCCGGCATTGTGCACGCTGAGCTTTGCCTGCGGGTAGAGCTGGTGCAGCGCGAGCTGGAGCATTTCAGGATACGCGCGGCGGCCACCGCTGTGATAATAGACCCCGGTGATGCTGTCGCCGATGCAGACGATACGCACGGGCTCCTCTCCTGCGGCGAGGAGCGCCGCCGTTTTCAGCGGTGCCGCCGTCAGCAGACTGGCGCAGAAGCACAGGAGGAGAATAAGCGTGCGCATGGGCGTGTCAGGGTTGCTTGAGCCAGTCGCGCGTGATGCGGCGGATGCGCAGGCGATTCAGAGCACCCACCTTGCTGTCGCCTGCGCAGTAGCCGATAAGCATGGCATCGCCCACGAAGTGGATGGCGGTGTAGTGGTAGAGACCGTCGGGATCATTCTCGATGAGCTTGCGCTTGGGCCAGGTCTTGCCGCCGTCGCTTGAGATGGCCGCGACGTAGGGATTGCGCTTCTTGGGCGGGAACGGGAACATGCCGGAGTGATCGTTGTAAATGGCGAGCAGATCGCTGCTGCCAGGCAGGCGCTTGATGCTGGCGGGGCCGTTGGGAGATTTCATCTCGGTGGGCAAGGGCGGGGAGAAGGTCTTGCCCGCATCGGTGGAGTAGAAGCCGTACTGCGCGCCCTGATCCGTGCGGCACCATGAGAAGAGGCCGCCGTCTGCCAGCTCCACGACACCGGGCTCCTGCAGGCCGCTGCCGCTGCGCACCGGCATGGCCCACCAGCTTGAAGACTCCGTCCAGGTGCTGCCTTCATCATCGGAATAGATCCACATGGCGATGGCGCGTGAGTCCCAGGACTTGCTGCTCTCCGGGTCCGTGCCGCGTGAGCGGTGAAACGCCAGCGGAATGACAATGCGGCCCTTGCTGGTCTGGATGACGCGGTCGTTGTTCATCACGAAATAACCCGGTGCCTGCAGCACGAGCTTGGGCTCGCTCCAGGTCTCGCCTTCATCGGTGGAGATGCGCATGTGCGGGCGGCAGTCGATCCAGCTGTTTTTGATGCAGTAAAACATGGCCAGCTTGCCGCTGGCGAGGCGCAGCAGGGAGACGCTCATCACGTTGTCGCCGCCGGTGTTTTCCACCACGGTCACAGGCTGGCTCCAGGTGCGGCCCTGGTCGTCTGAATGAATGCGCACGATGCGGGCGGGGCTCTCATCTCCAGCGCCGCCGTAGAAGTGCGAATAGCAGAAGATGATGCGGCCCGAGGCCAGCGTGGCAAAGGAGCCTTCCGAGTTGCGCGGGTTCTCCTTGGTGGGATCGAGATTGAGCGTGATGGTGCTTTCCGCATGCGCCATGCAGGCCATGACGAGAAGGCAGAGGGCAATGAGTTTCATGATGCGTGCTTGGGTTTACCACTCGCCCTGGCGGGAGAACTGGCTTTTCACATTGGCGCTGAACTGGGTGATGCTGGCTTCGAGATTGGCGACGAGTTCGTCTGTGCTTTGACCTGCTCCATTGCGGGCTGCGGGGATGACGGTGGCGCATTCATTGGCATCCATGAAGCGGGCGGCTTCGAGCAGCTTTGGCTGATCCTCCGGCGGGATGGCCATGAAGCCGTGCTTGTCAGCATGGATCAGATCATCCGGCTTCACCGTGCGACCAAAGACCTCGACTTCACAGCCCCAGCGCACGGGGTGCACAAAGGCATGCCCCACACAAAGACGACGGGCGAGGGCCTTGAATCCCGCATTGGTCATTTCATCCAGATCACGAATGGCACCATCTGTGATGGTGCCCACGCAGCCGAGTGCGCGGAACATGTTGGCGCTCACCTCCCCCCAGGCGGAGCCGAGCACGCGGGGCTTGTCGAGATCCTGCACGACGATGATTTTCGGTCCCGGCACACTGGCGATGTAGCGACGAAACTCCGCCCCGGCGTTTGGGTTCGTCTGACGATGCGCGGCATTGGAGGGCTCGATCACCAAAGTGACGGCGTAGCCCACCATGGGCCCCATCTGCGGCATGAAGTCACGGGTTTCCTCGATGTTGAAGGCGTCTGCGCCCGCATTATGCCGGGTGATCTGCTCCCACCCGTTGTAAATGGTGGGCGTGTTCCAGCGTTTGAGCTGAAGCAGGTCGCTGTGTGTAAGGTGGCGCGAGCTTGAGGACATGGGAATAAAACAGGCTGTTGAAACGATTTGTCACAACGGCTTGCTTCTGGTCTGTTGTCCAAACCAGATGAAGCCGACGACCTCCTCCAGCCCCCGACTGCCGCAGCGCATCTCGCTGGTCAGCCTGACAGCGCAGAGCCTGCGTGAATCCATGCAGGCCGGGCACTGGCATGGATATCTGCCCGGTGAGCGCGAGCTCTGTGCACGCCTGCAGGTGAGCCGACACACCCTGCGCGCAGCGCTGCATGAACTGGAGCGCGACGGCTTTCTTGAAGTGTCTGACAGGCAACGACGGCGGATCAAGACCGCCGTAAAACCGCAGAAGAAGACGGCATCGCGCGTGATCGCGCTCATCTCTCCGCGCCCGCTGCTGGAGATGTCCCCCTCCACCGTGGTGATGGTGGATGATCTCCGAGACCAGCTGTCCCGGGTGGGGTTCAGCTTTGAGATTCACGTGAGCACCGCGTGCTTCACCTCCAAACCGGCGCGCGCGCTCGAGTCCCTGACCACTCGGTCCCCTGCGGCGGCTTGGCTGGTCTTTGGCTCGCTGGAGCCGGTGCAGAGCTGGTTTATGCGCCGCCAGCTTCCCTGCCTCGTGGTGGGCTCATGCGCGCCGGAGATCCGGCTGCCGTCCATAGACACCGACTACCGTGCGCTGTGCCGCCATGCAGGCGGCATGCTGTGCGGCAAAGGCCACCGTCATATCGCCTTTGTGCGCCCCCTGGGAGACTACGGCGGTGACGTGCAAAGCGAGCAAGGGCTGCGAGAGGCCTTGGGCGGCAGCCATGTGCCGACGCTTCAGGTGATATCCCATGACGGCACGGCAGCCCATCTCTGCTCCCTTCTGGACAAGGCGCTGCGCTCACCCCGCCCCCCCACGGCCTACGTGGTCGCACGGGCGATGCATGTGCTCACGGTGCTGATGTTTCTCATGCAGCACGGCAAGCGCATCCCGCAGGATGTGGCGGTGATCTCGCGCGATGACGAAACCTTCCTCCAGCACACCGTGCCGCCCATCACCCGCTATGCCTCAAACACCGGGCAGTTTGCCCGCAGTGTGTGCAAAGCCGCACGCCAGCTTGCCGAAGCCGGCTCACTGCCGCCGAAAGCCATGCGGCTGATGCCGAAGCTGATACGCGGCGAGACGCTGTGAGAAAGAAGGCGATGCAGAATGACCGGCGCGCAATGGGCACGACACAGCACATGGGTCACCACGAGGTCCAGCCGCCATCCACGGCCAGATTCTGACCCGTGATGAATGAGGAGGCATCGCTAAGGAGAAAAGTCACGGCGCCGGCGATCTCCGCCGCCTGCCCCACACGGCCCAGCGGGACTTTTTGGGCAAGGCGCTGCACGAAGTCCGGCTGCTGCACCTGGATGGAAGGATTGGGGAAAGGACCTGGAGAAATGCTGTTGCAGCGGACACCCTGGCGCCCCCAGTGCACGGCCAGGTAACGCGCCAACTGCTGCACGCCGGCCTTTCCCACACCATACTCCACGGGGTTGGGATTCATCGGCACGGCATAGACGGCGGGATCTGGCGAGACGCTGCCATACATGCTGGAAAAGAGGACGACGCTGCCCCTGCCCTGCTCCGCCATGCGCCGGCCCACGGCCCGCGCGAGGGTGAAGGTGGCGGTGAGGTTGCCGTGATTGGCCGTGTCAAAATCCTCGGCGGTGAGATCGTCAAAGCGTTTGGCTGTCGAGGCGTAGGTCATCACCACCAGGCCCTGCGGCACGCCGCAGGCGGCGATGCGGGCATCCACAAAAGCCTCCACTGCGGCAGTGTCCGCCACATTCAGAGATGCGGCTGCCACCTCCGACGGCAAGCTTTTGGCAGCCACCATTTCCTCCGCCCGCCCAGGCAGGTCCACACAGAGCACGCGTGCCCGCAGCTGCGCCAGCTGGGCCACCACCGCCGCGCCGAGATAGCCAGCGCCGCCGAAGACCCAGATGGAACGCTCATTGAGATCGAACGGATGAGAAGGAGACATAAGGCATAACATGGGCAGCCCATGCCACCTGGCTCAAGGCTGCATTGCTGGTCTGTTGTCCATGCCAGACCAGCGCGCCAGAGTCACCCCTTCAGCCGCAGTGTTACTTGGCCACTTCTTTCTTCTTCACCGGATAGGCGCCGGGGTTTTTGACAAATTTTTGCATGCATTCTGTGCAGCAGAAGGAGACAAAGCCCTCCTCCGTTTTCACACGGTAGATGGGGCGGGAGGCCTTATGGTCCACCGGGCATTCGTCATTGATGGGCCAGGCGGCAAACACGGTGGCGGTCATGGCCAGGGTCAGCAGCAGAGGGGCAAGAAGCGATTTCATGGAGGAGGAGTCGAGTTGGAGTTGGCGCGCGTTATGCCCCATGAACGCACGGCCCGCCGGTTCTCATAGGCCATCGCAAATCCCGCCCATGGATGCGCAAGGCAGGCACATCGGCGGGGTTATTTCTCCTCGATGTCCCAGTAGGAAAGCTTGGAAAGCTGCTCCGGAGTCAGGGTGTCGATCCAGCTTTTGCCGTATCTTGAATTGTACATGCGACGCCAGTCAATGGTTCCCTCAGGATTTAATTTCTCCACGGCGACAGAGCCATCATTGCGTCCCACGATGATATTATTCCCTTTCCACACTCGGCCACGCTTGCCGCCGGATTGGTCCGAGACATCCCATTTGGGCGGCCATGAGGCATTGAGTGCATTTTCCACGACGACGGGCATATCTCCGAGGGAAAAATCCGTTTGCGATTTGAGCAGCATCCAGTGGCACTCACCGGGAGTCAGGGCTTGGGAAAAGTCCGGTGCCGTCCCAATGTCACCATCAGGGACGTACATGCTTCGGGGAGGGCAGCCAAAGATGCGTTCATCCGTTACAATGGCCTCTTCAAACAGCCTGCGAAAAACCTGATTCGCTGATGTCACACCGCTCGTTTCCAGTCCTGCGTCTGGATAGACAGAACCGTTGTCCGCGGCATATAGCTTGAGAGCGACAATGATCTGTCTGCAGTTGTTCACGCCTTTCATCTGCGACATGTTTTTAGTAGTCCAGGGCATTGCTGACCAGGTCAGCATGCCCCCAAGGATTACAACGACCAGCACAATCCCCCTTTGCAGGCACCCCCAGCGCTGAATCGAAGACTCGCTCATGGGCATATTCCAGCAAAACAGCAACTCCGAAGCAATCGCAATCGCCTTTGCGCATCCCACCTGAGTCTCCGGAGTGGAATTCCACACGCGGTGATCGCGGACAAGGGCGATTTCGCCTGACGGCGAATCTTGCCCTTTTGACTTATCTTGCCCGCCTTTCCTCATTTGGCGTTAAACATTCCGCATTTCCCCCATTCTTTCCCGCTTGAACCTGCCGTCCCGGCGCGTTTAACACTCTCCTACTCAACCACATGATTTTTCTCGCCGATCTGCCCGCACCCAGCCGCATGGGGGACATCCTCATGGCTTTCCTGAGCATTGTCTTCGAAGGCGCCCCCTACATCCTCATCGGCACGGTCTTTTCAGGGATCATCGACGCCTTTCTGCCGGCCAAGCTGCTGGACCGGGTGCTGCCGAAGAGCAAGGTGCTGGCGACGCTGATCGCGGGCTTCCTCGGCCTCGTGTTTCCGGTGTGCGAGTGCGCTGTGGTGCCGGTGATCCGCCGGCTGGTGCAGAAGGGGCTGCCGCTCTCCTGCGCGGTGACGTACATGCTTTCCGCCCCCATCATGAACCCCATCGTGGCGATCAGCACGCTGACGGCGTTTAAGGAATTCCAAGGCCTGAGCTGGGCCACGGCGGGAAATGCGACGATGACGATCGCACGCCTGTCGCTGGGCTACCTGGTGGCGGTGATCATCGGCCTGGTCGTGCTGCGGTTCAAGCCGGGCCAGGTGCTGCGGGCCAGCATCGCCAACAAAATCGCCGCATCTGAGGCGGAGGCTGAAGATGACCATGGTCATGTGCATGCCCCGGCGGCGAATTTCAACGGCAAGCTGGTGCACGCCATGCGCAGCTCCATGCGCGACTTTCTGGACACAGCGATGTACTTCGCCATCGGCGTGGTGATCACTTCCGTCTTCAACACGCAGATCAACCAGGGGCTGCTGAACACCGTGGCCGGCAATGACTGGCTGGCCGTGCCGTCCCTGATGGGGCTGGCGGTCGTGCTTTCCCTGTGCAGCACCTCGGACGCCTTCATCGCCGCACCGATGACGGCCTTCTCCATGGCGGCCAAGCTGGCCTTCCTGGTCTTTGGCCCCATGATGGACATCAAGCTTCTGTTCATGTACTCCAGTGTCTTCCAGCGCAAGGTGGTCGTATATCTTCTGGTCGGCCTCTTCATTCTCGTCGGCCTGCTCTCGGGGCCGTGGATGAACCTGGTACAACATCTTTACATCAAACCTTAAATCACCATGAGTGGAACCCGCACCCTCGTTCATCTTCTCAGTGTCTCCATGCTGCTGCTTTGGAGCGGCGTGCTGCTTTATTTTTACATCAGCGGCCGTCTGACAAACTACCTCCCGCCGGATGGCATCTTCCGCCCGATGGTGCTGGTGTCCGGCATCGGCCTGGCTGTGCTGGGTCTCTTCAACTTGCTGACCATGGGTGCCGAGGACGCGGGCTGCGAAGGCCATGACCACGGTCACTCGCACGACGGGCACGATCATGATCACAAGGACTGCGGGCATGACCACGCTCACAAGCATGAGCATGCCGGATGCGGCCATGATCACTCCCATGATCACGCGCACAAGGTAGGCTGCTGCGGACACGACCACGGGCATGCGCATGAGCACAAGCATGAACATGGCTGTTGTGGCCATGATCACGCAGCTGAGAACAAGCACGAACACGGCTGCTGCGGGCATGATCACGGCCATGAAGGCCATGCGCACGGCATTCTCGAAGAAAGCTCCTGGCCGGGCCGCATCGCCGTGCTGCTCATTCTAGCCGCCCCCCTCTCCTGGGCAGCGATTTCCACACCAGACCGCTACAGCCCGAACGCCATCGTGAACAAGGGCTTGTACGATCCGAACTACAATGACACCTCGCGCGCGGAGCAGTTCTCTCTGCAAAACAAGGTCAAGGCCCCTGCCAAACCTGCCGCAGAGGCAGCCGCCGCGGCGAAAGTGGTGGAATCAACCCCGGCCACCAAGGCCACTGTGACGACTGAAAAGCCCGCCAGCATGCCTCCGCCCGGAGTCGCCGCCGCCGCCGCCGCTGCTGCGGAGACCAAGGAGCCGCCGAAAAACGTGCCGCCGCCCGCGCAGACCTCCAAGAGCTATGGCACCTTCACCCTGGAAGACCTCAAAAAACAGGTGCCGCAGAGCAAGGAGGGGAACTTCATCCTCGAAGTGCCTGAACTTTACTACACCGGCGGCGATGTGGAGGTACAGAAGGTGCTGACCGGCCAGATGGTGGAGACCGTGGCGCAGGTGCTGCCAGAGAAGGTGAACAATGCCGATGGCCACCGCCTCCGCATTTTCCGCATGCTGGTGCAGTGCTGCGCCGCCGACGCCCGCCCGTACTCCGTGCCGATCGACTTCGGCAAGAAGGCCCCCGAGTTTAAAGACATGACCTGGGTCAAAGTCGTCGGCAAAATGGGCTACAAAAAAGAAGGAACCCAGACCGTGCCCATCATCGAAGCCACCAAGGTGGAGGAGACGACCGCGCCGGACAATGCGATGATTTACTGAAGCCGGGCATCCGCCGCGCCAGACGGCAGGGATGCGCTGTGCGTGTCCCTCGTCCCAGATTGGGCGGTTGTCTCATCGTTTTCCTTCTTTTCAAAAGCCCTCGGCCCACCGCAGACTCGTCACCCTGCAGCCCCGGCTTTCCATGCCTTAAGGACAGCGGACCTTTTTTAGGATGCCTGCGGCGGCCATAGCCCCGGAGCTTCGGCCTCGACGCAGCTGGACCCTAGCGAACAGGCGGGTGCGATGTGGCGGATATAGCCTGCGGGGTGCGCTGAGCAGTGAGAGTGCGGCATTGGATGCAATGCAGCGGTTGCCAGCGGAGCAGTTTTGAATCGATTAAAATAGAGCAATCTGATAAATGCTTAAATAATCCATTCAAAATGCATATGAAACACATCGTGCTGCTTTTCGTTTTTGCACTGTTTATGCCGCCCGTGCAGGCCTCAGATGCGGATGGGCTGAAGGAAATGGCGGCCAGCAAGAGGGCTGCGGCGATCGAACTGGGGTTCGCGATCAATGGCCGCAGATTGGAAGGCAGGGGTGTCTTCATCACGGCAGACGGCCTGGCGCTGGTGGACTTGAGCATGGTCGCGCTGCCCCAGCGGCCGATGGTCTTTGCCGAAGATGGCAGCGAACTGCCGTTTGGGACCATCCTCGGGATCTTTCCGGAGCAGGAGGTGGCGCTGATTAAGTTTGACTATAGCCCCAAGGTCTGGCTGCCGATTGCCGCCCAGGAGCCTGAGATGGGGGAGACGATTGCGTTCATCGCACTCAAGGCGTTCGATTTTCTCAAAACGGACATCCCGCCCGTCATGGGGCCGGTCCTTGCCAAGCGCACCAGCATGACGAGCAATCTCAGCAAGCAACAGTTTACGCGGGTCCTCAGTCTGGGATCAGGCCTGATGTTCAAGCAGCAGCCATGCCTAGGCCCCGGCAGTTTTGCGATCAACAAACAGGGAGAGCTCGTGGCCATCAAACAAGGCATCGAGATGATGGGCCGGCAGATGCTTATCCTGCTCTCGCCGATCAACACGCTGAGGGAGGAGATCAGCCGCCTGGCGCGTAGCGGCCAGAGCATTCCTCACCCCTTGCCCGCTGCCAGCAATCCCATAGACCTTGCCCTGCTGGATGAAGACTACAGCCGCTATGAAATGGCGCATACGATGGGGGACAACGCTGCGGCCATGGCCCACCTGGAAGAACTGGCGAAGCGCTACCCGAACAGCGCCCGGATTCAAAGAATGGCCCACGAGCATCTGAAGCGACCGCCGGCATCAGATGCTGCAGCAAAGACGGCTGATGCGGCCAGCCCTGCCTCCCCAATTTCGGCCGTTGAGAAGGTCGTGCAGTCGGTGGCACGGGCCAGGGATCTCATCGATTCTGGCAAGGATTACACCGGGGCCGTCAGCGTGATCAAGCAGGCATTGGACGTCTGTCCCAAAGACTACCCGGTTCCGCTCATGAACCTGGCCCAATTCGAGCAGCAGCTCGGCCACTCAGCCGAGTACGGGCGCTACTTGCACGAAGTCCTGGCGGTGGCCCCGGAAATCATTGCGATCGTGGAGCAGACACAGCTATGGGAGTTTGAGCAGAAGCACTACGACGAAGCGCAAAAGCTCAGGGATCGCGTTTACGAACTTGATAGGCTCTACCGCCGCCGGTGAACCAAAAAAGCTGACCAAAAGCTGACCTAATCGATCGAGTGGGCTGTCTCACGGCACGTCGTAGGTGCCCAGCGCGGCGACATCGAAGCGGGCCACGCCAGCTTCGACGGCGATCTCGTTGAGGGCTTCGACTTCGGCGGTGCTGAAGAGGAGGCCGCCGGCTTTGGCGGTGTGGGCGGCGTTTTGGGCTTCGGGCTGGCCGGGGAGCATGCAGTTTTCGTTGCCGTGTCCGAGGATGTCGTCGATCACGGCTTTGATGTTCTCATTGAAGTTGCGGCCATTGGAGAAGAGGCCGGTGCTGATGGCATCGGGGTGGATGACCTGGAAGTAGAAGCTGCTGGTGCGCTTTTCACCGGCGGGGAAAGGCTTGCTCTTGATGTCGGGGTGGGCGCCGCCGCCGCGCAGGGTGGGCAGGCCGCCGCCGATCATGCCGCCCATGACCTCGATGAGGAGGGAGAGGCCGTAGCCTTTGTGCGCGCCGAAGGGCATGAGCCAGGCGGCTTCATTGGCGTCGGTGGTGGGCTTGCCGTCCTTGTCCACGGCGGCGCCGGGAGGGAGGGGCTTGCCTTCGCGCTTGAGCTGCTGGACTCGGCCCATGGCGACGGTGGAGGTGGCCCAGTCGATGACGATGGGGAAGCCGCAGGCATCCTGCGTGGGGAGGCCCCAGGAGTGGGGATTGGTGCCCAGCACGGGGAATTTGCCGCCGAAGGGGACGACCTCGCCGAGGGTGGAGGTGCAATTCGTGTAGGCGATGTAGCCTTTCTTGGCGGCGTCCATGACGTAGCCGCCGCCCCAGAGGTAGTGGAAGGCATTGTCCACGCTGACCTGGCCGATGCCGTATTTGTCCGCCAGCTCCATGCAGCGCTCCATGGCGCGGAAGGCGACGCTCTGGCCGAGCTTCAATTTGCCGTCCCAGGCTTCGCTGGCGGCGAAGGGTTTTTTGATGACCTCGATCTCGGCACCCGGTTTGCAGCCGCCGGTGGCGCTGCCAAAGAGGTGGTCGAGGTGGAGGGCCTTGATGGCGTTGTGGGTGCGGATGCCATGCGCGGAGGCCATCTCGCAAAACCGTGCTCCGTCCTCGGCCTCGGCCTGGGTGTAGCCGCGGTGCTGGTAGGCGGCGCGGACGAGTGCGTTGTGGGCTTCGGTGGGGACGATGTGGTAGGTGGTGGGCATGGTTTGCCCGGGATATTGGAGCATCTGCCCGGACACGCAAGAAGCAGAAACAAAGAAGGCTCCGCTCTTGCGAGCGGAGCCCTCCGGAAGTCTCGGCGATGAAGCCGCATCTGAGACAGCCTTACTTGGCGGCGCCCTTGAAGACGTCGTGGCAGGCCTTGCAGTTGTTGGCCTTCTTGAATTCGCTGATGCCGCTGGCGTCCTTGGCCTTCACTTTCTGCAGTGCAGCGACCATGCCCTTGCACTTTTCCACCCAGGCGGCCTTGTCACCCTTCGGAGGGGTGGCTGCGCAGATAGCCTGCACGCACTTGATCAGAGTGTCGAGTTCGGCGTCCGTGGCCTCGCCTTTGCCAACCTTCTTGGCGATGGCGTCTTCAGGCTTGAAATTCTTCTTCATGGCACCTTTGATGACGTCGTCCGCAGAAGCGGTGCTGAGGCCGAAGGCAAGGCAGAGGAGGGAGAGTGCGATTTTCTTCATGGGGTGACGGACAGGTGTTATGATGTGATGTTATTTAGGTAAGGAGCCGCAGCGCGCACGGCCTTGGAAAAACGCACTTCAAGCAGTTCTTTTACCAAGAATGGAAGGCATTATTTCCAATTAGACGTTTTTAATTCGTCCACGCGCTTTGCGTCAATACAGGAATCCACCACACTGAAGACTTCTGCAAAACTCTAAGCGAGATCGGGCGTTGGACGACGTTTCAGGCGACCACCCCATGAAAAGATTCATTCTTCCTCTTCTCCTGCTCACCGGCATCGCCTCCGCGGCAGACTCCGCGCTGCTCATCCAGTTAGGGCTTCATGACAAGGAGTCCACGGTGTGGGACGGGTCGGTGACGGTGACGCCGGGGGAGGTGCTGGAGGTGAACGGCTACCGCTTTGAGCAGAAGGACGCGATGACGGGCAAGAACTCGTGGAAGGCGAGCAGCCGCACGCCTGTGGGCGCGAATGCGAAGGCTCGCGGAAACAATCCGAAGAAGATCGGCCAGATGGCGAGGCAGCTGGGGCCCATCTTTGAAAACGGGGTGTATGTGAAGCTGCGCGATGTGACGCCGGAGAGCAGCGTGGAGGTGACGACGGCGCAGGGAAAGGTGAGCTTCAAGCTGGCGGATGTGAAGCCGGGCGAGGCGCTGGACCTGATGGAGGGCCGCGTGGCGGTGCAGCAGACAGCGTTCAATCTGCGCGTGTTTACCAAGGAACGCACGGACGATGACTTCCCTGCCCTGGCGTTTGATGCGGAGGGGCATGGATTCCTCGTTTACCAGAGCTTCACGCCGGGCATCGACCGCGATGAGCGGGCGAAGCGCTGGGACACGGAGCCGGAGGATCTGTCCTTTCTGAACAAGCCCGCAGGCGGCGATCAGCTCTGGCTGCATGTGCGCCCGGGGAAGCAGTGGGAGGAGCAACGCATGGCCGTGACTGAGACGGGGCGCGACATTTACAAGTCTGCGGTGGCGGCGGATGGCAAGGGCGGCGCGTGGATCGTGTGGAGCGAGCGCGTGGAGGGCAACTTTGAAATCCTGGCGCGTCACTTTGCCGAGGGGAAGCTCGGGGAGGTGGAGAACCTGTCTAAGTCGGCGGGGAATGATCTGAATCCGGTGATCGCGCGCTCGGCGAAGGGCACGCTGGTGCTGGCGTGGATGGCGGCGCAGGAGGGGAAGTTTGAGATCCGCACGCGCACGCATGAAGGCGGCGCCTGGGCGGCGGCGCAGACGGTTTCCAAGAACAGCGGGAACTGCTGGAACCCGGCCCTCAGCGCGGATGCACGCGCGGAGGGCAGCGGGCAATTTGCGCTGGCGTGGGACACCTATGAGAAGGGTGATTACGACATCTGGATGTGCGTGCTGGATGCCAGCGGCAGGCCTGCGGGAGCGCCGATGCCGGTGGCAAACACGCCGCAGTATGAGGCGCGTGCGGCGGTGACGCACGATCGCGAGGGGCGCGTGTGGGTGGCCTATGAAAAGAGCGGCGCCACCTGGGGCAAGGACTGGGGCGCGTATGACAGCGGCGATGGCATCGGGCTGTATCGGAATCGTGAGATCGGCGTGAGCGTGTGGGATGGCAAGGCCTGGGCGGAGCCGCAGGGGAGCATCGCCGACGCGCTGCCGGGAGCCATCACGCCGCAGGCGCGTGGCGGCAAAGGCAAGGGCAAAGGGAAAGGCCGTGGCGCGGATGTGAGCACCCCTGCCCCGCCGGCTTCGCCGGAAGTGCCGGATGGGCTGGCGTTTGAAAAGCCCGCCGTGCGCGGCGGTGCGCCGGGAGCGCATGTGGCGGTGAGCGGCCCGCAGACTTACAACAACCTGGGCCGCATCTGCTGCGATTCGGAGGGGCGCGTGTGGCTGATCGCGCGCACGCGGCTGAACAGCTTTCGTGGCCCGCTGGGCAGCACCTGGGGCAGCGTGGCGGCTTATCTGGACGGCGGCGAGTGGGTGGGGCCCATCAGCATCCCGCACAGCGACAACCTCATGTACAACCTGCCCGCCATCGCCACCGGGCCCAAGATGCTGTTTGTGGCGCACAGCAGCGACCACCGGATGGACCGCATGGCGGAGTTTAACCGCTCCAAAACTCCCGGTGGCAAGGGTGGCAATGCGGCGCTGGATGCGAGCAAGGACCCCTTTGACAACGATGTGTATTTCAGCCGGCTGATCGCCAGCGGTCCGGTGAAGCCTGCGGTGCTCCAGCCCCGCGCGGAGCCGCCGCTGGACAATCCCGCGCCGAGCAAGCGCACGGAGGCGGAGCGCGCTGAAGTGGCTGCGATACGCGGCTTCCGCAGCAGCATCGCCGGTACGGAGCGGCGCATCCTGCGTGGTGAATTTCACCGCCACACGGAGATCAGCGGAGACGGCGCAAATGACGGCCCGCTGGAGGACATGTGGCGCTATGCCATCGATGCGGCGTCGATGGACTGGATCGGCAACGGGGACCATGACAACGGCAACGGCCGCGAGTACTCCTGGTGGCTGACGCAGAAGACGACGGACGCCTTTTTCCTGCCGAAGGCCTTCACGCCGATGTTCAGCTACGAGCGCAGCGTGGTGTATCCCGAGGGGCACAGGAATGTGGTCTTTGCCCAGCGCGGTGTGCGCACCCTGCCCCGCCTGCCGCTGAGCGATGTGCGCGTGCATGAGCCCGCGCCGGACACAAACATGCTCTACAAGTACCTGAAGCTCTTCAACGGCGTCTGCGCCAGCCACACGAGCGTGGGCAGCATGGGCACCGACTGGCGGAACTGGGGCGGCGAGTACGAGCCGATGGTGGAGATCTACCAGGGCGCGCGCCAAAACTACGAGTACCCCGGCTGCCCGCGCTGCCCCACGGAGAACGACGCCATCGGCGGCTGGGAGCCCGGCGGCTGGGTGTGCGATGCCTTTGCCAAAGGCTACAAGTTCAGCTTTCAAAGCAGCAGCGACCACGGCAGCACGCACATCAGCTACGCGATGATCTATGCGGAGGATTACAGCCGCGAGGGCATCATCAAGGCGATGCGCCAGCGCCACACGTATGGCGCCACGGACAACATCATCGCCGAAAGCCGCTGCAAGGCGGCTGATGGCAAGGAGCGCATGATGGGAGATGAATTCGGCGTGAAGGGCGCGCCCACGATCTCGCTGAAGCTCATCGGCACGATGCCGTTTGAAAAGGTCACGCTGATCAAGGACAACGTGGAGATCCCGATGACGATCGCCAAGGAGAAGACCATTGATCTGACCTGGACCGATCCGAAGCCGGAGAAAGGCAAGACGAGCTACTACTACTTCCGCGGCGAGCAGACGAACGGGGAGCTGGTGTGGGTGTCGCCGATGTGGATCACTCTTGAATGACGAATGAGACAAACATAGGCTGGAAACGATGGCTGCTGGCTGTCGTGGACGGCGCTTTCTTCGGCTGGTTCTTGTTCATTGCCTTGCACGCGGCCTTGAATCTGATCCAGATTTCCGAGTGGGTCTGGTCCTCAAGACCTGAAAATCTGCAGCCTCCTCTGACGATCTGGGTGAATTTCATTTTACCAGATGAAGCATGGTCAATGGTGTCCGGCATCCTGGCGTTCAGCTTCGGCTTTGCACTGATCAGTCTGACCTCGAACGAAGCACCAACCAGCCGTTTGTTTCGTTGGGCCGTCATATGTGTCCTGACAGTCCTCTTTGGCCTCTCATTGCCGGCGATGGCCGCATTCAAAAATCTAAGCGGCGGCCCCGACGGGCATACTTCGGACGAGGTACTTTTTGTTGCCCTCGCCCTGAGTGTGCTCGTCTATGGCATCACCCGATGCCGTCGCCTTTCACATCCTCAGGCATGAAAAGCCTCCGCTTTCTGGCGGCCTTCGTCATGGCTCACTCCGCCTCCGCCCACCCTGCGGACCAGAGCGAGATGCGTGTACGGCCCACGCCGCACAAGCTGGAGATCCGGCTGACGTTCAACATCCTCACGCTCTCGCGGTTTGTGGGGATCGACACGGATGGGGACATGAAGATCAGCCTGGAGGAGCTGAAGGCGGCGCAGGCGGGGATCGCGACGTATTTGAACCAGCACATCCATGTGGAGATCAACCGCAAGAAGGCGCTGCTGGGCACGGGCGTGCAGTTCAAGCCGCTGTGGCCGGATGCAGAGCAGACGGCGCCGATGACGGAGCCGGAATACGCGGCGCGCAACATGGACGTGACCTTTGTGCAAACCATCGACGGCCAGGTGCTGGAGGACTTCTGGCTGGGGTTTGAGATCTTTGAGCAGACCGGCCCCATGCAGACGATCCGCGGGGTGTATGAGCAGGACGGGCGGATCGAGGAGGTGCCCTTCAGCGTGCAGCAGCCGGAGTATCTCTACGACACAGGCTTTGGGGAGGACCCCTTTGTGCAGGAGGCGGAGAAGAAAGCGAAGGGCGGCAAGCCCGCCATGGCGGACGAGGAGCCGCCCGCACGCCCTGCGGCGATGCTGGCGGGTGCGTCTCCGTATGCCGAGGCGGGGACCGCTGCACCCACCGGCACAGCGGCGACGCTGGGAGGCGGCATGCCGGTGGCGAGCGTCGCTGCGGGTGCTCCTGCTGGAAATTTGGCGGTGAAACTGGCGGCCCCCATCACGCCCCAGGTGGCACCTGCAGCCTCAAGCACGGAACGCTGGTGGTTCGTGCGGGCCGTCGTGCTCATTATTCTCCTCGTTGTCGGAAGGAAAATTCAGCTCAACGCCCGCAACCAGGCTGCCCGCCCCCGCAGGCGCTCCCGCCCCAGGTAGCGCCGCATGTTTGCCCACGTGGCTCAGCCACACGTTTCCATGGCGGAGGCGGATGAACTCTGCGACTCCCCACGAAGTTCGGCAATCTGCCCTTTGAGGCTGGCGATTTTTTCCAGGAGATTGCTTTCATCAATCGCAGCACGCTTGATGCGCTCCTCCCAGTGTGAGGCTCCGTCCAGCGCGCCGCCGTTCTGATTTTCCTGAATCGCTGGAAGATGCGACCGGGTGCGGGCGCGGAGCTCAAGAGAGCGGGAGTTTTGACGCAGGAAATGCAGGCGCGTCTCCTCGCGCTGGAGTTCTTCGCGCAGACGGCTGAGCCGGCTGTTGGGCCTGATCTCGCTGATCATGCCGCCGGTTTTCTGGTCGGCGGAGGACTGGTCGTCCGATGAATTGACCGTCTTGGAGACTGGTGCTCCCTCGGCAGCGGCAGGCCTCAGGGGCAAGGATGGCGTCTCCGACTTGCTGGCCTGCAGCCGCTCCATGATGTGGCGCAGCGCGCCAAGGGCCATTTGGATTTCATTGTTGGCGCTGCGGGCTTCGGGAGAGTCGGCAGCAGCCTGCTGCACGCGGTTGAGGGACTGATCCATGCGCTCCTTCCAGTCCAGCAGGGCCGCGATCTGCGTCTCCCAGCCGCTGAGCTGCTGGCGTGCTTCGCGGATCTGCACTGCCAGCGCTGAGCTCTCCTGCTCATGCAGCTGGCGGGCGTCCTTGGTGAGAGAGCGCAGTTCATCGTACATCACGCGCTCCTGCTGGGCGGAGCTTGTGAGTGTGGCGATTTCCTGCCGCAGTTCTTTTTCCTCCGCGATCATCTGATCCAGCCGCTGACGGGTCTCGGTTTCCTGCAGGCTGACGGCATCGCACCGCTCGGTTGCGGTGGCGAGCTGTTCGGTGATGTCCTTGAGTGAGGTGTCGAGCTGAGCACGGCGCTGGGAGGCCTCCTCCACCTGGCGGCCCAGGGTTGTCAGATGCTGCTCGGCGGCCGCCACGTTTGCCTGGCGGGAGGTCAGCGCCTCGATCGTGACCTTCAGGTCGTGCGCGATGGAAAGCTCCTGCGTCAGGGCATCGAGCGCGGTGCGGGTTTCCACCAGCTTTTGCTCTTCCCCAGCCAGGCTCGCCCCGGTGGTGTTGAGGTTTTGCTCGGCAGCCTGCACGGCCGACTGAAGCTCTGACAGCCTGGCGGTGGCTGCGGTGATGCCGGCCTGCTGCTCGGCCAGCTCCCTGCGGGCGGCCAGGACGGCTGCGGCGGCGGTCTCGTGTTCCTGCTGAGCCTGCCGGGCCCCTGTGGTGGAGGCTTCGCGCTCCTGCTCACGCCGGGCGATCTGGGCTTCGATCTCGTGCAGGATCATCTCCTGATTCCGCTGCTTCATCACCAGGTTTTCGACCTCATGAGTCAGGGCCATGCGGCGCTCTTCCGCCTGCTGGCATTCATGCAGTCCCTGCTGCAGGCGCACTGCGGCGGCGTCGATCTCTGCATGTCGGGTTTCCAGCCGGACACCGGCCTCCTCATGCTGCTGGCTGAGACGCTGCAGGGCGATCTCTGCCCCAATGCGTTCCTGACGCACGGCTTCCAGCTTGCTGGTCTGCTCCTGCGTCTGAGTCTCCAGCTGCTTGGATTGCAGCTCCAAGGCATGAATTTGGTCTCTCAGAATGGCCTCCTGCTCGTGTCGCTCCTGAAGAGTTTTGTTGACGGTGGCCAGGCGCGCCTCAGCGGCCTGGCAGTCCTCCTGGGTGGCTTGCAGCCGCTCTTGCGTACTGGCGAGTTCGGCCCGGCATTCCTGCAATGCGTCGGCGGTGGACTGCTTCGTGCTGCTGAGGGCAGCGATCTCCGCCCCCAGTGCGGCATGCTGCGTGCCCAAGGCCAGCATCTGAGCCTCTGTGTCCGCGATCTGGTCCTTCACTTGCTGGCGTCTGACACCGAGATCCACAATCTCCTGCGAAAGCTGCTGAGCGTGCTGCACTGAGGCCGCCTCTTGCGTCTGCAGCTGGGCCACTGCCCGGCCGAGATCTGCCAGCTGCGTGGTGGCCTCCGTGCATTCGTTCAAGGTGGTGCCCAGCTTTTCCTCCATGCGGGCAAGTTCGCTGCGTCGGTTCAGCAGGGCCTGTGCGATGGTCTGCTCACAGGCGCGCAGCTCATCCATTTCAGCCTGGCTCTCCTCACGCTGCTGCCGCAGCATGATCAGCGTCTGGTCGTGCTGCACGGCTTCTGCCTTGAGCTCGCCGAGCGCCGCCGCCGCCGCCACACGCTGCTGGGCCAGCTCGTTCACCTTGTTCTGCAAATCAGCATGGTGCTGGCTGGTCTCCTGAATGGCCTGCCGCTGCTCCTGCAGGCGTGCCCGCTCTTCGGCGATGGCGCCGCGGGTGATCTTGAGAGAGGTCTCGCTCTCCCGGCACTGCGCCGTGAGCTGGGCGAAATTTTGCTCCAATGCCTGGTAGCGCGAAGTCAGGTCCACCACATGGCCGGTGGCCCGGCTTCCGGCTTCTTCCAGATAGTTGAGCCTCTCCTGCTTGAGCTTGATGTTGGCTTCCGCCTGCTGGTAGCTCACCTCCAGCCGTGCAATGTTGATGGTAAGCTCCTGCTGCCGCGTCTCCTGCCGGACGACGAGTCCACGCGCCTCGACGATTCGTGCCTGCTGGCGGGTCACTTCGTCGATCGCTTTTTGCAGCAGGTCGGAAAGTTCGGAACTGCGCTCTTCGAGCAGGGCAGACTCCGCCTTCAGCCCGGCGAGCTGACGTGCCGCAGCGCCCACCTGGGCCTCCACATTCTGTTTGTGCCCCTGCCATTCGCTGAGCTGCTGCTGGGTCTGCTCCAAACGGCCCTGATCCTGCAGGTAACGGGCGTTGATCTCCTGCACGCGGCTTTGCAGTAGCTCACGGTGGCCGTTGAGCTTGCCAAGCTGTTCATTCAGGCTCGCTTCGAGACTGAGCAGCCGGTTCACCTCGGAGGTTTTCTGCTCGTGCAGCCGCGCCATCTGCCGCAGCTCATGCGTCAGCGCACGGTGTTGTTCCTGGACAGACTGCAGCTCGGAGTGCCAGCGTTCGCAGCTTGCCTGGGCATCAGCAGCAGCGGCGTTTAGATCGACCAACCTTCCGACAGGCATGCCTGAAGTCTTGGGGGCTCTGGTCTCCCGACCACCATCTGTTTCAAATGCGATGTTGCTCATAGGTGAGTGCGTTGCGGCAGTTTCTCAATTTACATCAATATTTTGCTTTGGTTAAGCAGTTTTTTTGAAATCCCTCATAAAGAACGTCCAATTTTACAAAAAAACACACAGTCTCCAGAATAAACTGCCCGCCCCTGTTTCGTAGCGGCGATAAGAAAACGCTCGAATTTGACAGGGTTTTACCAAAAGTGACGCGACCTCAACTGCCGCACTCCCCCCTGCTCAGCAGCATTTCTCGCAGTACATGCGCACCCCGTCTGCGCACATGGAGGTGACATTGGCGTCTTCTCCTTTACACCACAGCACCCCATCGACCCCTGCCTCCTTGGCGGCAGCATGTTCGGCAGCGGTGTAGTGACGGCGGATCTCCTCGGCGCTCAAACCCGCCTTGAAATCTGCAGCCACGCGCTCGTACACCTCCTGAACGCGCTGACGGTAGGCTTTCAAATGCCATGCCACATCACTCACCGCACCAAAATGCGTCAGGTAGAGCGTCGTGAAACCCGCAGCCGCCAGACGGTCAATGGACTGCACATAGGCCACAGGATCAAACTGCGGCGGTGCGGAGGTGACGGAAAGGTAGCGGCTGTGCTCCAGGCGCATGCCAGCCACGTCTCCCGCAAAGCACACATCGCCGATGACAAAGGCGTGATGATGCCGCGCATGCCCCGGAGTGTCCCATGCGATCACCTCAACCTGCCCGAGCGGCACACGCTCGTTGTCCTGCAGCGCGACGACCTTGTCTGCAGGCGCAGGCAGCATATCGCCCCAAAGGGTATCCATCTTCGCGCCATAGACCATGCGGGCACTTTCGATAAGCTTGGAAGGATCGACGAGATGCCGCGCCGCATTCGGGTGGCAGTAGATCACCGCCCCCTGCTGTGCAAACCAGCCCGCCGCCCCCGCGTGATCCAGATGGATGTGAGTGACGAAGACCTTCTTGATGGCCGCTTCATCCACACCCACATCACGGATGGCCGCACGCAGCGTCTCCAGCGAAGAGCCCGGCCCCGTCTCGATCAGCGCATATTCGCCCGCGCTCTCGACTAAAAAGGAAGCGATGAGGCCAGGGATGCCGATGAAGCGGAGATCGAGGGTATGGATGCGCATGGGGGTAACAGACGTCAAGTAGGCGGAGCCTGCCGGGAGGTCAAGGCATCGCAGTCATTCGCTTCGGCACGGCTACTTCTCCCGGCGAACCCACAAGGTTATTTCCGAAGCATCCGTTCTTGGTCGCTTGTCCAAAAAAGTGCGGTTTGCAATGTGTATGCAAATTCCATCTGTCTTGCCGGAATAAAGCAGACGATGCTTTTGGTCATAGCAGTCGACGTGATACTCCAGCAGGTATGTTCCAGGCTTTTCAATTCGACGTCCCAGCATAAGCGCGTCATGCTGCCCAATCAGAAAGGCGTTTTTATCCTTTCGCACCAGAACCTTGATCTCAGTGGCATCGTGTTTTTTTGGGGCCGGCTCAGGTGTGTCAGCCCACAAAATGCAGATAAGAATGTGAGGCATCGACTGCCCACGGGAATCTTTGACATCAAACCACACGTTCCGCCTGTGACAGCCTTCCCATGCCTTTTGATCCGCGTTGTCGCGGGCTTTGAGCGAGACTGAAATGAGCCTGTCCTGCCTCGCTTCAAAGACAGGAATTGGTGAGTTATTGCACTGGCAGCCCACCATGGAACCAGCCAGCAGCAAAGACAGAAGAGCCTTCTTCATCGCCACCCCTACAGCAAAAAGCCCCGCCTGTCATGGCGGGGCTTGAAGTCTTGACCACGCCTTGATGGCGCAGCCGCTCACTACCTCATGGCCTCAAAGCGCTTCTTGAGGATCTCCTTCTGCGACACACCGCCGAGCTTCGACTGCGTCTCGTCGATCCACTTCTGCTCCAGCGCGTTCTTGGTGGGGCGGTTCACCTGGTAATAGACGCCAAATTTCCCCGGGGCGAGGTTTTCGGCCAGCTTGAACGCGGCGGTTTCGTCGGTGACGTCGTGCTGCGTTTCGTCGATGAGGTCGTAGGTGCCGCCTTTGCGCGGGGTGCTGTCGTCAAAGGCACCGGAGTAGAACATGACGCACTCGCTCAGGCACTCCACCACGCTGAAGCCATCATGCAGGATGGCGCGCTCAAACATGGCCTCCATGTGCTTCACCTGCGCGGCATGCGTACGGGCGATGAAGGTGGCGCCGCTGGCCAGAAGCTGGCGCATGGGGTTGATGGGGCGGTCGATGCTGCCGGTGGGGTCGGTCTTGCTCTTGAAGCCGATGGGGCTCGTGGGGCTGGTCTGCTTCTTGGTCAGTCCATAGACGAAGTTGTCCATGATGACGTAGGTCAGCTTGATGTTTTTGCGCGCGGCGTGGTTGAGATGGTTGCCGCCGATGGAGAAGCCGTCGCCGTCACCGCCAAAGACGAAGACGTGCACGTCAGGGCGGCTCAGGGAGATGCCGGTGGCCAGGGGCAGCGCACGGCCATGGATGAAGTGGATGCCGTGCGTGTTCATGAAATACGGGAAGCGGCTGGAGCAGCCGATGCCGGCCACGCAGACGATGTTTTCATGGGGGTACTGCAGCTTTTCCAGCACGCGGTAAAAGATGTTCAGCACGGCGAAGTCGCCGCAGCCGGGGCACCACGTGGGATGATCGGCGGTGAGGGCTTTTTTCGTGAGCTTTTCCGTGGCGGGAGCTGCAGGAGTGTCGATGGCAGTGGACATGATGATTTAAAGAAGAGAAAGGTTGGTGAATGCTGCGGGTTCGGATCAGGCCTGGGCGCTCATGACTTTCTCCACGCCGGTGACGATCTCGCGGATGCGGAAGGCCAGGCCGTCGGTCTTGCACACGGACTGGATGCGCGGATCTGCCAGGCTGGCGCGCAGCAGGGTGGCCAGCTGGCCGTAGCCGTAGAGGCCGGAGTCGTTCATCTCCACGCAGACGACGTGCTTGTACTGCTTGAAGAGGTCTCCCAGACCTGCGGGCATGGGGTGCAGGTGGCGCAGGTGAATGGCGCCCACCTTGTGCCCTTCGCTGCGCATGCGGGTCACACTTTCCTTAATAGGCCCAAAGGTGCTGCCCCAGCCGACCACGAGAGCGTCGCCGGTGGTGTCGCCATGGATCTCCGGAAGCGGCAGCTCTTTGGAAAGCTGCACCAGCTTGTTGCGGCGCTTGGCAGTCATGAGCGTGTGCATCTTGGGGCTGCCGCTGGGGTGGCCCATTTCGTCATGCTCCAGACCGGTAGCGATGGGGTACTTGCCGCCTGCCATCTTGGCTCCCGGAGGCGCGTGGCGGGTGATGGCGTCCAGCGGATAGGGCTTGAAGTCGGCCGGGCGGGTGGCCAGATCGAGCTCGGGCTCGACCCAGTGCTTGTCCAGATCAGGCTCTTCAAAGGCCTCAATGCGGCTGCTCAGGGCCTGATCGCTCAGAATGATGACCGGGCAGGAGTATTTCTTGGCCAGCTTGCCGGCTTCCAGAGCGATGTAGAAGCAGTCTTCCACGTCCTTCGGTGCCAGCACGATGCGCGGGCTGTCACCGTGACTGCCGTAGATGGCCTGCATGAGGTCAGACTGCTCCACGCTGGTGGGCAGACCGGTGGAGGGGCCGCCGCGCTGCACGTTTACCACGATGAGCGGGATCTCCGCCATGCTGGCGTAGCCGAGGGCTTCCATCTTCAGACTCAGGCCGGGGCCTGCACTGCCGGTGATGGCGAGATGGCCCGCAAAAGCGGCACCGATGGTCATGGCCACAGCGGCCAGCTCATCCTCGGCCTGCACGTAGATGCCGCCATACTTGGGCAGCTCGACGCGCAGTGTTTCCATGATGGAGGACCACGGAGTGATGGGGTACGCGGAGCCATAACGCACACCGGCGGCGATGAGGCCGAGCGTCATCATCTGGTTGCCGTCCGCGCTGATGCGGTGGCTTCCTGGGGCCTCGCCGGGGACGAAGGCAAACTTTTCCACGTCCCCCACCTGGTAGGCAAATCCGGCGTCAAAGGCCAGCAGCGCATTGCGCAGCACGCTTTCGTCCTTGCGGCCAAACTGGCGGCTGACGATGCCCACGAGCTTTTCTTTGTCGAGATTGAAGACGGCGCAGACCATGCCCAGCACGAACATGTTCTTGCCGCGATCACGCGTGGAGCCGCCCACGGCCTCCACAGTGGCGGAGGTGAAGGGCACGCCGATGTGGATGATGCCGCTGTCCTGCTTGATGTCCTCGGCGGTCATGTCCGCCGTATCGTAGAAGCAGATGCCGCCTTTGCGCAGGGAGCCGATGTGGTTTTGGTAGCTGTGCTTGTAGAAAGCCACCAGCACGTCTGCCTCGTCGCCCTCATGCAGCACCTCGCCGGAGCCCAGATGCACCTGGAAAATGGACGGACCGCCGGAGATCGTGGACGGGATGGTCATGTAGGTCATCACCTCCTGGGCCGTGCGGCCTGCCAGACGGGCCAGGAAGCCGCCGATGGACTGGATGCCGTCCTGGGAGTTTCCGGCAAAGCGGATGACGGCGTTGCGAAGTGAGGTGGGGGCGGACGACGAAGGAGCTGAGACTGAAGACATGACGGGTACGCAGGCGAGGTATCGCCCGCAGGTTGGTTGGCTGGGTGAAAACGCGCATTCTAGGGGATGTTTTGCCGCCGTCCATGCTGGAGAGTGGCTTTTTTATGCTCTTTCCTGCCGCAAAAGTCGGTTAATGACAGGTTGAGGTCTGCGCCTCGTTGGCAGCCTATGAAGATACCCGCGAAGTGGACGCTGATGCTCTGGGCCTGCCTGTTGGCTGCCTGTTCGACGAAGCCTGTACCCGACACAGAAGCTGCACCAACGCAGGAGCCCCGCCTTGAGGCTCCTCCTGGCGAGACGCGCGGTGGGCCTCAGGTGGTGGTGCTGGGACCAGACGGACAGGCGCGAGTGCTAGTGACGGCCCGGGGAAGCTCCCTCCAGCGACGGCCAGACGGACCGCTTCAGCTGCTGGACACGCCTGTAGATGACGTAGAAGAGGAGCGCTGGGCAGAGAAGGCGAAGGAGCTGGCGGAGGGCGTGCACTGGTCGCCGAGCGGCGCGCAAGTCTGTCTGCTACGAGGGTACAAACGCGGGAGCGATATAGTGGTTTTCACGCTGACCACACAGCCTGCGGCGGAGGTGAAACTGGACCTGCACGTATTAGAAAAGGCCATAGAGGAACGCTACGGTAACGCGTTCAAGATGGGGCGCTTTTACTACATCTCCCTGCGGCGTTGGATTGATGACGACCATCTGGAGATCGAGTTCAGCGGCAATCTGGTGCCGAAAGTGGTGCCAAAAGTCGAGACATCACCAGAGGTGTGGGGATATTACAAAGGAACGGCGTGCGTCGAGATAAAGGCCAAATCCGGCTTGGTAAAAGGTGAGCTAAAATGGGAGCCTCTAAAAAAGGAGGAGGTTCGTTGAGGATGCATGGCGGCGGAGGCGCGCAGTTCCCTGTCCTGTGGAGATTCGAACTGGAGCTCTCAGCGTCCGCCCTCTTCAATCCTCCTCCATGTCCATAAACCGTTGGGAAAGGCAGCTTAACAAACATCCATCCACAGCACTACCCCTGATGCCCGAGATATTTGATCACCGCCTCGGTGCGGGATCTCACGTGCAGCTTGGCGTAAACGGACTTGATATACTCGCGCACCGTCTCGTAGCTGATACCCAGATCATGCGCCAGTTCCTTGGGCACCATGCCCTGCGCCAGGCGCTCGATGATCTGGCTCTCCCGCGGCGTCAGACTGGGGATGCCCGACTTCTTTCTCTCCGGCTGAGCCTGGAATGATTTGATGAGCAGCCGCGCGATGCCCTGGCTCAGCGGCGCGCCGCCTTCGCTCGCCTGCCGTATGCCTGCGGCGATCTCCCCGGGCTTGGCGGATTTCAGCAGGTAGCCATGCGCCCCGGCACGCAGCGCCTCAAAGACCTTGTCCGGATCATCGTGAATGGTCAGCACCACAAAGGCCGTCTCGATCATGCGCGGCGCGAGCTGACGGATGAACTCGATCCCCGAGGTCTTCGGCAGCTCCAGATCCACCACCACCACGTGCGGCCTGCTCTCCACCAACGGCTTCACCGCCTCCTCCGCCGTCTCCCAAGCTCCGGCCAGTTCAAAGCCGTGGCCATTCTTCTCGATGAGCTTTTTCAGGAAGAGCCGCAACGTGGCATCATCCTCCACGACGGCCACTCGGAGCGTTTTCAGTTCGGAAGGCGCAGGGGCGGACTCGGACATGCACTTAATTAACAGCACGAGACGGCTGGCTGGCAAGACGGCTTTTTATCCAATCTTTTGCCATGGACCCGCGAAAATTACTGCAGGTCATGCAGCGACTAGGGCAGGCTCCGCCTCCAGCGCCAGCACGCCTATCTGGCCCAGCGCCTCCAGCAAAGGCTTGGTGCGCAGCGGTTTGGAGACGTAGTCGTCCATCCCGGCGGCAAGACAGCGCTCTCGCTCCCCGGCCTGCACGTTCGCCGTCATGGCGATGATGCGGCAGCGCGGCCGCCGCCACCCGGCACCGGCTTCCATCTGACGGATGGCGCAGGTGGCCTCGTAGCCGTCCATGTTGGGCATGTGGCAGTCCATGAGGATGCCGTCATACACCCCGCTGGCAAAGCGCTCCACGGCCTCCTCACCATCACGCGCCACTTCCCCGGGGTAGCCATTCTTTTCCAGCAGCATCATGGCCATGCGCGCATTGACCTCGTTGTCCTCCACCAGCAGCAGGCGGGGCTTGATGCCGCCAGGCTTCATCAGCGGCACAGTGGAGACAACTTTTTCAGGCTCCGGAACGGCTGATCGTTTATGGCCTTCCATGACATGCAGTGGCAGCCGCACCCAGAAGCGCGAGCCTGCGCCCCGCCGGCTCTCCACGCCGATGTTGCCACCCATCAGCTCCACCAGCCGTTTGCAGATGGCCAGTCCCAGCCCTGTGCCGCCAAAGCGCCGCTTCGTGGAGCTGTCCACCTGCATGAAGGGCTGGAAGAGCAGTCCCTGCTGCTCCTCTGACATGCCGATACCTGTATCAGCAACGCTGAGCTCCAGATTCACGATGCCCGGAGTCACGCCCTTGGTACAGGCCGCCTGGATGCAGATGTTTCCCTCGTCCGTAAACTTGATGCCATTTCCGACCAGATTCATGAGGATCTGCCGCAGCCGCCCCGGATCTCCAAGAAAGGAGTCCGGGACCTCTGGAGAGATCCGCACATTTAGACCGAGTGAGCGTGACGCCGCCTTGTGCCGCAGCACATCCACCACACCGCCGATGACGGAATCAAGCCGAAAGGCCTCCTCCACCAGATCCAGCTTCCGCGCCTCGATCTTGGAGAAGTCCAGGATATCCTCGATGATGGTCATCAGCGCATCGCCGCTGTGGCGCACCGCGTCCACCATCTCCCGCTGCTTCGGCTCCAGCGCGGTGTCCAGCAGCAGCGATGACATGCCTATGATGCCGTTCATCGGCGTGCGTATCTCATGGCTCATCGTCGCGAGGAAATCGCTCTTCGCCTGGCTGGCGGCCTCGGCCTTTTCCTTTGCCACCTTCAGCTCGCGCTGCGTGCGCTTGAGTTCGGTGATGTCCGACTGCACGGCGACGAAGCGCTCGATCACGCCCGTCTTGTTCTTGATCGGCGTCACATGCATCTCCACCCAGTACGCCACGCCCGCCTTGGTGTAGTTCAGCAGTTCCGCCTGAAAGGACTCCCCCAGCCGCAGCTTTTGCCCGATGCTGGCGACCACCTTCGTGTCCGTGCCCGGCCCCTGCAGCACCTTCCCCGGCTTCAGCCCCAGCACCTCTTGCAGCGTGTAGCCCGTGCGTTTGACGAAGGCGTCGTTCACCCACTCAAAGCGGCCCGCACCGTCGGTGATCACCACCAGGTTGTCCGTAAAGCTCGCCACCAGGGAGAGCTTCTCCAGTTCCTGCTGGTTGCGCCGTTGCGTGGTCACATCGCGCATGGACCCCACGATCCCGGGCCCGTCCGGTGCGGAGATGGAGATCTCCATGCACAGGATGCCGCCGTCCGCACGCCGCATGCGGATGGCTGGCCGCGCGGCCACGGAAGTGGCGCCAGCTTCCACGATCCGTGCCAGCAATGCGCAGTCCTCCTGCACCACGTAGTCGCAAAGGAGCGTCCCCAGCGAGACGGAGACATCATGGCCCAGGGTGTGCGCCCAGGCCTTGTTCAGAAAGACCAGCCTGCCCTCCGCATCCGTCTCAAACACCACCTCCGAAAGACACTCCACACGCCGGCGCATCCGCTTCTCAGACTCGATCAGAGCCTCGGTGAGGCGGTAGGTCGCCTCCACGTGGATGTCCGTCAGCAGTGTGGAATGTTCGTTCATGGGCGTGTCGCCGATCATGCGGATTCATGGTTTGAAAACCACGGAATGCCATGAAGCATCCTACGCGGCCAGAGCCGAAGCCATCAGTCCGGCCATGGGCATCTGCGCCTTCAGCTTCGTGTTGTTCGCCACCTCGCCGTACAGCGGGAAGACGTGGTTGCAGAAAAAGTCCTGCTCTACCGGCGTGCGTGCGGAGGTGCAGTCGGAGAGGATGGTCACCTTGTACCCGCGCTCATAGCCGGCGCGCCCGGTGGAATCGATGCAGAGGGACGTCACCATGCCGGCCACCAGCAGGTTTTTGATCTTCCTCTCCCGCAGTACGTCGTCCAGATTGGTCCCGGCAAAGGCGTTGAACCCCACCTTGCCGGACACATAGATGATGCGGTCGCCATAGGCCTTCAGCTCGGGGATCGTGTCCGCACCCGGGGAGCCCTCCTTGAAGGCACCCACCTGCTTGATCGTGTCCAGGATGCCCACGGAGTTGGCCAGCGCGCGGTAGTCCGGTTTCAGGATGATGGGCGTGGAGATGATCGTCAGCCGGGAGAAGGCGTATTGTTCCAGCAGGTCCATCGTGTGCGCCAGGGTGCGGTCCACACGGTCCGCCTCCTCGATGACGCCGCGAAGAATGCCGTTCTGGGCGAAGTAGTCGTTCTGGTAGCCCACAAGGATGAGGGCGGTGGATTCGATGTCCAGCATAGGAATGAGATGTTTAAGGATTGTGGTTTCGTGGAATGAACTGCCCGCAAAGGAGCACGCGTTCATTCTTGTTCGCAGACGCCCATCCATCATCATCCGCAGTTGTGGGGGGTCCCCCCTACTTCAGCGCGCTCATAAGCTTTTGCAGCTCCGGCCTCGCAGTTTCATAGCACTGCTTCAGTTGCGTGATGAGCCCTGTCTGCACGGCACGTTGGTTCTGCTCCGCGCTCAGCTCCAGCTCACGGCACAAGGAGTGGAAGGCCGTGAGGCCAAAGAGCGAACTGCTTCCTTTCAGTGCGTGTGCGGTGCGGCGCAGCGCGGCCTGATCCTCGCCACCGTCGAGTTTTTCCAGCTCCAGGATGCGCTTGGGCGCATCGGCAAACCAGTTCTCCATCAGCTCCACAGCGTCCTCCGTACTCAGCTCCGCCGCCAGTTGCTGGAGCGCATCCCGCGCGGAGCCGGAGTCCTCCGCGCACCACGGCGTGGGCGGGGCGCATGCCCCGCTTTCAGAGAGCACATGCACGCGGCCCAGCGCCTCCTGCAGCGACCTGGCGCGCAGCGGTTTGGAGAGGTAGTCGTCCATGCCGGCATCCAGGCAGCGCTCCCGCTCCCCGGCCTGCACATTCGCCGTCATGGCGATGATGCGGCAGCGCGGCCGCCGCCACTCCGGGCTGGCCTCCAGCTCGCGGATGGCACGTGTGGCCTCGTAGCCGTCCATGCCGGGCATGTGGCAGTCCATGAGAATGCCGTCATACACCCCGCTGGCGAAGCGCTCCACGGCCTCCTCTCCATCCCGCGCCACCTCGGCGGGGCAGCCGTTTTTCTCCAGCATCATCATGGCCATTCGGGCGTTCACCTCGTTGTCCTCCACCAGCAGCAGGTGCGGCCGGCTGCCGTCTGCGGCGGGCTGCAGGACGGTGTCTTCAGGAGCCTCCGGCATTTCGCGGGATGGCAGCTTCTGTCCTTCAATGGCATGCAGTGGCAGCCGCACCCAGAAGCGCGAGCCTTCGCCGCGCCGGCTCTCCACGCCGATGCTTCCGCCCATCAGCTCCACCAGCCGCTTGCTGATCGTCAGCCCCAGCCCCGTGCCGCCAAAGCGCCGCTTGCTGGAGCTGTCCACCTGCGTGAAGGCCTGGAAGAGCTGCCGCTGCTGCGCCTCTGTCATGCCGATGCCCGTGTCCGTGACGCTGATCTCCAGCTCCGCCTCGCCCTCCGCCGTGGTGCCCAGGCGGCTCACCTGGATGCGGATGCTGCCTTCGTCCGTGAACTTGATGCCATTTCCCACCAGATTCATGAGGATCTGCCGCAGGCGGCCCGGATCTCCCAGGAAAGACTCCGGCACGTCCGGCGCCACGCGCACGATGAGTTCGATGGAGCGTGACGCCGCTTTGTGCTGCAGCAGGTCCACCACGCCGGCGATCACGGAGTCCAGCCGGAAGGCTTCCTCCACTAGATCCAGCTTCCGCGCCTCGATCTTGGAGAAGTCCAGAATGTCCTCGATGATGGTCATCAGCGCATCTCCGCTGAGGCGCACGGAGTCCACCATCTCCCGCTGCTTGGGCGACAGCTCGGTGTCCAGCAGCAGCGATGACATGCCGATGATGCCGTTCATGGGCGTGCGGATCTCGTGACTCATGGTCGCGAGGAAGTCGCTCTTCGCCTGGTTCGCCGCCTCGGCGCTTTCCTTGGCCTCCAGCAGCTCCTGCGCGACGCGCTTCTTGGCGGTAATGTCCGAGCCGATGCCCAGGTAACCGATGATCTTCCCATGCGGATCAAATAAGGTGGTGACGCTCAGCAGCACGGGGTAGCGCGTGCCGTCCTTGCGCACGTAAGTCCACTCGCACTCATCCGGCGTGCCCAGGCGGGACTTCGCCACAAAGGCGTCAAAGCCCGGCTCCACGGTCTGCCCCAGCTCCTTCGTGAGCACCGCCGCACGCGCGGCCACTTCTTCAGGCAGATGAAAGATGGAGGGCGTGGTGCAGCCGATGATCTCCTCCGCCGCATACCCGAGCTGCCTTTCCGCCGCCTGATTGAAAGTGACGATGATGCCTTCCGGCGTGGTGGAGATGATGGTGTGCGCCGCGCCGTCCAGCACAGCCTTCATCATCGCAATGGAGCGCGCCAGCTGATCCTCCGAGCTCTTGCGCACGATGAACTGGCCCATCTGGTTGCCGATGCTGCTGAGCGCCTGCAGCAGCGCCTCGTCCGGGTCCACCACCTCACTGGCAAAGAGCTCCACCACGCCCAGCACCTCACCGCCGGAGATGATTGGAAAACCGATGCATCCGCGCAGCCCGCAACTCAGCGCGCACACGGCGCGCGGTGTGTCTGTGATCAGCGCCAGATCCCTCGTCCACTGGCTTTGCGCCGTTTGCAGCACCAGGCCCGGTGTACCCTCCCCAGCGGCAAAGGCCGCCTGCTGCTTTAGCGCAACCAGCGTGGAGATGTCCCGCCCGGGGTAGTGCCACAGCTCCGCCAGGCGCAGTGCTTTTTCATTCTCATCCAGCATCCAAAGAAATCCCGCCGGCCAGCCCAGCTGCTGGCACATCTTCTGAATGACCCTCGCGCAAACCTGCCGCATGGAGCCCGATTCGGCGAGGATGCGGCTGGCGGAGTACTCCAGCCTGCGCCTCTTTTCATCCTGCCGGCGCTGCGTCACATCGCTCTCGATCGCCATGTAGTTCACCACCTCCCCGTCCTCGTTGAGAATGGGCTGGATCTCCAGCGCGCTCCAGTAGCTGCGCCCAGAGCGGTGGTAATTCAGGATTTCCGTGCGGATGCCCTGCTGATCCTTGAGCGCGTTGCTGATGCTCTTCACCGTTGCGGCATCCGTGCACGGCCCCTGCAGAAAGGAGCCCGGCTTCCGCCCGATCACCTCTGAAACACGCCAGCCCGTCATGCGTGTGAAGCCCTCATTCGCCCACTCGATGCGCCCCTGCGCATCTGTGACGATGACAGCATTGTCCGTGCGCGCAGCCACCAGCGCCAGCTTGCGCGCGTCCGCCTCTTGCTTGTGCAGCCGCGTGCGTTGCTCCGTCAGCCGACTGTTCAGCTTGATCAAATCCTCGGAAGCCATGCGCTGCGCCTGCAGCACCTGCAGCAGGTCCAGCGTCTGGTCATGCACCGCAAAGTCTCGCATCGAAAGCCCCAGCGTCTCCACCTGGTCCGGGTCCGTGATCCACGGCGTGGCCAGCATGATGCCCAAGCGCGGCTCATCCATCGAGATGACCTGCCCGCGCAGCATGCACTGCGTCTGCCGGCTCATGAGCAGCATCAGGTGGTCCGGCAGGGATCTCGCCATCGCATCGCTGAATTCCCCCTCCGGTCGCACCGCTAGGAAGAGATCCTGCACCCGTACGCCCGGCGCCGCCAACGGGCACACCTTGACCAGGGACGGCCCGGTTTCCACGATGCAGTCGCGCTCATCCCACGCAAAGTAGAAAGGAAATGCTCTGAGAAACTCCTCATTGGGAATCCTTCCAATAATGCTGGTGCTCATGCAGTGGGAAGAGTCCAGTGTATGTCAAAAACATCGTGATCCGCCCCCTCCGTCTTCAGCGCAGCCACAGTGATCATTACAGGCGTGTTGTACAGCTTTCCCAGCCCCTGAACCAGCCCCACCACAAAGTCAGTGAGCCCCGGACGGTGGGTGAAGTAGTGCAGGCTCATGGAGGAGTCCGTCAAGTCCTGACACTCAAAGCGCGGCGGTTGCAGAGCCGGATAGATCATCTGCACACGCGTGTGCAGGTTGGGCAGGTTGATGAGAAACTCCTTCAGCGAGGAACCGCCGGAGCGCATCATCGCCCCGTAGCCGTGCAGCGCCGTCTTGAGCACCCAGTGCTCGCCAAAGGCGATGAGCACCTCCCGTACCGTGATGCACAGCACCTCCGAGGCGGCACCCACGAGCTGGTAGGTGATCTCGTCCGAGTAGCCCTCATTGCTGATGAAAACCTCCACATCCACCCCTGCCTTTTCTTTGATCGCTCGCCATTTATCCTCCCCGTAGCTGGATGTGACGAGTTCTTCTATGGCTTTGTTAACGAGTCCGTACATGGTGGGAAAAGGCTGGGCTTGAGTAAATCAGCGGATATTTAGGTCAAACATCACACAGCATTCTTTTCATTCACCCTCCACAGTTGGGGGGATTCGCTTGTTTCACACATATCGGCGCTGACTCACCCCTCATACGTCTCCACCCAGGCGGCCGACAGGCCGATTGTCAGCCGAGGTGGGGGGGGGATTTCAGCGACTCTTTGGCAATTGCACAAGCGCCAGGATGGCTCGCCCCCTCCCCTTCCCTGGGGCCCCAAGATCAAAGCCCTTGCTATCTCCCCTCATCGGTGACAGTATGACACCCCTCAAATTCTGAGGGCATGCATTGTTATCTGTCGAATTCGACCGTCCGTTAGTTTCGTTTTATGAGTACACACACCTTCCCTGAACTGGGAATCGCCCCCGAGCTTCTTGAAGCCGTTAAATCCCTTGGCTTTGAGCAGCCCTCCCCCATCCAGGCCCAGGCCATTCCCGTGGCGCTGACCGGCCGCGATGTGGTGGGCCAGAGCCAGACCGGTTCAGGCAAGACCATGGCCTTTGGCATTCCCGTGGTGCAGGGCGTGGACGGCTCCCAGCGCCACGTGCAGGCCCTCATCCTCTGCCCCACCCGCGAGCTGGCCATGCAGGTCTGCGCGGAGATCCACAAGCTGGCCTCCTTCAAGGAAGGCGTGCGCGCCACCCCGGTTTACGGCGGCGCCTCCTATGACCGGCAGATCCGTGCACTGCAGAGCGGCTCCCAGATCGTCGTCGGCACCCCGGGCCGTATCTTGGACTTCATGGAGCGCGGACTCATCAAGTTCGACGGTCTGAAAACACTCGTTTTTGACGAGGCTGACGAGATGCTGGACATGGGCTTCAGCGACGACATCGACCGCCTCATGGCGGCCGTGCCTGCGGAGCGCCAGACGATTTTCTTCTCCGCCACCTTTGAGCCGCGCATCCGCCGTCTGGTGGAAAACTACACGCGCAACGCCGCCACCATCACCATCCAGCAGAAGGCGCTCACCACCCCGACCATCGAGCAGCGCTACTACGAAGTGCAGGGCCGCTCCAAGCTGGAGGTGCTCTGCCGCGTGATCGACATCGAGGCCCCGCGCCTGACCATCGTTTTCGCCAATACCAAACGCGCCGTGGACGACGCCACCGACGCCCTCGTGGCCCGTGGCTATGCCGCCGACCGCCTGCACGGCGACATCAACCAGACCATGCGTGAGCGCGTGATGCGCAACTTCCGCAGCGGCAACGTGGAAGTCCTCGTGGCCACCGACGTGGCCGCCCGTGGCCTGGACGTGAACGACATCGACCTCATCGTCAATCTGGAGCTGCCCTACGACGCCGAAGACTACGTGCACCGCATTGGCCGCACCGGCCGTGCCGGGCGCAGCGGCAAGGCCGTGAGCCTCGTCGCAGGCCGTGAAATCTACCTCATGCAGCGCATCCAGCGCTTCATCAACATCCGCGTGGAGCGCGCCCGCGTGCCCTCGCAGGAGGAGCTGGAAGCCACCCGCGTGGACAAGACCTTCGAGAAGGTCAAGGCCGTGCTGGAAGGCGCCAGCTACACCAACCACGAGCACAGCATCCAGCGCCTGCTGGACATCGGCTTCTCCCCCACGGAGATCGCCAGCGCGCTGATGGACCTGCTCATGAAAGACCAGGTGCGCGAGACCGAGCAGATCGTCGAAGACCGCACCGGCAAGAAATTCGAGCCCAAGCCGCGCCCGCAGGCCGCCGCCCCTGCTCCCAAGCCTGCACCCGCACCCGCACCGGCCTCTGAAACAGCACCCGCTGCCGCAGCAGCTGAAAGCACGGAATCCCCTGCCCCCGCCGAAGCGGCCGCCCCGGCAGCCGATGGCGCCCCAGCCGCAGAAGCTCCAGCAGCCGCAACCGAGGCCCGCCCGGCTGAAGAAGAGGACGCCGGCCCCACAAATCACCAAGCCGCAGCCCCGCGCCCGGCCCCGGCCAAATTTGACAACGAGTATGACTCCTCCGAAGAGGAAGAGCGCCCGCTGCCCAAGAAGCAGAGCAGCTGGGTGCAGAAAGGCCCGCGCTCCGGCATGGTTCGCCTCTTCATCAATGTAGGCGGTATGGACCAGGTGCGCCCGCAGGACATCGCCGGCATGCTCTACAACACCATTCAGGACCTCACCCCCGGCAGCATCGGCGCCATCGACGTGCTGGAGAAATGTAGCTTTGTGGAAGTCCCTGGCGACTCCGTGGAAGCCGTGCTCGAAGGCGTGCGCGGTGCCCAGATCCGCGGTCGCGACATCCGCATGGACCATGCAGACCGCCCGGACAACATCAGCGGCATCCGCCCCAAGCGCTTCGGCGGCGGTGCAGGTGGCGGTTTCAAAAAGCCCGGCTTCGGCGGCGGCTTTAACAAAGGCGGTTTCGGTGGTGGCGGCGGTGGTGGCTTCAAAGGCTACGGCGGCGGCCACCAGGGCGGCGGCTTCAAAAAGCCCGGCTTCGGCGGTGGCTTCAAGAAGGGCGGCTTTGGCAGCAAGCCCTGGCAGCAGCGTGAAGGCGAAGGCCCCAGCCCCGGCTACGGTGGCGGCGATGAAGGCCCGCGCCGCGAAGACGCAGGCGGCGGCAGCGGTGGTGGCTATGGAGGCGGCGGCTTCGGCGGCGGTCCCAAGCGCCCCTTTGGCGGCAACCGCTTCGGCGGTGGCGGCGGCTTCAAAAAGAAGTGGTAGTCGTGCGTTAGCGCAAAGCCGACGTTTGGAGTTTCCTGTTCACAGCCTCACCGAGAACCAGTTCTTCCAAATTCACGCTGGTTCACCACAGCGTCAGGGGCTCATTCATGATAAGTTGTCTTGAGGAGGCCATCCAAACATTCCCTGGTCAGTCCGGAACGGACGAGCCGGGCAATCGCCTCTTCACGAGACAACCTCAGGCGCATCACATACACAGGCCAGACCGCATCCATGAGTGTCTCCTGCGCTTTTTGGATGTGCGGGAGTAGAGATCTGGCGTTGTTGGCGGCCACCTCGGCAGCAGACGGCGGAGGCGAAGTGTCGAAAAGCACCGGTCTCGAACCAGCTCCGAGAAGGCCCCGAAGCTCCACCCCCTGCTGCACCAGACTCTTCAAGATCGGCAGCACCATTTGAAGCTTGCCCTCCACCTTCGCTTGGTCGATTTCCTGCGGATTCTGCCGCAAGGTGCGGGTGACAAGTTCTGCCACGGCGGTTTGAACCTTGATTCCGTGATAACTTTCCTGCAGTTCCACGGCATCCAGCGCTCTGGAAATTTTAACTTTTCGCGCACTCGTCTCACACAAGCACCGTAAAGCTTCGACCACTTGGGCTTCGTCCAGAAGCAGCATCCACCGCTGAGCCACAGCCTTGTCTTTTAAAACCAGTTCAGATTCCTTGAAAATGCGCCGGGCGAGCCCCTCCACCTCTTCTATGTGGGCCTTCCCCACATTGACGGCCGTGATCTCCTCCACCAGGGCATCCTGCGCCAGCGAACTGCATGCCACGCCGATCAGGAGCAAAAACAAAGCGACTTTTTCTTTCATTGAGCACAACATGTTGAGCCCTTCCTGCTCGCAGTCAATTTCTTCCCCTAGCCCGCTCCATGGCGCTTTTTTCATGACCCAATTGGCGTTCGCCCTTTGGCAAGTCCGAGCCCCCTTGTGAAATTTTTCACAAATCCCAGTTGCCCACCTTATTCACACTCGGATACTGCGCATCATGGCCTCCCCCGTCCAGTATCTTCCCGGAAAAGAACCCCACGCGCGTGAAAAGCGCCTGATCTTCAAGAACATCGACCGCGTCGGATACAATCCGTCCATCGAGTGCTACCTGGAAAACGGCGGCTACGAGCAGCTGAAAAAGGCGTTCACCATGGAGCGCAGCGCCATCACCAACGAGGTCAAAGCCAGCGGCCTGCGCGGCCGTGGCGGTGCGGGCTTCCCCACCGGCGTGAAGTGGGGCTTCATCCCGCCCACGAACACCAAGCCGGTGTACCTCATCTGCAACGCCGACGAATCCGAACCCGGCACCTTCAAGGACCGCTACATCATGCATCAGGATCCGCATCAGCTGATCGAGGGCATGACCATCGCCTGCTTCGCCGTGGGCGCCAAATTGTCCTACATCTACGTGCGCGAGGAGTTCCCCTACGCCGCCAAGATCCTCGAAAAGGCCATCGCTGAAGCGCACGAAAAAGGCTTCCTCGGCAAGAACATCCTCGGCTCCGGCTTTGACTGCGAGATCTACGTGCACCGCGGTGCGGGCGCCTACATCTGCGGCGAGGAGACCGGTCTCATCGAATCCCTCGAAGGCAAGCGCCCCTACCCGCGCATCAAGCCCCCCTACTTCCCAGCGGCGCTGGGCCTCTACATGAGCCCCACCATCGTGAACAACGTGGAGTCACTCTGCCACGTGAAGCACATCATCGAAATGGGCGGCGCGGAATACGCCAAGCTCGGCACGCCGAACAACACCGGCACCCGCATCCTCTGCGTCAGCGGCGATGTGCAAAAGCCCGGCTACTACGAAGTCGAAGTCGGCAAGGTCACCATGGGCGAGGTCATCAACGATCTCTGCGGCGGGCTCAAGCCCGGGCGCAAACTGAAAGCCATCATCCCCGGCGGCAGCTCCTCCAAGGTGCTGCGTGCGGATGAAAAGTACAAGCTCCGCGACGGCCGCGAGATCGGCATCATGGACATCCCGATGGACTTCGACACCATGGCCCAGTGCGGCACCATGGCCGGCTCCGGCGGCGTCATCATCATGGACGACAGCCGCAGCATGACCTGGGTCATCAACAACCTGAACGCCTTCTACGCGCACGAGTCCTGCGGCCAGTGCACCCCCTGCCGCGAAGGCAGCCTGTGGATGAAGAAGATCAGCGACCGCATCGTAGGCGGCGACGCCAGCCCCGACGACGTGGACACCCTGGAGACCGTGGCCAACCAGATCGAAGGCAAGACCATCTGCGCCTTCGGCGAAGCCGCCTCCTGGCCCACCCAGAGCTTCATCAAAAAGTTCCGCGACGAGCTCAAATCCGACTGCAAACCCGACCTCACCGGCAAGATCGTCAATGAAGAGACGCTGGTGGCGGCTGCGGGACTGGTTGGCTGAGTTGAATTCTCTGGCGAATTAATCGCAAATCCAAACTCGACAGAGAATGACTCTGTCGGGTAGAAAGCTGGCATGAGTGTTGAGCGCAGCATCGCGAGCATGACTCCAGCATCTGTAAAACACCTCCTGAGATGTATTCTGTGGAGCATGCTTTGCCTGACTCTCTGTGGCTGCCACCGCCCCGATCCGAAGGCCGAAGCTGAACGAACTGCAGCGATCGAAAAGGTGACTCGTTTTTTCGAATCGATTCCGAAGGGCGTCCCTAAGGACGGAAAAATTAAGTGCTATCGAAATGGGCTCACTTCTGAAATCATCCTGGAGTTGACCTCACCAGCCGTAGGAGACCCTAGGCCCATCACCCGTGAAGGAGTGATTTCAATGCTTGGAACTTATTTCATCGTGCAAGAGATACGCGATCTAACCAAGTGCCAAGCCAGCCTGACCTGTTTCGAACTGGATTCAGGCGGAAAAGAACTTGGGAGAGTGACAGTTCGGTTTGAGGAAATACTGCCTTTTTTCAATGGCCACGATTTTTGAGAAACTTTGAGCCAGCTTGCCATACTGGAAATCAAGGATGCAGGCGCCAGCACATCATCTTCGGCTTCAACAACGAGGGCAAAGTCCCCAATCCCGAACTCATAACCGTGCCGCCCAAGCCCGGAGCCGTGCAGAAAGCACTCAATGTGCGCATCGCCCTCTTCTCCGCCGAACCTGACAGTGACCCGGCGACATGGGAGGACAATCAGCCGCCGGGGTTCGAGGGATGGCAGTGGGCCAGGATTCCGCAGAGTGAGTGCATTCATCGGGGGCTCGACAGAGAACGGCGACGCTCTCCATGGGACGTTTGCCGGCACCCTGCCCATCTGCGCCACGAGACGCCCGAAAGCGGCAGCTTCACTCGTGCATCGTTGCGCAGCCGCATTGATTCGCTATCGCTCACCCCTTCGGGGCAGCCTACGGCTGTCTATCTCCGCTTCGCTCCGGTTCCAAATTCACGCCGCAGCACGCGCAGCGAATTTGGAGTGCGGTTGCGGAGTGAGGGACGAACGCAGCCACCGCTTTCCGCAGGGCCAAAGGTTCACGCATACCACATCCTATCCGAAGGCAGCAGACCGCGAAAGCCAGCTGACGCCGCACATCATGCTCGGCTGGGAGATTTAGGACTGCCAAAGATGCGCTCGACAAACCAAACTTCTTTCAGATAAAACAACCCCATGAGCGAACCCACCACGCCCGGCCATGATCCGCGCTCTCGGAAGAAAAAGGGCTGCCTGTGGTTTCTGATCTTTTTGGGAGTCATCATTGTCCTCATCCTGCTTTACCTGCCAATGGTAATTGTCTGTCCGGGCATACCTGACGCACCGAGACTGCGCTCCAGAGCGGCCATCAAACACCTCCAGGCGGCGATCACCGCCTATGAAATTGATTCCGCCCACTTTCCCGTGCCGGAGTCCGACTGGCATGGTCCCGATGTTTCGCTCCGCACACGCGGCCTCATTCTGCCAATCCTCCTCGGCAGAAAGGAAGCCAAGGCGCTCAATCCCAAGGAGATCAAATTCATCGACCTCCCAATGGCAAGGGACCACAAAAACGGCCTCTGGCAGGAAGGTAACGAGTGGGTGCTCAGCGATCCCTGGGGTGAGCCCTATTACCTCATTCTCGACACGAACGACGATCTCGAAATCGCCAACCCCGAGTTCGGAGCGAGAGCTTCAGATCCCAAGCAGGCTGAGTTTGACCTGAAACATCCCCAACCCAAAATGCTGCCACTGACGACGGCCATCTACTCCTCCGGCCCGGATCGCGATTCCAAGACGTGGCAGGACAACGTGTGCTCGTGGCACACGCGCTGAGACAGCCCCCTCACTCCACCCTCCGGATCACCCGCACCGCATAGATCTTCGCGGTCAGCTCAGACAGCTTCACCGGCTCCTTGTCATCCCGCAGCGGATCACGCGCCAGGTATTCCAGGCCGTCTTTGCCGACGATGACGCACCAGTGCTGGATGCCGCCGATCAGGAAATATTTCACCACGGGGTAGGCGCCCTGTTCCAGCGCCTTGTCCATCACCTTGTGGCTGGAAGCGGGGTGATATTCCGCCGTGAGCTTCTGGTCCGTCACGCGAGGGATGGCGTTCCACACCACCCAGCCCTGCGGCAGGAAGCCGTCGTTTTTCTTGAGCCGCTCATTGAGCTCCTTCGGGGTGAGCTTCACGCCCAGGTCGGAGCAGGCCATGGCCACACTGGAGACGAGGCAGCCGTGGCTGCCCAGCGTCCCGGTGGAGGGGCCCAGCTGGTCCGCGGCCCAGCGTTGGTCCTTTTGCAGGTGCGTACGCCCCTCATCCGGCAGGCGGATGTGCAACTCCCGGCCCCCGGTGGAGGCAATGGCCGGGACCATGCGCGCCCAGCAGGTGCGCAGCATCACGCAGCTGGTCGCCAGAATCACCAGCGCGAGCAGCCCGATGACCGCGTAGCGACGCATGAGCGCGGAGTCTCTTAGTGGTGCTCCTTCTTCTCGCCGTGTTCGGCAGGCTTGGCATGGGCGTCGCCATGGCCTTCAGCGTGCGCCTTGTGCATGCCTTCATGCAGCACCTGGGTTTCCTCCCAGGAATGCTTCCCGCAGGAGGCGGAGGTGAGGACAAGGGCAGTGGCGCAGAGAAGGAACAAGGCGGTTTTCATGTGAGATTGGGGTTCTCCATCCTATCGGGAGCAGCCTGTCGTGCAAATGACAATTCTCAGCTCATATGCATCTCTTTCGGCGCCTGATGTAGAGGCCCCTTCCCCCCTGCTGCCCTCAGCATGAAAAAAGCGTCACCGCTCATGGGGATCTCGCAGCTTTTAAGCAAGCCATGCAGAAATTTGCTTCAAAAACCTGCCTCAGCAGCGTTACATTCACGGGTCCGGACTGCCCCTATCAGCCCCCGCCTCTAAGGTTCGGTCAGCCTGTCCGTTTTCGCTCAGACTCATGGCCATCCTTCGGGGGCCTGTAAATTCATCTTGTCGCAAGGGCAGGCCACCGTGTATATAAATGCAGATCCACAGCTTTTACTGAAATGAACCCATCGCAGCCAGGAGCACCGCAAAACCCGCCGCAGCCTCCAAATCCAGGAGCCACGCAGCCCTTGCCGCCCCAGGGGTATCCCCAGGGCTATCCGCCTCCACAGGGTTATCCTCCGCAGATGCCCGGCTATCCCCCCGGCTACCCCATGCCCCAGGGCTACCCGCCGCAGATGCCTGGCTATCCCCAGGGCTACCCCATGCCCCAGGGCTACCCGCCCCAGATGCCTCCGGGCTATCCTCCCGGTTACCCCATGCCCCAGGGCTACCCGCCGCAGATGCCCGGCTACCCTCCAGGCTACATGCCGCAGATGCCCATGCCGGCCATGCCTCCCCCGCCGGCACCTTCCACTGGCGCTGTGCCCACTGCCGCCCCTGCTCCAGCCCCTAGGCCCGTCAGCGCTGCCGTGCCCGTCGCAGCCATGCCAGTGCCTGCTGCAGTAGCTCCGGCCATGCCCCCTCCATCTTCGGCCAGCGCAGCCCCGGCCATGCCCGCGCCCAGTGCTCCTGTTGTCTCGGCAGTCGCCCCCACGGACGACGAAGACGCCGGGACAGCAGCCGTGGTGGCCGAGCATCACGTCGGCGAGATCTACCACCCGCCCGCACTCACCCACATCGAGATCGCCAAGCCGCCGAACAAGTTCGTGCAGCTCTGGCGCAAAGCCGGTGCCAGCTCCCTCCTGCTCAGCATCCTCATCCACGCCGGCCTCGGCGTCCTCGCCCTCTTCATCGTCTTCCAGTCCGGCGTCATGGACAAGCAGGTCGACTTCCTCCCCGGTGGCGGCACCGCCCAGGGCGCTGCGGCCAGCGCCGACCTGCAGCACAAAGTGCAGCAGAAGAAGCGCAGCTCCATCAACAAAAACATGCCCATGAAGAAGCTGGTGAGCACCAGCGTCAACGCAGCCATCTCGCTGCCCGAGGCACCGCCAGACTCGCTCGACATGCCAGACGTCAGCGCCATGATGGGCGGTGGCGCCCTCGGCGGAGCCGGAGGCTTCGGCATGGCCGGAGCCGGCGGCGGCTTTGGCAAAGGCATGGGCGGCATGGGAGCCGCAGGCGGCTTCGTCACCCTGCCACCCTCCATGCGCAGCCGCTGCTCCACTCAGGAGCGCCTTGAAAAGCTCCGTCAAAACGGCGGCACCCCCGAGTGCGAGGCCGCAGTCTCCGCCTCCCTCGAATGGCTCAAAGGCAAGCAAAACGCAGACGGCTCCTGGGGTCGTGGCAACAAGTGCGCCATGACCGGCCTCGCCCTCCTCTGCTTCCTCGGCCGCTGCGAGACCCCCGAATCCCCCTTCTACGGCGACAACGTCATGAAAGGCATCATGTTCCTCATCGAAGTCGGCAAAAAGAACCCCTATGGCATCTTTTCCGAGACTGGCTGGAAAGGCGAGGCCAATGGTGGCAAAGGCGGCGCAGGCACCTACGAGCACGGCATCGCCACCTACGCCCTCGGTGAAATGTACACCCTCGCCCGCCTCGGCAGCAAATCCCTCCCCGGCATGCGTGAAGCCTTTGAAAAAGGCGTGAAGACCATAATCGAAAACCAGACCCCCAAAGGTGCGTGGGCCTACGGTGGCAAGGACCAGATCGTTTACAACAAAGACGCCGGCGCTGACCTCTCCGTCGTCGGCTGGCAGTTCCAGGCCCTCAAGGCCGCCAAGAACACTGGCCTCAAGATCGACGGCCTGCATAGCTGTATCGGCAAGATGACCGACTACCTCGAAACCATGCAGACCAAGGATGGCGGCTTCGGCGGCCCGAACCGCGATGCCCACTACAACCAGTGGTCCCTCTCCGGCGTCGGCATCCTCGGCCTCCAGACCATGGCCAAGGGCAAGACCACCGCGATCAAGAAAGGCATCAAGTTCCTCACCGAATTCCTCACCGCCGAGCCCCTCGACTGGAACAAAAACTGCAACCTCTACTGCTGGTACTACTACACCCAGGCCTTCTTCCAGCAGGGCGGTGAAGACTGGAAGTTCTACAACCAGCAGTTCCTTCCCCAGATCCTCAGCGCCCAGCAGGCAGACGGCTCCTTCAAGGCCGGCCGCCCCAACTGGCCCGCAGGTGATGCCGCAGACCCCATCTACCGCCAGTGCCTCTGCACCCTCCAGCTTGAAGTTTACTACCGCTACCTCAAAGTCGGCGACCGCGAAGAGGCCTCCTTCTTCGACAAGTAAGCTCAATCTCATCCAGATCTCTGGGTGGCATCACACGCAACGCATCGCTGCTCCGGCGCTTTGCGTTGCAGCACGCCATGAGCAGAGTTGCCGCGCGCCAGAGCTTTGACTCGCTTCGTCTGGCTTCTAAAACGCTGTCGTGGATCTGCGGCCTGACACCGCTTTGAGGCATTCAGGCACCCGCTAGGCCGCCACCATCTCATCTCGCATCTTCCAGCGCTGCTCGTGGCTGAGCAGGCTACGGAAAAAATCTTCCTCCTTCTTGGGCTCCGGGTTTGTTTCCACCGGCAGGCTGAACTCGAGCTCCAGACCTCGCGGCTCCAGATGCCGGGCCTCTGCAGTGCCGCCATGCAGATGCATCGTGACATAGCAGGCCATCATGTTCACACCAAAATCATCCGGCTTGCGGCTCCGGGTGTAGAACGGGTCAAATAGATTCACCGGCTTGTCCGCGCTCTCCCACATCCCGGTGTCGCGCACATACATCACCAGGTGGTTCTGCCCTTTCCCGTCCTGCCGCACTTTGGCGCTGATGTGTATGCTGTCGCCGGGGCTGAGGTGCGTGAGCTCCTCCATGAAAATCAAACGCCACATCTGGCGGAAGCGCGCCCCATTCACCATGACAGGCGGCAGCCCGGGATCCACCGAGACCTCCACCTTCAGGTTTTTCTCCTTCATCTGCGCTGAAAACATCTCAAGCATCTCGTTGATCACGCTGCTGAGGTGGCACGGGTCCGTGCGGTCCAGGCGCTTGGAATGCGACGCTTCGGCCAGCCGGGCCAGCATGGACTGGATGCGCTCGAGCTGCGACTGCGCCTGGTTCTGCACATCGATCCAGAAGGACGGATCTCGCGGATGCGCCCCCCCGATTTCCTCCATCAGCTTCATCGGCGCCAGGTCGATGAAGGCACGCACGACCGTGAGCGCGTTGCGCAGATGATGGTTCAGGCCCTCCGCCAGGATGCCCAGTCCGGACACCTTGTCCGCAGAGAGCATGTTACGCACTGTCTCCGCCTTTTCCGCCAGCAGGCGCTCGCGTTCGATCAGGGCGTGGTAGTAGTCCAGCGCATGCCTGATGATCATGCCCAGTTCATCCGGGTCCCAGGGCTTGTGCAGGTAGCGAAAGCAGCGCCCGGAGTTCACCGCGTCCACCGCCGCCTGGTAGTCCGTGTACGCCGTGACGAGAATGCGTACGAGATTGGGGTTCAGCTTCCGTGCATGCTCCATCAGTTCCACCCCGCTCGGGCCCGGCATCCGCTGGTCCGTCAGCAGCAGCCCGATCTGCGCCCCGTACTGCTGCAGCATGCGGTAGCCGTCCATCGCGTTGTTCGCGATGTGGATGGTGTACTCGTCGCCAAAGATCTCCTTGAAATAGTGCAGCGCCTTCTCCTCGTCATCGACGTACAAGATGTGGTAGGGCGATAGCAGCGGTGCGGGCATTGCTGACTCAGGTATGCTCAGGTTTCTTCAGGCTCAAGGTAAACTGAGTGTGGCTGCCTGCCATGGTATCTATCTTCACTTCTCCGCCCATGTTCTGGATCATGCGGAAGCAGATGCTCAGCCCCAGGCCCATACCCTGCCCCACCTGCTTGGTGGTGAAAAATGGGTCAAAGATCTTCGAGAGGTTCTCCTTCGGGATGCCCGCGCCGTTGTCACGCACGATCAGGTCCACCCCGTTGGCTGTTTCGCAGGCCTTCAGCAGGATCGTCGGAGACGGGCGGCCCGCCAGCGCATCCAGGCTGTTCTGCACCAGATTGAGCAAGATCTGGATGATGTAGTTTTCATCCCCCTGCGCGATGACTCCCGCCGGCATCTCATCCACCAGCAGCACCCCACGGTCCCCGATCTCTTTTGCCAGCAGGCGCAGGGCCTTGCGTGCGGCCTCCTGCAGATCCACCGGCCTCGACCCTCGGTTTTCCGGGTGCGCAAAGGTGCGCAGGTCAGACACGATAGCGCTCACTCGGTCGATGCCCTCGCCAATGTCCTCCGCGATGCTGTTGAAAGTCTCCGCCAGCTCCGGAGGCAGCGTCTTGCCCTTCTTCTTCAGCAGATAGATCGCCGACTTAACATAGTTCAGCGGATTGTTGATCTCATGCACGATCCCCGCGCTCAGTCGGCCGATGGAGGCCAGCTTTTCGCTCTGGTCCAGCTGTGCCTCCGTCTCACGCAGCCGCTTCAGTGTGGCTGTGAGCTCTTCATTGCGCGCGGCCAGCTCCTCGCGCTGGTCTTCCACCTTGCAGCGGTTGGCAAATTCGCGCACTCGGATCGCATGATGCTGCCGGCTGCCCACATACAGCACCACGCAGTGCAGCAGCAAAAAGCCGGTGTTGTTCACAAAGATGCCCAGCGCCCGGGGATCATCCGTCGTGAAAAGATTTGGCAGCGTCGCGGCAAAGTAGGCCGCAACCACCAGACCGAGCGTGATGCCGATCTCCCGAAACGTCCAGTGAAAGACAAAGGCTGTGGCCACGATGCACAGCAGCAGCCCCGCGTAGTAGCCTGAGCCAGGGTCCCCGCTCAGGTAGATCATGAAGCAGATCATCAGCGCAGGCAGCAGCGGCAGGATGATCGGGTAGGCGCGGCAGTACCTCCGTCCCAGCGATCCATTCAGCGCCAGCAGCAGCGGCACGCAGCTGGCCGCACAGGCCAGGCGCAACACCAAAAACTGCCAGTAGTCTGTCGGATAAGCCATCCAGTCAAGAAAGCTGCAAAGTGGCACAAGGACCATCACAAACCACGCGCCCATTTTGGCATTCCGTAGATTGAGCTCCATCTGCTCCTTTTCAAAACGGTTGGGGGCGGGCACAATCGTTTCTGCACCATTCCTTCGGGAATGATCTGTGCTGGATGCGATCAGCGGTGAACCAATCTCTGCCAGGGCTGCTATTGACATAATTACTATAAAATTAATAATAATTAGGTTATTAAAGCAAGGCTTATTCAAGGTTTTTTACAATTCCCTGACATCCAGAAGGAGCATCCCTAAGCCATTGATAATCAGCCCCCAACCCACCTTCCCTCCACTCCCATAAAAAGCGGTCTAGAAGCTCACCCCGCACCGCACGTCATCTCGCAGGCTTTGACGTCTGAAGTTCAAATTTCACGGTGGCTGGCGCGCCTTTCTGGGTAAGAACCACATTCTTGGTGTCAGCCCTGCTCTCAATGATGCACATGATTTCAGCCTTGCCCTCGGGCAGGCGGGAGAGCGTCACCTTCCCGCTTTGATCGGTGTTCTTGTGGCGGTAAAAGAGTTCGGACACCTGATCTTTGATAGCAATCTGGGCGCCAGGCACAGGCTTGCCGTCGCGCGTGACCTCCACGAGGATGGTGACCGTTGGAGCCTGCTGAAAGTCCACTCGGCTGGTCTCTCCCGCTGTCAGTGTCACCGTCTGGCTCATGCCCAAGCTGCCGTCGATTTTGTCGGTGCACAAGACGCTGGCAGGTCCCGCAGACAGCCCTCCCACTTCAAAGCTGCCGTCAGGCTGCACCTGGATGTCCTGAAAATCAAAAGCCTTGGTGCTGAGGCTCAGCCGGTCACGCACCGGATCAAAGTCTGGCAGCCCCGCCAGCGTACCCCTCACCTTCGCCTCAGGCTGCAGGTCGGACAGCTGGAGTTCTACATGGGTCACAGACTGGTTCTTTAGCAGAACAGGCGCATAGCCGCTGGCTAGAACGACGGCGGTATAGGCGGAAACGGAAGACGGAAAATGAATCTCGACCCGCCCTTGATCGTCGCTCTTCAGGATTTCGACATCATCATAGCTGCCGTAGCCCTGGATGTCCGCCAGATGCTGGCTGTTGACCCGTGCAGAATACCATTCGGGCTTACCCACGCAGAACAGGCGTGCTCCGGACACGGGTTTCTGGGTCCGGGCGTCCCGCAGCATTCCCGTGACCGTCTGGCCACGCTCCAGGGCGATCTCCACCGGCCATGCGGGATCATCTGCCGGCAGCGCAGCCAGTCGCTCCACGTGTTTCATCGCATACCCGGGCGCCGTGATCCAGAGGTCATGGCGGGCCCGGGTGATGAGGTCATCAATGATGAACTTCCCGTCTTCGCTCTGACAGTCCTGCCCACGGCGGCTAAGGTGCGCCGAGTAGCTCGGCGATGGCTCGTCAGCCGCTTTCTCTCCTTTGGGAAAGCCCAGCCGGATGTTGGCAGACGTCACCGGCTTCCTGGTCTCTGCATCTATGAGTCTTCCGACGATGGCACCCGGCCGGTCCACAGTGATGAGCAGCGGCTGGCTGGGGTCCAGCGCGGCGCGCCGGATGGATGACACCGTCCTGCCCCAGACGTCATAGGTCATATCCTTTGCAGCCAGATTCCGCAGCTCAAAGCGCCCGTCTTGATCGCTTGAGACACTGTTGCCGACATACTCGGAATGTCCCCGAATGATCATTTGCGGGGATACAGAAGCCTTGGGCACAGGGTTCCCCTTGCGGTCCACGACCTGCCCTTTGACCACCAGTCCTTTTTGCATGACGAAGCTCAGAGAGCTTTGGGCAGGATCCTTCAAAGGTGCCGCCTCCAGCCATGCCGGCGCAAATCCCTCTGCCTCAGCCACGATGGCACGCTGCTCCGTGCGCCCGATCTTCGTGATCGTGAATTTTCCCTCCGCGTCGGTGCGCGCCCACCGCAGGCCCACCAGCGACCATGAGCCGCCATAGCGCACCGTGGCCCCTTGGATTCCCTTGCCATCGGTATCCTTCACCGTGCCGCCAATCTTGAGCCCTGCATCCAGGGTAATGTCACAGCGCGCAGTCAGTCCTTCCACTGGCGGGGCTATCTCAGAGCGGTTCTGCTCGGCATAGTCCTTGTGAGCCACCTCCATGCTCCACATGGGCTTGGCTTTTGAGTACCAGCCCAGCTGATAGTTTCCGTCCGCATCGGTGACGCTTTTGTGCAGCCAGACGATGAGGTAGGGCCCCGAGTAATGATCGCGCACCGCGGCTCCCTTGACCGGTTTTCCACTCGCATCCGTCACGCGCCCGCGGATCTCAAATCCGGGCTCCAACCTGACCGCAACCCTGCTCTCGGGCTGCTCGGTCGAGTTGAAGTTCACCCGCGTGTCCGCCAGCGGAGGCGAGATCACCACCAGCTCCCGCTCTCCCATGGGCACGCCTTGCAGGGCCAGCTCCCCGTGGGCATTGGTGATGCCACAGTGCCCCGTGTCCACAACCACCCGGGCATTGGCCAGCGGTCTGCCTGTCGCCGCATCCGCTGCCGAGACATGCAGCGTGCCACCGGGAATGAGCTTGAATTCAAAATCGCGCTTTTTGTCCTTCTTCAGAATCTCCAGGTAAGTTGGGTTGTCGGGACCACCTGCCACAAGATTTCCTTGGCTGGCCAGTGCTATGTACTCTCCAGGCTCGATCTCGCCCTGCCAGGCCCCCGTGGCATCGCCCGTCACCGATACCTCAGGAGCAAAGGGACTCATGGGTTCGGGCTTGGTCACTCGAAACAGACGAAACTGAACTGACGGAACAGGCTTGCCGGCCGCATCGCGAAATTTCACCGCCAGCGCCACTTTGGGAGAGGCAGTTTTGGCAGGCACAGGCTTCGCTTTTTCAGGCACCGCCGTCTGGGCCAGCATGACAGGCAGGCCGATGACAGCCATCACAGCGGCGATGACCACAGCGGCAGACCACCGCAGCGCGCCGCGTCTGGCATGAACGTCCAGCACCGCCCTCACGCGCTGACGCAGGCTGGAGGGGCGGGACATCGAAGGTACCAAGGCGGATACACTGCGACCTCCGGAGGCCACCGTGAGCAAATGATCCGCATAAATGTCTGCCCGCATGTCGGAGCGCAGCACGGCATCATCGCAGGCGCATTCGGCCTCCAGCAGCGCCGCCCTGAGAAGCAGCCATGCGAACGGATTGAACCAGTGCATGACACAGACGCAAGCCGCCAGAAAGTGACTCTGCGCATCTCTGCGCCGGGCATGGGCAAACTCATGCATCAGCACCGCCTGCTGGCGGCCCTCCGGCCAGGAGTCAAAGCTGGCAGGCAGCAGCACCTTGGCAGAGCCAAAACCAAAAACAAACGGGCCCGAATCATCAGCTGCCACACGCATGGCAGGCACACGCTTCAATCCCGCCCGTTCCGCACACCGACCAGCGAGATCCGTCGAGGCAGCGCCCCGCCAGGCACTTGAGCCGGACCACAGCTTGCTGAGTCGTCTCAGCTCTCGCAGCAGCGCGGCCAGCCCTGCACACACCCCGGCAGCCCAGATCCAGAACAGCTTGGGCTCAAAATCTTTCCAGCTTATCCAGGTTTCCTTTCCTGCCGGAGGCGCTTCCACACGCGGTGCCATCGGCGACGGTGCGGAACTGGCCGCGCCCGAGAACGGTGCGCTGACCGGCTTTGGAGCCAGGACTGGATTCAGCGGCCGTACAGGTGGGATGGCCTGCACTGAAGCAGACGTTTGCCTCACCGGCATGGCGGGCAGCACTTTCCAGCCTTCACACAGGCCGATCAGCAAAGGCGCCAAGCCCAGAGCCGCCAGTGCGCACATCAAAAACCGGTGTCGCATGGCGGCAGAGAGCCGCGACCGCACCGTCTGGTAAAGCAGCAGCGCTATCAAGGCCAGGAGAAGTCCCCGCAGGCATGTGGAGTACAGCAGTGTGGTGGCCGTGTTCATGACTTTTCAGGCGTGTTGCGGGTTTGCTTTTGGGCCTCGCGTATCATTTGCGCTATCTGTTTCAGCTCCTCCTCAGGCAGCCGCGCGTCTGCCCCCGTCAGGTGGGAGGCGATGGCCTCACGCAGGCTGCCGCCGAAAAAGGTGTCCAGCAGCCCCTGCAGCGCCCGGCGCGCGGCAGAGCGCTTGGGCTTGGTGGGACGATACACGTGCTCACGCCCCGTTTTCGCATGGGTGAGGTGCCCTTTGTTTTCGAGGATTTGCACCAGCTTGCGCACGGTGGCGGCTCCTGGTGCATCGTGCATGGCCTCACGTATGGCAGCGGCTGTAGCCTCCCCCTGCGCATAGACAATATCCATGATTTCACGCTCGCGGCGGCTGAGTTGTTTTTCAGAGCTCATGATTTCAAAAGCGAAATTTTTCGCTCATTTGTCGAAGCCTACGCAAAAAAGGCGCATGGACACAAGCTTAATGAGCGAAATTTTTCGCTCATTCATTCCCGCCAGTCTCATGCCCCCCCTTTGCTGACGCGTTTCGAAACCTCCTTGCGCCTCTTCCCCTTGGCAGTCTGGCTCACCTCGCCATCATGCGCGGCACATGCGCATCCTTATCGCGATCGACAAGTTCAAAGGCTCCATCCCCGCCACCACAGCCGCACAGGCCATCGCCTCGGCTTTGAATCAAGTTTTGCCTGAGGCTGACTGCGATCTCTGCCCCATCGCAGACGGAGGGGAAGGCACCGCCGAGGCCGTCGTCACAGCTCTCCACGGAGAGTGGTGCCAGGCAGCCACATCGGACGCCCAAAAACGCCCGGTCACCGCCAGCTACGGCCTCGTGCGCACGGCCGCCGGCCACCTGGAGGCCGTCATGGAAATGAGCGCCGCCTCCGGCCTCGCCATGGTCAGCGATCTGCCCCTGGACCCGGCAGCCGCCACCACGTGCGGAACAGGCCTGATGCTGCAGGACGCCATCTCACGCGGAGCGCAGCGCATCGTCATCGGCATCGGCGGCAGCGCCACCAACGATGCAGGCATCGGCATGGCAGCCACGCTCGGATTTCGCTTCCTGGATGCCTCCGGTGCACCTCTGGAGCCCGTCATCGCCAGCTTGGACCGCCTCGCCGCCATTGAGCCTCCGCAAACCTCCTTCCCGGAAATTTTGGTGGCCTGCGACGTGAACAATCCCCTCCTCGGCCCCCACGGCTGCACCCGCGTCTATGGGCCTCAGAAAGGCGTGGCAGATTTCGAGTTCTTCGAGAGCCGTCTGCAGCACCTGGCCTCTGTCGCCAGCCGCGATCTCGGCGTCGACCACCGCGATGTTCCGGGCGCAGGCGCAGCCGGGGGCCTCGGCTTTGGGCTCATGACCTTCTGCAAGGCCAGGCTCACCAGCGGTTTTGATCTCATCGCTGATCTTGTGCATCTGCGTGAACGCATCGCCGCCGCCGACCTCATCATCACCGGAGAGGGGCGGCTGGATGCCCAGACCCTCCACGGCAAAGGCCCCATGGGCGTCGCCGAAATGGCACGCGAACTCGGCAAACCCATCGCCGCCTTTGCCGGAGCCATCGAGGCCGAGGAGCAGCTTCGCACCCGCTTCGACCTCCTCTGCGCCATCAAGCCCCGGGAAATGCCCCTGACCGAGGCCATGCAGCGCGGCCCCGAGCTGCTGACAACGGCGGTACTCGATCAAAGCCACGCGCTACTGCGGCTTTTGACCACCCCTTGACCGGTCCCCTGGCCCGTGCTCAGTGCATCCTCCCACTCGTCTCGAACCACCTACCACCTATCCAGCATCCCCGAATGAACGCAGTCCTCCTCTTTGCCGGTCAAGGCGCCCAGAAAGTCGGCATGGGCAAAGATCTTGCCGAAAGCTACCCCACCGTCCGCGCCCTCTTTGACCAGGCAGATGCCACCCTCGGCTATTCGCTTTCCAGCATCATGTTCGAGGGCCCGATGGAGGAGCTGACCAAGACCTCCCGCTGCCAGCCCGCACTCTACGCCCACGGCCTGGCCATTCTGGAAGTGCTCAAAAGCAAAGTCCCTGCACTGAACATCACCGCCACCGCAGGACTTTCCCTCGGCGAATTCACCGCGCACGCCGCCGCCGGCACCTTTGACTTTGCCACCGGCCTCAACCTCGTCTTCCAGCGCGGCAGCTTCATGGAGGAGGCCTGCGAAAACACCAAGGGCGCCATGCTCGCCCTGCTAGGTGGGGAAGAATCCGCCATCCGCGAACTCGCCAAGGAATGCGATGTGGACGTGGCCAATCTGAACGCCCCAGGCCAGATCGTCCTCAGCGGCAGCGCCGAAGGCATCGCCGATGCCGCTGCCAAGGCCAAGGACAAGGACAAAGGCATCAAGCGCGCCATCCCCCTCCCCGTCGCTGGTGCCTACCACAGCCGCCTCATGAAGTCCGCCCAGGACAAGCTGGCCGCCGTGCTCGCCTCCGCCCCCATCCAGAGCCCGCGCGTTCCCGTCGTCTGCAACTTTGAAGCCCGCACCGTCTCCACTCCCGAGGAGATCCGCACCACCCTCACCAGTCAGGTGACCGGCAGCGTCCGCTGGGTGGAAAGCATGCAGCACCTCATCGCCGCAGGCCACACCACTTTCATCGAGCTGGGCCCTGATGCCACCCTTGCCGGGCTCATGGGCAAGATCGACAAGTCCGTGAAAGTCATCAGCATCAAGGACGCAGCCTCCCTGGATGCAGCGGTGACGGCGCTGACGGCAGGCTGAAAAATGCTTGCCCCGTGATGCCGCAGCCGATGTTTCGCATTGAAACATCGGCCGCACTGAAGGGTCGTCTCTGGACAAGACGTTTCACCATGATGCGCTCCGTTCTTCATTCCTTCGCCCTGCTTTTCCTGCTGCTGTGCAGTCCTGCCTCCGCGCTGGAGCTGCCCGCAACGGATGGCAAGAACTACGACCCTGCTGCGACAGGCTCCAAGAAGGCATGCGTCCTCTTCTTCGTCTCCCCCTTCTGCTCCACCACGAAGTCCTTCATCAAGGAGATCAACCAGATCACCGCCGACTACGGCGACCGCGTGAATGTTTACCTCGTGCATTCTGATCCCGAGATCACCCGCGAGGTCGCCATGGAGCATGCCATCCTTTCCGAGGTGAAGGCCACTGTGCTTCTCGACAAGGAGCAGGTGCTGGCAAAGCAAGTGCAGGCAAAGATCACACCTGAGGCCGTGGTGACCGGCACGGATGGAAAGACGCTATATCAAGGCCGTATCAACGACCTCTATCTCGGCCCCACCAAGCGCCAGCGCGCCGCGACCACCAAGGATCTGCGCGATGCGCTGGACGCCATCCTTTCTCAAAAGACCGTCCCCTCTCCGCAGGAGCCCGCGCAGGGCTGCAAGATCGGCGGCATAAAGTAGTCTGGCGCACAGCTAGGCTCAGCACTACCAGACCAGCACCTCTTCCTCCTCCGGCTCCTCCTTTTTCACCACCGTCCAGCGGTACATGATGGGATAGATGGGACGCTTGTCCTCAAAGAAGTCCGAAACAAACGGCGGCCCAAACATCGTAAAGCCAAAGTGCTGGTAGAGAGGCAGCAGGTGCTTGCCTGTTTTGGTGATCAGGTATTCAGCCTCGTTTTTGACGGCATACTCGTTGATGCCCATGCATAGCTTCAGCAGGTGCATTCCGCCGCTGCCTTTGATGGTGCATGCTCGAGAAAGCTCCAGGCTCAGCTTGGCCGGCGGCAGCACGAGATCCTTCAGCTGCGACTCATGCATCATTTCAAACCTGTCCACCTCATCGCTGCGCAAAACCCGCGTCACCCCCAGCGCCTTGCCCTTCTTGTCAAAAAGCGCAAAGTGGTGCGCCTTCTCATCAAACTCATCAAGCACATGCGTTATTGATGCTCCGTACGAGGCTCGGCGGAAAGACTCAATGAGTTCACGGTTGGATTGGAAATCAATTTCTTTGACCATGGTTTTTCTTGCAGGAATACGTATGCGTTGGTTCGGTTGGCGCCAGCATTCTCTTCATTCGTTTGTTGTTGCACCCACGTCTTCCTGTTGCACCAACACCGCATGTTTAGAACATGGAATCTTTACCGGGCCGCAAAGGCCGTTCGCCATGCCCAGCGTCTCAGCCGCCCGGAGATGCTCGCGCTGCAGGAGCGCCGATGGCGCGCACTGGCTCACCGTGTCTTTGCCACCAGCCCGTTTTACCGCCGCAGGCTGGCAGGCCTGGATCTGGACTGTTGCGCCCTTTCAGACATCCCCGTCCTCACCAAGGCAGAGCTCCTGGCGCACTGGGATGAGATCGTTTCTGATCCCCGGCTGAAATGGGACGCACTGCACGAGTATCTGCATGATCCCCGCAACTGGGGCCGTCTTTATCATGGCCGCTGGATGGTCAGCATGACCTCCGGCACTTCCGGAGCCGCCATTCCCATCCCTCATGAAATCACGGCCGTGGACTGGAACAACGCAGTCTATGCTGTGCGCCAGCACCCCGAGGCCGGAAAGCAGGCTGCCAGCCCTTCGCTCTTTTTTAATAGGCGTCCCGTGGTCGCCGCTCTCGTCTGCTCTTCGGCGCCCACCGTGTCAGCCAGCATGGTGGCAACCCGCCCGTTGATCGGTTCGCTCATGTGCGACTACCGTCCCATCAACGTCACCTCCCCCTGGCATGAGATCATAGATCACCTCCATCAGATCCGGCCCACGGTGATTGCCGGGTACGCGTCACTGGTCGGACGTCTGGCCCAGGCAAAGCTCGACGGCACGCTCAGGCTGGAGCTGCCAGCTCAGGGCGGCGCCATCGTCACCGGCGGGGACAGCCTCACGCCCGGCATCCGTTCGCTCTGTCGGCAGGCTTTTGGCATCGAGCCTCTGAACGGCTATGGCTGCGGAGAGACACTGGGCATCGCACGCCAGTGGCAGGGCATGGAGCACATGGCTGTGTTTGAAGACATGGTGGTCTTTGAAGCCGTGGAGCGGGACGAAAGTGAGTCCCCCTCCGGAACGCTCTCAGACCACGCCCTGGCCACACCACTAATGGACACAGCTCTGCCGCTTTTGCGCTACCGCATCGACGACCGCGTCCGCTTCGGGCCACCTCAGGAGGGCTGGCCCTTCAAGGCCATACTGGAGCTCAGCGGACGCGGCAATATGACCTACCTTTTCAGTGTCCCGGAAAAGCTCGTCTTTGTCGGCACCCAGTTGCTCAGCGTCATGGAATACCAGCCCTTGGTGGCCCTCTACCAGTTTTGCCAGACAGGCCCCAGCACCCTTGAGGGGCGTTTCGTCCTGCAGCCGGGCGCAGAGGCCTCCGCTGTGCAGCCAGGCCTGGAGGCATCCATACGTCAGTGCCTGAATGAAGGCGGCTGCTCCAAAGTTAGCTATCAGGTGAAGTTCGTTCAGCACCTGGAGGCCGACCCGCGCACCGGCAAGGTGGAGCAGAATGTTCCCTTCAAAGGGTAGCACGCCCCCTGCTCTCTCTATTCTTTCACACCTCGGCCCTTCTTGGCCTTGCCTGCAGGCTTCGGCCCTGCCTGTGCGACGTACTCCCTCTCAAGCTTCTCCCATCGCTCGGACATCGCCTTCACGCGCTCCGGCTGTTTGGCAGCGAGGTCGTTCGACTCGGCGCGGTCCGTGTCCAGATCATAGAGCTTCCAGGCATCGCCGTTGTCGGCAGCGCTGACGAGCTTCCAGTTGCCCTCACGCAGCGCACGGTTGCCGGAGTGGTGCCAGAAAAGAAAATCGCGGCTGATCGCGTCATCCTTGGCAAACGCGGGCACCAGGCTGCGCCCGGGAAAAGATGGCGCTTTTTCCGGCATGGCGGTGACATCCCCCCCGGCAAGCGTGAGGATCGTCGGCACGATGTCGATCACATGCCCCGGCGTCTGGCGCAGTTCTCCCCTCGCACTGATCCCCCGCGGCCAGTGCGCAATGAACGGCGTGCTGATGCCGCCCTCATGCACCCAGATCTTGTGCCGCCTGAACGGCGTGTTGGAAACCGTGGAGCCTCCCGGCCCGAGGCACAGATAGGAGGCCGCCGCCCCCATCGGCGCGTTTTTGTCATGCCCCAGCCCCCTCACCATGATCTCCGCGCTCGCGCCATTGTCAGAGAGAAAAAGGATCAGCGTGTCCTCAAACGCATTCATGGCCTTGAGCTGCTCCAGCACACGTCCCACCTCCTGGTCCAGCCGGTCGACCATCGCCGCATGGATCGCCTCCTTCGTGGCCTGAAACTGCTTCTGCTCACCGCTCAGACTCTCCCACGGCACTGCATGGCGCGTCTCGCCCGGTCCCAGGATCTCCAGATCGCTCTCCTTGCCGCTCGGCGCCGTGATCTGCGGCTCAGGGTCGGACAGGCGGGTGTCCACCAGCCCCAGTTTCTTCTGCCGTTCAAAGCGCGCAGCGCGCGTTGTCGGCCAGCCCTGCTTGTAGGTGTCCTGGTATTTGGCAATGTCCTCCGGCAGCGCCTGGATCGGGAAATGCGGCGCTGTGAAAGCCACATACGCAAAGAACGGCGTCCCTGCACGCTGCTGCGCATGCTCCTTCAGAAAGTCGATCGCGTGATCCGCTATCGCAATGCTCGAATACCAGGTCCCCTCCGGCTCCGGCAGCGGCTTGTCATCCAGTTCATGCCTTTGCGGATGAAAGTGGTTGTCCTGCTTCGCCACATGGTAGGAGCGCGTGAATCCCCCGTCTGCCACCACGCGCGGCGCATTGTTCACATGCCACTTGCCCGAATGGTAGCTGCAGTACCCCAGCGGAGCCAGTCGCTGCGGCAGCGTGCGCACCCAGGCCGGAAATTTGCCATACGGAGGGTCCATGCCGATCTGCTGCGCATAGTGCCCCGTCATCAGCACGCTGCGCGTTGGCCAGCAGCGCGCCGTGTTGTAAAACTGCGTGAACTTCAGCCCGCCCGCCGCCAGCTTGTCCAGATTCGGCGTCGCGATCTCACTGCCATAGCAGCCCAGATCCGAGTAGCCCAGATCATCGGCAAGGAAGATGACGAAGTTAGGCTTTGATGGCGCAGCTTCGAGCGTGGCACACAGCAGCAGCAGCAGAAAGAAAAGAGGCAGGCGGATCATGCACCATCCAAACGATGGGCATGCTCACTTCCTACCTCAAATTCCTCCAGCCGGCGGCGGGCGTTTATTCCGCTGCAGGCGCGTCTTCCGCAGGTGGGCTCTCCTGAGCCGGCTCGGCGCCAGCCTCCGCCGCAGCTGGGGCAGCCTCCTCGCCGGAGTCTGCCTCATCCGTCACCACGGTGGCCACGTCCTGGATGGTTTCACCCTCGTTGAGCCCCATGAGCTTCACGCCCTGGGCGTTGCGACCGGTTTCGCGGATGTCACACACGCGGATGCGCACGCTCTGCCCTTTGGTGGTCATGAGCATGAGTTCATCCTTGTCGTGCACCGCCTTGGCGGCCACCACCTTGCCAGTCTTCTCCGTCACGTTCATCGTCGTCACGCCTTTGCCGCCTCGGTTGGCCAGCAGACGGTACTCGTCAAAGGCCGTGCGCTTGCCAAGGCCGTTCTCGGAAACCACCAGCACCATCGTGTCAGGCTCGTTGGTGATGCAGCTTACAATGAAGTCGCCATCGTCCAGCGTGATGCCACGCACACCGGCCGTGTTTCGGCCAATGGCGCGCAGATTCGGCGTCTCAGGATCATCCCCCGTCTCATGGAAGCGGGCACACATGCCCTCATGGGTCACGAGGCACACCTCCTTGTTGCCGTCGGTGAGCACCACGTCCACCAAGTCGTTGCCTTCATCCAGCTTGATGGCGATGATGCCGTCTTTGCGGTAGTTCTTGAATTCTTCGAGCGCGGTTTTCTTCACCGTGCCGTCCTTCGTGGCAAACAAGACATACTTGTCCGCCGCCCACATGGCCTCGTCCTCCTGCCCCTGGGCTTCCAGGATCAGCACCGCGGCGATCTTTTCTTCGGCACGCAGATTCAGCATGTTCTTGATGCTGCGCCCCTTGCCCGTGCGGGATGCCTCCGGAATCTGGTGCACACGCTCCACATACATGCGGCCCGTGTTGGTAAAGAAGAGCAGGAAGTCATGCAGGTGCGCGCTGAAGAGACGCTCCACAAAGTCGCTGGCCTCGTCCTCGCCCTGCGCCTCCCGGGTCTCCATGCCTTTGAGCCCCTTGCCTCCACGCCCCTGCACGCGGTACTCGGCGGTGGCGGTGCGCTTGATGCTGCCCAGATGCGTCATCGTGACCACCGTCGGGTCGTTCGGGATCAGGTCGATGTTTTCGATCTCGCCTTCGGCGGCCTCGATCCGTGTCAGACGCGGCGTGGCGTGCTTCAGGCGGATGGCCTGCAGCTCGTCCTTGATGATCTGCAGCACGCGGGCTTCACGCGCCAGGATGTCCATAAAGTCGCGGATGCTGACGAGTACCTCGTCATAGTCTGCCTTGATCTTGTCACGCTCAAGCCCGACAAGTTGGTACAGGCGGAGTTCCAGAATGTCCTCCACCTGCTTGTCGGTAAAGATGTACCTGTCTCCGATCACGCTGGCCTGGCCGCGGATCAGGATGCCGAGCTGCTCCGCAGTGCTGACGGCAAAGTTGTAGGCCTTGAGGCGCTCACGCGCTTCATCACGGCTCTTGCTGTCACGGATGATCTTGATGAAGTCATCCAGGTGGCCGAGCGCGAGCAGCTGGGCCTCCAGCTTCTCCGCACGGAACTCCGCCTGCTTCAGCAGGAAGCGCGTGCGGCGGATGATCACCTCCCGGCGATGCTCCACATAGCACGCGATCGCGTCCTTCATGCTCAGCACCCGCGGCTTGCCGCCGTCGATGGCCAGCATGTGGATCGAGAAGCTCGACTCCAGAGCCGTGTGCTTGTACAGGTTGTTCAGCACCACCTGGCCGCGTGCATCGCGCTTGAGGTCGATCACGACCCGGGTGTTTTCATCTGACTCATCACGTACCCCGCTGATCTCGGTGATCACCTTTTCATTCGCCAGCTCGGCGATGCGTTTCACCAGCTCGGCTCGGTTCACGTTGAACGGGATCTCGGTGATGACGATCTGCTCGCGGTTGCCGTTTTCGACAATCTCCGCCTGTCCGCGGATGCGCACGCTCCCATGCCCCGTTTCCATGTACTCACGGATGCCGTTGGTGCCCAGGATCACGCAGCCCGTGGGGAAGTCAGGCCCTTTGATGTGTGCCTGCAGCTCGCTGCAGGTGATCTGCGGATTGTCGATCTGCGCACACACGGCGTCCACCACCTCGCCGAGGTTGTGCGGCGGCATGTTGGTGGCCATGCCCACGGCGATGCCCGTGCCTCCATTGACGATCAGGTTGGGAAACGCCGCCGGAAACACCGTCGGCTCGGTGAGACGCTCATCGTAGTTCGGCACGAAATCCACCGTCTCCTTCTCCATGTCAGACATCAGCGTGCCTCCCAGCTGCGTCATGCGCGCTTCCGTATAACGCATGGCTGCCGGAGGGTCGCCTTCCACAGAGCCAAAGTTCCCCTGCGGGTCGATCAGCGGCTCACGGATGGCCCATGGCTGGCCCATGTGGACGAGCGTCGGGTAGATGACCGCCTCGCCGTGCGGATGGTAGTTACCGGAGGTGTCACCGCAGATCTTCGCACACTTCATGTGCTTCTTCGGCGGGTAGAGCGAGAGCTCATGCATCGCGTAGAGAATGCGGCGCTGGGAGGGCTTCAGACCGTCGCGCACATCCGGCAGCGCACGGGCAATGATGACGGACATCGAGTAGTCGAGGAAGGAATTCTTCACTTCTTCAGCGACAGAGATGGGGCGGATGTTGGGGTCTTGCATGAGATTGAAAAAATCGGGGCTGATTGCGGGTTGCCGTCCTAGGTTCAGGCGTTCCAGTCGGAGGATTGCGGGTGGAAAAACTCCTCAAGCGGCAGCAGGTGGATGGAGCCGCCCCTGGAGGTTTTGCTGGCAGGGTTGTTGAATGATGGGGGATCGAATGTCTCGGTGTGGTTGCTGAGCAGGCGGCGGAGGGTGTCGAGGTTCTGGGAGAGCTCCCGTGCCGCAGCATCGGGTACTAGCTTCCGAGCCACCACTTTCTCCAGCCACGTCTGCGTCTGGCTCAGGTGACCCAGGGCATCCGCATAAAATCTGGCACCCTCTTTGGCAGAGCAGCGCGCATGGCCTTCGGAAATGCTGGTGGCGATGGAGTCTGCAGAACGGATCCACTGCAGTCCCACCGTCTGTTTTGCCAGCCAGTCCCAGCCTGCCGTCAATGACCATACCGCCTCCCCAGCACGCATCGCGAGCTGATAGACTTTCAGATCATGTACTTCGGCCGTGGCCATTCAGATTTTTGGCAGTTGCCCGCCACCTTGACGTGCCCTCTCGGCTACACGTCGAGGTTGCGTACGTTGAGTGCGTTCTCCTCGATGAAGTGCTTGCGCGGCTCCACCACGTCTCCCATCAGGATGGTGAACATGCGTTCGGCCTCGTGGGAGTTGGTTTCGTCCAGCTTCACCTGCAGCAGCGTGCGCTTGTTCGGGTCCATGGTGGTCTCAAAAAGCTGCTTGGCGTTCATTTCGCCCAGACCTTTGAAGCGCTTGATCTCCATCCCGCGCTTTCCGATCTCCATCACCTTGTCAAGGATGCCTGGAATGCTGAAAACCGGGTGCACCCTGGCGTTTTCACCCTCGCCTTCGATGACCTCGAAGAGCGGCTTGTCCTGGCTGCTGAAGTGGTCCACGTGCAGGCCCAGTTCATCGAGCTGCTGAAAGCGTTTTTTCATGCCATGCGCCTCATGGATCTCAATCAGGCGCGCACGCCGGTGGGACTTGGGTGCCACACCGCCGCCGTTTGCCTCCACCGAGGCCGCATTGCTGAACAGGTGCAAGTCGTTGTTCTCCCGCGCAAACGCGGCCAGCTGTTCGTTGCTGTGGAAGTAGTGGATGTTCACCTCGTTGCCCTCACGGATGACCACCAGGTGGTGCGGCAGGTTGCCCGTGGCTTCATCACGTGCCTGGAGGTACTGCTCAAAGTCAGCTCCATGCCGGCGGATGATGTCCGCAAACTTGGCCACCGGCACCAGCAGGTCCAGGATCGACTTGAGCCTGTCCGCGGCCAGCTTGCTGCCATCGGAGATGTTGCGCAGGCTGATCTCACCTGAGCCGAGCTCGAGAAGGATGGCGTCCATCTCCGCGTCGCTCTGCACATACTCCTCGCGCTTTTTACGCGTCACCTGGTAGAGCGGCGGCTGCGCCACATAGATGTGGCCTCGCTTCACCAGCTCCGGCATCTGGCGGAAGAAGAAGGTCAGCAGCAGCGTGCGGATGTGGCTGCCGTCCACGTCAGCATCGGTCATGATGACGATTTTGTGGTAGCGCAGCTTGTCGATGTTGAAGGAGCCCTCCACCTCGCTGTCACCACCGATGCCGGTGCCGATGGCGGTGATCATGGTCTGCACTTCCTTGTTCTGCAGCACCTTCTCCAGTCGCGCCTTCTCCGTGTTGATGAGTTTTCCACGCAGCGGGAGGATCGCCTGGTTGTGGCGGTTGCGGCCCATCTTGGCGGAGCCGCCGGCGGAGTCACCCTCGACAATGAACAGCTCCGTCTTCGCCGGATCACGCTCAGAGCAGTCCGCCAGCTTGCCCGGCAGACCGCCGCTGCTCATCGCATCCTTGCGTATGGCCTCACGCGCCTTGCGCGCCGCCTCGCGGGACTTCGCGGCGATGATGATGTTCTTGATCACCTCGACAGCGGTGTCCGGGTTCTCGTCAAAGTGACGCAGCAGACCCTCATACACGACGGAGCTCACCACGCCTTCGACCTCACCGTTCACCAGCTTTACTTTCGTCTGCGAGTTGAACCGCGGATTCGGCAGCTTGACACTGAGCACGCAGATCAAACCTTCGCGGCAGTCATCGCCCTCGATGTCGGGCAGCTTGTCTTTGAAGGACTTGGGGTTGGAATTGATGTACTGCTTCACCGCCTTCGTCAGCGCGCTCTTGAGGCCGCTGTAATGCGTTCCCCCGTCCGGATTGGGGATCGCATTGGCAAAGCACAGCGTCTGCTCGCTGAGCCCCTTGTTGTATTGCAGCACACAATCCACGAGGATGAACTTCGGCTTGTCATCGATCATGATCTCACGCCGCCCGGCCAGCGCGATCGGCTCCGGATGCACCTTGTCCTTGTCCGCACCCATCTCCCGCACAAACTGCTTCACACCTTCCGTGTAGAGCAGCACCTCCTGCCGCGGTGGCGACACACGCTCATCGGTGACAGTGATGTTGATTCCAGGATTCAGGAAGGCCAGCTCACGCAGGCGCACCAGAAGGCGGTCAAAATTAAACGTGGTGGTGATGGTGAAGATCGTCGCATCCGGGAAGAAGGTGATCTTCGTGCCCGTGCGCTTCGGCTCCTCCTGCTCGCCAAGGACCGTGAGCGGCTCGGTCGTGATGCCGCGTTCAAAACCGATGGCGTAGATCTTGCCGTCACGGAACACCTCGCACTTGAACCAGTCCGAAAGCGCGTTCACGCACTTCGCACCGACGCCGTGCAGACCGCCGGAAAACTCATACGCACCGTCGCCAAATTTGCCACCGGCGTGCAGATTGGTAAGCACCAGCTCCACGGTGGGAATGCCTTTGGCATGCATTTCCACAGGAATGCCGCGGCCGTCATCCTCCACACTGAGAGAGCCGTCGCTGTGAATGGTGACGCTAACGTTTTTGCAGTTGCCCGCCAGATGCTCGTCGATGGAGTTGTCCACCACCTCAAACACGCAGTGGTGGAGGCCGCGCTCATCGGGATCGCCGATGTACATGCCCGGACGGAGGCGGACAGCCTTGAGTCCTTCGAGATGCTGGATTTGCTCTGCGCCGTAGGCTTGGGTGGCGGCTACGTGGGTGGTGCTGTGGAGGTCGTTGTTGTCGTCAGACATAGCTTTGCTTTGCGGTGAGTTCCATCGCCTGAGTCCGTCCTCAAAAACCGCTCCGGAAACGTGCTCGATGAAGGTGGTTTAAGCCTAGCAAGCTGAGGGGGCTAGCCAAGGGGTTTTTTGCTCCAAAAAGCAGTCTTTTTCGGGGTCAAAACCCGCCGTCAAACCACGTCCTGCAGCCCCAGCTTCTCGACGACCTCCGGCAGCACCCCGGGATAGGGGCCGCCGATGCTCATATTCCCCACGTATCCGAGGCTTTTCCAGGTCTGGCTGTGGCTGTAGTACCCGCCCACGCACAGCTGCCGGAACCGCTTGAAAAAGGCCGCCCCCACCCGGTGCTCCGGCTTCACCTCCGCCGCCCCGCAGATGTCATCCACGATCTGGGTCTGCTGCGCCTCAGCCAGCGCCTCAAAGCCTTTCTCAAACCGCTTGAAGCTCTCCGTGTTCAGCCAGCTCAGACCGCCCCGGATCGTCTCGCGGTCCTCCTGGTGCGCCGGATACTCCGCGCTGACCCATTCGTTGATGAAATCCGGCACCCCCACCTCCGAGGCCGCAGGCGAGGTTTCGTCCTTGGGCAAAATCAAATCCGCCAGCGCCTGCGTGGTGGCCAGTTCCTCGGCAGTCAGCAGCTTTTCCCACGGAAACTTCACCCCCGCCATGAAGTCCGGGTCATGAAAGACAAAGCGCGAGGCATGCACGGGCGGTGCCGCCTCCGTATGGTTGGGCGCGGCCATGGCAGGCGCCGCAGCCACGCCGGCGGCGCCGCCGAGGAGGCCCTTGAGAGCATGGCGGCGGGAAATGGAGGAGCTTTCAGACATAATGCAAATCGGTTAAATGTTCCCCCTCTTCATCTCCTCCATCAGCCACTCGCAGGAGCGCCAGGCCAGGGCAAGGATGGTGAGCGTCGGGTTTTTGTCAGGATTGCTGGGCAGCACGGCGCCGTCCATGAGAAAGAGGTTCTTCACATCCCACGTCTGGCAGTACTGGTTCGTCACGCTCTCAGCGCCCTTTGCCCCCATGCGGGCCGTGCCCACCTCGTGGATGATCTCCCCGGGCCGCTGGATGGCATCAGCCCCGCTCTGCGGCTTCGCCTTCCCACCCATGCCCTCCAGCAGTTCCGCAAAAGTCTGCTGCATGTGCTCCGCCTGCTTGATCTCATGGTCGCTCCACTTCCAGTGAAAGCGCAGCACAGGGATGCCCCACTGGTCCACCACCTTCGGGTCCAGCTCGCAGTAGCAGTCCTTGTTCGGAATCATCTCGCCGCGTCCCGAGAAGCCAAACTGCGCCCCGTAGTAGCGCCGCGCCTCCTCCTTCAGCTTGCGACCATAGACTCCGGGCGACGTGGAGTCCAGGTAGCCAAAGCTCTTCACCTCCGGCATCTGCCGGCCGCCGCCCATCTCGATGTGGTAGCCGCGTGCAAAGCCCAGCTTGGCATGCTCATGCACCAGCCACCACGGCACGTAGGTGTGCAGCCCGCCTGCGCCATCCTCGTTCATCGGCGGCAGATCCTCCATCGCGGGAATGTGCGCCCCCAGGCGCGTACCCACGCTGTCCATCAGATTGCGCCCCACCTGCCCCGACGAGTTGGCCAGCCCCGCCTTGTCGCGCGATTTTGAGTTCAGCAAAATGCGCGAGGTCTCGCAGGTGCTCGCCGCCAGGATGACCACGCGCGCCTTCACCACCGCATCTCGCCGCGTCACCTTGTCGATGTAGTGCACCCCCGTGGCCTTGCCATCCGCACCCATCACCACTTCGCGAACCATCGCATCCGTGATGATGTCCAGGTTTCCCGTCGCCAGCGCAGGCGGCAGCAGCACCGTCGTGCTTTGGAAATTGGCGCGGATGCTGCAGCCACGGATGCAGTTCGTCGCCCAGAAGCACGCCGCGCGCGACATCATGTCCTTGCCGATGATTTCCTGCGCCTTCGGATTGTTGGGGAAAAGCACCTTCGGCAGGTTCTTCCAGTCCATCGGCTGGCTCAGCACCGCACGATGCGCAGCCACCACAGGCACCCCGAGCTTCCTGCCCGCCTTCTTCGCCAGCAGCTCGCCCACACGCGGTTTCGGCGGCGGCATCAGCACGCCAGGGGAAGAGTTCGGCGCATTCGCGATGCCGTCATTCTCTCCATACACACCGATGAGCTGCTCCACTCGGTCATACCACGGCGCCATGTCCTCATAGCTCATGGGCCAGTCCACACCCAGCCCGTCGCGCGACTTCGGCTTGAAATCAAACTCACCAAACCGCAGCGAGATGCGCCCCCAGTGGTTCGTGCGCCCGCCCAGCATGCGCGCACGCCACCACCAGAAGTCTCCCTCGGTCCCCTGCTTGTTGGTGTAGGGCTCTCCCGGCACCTGCCAGCCACCGTTCACCGTGGCGTCATAAAATCCGAAGGGCCGGTCCGGCGTGGCGGTCCCGCGCAGCGGTGCCATCTCCGGCGTGTTAAACATCGGCGTCTCTTTCACCGGCTCATAATTCCGCCCGGCCTCAATCATGAGCACCTTCACTCCGCTGAGCGCCAGGATCATCGCCGCCATGCCCCCACCGGCCCCGGAACCCACGACAATGACATCATACTGCGGCTGCGTTTTGCGTTCGGTGAGGACAGGCATGCCCGGACTATAGCCATGGTCGCAAGGCGACAAGTCATGTTACATTTTTTCCAGATTGAAGAGGGCAAACACCAGGGGTTCACCACCCAAATGTGGCAGGACTGCCACAAGGCAAAATCGTAACGCCGCGTCTTTCGACAGCCGCCCCCGGCGCACGCATAAGCGCCCGCCCTACCCCCTTTCAAGACATGACTCCCCAGCATCGCCACATCACCGCCTCAGCCTTGGCAGCACTCGCCATCTTTTCGGCACCCGCGCTTCAGGCCGCCACCTTTGTCATCAGCACAAACACCACCACCGCGCAAACACTGAACGCTGACGGGCAGACCGGCACAGTGGACTCCGGCAAATCCCTGACCCTCGGGGGCAGCACGGTGGCGGTGACGATGAGTGCCACAACCTCACTGACCAACAATGGCACGATTCAGCAGACGGGATCTGGCCGCACCATTGACAGTACGGTGAACAATTCCGTGCTCACGATCTCAAACACGGGAACCATCACTTCAGTAAGCACCGATGCAGTTCGCGTTAATTCGGCCAACACCGCTGTCACATTGACAAACAGCGGCACCATCAGTGTCAGCGCCGGCGGTCAGGCGATTGACTGGGCTGCAATCACCACTGCCGCCAACAGTTTGACCAATCAGCTCGGCGGCATCATTTCCACTGTCGGTGAAGATGCCGTGCGTCCCGGCACCAATGGCACGGTGATCAATGCAGGAACCATCTCTGCCACTCCCACCGGAACCGCAACGCCCTCCGGCAGCGATGGCATCCAGGCAAACGGCACGGGTGTCACCGTGACCAACACCGGCTCCATCTCGGGTCGGCATGGCATCACCGGAGGTTTTGCCGGATTCACCATCACCGTGAACAACAATGCGGGCACCATTTCCGCAGTGAACGGCTCCGGCGTCAACATCGATGATCTTGGCTCTTCAGCCAGCGTGACCAATGCCCTTGGCGCAACCATCAAGGGCGGCGTGTTGTCCACCGCGACGGATGGCGATGGTGACGGTGTGGATGTGGACGGCACACTCACTCTGAATAACTCAGGCGACATTCTGGGCCTCGGTGCACGGGGCACAAACAATGCCGAGGGCGTCGCTGCCGGCGGTGGCAGCATTACCAACACTGTCACCGGCAGGATCATCGGCAGCTCGTTGTCGGCCGACGCGCCGAATGGTGATCCCACCAAAGGTGGCAACGGCATTCTGATCGATGACAGCAATGGCGGCAATGCCATCGCGGCAACCACCGTGACCAACAGCGGCCTCATTCAGGGCAAGGCGGGATTTGGCATCAAGTTTATCGGCACTTTTGCTGACATCATCACCAACAACGCCACGGGAACCATTCGTGGAGCAGGAGCAACCGCTGGCGCAGCCATCCAGACCGGCGATGGCGACGACACCCTCAACAATGCAGGTTCAGTCATCGGAGACAACGGTCAGGCGGTCGATCTTGGCGCTGGCAACGACACCCTCACAGTCACCGGCGGCTCCATCACAGGCGACATCGACGGCGGCACCGGCACCAACACCGCCACATTCAATCCAGGCACAGGCAACACTTTCAGCTACGCAGGCTCCCTCTCCAATTTCAGCAGCGTCTCCATCTCCACCGGCAACGTCATCCTTTCAGGAGCCAGCACCTACAGCGGCACCACCACTGTCAGCGGCACACTCAGCGTCACCAACACCACGGGCAGCGCCACCGGCTCCGGCAACGTCATCGTCAACTCCACCGGCACCTTGAAAGGAACCGGCGACATCGCAGGCAATGTCTCTGTCGCCAGCGGCGGCACCATCGCCCCCGGCCTCAGTCCCGGCACCTTGAACATTGATGGAAACCTCAGCATCGTGGACGGCTCCCGCTTCGCCTTCGAGCTCGGCACCACCTCAGACCTCCTCAACATCGGCGGTGCCCTGAGCTTCACCGGCGGCGGCACCACCATCTTTGACATCCTGAACACCGGCAGCCTTGCCAGCGGCTCAGACTACACCCTGATGAACTACAGCTCCGTCTCCGGTCTTTCGCTCTCAAACCTCGCCTTCGGCTCCACACCGCTCGGTTTTGCCGGGCAGTTCACCATCGGCGCCACTTCTCTCTCGCTGCATGTGGATGCCGTGCCAGAGCCTTCACGCACCCTGCTGGGCGGTCTCGGCCTCGCATTGCTGGCACTCCGCCGTCGCCGTGTCCACGCGGCGGCCTGAGCCCGGCCGGCTCAAAACTCGCCACGAAACACGCAGCGTGCGTTGGGTGTTTCGTGGATCACGATCTCACACAGGCCCGGCAGCTGCGGAGCCAGCTTCTTCCACAGCCACGCCGCCATGTACTCAATCGTGGGATTCTCCAGCCCTTCGATCTCGTTGAGGTAGGAGTGGTCCAGCTGGTCCATGAGCGGCTTCATCGCTCTGGAGATTTCCGCATGGTCATACACCCAGCCGATCTTCGGATCCACCTCGCCCTCGATTGCGATTTCCAGCTTGAAGGAATGACCGTGCATCTTGGTGCACTTGTGGTCGCCAGGGAGGTTAGGCAGCGTCTGGGCGGCCTCGAAGCGGAAGTCTTTGATGATGCGTGCTCGCATGAAGGGGGTGGTTGGGAGGAATGGGTAGCTTTAATCCACTTATTCTCTCTGGCCAGCACGAAAGATGCGCGGAATCTGTGAATGTGGCCCTTCGCCCGCTCAGGGCTTCTTCTCAGCCGCCGCCGTGGGCGCTGGCACCGCATGCGGCGGCAGCACGGTCAGCTTCAGACGGTGCACCACACCGTCAAACGGCGTGCTGTTCGGGTATTTCGCAGGCTTCAAAATCCCAAAACTCTGCCCGGCGCACAGGCCCGTCTTCGGTTCCTGCGGAAATCCCTGCTCAAACGGCGCCACCCCCAGCACCTCGCTGTGTCCCGGCACAGCCAGCGTGATAACGCCCCCAGTGTCGATCTGCGCCCGGATGTTCACACGGCCTTTCTCCAGCGCCGCACTGCTGATCGCAGTGCTCTTGCCGTTCGCAAACACAGTCAATGTCGGCTGCGAAGCCACCAGATGCAGCACATACCCGGACTCTTCATCCCCCTGCGCCAGCAGCGTGCTGTCCTGGTCCGCCAGCGGATCAAACTCCACCACAGCGTCGATAAAAACACCCCTGCCCTTCAGCTTCGGTGCCTCGCCAGCACTCAGCTCATCCCCGATGTTCAGCTTCAGATCGACCGAGCCCGAGGGGCTCGCTGCACCGCTCATTTCAGCAGCAGGCCGCACCGCGCTCTTGAAGTCCTGCGGGAAAAATTCCGCCAGCCGGGTCTTCACCGCCGCATGCTCCGGCCTCGCCGCCAGGTTCGTCCACTCTTTCGGGTCGCTCTCGTGATCATACAGCTCCTCGCTGCCGTCCGCGTAGCGGATGTAGCGCCACCGCTCGTCACGCGCGGCATACCCGGCATTTTTGCCGCCGCCCATGCAGGTGATGGCGGGCCCCTTGCTTTTGGCAGCCGGGTCCAGCAGCAGAGGTTTCAGGCTGCTGCCGTCCAGGTGCTCGGGCCGTGGCAGCCCGGCCAGTTCACACAGCGTGGGATAGAGGTCTGTCAGCGACGCCGGCTGCCCCGAAAGGCTGTCCGCCTGCGTCACACCCGGCGCATAAATTGAAAGCGGCACTCGCGTCGCCTCCTCCCACAGCTTGCCCTTGTGCCACATCTGCTTTTCCCCGAGATACCAGCCGTGGTCAGACGTGAAAACGATGATCGTGTTCTTCGCATTCGGCCCTTGTTCCACCGCCTCCAGAATGCGCCCCAGCATGGCGTCGCAAAACGCCACATTGGCCAGGTAGGCACGCACCGCATCCTTCCAGAGGTTCTTTTCCAGGATTCGCTGGTGATACCCCTCCTTGAGCTGCGTTTTCGCACTCGCAGGCACATCATCCAGATCATCCGCCTTCACCTCCGGCAGCTTGATCGACTCCAGCGGCAGCGCATCAAAGTACTTCTGCGGCACATACCAGGGCGAGTGCGGCCGGTAGAGCCCCAGCGCCAGAAAAAACGGCTTCTTCTGCTTCTGCAGCAGAAACTCTGCCGCAAACGCCGCCACCTGACCGTCATCCGTCTTCTCCTCAGGCACTGAGATGCCACCCCAGTCCCAGTGCCAGATGTTCAGCCCGTTGAAATTCTGCCCTGTATGCACCGGCAGGTCCGGAATCTGCACCCCCGGCTGTGGAAAGCGCAAATCCCACGCCGAGTCCTGCTCAAAGCCGCGCCGCCCTCCGTGCCAGCCAGCCAGTCGCCCCTCCGGCCCGCCATGGTTCGCATGGAAAATTTTCCCCGCCGCAGCCGTCGTGTATCCCTGCGCCTTGAAATGCTCCGGCAGCGTCGGCTTGCCAGAGATCTTCACACTGCGCCTCCAGTCCTGCTCATTCCCGTACACCCCGCTCGATGACGGCAGCATGCCCGTGAGCAATGCCGTGCGCGAGGGATTGCACAGCGCGTAGTTGCAGTGTGCATTCGTAAAGCGCATGCCCATTTTCGCCAGCCGGTCCATGTTCGGAGTCACCGACTGCGGGTGCCCGCCCATCCAGGCTGCGTAGTCACGCAGATCATCTGCAATGATGAAAAGGACGTTCGGCTTGCCCTCTGCTGAAATCATCTTGGGCCTGGACTTCCCCGCCGCACCTGCAGGCACAGCCAAAAGCGAAAGGACAAACAACACAGCGAATGAGTGGGAAGACATCGGCGAAAAGCTTGCACGAGCCAGAAGCGCTGTCGAGATCTTGCCCTCAGATATTCGGCCCGGAAGCGCATGAGCGGGCAAAAAACACCCTGCACCGCAGCATTGGTCCCTACCGTCTCACCCCAGGCTACACATAGGCAAATAAGCCATTCTCCCCCACCGCAAGAAAACCAGATTTTGCGACTCCAGCCCTGGGGCCCCCATCGGCCCACAGCCACGCCTTCAGCACCTGCAATCCCTGCAAAAACACACTCTCTCCTCCGCAAATTTCAAGATCTCCCCCTTTCAAAGCAGCAAATCCAGCCGCATCCCAAGGCCTCAAACGCCGACTTTGTGAAATTTTTCACAAATAGGGCTTGCCACCCACCTTTCATGTGGCTAAAAAAACTGCCCGCCATCCCGGCGAGACCCTACACCGACCCTCCCCGGTAGCCCCTACCCCCATGTTGCCCACGTTTCTCCCTTCAACCTCCTTCTCGCCGCTGCTCGCGAATGTGCCCAGCTATGCGTCGGAGTTCTTCCAAGAGAGTAACCTCAGCTTCATCACCACTTCTCTTTTTGTAGCGGCCATCATCACCGTCCTGCTCCTCTGGTTCGCCCGCAAGGCCACCACGAACATGACCCTGATCCCGCACAAGACTCAGAACCTCTTCGAATTCATCGTCGAGTTTCTTTACGGCCAGGTCGAAGGCATCGTAGGCGCAAAGCTTGCCCCCAAGGTCTTCCCCCTCCTCGCCACCGTTTTCATCTACATCTTGGTCTCCAACTGGTTCGGCCTCCTTCCAGGCGTCGGCACCATCGGCTGGGGCGAAGGCACCGGCACCCTCAGCGTCAAGGAAGTCCATTTCGCACTGCTTCGTCCGCCAACGACTGACCTCAATGCCGCCTTCGGCCTTGCAGCAGCCATGTTCATCGTCTGGCTCTACATCACCATCAAGGAAGTCGGCGTCTGGGGCTTCATCGTCCACACCTTCGGCCCCAAGGGCGGCCTCAAAGGCATCATGGGCATGGCAGTGGCTGCAGTGTTCCTCTTCGTCGGCGTCATCGAAATCTTCTCGATCGTCTTCCGCCCCATCACCCTCTCCTTCCGTCTCTACGGCAACATCATCGCCGGTGAAAACGTGCTTCACACCATGAGCGGCATGGGCGGCTTCATCGGCAGCGTCCTCGCCCCCTTCCCCTTCTATTTCATGGAGCTGCTGGTCGGCCTGCTTCAGGCCATCGTGTTCACCCTCCTGAGCACCGTTTACATCCAGCTCTCCACCGCTCATGACGAAGAACACGGTCATGAGGAGGCGCACCACTAATCTCTGACTTTGCCCGCGGGACCATGCGCAACGCGTGGACGCTGGCGACACAACAAACCACATACTCGCATAACACTATGACAATGGAACTCATCTCTATGGCCGAGCAGGCCGCCGCTCACGGACCCGCAGTCGCCGCTGGCGTCTCCGGCTCTATCGCCACCGGTATCGGTGCAGGCAGCGCCGCCATCGGCGTGGGCCTCATCGGCTCCAAGGCTGTGGAAGCCGTCGGTCGCAACCCCGGCGCTTTCGGCAACATCCTGACCCTCGGCATTATCGCCATGGCCCTCGCAGAAGGTCTCGGCATTCTGTCCTTCATTCTTGGCAAGTAAGCCCTGAATTTCGCGGCGGGCTGTGTCCCAGCCCGCCGCAGCTAGTCAACTCTTCCTCTCCTTTTCTCTTCAAACTCGGCTATGGACCAGATCAAAGGCATCGCATATCAAATCGCAGGCGACTTCGGACTCGCCTGGGGCAAGTTCTTCGCCCAAGTCATCATTTTCATCGCGGTCTATAGCATCCTGAAGAAGTACGCTTTCGGTCCTATTCTGGCCATGCTTGAGCAGCGCCGCCAGCGCATCGCCGACGGTGAAGCCAAGCTCGAAAAAATCGCCCGCGACGCCGCTGAGGCCAAGCAGAATTCCCAGGCCATTCTCGACAAGGCGGAGGCTGACGCAGCCCGCCTCGTGAAAGAAGCCGACGACGCCGCCAAGCTCATCCAGGAGCGCCGCCAGCAGGAGGCCGTCTCTTCCGCCAACACCATCATTGCCAAGGCCCGTGAAGCCGCCCAGCTTGAGCAGGAGCAGCTCATGTCCCAGCTGAAGCGCGAATTCGGCCGCATGGTCTCCGACGCCACCAGCCGCGTCACCGGCAAGGTCCTCAACACCGACGACCAGACCCGCATCAACCAGGAAACCGCTGCCCAGGTCTCCGCTTAATTTTCCCGCCGCCGCGCCACCATGAAGATCACCAAGGAAGCCCGCCGCACCTCTCGCCAGCTTTTCCGCGCCTGCATCGCCAACGGAAAGCTTGATGACGCCAGTGTGCGCAAGGTGGTCAGCACCGTCGCCAGCAGCAAGCCCCGTGGCTACATCGGCATCCTCGACGCCTTTGCCCGCCTCGTGGCCAACGAAGTGGACCGTCAGCGCGCCGCAGTGGAAAGCGCCACCGCCCTCGCCCCTGCCACTCAGTCAGAGCTCCAGGCCAGCCTCTCCAAGAAGTATGGCCGCCCGCTCACCCTCGAGTTCAGTGTCAATCCAGAACTGCTCGGCGGCATCCGCGTGAAAGTCGGTTCCGACGTTTGGGATGGCAGTGTCAAAGCCCGTCTCAAAGCCCTCTCAGACTCCCTTTCCGCCTAATTCTTCCCGCCCCTCTCTCAGCTTTTTCAAACCCGCAATACCATGAGCAACATCCTCCAGGAGATCGAATCCCAAATCGCCGGCCTCAAGACCGCCGTCACGAAGTCCAATGTGGGCATCGTACGTGAAATCGGTGACGGCGCAGCCAAGATTGAAGGCTTGAGCGATGTCATGCTCAACGAAATGATCGAGTTCCCCGGCGGCGTTTACGGTCTGGCCCTCAACCTCGAAGAAACCGAAGTCGGTTGCGTGCTTCTCGGCTCTGGCGAAAACATCAAGGCTGGCGATGAAGTCAAGACCACTGGCCGTCTCCTCTCCGTGCCGGTCGGCAAGAGCCTCCTTGGTCGCGTCGTGAACGCCCTCGGTCAGGCCATCGACGGCAAAGGCGACATCAAGGGCGAAACCCAGTACCCCGTCGAAAAGCTTGCTCCTGGCATCATTGCCCGTAAGTCCGTGTCCGTCCCTGTGCAGACCGGCATCATGAGCATCGACGCCATGATCCCCATCGGCCGCGGTCAGCGCGAGCTGATCATCGGTGACCGCTCAACCGGCAAGACCACCATCGCCGTTGACGCCATCATCTCCCAGGCTCAGCAGAACAAGGCTGCCGAACAGGGCAAGCTTAAGGGCCACAAGCCCCTCTACTGCATCTACGTCGCCATCGGCCAGAAGCAGTCCAACATTGCCCGCGTCGTCAAGACCCTCGAAGACGCCGGTGCCATGGAATACACCACCATCGTCAGCGCTTCCGCTTCTGACTCTGCGGTGAACCAGTACCTCGCCCCCTACGCCGGCGCCGCCATCGGCGAGTGGTTCATGGACCAGGGCCAGGACGTCCTCATCGTCTATGATGACCTTTCCAAGCAGGCCGTCGCCTACCGTCAGGTTTCCCTCATCCTGAAGCGTCCTTCCGGCCGTGAAGCTTATCCGGGTGACGTGTTCTATCTCCACTCCCGTCTGCTTGAGCGCTCCTGCCGCGTGTCCGAAAACTACGGCGGTGGTTCCATGACCGCCCTGCCCATCATCGAGACCCAGGCTGGCGACGTGTCCGCTTACATTCCGACCAACGTGATCTCCATCACCGACGGTCAGATCTTCCTCGAAACCGACCTCTTCTACCAGGGCATCCGTCCTGCCATCTCCGTCGGTCTCTCCGTGTCCCGCGTGGGTTCCGCCGCTCAGACCAAGGCCATCAAGAAGGTCTCCGGCACCACCAAGCTCGACCTCGCCCAGTTCCGCGAACTCGCCGCTTTCGCCCAGTTCGGTTCCGACCTCGACGCCAGCACCAAGGCCAAGCTCGATCGCGGTGCTCGCATCGTGGAACTCTTCAAGCAGCAGCAGTATCAGCCGAAGAGCCTGCCCATCATGGTCAGCACTCTCTACGCCATGCAGAAGGGCTACTTTGACTCCGTCGCCGTGGACCGCGTGAAGGAATTCCAGGCCAAGCTCGAGGAGTACCTCAGCACCCGCAAGAGCGAGCTCATGGACCAGCTCGCCAACGAGAAGACCCTCGACAATGTCGAAGCCGGCCTCAAATCCGCCCTCGACGACTTCAAAGCCTCCTGGAAGTAAGCTGTTTTAGTTTCTAGTTTTTCATCCTTCATCCTTTAAAAGATGCCCTCCACCCGCGACATCAGACGCCGAATCAAATCGGTCAAAAACACGGCCCAGATCACCAAGGCCATGCAGCTCGTCGCGGCTGCGAAGATGAAAAAGGCGCAGGACCAGGCCAGCCATGGCCGTGCCTACGCCGAGATGCTCAACAAGATCCTGGTGAACCTCAAGGAGCACGCTGAAGAGGGCATCCACCCCTTCTTCTCCGAAGGCAAGGGAGACAAGACCCTCGTCCTCCTCATCGCTTCGGACAAAGGCCTCTGCGGCGCCTTGAACACCAACCTGTTCAAGAAGCTCGTCACCACTCAGATCGAAGGCGAAGTCGAATACGTCACCGTCGGCAAGAAGGCAGTCCAGGCCATCAACCGCCTGCGCCGCACCCTCGTCGCTGACTTCCCCATCAAAGACCCCGCCAAGTTCGCCGAAGTCCGCTCCGTCAGCCGCTTCATCCAGGAAAAGTACCGCACGGGTGAGTACAAGAAAGTGCTCGTGGTCTTCAACAACTTCATCAACACCGTCACCGTTCTTCCCTCGGTCGAGCAGCTTCTGCCCGTCAATCCGGTGACTCTTGGTGGCAAGCGTGACTTCGGTCATGAGATCACCCCGGCTGCCGCTGACTCCCTTGAGTACAAGTTTGAGCCCAGCGCCGCAGTCGTCTTTGAGACCGTTCTCCCGCAGTATGTCAACGACACCATCTACCAGATGGTGCTCGAATCCCGCGCCTCCGAGCACTCCAGCCGGATGGTCGCCATGAAGAACGCCACCGACAACGCCAAGCAGATGATCAAGGACCTCAGCCTTGAATACAACAAGCTCCGCCAGGCCGCGATCACCAACGAACTCCTCGAAATCACCACCGCCAAGATGGCTCTTGAATAAAGCAGGCCCTTTTAACTTTTTACTTACCCCTTTTCACTTCATATGAGCAACATCGGCAAAATCGTTCAAGTCATCGGTCCCGTGGTGGACGTGGATTTCTCCGCCTCCGGCAAGCTGCCCGCCATCTACAACGCCCTCGAAATCAACTTCGAGCAGGGTGGCAAGGCCGCACGCCTCACCTGCGAAGTGCAGCAGCATCTCGGTGATGGCTGGGTGCGCTCCATTGCGATGATTTCCACCGAAGGCCTCAAGCGCGGCATGGACGTCACCGACACCGGCGGCCCCATCACCGTCCCCGTCGGCGAAGAAGTTCTCGGCCGTATCTTCAATGTCACCGGCGACGCTTGCGATGACCAGCCCTCCCCTGCGACAGCAAAGCGCTACGCCATTCACCGCGCCGCCCCTGCCCTCGTCGACCAGAATCCTTCCGCTCAGATCCTCGAAACAGGCATCAAGGTCATCGACCTTATCTGCCCCTTCACCAAGGGTGGTAAAGTCGGCGCCTTCGGTGGTGCTGGCGTCGGCAAGACCGTCGTCATCATGGAGCTCATCAACAACATCGCCAAAGGCCACGGTGGTTACTCCGTGTTCGCCGGCGTGGGTGAGCGTACCCGTGAAGGTAACGACCTTTACCATGAAATGATCGAGTCCGACGTTATCAAGGTGAAGAAGAACGGCCACGACATCGTCAAGAACGACCAGGGCGGCTACATCAGCGAGCCCGGTTCCAAGGTGGCCCTTGTTTACGGCCAGATGAACGAGCCCCCAGGAGCCCGTCTCCGCGTCGCTCTCTCCGCCCTCTCCATGGCCGAGTATTTCCGCGATGAAAAGAACCAGGACGTGCTCTTCTTCGTGGACAACGTCTTCCGTTTCTCCCAGGCCGGTTCCGAAGTGTCCGCTCTCCTTGGACGTACGCCTTCCGCCGTGGGTTATCAGCCCACCCTCGCCGCTGAAATGGGTCAGATGCAGGAGCGAATCACCTCCACCAAGACCGGTTCCATCACCTCCTTCCAGGCCGTTTACGTCCCTGCTGACGACTTGACCGACCCTGCCCCGGCCAACACCTTCGCCCACCTTGACTCCACCGTCGTGCTTGAGCGTTCACTCGCCGAGCTGGGCATCTATCCCGCTGTGGATCCTCTCGCCTCCGTTTCCAAGGCCCTCGCCCCCGAAATCGTCGGCGAAGAGCACTACCGTGTCGCCCGCGGCGTGCAGCGCGTCCTTCAGCGCTACAAAGACCTTCAGGACATCATCGCCATCCTGGGCATGGACGAGCTCAGCGAAGAAGACAAGCTCACCGTGTTCCGTGCACGTAAGCTTCAGCGCTTCCTCTCCCAGCCCTTCCACGTCGCAGAAATCTTCACCGGCACCAAGGGCGAATACGTCAAGGTCGCAGACACCATCAAGGGCTTCGCCGAAATTCTTGACGGCAAGCACGACAGCGTCCCCGAGGCCAACTTCTACATGAAGGGCGGCATCGACAGCGTGAAGAAGGACTAATCGCTGCGCTTCATTTATGATTTACGATTTTTGATTTATGATTTCCAAACCATAAATCGCGGTGCCACTGGCAAATCGTAAATCATAAATCGTAAATCATAAATCTCCCCCGCACTCGCCCATGCCTCTCAAATTGGAAATCGTCACCCCCGAAGCCCGCATCTTCTCTGATGAGGTCGATACCGTCGTGCTGCCGGGTTACGAGGGTGAAATGGGTGTCCTCCCTGCGCACAGCAACCTCGTGACCACCCTGGTCCCCGGTGAGCTGCGCATCACCAAAGGTGGCAAAACCACCGAACTGGCCGTCGGCGACGGTCTCGTCGAAGTCACAGGCTCCGTCACCCGCATCCTCACCGACTCAGCCATCGATTCCGAAAAAATCGATGAAAAGGCGGCAGAAGAAGCCATCGCACGCGCCAAGAAAACCCTCGAAGACCTCAAGCCCGGCGAGCATCAGGAAGAAGTGGCTGCAGCCATGGCCGCCATCCAGCGCGCCACCATCCACCTCAATATCAAGCGCAAGCGCAGGACCGTCTGACCTCCTGCACATCGCCCTGACAAATTCGGCACTGAGACCAAAATCTCAGTGCCTTTTTGTTTCCAGCCAGTCGCAAAATTCACTTCCGCAGATCAGGCTCGCCGCGTCACCCGGCATTGGGTCGGCGGGCACCAGGCATGACGCATGACATGTCCCGCCGGTGCCTCTGCGGCTATTTCAGCCTCACTGAGCGATCGAAAAGGAGTCCACGATGCGCTGCACCGCTGGCCCCTTCGTCACCGGCATGCCGTAGTAGGAAAACAGCAGCCCGGTCATCTGCCCCTGGTGGATGAAGGTGTAGTTCAGCAGCGATTGGCTGGCCTCAGGCTTCTGCGCCTCAAACCGCAGCGCCTCGCGCCCGCCCACCCTGACCACCTGCGGCTTGCCGAATTTGGTAAAGCCCTTCCGGCTCCACGAGTTTTGCAGCGTCTTGAAAAGCCGCTTGTCCGTCACGCTCTGAAAGCTCGTCTCAGGCACCGAGATCAGGCCAAAGACCATGCCTCCCGCCTGGCCTCCGTCGTTCTCACGCGCAGCCCCCATCAGGCGGCCGGGCCCTTTGGTTTTCGGCATCGTCTTCCATCCGTCCGGCAGGAAGAACGAGATGCGCTGGCTCGGAAATGAGATCATCTCGCCACCCGCCGCAGGCTGGCGTTGCGGCTTCGAGGACGTGGCGCAGCTCATCAGGGACAGGGCGCCGGTAAGCAGGAGGGTCAGGCAGGCTTTGTTCATGGCAGGCCTCCGCAGTAGCCGCTCACCCCTGCCGGGGTCAAGCACGAAAGAGCCCCACGCACCCCGGCATCCATTCCAAAGCCCTCCCCGCCTTTGTAGTTGGCATCCGCGCCATTCCCCCTGAGTCTCCCCGCAGCAACATCCTTGTCCTATGTCCACTGCCTTTGGCTGTTTCGTTGGGTTCCTTGTGTGGTTTCTGATGCGTTACCTCATCGCTGGCTTCTACACGGTGAATCAAAACGAGCGGGCCGTGAAGACCAGCTTCGGACGTGCTCAGCGCGTGCATGACCTTAGCACCAATGACGACGCCATTTCCGACGCCCTTACCCCGGAGCAAAAAGTCCGCTACGACTACCCCCAGGTGCGCGTCATCCCCCCAGGCGGCCCCTATTTCAAATGGCCCTGGGAAAAGGTCTACAAGGTGGACATCGCCACCAGCACCGTCAACATGGCCTGGGATCCGGATGATCCCTCCGCCAACAGCTCCGGCAGCATTCTTGAAGCCGTCACCAAGGACCAGCTCAATGTCGGCCTCAACGGCCAGCTCCGCTTCCGCGTCTCCGAGCGCAATCTCTACGCCTTTATCTTTGGCGTGAAGAACGCCTACGCCCATGTCATGGGCTACTTCGTCAGCGTCCTGCGCGAGCGCATCGCCACCTTTGAGGCGCCTGCCGGCACCGCTGCCGCAGACTCCGGCTCCGGTGCCGCCTCCACCATCGGCATCTCCATCAACGACATCCGCAAAAACCTGCGCGACCTCAACGAGCACATGGACCGTGAATGCCAGAGCTCCTCCGCTCGCTACGGCATTCAGCTCGATGCCTCCCTCATCACCGGCATCGACCCGCCGCATGAAGTCGAGTCCGCCCTCGCCGCCATCAACACCGCCTACAACCAAGTCTCCTCGGACATCAGCCTTGCCCAGGCCAGTGCAGACCAGAAGATCGTCCAGTCTCAGCGGGCCGTCGAAATCGAAACCCTCAAGGCCCAGGCCGAAGTCGAGCCCCTGAAACGCCTCGCCTCCCAGCTCCTCGATCTTAAATCCCGCGGCACCGCCGCCCTGCGCTCCTACGTGCGCAATGTCCGCCTCGCCCTCTTCGACAAAGCCGGCCAGGTCTTCCTTGAAACCCACAAGGACTGAACCAGAAACAAAGAACCAGGAACTAGGAACTTTTTTATGGACGCACTCTCCCACTTCTTCCTCGCCGCAGCCATCACCTTCATCGGCTGCAGCATCGCCGTCCCCCTCCTGCTCTACCTCGGCCGCATCGCCGGGCTCTACGCCATCGTTCAGGAGCGCCGCAGCAATGTTTACATCCTCTTTGGCAAGGTCATCGGCACCATCGATGAGGCCGGCCTCCACTTCCTGCCCGCCAGGCTCGGCCCCGCCGCCTTTCTGGTCAACTGGCTCGGCCAGTGCCAGGTCGTCGATCTCCGTCTGGACCAGACCTACCTGCGCAGCCAGCCCGTCAACTCCGAGGAGGGCGCCCCCATGGGCATTGGCATCTGGTATGAAATGTTTGTCAGCGACCCCGTCGCCTTCCTCTTCAAAAACACCGACCCCGCCGGCTCCCTCTCCGCCAGCGTCAGCAACTCCACCGTCCGCTGCCTCAGCAACATGCCGCTCGCAGACATGCTCGTAAACCGCCACGTGATGAGCGACACCGTGCGCAGCGAGGTCACCCCAAAGTCCCACGAGTGGGGCTTCAAGCTCGGCAGCGTTTACATCCGCAAGGTCCACTTCCGCGATGCCAAGATGATCAAGCAGATCGAAAGCAAGGTCGTCAACCGCCTCCGTCAGGTCACCTCCGCCATCAAGCAGGATGGCGCCAACCAGGTCAGCATCATCACCAGCACCGCCGAAAAAACCGCCGCCATCGAGCTCGCCAAAGCAGCCGCCGTCCGTCCCCAGATCGTCGGCGACGCCCTCCGCGACATCTCCACAGACCCCGACGTCTCCCAGGCCGTCTTCGATGTCCTTGAGGCCCAGAAAATCATCACTGGCAAAGCCGCCGTCACCCTCATGCCCGCCTCCTCCAGCGCACTCCTCACCAATCTTCTGGCAGCTCAGCCCCCGAAGCATGAGGGAGACACACCGCCAGTGAAGCTGTGATTGGCATTCGGCTTCAGCAAGGCACGGAGATCATGTGATCCCCCGCCATTTCCGTCGCTTGCATTCCCCCCACGCCTGCTACACTCGCCCTCCCGCCATTTCTGGCGCTCGTTCGTCATTTCCCCCCATTTTCCCACCCCACATGTCCCACAGAGTCCTCATCATCGGTGCCGGCGGCGTTGGCCGCGTTGTTGTCCATAAATGCGCCCAGCAGCCCGACGTCTTCGGCGAGATCATGCTCGCCAGCCGCACCAAGTCCAAGTGCGACAGCATCGCCGCAGAGCTCAAGCGCCCCATCCAGACCGCCGCTGTGGACGCCGACAATGTGCCCGAGCTCGTCAAGCTGCTCAAAAGCTTCAAGCCCGAGGTCGTCATCAATGTCGCCCTGCCCTACCAGGACCTCACCATCATGGACGCCTGCCTCGAGGCCGGCGTGCACTACATCGACACCGCCAACTACGAGCCGCGCGACGTCGCCAAATTCGAATATCACTGGCAGTGGGCCTACCAGGAGCGCTTCAAGCAGGCCGGCCTCACCGCCCTCCTCGGCTGCGGCTTTGACCCCGGCGTGACCAATGTTTACACCGCCTACGCCCTCAAGCACCACTTCTCCAAGATCGACACCCTCGACATCATCGACTGCAACGCCGGCGACCACGGCAAGGCCTTCGCCACCAATTTCAATCCCGAGATCAACCTCCGCGAAGTCACCGCCAACGGCCGCTACTGGGAAAACGACCAGTGGGTGGAAACCAAGCCACTTGAAATCAAGCGCAGCTTCTCCTTCCCCGACGGCATCGGGCCAAAGAACATCTACTGCCTCTACCACGAGGAGCTGGAGTCCCTCACCAAACACATCCCCATGCGCCGCGCTCGCTTCTGGATGACCTTTGGCGACGCCTACATCAAGCACATGGAAGTGCTCGTAAACGTCGGCATGACCGGCATCCATCCCGTCAAGCACAAGGGCGTCGACATCATCCCCATCGAGTTCCTCAAGACCCTCCTCCCAGAGCCCGGCACCCTCGGCCCCGACACCAAGGGCAAGACCTGCATCGGCAACTGGATCGAAGGCACCGGCAAGGACGGCAAGCCCCTGCGCTACTACGTTTACAACATCTGCGACCACCAGGACTGCTACAAGGAGACCAACAGCCAGGGCGTCAGCTACACCACCGGCGTCCCTGCCATGATCGCCGCCCGCCAGCTCCTCACCAATCCCGCCGAATACCGCCAGCCCGGCGTCTGGAATGTCGAGCAGCTCAATCCCGATCCCTTCATGAAGGACCTCAACGCCTACGGCCTGCCCTGGGTGGAGACCTGGCCCACCGAAAAGATGCCGGGCGAGTAACCGCCCTCGCAAGGTCAAGGCTTGGTTTCAAAGTGGGGGCGTCATCCACGCCCTCATTTTTCATGTGCTGATCACACGCTTCCCTCAGACCTCATCTCAAAAGGAACTCGCTCCAGCCCCAAAGGGGCGTCGTATCCAGCCCAGGGCGCAGTGAGGCACGAGCAAGCCCTGGGCTCCCCACGCCAAAGCCGTGGAAGCAAACCCAGCACCCCGCCACACCACGCCAGGTACCAGCAGCGCCTGCACCGAGCCCCGCCCCCACGTCCCCAGCACCTTCCTTAATTCCCCTCTTTAACCTTGCCCCCGCCACACGCCCAAGTGATGCTGATGCATGCGCCGCATAGCCCCTCTCCTCCTCTCTCTGGCCATGGCACTGGAATCCGCCGCATTTCCTGCGGAAGGCTTCGAACCCGAGAACCTCGTGCTCTATCAAGTCGATGAAGTCCTCAGGCAGCGTGTGCCCTCCGTGAATGACCTCGGGAGCTACTACAAGAAGATCGTCGCCGAATGCCAGAGTTTCCTGGCCAAGTCCACCACACCCGCCAATCTCGTGGTCGTCCTCGCTGCCAAACCCGGCGGGCAGTGCAGGTTTTGGTTCATTCCCAGTGCGGCCCAGAACAAGGAACTGAACCTCCCCGGGCTCCAAAAGAGGCTGGAGGCCATACCCGCTCTGGAGGTTTATGGCGGCCCCTTTGCCATGGCCATCCGTGGCAAGATCGCCGGAGGCCTGCCAGCCAGCAAAGAAGAAGCAAACGCAGGCATGCCCATCCCTCAGGAATGGAAGGACGCCATCAAAGAAACGAAGGAAAGAGTCGTGGTTCCCGAAGGCATCCTTGCCATCGTCTGGCCGGACCCTCCCGGCACCGTCGTGGAAAAGCTGCCGTCCACACCCACCGAATATGTCACCCAGATTCTGGAGCCCCTGGGCGGCAAGATCCAGAAGCCCAAGGACTGGTTCTACTCGCAGTCCCAAAAAGGCCCCGCCTACACGTGGACGCTGTCCCGTGAGGACAGCTCAAAAGGCCACTACACCACAGGCGTCCGCATCCAGGCCTTCATCGGCGTCAAAGAGGCCACGGGACAATCTCCCAAAGATTTCATCCTCGACTTCATCAAGTCCAAGCAAACCAGCCCGGACGTGCATGTGCTCGAAACCTGCGAAGAAAAGAACCAGGGCATGTTCACCCGCATGTGCCTGCAGACGGAGGAAGGCCCGCACCACATCCTCTACTCCGTCTTCTGGGGCAATGACCTCGACATGGCCGTGGTCACCATCGCCGGCACCAGCAAGCAGCTCTGGCGCATCTACGCCCCCACCTTCGACAAGATGAACACCTTCGAACTCATCGACATGAAGCGCTTTGCAGAGGAGAAAGAGTCCGGCCCAAAGAAATAGCCCGGCTCTCATTTTCGCATCAGCTCACGTCCGTCGCTGCCACACAGCGGCAGGAGCCCCCCCTCAGACCGGCTCAGGCACCGCTTCTTCATCCAGCGGTGCCTTCTGGTTCTGCTTCTCGCCCTCCAGCCCGCTTTCTCTTTTTTCAGCGCCGAGCACACACGCCATTTCGATGCCCAGGATGCACACATCATCATCGAAGTCACTGCGCTGGGAGTAGCCATGGACTTCGGCCAGCACGGACTGGAAGAGCTCGCCCGTTGGGAAATGGAGGCGTTCATCCACAGCTTTGAAGAGGTCCTCCTGGCTGAAAAGATTGCCCTCCTCATTCTCGACCTCAAACAGTCCGTCGGTGTACAGCATGAGGAGATCTCCGGGAGCCATCGTCGCGCGGGTGGTCGTAAAGACCACATCGGAGAAAAGCCCCAGAGCGCCTGCTCTGCCGTGGAGTTCCAGAAACGTCGTCCGGCCTTCATGCCGCTTGAGATGCAGCGGCGAGGGATGCCCGGCGATGGCGTACTGAAACTCCCCCTTCGCCGCATCGGCGATGACCATCACCCCCGTGGCATACATCGTCGTGCCCGCCTGCTTCAGGATGGAATGCAGCCCATGGTTGATCTGGGTCATCAGGCGGCCAGGGTCCATATCGGAGCCGCTGTGCTGCTCCAGCAGCGCCCGCATCATGCTCGTCACCAGCGCGGCCCGCACACCGTGCCCCATCACATCGCAGATGAAGATTCCCACGCCGGTTTCTGAAACAGGAAAGACGCTGAAAAAATCACCGCTCACCTTTCCGGCTGGCTGATACACGGAAAAGAACTTCAGGGCGCTTTCCGCGACAGGCGCCGACTGCGGCACGCTTGGAAAATGGTCCGGCAGCAGCGCCAGTTGCAGCTCCCGCGCCATCGTCAGCTCCTCCTCCATCTGCTGGTTCTTCGCACTCAGCTCCCGGGTGCGCTCGGCGATCCGCTGCTCCAGCTCGCGGTTCAGCGCCTCCAGGGCTGCCTGCGCCGCGTTGCGCTCGCTCTCTGCACGGTCAATGCGCCTTCCCACCAGCCGTGCCACCTGCGAGATCACAGCGCTGATGATCAGGATGTACAGCAGCGTGGACAGCGCCGAGGCCAGCGCTGGATTCAGCGTCCAGCCCGTGAGGAAGTGCGTGCGCAGCAGGCCCTCCGCCAGCGCCACCAGCACCACGGCCGGCAGAAACCAGCGCAGCAGCACCGCGCGGGTGCTGTCTCCCTGCCAGCCCCTCAGCGGCCAGCACTCCGCCCCGATCGCTGCTATGATGCTGCTTCCCATCAGGATAAACGCCGCCGCCGTGGGCAGCGCAACCGGAATGACGGTGCCGCCATACAGCAGCGGTGTACCATGCAGGTAGCCCAGCACCACCACGCAGCTGACGGCCAGCACCAGAGCCGTCATCGGTCCGGCCCAGAAGCGCAGCCTCACCTTCAGCAGCGCCAGCACAGCCACGGAGATCAGCAGAAAATTCAGCGCCGTGATTGGCGACATCCGGCCCGTTCGCACCGCCCCAAACATCGCCGGATCCGCCACCAGCCATTCCTCCACCCCGAGGCTGATCCCGCTGAAAAACTCAAACAGCTTCCCACCCGCCACCAGGCACACCACCACAATCAGCAGTTCCGCCACCGGACGCCGGAACTTCGGGTGCTCGCGCAGCAGCAGCACCAGGCTTAGCAGTGTAAACGCCAGCGCCGTGCTGGGCGCCATCGGGATGTAGCTCTGGCGGATGCTCGCCAGCACCGCCAGCCCCGAAACCCATCCTATCAGCGTCAGCGCCCCCAGCACGCCCGTCATCAAGGCGCAGACAAAGCTGATTCGGCGATAGATCATCTTCATGACGCTGCATCGGTGCCCGCAGTGGTTGGGTTGCCAGCGCCAGGACCAAACCACCCCTCAGCCAAAACACAATCGGAACCCCGTGTCCCGGCAAAAGCTACACAGCCCCCACCTCACCCAGTGCCCGCTTCCATTCGTCATTCGTCATTGCCCCCATCCCCCGCCACGCCTACAAACCACGCCCCAGCCCCCTTTCCCCCATGCCCCTCTCCCTCATCCTCACCCACCCCGGCGGCTCACATAAAGACGAGCTCCTCGCCTGCTGCCTCCTCGCCGCCGTGCATCGCGTGCCCATCGTCCGCCGCGAGCCCACCGCCGAGGACCTCGCAGACCCCACCATCGCCGTCGTCGATGTCGGCGGCGAGCACGCTCCTGAGCGCCACAACTTCGACCACCACCAGTTCCCCGCCGACACCCCGCCCATCTGCTCCCTCAGCCTCGTGCTTCAGCACCTCGGTCTCTATGAAGACGCCCGCGCCTTCTGCGACTGGCTGGAGCCCGCCGAGTGGTTCGACACCCGTGGTCCCAACACCACCGCCAAATGGCTCGGCGTCACCCGCGAGTCGATGACCAAGCTCACCTCACCCATCGACGTCACCATCCTCCGCCGCTTTGCCAAAGCCAAACGCCTGGAGCCCGGCGAGCCCCTGTGGGAAATCCTCAGCTACATCGGCAGCGATCTCCTCGACTACCTCCGCGACCTCCGCAGCCGCCTCGACTACATCGCCCTGCACGCCAAAATCTGGAACCTCGGCGACCACGAAGTCCTCTTCCTCCCTCGCACAGAACCCCTCCCCGACGAACCCTCCTCCGGCATCGAGCGCTACATCGAAAGCCTCGGCAAAGACACCACCGTCGCCGCTCTGATTTACCCCGACCGCCGCGGCACCGGCTACGGCCTCTCCCGCCACAACGACAGCCCCCTCTACGACTTCACCCGCATCGAAACACAACCCGACGTCCACTTCGCCCACGCACGCGGCTTCGTCGCCAAGACCTCCGCAGTAGAGCTCGACCGCGTGAAGGAGCTGCTGAGTCTGGCGAAGGTGTAGCAGAGTGATAGTTTGGCCTATCCACGTTCTGTCGGTCACGACAAGATTGACGCAAAAGCCTGTCACAAGTAATTTAGTATAAACAGACGTTGCTCATGACCTTTACCGCCGTCCTGCCACCGAACATCAAACTGCCAGAAGAAATGTGGCTGCCCGCTCGTGTGCGTCGGCATGGTCAGTCGCTGGAAATCAGCGCCGATGAGCCTGCCCAAGCCACAACCTTGCCAGACAAGCAAGAGGCTCTCAAGGCATGGCTGTCACGCTGCTCTGCACAGCCGGTGAGCACGTTGAGCGATGAAGACCTCGACGATCTTCGCTGGCAGCATCTGCAAAAAAAACACCAGCTTTGATTCATGCGCATTTTCGTGGACACCAACGTCTGGTTGGATGTGACTCTCAACCGCGCCGGTTTCACTGATGCCTCGGCATTCCTGACTGGATGTGCCGCAAGGAACGATGAACTGTGGATCGCATGGCATACCATCTCGAATGTGGATTACATTCACGCTCGGGCCAAACTCACGACCTCTCAGCGAGAGCAACATCTCCGCGACATGCTGCTGCAGGCCCGCATTTCAGCGACCGACGAAACTGATGTCATGCGAGCGCTGAGCCTTGGCTTGCCGGACTTCGAGGACGCCCTCCAGGTTGCTGCAGCCTTGCGATGCAAAGCTGATGTGATTGTCACCAACAACACCAAGCACTTCATCAACTCCCCAATTCCGACGTTGTCTGTGAGCGAGTTCTTGGTGAAGTTTCCATGAACCATCAAACAGCAGCGCTTACGACTTGGCTCGTTGAGCGCAGCTTCTTGAGCGTGTAGGTGAAATCAATCCACATTTACAAGGCCAAAGTAACGGCGACTCGGTTTGCAAAAAGCAAAACGGTAGAAATGGAAGCAGAGCAAAAGCCCCGCAATCACCATTTCCAGCTGGGAGCTTAGATCGCGCGGGGGGGCACCCGGTAAACCATACAAAATGCTTTCACCCATATTGATCAGGTGAGCTGCTAGTATGACGACAGTGGCCCAATACACCCACGCTTTGCGCACACCAAACACCAAACCAAGACCAGCCACTATGCGAAGGACGTCCTGTGCTGCCGACCAGGGTTGACCGAACCAAAGCGCCCACCCCTGCTCCCTAAAAATCTGGACCTCAAGATACGAGATAACCACCGTGGACACCAGAATCATTGCGAGGGCCCACCTTACCGAAGGTGGGCGTTTGGCACTAGGCTTTGATGCTTGGTCAACCAGCACTTTCGCCTGCGGAGGAGCGTAAGGATTATGACGTTCTTCAAGCTCCTTCACACAAGCTACTCGTTAAACTTACAATCTCCGCTCCTTCACCTCGCTCGTGATCTCCGCAATGAAGTCATCAATCGCCTTCACACCCAGATCACCCTTCTTGCTGTGGCGCACCGCCACGCTCTGCGCAGCGGCTTCCTTCTCACCAAGCACGAGCATGTAGGGAATGCGGTCCAGCTGGGCCAGACGGATCTTGGCGCCGATCTTGTCCGCGTCGTTGTTCAGCGTCACACGCAGGCCGGCGTCCTTGAGCTTGGCGTACACTTCATCGGCAAAAGCGTCCACCTTCTCGCTGATGGTGAGGATGCGCACCTGCTCAGGGGCAAGCCAAGTCGGGAAATGTCCGGCAAAGTGCTCGATCAGCACGCCGCAGAAGCGCTCCATGCTGCCAAACGGCGCACGGTGGATCATCACTGGGCGATGCGGTTTGTTGTCCGCGCCATTGTAGGACAGGTCAAAGCGCACCGGCAGCACGTAGTCCACCTGCACAGTGCCCAGCTGCCACTCGCGGCCGATCACGTCCTTGATCACAAAGTCGATCTTCGGCCCGTAGAAGGCAGCCTCGCCAGGCTCTTCGGTGAAGGGCACGCCCAGCGTCGCGGCCGCCGTGCGGCACGCCTCTTCCGCAGCATCCCACTTGGCAGGATCTCCGGTAAACTTGCTGCTGTCAGGATCACGCAGGCCCACGCGCACGCGATAGTCGTGCATGCCCAGCGTGTTGAGCACGATCTTCACGAGGCTCAGGCAGCCCAGCACTTCCTTCGCCACCTGATCTTCCGTGCAGAAAAGATGCGCATCATCCTGCGTAAAGCCACGCACGCGCGTCATGCCATTGAGCTCACCGCTCTGCTCCCAGCGATACACCGTGCCAAACTCGGCCAGTCGCACGGGCAGGTCTCGGTAGCTGCGCGGCTGGCTGGCGTAGATCTTGATGTGGTGCGGGCAGTTCATCGGCTTCAGCAGGAAGCCGTCGAGCAGCTGGTCATCCGGCATCACGCGATCCTCCGGCACCACTTCCTTGCCGGCACGCTCGTTGAGCTGCTGACGCAGGCGGGACGACACAGCACCCAGGCGCTCCATCACCTCGCAGCAGCCACAGCCTTCCTTGATCACCTTGGCCAGGTCATCATTCTCAATCACGGGCGCAAACTGGCTGTCCTTGTAGTAGGGGAAATGGCCGCTCGTCTTGTACAGCACCGTCTTGCCGATGTGCGGCGTGAAGACCTGGCTGTAGCCCTGCTTGCGCAGCTCTTCGCTGATGAAATTTTGCAGCTCCTGGCGCAGGATCGCCCCGTTCGGCGTCCATAGGATGAGCCCCTGCCCCACGTCTTCATCAATGTGGAAGAGCTTCAGCTCACGCCCCACCTTGCGGTGGTCGCGCTTCTTCGCCTCCTCCAGTTGCACCAGGTGCTGGTCCAGCTCCTCCTTGCTCGGGAAAGCCGTGCCATACAGGCGCTGCAGCTGCGGCTTCGTCTCGTCGCCCATGTAGAAGGCGCTCGCCACCGACATGATCTTCACGTTCTTGCACTTGGACGTATAGCCCACGTGCGGCCCCGCGCAGAGGTCGATGAAGTCGCCGTTCTGGAAGGTCGAGATCTGCTCGCCTTCAGGAATCTTTTCCAGCAGGTCCAGCTTGAAAACACTCGGATTCCCCGGACGCTCCGTCAGGCCGCCCAGACGGCCGGACTTCGCCAGCGCGATCGCTTCTTCGCGGCTCACGCCCTTCCATTCAAACTTCTGGTTCTCCTTGGCGATCTTCTTCATCTCCGCCTCGATCTTCTCAAAGTCGTCCGGCGTGATGCGGTGATCCGGCAGGTCAAAGTCGTAGTAGAAGCCATTCTCCACAGGCGGCCCGTAGGCAAACTGGGCGTTCGGCCACAGGCGCAGGATGGCGGTGGCCATCACATGGGCACAGGAGTGGCGCAGGCGGTCGATGTCAGACATCTGAGCGCGTTCTTCGAGGGTCTTTCGGGCTTCGGACATGGTTGTAAAGTAGGGCCGTGTCCATGCCTCAGGACGCAGTAAGATTCAAGGTGATAACGATCCGCAGCTCAGTCACGCTCGTTCCTCTCCCCAGACACAGCTCCTCGCAGGTGCGGTCGCGCACCTCCGGGCAGCCTTCTTTTCGCAGCATGCAGGTCCGCTCCCCACCGGCTCCCGCAGTCATACCACACCCCGGCATCATCATCGCTGTGTCACAGCCAACACTCAGTCCCCTCACTTTTCCCGCCCCGAAAAAAAACCTTGCATCCTGCCCCTCCATCCAGCACACTCCATCTCGTTCCAAGTTCTCTCAACTTGGTGAACACTTGGTGTTGTCCCCGGCAGGATTGCCGAAGTTTCCCCAGCCTTGGTGCTGATGAAACGCGACCCCGCACTCGCTGCGTGGCCGTCATTCCTGCAAGAGCTCACCGCGGCAATGCCGCTTTCCCCCACATTCCCCCAAACCACACCGCACGGAAGGCCGCCGTCATTGTCATGGCCGCATCCGTTCGCGGCATTCCCCAAGACATCGCTCTCATCATGGCAGGCCACAACAAATGGTCCAAAATCAAGCGTGGCAAAGCCATCACGGATGCCAAGCGCGGCAATGCCTTCAGCAAGCTCTCGAAGGAAATCACCCTCGCAGCCAAGCACGGTGGTGGCAACATCGACATGAATGCCCGCCTCCGCAGCGCCGTCCTCGCGGCACGCGCCGCCAACATGCCCAATGACAACATCGACCGCGCCATCAAAAAAGGCACCGGCGAGCTCGGCGGCGCTCAGATCGAGGAAGTCCTCTACGAAGCCTATGCCCCCGGCGGCGTCGCCATGATGATCGAAATCGTCACCGACAACCGCAATCGCAGCTTCAACGACATCCGCGTCCTCCTTTCCAAAAACAGCGGCACCCTCGCAGACTCCGGCAGCGTCGCCTACATGTTCCAGCGCCGCGGCGAAATCCGCCTCGACAAAGCCGCCGCCACCGAAGACCAGATCATGGAGACCGCCCTCGACGCAGGCGCCGAAGACATCCAGGAAGACGGCGACGAATGGATCGTCTACACCGCCACCGACCAGCTCTTCCAGGTCAATTCCGCCCTCCGCGAAAAAGGCCTCGCCTCCCGCTCTCAGAAGCTCATTTACCAGCCTCAGACCACCGTCACCATCAGCGACGTGGAAACCGCGAAATCACTCATCCGTCTCTACGACGTCCTCGACGACTACGACGATTCGCAAAACATCCACGCCAACTTTGAAATCGACGACGCCATTGCCGATCAGCTCGATTAATCACCTCCCCTTTCCTCCCGTTTATGTCTGACGAAACCACAGCCGAGCTCGAAGCTCCCAAAACCAAGCGCAAAGCCCCGGCCAAAAAAGCAGCGGTCAAAAAAGCCGCCACCAAAGCCAAAGCCGAGCCCCTCGTGGAAATCGCCGCCGCAGAAGAAGCCGCGCCTCCTGCGAAAAAAGTCTCTAAAGCTAAGGCCAAAGCCGCCCCCGCAGCCGAACCCGTGGTCGAAGTCGCCCCCGTCATCACAGAACAGGAAGCCCCCGTCGCCGCCAAGCCCAAGGCCAAAGTCGCCCGAAAGACCGCCAAGAAAAAGGCCGACTCCGCCGAAGCCGCCCCCGAGCTCAATCTTGAGATCACCGCAGCCCCGGCTCCCGCCCCCGCAGAAGCCCCCGCCACCCTCGTTCAGGAGGCCCCCGCCCCGGTCGCCGAAGCTCCCGCACCCGTCGCAGCCCCCGCTCCAGCAGCCGCACCCCAGCCCACGGCACCTGCCGCCAATCCAGAAAGTGCCGAAGACTCCGAAGGCGACGACGAAGCCGAAGGCAGCAGCCCCGCCACCGAGCCCAATGGCCTACCCCGCTACACCGTCATCGGTGAAAACGGCCAGCCGCGCCCCATGACCGCCAAGGAGCGCCGCAAAGCCAAGTTCGAACGCTGGAAGCAGCGTCGCGCCGAGCGCGATGCCCAGCGCCGCTCCGGCGCCCCCTACACCCCCAATCCCAATGGCAACCGCGACGGCGGCAATCGTGATCGCGACCGCGACAACGGCTCCCCCCAGCAAAACGCCCAGGGCGGCCGCAACTACGAGCCCGAGCCCCCCGTCCCCCTCGGCCCACCGGAGCCCGCCAACGGCATCCTCGAAATGTCCCCCAAAGGCTACGGCTTCCTCCGCCGCCGCGAGCTCTCCTTCGCCCAGCACCCGCAGGACGCCTTCATCGCCCCCGAGTTCATCCGCAAATACGGACTCCGTGAAGGCATGCAGATCGTCGGCGTCCAGTGCAAAGGCGCACGCGGCCCCCAGATCACCGAAGTCACCGAGGTCAACGGCCGCAATCCCCTCGCCATGCGCGACATGCCCCTCTTCGAGGAGCTCAAGGCCGTCAACCCCAACAAGCGCTACCAGCTCGAAACCGTCAAAGACCGCCTCACCACCCGCGTCATCGACATGATGACCCCCGTCGGCCGCGGCCAGCGCGGCCTCATCGTCGCCGCACCCCGTGCCGGCAAGACCACCATCCTCCAGCACATCGCCGAGGCCGTCGTCACCAATCACCCCGGCACCCACCTCATGATCCTCCTCGTCGATGAGCGCCCCGAGGAAGTCACCGAGTTCAAGCGCATCCTCCCCCAGGCCGAAATCTACGCCAGCAACAACGACCAGGACGTCAAGAGCCACACCCGCATCTCCACCTTCGCCATCGAGCGCGCCAAGCGCCTCGTCGAATGCGGAGAGCACGTCTTCATGCTCATGGACTCCATCACCCGCATGGCCCGTGCCTTCAACAACACCGCCAAATCCGGGGCCGTCATGAGCGGCGGTGTTGGCGTCGGCGCCCTCGAAATCCCCCGCCGCCTCTTCGCCGCCGCGCGCAACACCCGCACCGCCGGCTCCCTCACCATCCTCGGCACCGCCCTCGTCGAAACCGGCACCCGCATGGACGACCTCATCTTCCAGGAGTTCAAAGGCACCGGCAACATGGAGCTCGTGCTCGACCGCAAGATCGCCGAGCAGTTCGTCTTCCCCGCCGTCAACATCTTCAAATCCGGCACCCGCCGCGAAGAGCTCCTCCTCCAGACCTTCCAGCTCGACAAAATCCACATGCTCCGCCGCGGCCTCGCCGGCCACAAGCCCGTCGAAGCCATCCAGCGCGTCATCTCCCTCCTCGAGCGCTACCCCAGCAACGCCCAGATGCTCGTCGATCTGCCCAGCAAATCGTAGCATCCAGGTCCAGCACCCATCCTCCCCCAGTCCGGGCTTTCCCATCCGCCACCCAGGCGAAGCGGAAAGCCCGTTCTGCTTTTCCCCCACCGCAGTCCCTCGCTCATTCCGCGGCTTCGCAGCATCCCCCATAGGGACTGCGGTCGCGCAGCTACCGCCTTCCGCAGGCCGGTTCAGCCTACGCACACCACCTCACACTCAAACGCAGCCCGCACACACCCGCCCACCTGCCCGGCCTACCCTGCCACGCGCAGTAGAAACAAAATCCAATCCACGTTTAAAGCCGTCGCGCGCGATCCTCCACAGCGCACCGCGAACGCGTCAGCGTTCTGGCGGAGAGGGATCGTCCCGATCCCTCACGCTCTCACATCGTCCGGCATACTCGCCCATCCAGCCCCCAAACCGAGAGATCAAGTCGATCCCCCTCCGTCAGCAGACCTGTGTTCAACGGCAAAGGCATCCGTCCCATCCCAGTGGCACAGTCCTTGCACCCACCAGACCCGCTCCTCCCCTTCCGCATCCAGCCCCCATTCCCCGTTGCCCCCGCCCGTCCCCCCACGTATCCCCTCCCATGCCAGCTCCCGCCCGTGACCTCAAAGTGGACACCGTCCTCCCGCCCACGCAGCCAGAGATCAACCCCATCGCCGCCCAGCTCGCCTCCAGCAAAGACCCCGCCGGCAACGCCGCCGCACGCATCCTCTCCAAATACCTCGACGAACTCCTCCGCGTCCCCGGCACAAACGTCCGCTTTGGGCTCGATCCCATCCTCGCCCTCATCCCCGGCGTCGGCGACACCGTCGCCTCCAGCGCAGGCGTCATCATCCTGTTCGATGCCCTCCGCTCCGGCATCCCCATTCCCGTCTTCCTTCGCATGGCCCTCAACATGGGCACCAATTTCCTCATCGGCCTCGTCCCCGGCGCCGGAGCCCTCGCCTCCGTCTTCTTCAAATCCAACACCCGCAACTTGAAACTCCTCCTCGCCTGGCAGGCCGGGCATCGTCACACAGTCCGGCGCAGCACCCTCCACTACTACACCGGCATCCTCATCCTCCTCGCCATGGTCCTCGGCTTCATCCTCACCGCCTGGGCCGTCTACACCTGGCTCTTCTACTCCGCCGCACAGGCCGTCCTCCACGCCCTCGGCTTCAGCTGAGCCAAGCCCCCGAAAAGTACGATGGGCACTCATGCCCGTCGATCAACGCTTTCGCATCCCCCACGCCAACGCACCAGCAAAACCTCCGCAGTACGATGGCCATTGCCTCACTGCGCTCGCCCTCCGCGCAGCCTCAGGCTGGCCACCTGCGCCACGCTCCGGTTGCTGCCCGTCGCCCAGCGCCCTAAGACCACCCCACGCTCCCTCAGCACCACAGGCCAGCTTCGCAGCCCACCCCAATAACCATAAAGCAGTATAAAATACCATCCACTCACCACGCTGCCGCCAGTCATTCACCACGCATGCAAAAGAAAGAGCCGCCCCTCTCCGCCGCATTGACTTCCACCCAACCCACAATCACCAATCCCCGCCGCACACCACATCCTTCCTATTCCGCCTGTCTGCCCCAATGCCCCCCCTCCTGACCATCTCCCACAGCAAATCATAAATCATAAATCGTAAATCATAAATCCCCCCTCCCTCCCCATGCCCCGCCCCGCCCTCCACACCCTCGCCCCCGACTTCACCGCCCCCGTCATCGGCGGCAGCTACAAAACTGAAACCACCCTCACCCTCAGCCACCTCCGCGGCCACAAAATCGTCCTCTACTTCTACCCCAAAGACGACACCCCCGGCTGCACCACCCAGGCCTGCGCCCTCCGCGACGCCTGGTCCCAGATCCAAAACAAAGCCCACCTCTTCGGCATCAGCACCGACCCCATCAAGCGCCACGCCAAGTTCATCGAAAAACACACCCTCCCCTTTCCCCTCATCGCCGACGAAGACCACCACATCGTCAACGCCTACGGCGTCTGGGTCGAAAAATCCCTCTACGGCAAAAAATACATGGGCACCGAACGCACCACCTTCATCCTCAGCGAGACCGGCCACATCACCACCCTCCTCGAAAAAGTGAAACCCGCCGAGCACCTCCAACAAGTCCTCGCCGCACTCACTTTATAGCTCTTGGCCTTTACTGGGAGCGCCGATTTTCAATCGGCTTCACAAATGCAAATCCTTAGCTCTTATTATTCCGGTCAATCACTCCCGTCTTCATTGCTGGAGTTATTTCCAGCCGGTTCAATGAACTCCTGCTTAACTAGTGGAATAACGCAAAGACGAAGGAGAAGCCACCACAAAAGCTGTGTTGCCGGTGAATAACAGTCCCCGTCTGCCAATAGGCCATGAGCGAGTCGGTTGCGCAGGTTTGATCCGAATTCTTCAGTCAAAATACAACGTAGTTCAAAAAGGTGTCCTTCGCCAAGCAGTTCGGTTGTTTCCGGCAAGGATAACAGCTTGTCGAGAATTCGAACCTCCTGAATCAGTTTGTTATCCAGCTTTGAGGTAATCACGTTATGCCTGTCCAATAAATAGCGGATAGAATTCTCAACTTGCGGCACAAGATAGTAGGCTGCTGCATGCCAGTCCCCTTCAAATCCTGCATGAAAACCACGAGCAAAACTAAATTCGTGGCCATGCGGGATGAAAGGCTGATTCTCAATGAGAAAACTCAGGTCACCGATTCGAGGGTGATGCTCACGCCAAATCTGCATCCGGCACGGGTCAATGTAAGACTGCACACGGAATGGCAAATGAAGCATTGCTGCTTGATGGATCATTTCCGTCCAGACAGCAGACTGATACTGCTGAGGATCGTTCGTAAACATGCTTGGACGACATCCGACGACGCGGCCATCTCTTTCGACTTTCGATGAACCAATCATCGCTAAAAGGGGATTTTCATTAGCCATCTTTTCGATGCTTTTCCGATGAGAAATAACATCAATGACATCCACACCGGAAATCATAAGAAGAATCGATTCCGGAAATGACCGACCTTCCACATGTTTTCTCGCCTGCTCTTGAATTGGAGTGATTTCGACTTGCGGTCCAAATGACCCCATCTCTTTGTGAACGTGCTTTTGATGCTCTAAAAGCATCCGATGAACTTCATCAATTCTTTCTTTGGGAGCGTTGGCTCGACGCAACGCCTCAACTGCATGGGACAGGTGCGAAGAGGATGCCATGAAGCTTGGGTTTGCGCTTTTAATCGCCGCCTCCGCATCGAGAACGTGTGTTTCTGCTGCTCGGATTGCACATCGCTGATGCTCAATATTTTTTCCTTCAATTCGGTACAGGTCTGCCGCAAGCTTCCAGTATGAGAGAGAGAAAGCAGAGGAGATATTTGCCTCGAAACGCTCAGCAATGGATTCAGAAACTTTCGCATTCGCCAGCGAATCACCATGAGCATATTTTTTTAAAATCCCCAGCAACTTGCTACAGCATAGACCCGATTCGGTTGGCGCAAACTTGGCTATTAATTCATCTGCATACTGCATTACATCTTGAAACGGTTTCTGCTTCCGTCCAAGCCTAAAGGCTAGCTGAGCAGCCCGTTCGACGTCGCTAATAAAAAAGAACCAATCTTCGCAGCTCTCGCGAAGTCGTGCAGTATCAAGGTAGGCATATGCCGCCACTTGAACTTGGACATGATCAAACTTTAAAACGGAAGAAACATCTGCAAAATGCGCTTTAATTTCGGTATTCCCCACGACTGTTGCAAGTTTTGCGAGGACTAAAGCGCTATCTTTCGTAAAGTCTTCGAGTGCCGCGCTTCGGCTTGTCGAGGTCGAATAACGCGGACTAAATGGAATCTCAGTTGATTCGAAGTTAGGAGACAGTGAAGTAATTGCCGCGAGAAATGAAAAAACACGCTCGCCAAGCTTATCGCCTGCGTCGTGCAACGCCAATGCCTTTTGATACAAAACACCCGAAGCAGTATCCCGACCTGGCAAATTGGAATCGATTTTATCCAGTATCGATTGCCAATCATACTTTTGAACTTCATCGAAGGTGACGTGGAATACCTCAGCGTTCATTTCAATTCCTCAATTAGCATTTCACGTAAAATTTTTAACGGCATCAGTTTTTTTAGAAGCAATACAATATTCGACATTTACTAACTTACTATACAATTAGAATGGAGTTCAGTCGACCACATCATTTTCGCACAATTTCAGCGCCGCTTGAGCACCCGCGAGATCAGGCGAACCAAGGCGAGTGAAGATTTCCACTGCCCGATGTGCGTAGGGCAGTGCAGCAGCCTTACTTCCTTGCCGTGCCAAGGCCACGGCGATGCGACGACTGTCCATGGCAATCAATTCTAGGCGCCCCACCTTTTCGGATAAAGCCAGAGACTCACGAGCAAGCCTCTCAGCCAGCGGCCAGTCCTCGCGTGTCATCGCCAGCAGCGCCAGATTGCCCGTGCAATATGCTACTCCCTCAGCGTAGCCAGCCACATTGGCTACATGTAGAGCTTCTCGAAAATCTCGCTCTGCGGCTTCGAGATCACCAGAGAGTTGCTCGACACTTGCCAGAGAATTTAAAGCAAGTGCTACATCCTCGCTAGCGGTGGCCAAGCTGCGAAACAGCTCCACAACTTGGTGATAGGCGGCGATTGCGGCGATGTAATCCTTTTGTAACTCCAGTCCAATGCCACGGAGACGAAGAGCGAAGGCGCGCACGCGAATGCCTTCCCGCCTGGCGTCGCATGTCGGAAAGGCCTTCTGCCAATGTGATGCTGCTCGGTCCGCGCAAGCTGAGACTGCCTCCGCCTGCTCGTGCAGACGATGAACCCAGCCTGCCTGGTACGCCCGCCAACCAGCCCATTGATAATCACCCGCTGCAATAGCTCTAGCCTCTGCCTGCGTTCCGAGGGCAAGCCATTCATCCCAGCGGCCGGTAAAATCTAAGAAGTCATCAAGCGCAAGGCACACTCTTTGTAGCCGATCATTCGGTCCAGCTAGGAAAAGCGGCAGGGCCGGGGCAATGCCCGGCCAAGCAGTCTCCAGCGTGGGAAAGTTGCCGTGGTTTCGAAAGCCGTTTTCCAAGATAAGCGTCAATGCGCGCTGCTCCAGACGATTCCCTGTAGCGGCGATGACTTCGGGCTTATGTTTCCTCAGGAAATCTGCCACCAGAGGCACGAGGCTGAATCTTTGTAACTCCGTACTAGGAATGACTAGTGAGCGGTTGGCGAGGCTTCGCAGGGCACGGTCTATTTCAATTTCACTGAAACTTTGCCCCTTTATCGCATCGTCCGTGTCTACGGGCATCGGCTTTTTCAACGCGTGGTAGAAAGCGGCACGCGCAGCAGTCCTTTCTTCACGTTCTGCAGGCATGGGATTCACCAATGCAGCAATGTGCTCTACACTCACCGCCAGCGTGAAGAACGTAAGCGCACAAAGCGCCAGCGTCTCTGCGACGCTGAAGTCGGCAGCCAGGTCACCAAACACAAACTCTAGCGGATCATTCCCCTTCGGACAGGAACGCAGGTACTCGATGGCATCCGTAAATGTCAGGCAGTGCCCACGCCCAATCTGCCCCGCCGTCCAGCGCAGCAGCAGCGGTGCACCACCCGTCTCGCGATAAAGCACTAGCCGCTCCGCCTCGCTCGTCTTCGCTAGCTCGCGGTTGTGCGTAGCCAATTCCGCCAGTGTCGCCAGAGCAGCATCCTCGTTCAGCTTACCCAAGATCAACTCCTCCGCACCAGAGCCGATACGCCCTCGGCAGGTAAGAATGGCCTTGCAGCCAGCAGGCAGTCGTTTGACGAAGGTAAAGACAATGTCCCGCTCCTTTTTCAGCAGGCTCTCCAAATTGTCCAAAATCAGCAGCGCGCGACTGCCGCGTAGCGCCTCCAGCAGCAAGAGCGGTCGCTGCTCCTCCGCCTGCTTCAGAATGTCATCACGCCCCAACTCACGCGCCAGCTCACCCAGCAACTCCGTGAGGCCGCTAAGGATGAAGCCGCTTAAATCCCGCAGGCCCTCATCATCCAGCTCACGCGATTTCAGGGACACAAAAACGATGCGGTCAAACGCCCCCGGCTTCACGCTGAAGGCCGCACGCACCGCCAGCGACGTCTTGCCCATGCCCCCCGGCCCATCAATCAGCGCCCCCCAGGTCCGCGACTCCGGCTCCAGCGCCACCGCAATCTGCCCCAGTTCCTCCTCCCGCCCAAAGAACGGCTGCAGCGCCGGAAGGTTGTGAGGAATAGAGAATGGAGGAGAACCGGGAAAGGCAGGCGGAGCAGCAGTCACGCCAGCGGGTGCGGCGGCCACAGCAGCGGGAGGAAAGCCAGGAGCGCTGGCAGGCACAGCACGCTTATGATCCAGCCGCTCCATCAAACGAGCACGAGCCTTCTCCTCAGTGAGACCCACAAGATCAATGTACGTACGCCCCCGCAACAGCCCATCCGGTTTGAAATCCGCCACCCGCACGCAAACAAGCACACCCTTCTCTCCCGTTGGATCATCCGCAAAAGCCGCCTGCCACTCCGGCTGGCAGAAGCCCGACTCCATATACGCCGGACTCAGCACCGCGATCACACGCGCGCTCTGCTGCAACGCACGGTGCATGTCTCCCGGAAACACCCCTCCCGACTTAAAGTCCCAAGCCTGAATCAACGTCCGCTGCCCCGCCTGCTCCAATTGCCACGCGATCCATTCCGCCCAGCCTTGGTCCACACCCGTGTAACTGATGAAGAAATGAACCTTGTCGGATGAAGTGCCGGTCATAAGCGAATGACTATTCGAAAGCGGTGCCCATGCACCTCCCGCCACAAAAGCGACACCTAGCCTTTTGGCTAGGCAATTTTCGGGGTTCTGTGCCAAAGGCAGCGATCCTGCCTTTCCGCCATTCAGCTCATCCATTCCATTGCCAATCATCCCCCTCCACCCCGCCTAGAGTGGCCAAATCCAGAATCACCTTCAACATCCGTCGATTCCACGAAACCTCTGTGTCCATCGTGCCTTCCGTTCATTCCGTAGGCACTCCCTCCGGCTCCCACCTCCGCCATACTCAGCGGTGAAAATTCAGTTCTTCCCTGTGTTGCCGCCCTCCCCTCTCGCATCAAACGGCAGATCCCCCGCATAATCAGGAACCAGGACCTCATAGTGCACACGCCGCGTCATCGGATCCAGCACGAACTCCCAGGCATTGAAGTCGCTGTGCGCCCATAGCACCCAGGTGTCTGCATACCGGTCCTTAGGCACCGCATAAGCCAGAGTTCCCCGGTGCAGCGATCCATCATCCTCCACATGCTCAATCATCCGCGTCAGACCGTTCACGCGAATGAACTCCTGCACATCCGCATCCGACTTCAACTCAATCGTCCCCGCATACTCCACCTCCGTCGGATGCTCCACCGCGCTCATCACCGCACCCGCCGGAACCTTCACCCCCGTCATCCTCGCCATCTCCTTCCAGTCCGCAGGGCGTGCAGGCCAAAACAACGCCAGCACCACCGCACCTAAAAGCACCAGCGCAATAAGACAGCCTCGGGGGGTTGGGTTCATAGAGTCAGAAAAAGAACCGGTTCACGCACGCATGCCACCATCATCGCGACCCACCCACCGTCAACAGCCCCTTCCCCCTCATCCCTTTTTCCTCCGTTTTTTGCGCCTTTTGCGGCCACCTCTCCGGCCTCTCCAAAAACCACGGTGATCAGTCGCTCGGACACTCCTTGTATGATGGGGTTGTTCTGCAATCGTGATTGCGGCTAAGCTGGCCGCAGTCTGGATGCTGCGGCAGGCTGGCCCTTTACACCAACCTGCCGCAGAGCGTTCCGGGGAGCCTGCGGGCACTCAAGGCCCTTGGAGGCCGTCGGACAGCAAAGCACCCGGGACGCCAGAACAGACGGTA
>NZ_JBHSMQ010000009.1:0-194362 GCF_042655725.1 Prosthecobacter fluviatilis
AACCAACTTAACTTCCGACCACGCAAAACACTCGGCTTTCAATCACCTCATTCCCTCTTGCCTTTCCTGCTCAAACCCATCTAATTCCAAAAACCAGCCCAGGTGCACTTTGGGTTTCAATCTGCAGACTATCGCTGGTGCGGCTATGCGGAGGCGCTGGGAGGGAGCCGCAGGGCGCAGCGTGGGTTGTGCAAGGCGCAAGGCAAGCCGGTGGACGGGTGGAGAAGCGCGGGAGCGGCGGAGGCGTATCGCTGCCTGCTGCATGCGGAGGGACGGGAGGTGAAGGACGCGCAGAACGAGAAGGTGGTGCAGCGCGGCGTGAGCGTGGAGTCGGCACGAGCGGTGCTGGCTGAGAAAGGCAGGCTGAGCCCGGCGGAACTGGTGCGGCTGCGGGTGCGTTATTTCACCGACGGCGTGGTGTTGGGCAGCCGGGAGTTTGTGGAAGGTGTCTTCGAGGCGCAGCGGGAGCAGTTTGGCCCGAAGAGGAAGAAAGGGGCACGGCGAATGGCGGAGTGTGAGGGGGCTTTCTACACGCTGCGGCAGCTTCGCGTGGGAGCCGTGGGGTAGGATGGGTTTGCCTTCATCATGCTCACTATTTGCCTGGTGGCATGTTTGCTGTGTTGGCTGGCATGTTTGCCTGCGACTGATCGGGATCGGCGTTTCGACGCTGGTGACGCCGGAGCAAAGGCGGCAGTTGAGGCTGGGGATTTGCGGGGGCTACGGGCGTGCGGCGGGGAGGGGCTCCCCTGCCCTGGGTGCGGCGGGCCTGGGCCGGGTGCAAGGTGGGGGCTGATTTTTCTGCGCGGTGGGCGCAACTGGCGGGCGGGGGGAGTGAATTTATATGAGAGACAAGCGGGCTGCGGGTGGTTATGCTGCGGTGGCTGGTTTGAGATTTTTCACTTTCCCTGATGCCTCTATGAAAACTCCCTCTCTTCTTTCCCTGTGTGTGCTGGCGGCGGTGTGCGGTGTGGCGACTTCCTGCACGGGCAATCTTTTCAAGCGCACGCTGCCCGCGGTGACGACGGCGACGAACTCCAAGCTGGCGTCTCCGGCCTTTGGCACGCCGGCGTATGTGAGCGAGCTGCGGCCCTACGGTGCGCCGTATGAGCGGAGCGGCTTTTACCCCTACAGCATGGCCCGCCCGGGCGGGATGGGCTACTATGACCGGGTGGCCTCGCCGCATGGGTCGTATGAGTACCTCTACCATGACATGGAGGTGCCGCACCCGGCGCCGGGGACGCGGCTGAAGGAGCGGACGGTGCGCTACACCTCGCACCACCCTTCGTCCTGGGGTGCGCCTGTGTGGGTGACGACTTTCAAGCCTGCGGTCTTTGCACGGCGCGGCAACGCGGCGGCGGCCTCACCTGCGGCCGGCTCTGGCTCTGAGTGAGGAGACAGGGGGGTGAGGCGGGTGCTACTCTTTTTTGGCGGCGGCCGGGAGGCGGAAGCCGAGGTAGGTGCCGTTGGAGATGCCGAGCAGGGCGAGGAGGGTGTCGTCAAACACGGGCAGTGAGCGGCTCTTGGCCACGGTGACGACAAAGACGACGCCGAGGACGAGCGTCCAGATGAGCATCTGGTAACGGTGAAAGCTGTAGCGGCCTTCCTCGGTCATCCAGTCGTCGAGCAGGCGCATGACGGGGCTGCCGCTCATGCGTGCGCAGTCGGCCTGCTGCTCCTTGAGCCTGGTGAGGTTTTCGACGAAGTCGGGGGAGTCTGCCTTCTGGGCGAGCTGGAGGGTTTTCTGCGACTGCGCGGAGCGTGCCTGGAGTGTGACGATCTCCGCCTGGAGCGTCCTGATCTTTTCTTCGAGTTCAGGGAGGTCCTTGTTGAGCTGGGTGGTGTGCCGCAGGTGCATGTCGGCGATGTCGCGACTGATGGCGGGGCGGTTTGCCTCTGCGGCGGTGTCGTGCTCCGCCTGTCTGGCTGCGATGTCGGCCTCGAGCCTGAGGATGGCGCGGTTCAGCGCTGGCAGGTCTGTGGACTGGGCTGCGGAGAGGGCCTGCTTCTTTTCGCCGATGGTCTGCCGGAGGTCGCTGATCTGGCGCAGGAGCTCGTCCTTGTCCACGGTGAGTGCGGTCTGCTGGGTGGCGACTTCGGAGTCGAGCCTGCGGATGAAGGCGGCGCGGCCTTCGGTGGGGAGGCGCTTGAAGGGGCGGGCATTGAGGCCGCCGCCGCTGCGGCTGCGGTCTTCGGTGATGACTGCGGCGCCGAGGGCGGTGCCTGCGCCGATGCCGATGAGCCAGAGGCAGGTGTTGTTGAGCACGGGCACCTTGTTCAGCGAGATGAAGAGAAAGAGGAAGGAGCCGATGACGAGGATGAACCAGAAGGCCATCTGCGAACGGGCGAGGCTGTAGGGCGGGATGCCGTCTGCGCGGAGGTCGCCCAAGGTGTCGCGGATGAGGTCTGTGCGGCTGGCGCTGACAAAGAAGAGCGCGAGGCAGACGACCATGAGCAGGAGCGCGATGGAGAAGAGCGTGCCGTCGATGACGACGAGCCTGAGGATGCTCATGCCCGGAAGGGGCTGGGTGTCTGAGGCGACGTACCTGATGGCGGTGGGGAGGAGAAAGGAGCGGTCTGCAAAGGGGCAGTTCAGGGTAAGCTGGACGCTGTCGTTCATGAGGATGCGCTTTCTGAGCTGCTGCCAGACGGCGGTGTTTTCTTCGTTTTCGACGATGGGGAAACGATACCAGAAGTAGTCGTCATAGTCGGTGGCGGGCCTGCGCTCGACCTTGGTCTGGGCCTCTTCATCGGGATTGGTGGGGGCGACGTTTTTGAGGTCGAGGTCATTGATGCGGAGGCGGAGCTCGGCGGCTTTTTTTCTCAGCATGCGCTTGATGAGCTGAGGCACCTCCTGCTCAAGCACGGAGACCTGCTGCTCTGCGGTGGAGGAGGCGAGCAGGGGGAGGAGGTTTTTGAAGCTGGGGAGCTTGAGCACGTCTGCCACGACGGCTTCTGCGGGGATCTCGTGCCTGCCGGGGGCGAGGGGGAGACGGCCAAAATCCCGTGGATCCGGGGGGCCGACGAGCTGGGCGTCTGCGGCGCGGAGCTGGTCGTTTTTGGCGCGGATGTCTGCGAGCACCCTGGCATCGTCTGCGGTGAGGGCCCCCTGCCCCACGTATTCATTGACGCGTGAGTCTGTCAGGACGCCGAGGGAGGCCTCGCGGATGATGAGGTTGGCGTCTGCGGCGCGCTTGAGGTAGCCGTTGAGGATGATGGAGCGTGCTTTTTCCGAGGTGCTTTTGGCGAGGTCTTCATCGACAAAATGAAGGTTGTCCGCCTGGCCGATGAGCCAGCCGTTGAAGTTTTTGACCTCGACGACGAGGACGTCACCGAGGGCGAAGCGGTCGCCCTCGCTGCGGGGCACGTTGCCCATGCCGCTGCCACGGGAGACCCAGGCGCGGAGGACGCCTTGGTGGAAATTTTCCGGTTCCGGCGGCACTGGGTCTGCCCGGACATGGCCGAGAAGGAGGGCGAGCAGGCAGCCGATGAGGACGGGGGTGCGGTGGCGCAGGAACGACACCTGGGAGGTGTTTTTGAGTGAATGCATGATTTTGACTCCCGTAATGTTCGTAGATTTGTGACGCAGTCTATCTGGCGGGTTCATTTGAATCCAGCAGGATTTTGTGCTGCGAATGGCGTGCAGGACAAGGGCGGGAGGCCGGGGCAGGAAGTCCCCCCCTGCCCTGCGTGCCTGGGCAAGCGCCCGCCCGCCAGCGCGGGAGGGAAAAGGACCTGCAGGCGGTGGCGGTGCGAATTTTCCCTGAAAAAGTTTGAAACAAACGGCCGCGTTTTGCATCTTAGCACGACTGCCATGCCTCGTCTGATCACACACCTCCTATCTGCGATGGTCCTTGCGGCCCTCGTTTCGGCGCAGGTGTTTGGCATGGGCCGGGGCTTTGTGTGCGACTGCGGCGGTGTGGAGACGGTGACGCTGGAGGAACACTGCCACGGCCCGCACTCCGCAGCCTGCCATGAGCACGAGCATGAGGCTGCGGAGCCCTGCCATGGTGGCGAGGATCATCGTGAGGGAGACAGCCATGAGCACGAGGCGCTGAGCGAAAGCCTGCGCGCGAGTGTGTCGCCAGGGCTGGCCTTTTCCGCCCCGGTGCTGAAGATTGTCACTGTGGTGCTGGAAGAATGGGGCTCGCCACTGCTGCTGCCTGATGCGCACAGCATGGCTGCCGAGGCGCGACCAGACACGGGACAGGCCGTGCAGCGACCGTGGCCGCAGGTGCTGACGCATGCGGTGGCTTTGAGAATGTGAGAGCGGGCACAGCCTGCCATCCCAAGACGGATGGCCGACGGGCTGTGATGCTGATGCTTCCCCCCATCCTTCAGGCATGGCTGGTCCACGCCTGTGCTCTCAAACTTTTCTGCCTTCATGAAATCCACTTTGCTTCTTACCCTGCTGCTTGGCGCCTTTGCCAGCAGCGCCCCGGCTTTGACCCTGTCTCTGGGAGAGATCGCGCCACGAGTGCGCACCCACAATCCTGCGCTGAAAGCGGCGCGCCTGACCATCGCGGAGGCGCAGGGCCGGCAGCTCGGCGCGGGACGGCTGAGCAATCCTTCCTTCAATTACGATTTTCAAAACCAGAGCCATGTGAGCCCGAGGACGGGCGTGTTCTCCTTTGACCAGTCCTTTCCCCTGACCCGGCGTCTGAGCCTGGAGAAGCAGCTCACCTCCCAGCTCGTGCAGGCCGCTGAACTGGAGGTGCGGGATGTGGAGCGCAAGCTCATCGCCGAGGCACAGCAGCAGGTGGTGCGGCTGCTGACGCTGACGCGGCAGAAGGATCTGCGGCAGCAGCAGACGGAGCTGGCGCAAAAGCTGGCGGACTTTGCCGACGGGCGCGCAAAGGCGGGCGAGGTCTCGCCGCTGGATGCGAAGCAGGTGCGGCTGGACTCGCAGCGGCTGCGGGTGGAGAGCCGCCTGCTGGAGGCGCAGAGCGTGAGCCTGCTGGGGCAGCTCAAGCCCATGCTGGGGCTGAATGCGGAGGACAGCCTGACGATCTCCGGCGACCTGCCGCCCATGGTGCTGCCGAAGGTGACGACGTGGACAGTGCGGCCGGACTACCGGCTGGCGCAGACGAAGATCATCGCCGCCGAGACCGACAAAAGCCTAGCGCGCGCCAACCGTCTGCAGGATGTGAAGATGGGCCTCTTCGCCTCGAATGAAATGCAGGATGTGCCAGGAACGGGGCGCGTGTACACGGGCTACGCGGGCTTCCGCTTTTCACTGCCGCTGCCGTTTTGGAACCGCAACCAGGGCGCCATCGCGGAGAAAACCGCCACTGCGGATCGCGCGCGCCTGGAGCGTGACGCGCTGGCGATGCAGATCAACAGTGAGTCCGGCACGGCGCGCAAGGAGATGGAGACGAACGCCTCGATCGTGCGCGAGGCGCGAGAGGACCTGCTGCCGCTGGCGGCGCAGCAGATGGAGGCGATGGAGAAGGCCTACGAGTCCGGGCAGGCGGAGCTGCAGTCCGTGCTGCGCTCGCGCGACCAGCGGCTGCAGCTTGAATCCTCCACGCTGGATGCGCTGCGGGATTTCCACCTGGCGCGGATCCGCTACGAGGCCGCCGTCGGCACCCACAGCCACTGATTCCCCCCCTTTCCATGAAGCGCTTTTTCCTTTCCCTCCTGCTGGTGCTGCCAGCCCTTTTTCTTCGCGCGGCGGACTCCGGCCGTGCGGACAACCTCATCATCCTGGACCCCGCTGCCGTGGCGAATCTGCAGCTCGAATACACCGAAGCCGAAGAGACCACGTTTGAGGACACCGTCTTTGCCCTGGGCGCGATCGAAGTGCTGCCGGGTAAAAAAGCCATTGTCAGCAGCCGCATCCCGGGCCGCGCGTACTCGGTGCTGGTCATTCCACACCAGGAGGTGAGGCAGGGGGACGAAGTGGCCTGGGTGGAAAGCCGCCAGCCCGGAGATCCGCCGCCCGTGGTGAAACTGGAGGCCCCGATCAGCGGGCTGGTGTCCAAGGTTCAGATCGCCCAAGGGCAGCCGCTTTCCCCGGATGATGCGCTGGTGGAGATCGTGGACCTCAGCATCATCGAGGCCAATGCGCATGTGCCGCAGCATTTTGCGGGGAAACTGGCCAAGGGGCAGACCGCGCACATCCGCGTGCCCTCGCTGCCAGACAAGGTGTTTGAAGCGCGGCTGGAACACATCGCCGCGGAGGCGGACGAAGCCACCGGCACGATCGAGGCGGCGTTTCACGTGGCCAATCCGCAGAAGCTTCTGAGGCCCGGGATGAAGGCGGAGTTCAACATCGTCGTGAGCAAGCGCGAGGGCGTGATGTCCATCCCCCGTACCGCCGTGCAGGGAGATGTGGCGGAGCGCTTTGTGTACATCAAAGACTACGAGCTGAAAAACGCCTTCCTGAAAAGCCCCGTCGTTGTCGGCGCGCAGAACGACCAGTTTGTGGAGGTGAAGGAGGGGCTGCTTCCCGGAGATGAAGTGGTGACGCGCGGAGCCTATGCCCTGGGCTTTGCGGGCAAGGGCAGCGTCAGCCTGAAGGAGGCCATGGACGCCGCCCATGGGCACCCCCATGCGGAGGACGGCAGCGAGCTGAGCGCGGAGGACCTGCAGAAGCAGCACGACCATGAAGACGGAGACGACCACGCGCATGCGAAAGGCTGGACACAGGCCACCACCTTTTTTGCCGCCACCAGCGCCCTGCTGCTGGTGCTGCTCATTCTCAGCATTCTCCAGAAACGGAATCCCGCCGCCCTCTGACCCATGCTCAACAAGCTCATCCGTTTCTCTCTGCACAACCGGCCGCTGATGCTCATGGCAGCGCTGTTTGTGCTGGTGTTTGGCTGGCAGACGCTGCTGCAGCTGCCGGTGGAGGTGCTGCCAGACATGACGAAGCCCACCGTCACCATCCTCACCGAGGCGCCCGGCCTCGCGCCGGAGGAGGTGGAGACACTCGTCACCCAGCCGCTGGAAAGCGCGGTGCAGGGAGTGGGCGGACTGGACCGCCTGCGCTCGAATTCGGACGTGGGGCTCTCGCTCATCTTTGCGGAGTTTGCCTGGGGCACGGACATCTACCGCGCGCGCCAGCTTGTGCAGGAGCGCATGCAGAATGTGCTGGCCACGCTGCCCAAGGACGCAACGCCGGGCATGACGCCGGTCTCCTCCCTCATGGGGGAGATCCTGCTCGTGGGCATGCGCTGCGATAAAAAACCCGGCGAACCGGGCTACATCCCGCCCATGGATCTGCGCACGCTCGCAGACTGGACGCTGCGCCGCCGCCTGCAGAGCATCAGCGGCATCGCGGAGGTGCTGACCATCGGCGGCGGGGTGAAGCAAATCCACGTGCAGCCCAATCCCTACCGCCTCGCGGCCTTTGGCATCACCTTCGCAGAGATCGAGGCCGCCGTGAGCCGTGCCGCCGGGAACTCCACCAGCGGCTACCTCCAGGCCGGCCCGCGTGAAATCATGGTGCGCAACCTCGGCATGACCACGCGACTGGAAGATCTCTCCCGCACCGTGATCAAGACCGTGGGCAGCCGCCCCGTGCTGATCAGCGACGTGGCGGAAGTGCGCCATGCCGTGCAGACGATGCGCGGAGACGCCAGCGTGAACGGCACGATGGGCGTGATCCTCAGCATCGACAAAGCGCCCGGCTTTGACACGCTCAAGCTCTCGCGCAAGATCGAGGACGCGCTCAAGGAGTTCCGCCCCACGCTGCCGGAGGGGGTGAGCGTGGAGATCATGTTCCGCCAGGGGGACTTCATCGAGCATGCCATCGGCAATCTCCGGGAGGCCATCCGCGACGGCGCCATCATGGTGGCCGTGATCCTCTTCATCTTTTTGCTGAACCTGCGCACCACCGCCATCACGCTGATGGCCATGCCGCTGTCCTTTGCCGTGACCATTCTCACCTTCAAGGTCTTCGGCATCAGCGTCAATTCCATGACGCTGGGGGGCCTGGCCGTGGCCATCGGCATGGTGGTGGACGACGCCATCGTGGATGTGGAGAACGTGTACCGCCGCCTGAAGGAGAACGCCTCCGCCCAGGCGCCGAAGCCGTTTCTGGACGTGATCGCCACGGCCTCGGGGGAGGTGCGCAACTCCATCCTCTACGCCACGGTGCTGATCATCCTGGTCTTCCTGCCCCTGCTCGGCCTGGAAGGGCTGGAGGGCCGCCTTTTCACGCCCATCGCCATCGCCACCATCACCAGCATGGCGGCGTCGTTTGTGGTCTCCCTCACGGTCATTCCGGTGCTGTGCTCCCTGCTGCTGAGTTCCAAGCCCTCCGGCCGGCCGCACCGGGACGGCTTTCTGGTGCGGGGGATGAAGTGGATCGTGCAGCGCACCTTTCTCAAGGCGGCGCTGGGCGCGCCCCTGCTGATCATCGCGGCGGCGGGCGTGCTGCTGATCGCCGCGCTGATGCTGTATCCCATCATGGGAAAAGAGTTTCTACCAGCCTTCAACGAAGGCAGCGCCACCATCTCTCTGGCCAGCGCGCCGGGGACCTCGCTGGCGCAGTCCAATGAGATCGGCGAAGTGGGCGTGCGGCTGCTGCAGGGCATCCCGGAGGTGAAGAGCGTGGGCCGCCGGGCCGGACGCGCGGAGCGTGACGACCATGTGATGCCCGTCAGCGTGAATGAATTTGACGTGGAGTTCAAGGAAGGCGGCAGGCCGCGTGAGGAGGTCTTTGCGGTGATCCGCGAGCAGCTCAAGGCCATCCCCGGAACCTTCCTGAATGTGGGCCAGCCCATCGGCCACCGCCTCTCCCACATGCTCAGCGGCGTGTCCGCAAAGATCGCGGTGAAAATCTTTGGCCCCGACCTGGGCGTGCTGCGGGAGAAAGGTGCGCAGGTGCGCGACGTGGCCAAAACGGTGCCCGGCCTGACCGATGTCATCCTCGAAGCGCAGGTGCCCATTCCGCAGATCAAGATCGAGGTGAACCGGGAGCGCGCCATCGCCTACGGCGTGCAGCCCGGGGCGCTCAATGAGCAGGTGTCCACGCTGCTCGGCGGCAAAACCATGACGGAACTGCGCGAAGGCCAGCGCACGGTGGATCTGGTGCTCCGCCTGCCCGAAGACTGGCGGGACTCCCCTGAGAAGCTCGGCGATCTGCTCATTGAAAATGACAGCGGCATGCGCATCCCCCTGAAGCTGGTGGCGGACATCCGGGAGGGCAAGGGCCCCAACGTCATCAATCGTGAAAACACCCAGCGCCGCATCGTCATCGGCGCCAACACCTCCGTGCGCGACCTGGAGTCTCTCGTGGGGCAGTGGGAGGCCGCCGTGAGGGAGAAGGTGAAGCTTCCGGAAGGCTACTTCCTGCGCTTTGAGGGCGAGTTCCAGGCGCAGCAGGCGGCGGCAAAGCGCATCGCCTTTTACTTCGCGCTCGTGCTGCTCGCCATCACCATCCTGCTCTACGGCTACTTCCGCAGCCTCTCGCTGGCGCTGCAGGTGATGGTGAACATTCCGCTCGCGCTCATGGGCGGGCTGGCGCTGACGTGGCTGCTGATCAACAACATCAGCATCGCCACCATCGTGGGCTTCATCGCGGTGGGCGGCGTGGCGGCGCGCAATGGCATCATGATGATCAGCCACTACCTGCACCTGATGGCGCATGAGGGGGAGAGCTTCAGCCCGGGCATGATCGTGCGGGGAACGCTGGAGCGGCTGGTGCCGGTGCTGATGACGGCGCTGAGCGCGGGCATCGCGCTCATTCCCCTGCTGCTGGCCGCCCACGAGCCTGGAAAGGAAATCCTGCATCCGGTGGCCGTGGTGATCGCGGGAGGCCTCGTCAGCAGCACCTTTCTCGACCTCATGGTCACACCGGCCGCCTTCTACCTCTTTGGCCGCCGGGCCTCGGCAGCCGCCCTGCGCAGCCGCGCTCCCGCAGCACTCTGATTTTTTCAACCCTACCAGACCAGCCCATGAAAAACCAGCTCATCACCGTCCTGGCCCTCATCGCCAGCATGGCCGCCGCGCACGAAGCCGTCACGCTCGGCCCCGATGGCGGGCGCGTCCTCTATGTGGACTCACCGGTCACGCCGAATGTGGAGGTGCTCGTCAACCCGGAGGGCCGCGCCGAGATCGCCCTTTTGGACAAGGACCGCCGGCCCATCTCCAACGGGGAGCAGACTCTCACCGTCACCGCAGGCCCGCGCACCGCGCTGAAAAAGCTCGCGCTGGAAAAGCAGGGCGCGAAATTTCTCACCGACAAAATGCCGGACGGCGCGCCCTATGTGATGGTGATCCAGATCAAGGAAACCGCCGGGGCCAAGCCCATCACCGTCCGCCTGAACTACGACCCCGCCCCTGCGGAATCCGGCAGGCCGAAGTACCTCGACAACAGCGTCAACGCCCACAGCGGTGAGAACATCGAAGTGCCCGCGACCGCCGCAGGCATCTGGGCGGAGATCAACCAGCACCAGTCCGAGCTGACCGAGGGCGTGGCCGAAAAGAAGTACGAGGCTCTGGACGAAGTCACCCGGGCCTATCCCAAACTCGCCAGAGCCCTCCCTGCGCAGTCCGGAGACAGTCAGGCCGCCGCACAGACGCTGGTGGACAGGCTGGTGAAACAGCTCGCGGACGTCCGCGAGGCCAGCGCGGCCCGGAAGCTCGACACCGCCGCCCCGGCGCTGGAAGGCATCGGCACCGTGCTGAAGAAGCTCAAGGCCCTCTACCCCGATGAAGTCGCCAATGCCACGCTCAAGAAATGATTCTCAACCACCTGCAAGCAACCTAACACAACCTACCACAACCCAACATAACGCACCCATGAAAACCCAGCTGATCACCATCCTTGCCGCTCTCGCGCTTGCCCTCGCCTGCACGGTCAACGCCGCCGAAGACAAGCATGACCACGGAAAAATCAAAGACGGGCCCACGGGCGGACGCCTCATCACCGAGGTGGAGCCGCATGCGGAGTTCTTTGTGAACAAGGAGAACAAGGTGGAGATCCGCTTTGTCGATGATGACAACAAGGTCGTGCCGCCCGGAGAGCAGATCGTGACTGTGACGCTGGGCGAGCGCTCCGCGCCGACGAAGCTGAGCTTCACCAAGGAGGGCGACAAGCTGATCAGCGACAAAACCATCCCCGCCGGCAACGACTACCCGACCGTGGTGCAGATCCGCGCCAAGGAGGGAGCGAAGCCGGTGAACGAGAAGTTTCACCTGAACCTGGACTCCTGCCCGACCTGCAAGAACAAGGAGTACGCCTGCACCTGCGCACACGGCGCTGAGGAGGAGAAGAAGGGCAAGTAGGCCGGAGAGAGGAGAGAGAGGCCCCCTGCCCCGGTGAGGGGTGGGGCTGCAGGGGGAGGATGGAGTGGAGGTGCCGCTTTCGAGGGGCTCACATCGGGCGTGGGGTGATGGGGCTGGCGAGGGTGTCACCGGCTGCCGCACTAGGGTATGTGCTGGTAGGCGGGAGCCACCGAGCACGGCCAAAGCGGTAGCTGCGCTCATTCTTCGCTCCGCGACCGCAGTCCATATGGGAGGCGAGCTTGCGGGGCGCTTTTGGAACCGAAGCGCAGCGGAGGTAGACAGCCGCAGGCTGCCCGTAGGGTGAGCGTAGCGAATCAATGCGGTCGCGCAGATGCACGGCGCAAGCCTGCATCGGAGCTGCCGCTTTCGAGGGTTCACGGCGGGCGTGGGAGCTGGGGCTGGCGAGAGCGTCACCGGCTGCCGCTCCCGGGTATGTGCTGGCAGGCGGAGCCACCGAGCACGGCCAAAGCGGTAGCTGCGGTCGTGCCTCCCTTCGCGACCGCAGTCCATATGGGAGGTGCGGCTTGGCGGGGCGCTGGATGGGAGACTACTGGGGCACGGGAATGGCCTTGGGGACGGCGTCGTCTTCGCGGGGGACGGGGATGGCTTTCGGAGCGCCGCCGGGGGCGGTGGTGCTTTGGTAGGGGTCTTTGCCGAGGACGACGGTGGACACCGGGGTGACGGGGATGACGCGGGCTTCCCCCTCCACAAAGAGGGCACGCGGTGGTGTGGCGAGGAGCTGGGAGGCGGGGGCTTTGCCGTCCCAGCCTTTGGGCTTGCCCTCGGTGACCATGGCGAAGACGGCGGCCCACAGGGGAAGCGCGGCGGTGGAGGCGGTGGTGGTGGCGCTGATGGGGGTGTCTTTGTCGTGCCCGATCCACACGAGGCAGGTGCGCTCGCGGTCGGAGCCGATGAACCAGGCGTCGGTGCGGTCGTAGGTGATGCCGCCATAGCCGGCGATGCTTTTGTTGGCGAGGCCGTGGGCGACGAGGGGCTTGCGGTATTCGGGGCGCTCCATGCCGGTGATGAGGGTGTCGCGCACATGGGCGACGGCGGAGGGGGCGAAGACTTCGGTGCTGCGGACGGTGGGACCGACGAGGAGGTGGGGGGCGGAGCAGGTGCGGCCGTCGTTGGCGATGGCGGTGAAGGCGTGGGCGACTTCGATGAGGCGGAGGGGGCTCTGGCCGAGGGTGAAGGCGGCCTCGGTGCGCAGCGGGGTGGTGAAGGCGCAGCGGTTGAGGGCGGCGCGGAGGGGATCGAGACCGACCTGGTAGCCGAGGCGGACGGTGGCGGCGGTGCGGCCCTCCAGCAGAGACTGCCTGGGGGTGATGGTGCCGCCGGTGTAGGCGACGGGCTCGCCCTCTGCGCCCCATTCGCCGAGGGTGCCGACCAAGCCGCCGATCATGGCCTGCTTGTTGTCGAGGGGGCCGTCGATCTGGGAGGCGTCGGTGAGGTCTGGCTGGGCGGTGAGGGCGGCGGCGTAAACGAGGGGGAGGAAGGCGGTGCCGGGGGGGCGGATGCCGTCGAGGGCGCGGTTGAAGGGGCTGGTGGTGAAGTCGCGCCCGCCCTGCATGGCGAGGATGGCGCCGGTGGTGTTGTCGAGGACGATGACGGCTCCCTGGAGGGCTTTGTCCTTGGGGGCGAGGGTTTCGAGGTGTTTGCGGACGAGGGCGTCCAGCTTGTGCTGCCAGTCGAGGCGGAGGGTCATGGTCATCTCCGGCGGGGTGCCGGGCTTGAGGCCGAGGCGCTGGAATTCGGCACGGGCGGCGGCGAGCATGTAGCCGGTGCGGACGCGGTTTTTGTCATGCCGGACGACGAGGGGCTGGGCGCGGGCGGCGGTGGCCTCTGCCTGGGTGATGCTGCGGGTCTCGGCCATGCGCTGGAGGGTGAGGTCGCGCTTCTGTTTGGCGAGGGCGGGCTGGGTGATGGGGGAGAAGGCGACGGGGGCTTTGATGATGCCAGCGAGCGTGGCGGACTCGACGAGGGAGAGGTCGCGGACGTCTTTGCCAAAGTAGCAGCGGGCGGCGGCACCGACGCCGCTGCAGCCGGTGCCGAGGTAGATGCGGTTCAGGTAGTGGGTGAGGATCTGCTCCTTGGTGCATTCGCGCTCGATGCGCATGGCGAGGAAGATTTCGGTGATCTTGCGCTCGTAGCTGCGGCCCTGGAGGCCGAAGGCATTGCGGGCGAGCTGCTGGGTGATGGTGCTGCCGCCCTGGCGGATGCCTTTGGCGGTGAAGTTGGCGACGGCGGCGCGGCTGAGGCCGATGATGTCGAAGCCAGGGTGGGAGAAGAAGCGGGCGTCCTCGGTGGCGATGACGGCCTGGACGAGGGTGATGGGGACGTCTGTGAGGGTGATGAGCTCGCGCTCGATGTCGCTGGCGCTGCCGATGGGCTCGCCTTTGGCGCCGATGATGAGGGTTTCATTCTGGCCGCGGTTGAGCGCGGCCATGTCGAAGGTGGCGGCGAGGGCGGAGTAATGACGCCAGACGAGGGCGAAGGCGCTGAGGCCGAGAAGCGCGAGGATGAGGCAGGTGCCGCCGACCCAGCGCAGCCAGCGCGGGAGGCGGCGGCCGAGGGTGCTGAGGGTGAGGAGAAGGCGGCGGAGGGGAAGCATGCGGGGGGAGAAGATTTTGTTTAGCGGAAGAGGCGCTGGAAGAAGCCGCCGATGCCGGGGGCGTCGTCGCGGTAGCGAGGGGGGCCGCCGTAGTAGCCGGGCGGGGGCTGGATGAGCTCGGGGGTGAGGGGGTCGTTTTCCTCGGGGACGGTGTCAGGGGTGAACTTGACGTCGTGGGCGGCGGGGCGGTCTTCGATGTCGCGGAGGACTTTGGCGATGACGGGGGCTGCGGTGCCGCCGCCGGAGAGGCCGCCCTGCCCTGCATCTCCCTCGACCATGACGGTGAAGGCGAGGGGGGGATTGGTGTCCACAAAGCCGGCGAACCAGACGACGTTGGCCTTGGCGCCGCGCAGCACCCACTGGGCGGTGCCGGTCTTGCCAAAGACGGCGACTTTTTTGAGTCGGGCGGCCTTGCCGGTGCCACGGGCGTGATTGACGACGCCAAACATGCCGCTGCGCACGGTTTCGAGGTCCATCTGGCTGACGGGGATGAGGGCGTCCCGGCAGGGCATGCTGACGTCTCCGAGGCGGCCGCTCTGGGACTGGGTGTGGGAGACGAGGCGCGGGCGGGGGCGGCAGGAGCCGTTGGCTAGGGTGGCCATGACCATGGCCATCTGGAGGGGGGAGGTCTCAGTGACGCCCTGGCCGATGGAGAGATTGGCGAGGTCGTGATTGGACGGGGCGGTCTGGGGGAGGTTTCCGGGGGCGGTCTTGAGCGGGAACACGGGGGCGCTGCCGAGGCCAAACTCGTGCGCCATGTAGAGGATGGGGCGGTCCCGGGTGACCATGGCGGACTGGTAGAAGTAGGTGTTGCAGGAGCGGATGAGGGCGGCGCGGGCATTGAACCAGCCGTGGTCGTCCTTGGACCAGTTGTCGAACTCGCGGCCGTCGATCATGAGGGAGGGGCCGCACTCAAACTCCTGCTGGGCGCCGACGGTGCCGGCGCGGAGCCCGGCCATGACGACGATGGGCTTGAAGATGGAGCCGGGGGGGTAGGTGCCGAGCAGGGCGCGGTCAAAGAGGGGGCCGTCGATGTCCTGGGCGAGGGCTGTGAAGTCGGTGGAGGAGATGCCGCCGGCGAAGGCGCCGGGGTCGTAGTGCGGGAGGCTGGCCATGGCGCGGATGTCTCCGGTGTAGGCGTCCACGATGACCATGGCGCAGCGGTGCTTTGACTGGGCGAGGGCGCTCTCTGCGAGGCGCTGCGTCTCGAGATTGAGGGTGGTGACGACGTCGCGCCCGGCGGCGGGCGGGGTGAAGACCTGCTGGTAGGCGACGCTACCAGCGTCTGCCATCATGAGGCAGAGTGTGCCATCGGTGCCGGTGAGCTGCTTGTTATAGGCGGCCTCGAGGCCGGTGGCGCCCTTCGTGCGCTGCCAGAGGGGTTCATTGCGGAGGATGGGGCCTGCGGGGGGCGGGCCGTCTGCGGAGATGTAGCCGAGGATGTGCGCGGCAAGGCCGCCGTGCGGGTAGTGGCGGAGGTACTCGGTGCGGAGGGTGGCGCGCGGGTGCTTCTGGGGATCGATGGCGAGGTCCTGGGGGAAGGCGTCGCTGACGGTGACGGGGAGCTCGCGGCGGCTCTCGTAGTGGCGCTTCAGGGTGTCGGCGTCGGGCATGCGGGCCATGGGGAGGTCGGCCTTGGTGGCGTCGATCTCCTTCTGCAGCCAGGCGGTGTAGGTCTCCAGGGTGCTGCGCTGGTCTGCGGGCACGGTGAACTGGAGGCGGCGCACGGTGGTGTTTTGCGCGAGGGGGCGGCCTTTGCGGTCAAGGATCTGCCCGCGAGGCGCGGGGATGGCGAAGTAGAAGGGCTTGACGTCAGAGCGGGAGCCGGTGCCGGGCACGAAGCCTGCAGGGGGCTCCTGCGCCTGGGCTGCGGAAAGCGCGAGGCCGAGGGCTGCGAGGATGCAGCGGCGGCGCAGGTGCCTGGGGGATGGGGCAGACGGCGGCGGGGAGGAAATCACGGGGGGAATTTGAGAGGGAGAATATCGCGAACGCGCGCGGACCGCCAACAAAACCGGCCTGCGCGTGAAGGATCGTCTCTGAAACGGCATTGGACGCGGTGAAGCGGGCGGGAGTTCAAATTTGGGGTGGTGAGGCGTGGTCTGATGCGCGTGTGGCGGTGGGTGGGACGCGGGACATGTCTGAAACACCATGAGAGCCGATCGTTGAGGCGGCGGCGCTGAGCACGTGAGCCGGTGTGGCGGGCAAGGACAGGCTGGAAGCCTGTCTCCCTCGGACAGCCGGGACGGCTATCCTCCGGGGGTTGGGCTTCGTAGGATGCCTGGGGGCGTTCGATGCCGTGAGAGCTCACGCGGGGGTCTGGGGGCAGCCTGCCGACCCCGGGCGCTTTGGCGTGACGGTGGCGGCGAATGCGGGGATGGTGACGGGCGTGTTTGCGGAGGAGGCGGAGGAGGCGGAGGCGCTGGAGTGGCTGCTGGGGGGATAAGAATCAACCGACAAAGAATGCGGCAGAGATGACGCTGCATGTGGCGGTGCCTCCCGATCTTTGCTCTGCCGCCCGATGAATTATTCATGGACCTCCGCCATGATTTCGGATGAGATGGGCTGCTGAACTGAGCAGGGAAAGGTGCGTCTGTGGGGCGTTTGCGCGGGCGGTGAATGCGCAGCGTTATATTGACCGCGCGGAATGGCCGGGGTAAGGCGGAGGGCCTCATGCCTGATCTTGTGTTTACCATCGTCTTTGTCTCAGCGTTTGCGTCGCTGTTCGTGGGCGGTGTTTTCACGGTGCTGAGCTTTGTGGCGTTTGACCGTCTGCTGCGCCAGGTGTGGGCGGAGTCTGAGGATGAGTGGATGAAGCTGGGAAAGCCGTGCGGCTTTTTCTGGGTGCCGCACGGGACGCGTGTCGGCTTCATGACGGGCTTTGTGCGCAGCGGACTCTATGACAAATGGGCGGCTGTGGATGAGGAGCCTTTTGCGGGGTGCGCGGAGTACCTGGGCAAGCTGAGGCGGTACCGGCGGATGTCCGGCTGGTGCCTTGCGGTGGGAGCGCTGCTGCTGGTGAGTGCGTTGGGGATGATGCTGGCGCAGTGAGCGGAGGGCCGTTCCTTTACGGCGGGTTGAGGGTGTGTTTGCAGGCGGGGCGGTGGCACAGGGCTCCCCTGCCCTGCCTAGGCAGGCCTGTCTGCGCAGGTTTCGGCCTGCCCATTTCAGGGCATCGACGGGAGCTGACTAAACTCGGCTAAAGATTGACTTAGGATTTTTAAAGCACGGCCTAGTTGCCAGACAGAGGAATGACTGGATGTTTGGGGCCTCATACCACGATGATGAAACCTTTCCATACTCTCCCCCTGCTCGCGGTGCTGGCCGCCACCTCTGTGTCACCGCTTTGTGCGGGCGAGCCTGCACCTGGCATCGCTGCGGCGGCGTCTGAGCCTGCGGTGTCTGCCATCAATGGCAAGCTGGACGCGAACTATGGGGCGATCAACCGCAGCTCCACGCGCGGGGTGGCGGGCACGTTTTCGCTGCCGCTGGGGCAGCGCTTTGGGGCGCAGCTGGACGGGCTGTACCAGCATGGGTTTTCGACCAACATCTTTGGCGTGGGCACGCACTTCTTTGCGCGTGATCCGGGCAAGGGGCTGATCGGCCTGGTGTTCAGCGGGATGACGAGCCAGAAGTTTACGGATGTGATCGTGGGCGCGGAGGGCGAGTACTACTTCAAGCAGCTGACGCTGGGCGCGGTGGCGGGGTATGACAACTACGACTCGCATGTGGCGACGACCTTTCCCGGGCTGGCGACGCACCAGAGCTTTGTGGCGGCACGCCTGTATGCGGCGGTGTATCCGGTGGATGATCTGATGATCCGCCTGGAGTACCAGAGCCGCTTTAACCACAACTTTTACATGGCGCATGTGGAGTGGCAGACGCCGCTGAAGGGCACGGCCGTGTATGTGGACGGGGGCGTGGGCGAAAACGGCTACGCGCACCTGCTGGGCGGGCTGCGCATCTACTTCGGCGGAGACAAGCCGCTGAAGGACCGCCATCGCCAGGACGACCCGTCCAATGTGAACTCGACTTTCATCGGCACGAACAGCGCAGGCTCCACCAATACGCAGCCTGCACCTGAAGCGCCGCCGGTGGAAGAATGCCATGATTGCTGTGAGTGCTGCTGACCTGCCGCGAGTCGGGCCAGCAGCTGCAAGTAAGTGTGTGTTATTTGATTGGGTTGGAAAATGCCCGGCGGGGAGGGGCTCCCTGCCGGGTGTTTTTTTGAAGGGTGCGGGGGCAAATGGTGGGTAGCGGGTGATTTTTAAACAACTGTTTATTTGAACAGTTTTTTAACTGTGCTAAAGAGGGTGCATGAGTCTGAGCTTCCGTGATCTTGCCGATATGGCTGCTGCCATCGAAGGAAATGAAGTCGCCGCACGCCAGTGGCTGCAGGCGGGGTTCTCCCCGGGGGATGCGGCGGCCTACGTGCGCGCGGGCTGCTTTGATGTGGACCGCACACAGGAGCTGCGCCAGGCGCACATCTCGCCCAGCCAGATCGCGGCGCTGGGGCTGGGCTGGGACTTCTGCGCGGGCACGGTGTCGCTGAAGGAGCTGCTGGCCTTCCGCACGCCCCAGGTGAAGGCGCCGATGCTTTGGTGAGGGGTGGCGTGGTGTGCAGGTGCCATGCCGCTCAGGTCATGCGCCCCCCCTGCTCTGGCGGAGTGGGACCAGCGTCGTAGCACTAGGCTGCGCGAAGTCTGCCGCATGGTGCAGCGGAAAACTGTCCGTCGGATGACGCGGGCGCGCTGGACGGTGCGAATGCGTGAGGGATCGGGACGATCCCTCTCCGCCGGAGGGCGTGTGCGGAGGCTCTGGCGGAGTGGGACCAGCGTCGTAGCACTAGGCTGCGCGAAGTCTGCCGCATGGTGCAGCGGAAAACTGTCCGTCGGATGACGCGGGCGCGCTGGACGGTGCGAATGCGTGAGGGATCGGGACGATCCCTCTCCGCCGGAGGGCGTGTGCGGAGGCTCTGGCGGAGTGGGACCAGCGTCGTAGCACTAGGCTGCGCAAAGTCTGCCGCATGGTGCAACGGAAAACTGTCCGTCGGATGACGCGGGCGCGCTGGACGGTGCGAGTGCGTGAGGGATCGGGACGATCCCTCTCCGCCGGAGGGCGTGTGCGGAGGCTCTGGCGGAGTGGGATCATCTTGATCCCACCACGCTCCGCAAAGTCTGCCGCATGGTACAGCGGAAAACTGTCCGTCGGATGACGCGGGTGCGCTGGACGGTGCGAGTGCGTGAGGGATCGGGACGATCCCTCTCCGCCGGAGGCTGGCGGGGGCGGAGGCTCTGGCGGAGTGGGATCATCTTGATCCCACCACGCTCCGCAAAGTCTGCCGTATGGTGCAGCGGAAAACTGTCCGTCGGATGACGCGGGTGCGCTGGACGGTACGAGTGCGTGAGGGATCGGGACGATCCCTCTCCGCCGGAGGCTGGCGGGGGCGGAGTTCTGGCGGAGTGGGATCATCTTGATCCCACCACGCTCCGCAAAGTCTGCCGCATGGTGCAGCGGAAAACTGTCCGTCGGATGACGCGGGTGCGCTGGACGGTGCGAGTGCGTGAGGGATCGGGACGATCCCTCTCCGCCGGAGGATCGCGCGGGGCGAAGCTCTGGCGTATACGCGACGAAGCTCTGGCTGGAGCACGCTGTTTACTTGGTTGGCGCGGCCTTGGCCGGGACGGGTGGGGGCGTGGCGGTGTCGTCGCGCTGGGTGGTGACCTGGTAGGTTTTGCCGTCGGTGGTGACGTTCACATTGCCGTGGAGGCCGGTGACGTAGGTTTTCGTGCCGAGGGCCTGAAGGTCTTTGGTGCTGCGGATGCCGCGTGCGTAGCGGGGGAAGACGCTGGCGATGGAGACTTCGGGGCGGGTGGCCTCACCGAACTCCTTGGGGATGGGGTGGATGCCGTGACCTGGGGCTACCAGAATGTGGCATTTGAGCTTTGAGCGATCAACAAAGGGCATGAGGCTGGCCTCGATGTCTTCGGTCTGGATGTCGCCGGGAAGGAGGAAGACGATGTCTCCGAACTGGATGCGGAGGGCGAGGGAGTTGGCGTTGACGAGGAAGTGGGAGGGGCTGTCGTTCTTGGGGCGGCCGGGGAGCTTGGGATCTTTGAAGAAGGTCTTGGGCGGGGCGATGACTTCGATCTTGAGATCGGGGTCGAGCGAGAGGGTTTCGCCGGCGGTGGCGCTGAGGTAGGCGTTGCGCGCGCGGAATTCTTCGCGGACGCGGGTGTAGTGGTCGAGCTCGGCTTTGTTGGTGCCGAGGTAGTCGGCTTCGAGGTCGCTGTGAAAGAGGTAGCCGCAGTCGATGAGGCGGCTGATTTGGAAGTGATCCTTGAGCCAGAGGAGGCCGCCGAAGTGATCGTAATGCGCGTGGCTCATAAACACGCCGTCGATGCGGGTGACGCCTGCCTTGGCGAGGTGCGGGGCGATGAGATCGCGCCCGGCATTGAAGTTGGCGAGCCAGCCGTCGGAGGAGAGTTTCTCAGGGTGCGCGGTGCCGGTGTCGTACAGCCAGGTCTTTCCAGAAGGCGTGCGCATGACGATGGCGAGGCCCGCGCCGCGCTGGATGTCGGGGATTTCGAGAACGGTGAAGCTGAAGGCGGGCTCGGCGGCGGGGGCGTGTGTGAGGAGGCAGGTGAGGAGCAGGAGGGAGGCGAGGATGCGGCAGGGCATGGGGGCTGGGGGAGGCGGGCAGATGGGTTCCAGACGAGAACGCTAGAGAGGGGAGGAATTAAACAGAGGAGTTTTGGGGGGACATGCTCTTCTGCTCATCACTTGGTGATGGCACTCTAAAGTCCTTTACGCTGATTTTTTTCAAAAAGCCGGCTGGTCGATCTTGTCCAAAACGGCGCGCTTAAACCAAGCTGGGATCTGGTCTGTTTTCAATTCCAGTCGCCTACCCTCGGTGATCTCTGCCAGCCAGGTGTGATTGTGGTCGGCATTGTCCGTGGAGTTGTCAAAGATATAGGCCCGGTTGGTGAAGCGAATGGCGGAGAGAAGCAGATCCAACGAGCGATAGTAGCGCTTCTCGACGCGGTCAGGGGCCACATCATGCCGTTCAATTTGACGCGGTTTTCCACGCGGGAGATATTGATGGCAGGATCATCTGTGGCCACATAATAGAGATAAGTGCGGTAGCCGGCTTTCTGGGCCTTCTGCAGCAACTCCACCTTGCCGGGGTGGGACATCACCGTCTCAAAGGTGAAGGTCCGCCGAGCCGCCATTAGCTGGTGCCGCAGAAAATCCGCGACCACAGAGGCAAAGTAGCTGTTGATGATGCGGGGTGGAAAGTACAGCCGTCCGTCAACAAAGCTCAAGCTACCGGCCGCTGCCGCCAAGTCCTGATGGATGAGGAATTCCGAATGGGTGAAGACCGCCAGAACTTCCGCCGCAGTGGTCTCGATGCCGAAGCTGTGCATGTCCACATAACCGCTGTCTCTCACAGCTTTCTCGATGTCATCCGGATTCAAATACACTCCCAGCAGCGGCTTCGGGAGGTAGGACTTCAGCACGCTCTTGCCAGACCCGTTCGGACCGGCAAACATGCGCAGCCTGGGTGTGGCCAGGCTCACTTGATCATGTAAACCGTGCCGGGTTTCACGCGGGTCGGGGGCTCGATGTGCTTGACCACCTCCCTGCGTCCGTCGGGGAAGACGCGGTAGATGGACGCACCCTCCGACTGCAGCACGCTCTGCCCCGATGCCAGCACCTGCGCGCTGGCGGCGGCAAAAGCCTGACCCGACAACGCGGGGAACTGGCTTTCGAGCACCTGGATATCGTGGTCTGACATGGGGCTAGATTAATGTACCTGCCACCTCAGATCAACCGCATCCTTCGTGCTGAGCGGGTGCGGAGACGAGGGGTGCAAATCCGATGAGCCATGAATGGACTGGCTGCTGCTGTTTTTTCACAGATCGTAAATCACCCGTGCGGCGCTGAGGGCGCCGGGTGGGTGGTCGGGGATGGATTCGAAGCGGAGGCCGGGGATCTGGGCGGCTTCGGCGGCGGTTTGGACGGAGTCGGTGACGAGGATTTCCCAGGGGCGGGCGGTGTCTTCGCCGAGCTTGCTGGCGGCGTTGACTTCGCGGCCAAAGACGTCGGAGTCGCCGATGCGGAGGACGGGGCCGTAACCGAGGCCGATGCATTGCAGGATGTGCTCCTCCTGGGGCTTGCCGGTGTTGTAGTCTTTGGCGGCGCGCTGCATGTCGATGGCGCACTGGAGGGCGCTGGCGACGGTGCGGAAGATGATGAGCATGCTGTCGCCTTCGACCTTCATGAGGAGGCCGTCGTTTCTGTCCACGCAGGGGGTGAAGATGCGCTGGGCCTCGTAGATGACCTGCAGGAAGTGGACGATGCCGAACTCGGCGGCATGGCCGGAGAAGCCGGAGAGATCGGTGAACATGACGGCCCAGGTCTCGCCAAAGAGGCTCCAGATGCGGGCGTCCACGGCGGCGCGGTCTGCGCCGGGGAGGAGGCGCTCTGCGAGGAGTTTTTCCAGACGCTGCTGAGAGGCGTGGATGGCGACTTCGTGGACGGAGGACATGAGGGGCTGCATGCAGTGGGAAAATGGGCGGTGTGGGGGCGCTGGGGTGCTGTGAAGGAGGGGAGCAACGGCGTGCCTGGAAATGGGTGGGGGTGCCTGGATGCTAGCTTTCCTGTGGTGCAAGCCAAGGCATTCTTCGGCTGCGGCTGCACAAGACCGCGCGCTGGGCACGGCGGCACGGCACTGGGACAGCAGGCGGTGTAGCGCGGGCTGCGGTGGGTCTCCGGGTGGCAGCGCTTGTCATTTAAGATTGGATGAAAGGTAAGTCTGAGCTTTATGAATATTTACACCCGAGCATTTAACCTATGCATTTATTATATTATTGACAGACTGGAGCGATTCACTTCCAATGGGCCGCATGGTGACCCCGGATTTATTCTTGGCCGCTGTGTGGCAGATGCCGGCGTGGTGCATGACTGCGCGGCGGCTGCGGCGTCGGGGTGTGGCGCGGACGGCGTGTGACGCTGAACCTCCCACCCAAGCCTGTGACGCATGAACAGCCAGGAAAAAAACAGCCCGCTCTTCTGGTGGCCAAACATCATGGTGATGGCAATGATGGCGGTGGGCATCCTGACGAAGCCGCAGTCGCTGACTTCGGTGCGGCCGTCCGGCACGCAGGGGGCGAAACCCGACGCGGTGCAGCCGGAGCACCGGCTGTGGGAGGACCCGCTGCCGACGCAGCCGAACAAGAAGAGCGAGGCGAATGCGACGCCTGCGCCGAAAGGTGAGACGCCCCCTGCCCCGCCCGAACTCACCGAGCAGCTGAAGACGTGGCTGAGCGGCGACCTGTCGGAGAGTGACAGCCGAGTATGCATCCTGATGGTGCACCTGCCGACCGGGGGCTACGCGGAGGAGGAGGAGCGGCGCATGCGCTTCCGCTACGCGATGCAGGCGGCCACGGGCTATGCGGGCTACAAGGCGGACGACCTGACGCCGATGGCGATCGTGCCGGTGAAGCATGCTGGAGCAAACCGCACGGTGGCGAAGGAGGTCTTCCGCCCTTTCAGCCCGGAGAGGAAAAACTGGCTGGCCAAAAAATACGATGTGGTGATGGTGGTGTACCTGGGAGATTTCCTGTTTGAGCTCAAGGCGGGCCAGCCGCCGCTGGCTGCGTGGCGGCAGGTGCTGCAAGCCATGGACCAACGCTGCGAGTACGTCTGCACCCAGACGGACAGAACAAAGCTGGAGGTGGACTTTCACATCATGGGGCCGAGCAATTCGGACCGGCTGGTGGACCTGTGCACGGACCTCTGCGTGGCGGAGGCAGAGGCTGAGGCTGAAGGCAAGACGACGAAGCTGGTGCAGCACGGGCAGGTGTGCTTTCACGCCTGCCTGCCCACGCTGGCCTCGGAGATCCTGATAAAGCTGGTGACCGACGCGGCGCCGAACAAGCCGGGCGGGCGTGACAGCTTTCAGTACCACTGCAGGCGGATGCTGGGGGACAAAAGAGTGATCGAGGCGACACGTGTGGGCGCCTCCCTGGTGCGGGTGGCGGGGGATGACTACGACCTCTGCAAGCTGCTGTATGATGAACTGGCCAGCCGGGGCGTACACCTGCAGGCGACGAGCGTGCCTGAGACCAAGGAGGATGCGACTGGCACCAAGGAGAAGACGCCGGAGCCAGCACTGAAGGCCAAGAAACATGATGACTGCCTGCTGGCGCTGATCTCCGAGTGGGACACGACGTACGGGCGGGCGCTGCCGCTGACGTTTAACGCGGTGATCCGGGAGTACGGCGCCCACCCGCAGCAAACCGAGGAGGAGAAAAAGAAAAACTGGTCCTGGCACTGGGAGGACCAAAACATGGAGTCGCGCACGCTGTGCCGGTTTTCCTACCTGCGCGGGCTGGACGGCCAGCTGCCGAATGACGCGGCGAAGAGCGGCCGCAGTGACAAGGAGGGCGGCGAGGGCGCGACGGACCGGCCGCAAGGACGCAGCCAGGCGGACTATGTGCACCGGATCGTGGAGCGGATGCAGGCGATCGAGCAGTCGGAGCTGCGGTCTTTCCGCGCCATCGGCATCCTGGGCAGCGACGTGTATGACAAGCTCATGATCCTGCGGGCGCTGCGGCCGGCGTTTCCCGGGGCGGTGTTTTTCACGACGGATCTGGACGCGAGCATGGACGACGCGAGCCAGTATGACTGGACGCAAAACCTGATCGTGGCCTCGCGGTTTGGCCTGCGGGCGCATGAGGCGTACCAGGGCTGGTCGCCGCCGTTCCGGGAGGGCTACCAGACGGGGTTTTACCTGGGGTGCCTGGAGGCGCTGGGGAGCACGTACTACGACTCCAATGCCAGGCTGCAGCACCTGACGCCGGTGGACTGGAGCGCGCCGTCGCTGCTGTTTGAGATCGGCCGCAGCGGGCCCTGGCAGCTGACGCCGCCGCCGGGCGCGGTGGCGAGGCTGCACGCTGCGGGCCATCCGCTGCTGTCGCTGTGGCCCGGCAAGCAGGAGTCCAAGTGGGAGCCGGAGCACCGGGTGAGATCCGGGGACGGGCAGAACATCGCGCCCCATGACATGCCGCACGCCAACCCGCAGCCGCAACCGATGGCGACGGTGACGGAGATGACCTTTCCGCTGACGCTGACGCTGGTGATCCTGGTGGCGGGTGTGTGCCTGAGCAGCTCGATGGGCCGCGAGCAGGAGGTGGTGACGGAAGAAGCGTCGTCGGTGGCCCTGAAAATGTGCACTTTGCTCCTGGGCTGGGTGTGGGTGGTGGGCATGTGCGGCTGGTGGCTGAGCAACAGGGAGGAGCCTTTCCTCTTTTGGAATGGCATCAGCGTGTGGCCGAGCGCGCTGATGCTCTCCACCGTGCCCTGCCTGTGCGTGCACTACTTGTGGACGTCATGGCTGAACCTGCGGCTGAACCGCGAGGCGCTGGCCAAGGAATGCGCCGCAGCCGCCGAGCCCTGGGTCGATGATGCCCCGGAGACACCCATGGAGAAGGCAAGGAGCGAAGGGATGGCACGCAGGCTCATCAAGCACCTCTTCCCGGCCTACAGCGATGGCGAAAGACTGGAGGAGCACTGGCAGAAGCACATCAAAAACTGCGGCTTTCAACGCTGCATGCGGCGCACGATAGCCTACGTCGTGGTGTGCACCCTGCTGAGCTGGATCGCGACGCTCTCGCTGCCGCATGTGCATACCAATCTGGTGCGCGGGGGCCTGAGCCGCATGCTGACGACGGAGTGGGTGCCGATGATGGCGCTGTTTTTCTTTTTGATGCTGCTGTTTTACGCGGTGGATGCCTGCCTGGTCTGCGCGGCGCTGCTGCGCACGGCGATCAAGAGCCTGAACGGGCGGGCCGACAAAGCGGCGGCTGCTGCGGAGCGGACGCATGCAGATGCCGGGACGAAAGCGGCCAATGATGCAGCGCCCAAGGTGGCAGTGACAAAGACGAGGGCAGCCGAAATGACACGCGCAGAGGCCAGGGCCCAGGCAGACGCCAAGGCGGAGGCAGAGGCGAAGATGGCGCGGCAGGTGCGGCAGATGATCAAGCGCTGCGCCTCGCGCGGGGACATCGTGGCGAGCTTTATCTACTACCCGTTCATCGTGCTGTTCATCCTGATCGCCTCGCGGCACCGGGTGCTGGACGGCTTTGACTGGTCGCTGGAGCCGCTGCTGATCTACTCGAGCAGCCTGCTGATCCTGGTGATCATCACGACGGTGCTGCAGGGCACGGCGAACCGGCTGAAAAAGGTGGCGGTGCGTGTGGTGGAAACCAGCCGGGAGCGCTCCCGCGGGGACACTTCCAGCCACGATGAGACGCTGAAGTACCTGGAGGGGATGGACTCGCCGGTGTTTTCCACGGTGTACTCGAACCCGGTCTTCCGCGCGGTGCTGATCCCGCTGGGCGGCACGGGGGCGCTGCATGGGCTGGATCTGCTGAGCACGCTGATGAAGTGATGCGCGGGCGCCGTTCGGGGCCTTATCTCATACCACGTTCTGCTGGAACCGGCCTGTCATGACACAATCCGTTTTCAAAGGATCGTGGTGCTACTTCTTTTTCGCGGGCTCGAAGGCGCGGGCGGTGGCGGCGAGGGAGATGGAGACGTCGAAGTAGTAGTCGGTCTCGGTGCCGTCGGGGAGGCTGACGTGCATTTTGTCGCAGGAGTCCACGAGGCTCTGGTCGATGAGCTTGGCGTCGATCTCATTGAGCAGGGCGTACTCCTCGGAGACGGAGATGACTTTCCAGGCGGTCTTGGGAGATTTGCCGTCGCCGGTGGCGGTGATGGAGCGCATGAGGCCGTAGAAGCAGTGGAAGTGGTGCATGCTGCCGGGGATGTCTCCGGCTTTCTTGAGGAAGTGGCCGCGGAGGTAGTGCACCTCGGCATCGACGGGGACTTTTTCGAGCCAGGCCTTGGAGAGTTCGAGGGCGCTCTTGTAGTCCTTGCTGCGGATGGCGGTGAAGACGGCCTGGCGCTCGGGCTCTACATTCCAGAAGGAGCTGAAGCCGGGCTGGGCGGCGTAGGCCATGCGCAGGGCGGTGTAGTCCTCTGCGCCGGGAAACGGCGGGACCTTGGGCGCTGCCGCCGGCTCGCTGTGGCCGACGCTGGTGAGGATGAGAACGAGCAGGAGGGTTAGGCAGGATGTTTTCATGACCGGGTTTCAGCGGTGTATTGATGGCTGGTGCGGTAAAGTGCGTAGCGATTCGCCCCGGGCAACGAACTTCTGAGGCGGATGAGATTCGGCGCGGTGAGGGAGGCGGAGATTGACGCCTGTGATGCGAAGACCTAGCGTTTCGGCTCATGAGTTCACCTTTGATCAAACTGCACCTCGGGGCCTTCAACTGTCCGCAGGAGGGGTGGTACAACACGGACATCACGCCGCATATCTGGGTGACGATGATCCCGGGGCTGCCGTGGCTGCTGCGGAAGGCGGGGCGCATCACGCAGGCTCGGCTGGAGGAGCATGAGCAGGGTGTGTTTAAAAAGCTGCACTACCTGAATGTGACGAAGCGCTTCCCGCTGGCGGACAACAGCTGCGAGTGCGTGTTCAGCTCGCACATGTTTGAGCATATTTTTGTGTGGGATGTGCCGCTGCTGCTGGGAGAGATCCTGCGCGTGCTGGCTCCGGGCGGGGTGGTGCGCTTTGTGATCCCGAGCCTGGACCACTACGTGAAGCTCTATGATCCGGAGGACCCGACGGCGATGCTGCTGGGCATCCTGGAATACGACGGCACCGGGGTGAAGAACCGGCACCAGTGGATGTACACGGAGAGTTCGCTGTGCAAGCTGCTGACGAAGCATGGCTTTGTGAACGCGCGGGCCTGCAAGTACCGCGAAGGGAAATGCGCGGACCTGGAGCGCATTGATAACCGGCCGGAGAACAGCATCTATGTGGAGGCGGAGAAGGCGGGGTGAGGGGGGGAGGTTGGAAAGTACTATCGAGCTTTAGCTCGTTCTGTGTTCTGGGAGAAGCGGGGCGGTTTCCAGAGTGAGCTAAAGCTCACGAGTACTTTAGTGGGGGCGCTGGAACGTTCGTGTTTGCCGCAGAGGAGCAGAGAGGCGGAGGGGGCAGAGGTTGGGGAGTGATGGATGGAGCGGGAAGAGTGTGCGATTTTGAGCTGCGTGTATGCGCTGGACGTTGCGTGAGCGTGAGGGATCGGGACGATCCCTCTCCTCCAGAGTGTGCTGCGGTGAGGTGAGACTGGCGGCTCTAGATCGTGCTTTACGGGTGGTGTGGTTTGTGGTGGGATTTGGGCATGGAGTTCTCGCCTTCTCTTCTGCGCATGCGCGGCGTGTGTGTGCCGGTGCTTGCCCTGGTGCTGGCATGGGTGTGCGGGGCGGCGCCAGTGATGGTCAAGAGTGCGGCGGCACGGAATGATGGCGCTGGGGTGGGAACGCAGCGGCAGGTGTGCCTGGTCCCCACGCAGCCTCTGTGCCTGAGCATTGATCCCGGCAGCTCCCGCTTCGGCCTGCATCTGCATTTCGATCCGCTCTTCGTGCTCGAAGTTCCCTCCCGGCTGCAGGAATTCCCGCAGGTGATTATGGACTACCTGCCCTGGTGGCGGGAGATGGAGATCAACTCACATTACCTCACTGGATGGCAAGTGAACTTGGTACCGCCAGAGGAGCGGTTTGGCTGGTGGCTCACGTGGATGTGTCAGCAAAGCCCCCTGCGGATTTCGCCAGAACTGCCCTATGTCTTTCCTGAGGGCGCTGGCTATTTTGACATTCGCGGGGACGTCTCGGGCGGGTATCCCTATGTCGTGGGTGGCCCGATGCCGCCGATGCCTGCCTACGGACCGCTGGGCCTAGTGCTGCGGATGGCTGAGAGGGGGCTTTGAGATGGAGGATGATGATACATGGCTGCGACGAAGGCTCAATGTGCGGGGATCAGGGTGATCCCCCCCTCCGGCTGGGGGTGCTGCGTAAGCGTGGTATTTCGTGCTTTACGGGTGGGGTGAGTTGTGGTGGGATTTGGGCATGTTCAGGACAATCACGCTTGTTGCTTTGGCATGTGCCGGTCTTGGCGTCACAGCACGCGGTGAGGAGGCGGCCGCGCCTGAGGTGATGTCGTTTGTGGAGCTGGTGAAGTGCCATGCGAGGTCTGCGACGCCCTTGAGCAAAGAACAGCAGCATGAGGTGACGATGGATGCGCATCGGCTGCGCAAAGCGGCCGACAGAGCGCACGGCATGAAGCTGACGCCGCTGGCAGACGAGGCGTTTTTGGCGGCGGTGGGAAAGCTGACGTCTGTGGCGCACCGGCTGGACGGAAACAACACCGAGGACCTGGATGTCTGGCACGGGCTCTCAAGCCTGCTGGAGACGGTGTTTTGGTCCAAAGGACTGAGTGCCGAGGGAGCGAAGAGAGTACTGGCTGCAGAGATCGGGATCTTGAAACGCTGCTTTGAAGAAGAGGAACTGCTGAAGAAGGCCGGGGCGTCTCCAGGGGTGGTCATGATTTACAATGTGGTCGGCGAAGGCCCTTCGGCTGCGGAACTGAAAAAGCAGGCGGCCAGGGCGCGGTACAATCTGGTGGAACGGGCCGAATGGCAGATGTTTGAGAGCCTCTGCCGCGCCTTGCGGAAATTGGAGCCCGGCACAGCGGAGCAGCGCAAAAGGTATCTCATGGCCGCGGGACTGACGGCGGGCGAGATCGAAAAGTGTCTGAGGCTGGGGCGGGAACTGGATGCTGAGGCGTTTGTGAGACATGCGCCGCTGTGATGGGGTGCGAAGGCGGGCCGCGCCGGCTAAAGCCTGCACTACAATACTCAGAGAGGCGGAGACGGGCTTTGAATGGACAAGGGGCTGAGGTGCGGCGGCTGAGGTGGCCCTTGTTCCGCAGGAACAAGGCTACCGGGCTGCGCCTGGTGCTGGCGGGTATTTTGTGGTATGACTCTGACGTCCGGTCTTTGGAAAGCGGCGGCTGCGGTCGTGGCACCCTTCGCGACCACACTCCATATCGGACGGGCGGGCGAAGCAGGGGGAGAGCGAAGAGGCGGCCCGGGTGGCACCTTCAGCGGCTCATTTGTACTTCGGGGAGATGTGGATCTGGATCACCGACTCACGGAAAGGGGTGGCTGTGGAGCGCGCTGCGCGGCTTTGCCCGTAGACCATGCGGCACTCGATCCAGACGATCCTGTCCTGATGAAGATAGGCGGCTCTCAGTCTCAGGTCATAGCCGTCTTTTGACTCCTCCAGAGACTGGGTGGACGTGGGAACGTCCATGATGGAAAAGAAGGCTTCATTTCCGGAGCGGGACGGCGGCAGCAGAGTCTGCAGCACTTCCTGGTAGGTGCGCGCTTCGGCCAGCTTTTCCAGCGTGGGCGGTTGAAAGGGGAACAGAGGATAGGAGGTGTCATCTGCGGTCTTGAGCGCCGCATAATCGTCCGCCACATGCAGCTTCTTGAACGGCACCTGGCTCCAGGCGTCTTGATCGAATGAAACGGCCACCTCCTTGTAGTTCACCGAGGATTCCTTCTGGATAAAATCGCCCAGCCCCTGCAAATCATAGAGCCTGAGGAAAGGCAGGATCTGCGCTCCTGTATAAACCTTCGGGCCGGGGGGCTGACCCGGCAGGCAGGTGATGGCGAGGAGCATGCACGCGAGAAGGAGGAGAGGTGGTTTCATCGGTTTGTGTATTCATCGCGCAACAAACGGCGAAGCCAAACTTTAAACCTTCAACCTCTCCCCTGCCCTACGCTTTCATCTCGCTGATCTGCTTGGTGGCGATGCCGATGGGCTTGTCGAGCGGGATGCCGGCACAGGAGAGGATGGTGGTGAGGAGGTCGCCCTGGTTGCCTTTGGTGTCGGGGAGGTAGCGGCCGGTTTTGACGGTGCCGCCAGCTTTTCCGGCGAGGATGAAGGGGAGGTTTTCGCGGGTGTGCTTGTTGCCGTCCTCCAGGCCGGAGCCCCACATCATGAGGCAGTTGTCGAGCAGGGTGCCGCTGCCTTCCTTGATGCTGTGCATCTTTTTCACCATGTAGGCAAACTGGGCGATGTTGAAGGCGGTGATGGCCTGCACTTTGTTCACCATTTCGGTGCGGTTGTTGTGGTGCGTCTGTGAGTGGTGCTCGTCCTTGAAGCCGAGCTCGGGATAGGAGACGCCGTTGGGCGTGGAGCCGATGTAGGTGCTCACGCGGGTGGTGTCTGTCTGAAAGGCGAGGACGGTGAGATCACACATGACCTGCATGTATTCGCTGCGCTTGTCGCCGAGGGGGATCTTGATCTCGATGGGCGGGGTGTCGGTGCCGCGATGGCGGCTGGGGGCGAGGCCGGATTTTTCGAGGGCGGCCTCCTTCTGGCGGATCTCGATGGCGGCGATGCGGCGCTCGACGGCGCGGACGCTGTCGAGGTATTCGTCGAGCTTGTGCTGGTCGTCCTGCGGGAGCTGCTTTCTCAGGTCCTTGGCGCCGGTGATGACGAGGTCGAGCATGCTGCGGTCCATCGCGCGTGCCTTCTGCGCGGCGGGGCTGGGGTCTGCGCTGACGCCGCCGGAGCCGCCCTGATTGAAGAGTCGGTTGAGCACGCTGCGGGGATTGATCTCCGCGGGCATGGCCTGGGTGGCGGAGCGAAAGCTGCAGTGGGAGTAGTAGCCTTCATTGAGCCCTTCCTGGTTCTCCTTGTGCGTCTGCGGCATGGTGGCGAGCTCGAGGGAGGGCAGCGCGGTGAGTGCGCCGATGTAGTTGGCGGCGATCTGGTCGGCGGAGATGGCGATGTTGATGCGGTTGCGCTGGCGGGCATCCGGAAGCTGGGCGGTGAGCCAGGTGGAGAGCTCGAGGGCGTGCGGTGCGCCATTGAAGGGCGCGATGGGGATGCCGCTGATGCCTTTCATGAGGAGGCACTGGTCCAAAACGCCGCGCAGGGACTCGAGTGCGGGCGGCGGGGTGGTGAGGTAGCTCTCCGGCGTGGCGGGCCAGAACTGATCCATGATGACGCCGTGGGGCATGTACATGAAGCCGAGGCGCACGGGCGGGCGCGCTGCGGCGGCCGTGGCTGCTGCCGCGCCTTTTTTGGCGGTGTCTGCCCAGCCCATGACTTCGAGCAAGGGAAGCGCGAGGGTGGTGCCGAGGCCGCGCAGGCAGGTGCGGCGGGAGATGAGGGGGCTGCGGGACATGGGGAGAGGAAGTGAAAAGGGGTAAGTGAAAAAGGGGCGTGTGCCGAGGGGGGCAGAGCGTCTGAGTACTTTTACTCGGAGAGGGCTTTGATTCTATCGGGGTGTTGAGGGGAGGCTGCGCTGCATCCCAATTTTCCCCGTGGCCGTTCATTGAATCATGCGCCGGCCTGGACTATGGCCGTGACTCCATGAAAACGCGTGATGATGTCGTTCTAACGCTGAAGTCTTTGCTGGCCGATCTGAGCCGTGACCGCAGCTCGTGGGAGAATCCATCGTTGGAGAGATATTTGGATGCCATGGCTGCATGGCTCGACTCGGCCCGGATGCGGAACACTGAAAAGCCCTCGTGGGAACTCATCTGTGAAATGCTGGAAGCCGCAAAAGTTTACGAATGACGAATGCGGCGAGGGACGCACTGCGAAGCGGTGGACGACTCCACGCTCCGCCGCCAAAAAAAAAGCCTGCCGGGGAATGGAGCATTCCCCGGCAGGCGGTGGATTCAGCGTGGATCAGCGGCGGCCGAAATGGAAGGGGAAGACCGAGGGGCGGCAGTTGCCGAAGCTGCTGCCATGGTGATGGCTCACAGGGCGGCAGTTGTGGCTGACGATGCGGTAGCCAAAGATGGGATGGCGGTGGCGGTCATAGCCGACGACGACGCGCTCGCGATACACGGGGGTGCCGCAGGAGTTGCAGTTGTTCGCGAAGCTGCGGCTGGGAGCGGGGCCATGGCGGTGGCCGTCAAAGGCATGCGAACTGGAAGGCGCGAAAACAGCCAGGCTGGCGGTGGCGGCGAGGAGGGTGATGATCTTTTTCATGACTTGAGGAGGTTTGCTTTTTTTGATCTGCTGCCGCTTTCTTGCGGCGTGTTCATGAGACGGGGGGCGGCCGGTCTTATTCGAGATCTGGCGATCTATTTTTTTTAACGCCCATGCGAGGCCCGCAAAAGCTGACGGAGGAAACCGGGGCTGCAGCCTGTGGAGCGAGTGCCGAATACAACGGATGAATTGACGGCGGGGCGGCGCAGGCATGGGCTGATGCAGCAGCACCTCCAGGTTCCTGACAGCTTTGCTCTTCAACGCGTGCAGAGGGTCACTTCACGGTGACCTGCTTGTCGAGCTTGTCGGCGGAGGAGCCGAAGAGGCCTTCGCGGCTTTTGGAAAAACGGAAATAGAGGGTCGAGGGCTTGTCGTCACTCCAGCCATCGACGGTGAGCAGGTCATCTGCGCCCTGGGTCCATTTGAGAGGCCATTCCTTGCCGGAGGCATTGGCCTGGATGCCGCTGCCGTCCGCCTTGAAGGTGAACTGGCTGCCGCTGGCGGTGGTCCATTTTTTTCCGACAAAGGTCCGGGGCTGGCGGGAGGGGGCTTCAGGGTTGCCGCCGATTTTTTCAAGCTCGCTCTTCGCGGCGAGGGCGTCTTCGAGCTTCCCTGCCTTGGCGTAGGTGTCCTGCAGTTTTTGCAGTTCGCGGACATAGACGGCGTCGCTTGGCTGCAGGGCTTTGTCGCGCGACTGGATCCAGGATTTTCGGAGGGCGACGAGCCTGGCGGGTTGTTTGTCGGAGGCGGGTGCTGAAGCCGCTGTGGCGGCGTCTTCGACCACGCTCTGGCTTTCGTTTTTGACGGCCATGGCGTCTTCGAGCTGCCCGGCCTTGGTGAAGGTGTCGAGCAGCTTCTGCAATTCGCGCAGGTAGCCTTCATCGATGGGCTGTGCGGCACGGGCGCGTGCCTGCTCCCAGGATTTTCTGAGCATGCTGATCTGGGTGGGCTCTGCAGTCAGCGCTGAGGCGGAGAAGGCAAAGATCGAAAGGCCGAGGACGATCCAGGTGCTGAGATGGCGTGTGTTCATGAACGAATTGTTTCGTTTGAGTGGAAGTCTGGCATCGGGGCTGAAAGCCCCTGCATGCGCCGCAATCTGAGCAGCGAACGGCGCGGCGGCGAGTCCAACTTTCGAAGGACCCGCAGACTGAAGAAATGCCCTAGGTGGCACTGACGACGCACCTGGAGAATGCGGACCACGGGCGTTGCGGCGGTGCTCCGGGTGGCTGAGAAGGCAGGCGCGGGAGTTGCACAACTTCTGCTTTCGTTCACTCTGTGAGCTGATCTTGTGTATGCGCCGCTTCCTCACACGCCTGCTTCTCCTTTCCGCCGCGCTCGGCCTGATGTCCTGCCGCTCTGTGAAGGAGGAGGAGGGAGACAGTGCGCGGTTTAGCGCCGGCAATTCATTCTCCTCCTGTGAGTACATTCTGAAGGGTACGCGAATGTCGTATTACACGATCGGGTACAATGGCGCGGATCGAAAGCGGGTGAGCACCAGAAAGCTGACGCCCGAGGAGCTGGCCGCGTTTTGGAAAGGGCTGGAGGACAACGATGTGTACCACTGGCGGAGCAAGTACGAGCCGTCAGGCGAGGTTCCCTACACGGATCCGGGAACCTGGGATCTCACGATCCACAAAGGAGGAAAACGAGTGCTGCAATGCTGGGGCTTTGCGGCCTACCCCAGCGATGCTGATCCGCGCAAAACGACCTCGTTTGAAGAGACTGACCGTTTCAAGAGGATGTTCAATCTCTTCATTCTCCACCTGTAAGCAGCTCCTGAAGAGGGGGCGGGGCTCCGTGGCTCAGAGAGGGGCACGGCGGGCGCTGGGCCTGCGCAGCAGATTTTCCTGTCCGTCATCTGCATGGCCCCTTTTGTGCTGCTGTGCACGCGCGCGCCGCATGCGTGGAGCCGGGATGGCGATGGCTGTGATGGACCTGCCTTGCCAGCAGGCGCAGCACGCTTTTCAAGTCCGGCCTTTCCGTGTTTTTATCTCGACAAGACCTGCGGAAACAAGCAATTAATTGAATCTATCACTTAATCCTTATTTATTTGTATCTTAGATAAAGACATTCTGAATATAGGGCGTTAGAAATTTTGTTTTTAGGACAATCCCATGTTTTTCCTCGTTGAAGTGACGAGCAGATCAACCTCCGACATTATAGAAGCATGACCCCGGCTCACATTTCCACCCGCAGCGCCCGCATTCAGTTTCGCTTTGTGATCGGGGTCTGCGCCTGCTCGCTGATGGCCTCCTGCGGGAGCGGCCCGAATTATTACCGCCCCAGCTTTGTGGAGATGGCGCGGGTGCCGCGAACGGTGAAGGTTCTGGATAAGAACGGCAAGCCGGTCGAGGTGGCGGTGGACAGCAGGACGGACCGCAATGCGGAGCTTCGCTTCAGCGACCAGGTGGCGATCAACTACGCGAATGAGATGATCAATGTGCTGGCGCCGAAGTTCAACCGGGCGCGGTATGCCAGCAATGCCTCCGCGACGCTGCAGACGGCCTCCTCCGGCCTGGTGGCTGGAAACGCCGCCACCAAGCTGGGCGCGCAGGCTCTTTCGTGGCTCGGCGTGACGAATCTGCTGCTGCCCGGCATCCAGGGGATCTTTGACGCGAAGGGACGCTCCCAGGCCTACCTGAAGGCTGCGTATGAGATCAAGAGCGCGATCAATGAGTACCAGTCGTTCAATCAGAACCCGTCCGGCACGGTGCTCACGCAGAACGGGGTGACGCTGGTGCACCGCACGGATGCGGCGATCCATGTGGTGGAGTCGTTCCTGGCAGGCGAGATGCCTGACCCGGTGAAGGTGCGCCAGATGGTGGAGCCGATGTCAACGAAGGGCGCCGTCGTCACGGCCGCCGGAGATCCGGTGTATAACAACATCTCGTCCAGCGGACTGAGGCAGGCGGTGGCCGAAATCCCGTTTAACCCAGGGAGGACCACGGATGACAAGATCACTCTGCCTGGCGCTGCGTACCTGAAGCGGGTGGATTCGCTGCTGGGGCGGGTGGATGGCATGAAAGCTGCCGATGCCATCAAAGCCGCCAATGACAATCTGGGGCTGACCCTGACCGCGAACGACGGCACCAAGGCGACCTCGCTCATCTACCGGGCGATAGCGGAGCTGCGCAACACGGAGGACGTGAAAGCAGTGGAAAAGTGGGAGGCGATTGTGCCGCCCCTGAGTGCGACGCAGAGCCGCATCGACAAATTGATTGATAAAGCCGGCGGCCTGGGAGACCGGGCAGTCGTCATAGCCAATCAGAAATGGCCGGGCGGCCCCTCCTTCACCAGCAAGGCGAAGGCGATCCAGGCCATCAGAAGGGCGCTCATCGTCCTGCAGCAAACCCCTGACGAAACCGAAATCGCCGACTGGGAGCAGCGGATCAACGGACCGTGAAGCCACGGACAGGCCCCCAGCTGCAACAGCCCGCCACAACACTCAGCCCTCCTAAAACATGCCTGACAACCTCATCACCAAATTCAAGGCCGCCACATTAGATGACCTGATCGAACATCTGCAGGTGAGCATCGAAGCCAACAACGGTGTCATTGTCTCCATTTCAAACCTGACGAGCACCGCAGAGGGCAAGACCGAGTATTTTCATGAGGTCGAATACTTCAAGCGTCCGGCAGGGACGGTGGTGAAGCCGGTGGAGTATCACGAGTTTAAGAGCGCGGAGGAGGCGGCCCAGCGGCTGGAAATGGCGGAGGTGCTCAGCCAGGGAAACTGCCCGGTGTGCTATTCGAGGCTGACGTTCATCGACGCAAATGGTGTGGCGATCGCGACGAATATTTTCTTTTACCGGCCTGATGGCGGGGCGTGGCTGGCGACGGTGACGAAACCGGCGATCAGCGCAGACCTGACGGGGACCATCCCGTGGAGCAAGGCCAAAAGAAGCCAGACAACCTACCAGGGGCTGAGCAAAGATGGCATTTCCTACTTTCCCAAAACGGGAGGCGGAAACGCTGCGGTGGTGACGGTCACGGACGCGGACATCGACACGGACGGCCCCGGGGGGAGCAAGGCGGTCGATCCCTACTGGCTGCCCAACACCTCGCTGACGGATGCGAACGGGAAGTCCTGCGACTCGCGCAAGTTTTTAGGGGTCGTGATTCCGCCGGGGCTGACGCATGAGTTTGGCATCCGCACGGGGGACTTTGCGCTGCTGAACTGGAAGGACAAGCAGGTGCCCGTGCAGGTGTATGATGTGGGGCCGAGCACGAAGATCGGAGAAATCAGCTTTGGCGCGGCTCTGGCGCTGGGCATCCACACAGACAGCAGCCCTGCCGGTGAAAAGGCGGCTGCCACCAGGGGAAATTCTGTGAAGGATCTGATGACGGTGTTTTTCCCGGGCTCCGGCGGCGGCAAGGCCGTGACTCAGGAGCAGACGACGGAGGCTGTGAAAAAGCGCCTGGCAGACTGGCTGGCGCCTGCTGCACCGGCGGTGGCACCGGCACCGGCTGCACCTGTGGTGGTCGCAGCGGCTCCTGCCAAACCAGCGGCCGGGGGCTAGCCCCCGGCGCAGGTGAAAAAGGGCCACGGATGAACGGCCGTTTGCACTCGTGATGGATGAAGGCGGAAAGCGGTAGCTGCGTTCGTGCCTCACTCCGCGACCGCAGTCCATATGGGGCTGGGTGTGCGGTGTTTTGGGGGATGGCGGAGGTGGCCGTTGTTGCACAGCAACAAGGCTGCTTTGCCGGAACCAGTTGCGGCGCAACTGGGCTGCTTTTTAGCGGGCGGGGTGGAGCGAGGGATTTTTTTGGAGTGCGGCTGCGCAACGAGGAACGAGTGGAGCTGCCGCTTTCGTGAGTCTCGTGGCGTGCGCATACCCAGGCTGTGAGCGAAAGATCATCGGCTGCCGCCTGCGGAATTTATCGGGTTCCCGCCCTTCGTCCGGCACGGCGAAAAGCGGTAGCTGCGTTCGTGCCTCACTCCGCGACCGCAGTCCATATGGGGCTGGGTGTGCGGTGTTTTGGGGGATGGCGGAGGTGGCCGTTGTTGCACAGCAACAAGGCTGCTTTGCCGGAACCAGTTGCGGTGCAACTGGGCTGCTTTTTGGCGGCGGGTTGGAGCGAGGGATTTTTTTGGAGTGCGGCTGCGCAACGAGGAACGAGTGGAGCTGCCGCTTTCGAGGGCGGTGTGATGGGCGTGGGGTGAGGAGCTGGCGAAGGATCACCGGCTGCCACGTCCGGTTGGGGCTGGGCGTGCGAGAGCTGTGATCGACGGCGGAAAGCGGTAGCTGCGTTCGTTCCTCACTCCGCGACCGCAGTCCAAATGGGGCTGGGTGTGCGGTGTTTGGGGGGATGGCGGAGGTGGCCCTTGTTGCACAGCAACAAGGCTGCTTTGCCGGAACCAGTTGCGGCGCAACTGGGCTGCTTTTTGGCGGGCGGGTTGGAGCGAGGGATTTTTTGGAGTGCGGCTGCGCAACGAGGGACGAGTGAAGCTGCCGCTTTCGAGGGCGGTGTGATGGGCGTGGGGTGAGGAGCTGGCGAAGGATCACCGGCTGCCGCGTCCGGTTGGGGCTGGGCGTGCGAGAGCTGTGATCGACGGCGGAAAGCGGTAGCTGCGTTCGTGCCTCACTCCGCGACCGCAGTCCAAATGGGGCTGGGTGTGCGGTGTTTGGGGGGATGGCGGAGGTGGCACTTGTTGCACAGCAACAAGGCTACTTTGCCGGAACCAGTTGCGGCGCAACTGGGCTACTTTTTGGCGGCTTTCCCGGGCTCCAGTTGCGGCGCAACTGGGCTACTTTTTAGCGGGCGCGGGTTTCGTGGCTGGCGCGGGCTTGGCAGCGGGCGCGGGCTTGGCAGCGGGCGCGGGCTTTGTTGTTGGCGCGGGCTTGGCGGCGGGGGCGCTGAGGGTCTCGACGACGCGGCGGTTGAGGAAGGGGTAGCTGGTCACGACAGAGGTGATGAGGGTCTGCATGCGGTGGTTGTCTTGGGAGATGCCGCGCATGAGGCCGTCGATGACGATTTCGTCGTGGCCTTCGAGCTGGCGGCAGAGGGCGTAGGCGAGGAACTTTTCGGCGAGGTTGCGGGTGAGGTCGTCTTTGCGCTGGGCGATGATGGCTTTCAGCTCGGCGGGGGTGGTGAAGCGTTTGCCGCCGGGGAGCTCGCCTGCGGCGTCGATGGGGCCGCCGGTGTCGTCCTGGGCGCGCCAGCGGCCGATGGCGTCGAAGTTTTCCAGGCCGAAACCGATGGGGTCGAGGATCTTGTGGCAGTTGGCGCAGACGGCGTTGGTGCGGTGGAGCTCGGTGCGCTGGCGGAGGGTCATGCTGGCGATTTTGTTTTTGTCCTGCTTCTCCAGGGTCGGGACGTTCGGCGGGGCGGGCGGGACGTGCTGGCCGAGGATCTGCTCGAGCACCCAGACGCCGCGCTTCACCGGGCTGGTGCGATTGGGGAAGGAGGTGACGGCGAGGATGCCGGGCATGCCGAGGATGCCGCCGCGATTGGGGTCGGGGAGTTTGACGCGGCGGAGTTTGGAGCCGGTGATTTCGGTGGCTGGCGCGCGAGCGGCCGGTGTCAGATCAGGCGGTGAGACGGCAGGCGCGGAGCTGGGAGCGGGGTCGTTTTCTTTGGGATTCTTTGGATGGCCAATGGCGCGCTCGAGAAACCCGAGCCGGGGGGCTTGCTCAGGCTTGATGCCATGCGTGTAGAGGGCGGCGAGGGATTCGTTGAGGTAGGTGTAATCTGCGGTGATGAAGGTGGAGACGGGGGCGTTGTCGCGGATGATGCTGGTGAAGAAGAGGCGGGCTTCGTCATACATGGCCTGACGGAGCTCGGGGGTCATCTGGGGGAATTTGGTGGTGTCGAAGGTCTTGCTGGCGAGATCGGCGAGGCCGAGCCACTGGGCGCCGAAGCCGTCGAAGAGGGCGCGGGAGCGGTCGTCTTTGAGCATGCGGGCGACCTGGGTCTTGAGGACGGCGGGGTCGTGGAGTTTGCCCTGGTCGGCGAGGGTGGAGAGTTCTTCATCGGGCATGGTGGCCCAGAGGAGGTAGGAGAGGCGGGAGGCGAGCATCCAGTCGTCTAGCGGGACGATCTCGGGGGCGGGTGGAGGCGTGGGTGAGGGCGTGGTCCCCTGCCCTGGGATGGTGACGGCCACCGGGGCAGAGGTAACGCCGGTGCTGGCGGGGGTGATGTAGAGGAACTGGGGGGAGACGAGGGCGGCCTTGAGCATGAGCTTGAGGGCATCGTCATAGGGGAGCTGGTTTTTCGTGGCGAGGTCGTAGACCTGCATGAGGACATCCACCTCCTGCGCGGTAGCGGGCCGGCGGTAGGCCTGCCGGGCGATTTTTTGCGCGACCTGCCGGGCGGCTGCGCGGTAGTCTGCGGGCGTGGAGTCGATGGTGGGTGCGGACGGGAGGTCGAAGAGGCGCTGCCGGACCTCCACCTGCGTGAGGGTGGCTGGGCCGCGGCGCGGGGGGAGGCCGAGGCGGAGGGCCTCATTGGCGATGCCGAGGTACTGCTCCATTTGCAACGGTGAGAGCGTGTTGAGGTAGCCTTCGCCGGGGACGTCGTCGGGGAGCTCTTTGACGATGTCCGGGGAGACGCCAAGGAGGTCGTGCAGGGTGTTGCCGTATTCGGTCTTGGTGAGGCGGCGGATGACGAAGGCGCCGGGGTCCTGGGGGCTGAGGTATTTGAGGCGGCTGACCCAGCTCATAAACTCCTCGCGCTCGGCGTCGGTGGGCTGCTTGTCGGCGTCGTCCGGGGGCATGTCGTGCGCGTTGACGGTGGCGAGGCCCATTTTCCAGCGGCGGGTGAAGGCGGGGTCGGCGGGGTTTTTGAGGGCGGGGGCGAAGTTGACGCCGCCTTTCATGCGGCGGTCGCCGTGGCACTCCCAGCAGTAGTTTCTGATGAAGGGGGTGATCTTGTCTTTGAAGGTGCGGCGGACTTCGTCCTGAACGGTGAGCGCGGCGGCGACGGTGGGCTTGGTGGTGGGTTTTGCGGCCGGCTGAGGAGCGGGAGTGGTGGCAGCGGGCCGGGCAGAGGCCTGTGAGGGTGTGGTAGATGCTGGTAGGGGCGCGGGCTTGGGCGCTGGGGCTGCGGTTTTGGCCGGGGCGGCTGCGGTGCTGGCGGGCGCTGGGGCTGCGGGGGCGCTGGCTGTTGCGGGAGCGGGCGCTTTGGCGGGTGTCGCGGCTGCGGCGGGCGCTTTGGCTGGCGCGGGGGTTTGGGCGTGCGGGATGGACGCGGGCAGCAGGGCGAGGAGGGCGCAGAGGAGGGGCAGGATGACGCGGAGGTCATGCCGCTGGGTGAGTGGGGGCATCAGGGGATTCTTCAATGGGGGGACCGTTGGGTTACGGTGCGCGCGGGGTGGGTCTTGCGCTGAGTCGATTTGCCCCCCCATGGGAAGGATGGGTTTGAGACAGATGGGGGGCTGCGGGCCAGAGACAGACGCCGTCGCTGGGGGAAATGGATGAAGGTTCCCAGTGTGGCCCGGAGCTGAGCCCTGCGGTCATGCTTTTTTTGCGCGCAGCCACTGGGCTGCCATGACGGGGGCTATGGAGAGAGAGCGGGGGGCCGCGCGGTTTTGCGGCCGCGGGCAGACCTGAACAGCTGATTCACAGAGGGGGAGAGGTCTCCCCCGCCCTGTGTGTGCTGACGGTGAGGGGGGAGAAATCAGCCCAGGACCTGAAGGAGGACGCGGCCGACGAGGAGGATGACGACGGAGGCGTAGATGATGGCGCTGACGGTGTCTTCCGGGTGCGTGACGCGCCTGGCGGGCACGGGTGCGCTTTCATCGAAGGTGAAGGAGGGCAGTGGCGATGTCATGGCGTGTGGGCGGGTGCGGGGTGGATGACGGCTGCGCGTTTGATTTCGCCACCAGATTACCCGGACTGCGGGGAAACACCGATAAGTAAAAGGTTCATATTGGCGGCCGGGTGCCGGGAGGGATGGGGGGCTGCGGGGCTGCTGCCTCCCCTGCCCCCCGGGGGCGCGGGCTGGCCCAGGGCGGGTGGTTCTTCTGAAAAAGGTCTGGCCAGACGGGGCATTGGGATTCATCATGGGGCTTTACTGCCATGGAAGAAGAGGTGTTTTCGAATTTCCTGAAGAAGCGTTACGAAGACCAGCTGCAATGGTTTGAGGCGAAGGCGGCGGCGCAGAAGCGGCGCTACCATGTGCTGCAGACGAGCGTGGTGGTGATCTCGTCTTCGATGCCGGTGATGGTGACGATGATGCCGCCGACGCAGAACTGGATCACGGCTTCGGCTTCGGTGATGCTGGCGCTGGGGACGGCGCTGCTGAAGATGCTGCACCTGCCGGAGGCGTGGATCAACTACCGGGACACGGCGCAGGCGCTGCGGCAGGAGATGTCGTGGATGGAATTTCAGACGGGGGTGTACGCGGAGCTGGACCTGCCGACGGCACGGAGGAAATTCATTGACCGCGTGGAGGACATCCTGCTGAAGGAGTCGGGCACGTGGCGCAGCACGGCGATGACGCCGGTGATGAACAACAACGGCGGTCAGCCAAACCCCTCCTATGGAGGTGGTGGCGGAGGCAGCGGAGGCTACCGGCCACCGCAGCAGCAGCAGTCGCGCGGGGATCGCGGTGACAGGCAGTCGTATAATAACGGGGACCGGGGTGAGCGCGGGGACCGCCAGAACCATGGAGGAGACCGTGCAGAGCGGCAAAACAACGGTGGGGACCGTGCAGAGCGACAGCCGCCACCGCCGATGCAGCAGCGAGTACCGCGCTCGACCGAGGTGGATCTGGAGAATGGGTGAGCACAGCGAATCCATGCGGCTGAGCAACGAGGGACGTGTGGAGCTGCCGCTTTTGTAATACCACGATCTGTTAAAAACGGGTCTGAAGGTGGAGGCACGAGCTGACGGAGGGGGATCATCTTGATCCCCCCACCTGCAGCGTGTTCGCGGATGTGCGAGAGCGCTGGATGATGAGGGAGGCTCGGCTTTGCGAAGGCACGAGAATGCAGGGCGATGCGTGAGCGTGAGGGATCGGGACGATCCCTCTCCGCCAGAGGCTTGGCCGCAGAGACGGAGGGGGATCATCTTGATCCCCCCACCTGCAGCGTGTTCGCGGATGTGCGAGAGCGCTGGATGATGAGGGAGGCTCGGCTTTGCGGAGGCACGAGAATGCAGGGCGATGCGTGAGCGTGAGGGATCGGGACGATCCCTCTCCGCCAGAGGCTTCGCCGCAGCGACGGAGGGGGATCATCTTGATCCCCCCACCTGCAGCGTGTTCGCGGATGTGCGAGAGCGCTGGATGATGAGGGAGGCCCGGCTTTGCGGAGGCACGAGAATGCAGGGCGATGCGGGAGCGTGAGGGATCGGGACGATCCCTCTCCGCCAGAGGCTTCGCCGCAGAGACGGAGGGGGATCATCTTGATCCCCCCACCTGCAGCGTGTTCGCGGATGTGCGAGAGCGGTGGATGATGAGGGAGGCTCGGCTTTGCGGAGGCACGAGTATGCAGGGCGATGCGGGAGCGTGAGGGATCGGGACGATCCCTCTCCGCCAGAGCGCTGGCTGGCCGCATGGGATGCTGGCTTACATCCATAAGACCCGTTTTCAACTGTGCGTGGTATAAGTCTCGTGGCGTGCGCATGCCCAGGCTGTGAGCGAAAGATCATCGGCTGCCGCCTGCGGAATTTATCGGGTTCCCGCCGTTCGTCCGGCACGGCGGAAAGCGGCAGCTGCGTTCGTGCCTCCCTTCGCGACCGCAGTCCCTATTCTGCGGCGAGGGCTCAGGGCCGGGTCATGAAGGGGCTGCGGGAGAAGCCGCGCTTGTCGTGGTTGGTGATGCTTTCGATGTACCACTCGTGGGCGTAGGAGTGGGCGTCGAGGTAGGCGTCCATGTCTTCCTTGAGCTCGATCTGGAAGCGGCTGAAGCGGGGGTGCCAGCCTTCGGGAGGGACGCCCTGGGCAAAGGCGGAGGTGCAGTAGTAGTCGAGGGGGTGGTACTGAATGACGCTGCTGAGGTCCCCCTGCTCTTTGACGTCGGGGAGCGGGGTGTCGAGGATGGTGAGGCGGAGGTTGGCGGGCCTGATGCCGAGGATGTCGAGGGTGCGTGCTGCGGCCATGACGACGAAACCGCCGGCGCTGTGGCCGATGAAGTGCATGGGCTGGTCGGCGCGGACTTTACCGGATTTGATCTGCATGGCGAGCTTGCAGCCGACGATCTTGCCGATCTCCTCGCCCATGGAGCGGATGGCGGCGAGGTCGTTGAGGAAATTGTGCTGGAGGGAGGGGTCCTGGGCGGCTTCGTGCCAGTCCACGAGGCAGATTTCGGGGACTTGCAGGGCGAGGTCTTTGCTTCTCTCCAGGGTGTTTTGCATGCGCTCCATCCAGCGGCTTTTGTCTTCCTTGCGGTTGGCGCCGTCATGCAGGCCGTGGGCGATGAGGATGAGGCCGTGGGCGGTGCGCTCTGGCCGGGGGTCCCAGCCGTCTGCGGTGGCGCTGGAGAGGAGGCGGCCATCCCGCCGGTGGATGGCGCTGGTGGCGACGTAGTCTTTGGGCACGTGCCAGGCGATCCAGGCGGAGGTGAGGACGATGGCGACGGCGACGACGACGAGGCGGCCGAGGATGACGGAGAGGATGAAGCTGAGGCTGGCGGTGAGGCCGCCGAGGAGGCGGTGGTGCCAGGTGTGGCGCGCCTGCTCGACGGTGGCGCGGATGGTGGCGGCCTCGTCGAGGTTTTTGCTGCGGTAGAAGAACTCGGAGTGCTCGGCCTGGTAAAACCATTCGACGACTTCGCCGAGGAGGACGGTCTCGACCTGGTGGACGATGGCCATGGCGTCGGGGAGGGTGGCGGCGTGCTGGAGGCGGGCGGCGGCGGCTTCGAGGAAGTCGATCTGCAGGGCGTAGCGCCCGGTGCGGCGGTTGAGCTCGAGGAAGGAGCTGAGGGACTGCATCAAAATGGCGACGAGCGGGAGGGTGGTGCCTGCGAGGCCCATGACGTAGTCGGAGCCGGAGACGCGGAGGAGGTAGTCTGCGCGGCCGCTGATGACGAGCGCGGCGCCGGCGACGGCGAGGAAGAGGGCGCCGTCGAGGGTGCGGGTGACCCAGCGGCTGAGGTTTTTGCGCTCGTGGATGGCGGCGCTGCGCTTTTCCTGGTAGTGGTCTCGCTGGTTGAGGATGCGCTCTGTGAGGTAGCGCTGGCGGAGGGAATCGAGGTCAGGCGTGCTCTCGGGGGCAGAGTCCTGGGGCAGGCCGGCGGCGATGACCTGGAGCTTTGGGACGGTGGAGAGGGCCTCGACGGTGACGCGGCCGGGCAGCCAGCCGGTGGCGGCGGCGGAGCGTGCGATCTCGGCCAGGAGGCGGGCGCGCGTCCAGGTGTGCTGCATGCCGCGCCAGCGCAGCCACCAGCAGACGCCGACGATGGCGAGGGTGCAGGTGAGCACGGCGGCGGCGGTGTAGCCGGGGTGCCAGCCGAGGCGGAGGACGAGGAGCCAGAGGAGCGGGAGGACGACGGCGACGCCCTCCAGCGCGAGGATCCAGCGCCAGAGCCTGCGGGTATTGGGCGCGAGGGTGCTGGCGACGGCGTCCGCCTTTTCCAGCACCTGCGCCGCCGTGGCTCCCGGCTGCAGGCCGAGGGCGGTGCAGAGGGGCTGGTACCACGCGGGGCGGTGAGGGTGTGCGGGGGGCTGCTCCATGGGGCAGAATGATGAATCGGCTCAGCGCCTACTTCAGCGCAGCATCTGTGCCTGCGTCAAGTGTGGGACGTGCTATTTCCGGGCGGTGTCCGCAGGTTTGTCCTTGGTGAATTCCGGCAGGGAGAGGGGGGCTTTGCGCATGTCTGCGGCGCGCTGGCGGAGAGCTTTGGCGATGTCTGATGCGGTCTTGCGGTTTTCGGGCTTGGTGAGGGGGAGGGCCTCCATCCAGGCGGCGAGGCGCTCTTCGCGCAGGGGCAGGTCGCCGAAGTTTTTCACGGCGGAGATGGCGACGAGCTCCTTCATGGCTGGCAGCGCGGCCAGGGCCTGGCTGTAGGGGGGATCAAAGAGCGCTGCGTCGGGATACAAGTGGAAGGACAATGAGACGACGCACTGGGCGAGGGCCTCCTCGTTGTCTCCCTGAAGGGCGGCGAGGATGGCTTTGTTGTAGGGGGTGGTGGAGCTGGGCTTTTTGTCCTTGGCGGCGCTTTCCTGAATCCTGCGGGCTGTTTCTTTGAGGTCTCCCAGAAGCCAGGGAAGCCAGATGTTTGCCGGGCGCTCTGCTTCCGGCATGCGGGCGGTCAGCGCCTCGGTTTCGTCGATGGTTTTCTTCATTTCGGCTTCGAGCGCGGGGATCTGGGCGGGAGCGGTGCCGGGGCTCAGGATCTCCCGCTTGAGGATCAATGCGAGCTGGTGAAGGCAGGACTGGCGCTTGCTCAGGGTGAGGCCCGAGTCTGGAGCGAGGGCGCGCTGCAGCACGGCTTTGGCCTCCGCGAGCCTGCCAGCCAGGCGCAGCGCACCGGCGTAGGCGCTGGCGTGAGTGATGCCGGCGATGCTGTCGGAGTCGGGCTCTGCGCGTTCAAAGAGCTGCTTGCGGATGGCGATGGCTTCGGGGAAGAGCCCCATGTCTTCCAGAAGTTCTGCGTGGGCGTCCTGGGCCCAGGTGGATGTGTCGTTGGGGAGTCCTTCGACGAAGCATTTTTCGCTGTCGGTGTACAAGCCGAGGCGGCGGAGGTTGTCCCCGAGTTCGGTGAGGACCCAGCCTTTGTTTCCTTCGTCAACGGCATGCTCATAGGCGTCCTTGTAGCCTGCCGCGGCTTCGAGGGTCTCGTTCTGCTGGCGGTAATGCGCGGCACGGCGGGAGACGAGGTGGAAGAGGATGTCCTTGTCCTCCTTTTCGCTGTCGGGCTTGACCTTCTTGAGGGCGGCCTCGATCCCCTGGTTGAGCACGCTGAGCGACCAGAGGCGGTATTCTTCATCGGGGCTGCTGGTGCCGTCCCAGAAGGCTTTGTAGAGCGGGAGGCTGTCTGGCTGGTCCTTGAAGACCTGCTCGGCAAAGGCCCGGGTTTCTTTGGCACGGCCGACGTCGTTCATGTGCTTGGCCACTTTGAGGAAGAGGGTGCGCCAGGGCTCCTCGAATTTTTTGCTGCCGGCGGCTTTTTCGATTTCGGCGGCACAGCGCAGGAGGTCTGCCTTGTCTCCGGAGAGGTCGGCGGCTTTGTCCTCCAGCTTGAAGCGGCGTGTCCAGGCCTCGTCCTCGCGGGCGGGGATGAGGGTGGCCTTGCGGACGTGGTCGAGGGCTTCGACGGGGCGGCCAAGCTCTTCGTGGAGGTAGGACCAGGAGAGCTCCGCAAAGGCCTTGTGGTCAGCCTCCTCGGCGAGGGTGGAGGTGAGCCTGAGGTAGGCGGTGGCGCGGTCATATTCCTTGAGGGCTCTGGCCTGGATGTAGGCCCTGGCGGTGCTGATGTAGTCGGGCGGGTAGCCGGACTTCACCGCCTCGTCATAGGCTTTGAGATAAGAGGTGCGGTCCTGCGGGGTGACGCCCGTGCCCTTTTTTTCGGTGATCTTTTCATAGAGTGCAGACAGGCTTGAGGACTGCTTCTGCATTTTGTCCAGGCGGGCCTTGATCTCGGACATCTGCGGACTCTCGTAGAAAAGCTGGCCTTTGCGGATGCTGAGGGCTCCGTTTGCGACGGCTTTTTTCACCGAGGCCACGCCTTCGTCGAAGACGCCCTGCCATTCGGAGGAGAGCGCCTCGCGCTTGATGCCGCCTATGTTGTGCATCTTCAGGCGCTGCTCGATGAGTCCGGCATAGTCCTGCCAGACTTCGCGGGACTGGGGCTGGGTGAGCTCCATGGACTTGAGGCGGGTGCTGAGCAGGAGCCAGCGCAGAGGAGCGGGCAGAGTTTCGATTTCGTCTATCCTGGCCTGGTCGGCCTCGGTGGCGGCGGGTTTCCAGTCCAGCAGTGTCTTGAACTTTTCCAGGTGCTGCATGTGCTGACAGTCCATGCCGCATTTTTCGAGCTTGCCGTGTGTGTTGCTGGCGCGGGCGAGGAGCGCGTCGATGTCCTCGCGGCGGACGTGCGCGCCCCCTCCTCGGTACCACTCGGTGACCTGGGCAAAGATGTGCCAGGAGTCGGCGATGTCCCGGGCGGCGTCTGCGTCGGCATGCATGTCGCGCCAGGACCTGTCCTCCCGGGCCACGCCGACGACGGAGAGCGCGTCTGAGACGTCCACGGACCAGCGGGACTTGGCGTCTTCGAGGGATTCGCCGGCGCGGATGATGGGGGTGGGTTTGGGGAAGAACTTCCAGAGGCGGAGCCAGCCGTGCTGATCTGCGGCGACGAGGCAGCGGCCGTCGGGTGAAAAGGCCACGGCCTCTGCCTGCGCGGGCTTTTCTGAAAAGGCGGGGATGGTCTCGAAGACCTCGCCGTCCCTGCCAAGGCGGATGGAGCCGTTTTTCAGACCGGCGGCATACCAGCTGCCCTCGGGTGAAAAGGCGAAGGTGACGGGCGGGAAGGAGGAGCGAAAAGAATTGGCGCGTTCGATGGAGTAGGTGCCGTGCGCGATCTGGAGGAAGATGCCGTCATTGCCGCCGTCCTTGGTGACGAGGTGGGTGAGGTCATCCGGTGCCATGACCACAGGGCCGGAGAAGTCGTCGCTGGACTCCACCTCTCCATCGGCAGATTTGTAGGTGATGTATTTTTTGTCGTCGCCTGCGATGAGCAGGAGGCCATGGCTGGCAAAGGAGAGGGTCTTGATGGCGCTTTTCGAGAATGACTTGCGCCAGCGGAAAACGGACCCGGCAGTGCCTGCGGTGTCGGGAATGGAGGGGTCTGGGAGGGTGATGTCGAGGAGGGCGACGTCGCCACTGGGGAAGCCTGCGGCGAGTGATTTTCCATCGCAGGACAAGGCGAGGCAGCAGGGGGCTTCATTGAAGATTCTGCCATCGGATTCGGTGCGGGACTGGTCGGTATCTTCGCCCTGACTGCGGCCTTTTTTGGAGGCTGCCGCCTTGCCTGTCTGGGCTTTGGGCTTGTTGAAGCTGGCGGCCGTGAGGAGCAGCGCACGGCGGGGGCCGGGGCCCTGGGCAAACTCGGCATCTCCCACCCAGGCACTCATTTCTTTGAAGCTTCTGGCGTAGCCGACTGCGACATGGGTGAGAGGCAGGGAACTGTAAGATCCATACAATCTTCTGGCGGACACGGACAGAGCCATGATGCCGTGCGGGGGACAGAAGCCCGCGGCGGTGAAGCCCTGGCTCGTGAGCTGGGGGATGGGGCTGGCTTCGGAGTCTTTTTTGGATTCAGGATCGGTGGTCAGGTACCGAAGTTCGCGCCCGATGGGGTCCAGCTCAAAGAGGGCCACATCCCCGCGCTCGGTTTCACCGAGATCCACCATGCCGGCATTGGCGATGGTTCCGCTGGGCAGGGTGAGGACGGGGCCGCGGGCAAATGAGAGGCTGCCCCGGTCTGAGAGCACATCTGTGCCATCTGCCGACCAGACGCCGATGCTGCCGGACCAGGTGCAGGCCACCAGGGAAGCACCATCTTTGCTGTAGCTGACATGGATGCGGCTGCCCCAGTCGATGTCTTTTTCATCGATGGAGTAGCCAATGCTGAGCTTGCGGATTTCGCCAAGAGTGGCGGCATCGAGCAGATAGGCATTTCCAAGCCGCCCGCCGAGGGCGATGCGTTTGCCGTCTGGAGAAACGGAGAGGGACTCCACGCCTTCCTTCAAAAGCATGAAGGCCCCGGCGGGCTTGCCGGTGCTGACATCCCGCAGCTCGACGGCTGCGGTCTCGGGGGCCCGGCCATACTCATGGGTGGAGGCGACGACGCAGGTCCTGCCGTCTGGCAGGAAGGAGAGGGCGGTGATCCGGCCTTCATGCTTCCACTGCACTGGGGGGGCTTTCTCCGGCCCGGTGCCGGCGACAACGACGGTGCCGTCTGCGAGGCCGGCGAGAAAGCGGTCTCCGGTGGGGCTGAGGGAGAGGGCGGTCCATTCGCCGAGCGGGGGCAGGATGGGCTCGGACTCGACTCCGGTGGCGAGCTCGATGGAGATGACCGGACCATCCTCGATGGCTGCGATGATTTTTTTGCCGTCCGGAAGCAGGGCTGCGGAGGCAAACTTGCGCCTGGTCTTGATGACCAGGGAGGTGACGCTGGGCTGAAGCTCCCAGACATGGAGGAGGCCGAGGCCATCCACCACCAGGAGGCGGCGGCCGTCCTTGCTGGCGTCGAGTGCGCGGACCAGCCTGCTAGTCTCATCATCAGTCCGGACACTCGCAAAGCTCAGGGGGAAAGCGAGGGAGGGCTTGGCCACTGCCTCCGGCTTGGGCTGACTGGCGAGGTCCCAGGCGAAAAGCTGGCTGAGTCTTTTGTCGTCCTCATCCTGCTGAACGACGAGAAAGCCGGGCTGGTGCCACCAGGGGATGATGCTGGTGACGGGCGTCTCCTTGGACAGCCTGAAGGCGCCGGCGGGCTCCACCTGAGAGGTGGCGGCGCGGGCAGCCGGAGCGAGTGCGGGCGCGGCTTTGGCCTCGTCGCTTGCTGCCGCTTCGTCAGGCAGAAGCTCGGCGGCGGCGGCATTGACCTCATCCTTGGCGCTTTGGGGGATGGCGGCCATGTCCTCCATGGCGCGGCGGAAGAACATCGCCTCGACGGTGCGCCTGCCTTCAGACCAGAAATTGATGGTCTGGGCCTTGTAGAGCTGGCCCATGGCGGCGGCAGCTTTCTGCTGCTGATCCTTGGCGATGGCGATTTCCGACCTGGCTTTTTTTTCGGCATCGGTGGCCACGGCTGCCTGCTGGGTGGCGGCGGTGGCCTCCGACTTGGCGCGCTCGCTGGCGGCGAGGGCCTCGGCCCGGCTTTTGTCCGCGGCTTCTTTTTCCAGGACGGTCTGCTGGAGAATGATTTCGGCGTTCTGCCGGGCGAGGTCCGCCTTGCTGCGCTGCATGAGCGCCCAGATGGCGACGGCGGGGCAGACGATGAGGAGGAGGACGGCGGCGGCGCGGCCCCAGAGGGCGGCCATGCGGGCCCAGTCCTTGGGCATGCGGTCGGAGATCCAGCGGGTGTTGAAGTTTTCCCGGTAGATGGGGTTCTTGACGATGAGCCAGCCTTTCTCTCCGCGCACGAGGCCGGTGAGCTTGAGGGCGGAGATTTCGGGCAGGACTTCGCTGTCCTCCACGCGGGAGCCTTTGAGGACGCGGCGGTAAACGCCGAGGAGCTTCTGGGTGAACTCGGGCTGGAGGGTGCGCTCTTTGTCGATGCGGTCGCGGATGGCGGTGAGGTTGTCGTCGGTCTCGCGGGCGCGCTGGGAGAGGAAGTTTTCGTGGACGATGCTGTCCACGTGCGCGGGGAGGGTGGCGGCCTCGTCTGCGGCGGCCATGGCGCAGATCTTTTGCGTGAGGTAGGGCTGGCCGCCGGTCCAGTGATAGACGCGGGAGACGATGTCCCGCGCGGCGTCCGGGGGGAGGCGGGTGAGGCCGTCTGCGAGGGCGAGGGACTCCTGCTGGGTGAAGTCGCGCAGCTCGATGCGGTGGCCGATGTTGAAGGGGGTGATGTCCTTGTTTTCGATGAGGTCGGCGGGACTGGCGACGCCCATGAGGCAGAAGCTGAGGCGCTCGAGCTCGGGGTCGCGGCTGCGGCGGTTGTAAAGCTCGCGGATGCCGGTGAAGAGCTCGTCTGTGGAGAAGGCGGTGATGCTGCGGACGTAGTCGATCTCGTCGATGACGATGACGATGCGGCCGGTGATCTCCGCGAGGAGGACGCGGCGGATGACTTCCTGCCACATCTGCTGGGGGCCGAGATTGGCATTGGCGGCGCGGAAGTCGTCGATCTCGTCCTCGATGCCGAAGTCGTCGCCGAGGCGCTCGAGCATGCCGTCGAACCACTGATGGGCGGTGAGGTTTTTGCCGAGGCCGGAGAGGTCGATGAAGCCGAAGCGGAAGCCTTCGCTGCGGAGGCTGCCGGCGGCGCGGGAGACGAGGGAGGACTTGCCCATCTGCCGGGAGGTGAGGACGTAGCAGAAGTCTCCGGCCTTGATGGCGTCAAAGAGCTCCTGGTCGGCGCGCCGCTCGATGTAGGAGCGGTTCATGGGGGGCATGGTGCCGCCGGTCCAGTAGTAGCGTGCGGTGGCGGGCTGCTTGCCGGGCTCTGTGCTCATGGGTGTGCGGGTGTGGAAGGTGCGTGCGGGGTCCCCCTGCCCCGCTGGGCGGCTGCTGCTGAGGTGGTGCGGTGGCTAGACGAGGTGGTCTTCGAGGTAGCGGCGGTAGATGCCGCAGCGTACCTGGGCCTCCTGGCGGATCTCTCCGACGATGAGGCCGGCGCTGCGGAGGCGGAGGAAGGAGTCGGGGTCGAGCTCCCTGCCCTGCTTGATGAAGCCGCGCACGGCGGCTTCGAGCTCGGGGTCGCGATGGAGGGCGATGAAGAAGCGGCGGAGGTGGTCGCCGAAGACGCCGCTGTCGCGGCTGGCATTGGCGATGAGTTTTTCGAATTCGGCGTTGGGGTCGCTCTCGGTGCGCTCGATGGTGAGGGCGTAGAGGCTGCGGCGCACGAGGAAGGGCTGGCCGCCGACGGCCTCCATGAGGCGGCGGATCTGCTCGTCATTGGCCAGGGGGTGGCCGTAGCGGGCATTGAGGTCTTTGACTTCCTCAAAGGTGAAATCCGCCAGGGTGACGCGGGTGCCGACATTGAAGGGGGACTGATTGACGTCTTTGATGAAGAGGGTGGCCTCGGTGGCGAAGCCGATCACGAGGGAGAGCTGGCTCCAGACGCTGGCGGGATTGAGCTGGCGGGCATTGTGCCAGGAGCGGAAGAGGCCGAAGACTTCGGTGCTGAAGCCGCAGGGGAAGAGGCGGTCCACCTCATCGAGGGCCCAGACGATGGGGGTCTGGGCGTCGCCGATGATGCGGCGCTTGACGAAGCGCTCGAAGCGCACATTGGGCGCGCGGCCTTCGGAGCCGGGCTCGTCGTAGGTGGCGTCGATGTCGAGCTGCTCGGCAAGCTGGTAGGCGAGGGCGCGGTAGAAGGTGTCGAGGGTGGCGAAGTCGCTCTCGTTGAGGGTCTGGAAGTCGATGATGACGACGCGGCTGCCGTTTTTGCGGGCGCGCTGGAGGCCGCGGGCGATGAGGGAGGTCTTGCCCATCTGGCGCGCGCCTTTGACGAGGACGATGCTGTCGCAGTGGTCGATGCCGGCCTCAAAGACGGCGTCTGAATTGCGCACGACGTAGAAGGGCGAGGTGAGGGGGACGGCGCCGACGGGGTTTTCCCGCTGCTGGGCCTGGGTGGCGGGCGGGGGCTGGGGGCGCTCGACGGCTTCGGTGATGGACTGGAGGAGGGCCTCATCGTCCTCGGGGCCGTGCCAGAGCTGGTACTGGAGGTGCTGGAGGGCGTGGGCCATGCCGGGGGGGAGCTCTCCCTCATAGGCGACGCGCACGGGGAGGATGCGCGGGGTGCCGCCGGGCGGGGTGTTCTGCCGGCGCTGGGCGATCTCGATCTCCTCTTCGAGCATTTCACTGCCGATGGAGAACATGGAGAGGAGCGGGATGACGATGTCTGCGGTCTCGACTTTCTCGCGGATGACGCGGCGCCAGTCTGAGCCGACTTCGAGATTTTTGTCCACAAAGACGCGGTGGCCGCGCTGCTGGAGGCGCTCGTAGATGAGGCCGAGGAGGCGCTCGTCTTCGACGACGTTGCGGCGGTAGAGGATGGCGACGGAGGATTTGTCTGCGGCGAGCGGTGGCTGGGCGGGTGCGGATGGAGATGCGGGCGCGGGTGCAGGCACAGGAGCGGGTGCCTGTGCGGGTACGGGCCGGGGCTTGGCTGCGGCGGCGGGCTGCTGGGCTTCGGACTTGAGCTGGCGGAGCTTGAGCTCGCCGATGAGCTGGCGGATCTGCACGGCGGCGCTTTCGAGCTTTTCGATGAGCGGCGGGGTGCTGGCGTCGAAGTGCTGGGTGGTGGCGAGGAGGAACTCGAAGACGCGGCAGGTGTCCGGCGCGGCGACGTAGAGGGGGACGACGGGGACTTTGTATTTGTCTGCGACGAGGAGCTCGCGCCGCTGCTCGTCGGGCTTGAGCACGGTGTTGTCGCTGATGAGGATGCACATGAGGAGGCTGTTGCAGATGGCCTGGGAGATGGAGTCGTCCCAGCGTGAGGCGAGGGCGATGCCTTCCTGGTCGATCCAGCAGCGCAGGCCATTGGCCTCAAGGACGGTGCGGAAGTTGTCTGCGCAGTCGCGGTCGCTGCTGCGGTAGCTGATAAAGACGTCGTGCTTTTTCATCATGCTCATATTTGAATGGCGGAGAGACGATCAGGGGTGAGGTGCAGTGCCTGCGCATTTCAGCGCGTTTTGCATGCCTGCGTCAAGCATTGGGAACGGATAAAGTCTTGCCATTTTCAAGAAATCTCAATAGTAGCTGCCGGGATGCCAGGTTAGCTCTCCGCCTGCCGAAGCCCAGACTTTATTTAATTGAACCATTGATGAGTGCTTCATCCACCTCCCACAATGAGGCAGGCCAGCGACATTACGCGGTCTTCATCTCCTACCGGCATGCGGACAACAAGGAGTCGGGCCGCCAGTGGGCAAACTGGCTGCACGACACGCTGGAGGGCTACGTGGTGCCGCCGGAGCTGGTGGGCACGGCGAATCTGCGCGGGGGCCAGGTGCCGGCCTCGCTGTACCCGGTTTTTCGGGATGAGGCGGAGCTGCCGGCGGATGCGGACCTGAGCAACAACATCAAGCTGGCGCTGGAGCGGAGCGATCTGCTGGTGGTGCTGTGCTCGCCACGGGCGGTACAGTCGCGCTATGTGGCGGAGGAGATCCGCTACTTCAAGGAGCTGGGGCGGTCCAGCCGCGTGCTGGCGCTGATGATCGACGGTGAGCCGAATGTGACGGATGATGCGGGAAAGTCCGGCCTGGAGTGCCTGCCGGAGCCGCTGCGCTACGGGGCGGCGCGGGAGGATGGCAGCGTGGACTGGAGCGTGCGGGTGGAGCCGATCGCGGCGGATGTGCGGCCGCAAGGGAGGCCGGAGCAGGGCTGGACGAGCGCGGCGCTCTACGGCCGTGAGCTGAAAAAACGGCAGCCCGCGCTGGGCAGCCGCGAGGTGCGGGAGGCGGTGGTGGAATATGAGAAGCGGCTGAACGAGGCGGTGCTGAAGATCGTGGCAGGGGGCCTTGGCGTGCCGTTTGGCGTGCTGACACAGCGCGACCAGGTGCGTGCGCTGGCGGCGGCGCGGCGGCGCGGGCGTGTGCTGATGCGGCTGGCGGCGGGCTTTGCCCTGCTGGCACTGGCGGCGGCGGTGGCGGGCGTGGTGGCGTGGCAGATGCGGGGGAAGGCGGAGCGCAGCGAGCTGACAGTGCGGCAGAATGCGGGCAGGTCTGAGTTTACGACGGCCACGGACTGGATGCGGCAGGGCGTGGGGGACAAGGCGCTGGCGCATTACGCGAAGTCGTTGAGGCTGGATCCGCACAACTCCTCCTCCGCCTTCTGCATCCTGACTCTGCTGGGGCGCAAGAGCTGGCCGGTGCTGCTGCGTGAGTTTGCCGGGCCTCACATGGTGCGCCGCATGCGCCTGCTGCCGGATGAAAAGCGCCTGGTGACTGCGCGGGCGCTGGATGCCTACAGCGTGATGGGCAAAGCAAGCCTGCAGGTGTGGGACTGGCGGACGAGCCAGCTGCTGACGAGGCCGCTGGAGGTGGGGCGCCGTGAGGTGGTGGACATGCGGGTGAATGCCGCTGGCACGAAGGCGCACCTCACGCTGGTGCACAAGGGCATCGATGAAACCCATGTCACGCCGCTGCCAGCGGGAGCCCTGCACCCGTTTTCTTTTGCGAAGGATGACGAGGCGCACGCGAAGCCACTGCAGTGGCTGAGTGCCGACGAGCCGCTGCCGCTGAACAAGGACATCGTGCCGGCGGGAGATCAGCGCGTGCTTTTCAAGACGGCGGCGACGGGGCTGCGCCTCTGCGAAAACTTCAGGCACGAGAGCGCGGTGACCGCGCAGGATGCGCTGCACGGCCATCTTTTCGCCACGGGAACGGCTCTGGGATTTGCGCGGGTGTGGACGCGCACGGACGCGCCATGGCCCACGGTGGCTGTGGCGGCCCGGAAGCCTGCCCAGGCCGGAAACACCGAGCCTGTGCCGCCGGGGCCGTTTCAGAGCGACTCGAACACCGAGGGGCAGGACGAGCTCTTTGCCACCGCTCCGGATGGCAAAACAAAAGTGTGGGGCAGGCGTGATGGCAGCCGCCGGAAGCCCTACCTGGAGCTGGACGGCAAAAAGGTGCCGCTCGACATCACCACCTATGGCGGAATGTATGTGGCCAATTTTTCCAACGACGGACGTCTGCTGGCGCTGCGCACCGCCTCCGGTCTCCTGGGGAGCTCAGCCTCCCTGAGCGGCCTTTATAACGACGGTGCCTCGCTCTACGATGCGCGGACGGGTGCGGTGCTGCGCTCCAAGCTGCCGCATGACGGCTGCTCGTGGACGGGTTTTGACCACAGCGGGCGCTGGCTCATCACGCTGGGGAATGGCAGCATCCAGTGCTGGGACAGCACCACGGGAGAGCGCAGCGGCCCGGCTTTCCAGCACCCCGGCGTCTCATGGATGGCGACGGACCCGAAGCGCCCGAACCGCCTGCTGAGCTTCAGCGAGCACGGGCAGCTGCGCATCTGGGACGTGGAGAAAGGTGTGATGCTTTACGAGTCCGACTGGCCGGCAGGTGACAGCGCCAAGGCGGTGCCCGGCGCGGAGGCACTGCACAGCGCGGCGCTGGACCCGGAGCGCCCCTGGTTCATCCAGCGGGAGCCCGGCGGCATGGTGTTTCGGAGTCTGGAGACGGGAGATCCGCTCACGGATGTGCTGCCGCATGTGTCGCTGGAAATGAATCCCGGCTACGAGCAACTGGTGCGCCTGCTGGGATGGGACGCAGTGCTGGCAAAGGACTTCTCTGCCGCTGCTGAAGCGCTGGCCACCGCCGCCGAGGCTGTCGCGGGCCTTTACGTGAACGACTTCGGCATCATAGCCCCGCTGCGTGACACCGCCGCGGCTTTCCAGAGGGTCGAAGAGCTTTTGAAGCCCGCACAGCCGGGTGAGAGCACCGCCGTGCATGCGCTGCTGGGAAAACTCACCGGCCAGCCGCAGCTGCGCCCGCTGCTGGAGACGCCGGCGGCAAAGCTCGCGGAAAATGCCGCGGAGGGCCGGGCGGTGATGATTCTGCAAAAAGCGGTGGAGGAGTCGGCCATGCAGCATTGGGAGGACCACACGGCGGAGCTGCGCTGGGCGGTGGACCAGGAGCGCATGCAGAACATGCGTGAAATCTTCCAGGAGGCACGGCGCGCCGCACCTGCGCCTGCGGAGCGCCTGATCCGCGAACTGCAGGCGCTGTGGGCTGAGCGCACAGATGCCATGGCCCTCTTTCTGCGTGTGGATGAAGGTGACCGCAGTCCCGAGGTGCTGGCGCAGGCGATGGAGTTGCTGGTGGAGTACCAGACGCTGCTGGATGCGGATGAAAGAACTCCTTTCAACTACGCCGCCCCCGAAGACCTGCGTGACAGGCGGCTGCGCTATGAGGAGCTGCAGCGCAGTGCTGAAGTGTGGAAGCTGCCCCTTCCCTCCGGTCCTTACGCTTCGGCGAAAACGGGCGGTCTGCTCGCGACGGGAGAGGAGCAGGTCTATCACGCACTGGACAAGGTGCTAAACACCCAGCCCTTCCCGAAACTGGACGTGGCCACGCTGCGCTCCTGGTATGAGCCGCTGCTGAAGGAGGCTGTGCTGCAGCCGGACCGGCGGGCGTCCAGCCGCTATTTCCGTGCAGAGCCGCTGCTGGAGTGGCTGGCACGGCCGGACGAGAAACCCGGCGCGGAGATGCTGGAGCGCCGCCTCGCCTTTGCGGAAAGCCTGATTGGCGATTTTACACGCCATTACCAGGCGCTGCTGCTTATCAAGGAAGGTGTGCGCCCGCATGTGTCTGCCAAGGAGCCGCTGGGAAAGCGTGCGCTGAGATCGCAGATCTGGATTTCGCGCCGCATCGCGCGGCAGGAGGGCTGGAGCGAGAGCGCCGCAGTCATGGACTCCATCTTTCCGCTCGTCTCCGAGTACCTGGGCAGCGGGGGCGCGTTTGAAGAGATCGTGAATGGCAGCACGGACGCTTTCGAGCAGAGCCTGGTCAGGAACCTGGTGGCGGACGTGAGATTCCCCTTTGAGCAGCTGCCCGCAGGACTCCAGACGAAGTATGCGGGCCTTCTGGCGCGCTATGGGGAGGACAGCCTGCAGCCCAGGGCCGCAGCCCTTCTGCAAGCCGCGATGAAAGCAGGCCCGCTCGTGCCGGAGCAGGTGGCTGCGCTGGGCTCCGCGCTCTACCGCGAGAAAAAATACGCCGAAGCCGCCCCGCTGCTGCGACAGGCGGCGGAGACGCTGCCCAAAAGCGGTGGCCTTTTCGAGCTCGCCCCCATCCTCTACCGCGAGTGCTACGCCTGGCTGCACACCGGCGCTGACAATCTGGTGGAGGCAGAGGCTGCGGCGAAGAGGCATGTGGCGGCATTTCCCGCCAAACCGGAGGGGCATTACTTCATGGGCCAGGTCCTGGAAAAGCGCGGGCTGCACGCCGCGCAGATGGCGGAGTTCGTTCTGGCGGTGAAGGCTGCGATCCGAGGCGGGCCTTCCTACTCCGACTATGTGGTGGATGTGCTGGGCAAGATTGACTCCGCCTGCACCAAGGCGGGCACACCGGCTGAAGCGGAGGCTGTTGCGAATCAGCTCATCGCTGAATTCCCGAAAAATCCCGAGGGTCATCGCTTCCTCGGAGGCATTCTGCAAGGTCGCGAACAGCCTGCCAAAGCGGCGGCGGCCTTTGCCTACGCCGTGAAATTTGCCCAGGAACAAGGCACGTACGCCTACCCTCTCACCTACGTGACCGGCGTGCTGCGCCAGCTGGGCACCGCGCTGGGCAAGGCGGGAAACCTTGCCGATGCTGAAAAAGCCTTTGACCATGCCACCGGCCTCCTGCCGCAGGATGGCGGAGTGGCGCGGCAATGCGGCTGGGCGGCCTTCAACGTGGGGCTCCACGCCAAGGCCCTGAGCTACTGGCAGACAGCCCACAAACTGCTGGGTGAAAAAAATGAGGATGCGATGGCAGGCGTGGCCGTGGGCCACTGGTCCACAGGAGACAAACCTGCGGCGGTGGCTGCGTACCAAAAGCTCATCGCGCTGAATGCGGACTACGGCAAAGCCGACTACGTGGCGAAGCTGGACTGGACAAAAGCGGAGGTCGCCGTCATGACGGAGATCCTGGCGGCGCTGCCGAAGCCGTGAGGCGCAGATTGCGCATGCACCAAGCTCATTCAGCGGGGCTGCCGCCCACATCCTGCGGCACGGCGCTCCCGGCTGAGATACCACGATCTATGGGAAACGGGTGTGAGCAGGCTTGTGCACGAGCAGCCTGGATGTCTGGACTGCAGGTCGGCCGTGTTTGGCGTCGAAGGCGTATTGCAACGAATGGCGGCATGGCAAGCTTTAGACCAGATGCCACTGGATCGTGCTATGAAGCGGCTTGCTGCTGGCGCGGGTCGTGCGCGGCGTGAGCGCTCTCAGTTTTTCCCGCGCCACTGCTCCTGCACCCAGGCGTCGTCCCAGGCGGTGCCGGGGCTGGGGGTTTGCCTGTCCAGGCTGGTATTTTGTGTCATGACGACGACCCAGTGGCTGTCGTACCCGGTGCAGTGGGTGATGCGGTAGCCTTTCTTTTCGTGCTCGGTGATCCACTCCTGCGGCCAGGGGCCGGGGCCGGTGAGGACCTGCTCTCCATACGCGGTGCCCTGGGTCATGATGACGGACCAGGTGTCCTGGCTGCGGTCTTTGCTGTACTCGTCTCCGGCGAGGCTGGTGATGCGGTAGCCGGCTTTCATGTTTTGGGAGATCCACCGGCTGCGCTCTTCATTCCAGGGGCCGGGGAGGTGGTAGCGCTGGTCCTTCCAGCCGGTGCCGGCGGTGAGGACGAAGACCCAGGAGGTGCTGAAGCCGGCGTGGCTGGTGATGTGGTAGCCGATGCTGCGGAGCTGGTCGATGGAGGAGGGGTCGAAGTCGAGGCCGAGGAGCTTTTGCTCGCGTGCTGTGCGGCCGGTGGCGGACATGACGACGCGCCATTTTTCGTTTTCGCCGCCGAGGCTGGTGATCTCCCAGCCGTCCTGCCACTTCTGCTTGATCCAGTCGAGCGGGAGCTTGCCGACGGGGTGGGCGGCCTGCTGGGTGAAGCCGGTGCCGGTGGAGGTAATGATGCGCCACTGAGTGGCGAAGCCGCCGATGGCGCTGATGCGCGCGCCTTTGTCTGCGGGGGTGGTGGTGAGGGCTTCGTCGTCGGTGTGGTCGGGGGTCTCGGGCTCCGGGGGGGCTTCGTCGCTTTTTTCTTCGGCGGCCTGACGTGGCGGGGTGAGGGCGGCGAGGGTGAGGTCGGCACGGGAGCCGGGCTGCCACTGCGCGGCGAGGGCGAGTGCGGCCTGCGGATTGACGACGCCACTGGTGGCGACCGCTTCCTGCAGGGACTCGAGCGCGGTGACGGAGCGCTCGAGGATGAGGCGCACATCCACGGCGGTGAGCTGCGGGTGCTCGGTGCGGATGCGTGCGGCGAGCCCGGCGACGGCGGGCGCGGCCATGGAGGTGCCGGACATGAAGCCGGCCTGGTCTGCGAGGAGGAAGGAGAGGATTTTTTCTCCGGGGGCGGCGACCTGGACGCTGGCGGTGCCGTAATTGGAGAAGTCGGAGAGCTTGTTCTCTGCACTCACGGAGGCGACGGTGATGACGTTGGGGAAGAAGCGGGAGAGGTAGGCGGGGGACGGGTAGCCGGCGTCGTTGTCTTCGCTGTCATTTCCGGCGGCGAGGACGAAGAGGACATCGGGGTTTTGATGGATCATGAGGGCGAGCTCGGCGGCGGCATTGACGAGGAGCTCCAGGCCGAGGTCTCCGCAGAGGTCGAGCCCGATGGGGCAGGTGTAGTTTTCGATGGAGTCGGGGTCCATGCCGTGCTCCTGGTAGATGTCCTTGATGTCTGAGGCGACGCCGGTGAACCATTTGCGCGACTGCATCCAGCTGAGGTTTGCGACGCCGGCGCCGGTGCTGCGGAGGTAGGCGCTGCGGCGTGCGCCGTGCTTCAAGGCGTCTGAGAGGAGGGTCTTGCGGAGCTGCATGACGAACTGCTCGTAGGTGACGGTGCGGGGGGCGAGGCGGTGCGCGAGGGCGATGAGGTCTGTGACGGCTTCCTTGGGGGTCTGAAAGCGGCCGTGGATCATGCCGTGGACCTGGGCGGTGCTGTTGCTGGCTTTGAGGACGATGCCTGCGACGTGGGTGCCGTGGGAGGCGCTGACGAGCATGTTGGTGAAGGTGAGGTCGTCGATGTCCACGCCTTCGTCCATCAGGGTGTCGAGGCCGAGCTGGCGCACGAGGGGGTTCTCATAGCCTTTGCGGAGGTCGTCGAGTTTCAGGCCTTTCCATTCGGTGCTGCCGGTGTCGTAGGACTCGACTTCGCTGCGATTGTAGAGGGTGACGAATTTGCGCAGGAGGGTGGCGCTGGAGCCGTCTGCCATGTTGGCCATGAGGGGGGCGCGGAGGGGCTCGTCTGCGGCGGCGTTCCAGCCGTAGATGTCGTCGATGAAGCCGTTGCGGTCGTCGTCGAGGCCGGGCTTGCCGGTGGCTTCGGCGGTGTTGGTCCAGTAGCGGGGCTTGATGTCCTTGTGGTCGTGATCGATGAAGCAGTCGCTGATCATGACGAGGCCGGGGCGTGTGATTTTTGCGGGGGCTTCGGGGTGCTCCTGCACGAAGGAATAGCAGCGCAGGAGGAGATTGACGGCGGAGAATCCGGCGGCGTCTTTCTTCAAAAGGTCGCGCGCTTTTTTGCCGGACTTGTCGGTGAGATTGGCATCGGCCCCGGCCCAGAGGAGGGCGCGGCAGATTTCAAAGCTGCCGGCCTTGGCGGCGAGCATGAGGGGCGTCTCGCCGCTGGCATTGCGCACGTCCGGCTTGGCGGAGCTGAGGAGGAGCTGGCGGACGCGGTCGGTGTCTGCCTTTTCGACGGCGGTGAGGAGTGCGGCGGGGTCCCCTGCCCCAGTCTGCGCGCGCAGCGGTTGAATCCAGCTGACTGAAAGGGCCAGGGTGCTCAGGATGACTTTGCCAAGAGAAGGAGAAGGAGCCATGGGTGCGAGTGGAGCATAGGGAGCATGAAGTGACCAGCCCTAAATGACGGGCTTGCATTTAAGCAGAGCGCCTGCTTGATGGCGGGCATGAGCCCGAGAATGAATGAGGGGGAGCGCGGCGCGAGACAGTGCGCGGTTTTCATTTCCTGCCGGCATGCGGACAATGCGGAAACAGGTGCGGTGAACGGACAAACCCATTTCAATCAATGCCTGCCGACACGATGAGCTGCCAGTACTTTGCCTTCATCAGCTACAGCCGGAGGGACAGCCGGGTGGCGGCGTGGCTGCAGAAGCGGCTGGAGTGGTTTCGCTTTCCGGTGAAGCTGGTGCCGGTGGAGCGGAGGCCGCCGCATGAGCGCTATGTGCGGCCGATCTACCGGGACAAGACGAACCTGGAGGTGACGGATGAGCATTACTGGAAAAACATCCGGTGGGCGCTGGAGGAGTCGCGCTACCTCATCGTGCTGTGCTCGCCGCATGCGGCGGGGTCTGAGCCGGTGGACATGGAGGTGAGGCATTTTTTGGAAACGCATGGCGGGGACACGAGCCTGCTGGCGCCGGTGATCGTGAGCGGGAATGTGATGAGCGCGGGCGCGGATGGGGCGCTGTGCCCGGCGCTGCGGGCGCTGGGGGGCACGCTGACGGACCGCAATCTGCCGACGATGGTGGCGGATGCGGCGGGCACGGAGCAGGCGGCGTGGGAGGATGGCTTTGTGTCGCTGATCGCCTACCTGCTGCGGCTGGAGCGCACGGCGGTGGGGGACCACATCCAGCGTGAGACGCGGCGGCAGGCGGCGGTGCTGCGCCGCTGGCTGGTGGCGGTGGGGGTGCTGGCGGTGTGCGCGGTGGGTGCGGGGGTGGTGGCGCTGAAGCAGCGGAGCATGGCGCTGGCGAATGAGCAGAAGGCGCTGGTGCTGCTGTCTGAGACGCTGGTGTCGTCCGCTGGGAGCTCGCTGCTGCAGGGGCTGGCGGGGCGGGCGCGCAGCCAGCTGGATGCGTGCCCGGAGGGGCTGCGGTTTGCGGAATGGCGTAGGGTGGCCGGGCAGGTGCCGCGTACGGAGCTGCGGCTGGAGCATGCGTGGTGGTGCCAGAGGGTGGCGGGGGATGCCGGGTGTGAGAACGTGATCACCGAAAGCCGCGACGATGGTGTGCTGCTGTGGACGAAAAAGAACCGGTACAAGGAGGCTGCGCTGCTGTCTGCGGAGGCGGGGCCGGGCTTTGCGGCGGATGCGGCCTGCGCCCGGGTGCTGACTTTGGCCAAGCCTGCGGCGGTGGTGCTGCATGAGGTGGCGACGCGCCGGGTGCTGCGGCGGATCGCGCTGGACCTGCCGGAGGAGACGAGGCTGATGAGCCTGGTGCTGAGCGCGGATGGCCGGCTCCTGGCCTGGGCCACGGAGGATGAGGTGCATGTGGCTGCGGCGGATGGCGCGGACGCGGCGGTGGTCTCGCGGCGCCCGGGCTTCAAGGTGCGGGAGCTCTCCTTTGGCGGGGCGCGTGGGCGCTGGCTGATGGTGCGTGGCGGGGAGGCTTCTGAGCTGGTGATGGTGGAGGAAGAATCCGCAGCGCTGAAGCTGAAGAGCAAGCCGCTGGCGGGCCGGGCATGGCTGGCGGCAGGGGCGGACAGAGTCGTGGTGGCGGCGGCGCAGGGGGCTGAGGGAAAGTTTTTCGTGCAGGACGGCCCGGGCGCCGACGGGGGGCGGAGCCTGGAGGTGGCGGGGGCCTACGGGGTTTCGGCGCTGAGTCCGAAGGGGGACTTTGCCGCCTTCAGCCTGGGCCCGGGAAAACTGGCGCTGCTGAATGTGGATAAAGGCCAGGTGCTGGTGCAAAATACCATTTCCACAACCCGGACGAACGACGCGATGGCGTTTTCCCAGGCGGGGGATTTGTTTGGGTACGACAAGGGCGGCGGCCGCGTGGAGGTGGTGAAGCTGCCGGGCGGGGAGCGCCTGGGGACGATCTGGACGCATGAGACCGTGATCAATGCGGTGGCGTTTTCCCCCGATGGCCGGCGGCTGCTGACGGGGGGAGATGACGGCCTGGCGCTGATGTGGCCGGTGGAGGCGGTGCGGAACGATGAGGCCATCGCGCTGCCAAAGGATGCGTGCGACATGCAGACGGGCTCGCTGGATCTCTCGCAGGACGGTGCGCGTGCGGTGCTGTGTGATGACGAGCACGGGACGGTGACGGTGTGCGATGTGATGAGCGGGCGCTGCACGACGGTGCCGTGCGCGGGGGTGAAGGCGGTGCAGGCCGGGAATGGCACGGGGGGATTTTGGGCGGCGTGCGACGGGGCAAAGGCGGGGGTGTTTCGTTTTGGCGCGGAGGGACGCACTCCGGTGCGGGTGATCGACGGGAGCGGCTTTTTGTGTCTTTCGGCGGATGAGGGCACTGCCTCCTGTGTTTCGCGGGGCGGGCATCCTGCGTTTTTTGATGCGACCAGCGGCGCGATGATCCGCGAGTATGCGGAGATCGAGGGTGCGCCGCCGCACGGGGCGGTGATGAGTCCGGACGGTGAGCATCTGGTGGTGAACCTGGACTATGCGGACATTCGTGTTTTGCGGCGGTCGCAGCACTCGGTGCTGAAGCTGGCGCTGCCGTCCACGGTGCGGAATCCGGGGATGGCCTTCTCCATGGCGGTGAGCCAGGACTCGACGATGCTGGCGGCGGGCTTTGCGTTTGGGGAGCTGTGGATCTTCCGGCTGAGCGACGGCGCGGTGCTGCACAAGCTGAAGGCGTCTGACTTTCACGTGTCGGGCGTGTGCTTTGCGGATGAGGACCGGCGGCTGATCTCGCTGGGCTCGGCGGGAAATCTGAACTTCTGGGACACGCGCACGGGCCGGGGTGTGCTCTCGGAGATAGCCACGGAGGCGAATGAAGACCCCTGGGTGTGCTACCTCCGGGCGGACAAAAGCCGGCGGTTGCTGGTGACCCTGGACGGGACAGACCTGCGGGTGATCCGCCTGCGCTGACGCCCGCGCCGCCTGCCGTGCGGGATGCGTGAGCGTGCGGCGCAGGCTGGCTGCCGGGAGCTACTGCGCGTTGAAGTTGCCGATGTCGTCGGCGGTGCCGTCGATGCCGTCGGGGCCGGTGCTCCAGAGGTCGTAGGGGTCGGTGGTGGAGCGGCGGGCCGGGGACTCGTAGCGGTAGGGGTGTGACCAGGGGTCCATGGGCAGCTCTTCGAGCAATTTAGTCCAGTAGCGCGGAACGGGCGCGAAGGAGGGTCTGAACAAGAGGGCGTCGAGCCCCTGCTCTGTGGTGGGGGGCTGCCCGCCCCTGGCCTGATACATCGTGAGCGCCATTCCGATCTGCGACATGGCCGCCTCTGCCTTGGTGATCCTGGCCCTGGCGATGTTTTCACCGGCGGAGGCGACCATCATGATGGTGGCGACGATCATGAACAGAATGGGGGAGGCGAGGATGGTGAGCATGAGCGCGAGCGAGCCCCAGAGGCGCTTTGCAGAGGGCGGGCCTGCGGGATTGACCGCGAGGGCATCGAGCCGCTGCCGGCGGGCGCGGCACCAGGCGACGCGGTAAAGATGCAGTGCCTCCAGGCCGAGCAGCCCAAAGCCGAGCATGCGTGCCCAGGGATGGATGAGGTACAACAGGCCGCCGCCTGCGGCGAGAACGAGCTGCTGCAGCAGGGCCTGCACCCAGGCGCGGTCGATGGGGCGCACATCCCAGTTTTCAGGGCCCACTTTGCCATGCACAAAGGCGAGGGCCTCTGGTGTGACCGAGGCTGTGCCCGAGGGGATCTGGGCCAGGAGAAACTGCACCTGCGGGACAAAGGTGGCGGCATCTGCCTGCCAGATGAGCAGCCGGAACTGGGTGCGGTCTGCCCCGAGCTGCTGGTGCAGCGTGTCTTTCCACGCTTCGGGGCTCCGGGTGGTGTCAATGATGAAGAGGGTGCGCTGCGGGCCGAAGACCTGCCAGGCGAGGCGGATCTCATCGAGCACATGGGGGGTGACGTCACGGATGTCGATGAAGACCATGCGTGTCTGGGCAAAGGAGGCGAGGAGGCGGGCCATCCAGTTGTGGTCCGGGGCGACCATCTCAAACTGGCGTGAGCCGAGGTACTTCAGGCCGGTGAAGAGGGGGCTGAGGAGTGTGACCCACAGGGATGTGCGCTCTGCGGGCGGGCGTATGCCGCCGAGATGCCAGTCGGGGCCCATGGCGGCTTTGAGCCAGGCACGCAGCTGGTCCGAGGAGGCGTCTGAACGAAAGGCACGCAGGAAGAGGCAGAGGTCTTTTTTGCCTCCGCTTTCGCTCATGAGGAGCCAGTAGGAGGCGGAGCCCATGAGCTGCAGCATGACCAGTACGGCAACAAAGATGCTGGCGTCTCGGAGATCGGAGGGCTCCATCTGCTGCCGTGCCAGCAGGATGGGCAGGGCAAAGCCCACGACGGCGAGAGCGGTGCTCCATTTGAGGAAGGTGACGGCAAAGCGGACCGAATCCAGCAGCGGACCACAGCGGCGGAGCATGACGGGGACGGGTGGGAGGGAGTTCATATTTTGAGAAGTCCGTTTAAGGGCATGCTGTGACAGCTGGCAGACGGCTGCCAGCCAGCCTGATGAGGCGTCAAAACGTTGGTGCAGGACGTTTTAATCTGCGCCGCAGGAAATTGTCCAAGGTTTTCACGATCCTCCCCCCCTGCTCTTTTCCTTTAACTGTGACGTTGAAAATTGAGGTGGGGCGGTTGAAAGGCGGGGATGGCTGAGATGAGGACACCCACCGCCCACGCCCTGAGAGTGCACGCGCTCCCCCCGTCCCACCTGCCTGCGGTCTGTGTGATGATGAAGCGGCAACCCACCCAAATTTTTTGTCAACCGAAATGACGACGTACAAATACTTCGCCTTCATCAGCTACAGCCGGAAGGACAGCAAGGTGGCTGCGTGGCTGCAGAACCGTCTGGAGTGGTTCCGCTTTCCCGTGAAACTCGTGCCGGAAGACCGACGTCCGCCGCATGAGCGCTACGTCCGCCCGATCTATCGCGACAAGACCAATCTCGAAGTCACTGACGAGCATTACTGGAACAACATCCGCCATGCGCTGGAGGAGTCGCGCTATCTGATTGTGCTGTGCTCGCCGAACTCGGCGGCATCCGACCCGGTGGACATGGAGGTGGCGCACTTTCTGGAGACGCATGCGGGCGATGCCAGCGTGGTGGTGCCGGTCATCGTCAGCGGAAACGTCACGAGCACCGGCGCTGATGCGGCGCTGTGCCCGGCGCTGCGGGCGCTGGGGGGCACGCTGACAGACCGCAATCTGCCGACAATGGTGCCTGATGCGACCACGGCGGAGCAGGATGCGTGGGAGCAGGGCTTTGTCTCACTCATTTCTTACCTGCTGCGGCTGGAGCGCACGGCGCTGGGGGACCACATCCAGCGGGAAACGCGGCGGCAATCCCGCGTGCTGCGGCGCTGGCTGGAGGTGGTGGGTGTGCTCACGCTGGTGGCTTGCTGCGCGGGCGTGCTGGCATACATCAATGGCAAGGAGGCGGTGGACAACCTCGCGGAGGCGCAGCGCAATGCCCTGCTTGCCAAGGAGCAGGAAGGCCTGGCCGTGGCCCGGGGCGTCGAGTCTGAAAAGCATGCGAGTGAGGCACGGGCGAATGCGGAGAAGGCAAGCAAAAATGCGGCGGAGGCGCGCGCGAATGCGGAGAAGGCAAGCCAGAATGCCGCGCAGGCGCAGGCGAATGAGGAAAAAGCCAACAAGAATGCGGCCGAGGCACAGAAGCAGGCGGAGAAGGTGCGGGCGCAGCTCCGGGAGGCGGCGCGCTCAGACTGGGTGGAGGCGGTGAAGCTGCTGGAAAGAGACCGGCAGAGCGAGGCCTTCGCCCATCTGGCACGGGCCCACCGGTATGATCCGGAGTTCATCCTGCCGATATCCACGGCGATGCTGGCGCTGCAGGACTGGCATGTGGCGCAGCCGGCGCTGACGATCCAGGCGGACGGTGGATTCATCAAAGCACTGTTCTTTTTCAACCACGACACGGAGATCCTGACGGTGGACAGCGCAGGCCTGGTGAGGAGGTGGAGCGCCACGGATGGCAAACTGCTGGCTGAATTCCGTGTGGAAGAGGAGGAACTGAGCAGAGCCGTGCTCTCCCCTGACGGGAGGGAGCTGCTGACCTGTGGCGCGAGGAACATCGTGGCGGTGTGGGACATCGCCACTGGCAGGAGCACGACGGAGTTCTCGGCCCACTTTGGGGACATCACCGAGGTGTGCTTCAGTCCGGATGGAAAACACATCGCCACCGCGTCCAAGGATGGCACCGCCATCTTGTTTTTGAACCGGCAGTCAAAGGGGATCGAGCTGGCACGCCGCGGTCAGCCCGGCGAAGGGCCCGGCCTGGAGCTGCCCTATCTCATCCGCCCAAATTTGCAGGGCCGCATGCTGCTGAACGGAGGACCGGCCGTGTACTACGTAGTCTTCAGCCCGGATGGCAAGACGATCGTTACGGGTGACGCAGACGGCTCGATCAAACACTGGAATGCGGCGAACGGGGAATTTCTGCGGGAGGCAACCATGCAGAACGCCATCACCAGCATTGAGTTCAGCGCGGATGGAGCACGCATGGTCACAGCTTCCAGAGACAGGACGGCGAAGGTCTGGAATGCCAAGGACGGGAAGCTGATCTCGACCCTGGCAGGCCATGAGGACATTGTTCACAGAGCGCACTTTCTCATCAGCGGCGCCACCTATCCGGTGGCTACTGCCAGCGGAGACAACACCCTGCGCATTTGGAACGGTGAAAAGGGCCAGCTTGAACTGACCCTTCCACAGCACACCGACCGTGTGCTGGACGCGATTCCCTCTCCTGACCTGGGCCGCGTGGTGCTGAGCCATTCCACGGATGGCAGGGCCATGCTGAGCGACGGCTCGTTTTCCATACGGGGGATGCAAAGACAGACAGCCTGCGAGGCGCATGGTTCGCCGGTTCTCGCCGCAAAATTCAGCCGCGATGGCTCGCACTTCATCACGGCGGGAGGCAATGGCTCGGTAATGCTGTGGGAGCCGACACGCTGCCACTTTTACGCCCGCGAACGCTCGGCTCTGGACCGGACGGAATCGATGCGAGGCGGTGTGGACTTCTCTCTCAATCACGATGGAACGATGGGTCTCACGGTACATGAAAAAGGCGCGCTGGTCCTCTGGGAGACAGCATCCGGGATGATCCGACACTTTGTAAACCTGTTTGAAACCGACCTGTGGGAGCAAGACTACAGCGAGTTTTTTTTGTGGGCGGACTGGAGCCCTGATGGAAAACAGTTCGCGACTTATTCCAGCCGCAACAAGCTGCGACTCTGGGATGCTGGCACCTGCAAGCCTGTGCGCATGCTGCTGGAGGGCACCGCACTCAACCGTGCGACGTGGGCACCGGACGGGAAGTCCATCCTCGTCGCCCGGGAGCGGAGCAGTGAAATGAGGACTGAACTGCTCAACGTGTGGGTGGATGGATCACCGCCCACGGCGATTGTGGAAACCCCCATGCAGGCGGCGCGGTTTCTGGTCTTCAGCCGGGATGGAGCCGTTTTTGCCACTGCGCACCGTGAGCGGAATCCGAATCCTGATTACTCCATCACGGTGTGGGACGCCGTGAAGCGGAAGGCACTGTGGACACTGGACAGCACGGGGGGGGAGATCACTCAGCTGGAGTTTGACCGCGAGCACCGGCAGCTGCTGACGGTGACGGATGATGGTGTGGTGAGCGTTTGGGATATGCAAAGGGGAGAGCTGGCGGCGGAATTCAAATCCGAGGACGCGGAGACCCTCGCCGAATTCAGCACAGACGGTTCACGGCTGCTGATTGCTCATGCGAAATCAGTGCAGGTGATGGACCTTGCGAGCAAATCTGTGGTGTCCACTCTGCGGGCTGATCATCTGGTGCTGATCCAGGCCCTTTTCTCCGAGGAAGGAAAGTTCATCGTGACGCTGGGGTTTGACCGCAGTGTGCGGCTGTGGGATGCCGCCACGGGGTTGCAGGTGGGTAGTTTCGGAAGGACCGGCCTAAACCCCGCGAGCATGGCTTTCAGCAAGGATGGCTCGCGGCTGATCATTGTTCACGCCAATGGAACTGGTACTGTGTGGGACATGCCGCAGATGCCAGAAGTGCTGCCGCCGTGGTGGCCGTCCTTTCTCGAATGCATGGCCAGCAGGGAATTTACCCCGGACGGGGCCATGGAGGTGCTGACACAGCCATCCTGGGCGAAGCTGCGTGCGGAGGTGCTCTCCGCGATCGGAATGGACTCCTCCAGACTGGCTCAGCTGGCGCGCTGGCATCTCTCCTCCCACGCGGAGCGGACGGTGCGCCCCGGGGATGCGCGGAGGCTGGACGAGATGTTTGACGAGATCATCTCCAGCCCAATCCAGCGAAACGTGCTCTTGATTGACGAAATCCAGCCACGGCATCCGCTGGCCTTCATCGCGATGGCTCCCGGACTCGTCGTCTATGAAGGCGGCAGCAAAGCGCAGGACAGCATTCGGCGTGCGGCGGTGGAGTTTTCCGTGAGGCATCTGCCGCCGGACGAGCCGACGTGCCGGCGTGCGTCTGAGATGCTGAAGAAACTCGGCTACGCAGATCTCTCCAAGCAGGCGCTGGCGAAGAGCAGGGCTTCCGTTTCGCTCATTCCGGTGGGTGCGGAGACGCTGCCGAAGAAAGCTGAAACGATGTCTCCCCCTGCCCAAAGCAAACCGCGAGCGCTCGAAAAGGTGAAAGTGAAGGAGGGCGATTCGTTTGTGCCCGTTCCCCTGGTGGAGCCCATGCCGCTCGGGCGGTCCGGCAAGCCTGCACTGCTGCCAGTTCCGCCGGTTCCGACGCCCAACCCCCCAGGCAAGCCCTGATTCGCCCCTGCTCTTTTCCTTTAACTGTGACGTTGAAAATTGAGGTGGGGCGGTTGAAAGGCGGGGATGGCTGAGATGAACTCGAACCCTGCTTCCACCACTTCCCCGCGACAGTACGCGGTCTTCATTTCCTACCGGCATGCGGACAATCTGGAGATGGGGCGCAAGTGGGCGAACTGGCTGCATGAGGCGCTGGAGAGCTATGAGGTTCCGCCCGACTTGATCGGGAAAACGAGTCTGCGGGGCGATCCAGTTCCGGCGTCGCTCTACCCGGTGTTTCGGGATGAGGCGGAGCTGCCAGCGGATGCGGATCTGAGCACGAACATCCGGCGGGCGCTGGAGAACAGCGGGCTGCTGGTGGTGCTGTGCTCGCCACGGGCGGTGCAGTCGCGCTTTGTGGAGGATGAGATCCGGTATTTCAAAGAGCTGGGCAAGAGTGACCGCATGCTGGCGCTGATGCTGGACGGGGAGCCGAACGCGAGTGATGATCCGGGGAAGGTGGCGAGCTTTGGCGCGGAGGCGGAGTGCTTTCCTTATCCGCTGCGGTTTGGCGTGCCGGTGGACGGGGATGCGCGGAAGATCGACTGGAATGCGCGGACGGAGCCGATAGCGGCGGATGTGCGGCCGGGCGGGCACTGCGTGCAGGGCTGGACGACGGCGGCGGCTTACCGTGAGCAGCTGGTGAAGGAGGGGAAGCTGACGGCGCGGCAGATCAATGATGCGGTGCAGGAGTTTGGGGAGCGGCTGGAACTGGCGAAGCTCAAGGTGATCGCGGGCGCTCTTGGCCTGCCGCTGGGGGAGCTGACGCAGCGGGACAAGGCCTTCCAACTGGCGAAGGCGAAGCGGCGGCAGAAGATCATCATGACGGCGGCGGTGGTGTTTGGGGTGCTGGCGGTGCTGGCGGCGGGCGCGGGATGGATCGCGTGGGAGATGCGGGGCCGGGCGACGGCAAAGGCGCATGAGCTGTCTGACACGCTGGGGATTTACTCGTTTTATGAGGGGACGAACCGGCTGACGAATCATGAGACGACGGGGGAGGCGCTGGCCTACCTGGCGCGGGGCGCGCGGGAGTATGGGAACCAAAACTGCGCGGACCGCATCCTGACCTTCATCCAGCAGCGGCCGCTGTGGGTGCTGGTGCCGTCTGACAGGAAACGGCCTGCGGTGGCGGAGCCTGCGGAGGTGCCAGCTTCTGGTATCAAGGGTCCGCCGCTGGAGGGGGTGGAGATGAAGGTGCTGATGACGGCGGCGGGGCCGGAGGGCATGACGGCGGCGGTGTGGGGGGATGAGGACACGTCCATGGGATCGCCCTGCTATTTCCGGGTGTGGGATGCGAAGGGGAAGGCGCTGACGCCGTGGATCGAGCCGAAGTTTGAGGCGATGACCCGGAGCGAGCACGTCTCCCGCATCGACTTTTCTCCGGACGGCCTGTACGTGGCGGTGTGTGTGCAGCGCTGGCGGGAGCCGGAGTTTCTGCAGGTGTTTCATGTGCCGTCTGGCAAGCAGGTGGGGGACACGCTGGAGGCCACGGGGGAGGGCTCCCATGTGCAGAGCGCGAGCTTTACGCATGTGTCCTTCACGCGGAGCCGGGCGCGCGGGGATGAGAAGAACGGGGCGCTGCTGGCGGGGAGCTCCCGCGGGGATGTGTACTGGATGGATCTGACGGTTTCCGCCGAGGGCGAGGCCACCTCCTACAAGGAGGCGCTGGTGCCGCACCACTACGCGGTGTGGGCGGCGACGCTGGTGAAAGATGGGGAGTACAAGGACGGGGATGCGGAGCTGCTGGTGTCCGGCTCCGAGGACGGGCGGATCAATCTGACGCGGGCCGGAGACGGCGCGCGCGGCGTGCAGGCGGGCACTCTGAACGCGGGGGGAAAGGTGGAGGCGGTGTATGTGGATGCGGATGGCGCGGTGGAGGTGGTGGTGGAGGGCGGCAGGCAGATGCGTCTGGTGAAGATCCCCAACCTGGACCTGGGGCTGAAGATGCCGGAGGTGCCTGAGTATGAGGCGGGGGAGTCGAAGCCGGAGGAGAGCGTGATCGCGGCAAAGAAGGGGGCGAAGGTGCAGTTCACCATTCCGGATGGGATTATGGAGGAGCAGATGGGGGTGTTTTCGAGTCCGCGGGTGCAGCCGGTGCCGCTGAGTGTGCGTGTGACGCATGCGGACAAGAGCGTGGCGTGCTACGGGGTGGACGCCTCCTACAAGAGCCGCCTGCTGGCCAAGGGGGCGGGCAGCCTGCTGACGCTGCGGGGCAGTGCGCCGCCGGTGGACGTGGGCAAAGAGATCGCGGACATCACGCCGGGGCCGGACGAGAAGGCGCTGACGGTGGGCTTTGCGGACTTCAGCTACCGGGTGCTTTCAGCCAGCACGGGGGCGCCGCTGAGCGCGCTGATGGATGAGAAGCTGTTCTTTGCGCAGGGCGGGCAGCCGGATGCGGTGGAGTCGATGCTGCTGTCTGCGTCCGGCAAGCGGCTGCTGACGCGGAGCCAGCACTGGGAGCCACCGAATGCCATGCTGAGCTATCTCATGGTATGGGACACCGCGACGGGGGTGCCGATGACGGACCGCCGGATGTACGCGGACGACGGGGGCGATGACCAGCCGTATGAGGGGCGGCTGTACATGGATGATGTGAACGCGACGGCGGACGGGATGCTGCGCCACCACGCGCAAGCGGAGGAGTTTGCGGTGCTGGCGGAGATCGCGGAGAACCTGGCCGGCCTGCGGCTGACGGAGTCGCGGGAGTTTCAGGCGGTGGCGCAGCAGCCGGAGGTGGTGCGGGGGCTGTTTGAGCGGCTGCGGGGGAAGTGATGGGCGTGGTGATGGGGGCTGTGTGCAGGAGCGGCGAGGGACCCGGGGGGCCGCACTCGGGTGTGGGTGGGTGGGCGTGAGTCACCGAGCACGACCAAAGCGGTAGCTGCGGTCGTTCCTCCCTTCGCGACCGCAGTCCAAATGGGGGCGTGCTTGCGGGGTGCTTTTGGAACCGAAGCGCAGCGAAGATAGACAGCCGCAGGCTGCCCGTAGGGTGAGCGTATCGCGCAGATGCACGGCGCAAGCCTGAATCTGAGCTACCGCTTTCGAGGGGTTCACAGCGGGCGTGGGAGCTGGGGCTGGCGAGGGTGCCACTGGCTGCCGCACTCGGGTGTGTGCTGGTAGGCGGAGTCACCGAGCACGGCCAAAGCGGTAGCTGCGCTCATTCTTCGCTCCGCGACCGCAGTCCATATGGGGAGGCGAGCTTGCGGGGCGGACCTACCATCTACCATCTACCATCTACCATCTACCATCTACCATCTACCATCTACCATCTGCCATCTGCCATCCGGCATCGCGGAAGAGTTGGTGTGGCACGTGGGGCCTCACACAAACCACTCGGCTTCCATCTGGAGGCGACACCATTCGCGGTGCTCGTTGTTGAAGAAGTGCTCGCTGTAGGCGATGTGGGCGAGGGTCTGGTTCACGCTGAAGGCGCCGGCTTTGCCGCGGGTGATGTAGTCGCCGATGGCGAGGGCTTTGGCGCGGAAGAGATTGCGGCTGCGCGGGGCCTCAAAGGCGGCGAGCCAGGCGCGGAAACCGAAACCAATGACGGGGAGCACGGCGGCGAGGGCGATGCCGAGGATCTCGAGGGTGAGGGTATTGGCGGCGGGCGCGGTGCTGGTGGCATGGGCGACATCCAAGACGGTGCCGCCGGCGGCGGTGTGGGCGGCCTCCATGGCGTGCCCGCCATGGCCGGCGCTGCCGCTGAGGATGCCGTGAAACAGCGCGTGCCAGACGGTGTGCATGCCGTGAATGAGGACGATGACGACGCTGAGGGCGAAGATCCAGAGGCCGACTTTGAAGTCCACGATCCAGGAACGGCTGTGGGCTTTGCTGGACTGGTGCTCGAAGTAGTGGCGCTGGAATTCGAGGCGCTTGATGCGGTAGTAGATGGAGATGGCCTGGAGGTCCGGGGGGGGGACGGCACAGGTGACGGCTCCGGGGAGCTCGGGGTGGAGGGTCTCTTTTTCCTGGGCCCAGTGGTGGGCGGACTTGGTGTCGATGGTGGTGAGGGCGCGGACTTCGGCTGCGAGGCGGCTCTGCCAGGCGGGGAAGTCTGACCAGAGCTCGGGCCAGGAGAGGGCGGTGAATTTGAGGATGCGGAGGCGCTCGGCGCACTGGCGGTGGGCGAGCCAGCCGTGGTGGAGATGGAAGTAGAAGCCGCCGAGGACGGCGAGCGCGGCGACGGTGACGGAGAAGGTCTCCATGAGGCCGAGCAGCATGGTGTCGCTGCGGTAGGTGAGCTGGATGATGGCGAAGACGATGCCGGCGATGCCGGGCCAGATGGCGATGGCGGCGGTGCGGCGGTGCCACTTTTGCTTTTTGAGGGCGGCGGCGTCTTCTTTCTGCCAGGCGGGGAAGACGGTGGCCTGAAACTCCTGGAGGGCGGCCCGGGCGCGCTGGATCTGGGGAGGGTGCTTTTCGAGCCAGTCGATCTCGGGCTGGTCGTCCATGTCAAAGGTCCAGGAGCGGGGGCCGCCGCTGCGGGCGTCGGTGGCGCACTGGCTGAGGTAGTCGTCCCAGGCGGCGAGGGCCTGGGTGCCTTCGATGGTGAACTGGCCGTCTCCGGGCTCGATGCGGTGGCCGAGCTTCAGGATGGTCTTGAGGGTGCCGACGGCGGTGTGGCGGTCGAACTCCTTTTCGGAGTCGGGGAGCTGCTCGTAGGGGACGAGGCAGGGGTGCTCCTTTTTGGCGTCGTCGCGCTGGGGGCCGTACGTCCAGCCCTGGGCGATGCGCTCCTGGGCCCAGATTTCATGGATGTTTTTCGCGAGCTGCTCATTGAGCCCCGTGAGCTGGTCTGTGAGCACGACATTGGCGGTGTCGAGGGGGGCGGGTGTGTAGGGGCTGGCGGACATGCGTGCGGGGGGCTTCCATGCGAACGGCGCAGGGCAGAATGAGCGAGCGGGGCCGCGATTGGCAAGCGGGATTCTTACAATCTCGGCTGGGATTGGGGGTGCGTACGTAGGCGGCTCCCCTGCCCTGCCTGCTTTGTGCAGGCGGGTGTGGAGGTGCCCCGGACCTGTGGCCCGCAGGCTGAAACGAAGTGCGCTGGGTGGCTTCTTTTGCAGTGGTGTTTGCGGGGGCGCGGCAGCCTGCTTAGGATATGGGGAATGATGAGCGGCGGGGCACAGACTTTTTTTCTTCCGGGTGCGGGTGGCAGTGCGGCTTTCTGGAGGCCGGTGGCGGAGCTGGCGCGGCTGGAGGGGGTGTTCTTTGCGTGGCCGGGTCTGGGCGCCGAGCCTGCGGAGCCGGGGGTGCGTGGGATGGATGATCTGGTGCAGCGTGTGCTGGAGCGGATGAACGCGCCGCCGGTGGATCTGGTGGCGCAGTCGATGGGCGGTGTGGTGGCGCTGAAGGTGGCGCTGGCGGCGCCGGACCGTGTGCGGCGTCTGGTGCTGGCGGTGACCTCCGGCGGGGTGCCGGTGGCGGGTCTGGGCGGGGCGGACTGGCGGCCGGAGTACTTCGCGGCCTTCCCGCAGGCGGCGTCATGGATCGCGGAGCCGGTGGAGGATTTGTCGGAGAAAATCCGCACGCTTCAGGTGCCGACGCTGCTGCTGTGGGGCGGGCGCGATGAGATCAGCCCCGTGGCCGTGGGCGAGCGCCTGCGCGACCTGCTGCCCGATGCGCGGCTCTGTGTGATGCCGGAGGCCGGGCATGACCTGGCGCAGACGCATGCGGAGTGGGTGGCGCGGGAGGTGGTGGGGTTTCTGGGGTAGGGTCAAGCAAGACATCCGTTCTCCCTGCGGCTGTGCCCGAGGATGCGGATGTTATACCATATGCAGTTGGAAACAGGGCCGCCCTTTGGGATGAAGCGTGCGGATCCTAAAAAAGGGCGGACTTTGCGGAGCTGAGGGACCAGGATGCCCCCCTCCTCCAGAGCTTCGCCGCACGAAGTCCTGGCACCTCAAATCCACCCCAGGTTTCTACTTTCCGAAGCGATAGCAGATCGCTTTACAGCGGCTGTAGATATTATGATGCTCGTGGTACGGCAGCACCCGTACCGGCTTTTTACATTTCAGGTTTTAGCAGCGTCTTTTCAAGTCTGTCCACAATAGACCTAAACTTGTCCAATGTGCCTTTGATACGTGCCTGATCCATTTGAACAAGCATTCCTTTTTCCTGCAATTCCTGGGAATCCTTCACATGCTCTGAAACTTGCTCGAGAAGCGCACGGGAAACAAACATCATATCAGGCCAGTGGAGCATATCGGACCACAAGGCACGGTTTTGGTCATTATTAATGGTTACTTTGACCACCGGAAGATACGGCGGCTTTTTTCCCATCAAGAATGGAGTGAATGACACCTCCCCTACTGAGACAACAGCATCACTGTCATTTTTTCCATCAGCCTCGATCAACTGCCTCAAATTTTTACGAGCCTCGTAAAAAGCGGGCAGCGAGGTCAATGAACCGATTTCATCCCTGTAGATTTGATGAATAGCTTCGATAAGCTCATCACTCAGAGGGAGAGGAATCTCTCGTTTCATCAAAACCATGTAATTTGATGCCTCGACAAGGTGCGCAATAATGAGCATCTGAGAAGGCACTTTACCGAGGATCTCCTCGCTCGTGACAGCAGCGTCTTTAGCCACCTGAGCAACCAGCTGAAGCTGTTGCTCATCCTTGATACCAAGAACCTTAAAGACTTCCTTGCGAACTTCCGGTGAAATAGCGCTCATTATTAAAAATTAACCATTTTGGACCGCTGATTTAACACATCAAATTGTGCGCCAGGTCGCCGCCTTGATGGTGGATTGATTGGAAGTTTAATGTCATTCAATGCAGTGGCACGATATGCCTCACGCGAATGTAACATAATCCCACTGTTTTCGTAGTGATGGGTATGGCCAGACAGGTTATTGTAAACTTTGTCATCTCTCGTCATTTTTCTAGTTTGACGCCGCTCAGGTCTAATTATGGTAGAGATAGAATCCTCCGAAGGTACTGCGGGCTGATAATATGCATGACTACACCACCAATCTGCAATAAACATCATCCCCTGCATCAATTGCAGATCCTCATCATAAACCAAAACCTTGCAATTTAAAATAGCTTCAAGATTAAGCACCAAATCCTTGACGCTTTCATTTTTGGAAAGCTCCAACTCTTTGACAGCCTGCTTACCAAGCCCTGCTTGAATGACCAGAGTTGCCAACTGTTCAATGGCCGCCGTATTCGATGGCTCCTTGGAGAGCAGAGCGGCTGTGAGCAAACGAATGTTGGTGGGCCACTTGTCTTGCAGCCTTCTTTTTAGCAGCTCAAGCCAATGCCTGGACATTGTCGTGAAAGATTCAATCTCCAGCAGCCGACGAAATGCCAGCGCAGCGGTCTGAGCTTTTCCAAGGAGTTTGTTCCACAGCACAAGGTCAGGTTCGCCTGTTTCAGAATAACCGGTAGCGGCCGCAGCAATTTCTGGCAACGCAGAATGCGCCAGAACAGGGGCCATTAGACATGCCTCCAAGAGCATTCGGGCATCTTTACGCAACTCTTCTGGTTTTACTGCGCTGATGATCTCCGCCCAATATTTCGCTTTTTCCGTGTGTTGAGGGATGACGATACCTTCCACCCACTCCTCCTGGATAGCGCGACGCACATTTTTCAAAGCTTCGATCACACCGTTTCTTTTCGCTGGTGTGAGAACATCCTGATTCAGGCCGAAAACGGCCGCCACTGCCTCGTGGGGACGCTCAATCTCCTTGCCTTGGTAGAGAAGCGGCATGCCATCCTCTCCATCAAGGCGCTGCTGCACCCAGATGTTTAGCTCCTCAGCTGGCTTGGCAGCCACCACGGAACGAAGTGTATCGGAAGGATGTGTCATGGACTCAGCAGTTTAACGTCAAAATTCATTACGCTGCAACTCTCATGAACGGCTTCCGGAAATCCCGGACCTGAACCTGAGGTCAAAGGCTCCGTAGCACCAAAGGCCACGCTGCAAGGATTTCGGGGCCGAAACTGGTCATTGTCAATGCCATCCAAGGCGCTGGGCACATGCAGCGACACCGTAGAAGGAAGTGACGATCGATCGTATTGAATTTCCACGCAGCAGCCACCTCCCGTGATTTGTGCGTAATGAGCTTTCAGCCCTAATCGATCCATCAAATCTGAAGCCGTGGCCCTGACCGCATCCAACGCTGGAGACTGCTCTGTCACCCAGACTAAAAGTTGAAAATCAACCGAGGCACTCGTGGCAGCCTCATCGAGAAGCTCCTGAATCTGAGTGCTGGTGGCGGAGTCCAAAGCGGCTCGTGTCAGCCCGGTAGAGGCGAGATCCAAAGCTGGGAACATGTCTGGCAGTTTCGTAGGGAGAGTGAAACGCACCAATCTGTCAAAATGACCAGCAGCCACCAGATTTCTCTTTCGATTGAGGCTGGGAGACTGCCAGATGGAATTTCGTGCAGCTTTCCAAGCAGCAGAGGAGTCGGTTGGAGTCCCTGCACTTTCAACTCGTCGCCAAAACTCCTCTTCAGTTGCTGGATCTATGCACGCCTCGTCTTGAAGATTCTGAAGAATTTGCGAAGTCTCAGGGGACGTCTTCATCGCATCTGCCCATTGATTCAAATGTGAGGGGACGATCATGGCTGTAATTGTAACCGGGGAAAGCGATGACTGTTTATCAGGAGAGCGAGCTTTTTTCTTTCAATATTGATCTAATTTAAGTCATTCACCATATGCAAGCATGTCGATGTGAAGACGCCAGCCAATTCGGAAAAGAACGACCATGTGCCATTCTACTTTGCGATGAAGACTCAGACTGTGTCCCCGTTGCGGCGCAACGAAGCTACTTTGCAGTCAACCAGCCTCAAGGCTGACCGGGGGCGGGCGGTGGTGCGGAAGGTGGTGGCGTTGTTTGCGGCGTGGCGGGGGGCTCGGACTTGCGGGCGGCTTCGATTTTTTTGCGGTATTCCAGGGCGCCTTCGGGGCTGAGGGCGCAGAGGGGCTCCGGGCCGATGCCGGTGGCGATGAGATAGACGGTGACGATGGTGTCTGCACTCACGGGGAGGCTGGCGGGCAGGAGGCGCAGGGTGGGGCCGAGGGTGAAGGTCTGATCCGGGACGGGCTGCTCGACGAGCTCGGGCTTGCCCTGCGGGGTGAGCTTGTAGCGCTCGTATTTGCCGCGCCTGGAGGTGAGCCGGACGGGGAGCTTGTCGGTGGGGAGGACGTCGACGAGCAGGGCGTCTTCGCTGCGGCGGACGCTGCGGATGTAGCAGCGCAGGGGGGCGCTGCGGATGCGCTGGAGCTCCTGGGCGTCTGCCTCCTCCTTTTCGCGGAGGGCGGCGGCCTGGGCTTTTTGGTCGGCCTGGGTGATGATGTCCTGGGTGCGCTGGCGCTGGCGCTCCTTGAGGAGGAGGGATTCGTTTTTGGGGTCGTAGCCGAAGAGCTCGCGGAGCTCGGGCTGGAGCTCTGAGAGGGGGACGGTGGCGGCGCCGGCGGCATGGGTGAAGCGGAGCTCGAGGGCGTCAAAGCGGGTGACTTTGACGTCCTTGTACGTGACGCCGCGGGTGGTGGTGAGGGTGGGAAAGCTGAGGGGCTCTGAGGCGCGGACGCAGGCGTGGCCGAGCAGGAGTGCGATGAGCATGACCAGCGCGAGGTGGGCGCGGTGATGACGCTGCCATGCCCCCCTGGAGGCGACGGTGGGCGCTGCGTGCGGCATGGGGCTGTGGCGGTGGGTTTGTACCACGGGCGGAGTGTAACGTGGCTGCGGGTTTTTGGGTAGGGAAAAGTGGGGGCTGGATGCTGGGTGCTGGGGTGTGAGGGGCGGCTCCCGTACCCTGCTTTGCCCCCCTGCATCTGTGGGGGTTTTCGAGTGGGGATGCGGAGGGCAAGGATGGTGGCCTCATGAAATCTACTTTGCTTTCCATCATGCTTCTCACCACGGCGCTGCCTGCGGGGGCGGAGCTCATCGTCACCTACGCGGAAGATCCAAACTTGAACCTCTCCTCGCTGGCCAACACGAATGTGTTCACGTTTGACCAGCTGAAGACGGGGGTGAACAAAAATGTGTCCTGGAGTGGTGTGGGCAGCTTCAACCAGCTGTATGTGAAGGGTGCGGATGTGTACGGCGGCGCGGCGGACGCGGCAAACCCCAACGGCACCAAGTACTCGCTGCAGGGCGCGGGCACGGGGGTGCTGAGCAGCACGCTGACGCTGGAGAAGAGCTCGTCCTACTTTGGCATGTGGTGGTCTGCGGGGGACCCATACAACAAGCTGGACTTTTACCAGGGCTCGCAGCTGGTGGGCTCCTTTACGACGGCGAGCCTGCTGGGCCTGCTGCCGGACACGTATTTTGGCAATCCCAAAGACCGCTCTCTGGATGCGGGCGAGCCGTTTGCGTTCATCAATTTTTTTGGCGATCCGAAGACGGCGTGGGACAAGATCGTGCTCTCGAACAACAACTCCTCGGGCTTTGAGTCTGACAACTACACGACGCGTGTGACGGCGTGGAACCCGCTGGTGGACGGGGCGCTGCCGGGCGTGCCGGTGGCGCTGGTGAGCGGGACGACGACGACGAAGGCGACGAAGGAGTCGCTGGCGGGGACGCCCTGGAGCCTGGGACAGAGCCCGGTGGGCGCGGCTCCCGGCGCGCCTGCGCCGCCGGTGACGCTGCTGGCGGCTTTTGCCGGGGTGCTGGCGCTGCGCCAGGTGCGGGCAAAGCGCCGCACGGCGTGAGTGGCAGAGGGCTGCGAAATGCGGCGTGACTTTGCGTGGCAGGTGCCTCCGGGTGCCTGCCACGTTGTGTCAGGGGCTACCATGATGGGCGAAGCCGGGACGATGGGTGGAGCTGCGGGGCGAGTGATGAGGGGGCTTTCACGCGCAGCCTCTCGACTTGCAGGCTCTGCCCCTTTCTCCAAATCTGAAATCTGAGAAGCCTATCGTGACCAGACGCACGCGTGTAGTGATTAAAACCCGTTTGAAAACGAGCCATGGAGCCGGCTGTCGTTGCAATGGCTGCCATGGAAGGTCGAAACCAGCAGCAAATGTCCATGATGATAATTTAGCACATTCAATTTAATTCATGCACTTAGCTTTTTTGACTTATTTTAAAATTGACATGCTGACATGCAGGAGAGTGACTTGTAAAACCTGGATTGTTTTTCGTTATGCACCTGCTAAAAATTTGTCTCACTCTTTTTGTCATCATAATCCTTGGATCGACAGCCTATTGCCAACAAGCGGCACCTCCGGCTTCGCTTTCAAAAGAGTCTGCCGCAGGACAAGCCGGGACAAACCCGCCAGAATCAGCACAACAGGGGACAAGCATTACCAGCATAATCACCGCCGCCGCTGCGATTTTTGGGATTTTTGCCGGAGCTCTTGGCAACGGATGGTTCAGGGTGATGTTGGATAACAAAAGAACTCGGTTAAAAAAATCGCAGCGTGATGCCAAACGCAAGACGCTAGTGGACCGCCTGCTCATAACTTTGGCAGAGCAGCTGGTCCATGCCAAGGAACCTCCGGATTTTACCAAGCTAAATGAGTATCTGGAAAAAAGGCGGGAAAAGTATCTGGAAAAACATCCGGCACCTTTGCTGCCCCCCGGCAAGGCTCCGGTAAAAATCATTGTCCTGGCCAGCGGCAAAGGAGGCGTTGGCAAATCATCCATCGCGCTCGGCTTGCTGGAGTATTTTTCCGCCAAGGGGCACACAGTGCTGCTGGATTTTGACATGCCAAACAGAGGCCTCACTTCTCTCTTCGGACACCGGCTCAAGTCGCCGGAACACAAAGGGACCACCACTGTATTGAAACAGCTTGAGCACTTTATTCTGTCACAAGACCCTGCCGAAACTGAGTCCGAAAAAAAGCCTCCCAGCAGGCCTGAGCTAAAACTATTTGCGGTGGCTTCGGATGATATGGAGCAAGATCCACCAGCGCGTGACGAAGTTCGTAAAAATCAGCTGGCGATTTTTCGTGAACACGCCTGGTTTATGCCGAGCATAGCCGTGCCAGACATGTTTCTCAGCTCCAGGGTGTTCACTGCGAACGAAATGGAAGTGGAGCAGTTTATCAAACGACTTGCGCTTGAGTTAACCGCAGTGCAGCCGGTCGCTACAGTAATCGTGGACTGTCATGGAGCCCACGATCTGTTCATGGTCGGCGCCATTCAGGCTGCCACTGATCTGATTGTAACCATGACCCCAGAGCCGGGCAGCTTTGACGGTACGTTTGATCTCCTGGCCTATGCAATGAGACCCCCTCTGAATGGGAAACCCGCGGTCAGGCCTCAGACCACAAGTCTCATTGTCAACAATGTTGCTGAATGGCAGCAGGAGGCCGCCCAAAAACTCGAACAGTTTTTTGATGGCTCGAGTGACGAGCCATCAGAAAATTCGTCCCTGATACGGCCCACTTTTGTGAAGGCCATTGAGTCTGATGATGCCATCAGAAATGTGATGGGCGACTATAAACTTGGAGCTGTAAGCCAGACACCACTCTGGAAAACGATCTGCGAGATAGCGAACAAAATCAGTCCGCCACAGGCTTATGTGCCGCGCGCGCAACAGGCTGCCCGCCCAGCCCCCCCCAAGTGAAAGTCCATTTTGTCGGCGTGCAGGGGCACGGACATGGCCAAGCGGGTAACAGGCTCCGCAGGCCGGCTCTCAAACAGGCGAGCAGCGCATGCTGAGCACAAAACGGCGCAGGCTGCCCTTTTAGCTTGGCACTGCTATGTTCACGGGTGACTGCATGTCCCCTGCAGGCTCTGCCAATATACAGACTGTGGCCGTCTGATAAGGGGGGCAATGGCTCGATGCCACCCGCCGTCGCACCCCCTGCATCTGTGGGGGTTTTCCAAAACGCCTACTGAAGCGATGATCGAGGCCTTATGAAACCCACACTGCTGTCTGTCATTCTAATCGCCACAAGCCTGCCATCCTTCGCGGATGACAATGCCTCACTAAAAAACTCCGCCGAGGCTGCTGTGCAGTCCAAGGAGTCGGATGACAAGCAAAAGGCTGAAGAGGTGAAGAAGGCTGAGGAGGCGAAGGCTGAGGCAGCCAAGGCTGAGGATGAGGCGCAGAAGGGCGAGGAGAGCCGGGTCGCGGCGATGAAGGCTGTGGATGACTCCAAGGCGGCGGCTGCAAAGGCGGCGGATGATGCCAGGAAGGCCGAGGAGAACCGGATCTCCGCCACAAAAGCTGCGGATGATGCCAAGCAGGCGGCTGCAAAGGCGGCGGACATCGCCAAGGAAACTGCGTCGAGAGCTGCGGATGACGCCAAGAAGGCCGAAGAAGCCAGGGCCGCGGCAGAGAAGTCCCCAAATGACGCCAAGAAGGCCACCGAGGCCAAGGAGGCGGCAGCCCTGGCTGCAGATGACGCCAAGAAGGCCGATGAGGCGAAGATCGCCGCTGGTCAGGCTGCGGACAATGCGAAGAAGGCCGAGGACGCCCGGGGCGCGGCGACGAAGGCGGCGGACGACGCCAAGGCGGCGGTCTCCAGGGCTGAGGACGCCGTCAAGGTGGCGTCCGCGAAGGCTGAGGATGCGGCCCGGCGTGCCTACGAGCTGAAGCTGGCTGCCACGAAGGCGGAGGAGTACGCCGGGCAGATGGCAGCCGCGGCGGGCCTGGGCTATCAGTCAGGCACCGGCGCGGGGGCTGGCTCCGGTGCAACCTCGGGCCTGTCCGCAGTGGGTGCTGCGCCGGGTGCGCCGGCTCCGCCGGTGACGCTGCTGGCGGCCTTTGGCGGTGTGGTCGCGCTGCGCCAGATGCGGGGCAAGCGGAAGAAGTAAGAAGGAAGTGCTCCTGCCCGCTGCCATGATGAATTTCCGACTTTCAGCTTCAAGTGTGCGCACGGCCTTTGCCGCGGCGGTGGTGGCGGGTGCGGTGCACCTGGCGCAGTCGCGGGATGTGGTGGTGGATTTCACCCGGCCTCTGGTGCTGGCGGTGCTGCACTGGCTGGGCATCGCGGCGGCGGACGGCGGCGAGGAGCTGCGAGTGGGCAGGCTGCTGGTGCCGTGGACGCGGGACTGCGCGGGGATAAACCTGCTGCTCATTTTGCTGGCGCTGGCGGTGTGGGTGAACCGCAAGGAGACGCGGGCGTGGCGCTTCTGGCTGTGCCTGGCGGGCATGGTGCCGGCGGCGGCGGTGGCCAATGTGCTGCGGGTGCTGACGCTGCTGGGATACCGCACGCTGGCATATCCTGGTGTGGAGAGCCCGCAGACGCATTACTTCATCGGGTTCATCTGGCTGGTGCCGTTTGTGACGCTGATCATGCCGCGTGACGCGCGGCGGCTGGGGTCGCGGCTGATGGAGACGCTGCATGCGGCGGCGGTGGTGGCGCTGCTGGCGCCGCTGGCGGGCACGCCGAATGCGCTGCTGCTGACGCTGGCGGCGGTGGCGGGCCTGGCGCAGTGCCGCGTGGCGGAGACGCTGAGCCGCGCAGGTGCAGGGCTGCTGGCCGCGTGGGTGGCGGCGGGGGCGTGCATCGCGCTGGTGGGGATGGAGTCTTTCTGGCTGCCGTGGCTGCTGCTGTGCCCGCTGATGGTGCGGCGGGAGTGGGCCATGAGCGTGCCGGGCCTGGCCTGCGTGGCCTGCACACAGTCGGTGCTGGTGATGCAGCCGTGGTCCTGGGCGGTGGCAGCCGCAGGGCTGGCCTGGGCGTGGTATTTTGAGGAGAAGGCGGCGGGTGGGGAGGGTGCGCAGGCTGAGGAGAAGGCGCTGGGTGAAGAGAATAGGTCCTATACGGCCCATACGACCTATGATGGGCGCTCTGAGCAGGCTGCGGGTGGCGCTGAGGCCCATGTGCCTGCGGAAGCTGCTGCACCTGCGCCGCCGGTAAACTGGGGGCGCTGGGGGTGGGTGGCGCAGGGGGCATTTTTTGCGTGCCTGACGCTGCCGTTTCTGGCGTCCACGGTGCTGGCGCTGGGCCGGGTGTCGTGGGAGCCGCCTGCGGGTGTGGTGTCCCGGTGCCTTTCGCCCCACTGCTACGAGGTGCGGCTGCGCGGCCAGCCGGAGGAGATCGGGCTGGCGTGCTACAGCTCTGCCAGCCGCGACCGCCACCACACGCTGGCGGTGTGCCTGAAATATCGCGGCGTGGAGCTGCAGGAGGTGGCGGACTGCCCGCAGGTGATGACGGACGGGAAGAACTGGTTTCGCGAATTTTTCATGCAGGAGGGCCAGATGCTGGGCAGCTACGCGGCCTACGTGCGCAGCACCTTCTACCCCTGGCGCGATCCGGGCGTACACCTGATCTTTGTCTGCCCCTGCAAGGCCCGGAGCGCGGCGGATTTCAACGCGGCGTGCGAGGGCCTGTCGCGGGAGTTTGATGCGGAGGTGAAGAGCAGCGACGCGGCGCGGGTGGCGGTGGTGCGGGGAGAGTGAAAAGGGGTAAGTAAAAAGGAAAAAGGGAGGCAGCAGTGTGGGCGCTGTAATTTTGTCAATAATTTGCACACTGACCCCGTTTTTCCGAACTCCGCATCCGCTCAAAACAACTCACGGATCGCCCGGCCGCCGTCGGACAGGGGCACGGCGACGCCGTTGGGCCTTGCGAGGCGCTGGTTCTCGCTGAAACCGAGTTTGCGGTAGATCGTTTCGGCGTAGTCGTAGGGCGTGTAGAGGGCATCGGTCACATCGCCGCCTTCGCGGTCGGTGGCGCCGATGACGGCACCGCCGGGACAGCCGGCACCGGCAAAAGCGATGGACATGGCACGCGCCCAGTGATCCCGCCCGCCGTTCTTGTTCATGCGCGGGGTGCGGCCCATCTCGGTGACGAAACACACGAGCGTTTCGGCCAGCAGGCCGCGCTCGTGCATGTCTTCGATCAGCGCGCTGAAGGAGCGGTCCAGGCTGGGCATCATGACCGGATGCGGCAGGCCGTAGCGCTCCTGATTGCTGCTGCCCTGCGGGCCGCCGCAGGGGCCGTTGTTGTAGATGCCTTCGTGATGATCCCAGTTGAGGAACACACCGCCCGGCTGGCCGATGCCGGGGCGCTTCACGTGCTCCGGCGGCTGGATGCACGTGACGGTGACAAAGCGCACGCCGGACTCGATCAACCGCCGCCCGAGCAGGTAGCAGCTGCCGCGATGATCGCGCCCGTAGCGGTCGCGTGTTTTGGCGGACTCGCGCGAAAGATCAAACGCGTGCTTCGCTTCATCGCTCGTGAGCAGATCCAGCGCATGCTTGGTGTGCCCCTTCATCAGCTGCCCGGCGGTCGATTGCGCAATGGCACCGTCATCGAGCGACTCCAGCAGGCGGAAGCGCTCGAGCAGCCGTTCGCGCCCCAGCCCTGCCTGCAGCTCCAGGGAGCGCACCTTCCACGCGGGATCGCTGAGGTCTTCGCCGAGCTGCTTGGTGCCCAGCTTCCACGGCGCGCGGCTGGCGGGCAGAAAGCCGGTGCTGGTGACGGCATTGGGCATGTTGATGCCGGGGCAAAAGATGTAGCCCGGCATCTCGGGCCGCTCCGTGCCCATGAGCTCCGTGACCACCGCGCCGATGTCGGGAAAGTCGAAGGCGTTGGTGTTGCGGTAGCCTTTGAAAAACTCCTGGCAGCACTCCTTGTGCCCCGCCGTGGGTGCGGAGGTCATCGAGCGCACGACGGCGAGCCGATGCGCCTGCTTGGCCGTGAGCGGCATGAGCTCGGAGAAATGCGTGCCCGGCACGCTCGTGGGGATCGGCTTGAAGGGCGAACGGTGATCCAGCAGCGCGTCGGGTTTCGGATCAAACGAGTCCATCTGGCTGATGCCGCCCTCCTCATAGATGACGAGCACGCGCTTCGCCTGCCCGGGCTGCACGGCGCCGCTCGCATTGCCCGCCCTCGCCTGCAAAGCCAGCCACTCCGGCAGCCCCAGCCCGAGGACGCCCGCCGACATCGACTTCAAAAGCCGCCGCCGATCGGGACTGAGCACCGGAGCGCTGCGCTGCTGCAACCAGAGGTTCATGGTGGGAGATCTACAGCGGCAGAGCGGGGGTTGTTGCAAAACGGGGACGGATTTCGTGGTGGGAAGGAAGCGGGTGAGTGATGCGCGGGCGTGGGGAGGTGCGTGGGGAGTGGGGGGGGGGCAGATCTGTGGGTGAAGAAAGAGGTGCGAGGTGTGAATGGCCGTTGGTTAAGCGCGTGGGGGCGTTCGTTTTTGCGCCTCCTGCAGGGTCCTTTGAGTTCTGCTAAAGAAGGCGCTCCAAGGACTCGTTGGCCTGCCGCGCTCATTTCTCGACCCGCTCCCTTCAATGTGTGCCATGCGTGGCAGGCACGAATGGCACTTGGATCGGTGAGCCTGCGACAGTGTGACCGGAGGCGCATTTCACTCCGGGAGCCTAGCCGGTCACTTGCGTGGCTGCGGCGGCAAAAAGCTGACTCTCCCGGGAAACTCTTGGGCGGCGATCTTTTCAATAAAATCCTGCTTCACTTCTTCGACATCTTCCCCATGCACCACTTTCCACCACGTTTTCGCCAACAGGCTCTCGCGCGCCCAATAGTTGTCCGGCTTAAAGACAGAAAGCACCTCCACGTCTTGGTCATGCAGCCAGAGGTTTTGAATGGCGAGCTTGAGCGGGTAAGCGTGAGGCTCGATCTCCTGCAGCGTTTCACCGTCTTTTCCACTGTAGAACCTGATCACAATCTCTCTGGGAATATGGGTTCGATCCAGCGAGATGGCATACCACCGCTGCTCGCGGAACTGCACGGTGAAGACGCGTTCGTCGCGAATGGATTTCCAATGACTGCGATGCCCATCAAGACGAAAGGTTCCGGCACAAGAGATGGTCCCACCTCCAAAAGAAATGATATGAGGGTGCCCCCAGAAACGCCACTCAAAGTACGTGAAACGAGCCGTTCCAAGCCTGCCATCTTCAATGGTGAATTCCTCGTCCCAGGCTGTTCGATCAAAACAGGCCCATAGCAACAGCCCCACCGGCAGGAAGAGGAGCAGGCTGTATTTGATCCATTTGTTCATACTTTCATTTGGACGGCTCGATTAAGTGCCATTCATCCCTGGCAAGAATGGCACTCAGTTAAGAGCATGCATCTCGAATTGAAGCGTTGCAGGCGGAAAGATTCCTAGAGCGCAGACCTCCTGAGTCCGCAGCTGGCCGCCTGCACGCAGCGTGTGTGGTTGAAGTCAGAACAGCGGAATCACGAGCGCTTTGGGAATGAGCGAGCGATGGCGTCAGGGACGATTCATAATCGCGTGTGCTTGCGGCGTGCTGCGGGCTCGGAGGCCCGCGCTCCTGAAGCGTTTTCTTTGGCAGAACACGATTGGCCTTTCGGGAGGCGCAAATCACGATGCAGGTTGGTCACTTCCCCACCTTCTCCATCTGCTTGGCCAGTCGTTCTGCCATCTGGGCGAAGCCTTGGTCGTTGGGGTGGACGGCGACGGAGTCGAAGAGCTTGGGGTCGTGGTCGATGAGGGCGGGGCCTTCGATGAGGTGCATATTCGGGTCCTGGCGCGAGGCGACGAGGTCGCGGGCGGCCTGGCGGTAGGCTTCGAGATCGGTGGTGGCGGTCTTGGGGCTCCAGGAAGGGGGCACGTAAAGAGTGGTGATGAAGTAGATGGGCACGGTGGGCTGCACGGCGCGGATGGCATCGAAGAAGCCGCTCATGTTTTTGCGGTAGCGCTCCACGGGGCCGCCGCCCTGCCAGTCGTTCACGCCCATGAGCACGTTGATGACGTCGGCCTTGAGGGTTTTGAGGACGTGGGCGTCCACCACGTTGGAGGCGCGGCCGCCGAGGCCGAGATTGATGAGCTGCCAGCCCATCTTTTGAGCTACCAGATACGGGTAGGTTTTGTCGATGGCGCTGGCGGTGAAGCCGTGCGTGACGGAGTCGCCATAGGCGACGTAGCGCACGGCGGGTGGCGCGGGCGGTGGCTGCATCTGGGCGGTAAGATTGACATCCGCGCTCAGGAACTCGACCGAGTCGCCGTAGGGGAGGACGATCTCGTAGTCGTGGAATCCGGGAGTGGTGGGGGCGGGCATCTGAATCCCCACGTATTCGACGCCGCGCTTGGGCGTGGTGGCCTTCGTTTTGAAGGTCCAGCCCGGCTGGGTGACACCATCGATGAGGTAGATGCCGTTGCTGTTGCGGGCGCTGGCGGAGGTGTGGAGCTCATTGAAGCGGAGCAGCGCCCCGACGCGGGTGGCATCGGTGCGGAAGCGGATGCGCGCGCCGGGATTATCCCAGCGGTAGCCTTTGCCCGGGATGTCGAGCAGGCGGTCAAAGCGGGCGAACTTGGTGGTGCGCGGCTCCGCACCCGCCAGCCCAAACTCTCTCAACTCAGTCGATATGAGCTCCATGTGAACGTAGCCGGAGTAGCCGATGCTGGGATCATCTGCCGCGATGACGCGTGAAGTGTCCGTCTCCGCCTGCACGGCCGGCGGCGCGCTGAGGAGGCTGAGGGAAACGAGGAGGCAGGTGCAGCGAAAGAGATGGCACAGGGAGAAACGGGAGAGGCGGCGGCGTGGCTGGAATGCGGGAGGCTGGAGGCTGGTCATGGGCTGAAGGGTTGGCTGCTGAAGGGTGGCGTCAACATGCAGATGCAAGCCGCCGTGATACGCCGGGACGAAGGCCGCAGCCGTCATGCCGGGGAGAGGCTGCTTGTCTCCCCTGCCCCAAGGCGGGTGGTGCGGGGAGGTCCCGCGTACGGGTGAGGACGAGGAGGGAGCCAGCGAGGACGGCACCCCAGACGGTGGCGAAAAGGAAGACGGGCGGCGGTCAGCGGAGGTGTTTGAAAAGGTACACCGCACAGACTCCGATGACGAGGATGGGAGCGAGGCATCGGGCAGCCATGAAGAGCAGCCAGCAACCCGCGCTTTGATGACGGCGGCTCACGAATGGCATGGCGAGGACATCGCCAAGGAACATGATCAAAACAGCGGGCGCGCTGAGCACGAAAAACAAGCAGGTCCACAGGCGCAGCGGCTGCGAAGGTGGCGCCGATGGCTTGGGCCTGGGCGTACGCGGTGTCATTTCAGCCGGTGAAGCACGAGGGCGGTGAGCACGCTGATGACCAGGATCTGGATGACGGTGGCGACGATGTCCTCCAGCGGCACGCCTCCTTTGGGAGGTCTGTATTCCGGGGGCTGGCGCGGGGTGTCCGGCATGGTGGTGGAGCGCCGCCTCACTTCTGCGGCTGCATGGCGTTGACGAAGAGGTCCACATTCAGGCGGGGGCCGGCGTCGGTAATGCTGAGGTCGGAGCGGTTGATCTTGCCGGTGACGGTGATCTCCTTGCCTTCCTTGAGCTTGGGCATGACGCCATCGGGGTCGGTGTAAACATGCACCCAGGCCCAGACGAGGATGGTGTCTCCGCCGCGCTTGAAGGTGTCCTGCAGCGCAAGGCGCCAGCCGGTGATGCCGCGCTCCGGAAAGGGCCAGACTTCGATGCTGGTGATCTTGCCTTTGTAGGTGCCGTCCTTGCCGTGCTCCTTGAGCGTGAGCTTCTGGGAGATCTCCTTGGCGACTTCCAGTTTCTTGGTGCCGGAGAGCTTGAGGATGTCCTTGGAGGGGATGTCCTTGAGCATGTCTTTGAACTCGCGCACGCCGCCAGGGGCATCTGCAGCACGGGTGGCGGCGGCAGTCAGGCAGAGCAGCGAAATGAGAAGGAGGAGGCTGTGTTTCATGGCGGGGTGGTGCTGGGAGGTGCGGTCTGAACAACCAATACGGCAGGACGGACTTCGGCACATTCGCATTCTTAAACCGATGTCGCCACCTGTATTAATGACGGCTTTTAATGAAAAACAAAGACACAGGCAAGCCAAGAAACCGGACCGGCTGACACTCAAAAGCAGAGACACCCTGCCCACGCCACGCCATGCGCCTATGGCTACTAAAGGATTTGGCAGATGCCAGCCACCTGTGAAAAGGCATCGGCCGCGTGGGCAGCAGCGCAAACGCCTAGCGTGAGTGAACTCTTCAGCATGTCCGACATAGGCCATGGACTTACCCTATGCGTCTTGTTATTCCAGTTATAGAACCACTTACTCTCAACCCTGCCATTTTGCCTATTTTGAGGCCTGCACACTTTGTGCATTTTACTTTGGAGTTATCCGTCACAGTATCCTGTCTCTATCATGAGATACACAGACCACTCCACCATGAGCCGTCGTTTGGGAGATGCCAGGGTCCGGAGGGTGAAAGGGTGGTGCGGGATGAATGCCGGGGCCCCTGCCCTGTGTGCGGGACTGCTGGCAGCAGTGCTGCTGTGCAGCTGCGACCACGCGGAGCCGAAGCTGGTGCTGAGCAAGCCCCTCGTGCAGGACACGGTGATCACGCGCACTTATGCAGGCCAGGTCAAGTCCGGCAGGCGGATGGAGATACGCGCCGAGTCACGCGGCTACCTGGAGGTGGTGAATGCACGCGAGGGGCAGAACCTGAAAAAGGGAGAGCCGATGTTCAAGATCGTGCAGCATGCGCCGGGCGCGGCGAAAAGCACGGAGCCGGAGGCCGCGGTGATCGCAGCCCCCTTTGACGGACGGATGAGCCTGCTCCGTAAAAACGGCGGCAGCCCGGTGCGCGAGGGAGACCTGCTGACGACGCTGTCTGACAACCGAGAGATGGAGGTGGACTTCAACATGCCGGAGGCGCAGTACCAGGAATACGCAGCCGCCACGCCCGCAGGAGAGCGGCTGAGCGTGAGACTGCTGCTGGCAAATGGCCGGCTGTTTGAACCGGCAGGCCAGATGAAGCTGGAAAAAACGGAGCTGAACACCCGCACGGGCACGCTGCCGCAGCATGCGGTGTTTCCCAATCCGGGCGATCTGCTGCGGCACGGAGAGTCTGGCAACGTGCAGCTGCGGGAGACGATCAAGAACGCCGTGCTGGTGCCGCGGCAGGCCACGCTGGAGATCGCAGAGCACCGCTATGTGCACGTGGTGGCCAAGGATGGCATGGTGCGCCAGCGTCGGGTCAGCATCTCCAACGAACTGCAGGATTTCTACGTGGTGACAGAGGGCGTGGGCGCAGATGAAACGATCGTCTTTGAAGGCACTGAGCAAGTGCATGACGGAGACAAGGCCTGGACCGGCGTGTTTGAAGAACCCGCCAAGGCCTATGCAAACCTGAAGCACAAGGCGGAGTAAGCCAGCATGGCAGCGGAGGGAACCGCAGTCCGCTGCCGCCCCCCCCTGCCCCTCCACTCTTTACAGACCGCCAAACCAGCGCTCGATGGTTTTGTCCCGGGCAAGGGCCGCAGTCAGGACCATGCAAAGGCCAAACACCCCCACAAAAAGGCGGGACAAAAAGTCGAGCTCTATTCGGACAAATGCTGAGCACAAAATAAACATAGCACCCATGACACCACCGATTATTCGTAGTATAATCACGCTGCAAAATGAATCATTTTGCTAAATTGAGCAAACCTTTTTAACACCCCACCCCCACAAATCAGCGCCAGGCGCAGGCCTGCAGGAAGGCGCGCAAGTGCCCACGCAGCAGGGCCGCCGACGCCGGAAAAAGGCCGCCGCGGCCATCAGAGCAAACGGGGATCAAACGCAAAAGGCTCGGCCACACCGAAGGAGATGGCCGCGAAGTCAGGATGCGCAGGATTGAGCAGGAAGTTGGACTCCCCAGGAATGATGGCGCTGGGCACCTCCAGCACTGCGGAGCGCCGCTGCGCTGCCCAGAGATCTCCCAGCCCCCGCGTGGACGGCGGAGCCGGCATGTCATTCCACCCCGGAGGAAGGGCGGAAACCTTTTCCACCAGCGCCGCGTCAAACCCCACCGAAATGATGACGTAGGAAAAGAGCACCGGAGGATTGAGGTGCACGAGAGACTCCAGCGCCGCCAGCGCCTTCGAGCCGCTGGTGTACACGAGGCTCACCCCGGCGGAATTCCACCGCCCGCCGTAGAGCCGCGCCCCCTCGCCGCTGAAGGCAGAGGCGGCATGCTTTGCCTTCACAATGCGCCAGGCCTGCAGCTTCATGAGTAAACACCGTATTCAATGCGGCCCAGCAGGTCCTCCACTTCACGGGCACCCACCTCCGTCTCCGCATACTCCAGAGGCACCGCCCCGCCCAGCCCCCGCTGCGGCGCACTCAGCCAGGCACGCGCATTCTCCCGGGACTCCATCACCTCCACCGCCTTGCCCAGCAGCCGGGCAAACCGCACCACACGGTCAGACTCCGCCGGGTCCAGCCTGCCCGCCGCCATGCGCCGGTGCAGCGTGGCCTTGGAGATCCCCAGCATGGGCACCAGCCGCTCCATCGGGAGATCCAGGCTGCTGCGCAAATCATGCAGCTCCTGCACCGGCAGGCCGCATTTCAGAGACTGGATGAGCCCCGCCGTCGTGAACTCCCGCGACACACGCCTTTCCTCAGGCCCCTGCACCAGGTAGGCCACGACGCCCCCCCTGCGTGTGTCCACCCCGCTGCGGTAAGTCGCAGCCACCTCCCGGACGATGTTTTCTTCTATTCTCATATGAGACTATCATTCATCTCATTTGAAACAAGTCAAGGCCAAAGTCCCTCATCCCGTTGATTGCAGCCAGGCGCTAAAACGTCCAGTTCAGCGACACCGTGCCAAAGACCTGGGGCGCGATCTGCGCGCTGAACTCCTTGGTGCGGTAGACCAGGGCATAGGCCAGCTTGGTGTTGCGCCAGTTGATCACAAACCCAGCGCTGAGATCCGCCACAAACACATTGTGCCCCACCGAAGGGCTGCTGCCAAAAGTGTTGCCATCGAGAAAAATGTTGTGCGCCACAGCCCGGCCATCCACCCGGGCAAACAGGTGAAACCCCAGTGGAAACCACCCGCGGTCAGCCCCCAGCGCACCATCGACAGGCGTGGCAGCCGCAGAAGACGGGCCGATGCTCGGCGTCCCATAGTCATCCGGCAGATTCAGCCCGATGCGGAACTCCCCGCCCACATTGGCGTAGTCCTTCACATTCCCCGCCGTCGCACCCGCATGCGGCAGCAGCTCCCACTCCAGGCCGCTGCGCTTCACCAGGTGCGGCCAGCGCCACACGCGCTCGTAAGCCAGCGTGATGCCGATCTCATTGTGCAGCTGGTTGTCCCAGCCGTTGGGGTGGTCAAAGCCGCGCACGTCATGCACATAGCGCTGCGCCTCCTGCGCCAGGGACCAGGAGCCCACCACCCCGATGTCCATCACCAAAATGTTGCGCACACGGTCCGTCTTCCATACGACCCCGTTGGAAACATAAAGCCAGCCGGCGTAGGGGCGGTCTGTGGGCGAGGGCGTGAAAGTCTCCGTGTCGTCCGGCGTGTAAATGTCCTGCCCGATGGAGTGGATGACGTTCTTCTGGTAGTTTGTGTCATGGACGCCCGGCAGCAGGTCAAAAAGCGGCAGCAGCATGCTGGCGTGCGGCGTGCCGCTGAGGTGCGAGAGATCCCGCGAGGTCCAGCTGATCTTCACACCGCTGGTGTAGTAGCGGTCCGTGCCGGCAAAGGCGTCGTTTTCGACGTAGATGCCCAGGGTGCCCGCAGTCGTGGGAGCCTCCGCGCGGCCCCGAGCCGGAGCCAGCAGCAGCAGAGCGGTGGAGAGCGTGGAAAAAATGAGTTTCATGAGTGGTGCGTGAGATGAGCGTGCGGAGCCGGCACAGAGCCGGAGCTCACCGCCTCCCTTATCCAGTCAGAGAATCTGCCAAAGCCCGGTACAGTCACTCAGACGGCAGATTTGCCAAGAACAAAGCGCGGCCCGGCACCAGCGCCCCTCGGAGAGCAGCGGGGCCATGGGAGGCGCTTTCCGCAGAATGCGACTTGCCACGGGCCTGAGTCCTTCATTTAATCCCGGTGCCTACCACGCACCGCGCGCCCGCCATGAAGCCCACCCTGCCCTGTCTCCTGCTGCTGGCCACCCTGAGCACGTGGGCGCTGGCGGCGGAGGCCGACGCCCGCACCTATGCGGCAGTGCTGGCGCTGCGCGAGGCGGGCCGCCATGCCGAGGCGGAGCAGGCCGCGCTGGCCCTGGTGCAGGCGGCGGCCCGGGCCCACGGCGCGGAGGCACGGGAGACGCTGCGCGCACGGCTGCTGCAGGCGGAGATCATCCGCAAGCTGGCGCGGGACGCCGAGGCGGAGACGCTGCTGCAAAAGCTGCTGCCGGAGGTGCGGCGTGTCCTGGGCGCGGAGGACCGCGAGACGCTGCGCTGCGAGTCGGCACTGATCGCGGCGCGCGGCAGCCAGGGACAGTTTGCGCAGGCGGCGGAAAAGCTGCTGCCGCTGATCGCCACGGAGACGCGGGTGCTCGGCGCGGAGGATGCGGAGACGCTGCTGTCGCGCCGGCGGCTGGGCGCGGCGCTGCTCAGCCTGGGAAAGCTGCCCGAGGCGGAAAAGGAAAACCGCGCGGTGCTGGAGCTCTGCACGCGCGTGCACGGCGCCGCACACCGCGAGACGCTGGAGACCCGGCTGGCGGTGGCAGAGGTGCTGCTGCGCCAGGGCCGGGACGCGGAGTGCCAGGCCATGCTGCAAACGCTGCTGCCCGAGCTCACACGCGTGTGCGGTGCGGGAGACAGGTACACGCTGCGCTGCGGCACGGGCATCGTACATACCATGATCTCCCAGGACCACATGGCCGAGGCGGAGGCGCTCACGCGCAGCCTGCTGCCCGAGCTCACACGGCACCTGGGACCCGAGAACGACCAGACCCTGTGGCTGCGCAGCACGCTGACCGTCATCCTGGCGCGCCAGGCAAAGTGGGCGGAGGCCGAGGCGGGCCTGCGCGAGCTGCTGCCGGTGATGACGCGGGTGCGGGGCGCGGAGCACGCAGACACGCTGCGCTGCCAGAACGACCTCATCGGGGCGCAGATCGCGCAGGAAAAATACACCGCGGTGGAGGAGCCGCTGCGCCAGATCATCGCGCTGCAGACACGGGTGTCCGGCGCGGAGACGGAGGCCACGCTGGCCTCGCGCATTTCCCTGGCCGTGCTGCTTTCCCGCCTGGAGAGGCATGAGGATGCCGAAAAAGAGTACCTGCAGGTGCTGCCAGCGTGCGAGCGCACGTTTGGCGCGCAGGCCGCCAACACGCTGATGACCTGCCACAATCTGGCCCAGTGCCTGATGCAGCAGGACAAGATACCCGAGGCGCTGAGCTACGCACGACGAGCACACGCCGGCTACCTCAAGACGCTGGGCAAGGACGCGCCGGCCACGGAGGCCGCAGGAAACCTCGTCAAACACCTGGCGGCGCTGGGCACCAAAGCCTGAGCCTGCCCTCCCCTTTTTTTCACTCCTCCGCCCTGCCATGAAGCCGCTCCTCGTCTGCCTGCTGCTGCTGTCCACCGCGCCCGGCCATGCGGCGCAGAAGGCGCAGGAGATCGGGAAAAAGGGCCGCGAGCCGCTGCCGCTGCTGAAGGAGGAAGGCCCGGTGCTGGAGGGGGAAAAGGCGGCGCAGGCGCTGGTGGAGACACGCACCCAAACCCTTGGGCCGGAGGACAAGGAGACGCTGCGCGCACGCCTCAAGCTGGCGGAGGTGATCCTGGAGCAGGACCGCGCCGCCGAGGCGGAGGCCCGGCTGCAGGAGCTGCTGCCGGTGGCCGTGCGTGTCTTTGGCGCAGAGCAGCGCGAGGCGCTGGCCTGCGAGGCGGCCCTGCTCTCCGCACGCGCGGCCGCCGGAAAAAACGCGGAGACGGAGCCGGACTACCAGCGGCTGGCAGCCACGGCGCAGCGTGTGCTGGGCGCGGCGGATGCGCTGACGCTGCAGGTGCGCTGGCGCTTTTCCGGCGTGCTCTACGCCCTGGGAAAAAGCACGGAGGCGGCCAGGGAACACCGCGAGGCGCTGAACCTCAGCCAGGGCAAGGTGCCCCTGAAGGACCGCAAGCCCCTGGACACCCAGACGGCCAAGGCGCTGAAGACGCGGATGGACAAAAAATACGGCGAGGCCGGGCTGCTGTGGCAGAAGATCCTGCCCATCCAGACGCGCCTCTTTGGCCCCGAGCACCCGGAGACGCTGAAGGCGCGCGTGGAACTGGCGGAAAATGTGGAGGCGCAGGGCTGGGGCCCGGAGGCGGAGCAGCGGCTGCGCGCCGTGCTGCCCGTGCAGCAGCGCGTGCTGGGCGCGCTGCACCCGGACACCCTGGGCACCTGCGGCATCCTGGCCGCATGCCTGCGGGCGCAGAACCGCCCGCAGGAGGCGCTGCCCTACGCGCGGCGCGCGCAGGAGGGCTTTCAGCGGCTGTTTGGCCCGGAGCACATGGACACCCGGCTCTACCAGCAGCTGGTAGACTCCCTGACACGGGCCGCGCCCAAGGATGCCCCCTTCAAAGACCGCCCGGTGGCCACGGTGGACGGCGTGCCCATCCTGGCCACAGACGTGCACATGATGATCAAGACCGGCGTGGCGGAGTTTCAGCAGCTGCACCCCGGCGAGCCCGAAAAGCTGGAGGCTGAGACGCAGAAGCTCAAACGCACGGCGCTGGACACGCTCATCGACCAGCAGCTGCTGGCCAGCGAGCTGGCCCACGTGGGCGTGACGGTGAACCCCACGCTGCTGGAGCAGGACTTCAAGGCCATGGTCAAAAACTCCGCGCAGGGAGACAGCGCCGCCTTTGAGGCGGAGCTGGCGCGCGACGGCCTGACGCTGGAGAAGCTGCGCGTGGCACGCCAGCGCATGATCTACAGCACCGCCATGCGCGTGCACATCGCCAGCATGGTGAAGGCGACGGACGAGGAGGTGCGCGCCTTTTATGAGAAAAACCGCACGCTGTGGGACAGCCCGGAGGAGGTGAAGCTGTACTCGCTGACCATCCCCGAAACGCTGCACCAGAGCGATGCGGCCACGCGCGCACGCATCGAGGCGCTGCGCGAAAAGATCGCCAAAGGGGCGAGCTTTCCCGTGATCGCGCGTGCGGAGAGCAAGGACAGCCATGCCGAGGACGGCGGCGCCTGGGGCTGGACGCCCGTGACGAGCCTGAGCCCGAAGGTGCGCGCCGCTGTGGCGAAGATGAAAAAGGGCTCGATCAGCCCCATCATCGAAGAGCCGGGGCTGTTCATCCTCATCGGCGTGGAGGAGCGCCGCACGCCACCGCCACCGCCGTTTGAAAAAGTCAAAGAGCAGGTGGCCGCACGCCTGAAGAACGACCTGACGAACGAGCGGATCGCCAAGACGCTGGTGCGCCTGCGTGCCGCCGCCGAGATCCAAAAGCTGGAGCCCGTGGCGGAGGCCGGGAAGCCACGCGCCCGCAAGAGCGAAACGAGCCTCTGAGCACCGCCGGGCCGCAGCAGCCAGCGGCGCACACCTGTGCCCGAAGCGTGTGCGCAGGGGCCTATGCCGCCGCGCCCAAGGCCGTGCGTTCCTTGTGCAAACACGCGCCGTGTGCGGGCATCAGGATGATCCCCCCTCCGGCGCTCGATGTGCTCGCAATGCGCAGCGCTTGCGCACTCCCAGCGCCTCCGGCGGAGAGGGATCGTCCCGATCCCTCACGTGCTCGCAGCTTCCAGCGTGTGCACATTGCGCCGAGCCCAAGGCAGTGCGTTCCTTGTGCAAAGACGCGCCGTGTGTGGGGATCAGGATGATCCCCCTCCGGCGCTCGATGTGCTCGCAATGCGCAGCGCTTGCGCACTCCCAGCGCCTCCGGCGGAGAGGGATCGTCCCGATCCCTCGCGTGCTCGCAGCTTCCAGCGTGTGCACATTGCGCCGCGCCCCAGCTCGTGTGTTCATTGTGCAAAGACGCGCTGTGTGCGGGGATCAGGATGATCCCCCTCCGGCGCTCGATGTGCTCGCAATGCGCAGCGCTTGCGCACTCCCAGCGCCTCCGGCGGAGAGGGATCGTCCCGATCCCTCGCGTGCTCGCAGCTTCCAGCGTGTGCACATTGCGCCGCGCCCAAGGCCGTGTGTTCATTGTGCTAAGACGCGCTGTGTGTGGGGATCAGGATGATCCCCCTCCGGCTCCTGGGCTCGCGCATTCCACACGCTCACCGCTCACAGCCCTACTCCGGCTTCATCTGTGCCAGCACTTCCAGGGCCTCGGCCTTTGAATTGACGTGCAGCTTCTGGTAGATCTTTTTCATGTGCACGCGCACGGTCTCGTGGCTGAGGCCCATGATGGCGCCCACCTCCTTGGCGTTGCCGTGTTTGGACATCTGCTGCAGCACCTCGCGCTCCCGCAGCGTGAGGCTGCGCAGCGAGCTCTTCTTGCGCGCCGGCGAAGCGGACGCATGGCGAAATTCAGCCATCAGCATCTGCGCGATCACCGGGCTGAGGCTCACGCCATCCTGGATGATCTGCCTCAGCCGCTCCGCAAACACCCCGGGGTCCGCCGTTTTCACCAGGTAGCCCGAGGCACCGCTGCGGATGGCCGCAAACACATGTTCCGGTGCGCTGGAGGAGGTCAGCATCACACACAGCGGCGGATCGGGGAGCTTGTGCAGGTTCGCGATCAGCTCCACCCCGCTCAGCCCCGGCAGTTCCAGGTCGATAAACATGAGGTCCACCTCCAGAAAGCGCCGGTCCGCCACCATCGCCTCCGCGCTCTCCCAGGCCTGCACCAGCTCCACCTCCGGCGTTTTCTTCAGCAGGCCCGTGAGGTAGGCCCGGTAAACCGGGTCGTCCTCCACCAGCGCGATCCTCATGGGACCGTTGCCTGACCGACGTGTGGCTTTGTTTCTCATGTTATCCTTCCAGAATACTACAGCCCGTTATTCAATACATCAGAATACAGCACGTCCGCGCACTTCTCGCACACTGTGTGGGAGCTGCCGCGCCCCGTCGTCATGAGGCGCAGGTCGTCCCAGTGCATCCAGCCGTGCTGCGCCGTATGCACACGGCGGCAGCAGCTGCACGTCACGGGGTGCGCTCCCGGGCCCGCCATTTCCAGAGACTGTGGCGCGGCAGGCTGGGGCGGTGCGGCAGGTCTCAGCCGGGCCAGGTAGGTCTGCAGGCTGCAGCGCAGCCCGTCCAGCACGCCCGCGCGCCGCTCCGTCATCTCAAAGCCCTGGTCCAGCTGCATGCCCAGCACATACTTGCGGCCGTCCGCCGCCAGGCCAGAGGAAAGCCCCAGAAACAGCAGCACACTGCCTGCCCACGGCACTGTGGCCACACTCTCATGGGAAGCCGCCGCCGCCTGCCGGAGGATGAGCTCCTGCAGCCCGGGGGAGATCTCCATGGTCTGCTCTCTCCGCAGCACGATCTGGCAGCCCCCTGCCGCATGGCTGGCCACCCACGCATGCCTGCAGCCCAGCAGCGAGCAGGCGGTGTCCAGCGCGTAAAGCGCCGCCCATGAAAACACACCGGGCTGGCTGCCAGCATCGGCATGATAAGGCGCAGGCGCCTCGCAGTGGTCGCAGGTGACGGGGGGGGAGATCATAATGGTATTTATATACTTTAGGCCCCGTCCTCCGCGCGCCTGCCGCCTTGGGTTAACCCCATTTTTAGCCCCCGTTGAGTTACCTCAATCCCCTCCTTGGCAGACAGCGCAGACGCACGCCAAGGTGTGCGCATCTCCGCAGCGGCCGTGTTTACCGGTGCGTGAGGCTGTTGGGCTGGCGGTGGTCCGCGATTACCGCCGCCAGCTGTGGCCTCAGGTGGGTTCTGGAAGCCTTTGCCAGCATGCGCGATGTGGGGGGAGGATGGGCACGAAGGCGCCTGTGGCTGTGGAAGAACTCGGCGTGTCTGCGGAGTGCTGCGGACTGAAGTCCGCGCTCCCTTCCGGAGGGATCTGCAAACGTGTGCTGGGTGCGGGGATCAGGATGCTCCGCCTCGGGCTCCCAGCGCTGCCGCGTGCGCAGTCCGCACCGCCCGCCGCATTGGCAGCCTCAAAGACCACAAAATACCACAAGGCAGCGCAATGGCCCGCATCCGCACCTGCTCCACTGCATGTCTAGGCGGCCACCGCCTCAGGCCGGGCCGTCCGCGTCCTGAGCAGGATCTGCTCAGGCCTCAGCTCCAGCATGCCGTGCTCCAGGCAGTAGCGCGCGATTTTCGCCACGGAGTCGATCCCGGTCTTGCGCGCGATGTTGTGCTTGTGCACCGCCACCGTCCCGGCCGAAAGGCCGAGCTCCGTCGCGATCGACTTGATCGGCCTGCCTTCGCCGAGCTTCAAAAAAACCTCCAGCTCCCGGCGGCTGAGAAGGTTCATGGGATCTCCTGTCTGCAAAAAGCTGATGTACTCCATGAACTGCTGCGCAATCTCCGGCGAGAGATGCTTCCTGCCGGCCAGGACGTCCTGGATGGCGGCCACCAGCTCACTCAGGGGCCGGGACTTCGTCACCATGCCCAGCACGCCCTCACTCATGGCCTGGTGCAGCCAGAAGGTGCTCACCTCCGCGGCCAGGATGAGCATCCTGGTCCCCGGCGCATGCTCGCGCACCTCAAGGATCATGGAAAGCCCCGCGCTCTCCAGCCCGGAGATGTCCGCGATCAAAAGGTCAAACGCATGGTGCTTCATGAGCAGCCGGGCTTCATTCAGGCTCGACGCGGTGATGAATGTCATCTCCGGCAGCTCACGCCCGAGAAACGATGTGAGCATTTCCAGAAACATCGTCTGGGAGTCCACCAGGAGCACGCTTTTTGGGGTCATCGGGATCGGGGTCATGATTGGGCACCGCGCCTGGGCTGGCAGGCACATCGGCGCCGCCTGTTTGCCCGAAGTCCCCGCCCAAATAAAGCAGGCTGATGGGTTACCACAACGAAGGCCCGCGCGGCAGCATGCGGCACTGCGCCGCCCTCATCCATGCTCAGGACCCGCCCGGAGGCACTCACGCTGCACCAGCTCCCTGCCACCCAGCATCTGGGAAATGCGCAGCCGCACGAGCCGCCAGAAGCCCATCGGCAGCGGCACCAGCGGCACGCCCGCGTTTCTCACCACGCCCACGGCACGGTCGTCCCACAGCGCGATCATCTGATGATCCTTGCGGTTCGTGATCTCCAGCCTGGGCAGCTGGTAGTACGCGCACCACTCGTGGATGAACCTCTCGCTGACCGGGTCTCCGGCGCGGGCGGTGAAAATTTTGACCTTCCGCCCGGTCTTGATCCAGTAGCGCACGCGCTTCAGCATGGCCGGCACCGCAGGGCCGATGCAGTGCGGGTGCATGCCCGAAGTCGTCCGCGCGAGCGTGCCGTCAAGGTCCACCCCGATCCACCCTTTGCGGGGGTACTTCGGCAGGCGCAGGTCTTCCATGTCTGTTTCTTGCTGTTGCAACATCGCCCACACCTACCAGAGATTTGCGCAGAGGGAGAAACGGGAAAGCGTACTCATTTGGGTTACCACAACATACGCCGATCTGGTATTGACAGAGGCCGCCTCACCGACGCCGCAGCACACCGGCCAAAAAACACCCAAGGAGGGGCCGAAGGAGTCCGCCGGAGGCTGGCTCTGCCTTGCAGCCTCTTGAGCATGGGTGAGGTGGCAAATGCCTGGCATTTTTCCCATGGCATTTTTCCCACACAAGGCGTGTGTTTGCGCCATGAACGTGCGGGGTGAGGTGGTGTGGAATGCGGGGGCTATGGGTGTGGCGGGGGCGTGAGGGATCGGGACGATACCTCTCCGCCGGAGGGCGGAGGCTCTGGAGGAGTGGGACCATCTTGGTCCCACCACGCTCCGCAAAGTCTACGTTGTGGCGTGAGGGAAGCGGTGAGTCAGACCCTGACGCGGGGGCTATGGGTGTGGCGGGGGCCTGAGGGATCGGGACGATCCCTCTCCGCCGGAGGGCGGAGGCTCTGGAGGAGTGGGACCATCTTGATCCCACCACGCTCCGCAAAGTCTACGTTGTGGCGTGAGGGAAGCGGTGAGCCAGACCTGGCGCGGGGGTGGTGTGGAATGTGGGAAGCGCTGGGTGTGGCGGGGGCGTGAGGGATCGGGACGATCCCTCTCCGCCGGAGGGCGGAGGCTCTGGAGGAGTGGGATCATCTTGATCCCACCACGCTCCGCCAAGTCTGCGGCATGGCGTAACGGATGGGGTGAGCCTGACTTGGCGCGGGGGTGGTGTGGAATGTGGGAGCGGTGGGTGTGGCGGGGGCCTGAGGGATCGGGACGATCCCTCTCCGCCGGAGGGCGGAGGCTCTGGAGGAGTGGGACCATCTTGGTCCCACCACGCTCCGCAAAGTCTGCGGTGTGGCGTAAAGGAAGGGGTGAGCCTGACTTGGCGCGGGGGTGGTGTGGAATGTGGGAGCGCTGGGTGTGGCGGGGGCGTGAGGGATCGGGACGATCCCTCTCCGCCGGAGGGCGGAGGCTCTGGAGGAGTGGGACCATCTTGGTCCCACCACGCTCCGCAAAGTCTGCGGTGTGGCGTAAAGGAAGGGGTGAGCCAGACTTGGCGCGGGGGTGGTGTGGAATGTGGGAAGCGGTGGGTGTGGCGGGGGCGTGAGGGATCGGGACGATCCCTCTCCGCCGGAGGGCGGTGGAGACGGAGGGGGCTCAAAGGGCGGCACGCAGGTCTGCGATGGCCTGCTGCACGGAGGTGTGGAGTTTCTGGGCGCAGTCTTTGGGCAGGGCGCGGCTGCGGCGGGAGGCGGTCTCGAGGGTGGTGCAGTTTTCTGAGACGGCGCTCATGCCAAAGAGGGTGCTGGAGCCGCGGAGGGCGTGGGCTTCCCGGGCGGCGGCGGCGGTGTCTGCGTGGTCAAGGGCGTGCTGGAGGCGGGTGAGTCTGCCTGGGGCTTCCTGGAGCCAGAGGGCGGCGATCTGCCGCGCCTCCTGGTGACCGAGCTGTGTGGCGAGGCGGTGGAAGGCGGCGGCGATGGGCGTGGTGGCCTTGGGCGTGGTGGCCTTGGGCGTGGTGGCTTTGGGCGTGGTGGCCTTGGGTGTGGTGGCTTTGGGCTTGGTGGCCTTGGGTGTGGTGGCTTTGGGCGTGGTGGCTTTGGCTCTTTTGGGTGCTTGGGTGGCTGGCGTGGCCGTGGTGGCGGGGGATGTCGCGGCGGCTTCGGCGGTGGGAGCGGGCCCGGCGGCGGACGGCTCAGGGGTGATGCCGGCGAGGAGGGCTTCGAGGGTGTCCTGCTCGAAGGGCTTGGTGAGGTAGTCGTCCATGCCGGAGGCGAGGCAGCGCTCGCGCTCTTCGGGGAGGGCGCTGGCGGTCATGGCGATGATCTTGCAGCGGGGCGGCCTGCCGGGGGTGCTGCGGAGGCGCTCTTCGGCCTGGCGGATTTTGCGGGTGGCGGCGTGGCCGTCCATGATGGGCATCTGGCAGTCCATGAGGATGGCGTCAAAGGGCTGCCTGCGGAAGGCGGCGACGGCTTCGCGGCCGTTGGCGGCGACGGTGTGGGCGCAGCCGAAGGATTCGAGGAGGAGGCAGGCGAGGCGGGCGTTGACGCGGTTGTCTTCCGCCACGAGGACGCGCAGGCCGAGGCTGCGGTGCCGGGGCGCGGTGCCGGGCGTGGCGGCGGGGGTGGCGGAGAGCTGCCAGACGGCGCTGCGGAGGGCGGCACGGCGCAGGGGGAGTGCGACGGCGGGCGGGCCGCCGTCTGCGGCGGTACCGCCGATGAGGATGAGGTGCGGCGGTGCGGGGCTGGCGCGGTGGAGGCGCTGCAGGGCGGGCGTCATCCAGGCGGCGTCCACGAGGAGGACTTCATGGGGGTGACGCGGGGCGGTGAGGTGGGCGCGGAGCTGCCTGCGCGGGAGGGGCTGAAACTCGACGCCGGGGCCGCTGAGGGCGGCGCGGATGCTCGCGCTCTGGCGCGGGGAGGCGTGGGCGATGCGGATGAGGCGGGGCGAGCCGGCACCGGGGGCCGGGGCGGCGGGCGCGGGGCCGGGCTGCAGTGGCACCTCATACCAGAAGGTGGCACCCGGGCCGGGGCGGCTCTCCACGCCGATGCGGCCGTGCATGGCGTCCACGAGCTTTTTGCTGATGGCGAGGCCGAGGCCGGTGCCGCCAAAGCGGCGGGACTGGGAGCCGTCCACCTGGCTGAAGGGCTTGAAGAGGCGCTCCTGCGCGCCTTCGGGGAGGCCGATGCCGGTGTCTTCCACGAGGAAGGCCACCTGCCCTGCCGCGCCGGGCTGCACGCGGATGGTGACGTGGCCGGTGTCGGTGAATTTGACGGCGTTTCCGGCGAGATTGAGCAGCACCTGGCGGAGGCGGCCGGGGTCTCCGAGGATGACTTCGGGGAGCGCGGGGGAGATGTGGGTGGTGAGCTCGAGGCGCTTGGAGGAGGCTTCGTGCTGGAGGAGGTCGGCGACGCCTTCGACGAGGTCGTCGAGGGCGACGGGCTGCACCTGCAGCTCGATCTGCCCGGCCTCGATCTTGGCGAAGTTGAGGATGTCGTCGATGATCTTCATGAGCGCGCCGCCGCTGTGGAGGACGGCCTCGACCATCTCTGACTGCGGGGGGGCGAGCTGGCCGGCGCGGAGGAGGCCGGCCATGCCGAGGATGCCGTTCATGGGGGTGCGGATCTCGTGGGAGATCATGGCGAGGAATTCGCTCTTGGCGCGGCTGGCGGCCTCCGCCTTGTCGCGGGCGGCACGGAGCTCTTCCTCGATCTTGCGGCGGCGCTGCTCCTCGCGGCGGGCGACGATCATGCTGCTGACGGCGGCGAGGAAGGGGTCGAGCTCTTTGACGCCTTCTTCGTCGTAGCCGTCGGGGCGGTTGGCCAGGCCGATGAGGCCGACCATTTCGAGGCCGTTGTAAACAGGGAGGCCGAGGAAGGTGTGGATGGGCGGGTGGCCGGGTGGGAGGCCGCCGCGGCGGGGGTCGTGGGCGGCGTCATTGGCGATGAGCACCTCCCCCGTGACCATGGGGATGCCGAAGAGGGTCTTGAGATTGCGGAACTCCAGGCCCATGGGGCCCATCTGGCGCATGATGCTGCGCGTCTCCTCATTCCAGGCGATGTCGGTGAGGCCGTAGGAGCGGAGGTAGGGGGCGCCGGTGTCGTCGCGGAGGACTTCGCCGACGAAGCCGAAGCCGCTGCGGGTGTGGGAGACGACGACGTCGAGCATCTCGGCAAAGACGGGGGCCACATCCACGGCGCCAATGAAGTGCTCCTGCGCGGCGCGGATGCCGTTGAGCATGTCTGCACGGCGGCGGGCGGCCTCCTCGGACTGCTTGCGCATGTGGATGTCCATCTGCGTGCCGATCATGCGCTCGGGCTTGCCGTCCTTGGTGCGGGCGACGATGCGGCCGACGTCCTGCACCCATTTCCAGGAGCTGTCTTTGCAGCGGAGGCGGTGCTCGCAGATGTAGTCGGGCGTCTCGCCGCTGAGGCATTTGTTCATGGCCTCCATGACGGAGGGGAGGTCGTCCGGGTGCACGCGGGAGGCCCAGCTGTCCACGTGCTGGGGCCACTCTCCGAGCTCGTAGCCGAGCATGCGCTGGATGAGGTCTGTGTAGAGGACGTGGCCGGTGAGGATGTTCCAGTCCCAGACGCCGAGGCCGTTGTTTTGGAGGGCGAACTGCCAGCGCTCCTCCGTCTGCTGGAGGGTGCGCTGGGCGAGGACGAGCTCGGTGATGTCGAGCACGGTGCCGATGACTTCGCGGGCGCGGCCGCCTGCGCCGCGGCCCACCTCGGCGCTGCTGCGGAGGTGGCGCTCTTCGCCGTCCGGGCGGAGGATGCGGTAGGTGGTGGTCATGGGCTGGCCGGTGCGGACGACGGTGTCCACAAAGTGCATGACGGCGTCGAAGTCGTCGGGATGGATGGCGCGGCGGCAGAGGTCCATGTCCACCTCCACGGAACCGGGCTCGTAACCGTAGATGTGGTACTTTTCGTCTGACCAGCGGATGTGGCCGGTGGCGATGTCCATGGTCCAGTTCCCGAGGTGGGCGATGCGCTGGGCCTGGCGGTAGGCGTCCTCCGTGCGGATGAGCTCGGTCATGTCCTGCATGGTTCCGACGAGGCGGCAGGGGGTGCCTTTTTCATCCAGCTCTGCGGCGGCGCGGGTGGTGACGTGGCGGATCTCCCCGGTGGGGCGGGTGATGCGGTAGGCGACCTCCTGGCTGAGGCCGGTGCGGGCCACGGCGTCCAGCGTGCCGAGCAGCTTTTCCAGATCCTCCGGGAGCACGCACTGGCGCACGTGGTCCAGGGTGGGGCTGAAGCTGCGGGGCTCGAAGCCGTGGATGCGAAATTTTTCGTCTGACCAGGAGAGGGCGTTGGTGCGGAGGTCCCACTCCCAGGTGCCGAGGTGGGCGAGGCGCTGGCCCTCATTCATGGCGCGCTCGCTGCGGCGCAGGGCGGCCTCGGCCTCCAGGCGCTTGAGCAGGAGCCCGAGCTGGCTGCCGATGCGGTGGAGCGCCTCCAGGAGGTCGGGGTCGGGGGCGTCGAGGTGGACGCTGAAGAGCTCCACCACGCCGCGGATGTGGCCGTCCACCGGCACGGGAAAGGCGACGGCGCCGGTGATGCCGCACTCTGCTGCCGCGTGGCGGCGGGGGAAGTTTTCGTCCTGGCGGACGTCGGTGATCCAGTGGCTGGTGCGCTCCGCCCAGACGCGGCCGGGCAGCCCCTTGCCGGAGGGAAAGCTCATCTCGCGGGAGGACTGCATGAAGGCCTCCACTTTGGCGCCGCTGCGCTGCCAGGACTCGGAGAGGTGCATGACGTCGCCGCGCACGCCGGGCACCCACCAGTTTCCGACGGTGGCCTGGATCTGGCGGCCCAGCGCCCCGAGCATGGACTGGATGAGGTCTGGGAGGCGGACGCCGCTGGTGATGACCTCGGCGGCGGCGGCTTCGAGCTGGCGGCGCATTTCATTGCGCTTTTTGCCGGAGACGTCGGCCTCGATGGCCATGAAGTGGGTGACCTGGCCTTCGGGGTCAAAGATGGGCTGGACCTCGATGTCCACCCAGTAGGTGGTGCGGTCTTTGCGGTAGTTGAGGATCTCGCAGCGGAAGCTCTCGCCGGCGAGGACGTGGGCGCCCATCTCGCGGGCGGTGCGGAGGTCGGTGCGGGGGCCCTGGAGAAAGGCGCCGGGCTTGAGCCCGCGCACCTCGGCGAGCGGCCAGCCGGTCATGCGCTCGAAGGCTTCATTGACCCACTCGATGCGGCCCTGGCGGTCTGCGAGGATGACGGCATTGTCTGTGCGCTCTGCGACCATGGCGAGCTTGCGGGACTCGGCCTCTTTTTCGATGAGCCTGCTCTGCTTGTGCCGCAGGCGCTCATTGAGGACGAGCAGCTCTTCATTGGCGATGCGGTGCACCTGGGCGACGTGGAGGAGGTCCTGCGCGGAGTCGTGGGTGGCGAAGTCTGCGAGGGTGAGGCCGAGGCGGTCGAGCTCTTCGGGGCTCTGGAGCCATGGGGTGCCGAGAAAGACCTCCAGCCGGGCCTCCTGCAGGTGCATGACCTGGCCGCGGAGCTGGAGGCCGGTGTCCGGGTGGAGGAGGAGGAGGAGGATGCCGCGCGGGGCGGCGGGGCTGAGGGTGCCCTGCGGGCGCTCGAGGCGGAAGGCCTCGTCCACCTGCATGCCGAGGGCGAGGCCGGGGATGACGCGCCGGAGGGAGGGGCCGATGCTGAGGATGCGCCCGGCCTCGTCCCACGCAAAGACGAAGGGGAAGACGGCCTCCACGCCTGCCCAGGGCATGCCGGGCATGGGCTTTTCCCGCGCGCTCATGACTCGGTGGGCTGGGGTTCTTTCCAGGTGATGCGGAAGACGTCGTGGTCCGCGCCGGAGTCGCGGCTGTGCTCCTGGGTGATGTGGGCGGTGACGGCAAACATCTCCGCGAGGCCGTGGAGGAGGCCCATGACAAAGGCGGAGAGCCCCTGGCGGTGGCTGCGGTAGTGCAGGCGGACGTGCCCGGGGGCGACGTCGGTACACTGAAAGTCCGGGGGCTGCAGGGCGGGAAAGATCATCATGATGCGGGTGTGGAAGTTGGGCAGATTTTGGAGAAACTCACCCAGATTCCGCCCGCCGGCGCGGAGGAGAAGGCCGTAGCCGTGGTGGGCGGTCTTGAGCACCCACCAGCGGCCAAACTCATGGAGCACGCGCTGGGCGGGGAGGCCGAGCACCTCTGAGGCGGCACCCATGAGGCGGTAGGTGACCTCGTCCGGGTAGGCCTGGGTGGAGATGAAGATCTCGTCGTCCACCTCCGCGCGGAGTTTGATCTGCTGCCAGACTTCTTCGCCGTGACTGGCGATGATGAGGTCCTGCACCGCTTTGTTGACCATGCCGTACATACGTGCTGAAAAAAGGAGCTGAGGGTGGGGGATGGCCCGGGATAAGCGGGCATGAGAGGGAGGGAACCCAGCGAGGGGGTTAACCCAAAAACTACCCTGCCCTGCCGTGTGTGGAACCACTGCCTTGGGTTAACCCGTTTTTGAAAATGGAGAGGACGCTGAATGCTGAACATGGAATGCGGGGGGGCTTGTCATTTTGCGGGGGCGGGCCACGGTGGGGGGATGTCACCGATGCCTGAGCCGCATGCTTTTGCCGAAGAATGGATCGCCGCGTGGAATGCGCATGATCTGCCGCGCATCCTTTCGCACTACTCGGAGGACCTGGAGTTTGAGTCGCCCTTCATCTCGCGTGTGCTGGGGGCGGGGGCCACGGCGGTGCCGAACCGGCTGGTGGGCAGGGAGGCGGTGGCGGTCTACTGGGGCCAGGCGCTGGCGCGCTACCCGGACCTGCGCTTTGAGCTGCGCGGGGTGCTGGCGGGGGCGCACTCGCTGTGCGTGCTGTACCAGTCGGTGCAAAACCTCCCGGCGGCGGAGTGTTTCTGGTTTGATGACCAGGGGCTGGTGTGCCGCGCTGCGGCGCATTACGCGTGAAATGGCGGCGGCCGGCCGGCGGGATGGCTGGCATGAAATACCAGAGGATTGCGGAGACGCGGGAGGAGGCGGGCACGGGCGCCCACGCGCGTGGAAGCACTCTGCGTGTCTGCGGAGTGCTGCGGACTGAAGCCCGCGCCGCCTGCCGGAAGCCTCTGCCGCCATCACCCAGGTCTTCACCTCCCGCATGCAGCAGCTCGGGCACCTTGGCGGAGACTTCACCAAAGGCGCGCTCAAGGAGAACATCGAAGAAACCGCCGACGGGCTCATCTCAGCCATCGCCAAAGCCGTCGGCACCGGCCACAGCGTGCAGGAGGCGGTGGGAGACTACGTCAAGCAGATCCCTGAAAACGCCATCGTCACCTCCTTGGTCGGCGGAGGCGGAGAGGCCATCCCCGCCGCTGGCGGCTCCACCGTACGCCGTCCTCCGGGGCAGACCGCCGCCACTCCCCCAGCCCCGCAGCAGCACAGCGCCGCCGCCGTGGCCACCCCTGCCTCACAGCATCCCATACCAGATGCTACCACGCCAAACACCACCGGCTCGGCTCAGCAACCGTCCACCACCGCCAACGACCGCCAGCCATCCCAGCCCCTTCCCTCCGGCTCCGGCCAACAACAGACAACCACCACGAACAACAGCCAGCACCGCAAACACCCGCCGCCCTCCCCGTTCCCACGTTTGAGGAAGCCGGCACGGCCAAACAGACCATCGACAAGCTCAAGGCGCAGAAGGGCCCTCTGAGCCCGGAGCAGCAAAAGGAGCTGGATGGGGCGGAGCGGACCTTCGCCAGAAGGACGGAGTACAACATCCTCAATCAGCAGGCCGGCATTGAGAAGCGCGGAGGGAAACTTCACCCCACCACCGCGAAAGCGCTGGAGGACGCCCAGGCCACGCTGGCCCGGCCCCGCGCTGCGGGAAACACGGACAGCGTCGGCACCCCGGGCAAAACCACGTCCTTCACGGCGAGTTCCAGCGGCCCACTCCCACCCGCAGACACCACCACCACCCAGGGCGACGCGCCGCCCGCAGGCACCGCATCCGTGGAAGTGTCGCCACGCGCAGAAACCAGCAGCGCGCCAGCACGCACCCCCGGTTCGCCATCGCAAACCACGGCCACCTCCAGCACGGGCTCATCACAGCCACCGCCAGCAGCCGTCGCTCACCGTCAACCACCGCAAAGCCCCCAGCCGGCTTCCGCCAGCCTTTGACATTCTGCCTGAATTCATCCGCCGCCCCCAGCCCGCCGTTCACGTGATACCACATCGCATTATTTCCTACCTATTCATGCTTTTCTGGTTGCATTTCAGCGACGCGACCCAAGGTTTCAGTCCTGCGGGACTTATTCATGCCCGCGCGACCCGACGCTGTGAAGAACACGGAAGGTGCCACCGCCGCCCTGCGGCCACGCATCCGCCATGTCCTATTCCTTCCAGCTTTCAGACCTCCTCCATCCCGCCGCCGAAGAAGACGAGCAGCAGCAGCCGTTTAAAAAGCAGCGCCCCGCAGGCCCTCCGCAGTCCGCGCCGCAGCCGCAGCCGCAGCCGCAGTCCGCGCAGCCGCAGCCGGTGGGCATCCCCTACCGGCCGCAGCCCGGTGCAGCCACCTCGCGCTGGCTGACGCCCATGCTCGCGCCCTGGGAGCGCCCCAAGGCCGCAGCAGCCGCACCGGCCAGCCCCGTCCCCTACGCAGCTCCGGCGAGACCCGCCGCGCCTCAGCCTCAGCCTCAGCCTCAGCCTCAGCCTCAGCCTCAGCCTCAGCCTCAGCCTCAGCCAGCACGCGCCGCCCAGCCTGCCACGCCGGTGCCCTCCGCAGCCCCGCCTGCGCAGGCGGGCGCCTGGGGCAGGCCTCCCGCGCCCCCTCAGCCCGCCACGCCAAAGCCAGAGCCCTCAGTCATCACGGAAAACCTCAGGCAGCATGAGCTGCGTGGCAGGCAGCGTCAGGAGCAGCTCCTCGGCCAGGGTGCCGAGCAGGTGCGCCAGCAGGCTCAGGAGGAGGCCCGGCTGCAGTCTGCCCAGCAGCGCCTGGAGACCGCACGCCAGACGCACGCAGCCCTCTCGGACGCGCCCGTCCGCTATGAAAACCGCGACGGCAGGCTGGTGCGCCTCCAGTCCGCAGCCGGCGGAGCCGGGCAGGTGCTGCCCGTCGATCCCTCTGACACCCGCGAGATGCAGAAGGGCTCCGACTGGCTGCAGCAGCACGCCGCCGCCACGGCGGAGCTGGCCGCCGCCGAGGCCGCGCATGCGCCTCTGGCCGCAGGCGTCCAGGGCTTCAAAGAGCAGCGCCAGCAGCTGGCCAAAAAACTCGTGGAGGGCCATCGCTGGCAGCAGTCCCTGCAGCAGCACGGGCGGCACAGTGCCTCCGGTGCGGGAGGCCCCCCGCCCCCCTTCATCCCCGCCAGTGCAGACCGCGCGCTCCTCGCCCGGCTGGAGGCGCAGGGGCACCCCCTGGCCGCCGCCGTCAAAGAAGAAATGACACCGCCAGCGGTGCGTCAGCTTCAGGAAAAGCTGGCCCAGGCCGCGCCGGGCACCCCCATGTCCATCCTGGATGCCACCACCGGCGGCACCCCCGGCAGCGGTGCCAAGGCCACGCTGCAGGAGCAAGCCGCCGCACGCGATCTCGCCCTGAAAACCATGGGCGTGTCAGATCCGAAAGCCACCCTCACCCCGCAGCCAGACGGCACGCAGGCCCTGCACTGGCCCCGCTTCGGCGGCACCGCCCCCGTGGCCGTTTACGATCCCACGCAGAAATCCCTGACCGTGCATGCAGAAAATGGCAGCCTCAGCGAGGGCACCCGGCAGATGCTGCAAAACCTCGCCGTGCCGCCCGCACGCCCGGGAGCAAAGGCCAATGCCGACGGCTTGCCCGTTTATTTTGGCAACGGCCGCCGCACCACAGAGGCGGAGCTCAGCTCCCTCATCGAGGCAGGAAAAAAGGCGCACGAGTCCGCCCGCACCCCGGAGGAGCGCGCCGCCGCGCTGGAAAGGCTGGGCCTCTCCCCCGCAGGCCTGAAAAAGCGCTGGGAGTCAGGCACACTCTCTCTCCAGCAGGGACTCGCGCTCAATGGCGTCTTCAACGGCGTCGTCGAGCCAAACACCACCCGCACCGGCACCGACGGCGCCATGCAGGACTGGGGAACCGACCCAAACAACAAGGAACTGGGCCACTGGCTCCACGATGGCACCCCCGAGCAGCGGGCCTATGCCATCAATCAATACTTCAAACAAGCCCGCCAGCGCGCAGAGGGCAGCCTGCTGGCCAATCCGGACCGCATCGATGAGCTCAGGCGCAGCGCGCTCGGGCAGATCAAAGACGGCAATCCCGAATGGGGAAAGCCCGGCGCAGCCTCCCCCGGCAGCCGCACTGAGGACGGGCCCCCGGGCATCGAGCGCATCCCCCTCCAAGGCGGCGGCGCAGCCCACATCCCCAGCGGCACCTGGACCGCCCACGACTACGAGACGCTGGACCAGCACCCCGACATCCTCAAAATGCCCCACGCCGAGCGCGAGGCCGCCGTGGACACCCTCCTGAGCGACTACCACGACCAGCTCGTCCAGCAGCCCGGCGGCCTCACTACCACAGACTACCAGAAGTTTCGCCAGACCGCCCAGGCCCTGCGCGACCGCGTGGCCGCACAGAAGGGTTTGGGCGACTTCGCCGGGCAGGGTGCCGATCTCGTCAAAGAAGCCGCCAAAAGCGAAGTCGGCACCCACGTCGCCGCAGGCGCGGACCTTTCCTTCTTCAACCCCGACGGCAGCCCGCGCATGCCCGGCAGAAATCTCAAGGAGCAAAGCCGCTTCGAGGCGCAAAAGGCCAGGGACACCGCCCAGCGCCTCGCCCAGCCCGCCGCAGAAAAGAAGATCGATGCCGCCCTCGAGGCCATCCATCAGGACATCCGCAATGGCAACTTCCCCGTGGGGGATCCCGAGGCGCAGGAGAGGTGGATAGATGAGGTTTCCGCCAGGCTCAATCCCCAGCGCCAGCAGTGGTTTGACGCCGTGCAGGGCCCCGCCGACCCAAACACCCCCGAGGGCAAAAGGCACCTCGCACACCTGCAGGAGCAAACCCTTGCCAGCGCGGAAAATCGCGCCCTGCTCCAGGAGTACATCCGCACCGGCAACAAGGAGCGGTGGAAGGAGCTGGAGCACAATCTGAAGAAGACGCCGCAGCGCGCCCAGACCGAGGAGGACCAGCAAAACAGCCTCAAAAACGACCCCCTCGTCCGCGGCCTCAGCCATGCCACCGGCGCCGACTTCGGCGAATACATGCAGGGCGCGCCCGGTGCCGTCGCGGGCCACTTCATCCCCGGCATCGGCATCGGCAGCAAAGGCGGCCGCGTGGCCAGGTATGTCCGCAAAGGCGCACGCATCGCCGCAGACATCGGCGGCACCGTGGCGCAAAACACCATCGAAAACCCCGACTCCGACTTCGAGGACCACAAGAACGCCGTCATCGCCGACTACGCCACCTCCTTCGGCATGAAGCCCCTGCACTACACCGTGGGCAGGGCCGGCCAGGTGATCAAAGACCACCGCCCCGGCAAAGGCCAGCCCGACAGCCCGCCCCCGCCCTCCGACGGCCAGACCTTCGAAGAACGCGCCGCCCTTGAGAATGGCAGCATGCCCCTCCCCCCCATGGACACCGCCCAGCCCCAGCAGCAAGGGGCTGCACCCGCCCAGACAGCCCCGCCTTCATCACAGCACCCAATACCAGAGACTACCACACCACCCACCCCAGGCTCCGGCCCCGAAAAACAATCGCAAACCACGGTCAGCAGCAGTCAACCACCGCAGACTCTTCCACCGCCAGCAGCCGATCTCAAAGAAGTCGGCCAGGTGCTCGACAACATCCAGCGCCTCAAAGACAAGGCTAAAGAAGGACCGCTCAGCCTTGAGGAGCAGCGCGAGCTCGATCACAACGAAAAAGTCCTCGCCCACACCCGGGTCAAGAACCTGGAAACAGAACAGGCGGTCATCAGCAGCCTGCCCCAGCCACGCGAGCTAGATCCCGTCAAAGCCAAGGCTCTGGAGACCGAGCGCGCCATCCTGCAAAGACCGGTGCCGGGCGAGGCTCCAGCCGGAGGCGGCGCAGGTGAACCCGTCCCCGTCCCTAGCAACAGCGGCGAGGCTTCTCCATCGCCACTGCCAGGCAATGACGGCCATGGCGGCGGAGCAGCTCCTCCAGAATCACCGCCGGTTCCCTCAGAATCAACTCCCTCGAAGAGCAGCGAATCAAGCTCTACGGACGCAACAAAGAATGTAGCTCCTCCACCGCTGCAGTCATTGGACAGGAAACGGCATCAGGAGCACCGCGAAAAATATGACCGCAAGCGCGCAGAGCCACGCAATGCAGAAGTCCAGGAAGACCTGAAGGCCCGTGAAGCCCCGCTACTGCATCCTGAAACCGGCGTAGATGCCGCACGCAAACGCATCGAGACTACCACTTTTGACATGGTGGAGAACATCGGCGGCACACACGTTAACCAGACCGACCACCTGAAATCACCTGATGGTGTGGAGGTCGTGCACAAACCCAAGGATGGGCAGGTGAAAGAAAAACACCGTGCGGGCATCGAGCCAGAAACCACCGGCCAGCGAGAAGTCGCCGCTTCGAAGGTCGCCCAAGCATTGGGGATTGATCTTGTCCCCCCTACCACCATGATCACCCACAGTGGTCAGCCCGGCTCCGCACAGTATTTTAAAAGGGGCTTGATAACCGGAGACAAGGCCGCCAAGCCACCTTACAATGTTAAGGTCGACCCAAAAACCAAGACACCTGTCAACTTGCCGGACTCCGTCGCTGAAGACTGGCAGCTCACTGATGACCTGCTGATGCACAGCGACCGCTACCAAAAAAATTACATGCTACTCCTCGATGGAGACAAGATTACAGAAGCCGCTCTTATTGACAATGGCTACTCCCTGCCCGCCAATACAGGCGTCGTCGAAAAACGTTTCCCTGGCCCACGCGAAGGAAAACCCATCTCTCCACTCAACCAAGAACGCCTGCACCGCATGCTCGACAACGAAGAATCACTCAGGAAATCTCTATCCAGTCATCTTGACGAGGATGCACTCGACGGCCTATTTGCCCGGGCCAAAGCCTTGCTGGCACGCGGCACCTACGGCAATTTCAAAATAGATGAAATTAATGCCCATCTTTCACCAGCAAAGCAACACATTGAATCTGTGCCTTATTATGATTCCTCCCAATAAACGAAGCCATGAAAGTTGAAATACGCACCTTCTACGAAGATCACAAAAACGGTGAACTGCTCGAGACCTGGAGGTTGGGCAGCAATGGTCATGCCACCTGTGACGATTCATCCAAGCAGGCGGAAGTCGAACAAGATGGCATCATTGGCAAAGGAGGTCGAAAATATTTCCCCAAAGATGGAGAGGCATTTCTGCGCAACTATCCATACGAATATGCCAATAGCAGCTTTACTCGAGCTATCATCATAGAATAGCCCACTCGAAGTGGCGCCCCCTTTCCCCGCTGAATCAAGCACGACTGCACCGAATTCTCGGCAATGAGGATTCACTCAGGCAATCTCTAAAGGATCACCTGAAACCTGAAGCCATGAAGTATGGCAACTTCACCCTGGATGAGATCAACGCGCACCTGCCTCCAGATAAACAACCTTCTCGCGCTGTGCACTGGGGCGATAAGTCCCAATAATCCACCACCATGAAAGTCGAAATATACAGCTATGACATTGGTCAGGATAGACGTAGTCTGCACGAAACCTGGACCTTGGACAAAAACGGCCATGCCGTCTGCGACAGGGCCTTCGAGCAGGATTTTATGGAAATGCACGGGATACCCTACGAGGGAAAAATGCTCTATCCCAAGGACGGGGAAACCTTTCTGCGCAACCTGCCTTGGGAATATGCACACTGCAGCTTGGTTCGTGCTGTCGTTGTAGAGTAACAGTCCGCATCTGCAGATGCCGACTAAATGCCAGGCATGAATGGCACTCAGTTAAGCGCATTCGTCGTGGCATTTAAGCTCAGGGCACCGACGCGAAAAGTAGCACGGGCAATCCTGCCCGTGAAGAGAGCGCTGCTTACGGGCAGGATTGCCCGTGCTACTGCCCTGACTCGTTTTTCACAGACCTCCAACGACCTTTTGTCACAATTGCACACTGACCCCGTTCACAAATCAAACAACTATATAGATATGGACTTCGTGAAGGATATTGAAAATCCACTGCTTTATTGGGTTCAACGAATCGAGGGATCACCCGATGATGGCCTTCGTCTGTGGGGAACATCTCCCGCAGGCACCTTCGGCTTTGGTGGGGAAGAGCGTTCCTACACCGGGGATGTTTTTTTGATCTCAGACAAAGAGCGTCGAGAAGAAAAAGAACTCTCGATCGTGCAGGGGCATACAAACAGCCGGGGCTTCTTTTGGAGCCCTTGGGGAAATCCTCCCCCCCAGTATCCAGAGCCCCCCTTCTTGATAACGAACTACCCTGCATTGCGATTGATACGCAAGCAGGAGATTTCCTTCACTCCCAAGCACAACTGGCGCATGCTCAATGACATGACCATTCCCGTGGAGGGCTTTTGGGTTTGTCGCCCGGACTGGATGGGATGGTTGCAAGTAGACAAGAGGAAGTCCAATCGGCAGGGCATCCTGTGGCTTTTCTCAGACCGCCCAGATGTCACCATTGAACCAGGAACAGAACTGGTGTTTTGCGGCAGCCCAGACGAAACCTTTGTTACCGTGACTAACTATCAGGAGCCCACAAATTGACTTCAAGGATAAAGCTTATAAAAGCCCGTAGATGCCGGCAGCTTTGAAACAATCCAAATCGATTTTCATTTTCAGCCGATAGCCTTCATCACAGCACCCAATACCAGAGACTACCACTAAACGGGCGTCCGACCTTGCGACATTCGGCGCCGCTCAAAACACCATCAAAAAGCTCAAGTCTCAGCCAAGCCCGCTCAGCCCGGACCAGCAGAAGGAACTGGCAGCCGCCGAGCACACCGTCGCCAGCACCATCGAGTACAATCTCCTCAGAAAGCAAGCCGCCATTGAAAAACGCGGCCTCACCCTCCACCCCACCGAAGCCGAGGCGCTGAAGAATGCGCAGGCCACACTGGCACGCCTGGCACCGGCAGGCACCAACGCCCAGCCTTCAAACGGTGCCGAAGCCAGGACCGCGACACCGGGCGCACCCCAGGCATCGGACAGCACCGAAGGCCCACGCCTGCAGTTCAGCCAGGGCGGTGCAAATCCCAAACCCATCGCAGACAGCGACATCGTGGACGCCCACCGGCTCCTGTCTCAGGAGGAAGACGCCTTCCAGCTCGGCAAGAGCAAGCCGGACACTTCCAAGATGGGCACCGACGATGCTCTCAACACACTGGCCCAAAGCTACTCGCAAGATGGAATGGAACTCAAAGTCAGCAGGGCAGGCCCTACCGACCGCGCCTTCCGCATCGAGACGCCCAACGGAGAGGCTGTCGCCACACTGGACCATGACAATAAAACGCTGCGCCTCAACAGCGCCAATCTCGACAGCAACACCACCAAGCGCGGCGGCGGGACCAATGTCTATCAAATGGCCTCTACTTTCGCGCAGCAGCATGGTTATACATTCCTGCCGGATACATCGGTCAAGCCCGTGGCACAAAATCGTCGTATCAGCCAGATGATCTCCTCCGTGCTGCGGCATGGAGGCAGCACAAAACACTTTGATGGAGACGCCACCTTTAAGGGGGCCCAAACCGGCGATCAGATCATTGCGAACGAGACGCCCGTCACCAAAGTCGAGCTGCCCGGCTGGAAGCCTGGCGACGACGAACACAACCTCGCCCTCATGCTGCGTCGTGAGCATGCCGACGTCATGGCTGAGGCCAAGGCACGCGGCATCGACCTCAGTCATTTGACATACGACCCCGACTCACACACCATCATCAATGGCCATACCGGGACCCCCCTTACAGAAGGAGCTCTTAAATCTCTCGTGGACCGATTTGAACCCGGAGATAGTGGAGTCGGCAAGACAACACTTCTTAGGGCCCTTGTCACCGGATCCACGCTACAAGGACGCAGATCCGATGGGAGCATTCAGCCTCTACATGACGATGCGGGAGGAGACCCCGGAGGGCAGGGAACTGGGGCGGCTGACCGGGACATGGTGCGCCTGGCACGGGGTCTTTACTATAGCCGACCATCGGGCGGCGCTGGAGGCGTTCCGACGCGGCGACTGGGTGACGCCGTATCCGAACGGCCCGGTGGGCTCGCCACCGCCGTTGCCAACGTATCCGACCACCTTAAAACCCAGGTCCCCGGACTCCTCAACGACAGAACCCACGTCTTCCACAGCACCGAAGACTTCTTAAACTCCGACTACGCCAAGGAGCATCCGCTTTCCAAGGAGGACCTCGAAAAGCTCCCCTCCGCCGAAGGCTTCCACGATCCCAAGACCGGTCACAACGTCGTCATCGCGGGCAATGTGGAGCTGCGCCCCGGCGAAACCCCGCACGATGCCCTCACCCGCGTCATCCTCCACGAGCGCGTGGGGCACGATGGTTTGCAGGCCCTGCTGGGCTCGCAGGACAGCAAGGCGCAGAAGCATTGGGCGGGCCTGACCCAGCGCATCAAACCGCAGGAGCTGGACGCTATCGCCCATGAGCCTGGATACCAGCATCTGGCAGGAGACCGCAATGCGCTGGCCCACGAATGGTTCGCCCGGCAGGCGGAAAAATCCCCGCACCTGCTCCAGCAGCCCGGCCTGCTACGTGACATGTGGGAGGCCTTCAAAGCCCAGCTCAGGAAAATGAGCAACAACTGGAAGGACACGGACGAAAGCCATCTGGACACCCACCTGCACGAGCTGCTGCGCCATTCGCGGAGGGCGGCTTTGAGACCTGTTTCTTCGCGCTAGCCCCGCCCTCCGACGGCCAGACCTTCGAAGAACGCGCCGCCCTTGAGAATGGCAGCATGCCCCTCCCCCCCATGGACACCGCCCGGCCCCAGCAGCAAGGGGCTGCACCCGGCCAGCCAGCCCCGCCTTCATCACAGCACCCAATACCAGAGACTACCACTAAACGGGCGCCCGACCTTGCGACATTCGGCGCCGCTCAAAACACCATCAAAAAGCTCAAGTCTCAGCCAAGCCCGCTCAGCCCGGACCAGCAGAAGGAACTGGCAGCCGCCGAGCACACCGTCGCCAGCACCATCGAGTACAATCTCCTCAGAAAGCAAGCCGCCATTGAAAAACGCGGCCTCACCCTCCACCCCACCGAAGCCGAGGCGCTGAAGAATGCGCAGGCCACACTGTCACGCCTGGCACCGGCAGGCACCACCGCCACGCCAGCAAACGCTGCCGAAGCCGGGAAACCGACACCGGGCGCGCCCGCAACGCCAGGCGCTCCGCAGCCGCAGAGCAGCGCCGAAGGCCCACGACTGCAGTTCAGCCAGGGCAGTTCAGAGCAAGGAAGCTCAGAGAAGAAAACCGCCGGACAGGTGATGCAAAACCTCGCTGGCGACGAAGGCCGCTTCCGCCGTGGCAAAGCCAGCCAGAGCAAGGACTTCGGGGAAATTGCCAAGGAATACGCGCTGCCTGAAGAGTTGAGCCATGTGCGTGAGCATGAAGATTTTGGCGATGTGCCAACAAAAAAGATCTATCGCATCGACTTGAAAGCTGGTGGCCATGCCTTCCTGCTTCATGGCACAAATGGCAAGGTGTGGGTAGACACTTCCCAGATGCGCAGTCCCGATGGCCAGGCGGTGGAAGGCGGAGACCTCGTCTATCAAGCGGCCATGACTTATGCCCACAACAATGGGCTGAAGTTTGTCGAAGATCCGAATGGGGTGAAGCCAATAGCGAGTTTTCGTCGCATCAGCCAGATGCTTTCCAATGCCATGCGTCATGGCACCACGGAGCACCTCACTCCTTCCAGCGTAGAAAATGCTCCTTCCCTTAACGCCACCATCCCAGGCTGGCGACAGCAGCAAGGCCCCGAGGACACTGCCACTTATGAGCATAACATCAACCAACTCGCTCTCGCGGAGATGAACGAGGTGGAGAAAAAGATGCGTGACTGGCCGGGGTATGTCCAAGTAATGAAGCGGTTTGCCCCCAAGAACAGCAAGCCATTTCCAGAGCCTGGTCCTCTTGGCCACGTGCAGCTCCAAGACTTGAAATGGAACCCTGAAGATGATACGGTCACCCATGTACCTACCGGGCGCAGGCTATCCGAAAGAGATTTTAAACAAATCGTATCAGGACTGGACCCCGGAGGAAGCGGAGTTGGTCCGACGACACTTTCTCGGGCCCTTATTGCACGACAGGCGCTTCTCGGAAATGCCTCTGGGGGCGATAGCGTCCCAAATCTGGGGACTGAGGAACTTGGTGGACGAGGACGAGGAGAAGCTGATGTACATGGCTCAAAATTATTCAGAATACTCGAAGCGGGCCAAAAACTCTTTTACTCGCAGCCCGGGGCATCAGAAAATAGTGGATTGGATGAAGGCAGCCGAGGCGGAGGCAGCGGCCGAAAACTCGCCAGCCACTTCGGCTCCGATCCAAGACAGCTAGCGCAGCAAACGGCGCAGACGGCGGGCATGCTCAACCAGCGTGTGCCCGGCTTGCTCAACGACAAGACCCACGTCTTCCACAGCGTCGAAGACCTCCTCAACTCCGACTACGCCAAGGAGCATCCGCTTTCCAAGGAGGACCTCGACAAGCTCCACTCCGCCGAAGGCTTCCACGATCCCAAGACCGGTCACAACGTCGTCATCGCGGGCAATGTGGAGCTGCGCCATGGCGAAACCCCTCACGACGCCCTCACCCGCGTCATCCTCCACGAGCGCGTGGGTCATGACGGCCTGCAGGCCCTGCTGGGCTCTCAGGACAGCAAGGCGCAGAAGCATTGGGCGGGCCTGACCCAGCGCATCAAACCGCAGGAACTGGACGCCATCGCCGATGAGCCTGGATACCAGCATCTGGCAGGAGACCGCAATGCGCTCGCCCACGAATGGTTTGCCCGGCAGGCGGAAAAATCCCCGCACCTGCTCAAGCAGCCCGGCCTGCTGCGCGACATGTGGGAGGCCTTCAAGGCCCAGCTCCGAAAAGTGAGCAACCACTTGAAGGACACCCCCGAAAGCCATCTGGACACCCACCTGCACGAGCTGCTGCGCCATTCGCGCAAAGCCGCGCTGCGCCCATCTTCCACCAGTCAGGCCGACGCCCAGCCGGGAGCCGCACGCACTTGAATACCCCCAGAGAGTCAAGGATACCTGCCACTTTCGAAGAAGCGTTCGAGGCACGGAATACCGCCGACAAGCTCAAGGCCCAGAAAGCCCCTCTGAGCCCGGAGCAGCAGCAGGCGCTGGGTGCGGGGATCAGGATGATGCCCGTTCCGGCCGGGGGCATGAAGGATGCGACGGTGGCGGGCTACCAGATCCTTTCAGGAAATGGCACGGGGTTTCATTCCTGAAAGAGCGGCTGAAAGAGGGGGGTGAGGAGGGCGGCGCCTTCCACGGTGAGGTGGTTGGTGTCAAAGTAGAGGACTTTTTCGCCTTGGACGACGCGGCAGGTGCCGTGGGGGGTGAGGAAGGCGGGGGCGGGATCGAGCAGGGTGGCGCCCATGCGGGCGATCTCGTCAAAGGTGGACTGCAGGGGAGCCTCGGCGCGGAGGTGCTGCGCGGGGGTGGTGCCGAGGGTGTCGAGGCTCTCACCGTGCAGGGTGCGGAGGGCGACGACGCGGGGCACCTCAAACCCGGGTGCGGGCACGTCTCTGACGAGGTAGACGCGCGCGCCGCCGGCCTGCAGGGTGCGCACGGTGCTGACGAGCGCGGCTTTGAACTCGGCGGTGGGGGGATAGACCTCCCAGCGGGCGGCGAGGATGATGTGCGGGATGCGCTGTGCGGCGGCGTAGGCGACGATGTGGCGGGCGGTCTCGGGCGCGTCCTGATGGAGGGATTTGAGATTGGGGGGGACGTAGCCGAGCACTGGCGCGGTGCCGCCGTAGGCGGAGAGGAGGCCGCGCTGGCGGTGCTGCTGGCAGAGGGTGTGCAGGGCGGGGGCGAGGGCTTTGGCGTGGCTGTCTCCCCAGAGCAGGAGGCGCACGGGCATGCTGCCGCCGGGGCCCGGGGCGGGCGTGCTGCCGCCGCCGCCGGGGGTGACGCCGCTGCTGCTGCTGGCATAGGGGCCCAGCTCGATGTACCGGCCAGCGCGGGCCCGGGGGAGATCGACCTGCTCCTGAAAGGCGCGGCTGGCGCGTGCGGCGGAGAGGGCGAGCACGCGCGGGGGGTAGCGCCCGGGCATGCCTTTGCGGAGGTAAACGAGGGCTGCGAGGAGAAAGAGCAGGGCGCTGGCGAGGCCGGCGGCGAGGAAGAGGCGGCGCGGGCTGCGCAGCACGCGGCGCTGGCGCAGGGGTGTCTCGATGCATTTCCACGTGAGCACGGCGAGCCCAAAGGCGGCGAGCAGCAGGCCGAGGCGCACGGGGACGCCGAGCGGGGCGGGCTGGGTGTGCAGGTAGCGGGCCAGGGCCAGCAGGGGCCAGTGCCAGAGATAGAGCGGGTAGGAGACGAGGCCGATGAGGACGAGCGGCCGCCACGCGAGCAGCCGCCCGACGGGCGTGGGACCCCCTGCGCCGGAGGCGATGATGAGGGCGGCACCGAGGCAGGGCGGCAGCGCGGCCAGCCCGGGAAAGCGTGTGTGCTCCGTGTAGGCAATCACGGGCCAGGCGATGAGGGCGAGCCCGGCGAGGCCGCTGACTGCGCGGCGGGGCCCGCCGGCGGAGAGGCGGCCGCCGCTGCCGGCGAGCAGGGCGCCGAGCAGGAGCTCCCACGCACGCGAGGGCAGCAGGTAAAAGGCGGCGCGAAAGTGGGGCGCGGAGTGCGTGGCCAGCACGCTGAGGCCCAGCGAGACGACGGCGAGGCCGAGGAGCCAGCGCCGCCAGCGGGTGGGGCGGGTGCGGAGCAGCCAGGTGAGCAGGAGGGGAAAGACGAGGTAGAACTGCTCCTCCACCGCGAGGGACCAGGTGTGCAGCAGGGCCTGCGCGTCCGAGCTCATCTCAAAGTACTCGATGCCGCCGCGCCAGAAGAAGAAATTGGCGGCCATGAGGGTCTGCGCGAGGACGGACTTGGCCATGTAGATGAAGTCTTCCGGCAGGTACCAGCGCCAGCCTGCGGCCAGCACGAGCGACACCACGAGGGTGAGGGCGGGCATGATGCGCCGGATGCGGCGCTCCCAGAAACGGCGGAGGCTGAAGGCGCCTGCGGCGTGCTCCCGGAGGATGAGGGAGGTGATGACGTAGCCGGAGATGACAAAGAAGACATCGACCCCGACAAAGCCTCCGGGGCAGCCGAGCCCGGCGTGGCAGAGGATGACGGGGAGCACGGCCAGCGCCCGGAGCCCGTCGATGTCCGGCCGGTAATGCTGCGGCGGGAGTTCGGTGCTGGGGAGGGGGGGCGGCATGGGGCGTGGGGGCGGCTGGGCATGCCGTTGCATTCCTGCCGGGGGTGCGCACGTCTTTTTTTACGGGCTCTGCGGGCGGCCCGCCCCGGCGGCGGGGGGTGGCGGCGGGGCGCGGCCTCCCCTGCCCGGCCGCCGGGCGCGCGCATTTGCACGCGCCCCAGGCATACCATGGGCTACCAGTTTCTTTCTCTTCTTGGTTTTTTGTGTTGCTTTCTAAAATGGTGGCCCAATCTGTTTTGAGGGCGCTGACACGCCCCTCCCCCTGATACAACCGGACGCTGTGAAGAACACGGAAGGTGCCACCGCCGCCCTGCGGCCAAGCCCCTCTCATGCCCTTTTCCTTCCAGCTTTCAGACCTCCTCCATCCCGGCGCCGACGAAGACGAACGGCTCCAAAAGCAGCGCGCCGCTGGTGCCCCGCCTCAGCAGCCTCAGCAGCCTCAGCAGCCTCAGCAGCCCACCCTGCGCATTCCCTACCGGCCGCCGGAGGGGCCCACAGCAGAGACCCGGCCGCAGACAGCCTTGGCCTTCTCGCGCTGGCTCTCGCCCATGCTCCCGCCCTCGGAGCGCGCCAAGACCGCTGCACCGCTCTCACCACTCGCCGTCCAGCCCGCCATGGGGCAGCCTTTGCAGCCGCCGCTCACACCGCCCCAGGGCGGCCCCCTGCCTCCGCAGAAGCCGGTGCCCGCACAGTCGGCGCAGTCGGCGCAGTCGGCACAGCCCGCACAGCCCGCACAGCCCGCACAGCCCGCACAGCCTGCGCAGTCGGCACAGTCGGCACAGTCGGCACAGCCCGCACAGTCGGCACAGTCGGCGCAGCCCGCGCAGCCGACGCCCGCACCCGCACCCGCACCCGCACCTGCTCCTGCTCCTGCTCCTGCTCCTGCTCCTGCTCCTGCCCCACCACCCGCTCAGCCTGTGCCGCCCAATCGCGGGGCAGCGGCACTGGTGCGCCAGCTTGCGGATGCACAGAAGCACGGCGCTGTTATCAAAGACGGCAGGCTCATCCCCCACCCGGATGGCCAAGGCGGCCTGCTGCACCATGAAGGCTTTGTCACCATCCCGGACGCCGCCTCCCCGGCCAAAGCCCCCGCCGTCCCCTATCGCGACGATCCCGCAAAAGGCGTCACCGTTCCCTACCGCGACGACCACGGCAGGCATCACCCCGTTCCTCTGAAGGAGATCACCCGCGTCGCCGGGCCCGATGGCAAGGCGGAATACCACTTCATGGTAGGCGGCAGGCCCGTCCGTGTGCCCGAAGACGGCCGGGCGCCCATCTTCCAGGTGGACCAAGCCGGCAAACGCTACGCCACCGCCGCAGACGGCACCCGGCGCGAGCTGGGGAATGACGCGCGCACCATGGCTGACAACGGCGGAAAACTGCGCGTCGAGGCCGCCGACAAGTCGCTCGATGAAAAGCTCGCCCAGGGCGCGGCGCTCGCCGCGCAGATCCAGGAAAAGCAGGCGCAGGCCGCCGCCGCGCAGCAGCGCCTGGACGCCGCCCGTCTGGCCGTGGCCGCACCCTTTAAAAACACGGGCCCCGACTCCGTGACCCGGCGCATCAGCGCCCAGCCGGAGGTCATCCACGCCGAAGACGCGGTGAGGCAGCGCACCCAGGAGCTGCAGTCCCTCCAGCAGCAGCACGAGGCCCACTACAGCGCCCTCGCCCATGAGCAGCGCGCCCGCCACGCCGAGATCGGCCACTACCAGCGCGGCGCCGCCGCCAGCCCGCACGACGCCCCGTGGCTGAAGGACGCCCGCTCCGCGCTAGGAGATCCCCGCGCCACCAGCCTCCGCCTCATCGCCGCAGTGGAGAAAAAAGACCCCGCCAGCGCCGAGGCCATGCGCCGCGCGCTCGTGCCCCCGCACACCCGGCGCCTCCTTGCCGCCGCAGAGAATGCCTTTGGCAGCGCCCAGCCGCCCGAGGGCCAGAGCATGAATCTGCACGAAATGCTCATGCAGGACCCCGAGCTGCAGACGGACAAGAGCACGCTCAGCCAGGCAGATGCCGCACGCGCCACCGCGCAAAATGCCCTCGGCATCGGCGATCCCGAAAACGTCCGGGCCACCCGCAGCGCAGACGGCAGCATCTCCCTCTCACGCCCGGGCGCAGACGGCAGCGGCACGCACCAGCCCTTTGCCACGCTGGAGCCCAAAACCCGCCGCATCGCCCTCGCCACAGGCGCGGATGGCCGGCTCACGCAGGCCGCCGCCGCCCTGGCCGCCAGCGGCTCCGCTGTCAGCACCCCCATCTACATTCCCGGCGGCCAGCCGCCGCTCAGCGAGGCGCAGGTGAGCGACCTCATCCAGAAAGGCCTCGCCGCCACCACCTCCGCCACCGACCGCAAAACCGCCGACGCCGCCCTCACCCAGGCAGGACTCTCCCCGGAGGGCATCGCGCAGATGGTGAACGAGGGCCGCCTCTCCGTGCAGGACGGCCAGCTTTTAAACAGCAAGTTCAATGGCGGCGTGAGCTCCTATGCCGAGCGCGACAAAGCAGAGGCCGCACCGCAGCAGAAGGCACGTGAAAAACAGGAAGAAGAGACTGCACTCAATGCCCGGCAGGCAGGCTTCAAAGCCGCGCTTGATGATCTTGGCTCCCTCAAAGGCCTCACTCAAAGACGGCAGGATGGGCCGGGAGCCGGCAAAGATGCGCAGCACTTCTTCAAAGGCTACCACGCAGCGTTTGCGGTGCTCTCCAAACATCGTGACCTGATGCAGACGCTGTCTGACACCATCGAGCGCGACATGACCGGCAAAGCGCGGGAAGGCGATTCGGAAGCGCTGGCCAGCGCACGTGAAAAACTCATCGACCTGCCCGACGACGAACGGCGCATCGTACTCGCCGCCCTGCACAACGAGGCGCAGAAGCGCGGCGCGGTAAACGGCGCGGCCAAGGGCGGCACTGGATATGCAGACGCCGCCAAGCAGCTCCTCCATGGCCTTTTTACTGCGGGCATGACCAAGGACGGATCATCCTTCTGGCAGCAGACCGGAGAAGCAGGCTGGCGGCTCCTCGACAGCGGCTTCTCTGGCAACAGCCATGCCAACAGCTTGGATGCGCTCAAGTCCGTGCCGACCACTGGGCGCGTCACCTTTGCCGGAGACATCCGCACAGCGGAAGATGCACGCCGGTTTGTGGAAGCAGAAATGATCCACACCCATGCCGTCAATGCCTCTCTGGCAGGCGATGGGCCCGGCATCCTCCCCCGTGAAGGCCGCGAGATGACGCTGACTCCAGAGCAGACCCGGCTGATTGAAGATGCCAAGAGCCGTGTCGAACGAGAGGTGCGCACCGCGCAGGAGATCAAAGCCCTCGGCTCGGCCGTTGACCCCATTCCAAATCTGTTTGCTTCGACCCTGGGCTCGAGCGCCACCATGATGGGCCTCATGGCTGTCAGCCGGGGGGCAGCGGCCCCGGTGATCTTCAACCTCTACAAAGGGACAGAGTATGAGGACCTGAGCCTAAAGTACCCGGACGCCCCCCATGAGGAGAAGCTCAAAGCCGCCACCCTCTCCGCCGCCCTGCAAACGGCAGGCGATTACGTGGGCGTCAAGGCATTCAGCGGCCTCAACATTGGCAAGCTCCTCGCCAATCCGCAGAAGCTGACGGCTGCGGTCATCGGGCGCGGTCTTGGCAGGGCTGGCCTTTCATACGGCGTGGAAAACGGCGTCGAAGCCGGGCAGGACATCGTCACGCCGGCCATCATTGAAGCGCTGAAGCTCGACTTCCCGGGCTTTGACTGGGAGAAGGAGAAGAAGGACTTCTGGAAAGGCCGCGCGGATGTGGCCGTGGGCATGCTGCCGCTGACACTCCTCGGCCTCGGCGCTGCCTCCGTGAAGGACTACGCCAACGGCAGAGCCCTGCTCAGTGACGCTGCGGCGCTCAGCCGCCTGGGCATCCCGGAAAACGACCGCAAAGAGATCATCGACGCCACCCGGCGCGGCGACACCGACACCGCGCAGCTCATCCTCCAGGAAGGCTTCAAAAAACGCGACCCCGCCATCGCTGCGCAGTCTCAGGCGGCGATGGATGCGGAGACGGAGAAGCTCGAAGGCACGGTCATGCCGGACGGAACCCGAAGAGCCACCCCACCCGCCAAGGTCGATCCAAATAACATGCCTCCACCCACCCCCGAAGAAATCGCGCAGGCCAAAGCCGCCGTGAAGGAAGGATTCGACAAAACATCTGGCACCCAGGCCGCGCGCAAGCAGATGGAGGACATTCAATACACGGAATCGGTGCCAGTGACCACACCAAGCGCCAACCAGCCCCAAATCCTCAAGGCTCCTGACAGCCCATCCGCCTTTTACAAACCCAATTCCGGATTGAATCCGAAAAAAATGCGCGCTGGAATCGACCCTCCCAGCATGGGGCACCGCGAGGTCGCGGCGTCGAAACTCGCCGAAGCCATCGGGAGCAGCATCATTCCACCGACCACACTCAAAACGCACGGCGGAGACATCGGCTCCGCCCAGGTCTTCAAGGAAGGCATGATGAATGGAAAGGAAGCACAACAGAGCGAGCACAAGCTGCTCATCAATGAGGCCACCCAGGCTCCCGCCAATCTGCCCGACAAGCTGGCCGAAGAATGGCAACTCATGGACGACCTGCTCATGCATGTGGACCGCCACAAGAAGAACTATATGCTAATCATCGACGACAAACACGAAGTGGCGGATGTTGCGCTTGTGGACAACGGCCTCTCGCTCCCCGACAATCCAGGCGTCGTTGAAAAACCATTCCCAGGCCCGCGTGAAGGCCAGAACATCTCCCTGGCCAACAAGTTGCGGCTTCAGCATCTGATCGATAACGAAGCCACCATCCGCGAATCTCTCCGCCCTCATCTTCAGGAGGGTGCGCTGGACGGCCTCTTTGCTCGGGCCAAGGCCTTGCTCAAGCGCGGCAAGTATGGCAGCTTCACCTTGGAAGAAATCAAGGAGCACCTCCCCAAAGATTACAACCTCCACTCTCCCGTGCTTTACAACGATACTAACTGACCACCCTTCAAACACTATGAAAGTCGAAATTCGAAGTTACCTCCGAGACCACCAAAACGGGGAAATTGATGAAACTTGGACGCTAGATGAACAAGGCAGCGCGGTTTGCGATGATGCCAGCGAGCAGCGCCGATTCGAAAAAGTTGGAGCCGTTGGAGATCACGGACATATCTATTATCCGCAGGACGGGATACCGTTTCTCCGCAGTTTGCCCGACCAATACGCCAACAGCAGTTTTGTTCGCGCTAAAATCATTGAGTGATTCAGAACAGACATCGGAGGCGAATACTCATATGATACACACCATGGACAAGGGCTGGACAGAAGAACGCATCAAGGCACATCGGGAAGCATTTCTGAAGGGTTTCGGCGAGAGGGAGCTGAAAGAGCTTGCCGAATCTTCGAAGAAGCCGTCCGAAGCGGAAAGTACGAGCCACGAGTCCTCCGACTCCTCGCCCAAGGAAACCCAGAACTCGAAGCGCTAGTGCCGCCTGCGGAGTCCACTAATCCGCCTAAGTAGAGAGTAACTCCGTCGAAGCCGAAATAAAGATGCCGGGCATTATTTGTGTAAGCATCTGGCATCTGACTGATTGACAACGAGCTGGAGCTGCCGTGAAGGCATCGACCATGGCGCGTCATGACAGCTCACCGGCGAGTGCTCCGCCCGCTCCGGAATGGCTTGAGCGGGTTTGGTGGTGATGCCTCCAGAGTCGCCCCAGGTGGTGTCCAACATCGACATTCACGCGCCTGTCGCCAGCAGCAGCGCATTGCCCGCCGCTTTGATTTTCTGCCGGATAGTGCGAGGTCAATCAACTGAATGCCAGGCATTTTGCACACGATTCAAAGCTAACTTGTGAGTTCGCCGCCTTCTGGTCATGCCTTCTGAAAAAGGTGTCATTTGGCTAGTCTGTCGGTGGAACTGCATAGACATGTCTGAAGTAAGTCCGGCTGTCTGGATCGACATATAAAACCTCCAGAATCCCTGCAGGAGCCGAGGCATTTCGGTAGAGATGCATCGGCCTGCCAGTCTGCCTGCTGCGTGGAATAAAACGGTAAGCCCGGAAGATGCCGCCGACCATCGTGGCCAGGCAGGCAACCATTGCAAAGCCCCGCGTCCAGTTCAAGGCAAGCCCTCCGAAAACCGTTGAAACAACGATGACGGCAAACCCTGCCGCAGCGATCCCAACGATACCGTAGCAAGACCACAGGAAGGACCTCCTGCCAGGAGCATCCTCAGTGTAGCCAGCAAGTGACTCGATGCTTATCTCAGGATACTTGGATTCGGGGAGCATCGTGTTGAGTTGGGCGAACGTTTCGGATCAGGCGAAGGCGAGCGCAAAGCGTCGATGACACGACAGATGCCATACAAGCCGTTGCCTGCATCCGTTTTGTTTAACGAAGCCGTTTTGCGGGAGCAGCCATTCTTGAGAGCGTGGGGCGGTCTGTGGAAACGAGTCGGGCAGTGGCACGGGCAATCCTGCCCGTGAAGAGAGCACCGCTTACGGGCAGGAACCGTAGCGAAGCGAAGACAGCCAGCCGCAGGCTGCCCGCAGGGCGGGCGTGACGAGGCATCGCCCGTGCTACTTTTAGCGCTGCATGCCACGAAGAGCGTGCTTAACTGAGTGCCATTCATGCCTGGCATTTTATGGCATGGCATTTTATTTCCAAGCCTGCATCGGAGCTACCGCTTTCGCGGGGGTCACGGCGGGCGTGGGAGCTGGGGCTGGCGGGCGGCTGGTTGGCTGCCGCTTTCGGGTATGTGCTGGTAGGCGTGAGTCACCGGGCACGGCCAAAGCGGTAGCTGCGGTCGTTCCTCCCTTCGCGACCGCAGTCCATATGAGAGGCGCGGCTTGGCGGGGCGCTTTTGGAAAGCGGTGGCTGCGTTTCCCCCTTCGCTAAAGCTACGGAGGACAGGCTGTTCCTCCCTTCGCGACCGCAGTCCATATGAGAGGCGCGGCTTGGCGGGGCGCTTTTGGAAAGCGGTGGCTGCGTTTCCCCCTTCGCTAAAGCTACGGAGGACAGGCTGTTCCTCCCTTCGCGACCGCAGTCCATATGAGAGGCGCGGCTTGGCGGGGCGGGGCTCTCCGGGCTGTTGTGTTTTCTTCAGGCGCTGAGGGCGGTGCCGAGCATTTCGCGCAGGAGCTTGCGGGCGCGGTAGAGGCGCAGCTCGACGGCTTTTTCGGAGGTGCTCTGCACGCGGGCGATCTCGGCGTGGGTCATGCCGTGCCAGACGGAGAGGATGAGCACTTCGCGGAGGTCCTGGGGCAGCTCGCCGACGGCTTTCTGCACGGCGGCGAGGCGCTCGTTCACGGCGGCCTGCTCTGCGGGCGTGGCGGTGGTGCTGGCCAGGGGCATTTCGTGGAGCGCGTGGGGCTCGGTGAGGGCCTCGGGGTGGCGGGAGCGCCAGCGGGCGTGGTTGCGGGCGAGATTGGTGGCGATGGTGAAGAGCCAGGTGGAAAACTTTTGCGCGGCGCGGTACTCAAAGCGGTGCCGGTGCACGCGGACGAAGGTCTCCTGGGCGAGGTCGCAGGCGGTGGCGTGGCTGCCGGCGTGGCGGGTGAGGTAGCTGATGAGGGGCGGGCTCCAGGCGTCCATGAGGCGGTTGAGGGCGAGGTCTTCGCCCTCGGCGAGCTGGCGCATGAGTTCGGCATCGAGGTCGTCTCGCGCGGGGGGGCTCATCGGCGGGTGCTGGAGGGGAGATTCTGGTCGTGCTGGCGGCGCTGCTGCTGCATGACGGGGAGGATGTCCTGCAGGAAGCGCCGACCCTGCGCTGCGGGCATGAGGGCGGCGACCTGCCGGAGGTGCTCGGTGGCGGCTTTTTCGCAGTCGGCGCAGACGCGGTGGTCGCGGGCGAGCTGGGCGTCGAAGTCGCCGGGGGTGCGGGCCTGGTGGCGGGCGCGCCAGAGGAGGGGGCGGTCGGCTTCGTTGATCTGGCGGCACATGTTGTCGCACTGGCGGAAGTAGTCGCGGTGCAGGGCGCTGACTTTTTCAAAGGTGGCGGTGTCGAGGTGGTACTCGTCTTTGAGCCAGCGGAGGCCGATTTCCTGGGGGGTCTCGCGTGGGCGTAGGGTCTCGCGGGTGGCCCAGAGCGCGGCGGCGGCGGCGGCGGCGGTGAGGAGCACGAAGGCGGCGATGCGTCCGGCGGGTGTCATGGGTAGCGGCCGTTGGTGTGGTGGGGGTCAAACGGGCTGACGGACATGACGTAGGCGTCATGCGGGGTGAACTCGGGCTGGGGGGGGTGGGTGATGCCCCAGAGGATGGCGAGGGCGGTGACGGTGGCGATGACGAGGAGCTCGCGCTTGGGGCGGAGGAGCCACCAGGCGAGCTTTTCGACCCAGCCGGGCTCGGTGGCGGTGGCGGAGATGCGCCGCCAGACCTCGCGACGGAAGTCTGGCGGCGGCTGGGCCTGCGGGAGCTGCCATTGCTGGAGGAGATCGTCGAGGGGATCGGGATCGTCGGGTGTCATGGCAGGTGCGGGCGTGGGTTTTGGGGGGGGGAAGATGGCGCGGCGGTGGCGGGGATCAACGCTGGCCGTAAACGTCGATCCAGGCGAGGCCGCTTTTGACGCCCTGGGGCTGGAAGTAACGGCGGCCGAGGTAGACGCCGTCCACGGGGCGCATGGAGCCACCCTGCGGATGGCTGGCGCGGGTGAGCACGGGCTTGCCATTGTAGGTCTGTGTGAGGCTCGGCACGGAGGGCGCGTTGCAGGAGACGAGCGTGGTGGCGGCGAGGATCGCGATCAGGGTGGTTTTCATGGTTGGGTGTCGGTTGGGTTTGGGTTGGGGTTGGTTGAGCAGGGTTGGTTGGTCGTGCTCATGGGGTGCTACCCCGCCGCGTTTGGGATCCCTCAAAAAAAGGTGATTTTTCTTTTTTTAGGGGGAGGAGGGGGACGGGGAACTTTGAACATTGAATGAGGGGGCGCTGGGTGGGGCGGGTGCGGTGGGGTGATGTGGAATGCGGGGGGCGCTGGGTGTGGCGTGGGCGTGAGGGATCGGGACGATCCCTCTCCGCCGGAGGGCGGAGGCTCTGGCGGAGTGGGACCATCTTGGTCCCACCACGCTCCGCAAAGTCTGCGGCATGGCGTAACGGATGGGGTGAGCCAGACCTGGCGCGGGGGTCGTGGGTGTGGCGAGGGCGTTAGGGATCGGGACGATCCCTCTCCGCCGGAAGTCGGAGGCTCTGGCGGAGTGGGACCATCTTGGTCCCACCACGCTCCGCAAAGTCTGCAGCATGGCGTAAAGGAAGGGGTGGTGTGGAATGTGGGAGCGGTGGGTGTGGCGAGGGCGTGAGGGATCGGGACGATCCCTCTCCGCCGGAGGGCGGAGGCTCTGGAGGAGTGGGATCATCTTGATCCCACCACGCTCCGCAAAGTCTGCGGCATGGCGTAAAGGAAGAGGTGATGTGAAATGCGGGAGCGGTGGCTGTGGCGGGGGCGTGAGGGATCGGGACGATCCCTCTCCGCCGGAGGGCGGAGGCTCTGGCGGAGTGGGACCATCTTGATCCCACCACGCTCCGCAAAGTCTGCGGCATGGCGTAACGGATGGGGTGAGCCAGACCTGGCGCGGGGGTCGTGGGTGTGGCGAGGGCGTTAGGGATCGGGACGATCCCTCTCCGCCGGAGGGCGGGGGGTTTTAGAATGTTTGTCGGCTTCTTTGTGCGGAGGCCTAGGGCGCTCCTGCGGCTGGCGGTGCCCAGCGGCGACAAAGATCGCTTTCCCACATGGCGTATGCACCTAGCTGGAGCCGGGCTTTGAGTGGATTGCGCCTGATGTAGCGGACGCAGCGGACGAAATGATCGTCATCTCTCACCATCCGGTCAAAGTAGTCTTCCTGCCAGAATGCGCCGGCGAGCCCAAGCAGGTCGTTCATCTGCTTTGCTGTGTAGCTTTTCCAGCTCGAGACGATCTTGCCGAGATGCTCCCCTTCCGCCAGGGAGAGCAGGACGTGCACGTGATTGGGCATGATGACCCAGGAGTGCAGATGATAGCGCTGCGCTTCGAAGAACTGCAGGGCCAGTGTCAGGATGTGCTGACAGTCTGTGCGCCGCAGCACACAGGTTCCGTGGCCTGCATCGAGCCAGCGTTCAATGCGAGTGGTGAACCTTTGCTGATACTCTTCAATCTCTTCCGGGCCATGGGGTTTGGGGTGCGTTTCCAGCCACTGATCCCGCTCCTGCGCCCACTCCTGCCTGAGGGACGCAGGGATGGAGTCTGCCATGCGAAAGGTGATGAAGTAGCAGCGTCCCGGCTGCTCCCAGTGCGGGAGGTGATTGGACGACTTCACCACATCCTTCAGCGGATTGAGAAACCGGGGTGTGTCCATGCAGGCTTAAGCTTGGCGCTGCCTGGAGCCTTTGCATCCGCAAAGGCAGTTCGTGAATCGATTTTGTGTTCTCGGAGGGACAGGAGGCGACGGAGGGGGATCATCTTGATCCCCACACATCGCGTGTGTTTGCGCCATGAACGTGCGGGGTGGGGGTGATGTGGAATGCGGGGGCAGTGGGTGTGGCGGGAGCGTGAGGGATCGGGACGATCCCTCTCCGCCGGAAGTCGGAGGCTCTGGCGGAGTGGGACCATCTTGGTCCCACCACGCTCCGCAAAGTCTGCGGTGTGGCGTAAAGGAAGGGGTGATGTGGAATGCGGGGGCGGTGGGTGTGGCGAGGGCGTGAGGGATCGGGACGATCCCTCTCCGCCGGAGGGCGGAGGCTCTGGCGGAGTGGGACCATCTTGGTCCCACCACGCTCCGCAAAGTCTGCGGCATGGCGTAACGGATGGGGTGGTGTGGAATGCGGGGGCTGTGGGTGTGGCGGGAGCGTGAGGGATCGGGACGATCCCTCTCCGCCAGAGGGGCGGCGTGTTGCTCTCTGCTGGTGGTGTGGTTTGCGGAAGGAGCGGGCGGGCTGGGATGATGGAAAATCTCGGCTGACACGGGGGCTTTTCTTGCTTTTCTTGCGGTTTTACCCCTATGACGACTGCTGAAGCTCTGCGTATCCTGGATCTAACCGCCCCGATCAGCCGGTCGCAACTGACGCAGGCGTACCAGGAGGCGCTGCTGACGTGGTGCGTGGGGAGGTTTGAGGGGGATGCGAAGATGATCGCGAAGGCGAATGCGAAGAGCGCGGTGATCAAGGCGGCGCATGCGGCGCTGCTGGCGCTGCCGGAGGGGGAGTTTCCCTACGCGGCGGCGGCGGGCTCGGTGGCGGCTTCCTCCCCGGAGGCTGCGGGGGGGCGCGGGGGGCTGCCGCCGCGCGAGAGGTTTGCGCGGCACTCGCCCTCCTCGGCGCCGCTGCCGGGGCCGAAGCGGCCGTTTGAAAATGCGCGGGGGCGTCAGGAGCCGGCACTGCCGCAGGCTCAGGAGCAGGCGGCTGGGGCAGAACCGCCGCCGCCACCGCTGATGCCGTGGGTGCCGCCTGCGACTGCGGGAGGGAATTCTGGACGTGGTGGTGATGCTGGGGCCGCTGGTGCTGGGGCTGGCGCTGGGCGTGGTGATGCTGAGGCGCTGCCGCGGGCGGTGCGCCCGCGCCCGGGGGCGGCGCAGGCGGGGGCTGGCTCTGCGCCGGGGGCGCAGGCTGAGGGGGCTGCGGCGCGAAAGAGGGGCGGGGTGGCGCTGCTGGCGGCCGGGCTGGGACTGGCGCTGCTGGCGGCGGCGGCGGCGTTTTTTTTCCTGCGGGAGCCAGCGCCTGCGGGGGGCGGGGCGGGCACGTCTTTAACGACAACGGCGAAGGGGGCGAGCCCGCAGGGGGCAGCGGCGGTGCCTGAGGCTGCGACTCCAGCGACGGGGGGGCCTGACTCCCCTGCCCCGGTGCCGCCGGCTCCGGCAGTGCTGGACGATGCGACGCCGCTGCCGCAGCTGCGCGCGCTGGCGGAGCAGGGGCTGGCGGAGGCGCAGCGGGTGCTGGGCCGCCGGCTGCTGTTTGGCACGGCGGCGCCGAAGGACGAGGCGCAGGCGGTGACGTGGCTGCGCAAGGCGGCAGACCAGGGAGACGGCCTGGCGCAGCACACGCTGGGGGGCGCGTACCTGAAGGGCTGGGGGGTGGCGAAGGACGAGATCGCCGCGCTGACGTGGATCCGCAAGGCGGCGGCGCAGGGGCTGGCGGACGCGCAGTTTGACCTGGGGGAGTTTTACCTGCAGGGCGTGGGGGTGGTGAAGGACTTTGCGGAGGCGGTGCGCTGGATGCGCCTGGCGGCGGACCAGGGCCTGAAGGAGGCGGAGTATGAGATGGGCCGCTGCCACCTGACGGGCGAGGGCGTGGAAAAGAACACCACGCTGGCGGCGGGCTGGCTGCGCAAGGCGGCGGCAAAGGGCGAGGCAAACGCGCAGCACTGCCTGGGCAGCCTGTACCAAAAGGGCGACGGGGTGCCGCAGGATGCCGCTGTGGCGGTGGAGTGGTTTCTCAAGGCGGCCGCGCAGGGCTACGCCTACGCGCAGCATGAGATGGGGCTGGCCTGCCAGGAGGGCAAGGGCACGCCGCAGGATGACACGGCGGCGGTGCAGTGGTTCCGCAAGGCGGCGGAGCAGGGCCTGGCGGAGGCGCAGACGAGTCTGGCGCTGTGCCTGGCGGAGGGCCGCGGCGAGGACCAGGACGCCGCGGAGTCGGTGCGCTGGCTGCGCAAGGCGGCGGACCAGGGCGATGCGCAGGCGCAGTACGAGCTGGGCACCTGCCTCTTTGCAGGGGCGGGCGTGACCAAGGACGAGGCGGAGGCGGTGCGCCTCTACCGCCTGGCGGCGGACCAGGACCACACGGAGGCGATGCTGAACCTGGGGAGCTGCTACCTGAACGGCACCGGGGTGGCGCGGGATGCGAAGGAGGCGCTGCGGCTCTTCCGCATCGCGGCGGAGCGCGGGCATGCGGTGGCGCATTACAACATCGGCCTCTGCTACGCAAACGGCTACGGCGTGGTGCAAAATGACGCGGAGGCCATCGACTGGCTCATGAAGGCGGCGGACATGGGCGATGCCATGGCCATGATGGCGCTGGGCCGCGCCCGGCTGGAGGGCACCGGCGTGCCCAAGGACGCCGACGCTGCCCGGCGGTGGATTTACAAGGCGGCATGCCTGAACCACGCGGAGGCGCAGTACCGCCTGGCCCTGCTGTGCCAGACGGACCGGCCGCCAAACAAGCTGGAGTCGCTGGCCTGGCTGACGCTGGCCGCTGTGCAGGGCCACGCGGAGGCGACCGAGCTGCTGCGGGTGATGGCCGCAGGCCTGGACCTGGAGCAGGTGGCCGCCGTGGAAAAGCTGGCGGTGCAGATGGTGCCGCAGGCGGCAGACGCGCTGAAGGTGGCACCGGCGGCGAAACCTGCGAGCAGCGGCGCGGGCCCCATCGTGATCCCGCCCGCGGTCCCCGGCACCACGTCTGCGGTGCCGGGCATGCCCCCTGCCCCGCCGGCCGGCACGCCGGCTGAAAAGCCGGAGGAGGGCCTGGAGCACCGCCCCACGGATGAGCGCCTGGCCTCCGGCACCATCCTCAAGGACCACCTCAAGGACCTCGGCGGTCAGGGCACGCTGATCGTCAACAACGAACGCCCGGAGGATGCGCTGATCAAGGTGATCTCCGGCAAGCGGCTGGTGGCCTCCTTTTACGTGCGCGGGGTGCAGAAGTTCACCTTTGACCATGTGCCGGACGGCTCCTACGAGATTCTGTACTGCACGGGCTACGGGTGGCTGGGCTCTGTGGCGGACTTTTCGCGCGGGCGCCGTGCGAAGCGCTTTGACTCTGAGCTGAAGTTTGCCGTCGTCACCCAGACCGAGGGCGGCACCACGACCCGCCTGGCGGACATCATGACGCTGACGCTGAAAAAAGACCACAGCGGCCTGGGCAACGCCCCCACCACGGAGATCCCGCTGGAGGAGTTTGACCGCTACTGAGCTGCGCCGCGTGCTTCGGCATTTGGCATTTGGCATTGGCCCCCCAGCTCGAACTCGATCCTCGCCCCCCCCCGCGCAAAGAAGCAGCCACACATGCACATGAGCAGCATCAGCCCGCATGCCTTCATCGTCTTCCTCGTGGTGTACTGCCCGCTGCTGATCATCGCAGGAAACATCGCGGCCAAAGGCGGGCAGCACGGGCTCTGCACGCTGTCGCAGTTTCTCTCGTGCGTCGTGCTCGCCCTGCTGGGGCAGCAGGAAGCCCTGCCCGTGGGCCTCGGCGTCGCAGTCCTCATCGCCAACATGCTCCTCCTCATCCGCCTGGCACGCAACGCAGCGCGCCTCGAAAAAACACCCGACACCAGCGACCATGAATCCCAGCCCCGTGATTGACACCGCCACCGCACCCTCGCCCGCCACACCGCGCATGCACAGGGTGTGGATGGTGCTCTTCATCAGCTACGCGCTCGTCAGCTTCTGGCTCAGGACGCACCCCACCGCGCCGCCGCCACCGCCCACGCCCGCGCCCCTGCACATTTACTTCGGCCATCAGTATCGCGGCCAGTTCATGTCCCTCAGCCTGGATGATCAGATGGTCTTCACCGGCCTGCTCCAGACTGACGCGACCACCCCGCGCGCCGCCACCCTCCACTTCCCGCCGCCCGGCGAACACTTCCTCCTCGAAGCCACCGTCACCTCCGCCAAAGCCCCCGCCATCACCCAGACGGAAAAGATCCATCTCGCCAAAGGCCGCCACCTCCTCATCGTCCTCACCAGCGACTCCCGCCTCAACATCTTCCAGTCTGAGAAGGCGCCTGATTTTTTCTAAGTCCCCATCGTGCGCTTTCGAACTTGGGCGCACGAAGCCACGCGGCAGCGTCTTTTTTGGACTGCGGTCGCGCAGATGCACGGCGCAGGCCTGCATCGGAGCTGCCGCTTTCGAGGGGTTCACGGCGGGCGTGGGAGCTGGGGCTGGCGAGGGCGTCACCGGCTGCCGCTTTCGGGTGTGTGCTGGTAGGCGGGAGTCACCGAGCACGGGGAAAGCGGTAGCTGCGCTCATTCTTCGCTCCGCGACCGCAGTCCATATGGGCGGTGCGGCTTGGCGGGGCGCTTTTGGAACCGAAGCGCAGCGGAGGTAGACAGCCGCAGGCTGCCCGTAGGGTGAGCTTAGCGAATCAATGCGGTCGCGCAGATGCACGGCGCAGGCCTGCATCGGAGCTGCCGCTTTCGAGGGGTATGGAACGCTATCCGTCCTCAGCCCATCGTCCAGCCCGCGAAAGCGACGCCTCACCCAGCGTTTGCCCGCCTTCCGCACACAAAGCCCGCATGCAAACCCCTCCGCGCTGCGTAATCACCCCACCACCATGAAGCACCATTTCATACTCGCCGCCGCCCTGCTCCTCTCACCGCTGGCCGCACTGCACGCGGCGAACCCCGTCACCGTCTCCGTCGATTCCCCCGCTGTCGTCTTCTCTCCCGGCAACTGGACGGGCGATGCGGGGCGCGGCGGCAAAGTCTTCCGCCAGAGCTGGAATGCCGGTGCGTACTTCCGCGTCACCTGGGAAACCACGAACGCCAAACCCACCGCCAGGCTCCTGCTCGACACCTCCACCTTTCCGCCCGGCTTCAACGGACCGCAGATCGCGTATTGCATCGATGGCGTGTGGAAATCCAAGATCCCCTGCGCGAATGAAATCGTGATCGAGGATCTCCAGCGCGCCGGGCCGCATGAGCTCTGCGTCGTGCTGCAGTCCTCGCAGCAGAAAGAGCGCTGGGGCAGCCCCGGAAAAAGCGGCCTCAATGTGCTGCGCGTGACCGGCCTGCAGCTCGATGCCGAAAGCCGCCCCGTGCCCGCCGCACCCGCGGCGAAGTGGGCCATGATCATCGGCGACAGCATCACCGAAGGCATCGGCGCCACCGAGCTCTCACCGTACTCCCAGCTCCTCGGCCAGGCGCTGCAAACCCAGGGCTACGAATACTGCATCAACGCCTGCGGCTGGAGCGGCTGGATCAATCCCGGCGACAACCCGCCCGGCGATGTCCCCGGCTACTACGTGATCAGGAACTCCACCCACGGCACCGGCGGCCAGTATGACGACGCCGCCAGCCGCTGGAACAAGATCGACGGCAACCGCCACTCCCTGCTCGACTCCCAGGGCCACCTCAGCGCCGACGGCCAGCCCGGCCACGAGCCCGCCCTCATCCTCATCAATTACGGCACCAACGACGCCCTCCACAAGTCCAACCCGAGCGACACCCAGGCCAGCATCATCCAAGCCCTCGCCGCCCTCCGCCGCAGCGCGCCGGAGGCCCAGATCATCCTCCTCATCCCCTTCGGCCAGTACTACGCCAAAGAGCTGAAGCACGCCGTGGCCGCGCATCGGCAGACGCATCCGGCGGAGAAGAAGCTCGCCCTCATCGACCTCGGCCCCGGCGTGGCCCGATCCTTGGCCGTGAAAAACGGCGTGCTGGGCGGCCTGCATCCGAATGACCGCGGGCATGCCGTGTTTGCCGCGAAGATTATTCCGCAGGTGCTGGGGATATTGAATGGGGGGAGGTGAGGCGGGGGGGATCAGCAATTAATAAATTGCCGTTTCCAACTAGTTTAACATGATCGCCACCGAGAAATGAACGCCACTATCGACTTTGCAAATATCAAGCCACACCTTGGAGACAGAAGGTGGGCTTTCGAAGAGCTATGCTTCCTTCTGTTTGCTTCAGAGTTCTCAGGTCAAGGACTTGCCATACGAAGAGAGGGCTCCGGCGGCGACGGTGGGGTTGAGGGATATATCTGCGATTCAAGCGGCAAAGTCAGTGTCGGTTTGCAGGCAAAATATTTCATTGGGGACCAGTTCCGGCGAGATTGGTGGCGGCAAATGACAGAATCAGTGGAGCAAGCATTAAAAGGCAATGCTGCATTAGCTTCACTTCAAAAATATATCGTTTGTACGCCGCGTACGTTCACTCAAAGCCAGCAGAATCAATGGGAAAAGCATCACGCAGAATGGCAACTCAAGGCAATTGCGTTAGGCTACGCATCGCCCCCGTCTTTTGAGCATTGGGATTATTCACGACTCGAAGCGGCACTTTTAAAGTCGGTAAACAGAGGCTTTTTATTGTACTGGTTTGGCTATAAAGATCTGACGGTTGATAGCTGCATTCAACACAATCAAGCAGTGATCGAAGGACTTCATGAACGATTCATGCCAGAACTTCACACCCCTACCTTCACAGAATCGTCAGTGCACTATTTTCTTCGATCAGAATCGGCGTGGCAGGAGTTTATCAGATCGAGTCGCGCCTCACTTTCTGATGCGTTGGGGGGCAAGTGGCCAAAGCAAGATTATCTGCCAACAGTTCTGACCCCGCAAAAACTCAAGTTCGAAGCTGAGCGAACGAGGCTACTTTCTCTCTTGGGCGATGGTTGTCGTTGGCCATCCTCAGTGCGAGAATTGACAGCCTCTGGTAATATGCTGGACAGTGCGGCATATGATCTCCAAACAGCGTATCAAGATCATCTGCGGGGCACGAACGCACCTGAAATTGCAGATCCAAAAGATATCGCCAAATCAATAAGAGAGAAGTGTCGTGCTGACCTTGGCGAGTACCATGGAGTCGGAGGCTGGGCCCACATGTTTCAAGATTGGCGCATGCTGCCCGACGCTCAGTTCCTGCTGTTTTTGGGTGGGCCTGGATCGGGAAAAACCCATACAATTGCGCAGATCGTTGTCGAATATCAGGAGGCGGGCGGACGAGTCTTGTTTTTGGAGGGGCGCGCTTTCACTTCTCTTGAAAACCCATGGCATCAGTTATTGCAATTGATCGGATTTAATGGGAGTCGGGACGACTTTCTGGACTGTTTTTCAGCAATGGCAGACACTTCATCCACGCAGGCGGGCGGTCAGACTCCCGCAGGTCTGATCTGCATTGATGCTCTGAACGAGACTGCGCACCGCGAGATTTGGTTGAACCACCTGGAAGGCTTTGCCGCTGCGATGCGGCGATATCCGAGGTTAAAGTTGATCGTGAGTTGCCGCTCAGACTTTGCTGATCTGGTTGTACCAAAGTCTATTCTAAACCGTGAAGCAACAGGATGGAACGATCTGGAACATTACGGATTTCAAGAATCTGTGTTTGATGCAACTATGCTCTATTTTCGGGCATATCGGGTGCGCGGAGTTAATATGCTATCGCTGATCGGCGAGATGCAAAACCCTCTTTTTCTCAAGACGTTCTGTGAGACCTTCGAGGACGCAGAAGTCCCCTCAGGCATTCATAGCCTACCCCAGTTGCTACGGGCGTTCATCGCGCGCAAGGCTAAGAATATTCAAGATAGAATCGGGTGTTCCGGTTCGATCGTCACCGACAGTCTTCGAACTTTGGCGGACGCGATGAACGACAACAGACACTCGCCATTGCGTGAAAGCTCGGCACGTCGTATTCTTCTTGAATTTCATAGCGAGACGCTTGAACACAAATCACTCTATCGAGGTCTTTGCTCGGAAGGGATCCTAATCGAGAATCGTCAGGTGGACGAACTGGGCGATCAAATTTTTGTTCGTTTCGGCTACGAAAGAATTTGGGACTACCTGCTCACTCTACGGCTACTTCCAGTAGATATTGCGCCTCATAATATCTTGATTCCACATCTTAGCGATAATGACTGGCGCATGAAGAATCGAGGGCTTCTTGGACTATTGGCGTCAAGACTGTCTATTGAGGCGCACAAGGAATTGCATGATGTCGCGGGCATTAAACCATGCACAGACCGTTTTGTGGACGATGCTTTCCTTGAAAGCATCAAGTGGCGAGACAAGGCAAGCGTCTCGGATCGCACTTGTGCCATACATCAGAATCTTATTGAAGCTCGGAGGCTAGGCCAATTATCGATCTTGGCACTTGCTCACTTGCCACAACACCCTTGGAACAGCATTTTCCTTCACGAACACCTTGTACATCTGCCGCTTGCCGAAAGGGATATGACATGGACGAGAAATGTGAACAGTGACCTGCAGCGCCACGCAAATACGGGTGTCGCGGTCACCCTCATAAAACTGGCGGAGAACGCCGCTTTATATGATGTGGGACAGACACAAACAGTATTAGTAGCAATCGCGTTAGCTTGGTTATGTTCCACAACTGTAGTGGCTTATCGCCACCGTGCAGAGCGCGCGCTAGCCCGCTTGCTAACCAATCGCATGAGTGATGCAGCAGATCTCGTCACGAAGTTCAAAGACGTTAACGATTCGCAGGTCTTGGAGGCGGTCATGTTTGGTGCCGCAGGCAGTGCAGTGAACAGCGAAAAATGCAAGTCATCGCTCCATGCCCTTTCGCAGGCTGTCTTTAACACTGTCTTCAAAGGGGCGGAAACACGTCCTCACATTATCATCAGGCATTACGCCAGGATTGTCTTGGAAGAGGCTGCCACGCAGTGCTGTCTTCCTGCAGAAGTAAAACCAGCGAGTTTTCGACCTGTTTATTGCTCTAAATGGCCGGAGATTATTACTATCGAGAGAGAGGAGGAAATCGAGCGGATGAGTCAGAACGGAACCGAATACCAAGCGCTGTCTCGAGTTGTTAACTCATCACGTACTGAGAGCATGGGCAACTATGGCGACTGGGGACGCTACGTAATGGACTCGGCCTTGAGCGGATTCCAAGGGCGGCTCCGATCTGAACCTAGAGCTAAGGATTATCAAGATACTGCTTATCTTTTCCCTGATCGAGAGGCACGGCGATATATTCTTCAACGTGTGATTGAACTCGGATTGAATAGCGTCGGACCAGACAATTCCACAGGTAGCCCAAATCGAGATCGTCCAGAAGTCGAACGTCTTGGAAAGAAATATCAGTGGATAGCCCTTCATGAATTTCTAGCCTATGTTTCGGACCACTATCACCATTGCCTTTCGAATGAAGGCATTGAACAAGAACCGCCAATACGCGACCTGAGACTCCCCGACTTGCTAGATCCAATCCAAGCAAATACAAATCCCAGCGATTATCGAGAGGAACGGCCCTTTACGAAAAAAGGCCCCACATGGTGGAATCCACTACCTCATCCTGCTCCAATGAGATTGGAGCCAACAATCAGAAAACAGCTTCTAGCTGCCAAAGCCACAGCAGAACCAAAGCCAATGATGATATTATCTGACGGCGGCAAATCATGGACCACCCTCGCTGGTTATTGGCAATGGCATGAACCCCGGCCTTGCTGGATCAACTCCGAAGACTATGACACACCTTGGCTGCAGCAGTCTTGGTGGTGCACTTCCTATATAGTGCCTATCAAACAACTGTCAAATTTTGTCAATCGAATGAAACCGAGATGCTTGGGTGGCGACATGGTTCCCAAACCACCGAGTTCACCAAAAGAACGAGAATGGCTGAGAGCTTATCCACGTTCCCCACAAGAATACGATTCAATCTGTGCTTCTACCTACGCACAAATCGACGGGGCATACTTCTCTGCCATGACGCACGATGCTCGAGATACTAACGACCGCTCTCATTCAGGCTTTATTCCCTCGCCGCAGATTGGGCAATTACTCGATCTCAAATGGACAAAGAATGAATTGGATTTCGCAACTCTCAAATCTGGCGATGTCGGCGCTAAATGTATGCGTGATAAGCGAAATAGCGTCTGTGTTGCAGATTCCACTTTGCTCCAAAATGCACTTAGCAACGGTGGCTTGACGTTGGTCTGGAGACTCTATAGCTGGAAGCACTCATTTTCTAGTCATGAACAAAAACTTCCACAGCGTGAATATTGGGCGGTATATGTCTGGGATCTGAAAAAGGGGCCAACATTTAGAAGTGGTGGAACTTGGCTAGATTTTGCAAACCCTGAACCGATTAATTGGGCTTGATTGTAATTTCGATTCTACAAAAATCAATGTTTTCAGCAGACATAAAAAGCCTCTCGGTTAAGCTCCTTCATCATCTTTTGAAGTAAGAATAACTCGTGGACAAGTAGATGCCCTGCCCCCTGCCCCCTGCCCCCTGCCCTCCCTTCGTCAATCATTTGAACCCACCCGCCTCCTGCGGCAGGTGAGCCACCGCTTTCACCTCGATTCCGCTTTCGCCTTCGTCCTGATCCATCCATAAACCACCCAGCCTCCCGCAGTCAGCCTCTGGCTCGTTTTCGATTGAAGTCCGCCCTGCGGGCATCGCAGTGATCAAAGCGGTTGTGCCTGATGAGGATGTTCTTAGCGCGGCCATAGCCGGCCACGTCGCGGTTGTCGCCGATGTTTTCGGCGCTCCCAGGACGGGCTGCGGCGTCGCGCTCTGGGTGGGGCGAGGCAGCAGGGACGTTCGCCCAGAGCCGACAGAATGTCGGCGCTCCCAGGGCTGATGCCTCAGATCAGCTCACGGATGGGCTGCGCGCCGTTTTCCACGAGGTAGTGCGGACGCCCTTTGTTGTCGGTCACGGTCGCGGTGTTCACGTCGATGCCGAGGTTCCGGTACAGCGTGGCAAAGACTTCGGGGAAGGTCACGGGGCGGCTGTCGGCCTCGCCGCCCAGGCGGTCCGTGGAGCCGATGACCTGGCCGTTTGGCATGCCGCCGCCGGCCAGCAGCGCCATGGCCACGCGCGGCCAGTGGTCGCGCCCCACCTGCTTGCTGATGATGGGCGTGCGGCCAAACTCTCCCCACACGAGCACGGTGCAGTCCTTGTCCATGCCGCGCTGGTGCAGGTCTTCGATGAGCGCGGTGATGCCCTGGTCAAAGATGGGAAAGTCCTCGCGCTCGCGGGAGAAAATGTCATTGCCCGGGCCGCCGTGCCAGTCCCACTTGCTGTAGTTCACCGTGACCACGCGCGCGCCGGCCTCCACCAGACGGCGTGCGGTGAGGAAGCTCTGCGGCACGCGCGGCGCGCCGTTTTCATCGATGCGCTTGACCGTGTCTCCCATACCATAACGTGCCACGATGCGCGGGTCCTCCTTGGAGAGGTCGAGCGCATCCGCCAGCTTCGATGAAGTCAGCACGCCCATGGCCTGCTGGGTGAAGGCGTCCATGCCCTCCATGCGGCCGCTGTTGTCCACGTCCCGGCGAAAGCGGTCGATGCTGGAAAGCAGCCGCGCGCGGTCCGCCAGCCGGTCATAGGTGATCCCTTGCAGCGTCAGATCTCCGCGGCTCGGCCCCGTGTGCCGAAAAGCACTGTGCGCAGAGCCCAGCATGCCGGGCCCGGGCTCATTGTAGGGGCCGTGCGTGCAGTCGTAGCACATGCTGACAAACGGCGGCACCGCCGGGTCCACCGCGCCCTGGAGCCTGCCCACGACGCTGCCAAACTGCGGCCATCCTCCCGGCGGAGCCACGCCGGTGGGCACATGCCCGGTGTAGCACTGCGCCGCGTCATGCCCCGCCTGCGCACCCACCAGCGAGCGGATGACGGTGAACTTGTCCATCATCTTCGCCATGCGCGGGAAGAGCTCGCAGATCTCAATGCCCGGCACGTTGGTGCCGATGGGCTTGTGCGGCCCGGCGATCTCGCGCGGCGCGTCTGGCTTGAGGTCAAACATGTCCTGATGCGGCGGCCCGCCCACCAGGTAGATGAGAATGACCGACTTGTGCGAGCTGCCAATGCCCGCCTGCGACTCCAGCGCGAGCAGCTTCGGCAATGAGAGGCCGATCGATCCGAGTCCGCCGATTTTGAGGAAGTTCCGCCGCGACACCCCATCACAGAGCGGACTGGCGTGATCAGCGGGAGCAAGGATTTTGAGCATGCGGGAGAAGCGGGTTGCCGGATGCCTGAGGCGCCGGGAGTGTGCAGAGATACGCCGCCGCCTGGATTTCTCTTTCCCAGCAGGCCAGCCACTCCAGCAACAAAACACCTCACCTTTGATAACTCCCTGCCCGATCCCCTGTTTTTCCAAAATCATTCCTCGCGCCATCCAGCATCCAGCATCCGCCATGCCCTCCCCACCCACACGCCGCTCTCCCCTGCGCCTCGCGCTCGCCCTGGCGCTCGCTTTCACAGCCGCCCCCGCCGCAGAGCCTCTGCGCGTCGAGATCGCGCGCGACACCTGGGTCTCATCCTACCCCACGGAGGTGGAGGGCAGCAACGGTGCCTCTCCCAAGATGAAGTTCAAAGGGGTGCAGGAGCTCGCGCTCATGGACATCGACGCCAGCGCGCTCAAGGGCAGGCGCGTCGTCAAAGCCCAGCTCCATCTGCATGGCGAGGGTGTGGAAGCACTGCAGCGCATGACGGTCTCCACCATCGCCGAGGAGTGGACCGAAGGCACAGGCACCGGCTACCAGAAAATACCCGGCGCCAGCTCCTTCACCTGGGCGCGCACGGGGGAGCAGCGCTGGGGCGGCGACCAGCCGGACATCACCGCCGTCATCAACGGCTCCGGCGGCTCCCTCTGGGGCTTTGCGGACCCCACACCACGCGATGCCAGCGGCTGGCAGGTCATACCCGTGGACCCCGCCGTCGTGCAGGCGCGCATCGAGGGCCGCAGCTTCGGCTTTGCCGTGATGGATGACGTGGGCAGCGAGTACCTGCGCGAGGGGGACAAGTTCACCTACCGCCCCTTCCTGAACCGCTACGTCTCCAGCAAGGACGACAAAAAAAGCACGCGCCCCTACTTCACCCTCTGGCTGGAGGACGGACCGCCCGCCGCTGCGCTACCCCAAGATACCCAACCTGCTCCAGCCAAGCCCGCCACGCTGCCGCCCGCCATCCCGCTGCCAGCCACCGCCAGGCTGCCGGTGGACTGCCGCGATGAGTTTGGCGAGCCCCTCCCCGCGCTCGACTTCTTCGCCGCCAAGGGCGAAACGATCCACTTCACCGTCGCCGCCGGCGCCAGCCTCACGCTGCCGCAGGTGAAGGTGCAGACCTACGCCATGCCGCAGGTGGCGCAGCATTACGACCCCCTCGTGCCCGGCGCCTCCAGCGGGCCCACCTGCATCGAGATCCACGTGCCCAAGGACGCACGCCCCGGCCGCATCGCGGGCCAGCTCACCGTGGGCACGCAGTCGCTGCCATGCACGCTCACCGTGTGGGATTTCACGCTGCCAGACCGGCTCTCCTTCATCCCGCAGATGAATGCGTACAGCCTGCCCGGAAATGAGCGCGCCTTTTACCGCCTGGCACATGAGCACCGCACCACGCTGAATGTGCTGCCCTACCACTGGACGGGCAGGATCGATGCCGGCCCCGTGATCAAGCCCGACGGCCAGTGGGACTGGACTGCGTGGGATGCGGCCTACGGCCCGCTGTTTGACGGCAGCGCCTTCACCGGCCTGCCCCGCAGCGGCGTGCCCATCGAGGCCTTTTACCTCATGCTCAATGAGAACTGGCCCATGGAGCAGGAGCCGTATTTCAAAGGCGGCTACTGGATCGAGACCGCGTATGACGAGGCCTACTGGCAGCAGTTTCGCGAGGCTGCGGCACGCATCGCCCGGCACCTGCGTGACAAAGGCTGGACCGAGCCGATGTTTGAGTTTTACCTGAACAACAAAGTCTCCTTTAAAACGCCCCGGTGGGACCGCTGCTCTGCGCCGTGGATCTTTGACGAGCCCTCCAACACGCAGGACTTCTGGGCGCTGCGCCGCTTTGGCCTGGAGTTTTGGAAAGGCGCAGGCGCACAGCCCGGCCTGCACCTGGCGCACCGTGCGGACATCTCGCGCCCGCAGTGGCAGCGCGATCTGCTGGATGGCGTGGTGAATGCGGAGATCGTCAGCGGCGCGCTGCGCACCTACGGCGCCTCCGTGCGCGAGCGCGCGCGGCGCTTTGGCAATCTCGTTTACATGTACGGCACCTCCAACGCGCTCGGCACTCCCAGCGTCAGCAATGCCGCGTGGTGCGTGGAGGCCTGGGCGCTGGGTGCGGATGGCGTGGTGCCGTGGCAGACCATCGGCAAGGCGGATGCGCTGCAAAAGCCGGATGACCTGGCGCTCTTTTACCCCACGCCCGCCGGCCCGCTGCCCAGCCTGCGGCTCAAAACTTTCCGCGCCGGGCAGCAGCTGGTGGAGTACCTCACCCTCTACACCGCGCTCTCCGGCGAGTCCCGCGAGGGCGTGGCCGCCGCCCTCCTGGCAGAACCTGGTATGCGCGCCGTCACGGTGAAGAAAAACGAGGACGACGCCGGCAAGGCCGCCTTTCCCCCCGAGACGCACGCCTCCCTGACCGCGCTGCGCCTGCGCCTGGGCCACTGGCTCCATGCGAAGTCCCCCGCCCCGCGTGAGCGCTGGCACGACCCCAGGCCAAAGCCGCACAGGCCGGAGGCGGTGAGGGAGATCGAGGTGGTGAGGTAACGTGACGTTTGGCACTTGATGGAGCTGCCCCCCAAACCCAAGCGCCCATGCTTTCGGCAGGCAGCCCGGGCTTCTGCGGCGGCCCAGAGGCGGGGCCGTGCTTTGAGGCGATGTTTTTCCATGCTTGACCATCCGTGCCAGCCCCCCTACTAGCGCGCAGAGTGCCATGACGTCCTCTCCACGTTCCATCATCGACCCAGTCTGGATCATCGGCTTTACCGGGCACCGGCCAGACCCGGCGCGGGGCCGCACACGGGCGGACCTGGAAAAGATACGGCCGCAGGTGCGGGCGGAGCTGCTGCAGCTCAAGACGCTGGCGCAGCAGCAGGGCGGGCGCGCGGAGCTGCTGTGCGGCGTGGCGGCCGGGGCGGACATCATCGCGGCGCAGGAGGCGGAGTCTCTGGGCATGGCGGTGCATGTGATCCTGCCGATGCCGCAGAGCCTCTATGAGCAGGATTTCGAAGGCGCGGACCTGAGTGGTGACCTGCAGGCGGCGCGGCATTTCATCCAGCAGGCCGATGCCGGCAGCAGAGGGGCGACCTTTCGCGTGGCAGGAGGCTCCCACCTGCGAAACGAGTGCTACTACGACCTGGGCCTGGAGATCGCGCATGCCTCGGACGCGCTGCTCGCCGTGTGGGATGGCGCGGAGGCGGAGGCGCTGCATCTGGCTGCGAAGAACGGCACGCTCGCTCCCGGACGCGGCGGCACCCGGGATGTGATGCAGGTGGCCGGCAGCGAGGTGCTGCCCCACGTGAAGCAGGGGCTCTTTGCCCAGGGAATGGCGTGGCTGCCCAAGCCGGTGCGGGTGATCCACCTGCATACGGGAGTGGTGAGCGGCAGCACGGAGGGCTTTGCCGACGTGCAGGATGCGGGGCTGCAGGAGCTGCGTGCGCTGCAGCGCGCCGCCGAGGCGGAGAAGCGGCCGGAGCTGACGCTGGACTCTGTGCAGAGCCTCATGGACTTCACCGACTACCAGGCCATCGACTGGGCGGCAAAGCTGCGCCGGGGCCTGCTGTGCAGCAGCGCGCTGCATTTCACGGCGTCTCTGACCGCCGCCATCTCGGCAGGCATGCAGTCGCATCAGGTGAAGTGGCTGCCGCCGTTTCTCGCCGCCATCGAGCTGGCGCTGGTGAGCGCGGCCATCACCCTCATGCTGTGGTCGCGCTGGAAGCGTGCGCAGGCGCGCTGGCTGGAGCTGCGGCTGGCCACGGAGCTGGTGCGCGGGCTGGTGGACGCCGGGCGGCTGCTGGACCCGCTCTTTCCCGTGTGCCGCGAGGTGCTGCCGGCGTGGCGGCGCTTTTGCCTCTCGGTGGGGCTCACGGTGTGGCGTGACCCCAGGTCACAGCCGGGCGGGCCCGGAGACACCCCTGAGCAGAAGTTTGAAAAATCCCGCGCAGTGTATCTGGAAAAACGCATCCAAAACCAGCTGGAGCATTTCGACAGGAAAGACCCGCACCACAAGCACTGGTGGCACCCGCTGGCGCATTACGCCGCCCCGGCCACGGCCACGCTGGCGGTGGTGTTTGCGGCGCTGGCGCTGTTTCGCAAATGGGAGGTCTCCCTGCTGAGCGAGGCGCCGGAGAGCACCTTTCTGAGCAGCCTGCTCTTCACGCTGCTGCCCATCGCGCTGCCCCTGGCGGCCGGGGTGCTGGCCTCGCTGCAGACCGTCACCGACATGAAACGCCGCGCGCAGGTGTACCCGGAGATGCAGGAGCGCCTCCGGGGCGCACGCGACCTGCTGCCCCACCTGCGCACCGAGGCCTCCGTGCGCCGCTTCGTCCGCCGCACGGAGGAGCTCCTGCTCGACGAACTCGTGGGCTGGTACGCCGCCGCGAAGGGGATCTCGCATTGATGAGGGATAGGGCTGTGCCTGCGCTGAAGTAATACCACGATGCGATGAAAACGGGTCTGAAGGTGGAGGCACGATCCGACGGAGGGGGATCATCTTGATCCCCCCACCTGCAGCGTGTTCGTGGATCTGCGAGAGCGCTGTGCGATGCGGGAACGTGTGGGATCGGGACGATCCCACTCCGCCGGAGCCTTCGCCGCAGCGACGGAGGGGGATCATCTTGATCCCCCCACCTGCAGCGTGTTTGTGGATCTGCGAGAGCGCTGTGCGATGCGGGAACGTGTGGGATCGGGACGATCCCACTCCGCCGGAGGCTTCGCCGCAGCGACGGAGGGGGATCATCTTGATCCCCCCACCTGCGGCGTGTTCGTGGATCTGCGAAGGCGCAGGGCGATGCGGGAGCGTGTGGGATCGGGACGATCCCTCTCCGCCAGAGGCTTCGCCGCAGAGACGGAGGGGGATCATCTTGATCCCCCCACCTGCGGCGTGTTCGTGGATGTGCGAAGGCGCAGGGCGATGCGGGAGCGTGTGGGATCGGGACGATCCCACTCCTCCGGAGGCTTCGCCGCAGCGACGGAGGGGGATCATCTTGATCCCCGCACCTGCGGCGTGTTCGCGGATGTGCGAGGGCGCAGGGCACTACGGGAACGTATGGGATCGGGACGATCCCACTCCGCCGGAGGCTTCGCCGCAGCGACGGAGGGGGATCATCTTGATCCCCCCACCTGCAGCGTGTTCGTGGATGTGCGAGAGCGCAGGGCGATGCGGGAACGTGTGGGATCGGGACGATCCCACTCCGCCTGAGGCTTCGCCGCAGAGACGGAGGGGGATCATCTTGATCCCCCCACCTGCAGCGTGTTCGCGGATGTGCGAAGGCGCAGGGCGATGCGGGAGCGTGTGGGATCGGGACGATCCCTCTCCGCCAGAGGCTTCGCCGCAGAGACGGAGGGGGATCATCTTGATCCCCCCACCTGCGGCGTGTTCGTGGATCTGCGAGGGCGTTGGGCGATGCGTGAGCGTGTGGGATCGGGACGATCCCACTCCGCCGGAGGCTTCGCCGCAGCGACGGAGGGGGATCATCTTGATCCCCCCACCTGCAGCGTGTTCGTGGATCTGCGAGGGCGCTGGGCGATGCGGGAACGTGTGGGATCGGGACGATCCCACTCCGCCGGAGCCTTCGCCGCAGAGACGGAGGGGGATCATCTTGATCCCCCCACCTGCAGCGTGTTCGTGGATGTGCGAGAGCGCAGGGCGATGCGGGAACGTGTGGGATCGGGACGATCCCACTCCGCCAGAGCCTTCGCCGCAGCGACGGAGGGGGATCATCTTGATCCCCCCACCTGCAGCGTGTTCGTGGATCTGCGAGGGCGCTGGGCGATGCGTGAGCGTGTGGGATCGGGACGATCCCACTCCTCCGGTGCGCTGGCTGGCCGCATGGAATGCTGGCTTTCACCCCTGAGACCCGTTTTCAGCTGTGCATGGTATAAACAGTGGCGGCAGCGCCCGGCACCCATGCAGAAACGCCAGAGCGTGGTGCGTGCAGGCCGCCCTTTTCAGGGGCACATCATGCGGAGGCAGTGGGTGCGGCGGAGCGGTGCACGCAGGCCGCAGTCATGGCCTACTGCGGCGAGCCCTTCGCAGGGGCGGGAGCCGCCGCCGCGGGCAGCCCCAGATCCTTCCGCGCCCTCGCCATTTCCTCCCTGCCGATGCCCGCCTTCTCCAGCATGGCAAAGTCCTCGGCCACCCCATCTTTGAAAATGCGTCCGAGCATCGGAGCATCCCAGTGGTCCTTGTACATCTTGATCGCCTCCTCGTATTGGCCCTGGAAAAGCAGCGCATGGGCCAGGTTGCCATAGATGAAGACCATGTCTGCGCGCCTCTTGGGATCGTGGTCAGCTTTGCAGGCAGCGATCAGGTCCAGAGCCTCCCGGCTCCAGGCCACCGCATCCTTGTACCTCTTCTGAAACACAGCCTCAAACGCGCTGTTACCCAGCTGGCTGGCCAGCTCGAACCTCAGCGCGTCTGAAGGAGCTTTCGCCAGCTCAGCGCGTGCTGCTTTGAGCCTGGCCATTTCGGCGTCGAATGAAAGGGAGTCCGGCAATTTAGGGAGGTCAGATGCGGCCTTTTCTCCGGCAACAGCGGGTGGTCCTGCTTTCTTCTTAGCTTTGAGGATTATTGGCGAAGCTGCCTTTTTTGTGACAGAAGCTGATGGTTTTTCATCCCCCTTGGGTTCGATCATACGTGGTTGAGTGGCCTTTTTTGTGCCAGTGCCGGATGGTTTTTCATCCTTCTTGTCCTTGTTATCTGTGGGATAGTTCAGCGCATAAGTGCACAGGTCTGCAAACCCCACATTGTTTTCATGGGCGATGGCAGCCAGCTTGCGAAGAGAGTCACGCACATCGGCCGGAACCTCCACACCTCTTTCTTCTTTAATCCACCGTGCCTGGTCAGCAATGGGGTCGGCGTCCTTTTCTGGAACCGCATTGTTGATGTAAAACTGAACAGGAATCATGACGCCATTCACCTCGCAGGGGATGATAAACATCTTTAATTTGGGCAGCCTGTCTTTTGCCGAGCGCAATTTGGCCAGATTTTCATCAGTAGGTTCCAAAGCAGGATCGAGCAGTTCTGGCTCCTTGAATCCGTAATGAGGAATGGCCAGTTCCTTCAGCCATCGCTGCCACAGGCGCAGCTCGGCCTCCCGATTTCCCAGCTGCTGATAGGACCTCGCCATGCTCCTGAGCAGGTTGGCGAAGGATTGGCGAAGGTAGTAAAGGTAGGGTTTCTCCAGATATGATTTTTCACACAGCTCGACCATCCGCAACTGGAGCTCCATCGCCTTGTCAGGCTTGTTCTCATCGAGATAAAGGTTCGCTCGCCGTTGTGCCAAATCCAGCAGCGTTTGTTTTGAATTCGTGCTGTTGCAATGCGCGACATATGACAGTGCCCCATCCAGGTAGGCGATGCGCGTCTCAACAAGAGGTGCGGGATTTTTCTCCGTCTTGGCCAGTTCAATTAGCGCATCGTCATGGGTGACTGTCCATTGTATGATGTTAGATACATAGTAATCGGTAACTAGTTTTGGCGATGCTGCAAAGCCCTGTTTTAACACGCCAATAGCTTCCTTCAACAGGGGGGCGGCTTTGGCTTTGTCATCTCTTATCGGTTCAAAATTTGCTTGTTTGGAAAGCAGGAGGCCCAGTTCATCCCGCAGTCCCATGTGCTGAGGGTATTTTTCCACAAACTTTTTTCCGGCCATGATCCCACGCTCGCGAATCTGGTGGGCCAATGCTGGGTTGGCAGTGTTTTTTGCGGCCGCTCCTGTGCCTTTGCCGCCTTGCTCAAAGTCCGCAAGCTGGTTTAGAAGGCTGAGCAGCCACTGCCCATACAACGGACGGTCTTCACGCAGTTTTACCAGCTCTTCGAGCAGCGAGATGCCCTCGGAGTACAGTTGCTTCGCTTTCACATAGTCCTGTCTTCGGCTGAGAAAGACGCCATGATTTTTAAGCCCATCCGCCAGCCAGGCGCGGTATAGGGTGACCCGTGGATTGGCCGAGGCTGTGAGGCGATAGGTGGCGGTGGCCTGTTCATACAGCTTTCCTGCCTCGTCAAAGTTGCCCAGTTTGGCCTGGAGTTCGGCTCTCTGTTGCAACCCAATCGCCGCATTGCTGAGAAGTCGTGGAGAGTCCGGCTGTAGAGCGAGCGCCTTTTTTTGGAGTTCATCGGCCTGCGTCATGAGTTCGAGGCCTTTCTTTTGATCCTCCAGAGATTCGCTGATTTGGAGCTGCCGCCCCAGATTGTGTGTGGCGGCAGAAAAGCGGTCCAGCAGCGCGGCATCGGGTTCTCGTTTGCTGAGAAACTCTTTGCCCCAGTCACGTGCACGCGTGTAGTACTTCATCTTTTCCTCACGAACCGAGGTGTGGAGGCCTACGATGTTGTAAGCTCGAACCAGCACCAATCCGGCTCTGGGGTCGTGCTTTTCAGTCGCCAGCGGTTCGATGGCCTTCAGCGCATCCTTCAAAAGAGACTCATCATCGGGAAATCCATTGTCGTCGATGAAAACATCATAATCGATGAAGGTGTTTGCCAGGAGGACGCTGAAGTCGGGTGAAGAGTACAGGCTTTGCGCCTTCCGAAGCCTGGGCACCAGCGTTTCGTACGCCGTCTTGGCCTCCTCCACGGTACCAATCTGGCTGAGAATGTTCGCGCGCGCGGCCTCCATTCTCAGCAGGCCGATCTGGATGGACTGATCATCCGGACGCCGCGAGGCCAGGTACTGATACAGCTCAATGGCCTTCCGTGCCGACTCTTCACGGAAGGGCTGTATCCCGGGGACAAAGGCAAAATCTTCTCCCGCCAGCTTGGCCACCATCTTGTCCGTGGCATCCCGCGCGGCATCAAAGCCGGCATTCGCCTCCGCCTGCTGGCGTTTGGCCTCCGCCTCCTGCCTGCGTGCCACCTCCTCCTGGCGGCGTGCCTGTTCGCGCTGGGTGTTGGCCTCCGCCTCCTGGCGGCGGGCCTCTGCGGCGGCCTCGCGGGCGCGCTGCATGCCCACCCACCCAAACACTGCGGCGATGATGGCGGCGATGGCGCAGGCCGCGGCGGCCAGGGCAAACTTTCGCAGGCGGTTTTTTTCCGCCAGCGCCTTCTGCTTTTCCGCCTCCGCGTGCTCCTGGTCCAGCCGCGCCTTTTCCAGCGCCTCCTTTTCCTTGCGTGCCTCGCGGCTGGCGCGGGCCACGCGGGTGAGCACGTCGTGCGTCAGCTCCAGGCGCTGCACGCCGCCGCGCTCGTCCACGGAGAGCAGCCGGCGCTCCACCAGCAGGGCCAGCACCTTCTTCGCCGTGTCCGCGTCCGCCTTGCCGGAGAGCTCCCACAGCATCGTGTCAAAGGCGATGCTTTCGCGGAAGCCCTCGGCGGACAGCAGGCGGTCCTCGATGAGCCGGCGCAGCGCCTGCAGCGTGGCGCCGCCCAGCGGCACCGCCTCCAGTGCGGCCCCGTACGTGGCGGGGTCAAAGCTGCGCTCGTAAAAGCTGTTCAGGATCTCCGCCCCGCTGCCCTCAAACTGCGACTGGCTGATCTGCTCCAGCCCCAGCGCCTGGCGCTGCGAGTTCAGCTCCGAGCAGATGAGCGAGAGCAGCGGCGGCACGGCGTCGATCTCTCCCAGCGGCACATCCGGCGCCACCCCGGCCACAAAGCGCACGATGGCGCGGCCCACCTCGTCCGGGATGATGGGCGGCTGGCCCGGCCGCTTCTGGCCGGGCCTGACCACGGCCTCAAACGCCTGCGGTCCGGCCAGCAGGCGCAGCTCCATGCGGTTGTCCATCAGGGAGGGCATCTGCTTGCGCCAGCGCTCCAGCAGGTGCAGGAAATCGTAGCGCAGCGCCATCAGCACGCGGTAGCTGCGCGCCTGGTAGTGGACCCTGTCCGCCAGCTCCTCGTCCTGGGCGATGATCTGGCGCACCGCCGCGTTTGGGCGGTTTTCCACCAGCGAGGCCAGCACATCGCGGAAGGCCAGCGTGGCCGCCCGGCGCTCCGGCTTGTCCCCCAGGGTGAACATTTCCTCAAACTGGTCAAAGATGAACACCGGCTGCGGGACGCCGCCGTCCGCGCCCGTGAGGCCAAAGACGGGGTCGTGCAGCAGCAGCCACAGGCTGGCCGTGCCGCCCTGCGCCAGCGTGGCGGAGACGTCTGCTGCGGCCTTTGTGCAGCCGGCGGCGTGCAGGGCCTTGGCCAGGGCGCCGATGACCTGCGCCTCCAGCGAGCCCGCGCCCTCATCGTGCACCAGGCGTATGATCACGGGCAGAAAGCCGTCCTTGCGCAGCTGCGGCACCAGGCCCGCCTGCAGCAGCGAGGTCTTGCCCCAGCCGGACTGGCCAAAGAGGATGGTCAGCGGCTTGTGCAGCACCCGCTCCCGCAGGTCTGCCAGCTCCTTTTCACGGCCAAAGAAATGCGCGGCATCCCCCTCACCGTAGGAGCGTAGTCCGAGCCACGGGGAGTCCGGGGTCACTTCAGAGCTTGCGGGCGTGGGGTTCATGAGGCGGCGAGGTGTTGCTGGCGCTTCTGCTGCAGCGCAAAGACATGGCGGGCAAATTCATCGGTCGCGGCGCCGTTTTTCAGGCGCGTGCACTGCACCCTGGCAAACACCCGCGGCTCGTTCTGCGTGGCCAGCGGCGACTCGTCGATCACCACCGGGATGTAAAACTCATCCGCCGCATGCCCCTGGGAAAAGCCGTCGTAGCGCTCCGCCGCCCAGTTGCGCTCGCGGTGGTAGTAGCCCTCCGGGCTGCTCTCCGTCGTGCGGGAGACCACGGAGACAAACAGCCCGCAGCGGTTCTTCACCTCGTCCTCCAGCTCGCTCGGCCAGTAGGCCCCCGGCTTCAGGCGCTCGCGGTCATACCACACGGTGCAGCCCGCCTCCTGCAGGCCGCCGATCAGGCGCCTCACCGCGTCCTCGTCCTCCCGGGCATAGCTCACAAACACCGCCCCCTTCGGCATCTCCTGGGGGATGGGCTTCAGCGCTGCCGGCGGCTGGCTGGCATCCCGGGGGTGCTCCAAAAGCCACCGGCGCGAAAGCTCCCGGGTGAACTCCTTCGGGCAGCAGCGCACCACGTGCACACTGCGCGTCACCGCCCCGAAAAACATCACCATGTCGCTCGGCAGCATCTTGTCCGGGCTGTCGGCCAGGTAGGCGGGGTGCACCCGCAGCGAGAGCTTTTCCTGCTGCGTGATGCGCAGAAAGAGCCGCACAAGCCAGTCTGAAAAGCTCAGCCCCAGCAGCAGCAGGCCGTGCGCCTTGAGGTCGCGCGAGAGATTGTCCACCGTCCCCGTGCGCTTGAACTGGTCGTGCAGGTCGATCACCGTCTCCAGCATGTCCGCCTCCCACAGTACAAACTCCGGCTGCGGCGAGGCCTTGCCAAACAGGTGGTACACCAGCGCGCCGTTGAGGTCGCGCATGCGTGCCGGCATGTCCTTCCGGTCCAGCCCCTCGCTGTAGGACACCGCCTCCGTGCACGGCTCACCGCCGTAGCGCTCCAGGTTCAGGGCATTCTCCAGCAGCGGGTCCACCGCAGTGCTCAGAAAGAGCTTGAAGGCATCGATCTGCGCCAGCGAGCGCAGCAGGGGGCCCGGCTCAGGGCACTCTTTTTTCAAGATGTTGAACAAGCGCGTGTAGAGCAGATTCGGCTGGTCCTTGCCCCGCAGGTGAAAAGCCGTGGCCACACGGTTCAGGCTCGGCGGCTGGTCCAGCTCTGACTGCGGGATGGAGAGTTTCTCCGCCAGCCGTTCTGCCAGCCACGGGTAGAAAGGCTCGTCCTCCGGCCCAAACGTCACGATCCCCTGACCGATGACGGGGATGACTTTCCCCTCCTCAATAAAAGCGAGCAGGTCTTCCCAGAACAATTCATCCAAATTTAAACTCATTGTATGCGTGAGGGGGGGGGGCAGAGGCTGATGAAAGCATGAAACACATCCGCTGCCCGGGCCCGCAGGGAGCCTGGGCAGGCCGAATCCCTATATCCTAAATTATTTCACGTCCAAGTCGTTTTGATCTTTTCTTAGGCTCTTCCACGGGAATCCTGCACCTGAAATGCCCGGCCGAGCCGCATTGCGTGCCAGACGTGTGCTTGATACCACGCACAGCTGAAAACGGGTCTCATGGGTGAAAGCCAGCATTCCATGCGGCCAGCCAGCGCTCCGGCGGAGTGGGATCGTCCCGATCCCACAGGCTCCCGCATCGCCCTGCATTCTCGTGCCTTCGCAAAGCCGAGCCTCCCTCATCCTCCAGCGCCCTCGCAGATCCACGAACACGCTGCAGGTGGGGGGATCAAGATGATCCCCCTCCGTTTCTGCGGCGAAGCCTCCGGCGGAGTGGGATCGTCCCGATCCCACACGCTCCCGCATCGCCCTGCATTCTCGTGCCTTCGCAAAGCCGAGCTCCCTCATCCTCCAGCGCCCTCGCAGATCCACGAACACGTTGCAGGTGGGGGGATCAAGATGATCCCCCTCCGTTTCTGCGGCGAAGCCTCAGGCGGAGTGGGATCGTCCCGATCCCACAGGCTCCCGCATCGCCCTGCATTCTCGTGCCTTCGCAAAGCCGAGCTCCCTCATCCTCCAGCGCCCTCGCACATCCACGAACACGCTGCAGGTGGGGGGATCAAGATGATCCCCCTCCGTCGGATCGTGCCTCCACCTTCAGACCCGTTTTTATCGCATCGTGTATTTATCTGGTGTTTTACAACATTACCTAATACCTACCCGCCGACCATGCGGGCCAGAGTCCCGTGGGTTTGCGGCCCTGGGGGCGCATGCGCTCGAGCAGGACGAGGGCGGTCTGCGCCTGCTGGCGGATGAGGGCGGGGGCGTCCTGGTTGCGCAGGCTGGGGATGTCGTAGTTGGTGATGGTGGGCTTGGCAAAAAAGGCGTCGAGCGCGAGGGGGAGGAAGATGGACTCGACAAAATTGGCGGGCACGGGGAGCGCCACGCCGGGGTCGGTGTGAGCGGGGTCGTCATTGTACACATCGGCCCGCGTGAGGGTGCGCGGGGCGGTGCGGGCCTGAAACTCCAGCACGGTGTCGGTGCTGACGTAGCCGGAGATCATCATGCGGAGGCGCACGGTGTCGCGGGTGATGGCGGACTCGATGAAGTAGCGGGGCTCTCCGCAACTGCTGCCGGCGAGTTCTTCGCGGCTGCTGGCGGCGGCAAGGCTGCGGCGGCTGCCGCGAAAGCGCACGGGCTCGAGCACGGTGATGATGTCGGGGTCGAGCTCGACGGTGTCCACATGCACGGTGGCGGTGCCGCTGGTGGTGCTGGAGAGGTGGGGAAACTGCAGCGTGGCGGTGCTGCCGCTGAGGGTGAGGATGCGGTTCATGGCGGGGTCTCCGGGGAGGTCCACCCAGCAGCCGGCGGCCCACGCGGGAAAGCTGCCGGTGACGCTGTACGCGCCGTGGCTGAGGCCGCTGACGGCGACGGGCGCGGGGGCGCGAAAGTAGGCGCTGCGCTGCTGCTTGGCGGCAAACAGGGGGCCGAGCGCGGCCATCTGCTGCAGGGCGGCATTGCACGCGGCGAGCGCGTCTGGCAGCGGGTCTTCAAAGTCGGGGCCGCCGGCGTAGGGGATGGCGCGCTGCTCGGTGCGCAGGTAGCTGAGCATGGCGGCGATGGTTTCGCGTACAGTCATGGCTGTGTGGGGGGGCTGGGGGTGGCGGCCGGGCTGTGGCCGGGGGTGTCGAGGGTGGCGATGATGTCTGCCTCCTGCGCGAGGCGGTAGGTGCGGCCGCTGCGCTGGAGCTCGCCGCTGGTGTAACGGCTGACATAGACGGCGGTGCCGCAGCCGAGCGCGGGGTGCGTGCAGCCGGGGCCGCGTGCGACGATGACGGCCTCCATGCGGGTGCTGGCGCCCTGCACGGCGGTGGGGAGGACGAGACCGGCGGCGGTGGTGCGCTCCTGCGGGGTGACATCGAGGAGAAGGTGGCTGCCGAGGGGGTGGATTCCGGGTGGGCTCATGGGGAGTGTGTGCTGGTTTGGGCTTTGTTATGGTGGTTTGTGGTATTTGTGGTCAAAATGTCAGCGCAGTGTTTTCAGCGGACCGTGCTCGTCTCCCGGGCTCCGCAGTCCGCAGCGGCAAGGCGCTGGTGAGCCAGGGGCTCATCGGTCGTGCAGGTCGTATGGGACATGGAGGTCATGGGGTTTGGGCTGTTCGTCATTTCAGGGTGCGCGTCATTCACGCCGTGCGCCGCACCCAGCCGCCGCCGGCCAGCTCCACGCGTGAGTCTGCGTGCGTCAGGGCCTGGCGCAGCGCCTGCTCCGCCACGCCCAGCAGCGCGGCCAGGGCCTTGAGGCGCTTGGGCGGCTCTGCCAGAGCATACGCCGCCGCATGCAGGGGCGTGCCGACGATGAGCGAGGGCGGCAGCGCCTGCACGCTGGTGGCTGCGACCGATGCGGTGGATGAAACGGCTTCCGGGGCTTTGACGTCGGCGGCCTGGGGACAGGCTGCGCCAGCTTCGCGGGGTTGAGTCCCGGGCTGCTGCGTGGCAGCGCCTGCCGCAGGCGGGGCGCTCTCTCCAGGAGCGCCGCAGGTGCCGCCCGGGGTGGGCGCAACGGTCGGCTCTGCACCCGGCCCAACCACGTTTCGGGTGTGTGTGCTCGTGTCCGTTGCGCCCGTCTGGCGGGGAGGGGTCTGCGCCGCGGCGGTGGCGGGAGGGGCGGGCTCCAGCAGCACGACGATGGCGTGCGGGAGGCGGCGCTGGTCCATGAGCTCGTGCGCGAGGCGGCCGCCGCCGGCCTGCCAGAGGTGCAGCGGCACGCGCAGGATGTGCCCCTCCTGCTGCGACTCATGGCGGAAGATGTAGGAGCGCGTGCCTTTGTCGTGAAAGTCATACGGGGCGGCGTTTCCCACGCCGACGAGCTTGACCACCACGAGCGGCTCATCCGCACGGCGGTGCCTGCACAGCAGCGCGGAGTCCACGCGTGCGGGGAGCTTTTGGACGATGGCGAGCGAGGGGCAGGTCTGGGTGGCGGGCTTCATGGCGTGGAAAAAAGTGAACAGGGCTGCTGTGGCGGGTGCGGTGTGGTGCGGTGTGGTGGGGAGGGGTGAAAACGGGGACGGGGCGCGGGTGTCTGGTATCTTTGGGTATTTGATGATAGCTTTCGTTTCCTCTCTGCCTGCGCCGGGTCCTTTTTTTCTGCCCCTCCCCCCCTCCCCTGCCCCGGCGGCGGCTGCGTGCTCCGGGACAGGCGAGGGGGGGCTATGGGATGCTTTGCTGGGTGTCTCTCTCTTTATGGCAGCATGTGGCAGGCTGCTGCCGCGGGTGTTTCTGCGGGTGGTGGGTGGCCCGCGCGGCGCCCCGGATTCAGGGCAGCGCGCGGGCCGTGGTTTGCGGGGTTATGCGCTCAGGGTGGGGACCTCCAGGCCGGGGTGCTGGCCGGCGTGGCGCAGCAGGGAGTAGCCGCTGGTCTTGCCGTCCGTGCGGATGCACGGGGCCTGGCCAAAGATGGTCTCGTAGCCGCCGCCATCGACGAAGGAGTAGTCGTCCTTGTCGCCGACGAGGAGGTCGTCCCCCACGTAGGCGCGCACGGCGGTGTCCTGGCCGAGGATGAGGCTGCACATGTCCACGGCGCCGTTGGCATTGCAGGGGATGATGTAGGCTCCGGCGTCAAACTGCGAGGTCCAGACGAAGTCGGGGGAGCAGTTTGAGCCAGAGCCCGCACCGCCCGGCAGGCGCGCGTAGTCGGTGCCGGCGGTGTTGAGCCCCCAGTTGTCTCCGGTGGCGACGAGGTTGCCCAGGGTGGCGACTCCGAGGCCGGAGGCGTCGGCGGTGTTGTCGGGGTTCAGGATGTGCGTGAGCTTGATCTGGTTGCCGTTGTTGTCCGAGCCCACCCAGCTCACAAAGCCGACGGAGCCGTCGGGATTGAGCACCCACGCGTAATACGTGGCGCTGGTGATGCTGCTGTAAAACGCCGTCCACGCGACGCCTCCGGGCGCGGTGGTGGCGGTGCTGTGGGACTGGCCCTCATACCACTCGTAGGCGTAGCCGCCCATCCACGCCATGTAGGGCGTTTTGAGGTCGGTCTTGGCGGGGGTGGCCGTCGAGTCGCTGCGGAGCACGCAGTCGGCCGCGGGGGAGTCCACACCAAAGCCCATGCCCAGGATGGCGCGCGGGGCCAGGGGGTCGGCGCACTGGTCATTCTCCGGGTCCACGGAGGCGTGCTCAAAGAGGCCCACGCCGTTCCAGTCCAGCAGCTTGCCGGAGAAGAGCGGGTTTTCCTCATTGCTGCGCGCGCCGCCGTGCATGGCGGCCTGCTCGTAGCTGCTGGAGTTTTTGATGCTGGCGATGGCGGCGTCCGGGATGTACACCATGGGCTTGTAAACGGGGCTGCCGTGCCTGCTGGTGACGACGATGCTGCGGCCGCCGAGACGGCGCCACTGCGGGATGGCATTGGTGATGCCGGAGGGCGTCAGGGTGTCCAGCGCATTGAGGCTGGCAAAGGTCTTGCGCGCATTGGGGTAGATGGTGTTGCCCACGCCCTGGAGCTTGAGCGCCATCTTCATGTCGTTCATGCGGCGGCGGCCGAGCTTTTCACGCAGGGCGAGGAGCACGGCGGACTTCACCCCGCCGCCCCCGGCCATGAACTTGAGCTGCTTTTTGGTGAACTTGAAGGCGTCGCGCCAGAAGTCCACCACGCAGCCAAAGGTCTTGAAGTCCACGCTGGACTCATTGCCGCGCAGGGGCTGCTCGCCACGCGCACCGGGGCCGCGCGGCTGGCTCATGACGGTGAATTTGACCTCGTCCCCCGCATGCGCGGAGGCGATGTCCTTGCGGACGATGAAGGGCTTTCCGGAGCCCTCCGCGCCCTCAAACATGGCAAAGTCGTCCACCGAGCGCGCGCCTTTGCGCAGCTGCTGGGAGTAGACCTTTGCGACGACGGAGGGATCTGCCGCGACGGCGGCGGCGAGTGTGGAGACGACGGATTCGGCGTGATATTCGCTCATGGTATGTGTGTCTTTCTGGCTGAGTGTGGGTGTGTTTCGGTGCGGGGGCGGGCGTGTGCGCGCCCCGTGCGCCTTGCTGTATGCTTGTTTATGCTATTTCATGGTATCGGGCATCAGGGGCTGGCATCTGCGAGCCGCGGGGGCCGGGCTAGCGCCGCGCTTTGGCGGAGGTGAGCCGGTCGAGGCTGTGGATGAAGGCGTCCTGCTGCTCGGGTGTCAGCTTGTCGATCTCCGCCATGGCCGTCTGGGGAGACAGCGCGCCGGCGGAGAATCCGGGGCCGACAGGTGAGCCGGGCAGCCGCAGCGTGTGCCGCGGTGCGGGCGGTATGAGTGACGCGCCCTCCGCATGGCCCGGGCTGTGCGCCGCGGCTCCTGCAAAGAACTTGTCGAGCACCCGCCGTCCGATCTTCTCAGGCCAGTCAGGATGATTCAGGATTGGGTCGCTTTTTGCCTCTGCAAGCAAAATTTCATCGTCGCAGTGTGAAACGAAGCCGCAGCCGTCGTCGGCGATGAGGGGTGCATACATCTGCAGGGCGCGGGCGTGGCTTTCAGCCTGGCGGCCCTGCCAGGCGCGGCCCACGGTGGCGGCCTCGCGCTGCGCCTCGCGGAGGTCCATCTTGACGTCGGTGATCTGCTCCAGGAGATCGGTGGCGGCGGGGTCGTAGGAGGCCTTGGCCTGGAGGTACTGCTGCTGCAGGTGGCCGAGGTGCTGCTGCAGCTCCGCCACCTGGGGCGCGGTGCTGTGGGGCTGCGCCGTGGGGGCGTCTGCGCCGTAGGGATCTGCGGCCTCGGCGGCGGCGTCAAACTCGCTGCCGGGGGCGTAGCCGGCGGCCTCGCCCTCGGCGCTGGCGGCGGGGTGGCCAAAGACCTGCGCAAAGGCCGCGGCGGGGCTGTGCCCGGCGCGGATGAGGTCCAGCGCCTGCACGGTGCGTGCGCGGTCTTCGGGCTTGAGCGCCTTGATGGAGATGCGCGAGGGGGCTGCGGTGGCGGAGAGACCGCCGCTGTCCTCCGCAGCGCCGGTGTCGGCCTCGCCCTCGGCCAGTGCGGCGGGCTGCTGCACGGCGGCCAGCGCGGCCTGCACGCGGAGGGGGTCTCCGCTCTCAAAGTCGCGCAGCTGCGCATCCGTCATCTGCGCGAGGTCCGTGCCCGCGAGCGCCTCATCCAGCGAGCCGAGTCCGGGGACCGCAGCGTCCGGGGCCGTGCGGCCATCACCAGCGCCAGCGCCGCCGGAGCCGGAGAGGCTCTCCAGCACCGCGCTGGCGTCTGACTCGGAGAGGCTTTGCAGCACGGCCCCCGCCTCTGCGGCGGCGGAGTCTGCGGCTGGGCTGGCGTGCGGGGCGGCGGGGTCGGTCATGGCAGTGTGTGGTTGTTTGTGGTAGCGTGATTCTCGGGCTCTCTGCGGAAAGGGGTCGTTGCGGCTGCGGCTGGCTGGCGGTGGCGTTGCGGCCCTGCGCGGCATGCGCCACGGGCTGCGGACGGGGCTGTGTGTGTGCGGGGGTAAAAAAAGAACGTCGGAAGCGGCTCACCCGCCCGGCCACCCCGCCCTGCGGTGGTGCCGCGCGGCGCATGCTGTGGTCAGGCAGTGCATGTGAGAAAGCCTTGGCCCCGGATTTCAGGAGTCAAGCGATAAGGTGAAATAATGCTTCATTCCAGCATCTCCTGACTGTTTGAGGTATGAAATACCACTATTACCACCGCTGAGGCACAAGCAACTCATCCCTTTCTGGGTGGAGCGAGGCATCAGGGACGTCCGCCCAGAGGCCGACAAAATGTCGGCGCTCCCAGGACCGACGGCAGCGGCGTCCCGCCCCCCCGCTTTCTCCGTCCACGATCAAGGCTCTTAACTGAAGACCTTTCGCGCCCCATTCGCGCCAGGCATAAGTCCATGCACGCAGGCATGGGCTTAAAAATCAAACCCGCACCGCCCTTAAGAAATCCGTTTCACAATCCTAGCAATTGCATTTGACGCACTTAACCCACCACGGAAAATCGTCTCACCCTCACCGCATGCCCGCCGCCAACCTCGCCCAGCGCCAACAAAACCTCGCTCGTCTGTGTGACGCGCACTCCGCCCATTGCGTGTGTGGCGCGGCCCGGGCGCACGCTTCGAGCACGATGGCGCAGAAGCTGCCGCTGAGCCATGCCGCGCCAGAGGGCGCCATGGGCAAGATTCTCGGCTCAGGAGCCTTGCTCTCGCAGATGGCGGTCAATCCACGCCCAGACAGCGCTGAGGCCACTCTCGGCACGGCGGACGATGTCTTTTTCTATCTCGGCGCGTTCGGCTACCCTTACACCGACTGCGGCTTTCTTTTCCTGCCTGCTCTTGAGGAAGGCCACCAGAGAGACGGAGTCTCCACGCCCTTCGATTCTGGCGCGCTGGTGAGCAAGGTCAGCAACGTCAACCCGCCAGCGAGTTATGCACAAGACATACCCGGCAGAGTCGGTTTCGTGCGCGATCACGAGCTGCCCGTCTCGGGCTATCGAGAGCTGCTGAGCCGGGTGATCACGGACTATTCCCGCGCCTGCGGCATCTACCTGGAGTCCCCGGACGAGTTTAAATGTGAATGCGGGTTCGTGCGAGGGCATCCGTTTGGGCTGGTGGGCGGGGACCGGCGGGCGGCCACCTTTGAGGTGCGCCTCCCCAGGAGCGTACCACTCAGCCCCCCGCATCTGCATGCGGTGTTTGTTCGTACCGGGTTTGAGCCCCGCGAACTGGCCCCCCTGCGCCGCGCCGGGGTCAGGATCGAGACCTTCCAGCCCGAGCCGGGTGCCGATTCTTCTGGTGCATTGCGCGCAGCCTGCATTAACTTCATCCAAGAACATCTCCTCTCATGACGACAGAAACCTTTGACCTCTCCACGCTGGAGATCATCGGCTACGCCAGCACGCTGGCCACGCCGACGCTTCCGCGTGTGCTGCACCCGGTGTTTCGCGTGCGGGGTGCAGACTTGGTCCTTTTCCCGCCTTACACCCTTCAGGGCACGGAGGTCTGGAAAGCCCATCAGGGCGATCAGGCCGAGTTTGAGGAGTTCCTGGCCAAAGAAAAGCTCACCCGGCTGGACCCGCCCCTTCCGGCAAAGCCTCATCATGATCTCTGGGTCAGCCCGGAGGGCGTGGTGGCCTATGCGCCCAAAGCTGAGGTCAAAAAAACCTTCGAAAAGCTGTATGCGGAGCACCTGAGCCTGGCGGAGACCAAGCTGGCAGCCAAGGACTTTGAAGCCGCCGCCCGCCACGCCGCCGTGGCCCGCTCGGTCGATCCCGGAAAGCTCGATCCCCTCATCATCCGTGGCGTGACGGAGTTCAAGCTGGCGGACCAGTCCTATTATGAGTTCACCCGGGAGCTGGCCGGGAAGATCGTGAAACCGGCTGAGTTTGACCAGTTGGTGAGGGAGCGTGTGGGGGGTGCAGGAATAAATGGCGTGGCAGTCGAGGTAATGAGCGTTGAGGTGCCCCTTTCTCAAATTCTATCAACGGAAAGCGCAATCACCTATGTTTCATCCAGAGGCGCAATCGTCATGCGTCAGATGGCCATAAGGCCAACCCGCTTTCCTAGTCCTGCCGCCGCCGCTGCATGAGCTTTCAGCCGCGCATTTTCACCTTCTACAGCTACAAGGGTGGCGTGGGCCGCAGCATGGCGCTGCTAAACATGGCCTACTACCTGCACGCTCGGGGCAGGCATGTCTTGATTGTGGATCTGGACCTTGAGGCCCCCGGTGCCAGCGGCTTCCTGCATCGCTCAGATGAGCTGCTGCCACGCGAGAGCCTGGGAGATGTGGTGGATGTGCTCCAAAAGGTGGTGGATGCTGTGAAGCAGGCACCCGAGGGGGCGGAACCGCAGCTGCCTGCTATGGATTTGAAGGATTACCTTCGCTCAGTGAACCCTGAGAAATATGCCACCGCCGTACACCCCAAGGCCCCACGGGCACGGCTGGATGTGCTGGGTGCCGAACAGGGGGCGGACTATACCGCAAGATACAGCGCCCTGGAGCTTTCCAGCCTCAATGCTGATCAAGTCGCAGACGCCAGCGATCTGCTGCGCGGACTGCTCCTCCTTCACAGCTTTCCGTTCCATCAGCCCTGGCAAGAGGAGGATGCAGTGCCCGAGCCTACGCACTACGACTACATCCTTGTGGACAGCCGCACGGGACTGAGTGAAATCGGCGGCTTGTGCATCGGGCCTTTGTCAGACCGCCTCATCGTGCTCTGCGGTCTTAATGATCAAAACATCGAAGGAACGCGTCATTTTTTGGATGTTGTGGGTCTAAAGCCCAGAACCCGGGCGACCACTGCGGAATCTTTTGATGATGCCGATCTCGTTGCTGAAGACGGTCAGCGCCCCGCCACCCTGGGTCCCAAACCAACGCTGCTAGTGGCCTCTCCTGTACCCGGCGGCGAGATGATGTACAAGAAGCACCGCATGAAGGAGCTGGAGAAGCGACTCGGAATGGCCCCAGCAAAGCTTTCCTACCACCCGCAGATGGCGCTGATGGAGACCCTGTTTGTCCGCGATTATGAGGACGAATACCTCGCATTGGAATACACCACACTGGCAGAGCGGCTGATGGGCCTGGTGGGAGACACAGTGCCGCAGCTATTGTCCCCAATCCAGCGTCTTCTGGCCGACCGGTTCAATGCGGATGAATCAAAATCGACTAGCATGGAGGCAAGAACAGCTCACCCCATGGTGGAACCATTGTTTCAACTGCTGCCCCCGCGCACCAGCAAGAAGAAGGAGGAGAAAGTAGATGCCGAGGATCTACTTCAGCGCCTTACGCGCAGCACACTTGCTGGCGCTCTGCATGGCCCTGACATGCCCCCTTTCATGATCAGTCGTCTTGACCTGTCCGATGCGGATCAAGTCAAGGTTTGGCAGCTACGTATCAATCTGGCACAGACGGATGACATAGCAGCCCAGAGATGGCTCGAGTGGGCGGATGACTTGGATACAGAAGAGGCCCGGAATAGTGGGAGTCCCACAGCTTTCCAGGCCATAGAGGACAAATATCGGAAAGCAGTCACGCTGAGACCTCAGTTTTATCAGGCATTTCACAACTGGGGCTCAGCCCTTGCGCAGTGGGCAAATACTAAAACAGGGGCAGAAGCAGAATTCTTGTATTCCCAAGCCAGTGAAAAATTTCAACAGGCGGCGACCATTCAGCCAAATGACCACGCGACTTTTTCTGATTGGGGCACATTTCTCTCTGATTGGGCAAATACCAAAGTAGGAGCGGAAGCAGAGTTCCTTCATGGTCAGGCTGATGAGAAATTTCAGTTCGCGACTGCCCTGGAGCCGAACAACGTCAATACCCTTGACAACTGGGGCCTGGCTCTTGCGCTGAGGGCTGAAACTAAAGAGAGAACAGAAATCGATGCCTTGTTTATGCGGGCTTGTGAAAAATTTCAACAGGCCGCGGCCATTGATCCGAGTGATATTACACCGATCCTCCACTGGGGTTCCGCATGCTTGCGGTGGTCGCTTACAAAGGAAGGGAGTGAATCGGACACCTTATTAACAAGGGCTTGTGAAAAGTTTCAACAGGTAGCTGCTATTGACCCGGTCAACCTCAACATGCTTCACAACTGGGGGGTCACCCTCATGCAGAGGGCGAATACAAAGACGGATGGTGAGGCGGACGATTTGGTTGCTCAAGCCTGTGAGAAGTTTCAGCAGGCAGCAAGCATTGAGCCTAATGACGGCACAAGGTTTAAAGTCTGGGGCTCTGCCCTAATGCAACTGGCAAAGTCAAAAACGGATGAAGAGGCTGATGCTTTGTTTGCCCAGGCCTGTGAAAAACTCCAGCATGCTTCGGCGATTGAGCCTAATGACCTTGGAACAATTCGCGCCTTGGCTCTTGCTTTTTATCAGTGGGCAGAGACCAAAGCCGGAGTAGAGGCAGAACCCATGCTGGCGCAAGCCTGTGAGAAGTTTCGGCACGTGGTGGCGATTACCCCCCGAGACAATACAACCCTCTACCTCTGGGGCACTGCTCTCATGCAGTGGGCAAGTACAAAAATGGGGGGAGAGGCTGCTTCCTTTTTGGCCCAAGCATGTGAAAAGTTTCAGCAGGCCTCGGCCATTGAGCCAAATGACTCTGAAACGCTTCGTGCTTGGGCATTCGTTCTTATGCAGCTGGCAAATACCAAAGCGGGCATTGAAGCTGATGCCCTAAATACGCAGGCCTGTGAAAAGTTCCAGAAAGCGGTGTCTATTGATTCTGAGGACTATTCAATGCTTGGCGTTTGGGCATTAGCCCTCTTGCAGAGGGCTAATGCCAAAGAAGGCATTGAGGCTGAGGCCTTGTATGCGCAGGCCTGTGAGAAATGCCATCAAGCGGCGGCTATTGCGCCTAATGACTTTACAACGTTTAGCACCTGGGCACTCGCCCTGTTGCATCTGGCAAACACCAAAAAGGACACTGAAGCTGATGTCTTGTTTGACCAAGCCTGTGAGAAGTTCCAGAAGGCGGTGGCTATCGAGGTTAATGACTTTGAAACTCTGAACAACTGGGGCAATGCCCTTTTGCAAAGGGCAAAAAACAAAGAGGGGGCGGAAGCTGATGCCTTATTTGTCCAGGCTGGTGAGAAGTTTGAGAAAGTGGTTTCCATTCGGCCGAATGACTCGGGAGCACTTTATAATCTTGGCTGCATCGCCGCGTTGCGCGTCCAGAAGGAAGCCGCTTTAGCGACACTCGAAAAATGGAAATCCACCGATCCTGAAGCCAGCAAAGCCAAGCTGGATGAGGACAGCGATTTTGACCGCATCCGAGATGACCCGCGCTTTCAGGCATTTCGGGATGGACTGGCGGACTGAAGGCAGGCGTCTGCAGTGCAGAATGATGCATGCCTGAGGTTGGGCAAACCATCAGGGCATGGAGTTCAAAGGGCACATAGTGTCAACACTACAACACGTGCTCCCGCAGATGCAGCCAGCTGGTGGCCAGAGCCAATATTATTCTTGTCCTGACGCTGCTGCTGGAGCCCCCAATCACAAATCCTCATCCCTCTCCCCTTCCCCGAAGCTGGCGGATTTGTACCTGCCGGTGGTGCGGAAGTCGCGGGCCTGATGGATGGCGGTGGTGAGCTGAGGCATGGCCTTGAGGGCGGCGGGAGGGACGGAGCCGATGAGGGCATCGATCACGACGGGAACCCCTTGGGAGTTGATGCGAATGTTTCCCGGATGCAGATCCCCGACGAGCCAGGCTTCGTCATCGCCCCAGAAGAGATAGACGGGCATGCCCAGCGGGCAGGTGGGGCGCACGGCCTTCATCATGCTGACGGCGGTGAGGCTGTCTGCGGTGAAGTCCTTGTACATCTGGCAGAACGGCTGCTTGGCGATGAGGAAGTCCCCCGTGTCACTGAGGCCGACGATTTCGGTGGGGCAGGCACCGGCTTCGTGGAGGAGGCGGAGCTTTTGCACGGTATCGAGCAGCGTGGCGTCCACCTGCTCCAGCCTGAAATGGAAGTCGTCATCACGGCAGAATTCGAGTTTCTGCCCCAGAGCGCCGTTGGCACGGAGGTCGAAGAGCTTGTACACGCAGCGGGTGTCGGCGTCCAGCCAGGCGCTGGCTTCCTTGCCTTCATTGAGCCGCTGGAGCTGCCGGGAGGCGAGGGCGCTGAGCTCGTCGAAGTAAAACCCGAGACGGTCGAGCGAGACTAGCGGGACGTCCCAGAGTTTTGATTCTGCGGCAACAGTGGCCTGCCAAACATCAGGCGAAAGCGATTGCCGGGATGGAGTTGTGCGATGAGTTTCCTGGATTCCACGCGCTCGTTGACGATTGATTCGTGTGCAAATGCGCCACTGCTCCAGAGAGAGGGTGTCTCCGGTGATGGCTGTGGGGCAGCCGGTGCGGAAGTCGAATTCGTATTGGTCGGGCGGCTGGTCATTCAAGGGAGGAGGGTGCTCGTTTTACCATGTACGCCTGACGGGTGTCAATCATGCTTGCTGTTTTTCAAGCAAGCATGGGGCATGCCACGTGGAGAGCAGTGCCGCGCGAAGGAAGCGAATGCGCTGCGTCTCCAAGGGCCTGCAGAGGTGGTTCTCGTTCAAGGTTCGAGTCCTTGCGCGATAGCCATCCCCCCCTCACAGCAGCCGCCAGTCCACTTTGGCGGCTTCGGTGGCTTTCATGCCTTGTTTTTTCAGCACGCGGGCCAGGAGGCGGGCGTCGAGGTCGTCCTGCTGCACGGGGGTGAGCTCGGCCCATTGCTTGGTCACGCCGTGGCCGGACCGGCACAGGCAGTCATACCGGGCCAGCGCCTCCACCAGCGCGGTGGCGCTTTTGTAGCCCAGTTCTTTGGCCCGGAGCTCCAGGGCGTCGGCGAGGGAGTGGCTGAGGCGGAAGGTTTTGGTGCGGGTGGCGGACATGGGGGGGAGTTATTCAGAGAGCTTGTAATACAGGCAGGATGTTGCGTCGGGTCGCAAACGGCGGTATTTTGTTCACATGAACAGCATTTCAATGAGTGCAAGGCCGGATGCTCCCTCGGGCGCTTTGACTGCGACGGGGGACGGCGGCCAGCGTATGGGATTTAGGCGTTTTGTTCAAGCCCGTATGCATGCTCTACAGCCCTGCTTCGCGTCTTTTGACCCGGCTTCAATCCCGGCATTTTTCGGTCTGAATAATGTTTTATCTCACATCGGCCACGCGCCTATCTGCGGATGGCGGTTATGGCTGGCACCGGGTGGTCGAGACTTTGGCGCTTTTCCGGCCTTCTTTTTTCTTAGTTTTTCACTTCATGCGTCGTTCGTCTTTTCGATGGATTGACGTCGGCTTTTTGCTTTGCACGGTGCTTTTTATGAAGACGCTGACCGCTTCTCCTGCTGCCTCTCCTGCCTCTGCCCAGGTACGCCTCTCCGGGCCTGGGGCGGGCGGGCCGGTGCGCGGCTTGCGCGCGTGCGGCATCGGGCTGGGCGCGGCGGGCTGGAGGCCGGGGCGCGCGGTGGCAAAGGGGCTGCCGGGGGGCTGGGCGCGCGGGCTGCGGCGGGCGCGGCGGCGGGTCACTTCCTGGGTTTTGCCGCCTTGCGGGCCTTCGTGGGGCTTTGCGTAGCTGCCGCCTCGGCCAGCGCGGACTCATACAGGGCGCGGAGGAAGTCGGCCTTGCTGGGGTAGCCTTTCTGCGCGGCCAGCCGGGCGAGCGCCTCGTCCTTTTCGGCGCTGATGTAGGCTCCGGCCAGCTTGGTACCGCTTTGTCTTTGGTTCGGCATGGTTATGAAAAACAGGGAAAAACGAGTTACGGGTGATTAACACCAAAAGTCACCCACGCAGGGCTTAATTCAACACTTTTTATTTGACGGGTGATTATCACCCGGGCAGAATGGGTGATTATCACCCGCAGCACACAGCAGCAATGAAACTAGCAGGAGCATACATCAACGATGAAACGTACGGGAGGCTGGTGGCCCTGGCGGCGGCTAACAACCGCACTCTGGCGGGCGAGTGCCGCCACCTTTTTGACCGGGCGCTGAGCGGGGACCTGAAGGTGCCGCGCCTCCCGCGTGCCCCGCTCCCGGCCCCTGCGGCGGGCGCGCAGGCGCAGGCCGTGGCAAAGCCGGAGCCCCAGGCTGCGGCCACCCCGGGGGCGGAGACGCCTGCCGGGGCTCTGCCCGGTGTGCCGCGCGCTGCGCAGCCGGGTGTGCCCTGCGGCGCGCCGTGCTGCGGCAGGCTTTCCACCCACTCTATGACACCGATGCCCCCACCCGCCCCTGCTGCGTGCCGCCCGCCGGGCGTGCCGCCTGTGTGCCGCGCCCCGGCACTCCGCGCTCCCGCACCGCCCAGCGTCTGCGCATTCCCCAGCCCTCCGGCGGAGAGGGATCGTCCCGATCCCTCAGGCACTCGCACCGCCCAGCGCGCCCGCCTTCCGCACCGCCCAGCTCGCACGAGCATTCCGCAAACTCGCGCCTTGTGGGGGGATCAAGATGATCCCCCTCCGGCTCTCCGCGCCTCCGCCATGCCACAGGCTGCTGTGTCATGGCATGACGCCACCCCCTGCCCTGCTGCTGCTGCAGAGGCGCTGACGTGCCCTGCCGCGACGGAGGCCGGTGGCGGCACCACTGCCATGCCACGGGCTGCCACGATGCAGCATGCCGTGTCATTTCCCCTGTCTGAAACGCCGAACGCTGAAGGGAGGGCGGCACGATGAAAAAGCCCCTTTCCGAACTGCTGCGCCGCTCGGCGCTGTCGCTGCCGCCGCAGAGGCCGGGGCGCTTCCGCCCGCTGCTGCCACTCATCATGGCCATGGCGGAGCGCGGCCATACGGCGGGGAGCATGGCGGATTTTCTCATCCGGGAAAAGGAGATCCTCCCGGCGGAGCGCCGCGCCGCGGCCCGCAGCATCCGCAATCTCATCGCCCGTCACTGCTCATGATGCACACCGTCACCACCCTCATCGCGCTGCTGGGCGCGGGTCTGCTGGCCCTGGGCTGGCGCACCTGGCAAAACCACCTGGAGCTCTCGCGCCTGCGCCGCAATGGCTGGCGCCGCGTGGCCTGCCGCGCGTACCGCCGGGGCGGCGTGCACCCGGACTTTCTGCGCCTGCTGGCGGAGCTGCTGGTGCTGGTGCTCCTGCTGGCCTCCGTGCTGGGCTGGCTGGGCGCGGGCGAGCCGTCCGCGTGGTGAGCCTGCCGCGTTTCTTTTGATACCATGTACTACCACTCCATGCCGCCCGCCGAGGGGTCCCGGCCAGGGGTGGCGCGTGCCGAAAACCCTGCCTGCCGCCATGATTCCCCCCCTTTGTGAAATGCCCGCTGCTGCGGCTGCTGATTTTGTGGTGGCAGCGTGGTGGAGAGGCGGCCGGGCTGTGACTCCGGGCGGAGCACAGCCTGCCGCCTCTCTTTTTCCCCGTGCGCAGGCGGTGTGCCCTGCCTGCGGGCGCATGGGCGCGGCCACGCTCCCCTCCCCTTCCCGTGTCCTGCGTGCCCCTGTGCTTTTGTTTTTTTTTGGATGTGATGCGCCGCTGGCGCTGCGGCTGCCGGCTCCTGCCTGCGCTGTCTCTTTCCGGGCCCGCTGCGCGCGCGGGCGCGGCTGACTCTAAAGCCTGACACCTCTTTCCTGACACCTGCATCTCCGAACCCACCCACACTGAACATGAAAACCTACGACATCGACGTCCTCCTCCACGTGATCAAACCCGACGGCCACGGCAGCAATCCGCTGGCGACGGAGCTGCACCGGCTGGCCTGCGCGCTGCAGGAGCAGACGGACAAGGTGCACGCCGCGCTGGACACGGTGCGGAACCCGAAGTTCAAGGGCGATGTGGCCGGGGAGCTGGCGCCGTGGCCGGGCCATTTCCCATTGGAGCTCGATCATTCGGAGGACAGCCTCAATGACATCCTGGTGCGCGGCCAGTCGGTGAGCGAGCACCTGGCCGCCGGCCTCTGGGAGGAGGCGGAGGCGTATGTGCAGGAGCGCTACGGCGCGGAGCCCGGTGAGGGCGCACGCCGTGCGGTGGCCCGCATGGACGCGGCCGACCTCCACAGCGCCCGCGCCGCCTGAAGCCGCGCCTGCTGAGTGGTATTTGTTGTTTTATCATGCCATGTCCCACCACGTTGTTTCCCTAAATGCCCGCCCCGGACCCCGCCCTCTGGCTCTCCGCGCCCGCGCACCGTCCAGCGCCCGCGCATTCCCCAGCCCTCCGGCGGAGAGGGATCGTCCCGATCCCTCAGGCGCTCGCACTGCCCAGCTCGCCCGCCTTCCGCAGCGTCCAGCACGCCCGCGCATTCCGCAAACTCGCGCCTTGTGGGGGGATCAAGATGATCCCCCTCCGGCTCTCCGCGCCTGCGCACCGTCCACTGAACACTGAACACTGAACACTGAACACTGCCCTCCATGACTCTCATCACTGACGTGCTTCACCATCTGGTACGTCGCGGCCTGGTGCTGCGCATCGAGACCAGCGGCGCCCTGAGCATCTACGCACCGCCGGACTGGTCGCCGGGCCACGCGGAGCCGCCGACGCCATCGCGATCCCCGGCAGCAGCGGAGGCAGCGGCCACCTCTGCCACGGCGGCAGCGGAGGCACTCGGGCACGCGCACGTGCAGGGGAGCGCCCAGCCTTGGGCGCAGACCTGGGGCGTGGCGGCGCATGGCGCGGCGGTTTCCGCCTCATTCTCCTCCTCGGCCGAGGACGTCGGTGACACGCGCAGCCGCGTGCTCGCCACGCAGTCCGCTGCGGCACAAGCAGCGAGAAATGCTGGACAGGCGGGCGCGCTGGTGGTGAAGGCTTGCGGTGCGGAGTGCATCGTGCATTGCCTCGCCGTGCAGTCCGCCGCACGGCACGGGCACACGGCGGCGGCGCTGGGCGCGGAGGCTCCGGCGGCAGGCGCGCCTGGCATGAAATCTCCCACCGCTGGCGCGGCGGCTGCCGTGGCGCCCGCGAGCCGCCCCCGCTCCGCCAAGGCACCCGCCTGGACACCTCAGGGCCCGGATGATCCCGAGGAAGACGGGGAAGAAGATGGCGAGGAGGACGGCGAGGAGGCGTGTGCAAAAGCATCCGCCACGCAGTCGCCTGGCGGCAGCTCCGGCGCAGGCATCTGCGGCAGAGCCGGGCAGGGTCTCGGCCCCGTCCCGGCCGGCGACCCCACACGCAGGCGCAGGCACACGCAGGGCAGCGAGGCCCGTCGTCCCGCAGCAAGCGCAGCAACAACAGCAAGCGCAGCAACAACAGCAAGCGCAGCAACAACAGCAAGCGCAGCAACCTCAGCAACCTCAGCTACCTCAGCAGCTACCTCAGCAGCTACCTCAGCAGCAGCAAGCCCAGGCGGCAGCACGCGCACCTGCTCCACCTCGGGCGGGGTCAGCAGCCAGCCGGGGCGGGACGGCAGGTTTGTGCCCACGGGCGCGGAGTGGCATGGCATCACCTGGCAGGATGTGCCAGGGCACGACGAGAGCGTCCAGAAGCTCAACTTCAGCCTGCTCAAGCGCGGCATGCTCTACGGTCACAAGGACTGCGCACGCCTCCACGGCGAGGCCCTCAAGCGCCGCCTGCAGCAGGTCAGCGTGCGCAACCGGGGCAACAGCCGGCCCGCCTCTGAAAAGGACAGACACCTCCACCCACGCCCGCAGCCATGACCAGCCACGCCAGAGGTGGCGCCTTGCGCGTGCGGCGCACCGCGGCCGCTTCCGGCCTGAAACAGCACTTTCCACCACAAAACACCCGATCATGAAATCCCAGCCCGCCCCCTTCCCCACCCCTGCCCCGGCCGGTGGCAGCGCCGCCGCAGAGCCGGTGCGCGACGCCCCGGCATTTGACTTTTACCCGGAGCGCTGGCTCGTCGGCGTCGCTGGCATGAGCGACGCCGAGCAGCTCTCCTACCTGCGCCTGCTCTGCCACCAGTGGCTGTGCGGCGACGCCGGGCTGCCGCCGGATGTGCCCGCCCTGAAGCGCCTGGGCGGCAAGGGCGTAACCCCCGCCGTGCTGGCCAAGCTGCCGCTGAAGGCGGACGGCAGGCGGCGCAATGCGCGTCTGGAGATCGTGCGCGAGGAGCAGCGCGAGAGGATCGCCAAAAAGAGCGAGCAACGCCGCGCCGCTGCCAACAAACGCTGGCACGGCACCCCGGCCGCCACCGCCACGCCTCTGCGCACGCCGCCTGCCGCAGGTGCGCCAGCGGCCGCCGCACCCGCGTGTGAAGCGCATGCGCCCAGCCTGCGACCGCACCGCGAAAGCAGCTGCGGGACGGATGCGGCGCGGCTGCGACCGCAGCGCGGCAGCATGTGCGGGCCTCATGCGGCAGACATGCCCACCACTCACCGCCCACCACTCACCACCCACCCCCTACCCAGAGACGCAAACAACGCGGGCGCGCGTGCGCACGAGGCTGCTGCCGCTGCGCTGACAGCCGAGGAAGCAGAAGCCGCCGCAGCATGGGACTGCGCTGCCGACGACGCCGCCGCACGCGAGGCCGCAGACGCCGCGGCAGATGCCGCCGCCGAGCGCGAGGCGAGCTCCACGCCAAGAGCCACCCCTTGCGCCGCCAGCACCGTGACCGCCTCCCTGAACGCCGGCCGCCCAGCGGAGCAGGACGCCGCAGCCACCGCAGGCACCGCCGACGTCCCCACGCCCAGCCTCGCCACCGTGAAGGCCTGGGCCGTCGGGATCGGCTGCCCGGCGGACAAGGCGGAGATCTGGTGGCACGAGCACGAGGCACGCCCGCTGACCGCCTTTGGCCGCTGGACGGACCGCGACGGCCTGGCCGTGCGCAGCCCGCAGAACGCCCTGGCCGCCTGGTGGCAGAAGTGGAAGGCCAACGACCTGCAGCGCGCCACCCGGCTGAACCCTCCCAGCAGATCCTACCACCCTGCACCACGTCCTGCCACCCCACGCAGCGACACCGCCAACGCTCCCGGGAGGTATGCGTGATGACGGTTATTTGTTCGCGGTTCTCGGTTCGCGGTTCGCGGTTCGCGGTTCACCGCTCCCAGAAGCGGGCAGGAGTGCCCGCGCTCCTCTCCGCACCGCTCAGCGCCAGCAGCTCCCCGTGGAGGACAGGCGTCCCGCCTGTCAGCGGCGCGTGGGCGTCCCGCCCGCGACTGCAGGCCCAATGCACGCTTTCTCGGCATGGCTCATCGCTTTCACATTCTCCGCACACCAGGGCTGCGCCGAACGCACACGCCGTGTGGGAAGCTGGAGGCTGGAAGCCTCAGGCCATGGACAGGCCAGAGGCCTATCCTCCACGAAGAGACATGCCGCTCACACGCTTCCCCACGGAGGACAGGCGTCCCGCCTGTCAGCGGCGCGTGGGCGTCCCGCCCGCGACTGCAGGCCCAATGCACGCTTTCTCGGCATGGCCCAACGCTTTCATTCTCCGCACACCAGGGCTGCGCAGAAAGCACACGCCGGGTGGGAAGCTGGAGGCTGGAAGCCTCAGGCCATGGACAGGCCGGAGGCCTATCCTCCACACAGAGACATGCCGCTCACACGCTTCCCCGTGGAGGACAGGCGTCCCGCCTGTCAGCGGCGCGTGGGCGTCCCGCCCGCGACTGCAGGCCCAATGCACGCTTTCTCGGGATGGCTCATCGCTTTCATTCTCCACACACCAGGGCTGCGCCGAACGCACACGCCGTGTGGGAAGCTGGAGGCTGGAAGCCTCAGGCCGTGGACAGGCCGGAGGCCTGTCCTCCACACAGAGACATGCCGCTCACACGCTTCCCCGTGGAGGACAGGCGTCCCGCCTGTCAGCGGCGCGTGGGCGTCCCGCCCGCGACTGCCCACCCAGCGACAGCGCTTTCTCGGCATGGCTCATCGCTTTCATTCTCCGCACACCAGGGCTGCGCCGAACGCACACGCCGTGTGGGAAGCTGGAGGCTGGAAGCCTCAGGCCGTGGACAGGCCGGAGGCCTGTCCTCCACACAGAGACATGCCGCTCACACGCTTCCCCACGGAGGACAGGCGCCCCGCCTGTCAGCGGCGCGTGGGCGTCCCGCCCGCGACTGCCCACCCAGCGGCAGCGCTTCCTCGGCATGGCTCATCGCTTTCATTCTCCACACACCAGGGCTGCGCCGAACGCACACGCCGTGTGGGAAGCTGGAGGCTGGAAGCCTCAGGCCGTGGACAGGCCGGAGGCCTATCCTCCACACAGAGACATGCCGCTCACACGCTTCCCCGTGGAGGACAGGCGTCCCGCCTGTCAGCGGCGCGTGGGCGTCCCGCCCGCGACTGCCCACCCAGCGACAGCGCTTTCTCGGCATGGCTCATCGCTTTCATTCTCCGCACACCAGGGCTGCGCCGAACGCACACGCCGTGTGGGAAGCTGGAGGCTGGAAGCCTCAGGCCGTGGACAGGCCGGAGGCCTGTCCTCCACACAGAGGTGGTCTGGGGTCTGTCGTGGTGCGGACTCACACCAAGCCCTCGCGTGCCCTCATCAGCCCCGATCGAGAGGAGCGCGGGCACTCCCGCCCGCAACCGCCCCGCCTCAGCGGTCCCGCGCCTCTGCTCCGCATCCTTCCGCCACCTCACGGCGCTCCACGCACACACAGCCTGGAACACTGAACCGAGAACTGAGAACCGAGAACCGAGAACCGAGAACCGAGAACCGAGAACCAAGAACCGAGAACCAAGAACCAAGAACAACGAACCTCCCCCCACCATGCCCACCGCCGCCCAAATCCTCCGCACCTCGCCGCCGCTGACCGACGCTGACACCCCGCCCGAAATGCACCCGCACGTGGTCGCGTGGCCCTGGCGCTTTGAGGTTTACCACCCCGGCCTGCACGAGGTGCTGCCGGCGGTGCAGGCCTTTTGCAGCGCGGTGATCCGTCGCGAGCCGCCCCGCCGCTGGCTCAGCCTCCTCGGGCCCTCCGGCGTGGGCAAGACGCACGTGCTCAAGCAGGCGCTCGAGTGCCTGCGCAGCGCCGCCGCACGCGGCCTTTGGAAAATCCCCACCCCCACCGGCCATCGCGGCCCGCAGATGGCGCACCTCATCCCCGCCGTGGACCTGACCGACTTCCGCGCCGCCCGCGATTACGCCGCCTACGACCTCATCTACATCGAAGACATCGGCTCCGGCGCCGCGCTGGACAAAGGCTCCGGTGCCGTGACGAGAAGCCGCGTGGCCGAGCTCCTCCAGCTCCGCTCCAACCGCTGGACGCTGATGGACGCGAACCTCTACCGCCGCGAGATCGAGCAGCAGCTCGACGGCCGCATCGCGTCACGGCTCAAGAGAGATGGCAGCTGGATGGTCGAGGTGCCCCAGGCGGTGGGGGATTATTGGGATCGGTGAGGGGGGCAATTTTTTCCAATCTCAGACTCCCAAGCTAAAAAATGGCAAGCGTGCTCTCTCTGTTATTACGGTGGCAAAAAGAAAAACTTATCTTAGTTACAAAGATATAGACCCCACCGAAATGAGCGACAATTCATCCCTCACATGCCTTGAAAATGATCCTTCGATTTCTGAAATGCTACCGCTGATCCGAGAAAGCATCGATGATCGAACAAACCATGTGTCCGTGATTACCGAACAGTATGTTTGCTGTTTCAAACTGGTTGGCAAGAAGAGCGTACCTCCCAAATATTTTGAAAAAGACAGTGAAGAGGAACTTTTGAAATTTGCTGAACAGTTTAATGCCGGAAGGATCAGTTTAGAAAATATTCGCAGTGTTTGCATCACGGCACCGCTTCAGGGCGAGTCCGAGAAAGATTATGGCGGGTGGTATAGCATTCATTTTGCACCGAATGAAAAAGATGGCATAACCATGTCGCTAGCCCAGGAGGATGCGGTCCTGCCCCTCCAGGCGATCAAGGCCTTGGCAGTTGATCACCACTGGCAGATTGAGCACAAGACAGAAAAGGTGGAACCAGTAATTCCAAAAAGGAATAAGCCATCTTCTCTGAAATCAATCGGCCTTTCCATAGCCCTTTGCGTGATTGTGCTCTTTTTATGGCCCCTCTATGCTGGAATTTGCATAAATATCACCTCGATAGCCTTTCGCACATCATTTAGCTCTGGCCTCGCAGCGTCGATTTTGAGCGTGCTTTTGTGCGCGTGTATGGTCGGGCTTACTTATTGGACTTGGGAGAAACGACGATCCGCCGGCTCCACTGACGCTGAGAGCAATGATCCTCCGAATTCCTCCAGGAAAGCAAGCCGTCTTGGAGGTCACAAGCCGATGCATTCTTATGTATTGCATTGGATTCTGAAGCTTTGCGCTCTGCTGCTTTTCTGGAGCTTTTACCAGCTCAAACTTCCAGAATCCATTGCAAAGAACTATTGGATTTCCCTGCTCATTTCAGCAGCTGAGTACTCAGCTGTCGCCAGCTTGTTGTACTGGTCGGTTCGCCTAGCTGTCCGCTCCTCGCCGAACAAAATGACTCCCAACACTACCGCGATGGGCCTGTATTTGAGGTCTTTCCACCGGGATCAACAAGGCTCATTTAATAATTTGGGCGTGATCAATGCTTTGTTTGGGCTGAATCCGAACGTCGGCGGGATCAACCAACCTTTCACTTTCTATCGTCTGCTTTACATGGGAAACCCTCTCACGATTTTCAGGCTTTTGCTGTTCAAGCCACGTGAAACCGCAGAGGAACAGCTCCTCGGCGGGCTGTCCAGAACGATGCCTGTCGTTGCCATCGGCAAACCAGGGGATCGACTGCCAACACTCGGCGCACAGCGCAGCTATGTCTCGGATGACGAATGGCAGGAGGCCGTGCTACATGCTCTGGCAAAGGCGTCTCTTGTCATCATCCAGCCAGGAATTTCGAAGCACATTTTCTGGGAGATCGACAGGTCACTGGAACTAGTTGCCAAAGAAAGGATTCTCTTCTGGCTTTCAGGCTTGGAACAACGTCAATCCCGTTACGATAATCTTCGTATTCATTTGGAGCGCAAAACTGGGTTGAAATTTCCGCGGCACCTGGGAAATCATCCCTTTTTAGCGATCACAGAGGGAAAGCCGTGCATGCTGCCAATCATTGAGAGCAATGCGTTTACGTGGCCCCTTAAAGGCAGCAGAGTAGACTTCCGGCGCACTCTCGCCCCAGTGCTGCAAAATCAGAATTCGCAGCCTGTAAAGCCGGCACCGCCGCCTCACTTTCTTTCTTCAACGATTCGAAAAATCACCACTTTTTTCGCCTTTTGCTTCTGGCAGCTCATGGGCCCGCTGTTTTGCTATTGCTTCATGGCAATAGTTGGTGTGTCACAAGAATTATGGACCGCATGGACCCTCCGCCGAGGATTTGAAAATCCCTCATCCCACGAAACTGTGATCAACACGACCTGGAATTCGCAAATTCAATGGTCGTGGCCATCTGGCTGGGTCCGATCACCTGCATACGATGGGGATGAAAACAGAGCTCACAAGGAAATCGAATTATATGGCTGGTCTTATGGTTCGGGAGCTTTCATGTTGTTGACAGTGTTACAAACGAACCCTGGGCTGGCATCGCTCTATGAGAGAGCGCCTGACGACTTCCTTCGGATAAACATGAATGAACTGACAGAGAAGCATGGATTCAAACTTGGACCGGTGAAGTTATTGGATGTAAACGGGAGGAAGTGGGCACAGGCGGAATTCACAGCCAGAGAATTTGATGCCACATGGATTCCAGAAACTGCTTGGTTGAGAATCTTTACATCAGGAGCAAAAGGAGTGATTCGATCAACCTTGGGCCCCGAGGGATCCACCACCGTTTGGGCATTTTCCCCGCCGACGAACGCGCTCATTGCAAGAGATCCACTTTTTCGACTCCTGGACTCCATTAGCATCTCGGTTCTAAACTCCCCTGATGCCGATGAACTCACTTCGAAGATTCCGACTGTCAGTATGCTCCGGTCGTGGGAGAAGGCGGAGCACGCCAACCATCGGTTTGATACGCTGCCAGAACTCGAGCTGACACTTCCAAAGTTCTGGAATCGTGAGAATGAAACAACCTTCACCCTGGACAAGACAGCGGTCCTGAATTGGTCTTTCAGGCCAGCAGAGATCACGGATGCGGCACTAAAAGAAGCCGCTGAAAGAGACATCAGAAGATTCGAACTCGAGAAGAAAGTAAACTGCAAGATCTTAAACTGGTCTTCAACTTCTGCGGGGGGATTGCTTGAATGTGAATCAAAGAATGCACGTTTACTTCAGCGCACATGGGCAGGTCCCATGGGCGTAGTGAGCACACGGGTCTGGTGCGCCAAGGAAGCATATTCAATGATTGGCAACGTGATGCGAGGAGCGGTCAACGCTCTTGGCATGGCACAAAATGATGCTGAAGAAGTAGCTGTCTCAAAAAGGATATCCGCCCTCCCACGCAATACTGAGGTAGCCGGATTGAAGACGAACTATGTGCTGCATCTGCCTGCAGGGTGGACAGTGTCTGAATCCAGCCCCAACTTGGACAGGTTCATCGTGATAGAAGAGCCAATGGAGGGTAGTATTTCGGTGGTTGTTGAAGATGTCTCGGACCCAAGCCTTCTTTCGAGAGACAGGTGGCAGATTATCGCGGACAACCTTGTGAAAAAAATTGGTGCCACGGAAGGGATTGCATCTTTGCAACTACGTGAGACCACTTTATTCGATGAGGCACCTGGACACTCAAGTTTTCGCATGCGCCTTTTTTTGCGCTTTTCTTCGGGTGGCATTTACCAAGACACGATCTATGGAGTGGCCTGTGCCAAAAAGGTTTACACCGTCAGCTGTATCAGTTCGCTCAAGAATCCAGAGGCTCATGATAAGATTTTCGACACCATTATACGAGAGGCTTCGTGGATGGACAAATGATGCATCTAGTGGCAGACGTTCACCGGGGAAGTGCCGAGGAGTGACTCTGCTCGTCTCTTCCCATGCCAATGATACGAGCCGTCCGCATCACGCAGAGATAGAAGCGAAGCAACGAATCAGCGGCGCCCCCGGACCAACGGCCGCCCAGATGGCGGACTTTGAAACGCTGGCAGACCGCATACCCGAGCTGATCTCCACGTCAAATCTTGAGCCGGTCCCCGGGGTGCGAAAGCACCACTTTTTGACATGCACACGGCGCGCATTGACAGCATCATTATGAATGCCGACGGCACCTGCCGCTTTTCTTTGAACGTCGATCCTTCAGAGAATTACATGGGCGCACCGTTGTTCTACGTCGCACAAGATCACTCCTTGATTTCAGCTGAATGGGCAGTCTAACCCGTGGGTCGCCGCATCGCGTCGAGGTTGAAGAGGGATGGCAGCTGGATGGTGGAGGTGCCGCAGGAGGTGGGGATTTCTGGGACCGGTGATTGGGGTGGGCGCGCGGAGGGCTTTTGACGCTCGCTCTCTTGCACAGCCTCGGGCGAGGGGGCTGCGAGGCGCGGTGCTCTGTATAACCTCCACACCCAACACCACAAGCCATAACGAGATCGTATTTCTAATATCTTATTTTAGATATTTATTGTTGAATCCTATTTTGATAGGCCTAATGCCTCTTTTGGCTAGTCCTAGCTCTTATTGGTCAACGAATCGTTTCATTACTGACAACTCTTGAATGATCATGCCTTCCCCGCCCTTCGTCCCTGCATTTTTCCTGGCAATGGCATGCGGCTGAATGTTTCCTGCAGCCAGGGTGGCCGCAGCCTGCCGCTGGGGCTGGGCGGCTCCGTGGTGCCCTGGCGTGGCTGGGGGCATGCTGCCGGCAGCAAAAGCTGCAGCACCTTTAAAAGCTGCTGCGGGCTGCCGCGGCAGGCCACGCACGGGCGCCTTCGCTTTCCCTGTCCAGACACGGGCTCTTTTTTTCCGCCTCAGACTTTCACAGGCTCTCCCCCTGCCGCCGGCGGGCGCTCCGCCTCTTTCATACCACAGTAAACCCTAATCATACCATCATGCACCCGAACCTAATGGCCCTGACCACGGCACACTCCTCCCCCACAGACCCGAGACCCGGCATGGCGCCGAGGGTCCTCCGCAGCGGCGCACTGCGCCTGTGCCTGGCTGCCTTGATGGGGGGCGGACTGCTGTCTTCCTGCTCGTTCCGCATACGGCCTGAGAAGGCCTACTTTGACGGCTCCATCACCGACCCGCAGCACGCCAATGCCTGGAATGTGAAGCGGCGCTTTGACTCGGCCAAGGCACGCGATGACAGGACGAACCGCTTTCTGGTGGCTGAGTTCAAAGAGGACGGCCAGCCGCACCTGAAGGCGCAGCTCTCGACGGCGGTGCAGGAGATCCAGAGCTTCAGCCCCCGCACGGTGCTCCTCTACGTGCACGGGTGGCACAATGACAGCTCGCCTGACTGTGGAGAGGCCAAAGGCAAGGATATGCAGGATCTGGACGGCCTGGTGCACCGGATGGTCGAGGCCAAAATGGGCCGGGTGCTGGCCATCTACGTGGCCTGGCGGGGCGAGAGCCTGGATGGACTGCTCAAGTGGGGCACGCTCACCGGGAGGCGGCGCACGGCGCGCGAGATCGGGAAAAGCGCCGAGCTGCAAAAGTTTCTCGGAGATGTGGCGGAGGCGGGCAAACAACAGGGGGCCAATGTGGTCTTTGCGGGTCACTCGCTTGGCGGGGCGCTGCTGGAAAAGACGGCGGCTTTGATGATCAAGGACACCGCCCCGGGCGACGACCGGCGCCTGCCGCACCTGTTTCTGCTGGCAAACAGCGCGGAGGTGGCCTTTGTCTCAAAGGACCAGATCAAGACCGTCAATGAGTCGAAGCTCGTCACCCAGCAGCCGACCGACACCCGCCTGCTGGCTCCGCGCGTGCTCGCTGTCACGAGCACCCAGGACACGGCAAACAGAGTGCTGCAGCCGCTCAACAACTACCTGCTGCACCCTGTCGCCACCCTGAGCTACCTGCGGCATGAGCTTTTTGCCAACACCATCGGCTTTGACCGCTCCACACGGACGCATGATGTGAAAAAGACGGGAGAGGTGCAGCCGGCACGTCCGCTGCCGGACGCTGAGCTCCGTGCGCTGCAGTACAAGCTCTCTCTGCAGCCCACGCTGGACCCGGCATTCTGGGTGCCAAACAAGCAGCACCGCCTGTCGAAGTACCGCATCGTGCCCAAAGCAGATGGCGAGCGCACGGCGGGCTTTTGGAACATCGCGTCGCCAGGCAGCATCGCGACCGGTCACAACGACGTGTATGGCGACAAGTTTCTGGCGGCGGGTGTGAGCTGGTTCCGGATGCTCAACCACAATTATCCCGACCTTCCAGACGATCTCCCCGCCGTGCTCGAGCGCCTGAAAAAAGAGCTCAGGGAGCACCCGCCAGGCAGCCCCGGCTACGAGGAGGAAAGAAGGCCCTACCGCACCCAGTGGACCATGGGCGCAGCTTTGCGCATGCCCTACAACGTGACCACCTTTGACCTGCTGCTCCGCGAACTGGAGAATTCAGACACTCATATCATCAATGAACTGGACACGAAGCGCACGGGTCCCGATGACTATGCGGCCATGGTGCTGAGCCACCGTGTGCACCTGTTTTCCATCCTCAAACACACGCACAGCGCGCCCAAGGTGTGGGACTCTTCGCCGGAGCTGCGGACCCGCCTGGCTGCACTCATGGAGAAGGAGCCGCTGCGGGACGCCCTGGCACGCTCCGGCGCTGCCGAAAGCGGGAAGTCTGCGGAGACGGACAAAAACTTGAAGGCCTTTTACAAGTTTCTGCGCCAGCGGTCCATCCGCACGCCTTGACCTGGGCACCCGCCGCGGAGGTGAATCACCAACCGCCGCCCGCCCGGGTGCCCATCCTGCCCATCGGCAGGCTCTGGGCACCCGGCTTTTTTTTCCGAGGCCATTGGCGCTGCAAGCTCCGGGCCCGCGAAGGGCGCGCTCCTCAGTTCCACAGGAACTGAGCTGCTTGGGGCAATGCAAAGCAGCCTTGTCCCTGCGGAACAAGAAAAGCGCCGCAACTCCCACGCGCGCCGGGCCAGCAGAGGACGCAACTCCGCGCCGGGCCTGCCATGTGCGGGTTTTGCGCAAAGGTGGGGGGCTCATGGCCCGATGCGCAGGCCGCGGTTCATGAGGTCCAGGATGGCGGCGGCTTTGCGCACTTCGTCTGCATCGGAGCCCTGGATGAGCAGCGCGGCGGAGCCGGGGACCGGGACGATGGAGTCGATCTTTTTGAGGTCGATCTTCAGGCTTTGCAGCGCGCGTCTGGCGGTTGCCTCCGTGAGGGTGCTGATGTGCAGGTGGCGCAGCGTGTGCGGCTGCAGGGTGATGTATGCGGTTTCACGCTCCGGCGTTCCGGGCCGCTGGGGGTGGAGCTCGACGGCGTGGTTTTGAAGGCTCAGCCGGTAATGGCAGGAGGCCGCCATGAGGTGCAGGGCCTCGATGAGGGGGGTGTTTTTCAGGTCCACGCTTATGCGGGCTGCGGAGCCCGGCGCCTCCTGCACGATCACGCTGACCGCACCGGCCCGTGGGTCGGCCCTGCGGGCCTCCGCCAGCGCGGCCTGCACGGCCTGCGTGATGGGGGCGTCCTTGATGACGAGGGTGGGAATCACCGTGTCGGGGAGCCCGCCATCACTGCCGCCTTTGACCGAGCGGCAGTGCGGACACAGCATGAGCAGCAGAAGTGCCAGGATGAGGTGGTGCCGCGATTTCATGCGGCGGATTCAACGGGAACACAGGGGCGGTGCGCAAGCCCAAAGCGCAGCGGCTCTGGGCGCTGCGGCTGTGATGTGGGAGAGCCGTCTCTGGGTGCATGAGGCGTGGCTTTTTATGAGAAGCGGTGAGGGACGCCGGGCAATGCCCGCATGTGAATCCGATGAAGAACATCCATTTACAGCCTGAATCGCGCCCCCCTATGCTTCCAGCGGGATTTAACCCGAAGCCCGAACCCATCAGCCGATGATGAAGAAGCCGCAGTATCGAAGCCGGAGAGAGAAGGTGGAGGCAAACCTCAAGGAGGGCGAGTATGTCTTTGATTCCAGCGAGATGAGCGTGGAAGTGATTCAAGAAAGGGCGGCACTGGGCATGCACCCTGTGTGCGCGTGCTGCGGGGCACGTCTGGAGTATGCCCTGAGTCCGGCAGAGACGAAGAAGCACGGCACCTACCCGGGAGTGCGGTGCCCGGTGAACCTGGGCCACTGCCAGATCGTGGTCGATTTTGCGCGGGATGCGGGGTAGCAGGGCTGCATGGGTGGATCTGCGAGCCAGGGCCTGCCATGCGTGACCGCCAGGGACTGCGCAGGCTTTGGGCCCGAAGGGCGCGCTCCTCAGTTCCACAGGAACTGAGCTACTTTGGGCCTGCCATGTGCGGGTTTGCGCAAAGGTGGGGGACAGGGAAAGAAAGAGCGCGGTGCTTGAGTTTGCCACGAAAATGCTGCGTCATCCATCCCGTGCTGCGTCATCCATCCCGTGCTGCGTCATCCATCCCGTGCTGCGTCATCCATCCCGTGCTGCAAAGGCCGTGCTGCAAAGGCTTGGGCTCCAGAGGCTTGGGCTTCTCCCGTCCTGCCTGTGGCCAGGTTTCAAATCATCGCCTAAGGAATGCACGGAGCCGGACGTTCCACAGGCATGCACCCTGACCGCCTGATGCTTGCCCTGCTGTTTTTACTGGTGCCGTGCCTGGTGCTGAAGTGGCGCGAGGAGACGCCCGGTGCTTTTGCCGTCATCCTGGAGCGGCTGCGGCATGAGTGTGACCCGGCCAACCCGGATGCCGACTACTCCCGGGCCCAGAGCACGCTGCCGACGGAGCGAAAGCGGGAGGCCATCATCGCGGAGTGCCGCAGCACCGGCAGGGGGCTGCTGCCGGAGGTGCGCCGGGCTCTGGCGCTGGAGCGTGACGCTGAGCTGCGCGGCATGCTCTGCATCATCGCCGCGGCGCTGGGAGACGAGGCCGCGCTGAAGGAGGCATGCCAGGAGATGGTATGGTCGGAGCATCCGGCGGTGCGCATCAGCGCCGCCAGGACGCTGCGCAGGCTGAAGGACCGGCGCTGCGTCGAGTGGTACCTGACGGCGCTGCAGGACGGGCACTTTGTGGTCAATGGCGCCTGCGGCACTTTGCGCGAGAAGTTTTATCCCGTGCGCAGCCTGGCGCAGATGGCCCTGCAGGAGGCGGTGAAGGACGGCGCGCTGGGCCGTGTGGAGGTGGCCAGGATCAGGGCGGGCATCGATGGCAGACCGCCCTATGATGCCGAGCAGAAGCGGCTGGAGCTGGAGGCGCTGGTGCGTGAGGAGATGAGGCGAAACAGCACCCGCTGAGCCATGGCCGCAGGACGGATGTGGCGGCAGCCCTTCCGCCTGCGAGCTCTGGGCCAGCCCCCCCCCGGCGTGCGTAGGCCCGCGCAGCCGGGCGGTTTGGCGGAGGGAGCGGTGGAGGATGACACAACCCACCAACACCAGACACCCCCAGCCTGCGGCCTGACCGCCGCACCGCACTGCCCGCATGGCCTGCCCGGCCTGCGGCAGCAGACCAGCTTTCAATGGTTCGTGGTAGGCTGCCTGGCGAGAGGCCGATGAGGCGCTGGTCCGGAGCGTGAGGAAATGGCGAAGGGGGGCAGCGCATCCTGCCGGTGTCCCTGGCAGGGCTACCTGTCGAAGCCCTCGAGCCCGGTGACGTGCCAGCCTTGGCTTTCATCGTACTTGAGGGTGATGCGCTGCCCGCTGCCGGACATGGGCAGCCTGGATGTGACCATGGTGACGACGAGGGTGTCTTCGCTGGCGATGGAGATGTTCACGAGAATGTCCTGATAGGCGCGCTTGTCCCGGGCGATGGCGCGGCGGATCTGGGAAAGGGACCAGTCGCGGCTTTGGGATTTCGGCGCGGCTGCGGGGTCGCTGCCAAAGAGCACGGCGGAAACAAGGAGCAGGAGCGTGATGAGCAGCGGACGGAGGGTGCTTTTCATGCAGGGAGCATGGGCTGCACGGCTGAAAATGCGAGTGGTGAATGGCATGGCGCGGCATGCGGCCTCAGCGCCGGCCCAGGAGCCAGCGGATGAGGAGCGCCTGGCCATAGCCGAGGACGATGCCGAGAAAGCCGCCGGGCACGATGACGAGCAGCGCCCACGCTCCCTCAAGCCCCAGCCACCGCGCCGCCACACTGCCTAAAAACACGCCCTGCGGGATGCCCGCCGCGAAGGTGATGAGGCTGAAGTAGAGCGGGAACATGGGGGTGAGGAGGGGGGGGAGTGCGGGACTTACGGCGAGGGCTAAAGTGAAGGGGATTTTTTCAGCTCGGCTTCGAGGCGCTGGTGCTGCTCTTTAGCGTCTTTGGTGTCCGGGTGGTCGGAGCCGAGGACTTTCTGCCAGATCTGCTCCGCACGCTGCATCAACGGAAGGGCTTCGGCGAGCTTGGAGTGCTGGCCTTGGGATTCGAGGCAGAGTGCCAGATTACAGCATGTTAGCGCCACATCAGGATGCTCCGCGCCCAGCACGCGGACCTGGACCTTTAGTATGGCGCGGTACTCCTGCTCGGCGTAGGCATGCCTGCCCTGCTCAAACATCACTTTGGCCAAGTTCATCCGGCTCATCAAGGTCTCCGGATGGTTCGTGCCCAACACATGTTTCCTGATCTCCAGCACGCTCCGGTGCTCCTGCTCAGCCTCGGCAAGCTTGCCTTGGACCCACAGCGAATTAGCCAGATGGTTCCGACTGCTTAAGGTATGCGGATGCTTCGCTCCCAAAACGCGTTCCTTGCTCTCTAGCACCATCCGGTGCTCGTGCTCTGCCTCGGCATACTTGCCTTGAGCCAACAACGCGTTGGCCAAGTTCATCTGGCTCATCAAGGTCTGCGGATGCTCCACGCCCAACACGCGTTTTAAGCTCCCCAATACAGTCCAGAACTCCTGCTCCGCCTCAGCATGCTTGCCTTGGGCATTCAGCACGTTGGCCAGATTGTTCCGGCAGCTCAAGGTATTTGGATGCTCGGCTTCCAACTCGCGTTTCCTGATCTCCAGCACGGCCCGATACTCCTGCTCCGCCTCGGCATACTTGCCTTGGTCATACAGTGCTGTGGCTAAATTGTTCCGACTGCTCAAGGTATCCGGATGCTCCTCGCCCAGCACGCGCTTCCTAATCTCCAGCACGGCCCGGTGCTCCTGTTCCGCCTCGGCATATTTGCCTTGGGCCCACAGCACATTGGCCAAATTGTTTCGGCTCCCCAAGGTATTCTGATGATCTGAGCCGAAGCTTTTCAATGAATAGGCCACCGCGCGACAGCAGAATGCCTCGGCAGCGACGTACTCGCCTAAGACCTGGAGGTGAATGGGCCAATTCACCAGAAGCAAGTAACAGACCTCTTCCGCCACACCGGCAGGGCCCGCCTGGGCCAGCAGATGCTCGATGTGCGGACGCAGTGCAGCCCAGGCTGGCCAGTGGGACGGGTGAGCATTGTTTCGCGGGGCGCAGACTGTCACCCTACGGCAGGCTTGGGACAGCCGTGCGCGAGTTTTTTCAGCCAAGTCCGTGTCCCGGCCAAGTCCGATGTCGAGACGAACGGCGATGGCAATGGCGCGGTGCATTTCCAATGTCGGCGGCTCCCATTCGACCAGGGAGAGATCGGCCAACTCGGCGAGGGCGGCTCGCTGGAGGCCATCGAATTCGTCGTCTTGCAGAAAGACAGCCTCTGGAATGGGCGCGGGGGCGAGGTGAGCGGCGATCTCCAGCAATTCTCTGGCAAGTGGCGTTAGCTGCTGGAGGCTGATGCGGTAAGTGCGCAGAATGCCATCAGGAAGATCCTTCATCTCACTGGCTTCATGGGAGAGGGCTTTTGTGGGATTTTCGGCGAGCAGTTTGCTGTACGCCGTCCAAGTGAGGCGCATGTGCGCGACGTAGGCGGCGGCCTGCTGGAGGGCGAGGGGGAGGCGGCCGAGCTCGAGGGCGACGGCGCGGGCGTCGGCATCGGGGCCAGGTTGATGATTGCTTTTGCTGGCGCGCTTTTGCAGGAGCTGCACGGCATCGGGTTCATCCAGCAGGTCCACGCGCTGAGGGGCGAATTCTTCGCCGAGATTGGTGAGGCGGGTGGTGATGAGCCAGCGGACGCCGCCGGGCTGGTGGCAGAGGAGGCGGACGGCTTCGAGGGCCGCCAGAGTGTCGGCATTGTCTGCGACGACGAGGGCGCTGGGCACGGCACGCAGCAGGCGGAGGGCGAGGAGGACAAGGGCTTCCTCTTTGGCCTGGGGATCGGTGGTGAGCTCGAGCCGACGGGCGACTTCTGCGAGGGAAGCGCGCAAGGAGTCGGGGCTCTGGGCATCGAGGAAGAGGCGCAGGGTGTACGCGCTGCCATGGGCGCGGGCAAACTCGACTGCGGCGCGGGTTTTGCCAATGCCCCCTGCCCCGTGCATGGCGACGGGCTGCGTGAGGGCGATATCGCGCCCGGCATCGAGGCTCTGCTTCATGGCGCTGAGCAGCGTTGCGCGACCGACGAAATTTTGCTGAGGAGGAAAGGTGCGATTGTGAAACGGCGCGGGCTGCGGCCATGACTCTGGCTTGAATAGGAGCTGAGGCTGGCGGTTTGCCTGCTGATTGAGATCGGCAAAGCGCGCCAATATCTCGGCGGTGTTTTGGTGCGTGGCTTCGATCGTCTGCTGCAGTTGAGCCTGCCGTGCCAGCTCTTTTTGGCGGAGCTCGGCCAAATCATCACGCATCTTCAACACAATGTTCTCCGTCTGGGTCAGACTGCTGCTGAGATGATAAAGGTAGTCGGCACCTGTGACCTTCGCTCGGTAGGCGTCTTGCAGGGCGCTGAGCGCGTGGGCTTCGGCATCACAGGGGTCTGTGGGGTGCTCGGGGGTGAGGATGAGGTACCAGACCTTCTTGCCCTGCTGGCGTGCGTAGAGGGCCTCCAGCTGCGTGTAGCTGTACTCGCCGAATTCGGCGTCGGGTTCTTTTGGGGCGAAGCCGTAGCGGTGGCCGACGAGCTGGATGACGGCGTCGGATTGATCGATCCAGTCTCGCAGCACCTGGGGGAGCATCCCGGTCTCGGTGGGAGCGATGTCCTGGGACTTGGGATCGTAGCCGAGGGACGTGAGTGTCTGGGAGACAAGCGCACGGGCCGTGTGCAGCTCTTTGCTGACGGCGGAGATGAAGATGACGGGTCGCAGGGTGCTCATGCGTGGTGCAAGGGTGTGTGTAAGACGCGGAGCGGGCAAGCAGTAAATGCCGTAGATGGCAGACTTAACCCGGGAGTCGCCTGGAGGACATGCAGCAGGGCATTGACGTGGCCTGATCGCGGGAGTATGCAGGGGGCCAGATTGACCAATGACTGCCTCTCCATGGACTCCGCCCACCTCCTCTCCCTGGCTTTGGTTGCGCTGTTTTACTGGATGGGCCTGCGTGCACTGAGATCGGGGAGCATCCGGCTGAATGCGGGGACTTTCTCGCGCGCGAATGAGGCGCTGGGCTTTTTTGGGGGGGTGTCGCTGTACCTGCTGCTGGGCACGGCGCTGCTGGCGCTGGTCTGAGCGTGAGGCGGGACCGTAGGGCTGCATGGGTGGATCTGAGAGCCCACGCCATTCATCCGTGACAGCCGGGGACCACGCAGACGTTTGACGCGAACGCACGGCGGCGGTGCGCAAACCCAAAGCGCGGCGGGCCTGGGCGCTGCGGCCTCAGGACAGGCTGGAAGCCTGCCCACCATGGACAGCCGGGACGGCTATCCTCCGGCCGGGAGGTTAGGCCTCCGGCCTGACAGGGGCCTGAGGCGTCCCGCCTCCAGCTCCCTCTCCCAGCGCAGACACCACGCGCTGGTAGGACAGGCTGGAAGCCTGCCCACCATGGACAGCCGGGACGGCCATCCTCCGGCCGGGAGGTTAGGCCTCCGGCCTGACAGGGGCCTGAGGCGTCCCGCCTCCAGCTCCCTCTCCCAGCGCAGACACCACGCGCTGGTAGGACAGGCTGGAAGCCTGCCCACCATGGACAGCCGGGAC
>NZ_JBHSMQ010000009.1:194454-218845 GCF_042655725.1 Prosthecobacter fluviatilis
GCCGGGACGGCCATCCTCCGGCCGGGAGGCGGTGCCGCATGAAAAACCGGATGCGGGTGGGGCGCGTGTGCGGCATGGGTGCAGGTGGCGGTGGTTGAATGCCGGTGCCTGGGCGTGACTGCTGCTGCGCCGGCTGCGTGCCTCGCGCTGGCACGCACACCTCAGCCTGCACACTGACCATGATCATTCAAAAGCTGCGCAACCGACGCAAGGCCTGCACCGCCGCTGCGCTGGTGGCGTATGGGCTGTTTGTGCTGGGCTGCGCGGTGCTCATCTCTCTGCCGGGATTTCTGTACTACTTCTTTTGGGAGAAGGCGGGCTGGGTGATCTCCACGCTGACCGGGTTTCTGCTGGGGAGCTTTGCGCTGTCGCTGCTGGAGGTGCTGGGGACGCTGGCGAAGGCGGTGCGCCGTGTGTTTCGCGGGCCTGCGGGGCGGGAGGTTGCGAAGGCGAAGGCGGACGCAGCCCCGCGCGACGAAGGTGGTGGCGCGGAGAGCGCCTGAGGCGAGGCAGCGCTGTTTGGGCGTGACTTCTGCGGGCGCCTGCGTGTAAAAAGGCGGCATGGCCCCCTTCCCCCCACGGCATGTGTGCATGGCTGGCATCTTGGTGCTCGCGTCTGGCGCGGTCGCGCTGGCGGACACGCTCTTTAATCTGCTGAAGGGCCGCTTCTTCTTCAATCTGGGATTCGTGGGCATCCCCATCGGTTACGGGCTGCTGATCGGGCGGGCCTCTTCACGGAAGTGGGCGCTGTTCTTCAGCAGGCTGGCGGTGGTGGTGGCCTGCGTGATCGTGACATGGGCCGCGCTGGACTGGCTGCCGCGCGGGGGCTGGGTGCTGGGGCGCGCCAGCTATGGCACGTGGGCGGAGTGGCTCATGCTGGCAGGCTGCGTGTATGTGGCGGCGGTGCTCTCCCGCAGCGGGCACCAGGAGTGGTTTGCGGAGGAGAAACAGGACACGGAGTGGGCGAGGTCCATCGCCTGGGGTGTGACGCTGGCGGTGATGGCGCTGTGCCTCCTCATGAACGCTGGGATGGCGCAGATGCGCGAGTCGTTTGCCAAGGCGCGGCCGCTCCACGTGCGCGTGACGCCGTATGATGCGGTGAGCGGGAAAGGGCTGAACAACATCGGCTGCCGTCACGACGGGCTTTCCAGCGTGGGGCCCGCTGCCGGGACGCGGCCGGGCACCCGGCTCAGCAGCGTGACTCACAGCAGCGCGGAGGGCATGAGCCTGGACTTTTACGGAATGGTGCTGGAGCCCTACCAGATCTCGGTAGGTTCCGCCGGGTATGAAAGCCAGGTGGTCACGCTGGACGGGGGCTCGCCCTCGGAGATCCGCGTGCCGCTGCAGCCGCTGAAGGACGCGGGTGCGGAGAAGAAGCCGGGCACGGGCGATGGTGGGAAAGAGTGACGCGAGCGCGATGAGTTGCCATGCCGGGGAGATGAAGGATGGCCGCAATCCGTTCTTCGCCCGGTGGGCTACGAAGGACGGGAGAGGCCCAAACATCGGGGCGGTGCTGATATGGCCCGGACTCGACAGCCTGCGGGCAAAGTGCTAAGACGGGGTGGTCATGGCAATAATACCTGCTGCTTAAGACCATGACCATGATCTGTATGAAACGAGGGCTTTTCTTTCTGACGCTGGCGGTGTGTGTGCTGGGTGCAGCCTGCGCCCATGCGGGGACGCGCATGCTGGCCTTCATCCACCAGCCGCTGACCACGCTGGGCACTGACGGAGATGCGGTGGTGGTGGTGGCGCGGGTGCCGGTGCTGGTGAATGCGGTGCCGGAGTCGTTCATCGGCGCGATCGCCATGCCCAACCGGCTGCCGCAAAGTGAGAGCGCCGGCATGCCGGACTCCAATCTGGTGTCCCTGCTGCACATGGGGGTGTCTGTGCAGCTGGTGAAGGGGCGGCACTTCCGCATCGTGCTGGATCTGCAAAATCTGGGAGACTGCGAGCCCTACGGCGTGACGGTGAAGGAGGTGGTGGCGGGCACCGTGCAGTGCCTGCAGGCCACCTTTGACGAAGGCGGCGGCCACCTGGGCTCCTACGAGCTGAGCATCCTGCCCAAAAAGGATGACAAAACGGACTGGAGCCCCTACGAGGGGCGCTACGAGGCCAAGGCGAAGGAGAAAGCGCAGAAGGCCCGCTGAAGGATGGCCTCATACCACCCCCGATGCCTCCCATGAATCCGCAGCAGCAGCCACCTTCACCACTCCCACCGGAGAGCCCCTCTGCCGCGTGGAAGTTTGAGCTTTCGGGGATGATCCTCTTCTTCGTCGTCGTGGTCGGGTCCTACCGCCTGGCGAATGCGCTGCGGGAGCCGGTGATGCAGCATTTCTCCCTGCACGGCGGCAGCCCGGGGGATGCTCCACCGTGGTATTTCATCACACAAGACTTCGCGGCGGGCGTGGGCGGCGCGGTGGCGCTGCTGCTGTGCCTGCTGGCGGCGGTGCCCATGTGGCGGTGGTGGCCCAGCTATGCGCCCATGATGGTGTGGATGCCGCTCCTCTGGCTGGGGGGTGGCATCGCGCAGAGCTGGATCATCTTCCACGCCTGCCCCGGGCTGCTGCAGGGCCAGCGCGTGACGAGCCGGTGGCCCACGTTTGACAGCTACCTGAACGACCCGGGCATCGCACAGGCAAACTCGCTGGTAATGGGTGGCGCGCTGGCGATGGCCCTGCTTCTACCGCAGGCAGGCCATCAGGCGCAGCTCTGGCGGGCGCGGAGGCGGGCGGCACGCGCGGGGATGGCGGAAAGCTGAGGGCGGGCCGGGCTGTGCTGAAGCGGGGCGGGCGTGGGGGGCGGGTGTTTGCGAAACAAAGCGCTTGAATTTAAAAATCGGGACCCAATCGATGATGGTATGTCATGGTCTTCTTTTCAGGCTGTTTCATACCACATTCCACCACTCCAACCCATCAGGACCCATGGCCCGAGCTTCCTCCTCCAAACCCCGCGCTCCCAGGGCTGCGGCACGGCGGCGCACTGCGGCACCGCAGACGGCGGCGGGCGCAGGCGGCATGGCGGGAACGGAGGGCGACGCTGCGCCAGCGGGCGGTGAGGCGGTGAGCGGTGCGCTGACTGTGGCGGGGCTGGAGGATGGGGCCTATGCGCCCCGTGCGACGGCTGGGAATGAGGCGGACGCTTTGCCTGATGGCGCAGTGGCAGGCGCTGCCGCAGGCGGCCATGGCGCTGGCGCTGCGTGTGCCGCTGGCGCAGGTGCGGCTGCCGCACGGGAGCCGGGGGCGAAGGCGGCGGTATGGCTGCCCGCCGGGCTGCGGCGCTGGCTGGAGCGCGCGCGGGCCCTGGGGCTGCGCACGGAGGAGGTGGTCTTTGAGCTGCATGTGCGCCAGGGGCTGCCGCTGCTGGAGGTGGCACGCGTGCTGGGCCTGGGGGCGCAGGCGGTGCAGGATCTCTGGCGGCTGGGCCGTGCGGCACACGCGGCACGCTCGCCCCAGTGCGAGGCGGATTTTGCCGGACTGCGCGAGCAGCTGTGCGCGGTGCTGTGGCAGACGGTGGAGGAGACCTTCCCGGGCCTGCTGCATGAGGCGGCTGAGGATGACGAGGATGAGGCGGGCGCACGTGCCTCGGCGCCGATGCTTTCGGTGCGGCTGAAGGCGCTGGACCAGATCGCGAAGCTCTACGATGTGGGCCTGGTGCAGCACACCGCCGCCTTTGCCCCCCTGCCCTACGCGACGCCGGATGACATCGCCGCCAGCGTGCGCGAGCGTGTGCTGGAAATGCACGGGCGCGGGGAGTGATACCACGAACTTTTATCAACGAGCCTGAAGGTGGAGGCACGAGCTGACGGAGGGGGATCATCTTGATCCCCCCACCTGCAGCGTGTTTGTGGATGTGCGAGGGCGCTGGATGATGAGGGAGGCTCGGCTTTGCGGAGGCACGAGAATGCAGGGCGATGCGTGAGCGTGAGGGATCGGGACGATCCCTCTCCGCCAGAGCGCTGGCCAAGCCGCATGGGATGCTGGCTTACATCCATAAGACCCGTTTTTCAGCTGTGCGTGGCATGATACCACGCACTTTTATCAACGAGCCTGAAGGGCCGCGCGGCGGACGCAGGTCGGCCGTGTTTGGCACCGAAGGATTTCCGAGGCACTGCCTTGACCTCCGCCAAACCGCCCGACTGCGAGGGTGTGCGCACGCCCTGCAGCCTGCCGTGTGCCGACACACACACCCAAGGCCGCCTTTCCCGCACCTGGCCTCAAACCGCAGGCTAGCGCGCGGGCGCGGTGGACTGAGCGGCGGGCGCTGTGGGCGGGGGGCTGTCTGCGGTGATGTCGAGCTGCAGGTACGGCGCGGCGCTGGGGATGCTGAGGTAGGGCGGGGCGGTCTGCTGCACGAGGAAGTCGGAGTCTTTGAGCGCGGGATAGCGTGCACGCTCGCCCGCGGTGAGGGGGCGCAGCATGTAGCCCTGCGGCAGCGGCGGATAGGCGAGCGCGGCGATTTCGGCGATGGATTTTCCCGGCAGGGTGCGCCGCAGTTCATTCACTTTCAGGATGTGATCGATGGCGGCCTGCCCCTCCTGCCTGATCTGCTCCTCCAGCAGCTGCTGCTGGTGGGCGGCATGGAAACTGGCCGCAAAATAAACCAGCACAGCCGGGACAAGGGTGACGAGCAGGGCAAAAAGAGCCGTGGACTTTTTCATAGGTGGGAATCGACACGCATGATACGCCATCCCCGTTTGTCATCTCCGGAATCTTGTGAATTTTACAGCCCCCCACCCTCCCCCTGAGCCCTGAACCGCCGCTGAAAGCCCCTGCCCAGCCCCACGCTGGATAATTTGTGGGTGCGGGAGATGCAGGGGGGGCTCAATTCACGCCGCTGCTTTTTTGATGGCATCCTGAATCTTGGCGAAATCTCCCGGACCTTTCACCATTTCAAAGAAGCACTGCCCGCCGCTGCGCTCCTCCCACAGTTTGCCGAGGCGTTCCTTCTCCACGGTGTCCGGGTTCCCGGCGAGATGGCCGCCTTTGTATTCCACCGCGAGGTTTTTTCCGTTCTTCAGCTTCGCGAGGAAATCGGGGTAGAACTTGTCCGTGCTCGTTTGAATCCAAAATGAAAGCTTCGGTTCGCGCTCAAGGTTGCGCACCCATGTTTCGACACGTTCGTCATGAGCGATAATGCGGGCGCACTCAATCTCCTCGTGGTTCATGGCGCCAATCTCTTTGTAGTAGTGCCGGGGCAGCTCCAGGCCGTGATAGCGATCTCCCACCGGATACTTCTGCGGATCGAAAGTGAAGACGCTCGCCAGCGACACATGCACGGTGCCTGAGCCGTCGCCATACAGCAGTGTTTCATACACCTTCTTTTGGTTCTGCTTCTCCAGTTCGTTCACCCGGGCAGCCACGGCCTTGAAAAAACGATGACGGTGCGCGGTCATCTGCTCCAGGGTCACGCCGCGCTTCTCCTGCTCGGAGATCACTCGCTGAAGCCAGATGTCCACCTCCGCATCCGTCAGGCCAGGATGTGGAAAGGCGCGGGCTGTGGCTACGATGAGTTTGGCTGGCGGCCACGCCGCGCTGGACTCCAGCAGGCGCTGCTGGCGGTCGGTTTCAGTGAGGAACCGCTGCTGAATCTTTTCCGTTTCATTGACATCAATCGAGATTCCGCGCTGCTCAGTCGGGATGACAAAGCTGGGCAGCAGCGCATCGCATTTGGCCAGCGTCCAGTGGTTGCGTTCCAAGATGTCATCTTCCTCCAGTTGATGGAGGAAATCCCCCTGCTTCAGTGCGAGCACGGGTACGGAGAACGTCACGCCAGCCTCTGCCGGGCAGGTTTTTCGCTGCTGCGGCTCGGCAGCGCGGCCGGCACGTTTGTTCACAGCGGCACGCACAGCGGCCTGGGCCTTGTCCGTTCCTGCCCAGGCCAGCACGGCGTCCTCCTGCTCTTTGTTCAAAGGCTTCGCCACGGTCAGCTCGCCGGTCTTCGGGTTCCATGTCACCACATCCACCACCGCCAATGGCAGCGCGGCCTTCGGCTTGTCTGGCAGAATCGTCGTGACGGGCACATCTGGCGGCGGAGCAGTCTCGGCAGGAATGCCGGGCAGCAGGGGGCGCTCCACCACGAGATCATCCACATCCTGCCCCTCAAAGCCGGATGCCACCAGCCCTTCCTTCAGTGCTTTGGCGGCTTCGTCAAACCTTGAGGAAGCCACAAAGGCGTAGGCGTTGTTCAGGTCGTCTCGCTGCTTGCGTTTCGCCTTCGGCATGCGCAGCACGCGGCCCAGAATCTGCTCCACCGCCTTGCTGCTGCCCATCTCCGCCACCGAAAAGAGCACATACGCCCACGGGCAGTCCCAGCCCTCTTTGAGCGCCTGCACGGTGATGATGAAGCGCACCTTGCTCTCACGGGTCTGCACGTTGATGCCATCCAGGCCGCGCCTGCTGCCGGTGTGCACGCAGATCTCGCTTTCGTGAATGCCAAACTCCTTCAGCTTTGCCTCCACTGTCTCCACGGTGATGCTGGCCCTGTCCTTGTACTCCGGCTGAGCCTGCAGCAGCATGATGGGGCGGATGTACTCGCCCGTCTGCGCCTCCTCCTGCCGTGCCTCTCCATCGAGGTGATTGAGCACACCGATGGCGTCTCCCAGCAGCGCGTCCCAGGGCTCGCGGTAGCGCAGGTAGATGGGCAGCTTGATCATCTCCTCCGCCTTCAGCGCGTAGGCGGAGACGGAGAAGAGCACGTTGCTGGGCGGGTTTTCATAGCTCTCCCCGTCCTCCTTCACCATCTCGGCCTTGAGGTTTGGCGTGGCGGTCAGCTCCAGCACGGCGGAGGGGTTCAGGCGGCGCAGGGTTTCAAATGAAAGCGGCTGCCGCGCATTGTGCGCCTCATCAATGATGACAAAGGGCCTGCGAAGACGGAAGACGTTTACCAGCGACTGGTTGAAGTGGCCTTCAGGCTCGCGCTCCACCGCCTCCAGCAGCTCCGGCGGCAGATTTTCAAAATGGCTCATCAGCTCACCGTTGTTCTTGTACACGTTCAGCGCGCTCATGTCCCTGCGGCGGAAGGCCTGCATGGTCGCCACCACGATGACGGTATGGCTGTCCAGCAGGGCCCGCTTCATGCGGGTGGCTTCCTCGATGTCCAGCACGGCCACATTTCCCAGGCTGGTGTCCAAAGACTGGCGGTATGGATCGTCCCGATCCTGCATGCGGGACAGCGTCTGCGTTCGGATGGCATCACTCGGTACCAGCCAGAGGATCAGGGCGCGGTCCCTTTGCAACAACTCCTGCACACCCAGGCTCACCGCCTCACAGGCTACCAGCGTCTTGCCGCCACCCGTGGGAATGCGCAGACACACGTAGGGGATGCCCGGCACCTGCCGCACGGGAGCGTAGGGCAGCCCCTGCCCCTCATGAATCTCCGCCGTGACCGAGGTAAATGCCGTGGAGGCGGGAAAGGTGTCCTCCGCCTGCTGCATGACACAGCACTTCTGGTAGTAGCGCCGCAGCCAGTGCAGGGCGTGGGATTGGTATTGCTTGAGTTCCATTAGCGGGTGCGGATGGCGTAAGGCGTTTGTTTGAAGGTGATGCCCTCGCGGTCGAGGCGGGCCTTGCTGAAGCGGCAGCCGGCGGCATAAACCACCTTCGGGCCATCGTGCGCGGGCAGGTGCTCCAGGGTGGCGCTTGTCAGCACATTGCCGCCGTCCACGCTCTTGTCCTTGAGGATGCCGTTGTAGAGCAGGTACACCGCACGGCCATGGTGGATGCCGAGCAGCGGCGTCTTGGCCGAGATGCGCTCCTTGGGCAGAGGCTCGCCCGTTTCAGAGAAATACACGTGTCGTGCCAGATCGGCGAAACGCACTTTATCCTCATTGATGCGCCCGTGGTCATCGAACAGCGGATCGCCAAGACGCACGTAGCGGAAGCCGCCGCCAAGGCCGGGCACGGAGTCGCCCTTGGCATTTTTGTAGCCTTCTGCCACACGCTTGACACGCTCGCGGGTGATTTCAGGCGCGATTTTTTCGTCCATTTCCACGAGAATGAAGCGGCGGCTTGCGGCGGCATCCTCCGAACTGCAATCTAGAGCCGCATTCATCTTGAGCACCGCGTGACCTGTGGTGCCGCTGCCTGCGAAGCTGTCGAGAACGAGGTCGCCTGGGTTCGTGGCGATTTGGAGGATGCGCTCGATCAGGCGGGTGGGCTTTGGGGTGATGAAGACAGAATCCGAGTCTTTAAAATCCATCACAGACACCAATTCCTTCTTCGCATCTTGTGTGTGACCTACATCCTTATAAAACCAGAGCGTCTGTGGAACCACGCCTTGCTTCACTTCGGTGAGGAAGCGTTTGATTTGCGGTATAGCGTTGCCGTCTTTGCCCCACCAAATTCGCTTGTCGGCATTTAACTCGTCGAATTTTTCCTTTGAGACGCGCCAATACATCCCAGTTGGTGGGCCAGCGATAACCCGTCCACTTGGACAAGTGATTGAGTATGTTCCCTTGCTAAAATAGTTTCTCGCCGACAAGTCACTTGTCTTCCAGACGCCGCGCGGATCATTATCTCGGTTTTTATAAGCGGCATCTTGCTCGTCGCTTCTAGCCACCAAGTTAGGTTTCCACGTTTCCGCATTTTTTGCATAAACAGCCACATAGTCGTGGTCTTCTGAAAAATGCCGGGCCGAGTTTTTGGGTGAATAAACTTTCTGCCAGATGCATGTCGTAATAAAGTTTTTCAGCCCAAAGATTTCATCCATCAGATATCGCAGCGCCTGAATTTCATTGTCGTCCAGGAAGATGAAAATACTCCCATCCTCGCTCAAGAACTCCCTTAGTAGAGCCAGCCGGGGATACATCATGCACAGCCAGCGGTCATGGCGGTCAAGGGTCTCTCCCTCTTTCCCGACGGTCTCGCCGATCCATTGACGGATGGCGGGGCTGTTGACGTTGTCGTTGTAGGCCCAGCCTTCGTTGCCGGTGTTGTAGGGCGGGTCGATGCAGATGCACTTCACCTTTCCACGGTAGTAGGGCAGCAGGGCCTTGAGGGCGAGGAGGTTGTCCCCCTCCACGATGAGATTCCCGCTGCCGGGGTCGCCACAGCCGAGTTCCGGCACGTCCCTGAGCAGACGAAACGGGACTTCGAGATGGTGGTTGATGACGGCGTCCTTGCCGATCCAGTTGAGCGTGGGCATGCCCGCCTGTTTTACGCAGGGCTGAGCGTGCTGTCACGCGTGGATTCAAGGCTGAGGCGCATAAAAGAGCGGGCATACCCCTCCAATGGACTGCCGAAGGGAAGCCACCAAAGCGACGCGACATCCAGAGGACAAGTGTGATATGCTGCCGCAGGGCCATGGGAAGCGGTGGCAAGGGCGGCGCGAGCGGATGCGAGTTCTTGCTAGAGCGGCGTAGGATTTCTGCTTGCCAAAGGGAAATTTCCCGGTTTTCTTCGCCTTTCCCGCCATGCCAAGACTTCTCGAACAATATGTGTCCGGGCTCCCCGCTCTGGAGGAGCTGTTTCCCGTGCCTGCGGAGCTGATCTCGCAGCGGGAAAACGCCACGGACTTCCCAGATGCGAGCTGCGCCAGCCCGCATGACCAGGAGGAGACAGAGTCCTTTGGAGCCGCGCTGTGGGAAGCCTGCGCTGGTGTGACGACCGCCCGATAAGCGCACCTGCCCCATGAGCGAGGAGCGCCAAGCCTGGCATGATCCCCTGGACAAGCCGCCCGCCCCGGCGCTGGTGGCCACCGCCGGAGAGATGATGGACGCGGAGCTGAAGTGCCTCTTCTGGCATGGCAACCACCCGGATGCAGATGCCGCGATGGCGGAGGCTTTTGAAAATCTGGCCGTGCGCTATGTGGAGACCCAGGCCAGCAAGACGATCACGCCCAAGGCCATCCGCATCGACTACCATGCGCTGCGGCTGATGCTGGGCCGCTTTTGCAGGGATGTGTACGGCATCATGCGGCTGCATCAGCTGATGGACCGGCTGAAGAAGGAAGGCCTGATGCAGGAGGAGGCGCGCCTGGCGCTGCAGGAGGAGGTGTCCCGGCTGAGCGTGCGCATCAACTCCCGCGCGCCCTTCATGACGCGCCGTGCTGCAGCCTTCTCCCTCTGGATGTGCACCTTCAGGCCTGTGCATCTGGACTTTGGGATGAGCAAACATGACCCCAGAACGTGCTTGTTTGCGGCAGGGCTCAATTTCTTCATCGCGCGCTCCTACCTGAAGCTCACGGGAGAGATCAACCTCGGCAAGCAGGAGGAGATGAGGATGCGTCTGGAGCGCATCTTGCATGACTTCACCTACCGCGAGGTGAACCTGTCCTCCCTGGAGTTTTTCTATTCATCCATCTACCGGAAACGCGACAACGGACAGACCGAAGTGGACGGCCCCGCGTATGGGTGTGAAAACGAGCTGCCGGCAGTCTGGTGAGGGCAAAAAGCGAACGAAAACCGAATCAGGTGCGTCGAATATAGCGTTTGTAGCGATTAATTGCTTGTAAACCTCTTCACTGCGCGGAGGCTTGGCGCATGCGCCAAGCCTCCGCGCAGTGAAGAGGCCGCCACATTCCACCAGATTGTACAAAGGACTTTTTAGACATGCTGACCACTCGAACCAACCGCCTCGATCCTTCCCTCATCCCCGAAGATGAGCTGAACGTGCTTGCCCGGCTTTTTGCCAAGCGGGATCACGTGGCTTTGATCGATGAACAGGGAAACCGCACGCACATTCCAGAAGCGCTGTTTGCGCATTTTGCGCGGATCGTGCGGCTCATGAATGAGCGCAAGGCCATCGTCATGGTGCCGGAGGACGAGGCCTTTACCACGCAGGCTGCGGCGAACTACCTGGGAGTCTCAAGGCAGCATCTCGTGAATCTTCTTGAGAAGGGGGATATACCGCACCACAAGGTGGGCGCGCACCGGCGCGTGACCTTCAAGGATTTGCTGGCCTACGAGCAAAAACGAGACAAGAACCGCCGCGAGGCGATGGACCGGCTGACTGAAGAGGTGATGAAAGCCGGGCTCTACTTTCCCGCCGCCCCCATGCCCGAGAAGACATGAGGGCGGACTTTAAAGTGGTGCTGGATGCCTGCGTACTGGCGAACTACGGCGTGGCAAACCTGCTGCTGCTCCTGGCCGAAAAGCCAAGGCTGTACCTGCCGGTGTGGAGCGAGGAGATCCTGGCGGAGACACGCCGGACACAACTGGGCCCGCTCGGCTGGCCGCAGCATGTGGCGGACAGTTTTCAAACAGAGCTGCGGCGGGCGTTTCCTGAGAGCCTGGCAGAGGGATATGAACACCTGACAGATAAGTGCATGAATGACGCGAAGGACAGGCATGTGCTGGCCTGCGCGGTTCACAGCAAGGCGGAGGTGATCCTGACCTTCAACCTGCGTGATTTCAGCGATGCGGCGCTGTCGCCATGGGGTGTGACGGCAAAGCACCCGCAGGAGTATCTGCTGACGCTGTTTGATCTGGAGCCGCTGCATGTGATGCACCAGCTGGGAGGCATCGCGCAGAAGCGTGGCTGCACGCTGGAAGATCACCTGATTGATCTGGGACGGTTTGTGCCTGAATTTTCATCGCGCCTGCTGGACGAGCTGAGCTCGTGATGCGAGCGCGGCTGGAATTGATAGCGATGGTATTTTCGAGCATTTAGAGCCATAAAAAGCTGCTTGCAGTCACCCACCTCACTTTTTTCCCCAGCCAAAAAACACTTTTCGCTTGCGGTTTAAAATTCGGACCCAAGGAGTATGAGCAGACAAGCCTGACGCAGTGCGGAACTCGGAGGGGGAACTCAAATGTTTGTTTGACCCTCGATCTCTCCTTTTTCGCATGCCTCTGCTCCCTTCACCTGCCCCTGCTCTTTCGTCTTCGCCTCTGGCGGATGCTGCGCCTCATGCCCTGGGCCCGGCTGCGGCCACGGTGGCTGCCCTGCGCGCAAAAGCGGCGCTGGTGCGCAAGCGCAAGAAGACGCCGCTGGAGGATGCGCTGGCGGCGAATGGCGGGGCGCGTGCAGTTCGGCTTGTCCAATGGGCGCGCTCTCAAAAGGCGCAGTATGACGCGGGCCTTGTCCAATGGCGGGCGAACCGCCTGAAGTGGAGCCAGGAGGCGCAGGATATTTTTGATCATCGGGCACGGGCTCGCCGGGAGAAGCTGGAGATGGAGGATGCGGCGAGCATCTTTGACATGGCGAATGATTCGGTGAACATCGTGGCGGCGCTGGCGGAATTTGCCGCGGCGCAGGCGGAGCAGGACATCTACGGCGGTGAGCCGTGGTTCGCGGCGAATCCGGTGGGCCGCACGGACTCGAAGCTGGCGGATGACATCCAGCACCATCTGCAGTGGACGTTTCGCGACGGCCGCTACCTGGATGCGCAGTGCCTGGGGATCGACCAGGCGGTGACGCTGGGGGAGTGCTTTATGAAGACGCTCTACGCGACGGATGTGGATGTGCATGAGGCGGTGACGCCCTGCCTGCATGCGGACGGTGTGCCGGTGCTGGATGCGCTGGGCGACTATGTGACGAGCGATGCGCAGGTGCGCCGGCTGCGCCGCCGCCTGAAGGGCAGGCTGGAGTGGAAGGATGCGTATGAGACGCGCGAGACGGTCATCCGCCAGGGGGTGGAGGCGGTGCCGGTGCACTTTAACGACATCTCTTTCCGCGAGGATGCGCCGGAGCTGGATCTGCGGCACACGAATGTGTACGTGAGCGTGGAGATGAGCACGTTTGAGGCGATGCGGAGGTTTCACCTGTCGAAGGAGGATGCGATACGTCTGGCGCGCTGCGCGGAGACGCGGGTGCACAGCGATGAGGAGGTGCAGCGCGAGCGCACGGCGGATGCGACGGTGACGTGCGCGCCGGCGGAGGAGCCGCTGGGCGAGGAGGAGGCGGACAAGCTGCTGAACACTCGCGTGAGGCTGATCGAGGCGTACATCCGCGCGGATGTGACGGGCACCGGGCGCGAGGCGCGGGTGTGCATGGTCTTTCCGCCGGTGCATGAGGACTGGATCGTGTGGGCGGACTACCTGGCGAATGTGTCGCCCAAGGCGGAGCTGCCGATCAAGTGCGAGGTGTGGGAGCCGGTGCCGCACCGCTTGTATGGTCGGGGATTTTTCTCGAAGTACTCCTACCTGCAGACGGGCACGGACAATCTGTGGAATCAGGTGAGCTTCCGTAATGAGATGCATGCGAATCCGCTGACGGCGGTGCATGAGGAAAACCTGCAGGTGGATGAGGACGGCGGGGCGATGGTGATCGGGCCGGGGAAGACGCTGCGGCCGAAGGCGGGGAAGCGGCTGGGGGATTGCATCGAGTTTGCGAACCTGCCGGACGCGGACTCGCGGAGCATGGAGCTTTTTCAAACGGGGATGCAGCTGGCGCAGTTGCGCAGCGGGATCACAAACGCGAGCCAGGGGGATCTTTCGGCGGTGCCGGAGAGCAACACGGCGACGGGGATCAAGGCCCTGATCAGCCGCGCGGCGGTGCTGCTGAAGAAGCCGGTGCGCCGGCTGCGGCGGAGCAAGGGCCGGGGCTTCAGCTATGCGGTGAAGCTTTTCTACTCGAACTTTGACCGCGAGGAGGCCTTTGCCTGGGGCGAGGGGCACAACAAGGAGCTGGTGAAGATCACGCCGGAGCATGTGCGCGACCTGGACATCGACGTGGTGATGCTGCTGACGCAGGAGCAAAACCAGAACAAGCTGCAGGGCGCGCAGGTGATGATGCAGCAGCTGCAGGGCTACTCGGGCCTGCCGGAGACGGACAAGGCGGGCGCACGCGTGGGCGTGGTGCAGGCGCTGAAGGCGCTGGAGTTTTCCAACGCGGAGGAGATGGTGCGCAAGCCGGTGGTGACGCTGGAGAGCTGCCTGCCGCTGCTGCCGCCGGAGGAGGCGCAAAAGCTGAAGGGCCTGCTGGCGCTGCAACAGCAGCAGGAGCAGGCGGCCGCACCGCCGCCGCCCGGAGCTGCGCCGGGTGCCCCGGGCATGCCGATGCCGGGCACTGGTGCGCCCGCCGCTGCGGGCGTGCCGGGCATGATGCCGCCGGGGGCGGGCATGCCGGGGCCGGGGGCTGCTGCTGGGATGACGATACCACCGGGTGGTATGCCTGGAGCCGAACCGCAGCCGGCCTGATCATGGACCTGCCTCGGGCGGTCCACGCCTACACCAACCACGTTATGACATTTTCCAACATCCTGAACACAAACCTAACCCCCTAGCACGCCATGCCTGCCTCACAACGCCGCACACCGCTCGATCCCATGTCCATCCCCGGAGCCCTCCAGGAGATGGTGCCCAACGCGTCCTTTCGCGCCGTCACGCCCTCGGACAGCGTCGCGATCAAAGGGGGCCCGGCGCGCGCGCTGTATGTGGGGGGCGCGGGGGACGTGGCCGCCATCAATGAAAACGGCGTGGCCGTGACCTTTGCCGCCGTGCCGGCAGGCGCCGTGCTGCCCATAGCGACGGCCCGCGTGAACGCCACGGGGACGACGGCGACGAACCTTGTTGCGCTCTAACACACCATGCTCGGATTTGGCCTGTCATTTGCTCACGCCCTCGGCACCCAAAACGTGCTGCAACAGCCGTTTGATCCTCTGAATCTCGGAGAAATGTCGGAGTGGTTTGATTTTCGCACCCTGACCGGGAGTGCTGATGGAGATCCTGTCTCCTCATGGGTGGGCAGGAGGGGGCTTTACACGCTTGCGCAAACGGGCACGGCCCGGCCGACTTGGAAGGCGGACGACGGCGACGGGAGCGCATCCATATCCATGGATGGTGTTGATGATTCTCTGGGCACCGGCATCAATAACGAGCTCCTGTTTGGGACCACGGGCGACATGGAAATCTGGCTGGTGATCAAACTGCCGCCAGTTCCTGCAGCTGGAGTTTTCACCTCCACCGGAATCTCAAATCAGATCGGACTGAACACGGGGGCGGAGAACGCCACCCTCAGTCTCTGCCATGGATCCGTCTCCATCACGTTTCCGACTGCGCTCCTGGCTGACAATGGCTGGCATGTGCTGCGGCTCATGAAGTCTGGATCTAGACGTGCGGTTGCCATTGATGGGAGCACTGTTTATGACAGCACAACCTCGGCCGGCCCTTACGTGACTGGGGATGACGCCCTGAATCTTGGATACTACTTTGGTTCGTATGGCGTGGTTGGCTTTCGCCATTGGCTGGCTTTTACAGAGCCTCTGAGTGATGCCGTTTCTGCTGCGCTCACCTCTTACCTGGGAGATGCCAAATGACACGGCTGCTGATCATGACACCTGCGGAGCCTCTGCGAGCACAGGCAAACACCCTGACCCCCGCCCCCTTTCCCCCTTCCCCATGATCGCACTCGGTCTAGCCCTGACTCTGGCACAGATGCGCGACTCCTCGCCGGGGGGGGCGGGGGAGGTGCTGCTGCTGGCAGGTGGCACGGGCGGCCTGCGGCTGGCGGACGGGGCAGGCTTTCTCCTTCTTTCCCACTGAAAACCACATCCTAATACTTTATGGCTGACCAGACACTCGCCTCGCTGACCGCCGCGACTCCCGCCACGGGAGGGCTGCTCTACGGCACGCAGGGCGGCGCGGACCGGAAGTTCACCCTCACGGCCGCAGGCGCGGCGCTGATGGAGGCGGCGGCTCCCGTCAGGCTGGACGAGCTCGCCGCGCCGACGGACGTCACCACGCTGAACGCCACCACCGGCGCCCACGGTCTGCTGCCAAAGCTCGGCGGCGGGACGACGAATTTTCTGCGGGCGGACGGCACCTGGGCGGCCCCGGGCGGCGGCGCAAACGGCCTGGGCGATTTCGCCTTTGTACACCCTTCGGGCAATGACGCCACCGCCGCCCTGGGAGACCCGGCCAGGCCTTTCGCCACCCTCGCTGCCGCCTACGCCGCCGCGCTCTCCGGCGGCGTGGCCAGATTTGTGCTGTCCGGCTCTCCTGCTGCGGGGCTCACACTCAGCACCAGTGAGGTCACCCTCGTGTTTCACAGCTTCCGCCAGCGGGCCGTCATCCCCTCCCTCACAGTGAGCGATGCCACCCGTGTGACCCTCATCGGCAGCAGCCGCTCGCTCGTCAGCATCACCACGCTCTATGTCTATGGCGTCGATGGAATCTCCGGCACCGGAGGAGATGGCGGAAGCGCCGGAGACGGCACCGCGCTCGACACCGTGAGCCTCTCCGGCCTGCACGTCGGCAGCGTGACCATCCGCTCCGGCTCCGGCGGCCTGGGAGGTGCGGGCGCGAATGGAGACAGCGGCATGTACAACGGCTCAGACGGCGGGCATGGCGGCAACGGCGCCAGCGGCGGCCAGCTCGTGCTCACAGACTGCCTGCTGGGCGCCGGCCCTTTCACCTCCGCCGGGGGCGTGGGTGGCAGTGGCGGTGCCGGTGGCTCAGGCTACAGCGATGAATCCTTCACCGGAGCTCCTGGCAATCCCGGCGCAGGGGGCAGCGGCGGCGGGGGCGGCACCATCGTGCTGCAGAGCTGCCTCACCGAGCAAAGCACCACGCCTCCTGCGCTCGATCTCAGCGGTGGCAGCAGCGGCTCAGGCAGCAGCGGCGGCATCTCCGGCTCAAACGGCACCTTCACGCTGCTGTGGTCAGACATCGGCTCCGCCACAAACTACAGCGGCGGCTTTGCGCGCATGAGCCTCGTCGGCAGCACCTTTTACAGCAGCGACAGCTACGTGTAGACCCACCTCCGCACACACCACGCGACAGCCCCTTTACCCCACGCCCTCATGAAGCTCCCCCTCGACCCCTCACACTTTGACATGCCGCTCTCCCTGGCCACCTGCATCTTTGGCGCGGCGGTGAGCGCGCTGGGCCTCGTGGCGGCCACGGTGGCGGGGTGGTACCTCAAGCTGGCAAACATCGACCCCCAGGAGCTCTCCATCCAGCCGCTGCATGTGGTGCTCATCGGCTTCATCATCGCGCTCGCGGGCTTCATCGTGCTCATCCTGCGCGCCGTCTGGGGCCGTGGCATCGAGACGGTGAACCGCTTCAGCGACGCGCTCAACAACCAGGCGCAGCAGATCGCCGACCTCATCGAGCTGCAGACCAGGCGCGTGGAAAAGCTGGAAACGCTGAGCTTTGACGCGCTGCGCGGCGCCACCCTGCAGGCCAGCCATACCACTAACCACCAGAAACCATGATCGGACTTTCGCACACTCTCTCGCTGGCTGCGCGGCAGCCGGGCGGCCCGCCGTGGGTACTCGCAAACGGTGCCTGGAATGACGCAGGCGTTTGGGATGACGCGGCGCTCTGGCGCGACTCCTGATTTTTTTCCACCCCAGCACACCCATGCCACTCAGCACTCTCGAAAACGGCGACACCGGGCTTCAGGCCCGCACGAAGATCAATGCGGTCATTGCGGCGGCGGGCGCCCTGCCGCGAGGGTACCTGGCCGGGCTTGCCATCCGCAGCATCGGCACGCGCAATGTCTACGTGTACGCCGGGACCTGCCGGGACGACACCAACAGCGTGGACATGACACTCGGAGGCATATTGACCAAACTCGTAGATGCCACGTGGGCCTCCGGGGATAGCAGCGGGGGGCTGGACCCTTATTCAGTCCCGGCGCTGACCACTCATTCTTGCTATGCCGTGTGGCTCATCATGGACTCGTCCGGCAATGTTGACGTGATTGTCTCCGCCTATGGCAACAGTGTGCCCCTGCCCTCAGGATTCATGTACAAACGCCGCATAGGCTGGGTGCGCGCGGCCAGCAGCACCACGCTGGTCGCCAGCCAGCAGTATGGAGATGAGACGATTCTCGGCACCTCGCAGACTTCCGCAGATTATAGCACGATAGTCAGCTCCCAAACAGGCATCGCCTTGCGGGCGCCGCCGTCTGTCGATGCTCTTTTGAAAGCGTCAGCATCATCCACCAGCGGAGCGTTTTTCGTGAGTTTGGATGCGTCGGCATCGACCCTCGTCACTCCTACTGCGGAGACGGCCTCACTGCGCGGAGTGGCCGCGACAGCTCCTGCCGCCGGACACTTCATGATACCGACGGATGCCTACGGGTATATAATCGCAAACGCCGCAGGCACCAACGTGACGCTCAAGCTGACCGTGCGCGGCTGGAGAGACACCCGCGGGCGGTTTGAGTGATGCACGCCCTATGAAACCCATTTCACACGGCCATTCACACCCCGCATGAGCGAAGACAAAACCGGACGTCCGGGCGGGCAGCCAGCATGACCGCATGCCCCTGCCTCCAGACACAAACACACGGAGCTGAATCACCATGACGCGCACCTGCTACATCGCCATCAACGGCATACGCACCAACCCCGGCGACGCCGAGGGGTGGACGGACCGTTTTGTCACCTGGATCAACACCCGGCTGCCGGACGGCGTGGTGGCGGAAAAGTTTGAGTACGCCTGCGGCGCCCTGCTCCGGCGCGTGCGGCAGCGCGAGCGCGCGGACGAGATCGCCAAAAAGGCGGGCTACTACCGGCGCGCGGGCTACCGCCTCGTGCTGGTGGGCCACAGCAACGGCTGCGACCTCATCGCGCGCGTGCTGGAGGCCTGCGGGGCGGAGATCGACGCCGCGCACCTCATCTCCCCGGCGGCGGACGAGGAAGACTTCGCCGAGGCCATCCGCGAGGGGCTGATCCGCCGCATCCACATCTACGGCAGCCGGAATGACGGCGCGCTGCGCTTTGCCGCCGCCACGCGCCCCCTGCTGCGCTGGCTGGGCCTCGGGTACGGCAGCCTGGGCCTGCGCGGGCGCGAGTTTGCGGCGCTCTTTCCCGGCGTGGTGCAGGACCACAGCGACGACACCTGCGGCCACTCCACCTGGCTGCAGCGCGGCGCGCCGTTTGAGGCGCTCATGCAGGCCCTCAGCGCCAATGATCTCGCGGACCATGCAATACCACTTTCTACCACACACAGCGCCGGAGACTGGAGCCCCGGAGACAGCGGCCTGCGTGACGAATAACCAAGAAACAAGACACTTTCCCCATGAAAACACCCACACCCGCCCGCGTCGCAGCCGCCGTGCTCGTAACAGCCCTCGCTCTCCTGAGCCTCAGCGCCTGCAGCAGTCCCGCCCTCCTGAAAATCCGCACGCCCGCCGTACAGGCGCAGATCATCGGAGATGTGGAAAAGGACATCCTCGCCGGCGGCGGAGCGCTGCTCATCTCCGGCGGCAGCACCAGCGCCGCCGTGACGGCGATGACGGCCCAGGAGCTGAAAAACCTCCCCGCCCTGCAGCAGGTGCTGGCAGCCCAGCCCACGCCGAAAAACCCCGCCTCTGCTGTGACGCCATGAATGCGCTCATCGGCATCGCCGCCGTAGGCCTGCTGCTCTGGGGCATGCACCTGCTGCTGGGCCAGGACTGAACACCGAACACTGAAAACCATGAGCACCCTCGCAGACACCTATGCAGACCAGTTCAAAGCCTGCGCCATCAAGGCCGAGCACGCCGCCGAGGCGCGGGCGGAGGCCGCGCGCATCCTGGCCAGCCGCGCGCGCTATGAGGCCGTGGCCGCGCACTTTCCCGGCATGCCCTGGTGGGTGCCAGGTGTGCTGCACAGCATGGAGTGCGGGCTGAAATTCACCCGGCACCTGCACAATGGCGACCCGCTGACCGCGCGCACCGTGCAGGTGCCCAAAGGCCGGCCCAAGGCGGGCACACCGCCCTTCACCTGGGAGGAAAGCGCGCGCGATGCGCTGGTGTACGACGGCCTGGACAAAGCCACCGACTGGAGCCCCGGCGCGGCGCTGGTGGCCTTTGAAAACTACAACGGCACCGGCTACCGCAAAAAGGGCGTCCCCTCCCCCTACCTCTGGTCCTTCACGGACCAGTACCGCTGCGGCAAATACGTGGCCGACGGCCGCTACGATCCCCTGGCCGTCAGCCGCCAGTGCGGCTGCGCCGCGCTGATGAAAAACCTTTTTCAAGCATCCGCTTGACTATTCAAATCCGGACCCAATACCATAGTATGGCATCGTCCAGCACACCATTACGGCCCCAGATCAGGCAGGGCCCCGCCGGCAAAGCGCAGCCGGCCCCGCTCAAACACGGCCCGGCCCGCGACGCAGCCCGCACAGGGCGCCCTGCCCCGCACCCGGCCATGGCCGCCGCGTGATTTTCCCCACCTCTCTTAATACCACTTCATACCACCCGCTTTAACGATCATGGCCTCTCCCACCGTCACCAGCATCTTCCCCGTCTCCGGCCCTCTGCTCGGCGGCGTCACCGTCACCATCTCCGGCTCAAACTTCACCGGCACCACGGGCATCACGCTCGGCGGCTCGGCCGCCACCGGTGTGACGGTGGTGGATGACAGCACCCTCACCTGCACCACGCCTGCGGGCAGCGCGGGCACGGCCAGCGTGCTGGTGACCAACGCGGACGGCACCAATGCCGCCAACTCCCTCTACACCTACCAGGCCGCACCCACGGTGACCGGCATCTCCCCGGTCAGCGGCCCGCTCACCAGCGGCGCGAGCGTGACGATCACCGGCACGAATTTCACCGGCGCCTCGGGCGTCACCATCGGCGGCGCGGCGGCCACGGGCGTCACCGTGATGAGCAGCACCAGCATCACCTGCACCGCGCCTGCGGGCAGCGCAGGCACGGCCAGCGTGCTCGTCACCACGCCCAGCGGCACGAATGCAAGCAACTCCCTCTACACCTACCAGGCCGCGCCCACCGTCAGCGGCGTTTCGGTTTCCAGCGGACTCCCCGCAGGCGGCGGGAGCCTGACGATCACCGGCACGAATTTCATCGGAGCCAGCGGCGTCACCATCGGCGGCACGGCGGCCACCAGCGTCGTCGTGGTCAGCGGCACCAGCATCACCTGCACCGTCCCCGCGCACAGTGCGGGCACGGCCAGCGTGCTCGTGACCACGCCCAGCGGCACCAATGCGGCGAACAGCCTCTACACCTACCAGACCGCGCCCACCGTCAGCGTCGTCTCACCCGCCAGCGGCCCGCTGGGCGGCGGCGCGAGCGTGACGATCACCGGCACAAATTTCATCGGCGCCACCGGCGTCACCATCGGTGGCACACCGGCCACCGGCGTCGTCGTGGGCAGCGGCACCAGCCTCACCTGCACCACGCCAGCGGGCAGCGCGGGCACGGCCAGCGTGCTCGTCACCACGCCCAGCGGCACGAATGCGGCGAACACGCTCTTCAGCTACGTGCTGCCGCCCACGGTCACCGCCATCTCCGCCACCAGCGGCTCGGCCAATGGCGGCGCGACGGTGACGATCACCGGCACGAATTTCACCGGGGCCACCGGCGTGAGCATCGGCGGCACGGCGGCCACCGGCATCACCGTGGTAGATGATACCAGCCTCACCTGCATCACGCCCGCGCACAGCGCGGGCACGGCCAGCGTGCTGGTGACCACGCCGGGCGGCACCAATACGGCCAACAGCCTCTACACCTACGTGCTGACACCGCCCACGCTCACCGACATCTCCCCCATCGCGGGCTCCACCGCAGGCGGCACCAGCGTCACCCTCACAGGGACCAACTTCACCGGAGCCACGGGCGTGACCATCCGTGGCGTGGCCGCGACGGACGTCGTCGTCATCAGCGGCACGAGCCTCGTCTGCACCACGCCGGCGGGCACCGCAGGCTCTGCCAGCGTGGCCGTCACCACGCCCAGCGGCACGGTTTCCAGCAATCTCTACACCTACGTGCAGCCCGCGCCCACGGTCACCGCCACCATGGCCAATGGCGCCTCGCCTGCGCGGGGCTCGACCCTGGGCGGCACGCTGCTCACCGTCACCGGCACAAATTTCACCGGGGCAGGCAGCGTCACCATCGGCGGCGTGCCCGCGACGAATGTCACCGTGCTGAGCAGCACCAGCCTCACGTGCATCACCCCGGCGGGCAGCCTGGGCGCGGTGAGCGTGGCCGTCACCACCGTGGGCGGCACCAGCGCGGACAACACCCTCTTCACCTACGAGCTGGCCGTCCCCCACGTCACAGACATCTCCCCCGCCAGCGGCACCTCCGCAGGAGGCACCACGGTGACGCTCACCGGCCGCAGCTTTACCGGCGCCACCAGCGTGACCTTTGGCGGCGTGGCGGCCACACGGCTCGTCGTGCTCAATGACAACACCCTCACCTGCACCACGCCGGTGGGCAGCGCGGGCACCGTGCAGCACGTGGTCGTCACCACGCCGAATGGAGCGAGCACGGACACCATCACCTTCAACTACGTGCTGGCACTGCCCACGGTGAGCAGCATCTCCCCGCCCATCGGCCCCGCCGCAGGCAGCACCACCGTCACGATCCGGGGCACCTACTTCACCGGAGACACCGACCTCGCCGGAGCCACGCGCGTCACCATCGGCGGCGTGGACGCGACAAATTTCAGAGTGGTCGATGCCACCACCCTCACCTGCACCACACCGCCGGGCATCGCCGGCACGGCCAGCGTGCAGGTCATCGCCGCCGCCGGCACCAGCGCGCCAAACAGCCTCTACACCTATGTGACCGCCACGCCCACGGACACCTACATCTACCTCAAAGGCGGGCGCGGAGACGGCTTTGTGCCGCTGTGGACGGGCCAGGTCTCCGAGGAGGGCACCACGGAAAAAGGCGAGCCCTACCGCAATGAATTCCAGACCACCGTGCAGCTGGACAACAACTCCGCCGTCTCCTCCTCAGGCACCGTGGGCTACGCCAGCAGCGGCGGCTCCGCCTCCAACGGCTTTGGCGGGCAGCTCACCACGCCCGGCCACATCACCAAGGTGGCCATCACCAAGGAAATCATCGGCTACACCGCGCAGGCCGTCAGCGTGAATCCCACCTACGGCTCGCTCTCAGACTCCGCCTCCGGGACGCCGCCGCGGCAGTTTGACAAGACTACCACCTGGCTGGTCTTCGTCTCCAGCAACGGCCTCGGCTACAAATACCGCAAGGCCGATGTGATGGGCTGGGGCTCCCAGCGCCGCGAATAATTTCAAGCCCACCCTCCGCACCCCATGCCCTCCATCAATTCCAACTTCGACTGGGTGGACACGCCCAACCCCGCCGAGCGCGGCTTCACCATCACCGCCAAGGAAGGCCCCGGCGACGAGCTCCCGGACTTCAACTCCCGGATCTACCGCTGGAGCGACTGCCCGCAGTGGATCCGGCGCGCGGAGAGCATCCCCGAGAGCCTGCAAGGCTACACCCTGGTGCACGCCGCCAAGGCGGACTACCAGAAGCGCACCTTCATCTTTGGCCGCACACGCACCGAAGCCGAGCGCAACACGCCTTTCCAGGTCTCCTGGGTCAAGCGCATGCACTACTGGCCCACCGTGCTGCTGAAGCTCTGGTTTGAAAAAGGCAACCTGCCGCTCTCCGCGCAGTATGACAGCACCGGCATCGCCACCGCAGCACGCACGCACCCGCGCATGAAGATACGCGACGGCGCGGAATACCCCACGTGGTTCAAGATCAGCCGCTTCCTCTCCGAGGTGCCCTGGCCCCGGCGCGACAACCGCTCCCCCACACCCATCACCGACTCGCCGAACTGGAGCTTTGACGGCTGCAGCGGCAGCATCCCCGAGTGCCTGCACCCCGGCTGCCGCTTCCCCCGCTACCAGACCAGCGGCCAGGTCATCTTTGGCGCAGGCACGCCCGAGTCCGAGGTCAGCGGAGACCTGGTGGCGCAGGAGTTTCCCGCCACGCCCATGACGGACTGGGAGCGCTACCCCGTGGAGGACACCACGCAAAACATCGGCGGCTTCTGGTTCCGCGAGCTCGTCGAGGCCATGCCGCCCATCGACGACCGCGAGAGCACCTCATAGCCTTTAGAATACCATTTTCTGATGCCTAATACCACGACCACCTCCGGCCCTCCGGCCGCATCCCCCGCGCCCGCCGCCGCCGGCAGTTTTGTCCAGCCCGGCAGCTCGTGGCTGTCGCGGCAGTGGGTCGCCAAGTCACCCGGCGTGCGGATCACCCACGGCATCACGCAGGACAACGTGCTCATCCGCACCCGCAGCACGCGGCCGAGGATCGACATCGACCAGACCACCTCCGCCTTCGGCAGCCAGTCCCCCGCCCCGCAGACCACCGTGGAAGATCCGTTCCCCGCGCCCCCACCCTTCAGCATTTACATTCCGCCGCAGGAGGTGCCCCGGCCGACGCCGACGCCGACACCCACGCCCTGGCCAACGTCTTCACCCACACCGACGCCTCCACCTACGCCTACGCCTACGCCTACGCCTACGCCTACGCCTACGCCTACGCCTACGCCTACGCCTACGCCTACGCCCACGCCTACGCCTACGCCTACGCCCACGCCCACGCCCACGCCCACGCCCACACCCACACCCACACCCACACCCACACCCACACCCACACCGCCCCCAACACCCACACCACCGCCCCCAACACCCACACCACCGCCCCCAACACCCACACCACCGCCCCCAACACCCACACCACCGCCCCCAACACCCACACCACCGCCCCCAACACCCACA
>NZ_JBHSMQ010000010.1:0-209109 GCF_042655725.1 Prosthecobacter fluviatilis
CAAACCTGCGAAGGTCGCCATCACAGCTCTCATGCGCAAAATCCTCTGCGTGCTCAACAAACTCCTCACCCAACCCAACTTCACACTTGCGTCGTAACACAGTTGCTGCCCGTCGATCAGCGCTCCCTCAAACACCCCCCAGCCTCAGAGATTCATCACCGCATCGCATGTGCGTAGCGTCAAAGCTCCGCTGCGCGCAGCCGCTGCCAGTACGCTCATTCCTCAGTCGCTGTCATCTCTCGCCGTTCGATGGATAAAAGTGTCCGTCACACTTCGGTTTACTCCCGCACAAAGAAATTCGCGAAGGTCACGGCGCTACCAAAATCCGCCACTCCCACCGGCCCTTTCGCAGCGCCTTCCAGCGTGCCTTCCACCACCTGTGGATTGGCATCCTGAGGTTCGGTCAGTGTGGCGCTGGCCTTGTTGCCGCTGAGCGTCAGTCGCACGCGGTACCATTTGCCTGGCTTCACTTTGTCTGCGCCGAAGACGATGGGGGCTGTGCCGCTGCCGATGAGCACAGCGGGCGCTGCCTGACCACGCACGCAGAAACCGGTGCAGGCACGTGAGAGATCGGCGTCTTTTGGGAGCTGGAAGTCGGCGATGTATTCGCCGTCGGTGATCTGGCTTTCGCTCCAGAGCGTAGAGGCTGTCTGCCCGTTTGCGGCGCTGAGCTTGAGATTCCAGTTTGCTGCCTTCCAGCGTGCCTCAGCACCGGCTGGCACTTTCCAGCCACGCAGGTCCAGGCCGTTGTAGAGATGCTTCCATCCCTGGTCCATTGGCGCGGAGTCTGCGGCGGTGGCTCCAGTGCTGGGCAGCTCCTTGATGCGCACATTGCGAAATTCCACCGGCGCGCCTTCAGATTCCAGAGCCAGGTAGCCTTTGCGCCAGAAGCACTTGTCACCGCCGCTCACCACCTTGCCGTTCACGGCGAGGGTGAGGGTGCCGTTGTTGCCGGTGATGCGGTAGTGGTTCCATTCGGGCGAGGGCTTGCTGCGCTCCTCGCTGGGAAAGCTGCGCTGCCCGCTGTGGTCGCCATGCGGCTCCATGGTGGCTCCATGGATGGGGAAGACATCGCCATGCGTGGTGAACCAGCGCGGTTTCTTTGGGTCCGCATGCTTCATGTAGCCGTGGTCCAGCACCTGCACCTCGATGCCACGCAGGAAGGGCACGCCCGGCGCGGAGATGGGGCTGCCCCAGATGAAGACCCCGGAGTTTCCTCCGCTGCTGAGGTGCCGCCACTCGCATTCCAGAATGAAATTCTCATACTGCTTCTCCGTGCGCATGGCCCCGGTAGGTGTGCCAGTGCAGCTCACCACACCGTCCTTGATGCTCCACGTCTCAGGGGCGCAGTTGGCATTGACCCAGCCGCTGAGGTCTTTGCCATTGAACATGGGGACAAAGCCGTCCTCCTCGGCGAGAGCGCTGCTGAGTACGAGGAGGCAGAGAAACAGTGTGGATTTCATGTGCGAAGAGTACGCACAGTTTGGCCAAGTCTTTTATCTCTGCCTGTCGAAGGCAATGTCTTCTGGCAATCCTCAGCCAAACAGCGCCGCCACTGGCTTCCCGCCATCTGTGATCGGCACAGGGCGCGTGCCGTCCATCAGTTCCTTGCTGGGATCGATGCCCATCGCGGCATGGATGGTGGCGTGGAAATCGACGAGCGGCACGGGGTTCTCGACGGGCTTCTTGGAGAGCTCGTCGGTCACGCCATAAGCTCCGCAATGGTTCAGGCCGCCACCGGCCAGCACCATGGAGAAAGTGGTGCCCTGATGGCCGCGTCCGCCGCGTCCGTCAAACTCAGGCGGGCGGCCAAATTCCGTGCCGACGACGATGAGCGTCTTGTCGAGCAGCTTGTGGTTCTTCAGGTCGCGGATGAGCGCGGCGAGGGCGGTGTCCAGCTCCTGGATGAGGAGATGCTGGTTTTTGTAGCCCTCGTTGTGAATGTCCCAGCCGGTGCCGTTCATGAAGTTGAGATTGTGGGACACCTCGATGAAACGCACGCCCGCCTGCACCAGGCGGCGGGAGAGCAGGCAGCGCTGGCCGAACTCGCCGCCATATTCATTTCGCAGGGAGGCGGGCTCCTCCTTGAGATTGAAGTGGCGCATGAACTTCGGGCCGGAAAGGCCGAGCGCCTGCTCCTGCGCGGCCTTGTAGTCGGAGATGCTCGACTCTTTGGGCGCGCGTGACATCAGCGGGGCCAGGAGTTGCTCACGGGTGAGAGCACGCTTTTCATCGACAAAGTCCGGGCGCGTGAAGCCTGCGGGGCCGGTGTTGGTGTCAGTCAGATAAACGTAGCCTGCCTTGGCGCCGAGGAAGCCGGGGCCACGGCTCACATTCGGGTAGCCGATCAGGATGTAGGGCGGCATGCCCTCACCAGCGGCGCCACGCTCATGCGCGATGATGGAGCCCACGCTGGGATAGACCACATTGCCGGAGATCATGCGCCCGGTGTGGACGATGTTGGTGGCAAAGGCGTGCTCGTCGATCACGTGGTGGTTCACCGTGCGCATCACCGTCACGTGCTCCATGACCTTGGCGGTCTTGCTCAGATGCTCCGTGAGCTGCACCCCGGGGACGGAGGTGTCGATGGCCTTGTAGAGAGAGCCTGCGATCTTGGTCTTGTCCGTGTTGTTGCCGAGCTTCTTGGGGTCAAACGTATCGATCTGCGCCATGCCGCCGCCCAGCCAGATGAAGATGCAGTGCTCCGCCTTGCCCTTGGGTGTGTGCACCGGGGTGTTGTTGGCAAACAACGGGGCTGCGCCCATGGCAGCGGCGGAGGTGAGGAAGGAGCGGCGTTTCATGATCTTGAGCTATAAACGTTGAACGGAGGTTGTTTTCACTTTTAGCAGCACCTCACTTTCGTGGGGTGCTTGGCGTGAGCAGTCTTGGTGATGATGCTCAAGGGCTAAACTCCCACTCGGGCGCGTTCAGCAGGGCCCACAGCACGTCTTCCATGCGGCCGCGCCATTCGGCGTTCAGCTTGTTGGTGGGAGGATCTCCGGCGCGGGCGGCGGCTTCCTGGGCCATGCGGACGGTGGTGGCTTCGCCGTCGAGGTGGTTGGACCAGCTCACGTATTTTTCGCGGGTGCGGTTGGAGGCGGGAGCCTTGCTGGCAGTGGCTGGATTTTGAATGCGTGACTCGTAGCCTGCGGAGAGGTGCTTGGTGTAGAGCTCACGTTCTTCGGCGGTGGGGTGGCGGGTGAGCAGCCTGAGGAAGAGCTGGTCGATGAACTGGTCGAGCGGCTGCTGCTGCAGGGCCAGGGCGGTGATGCCGTGGTCATCGCTCAGCCGGGTGAGCCACACGCCCACGGTGCCGTTGCTGAGGATGGCGGGCTGCAGCACGTTGGGGTCGGCATCGCGCTTGCTCACAGGGTCCTGGCGGGAGCCACGCCAGCCGAAGGCGCTGAGCACATCCGTCACCGCCTGGATGCGGGGCAGGGCGAGACTTGGGCGATCGCGCTCGTTGCTGGTGCTGGTGAGCATCCAGCTATGGTGCGGCTTGCCCATGTGGATGGCGTTCTTGAGATCGCGGGTGTTGTCGATGTCGAGGCAGACTTCCTCGGTGTGGAAGGGCTTGCCGGTGGCGGCAAAGAGGGAGTCCACGATCTGCTCTGCCTGCAGCCTGCGCGGTGCTGGGCTGGTGAAGAGCGGGCTGGTCTGCTTGAGCGTGGGATCGGTGGCGCGTTGGTAGGCCTCGCTGTTGAGGATGAGGCGGGCGAGGTGCTTCACGTCATAGCCACCGCTGACAAGCTGGCGGCCCAGCCACTTCAGCAGCTCAGGATGCGAGGGCTTGCCCTTCTCCCAGTCTTCGATGGGCTCCACGATGCCACGGCCCATGAAGCGGGCCCACACGCGGTTGGCGATGACCTGCGCAAAGCGTTCGTTCTGCGGCGCGGTGATCATGGCGGCGAGCACATCGCGGCTGTCCTTGGGATCTTCCGCGAGCTTGGCCGCAGCCTCGTCGCAGAACTCGGCAAAAGGCCACTTAGGTTGCACTTTGGTGCCGGGCACCAACGTCACTTGGATGAGCGGCTTGCGGCCGCCGGCGTGGATCTTGTCCATCGGCACGCTGCTGGTCTTGGGTACTTCGATTTCCTTCGTCCCCAGCATCGCTGCGAGTTCAAAGAGATCCTGCTGCAAGGATTTGCCGGTGGGCGAGTCGTGGCAGCGTGCGCACTTCATCTCCACGCCGAGGAAGGCGGTGCTGACGATGGTGCCCTTCGCCGCCATGGGCACGTCATTCTGCGAGGCGGTGCCAAATCCGGCGGGGCCACCAAGGCGCTCGCTGCCGCGCATGCGCAGCAGCTCGGTGACGAAGAAGTCCATGGGCTTGTTGTCCTGAAGGGACTCATAGAGCCACCAGCGGAAGGGGCCGGTGTTGTTCAGCGTGGGGTTGAGGATGTTCGGATTTTCCGCCAGCACATCCTGCCAGTAGCCCATCCAGTTATCCGCCCAGCGCGGGTCTTTCAGCAGCTGGTCGATCAAGGCCTTGCGGTCCGGGTTCTTCTGGAAAGCAGCGATTTCCTGCAGCGAAGGAGGCACGCCGATGGTGTCGATGTACACGCGGCGCAGGAAGCTGAGATCGTCTGTGAGCGGCGTGAGCGTGAGGTGGTCGGCACGGATCTCCGGCCAGTGCGCGCCTTCCTTGATCCAGGTGGTGAGCAGGGCGATCTCGTCCTTGGTCAAAGGCTTGCCCTTGGGCGGCATGATCTCGTCTTCATCCGTGGAGGTGATGCGGGCGATGATGGAGCTGTGGTCGGGCTTGCCGGGATCGACAGCCGCGCCGTCGGATTTGCCGCCTTTGATGGCGTCTGCCAGCGAGTCAAGATGCAGGCCGCCTTTGGCCTTGGCGCCGCGATGGCACTCGGTGCACTTGGCTTCGAGGATGGGCTGGATGTCCTTGAAGTAGTCGATGCTGCCTTTGTGGGAGTCCTGGGACTTCACGGTGGCGATCTTGGCGGCAATGAATTCATCGATGCTGCCTTTGCCCACCGGGTTTTTCGCCAGCCATTCTTCTGCGGCCTTGCGGCGTGTGGCCCAGTAGGGGGCGGAGAGCGCACGCAGCTCGGCGCGCTTCTTGGCATTCACCTCGGCGTAGTGCGCGTTGCGCTCCTGCTCGTAGGCAGTCCAGCCGGCATCGGTGTAGGGCACAGTGCGCTTGCCGGGCGTGACGAGCTTCCAGCTCTGGCTTCCCTGCGGGCTCCAGGCCACCACAGTTTCGCCCAGCTCCGGGCGGCGGATGCTTTTGCCCACGTAGCTGCCCACCAGCGTCTCCAGCACGATGAACTGGGGCTTGCCGGTACCTTCAAATTCGCACCACGATTCGCGGTTGCCGGGAGGCGCAAAGCGGAAGTCGGGGCCGAGGTCGAGATATTCCTGCTGGTCGGCTACCAGATGATGGCCGTCGCTGTCATTTGGCGGGAAGGGGGTGTTCAGGACGATCTTGTTATCGACATAGAGGTTCGTGGCGCCACGGGCGCGCAGCAGCAGGCGGTGCTTGCCTTTGGGAAAGGTGATGCTGGCAGCGGCGCGCAGCAAAAAGGGCACGTGGCGCTCTCCGCGCACACCCGTGTCCACGTACTTCTGCGGTACATCGAGGAAGCCAAACACATCCTCCGTGTAGGTTTCTCCCACCTTGGGAGCCTCGGCGGGCCAGGCATTGGCATCGGGCATGCCTTCTTCTGCCAGTTGCACCAGCACACGGCCTGCCGGCACTTCCTTTTTTGCCACGGGTGGTGGCGGCGGCACAAACTGATACTTCGCCTTCAGCGCGGTGACATCGATGGGCCCGCGATAGATGGCCACGTCATCGAGCCAGCCATTGAGCGTGTGCGAGGACGCGAGTGTCGAGCCGCTGCCGATCACGAGGGCATCGCCATCGGTCACCGGGGCGCGGTCCGTGGCACCACCCATGTCCCAGACCCCGTCGGTCTCGCGGCCGTCGATGTAGCCTTTGATGCTCTTGGGCTTGCCGTAGGTGTAGGTGACGGCGATGTGGTGCCAGCCGGAGGAGGGCAGGGTGTCCTTGGACCACCAGCGGTGCCAGTCGCCTTTTTTGTCGGGCACATTGGCGCTGCGGAAGAGGAAGCCGATCTGCGCGCCGCCCTTGGTGTTCTGCAGGCGCAGGGCGTAGTTTTGATTCTCGCTGCCAAACTCCTTGGTGCCGAGGCGGCCTTTGCCGATGATGTATGGCGTGCCGTTCTGTCCGGCGGACTTGACCCAGGCTTCGAGGGTGATCGTTTCATTGAGGCCAAAGCGCAGGGCCTCGGTATCCTTGATCGTGATGGCGGTTTTCTTGCCGTCGCCATCAAAACGCTGGGCGGTATTGTCCTTGGAAAAGCCGGGGTAGCTCGGGGAGCGCGGGCCGGGCTCCTTGGAGTTGTCAAAACGCCACTGCATGACGGGCGTGGCGAGCGGTTTGTCCGTAGTGTCGTTGCCGCCGCTGTCATTCTGGGCGGAGGCGGCGAGGGCGGAGAGCAGGAATAGGGCAGGAACGTAGCGCGTCATGGCTCTACCAACGCCGGATCACCGCTGCTTTCAGCATTTCGGGCACCCCACTTTCGTGAGGGTGGGGGCGGCGAGGCGGGCCTTGGGGGAGTTCACACCCGCACCAGCCCGCGCCGGATCGCCTCCGCTGTGGCCTGCGCGCGGTCGTTCACCTTCAGCTTCATCAAGATGCGGCTGACGTGCTGCTTCACCGTGTCTTCGCCGATGCCGAGGATGGCGGCGATTTCCTTGTTCGCGCGGCCCTGGGTGACGAGGGCGAGGATCTCGCGCTCGCGGGGGGTGATCTCGGGTTCGGCGAGGCGGTCTTTGAGACGCTGGGCGATGTCCGGCGGCAGGCTGCGCTCTCCTCTGGCCACGGTGCGGATGGCGGAGAGCAGGGCCTCGCGGGAGGAGGATTTTTGCAGGTAGCCCAGCGCGCCGGCCTTCAGAGCAGCCTGGATTTCATCGTCGCGGGCAAAGGTGGAAAAGACCAGGACGCGCGCGTGGGCGTGGTCCCGCAGCAGCGCGGCTGTGGCCTCGATGCCGCCGATGCCGGGGAGCTGCAAATCCATGAGCACGACGTCCGGCCGCTTCTTGGCAAAGAGCGCGGAGGCCTCCTCGCCACGGTCTGTCTCTCCCACCACTTTGAGATCGTCCTCAAGCTCCAGCGAGGCCACGAGGCCGCTGCGGACAACGAAGTGGTCGTCGATGAGGAGGAGGGAGATCATGGGGGGAGCGGGCAGATGACGAATTCAGAATGACGAATGAAGCAGCGGAAGGGACACCGTGACCACCGTTCCTTTTCCTTCTTCGCTTTTCCAGGCCACTTCGGCACCGATTTTTCGCGCACGCTCGCGGATGCCCATGCAGCCAAAGTGGCCGGGCTGGCCGGTCGTGGCGGTGTCTGAGGCGAGGCCGCGGCCGTTGTCGGAGATTCGGAGCGTGAGCAGATCGGCGGAAGCCGAGAGGTGCAGCGTGATCTCGGTGGCCTGCGCGTGCTTGAGCACATTGGTGATGGCCTCCTGCGCCATCATGCGCAGGTGGTGGGAGACAGCGCCCGGGATGGCGGGAAGGGGATGGAGATCGAGCCGCAATGCGGGAGCATTCGGCGGCATGCGGCTCTGGATTTCGCGCAGCGCAGCGGGTAGGTCGTGCAGCTGCTCGGTATCGCGCAGATCAGCAACGAGATTGCGCGCTTCGCTTTGAATTCGGGAGACGAGGCTCCGGCTGGTCTCGATGAGGGTTCGCGCCTTGTCCTCCAGCGGGCGCGTGGTTGCGGCGTCCAGCCGCAGGGACAGGCCCGCGAGCTCCTGCTCCAGGGTGTCGTGGAATTCACGCGCGATGCGCTGGCGCTCATCCTGCGTGGCCTGCTGCACGATGCGGCTGCTCAGTGCGCTGATCTGACGGCGCAGGGCCGCGATCCAGACGATGGCCAGGAGGACGACACCAGCGAGAATGCTGATGGCGATGACGAGACGGCCGGTGGTCCAGAAGGGAGCGGTGCTGATGATAGCGATGTCTTCCGCCGAGCGCAGCAGCAGCGAGGCACGCTCGGCCTGCGAGCGAAAGCCCCGATCTTTGGACGACTCTACCAGGCAGACGCCCGTGAGCCCCACCACAGTGTCGATCTCCAGCTCCGGCGCCGCGGACTGCAGCAGAAAGGCGCGCAGCGGCGTGCCGCCGGAGGTGAGGCGCAGTTCGTAGCCATCTACCGTGCGGAAGAAGTCATTGAGCACGGCAGGCGCAGTGAGGCGAATGAGGTCGGCATCGTGGCTGCCATCCAGAAACTCTTTCAGAGAAACGGCCGCTGCAGCCGCGGGCAGGTCGCTCGTTTCACCGCTGCTGATCACCTGCGCATCTGCCAGGGAGGCGCTGAATCCGGCCATGATGGGGAAGCCGATAATCTCGGCTTTTTGCCCTACGCTGAGACTGGCTGGCGTGGTGAGGCGGATGGCGATGGAGGGAGACTGCTGCGGCAGAGGAGCTGCGTCCTTGGGCTGCTCGCGGGGCGGTGGCGGCGGCGTGGCATCGCGCAAAAAGACGCGGCCATCGGGGAAGGCGGCCAGCACGGTGCCGAGCACACGCGCGCGGTGGTGGGGCTCGTCCGCAGCACCAAACTGCAGCAGGGTGACGACTGAGGTGACAGGCAGCTCCGCGAGCGGCGGCGCGGGCTGGGTGATCGCCACATCATTCCAGTCGGTGACACGGATGTAGGGAAACACAAGCTGGCGGCGGTCATTGATGCCGCCTGCGGCCAGGGCGGTGATGCGCAGGCGCGCGTCGATGAGAGCTGGCGCGGTCTCCAGCGGCGCATCGATGCGCACCTCCAGCACACGGCTGCCGATGGCCAGGCGTAGCAGGGAACGGTTTTCATCCAGCGGAGTCAGGGTGCGGCCCAGGCCCTCCACGATCACTCGCTGGTAGTGGTAGCGGCCGGTGGCCAGGTCGTCGTAGCTGGCGGGGGCGGCGGCAGGCGGAGCCCCATGTCCCAGGATTTCCAGGCTCGTCACATCCACGCCGGGAAAGTACAGCCCGGCAGTGGTGAGGCCTCGGATGCGCACGCGATCACCCACCTTCAGGTCATTGCGCGCGGGCTTGAAGTGCAGGTGCGTACCTGCGGTGTCGTCCTGCACAAAGGCGGTGCCGCCGCTTTCCACAAAGCCGATCGTGGCGGTGAGATCGACGGGCAGCTTTTCCAGGCTGCGCTCGTAGGGCAGCGTGCGGATGTCGATGGCGCGGGTCAGTGCGCCTGCGGCGAATGACGACTGAAGAAATCCGAATGACGAAAGAATGACAAAGATCGAATGCAGAATGCTGCCCCTCATGCGGCATGCAGTGCCGCGAGGTTTGGCATTCGGGCTATGGGCTTCATTCGTCATTCGGATTTACTCATTCGTCATTTCTGCCTCATGCCCCACCGCTTTGTTATCAGTCATTCGTTGGGTCCACGCCACGCTGGAGCTTGCGCACCAGGTCCTTCACCTCGTGGGCGCGGCGCAGGTCCTTGAACTGCACTTCGATGCCTGCATTCGCGGCCGTGGAAAAGTCGATCGTGCCGAGTCCCAGGAGGCCCTTCACACCAGATTCATAGACGTCGATGCTGCGGATGTCGCAGATGCGTGCCTCTTTGGAACTGCGCCCGATGATCCCCCAGATGAGTTCCACCCGTTCCCGGGTGACGATGTAGTCATGCGAATAACGTGCGATCCCGACGGCGATGAGTGTGGATGATGCACACAGCAGGGCGACGACAGCATATTCAGCCTGGATCACAAACAGCAGGCATGCGGCGATCACCAGCAGCAGGCAGAGGATCAACGCCTTGGTGTAGCCCAGCCATGAGGGGTGCGCATGGTGCAGGATGGCTTCGCCACTGGTAGAGTAGTCAAATTGATCATCCATGGCCTCCTCTGACGCTGCTGTTTCCAGCGTCTCCTCCCCCTCCTCCTCATCTTCTTCAGGCTCAGGCTCAGGCTCAGGCTCTTCAGGCAGTTCCGTGTCCGGGCCGATCTCACGATACATCGGGCGCGCGATCCGGGCCTGACCACGGCTGGCAGTGGGGGGGCGCATGCCGCTTACCAGCTCACCCACGGTGTGCATCTGGCCGGTGTCCTCATCGAGGCACATCTCTCCACGGGCCAGCGAGCCACGGGCCACGAGTGTGTACAGGTCCTCCTTGGACAGCGGTGCGCTGAAAGCCGGATGCTGCTGGAGTGTATAGCGGGCGGACATTGGGTGGGCTTCTTGCAGGCCACCAAAGCACAGGCGGGCAGCCCGTGTCACGTCCAATCAGCTGGCGTCAGGCACCGGCGGGAGCAAATCTTCACGTTTCATCAGATCTGCCACCTTCAGCAGCAGCAGTTCTCCCTTGGGGGTATGAATGATCTCTCCGAGAAACGGAGTGAGGCGGTCCATCTCTGCCACGGCTGAATGCACCAGGCTGGCAATGATGCGCGCATCGTGACGGTTCGGCGGAAAGACATTGGTGGTTCGAAACATCACCTGGCCGCTCTCCCACTCGAGTTCGAAATTGCCGAGATTCAGATCCTTGTTCGTACGCATCAGCAGCTCGCACACAGGCAGGCGGTGGGAAGCCGGCACCTGCAGCGTGGCGCTGGAAACCACGGAGATGATATGCGTGTCGCCGAAGACCTGCACATGCAGCGGGATTTTGGCGTGGTGAGCTTCAAAATCGGCCTCGATGACAGAATGCTCGGGTATTTCGCGGTAGAGCCACCCCATTTCCTTGAAAGTATTCAGGGTGGTGGCGTAGAGGGCGGACATGCTGCGGAGTGGAAATCTGAGATTTGAAATTTCAGATGGTCGGGGCGGCGAGATTCGAACTCACGACTTCTTGCTCCCAAAGCAAGCGCTCTACCAGGCTGAGCTACGCCCCGAAGGTTGTTTCCCTGATTCGAAATCGAACGAGGGGTCGCGATAGTGCCGCAGTCTGGAGCAGACGCAAGAAGAATGTAGAATCATGCGCACAGAATGCCGGGGGGCAGGGACCTGAAGCCATGCCGAGGAGCATTTTCCTGTTCTCTGAACCTGCTTGGGCTGGCTCTAAATGGATTTTCACCGCTCCCTTGCCTTCAAGGACATCGTGCCGCTGAAGCTGCCCACCTGCTCGCGCTCCCACCAGTCGCCGGAGGCTCTGCGCACCTCGGGCTGGGTGAAGTGGTAGCGGTACAGCCGGGCGCGGATGTGGGTGATCTTTTCCACCGGGAAGGGGGGCGGCTCCAGCAGATCCCACACGGGCTGCTTGTGCTGGAGCAGCGCGGTGCAGAACTGGCCAAACCAGTGCATGGGGGAGCCGGGACTTGCATCGCGCTGCGGATCGTAGCCCGGATACAGGGCGGCAAACCACATCTGCCAGTCCAGCCGCGGCTGGTGCGGGGCGATGAAGGGCGGGCGGTGTGCGGGATCGCCGGGTTTGTATTTAAACTCCAGCGGCAGAAACAGGGCGCCGTCATCGCTCACTTCTAAAATAATCTCCGGGCGCTCCTCGGTCATGTCTTGGAAAAGACCGTAGGCATTGAAGGAGCGCGTGCGTGCGGCGGGAGCATCGAGCTTTTCGTGCAGCATGGCGGGCAGCAGGGGCTTGTAGTCGCGGATGCGGCCTGCCATGAACGAATCCGCCGCCAGCAGCGTGACCAGCACCACGGGCAGCACAGCAGCGAGCGCTGGCCACTGGTTCCTGTGCTTGAAGGCTGGACGCTGGGCTTCGGCATTGATCCGCAGCCAGGCACGCATGCGCTTCGGCCACCAGCGGTCATCCAGCAGTGTCAGCGCCAGTGCTGCGGTGAGCAGGTTGAAGAAATTGTAGTTCCCCGTGGCAAAGATCACCACCATGAGGCCGGTGAAGCCCAGCGCCGCCACCAGACGGCCCCAGCGGCCAAGGAAAATGGCGAAGGGCAGGCCGAGCTCGATGCCATACATGATCCAGCAGCCCGCCACGTGAAACCAGCGCGGAGCATGATGAATGAACCACGAGAGGCCGTTCGGCAGCGGCTGCGTCTCGTAGTGGTAGAGCATTGCGGTCATGTCCCGCCACGGCAGGTCACCGCCGCCGATCTTGACGAGACCCGAGAGAAACATGAGGCGGAAGAGCAGCCAGTGCAGCAGGAAGACGGAACCCCGGGGAGGCTCCGCCGTGCTGCGCCACACCCACAATCGCCACGGCGCGAGAAACAGCGCAAGAAATCCGGCCTCCAGCAGCAAAGAGTCCCACTGATAGCCCATGAAGATGTCTCCCGTGGTGGCAAAGGACAGGTAGCCAAACCACAGCAGCGCCAGCAGCGGCCCCTGCGCCACGCCCGCCATCACCAGCACGCACAAGACGCAGCAGCTGGTCAGAATGCCGTGCGCGAAGGCATCGTTGTAATGCCAGTGAAACACCGAGGGCATCTGCCAGAACAGCGTCTGATGCTCACGCGCCTCATACGCATGCACGTTTTCCATCAGCCTCTTCGCCGGCAGGATGCCGCTCTCTCCGACGAGCCCGTCATACTGCACGCCCCAGGAGATGAAGGCGATGAGGTAGATGGCGGCAAGCAGGCGCGGAAAAAACCAGCGGACGACGGTGTAGCGTCCGCGCTGGGATTCTAGCCGGAGGAAGAGATTCATGTCATTCGAAGGGCATGTTCTCCTCACATGTGTCACCAAACAGGCATCCGTATCAACCTTGATTTCTTTGCCTGCGATAGTAGGCAAGTTCGTCGGGAGTCATAAGCTTGTCGAGAATGGGATGTTTTAATTCCCAGTATTTGAAGCATTGGATCGGCCCCATGGAAGCATACCCCGTTTCATAGCGAATTCGTGCGGCAAGCCCCTTTGATGAATGAAATGTGGCGATCAAACTATGAATGGGTCCCGTGGTGACATTTATCAGCTCTGACGGTCCCTTAGGCATTCCGAACTCTGCGCTGACAATCGATTCACAGTCGGCTTCATAGTGCTGTTGATCACAAACCGACAAAAGTCTTCGCGTCGTCCATGCATACCAGTCACCTCCCGGAAAAGATGCGCTCACCAGCGGGAGCTCGTCTTTATCGAGTTTCAGCGGAACGGCTGGATGAGGAGGCAGGGAACCGATCGTGGTGGCACGCCAAAGGTCACGCTCCATCGATGACTGGCAGATGAGATGAGTGGCAATTGAGGCGATTTTTTGATCACGGGTCATTGCTTTTATGAGCTGAGATGAAACATCAGTCGCTTGTCTCAGATTCGCGTCAATCGCACATGCTGTGACATGATTCCTCATACTGCAGGTTGAGGACGAAGAAAACGCAGCACCCCGCGAAAGCTGTGTCGGCGATGCAGGCTTGCACCGTGCATCTCTGCCACCGCAGTCCAAGACGCGGGCGCGTGGCTTGAGAGGAGGCTAGGCGCGAATCGCCTTCCTCGGATTCACATCCAGCACACGCGTCAGATCACGCTCGGTCATGCCGAGCTGTTCATACGCATTCGCTTTGATGCGCGGCACTGTGACCGTGCTGCCCACAAAGTGGGTGCCGTCGGGGGAGCGGGCCACAAGGTCTTCGCCGATGAGGATGTCCCATCCGGCGAGGGTGTAGCGGCCGGGGCCGAGCCGGGCTGCGGAGATGGCGTCGGTGACAAAGATGGTGCGCTCCAGACCGGCGCAGGCCAGCCAGTTCTTCAGCACAAAGAAGGGGATGTGCACACCGTCCGGGATGAAGCAAAGCCACAGGCGCTCGTGCAGGCTCAGAGCACGCTGGATGATGTTGTCGTGCCGGTGCATCTGGATGGGGCAGCCATTCCCCACATGGGTAAACATGCTCAGCCCGGCATCGCAGGCGGCATTGAGCTGATCCAGCGAGGGATCGCAGTGCCCGGCGGAGACGGTGACGCCATGGGAGGCCAGGAAGGCGGTCGTTTTGCTGCCCTCGTCGTGCTCTGGGGCCAGGGTCACCAGCCGGGCCAGGCCACCGCAGGCGTCCATCAGGCGCTTGGCATCATCCACATTGGCTGGCTTCACAGCGGCGGGCGGGTGGGCGCCCACGTAGCCTTTGATGGGGTTGATAAACGGCCCCTCGACATGGATGCCGGAGATCATGCGGCGGGCCAGTTCGTCCTTTTCCCGCAGCGCCACCAGGGCGCTGATGCGGCGCTCCAGGGTGGGGATGTGGTCGGTGATAAAGGTGGCCAGGATGGAGTCGCAGCCGTCCTCCTCCAGCGCTGCGCAGGCGTGGTGGAGGGATTCGGCGGTGAGATTGTCGCCGTTGAAGTCGGTGCCGGCGTAGCCATTGACCTGGAGATCGAAAGGTTTCATGCCGCCATTGGAGCGGGGCCGGGCGGTGGAATCAAGGCTGGGAGGTGATGGGAAGTGGTATGAATGTTACACCATGCAGGGGATGGGGCAGGGGGCTAAACCGGGCGGCTAAAATGCTGCCCTCGCCCCTCCCTAGGCATTTCTTCTCTTCTCCCCACTTGACCGGCCTTTCTTCATCCCGTTTATTTCCAATGTTTACAAGACATCAGTCTCGGCATAAAACATGCTCTGTACTACACGTTCTCTCCCGAACTGGCGTGCAGCGCCAGCTTGACACTTTACTCTCTGATTCCCGGCTCATGATAGATCTTATCTCCAAAGGCGGACCGCTCGTATGGCTCCTCATCGGGTGCCTGTGCTTCGCCGGAGCTATTTTTATCGAGCGTCTGGCCTATTTTCACCGGGCGAGCATGAATGTCGGCGAATTCCTGGCTGGACTGGCCAGTCTCATCCGCCGCAAAAATTACGCCGAAGCCCTTCAGGAATGTGTCGCCACACGCGTCCCCGCCGGGAGGGTCATCCACGCCGCCCTGCTCCGCCACCACGCTCCGCGCGAGCAGCTCAAAGAAATCGTGCAGGAGGCAGGGCAGCTCGAGGTGCCGAGACTGGAGCGTTTCCTGGGCATTCTCAATGCCATCGCTCATGCAGCTCCCCTGATCGGCCTGCTCGGCACTGTGATCGGCCTGCTGGACAGCTTTACCAATCTCTCTTCGGCCAATGGCATAGCGACTCATGCAGATGTGGCCCGTGGGGTGTATCAGAGCCTCATCACCTCGGCTCTCGGTCTCGTGGTGGCCATCCCCGCCTACCTCTCCTTCGCCTTTCTCAGTGCCCGGGCCCGTTCCCTCATGCATGATCTTGAGCGTGCGGGGATCGAAATCGTCAATCTCATCGAAGACGCCAACAGCACGGACAACATCGTGGAATTCCGTCCGGCGGAGTCTTCCCCTCAGGTGGCAAAGTCGCGCGGGCGCGGCATGAAAGGATAAGCGCCCTCAGCGCATTTTCGGCTGGCCCAACCATTCCTTGCCTCCGATACTGCGCCCATCGCCGTATCAACCATGAAGCTCGAGAGTCATCTGCCCAAGCAAAGCCCCTGGCTGTACACGGTGCCGCTGCTGAATACGATTTTGCTTCTGCTGGTGTATTTCCTCCTCACCAGCAACTTTGTGGTGCAGTCCGGCATCCAGGTCGAGCCTCCGCAGTCAAACTCGCGGCTCACGGGCTTTGACCGCGCGCACATCATCACGGTGCCTGCCGGGTTGGAGAACGCGCTCTATTTTGACGGGGTCCGCATCTCCACGGAGGACCTGCGCGAAAAGCTCAGGGCGCACCGCGAGGGAGAGCGCCGGGCCATCATCCATGCTGCCAGGCAGGCGCAGCATGGCCGGGTGATCGAGATCGGGAACATCGCCCTCGAGCTCGGCTACGAGGTCGCCTATTCTACCGTGCCGCCCAAAGCGTAAATCACTCCGGAAGACGATGTCCACCAAACCGCCTCCACCCGCGTCTGGGCTCATCTTCGCCTGGGGCGTGCGTGACTATTCCATGTGGCGTCTGGTGGGCGCTTTGGTGCTGCTGATGGCGGCCATGGCAGGTTTCTTTTTCATCTTTCGCATCGTCCATCCGGTGGCACATCGGCTGCCGGTCACGCCCCAGCATGTCATCTCTCTTGATCCCAACAACCCGGCCGAGCTCGCCCTCATCCACCGGGCGCAGGACCGCAGCTTTGCACTTTTGAGCGATGCCGAACCCGTGGTGCCAGTTCTGGCAAATCCGCAGATGGCCTTTCATCCTTCTTTTGCCGGGCATCAGATCAGGCTGCGTGAGCTGGACCCTCCCTCTCCCGCCATCAGGCAGCCGCGTCTCTTCACGGCGTCTGCCGATGTGCTGCCACCGGTGCCGCATCGTGCCGTGGATTCCGTGGCCGCACCACCTGAAGCCAGGCTGCATGCCATCATGAGTCCTGCGCTGGCAAAGCGCGGCCCGGCCAGTGTGGTGCTCAGCCCTATCAAGCTCACCCAGCCCACCCGCGTCCAGTTTCGGGTCGCCATCGGGGCTGCCGGCCAGATTGTCACCGCGCTGCCCCTCAGCAGAGTCGATGATGCCGAAGTCATGCAGCAGTTGCACGACGCGGTGCGTGCGCTGCGCTTTGCCCCCTCCGAGGTGAAGCGTGTCGAGTGGGGGGAGATTTCGTTTCGCTGGGAGGTGGCCGCCACGCCATGATTCCCATTCCGCTTGGTGGTTTGATCATTCTCTTTATGGCGGTGGGGGTCACCACGGTCTGTGTGCTGTGGTTTCACAGTTTCTGGCGGGACCGCAAGCGCGAGGTCTACCGGCGGCGCATTGCCATCCAGTGCCGCATCTGCGGCACTGCCTATGCCTGCGAGGCAAAACGCAAAATCGACGTCACCATCTGCCCTGTCTGCCGTACGCCCAATGAGCGTAACAAGCTGCAGCAGATCTAGGCCTCATTTTGTTGCCTCTGGCGAATGCAGGCTTGCTTTCTTGCAGGCAGATCGGCGACATTTGCAGACATAATTCCTCCACTCGTGTCCTCACGCTCATCCCAGCTCTCCACAGACGCCATGCTGCCTGCCTCCACCGCACTGCAAGCGTCCCAGCAAATCGAATCCATCATCGCGAGCGTGTCTCAGATCATTCTTGGCAAAGAGAATGTCGTACGCCTCGCGGTGACTTGCCTGCTGGCACGCGGGCACCTGCTGTTTGAAGACCAGCCAGGCGTCGGCAAGACCATGCTGTCCCAGGCGCTCGCCCAGGCTCTGGGGCTGGGCTTCCGCCGCGTTCAGTTCACCAGCGATCTCCTGCCTGCCGACATTCTTGGCGCTTCAGTGTATGACCGCGATACGGCGGCGTTTCATTTTCATCGCGGCCCGGTCTTCACGCAGGTGCTCCTGGCAGACGAGATCAACCGCGCCACTCCCAAGACCCAGTCCGCACTCCTGGAGGCCATGGAGGAGGGAAAGGTCACCGCCGATGGTGCCACCCATCCTCTCCCGGAGCCTTTCTTTGTCATCGCCACTCAGAACCCCTCGTCTCAGATCGGCACCTTCATGCTGCCGGAGTCTCAGATGGACCGCTTTTTGATGCGGCTCGCCCTCGGGGTTCCTGATCGCGTGGCGGAGCGTGCTCTGCTGGAGGGGCAGGAGCGCCGCGAGATGCTCCGGTCCATGCAGCCGGCCATGTCTTTCCTTGAGCTTCAGCAGCTGCAGAGCTGGACGCGTGCCGTGCATGCGTCACCTGCGTTGCTTGACTACCTGCAGGATCTCCTGGCCGCCAGCCGGGTGCAGGGGCACGGGCTCTCTCCACGCGCCGGGCTTTCTTTGCTTTCTGCCGCCCGCGCATGGGCCTTGCTCAACGGGCGTGCCATGGTGCTGCCGGAGGACATTCAAGCCGTCGCGGTCGTCATCATGGGGCACCGTCTCGAACATGCCGCAGATGGCATGACGGGGGTGGAGCTGGCGAGGCAGCTGATAGCCGAAACCCCGGTGCCCTGATGCCATGAAAGTGCGCGTGCGCTGGAACCGACACACACTGGCGCTGCTGGCCATCGTCGCAGGCATGTGGTACGCGGCCGAGGCGCAGTCCAATGGCGCGGCGCATCTGATCGCATTGCTCACAGCCACCATGGGGCTGCTGTCCTGGCTGCATGCACGCGCCAATCTGCGGGGGCTGAAAATCCGGCTGGTGGGGGCACGCCCGGCGTCTCAGGAGGCTGAAAAATCCATACCGGTAGAGCTCCGTGCCACGGGGGCCATTTCTCCCTGTGGGCTTGAAGTTTACGTCATCGGCGCTGCCGCTCCCATTTTTGTTGAGCGTGTCCCGGCGGGCGGGGCTGTCGTCGTCGATCTGCCTCCTCCTCTCACTCATTCCAGCGGCACACTGCAGCTCGTCGTGCGCAGTGTTTATCCTCTGGGCCTGTTCTCGGCGGAGTGCGTGAGCGAGACCTCATGGGTTCGGCGTGTCCATCCCCAGCCTGCGGGAGATCTCCCGCTTCCGCCTGCTGAATCTTCCCGCCAAGGAGATGCCATCGCTGTTTCCACCTCCCGTGCACAGACCGGAGGTGGCGATGACTTTGCCGGCCTTCGAGAGTGGCGCGCCGGAGATTCACCCCGGCACATCGACTGGCGCTCGGTGGCCCGTGGTGGCCCGCTGATGGTCAAAGCATGGAGCAGCGGCGCTCAGGGCGTTGTGGTCATGGACTGGAATGCGCTCAGCCTCGATGAGCACGCTCGCGCGTCGCAGATCGCCCGCTGGATGGAGGTCTGTGAAGACGAGGGCAGGCCCTATGAGCTCCGCATGCCCGGCCGCACCATTGGCGCGGGGCATGGGCCCGCCCATTTGCGGCGCTGCCTTGATGCCCTTTCCATGCAGTCAGGTACGGAGGCCGGAGCCTCCCGCTCGGAAGAATTGAAGGCCGCGAGGGCGGCAACCGTGCTGAGTCTGGAGCAGTCCACCTTTCTGCCGAAACGCCCGCTGTTCTTCCTGAGCCTCGCCCTGCTGCTCGCCATCCTGCCGCTGCGTGGCTACGTCTCCACCGCTGGCTTGGTGGTGTGTGCTTTGTGTCTGCTCTGGCGTGGGGTCTTGCGCATGCCTGTGCCTCATGTGCTGGTGCGCCTGGGCGTCATCATCTCGGGCGCTGCGGCTGTGTATTTCAATTATGGGGAGCTGGCAGGCATGGAGCCGGGCATCGCACTGTTGCTGGTGCTCGCCGGGGCCAAGATGCTGGAAAGCCGCACTCCGCGCGAGTTTCAGGTGCTGGCTCTCATCGGCTGGTTTCTGGCCTTCTGCTCGGTTCTCCTGGAAAACCATCTCTCCCGCTCCGTGTGGACTGTGGTGGTGGTTCTTTTCATCACGGCCTGCATGGTGCGCTTCCGGCGCAGCCTGCCCGGTGCGCGTGAGCCTCTCCGCATCACTGGCACGCTCTTTGCCCAGGCTTTGCCTTTGACGGTGCTGCTCTTCTTTGTTTTCCCGCGCGGACTTCTGGACCTGGGCTCCGCTCTTGGTCGCAGCCGATTTGGCGAAACGGGCATCGACAACGTTCTCGATCCTGGCCACATCACCCAGGTGGCCCGGAGTTCGGATGTGGCCTTCCGTGTCCGCTTCCCTGACGGCGCTCTGCCTTCGAACGAAGTTCGCTACTGGCGCTGCCTCACGCTTTGGAATTGTGAAGGCATGCGGTGGACGCGCGGCGAACGTCTGAGTTTTGAGCCACAGCTTCCGCGCCCGAAAAGTGGCATGCGCTTCAGGCAGGTCATCGACCTTGAGGCTCACGGCAAACGCTGGCTCCCCGCTCTGGACCATCCGCTCAAGGCGCGGCTCCGCGGCGAGGATCTGTATCCAGAGTTCGATCAGTCGCTCGTTTCCCCCATGAGCGTGCAGAATTCCGAGCGCTTTGAGACCCTGTCCTATTGCGAACAGCCCACAGGGCAGGAGCCGGTGCGTGAACTGTCCGAAAGCCACCGGGAGGCTGCGCTCCAGCTGCCGGCAGTCATCTCGCCCAAGCTCAGAAAGCTCACAGACTACTGGGAGTCCGTCACTCAAAATGACGAGCAGCTCGTGCAGATCGCACTCTCCTACGTCAAAACACAGGGCTTCAGCTACACCCTGGAGCCCGGGGAGTACAAGGGGCCTCAGGCCCTGGAGGATTTCTTTTTGCGCCGTCGCGTCGGCTTCTGTGAGCACTTCGCCGCCAGCTTTGCCACGCTCATGCGCATGGCGGATGTGCCTTCGCGCATCGTGGTGGGCTATCTCGGCGGCGAGTATTCCGACCGCAATGGCGGCTATCTCATCGTCAAGCAAAGCGATGTCCACGCCTGGGTGGAGGTGTGGCTGGAAAGATTTGGCTGGCTTCGTATCGACCCCACAGCGGCTCTCGCCCCTGACCGCGTCAATATTGATCTGGGCGCTTTTCTTGCCGGCGGTGCGGAGGAGGCGGAGCGTCAGCGCCGCACCTTGTGGGGTCGCACCATGCAGCATCTGCGGCTGTGGTGGGACAGCGTCAACTACGACTGGCAAAACCAGGTCATCGACTACAATCAGGAATCACAGCGCGGTCTGCTTGAAAGCGTGGGGTTGCGCCACAGCAAACTGGTGTTGCTCATCCCCAGCGGGGCTTTTGTGCTCGTGGGCGCCTTGCTGGTCACTCTGTGGCTGCGGCGTCCGGCCCGTCATTCCGACCCGTGGGTGCGTCTTTGGCAGCGGGCCTGCAAACGCGCCGGCAGGGCAGGTGTGCAGAGCTGGATGCCCCATGAAGGGCCCCTGACCTTTGCTAGGCGTGTCGCCCTTGCTCGCCCAGATCTCTCCGCGCAGTTTGACTCCCTTGCCGCCATGTACGTCTCCGGCCGCTACGGTTCCTCGCATGAGGTGCTGGACCAGTTCAAAGCCGCCGTGCTCCGGTTCAAGCCCGCGCGGCTGAATCGCAAACCGCAGTGAGCTCCGGTATCAGCTTTCTCGTTCTCACTGCAAAGCCTGCCACCTTCTCCGCCGCAGGCCAAGGGCCAGCAGGCCGCTGAGCAGCAGCAGAGCACGGCTGGGTTCGGGTACAATGGCGATCACTCCAGTGCTGCCAAACAGACTCATATCCCAAAACCAGCTGCTGTTGTAAACAGTCAGATCTGGAAGGTCGAGCGCAAAGCCCGCGTTGTCGGCGCTGCCTCCCACGCGCATGCCGCTGCCCGAGTCATAATAAGACAGGGCGATGTTTGAGCCGGTCCAGTCCACCAGGTCAAACACGGCCTGGTAGGTGGGCACAAATCCTGCGCCCAGAGTCACGCTGAGGGTGGAGGCTCCATCGAGCGATAGCGTGCCATTCACGATGATTCGGTCGTTGCCGCCATCCGTCGCGGTGCCGCTCACGCTGGTCAGGCGGTTGGTGATGGCATCAAAGGTCGCGTTGAGGCCGGAGTCGCTGTTCTTCAGTTGCAGAGCCAGCGTGGCAGAGGCGCCGACGGTGAGATTCCCGCCGATCAAAACGGTGCCGATCTCCGTGCTCAGCCCAGCGGTGCCTGCGGCGACGGTGGCGGCATTGCCCCCCGGTGCCAGAGTTGCGTTTGCAGCGAGATTGACGGAACCGGCGATTCTTCCTGTGCCCCCGAGAGTCGCGTTTGCATTCACCTGCACCGTGTTGGTGCCTGTGGCGGAATCCGTACCGGCATACGCATTGTTCACCAGCAGGCTGCCCGCACTGACTGTGGTCTGTCCGGTGTAGGTGCTGGCACCTTTTAGCACGGTGGTGCCTGTTCCCGTCTGATTCACCACACCCGAGCCGCTCACATTGTTGGTTACTGTCAGCAGATCACTGCGGTTGAAGGCCAGGGTGGCGTTGTTGACCACATTCCCGGAGCCGAGCGTGCCTGAGGTGCCGCCATTGCCCGCCTGCAAGGTGCCTGCGCTGATCGTGGTGGCTCCGGTGTAAGTGTTGGTGCCGAGGAGCGTGAGCGTGCCCGTGGTGCTCTTGGTCACGGCGCCACCGCCGTTGATTTCCTGCACGTCTTTGAGCGTGCCGGAGGCGAGTGTGAGCGTGTCGATGACGTTGACGGCATCGCCAATGCTGTGACCGGTCATGTCCAGCGTGCCGCCGTTGAGGGTGATGGTGCTGCTAGTGTTGCTGGTGGTGGAGCCTGCACTGCCGCCTTCGGTGATGTTGACGTTGGAAATGAGAGTGCCGCCGGTGATGTTGAGAATGCCCGTGGCTTTGCCGAAGGTGTTGGTGTTGGCGTAGGTGGCGAGGACGAAGCTGCCGCCTGCATTGACGGTGAAGGTGCCGCCGCCAATGTTGAGTGTGCCTTTGGCCTCGGGGGCATTGACGACGGTGCCGCCATTTCCACCCATGCTTCCGAGTTCGACGCTGTTGGCGGTGAAGGTTCCGGTGTCGAATGAAACTGTGCCGAGGGCGCCGCCTGCTCCTGGACTGCTGCGCTTGCCAATGACAAGCGAGCCTGCCGCGACGGTGGCGGTGTGGCCGCGAAGATCAAGCGTGCCGGTGGGGAAAGCCCCGGTGTTCGTGGACAAAGAACTGCCGACGACGATGTTGGTGGTGGCGCCAGTCTTTCCGCCAATGACGACGGTGCCTGCACTGCCAGGGGCTGTGGATGCGAACTGGACGAATCCAACGCCCTTGGAGACGCCGATATTGAGCGTGTTGGTGGAGATGACGTTGGTGCCTGCACCGAGCTGCAGCGTGCCCTGGCCGGCATTGAAGTCCGCGCTGTTGGAGATCTGCACGGAGTTTGCGGTGATGCTGTTGCTGGTGTCTGAGAGCTTGAGCGTGCTGATGTTGTTGATACCCTGGGCCACGCGGAATTCGTTCACATTGGCGGTGAAGGAGCCGAGGCCGGTGAAATCGGTGGTCGTGTTGTTGGCATTGGCTGCCATGTCAAACTGCGGGCCTGTGGCATTGGGCAGAAGATTGGCGGCAGTCTGCGAGGTGACTGTCTGAAGGCCCGCCTCGAAGTTGGCGCTGGCATTGTTCACCACCAAGGCGCCTGGGCCAGTGACGGCGGCAAAGGTGTTGACTTTGACATTGCCAGCAACGCCGACGTAGAAGCTGCCATTGACCGTGAGTGTCTGCCCAGCTCCGATGATGACGGTGCTGTAGGCGCTGGCACTATTGGATGCGATCTGCAGGCTGGCGACGCTCTGACTGGCGGTGCTGAGATCCAGAGTGGCGGTGAAGGATCCTGAGCCAACGGTAACAGCGGTGTTCGTGGGCAGGGTGTTATTGGCACCGATTTTCAGCGTGCCTGATGTGACAAGGGTGCTGCCCAAGTAGGTGTTGGTACCGGAGGCTGCGGTGAATATCAGTGTGCCGTCTCCGGTTTTGTTGATGCCACCAGTGCCCGTGACAGGGGCTGCTACCGTGGCAGTCGCGCCAGTATCCACGCGCACCTCCGTAGCCGCATTGGAGATTTGAATCTGCCCACCCGAGCTGGCCAGCGTGTAGCTCCGGGCAAACTGCAGCCCGTTCACCACCACGGCATCCTGCACTTGTACGGTGCCGCCTGTGGCCCCCGCAAACACGGCGATCTTTTCCGCCGAGGCCGACCAGTTGGTGTTGTTGCTGCCGTCTGCCAGCGTCCAGTTGGTGCCGGCATTGGTCCAGACGCCGTCTCCGCCGTCCACGAGGCTGTCTGCCACGGTGTCCGTGCCGTCCCAATACTGCGCGCTGATGGCGGTGGCCACGAGGTTGACGGCTTTGTTCACGGTATCGACGACGATGCTCGTGTTGTATCCGGCGAGCATCTGGGCCACGAGCCCGTTGTCGGTCAGGGTGCCGGTGTAGCCGATGAGCTTGTAGGTGCCTGCGGTGAAACCAGCGCCGGTCGTGACGCGCACAACGCCATCGAGAGTGATGAGGGTTCCATTGGCCTGGATGAGATCACTGCTGGTGCCCAGATCAAAGAGGAGGAGCGTGCTGTCATTGAGCACCAGATTCCCTCCAACGGTCAGCGTGCCCGTGCTGCCAGCTGTCAATGCATCGCCAACGATGATCGTGGTGTTGTTCGCGGCGGTGAGGCTGCCGCCAAGCGCACCTGCATACGCGAAAGCTGCGCCACTGGCCACAGTCACCGCTGTATTGCCAAGCGTTCCCTTCACATTCAGCGTGCCCGCATTCACCGCTGTGGCGCCGGTGTAGCTGTTGGTTCCGCTCAGCGTCCAGATCCCGGTGCCGTTCTTGGTCAGGCTGGCGACGCTGGTATCTATGGCTGCGGCCAGGCTGCCACTGCCCGCGCCCGTGAGGGTCAGGCTGCGGGTGCCGCCGACGATGGCGGTGGTGCTGGTAAGGGCGAGGCTGCCGCTGTCTGAGGAGATGGCGACATTCGCAGTGCCAAAGGTCAGTGCGCCGCCGTAGCTGTTGGTGCCGCTGACGTTGACAAGCGCGCCATTCTGCCCGGTGGCACCCGTGCCACTGAGCGTGAGAGCCTCGGCACCCACGCTGATGTTGTTCTGCAGCTGAAGGGTGGCGCCACTGGCGACGACGGTGCCCGCGTTGGCGGCCGAGGGGACGGTTTCACTGGTCAGCACCGCACCGAGGGCGCTGCTGTTGCGGATGTTCAAAATGCCCGCGCTGATCGTGGTCTGCAGCGTGTAGGTATTGGCACCGGAGAGCGTCCAGGTGCCGGTGCCGGTTTTGATGACCTGCATGTTCACTACGGTGGCGGCGTTGCTGGTGGTGCCACCGATCTGCCCCTGGATCTCCCCGTTGCCACTGCCGGTCAGAGTGAGGTCGGAATAGTTGGCGTTGGAACTGACGGTGTTGCCGTTGGCCAAACGGACGCCGTTGGTGAAGGTGATCGTCTGACCGGCTGTCATGGCATTGATGACGCCGCGTCCGGTGTTGCCCGTGGCGGCGTTGTTCATCACAATGAGGCGGTCTGTGGAGGTGGTGTTTCCTGCGTATTCAAAGGTGCCGATGGTGGCGCTCGCCTGGCCGAGAGAAATAGTGCTGCCCTTCCCGGCAGAAGAATTGACGCCGGTGTTGAAGATCGTCAGCACCTGAAATGCACCGTCGGAGATGGAGATGTTGCCGCTGAAGGAGTTGTTGTTGTTGTTGAGAAACACCCTGCCGGAATCCGTGCGTGAGAGCCCGGAGGCTCCGGAGACCAGGCCGTTGACGATGAAGTTCTGCGATCCGCGAAACGTCAGCCCGGCCGCCAGGGTGCCATTCAGGGTCAGCGCGCCCGTGCCGTTGTTGTAAAAGGAGCCGCTGCCGGTGATGGCGCGGTCGGTGGAGGCCGCGCCGCCCACGTATTTCACATGCGTGTTGCTGCCCAGATTCAGGATGCTGCCCGCGCCGATGGCGCTGTTCACCCCGGCATTCGCGATGCTGGTGAAGATAAGGGTTCCGTTGTTCACGGTCGTGCTGCCGGTGTAGCTGTTGTTATTGTTGTTGAAGCGCCACACGCCCAGCTGGCCGCCGCTGCCGGTGACATTCACGCTGACGCCGCCGGATGCCCCGTCTGAGATGAGGCCGTTCATGATGTTGGCGGAGGCGTCGTTGCTGCGGTTGCCTGTGGTGGCGGCGAAATTCAGCGTGATGGTGCCCGTGGTCGCTCCTCCGCTGATGCTGCCATTGATGGTCATCGGGTAGGGGTTCGCGTCCGTGGTGGGCGTGGAGGTGGAGTTGTTGGCAAAGGTGTAGGAGCCATTGCCAGCGTTGCTGACCGGCTCGATCACCATCGGCGCATTCAGCGTGACGGTGGAGGTGTTGCCAGAGTTCATCGTCACAGAGCCACCGCTGCTCAGCAGCAGGGCTTCTCCCGCATTGGCCCCGGCGCTGCCGATCGTAAAAGAGCCGCCTGCTGTGTTGGTAAACAGCAGATTGCGCAGATTGCGTCCGGTGTCGATGGTGATGGTCGTCGCACCCGCCGCCGTGTTAAAAGTCGCGGTGTCCGCATTCGTGGTGCCTGTGGTGTCGCCCGGTGCAGAAGAGGTGCTCCAGTTCGTTCCGGTGGACCAAAGCAGTGTGCCTGTGCCGCCAGTCCAGTTTGCATCTGCGGCAAAGCCGGGAGCGTGCTGCATTAGCAGGGCGGACAGCAACAAGGCATGAAGAATGAGACAAAAGGTACAGCGACGAAGCTGCCTTTTGAGTAGCGGAGCACTCATGGTTTTTTTGGGGGGCGCTCTTCTTGGTTGGAAAAGCAAAAGGGGGCGTTCTGTTATCCCAGAATCCCACAAGTTCAAAAGCAGACTGCCCTGAGGTCGATAAGTGGCGCAAAGCGCCACAAGATCATGAACATCTTTTGAATTCAGATCATGGTTTCAGGACGGATCGCAAGAAGGGGAATGAATGTATGCTTCGAAGCAGCAATGAATGGCATCTTACTCTTCGGACACTTTCAGGGTAGGGGATCTGGAGGTGCAAAATAAGAAGATCGCCTTCAAATGGAGGCGGGTGGCACGATGCGGCGCTGGCTGTCCACCCAAACATGAAGTCACAAGCCCGCAGACACCTCGCTCCAGATGTCATGCTTCACGTGGTTGGTGCCCAAGCTTTTCCGGGCATCATTTCGCTGGTTCACACACGAAAAAGCTGCCAAGCATGCCACGCATGAGCGAAATCCGAACCTACGATGGCTATTTCACATTCAAGATCCTCTCCCGCGAAAAGGCAGACCAGTTGGACGACTTGTTTGCTGAAAACGACATCGAGGTAGATCTGGCTCTGCAGTCCCTGGAGTTCTCCTGGATGGGCCGTGAGCGTGATCACGTGATCCTGAAGCTTTTTAAAGAAGTCGCAAAAACCCTTGGTGAAGCCGAGGGCGAGCTGCGTTGCGAAATCGATGACGACGCCGTCGATCCCCATTTCGAATTCTTCACCATCAAGCAGGGGCAGCTCTTTCTGCAGCGTGGGAAACTGGTGCGCGAGGGTGAACTCATCCCGCAAGTTTGAAGAGCGTCAGCATAATGAGCTTCTCCGGCTTATTTGAACCTGCTTCGTGTGAACAGGTCACGGCTGATCAAAGCCTGACAACAAATGGTGCGCGATGCAGGGTTCGAACCTGCGACCCTTGCCGTGTGAAGGCAATGCTCTACCACTGAGCTAATCGCGCGAAAATCGTGGGGCGGAGTCTGTAACAGGGCTTCGGCCTCGGAGCAAATGGAAATTGCAGCTCTTCTGCTTTGAAATGTTGCCCGTCTAGACCCGCCTGAGCCGGAATTGCTGCAGGTATTTGAGCGGTGTCATGCCCATGTGCCGGTGAAAGTGGTGTGTCAGGGCGCTCTGATCACAGAAACCCAGATCTCGGGCCACGTCCGAGATATTGGCTCCTTCTCTCTGCAGGGACTCACAGGCAGCCTGGATGCGCAGCTTCATGATGAAGGCCTGCGGGCTCGCGCCAAAAGTCTCGACAAATTTGCGGTGCAGTTGCCGTGGCGAAAGGTGCACAATCTGCGCGAGTTCGGTGATGGAAACCCCGGTCCGGAAATGCTCGCGGATGTAGGCCAGCGCGCGGTCGATTTGGAGGTAGGGCTGCAGCAGCTGCTTCTTGCCCTCAAAACTCTGCACCGTGCCCATGATGCCGATGACTCGGCCCTTGGCGTCGGTCAGCGGCAGTTTGTTGGTCACAAACCAGTCCGGCAGGCCCTGGTCGGTGAAGAACAGCTCCACGATGTTGAGCTGCGCCTTGCCGGTGCGCATCACTTCCTCGTCATCGCGCCGGAAGTTTTCCGCGAGGCGGGCAGGGAAGAGGTCGAAGTCGTTTTTGCCCACGATGCCGGCCTCTTCCGTGATGCCAAAGCGGTCCATGAACCGGCGGCTCGCGCACATGAACCGGAAGTCGCTGTCCTTGGCAAAGAAGGCCAGGTCCGGCAGGTGGTCGAACAGCCGGTAAAAGGGGCTGTCCGCACTGACACGACGGATGAAACGTTCGCGCAGTGCGGCAGGGGATTCGGGGCGTGGCGGAGGGCTGCTCACGCCCCATTGTTAGCCATGCAGATCAAAAGCGCAAACGCAGCCCGGCATAGGCTCCGGTGCTCATGACGGGGTATCCTGGGATCTCGGCGTACTTTTCCCCGAGCAGGTTTTCCACCCGCGCAAAGAGATCCAGGTGCTCGCTTACACGCCAGTTCGCGGATAGCCGCACGTTGAGATAATCCTCCAGGTCTCGCTGCGCGAAGGTGACGGGGTCATAGTCCTCGCGGTCGATCACATAGATGGCGCTGAGATTGAACGTCACATCCTTCACCGGCTGAAAGCGGATCCCGCCGGAGATGGAGTGGCGCGGACGCCGCACCAGGCGGGCCATGTTGGTATTGTCATACGCGTCCAGGTAGGTGTAGCTGAGGTTCAGGCCAAACATGGCGCAGGGGTTCCAGTCGAGACCGCTTTCGAGGCCCTGAGTGGTGGCGGAACCGACGGCCACGGGGATGAAAAACGGTGGCAGGTACTGGTAGGTGTTGCGCAGGTCATTGCGGAAGAAAGTGGCGCGCAATGTGAGCTTGTTTTCAAACAGCGGCTGGGAGATGCCCGCCTCGTAGCCGCGGCTGCGCTCGGGGGTGATGAGGGCAGGATTGCCGCCGAAGACGGGCGTCAGATCCTGCGGCGTGGGCGGGGTGTAGGCGGTGCCGTAGTTCGCATGCAGCACGGTGTTGATCTTCGGCACCATGTAGCTGATGCCGCTGCGCCAGGTGAAGGCATTGCTGAAGTCCGAATACTTGTCATAGCGGACGCCGTTGATGAGATTGAAGCCCTTGAAGAGCTCCGCCTGCGATTGCACGAACAATGCATAGTTCGTCTGCGCCTGGGAGATGTCCAGCATCCCGGCGGTGTCATTGACTCGGCTGATCTTCTGATCCTGAAACCACGCTCCGGCGGTGAGCGTCCACTTGTCCGTCACCTTCACGATGCTTTTGTATTCCAAAAAATCCGTGCGTGAGCTGGTGCGGTTGTCCGGATTGAAAAACGGCGGGTCGTTGTACCCGGTGGAGACCTGCCGGAACTGGCTGTGCGAAAACGTGAGCGACTGCGTCCAGCGGTCATTGGTGTCCCACACCAGCCGTGGCGAGATGCTCCAAAACTCCGTCAGCACACGGTTGTCCGGATCATTCGCATTCGTGCCGACGTTCGCACGGGGATCGCCCACCTCCGCGGTGTAGTGCCGCATGTCGAGGTCAAAGCGCAGGCTGTCCGCAAACTGGTAGCCGACCTTGCCGGCCAGGTTCGTTTGTTTGAACTGGCTGTTCTCGCGCTGCCCCTGCATGTCTGTGCGGCTCGCTTCAATGCCCCAGTCCAGCTTGCCGATGGCCCCGATGGAGCTCAAACCTTCGCGGAAAGTGCCGTAGCTGCCGGTTTCAAAGAAGGCCGTGCTCTTTGGCTTCTCCAGGCCCTTGCCGCTGCGGGTGATGATGTTGATCACGCCGCCCATGGTGCGCCCGCCATACAGGCTGGCGGCGGGGCCGCGCAGCACTTCGATGCGCTCCACATTGTCCAGCGCCATGGTCTCCAGGTTGAAGGAACCTGCCAGGTTGGCAGGCAGGGGCCTGCCGTCGATCATCAGCGCGGTATCCTTGGTGGTGGTGCCGCGTGTCATCACCGTGGCCACATTGCCGGGAATGCCGGGCGTGGCGATGGTCACGCCGGGGACGTTACGCAGGGCGTCGACCGCAAAGCGGTACTGCTGCTCCTCGATCTTCTTGCGGTCGATGACCGTGACGCTGCTGGCGGTGCGCCAGGACTCCGTCTCGGACATCGTCGCCGTGATGACGACTTCGGGGATGTCTTGCGTCTTCTTTGGCTTCTTAGCGGGTGTCTGGGCCGCACTGATCTGGATGACGGCTAAAAGTGCCGCGGTGATCGCTGCGCAGGGGCGGCGACCAGAGTGTTTCTGGAGGTACATGTCGTTGGGGTGTTCATTGGTTCGATGAAATCATCCGCTCACCGCCACATGGCGGGTCGGATGATGTATTTGCAGCGAGATGTTCGGACTCCGGGTTTCTGCGGTGGAATGATCCACCGCGCCTCGCCTCCGCCTTCACCAAGGATTGCTCCCGATTGGCTTTGCTCCATGTCCGAAGACATGGATGGAGGGTTGTTACCCGATACCGCAGCGCCACTGTGGCCGGTTCTCACGGCCTTCCCTGCATCTGCAAACGGCTGCACGGCGCTTGCGCGCCCTGCAGATAAAGAAAACGGGGGACATCACGAGGAGGTCCGCCGCCATTCCGGTTCCATAGGCTTCTCGTTCATCTCAGGCAACTGGAAACTCGGCTTGCACTCCTCCGCATCCCCGCTCATGCAGGACTCACCCATGAAAAGCATTCAAGAAGCACGGCTCTACGGCATCGTTGACCTCGGTTATGTCACGGCGGAAAACGTCGCGACCATGACCGATCAGCTCTGCCTCGGCGGCGTTGATGTCCTGCAGCTGCGTGCCAAGAAGCAGACGGCGCAGGAGATCGAGCGCCTCGCCCGCGTCATGCTTCCAATCACCCGTTCCCATGGCGTTCCGCTCGTGATCAACGACCATCTTCAGGTGGCCGCAGCCGTGGGCAGCGAGGGCGTGCACGTCGGGCAGGATGACGACGCCGTGGCCAGGGCGCGCGCGGTGGTGGGGCCGGAGTGCTTTGTGGGCAAATCCACCCACAGCCTCGCCCAGGCCGTCGCCGCGCAGGAGGAAGGCGCGGACTACATTGGCTTTGGCCCGCTGTATGCCACCGGCACCAAGCCCGACTACGTACCCATCGGATTAAATGACATCACCGAAGTCCATCGCCGTGTCACCCTCCCGATCTTCTGCATCGGCGGGGTGAATGCAGGACGGCTGGACGAGGTCATCGCCGCCGGGGCGCGTCGCGTGGTCGTCGTGTCCGCGTTTCTGCAGGCGGCGGATGTCAGCTGCGAGGTGCGGGCGCTGAAGCAGCGGCTGGTGGTGGCGTGAGCGGGGATCATCCGGCCCTCACATCCATCCTCGCCATGTGCAGGTGCCCCAGGCCTGTAGGGGACTTCAACAAATTCAACGGAGGGGTTTATGCATGCAGCAGCGCGTGTGGGGCGGCTGATCTCCCAGCCGCCGCCGCCCGCGCTGACGTGTGCGTGTATCCTCTCCCGCAGAAACGGGGGAAGTCTAGCCGGGCGGGCTGCTGCTTTGAGTTTACACCCGGTGTCCGGAGACCCTGGCGCCTTGGGGTTACTTCTTCTCGATCGGAATGATGTCCGCACTCACCGCGCGCTTGGCTCCGAGGTATTCTTTGGCCAGGGCTTCGATCTCCTCTTTCTTGATGCCGGAAAAGTCGGTGATGAAGCTGCGGGCCCAGTCGAGGCGCTCAGGGTGCTCCTGGGCGCAGCGCAGCACGTTCATGGACCAGTAGCGGTTGTCGCGGCGCATCTGCTCCAGTTGGGCCACCATGGGCTTCATGGCGCGGTCAAACTCGTCGTCGCTTACAGGGCCTGCCGCCAGCTTGTCGCCGATCTCGATGACGAGCTTGGTCAGGGAGTCGGCCAGCTCGGGCTTGCACTCGATCATCGTCGTCATGTAGCCGTAGCCGGTGAAGGTGTCGTTGGCCACGTGGTAGCACGCGGGGCTGTAGGTGTCTCCCAGCTCTTCGCGCACCTTGATGCGCAGGCGGTCGTCCAGGATGGCACCGAGGAGGGTCAGGCGGCGTGCACGCTTGATGTTGGTCATGTCCGTGGTGGGCCAGTACACGGTGGCGATGGCCTTGGGGATTTCGGTGTCAAAGGGGAAGGTCTTGCTGGCCTCAGGCTTGGGGAAGGCCACGGCGCGCTCCTTGGCATAGTCGGGCTTCTTTTCAGCACGCTTGGGCAGGGCTCCCAGGGTCTTGGCCACGGCCTTGATCGCAGCATCTTCGTCCACGTCTCCGAGCACGGTCACTTCCAGGTAGTCCTGGGTCAGGGCAGGGGTGAGCCAGGCCTTGAGCTCGGCGAGGGTGCGCTGGCGCAGCACTTCGATCTTCGGGAAGCCCCAGCGTGCGTCGCCGGAGTGGATGAAGGAGACGACCTCGCCATTCATCACGCCTTCGGCGGTGTGCTGCAGCTGGGTGTACATGGGCTCGAGATTTTTTTCAAACTGGCGCGCTGCCTCCTCGCGGTAGCCGGGGGCCACGAGGTAGGCGGTGAGCAGCTGCATCTGCGCCTCCAGGTCTGCCGGAGTGGTGCGGCCGCTGAGCACAAAGGCCTCGTCGCCGATGGAGAAATCGCTGCCTACCGTGCGGCTGGCAAAGATGCGGCGGATGTCGTCCACGCCGTGCTTTTCCAGGCCGCCGAGCTGGAAGGTGCTCTGCGCAAAGGGGATGATGCCCGGCTTGTCTGCTGGAGTGCTGAGCTTGCCACCGCCAAAGTTGATCAGCACGCGGATGGTGCCTTTTTCGAATTCAGTGTGCTTGAAGTTGAAGCGCACGTTGTTTTCAAACACGGCCTGGATGATCTCCAGATCCTTGGCCTCGGAGCGGCTGGCCACCTTGCCGGCAGGGCCAAACTCGGTGTAGGCAAAGGCGGCGGTTTCTTCCTTGGCAGGAGCGGCCACGGGCTTGGCACGGCTGGCCTTGAAGGTGTCGATGATCTGCTTGTTCGCATCGCCTTCCAGCTTCAGATTGCCACCGAGGAAGAGCTGCACGTCATCGCCTTTCCAGTCTTCCACGAGCGCGGCGTGGCTGTCTTCCTTCTTCAGGCTGGCCAGCACGGTGGACACACGGGCGAGGTCATCCGCAGGATGGGTGAAGACCTTCTTGCCAGCGATGATGCTGACGATGCCGCTGGCCAGATCGCGGGACTTGCGGCTTTCAGCCTGGTCGGCGCGGAGTTTCGCACCTTTGAGCACGGTGGCCTTGGCTTCTTCAAATTCGGCATCGGTAAAGCCGTGCTCGATGGCGCGGCGCAGCTCTGTTTCCAGCAGGGTCAGCGTGGCCTTCCAGTTCTTGGGGTCGCACTGGGCCTGGATGCCGTTCACGCTCACAAACTCGAGATACTCGTAGCTGTAGCTCTCTGCGCCCATGAAGGGGGCGCCTTCGGCCTTGGCCAGCTTGGAGAGGCGCTGGTTGATCATCATGTCCGCCAGATCGCGGATGGTTTTCTCGCGGCGGGTGGCGGCGCTGTCGGGCTTGTTCTTGGCAGGGCGGGGGATCTCCACGGAGATGGTCAGGGCCTCGGCTTGCATCTCGGTGTGCAGCTTGGCGATGGTGCCGTAGCCGGAGGTCACCTTGCCGAGATTGGGGTCTTCGGCGTCGCCGTGCTTCGGCTTGGCATCGGCAAACTGCTTCTCGATCTCCGCCTTCACAGCGGCGGTGTCTTTGAAATCGCCCACGGCCACGATGACGGCGCGCTTGGGGGTGTAGTACTTCTCGTAGAAGTCCACAAAGCGTTGACGCTTCATGGTCTTGATCATTTCCTCCGTGCCGATGGGCATGCGGTCCGGCAGGATGGACTCGGGCATGGCAAACTTGTAGCCTGCCATCATGGTGCGGTACTCGATGGAGTCGCGGCTGAGCTTCTCACTGAGGATGATGCCGCGCTCCTTGTCGATCTCGGCCTCGTTGAGCAGCATGCCGTCGAGGTCATCACGGAAGAGCTGCAGGCCTTCGGCGATGTATTTGGGTTCCACCTTGGGCAGTTCCAGCATGTACACGGTTTCCTTGAAGGAGGTGTGCGCGTTCGTGTCAGCCCCGAAGCCCATCCCCAGACGCTGGAAGTACTCCACCATCTCACCGCCTTTGAAGTGGCGGGAGCCATTGAAGGCCATGTGCTCCAGATAGTGCGCCATGCCCTGCTGGTCGTCCTGCTCCATCAGGGAGCCCACATCCATGTAGAGTCGGATGCTGGCGCGGCCGGGGGGCTCATCGTGCGGCAGGATGACGTAGCGCAGGCCGTTTTCCAGCTGGCCAAACTGCGCCTTGGGGTCGGCCTTGAGATCGCTGGTGTCCTGAGGCCAGGTGGCGGCATGCGCGGTGGAGGCGACGACGGCTGCGAGGAAGAGGGAGCGTAGCATGGTTTGCGGCTGGCTGTGGGTTGAGAAAGAGAGTGCGAACGAGCGTGGAAATTCAGTGCGGCGGATGAATACGCGTAGAACCGCATGACGAAACGGCGGCAAAGCTGAAATTCGTCATTTGGGTTTCGGAATTCGTCATTCCCGCCTCAGGCGGTCTATTCCACCTTGCCCAGTCCCGCTTCGGGGTCGGGTTCGAGGAAGCCGAGCTCGACGAAGAGCTCGTCCATCGCCATCAGCGTGGCCTCGTACATCTCAAAGGAGAGGTTGAAATTGAAAAAGCCATGGCCCTGTCCTTCAAATTCAATCAGGCGGCAGAGGTTCTTCTTCTTGCTCGACTTGCGGGCAAACTGATAGGAGCCGTCAAAGGGCACCACGCGGTCTCCGGTGCCGTGCATGATGAGCATCGGCGGCAGGCCTGGGCGGATGGCGCGGATGAGGTCGGCAGCCTTGCAGGTCGCCTGGTCTGGCCAGCGGTCACGCCCAAAGGCATACTTGGAATAGGTGTCCATCACCGGATTGAACAGCACGATGGCGTTAGGCGCCGGGCTGCAGTCCAACGCATCGGACGGGTCATCAAATCCGCTCAGAATGGCCGAAGAGGCGATGGCATGCCCGCCTCCGGAACCGCCCACACCCACGATCTTGCCAGGATTGATGCCGAGCTCGACCGCGTTCATGCGGATCCAGCGAATGGCAGAGCGCGCATCGGCCATGGCTTCCACAGGTCCGGTGCCGTGGCGGGTGGCGACGCGGTAGTCAAAGCAGATCGTCGTCATGCCACGTGAGGCGAAATACACGCAATGCGGGGCAAACTGCGCCACCTGGCCATTGTCCCAGCCGCTGCTGAAAAAGAATGCCGCCACAGACTTGGGGTATGATGGGGCCTTGTCCACTTCAGGTTCCCAAATGTAAGCCGAGAGGTTAACGCCACCTACGGTCTTGTAGATTTCTTCTCGGGCGGTCTTCAGCAGCTCCCGATTGCGATCAATCGGGGGCGTGCGGGGGTGACCTTCGCTGTGGGACTCCATGTTTGAGGGGTAAAGACGTTGACGTTTACCAGAATCACCAAATCGGCAAATGGTTTTACTCTGGATTAAAACTATCACAGCAAATTTCCCGGGATGCTAATTATAAAAGGTGATGAGCGGTTGTTTTTGTATGAAACATGCCCTTGTTCCCAGCCTCCACCGCACCCGCCATGCGCCAGTACCTCTCCCTAATCCTTGGATTAAGCCTGTTTCAACTCTCGACGCCTTTGGCGCGCACCCAGGAGACTGCGGCCGGATTGCAGGCGGTGCTGGAAAAGGCCTATTATAAATGGCGTGATGCCATGCAGCGCAAAGATGCCCCCGCCTGGGCGGCCAGCATCACCCGCTACCGTCAGACGGTCATCCGCAACATGGTGGTCAGCGAGCGCCAGACTTTTCCAGACGCCGTGTTCGCCTCAGAAGTGCAGCCTCCCGACCTGGCCGGTTTGCGCCTTTTGGAGGCCCAGGCCGTGGGAGACACCGCCCACCTCGTTTATTTTGGCCGGATCGACATGGGCCAGGACAAGGAGCTCATCCGGGAAAATCTCCTCAAGCTCAAATTCGGCCGTGAGAATGGCGTGTGGAAGTATGACAGCAATCGCATCTCCCGGCTCGACGGCGCTCCGGATATGGTCAAGGAGCTGCAGGCAGGCAAGCGCCCCGACTTTCTCGACACCCCCGAGTACACGCCCCCTGGCAGCATGCCGCCTGTGCCTCCTCTGTGCCGTGTCCCGGACTACAAGGCGGGCAGCAAGCTGCAGAGCTTCGGTTATGAGACGGTCATGAGCATGAACGGCACCGACTATGAGCCCGTGCGGGATGGGCTTGACCAGCAGATCCTCATAGGTGGCCTCGTCAAAGGGCACAACGAAATCACCTTGCGCATCAAACCCGTGCCCCGGCCGGAAGGTGAAAAGCCGGTGCTGCAGATCCGTGTTTACCTGCTGTCCAAAGATCCTGGCAAGCCCGGCACCGAAGTGCTGCGCTGGCAGGCGCCTGAAAGCGGCGCTCCTGCCCAGGTGACCCTCCCCATTGAGGTCAAGTCCTAGTCTCTTTGGGCCGCCACTGCTTTCCTTATGCCAACGAACGAGCACGAAAACGCGCTGCGCACGGCTGGGTATCGCATCGTCGCAGGCATTGATGAGGCAGGTCGTGGCCCCCTCGCCGGCCCCGTCTGCGTGGCGGCGGTGGTGCTGCCAGATGATTTTACGCACGCCGTCCTCAACGACTCCAAGCAGCTCAGCGAAGCCAGGCGTGAGCGCTTGTACGAGGAGATCACCGCAGATGCACGCATTCGCTGGCACTGTGTCAGCATTCAGCCCGAAGAAATTGACCGCATCAATATCCTCCAGGCCACATGGGAGGGCATGCGGCGTGCCGCACTGGGCTTGCAGCCGCAGCCGGACGCGGCGCTCATTGACGGCAAGCCGGTGAAGCATTTTCCCATGCATCAGGTCGCTTTGGTCAAAGGGGACAGCCTCAGCTATTCCATCGCCGCGGCCAGCATCATCGCCAAGGTCACCAGGGATCGTTTGATGGTCAGTCTGGCGGCGCAGCACCCCGAGTACGGTTTTGAAATCCACAAGGGCTATCCCACTCCCGCGCATCTGGCGGCTTTGAAAAAGCATGGCCCCTCTCCGCACCACCGGCGCAGCTTCCGGCCCGTCGCCCAGCTCGAACTCGACCTCGCATGAAAAGCGGTGCCTTCCGTTGCCGAGGTCTGTGGCGCTTGCTGCGGCGGCGGCTTACGGGGGCTCCCAGGCTGCGCACAGCCGCCCTCTGGCTGCGCGCCCGCCCGCTGACCCGGTTTCAGCGCCAGCTCGCGGGGCGGAGGATGGACAGCCGTGAAGTGGGAGCCATGGGCGAGCTCATCGCCGCACGCTGGCTCGCCACCCATGGCCGCAAGGTGCTCTATCGCAACTACCGCGGGGGCAGCCGTGGAGAGGTGGACATCGTCGCCCGGCATCGGGACGTCCTCACTTTCATCGAGGTCAAATCCCGCACCGGCACCGCCTTTGGGCGCCCAGCCGACGCCGTCGGGCCTGACAAGCAGCGGCTCATCCGGCGCGGTGCCTGCGAGTGGCTGCGCCTCCTGGGAAATCCGCGCATCAAATTCCGCTTCGACATCGCCGAAGTCATCCTCATCGAGGGCGAGCTGCCCCGCGTCCACATCATCGAAAACGCTTTCCAGATGCCTGACCCTTCGATGGCTGGCCGGTGAATCGTGCTTTGACAGCCCCGGCCCACGCCGTAACACTGGCGGCTCTTTTTCCAACCCAGACGATCCCCCCATGAGCCAAGCCAATCCTGCCAAAAAGATCATCAACAACCCGCTGAAGTGCGCCGACGAACTCTTTGAAGGCCTCGTGCTCGCTTACGACGGCAAGGCACGCCGCGTCGGCACGCGCTCCATTGTCATGAATGATCTCCGTCCGGACGCCCCCGCCTTGCTCGTCGGCGGCGGTGCCGGGCACGAGCCCATCTATCATGGCCTCGTTGGCAAAGGCATGGCAGACGGCGCTGCCGTAGGCGAAATCTTCGCCGCCCCTCCGCCTGACATCGTGCTCGAGGCCGCCCAGGCTGTGAACCGTGGCAAAGGCGTCCTCTTTCTCTACGGCAACTACGCTGGCGACGTGATGAATTTCGACATTGGCGCGGAACTCGCTGCTGACGAAGGCATCACTGTGAAAACCGTCATCATCGCCGACGACGTCTGCTCCGCCCCGCCTGCGGAAAAGCACAAGCGTCGTGGTGTGGCCGGTCTCGTCCCCATCACCAAGCTCGCCGGTGCCGCCGCGCAGACCGTTGACTCCCTCGACGAGCTTGCCCGCATCGCCCAGAAGGCCTGCGACAACACCCGCACCGTCGGCGTCTCCACCAAGCCCGGCAGCATTCCCGCCACCGGCAAGCCCACCTTCGAGCTGGCAGACGATGTGATCGGCCTCGGCATGGGCATCCATGGCGAAAAAGGCGTGGGTCTCATCCCCATGTGCACCGCCGATGAGCTCGCCGCCAAGATGCTCGACCTCCTCTTCGCCGATGATCTGGCCCTGGGCGCCGGAGATGAAATCGTCTTCTTCGTCAACAGCCTCGGCTCCACCCATATGATGGAGCTCCTCATCCTCCTGCGCGGCGCCAAGCCCATCCTCGACGCGCGCGGCATCAAGATTCACCAGACCATCGTCGACAACATCGTCACCTGCCAGGAGATGGCCGGTGTCAGCTTCAGCATCACCAAGCTGGATGCGGAGCTGAAAAAACTCTGGGATCTGCCCTGCGAAAGCGTGGGCTACACCAAACTGTAAACCTGCCATGCCATGAAACTCCCCGAAATCTTCGCCAGCCCCGCCAATGTGAGGTCCGTTCTCCAGGGAACCGCCATCTTCAATGCCGGCGACGAATCTGGGGAGATGTATGTGGTGCAGAGCGGGGAGGTGGACATCATCATCAACGGTGTCACCGTGGAAACCGTGGGGCCCGAAGGGTTCTTCGGCGAGATATCCCTCATCGAAGATTCTGTCCGTGCGGCTGACGCCATCGCCCGCACGGACTGCAGGCTCCTTCCCGTGAACCGCCATCACTTCCTGTTCATGGTCGATGAGATGCCCCAGTTTGCTCTCCACGTCATGAAAGGCATGGCCGACCGCCTGCGCAAGGCGGACAAACGCGCGGCGGTTTAAGACGTCTCCCGGACCTCTTTTCTCCCTGGTTGCCGGTTGCCGCACCTAAGCACGGCAACCGGCAACCATGTTTCCTTCCCCCCCTTGAAAGCTGGGCAACGGATGGCAATTCGCGGCAATCTGTGGTGGGGAATGGTATGCAATGGCATATGATTGCAGGCATCCCGTGAAAACGACGGCAACCACGAGGGGGTGTCTGGTTGCCCTGTGGAAACCGGCCTTGTGGGGGCGGCAAAACCTGCGGATTCGTGCCAGTAAACGGCGCTCGGTTAAGGGGGAAGGGGCATTCTTGCCGCGCGAGGGGAAGGCTGGTGGCAGACCTTCAACGAATATTATTATGATGATGATACATCCTTCCATGGCTTCATTCATCCCGCCCCCCGGTGCGCCAAGGGAACCGCTGTCTGGCATGCGCGGCGCCTTCCTCCCCAGTGAGCCCCCATGTGCAGCCACAAGGCCTTTCCTCCTCCTCGGGCCCCGGCTGGTTGCCGGTTGCCGTGCTTAGGTGTGGCAACCGGCAACCACGCAGTTCACATGGCTTCCAAAGACGGTGAAACCAGAGGCAGCCCAGAGCATGCGGCTGCGCTGCGTGGCATGGCTGTGCAAATCAAGGAAGCTGCTCGGGCTGATAAACGCCAAAAAAGCGGCAACTTGAAGGGGGGCTTGAGTTGCCATGGGATTGCAAGTGCTGAAGAGCGGGGTAGGAGTTGAAATGGGCGGAATGAGGCATACTTTCTCTCCCATGAACTCAGTGACCACCACGGAAGCCGGTATTTTAAGCCGTCTCATTCAGCCGGGATCTGGCGGATGGGACAAGGCGGCAGCCACTGCCATTCTGAGTTTTTCATTCTCTGCGGATGATCGGGAACGCATGCTGGTGCTCTTGGAAAAGGCCAAGGTCGCAGAATTGGATGAAACGGAGCAAAACGAGCTCACAAGCTTCCAAAAAGCCGGACGCACTTTGGAGCTGATGAAGGCCCGGGCGCGCATCTCTCTGCAACAGACTGCTGCCTGAGTTATGCCGAGACCGTCCCGTAAGCTGGAGCGGCAGGTGATCGAGCAGGCTGCGGGGCGCTGTGAGTACTGTCGGCTGCCTGAGCATGTCTCTGATCTGCCTTTTCACACAGATCACATCATCGCGGAGAAGCATCGTGGTCCCACTGTTCTGGAGAATCTGGCTTGGGCGTGTTTTTCCTGCAACATGCACAAAGGAGCCAATGTGGCTGGAATTGATCCGGTGACAGGGGGAGTGGTAAGGCTGTTTCGACCACGTCAGGATGTATGGGAGGATCATTTCAAATGGCAGGGAGCGTGGCTGCACGGGCAGACGCCTATCGGGCGCACGACGGTGATGGTTCTGGAAATGAATGATCCGGACTCAGTCCTCCTGCGTGAATTGCTGCTGCTGGAGGGCACTTTTTAGCGGGCTGCCGTCCTTCTCCGGGGGCAGGCGCTCGCAGGCTTCGCATTTGACTTCCCCGCCAGCGCGCCAACAATCGCGGTTCCATGCCCAAAGCCAACCTTTCCAAAGACGAAGTCAAAGCCATGCTCCTGCTCGCCTGCGAGCGCATCATCGCGGCCGAGCCGATGCTGTCCCAGGCCGACCGTGATCTCGGAGACGGGGACCACGGCATGGGCATGGAGCGCGGCATGCGCGCAGCCATGGAAAAGCTCAATGCAGCCGAGCCCGAGAGCATTGAAAAAGCCTTCTCCACCGTCGGCATGGCCATGATGAGCAGCATGGGCGGCGCCAGCGGTGCCATCTTCGGCACCTTCTTCCGCAATGGCGGCAAAGCCCTCAACGGCAAAGAAGCCTTCGACGCAGCCGGACTCGCAGCTTTCCTCCAGGCCGGAGTGGATGGCGTCAAGCAGCGCGGTGGTGCCGCCGTCGGCGACAAGACCTGCGTGGACGCCATGGAACCCGCAGCCGTCAAAGCCGCCGAAGTCTCCGCTCAATCCCTGCCAGAGGCCATCACCGCTGTAGCCGCCGCCGCCGAAGCCGGCAAGGACGCCAGCAAAGCCATGGTCGCCAAGTTTGGCCGTGCCAAGACCCTCGGCGAGGCCTGCATCGGCTTCCCCGACGCCGGTGCCTGCTCCGTGGTCGTCATCATCACCGCCTTCCGCGACTTCATCGTCGCTTGATCATCGTACGTTGGGTGTTTTTGGCGTCGGGTGCTTGTCGTGCTCCGCAGCGCGCTCCGCCAGACCACCAGGACGTTCGCACGCCATGGTGCCTGCCGTACGCTCATGGACAGGCGGGCTGTCGCCACAGCAGGCTCACCGCGGCCTGATCACCGGCCGCTGCCAGTCCTTCCAGAACGCCTCCGTTTGCAGCGGCTCGGGCCGGATTTCGATCACCATCGGCACGGGCAGCAGGTCTTCGAGATCGTTCGCATCATTCGTCTGGAGGTATTCCAGCCCCCACATCTGCGCCCACGGTTCGAAGCCCAGCGCGTGACGGTTTTCGATCACGCTGCGCGCTGCATCGGGCAGGGCGCGCATGCTGGCCACCCGGGAGAAAATTTTGCCGCCGCCGTTGTTGATCACCACGATGCGCAGCCTCGGATGATCCATCTGCGAGATTGCCCACGGCGCTGCGAGATCATACAGCGCGCTCAGATCTCCCAGCAGCAGCCAGCATTCGCCCTCGTGAATCGCGCTGGCTCCGAGAAAGGTCGAAACCAGGCCGTCGATGCCATTCGCACCGCGGTTCGCAAAAAACTCCACACCCGGCCTGGCAGTCTGAATGGCCAGGTTCAGTTCACGGATGGGCAGGCTGTTCCCGATGAATACTCGTGAACCCGCCGGTATCGCATTCGCGATTTTGCTGATCCAGGCGGGTTCGGACTCGGGAAACTTCCCGTACTCGGGTTCAAAGCGCAGAATGCCACAGGGCGGATCGACACGGGAAAACTCCGCGCTGCGTATGCTCTCCCAGCCCAGCGTTTCCACATTCTCCGTCCGCGCGAGCCCGCTGAAGCCGGTTCGGGTGATGTTGGTGACCTTGACCTTCGGATGGCTCTCCAGATCCCGCCACCAGCGCCAGGAAGGAACGGCGCCGATGCGCAGCACGTGTGCCGGGCGTGAGGATTGCAGCGCCCTTTCGCCACCGGGTATCAGCAGGGGCTTCAGCTCCGTGAAAGCATGCAGGTTCGAGGTGGCTTCGGCCACGATGGGTGCCCCCAGCCGGGCCAGCAGCGCGGCGGCCTCCGCAGCATCCTTGGGGTGCATGCCCGCCGCCAGCACGAGGTCGCACCTCAGCGGGCTGGGTGGCCCCTCCTCAGACGCTGGCAGCGACTGGGCGGCGGAAAAATCAACACCGGCCACGTTCGTCTCCAGCGGTTCATCCAGGCACACATTGAGGTGCATCGGCCCGTCCGAGCAGTGGCCCTCATGGGACTCATCCGTCACATCCCAGTCGCCCACGATGGTCGCATAAACCCCAAACAGCGCGGCCTGCTCAATGGCCTGCGGTGCTCCGCTGCCACGGTATCTCTTGGGCCGGTCGGCCGTCACCAGCACCAGCGGCAGGTTTTGATAATGCGCTTCGATCGTGGCTGCCAGGAGTTCCGCCGCCGCCGTGCCTGACGTCGTCACCACAGCCACCGGCTTGCGGTCGGCCATGATCCGGCCCAGGGCAAAGAAGGCTGCGCTGCGCTCTTCGAAAAAATTCCAGATCTTCACGCCGCTGCAGGCGAGCAGGGCGGAAACCAGCGGCGCATTGCGCGCTCCCGCCGCCACACACACCTCGCGCACTCCCAGGTAGGCCAGCGTGTGCAGGGTTTGATGGATGAGCTCAGTCTGAGTCATGATTGAAGAGACAGCAGGCGCAGCACCGCCTCGCGTTTCAGCCGCAGTTCCCGCCATTCATGATCAAAGGCGCTCCCTCCCACGATGCCGCAGCCTGAGGGCAGGCTGATCTGATTCCCCTCCCAGCAGATCCCGCGGATCGCCACGACGATGTGCGTCGTGCCATCGGCTTCGGCAAAGCCAAACGGCGCGCCAAAGAAGCCCGGCACCTTCAGTTGCTGGCGGTATTCCCGCAGTTTCTCCATCGCCTCGTCATCTCGGGGCAGGCAGCCGACTGCGGGCGTGGGGTGCAGCAAGGGCACCAGCTGCGCAGGGTCGGCTTTCGCCTCCAGCTGCACACTGAGTTTGGACTGAAAATGCACCAGCCCCGAGGTCTGGCACAAGGTGCGAGGCTCCCGGGCCATGGCCCCAAGCGCCTGCAGCCGCTGCGTGAGGTAGCGCACCACGATCTCGTGCTCTTCGATCTCCTTCACGTCCGTCAGGAAGCCCTCCTGATTCCCCGGCTTGGCCGTGCCGGCCAGGGCCATCGTTTCGAGTTGCCTCTCCTGCAGCTTGAACAGCATTTCAGGCGTCGAACCCAGAAAACCACCGTCCTCTTTCACATGCGCATAGCTCCACATGTTCCCAGGCGCCTGCATGATCGCCTCAAGCAGCCGCCGTGGATTGCCTGCGGTCAAAGTCCCCGACTCGGTGAGCACGGGCACCATCTTTTCCAGACGCTTGGCCTGCACCTCACGGCGGATGCGTCGGAAGGCCATCTTAAACCACTCGGTGGCGGGCTTGGCCCATTGAATCTGAGGCTTTTGTGAGCCGTTGAGGTGGGTCTTTTCGGCAAGGTCTCCGGCAGTGACCTCATGCAGACGCGCAGGCACTTTCCAGGGCTTGGGGTCATGCAGGTCAAAGTCATTGATATAGAAGGCCCCACCCGCCGCCGGCACGGTGGCCAGCGCGGTGAATGGGCCTTCTCCCAGCCATGCCCGCCCGTCGGGCAGCCTGAACAATGCGAATTCCATCATGCGATATTGCATGCATAGTGAAACGCACCGCGCTGCGTGCAAGATGGGAAACAGTCACATGTGAACATCCTTCACGCCTCGCCAGTCGAATCCTTGTTGCATGAATGCCGCCGACGAATTCCTCAAAGTGGCCACCGACTACCAGCTCGGCGCCCTGGACACGGAATCGCAGCACCCTTTCACCACTTCCTTGTCCCAGATGGCCCGCTCGGACGTGGGGGAGGCGGTCAGGCTCATGCATCAGGTCGATGTCCTCGCGCTGCGTCAGTTTGCCGCGAAATCCGCCCCTCTGGCCGACCTCGCACGCGCCATCGCCGCGACCCTGGGCGCTGGGCACCGCGTGTTCCTCTGCGGCTGCGGCGCCACCGGGCGGCTGTCTCTCAGCATCGAGGTGTTCTGCCGCATGGGCGTTCTGCCCGTCAAAGACCCGGAGCGCATCGTCGCCTTCATGGCCGGCGGAGACCTCGCCCTGATCAAGGCCATCGAAACCTTCGAGGACCATCCCGAATACGGCGCACGGCAGCTCGAAGAGCTCGGTTTCACCCATGGCGATCTCCTCATCGCCTCCACCGAAGGCGGAGAGACCCCCTTTGTCATCGGCGCTGCAGAGCGTGCCGCAGAGCTCTCCGCCAATCCCCCCTGGTTCCTCTACTGCAATCCGGACGAGCAGCTCGTCAAAGCCGCCGCGCGTTCCAGGCGCGTGATCGAAAATCCGGCCATCCATAAGCTCAATCTCTCCGTGGGTGCCATGGCCGTCTCCGGCAGCACCCGCCTGCAGGCCAGCACCGTGCTCATGGCCGCCATCGGCTTTGCGTTCATTCACCAGCAGGACCCTGAGCACGCACCGGCGGAGGTGCTGCAGCTTCTCCGCCACGTCGCACATTGCGACGGTCAGTTCCTCGTGCCCTTCATCGAGCACGAGGCGGCGGTGTATGCGCGGGGGGACTATGTGTTTTACAGCAGCGCACGCTTTGGCATCACCGTCGTCACAGACACCACCGAGCGCGCCCCCACCTTCAGCCTCGTGCCTTTTGAAAAGCAGGACGATCCCGCCGCCCCAGCCTCATGGTCTCATTTCCTCATGCCGGAGCAGCCCGGCGCTCATGCCGCCTGGCATGCCCTGCTGCACCGCGAGCCCCGCACCCTGGAGTGGCCGGACGTGCGCCACGTCGCCGGTGCCGAGGTGCTGGCCTCCTATGACTTCTCCGCACAGCTCGCGGCCCGGCGCCGCATCCGCACGCATGATGCCGAGCATCTGCTCTTTCACATCGAGGGCGGGGCAGGGGAGATGGTCTGGGAGTTCGACGGCCTCAGGCATCAGATTGACCTCACCGGCATCCACGAATTCCACGCGCACCTCCTTCTCAAGCTCCTCATCAACATCCACTCCACCCTCGTCATGGGCCGTCTCGGTCGTTACCTCGACAACCTCATGACCTACGTGAAGCCCAGCAACAACAAGCTCATCGACCGCGCCGTCCGCTACGTCCGCCTCCTCGCCCAGCGCCGCACCGGCAAGCTCCCCGGTTATGAAAAAGTCACACGCCTCCTGTTTGAAGAACGTGAAAAACTCCAGCCCGGCGAGCCCATCGTGCTGAAGACATTGGCGGCCTTGGGGGTGAAGGTGTGACCAGCGTGATCCTTTTCACCCGTTTTTGCGAGGCTTGATCGGTAGTCTGCTCCGTCTGGGTTTGGGATCATTCAGCCAGTTCAGGATTTTGGCGAGCAACTCTGACGCACAATCATTGGTTAAGTCTGAACGCCGGACATATTCCGGCAAGGACAAGCCCCAATGGCTGCCGTAGAAGTCAGAGCATACGATGGTCAGATACTCGTCAGGAAAGAGCTTTCCCGAATTCATGGCAGCCGTCAGGATTTCGTCAGCCAAGGAAAAGCATTTCTTTATTTCTACCACGTTTTCCTCGTGGTTCATGTATGCGCCACCCAACGAAAGGCCCAAAAACAAACGTAACGGGCCGAAGACCAGATAGTACGCTAGGAAGTAGGAGTTGAATCCATATCCGACATGGGCCAGCACGGCGTAGGGTGGTGGTGAATGATAACTCTCATCCACATACTTTTCGATGTTGTATGGCGACATCTTTACCTCACGCGTGGAAAAGAGCCATCGGCCCTGTTCCTCCAGTTTGCAGGCAAGCTCTTCGGGAATCTGCGGAAACGCCAGATCTGCATTCAGGAGAGTGGAACGTGCTTTTTCCAGGCCGGTCATGGGTGCGCCATTTGTCAGGCTTGTCGGCTCGTCTCGGGTTTGAGGGCCCGACGATTTAAACGCTTCAGAAGAAGCAGCCGACTCATGCATGGAAATATTGTGGATGGAAAAAGGGGGGCGACAAGCGATTCGTGGAGAAATCCGATTGGGGTTGCCGGCTGACGGCTTCCCGGGCCGCTTGTTGAAACATCAGTGCTGCCGCCTTCGTAAGCTCGCCTGATGATTTCCCCTCACGACAGCCAGCTCCGCGACCAGACCCGCCGCCACTTCTTCAGCCAGTGCGGCATGGGCATCGGCTCCGTGGCCTTGGCCTCCCTGATGGCGGAGCGCGGCCTGCATGCCGCCAGCGCCGCCGCGGCCCCCGGCCCGGGCGTCATGAAAAAAGGAGACGTCATCCCCCGCGCCAAGAACGTCATCTATCTCTTCATGGCCGGCGGTCCTTCGCAGCTGGAGCTCTTCGACTACAAGCCCAGGCTCGTCGAACTCAACGGCCAGCCCATCCCGCAGAGCTACATCGAGGGCAAGCGCTTTGCCTTCATGGGCACCAGCAACGGCTTCAAGCTCCTCGGCACCCGCCGCAGCTTTCAGCAGCATGGCCAGAGCGGCGCCTGGGTCAGCGACATGCTGCCCTACATGCAGGGCGTTGTGGATGACATCAGCATCGTCACCACCTGCAAAACCGAGCTCTTCAATCACGCCCCGGCCAAGCTTTTCATGAACACCGGCAGCGGCCAGTTCGGGCGCCCCTCCATGGGCTCCTGGGTCACCTACGGCATCGGCAGCGAATCCAGCGATCTCCCCGGCTTTGTCGTTCTCCAAAGCGGCCCCCGCGGTCCCCGTGGCGGCTCCGTGCTCTGGGGCAGCGGTTTCCTCCCCACCACCTACCAGGGTGTGCCACTTCGTGGTACCGGCGAGCCCATCCTGAACCTCTCCACGCCCGCCGCCTACAGCCCCGCCAGCCAGCGCCGTGTCATCGACACCGCACGCGAGCTGAACCTCTCCCGCCTCGTCGAAACCGGCGACGACGAAATCCAGACCCGCATCAACGCCTACGAGATGGCCTGGCGCATGCAGAGCAGCGCCCCGGAGCTGATCGACCTCAAGGGCGAATCCAAGGCCACCCTCGATCTCTACGGCGTCGATCCCACCCAGCCCTCCTTCGCGCGCAACTGCCTCCTCGCCCGCCGCCTCGTCGAGCGCGGCACCCGCTTCGTGCAGCTCTACCACACCAGCTGGGACAACCACGGCGGCAAAGGCGAGACGCTGGAAGACGATTTCCCCAAGGTCGTCAAAGACGTCGATCAGGCCTGCGCAGCCCTCATCCGCGATCTCAAATCACGCGGCCTGCTCGAAGAGACCCTCGTCATCTGGGGCGGCGAATTTGGCCGCACCCCCATGGGCGAAAACCGCGACAAGACCGGCCGCAACCACCACATCGACGCCTTCACCATGTGGTTCGCCGGCGGCGGCGTAAAAGCCGGCCAGACCCTCGGCAAGACCGACGAGCTCGGCTTCGGCGTCGCTGAAGATCCCGCCCATGTGCACGATCTGCACGCCACCATCCTGCATCTCCTCGGCCTCGAGCACGAAAAGCTCACCTTCAAATTCCAAGGCCGCGACTTCCGCCTCACCGACGTCCACGGCAAAGTCCTGCACAAGCTGCTGGCATAAAATGGCGGGCACAAAGCCCTCTAAAAACAGCCTTCCTTCAAATCCCGCAGCGCACCCCCCAGATGCGCCGTGACATCGCTCGCACCCACCGACTCCATGGCCGCGAGCTCCTGGCTCACAAACCTCTCCGCAGCCCGACCGCACAGCCATGCTCCCAGCCCCGCCGCCAGGTGCAGACTCAAACGCTGTGCGGCAAAAGCGGCGCACACACCCGTCAAAACATCCCCCATGCCACCGCTCGCCATCCCAGGATGCCCAGTGGTGTTAAACATCGTCGCCTGCCCCTGCGTGGCGATCACCGTCCTCGTCCCCTTGAGCAGCAGCGTACGCCCCGGCGCTGATTCTGTGAGCGATTCCACGAGCCTGCGCCGGCTCATGCCATGCCAACCGGGGAAATTCCGCAGCAGCCGGTCCATTTCGCCCGGGTGCGGAGTCATCAGCCGCGGCAGCTTGCCCGTGGCATCCATCACCTCCGGGTGCTGTGCCAGCATCGTCAGCGCATCCGCATCCACGACGGTGGGCGCCTTCGCTTTCTTCAGCACCTCGACGATTTCCTTCTCATGCTCAAAGCCCAGCCCGGGACCAATGGCCAGCGCATCAAAGCGCATGTCCAGGACATCCCGATAGTCGTCGATCATTTTCACCATCACCTCCGCCGGCATGCGCGGCGCGAGCAGCGGATACACCTTCTCAGGCACCAGCAGCGTGACCAGCCCCGCCCCTGCGCGGATGGCGCCACGGCACGCCAGCTCTGCCGCTCCTAAAAATCCAGGAGATCCCGCCAGGATGCCAATGCGTCCCGCATCCCCCTTGTGCATGTCATTGGCACGTCGCGGCAGCCGGGAGCGCAGCAGTTGCGGCGTCAGCACTTCGGCCTGCGCATCGCCATCCGTCTGTGCCAGATCAGGCAGCGGCACCAGCGCGATGCGTCCCACGTAATGATCAGCGCCATCCTCCACCAGGCCCGCTTTCATTTGCGCCACCACGGCGGTCACATCCGCCTCCACCGCATCCTCGCAGGCATCGCCATGGTCGCCATCGAGCCCCGAGGGAATGTCCATCGCAATCGTCACCGCATGCCGCTGCGTCCGCAGCAGGTTCATCTCGCGTGCCAGCACCTGCAGCTCCGGCTTCATCGGCCCCTGGGCACCGATGCCGAGCAGCCCATCCAGGCTCACGATGGGCCCCGCTGGGAAGTCATGCGCGCAGGCATCCTTCAAAAGGTGTACGAGACTGCCCAGCGTCGCCAGGTGCTGGCGCGGCAGGGCCTTCATTGCGGCGGGTTCACCGCTCAGCCTTGCATACAGCCGCCACCCATCAGCCACCAGTTCACGCGCAGCGACCAGCGCATCCCCTGCATTGTTGCCTTTGCCTAGAAACAGCACCAGCGATCCCGCACGCGGCGCAAACTGGCGCACCACCTTCGCGATGCCGCGCCCGGCCTCCTCCATCAGTGCCGCCGCACTCACGCCGCGTGCAAACGCGGCCTCCTCGCATTGCTGCATCTGGCGGCAGGTCACGGTCATGGGATTTCCGCCGCGTCCAGCAGCATGAGTTTGAGTTGATGGGCAGACTGCACGGTGTCCTGGGGCGTTTTCGTCGCAGGCAGAGACAGCACACGCGTGCCTTTCGCCGTCGTGTCCAGGGCTTTGGAGACGGCCTCGATGCCCGCGACTTCGGGCCCCCCGAGCACCATCAGGTGCATCAGGCGTTCGCCGTCTTTCTGCAGCACTTCCCTCAGTTCCTTCAGCGCCGCCGGAGTGTCTGGAATGAAGGCAAAGCGCAGGGTGCGCACCACCTTTTCTCCGGTGATTTCATGCGCCACTGACAAGGCCTCGGCGATGGCCTGCGTGGTGCTTTCCATCTGGGCCGGCTGGCCGCCGTACAGCGTCAGCACCATCACCACTTCCAGCGGGCGCTTGGTGCCCGTCAGTTCCGCGTCGACGATCGACTGCTCGTTGCCAAACCTTTTGCGTCGCACCGAGTAGCCCATGTTCTCAGCTCCCATGGTGGATTCAAGATACCCGGGAATGCTCAGGTCACGGTCTGTCTTGGCCAGAGCCGTGCGCACGATGTCCGCATGCCGCTCGATCCCCTCCGGGCTGATCTGCCGCCGCAGCGCCAGCGCATACTTGAAGGAGCGGTCCGCCGCCTGGTCCTTCTTCCACTGCCAGATGCCAAAGGAGGCGATCCCCAGCAGAATCGTGCCGACGGGCAGCATCACGAGCGCGAAACGAATCCAGCGTCCAGAATCAGCGGGTGTGGGTTGGGCTTCAGTCATGGTCCGTCATTCCATAGCAAGATTCCGCTTCATGCCACGCAGAATCCGCGAAGTGATGCAGGCACTCCTGCCTGCAATTCTGGCCTCCTGCGTCTCCGCATGGGGGCAGGCGCCCCGCCTCACTCCAAATTTGCCAGCAGTTCGGCCACCGTCACCTTTTGCCCCGGCAGCACCAGCTCAGGCCGGATGTCCGCCAGCGGCTCCAGCACAAAGCGCCGCAGGTGCATGCGCGGGTGCGGCAGCGTCAGCACCGGGTCATCGCTCACCACATCATCCGCATACAGCAGATCCAGATCCAGCGTGCGCGGCGAGTTCCGCTCCCGCTGCTCCGGCCTTCCCAGCGCCTGCTCGATGGCCTTGAGGTGCTCATGCAGTTCCTCCGGCGTGCATTCCGCCGCCACTTCAATGACGGTATTCAAAAACGCCTGCGTCCCCGGCGCACAATCCACCGGCTCCGTTTCATACACCCGCGCACTCGCATTGAGTCTGATGCCCGGCACACGTGCCATCAGCAGCTCAACACCACGCTGCATGTTCTCAGCGCGATCACCCAGATTGGAGCCAAGAGCGATGCCGAATTTCATTGGAAAATGTATTTTGGGGTGGTTGTCAGCCGCACAGGATCTGTTCGGAACCGCTTGATCATAGTGAAAAGGGAAAAGGTCGCAGGAGCATTATTCGACAGAGCGTGGCGAAGTGGATACGGTGCGCACGGCGATGACAGTGTGACCGGAGGCAAGGGTGTCGGCGATGAACTTTAAAAAGCCGCCGGCGGGCCGACAGGGTATGACATCGAAGGGGATGAGATTGTTTTCGAAACGGACGAGGTTCTTTGCGTGCGCATCGAAGACACCGAGGTTGTCTTCTGCTCGGTAATAGCCGCAGGCGGTGACTTTTTCAAAACCCTGCGCTGTGAACCAGTCATCGATCTCCGCGAGGGTGACGGGCACGATGTCGAACCGCGGCTGGGAGGTGACGATGGCGAGGTCGTCCCCCTGATCGAGAACCCCCTCCAGGCGGTTGAGCCCTGCGACGAGTTCGTTTTGCAAATGCAGCCGCTCCAGATACTCGACAGGCGAGGCTTCCCAGAGATGAAATCGTCGCGCCTCCATGTCGGAGGAGACCAATGCGAGGTCGATGCCCGGGGACAAACCGAAGATGCCGTCACGGGTGACTTTGAAATAACGATCCGTGTCGAAGTCGTGATAAAGGTCGTGCTCCATGCCGCCGCGCACGACTTGCGCAGGCAGGTCACTGGAACTCAGCAGCAGACCCAGACTTCCCGCCCATTCACGAAGGTCTTCCTTCTGCCGGGCGAGCGAGGGCGGCCCATGTGAGCCTCCATCTGCCGATAGGCTTCCTCGGAGGTGAGTGAGCGCCGCGACGATAAGATCCTCGCCATCTGCTCTTGAGTGAGCAGCGGCTTCACAGGCGGCTGGCTGGCTTGAATCTGGGACATCGTCAGGCATGCGGAAAGTAAGCGAAGACGTCACCGGGCGAAAGGGAAGAGTTGAGGGGCGTTTGCAGCGACCGCCTACCACCGCAAACTCTTACTTCAGTCCCAGCACATCCTGCATGTCATACAGCCCCGCAGGTTTCCCCGCCAGCCATTGGGCGGCACGGACAGAGCCCGTGGCAAAGGTGTCACGGCTGCTGGCTTTGTGAGTGAGTTCCACGCGCTCGCCCACATTGGCAAAGATTACCGTGTGATCGCCCACGACATCGCCGCCGCGGATCGCATGCACACCGATCTCCTTCGGCGTGCGCGCTCCCACATCGCCAAAGCGGCCATGCTTGCAGTCCTTGTCATACTCCAGGCCACGCACATCCGCCAGGATCTCCACCAGCGTGCGTGCCGTGCCGCTCGGGGAATCCTTCTTCATGCGGTGATGCATCTCCACGACTTCGAGATCGAAGTCCGGGCCGAGCAGTTCCGTGGCTTTGCGCGTCAGCCAGAACAGGGTGTTCACGCCGACGCTGTAATTCGAGGCGAACACGATCGGCAGGGCCTTGGACGCTTCGCGAATGTGGGCCAGTTCCTCGTTGGTGTGTCCGGTGGTGCCGATCACGAGGCTCTTCCCCTGCTTGAGGCATTCGCCCAGCAGTTCATCGCAGAAAGTGTGGGAAGAAAAATCGATCACGATGTCCGCTTTCGCGAGCGCCGGGGACAAGGCGTCGCCCACGTCAACGGTGGATGCGACAGTGACGTTTTGAGCCTCGGCGGCACGGATGATGGCCTGGCCCATGCGGCCTTTGCTGCCGGTGATGAGGAGTTTGATGTCAGACATGATGAGCCGGGTTGATAAACGGGGCACCGTCATTTTGCAAGAGGCGGCTGAACGCTGTGCAGCGGGTCGTTCAGCAGGATTTCGTCAAAGCTGGCGTTGGGAGAGCGGTCTGCTGGCGGCCAGAACTGGCCGCTGCGGATGCGCCGCACCGCCTCGGCGGCACACTGATTCGCAGCCTCGATCATTTCTGCGTCAAACCCCTCCCACGGCAGAATGGCCGTGTCCTGAATGCTCTTGGGCAGGGCAAAGTAGGCCACGCTGCTGATGGGCTGTCCTCGCTGCTGCATCGCGGCCGCGTACAGCGGCAGTTGCAGATCCAGCCACATCCCACGTCTCCCCTCAGGCAGGTCAAAGCACTTCCACTCCTCCGCCTCGGTCAGCTTCGTGCGGGCCGTGATCACCTTGACATGTGCCTCCTGCGGCGTGCGCGGTTTGTCGGAGCTTTTGAAATCGACAATGCGCAGCCTGCCGTCCACATGGCGCTCGATCCGGTCAATCCGGCCCCTCAGGCGGGCCTCCGCAATCACAAAGGGAGATTCCTCCGCCTCGTCTCCGATCTGCAGCTCCGCCTCCACGCACTGCCAGCCTTCCTGCCGGTTCCTGGCCTCGATCTCCGCCGCCTTCTTCAGGCGTTGCAAAATGCTTTCCATCTGCAGGGTGATCAGCGGTGCAGGCCTTTGTCCGTAAATCTTCCGCACCTCGTCGCGCGCGGCTGTTTCCAGGCAGTCGGCTATTTGCGCGGGATGGGTGCAGTCACGCATCCCTGCTTCCGTGCTGAGGCGGTGAAACGCGTGATGAATCAGGTTGCCAAACTCGGCGGCATCCAGCTCCCGTTTGTTGGTCTCAACCGCTCTCATGCCTTTCGTGCAGCTCAGGTAGTAGCGGAACGGACAGCTCAGGTACTCGCGCAGGCGGGAGGGGGAGATGGTCTCCAGCGGCTTCGCGCTCCAGTCCGGCTGCAGCTTCCAGGCCAGCGTGCGTGGTGGCTCGGCTGCGGCCTCCTGATCTTCATCCTTGGGGAAGAGATGGGCCACACGCTCCGGCAGCGCCCGGTCTTCGCACAGAAACAGCAGCCGCGACGGGCGCAGGGCGTCGCCGTTTTCGCTCCACTGGCCGCAGAGCAGCTGCAGGCACCCTCGGTTGCCCCGGCGCTGTTGCACCAGCGCAGTCAGGATGAACGCATCACGCGCAAAGCGGGTTTCCTGACAAGGGAGCCCAAGCATCCTGCGCAGGCTGTCCGGCAGGAACGGATGACTGATGAAGATGCCCGGCACATGTTCTTCATTCAGACCGGTCACGATCAGGTTCGGCGCTCTCTCCCAGAGCAGCTCCAGCCAGCCCTGCAGCACCAGGTCAATGTCTCCGCGGGGCTCGGACAGGCGGCTTTGGGCCAGGCATTCCAGCGAAAGCCCAAACATGTCCTCAGCCTCCGGCTTCAGGCCAAATCGCCGCGCCTCTTGTTCGAGTTCTTCCGTGATGCGCAGCCACTCCGTGGCCAGCTCCGTCCGTTCTCGGTCACCTGGCGCTTCGGGATTGAATGGGAGATCTCCCAGCAGTTTTAAGATCAGGCCTCGTGCCGCCTTGGCCGGGGACACACCTCGCAGGGAATCAAGCAGTGCCAGCGTGTTTTGGATGGCTGGCTTCAGGGCGGGCCGGTTTTCGAGCGGCAGTTCCATCGCATGCGCCAGAGTCACGGGCAGGTGCTCGCTGGCAAAGTCATCAGCCTCTCGCAGCAGCTGGTTCGTGTTCGCGTTGTCGGGGATCACCGCCTTGCGAAATTCTTCAACGCGCAGCAGTGAGGCAAAGGCTCGCCACGCACCCGTGCCCAGCAGCACGCGGAAGCAGTCAAGCACGTGCCACATGCCCTCTCGCTGCACCGGAATGCCGCCGGGCTCAAAGCTGCGCGCACCTTCCAGCGTGAGTTTTTCCAGCAGCAGGCTGCCCACTTCCGCATCGCAGACCCCCAGCGCGGTCCGGCCCGTGGGCACCAGCTCGCGCATGAGGTTCAGCGTCTGCGCCGCCTGCACGGCCGGATCTCGCGCCACATGGATCTGGTTGTCAATCACGGGCAGAATGCAGCCGGCCTCTTCACCCCAATGCTCCGGCAGCGGCCGCCCGCAGGCATCAAAACTGTGCGCCATCGCCTCCGGCGCCTGAATGGCGATGATGGCCTGAACGCCCCGCTTGGCGCAGCCGGCGATCCACGCATCCAGCAATGGCGGCAGGTCCGGCGAGGCCAGCACAACAACACGCCTCACCCCCTCCGGCACTACGGGGTCATGGGCATGGCGGCGCTTGAGCATCTGCGCATCCGCCACCCCCGCCTGCGCCAGCTCTTCAAAGTACACCTGCTCGATCTTTGCCAGATCCTGCCAGCGCGCGGCGTCTCTCTGCGCCGCAGGATGCTCAGCCGTGGCGGCAAAGGTCAGGCCCCCCGTGCCCAGCAGCATTTTGAGCTCTGCCATCATGCGTGCAGTCTCCGCCTGCCAGCCCCATCCTGAAGACGTCGGTGCCTTGGGAAAAAGTGCCGTGAGTGAATCAGCCGGGACTCGCTCAAGCGCGCGCTGCCACGCCATCTGCGACTGCACCGCTGTCGCTGCTTCAAATCGGCGCGTTTGTGGCAGCAGCGCCTGCTCCGGCAGCCACAGATGCGGCACCACGGCCGCTGTCCCTGCCTGGTTCGCTGCTTGTGCCAGCGCCTCCCGCAGCCGGCGTCCGGCTTCACCGTTCGGCACCAGCAGCAGCGTGCTGCTGAGATCCAGCGCACGCGCCTTGTCCCAGTCGCGGCACAGCAGTGCCACGGCCTGATCCAGCACCGGGGCCTCCCAGCCCCAGAACAGCCGCCGGACCTCCGCACTCATGAGTGTTCCAGCTTCTTGAGGATTTCGTTCACAATCTCCTCGGGCGTCTGATCGATCGAAACACGGATGATGTCAGGCGTCGGGTCCAGCGTGGCCAGCTGGCTGTCCAGCAGCGTGGGCGGCATGAAATGCCCTTTGCGACCCGCCAGCCGGGTGGCGATCAGTTCCTTCGTGCCGTCCAGCAGCACAAAGCGCAGCGTCTCCGGGTGGTCATGCGCGCGCAGCTTGTCTCGATACACAGGCTTCAGCGCCGAGCAGGCCTGCACGTAAACCGGCGTCAGGTGGCGCATGTCCTCGATGCGTTGCCTCAGCGTCGCATACCAGGGCCAGCGGTCCTCGTCATTGAGCGGCGTGCCCGCAGACATCTTCGCCTTGTTGGCGGCCGGGTGAAAGTCGTCGCCATCCTCAAAGACGCCTTCGAGCCTGGCTGCCAGCAGGCTGCCGACGACGGACTTGCCGCTGCCGGAGACGCCCATGATGATGATGGTTTTTAGATCGGGGGGAAGCATGATGGAAGGTGTTTTTTGTGACGCTTGACCGTGGCGCATGCCACGCTGAGGGTGCGGGCCGAACCCATGAAATATCTGACCCTGACTGCTCTTCTGGTGCTCGGCACCGCATTTGCCTCCGCTGAGGACAAGCCTGCCGCACCGAAGCCGCAGGCTGCCAAAGAGTTCGTTCTCTTCAACGGCAAATCCCTCGACGACTGGGAAGCAGTCGACGTCGGTGGCAGCGGTGAGGTGGAACTGGAGGGCGGCCTCATGATTATCAATCAGGGGGAAAACGTGAGCGGTGCCATTTACAAGAAAGCCGCGGCTCTGCCAACGACCAACTACGAGATCACACTCGAGGCCAAGCGCATGCAGGGCGTCGATTTTTTCGTCGGTCTCACTTTCCCCGTCGGGGATCTCAAGCACTGCGCCACCCTCATCTGCGGCGGCTGGGGCGGCAGTGTCACCGGCATCTCCTGTATCGACGGCATGGACGCCTCCGACAACAACACCTCCACCTACCAGCGCTACAAGGATGACGAGTGGTATGCCATCAAGCTGCGCGTCACCCCGAAAAACCTCAGCGTCTGGCTCGGCGACAAGCAGATCATCGACGAAGACATCGAAGGCAAAAAAATCAGCATTCGTCCCGGCCCCATCGAAAGCTACCTCCCGCTCTCGCTGACGACCTTCAACACCATGGCCGCAATCCGCAACGTCAGGCTCACACCCATCGCTGAGAAAAAGTGATGGCGTCCGGCAGTGTTCTCCGCTCTCTCGCGCTCGCCACCTGCGGCTTGCTGGCTTCCTGCCACTCGCAGCTCCGTGTGGAAACGCCGCGCACGGAAACCGCCCTGTCCGCGCGTGAAAAACGCCGCCTGGCCTCATCGCTGGATCGTTTGGTCGCCGGCTGGGATGGCATGCATCACGGGTCTTCCTCCAAGCGCCGCCAGGCACAGGACCAGTATGATCAGGCCCTCGCCAGTTTTTTGCGTGAGTGGGACGGTCATCAGAGCCCGCGCTACTGGCAGAGCGGCACCGTTTTCACCTCCGCAGCCCAGTCCTTCCAGGTCGACTTTGACCCCAGGGCCAATGCTCGCCGCGAAGTCCCGCCCGCGCACATGGATCAGATCATCCTTGCTTCACGGAAGAAAACCCATGCTGACGACACCCTCGCCGAGCGCGCTGGCGTAGGGGTGCCGGTTGTCGGCCACGTGCTCCGCACCCTCGATGCCCGCAAGGAGCATCCCTTCATGCCGCCAAACGGCGGGAACCTCACCCTCACCGCCGTCATGGAGGTGGAGGATGACGATGCCGACCCCGTCACTCCTCGCCGCTGCCGGCTGCATTTGCACAATGCCCTCAATGTCGAGACCGTGAAAATCCGCCAGGATGAGCGCCTGCTGGCTGCAAACTTCACCGCCGCCAAAGACCGTGCGCTCTCCAAGAAAACCATGCGCCTGTTTTCATGGCTCGGCCTGCTCTATCCCGAGCGCACCCTCGGGGACTGCCAGCTTTACCGCATGGACTCGTATGATCCGCAGCGCATCCCTGTGGTCTTCGTGCATGGCCTCATGTCAGACCCCCACATCTGGCTGAACACCGTCAACGCCATCAGTTCAGATCCCGAGCTGCGGAAGAAATATCAGCCCTGGTACTTCCTCTACCCCACCGGCATGAGCGTGCCGCAGACCTCCGAGCGCCTCCGCGCCTCACTGCGGCAGGCCTGCGAATACTACGACCCAGATCACAATGATCCGGGCATGAACCGCATGATCCTCGTCGGCCACAGCATGGGCGGGCTCCTCAGCCGCATGCAGGCCATCGATCCCAAGGACAGGCTCTGGAACTCCATCTTCACCAAGCCCCCGGAAAAGCTCAATGTCTCCGCCTCGGACCGCGAGCGCCTCGTCAGCAATCTCAAGTTCAAGCCTCAGCCGGAGGTGAAGCGCCTGGTGTTTATCACCACGCCGCAGCGCGGCAGCAACATCGCTGGCATGGGCATCGTGCGCCGCCTCGCCTCGTTCATCCGCCTCCCCGTGGACACCCTGCTTTTGTCCCAGCAATTGATGAACGGCAACACGGACGCTCTCTCGCCTCAGATTCGTGACTGGGGCTTCTTTGCCTTTCTCAGCATCGGCACGCTCTACAATGAGCACCCTTTCTATGACGGGCTCAATTCCGTGCCCATTCCGGTGCCTTATCATTCCATCATAGGACGCATCGGGCACAAACCTCTGGCCGAAAGCACCGATGGCGCGGTCCCTTACTGGAGTTCTCACCTCGAAGGCGCAAAGTCGGAAAAAATCGTCCCCTGCTGGCATGGCTGCGTGGAGCGCCCTGAGGTCGTGAAGGAAGTCACCCGAATTTTGCACGAGCATCTGCAAGAAAGCGGGCTCAGCAGGCCCTGAGGCCCCGGCCGCCAGCGGGATGGGCCTCGCACATTTTTTGGGCCGGTCATCACATTCCAGTCGGCATGCCCGCATGGAACCACCTCCGAATCACGTTCATGTCATTCCAACCCATGAAATTTTTGCTCCTTTCCGGCCTTCTGGCCGCTGCCACTCTGGCCCATGCCAATGAGCTGCCGTTCACCCAGGTTCCCTCTGAGTTCTCAGGCCGCCTCCATCCGGGAAAATCCCCCCTCGTTTTCAAAGATGGCAGCCAGGTAAAACAGGCGGCAGACTGGCCCCGGCGGCGTGCCGAGATCCTCGCAGACTGGCATGCCATCATGGGCGCATGGCCTGCAGTCATCGAGCATCCAAAGATCGAAGTCCTCGAGACCGCCCAGAGGGAAGGGGGCGTCACCCAGAGAAAAGTGCGCGTCGAAATCGCGCCCGGCCAGACCGGCGATGGCTACCTGCTGCTCCCCGCCAGGGCAGGAAAGCAGCCGGCCGTCTTCGTGCCCTACTACGATCCCGAAACCAGCGCCGGCCTCAGCACCAAGCCGCTCCGCGACTTCGCCTGGCAGCTGGCACGCCGTGGCTTCGTCACCCTCTCGATCGGCTCCCCCGGCGGCGACGCACGCAAGCCCGTGCTCAGTGAGGCTGCCAAGTGCCAGCCGCTTTCCTACCTCGGTTACATCAGCGCCAACATGTATCAGGCACTCGCCTCACTGCCGGAGGTCGATGCCGCCCGCATCGGCATCGTCGGCCACTCCTACGGCGGCAAGTGGTCCCTTTTCGGCTCCTGCCTCTGGGAAAAATATGCCTGCGCCGTCTGGAGCGACCCCGGCATCGTCTTCGATGAAACACGCCAGAGCATCAATTATCAGGAGCCCTGGTACCTCGGCCTGGACCCCGCCGTCACCCGCAAGCCCGGTCTGGTCAGCGCCGAAAGCCCCCGCACCGGCGCCTACAAAACCCTCATCGAGAAAGGGCACGACCTCCAGGAGCTGCATGCCTTGATGGCTCCGCGTCCCTTCCTTGTCTCCGGGGGGGCTGAAGACCCGCCCAAGCGCTGGCTCGCGCTCAATCACGCCATTGCGGTCAATCAGCTCCTCGGCGCCACCAGCCGTGTGGCCATGACCAACCGTGAAAAGCACGACCCCAATGAGGAGTCCAACGAGCAAATCTACCGCTTTTTCGAATACTGGCTCAAACCCTGAGCCATCATGTCCCAGGCTGATCCCCAGAGTTTTGTGATTTGGGGCAAACGCGGCACTTGACGGGGGGGCGCTGTGTCCACGAAGGTACACACTCTCCACCTGGACCATTTTTGTCGCGATCATGCCCGAAAACTCTTTTTCAGCTGCCACTGCCGATTCTGTCATCCAAGCCGCTTACGAGGCGGTGGAGGTTCAGCGTGAAGCAGTGAAAGAATTCCCCGGCAAGGCCCCCGGCCTGGTCCGTGCACTCCAGGCCTTGGGAGATGCCCAGCGCGACGCCGGGGACAACGCCGCCGCAGAGTCCTCCTACCGTGAGGCCCTGGAGGCCGGGAAAGATCTGGAACTGCCCGCAGATGTGATGGCCAATGTGCGCACCAGCCTCGCCACACTCCTCGATTTCACCGGCCGCGAGGCCGAATCCCTCTCCTACTATGAAGAGGCCATCAGCAATCACGAAGCCCTCGGCGGGGACAACCTCGAAGTCGCGGCCCAGCTTCGCAACAATCTGGCCATGACCTACAAGTGCATGGACAAATTTGCCCTCGCAGAGCAGCACTACCTCCGGGCGCTGGAGACTTTGGAAAACAAGCGCGGCCGCTCCTCGGAGTCCGTGGCCTGTGTGTTCAACAACCTGGGCAGCCTCTACTATGCCGCCGGCTTTCCAGACCAGGCAAAGGAAATGTTCGAGGACGGGCTTCAGATCCGCATCGAGGTCCTCGGGGAAAACCACCGGGACGTGGCCCAGTCTCTCTGCAATCTCGCCACCGCCTGCCATGAACTGAGGGACAATTCAGCCGCTCAGCAGCATTTTGAAAAAAGCCTGGGCATTTTGGAGCAGCAGCTGCCTTACGAGGCACGCAGCTACGAGACGATCGGCACTGACTACATCGCCATGCTAGAGATCATAGGCGAAGATGCCAAGGCAGATGCCTTGAAGCGGCGCATGGAAAAGCTCCTGTCCGCAGTTTGATGCACCGTGGCGTTTGCCAAACGCATAGTCCGCATGAAAGATGGGGCTAGAAATGATTTCGCCCGCACCTCTGCAAGAAAAGACCTGGACCGGCACCGCTGTGTCCGATGGGGTGGCTCATGCAGTGGTCCATGTGCTTAAGGATCACTTCGATGAGCCGGACGAAGACAGCATCGAGCCCGGCACCGAGGCCCAGCAAATGGAGCGCCTCCACGCCGCCCTCGCCGTCACTTCCAAGGAGATCGAGGAACTCCAGCGCGTCATGGCCGGAGAGCACGGCAGCGCCGAGAGCGAAATCTTCGAGACCCATCTGCTCATCCTCCAGGATTCCACGATTCTAAAGCAGACCGAAAAAATCGTGCGCGAGCAGCAGGTCTGCGTGGACTGGGCCTACTACAAGCTCATGTGCAAGCACATGGACGCCCTCCGCGGGCTTTCAGACACCTACCTCCGGGAGCGCTTTCTCGACGTGAAAGACGTCACTCAGCGTGTCATGCGCCACCTCCGCGGAGAGCTGCTTGACCACCCCATGTTTGACGAGCCCGTGATCGTCGTCGCGCATGACCTCACCCCCTCGGACACCGTCCAGCTGGACCGCAGCAAAGTGCTCGGCTTCGCCTTGGAGACCGGCAGCGCCGTCTCCCACGCCGCCATCATCGCCCGCTCGCTGGCGCTGCCGGCGGTGGTGCGGCTCCATGGCATCTGCGACGATCTTCACAGCGGCGACACCGTCCTGCTCGATGGTGAAGGCGGCTTGCTCATTCAAAACCCGAACGCTGAAACCCTCGCCCGCTATCGCCTGCGGGAGGAGCAGGCTGAACGGCGGGAGGATGTCTTCCAAGTCGAGCGCCACAAGCCGTCCCTCACACGCTGCGGCACCGCCATCTGCGTCGGCGCCAATGCCGAGTTCATTGAGGAAATGAAGATCGTGGAGGACAGCGGGGCCGAGGAGGTCGGGCTTTTCCGCACGGAATTCCTCCACCTGGAAAATCCAGACGCCACTGAAGACCAGCTCGCCGCCGCTTACAGCAAGGTGGTGAAGTCCCAGGCTCCCAAGCGTGTGGTCTTCCGCACCTTGGATCTCGGCGGGGACAAGGTCGATGAGCGTCTTGCGGTCGAGCCCGAGCCCAACCCCTTTCTGGGCTGGCGCGGCATCCGCCTTTCACTCGGCAGGCAGGATCTCTTCAAACGTCAGTTGCGCGCCCTCCTGCGTGCGGCCGTGCATGGCCGCGTCGGCATCATGTTCCCCATGGTCTCCGGAGTTCAGGAAGTCCTGGAGGCCAAGGCCGTGCTCAACGACTGCGCCGATGAACTCACCGCTGAAGGCGTGGACGTGCCGGATGAGATCGAGATCGGCGCCATGATCGAGATTCCCAGCGCCGCCCTCTCCGCCGACTTGATCGCCGCAGAAGTGGACTTCCTCAGCCTGGGCACCAATGACCTCATTCAGTACACCATTGCCGTGGACCGGCTCAATGACCGTGTCGCCAAGCTCTACCAGCCCACCCATCCGGCTGTGCTGCGGCTCATTGCCATGTCGGTCAAGGCGGCCCGCACCGCGGGGATCCGTGTTGGCATGTGCGGTGAAATGGCGTCCGATTTGACCCTCACTCCCTTGATGATCGGTCTCGGGCTCAATGAGCTCAGCGTGGCCACCACTCAGATCGCGCGCCTGAAACACGCCGTCCGTCGTCTCAACGTGCAGGAATGCGAAGCCCTGGCTAACGCTGTCCTCACATGCACCAGCCCGGCCGAGATACGATCTCTCAGCCGGGCTGTCGCGGATCGGAACTACCCCGAGTTGTTCGAGTAGCCCTTGGTTCGGTAAGGGAGGTTCAGGCTGCCATCTTGGCCTTGCCCTTGCGCACCGGCTTGGCCGTTTTCGGGGCCATCGTCGGGCGGAAAGCGTCTCCAAAGAGGTACTGGCGCGCACTGTCCACCTGGCCCACGACCCGGCGGTGCCATTTGGTGTATTCCTTGCCCAGGCGTTCCTCGGCATCTTCCAGCTGAAGCGCGCTGTCCAGGCTCAGGTGCTCGTTGCTCAGTTCTGCCTGGAAGGTGATTTCCGGAATGTGCAGTTCCACGGCTTCAAACATGTCCATCACCCGCGCTGCATAGCTCGTGTCCCAGACCTTGTCGTCCTCGTCATAGCAGCTCGTCACCAGGTGGGCTATCAGGTATTCCGCATTGTCAGAGAAGACCTCGGCCGCATCAATGACCGAGTCAAAGCTCTCGCGGTCCACCGTCACTGGCAGCACCACAGACAGGGCCACACCCGCGGCCTGGAGGATCTGATCCATTTCGCAGCCTTGATAAAATTTGTTGAAGAACTCACCCAGGCCGGTACTCACATCCAGAATCGTCAGCGGCGAGGCATCCACATGCGCCAGGAACGACCGTGGCGTCAGTGAGCTGGCATCGAGTGCCGTCACATCTGCCGCACACACCGCTTCATCTTCGGTCAGAGTGAGCAGCTGATGAGACACTCCATACTGCTGAAGGTAGCGGTGAAAGCAGAGCGCCAAAGTGCTCTTACCAGTGCCAGGATAGTCGTTTTGGATGAGGATGAGCTTCTTCATAATGGTTTGTTAAATTACATGATAATTATGCAATTTATAAAATATATTGCAAGGATAAATATTTCATATGGCCATAATTTTAATAAAATAGGGCTATCATTAGATCTTGGAATTGAGCCCCACAAGGAGGCGGAAAGGCTTTGCCGCACGTTTGAAACCCGCCTCTCTGACCCAGCCTTTTTCCTGCGGCATGCCCCATCAGGCCGGTTTTTGCAGGCGCGGTCACCGCTTCGCCTCGGTGCGATTGGGCAAAAGGGATGAAAACCGGTCCAATTCAGCTCCAAGCCGCCCTTGCGTAGCGGAAAGGAGGCTCTAATATCATCGCCGCAACACCTCCTACCCCGTGGTGTAATGGTAACACAGGAGATTTTGATTCTCTCGTTCAAGGTTCGAGTCCTTGCGGGGTAACCACTTTGGGCGGCACAGCCCCAAACCGCATCAGTGCTCTACGCCTTCGGCGTCATCCACACGGTTCACCGGCGTCCCCGCGCGCTGTATGGCATTTCACCTGGCAGCGGTCTTGGCTGCGCCGTTGGCAAAGGTCTCATCCGTCAGCGTTTTGAGAAATGCCACCAGGTCGGCCTTCTCCTGCGTCGTCAGCTGGAGGCCGTTCTCCGGGTGTTTCGCGAGGTTCGGGTCCAGCGTTGCGGTGAGCTTCACACCGCTGCTGTAGTGTTCCACCACCTCCTCCAGCGTGGCAAACCGGCCGTCATGCATGTACGGCGCTGTGCGGGCCACATTGCGCAGGCTGGGTGTTTTGAATTTGCCCCGGTCGGCGGCCTGCTTCGTCACACCCATCCGGCCGTGGTCATCCTCCGCCAGTTCCAGGCCGTTGTTGGCAAACGGCTGGCTGGCAAACAGCGTCCCCCCATGACAGTGAAAACAGTCGGCCCCGCGTAGCCCGCGGCTAGGATCAAACTCCGTCACAAAGAGCCTCAGCCCCCGCTTCTCGCTCTCCGTCAGTTCCGCCACCTTGCGCACCGCACGGTCAAAGCGCGACTCCTGCGAGACCAGCGTCAGTAGAAACTGCTCCAGCGCTTTCGCCAGGCGCTCGCTCGTGATGTCCGCGCTGCCAAACGCTCCGGCAAAGGCCTGCCTGTACCCGGCGTCCGCCTGCAGCTTGCCGATCACGCTTGGCAGCGTCTCGTTCATTTCATGCGCATCCTGGATCGGCATCAGCACCTGTTCTCGCAGGGTGGCGGCGCGGCCGTCCCAGAAAAAAGCCGGCTGCCAGGCCAGGTTAAACAGCGGCATCGCATTGCGCGTGCCTTGCTGCTGCTGCGCCCCGGGGCTGAAGCGTCGTGCATCCGCAAACGCATGCCCCTGCTCATGGCATGACGCGCACGATTGGGTGCCGTTGACCGACAGCCTCGTTTCATGAAACAGCCGCCGGCCCAGTGCCACGCCTTCCTCCGTCAGCGGGTTGTCTGCAGGCAGCTGTACCTGGGGAAAGCGCTGCGTCATCGCCGGTGTCAGGGCGTGCGTGCCAGAGGGCAGGGGGGCGGGCTGCGTCGCAAATGCCGGGGTCTGGTAAACGTCATAGTCCAGGCTCCGCACTCGGAATGCCTGCTCGACGTTGGCTTTCAGCTTCATCGCCAGCGCATCGCCCGGGCGTGAGTGGGTCGACGAGCCGTCTTTGGCAAAATCGACGCCCGCCAGCATCTTTGCCGCATCGAGCTCCAGCTTCAGGGTCAGCGGACGCCCGCCGTGAAACACCACCGGCAGTTCCACCTTCATCAGCTGCGGGGCATTGGCGAGGTGATATGAAAAACCGCTCTCCTTGCCCTCCTTCAAAAAACGCCCTTCGAGAGCCATGAAAATGTAGCCTCCTTGCCAGCCCCAGTGCAGCCCGTTGACCTGGGGATTCAGCGCATGATCCGCCGCATATCGATTCGGATCAGACTGGTTGGTCGCCTCATCCAGCCCGATGCGGAAGCTTATCGCCTTGTACTCCCCCGCCGGCAGACCCTTGATCTTCGCCTTGAGTCGCCCACCGGCCACACTGAGGTAGGAAAACCAGTCCTTGGACTCCAGCCAGGTGCCGTCCTTTTTTTGCAGAGCCACCCCTGAGAGCAGGCAGTCCAGTCTCGTGATCCGGGCCGCATCCATCTCTCTCAGGGGTTCATCCAGCCGCAGCGCCCGACTTTGGGCCACAGGCTCAATCTCTAGCTGCAGGTCCTGCCCTGAGGCCGGTGGCAGGCCCGTCCAGGCAAGCAAACACACCGCCAGCCATGCCCAAGACCCTCGCGGCTTTTCCATAGCCTGGACGCTTGATGAAATGCGGCACATAAATGACAAACCTTGGGTCCCTCTGGGTACAGATCCCGCGCTGGCACTGGATTCACAAGTCAGGTGTTTGTAAATGGGCGCGCACCATGGAGGCATGGCTGAGCCTCGCACGACAAGCCGGCCTGTGTGTGTCTTGAGGCCGGCGACATTCCGTCTCCTTCAGCCCAGAGGCGCCACCAGTTCTCCCAGGCCTCAGGCAGGCATGGAGCAGGACCTCAATACACCACCCTTAGCCGATCCGGCGCCTGCGCAGCGTCCACGCGATGCCGCAGCTCGCGATCAGCAAGGCTCCGCCAGGTTCGGGAACAGGTGTGAAACCACCGATCACAAGTCCGTCCTGCCAGTTGTTCACATCGGCTTCAGGATAGAGGGTGTTGACCGTAAAATAGTAGTGCTGTGCGGTATAGGTGTCGAAGAAACCCAGCGAATCTTTGGAGGACACGTCACTCAGAATGCTTTGGAAAATGGACGAGCGTGCGTCCCCCACTGGAGTGCCCAGGCCGGCGTAGTAATCCAGGTAATCTGCCATGCTCGTGAAGTCGTACTTTGTCGGCTTGCCTTCGGTCTGGCCCAGGAAATCCAGCACGGCATACATCGCGTTGTAAAAGGTGTCGTTGTTGCCGAAATTGTTGTAGTCACCGCTTTGCTCAAGGAAGCGTCCCGAGGCACCGGCAAGCGTGTTCCACGGCAGGAAGGTGTCGAGCACATACTCCATCACCGCGACCTGCTTCGTCACGATGGGGGCATAGAAAAACGGGTCGGACTGGTAGATGCTGTTCCGCTCGGTGTTTTGCACCGTCCAGCCATCATGCAGCGAGTAAGTCTCCGCCGTGATCGTCTGGTTGCTCAGGGCAGGGGTGCCGGGCTCAATGCACAACCACCAGTAGAGCTGGCCACCGATGTCATATTGGCCAATCGAGTCGCCGTTGTTGTTCAGTCCGGTCACGCTGATAGTGGCAGCCCCGGCAGTGACGGTGCAGGCCGCAAAGATCAGTGTTACAAAGATCAGTGTTACTAGGCGTCGAAACATCATGGCTGTCTAAAATTTATAACAATGCCCCGGTAAATCTAGGTTTAATTTGTGAATTTTATAAAATACAAAAACTTCTGATGCTGTCAATCAGGCGCACACCATCGTCTTGCCATCAATCCGGACTGTTCTAGCCTCTGAATGATCATGTCAGGTTCACATCCGGGCTTTCCTTGGAGGCTGGTCGTCGCGCTTCTCTCAGCCTGTGGCCTTCTGCTTCTGCTCCCCATGCCTGAGCAGGGTGGGGGAGTGGCTGCTGAAGTGCTGGGCCAGTCGATCACGCGCCATGAACTGGAGGAGGCGCTGCGCGAACATCTGTGGAGACACAACGCAGTCTGGAGCTCGCTCAGTGCCGAGGAGCGGCACCAGACTCGCAGGCGGGTGTTGGAGAATTTGATCGACTCCCGCATCGTCGGTGCCTCTCGCGGCAGCAGCGGCGGGACTGTGGCTGTGGGCGCAGCGTCGAAGCTTGAGTCGGAAAGACTCCGGCGTCAGTTCGCTGATCCGGCAGAATTTCCAGCGCGCCTGGCTGCGCAACACCTCACACCCAAGGCCATGGACGCGCAGATTTTCGTTGCGCACTTGGATGAGGCGTGGATAGCCGGGCAAAGTCAGCGCTACATCAAACCGGTCACTTCGGAGGAGGTGCGTGCCTGGTATGATGAGTTCAGCCACACCCTGCTCATTCCGCAGGCCTGCCACGCCGCGCACATTTTCCTCAGCCGGCATGAAAAGACGAAGCCGGATCGTGGCGCAGAAATGCAGGACATTCGGCGCCAGCTCCTGGCAAAAAAGAAGACCTTCGCTCAGCTTGCCCGGGAATATTCGGAGGACGAGCGCAGCAAGCTCCTGGGTGGGGATCTCGGCTGGTTCACTCAGGAGCGCATGCCGGCGGACTTCATGGCCGCGTTGCAAAAGCTGCCTCTGGGCCAGGTCAGCGAGCCGGTGCAGACGAAGCTGGGCTGGCATCTCATCATCCTGATGGACCGCCACCCTCCTCGCCTGCCAGCCTTGGCCGAAGTGCAGGGGGAAATCGCCGCCTTCCTCACCAGCAGACGCCGTGCAGAGGCGGTTAATCGTCTCATTGCCGAACTGCGGCGCCACCTGCCACAGCCCGTGTCTTATCACGCCGAAGTCATTGATCGTGCTGAACCGGCGCCTTGAATGCGGCGGCGCACCAGCCATTTCCTGATTTCTTCGATCCACAGCACACTGCTGCCGATGACGCCCAGGATGGCCACATCCGCCAGCGGGATCGGCACCGTGTGGAAAATCCGGTTCATCGGGGCGGTGTAGATGACCAGCAGATGCAGCGCATTGCCAAGGATCAGACCTCCCGCGAGCCATCGGTTCCGCAGCACATCTAGGCTCAGGGCGGATTGTGTCGCACTTCGGCAGTTCAAAACATTGAACCACTGGGTCACGGCGATCAGGGTGAACGTCTCTGTCTGCACCAGCGCAAACGGAGCACCGCTGGCCTGCCGCCACAGGAAGAAACCGAAGACTGCCGCCACCGAGGTGCTCACCATGAGCAGCAGCCTCTCCAGCATGGGCCGGGTGAAGAGCGGCTCGTTCACCGGCGTGGGGCGCCGGCGCATTTCATCCCCCTCCAGCCCTTCTAGGATCAGGTTCACCGTCACCATCCCTTCGGTCACGATGTTGATCCAAAGGATCTGCACGGCCGCCAGAGGCAGCGGGTAGCCGCACAGCAGCGCCAGCAGCAGCACGCTCACTTCGTCGATGGAGGTCGCAAACAGGAACAGCACCACCTTCTTGAGGTTCTGATACACCAGCCTTCCCTCCTCGATCGCCTTCACGATCGTGGCGAAGTTGTCATCCGTGATCACGATCTTGGCGGCCCCTTTGGCCACTTCCGTGCCGGTGATGCCCATCGCCACTCCGACGTCGGCGGCGGCCAGTGCCGGTGCATCATTGACTCCATCTCCCGTCATGGCGACGACCTGGCCCTTTGCCTGGAAGGCTTTGACGATCCGCAGTTTCTGCTCCGGCTGCACCCTCGCAAACACAGAGATGCGCTCCAGGCTCGCGCTCAGCTCCTCTTCGGGCATCGCCTTGAGTTCCGCGCTGTCCACCGCGATGTCGCCCGGCTTGGCGATGCCCAGTTCGGTCGCAATCGCGAGCCCCGTGGCCTTGTGATCACCGGTCACCATCACCGGCCGGATGCCCGCCGCCACGCACTCCGCCACGGCCGTCTTGACCTCCTCGCGCGGTGGATCCATCTGTCCCAGCAGTCCTAGAAAGCGCAGCCTGCCGCGCCACGGCTCAAAACCTGCCTCCTCATCCAGCGGCGCGTCATTCACTTCGGCCACGGCCAGCACACGCAGAGCCCGTGCTGCCAGCTTTTCAGACGTCTCATGCACCCCGGCAGCATCCAGCGTCGCACCATCGCATAGGGCGAGCAGCTTCTCGGGAGCCCCCTTGAACAGCACGCGGCACTTCCCTCCATGGCCATGCTGGGTGGCCATCATCTTCAGGCTGGAGTCGAAAGGGATCTCCGCCCGGCGCGGCCACTCGCGGCGCAGTGTCTCAGGCTCCACGCAGCCTTTCAGCGCCACCGTGAGCAGTGCCGCCTCGGTGGGGTCTCCCAGCGGGCGCCAGTGGGCCTCTTCGGCCTCCGGCGGCACGAGATTCGCGTCGTTGCAAAGCACGATGGCCTCCAGCAATGCCCTCAGCGAGGCATCATCCTGGGCGGTGAGCTCCCGCCCCTCGGCCAGCAGTTTGCCCTCGGGGGAGTAGCCCGCGCCTGTGACCTCCACCTGCAGCCCGCTGGGCAGCAGCAGCCTTGTCACAGTCATTTCATTCTTGGTGAGCGTGCCCGTCTTGTCGCTGCAGATGATGCTGGTGGCCCCAAGCGTCTCCACCGCGGCAAGACGCCGCACGATGGCTCCCCGCCTCGCCATCCGCTGCATGCCCACCGCGAGCGCGATGGTCATCGCCACCGGCAGCCCCTCCGGCACCACTGAAACCATCTGGCTGATGGCCACCATGAAAATGCTCACAAAGGGAATCTCACGCAGCAGTCCAAATCCGATGATCAGCACAAAAAGCGCCATCGAAGCTCCCACCAGCCAGTTCCCAAAGTGTCTCAGCCTTGTCTCCAGCGGTGTCTTGGGCTCCTCCGCCGTTGCCGTCAGGCTCGCTATTTTGCCCACCTCGGTCTGCAGTCCGGTCGCCACCACCACCGCCCGCCCGCGGCCTGCGGTGAGGTGCGTGCCTGAGTAGATCATGTTTCTTCGGTCGCCCAGCCCCGCCTCCGCATCCACCGCTTCGATGTTCTTCAGCACCGGCAGCGACTCCCCCGTGAGCGCAGCCTCGGTGGCCTCCAGGGCCGCGGCTTCCAGCAGCCTCGCATCCGCCCCCACCTGGTCTCCTGCGCTGAGCAGCAGGATGTCTCCCGCCACCAGTTCGCGCGCTTCGATGATCGCCTCCCTGCCATCCCTGACGACGCGTACCTTCACCGCCGAAAGCCTGCGCAGCGCCGTCATCGAGTGTTCCGCACGGCCTTCCTGCACTGCGCCGATGAGCGCATTGATCAGCACCACCACCAGGATCACCGCCGCGTCGCTGGCATGCCCCATCGCCAGCGAGATCATCGCCGCCACAAACAGCAGGTAGATCAGCGGGCTCGCGAACTGTGCGGCAAACACCCGCCACAGCGCCTTCGGCTTTTCTTCAGGAAGTTCATTCGGGCCGCTCTGCCTCAGGCGCTCGGCCGCCGCCTCGCTGCTCAGTCCGGCCACGGCGTCGCTCTTCAGCTCCGCCAGAATCATTCCTGGTTCTGTCGCGTGCCAGACGGGCGATGGAAATGCCTGCATGCCTCACCATAATTCAGGATCACCTCCGCTGCCATGTGCAATGCTCCCCCCTTGTTGCCATGGCCTGCGGCAGACCTCGGCGTTGCACGCCTTCAAATGCACGCTAAGGGCGTGGCATGAAACCCAACGTTGGCATTCTCGGTCTCGGCATCATCGGCAGTCGTGTGGCGGAAAACCTCCGCAAAGCCGGGCACGAGGTCTTTGTCTGGAGCCGCAGCGCCCGTCCCGTGCCCAACTTCCTCGCATCCCCTCGCGAAGTCGCCGGTGCCGCCTCCATCATCCAGATCTTCGTTCGGGACAGCGCCGCCCTGCTCGACGCCCTTGAAGACATGAAGCCCGCCCTCAAGGCCGGCCACCTTGTCATGAATCACGCCACCGTCAGCAAAAAGGCCACGCTCCAGGCTGCGCAGATCGTCGAAGACACCGGCGCTGCCTTTCTGGATGCTCCCTTCACAGGCAGCAAAATGGCGGCTCAGAACGGCAAGCTTTGCTACTACATCGGCGGCAGCGATCTTCTGCTTGAGCGTGCCCGCCCTGTGCTTGAGGCCAGCGCCGCCAAAATCCTGCCCCTCGGCGGCGTCGGTGAGGCCATGGTGCTCAAAATCGTGACCAATCTTGTCTCCGCAGTCATCGTCGAGGCCGTGGCCGAGGCGGCGGACATCACCAAGGCCAATGGCATCCCCCTCGAGCGCCTGCACCAGGCCCTGGAGTCAAACGCCAACTATTCCACGCTCATCGGCATGAAGCTGCCCGCCATCATCAAAGGCGACTTCGAGCCTCACTTCGCACTTCGCAACATGCTCAAGGACGCCGACTTCGCCCGCGAGCTCGCCGCTCAGGCCGGACTCACGACCCCCGCGCTCGAATGCACCGCTGCGGCGATGCGCGCCGGCGTGGATGCCGGAAAGGGAGATCTCGACTTCAGCGTCATCGGGCAGCGCTGAGATTGTCCATTCCAAAATCATGCGGCGATCGCACTTGCCGTCGCACACGTCTTTGACGAGGAGTGAGCCACTGTCCCCCGTCTCATATGACTGAATCCGTATGCTATCTCATCGCAGGTGTCGTGCTCGCATGGTTTGGAGGTGAGCTCTTTGTCAGAGGCGGGGTCGGGCTGGCTGCCTGGGCTCGCTGGCCTGCTGCTGTCATAGGCGTCACGGTGGCGGCCTTTGGCACATCCTCGCCGGAGCTGATGGTGGCGGTTCACTCCGCTATGGATGGCGTGCCGCAGATCTCCCTGGGAGATGTGCTTGGCAGCAATGTGGTCAATGTCTCCCTCGTGCTCGCCCTAGTGCTGGCATTCTCCGGCATGAAGGCGGAGGACGGCGGCGTCTGGCGGGACTGGTTCGTCGCATTGCTGGCCCCCGGCCTGGTCTATGCACTGCTCATGGATGGCTGGTTCTCGAGGCAGGATGCCGTCATCATGATGGCCTGCTTCTTCACCTGGCTGTTCGTGGTCATCCGTCATGCCCGTGCTCATGCGGCCGCCAGCGCGGCGCCGGTGGAAAAAGTCTCGGTTTCAAAGATGCTCGGCTTCAGCCTGGTTGGGCTGCTCGTGCTCATTGGGGCGGCGCAGTTTGTGGTTCATGGGGGCAAAGGCGTGGCCGCCGCCCTCGGCTGGAGCCCCTTCGTCGTTGGTGCCGTCGTTGTGGCCGTGGCCACCAGCACGCCAGAGCTCGCCACCACACTCATTGCGCGCATGCGCGGCCATCATGACGTCGGTCTCGGGAACATCCTCGGCAGCAACATCTTCAATGTCCTCTTCATCGCCTCTGTCGCGGCATTGATCCATCCTTACGCAGTCAGGCTGCCCGAGATCATGCCCTGCCTGCTCTTTGGCGCTGTGACCACGCTCCTCATCATCCCCGGCCTTGATGGCAGCATCCCCCGCTGGCGCGGTATCGTCCTCCTCGCTCTTTATGCCGCCTACATGGTGCTCACCCTGAATCAGGGCGCCGCTCACTGAGCCAAAAAAACGCGCGTGCCGCCTCACACGGCCCCTCTTGCCGCACCGCATCGTAATGGATTCCATTAGCAGCGGCTTCGGGAGACTCCGCATAGACGCCCGTCTCTCTTGCGTCCTTGGTGCTGTTTCACAGCTCCGGCCATGAACAAGCACGCCACCAACTTGGAATGCTCACTCGAGTGCCCCTGGAGAGATGGCTGCAGGTGCCTGCGGTTGATGGTCAAGCAGAGCGTGGTGCTGGGTGGCCACCTGGGTGCGGCTCAGATGTCAGGAGTCCGCGCCATCTACTATCCTCAGGAGCCGCCTCCCTGTGTCCATCTGGATGGCAGTCTGCACTGGGACACTCTGGCAGACGATCCCGAGCCTCTGCTGCTCTGGGGAGATGATGGCCCGGTGCTCTGAAAAAAGAGAACCTCAAAAGCCTCAGCGCTTCCTGGCAGTCTCCTTGTCACAGCATATTTCAAAGGCCTTGAGCACACCCAGCCCGAGCAGCACCGGCGGCAGCAGGCGCGTCACGAGGTTGCCGGCCACGCTCGCCAGCAGGCGCGGCGGCAGCAGGTTGAGCACCAGCCCCGTGCCCAGCGCAGCGGCGGCTGCTTTCGTGGGCTCACGTCTCACATACTCCTCCACCCGCCTCAGCGTTTGATGAAGCGAAAGCTCGGCTGCGTGCGGTGTCGTCTCTGAGTTCATGGCTTTTCAGATGTTAATCCATCTCATGGCATCAGCTTCACGCATCTTGCGCGATGCTGGGCACAGGATACGCTTTCACCATCGCGCCCGCCATCTTATTTTGACAGCCGCTCCAGCACATTCTGCGTGATGCGCGTCACCGCCGCATCTCCGCCTTGCAGCCCATGGGCCCAGTCGGTCGTCGCAGCGGTAAAGACCGTGCCGCCACGTGTGTACACACCCAGGCAGGCCGCCCCCGTGCGCCCTTTTTCCCACTGCTCATACCACTCCGCGTCATCCGGGTGCCAGCGCACCGGGCACGTCGCCAGGACTTCAAAAGTCTTCGGCGTGCCATCCTTGCACGTCGGGAAGGGGAGGCCGTCCTTCCAGTTCAGCTCGCAGCCATCGCACTCATACCCCACGATGGTGTCCTTGCCGCCAAACTTGTCTCCCTTCTTCAGGCCCGTGCCTGCCAGCGCCCAGTGCTCCGGCCTGTGCACCTCATACTCTGCTGGCTCGGTCATGAACTGCCCATGGCTCTTCCGATACCCGCCCCACAGAAAACCCACCCCCGTCAGCTCATTCTCCGGCCGCTTCAGCAGGTGGTGGCTCCATGCCGTGCTCAGCGTTTTAAAGTCACGCGTCGCAAAGACAGGGTCCAGGTGGTAGTTCTGCTTGCAGCAGGTAAAGGCGCGCCCTTCGTCCTCGGCGCGGATCTGCCAGCAGCACGTGTTCCCGCTGAAAAAGGCCACATTCCCTCCTTTGCCGATCCACGCCTCCAGATGGTCACGCATCGGCGTGCTCCAGTACTCGTCATGCCCCACGCTCAGCACCAGCTTGTAGCTTGCCAGCATCTCCGGGCGAAACTCCAGGTCGTCATTCGCCGCAAACTCCAGCTCATGGCCGTTCTTCTCCGCCCACTGCACAAAGGGCAGCTCCCACCGGCTGAACTGCGAAGGGCCGGGCCGCTCAAAGCTCACCCGGTGTCCCTGGTTGTTCGAGAGGCTGCTGTACGCATACACCGAAAAGCCGCCCCAGTTGTTGTACGCGTTGTACGTGTTCGTGCAGAGCTGCATCAGGATTTTCGAGGTCGCCCCCGGCTTCGCCTGCCGCACGATGAACCACGCGCTGCTCTCCGCCGTGCGCTTCCCCCGCTGCGTCCATTTCCCTCCCGCATCCACGGCACGGAATACCACCTCATAATAGCCGCTCTTCCACGCCCCCGTGCTCGGCACGCGCACACTCTCCGGCCAGCGGCAGCCGTTCGCGGAGGCATCTTCCGGCACCGGATACGCCGCTCCCGGCACATCCGACTTCTTCCACACCACCTCCCGCTTGGCCCCCAGTCGCGCCACCTCGATCTCATACTTCGCCGCCGTCGTGCTCACATGGATGCCGATCTCCTCGCCCTGCGCGATGCTGCGCGCTCCCGCGTAGCCTTCAATGTACAGTGAGACCGGCTCAGCGGCTTGCAGGGACGTGACAGCTAGAAATAGGGCGATGATGCGGCGCATGAGACCGCTACGGCAGCCACCCCCGCAGGCTTTCAGACGCTCACTCCTCCGCCTCAGCCAGCTTCGCCGCCTCACGCTTCAAAATGCGTCCCACGCGATGCTTCGCCAGGTACACCTGCGCCGCGTTCACTCCCAGCTCCTTCTTCACACGCTCAGGGCTCCAGCCCTTCAGCACGTAACACGAAAAAATCTGGAACTGACGCGGAGACACCAGCGCACGCACCCGGCGCAGCGCGATGTCCATCACCTTGTCCTGCCATTCCTTCTCCCACAGTTTTTCCAGCGCCACCCCGTTCGGGTCCGCACAGCGGTCGATCGGTGCCGTGCGCCGCTCGTCCGTTTCATCCGCGTACAGGTTCGCCTCGCGGCTCTGCTGCTTCTTCCGGCGGCGGAACTGGTCCAGAATGCGCCACCGTGCCTGGTTGAGCAGGAAAGATTTGAAGGAGCCCAGGCTCGTGTCGAATTTCTTCTTCTGCAGGTTCTTCGCCACGCCGATGAAAGTCTCCTGCACCACATCACTCGCCTCGTCATCACTCAGGCCGGTTTTGCGGGCCACGTGAAAGACAAAACCCGAATAGGTCCGGTAAAATTCGTCCCAGCTCGCCCAGTCATCCCAGTTGTCCAGTTTCTCAATCAGCGTCTTCCGCGTCGGGGGAGAGCCAGACGTCTCCTTGAGGAGTTCTTCAGTTTCAGCGACTTTCGGGAGGTCGGACATGCGGGTGTCCACAGTAACGGTGCCTTGGGTGGTGGCAACGACGTTTTGTCATCCCGGCGATAGATCGACCTTTAGAGGCCCGTATTGATGTCCCCCCCAACCACCCTCCCCGGCCCAACCACCCCATAGCCGGACAGATTTCCTATGCCTAAATACCATTCTTCCCAGCCTGCCGTCGCGTTCCTCACGCTTGTGGCGCTGGGTTTGAGTGCCTGCAGCACGGGGTTTTACAAGAAGTGGGCGGACAAGGAAACGTACGCCATCCTGCGCAAAAAAGCCAGCAAGGTGCCCAACTCGGGACAGGCCTTCTTGAATATCACCCCGCCTCCGCCGGTGAAGATGGAGGAACTCCGCAAAAACATGAAAAAGGAGGAGTTCCTGGGGGACAGGGCCTACCTGGAGGAGAATGCACGCGTGGTCAGCCTCGCTGAAGCCCTGGACTTCGCCGTCCATCGCAACCGCGCTTACCTCGTTCAGAAGGAAACCGTCTATCTCGCCGCACTGAATCTCACCTTGGTCCGGCAGCAGTATGGCCCCATCATGTCCGGCGGAGGCTCCACCGCTCAGGCCAGCACGGATGCGGTCACCGGCATCAACAATCTCGTCCGCACCTCCACCCTCACCACCACCGGCAATCTCGGCTTCTCCGCCCTCACCCGCACAGGAGCGCTGCTGGCCACCAATCTCACCACCAATTTCGTCCGCTTCTTCACCGGCGGCAAGGACAGCGGCATCTCCCAGCTCGGCTTCTCCCTCACCCAGCCGCTGCTCAGCGGGGCCGGCTATCTCTCCGCCTCCGAAGTCCTCACTCAGAGTGAGCGCAGCGTGCTCTACGCCATCCGCACTTTCGCCCAGTATCGCAAATCCTTTGCTGTGGACATCGCCACCCAGTACTTCGGCGTCATCCAGTCCCGTGAAACTGCACGCAACGCCTACCTCGCCTTCAAGGCCTTTGACTTCGTGGTCGCTCGTGAAACGGCCATGCAGAAGGAAAATGCCGCCAACAGCACCAAATCCTCCGTTTACCGTCTCGTGCAGTCCCGCATCGTCTTCGAGCGTTCCTGGATCAGCGCCATCCGCGACTATGAGCAGGCCTTGGATGATCTGAAGGTCAATCTCGGACTGCCCGTCACTGAGCGCCTCGTCCTCGACTACAAGGACAAGGACAGTTTGAAGATCATCGATTCCCCCGGAACCCTCGAAGAAGCCATCACCATCGCGATGAACAACCGCCTCGATCTCTGGAATTTGCGAGATCAGGTCGAGGACACAAGCCGGAAAGTGCTCATCGCCAAACAGCAGGTCCTGCCCTCCGTCAATGCCTTGGTCAACTACAACATGCTCGACAATCCTGACCACAACGATTTCAGGCTCGTCCCTCGCAACCGCAGCTATGGCATGGGCGTCAATGCAGACCTCAACCTCAATCAGAAGCCTGAACGAAACCTGCTCCGCTCCTCCATCGTGGCAGAGCAGCAGGCCAGACGTGCCCTCGACCTCGCCGAGGAAAACATCCGCAGCGACGTCCGCACCGGCTGGCGCGATCTCCAGCTTGCGCGCAAGCAGTACGAACTCGCCAAGATCGGTATGGAAATCAGCACCTCCCGTCTCGAAGTGGAGGAGGCCTTCAACGCCGAAGGCATGGGCACCGCCATCAACCTCGTCGACGCCCAGCGCGACATGAACACCACCCGAAACCTCATGGTTTCCACCTCCATCAACCACACTCTCGTGCGCCTCAGGCTCTGGCGGGACATGGGAGTTCTCTTCATTGAGAAAGACGGCGGGTGGGTGGACGTATTGAACAAGGAGAAGCCAAAAGGAGAATGAAGAAGGGAAAATCCAACAAAGGAATCATCATCGCAGGCCTCGGCCTTCTGGCTGTTGTCGGCTGGTGGAGTCTGGCTGGAGGTGGTGCTGCGGCTGAAAAAGTCCCTACCCGCATCGTCCAGCGTGGGCCTCTGGAGATCAGCGTCCTTCAGGGCGGGGAGATCCGCGCTCTGCACAACAATGAGGTGAAGAGCGAAATCGAAATCCCCACCAAAATCCTCAGCCTCATCCCCGAGGGCTACCTCATCACGGAAGAGGACGTCAAAGACGGCAAGGTCCTCATCGAGCTCGACAGCACCGACCTCAAGACCAAGATCGAGACCCACGAAATCGACTTCCAGACCACGGTTTCGAACTACATCGATGCCGACGAAAACCGCGAAATCCAGAGAAGCGAAAACCAGACCCTGGTGCGCGACACCAAGCAGGTCGCCATTTTTGCCCTCATGGACTTTGAAAAATACCTGGGCCGCGAGGTCACCGGTGCCATCCTCACCGCCGCCAAACTGCCCCCCGATGTGGAGGCCTTTGAAAAATACGCCGACGTCCTTGAGACCCAGGCCAACACCACCGTCAACACGGAGGCCGCCATCGCCAAGCGCAACTCATCTGCCAAGGACGGCACCCCAAAAAAGGCCGCTCTTCCCGCCCCGGTGAGCGAAATGATCGACTTCTCCCCCTTCCTGGAGCAAAAGGCCCAGAGCGATGGTGAGGCTCAGCAGAAGCTCCGTCAGCTGGAGGACGACCTCCTCCTCCACCGCTCAGAGCTCGCGCTCGCCAAGCAGAAGGTGGAATCCTCTAAGCGTCTCGCGGAAAAAAAATTCGTCACCGCCGCCCAGATGGAAAACGACCTCGTCAGCTATGACAAGGTGCAGCTCTCCGTCAAGACCTCCGAAACCGCCCTCGCCCTCTTCAAAAAATACGAGTTCAGCAAGCAGTGCGCCACCCTTCTCGCCGCCTATCGCGAAGCCTTGAACAAGCTTCAGCGCACCATCCGCGCCAATCGCTCCCGCATGGCCCAGGCCGAGACCCGCTTCAGCACCGCCAAACGCCGCTACGAAATGGAGCTCGCCCAGCGTGAAAACCTCGAGCTTCAGCTCAAGGCCTGCGTCATCAAGGCCCCTCAGGCAGGCCTCGTCGCCTACGGCGACCTCAACGCCAGCTCATCCTACAACTACAACAACAGCATCGAGGAAGGCGCCACCGTGCGCCTGCGCCAGACCTTGCTCACCATCCCCGACATGAGCCAGATGGGCGTTCGTGTGAATGTGCATGAATCCCAGATCAAAAAGGTTCGCATCGGCCAGCCCGTCAAAGTCCGGGTCGATGCCGAGCCGGGCAAGGAGCTTGACGGACGCGTCGCAGAGCTCGCCGTCCTCCCGGACTCCAGCAGCAGCCGCTACACGCCCAACCTCAAGGTCTATCCCTGCACCATCCACATCAACGGTTACCACCCCTGGATGAAGCCCGGCATGAACGCCAAGGTTGAGATCATCGTCGACCAGCTCGCAGACGTTCTCTACGTCCCCGTCCAGTCCATCGAGGTCGAGCAGGATCACCACTTCTGCTACGTCAGCAACAACGGTTCCCTTGAACGCCGGGAGATCAGCACCGGGCTCTTCAATGACGAGTTCATCGAAGTGCGTGATGGGCTCAAGGGCGGCGAAGCCGTCGCCCTCGCCCTGCCGAAAAAAGCCGAGGCCGACATGGGCACCACTGGCAAGCCCGAGTCCGAGACCGGCGCCCCCCAAAAATCCCAACCCTCCAAGCCCAAGGAAAAAGCCGTGGCGCTGGCCAAACCGTGATGCCCGCGACTGAGCCCATCATCAAGCTGGTGGACATCTGCAAGAGCTACCAGATGGGGGACACTCTCCAGCATGTGCTGCAGGGCGTCTCGCTCTCCATCTATCCCGGTGAGTACGTCTGCATCATGGGCCCCTCCGGCTGCGGCAAGTCCACCCTCCTCAATGTCCTCGGCTGCCTCGACCAGCCCACCACGGGGGACTATTACCTCGGTGGCCTCAACGTGGCTCACCTTGAGGACGATGACCTCTCCGCCGCACGGAACAAAAATCTCGGTTTCATCTTCCAAAGCTACAACCTCATTCAGCAGCTCAGCGTCATCGAAAACATCGCCGTGCCCATGTACTACGGCGGCGCGAAGGAGTCTGAAATGCTCGAAACCGGCACACGTCTCGCCACCCAGGTCGGTCTGGAGCATCGCCTCCATCACAAGCCCACCGAGCTCTCCGGCGGTCAGCAGCAGCGTGTCGCCATCGCCCGTGCCCTGTCAAACAGCCCCCTCGTCATCCTTGCAGACGAAGCCACCGGGAATCTTGACTCCAAGTCCGGCAAGGAAATCCTCGATCTCTTCGACGACCTCAATCAGCAGGGCAAGACCCTCGTCTTCGTCACCCATGACGAGCGCATGGTCCAGCGCTGCACCCGCATCATCCGCCTCAAAGACGGCGTCATCGAGCACGACCAGGCCGGCGCCAAAGCCGACCGCCTCCGCGGCAAGGTCATCGGCCAGCACTACGGGCTGGCTGCCTGAAAATGACAGTCAGGCGCACACCTCCACCATGGGGGCCGTTCCATCGCCGCCCAAGTAGCACGGGCAATCCTGCCCGTTTCTCCCAGCGCCTGCTCTGCACCCAGCACCACCGCATGTCGCAGACCTGCTAAAGCCCCGCTGCGTCGGGACCGAAGCTTCGGGTCTGCCGCGTCGCAGGCGCTGAAAAAGGTGCGCCGTCCTTGGAACGTCGAAAAGAGGGTGGCTGCCCTCGGTGGATTTCAGGCGTATGACACCACAGCGCACCCTGAGTCCTAGGCTTCTCTTCAGCTTTAATCCGATGCCTCCGCCAGCAGCCTTGACTCTTTCACCACCGGCATGGCATGACTGGCTTTTGAGGACCACCATAAAATATCAAGATCTCCTGATTTTTTAAACATCAGTGGTTTTTTTTGCAAACGGGCTCATCATTCCGTGCATATGGCCCAATACACCGTTCAGCCAGGGGATAATCCCACCAAGATTGCCACCTCTTTTGGCATGTCGCTGGATCAGTTCCAGCAGCTCAATCCAAGTCTGGTTCAATGGGGCAGCTGGAAGGTTCTTTTTCCCGGCCAGATCGTCAATGTCAGCGGCCAGGGCTCTTTCGCTCCTGACAGTTCATCGGCACCCGCCACAGCCCCCACCAGCTTTGCCGCACCTCCGCCATGGATGCAGATCGCCATCATGGAAGTCGGCGTGCGCGAGTGGGCGGGCGCGGCGGACAATCCCCGCATTCTTGAATACCTTCAGAGCTGCGGCATCAGCGGCAGTCTCCTCCATGATGAAACCGCTTGGTGTGCCGCCTTTGTAAACTGGTGTGTGTGGCAGTCCGGTTATCAGCCACGGGGCAGCGCCAAGGTCTCGGACTGGTGGTCCTGGGGGCGTCCCGTCGTCCCCACCTACGGCGCCATCTGCATCCTCCAGCCCCTCACGGTGGATCAGGCCAGCAGCGGCCACATTGGCTTCCTCCATGCCCAGGACGCCACCAACGTCTGGCTCCTCAGCGGCAACTCCCAGAACCAGGTGCGCATCTCCGCCTATCCAAAGTCCAAGCTCATCCCCAACGCCCCCTTCCGCTGGGCGTTTTGAGGCAGGCTCAAGGCTTCATGTTTTTGACATGCATCCGACCATCAATCCAGAAAGCTTTCTTGCCTGAATCATTGAGTCCGGGCGTGATCTGCATCTGGATGCAAAAGATCTCTGGGCCGGTTTCAGTCATGGTCACCAGTCCTTGTTTGAAGGTTATTTTCTGATGGATGATTCGATTGATGATGGTGCCATCAGCCATCCAGTTCGTCGGCATTGATGCGTCCCGATTGGGACGGAAGCGGATGGTCAGGTGTGAATCAAAATCACTGTCACTGGCATTGAAGTCATAGGTTCCGCTCCAATCCATGGGGGTCGGCTTCGAGTCCGCCTCGACCTGGCGTGAAGTAAAGCTGCTGCATTGAGAAAGCTCAAAACAGAGGGCGGTCGATAGCAGAAATCTGGTCAGCAGTCTCATTGGAACGGCAGGATGACTGGTGGGCTTTGGAGATTGGTTATGCAAGACCACGCGACAGCGTTTTGGAACCGGAGCGAAGCGGGTCGAAGACCGCCGAAGGCAAATAGACAGCCGTAGGCTGCCCGAAGGGTGCGCCGAGCGAATCAACGTGGTCGCGCAGATGCAAGGCGCAAGCATGCATCGTAGCCACCGCTTTCGCGGGGTATGGAGCAGTTCTCGAAAGGAGGGTCATATTGAATCGGCGAGCGCAGCGGCCTCAATGGCAAGGCGGGAGCGCTGCCTGCTATTTGAAGATAACAGGCAAGCGGCTAACGCAGCCAATGGAGCCGCTTCGCCGTCCGGGCAATGGGACAAGACTTTTGAGAGTTGGTCTGGAATGCGCTTCCTACTGAAACTGCCCTCCAGCCCGCGTAAACCTAGTCACGACCACTCTCCCAGATGCTGTCGCGTTGACGCAGGCATAACGACGGGTGTCAGCCCCAGGAAAAACGACATCCCGCCTTAACCGAGCCTCATTCCTGCCTGTCATCCGCCTTCACACAAATGCAGGCGCATCTACCGCTCCGTGGGCTCCCTCATGAGATTCAGCAGGCGTGTGCGGTCCACCGCTGGTGCTGGCGCCGCTTTGGCCGGTGCAGCCGGGCTCGGCTTCGGCTTGGATGAGGCGGCGACCTTGGCCTTGGCCTTCGGCTTGGATGCAGCAGAAACCTTCTTCTCGGCGGTGGATGCAATCTTGGGCTTGGCCGGTGCCTCGCTGGCCATTTCAGTCTTGGCTTTGGCTTCCGCCTTGGCCTTCTCCGCTTTGGCGTAAGCCGCAGCTTTCATGTCGGCGTCCGCCTGGGCTTTGGCGTTCTCCGCAGCAGCCTGTGCCGCAGCTTCTTCCCGGGCCTTCGCCTTGTCGGCCAGAGCTTTGGCCGCAGCAGCCTCTCTGGCCTCTGCCTTGGCCATGGCTTCGGCTTTTTCCTTCGCTCTGGCCTCAGCTCTGGCTGCCGCCTTGGCCTCAGCTTCGGCCTCCTTCTTGGCTTTGGCTTCGGCATCTGCCAGGGCTTTCTCTGCTTTGGCTTTCGCCTTGGCTTCTGCCTTCACTTTCGCGTCCTCTTCTTCCTTGGCCTTGGCTTCAGCATCCGCCACAGCCTTGGCCTCTGCATCGGCTTTAGCCCTGGCTGCGGCTTCGTCAGCCTCCTTTTTAGCTTGGACCTCGGCTAGGGCCTTGGCTTCTTCCTTGGCCCTGGCTTTGGCTTCCGCCCTGGCCTTGGCTTCTGCGGCGGCGGCACCATCCGCAATTTTACTGACCGTCACAGCGCCTTCAGGAACGATGGCGCCGCCGTCGATGCGGATCTTCGCGGAGTCGTTCTGTCCAATGTAGAGACGGTCGTTCTTCTTGACCGTCGCTTTGCCGAGAGCCTCGGAGAACTCTGGAGTGATTGAAATGCCGGGAGCCAGCGCCCAGATGGGGGACGAGGTGTCCTTGACCATCACGGCACCACCGCTGGCCACATGGGTTTCACGGCCCCAGGCGTCCTTGGTGGTGTCAATCTTCTGCGCATAGAGCCGCACAGCGCCAGTTTTGCGCATGGCGGGATACTTGCTGCCAAGGGCCTCGGCCGAAAGTTTGAACTCAGGAGGCTCAGGCGCGGTGGAATTGCAACTGCTGAGACTGATGGCGGCGGCAAGGAGACCAAGGCGGAAAAATGTCATGATGCTATGAAAGGGGGCTAGGGGGCGGGCTGGCATTCGGAGAATACGACAGCATCGGGAGCTTCGATGTTCGTCGATTATTTCCCGGTACGCAAATACGCGACGATGTCCGCCACATCCTGGGCGTTCAGCCCCAGCTGTGTGGCGTTGAGCATCATGCTCTGGTCCAGTTTGCGGCGGCGCTTGATCCGTGACTTCGCCACATATTGATTCTGCCCGCCCATGCTGCGGATGATCATGATGTCACCTTCAGTGAGGATCATGCCATGAATGGTCACGTCATCCTTGGTGACAATCTCCTGGCCGTCGTAGCCATGGGCGATGTCCTTGCTCGGCTCAATCAGCGCCTGGGCAATGATCTCGCTCGGCTGGCTCCGGCCCCAGCCTTCCAGATTGGGGCCAAACTCCACCCCCTGGCCCTTGATCTGATGGCACATCACACAGCGCGTGACGAGCTGCGCTCCGTTTTTGGCATTGCCATTCAGCTTGAGAACATCTTCAAGCTTTACCGTGCAGGGGATCGCGGGAGGAGTCGCAATGGTCACCAGCTTCGCATTCTCAGGATCAAAGACCCCCTCCTTTTTCAAGGCTTCCGCGACACCAAAGGCGGACCATTCGTCCGTGCTCCGCTTGATCAGCCACCACATGGCATCCGCATGAAGAGGGGACTCCTTGTCCTTGGCCAGTTCCAGCACCGCCTTGGCCGCGCTCGCCTCCGGGATGAACGCCAGGGTGTCGAGGGCAAGCTTGCGTTGCTCGGCTGAAAGCTTGCCATCAGCGGCTCTTTTTGCCAAATCCGACACAGCCTTCGCCGGATGTATCCGCCAGGTGATGTGCGCAAAAGCATCGTCCCAGGAGCCTTCAGGCTTCAGGGCTGACCACACAGCCTCCTCTTTGCCCGTGCAGCCAATGCCCCAGGCTTCGAGCAGGGAGCGGTCGCTCCCGTCTATGTGGTGCGAAAGCTTGCTCAGCAGCGCCACACTTTGCGCAGCCGGCACATCCCGCAGCGCCACAGCAACCTCGCTGCGCACCATCGGCGAAAGATCAGTCGTCAGGTTGCTGAGAATCTCAATGCAGTCATTCGTCGCAGCCCGGATCGCACGCAACGCCACAAGACGCTTTGTCGCATCCTCAGATTCCAGCCACACCCTCGCACTGATCAGCCCCGGCTCTCCGAGCTGCGCGAGCAGCCACTCTGCGCGCGCGGCGATGTAAGGGTTGGCATGTTCGCGCAGCTTTTGGACGGCGGGCATGTTGATGTCTCCGGCTGCTTTCAGACGTGCAAAGGCCACATGGCGTACGTTCGTGGCGGGCGATTGCAGAGCGGCGATCTGCCCTTTGACGGTGCTCAGATCCAGGGCCGGAACCTTGGGCTTGAAGCCTTTGGGGGCGATGCGGTAGATCGTGCCGCTACAGGTCTCATCTGTGTCCTGGTGGCCGCCGGTGCGTTTGTCAAACCAGTCGCTGATGTAGATTGCTCCATCCGCTCCCACGCAGACGTCCGAAGGGCGGAAGAGCGTGTGGCGTTCATCCGAGAGGTTTTTGGCACCGCCTACAAAGTCGCTGCCCTTGAACACCCCGGTGGTATTGGTGGTGCAGAAGTCGAAGCGCTCCAGCTTGAAACCTGCCCCATCCGGTTTTGGCAGGTAGCCAAAGACCACGTTGCGTCCAGTTTCACAGCTTAGCAGCAGGCCGCTCCATTTTTCACCGAGCGCACCGTTCTCATAGAAGCACATGCCGGTGGGGGCGCCGCCGCCATACACGTCACCGGCAGGGATGCTGCCTGGATCTTCCTGCCGCCATTCGGCGGTGGGGATGCTCTGCCCCGGGCGTTTGTCTGCGCGCCACTGGCGCTTGCCGTCCCGGGAGAAAAAACCGAAGCTGCCGCCTTCGATGAGATGGCTCACACGGCAGGCGGGCGGGTCATCATTGTCGTTGAGAAACATGTCGCCGAAGGAGGTGCGAACGCCTTCAAAGCTGTTGCGGTAGTTGTAACCGAGGATGCGTGCGTCATGCCCGTTTTCGTCAACGCTGGCGGTGAAGCCGCCGACATAGACGTGGCCGTCGTCGCTTTTGGCGCCGGCATAGGGATTGTTAAGGTAGGCGCCGCCGATGCGGAAGGTGCGGCCGCTTTTGTCACTGAACTCCGCGCCGCAGTTTCCGTTGCTGAAGTACAAACGGCCGTCAGGGCCGGCATAGACACTGTGCAGGCTGTGGTCGTGCTGGGGTTGCTCAAAGCCGCTGAGGAAGATCTCGCGCTTGTCCACGGCAGGGTCGAACTTCAAGTCGCGGTTAACATCCGTGTACTTGATGATGTTTGGTGCGTTGGAGACGAAGATGACGTTGTCAAAAACAGCGACACCGAGCGGGCATTCGAGTTCCTTTTCGCGCACAAAGACGTGGCTGCTGTCACATTTGCCGTCGCCGTCGGTGTCTTGCAGCACACGCACGCAGTCGCCCTCCCGACTGCGGCCGGAGTGGCGGCGGTAGTTCACGCCTTCCGTGACCCAGATGCGGCCTGCATGATCCACGTCCATGTTTGCCGGATTGAACAGCTGAGGGGAGGTGGCCCACACGGTGATTTCGAAGCCTTCGGGCACCTTGAACGCGCCGGGTTCAAGATGATCCGGCTTTACCGACGAGGCCTCGAAGGCAGGGATTTCCGGGTCGGGGGTGAATGCGGGTTTTCCGGCGACGAAGGGGGCTTTTTCTTTTTTGGCCTTGGCGGGTTTGTCCGGGTTTGCAGACATGAGAGCAAACGGCGCGACCAAGGCGAGGGCGACGAGAAGGTTTTGACGATTGGGCATGATTGGGGGGGCTGAGGGAACGAGCGCAAAACGTCGATCTTGCGACGAGTCCCAACAGCTGATTTTACCAGCCCATGCCGGCTCCCATGCGAGGTTTAGCCCTGGGTGTAAATGACCACCACATTCGAGGCCGGACCGCTGGGGGAGAAGTCGTTTCCAAAACCCACGGTTTGTATGCTTGCAGCCTCGAGGCCGAGTTCGATCAAACGCTGCCGCACAGCAAGGGCCCGGCGTTCAGAGAGGGAGCGGGCATGGTCAGGCGGCAGATTCGGCGGTGTGTACCCCGCAACCAGCAGGCGGGCTTTTTTGTTCTTTGCCATTTCCTGCGCCAGGCGGCTCAGGGCCTGCTGATGCGCAGAAGTGAGCTGAAAGTCAGGATGCTCAAAAACCAGGGCGGGGCAGGCGGGCTTCAGGCTGTCACTCAACGGGGAGGTGTAGCCATCCCTGGGCCCCAGGGCATAGACGACGGCTTCGGACGAGGGGTCGTGCAAAAACGACGGCATCGGGATGCTGCTGCAAGAGGCCAGCAGGAGGCAGAGTGCCAGGGGGCTCAAAAAATTGGCGGCTAGGCGGGGCATCGTTGGCGGTGCGGCATTCATCGTCATGGCTCAGCGCATCCAGCGCGGTTCGGTAATGCGGCCGTAACCGCGCAGAATGGAACGACGGTTGCCGCTGCGGAGATCATGGACAAAGAGCTCGCCATGCTGAACGTAGGTGATGAAATGTCCGTTGGGGCTCCATGAGGGGTGCTCTGCGCCACCTGCCTGCACGACATGGACCCGGCCATTTGGGTAGGGTTTGACGGCCACGGCCCATTCACCGCTGGTGCGTGTCGTGAAGGCGATGTGACGGCCGTCGGGCGACCATTCGGGATCTGTGCAGAAGTGGTAGCCGGTGCGCCAGCGGAACAGACGCGAAGAAGCGCCTTCTTTCTGCGGCACTTCGACAATGTACAGCTTTGGGCCGTCGCCGTCGTCGCTGGAAAAGACCAGCTCCCGACCATCTGGATGCCAGGAGGGGCTGGAGGGGGCGCCGACGGAATCACTCACACAGGCAGCGGTGTTCGTGTTGAGGTCGCTGACGAAAATTTCGGGATTGCCGATGAAGCTCATCACTGCGGCAAGGTGGGTGCCATCAGGGGAAAAGGCCGAGCCAAAGCTGCTGCCGGGGGTGTCTGTCACGCCGCGTTCCCAGCCCACATTCACATCCAGCAGACGGATGATGGGAAATCCACTGCGATAGCTGGTGAAGGCGATCATCGAGGAATCGGGCGAAAGGGAGGGGGATACCGCCGCATGTTTGTCATGTGTGACCTGGTGCACTTCGCCGCCTTCGGCGTCGCAAATGTAGATCTGGCGCTTGCCGCTCACATCGCTCACAAAGACGATGCGGCTGGTGGCCAGTCCAGGGCGGCCGGTGATGGTGTAGATGATGTCGTCGGTGAGGGCCTTGAGATTTTCGTCCAGTCCTGGTGCTGCGTAGCTGCGCTGAAAAAGATCTTTGCCTTTGGCATCACGCAGCTTGCCAGTGACGCGTCCGCCGACGGAAGTGCCTTCGACGGTAAAATCGGCCTTTTCGTCATCGCCTGCGACAAAAAACTCACGTGAGTCGAGCAACTCCTTATGCAGAGTCTGCCGGGCGCTGGAGCCGGTGCCGCCGGAAAATGAGCCGACACGGATGCGAGGCATGACTTTCCTGGCCTCTTCGGTTTTGCCCTTGCCTGAGCCCAGGCCGAGGAGGCCGCGAAGCTTGTCCATGACGCCTGCGTCCGCCCGCGTGCCGTGGCATACGACGAGGGTGAGTGTGAGGAGCAGCGCGCGGGCGTTCATGCGGGGGTCAGGGCAGCAGAAGAAAATTCAGTTCCAGATCGTAGCTGTCTTTGGAGTAATTAGAAGGCAGGGTTGTGGAAATTTTTTTCACTTTTGCGGCTGCCTCGAGGATGGACTGGTCCAGCACGTGAGAGCCTGAAAACTTGCTCATCTGCGCTTTCAGGACGGTGCCGTCTTTTCCGATGGAGATGTTCAGGCGCCCTTCACGCTGGCCCTCAGGCACGTTTTCGATGGGGGGGGCGGTCCAGCTGGAGAGGAAGGCGGCATTGACCGCTTCATCGATGACGTCGAGGTCCGGCTCCACCGTGGCTGACGGCTGGGTGTTGGGCGCGGGCAGCGCCGAGGGACGCAGGGCATTGAGCCGGGCGATGTCCATCAGCGTGGGACTGGTCATTGGTGGAACAGGTGCACCGAACATGGTGGGGGTGGCGCGCTTTTCCTGGGCCCTGCGCAGCGTGATGCTGCGGTTGGCAGAGGGCTTGTTTGCGGGGGCGGCTCCGCCGGCAAACAGGGGGGCGCTGGCGGGGTTGGGCACCGGCTCCATCTGGTGCTGCTGAGGTGGGGCGGCGATGAGAGTGGCTTTTTGCACCGGAGCCTCCGTGGCTGGCTTGGGAGGTGTGGCCGGGGGCTCCTGGCTTGCTTTGGGTGGAGCTGCGGCTGCTGATTTGGGCTGGGGCTTTGAGGAAGGGGGCGGCACCTGCGACTTAAAATCTGCGGGGTGCATCCATGCAAGCTGCGGGGCTTTGGCATCCCGCTGGAGGCTGCCGACATTCTGCCACCACCACCAGATGCCAAACACTGCCCCCAGATGCAGCGAAACGATGACAAACACCGCTGCTGAGATCGGCTCCAGCGTCGTGGGACGTTTACGGTTCATCTTCTGTCAGGGGGCGTCAGCATGGGTCGTGACGGCAGTTTTTTGAATGCCCGCAGCCTCGAGCAGCTGCATCGTTTCCACCAGCTGCTGGACTGGGAGGTCGCGGTGCATGCGCACTTCAATGCCGATGCCGGGTTTGCTCTGGGCGAGCTGTTTGAGGGAAACGGGCAGGTCTGCGCGAGCCAGCATCGCGCCGTTGAGTGTGACGGACTGATCGCTGTTCACCAGCAGGGTCATCATCTCGCCAGGGGGCGGGGTGCCGGCTGGTGCGGGTGGAGGAGGCGCTACGGCGTCGAGCATGGCCTTGTCAGCCTTGAGCAAGGGGGCTGCCAGCAGAAACACAAACAGCAGCACCAGCACCAGATCCATCAAAGGGGTGATGCTGATCTCGGTGATGAGGCGGAGCTGATGCCTGTTGGAGTGGCGGTTCATGCGCGGGCGTGGACGGCGTGCTTTGGCGAGGGCAGGGGAGAGGAGCTGGTGCCTGCAAAGGCGGGCATGGAAGGGCTGCCGAGTGCGCTCATGCTGGGGAGGGCTTCGTTGCTGAAGCGATGATCGACAAAGGTGCGGTCAAAGCCGGCGTTGAGCTCACTGGCGAAGTTGTCGAGCCGCACCACCATGCCGCGGATGCGGTTTACCAGGGCATTGTAGCAGACCATGCTGGGGATGGCGACGAGGAGGCCCAGCACGGTGGTGACGAGCGCCGTGGTGATGCCGGGCGCCAGGGTGGCGAGAGTGGCCGTGCTGCCTGCGGATGTCAGGGTGCTGAAGGTGTCGAGGATGCCCCAGACGGTGCCCAGGAGGCCGAGAAAGGGGGCACTGCTCAGGGTGGTGGCCACCCAGCCCATGCGGGCTTCGAGCCGCAGAGCCGCCTCCGCCACGCTGCGCTCCATCGCCACCTGCACGGCGCTCATCTGGGAGGGGGTGATGCGGCCTGCGCCTTGCAGCCGGGCGGCGAACGTCGTGCCGGGTTCATCCTCGCCCAGCAGGTACCATGACATCTCACGGCATGCCGCATGGTAGATGTGATAAAAGGAGGAGAACTCATGGGGCTCGCGCTGCTGGTAGAGCTCCAAGGCGTGGTTGCTCTCACGATATTCGCGCAGAAAGGACAGGTTTGCCTTGTGCACCCGGGAGAGCAGGAAGTGCTTGCTCAAGATCACCGCCCAGCTGGTGACTGAGAAAAGCGCGAGGATGCCGCAGATGATCCAGCAGGTCAGGGTGCTGTGTTCGAGGCCATACTGCAGGCCGGGAGAAATGAAGGATTCCATGGGCGGCATTGCGAGGGAAAAGAATGCTGCTAGTTAAAAGACCTTAATAGTCTGGCGTCAACAGACGAGTGCGGGCAGAATGATGCGGTGCGGAGCCAGCGCCTGCGGTTTGGGGTGTCATGGAGACACTCGGCGAATCTCAGCCTCAAGGGGCCATAGGTGCAATGAGAGGTTTGTTCATGCCTGCTGAATACGAAGCGCTTCTTGCACCCGGCCCGTTTCTTGCTTCCCTCGGGGACTCAACACCCAAACACACCCCCTAAGATGCCCGTAGCCACACCCGCCCAGTACCGTGCCATGATTGATGCCGCCCAGAAGGGTGGATATGCCTATCCCGCCATCAACGTCACCTCCCTGCCCACGATCAACGGCGCGCTGAAGGCTTTTGCGGAGTCCAAGTCTGACGGCATTATCCAGGTCTCCACGGGGGGCGGCGAGTTCGCCTCTGGCACTTCCGTGAAGGACATGGCCCTCGGTGCCATCGTTCTGGCCGAGGCTGTGCACATCCTGGCCGCCCGCTATGACATCCTGGTGGCCCTGCACACGGACCACTGCCATCCGAAGAATGTGGAGAAGTTCCTGAAGCCTCTCCTGGCCGCCACCAAGGCACGCCGCGAGGCTGGCAAGGGCAACCTCTTCAACTCCCACATGTTTGACGGCTCCGAGCTGCCGCTGGAAGAAAACATGCGTGTGTCCAAGGAACTGCTGCAGCAGTGTGCCGAGCTGGACATCATCCTCGAAATCGAAGCCGGCGTGGTCGGCGGCGAGGAAGACGGCCATGACACCTCCGGTGTGGCCAATGACAAGCTGTACACCACCCCTGAAGACATGCTGACGGTGTATGAGACGCTCAACGGCATCGGCCGCTTCATGTTTGCCGCGACCTTTGGCAACGTGCACGGCGCCTACAAGCCCGGCGCGGTGAAGCTGAAGCCCACCATCCTGCGCGACGGCCAGGCCGCAGTGACCGCCAAGTACGGCGCGGCAGCCGAGATGGACCTGGTCTTCCACGGCGGCTCCGGTACTCCGCTGGAAGAAATCCGCGAGACGCTGGGCTACGGCGTCATCAAGATGAACATCGACACCGACACCCAGTATGCCTTCACGCGCCCGATCGTGGGCCACATGATGAAGAACTACGACGGCGTGCTCAAGATCGACGGCGAAGTGGGCGACAAGAAAGCCTATGACCCCCGCAGCTACCTCAAGAAGGGCGAGCAGGGCCTCTGCGACCGCATGAAGGAAGCCTGTGACGACCTGCTGAGCACGGGCAAGACGATCTTTGGCACGGTCTAAGCCTCAGCGTCTTCATCAACTCCATCGGAAGGCAGCGTGAAGGCGCTGCCTTCTGTCTTTTCACTCCACTCACTTTATTCCAGCCGTGAAATCTCATCTCCCCGGTCATCCCATGCAGATCTACCTCATCCGCCACGGAGAGGTGGAGGAGAAGTACCACAAGGTGTTTGGTGGATCGCGAATCGACATGGCGCTGTCTCCGCGCGGCCTGAAGATGGGGGAGGCGGCGGCGGAGTGGCTGAAGGACACGAAGCTGGACGCGCTGTATGCCAGCCCGATGCTGCGCGTGCAGCAGACGCTGGCGCCGCTGGCCGCACAGCGCGGGCTGGAGCCGCAGATCCTGACTGGGCTGCGAGAGATGGACTTTGGCGACTGGACGGGAAACCGCTGGGACGAGGTGCAGACGAAGTTTGGGATGAGCGCCTTTGACTGGCTGGAGATCATCGAGAGCAACGGCCTGCCGAATGGCGAGAACATCGAAAGCCTGAAGGCGCGCGTGCGCGAGAGCATGCTGCAGATCATTCATGCGCATCCGCACGGGAAGGTGGCGGTGTACTGCCACGGCGGGATCATCCGCGTGATCCTGGCGCTGCTGCTGGAGGTGCCGCTGGCGCACCTGGCGCACTTTAACATCGAGTACGGCAGCATCAGCCTGGTGGAGCTGCTGCCGGACAGGAAGCATGCGGTGGAGATCGAGCTGCTGAACTTTCAGCCGCCGATCATGCAGGCCAGTTGAGCTGCTACTGGAGTGTCTTCAGACCAGTTGCGGCGCAACTGGGCAACTTTAGTAGTTCAGCGGCTTGAGCTCAGGCACGACGAATTTGCCGTCCTTGCGGATGAGCTTGCCGTCGAAGCGGATTTCGCCGCCACCGTATTCGGGGCGCTGGATGTTGACGAGATCCCAGTGCACCTGGCTGCGGTTGCCGTTGTCGGCGACGCCTTCGTAGGCCTGGCCGGGGGTGAAGTGGAAGCTGCCGGCGATCTTTTCGTCGAAGAGGATGTCGCGCATGGGCTCTTTGATCTCACGATTGAAGCCGATGGCGAATTCGCCGATGTAGCGGGCGCCTTCGTCGCTGTCGAGGATCTTGTTGATGGCGGCGGTGTTGTTGGCGGTGGCGTTGACGATTTTGCCTTTGCTGAACTCGAGCTTCACGCTGTCAAAGGCGATGCCCTGGTAGATGGTGGGAGCATTGTAGCTGATGACGCCTTCGACGCTGTCTTTCACCGGGGCGGAGAAGACTTCGCCGTCGGGGATGTTGTGGCCGCCGCCGCAGACGATGCCTTTGAGACCCTTGAGGCTGAAGCGGAGGTCGGTGCCCGGGCCGGTGATGTGGACGTCCCTGGCCTTGTCCATGAGCTTTTTCAAAGCGTTCATGGCAGGGATCAGGGCGGCGTAGTCGAGCAGGCAGACGCGGAAGAAGAAGTCTTCAAAGGCCTGGGTGCTCATGCCAGCCTGCTGGGCCATGGAGGCGGTGGGCCAGCGGAGGACGACCCAGCGGCTGTTGTTCACACGCTCGTTCTGCACGGGGCGGAGCTTGGCCATGACCATCTTCATCTGCTCGGCAGGGACGTCTGCGGCCTCGGTGATGTTGTGGCTGCCGCGCACGGCGATGTAGCAGTCCGTCTGCTTCATCAGCGCGAGGTTGTTTTCGGCGATGATGTCGTACTGCTTTGCGCTGGCGTGGATCATCTGCTCGCGGGTGATGACGGCGTCATTGATACGGACCATGGGCATGCCGCCTGCGGCGACGACTTCGCGGATGAGGCTCTGGCCCACGGTGTTGGGCACGTCGAAGAGGTCGATCCAGACGAGGTCGCCTTTTTTGACCTTGGTGGAGTAGCGGACGAGCTGGCGGGAGAGGGCGTCAATACGGGGATCGTGCATATGAGGGGGACTGTGGCGGAAAAGACACAGGCTGGCAAAAGGGAAAATCGGGGGAATAATGGGGGCATGCGCCACCTGATGCTCTTTCTTTTCGGTGTATTGAGCCATTCCGCGACCTGCGGCCAGACACCTGAGTGGGTCAAGGAACTCACGCCCGGCACTGCCGGAACACAGCGCAAGGTGCCGCCCTGCAAGCTGACCTTTGATGTGGGCTGGAGCCATGTGATGACGGCGGGCCAGGCCACGCTGACCGTGCGTGAGGCTGGAAATTTCTGGCGCGCTGATGCGGGGGCGGCGAGCACCGGGCTGGCGCGTGCGCTGTGGAAGTATGACTGTGAGATGACCTCCATCATGCACCGGGGAGATCTGCGGGCGCACTACCTGCAGCACCAGGAGACAGACAGCGCAGAGACGTGCCGCTACCGGGTGTCGTTTGAGCGGCAGAGGGTCATCACAGAGACCGAGGTGCGGCCGGTGAAGGGGACGCCGGGCACGTCAACGGCGGTGTGTCCCTTTGGTCCGATGGATGACATCCTCTCGGTGATCCTGTATGTGCGCAGCCAGGAGCTGAAGGACGGGCAGAAGATCACCCGGGTGGTGCAGCCGTGGGACACGCCCTATCTGACGACGTTTGAGGTGCAGGGGCGTGAGAGCATCACGTACGGCGGGCAGAAGAGGCCCTGCATCAAGCTGGGGCTGAAGATCCGGAAAATAGACCGCACCACGCTGGCCCTGAGCGCCTACAAAAAAATGAAAACGGCGACCATCTGGGTGTCTGACGACGAGCTGCGCATCCCCATCGAGATGAATGCGAGCGTTTTTGTCGGGTTCATGTTTGCGAAGCTGACCCGGTTTGAAACGCTGAGCGGCAAGGAGGCCACGGCAGCCCTGCCTGCGAGCATCACGGTGAAGCCTCCGCCTGCGCCTTAAGGAGCGGCGGTGGCTGCTTCGACGCTGATTTTGATGTCGTCAAAGAACACGGGCTCGCCTGAAAAGGGAGTGGCCCAGATGGCGCATTTGCCCTGGCCTTTGAGGTTCTTTTCAGGGTGCTTTATGAGTGGCTCTGCGGGTTCGGCGGCATCGGCAGGCCAGGCTTTGCCTGTGATGGTCCAGGCATCTCCTTCTGCTTTTTTGGCTTCGAGTTTGATCCTGACCCAGGCTTCGCTGGTCCAGGCAAATGGGACGGAGGCCAGTGTCTCGGTGCCTTTGACCAGGTCGAGGGATTTTTTGGCTGGATTGACCATGAGCCGGTGGCCGCTCATGCCATGCACGCTGACACCGAAGCGTGGGGTGCTGCGGCCGCGCTTGATGGCCAGAACGCGGGCCTCGATGCTGGCATTGCCACTGGCGGAGATGGCGAGCTGGGCGCTGGCATCGGTGACCGGGTTGGGGTCCACCACGATGGCCTTGTTGCCATCGCGTGCGGCGATCTTGATGGTGCCATCAACGACGAAAACGTCCTTGGGCGGCTCGCCTTCAGCCCAGTCGTCGGCCTTGATGTCAAAAGATTGAAGCTGCTGTGCGTGGAGAGAAGAGGCGGCGAGCAGGCTGGCGGCAAGAAGCAGTCGTTTCATGGCGGGGGGAGACGAAACTGCCTCAGCGCACTGGTTCTTTCAGCAGGGCCAGGGCTTCGAGCGCGGAGGCGTCTTCGTGCACGATGGCGGCAAGGCTGCGGGCGATGGCGGCGGGGTTTTTGTGCTGCCAGACGTTGCGGCCGATGGCGATGCCTGCGGCTCCGGCGTCCATGGCATCTTCCACCATCTTGAGGAGGCCGGCGTCGTCTCCCATGGCGGCGCCGCCGAGGATGATGACGGGCACAAAGCTCTGCCCCACGATGCGGCGGAAGTCTTCGACAGTGCCGTTGGTGGGGTAGGGGGTCTTGACGACGTCAGAGCCGAGCTCTGCGGCAAGGCGGACGGCGAAGCTGACATTTTCCACCGTGTATTTTTCAGGGGCACCGAGGGCGTAAGGCAGGGACTCAAGAATGACTGGGATGTCTGTGTCCAGGCTGAGACGGATGAGGTCTGCGCATTCCTGGAAGTTGGCCTTTTCGTAGGCGGAACCAGGGTAGAGCATGTTCATGACGGCGTTGGCGCCAACCATTTCCGCTTCTTCGACGCCAAAGACGCCGATGCTGCCAGCGCCTTCGCCCGTGGTGCGGGTATTGTAAATGTCTGTGCGCAGGATGATGCCCTTGCCTGCAAGGCTGTCGGCGGCACGGAGAGCCACACCGAGGTTCATGACGTAGCCGTCGACGAACTCATTGACGTCATCGATGAGCTGGAAGGGGTTTTCCAGACCGGGCACGGGAATGGCGCAACCGTGGTCAATGGGGAGAATGACGGTCTTGCCGTTGCGAAAGAGGGCTTCGAGGTTTTCCTGGCGGTTCATGGAGTCGGGGTTGGAGGGGTATGAGGGTTCATCGCTGCGATGAGGGCCGCGTGCAAACCAAAATCCAGCCCCGCCTGAGGCTGCCCAGCCGCTCAGCGGGTGATTCTCTGGGGCTGGCTTTTCACCTTTTCGATCTCGCGGTTGGAGCTTTCCTCGTCGCGTTCGAAGCGGGTTTTGTCACGCTTGTGGTCTCGCACGATGTCAACCGTCCAGAAGGCACCACTGAGCCCGGTGGCGAGCAGGAGAAGGAAGAGGATGAAGCAGATGAAGGACATCTGCCGCTCCTGGCTGCGCCGCTGCTCGCGGTTGGAGTCCACATCAAGCACGCCCAGCAGGTCCATCCACCAAAGCCGCCAGACACTTGGGTCGCGTGCGATGTTCAAAGCCCAGAAGCTGATGAACAGTGCAAGAATGGAGGCTATGGCAAGACCTATGGGCATACTCCGTCAAACTTTGCCCGATGACATGCAGCCAATGTCGTGTTCAGAGGATGCTGGAGCAGCCCTTACCAATTTTTGATCCACTTGACGGACACCGTGGGGTCCGTGAGGGTGCTGATGCTCTGCTTGGTGGTGTTCTGCTCGTCTTCAGAATATGACCAGAGGTCATAGGTGGAATTGATGGTGGTCGGGGTGGTGGTGTTATTGTTGCTGGTATTGCTGGCACCAGTGGCGACGGTTGGCGCTGCGGCTTTCAGGTACTGGAAGGGGTGGCCGAATCCGTCGATGAGGATGTAGGTGGCGCCTTTCCGGGTGAAGATGGTCTGGGGAATTTCGACGAACATCTTGTTTTTGATTTCGGCTGCGCCTTCCACTTTTCCATCGGACGAGCCGCCCGCGCTGCCACCGGCAGCGCTGGAGGAGGCTCCTGTGACGCCTTTGATCTGGTCATATCCGTCACCTGTGAGGGCCTGGTAGAGGCATGCGGCTCCGGAGGTGTCGTAAGTGGCCACGCCAGGAGGGAATGCCACCATCTGATTGCTGCCCGCAGGCTGCGGATACTCGCCGAATTCCGTGTTGTAACGTTCAAGGGCAAGCTTGATGGCCTCAAACGTGCCCGTGGTGACGCGCCGTTTTGAAGAGCGCATGGCATAGGTGTAGCCACCCAGGGTCAAGGCTGCGAGCAATGAGATGATGGTGACAACGATGAGCATCTCCACCAGGGTGAAGGCGCGTGTACGTGAATGCGAGGCGAAGCGAGTTGTTTTCATGGCTTCAAGAGTGGTTGGGGTTGTCGGGGGCGGGGGCAGGCCTGGCCTTAGCCGCCAGCGCCGCCGCTGAGGTTTTTGATCACGTCGATGAGCGGGAGGAAGAGGGCCATGACGATGACGCCGACGACGAGGGCGAGCACAACGATCATGAGCGGCTCAAGCATGGAGGTGAGCGCGGAGACGGAGTTGTCCACTTCGTCTTCATAAACGTCTGCGATCTTGAGGAGCATCTCCGGGAGCTGGCCGGTTTCTTCGCCCACGTCCACCATGGAGATCACCATGGGGGGGAACACGCCGCTGGACTCCAGGGGGGCGACCATGGACTCACCTTCCTTCACAGCGTCATGCACCTTGGTGATGGCGTCTGAAACGATGGTGTTGCCTGCGGTGTCGCGGGTGATGTTGAGGGCCTGCAGAATCGGGACGCCGGAGGTCACCAGGGTGCCGAGGGTGCGGGTGAAACGGGAGATGGCGGTCTTGCGCTGCACATCGCCGAAGAGAGGCAGCTTGAGCTTGGTGCGGTCGATCCAGCGACGGCCGCCTTTGGTGGAGGCGAGCACGCGCCAGCCTGCGACGGTGCCGACAATACCGCCAAGGAGGATCCACTTGTATTCGAACATGTTGCGGCTGAAGCCGATGACCCACTTGGTGAGCTCCGGCAGCTTGTCCTTGCTGCCGAGCATGTCTTCAAAGATGACTTCGAAGCGGGGGACGATGACCATCATGAGGAAGACCATGATGGCTGCGGCGATGCACATCACGATGATGGGGTAAACCATCGCGGCGACGATCTTGTTTTTGAGCTTCTGGGCCTTTTCCTGGTATTCAGCAAGGCGGTTGAGCACGAGCTCGAGCACACCACCGAGCTCGCCAGCCTTCACCATGTTGATGTAGAGCTTGTTGAAAATGCGAGGGTACTGCTGAAGGCTTTCAGAGAAGGTGCTGCCGGTCTGCACGTTGTCCGCCAAAGTGTTGATGGTCGCCTTCATGATCGGATTGGGCTCCTGACGGCCCAACACGGTGAGGCCGCGCAGGAGGGGCAGGCCGGAGTCGATGAGGGTGGCGAGCTGACGGGTGAAAATCATCAGGCTCTTGCTCTTCACCTTGGCATTCGCGCCGATTTTGACGGACTTTGTCTTGCCTTTGGAGGTCGATTTGACGCGTTTCTTGATGGCTGCCGCCTGACCCTGACCTTCCGCCGCGACGCTGGTCGGATAAAGGCCGGACTGGCGCAGTTGATTGATGGCATCTGCCTCGGAGGCAGCGTCAAGATCTCCGGCGGTTTCCTGTCCGTTCTGATCCAGGGCGATGTAATGAAACGTGGGCATAGGGGCTTGTCGTGGCGGCGTTGGCGTTAGTTCAGAGTAATTTTAGAATACCGGGACGGCGGGTGTTCTGTCCATCAAATAATGTACAGTGGGGCACAGGACTGCCGCGCCGGCCTGAGGGGCGTGCATCAGGTGTATTTCAGGACTTCTTCGATGGTGGTGGCGCCATCGTAGATGCTGCGCAGCCCGTCTTCACGGAGGGTGACCATGCCGAGCTCAATGGCCTTCTGCTTCAGCACGATGGAGGGGGCGCGGCCAGTGATGAGTTCACGGATGGGGTCGGTGACATCGAGCAGCTCGTAGAGGCCCTTTCGGCCTTTGTAGCCGCTGTTGCCACAGACTGAGCAGCCGGAGCCGGTGTAGAAGTGTTTTCCGCCGAGGTCCGACGGTGTGAGGCCGAGCTGATTGAGGATGTGGAGGCTGGGCTCGTAAGGCGCACGGCAGCTCTTGCAGATGGTGCGCAGAAGGCGCTGGGCGAGGACGCCTTCGAGGGTGGCGGAGACGAGGAAGGGCTCCACGCCCATGTCCACCAAGCGTGTGACGGCTCCGGCAGAGTCGTTGGTGTGCAGGGTGCTGAGCACCAAGTGTCCGGTGAGGGAGGCCTGGATGGCGATCTGGGCGGTTTCAAGGTCGCGCATTTCTCCCACCATGATGCGGTCCGGATCCTGACGGAGGAAGGAACGCAGGGCCTTGGCGAAGGTGAGGCCGACAGACTCGTTGATCGGCACCTGCATGACGCCGTCGAGCTCATACTCCACCGGATCTTCGGCGGTGAGCAGCTTGCAGTCGATGGTGTTGATGCGGCGCAGGCAGGCGTAGAGCGTGGTGGTCTTGCCGGCTCCGGTGGGGCCGGTGACGATGAAGATGCCGTTGGGCTTGTGGATGGTCTCGACGATGTAGTCCTGGAGGAAGGGCTGCATGCCCAGGGCTTCGAGTTCAATGTTGATCGAGGAGCGGTCAAGAACGCGCAGCACCACGGACTCGCCGTGCTGAGTAGGCAGGGAGTTGACACGCATGTCCACCGGCTTGCCGCCGACGTTGGTCATGATGCGTCCGTCCTGCGGGATGCGGCGCTCGGCGATGTTCATGTTCGCCATGACCTTGATACGAGAGATGATCGAGGTGGCCAGATGAATGGGCGGCGGCGCCATTTCATAGAGCGCACCGTCCACGCGGTAGCGGATTTTGAACTCGCGCTCGAAGGGCTCGAAGTGAATGTCGCTGGCCCGTTCCTTGATGGCCTGCTGCATCACCAGGTCGACGAATTTGACGATGGGGGCGGAGTTTGCCTCGGCCTCGGCCGTGACGCCCTCTTTGCCTGCCTTGCCCATCTGGCCGAAGATTTCCTCGATGCTGGGAGCGCCCGCACCGTAGTATTTCTCGATCAAAGTCAGCACCTGGCTGCGGCGTGCGACCACGGGCACGATGGTTTTTTCGAGCCCGAAGCGCAGATCTTCCACCAGCTGAGGGTTGAGCGGGTCGGTAAATGCCACATGGAGTCCCTGGGCGTCGAGGGTGATGGGGAAGGCGCCGTAGAGACGCGCCATGCCGGCCGGGATCAAGGCCACCACGGAGGGGGGCGGCTCAAAATTGTCGAGATCGAAGTGATCGGCTCCGAGTTCATCCGCCACCTGAGCCCAGAATTCATCTTCGTTGGTGTAAATGCCGTAGGAGAGCAGCACCTGGACAATGTCTTTGCCGTTTTGCACGGAATCCTGCTCGATGTCGTAGGCGAGACCTTTGTCGATCACGCCCCGGCCTTTGAGCATCTCTACCACATTATGGGGAGTCATAGTCGTCTGTAAGAAATGAAGTTCGTTTGGTAAGTCGGGGAGTGAAGATCAGTCTGCGTCTGCCATGGTGGCCTCGATCACTTCCTCGGCGGTTGTGAGGCCGGAGAGCACCTTGCGGATGCCGTCTTCGCGCAGGGTGCGCATGCCCAGTTCGCGAGCACGTTTGCGAAGCTGGGGAGTGGTGAGCTGCTGGTTGATCATGCCGCGCACCTCGTCATCGATCTTGAAGATCTCGACGATGGACATACGGCCGCGGAAGCCGCGCTGGCGGCATTTGGAGCAGCCGACGGAGCTCATGATGGTGGACTCCGCCATCTGGGCGGCTTCGAGGCCGAGGGAGCGCAGCTCGTGGGAGGAGAGCTTGCCGGGCTGCTTGCAGTCCGGGCAGAGCTTGCGGACGAGGCGCTGCGCCTCGATGGCACGCACTGCGGAGGCGGTGAGGAAGGGCTTCACGCCGATGTCTGTGAGACGGGCGACGGCGCTGGGGGCGTCGTTGGTGTGGAGCGTACTGAAAACAAGGTGACCTGTGAGCGATGCCTGGATGGCGATGGAGGCGGTCTCAAGGTCACGAATTTCCCCCAGCATGATGATGTTGGGCGCCTGACGCAGCATGGCGCGGAGTGCGGCGGCGAAAGTCATGCCCACGTCCTCCTTCACCATCACCTGGTTGATGCCGGCGAGTTCGTATTCGACCGGGTCCTCAACGGTGATGATCTTGCGGTCCGGTCGGTTGATGTAGTTGAGGCAGGCGTAGAGGGTGGTCGTTTTGCCGGAACCGGTGGGGCCGGTGACGAGAATGATGCCGTCCGGCAGTGTGATGAGCTGCTCGAAGGCGGCCTGGTCATCGCTGAGGAAGCCCAGGTCCACGAGGCCAAGCTTGAGGCTGCTCTTGTCGAGAACACGCATGACGACGCTTTCACCGTTGTTGGTGGGGATGATCGAGACACGCATGTCGATCTCCTTGTCGTTGAAATGCATCTGGATACGGCCGTCCTGCGGGATGCGCTTTTCATCCAGCTGCATGGAGCCCGTCATGATCTTGAGGCGCCCGATGATCGCCGAGTGCAGGCGCTTGGGATGATGCTCCACGTCCACGAGGACACCATCCATGCGGTAGCGGATGCGGATGTCCTTTTCCAGCGGCTCCACATGAATGTCTGAAGCCTTCTGCTTGAAGGCCTCCATCAGGAGGTTCTGCACCAGCTTGATGACCGGGGCGTCTGCGTCAGAAGAGGTGGAGGGATCTCCGCCCTTGGTGGTGATGCCGAGGATGGCGTCATTGCCATAGATGTTGGACTGCACCGTCTTGATCAAAGCCGGGGTGGAGCAGTAGTACTCAATGTCCGGCTGCAGCACGTGCGGCAGGGCATCGAGTGTCTCGAAGTCGAAAGGATCTGCCACCGCGACCTGGAGGGTGCTCCCGTTCATTCCCAGAGGCGCGATTTTGTATTTCTGCGCCACGTCCAGCGGAACAAGGGACTTCAGGCTGGGATGGGCTTCGAAGCCGTTCAAATCAACGTACTCCATGCCGGAGCTGACGGCTACGGTGCGTGCGATCTGCTCATCCGAGACTGCGCCCGATTTGACCAAAACTGCGACGACGCTCTCTCCAGGTTTCAGACCTGTCTTTGCCTGCTGGATGTCACGCTCGGACAACTGGCCGGTTTCCAGGAGCTGTTCGAGGAGGTATGCTTCATTGGAGTACATGAATTCGGATCGGCTTGGCGGGTGGTGCGTGAAATAGGTATTTTGCGATAATTCTCAGACTACAACCTCACGCAGGAAAGTGTCAATGTCTCGGCGTTCACAACATGAAAATTGATGACAATGAATGACAAACCACCGCAGGAATGAGCGTTCGACTTGCCCTGCCATCCAATATCGACGACTCACACCACCCTTATGCACCTCGCCCAGCGTTTATCCGTCCCGTTTCTCGGCATCTGTCTTGCCATGTCAGGTTTCACTCCGCGCACGGCTGGAGCGCATGATGCGGGAACGCAGATGTCCGCCATCGCCAAGGTGTTTCTGGCGGCGCTGAATCCAGAGCAAAAGGCGAAGGCCTGCTTTGAGTTTGCAGCTGAGGAGCGTGAAAACTGGCACTTTATTCCGCGTGAACGCAAAGGACTACCGCTCAAGGAAATGACGCCGCAGCAGAGACTGCTGGCCCATGCGCTGCTGAGCACCGGACTGAGTTTCAGAGGGACTGCCAAGGCGGTGACGATCATGAGCCTCGAAGAGGTGCTCTACCAGATGGAGGGGGCGGATGAATCATCCAAGCGTGCGGCGGTCCGTGAGAAGCGTGATCCTGAAAAGTACTTTGTGTCCATCTTTGGCGAACCCGCCGACAAGGGTGCATGGGGCTGGCGTGTCGAAGGGCATCACCTTTCGTTGAATTTCACCATCAAAGACGGTCAGATGCTGCGTGCCACGCCTTCTTTCATGGGAACCAATCCGGGTGAAATCCGCCAGGGACCGCTTACCGGGCTGCGCGTGCTCGGCGTCGAGGAAGAGCTGGGCCGCGAGCTGGTCAAGTCGCTGACTCCCGAGCAGTTCAAGACCGCCTTTGTCGCCACGGAAGCCCCGAAGGAGATGATCACCGCCGCCGAGCACAAAGTAAGCCCGCTGGCTCCGGCAGGGCTGCCAGATTCTGAACTCAACGAAGCCCAGAAGGGCATGCTGACGCGCCTGATCTCAGAGTATATCGAGAGGCTGCGTCCTGAAATCGCCGAAGCTGCGCGTGCTGAGTTCAAAAACAGCGGCCCGATCTACTTTGCCTGGGCTGGTGGCAAGGAGCGTGGTGAGCCGCATTACTACCGCGTGCAGGGCAAGACCTTCCTGCTGGAGTATGACAACACCCAGAACGACGCCAATCATGTGCACAGTGTGTGGCGCAGCTTTGACGGCGACTTTGGCCGCGACCTGCTGGGTGAGCATGTGAAGCGGGATCACTGATGCCGGTGCCGACGGACCGGGGAAAATTTTTCCCCGGATGAGGTGATATGCGCAATTAGCGTGCCGGTTTTGGTTGCACACATCTATTCGCAGGCTGTTCACAGCTTGTTCACTCCACTTGGAGGGGATCTTCACAATTCGATGCAAATAAATTTTGAATGTTTTGTTTATCGGAATGAAAACTTCAAAAAATATATCGAAGAAGAGCTTGTTTCGTGTGTCGGTTTCGTCATACAAAGCATCGTCATTTTAAAAGAACTTCAATGGCCTCCTGATTCCTCCCATTGAAACTTCTACAGACATCTCCTCCCAACCTAATCCGACCTCATTTCCCAAGAAAAATCATCATGGCGCGTAACGATGAAAACTCGAATCACACTTCCCTCAACGGCTCGGCTTCCCATGCAACCACGGAACTGTTCACACCTGTGCCCACAGTCTGGGATCATGTGTGCGAAGTTCTGGTGAAACGCCTTGGGGGTGACAATTTTCAGCGTTGCTTCAGCGGCACCTCCGGCCGCCTTGCGGATGATGGCAGGTTCATCATCACTGTGCCCAACCCGATCCATCAGCTCTGGATCGAGAGCAATCACACGGTGGCGGTGGCCGACGCGGTGGCCGAGGTCACTGGGAAAGCTGCGGTCATCGAATTCCATGTGGCCACGGAACCGGCGCCTGTTTCATATGCGCCCATGCCGGAACTCAAGGCGGCGCGCGTCAATGCAGCCGACCAGGCTCCGATCCGTTTCTTCAGCGAAGCGGGTCTGAACGCCAAGTTCAACTTCGACAGCTACGTCATCGGCCCCAACAGCAGCTACTCCGTGGCTGTTGCCAAGGCGGTGGCTGAAAAGCCGGGCCGCATTTACAATCCTCTGTTTTTCCACGGCGCCACCGGCCTTGGCAAGACTCATCTCCTGCAGGCCATCGGCCAGGAAGTGCTGGCTCGCAAACCACGTGCCAATGTGCGCTACGTCACCTCCGAGCAGTTCACCAACGAGTTCGTGGACGCCATCAAGCGCCAGACCTTCAGCCAGTTCCGCCAGAAATACCGCAAGGTGGATGTGCTGCTCATCGACGATGTGCAATTCTTCGAAGGCAAGGACAGCACGCAGGAGGAGTTCTTCCACACCTTCAACGAACTTTTCAACAACGCGAAGCAGATCGTCCTCGCCAGCGACCGCCCGCCGAGCGAGATCAAAAATCTCGAAAGCCGTCTGGTCTCGCGCTTTGAATGGGGCCTTGCCACGCAGATCCAGGTGCCGGACTTTGAAACCCGCATCGCGATCCTGCGCCGCAAGCAGAGCGACTTCAATGTCTCTCTCGACCCATGGATCCTCGACTTCATGGCGCAGCGCATCCGTGTGAACGTGCGCAAGCTGGAAGGCGCGCTCATGCGTGTGGCAGCCCACGTCTCCCTCGAAGGCACCGTCCCCACGGAGTCCGCGCTGGCGACCATGCTTCATGATGTGATCGATGAAGATCCGTCAAAGACCGTGACCGTGGACCGCATCCAGCGGATCATCGCCACGCATTACGATCTGCGGGTGAGCGACCTCACCGGCCCTCGACGTCCGAAAAACATCGCCGAAGCCCGCCAGGTGGCCATGTATCTGACGCGCACCCTGACCAAGCTTCCGCTGGTGCAGATCGGTGATGAATTCGGTGGCCGCGACCACGGCACCGTCATCCATGCGTGCAAGGTCGTCTCGAACCTCGTCAACGGGTCCAACGACTTCAAACGCACGCTGGATACGCTGGCCGGGAAGATCCGCGAGAGCTGAGGTCAACGGGCAGATGCCGGATCGGAGTTCAGATTCTCGCAGTCCGTGATTTGCTGCGAGGATCGCTCTCCCGGAAATCGAGCTGCGTTTTGACAGCTTTCAGCACGGCCGGGGTGATCGCCTTGTTTCTGGCAATCCTGGCCGCCAGGGCTCTCATGTCACGGATGGTTTCCGCCTCCCAGAATGAGTCCATGGCTCTGGCATTCTCAATGTAGATGGATTTAAGGCGGCTTAATTTTTTGCCGAACGAGCCCAGTGTCTGGACTTCGATCATTGACAGAAGCAGCTCGACGTCTTCGCACTCGGGGTGGAGAACCAGATTGCGGTTTTCCAGGGATTTCCTGCTGCCGCCCTGGCTTCGGAATTCCTCGAGTTTTTTGAGGGCGGAGTCGCGGTAGTAGCCAGGCTTTCGTTTGTGACCGGGCCTGGTGTATGACTTGTCGCAGGCAGTCATGAGATGGCTGACGGCCCTGTTGAAGTACCAGTCGGCCGGTTCGATTTTGGAAAGCCTGATCAACTGATCCTTCAACTCCGAACTGATGCTGCCAAAGTAGTAATAGAAGGTTTGAGATGGGGCGCCCTCCCTGTTCAGGTCGAGCATATGGAACTTGTCGGCCCCATTGGCGCGTTTTTTGACATTGAAGGTGTATGAGGAGCAGATTCCGTTTTCGACTTCGGATTTGCCCCCGCGCGAGACGGGTTTGATGTGGTCCACCCAATCCCATTCAACCAACGGACAGGCGCCATAGTCGAGGGACCAGAGCGATTTGCCGGACAGAACACATGTGGCCCTGTCCCGCCTGTAGATCTGGGCTTTTTGCGCGGAGGTGAACTCTTTTCGCTGTTTTCTTCCTGACATGGGCGTCATTTCAACAGGCGATCAATGATCACTTCCCCACGCTCAGCGTGCCCCACATGAGGACGGCGTGGCCGGGGAAGGTGCAGACGAATTCGTACTCGCCGGGCTGTGACGGGGCTTTGAGCTTGAGGGTTTCCTTCTGGCCGGGCTCGAGCAGCTTGGTGGCAGCGAGGATCTCTTTTTCAAAGGCGGCGGGCATGTAGGCGCGGCCCTGCTTGTCCAGCTTGTCAGGCGTCATGGTCATGGCGGCGGTGCCGATCTCCATGTGCTTGCCGGGCGGGACGATGACAAAATTGTGCGGCATGACGTCGTCGTTTTCAAAGATGACTTCAAACTGCTTGCCGGCGGTGACTTCGAGCCTGGTGGTGTCAAAGCGCAGCTGCTCGTGCACGGTGTGTACCACGAAGACATCCACGCTGATGGTCTTCAGCTCTGCCAGGATGCCCTTGGAGGCATCTCCCTGCAGCGCGGCCATCTCCTTGGCGGCGGCAATGATCTCGACGTACTCAGGCTTGCTGCGGTCGGCGGGCTTCACGCTTTTGCCATAGGCCAGCACGGCATCGGTGATGGGGGTGGCTTTGGCTGCGTCCCAGTTGGCCTTGGGGAATTTGAGCAGGGCTTTGGCGGCGGCGTTGCGTTCCGCGCCATCGATGAGGTGCTGGGCGGCAATTTGGAAGTTGGCGGCGGCATTGGCGGGGCCCATGAGCGGCAGGGCGGAGAGCACGGCACGCCGGCCGGCGGCGCTGAGTGAGGCGTCTCCGAGCATGGCGGTGAGGTGCGGCTGGAACTTGGCACGCAGAGCGGCCTCGTTGGCCGGGATGAGGGCGATGGACTCGATGATGGTGTTGCGCTCTCCGGCGTCGGCGACGCTCTTCCACAGGTTGTCCGGCGTTTTGTCGCCGACGATGTAGGCGGCGTAGCAGGCGCGCCTGACCGAGGTCAGTTTCGCCTCCTTGGCCAGCGTCTTGAGGAGCGTGCCGTGGCGGGCCAGCATGCCGGGAGACTGGGCCAGCAGGAGCTTGCCAAGATCATCGGCGGTGGAGTTGAGCCTGCCATCGGCGGCTTCGATGCGCTTGAGCATGTTCACCAGCACCACAGGCGTGTCGTCACCGGAGTTTTTGGCCAGCTCTGTCAGCGCAGCGGCGCGCACATCTGCGCCAAGTTTGGGACGGGTGAGTTTTTCGATGAGCACGGGCTCCAGATCGGGCAGTCCTTTGAGATCGGCGTCAGTGGTCTTGGCGATGAACTCGGCCAGCGCGGCGGGGTCCTTGGGCAGCACCTTGGTCTTGAGCACGGACTGCAGGCCCTTGCGGCATTCGCCGAAGACGTGGTCGATGTAGTAGTCGGTGGGCTGCTTGAGCACATCATAGGAAATCTCCAGCGCCTTCTCGGCATCCGGGGTGGGCTGGTAGAAGCTGAGGGCGCGGACGGCGTGCATGCGCACGGGCATGGCGGGGTCGTTGACAGCGACCTTGAGAAGATCCAGTGCGCCGGGCACGCGGTCCTTCCAGTAGCAGAGCACGCGGGTGGCCGCAGCACGGGCGCGCGGCTCGGGGGAGGAGAGCACCTGTTTGAGCAGATCCACATCCACGACGTCCACCCACTGGTGAGTCCACAGGGCTTCGAGGCGATGATGCTCATATTCGGCGTCATTCTTGTCCAGCTTGGCGGCCCAGGCTTTGGCGGCGGTGGCAACCTTCTGCGCGTCGTGCTTGGCCAGCTCGATCTTGGTGCGCATGCGCACATTGTCCTCCCAGGCTTTCAGGTTTTCGAGGAGGTTCTCGATGCTCTCGCCGTAGATTTTGGCGGGCTTGAGCAGCGGGCGGCCTTCATAGGTCAGCTTGTAGATGCGGCCATGCTTGTGGTCGCGGTTGGGGTCGCGCAGGTGGTGCTGCATGTGGCCGATGATGGCATTGGACCAGTCGCAGAAATACAGTGCGCCATCCGGGCCCACGCTCACGGCGCTGGGGCGGAAGGTAGGATAGACGGCGGGGTCTGCTTTGACGAGCTCATTGCTCACCTCGCCCTTCATTGCGGCGCCATCTGGCATGAGCGGCACGCGCCAGATGCCCTGATAGCTGATGACGTTGGTGTTAAGGAAATTGTTCTGCCAGTCGTCCGGGAAGTGGCGGCTGGAGATGATGTTGTTGCCAGGGCTGGGGCGTGCGGGGCGCTTCCAGAACTCCTGCAGCTTGGCGCTGCCGCCGCCTTCGCGGGGGAGATAGCATGAGGAGGCCTCGGCAAAGGTGTTCACATTGCCGGTGGCGTCGGTGAAGTAGGCATTGCCCCAGCGGTCCCAGACCTTGCCGTGGGGGTTCACCGTCGCGTCCGTGGTGAAGCGCTCCAGCGTGCGGCGGTTCAGGTCAAAGCGGTAGATGCAGCCGTTGGTATTGCGCACGGGGCCGTAGAGGGTCTCCACCTGGGTACGGTGGAAGACGCCATCGCTGGGATAGAGCGCGCCACCGCAGTCGTAGCTCAGCGCATTGGTTTCATGGTGGGAGTCGGCGGCGCAGAGGCCCATGAGCAGGATGGTGCGCTTGTCGCTTTTGCCATCGCCGTCGGTGTCTTCGAGATAAACGAGATTGGGCGACTGCATGACGATGACGCCGTCCTTGTAGAAATTGAATCCGGTGGGGCAGTTCAGGTTGTCGGCAAATTCGGTCATCTTGTCCGCCGTGCCGTCGCCGTTGGTGTCTTCAAAGACGAGCAGGCTGTCCCCCTTGGTGCTGGTGGGGGTGCGCTCGGGGTAGTTCAGCCAGGCGCTGACCCACAGGCGGCCGCGGGTGTCCCAGGCCATCTGCACGGGGTTCACCAGCTCGGGGTACATCTTTTCATCAGCAAAGAGGGTGATCTTCAGCCCCGCCTCGGGCTGGATGTTCTTCATCGCCTCCTTGGCATCGGGGAAGTCCACCAGGCCCTCGGGGGTGAAGGTCATGCCGGTCATGGGGACTTTGTTGAATTCCTTGCCCTCCTTGGGGTTGGGCATGTTGGTGGGCACCTTTTCCACGGGTGGCAGGTTGTCGTCCTTCACCACGAGGTCGCCGCCCTTGGCGATGGCGTGCACGCGCTGGTCGCGGTTGGCGGTTTTGACATCGCGCTGGGCCATTTCCTCCATCATGACCTGGTAGTTGGAGATGTAGGGCTTCTCGGGGGTGCGCTCGTTCTGCTTGAAGCCGCCCACGCCTGCGGCGTAGGCCAGGCCGGAGCGGCCGCCATAGACGTTGTAGCCGTCCACGGTGCGGTAGCGCTGGTGCCACTCCCAGTTTTTGTCGATGATGGCCTGGCGCAGCTTTTCATTCACCTGGGGCGCGTCTTTGCCTGTGAGGGATTTGAAGGCGGAGGCAGCGATGGCCTTTTCACCGCTGTCGGTGATGTAGAGACCGTCCAGGGTGGAGCCTTCCGGCAGGCCTTTGGCACTGGGCTGGAAGAGATCCACAAACGTCACGCCCTTCGCGGCGGCCACTTCGTTCATGGCGGCGGCGTAGTTCTGGATGTTGGTGTTCTTTTCCTCCACCGGCGGGAGGCTGGGGCTGGCCACCTTTTGCAGGGCGATGGGGGAGAAGAGAACGATGCGGGGGGCGCCTTTGCCGCTGAAGTTCTGCGACTTGATGTCGTCGATGAACTTGGCGAGGTTCTTCTTATATTCCTCGATGCCCTCGTAGCCTTTGAAGGACTCGTTGTAGCCGTAGAAGGCGAAGATGACGTCCGCTTTCACCTTGGCCAGCCATTCGTCGCGGGTGCCGAAGTTGTCGATGCGGTGCCAGGTTTGCACCTCGTCGCCTGAGAAGGCCAGATTGCGAAAGGTGAGGTCCTTGTCTGCATGGGCCTGGGTAAGCATGGTCTCCAGCCAGCCGGAGTACTGGGAGCGGTCTGGCAGCGCATTGCCGAGGATGGCGATGCTGTCGCCTCGTTTGAATTCGAGCTGTGCCTGAAGCGGGAGGGTGAGGGCGAGGAGCAGGGGAAGCAGTATCTTCTTCATGGCGGTTGGAGACGGTAGGGCAATGCAATACGGCTGGGCCGGAGCAATGCTTGCCGCGGAAAGAGCAAGTTTCGTTCTTGGCCGATCGGGATCAAAAATGTTTACTCGCAAAGCCAGATGTGATAATTTTTAACTAATGCTCTTGAAATCCCGCCTGATCCTTGCCTGCGCCGCCATGCTCTCACTGAGCAGCTGTGGGCTAATCGGTACTGCGATCAGACTGGCGCCATACGCCCTTCTTTTTGCCGAAGAGGAGGGCCGCAGTCCGGTGGACGGTAAGACCGTGGAAATGCGCGCGAGGGAAGTGCAAAACAAGAAGGGGAACGAAATCCTGCCCGCAGAAGGCAGCATCGGCTCCAGGCTGGCCTTCAGACGCTAGACATCTTGTTGTTTACATAAACAACCCGGCATGATAAAAACTCGATTTTCATGAAATTCGCCCGCGCCAGCTTTCTCGTTTTGATCTCTGTATGCTTCACCAATTGCAGCAACAGCCGGACATGGAATTCATTCAAAAATTCCTCCCTGCTTTATCCGGTGAAGTTTTTGGATCAGACCGGTTCTGCCATGCTTGACTGGCTGGGGGAGAATGAACTGCCCACAGACGGCAAGCCTGCCAGCATGCAGGAGCGTGCGCGTGAGATCGAAAGCCGCGGCCACTACGCCGGCCGTCAGCCTGCGGCCGTGGGTGCCGCTGGACAGCGCATGGCGGCTCGCTAAGTGTGCCGCCAGCACACATGGACTGGCACCGCATACGATCTGATTTTCCCATTCTCGACCAGCAGGTAAACGGACACCCGCTGGTGTATCTGGACAGCGCCGCCAGCAGCCAAAAGCCGCGCGCTGTCATTCAGACGCTCACGCACTACTATGAGCGTGACAATGCCAACGTACACCGTGCCCTGCACGAGCTGAGCAACCGCGCCACCGAGGCCTATGAGGCCACACGCGGCAAGGTGGCCCGCCTGATCGGCGCGGCGTCTGAGGACGAGATCATTTTCACGCGTGGCACCACCGAGGGCATTAATCTCGTGGCCAACACCTGGGGCACTCAAAATCTTCGCGCTGGAGATGTGATCCTCGTCACGGGCATGGAGCACCACAGCAATCTGGTGCCCTGGCATCTGCTGGCCCAGCGCACCGGAGCCACGCTGAAACACATCCCCGTGCTGGACGACGGCACGCTCGACCCTGAGGCCATCGATTCGTTGCTGAATGAGCAGGTGAAGCTCTTCGCCTTTGTGCATGTTTCCAACTCGCTAGGCACCATCAATCCTGCCAAGGAGCTTATCGCCAAGGCGAAGGCTGTGGGTGCGGTGACGCTGCTGGACGGTGCGCAGAGCGTGGGCCACATGCCCATCGATGTGCAGGATCTCGGCTGCGATTTCCTGGCCTTTTCGGGACACAAAATGTGCGGCCCCACGGGCATCGGCGCGCTTTATGGCCGAATGGCCCTGCTGGAAAGCATGCCGCCCTGGCATGGCGGGGGCGAGATGATCCTGAGCGTGACGATGGAAGGCAGCACCTACAAGGGGCCGCCCCACCGGTTTGAGGCGGGCACGCCGGACATCTCCGGTGTGATCGGCCTCGGTGCGGCGATCGACTACCTGCAGGCCATCGGGCTGGAGAGCATCCAGCGCCATGACCACAATCTGGCCAATTACGCTGTGCAGCGCATGAGCGAGGTCCCTGGCATCCGCATTCTGGGGCCGCAGAACGGCCACCGGGGCGCGCTGGTGGCCTTCCACCTGGACTTTGCCCACCCGCATGATCTCGTGGAGTTTGCCAACAGTCACGGCGTGGCCATGCGCGGCGGGCACCACTGCACGCAGCCGCTGATGAAGCGGTTCAAGGTGCCTGGCACCACCCGCGCCAGCTTCTACTTCTACAACACGCTTGAAGAGATCAATCGTCTCGTCGAAGTACTGCTCCTCGCGCGTAAGTTCTTCGCGTGAGACGGGCCCTCCGGCCTGACCCGCCCCTACGACCATGCTTTCCGACGACCTTCGCGATCTCTACCAGCAGGTGATCCTGGATCACTCCCGCAACCCGCGCAATCGCGGTGAAATCCCGCCGCCCTGTCTTCACGCCCATGGGGACAATCCCTCCTGCGGCGACGAGATCGACGTTTGGGTGAAAGTGAAGGACGACGGCAGCATCGAAGATCTCAAGTTCACCGGCCAGGGGTGCGCCATCAGTCAGGCGAGCGCGTCGATGATGACGCAGAAGATCAAGGGCAAGTCCAAGGACGAAGCCGCGGCCGTGCGTGAGGATTTTCGCCGCGTGGTGATGGGCGACGGTGCTCCCGCGAATGAGGATGCCCTCGGTGAGCTCATCCTCCTCGAAGGCGTGCAGAAATTTCCCCAGCGCGTGAAGTGCGCCATGCTGGCCTGGCGCGCGCTGGAGCAGGCGCTGGAGGGGAAGTAGGCTTTTTATGCCCGAACTCCCCGAAGTCGAAACCACGCTGCGCGGTGTGCTGCCGCATGTGATTGGCAAGAAGGTGCGGGAGGTGATGGTGCGGGACAAACGCATGCGATGGCCGGTCCCGGATGAGATTCATGAGCTTGAGGGCTGCCGCATAGAGTCCGGGGAGCGGCGGGCGAAGTACATGCTGTTTGGCACGGCCAAGGGCACGCTGCTGCTGCATCTGGGCATGTCGGGGAATCTGCGGGTGCTGCCAGCGGACACGCCTTTCAAGAAGCACGACCATCTGGCGATCACGATGGAGGATGGCCGGCAGCTGCGGCTGCATGATCCGCGCCGGTTTGGCGCGGCGCTGTGGATCGAGGGAGATCCGGCGGAGCATCCGCTGCTGCGGGACCTGGGGCCGGAGCCGCTGGGGGATGAATTTACGGTGGAGACGCTGCACGCAGCGTGTGCCGGAAAGACAGCGGCGATCAAGCAGGTGATCATGGACGCGCATGTGGTCGTGGGCGTGGGCAACATCTACGCGAGCGAGGCGCTCTTTATGGCGGGCATTGATCCGCGCCAGCCTGCGGGCAAGGTTTCCAAACCGCGTCTGGCCAAGCTGGTGCAGGCGATCCGCAAGGTGCTGGCGGCCTCGATCCAGATGGGCGGGACGACTCTGCGGGATTTTTTAAACGAGAGCGGCGAGCCGGGTTACTTCAAGCAGACGCTGCGGGTGTATGACCGCGAGGGCGAGCCCTGCCGTGTGTGCGAGACGCCGGTGAAGCGCATCGTGCAGGGGCAGCGGGCGACGTATTATTGCCCGAAGTGCCAGAAGTGAACGTCGTCGGGCTCAGCCGGCGGTGGCGCAGATTTCGCGGCGGTTGCCTGCGAGCTGGGTGGCGAAGACGGGGGCTGGGGCGAAGTCGCGGATGGTGTCGATGAACTCATGCGCCCGGTCTTCGAGGGCAGGGGTGTTCAGCTTGATGGTGAGAATGAGCCGGCGTGCCTGCACTGCATCCTGGATGCGGCAGAGGGTGGGAATGATTTCAGGTGGCGCCAGATTGATGTCGCAGAGCAGCAGTGCGGGCTCCTGCGGGAGTGCCGTGAGGTTGAGCCGGCCTGCGGCGGTGCGCCAGTGCTCGAACCGCACGCCTTTGGCCTTGGCAAGCTCCAGCACGCGAGGGTCCATTTCCCCGGTATCCACGCCGAGGACACTCATGCCACGCTGAATCAGCGCGTAAGTGGCGCCGCCGGGAGCGCAGCCGAGATCGAGCGCCGTCTGGCCACGCAGGTCGAGCTGATCCCAGCCGCGCCAGGCGAGTGCCTGCTCCAGCTTGAGCCAGGCGCGTGAGGGCACCTCTGAGGGCAGGGCAATGCGTGGCAGGCCGCCCGGCTGGCTGTGCATGCCGGGCTGGTGCTCATGGCAGCCTAGAAAAAAGGGCTCCTCCTGAGTTTCGCCAACGACGACGTCGAGAATCAAATCGCCATGACTGAGGGGTAGCCGGGTTTCGAGCGGAATGCCGGCTTGTGCGAGTGCGGCAGAGATCTCTGCGGCGAGGGCGTCGATGCGCTGCCAGGTGTCGGCTTTCACCCCATCCTCATCGGTGACGCGCGGGAAGACATGGAGGCGCACAGGTCTGGGGCCAAGTTTGCGGGCATGTTCGACGGCTTCAGCCATGGTTTTGCAGAGGCCAAGGGAGATGCCGCTGACTCGCGCGAAGTGGCTCAGATTTTTGGGCGGGCTGAAGCCGGGGCTGCGTACCTTCCAGGTGATGAACTGCGGCTTCATGAAGGCCGGGGTTAGCTCACCGGCGAAATGGCTGGCGATGTCGCGCTTGAGCGTTGCTTCAGATCCTGCGCGGCAGGTGGTGAAACGGAAAGGGGTATTCATGAAGGGGGAAAAAGAAAGGCGGAGCCCAAGGCTCCGCCCTCCGTGGTGAGATGTTGTGCTGAGAAATTATTCCACGCCCTTCCAAGCACCGAAGCTGGCGCCTTCGGTGATCCACTTCTTGATGAGGTCGATGTTGGCGGCGGAGACGCGGTCGCCCTTGCCTTCAGGAGGCATGGCCATGTCATCAGAGTCCGGCAGGGTCATGGTCTTCACCAGCCAGCTGGCGTCGGGCTTGCCGGCGACGACGTTTTCCTCAGGGTACTCCTTGCCGCCCTTCATGATGGCTGCAGCGCTGTCGAGACGCAGACCGCCTTTGGGCTTCTTGATCTTGCCATTGTCTTCGTGCTCCTTCTCGTGGCACTTGAAGCAGCTTTCCTTGAGGACGGGGAGGACCTGCTTTTCAAAATCCACTTTGCCGGCGTCCTGGGCGCTGGTGGTGGAAGTGACGGAGGCACCGAGGGCGAGCACGGCTGCGAGGGTGAGGGCGAGGGTGTTTTTCATGAGGATGGTATGACGTAGCGACGGACAAAGATGTTCGCGGGAATTTTGCGGTCAAGCAGCATCCCTGGCACGAATCGAAGCCGATTCACAAAAGTGAGGCAAGGTAAATATTTTGGTGGCCTTAAATTATTTCGTCTGCCACAATTACCAGATTGTTGTCATGAGCCGTGCCGCCTCTGCCGCCCGCCCCCCTCGCGCCCGATCTACGGACGAGAAAGAAAGCCCATGGAATGACGCCTTTGGCATCGGCTTCCTGATGATGGCGGTGATGCTGCTGCTGGCGCTGGTGTCCTATGACCCTCAGGACATGCCATCGTGGTCTTTTTTGGCTCTTTCCGAGTCCACCGGGGAGGTGACGCACAATTTTGTGGGGCGCGTCGGGGCGCTGGTGGCGGGCCACATGCTGTGGCTGATGGGCTATGCGGCCTACCTGCTGCCTTGCAGCATGATGTGGTTCGGCGTGTGCAAGCTGCACTCGAAAATCAAGGTCACCCGGGCAGCCTGGCTGGGGGTGGCCATCATGATCATCAGCGGTGCCGCTCTGCTGGAGGTGCAAAACCTGCTGAGTGAGCGGGATCATTTCACCCCCCTGGGCGGCTCCGGCGGTCTGGGCTTTGTGATTGGCGGTAGTCTGCTGAAGAACCTCCTGGGCAAGGTCGGAGCCACTCTGCTTCTCGGCACGGTGTACATGGGCGGGCTCTTTCTGGTGACCGGTCAGCACCCGCTGACGGTGATGCACAACATCCGTCTGGAGATCACGCGCTGGAAGGCGGAGCGCGAGGCGCAGCGCCTGATCGAGGAAAAGCTGGCGGAAGAAGCCGCCAACACCGTCCCTGGCACGGTGACGCCTGTGCCGGAAGGCCTCAGGCGGAAGAAGAAGGACAAGGGCGGTGAACTGCGCGGCGATACGCCTGCTGTCACCGCGACCAACATGGAGCTGCCGCTGAAGTTTGACCCGCCGCCGCCGAAGATCATCGACTCCTCGATTTCACGCGCGCATGATGACCGCAGCGACAAGCCGAAGCTGGCCGAGGTCTGGGAGCAGAAGCGCGCACAGAAGATCGAGCAGGCCCCGCATGGCTCGCTGGGAAATCTGACCAAGCTCTTCAAGGATTACAAGCTGCCCTCCATGGAGCTGCTCAAATGGCCAGAGGACACCAAGCGCGCGCCCACGGACAAGAACGAGCTGCTTGGCATCCAAGCCACCATCGTCAAGGCGCTGGCCAGCTTTGGAATCAGCGTGGAGCCGGGGGACATCACCCGCGGTCCGGCCATCACCCGCTACGAGGTGCGTCCCGTAGACGGCCTGCGCGTGAGCCGCATCGCGAATCTGGACGCGGACATCGCCCGTGCCACACGTGCCGAGCGCATCAACATCCTGGCGCCGATCCCGGGCAAGGACACGGTGGGCATCGAGCTGGCAAATTCGGAAAAGACCATCGTGCCGCTGCGCGAGCTGCTGGAGGACGAAGTCTTCGTGAACGGCAAGTCCAAGCTGCCAGTGGCCCTGGGCAAGGACGTGTATGGCAAGACGATCATCGGCGATCTCGCGGCCATGCCGCATCTGCTCGTCGCAGGCGCCACGGGAAGCGGCAAGAGCGTTTGCATCAACAGCATCGTGACCAGTCTGATCTGCCGCTTTGCGCCGGATGAGCTGCGGTTCATCATGATCGACCCCAAGGTCGTGGAAATGCAGAACTACGAGGAGCTGCCGCACCTGGCGCTGCCGGTGGTCACCGATCCGAAGAAGGCGCTGCTGGCGCTGCGCTGGGTGGTGAAGGAGATGGAGAACCGCTACCAGATCTTCGCCCAGGAGGGGTGCCGGAATTTCGAAGCCTTCAACAACCGCAACATCAAGCGCAAGGCCGAGGCAGACGCCGCACGTGCTGCGCGCAATGCGGCTGCCGCCACGGTTGCCCCTGCAGCCGCCGCAACCAAAACGAAGATGAAGGCTGGCGTGGATGACGCCCGTGTCTCCGCTGAGTTTGCCAAGGAAGCCGCCGAGGAAAACACAGAGCCCAAGACCGCCGAGGTCGGCACGGTGGATGGAGAGACGGAAAACAACGAGCTTCGCGACGCCAGCGGCACCTGGCTGGGGGATTCCCAGGCACCGCCGCCACGCCGGCAGGAAGTCGTCATTCCGGACACGATGCCCTACATCGTGGTCATCGTGGACGAGCTGGCAGACCTGATGCAGACCGCCCCGGCGGACATCGAAGTGGCCATCGCCCGCATCACCCAGATGGCGCGTGCGGCGGGCATCCACCTTATCGTGGCCACGCAGACGCCGCGTGCGGACGTGATCACCGGCGTGATCAAGGCGAACATCCCGACGCGCATTGCGTTCCAGGTTTCTTCTGCGCTGGACAGCCGCGTCATCCTGGACCGTAAAGGTGCGGAAAATCTGGTGGGCAAGGGGGACATGCTCTACGTGCCTCCCGGTGGTGCGCAGCCGGTTCGCAGCCAGGGCGCACTGGTGACGGATGATGAAATCCACGCGCTGGTGGAGCACTGCGTGGCGCAGGGCAAGCCGGTCTTTGATGTCAAAGTCGACGACGAAAGCGGCGAGTTCGGTGATGAAGACGGCGAAGACGAAGACGGCGTGAGTTCTGAAGAGCAGGAGTGCCTGGAGAAGTGCCTGGAGGTGATCCGCCAGGAGAAGAAGGCCAGCACCAGCCTGCTGCAGCGCCGCCTGCGCCTGGGCTACGGCAAGGCCGCCCGCATGATCGACATCCTCGAAGACCGTGGCATCATCGGCCCCGGAGAAGGTGCCAAGCCGCGTGAGATTTTGGTGCAGATGGACTGAGGCCGGACAAAGTAGTCCAGAGGTTTGCTTCGCGGCTGCGCAGCAGCTCGTTCAGGGCCTGCGGAGCTTTCCCGGAACGAGCTAAAGCTCCAAACTACTTTCATGCCTTGCGCAATCGGAGCCGCTGGCGAGAGTCGCCCGTATGTCCGACCACGCAGACTTCCGCACCCTGTTCACCAGCCTCAAGGCCGAGATGCAAAAAGCCATCGTCGGGTACGATGAACTGCTCAGCGATGTGCTGGTGGCCATCTTCTCCGGCGGGCATGTGCTGCTGGAGGGTGTGCCGGGCCTGGGCAAGACCTACCTCGTGCGCACGCTCTCGCAGGTGGTGGGGCTGGAGCCGGGCCGTGTGCAGTGCACGCCCGACCTGATGCCGGCGGACATTCTGGGAACGCACATCGTGGGCGAGGATGAAAAAGGCCGCCGCACGCTGCGCTATGAAAAGGGGCCGGTGTTTAAAAACCTGCTGCTGGTGGATGAGATCAACCGCGCCACGCCCAAAACCCAGGCCGCGCTGCTGGAGGTGATGCAGGAGCGCTGCGTGACGACCGGTGGCGAGCGCCACACGGTGCCCGAGCCCTTCCTCGTGCTGGCCACGCAGAACCCCATGGAAATGGAAGGCACCTATCCGCTGCCCGAGGCGCAGCTGGACCGCTTCATGTTCAAGATCAAGGTGCCGTTTCCAGATCTGGATGCGCTGGTGGAGATCTCACGCCGCACCACCGGCTTCACCGAGCCGAAGCTGGCCACGCTGACCGATGGGCCAAAGCTCATCGCTTTGCAGCAGCAGCTTTCCAAGATCCCTGTGGCCGATCCCGTGGCGCACTACGCCTCCCGTCTGGTGCTCAGCAGCCACCCCGAGCAGCCGGATGCGCTGCCGGAGGTGAAGCGCTACGTCAGCTACGGCGCAAGCCCGCGCGGCCTGCAGTCGCTCATCCGTGGTGCCCGCGTGTGGGCTGCCATCCAGGGGGCGACGGCTGTTTCCACGGATGACATCCGTGCCATCGCCCACGTGGCGCTGCGTCACCGCATCATCCTCAATTTTGAAGGCGAGGCCGGTCAGGTGAAGGTGGACGACATCATCACCAAACTGCTCGATCAGGTGAAGACACCCGCGCAGCAGGCGGCGTGAGGATCCCAATGTGCGCGGCGGAGCGCCCTTAGCTTTTACCAACAAAACGCGCACACGGCATGGAGAAATCCTCACCTGCAACCTCGCATTGGAGGCTTGTGATAAGGAGAGCTGACGTCTCGATTTATCATCCGGTCCCCAAATGATTTCCCAATGTCCTAGGCAGGGGCGGCTTGCCAGATGGTCATCGTCGGGTCATTCAACCGGGCGGTAAAAACGTCTTCCATTCGAAGTTCAAAATGGGGGTGTTCGTCGTCGCGCTCGGGGAGTGAACTGTGGACATAATCCGCTTTGTTTAACCAATAGTGCCACGCATCCCGAAGTTTCCAATTGATGCCGAGACCCAGTGCTTGGATCATACGCCCGATGAGCCAAGAGACATAATGTTGAAGATGGTCTGCAAGTTGGGGGAGACATGCGGCGGCAATCCCGTCATGGACTAGGAGGTTTCTTGCACGATAGATACGATAGAGGTGCCAGCGGAGCCGCGTCTCACTCTGTTCCATCCGGCGCCTCACGGATTTCGGCGAGGAGAACTGTTTCCATGCTTTGAACATGCGGAACACCAGTAGAGGGTGTCCCCCTGTAAATGACGTTAACTGCTTCAATGCCGGGGAATCATCAGGCAGAGTGAGTACTTTTAAAAGCTGTTCTGGCGGAACCTTTTGATTGTAACCAAGACGGAAGGGCAGATCTGCCGTGTTCAAATCAGGATTGGACTTGATCCAAAGATGAAGGCTAATCGAGAGGTATCGGATGTATTTGTCAATGTTTCGCCACGCAAGTAGAGGAGGCGCGGCACGGAGCACGCGGTTGATGATGGTATCGCCTTCTAGCACTGCCGTTAGGCACTCCAGGGCAGACCAGAGGTTGACCAAACGAAAGCGGTGGTCCGATGTGCTCAACGCGGCATTGTGTAGGTCTAGCGCAGCAAATATGGCTGGCTCTGAAACTCCGGAAAGACTCTTCACTGCGAGGTCTGATAACTTCAGAGCCTGGGCGCGGGCGTGGTGGTTTTTCAATGTCTCGTCGCGGGAAGATACTGCTATTGCATTTCCATTCTGGATGATCCAACCTCCTGGATGCAATGAACTCGCTGGGCACTGGTAAAAAAGCGCCATCACATTCAATGCGTTTCGCGTCCTCTCGCGGAGTTGTTCCACTGCCTCAGTCGCGTTCCCTGCAGTAACTTTGCAGCATAGCCACCCCGAACGCTGATGCTCAGCAAGCGCCGCCTGTGGCGGTAGACCTTGAATGTGTGTTCCCGCTTTATAGACACGGTCTGATTGAGCGGGCTTGCCGTGATCCAATACTTTTCTTAGTTCCGTTAGCTGGAGGTCAGTGACGCCTTGAACGCCAACGATGCATTCGAACTCGCCACTCACGAAATGCTCTTTGAGATCGAATAGCTTCTGAACGCGTGGTGCCCCTTCTTTCAACGCTTGCTGCAGTGCAGTCTCGCCAACTGAAACGCCCCCTCTCCGATATGCCACCGTAGCCGCGTGACTCAATATTATGTCACAATCAGTTTTCTTCTTCTCACATCCCGCCAGATCAATCTGTGCAGCTTTTTCCGCTATGAACGACTCGATTTGATCGTCAATTCCTTCTAGCAATAGCAGTCGAGTGATATTTGTTGCCTCCGAATGCTCCGTTTGCGCACTTCCAATACGGAATAGCATTTTTCGGTGTCTCGGGCTTAAGCAGTTAGATTCCAAGCTGGAGGACCTTTCTGCGATTTCCTCCCGGACCAGTTGCATGTGTTTCTGCCAAGCCGCGTGCCGTGAAATCTGTTCGCCTATAAATTGAGCCTCCTTCAGCAGTCCCGGAAGATTGAATAGGGAGGGATGAAAAATATCAGGTGTATGACTGCTGAACAACTCATGCCACCGCAATGCGGCGAACGATGTTCCGATATCGCAAACGGCAATTGATTCTCGCGAGGGGCACCACATAAAAAAAGAGAAGGGCGTCTTTGCAGACGCCCTTCTCTGGTTAAGTTTTGAAAAAGGAGGGCGTAGGATGAAGCGGAGCGAACCCCAATCCTCACCGGCAGCCCTAAGCAACAATAGACTAACTGTCGCAATAAATGATTGCAAGCTGTTTTTGTCTCTATCGATGGAGGGGCGTTGCGATATGGAATAATCTCGGAGCAGCACAGATGATCTGTAATTTAGGTAAGTTTTGATCGGGCCAATGAGGCATGCCCGTACTACACTGCCCGCCGTGCGGAGCAGGGTGGGCAGGCGGATACGAGTGGCCGTGGACCATGCTCTCCATGGTGGTGGCTGGTGGGGCATCTTTTGATGATCCAGACAACTGCATAGGCGGCAAGGACGTGACGGCGGAATTGCTGGCCTCTATAATGAGGCCGCAGCGTGCTGCATCCATCATGGCGCAGTTGTTCAAGTTTCAGGCCGACATTCTTTTTTGTGGGCGTTGCGCATTTTTGTCCTGCACATTCGGTTGAGTGTCTTTGCATCAATCGCGAGCGTGTAGCATATATCTCATTAAGATTTTTCAATCTGTACTACCCGATGCCCGACACCCTCGAACGCGAAGATCTCTTTGACGCCTCCTTTCTGGACCGGCTGCGTGTGCTGGCGCTGCGTCTGCGCAAACGGCGGCAGCTCATGCGGCGGGGTTCGCAGTCGACTTCAGCCACGGGCTTTACGCGGGAGTTCAAGGACTACCGCCATTACACGCCACGGGAGGACTACCGTGCGATCGACTGGCGGCTTTATGCGCGGCTGGACAAGCTCTTTGTGCGTCTGTACGAGGAGACGCAGGAGCTGAACCTGCACATCATGCTGGACACCAGCACCTCCATGGCGGAGCCGTTTCCGGAGAAGCGGCGGCAGGCGCTGCGCTTTGCGGTGGCGCTGGCCTACCTGGCGCTGAGCGCGCAGCAGCGGGTGAGCCTGTACTCCATGAGCAGCGGTGTGCACCAGGAGCTGCCGCCTCTGCGAGGGCAGGGGAACATTGAAAAAGTGATCCAGGCGGTGATGAAGCTGAAATTTGAAGGCCTCACGGACATGAAGCGCTGCTTTGAGGAATTCCGCCCCAGCAAGCAGCGCTACGGCATCATCTTCATCATCAGCGACTTCTTTGGGCGGGAGATTGGCAGCGCGGCCGAGGCCGTGGCGCGTGTGGCGGCGTGGCCAGGAGAGAACCATTTTTTGCAGATCGTGCATCCTGATGAGAGACAGCCGGAGATCGAGGGGGAGCTGGAACTGACCGAGGTGGAGACCGGCGAGCGCCGCCGGTTCTGGCTGACCAAGCGCGATGTGCAGCGTTACGTGGAGACTTTTGACGCCTTCGTGGGCAATCTGGCCAGCGAGTGCGCCAGCCATAGCGTGGACTTCATGCAGGTGACGAGTGATGAGGCCTTTGAAGAGCGCTTCCTGGACCTGCTGGTGCGTGGCTCTGCGCTGGCGGGCGGGGCGTGAGGGCAGGGATGGAGCATAAGCTGGAGGCCTATCCTCCTGTGCTTGGCATCCGGCTTTCCTATGCTCTCATGCAAGCATGAACTGGCCTGTGATCAAAGCGGTGGGACTCCTGGTGGGGTCGAATATTTTCATGACGTTTGCGTGGTATGCGCACCTCAAGGACTTGAAGAGCAAGCCGTGGTTCATCGCCGCCCTGATCAGCTGGGGCATCGCTTTCTTTGAATACATGCTGCAGGTGCCGGCCAATCGCATCGGCAGCACGGCGCTGAGCCTGCCGCAGCTCAAAATCATCCAGGAGGTGATCACGCTGACGGTCTTCATTCCCTTCGTGGTTTTTTACATGAAGGAGTCCTTCAAGTGGGACTACGTGTGGGCGGCGCTCTGCATGTGCGGGGCAGTGTACTTCATTTTCCGCAAGTGAACCGTTTCACTGAAAGCTTTCTGGGGGAGCGCCTGGGCGACCTCGGTGCGTGGTCGGCCCGGCTATTGACTCTCGGGTGGTGCAGGCCGGAACGAGAGTCCTGGGTGGCAGTGACTATTGGCTTTGTGGTGCTGACCGTTTTGTTAATTACCTGTGAGAAGTTGTGAGAATTACACACATTATTATTCACATATTCACATTTAAATTGTGAAGATGTTTAAGAAAGGTTAAACAACTCATCATTCCCATGTCCACCGCGAACGTTCGCAGACATCTTCATGAGACCCGCAACCGCCCTGCTGGCATCAAGAACCGACACGATGCGCATCGTGATCGCTGGCTGCTGATGACCAAGCGCTGGATTGGTGGTGCGGTGCTGGCCCCGGCATGTCTGGTGACGGCCATCACGCTGATCATGATGCTGTGGCGTGCGGTGGCGCGCATGGACTTCCTGAAGTCAGAGGAATTCATCTTTTTCACCTTTGGCGGCGTGGTCTGGGCCGTGGCCTACCTGGCCGGGGTGCGGCCGGTGACGGCGTATGTGTTTGGCCATGAGTTCAGCCACCTCCTGACGGCGCGGCTTTTTGGGGGGCGCATCTTTGACTGGAAGGTCAGCGCCGAGGGCGGCTATGTGGAGACGGACAAGTCGAACACCTGGATCACCCTGGCTCCGTATCTGATCCCGTTTTACACCCTGGTGATCATGCTGGTGTTTGGCATCGTGGGGCTGGCGCTGGACATGCAGCAGTCGCATGCCGTGCACGTGTGGAAGTGGACGGTGCACCTGAAGCCGCTGCGCTTTCTATACGCGCTGGTGGGGCTGACCTGGTGCTTTCATGCCACCTACACGGTGAAGACGGTGATCGCGGAGCAGGGGGACCTGAAGCGCAACGGGGAGTTTTTCTCGATGATGCTGATCTTTCTGATCAATGCCTTTCTGCTGATCGCGCTCTTTCTTGCCTCGTCGCCTGCGCCGGGGCTGGGCTTCATGGAGGTGGCGCGCTGCTGGTGGTCGGTGGCGTCGGGGATGGTCGGCTGGCTGTGGCACCTGGTTTTCTAAGACAGAGGGCAGGGGGTGTCAGGGCTGGATGGGAAGAGTCGTGCAATGCCGAATGAGTAAATCCGAATGACGAAACAAGGCCGAATGCCGAAGCTCGAAAGTTAAGGCAAAGGCGCTGGCCGCCTGTTTCAGCCTTTGGCTCTCTTCATGGCTGGATTCGTGATTCGGGCTTTGTCATTCTTTAGTCATTCGGATTTACTCATTCGTCATTTCCACCCGCATGGCTGGACTTTCCTTTCATCCCAGCCGATGACATCGCAACCATGCCCGAAGACCCTGATGTCCTTTCTGTGACCCAGCTCACGCGCGAAATCCGCGACGTGCTGCAAAGCCGCATCGGCACCGTGTGGGTGGAGGGGGAGATCAGCAATCACCGCCTGCAGTCCTCCGGGCACCAGTACTTCACGCTGAAGGACGCGGGTGCGCAGCTGAGCTGCGTGATGTTTCGCGGAGCAGCGGCGCGCAGCAGCGTGCGCATCCAGGACGGGGCGCTGATGCAGGTGCATGGCGAGATCAGCGTGTATGAGCCGCGCGGTCAGTACCAGATGGTGGTGAAGCAGGTGCAGGCGAAGGGCAAAGGCTCGCTGCAGGAGCGCTTTGAGGCGCTGAAGCGCAGGCTGCATGCGGAGGGGCTGTTTGATGGGGACAGGAAGCGCGCCATCCCGCGCTTTCCACGCGTGGTGGCGCTGGTGACCTCGCCCACAGGTGCGGCCATTCAAGACATGCTCAACATCCTGACGCGGCGTGCGCCGTGGGTGCGGGTGCTCGTCTTTCCCGTGCGTGTGCAGGGGCAGGGGGCGGAGCTGGAGATCGTGCGTGCGCTGCGGGTGCTGGGAGATGCGGAGGACTTCGGCCTGCCGGTGCCGGACACCCTTGTGGTGGGGCGCGGCGGTGGCAGCCTGGAGGACCTGTGGTGCTTCAATGAGGAGGTGCTGGCGCGGGCCATCGCCGCCTGTCCCATCCCGGTCATCTCCGCCGTGGGGCATGAGATTGATTTCACCATCGCGGATTTTGTGGCCGACCTGCGCGCGCCCACGCCCAGCGCGGCGGCGGAGCTGCTGGCACCGGACAGCGCGGAGCTGCAGCGGCATTTTGACAGCATCGCCCGCACGCTGAAGGCGCGGGTGGGCACGCTGCTGGAGCACCACCAGCACGTGATCGAGCTGACGGCCAAAGGCCCGCTGCTGCATGCACCGGACCGTTTGCTGCAGCAGGCGGAGCAGGGCGTGGACGAGCAAGAGCAGCGCCTGCGTGAAAGTCTGCGCGAAAGGCTGCAGGCGTGGGCGGATGACCTCACGCAGAAGCAGCATGTCCTGGCCGCGCATCACCCCCGCGTACAACTCACCGAAGCCGTGCACCGTGCGGAAACGAGTGGGCGCCGCTTGCAGCAGGGCTTGCAGCATCGGCTGGACCGCCTGGCGGACAGGCTGCAGTCGCGCGCGGAATTGCTCAAACACATCGGCCCGCAGGCTGTGCTGGCGCGGGGCTTTTCTTTCGCCACGAATGCGGAGGGGAAGGTGCTCAAGGACGCTGCTGAGGTGAAGCCGGGGGAGGAAATCGTGACGCGGCTGGCGCAGGGAGAGATCCGGAGCGTGGTGAAGGGATAGCAGGAAGAATCGCCCCACTCGCTGCGTAGGTAGGTCATGCTCTCACGCCGCTCCATGTTGAACCGCTCCGCCTACGGGATTGGCGGCATCGCCCTGGCCACGCTGCTGAAGGAGCAGAACCTCCTCGCCAGCCCGGAGCAGATCGGGCCCAAGCATTTCGATCTCAAGCCTAAGATGCCGCACGGCTTTGGGCAGGCGAAGGCGATGATCTCCATGTTCATGCAGGGCGGGCCGAGCCACATGGACCTGTTTGATCCCAAGCCCGAACTCACCAAGTACGACGGCAAGGATTTCCCCGGTGAGGTGAAATACGACGATGCTGCCGGCGCCAGCCGCGAGTGCCTGGGCAGCCCGTGGAAATTCAAGAAATATGGCCAGTCCGGCATGGATGTCAGCGAGCTGCTGCCACACTTTTCCAACATCGTCGATGATGTGACGCTCATCCGCTCCATGCACACCGGGGTGAACAACCACGGGCAGTCCATCTATGCGCTGCTCAACGGCCAGGTGACCGGCGGCCGCCCCACGCTGGGGAGCTGGCTCACCTATGGGCTGGGCACGGAAAATCAGGACCTGCCCGCGTATGTGGCGCTCACCGACCCGCGCGGCCTGCCCGTGCTCGGTGTGGACAACTGGAGCAACGGCTGGCTGCCCTCGCTGTATCAGGGCACCGTCATCCGGCCCAAGGAGCCGCGCATTCCCAATCTCGACGCGCCGCTCAGCCTCAAGGGCGATGCGCAGTCGCGGTACCTCAATTTTGTGCAGCGGCTGAACCGGGAGCACCTTGAATCGCGCCCTGGTGAGGCGGATCTTGAGGCGCGCATTCAGAGCTTTGAACTCGCCGCGCGCATGCAGACGGCGGCCAAGGAGGCGCTCGACATCGATCAGGAAAGCGCCGCCACCAAGAAGCTCTACGGCCTGGACAATCCCGCCGCTGCGGAGTTCGGCACCCGCTGCCTCATCGCCCGCCGTCTGGTGGAGCGCGGTGTGCGCTGCGTCTCCCTCTTCACCGGAAACCAGACCTGGGACAATCATCAAAACATCCGCACCGCGCTGCCTGCCGCCTGCCAGTATGTGGACCAAGGGGCTGCCGCCCTCGTCATCGATTTGAAACAACGTGGACTGCTGGACACCACCATCGTGCACTGGGGCGGCGAGATGGGCCGACTGCCCGTCATTCAGAATCGCTCCGGCTCCAAGGACCGCAGCACCGTGGGCCGCGACCACAACACCTACGGTTTCAGCATGTGGGTGGCCGGTGGCGGCTTCAAGGCCGGCCACATCCACGGCGCCACCGACGACTTCGGCCACCACGCCGTGAAGGACGTCGTCAATCACTACGACTACCACGCCACCCTGCTGCACCTCTTCGGCCTCGACGCCAAGCACCTCAGCTACCGCCGCAACGGGACTGAACAGGTGCTGGTGGAGAATCCGCAGGCGCGGGTGGTGAGTGAGATTCTGGCGTGAGCCAGTACGATGGACACTTTTGTCCGTCGATCAGCGGCACCGCAGACACTCCACGCTCACGCTGCTCCTTTACGGCAGGACAGCCCGTCCGCAGACACCCACACCTGCCACAGCGGTGCATCCTGCCTGCTCCCCCTGTGTTTCGGCGAAGCAGTGGGACTGGTGGATAGGACTTTGCGCCAGTTCGATGACAAGGCGGCCTGAGTGAGCGCTGATCGACGGACAGGAGAGCCGAGGCTTGGCGAGACTGGCGAAGCCGATCCATCGTACCACTGAGCAAACCTTACACGCTTGTAATGCTCCGGTAACGCAAAGGCCACGGGGCGGGTGTTTTTGTTGGGCGGAAATCAATCCACCCCAATCCATAACCCAACAACATCCATGAAAACCTCATCCTCCAATCAGACACTCTGGAAGCGCACGGTCGTGCTCGGCTCTGTGTGCGTCCTGAGCGCTTCGCTGATGGCCTTTACGTCTGCGAAAGACGGGGCTGCCGGCAAATCAGACCCTCTCAGCATCCAGGTCAGCGATGCCCCTCTGTCCGCCGCAGGGCGGGCTTACCCGAGCTTTGCACCCATCGTCAAAGCTGTGGCTCCCAGCGTGGTGAAGATCGCGGTCTCCAGCGAGGCCAAGGTCAGCCGCATGGAGCTGCCCGGCGGCATGGACCTGCGCCGCTTCTTTGGCCCGGGATTCCAGTTCCCGGATGAAATGCAGCAGCCGCAGCAGCGCCGCCACATGCCCAAGGAGCAGGGCGTTGGCTCCGGCATCATCGTGAGCAAGGACGGCTACATCCTCACCAACAACCACGTGGTGGAAAACGCCAGCACGATCAAGGTCTCCATGACCGATGGGCGCGAGTTCAGCGGCAAGGTGGTCGGGCGTGACCCGAAGACGGACGTGGCCGTGGTCAAGATCGAGGCCAAGGACCTGCCTGCCATCACCTTTGCGGACAGCGACAAGATCGAGGTGGGAGAGACGGTGCTGGCCGTGGGGCATCCCTTTGGCATCGGGCAGACGGTGACGACCGGCATCATCAGTGCCAAAGGCCGCGCCACTCTGGGGCTGGACTATGAGGACTTCATCCAGACGGACGCTGCCATCAATCCGGGCAACTCCGGCGGTGCGCTGGTGGATGTGGACGGACGCCTGATCGGAATGAACACTGCCATCCTGAGCCGCAGCGGAGGCAATCAGGGCATCGGTTTTGCCGTGCCCACCAACCTGGCCCGCTGGGTGATGGAGAGCCTGGTGAACACGGGCCGTGTGGACCGCGGATTCCTGGGGGTGAACATCCAGGACCTGACCCCGCAGCTGGCGCAGCAGTTCAAGATGGACGGAGCCAAGGGCGCCCTCGTCTCGGCCGTCAATCCTGGCAGCCCTGCTGACAAGGCGGGTGTGAAGAGCGGTGATGTGATCACTGAATTCAATGGCAAGACGGTGAAGGACAGCCGGCACCTGAAGCTGCAGGTGGGCTCCACCACGCCAGGCGCGGCCGTGCCGATGAATGTGCTGCGCGATGGCAAGACGGTGAACCTGACCGTGACCGTCAAGGAGCTGCCCGGAGACAAGGTGGCGGACGCCACCCCTGCCGCTGGCAACAAAGATGACGCCCTGCACGGCGTGGGTGTGGCAGACCTGGACCAGGCGACGCGTGAGCAGCTCAAGGTGCCCTCCCATATCAAGGGGGCCGTGGTCGCCTCTGTGGACGAGGACTCCGTGGCCTATGAGGCGGGACTGCGTGAGGGTGATGTGATCCTGGAGATCAACCGCCATCCCGTCAAAGACGCCGAGCAGGCCACCGCCCTGTGTGCCAAGCCGGAGAACATGGTCACGCTGGTGAAGGTGTGGAGCCAGGGCGGCACCCGCTTCATCGTCGTGGATGAAAGCAAGGCGGGCTAATGTGTGAGCGAGCGATCGTGTGTGAACGCGGCCCGCCCTGGTGCGAAAGTGCCGGGGCGGGTTTTTTTCCAGAAGGTAGCGCGGGCAATCCTGCCCGCAGCGAGGGCGCTCTTCTTCGGGCAGGATTGCCCGAACTACTTCCGCCTCCATTGGACAATCCTTCTCATCACCGCTAATCAGTCATGAGAACTTCCCAGCCATCCATGCGCATTTTAGTGATCGAAGATGACAGCAAGATCGCCTCGTTCATCGTCAACGGGCTGAAGCAAAATGGCTTCGGTGTGGATGCCGCCACCGATGGCGAGCGCGGGCTGGACCTGGCCTGCACGGTGACGTACGACTGCATCGTGCTGGACCTGATGCTGCCGAAGCTGGACGGCCTTTCGCTGCTGCGGCAGCTGCGCCGGGAGAAGGTGAACACGCCCGTGCTGATCCTCAGCGCCAAGGCCAGCGTGGATGACCGCGTGAAGGGGCTGCAGGCTGGCGGGGATGACTACCTGACGAAGCCCTTCGCGTTTTCAGAACTGCTCGCGCGGGTGCAGGCGCTCATCCGCCGCGCCACGCATACGGTGGAGCCCACCACGCTCACCGCTGCGGGGGTCACCCTTGATTTGCTGTCGCGTGAGGTGAGGCGGGAGGGGCGGAGCATCGAGCTGCAAAGCCGTGAGTTTGCCCTGCTGGAGCTGCTGATGCGCACGCCGGGCCGCGTCGTCACCAAGACGATGATCCTGGAGCATGTGTGGGACTACAGCTTTGATCCGCAGACGAATGTGGTGGACGTGCTGGTGCACCGCCTGCGCGCCAAGCTGGACAAGGACTTCGAGGTGAAGCTCATTCAAACCATCCGCGGAGTCGGCTATGTCTTCAAACCTGCCTAAGTCCTGGGGCCGCAGCTTTGCCGTGCGGCTGACGCTCGGCTATGCGCTGATCTTCACGCTCAGCGCGGTCGTGCTGTTTGGGCTGCTGTACGTGCTGCTGGCCTCCGCGCTGGAGAGGAAGGACCGCGAAGTCATCGAGGCACGGCTGAAGGAATGCGCCGCCGTGTATGCGAGCGGGGGGCTGCCGGCGCTGCGGAATCTGGTGCAGCTCAACGGCAGAGACGAAGGCAAGTCGAAGTCCTTCTTTGTGCGCGTCACCGGCAGTCTCGGCAGTGTGGTCTTTGTCAACGTGCCCAATGACTGGCTGCCGGCGGACGCCAGCGCGTTTCAGTCTCAGGCAGACGCCTCCAACCTCGACTGGCTGCGCATCCCGAAAGACGAGGAGCGGGACCTCACGGTGGCGACTGCGCGTCTGTATGACGGCTCCGTCCTGCAGGTGGGGCGCAGCACGAACAGCCGTGAGACCGTGCTGCAGCCTTTCCGGCGGAATTTCCTGCTGGTGATGACGCCCACGCTGCTGCTGGCCGTGCTGGGCGGTGCGTTCTTTGCGCACCGTGCCACCAAGCCCGTGCGTGATGTGGTGGACACCGCGCGTACGATTTCAGACACCGGGGACTTTTCCGCCCGCGTCACCGCCCATGTGAGCCAAGCAGAGCTGGAGGAGCTGGCCACCGAGTTCAACCGCCTGCTGGACAAGAACCAGTCGCTCATCCAGGGCATGCGCCATGCGCTGGACAATGTGGCGCACGACTTGCGCACGCCGCTGACCCGCCTGCGCGCCACCGCCGAGGCGGCCGTGCAGACCACGCCCGATCCCGTCGCGCGCGAGGCGCTGGCGGACTGCGTGGAGGAATCCGATCGCGTGCTCACCATGCTCAAGGCGCTGATGGACATCAGCGAAGCCGAGGCGGGCATGATGAAGCTGCACCGCGAGCTGACGTCCATCCCAGCGCTGCTTCAGCAGGTGATCGAGCTGTACGATCTCATCAGCGAGGAGAAGCACATCACCATCACCACCGACTTCGCGCCCGACTGCCAGGCCTCCGTGGACCCCACGCGCCTGAGCCAGGCCTTTGCCAATCTGCTCGACAATGCGCTCAAGTACACGCCCGAGGGCGGCACGGTGCATCTGGCCTGCGCCTGCGCTGACAACGCCGTGACTGTGCGGATACGTGACAGCGGCATGGGCATTCCCACGAGCGACCAGCCGCACATCTGGGACCGGCTTTACCGTGGCGACAAAAGCCGCACGCAGCGCGGTCTTGGCCTGGGGCTGAGTTTGGTAAAGGCCATCGTTGAAGCTCATCAAGGGACCGTGGCGGTGGCGAGTGAGGCGGGGAAGGGGACGGAGTTCACCATCACCGTGCCGCAGATTCCGCTGGTGGGGTAGGGAGTGGATTTGGAGTGCGGCTGCGCAACGAGGCACGAGTGTAGCTGCCGCTTTCGAGCGTCTCGTGGCGCACGTGTGGTGACTGGTCTGCGCGAATTGATCAACGTCTGCTTTGGAATGCTTTCTGGCATTCGTATGTCAGCAGGCCTGCGGAAAGCGGTAGCTGCGCTCGTTCCTCGCTCCGCGACCGCACTCCAAATTTGCTGGTTCATGGGAGGTGGACTGAAATCTTCAATCGAAGATGGTGCGCGATACAGGGTTCGAACCTGTGACCCCTACCATGTCAAGGTAATGCTCTACCACTGAGCTAATCGCGCGAGTCCGGGGGCGAAGTCTATAAACGGCCTCGGAGGTTTGAGCAAACGTTTTTTAAGAAGGAAATCAGCCGTTGTTCACCTGCTTGCGCACGGTGGTGCCCTGATTCAGCAGATCGTCGCGCTCCAGACCGGTGAGGGCGGTGATGGAGCGCAGCAGCCAGAGCAGCAGGGCCAGCGTGACGCCCATGAGCGGGATGCCGATGACGAGGAAGCCGCTCCAGTTCAGGCGGCCGATGGCCTGGGTGTATTCCTCGCTGCCGGGGGCCTTGTCTCCCAGCAGGTAGAGGGCGAGGGCGAAGTTCATGGCCGAGGACAGCAGCATGGTACCCGCCATGCCCCAGGAGGCTTTTTTGAGAAGCTGCGCGAACTGGTGGTGCTTCTCCGGGGTGTTCAGCGCCTGATGCAGGGCAGGCTGGTTGATGACCTGCGGGTTGAGCAGCATCTCGTTGATGAGCGGCTTGCCCCAGCGGTGGCTCAGCGGGAAGGCGATGCCGAGGAAGATGGGGAACATGGCCTCCTTGGCGGCAAACCAGGTGGCGTTCAGATTCCACAGGCCGAGCACGCCGGTGATGATGACGGCGACGAGGCCGAGCACGGAGAAGAAGTTCAGCCCGCGCTTCTGCATGAAGCACCAGATGCCAAAGCCCAGCGGCAGGAGCAGCGCCACGATCAGCGCCCACAGCGGCCCGAGCCGCTCCGGGGCGCTGAGTTTTTCCAGCGCGATGGAGGGTAGGATGACGGTGAGCGCGAGGTCGAGGAGCGGGTGGGGCTGTTTTTGGGTCACGCGGGAACTTTGGAATGATGAAGGGGGAATGTCGAATGCGGAATGACAAATGGGCACGCTCACCTGGCCATTTTCGGCTTCTCGATCCCGCAGCACTCAGCGGGCGTATCATGATCGAGGACGAGTAGGAGCACGAGAACGAGGACGAACTCCCATTGACCACCCCGACTCCCCTCTTGCTTACTTTCCGCTCCGTTTTACGCTCTTCTTCATCTCATTTCCATGGTCGCCACCACCGCCCCCAGCCTTACCGAAGAAATTCTCCGCCTCAAAAAAGAACGCAATGCCGTGATCCTGGCGCACAACTACCAGGACAAGGCCATCCAGGAGATCGCCGACTTTGTGGGGGACTCTCTCGGCCTGGCCTACAAGGCCAAGGAGACGGAGGCGGACGTCATCGTCTTCTGCGGCGTGCACTTCATGGCGGAGACGGCCAAGATCGTGAACCCGGGCAAGATCGTGGTGCTGCCGGATGCGAATGCGGGCTGCTCGCTGGAGCAGAGCTGCCCCGGCCCGCAGCTGGAGGCTTTCCTCAAGGCGAACGCGGCCAAGAACTACTACGTGATCGCCTACATCAACTGCAGCGGCCACGTGAAGGCGCTGAGCGACTGCATCTGCACCAGCGGCAACGCGGACAAGATCGTGGAGGCTGCGCCGAAGGATCGCCCGATCCTCTTTGTGCCTGACCAGAACCTGGGCTCATGGGTCATGGAGCGCACGGGCCGCAAGATGGACCTGTGGAAGGGCGCCTGCTACGTGCATGTGGAGTTCACGCGGGACAGCATCCAGCAGATCAAGGACGAATACCCGGACGCCAAAGTGGTGGCGCACCCTGAGTGCACCTACGCCGTGCGCATTCTGGCGGATGAGGTGTGCAGCACGGAGAAGATGGTCGGCTATTGCCGCAATAGTCCCGCGAGCACGTTCATCATCGTCACGGAAAGCGGCATGCTGCACCGCCTGGAGCGCGAGGTGCCGGGCAAGAAATTCATCCCCGGCCCCACGGGCCACTGCGCCTGCGCCGACTGCCGCTACATGAAGCTGAACACGCTGCAAAAGCTGCACGACTGCCTGCGCGACCTGACGCCGCGTGTGGAGATGGATGAAGAGCTGCGCAAGCGTGCGGAGAAGCCCATCCTGCGCATGCTGGAGCTGAGCCGGTAGGCCACAAATCACAACCTCCTCTTCTGCTATGATCGGGATCGACCTTGGCACCACCAACAGCTTGGTGGCCATCCTCCGTGACGGACAGCCGGTGACATTGAAAAATGAACTGGGGGAGGATTTGATCCCTTCTGTCGTGGCCGCAGCGGAGGACGGCACGCTGCTGGTGGGCCGTGCCGCAAAGGACCGGCTGGTGACTGCGCCGGACTCCGGGCAGGCATGCTTCAAGCGGGACATGGGCACCGACACGACGTATGAGTTTGGCGGGCGGAAGTGGTCGCCTGTGGAGTGCTCCGCGCTGGTGCTGCGGGAGCTGAAGCGCATCGCGGAGGCGCAGCTGCAGGCCCCGGTGGACGCGGCAGTGATCACCGTGCCCGCCTATTTCCATGATCTGCAGAGGCAGGCCACGGTGGATGCGGCGGCGATCGCCGGGCTGAAAGTGCTGCGCCTGCTCAATGAGCCCACCGCTGCTGCGCTGGCCTACGGCTACCGTGCCAATGACGAGCTGAACACGCTGCTGGTCTTTGACCTGGGCGGCGGTACGTTTGATGTGACGCTGCTGGAGTCGTTTGAAGGGGTGGTGGAGGTGAAGGCCTCCTCTGGTGAGAGCCGGCTGGGCGGGGAGGATTACACGGATGCCCTGGCGCGGTGGATCGAGCGTGAGTTCAAGTGGAGCCCTCCCGCCGGAGATGCGCGGCGCTGGCGCGAGCGGGTGGAGCTGCTGAAGCGCGAGCTGACCCGGCAGGCCAGCACCACGATCACCCTGCATGGCAAGGAGGCGCCGATCACGCGGGATGACCTGCTCACTGCGACGGCAGACATCACGGCGCGGCTGCGGCCCGTGGTGCGCCGGGCCATGCGCGATGCGGGGCTCACTCCCAAACAGATCGATGCCGTGCTGCTGGTCGGCGGGGCCAGCCGCATGCCGGTGGTGTATGAAGATCTCAAGGACCTGCTGGGCATGGAGCCCTCCCGCACGCTGGACCCGGACCGCGTCGTGGCGCTCGGGGCTGCGGTGCAGCAGGCGCTGGTGGCGGGGGATTCCGCCGTCAAAGACCTGGTGCTCACGGACGTGTGCCCTCACACGCTGGGGATTGAAACGACCAAGGAGCTGGTGCGCGGGCACCGGGAGAATGGCTTCTTTGCCCCGATCATCGAGCGCAACACCATGGTGCCCTGCAGCCGCAGCGAGTGCTTTAGCACGCTCACTCCAGAGCAGGATGAGCTGGCCGTGCAGGTGTACCAGGGGGAAAGCCGCTTGGTGAAGGACAACCGCAACATCGGCAAGCTGCTCATCCAGGGGCTGCGCGCACGCCCGGGCCAGAAGCATCCAGGCCAGGTGGATGTGCGCTTCAGCTATGACATGAACGGCATCCTCGAGGTGGAGGTGACCATCAAGGAAACCGGGAAAAAGGTGACGAAAGTCTTTGAGCAGCGCCCGGGCATCCTGAGCGCGGAGCAGATCGCCGCAGCGCTGCGCAAGCTGCAGCCGCTGAAGACAAACCCTGCGGATCTGCCGGAAAACCGTGCGCGCATCGAGCGTGCGAACCGCCTGTATGCCGATCTCTCCGGGGAGATGCGGCGCTCGCTGGAGGGCTTTCTCGAAGCCTTTGAGGCGGCCCTCATCACCCAGGAGCGTGAGCAAATCGCCGCTGCGGCGCAGGATCTTGACACTTTCATGGCCCCTTTCTTCCGCGACAATGATGGCTGATCCTTGGAGCATCCTTGGCCTGAGTGCTGACACTGCGGATGAAAAGCAGGTGCGCAGCGCGTATGCCAGACTGCTCAAGGTTCACCGCCCGGATGCGGACCCGGAGGGCTTTCAGCGGCTCCGCACGGCCTATGAGCAGGCCCTGCAGTGGCTGCAAAGGCGTGCTGCCTCAGCAGATGAAGACGAGGACTGGGGGGCGGATGATTTGGAAGCGCTGCCGGAAGAGGAGGAGGCTGCGCCTGCGGCGGCGGAGGCACCCGGCGTGCCGCCCCCGCTTTCTCCCTCCTGGGGAGAGGGCAGGGCCCCGGAGCTGCCGTACCACCTGCAGCCGCCTGCGCCCAAGCCCCCGGTGCAGAGGCGGCCTGAGCGTGACTGGCCGCGGGAGTGGTCCTACTCCATCGAGTCGCTGGACCGGGCTCTGCTGGACGGGCAGCGCACGTCCGATGACGTGGCCATGGCGCTGAAGGCGCTCGCCGCAGATGTGGTGGAGTGCGGCATCCCGCCGCAGGCCCTGGACTGCATTCTCAAGGATGCCTTTCAGGGAGAGGCCGGGCTGTTTGGCTCACACACGCCCGCCTGCCTGCTGCAGTGGCTGCTGCTGGCCGGGTGCACCGATCTGCCGCTGGAGGCGCTTGCAGAGCTGGAGCGCGCCGGCCATCCCACCCGCATCGTGCTCCTGGTGCAAAAGCTGGATGAATGCCTGGCGGAGGTGCTCTCTCCACACACGGCGGATGTATTCTTCCAGGCGGCGGGGCTGGTGGCCCTGCACCAGCCTTTTGTGGCCCAGTCCATGCTGCGCAAGCTGGAGGGCGCGCTGGCCACCCCGGGGTATGCGGCCAAGTGCGAAAGGCTGCAGGCGGGCATCGCCCGCGGCCTGGCGCTTCGCGAACTGGCGCCGGAGTGCCGCACGTTTTGGCTGCGGCGGCTGGAGCATCCGGAAGAGGCCTGCGACTGGAAGGCCGAGGCTGCGGTGCAGGCGCTCATGAATGTGGTCGTGCTCGGCCCCGGGTGGGTGGGCCGCCCGCTGGTGCAGGGCGTGGTGCCTGCGGATGTCTGGCAGAAGGCCTGGCAGTACCGCTGGGTGCAGACGACAGTGTTTCAGCTGGTGAGGCTGTGCAGTCCGCACAATCTGAGGGTCGCGGGGTTTGCCGTGCTGGGCGGAGGGTTCCTGATCTTCGGCGCGCACCTCGCCACCAAAGTCACCCCCGATGGAAAGCGCCATGTGCCCTCCGGGCGCAGCAAGGTGCCGACTGAGCTGCAGAGCAGGGATGAGAAGAAGCCGGAGCCGCCTCAGCCGGGCGGCCGCTGAGTGCTGGCGGCGGGCACGCCGCTAGCGCCACCACACGGGGAGGTCTGTCAGGGTGTCCTTGAGAATGCTGCGGATGGCGGCGCGCTCTGCGGGCGGGATGTGGGCGTGCTGGGCGTCGGGCTGCTCGCGCAGATAGAGGGCCATGTGGTAATAGACGCGCTCCTTGAGCTCCTTGGGGGCGTGCTTCCAGGTGTCCGTGTAGAGCATGTAGCTGCAGCGGTGCTTGAACATGCGGGTCTTGAGGTCGAGATCCTTGAGGGACAGGCCTGCCTTTGAGACTTTGCGGTCGCGCAGGAAATCCTGCACATAGGCGGGGTCTCCCACCATGCCTTTGGCGGGGAATTTGGCCTCGTCTGCAAAGGTGATGTAGCGTGCGAGCTCCTGTGCACGCTCCTCGATCTCCTCCTTGGCTGCTGCGCCCAGCATGCCTTTGCCCTCGCTCTTGAGCTGGCGCACGGTGTAGATGGCATAGACGAGGCGGTTTTCGAAGCCCATCTGGTGCTCGTTCGTCAGGTTGGGCAGGATGTCGCTGGTGGGCAGCAGGTGCAGGCTGAGGTCGGAGAACTGCCCGGGATTCACGGGGGTGATCTCGTTTTTGCCGGCATTGGGGATGCCCATGACGTTCGCCTTGTGGTTGGCGATGTTGTGCTGGCCGGTGAGGTGCCAGCCGCCAAAGCGGTCCTCCAGCGGGATCTGGTGCCCCTGCACATCCCGGCGGTAGGTCTCCAGGCTGGAGCCTGCGCGGGAGACCAGCAGGGACTCGGCGATGAGGCCGGGCAGCCGCCGCGTGGCATTGCCGGCGTGGCAGTTCATGCACTTGGTGGAGCGCGTCACCCTGGGCACCGGCCCGCCGGGGCGCAGGCGGTCAAAGACGTAGAACATGGGGCCCATTTCCGGGTCTGCGGCGATGATCTCCACCAGTCCGCCGGGCACCCAGCCGAGGTAGGTGTCTTCGTTGAAGTAGAGCGCGCGCGGATTGCGCGGATTGATGATCTCGCTTTGCAGGGAGCTGGCGGAAAACACCATGATCTGCGAGCTGACGGGGATGTCGAGCGCCTGCAGCAGGCTGGTGAGGAAGGCCTTGTCATTTGAGGTGTCCAGCTTCACCTCGCCCTTCTGCGCCTTTTCCTGCAGCTCGGCAAAGCGGTCCTTGGGCTTCCATTCCAGGTAGTTGTGCGGCGGCCCTCGGAAATCGATGACCCGTGGCTCTTTCGTCTCCGCGGCCGAAAGGGCGGAGATGGAGAAAAACAGCAGCAACGTGAGGGATTGGGAACGCATCGTGCTCTTATACGCTTGCGAAGTTACCCAAATCGCAGCAGACAGCCACCAAACATTGTCATTCTGGTCATCCTCAGCCGCCCATGCCATCCATTCAGCCACGCCGCGCCGGTATTCTGATCCCCGTTTTTGCCCTGCGTACCCTTGAGGATCTCGGCATCGGCGACGTCGGCGGCGTGCGGCAGCTCATTGACTGGGCGGCAGAGACGGGCCTCGGCTTTGTGCAGTTTCTGCCCATCAACGCCACTGGCAGCGACAGCAGCCCCTACAATGCCATAAGCTCCGTGGCGCTGGACTACCTGACGCTGGATCTCTCCCCGGCAGCGGTGCCGGAGCTGGATGAGAAATATTACAGCACCGTCACCGGCATCCTGCGCGTGGACCTGCTGCGCCAGGGCTCGGTGAACTACCCCAAGGTGCGGCGGCTGAAAAACAACCTGCTGCGCCGCGGCTTCAGCCAGATCGAAAGCCAGGCGGAGCGCATGGCGGAGTTTGAAGCCTTCTGCGCGCGGGAGGCGGCCTGGCTGGATGACTTCTGCCTTTTCAAGGTGCTGATGGAGGAGCACGGGCACGAGGACTGGACGAACTGGCGCGATGAGCTGAACACCGCCGCCAAGGCCCGCGCCTGGCGCGAGGCGCAGGGGGATGCGATCGACGACCGCATCCTCTTCCACGCCTACGTGCAGTGGCTGTGCTTCAGCCAGTGGGGGGAGCTGCGCGCCTACGCCAATGGCAGGGGCGTCAAGCTCATGGGAGACATCCCCTTTGGCATCTCCTGGTGCAGCGCGGATGTGTTTTTCAAGACCGACCAGTTTGACCTGGAATGGTGCGGCGGAGCCCCGCCGGAGACCTATTTCAAGGACGACTACTTTGTGCAGCACTGGGGGCAGAACTGGGGCATCCCGCATTACCGCTGGGACGTCATGGGGCAGGGCGGCTTCCAGTGGTGGCGGCAGCGCACCCAGAAGCTGACGGAGATCTTCGACATCTTCCGCATCGACCACGTGCTGGGCTTTTACCGCATCTACAGCTTTCCGTGGCGGCCCACGCGAAATGCGGAGTTCTGCTATCTCACCGATGACGAGGCCATGGCCCTCACCGGCGGCCGCCTGCCGCACTACATCGAAAACGCCGACGACACCCCCGAGCACAAGGCCGCGAATCTGGCCAACGGGGACAAGTACCTGCGCATGATCCTGGACGCCGCAGCCGGCAAGGCCGAGGTGGTGGCCGAAGACCTGGGCACCGTGCCCGACTATGTGCGCCCGCACCTGCTCAGCCTGGACATCCCCGGCTTCAAGGTCAGCCAGTGGGAGCACAACGACCAGGGCCGCGTCGTCATGGGCAGCACGTATGACAACTGCGCCTTTGCCACCTACGCCACGCACGATCATGAACCGATGAAAACGCTCTGGGAGCACCGCCGCCGCGATGCCATGAGCGGCGATGAAGCCGAGCAGGCCGTGGGCAACAAGGAGCTGGGAGATCTCGCCGAATTCGCCGGACTGCGCTTTTCCTCCGAAGGCTGGCCGGAATACGACGCCCACATCCGCCACGCGCTGCTGGAGGCGCTGCTGACGAGCAACGCCCGCTTTGCCGCCTTCATGCTCACGGACCTCTACGGCCTGGAAGACCGCTTCAACGTCCCCGGCATCGCCGCCGACAGCAACTGGAGCGCCCGTCTGCCCATGACCGTGGCGGAACTGCGGAATGCCTCGCCATGGAAAGAAGAAGGCGAGTGGCTCAAGAAGGCGATCAAGAGCACGGGGCGGTAAAGTAGACCAGTTGCGCCGCAACTGGTCTAATTTGCTTTGCGAACAACCTACGGCAGTCCCCAAGCCCCACGCAGGGCGGCGTAGTCGGCCTTGGGCAGCAGGACATAATGCGGAGAGGCGGAGGGATCGAGCCAGCGGAGGAGGCGGGTAAGGTCTCCTTCCGCCATGGTGGTGCAGCCGGCGCTGGGCTTGTCCGGGCCGCGTCGCACATGGAAAAAGATGGCGCTGCCGTAGCCGGGGGCGGAGGGATTTTGATTGTGGCGGATCTCCAGCATCCACTTGTAGGCGGCGTCTCCCAGGCGCATTTTCTGCTTCTCAAACCACGGCGGAATGCCCTGGCGGGGATCGATACGGATGTGGCGGTTGTAATACTGGGGCAGGGTTGAGTCGTCCACGTAGGCGTCCCAGGGGCCGACCTGGATGTAGGGCCAGCGGGCGCCGCCGGGCGGGGTGGGGGCGTAGCCAAAGAGGGAGCCGAGCTGGAAGACGCCGGCGGGGGCGCGCCAGTCTTTTTCCACCTTGGGGGGGATGCCGTTCTGGGGGGGATTGAAGACGCCACGCCCCCAGGCGAGGCCCTTTCTGCCCAGCAAAACCGGCACCGGTTTCTCAAACACGGCCTGCCATGGAGCCCCGGCGGAGGCGCGCTGGTAGCACTGCATGCTGGCAGTGTTGGAGGTCCAGGTGGCGGCCTGGGAGACGATGACCTGGCGCACGGCGCGGCCCAGTTGTGCGTGAGTCACCGAAGGCAGCAGGGCTAAAATGCCGATACCCAGCAGGGGGATAAGGCACGTCTTTTTTCGATGGAAAACTTTTTGGTATTGCATGGCGAAGCTGTTTCCGAATATATTCAATAAATCAACCCTGCCGGGTTAATTGGATTCAGGTTTTGGGGGTTTTTTTCCTGAGCTCCGAGTTCCGGCAGGGTTGTTTTTTTCCCCTCGCTGAGATTCCAGGTGAATCTACCACATTGATTCGCGTCCAAGGGCGTTCTAATGATAACCATGATGAACTTCCGGTGCTTTTCAGCCATTCTCCTCGGAGCCGCAGCCAGCCTCAGCTTCTCTTCCTGTTCCAATTCATCGGTCGTCAGCCTCGACTATGTGCCGCAGCCGGGCCTGATGGTGCGGGGAAACCCCGACTTCGCCGTGGGGGAGTTCAAGGACAAGCGCGGTGAGAAGGCCCAGGTGCTGGGCCATGTGCGGCTGCCCATCGGCCCTTCGGTGGACACCATCCAGACACGCCTGCCTGTGAGGGATGTGGTGCGCAACGCCTTTGCCTACGCCTTGGAGGAGCGCGGCATGCTGGCCACTGAGGTGAAGGGCCGCTTTATCCTCACCGGGGAGATTCAGGATCTGCGCTCGCAGCTTCTGGTGCATCCCTATGGCTATGCGCGCATCCGTGTGAATGTGGTGGATGCCGCCTCCGGGCGGGTCGTTTTCACCAAGGTCTATGAAGGCGAGCGCCAGAGCAATGCCTACCGCCCTGGCAGTGGCTCGCCCGTGCCCCTGCTGCGGGACCTGACCTCCCGCGCGCTGCAGGATTGCGTGGACCGCGCCCTGGATGACACCCGCATGCGCCAGCAGATCGGCACCAGCGTGGACAGCCGCCCGCGCTACACGCCGGGAATGTTGTAGGAAACGGAGGGGGATCATCTTGATCCCCTGGTGCAGCGCCGATGGATGTGGCCTCACCGAAGAAGAAAGCCGCGTCTTTCCGGCGCGGAACTGAGTGCGAGCACGGAGTGTGTTGGGATCAGGATGATCCCACTCCTGCCGGAGGCTCTGGGTGGATTGGAGGAGAGGGACCATCTTGGTCCCTCATCACTCCGCCCTGCGCATCAACCTTAACCACAAAGTGTCTGATCAAGAGGGCGTGTACCCGGAGTCGGCTCTTGCCTGAAGCCTTTTTGCCAGCTTCTTCTGCCGGCAATCGTAGCAGCGCTTGGGTTGCTGGTAGGGGGAGGCTTTGGAAATCTCGAAATAATGCTGCTGTGAACCGGCAGACCAAAAGTCAGGCCTGCCGCAGTCGCTGCAGACAAACTCGATGTCCTGATAGCAAACAGCCGGGATGCAAAGGGTGGCCTTCGTCGAAAGCTCAGGATCGATCGGAATGGCATCGGCAGGAATCTCCGACGCATTTTTGATCAATCCCCGTTCCAGCAGCATTTGAATCCGTCGTGGCCGGTCATCCAACACCTTGCGCAGGCGTTGTTTTGACTGAGCCCGGCGGTCCTTGTCCATGAGCCAAGGCGCTTACTTCACCAGTGCCTCGTCCAGCACGCGGCCATCCGCGCCGGGGAAGGGGATGCCGAGGAGTTTGGCCATGGTGGGGGTGACGTCGATGTTCTTGATCTCATCGACCACCGCGCCCTGCTTCACACCGGCGCCGGAGATGACAAAGCCGCCGTAGAGATTGGGGTCGAGCTGGAAGTGGCCGTGCGCGCCTTTGGGCGGATCATTGGGGATGATGACGTCGTTGTCAGCCAGGGAGTCGGTGAAGGTGTAGCCGTCACCTGCCAGCAGCACGAGGTCGGGTTCGCGGCCATCTTTGGCGGCGGTGATGTGGTGCAGCTTGGCATCGAAATCCTTCGCCTCGACGACGCCTTCCACACCTTCCAGTTTGCCGAGCGTTGGGGTGATCTGTTTCAGGATGCTGTCACGATTGGCAGCATCCAGCACATAGACGAAGCAGGCGCCGCCTTCGGCCATGGCAAAGACCTGGGAGTCGGGCGCGAGGCTCTTGCCCAGCACGCTTTTGACAAAGCCGTCCTTTTTCAGCGCGGCGTTGGCGTTGATGGATTTGGTGAAGGTGACGAAGCCGTGGTCAGTGGTGATGACGAAGACCGTCTTGTCACGTATGCCGGCCTCTTCCGTGGCGCGCACGATGTCGGCCACGCGGTTGTCGGAATCATTGGCGGCCCAGTAGGCCTCCGAGACCTGACGGCCATGCGCATGCTCAAAGGAGTCGAGGCTGACGAGATGCAGCGCGAGGAAGTTCGGCTTGTGCTTTTTGATGATGTGCTGCGCGAGCTGCGAGTACATGTAGTCGCGGTGCGCCTTGCCCGGATTTCCCAGCTTGCACCACTCGTTCTGCTTTTCGATGGGGATGCCAGCGGCGCGTGCTTCCTCCAGCAGGGAAGGGGTGCCGTATTTCTCGAAGAGCTCCTGCTCAAACACATCCGGCACCGTCCAGTCCAGAGTCTTCGCTCCGCGTGAGGCGGGCCAGATCACTCCGGCGGTGGTCAGGCCGGCGGCCTTGGCCGCGTCGTAGATGGTGGGGGTTTTGACGATCTCGTCCTTGTTGAAGATCGGGTCGGGAATGAGGGGCACCTTCTTGCGGGTGGTGCGGTCGAAGTACTCGTTGGCCAGCACTCCATGCTTCCCCGGATGCACACCGGTGACGAGCGTGGTGTGGTTCGTCCAGGTCACGGTGGGGAAGGAGCACTCCATACGCTTCGCCCGCACGCCCTTGGCCGCCAGTGCCTTCACCGTGGGCATGTGGCACTTGGGATCATCAAAGTACTGATGCGCCCAGCCATCGATGCTGATGAGGATGACGTGTTCAGCAGGGGCTGCGTGGGCCAAGGAGGCGGCGGTGACGAGAAGGGCGAGGGCGCGGTAAAGCATAAAAGGGAGTATGATCTACGGGGTGTTGGCGTCAATCCTGTCTGCCAAGAGGAAGTATGAAGCTCATGAGCCTCATTTGAGCCTGGAGCGTCGCTTACGGTGAAGGAGGAGGCGCAATCTGGGCAACCAAGCTCACCTGCGAACTCCTGCGCGCATCCATGGCAGACAGTGGAAATGCTTTTCCCCCCCCTGGGGGACTTGTTTCCTTCCTAGGCTCAGGATCATGATCCTGATTTGATTCCAGTTTGATCCTGATCCTGGAGCGATGCCACTCTTGTCAGGATGCAGGAGGTGACTGAGCTAGCCCCATGAGACATAAACAACCGTGCAGTTGTCTTCAAGTCCGACACTGCATTCGACATAGGTGCCGCTAGGCAGATACTGCACACGATCAATGCGGGACTCCAGACGGCCACGCCGCCACCACGTCGTGGCCGAGCCAAGCTCATAATGTGGACTGCGTTCAAGCCCCGCCGAAAAAATGGAGTTCTGCATGAATGCGTCACGGCAGGAATCCGGCAGCTCGAACTTGGAGGCCACGTTTGCCGACAAAGAAGAGGCGTCTTGCAGGCACAGGCCCACCAGTTTTGCGGCAGGTGGAAAAACCACGCCGGTGTGCTGAGTAACAAGCAGGATATGATCTGACGTCAGCTGATCTCCCAGCAACTCGTTGGCTGGAGGGCGCATGCGAAACAACAAGAGCAGACCACCGATGAGCAGCAGTCCGAGTCCTGAGAGCAGTAGTATTCCCTCTGCCACGCCTTCAAGCGGGGCTCCAGGCCCGGAGCCGCGAGTTGGGAGCGTAAGAGATATGAGACAAAGAACGCAGCCAGCCAAAAAAATAATAACGTTCAATAACAGCCGGCAACGGTAGAGGAGTGACCTCCTTGCGGGCTCAGTCATGGGACGAAGTCTGGTTCGGCGGGATGGCTCCTCGTACTCAAGGAGCCGCCTGCACTTTCTTGCCGATGCAGTACAGCTTGTCCTGCGAGCGGATGAAGAGGCAGCCGTCGCTGATGGCGACGCTGGCGCGCACGCTGGAGGCGTTGCCGTTGGGCTTGGTGCCGTTGCCCATTTCGTTCATGCCGAGCAGCTCAAACTGGTCGGTGTTGGCCTTGGCGACATAGACTTCGCCCCAGAAGTTGATGCAGTAGACTTTGTCGTCCACCACGGTGGGGCTGCTTTCAAACTTGGTCTTGCCGCCGAGTTCGCCGGTCCACACGACTTTGCCGGTCTTGGGCTCCAGGCAGCTCAGGGTCTTTCTGCCGCCGTCGAGGACGTAGAATTTTCCTTTGTAGAAGGCGGGGGTGGGCACGTCGCTGGTCACGCCCTTGGGCTCGGTCTGCCAGACGGGTTTGGTCTCGCCTTTGGCATCCAGCGGCATGGCAAAGATGGGGGAGTTTTTGGGTGCGCAGACGATGGCCATGCCTTCGCCCACGACGGGGGAGGGGACGAGGCGGAAGAACTTGTTGTAGCCTTCACCGGGCGGGTTCCAGGTGGCGATGCGGGAGAACTCCTTGCCGGTGGCGGCGTCGTGGATCGTGAGGGTGTCACCGCCGGAGATGAGCATGAGGCGCTGGCCTTTGTAGGTGGTGAAGATGGGGCTGCTGAAGGCCTCCAGAGACTCGGTGCTGGCCTTGCTGGGGCGGATGTGCTTCCAGAGGTCCTTCCCCGTGGCGGGGTCCACGGCGAGGATGTAGCTGCTCATGTCCTTGCCGGCGGTGCCTTTTTCAAACTTGTCCTGGAATTTGAAGGCCTCGTTGCGCTGCAGCACCTGGATGTAGAGCTTGCCGCCGTCCAGCGCGGGGCTGCTGCCGTAGGTCCACTGTGTGGCGAAGGCGCCGTGCGTTTCCTTGAAGTCGCGCTTCCAGACGATCTTGCCCTCGAAGTCGCACGCGGCGGCGATGGCGTTGGCAAAGAGGAAGAAAACGCGGTCGCCATCCGTCACGGCGGAGGGGCTGGCGAGGTTGCTCTTGTCATCCCACTGGATCTCCGAGCCTTCGCTGATGGTGGTGCGCCATTTTTCGCGGCCGGTCTGCTTGTCATAGCACAGGCCCACGAGTTTTTTCTCCGCATCGATGGGGGCGGTGATGAAGACATTGTCCCCCCAGATGACGGGGACGGAGGCGGAGAGTCCCGGCACGTCGGCGGCCCAGCGCACGCCCTCGGTGGGGCTGAATTTCGCAGGCAGGCCGGTCTCGCCGCTGGAGCCGTCCTGGTTGGGCCCGCGCCAGCTCGGCCAGTTTTCAGCGAGAGCGGCGGAGGAGAAGGACAGGCAGGCGAGCAGGAATGCGGCGGGTGATTTCATGGCGGAAGGGAGAGAAGCGAATACGCGCTGGCATGTCGAGATGTTTTCGCGAATTGATCAGCCGCTTTGAATTCGACCCACTGGCAATCGACCACGCTCGCCCTCCTCGGCTTTGGCACGGGGCTGGTGCTGCACCTGCGCTGGCACCCGCTGCGCAGGCATCTGTCAGACGCCTGGGACTGCCTGCGGCTGCGCCCGGCCCTGCTCCTGCTGACGGCCGGGGCCATGCTGCTGGCCACGGCTTTTGCCGAGACGCGGCATGTGCCGTATTCGCTCTCCCAGCTGATGGACTGGCGGGGGATCCTCCTGCCGCTGGTGCGCGATGCGCTGGCCCACATGGCGGTGCTGCCGCATGCGCTGCTGCCGCCATGGCCGCAGGCCTGCGGGGTGCCGCTGCTGCTGGTGTTTCTGACCATCCGCATCTGGCGCTGGCCCTACCGCTACGGTGAGCGCAGGCCGGGGCCGGAGCAGAAGTTTGGCCTGCTGGCCGTTACATTGGCGGGGTTTGTCTGGCTGGGGCTGGAGGGGGCCAGCGCCCGGCACGCGCTGGCTGAAGGTGTGGAAACGGCGAAACTTGGGTGTCGTTACATTTTCGCCGCCCTGGCTGCGGCGTGGGCGCAGGTGTGGCTGGTGCGCTTTGTCATCGCCTGGGAGAGGCCCAAGAAGCCGGAGCCCGGTGGCGATGCCGCCGCTGCGCTGGAGCATGCCTTTGCGCGCTGGCAGGGCGTGGGCTGCCTCGCGGGCTTTAACCTCCTGTGGATGAGCTGGCGCTGGTGGCAGATGAACACCCCGCAGAGCATCGGCGCCTGGTGGTGGGTGGAGCTGCTGCTGCTCTTTGCCGCGCTGCCTGTGGCGGTGGCGGCGGTGCCGGGGTCCTTCTGGCAGCAGGGGGCGGCAGCGCTGCGCATCCTGGGGCGTGCCGTCTTGCCTCTGCTGATGCTCGCCATCACCTCCCTTTTCATTTTTGTTCTCGCGCTTTACGCAGTGGAAATGGGGCGCGCAGGCTGCGCCGGGTCGCCCGTCTGGCGCATGGTCGAGCAGCCCCTGAGCGCTTTGGTGCTTGCCATGCTCGATTGCTGGCTATTGCTAACGGCCCTACTTCTCATGCTGCGCTTTGGCTTTTCACGTTCCCCCTCCGCATGACCAGCGGCACGCTCTCACCAGAACAGATCGTGCGGCGGGCGAAGTCGAACCTCGCTTTCGCGCTCGCCTGCCTGCCCAAGGAACGCCGCAGGGACATGATCGCGTTTTACGCCTTCTGCCGCGTGGTGGACGACATCGCGGACGACCCCAATGCCAGCGAGGCGGACAAGGAGAAAGAGCTCACTCACTGGAAGCGCTGCGTGGAAGAAGGCAATCCGCCGGGGCATTCCGTGCTGGATGAAATGATCCTGCTGCCGGAGAAGTACGGCTTCCCCCGTGCCTGGCTGTGCGAGATCATCGACGGCGTCGCCAGCGACATCACGAAGACCCGCTACGAGACCTTTGAGGAACTGCTGGCCTACTGCTACAAGGTCGCCAGCGTGGTCGGGCTGGTGAGCATCGAGATCTTCGGGTATCAAAATCCGGCCACCAAGGACTACGCGATCAATCTGGGCTACGCGCTGCAGTTCACCAACATCATCCGCGACGTGGGGCAGGACGCCAAGGACACCGGCCGCATCTACCTGCCGCAGGCCGAGCTGCGGAAGTTTGGCGTGCTGGAAAGCGAGATCCTCGACGCCCGCCCGAGCGAGCGCTTCATCAAGATGATGGACTTTCAGTATGCCCGTGCGCGCAGCTACTACGACGCCGCCGAGAAGTGCCTGCCCCCGGAAGACCGCAAAAACATGGTCGCCTCAGAGATCATGGGGGCCATCTACTCGCGCATCCTGGAAAAGCTCAAGCGCGAGCGCTACCCCGTCTTTGCCAAACGCTGCCGACTGAGCAAGCTGCACAAGGTGTGGATCCTCGCCAGTCATCTGCTCAAGGCGCGGTTTGGGAAGTAAAGTAGCCCAGTTGCGCCGCAACTGGATGGGAAGGTCTCATTCTTTCACCAGTATCAGGTGGGTTTCCACGGGACTGAGCCCGCCACGGCGGTACCGCACCTTGACAGGAGTGCCGGGGGGGAGGCGTTTGAAAGTGGTAAACTCCTCCCGCGTCATGGTTTTGAGGGGATGGTCCTCGATCTCCTGCATTTCATCTCCGGCACGCAGTCCGGCTTTGTCCGCCGGCCCGTCTGGCACGACGCTGATGATCCTGAAGTCAGGATTCATGTAGATGCCTGCCGTAGAGGAGCGCGTGATCTCCTGCACGGTGCCGAGGGGCTTGAGACGAAGTTCACCTGCGGAGAAACGAAAAGTCAATACGTAGTGACGGAGCAGGTTCAGGCCGACGATTCCCTTGTCCTCATCCGCCGAACCGGGAGGAGGGCTGATGACATTCGTGCTCAAACCGTGCAGAGTATCAGGACCAAACGTCAGTTCCGGAAGTTTGGCATCCCGGCTCAGCGTTTTGCCGGAAATAGAAAAACCGGTGACCAATCCGGGCAGCGCGTTCTTCAGTGCTTCGGGGGCCACTTTTTCCATGAGCACGCTCGGAAGTTGGAAAGTGGTGCCATGACCGGTGTCAGGGGTGGCCATGAGTTCGTGATGGCCCACCCGCACCGGCACGGCGAGGTTCATCTTATGATATCCCTGCCGGTTGGATATGCCCGCCTGCGGATGGACCATCTTGCAGGAAAGCGGCAGGACCGTTTCGCCCTCCAGCGGCGGTGCTTTGCCAGCGGGGAAGAGGGTGAGTTTTTTGTTTGCAGGATCGATTCGCACATCCCAGTCCGCCAAGGTGCTCACGCCCAGCAGTCCATTCATGCCCGGCGGCATGTCGTAAATGAACACGGGCTCATTTTCAGTCCATGCATCTCCAATGCTGATGCGCTTGGTCAGCACACGCTGGCCAGCCACGCGCTCGCCAGAGGCGCTCGTAGCTGATTCACTTCTTCCTACGGCCGGGAGCCCCAGTTTCTGCGCTGTTCCCGGCGAAAAAGCAGTGACGCAGGAGCCCGAATCCAGCACAAGCCGCATCGGCTTTCCGTCGATAAGGACCTCCACGGTGAACGATCCAGAGATGTTGTACTCAAACGGAACGGTCACACTGTCCGCCCCTGCTGGCAGGCCTGAGGTGCGCAAGGCGCCGGCCAGCGCTGCAGAGATGGGCTGCGGGTCTTCTCCTTGCAGAGGGAGGACGGCGCAAGAAAGCAGCAGAGCAAGACATCGCGGGAGCATGGTGTCAGAGATTAAAGGGGAGTGAGGCAGGACTTTCAGGTCCCCGCCCAATAACGCCTCAGACGTTCCCGTGTTGCAGCCGCTTCGCCATTGGACTATGGCGCGCAGCAAGTAGCCCAGTTGCGCCGCAACGGGTCCGGGGAAAAACCCCCAGTTGCGGCGCAACTGGTCAACTTTGTTTCCAATACTTTTCTGATGGAAACCCCGCCTTTTGTGCGGCTATTGCTTTCCCTCTCTTCTCCATGCGTCCCCTAGCTCTCCTGCTCCTCCTCTCGACGGCCATTCTTGGCCATGCTGAAACCAAGCCTCTCAAGGCCCTGCTCGTGGCCGGTGGCTGCTGCCATGACTATGCGAAGCAGCATGTGATCCTGAGCCAGGGCATCCAGGCGCGGGCGAATGTGCAGGTGGATGTGGTGTGGACAGATGACAAATCGGTGACGCCGCCGCTGCCGCTGTATGACAATCCGGACTGGGCCAAGGGCTACGACATAATCATCCACGACGAATGCGCCGCCGGCGTGAAGGACATGGCGCTGGTGAAGCGCATCCTGGATGTGCACCAGACCATCCCCGCCGTGCATCTGCACTGCGCCATGCACAGCTTTCGCACCGGCACGGACGTGTGGTTCAAGCACCTCGGCATCCAGTCCGCCTCGCACGGCCCGCAGGAGCCCATCGCCATCACCTTTGTGGACAAGGAGCACCCGATCACCAAGCCGCTGGCGGACTGGACCACGATCAAAGAGGAGCTCTACAACAACGTGAACATCTTCGACGGCCACCCGCTCGCCATGGGCAAGCAGGTCGTCAAAGGCAAGGACGTGGACTACGTGGTGGCCTGGACGAATGAAAAAGTGGGCGCACGCAGCTTCAGCACCACCATCGGCCACAACAACGACACCGTGGCGGATGCACGCTACCTGGACCTCGTGACCCGTGGCCTGCTCTGGGCCATGGACAAGCTGACGCCGGATTACCTCACGCCGTTCAAGGGACAGAACAAGATCACCTTTGTGCCTGCCAAGCCCGTGGAAGCTCCCAAGCCGCCCGTGCTGCCGAAAGACGGCCTGCCGGTGAAAGCCAGCGCCAGCAGCGAAGAATCCGGCAAGGGCAACTACGCATGGAAAGCCGTGGATGGCGATGAGAGCACCCGCTGGTGCGCCAGCAACGCCAGCTACCCGCAGTGGCTCCAGCTTGAGCTCGAAAAGCCGCAGACGCTCACCGGCATCCAGACCGTGTGGGAAAACGGCGGTGTGTATCAGTTCAAAGTCGAAGGCAGCACCGATGGCAAGGCCTGGACCACGCTGGTGGATGGCAGCAGCAACACGAAGAACGCGCCTTACTCCAACGAGTTCGCCAAGGTGGAAGGCATCCGCTTTGTGAAGATCCACGCGCTGGGCAAGACCAGCGGCGGCTGGGCCAGCATCCGCGAGGTGCGCCTGCAGGGCCCTGGCATCAAGGCCGTGGCACCGAAGCTCAGCGAGGCGCAGAAGAAGGAATACGACAAGGCCAGCGATCCGCTGAAGGACGCAGGCAACGTGGCCCCCAAGATCGTGAAACTCACGCCCGAGCAGGAGGCCGCCATCTTGAAGGATGTGAAGGTGGCCGAGGGCTTCGAGGTCTCGCTGTTTGCACCGCCGCAGTCGGCGAACTATCCCGTCTTCATCGCCGCCGCACCCGACGGCACGCTCTATGTCAGCAGCGATGGCAACGGCTCCCTCGGCCGCAATGCGCACCGTGGCCGCATCCTGCGCCTCAAGGATCTGGATGGCGATGGCCGCGCCGATGAGGTGAAGGAATTCGTCAAAGACGTGGACGCTCCACGCGGCCTCGTCTGGGACAAGGACCGTCTCTACCTCGTGCATCCGCCGCACCTAAGCGCCTACATCGACAAAGACGGCGACGGCGTGGCCGATGAGGAGAAGGTGCTCGTCAAAAACATCGCCTTTGGTTACAAAGACCGCCCCGCCGACCACACCACCAACGGCCTCAGCCTCGGCATCGACGGCTGGCTCTACATCGCAGGGGGCGACTTCGGTTTCATGGACGCCGAAGGCACGGATGGCAGGCACCTGCAGCATCGCGGTGGCGGCGTCATCCGCGTGCGCCCTGACGGCACCGGTTTGGAAATCTACAGCACCGGCACGCGCAACATCCTCGAAGTCGCCATCAGCCCCACCATGGACATCTTCGCCCGCGACAACACCAACGACGGCGGCGGCTGGAACGTGCGCTTCCACCACTTCACCGGCCTCGACGACCACGGCTACCCACGCCTTTACAAGAACTTCAACGACGAGTGCATCCAGCCCCTCGCCGAATACGGTGGCGGCAGCGGCTGCGGTGCCGTTTACATCGACGAACCCGGCTTCGGCAAATGGAACAACGCCCCCTTCACCTGCGATTGGGGCACCGGCGCCCTCTGGCACCATCAGGTGAAACCCAAAGGCGCGACCTTTGAAGAAACCCGCCCGCCCGAACCCTTCATTAAAATGACCCGCCCCACCGACGCCGACGTGGACGGCAACAGCCGCGTCTACTGCGCCAGTTGGAAAGGCGCCACCTTCAACTGGGAAGGCCCAGACGTGGGCTACATCGTGCAGGTGCGCCCGAAAGGATTTAAGCCTGAGCCGCTGCCGGATTTCGCGAAGGCGAGTGATGCGGAGCTGGTGAAGCAGTTGGAGTCGCCCAGCAACCGGCGGAGGATGGATGCGCAGAGGGAATTGATGAGAAGAAACCTTGCTGAATCATTGCCCAATAAAGTGATCCAGAAAGTTGCCGCAGATGTTTTCAATGACTCTAGCAAATCCATCACAGCACGGATCGCTGCCTTGGGTGCTGCTCGAAGCGAGGGAGATGATGTGGGGCGCGTGGCTCCCCCTGTGGCCTTGAATGCAGGAAGTGAATTAGCGCCTTGGATGGCTCAACGAATGTATCCCACTCCCGTGTTTCCCGCGGGGACCAAATTTGAGCAATGGGTTCGAGTCAGGTATGGAATGCGCGAAGATCTGTCTAAATACAAACCCCTCGAACAGTGGACCATCTCCAAAATTGAGCAGCGCTTTTTGGAATCGTGCATCAAGAGCAAAAACCCAAGATCCCAGGTCGCGGCACTTAGAACAGCTTCAACACTGACACTTTTAGAGCCAATCACAGACTCTCTTTGGAATGCTGTTATTGACGCAATGCTCAGTAGCGATCCTGTTGTCGCTCACACGGCGGCAAACGCGGCAGCCGATCTATTGAATGAGCTGTCAAAGTTTCGAGAGCTTGGCCAGCGATTGACCAAAGAGAGCTTGGATGAACCTCAGAGTGAACCAAGCGAGGGTTTCGTTAAGCTGATGTCTCAAATCAAAACCAATGATGAATTCTCTTTGAGCACCGAGCATGAACAGTTTCGCAAGAACGCGGTTAACAACCGAAATGCCTTCACTGCCAAAACGCAGAAGACTTACGAGCTGGCAGTTCAGAGAGCATTTGAATCACTGGAGAGTCGCTCTCAAATGCTGATTGCTTTGAGGAAAGTGCACACCCCCGAAGTCGTCACCGGCCTCATCGAACGCCTCGCCAAAGCCACCGATCCCGCACTTCGCCAAGGCATCCTCTCTGCTCTCTGCCGCCTGCATTTCCATGAAGGCGAATGGAAGGGCGATTCCTGGGGCACGCGCCCGGACACTCGTGGGCCGTATTACCAGCCGGAGGCATGGAGCGAGACGCCGAAGATCGCGGCGGCGCTGAAAGACGCGCTGGCGAAGGCTTCGCCGGAAGAGGCAGCGTTTTTGGTGAAGGAGATGAACCGCAATCGCATCCAGTCGAACGATGCCCTCGAGCGCATCCTCGTCCTCGCCAAGCAGGATGCGAAGGTGATCCCGGATGCCGTTGCGCAACTCGCCACGGCGGAGACGATTCCTGCGGATGGCATTCCGCTGCTGATTGCTGCGGCGAACAGCAAGGAACTCGATCCGCAGAGCGCGGCAACGACTCTGGCCAATACGCTGACAGCCATCGCCAAGACTGATAGCGCGGAGGCCTGGACGGCGGCGCTGAATGCTTTGGTGGCGCTCGATGCGCAGCAGGGTGCAGGCAAGGAGCAGGAGGCGGGCAGGACGGCCTTCCTCACGGCACCGAAGCTGGAGAACGTGCATCAGGCCTTTGAGGCCGAAGCCGCCAAGGCCGGCACTCCCACCAGCGCGTGGGCGGATGCCGCGCTGCTGAGCCTGGCCGCACGCAAGACCGGCAGCCCCGAAGCGCGTGAGATGTCGCAGAAGTCTCTGGATGCCGGATGGGCCGATGCGAAGCGCCGTTTGCAGATCATCAATGCCGCCGTGAAGACCAAGAGCCATGCGGTGGACGAAAAAATCCTGGCCGCCGTTTCCGCCGCCGACGCCCCCACAGCCAAGGCCGCGCAGAATGCCGTGAAGAGCCTCAAGCTGGTGGCCAAGGGCGAGGACAAGTCGCCGAAGGTCGGCGCGCTGAAGCCCGAGGACGCCATTGCCGCAGTGCTCAAGATGAAGGGCGACGTGGCCATCGGCGAGCAGGTCTTTACCAAGGCCACCTGCGTAGCCTGCCACACCACCAAGGAATCCGAAGCGCAGAAGGGGCCGTATCTTGGCAACATCGCGCAGACCTACAAGCGCCCTGAGCTGGCCCAAAACATCCTCGATCCGAACAAGACCATCGCGCAGGGCTTTGCCAGCGAGGTGATCACCCTGAATGACGGCACGCAGCAGATGGGCTTCATCACGCTGGAGTCCGCCGACAATGTGAAACTGCGCAATGTGGCCTCCCAGGAGTTCACCTTTGCTGTGAAGGACATCAAGAGCCGCCAGCGCCTGCCCATCTCCATCATGCCACCCGGTTTGATGACGAACTTCAGCGTGCATGAGTTCGCCAGCCTGCTCGACTACCTGGAGTCGCTGGCGAAGAAGTAAAACGAGCTTCCCAGTTCGTTGGTCGGGGGCGGAGGATCAGGGCTGAACGAATCTGGAGATTGGTGCTCCAGATTCCCGGGGGGCGGTGTCTCCGTCAACGCCCCGCCTTGAGTGGGCTGCCCCAGGCTGTAGCCCGGGCGTGCGCCGTATCACTTCAGCTCAAAGACAAACGGCAGGCCCTGCGCGTTCATCATGGCTTTTTCCGTCCGCATGAAGCGCTCGGCCAGCCGGGTGAAGCTGCCGTCGCTCTGCATGCGGGAGACGACTTCGTTGACCTTGGCTTTGAGCTCTTCATTACCCTGCTTCAGGCCAACGGCCCAGACTTCCTCGCGCAGCGGGGCGAGAAGAGCGCGAGTCTTGTCAGAGTATTTCTTCTGATAGTTCATGATGGAGAGCTGATCGTAGATCCATGCGTCGACACTCGCGTTCACCACCTCCAGCACGCAGGAGACATCGGCGTCCAGGGCGATGATCTTGGCCTCCTTGAGATTTTCACGCGCCCAGCTTTCTCCTGTGGTTCCCAGGCGGACGACGATCTTGCGGCCCGGAGTCTTCAGGTCGGCGGCGCTTTGTACCGTGGAGTTTTTGGAGGCGAGAATCGCGAGGCCCGTTTTCACGTAGGGCTCGGAAAAGTCGATGGATTTGCGCCGCTCCGGCGTGGCGGTCATGGACGAAAGCACGAGGTCGACGGAGCCGGTGCGCAGCGCGGTGATGAGGCCGTCGAAGTTGATGTTGCGGAACTCCACCTCCTTGCCCAGGGCCTTGCCGATCTCCCGCCCCACCTCGATGTCCACTCCGCTGATCTGGCCTTGGGCATCCACGAACTCAAAGGGCGGGTAGGTGGCGTCGGTGCCGATGATGAGCTTGTCGCTGCGGGAGCAGGCGCAGAGCGTGAGGAGCAGGGAAAGGGCAAGATGGCGAAGCATGGGGCAGTCAGGAGTTTAAATCACCGGCGTAATCGCTGGGCATGCGCCAGTCGCCGCGCGGGGAGAGGGCCACGGAGCCGACCTTGGGGCCGTCCGGCACGCTGGAGCGCTTGAACTGGTTTTGGGCAAAGCGTTTGAAGAAAACCGCGAGCCACTTGGAGATTGTGGCGTCGTCGTATTTGCCGGGGAAGGCCTGCGCGGCCAGCCAGCGGATTTTTTCGGCGCTGCTGCCGTGACGCACAAAGTGAAAGAGGAAGAAGTCATGCAGCTCATACGGACCGACGGTGTCCTCGGTCTTCTGCTGCAGGGATTCATCGGCCGCCAGGGGCAGCAGTTCGGGGGAGATGGGCGTGTCGGCGATGTCCTGCAGGATGGCGCCCGCCTTCTCTGCAAAGGGGCCTGCCGCACACCACTCGATGAGGTAGCGCACCAGCGTCTTCGGCACACCGGAGTTCACGTGGTACATGGACATGTGGTCGCCATTGAAGGTGCACCAGCCCAGCGCCGCCTCGGAGAGATCTCCGGTGCCGACGACGATGCCGCCGGTCTTGTTGGCCAGGTCCATGAGGATCTGCGTGCGCTCGCGGGCTTGTGAGTTTTCGTAGGTCGCGTCGTGCTGGGTCTCCGAATGGCCGATGTCTGCGAAGTGCTGACGCACGGCGTCATTGATGGAAATGGTGCGCATCTCGACATTGAGCGCCTCGGCGAGCTTTTCGGCATTGCCCTTGGTGCGTGTGGAGGTGCCGAAGCCGGGCATGGTCACCGTCAGGGCCGCGCTCAGGGGCATGCCGGCGCGCTTGAGGGCCTCCAGCATGACAAGCAGGGCAAGGGTGGAGTCAAGCCCGCCCGAGAGGCCAAGCACGGCGGTCTTGGCGCGTGCCTGCTTCAGGCGGCGTGCGAGGCCGGTGGCCTGAATGGCGAAGATCTCCTCGCACACGGCTGCGCGATCGACTTTGGCGGAGGGTACAAAGGGATGCGCTGTGACGGGGCGCCGCAGCGTGTCTGCCTCGCCCATAGCGGCGCCCAGGCTGAAGGTCACGCGCCGGCAGCCGCTGCTGACGGCAGCGTCACGGAAGGCGGAACTTTTCAGCCGGTCATGCGCCAGGTGCTGGAGATCGACGTCGGTGACGATGGCGCGAGTTTCAAAGGCAAAGCGTTCGGTTTCGCCGAGGATGACGCCGTTTTCCGCCACGATGCCATGGCCGGAATAGACCACGTCGGTGGTGGACTCACCGGCACCTGCGCCGGCATAGACGTAGGCGGCCAGGCAGCGCGCCGCCTGCTGTGCCACGAGATGGCGGCGGTAAGGGGCCTTTCCCAGCACCTCGGTGCTGGCGGAGGGATTGGCCAGCAGCGTGGCACCGGCCAGCGCGAGGTGGCTGGAGGGCGGGATGACCGTCCACAGATCCTCGCAGATCTCCACGCCGAGCACGAAGCCGGGCACATCGAGCACCTCAAACAGCAGATCTGCACCGATGGCGACGTCCACGTCATTCAGGCGCAGAGTCGCGACATCCAGCGTGTGGGCGGGCGAGAACCAGCGGCGCTCGTAGAACTCGGCGGAGTTGGGCAGGAAGGTCTTGGGCACCATGCCGAGCAGGCGGCCCTTGGCCACCACGGCGGCCATGTTGTACAGGCGGTCGCGCACGCGCAGGGGCAGGCCGACGACGAGCACGCAGGGCAGGTCCTGGGTCTGCTGCACCAGCTCATGCAGCCCTCTCACCGCCGCGTCCAGCAGCGCGCTGGTATGAAACAGATCCGCGCAGGAGTAGCCGGTGAGGCTGAGCTCCGGGAAAACGGCCAGGCGGCAGCCGCGCTGTGCCACCGCGCGCGCCTCACGCGCCAGGATGGCCACGTTCTTTGCCACGTCTCCCAGCACCAGCTCTGGAGACACGGCTGCGACACGCACAAAGCCGAGTCGTTCGCGCGTGGAGGTCGGGGTGGGGGCGGGCTGTGGCATCGGGGAAAGTAGCACGTGGGGTTTGGGGTGCGCGAGGAGTAAGTACGATGGGCGCTCTTGTCTGTCGGTGACCATCGCTTCGCTGAAATCCACCAGTTGCAAGCTGTCCTGCCGTGCAGCCCCAGAAGGCTAACGCTTGCGTCGATAGATTTTAATTGGGTGCAGGCTTGGGGGATTGCGAGAGCGCTGACCGACAGGCATGAGTGCCTATCGTACTATTCCAGCATCCGCGCTTTCAGCTCCGGCGTGGGCATCATGCAGGACTCGTCTTTGCCAAACCAGCGGTAGCGATTGCGGGAGATGAAGCCGTAAGCGGCGTCGCGCAGGGCTCTTGGCAGGAGTTTGAAAATGAGTGCGAGTTTCCACGGGCCGCCGAGCGTGCGGGCGATCTCGAGAGCGGCGTCGCTGGCCTTGAAGGCGCCGCGGGGAGTGATGAAAAGCATGGTGTCGGGCGCGGCGGGATCGAGGCCATGCTGCGCATAGAGCTGGCTGCCCAGCGGGCTCTGGATGGGGGCGAATTTGATTTTCGCCTGAAGATCACGCTTCACGATGAAGCGCACGCTGGCATCGCAGAGATGGCAGATGCCATCAAAGAGAAGCAGGTGGTCGCGGCTGGGATCGTAGTGGGGCAAGGCTAGTCGAGCTTACGATTGTCCTGAGCGGTTGGCACGGACGAAAACCAGAAGAGGTAGGCGAAGATGAGCAGGGTGCCGAAGCCAAGCGTGAAGCTCCAGGTGCGTGTGTGGGCCATGGGATGAAGAATGTAGGTGGCGATGCGGCTGAGCAGGGAGGCGGGCCGGTGCAGGAGGTCCCAGCTGTTCCAGCGGTCAAAGCGGCCGAGGTAAATGCCAAAGCCGCTCAGGCCCAGGGCGCCAATGCTCACACACCAGGCGGTGGCATGGGAATACTGCCGCGCAAACCAGTGCTGCACGATGTGCAGAGACTGAAAGCCGAGCCCGAGCGAGACGAGGGCAAAGGAAAGCAGCATGAGGAGATCGAGCCACTTGGGGACGCCGCCGGGGTGCTCGCTCAGGTGCATGAGGTCCGTGAGGACGTAGGGCGCGTTTGGGAAAAAGAGCAGCCACGCGGCCAGCAGCGGCAGTGCCAGGATGGGGCGCCTGACCCGGCGCAGACCCAGGCTGAGGCCCAGCGGGATGGCGGCCAGAAAGAGATTCCACAGCATGAAGGCGTAGTAGTGATGCCCGGCCATCTGCATGCGCAGATTCAGCACGATGCAGCACCACAGACAGGCGAGGAGATACAGCAGAAAGACGCGGGGAGACATGGCGGCGTCATGATACGCCGATGAGGAAGGCAACGGCAAGCGGCGCCGGATTTGTGAAGACGAATTCACGCAGCCTTCATGCGGAGTTCATCGGGCGACGGCCTCAGGCGGTGGTCTTGCGCCGCTCCCGCTTCGCCGCCTTGAGCTGGCCGCAGCCCGCCGCCACGTCGATGCCACGCCTTTGCCGGATGGTGCAGGGAAATCCGGCGTCTTGCAGGATGCGGTGAAAGGCGTCTGCGGCGCTGTCGCTGCTCTCGGTGCCGGTGTAGCCGTCGGTGCGGTTCAGCGGGATGAGATTGATGTGTGCATCCAGTCCCTGCAGCAGCTCCGCGATGCGGCGCGCGTGCTCCGGGGTGTCGTTGACGCCCTCGATCAAGGTCCAGGCAAAGAAGATGCGGCGGCCGGTCTGAGCATTGTAGCTGCGGCAGGCGGCCATGAGCTCGGTGAGCGGCCAGCGCTGGTTGGCGGGGATGAGCTTGGCTCTCTCCTCCTCCGTGGCGGCATGCAGGCTGACGGCCAGGTTGTAGGGCCGGTTTTCCGCCGCCATGCGCAGGATGCCTGGGACGACGCCCACGGTGGAGACGCTGATCTTGCTGGGGCCGATGTTGAGCCCGCGCGTGTCGCAGATGATGTCCAGGGCGGTCATCACGGAGTCGTAGTTGTGCAGGGGCTCGCCCATGCCCATGAAGACAAGGTTGCGCAGGCCTTTTTCCCCCTTGGCGCGCACGCTGCGCTGCGCATGCAGCACCTGGGCCACGATCTCCCCGGGGCGGAGGTGGCGCACAAAACCCATCTGGCCGGTGGCGCAAAAGACGCAGCCCATGGCGCAGCCGGCCTGGGTGCTGATGCACGCCGTGTGGCGGCCGGTGTAGCCCATGATGACGGTCTCGATCTCCTGCGCGTCCGCCATGCGGAGCAGGAATTTGTGCGTCAGGCCGTCGCTGCTGGGGGTGTCCAGAGAGACCGGCGGCGCATCGAGCATCCATGAGCCGTCTCCCAGCACCTGGGTCAGCCATCTGCGCAGCGGCGGGGGGAGATCTTCACGGGCCAGGGGATCCTGCATGGCGCGGAAGTGCAGGGTGTTCCAGAGCGTGCCCGCATGCGCCGGACGCAGACCCGCGGCCACGATGTGCTCGCGGAGCTGGTCAAAGGTCAGGTCATGGAAAGACTGCGGCATCAGGTGAGGTAGGGGTTTTCGCGCTTCTCGCGGCCGATGGTGGTGTCATCGCCATGGCCGGGGAAGACGCGGGTGGCATCTGGCAGGACGAAGAGCTTCTTGATGATGCCGCTGAGCAGCAGCGATCCGGATCCATTGGGAAAATCGGTGCGTCCGACGCTGTCCAGAAAGAGCACGTCTCCGCCAAAGAGCAGGTTTTGTGCAGGCAGGTGAAAACACATGCTGTCAGGGGAGTGGCCGGGCACGTGATACAGCTTCCATGTTTCGCCGAGGACTTCGATCTGGCTCTGGCCTTCGATCACTTCATCCACCTCAAATGGGGGGACGGAGAAGGGACTGCCTGTCACCGCGCCGTAGAGGATCTCCAGTGTCAGCTCGCGGGAATACGGGGCAAAGGAGTAAACCCGGCAGCCGTGCTCGGCCCTGATGGCGGCGGCATCCAGCACGTGGTCGAAGTGCTGGTGGGTGAGGAAGAGGGCATCGACTTTGATTTTTTGCTGCTTAAGCCATGAGCCTATGCCATCTGGGGCGTCCACCAGCAGAGTGCCGCCGGGCAGGGTGAGGACGTGGCCGTTGGTTGCGGCGATGCCGCCGGTGTAGGTGGAGATTTCAGGCATGGGATGGCGAAAGACGGGAAAGAGTTGGACATTTCAACCCAGAAAAGGCAAAATCTGAACGCAAAACGCACCGCGAGGTTCGTTATAGATTTGGACGACCCCCACCATGACTCGCTACCTACTCACCCCCGTCGCGGCTGCGGCAACCGCCCTCGCGCTTCTAATTCCTGCAGCGAAAGCGGAGACTAACTTTGGCCAGGTGGCCATGCATGTGGCCTACATGCTGCAAAACCACCATTACTCGAAGCAGGACTTCGACGACAAGGTGTCCGGGGTGATGCTGCACAACTACCTCAACATGCTGGACTTCAAGCACATCTTCTTCACCGAGCAGGATGTGGCCAGCTTCAAGGACAAGTATGAGACCACCCTCGACGACCATGTGCTGATGCGGAACATCAGCCCGGCCATCGAGATCTATGACATCTACAAGGAGCGCGTGAAGGAGCGCGTGGACTTCCTCAAGAAGGCTCTGGAGAGCAACAAATTCACCTTTGACTCCAAGCGCACCATCGAGATCAAGCGTGACAAGGCTCCGTGGCCGAAGGACAAGGCGGAGCAGGACAAGCTCTGGCTCGACATCATCGAAGACAACCTGCTCGCGGAGCGCATCGCCGACGAGACGCGCGAGCGCGATGAAAAGAAAAAGGCGGAAAAGGCCGCCGCCAAGAAGGCCGACACCGCCGCCGAGGTGAAGCCCGAGGCTGCGCCTGAAGCCGGCAAAGTCCCCGCACCGCAGAAGCCTGCTGCAGAAGCCCCCAAGATCGCTGCCAAGAAGGAGAAGGATGAAAAAGACCTGACTCCCAAGGAGCGCGTGCTCAAGGACTACACACGTCTGCTCGAAAGCATCGACGAAAACGACACCAAGGACGTGGTGAACTTCTTCCTCTCCAGCCTGGCCACCGCCTACGACCCGCACACCGAGTACATGAGCACGGACGAGAGCGACAACTTCAAGATCCACATGCAGCACAAGCTGGTGGGCATTGGTGCGCTGCTCGGTCAGAAGGACGACGGCGCTGAGATCCAGGGCATCGTGGTGGGTGGTCCGGCAGACAAACAGGGCCAGCTCAAGCTCAACGACCGCATCATCGCCGTGGCCCAGGGAGATGACGAATTTGTGGACGTGAAGTACCTCAAGCTGCAGAAGATCGTGGACATGATCCGCGGCGAAAAGAACACCACCGTGCGCATCAAGATTGTCCCTGCGGACGATCCCTCCGGCACCCGCATCATCGCCATTGTGCGTGATGAAGTGCCGCTCAAGGAGAAGCTCGCCAATGCCGAGCTCCTCGTCACGCCTCCGGATCTGGGCAAGACACTCAAGGTGGGCTGGATCAACCTGTCCAACTTCTATGCCGACATGGAAAACAACACCGTCAGCACCAGCGTGGACGTGGAGCGCCTGCTGCGCCGGCTGATGAAGGAAAAGATCGACGGCCTCGTGCTGGACCTGCGTGACAACGGCGGCGGCTCCCTGGATGAAGCCATCAAGCTCACCGGCCTCTTCATTCCTGCCGGCCCGGTGGTGCAGGCGAAGGACTGGCGCGGCAGCATCACCTGGCGCGACTGCGAAAACGAAAAGCCCGTGTATGACGGCCCGATGATCGTCCTTATCAACAAGGCCAGCGCCTCGGCCTCTGAAATTCTGGCCGCTGCGTTGCAGGACTACCGCCGTGCGCTCATCGTGGGTGACAAGGCCTCCTTTGGCAAAGGTACGGTGCAGACCATCCTGCCAGTGGAGCGCTACATGCCCTTCTTCAGCGACAAAAAGGGTGCCGGTGACCTCAAGGTGACGATCCAGAAGTTCTACCGCATCGCAGGTGGTTCCACCCAGCTCAAAGGGGTGGAGTCTGACGTCCCGCTGCCGTCGATCCGCGACGTGCTGGACATCGGCGAATCCTCCGCAGAAAATGCGCTGCCCTATGACACCATTCCTCCGCGCAAGTACCCCCTCTTCCGCAAGGATGCGTTCCCGGTCGAGGAGATCAACGCACGTGTGAAGAGCCGCATCGCTGCCAATCCTGAATTTCAGAACGTGGTCGAAGAGTCCCGGCGCCTGAAGGAAAAGATCGACCGCAACACCGTCTCCCTGAACCTGCAGGATCGTGAGAAGGAGCGCCTCGACACCGAAGCGCGCCGTGACAAGCAGACGGAAGAGCGCGCCAAGCGCGTCAAGGAAGTGGCGGAGCGCATCAAGGAGAACGGCTTCAAGACCTACCACCTCACGCTGGACAATGTGGACAAGCCCGACCTGGTGCCTGAGTCCGCCTTCAGCAAGGAGATGAACTCCGGCATGCGCACGGCCTCCAAGGATGACGACAGCGGCAGCGACGAGTCCAAATTCCCCTACGGCGTGGAGCCTGTGAAACTGGAAACCATCCACATCCTGCGCGACCTGCTGGAGCTTGACCACAAGCCCACCACCGCCGCCAAGACTGAGGACAAGGCTGCAGCTGCTGCCAAGCCCCAGGCTCAGTAACCGCCCTCTTTCCATCGAGAATGCAGGTTGGCATCATCACCGTGTCTGATCGCGCCAGCGAGGGCGTGTACGAGGATCTGGGCGGTCCGGCGCTGAAAAAAGCGGCGGAAGGTTATGGCTGGACGGTCGCCGCAGAGGCGATCGTCCCCGATGATCTTCAGCGCATTCAGGGAGCTGTCCGCTCCTTTTCCGCCCAAGGCTGCGCGCTCATCCTCACCACCGGCGGCACGGGCATCGCCGAGCGGGATGTCACCCCCGAGGCTATCCGTGGCATCATGCGGGTGGAGATTCCCGGCTTTGGCGAGCTCATGCGCATGAAGTCGCTCGAACTGACGCCGAATGCCATCCTCTCCCGCAGCCTTGCAGCGGTGGTGGAGCGCAGTCTGGTCATCGCCCTGCCGGGCAAACCTCAGGGTGCCGTGGACTGCCTCGGCTTTGTGCTCGGGGCCATCCCGCACACGGTCAAGCTGGCCCAGCGGGTGCCGACAAGCTGCTAAGTTGGTATTTGCAAGCGCGTGCGCATTGCGTTTTGCCGTACGCCGGTCCTCCGGCGCTTTTGAACGTTGTATGGCCTGCGAAAAGCTCCAGAGGACTGGGGCACTCCAGGACGCTCTCGCGATTGATACCACGATGCGATGAAAACGGGTCTGAAGGTGGAGGCACGAGCCGACGGAGGGGGATCATCTTGATCCCCCCCACCTGCAGCGTGTTCGTGGATGTTCGAGGGCGCAGGGCGATGCGGGAGCGTGTGGGATCGGGACGATCCCACTCCGCCGGAGGCTTCGCCGCAGCGACGGAGGGGGATCATCTTGATCCCCCCACCTGCAGCGTGTTCGTGGATGTTCGAGGGCGCAGGGCGATGCGGGAGCGTGTGGGATCGGGACGATCCCACTCCTCCGGTGCGCTGGCTGGCCGCATGGAATGCTGGCTTTCACCCCTGAGACCCGTTTTCAGCTGTGCGTGGTATGAGCAGGCTGCTTCATTCACCGAGCCTGCATTTTGCGGCTCGACTTGTCCTCGGACTCTCGTTTTAATCCTCCAGTAATCAGCCCCACCACCGCCATGAAACGCATCCCTGTTTCCTCCCGCCGCCAGTTCCTTGCCAAGTCCGCCGCCGCCATCGGCTTTCCCACCATCATCCCGGCCAGCGTGCTGGGGCAGAACGCCCCCTCCAGCAAGATCACCATGGCCGTCTTTGGCTGGGGCATGATGGGGCCGAGCAACACCGCTAAATTTCTCCAGGAGCAGGACTGCCAGATCGTGGCTGCGTGCGACATCGACAAACGCAATCTGCAGAAGGCGCTCGACACCATCAACGGCGCGTACAAGAACCAGGACTGCAAGCCCTACCACGACTACCGCGAGGTGATGGCGCGCAAGGACATCGACACGGTGATGCTGGCGCTGCCGGACAACTGGCACGCCCTCACCGCCATCGAAGCCGCAAAAAACGGCAAGGACATCTACGGCGAGAAGCCCCTGGCGCGCACGATCGCCGAGCAGCAGGCCATTGTGAAGGCAGTGCAGAAGCACGGCCGCATCTGGCAGACGGGCTCCTGGCAGCGCAGCGAGGACAACTTCCGCATCGGTGCGGAGATCGTGCGCAACGGCCTCATCGGAAAGCTCAAGGAAGTGCACGTGGGCCTGCCTGCCGGACACAATGACTTTGCCAAGACGGGGGACAAGCGCAGCGTGACACCGCCGCCTGCTGAGCTGGACTACGAGATGTGGATCGGGCCTGCGACGATGCAGGACTATATCGAGTGCCGTGTGCACAAAAACTGGCGCTGGGACTACAACATCGGCGGCGGCCAGCTTCTCGACTGGATCGGCCACCACTGCGACATCGCCCACTGGGGCATGGGCATGGACAGCAGCGGTCCGGAAGAGGTGAACCCCATCCAGGTGGACATGCCGCCGCGCACGGACATCTGGAACACCGCCACCAAATACCGCGCCGAGGCCAAGTATGCCGGCGGCATCACCATGACCATTGCAGGAGGCCATGACGACATCAAGATGGGCACCAAGTGGATCGGCACGGACGGCTGGGTGTATGTGAACCGCGGCGGCGCGTATGACTGCTCCAACCCGGCCTTCAGGCAGACGGTCAAGAAGCGCAAGGACGACAAGGACCCGAAGAGCGAGATCATCGAAGTGGCCAAGGCACCGAAGCTGGGAGACGACGTCATCAAGACCCGCCTCTACGAAACCAAGGGTCATCACCGCAACTTCCTCGACTGTGTGAAGAGCCGCCAGCCCACCGTGACCCCCGTGGAAACCGCGCACCACAGCGCGACCCCGGGCCACCTGGCGCTCATCTCTTTCCTCGTGAACCGCTCCATCAAGTGGGACCCCGCGAAAGAGGAGATCCTCGGCGATGCCGATGCCGCCAAGCTGCTGGGCCGCGAGTATCGCGGTCCGTGGAAGCTGGAGGTGTAGGACGTGTCTGCCCGTAGGTTGGGTGTGTTTGGCGCGCTGCATTTTGCAGCATCCATAGGTTGCTTCGCCAAACCGCCCGACTGCGAGGGTGCTCTTGCTCCATGGCGGTTGCGGTACGCTGAAGGACGGGCGGGCTGTCGCCACACCCATCCTGCCTCTTATACCCTGATGCGTTGAAAACGGGTCTGAAGGTGGAGGCACGATCCGACGGAGGGGGATCATCTTGATCCCCCTACCTGCAGCATATTCGCGGATGTGCGATGGCGCTGGATGATGAGGGAGGCTCGGCTTTGTGGCGGCACGAGAATGCAGGGCGATGCGGGCGCGTGAGGGATCGGGACGATCCCTCTCCTCCAGAGCGCTGGCTGGCCGCATGGGATGCTGGCTTCCACCCATGAGACCCGTTTTCAGCTGTGCGTGGTATTACGCGATCACATCGCGCAGCACGTTGCCGTGCACATCCGTGAGGCGCAGATCTCTTCCGCTGAAACGGTAGGTGAGCTGCTCGTGGTCGATGCCCATGAGGTGCAGCACCGTGGCCCACATGTCATAGACGGTGCAGGCGTTTTCGATCGCGTGGTAGCCGAAGTCGTCCGTGGCGCCGTAGATGTGGCCGGGCTTGATGCCGCCCCCGGCCATCCAGATGGTGAAGCCGTAGGGATTGTGATCGCGGCCGTCGGTGCCCTGCGCAAAGGGCGTGCGGCCAAACTCGCCGGCCCAGATGACGAGCGTGCTGTCCAGCAGGCCGCGTGATTTGAGATCTTTGACGAGGGCAGCGATGGGCTGGTCCACCTGATAGGCCATGTTGGCGTGGCCTTTTTTGATCTGGCCGTGCTGATCCCAGGGATTCGCTGCCTGAGTGCCGCTGCCGAGTTTTTGGGGCAGGCAGCTCAGCTCCACAAAGCGCACACCGCGCTCCACCAGACGCCGCGCCAGCAGGCACTGGCGCGCGTAGGCGGTGCGCGTGTCATCAGGGCCGCCCATGCCGTAGAGTTTTTTCGTCGCCTCGGTCTCTCCGGAGATGTCGCAGAGCTCGGGCACGGCGGACTGCATGCGCCAGGCCATTTCGTAGTTCGCGATGGCGGCGTCCACATGCACATCATGCTGAGCTGCGCTGGCAAAACGGTGGTCCATCGTGCTGATGAAATCGAGCTGGCGGCGCTGCCTTTCGCGTGGCTGTGCAGAGCGGATGTTTTTCACGGCTTCCTCGGCATCGGCCTTGATGATGCTGGCCTGATGCTGCGCGGGCAGGAAGCCGTTGCTGAAGACACCCACACCGCCGTGCGGCACCGTGGCGTCGCCGCTTTGCAGCACGATGTAGCCGGGAAGGTCACGCGACTCCGTGCCAAGACCATAGCTGGCCCAGGCACCAGCGCTCGGATAACCGAGAAAGGGGAAGCCGGAGTGCATGAAGAAATTTCCCTGCGCGTGCTCGCTGAACTTGGCCGTCATGCTGCGGATGACGCAGATCTCATCCGCCAGCGTGGCCATGTGCGGGAAGAGCTCGCTCACCGGCATGCCGCTCTGGCCGTGGCGATGAAAAGCCCAGTGTGCGGGCTGGACGGTGCCGTTGTTGTTGAACTGCGTCTTCTTCACCTCCACCGGCATGGGCTGCCCGGCGTATTTTTCCAGCAGCGGCTTGGGATCAAAGGAGTCCAGGTGGGAAACACCGCCGCTCATGTAGCAGAAGATCACGCTGCGGGCCTTCGGGGCAAAGCGTTTGGCGCGATGCACGGGAGACTCTGCCTGCATCAATCCCGCAAGCGCCGCCATGCCAAAGCCGGTTGAGGCATTGGCGAGCATCTGGCGGCGTGAGAGGAGGGAATTCATCAGGCGATGATGTCTTTGAGCACGTTGCCATGCACATCCGTCAGGCGCAGATCGCGACCGCTGAAGCGGTAGGTGAGCTGCTCGTGGTCGATGCCCATGAGGTGCAGCACGGTGGCCCACATGTCATAGACGGTGGAGATGTTTTCGACGGCGTTGTAACCGAAGTCATCGGTGGCACCGTGCACGTGGCCGCCTTTGACGCCACCACCGGCCATCCAGACGGTGAAGCCGTAGGGATTGTGGTCGCGGCCATTGGTGCCCTGGGCAAAGGGCGTGCGGCCAAACTCACCGGCCCAGACGAGAAGCGTGCTGTCCAGCAGCCCGCGCGAGCGCAGGTCTTTGATAAGCGCGGCGATGGGCTGGTCGATCTGGTTCGCCATCTTGCCGTGGCCTTCCTTGATCGCGCCGTGGTGGTCCCATGGGTTGGCACCGTTGCCACCGCCCACGTTGTAGGCCAGCGTGCTCAGTTCGATGAAGCGCACGCCGCGCTCCACCAGCCTGCGTGCCAGCAGGCACTGGCGGGCGTAGGCTGCTTTTTTGGGCTCGGGGTCGTCGAGACCGTAAAGCTTCCTGGTGGCTTCGGTTTCGCCGGAGATGTCGCAAAGATCCGGCACGGCGGACTGCATGCGCCAGGCCATCTCGTAGTTGGAGATGGCGGCCTCCACATGCCTGTCATGCTGCGTGGTGCTGACGAAGCGGCGGTCCATCGCGCCGATGAAATCGAGCTGCTTGCGCTGCATGTCCTGCGACTGGCGTGGGCGGATGTTGACGACGGCTTCGGCTTCATCTGCCTTCACAATGCTGGCCTGATGCTGCGCAGGCAGGAAGCCGTTGCTGAACAAACCCACGCCGCCATGCGGAGTGGAGGCACCACCGCTCTGCAGCACGATGTAGCCGGGAAGATCGCGCGACTCGGTGCCGAGCCCGTAGCTTGTCCATGCTCCTGCGCTGGGATAGCCGAGGAAGGGGAAGCCGGTGTGCATGAAGAAATTTCCCTGCGCATGCTCGCTGAATTTGGCCGTCATGCCACGGAGCTGGCAGAGCTCGTCCACCACACCGCCGATCTGCGGAAAGAGATCGCTGACCTCCAGGCCGGACTGTCCGTAGCGTTTGAAATCCCAGTGCGAGGGCTGCACCGTGCCGTTGTTGTTGAACTGTGTCTTCTTCACCGCGCCGGGCATCGGCTGGCCCGCATACTTTTGAAGCAGCGGCTTGTGATCGAAGGAGTCCACATGCGAGACACCGCCGCTCATGTAGAGGAAGATGACACTGCGTGCTTTGGGCGCGAAGCGTTTGGCGCGATTGACCAAAGGCGTGTTTGCCTTGGCTTCCTCTTGCATGAGACCTGCAAGCGCGGCCATGCCGAAGCCGGTGGAGGCGCGGGAGAGGAGCTGGCGGCGGGAAAGGGGGGAGTTCATTGTTCTCTGTTCTCTGTTCTCGGTTCTCGATTGAGTTCAGTTGGTGGCCGTGCGGCGTTCGAGGTGTTTCGAGAGATAGTTTATGAATGCACCGATCTTGTTGCGAGTGAGTGCTGTTTGGTTGTAGATCGTCTCGAATTGATCTTGTGAGCAGTAGCTTTGATCCAGACAGCGGTAGAGCTGGCTTTGCAGTTCGGAGCAGGAGCGCTTTGAATATTGAAGAAAGCGGATGAATTCTCGATTGGTTCCGCCATCGAACCCCTCGGCGATGTTGTCCATAATGGAGCCGGAGGATCTGACCATTTGATCCTTGAGCGAGAAATCCCTGCCAAGCGGGCTGTTCTTTGCCAACTCATAAACAGAACGACAAAGTTCGCGTGCAAGCTGCCAGCCTTCAATGTCTTCAAAACGTTCGATTTTCATGTGAAGCTTTAATGATTGGACAACTGAGAACCGCGAACAGAGGACTATTAAGCTTATTGAAGATAGATGAACTCTTTGAGGTTGATGAGTGACTGCGCGAGGCTGCTCCAGCTTTGGACGGCGGCATCATCGCCAGAGGTTGAGGTGCGGAGGGATTCGAGTTGTTTTGACTGCTCGTCGCGCTGGGTTTGGAGCTGGGCGAGCTGTTTGCGCTGTGCGTCGGTGAGAGCGGCGAGGATGTCGGCCTCGGTGATGGAGCTGGATTCGATGCGGGCGGTTTGTGAGATCTCTTCGGGAGTCAATGCGCGGTCATAAAGGCGGGCGCGGAAGATGCGGCCGGTCAGGCCTTTGTTGCCGGCAGGGGCACCGTGGCGGCAGCCGAGGAGGATCTGGGAGGCATCGGCGGCGAAGGTGGCAGCGGGGGCTTTGCGGTAGGTGCGGCCGTAGGGCTTGCCATCGCGGTAGCCGGAGATGGTGCCATCGGGCTGATACACCACGGCCACGTGCACGGGGCGGGTGGTGGCCTCGGTTTCGGCGCTGCCTTCAAAGAGCTCGCTGCGGTCAAAGAAGTTGCTGCCAGCCACCCAGTGCTGCGGGGTTTTCTCGGCAAAGACGATGGAGTCAAACTGGCCGCCGTCCTTGTGCTGCACGGTGACTACACCGCCTCCGCGCTGCGTGAGATTGTCCAGCATGACCCAGGCTTCGAGGGTTTTGGTGGTGAGCGTCTTCGGCAGGGAGCCGGATTTGGCCATGGACTTGCCATCCAGGATGAGAGCGCCGTTTTCCACACGGGCGTTGCCGACGAGTTCGAGGTTCATGCGGCCTTCGGTGTCGCGGGCGTCTTTGTCAAAGGTCCACTCGGCCAGCGGGGCAGGGGTGTTGAGCGGCACGGCGGGCAGCTTGCGCTCGGCCTGCAGTCGAGTGCGTGCGGGCTCCAGCAGGGCGGAGATTTGCTGCGTGACTGCCGCGAGCTTTTGTTCCTTGGAGTTCAGCTCCTGCACGAGTTCGTTGTTTTCCTGCTGCAAGATGCCGAGGTAGGCCAGGCTTTGTTTGATCTCATCGGGCGTGGCTTCGCGCGCGAAGGCCTCGCGGAACATCTGCTGCACACGGGCTTTGTCGTCGAGCTTGCTGGAGCGCAGCGCCCATTCGCGTGACCAGCGGATGACGTTGTTGTCATTGAGCAGGGTGAGGGACTGTGCGGGGACGTTGGTGGTGTCGCGCTTGCCACGGGTGGCAAAGGGGACGGGGGAGTCGAAGGTGGTGAGGAAGGGATCGAGTGAATTGCGGATGACCTTGACGTAGATGCTGCGGCGTGTGTTGCCGCTGCCGATGGGTTCACCATAGAGCCCGGGGTCCAGCTTGCCGGTGAGGGTGAGGATGGAGTCGCGGATGGCCTCGGCCTCCAGGCGGTGGATGGTCCAGTGGCTGAGCAGCTTGTTCTCGGGGTCCTTCTGCATCGCGATCTCCGAGGCCTGGGCGCTGCGCTGGAAGGCCCGCGAGCTGACGATGAGCTTGAGCATGGCCTTGATGTCGCCGCCGCTGTCGATGAAGCGCTGGGCGAGGAAGTCGAGAAGCTCGGGATGCGTGGGCTGGTCACCGAGCTTGCCGAAGTTGTCCACGGTGGCGACGATGCCGCGGCCAAAGACATGGTGCCAGAGACGGTTCACCATGACGCGTGCGGTGAGCGGGTTGTTCCGCATGTCCGCCATGCGTTCGGCCAGTTGCAGGCGACCGCTGCCGGGGGTGTTGAAGGGCTTGGGATCGAGCGCATCCAAGAAGCGGCGGGGAACGATTTCCGATGGCTGCTTGTGGTCGCCACGGACAAAGAGCGGCGCGTCTTTGGCATCGGCCTCGATGACGCCGGGCACACGTGTGGGCATGGGCAGGCGGGCTTCGATCTCGCGGTAGCGTGCCACCAGCTTGGCGGCCTCGGGAAGATCGGCGAGTTTGTTGGGAAGCCTGCCGGTCTGCACAAGGCGGTTGAGCACTTCGGCCTGTGTGTCTGTCAGCGTGTCTTTCTGCCAGGACTGAATGAGATCGCTCGCGGCGAACTGGGCGCGTGCTTCGACAGATGGAGGTGTTTTGTCCTGGGTGATGAACACGTCGGTGAGGCCAAACCACGAGCGGGCATCCTTGTTGAACTCAGCGGGCAGGTCGGCGGCGGTGGTGATCTGGATGAAGATTTCATCGCCCTTCCAGAATTCGAGATCGAGGGAGCGCCAGCCGAGCTTTTCATCCTTGGCATCGCTGAGGACGACTGCCTTGTGGATGGTGCCGGTGCGTGGGTAGTTTTGCACCACATACTTGGCCTTCACGCCGCCATTGCCTGCCACGCGGAACCACAGCGTGCCGCCTTCGCATTTGAAGCGGTTGGAGAAAAGCACGGCGCGCTCCTTGGTGCTGAGCAGGTCGCTGAAATAGCCGCCAGGGTGGATCTGCGACACTGCGTTTCCGCCTTCGAGTGCGATGGAAAATTCTCCTGCCTTGGTGAGGCTGACGCCATTGGCAAACCACTGCAGTTTGCCCAGGCCGGGGTGCGTGGATTCGGTGTTCTCATTGGCGGTGATTTTGGCGGCTGACTTGAGCCAGTGCGCAGCCACGGCGTCTTTGATCTGCGTCTTGAGCTTTGCCAGTTCCTCGTGCTCGGCCTTGCCCGTGCCGGGGGCGTTCACATCAATGACAGCGGGGTGGGTGCTGGTGAAGATGCCGTAGAGGGAGTAGAAATCGGTCTGCGAGATGGCGTCAAACTTGTGATTGTGGCAGCGGGCGCAGCTCACCGTGAGGGACTGGAAGGCCTTGGTGACGGTGTCGATCTGGTTGTCGGTGAAGGTGACCATTTCATCCAGCGAATCGACGGGGGAGAAGCCATGCAGCACCATGCGGAGCTGGGCGATGCCGATGGCGCTTTCGTTGATGCCGTTCTTGATGCGGGGCTTGGCGAGGAGATCGCCAGCGATGGCTTCCTTGACGAGCTGCGGATAGGGCACGTTGTCATTGAAGGCACGGATGAGGTAGTCGCGGTACTGGTGGGCGTAGGGGATGGCGGGGTCGCCCTCGGAGCCGTAGGTCTCAGCGTAGCGCACCCAGTCCATGAAGTGGCGGGCCCACTTCTCGCCAAAGTGCGGGGAGGCCAGCAGGTCGTCGATGCTTTGCCCGCCTGAGGGCGGCAGACCGGTGAGCACGTAGCTCAGGCGGCGGCGCAGTGTTTGTGCATCGGCAGGTGCTGCGGCGGGGATGCCTTGCTTGGCCAGCTCTGCGTCGATGTAGTCATCGATGGTTTTGTTCGCAGGCTGCTTGGAGACGGGCTGGAAGGACCACCACTGCTTGCGGCGGTCGAGGATGCTCTTCCAGTCGGTTTCCTTGGCGATCTCGGCTTTGGAGGGAGCGGTGTCGCGCGGGTCGGCGGCACCGTCGCGGATCCATTGCTCAAAGTCGGCGATGACCTTGTCATCGAGCTTGGCTCCGGCCTTGGGCATCTTGATGTCGTCGTGCTCGTGCTTGATGGTTTGCAGCAGCAGCGACTCGGCGGGGTTGCCCGGTTTGATGACATCGCCGGATTCGCCGCCCGACTGCCAGCCGGGGCGGGAGTCGAGCACAAGGCCGCCTTTCTTCTTGGTGGCCGTGCTGTGGCATTCGTAGCACTCCTGCGCGAGGATGGGGCGGATCTTGGACTCGAAGAATTCGATCTGCGCAGGCGTGGGCGCGGCGTGCAGGCTGCCACTGAAAAGCGCGGCGGCGGAGATGAGGAAATGCTTGTTCATGCCAGGAGCCTCTGGGTGATGTTTGCGGCGGCCTCGATGCAAAGTCTGCCGGCTTTTTCAAACTGGTCGCGCTTCAGTCGGAAGGAAGGTGACATGACGGTGATGGCGGCGACGGGGTAGCGATACTCATCCAGGATGGCCGCAGCCACGCAATGGATGCCCTCCAGCCCTTCGGCGATGTCGGTGGAGTAGCCACGTTTGCGTGTTTTGGTGAGGTCTGCTTCCAGAAGCTCACGTGTGGCCAGGGTGGTGGGTGTGTACTGCTTGAGCTGCACGGCGGCAAAGAACTGGTCCAGTTCCGCAGGCGGCAGATGCGCCAGAACCGCTTTGCCCGGGGCGCAGGAGTACATGGGCACCTGCAGGCCGACGGTGCTGCTGACCTTGATGGGCTGGGAGGAGATGCACTGCTCCAGCACGGTCATCTTGTGATTCACGCTGGCGAGGATCTGCGTGGTCTCGCCGGTTTCATCACGGAGCCATTTGAGGGATTCCAGAGCGCAGACGACGAGGCTCTTTTCGCGCACCTGCGGGCGGGAGAGGTCGAAGAGCTTGTTGGTGAGGACGAAGCGCTTGTCATCCTCCCTGCGCTGGAGGTAGCCGCGATTGTGCAGCGTGCCGGTGATGCGGAAGACGGAGTTGACCGGCAGGTCGAGCTCCCGTGCAATCTCGGTGAGGCTGAGCCCGGCGCGGTGGCGGCCGAGGAGTTCGAGGATGGCAAGCGTGCGCTCCGTGCCGGGCGCGAGCGTGTCGTCAGTGAGGGGGATGGCGGCTTCTTTGAGCATTCTGGATTTAGAAACGTTTCCACATTTGGAAAAATATCAACCGAATGTCGTTGGGCCCGGTTGGGCTGCCCGGCACGGCCCCAGCCAAGGAGGGACTGAGGCCGGCACCCTGCGAAAAGCTGTGCATTTTTTGCATTTCGATCCTGCCCGTTGCATTCAAGGCGTGGTCGGGCATTCTGGAGGGAACATGTCTTCCTCCTCTGATCTCACCCTGCTCGGACGCTCTGAAAACCGCCTGCCCGCCTCGCCGGACGTGGCGGTGCTGGAGACCTTTCCGAACCGCACACCGGGCCGCAACTACCGCATCCACCTCAGCGCGCCTGAATTCAGCTCCATCTGCCCGGTGACCGGGCAGCCGGACTCCGCGCATCTGGAGATCTATTACATCCCGGATGAGAAGTGCGTGGAGACAAAGTCGCTCAAGTTCTACCTGGCCTCCTACCGCAACCACGCCTCCTTCAATGAGGCGATCGTGAACCGCGTGCTGGACGACATCGTGAAAGCCTGCGCTCCCAAGCAGGTGGTGGTGCGTGGGAAATTCGGCGCACGCGGGGGCATCCAGCTCACCTGCGAGGCCCGCTTTCCCGATGTGGAGGAAACCCTGCGCCTGCCGGAATGAAAACGCTCGTGCTGCTCTCCGGCGGGATGGATTCCGTGACGGCTCTTTACTGGGCGCGGCATGAGGATGAGATCGTGGGCGCGGTGAGCTTTGACTACGGCGCCAAGCACAACCACCGGGAGATTCCGCTGGCGGCGTGGCATTGCGCCCACCTCGGGGTGAAGCATGACATCATCGACCTGGGGTTCATGAACCAGCACTTTGCCTCCGATCTTCTCAAATCCGGCGGCACCATCCCCGAGGGGCACTACGCGGATGAAAACATGAAGAAGACCGTGGTGCCGTTTCGCAACGGCATCATGCTCTCCATCGCCTGTGGTCTGGCAGAGAGCTGCGGCGCGGATGCGCTCGTCATCGCCGCGCATGCGGGAGATCACATGATTTATCCCGACTGCCGCGAGCCCTTCATGCAGGCCATGGCCTCCGCCATGCGGGAAGGGACCTATGCGCACGTGGAGCTGATGCGCCCTTTCATCCATCTGGACAAAGCAGGCATCGCCAAGACAGGCGCGGAGCTGGGAGTGGACTACGGAAAGACGTGGTCCTGCTACAAAGGCGGCGACCTGCACTGCGGCAAATGCGGCACCTGCGTGGAGCGCATCGAGGCCTTTGTGCTGGCCGGCATCCATGATCCGACGGTTTACGAAACGGAAGCCTGAGGATCTGCCGGCGGGGCTGTGACCCGCCTGCGGTGGGTGCGCACCATGTTCAGCTCCTTGAGCTTGCGCTGCAGGGTGCGGCGGCTCATGCCCAGCATCTCGGCGGCGACGGTGCGGTTGTTGCCGCTGCGCTGGAGGGCGGTGAGGATGAGCTGGTGCTCGGCCTCGGTGATGTCCAGATCACTCTTGGGTTTGAGGGCGGGGTCGGCACCGACGGGTGCGGTGGTAGCTTCCTTGGCTGCGATCAATGAGGGCGCGCGCAGGCCGAAGCCCAGGCTGTGCGGATTGAGCAGGTAGGAGGGCAGGTGCTTGAGCATGACGCGGTTGCTGTTGCTCATGACCACGCCGTGCTCGATGGCGGCGCGCAGCTCGCGGATGTTGCCGGGCCAGTCGTAGTTCATCATGGCGGGCAGGGCGTCCTCGCCGAGCGGCTTGTAGGTCTTGCCGTTGGCCTTGGCCAGCTCCTTGAGGAAGTGGTCCGCCAGCACGGGGATGTCACTTTTGCGGGCACGCAGCGGCGGGAGCTGGATGGTGACCACGCGCAGGCGCCAGTAGAGATCCTCACGGAATTTGCCCTCCTCCACCATCTTGGCGAGGTTGCGATTGGTGGCGGCGATGACGCGGACGTTGATCTGGATGGGCTTGCTGCTGCCCACGCGCTCGATGGTCTGCTCCCCGAGGGCGCGGAGGAGCTTGACCTGCGTGCTGGAGTCGATCTCGCCGATCTCATCCAGGAAGAGCGTACCGCCGTTGGCCTGCTCAAAGCGGCCGATGCGGCGCTCCTGCGCGCCGGTGAAGGCGCCTTTCTCATGCCCGAAGAGCTCGCTTTCGAGGATCTGCGGCGAGAGTGCGGCGCAGTGCACGGCCACGATGTTGGCCTTGGGCCTGCCGCTGAGATTGTGAATGGCGCGGGCGACGAGCTCCTTGCCGGTGCCGCTTTCGCCCTCGATCAAAACGGTGGCGCGGGAAGGGGCCACCTGCTGGATGGTGTCGAGGATGGGCTTCATCACCTCGGCCTGGCCGAGGATGCCCTCGATGGAAAACTTGCGCTCCACCTGCTGCTTCAGCGCCACGTTTTCGTGCTCCAGCGAGCGGCTGCGGAGGGCGCGTTTGATGAGCAACTCTACCTCGTCGAGGTTCAGCGGCTTGGTGACAAAGTGGTAGGCCCCCCGGCGCATGGCCTCCACGGCGGTGTCCACGCTGCCGTAGGCGGTCATCATGATGCACACGGGCGGCTTGGGCAGGGCCAGGGCGGCCTCCAGCAGCTTCATGCCGTCGTCCTCGCCCAGGCGCAGGTCGGTGAGCATGACGTCGATGTGGTCATTCTGCAGGTACTCCATGGCCTCGGCAGCGTTGGAGGCCACGTAGCAGTCAAAATCATCCTCAAGCGAGAGGCGCAGGCCGTCGCGGGTATGCTTTTCGTCATCGACGATCAGGACTGTGGCTTGGTCGTGCATGAGTGAAAGAATGGCACAAAAAAGGGGGAATGACGAATGTCGAATGCAGAATGAGGAATTCTGTGCCAGCAGCTTCGCGGAACGCGGTCTCTAAGGACGTTTCGAGTTTGCTTCCAGCCATCCGGCATATTCGGCTTCCGTCATCGCTCCGGCGGCCAGGGCCAGGGTGCTTACCACGGCATCGGCCTCAGTGGCGTGGAATTCGTGTCCATTTCGTTCGAGAAAGCCTGCACCGAGCATGAAGCCTGTGCGTTTGTTGCCATCGAGAAAAGGGTAGTTTTTCACGATGCCTGCGGCATAGGCGGCGGCCATCTCCGCCATGGAGGGCTTTCCATAGTGGAAGAGCTGCCGGGGGCCCGCCAGGGCGGACTCCAGCAGATGCTCGTCAGGCAGTCCGGTGATGCCCCCGTAAAACGAAAGCATCATGTCATGCAGTGCCAGGCATTCGTCCCGCGTCAGCCAGTAGGGCTCTTTCATTTCGCCAGTTCGCGCAGGGTGTTGCGATAGCGGCGGTTCAGGCTTTCAAACACCGCCATGGTTTTGGCAAACTCCGGATTGCTGGCGGTCAGCCGCATTCCATCCTGGGATTCGGTGAGCGTCACGGTGTCTCCTTCTTCCACCTTCAAATGCGCCAGCGCCTCCTTCGGCAGTACCAGACCGACTGAGTTGCCAATTTTGCGGAGCTTGAGTTCAAGAGTCATGTGCTTAATGTAGTTACGAATGTTATTACGTCAAACGGTGGGGGTAAGCTCATGCCGGCTTAAAAATAGTTGACTGACCGTCTAGTCTGTTGCAAAACTCCGCCACCTTAACGAAAGACACCCATGGGCCGCACCTCCACCGCCAAAGACCGCCTGATTGACGCCATGATCGAACTGATCTGGATAGGCAGCTACGGCAGCACTTCGGTGGACCAGATTTGCGAGAGGGCAGGGGTGAAGAAGGGCAGCTTCTACCACTTCTTTGAGTCCAAGACGGAACTGGCCCTGACAGCGATCGAGCATGGCTGGGTCGAGCACCGCAAGGAGCTGGACCAGCTTTTCTCCCCGGTGGTGCCGCCGGTGGAGCGCATCCTGAACTGCTTCCGCAATTTCCGCCAGGAGCAGGAGGAGCTCTTCCAGAAGCATGGCCGTGTGCTGGGCTGCCCCATCCACTCCCTGGGTGCGGAGGTCAGCACGGTGGACGAGCGCCTGCGGGACAAGCTGCAGGAGATTTTGAGCCAGTTCATCCGCTACTACGAGAGCGCCATCCGCGATGCGCAGGCGCAGGGCAGCATTGTCACGCATGATGCGGTGGCCCTGGCACGGATCGTGTTTGCCTACAGCGAAGGCCTGCTGCTGCACGCCCGCATGTGGAACGACCTGGGCCGCCTGGACGAGTTCGAGTCCGGAGCCAAGATCATCCTCGGCGTCAAAGACTGACGCGTGCTCATTTTTTGCTTTCAAATTAACCAACTGGTCAACTTTCCCCACCCCAAAACCTACGCGCCCCGTGAAACTCCCAAACCTCCTCCCCTTCGTCCTGCTTCTGGCTGCCTGTGGCAAACCGCCTGCCGGTGGCCATGGCGGCGGCATGCCTCCGGCTCCCGTGACCATCGCCCAGGTCGAGCAAAAAGAGCTGGTGGAATGGGAGGAGTTCACGGGGCGCGTTGAACCGGTGGAAACGGTGGAGCTGAAGCCGCGCGTGTCCGGCTACATCACGGAGGTGCATTTCCAGGCCGGAGCCTTGGTCAAGAAGGGGGATATTCTCTTCACCATCGACCAGCGGCCTTTCCAGACGCGGCTGCGCTCCACGGGGGCCGAGGTGGCGCGGGCAGAGGCCAATGCCATGGCCATGAAACGTGAGTTTGACCGTGTGCAGACCCTGCTGGCGGCCAAGGCCATCGCCCCGGAGCAGGCGGAGGCGCGCGAGTCCATGCACCTGCAGGCGGTGGCCAGCCTGGAGGCGGCCAAGGCGGCGCAGCACAGTGCGGAGATCGAGTTTGAGCACAGCACGGTCAAGGCACCCATCAGCGGCCGCATCAGCCGGGCCATCACCACCACGGGGAACTTTGTCACCGCTGGCACCACGCTGCTGACCACCATCGTGACCGTGGACCCGGTCTATGTGTATGCGGACATCGACGAAAACAGCCTGCTGAACCTGCAGGCCATGCAGCGGGACAAGAAGACCTTCACCAATGGCGACGGCCGCGTGCCGGTGGAGCTTCAGCTCTCCAATGAAAAAAGCTTCCCGCACAAAGGGCACATCGAATCCTTCGACAACCGCCTGGATGCCAGCACCGGCAGCATGGTGCTGCGCGCCGAGTTTCCCAATGGCGACAACATCCTCACTCCGGGGCTGTTTGCGCGCATCCGCATCCCCATGACGGGCAAATACAAGGCGCTGCTGGTGGACGAGAAGAGCATCCTCACGGATCAGGCGAACAAGTTTGTGCTGGGGGTGGATCTTTCCAAAACGCCAGCGCTGTCGGTTTACAAACCCATCGTGATCGGGCCGAGCATCGACGGCAAGCGCATCATCCGCAGCGGTCTGGCGGCCGGAGACAAAATCATCGTGAACGGGCAGGCGCGTCTGCCGCAGCCTGGCATGCCTGTGCAGCCGGTGGATGCACCGCCTGCCAAGGAGACGGCGGCCAAGTAAGCGCACAGCGAAACATCCCCCCAAGCTTGCATGAACATTTCCCGATTCTTCATCACCCGCCCCATCTTTGCGGGCGTGCTGTCACTGCTGATCTTCATCCTCGGCGCCATCTCCCTGTTTCAGCTGCCGATCTCCGAGTATCCGGAGGTCGTGCCGCCGACGGTCATTGTGACGGCGACCTATCCCGGTGCGAATCCGAAGACCATTGCCGAAACGGTGGCCTCGCCGCTGGAGCAGACGATCAACGGCATCGAAAACATGCTCTACATGTCGTCGATGAGCACGGCCAATGGCGTGATGACGCTCACCGTCACGTTCAAGATCGGCACGGAGCTCGACCTCGCGCAGATGCAGGTGCAGAACCGCGTGGCGCAGGTGCTGCCCAAGCTGCCGGAGGAGGTGCGCCGCTTCGGGGTCACCACGGTGAAGTCATCGCCCAACATGACGCTGGTGGTGCATCTGCTCTCCCCCAACGAGCGCTATGACGAGATCTACCTGCGCAACTACGCCACCCTCAATGTGAAGGACGAGCTGTCGCGACTCTCCGGTGTGGGGCAGGTGAACATCTTCGGCGGCGGCGACTACGCCATGCGCATCTGGATCGATCCCGACAAGGCCGCCGCGCGTGGCCTGACCTCCGGCGACATCGTGAACGCCATCCGCGAGCAGAACATCCAGGTGGCTGCGGGCACCATCGGCCAGCAGCCCACCAAGGACTCCGCCTTTGAGCTGACGGTGAATGCCAAGGGCCGCCTCATCAGCGAGGAGGAGTTTGAGCAGATCATCGTCAAGACCGGCCCGCATGGGGAAAAGCTCCGCCTGCGGGATGTCGCACGCGCCGAGATGGGCTCGGGCGACTACTCGCTGCGCGCGCTGCTCAACAACAAGCGTGCCGTGGGCATGGGCGTGTTCCAGCTTCCCGGCGCGAATGCGCTCGCCGTCTCCGAGGCGGTGCGTCATTGCATGGCTGAGCTGAAGAAGAAAATGCCCGAGGGCGTGGACTACGCCATCGCCTATGACCCCACGGTGTTCGTGGAGAAGTCCATCGATGCGGTCATCCACACGCTGCTGGAGGCTCTGGTGCTCGTGGTGCTGGTCGTCGTTATCTTCCTGCAGACCTGGCGGGCCTCCATCATCCCGCTGGCGGCGGTGCCGGTGTCTCTCGTCGGCACCTTTGCGGTGATGCATGCGCTCGGGTTCTCGATCAACAACCTCTCCCTCTTCGGCCTCGTGCTTGCCATCGGCATCGTGGTGGATGACGCCATCGTGGTCGTCGAAAACGTGGAGCGAAACATTCAGAACGGTCTCAAGCCGCTGGCGGCCACGCAGCAGGCCATGACGGAGGTGACAGGGCCCATCGTGGCCACGGCGCTGGTGCTGTGCGCGGTGTTCATTCCCACGGCATTCATCAGCGGGCTCAGCGGCCAGTTCTACAAGCAGTTTGCCGTCACCATCGCCATCTCCACGGTCATTTCGGCCATCAACTCGCTCACGCTTTCTCCGGCGCTCTCCGCGCTGCTGCTGAAGGGCCACGGTGACAAGCGTGACATCCTCACCAGGCTCATCGACGGTCTGTTTGGCTGGTTCTTCCGGCCGTTCAACCGCTTCTTTGAGTGGTCGTCCAACGTGTATGTGGGCCTGGTGAAGCGCATCATCCGTTTCAGCTTCATCGCCGTCATCATCTACGGCGGTCTCGTCTGGGCCACATGGAAAGGTTTTGAAACTGTGCCCGAGGGCTTTGTGCCCAGCCAGGACAAGCAGTACCTCGTCGGCTTTGCGCAGCTGCCAGATGGCGCTTCTCTTGACCGCACCGACGACGTCATGCGCCGGATGTCCCAGATCGCCATGGACGAGCCGGGCGTGAAGGACGCCATCGCTTTCCCGGGCCTGTCCATCCAGGGTTTCACCATCAGCCCCAATGCGGGCATCGTGTTCGTCGGCCTCGACAACTTCGAGGACCGCAAGTCGCCGGAGCTCAGCGGCGCGGCCATCGCCAATTCGCTCAACGGCAAGTTCATGGCCATCCAGGACGCCATGGTGATGATGTTCCCGCCACCGCCCGTCAACGGCATCGGCACCACGGGCGGGTTCAAGCTCATGGTGGAAGACCGTGGCAACCAGGGCTACGCGGCGCTTTATCAGGCCACGCAGAAGCTTGTCGGCGCAGCCTATGGCACCCAGAAGCTCACGCAGGTTTACTCCGGCTACACCGTCAATGTGCCGCAGCTTGAGGCGGACGTGGATCGTGAGAAAGCGAAGGTGCAGGGCGTGCCGCTGGCGAATCTCTTCGAGACATTGCAGGTCAACCTCGGCAGCCTTTACGTGAACGACTTCAACCGCTTTGGCCGCACCTACCAGGTCGTGGCGCAGGCGGAGCAGCAGTTCCGTGACGACGCCAGCGACATCACGCGGCTGAAAACGCGCAACGCTGCGGGTGAGATGGTGCCCGTCGGATCGCTGGTGAAGGTGAAGGAGGGCTTTGGCCCGGACCGTGTCACGCATTACAACGGCTACCTCGCCGCCGACCTGAACGGAGCCCCCATGCCGCCGCTGAGCTCCGGCCAGGCGGAGGAGCTCATCTCCAAGCTGGCCAAAGAAGGCCTGCCGGGCGGGTTTGAGTTTGAATGGACCGACCTCACCTACCAGAAGATCATCGCCGGAAACACCGCCATCTACATCTACCCGCTGTGCATCCTGCTGGTGTTCATGGTGCTGGCCGCCCAGTATGAGAGCCTGCGCCTGCCGCTGGCCATCATCCTCATCGTGCCGCTGTGCCTGCTGTTTGCGCTGGCGGGGGTGATGATCACGGGTGGTGACAACAACATCTTCACGCAGATCGGCTTCATCGTGCTGATCGGGCTGGCCTGCAAAAACGCCATTTTGATCGTGGAGTTTGCGAAGGAGAAGTTTGACCATGGACTGAGCCCGCTGGAGGCGGCCATCGAGTCCTGCCGCCTGCGCCTGCGCCCGATTTTGATGACGTCCATCGCCTTCATCGCCGGTGTGTATCCGCTGGTGGTCTCCACCGGTGCGGGTGCTGAAATGCGCCGCGCCATGGGCACCGCCGTGTTTGCCGGCATGATCGGCGTGACCTTCCTGGGCCTGTTCTTCACGCCGGTGTTTTATGTGCTGGTGATGCTGGGGCAGAAGAAAAAGAAAGCCGCCGCAGACACCACCGAGATTCCTTCCGCCGCTCTTCCTGTCCCTCACTGATTTCCGACATGCGCTATTTCATTCCACTTCTCTTGGCAACGAATGTCATCGCCCAGATCGGGCCGAACTACGAACGGCCGGAAACGGTGACGCCGCCGGGCTACAAAGGCGCGGTAAACTGGCGCGAGGCGCGCCCGCTGGACACGCTGCCCAAAGGCGCGTGGTGGCGTGTGTTTGGCGACGCCAGGCTGAACGAGCTCATGGAGCGCGCCACGGCGCACAACCAGACGCTCAAGGCGGCGATCGCACGCTTTGACCAGGCGCGTGCAGGCACGGGCATCGCCCGCGCGGCCTTCTTTCCCACGGCGGACATCAATTCGGCCTTCACCACGCAGCGCACCTCCCCCAACATGCCCAGCGCCTTTCCGCTGAACGGCCTGCACTACGTGGGGCCGAGCTACAATGTGCCTCTGGACTTCAGCTGGGAGCTGGATCTGTGGGGCAAGATCCGCCGTCAGAATGAAAGCGCGCGGGCAGATGCGGCGGCGGCTGCCAACCTGATGCAGAATGTGCTGCTGGGCATGCACGCAGATGTGGCCACCAACTACTTCCGCATCCGTGCGCTGGATGGCGAGCTGCAGACCGTGCGTGCGGCCGTGGGCTGGCGCAGGCAGGCGCTGGACATCGCCCGTGCACGTGTGAAAGCCGGCGCCGGCAGCGAGCTGGAGCAGGCCCAGGCGGAGACGGAAGTGGCCACCGCCGAGGCGGAGGTGAGCGCGCTGCAGAACCAGCGTGACCAGCTTGAAAATGCCATCGCCCTCCTCACAGGGACGAACCCCAGCGCCTTCAAGCTCGGCGGCAACGCGGGCCTGCTGCCCTCGCCTCCGGGAGTCCCTGCCGGTGTGCCCACGGACCTGCTGGAGCGCCGCCCGGACGTGGCTGCGGCCGAGCGCACGCTGGCCTCCACCACGGCGCAGATCGGCGTCACCAAGGCCAACTTCTTCCCCAGCATCCGGCTCATGGGGCATGGCGGGTATCTCAGCGGGGATGTGGCCAAGCTCTTTGAGGGCAACAGCCTCAACTGGAACATCGGCCCCAGCATCGCCGTGCCGATGTTTGCCGGTGGCAAAAACCGGGCCTACATGGAAAAGGCGCGCGCTGCGCATGACGAGGCGCTGGCAAACTACCGCCAGGCCATCCTGGTGTCCTTCAACGATGTGGAAAACGCGCTGGCGGCGCTGCGCAATCTCAGCACGCAGACCGAGGCGCAGCACCGTGCGCGTGCCAGTGCGCAGGAGGCCGCGAAGATCGCGCATGCACGCTATGAGGCGGGCACGAGCCCGTATCTGGACGTCATCGAGGCGAACCGTTCGCTGCTCATCACGGAGCGTGCCTGTGCCACCCTGGCGGGGCAGCGGCTGATCGCCAGCGTGAGCCTGATCAAGGCGCTGGGCGGCGGCTGGGACCAAAACCTGCCCGTGACCGTCCCCACCACGACGCCAGATCCTGCCGCCCGGGGCTCCACGGCGGAGAAGAAAGGCTTCCTCACCAAGGTGAAGGGCTGGTTCAAGCGGGACTAGGCGGCTGGGGTGGCGGAGGCCCTGCCAGCGCCCTTGCAGCGCTGGCGCACATGAAAGTCTTCCAAGCGGGAGAGGCGGAGATGCCTCTCCCGTTTTTTTTGCGTGCATGGAAGCCGGGGCAGGGGAGGAAACGGCCGGGTGCGCCAGAGGGTGCGGGGCCGCTGGAAACCCCCGGAGGCACCCTGCGTCAGCACCGGGGCACGACCAAAGCCGCCAGCGGCTGAAAAACCGGGCGGTGAGCAGAAATGAAGCAGTTTTCGTGCCTATTTTGCAAAAAAGGTTGTCACCTCCGGCGCGGTGACTAGCATCCGCGCAGCTCCAACCAAGCTGCGGTCCCAACCAGGCCGCCAACTCAACCAGCCGCCCAACCAACCATGACCCATCCCCTGCTGAAAAGCACCGGGAGCGGGACCGCACGGAATGCATCCGCGCCGGTCGCGCTCGTTCTCGCCCTCCTCGCAGTCGCCACTCCCGCCCATGCCGCCGATGGCGCGGCCACGATCAGCAGCGGGGACACCGCCTGGCTGCTCGTTTCGACGGCGCTGGTGCTCTTCATGATGATCCCGGGCCTGGCGCTGTTTTACGCCGGGCTGGTGCGCTCCAAGAACGTGCTCTCCATCCTGATGCAGTGCTTTGCGCTGACCGCTGTCATGAGCCTCGTCTGGCTGGCCTGCGGCTACTCGCTGTGCTTTGCCGACGGCGGCGCGCTCATCGGCGGCTTTGGCAAGGCCTTCCTCAGCGGGGTCACGCCCGGCACGGTGCGCAGCGACTGCCCGACGATCCCCGAGCTGCTGCACTTCGCCTACCAGATGATGTTTTTCCTCATCACCCCGGGGCTGTTCATCGGCGCGTTTGCAGAGCGCATGAAGTTCAAGGCCATCCTCGTTTTCAGCGTCATCTGGAGCCTCGTGGTCTATGCCCCCTGCTGCTACGGTGTGTGGCACAAGGCGGGCGCTTTCTTTGGTCTTACGGGAGTGATCGATCTCGCGGGCGGCATCGTGGTGCACATCACCGCCGGAGTGGCCGCGCTGGTGGCCTGCGTGATGGTGGGGCCGCGCAAGGAGTTTCCCAGCGCGCAGTTCATGCCGCACAACCTGCCGCTGACCATCGTGGGGGCGGGCATGCTGTGGGTGGGGTGGTTTGGCTTCAATGCGGGCAGCCACCTCGCAGCCAACGGCGCTGCGGCGATGACCCTCGTCGTCACCCACCTCTCCGCCTGCGCCGCCTCGGTGGTGTGGATGCTCATTGAGTGGATCCGCAACGGCAAGCCGAGCGCTCTGGGCATCGCCACGGGCTCCATCGCCGGGCTGGCGGCCATCACCCCTGCGGCAGGCAAGGTGGGGCCGGTGGGGGCGCTCTGCATTGGCAGCATCTCGGCGCTGCTGTGCTGGCTGGCCTGCTCCAAGCTGAAGCACAAGTTCCGCTACGATGACTCGCTGGACGTCTTTGGCGTCCACGGCATGGGCGGCTTCGTCGGCACCATCCTCGTCGCAGTCTTTGGTTCCACCAGCTTTGCAGGCGGCCTTGGGGAGTTCAGCATCGGCAGCCAGCTCCTGACGCAAAGCCTGGCCTCTCTGTGGACGATCCTCCTCTCCGGCGTGGGCAGCTTTGTGATCCTCAAGGGCATCGACCTCACGATCGGCCTGCGCGTCACCCACGAGGATGAGTACCAAGGGCTGGACCTCGCCGAGCATGGCGAGACTGCCTACAACGACTAGGCGGGCTGGCGGAAAGAGGACCTTTGTGATCCGGCGTGCGCAGCTCCCCATGGCGGGAGGTCTGCGCCGTCGGCTCTTGGGAGGCTGCGGGCAGGTGCGTGGCGCAGCCGCCGGGTTGAGGAGCATCATTTTTGCGAATGCCTGATTGCGAATTGTCTTTCAGGGGCGCATAAGCTTAAATTTAACTTTTCCCCCCGACACTTCCTCCCCCCCATTCCCTCCCAGTCATGATCGATGTTCAGGAACTCACCAAGCAGTATGCCGGACGCACTGCGGTGAACAGCATCTCCTTCCAGGTGGAGCCGGGGGAGATCGTGGGTTTTCTCGGCCCAAACGGAGCCGGAAAGTCCACGACCATGCGCATTCTCAGCGGGTACATGCCCGCCACTTCAGGACGCGCGCTGGTGGCGGGTTTTGACGTCTTCCACCAGTCCATCCAGGTGCGCCAGTCGGTGGGCTACATGCCGGAAAACGCCCCGCTGTACACCGACATGCGGGTGAAGGAGTACCTGTACTTCCGCGCCGAGCTCAAGGGGCTCTCCGGCACGGCCATGCGCCGCCGCATCGGCGAGGTGATGGAGCTCACCGGCGTCACGGACATGCGCAAGCGCCTCATCGGCAACCTCTCCAAAGGCTACCGCCAGCGCGTGGCCCTGGCGGATGCCCTGGTGCACAAGCCCAAGCTCCTCATTCTCGACGAGCCGACGAACGGGCTCGACCCCGTGCAGATCCGGCATGTGCGCGATCTCCTGCGCAGCCTCAAGTCCAAGCACACCGTGCTGCTCTCCACCCATATCCTGCATGAGGTGGAGCAGACCTGCGACCGGGTGGTGATGATCCACCAGGGGCGCATCCGCGCCAACGACACCCCGGCCAATCTCACGCGCCAGCTGCGCTCCACCACGCTGCTGCACCTGGAGATCGACGGCACCGGCAATCTCGCGGAAAAGCTCTCCGCCATCCCCGCCGTGCGCAAGGCCACGGAGGAGGAGCTGCAAATCCACCCCTGGCGGCGCTTCACCCTCCGGGTCGAGCCAGATCACGATGTGCGGGATGAAGTGCTGGACCTCGCGCTGAAGCAAAAGTGGCGCATCCGCGAGATGCACCTGCAGCTGCCAACTCTGGAGGATGTCTTTGTGGAGCTTTCCATGAACGCAGGCACCCCCACCGACATCCCCACCCACGTCCTATGAGGATATTCTGGATTCTGCTCAAAAAAGAACTGCACGCCTTCTTTGTCTCCCCCGTGGCCTACGTGGTGCTGGCGCTGGTCATGGTGCTCAACGGCTTCGCTTTCCGCGCTGCGCTCTCCGTGCTGGAAAACGCCCCCAGCGAAGGCTCCATCGTGAGCTGGACCTTCCATGCCATGTGGTTCTGGCTCTCCTACTTCTTCATCTTCCCGCTGCTGACCATGCGCCTCTTTGCCGAGGAGAAAAAGATGGGCACGCTGGAGACCCTCTTCACCGCGCCGGTGCGCGCCTGGCAGGTGGTGGGCTCCAAGTACCTCGCCTCCGTCATCGTGTACTGCGTGCTCTGGCTGCCCAGCCTGTTCAATTTCAAGTTTGCCCACTGGATCTCCGCCGGGCAGGTGGAGATACCCTCCGGGGCCATGCGCGGCGCCTACCTCATCCTCGTCGTCATGGGCATGTTCAATCTGGCCGTCGGCTGCTTTGCCTCCTCCCTCACGTCCAACCAGATCGTCGCCGCCATCATCTCCTTCACGGTGAGCCTCATGCACTTCCTGATGGGCATCTTCATCATGGTCGTGGGCCGCAAGATCTCCGACACCATCGTGGACATCGTCAACTACTTCGCCGCCACCGAGCACATCCGCATCTTCACCGCGGGCCTCATCGACAGCAGGCCGATCATTTACTACCTCAGCATGTCGCTGCTCTTCCTCTCCTTCACACACCACGTCGTCGAGTTCCGCCGCTGGCGCCCGTGAGCCGACTGATCCACCACCATGACGGATTCTGAACAGAACAACCCGCCGGCAGGTGCCGAAGTCAGACCGATGCCGAAGCGCTATGGCATCGGCCTGAACGTCACCGTGCAGATCATCCTGGCGCTGGCGCTCTTTGCCGGCGTCAACCGCCTCAACTACTACCACTTCTGGCGCTGGGATCTCAGCCCCAGCCAGGACTACACCCTCAGCCCGGCCACGCTCAAGTACCTCGACAGCCTTTCCCGCGATGTGCAGATCAACATCGTCTTCAGCCGGGATTCCAAGGTGTATGGCGAAGTCCAGTCCCTGCTGGAGGAGTACCACCTGCACGGCAGGCAGCGCATCAAGGTGCGCTCCATCGACCCCGTGCGCGACATCGAGCGCGCCGAGCAGCTCAAGGCGGACACCGGCCTCTCCCTTTCCCAAAACGGCGTGCTCATCCGCTGCGGGGTGAACAAGCGCTTCATCACCGAGGAGGAGCTCGTCGTCCGTGAAAAGGGCACCAGCACGAACAAGCAGATCGTTGAATTCCGTGGCGAGGACGCCATCTCCTCCGCCCTCATCTCCGTCGTGGAAGGCCGTGTGCGCCGCTTCTTCTACGTCGTGGGAAAGGGCAGCCGCTCCGCCCTGGGACTCAGCGAGGCCTACAATGCCGCGATCGACCTCGGCAAGCAGCAGAACTTCGAGGTCGTCCAGGTCAACCTCTCCGACATCAACCAGATCCCCCCGGACACCGACGGCCTGCTCATCATGGGCGCGCGTTATGACTTCTCCGAGCGCGAGATCGTCATGCTCAACAACTACTGGCAGTCCAAGCGTGCCGGCATGTTCATCATGCTCGACCCCGGTGGCGAAACCGCCCGGCTCAACGCCTTTCTCACCGCCAACGGCGTGCATCCGCGTGGCGACCGCGTGCTCATGGCGGAGAGCACCAGCACCGGCCCCCGCAAGGAATTCTCCGTGATGGGTGAGTTCAACAAGGAGGTGCCCTTCATCCACCACCTGAGCTCCTCCGCCATCACCTTTGCCGGGCAGACGGAATCTCTGGAGCTGGTCAAGGAGAACTCCAGCCTCAAGGAGCAGTCCATCAGCATCAGGCCGCTCATCCAGGCCGCCCCGCGCTACTGGGGTGAGCGCCAGTTTCTGGAGGAGCTGCCCATCGTCGATGAGGAGGACACGCTGCCGCCGATCTACGTGGCCGCCAGCATCGAGCGCGGCGCCCTGGGAGACGAAACCAAGCGCGCAGACAGCTCCCGCATGGTCGTGGTCTCCAACCCCACGCTGCTCGACAAGCAGACCATGCTCGCCGTCAGCCGCGACTTTGCCGCCGCCAGCCTGAACTGGCTCATGAACCGCGAAAACTTCATCGGCATTCCCGCCAAGTCCAAGCACTCCTACCGCATCCAGCTCACCAGCAAGCAGCATGAGCTGATCTTCTGGATCACCTCCATCACCCTGCCGGGCATCGTTCTGGCCTTTGGCATCATGGTCTGGGCCAGCCGCCGGGCCGCATGAGCACCGACTTAGACGCATGAGCGCACGCACCACCCTCCTTCTGTTCCTGCTCGTCGCCGCCATGGGCGCGATCATCCTCGGCATTGAGCGTTACTTCCCCTCTGCCATCGACACGCGTGAAGTCAGGCGCGGCCCCAGCCGTTTCGAGAATGACAAGGTCACCCGCATCGAAATCCTCACCGCTGAAAACGTGCCGCTCACCCTGGTGCGCGACGGCGGCGCCTGGAGGATCGAGGCCCCCTATGAGGACCTGGCAGACCCCCAGAAAGTCGCCGCGCTCATCCTCACCCTCAACGGGGTCGAGTGGATTCAGCGCGTCCACCGGCAGGAATACGATGAGGCCGAGTGGCAGAAAACCGGCCTGGACAAACCCCGCTTCAAAGTGCGCCTGCTCGCCGGAGACGCCCCGGTCTATGAGTGCTGGTTCGGCTCTCCTGCTCCTGTCGAAAACAGCCTCTTCATCGGCATTCCTGACCCCGGCAGCGGCGAGCCCGCGTGGTACGTCGCCAAAAGCGAAGCGCCGATGGTCCTGCAGATTCCCGCCGCCGCCTGGCGCGACCCCAAGCTTCTGCGCCTGCCTGCGGAAGTCATCACCAGCATCACCCTGAGCCAGCCCTCCGGCCAGATCGTCCTCACCCGCGAAAACGAGCATGCGCCCTGGCTGGTCGAAAAACCGCTCAAGACACGCGGTGGCAAGGAGCGCATCACCGAGCTGCTTTCCGCCATCCTCAACATTGAAATCACCGAGGCCAAGGACGTGACCACCGCCGCCAAGGAGGAGGCGCAGGCCACCCGGGCGGATGAGATCAAGGTCACCATCGAGTCCAAGGCACGCGGCAAGTCCTACGAGTTCACCCTCAAGAAACCGGCGGACGAAAAGCAGGCCGTCACCACCGCCACCACCGCCTACCGCAAACCCGCCTTCACCGTCGTCGCCAAAAATCTGCTCAGCCTCTGGGTCAGCCCCAATGCGCTGCGCGACCACCTGCTGGCGCAGATCGACGGCGAGCGCCTCGACTTCCTCACCATCACCAGCAAGACCCACCCGGAGATCCATCTGCGCAACGAAGGCGGCTCCTGGTACCTGCAGCGTCATGGCAACTGGGAGCCTGCGAACGGCGAGCGCGTCGCCCGCTGCCTCGGCGCCCTCAACACCTACGAAATCCTGCAGTTTGCCGCAGACTCCGCCGCCGACCTCAAGCCCTTTGGCCTGGATGATCCCTTCCAGACCGTCACCTGGACCCCGCAGCGGGAGAAGCCGGTGAAGCTCATGTTTGGCCACAATGCGGAAAGCACCCAGTTCTTTGCCAAATACGAAAGCGAGCCCTTCGTTTACCGCATCGACGCCTCTCTGCTGCCCTCTCTGCCGACTGACGGCATCAAGTGGAAGGGGCTCGGCGCGCTGCGTTTCACCACCTTTGCGCTGCGCCGCATCACCATGTCCCAGGGGGCGTACTCGCCCATCATCCTCGACTACAACCCCGTCACCGCCGAATGGAAGGCCACGCGTGGCGGGCGGGATGCCACGGCAGAGCTCGACCGCGTGAAGGCGGACCAGCTTGCCGCGAACCTCGCGCGCTTCACCGTGCAGGACTGGGCCGCAGACCGCACGGATGCGCTGCAGGCCCTCAAAACGCCCTTCCTGACCATCCAGATCGTCCTCGGCGAGCCCGGCCGCACCGACGGCCCCGTGCGCGAGATCGAGATCCTCTTTTCCCCCACCCAGCCCAACGCCAGCACCGCGTTCTACTTTGGGCAGATCAAGAACGACCCCGACATCTTTTACATCACCAACAGCGCCCTGCTGCAGATTGCAGGGATCAACGTCTTCAAGCCCAAGCAGGCGAAGTAATACCACGCACAGCTGAAAGCGGGTCTCAGGGGTGAAAGCCAGCATTCCATGCGGCCAGCCAGTGCTCCGGCGGAGTGGGATCGTCCCGATCCCTCACGTTCCCGCAGCGCACAGCGTCTTCGCAGATCCACGAACACGCTGCAGGTGGGGGGATCAAGATGATCCCCCTCCGTCGGCTCGTGCCTCCACCTTCAGACCCGTTTTCATCGCATCGTGGTATAAGGGCGCCCTCGCAGTCGGGCGGTTTGGCGGAGAGCGCGGTGGAGCATCGGAAAGCATTGCGCGCCAAACACACCCAACCTACGGCCGGAGCGCCGCGCAGCGCTCGTAGGATGGGTGTGGCGCAAGCCCGCCCGTCCATCAGCGTGTGGCAAACGCAAAGGTTTGCGAACGTCCGCACAGCGCATGGTCAAGACGCCAGGACGCCAGGGCGTACCGCAGCCAGTGGAGCGTAATACCACGCACAGCTGAAAGCGGGCCTCAGGGGTGAAAGCCAGCATTCCATGCGGCCAGCCAGTGCTCCGGCGGAGTGGGATCGTCCCGATCCCACACGCTCCCGCATCGCCCTGCGCCCTCGCAGATCCACGAACACGCCGCTGGTGCGGGGATCAAGATGATCCCCCTCCGTCGCTGCGGCGAAGCCTCCGGCGGAGTGGGATCGTCCCGATCCCACACGCTCCCGCATCGCCCAGTGCCCTCGCAGATCCACGAACACGCTGCAGGTGGGGGGATCAAGATGATCCCCCTCCGTCGCTGCGGCGAAGCCTCCGGCGGAGTGGGATCGTCCCGATCCCACACGTTCCCTCATCGCCCAGCGCCCTCGCAGATCCACGAACACGCTGCAGGTGCGGGGATCAAGATGATCCCCCTCCGTCGCTGCGGCGAAGCCTCCGGCGGAGTGGGATCGTCCCGATCCCACACGCTCCCGCAGCGCCCTGTGCCCTCGCAGATCCACGAACACGCTGCAGGTGGGGGGGATCAAGATGATCCCCCTCCGTCGCTGCGGCGAAGCCTCAGGCGGAGTGGGATCGTCCCGATCCCACACGTTCCCACATCGCACAGCGTCTTCGCAGATCCACGAACACGCTGCAGGTGGGGGGATCAAGATAATCCCCCTCCGTCGCTGCGGCGAAGCCTCCGGCGGAGTGGGATCGTCCCGATCCCACACGTTCCCGCATCGCCCTGCGCCCTCGCAGATCCACGAACACGCTGCAGGTGGGGGGATCAAGATGATCCCCCTCCGTCGGCTCGTGCCTCCACCTTCAGACCCGTTTTCATCGCATCGTGGTATGAGCGGGGCGGGGGAGGCCCCCCATGCGCTGCAGCGCGGAGTCCGCACGCGCCGCCCGCCGCCCGCAGGCCGGTTCTGGCTGTGTCGTGGTAGGATGGGGTATGAAATAATCCAAGGCGGCCTACTGCCCGGCCTCCCGTGTGCCTGAGCCTTTGGGCTGCTTCATGAGGCTGTCTCCCAGCTCGGCGCGGATGGCTTCGGCATGCTTTTGCAGGCGTGCGACTTCCCCGGGGTTTTGGGCGGCGAGGTTTTTGGACTCGCTGATGTCCGTGTAGAGGTCGTAGAGCTCGGGCTCGGTGATCTTGACCTGCTTGTAATTCACGGGCTTGCCGCCGGTGGCCTTGGGCTGGTCGGCGGGCAGGCTGCGGTAGGTGTGGGGGAGCTGGAGCTTCCAGCGGCCGTCTCCGCTGCTGATGGCCTGGAGCTGGTTCTGCTCGTAGTAGAAGGCGTAGAAGTCGTGCGGGTTTTGGGCGTCCGGCACGCCGGAGACGATGGGCCAGCAGTTCAGGCCGTCGATCTTGTGCTCCGGCAGTTTGGCATCAATCACATGCGCCACGGTGGGCAGGAGGTCGATGGTCATCATCATGGTGTCCGTGGTGGTGCCGGCGGGGATTTTCCCGGGCCATTTCATGATGCCGGTGACGCGGGTGCCGCCCTCCCAGCAGGTGCCTTTGCCCTCCCGCAGCGGGCCTGCGCTGCCGGCGTGGTCGCCGTAGCTGAGCCAGGGGCCGTTGTCGGAGGTGAAGATGACCCAGGTGTTGTCCTCCAGGCCGTTCTTTTTGAGGGTGTCCAGGATCTGGCCCACGGACCAGTCCACCTCCAGCATGACGTCGGCAAAGAGGCCCTTGCCGGACTTGCCCTGGTATTTCTCACTCACAAACAGGGGCACGTGGACCATGCTGTGGGCCAGGTAGAGGAGGAAGGGCTTGTCCTTGTTTTTCTCAATGAACTGCACGCCGCGGGCGGTGTAGTCGGTGGTGAGGCGGGTCTGCTCCTCGGGGGTGACCTCGGGGTCCACCACGTGGTCGTCCTCGTACATGGGGAGGCTGGGGAAGGCTCCCTTTTTGGCCTGCGGGTGATAGGGCCACATGTCGTTGGAGTAGGGGAGGCCGTAGTACTGGTCAAAGCCGTGCCGGGTGGGCAGGAACTGGGGCTGGGAGCCGAGGTGCCACTTGCCCACGGCGGCGGTGGCGTAGCCTTTTTGCTTCACCAGTTCTGCGAGGGTCGTTTCACCGGCGCTGATGCCGTGCTTCGCATTGGGCCCGAGCGCGCCGTGGATGCCCACGCGGTTCGGGTAGCAGCCGGTGAGCAGGGCGGTGCGGGAGGCACTGCACACGGGCTGGGCCACGTGGAAGTTGGTGAATTTGCGGCCCTCGGCGGCGAGTTTGTCGATGTTTGGGGTCTGGTACCCCTGGGCTCCGAAGCAGCTCACATCGGCATATCCCATGTCGTCCATAAAAATGATGACGATGTTGGGTGGGGAGGAGGCTGAGGTGGCCGCCGGGGGGAGGAGAAGCAGGGCTAGGATGGCTGACAATAGGGGGCGCATGGCGGGGCAGGAGGGCGGAAGTGAATGAGGTGGAAGGGCTTAGCCCTCATGAAAACGCCTGAGAAAACCCCGGAATTTCCAGGCAATTTTTCTGCTTGCTGATTCCTAGCCCTCCTTTATGGTCTGCGTCCTTCCCGGACAGAATTAGCGTTTTCACGGCGAGAGTGGGGCCTTCCCCGCTCTTTTTTGTCTGGTGAAATCACGAATTTTTTATGATCAGCGAACTCAAAGCCCTTTTCGACTATTACGAGAAAGAGAAAGGAATCGACCGTCTTAAGATGGTCGAGGCCCTGTCACAGGCATTGCTCGCCGCTTCCAAGAAAAGCATCGGGCCTGCCCGCGAACTCCGCATCGACATCGATCCTGACAAGGGGACGATCAAGGCCTTTGCCAAGCTGATCGCTGTGGAGAATGTGACCAACCGCTGGGAGGAGCTGCCGCTCGCCCTGGCCAAGCGTTTCAAGAAAAACGCCGAGATCGGCGACGAGATCGAGGTGGAAGTCACCCCGAACAACATGGGCCGCATCGCCGCGCAGACGGCCAAGCAGACCATGCTGCAGCGCCTGCGCATGGCGGAGAAGGAGAATCTCTACGAAGAATTCAAGGACCGCACGGGCGACGTCGTCAGCGGTGTGGTGCGCCGTTTTGAAAAGTCGGACGTGGTCGTGGACCTCGGCAAATTTGAAGGCGTGATGACCTCGAAGGAGCGCGTCTCCACCGAGGACTACACCCCCGGAGACCGCATGCGCTTCTACGTGAAGGCGGTGGAAAAGGACAGCGGCCGCGGCCCGGAGATCATCCTCTCCCGTGCGCACCCGAACTTTGTGCGCCGCCTGTTTGAGTTTGAAGTCAGCGAGATCGGTGACCGCACCGTGGAGATCGCCAGCATCGCCCGTGAGGCCGGCTACCGCACCAAGGTGGCGGTGCACAGCGCGGACGAAAAGGTGGACCCCGTGGGCGCCTGCGTGGGCCTGCGTGGCGCACGCGTGAAGAACATCGTGCGCGAGCTCAACAACGAGAAGGTGGACATCATCCGCTGGAAGGCGGACCCTGCCGAGTTCGTGCGCGAGGCGCTCAAGCCCATCAAGGTCATCTCCATCCAGGTGAACCCCGACAAGAAGGAAGCCCGCCTGACCGTGAGCGACGAGGACCTCTCCAAGGCCATCGGCCGCCGTGGCCAGAACGCCCGCCTGACCTCCCGCCTCGTGGGCATGGACCTGATCATCGAGAAGGATGAGCACGCCGCCGAAGTCTTTGAAGGACAAATGGGCAGCGCTGTGCATCATCTGGTGGACGTGCTCGGCATCACCGAGAGCGTCGCCCGCCAGCTGACCCAGGGCGGCATGGGAGACCTCAAAACCCTCGCCACCGGCGTCGATGTCTCGGACATCGCCGAGGTGCTGGGCGGAGACGAGGCCCTGGCCCAGCAGATTTTCGACAAAGCACATGCTTCCTCCCTGGAGTAGCCCCTGTGCCGCCATGACAACGCTTTCAAACCAACCCCCAACTCACGACAAGCCAGCCTCCCCCGCCGCCGCTCGCCCGATCTCATTCTCTCATGTCCAGCAAACCCTCCTCAGCCAAAAAGAGCAAGTCCCCCTCCGACGAAGTCGTTGAGGAGGCCGTACCTGCCGACAGCGCCAAGCCGAAAAAAGATACCAAGGCGAAGGTGTTGTCATTGATTGAGGAAAAGAAGCCAAGGACACGAAGCGCGGCCAAGGAGGGCTCAGTCCTGCCGCCGCTGGGAGCCAGAAAGCCCGCCGCACCGGAGCCCGCACCCGCAGCACCTGCCGCCCCCGCCAAGCCGACGGTGGACGAGCAAAAGGCCGCCGCGCTGAATCTCTTTGAGGATGACAAGCCCAAGGTGCGCCGTCGCCCGGCCGTCGAAAACGCCGCGCAGAGCGCGCTGCCGCCCATCTCCCTGCTGAAGGAGGAGCCCGCGCCGCCAAAGCCCATCGTGCCCATCGTGCACGCACCGCCTCCAGAGGCGCCTGCGCCGGAGTTTGAGCTCAGCGAGACGGGGGAAAAGATCATCCACCTCAAGCCCCCGGTCCTGGTGAAGGACCTGGCGGAAAAGATGGGCATCAAGACCTTCCGGATCATTTCGGACCTCATCCCCTTCAAGATTTTCGGCAACGCAGACAAGGCCATCGACATCGAGGTGGCCGAAAAGATCTGTGAAAAGCACGGCTTCAAGCTGGAGCGCGACAAGCGTGAAAAAGGCGGCGGCGTCCACAAGGTGGAGGAAGTCATCGTCGAGCCCGTGGCGCAGGTCGTTGAGGAGGTGGAGGAGGACAAGCTGGAACTCCGCGCCCCCATCATCACCTTCATGGGCCACGTGGACCACGGCAAGACCTCCCTGCTCGATGCCCTGCGCAAGACGCAGGTCACCGCCGGTGAGGCGGGCGGCATCACGCAGCACATCGGCGCCTACTGCATTTTCCACAACGGCAAGCCCATCACCTTCATCGACACCCCCGGCCATGCGGCTTTCTCCGCCATGCGCGCCCGTGGTGCGAATGTGACGGACATCGTCGTGCTCGTCATCGCTGCGGACGACGGCATCATGCCGCAGACCAAGGAGGCGCTCAGCCATGCCAAGGCCGCCGGCGTGCAGCTCATGGTGGCGCTGAACAAGTGCGACCTGCCCACCGCCAACGTCATGCGCGTGAAGAGCCAGCTGCAGGACATCGGCCTCGCGCCGGTGGACTGGGGTGGCGAGATCGAAGTCATGGAAGTCTCCGCCAAGACGGGCCTCGGGCTGGACAACCTGCTCGAAACCATGTCCCTCCAGGCCGAAGTGCTGGAGCTCAAGGCAGACCCCAAGGCCTCCCCGCGTGCCACCGTCATCGAATCCTCCATGGTGGCCGGCAAAGGCCCCGTGGCCACCGTCATCATCGGCCAGGGCACCCTCAAAGTGGGCCAGCCCTTCATCTGCGGCCCTCTCTGGGGCAAGGTGAAGGCCATCATCAACGACCGCGGCGAGTCCATCAAATCCGTCCTCCCCGGCATGCCCTGCGAGGTCATCGGCTTCAGCGACATGCCCCATGTGGGCGATGAAGTGGTGGTGATGAACAGCGAGCGCGACGTGAAGAAGCTCAGCGAGGAGCGCCTGGAGGAGATCCGCCAGAAGAAGCTCAGCGTCCCGCGCCGCTCCACCCTGGAGCACCTCTTTGCCAGCATCGAGGACAGCAACAAGAAGGCCCTCAAGATCGTGCTCAAGTGCGACGTGCAGGGCTCCGTGGAGGCCGTCTCCAAGTGCCTCACCGACATCCAGAGCGACAAGTGCAACCTCGACATCCTGCACAAGGAAGTCGGCGCCATCAACGAGTCCGACGTCCTCCTGGCCAGCGCCTCGGACGCCATCATCATCGGCTTCAACGTCAAGGTGGAAAACAAGGCCCTCACCGTGGCCAAGCGCGAGACGGTGCAGATCAAGCTCTACTCCATCATCTACGAACTCATCGACCAGGTGAAGGAGGCCATGGCGGGCCTGCTCGACCCGATCACCCGCGAGAAGGTCCTCGGCCACGCCCGCGTGAAGCAGGTCTTCAAGGTGCACAAGGGCTTTGTCGGCGGCTCCGTGGTCACGGACGGCATCATGAACCGCAAGCAGCGCGCCCGCGTGCTGCGTGACGGCCAGGCCGTGTACGACGGCGGCTTTGAGACGCTGCGCCGCTTCCAGGACGAAGTCAACGAAGTGCGCAACGGCCTCGAGTGCGGCATCAAGCTCTCCGGCTTCAGCGACTACGAGGAAAACGACGTCATCGAGTGCTACGAGCTCGAAAAAATCGCCCAAACTCTCTGATCACGTTTGTCGTATCAGGTTTCTGGTCCGCAGCGTGCCACCCACGCTGCCGGCCGGAGCCTGAACCCCGCCCCTTTTACACTGCCCTATGTCCCTCCGAGTCGACAAAGTACGCGAGCTCATCCGCCGTGAGCTGAGCACCATCCTCGAGAAGGATTTCCGCAGTGAGAACTGCCTCGTGACCATCCATGACGTGAGCCCCACGCCGGACATGCGGCAGTGCTTTGTGTATGTGGGCGTCATCGGCAAGCCCCACCAGCAGGACGCCGCCATCGAGCGCCTCACCAAGGCGCGCGGCTTCATCCAGCGGGATCTCTACAAGCGCGTGAAGCTGCGCAGCAGCCCGCAGCTCTTCTTCCGCCTGGACAAGTCCGTGGAGCGCGGCGTGCCCCTGCTCAACATCATCGACAACCTCCCCCCACCCATGGCCGACCTGCCTGCGGAAGGGGAGGAGGGGAAGGATGATGAAGGGAAGGGCAAGGCTGGGAAGCAGTAGGCGAAGAGGCCTGCATGGCCGGAGCCTGCAGATGGAGGCACCGGGCTTCAGCAGGCCGGGCCTGTTTTCGAAATGCCCTGCACACGCTGCGACATCAGCGCGCATGGCGTTTCTTGTGCCGACTCTGAATCTCGGCGAGTTGCTGCTGACGGTCCGGGTCTTTGAGATGAGGCAGGCCGGCAAAGATCTTTTCCGCCAGGGGATTGTCTGAACTGGCGAGCGCCGAGAGCGCGGAGGTGGCGTTGATGCTGGCGGCGGTGCCGGGCTGCCTGAGGTACTGCGTCAGCAGGGCTGACTGGGCGGCTGTCCATTCCGGCAGATTGAAGAGCCAGGGGTAACGCAGGCAGGTGCCTCTGAGGCTGTCGGTCTGCGCTCGGGCCAGGACGGCCCAGATTTCCAGAGCGAGCCTGGGATCGAACTGCACACGGTCCAGCATCTGCCTGAGGGTGGCATTGAGCTTTGTTTCATCCTTCTCCTGCAGCGACTGGAGAAACGCGGCGCGGTCCAGCAGCAGCCCCTGCGCGAATTTGGCGGCCTCTGTGCGTGTGCGTTCTGACTTCGCCGTGCGCAGTTTTTCCAGGAGGGGGATCAGGCGTGTCCTGACTTCGGGGGTGACCACGCCTTTCACGGCCACCAGACGGCGCGTGCTGGCGGTGTCCTCGCCTGGCTGCGGGCCGTTGTGGGACTGGTGTTCGAGCTTTCGCAGCGCCCAGTAAGCGGCTTCGTCAGAGCCGCTCTGCATCGCCGCCTCGATGAAGTCGATGGAGTACCAGGCGTGCAGGGCTTGCAGGGCTGCTTCACGGGTCGGGTCCGTGTCGTGGTAGCTGGAGCTCGTGCCCATGCATTCCAGCACCTCCGGCGGAAAGCTGGCGATGAGCCGCTCCAGCGCCGCCAGACCTTGGCCGGTCGTCGTCAAAGTGCGGGTCGCCTCCTCCATCAGGCGGCGCGGCTCGCCTTCGAGGGCATTGCCGGAAACAATATGAATGCCGGAAGCACCCGCCTGGGCGGCCACGAGCCAGGGGAGGCACAGGAGCGTGAGCAGTTTCATGAGGCGCATCATGTCAGGCGGGCGTTTAAGCAGGAGGGAAAGGTGAGGCATGCATGCCGGCATCTTGTGATACGGCGGCGGAAAGGAAAGCCTTGGGGCGGCTCCATGGCTGGGCGTGTTTTTCTGCACCCGCTGCAACCTTCTTCATGGGGGGCGCGCGAAATCATCGACCACCTGCTCCCGCCCATGGCCGACGCGCCTGCGCAAGGGAAAGGGCAGGGGGCTGAAGCGAAAGAGGGAGGCAGGAGCAGCCCTGCGCAAAGAAGCACCGGGCGGAGAAGATGCCGGGGAAATGCACACATTCATCCCGCGCGCCGTTTAGTACCCTTTTCCCCAGCCATCCCACCCCATGCGCCTCATCCTCACCACACTCGCCCTCCTGCTGCTGGCCTCTGCCCACGCTGCCGAGGCACCGCCGCAGGTCACCGTCAGCCACATCCGCCGCATCTTTCACAACGGGGAGCACAATGCCTTCACGGACCTCGTGCGCTTTCGCGGCCAGCTCTACCTCTGCTTCCGCAGCTGCCCGGACGGCCACATGGTTTTCAACACCGCCACGGCCATCGTCATGCGCAGCGCGGATGACGGTGCCACGTGGACGCAGGTGCACCGCTTTGCCGTGAAGGACCGCGACACGCGTGATCCCCACTTCCTCGTCTTCAAAGACCGGCTCTTCGTTTACACCGGCACCTGGTGGAGCGGCCCCGGCAGCATCCAGCCCAAGGACTACGACATGAACAAGATGCTCGGCTTCGCCACCTGGAGCGACGATGGCACGCAGTGGAGCGAGCCCGAGCTGCTGGAGGGCACCTTCGGCCTCTACATCTGGCGCGCCGCCGCCTCCGGTGGCAAAGCCTACCTCTGCGGCCGGCGCAAGCCGGGGTATGACATCGGCCCCAAAGGCGAGGGCGACAAAGTGCAGTCCCTCCTGCTGGAAAGCGACGACGGCCTCATCTGGAAGAAGCGCGCCTACTTCGCCGAGACCGCCGGAGACGAAACCGCGTTTCTCTTTGAGCAAGACGGCAGCCTGCTCGCCATCGGTCGCCATGGCGGCGGCAAGAACGCCCTCGTCATCCGTTCCCAGCCACCCTTCACGGAGTGGAGCCGCCAAAGCCTCGACCGTCCCGTGGGCGGCCCGCTCGTCGTGAAATGGGGAGCGCACACCCTCGTCGGCGGACGCAAGACCACCAAAGAGCAGGGCGCCAAGACCTCGCTCTGCTGGCTCGTCGGCGATGCCCTGCAGGAGTTCGCCGAACTCCCCAGCGGCGGCGACAATTCCTACCCCGGCTTTGTCCAGCTCTCAGACAAACGCGCCCTCGTCTCCTACTACTCCAGCCACGAAAAAGACGCCGCAGGCAAGACCATCACCGCGATCTATCTCGCGGAGCTGACGCTGGAGTGATGGGGGGATTTGTGTGCCCGGTGATGTCCGCCCAGCGCAAGCCGGCAGTAGCACGGGCAATCCTGCCCGTGTCGGGCGCTCTCTTCGCGGGCAGGATTGCCCGCACTACTTCCCGCTAAGCACACGCCCCAGCCCTCATTCCGTCGGCAGTGTCTTCTTGATGCGTTCCCAGGACGCCTGCACCACCGCATGCGTGGGCGTGGGGCAGGAAAGCTCGTCTGAATAAGCCTGCAATTTCGGAGCCGCCGCCAGGCTGTGGCGCAGCTCCGCCACGAGCGCCGCCAGATCCTCCCGGGTGAAATACTGGTTCATGCTTTCGATGACGCACACGTAGCCCTCCGGCGTCGGAAGCGAGGTGCCAGGAATTGTGAAACAAAGGCGGGGGCGAAGGATTGCGCTGCAGCGCCGCATGCATCGTCTGGCAGTTCTGTTGTTGCTCAAAAATGCAGTGCGATTCTCATCACAGGGCGTTGGAAATGTTTCAGCAGACCGCTAGGGGATTGTGTGCTTGTGCGCATATCCGATGCGAATCAAATGGAAGATAAAACCTGCAGTCAAGCAGCCTCTCACCAGGTGCTGCCCGAACTGCTGAAGCGGAACCCGACGATGCCATAGCAGGACTGAGAAAACGATCACAAAACTGCCAACTGCCCACCACAGATGACGTAAAGGAAGGCTCTGCAGTGCTGCTGCGTCAGCTCTCAAAACACCTTTGGCTGCGTAGTTGACATAAGCAGCGGCTGAAAACAGGAGGAAGCTGGCGACAGCCCAAAGCCATGCCTCAAAAGAGGATGTCCTTACGATAGGAATCGCTTCTGAGGAGCTTCGCGCCGCAATGGTCGTAACCATCGCAAATTCAGACAAACCAAGCAAAAATGGGATGAGGGAGTCCAGGATGTCTATCCGCCATGTGAAGGCGATGCAGCTTATGGCATACTCCTGCCATACAGCAACGATGGATATCAGAACGACCATCGAGTCAAGGATGGTGGATGTACTCACTCGTCCTGTTTTAAAGTACTCCTGAGTTAGCGTCTGAAAAAGGTATCCGGCCGCCAAGGACTGGATGATGCTGGCAAGCGTTAGATAGACGCTGCTAAAGCCGTCTCGGAATAATTGGTCGAATACTGACATGGCCTAAGCGGAGAGAGCAGGGTGGGTTAGACAATTACAATCTATTTTGAGCTTTATCCTTAGCGTAAAATTGCGCGGCAAACACCATGCCGGGCATTATGGGCCATGCAGTGTTTGGCGGTCCCTTTCAATCATGCCCAGCCGCACGCCCGAAGGCGGGTTTGGAAGGAGGCTGAGATTTTTTCAGGATCCGTTTATCACGGCGCATGCATCTCTTTAGAATGCTGGCATGTCTCCCCTCATGAAACGCTTCTTCCTCCACCTGGTTGTCCTTCTGCTTGCCGCCTGTTCGGAATCCAAGAAGGATGCGCAAGCCGCAAGCGGACAGCCGGCGGTGAGCACGACCGATCTGCCGGTGGTGGTGCTCGGTGGCCCGACCTGTGCTGAGTTTGTGAAGGGGCTGACGTTGGCCGGGGTCTCCAAGGCACAGGATCTGAGCCGGGAAAGCCTGGCCGGGAAAGCCGCCGCGCTGCATGCCGCCTCGGTGGCGGTCATCCTGGTGGATGCGACGGAGGGGCCGCTGCCGGTCACTCGCGAAGACGTTCTGCTCACGCGGCAATTTTGCCGGGGCACGGTGGTGATCGGGTTTTCCAAATCAGCGTTGGTCGAGGATGCGGAACTGCTCGATCTGGAGGAAATGGAGGTGCGTGACCTGCTGAACAAGTACGATCATCCAGGTGACACCGCCGCAGTTGGTTTTGATTCAGAGTCTGCCCGGACAAAACAACCCAAAGGTTTTGCAGCGCTGGCGGTCTTGCTGTCGAAAATGCGGCCCGCTGACCCTCCGCGCGCAGCCAGGCCCGCACAGCAGGCGGCCGGGGCGGAACTCTACGTGCTGGCTGATTTGGAGGCGTTCAAGCGAGGCCTGATCCAGCCTGTAAGCAGCGGAGGCTGTCAGTTGATCTTCGGAGACAAGGTCGTGCCCTGCACGCTTCAGACTCCGCAGGCTGTTCAGCCGGGTTCTGCTGGGAAGGTCACGCTGGCCTTTCCCGAGCCCGTGAGCTTTCGTGTTGGCGACCGCTTTGTCATCGGGGTGGAGGATCATCTGACCGCAGCGGGCCGCATCGGAGATGTCACGCGCTGAAGGAAGCCGGGGCGCGTCTTGGGAGACGTGGCGTCCACGGGAGCCAAAGCAAATTTGGAGTGCGGCTGCCTAGCGAGGAACGAGCGGAGCTGCCGCTTTCGAGCGTCTTGTGGCTTTCATGGGACGTCCAGCGTGCGGGAGCCTCATGGCATGCGGGGGCTGCTGCCTTCGAATATTTCGTGGTATCCGCCTGCTGTCCGGCCTGCGGAAAGCGGTAGCTGCGTTCGTTCCTCACTTCGCGACCGCGTTGATTCGCTGCGCTCACCCTGCGGGCGCCTTGCAGTCGTCTATCTCCACTTCGTTACGGTTCCAAATGGGGCTGCCGCCCCCGCGCCGGGGCCAGACTTCAACGAATTCAACCATTTCAACGGGGGTGTGTGTCACTCCCTGCGTCTGCCGGGGCCAGACTTCAATGAATTCAACCATTTCAACGGGGGTGTGTGTCACTCCCGCGTCTGCCGGGGGAGTGACTTCAACGAATTCAACCATTTCAACGGGGGTGTGTGTCACTCCCTGCGTCTGCCGGGGCCAGACTTCAATGAATTCAACCATTTCAACGGGGGTGTGTGTCACTCCCGCGTCTGCCGGGGGAGTGACTTCAACGAATTCAACAAATTCAACGGGGGTGTGTGTCACTCCCGCGTCTGCCGGGGGAGTGACTTCAACGATTTCAACAAATTCAACGGGGGCTGGAGTGTTCGTTCATTCCCAGGTGAAGGTGTAGAGGGTGTGTTTGCCAGATTTGGTCATCACACACTGCTGGCGGGAGATGAGGTGGGGGATGATCTCGCCGTAGAGCTTGGAGGGGGTGAGCGCGCCGATGCGTCCGGGATTGGAGGCGAAGCGGCGGGTGAGCTCGCTGCGGGTGTAAACGGCGCGGTGCTGGCCGGGTTTGACACTGTGATCTCCAATGATCTGGGCCAGCAGCCATTCGGCGGTGTCGTCCACCTGGATGCGGCGGCTCATGCCTTCGAGCTGGATGAGCGCGTCAAGGCAGCCGTCTTGATGCGCCTCCGCCAGCTCCAGGATGTCCGGGGTGATGGTGAAGGGATCGCTGGTGCTGCCCCGGGCCCAGCGGCAGGCCTGGAAGATGATGGCCAGCTTCAGGCAGCGGGCGGGGGACTCATTGAGGCTGGAGAGCAGGCTCTCATCTCCGATGGTGTATCCTGGTATGGATTCGCAGCGGGCGCGGTTGCGCTGCTGCAGGCCCACCCAGTAGTGCTTGGCGGCCTTGGTGAAGCTGTCCCTGCCCACGGTGCCTTTGAGCGTGGTCAGATGGCGGAAGAGGTCGGTCAGGTTTTGCAGGTCGTCTCCTTCCAGGCTTTCCGGCCACCAGATGTTACGCGTCTGCCGGGTGGCCACGTAGAAGCCGAAGCGGCGGCGCAGACCGCAGCCGGCGGCTATTTGATCCAGCCGGGCCACGCCAAAAGTGCTGCCAATGCAGAGGCTCAGCGTGGCCTGCTCGATGTGGCGCTGGGATTCGCCATCACCGTGGCTTTTGCCTTCGCGCAGGAAGTTCTGGTGCCAGGGTGAACCATCGTAGAGGCCCAGGTAGCGTGCGGAGACCTCGCGCCCGAAGGACTGCGTCTCCCAGCTGCGCAGGATGGTGTTTCCTTCATCCTCAAACTGCAGGCGGTGGGGCTGCTGCTCAAAGGTGTCAAACAGGGCCGAGTCGCTGGCGTTTCCACCGATGAAGTCCTCCGGCGTGAGGAGGTTCCGGGCGATCTTGATCGCGGGTGCAAAGGTGGTGCCTTTGCGCAGGCCGGCAGGACAGGCCAGGAAGTTGTAGATCGTCAGCGGCTTCTGGCTGCCGAAGTTCAGGGTGACATGGGGTGTGAGGAGCTTGCCACACAGGGCCAGGATGGGTGCCACGATGAGGCCGTCCGGCAGCTCTGAGACATTGCGTGTGAAGTCGCGGTAATCCTTGAGGATGGAATCCTCCGGGATGGGGTGCTCGCGAGTTTTCTCACCTCCCTCCGTTGAATTTGTTGAAATGGTTGAAGTGTCCTTCTTGGGGATGGCTGGAGACACACACTCCCCCGTTGAATTTGTTGAATTCGTTGAAGTGTCCTCCTTGGGGATGGCTGGAGACACACACTCCCCCGTTGAATTTGTTGAATTCGTTGAAGTGTCCTCCTTGGGGATGGCTGGAGACACACACTCCCCCGTTGAATTTGTTGAAATCGTTGAAGTCTGCGCGCATGCCGGGGCCGGTTTGACACCACCCTCCATTGAAACGGTGGAAACGATGGAAGTCTGCGCGCCTGTGGTGGCTCGGGGTGTGTGCGTGAATCCTCCCGCAGGTGTCGCTGACGTTACCGCTGTTTCTCGCGCAGCAGGCTCTGTGCGTGTGCCTCCCTCCGGTGAATGGGGGGAAGGTGGGGGCGTTTCTGCGCTGCCGGGCGGCTCGGGTGTGGCCCAGCCGGGCGCGGGGGCGTCCACGGGGCGCAGGTGCTGCGTCCAGTCGGCGGAGGGGCGGAAGGCGGGGCGTGCCATCAGCACGGCGGCGGCGTCTGTGAGGCCCGGGAGGGCGGGGGCGGGGTCGGGCGTGTGCTGGGCGGCGGAGTCAGGATGGGATTTCGTGTTCATGGCAAGGCAGGATTTGAAAAGGGTGGGGGGTGTAAGGGGGCTTCGGCAGCCGGGTTCGGGTGTGTTAAGGTGTGGTATAAAGGTGCAGAATGTGGTATCCGGGGTCATGATAGTCGGGAGAAGAGGCTTTCCAGGATGGGCTGGCGGTCCGCCTCCGGGAGCTGGAGGACTTCGCCGAGGTCTTTGCAGGGCGCGGGCAGCAGGTGCACGGCGGCCTGCACGCCGGCGGCGCGGAGGTCTGCCAGCCAGGTGGCCCCGGCGTCCAGGCCTGCCTCGTCCGTGTCCGGGAGGAGGTGCACCTCCCGGCCGCGCAGCCGCTCCAGCAGCCCGGAGTCCCGCGCAAAGCGGGCGCTGGCGCCGGTGGCGGCCAGGATGCTCCACGCGTGCGGGGTGTCCACCAGCAGCATGGCCGCGAGGCCTTCGAGCAGGCCCACGGCGTCCTCCACCAGCAGCACGTGGGTGGTTTCGCCCAGCCAGCCCTGCCCGATGAAGGCGCCCTGGGAGCCGGAGAGGTTGCGCGTCTGGATGCGCGAGCCGTCGGCCTTTTCCAGCGGCTTGCCGTCCAGCCGCCGCACCTGCGCAAAGGTGCCCTCCGTGATGACGAGGCAGCGGTGCCCCTGCACCTGCGCCACACGGAGAAAGCCGTGCCGGTGCGCGAGGTCCACCGCGTCTGGCAAGAGGCCGCGCTGCTCCGCCACGGCGCGGATGTCTTCCCGCGTGAGCGGGTGAAACTCCGGCCACATCTCGCGCAGCCAGCCGATGTCCTCGGCGGGGGCAGGGGCTGTGGCGCCAGCCTCCGGCAGGGCGGGTGCTGCGGGTGCAGGGGCTGCTGCGGGGCTCTGGGAGGAGGCATGGGTCTTATGGGGTCTATCCGGCCTGTCGGGCCTATTTCCGGCCTCCGCCCCCTGGGGCCGCTGGGCCTCCAGCAGGTACCCCGCAGGCCGCTCCGTGCTGGCGGCGGCGGTGCGCAGCAGGTGGCGCAGCTCCTTTTCCTGCCAGGGCGGCTGGCAGGCTGCATTCCAGCGGGTGAGCAGGGGCAGGGCCTCCGGCTCGGAGAGGCCAAAGCCGCGCACCAGCGCCAGGGCGGCCCTGGCGGCGGCGGCCTGCGCCCGCGGCCCGGAGATGGAGGCGGGCACCCTCGCCAGATAGGCGCTGGCACGCTCGGTGATGGTTTTCATCGTGGGAAGGGATGGGCGGTTGGGGGGGGGCTAGGCGTTGCGGGTTCCCGGATTTGCTGCCCACACCTCGTGCTGCAGCAGCGCGGCATAGACCTTGGCGCTGTCAAAGCGGCAGTAGCCGCGCACCTTGACCATGGGCACCGTGCCTTCGCGCACCCAGCTGTGCAGCGTGCGGCGGCTGATGCCCAGCCGCTGCGCCATCTGCACCTGCGTCAGCAGCTCCGGCGGCGTGCCGGGTGCCTGCGCAGCGTGTGCGGTGGCGGCGGCTGCGATGTTTGTCTTCGTTTTCTTTTTTGTGTTCGTTTTCATGATGCGGTCGTTGTTTTTGATGATTTTGAATGATGGATCGTGGTAGCTATGCGGTATCTTGTGGCATCAAACGGCCGCGCCTGGGCATGGGCATGCCGGGAGGGTGCGGGGGCCGCGTGAGGCCTGGGGTGGCGGTTTGGCGGCCGTTCAGGGCCGTCAGGTCGGGCGCCGGGTGCGAGTGTCAGAGTTCTTCACTGCTTCATCGCTGTCATCACCGCCGCAGGCCGCGTTCTGCACGCCGGACTGCAACAGGAATAAGAATGTCTTGGGTCCGAATTTGGAAATGCAAGGAGATATTTTGGAAAAAGCTGGAGGCAGGCCGCACCGCTGTGCGAGAGAGGTCTCCATGTGGCCCGGTTTGGCCCCGCATGGCAGCGTGTGGCAGGCCCCCACCCGCGCAGGGCGGAGCCTTTCCCCAGGCGGTCTCCGCAGCGGCCGTGGCAGCCTCGCGTTTCCCCTCTCAGCGCCCCGCTCCAGGGCCCCAGGGCACCGGCACATGCCCCCTGCAAACTTCCCCCCGCTGCTGCATCTTCACCTTGCAGCCTTGCGGCGGTGGTGCTTTGTGAATGCCCCCCGGATGCCAGCCAACTCCACCACCGCCGAAATCGTCGCCGCCATGCGCTCCGCGCAGCGCATCGCCGTGGTGGCGCATGTGAGGCCGGACGGCGATGCCGTGGGCTCCGTGCTCGGCCTCGCGCTCAGCCTGCGCGCGCTGGGAAAGGACGTCATCGCCATGCTGGAGGACGGCGTCCCGGCCAATCTCGCCTTTCTCCCCGGCACAGACACCGTCATCCAGCCCGGCACCGAGCCGCTGGGGATCGACCTCGCCATCGCGCTGGACACCGCCACGCATGAGCGCGTGGGGGAGAAAACCAAGGCCCTGCTGGATGCCGCGCCGCTGCTCATCGACATCGACCACCACCCCGCCAATCCCGGCTACGGCGCGCTCAATCTCATCGTCCCCACCGAGCCCGCCACCGGGCAGATCATTTACGATCTCCTCAGCGGGCACGGCCTGCCCATCGACGACGCCGTGCGGCAGAATCTCTTCATCGCCATCTCCACGGACACCGGCTCCTTTCAGTACTCCAGCACAAATGCGCGCACGCACCGCATCGTGGCGGAAATGATGGACGCCGGGCTGGACACCGCGCGGCTCGCGCAGCTCATCTACCAGAGCTACCCCGTGCGCCGCCTGGAGCTCATGCGCGACATGCTCAACCACATGGAATTCCGCGCGGAGGGCCGCATCGTGAGCTGGCAGCTCAAACAGGCCGTCATGGACGCCGCAGGCATGCAGCCCGGAGACACCGAGGGGCTCATCGACACCCTGCGCATGATCGACAGCGTGGTCGCCTGCGTCATCTTTGAAGACATCCCCGGCGGCAAGGTGCGCGTCAGCTCGCGCTCCAAGGACAGCCGGCTCGATGTCTCCGCCGTGTGCGCCCAGTTTGGCGGCGGCGGCCACCGCATGGCCTCAGGCGCACGCATGAGGGGCCCCATTGAAGCAGCAGCAGACAAATTTTTGCAAGCACTCGAACATGAAGTCAGACGAATTGATTAGCGGCGTCCTCCTGGTGGACAAAGACCAGGACATGACCTCCCACGATGTGGTGGCCGTCGCTCGGCGCTGCCTGAACATGAAGAAGATCGGCCACTGCGGCACGCTCGACCCCATGGCCACCGGCATGCTCATCCTCGTATTAGGAAATGGCACACGCCTCTCTGACCTCCTCATGTCTGAGGACAAGGAATACGTCGGCACCCTGAAGCTGGGCCAGACCACCAACAGCCAGGACGCCGAGGGCGAAGTGGTGGAGGAAAAGCCCGTGCCCGCAGACCTCACGCTGGAGCAGGTGAAGGCCGCCTTTGACAGCATGCGCGGAGATTTCTACCAGATGCCGCCCATGGTCTCCGCCATCAAGGTCGGCGGCGTGCCGCTCTACAAGCTGGCCCGCAAAGGCCAGGAGGTGGAGCGCGAGCCCCGCTTTGTGCGTGTGTACGACTACGAGATCACCCGCTTTGAGCCGCCGTATGTGGACTTTCGCGTCGTGTGCAGCAAAGGCTTCTACGTCCGCACGTATGCGCACGATGTGGGGCAAAAGCTCGGCTGCGGCGCGCACCTCAGCGCCCTGCGCCGCACCCGCTCCGGCCACTTCAAGCTCCAGCCCGGCAAGTACGTCACCTTTGACCAGCTCAAGCAGGGCAAGAAAGACGAAGTCCTCGCCGCCATGCTCACGCTCTACGATGTGAGCAAGCTGCGCGGCGCGTGAGTGGCGCGTGAGAAGTGAAAAGGGTTCAGTGAAAAGGGGTAAGTGAAAAAGGCCGGGCCGCGCTTCCTATGAGCCGCCGCTCCGGCCGTAGGTTGGGTGCGGTGGGAGCGTGAGGGATCGGGACGATCCCTCTCCGCCGGAGGGGGATCATCTTGATCCCCGCACAGGGCGCGTGTTTGCGCGATGAGCGTGCGTGTTGGGGAGGTGTGGAGTGCGGGGAGGTTGGGTGTGGCGGGGACGCGAGGGATCGGGACGATCCCTCTCCGCCGGAGGGGGATCATCTTGATCCCCGCACAGGGCGCGTGTTTGCGCGATGAGCGTGCGTGCTGGGGTGGTGTGGAGTGCGGGGAGGTTGGGTGTGGCGGGGACGTGAGGGATCGGGACGATCCCTCTCCGCCGGAGGGGGATCATCTTGATCCCCGCACAGGGCGCGTGTTTGCGCGATGAGCGTGCGTGCTGGGGTGGTGTGGAGTGCGGGGAGGTTGGGTGTGTTTGGCGTCGAGCGCCCGCCTTCGCTCGTAAGCTTCCTCCGCCAAACCGCCCGACTGCGAGGACGCTCGCAGGCCGGGGCGCATGCAGCCCGCACACAGACGGCCGGGCTGACGCCACAGCCGTCCTACGGCCCTGCAGCCCTGCGAGCCTTGGCAGTCCACCCTGGAGCCGCCACTCCGGCCGTAGGTTGGGTGTGTTTGGCGTCGAAGACTTTCGCCTCCATCCACAGCATCCTCCGCCAAACCGCCCGACTGCGAGGACGCTCGCAGGCCGGGGCGCATGCAGCCCGCACACAGACGGCCGGGCTGACGCCACAGCCGTCCTACGGCCCTGCAGCCCTGCGAGCCTTGGCAGTCCACCCTGGAGCCGCCGCTCCGGCCGTAGGTTGGGTGTGTTTGGCGTCGAACACTTTCGCCTCCATCCACAGCATCCTCCGCCAAACCGCCCGACTGCCAGGACGCTCGCAGGCCATGGAGCCAGCCGTACGCTGATGGACGGCCGGGCTGACGCCACAGCCGTCCTACGGCCCTGCAGCCCTGCGAGCCTTGGCAGTCCACCCTGGAGCCGCCACTCCGGCCGTAGGTTGGGTGTGTTTGGCGTCGAGCGCCCGCCTTCGCTCGTAAGCTTCCTCCGCCAAACCGCCCGACTGCGAGGACGCTCGCAGGCCATGGGGCCAGCCGTACGCTGATGGACGGTCGGGCTGACGCCACAGCCGTCCTACGGCCCTGCAGCCCTGCGAGCCTTGGCAGTCCACCCTGGAGCCGCCGCTCCGGCCGTAGGTTGGGTGTGTTTGGCGTCGAAGACTTTCGCCTCCATCCACAGCATCCTCCGCCAAACCGCCCGACTGCGAGGACGCTCGCAGGCCATGGAGCCAGCCGTACGCTGATGGACGGCCGGGCTGACGCCACAGCCGTCCTACGATGCCCAGAGCCCGCCTGCGTGAAGTCCCCGCACCGAGGTCCGGCAAAGGCCGGTGAAGAGCAGGGGAGCCATGGAAGTCATGCCCAGACCCCGCGTGCACCCGCATTCCGGCCCATTTTCCATCCCCAGCTCCTCCATCCCCAGCTCCTCCATCCCCAGCTCCTCCATCCCCAGCTCCTCCATTCCCAGCTCCTCCATTCCCAGCTCCTCCATCCCCAGCTCCTCCATCCCCAGCTCCTCCATGGCCTTGCCCCGGCCTGCGCCTTCCTTGCGCATCTCCGCCGCTTTCTTGCCCCCGTGAAAACTTCAGGCAGGCCGCACTGTTTTAGATGGCACAGCCCTATCCGGCTGTTCCCACCATGAAACACCGCATCCTCCGCCACGGCGCGGCTCTGTTCCTCCTCGGGCACTCCAGCACGGCTGGCTTGGCACAGGCCCCCGCCGCACCTGCGGTTCCCACCACCCCGGCGGCGGCCACGCCAGCCCCCGCCGCCGCTCCTTCCCCGGCCACTGCCGCCGCCAAGACCCCGCCCACGCCCGCGCAGGCCATCCTTAAAGTACGCCTCGCCGGGCAGACGCAGCGCGCCGCCCTTCTGGCAGCGGAAATCCGCAGCGCCGATCAGCGCATCGAGTCCCGGTTTGACGACCTCCTCACCACCCTCCGCGCCGTCAGCGACTCCAAAGACTCCCACACCAAGGTCACCCGCATGAAGGAGGAGACCATCGCCAGCCTCCAGCAGGCCATCACCTACTACCAGCAAAAGCGCGCCTGGCTGCAAGAGCAGATGGTCCGCCCCACCTATAATCTGACCCAGACCCAGAAGCAGCTCATCGGCAACGAATTCGAAGAGCGCATCGAAAAGCGCGTGCACCAGATCGTCGAGCTCTACAAGACCTTCCCCAAGCACGAGGACTTTGAGCGCTACAAAGCCGTCGGCCACTACCGCTTTGGCGGCGTCCGCTACGTGGACAGCGAGGACTACCGCCAGAACCTCCGCCTCTCCAGCCAGACAGACACCATGCGCCAGAAGCTCATCAAGGACATCCAGGCCAACATTGATCACCTCGAGCAGGAAAACCGCACCCTCACAGACATGGCCGCCGCCGCCGCCAGCACCGAGCTAGGCGAAGTCTATGGCGAAGAGCAGCGCAAAAACGAGCAGCTCCGCGAGCACCTCAGGCAGGACCTCGCCACCGTCATCAGCAGCCCCGGCGTCCCCGGCCGCCCCATCAGCGGCCAGGAAGCCCAGGCGCTCGACAAGATGCTGCACCACTCCATCGACGCCCTGCAGGCGGAGTTCACACGCCTCTTTTCACGCTATGCCGAATGGCTCGCCGCAGCCTCCGCTGTGAACACCCTGCGGGCGGCCGCAGACAGGCCCTGAAGCCACGCAGCACAAGGCCCGCGCCCATGCACCGCGCGCATCACATCCGGCATGCATGGTATTCCATGGTATAAAATACCCGTACAGGCCTCTCCCGAGGGTAAAACGCCCCGTTTGGGCCCCAAAACCCGCCTCCAAATCCTCGGAGGCTCATTTTTTTTGCATTTTATTGCACAATGATGTTGCACGGGTCTGAAGGTGAGTTACTATCCCGACCCGCAGCGAAAAACGCGGGCTGAGAAAAAGAAGATTGAGAAGCGAAAAGCGGCTCATGAAACTTGGAATCAGAAACGATCTTTTAGAAAACACAGAAGCAGCGGAACGAGGGTCAAACCGAGTTTCAGCTGTTCGAAAACAGAAAGCTAAATTGTGCGCTGCGCGAATAAGTGCGCAGGCATCTGTGGTTTA
>NZ_JBHSMQ010000011.1:0-196928 GCF_042655725.1 Prosthecobacter fluviatilis
CGTCTACGTCAACGCGGCAAACCTGCGAAGGTCGCCATCACAGCTCTCATGCGCAAAATCCTCTGCGTGCTCAACAAACTCCTCACCCAACCCAACTTCACACTTGCGTCGTAACACAGTTGCTGTCTGTCGATCAACGCGCCGCAAACACACTGACACCCGACTGACCCAGCTCATTCGGAGGCATGACGGTCATAGATGACACTCAGCAGCGCCAATCTTCCACCACCTCACCAACTCCACACCACCCTAGCAGCAACCAAACTCATATACCCACTCTTCACCTCCGCCCCCTCTGCCTCATCGCCCCTCTGCGGCAAAACCGAACGTCCCCACGTTCTCTAGACCGGAAACTCCCCCTACAGCGCCATCAGCGGTGCCGGCACCAGAAACGCATGCTGCTCCAGAAGGCTCCACGCCCCGTTCCATGACACATACGGCATGAAGTACACAAACACCGTGTACGCTACCGCCACCGGCACCATCCCCAGCCTCGCCGTCCATCGTGCAAACCAGTGCCTCGGCTGCTCATGCCTCATCGCCCGGCTCATCGCCCACCCCGTCAGCACGCGCGCAGGAAAAATGAAAGTCACAAACAGCAGGCTCGGCAGCCACGCCAGCTCCTTCGGCGTCAGCTCGATCTTCAGAAGATACAGCGGCATCGCAAACAGCAGCGTGATGAGCAGCGAAAACCAAAACGCCAGCGGTGCCCGTAGAAACAGCCGCCGCACCTCGCGCAGCTCAAACATCGCACCAAACCGCCCGCTCTCCGCAAACCGCGCCTGCAGAAACGGCAGGTGAATCGCCACCAGCAGCAGCAGCAGTCCTCCCAGTAGAGACAGCAGCACAGATCCCCCCACCGGCAGCCGCGTCGCCGCCAGCAGAATGCCCACCGGCACGATCAGCCACACCAGCGCCCCTATAAACCCGCGCAGCCCCAGCCAGAAATAAGTCGGCAGATGCAGCCCCACCACGTAGTCCGTGATCCGGCTCTGCACCCCCTCAAACTTTTGCCCCGTCCGCAACCATCGCACAAAGCGCAGCGGCTGCGGCCAGAGGAAATGCCGCAGTTTCCCCCCGCGCACGCACGACCAGGAAAGGTGCGCCAGCGTGATCACGATCACCACCACCAGCCCCGCATGCCACGCTCGCGCCACCCCGCTGCCCGGGGCGATCAGTTCCGCATCCTTCCACATCTTCGAAACCAGCCTCGCAGGCCACACCACGATCCACGTTCCCGCCGTTAGGCTTCCCAGCACCGCCGCCTTCCGCACGCCGATGAACCCATCCCGGAATCGTCCCGTCCTCGCCACCGTCCCGCTCGCCTGCAGCAGATACCCCAGGCTCAGAAAATTCAGCACCGGCACCACCGAGCACCCCGCCACCAGCACCAGCAGCGCCACAAAGCCAAACACCCACTCCAGTCCCGCCCCCACCTTCTCAAAAAAGCCCCGCCGCTTCACCATCGGCTCCGCCACTGTACTGCTGTCATTCCCGCCCTTCACCGCCAGCGGTCCACCGCTCTGAAGGGAGCGCGGGCACTCCTGCCCGCCTCCGTTCTGCAGTTCCGCATCCAGCCGGTCCGGTCCTTTTCTCTCAGCCTCCTCAATCATGCTCCCCTTTGCCCCACCATCAGCCAATGGCTGTGGCGAAGAGGACAAAAGCGTGACAGGCGGCAGCGTGAGCTCGGACATGATAGTGCGGCTATGAAAGCGCTGGGAGCACAGATAGTTGCAAATTTCCTGGAGAAACCAAAGATAACCCTGTGTGTTAGATAAGGGTTCGCTTCAAAAGCCCCCTCATGAACTCCGTTTCCTCCACCCCCAGCTGGCTGCTCTGGCTGCGCAATGCCGTCATCCTCGGTGCGCTGGCTTTGGGTGTCTGCTGGGGCGTCGCAGAGCTCCTCGCACCTCCGCTGCAGGTGTCCGGCAGTATCTCACGTCTCTCCAAAGTCACCCCGCCAGACGTCCAGCTCGCAGCCGCCAAGGTGGACGCAGAGTTCGCCAAGGACTGGGCGCAGAAGCAGCTCCAGCCCGTCGCCAGGGCGGACGATCTCACCATCGTCAGGCGGCTCTCACTCGCGCTCACCGGCAGCATTCCTTCCCTTGAGGAAATCCGCATGCTGGAGGCATTGAAACAGCCGGACCTGCCCCAGTGGTGGCTTTCCCGCCTGCTCTCCGACCGCCGCACCAGCAACTACCTCGCCGAGCGCCTCGCACGCGTGTACGTCGGCATCGAAAACGGCCAGCTCCTCATCTATCGCCGCCGTCGCCTCGTCGAGTGGCTCAGCGATGCCATCCAGCAAAACCGCCCCTACGATCAGATCGCCCGTTCCTTGATCGACTCTCACGGCATCTGGACCACCAACCCAGAAGTCAACTTCGTCTCAGTCACCCGCGAAAACAACAAAGGCCCCGACGAGGTCAAGCTCGCCGCCAAAGTCAGCCGCGCCTTCCTCGGCGTCCGCATCGACTGCGTCCAGTGTCACGACGGCAAGCTCGGCAGCACCTGGAAGCAGACCGATTTCCATCAGCTAGCCGCCTTCTTCGGTCAGGCCGACTTTTCACTCAACGGCCTCCGCGACGACCCCAAGCTCAGCTACAAAGTCCGCTACCTCGGCCAGACCGAGGAGGCCAAGGTCTCCCCCCTCGTGCCTTGGAAGCCCGAGCTGCTGCCCGCCAAAGGAGAGCCCCGCGCCAGACTCGCCGCCTGGGTCACCGCCAAAGAAAACAAAGCCTTCGCTCGCAGCATCGTGAACCGCATGTGGGCACTCCTCTTCAATCGTCCCTTGGTCTCCCCCGTGGATGAAATCCCCCTCGATGGCCCATTCCCTCCAGGCATGGAACTTCTCGCCGATGACTTCACCGCGCACCGCTACGACCTCCATCGCCTCATCCGCGTCATCGTCAGCACCCGTGCCTTCCAGATGTCCAGCCAGTCGGCGGACCCCGGTCATCCCGTCACCACCGCAGCGGAAAACGCCTGGGCCGCCTTTCCCGTCACCCGCCTCCGTCCCGAGCAGATGGCCGGCAGCGTCATCCAGGCCGCCTCCCTCAGCACCATCGACTCCGACACCCACGTTCTCTTCCGCATCAAACGCGACCTCGACGTCGCCAACTTCGTCAAACGCTACGGCGACTCCGGCGAGGACAATTTCGAAGACTCCGGCGGCACCATTCCTCAGCGCCTGCTGCTCATGAATGGAAACATGATCACCAACAACACCTCCGGAAATCCCTTCATCAACGCCAGCACCCGCATCAGCATGCTCGCCCCTGACACCGCCTCCGCCGTCGAGGCCGCCTACCTCTCCATCTTCACCCGCCGCCCCACCCCGGCGGAGGCCCGGCACTTCACCGGATTCCTCGCCTCTGCCCGCAGCCTCCAGGCCCGCAGCAACGCCATGTCCGACCTCTACTGGACACTCATGAACGCCACCGAGTTCTCCTGGAACCATTAACCCATAGGGGCACAAACCCTCCCCAATTTCTGAATTCATCATTCCTAAAAATTCGCGGTCATTCGCGCCCATTCGCGTTTTGAATTCTGATTTTGCCGGCGGTCTCAGTCCTCGAAATCCTGCACCCCCATTCCCCCCACAGCCTCAGAGCCGCCCGCCAAAGTAGCCCAGTTGCGCCGCAACTGGGACTCTCCCCAACAAGCCCCTCCACCCTCGCATATCCATCCGGGCTTTCCCCCCTCCTGCCTTTCTCATACCCCATTCTAATTTCGTCGTCTCGTCTCCTCATTCCGCCCGCGCCTGCCATGAACACCTCTCCCTGCCAAGGCCCTGACCACCTCACCCGCCGCTCCCTCCTTCGCGGCACCACCGCCGCAGGCCTCTCCTGGCTCACCCCTCTGGCCGACATCCTCGCCACCGAAGCCGCCACCGCCTCCTCCGGCAAACCCGCACGTTCCGTCATCCTTCTCTGGCTCGGCGGCGCCGCTTCCCAGCTCGACACCTTCGATCCCCACCCCGAAACCAAAATCGGCGGCGGCGTCAAAGCCATCCCCACCGCCATCAAAGGCGTCAGCTTCGCCTCCGGTCTCGAACAGACCGCCAGCGTCATGCAGGACGTCTCCCTCATCCGCTCCATGGTCAGCAAAGAGGGCGACCACGAGCGCGCCTTCTACAACATCAAGACCGGCTACCGACCCGATCCCACGCTCATCCATCCCAGCATCGGCGCCATCGTCTGCCACGAGCTGCCGGAAGCCAAAATCGAAATCCCCACCCACGTCTCCATCCTCCCCAATCAATGGCCCGCCCGCGGCGGTTTCTTCGGCGCCAAATACGACGCCTTCCAGATGTACGACCCCAAGTCCCCCGTGCCCGATGTCAAAGCACGCGTGAACGACAAACGCCTCGACCAGCGCATGGAAGGCCTCTCCGTGGTCGAGCAAGCCTTCGCCCGTGGCCGCGAGCCCGACATGGATCAGTCCAAAACCCTGCACCAGCTCTCCATGCAGCGTGCTCGCAAGATGATGTCTTCAGAACAACTGAAAGCCTTCAATGTTAGCGATGCTCCCGCCAAGGATCTCAATGCCTATGGTGACACCCCCTTCGGCCGCAGTTGCTTCGCCGCCGTCCGCCTCATCCAGGCCGGCGTCCGCTGCGTCGAGGTCACCCTCAATGGCTGGGACACCCACGCCAACAACCTCGAAGGTCAGGCTGCCCAGGTCAAAATCCTCGACGCCGCCTACGCCTCCCTCATTCGCGACCTCAAAAAGCTCGGCCTCCTCCAAAGCACCATCGTCGTCTGCGGCGGCGAATTCGGCCGCACCCCCAAGATCAACAACGTCGGCGGCCGTGACCACTGGCCCCATGCTTTCAGCATGCTCGTCGCCGGCGGCGGCTTCGCCGGTGGCCGCGTCATCGGCACCACCGACCCTCAGGGCGAGAAAAAAGAGCCCGAACACCCCGTCCTCGTCGAAGACCTCCACGCCACCATCCAAGATCTCCTCGGCATCGACTACTCCAAAGAAGTCATGACCCCCGTCGGCCGCCCTATGGCCCTCAGCAAAGGCGAGCCCGTCAAAGAACTGCAGGCTGGTGCATGATCACTTCTCCGCGCTCTCAAACGGACTGCCCTCAATGATCTGCTTTTGCTGCTGCTCCGGTGTGGCCACAGGGTCAGGATTGAGCGTCATGATGTAGGCCACCACATTGCGCAGCATCTGCTCGTCCTCGATGAAGAGCTTCGTCATCTGCACCATCTTGGCCCCGTTCACGTCGTTCTTCATCGCGCCGCGTTTCCCCGACTTAAACTTTTTAAGCTGCTCCTCCAGGTACCAGCTCTGGCGGCCAATCAACGGGGGGCTCCCGAAGGTCATCTCTCCGCTGGCATTGTACCGGTGGCATTCCATGCAGCGCTCGTGAAAGAGCTGCATGCCTTCCATCGCGTTCGTGTTGGCCAGCTCACGGTTCTGCCCAGTCGGAACCACCATGGGCATTTTTTCAACATACTCGATCACCGCCTTGATTTGCTCAGGCTGCAAGGCCTTGGCTATGGACGCCATCATGAATGACTGAGGGTCGGATGCATCATGTCCCCGGCGGCCTTCGCGCAAATTGGCAAACTGGGTGGTCATGTACCAGCCTGGCATCGCCGCGATGGATGGAGATTTCAGCTCCAGCTTCCCTTCGCCAGCAGTGCCGTGGCACTGGGCGCACACCGTCTGGAAGATCACCTTGCCATCCGTGGATTGGGTGGAGGCCACCGCAGGTGGCACTGGATCTGCCGAAAGCGCCACCCCGCCAATACCGAAGAGCATGGACGTCAGAAGATGAAGGCGGTTGATTTTCATGGGGCAAATTAACGCCGTATGTTGCACGCGGGTTACAACAATGCTGCCCGCCCACGGATTTTGCCAAATCCGACACACCCGCGGACAATTTTGTCCTACACTTGCGCCGGCTTCATGCCTGTGCCTTTCTGCCGCATGGCCTCACTCCCAGCGAACGTCGTCGAACTCACCCAGGCTCTCGTCCGCATCCCTTCGGTGAACCCGGATGGAGACCCTGGCACCGACGGCATCGGCGAGGAAGCCTGCGCCCGGTACGTCGCCGACTTCCTCCGCGCCTCCGGCGCCGAAGCCATCTTGGAAGAAGTGGAGCCTGGTCGCCCCAATGTCATTGGGCGCTTCCCGACGCAACCAGGTGCAAAACCTCGCATCCTCTTCGCTCCCCACACCGACACCGTCAGCGTCGGCGGCATGACCATCGATCCCTTTGGCGGTGAGCTTCGCGATGGCAAAATTTGGGGCAGGGGAGCCTCAGACACCAAGGGCCCCATGGCCTCCATGCTCTGGGCTCTCCACGAGATGCGCCACGAAATCCCCTCGCTTCCCGTCGAAGTCCACTTCGTCGGCTTCATGTCCGAGGAGAGCGCACAGCTTGGTTCTCAACACTTTGCGAAGCATCACGGCCGCTACGACCTCGCCATCATCGGGGAACCGACCAGCCTGAAGACCGTCTTCCGCCACAAAGGCTGCCTCTGGGCGGATGTGCACACCACCGGAGTGGCAGTGCATGGAGCCACCCCTGAACTGGGCGTGAATGCCATCGTGAAAATGGCAAAGCTCGTGCAGGCGATCGATACCGAGTTCCGTGAGATCCTTTCCGAAGCCGGAGGCGCGGATGAATGGCTTGGCTTTAGCACCATCAACTTGGGCATGGTCCAAGGCGGCACGCGGAGCAATATTGTGGCAGATTCCTGCAAATTGCGGGTGGACATTCGCACCACCCCCGGACTGCAGCGTGCAGGCGGAGCACTGGCGTTGCTGACTGAGTTTGTGCACCGGCATGACAACACCGCCAGAGTGACCGTGGCCAGCGAGGCCTTCCATCTTGATACCGATCCTTCGAACCCCTTCGTGCAGAAGCTGATCGCCGCCGGGGCCAGTTTGACCGGGGCACCTTGGTTCTGCGATGCGGCTTTCCTGGCTGCGGCGGGCACACCTGCCATTGCGATCGGTCCTGGCTCAATCGCCCAGGCGCATACCAAGGACGAGTTCATCGCCGTGCAGGATCTTGAGGATGGGGTGGCGTTTTTCCGGCGATTCCTGGCAAGTCTTGGCTGATGGGCGCAAAAAACCCGGGACTCATCAGATGAATCCCGGGTTTGAAGATGCTGAAGGTTACGGGAGAGAGGTTTCGCCCATCAGGTAGCGGTCGCACTCGCGTGCGGCGCCACGGCCTTCGTTGAAGGCCCAGACGACAAGAGACTGGCCACGGCGGCAGTCACCGGCGGCAAAGATGCCGGGGATGCTGGTGGTGTACTTGCCGTGCTCAGCCTTGATATTGCTGCGCGGGTCGCGTTCCACGTTGAGAGCGTCAAGCAGAGGCTGTTCAGGCCCAAGGAAGCCCATGGCGAGGAGCACGAGTTCGGCTGGCAGGACTTTTTCAGTTCCTGCCACCTTCTGCGGGCCGAAGTTGCCTTTTTCGTCCTTCTTCCATTCCACATCGACGACGTGGACGGCCTTCACGTTGCCGTCGGCATCGCCTTCGAAGTGGGTGGCGGTGGTGAGATAGACGCGGGGATCATCGCCGAACTTGGCGGCAGCTTCTTCCTGGCCGTAGTCCATCTTGTAGGTCTTGGGCCATTCGGGCCAGGGATTGTTGGCGGCGCGGGTGAGCGGCGGCTTGGCCATGATTTCCAGCTGGGTGACCGTGGTGCAGCCGTGGCGCACACTGGTGCCCACGCAGTCAGTGCCGGTGTCGCCGCCACCGATGATGACGACGTTTTTGCCCTTGGCGGAAATGTAGGGGCTGGCAGGATCCAGCACCGCCTTGGTGTTGGCGGTGAGGAAGTCCATGGCGAAGTGGATGCCCTTGAGCTCACGGCCCGGGATCGGGAGATCGCGCGGCTTGGTGGCGCCGGTGCAGACGACCACGGCGTCGAAATCCTTGGTGAGCTGCTCGGCAGTGATGTCGGTGCCGACGCTGACGCCGCACTTGAAGACCACGCCTTCATCTTCCAGCAGCTTCACGCGGCGGAGGACGACTTCCTTCTTGTCGAGCTTCATGTTTGGGATGCCATACATGAGGAGGCCGCCCGGACGGTCGGCACGTTCAAAGACGGTGACGGTGTGGCCCGCTTTGTTGAGCTGGGCGGCAGCGGTCAGGCCGGCAGGGCCGGAACCGATGACCGCGACTTTCTTGCCCGTGCGCCTGGCAGGAGGCTCGGGCTTCACCCAGCCTTCTTCCCAGCCCTTGTCGATGATGCTGACCTCGATGTTCTTGATTGTCACCGGGGGCTCGTGAATGCCGAGCACGCAGGAGCCTTCGCAGGGGGCGGGGCAGACGCGGCCGGTGAACTCCGGGAAGTTGTTCGTCTTGTGCAGACGGTCCAGCGCCTCCTTCCAGAGGCCGCGATACACAAGGTCGTTCCACTCGGGGATGACGTTGTTGATCGGGCAACCGCTGGCCATGCCGCTGATGAGAGTGCCGCTGTGGCAGAAAGGAATGCCGCAGTCCATGCAGCGCGCGCCCTGGTTTTTCAGGCGCTGCTCTGGCAGGTGCAGGTGGAACTCCTTCCAATCTTTGACGCGCTCAAGCGGGTCGCGGTCGGCGGGGATTTCGCGTTCGAATTCGATGAAGCCGGTTGGTTTTCCCATGGTCTCTTGTCTTTAAAAAGGTGATGTCTGTTGGTGTGTGACGCGTGATGTCGATGCTAGCTGCCGCCGATACGGGCGACGTCGCGGGCGTTGGCTTCGAAGGCGGCGTTGAGGGCGTCGTCGCCGGTGAGGCCGTCGTCCTTGGCCTTCTTGATGGCCTGGAGCACTCGCTTGTAATCCTTGGGCATCACTTTGACAAACTTGGGCACCATCTGCTCCCAGAGGGCGAGAACCTTGAAGGCTTTCTGGCTCTTGGTGAGGTCGGCGTGCTTCTTGATCAGCTCGTAGAGGCTGTCGATTTCTTCCTTGTCTTCGAGTTTTTCGAGACCGGCCATCTGCGTGTTGCAGCGGGTGGCAAAGTCGCCCTCCTCATCGAGCACATAGGCTTCGCCACCGCTCATGCCTGCGGCGAAGTTGCGTCCGGTGGTGCCGAGCACGACCACACGACCACCGGTCATATATTCGCAGCCGTGGTCACCCACGCCTTCGACGACGGTGTCCACGCCCGAGTTACGGACGGCGAAGCGTTCACCAGCTCTGCCGCGCAGGAAGAGCTCGCCGCTAGTCGCGCCATAGAGCGCGGTGTTGCCGGCGATGATGTTGTCTTCGGCGGCAAAGTCGGAACCTTCCGGCGGGTAGATGATGATGCGGCCGCCGCTGAGGCCCTTGCCGATGTAGTCGTTGCCGTCGCCTTCCAGCTCAAGGGTGACACCCTTCGGAACGAAGGCGCCGAAGCTCTGGCCGGCGGTGCCGTTGAACTTGATGTGAACGGTGTCGTCCGGCAGGCCGTGCCAGTGGCGCTTGGTGATCTCGTTGCCGAGGATCGTGCCGACGGTGCGGTTGACGTTGCGGATTTTGACGTTGGCAGTGACTTTTTCACCCTTCTCGATGGCGGGTTTGCACAGGTCGAGGAGCGTGGTGATGTCCAGCGAACGGTCGATGCCGTGATCCTGGATTTCGGTGCAGTAGCGACCGACTTCAGGGCCGACGTCCGGCTGGTAAAGCAGGTTGGAAAGGTCAATGCCGCGAGCCTTCCAGTGGTCGATGGCGTCGCGGGCTTCCAGCACTTCCGTGCGGCCCACCATTTCCTGCAGCGTGCGGAAGCCGAGCTGGGCCATGAGCTCACGCACTTCCTGGGCGATGAACTTCATGAAATTGGCAGCATGCTCAGGATCGCCGCTGAACTTGGCGCGCAGCTGAGGGTCCTGGGTGGCGACACCCACAGGGCAGGTGTTCAGATGGCAGACGCGCATCATGATGCAGCCCAGGGTTACAAGAGGAGCAGTGGCGAAACCGAACTCCTCAGCACCGAGCAAGGCGGCGATGACCACGTCACGGCCGGTCTTCATCTGACCGTCCGCCTCAACGACGATGCGGCTGCGGAGATTGTTGAGGACGAGGGTCTGGTGGGTTTCGGCGAGACCGAGCTCCCAAGGAAGACCGGCGTGCTTCACGGAGGTCTGCGGGGAGGCACCGGTGCCGCCGTCGAAACCGGAGATCAGCACGACGTCGGAGTGGGCTTTGGCCACACCTGCGGCGATGGTGCCGACGCCGACTTCGGACACGAGCTTGACGCTGACGCGGGCTTCGCGGTTGGCGTTCTTCAGGTCGTGGATGAGCTGGGCAAGGTCCTCGATGGAGTAGATGTCATGGTGTGGAGGCGGCGAGATGAGGCCGACGCCCGGCGTGGAGCCGCGCACCTTGGCGATCCAGGGATACACCTTTGTGCCAGGAAGCTGGCCGCCTTCACCGGGCTTGGCGCCCTGGGCCATCTTGATCTGGATTTCCTTGGCCTGGGACAGGTAGAGGCTGGTGACGCCGAAACGACCGGATGCCACCTGCTTGATGGCGCTGTTCTTGGAGTCGCCCTTCTCGTTGGTCCAGGTGTAGCGTTCGGGGTCTTCGCCGCCTTCGCCCGTGTTGGAACGACCGCCGATGCGGTTCATGGCGATGGCGAGGGATTCGTGCGCCTCCTTGGAGATGGAGCCGTAGCTCATGGCGCCCGTCTTGAAGCGCTTCATGATGGACTCGATGGGTTCCACTTCCTCGATCGGAATGGATTTGCGAGCCTTGAAGTCCAGCAGGCCACGCAGGGTGTAGAACTGCTTGATCTGCGTATTCACCAGCGCGGTGTACTGCTTGAAGGTCTCGTAGCTGCCGGTGCGGACCGCTTTCTGAAGCGTGTGGATGGTGAGCGGGTTGAAAAGGTGGGCCTCACCTTCCTTGCGCCACTGATAGTCGCCGCCGACGTCGAGGGCGTGCACCTGGGAGTCGCGCTCAGGGAAGCCACGCAGGTGGCGCTGGATGGCCTCTTCGGCGATGACCTTGATGTCGCTGCCTTCGATGCGGGTGGCGGTCCAGCTGAAGTACCTGTCCACCACGCTCTTGCTGAGACCCACGGCCTCGAAGATCTGCGCGCCGCGGTAGCTCTGCATCGTGGAGATGCCGATCTTGGAAGCGACCTTGATGACGCCCTTGGTGGCGGCTTTGATGAAGTTGTACACCGCTGTCTTGTGGTCCACATTGACCAGCAGGCCCTGGCGGATCATGTCATCCAGGGTTTCAAAGGCGAGGTAAGGATTGATGGCACCGCAGCCGTAGCCGATGAGGGTGCAGAAGTGATGCACTTCACGGGGTTCGCCGGACTCCAGCACGAGATCGCACTGAGTGCGGGTGCCTTTGCGGATGAGGTGATGGTGCAACCCGCCCACGGCGAGTAGCGCCGGGATGGCAGCCTTGTCAGCGCACACACCGCGGTCTGAAAGGATGAGGATGTTCCAGCCCTGGGTGACGAGCTCGTCTGCCTTGGCGCAGATGTCGGCCATGGCTTTTTCCAGACCAACAGCGCCCTGCTTGGGATCAAACAGGATGTTGATGGTGGCGGCTTTGAACTGGCCATGGGCCACGTTTTTCAGCTTGGCCAGGTCCTCATTGCTGAGGATCGGCGTCTTGAGCTCGATGAGGTGGCAGCTTTCAGGCTTCGGATCAAGCAGGTTGCCTTCAGCACCGATGGTGGTGATCGGCGAGGTGACGATTTCTTCGCGGATACAGTCGATTGGAGGATTCGTGACCTGGGCGAAGAGCTGCTTGAAGTAGTCGTAGAGCAGCTTGGATTTGTTGGAGAGGACCGCCAGAGGAATGTCGGTGCCCATGGAGCCGATGGCTTCCACGCCTTCACGGCCCATGGGGACCATGAGCTTGCGGAGGTCTTCAAAGCTGTAGCCAAAGGCCTGCTGGCGCTGCAGCATGGTCTCGTGGTCCGGCGGAGCCACAGGCTCGCCGTCCTTGATGTCTGCCAGCTTCACGAGGTGCTTGTCCAGCCAGTCGCGGTAGGGCTTTTCAGCGGCGATTTTGGCCTTGATTTCATCATCAGGGACGATGCGGCCTTCTTCCATGTTCACGATGAACATCTTGCCGGGCTGCAGGCGTCCTTTGAGCTTCACGTTTTCAGGAGCGATGGGGAGCACGCCGGCTTCAGAAGCCATGATGACGAGGTCGTCCTTGGTGACGTAGTAGCGGGAGGGGCGCAGACCATTGCGGTCCAGGGTGGCACCCATCATGGTGCCGTCCGTGAAGGCCACGGAAGCCGGGCCGTCCCAAGGTTCCATGAGGCAGGAGTGGTACTCATAGAAGGCCTTGCGCTGGTCATCCATCGACTCATGGCCGCTCCAGGGCTCTGGAATCATCATCATCATGGCATGCGGCAGTGAGCGGCCGCCCATGACGAGAAGCTCGAGCACGTTGTCGAACATGGCGGAGTCGGAGCCGCTTTCGTTGACGATGGGGAAGAGCTTCTTGACGTCTGGGAAGAGAGGGCTGGCCAGCAGGGACTGACGGGCCTTCATCCAGCTGATGTTGCCACGCAGCGTGTTGATTTCGCCGTTGTGGGCGATGTAGCGATAGGGATGGGAACGCTCCCAGCTCGGGAAGGTGTTGGTGGAGAAACGGGAGTGCACCAGCGCCAGGGCGGACTCCATGTCCGGATCCTGAAGGTCGAGGAAATACTGGCCCACCTGCTCAGGCATGAGCATGCCCTTGTAAACGAGCGTGCGGGAGGAGAGGCTGGAGCAGTACCAGAAGCTGTCTGCGTCGGCCGTGCGGATGGCGGTCACCGCGCGCTTGCGGATGATGTAGAGCTTGCGCTCAAAGGTCTGCTGGTCGGGGCAGTCTGCACTGCGCTGCAAGAAGGCCATGCGCATGAAGGGCTCGCTGGCTTTTGCCGAGAGGCCGATCATCGAGTTGTTCACCGGCACGTCACGCCAGCCGAGCACTTTCTGGCCTTCTTCTTCGGCCACTTGTTCAAAGATACGTGCGGCCGCGTCGCGCTGGGCTTTGTCTGGCGAGCAGTAGGCCATGGCAACGCCGTAGTGACCTTCTGCGGGGAGAGTGATGCCGAGCGGGGCGGTGACTTTGCGCAGGAACTTGTCCGGCACCTGCATGAGGATGCCCGCTCCGTCTCCCGTATTTTTTTCGCTGCCGACTGCGCCGCGGTGATCGAGATTGATAAGAATCGTCAGCCCCTGTTGTACTATGGAGTGAGAACGTTTGCCTTTCATCTGACAAATGAAGCCGACGCCGCAGGCGTCGTGCTCGAATTGCGGATCGTAAAGGCCTTGTTTCGGGGGAAGTCCGTAGTTTCTCATTTTTGCGTCAAAAGGGGGTCGGCACTTAGGCCATTCCAGGGAGTAAATCAACCAGCATTCTATTTGCCAAGAACACGCTTATTTTACGACTGTGAAACATTCCAAGATGTTTTTGGGGGCTGGAAGGGGTTCATCCGCCTTGCATCGGGGCGGGCAAGCCGCTAGAAAAAGCGCATGGTGCGTCTCACAATTCTCGGCAGCGGCAGTTCGGGGAACTGTGCTGTCATCTCGACGGAGCGCACCACCCTCCTGGTGGATGCCGGGCTGAGCGCCAAGCAAATCTGCCTGCGGCTGGAGGCTTGCGGCTTCTCGCTGGAGAGTCTGGACGGCATTCTGCTCACGCATGAGCACCAGGACCACACGGGGGGGCTGGAGGTGCTGAGCCGCAAACGGCAGGTGCCGCTTTTCTGCACGGCGCTGACGCAGGAGACGCTGGCGGGGAATCTCAAATTCCGCCAGACGCCCACCTGGCGGCTGATGACCACGGGGGCGGCTTTCGAATTTCAAGACCTGCGGATCGAGTCCTTCCCAGTCCCGCATGATGCGGTTGACCCGGTGGGTTTTGTGATCGCGGACGAGGAATCCCGCCTGGGGATACTGAGCGACGTGGGGTACGTGACCAACCTGATCAAGGACCGCCTCAGGAATGCCGACAGCCTGTTTATCGAGGCAAATTACGACACGCAGCTGCTGGAAAACGACACCAAGCGCCCCTGGTCCACCAAGCAGCGCATCAGCTCACGCCACGGGCATCTTTCCAATGAGCAAGCCGCCGAGCTGGTGCGGGAGGTGGCGCATCCTGGTCTCAGCCATGTGGTGCTGGGGCATCTGAGCGATGACTGCAACGACCCGGCCACCGCTTCCAGGTACATCCGCCAGGCGCTGGATGCAGCAGGGGCCGTCGATGCCAAGGTGCACTGCGCGGAGCGGCACAAGCCCACCCCGACGATCGAAGTGGTGCGCCGACGCAGCAGCGGTGTGAGTTTTTGTGTGGCGGCTTCAGCGGATTCCACCGGGCAGCTGGCCCTCTTTTAACCATGAAAAAGATCATTCTTCGCGGCCTGCTGGTTCTGGTTCTCATTGAGGGGCTATGGCTGGCATGGTGGGTTTTTGGGCGTTCTCCAGAGGCACAGGTGAGGGCGGCGCAGGCGAACCTGATCGAGGCGGTCGAAAAGCGCGACTGGAAGACCCTAGAGAGGCTGATCGCGCCCAATTATACGGATGCCTATGGCCACAACCGCGACACGGCGATCCAGGATGGGCGCAAATATCTCAGCGGATTCTTCACGCTGACCTTGAAGACCGACAAGACCACGGTCCGGGCTGCCCAAAAGCAGGGGCTGGTGACCACGATGCTGCGACTCGAAGGCAATGGCGTAGGCTACAGCCAGATGATCTCAGGGTACGTGAATCAGTTCACGGAGCCGTGGGCGTTTCACTGGAGCAATCCCGGCCGCTGGCCATGGAACTGGCAGGTGAGCCTGATCCATCACGACCAGCTTGTCATCCCGCCCCACGAATAGCGGTGCCGGGCGGCCTCATGGTACGCCGTGGCCCTTGGCGGCCTCCCAAAGGCCGTACCAGTCTTCGCGGTCCAGCCTGATGTCCGCGGCTTTGACCACGGCCTGAATGCGTTCCAATTTATTGGTGCCGATGATGGGCAGCGGGCAGGAAGGGTGGGCCATGATCCAGGCGTAGGCGAGCTGATCGAGCGTGGCTCCGTTGTATTTGGCGGAAAGCTCGGCGGCTTTGGCATGGAGACGGGCGGCGGCGGGATCTGTCTTGTCCATCAGGACACCTTTGGCCAGTGGGGACCAGGCCATGGGCAGGATGCGGTGGCGCTGGCACTGGTCTGCGGTGCCGTCGAATATCGGATCCATGTGAAGGAGGCTGAACTCGATCTGGTTTGTGACCAGAGGCTGGTCCATGCGTGAGTTCAGCAGGTCAAACTGGTGTGTGTTGTAGTTGGAAACTCCGGCGCTGCGGATTTTGCCGTCTTTGAGCAGTTTGTTCAGTCCCTCGGCGGTTTCATCCGCGCTGGTCAGCCAGTCGGGGCGGTGAACGAGGAGCAGGTCGATTTCATCAATGCCCATGAAGCGCAGAGACTTTTCGGCACTTTTGATGATGCGTGCGGCAGTGACATTGTAGTGGGCCACTTTGCGATCGGGGTGGAACTCGCAGGGAATGTAGATGCCGCATTTGGTGACGATCTCGATCTTGCTGCGAAAGGCAGGGTCCAGCCTGAGGGCGCTGCCGATGGCCTCCTCGACCTTGTAAACTCCATAGATTTCCGCCGTGTCCAAGGTGGTGATGCCCATGTCTGCGCAGGCTTTGAAGCGGCTGAGGAGGGCCTGCGGGGAGCAGTTGGCGGGGTCTGCATCGTCGAGAATGCGCCAAGTGCCGTAGATGAGGCGTGAAAACTCAGGGCCGTTGGGGGCGATTTTCTGGCGGGTGATCATGGTGGGAGGTCGATCTTTGCTGGCCTTGCCCCGTCCGACAAACAAAAAAACGGCATCTCATGCGAGATGCCGCTTCAAAATGGGAATGGAAAAAAGCCTGCCGCTTACTTCGTCAGGGCGCTGACCTTGACGGCAAGGCGGCTCTTGAGACGGGAGGAGGTGTTTTTCTTGAGGACGTTGGTCTTGGCGGCCTTGTCTGTGGCGGAGGCGAACTCGCTCAGGCTGGCGGCTGCGGCGGCTGCGTCCTTCTTGTCGATAGCGGCGATCACCTTCTTGCGCAGGGTGCGGATGCGGCTTTTCACCGTCTGGTTGTGAGCGGTGCGAGCCGTCGTTTTGCGGATGTCTTTTTCTGCGGAGCGGATGTTGGCCATAAAAGGGGCGGGGGGAAAGGGCGGCGAGAATAGGGCGACACCCCCCTTCTGTCAAATTGGAATCCTGCCCGTGTATAACCTGGCAGGTTTTGCTTGGCTCCGGCGGGCAATTCCGGTAGAACCTTCACATACCACCCATGATCGAAGTCGAAATCTACGCGCCCGGTCTCCGTTCCGAGTCCAATGTGATGCAGCTCCGCAATCAAATGGACCACTTTCCCAAGGTCCGTTACAAGGTGGATGCCCGTCATGACCTGGTCTATTTCGAGATCGACAGGCCGGGGGACATCAGCCAGATGGAGATTCACCAGATTTTCGACGCCATCGACCTGCAGCCCCGTTTTGTGGGGCAGATACCCGAGGAACTGCGTACCGGGCAGACCACGCGGCTGGCCTAGGCTGGCGGCTCTGAGAGTGCCTTGGCAGCCTGCTTCATGCGGCCCAGCACGTAGTAAACGGTCTGGCTGCGCAGGCGGACGAGATCCGCGCCGATGATGCGCGGGATGAAGTCCTGCGGCACTGCCAGCACCTGGGCAAGGGGGCAGCCATTCAGGCCGCGACAGAGGATGGTGGTGAGCGCCTTGGTCAAAGTCTGCACCCTGGGCCCCAGGCTGATGGCAAAGTGAACGTGGTCTCCGTGCTCCAGCCGTGCGTGCACTCCGACGGTGTCTGTGCATTCCGCATCATGGCGAATGTCCTCAAGGTCGAATTTTTCGCCTTGGTGGGGCGCGCAGGACTCTGCGGCGGCAGCGAAGTCGATCAAATTGTCCCGCCTCTCGCCTTCCGGGAGGGATTCGAAAAAGGAGATCAGTTCGCCAAGCGCGGGGGGATAGTCGGCCATGCCCTTATTTCTTGGCCGGTTTCAGCGCCAAATCCACCACGGGCATGGCGGAGAAGGTCTGCCACTGGGCCTCGCTCTCCGCCTGGGTGGCCACGCCATCATGAACCCAGAGGGCGTAGCGCACGCGCAGCTTTTTTTCCTCGGTGACTTCCACGGGGGTGTCCAGGCTCAGGCAGCAGCCCATCCAGCCGTCATTGCGCACATGGAAGGCGGTGGGGTTGTGCGGATTCATGGGGTGGTTCATGAGGGTGATGCCGCCGAAGCCGTCGGCGTCATTGGTGATGCGCCCGCTGTAGTCGCACCAGCGCGCGGGCTTGCGAAAAACGGCTTCCTCATTGAGCAGCCCCTCGGAGTTGAGGATGCGGCCGCCGCCATCATGCACGCCGATGCTCCTGGCCATGCGGACTGCCACCAGTCCGAAGCCGGTGGCGCCCAAGGTGGCGGTTTTGCCCTTGGGCGGGGAGAGCTCCAGATCGATGATCATGAACCAGCTTTTTGCTCCGTCGATGGGGCGGATCTCTGTGCGCCGGACCTCGATGAGCTGCACAGATTTGTCCGCCTCGCTGATCCAGTGGTTGACCATGCGCATGGAGGCGTGTTCGTCGGTGTCTTCGTAGCCTTCGCGGGAAACCTCCACATTCACGATGCGGCCCTGTTTTTTGGCGTAGTCGCCCCAGAAGTCGAGGTCGTTGACCATGTTGTGAGACACCCAGACGCTGTTGTGGTGGGAATGGGTGAGCGGATCGTGCGGGTGGCCCATGCGGGTGAGGCTCACATCCCGGGAGGCCCGGACGGGGTAGCAGAAGGGCCGCATGTCCTGAGGGTCGAAATGCATGGCGGAGAGCTCACGACCATCGAGCTGGAACGAGGTGACATGGTGGGGCAGCGGCACCGCCTGCATGCGGGGGATGGGCTTGGCGGAAGGCAGCTGGGCCAGGGCGGCTGTGGTGGAGATGAGGAGAAGGGTCGGGAATTTCAGCATTTCTTCAGAACGCGAATGCATGCGCTCATTTTCCATTCTCGGTTCTTCCATTTCGCCGGGAACTCGCCAGACTTTCGCCTCCACCCACCATGAAGCACCTACTTCTATCCCTCCTCTTCGCCACCGCGTCGTTTGCGGCCACGATTCCTGAAGCCGCCAAAGTCGGCCAGTTCTTTGCCGGCTGCCAGGCCTACAGCTTCCGCATGTACAATGTGTTTGAAGCCATCGACAAAACTGCGCAATGCGGCGGCAAGACGATTGAGTTTTACCCAGGGCAGAAGTTTTCCACGGCCAAGCCGGACGCGAAGTGGGACCACAATGCGACGCCGGAAATGATCGACGAGGTGATGAAGCACCTCGAAGCCAAGGGGCTCACGGCCGTGGGGTATGGTGTGGTCAAGCTTGGCCAGGACGACGCCTCCAACCGCAAGATTTTCGAATTCTGCAAAAAGCTCGGGATTGGCGTCATCGTCACCGAGCCGGATGTGACGGCTCTCGACAAAATCGAGGCGCTGGTGAAGGAATTCGACATCAAGATGGCCATCCACAACCATCCGAAGCGCCCGCTGGACCGAGCCTACATGTTCTGGGACCCGAACTACGTGCTCGATCTCGTCAAAAACCGCGACCCTCGCATGGGCTCCTGTGCTGACGTGGGCCACTGGGTGCGCAGCGGGCTGAACCCTGTGGACTGCATCAAGATTCTCAAAGGGCGCATCTTTGACAGCCACATGAAGGACCTTACGGCCTTCGGTGACGTCAAGGCCCATGACCTGCCTTTCGGCACCGGCAAGAGCGACATCCCCGCCATCCTCGCCGAGTATGCCGCGCAGGGGTATCCAGGCCCGCTGCATTGCGAGTACGAGCACAACTGGGAGACCAGCGTGCCGGAGATCACCCAGTGCCTCGATTTCGTGCGCAACTGGAAGCCTGCGAAGTAAGGCAGACGATCTTTCTGAGAAGCAGGGGATTTTCAATTCCCTGCTTTTTTGTGCCTATTGAGTCTCGCCCATCAGGTGCTTGACGGTGGGCTCGATGGCTTCCGCCCAGATGCGATAGCCTTTTTCGTTGGGGTGAAGGAAGTCGGGCATGATGTCTTTGGTGATCAGGCCTTCAGGCGTGAGGAATTTGGGGCCGATGTCGAGGAAGGCGACGTTGTGAGTGCCGTGGAGTTTGGCGATGATGCCGTTGATTTCAGTGATCTTCTCGCGCTGTGGGTTGGGCTTTTCGCCACGTGGGAAGATGCCCAGCAGGAGGATTTTCGACTGAGGCAGGCGTTTGGAGAGCTCCTGGACAATGGCTTCGATGCCGACGGCGATGTCTGGCGCGGAGCAAGTGCCCGTGTTGTTGGTGCCGATCATGATGACGATCAGCTCGGGGGAGATGCCGTCCACTGCACCGTGCTGCAGCCGCCAGAGGACGTTCTCGGTCTTGTCCCAGCCGAAGCCAAGGTTGCCGGCGTTGCGGGGTGCGTAAAACTCACCCCAGGTCTGCTGGCCGCGCAGTGAATAGCCGTCGAATTGTTCGCCGCCGAAGAAGTGTGTGATGGAGTCGCCGATGAAGAGGATCTGAGGTTTGGCTTTTTTCACGGCAGCGCTGGTGAGGGCGTGGCGCTTTGCCCAGTCATACTGTGGCCAGCTGCGGTCCTGGGTCACAGGAACCACGGTGCTCGGCAGCGGTTTGTGACCGGCCAGCGGTTCAAAAACAGCCTGGGCGGGTTCGCTCATGGTTTTGCGGTCCAGGGCAAAGGTTCTGGTTTTCAGCGTGCCGCCTGAGGGGAGGTCGATGGGGGCGAGGTAGGGGTTGGACTTGGCAATGGGGTCCGCGCCGTCGAGCGTGTAGAGGATCGTGGTGCCTGGAGCGGTGCTTTTCAAAGTCACGGTGCCTGCGGCGTCCCGGCTGATTTCCGGCGCTGTCAGCTGAAGTGCGCTCTGGGCGCAGAGCAGAGTGCTGGAGAGCAGAAAGGAAAGAAGCAGGGATTTGGTCATGGCAGGGCCACGCTAACGAGAAGGCCGCGTGCTGTCCATGCGAGCGTGCGGATCCAGTTGGTGCGGATGACATGACGGACGAGGGCGGCATCCAACCCGCGCATGAGTCTGGTGTGGGCGGGGGCCTGAAGGATGGCGGTGGAGAGCCAGATGACTCCGACCAGGCCCGCGCTGAAGAGAAACGGCACCGTCCTTTTTCCTTCGTAGATCAGCCATGCGGCGGAGCTGGCTTCAAGAAACAGCAAGGGGCCGACAATGAGGCTGATCCTGAAGCAGTGGGCCTGGTGGTAGTCTTTGAAGTCTGCAGCCGCAACCCGCAGGAACTGAGGATAAACGAGGATCTGCACCACCCAGATGAGTCCTACGAGCATCCAGGTGACGGCGAGGTGGGTCGTGGCGATCCAATGAATCGGCCATTCTGCAACGGGGCGGGCGGCTTCGCATCTGACTTTGTGGAGCAGGCGATGAGAAGATGCTTGTGGATCCTAAAGAGTCTCCCGGGATGCGGCGTAATGTCTGGGTCTCCCATTTCATGCAAAAAGCCGTGTTTCAGCCGTTGAGCCACCTCGTTCCGCCACGAGGCTGGATGGTGGGTGCGTGTGTGGCTTCACTGGCTCTGACGGTTTCGGCGGTGGATTATGAGAAAGAGATCAAGCCCCTGCTGAAGGAGCGCTGCTACGCCTGCCACGGAGCCCTGAAGCAGAAGGCCGAGCTCCGGGTGGACACGGCGGCCGCCATGCGCAAGGGCGGCGACGGGGGAAACATCCTGACCAAGGAGCACTCGATGCTGCTGGAGCGTGTGACCACCAGCGACAAAGACGACCGCATGCCGCCCGAGGGTGAGGGGGCCATGCTCACGAAGGAGCAGGTGGCCAAACTGAGGGAGTGGATTGCTGCGGGGGCTCCGGGGCCTGCGCAGGAAAAGCCGGAGGAAGACCCGCGTGCGCATTGGGCCTACCAGCCGCCCCGTTCATCCGGGCGCTCGATGGATGCTCTGCTGGCTGCCCGCCTGGCGGCGAAAGGCCTGAAGCCGCAGCCTGAGGCTGCGCCGGAGCTCTGGCTGCGCCGCGTGTATCTGGACCTCATCGGACTGCCGCCCACGCCGGCGCAAATCCAAGCCTTTTTGCAGGACACCTCTGTCCCGGCGCGGCAGCGGGTGGTGGATCAACTGCTGAGCACGCCACAGTACGGCGAACGGTGGGCGCGCCACTTCATGGACATCTGGCGCTACTGCGACTGGTATGGCCTTGGCGCTCAGCTGCGCCACAGCCAGAAGCACCTGTGGCACTGGCGGGACTGGATCGTGGAAGCGCTCAATGCCGACAAGGGCTACGACCAGATGATTGTGCAGATGCTGGCAGCCGACGAACTGGCGCCGGAGGATCGCAGCAATCTGCGCGCCACTGGTTTCCTGGCGCGCAGCTATTACCTCTTTAACCGCACCACCTGGCTGGATGAAACGATCGAGCACACCTGCCGTGCCTTCCTCGGGCTGACGATGCAGTGCGTGAAGTGCCATGACCACAAGTATGACCCAGTGGAGCAGGCTGACTACTACCGCATGCGCGCCATCTTTGAGCCTCTGCACGTGCGTCTCGATCCTTGGGAAGGGGAGTCTGATCTGGAGAAGAACGGGCTGCCGCGTGTCTATGACCTGCACCTCGACCAGAAGACCTACCGCCATGTGCGGGGAGACGAGAAAAATGAGGACAAGTCGCGGCCTATGACCGCAGGTATCCCGCGCGTGCTGGAGTTTGCCTCCTATGAGCCCAAGGCTGTGAAACTGCCGCCATTTTCGTCGCGTCCGGTGCTGCTGCCATTTGTGCTGAAGGATCATCTTGCAGCAGCGGATCAGCAGCTGGCCCAGGCACAGAAGGCCGGTGATGCCGGGGCGGTGAAGCTGGCGGGGCTCCGCCTCGCCATGATTCAGGCGGTGTATGCCGCCGACCTGGCGAAAGGGGACAAGGCGATTGCGCAGGCTGCAGCGCTGGCCGAGGCACGGTATGCCGAAGCCAAGGCGGAGGATGACCTGGCCAAAGCAGAGGCTGCGGCCAAGGCCAAGGATGCTGACAAGAAGATCAAGGCCGCCAAGGAGGTGCTGGAGCAAGCCCGTGCGAAGGCTGCTGCACCGGGGGACGTGTATGCTTCGCTGCCGGTGAGCTTCAAAGCTCAGGAAGGGCCCGAGGAGAATGGGAATGCCAAAGTGCAAACCTATCCTGAGACCAGCACGGGGCGCAGGCTGGCGCTGGCGCGATGGATCGCCGACAAGCGCAACCCGCTCACGGCACGCGTGTTGGTGAACCACGTGTGGACGCGCCATTTTGGTATGCCGTTGGTTGCCGATGTGGGCGACTTTGGCCGCCGCGCCAACGCTCCGCTGCATCAGGATGTGCTGGACAGTCTGACGACTGGCTTCATGGAGAGCGGCTGGAGCATGAAGTGGCTGCACCGCACGATGGTGCTGTCGGAGTTGTACCGGCGCAGTTCCTCCAATGCGGGAGCTGATCCGCACACGATTTCAGCAGACCCTGACAATCTTTTCCTCTGGCGCATGAACCCGCGCCGCATGGAGAGCCAGCTCGTGCGTGACAGCCTGCTGCATCTTTCGGGACGGCTGGACCTTGCCCTAGGAGGCCCGAGCATTGATCCTGCCATGGCGGAGACCAGCCCGCGGCGCTCGCTGTATTTTATCCAGAACGCCGATGTGGAGCACCGTTTCCTGGCGGTCTTTGACAACAGCAATGTGCTGGAGTGCTACCGCCGCAATGAAAGCGTGGTGCCGCAGCAGGCGCTGGCGCTGACCAACAGCCAGCTGAGCCGTGAGTGTGCGAATGCGCTGGCTGGCTCGCTGGCCAAGCTGGATGCGCCCGCTTTTATAGATCAGTCATTCCTGGCCATCCTGGGCCGTCTGCCGGCGCCTGCCGAGAGGCAGGCCAGCCTCGAAGGCTTTCGCGCTTTGAATGAGGACCGCAGCCTGTTTCTGCAGGCGCTCATCAACCACAACGACTTCGTCACTCTGAGATGACACCGCACCTGCCACCCACGCCTTTTCTCCGCCGGGACATTCTTGGCGGGCTGGGCAGCATTGCTGTCGCGTCCATGCTCAGGGCGGAGGATGCCTGGCAGCCGCCCGACGGTCTGCCGATGATCCCCCAGCGTGCCAAGCGTGTGATCTGGCTCTTCATGCGCGGCGGGGTGAGCCACATGGAGAGCTTTGACCCGAAGCCCATGCTCACGAAGTATGCGGGCAAGTCGATCGGTGAGACGCCCTACAAGGACGTGCAGGACCCCGAGAAGCTCAAGAAGGTGCGAGTGGTGGTGGTGAATGACGCGAACGGCAAGCAGCGCAATGTCATCTATCCGCTGCAGACCGGCTACAAGCGCTACGGGCAGTGTGGCATCGAGATCAGCGACTGGTTTCCAAACATCGGCTCCTGCGCGGACGAGATCGCCTTCATCCGCAGCATGTGGACCACGGATGACAATCATGGGGCGCAGGTGCAGTTTCACAGCGGACGGCACATGCTGGAGCCGCGGGTGCCGACGCTCGGCGCCTGGGTGACCTACGGCCTCGGCTCGATGACGGACAACCTGCCGTCCTTCATCAACATGGGGCCGCGCTTTTTTGATGTGCGGGACGGGCACTACCTGGGGCCGGCCTATGATGCGGTGAATCTGAAGGTGGACCCGAAGAATCCGCTCACCTATGCAGCACCGGAGTTTCAGATCGGCAAGCCACAGCAGGTGGCACAATTTGACCTCATTCACCGGCTCAACATGCTCAGTGCAGAGCAGTACCCTGGTGACAAGACGCTGGCCGCGCGCATGAAGAGCTACCAGCTGGCCTTCAACATGCAGACGGCCGTTCCGGAGACGATGAACCTGGACGCTGAGAGCGCGGAAACCAAGAAACTGTATGGCATGGATGACAAGGTGGCGGAGCCTTTTGCCCGGCAGCTGATCGTGGCGCGCCGTCTGGCGGAGCGCGGAGTGCGCTTTATCCAGCTGCAGCACGGAGACGGAGCCGCCGGCGCATGGGACTCGCACTCCGGGCTGAAGAAGAACCACTCCAGCCTGGCGCAGCAGGTGGACAAGCCCATCTCCGGCCTGCTGAAGGATCTCAAACAGCGCGGGATGCTGGAGGACACGCTCGTCGTTTTTGCCACCGAATTTGGCCGCACGCCCGGCAGTCAGGGCAGCGATGGCCGTGATCATCATCCGTATGGCTTCAGCGTGTGGATGGCCGGCGGCGGCATCAAGGGCGGCACGATCCACGGCAGGACGGATGAGCTGGGCTTTCACGCTGTGGAGCACCCCCACTATGTGACGGACGTGCATGCCACCATCCTGCATCTGCTGGGCCTGGACCCACACCGCCTGGAAGTGCCTGGCCGTAAGCGGCTGGAGCGCGATTTTGGCAGGGTGATTCCCCAGATCCTGGCCTGAGGTCAAAAATAACGTTTGCCAACTTAATGGACAAGTGTCCAATATATCGAATAACCAACCACTATGAAAGCACTCGTCAAGGCACGGTCGGAACGCGGTCTCTGGCTCCAGGATGTCCCGGAGCCGCAGGTGGGCATCAATGATGTCCTCATCAAAGTGCACAAGACCGGGATCTGCGGCACGGACCTGCACATTTACAAATGGGACGCCTGGGCGCAGAAGACGATACCCGTGCCGATGGTGGTGGGGCATGAGTTTGTGGGAGAGGTCGTCTCCGTGGGCTCCAACGTGAACGACTTCCATCCGGGCGAGATCGTCAGCGCGGAGGGGCATGTGGTGTGCGGGCGCTGCCGCAACTGCCTCGCGGGCCGGCGTCATCTTTGCAAAGACACCGTGGGCATCGGCGTGAACCGCACCGGGGCCTTTGCCGAATACATCAGCGTGCCGATGACGAATGTCTGGCACCACCGCGAGGGGGTGGATGAGGATGTGGCGAGCATCTTTGATCCCTTTGGCAATGCCGTGCACACGGCGCTGGCGTTTGAATGCCTGGGTGAGGATGTGCTGATCACAGGGGCGGGGCCCATCGGCATCATGGCCATTCCGGTGGTGAAGCATGCCGGGGCGCGCCATGTCGTCATCACGGATGTGAACGAATACCGGCTGGATCTGGCGCGCCAGATGGGGGCGACCCGGGCGGTGAACGTGAAGAACGAATCCATCGAAGACGTGCAAATGCAGCTCGGGATGAAGGAGGGCTTTGACGTCGGGCTGGAGATGAGCGGAAACGCCGCCGCCTTTCGCAGCATGATCGACAACATGTGCCACGGCGGCAAGATTGCCATGCTGGGCATCCCGAGCGAGCAGATCGCCATCGACTGGAACAAGGTCATCTTCAACATGCTGACCATCAAAGGCATCTACGGCCGCCAGATGTATGAGACGTGGTATTACATGAGCGTGCTGCTGGAGAGCGGCGTGAACATCAAGCCCGTGATCACGCACCGGTACCACTACACGGAATATGAAAAAGGCTTTGCCGCCATGGAGTCCGGCAACTGCGGGAAGGTCGTGCTGGACTGGTCCGCTTAAATTTACGGCTCTTGCTATCGTCTTAAAATTCTCTTAGGAGAAGACTGACGATGAAAGCAAAATCCAGCGCCCCCCAAAGAATCGGCAGAACAGCCGAGTCTCCGGCGCGTCGTTATTTCAAGGAGGTGCGTTTCCGGCAGATCCGCTCTCTGGTGGAGCTTTCGCGGCAGGGCAGCTTTGCGGCGACTGCGGCGGCCATGGGGCTGGCTGTACCCTCCGTCTGGCAGCAGATCCGTGCGCTGGAGGATGAATACGGGGTGCAGTTTGTCGTTGCGGAAGGATCCAAGGTTTCACTCACCGATGATGGGCGTGCGCTGGTGGACCTGGCTGCGCCGCTGGTCGAGTCCTTTGATGGTCTGCGGGCGTTGTTTGAGGATCAGCGCAGCACTGCTGCGCGCACACTGACGGTCGTGGCACCGGCTGCGATGCTCACCGGCGCGCTCAGGCGGCCCATCATCCTGTATCGTCAGAATCATCCCAATGTGAAGCTGGTGCTGCTGGACCGGCCCTCCTACCTTGCCCGGCAGGTGATCGAGAGGGATGAGGCGGATCTCGCCATCATGGGCAAGGCAGCCGGAGACCAGGTGATGCCGCAGTTTCAATACCAGCCGCTGGCGCGCTATGCCTTTTATCTCATGTGTCCCGCGGATCATGCGCTGGCGCGTGTGCGCCAGCTGACGCTGGAGGGCATCGTCAGCCAGCCCTTGGTGCTGGCTCCGGTGGAGAGCAGCTCCCACCGGCAGATCCGCCAGGTGTTTGCCCGGGCCGGGCTGGCAGACCGCATGAACGTCACAGTGACAGCCACGAACCGCGCCCTGCTGATGAACTATGTCGCCATCGGTTTTGGCATCGCGATCGGAACGAGTGCGGCGAGTGTGAAGCCGCCGAAGCGTGGAGCGGGTGAGGTCGAAGTCGTGGTGCGGGAAGCCGCCGCGCTGTTTGGCCACGAGGAGGTCTTTCTGGTGCAGCGCAAGGGGCGCTTCGAGCCTGCGCATGTCCGGGCTTTTCGTGAACTGGTGGTCAAAGCTTTTTGAGACGCTGGGATCCGGCGGTGCGCGCCGCTTCCGATTGCGTTATGGGTAGGGGTTGCGCCTGGTGCAAAGCTCAAGGTGACCCGACGTCATGAATTGTGAGGTGTGATACGCCTGGCGGGTGGCGTTCTTATGAAGGCAGCGCCTGTCCGAGCAGGCGAAAAATGCTTGTTGCTAATATATGGGAAGTTAATCCATTATACCGTTCAATCATGAGCCCAACCTTCACGACTCACCTTGGAACACAGCTCGATGCCATCCGCGCTGCGGGCACCTACAAACGCGAGCGGGTGCTGTCCACGCCCCAAGGGACGCTGGTGCGTGCCAACGGAGGCGGCGCGGTGCTCAACCTCTGTGCCAATAATTACCTCGGCCTGGCACAACACCCCAAGGTGCGGCAGGCTGCGCATGAGGCGCTGGAGCACTGGGGCTACGGGCTGGCCAGCGTGCGCTTCATCTGCGGGACGCAGGGGGTGCACAAGGAGCTGGAGGGTGCTCTGTCCGACTTTCTTGGCATGGAGGACACGATTCTCTACGGCTCCTGCTTTGATGCGAACGGCGGGCTGTTTGAAACGATTCTGGGCCCGGAAGATGCGATCATCAGCGACGAGCTCAACCACGCCTCCATCATCGACGGCGTGCGTTTGTGCAAAGCGCAGCGCTACCGCTACAAAAATTGCGACATGGCTGACCTGGAGGCACAGCTGATCGCGGCGGATGAAAAAGGCGCGCGCTTCAAGCTCATCGCGACGGATGGAGTCTTCTCCATGGATGGATTTATCGCGCCGCTGAAGGCCATCTGTGATCTGGCGGACAAATACCAGGCGCTGGTGATGGTGGATGACTCGCACGCGGTCGGCTTCATGGGCCGGACAGGCCGTGGGACTCACGAGCACTGCGAGGTCATGGGCCGCATTGACATTCTCACGGGCACTCTTGGCAAAGCGCTGGGAGGTGCCAGTGGCGGCTACACCAGCGGAAAAAAAGAAATCATCGATCTGCTGCGGCAGCGCTCGAGGCCGTATCTTTTTTCCAACACGCTTTGTCCCAGCATCGCAGGCGCGTCCATCGCGGCGCTGAACCTGCTGAAGCAGTCCACCAGCCTGAGGGATCATCTGGAGGTGAACACCCGTTTCTTCCGCGAACAGATGGCAGCGGCAGGTTTTAACATCGTGCCTGGGGAACACCCCATCGTGCCGGTGATGCTGGGTGACGCAGCACTGGCGGCACGGTTTGCGGATGCGATGCTGGAGCGCGGTGTCTATGTGATCGGCTTCAGCTATCCAGTCGTCCCGCAGGGCAGGGCGCGCATCCGCACACAGATCAGTGCCGCGCACACGCGTGCCGATCTCGAAAAAGCGGTGCAGGCGTTTATCGCTGTCAAAGAGCTGCTGGGAGTCTAACCTGGCAGCGCCATGAAAGAAGAACTGATTTCACAGGCAGTCGAGCTGGCGCGCCGGCTGCAGCTTCGTGCTGCCGAGCTGCAGACACCGGCGGAGAGGCGGCAGCAGGCGGAGCTGGACCGGATGCTGCAAAACCCTGCGGACAAAGCCACGCTGGTGCAGCTCACAGATCAGGCATTTCGTCCCAGGTCGGCGGCGCGGGTGGCAGATCAGTTCACCCACATTCTGGATGTGCAGGGCGTGCCCCGCTTCTTCAGCCCGCTGGACCGCGCGATGCTGCGCGGCTTTCAGACCTTTGGAGGCTGGCTGCCGGGTGTCTCCGTGCCGATGGTCAAGGAGCATATGAGGCATGAGACGGCCAATGTCATCCTGCCTGCGGAGCCCGAGGTGCTGGCCGAGCACCTGCGCCAACGCACTGCACAAGGGGTGCGAATGAATGTGAACTTCCTCGGGGAGGCCATTCTCAGCGAGGCGGAGGCGGAGCGCAGGCTCAGCTTGTACCTGGAAGCCTTGCAGCACGCGGAGACGGAGGTGTTTTCGGTCAAAATATCCACGCTTTACTCGCAGATGTCTCCGATCTCGCGGGAGCATACGATCTCGATTCTCAGCGAGCGGCTTGAGCGGCTGTATCGCAGCGCCGCACGCGCCACTTTCACGCGACGTGACGGAACGCAGGTGCCGAAATTCATCTACCTGGACATGGAGGAGTACCGGGACCTGAGCCTGACGTGCGAGGTTTTTATGCGCGCGCTGGAGCGGCATGGGCTGGAGAAGGTGAGTGCGGGCATCGTGCTGCAGGCCTACATTCCTGACTCATTCATCTGGCAGCAGCGCGTGCATGAGTGGGCGCGGGGGCGTGTGGCCGGAGGCGGGGCGGGCATCACGATGCGCATCGTGAAAGGGGCGAACATGGAGATGGAGCGCTTTGAGGCCGCCGTCAAAGGCTGGCCGCAGTCACCCTATGAAACCAAGGCTGACACGGATGCGAACTACAAGCGCATGCTGCATGAAGGATTCCGTGCTGACAATCTGGCTGCGGTGAAGCTGGGTGTGGCCTCGCACAATCTTTTTGATGTGGCCTATGCGCTCACGCTGGCCCGGCAGAACGACGCGATGGAGCGTGTACAGTTTGAAATGCTCGAAGGCATGGCCAACCATCAGCGGCGTGCGCTGTTTGAGGAGGCTCCGCAGCTGCTGCTGTACGCGCCTGTGTGCCGCAGGGAGCACTTTCTCAGCGCGATAGGCTACCTCATCCGCCGTCTGGATGAAAACACCGGGCCTGAAAATTTTCTGCGCCATGCCTTCAATCTCGTGCCGGGCAGTGAGCACTGGCACCAGCTGGAGCGGGGCTTTCGCGAGGCCTTTGCACGTATCAGCACACTCAGTGCCGAGCCACGCCGAACGCAGGACCGCAGAAAAGAGATCCGGGCGGATCAAGCCTCTCCCGCAGCGGGTGCAAAGTCTGATTTTCGGGCTTTCACCAACGAACCTGACACCGACTGGGCGCTGCCGCACCATGCGCAGTGGGCGCAGGGCATTGTGGCGTCATGGGAACGGCGTCTTGTGGAGGTGCCGCTGGTGATTGATGGCGTGGAAATTTCCGCCGGGCGTGAGGTGCGCGAGTGCCGTGACCCGTCGCGTCCGGGAGCGGTGGCAGGGCGCCATGTGCAGGCCGACAGCCAGGACATTGTGCGTGCGGTGGAATGCGCGGCCAGGGATGAAGATGGGTGGCGCGCCTTGTCCTGCCACGAAAGACAGGCGGTGATGGCGCAGGTGGCCAGGGAAGTGCGCCGGGCGCGTGCTGACCTGATGGGGGCTGCGCTGGCAAACTGCGGCAAGACGCTGGCTGAAGCGGACCCCGAGGTGAGCGAGGCGGTGGATTTCATCGAGTTCTACTCACGGGCGGCACACGCCTTCCACGAGCTGCCGGATGTCGCTGCTTCTGGCAAAGGAGTGGTGGTCGTAGTGTCGCCATGGAATTTCCCCATAGCCATTCCCTGCGGTGGCATTGCCGCTGCGCTGGCGGCGGGGAATACGGTCGTTCTGAAGCCTGCCTCTGATGCCGTGCTGCCTGCGTGGGAGCTGTGCCAGTGCTTCTGGCGCGGCGGTGTATCCAGAAAGACGCTGCAGTTTGCCCCCTGCTCAGGTGGCAGGGAAGGGGCGCAACTGGTGCAGCATGCCAAGGTGGATGCAGTCATTCTGACTGGAGGAACGGAGACGGCGCTGAGCATGCTGCGCGCCAAGCCGGACCTGCCGCTGAGCGCTGAGACGGGTGGCAAAAACGCCACCATCGTCACGGCAATGTCTGACCGTGACCAGGCCATCAAGAATGTGCTGCACTCGGCCTTCAGCCATGCGGGACAGAAGTGCTCCGCCACCTCCCTGCTGCTGCTGGAGGCGGAGGTGTATGATGATGAGGGGTTCAAACGTGCGCTTGTGGAGGCTGCGGAGAGCATCACCGTCGGTTCTGCGTGGCAGCTTCAGACCAAGATGGGCCCGCTGATCCGGCCACCGTCAGGAGATCTCGAAAACGCCCTGCTTACGCTTGAAGAAGGGGAATCCTGGGCGCTGATGCCGTGCAAGCTGGAGGGCAACGAATGCCTCTGGTCACCTGGCATCAAATGGGGGGTGCGGCCGGGCAGCTACACCCATATGACCGAGTTCTTCGGGCCGGTGCTGGGAGTGATGAGATTTGAAAAACTGCATGAGGCCATCGCGATCGTCAATCAAACCGGGTATGGCCTGACCAGCGGTCTGGAAAGCCTGGATGACCGTGAGCAGGCCGAGTGGAAGGCTGGCATCCGTGCCGGGAATCTCTACATCAACCGCGGAACCACAGGTGCTGTCGTGCTACGGCAGCCCTTTGGAGGCATGGGCAGGAGTGCTTTCGGTCCTGGGCTCAAAGCTGGCGGGCCAAACTATGTGGCGCAGTTCATGAAGTTTGAGGTGGCTCTGAAACGTCCGGGTGATGAACCTCTGAGCAATCCAGCTTTGGAGCAGCTGAATGCGAAAATCGTGAATGATTCGTGTGGCGTGCCGCCAGAGCAGCATTGGCGCACCCTGCAGGCATTGCAGAGCCTTGATCAATGGTGGCGCACTGAGTTCTGCTGTGAGCACGATCATTTCCGTCTTGCAGGCCAGGATAATGTCCGACGTTATCTGCCGCTGCGTGCTGTCCATGTGCGTGTAAGCCGCGAGGACGGCTTTTTTGAAATCTTCACGCGTGTGGCGGCAGTGAGGGCGACGGGTGCGAGAGCGATTGTCAGCAGGCCTTGTGGACTGGACACCTATGAATTGGATCTTCTGGAGAAGCTGACGCTGGACTGGGCAGGTCTGATCGAATTTGCAGAAGAAGACGACGAAGCATTCGCGGGGTCCATCCGTGACGGTCATGTGTGCCGTGTCCGCTACGCCGCCGCAGATCGTGTGCCTGAAGCAGTCCGGCGTGCCGCTGCGGAGTCCTGCATTTACATTGCCGATGCACCGGTGCTTGCTGAGGGGCGCGTGGAACTGCTGTGGTATGTGCAGGAGCAGAGCGTGAGCTTTGATTATCACCGCTACGGCAATCTGGGATCTCGAACGGGGGAAGAACGTGCAACCTTGGTTGCACCCGTCACAAACAAGGGCTGAATGCCGCCATGGACACGCTTTCCGCCACGCTGCTGCTGATCACGATCATGGACCCGCTGGGGAATGTGGCCACGTTTGTGTCAGGGCTGCGTCCGGTGCCGCCAGAGCGGCGCCTGCGGGTGATTGCGCGGGAACTCATCATAGCGCTGGTGATTCTGATCCTGTTTCTCTTCCTCGGCCCCTGGGTGCTGGGGCTTCTGCATTTGAAGCAGGAGGCCCTGTTCATCAGCGGTGGCATTGTGCTCTTTCTCATCGCCCTGAAGATGATTTTTCCGCCATCGCGCCGTGAGAAGGAGGAAGTGATGACAGAGCCGTTCATCGTGCCGCTTGCCGTTCCGATGATCGCGGGGCCTTCCGTGCTTGCCACGCTGCTGGTGCTGGTGAGCACGCATCCTGAGCAGCTCTGGAGGTGGTTTGCCGCGCTGATGATCGCGTGGTGCGTCACGGCTGCGGTGCTGCTGTGCGCACCTGCCATTGCCCGAGTGCTCAAGGAGAAAGGATCGATGGCCGTGGAGCGTCTCATGGGCATGCTGCTCGTCATGGTGGCAGTGCAGATGCTGCTCAACGGCATCGAGCAATACACCAAGCACTGAGCTGCTACATCCTATGAAATCTGCCATTACCCTTGTTTTGATCTGCCTTGGCTGCGCCGGCCAGCTGTCCGCCTACGGGCCGGGAAAAGACAGCGACTTTGCCGGCAAACGGGTGCTGTTTATTGGCATCGACGGCTGCCGGGCGGATGCGGTGGCTGCTGCCATGGAGCGTGGACTTGCGCCGCAACTGAAGATGCTCTGCGAGAGCGAGCGCGGGGTGTTTACACGAAAGTTTTATGCGGGTGGTGAAATGGGCGCGGCTACTCATCAGCCCACTGTCAGCGGGCCGGGCTGGACCAGCCTGCTCACCGGAGTGTGGATGGACCGGCACGGAGTCAAAGACAACCGGTTCATCGGCGGGCGCTTCCAGACTTATGCCCATTTCATGAGGCGGATCAAAGAGGTGCAGCCGCAGGCTTTTTGCGCGTCGTTTGCAGACTGGCCGCCGATCCATGACTTCATCGCGGACGGATCGCGCAAAGGGGATGCGGAGTTTCTGGATGTGAAATTTACCCGGGCGCCAGATGCTTCGCGACACTTTGTGGACAATCCTGAAAAGGACATCGAGGTGCGGGATGCCGCGCTCAAAACATTAAGCGGCAGAGATCCGGACGTGATGTTTGTCTATTTTGGACAGGTGGATGAATTTGGACATGGGGCGACAGATTCGCGAGCCAGCTTTTCGCCCGACAGCGCGCTGTATCTGAACGCCATCAGCCACGTGGACTCGCACATCGGAGAACTGCTGCGGGCCATGCGGGCGAGGCCCAGGTTTGCCGAAGAGGACTGGCTGGTGCTCGTCACGACGGATCATGGCGGGCTCGGCAACAAGCATGGCGGCGACAGCGATGAAGAGCGACAGATCTGGCTTGCTGCCCATGGTGCAAGTCTGCCCAAAGAGAAAATGCTCACAGAACCAACGCCACAAACCGCACTCGTGCCGATGATCTACCAGCATCTCGGCATCCGGCCCTCTCCGGAGTGGAACCCGGAACCGCCTCCTGTGCAAAAACCTGAACAACCCGTGAAGTGATGCCTGCCTGGATCGAATATTTTGCCGTCGCCGTCTGCGCCATTTCCGGTGTGCTGGCTGCTGAGGGGAAGCGAATGGATCTCTTTGGCGTGATGGTGCTGGCGCTGGTGACGGCGGTGGGCGGCGGCACGATCCGTGACCTCTGCCTCGGCGCCCAGCCGGTGTTCTGGATCAAGCAGCCGATGCATGTATGGACGGCGCTCATCGCTGCAGTGGCTATGTTTGTCTTTGTCCGCTTTACACACGTGCCCCCGAGGTTGCTGCTGCTGGCAGATGCCTTTGGGCTGGCGCTCTTTGGCATCGCCGGCACGGAGAAGGCGCTGGCCTTTGGCGTTCCCGGGGTCGTGGCGGTGCTGCTGGGGGTGGTGACTGGCGTGGCAGGCGGCATTTTGCGAGATGTGCTGCGTTGCGAGGTGCCGTGGGTTTTCCAGGCGGAGGTGTATCTGTATGCAACGGCTGCGTTTGCCGGGGCGCTGGTGTTTGTGCTGCTGCGCCAGTGGTTCCCAGCCTCGGAGAGCGACCGCTACATTGGCATGGCGGTCATCCTGTCGCTGAGGCTTGCGGCCATACGCTGGAAGCTGCGGCTGCCGACCTTCAGGAGCCGGATATCAGAGCTGTAGCGCTTTCTTTCTCGAAAGGAGCCGAGGGATTGGGGTGTTACGTTGGGTCATGAACCGCCGCCGTTTTATCTCCACGACCACTGCCTCCGCTCTCGCGGCCCCTTTTGTGAAGGCGCAGAGCAAGACCTCGCTTAACGGAGCCATCATCGGGCATGGCGAGCATCGCTACCGTGTGGATCTGGAATGGTGCAAGGCGAACCGGGAGAAACATCCCGTGAAAAACTGCCATGAGATGGTCATGGATGCGCAGAAGAGGCTGATCATGATCACTGACGAGGCGAAGAACAACATCCTCATCTTCGATAAAGAGGGCAAGGTGCTCGATGCCTGGACTCTGAAACTGCGCGGAGGCCATGGGCTGAGCCTGGATGTGCGAGATGGCAAAGAATCCCTGCTGCTTTGTGATCCGGGCGGTGGCCGCGTCGTCAAAACGAGCCTGTCGGGCGAGGTCGTGTTGGAACTGCCGCATGCGAAGGACTGTGGTGCTTACGATGCCGTGACCAAATACGCTCCCACCGAGGCAGTGGCGGGACCGAATGGCGACATCTACGTTGCAGACGGCTACGGCTCCCAGTTCATCCTGCAGTTTGACGCTGCTGGGAAATTCATCCGTAAATTCGGCGGTAACAGCACCCAGGCGATGAATGCGGGGAAGTTCATGCAGGCGCATGGTGTGACCATCGACACCCGTGGACCCACGCCGCTGGTGCTCTGCACGGAGCGTATACGTAATGAATTTCACTGGTATCAGCTCGATGGCACCTATTCGCATTCCGTGTATCTTCCCGGGGCCTTCATGAGCCGCCCGGTTATTGCGGGAGATCTGCTGCTCTCAGGCGTGTGCTTTGGCATGAAGCCCAATGACTACCGCATGTGGCGTGAGCGGGGCTTCATCATCATCCTGGACAAGAACAACCGCGTCATTTCCGCACCGGGCGGGCAGCAGCCCAAGTATGAGGGAGACCAGGTGAGTCTGCTGCTGCAGGACCAGCCTGTTTTCCGGAATGTGCATGACGTCTGCGTGGATGATGCAGGCGATCTTTATGGCTGCCAGTGGAATGCGGACCAAGTCTATCCTTACAAGCTGCACAAGGTGTGATAAAAGACTGCTGAAATCACCGACTTGATCATTCCATGCGTTCCATCCTGCTTTCCCTGCTCCTCACTGCCACCGCTGCTTTTGCGGCGGAGCTCCCCAAAGAACAGCGCATCGTCTTTTTGGGCGACAGCATCACCCAGGGAGGGGGCTACATCGAGTTCATTGATGCGGCCTTGATCGCCCAGCATCCGGAGGTGACGAAGGACATCATCCCGCTGGGGCTCAGTAGTGAGACGGTGAGCGGTCTGAGTGAGGAGGGGCATGCCGGTGGCAAGTTTCCGCGTCCGGACCTGCACGAGCGTCTGGACCGTGCGCTGGAAAAGACCAAGCCAGAGCTCGTCTTTGCCTGCTATGGCATGAATGACGGCATCTACCTGCCGCTGGGCGCGGTGCGCACGAAGGCGTTTCAGGATGGGATGAAGAAGCTGCATGACAAAGTCACCGCCGCAGGCGCACGCATCGTGCATCTCACACCGCCGGTGTTTGACCCCGTGCCGATCAAGGCGCGCGTGGTGCCTGGCGACCAGGTGAAGCCGGGCCAGTTTTACCAGGGTTACAACGAGGTGCTCGACTTCTACTCCGACTGGCTGCTGGAGATGCGCCAGAAAGGCTGGGAGGTGCTGGACATTCACGGGCCTATGAATGCCGCCATTGCAGAAAAGCGGAAGACGGAGCCTGAGTTTACCTTTTCCAAAGACGGTGTGCATCCTGGCCCGGAGGGGCATCTGATCATGGCCCGTGCCGTGCTCGATGCCTGGGGGCTCAAAGTAAAACCAGATGGCACACCTGACCATCCCAACGGGGCCGCCATCCTCGCGCTCGTCAAAAAGAAGCATGCGATCCTGCGTCCGGCCTGGCTGAGCTATGTGGGGCACAAGCGCCCCGGCAATCCTCCGGGGCTGCCCATTGAGGAAGCCAAGGCGAAGGCTGCCGAGCTCGATGCTGAGGCGCGCAAGCTCGCCAACTCCAAGGAAATCGTGTTTCCGAATCAGACTGGCGAATGGAACGGCTATGCAAAGCACGAGCTTACCATCGCTGGCAAGCCGGTGACCGTCGTCGCACCGAAGACCGCCGCTCCGGGCAGGCCATGGGTCTGGCATGGGGAATTCTTCGGGCACAAGCCCGCGCCGGACATCGCCCTGCTCGGCAAAGGCTTCCATATCGTGTATATGAAGATCAATGACATGCTCGGCTGTCCAGATGCCGTAAAGCTGTGGAACCAGTGCTACGCCGAGCTGACCAGCAACTACGCTCTCAGCACCAAGCCCTCACTTGTCGGGCTCAGCCGCGGCGGCTTGTACTGCTACAACTGGGCGATCGCCAATCCTGACAAGGTTTCCTGCATCTACGCCGATGCGCCGGTTTGCGACTTCAAGAGCTGGCCCGGCGGCAAGGGCAAAGGCAAAGGCGATGCGAAAAACTGGGCGCTGGTGCCCAAGCTGTGGGGCTTCAAGGACGAAGCCGAGGCGCTCGCTTACAAGGGCAACCCCGTGGACAATCTTGAGCCGCTGGCAAAGAATCATGTGCCGCTTCTGCATGTCTTTGGAGACGCCGACGACGTAGTGCCGTGGGATGAAAACACCGGTTTGATCGAGACGCGCTACAAGGCACTCGGGGGCAGCATCACCCTCATTCGCAAACCCGGCGTGGGCCACCATCCCCACGGTCTGGACGACTCGACGCCGATCATCGAGTTCATCGAAAAAAATGCGAAGTAAGCCCGTTGGGACATATCTTTTCCGGAAGCTGTAACCGCTGCTCATCCTGCCCGTAGAAGCCGGGAAAGGATGTGTCATCGTGATCTCCAGCTTCCATGATTCTGACCGACAGCGAATCCCGCGCCTGCATGGCAGCATGGCTGCGATGCAGCGACGAGCGGGCGGCACGCTCTCTGATGGAGGCGTTCTATCCCTTTGTCGCCTCCCTGATCCGTCGCCACGTCGCAGATTCCGGATGCGTGGAGGATCTGGCGCAGCAGACCTTTGTGCGGTGTTTTGCCAAGGCCTCGCAGTGGGATGTATCCAAGTCTCTGGAGCCCTGGCTGGCACGAATCGCCATCAATCAGTGCCGCGACTATTACCGCGCACGCCGTGCAAGGCCGGAGCTGCGCTGGAGCGATCTCACCCAGGGGGAGCAGGATGCCCTGCAGGCCACGCTGACGGCTGCGGAGCCGAAACCGGAGGCGCTGAACGACGAATCACGCTCACTCATGCTGCGCCTGCTGGACACGCTGACTGCGGACGACCGCATGGTGCTCAGCCTTTTGCATCTCGAAGGCAAATCGACCGAAGAAATCGCCGCAATCAGCGGCTGGAGCCGCACGCTGGTGAAGGTGCGTGCCTTCCGCGCCCGCCGCAGGCTGCGCGCGGCTTTTGAACAACTCGAAGCATCACACACATGAACGAAACTGATCAACGACTCGAACAACTCGCCTCTCGAGCACGAAGCGCGCCGACTGTTGTGCCGGAGGAACTGCCCTATGGCTTTGTGACACGTGTGCTGGCCGCCTCGACCGAAATGCCAGACAGCTCTACCCTGTGGGCCCGTTTTTCGCTCGGAGCCCTGCCCGTGGCTGCCGTAGCGACGGCCGCCTGCCTTTGGTGGTCTGCCGGTGCCATGAGCGCCGACGCGCACGATCTTGCGCAGGTCTTCATCCAAACGCCGCTTTTCCCATGAAAAAATTCTACATCGTCATCTCACTTGTCGGGCTCTTCATTCTAGGCACCCTGTTCGGTGTTGGTCTTGCGCTGCCTTTCGCGAAGAAGCTCATTAGCGAAGATCACTTCGTGCAGCAGCGCATGAAGGAGGAGATCAAGCGTCTGAAGCTCACTCCCGAGCAGATCGAAAAGTCGAAGCCGATCTATGACCAGCTTCTGCTGGATCTCGCAAATATCAAAAACGATACGCTCACCGCCATCGCCCAGGCTTCGATTCGTCAGTCCACCGAGCTGGCCGGGCTGCTCACACCCGAGCAAATTGAGGAGTTCAAGAAGCTCGGTGACGAGCGCCGCGTGAGATTTGAAAAATTCATGAAGCCATGAAGACGCATTCATTCCTCCTGCTGATCGCCTTTCTCGCCTCGGCTGCGGCCCAGGATGTCGCGCTAAATCAGAAGCTTGAACAGGGATTCACCGCTTTTGACCAGGACCATGATGCCGCCCTGAACGCTGCTGAGTTCAAGGCGCTCGGGGAGTATTCGCCGAAACTCAAGGGCAAGCCGCAAGTGGTGGACTACTTGTTTCACATACTTGATGTGAATCAGGATGGCAGGCTCTCGCATGATGAATACATGAACATCGCCGCCATCAGCGGCGGCACGAAGCCTTCTGCCGAAAAGCCGGTGGTCGCCGAGACTCCGGGCAGCGCTGACCAGGTGGCATTCTTTGAGAAGAAGATCCGGCCGGTACTCGCGGAAAAGTGCTACAAATGCCATGCCGAAAATGAAGAGAAAATCAAAGGAGGCCTAGTGCTGGATACCCGGGATGGCATCCGACGCGGTGGAGACAGCGGCCCGGCTATTGTTCCAGGTGATCTCGTGAAGAGCCTTCTCATCGAATCTCTGCGCTACACCAACAAGGATCTGCAGATGCCTCCGGAAAAGAGCGGCGGCAGGTTGCCGGATTCTGTCATCGCTGACTTTGAGCAGTGGGTGCGCATGGGGGCGCCCGATCCCCGCGAAGGCAAAGCTGCCGTGGTCAAATCCGAGTGGGACACGGAGAAGGCCAGAAGCCACTGGGCCTTTCAGCCAGTGAAGCAGCCAGCGGTGCCGTCTGTGAAACACACAGCATGGCCAAAAACAGACGTAGACCGCTTCATCCTTGCCGGGCTGGAAGCGCGGGGGCTGAAGCCGGTTGGTGATGCTGCGCCAGCCGTGCTGCTGCGCCGGGTGTGCTTTGATCTTACCGGACTGCCACCCACACCTGAGCAGGTAGATTTTTTTGTGGCGAATCCTGATGTGAAGTCTTTTGAAAAGATCGTCGATAGCCTTCTCAAGTCACCTCGTTTTGGCGAGCGCTGGGGGCGGCATTGGCTGGATGTGGCACGCTATGCCGAGTCCTCTGGAAAAGATGTAAACTGCCTCTATCCGCATGCCTGGCGCTATCGTGACTATGTCATTGAAGCATTCAACAGCGACAAGCCCTTCGATGACTTTGTCCGTGAGCAGATCGCTGGTGACCTGCTCCAGGCCAGAGACAACCGCGACCGTGCGATGAAGCAGGTCGCCACCGGCTTTCTTGCCATAGGCACACACAGTCTGAATGAGCGCAGCCCCAAGCAGCTGGCGCTCGACACGGCTGACGAGCAAATCGATGCCGTTTCCCAGGCCGTGCTCGGCCTCACGGCGGCCTGTGCGCGCTGTCATGATCACAAGTTTGATCCCATCTCTCAGCGCGACTACTACGCGCTCGCTGGCATCTTCCTCAGCACGGAGACGCTGTATGGAACCGCGCCAAATTTCCAAAATATTCATGCCACACCGCTGATCGAGCTGCCAACGGACTGCGGCCTTCCACGCATGCCCCTCGTGCTTACGCCAGAGCGCCGTGCCGAACTGGAAAAGGAACTCACCAAAACGGCGCGTTACGGCGCGCTGCAGTTTTACACCACAGCGGCAAAAGCCCTCTTCACGGGCAAGGGGTTCAATGTGAACAATGACCCGCAAAAGCTGGTCATGTTTGTGGGCATCAATGCCAAGATCGGCGAGTGCAAGACCGAGCTGGCTTCCTATGACAGTGAGGGTCGGCAGAAGCGGTTGGCCATGGGCGTGCGCGATTATCCCGCCACGCCCGCCGCCGGGCCGCCTACGAAACCGAAGTCCGTGGAGGAGACTTTTCAGATGATCGCTGGACGTCCAGCACAGTATTGCTCGATCAATGACAGCCCGCTGTTTGCTCGTGGCGATGTGGAGAAGCCCGGTGCCAAAGTGCCACGTGGCTTTGTCAGTGTGCTTTCAGCGGCAGCAGCCGAGATTCCTGCCAGGGAAAGTGGTCGCCGTGAGCTTGCCGAATGGCTGGTGTCATCTGCCAATCCTCTGACCGCACGTGTGTTTGCCAATCGCGTCTGGCACTGGCTTTTTGGCAGAGGAATTGTTTCTACAGTGGACAACTTTGGCACCACCGGCCAGCCTCCCGCCAATCAAGCGCTGCTAGACCATCTGGCGCTTCGTTTGCAGGCCGGAGGCTGGTCCATGAAGTCCCTCATCAAGGAAATCGTCATGAGTCGCGCCTACCAGATCTCCTCGGCACATGAGGCTGAATCCTTCGAGGCGGACCCTGAAAATGCGCTGGTCTGGCACATGTCTCCACGTCGCCTGGACGCAGAGTGCATCCGTGATGCCATGCTGGCCGTCAGTGGTGGGTTGAAGACGGATGCACCGGTTGGCTCTGCTGTCGCGCAGTGTGGAGATGCGGCGATCGGTGGCTTTCCCATTAAAAGCCTTCGTGCTCCTTTGAGCGAGGAGCCTTTCCTGACCGCAGGCGGTGACATGCGCAGCGTCTATCTTCCGGTGCCACGCAATGCCGTCCCTGATGCGCTCAACGTTTTTGACTTTGCCGAACCCAGTGCTGTGAATGGCAGCCGGGATGCGACCACGGTGCCCTCGCAGGCCTTGTTTCTTCTAAACAATGACTTCGTGGGTGCGCAGGCCAGACGTCTTGCGGACAGGCTCCGCCCTCTGCCTGAAGACCAGCGAACCGCCATGGCGTTCAAGCTCTCTTTCGCCAGGCTGCCCACCGCTGCCGAGACTCGTGCAGTTCAGCGCTTCTTTGCTGATTTCCCGCGTCTGGAAAATGACGTGCTCACCTCCTTCTGCCGCGCCCTGCTCGGCAGCGCTGAATTCCGCTCCATCGACTAAACTCATGAACTCCCGTCGTCATTTTCTTCAGACCAGCGGAGTCGGCTTTGGCTGGCTGGCATTTCAGGCACTGGCTCAGGCTGAGGCCGGCAACCCTCTGGCGGTTAAGCAGCCGCACTTCAGCGCCAGGGCCAAGCGCGTCATCTTCCTGTGCATGCGAGGTGCGCCCTCCCACGTGGACACCTTTGACTACAAGCCCAAGCTTGCCGAAGCTTCCGGAAAGGATGGACGTGCTCCTGGCACCAAGCTTCATGGCTCACAGTGGAAGTTTTCACCTCAGGGAAAATGCGGGCTGCCGATCAGTGAGCTCTTCCCTCATCTTTCCAAGCATGCGGATGAGCTGTGCCTCATCAATTCCATGCACACGGAGCTGCCAGCGCATGCTCAGTCTTTTCTGAAGCTGCATACGGGCAATTCACAGTTTGTGCGTCCCTCACTCGGGGCCTGGGCGCTTTACGGCCTCGGCACCCTGAATGAAAACCTGCCGGGTTTTGTCACCATCGCGCCTCCCTCCTTGTTTGGAGGAGCGCAAAATTATGGCAGTGCCTTTCTGCCCGAGATCTATCAGGGCACCCGCGTCGGATCGGACGCGCGGCCCATTGCCAATGCGCAGGTACGCAATATTACGCCACCCGTCAGCAGTGTCGCTCAGCGGAAGGAGATCGAACTGATCCAGACACTGAACCGGGAAAAAATGAAGCGCGATCAGTTCAATCCCGAAATCGAAGGGGCGATCGAGTCCTTTGAGCTGGCTTTTAAAATGCAGAGTGAGATGCCAAAGGTCATGGATCTTTCCAAGGAAAACCGACAGACGCTGGAGGCCTACGGTATTGGCGATGGCCGGGCGACGGATGATTTTGGCCGAAAATGCCTCCTCGCCCGACGCATGGTCGAGGCTGGAGTGCGATTTGTGGAAGTCACACACAGCGACTGGGACCATCATTTCAAAATCTCGCAGGACCTGCCAAAGACCGCCGCCGCCGTGGATCAATCCATCGCCGCGCTGCTCGCGGATCTGCAAAGCCGGGGCCTGCTCAAGGACACGCTCGTGGTCTGGTCAGGAGAGTTTGGCCGCACACCCCATGGACAGGGCGTGGATGGGCGCGATCACAACAGCAAAGGCTTCACCGCCTGGATGGCCGGCGGCGGTGTGAAGGGCGGGCTGCGCTACGGCAGCACGGACGATCTTGGCTACGAAGCGGTGGAGGACAAGATGCATACCCATGACTTTCACGCCACCATTCTGCATCTGCTGGGCCTGGACCACGAGCGGCTCACTTATCGCTACGCTGGCCGCGACTTCCGGCTCAGCGATGTGAAAGGCAGTGTGGCAAAAAAAATCCTCGCCTGAGATAGACAGTGGTATTCGGCCCGTATTAAAACGGTATACCGAATGAAAACAGCCGCTGCTTCTCCCTCGCGCTCAGATTCCACAGCCTTGCTGCTGCGGGCTGAAATTCTCAATGGCAGCTCTGCGCCTGGTGCGCTGCTGGCAGAGTCTGCCGTGGCCCGGAGGCTGGGGGTCAGCCGTGTGCCGGTGCGGGAGGCGCTCTTCGCGCTCGAGCGTGAGGGGCTCGTCGAGTTCAGCCCCACGGGGCGTGCTTTTGTCAAAGACCTGACTCCGCAGGATTTTGAAGAGCTGTATGTGCTGCGCCTTGCTCTGGAGCCGCTGGCTTCACGTCTCGCGGCGCAGTCATTCAGGGCAGATGTGACTCTGCTGGAAAAAAATCTGTCCGCCACCCGCAGGGCCCGCTCTGTGCAGGATGTGACGCTGCTGGATCTGGACTTTCACCAGATCATTCTCGAAGCCTCCGGAAATGCGCGTCTGGTCAAGCTCTGGAACTCCCTGCGTGGCGAACTGGAACTCTGGCTCGGACGTTTGCACCGCACGCATCAAATGCAGACCAAGGAGACCCTCCAGCAGACGGTCGATGCGCATCAGTCCATCGTCGAAAGTTTCAAGACTCAAACGCCCTCCACCTGCGAGCGCCTGATGCGCGAGCACATCCTCGGCTGGCGTGAATGGCTGCCTCTTGCCCCATGAACCGCGTCTTCCAAAGCCTGGGCATCGGCATGCTCGCGGTAGCCTCGATGAAGGCGGAGGATAACCTTGCCTTTTTTGAGGCCAAGGTGCTGCCATTGCTTCAGAGCCGCTGCTACGAGTGCCACTCGCATGAAAAGAAGATCAAAGGCGGGCTAGCTCTGGACTCAAAGACTGGCTGGCAGGCTGGTGGAGACAATGGCGCGGTCATCGTGCCAGGAAATCCGAAGCAGAGTCATCTCATTGAGGCGGTGCACTACACCAATCCTGAAATGGAAATGCCGCCCAAGGGGAGGCTCGCAGCAGATGAGATTGCCATTTTCGAGCAGTGGGTGTCCATGGGAGCGCCGGACTCTCGCGTCAAAAAAACTGCCAGCTCTGCTCGCGTGATCGATTGGGAGGCCGGGAAAAATTTCTGGGCCTTTCAGCCGGTGCACGCTGAAAAGCCGCCTGGAGTAAGACATAAGGAATGGCCGCTTGTTCCAGTGGACCGATACATACTGGCCGCACTTGAGGCCAAAGACATGATGCCTTCGCAAGATGCGGATGCCTATACCTGGCTGCGTCGTGTGACGCTTGACCTTACCGGCCTGCCACCGGCGCCGGAAGAGGCGGCTCGTTTTGATGGGGCGGCTTCTGAGCGTGCAGCGGTGGTCGAGCGTCTTTTGCAGTCACGCGCCTTTGGCGAGCGCTGGGCCCGCCATTGGCTGGACCTCGTCGGCTACGCAGATCAGATAGGCACTTCAAACAACGTCTTTGCCGAGCACGCGTGGCGTTACCGGGATTACGTCATCGACGCCTTCAATTCCGACAAACCGTTCGACCTGTTCATCCGTGAGCAGATCGCCGGAGATCTGCTGCCTGCTAAAACACCCCAAGAGCGCGCGGCAAACATCACCGCCACGGGATTTCTGGTGCTGGGGGATGTTGAAATCGTCGCCGTGGACAAGCTCAAGATGGAGCACGATCTCGTGGACCAGCAGGTCAGCAAGATCGGCACTGCCTTCCTTGGCATGACGCTGGGCTGCGTGCGCTGCCACGATCACAAGTTTGATCCCATCTCACAGGCCGATTATTACGCCATCGCCGGCATGTTCCGCAGCACGGATGCGACTTACAAGACTGACAATGGCGTCTGGAGCAGCGTCAACAAAACCGAGCTGCCGGAAACAGCGGCGCAGAAGGCCAGGCGTGAAGTGCTGCTCGCTGCAAACGACACTCAAATCCGTGAGTGGGAAGCCGAGCGCGATCTCGCAAACAAAGAAAAGGCCGAGGTGGAAGAGCAGATCGCGAAAGTGACCAAAGACGCGAAGCCAGAACTCGAAAAGAAACGCGATGAAACTGCCGCGCGCATCAAGACGCTCAATGCCCGGATCGAGCACGCGAGGTTCTTCGCCCCTGTAGCGCCGAAAGCCTTTGCCGTGCACGACCGCGAAAAGCCTGCCGATATGCGCATCACCATCCGCGGCAATCCTTACGCACTGGGAGACTCAGTGAAGCGCGGAGCCTTGCGTGTCGCATCGTGGTCTGATTTCCCTGCGATCCCAGCAGGGCAAAGCGGCAGGCTTCAGCTCGCGGACTGGGTGGCTGACGCACGCAACCCGCTCACCGCCCGGGTCACAGTGAACCGCATTTGGCAGAAGCTCTTTGGCGAAGGTCTTGTGCGCAGCGTTGACTACTTCGGTGTCCGTGGAGAGACCCCCACGCATCCAGAGCTGCTGGATTACCTCGCGGCACGTTTCATGAAAAACGGCTGGTCGCAGAAGCAGCTCATCCGCGAGCTCGTCCTCAGCCGTGCCTACCGCATGAGCAGCGCCAACAATGCCACCGCTGCAGCCAAAGATCCTGACAACCGCCTGCTCTGGCGCATGAACCGCCAGCGACTGGATGCCGAGGCGATCCGCGACTCCATGCTCGCAATCAGCGGCGGTCTTGCATCTTCAGTGGGTGGTCCTGCACTGCCGCTGGAGTTTCCAGAAAACGTCACCAGCCTTAGCCCCAAAGCGGTCAATCCTCCGGCGTTTTCATTCAAGAAGATGCGCCCGGTGCATGACTACGAGCGCACCATTTATCTGCCTGTCATCCGAACGGCTGCCCAGCCGGGCTCTGCCAAGCTCAGGGATGTGTTTGATTTTACCCAGCCTGCGCAGATTGCCGGCAGGCGTGCAGAGACAGCCGTGCCCACTCAGGCTTTGTTCCTGCTCAACAGCGAGCTCGTCCGCACCCGCGCCATTGAGACAGCCCGGCGGCTGACCGCTGAAGAGTCAAACGTGGGAGGAAGGCTTGAAGCACTGTGGCTGCGCATCCTCAGCCGCCCCATCAGCAGTGCCGAGCGCGAAGATGCCCTGAAATTTCTCGAATCCATGCCAGCTGACAAGTCGTGGGTCGAACTGTGCCACGCGCTGCTCTCCTCCAACGAATTTCTGCTCCGCCTATGAATGCACCTTCCATTTCCCGCCGCTCATGGCTGCAGCGTTCTGCCGCTGGTTTCGGTGCTCTCGCGCTGCATGATCTGGTGCAGGCGGCTCAAAGTCCCCTCGCCGCCCGGGCACCGCAGTTTCCGGCCAAAGCCAAACGCGTGATCTTTCTGTTCATGTCCGGCGGGCCTTCGCAGCCCGACTTGTTTGACCCCAAGGACTACATCCGCCGCATGCATGGCCAGACCATCACCGCGCCCATCAATACCAAGGAGCTGCGTGTCGGCACGGACAAGTTCCTGGCGCTGGCCACTCAGGGAGAGGTGCGTCCGCGTGGGCAGTCCGGCATGATGATCTCCGACCTGCTGCCACATACCGCAAGCATCGCCGATGAGATCTGCCTGCTGCGCGCCGTGCATGCGGACAACAACCAGCACCAGCCTGCTGCCTTGCAGTTTCATACCGGGGTGACAGCGGATGTGCGTCCGTCGATTGGGGCCTGGATCAGCTACGGCCTCGGCATGGAAAATCAAAATCTGCCGAGCTTCATCAGCATCCACCCTGACAGCGACACCCGGCTTTATGGTTCGTCCTTTCTGCCTGCGGCCCATCAGGGCACCAAGGTGGTCATCCCCACCAGCGACAAGCAGTCGCCCATCGACTACCTGGCGGATGTCTCCGGTGATGTGAAGGCTCAGCGTGCGCGCATCGATTTCACCCAGCGCATGAACCGCCGACTGATGGGACAGACGGGCTCCGATGCCCGCATGGAGGGCATGATTGAAAGCATGGAGACCGCCTTCCGCATGCAGACTACAGCTCCTGAGCTGGTGGACATTTCGAATGAGTCCGAGGCCACCCGGAAACTCTACGGAGTCGGAGGCAAGGACACGGATAAAAACGCCCGAGCCTGCCTTCTCGCCCGCAAGCTGAGCGAGGCTGGCGTGCGTTTTGTGCAGGTCACCATGGGTGGCTGGGACCATCACGGCGACATCCGCAATGCACTCCCCAAAAGCTGCGCCGCCAGCGATCAGCCCTGCGCTGCACTGATCAAAGACCTCAAGTCCCGTGGCTTGCTTGATGACACGCTGGTGGTCTGGAGCGGTGAGTTTGGCCGCACGCCATGGAGTCAGGATCTTAGCGGCACCTCGCCGATCGAAAAGCATGGGCGTGAGCATCAGCCTGAAAGCTTCTGCTCCTGGATGGCAGGTGGCGGCATCAGACCCGGATTCACTTTCGGTGAGACAGATGATTTCGGCTTCCGCCCCGTCTCAGGAAAGGTGCACCTGCATGACCTGCACGCCACCATCCTGCATCAGCTAGGGCTTGACCATGAAAAGCTGACATGGCGTCACCTCGGCCGCGACTTCCGGCTCACGGATGTGCATGGAAACGTCGTGAAGGAGATTTTGTCATGAGGCCTTTGTTTTCAGTCCTGTCTTTGTCTTCATTCCTGGCCCTGCATGGCGCAGCGTATGGTGCGGATGATTTTCAGGCATCGATCCTCCCTTTGCTCAAAGAGCGCTGCAACTCCTGCCACTCCACCGAGAAGCAGAAGGGCGATCTGGACCTGGAGCGCTTCACCTCCGTGGCGGACATCAAGCGCGAGCCCATGATCTGGGAGGGGGTGCTGGACCAGATTCACCTGGGTGAGATGCCGCCAAAAAAAGAGCCGCAGCTCACTGATGAGCAGAAAAAGCGGCTCGTGCAGTGGGTGCAGTCCAGGCTGGACGAAGTGGCCCTGGCCAATGCTGGAGATCCCGGCCCTGTGGTGCTGCGTCGTCTCTCCAACATGGAGTACACCTACACGCTGCGTGATCTCACCGGAGTGGAGTCGCTCGACCCCGCCAGAGAGTTTCCCGTGGATGGCGCTGCGGGTGAGGGGTTCACCAATGCCGGTGCGGCGCTCGTGATGTCCCCCGCATTGCTCAGCAAGTACCTTGATGCAGCCAAGGAGGTCGCTTCTCATGCGGTGCTCACTCCTCAGGGCATGCACTTCTCCCAGTCCAACTCACCGCGTGACTGGGCGGACGAGGCTCTGGCCAAGATCCGCCAGATCTACCGCCGCTACAGCGAATCTGCGGGACAGTCAGAAGTGAAAGTGGCGGGTGCCAAGATCATCGCCAAAGACGAGGGGCGTCTGCCGCTGGGTAAATACCTCGCTGCATTGCAGGGGCAGGGGAGTGCCGATGGGCTGAGTCCGAAATACCTGGCACTGCTCAGACAAGCTCTCAGCAGTTCGCAGCCATCCATGCTGCTGGATCCGCTGCGCGCCAGGTTTCGTGCAGGAAAGCTCACTGTGGCAGATGTGGCCGCCTGGCAGCAGGCCTTGTGGCGCTTTGCCAGTGTGGGGCACATCGGCAAGGAAAACGGTCCCAAAGCCTGGCAGGAGCCCGTGGCTCCTTTGGTGGCCCGGCATGAAATCCGCATGAAGCTCACGGCTCCCAAGGATGGAGGAGATCGCACCCTCTATCTCACCACGACAGACGCAGGAGATGGCAGTGAGAACGATTCGGCCGTGTGGGAAAATGCGCGGCTGGTGGCCCCTGGCCGTGCTGATCTTCCGCTGCGCGACTTGCCAAAGCTCATGGAGCGTCTGAAGCAGCGGCGTGCACAACTGATTGCCGGTGTGCAACCCTGCCTGGCTGCGGTGCATGAGGCACAGATGAACCCCGAGCGCACGGATGTGGTCGTGCTGGCGCAGAAACATGGCGTGGATCCCGCGCTGCTGCTGGGGTGGCTGGACTATGTCGGCGTCGGATCGGCCAGTCAGGTGAAGCTGGAGCCGCTGCTCACCAAGAAGGTCCAGAGTGTTCCGAATTACAATTTCATCAAGGGATGGTCCGGCGAGCAGGCGCTCAGCGTGCTGGCAAACTCTTCTGACAAGACTCCGCGTATTCCGGGTTTGATGCAGGCGCACAGCGTCGCCACGCATCCCTCTCCCACACGCGCTTCGGTCATCGCTTGGCGCAGCCCGGTCAGCGGCTCGCTGCATATCCAGGGGGATGTGGCGGACGCAGACGTAGCATGCGGCAATGGCATCACCTGGTCCCTGGAGGTGCGCCGGGGCCACATGCGGGATGTGCTCGCCTCCGGAGTCAGCAAAGGATCGGAACGCATTTCCACAGGAGCCTTCGACAAGGTTCAGGTTATGAAAGGAGACGTGGTAGCCCTGGTGATCGGCCCCAAGGATGGAAACCACAGCTGCGATCTTACCACGGTGAATCTGACTCTCACGGATGGCCAGACGACCTGGGATCTGGCAAAGGATGTGTCTCCCAACATCCTGGCGGGCAATCCCCACGGTCCCTGGCATTTCCTCACCCAACCTGCGTCTCAGCAAGTGGACTCGGCGATTCCTGATGGCTCTCCTCTGGCCCGCTGGCGCAAGACCAAGGATGCGGCCGAGCGTGAGATGATCGCTGGGGAGGTTCGGGCATTGCTGGAAAGAGATCCCGTCACACTTCCTGCCGCTTCGCCCGAGCAGGCTCTGCGCCGCCAGCTCCTTTCAGCAACGGGGCCTCTTCTCATGGCTGTCTTGAAGGAGCCTGCTCCGGGCACTCCTGCGGCATCCAGCTATGAGGTGAAAGCTCCCTCGGTGGTCGAGATCAAAGTTCCCGCCGAATTGATTGAAGACTCGGAACTGGTGGCTACAGCCCGGCTGCTGAACCCCGAAGGCAGCCTGCAGATGCAGGTGCATGAAGTCAGGCCCGAATCGCTCAAAGGCCTCGCCGTTGACGAAGCGCAAACCGCGCAGTCCAAGGGCCTGTGGTCTGACAACAATCTGCACACGCATCACAGCGCACCGGTGATCGTGAGCGAGCAAAGCGCCGCCCGCAGCCGCTTCCAGGCCGCCTTTGATGAGTTTCGCAGTCTTTTCCCCATCGCGCTATGCTACACCCAGATCGTGCCGATTGATGAAGTCGTCACGCTCACGCTCTTTCACCGTGAGGATGATCATCTGAAACGCCTCATGCTCTCCGAGGCCGAAGGCGCCGAACTCGACCGCCTCTGGGATGAGCTGCGCTTCGTCAGTGAATGGCCGCTGAAGCAGGTGGATGTCTTTGAGCAGCTTTTCCAGTTTGCCACGCAGGACGCCAAGCCCAGCGCCTTTGAGCCGATGCGTGCGCCTATCATGAATGCGGCCGCTGCCTTCAAGCGTCAGCTTGTTGAGACAGAGCCGGCGCAGGTTGCCGCCGTGGTTGAGTTCGCGGAAAAAGCCTGGCGTCGGGCACTGAGCCGTGGGGAGCGTGAAGGGCTGCAGGACCTCTACCAAAAAATGCGCAGCCAGGAGCTGCCGCATGCTGTTGCCACACGCATGATGCTGGCACGTGTGCTTGTCGCCCCTGCATTTCTCTATCGCGGGGAGAAGGCCATGCCCGGCTCCAAAGCCGCGCCGGTCAGTACGCATGAGCTTGCCACACGGCTCAGCTACTTTCTTTGGTCATCCTGCCCGGATGCTGAGCTGAGCCAGCTTGCTGCTTCTGGAAAGCTGAATGATCCCGCGGTGCTCTCGGTGCAGGTGCAGCGCATGATGAAAGACGCCAAAATACGCCGCCTCGCCACGGAGTTCGGCTGCCAGTGGCTGCATGTGCGCGATGTCGGCACGTTGGACGAGAAAAGCGAACGGCACTTTCCCACCTTCGTCTCACTGCGCGAGGACATGCAGGAGGAGGTGACCCGCTTCTTCATCGACATCCTTCAAAACAACGGCAACGTCCTCTCACTGCTGGATGCCGATCATACCTTTGTGAATGCCAGCCTCGCGAAGCACTATGCGCTGGAGGTGCAGGGGGATGCCTGGCAGCGCATTGATGGACTGCAGGCCAAAGGACGCGGTGGCATCCTCGGCTTTGCCGCCACGCTTGCCAAGCAGGCAGGCGCCTCCCGCACCAGCGCCATCTTGCGCGGCACATGGCTGAGCGAGGTCATCCTCGGAGACAAGCTGCCCATCCCGCCGAAAGGCGTGCCCGTGCTTCCTGAGGAAACGCCGGCCAATCTCAGCGAGCGGCAGCTTATCGAGCGCCACAGCCGCGATGAAAACTGCTCCGGCTGCCATCGCCGCATCGACCCCTTTGGCTTTGCTCTCGAAGGCTTCGACGCCATCGGACGCGCGCGCAAAGCAGATACAAAGACCATCTTGCCAGATGGCACGGCTGTCGATGGTCTGAATGATCTGCGTGCCTACCTGATCGACAAGCGAGGTGATGACTTCGTGCGTCAGTTCTGTCGCAAGCTGCTCGGTTATGCCCTGGGCCGCAGCGTGCAGCTTTCAGACAAGCCTTTGATCGAGTCCATGGTCAAAAGCGACCGCCGCATGGTTTCTCTGATCGACCTCATCATCCACAGCCCGCAGTTCCTGGAAGTGCGGGGAAAAAACACCATCGCCCAGCACTGATCTGACTCCTATGCACACACATCATTTTTCACGTCGAGCCTTCCTGCGTGGAGCAGGCGTCTCCATGGCACTGCCATGGATGGAGTCTTTCAATGTCTGGGGAGACGAACCCAAGCGTGACAAGCCCGCCAGCGAGGCTCCGGTGCGCCTGTGTGTCACCTTTTCAGGCAATGGCTTCCACTCCCAGGAATGGTGGGCCAAAGGCGAGGGGAAGGGGATGGAGCTGGGCAAAGTCCTGCAGCCCCTGCACGAATTCCGCGAAAAACTTCTCTTTGTGCGCGGTCTCTACCATGAGGAGGCCCGGAAGGGAAACATCCACTCTTCGCAGACCGGCAACATGCTCTCCGGCGCACCGATTGCCTCCGGTGGTGAGATTCGCTCAGGCACCAGCTTTGACCAGGTGCTCGCGCAGACCTATGGCCGCAGCACCAAGGTGCCCAGCCTCGTGCTCGCGTGTGAGAAGTCGAACCCCTCGGTGCATAAAAACTACTCCATGCTCTACAGCTCGCACATCTCGTGGAGCTCTCCCACCACACCGACTCCGCTGGAGCTCTACCCCGCGCTGGCCTTTGACCGCCTGTTTAAAGATGAGGCATCCCCTGCCGACAAAAGCGTACTGGATGCGGTGCTCGCTGAGGCACGGGACCTCAAACGTGACATCAGCCTCAATGATCAACGCAAACTTGATGAATATCTCGATTCCGTGCGCGATGTGGAAAAGCGCATCGAAAACGCCGGCAAGCGAGGCGAGCTGCAGGGGTGGCGGCCCACGCTCGAAAAGCCGAACATCAAGCGCCCTGCCGACGGCATCCCGCAGGACATCGGCGAGCACATGAAGCTCATGATTGATCTCCTCGTGCTGGGTTTCCAGACCGACACCACGCGCATCACCACGCTCAAGCTCAACAATGACCACAGTGCCCTGCGCTTCCCCAATCTCCCCAGTGTGCAGCAGGCGGGACATGGCATCGACTACATGATCCACCATCTGCTCTCCCACAGCGATGGCGAAGACTGGCTGAAAGTGAACCAGTTTTTCATGGAGCAGCTCGCCTATCTTGCCCGCAAGCTTGACTCCATCCAGGAAGGTCCGCGCACGCTGCTGGACAACACCATGATCATGCACTGCTCCAGCATGATGGCCGGGGCCAGGCACGACAACGACCAGCTCCCGGTCATCGTCCTCGGGGGGGCGGGCGGCAGAATCAAGGGCGGACGAGCACTCGATTACAAGGACAAGCCTGAGCGCCAGCTGTGCCGTCTATTTATTTCGATGATGGATAAAATGGACCATCATCCGAAGACTTTTGGCGATGCAAAAATGATGCTGGAAGAGGTTTGAAAAACGCGCGTTTTTCATTCTCTCCTTCCCCGACCGCACGCCATGCCCATCATCACCGCCGACAAGCTCCAGGATTCGTATGACGTCGTCATCGTCGGCTCCGGGGCAGGGGGCGGACAGACGGCCTACACGCTGACGATGGAGGGCCTGAAGGTCCTCATTCTGGAGGCGGGACGTTCCTTTGATGTGCAGTCCGAGGTGGCGATGCTGCAGCTGCCCAGCCACGCCCCGCTGCGCGGCGAGAAGACGCCGGACAAACAGTACGGTTTCCACGACTGCTCAATCAACAGCGGCTGGGACATTCCCGGCGAGCCCTACACCAATGCGAACAAGGAGCCGGAAAACCAGTTCCGCTGGTGGCGTCAGCGCATGATGGGCGGGCGCACCAACCACTGGGGGCGCATCACGCTGCGCAACGGTCCGTATGACTTCAAACCACGCACACGCTTTGGCCTGGGCTTCGACTGGCCGATCAGCTACGACGACATTGCGCCCTATTATGACAAGGTGGAGATGCTGATCGGCGTGTTTGGCACGAACGAGGGGCTGGAAAATTCGCCTGATTCATCACCCGGCGTTTTGCAGCCTGCGCCGAAGCTGAGAGTGGGCGAGCTTTACGCGCAGAAGCATGGCAAGAAAGTCGGTGCGCATGTGACCTCGATTCATCGGGCCGTGCTGACGCAGCCGCAGGATGCCAGTACGCTCCCCGCCAAGCTCCATCCGGGAAATGCGAAGGCGCAGAGCATTCTGGCAGACTCCATGCGCAGCCGGTCTCCCTGCTTCTGGGCCACCGACTGCCATCGCGGCTGCTCGATCCGGGCGAACTACGATTCGCAGACGGTGCACCTGCGGCCAGCACTGGCCACGGGGAACCTGGACATCCTACCCCATGCGATGGCGCGTGAGGTCACGCTGGACAAACAGGGCAGGGCCACAGGCATCACCTTCATCAACAAAAAAGACGGTAGCGAAGGCCATGCCAAAGGCCGAGCCGTGGTGCTGGCCGCCAGTTCGCAGGAGTCGGTGCGGCTGCTGCTGAATTCCAAATCGAACGCGTTTCCCCAAGGTCTCGCGAATTCCAGCGGCAAGGTGGGCAAATACATCACGGATTCGGTGTCGAGCAGTCTCAGTGCGCACATTCCCGCCTTTGAAGGCATGCCCATTCACAATGAAGACGGTGCGGGCGGGCCGCATGCCTACGTGCCATGGACGCGGCATGCGCAGAATGCCAAAGGTGAGCTCGGCTTCCCTGGCGGTTATCATCTGGAGTTCACCAGCGGTCGGCAGATGCCATCGCTTACAACATTGAACGGCATCGAGAGCAGGCTGGGGCACGAAGGTGTGCTGTTTGGCGCAAAGTTCAAGGAGGAGGCCCGACGCTACTACGGCTGCCACCTCGGCTTTGGGGCCCAGGGCACCATGCTGCCGAATGAGGGCTCCTTCTGCGAACTCGATCCCGAACTGAAGGATCAGTGGGGCATTCCCGTGCTGCGCTTTCACTGGAAGTGGACGGACTTCGAGCTCAATCAGGCGCGCCATCAGCAGCAGCACATCCGCGATCTTCTCGAAGCCATGGGCGGCAAAGTGTCTGCGAAGTCCACGCCAGATGTGGCCAAGCTGCTGAAAAAAGGCGGCGAAGTGATCCATGAGGTCGGCGGTGCCATCATGGGGGCGGACCGCGAGACCTCAGTGACAAATCAGTGGAGCCAGACTTGGGATGTGAAGAATCTTTTCATGGCCGATGGCGCACCCTTTGCCAGCACGGCGGACAAAAACCCCACCCTCACCATCATGGCGCTGGCCTGGCGCATGGCCGACCACCTGATGGATGAAATGAAGAAAGGAAACATCTGATGAGTGCTCCCGAAGACCTCACACGCATGGACCGCCGCAAGGCGCTGCAATGGATGCTCAGCGCCACGGCGACCATGGCCGTGCGCGATCCCAGCCTCTTCGCGGCGGATGCCGCCCCCGTCAAAGCGCAGGGTTACGGTCCAGATCCGGTCATGGTGAAGGTGTACAAACCTGGGGACGTGTGGCCACTCACGCTGACCGAGCCCCAGCGCCGCACCACGCGTGCCCTGTGTGATGTCATCATCCCTGCGGATGAGGCCTCTCCCAGTGCCTCATCTCTGGGTGTGCCGGACTTCATCGATGAATGGATCAGTTCACCTTATCCCGCGCAGGCAGGAGATCGTCGCCTCATACTCGAAGGGCTTCAATGGATCGACCAGGAGGCGACGACCCGCTTTGGCAAAGCCTTTGCCGATCTCGCACTCGCGCAGCAGACCGCCATCTGCACCGATCTTGCAGCCGCCAAGCCACAGGCGGCGCACAAAAAGGCCGCAGGGTTCTTCAAGCGCTTTCGCGATCTCACGGCCGGCGGCTACTACACCACGCCCGAAGGCATGAAGGCCCTCGGCTACGTGGGCAACATGCCCTCCGGCTCTTTTGAAGGTCCGCCCATCGAGGCTCTGAGGCATGTCGGGCTCGCATGAGCTCTGCACGGCCCCCCACGATCGTGAGGTGAGGCTGTTTCCAAAAAGCAAAAACCGCTGCTGTATTTAAACGATGTCCCTGCTTCCCCGTCTCCTCCTTTCACTCCTGATCGTCTGCCACACACGTGCCGCCGTCGTGCGCGTGGAGGTGCTGGAGCGTTCGGACATGGCGAAGACGGGCTATGAGCAGATTGTGGGACGTCTGCATTACGAGATCGATCCGGCGCTGCCGGGCAATGCTGTCATCGCCGATGTGGCGCTGGCTCCGGTGAATGAGGCTGGCCGTGTCACTTTCACCGCTGACCTGCGGCTCATGAAGCCCAAGGATATGGCGCGCAGCAATGGTGCGGCGTGGGTGGAGATACCAAACCGTGGCGGCAAGGCTGCGCTGAGAGATTGGATCGTGAAGCATGGCTTCACCGTGCTCAATGTCGGGTGGGAGTTTGATGTGCCTGCGCAGCCAGGAAAAATGCGTCTTCAGGTGCCCTCGGCAAGAAACAAGGACGGCAGCCCGGTGCGTGGTGTGGTCAGTGCCATACTCATCCCGGAAAAGGCTGCAGATGAACAAACCCTCACCGATCTGGCAGACTACCCGCCCGTAAATGTGGACGGTCCTGAGAGCCGCCTGATCGTGCGCACGCGCATGGCGGATGCCGGTGGCAGAGAGGTGCCGCGAAAATCATGGAGCCTGAAGGAGGGCAGCCTGCGCCTGAAGGGTGGCTTTGAGCCGGGAAAGACGTATGAGATTTTCTACCTGGCCGAAGCACCGCCGCTCGCTGGGCTCGGCTACGCCGCCATCCGCGATGCCGTGGCCTGGCTGAAGCATGATCCGGGCTCGCTTGCGCCGGTGCGGCATGCCTATGCTTTTGGCGCTTCGCAGTGCGGGCGCTTTTTGCGCGATTTTGTTTATCTGGGGTTCAATACCGATGAGCAGGATCGTCAGGCTCTGGACGGTGTGATGGCCCACATCGCCGGTGCGGGCCGTCTGGTGCTGAACCAGCGCTGGTCCACGCCGCGTGCTCTGTCAGGCTTCTACACGGCATCCTATCCCTTTGCCGACACGGCTCAGGCAGACCCCGTCAGCGGACACGCGGAGGGAGTTTTGGAAAACACGCGAGTGAAGCATCCGCCCAAAATATTCTACACCAACACCGCTGCTGAATATTGGGGCGCGGGCCGTGTGGCGGCGCTCACGCACACGAGTCCGGATGGGGCCAAAGACATCGCCTTCCCGGACAATGTGCGCTCTTACTTCTTCGCAGGCACCCAGCACGGCCCGGCAACATTTCCCCCGACGGCCCAGGCGAAAGACGCGCCGCTTGCAAACCCGGTCAATGCCAGCGCCGTCGTCACAGCAATGCGGCTGGCCATGCATCGCTGGGTGACGGAGGGTGCGGCTCCTCCTCCCAGTGTGCATCCGAAAATTTCAGATGGCACACTCGTTCCCGTGGCAGGTGTGCGCTTTCCCAAAGTGCCTGGCCTGGGCGATCCACGGCTTCTGACAGCAGGCTGCCGTGTGCGCAATCCCCAGTGGGCGGATGGTGCCGGTGCAGGTGCGGAACTGCCGCTGCTGGTCCCGCAGGTGGATGCGGATGGCAATGACATTGCCGGTATCCGCATGCCCGATGTGGCCGTGCCTCTTGGAACCGCCACGGGCTGGGTCTTTCGATCTGCGTCAATGGGCTCGCCCCATGAGCCCGTGCTGCTGCGCGGTGCCTGGGCTCCTCTCGCTGCCACACACGAACAGCGTGAAGCCACGCACGATCCACGCCCCGCACTGACGGAACGCTATGCCTCCCGCGAGGCCTATCTGTCCCAGGTGAAAGACGTGCTGCAAAAGCTCATCCGGCAGCAGCTTCTCAGCGAGGATGATCTCGAGCCTCAGCTCAAGCAGTCAGCCATCCGCTGGGATTGGGTGATGCGCCAGCCTGCCAGATAGCCGCTTTTTTACTTACCTATATGACATACCATCGCCTACTCTTCGCTCTCGTCTTTGTCTGTGCCACCGTTCATGCCTCGGCGCAGGCCAGTTACCGCAAGGTGCTCTTTCTCGGCAACAGCATCACCAAGCATGGTCCGAAGAAGGACATCGACTGGTCGGGCAACTGGGGCATGGCGGCCACCTCCGAGGCAAACGACTACGTCCACCTCGTCACCAAGGCGCTGACGGAAAAAACCGGTGCCGCACCCGAGATCATGGTGAAAAACATCGCCGACTTTGAGCGTGCCTATGCCGGCTACGACGTGCCCGCCAAGCTCAAGGAAGCCATCGATTTTCATGCCGATCTCATCATTCTGGCAATCGGCGAAAATGTACCCGCTTTGAAGACAGCCGAAGACAAGGCAAAGCTACAGGCCAGCGTGACCACGCTGCTGAAAGCTCTAAAAGCAGACGGAAAGCCCACCATTCTTGTGCGCAGTTGTTTCTGGGCCAATCCCGCCAAGGACGAAGCGCTCCAGCAGGCCTGCACGGAAGTCGGCGGCATCTACGTCAACATCAGCAGCCTCGGCAAGGACGAGACAAACTACGGACGCTCAGAGCGCCCCTACAAACACGCCGGCGTCGCCAATCACCCCGGGGACAAAGGCATGGCCGCCATCGCAGCAGCTTTGGTCAAGGCAGTTCCTTGAGCAGCTCAGCGCATTGCTCTGAAATACTCCGCAGTGGCTTTTTGGAACGCCTCGTTTTCCGGCACCTTCCCCGTCCGCGTCACACACTCTCCTACAAACGCTCTCGCCCACTCGTAGTATCGCCGGTGCGTTTCATAAATGGGCTGCTTCACGCCTTTGTCGTTGATCATCCAGTAGCCACGGTGCTGTTCGTTGGGTTCCAGTTCATTGTTATAAAGTTCCCAGTAGAGGATAAAGGGGCAGCCCCACTCCAGCGCCGACAGGATGGTGATGCGCGAGAGGCGGTCCTGCTCCTGAGGTGAGTGGTGCGCTTTGCCGTGGTGAAGCACCGAGTAGCCATATTCACCGATGAACACCCGCCTGCCCGGAATCCCCGGCTTGGGCTTGAGCTGAGACTCAATGTAGCTCAGCACCTCTTTGATCTCCTCTGCCTTGGGTTCGTTCGTCACGTCGTAGGCCGAGTAGGAGACAAAATCTACGGGCACCTTTGGCAGCACCTGGTTGACCAAAGTCGGCCGGCTTTCACGCATGGAGATCGTGGGATGGTTCAGCTCCGTGTAGTGCCACACCTGCACGTTCTGGTGCGGTGTGTCGCGCTTGGCGTCATCCACGGCTCGCTGGCGGGTCGTCAGCCAGTCGATCATGCCCTGCACTTTCTCAGGCGTCATCTTCGCATCAGCTTCTTTGCCAATGCTGCCCCGCAGCAGGTTGTCCCCCTCCCAGTGCCCGAGATAAAAAGTCTTGCCTGTGCCGCTATAGGTCTTCAGCAGATGCACCACCAGTGCATGCAGTTCCTGATATTCCTTGTCTGCATCCGCTTTGGAAAGGCCCTGCTTCCACGACGTGCTGGCAAAGGGCTCCGCCCAGAGCTGGAAATTTGCAAAAGGCATGTCCAGCACCCGGCGGTGGGAGCGCTCATCGCGAGCCAGTTCCACCAGCGAATGCACACCCGGGTATTCCTTGGGCTTGGCCCGCAGGTCAAACTTCATGCAGCTCGCTCCCATGGCTCGAATGACTTCGGCAGACTCCACCAGCGGGTCCTGCTGGGTAAAGTGATATCTGCCCCCGATGGCCTGGGTGCCGAGGATGTAGTTAAAACGGTCGACTTCAGGCAGTTCAGCAGCCTGGATCAGAGGTGCTGTGCTGGTCACGATCAGCAGCAGTAGAGTGGCCAGGCATTTGCGAGGGCAGGGGTGCATCTGGGCCAGGAAAGCACGCTTTGCCTGTCGGAGCACTCAAACTGGCGGGTTTTTGCCAATTTTTGTGTCCAAAAGCGTACTACTCCCGCCTTTTGCTACTGACATGACACGGTCACGCCTACCAGCCTTCCTTTTCCTGCTCTCCTGCCACACTGCGGGCGGGGTGTTTGCCGCTGACGCCGATGCGGAACGCGCGGCCATGAAGTTCTTCGAAAACGAAGTGCGTCCCATCCTGGTGAAACGCTGCTTTGACTGCCACAGCAACACCAAGCAGAAGGGCGGCCTGCGCGTGGACAACATCGGCTACCTCAAGACAGGCGGTGACACCGGTCCGGCCCTTGTCCCCGGCCATCCGGAAAAATCCGCCATGATCGAGGCCATCCACTACAAGGATGAAGACTTCCAGATGCCGCCGAAAAACAATGGCGGCAAGATGCCCGATGCCGAAATCGCCACCTTGGAAAAATGGATCAAACTCGGCGCGCCCTGGCCTGATAATCCTGCGCAAAAAGTGGTCGTGACCGAGGGCGGCTTCACCGAGGAGCAGCGCAACTACTGGTTCTTCAAGCCGGTGGCCAAGGTCTCTCCGCCCAAAGTCGCTGGGAGTTGGGTGCGCAATGACATCGACCGCTTTATCGCCGCCAAGCAGGCCGAGCTCAAGCTCACTCCCGCTGCCGAGGCGGACCGCAATGAGCTGGTGCGCCGCGTTTATTTCGACCTCCACGGCCTGCCGCCCACGCGCGAGCAGATCGACAGATTCGTCAACGACAAGGATCCGCGCGCCTATGAAAAGCTGGTGGATGAGCTTCTCGCCAGCCCAAGCTACGGCGAGCGCTGGGCCCAGCACTGGCTGGACCTCGTCCGCTACGCCGAAAGCGACGGCTACAATGCCGATGAGTACCGCCCCTCCGTGTGGCCTTACCGCGACTATGTCATCAAATCCTTCAACGACGACAAGCCCTACGACCAGTTTGTGCGCGAGCAGCTTGCGGGCGATGAGATCGCACCGGATGATCCCAATGTGCTCATAGCCACCTGCTTCCTGCGCAATCCCGTGTACGAATGGAACCAGCGCGATGTGAAGGGCCAGTGGGACATCATTCTCACCGACATGACGGACACCACGGGCGAGCTCTTCCTCGGTCTAAGCATGGGCTGCGCGCACTGCCACAATCATAAGTTTGACCCCATCCTGCAAAAGGATTACTACCGCCTTCGCGCCTTCCTCGCACCCGTGCAGTGGCGCGACGATCTGAAGCTGGCCACCCCCGCCGAAAAGAAGGCCTTTGCTGATCAGCAGGCCAAATGGGAGACCGCCACCGCAGATATCCGCGCTAAAATGGACGCGATCACCGGCCCGATCGTTGAGCCCAGGGTGGAGCGTGCCCTCACTCGCTTCACGGAAGATCTCCAGGAAATGGTGCGCAAGCCCGATGCTGAGCGCGGAGCTTTGGAACGACAGCTCGCCGGCCTGTGCCAGCGCCAGATGCAGCGCGAGCGCAAGACCTTCGACCCCATGAAGAGCCTCAAGAGCGAGGAGAAGAAGGCCGAATACAAGGCGCTCGAGGAGGAGCTCAAGAAGTTTGACCACCTGAAGCCCAAGCCGCTCATGGATGCCTTTGTCGCTACCGATGCCGGGCCCGTCCCTCCCTCGGTCGCGCTCAAGACCCGCAAAGGCGAGCAGGAAATCGCCCCTGGTTTCCTCACTCTGCTTGAGCCCAAGGAGCCCGAGATCAAACCCATCGGCAACTCCACCGGACGCCGCACCGTCCTAGCCGACTGGATCACGCGTCCGGACAACCGCCTCTCCACCCGCGTCATCGTCAACCGCATCTGGCAGTACCACTTCGGCCGTGGCATCGTCGCCACCGCCAGTGATTTCGGAAAGCTCGGCGAGAAGCCCACTCATCCTGAGCTGCTCGACTTCCTGACCACCAAGTTCGTGGCCAATGGCTGGCACCTCAAGCCGCTGCACCGTGAGATCATGCTCTCCGCCACCTACCGGCAGACGGCGCGTCGCGAGCCCGTCGGCGACATCGCCAAGATCGACCCCTCCAACCATTACCTCTGGCGCTTCAATCCCCGCCGTCTCGATGCTGAGCAGGTGCGAGATGCACTCCTCGCAGCAAGCGGAGAGCTGGATCCCAAATCCGGCGGTCCTGCTGAAGATGGCAACGGCTCGCGCCGCTCCATCTACATCATGAAAAAGCGCAACAATCAGAATGAACTGCTGCGCGCTCTGGATGCCCCGGCCGGATTTGCCAGCACGGCTGAACGCCAGAGCACCACCACACCCACGCAGGCCCTGCAGCTCCTGAATGGCGACTGGCTGCTGGCCCGTGCCCGCAAGCTGGCCGGACGTGTGGAAAACATTGACGATGCCTGGCTGGCCGTGCTGGGCCGTCTGCCCACCAAGATGGAACGCACCAAAGCGGAGGCCTTCCTCAAAAGGCGTGCCGGAACTTCTAGCCAGCCCGTGGCACCTGCCGCAGAGGTTGTTGAAAACAACAGCGGCTTCAAAGAAAACAGCCCGCACGAGCGCCTGCTAGTTCAGAGCGGCACGGAGGAAGGCGACGAGTTCACCGTGGAAGCCATTGCAAGTCTCAACAGCATCGATGCGAATGCCTCCGTGCGCACCATCGCCTCCCGTTGGAATGGAGGGAAGGACAGCCTTGAGTCCTTTGGCTGGAGCCTTGGAGTCACGGGTGTGAAATCACGCTTCAAGCCGCGCAATGTCATCATGCAGGTCGTGGGCGAAGATGAAAATTCGAACATCGGCTATCAAGTAGTGCCGTCAGACATTCATATCGAACTGGGCCGCCGCTATCACATCGTCGCCCGCGTTTCCTGCACCGGTCATACCGTTGCCTTTACCGTGCGCGATCTCGACACACCCGGTGCTGCGCCTGAGTCCGTCGTGGTCCCCATGGACATCCGCGCTAAGCTCAGCGCCGGCACGGCTCAGCTCGTGGTCGGTGGTTTGAACAAACGCGCACCCACCCACCAGTGGGATGGGCAGATCGAGGCCCTGCGCGTGGCAGCCAGTGTGCTGGAAGACAAAGCCCTCAGCAGCGATCCTGAGAAATGGTCCGCAGGCCTCGTCACCTGGCGCTCCGCAGACCCTCTCACCTCACAGTTTGCCTGGTCCGGCTCCGACACCAAGACGGTCGAGGCAGATGATCCTTTCCGTCAGGCCATGAATGACCTCTGCCAGGTCCTTCTGAACACGAACGAGTTTTTCTACCTTCACTAACACCATGAGCTGCAACCGATTCGACATCCCACATACGCGTCGTGACTTTCTGCAAAGCGCAGGCTGTGGCTTTGGTGCCGTGGCCCTGGCGGGCCTCATGAGCGAACAGAGCTCCGCCGCTGCTGCCCTGCAGCTCCCGCAGCGTGTGGCCAAGGCCAAGAGCGTCATCTTCCTCTTCATGGAGGGTGGTCCCAGCCATCTGGACACCTTTGATTACAAGCCCCTGCTCAACAAGCTCGCGGGGCAGTCGCTCCCCGCCAGCTTCAAGCCGCCGATCACTGCGATGGGCGAGGCCAAGTCTCCGCTGCTCGAGTGCAAGCGCACCTGGAAGCAGTACGGCCAGGGCGGCCTCTGGATCTCGGACTGGTTTCAAAACGTGGCGCAGCATGCGGATGACCTTGCTGTGATTCACTCCTGCGCCTCTAGCGGCATCAATCATGCCGGCGGTGTGTGCTCCATGAACACCGGCTCCGTCTTTGGCGGGCGTCCCTCTCTTGGAGCCTGGGCCTCCTATGGTCTCGGTACCGAAAACAAAAACCTTCCCGGCTTTGTCGTCATCAAGGACAGTGAGGCCACCGTGGTGAACGGCGTGCGCAATTGGGGCACGGGCTTCATGCCTGCGGTGTACCAGGGTGTCGAATTCAACTCCGACGGCGTGCCGATCAAATACCTCGACAACCCCAAGGGAGTGGATCGCAAGCGCCAGCGGGACAAGCTCGATCTCCTCGGTGACCTCAACCGCGACTACGGCGCCTCCCGTGCCAGCAATACCGAGCTGGATGCGCGCATCCGTGGCTATGAGCTTGCCTACAAAATGCAGGCTGAGGCCCCGCAGGCGGTGGATCTCAGCAAAGAGAGCGAAGCCACCAAAAAACTCTACGGCATGGACAATGAGGCCACCGCCGTCTATGGCCGCAACTGCCTCCTCGCCCGACGCCTCGTGGAAAGCGGCGTGCGCTTCGTCCAGCTCTACAGCGGTGCTGGTAGCAAGTGGGACAGCCACAAGGGCATCGAGGTCAACCACTCCAGGCTCTGCAATGCCGTGGACAAGCCCATCGCCGGCCTGCTCGCCGACCTCAAGGCGCGTGGCCTGCTCGATGAGACGCTTGTCATCTGGGGCGGTGAATTCGGCCGTACTCCCATGAGCGAGCAGGGCGACGGACGCGACCACAACCCCACCGGCTTCACCATGTGGATGGCAGGCGGCGGGGTCAAAGGCGGCCAAACCTACGGTGCCACCGACGACCTCGGCCTCTATGCCGTGGAGGACCGCCTGCACGTGCACGACATCCATTCGACCATCCTGTACCTGTTGGGAATCGATCACACCCAACTCGTGTACACGCACAAAGGCCGCCCCGAACGCATCGATCAGAACGAAGGCCATCCTTTGACCAAGCTGCTTGGGGCGTGAGCCGGCCGTGCTGCTGGTGATGTGGCTGGACCATCGAGATTCCTTTGCAAAGCCTGCATGGAGTTGCCCGTTTGCCTTCCTATGCATCTTCGCGCCATCGGTCTTCTTATCCCTCTGCTGCTCACGTCCGCTTTTGCCCAGACCGGGCTGCAAAAGAAGGACGTCGTTCTTGCACCGCCGAAAAACCTCAAGACCAAGCTCGCTCCGGGCTATGCCATCCCTGTCGTCGATATCAGCGGAGACAAGGAACGTCAGGTCATCGTGGACCGGGAGAAAGGCCAGTACCTAGGCCACCCCACCACGCTCCTGCTTGAGGACAACAAGACGATGCTCATCGTCTATCCCAAAGGCCACGGGCGTGGCCCCATCGTTTACAAGCGCAGCACCGACACCGGTCTTACTTGGAGCGACCGTCTGCCCACGCCAGAATCATGGAAGACCTCCATGGAAGTGCCCACGCTGCATCGTGTGGTCGATGCCAGCGGCAAAAAGCGCATCATCATGTTCAGCGGCCTTCACCCCATCCGCATGGCCGTCACCGAAGACGATGGCGCCAGCTGGAGCGAACTCGCTCCCATCGGCAACTTCGGCGGCATTGTCACCATGGGCACGGTGATCGATCTGAAAACTCCCGGTCACTACCTCGCCTTCTTCCATGACGATGGCCGCTTCATTCGTGGTGCTCCCGCCAAGGCCTGGCGCTTCTGGGTTTACACCACGCTTTCCAAAGACGGCGGCCTCACTTGGAGCGCGCCAACGCCCATTGCCATGCTGCCAGACGCCAACCTCTGCGAGCCTGGCGCGTTGCGCTCTCCCGATGGCAAACAGATCGCTGTCCTGCTCCGTGAAAACTCTCGCAAGTACAACTCCTTCGTCATCTTCTCCAACGATGAAGGCCAGACCTGGACGGAGCCCAAGGAACTGCCCGCCGCTCTGACGGGGGATCGCCACGTCGCCAAATACACGCCCGATGGCCGCCTCTTCATCAGCTTCCGTGACACCACCCACGTCAGCCCCACCAAAGGCGACTGGGTTGGCTGGGTGGGCAAATACGAGGACATCGTCAATGGTGCGGAGGGCCAGTATCGCGTCCGTATCATGGACAATACCAAAGGCGCCGACTGCACCTATCCCGGCATCGAAGTTCTTCCAGACGGCACCATCGTCACCACCACCTACGGTCATTGGACCGAAGGCGAGGCTCCATACATCGTCAGTGTCCGCTTCAAGCTAGCAGAGCTCGATGCCAAAGCCGCGAAAAAATAAACATCCTTTTTTAATCATGACTTCTCCCGCCACCCGCCGTCATTTCCTTTCCACACTTGCCTTGGGCTCCCTGGCCGCACGTGGGCAGGAGGCTCCAAAGTATCCGCCAACACGCGTCATCACCCAAGGCCCCGGCTTCCACTGGTTCGGCTATTACGACAAGCTCCAGTTCTCCCCGGACAACCGCTTTGTGCTCAGCAACAAAGTCAGCTTCGAACATCGCTCCCCTACCGCCGATGATGAGATCGAAGTCGGCATGGTCGATCTCCAGGACAACGACAAATGGATTCCCCTCGGCAAGAGCCGCGCCTGGTGCTGGCAGCAGGGCTGCATGCTGCAGTGGATTCCGGGCAACGAATTCAAGGTCATCTGGAACGACCGCGAGAAGGATCAATTTGTGAGCCACATTCTCGATGTCAAAACCGGCGAAAAGCACACGCTGCCCAGTCCTATCTACTCGCTGGCTCCCAATGGCAAAGAGGCTGTGAGCTGTGACTTTGCCCGTGTGGCAGACTGCCGCCCCGGCTACGGCTACGCAGGCATCAAAGATCGATTCTTTGACCAGATGGCCCCCGCAGGCAGCGGCGTCACGCATGTGAATCTCGAAACCGGCGCACCCAAGCTGATCGTCTCTCACGAGACTCTTGCCAAGACTGGCACAGTGATGGAAAACCACCCTGACTCCAAGCACCATGCCTACCACCTTCTTGTGGGGCCGGATGGCAAACGCTTCATTATGCTTCACCGCTGGACTCAGCCCAAGGGGGGGCATCTGACACGCTTGATCACGGCAAACATGGATGGCAGCGATCTCCGCATCGTCATTCCGAATGGCTACGCCTCCCACTTCATCTGGCGGGATGCCACCCACATTCTCTCCCAGGCCAAGGACTGGCTCGGCAACAAGGACTGGGGCGACTTCCTCTTTGAAGATAAAGATAGCGGCATCGTCTCGGAGATCGGCCATGGCGTGCTCGACAGCGGAGGCCACCTCACTTACCTCCACAACAACGAGTGGATCCTGAACGACACCTATCCTAAAGGCGTTCGCCGCATCCAGACCCCGCACCTCTACCACATCGCCACAAACAAGCGCATCGACCTCGGTGAATTTCACTCTCCTCGCGAATACACCGGTGAATGGCGCGTGGACAATCACCCCCGCTCCAGTCGCGATGAGCGCTGGGTCTGCATCGACGCTCCGCAGGAGGGCAAAGGCCGCCAGCTTCACCTCATCGACATTCAGGGGCTTCTCACCTGATCAACCCCGGGCCTCCACGACGTAAGATTCACTCCCGATGAAACACGCTCTCTTTATCGCCATCGCATTCCTTGTCTGCACCGCAGACTCCGCATTTTCGCAAGACACACTCAAGCCTCTTCGGGCTGGCATCATCGGCCTCGATACCTCGCACGTGCCGGCGTTCACCAAGCTCTTCAACAACCCCAAGGCCGATGGCGATCTCGCTGGCATCAAGGTGGTGGCAGGCTATCCCGGCGGCACCGACATGCCCGCCAGCAAGGACCGCGTGGCCAAATTCACCGAGCAGGTGCGCGGCATGGGGGTGGAGATCGTGGACTCCATTCCAAAGCTGCTCGAAAAGGTGGACGTCGTGCTCATTGAGAGCGTCGATGGCCGCATCCATCTGAAGGAGGCGCGGGAGGTCTTTAAATCCGGCAAGCTCGTCTATATCGACAAGCCCCTCGCAGGCACTCTCCCGGAGACTATCGCACTCTTTGAGCTTGCGAAGAAACACAAGGTGAAGACCTGGTCGAGCTCATCGTCACGCTTTGGTGCGGATCTTCTCGCTCTGAAAGGGAACGAGGAAATTGGCGACATCCTGGGCGTCACCACATGGGGGCCATGCTCCTACCAAAGCGGCACGCCGGATCTTTTCTTCTACGCCATCCATGGAATCGAGTCGCTCTTCACTCTCATGGGCACCGGCTGTGAAACGGTTTCCCGAAGCAAAGGACCTGTCACCGATCAAGTCACCGGCATGTGGAAAGACGGCCGCATCGGCACCTACCGTGGCATCGTGCGTGGAAAGTCTGAATTCGGTGCCATAGTCTATGGCAGCAAGGGCGTGCGTCAGGGAGCCAAAACGATCAGCTACGAGGCACTGTGCCGCCAGATCGGCAAATTCTTCCGCACCGGCGAGCCTCCAGTGAGCGAGGCCGAGACGATCGAAATCTTCACCTTCATGGAGGCTGCGGATGAGAGCCTGCGCCAGGGCGGCAAACCCGTGGCACTGGCGGAGGTGCTGGCAAAGGCGAAGGAGGAGGCTGCGAAACTGGTGCCATGAATTCTTCCCACACTCCGCTCTCCGGCATCAACAGCCGCCGCCGCTTTCTGGCGGGTCTTCCCGCCATCGGATTGATCGCCGCCCACGCGGCCGATGAAGCCCCCTTGCAGGACATCGTCTTTGGCTCCTGTCTGGACACGCACGATCACCCCATGCTCGATCGCACGCTGACCCTGCCGCGCGATCTTTTCATCTTCATGGGAGACAATGTCTATGCCGACAAAGGCGGCATCCCCATGATGCAGGAAAAGTACACGCTGCTCAAAAACAGCCGCTTTTTCAAAGGCCTCAAAAACAAGCCCATCCTCGCCACCTGGGACGATCACGACTTTGGCGAAAACGACGGCGGTGGCAGCTATCCGCATAAAAAGGAGGCCCAGGTGGAGTTCTGGAACTGGTTGGATGAGCCCGCATCTTCGCCACGTCGTCAGCAGGAGGGAGTTTATCAGGCCCAGACTTTTGGCCCTGCCGGGAAACGTGTGCAGGTGGTCCTCCTAGACACGCGTTATTTCCGCAGTCCCCTCAAAAAGGTGCCGAAGGACAAGGCCATGCTCGGCGGTTCCTACGTGCCCACGGACGACACCTCCACGACCATGCTCGGTGCCGCACAGTGGAGCTGGCTCGCGCAGATCCTCCAGCAGCCCGCCGATCTCCGTATCATCGTGTCCAGCATCCAGTTTGCCCCGGAGGCCCATGGAGGCGAATGCTGGGCCAACATGCCTCACGAGCAGCAGCGGCTGCTGAAGCTCCTGCAGGGGCAGACCTCAGTCATCCTGAGCGGCGACCGCCACTGGTGCGAGTTCTCACATAACGGCGTTTATGACTTCACCTCCAGTTCCATGACGCAGAAGCACCCGCGCGGCTCTCCCACACCGAACAAGTTCCGCTGCGTCTCCAAGACTTATCATCTTCCCAATGTCGGCCAGCTTCACATCGACTGGTCCGCCGCCACGCTCACGGCAAAAATATTCGGCACCGAAGGTGACGCCAAAATAGAGCAGACGCTGGCTTTCAAAGATCTCAAAGTGACCTAGCGAATGCGCCTCGTCATTCCATTCGTGCTTGCAGCCTCCAGCAGCGTTCTCGCCGCGGAGGCGCGCGTGGAATTCAACCGCGACATCCGCCCCATCCTGGCCTCCAAATGCTACGCGTGCCACGGCCCCGATGAAGACAAGCGCGAAGCCGACCTCCGCTTGGACGTGCGGGCCGAGGCCGTGAAATCTGCCATCCGGCCCGGCAAGCCTGAGGCGAGCGAACTGTGGAAGCGCATCACCCACACTGATCCTTCGGACGTGATGCCGCCCCCCTCGTCGCCCAAGCAGCTCACCCAGGTGGAACGTGATCTCATCCGTCGCTGGATTGCCGCGGGCGCCGAATACCAGAACCACTGGGCGTTCGAGCCCATCAAGCGCCCGCAGGTTCCAGCCTCCAGCGGCACCAATCCCATCGACGCTTTCATCGAAGCCCGGCTAAGCGCGCACGGCCTCCAGCCTGCGCCCGCTGCCTCGCCCATCACGCTGCTGCACCGCGTTTATCTCGATCTCACCGGCCTGCCGCCAGCTCCCTCAGACCTCTCGGTTCTCACTCATTGGTCTGACAAAACCTACGAGCAGGTCGTGGACCGCCTTCTCGCATCTCCCGCCTTCGGAGAGCGCTGGGCCCGCCACTGGCTCGACATGGCCCGCTACGCTGACTCCAATGGATTTCTTGGCGACGGCCTTCGCCCCAGTGCCTACCTCTATCGCGACTGGGTCATTCGTGCCTTCAATGCCGATCTGCCATTCGATCAATTCACCATTGAGCAGCTCGCTGGTGATCTTCTGCCCAGCCCCACTCTGGACCAGCTCAGAGCCACCGGCTTTCATCGCAATGCTGCGCTGAATACCGAGGCAGGTGTGGACAAGGAAGAGGCGCGCTACCAAAACCTCGTCGATCGCGTCAATACCACCGGCCGCGTCTGGATGGGCCTCACCGTGGGCTGCGCCCAGTGCCACACCCACAAATACGACCCCATCACCATCCGCGACTACTACAGCTTCTACGCCTTCTTTGACAACACCGAGGACCGCGATGAGGCCGGGACCAAGGCGCAGACTCTCGCGGAAGTCACCAAAGACCGCCGCCAGACCTACGTCCACATGGCCGGAGACTACACACGCCGTGGGCCGGATGTCATTCCCGCCAGCCTTTCAGCGCTCCCTTCCATGAAAAAGCCGCTGCAGCCCGAGCCCACGCGTCTCGATCTTGCACGCTGGCTTGTCTCGCCGCAGCATCCGCTCACCAGTCGCGTGGCGGTCAATCACATCTGGAGCAAGCTCTTCGGCTTCGGCCTCGTCCGCACGCCCGATGACTTCGGCACTGCTGGCGAATCTCCTTCGCATCCAGAGCTCCTAGACTGGCTCGCCTCCGAGTTCATGCGCAAGGGCTGGAGCCGTAAGCAGCTCATCAAGCTCATCGTCATGAGCCACACCTACCGTCAGTCCTCCGCTCACCGCGAGGACATCGTTGAAATCGATCCTCTCAACTGCCTCCTCGCCCGCCAGAACCGCATCCGCCTCGATGCCGAAATCCTGCGCGACTCCGCCCTCGCTGTCAGCGGTTTGCTCAAGCCCACCTTGGGTGGCCCCAGCTTTCGCCCTCCGCTGCCGGAGGACGTCTTCGATGTCGGCCGTTCTTCCAACTGGAAAGCCAGCCCGGGAGACGAAATCTACCGCCGCAGCCTCTACATCATCACTCTGCGCAGTGTGCTCTATCCCACGCTCACCACCTTCGATTCGCCCGATGCTGCAGACGCCTGCGTGCGCCGCGAGCGCAGCAATACCCCACTGCAGGCCCTCACGATGATGAATGACGGCGTCTTTGTCGAGGCCGCACGCGCTCTCGCCCTGCGTGCCTTGTCCGAATCTCCACCAGATACCGCAGCTCGTCTGCGGCACCTCTTTAAGCTCGCGCTCAACCGCGCTCCCCGGCCTGAGGAGTTCCAGCGCCTCACCGACTTTCACACCGAGCAAAAAGCTGCGGTAAAAAAAGACGGTGCATCATCCCTGCAGATTCTTGGCGGCACAGCGCCATCAGATCCGGTGGAGGCGGCGACTCTCGTCGCGGTCGCGCGTGTGCTCATGAACCTCGATGAGTTCATCAATCGCGAATAGTCCCGATTCCTCGCATCGTCGTAGCAAAACCTTTCGCCCTGCCGCCGTATAGACCCCATGCTCACTCTCTTTTCCCGTCAGTCTTCCAGCCGCTGCTGCGATGGTCTTTCCCGTCGCTCCTTTCTCCGAGTCGGCGGGCTTGGGCTGGGTGGCCTGAGCCTGCCAGGACTCCTGCGCGCAGAGTCAGAGCTTGGGCGTGGAAAATCACAGAAGGCGCTCATCCTGGTGTATCTACCCGGCGGTCCGCCGCATCAGGACATGTACGATCTGAAAATGGACGCTCCATCGGAGGTGCGCGGTCCCTTCAAGCCCATCGCCACCAATGTTGGCGGCATCCAGATCAGCGAGCACCTGCCGCGCATGGCAAAGATGGCCGACAAGCTCACCTTCATTCGCAGTGTGGTGGGGGCCAAGGACCGACATGAAAGCTTTCAGTGCGTCACCGGCCGCCTCAGCAACAACGCGCCACCCGGCGGCTGGCCGGAGATCGGCAGCGTGGTTTCAAAGCTCAAAGGCGGCGCGCCCACCGTGCCCGGCTATGTGAATCTTTCGCAGCAGATGAAGCACACGCCCTACAATCAGGGGCGCCCGAGTTTCCTTGGCGTGGCTCACGCGCCCTTCATGCCGCTGGAGCGCGGAAAAGAAGACATGTCCCTCAATGGCGTCACGCTCGAGCGCCTGGATGATCGTCGCGGACTGCTCTCCGCCTTCGACAACTTCCGCCGCGAGACCGATGCCTCGGGCACCATGGCTGGCATCGATGTCTTCCGGCAGCAGGCCTACGGCATCCTCACCTCCTCCCAGCTTGTGGATGCACTCGATCTTTCCAAGGAGTCCCCCAAGGTCCGCGAACGCTACGGCAAAGGCACCGCCAAAATCCAGGGCGATGCCGCGCCGCGTCTCAATGAACAGTTCCTGCTCGCCCGCCGTCTCGTCGAGGCTGGTGTGCGCGTGGTCACTCTCAGCTACAGCTTCTGGGACTGGCACGGGCAGAACTTCAAATACGCCCAGGAAAATCTTCCCGACTTCGACCAGGCAATCAGCGCTCTCGTGCAGGATCTGCATGAGCGTGGCATGGACAAGGATGTGACCGTGCTCGCCTGGGGCGAGTTTGGGCGCACGCCGCGCGTCAATGACAAAGGCGGCCGCGACCACTGGCCCGCTGTTTCCTGTGCTCTCCTCGCCGGAGGCGGCATGCAGAATGGGCAGGTCATTGGTGCCACGGACCGGCTCGGCGCGGAGGCCTCGGATCGTCCCGTGCATTTCCAGGAGATCTTCGCCACGCTCTACAACAATCTCGGCATCAATCCTCACACTAGCACAGTGTCGGATTTCTCCGGTCGCCCACACTACCTCGTCGATAACGAGTTTCAGTCGATCAAAGAGCTGGCCTGACCCCATGTCCCCGCAGGAGCTCATCACCCAGACTCGTCGCGATTTTCTCGCCACCAGCTCCTGCGGCCTCGGCACCCTCGCCCTCGCTTCGTTGTTGAAGCAGGATGGCCTCCTCGCGGCTGAGGCCAGCGTCCCGGCCAATCCGCTGGCCACGCGCATGTCCCACTTCGCACCCAAGGCGGAGCGCTGCATCTTCATCTTTCTTGAGGGCGGTCCCTCACAGATGGATCTCTTCGATCCCAAGCCTCTGCTCAACAGATACGATGGTCAGCCGCTGCCCGACTCCATCGTGGGAAATGCCAAGTTTGCCTTCCTGCAAAAGGACACGGCCACCGTCATGGGCACCAGCCGTGTTTTCAAAAAGCACGGCCAGTGCGGCATGGAAATCAGCGATCTGCTTCCTCACATCGCCACCTGCGCGGACGACATCGCCCTGGTGCGCTCCATGCACACCAACCAGTTCAATCATCTCCCTGGCCAGCTCATGCTGAACTGCGGCGAGTCCCGCCTCGGCCGCCCCAGTGTCGGCTCGTGGGTCACCTATGGCCTTGGCAATCTCTCGCAGGACCTGCCTTCCTACGTCGTCATGGTCAGCAAAGGCCGCGGCCTTCCTGGCGGCAGCTCCACCTGGTCCAGTGGTTTCCTACCTTCTTCGTATTCTGGTGTGATGTTCCGTAATGGGGCCTCACCTGTTTTAAATTTGGACAACCCAGACGGCATCACGCCGCAGATGCAGTCCGCCAGCATCCGTGCGCTGAACGATCTCAACCGCCTTCAGCACAAGCACATTGGCGACCCCGAGATCGCCGCGCGCATCAGCAGCTACGAACTCGCCTTCCGCATGCAGAGCGCCGCGCCGGAGCTGGTCGATCTCAAAGGCGAATCCCAGGCCACGCTCGATGCCTATGGCGTGAACCGCATCGAGCCTCCCATCAAGAGCAACCTCGGCGGCATCGGCAACTTCCAGACCTTTTCACGCCATTGCCTCAATGCCCGCCGCATGGTGGAACGCGGCGTCCGCTTCGTAAACATCATCCACGCCTCCTGGGACCATCACAGCTCGCTCGATCCCCAGCTCGCGCATAATTGCCAAATGGTCGATCAGCCCATCGCCGCCCTTCTCAAAGACCTCAAGCAGCGCGGCCTGCTCGACTCCACCCTCGTCGTCTGGGGCAGCGAATTCGGCCGCACCGCCCTCGGCGAAAACCGCAAGGGCTTCAAGAAGGTCACCGGCCGCGATCACCATCCCTACGCCTTCAGCCTATGGATGGCCGGCGGCGGCATCAAAGGCGGTCAGGTCTATGGCGAGACAGACGACTTCGCCTGGCATGTCGCGCGCGATCCCGTCTCCATTCACGACTTCCACGCCACCATCCTCAACCTCTTTGGGCTCGATCACAACAAGCTCAGCTACCGCTTCCAGGGCCTCGACTTCCGCCTCACCGGTGTGAATCCCGCCAAAGTCGTGAAAGGTCTTCTGGCCTGATTTGAGACCGAAAAAACACCCGGATACCTGCGTAATAGACGGGTGCCTAACGCGTCCTCTCACATCCTCACTCTCTCGCTCCTGCTCTGCGTCACAGCGCAGGCGGCGGCTCCGGCTGTGATTGATTGGAACGCGGCACGCCAGCACTGGTCATTCGTTCCGCCCAAAGTGCAGCCACTGCCAGCGGTGAAAGACGCGTCCTGGCCGCGCGAGCGTGTGGATCACTTCATTCTCGCGCAGATGGAAAAGCGTTCTCTCACGCCGGCCGCTCCGGCAGATGCACGCACGCTGATCCGCCGTGTCACTCTGGACCTCACCGGCCTGCCGCCGACTCCTGAGGAGGTGGCTGCGTTTGTGGCGGACACCCGGCCAGATGCTTACGCACGGCTGGTGGATGGTCTGCTCGGGCGTCGCGCCTTTGGCGAGCGCATGGCAAGCCTGTGGCTCAATCTCGCCCGTTATGCCGAGGACCAGGCGCATCAGGTGGGCAACAACTCCACGCTCAACTATCCGAATGCCTGGCGCTACCGCGACTGGGTCGTTTCCGCGTTCAACTCCGGGCTGCCCTATGATGAGTTCATCAAAAAGCAGCTCGCTGTGGATTTGATCGAACCGCAGAACAAGTCCGATCTGCCCGCTCTCGGCTTTCTAGGGCTGGGGCACAAGCTCTATGCTCGCTCGCGGCTGGATGTGCAGGCGGAGGAGTGGGCTGAAAAGGTGGACGCCGTGTCACAGACCTTTCTCGGCCTCACCGTGGGCTGCGCACGCTGCCATGACCACAAGTTCGACCCCATCACCATGCGCGACTACTATGCGCTCGCCGGTGTCTTCGCCAGCGTGCAGATGGTGAACCTGCGCCCCGATGGCAAGGACGAGGACGGCAAAACAAATGCGGAAAAAATGGATGCTGGAACGCTCCACATCGTGCGGGATGAGTCTTCGCGTGATCTGCCGGTTTATGACCGTGGAGACATGGAGTCTCCCGGCCCCGTCAAGGTGCCTCGTGGTTATCTGCAGGTGCTCAGCAAGAGCGGGCCGGTGAATTTCAAGCAGGGCAGCGGTCGCGGTGAACTGGCGCAGCAGATCGCAAATGCCGCCAATCCGCTCACCGCACGCGTGATAGTGAACCGCTTGTGGGACATGCTCTTTGGAAAGCCGCTCGCACGCACCACCAGCAACTTTGGCTCCACGGGAGACAGGCCTACCCATCCGGAGCTGCTGGATGACCTTGCCCTCCGCTTCGTGCAAAACGGCTGGTCGGTCAAAAAGCTCCTGCGGGAGATTGTGCTCTCCGCCACCTATCGCCAGAGCAGCCTCGGCAGTGAGGCCAATGCGCAGCTCGATCAGGCGAATGAAAACGTCTGGCGCATGGAGCGCCGCCGTTTGAGCATCGAGCAGTATCGCGATGCCGTGCTCGCGGTCTCCGGCGATCTCGACCCCGCAGGCGGAGCCTCGATCGACCTGAGCGCTGCGGACCATCACAAGCGCACGCTTTACACGAAAGTCAGCCGTCGTGAGCTGAACAAGACTCTCATGCTCTTCGATTACCCGGACGCCAACGTGCACGCCGCACGCCGCTCCAGCAGCACCACACCCACGCAGAAGCTGTTTCTCATGAACAGCGACTTCATGATCGGGCAGGCAAAGCGGCTGGCCGCCCGCATTCTGCAAGGTGCGGCGGACGACAGCTCACGCATCCGCCGCATCTATGCCCTCCTCTTTGCCCGAGAACCTCTGGCCGAGGAAGCCGCCCTCGCGCAGGCCTTTGTGCGGGAAACCCCGTCAGACAGCGCGCTGACCGGCTGGGAGCAGCTGGCCCAGGCCCTGCTGGCCTCCAACGAAATGCTTTATGTGGACTGACGCCAGATCTCCGATGAACCGCCGCGAAGCCCTGCAGCGCCTGTCCGCCGGCTTCGGCGCGATCGGTCTCGCCGGCATGCTGGGGGCGCAGGCCAAGGCCGCAGTTCCGCAGCAGGTCACGCCCAAGGCAAAACGGGTGATCTTTCTGTTCATGAACGGTGCGCCCTCGCACATCGACACCTTTGATCCCAAGCCCGCGCTGAAAAAATACGAAGGCCAGCAGCCTTCTGGCAAGCTCTACAAGGCTCCCGTCACCAGCGGCTTCATGTCATCGCCGCTCCAGTTTCACCGCTGCGGTCAGAGCGGCATCGAGGTGAGCGAGAGTCTCCCCCGGCTTGGCAGCATCATCGATGACTGCTGCGTCATCCGCTCCATGCACACCGATGTGCCGAATCATGAACCCGCGCTGCTCATGATGAACACCGGCAACATCCAGCCCATCCGTCCATCACTCGGTTCGTGGGTATTGTACGGCCTGGGCAGTGAAAATGAAAACCTGCCGGGCTTCGTCGTGCTGCGGCCCACGCCGAACATCGTGGTGGGGCCGGCCCTTTGGAGCAATTCATTCCTGCCTGCCGAGTTTCAGGCCACCGGCGTCATCACGTCAGACATGAATGTGGACAAGCTTATTGCCAACGTGCGCAACCCTCTGCTCAGCGCCAAGCAGCAGCGCCGGCAGATCGATCTCATCCAGCACTTTAACCGGCTCCATGCCTCACGCCGTGACAATGACTCGGCGCTTGATGCGCAGATCAAATCCATGGAAACTGCCTATCGGATGCAAAGCGCCGCCAGCGATGCCTTCGACATCAGCCGTGAGCCTGCCAAAATGCGCGAGCTGTATGGTGACACCCCGTTTGGCCGCTCCTGCCTGCTCGCACGGCGGCTGGCAGAGTCCGGCGTGCGCTACATCAGTGTCTATTACACCAGCAGCAACAACCAGCCCTGGGACACTCACAGCGACCATTACAAGCGCCACCCCGAACTCTGCGCCGACAGTGACCGCGCCTCCGCCGCTCTCATCAGCGACCTGAAGCAGCGCGGCCTCCTGGATGACACCCTCGTGGTCTGGACCGGCGAGTTTGGCCGCACTCCTTACGCGCAGGAAAACCAGGACAAGAACAAGAAGACAGATCCGATGAAGCGCGGTCGGGATCATCACCACACCGCTTTCAGCACATTGCTGGCCGGTGGAGGCATCAAAGGTGGCCTTGCCTACGGAGCTTCGGACGAACTCGGCATGAACGCCGTCGAAAAAAAGGTTCACGTTCACGATCTGCATGCCACCATTCTGCATCAGCTCGGCCTTGACCATGAGCAGCTCACCTACCGTTACGCCGGTCGTGATTTCCGCCTGACAGACGTGTATGGCGATGTGGTCACAGACATTCTTGCCTGAGATTTTTTATTTTATGCGTCATCTCATGTCATTTCTTACGGGGGTGCTGTGCATGTGCTCCGGCGGTCTTCCCGGTGCGGAGCCTCTCGTTTTCATCTCCGCCTTTGCTTCGGGAGAAAAGGCAGGCATTCACTCGTTTCGCTTTGACTCAGCGACGGGCACCCTGCAGCCACTGCATCGCACGGCTGACATTCAGAATCCGTTCTTCCTCGCGGTCTCGCCCGATCAACGGTTCCTCTATGCGATCAATGCCGAGAGTTTTGGCGGTGCGGACGATGAGTTTGTGGCAGCCTATGCACTGGATGGCCGAGATGGCCGGTTGAAGCGTCTGAATCAGCATTCTGCACGAGGGACTGCTTCGTGCTACCTCGATGTCGATGCCACAGGCAAGACGGTGGCGGTGGCAAACTATGCGTCCGGAAGTGTGGCCTCGCTGCCGGTAAAGGAGGATGGTTCGCTAGGCGAGGCGGTTTCGTTTGTGCAGCACAGCGGCTCGGGTGCCGATCCCGTGCGCCAAAAGGGGCCGAATGCACACTGCATCGTGATCAGTCCAGACAATCGCTTCGCCCTGGCTGCCGATCTGGGCATTGACAAAATATTGATTTATCAGCTCGATGCGGCCGCGGCCAGACTCACGCCGAACGATGCCCAGCCCTTCGTGAAGATGAGGCCTGCATCCGGCCCGCGCCACATCACGTTTCATCCCAACGGCAGGCATGTGTATGTGATCAACGAGCTGGCAAACACGGTGACGTGTTTCGATTACGCCGCCGACTCCGGCATGCTCACAGAGCGCCAGACCCTCTCCACGCTTCCTGCCGGATTCACTGGCAAAAGCCATACGGCGGACTTGAAAATCACCCCCGATGGCAAGTTCCTCTACGGTACCAACAGAGGGCACGACAGCATCGCATCCTACCGCATCGCAGAGAATGGCATGCTGACACTCCTTTCTATCGATCCCAGCCTCGGCAAAGGGCCGCAGAATCTGCTGATCACCCCGGATGGTCGCTGGCTCCTCTGCGCCAACATGCCTGGAAATTCCGTGGTCGTGTTTAGGATTGATGCAGCAAATGGCAATCTCGCCGCGACAGGCGCTCCTGTCGCGATGCCCATGCCGTCTTGCATTCGCTGGGCAAAGTGAAGTTTTGTGCGTGCAGGTGCTCAGAGCAGCTCTGCGGCTCCGTATAACATCGCACTATGAACCATCTCACGCGCCGCCGCTTTTTTGAAGACTCACTCATGGCCGCGGCGGCTGTGAGTCTCCCCGCACCTCTTTTTTCTGCAGAGAGCAAAGCCGTCAGCGCGAATGAGAAAATCACCGCTGCCATCATTGGCTGCGGCATCCGCGGCAAGGCCCATGCCAAAGAGCTGGTGCGCATACCCGACTGCGATGTGGCCTATGTCTGCGATCCTGATCTGGACCGGGCGGACGAGGTGGGTGAGATCCTGGTGCAGGCCAAGCGGTCGATGCCGAAGAAGGTTCAGGATTTGCGAAAGGTGCTGGAAGACAAGGCGGTGGATGTCGTCTTCATCGCTTCGCCGAATCACTGGCACTCGCTCTCCGCCATATGGGCCATGCAGGCCGGCAAAGATGTGTATGTGGAGAAGCCCGTCAGCCACAATGTCGTCGAAGGACGTCGCATGGTGCAGGCCGCGCGCAAGCTGGGCCGCATCTGCCAGGGCGGTACGCAGAACCGCGCCCGTGGTTCTCTGGCTGAAGCCGTGAAGTACATGAGTGAAGGAAAACTTGGCGAGGTGAAACTCGCCAAGAGCATCATCTACGGCGGTCGTGGTTCCATCGGCGGTCCTGTCGAGTGCGCGATGCCGCCGCGTTGTGACTACAATCTCTGGGCCGGACCAGCACCGCTGGAGAAGCTCACACGACCCAAGTTTCACTACGACTGGCATTGGTTCTGGAACACCGGCAGCGGCGAGATCGGCAACAACAACGTCCACTCGCTCGACATCTGCCGTTGGGGCCTCGGTGTCACCGGTCTTGGCCGCAACGTGCTCAGTTATGGTGGCCGCCTCGGCTACACCGATGTGGCCGAGACGCCAAACTCGCAGGTGGGCATCTTCGATTTCGGCGACAAAACCATCATTTCTGAAACCCGTGGTCTGAAAAGCGCGCCCTTTCACCCTGCCATCAAGTCCATGTGGTTCTTCTACGGCAGTGAAGGCATCATTGCCGACACCAGCCTCTACGACCCCAAGGGCAATCTCGTCCGCGCCTTCGAAGGAAAGTCCGAGAACCATTTTGCCAATTTCCTTAACGCCGTGCGCAGTCGTCGGCAAGAAGACCTCAAAGCCGAGATCGAGGAAGGCCATCAAAGCAGCGCCCTCTGCCATATCGCCAACATTTCCTACCGCCTCGGCGCGCAGACCTCGGTCAACGACATCGCCAAGCATCTCGGCGACATCAAAGTTCACGACGACGTCCAGGAGACGCTGGAGCGCACGCGCCACTATCTCGTCGATGCCGGTGTCGAACTCGACAAGACGAAGCTCACGCTCGGCCAGCACCTCCGCGTGGACGGTGGCAAGGAGTCCTTCCTCGATAATGCCGCTGCAAACGCACTGCTCGGCCGTGAGTACCGCGCCCCCTTCCTTCTGCCCAAGGAATCCGAAATCTGAGCTTCCCTCTCCAGGCCATGACCGAACCTCTAGTCTATCTAAATACCGGGTTCGTTCCCGCCTCGCAGGCAAAGCTGAACATCTATGATCTGGGCATCGTCCTCGGTGCCACGCTCACGGAGATGACGCGGACCTTTCATCACCGGCCCTTTCGGGCCGAGGACCACGTCGCCCGTTTGTGCCGCTCCCTGAAGTATTCAGGCATCACGGTGCCGCTTTCTCCGCAGGAAATGCTCACCCTCACCAACGAGCTCGCGGAGGCAAACTGCCGTCTCATCGCTCCGCACGAAGACATCGGCATCGTTCACTTTATCACCCCGGGTGAAAACACTCTGTATGCAGGCAGTGCCGGCGCCGCAGGGCCGCTCACCCCCACCATCTGCATTCATTCCTTTCCGCTGCGCTTCAGCATGTGGCGGCATCTGTTCACGGACGGAGCCCATGTCGTCACGCCATCCATCCGGCACATTCCGCCACAGTGTCTCGAGCCCAAGATGAAAAACCGCAGCCGCCTGCATTGGTGGCTTGCCGACAAGCAGTCCCAGGCGGTTGACCCACGTGCCATCACCCTGCTTCTCGACCTTGATGGCAACGTCACTGAATGCGCGGGTTCCAATTTCGTCATCGTGAAAGGGCGCACAATCATCTCCCCGACCACCCGCAACATCCTCTGGGGCATCAGCCTGCAGACGCTGAAGGAGCTCGCGCCTCAGATCGGCATGGAGTTCATCGAAAAGGATTTCCAGCCTTACGACGTGGTCACTGCGGACGAGGCTTGGCTCACCACCACTCCCTATTGCATGGCTCCTTGCACTCGGATCAACGGCACGCTCATCGCCGATGGCATGCCCGGCCCATGGTTTAAAAAAATGATCGCCGCATGGAGCCAACGTGTCGGGCTCGACATCGAAGCGCAGATCATGACCTGATTTATGAAGCACCTCCTTCCACTGCTGGCCGGAATCATCAGCCTCAATGCCAGTGCTGCCGAGCCTGACTGGGTGCTTGAATCCACCGCTCCATGGCAGGCACGCGATTCCCAGGCCGAGTGGGTCTTCAAAGATCAGCTCTGGATCGGTGGCGGCTGGTTCCAGTCCTTCCAGGACCCGCCGCGCGATGTATGGTCATCTGCTGATGGCAAAGCTTGGAAGCTCATCTCCGCCAACGCCCCCTGGCTGCATAGCGACCTCGCCATGAGCCTCACCTTTCAGGATCGCCTCTGGATAATGGGCGGCTGGTACAAAGGCCGCCTCCCAGGTCATTCAGCCAGCAATCAGGTCTGGTCCTCCGCAGATGGCGCTGCTTGGAATCAAGTCACATCAGGTGCCAGATGGTCCCCGCGCCTCGCCTCCGGCCTCGTCGAGCATCGCGGCAGGATGTGGCTCCTTGGCGGCATTGAGGACTACTACTTTGGCAATGACGCCAGTTTAAAAAATGACGTCTGGTCATCCGCCGATGGCAAAGAGTGGAAACTCGAAACATCGCACGCCACATGGTCCCCACGCGCCTACCATCAGGCCGTTGTTCTGAATGGCAAAATCTACGTCTTAGGCGGCGGCAACTACGTCCCCGGCTACCATGCAAAGAATGATGTCTGGTCATCCGCCGACGGCGTGAACTGGACCTGCGAAACCGCATCCGCTCCGTGGGCCCCGCGTTTGTGGTTCAGCGCAGCAGTCTATCGCGGCCGCATCTGGGTTCTCGGCGGCTGGTCCAAAGAGAAAGACAACCACGGTGACGTCTGGCACAGCGCCGACGGCAAAAACTGGCAGCGCCTAGAAACCAAGACCTGCTGGAAGTCCCGGCACGAGCACTCGGCGCTCGTTTTTCAGGACAAACTCTGGCTCCTCGGCGGCCACGCCCGCCCGCTTTCCAATGAGGTCTGGTTTCTGAATCTCCCAGCCGATTGGAAGCCGTGACAAAATCTTCGCAGAACCTCTGTATTGTTCCCATGCGCACTCTCCTGCTCGCACTCTTTGCCGCCGCATCCCTCCAAGCCGCTGACACTCCCAAGGCATCCCTGATGGCCGGTGCCGCCACCAGCAACATCACGCCACCGCTTGGCAGCGAGGTCGTCGGTGGGTTCCTCCCTTACCCTTGCACACACATTCACGACGAGCTCCATGCCCGCTGTCTCGTGCTTGATGATGGCCAAACCATGCTCGCCCTCGTCATCTGCGATCTCCTCGGCATGCACCGCAGTCTCTGTGTCGCGGCGCGTGAACTGGTCGAAAAAGAAACCGGCATCCCTGCTGCCAATGTCCTCATTTCAGGCACACACACCCATTCGGCAGCCAATGCCATCGGTGGCCCGGTGCGCTTTTACACCTCCGACCTGGAACTCACGGATTACCAGAAATTCGTCGCTCGTCGCATTGCGGATGGCGTGCGCCGTGCCATCACGCTGCTCCGTCCTGCGGAGATCGCCTTCAGCACCGTTAGCATTCCGGAGCATGTCCATATCCGCCGCTGGTTCCTCCAGCCAGACAAGATGCCGCCCAATCCCTTCGGCAAGATCGACAAGGTCAAGATGAACCCCGGCGCTGGCAATCCGGCGCTCATCGAGCCCGCTGGCGAGCCCGATCCCATCGTCTCCTTCATCGCCCTGCGCGAGCCCGGCGGCCGCATGATCTCCGTCTATTCCGCCTACTCCCTCCACTACGTCGGCGGAGTCAAAGACGCAGACATCTCCGCAGACTACTACGGCATGTACTGCGAGGCCCTCAAGCGTCTGCAAGCTGGCGGCACCGAAGACCCGCCCTTCGTTGCCCTCATGGCTAATGGCACCAGCGGCGACGCCAACAACATCAACTTCCGCAATCCTCAGCCGCGCAAAAAGCCCTACGAGCAGATGCGTTATGTCGCCGAAGACATCGCCGCCAAGGTGAACGCAGCCCTTTCCAAGGTCACCTGGCAGAGCAGCGCTCCTCTTGCCGCCCGCTATCGCGAGCTCCCCATCTCCTGGCGCAAGATCGGTCCCGAACTCATCGCCTGGGCCAAGGACACCGAGGCCAAAACCCCACGCATTCAGGGCAAGGCCGACCTCCCACTCGCCTACGCAGGTCGCGTGCAGCGCCTCGCCCAGGCCAGCCCAGAGACCAAGGCTCCCGTGCAGATCTTCCGCATCGGAGACATCTGCATCGGCACCACGCCCACGGAAACCTTTGCCGAAACCGGCGTCGAGTTTCGCAAGCGCAGTCCCTTTGCCAAATCCTTCATGGTGGAGCTCGCCAACGGCTACTACGGTTACATGCCTACGCCGCGCCATTTCGAGCTCGGTGGCTACGAGACCTGGCCCGGCACCAACAACCTCGAGCCTCAGGCCTCCGTGAAAATGATGGATGCCCTGATGGAGATGGCCGCGGAGGTGAAGTGAACGCCCGCTACTTGCGCAGATCTTTCACCAAGCCGGGGCCGTAGAACTTGCTCACACTTGCCACCCCTCCTCCCTGGTAGATCCAATAGCGTCCGGATTGCGCATGGAGATAGACATCATATCCAAAGTAATCAGCGATACCTTTCGGGTAGGGCACGCGATACACCTCATATTCAGGCATTTCCTTTTTTGAAGGGAAGTCCATGGTCTTGTCCAGCGGTAGCTTGCTGACATCCAGATCATTGGGGCCGGATTTGTGATGAATCAAAATCAGGATCATCTCCTCGCTTGGCTTCTGTGTTTTGGCAAAGGACTGGCCGCCCAGGAGCACCAAAATAGCCAGGGTTGTCAGGAAGGTGAATGCCCGGTTCATATACTCTTATGCTTATTTCAGATACAAGAAGGGACAAGTGCAAACTTGCCCGGACAAGTCGGCAGACCAAGGTCGTATGTGCTACCCACTTGCATGAAATGCCGCTTCCTCCTGCTGTTTTCCATCCTCCTCCTGATGGCCGCTCCGCTGTCGGCTGCAGAGATGCGGGGGATGTGGATTTACAAGACGGATGAAATCGCTGCTTCTCCTGAAGCCAGCGATGCCCTTTTCGACTTCTGTGCTCAGCGCCACATCACTGATCTCTTCTGGCAGGTCCATTTCACCAAACTTGAAAACGGTGGCCGTGAACTGAAAAATGCGGCCCCCACGCGCGCCTTCATCCAGCACGCTCACGCTCGCTCGCTCCGCATCCACGCCCTCTTTGGCGATCCCTCTCACACTCTGCGCGCCAAGCACGGCATCGTGCTCGCCAGCGTGGACGGCATCCTCGCCTTCAATCGCGAAGAACCCCGGGACGCACACTTTGACGGTGTGCATCTCGACATCGAGCCTCACGGCCTCCTTCAGTGGAAGAAAGCCGATCCCGCACAGAAGTGCGATCTTCTGACTCAGTTTGTTGAGGTCAATCACAAAGCCGTTTCCCGGGCTCACACGGCGGAGCCCGGCTTGATCTACGGCGTGGACATCGTCTTCTGGCTCGACAAAACCACCCCCGAGGGAAAGCCCGCCTACCCGGTCAACTATCAAGGTGTCGCCAAAGACGCCGCCCAGCACCTGCTCGATTGTGTCGATCACGTCGCCATCATGAGCTACCGCGACACCGCCGAAGGAAAAAACGGCATCGTCTCCCTCGTCGCCAAAACCATCGCCTACGCGGATACCACCAAGGCCAAAGTCTTCGTCGGTGCCAAGATGGCAAACATCGGCCCCAAGATGGAAGGTTTCTACGGCAAGACCGAAACACAGATGATGTCAGCTCTGCGAGCTGTTGATGACACCTACACCTCGCACCCCGGCTACGCCGGTCTCGCTTTCTTCATGTTCGAAGCCTTCAAAATCATGACGCCATGAGATACGCCTTCATTCTCCTTCTCATTCTCCACGCCACCCTGGCCTCCGCCGCATGGCAGGCTGGCGCAGCGAAAGCCGACATCACGCCCACAGAACCTGTCCCTCTCGCTGGCTATGGTGGCAAGACACGCATGTCCCAGCGCGTGGAGCATCCCATATGGCTGAAGGCCCTCGCGCTTAAAGATGAGTCCGGAGCGACATCCGTCCTCGTCACCGCCGACCTCGTCGGCCTGAGCGACAAAATGGTCGCCATCATCGCCAAGGCAGCGCTCGAAAAACACGGCATTCCGCGTGAGCGCCTGGTCCTCAACGCCTCTCATAATCACTCCTGCCCCATCACCGAGGATGTGCTCTGGCTCTATTACGAGCTCACGCCGGAAGAAGCGACGGTGAAGGACCGCTACACCGCCCTGGTTTATGCGAAGTATGCAGAGGTCATCGGCGCCGCCATCGCCAAACTCGCACCCGCAGAGCTCGCCTTTGATCAGGGCCTTGCCGGTGTCGCCGTGAACCGCCGCCGCTCACGCGGTCCTGAGAGCCGCGCCTTAGGTGGGCAGGTCGATCAGGACGTGCCCGTCATCACCGTGAAATCTGGCAACGATCTCAAAGCCATCCTCTTCGGCTACTCCTGCCACACCACCGCTCTCGGCGGCCTCAGCATCAATGGCGACTACGCAGGCTTCGCTCAGCTTGAGCTGGAAAAATCCTTTCCGGGCTCCGTCGCCCTGTTTGTGCAAAACTGCGGCGGCGATGCCAATCCGCTCCCTCGCATTCGCGGCAGGGACATGGAGGCCACCGAACTTGCCCGCATGTATGGCAGCATTCTCGCCGAGGCCGTGCGTCAGGTGCTCACTGGCACGATGACTCCTCTCAGCGGTCCCATTCACGCTGCCATGGGCCGGACAGAGCTTCAACTCCAGCCCGGCATTCCGCTCGATGAACTCAAACAGCGCCTCCCCAATCTCACCGGCATGCCCAGGCGCGAGTTCGAGCACTTCATCCGCCAGTATGAAACCCTCGGCTCGCCACCGGGCCGCGTGCCATATCCCATCCAGGTCTGGCGCTTCGGCTCCGGTTTCCAGTTCATCGCCCTGACTGGCGAGACCGTGGTGGACTACTCCCTCAAGTTCAAAGCCACCTACGGCTGGAACACCACCTGGGTCTGTGGCTACAACAACGACCTCACCAGCTATGTCCCAAGCCACCGCGTCCTCAAAGAGGGCGGCTACGAAGGTATCACCGGCATGTTCGAATATGGCCACCGCGCTCCCTACACTGAAAACGTGGAGGATTTGATCACCACCAAGGTCGGGGAACTTATGCAGCAGAAGAAGTAGCCTACTTCACCACCGGTGCCGTCTGCTCCGGCGTCACCCTGCCTCCCGGCAGTTCCAGAATTCGGATGTTCCGAAAATGAATCTCCGCCCCTTCCGACTCCAGGCACAGGTATCCTTTGCGCACCGTTGACTGGCTGATGCCGTTCACAAACTTCCCGTTGATTGAGAGCTTCACCGTGCCGTCCACGCACACCACGTCATACGTGTTCCATTCGCCCTTGCCTTTGCAGCGCATCTCCCACGACATGCTGCGCTTTCCACGCGGATTGTCCGGCACGCCCTCCAGCCCGTTCGCGCCAAAGAGCTCGCCAGACACATAGCCCGGGTGGTTAGGCAGGCCATCTTTGCCCGGGTGCAGCTTCGGCCACTCCAGCTCCAGCATCTGCACCTCCATGCCCTTGGGCAGATTTCGGCCTGCAGGCACCGCGCCCTCGCTCCATACAAACACGCCGGAATTTCCACCCGCCTCCATGTGCATCCACTCGATGTGCAGGATGAAGTTCTCATACTGTTTTTCGCTGCGCATCACCCCAATGGGCAGCCCCTTGCACACCAGCATCCCGTCTGTGACGCTCCACGTTTCGGGGCTCGTGTTCACATCCACCCAGCCGGTGAGGTCTTTGCCGTTGAAAAGATTGCGCCATTGCGGTGCGTCTTCTGCGAGCAATGCGGTGCCAAGGATGAGGCTTAGAAAGATGGATTTCATGGGTTGATCCTTACAGCGCGCCCTGGACGGGCTTCTTTCACGAGTTTTCCATCAAGCACGACCGGCACGCCGTTCACGATGACATGCGGAATGCCGGCAGAAGCTGTCGTTGGCGACTCAAAGGTGGCGCGGTCGATCACCGTTGCCGGATCAAAAACGGTGATGTCCGCATCCGCTCCGAGAGCGATCCGGCCTTTGCCTTTCATCATCGGAACGTATCCTTCCAGTCGCTGCGCGGGCAGGATCGTCATCTTGGCGAGTGCTTCCATCAGCGGGAGCAGCTTCTTTTCGCGTGAGTAGTGCCCCAGCACGCGTGCGAAGGTCCCTGCGCCGCGCGGATGCCCTTTGCCATCGATGAAGGGAACTCCGTCACTCGCGATCATCACACCCGGATGTGCGATGGCCATCTCCACATTTTCATCCTTCATCATGTAGATGATCACCCAGCCGCCCTCATTGCGGTAACGTTCGAAACTCTCCTGCGTGAGCCGTTCACCTGTCGCTGCCCAGGCGAGATCACCGTAGTCGATCTTGAGATTGGCCTGCCATCCTGGATTGAACATCGCGGACTCCAGCACGGTGGAGGCAGCAGTGTAGGGGTACACCTCCGTGCTGATGTCCATGCCTGCAGCCTTGCTGGCGTCGATGAGTTTTAAAACTTCCCTCATGTCGCCGATGGCGCTGCTGCCGACATGCACGATGTGCAGCGCCGCGCCGGTCGTTTTTGCGGCGTTGATCGCTTCCTCGATTGCGGCGATGCCAAAGGCGCGCGTATGCACATACGCGGGCACTTTGCGCTCTGCTGCGATGCGGAACATGGCCGCAATCTCGCCCGGTGCGGCGGCAGGCGTGTAGTTGATGCCAAACCCAATGCCCAGCGCGCCCTCATCAAGTCCGCGCTTGATCGCATCTCCCATGAGCTTGAGCTCCGCATCCCTCGCCACCTTGTTCGCACCATCAGGCTCAGCGCCGAGTCCGGCGATCTTGGCACGGTTGACCGCCCAGTGCCCGATCTCCATCCCCGGATGAAATGCGGCAAAGCGGGCGGCGATGTGACCGACCGTGGCTCCGTAGTTCAGCGGCGCCGTGTCTTCCATCGCACGATACCATGCCGCCACCGGATACACTCCTGCTTCCAGGTCTAGGACCGTGGTGACGCCATCACAGGCTTTGATCTGCATGTCACCCGTGGTCTGTCCATGCGCATGAAGGTCGATGAAGCCGGGCGCGACCACGTGTCCTTTCACCTCCAGAATTTTTTTGCCGGGCAGTGGCGTGTCGGAGATCGCGGCGATCTTGCCCTCACGAATTCCAATATGACGAACCGCGTCAAGATTGGTCGCCGGATCCATCACGCGGCCGTTGTTAAGCACAAGGTCGAACTCTTCTGCAAAACACAGGCTGATTTGAAAACACACCGCGAAGAGCAAAAACAATTTCATGAGGGGAAAACGGGATGGCGCGAGAATTCCTTCGCCTTGGCGCCTCTGAAAAGGATGCGGGCTGTCATTCTTATGGTGAATGCCGTTTTGGCGCCTTCACGAGACCTCAGGCAACTGAACACGCTTTTAACAGGTGTGTTTAACAGTCCCCCGGGGCTGTGCACAATGTGAACGTAAATATGCTCAAGCGGGGTTCCTTCGATCAGAGCCTCCGCTGTCAGAGCATTAAAGCAGTTCGGTTATCACTCTGCCGCCTTCGGCAACGATCGGTCGCGGGCGGCCTTGAGGATCAATCCAGTTCGTATTTTGCTCGATACCCAGATGGTGAAACACCGTTGCGGCCAGGTCTCCGGGGGCGACACGGCGGGTTTCGATTTCTCCACCATGCTTGTCCGTGCTGCCGATCACCTGCCCATGGCGCAGCCCGCCTCCTGCCATCACCATCGACATCACACGCGGCCAGTGGTCGCGTCCTGCATTCTTGTTGATCACCGGACTGCGTCCAAATTCGCCCATCATGAGGATCAAGGTGCTGTCCAGCAGCCCGCGGTCTTCGAGATCCGTGACCATGGCGTGCAGCGTGCGATCCATGCTGGGCAGCAGCGGAGTGAGGCCTTTTTTGATTCCTCCCCACTTCACTTCATCGCCATGATGATCAAAGTAGCCCCAGGCGCCGCTGACGGTGACAAACGTTGACCCCGCCTCAATGAGCCTGCGGGCGAGCAGCGCTTTTTCCCCGAGGCTGTCGCGTCCGTATCTGTCTCGCATCGCAGCAGATTCTTCCTCCAGGTTCAGCGCACGCTGGGCACTTCCTTCCATCAGCACCTCATAAGCCTGCTGCGTGAAGTGGTCTGCCGATGCTACGGACTCATTTGCACCGATGCCGCGTTTCCACTGGTCCATTTGCTCGGCCAGAGCACGGCGGCTGCCGAGCCGTTCGATGCTGAGACCTTCCACCAGTTTGAGCCTTCCCGACAAATCTTTGCCGCTCACCGGGTTGAAGGCATTGCCCATGTGGCCAGCCCCCCAGATGTCGGCAGGCAGCGAATCCGCCAGCGCCACATATCCCGGAATGCCCGGCGCATTGGCTCCGCGAAACTTTGCGGCGATCGACCCCATGGACGGATAGCCCCCGCCGTCACGGCCGTCATTGGTGCGTCGTGCCAGGGGATTGCACGCCTGCATGGTGATCGGCGTGTGATCGCTCGCACTGCAGTCCACTGAACGAACCAGCGTCAGCCGGTCCATGATTTTTGCTGTCAGCGGCAGATGTTCGCACACATGAATGCCCGGAACTTTGGTCGGAATATGCCCAAACGGTCCACGAATTTCGCTCGGTGCGTCCGGTTTCGGGTCCCACATGTCGATGTGGCTCGGCCCGCCGGAGAGCCAGAAGAGCACCACATTGGTCTTTCGCGTCGCCTGTCCCGTGGCCGCGGCCAGGGCCTTCTGCTGGAAGAGCGCTGGCAGTGAAATGCCCGCCAGCCCCGCGAGTCCCGTCTGCAAAAAGCCACGCCGGGTCGAGCCGATGCGCAGCAAATCCCCCCCTGCCGGACTGAAAGCCTGTGAAATGCTCGTGGGTGTGGGAAGGCTGGTTTTCATGCGCGTAAAGGCAGCTGCCTGAATAACCTACGGTGCCAGATGGCCGGCCTTGCTTCGGCCGCCCAAATCGATCCCGCGGGGCAGGGGAGGGGGCCCCCCCCATCCGCCAAGTTTCCGTTTGAGCCGCCCCGGCTTTCGGGCTAGGCAACCGGCCACCATTTTCCCATGAGCAGCTCCTCCGCACATACCTACAAACAAGCCGGCGTCGACATTCACGAAGCAGCATCGCTGGTCGATGACATCGGCGTGCTCGTGAAGCGCACCCAGCAGAAGCGGAAGCTCGCAAATCCCTTTGGCCTCTTCGCCGCCGCTTACGACCTCAGCGGCTACAAGCACCCCATCATCCTCACCGGCTGCGACGGCGTCGGCACCAAGATCGAGCTTCTGCTCAAGCACGACCAGCTCGAAGCCGCCGGCAAGGACCTCGTCGCCATGAATGTGAACGACGTGCTCACCACTGGTGCTGACCCCATCATGTTCCTCGACTACGTGGGCATTCCCAAGATCCAGAAGACCCAGATCACCCGCATCATCGCCGGCATGACCGAATACCTAGAGGCATGCAATTGCATCCTCGCTGGCGGTGAGACCGCCGAGATGCCCGGCATGGTTCCTGAGGGCATGGTTGAGCTCAGCGGCTTTGCTATCGGTGCCTGTGAAAAGGAAGACCTGCTCGATCCCGGTACCATCGCTGCTGGTGATGTGCTCATCGGCTGGCCCAGCGCTGGCTTCCACGCCAACGGCTTCAGTCTCGTCCGCCGCATCATTGAGAAGGAAAAGCTTCAGTTCAGCGAAGACGAAATGCGCACGCTGCTCCTGCCCACACTGCTTTATCATGAGCAGCCAGCCGCTCTCAAAGCCGCAGGCATCCGCCCCAGGGCCATGGCCCACATCACCGGTGGTGGTCTGCCAGAAAACCTCGGCCGCATGTTCCTCAAGCGCGGCCTCGGTGCCAACCTCCGCATCCCCTTCTGGCAGAACGACGTCGTCCAGAAGGTCCTCCGCCACGCCGACCCAAAAGACGCCATCGACACCTTCAACATGGGCCTCGGCTGGGTCGCCATCGTCTCCCCGGCAGACGCCGACAAGGCTCTCGCCTGTGGACAGAACGCCAAAATCATCGGCGAGATGGACACCAGCGCCGAAGTCCGCGTCGAGATCGTCTGAAAGATTGGCTGATTTGAGCAGTGAAAGGAGGCATGCACCGCCTCCTTCCTGCTCTTTCCTTTCTTTTCATCGGCCTCCTCAGCACTCACGCTCAGCAGCCTGCCAAGCCCAAACCGGCCCCCAATCCATCCCTGGCACCCATCCAGGATGTTGCCGGTCTTCCTCGCGTACTCCTCATCGGAGATTCCATCTCCATGGGCTACACCCTGCCCGTGCGCAAGCTCCTGGAGGGCAAGGCCAACGTGCACCGCATCCCCACCAATGGCGGCCCCACCAAAAACGGCGTCGCCAACATTGCCAAATGGCTCGGCACCGGCAAATGGGACGTCATCCACTTCAACTGGGGCATCCATGACCTCAAATACATGCCCGACGGCAAGCGCCAGGTCGAGCCCGTCGCTTACGAGGCCAATCTCCGCAGTCTCGTCGCCACGCTGAAAAAGACGGGCGCAAAGCTCATCTGGGCCACCACCACCCCCATCCCCGAGGGCGAACTCAATCCGCCCCGTAAATTCGGCCAGGTCAAAGAGTACAACGAAATCGCCGCCAAGGTGATGGCTGAAAACGGCATCGCCATCGACGACCTGAACGCCTGGATCACTCCCCAGCTCGCCACCATGCAGAAAGCCCGCGACGTGCACTACACCGCCGCCGGCAGCGACTACCTGGCCAAGCAGGTCGCCGCAGAAATCACCAAGGCGCTCGCTAAATAAAGTGGATGCCATGATTGGCAGATGCTTGCTGCCATGCTCTCGTTTCAGCCGGGCCAGAGAACCAGCGGTTACAAAGCCCGCCTCCAATTGTGCCTGCCTCAAAGGTATTCGCGTGCATGATACAGGGCACCCAGCCCGCCTTCGCCATGAGTACCTCGTTCAAGCGCCGCCTGCTCGTCACCCTGTCTGTGTTGTTGTTGGGCGGTTCCCTCCTCCATGCGGTCCCTCCGCCCGCAGACCCCACCCCTGCCGTCAAGCTCAAGGAATCCGTGCTTCCTCCTGGCGTCAGCCTCTCCCAGGGCATCTCTGAAATCACGGGCGTGGCTATCAGCCCGCTCACCGGTGTCAGCGTCGTCGGGGCTTGGACTTATTATAAAACAGAGCCGCAACTGCGTCATCGCCTGCCCTGGTACTGCCACCCTGGCGTGTGGGGCACAGGGCTGGCGCTGCTGGCCATCTGCTTCTTGAAGGACTTTCTCGGCGCCGCTGCACCACCGCTCGTCAAAAAGCCGCTCGATTTCGCCGAGCTCTTCGAAAACAAGCTCAGCGCCCTCGTCGCCAGCGCAGGATTTGTGCCGCTCGTTGCCCTCGCCATGGCCCATTTCAATCAGGCTCAGCCCCAGGCTGTGAATGATCTTGCGGGCTCAGGCCTGGCCGTCATCCCTCTCGCGAGCTGGGTCGATCTTACCGTGCACACCCCCTGGATCACCATTCCCGTCTCCCTCGTGGCGTTTGCGGTGGTCTGGCTCAGCGCACATGCCATCAATGTGCTCATTGCCCTCTCCCCCTTTGGCATCGTCGATGCCGGGCTCAAGCTCATCAAGCTCGGCCTCATGGCCCTCGTGGCCGGGGCCACCTTCATTCACCCCTACGCCGGGGCCGCTGTGTCCCTGCTGCTGATCTTCATCGGCTTCCTCGTCGCAGGCTGGTCGTTCCGTCTCACCCTCTTCGGCACCCTGATGGGCGCCGATTTTCTGCTCAACAGGCGCGCTGCGGCTGCCGATCTTACCATTGGCGTTCGTGGTTTCCTCGCCCGCCGCACCGAGGGCGTGCCGGTGCGCACCGCAGGCAGGCTGAAACATGACGCCTCCAGCGGCCTGGTGTTCAGCTACCATCCCTGGCTGGTGCTCCCCGAGCGCCAGATCCCTCTCTCGGTGGCAGATGCCCCCAAGGTCATCTGCAAGGGGCTGCTCCATCCTTCGCTGGCCCATCGGGAGGACTCCTCCTCGGCTTCCACCCGCAGTGCTCTCATCCTTCTGCCGCGTTATCGGGGGCTGGAGGACATGATTGCCCGCCATTTTGGCTGCCAGCAGGTCGTGGACGGTGCGCTCCTTCGCGGCTTCAAGGCCATGCGCCAGTGGTTGGTGGGCATGCTCTCCCCCGGCAGAAAACTGGTGGAAATGCACCCATGATGAACCGCAGCAGGGTTGCGCAGGGCTGAATCCCGCCTATCTACGCGGCCCGCTTATGCACAGTTTCCGCTATCACCAAGGCCAGCTTTTTGCCGAAAACGTCCCGCTTCAATCCCTTGCCGAGAAGCATGGCACGCCGCTGTATGTTTACTCCAAGGCCACCATCACCGGCCATTTCACCCGCTTGGACGCCTCCCTGGCCAGGCTGAACCACCTCATCTGCTATGCGGTGAAGGCCAATTCCAACATCGCCGTGCTCAGCACCATCGCCAAGCTTGGCGGCGGCTTTGACATTGTCTCCGCAGGCGAGCTCTACCGCGTCATCAAGGCCGGTGGCGATCCCGCCAAGTGCACCTTCGCAGGTGTGGGCAAAACCCGTGACGAGATCGAATACGCTCTCAAGCAGGGCATCTACTGCTTCAACGCCGAATCCGAGGCCGAACTGCATTACATCAACCAGGTCGCCGGAGAGCTCGGTATGAAGGCCCCCGTGGCCGTCCGTGTGAACCCCAACGTGGACGCCAAGACCCACGCCAAGATCACCACCGGCAAGAGCGAGAACAAATTCGGCATCGACTTCGACCAGATCCTCGACGTTTACGCCCGTGCGGCCGCCAATTGCCCCAATCTGGTCATCAAGGGCCTGCAGATGCACATCGGCTCCCAGCTCACCAATGTGGACCCCTTCCTTGAGGCCGTGCAGAAGGTCATCCCTCTCGTGACGGAGGTGAAGAAGAAACACGGCATCGAATTCTTCAGCATCGGTGGCGGCATCGGCATCAACTACAAGCAGAGCCTCGACTCCGGCGACGCAGCCTGGTGGCAGGAAAACGCTGAAGTCCACCCTCTCACCGTTCAGGCCTACGCCGAAGCGGTGGTGCCTCATCTGGAGCCCCTCGGCCTGCGCATCCTCTGCGAGCCCGGCCGCTTCATGGTCGGCAATGCCGGCGTCATGCTCACCCGGGTGCTTTATGAAAAGCGCGGTGCCGCCAAGGTCTTCAAAATCGTCGATGCCGGCATGAACGACCTCATCCGCCCCACCCTGTATGAGGGCTGGCACCAGATCGTCCCGCTCAAGCAGCCCGCAGACGCCACCGTGGAAAAGGTCGATGTCGTCGGCCCCATCTGTGAATCTGGCGACTTCCTGGCCCAGAACCGCGAAATCCCGCTCGTCAAAGAGGGGGAATACCTCGCCGTGCTCAGCGCCGGAGCCTATGGCTTCACCATGGCCTCCAACTACAACACCCGCCCCATGCCTGCCGAAATCCTCGTGGATGGAGACAAGGCCACCGTGGTGCGCGAGCGCCAGACCCTCGAAGACGTCCTCAAAGGCGAGCACCTCGCCTGATCAAACTGCGAACTCCCGACATGCACATCGCCGACATCCTCCAATCCCAGCGCCCCACGCTCTCGTTTGAGTTCTTCCCACCGAAGACCGCCGAGGCCTTTGAGGCGCTGTATCAGACCATCGGCGAGTTGGAGGCCTTCAAGCCCTCCTTTGTCAGCGTGACCTACGGCGCAGGCGGTTCCACCCGCGAGCTCACGCACGATCTGGTGGTGCGCATCAAAACCACCACCAGCCTCGATGCCGTGCCGCACCTCACCTGCGTCTGCCACAGCGAGGCGGACATCGCCGCCATCCTGGAGCGCTACGCCCAGGCGGGGGTGAGCAACATCCTCGCCCTCGGTGGCGACCCGCCGAAGAATCTCGCCGGCTACGACCGCTCCAAAGATGCCTTCCAGCACGCCGCCGACCTCGTGGCCTTCATCAAGAAGTTCAACGACACCGGCGCTCATCCTGACAGGCGCGGCTTCGGCATCGGCGTTGCCGGTTTCCCGGAAGGTCATCCCAGCACGCCCAACCGCGTCCTGGAAATGGATTACCTCAAGGCCAAGGTCGATGCCGGCGCGGACTACATCTGCACCCAGCTCTTTTTCGACAACCACGACTTCTACGACTTCCGCGAGCGCTGCCACCTGGCCGGGATCAACATCCCGATCATTGCCGGCATCATGCCCATCACAAGCGCCTCCGGCATGCGCCGCATGGCAGAGCTGGCTGCCGGTGCCCGCTACCCGGCGAAGCTCCTCCGCGCCATCCAGCGTTGTGGTGGAGATGAGGCCGCCGTGCAGAAAGTCGGCATCCACTACGCGACCGAGCAGTGCCACGATCTTCTCGATCACGGCGTGGACGGCATCCATTTCTACACCCTCAACAAATCCCACGCCACGCGCGAGATCTACTCCAGTCTCGGCATCCGTGACTCCGCCGCTGTGCGGCCGCATTCATGAGCGAAGAAGCCCCCCTCATCGCCGCCATCGAGGCAGGCGGCACCAAGTTCGTCTGTGCCGTCGGTACCGGGCCCCATGATGTTCGTGATGTCACACGCATTGATACCACCACGCCTGAGGATACTCTCGCCGGCGTGACACGCTTTCTATCGACGGCTAAGTCCAAGCACGGCTCCATTGCTGCCATTGGCATCGGTTCCTTTGGTCCTATCGACCTCGACAAAAAAAGCGAGACCTACGGCTACATCACTTCCACCCCCAAGCCTGGCTGGCAGTTCACAAACATCGTCCCCAAGCTCCAGGACCGCTACCATGTGCCCATCGCCTGGGACACAGATGTGAACGCCGCCGTTCTTGGCGAATATCTGTGGGGTGCCGGGCAGGATACAGATCCGCTCATCTACATTACCGTTGGCACAGGTGTTGGAGGAGGAGTGCTCATCAATGGCCAGCTCCTCCATGGCATGCTGCACCCTGAGATTGGCCACATGCTGGTGCCGCCGCCGCAGAATTCCTCGGCCATTCAGCACGCCTGCCACTGCCCATTTCACAGCAGCTGTGTTGAAGGCTACGTCAGCGGCACCTCCCTCGCTTCACGCTGGGGTGTCAAGGCCGATGCTCTCCCGCCCGACCACCCCGCATGGGAGGAGGTGGCGGATGTCATGGCCCACGCGCTCATGAATCTCGCTCTCAGCATTTCCCCAAAGCGGATCATTCTTGGTGGCGGTGTCATGAGCCAGGAGCACATCCTGCCCCTTATCCGTGGCAGGCTGCACAAGCTCAACAACGGCTACCTCCGTGTTCCTGAGCTTGGCCGTAACATCGACGATTTCATTGTCGCTCCTGGGCTGGGTGCACGCTCCGGGCTCCTCGGTGCTCTGGCACTGGGCAAGTATGAGCTCGACAGGCATCTGGGCCAAAGCTCAGAGGCAGCTTTCCGCTAAAAGCGCCTTCATCATTTTGCAGACACGGGGGCCTCTTGGCATCTGTGCCTGATCACATCCCGCTGCAATTCGTAGCAGGGGGGCAGCAGCGAAGCATTGGGAGGCTGGCCTGGGCAGGCGTTCTCCCAATCTCCTGCCGGTTAAAAGCCGCTTTTGCAGGTGGGGGCTGACAAATTCCCATGGGCTTGCAAGACTGGAATGATGACCGTTGATTCATCACCATGAAAATCCCGACCATCTTTGCTTTCCTCCTCTTGGTGGGACGTGTCCTCGCACAGCAGACTGAAACACTGCCTGGCACGCAGCCGCTCCTCAAGGATGGCGACATCTCACAGCAGATGCATGCGGCGGCGTTGGAAGACATGGATCAGCTGATCACCAGCTCGCTGAAAACACGCGAACGTTACTGGCATAGGGATGTGTCTTCTCCGCAGGCTTATGCAGAGTCGGTCCGCGAGAACCGCGAGCGCTTCAGACACATCATTGGTCTCAGGGACAAGCGAGTGCCTGTGGCCTTGGAGCGCTATGGGGACGAGACCAACCTCGCGCTCGTGGGCAAGACGAAAGCCTACCGCATCTACCAGGTGCGCTGGCCCGTCCTGGAGCAGGTTTCAGGTGAAGGTCTGCTGCTGGAGCCCAAGGGGAAGCCTCGTGGCTACATCATCGCTCTTCCAGATGCTGATCAGACGCCGGAGCAGATCGCCGGTTTGTCTCCTGGCGTGGCGCCGGAGGCACAGATCGCCCGCCGCTTCGTCGAAAACGGGTTTGCCGTCATCGTTCCCGTTTTGATCAGCCGCAGCACTGCCGGTTCCGGCAATCCTGAGATCCTCATGACGAATATGCCGCATCGTGAATGGATCCACCGGCAGGCCTACATGATGGGTCGGCATATCATTGGTTATGAAGTTCAGAAGGTGCTGGCGCTGGTGGACTGGATCAACATTCACCGCCACGACCAGATCGGCGTCGCAGGCTATGGCGAAGGCGGGCTCATCGCCATGTATGCCGCCGCCGTGGACACCCGCATCGACGCCGCTCTCGTCAGCGGGTATTTCAAATCCCGTCAGCGCACGTGGCATGAACCCCTCTACCGCAATGTCTGGGGCCTCCTGGCTGAGTTTGGCGATGCGGAGATTGCCTCTCTCATTGCGCCGCGCGGCCTTGTCATTCAGTACGCGGATGAACCGGACGTTGCAGGCCCGCCAGAGCCCAAAGGAAAAAAAGGCCAGGCAGCACCCGGCAGACTCACCACGCCTGAATTTGACGAGGTCCAGGAGGAGTACTCACGCATCGACTCTTTGGTGCCGACGAGCCTTCAGCATCGGTCCCTCGTGCGTGGAGATGCAGCCGCCGCCAGCGCACTTTCCAAGCTGCTCAAAACCGAGGTGAGCATGGCGCTTTCCAAGGAACTCCCACAGAATTTGCGCCAGACCTACTTGCCTGCAGTTCGTCAGCTGGCTCAGCTCAAAGAACTCGAGGCTCATGTGCAGCGCCTGATCCGTGGCTCGGACAAAGTCAGGAATGATTTCTTCCTCTACAAGGCCATGCCTGAGCTCAGCAACGATGCCTGGACCTATGCGCAGTTTGCCGACAAAAAGCCGGACAAATTCATCGCTGCGGCAAAAGACTACCGCAAAACTTTCTGGGATGAAGTGATCGGCCGCATTGACTCACCGCTCCCCACGCCCAAACCCCGGTCACGCAAAATTTACGACAAGCCCAAATGGACCGGCTATGAAGTCGTGCTGGATGTCGGAGGCGAAGGTTTCGCCTGGGGGGTGCTCCTGCTGCCCAAAGACCTGCAGCCCGGAGAGAAGCGTCCCGTCGTCGTCTGCCAGCATGGACGTCACGGTGTGCCTTCAGATGTCATCGAGGGGGACAAGCTCGCCTACCACGACTTCGCCGCGCACCTGGCTGAGCGTGGTTTTATCGTTCTCGCTCCGCACAATCTGTACAAAGAGGAGGAGCAGTACCGCACCCTCTCACGCAAGGGCAACACCGTGAAAGCCTCCATGTTCTCCGTCATGCTCCGCCATCACGAGCAGTGGCTCAAATGGCTAGCCTCGCTGCCGCAGGTGGATGAGAAGCGCGTCGGTTTTTACGGTCTGAGCTACGGTGGCGAATCCGCCGTCCGCATCCCCCCGCTGCTCGATGGCTACTGCCTCTCCATCTGCTCCGGCGATTTCAATGACTGGACCCGCAAGGTGGCCACCACTGAGGACAAGCACAGCTTCATGTTCACCGACGAGTGGGAGATGCCCTACTTCAACATGGGCAGCACCTTCAGCTACGCCGAGCTGACCTACCTCATGTTTCCCCGCGCCTTCATGGTCGAGCGCGGGCACCACGACGGCGTCTCCATCGACCCCTGGGTCGCCTACGAGTACGCCAAAACCCGCTGGCTCTACGCCCAGTTCGGCATGGAAGACCGCACCGAGATCGAGTTCTTCAACGGCGGCCACACCATCAACGGCCAGGGCACCTTCGAGTTCCTCCACAAGCAGCTCAGCTGGCCCAAGCGCTAGCAGCAGTCCCGTAACCCGAGCATCCATGTTCGGGTTCCTGCAGACTCCTGCTGGTCACAGCTCCTTCGTCCAATACGTCAGCGTCTTCGGAGACTCCTCATCTTCCCCGATCTCCTTCCACACAAAGGTGGCCTGCAGTTCCGGGCGCTTTACATACCCCTGGCTCCGCCAGAAATCATCCAGTGGCCGATATCCCTGCGGGCGCAGCGGATGCGTCTCCAAGCGGTCCACCGCACAGAAGGTGCTGAGCTTCAGCCCCAGCTTCCTGGCATGAGCCTCACGCCGCACAAAGAACTCTTTGCCGATGCCTCTGCCCCGATACTCCGGCAGCAGGATCGATTCGCCGAAGTAGCAGATTGTGGAAATATCATAGCCCCCTTGCACAAACGGGGCTTTGAATTCCGGTCCCTCATCCGGCATCGGCAGGCACGTGGTGGCACCCACCACCTTGTCCTCATCAAAGACCAGCACCACAAGGCTGCCTTCGGATCTCACATACGTGCCCAGGTAATCACGCTCATTTTCCAGATTGCCCACGTAGAGATAGGGGTATTCATGGAAAACCGAGATGCGCAGGGCCCCCAGGGCGTCAATGTGGGAGGCCAGTTCGGCACCGTGGAAGTTTTGCAGACGAAGCATGGTCAGTTAGAAGCGGTGGAGGTGGAAAACTGCTCCGCCATGGCGCGGATTTTGAGCCGCATGTTGGCCAGGCCGTTGAGGCGGGTAGGGGAGAGCATCTTGGTAAAACTGCAGGCCTCCCACACACGCGGCTCTTCAGCCGCCGCTTCCGCAGGGGTCGCTCCGCTGTACAGGTCACACAGCAGCGAGGCCAGCCCTTTCACCATGGGAGACTCCGCATCGCAGGTGAAGCGTGTTTTTCCCTCAAGACACTCTCCATGCAGCCAGACGCGCGAGACACAGCCCGGCACTAGATTGGCCTCCGTTTTGTGGGCCGCATCCAGTTTCATCGCCGTGCCACGGGACACCACGGCATTCAGGCGCTCATGCGGGTCAGGGATGAAATTCAGGTCGTCGATCAGCGCCTGCTGTTTTTCTGCGAGGCTCATTTCAGCTTTGCCAGTCGGCCCTTGCTCCAGTTCAGCCCCGTCTGAATGGCTTCGTCATTGGCGATGGCGGCCGCCAGTTTCTCCCAGATGGCCACCGCATTGGCAAAGGCGGCCTTGGCTTCAGGCTTTTTGCCCGCGCTCTCGCTGGTGTGCCCCAGTGAACCATAAAGCTGAGCCAGCTGGCTGGCCCACATACGGCGCTCAGGGGTGAGCTTGTCGCTGGCAGGCTGCGCCTGAATGAGGGCTTCCAGAGATTCCACTGCCTGTTTTGCGATCGGAATGGCGGCTGAAGTCTTGCCGCTGTCGGCCAGCAGTTCCGCATATTCGCCGCGCAGCTTGGCCAGCAGGAACCCGTAGCGCACGTTGTCCTTGTCGTCTGCGATGATTTCGTTCACCAGCTCGATGGCGTCCTGCTTCTTCTTGCTGGCCTCTGCCGGGTTGCCCGCATCCCTTGCCAGCGAGGCTATGGCGCCATAGTTGCGGGCCAGAAGGTACTTCACCTCAGCCCACTCGGGCAGCAGGCGGTTGAGCTCCAGCAGGATCGGGACGGCCTGATTGTGTGCCTCTCTGGCATCAGAGCCGCTGAAATGACGTCCGATCAGCTCTGCCAGCTCGGTGTAGGCCTCCGCCAGCAGCAGCGCCTGGTCCTGGTTGCGTGGGCTGCTGCCCAGCACCAGCTCGCCCATGTCTTTCACAGAGTCGATCAGAGTGTTCAGAGCCTCCTCGACCTTGCCCGCATCACGCTGGCTGATGCCCTTGGCAAACTTGGCGCGTGCGAGGATGAATTTCTCGTCGTTGATCAGGTCGTGGCCGATGATCTTGGCATCTAGGATCGTGGGCACACGCGCCAGCGCCTGCTCAGAGTCGGCCACGTCACCGTTGCGCAGCGTTCGCAGGCCATATTCCAGCCAGGCACGGGCGCATTCGTTGCGGGCGAGGCGGTTCTTTGGATCTGCGGCGAGTCCTTTGTCGAGATTGACCGTGGCTTCCTTGAGCAGGGAGAGCGACTCGACATGCCGCCCCTCTCTTCCGCGAATGTCTGAAAGCAGCAGGCTGTAGCGGCCCAGCCACTGCTGGTAGAGCGCGATCTGCGCCCCTGCTCCATTTCCTTTGCTGATGAGTTCGGCCGCCTGGTCACGGGCCTTGGTGAGGAACACGACCGCCTGCGCCGTGTTTCTCAGCTTGAGGTGCAGCTGGCCGATGTTGCCATACGCGCGCAGCCGCTCCACGCCAAGCGCCGGAGATTGCTCCAGCAAGGGCAGCCCGCGCATGCAGTACGCCAGCGCATCCTTGAGCTGCTCCTTCTGAAAGCCTGCCTCCATTTCATTACCCGTCGGTGTCTGCAGCAGCTGTGTCAGAAACTGGTCCACGGCATTCTGCGAGTTTTGGAGGTTCTGATCCGCCACCGCCTTGGCGTTGTGCTCGTTGTCACGCTCGCTTGTCAGCTGGGCGATGCGGCTGTGAAGCGCATCACTTTCCATCTTGTGCACATCATTGATGCTGGAGATCAGCTGCTCCGCCTTCTGCAGGCTGCGCCGGGTCTGGAAAGCATAGACAAAGCAAAGCGCAAAAATGGCCAGCAGCGAGATGGCGGCGGTCTGCCAGGTGAGCACCTTTTTCGCCTGTTTCTGCCGCTCGCGCACGGTCTGCTCCCGCGATTCCTCCAGCAGATAGTCGCTTTCCAGCACTTCAAATTCGCGCACGATCTCGCGCATGTCCGCCCAGCGTGCGGCCGGATTGAGATCCAGCGCGCGTTCGATGATGCTGCGGCGGCGCTCCTCCCACTTGGACTGTGCCGTTTGAGGCCAGTAGATTTTCGGCTGCGCTTTGACTGCGGCCAGCAGGGCATTGCTGTCCACCTGCACCGCCAGTCCCGCCGCCGCCTGCTGGCGGGCGCGCTCGACCTCGCTTTCCCACATCTCCGCACCGCGTGGCAGTGCGCCGTTGAGCAGGCGGTAGGCGAGCACTCCAAAGCTGTACACATCCCAGGACGGCCCGTAGCCCGCAAAAACACCATCAGGATTTTCCGCCTGTTCCGGGCAGAGATGCACAAAGTGATCCGTCAGCTCAAGGTGATGAATGCCCCCCACCCAGCCTTGCGCGATGTCCGTGAGGCGGACAGAGGACTCTGCATCGTCCTCCAGCAGGATGTTCGACGGACGCAGGTTGCCATGCGGGATGCCATGCTTGTGCAGCCAGGCAAGTGCATCGGCCACCTCATAGATGTGCCTCCAGGCCTGCTCCGGCGGCAGGCCACTGCAGGCGGACTCCAGCGTCGGCGTCTGCCACAGGCGCCGGCCATGGCTGTCTTTCGTCATCACTCCCACCAGGGGCATGACGCAAAAGTAGGGCGTCCTGTCGAAACTGTAGTTTTCCACCGGCAGCACGCCGCGATGGTGAGGCATCTGCTGCAAAGCGCGGAAGGCGGTGGCCAGCGCCTTGCGGTTGATCGCCATCGAGCTGAACACCTTCACCGCGCAGGCTTTGCCGTTGGTGGACACCGCCCGGTACACGGCTCCGCACCTCCCGCTTCCGACCAGGTCCTGCAATTCATGTCCGGCGATTTCGGGCAGACTCATGCGTGCTTCAGATGTCTCTAGGGGAGAATGGTTGACCCAGGATGACGCGAAAATTGGACTGAAGCGACACCATGGGCACGTACGATGGTGGCGGAATGGGAAATCTCAAATCTCAAAATGACCCGTTGCAAAAATCACGTGCTACAAGGGCTGTAACAGCCATGCTGGGGCGCGAGCCGCATGAGACCCACAAAGCCTGACCATCGCCACGAAATCGAGGCCATTTACGCCGAACTCGAGCGTCGGCCACTGCCCCGACAGTGTGAAATGCGTACTGGCTGCTGCCACTTTCGGCTGGCTGGCCACACTCCAGTGCTGACGCTGGGAGAGGCCCTCTATGCAGCCCAGGGCGTTCGTGCCAGCGGGCGCAAGGCCTTGAAACCTCACCCGGACGGGGCGTGCCCTTTGCTGGGCCGTGATGGCCGCTGCACCATTTACAAGCACCGCCCTTTTGGCTGCCGGACCCACTTCTGCGCCGAAGCCGGCGGCATGTACCCACGCAAACACGTGGCAGATCTCATCCAGCGTCTCGAAGCTCTGGACGAGCGCCTTGGCGGCAGCGGTTCCCGCCCGCTTGAGGCTGCCGTCAGCGATGCGCTGGCGAAAATGTGACCTCAGGGGGCCGCACAATCGCGGGCCAGCTTCTGGCTCGCTTCGGACAGCCTTGACATAGCCACGGCGGCCTCTTTGCCGTTTGCGGGCAGTCTCAGCACCACGGTGTCTCCCTCCAGGCGTACAAAACCCGCCTTGATCGTTTTGCCTTCAGTGCTGGTCCAGCTCATGATCGGCGGCAGCGATTTTTTGACAGCCACCGGGGCCATTTTGGGGGCGTCCTTTTCAAAGCTGGCTCCCTCAGTGATCCACTCCGTGATCTTTTTGATCTCCGAGCTGGAGAGGTTCTCATTCGGCGGCATGTGATTCTTGCCGTCATTGACCAGCACTTCGAGGAAATGGCTCTCTGAAGGTTTCCCGGGCCGGATCTGCGCCACATCGTTGTCCTTGATGTCCAGTTTGAAAGTTTCCAGGTCATCAAACACAAACCCCCCCTTCTTTTTCCCAGTCTTCACACTGTGGCATTCATAGCAGTTCCGCTCCAGAATCGGCTGGATGTCCTTCTGAAAATCCGCCGCAAAGATGGATGAGGCGGCTAGGAATGGAAAGATCAGGGCAGGGCGGGGCAGGGGCATGGGGCGCGCGTTTTTTTGACTCACCAGAAACGTGCCATTCCGCTTTTCCTTAGCCAGCATCTTTTTTCCGTGGCATGTGGGCCTCATGTCAGATCAACGCACCGTCACAGCCGCCGCCGAACTCCTGCCGTTCCTTTTTGAGAACTGGCCCGAGACGAAGCGCACGCGCATCAAACAATGGCTGAAATACGGCAGCGTCCGGGTCAACGACCATGCCGTGACCCGCCATGACCACAAACTCACGCCCGGCGACAAGATCACCATCAAGGTGGAGCGCGCCCCGCGCGCCGGTGTCAAGCCCATGCCCGCCGGCCTCAGCATTGTCTATGAGGACGCGGCCATCATCGTCCTGAACAAAGGGGCTGGCTGGCTGACCGTGGCCACCGACTCCGGCAACGGCCGCACCGCCTATGCCGCCCTCACCGACCATGTGCGTGCCACCGATGCCCGTAACCGCGTCTGGATCGTCCATCGCCTCGACCGCGACACTTCCGGCCTCATCGTCTTTGCCAAAACCGAGCCCTTCAAGCGCATCCTTCAGCAGAACTGGCATCGTTTCGACAAAACCTACCTCGCCGTTGCTGAAGGCGTCATCAAGCGCGACTCCGGCACCCTCCGCTGCTACCTCAATGAGGAGTTTTCTCTCCGCGTCCGCAGCGTCCCGCCGGGCGAAGACACTCGCGAGGCCATCACCCACTTCAAGGTGCTCAAGCGCGCCGCCAGCACGACACTCGTCGAGCTCAAGCTCGAGACTGGCCGCCGTCATCAGATCCGGGTCCATCTCTCCGACATGGGCCACCCGATCGTTGGAGACAAGCCCTACGGCGCCACCACCGACCCTGCCAGACGCCTCGCACTTCACTCCAGCGAGCTGCACTTCATCCATCCCGCCACGGAGGAAAAAATGGACTTCGTCCTGCCGCTGCCGGACGTGCTGGCAAAGCTGGTGTAGCGCCTGCCGCCAGCAGCTTCTACGGGATTCATCCCATGCGGTGGTTGCTCCTGATTTTGGAGCGGCATTTGCTGTCTGAAATTCTGGCGTTGTGGCGTATGCTACCCGTCTCCCCCCACCTGAGCCAGGACACTTGTCTGGCGAAAAAAACTCGTCGATTTGAAAGCTGTTTTTTCCTCTGCCCTCCCGCCATCATCTATGCCTTCGGCCAGCTCATTGCTGCTGTCAGCGCTGCCGCTGCGGGGCCGTCACAAGCCTCTGAAGACGCTCATCGCATGGAGCATGATGCTCTGTACACATCTGGGGCTCCAGGCTGCCAACGACCTCTACTGGGACACCAACGGCACCGCCGACGGCTCGGGTGCCGCCACGGGAACCTGGGGCAGCAGTTTGTTTTGGAACACCGATCCCGCTGGCGTCAGCAACACCTTCCAGAGCAGCACCGACGGCAGCAATGATCTCCACTTTTCCGCAGGCACCAACGGTACCCTCGGAACGATCACCGTGAGCGGTGCCCAGCTCGCTCACGGCCTCTATTTTGAAGAAGGTGCGGTCACTCTTAGCGGTGGCACTTCCATCACGCTAAGCGATGGCGCCATCATCGACAACGTCACCGGCGTGATTCCCACGATCTCCACCGCGCTGGTCGCGACCGGCTCTGTCACTCTCACGGGCACGCGCATCTGGCTGAACAACCCCTCCTTCAGCGGTGGGGGCACCCTCAACGTCAATACTTCCAACGCCACTCTGCTGGAAAACAGCGGCGCCTTGAACGGGCTGTCCAGCATCAACATCAACAGCGGGGGCCTCGACATCCGGCAAAACCTCGGCGGATCCACCAATTACAACTATGCCGCAGGCACGACGCTGAACTTCGTCAACTCCAGCGGCCTCAACACCAACATCACCACCGCGGTCACTCCGTCCGTCACCTGGCTGGGAAACATCACCGTCGCCAGCTCCAAGGTGGCCACGCTCAGTGCCTTTGGCACCGGCAGCATCTTTTCCATCAGCGGAAATATTTCTGGCGCCGGCGGCGTGACGATCGGCGGTTCGGGCATCATGGTGTTTGCAGGCACAAACACCTACACGGGCACCACGACGGTCAGTGCGTCCACCCTGCAGATCACCAGTGGTTCGGCCATTGCAGACACGGCGCTCGTCTCCATGGGCACCGGATCATCCACCAACACTTTGGATGTTCAAAGCAGCGAAACGATTGGTGCCTTGAGTGGTGGCACTGCGGCGTTCAGCGTGGTGAATCTCGCTGCAGGACGGACTCTGACCCTCAGCTCAGGCACGCAGACCTACAGCGGCACCTTTGCCGGCAGCGGCAGGCTGACGGTGGCGGGTGCCGCTCAGACACTCGCCAGTGCCGTCAGCCTTGCGGACGTCAGCGTGACCAGCGGCATCCTGACGCTGTCTGCAGCCAATACCATCACCAACGGTCTCAGCCTCAGTGGCGGCACCGTGGTGCTGCTCAATGCGGGAGCTGCGGGCAGCGGCACCATTCAGGCCAGCGGCGGCACGATCCAGGTGGGGGTGGCCCGGGGCAGCTCGCTCACCCTTGCGAATGCGATCACTGTCTCCGCAGGCACCCGCACCTACCTTTCACCCCAGGCCAATGGCGGCGCCTCAGGCACCGCAACCATCAATTTTGGAGGCACGCTCACCATCAGCTCAGGCGGCATCCTAACTCTGGGCACGCCTGGTGGCAACGCTGCCTACGGCACCACCAATGGGGCGCTTGTCTTTGGCGAGGCCGTCTCCTCCGGCACCAAATTCCAGCTCAATGGCAGCAGCTTTACCGTCAGCGGTTTGAGCACCGGCACTGTCGCGCCTGGCTCCGCCACTGTGGAAAATGGCGCCTCCACCGCAGCCACCCTGACAGTCGCACTTGGTGCTGCAACATCCAACACTTACGCCGGCACCCTGCGCAATGGCGGTACCGGCACACTGGCCCTGATCGTCAATGGCGCTGCTGACTCGGTGCTTACCCTCTCTGGCGCCAGCACTTTCACTGGCAGCACCAGCGTCACCTCAGGCAGTCTGGTCTTGGCCAGCAGCCTTGCTTTGCAGGGCAGCACCGTCACCACGGGAGGCACGGGGCTTGTGTTCGCTTCATCCGTGGCCGGCCACAGCTTCACCCTCGGCGGTCTCAGCGGCACGGCAGACCTTGCGCTCACAGACAACGCCTCGGGTGCCGTGACACTCATCATTGGCGCCAACGGCACCTCACAAACCTATTCGGGAGTCCTGAGCGGCGCTGGAGCCCTCACCAAGGTGGGGGCGGGCACCCAGACCTTCAGCGCGGCTCAGACTTACACAGGAGCTACCACGGTCAATGGCGGCACCTTGAAGATCCTCTTTGGCAGCGGTGCACCCACCAGCAATATCATTGATCCTGGTTCAGCGCTCATTCTTGGCGGCGGCACGTTTTTGCAGCAGCAGAGCACCGTGGGACCCAACACCCAGACCCTGAATGGTGTGACCATTCGCGCGGGATCCTCCGTGGTGAACCAGGTCCGCGTGGGGGGCGGCACCATGCTGCTGACTCTGGGCTCGATCACGCGTGAAGCCGGCGGCACCGTCGCCTTCAGCGCCAACGGCAGCGGCACCTCCGGCCTCGCCTCCAATGGAACAAACACCGCATCCGGCATCATCGGTGGCTATGCCACGTACTTTAATTTCAATGGCGGTGCCACCCTCACCAACGCCACCGACTGGGCCACCTACAGCGGTGGCAAGATAGTCTCCCTCTCAGCCGGCTCCTACAGCAACACCGCTGCCACCACAGCCGCCACCAATCTCGACCTCACGGCCAGCGTCACGCTCAACTCCAATGCGGCTGTCGGCAGCATCCGCTTCAACAACGCCATCACCACCCCGACGCTCACGCTCAGCGGTACGCACACGGTCGACAGCGGCGGCATCCTGGTCACCTCCAATGTCGCCGGCAATGCCACACGCATCACCGGCGGCTCGCTCACTTCAGGCAACGGGCAGGACATCATCATCATTCAGAACAACACCAGCGCTGCCCTCACGGTGGACGCCACCCTGACCGGTGCGGTCGGGCTGACCAAAAGCGGCGGAGGCCAGCTGATCCTCGGCGGCACCAATGACTACACAGGCACCACCTATCTCAATGGCGGTGTCACAAGCATCAGCAGCAATGCCGGCCTCGGCTCAGTCACCACCGGCTCGGCAGTCAGTCTCAATGGCGGCACCCTCTCTGTCACGGCATCGGTCGCACTCGAAAACAACGGCGGTGCCCGGCGCAATGTGGTGCTCGGCAGCAACGGCGGCACCCTGGACGTTGCTGCTGGCCAGACGCTGACAGTTAGTGGTGCGCTCAGCGGTGACGGCGCGCTGAGCAAGACCGGGGCGGGGACGCTGGTGCTCAGCGGCAACAGCGCTCAAACCGGAACCACGACCGTCTCAGCTGGAAATCTCCAGGTCGGCTCCGGCGGCAGCGGTCAGACGGGAGTCGGCCAGATCTTCCTCAGCGGAGCCGATGCCGTGTTGTCTGGCACAGGCCAGGTCCTAGGCAGCACCACCGTCACACAGGGCACCGTGAGGCCCGGGGACAGTGGCGGTGCCTCCATAGGCACCCTCAATACCGGCGAACTCGTTTTTACCCCCGCCACAGCCACAACGGTCATTCAGCTTCAGATCACCGGCTCTGCCACCGCTTCCACCCTTGCCTCCGACAAAATCATCATCGGCGGCGGGCTCACCTTGAACGGCAGCAGCAACATCGTCGTCGATGGCAGCGGCTACACGCCCACGTTCGGGGACACCTTTGTGCTTCTCGACTGGAACACCGTGCTCGATACCGGTTCCACCTCTCTTTTCAGCATCGGCACCAACGGACGCACAGGGGCCAACATCGGCAACGAGGGTAACCTAGATCTCCCTGATATCAGCTCCTACAGCCTTGCCTGGGAGATTCGCGACTTCGGCGGTAGCGGTTCCCTCACCCTCGTCGTCGTCCCTGAACCCGCCCGCTCCTTGCTCCTGCTGTTTGCCCTACTGCCGCTCTGTCTGCGCCGCAGGAGAGCAGCTTCCGGCGGCATGTGACAGTTCCGCAGCAGAAAAACCGCTTGCCGTCTCAGGGGATGCCGGTAACATCGCGCCCCCTTTTGCCGGGCCACGTTGGTCAGGCCAAAGGGCTCAACCCTAAGCCCGTTCGACCGGATCAGCCCTTGTGGCTGAGCGTTTTGCAGCTCAAAGCGTGCGGAAGACAGGCGCCTTCTATCAAATACATGTCAACACAGATCCTCGCCGAACTCGTCGAAGCCGGAGTCCATTTCGGACATCAAACCAAGCGCTGGAACCCCAAGATGAAGAGCTTCATCATGGGCACCAAGAACCAGATCCACATCCTCAACATCGAGGAGACCGTGAAGCAGATCGACAAGGCTGCTGATTTCCTCGCCGACCTCGCCCGCCGCGGCAAAAAAATCCTCTTCGTCGGCTGCAAGCGCCAGGCTCAGGAAGCTGTGAAGCAGGCCTCCGAAGCCTGTGGCCAGTTCTACGTCAACCATCGCTGGCTGGGCGGCACGCTCACCAACATGGAGACGATCAAGAAGAGCATCGCCCGCCTCAACTACCTCGAAGACATCGAGAACAAGCCCGAATTCAAGCTCATGTCCAAGAAGGAGCTGGCCGGCCTCAACCGCGAGCGCATCAAGCTTGAGCGCAACCTGCGCGGCATCCGTCACATGGGCAAGATCCCTGACGCTGTCGTCATCGTTGACTCCGCCCGCGAGCACATCGCCGTCCATGAGTCCCGCCGTCTTGGCATCCCGATCGTCGCCCTCGTGGACACGAACGCCGACCCGAACATCATCGACTACCCCATCGCCGCCAACGACGACGCCATCCGCTCCATCCGCATCATCCTGCAGAAGCTGATCGACCCCGTCATCGTCGCCACTGCCGAAGCCAAGAAGTAATCTTCACCCCCAAAAACCAACCATGGCTGAAATCTCCGCTAAACTCGTCATGACCCTGCGTGAAAAGACCAACGCAGGCATGATGGAATGCAAAAAAGCCCTCACGGAAGCCGGTGGCGACCTCGAGAAGGCAGAAACCATCCTCCGCAAAAGCGGCACCATCAAGGCCGAGAAGAAGGCCGACCGCCAGACCAAGGAAGGCATCATCGCCTCCTACATCCACATGGCAGGCCGCATCGGCGTGCTCATCGAAGTGAACTGCGAGACCGACTTCGTCGCCCGCAACGAAAACTTCCAGGCCCTTGTGAAGGACATCTCCCTTCACATTGCCGCTGCCAACCCACGCTACCTCCAGCGCGAAGACGTTCCTGCGGACCTCATCGCCAAGGAGCGTGAAATCGGTGCTGAGCTCGTCAAAGGCAAGCCTGCCAACATTGTGGACAAGATCGTTGACGGCAAAATGGAAAAGTTCTTCGCCGACAACTGCCTCATGGAACAGGCCTTCATCAAGGATCCCGAACTCACCATCGCGAATCTGGTCAAAGGCAAGATCCATGAGCTGGGAGAGAACCTCGTCGTGCGCCGTTTCGTGCGCTACGCCGTGGGTGAAGACATCTGATCTGCTCCTCCAGTAGTTTCTTTAAAAGGCGGTCGGCAACGACCGCCTTTTTTTGTCTGCGCCTCAGACCTTGGTGCTCTCAAAGGGTGATTTATAAACACCTGCTAAATATTTAGCTTTGCCAAAACATCCCAGAGGTGTAAAATTTCCGTAATTGGCATATTTGCTATGAGTGGAAGTCCACAATTGGCGCTGCTTGCCTGCGTTCTGTGCGCACCCCAATGCCATCCACCTGCGGTGGTGCCTGAGTAATGGGCACCACGGGCGGCAGCTTGCCGCAAGTCTGCAATTTCACATCTTATCAGAACTTTTGGTTTCCTCTCCCGCCAGATTCCTCCATTCTGCGCGCCCGCTTTTGTCCCCCCTTTTGCCGTGAGCCAAACCCATCCCACTGACGACCTCCGCGTCGCTGAAATCCTCCCTCTCATCCAGCCTGCTCTGCTCATGCACGAGTTCCGCCTTGGAGAGCAGGAGTCCGCTTTTGTTGAAGGCTCGCGCAAACGTGCCGAAGCCATTCTGACTCTGAAGGATGACCGCCTGCTTGTCGTCGTCGGCCCTTGCTCCATTCACGACACCAAGTCCGCCCTCGAGTACGCCCAGCACATCATCCAGGCGCGTCAGAAATACGCCGCCGATCTGGAGATCGTCATGCGCGTCTATTTTGAAAAGCCGCGCACCACCGTCGGCTGGAAAGGCTTCATCAATGACCCGCACCTTGACGGCACCTTCGACATCAATGCCGGCCTGCGTGGCGCTCGCGACCTCCTCATCAAGCTCACCAAGCGCGGCGTCCCCGCCGGCACCGAGTTTCTCGACGTCATCACCCCGCAGTACATTGCCGACGTCGTCGCTTGGGGAGCCATTGGCGCCCGCACCACGGAAAGCCAGGTGCACCGCCAGCTCGCCTCCGGTCTCTCCATGCCCGTCGGGTTCAAGAACGGCACCGACGGCGGCATCCAGGTCGCGCTTGATGCCATTGAGGCCGCCAAAGGCCAGCACTGCTTCCTCTCTGTCACCAAGGATGGCGTCGCCGCCATCGTGAACACCAAGGGCAACAACGCCTGCCATGTCATCCTGCGCGGCGGCAAAGGCGGCACCAATTTCGATGCCGCCTCCATCAAGATCGTCGCTGACCAGCTCACCGCACGCGGACTCCCCGCCAGCGTCATGGTGGACTGCAGCCACGGCAACAGCCTCAAGGATTACCGCAAACAGCCCCTCGTCTCCGCTTCTCTGGCACAGCAGATCGCCTCGGGCAGCACCGCCATCACCGGCGTGATGATCGAGAGCCACCTCGTCGAAGGACGCCAGGACACCAAGCCCGGCCAGCCGCTCACCTATGGCCAGAGCATCACCGATGCCTGCGTCTCGTGGGAGACCACGGAGGCCATGCTCGAAGAACTTGCCGCCGCAGTTCGCACTCGCCGCAGCAAATGACCTTCACCCGCGATCATCTCCGGCGTCTCGCGCAGGGCCGCATCCTCGTGGTGGGAGATGTCATGCTCGACCACTTCATCTGGGGGCATGTCCGCCGCATTTCGCCAGAGGCGCCCGTTCCCATCGTGGAGGTGACTCGTGAGGAGTTTTATCCGGGCGGAGCCGCCAATGTCGCCCGTAACATCTCCCCGTTCTCGCCAAACACCCATCTCATGGGCCGCGTCGGCAATGACATGGCGGCGGACAAGCTCCGCGCCCTCCTGACCGAGGACAAGGTCGATCCCGCACCGCTGCTGGTGCATCCAACACTCCCCACCATCTCCAAGGCACGCGTCTCCGCACGCCAGCAGCAGATCGTGCGTGTCGACCGTGAAAAACTGCTGCCCCTCACCGAGGCCGAGCTTGTCGAAGTTGAGCAGCGTCTCCGCGATCTCGCGCCCCGGCTCGATGCAATCATCCTGGAAGATTATGGCAAAGGCTTCATGACCGAGCAGCTCATGCAGCTGGTCGCAAAGATCGCAGCCGAGCATAACCTCATCGTCACCGTCGATCCTTCACCACGCAATCCCTTGCCCTGGGCTGGTGTCTCACTGGTGAAGCCCAATCGTCTCGAAGCGTTTGCCGCAGCAGGTCTCGAGGATCACCTCTTGCCCGAAGCTCCGCTCGAAAACAAGGAACTCCTCGAGGTGGGGCGCATACTGCTCGCCAAATGGAACGTCGCCAGCATTCTCGTCACCCTCGGGGAGCAGGGCATGATGTTGTTTGAGCGCGGCCAGCCCCCTCACCACATCCCGACGCGCGCGCGTGAAGTCTTTGATGTCTCCGGTGCCGGGGACACCGCCATTGCTCTGCTTACGCTTGCTCTCGCCACCGGCCACAGCCTGCGAGAAGCCGCCGAAATTTCGAATCACGCCAGCGGCATCGTCGTTGGCAAGCTCGGCACCGCCACATTGACGCCAGACGAGCTGCTGGCAGCCTTCTCATCCCAATGAGCACCGATTTCACCTCTCTCTTCAAAACGCACCTCAGCGAGCATCAGGACGCCATCGCCAAATTGAGTGCGATGAGCGATCAGATCGCTCCGCTTGCTGCAGCCTGGCTCACAGCGCTCAAGGACGGCAAAAAAATCATCTTCTTCGGCAACGGTGGCAGCGCTGCCGATGCGCAGCATCTCGCCGCCGAGTTGGTTGTGCGTTACCGAATCAACCGTCCCGCCCTCGCTGGCATCGCGCTGACCACCGACACCTCCATCCTCACCGCGCACAGCAACGATTTTGGTTACGACACCGTCTTCGCCCGTCAGGTCGAAGCCCTCGCCCAGCCCGGCGATGTCGTCCTCGGTATCTCCACCTCGGGCACCAGCAAAAACGTCCTCCTGGGACTTCAGGCCGCCAACAGGCGAGGCTGTGTCACCATCGCATTCACTGGCGAAAAAGGCGCGGACTGCGCCGCTGAAGCCGCGCATTGTTTCAAAGCCCCCTCCGCGATCACCGCGCGCGTTCAGGAATGCCATCTGCTGATAGGTCATCTCCTCTGCGATTTGGTGGAGCAAAGCTACGCGGCGGCTTGAAGACCGCACCTCGCGTCCTATATGGCCGCTGGAAGTCACATCCTCAAAACGTTTTCGCTCGCGACCACGCTCCGGGCGGTGCGCCTTGGCCTGAGCTTCTTGCTCACCTGCGCCCTTGCGCGGTATCTTGGCGGCGCCGGTTTCGGCCAGATCGCTGTCGCCATGGCCGTTGTCTCGGTGCTTCAGAGTGTTGGAGAGCTCGGCTTCGCCCGCTACACCGTGCGTGAGCTCATGCGGCAGGGCGCAGATCAGCCTGCCGTTCTTGGCCTCACCATCACATCCCGTTTCATCGTGTCCGCCACTCTGTTTGCGGGTTTGATCGTCTGGGTCGCATGGCGGAGGCCGGAAGGCGCGCTTTTGCTTCTTGTCTACGGCATACAGCTGCTCACCAATCCCGCCACCGAAATCCTCGCATGGCTTGAGTCTCACGGCCGCGTCTCGCAGTCCGTCATCGCCCAGTTTGCAGGTTTCATTGTCAGCGCCGCCTGCATTGCGGCAGGCATCGGCTGCCGTGCTCCTTTGTGGTTCTTTGCACTGACCTATGCGCTGGAAGGCTGGGTCTTCCTTTCCCTATGCGCATTCGCGTTCCGGCGTAGCGGCGGCAGCATCCGCTGGGGGGGCTTTGGATTTTCTCGCGCCATCGCACTTGTCAGCCGGTCCTGGCCGGAGCTGGCCTCCCAGGCGGCGCTGATCCTGCTGTTCCGGCTCGATACCATGATGATCGAATGGCTGTGTGGTGCCCAGGAGGCCGGCATCTATGGTGCCGCAGTGCGTGTGTCTGAGATGGCCTACTTCATGCCCTCCATTCTGGCCACACTGTTCCTGCCCCGGTTGATGCGGGACCGCCAGGACTCGGCCGCATGTTTTGAGAAAAGCGTCGTCGATTACTTCTCCACCTCCGTCATGCTCGCCTTGGCCGTTGGTGCCGGTTTGCTGCTGCTCTCTCCATGGATGTCGCTGGCATTTGGTGCTGCATTCGGCCGCAGTGCTGAGATGCTTCGCGTGCATGCCTGGGCCTTCATCCCGTATGCCATTGGAATCGCCCGCACGCAGATCTTGACCGTGGAGGACAGGCTGGCTGCCAACCTTCCCTCCGTCATCGTGGCAGTTGCAGTGAACGCCTGCTTGAACATGCTCTGGATACCCGTGCATGGCGGTGTGGGGGCGGCATGGGCCACCCTGGTGTCTTACACGCTGGCCTGGGTGGTGTGGACATATCTTTCGCCATGGCTGCGTCTGAATGTCTCCGGCCTCCTGACACGTGCCTTCATGGGGCTGCCGCGGTTCACCCTGCTGCGCATGCGCTCGCTTCTTCACCCCTGATTTTTTATGCAAAGCAGGGCCATCATCATCTTTCTCGGCGGAGTCGGCGCCATTTATGTCATGCTGTCCGTGCTGCTCGGTGGTGGCAACACCATCGGCGCGCTGGCCCAGTTTCTCTCTGTGGGTTCGTTCATACTGGCGGTCATCCAGCCCCGCATGGCGCTTTACCTCATGGTCCTCTATGCCGGTTACAGCGATCTTCTCAAGCGCATGATGGTCTTCGACGGTCATGTCACCATGAACGACATCATGTGGGTGCGTGCTCTCTGTCCGCTGACTCTCGCCGGCATCTGCATCGGCACCCTGGTGAGATCGCTTCATGACGGCAGCCTGCATCACAGGCGCAGGCTGCTTTCCTTGCTCGTCTGCTTCCTCGGCTTCTTTGTGTCCGGGGTTTCTGCCCTGCGCAGCGGCAGCGGTTTCAATGCTGCCGCCACTCAGCTGGCAGACGGTGCGGCCTACATGTTTCTGCTGTTTGTCGTTCCCTGCATCTTTCGCACCCCGCAGCAGATCGTCGCCTTCATCAAATACTGCCTCATCGTCTTCATTCCTGTCGCCCTGTATGGCATCAAGCAGCAGATCTTCGGCCTGAGCGAATTCGAAATCGAATACCTCCAGTCCGGCCTCACCGTTCTTTCCAAGCATCTTGATGACGTCCGTCCCCGTCCGTTTTCCACATTGGTGGACAGCTCCCCTTTTGGCACCACTTGCGCTGTTTGCGCCTGTCTCGCGCTCATGGTGCGTCGCCACCATCGCGATACGGGCACCCGTGCCTGGGGAGGCATGAGCTTCGTTCTTTTCATCCTCTTTGTGGTCGCCTGCCTCGCCAGCATGGCGCGCATAGCCAACATCAACTGGCTGCTGCCCATCCTGCTGCTGCCGGTGCTGCGCAGCGCACGCGGCACCGCGGTGCTCTATGCCACAGTCGTCAGCATGTTCGTCACGGCCTGCATTTTTGCCCAGGAGCTGATCAACGCCGTCACCAGGCTCACGCTTTGGGCGCTCGAAAATTTTGGCGGCACCGCCATCGGTGTGCAGTTTTCACGCTTCTGGACTATCTGCGACCGCCTTGATGGCATGCATGACATTGCACACAATCCTCTCATGTGGACCATGTTTGGCTACGGTGCCAAAGGTGCCTCTGACCTGCACGACGCACACCTTGTCGCCAGCCATGATCTTATTTCCAACATGCTCCTTGAGATAGGCTGGCTGCCGCTTGGCATACTGCTCATCATTGCAGCCGTCGCTCTGCAATCATTTCATCGCAGCGTGCTCAGGTTGCGTGGCACACCTGTTTTCAGCATCTGCCTTTGGATGGCGGGTATACTGTTCGGACTCCTGGTCCACAATGTGTTTGCCGGCAATGTGACATCCACATTCCCGGTGAATTTCTTCTGCTGGTTCATCGCCGGGGCGCTGAATGCCTGCATCATCCATCAGGAGGGCTTGCGGGCGCAAAAACGGCCGTCGGTGCACCCGGCCCCACAGCTGAGCCCACCCCCGCTTGCACATGCTGGCACGGTGCCGTTTCATCGAAACCTCCCCTATGGCTGATTCCTCACCATTGGTTGTCCTGGCGCCTCATTCCCTGCTCGACTACACCGGCAGGCCCCGGCGCTTTTTGGATGCTGCCCCCATGCCTGCGCATGGCAAAGCCCTCGTCGGTGCATGGTTTCAGAATGATGAGCGGCTGGAATGTGAGTACCACCGCCGGCAGTGCGGCGCTCTGCGCCGTCTCGGAGCCGCGTTTCTTCTCATCTGGCGGAACCGCAGCGCCCTCCGCCGGGCGCGCATGATCTACTGCCTCAACGGCATGCATTACACAGTGCTGCTGTTGCTTTCTCGCTGGGGTCTGTTTTGCACCGAAGGGAAGACCGTTCGTCGTGTCGCCTATCACGACGCTGCCTTGGAGCGGCTCGCCTCTGGCCTGAAGACCGCCTCTCCAGCTTTTCAGATCGAGTGCATTACCTCGCACCAGTTTGCCGCCATCACTTCGAGGCTCGGTCGTGACCGCGTGCTCCTGCGGCCGTGGAAAATCGACACAGAATGGTTTCAGCCGGCGGAGGATGTGCCTAAGACCCGCATTTTGCTGCCGGGCAACATCAGCCGTGATGAGTCGATCGTTGCGCCGCTGCTGCATCGCGGATTTTCCATCACGCGCATTGCCCGCATTCCATCCCTCCAGGCACGTTTTGCCGACGAAATTGCCAACCCGCGTTTTGAGCTTGTCACCAATGCCTCGCATCGTGACTACCTGGGGCACTTGCATGCCGCTCCCGTGGTGCTTCTTCCCATCGTGCCCTGTGACAATCCTGCTGGCCTCACGGCTGCCATGGAGGCCATCTCGGCAGGCGTACCCGTGCTCGCCAACCACAGCATGGGCCTCACCGAGCTGTTTGCAGAGTGCCGCTATCCCGTTCCGATGCTGCGCAGTCTGGATCCGGATGCCTGGGCTCGCGCTTGTCATGAGATCGAGGAGCAGCGGGACTCGCCGGAATTCCTTGCGGCTCTGGAGAACTCGCGTCAGCTCCTGCTAAAGCACCACAGCATCCTGCCTGCAGGCGAAGACTGGACGCACATTTTTGCTGAGGCCTGCGCCGCTGGTCCTGTGGCCGGCGGGGTGGTCTATGGCACAGCTGCATCTCTCGCATGAAGCCTGGCCTTTTGCTCATAGGCCACACCTACGCGGCGCTGGAAAATCGCAAGAAGGTGCAGGCGCTCGCTGCGCATTTTGACCTCGTCTGTGTCACCTCCACCATCGAGCAGCATCTGGTGCTCGGACGTCCCTCGTCTGACTTTGACAACGAGTCCGACGCCCCCTCCCGCAGCTATCAGCTCATCCGTCTGCCTCGTTCAGGCCAGACCAGCACCACCTTTCACTATGCTGGCCTCGCAGCCGTCATGCGCTCCCGGCCTTTTGATGTGGTGCTGGTGGAAAATGAACCCTGGGCCCGCGTCTGCTTACAGGCGCGCTTTTGGAAGTCACTGCTGCAGCCCCGCGCTCTCTTCGGCGAGTTCACCTGGGAAAATATCGAGCGTCCCGGCTGGAAGGGCCTCATGCTAGCCCCCATCTATCGGGCCATGGCGTGCACGACAGATTTCATCGTCGCCGGAAATCAGGCTGCCTCACAGCTCGTGCAGAAGCATGGTGCTCCCGCAGATAGAGTGCTCGTTTCCCCGCAGCTAGGTGTTGATCTTGAAAATCACCAGCCCGCCTCTCTGGCTGAGCGCGCTGTCTTGCGCCAGTCATGCGGACTGCCGGCGGATGCTTTTATCATTGGCTACTGCGGCAGGCTCACAGAAGAAAAGGGGCTTCATGAGCTGCTTCAGGCCTGTGATGCCTTGGACAACGTCCATCTGGCCATCCTCGGCTCCGGCAGGCTTGAGTCCTGGCTCAGGGAGCAGCAGCAGACTCGGCCATGGCTCCACCTGCTGCCGCCGCGTCCTCATTTCGAAATTCCCGCATTTCTGCGTTGCCTGAATGTCTTCGTTCTTGCCAGCAAACCCGTGCACACCATGCAGCTTTGCTGGGAGGAGCAGTTCGGCCACGTCCTTATCGAGGCCATGGCCTGCGGTGTCGCCACACTCGGTTCCAGCAGCGGCGCCATCCCCGAGGTCATTGGTCACGCAGAGGCCGTCTTCCCTCATGGGGATGCCCGCAGCCTGGCTGCCCGCATCCAGGATGTGATCAACGGTTCGCCCATGGCTGAGAGCCAGCTCCATCGCACCCGCAGCCTCTACACCCATGAGGCCGTTGCGGGGCAGTGGGCGGCTTTCATCCTGCACCAGCTTGCCGCATGAGCAGTTACCGTGACATTCTCTACCGCAACTACTCCGCCTCCTTCGAAGGCCAGAAGGCGCTCGATGTCGGCATGCAGCACGAGCAGTACGAGGCGACATACCCCGCACTCCCTGCGGACCCCGGCTCAAGTATCGTCGATCTCGGTTGCGGCAAAGGTGAGTGGATAGCGTGGGTTGCGTCCAAAGGGTTCACCAGCCTCACCGGCGTCGATCTTTCGCCCTCAGATCTCGCCATCGCCAGGAGCCACGGTTCCGGCCATGTATGGGTCGAGGAAAATGTCATCTCCTTTCTCGAGTCACACACGGAGGCTTTTGATCTCCTCCATGCGAAGGACATCATCGAACACTTCACCAAGGATGAGTTCATTCGCTTTCTGACCGCCGCCAGAAATGCCCTCAAGCCCGGCGGCAGGCTGTGGATGCTCACCTTCAATGCCCAGAGCCCCTTGTCCTCCGTCACACGCTACGGAGACTTCACCCATGAAACCGGGCACACGCCCAGCAGTCTGACCCAGTGCCTCCGCGCCTGCGGCTTTGCTGCAGTGCTCGTCTCCGGCTTGCACTACTGCTCGCCCAGTCTCGGCGGCCGTTTGCGCGCCATGCTTGGCATGTTGGTCTATGGCTGCTGTCGCGTGCTCATCCAGCTTCGCCATGGCAAAGGCCCCCTGACTCCGGGCATCGACCGCATGACAGCCATGCCGGATCTCTTGGTCGAAGCCGTGAAATCCTGACATCGTGCTTCAAAGTCTCTCCAACGCTCTTTCAGGCCTGCGTGCCATCAGCCAGTTTGATCGGGTGCTTTTCACGCTTTCCCAGCGGCTGCTTGGGCGGCGGCTTGGCTGGGCGATCTACACCAAAGGACGGTTGCAGTTTCTGGTCGATCATCTTGCCGGAGATCAAAGCGGCACCCGTGACTGCATTGCAGGCCCGATGTATCGGGAGCTCTTCACGGAGATGCAGCTCCCGCGTCAGCTGCGGCTGCTGGACCTCGGCGCCAATGGCGGCGGCTTTCCGTTGCTTTGCCTCGATCTCGGCTTCGAACTCACCAGCCTCGCCTGTGTCGAGGTCAATCCGTTCACTCATTCCCGGCTCGTTCTGAACATCAGGCAAAACGTCGGCCTTCAGCCCAAGATTCTGAACGTCGCCGTTGGTGGTCAGCCGCGCGGGCTGGTGCTTTCATTCCCGGCTGGAGGCACCGGGTTTTCCATCTATGGCACGGCGGCGGGCACCGCAAACGAGCAGGCGCTCGTTGAAGTGCTGACGCTGGATGAAATCATGCGTCGCGGCTTCGGTGGCGGAGCGGTTGATCTCTGCAAGATGGACGTCGAGGGGGCCGAGTACGAGGCATTTCTTGACGGTGAGTCTGAAAGTTTGCGGCGCGTTCACTTCCTGGTCATCGAAATTCATGCGGCGGAGCCGTCAGAGCGGGCCGCACTTGCCAGCAGGCTCTCAGACCTCGGATTTGACCTCATCAGGACCTCCGCATTCTGCACGGACGTGCATCTCTTCGTCAATCGCCTGTGGGTTGACTCAGATCCCGGCTAGACGCGTCTCAATTCTCCGATGCACCTCGTCCACGCTCCAGCGATCCATGCAGGCCATTGGTCGTTGCTTGTTCTGGCACGCATTCACCGGGTGCGAGAACAGGTCGCACGGCTGGCAGGCCAGCTGGGGATCGCGAAGGATGTCGAAACTCGCCGTATGCCACGGCGGGTCCCAGTTCGGCGTCGATGGGCCGTTGAAGATCGTCCCAGGCACGCCAAGCGCCGAGGCGATGTTCATGGGCCCGGAGTTGTTGCCAATGAAATGCTTCGCCCCTGCCATGATACGCACCAGTTCATCCAGCGTTCCGGGCTTCACTTTTCTTACCGCAGGCTTCAGCCGGGCCTCCCCCGCCTCGCCTTGTTCAAACCAAGTCACCGCATGCCGGGAAGACAGGCGGTTCGCCAGTTCGACCCCACGCTCCAGCGGCCAGCGTTTGTAGGCTCGGCTCGCACCCGCATGGATCACCACAGAGCCATGTTCATCGCGGCCAAAGTTCTTCAAGTCTGGCTGAGGCATGGTTGCCGGCAGCTCAGGCAGCTCCAGCCGGTGCATCAGCGCCTGGGCAATCCGCCAGTTGTGAATGGCCACATGTTCCTCGCCCTCAGACGGCAGGCGCAGGTTCAGCAGAGCATTCAGCTTCACCCGGTCATTTTCAGGCCCCACACTCAGACTGGCGCCACTCATACGGCCAAGCAGGTGCGCCACACTCCCTTGGTCGCTGCCCAGCAGGCACGCGTCTGCTTTGAGGGAGCGCACCTCACGCCAGTAGCGCCACAGCCGCGCGGGATGTCGCCACGCCTGATTGAAATCCGTTGTCTCGTAGCTCATCACTGCCACACCAGGGCAGCAGACTTCATACAGCCTCGCTGCCGTAGGGCTCGTCAGCACGACAATGCGCCAATCCAGACTCGCCTTCGCCAGTGATTGGACCACAGGCAGATACACGACGTTGTCGCCGAGTTGGTTCACTTTGGAAATGAGCAGCGTCTTGACCATTGAATGTTTTGTCAGGCGTGCGCTGGAATCAGTTTCGACTTGAACTCATCCCCATGATTCAGCATGGCCGTCTTGAATGTGACCCATGGTTCATCATGAAATCTACAACGTGCCCAGCATCGCACTCCTGACTTTTGCCTTCAATGGAATTCAAAAGCACAGAGCGCGGCTAAAGAAATCGCTGATCCACGGAGCCGTGGCTGGTCGGACGTTTCTAGTCCCGCGAACGAGTTCAAATTTTAGAGCAACAGGCGGTTGAATTTTTAACGGCTCTCCTCCAGGCAGTCATCATGCGTCACTGGCTCACATCATCCTCGCTTGCGCTGGCTTTGCTGGCGGCCAGCGGCATGCTGATGATTGCCGTCCAGCCATACGCCGCTGGGTATGGTCCGTTTCGCCAATCAATCCTCGCGGAGCTGTTCATGCAGTGGAAAGATCCCACCTGGCAGCACGGTGCCTTGCTGCCTTTCATCGCAGGCTTTCTTGCTTTGAGGCGTCAGAAGGAGGTCGTTGAGCTTCCTGCAGGCAGCACTTTCTGGGGGCTGCCGCTCATTGTACTCTCTCTGTTTCTCTATTTTGCCGGATTCCGTGCCAACAGCTTTTACTGCGGGTATCTCGCCATCATGCTTCTGCTGGCAGGCGGTTCATTATGGCTGGAGGGCGCGGCTCGCAGCCGGGTTCGGCTTTTTTCATGGGTCATGCTGGGCTTTATGTGGCCTCTGCCCTTTCTTGAGGAGAGCGTTGGTTACCAGATGCGGCTTCTCATGGTGAAGACCACGGGCTTTGTGCTCAATGCCGTCGGCGTGGATGCCCTTGTCTCAGGCACTGCGTTGCAGTCCATGCCAGACATCAGCCTCGGCCGCAAGGCGGGGGATTTGTTCAGCGTGGGCATCGCAGCACCCTGCTCGGGCATGCGCTCGCTGTTTGCGTTGCTCGTCGTAGGCGCGCTCTTCAGCTATTTCCGTCAGCGTGTCCTTTGGCGCAGGCTGCTTCTGTTTGTCATGATCCTGCCCGTTGCCATCGTCGCAAACATGACGCGCATCCTGGTCCTCATCTTCTCTGCCATGATCTTTGGCCAGCAGTGGGCGATTGGGGATGCCGAGAAAGAGGTTTCAGCGTTTCACGAGTTCACCGGCATCGTTGTTTTTCTCGTGGCTTTGCTGCTGCTTCAGTTCGTGTCAGGTGTCTTGGATCGTCTTTGCGGTGGGGCTGACTCCAAGCGCACGCGCACTGTTTCACGGCAGGTGGTTGCTCCCGTGCCATGATCATCCGCGCCTCTATTCTTCTCATCCTCTGCGGAGTGACTCTGCTGCTATGTCATTTTTCGCCACAGACACAAGGCGGGGAGGCCGCCGGCGTGATCGAGGGGTTGCCCATGGTGGCGGGTGGCTTTGTCGGCGAGAGCGAAGAGCCCAGCGCAAGGGAGCGCGATCTGCTGCCTGCGGACACGATCATCAAAAAGCGGCGGTATCACACCCCGGGCAGAGCGGTCGAGGCTCGTGATGTCGCTTATGCCTCTCTAGTCATTGCTGGAAATGACACCCGCAGCATTCATCGCCCTGAAGTCTGCCTCGATGGCCAGGGCTGGACCATCACGAGTTCAACGGTCCGCCAGGTGAAGATGGTCTCAGGCGCAGCTCTGCGAGTCCGCGACCTTGCCATTCAGCGCGAGGAGCTTGCCCCGGACAGGTCAAAGCGGCTGCTGCGCGCTCACTACGTTTACTGGTTCGTGGGCAGCGACATCACCACGCCAAGCAATCTCGAGCGTCAGCTGCTCAGTCTCAAAGACAGCGTTCTTCGCAACGTGAACCACCGCTGGGCTTATCCTTCCGTCATGGCTTACGTCACGGACAATCTCACACCCCGGCAGAGTGGTGAACGTCCTCGTGACGACGAGGAGACTGTGAAGATGCTTCTCACTCTCATCCGCAGTCTGGCGCCGAAGTTCCAAAAAGACCTGATGACATCCTCATGATTGAAAAACTCAAATCTCGCCTTGTGGAGCTGGGACGCGTCGCCGTCGCCTACTCCGGCGGTGTGGACAGCACGCTCGTTCTCAAAGCTTCGCTGGATGCCCTCGGCTCGGAAAATGTTGTCGCTCTCCTCGCTGTCTCGCCCAGCCTTCCGCAAAGCGAAAAAGACGAGGCCCTAGCACTGGCCCGCCAGCTTGGCGCACCTCTTGAAATGCTGCCGACAGAGGAGGTGGCAGATCCTGCTTATCAGGCAAATGCCCCGAACCGCTGCTACTTTTGCAAGGACCATGTGTATCGCGCCCTGAGGCAGTTTGCTGAAAAAGGGGGCATTGAGCACGTGCTGGATGGCATGAACGCCGAAGACACGCTCGATGTCCGGCCTGGTCGCGCCGCTGCCCGCGAGCTGCGGATCCTCAGCCCCTTGCACGACCTGGGGTTCAGTAAGGCAGATGTGCGTGAAGCCGCCAGAGCGCTGGGATTGCCCAATTGGGACAAGCCCGCCGCGGCCTGCCTGGCCTCCCGCGTGCCCTATGGCACGCGTGTGACTCCCGGGCTCCTGTCGCAGATTGAGCGTGCCGAGGCTGCGCTCTTTGATCTTGGCTTCCGTGAATTGCGCGTACGCCATCATGGCGATGTCGCCCGGCTCGAAGTGCCCGAGGCAGATTTGCCACGTGCGCTGCATCAGCGCGAGGCTGTCGTCGCGGCTTTGCGTGCCACCGGTTATACCTATGTCACCCTGGATCTCGCCGCACTTCGCTCTGGCAGTATGAACGAAGTGCTCAAAGCCCGCTCCGCATGAACGAATCGCAACTCCGTGGCCTTCTCAATCAGGTCAGTGCAGGTGAGCTGCCTCCTGATCAGGCTCTTGAACGCCTCCGCACCCTGCCTTTTGCCGAGGCTGGGCACGTGCTGGCCGACACGCATCGCATGATCCGCCAGGGATTTCCAGAAGCCGTGTACGCTGAAGGAAAAACTCCCGCTCAGACCTTCGATGCCCTGAGCGCTCTCGTTGCAGCGCATGGCTGTGCTCTTGCCACCCGTGTGCGCCCTGAGATGGCTGCCTCTCTGCAGCAGCGTTTTCCCACCGGTGTTTATGATGGCGGCTCACGACTCTACCGTGTCGGCAAAATGAGCAGTTCGTTTCCTTCGGCGTCTGTTGCTGTGGTTTGCGCCGGGACCTCGGATCTGCCCGTTGCTGAGGAAGCTTCGCAGACCCTTGAATTCGCAGGTGTGCCTGTGAAGCGCATCACCGATGTCGGCGTCGCAGGTCTGCATCGGCTGCTGTCTCGGCTGGAAGAATTGCGCGCTGCGAGCATTGTCATAGCTGTCGCAGGCATGGAGGGCGCTCTGCCCAGCGTCCTCGGTGGTCTGGTTGCCGCTCCGGTGATCGCCGTTCCGACCAGCGTGGGCTATGGTGCCAATCTGCACGGTCTCTCCGCTCTCCTAGGCATGCTCAACTCCTGCGCCAGCGGTCTTGCCGTCGTCAACATTGACAACGGTTTCGGTGCCGCCCTAGCAGCTTTGCGGATGCTGAACATGCAGCCGAAGGCTTGATCACCCCATGTCTCTCGAAGACACGCTCTATCCGCTGCTCAAGCTCTATGAGTTGGCCCCCCAGCCGGTGAAGTCCCTGGCCGGGCGTGCCTATCGGGCTCTCCCGTCATCCCTGCGCTACGGTCCGGCTTACGCACGCTTTCAAAGCGAAGCGCATCAGTCGGAGGCATGGGATGAGGAAACGATCCGGCGCTATCAGTTCTCAGCTCTGCGCGACTCCCTGCTGGCCGCTGCAAAGGCGCCATTTTACGCAGAGCGCTTCGCAGCCTGCGGCGTGCATCCGGCGAAGTTCGAGTCGCTGGAGCAGTTTAAAGACTATCCGCTGCTGACCAAGCAGGACCTGATCTTGCACCGCGAGCAGATGCTCAATCCTGAATTCGATGCCAAGCAGCGTCTCTATATCAGCACCGGCGGTTCCAGCGGCGTGCCCGTGGGCTTTTATCTGCACAAAGGCGTGAGCCGTCCCAAGGAACAGGCTTATCTGGAGGCGCAATGGTCTCGGCGCGGGTATCGTGTCGGAGACCGCGTGGCAGTGATCCGTGGCGGCGTCACCTCCAGCAGGAGCGATGGCGGCATCAGCTATTATGACGCCACCCGAAACTGGCTCATCCTTTCGTCCTACCATCTCACGATGGAGCGCCTGCCTGAGTATGTTGCCGCACTTAATCGCTTCCGCCCGCACCACCTGCATGCCTATCCCAGCGCAGCCTTGATGCTCGCTCGCGGGCTGGAGCAAATAGGCTTGAAGCTCGACTTGAGCCTGACATCACTCCTTTGCGGTTCAGAAAAGCTCACAGCAGAGTCTCAGCACTATTTGGAGCAGTTTTTCGGTGCCAGGGTGTTCCACTGGTATGGCCATAGTGAGCGCGTGCTGCTCGCCGCTCAGGGCCGCACCTCAGATCATCTGCATTTCTGGCCCGCCTACGGCTACGTCGAATACGGTGAGCCGGATGCTGAAGGAAACCGCGAGATCATCGGCAGCTCTTTTCACAATCATGTCATGCCGCTAATCCGGTATCGCACAGGTGACTATGCTAGAATCAAGGACGGTGTGGTTTCTGAAATCGTGGGCCGTGATTACGAGTTTCTCGTCAGCGCCACGGGCCGTCGTATCTCGCTGACCGCCATCAACATGCACGACCGCATTTTTGAGGCTCTGCTCGCCGTCCAGTTCTTCCAGCAGCAGCCCGGAGTGGTGGAATGCCGCTTTCAAGCCGGGCCGCAGTGGCAGACCAGTCGTGAGCAGGCGATGCAGTCAGGCTTGCTGAAAAAGCTGGGCGATGACTTTACGCTCATTTTGCGGCAGGTCCCTGAAGTGGAGAAAACCAGCGCTGGCAAGCACAAGTGGCTGGTCAGCAGGCTGAAACAGTAGTTCGACTATTCATTGATGAAACAACTCGCCCAATATCAGGACGGTCGCCTTGAGCTGCAGGACGTTCCTGCACCCGTGCCGCCGCCGGGAGGAATCCTCGTTCAAACCCTATGCTCGGTCATCTCGCCCGGCACAGAGCGTATGAAGGTCGAGCAGGCTCGGATGTCCCTTTTGCAAAAGGCTAAGGCTCGGCCGGATCAGGTCAAAAAAGTCATCGACACAGCAAAGAACCTGGGCTGGAAAGCCGCCTTGCAGAAGGTGCGCAACCGCCTGGAGTCGCCTGCCCCATTAGGCTATTCGGCAGCAGGCATTGTCGTGGCCGTGGACGAGCTCAACACCCGTTTCCAGGTCGGCGATCGCGTGGCTTGCGGCGGCGCAGAGTGCGCCTTCCATGCGGAGATGATCGCTGTGCCAGATCTGCTGGCATCACGCATTCCTCAGGGGGTGCAAGAATGGCAGGCTGCATACACCACCATGGCGTCCATTTCCATGGAGGCGGTGCGTCAGAGTGGGGCTGGGCTTGGCGAGCGCGTTCTGGTGTTGGGGCAGGGGCTCGTGGGCCTTTTGGCGACGAGTCTGCTGAAGGCCTCCGGTGCGCGCGTCATGGGCGTAGATTTTGTCTCCAGTCGTTTGCAGGCCTCGCTTGCCATGGGGGCGGAATGCGTCGTTAACCCATCACAGTCCAGCCTCGCGGACGAAGTTCGCACATGGACAGGCGGCTATGGAGTCGATGCAGTGCTGCTCTGCGTCGGTGGCAAGGGGCCCGGTCCTGCAGACACCGCCATTTCATGCCTGCGTGATCGCGGCGTGATGGTGATCGTGGGCATTTACGATGCAGAGCTCTCGTGGAAAACCGCGTACATGAAGGACATACAGGTTCGCTACTCTCGCAGCTACGGCCCGGGTCGCTACGATCCGCAGTATGAATGGGGAGGGCAGGACTACCCGCTCGGCCATGTCCGCTGGACGGAAAATCGCAACTTTGAGGCCTGCCTGGAGTTGATGCGCACAGGGCGCCTTGATCTGAATCCCGTGACTACACGCAGAGTCGCTTTCGAAGATGTGCTCGGAGTTTACGACGAGCTCGGAAGTGAACTCGGAGTGTTGATCGAGTATGGCAAAACCTGTTCCTCAGAGCCCGACAGAAGCAGTGGCGAAGCCAGGGAGTTCCCAGTTCGGATCCAGGCTGAGCAGCCTCGCAAAATCCAGTCGCTCGACGTGGTCGGTGCCGGCAATTTCGTGCGCACCATGCTGCTGCCACATGCCAAAGGAAAAATATCCTTCGGCACCATTGTGAACGCTACGGGTCTCTCGGCCCGGCATGTGAAAGAAAAGTTCGGTTTTGAAAGCGCAGAGACAGATGCGTCAAAAATAATGGCTCGCGGATCTTCGGCGCTCATGATCGGCACGCGTCATCACCTCCATGCCCCTCTGGTGCTCCAGGCTCTCCAGGCAGGAAGGCACGTTTTTGTTGAGAAGCCTCTCTGCCTGAACGCTGACGAGCTTGCCCAGATCGACACGGCCATGCTTGCCTCCGAGGGTAGTGTCATGGTGGGTTTTAACCGGCGCTTTGCTCCGGCCACAGCGGCGGTGCTGGAATTGCTGAAGACTGTTTCAGGCCCCAAGACTTTGTCATTTCATGTGAATGCAGGCGTGCTCGCACCGGATCATTGGTATGCGAATGTCGCGGAAAGTGGCGGGCGCGTGCTCGGGGAGGCCTGCCATTTCTTTGATTTTGCCTGTCACTTGCTTGGCAGGCCCGTCAAGGTCATGGCTCAGACAGTCGGCCGCCCCACGGTGCCAGACTCCGTCACAGCACAGATCGTGTTCGCAGACGGTTCCTCCGCGCAGGTGATTTATTCCTCCGAAGGCGACCCCGCTTTCCCCAAGGAGACATTCCGCGTCTTCGCCAGCGGCCTGGTATGCGAGTGCGAAAACTTCATGAAGCTGTCAGTCTTCCAGCAGCGGAGAAAACGGGTGAAATCATTCGCCTCCAAAGGCCACGCAGAGGAAATGGCGGCATGGCTGGCCTTCCTGCATGGTGCCGGGTCGCATCCGCTCCCCTATGAGCAGGCACGTCAGAGCATGCAGCTCACGTTTGCTGTGCTGGAGTCTCTCCGCGAAGGGCGTAGCATCGCACTGTGATGAAACTGGGCTGGTACATGCAGCGGTTGCGTGCGATGAGCATGGCGGAAATCTGCCGCCGTGTCGCAGAGCGCCTGGGCCGGGCCTTTGAAGTCGCACACCTCAGGCGCATCTCCCGTCAGCCATGGGACGGCGCTTTCAATGACGTTCCAAAGCTGCCCGGGCGCGAGCATGTGCCTCCTGAGCTGGGTAAGCAGCTGGCTTCGGACGCAGCAAAGCTCATGCGCGGGGAATGGGATCTCTTTGGCTGGAAAAGCATCGAGACCGGGGCGCCGCCCTGCTGGCATCGGGATGCAACCCTGGGCGTCGTGGTTGATCCGGCCATTCCGGCACGCAAGATCGATCACCGCCGTCTGGAGCACGACGCCGACGCACGGGCCATCTGGGAGGTCAATCGCTGGAGCGAAATGACGCGCATGGCCATGCACAGTGCCCTGAATGGAGATGTCCATGCCATCCATGTTTCCCAGCTCTGGCTGGAAGACTGGTGCGACCGCAATCCGGCAGGGTACGGCATCAACTGGACGAGTCCTCTGGAGGCTGCCATCAGGTTGATCAACTTCTGCTGGTTCGACGCCCTGGTGCGTGGCTGCAATGATCCTGAGCTTGCCCGCAGGCAGGATGCGCTCACCGCCCGCATCGTTCCCGTGCATTCATGGTGGGTCTGGCATCGCAGATCCTTCGGCTCTTCCGCAAACAATCATCTCATCGGTGAACTCGCCTCACTCGTGCTGGCGCTGGCACGCTGGCCCTCGCTGGCAAGCATGATCTGCCCGCTTCAGCAGGTCGTGAAGCTCCTCGGTCATGAAATTCTGCAGCAGTTTGCCAGCGATGGCGGCAACAGGGAGCAGGCCTTGCATTACCACCTTTTTGCCTGGGAGATGTGCTGGCTTGCAGGGGCGGCCGCAGGTGGTTTCGAAAAAGAGGTGCAGCACCGCCTGCACCTGGCGGCGCAGTATTTCGTCGATGTTGGCGAAGCGCCGGAGTGCTGGGATTTTGGTGACTCCGATGATGCGCAGGTGCTGCCGCTGCCTTTGAGTCGCTCAAAGGCTGCAGCGGAGTTTCGCGGCTGGTTTCTCGGCAGGGCGGAAGGCTCCGTCCTTCGCTTCTGGCTCGGGGAGCCCCCCAAAGGAGTGAAAGCTTCCATTCATGGCAAATGGCTCGCTCATCTGGAAAGTGGCCAGGCAGTCTGGCGTGATGCATGTTGGACGGTCAGAGCAGATGCCTCCCCCCTGGGGCTGGGCAGCATGGCGGCGCATGGCCACCTCGATGCATTGCATGTCTCGCTGTGGTTTGAGCAGTGCGCCCTCATCGTGGACCCTGGCACAGGTGCTTACTACAGCAACCCAGCGTTGAGAGCCAGGCTGGCTTCATGGGAGGCGCATAATGGCCCTGTGCCCGTTGCTGGTCGGACCTGCCCCCGCCGCAGCGGGGCTTTTTTGTGGGCGGATCACCATGACAGGCCTTATCTCGAAGTCAGCGGAGACATTTGCCTGATGAGCCTCGCCTGTGCTGCACACGTTACCCGCCGTGCCGTGCATGCCTCGCAGGATCAGGTTCAGATTTGTGACGATGTCGGCTCTGCCTCGGCCCATGTGGTGACGTGGTGTCTGGCCCCGGGCTGGCGTATTGAGCGGCAGCATGGCCTCGGCTTTGTCTGCCATCATGCCGGATCAGCTTCTGTCTTCGTCACAGTGAGCGGAGACGCCATCGAGCACTGTGAGATCATCGAGTGCCAGGTCTCGCCTCACTTTCGTGAATTGGCGACATCCCAGGCCTTGAAGATCACCTTTCGGGGTGCCCTTGCCACGATCTGGCGCAAGCCCGGGTGATCCGTCGGAAAATGGCAGGCAAATGCAGGGCGTGGGAGTGAATCCCGCGCCTTTTTCATTTTCAGTTCACGGCCTCAGTTCCACCGCCTTGTAGCAGCGATGTTGCAGCAGTGACGGCCGCAGGCCCCTGACCTCGGGCCGCATCAGGTAGGAGTGCGTGTACCAATACACAGGCAGGATGGGGGCTTCGTTCAGCAGGAGGGTTTCGGCCTCCTTCAGCATCTGCAGCCGCTTCTGCACATCACCTTCCTGAAAGCTTTGATGAATGAGTTCGTCGTATCGCCTGCTTCCCCAGCCGGTGTTGTTGTTGCCGTCTCCCGTTTGCCAGATGGCCAGAAACGTGGAGGGATCGAGGTAGTCGCCGACCCAGCCAAAACGGGCGATTTGATAATCCAGTTTGCGCTGAGACTCAATGTACACCCCCCAGTCCTGGTTCAGCACGCCCGCAGGAATGTGAAGGTGCTCCTTCCACATCGCCTGCACGGCCTCGGCGAGTGAGCGATGAGACTCGCTGGTGTTGATCAGGATGTTGAAGGGTGGGAAACCCTTGCCGTCTGGAAATCCGGCTTCGGCCAGAAGCCTTCGCGCCTCGGCAGGATCAAAATGCATGACGCTGGGCGCCTGATAGTCCGGGTGGCACCCCGGCGGGGTCAGGCCCGTGGCAGGCTGCTGCCCGGCGCGAAGAATGTTGCGGGTGATGCTCTCCCGGTCGATCGACAGCGCCAGGGCTTTTCTGACCAGCGGATTGTCAAAAGGCTTCTTCGTCGTGTTGCAGCGGTACATGTACACGCTCAGCAGCGGATCGTTGTGGTAAAATGGGGACCTGCTTTCACGATATGTGGGAATCTTGGACAGCGGCATCGTCAGCGTGATATGCAGCTGCCCGTCATTAAAGGCGCGCTCTTCGGTGGTGTCGCTGGAGATTGGCAGAAAGACGATGCCATTGAGCTTCACCGTGGCTGCGTCCCAGTAGTGCGGATTCCGCTCCACCTCCAGCGCCTGGTTGACCTCCCAGCTTTTAAGCTTGAAGGGGCCGTTGCAGACCATGTTCGCGGGGCGTGTCCAGCGCGTGCTGCGCTCGGTCATTTTGCCAAATTTTTCGATCACATGCCTCGGCAGCGGAAACCAGGCGTAGTGTTTGATCATGCTCGGCAGGTAGGGCGCCGGCCCCTTCAGCGTGATCTGCAGCGTCAGCGGATCAGGTGCTTTCACTCCCACCTGGGAAAAGTCTTTGATCTTCCCGGTGTGGTATTCCTCGGCGTTGAGCATGGGGTAAAGCATGTTGGCATAGTCTGCACCCAGCTCTGCTGTCAGTATGCGCTGGTAGGAGTACACAAAGTCCGCAGCCGTGACAGGCGTGCCGTCGCTCCATTTGCCCTTGGGTTGCAGCCTGAAAGTCCAGACGGTGTAGTTCTCGGCACTCCATGAGGCGGCCGCACCTGGTGCATCCCCATCCGGATTTTCTGGAGCCGGTGAGATGAGCCCTTCAAACAGGGCGTGGAAGATCAAATGCTCAGGCTGTCCGCTCGCCAGGTGCGGATCCAGCGTCGCCGGCTCGCTGCCGTTGCCTGCCAGCAGTATGCCGGCGCGTGTCGCCGCCTCCACACGTGTCGGGCGGTGTGTTCGCACGTGATGAAACCATGCGATGCCGCCAAAGATCAAAATGAAAATGAGAGCACGAAAAATCCAGCGCATGCCCGGACATGACACGAGCCACGTCATTCATGCAACGGGGCATCAAAAAAACGGCCCCGCCAGTGCACTGGCGGGGCCGCATGGGCAGCCACGGGTCAGGTCTTCACGCTACTACCTGTGAAAACCGTGATGATGGTGGTGGCCGTAGCCATAGCCGTAGTTCGGCCGGCAGCCGTTGACGCCGAGTCCGACGCCAAAGTTGATGCTGGGCTGGACGATCACAGGACGTGGAGGCTGGCAGCCATACTGCACTCCCTGGGTCACCCATTGACCAATGGGGCGGCCATAGGCGTCGTACCCGACGACCTGATACACGGAAATGATCGGTGCGCCAAAGCTGGTGTAGCCAACAATGCGGGTCTCGCCCGGGCAGTCAGCCTTGGCATTGGAAGGCGCTGCAAAACCAAAAACTGCGGCGGCGGCGATGACTGAGAAGAGTGTTTTCATGTGTGTGTGGATTGGGTTTCCTCACACTCTGACGTGGCTGCTCCGCTTCTATTCAGTCCCCTTCAAAATATATTTTTTCTCACTGCTGTGACATCGACTTCGGGTCGAATGCATCGCGCAGTCCGTCGCCCAGCAGGTTCAGCGCCAGCAGCGTCACAGAGAAAAAGATCCCAGGGTACAGCAGCAGCCACGGGTAGCTCTCCATTGAAGTCGCACCTTCACGGATCAGCACGCCCCAGCTTGCATCCGGTGGTTGGATGCCCAGTCCCAGAAAGCTCAGCGCCGCCTCCAGCAGCATCACACCAGGCACAGTCAGGCTGGCGTAGATGATGACTGGCCCTGTCACATTCGGCAGCAGGTGCTGCCACACGATGTGCCAGAACCCGGCGCCACTCGCGCGCGCTGCCACGATGAATTCCAGATTCTTCAGCGCCAGCACCTGCCCCCGCACCACCCGCGCCATGGTCAGCCATTCCACTGCACCGATGGCCACAAAAATCAGCCAGAATTCACGCCCTACTATGGCCATGAGCAGGATGACGAAATTGATAAACGGAAACGCATACAGGATGTCCACAATGCGCATCATCGCAGCATCGGTGCGCCCGCCTGCCAGGCCGGAGATCATGCCGTACAACACACCGATGATGGCTGCCACTCCTGTGGCCAGCAGCCCCACCTCCAGAGACACGCGTCCACCGTGTAAAATGCGCGTGAGCATGTCACGCCCCAGGGGGTCCGTGCCCAGCCAGTGGGCCATGCTCGGGTTCGTGGCTTTCAGTTCCAGGTTCTGCAGTGACTGGTCGTAAGGCGAGATCTCCGGGCCCACGCCGCACATCAGCACGAGCACTGCCAGAAATCCCAGCGCCCATGCATTCAGGCGGTTGCGCATGAGGCGCCGCCATGCCGCTCTCATCGGTGATAGGCTCTGTTTCGTCCCGCTGCTCATGCCTGGAGTCGGATGCGTGGGTTCAGTGCCGCCTGCAGGATGTCCACCAGCAGATTGAAGCTCACGATGAGTGCTGCGTAAAAGGCCGAGATCGCGATCGCCAGCTCATCATCATGATTGAAGGATGCCGCGATGAAGAACTGACCGAGGCCCGGCAGTTGGAAAACCGTCTCAACGATGAACGACCCCGTCAGCAGTCCGGCGGCGGCGGGGCCCAGAAAGTTCAGCACTGGCAGGCTGGCGAGTTTGATCGCATGAAAAAAAACCACCGAGCTTTCACTCGCTCCTTTTGCCCGTGCCGTGCGGATGAACTCCTGTGCCAGCGTCTCCCGCAGGCTGCCGCGCATGAGTCGCGCGATGTAGGCGCTGTAGATGATGCCAAGCGTGAGCGCCGGCAGCACCCAGTCTGATGCGTCAAACCACCCCGAAGCATTGAACCAGCGCAGCTTCAGCCCGAAGAGCATCGCCACCAGCGGGCCCAGCACCATGCTTGGCGTGCAGATGCCCAGCGTGGCTGCAAGGGTGCTGCTGCGGTCCTCCCACGTGTTCGGTCTCAGCGCCGCGTACGCACCTAGCGGCACACCGATGCTCAGCGCGATCAGCAGCGCTCCGGCTCCCACCGTGGCAGAAACCGGAAAGCCGGATGCGATGATCTCATCCACGCCCCTTCCTTGAAAGGTTTTGGATTCCCGGAAGGTGAATGTCGCGTAATGCGTGTAGTATCTCCACAGTTGCACATAGACCGGCTTGTCCAGCCCGTAGTACTTGATCTTCGCCTGCAGCGCTTCCGGCGTGGATGCCCGTTCCGTTTGGAAAGGTCCCGTCGGTGAAAGCTTGAGCAGCGCAAACGTGATCGTGATCACCGCAAAGATCACGATGATGCCCTGCACGATGCGGCTGACGATGAAGCGGATCATTTCGGCTGCTCGTAAAGATCGCTGATGTCCGCGGCTGCGAGTTCGATCAGGTAGCTCGCGATCTTCGCGCCCAGCGCTTCAAAGTAGCGTTTGCCTTTCTCAGCCGTGCTGTGCTGCGGATCTCCCGAGCCCGTGTCATTCGTGGCCTTGGTCCACGCACGCTGTGCCCACGCCCATTTTTCATTGATGGCTTTCAGCTTCCACCGGTTGTCGGTGCCCGGCCCCCATTCGTCTTTCGGCAGCACCAGGTGCGGATGAAAGTGCAGCATCAGGCTCGTCTCGCGTTCATCGGCGTGGTCGCCCACAAGGTTGAAAATGTCATCTCCCTTCACCGCATTGAACCACGAGACGGTGGAAAGAAACATCTTCGGGTGCTTCGCCTGCAGCTCTCTCAGCATCTGGCGGAAGTCGTTGCCGCCATGCCCGTTCAGAATCACAAACTTCATCACCCCCACGCCTTCCAGGCTGCTGATCACATCTTCGAGCACCATCAGCTGCGTGCTGGGATTCATGTTGATGCAGAATGGGATGTCCAGCTGCCCGGTCTGCACGCCAAAGGGCATGTTCGGCAGGATGGCCACCTTAGCCCCCGCCTCCCAGGCGATGCGTCCCGCCTCCGCGGCGATGGCATCGTTTTGCAGTGAATCAGTCGCATACGGCAGGTGCCAGTTGTGCGCCTCCGTCGCCCCCCACGGCAGCACCGCCGCCTCATAGCGCGTGGCTTGGACGTTTTTCCAGTTCGTTTCGGCAATGATCCAGGGTCTAGAACTCATAGGCCGCATGTAAAAGAGGCAAATGGCTGATGCAACACGTCCGACAAACTCGGCCCGCAGCAGCCGTTTCTTACCACCCCATGCTTCGCACGCTGCTTTTTCTTTCCCTTACAGCCCCTGTCGTCGCTGCCGAGATCTCATTTTCCAGGCAGATTGCTCCCACTTTGATCGACCAGTGCGTCGAGTGCCACCGTTCAGGCAAGGCCAAAGGCGGCTACCGTCTCGACACTGTCGAGTGCATGCTCCTCCCAGGCGACAGCAAAGCCGCGCCTGTGGTGCCGGGCAGACCGGACGAAAGTGAGCTCTACCGGTTGGTCACCACCCATGACGTCGACGACCGCATGCCCAAAAAAGCCGAGGCCCTGCCTGAAAAAGACACGCGGCTGATGCGTGAATGGATCGCCAGCGGTGCAAAGCTGGATGTGGCTGACCCCAAGGCCAGTCTTCAGGCCATCCTGAATGAAAGTGTGAAGATCAGCGTGCCGGAAAAGTATCCCCGGCCGCTGCCAGTCACCGCGCTGGCCCTGGCTCCCTCCGGCAGCACGCTCGCCTGCAGCGGTTACTTTGAAGCGACCCTTTGGAATGTCGCGGCCGGAAAGCTCCAGGAGCGCGTCAGCGGCATGCCGGAGCGCATTTTGGCTCTTGCCTGGATCACGGAAGGTCAGCTCGCTGTTGCCGGTGGCACTCCCGGGCGTTCGGGAGAGGTCTGGCTGGTAAATCCCTCCCTCCCGCAGGAGCGCAGGCGGCTGGTCGGCACACGGGACTGCGTGCTGGCCATGGTGGCCAGTCCCGATGGCAGACTCCTGGCCTGTGGTGGGGCAGACAATCAGGTGCGCTGTTTTGAGCTGCCCTCCGGCAGGCTCATATGGCAGTCAGAGCCGCATGCAGACTGGATCATGGGCATGGCTTTCTCTCCGGACGGCCATCACATCGCCACCGCCAGCCGAGATCGCACCGTGAAACGCATCGGCGCTGCCACTGGCGAGGTCGAAGCCACCTTCACGGGCCATGATTGCGCCGTCCTCAGCGTGGCCTTCACTCCCGACAGCGCAGAAATCATCAGCGGTGATGCCGAGGGGGCCATCCTCCGCTGCGGTCGCACTGGCGATGCAAAAAGCGACGCCTCACTCAGACCCGCCGGCCGCACCGAAATGCTCGCGCTGGGCTTTCTCGACGCCGGGACACCTCTCGCCGCCACAGGGGGCGGAGCCGTGGTTTCAATCGACGCAAAAGCACGCAGGACGAAGGACCGGATCACGCTTTATGAAGACCGCGTCAATGTCCTGCTCCTGCTGCGCACGGATAAGGCCACACGCCTTGTCACCGGCTGCCACGATGGCAAAGTCCGCATCAACGAGATCGGAAAGTCAGAGCCGGTGTTGCAATTTGTGGCGTCGCCGGGATGGTAGCCCACCATGTTTGAATCACGCACAGACCCTCTTGCTTCGCGCTGGGTTTTTGTCCGGCGGGTGCTCAAATTTGCCACGATAGCGTCGGCCGTCTGCGGTGTCGCTCTCGGCATCGGCATTCTCGGCTATCACTGCATTGCCGGGTTCAGCTGGATCGACAGCCTCCTGAATGCCTCCATGATCCTGGGCGGCATGGGGCCCATGGGTGATCTGCCGTCAGACGCCGCAAAGGTCTTCGCCTCCTTCTACGCCCTCTTCAGCGGGCTGGTGTTCATTTCGGTCATGGGCATCGTGCTCGCACCGGCGGCACATCGGGCGCTGCATCTGTTTCACCTGGAGGAGGAAGATCAGAAAGCATGAAACCCGAACGAGTTGTTATCATCGGTGCCAGCAGCAACCCCGAACGCTACAGCCATCGCGCCCTGCTGCTGCTGCGAAAGCACGGTCATGAGGTCGTCCCGGTGCATCCTGCGCTCACGGAGATCGAGGGCGTTCCCGTCGTTGCAGATCTGGGCTTGGTCTCGGGCCCGGTGGATACCGTGACCATGTACGTCGGCCCGGCCATTTCTTCCGGCTTGCTGGACAAGCTGCTCGCCCTGAAGCCCGGCAGGGTCATTTTCAATCCTGGCGCGGAAAATGCACCACTGGCTGCGGCTTTGCAAAAAGCCGGAATCACCTGCGAGGAAGCCTGCACCTTGGTGCTGCTGAACACCGGGCAGTTTTGAACACAGCCCCATGCGTGGGTGTCTGTAGCTTTAACCCCCATGCTTGAGATCCAAAAATATCGAATTTATGAGCGCAGCCGCCTCCGGGCGAAGGGCGTGAGTGATGACGAGATAGAAAAAGCTCAGCACCTCCCTTTCAGGCCCGCCTTTGTGGACGGCAAACGTCGGCAGAGAGATTCGAACGATGAGGGGCTTGTCCCTCCTGAGCAGTTCGCCTTTCGTCGGAACCGCTGAAGCAGCGGCCTTGCCCGGTCGCCACGACCTGCTAGCGTCGTGCTCACCCACCGCATGCCCGCGAACCGCTTCTACACCTCCTTTGACTTCGAAACGCTCGACCCGCGTCCTGTGCATGTCGGCGAGTATCGCAGTCCCTTCCAGATCGACCGCGACCGCATCATCCACAGCAGCGCCTTCCGCCGCCTGCAAAACAAGACCCAGGTCTTTCTCTCCGGCGAATACGACTTCTACCGCACCCGCCTGACTCACAGCATCGAGGTCGCGCAGATCGGCCGCAGCATCTGCGGCTGGCTCACCCAGCAGAGCCAGTATCTGGATGACGAATGCTGCATCGACTCCGACCTCGTCGAGAGCGCCTGCCTCAGCCACGATCTCGGGCATCCGCCCTTCGGTCATGCAGGCGAGCGCACCCTGCATGTGCTGATGGCTCCCTACGGCGGCTTCGAGGGAAATGCCCAGACTCTGCGCATTCTGACGCAGACGCTCTTCAGCGAGGGCCGCAGTGGCATGAATCCCACCCGTGCACTGCTGGACGGCGTGCTGAAATACAAGACACTCCACACCGAGACCCCCCAGGCGAAAAACCACTACCTCTACGATGAGCAGGAGCGCTGGCTCGATTTCACCCTCGGCGGCCAGGCCTTTCCCGTGGAGCTCACGCCCGGCCGTGAGCGCAATGCCTTCCGCAGCATCGAATGCCAGATCATGGACTGGGCGGACGACACCGCCTACTCGCTCAATGACATCGCTGACGGCATCCACGCGGGGTTCATCAATGTGCAGCGCATGGAGCGCTGGGCAGGGGACCAGGAGCTTTCGGAGACGGATCAGGCAGATGTGGAGTTCCTCTGCAAAGCAGTCCGCGAAAACCGCGTTGAAGGCCGCCTCAACCGTCTCATTGGCGAATGCATCCGCGCCACCAAGCTCGTCCCCGCTGCCAATTTCCTCAGCCAGAGCACACGCCGGCACCAGTTCGCGCTGGAGATCGATCCCGTCATGCGCCGCCGCGCAGATCTCCACAAAAAGATCGCCCTCGAGCTCGTCTTCCTCAGCCCTCAGCTCCAGCAGCTTGATCACAAGGCCGACTTCATCCTCACCCGGCTCTTCGGCGTGCTGAAAGATCGCTACATTGACTCCATTCAGCCACGCGGCCTGCATCTCCTCCCCGCATCTATCGAAAAGGAAATCCACGCCGCCCCCGACGCCTCGGCCCGCGCCCGTCTCGTCTGCGACTGGATCGCCAACATGACCGACCACTTCGCCTTCCGCACCTACCGTCGTCTCTTCGACGCCGACTTCGGTTCCATCACGGATTTCGTATAAAAAAATGGAGCGAGCTTTTCAGCTCGCTCCACGCAGGAACAAAATCAGGAGTCTTGGACTACAGCTGCGCAATCCGTCGGCACACTTCCTCCACGTTCGCGCGGCTGTTGAACGCGCTGATGCGGAAGTAGCCCTCGCCCGCGCTGCCAAAGCCGCTGCCGGGGGTGATCACCACATTCGCCTCGTTCAGCATCTTGTCGAACATCTGCCAGCTCGTCAGACCGTTCGGGCAGCCCACCCACACATATGGGGCGTTCACGCCGCCATACACCTGCAGTCCGGCCTTCTTGCAGGCCTCCACCAGCAGCGCCGCATTGCCCATGTAGTGCTCGATCAGCGCCTTCACCTGCGCCTTGCCTTCGGCTGAGTAGATCGCCTCCGCACCGCGTTGGACGATGTAGCTCGTGCCGTTGAATTTCGTGCTGTGGCGGCGGCTCCACAGCGGATGGATCGCCTGCTTGCCCCCGGCCTTGGTCTTGCCCATGAGGCCCTTCGGAATGATCACCACCCCGCAGCGCACGCCGGTAAATCCGCCGTTCTTCGAGAAACTGCGGAACTCAATGGCGCAGTCGCGCGCGCCTTCGATCTCATAGATCGAGCGCGGCAGCTCCGGATCGCGGATGAAGGCCTCGTAGGCGGCGTCGTAGAGGATAGTCGTGCCATTCGCCAGAGCGTATTTCACCCAGGCTTCGAGCTGCGCACGCGTGGCCACTGCACCTGTCGGATTGTTCGGGTAGCACAGGTAGGCCAGGTCCACCGGCTCGCTCGGGATCTCCGGCACGAACCCATTCGCAGGCGTGCATTTCAGGTAGTGCAGGCCAGCGTAGGCGCCGTTTTCATCGGCATCGCCCGTGTTGCCCGCCATCACGTTGGTATCGACATACACAGGGTACACCGGGTCCGTGATCGCGATCTTGTTCCCGGCACCAAAGATGTCCAGGATGTTGCCGGTGTCGCACTTGCTGCCGTCGGAGATGAAAATCTCATCGGCCTCTACCTGGATGCCACGGGCCTTGAAGTCGTGCTCGGCGATCGCGTTGCGCAGAAAGTCATAGCCCTGCTCCGGGCCGTAGCCGCGGAAGGTCGCACGGTCGCCCATTTCGTCCACCGCCTTGTGCATCGCCGCGCGTACGGCCTCGGGCAGCGCTTCGGTCACATCGCCGATCCCGCAGCGGATCAGGCGCTTGGCGGCTTCAGGGTTGCCCTCTGTGAAGACCTTCACGCGACGGGCGATTTCAGGGAAGAGGTAACCGGCTTTGAGCTTGTTGTAGTTTTCGTTGATGTAGGCCATGGCGGGGAAAAGGGCGGGCAGTGTGGCGAGTCGTGGCAGGGATGCAAGAGCCTCGAAACCGTGACATGGCACTGAATAACCACCGCAATTCTTACATATGATAATTTGTATCAAAGATGAGATGCAAAATTGTGGAATCTCAAGCTACCATGAAGAAAAATGCATTCTCGCTAAGGCTTGGCTCATGGCTGCCTTCTTGATCAGCAACTGCGCTTTTCACGAGGTCGTCTGGCAGCACAAACAGATCAGCACGTCCTCCAAACCCTTCGGCTACGCCAGGGCCGTCAGCTACACCAAGCCCCAGCTCTGGAACAAGAAACACCTCACCTGGCAGCTCGATACCGACACTCCCGTTCCAGGGCGCCTCTCGGTGGAAGAGCTCAGGCGTGAAATTGACGAAAGCTTCAAAAGCTGGGAGGCCGCCGGGGTATTCACCTTCGCCCAGGCCCAGGATGGAGAGCGCGCAGACATCACCACCAGCTTTCGCACTCCTCCGGGCAGGTCTTGGAACGGTCAGCTCGGCTGCATGGGCCACGCCTCCTTCCCCTGGAGCTTGGACCGCGGTCGCATCTATCTCGACCCATCCAAGTGGTGGAGCACCCGCTCCGTCTCCCTGATCGCAGCCCCCATCACCAAATGGCTCCCTCATGAGATCGGCCACGTGCTCGGCCTCCAGCACTGCCCCGGTGAGGATCACACCATGAGCGAAAACGGCCCCTACCACCTGCCGGACGCAGCCAGCTTCTCGCAGTTGCGGCATCTTTACTCTCCCGAGACTCCGTCTGTACCTGGGTGCAGTGCGTCATGGACAGCTCCGGCGCTGCCGAATAAGCGCTCCTGCGCATCTCTGGCAGGCAAGAACGGCGTGCTTCGTGCCGTCCTCAACTGCATGCAACGTCCGATGATCATCTGGCTGGCTCTCACTCTCTGGGCTCCTCTCACCGTCAGGTCCGCTGATGCGCTGAAATTCCCCACCACCCCGCCCACCGCTCCGCAAAACGCCGCCAAGACCTTCCACGTCCTCGACGGCTTCCAGATGCAGCTCATCGCCGCCGAGCCCCTCGTCACCGATCCCGTCGCCATCACCTATGACGAGGACGGCCGCGCCTACGTGTGTGAGATGAACGACTACCCCTACACGGACAAGGAGCATCACAAGCACGCCCAGGAAAACCCCACCGATCAGGCCATCGGCAAAGTCCGCCTCCTCACCGACACCGATGGAGACGGCACCTTCGACAAAGCCACCATCTTCGCAGAGGGCCTCTCCTGGCCCACCGGCGCCGCCTGCTGGAAAGGCGGCATCTTCGTCACTGCCACCCCCGACGTCTGGTACCTCAAGGACACCAATGGCGACGGCGTTGCCGATGTCCGCCAGCGCGTCTTCACCGGCTTCAAAAAGCTCAACGTCCAGGCCGTGATGAACAACCCCATCTGGGGCCTCGACCACCGCATCTACATCGCCGGTGGCAGCAATGGCGGCGAAATCCAGCGCGTCCCCGGCAGCGAATCCGTCATGCCCATGCCTGCCGATTTCAAATCGCTCCCCATCAAGCGCAACGACTTCAGCTTCGATCCCTCCACTGGAGATGTCCGCCTCGAAAGCGGCGGCGCACGCTTCGGCAACACCTTCGACGACTGGGGCAACCGCTTCCTATGCAACATCCGCAATCCCTGCCAGCACGTCGTCCTGCCCTACCGCTACCTCGCCCGCAATCCCTATCTCGTCGTCCCCAGCGCCCTCAATGACTGCGCCGAGGCCGGCGATCAGCTCCCCGTCTATCGCACCAGCCCGCCCGAGCCCTGGCGCGAGTTCCGCGCCAAACGCTGGGTGCAGGAAGGCAGCACCCTGCCCAAGAGCGAACTCGTCGGCGCAGGCGTCGTCACCTCCTCCGCCGGCATCACCGTCTATCGTGGCGATGCCTACCCGCCCGAGTATCGCGACTTCGCATTTGTCGCCGACGTCGCCGGCAATCTCTTCTACCGCATGAAGCTCGTCCCAGACGGTGTCACCTTCAAAGCCGTGCAGGTGGACGGAAATAAAAACTTCTGCACCAGCGACGACCTCTGGTCTCGCCCCGTCAATTTCACCAACGCCCCCGACGGCTGCCTCACCGTCTGCGACATGTACCGCGAAGTCATCGAGCACCCCTGGAGCATCCCCGACGACATCCACACCGCCGTCGATCTCCTCCGCGGCCGCGACAAAGGCCGCCTCTACCGCCTCGCGCCTGCATCCTTCAAAACCCGCCCCACCCCCAAACTCAGCACCTTCACTACCCCCGACCTCGTCTTCCTCCTCGACCACCCCAACGCTTGGCACCGCGAAACCGCCCAGCGACTGCTTTTTGAGCGGCAGGACAAGGCGGCAGCAGAGCCGCTGAGGATTCTTGTGAGTGTGGGGAGTGCGCTAGGACGGCTCACAGCATTACGGTCGGTTCTGGCGATTGTATTGAAGCCAAAAGGGCAGCTAGCCGAAGACCGGCAGCAGAAGCTTAAGGGAACCTATCCTGATGCAAATGGTTGGGAGATAAAGCCGGATTGGCGGATTGATGAAGATCGTCGAAAACTCCTCCAAAACGCCCTTCACGACTCCGACGCAAGAGTCCGAGCGCAGAGCGTCGAAGCCTATGCCATCAGCGAAGGTTGGTCCGCAGTAGATGAGATCAAGGGCATGCGACACGATCTGTCCAAACTGGTGCGGTTAGAAACCGCGTTTGCTCTCGGTGGTTTAAAGCCCGGCTTGTGGTCAGGCCCGCCTCCAGTGATGGGTGTGACGGACATCGCTCTTTACGACGCAGGCGATCCATGGCTTGAAGCAGCTCTTCTAAGTTCCCGTGGGCATAACAGTGTAGAATTGTTTAATGGCCTGCTCGGGCATGGCTCGCTGCAGCCAGCTCAAATCCATCTGCTCGCTTCAGCAGGAGAGATGATTGCTCGCCAAGGGTGGAAAATGACGCCGTCGGACTGCTGCGAACAAGTTGCCTCTCACAAACTTCTCTCAGATGATCAAAAACGGCAGGTCATACTAGCGATTGCAGAAGGCATGATCGCATCAGGCAGAACAGCCACAGAACTGCTGGCAGGCCAGGAGCCAGAATACACCCAAAGCAGCCGGGAGTATGTAACCCGCTGGCAAGCAGAGTCGCACCAAGTTCTCGACCAGCCCTCATCAAGTGAGGCAGGCAAGATCAAGGCTCTGCGCATGCTGTCCTTGTTCGAGCCATTGCAAAAGCTGGAGCCGCTCATCCTGAAATGTCTGGTCCCCACCCAGCCCGCCGAACTCCAGCTTGCTGCGATTGAAGCACTTCGTTCTTCCCAAGACCCCGACGTCGCCGACATCCTCATCACCGCCTGGCCCAAGCTCACACCCACCCTCCGCGACAAAGCCGCCACCCTCCTCCTCTCACGCACCGACCGCATCGCCAAACTCCTTGACGCCATCGAAGCCAAAAAAATCCTCCCATCCCAGCTCAGCGTCGCCACCAAAGCCACGCTCGGCCGCCAGAAAACACCCGCACTCGCCGAACGCATCACCAAACTCCTCGGCGACGCCTCCTCATCAAACCGAAAAGCCGTCATCGACAAATACGCAGCCGCCATGTTCGGCAGTAGCGCGGGCAATCCTGCCCGCAGTGAAGCCTCCGCCACACCCAAAACACCGCTTCTCACCGGCTCCCCCACCAACGGCGCCAAAATCTACGAAAACCTCTGCATGGTCTGCCACCGCCATCTCGATCGCGGCAACGACGTCGGCCCCAATCTCGGCACCATCAAAGCCTGGACCGCCGAACAAATCCTCACCAACGTCCTCGACCCCAACCGCGAAGTCTCGCCCAACTTCGCGCTCTACATCGTCGAAACCAACGACGGCCGCACCCTCTCCGGCCTCATCACCAGCGAAACCGCCGGCAACCTCACTCTCAAACGCGCCGACGGCGGCACCGACACAGTCCTCCGCAGCGAGATCAAATCCCTCACCAGCCCCGGCATCTCCCTCATGCCCGAAGGCCTCGAAGCCGCCATCACACCCCAGCAGATGGCAGATCTCATATCCTACCTGAAGGCACCTTGACCAGCGGCAACGGCCCTTGGCCTCACGCCTGCTTCTTCTTTTTGAAAAGCATCGCAACTGCCGCCGCCACACCACCAATCACACCACCAATCACGCCAGAGCGGCCAAGGCTCGTAAAATCCAGCCCTCCAGCAGCCGGACCCGCCACGCGTGGATTGGCCGCCACCACTGCATCCCGCCACGCCGTCACTGCCTGTTGGGTCCAGAAGCGGTCGGCTTCCGAGTGAAAGTCAGCATTCGCATTCAGGTAGATCAGGCGTCCGTTCACTGGCACGATCATGCTGCTCACCACGACTTTGTCCTTGGTGGATTGAGTGCCGGTTTTGGCTGCGATGTTCAGCGCCATCGTGAATCCCAGACTGCTGGCAGAGTCTTCAAAGCAGCCAAGGATGGCCACATCGCTCAGGCTGAGTGCTGCATCGGCATCAGTTGCATTCTTCAGGGCCTTCTCCGCCTTGCCGCTGATTTTGGCGATCTCCTGCTGTATGGCTTCCTGCGATTTCTCAATCTCCGCTTTGGTCTGCTGCTTGAGGTCTCCAAACGTGCGCTCCCCGATTTCCTGGTTCTCCACTCTCCGCAGCACCTGGGCATTAAAACTGCGGTCCAGCTTGGTTCCATCATCCTTCGTCGGGTGAAATCGTGCCAGGTAACGGTTGGCAGCGTGCAGCATTTCCTCCACCATGCGGTCAGACTCGGGATTCAGTCCATCGATGCGCTGATATCCCACAGGGGCAGGCAGCTTGATGATCCTCCCTCCCACCAGAACCTCCTCCCGCGAAGCAGGATGGGCAGCTTCCTCAGCCTGCAGCGTCAGCACGCTGGAAAAGACAATGGCGGCAAGAGTAAGGTGAAGTCCCATGCATGCCAAGGATTCGCAGGAGCTCCGTTAAATCAACACGGGAAGCATTAAAACCACCTCTGATTTCCTTCGTTTGAACTTGGCGCTTCAGGCCAAAACTCTCCGCAGCACTTCCCCATGCACATCCGTCAGCCGGAAATCCCGCCCCGCATAGCGATACGTCAGTTCCTCATGGTTCACCCCCAGCAGATGCAAAATGGTCGCATGCAGGTCATGCACGCTCACGGGATTCTGCTCCGCCGCAAAGCCAAGCTCATCCGTGCTGCCATAAACGGTGCCGCCTTTCACACCACCACCCGCCATCCACACGCTGAATCCATAGTGATTGTGGTCCCGGCCCAGTTTCGACTTCCCGCCGCTCAGCTCCACCGTGGGCGTCCGGCCAAATTCACCACCCCAGATGATCAGCGTGTCTTCCAGCATCCCACGTTGCTTGAGGTCATGCAGCAGCGCCGCGATCGGCTGATCAATCTCTCCCGCAAGTCTGCGGTGATTCGTCTCGATGTTGTCATGGTTGTCCCACGGCTGCCCCGCGCCATGCCAGAGTTGCACCATCCGCACCCCGCGCTCCAGCAGCCGCCGGGCGATGAGAGTCTGCCGCCCATGCACCCCTTCGCCATACATCGCACGGATGTGCGCCGGCTCCTGCGTCACATCAAACGCATCCGCCGCCTCCATCTGCATGCGGAAAGCCAGCTCAAAGCTCTGGATGCGCGCCTCCAGCCGTGGATCACCACGATCCTGCCGGTGCGCCTCATTGATGCTCCGCATCAGCTCCAGTTGCCGCATCTGCACCCGCGTGTCCGCATGCGGGCTGCGGATGTTTTCGATCAAACGATCCACCTGCTGGTGCTTCGAGTCCACATACGTGCCTTGAAACGCCCCCGGCAAAAACGCCGACTGCCAGTTCTCAGCTCCCTTGATCGGCATGCCGCCCGGACACATCGCGATGAACCCCGGCAGGTTCTCATTCGCGCTGCCCAGCCCGTACGTCAGCCACGACCCCAGGCTCGGCCTCGGCTGCACCGAGTCGCCGCAGTTCATGAGCATCAGCGACGGCTCATGGTTCGGCACCTGCGCCTGCATGGACCGGATCACTGCGATGTCATCAATATGCGCCGCCGTCTTCGCGAACAATTCGCTCACCTCGATGCCGCTCTGCCCATAACGTTGAAACTTGAAAGGCGAAGGAAACGCCGCGCCCGTCTTCCTCTCCGTCAGCCGGTGGCTCGGCACTGCCTTGCCCTCATACCGCGCCAGCGCCGGTTTGTAATCAAACGTGTCCACATGCGACGGCCCGCCATTGAGAAAGAAATGAATCACCCGCTTCGCCTTCGGCGCAAAATGAGGTTTGCTCGTGTTGCTTGCGGCCGCATGCAGGTCTGCCAGTCCCAGCATGCCCATCCCCATGCCGGAACGGCGTAAAAAATCTCGGCGCGTGAGAGGTGTGTTCATATCAGTCCACAAACATAAATTCGTTCGCCAGCATCAGCACCTGCACCAGCTGCTCCCAGTTGTTGAGCTGCGAGCGAGGCTGCGCGGCAAAATCCTTTTCAGCATCCCAGGTTTGCGCAGGCGCATCATCACCACCCGCACCCACGTTGCCGCTCTGCTGAATCCGCATCGACCACAAAAACTGGTCGCTGTTCAGCACCTCGCCAATGTCCACCACAAAGTCGAGCGTCTCACCCGCTTTGAAAGCCAGCGTGTCAAAGTTCAGCTCTGCCTTGCCTTGATGCAGCCTCCCCGCATGCAGGCGGCCCTGCTCGCTGTGGCTGATGAAGGAGCGGATGCCATCACCCGGAGCCGGCTCATGCACCAGCGTGGACTTCACCGCATAAGTGCCATCCGCAGGCGCGGTCCATCGCCTCACCACCGCATGCTTCCGGTCGTTCCCCGGATGCCCTCCCGTCGCTGTGAGTTGCGCCCATCCCAGCTTCGCATTCGGCCATGCCTCATCGCCCTGCCACGCGCTGCCCGTGAAGTGCGGCAGCGGCTTGAATTCCTTCACCCTGCCGGTGCTCTCATCCCACTCTCCCACACCATACTGCCACGCCTTCGAGTGGTCCGCCTGCACGATGACCCGTGGCTCATCCTCCTGCACAAAGCGCAGCGCCTGCTCCATTTCATCCGCCCTCGGCGCTCGTTGAAAAAGATGCCCATAGATGCGCCTCACACGCCCCGCTGCATCAGCCCCTTTGACATCCGCACGCCCCAGCAGCGCCTTCGCCTGCTGCACCACAAACGGATGGTTCATCCCAAACAGCGCCTGCTGCGGCACAGTAGTCTCCGTGCGCTGCGGGATCGAAAGATCCGGATTGGCAAAGTCAAAGGTGCGCATCACCGCCGGCACATTTTCACGATCCACCAGCGTGTAGAGCGTCCGCCGTTGATTGTCCGCCGCAAACAAGGGCAGGGGAGCACCGCCCACCTCCAGGCTCAGCCGCCCTGCCGCCGTCAGCCACGCATCACGCGCCTCCTCAAAGCTGAGCCTGTGCGGGTTCATGCGCCACAGCAGCCGGTTGTCCGGATCAGGATGCGCCGGATCCACCGCCCCGCCGCCGCTGCTCTGCTGATACGTCTCCGACATCATGATCAGCCGGTGCATCGCCTTGATGCTCCACCCCGAGTCAATGAAACGCTGCGCCAGCCAGTCGAGCAGTTCGGGGTGGCTCGGCTCTGTGCCCTGCTTGCCAAAGTCGCTCGGCGTGCTCACCAGCCCGCGTCCAAAGTGGTGCTGCCAGATGCGGTTCACCATCACCCGCGCCGTCAGCGGATTGCGCGGGTCTATAATCGCCTTCGCAAGCTCCAGCCTCCCGCTCCCTTGAGTGAAAGGCTGCTGCTTGCCAAACAAACTCAAAAACTGCCTCGGCACCGCATCCCCCTTCGTCAGCGGATTCCCGCGCAGCAGCACACGCGGTGTGCTCGGCAGCGCGCGGTCCACCAGCACCGTGGCATGCTCCGGCGCAGTGCGGTTGTTGAGTAGATAACGATCCACCTCGCCCTGCGACTTCCACAGCTCGGTGATGACACCCGTGGGAAAATACATCTCATTGTTCGTGATGTGCTCGTCAGGCACATAAGCCGGTGAATCAGGCCTCTTGAGCACTTCATCCGTCAGCTCGACTCCAGGATGCGCCTCCACCCACGCCTTCCAGCGATGCACGATGAAAGGATTGAGGTCCTTCTCGTCAATGATTTGGTCAAAGCCCTGCTCGGGATATTTCTCCAGCTCCGTCAGCGCCTTCTGGTAGTCCTTCACTCGCGCCCGCGTGCGCGCCATCTGCTCCTCGCGCCGCTTCGTCATGAGATCCTGATTCTTCTTCACCAGTTCCGTCAGTTTCGCATCTTCCCCCTTGGCGCACGGCACCACCGCCTCCGCGCAGCTTTGAAACACCCCATACAGCGCATAGTAGTCCCGCGTGGGAATGGGATCAAACTTATGATCATGGCAGCGCGCGCACGCCACGGTCAGCCCCAGCGTGCCACGCGTCACCACATCAATCCGGTCATCAATGATGTCGTGCGATACACCTAGAAAGCGCCGCCCCAGCGTGAGAAATCCCATCGCCGCCAAATCCGCCGAGCCCGCTGGCGCCACCTGGTCCGCCGCCATCTGCAGCAGCAAGAAGCGGTCATACGGCATGTCATCGTTCAATGACCGTACCACCCAGTCTCGATACGCCGTGGCATGCACCCAGCGTTTTTCCTCACGGGCATAATCATACCCCTTCATGTCCGAATACCGCGCCACATCCAGCCAGTGCCGGGCCCACTGCTCCCCATACTGCGGCGATGCCAGCAGCCTGTCCACGTATTGCGAAAAATCCCCCTCATGCTCTCCCGCAGGCGGCAGCCCCGTCAGGTCAAAGCTGGCCCGGCGGATCAACGTACGCTCATCCGCCCGCGGCGAAGGCTTCAGTCCCTTCTCCACCAGCTTGCGCTTCACAAACTCATCAATGCTTCCCCCTGCCGTCGGCCGCAGCGGCTGAAACGACCAATGCTCCGCAGCGGACACACTGCCGGAGACCATCAGAACCACAAACTGTACAAAGACACGAAGCATGGAGCTCTTACTACGTCCTCAGACAGTGCAGTCCTTCCATTCGCTTCATTATGGAGCTTGCTAACCACAGGCCGAGGACAATAGAGCAACGCGCCAGGGCTTTGGAGTGCGGTCGCGCAGATGCAAGGCGCAAGCCTGCATCGGAGCTACCGCTTTCGCGGGGTGAAGAATGCACTTCCTACTTCCCCCGTCATCCGGCCTGCGAAATTCAATCCAGCACCCGCATAGGCCCACGTCTACGTCTCGAAACCAGCGCCACAAACCCCAGCAGCAGCAGCACCGACCGCCCCGGCTCGGGCACCACAACGATGATCCCGCTGGTGGTGAACTGGCTCACATCCCACACCAGTCCGCCGCTCAGCGTCGGCAGGTCGAACTGGCTGGCATCATCCCCAGAGCCATCACGATAGTTGGTCCCCACATCAAAACCGGTAAAGTCTGTGATCACCACACCGGTCCAGTCAACGAGGTTGTAAACTTGGCCAAGCGCGGCGCTGAAGCCGCTGCTGCGGACCACCAAAGTTCCGGAGACCGTCAGATTGTAGCCCGTGGTATCACCAGCAGTCTTGAAGGAAAGCAGGTCATGATTCCCGCTGCCCAGTCCCTGGGAGCGGCTGACATCGTTCACATACGTGATGTAGCCGACGCTGCCCACCGCGTTTCCTCCAAAGGTTGGATCCACGCTGCCGGTGTTGTTGGCCGTGCCAATATCCAGAATGACCTGCCCCGCCAGGCTCTGCGTTCCGCCACCTGTGACAGGCGTGAAATTGAGGGTGCCAAATGAACCCGCTGCCGTGCTGTCTCCCGCCTGCACCGTGGACCCGCTTGCCGCTGTAAAGTTTGGCCCCTGCACCACCCCCGTGCCATAGAGAGTGGCACCGCTCTGCACCGTCACGTCTCCCGTGCCGGTCCGGCCTGCGCCGTTGCTGCCCACCTGCAGCTGCCCGGCCTTCACGTTGGTCGCGCCTGTGTAGGTGTTGTTGCCGCTCAGCACCCATGTTCCCGGAGTGTCGATCTTGGTGATGCCCCCTGTGCCGGAAATCGTGCCGCTCAAGGTGCCGGTGCCAGCGCCGCGCACGTACAGCGTGTAGCTGCCGAGGTTAAAGTCTCCCGTCAGATTCACCTTGTCCCCTGTCGCAGAGGCAGTCGCAGTATTGCCGGCCGAGATGGTGGCATCTCCGCTGAGAATAAAGCGGTTCGCCTGGGTCGTGTTTCCGCTGAAGCCGAAGGAGGTCGGAGTGCCGGAGAATCCCGCCACCCACGTGTTTTGGTTTCCGCCCTGCAGGGTCACATCCCCGCTGCCCAGCGCTCCGCTGGCGCTGACAGTGAACAGGTCCCACGCCCCGTTCACGCCGGTGTCCGCAATCCACTGAGTCCCGCCGGAGTAGTCATTGGTCGCGTTCGTCAGGGTCAGGCCGCCAGCCCCCCCGGTGCCGTCAAAGATCAGCTTGCCAGTCCCCGTCACCTTGCCGTTGAGCGTGGTGCCATAGGTTCCCGCGCGGAAGCTCAGGCTCGCAGCGTCAATCCATATCCCCGGCGTCACACCCAGGGTCCCCAGATAGTTCGTCTCAAACACCGGCTGCGTGGCGCCGTTGGCCACAAATCGCAGCGTGCCCGCGTCTCCCAGCGCCTTGCTGTTCACTGAGACCGTGTTGTCCCAGTCAATCCGGTTCAGCGTGAGCGTCCCTCCGCCGAGGTTCAGGCTGGGAATCGTCGTCACGACAGTCCCCGTCAGGCTTCGGATCGTTTCATTGAAGCCTCCAAGATTCCAGATGCCGCCGTTCAGCACCACGATCGCATCATCCGCGATCTGATTGGCTGCGCCCAGCTTCAGGGTGCCGGCTGTATTCACCTGGATGTCATTCGTCCCGGCCACCCCATCCCCGGCGATGGCATTGCCACCGCTCACATTGCGCAGTTCCAGCGTGCCAGTGTTCACGGTCGTCAGCCCCGTGTAGGTGTTCGTCGCTGTCAGGCTCACGGTCCCCGCACCGCCGATTCTCAGACCACCGGCCCCGCTGATCACATTCGCCATCGTGAGTGTGAAGCCCGAATCCGCGCCGAGGGTTCCTCCATTGCTGCCCAGCATGATGCCCCGGTTCGTGTCGTTGATCGTCAGATTGGCTGCCGCCATCAGGCTGGCCCCGGTTCCGTTCAGAGTGAGCTGACCCGCCGTGAAGACGCTTGGCGCGGCTCCGAGGCTCGTCTCGTCGCTGATGCGCAGTGTGCCTCCGGTGATAAGAATCGTCCCAGTGAAGCTGTTCGCAGCCGTCAGAGTCGTCGTTCCCGTGCCCACCAGTGTCAGGCCACCGCCGCCCACGACCACGCTGTTAATCGTGACATTGCCCGAGCCATTCACCGCGATGCCATTGGCAGTCGTGAGAATCTGGGCCGCCACCGAACTCACCGTGTAATCCGTCCCTGTGCTGTTGCTGAACGTGACGGCATCCACGCTGATGTCAGATTGCAGGATCGGCGTCAGGCTTGAGGCTCCGTCGGCAAAGATCACACTGTCACCATTTTGAAAGACACTGTCTTTGCTGTTGGCCCAGTTGCCCGTGGTGCCGACGTCCCAGAACGTGGGGTGGGTGCTGTCACCGCCCACCCAGGTGTTGACCACATACCCCAGATCCACAGTGATCGCATCGATGCCGTTGTTGATGAAAGTGCCGCCTCCATGCGCACTGACGGTGCTGGTGCCCAGCGAAAACCGGTTCACATCGCCAATAAAACCGCCGCTCCCATAAGTGAGCACTTTGATCGTTCCAACACCGTTGCCGGTGATGTTGATCGTGAATCCGCCCACTCCCAGTGCGCTGACGTCCAGTTTCCCCGCTCCGGTGGCACCCAGCGCTGCTGCAGTCCCCGCATCAATGGTCAGGGTGTGTGTGCTGCCCTGGAAGATGATGTTTCCTGACGTGCTTCCTTCTCCGCCGAGTTCGGCCCCTGCCAGCACCGTGATGCTGGATAGATTGCTGCCACCCAGATCGAGCCGCCCCGCGCTGACGGTCGTGGTGCCGATGTACGTGTTGTTGCCTGCCAGCGTGAGGGTGCCGCTGCCCACCTTGATGACGTTGTTGTTGAATGCCCCCTGCAGCACACCGTAAAAAGTCGTGCTCTGGTTGTTGGCGCCCACGCTGAGATTGGAGACCGCGAGATCAAAGTTCGCACTGCCCTTCAGACCGCCAATGTTGTACGTGGTGCCTTCTCCCAGCGTGAGGTTGGCGCTTTGTGTGCCGGCGCTGCCGGTGTCCAGCGTGCTGTTCTGCAGCGCGTTGGCATTCGCCAGCACGATCATCCCGCCTTCGATGCGCGTGTCACCGCTGTAGGTGTTGACGCCGGTCAGGTTCAGTGTGCCCGCGCCCACTTTCACCAGGCCGCCCGTGCCGGTCAAAACACCGGTGAAAATGCTTGTCTCGTTGTTGGCCCCGACACTCAGCGTGTTCGCTCCCATGGCCATCGTATCATTGCCTGCCAGGCCGCCGATGTTGTACGTGTTCGCACCGCCAACCGTGAAAGTCACATTCCCTGCCGTCGCGGTGGTCAGTGTGCTGTTTTGCAAGGCGTTGACATTTCCCAGCGCCAGAGTGCCTGCATTCGCAAACGTTGCCCCGGAAAAGGTGTTCGCGGCGGTCAGTGCCAGCGTTCCGGCGCCAGATTGTGTCAGGCTTCCGGGGCCTGCGATGACATTGGCCACGGTTAAAGTGGTGGAGCTGTTGACCGAAAGGGTGCCGCCCGCTGCAGTGAGTGTGATGCCGCGCGTGCTGTCATCAATGCTGAAGTCGGCGGTGGTGTTCAGCGTGCCACCCGCAAGCGTCAGCTGGTCTGCGGCAAAGCTCGCCGGGCCATTCCCCAGATTCTGCTCGCTCGAAATCCGCAGCGTCCCGCCACCCACCACGGTCCGCCCGGTGTAGGTGTTCGTGCCGGCCAGAACAATGATGCCTGCACCCGACGTGGTGACACCCACAACGCCGCTCCCGTTGTCTTTGACGGTGGAATTCACCGTCAGCAGGTTCGTGGTGTGGTTGTTCGTCAGGTAAAGCGTGCCTGCTGTGTCAGTGGCACCACCGGCGGTGAGAATGCCGTCGTTCGCACTGGCACCGATCGTCAGCGCACCCGCGTTGCTTGCCACCATGATGCCGCCTGCCGCGCCGAGCCGCAAAACATCCGTGCTCCCCGGATCATACGTGGCAGTGCCAGCAGTCGCGGTTTGCAGCAGTGTGTTGATGTCCGTGGTTCCTGCCGCACCCGGCGTCATGCTGCCGCTCGCACCCGCATCAATGATGCGCACATTCGCTGCAGCATTGGAGCTGATCGTTCCGCCGAGCCTGTTTACATCCGTGTAGCTCGTCAGCGCCACAATATTGCCACCCGTTGCGTTCGTGCTGTTGGTTGCCCAGGCATTCCCCACCCGTGCCCAGCCTCCCAAAATGCCGTTCGTGTTGGTCGTGTTTGTTGTGATCCCGTTTGTCGCACTCTGAGTGCCCGTCGGCAGCGTGAAGTTCACCGTGGCTCCCGCATTCTGCGTGATGGCCCCGAGGTTCAGTACCGTCCCGTCAGACCCATTGGCCGGCAGGGTGACAGTCACACCCGAGGCTCCGGCATTGAGCGTGAGGCCGGAAAATGTCTGGGAGGTGGTGTAGCTGTTCGTTGTCGCAGTGATGGTCGCAGCAGAGCCTGCCACAGTCGGCGCGGCACTGATGATGAACACGGTCGCGCTCTGCACGCTGACCACATAGGCGCCTGCGGCAAAGTTGGCATTCGAAACGAGTTGCCCCGGTGCCAGTCCCGCCGTGGATGCGACGGTGATGATGTCGCTGTTGGCCGCCCAACTGGCACCCGTCAAAGTCGTGGCGGTGCCGCTGCTTCTGCCAGTGAGCTGAAAGATGCCTCCTCCCAGCGTCAATGGCGCTGCAGTCGGAAGATAGTTGCTCACCGTTCCCGCTCCGCTCTGGGAGGCGGTCGCGCGTCCAAAGTTCAGGTTCAGCGTGCCCCCGTTCACTGTGAAATTACCGGTGGTCGTGCTCACTCCGCTGAGCGTGAAGGTCCCTGTCCCGGTCTTCGTCACCGAAACAGCTCCCGTAAACTTGCCGTCGAAAGTCGTGCTGGCATTGTTCACCCCGGTGGTCAGCGTGGCGGCCGTCGCACTGGTGACCACGCGGTCATAGAGGCCGCTCACAGAGTAGGTGCTGGTGTTGATCGCACCTGCGCTCTGATCAAAACCATTCAGATTCAGGGTGGACGCCGCTGCGGCGTAGTTCACGCTGAAGTTGATGGTGGCGGTGGTGTTCAGCGCATTGGCGACGTTCGTCTGCAGTGTCCCGGCATACAGCTGATTGGTTCCATAGGTGCTGCCCACCACTCCGAGCACGATGGTCTTGCCCCCGTTGTCCATGTACAGGGTGCCACCGCCACCCAGCGACATGGGTTTGCCGGTGATGTTCATCGTCGTTGCCGCCTGCACCACGAAGGAGGTGCCGGAGTTCCCGGCGGTGGTGGAGATGCCACCAGTCACATTCAGTGTGCCAGAGCTCTGCCAGCGCACGCTGTTGCTCAGACGAATGGCTCCGGTCAGCGTGTTCGTGCCGATGTTTTCCAGCAAAGTGCCACCACTGAAAGCATTCGTCACATCGTCCAGCCAGATGGACTCCGCCGTCGTCACGCCTCCGGCCAGCGAAAGCCTGCCGCTCAGCCCCAGCCGCGTGCCGCCGCTCGCGGAGCCCAGTGTGCCCGTGCTCGTCAGCGAGACCTTGCCCCGTGAAATGCTCGTGATGCCCGTGTAAGTGTTCGCTCCAGACAGGGTCACGTTCCCCAGTCCGCCCTTCGTGACGCTTGAGATGCCGCTCGCTCCATCCTTGATGACACCGGAAATGATGATGTCGCGCGCCGCATTGCTGTCCCCGTTGGTGAGCACCAGTTCCCCGCTGGCCCCGATGCTGACCGTGCCGCTCAGCGTGAGCGCCCCCGTGCCGGCATTCAGGATGCCGTTGACGGTGAAATTTCCAGTGATGGTGCCTGCCGCCCCCGTGTAGCGCAGCGTGTTGAAAGAAACCCCGGCTCCCATCGCCCCCACCGCCGCCACGTCATAGTTCAGCGCCCCTGTCGTGTCGGTGACACTCGCTGCCGTGGCCGCTGCGGTACCGCTGGCGTAGCCGATGATGTTGCTGCTGCCATCTAGGGTGGCAAACCGCGCTGCGGTGCCTGTGCCAAAAGTGGCCCACGTGCCAATGAGCCCATAGGCGTCATTGCTCATGTTCGTCGCCTTCACGGTGCCAGCTCCCTGCACATTCAGCGTCGCTCCGGTCCCTCGGGTGAAAAGCCCGGTGTTCAGTGTCAGCGTGCGCCCGGCGGCGATGTTCCACAGCTGGCCCACCGCAGTCTTGATCGTCAGCCCCGACTGGATGGTGAGATCCTGCGTGGCCGCGCTCATGTCGATGCTGGTGCCCGCCAGACCGGAACTCAGGGTGAGTGTGTTCCCAGCGCCAATCGTGACCAAACCTCCAGGATCGGCGATTCGGATGCCCTGCCAGCTCACATCTCCTCCGAGCACCGAGGTGTTCGCCCCCGTGACGGTATTGGTCCACACCGCCGTGTTGCTGAGGTCCGGCACTCCGCCGCTCCAGCTCCCTGCGTTGTTCAGGTTCGTTGTGTTGTTCAGCTTGGTTCTGTCCGCCGCATGGGCAGGCAGGATCATGAGCAGCGTGCTCATAGCGCACGCGATAGCGAGGCCTGGGTGGGTATAGGAGGGCATTGGTTGGTCAAAGGTGGGGGTGAGCCTTTGAGGGCAGCCTTGTAGATGCCTCTTTTCGCCAGTTTTTACAGTGACAAGACATAAAGATTTGGCTAACTGGAAATCGACACAGCCAGCGTGCAGCATTAGGTCATCGTATGTTCACAGGCCTCGTTGAAACCACCGGCAAAGTCATCTCCTTGGAGCCTCGCGGCGAAAGCGCACGCCTCACCCTCCACGTCGGCGGCATGGCATCCGAATTGGTGGATGGCGAAAGCGTGGCTGTGAACGGCTGCTGCCTCACCGTCACCACCAAGGACGCCACGGCACAAACCGCCAGCTTCGATCTCCTCATGCAGACCCTCAAGGTCACCAGCCTCGGCGACCTTCAAACCGGTTCCCTCGTCAATCTGGAGCGTGCCATGTCCATCGGCGCACGCTTTGGCGGTCACTTCGTCCAAGGCCACGTGGATGCCACGGTGAAGGTGCTCGATTGGAGCGCCCACGGTCAGGACCACCGCCTGGAAGTCGAGCTCCCCCCGGAACACCGCGGCCTCATCATCCCCAAAGGCTCCATCTGCCTCGATGGCATCTCCCTGACCGCTGCGGAAGTCTCCGACACCAACGTCGTCTGCTGGATCATCCCCCACACCTTCCAGCTCACCAATCTGCACACCAAAAAGCCCGGTGACCGCCTCAATGTGGAGTTCGACATGCTCGGCAAATACGTCCGCGAGCTCATGCGCGCCATGAAGTGAGGCGTCCATGCCACCACGCAGGCCGTTACCTCTCCGATGCCGGTCCTCGAAGTCCAATCTCTCACCAAAAGCTACGCCGAACGCCCCATCCTGCGTGGCGTGTCATTCAGCCTTAATCAGGGCGAGCGCGTCGCGCTGCTCGGCCCCTCGGGCAGTGGCAAAACCACCGTGCTGAACTGCGTCGGCGGCGTGGATCACCCAGACAGTGGCACCGTCACCATCGCCAGCCACGTTCTCGGCAGCTTGAGTGCGGATGATCTCGCCCACCTGCGCCGCCGTCACATCGGCACCGTCTTCCAGTTTTATCACCTTCTGCCCACACTCAGTGCAGCAGAAAACATCGAGCTCCCCTTGCAGCTTCTCCGCGTCCCCACCCACGAGCGCGAAACACGCGTGCGCCAGCTCCTGGAACGCGTGGGCATTGCTCACCGCGCTGTCGCGTTGCCAGGCCAGTTGTCCGGCGGCGAAATGCAGCGCGTCGCCATTGCCCGTGCCGTGGTTCATCGCCCATCCCTGATCTTGGCCGATGAACCCACCGGCAGCCTCGACACCGCCACCGGCGCGCAGGTTCTCGATCTTCTGGCGGAAATCGTGCAGGAAACCCTGGCCGCCCTCCTCCTTGTCACCCACAGTCCGGACGCCGTGAAACATTGCCAGCGCGTGCTGCGCATGCAGGACGGCCAGATCGTCGAAGGCGCATGAGCACGGTGCTTCTCATCCTGCGGCGCTGCGCCTTGCGCCACTGGCGGCTCGCTTTCAGGCAGCAGCTCGCCCTCACGCTCATTCTGGCGCTTGGCTCCAGCGTCTATCTTGCCGTACGCCTCGCCAGCAATGCTGCTCTCTCAGGCTTCGAAACCTTCACCGATGGCGTCACCCGTCAGCCTGACTGGACGGTGCAGGCGCTCACCGGCTCCCTCCATGAATCCGATCTGCGCAGCATGCGTGAGACGCTCGGCCCACGCCCCGTAAGCCTTCTCTCCGTGGTGGAGGAGACAGTCACCCCCGCATCGGACAAAGGTAACGGCGAAATCGGTTCGCGTGCCACCTGGCGTCTCCTCGGCGTGGATTTCATCGCCCTGCTCAATCTTCGTGGCCAAGCCCCCGCAGGACTCGGAGATTCAAACATGCAGTCGATCCATGCAGGAGTTTACGTCAGTCCAAAACTCGGCGCCAAAGCAGGCGAAGAACTGCGCCTCATCGTCGATGACCGCGTCATCACTCTGCAGGTCGCCGGCGTGGTTCCCGAAGTGCCAGGCGTCCCGAGTCTCCCGGCTCATCTCCTCCTGATGGACCTGCCCGAAGCACAGTCTGTCTTGCAGCGCGGAGATCGCTTAGATCGGGTCGAAGTTCTTTCACAAGACAGCACCCTGTTCCCCAATTTGCGCGAAGAAACCGGCGCTCTGCTCAAGGCTCACTGGCAGGTGCGTGGCGGTTCGGACCGTCGCCAGCTCGCAGGCACCATGACTCAGGCTTTCCGTCTAAATTTGACCATCCTCTCGCTGCTCGCTCTGCTGGTCGGCGGCTATCTCATCTTCCAGGCACTGGACGGCGTCGTGCTCAGACGTCGCAATGAGATCGGCATCTTGAAATCACTCGGCGTCACAGACCGCGCCATCCAGATCGCCTTTCTGCTCGAGGCGGCTTTGCTCGGCCTCTGCGGCGGCGCTCTGGGCGTGCTCCTCGGCTGGCTTGGCGCTCAGGCTGCCGTGGGCGGTGTCACCAAGACCATGAACGCGCTCTATGGCGCCACCAGCGAGCAGCAGGCCTCGCTGAGCGTGTCGGAGGCTTTGCTCGCCCTTTCCATCTCCATCCTCGCAAGTCTCATCGCCGCATGGTGGCCCGCCCGCATGGCCGCATGTACCCCTCCGGCACACATGCTTGGAAACCATGCCATGCCCTTCGAAGGCGGCAGCCTATGGCGCACCGAATGGATCGGCTGGGCCATGCTGCTGGCAGCACTTCTCCTCGCACAACTCCCCGTGCTCCGCTTTGAAAACGGCACGCGCCTCCCGCTTGCTGGCTACTCTGCCGCTTTGCTCTGGCTCGTAGGTGCCGGACTTGCGGCGAGCACCATCTTGCGCTTCGTCGCGCGCAGGAAAGCCCTGTCCGCCGTCTGGCGCATCGCTCTCTCCCATCTCCGCCGCCCCACCGTGCGCCATCGCTTCGCCGTCGCAGCACTCGCGAGCGCCGTGGCCATGACCACCGGCATGGCCGTCATGGTCGCGAGCTTCGATCACACCATGCGCGGCTGGATTGATCGCACGATGAAGGCCGATATCTACGTCAGCAGTGCAGGGGCCCAGAGCGCATCCTCCACCCACGCCATCACACAAAAAAAAGTCGCAGAGCTGGGTAAGGAACCCGGAGTCGCAGAGCTGGCCTTCGTACAGGCAAAGACACTGCTCTGGCAGGGCGGCGAAGTGCTTGTCCTCGGCACTAATCCCGTCTTTGCGCACAAGCATGATCTCTACGCCTGGGTGCAGGCCCCGCAGCACCAGGAGTGGTGGAAGACCGACGAGTCCATCACCCCCGCCATCATCAGCGAAAGCTGGAGCGAACGCTTCTCCACGCATGTCGGCGATGTCATCGACCTCGCAGGTCACCAAGTGCGCGTCGTGGCAATGAATGCGGAATACGGCAACGAGCGCGGCTCCCTCACCTTGCCCTCGGAAGTCTTCCGTTCCTGGTTTGAAACCGACGAAGCCTGGCGCGTGGCCCTCATGCTCAAATCTGGCGTGGATGCCGAAAGCGTGCGCAGCCGCATCGAAGCCAAGCAGCCCGGACTCAGCGTCTTCACCAATACCCACCTCCGTCGCGAAGCCCTGCGCATTTTCCGCCAGACCTTCTCCGTGACTCATGCCCTGGAGGTCATCGGTGTCATCGTTGCCGTGGTCGGTCTTGGCCTCGCGCTGACGAGCCTCCTGCTCGAACGCCGCGCCGTGCTGGCCACGCTGCATTCTCTCGGCATGTCGCGCCGGGAGATCGCCAGGTCAGCCGCACTCGAAGGCCTCGGCGTCGCATGCGCAGGTGCCTTCACCGGCATCGCCGCAGGCCTCTGGCTCGGCTGGCTCCTCGTCTATCGCATCAATAAGCAATGCTTCGGCTGGACCCTGCAGTTCCACGCCGTCTGGTGGCATCTCGCCGTGCTCGGCGCTGCGGTGGTTGTCACCGGCATGCTGGTGGCCGCCATGGTCGGACGCTGGGCCGCTCTCCTGCCTGCAGAACACACCGAGGAATGACATGAAGTACACCCTCCTTTTCTTCCTCCTGCTCACGTCATGGCTGCATGCGCAGACCACCGCAGACGGCTTCGTACTCCCCCAGCCAGGCAAAGTCTTCGCCTTCCCTCGCGATCACGGCAGCCATCCTGAATTTCGCACCGAGTGGTGGTACGTCACCGGCCATCTCGACTCCAAAGACGGCCATCGCTTCGGCTTTCAGGTCACCTTCTTTCGTCAGGCCCGGCGCACGGACGGCCAGACTCTTCACCTGCATCTCGCCCACACGGCGTTGCTGGATGCCCGCACAGGCCGCTTCCTGCATGAGGAACGTCTGAACCGCGCAGGCTGGGATGCCGCCTCCTCCGAGACGACCCTCGCCGTGCGCAATGGCAACTGGTCTCTCAGACTCGATGAAGCAACTCAGCACCTCCACATCGCCGCGACAGTGAATGGAGAGGCCCTGCTCCAGTTCGAACTCGAAGCCGTCAAACCCCTCGTCATCTTTGGTAAAGACGGCGTCTCCCGCAAAGGCGCTTCCGCAACAGCCGCCAGCCACTACCTCACATGGCCACGCCTGAAGACCACCGGCACCGTCAAGCTCGGCACCACAGAGCATGCCGTGACCGGCGAGGCATGGATGGACCACGAGTTCAGCAGCAGCCAGTTGGAGGCAGGGCAGGTGGGTTGGGATTGGGCCGCTCTTCAGCTCAAGGACGGCCGCGAGATCATGGTCTATCGCATGCGCCGGAAAGACGGTTCCTCAGATCCAGCTTCGACACTCGCCGTGATTGATCTCAATGGGAAGGTCCGCCACCTCGCACGCGACGCCTTTTCCTGGGAAGTCCTCGGTACATGGAAAAGCCCCCGCAATGGCGCTCAGTATCCCACTCAGATCCGCCTCCGCTTTGAAGGCGAATCATTCGAACTCAAGCCTCTGGCCCCAGATCAGGAGCAGGACGGCGGCATCACTCGGCTGCCCTACTGGGAAGGTGCCTGCGATGTCCTTGACCCACACGGCCAGACCACAGGCCGTGCTTTCCTGGAGCTGGCAGGCTATGCAGGTGACCTCACTGGTCATCTGGCACCGCAAGCAGGGAAGTGATGCAGGCACTCCTGCCTGCACATCGAACTTTCCATGACACCCTACGAATACTTCACATCCTTGCGCGGCTCCATCTCAAACGCCGTGCTCTCCTGCTCGGAGATGTTCGGCTTCAGCACTTCCTCACGGAATTTGAAGTAGTGTGGGTCATCCTGGCAGATCGCCAGTTTGTCCATCGTCTCAACCTCCAGATACACAAACCACGGGTAAGGGTCAGACGGATTCACGCGCTTGCCCGTTTTGACCGTCAGCACCTCCGGTATGCGCAGCAGTGTCACCCGCGTCTGGGACATCATCTGCTCCAGTTTTTCCTCCGTCACCTGAGGCTTGAGCTGAAACAGGCTGAGGTACGCGATCATGAAAGCAGAAGGGTCCTTGGGGCGGGCAGACTAGGACTTCCAGTCCAGCACGCCCTTCTTCCAGGCGTAACCAAACGCCACCAGCAGGATGGACGCGAAGCCGGCGGCGACAGCAAGGATCGATGCACCTCCGCCTACGGCAGCGAGGTAGTCCTTGTAAATGATGGCCCAGGGATACAGAAAGACGACTTCGATGTCGAACAGCACGAAGAGCATCGCCACGATGTAAAACTTCACGCTGAAACGCGGCTGGCTGTCTCCCACGGGAAGCATCCCGCACTCGTAGGCGGAGTCTTTGATCGCGTTTCGCTTGGCCGATTTGCCGAGGAGCGCTGAGGCGATCAGGGTCACCGCGGCAAAACCACCGGCGATGACAATCTGGAGCAGGACTGGGATGTAATTCTCAAACATGGGGGTGAATGATGCCGAATGGTTAGCGAGAGGCGGCGCAGCGTCAAACCCTGAAACAAAAAGGGCCGCTCTGCTTATCGCAGGGCGGCCCAGAAGGGGGAGGGGGGCGGATTAGCTCCGGGCAGCTGCGGCAGCCGTGGTGCGGGCCACGACGGCGGCGCTGCGGGCTGCGATCGCCGCATTGTGGGCGGCACGCAGGCCGTCAAGGCCACGGTAAGTCTTGCCCACCTTGGCGCAAAGGCCGCGGCTCACGAGGTTCTGCAGCTTCTCATACGAGCGCAGGCGCAGCATCTCTTCACCACCGCTCACTGCATTTTTCAGCTTGAGATTGTCGTACACCAGCCCAAACAGTGTGTTGAACTCATAAGTCTCCGGTTTGGAGAGGACATTGACTAGCTCGTCAGTGACATGATCAGGGACTCGGCGGGAGAAGCGTGTCTTACGTGTCGGTGTGGTGGTAGGCATATGGACCTCTACCCTAGCACATCTTTGGTCTCTTTGCGACGCTTTTGTGAACGCAGGAGGATTTTTCTCCTACGCTGCATGCGCAGTGAAAGAAGCGCTCCCTTGCATGCGTTTTAGAGTGCTCGCTGTTACCGCCTGTATTTACATCGCATGGTCAGCCGACCTCGCCTGACCGCTCATCTTCTCACTTGGTGGCGATCTTGTAGAGGGCTCCGCTGCTGCGGATAAACAAGGCACCATCCGCAACTGCCGGAGAAGCCGTGATCGCCTCGCCAAGCTGGTTCTGGCCGGTGATCTCAAACTTTTCCGGCGAGGCGCGCACCAGAAAGCACTCCCCCCGGTCATTGCAAAACAGCAGTTTGTCTCCCAGCACCAGCGGGGCAGGGACGTGCTTGCCCGCCAGCCGGTCATCCCAGAGGTCCTTGCCAGACTTCACCTCCACCGCACTCACGATGCCCCCACGCGTGGTCTGGTAAAGGATGCCATTCACCAGCACCGAGGCAGCCTCGCTGGCATTCCGCTTCTCCCGATCCCACAGCACGTGACTCTCGGTGATGTCCCCGCTCATTTTGTCATCAATGCGGACGCAGACGGTGTGGGCCCTTTCAGCGCCGGTGTTCAGGATCAGCATGTCCTCAAAACGCAGCGGTGGAATGGCCGCGTTGAATCCACCGTGGCGGATCGTCCAGAGTTCCTTGCCCGTGGAAACCTCATAGCCAAAGGCCGCGCGCGAGCCGATGGAAACAAGCACCTCCTTGCCCCCCATCTCAAACACCCCCGGCGTATGGAAGGCCTTGCGCATGTCGCCATCCCGGGTCGGCTTGCCTTCTTTGTCCAGGTCGCCGTAGTCTGTCGTACGGGCGGTTTTCCAGACGCTCTTGCCCGTCTTCTTGTCCAGCGCCGTGACAAACTGCTGGTCAATGCCGTCAAACGTCAGGATGATCAGATTTCCGTAAATGATTGGCGATGAGCCCGGCCCGCGAAAGTGGCGCACATTGATGTCGCGGCGCTCCCACACTTTCTTGCCCGTCGCAGGATCAAGGCGCGCCGTGCCGTACGTGCCAAAGTGCACATACAGCGCATCCTCCTCCAGCACCGGTGACGGCGCCGCGTAATTGTTGACGGGATTGCCAAGATCTTCCGGAGCCGCGTTTTCAAACACCACCTCATGATGCACGATCTTCCCGCTGTGACGGTCAATGCCATACACAAACTGCTTCTTGCCGTCCGCAGTGGCGGAGGTGAACCAGATCATGTCCCCCCCGATCACCGGAGAGGAGTGGCCCTGGCCTTCCAGCGGCGTGCGCCACACAATGTTTTTCCCGGAGGCGCTGTCCCACTCCAGGGGAATGCGCGCCACATCGGCCGCCGGCACGATGCTGTCTTGCGTCGGGCCTCCCTTCCCAGGCCAGAAGACGGGCTTCGTGGCTGGCTCGGCGCTCGAAAGAACAGTCAGCAGGGAAATGGACAGGGCGGTGAGGGCGGTCGTGCGGATCATGGGCCTGAAGTTGACGGAGCTGGTTGGAAATTCTTTCGCCAAGGAAAAGAGCATGCATGGTTGGCGGCATCCAGCCGTATCCCTCGACGATCATGAAAAATGCCATCCTCACCTGCCTCGCTCTCAGCCTTTGCTTTCACTCGCTCCATGCCGAGGACAGCCTCAACGACCAGCTTCGGCGCGCTGCTGAAAAACTGAAAAACGAATTCTCCAAAGTGAAGGAGCAGGGGGAGGTCAAAGGCCGCGAGTGGTTCAAAAAAGCCAAGGACCATCTCACCACCAGCCGCGAAGAATATCTCAGCCAGGCCGGCACCGCACTCACCCGTTGGAAGGCCGACATCGATGTCCTCAAGGACCAGGGCGGCCGCGACTACTTCAAGACACGCGTCTCCGCGCTCGAGCAGCATCATGCCTTTGCTGTCAATGAGTTGCAGACTCTCACGGCCATCACCGACGAGGCCCAGTTCCGCGCACGCCAGAAGAGCTTCGACAAAACTCTCTGGACGCTCGAGGCCGCCGTCGAGCAGGCTCAGGAGGAGGCAGGGCTCTGAGCGCAAGCTCCGCCCAGTACGCCGCAATCACGGCGCGGCATTGCATTTTCCAAGAGGCTATGGTGAAATAACCTCAAATCACTCACGCCATGAAAAAGCTTCACCACGTCATCGCCGCCATCGACTTCACCCCTTCCTGTCGTATCGCGCTCCGGGAGGCCGTGCATCGTGCATCTCTGGACGGTGCCGCTATCACCGTCGTGCATGTCATGGATGAATTCCTCGTCCATGAGCTTAAAAACGCCCTCTCCGCAGATCAGGCCACCGTTCGTGCCGAATGGGTGGAGCGGCTCAAAAAGTTTGTGGACGACGCCGAAGTCGGCGCCGCAGTGAACGCTGAGGTGCGCATCGGCAATCCCTTCACCGAACTCGTCGAAGCCTGCCGCGCCCACAGTGCCGACCTGCTCGTCATGGGCGCCAAAGGCTCGCGCAATGAGCCTCACCGCATCGGCGTCATCACCGCCAAGTGTGTCCGCAAGGCCCCCGTGGATGTGCTCGTCGTCCGCGAAGATGCCCAGGGGCCCTTCAAGCAGATCGTCGCCTGTGTCGACTTTTCCGAAAACTCCGCCAAGGCGGTTCAGTGCGCCCTCCACATCGCTCAGCAGGACGGCGGCGCTCTCGACTGCCTTCATGTCTTTCAAAGCGCCCTCGCCATGTCGCTCGACTACGGCGGCTTTGCACCCTCCCTGCCCGCCACCTATGATCCTGAAGCGGTCACAAACTGGCGTAAGGACCTGGCCGTCTTCCTCGAGCCTCTCACCCGTCAGGCGGGTGAGGTAAAGGTTGCCCAGCACGTCACGGAGCGCGTCAACATCCGCGAGGCCATTCTCGATCATGTCAACGAGACTCATGCCACCCTCGTCGTCCTCGGCACCAATGGCAAAACCGGCCTGCGCGAGATGCTCATCGGCACGACGGCTGAAAAAATCGTCCAGCATGCCCCATGCTCGATTCTCGCCGTCAAGCCTGACGGCTTCGTGATCGCCCCTGATTGAACCTATGACCATGAAGGGATCAGCGCCTGAGCAGCCCAGCATCGCCGAGTTGCAGGCCGCGCTTCAGGCCAGCGAGCAGATCTCCAGCGCCATCGTTGAGACTGCCGTCAACGCCATCATCACGATCGGCGCCACCTGCATCATCGAGACAGCCAACACCGCCACGGAGCGTCTCTTCGGCTACCAGCGCTCCGAGCTCATCGGCCAGAACATCAGCATCCTCATGCCCCAGCCCTATCGTGACCGGCACGACGGCTACGTGAGGAGCTATTTGCACACCGGAGTGAAGCGCATCATCGGCATCGGTCGTGAGGTCCTAGGCCAGCGCAAGGACGGCTCCGTCTTCCCCATCGACCTCTCCGTCGGCGAGGCCGTGCTGCCCAGCGGGCGCCGCATTTTTACTGGCATCATCCGCGACCTCACCGAACGCAAGGCGCTTGAGGACAAGATCCTCCACATCAGCGAGGAGGAGCAGGCGCGCATCGGCCAGGACATTCACGATGACCTCTGCCAGCAGCTCGCCGCCATCGGCTGCCTCGCCAAGGTGGCGCAGAAAAACCTCTCCAAGGCCGGCAGCGCCGAGGCCGACAGCCTGGCCGAAATTGTCCAGCTCGTCAGCAAGGCCAACACACGTGCGCGCGAGACATCCCGCGGACTCATGCCTGTGGTCATCGACTCCGGCGGTCTCATGGCCGCCCTGGAGGAGCTCGCCTCCGGCACCGCCAGGGCTTTTGAGGTGGCTTGTGATTTTCGTTACGACAATCCTGTGCAGGTGAATGACAACAAGATCTCCGTGCAGCTCTTCCGCATCGCCCAGGAGGCTGTTTCCAATGCCGTCAAGCACGGCCAGGCCCGCCGGCTGGACATCCATCTCGCACGCCAGAGCGGCAGCATCGTCCTCACCATCCGCGACAACGGCATCGGCATTCCCCAGTCACCCGCCAAAGGAACTGGCATGGGGCTCTTGACCATGAGCCATCGCGCTCAAATGATGGGGGGCACTCTCAAAATCGAGCCCCGTCATGGCGGCGGCACCCAGGTCACATGCAGCGTACCCGCACCAGCGAAAAATCTGTGAAGCGCATCGTCCTCATCGACGATCATCCCATCATGCGCCACGGCCTCGCGCAGTTGATTCGTGCGGAGGACGGGCTTGATGTCATCGGTGAGGCGGGCAGTGCCCGCGAAGGCCTCGATGTCGTCGCCAAGCTCAGGCCGGATCTCGCCGTCGTTGACCTGACCCTTCCGGACAAAAACGGCCTCGAGCTCGTCAAGGACATCCGTGCCCTCCATCCCTCCACTCAGTGCATCGTCCTCTCCATGCACGATGAGACGCTCTACGGCGAGCGCTCCCTTCGCGCCGGCGCCCGTGGTTACGTCATGAAGGAGGAGGCCGCAGACCACCTCGTCGCGGCCATTCACAAAATCATCAGCGGCGGCCTCTATGTCAGCGAAGCTTTGAACGCCCGCATGCTTGAGCAGGTCACCGGCGCCACACGCTCCAAGGCCACGGGCATGGACGCCCTCACGGATCGCGAACTCGAAATCCTCGCGCTCATTGGCAAAGGGGTCGCCACCAAGATCATCGCCTCCCAGCTCAGCATCAGCGCCAGAACCGTTGAGGCCCATCGCGCCCACATCAAGGAAAAGCTCGGCATGAGCGACGGCGCCGCTCTCGTCCGCTATGCGGTTCAGTGGGTGGAAAGTCGGGCAAAGGTCTAGCCGTTTTCGCAGCACTTGCGCCGCTCAAATCGGGCGGCATGAACGGGTTCTCACAGGCCTCCGAGGCACGGCATTTGCTTGCGCTTCTGAGTGCCTGTACGCAGGGAAACAACCTCAAATATTGATGAAATTTGCGTTGACGCTCCGCCGGGCGCTCTCATAACCTCCTCACACGGCAACCGCCGCCAACAACACTATGGCCAAGAAAGCAACCAACGCAAAACCAGCAGCCAAGAAGGCTGCCAAAGCACCAGCAGCAAAGAAGGCTGCCAAAGCACCGGCAGCCAAGAAAGCTGCCAAAGCAAAACGGAAACCCAATCCTGCCCTCATGAAGCCGGTGCAGCCAGACGCGATCCTCGGAGCCGTCGTCGGTACCAAGCCTGCTCCTCGTGGTCAGATCACCAAAAAGCTCTGGGACTACATCAAGAAGAACGGTCTCCAGGACGCGAAGAACAAGCGCAACATCAATGCCGACGAGACATTGAAGGCGGTGTTCGGCGGCAAGAAGACGGTGACGATGTTTGAGATGACCAAGCTGGTCTCCAAGCACATCAGCGCCTGATTCATTCCTGCATTCCTCACGCCGCGCCCGGTGCACGCCAGGCGCGGCGCTTTTTTTGTCTGGCGATCTTTCGCAGCATCATCCGCCTTGGCCCGGCCTCACGGCTTGTGTGCCGTGTAGTCCAGCTCCATGAAATCCTCGACTTCAGGAATCCATCTCTCCTTCACAAACGCCGTGTGCTCGGGGTGGTCGCTGTAAAACGCATAGGCCGCGGCATCCGCAAACTCCATCGAAAGACCAAAGGTGAAGCTGTTCTTCACACTGGTCTGCCGCAGACACTCAAACTTCTGCACCCCCTCGATCTTCGCCAGCTCGCAGGCGGCCGTTAAAAAATCCCGCTCCGCGTTTGAGCCAGGAGCATGCTTGAGACGAAAGGCGACGGTGTGACGGATCATGGTGAAGAAAGGGTGTGTTCAAAAATCCCAGCGCTGCCCCTTGCCTTCGGCTGGCACGACTTCGATCGAGTCAATCTCGGCATCGGGCAGGTAGATACGCAGCGTCCCCAGCGGTCCCTTCTGTTTGATTTCAATCTTCACATCCTGCCACTCCCCGGCTTTCACTTCCAGTGCGTAGGAATGAACCACCCCGGCATCAGCCGGCGCATGGGGCAGGGAGTCGATCTTCCCCGCTCCGCCCTTCTCGCTCCTCACGCGTATTTTCACCGTCGCTGGTCCGTTGAGCCTGGCCATCCCATGCCCCAGAAAGCCGGTGCCGGGTTTTCCGGTGCCCTTCATCGTCAGAATGCCCGCGCTCACCGTGGCCTTGCACTGGCGCTCTTTCCAGTTGTCGAGAGGGTCGGTCTTTGCCGCAGGCGCCTTGCCCGTCGCAGGCTTGTAGGCAGGGTTCGCTCGCGGGTAGCTCGCGCCGGTGTCATTCAAAAATCCGTCAATCAGCGCATCCAGCTCCTTCACCTTGTCAGGCATCTCCATCGCAAGGTCATGCTCTTCACCCAGGTCTTCTCGCAGGTTGTAAAGCTCGTGCGTGCAGGGATTCCCAAACCATCTTAGCAGCTTGAAATCTCCGCGGCGCACCCACACACCACCGGCACGGTTCGCTCCCCCGTGCGGATGGTAGTTGAAGTAGGCCTCGCGCTTCAGCTCGCCTTCACCTTTCAAGACCTTCGCATAACTCACGCCATCAAAAGTCTGTCGCTCCGGCTTCTCAATCCCGAGGAGGTCGATCACCGTCGGGTAAATGTCGATCGGCCCTACAATGGCCTCGCTCAGGCTCCCAGGCTTGATCTTGCCCGCCCAGGCCCACATCATCGGCACACGAGTGCCGCCTTCATACAGCGTGCCTTTCCCATCGCGCAGCGGTGTGTTCATCGTCGGCGGTTGGTTTCCCGCCCACTTGCGCCAGTCAGCCAGAAACGCGCCCTTGTTCTTCTCCGCCGCCTCTGTTTTCCCGGTGCCCGGCACATTGCTGTGCGCATTGCCACCGTTGTCGGAAGTGAAAATGATGATCGTGTTGTCCGCGACTCCCTGCTTCTCCAGTTCCGCCAGGATGCGCCCAAAGCACTCGTCCACGCTCTTCAGCATCGACGCCATGATCGGATTTCCCTGCCGCCCGCTCGGATCTTTTTTCGCTGCAAAGTACTTCGTATATTCCACCTTGTGGCCCCATGGCCCATGCACGCCATAGCACCACAGGTTGAGGAAAAACGGGCCGCCCTTGCTTCCCTCAATGAACTTCACCGCCTCCGCTGCCTGCCGGTCCACAATATACTCCCCCTGCGGCCCGTCCGTGATCGTTCCCACTTTCGTCTTGCCGCCGGGCTTGCCCTCAGGCAGCACCCCATACGGTGAAAAATATTCCCCAGGAGGCCCCGGGTCTGGGTGGCAGTGAAACGCCACATCAAAGCCCTGCTGCTCCGGCCAGTACGGCTGCGTCAGGCCCAGGTGCCATTTGCCGATATGCGCCGTGCGATAGCCCGCCCCCTTCAAAGTCTCCGCCAGCGTGATCTGTGCAGGCTCCAGGTAGTTCTTGCTCTCCGGCAGCAGCATCGGTGCTGTCGCAGGTGCAGTTTTGGGCAGAAACACATGCCCCGCCTCCTGCGGTGGCTGGTGCCCGCTCGCTGTTGTGATGCCATGCCTTGCCGTGTACTGCCCGCTCAGGATGCTCCCTCGCGTCGGCGAGCACAGCGGCTGCGCATACGCATTCGTAAACCGCATCGCCCGCGTCGCGAACGTGTCGATGTTGGGCGTCTCATAATATTTTGAGCCATACACCCCGCTGTCCATCCAGCCCATGTCATCCACCAGAAAGAGCACCACATTGGGTTTCCCCCACAGGGCTGAAGGCAGAATGACGCAGAGTGAAAAAAGCAGCAGGGACTTCATGGACCGCTTTCAACGTTGGTCCCCGGTGGCGAATTGCTCACAAATTCAGGCCCGGCCGCTCTGCCGAATCAAATTGCAGGCCCTTCCTTCCGCGCTCCTCTCCATTCCGGCATGAATGCTTTCTTCAAGCTGCATCAGCATGGCTCGTCCGTCCGCACCGAGGTCCTCGGCGGCGTGACCACTTTCACCACCATGGCCTACATCATGGTGGTCAATCCGGCCATCCTCTCCTTCGCCGGCATCCCTGCGGGCCCCGGCACCGTGGCCACCATTTTGACGGCGGCGGTGGGCTGTCTGCTCATGGCCCTGATCGCCAACCGCCCCATCGCAGTCGCACCCTACATGGGGGAAAATGCCTTTATCGCCTTTGGTCTCGCTTCATTGGGCATTGGCTGGGAGCAGCGCCTCGGCGCGGTGTTTGTCAGTGGCGCGCTGTTTCTCGTCATCACCCTCCTCGGCATACGTGGCTGGCTGGCGAATTCCATTCCAGCAGGCCTCAAGCACAGCTTTGCCGTCGGCATCGGTCTGTTCCTCGCCTTCATCGGCCTGTATGAAACCGGCGTCATCACCAGCTTTGTCACCGGCATGCCTCCCCAGGCTTTGCAGGCAGACGCCCACGGCCTGCTCCTCGCCCCCGCACTCCCGGTCAAAATCGGCAACCTCCGGGATCCCCAGGTCCTCCTCGCTCTCGGCGGCTTCCTGCTCATGACCATGCTCATGATTCGCAAAGTACGCGGCGCGCTCCTCATCGGCATCGTCATCACGGCGCTTGTCGGTGGTCTCCTTGGCTTCGGCCATGCGCCTACAGCCATCGCTGCGCTGCCCTTCACCGGTGAGTACGATCTCAGCCGCATCGCCTTCAAACTGGACATCGCCGGCGTTCTCCAGCTCAGTTTCCTCCCCGTGCTGCTCACCCTCTTCCTGATGAGTTTTCTCGACACCCTCGGCACACTCACCGGCCTCGGGGCCGCAGCGAATCTGCTGGATGAAAAAGGCAATTTCCCCCAGGTTGAGAAGCCCATGCTCGTCGATGCGCTCACCTGCATGTTCAGCGGGCTTGTCGGTACTTCCACCAGCGGTGCCTACATCGAGTCCGCCACCGGCATCAGCTCAGGCGCACGCACCGGCCTCGCCTCGCTCGTCACGGCAGCCCTGTTTGCCCTCTCATTGTTTTTCATCCCCCTGATCGAGCCCCTGCAGCAGCTCCGCTTCGCTTACGGCCCGGCCTTGATCGCCGTCGGCGTGTTGATGACCGGCTCCGTGCGCCGCATCGATTTCGAGGATCTCACCGAGTGGGTCCCCGCCTTCGTCACCATCGTGATGATGCTCTTCACCTGCAACATCGCCAACGGTCTCACCGCCGGCCTCGTCGTACATCCAGTCCTAAAGTTCGCCTCAGGCCGCGCACGCGAACTCAACACCTGCACCCTCGTGCTCGCCCTGCTTTGCGCCGCTTATTATCTCTTCGGCCTGCCTCATTAGCGCATTCAAAGCGGCGGGGTGAGGGGGACGACGGGCACATTTCGCCAGTTCAAAAACCACCGTCAACAATCGTCAACCACGGTCAACGACCGTAAACTCCCTCACGAGTCCCACTGGCTCCGTTGCACGCCGATGAAGCACATGCCCAGCCCGACCAGCACATGCACAAACAGCACAAATCCGGCGATGGCCGGGCTGATCAGGTCGGTTGAGGTGACCTGCTTCACCGCGTCATAAAAGGCCGTGCTGCGCATGCTGCTCAGGCTCCCGCTCCAGCTCCAGAACGCCACCACCAGCGGCTGCACCCAGTTCTCCAGCCAGTTAGGCAGGGTCAGCACGGCGCCAGACAGCGGAAGCTGAAAGCCCACCAGGTAGATGCACAGGATCGTCGCCTTTTCCGGCGTCTTGCTCATCGCGGAGATGCCCAGGCACACGCTGGTCATCGCCGCAGACGCCAGGACCAGCAGCACCAGCTTCGTTGCCAGGTCTCCTGGCAGCCCTCCGGTCACCATGTCCACGAAGAACCCCATCCATAAGCTCTGTGCCAGCACGAACATGCCCAGGAAGATCACCTTGCTCCCGATGTACGCAAACGGGTGCAGTCCCCCCAGCTTCTCTCGCTCCAGGATCAGCCGCTCAGAGGCAATCTCCCGCGCCGCGTTGTTGCTCGCCATCAGCGTCACCAGCACCACCTGCAGCATGATCAGCCCGGAGACCAGCCCCCCCGCTTTCAGCTGCTCCTCCTGGTGCTGTTTCATCTGCTGATACTCCTGCTGGATGTTGTCATCCTGGTGCGTCGAGAGCGCGCGCAGCGGCTTGATCCCGTCCAGCGCAAAAATGACCACCAGCAGCGGAAACCCCAGCAGCATCGCCAGGTGCAGCCACACCTGCGCCTTGTCCCTTCGGAAGATCGTCCAGCGCCGCCTCAGCAGTTCGAAAAGCTGCGTCATCATCGACGGCGTTTCCACCGGCGGCAGATCATGGTGCTCATGAGTCTCCACAGGCTCGGGCTTTGCCACCGTCCGTTCTTCACGCACATAGGTCTTCGACGGCCCGCTGCTCTTTGCCGCCTCCTTTTCTGGCAGCGCCCGCTTCCCGTCAAAGCCATGTCGCTCGTAATAGGTCTTCTGATGCTTCTCCCACGACTCATGCCAGTCGCCGGCCTTCCGCTCCGTCAGCTTCAGGTAGACCTCCTCCGGGTGCTCGGCGGCAAAGTAGTGCATCATCGCCTTCGGCGGTCCATGGTACGTCAGCACTCCCTGGTACATCACCATCACGCTGTCATACGCATCCAGGCTCGCCAGGCTGTGCGTCACATTGACCACCACACGCTTCGGGTGCCCGCGCGAAAGCTCGCGCAGCAGGTTGGTGATCTCGTTTTCAGACTTCGGGTCCAGTCCGCTCGTCACCTCGTCACACAGCAGCAGGCAGGGGTCGGTCACCAGCTCCAGCGCCAGCCCCAGGCGTCGTTTCTGCCCTCCGGACAGCACCTTCACCTGGCGGTCTGAGAGGTGGGTCAGCCCGGTCACCTCCAGGATGTGGTCCAGCGCCGGTATGAAATCTTCCGTCTGCGACAGCTGCGTGCGCAGCACCATCGCGCTCGCGATGCTTTCTTCTACCGTCAGAAGATCGTACGCCACGCTAAACTGGGGCACATATCCCAGGTCTCCAGGGTGCAGGTCCTCTTCATCGCTCAGGTTTCTTCCGTCCCACAGCAGCTCCCCGGAGCTCTGCTGCAGGATGCCCGTGATCACCTTCAGCAGCGTCGTCTTGCCACAGCCGGACGGGCCCACGATCGCCACCAGGTGCGCAGGCGGCACGTTGAAGCTTACTTCCCGGAGAAGATGCAGCGTGCCGCTCTCCGAGTCCTGCGGAGCTTCGACTTCAAGACAAACGTTGAGTGCTTTGAGCATACAGGTTAAATAAGTGCCCGACACTAGGCCGGGGACTCATGCCCTGGCGACGAAAAAATTCAAACCGCCACCAAAATGCAACGCCGTACCCGACCGGGCAAACGTCCCTATTCCTCCTCGTTCAGGTGGCTCTGGTGGCTGGCGGCATTGTTCCTCGTCAGCGCTGTCGTTCTGGTGCTGCTGGCGCCCTCGCTCGTCACCGGCTACATCCGCACCTACTTGCAGAAGGATGATTTTCGCCTCAAGGCTCAGGACATGCTCGCAGCTCGCATGGACGGCAGCGCCCGCATCGCACCGCTCGTCTGGAATGACGACACCGTCACCGTGGCCGATCTCTCTCTCACCAGTCCTGCGTGGAATCTGGATGCCGGAGGCTTGCACGCCTCCCTCGACTTCGGTGCCATTCGGCATGGAAAATGGAGCATCCAGAATTCAGGAGCCGACGACCTCTCACTGCGCCACACCACGGCTCCCACCGCCGGCGCTCCACCCGCGGCCACCACCGCCGCCTTTGATGACAGCGACGACGGCATCCCTTCTTTCCTCCGCCGTTACATCCCCAGCCAGACCCTCATCAGCGGCTTCGAGGTTCACCGCTTCACCTTTGAGCAGGAAGGCTGGCGGATAGCCGAAGCACAGCTCAGCCTCGGCGCCTGGCGCAGCGGAGAGGTTTCCGCGTCGGCCAGGCTCAGCGGCGGCAGATTGCAGACCCCCATTCAGGCTCCGCAGCAGAAAGAGCCGCTCCAGTTTGATCTCACCAAGGCCACCCTTCGCGCCGGCGAAAGCCAGTTTCAGGTCAGCGATGCCACCCTGCGTTGGAAGCAGGCTTCCCAGGCTACCCTGCGCGGCTCCCTGAAATACCAGACCGGCGCATGGCAGCTCTTCACACACGTCAAGGCACTGCCGCTCGACGAGTTTCTCGACGAATGGTGGAAGCAGCGCCTCTCCGGCAGAGTCGAGGGCGATCTTGAAATGTCGGGCTCGCGCACCTCCCCCCTCACATGGAAGGCCGATGTCGCGCTCAAAGACGCCGCCCTCACCGGCTTGCCCATTCTCGACAAGCTCGTCACCTACACCAATGCCCATCGGTTCAAACGCCTCGTGCTCGACATCTGCAGCGCCTCCATCCGGCCCAAAGGTGACTTCCTCCACATTGACCACATCATCGTTCAGTCCAATGGACTCCTTCGCATCGAAGGCTCCCTCACCATTCGTGGCCGTGCACTCGAGGGCGATTTTCTGCTCGGTGTCACCCCCGAGACCCTGAGCGGCATTCCCGGCGCAGGCAACCGCGTCTTTGTTGACGCCAATCCCGCCGGCCCTCCCGGTCTTCAATGGGCCCGCGTCCACGTCGTAGGCACCCTCGACGCCCCGCAGGAAGATCTCAGCAGCCGTCTCATCGGCGCGGCCGGCATGTCTCTGCTTCTCGACACTCCCGGCGCTGTCGTCGGCAAGGGCGCTGAAACCTTGCTCAAGCCCGTGCTCGGTGAAGACGCCGCCAAATTGCCAGGCAAAATCATCAACGGAGCCGGGGGCGTCATCGAAAACGGCGTCAATGCCGGCACGGGCCTCCTCAAGAGCGTGCTCCCCGTCTTTCCTGGAAAATGACGTGGTTGCACCGCGGGGATGTGCCGCTAGCATAGGGCCGTCCCATGTCCGCATCACCTCCCATTTCTTTTGCCGCCCGTGACTCGAAGCATGCCATTGAAGAAGGCATGCTCTTTGCGCCGAAATTTGATGAGCACGGTCTTATGCCAGCGATGGCGGTGGACGCAGACACCGGCGCCCCGCTCATGCTCGCCTACATGAACGAGCAGTCTCTCAAAATGACCCTGGAGCTCGGCCAGGCGGTTTACTGGAGCCGCAGCCGCAACCAGCTCTGGCACAAAGGCGCCACCAGCGGTGAATTTCAGGAAATCATCGACATCCGCACAGACTGTGACCAGGACGCCCTGGTCCTTCGCGTAAAGCAGCATGGCGGCGGCTGCTGCCACACCAAGCGTCCCACCTGCTTCTATCGCGTCGTCAAAGCAGCAGACGGGGAAGCCCTGCTCGAGCCTGCTTCATAAGACTCCGGCCTCCTCAGTCCGAGGCAGTCCGCAGCCCACGCACTCCGGCAAGCCTCACCGGCGCTTGTCATGCCACGGCCTGTTGAAAACGGGTCCGTTTCAATCGCTCGCTGCATCGGGCGCAAGGCCGTGGTGCTTGGAGCATTTTAAATTGATTCATGCTCGGGGTATCATTGGGCGGCAAAGCAAATCCCCTCTCCCCGCCGCTCATGCCATGGCTTCAGGGTTGCCTTCGGGGAGCCGTGGCGAAGCGAAGACAGACGAAGTCAAAGGCCGGGTGAGGAGACACTTCGAGGCGACGTGAGCTTTGACCCCATGATCTGTTGAAAACAGGTCTGTGTGCTGGGCGCAGCAGAGATGTTTTCTTCAAACAGAAGCGAGGCTGGCACTCAGGCCGTAGGTCGGCCGTGTTTGGCGTCGAGCGCGTTTTTCCAACACCCACCGCCTTCTCCGCCAAACCGCCCGACCACGAGGACTCTCCTATGCCAAGCTCTTTGCAGCACGCTCACAGCCGGCTTCATGCTTCGCACGGCGTGCTTCGAAGTATCGCCACGACCCTCCTACGCCGTCATGCAACACTCTTCTCGCCAAGGTTGGCTTTAGACCAGTTCTTGAAGATAACAGGCAAGCGACTAACGCAGCCAATGGGGCCGATCCGCCGCCCGGGCAATGTGACAAGATTTTCGAGAGCTGGTCCAGCCTCCGGTCTCATTCTCAACGGCGCGTGGTATCAGCAGCCCCTCAAACCGGCCTTTTGACTCGTGTTTCACTCGTCCTTCGGGCTGCCTTACAGCAGTCCATCTGCGCTGCGGTTCCCCAAAGATAAAAGCATTTGTTGAAGAATGCATGGCGTGGGGAGGGGAACTCACCACCATGAATCGGCCATGGGATCATTTAGAATGCTTTGATCGACATTCATAACAGACCGGTTGTTAGCCGTCAGGTATTGCTCCAACTCCAGTCCACCATGGACAGTTAAAAACCACGGCTGCCGAACCGCCGTCGTCATTACCCTCTGGCTTCGAGCGCTTCCAGCGCATCGCCGCAGGCGACACACTTTGTCGGACCGTCTCTTGAAAAGAATGGCCGTTTGCTCCGGCGGGTGCAGCGGCCCCTATGGCAGGCAAGCCGCGCCTTCTTCCATTTGAAAACAACAGGCAATAGCTGCCACAGACAAATCAGGCCACTCCGTTGCAGGGCAGTCGGACAGAATATTTGGGCCCCAGCCTAGCGGCTCCCCGGAACCATGCCGCCGTACTTGGCATTGCCTTCCCAGGACCGTGGTCGATTCCAGGGCAGACTGCTGTACTGGCTCCCATCAGGTCCCACCACTTTCTTGCGTTTCGGCTCATCCGAAGCGCAGGAAGAAAGGGTGCATGCAGAAATAACGGTCAAAAGCAGAAGGCTGAGCAATCGTGTCTTCATGAGGGCTCTACCTATGCGCGTGAACAATCAGTTTTGCACCAGGTTTTCGAGGATCACGCGATCTCCTGGCATGATTACCTGGCCGTTGACCACAGCGTTCGGCACGATGGAAGCCATCGAATTCTTGCCCTCAACGGACATGATGCTGATTTTGCCCACGGTCTGAGCACCACGGGTGACGATCAGCTTGGTCTGCTCGGTCAGGCCCGCGCTCTTGCCGGCATCGATGATCACAAAACCCCAGTCGTAGTTCACAGCCACCACGCGTGAGCTCAGGCTGTTACGCTCGAAGTTTTTGCGGCGGTCTTCGATCTTATGCATCACCTCGTCCACACGCTTCTGGATGCCTGCCACCTTGTCTTCTTCGGCGGCCACTTCCTTCTTCTTGATCTCGGCCTGAGCTTCAAATTCCAGCTTCTCTTTCTTCAGCTTTTGGATGTCCTCGGCCATCGTTTCCGGTTTCATGCCCTGGGGCAGTCCCTTGAGGAGCTCAGCCTGCTCCTGCTTCTTCTTCTCTTTGACGACAAGTTCTTCCTGGTTGCGTGTGATCTCTTCCTGTGTCTGCGCCAGTTTGTTTCTCTGGGCCTTCAGCTTCTCCGCCTCGACATCCAGATCTCCCTGCACACGGGCGATTTCAGCCGCCAGCTTCGGCAGCTCACCCGTGCCTGGACGCAGCAGCTTGTCCTGGTTTTTCTTTTCGCCGATGATCTCCGCATTGACGCCTGCGATTTTAGTCCGCACATCGGCAAACTCCCGCCCGTTTTGATAGGCAAAGAAGCTGGCTACGAGGATCACCACTGCGCTAAGGATGAAAAGAACTTTGGTCATGGGAAAGGGAGTCTGGGAAAAAATCAGGAGACGAACGTCTGGCGGTGCTTACTTGGCGGGAGGGGCGGTGCCAAAAGGATCGGCAGTGCTGGGAGGCGTCGCGCCACCGGCTGGAGGCGTTGCAGGTGGGGCGGTCCCGAAGGGATCACCACCCATGGCAGGCGCAGCTGCTGGCGCTGGAGCGGCTGCTGGTGCACCAAACGGATCGCCGCCCATGGCAGGGGCAGCAGGCGCTGGAGCCGCTGCTGGCGCACCAAACGGATCTCCACCCATCGCAGGTGCTGTCGGGGCTGCTCCTCCGGCAGGTGCAGCGGCCGCAGGTGTCGTTGTTCCTTCCGCAGGTTTGGCGGCAGCCGCTGCCTTCTTGGCGCTCTGCTCGGCGGCGGCGACCACCAGGTCTCCCGCACGGATGTGTTCGCCTTCGGCCAGGCTGCCCTTGACCAGGTCTGCCACAGAGGAGTTTTGCTCCACATCGCGCACCTTCAGCTTGGCCACCACGTCTTTGCCACGTTTCACTTCAAGGTCTGCGTTCGCAAAAACACCGCCACCGTTGCCCTTGTTCAGAACCACAAAGCCCCAGTCGGTGTAGGAGTAGGCGACTTTGGCCGTGAAGTCATCGTCCACGATGCCGCTGCGGCCACGTGCTTCACGCTCTTCGGCTTCCTTGGCCGCATTCGTCAGCTTCGTGATTCTTTCCTGTGCCGCCGCCAGATGCTGGATCTGGTTGGCCAGCGCCGCTTCGGCCTCGGAGCGCTCCTTCTTGATGACTTCGATCTGGGCCAGCAGTGCGGTAATGTCTCCGGCGGCGTCGATTTCCTTCTGGTTTTGAGTCACCACCTTGGTCGTCTGCTCCAGATTGGTCTTCACCGCAGCCAGTTCCACCTCGGCCTGCTGCACCTTGGCGGCAAAATCTGCGACGGAGGTTTTGGTGGTTTCGAGCTCCTTGTTCGCCATGTCGCGCTGCGCTTCACGGCCTTTTTTCGCCTCATCGGCTTTGGCGATGTGAGCCCTGATTTCGGCCAGGTTATCCTTCGCAAAACCTTCGCGTTTGCGCTCCTCCACCAGCAATTTCTGGTTGGTCCAGGCGAAATAGCATGCGGTGCCGAGGCAGACGGCGGAGAGGGCAGAGAGGATTTTCCAGACCATACAAAAAGCGTAATTTGAGAATTTAAAGACTAATTTTTACCGGAACCGCTGGGTTTCGACAACACCAATTTTCAGCCATTTTGCCTTTAGTCTGCAATCTTGCTTGTGTGCAGTGAGCCCTGCGGCTAGATCAGCCTTGTCAGGGGCCGCGGATGTTCAGCTTGCGAACCCCGCCAGGTCCTGACGGAAGCAACGGCAGCCTGCCTGTCCATGTCGCGGTTCCCTGGCACTTTTATCTCCTTCATTGCACACGTTTTTCACGCAATGCCGGTCAAATCCGACCGTATCCGCTCCTCCAGAGCTTCTGCCTCAGCTTGGTCTAGGCAATCTCCCCTCCAGGCCACTGTCACGGTGATCCTTCCGGCATAGTCCGAGGCAAAAATCCCCAGCCCTGGCGGCGTGCACACACTGGGTATCGTGAAGACATTCTCCACCTCCGCCCCGCCAAGCTCAGAGCAGCCTTTCAGGAAGGTGCCGGTGTGGGAATGGAAAAGGCTGCAGATCTGTCCCCGGTTGGTCAGGCGCACCGCGCCGATGAATGCTCCCAGCGGCAGGTAGCTGGCCAGCGTCATGAGAGCCTCCGAGGCCTGCGGGGTGCCCAGCTTCATCGCTTCACGGTATTTCACTAAAAGATGTGCGACCGCCTCATCCAGGCTCCCTAGAGCACTGGCCTCAAGAAACAGCGGCAGCGACCCCATGTGATTCCCAAAGATCAGCTCCCGGCTCCTGCCTCGCAGTTGCGTCGGCAGTTGCAGGTGGATCTCCGGGCTGCTCCATCCGCGCCGTTCATGCAGCAGCCTCAGCGCACGCGCGGCGACGGCCGCATAAAAAGGCATCTGCATGAAGTCACCGCACAGTTCCCGCAGTCGTGTCAGGGCTCTGCTGGATTCTTCAGCGCTCAGCTCGATCAGCCGGTACTCAGGTCTCCCTCTTTGCGGCATCCCCTTGATCCACGCCGAGAGGCAGCCTGCCGTGGTCATCGCCTGCAGCCTGTCCATCAGCGGTTTGGCTCGCCGGTACAGCCGGCCAGGGGGCTCGCTCTGTGTAGGGGGCGGCGGTGGCGGTCCATGCGCGCAGCCTCCTGCCGCCAGTTTTTCCAGCAGCAGATTGACCCCCGTCCCATCGAGCAGCGCATGCCGCCACGTCAGCATCAAGCTGTGGCAGCCCTCTTCACCCCAGGGAAAAACTTCCATCCACAGGGGCGTGCTCAGTTCACCCTCGCTGCTTTTTCCCTGCAGCCGCTCTTGGATGATTTCCACCCCCGGGGGCTGCTCCTGCGCAGCATGCCAGACAATCGGGGGCGGCGGGATCGGCCCGCTCGTTTCCCACCCCCATCGCCAGCCACGCCATTGACGTTTCAGCCGCGCCCCCAGCATCGGGTGCTGGGCATGCACCTCCTCCCAGGCCTGTCTCAGAGCCCGTTCGTCAGGCCTGCCCTTCAGCCTCACCAGGGTCACTCCCCAGTGAGTCCCTTGCCCGCTCTGGCGCATGAAAGACTCCAGTCCGGCGAGGAAAAAATCGACCGTGGTGGCGGGCAGGATCGACATCACGCGGCCAGGCGGCGTTTTTCACCCAAAAAGCCCGCCAGCGCGCTCGCTGTGGCAAAACGCTCCCGCGTCATCTCCGCTGGGTTCACCGTCAGTCCAAACCTCTCCTCAATCTGCAGCAGCAGCTGCATCATGGCCATGGAGTCCAGCCCCATGGAAAAGAGATCCGTGTCTGGGGCCAGGGGTTCCTGGGGTTCAAGGATGTGTTCTGTGGTCAGCAGTTCGATCACAGCAGCGGGACTGATGGGCGCTTCAGGCATTCCTTGTAGAAAGAGCCTGCATCCTATAGGACGTCAAGAATCCCCTGCATGCCTATTTTGCTCTCAGTAGAGGGTTGCACAACGTCATCCCTCCGCCACCATGCGCACCCCCTATGAATAAGCTGGACGAAATCATCGCCCACAAGCACACCGAACTGCAACGCCTGCTGCCCCGCGCTGAAAAGCTCCGGGCCGCCGCCGCCTTGCGCAATGACGTCCGTTCCTTTTACGACGCCCTCCGTGCCGACCCCACCCGCCTCAGCATCATTGCCGAGGTCAAGCGCGCCTCACCCTCCGCAGGCACCATCGCAGCGGACTTCGATCCCCTCACTATTGCCCGCGGCTACGAAAAAGCCGGCGCCAGCGCCATCTCCGTCCTCACAGACGAAAAATACTTCCAGGGCCGACTCGAATACCTCTCGCTCATCCGCGAGCAGCTCGACATCCCCTGCCTCCGCAAGGACTTCATCATCCACGAGGCCCAGATCTTCGAAGCCGTCGTCGCTGGTGCCGACGCCATCCTCCTTATCGTCGCCGCTCTTGATCAGCCCACCCTCGAGCACCTCCTCGAAGTCGCCAGCACCTTCCAGCTCGATGCCCTCGTCGAAGTTCACAATCTCCCCGAACTCGAACGCGCCCTCGCCACAGACGCCCGCATCATCGGCGTGAACAACCGCAACTTGAAGTCCTTCACCGTCGACCTCGCCACCACCGAAGAGCTCGCCGAGGAAGTCCCCGACGACATCGTCCTCGTGGCCGAAAGCGGCATCAAAACCCCCGCCGATGCCACCCGCCTCGCCGCCGCCGGCGCCGACTCCCTCCTCATCGGCGAGACCCTCATGCGCAGCTCCAATATCCTCGCCGACCTCCCCCTCTTCCGCGCCCCCACAGCGGCGGCGCATGAATAGGAGGAATAATCGCGGCCATATAGTGGCTGCCCCCGCAACACTTCCGGCATAGGAAACGCCTCCTAGATGGAGGAGCCATCCAAGCCTGTAGCGAAGGGTTGAGCGAAGCGACACCCCTCGCTATACCCCTCCAATCACGCCCTACCCCTTCGCTATCTGCGCCGCCAGCTCCGCGATCAGGCTCGTCAGCGTTGTCAGCTCCTTGCTAGCCTCCTGCTTTGGCAGCACCAGCAGCAGTTCCGTCGTCGGCACCGGCGCCGCCAGCGGCACAAACACACATCCCCCATGCGGCATCTTGCTGGCATGCTCCGGGATCAGCGCCACCCCGCCCAGGGTCGTCACCGTCCCCAGCATCATCGAGAGCGAATCCACCTCGCTCACGATCTGCGGATCAAACCCCGCCTGCTGGCAAATCGACCTCAGAAACTCACGCCGTCCCGGAAAGGACGCATCAGACAGCGACACCCACCGCTCATCCTTCAGTGCCGCCAGCTTGATCACCTTCTTCTTCGCCAGCGCATGATCTTCCGAAACCAGCGCCGCCATCTTGTGCCGTGACAGCGTCCGCGTGTTGAAAAAAGCGCGGTCACTCTCCGAGATGTTCCCCAGGATCGCCGCATCCAGCTCATGGTTCCTCAGCCGGTCCAGCTGTGCTCGCGGTGGCAGCTCAAACAGGCTCACTTGCGCCTTCGGGTGCCGCTGGCGGAATTCCCTCACCGCAGGCACCACCAGGTCATCCAGAAACGGCGCCAGAAATCCCAGCCGCAGCGTCCGCCTTGCCTTGCCATACTGCTCCCGCAGTTGCTGCGCGCTCGTCTCCGCATCACACACGATCTGCCTCGCCTTCGGCAAAAAAAATCGGCCCGCCTCAGTCAGATAAATACGTTTCCGAATACGGTCAAACAACGCCACACCCAGCTCCGCCTCCAGCACGCCGATCTGCCGGCTCAGCGCAGGCTGCGTCACATGCAGTCGCTTGGCCGCGGCAGAAATGCTCAAATCCTCGGCGGCGGCGATGAAGTAACGAAGCTGGTGAAATTCCACCCCGGATCAGACCACAGACCCGCCCCATGCGCAAATCGTCCGCTCATCCGTAAGGCGGCCTTTTGGCGAACGTAGGTGGCTTGCGCGCATTTTATGGACTCACCGCTTTTTCGTCCCTCAATGGACCGCCGGGCCTTTCTCACGGCCTCGACGCTGGGCCTCGCATCGCTGCGTTGCGGCCCTGCACTAAAAGCTTCCACCGGCCCCGGAGTTCCCGCCGCCACCCTTGCAAAGCCTGCCAAATCCACCGTCCTCTTCTTCCTCTGCGGCGGCGCCTCCCACATCGACATGTGGGACATGAAGCCCGAAGCCCCCCTGGAGTTTCGCGGCGAGTTCAGGCCCATCCGCACCACCGGCTCAGACATCCGCCTCTGCGAGCACCTGCCCCTCCTCGCCAAACAAGCGCACAACTTCGCCCTCGTCCATGGCGTCACCGATGGCGGTCGCGCCACTGGCGACCACCACGCCGGCTACTATTACAATCTCACCGGCCACGCCCCCGATCTCACCTTCAAGCAGCAGGGCAACGACCGCCGCCCCTATCCCGAAGACTGGCCCTACATGGGCAGCGTCGTCGGCATGAAGCGCCCCCCGCACCCTTCACTCCCGCAGATCATTTCTCTGCCGCACAAGCCCAGCAAGCTGCCCTTCACCCGCCCCGGCCAGTTCGCAGGCCGCATCGGCATGGAGCACGATCCCTTCTATCTTACCGGCAGCTTTGACGAACCCCTGAACTTCAGCGCCCCCACCATCTCCATGTCCGGTGCCATGAGCGCCGCACGCATGCAGGACCGCCACGCCCTGCTCAACGCCATGAATCAGGCCCGCCGTGAGCTCGATCACGAAGCCGCAGTCCAAAACTACGTGAAGCAGCAGGAGCGTGCCTTTGACCTCCTCTCATCCAGCGGCACCTCAAACGCCTTCGACATCAAGTCAGAGCCCGACAAACTGCGCGAGCGCTACGGCCACACCATCAACGGCACCAGCCTCCTCATGGCACGCCGCCTTGTCGAAGCCGGCGTCCCCTTCGTCACCGTCTTCTGGAAGGAAGACGAAAGCATCGCCAAGCAATGCAAAAGCGCCGGCGGCTGGGACACCCACGGCGACAACTTCAACTGCCTTCGCAAGTACCTCCTCCCGCAGTTTGATCAGGCCTTCTCCGCCTTCATGGAGGACATGTCCTCCCGTGGCCTGCTCGATGAAACACTCGTCCTCGTCACCAGCGAAATGGGTCGCATGCCCAAAGTCGGCGACCGCCGCTCTGGTGGCACCCTCGGCGCAGGCCGCGATCACTGGACCTCCTGCATGAGCGTCCTCATGGCAGGGGCTGGTATCCGTGGCGGCCAGGTCGTTGGCGAAACCGACGCCCGCGCCGAGCTCCCCAAGGACCGCCCCATCTACCCCGAAGACATCACCAAGACCGTCTATTACGCCATGGGCATCCAGGACCTCGAAGCCAAGGACAAGCTCGGCCGCGCCTACAACCTCCTCGATGAAGGCAAGCCCCTCACCGAACTCTTCGGCTGATCCTTTTCATGATGCCTCGCATGAATGCCACTCGGTCAAGGCGGGCTGTCGTTAGTTCCATCCTGTCAGAACACCGGGGCAGGGGAGGGAGAAGGCGAAGACCTTCAGCAGCGATGCCAGCACTCCACGTTCTCCTGAGAGAACGCCCTTCCCTTTCGTCACTTAACTCCGCGCGGGCACCAGCCCCAAAGGGGCTGCGGAATACAGCCCAGGGTCAGCCGATCCTCAGCGAGGCGACCCTGGGTATGCCAGCAAGCATATTGGAAAGCAAACCCAGCGCCTTCTTCGCACACCGCGCGCACCAGCAGCGTCCTCAGTGTACCACCGCCGCAGGCTGTGCGCCCCGCCGACTCCAAGATCAACACCTTTGAACTAATGCCTCACATGCATCGCCTCATCCTCCTCGCCGCCCTGCTTCTCTCCATCACCCTCCACGCCGAAGACTGGCCCCAGTTCCGCGGCACCAACGGCACCGGCATCTCCGCCTCCCCAAATCTCCCCTCGGACTTCTCCGCCGAAAAAAACATCGCCTGGAAAGCCAAAATCGGCGACGGCATCGGCTCTCCCATCATCAAAAACGGCCGCGTCTTCACCACCGCCATGCTCGGAGACCAAAAGCTCGGCGTCTTCAGCTTTGACGCCGCCACCGGCAAACAACTCTGGCGTACCGATTTCGACACCGGCACCCTCCCGCGTATCACCCCGCCCAACAGCCACGCTTCCTCCACTCCCGCCACCGATGGCCAGCGTGTCTACGTCTATTTCAGCACCATTGGCCTCCTCGCCTTCGACTTCGCCACCGGCCAGGAAGTCTGGCGTCACTCCATGACTCGCCCCGCTTATCTCATGGACTGGGGCGCCGCCTCCTCTCCCATCGTTTACAAAGACACCGTCATCTTCTGCCAGGACGACGACCTCGCCCCCTTCGTCCTTGCCGTCGATTCAAAAACCGGCAAAGAAAAATGGAAGACCCCGCGCAAGGACATGCTCGCCGGCTACGCGCTCCCCGTCCTCTGCGAGGTCAATGGCCGCACCGACCTCGTCATCGCTGGCAGCGGAAAGCTCAAAGGCTACGACCCCGCCAGCGGCCAGGAGCTTTGGACCTGCAACACCCTCCTCCGCACCATCATGACCTCGCCTGTCGTGCATGACGGCGTCATCTACATCGCCGTTCAAAGCTACGGCGACTCCACCCGCACCCTGAAGCATGCCCTGCTCGAATGGCTCGACACCAACCAGGACAAAATCCTCTCCCGCGAAGAAACTCCCAAAGAGTTCCACGAACGCTTCGACACTTCCGACAAAAACAAAAACGGCCTCATTGATCCTGAGGAAATCGACACCGCCTTCCAATCCCCCGACAACATGGCCGCAGGCGGCAACATCATCCAGGCCATCAAAGGCGGCGGCAGTGGCGATGTCACCAAGACCCACGTCCTCTGGAACATCGACCCCAAGACTCCCTCAAACCTCTCCTCGCCCCTCTTCTTCAACGACCGCATCTACGTCGTCAAAAGCGGCGGCATGTCCAGTTGCTACGATGCGAAGAACGGCAAAACCCTCTGGGACCGCAGCCGTCTCGGCAACTTCGGCGACTACTTCGCCTCCCCCATCGCTGCCGCTGGCAAAGTCTACATCGCTGCCAAAAACGGCTTCATCGTCGAACTCGAAGACGCGCCCCAGCTCAAAGTCCTCGCCAAGCACGACATGGGAGAGGAAATCATCGCCACACCCGCCATCGCCGATGGCCGCCTCTTCGTCCGCACTCGCGAAAGCCTCCTCTGCGTCTCCGCCACCGCCTCCGCACCTGCTCTTGCAGTCGCAGGGCAGGGGACCACTCCGTCCGACACCATCGAACTCATCACCGCCCAGCCCCCGCATGGCTCGCGTGTCTGGAATGGCTACACCGGCAACGCCATGGGCCAGGAATCCTGGACTCAGGACGAGCTCGAACAGCTCCTCCAGCGTCTCCAAAAGTTAAAATACACCACCATCGCCATCCCCGCAAAAGTCGCCCCCTTCACCCCCATCCGCGTCGATGGTGACACCGGCGGCCGCAAAGCCTTCCACGGCGCCTCAGTCTTTCAAAATCCCGACGTCGCCGCCATCACCGCGCGCTTCCGCGAGCACGCCGGCAAGCTCGGTTTCGAAATCACCACCGCAGAGCCCGTGGCCGCATCCGTCCTGCCCAAAAACGACTTCGCCAGCGAAAAGGCCCTGAGCGATTTCGTCACGCCCATGTGTGGCGAAGGCGTCGCCGAGCGCATGTGGCTCGGCTTCCAGGCCATCGACAAAGCCGCTCAGCTCATCGCCAAAAACGACCCCGCTCTCGGCATCCCCGCGCCCGACATGCTCCTGCGCCATCTGCACTCCAAGAAAGCCCTCCCTGAATGGCTCACCGAGGCCAAAGCCTTCTACGCCACCGCCATGAACGAAATGTACCGCGCCAACACCCGCGCCCGCGAAGGCTCCCGCACCTTCACACTCTACAACGCCAAGCGCCTCGAATTCACCTTCCACTACATCAGCGCCATCGAGTCCCTCTACAAATCCCACGATGCTGCCACCCGCGCCGAGTCCCTCGAAGCCGCCATGGACAGCATCTACAACGCCCTTAACTCCTGGTCAGACGTCGCCCGCGACTCCAGCGATCGCGGCGCCATCGCCCTCCTCAACGAGTACGGCTACCGTCCGCTCGTGAAAGTCGTCAAAGCCCGCCAGTAATCGCTGGGCTGTAAAAGGCCGTCTTCAGCATCCGCCCATTCAAGGACGGATGAAAATCATGCACTTTTGAAAAGATGATGCCATGATGTCGGTCCATGACATCTCAGAAACCAGCCGAGGCTCTTTCGCCAGACCTTGCCATGCTTCCTCCCCGGGTGGCTGAGCGGCTGCAGTCCATGACTGCTTTCTACGATGACCCCGCCCTGCGGCAGGGATGGGCTGCGCAGACGTATCACGAAATGCTCGCCCGCTACTACAATCTGCAGATCCCGCCAGACGCCAGTGTTCTTGAGGTCGGCTGTGGCGACGGCAGGCTTCTCTCACTGCTGCATGGGCGCAGGCGTGTCGGCATAGACGTGTCAGAGCGCCAGATTCAAAAAGCACGGGCTCGCATGCCCGGTGGCGAGTTCCATGTGCAGGCGGGCGAGACATTGTCACTCGCTCAGCAGTTCGACTTCATCATCATCTCGGAGACCATCAATCATGCTGCGGATGTGCAGATGATCTTTGAGCGGCTCCATCACGTGAGTCATGAGCGCACACGGCTGATCATCAATTTTTTCAACAACCTCTGGCGTCCGCTCTCCGCCATGGCCGCCCTCACGCGAATGCGCACGCTTCAGCCTGAGACCAACTGGCTTTCGCATGAGGATGTGCGCAATCTGCTCGCACTCTCCGGCTGGGAGGAGGTCGGCTGTACCACCCGCATCCTCTGGCCGTTCCGCGCACTCGGGCTTGAGGTGTTGCTCAATCGCTGGCTGGCGCCGCTCCTTCGGCCCTTCTGCCTCGCCATTTTTTCCACCGCACGCCCTCAGCCCCCGGCCACGCTCAAACCGCAGACCGTCTCCGTCATCATTCCCGCACGCAATGAGGCCGGCAATATCGAGGCGGCTGTCGCCCGCATACCCACAATGGGCGCAGGCACCGAGATCATCTTCGTGGAAGGCCATTCCACCGATAGCACCTGGGAGGAAATTCAGCGCGTGGCCAAAGCATTCCCCAGCAGGCGCATCACCTGCCTTCAGCAGTCTGGCAAGGGGAAGGGGGACGCCGTCCGCGCAGGCTTTGCTGTAGCGACGGGAGACATCGTCATGATCCTGGACGCAGATCTGACCGTGCAGCCGGAGGAGCTTCCCAAATTCTACGCCGCCATCGCTTCAGGGAGAGCCGAGTTCGCCAACGGCGTCAGGCTCGTTTATCCCATGCAGCAGGAGGCCATGCGTTTTCTCAATCTCTGCGCCAACAAGGCTTTCGGCCTGATCTTTTCCTGGCTGCTCGGTCAGCCCGTCAAAGACACCCTCTGCGGTTCCAAGGCCATGCTTCGGCAAAACTACGAGCGTCTCGCCGCAGGCCGCGCCTACTTTGGCGAGTTCGATCCCTTCGGCGATTTCGATCTCCTCTTCGGTGCGGAAAAGCTGGGTTTGCGCATCATGGATGTCCCCATTCACTACGCTGACCGCACCTATGGCTCGACAAACATCCACCGCTGGTCGCACGGCTGGCTGCTGCTGCGCATGGTTTGGTTCGCAGCCAGAAAACTGAAGTTTGTCTGAACTTCCACCCTCGCTTTTTTTGCTCTCCACCGAATCCAAAATCAGGCTCGCGCGTCTTTTCTACCGTCTGCTGAAACTCTCGGGCTTTCAGGATCGGCAGACCGTCACGCGCTCAGGGGTGCGCTACCAGCTTGATCTGCGCGAGGGCATTGATTTGTCGATCTTTCTCTTCGGCGGATTTCAAAATCACGTCCTCTCGGTTTCGCCGGGAGCGGTTGACGCGGTCATTTTGGATGTGGGCGCAAACATCGGAGCCATCACGCTGCCCTTGGCACGGCGGCATCCCTCGGCGCAGATCCACAGCTTCGAGCCCACCTGCTACGCACTTGAAAAGCTCAGGCGTAATCTGGAGCTGAATCCCTCGCTCTCCTCAAGGGTGACCGTGAATCCCTGTTTTGTCGGCGCCACCTCCGGAACCCTGCTGGAGGCCAAGGCCTACTCAAGCTGGCGTTTGGATGACACCGCCGGTGCCGAGGTGCATGACGTCCACTTCGGTCTCAAAATGGAGGCCGTCGCAACGCGCACGAGTCTGGACGACTACGTGGAGGTACACCAGATTCCCAAGGTGCATCTCATCAAGATCGACACAGACGGGCACGAATACGAAGTCCTTGCTGGCGCGCAAAAGCTCCTCGCCGCCAGCCGCCCTCGGATCATTCTGGAAATGTGTCCGTACCTCCTCGAAGAAAACCGTCTCACGCTCAAAGATTATGCGGACGTGCTCGGAGCCGGCTATCGCATGACGGCGTTGCACACCGGCAGGCCCTTTGACGAAAAGGCTTTGGCGCGCGTGTCACGTCGTGGCGGCATCGACGTGCTTGCCTCGGCATGCTGAGCGCTCAGTCCGCGCTTTTTTCCAGCACGACGAGCAGACGCACTGCGAACAAAGACGGCAGGCGCGCAAGGAGCGAATCAAGCAGACGCACGCAGGGGTGCAGCACAGTGGGGCACATCTGCGGTTTGGAAAAGCCGCCCGAGAGAAAATACGCCAGCGATGCCAGCGGCACCACCTTGAGCACACGCCACCCCGCCAGCTCTTCGCGTTGCTCGCCTCGGACGAAAAGGCGGTGAGCGCGTGACTGCGCCGCAAAGTAGGGCGGATCGGCCACATTGAAATCAGGCGGCGCAAACCACTCGACGGGCTGGTGAAAAGCCACCGGCTCAGGGTGTCCCAAGGAGTACACCAGCCGTCCCAGCAGCCCCATGCCAGGCTCAAAAACAATCAGCCGCCCCTGCGGCGCCAGCACACGGCGGCACTCCGCCAGCGCCGTGCCTGGATGTTCGAGATGATGCCACACATCAAAGAGAATCAGATTCGTGACTTCACCGTCCGCAAAGCTCAGCCGGTACGCATTCTCCTGCCGGTCCAGCCACGGATTGGGAAACAGATCGGACGTGAGGCACTCAGGCACGGTTTGCTTGATGCTGCCAATCCCCGAACCCAGTTCGACCGTCAGTCCGCTGCTGCCACGGATGAGATGGGCTGCTATCAGCCGGTGAAAGTCCTGATACACCTGGCGCAGCAGTGGCTTCCGCTGCCACGCCTCTCGGTTGCGATGAATCTCAAGGTTGTGCTGTTCTTTCACGGGGGTTCTGCTCGGTCCGTCTTGTCGGCGGCGACAAACAAATTGCGGCGGTTTGTTTCATTGTATAATGGACGCCTCCAGTTTGTCCATCCATGGCGCATCGCGAATTACCCAGACGGGGAACATCACCCAAACGGGGTAAGGCTCCGGTGGCAGAAACCCTCCCGGCCGGCCATCCTGTCACAGCTCAACCCAGCTTTGTCAGGCCCCATGGGACGGTGGTCATGATCTGCGGGCTTCTCCTGCTCCTCGTGGGCCTGATTTATTGGCAGACTCGCGGATTCACCTTTCTGAACTTTGATGACGGCGTGTTTGTGTCCAACAACAAGCATGTGCTGCGCGGCCTGACTTGGGAAAATGTGAAGTGGTCCCTGACTGCGGGCATCGGCAAGGACGCCCAGGATGCCGACTACTGGCGGCCCCTGAGCCTCCTGTCTCACATGCTCGATGTGAGCTTGTTCGGCCTGAATGCCGGAGCGCATCATCTCATGAGCGTCGCCCTGCATGCGCTCACGGCCGTGGCTTTGTTTCTCGTGCTGCATGGCATGACTGCGGCGCTGTGGCGTTCGGCTTTCGTGGCGGCTCTCTTTGCCGTGCATCCCTTGCATGTCGAGTCCGTGGCCTGGGTGGCGGAGAGAAAAGATGTGCTCAGCGGCTTGTTCTTTGTCCTCGCGCTCGGCGCTTATCATCGTTTTGCTGCTCGTGCTTTCCGGTGGCCCGGCTACCTGCTCATGCTGCTTTTCGCCGCGCTGGCGATGATGAGCAAGCCCATGCTCGTGACACTCCCCTGCGTGCTCCTCCTGGTGGATCTATGGCCCCTGAACCGCCTCGGCACGGTGCCTTTGAAACGGCTTTTGCTGGAGAAAATCCCCCTCTTGGTCATGGCCGCCATTGTCGCCGTCATCACGCTCGGTGGCCACGGTTCCAGCCACGATGTCCTGTGGGCCAGATTGCCTTGGTACTATCGTGCTGGCAACGCCGTGCTGTCCTACGGCATTTACATCCGGCAGACTTTCTGGCCCGCAGGTCTGAGCTGCTTTTACCCCTATCCGGGCATCAATCTCCTCGATCCCAATGCCCGCACCAGCCTCGACCTCGGTCACATCTTTCTGTCAGGCGGCGCCTTGCTCTCCATCACGGCCATCGTTGTGTGGCAGCGCAAAAAATCATTCCTGCCTGTCGGCTGGCTTTGGTATGTGGGCATGCTCGTCCCTGTGATCGGTTTGTACACCCAGGCGGGTGATCAGGCTCATGCGGACCGCTACACCTATCTGGCCATGATTGGCCTGGGTCTGATGATCGCATGGCCCATCGCCCTCTGGGCCGGCACCAGCCCTGCACGCAGACTGCTCGCGGGTGGCTTGGCAGTCCTCTCTATTGTCACCCTCACAGTCACTGCCAGGAAGCAGGTCACACACTGGCGGGACAGCGTCAGCCTTTGGTCTCATGCCGTCGAATGCAACCCGGAGGACTACGCTTCCCTTTCCGGTTTGGGAAATTCCTTGGTCGATGCAGGTCGCATGGACGATGCCGTGTCCGTCTATCAGCGTGCCCTGAAAATCAGCCCGCTTATCACCCGGGCCAATCTGGTCGTGGGCATCCACATGGTTCAGACAGGGCGGCTGCAGGAGGCCCAGGTCTGTCTGCAGCGTGTCGTCATGGCAGAGCCTCAGACCGCCTCCGCCCACAGCGGCCTTGCTTATGTGTCGCTTTGCATGGGCGACTTCCCCCAGGCCGTCTCCCATTATCAGACAGCCGTCGGCATTCAGCCTGACACTGCCAATCTCTGCGGCCTCGGCAATGCCCTGCTTCAGTCAGGTGAAGCTTCCGAAGCGCTCGAAAGCTATCAGAAGGCGCTCGCTGCTGACCCGGCAAATCTGGATGCCATGGCCGGTCAGGGCATGGCATGTGCAAAGCTCGGCCAGGTGGATCTCGCAGCAGGCTGCTACCGGAAGGTCTTGCAAAAAAATCCGCAGCACCTCCTCGCCCTCAACAATCTCGCCTGGTTGCTTGCCACCAGCCGCCAGGACTCCGTGCGGGATGGTGCCAAAGCTTTGTCTCTGGCGGGATACGCCTTGCAGCTCCCGGGAGGCAGCAGGCCCCACCTCATGCATACCCTCGCCGCCGCCTATGCTGAAACCGGTCAGTATGACAAAGCCATCCAGATCGTTCAGCAGGTCACGGCCATCGCCCGCGATCAGGGAAATGCACCTCTCATGCAGCAGTGCTTGCAGGAGAGAATGGCTTATGAGTCCGGATCTCCCTGGCGCGAATAAGCCCCGCAAGGTCTGATCTCAGATCATTACCTTCAAGCATGAACTTGTGAAGCAAGTGGCATTGGAGGTTTGACGCCCTCGGCGCGAGTACAGCGTCGTTATGAAACTCAAACTTCGCCTCTCCAACGAACGCGGCCACGCCAACCACGGCTGGCTCGACACCTACCACACCTTCAGCTTTGCAGACTATTACGATCCGGCGCACATGGGCTTCCGCAGCCTTCGCGTCATCAATCAGGACGTCATCGCCGGCGGCGCAGGTTTCCCCACCCATCCGCACCGCGACATGGAAATCTTCAGCTACATCCTCTACGGCGCACTCGCGCACAAGGACAGCATGGGCAACGGCCGCACCCTCCTCCCCGGCCAGATCCAGCTCATGAGCGCCGGCAGCGGCGTCACCCACAGCGAGTTCAATCCCTCCCAGACTGAACCCGGCAGCCTCCTGCAAATCTGGATTCGTCCCCGCCAAAATGGCCTGAAACCCAGCTACACCGAATGGCACCCCAAGCCCGAGCATGAAACCGCCGAGAAGGTCCTCGTCATCTCCTCCGACGGTCGCGACGGCTCCGCCACCATCCATCAGGATGCCGACATCTACCGCGTGCGCCTTGAAGCCGGCAAATCCACCGCCCACGAAGTCACCGCCGGCCGTGGCGCCTGGCTCCAGCTCATCAAAGGCACCCTCACCGTCAACGGCACCACCACCCTCAATCCCGGAGACGCCGTCAGCACCGACGACACCGGAACCCTCACCCTCACCGCCACCCAACCCGTCGAAGCCCTCCTCTTCGACCTCGCATAATCCCCCTCTGAAAAACAACTGCAAACCATCGCAAACAACAGCCAACAACAGCAAACTCCCATGAAACACATCCCCACCATCGCCCGCCTCCTCCTCGGCCTCATCTTCGTCGTCTTCGGCTTCAACATGTGGTTCCACTACATCGATATCCCGCTTCCTAAAGAAGGCACTCCCGCCGCCAACTTCATGTTCTCCATCTTTGGCAGCGGTTATCTCGACGTCGTGAAGGTCCTCGAAGTCACCGGCGGTCTCCTGCTCCTCAGCGGCCGCTTCACCAACCTCGCCCTCACCCTCGTCGGCCCCGTGGTGGTAAACATCGCCCTCTACCACTTCTTCCTCGTCAAAGGCGGTTATGAAATGCCGGTCGTCCTCGGAGTCCTCTCCCTCGTCGCCCTCTCCGGTCGCAAAGACTACCTCAGCACCCTCTTCGCCGCCAAATAACCTATCCCCCGCGTGGGCCGGATTCACCCCCGAATCCGGCCCGCTTCTCTGGGATCTGGAAACAACGGCAAACCATCGCAAACAACGGCCAGCAACCGCAAACTTCCCCATGTCCCCGCCCATCCACCCTGACGTCCGCATCGGCCACGTCCATCTCAAAGTGTCAGACCTGGAGCGCTCCCTCGCCTTCTATTGCGAGGTGCTCGGCTTCCAGCTCACCCAGCGCTACGGCACCCAGGCCGCCTTCGTCTCCGCTGGCGGCTACCATCATCACATCGGTCTCAACACCTGGGAAAGCCGTGGCGGCAAAGCCCCGCCTCGCGGCAACACCGGCCTCTTCCACGTCGCCATTCTCTACCCCGACCGCGCCTCCTTGGCAGAGGCCCTGCGCCGCCTCATCCAAAACAAAATCCCCCTCGACGGTGCCTCCGACCACGGCGTCAGCGAAGCCCTCTACCTCCACGATCCCGACGGCAACGGCCTCGAACTCTACGTCGATCGCGCTCCCTCCCTCTGGCCCCGCAGCTCCAGCGGCGAACTCTCCATGACCACCGAACCTCTCGACCTCGACGCCCTGCTCGCCGAAGCTCCTCCACAATCATGAAAACCATCTCCCTCTCCGAACTCCAGGCGCAGAAGGGCGGCGCCACCCTCATCCACGTCCTCCCGGAGGAGCACTTCGACTGCGGCCACCTCCCCGGCGCCATCAACGCCTGCGTCTACGAAACCATCTTCGTTTCCAAAGTCACCGAACTCATCCCCGACAAATCCAGCGCGATCATCCTCTACGGCGCCGGCGGCGACTCCTTGGACGCCACCACCGCCGCCGAAAAGCTGACCAAAGCCGGCTACACCAACGTGTCCGCCTTCACCGGCGGCATCGCCGAGTGGCAGCGCAACAACCTGCCCCTCGAAGGCTCCCACGCCACCCCTGGCTCCGCCACACCCCACGGCCACTACAATCTCGACACCGAAACCAGCCTCGTCCGCTGGACCGGACGCAATCTCTTCAATCATCACCACGGCACCCTCAGGCTCTCCGGCGGCCACATCGAAGTGCAAAACGGCACCCTCCAGTCCGCCCGCTTCACTTTGGACATGAACAGCATCGCCTGCGACGATCTCGTCGACACCGCCTACAACGCCATGCTCATCCGCCATCTGCGCGATGACGACTTCTTCGCCGTGGATCGCTTTCCCACCGCCGAATTCATCTGCGAGAGCGCCACTCCTCTCCCATCCTGCACCCCCGGCACGCCAAACTACACCCTCCACGGCACCATCACCCTGCGCGGCGTCACCCAGCCCCTCAGCTTCCCCGCCGTCATTGCCGCCTCAGACGCAGACCACCTCACCGGCCAGGCACAGTTTGAGCTCGACCGCACCCAGTTCGGCAGCCACTACGGCTCCGGCAGGCTCTTCGCCTTCCTCGGCAAACACGTCGTCAACGACCACGTCCACCTCCACATCAAGCTCCACGCCAAACGCCCATGATCAAAGTACGACAGACACTCATTGTCTGTCGGTCAGCGCCCTCCCATCACCCTCGGCACCCGCACCCACTTTACCTCATGCCTAGCATATCCTCCGGCATGCGCTATCCACTCACAGACCAAAATCCCGTCCACCTTCATTCGCGCACACTCGTAACACCCGCGCTGGAGTTTTCCCGCTGCCCCAAAACAAACCGCATCCAATCGAATCCCCATTTCTCAAATCTCGCCTGATCCCTCCGGAAACAACCGTCAGCCATCATCACCAACAGTAAACCACCGTAATCCACCTCCCTCCATGAACACCCTCGAAGCCATCCAAACCCGCCGCGGCATCAAGCACTACGACCCCGCCCATCGCATGACCGAAGCTGAAATTCATCAGCTTCTCGAAGCCGCCATGCAGGCCCCCACCGCCTTCAACATCCAAAACTGGCGCTTCGTCACCGTGCTCGACCCTGAAGTGCGGAAGCAAATCCGCGCCTCCGCCTGGGATCAGGCCCAGGTCACCGACGCCTCCCTCCTCATCGTCATGTGTGCAGACAAGGACTCATGGAAGAAAGACCCCGCACGCTATTGGAAAAACGCACCCCAGCCCGTTCAGGACTTCCTCGTCCCCGCCATCGGCCAGTACTACTCCGGCCGCGATCAGGTCCAGCGCGACGAATGCATGCGCTCCTGCGGCCTCGCCGGCATGACCATCATGCTCGCCGCCAAAGCCATGGGCTACGACTCCTGCCCCATGGACGGCTTTGACTTCGACGCCGTCGCCAAAATCATCAATCTCCCCGAAGACCACGTCATCTCCTTCATGATCGCCGTCGGCAAAGGCACCCAGCCCGCCTGGCCCAAACCCGGCCAGCTCGCCTATGACGAAGTCGTCATCCGCGATCACTTCTAATGCATCATGCATGATTTGAGCCCGATTAATCTTGGGCGCGCATAGCAGTCTCCCTCTCCCCGCCCCTGACCTGCGATGCCAACGAATAGGCCTCTTCGGGGAGAGGGTCGGGGTGAGGGGACCTGCTCAGCGTGGATGAGCGCAGTTCCCTTCTCCTCAAATATCTGCTAAACCCTCATCATGAAAATCGCCATCGGCTCAGACCACGCCGGCTATCTCTACAAGCAGGCCATCCTCCAGCACCTGCAGGCCGCAGGCCATGAAGTCGAGGACTTCGGCACCCACTCCACCGACCCCGTCGACTATCCCAAATTCATCCGCCCCGTAGCCGAAGCCGTCGCTGCGGGTAAATTCGAGCGCGGCATCGTCCTCGGCGGCTCCGGCAATGGCGAGGCCATCACCGCCAACCGCGTCCGCGGCATCCGTTGCGGCCTCTGCTGGAATCTCGAATCCGCACGCCTTACCCGCCTCCACAATGACGCCAACGTCCTCTCCCTCGGCGAGCGCATGATGGATCTCCCCACGGCTCTGCAAATCGTGGACACCTTCCTCACCACCCCCTTCGAAGGCGGCCGCCACCTCGCGCGTATTCAGCAGCTCGATGAATGACATTTTTTCTGTGCTTGATTGCGGCCCGGTCGTGCAGTCTATGCAGTTCAAGCCGCGCCTGTGCAAAATGGGCCAAGGGATCAGCGGGAACAGGTTTCGAAAAATATGACGGCACCCTATGAGTGGAACGGAATGCCGCACATCTTGGATGTGCGCTGTCCGAATTGCACTGCGAAGGCGTATTTTGAATTCAGTGAAATCGTCCGGATTCGGGAGAAAAAAGATGTGCCGTTCTTTCAGCAGAGCGATCAGTTTGAATATCGTCTCATGAAGGACCACTGCGGGCATAAGTGGCATGCAGCCATTTTCCATGCAGGACTGCATGGACGCACGACTGACTCCATTCGGGAGTTGCCGGAGGGCTATGCCGCCGCAGACTGGGAGCACTCAGTTTATCTGCGAGGTAACAATGGCTTGGATATTGGAGCGATAGACTGTGGTTCCTGCCACTTTCGCGCTCAGCACACTTTGAAATGGCCGGCAGATGCCTATTATCAAATTGACTACAAAAATGAAACTTTGTGGGCGTTCCATGAAGAGTCTGCTCGTGTCTTGCGAGATTTCATTTCTGCAGCTCACCGTGATCGCGCTGGCTTCAGATGGCGAAATTTTTTAATGCACGTGCCAACTCTGTTTTTGCGACATCAGGCAAGAGCAACGGTGGTGAAGCGTCTCAATGGCATTTTGGACCCTCTGGGCAAGCGCACGCGTTTGAATCGTTGAATTCCAGCTTTTTCAAATGTCCCCCGCCTCTCCCTCTTCCCGCTGGACCGCCATCATCCCATGGCTCTTCGTCCTCCTCTGGAGCAGCGGCTTCATTGGCTCAAAGCTCGGCATCCCCTACGCCGAGCCCTTCACCTTCCTCACGCTGCGCTACTGCATCGTCCTCGCCATCCTCATCCCCATCGCCCTCCTCACCCGTGCACCTTGGCCGCAGGGCAGGGGGCAGCTCGCCCACGTCGCCTTCGCCGGCCTCATGATCCACGCCCTCTACCTCAGCGGCTGCGTCTGGTCCCTGCGCCTCGGCCTTCCCGCCGGCATCCTGAGTTTGATCGTCTCCCTCCAGCCCCTCTTCACCGCAGCCTTTGCCGGCGTCGTCTTGGGCGAGCGCGTCCTGCCGCGCCAGTGGTCCGGCCTCGCGCTCGGCTTCCTCGGCACCATCCTCGTTGTCGCACACAAGACCGGCAGCGGCCTCACCTTCGTCATGACAGTGCCCGCCATCGCCGCTCTCGTTGGCATCACCGTCGGCACCCTGTGGCAGAAGCGCCACTGCCCCGCCTTCGATCTCCGCACCAGTACCGTCGTTCAATACGCCGCCAGCCTGCTCATCACCGCCGCCCTCGCCTTCACCACCGAGACCATGCACATCCAGTGGGGCGGCCAGTTCATCTTCGCCTTGTGCTGGGTCGCCCTCGTTCTCTCCATCGGCGCCATCAGCCTCCTCAACTGGCTCATCCGCAGCGGCACCGCCGTCAACGTCGCCAGCCTCTTCTACACCGTCCCAGCCGTCACTGCCCTCATGGCCTGGGCCATCTTCGGCGAGACCCTCACCGGCCTCTCCCTCATCGGCATGATCATTGCTGTTCTCGGCGTCTGGCTCGCACGCGCTCGATAACCCATCAATGTGGCAGCTCAAAGCCCGTCCGCATCACGCTTCCGCTTCGTCTCGGCCGCCTCGTCCTCCTGCTCGTCCTCGATCCTTTCACTCCGCATTCCCATATCCGCCGAACTGCCTCACCAAAATCCCCATTCCTTGGCTCTCCATTCCCTTGCAAAAGAGCATCGCACCCAAACTCCCCTCTGCTCTCGAGAAAACCAAAAAGCGCCAGGCTCAAAACCTCATCTCTGCGGTCTTCTAATCTCTTGCGGTGTAAATCATCAGCTCCCTTGCATTCACGTCCCCTCTCCGTGTCACTTCCGTGAGTTGAATTCCGGCCATCCTGTCTTACTTCGCACCGTCATGAAACGCCTCCTCTGCTTCATCGTCGCCTCCTGCCTCGTCCCGGCCCTCCATGCCGACGATCCCAAAACCCCACCGCCCCCGGAACTCAAGGCCCTCGCGGAGACTCTGGTCAGTGCCATCAAGTCAAAAGACGATGCGGCTCTCGCCGCCTGCTGGCACTCGCCCGAAACTCTCGCCAAGCTCAAAGCAGCCGAAGCCCTCGCCGCCTCCGGCACCTCCCCCACCGAGATCAATGTGGACAAAGAGCGCGAGAAAGAACTGAAACGCGGCGAGAAAGACAGGCTCCGCAATCAGCAGCGCATCGACGAAATCCGCGCCCTCATCACCAAATACTTTGGCGACATCTCCGCCCTCAAATTCGTGGAGCTCGAAGTCGATCCCGACGACGATGCCGCCGACCCCGATGCCGCCTTTGACGAAGTGGACATCCATCTCCTCGCCGCAGACGGCACCAAGCTCCGCATCGAACTCGACGACGCCCTTCGCATCGACGGCGTCTGGAAATTCAAAGGCCGCATCGAGGATAAATTGTGCATCGAGCTCACCGACCCCTGAAAACGATTGCCGCAAAGTACGATGGGCACTCTTTGTATGATGGGGTTGTTCTGCAATCGTGATTGCGGCTAAGCTGGCCGCAGTCTGGATGCTGCGGCAGGCTGGCCCTTTACACCAACCTGCCGCAGAGCGTTCCGGGGAGCCTGCGGGCACTCAAGG
>NZ_JBHSMQ010000012.1:0-163850 GCF_042655725.1 Prosthecobacter fluviatilis
AAGTGGAGTTCAAGCATCGTTGGAATGTTCAAATAATGTTACACAAAAATTTTAATACATATGCCTGTAAATGAACCTGCCAAAAAACGAATCCTGCCCTTAATCAAGTGCCATTCATGCCTGGCATTTCATCCACGCAGAGTGACAAGGTGGTCAAGACCTCCAGCAGCAGCCCGGAAGGCTGCGGCAGCAAGGGCGACCTGTATGATATTCCAGACGCAACGTTTAAGTCATTGACTGCAGCTGATATATTTAAGAAAAACCAAGACGAAGGTGGTCTTGCACTTACTGAACGCAATGGCGGTTACATTGGTGATAAAATCAAAGCGAAGGCGACGGTCAAAAAGGACGCCAACGGCAAGTATGTAGGATATGTGTGCATACCGCGTATTTATACCTACAGTCCTACTTCCTACATTGCCCGGCCGCAGCTCCGATGGACCTCGGGCAAACCCGGAGCAGACACAGCGGACATCACCGCCAAAACGGTGGCTGATTTGACCGAGCACGAAAAAGCCCACATCAAGGTTGATCAAGCAGTGGGACGGCGTATCTCCAAATACTATTCGGAAAATATATTCAAGCTTAAGACCAAGCCTTATGCAACCGAGGAAGAGGCAACAAAGAAAGTGCTCAACATGGAGCAAATGTTCTTTCTCGGATGCCACAGAGCGTTCACAACGATGAGGGACAGATACAATGACAAGCATCTTCCCACCCACGTACGTGCCTGCAAGGGAGGATCGGGCACCGAGTTCTATGAGCCTAATCCAGACTGGTTTACCAGCCTGGGCCTGGATGACAAGATTCAGAATGAGCCCGTGAATGTCCCGTTGCCCACAGACCCATAATCCTTTTGAATGAACCTATGAAAAATCGCCTTCTACTTCTTGCGTGCTTTCTCGTGGCGGCAACCTGCCTCCCAGGGCAGACCCCAGGGCAGCCCGCCGAGCCGACGGTGTATACCAGTGCCCAGATCCTGCCTTTCCTCAGGCTCTATGATCTGGAGGGCTTGAGCGATCTCATTCACAGGGGCTCTGACGTCGGCAAAGAAGTGGCTGTTTCATTCAATGATTACCCCTGGTACAATGTGCCCTTTAAAATGATGCGCGTCGAAGGTGACAATGTGTCGCTCAAGACGGATGAACGTGGCTATTATGTCCTGCTCCCCTTTCTCCCGCCCACGCTGGAGAAGCTTGCAGAAGCGCGCACGTTTCAGGAAGTGCTGCAGACTCTGGTGCCGCCTTCCCGCTCAGGAAATGAGGCCTACTTCAACATCATGTATGTTCCCGAGTCCACCCAGTTTCTAGAGTTGGACAAGGGCAATATTGGTCTGATCCTAACGGCGGCATACCTCTATCAGGACAGGATTGTTTGGGTGGAGTGCGAGATGCACTACAAGCAAAGCAAGGTAGCGCGCACCGTCGCCACTCCATTTGATGAGTCGGTGATTCAGATCCATCTCTCACCGAAATATAAATGAGCCATTGAGTGCCAAGTTTTGGCAGATGACTGCTCGTGGCGCTTGAAGGCGAAGAGAGCTGTTGTTTGCGAGCCCATCATCGATGAGCGGGCTGTTATCCGATCAACGGAAGATATAAGATATAATATCAGTCTTTCACTTGTAGCCACGACGGCTCTGCTCGACTGCCACAACCAGCTTGCCCGACTCCCTTCTCAAAACCCGCGCCACTAGCATCCGAGGCAACGATCTGTCATGAGGTTGAAAATGAGAAGCGTAGGCGTCTCACCTTTGCTAAATGCCTGGCATCTTTTCTGGCATCTTTTCCTGTTGCGAACATTCGAATTGCCGATTGACGCCCCAGTCATGATCAAACTAAGGTTTTGGAGTGAGTAAATTAACTGCCAGGCTTCTTTTCGGCGGATCGCTGCTTGCAGCACTGGGTGCAGGATTGTCTCTGGGCTTTTTGACGGATTATTTCCTCGGTTGGAAATTTGGGGCGTCCCAGCTGGTGCTCGAGTTGACTGACACTCTAAGCTATTCAGTGCTGGCTTTCATGGCGATCGTGGCGCTGGTGAGTGCGATCTCCTTTTATCGGAAGAAAAAGCCGGCAGACATCCCCGGTGCGGCCTGGTCTTTGCTTCATCATTGCATCACCCTGGCAGCGGTGCTGGTCATGGGTGTCAGTTCCTACTGCATCCTGCCATCGAGTGTTCGCAACACTGCTTTTGGATGGGGAGTGACGGACTTTTTGAACGCGTTTCCTGGGGAGGCAGACCTCCTTAGAAAAACACTGACAGCGAAAAGACCTGCTCCGGCGGAAGGTGAAATCGATCTTTCGGATACACCAGCCCCCCTTATTGGAAGCAGCTGGGAAAGTCGACCAGGCATCCGTGGAGTGGGTTATGCCAGACGTGGCAATGCCCTTGTCTTTGAAAGTTATTTGCATGGCCACAACCGGCACATTGTCGCTGTTTATTTGACTGGTGTGGATGAGGCTGCCACAGAAAAGGTGCTTGCTGAGGACCTCTGGATACTTCATGCGCGTCCTTTATTCAGCACTAGAACGCAAGGACTGACGCTGGAATGGCAGGATATCACTTTCAGATAGCCTGACAGGCGCAGAAGTCAGCCCATCAAGGTATTTTCAAAAAATGCGGACAGCGCCACAAACATGCCAGGCATTTTGCCTTTGGCGACGGGTGAAAAAGCGCGCTGATTTTGCGCCCCGCCAGCAGCGGGCATCCTGCATTTCATGCCTTGTCATCTCCACCGGCATTCCATACGGTTTTTAAACCACATCATACCACATTCCGGTATCTTTTCACTTGCATCCCCAGATCCAGACCCAAGACTTTTCCCATGTCCTTCATCTTCTCCACCTCCCACCTTCCTGAAACACGAGTCCGCCGCCCTGCTCACCTCGAAGACGAGGAGAAGGAAGACACCATGCAGCCCATGCCCCGCGCCGGCGGCGTCCGCGCCTTCAGCCACCTGCCGGTGCGTGACAATCCTGCGCCTTCCACCGCCCCGCTCCGGGAAGACAGCCCCCGGAGAGGGATCGCCCCGATCCCTCCACGCTCCGCCACACCCACCAGCCCCGCGCCCACCAGACTGGAGGATCAGGATGATCCCCCTCCTTCAGAAGCCGACCCCGAAGACGACACCGCCCCGCAAGACCACGCAGACGACAGTCCCTGGTACATGCCCCGCATCACCGCCCAAGACCTGCCCCCGCAGGCCCACGATGAGGATGTGGGCAGCTCCAGCCTGAACCGCCCCGTCCGCAACTCAGGCTTCGACGACGCGCATTCTGCTGAACGCAGCACCTCCACCACTCGAGACAACGGCTTCTCACCCTCCCCGCAAGACCTCCGCGATGGCTTCCACGCTCCCTCCCCGGACTCTCCCACCCGAGAAACCCCCGCTCAAGACAGCCGCCCCGCCCTGACCCGAGGCCGCATCTTTGAAAAGCGCCTGCCTCCCGGCCTCCGAGGTCAGAGCACAGGCCAGTTCCAAAGCCTGGCTGACAAGCCTGAATACCATGGTCTGGTGTACCGCCCCGGCAGCACAGAGAATGAGCGGCATCAAGCCGACGGCTTCTTCCAGAATGTGGCAGACACCCGCGCCACAGGGCAGGCTCCATCAAGCCCCAAAGCACCGCAAACATTCGCGCAGAATGTCACTCCTGGGTCGAAACCACCATCGGGCACGGCATCTGGTGCCGCTGCAGCCAATGCACCCGCCCCCGCCTCGGGAGACCCGGATCAAAGATCAAACATCTCAATCGACGACGATCAAAATTCCCCCTTTGCGAAAGCTGTGCAAGATGCCCTGAACAGAGAACTCCAGGAGTCGCCCACCACAGCTGCAATCATGCAAGCAGTCAGGAGTCTTCCCAACAAGATCCGAATCGTTCCAAAATCGGGAAAAGGCGAGGCAACCATGAGCATCGGCGATGACGGCACCGTGACCATTGAAATCAATCCAAGCGAACTGTCTGGCGCAACTTTCGGGCACGAACTGGCCCATGTGATTCAGCGGGTTGCATTTAAAAATGAATATAAAGAAGCCCTCGCCAAACCTGACAAAAACAATCCCAACCCCTTTGAGCGAGCACGGAAGAAAGCCAGCGAGGCACTGAATCAAATCATCCCGGTGGCATACCATGGAGATCCCGGGGACGACTACACGGAAAACGAAGCCGTTCGCGTGTCCAACATTGTGAATGCGGAACGAACAGCCGCCAAAATCAAAGAACAGTTCAAGGGCAGAACCAACGTCCCCCCGGAGGAAATCGCCAAAGCTTTCTGGCAGGAAGCCCGGAATCTGGAGGAAGGCAAACATTTCAGAAACACGTATGCAATCCCCATGCTCACCAGGTACGGCAATCATGATTTTATCCACGTGGCAAAGACATTGGGAAATGGAGTCACGCCAGAAATGCTGAAGAAGGTGAGGAACTCCATGGACAATCCCCCTCGTTATCAAACCTTTTACATTCCACCCGCACCACCAGCATTCCAGCCCGCGTTGAGACCACGTTGAATGCGATCTTCAGGTCCGTTTGATCCCCTCTCTCCTGCTTCATCACGGTTCACCGTTGCAAATCATCGGGGATGGGTTCAGCCTGAGGCATGCGGTACTCGGCCATCTCAAAGAAGCTTGGATCACGATGCGTACACCGAACGGGGCTGGCTGCCGCCGCGCTGGCCTGCTGCTGCTTCGCCGTGCTGGCATCCGAATCCAGGCCCATGATCCCGCCGGAGAAGGAGCCTGCGCCGTGGCAGCGCGCGGGCATCGAGGCGGCGCTGGCTGATCCGGCTCCCATGGTGCAGTATCACGCGCTGCACTACTGCAAGCGCAAGAAGTGGGTGGCGCAGCTTCACCTCCCCACCACGCAGTGGCTGAAGTGGCTGGCCCTCCCTGACAGAGATGTCCGGGAGCTGGCAACCAGCGCCGCTGCGCAACTGGGCGCGCAGATGCCGCCGGAGGTGCAGCACGCACTGGCACGCCTGCAGCATGACAAGGGTGCGGAGATCTCCGCACGACACGCCGCCACAGAGGCGCTCGGGCGGGTGGGCGGCGGCATGATCCCCGAGGTGCAGCTGGAGATGGCGGCTCTTCTCGATCAGCCACAAACCGATTTGGAGCAGAGGATGGCCGCCAGCAAGGGCCTCGGTGAGCTGGGGTCCGCCATGACCGCTGCCACGCAGGAGGCGCTGCTCTCTCTCCTGAAGAACCCGCAGGCCCCTGCTGAAGCCGCCTTCCATGCGGCGGAAGCAGTGGCCGGTCTGGGTGCCAGCATGCCGCCACAGGCACGGGAGGTGATGCTGGGCCTGCTGCTGGACACGCATGCCAGCCTCTCGCTGCGGGACAGCGCAGCAGTGGCCATGGCCCGCCTGGGGCCGCAGATGCCGCCGCAGGCACTGGAGCTGCTGCGCGCAGCGCTGCGGGATCCCGCCGCCAGCCATCCCCTCTACTTCGTGGCTGCCAGAGCCCTGGCCATGCTGGGGCCGCGCATGCCGCCGGAGGTGCCGCAGGCGCTGCTGGCCGCGTATGATGTCCAGCCGCCCGCACAGGGCGGTGAAGATGCCAGAAAAGAGCACCTCCTGCTCCATGAAAATATCGCACATGCGCTGAAGCTGACGGCGCCGCACATGCCCCAGGCTGTGCAGCAGGGGCTGCTGGAGCGCTTTCTCAAGGCCGCGCGCACACCGCAGCCGCCCGTGACAGCGCAGGATGCCGAGCACTTCATGATGGAGCGCGACATCCTGGGTGCGGAGCTGCGCATTCTGGCCGGAGCAGGCACGCATGCGAGCCCCCCGGTGATGAAGGAAATCCTGGCCGAGTTTCTGAGCCCGGCCGCCCGCGATGACTCACGGCAGGCCATCGCGGAGGATTTCTTTCAGCAGCTTGCCACGGGTGGCGCGCTGCCGCCGGAGATCCAACGCGCGCTGGCGGCCTGCCTGCCGGACAAGAACGCCGTGCTGCATGCGCGCGCGCTGGCCGCCCAGACACTGGGGCACCTGGGTGCCGCTGCCAGCCCGGAGATCAGGCATGCTCTGGTGGCGCTGCATCAGGACCAGGCCGCAGACGAGATCCTGCGCTCCAGTGCGCTGGAGGCCATGACGCACCTGGGCGCAAACATGCCTGCGGAGGCCGTGCCGGCGCTGGTGGGCATCATCACACAAGCGGCCGCAGAGACCGCGCCCCCCTCTGCCCCGCGCAGCGTTCCCCTGATCCCCGTGGAGTTCGCCGTACCCGCACTCGGAAACCTGGGCGAAAAAATGCCATCCGAGGTGCAGGAGGCGCTGCTGGCAGCCATGCAGCACCCCATGGGCAACGCCCAGACACCCTGGGACGCCGCCTACGCCCTGGCGCAGATGGGCGACAAGCTCCCGCCGCAAGTACAGCAGCGCCTCCTTGCCCTTCTCGATGCACCTGGGCTAACGTGGCAGACGCGCCTCGCCATTGACCAGACGCTCGGTGTTTCCGGCATCCATCCCATCACAGACGCGCAGGTCGCAGAACTCCTCGCCAAAACCTATGCTGGCGAGCCCGATCCCGAGCTGCGCTTCTACCTCCACCTCTGGCTCGGACGCACACCCGCGCACCTCCAGGCCGTGCGCTGGCTCGGCAGCACCCAGACGGATCCGCCTTTGGGAGACACACCGCCGCAGTCAATCCTCGGCCTCATCTCCCGCTTCTGGCCCCACAGCGCCGGCATAGACGCCTCACACACCGCACTGCGCCACGCCATGGCCCGCCGTACCAGCCAGCTCATCACCACCCATCTGAAATCCCGCCCGCTGGACGAGCCCCTGCGCAAAGTGCTGAACACACTCGCCACCCAGCTTGCAGAAGCCCCCTCCCCCGACTGCGCCACCGCCCTGCGCGCTGTGCAGGCCGCACTGGCGGCGGGTGAAAAAGCGCGCTGATTTTGCGTCCCCGCCAGCAGCGGCCAAACGGCGGGCATCCTGCATTTCATGCCCCGTCATCTCCACCAGCATTCCATACGGTTTTTAAACCACATCATACCACACTACGGTATCTTTCCACTGGCATCCCCAGATCCAGGCCCAAGCTTTCCTGCATGGCCTTCATCTTCTCCACCTCCCACCTTCCTGAAACACGAGTCCGCCGCCCTGACCACCTCGAAGATGAGGAGGACGAAGACACCATGCAGCCCATGCCCCGCGCCGGCGGCGTGCGCGCCTTCAGCCACCTGCCGCCCGCGCGCGCTCTGGCAGACTCCTCCGGCCCGCTCTCCGCACGCCCCGCCACCCCCGTCGGCCGCCCACGCCGGCACATCGAGCCCGAGGACGATCAGGACAGCACCCAAGCCCCCGTAGCTGAATCCGACCACGGTGATGCCACCCGCGCCCATGCTGACTACGCGGATGACACCCTCTGGCACAGCCCCCGCATCACCGCCCAGGACCAGCCCCCGGAGAGCCATCAAGAAGACGACCGCGCCCTGGAGGAGGAAGACCATCCCGACCCCTCCATGCACCGCGACTCATCGCGCACCCGCAGCAGCGGCTTCATCCCTTCCCCGCAGGATCTCCGCGACGCCTTCCACTCCACCATGGGCGAAGACTTCTCCCAGGACGACCGCTCTGCCCAGCCCTATGGCCTCCGGGATCAGCGCACAGGCCAGCCCCAGGGGTTCGCAGGCAAAGCTGTATACCACGATCTGGTGTACCGCCCCACAAGCAGCCCTGAGAATGAGCGGGATCAACACGAAGACTTTTTCCAACACACGTCTGGCACCAGCGCCACGCGGCAGGCTCCATCCAGCCCCCGGGCACCGCAGACATTCGCACAGAGCGCCAGGCCTGCGGCGCAGCCCGTGCCAAAGGCGGGCCAAAACACTTTCGCCGCACCTCCCCCGCCACCCAAGACGCCCGACCAACAGTCACAGGCAGACATGGCGCGGAGCGTTCTCAAATCATATCCTGAAGACCAAAGGTTGGAAAAAGCGAAGAACCTGATCGATCTCAAAGTCCAGTACACCCTTCATACCCAGGGAATACCGGGCCTGCAAAAAATGGTGTCCGGTGAAGCTGGTTTCTCCAAAAACATCCAGACAGGCCTTCTGGACAACTACCTAAACGGCGCCCCGAAAAAACAATACAAGATGAGTCATCAGGATGTTTATGACTGCAACATCGGCCTGAACTTCGCCCGGTCCGCAGAATTTCTGAAGGCCTTGAAGGAGAACACCACCGGAACCACTCCCAAAGTCTGGACCTTCAAAGCCAATGTCCCCGCGATAGCTGGCACCAGCGCAACTCTCGGCAATTTTACCGCCCAGGTTGACATGAAGGTGACAAGCCACCTCGAACAAGACAAGAATGGAAACTGGATCACCAAGTGGGAGGTGTCGGGAGCTTTCACGGTCAATGACACCTACGACTTTGACATCGTGGACAAAGAGGCGGAAAGAGCGGTCAATGACATGGTCAACGGCGTGAATCAAGGCCTGTATCAGGGAAGAACCCAGGCAGGCCAGCTCAAGACCCTCCTCATGTCACGCGTCCCCGGAACAGGATTTGCAGTCACCTCGGATCCCATTACATTCACCCAGACATCGAATCAATCCACCGCACAAATCATCACCGATGTGGGAACCTACCCGCCAAAGTCGACTGCTCCGCCGCCATCCAGGTAGCCTGGGGCTGGTGGCCCTGCTGCTGAGCGCGGCGGCGGCACTCTGCCTCACGCCCTGGGAGCTTCAGCGTCATCACAAGACCTCGGACGATGACATCGAGGTGCTCTATGTGTTTGATGACGAGGCCCTGTTTCAGTACCGCTTTCCCACCTTTGACGGAAAGCGGAGCTACCGACTGGATCTCGTCAGGGCGGTGCCCGGAGATGAGCCGGAGGTGGCCACTGCCATTGGTGATGAGATCGAGGAAGAGCAGGTTCTGGAGATCGAAGAGGGCTGCAGGATAGAGCTCACAAGCGGAAAAAAGCTGCTGATCACAGGTTACCCGCCCGCGGCAAACCGCAACATGTCGCTTGCGGAGCTCAGCCAGTATGAAAAGACCCGGAAATTGCTCTGGTGGCTGATCGATGAAAAGACGGTGGTCAAAGCCGGCACGCTGGAGGAGCTGGCGAAGGCCGTGCCTGAACTCAAGCCCGCGCTCGAAAAGCTGAAGCTGCTAAAGGCGGCGGATCTTTTCGAGCACCTCAAAAAAGAGCCGGACATGGCCGCCCCGCGCAGCGCAGCAGCACCACAGGCAGGAGCCGGGCCGTCCAAATAAAGCCGCTCTCGCCAGACTGGCCTCATCAGCACGCGCCTCATAATACCATGTAATGGTATTTTTATTTGCATTCCCGCTTCATGACCCAAACCATGCTCCATGGCCTTCATCTTCCCCACCTCGCACCTCCCCGAATCCGGACGCCCTTACGATGACGACGAGGAGGAAGACAACACCATGCAGCCCATGCCCCGCGCCGGCGGCGTCCGCGCCTTCAGCCACCTGCCGGTGCGTGACAATCCTGCGCCTTCCACCGCCCCGCTCCGGGAAGACAGCCCCCGGAGAGGGATCGTCCCGATCCCTCCACGCTCCGCCACACCCACCAGCGCCGCACCCTCCAGAACGAGGGATCAAGATGATCCCCCTCCGCCAGAACAGGCCCACGGTCGCCGGGAAGACAGCCCCCGGAGAGGGATCGTCCCGATCCCTCCACGCTCCGCCACACCCACCAGCCCCGCACCCTCCAGAACGAGGGATCAAGATGATCCCCCTCCGCCAGAAGCCGACCCCGAGGACGACACCGCCCCGCAAGACCACGCAGACGACAGGCCCTGGTACATGCCCCGCATCACCGCCCAAGACCTGCCACCGCAGGATCACAATGAGGACGCACACGCCCCAACCCTCAAACCCTGGGAAAACACCACCCGCAGCTCCGGCTTCGATGATGCGCCTCCCGCAGCCTCCAGCACCCGCAGCAGCGGCTTTCCCCCTTCCACGCAAGACCTCCGCGACGACTTCCACGCCCCCACCTCAGACTCTCCCAGCAGAGAAGCCCCGGCGCAAGACCACAGCACCGCCCTGCCCCGAGGCCGCATCTTTGAAAAACGCAGCGCTCCAGAGTCGTTTTTGAGGCAGCAACTGGGCAGGAATGCCAGCGGCCCCTCTTCACAACAACGCCTTCAGGGATCCCATCAAGTGCTTGCCGCGCAACAGCAGGCGCGTGGGGCCAATCCCCCGACTAAGGGCGGTGCGCCCGCAGCACAGCCTCAAGCCCTGGCTCAAGCTCAGCGTCCAGCCGCCGCTCCTGCACAAGCTGCTCCCGCAGCCCCTCACTCCCCCGCCGGAAGCGGCTGGGTAGATCAAGCCGGGCAGCACCCATACAAGATTCATGAGGCAGATGAGAATGCGGAGATTGTCCGCACCGCCGACGCCTCGGCACCTCCTCCGCAAAAGGGCGCTAAATTTGGAGAGCACGCCCGCTCAGTCATCAATGCAGCACTTGAGAATTCTCCCACTGCCAGAGCTGTGCTCAATAAAGCGCGTGAACTTTCGGGAAAGGATGTGGTCATCCACTCAACAACCGCTACCAACGCCCAACCGTATATCGGTCTCGACGGCACCATCCACATCTATGTGAATCCTAACACGCTCCTGCCCGGGACGCTCGCCCATGAAACGGCTCATGCCATTCAAAATTGGTATCAGCAAGCAGCGAAAAGAGGCGCTGCCCCCCCGACAGACCAAGAATTGGATGATGCCAAGCTGCGGGGAAGGCAAGAGCTGCATAAGATCGCGCCGGTGACGTATATTGACCCCAGGAGCAAGCCCGAGGACGACACCAGCGATCACGAACCTCGTAGCAAATCCACGGAAAATGAAGCGATGCGCATCGCCAACATCGTCAATGCCGAGATCAGCGCCGCGAAAGTAAAGGCGAAGATGGAAGCCTTCAAAAAAGAACGGCCGGAAGAGTTTGAAACGATGCTCAAAGATCCCAAAAAAATGGCCGAATCTGTTGCCCAATCATTTTGGTTCGAGCAGAAAAAGCTCGAAGCCATTTCTCACCAGACCGATATGCATGTCCCCATGCGTGAAAGTACTCTCTATGGGAAGGAAGGCGGCCTCAAGCACGTGCTTGAGATGCTGGGATATGGGGTGACTGAGAGCCATATAAAGAACGCAGCTCCCATCAGGCATCGCTATGCTCCACCCACTCCACCCAGGTAAAAAGCTCTGCCTCCACAGCGCCTTCATGCAGCGCCTCTCCCGGCGTACCCTGCCTCTTTTTGGAATCTCACTGCATCATCATTTCTTCCCCGCACTCCGAGCCAGCACACGTTCGACGGCACTGCGTGCGGTGGCAGAGGCGGGCTGGGTTTCTTTGACGTCGTCGGCTTTCAGGCTGGCCTCCAGGCGCGTGAAAAGCGCGACGACTTCTTCATCCGGCGTAGCGCCAATGCTTTGCGCGACATCGGCGGCGCGCTGGGCCATCTCCCTGCGCACCGCAGGATAGGCCGCACTGTGAGGCCAGAGTTTGAGCAGCGTGCGCAGCACGGCCTGCTGCTCCTGCGCACTCAGTGCAGTTCCTTTGGCAGGCAGTGGATCGGCAGGCCGCCCCAGCCAGCGCACGCTCAGCAGCAGCTCAGGATCATGCCCGGACCAGAGGTAGAGGGAGAATCTGAGAGACTGCAGATCCTTGTCATCCACAGCGGCGGCTGCTCCTGCGAGCGCGGCGCACTGCCAGGCGGGATCGCGCTGGAGGTTTCCCCAGAGTTCGAGGGGTTCAATGGCCCAGTAACGTGTCAAGAGATCGGTGCTCTGGAGCAAGGGAAGTGAGGACGAGATGGCAGGAGCGGCGGCGGCGGGCCCCATGCGCTCCAAAGCGCGCAGGATGTGGCGGTTCAGCGTGTTGTCTCCGTCTTTGAAATGCTGCACCAGCGCCGGGACCACGAGGGGCACCACACTGGGGCCAAGCTGCCCCAGAGCCTCCGCAGCGATATGCTGGGAGAAGTTGCCCAAATGCCCGAGCCCCTGCGTGTCTGGATCATCAAGCACCGCCAGCAGATCCCTGGCAGCAGGCGCAGCCGCCGGGCCCAACTGGCCGAGCGCGACAACGGCGCAGAGCCTGCACTCCTCGTTTTTCTTCTTTAGAAATGGCAGCAGTGCAGGCAGCGCCACAGGTGCCGCAGACGGTCCCATACAGCCGAGAGAATCGATGACCGTGCAAGGCAGATAGGGCTCCTTGCTCTGCAGCAGCGGCAGCAGGGCACGGGCCACCGTGGGCGCGGCTTCATCCCCCACAGCGGTCAGGGCTCTCGCGGCAAGAGCCTGCACCATGGGCTTGCTTTCGTCCTTCAGGAGCGGCAGCAGATCCTTCAGGTAGGGCACGAGCCTGGGCCCCACCTTCTGCAGGCAGACCACCACCGCCTCCCGCACGTATCTTTCAGGGTCTGTGAGCAGGGGCAGAATGAAAGGGATGCCCTCGCTGTAGAGCCCCTCCCCCGGACCTCCGTAGATGAGCAGATACATGGCATCGTGCCGCGCGCTCCACGCGGGGGTCTTGGCCGGGAAAACGTCCTGCGGCCCGGAGTCCTTCGCTTTGAGCAGGCTCAGCAGCGCCTTGCGGCAGGCGCCCTCCTCGCGGTCCATGTTTCGCAGAGCCTGGACAGTGCTGAGGACAACGCCAAAGTCGTCATCCTGCAGCAGCGGGACGAGGGCGCTGACCATCTCCTCTGTGGCCAGCGGCCCAGCCTGACCGAGCGCCTTGACGGCACTCTCACGCTCATAGAAGTGCGGATCATGCAGCTGCGTGAGCAGTTCCTTCACTCTCTCCGGCGCGATCTTCTCCGGCGCTTTTTTCCCAGCCTCTGCGCCCTCAGGCGGAGCTGGATCGCGCTCCTTCTCGGCTGCTCCCGCGCCGCCGGGTGTGGGCGTTGGGCTCAGTTGCTCCAGCGCTTTCGCCGCCCTTTTTTTGATCTCCTCATCCGGGCTTTGCAGCAGCGGCTCCAGGTCCTTCGCGGTGAGCAAGCCATCGCCCCAGTGTTTCCAGGTGATATGCTGCACCGCCAGAGAGCGGAGGAGTGGAGAGGCATCCGCCAGCGCAGCGCGCAGCCCCGCCGCCTGCCATGGCTGAGGCCGGGCGCTCTGCTTTTCTTCAGGGGTGGGAAAGTATTCCTGGGCTGCGGCAATGCACTGCAAGGCAAGCATCGCGCAGACCACCCAGCATACTCTGCCAGCACGACCCCTGAAAAGAAAAGACATGCCGTCAATTACACCACTCCCATGGCGCTTTGAGCAAGGTTTTTTTGCAGGCAGCAGAAAGCCAGAGCCGCCCCGCCGCCGTGAACCTGCCGGACGAAGCCTCTCCATCCTCCCGCCTGAAAACCAAGAACCAAGAACCAAGAACCAAGAACCAAGAACCAAGAACCAAGAACCAAGAACCAAGAACCAAGAACATATATCATTTCCTACCACACCTCGGTATTTTCACACTTGCATCCCCAGATCCAGGCCCAAGCTTTTCCGCATGGCCTTCATCTTCTCCACCTGCCGCCCACGCGTGGTCTGGCAGACACCTCCGGCCCGCTCTCCACACGCCCCGCCACGCCAATAGGCCGCCCGCGCCCTTACACCGATCCCGAGGACGATCAGGACACCGCCCACGCACCCGCGCTTGACTCCGAACATGAGAACGACACCCGCTCCCGGTTGAAATTGAAATGTTTGAGCTTCATGTATCTACAAAATGCCTGGCATGAATGGCAAGCCTGACGGCATCTTTTTGCGGTCAAATCGACAGCCTCACGTAAAGCATATCATACCACATTTTGGTATTTTTAATTTGCATTCCTGAATCTGGGCCCAATTATTTTATCATGTCCTTTCTTTTTGCCTCCTCCCACCTCCCTGAAACCCGAGTCCAGCGTCCTGAAGATGAAGAGGAGGATGACGTGCAGCCCATGCTGCACAGTGGCGGCGTGCGCGCCTTCAGCCACCTGCCGGCGAAAAGAGTGGCCGCAGATCCCGCCGGGCAGGGGCCGCTCTCCCAGCGCGGTGCGCGGGCCCTCGGCCACCCGTTCCAGCGCACTGAGACCGAGGACGCGGCCACGCCCCATGAAGACGGCATCGCAGCCGCCAAGGCCAGCGGCGTTTTCGATGCCGTCCGCCAGCAATTCAACCGCGACGACTCCCCCCACTTCATGGATGAGGACGGCAACCTCCGCCCGCGTGATGAGGCCCACCAGCAGGACTCCCCTTCCCCCCGTGACCTTCGCAGCCTGCAGTTCGGTGCCGGAGCGCCACCCCGACCCGCGTGGAGCGCCGGGTACGCTGCCGGTGCCGATTCCAGCCGCAGCCCCCGCACCTCTTATTCTGCGTCCGATGATACCAGACCTTGGTATATGCCACCCATCACCCCCGAGGATCTCGATTCTCAGCACCTCGGTGATGATGACGCCGCCGGTTCCCATTCCGCCATCAACGGCATGCCGGAACTCAATAACCTCATGTATCGCACCCCCGGTGCATCCACGCCCAAGCCCGGGCTTCAAGATCTCGTGCACCGCTTCAACGGCAACCCCGAGGAGGCGGGCGATCACCGCAGCGACTATTTCCATAGTGCGGCAGCAGCAGCCGATGCGAGGGGGCGCCTCACGCAGCATAGCAACTCCTATGGAGCCGCTCCCGACAACCGTGGCAATGCCGGCAACTCCAGCTTCGGCAGCCCGTTGGCATCCACAGCTCCAAGCTCCCCGCCGCTGACCACCCAAGATGTCTTGGACTTGGCAGACAAATCAGAGCTGGGCGCTGCGAAGCGACAATTCAAAGCCCTTCTGGCAGAGCAGCAAAGAATCTCAAAAGAGCTCGCTGATGCCAGACAGGTGCTGCAAGCCAATCAAGACAACATCAAGAGCCTCGAAGAACTTCGACTGGTTCTCAAAGGTGCCAAGAAAGGGTATGAGCGCGGAAAGAAGCCGCTCCCAAAACCCGCAAGAGAAATCCTTGAAGACATCATGAAGAAAACAGGCGCCGATCCCGCTGCACAGATCGAAAGGCTGGAGCAGATGATCAGGGAATCCGAAGCTCGGACGGCTGAAAACGAGAGGGCGATCCAGCAGGCCGAAGAAGCCTATCGCCAGGCGCTTAAAGCGACTCAAGATGCGGGTCAGCGGATGCGGACCCTTGAAGAGCAAAAAAATCGGCCACCCGTACCGCCCCCTGCCCCAGCACCCGTGCCATCGCCGTCCCCCACGCAGCAGTACAAGCTGCCAACACAGCCTTGGACGTGACTGACAGCCTGAAGCCAGGTGGAAGGGGGAAAGATGAAGCACCCTGCACCTGGCCCACTTTGGACACTGTTAAACGTTGCTGGCACTCCCCCTGACACTAAGAATTACAAAGCACCCCAACGTTTGTTTTAGGTCAGAAACCTCGTGACGTTCCTATGTGCGCGGTTCATCATGGCATGCCATCACGTACCTGACCCCGCGCCTACCATGAAACCGCTTCTGTCCTCAGCGCTCTCCTTTGTCCTGCTATTTTATACCATGGGTACGGAGCCCGCGCGCGCGGCGGAGGGCGGCGAGAAGAAGGCAGGCCAGAACAGCCCTGCAGCAGTGGCTGATGAGAAAGCCTTCGCGGCTGCGGAGGCTCTGTACGCGGAGGCCAAATTCGTCGAGGCGGAGAAGGCCGCGCAGGCGCTGGTGGCGGCGCGCACGCAGGCGCTGGGCGCGGAGGCCCGGGAAACACTGCGCGTGCGCCTCCTGCTGGCGGAGTCCCTGCGCATGCTGGGCAAGATGGCGGAGTCTGAAAAGCAATTGCGCGAACTGCTGCCGGTGGTGACGAAAGTCTTCGGAGCGGAGGATCGCGAGACGCTGCGCTGCCAGTCCGCCATGATCGCGGCCATCGGCAGCCAAGGAAGGAACGAGGAGGCCGAAGAGGGGTTGCGCAGCCTCATTGCCACCGCGACACGGGTGCTCGGAGCTGAGGATCCCGTCACTCTGGTGGCGCGCCGGCGTCAGGCTGAGGGCTGGCACTTCCAGGGAAAACAAAAGGAGGCCGAAGCGGACCTGCGCGAGAGGCTGGTCATTTACGAGCACAAGCTTGGAGCCGAGGACAGGGAGACACTGCGCTGCCAGTACCATCTCATCCGAGTCTTGTCTGCGCAGAACAAATATGCTGAAGTCGTGGAGCTATGCCGCAGGCTGCTCCCCGTGGAGACGAAGGTGCTCGGAGCTGAGCACGAGGAAACGCTGTCTTGCCAGAATCATCTCATCCAAGCCCTGACGGCCCAGGACAAGCACGCCGAAGTGGAGGCGCAGTGCCGCAGCCTGCTGCCACTTCAGATCAAGGTGCTCGGCGCGGAAAACACCGACATTTTGGCAACACGCATACGTCTGGCCTTCGCCTTGAGACAGCAGGACAAATGGGCGGCAGCCGAGGCGGAATACCGCCTGCTGCTCCCACTGCAGCTCAAGGTTCTCGGCACGGATAACAAGGAAGTGGTGGACACCCGCGGCGGGCTGGCTCTCTCCCTGCGCCATCAGGAAAAACTGGCGGAGGCCGAGGCGGAATATCGTGAGTTTCTGCGGCTCTGCGAACGCGTGCTCCGTCCGGATGACTGGTCCATGCTCCACCTTTACGAGCTGGAAGATTTCATCAAAACCCTCAACAAGAAGGACAAAAAGACGCTGGCTGTCAAGTGGAGCCGTCGGCTGACCGACCTGCACACGAAGCTGTGCGGCCCCGAGGACAGATTTACTTTGTACCAGCGCGACTTCGGGGTCCGCACCCTGACGGACGCGGGAAAACTGACGGAAGCCGAAGCGGAGTGCCGCCTGCTGCTGCCCATTTACGCACGGGTGTTTGGCCCGGAGTCCAAGGATGCGTTGGATGAGCGCATGACCCTTTCCAAAATCCTGCACGAGCAGAAACGGTACGCAGCGGCGGAAAAGGAGTGCCGCCAGGTGCTGGACATCGCTTCGCACGTGTACGGTGCCGCAGATAAGTTCACCTTGGGCCATGTCATGCTGCTGATCATATGGCTCGAGAGGGTGGAACTGGCTGCGGATGAAGCCAATCTGCGGCTGGTGGACCGGAACAAGGATCTGGCAGTCCTGCTGCGCCAGTACCTGCCCGCCTTCATCACGGCCTATGGCAAAGGCCACAGCAAGGTTCTGAACCTCCAGAGCACATTCATCACCACGCTGATGGAGCTGCGCCAGTTCGCGGAGGCGGAGAAGGAATGCCGCAGCCTCGTGGCCGATGCAATCCGCGCGCTCGGGCCAGAGGCCAAACAGACCCTGAAGGCACGCGGCATTCTGGCGAGCCTGTTCGATCAACTCGGCAGAAAACCGGAGGCCGAGAAGGAATACCGCGAGGTGCTGGCTCTCTCCGAACATGCGCTCGGCGCTGAGAGTACGGACACGCTGGAAACCTGCCACCGCCTGGCCCTGTGCCTGGTCAGGCAGAAGAAAGAAAAGGAGGCCCTGAAGTACGCCCAGCGCGCCTACGCAGGCCGCCTGAAGGTGCTGGGCCGGGACCACAAAGACACACGCGAGGCCAATGAACTGGTGGAGCGACTGACCAAGCCCGAGACGAAGGCGTGAGCCGCAGCCCTGGGCAAAATGGCTGCAGCTGTTTTCTTTTTTTTGCGGAAGTCGCTGGATGGACTGGCGGAGGGGCACCGCAAAAGGGGCGGTGCCGGGCGGCCTAGGCCTTGGGCGCCTTCACCCGCAGGTAGCGCATGCCCCACACATGGTCTGGCGAGGCGGCCTCGGGGCGGTCCAGCGTGCCGGTGCTGCCTTTGAGCTCCATCTTCCACTGCCCAAACCCCTCCACGGTGAGGGTCAGCCTGTCCCCCTTCGAGTTCGCCTTCCAGAGGCCGGTGTGCGGTATTTTAGGATTGGCCAGGTCGTTGATGCTGACGGTGCCGTCCGGATGAAAATGCAGCTCGCCATGGGCGGGACCGACAGAGCCGTCCGGCCGCTCGGTGGCGTGGTAGGTCCACTGCGGGGGCATGGGGGAGAGGGTGGCCGCGGCCCCCTTCCCGGCATCGTTCTCCGCACGCGCCGCGCCCGGCTCCGCCCTGGCCTTGAGGTAGCGCGTGCCGACGGGGCGCACCAGTTCGGCCTCGTTGCCATATATCCTCATCTCGCAGGTTTCCCCGCCTTTTTCACCTTCGAGAATCACGCTGAGCACATTCGCCCGGCTGGTGGCCGACCACCTGCCCGGCGTGGAGTCATTGACGTTGCCCAGGACCAGCGTGCCGTCCGGTTTCATGTCCATGAAGCCATTGTCCACCTGCCTTTCCGGCTTCAAGTGGTAGGACCAGTGCATGGGAAACGGACTGGCGGGCGCTGCTGCGGCGACACCTCCACCCGCATTGATCTCCGCACGCACCTTCCCCAGCTCCGCCACCACCTCCAGACTGCCGCCCTCCTTGCCGTTGAGCATGGCCTCGATGCGCGCCACCGCCGCCTTCTGCGCGGAATCCAGCGCCTTCACACGGGCGGCATCGTAGAGCTTGAAGATGTTCGCCGCGCTGGCCTGCGGCTTCAGCACCGGCTCTCCCGCCAGCTTGGCCTTGAGCTGCTGCTGCAGTTCCTCCGCCCCTGCGGTGTCACCGGCTTTCACCAGCGCGGCAATGAGCGGCACGGTGGCCTTTTCCAGCGTCTCGTTCACCTTCACCAGCGCCGCCGCCGAGGCTTTGCGGTAGTCTTCGGCGATCTTCGCCGGCGTATCCGCCAGCACGGAGGAAACGGTGACCAGCAGGAGAGTGGCGCGGAGGAGGAGGCGTTTCATAGGCGCAGGGTGATGAATGAAGGGGGCGTGTGGGAAAATGAGCAGTGCTGGGCGGACTAGGCCTGGGGGGCTTTGATCCGCATGTAGCGGCGGCTCACGCCGGGGCAGTCCATCGTGGCGGTGGAGCCCTTGACCTCCATCTGCCACACGCCTTCGTCGCCTTTCAGGTAATCCATTTTGATGGTGATTTTGTCGCCTTTTTTGTTCGACTTCCACTGTCCTGGCTTCGGCGTCTTGTCCTTGCCCCGGTCCAGCATGATGACCGTGCCATCCGGCTTGAAATGCATCTCCCCGTAGACCACGCCCACGGAGCCGTCCGGCTTCTCCGTGACATGATAGGTCCACACTTCCGGCAGCTGGGTGGCGCTGCCAGCGCTCCTGCTGAGCTCAATCTCCTCCCGCACCTTCGCCAACTCCGTGACGACATCCAGCTTCCGTCCTTCGCTGCTGCCCAGCATGGCATCAATCCGGGAGATGGCGGCCTTCTGCACGGGCTCCAGGGCTTTCAAGCGTGCGGCGTCGTAGCTGAGAAAGAGCACGGCAGCCGCCTCCTGCGGCTTTAGCACGGGCTCCCCGGCCAGCTTGCTTTTCAGCTGCTCACGCAGAGCCTCGGCACCTGCACCATCCCCCGCTTTGACGAGATCCGCGATGAGAGGCACGGTGGCCTTTTCCAGCGTTTCATTCACGCGCTCCAGCGCCTTGGCGGCCTGCTTCTGGTAGTCTGCCGCGATCTTGGCCGCAGTGTCTGCCAGAGCACCGGTGGTCAGCAGGAGCACCGCAGCGGCGGCCAGAAAGAAGAGGAAGTGGGGGCGTGGATGCTTCATGGGAATTGAAATGTGGCGGGTGGATGCTTCAAGCACGAAAGTTTTCAGGGCGCGGAGGCAGCCTTGAGGTGGCGTTTGCCTATGTCGGGGCGGTCAATGGTGCCGCTCTTGTCATCGTAGGTCATTTTCCACACCGCCCCTTTCCAGGTGAGATGCAGGCTGTTTTTACCGGCCTGCACCCAGCCGCCTCTCTGCGTGCCATACCTTGATTTCGGATCCGCATCGATCAGGGACCAAGTGCCATCCGGATTGAAAATCAGATCTCCCATGCTCGGGCTGGCGGCGTTGCGGTGGTACGTCCACCGCAGCGGGAGCGGCGCGGCTGTGACGGGCGTGTCCGCATCGATCTCCGTGCGAAGCTTGCCCAGCGCGGCGAGGGTGTCGAGCTTCGCACCGGCGGGTGTTTGAAGCATGGCATCGATGCGGGCAATGCTGGCTTTCTGCACTACGGCGATGGCCTTGGCCCGGGCCTGATCATACTGCACGAAGAGCTTCATCAGGCCGGCATTCTGGCTGCGCACGAGTTCACCTGCTGTCTTGGCACGCACCTCCTGGGTGATCTGCTGCGCGCCAGCGGCGTCCCCCTGCTGTAAAAGCCTGGCAGCCAGAGGCGCGGCAGACTGCTCCAGTTTCTCATTCACCCGCTGCACCGCCTGCGCGGACTGCAGGTGGTAGTCCGCCGCGATGATGGCCGGCGTATCCGCCAGCACGGTGGAAACGGTGACCAGCAGGAGAGTGGCGCGGAGGAGGAGGCGTTTCATAGGCGCAGGGAAGAAGAAACCGTGGATGGCTGCAGGATGATTTGAAGTGTCGGGGGAACTGTAAAACGCGCTGAAAAAAGCGGACGGGCGGCTCTCTTCGTCATTCCTTGGCGGTCAGAAAACGATCGCCGACGGCGCGCTTCATCACGGCGTTTTTGTCTGTGATGATCATCTCGAATTCCTCCCTCTCGCCCGGAGGGGTCAGCGTGATTTTCAAGACGTTGTTCTTCGTTCTCTCCCACAGCCCGGGACTGCCCGCAGGCCTCTTGGGATTGCCCACCATGTAAGGCGTCCCATCGGCTTTCAGAGTATTGAGAGCCAGCGTTCCGTCCGCACTCAGCAGGAGCTCCCCGACCAGCCGCGATTTGTCGATTCCGGTGTAGTAATTCCAGGCCATGGGAATGGCCGGAGGCGCGGGAGCGGCCTTTCCCGCCTCGATCTCCGCACGCACCTTCCCCAGCTCCGCCACCACCTCCAGACTGCCGCCCTCTTTGCTGTTGAGCATGGCCTCGATGCGCGCCACCGCCGCCTTCTGCGCGGGCTCCAGCGCCTTGCCACGCGCCTGGTCATACTGTGCAAAGAGCAGCGTGGCGCTGGCATGCGGCGTGGGCACGGGCTCGCCGGCGGTCTTGGCCTTGAGCTGCCCGGTGAGCTGCTCCGCCCCTGCGGTATCCCCGGCTTTGATGAGCGCGGCGATCAGCGGCGTGGTGGCTTTTTCCAGCGTGTCATTGAGCTTCACCAGCGCCGCGGCGGACTGCTTGTGGTAGTCCTCGGAGATCTTGGCCGGGCTGTCTGCCAGCGCGGCGGTGGAGGCGAAAGAGACCAGCAGGAGCAGGGAGAGAAAAAAGCGGTGGCTCATGGGAGTGGGCGGAGCATGACACCCATGTGCGACCCAGTTCAAGCAATTAGCTTTCTCTTTTTCCTAGGCTGGAACCGTAACCGGCACCCAGACGCCGACGCATGCGCCCCAGCGCCCCCCTCCACCCAGGCTGCGGCACGCCCATGCTGGGCATGACGGGCGGCGCGGGGCGGTGGCGCTCAGTCGGTCAGGGCGGCGGCGGTCTTTTGGGCGGTGCCCAGCATCTCGGCCTCCAGCTGCAGGATCTGGGCGGCCTTTTCCTCGCCCACCATCAGTCCGAAAAGCTTTTCCGTGAGCACTCGCTCCGTCTGGTAGTCCACGCCAAACTCCTTGATGCCCTTCATGCCCGCCGCGCGCTGCCGGCGGTGCGCCTCAAAGAGCCGCTCCTCGCGGTCGCGGATGGCCTTCAGCAGATCCGCCTGCGTGGCGGAGTCCAGCTGCATGGAGTCAAACAGCCGCTGGTAGCGCGGCGTGCGCTCCTGCATGAGGACATCGAGCATGAGCTTTTTCAGCTTCGGGTTCATGGCCCGGGCGTTTTGGGCCATCACATCGTCCATGCCCGCGCGGCGCTCCTGCTGCTGCTGCAGCTGCTGCGCTTTCTGGGCGTTGCGCGCCGCCATGAGGGAGGGGCGTCTGGCGGCCTCCGCGCTGCTGCCACTGCCCGCAGGCGGGGCGGCAGGCGGCCGGGCCTGCGGTGGCTGCAGCAGCAGGAGGCCCAGCAGCAATGCCGCTAGGAGTACCGGGATGGCAAGTTTCATGACCGTTTGATGGGAGGTGGGGGGGGAAAGAAAGCCCTGGCGGCACCGGCTGCAAGATCAGGCCGCGCCCCGGGCCAGGAGTCTAGTAATAGCACACGCAGGGATTGCTGAAACACACGGGGCATACCGACGCGCACACGCAGGGATTGCTGAAACACACGGGACATACCGACACGCACACGCAGGGATTGCTGAAACACACCGGGCATACCGACACGCACACGCAGGGGTTGCTGTAGCACACCGGGCACACTGTCACGCACACGCAGGGGTCGCTGTAGCACACCGGGCACACCGTCACGCAGGTGCAGGGGTCGTTGCCACACACGGTGCAGGCCATCAGGCAGGGGCCGGTGTTTTCAGCCAGGTGCGCCTTCAGCGCCTGGGTCGCCTGGTCCAGCACATTGAGCGCCGCTGCGGCTGCGAGGATGTCGTTCGCATCCGTCATCTGCTCCATGGCATCGTGCAGCTCCCACCAGGCATACTCCTGAAAGGCGATGACGTTTTCCAGGTCCGAAGTCGGCCCGCACCAGGCCTCAGCCCGGGCCGCCCCCGGCTGCAGCAGCCCGGCCATCAGAGCCAGCAGCAGCAGCAGGCGCACCCAGCTGCCGAGCCACGTTTTCCCGCCCGATGGCGCCCCGCCCCCAGCTTTCTCAAAAACGGATTGGCGAGCATTTGTGCAAGTCTTCTTCATAGTCGTTTGGATGATGTACTTTTTGCCCTGGCCTTATTCTGACCAAGCCTGTTTCTGTATTTTTCCGTATTTTGCATTTAAGCATAATCATAAGCTTAAAGTCAAAACAAACTAAGCCCACAGCCTAAACCATCCTCAGATGAATATGGATTTACCCAACCCCTGCCCCCATATGAAAGGCACCGGCAGTGAGGCATCGCGGGAGTGAAGCCCGGCACGCAGGGCCGCATCCAGCGCGCCCGGAGCCGGGCGCCCCGCCGCCCGCGCGGCCGCGTCACCACGGCTGCAGCAGTCGCATTCCTGTCACTTCCTACCATTTCCGGGTATCGTTTTTCTTGCATCCGCAGATCACGGGCCAAGACTTCCCCCATGTCCTTTCTTTTTGCCTCCTCCCACCTCCCTGAAACCCGGGCCCGGCGTCCTGATGAATGGGAGGACGAGGATGAGGACACGCAGCCCATGCAGCACAGCGGCGGCGTCCGCGCCTTCAGCCACCTGCCGGCGAAAAGATTGGCGGCAGATCCTGCCGGGGCCAGCGGCCTGAGGAGAGGGATCGTCCCGATCCCTCCACACACCGCCGCACCCACCAGCGCCGCGCCCTCCAGAATGCGGGATCAGGATGATCCCCCTCCGCCGGAGCAGGCCCTCGGCCGCCCGTTCCAGCGCACGGAAACCCAGGACGCGGCCACGCCCCCTGGAGACGGCATGGCCGCCGCCAAGGCCAGCGGCGTCTTTGAGGCCGTCCGCCAGCAGCTCAACCACGACGACTCCCCGCACTTCATGGATGAAGACGGCAACCTCCGCCCGCGTGATGTGGCCCGCCAGCAGGACTCCCCTTCCCCCCGTGACCCTCGCAGCCTGCAGTCCGGAGCCGGAGCGCCACCCCGCCCGACGTGGAGCGCCGCACACGCTGCCGCTGCGAATTCCAGCCGCAGCCCCCGCACCCCATCGCCTGCGTCCGATGATACCAGACCTTGGTATACGCCGCCCATCACCCCCGAGGATCTCGATCCTCAGCACTTTGATGATGATGACGCCGCCGGTTCTCATTCCGCCCCCAAAGGCAGGCCGGGGGCACATGACCTCGTGTACCGCTTCCACGGCAGGCCGGAGGAGGCGAAGGAACACAACAGAGGCTTCTACCAGAATGTGGCTGATACGTCGAATACGAAGGCGCAGCTGCCAGATTCTGCTGCCACACCTTCAGCGAGCCCGGCAAAATCCACGAAGAGACACTCCAAAGACAGGCCTCTCGGATACAGAGAGAAAAAAGCACCACCGCCACCCCGGATGGTCTTTGATGAAGTCGGCCCTTCATTTTATGGGAATCCCGCAGACTTGTCCTCACAAGCCAGCGCCATGGGGCTTGATTATGCAAAGCAAGCCAATCCCACCCTCGCTCAGGTTCGGGAAAGAACCCGGAGCCTGGGAACAGGAGACATCTACGTCTATAGCGGCCACGGGGGGCGTGTGGGCGATGAAGCCTTTCTTGCTGCCCATGGAAAAGCGGACTCAAGCAAGCAGGAGGTTCCCATATCCTATGATCGAAAAAGCATTTGGGGAGACTCTTACAAGCAGGCGGGCACAGGTTATTCGGTCGGGCAGTTGAAAGACGACATCGCTCAAAGCGCCCAGGGTGCGCCCATGATGGTTTTTGTCAGCGGCTGCGTGGTGAGCGCCAAGGACATGTCCAAGCTCACGGATGCCGGGGTGCCCATGGTGGTCTCTGCAGGAGGAAAGGCCGGGGAGCGGGATGCCCCCATTCAGATGAAAACCTTCATGGATGTCTTGACAAAAGGCGGCACAATCAACGAGGCTCTGAAAGCCGTGAATGAAATCGTTGACAGGGACAACCGAAGCAAGCTCGACGAAGATGACATGCAGAAGCCCTTCACTGCCGTGTTCAAGGACGGCATCACTGGCGACTGCACCCTCGAAGACCTGCGCAGGCACAATGCCCGGATCAATGACGAGCGGAAAGCCGGCATGAAGAAAGCGGGGGCGCCCGTGCCATGAAGCGCCACCTGCTTCAATTCGGCGCACCTTTGCTCCTCGTCATCGGGATGTGGGCCGTCGGCTGGCTGCCGCTGCGCTGGAGCGATCCCGCCGCCGATCAAAGCCGTGCAGCGGCATCTTATGAAAAAGGCCTGAGCAGCCAAAAGGGCGGCACCACCACCGAGGCGCTGCGCTGGTTCCGCCAGGCTGCCGACCTGGGGCACGCAGGTGCGCAGGCCAAGGTGGGCACGGCCTATGCCACCGGCGCCGGATTGCCCGAGGACCCCGCAGAGGCGCTGCGCTGGTGGCGCAAAGCCGCCGCCCAAGGCGATGCTGAAGGCCAGTATGGGCTCGCACTGGCACAGCTCTCCGGCACCCTGGTCCCGCAGGACAAGGAGGCCGCAGTGAAGCTGCTGCAACAGGCCGCCGCCCAGGACTTTGCCCCGGCCCAGCACCGGCTGGCAGAGTGCTGCCTCCATGGCGATGGCCTGACCGAGACCCCCGCCGAGGCCGTGCGCTGGTACCGCCGCGCCGCTGAAAACGGGCATGCCGGGGCGCAGGTGGAATTCGGCTTCATCTGCAAACGCGGACTCTGGGGAGCGCCGCAGGACGCTGCACAGGCCGTGCAATGGTTTCAAAAAGCCGCCGCGCAAGATGATGCCAGGGCGCAGTATCAGCTCGGCAAGTGCTACGCAGACGGCACCGGTGTGCCAGAGGATCTGGCGGAGGCCATGAAATGGTGCCTCCTGGCCTCTTCCACCTTCGGCAACGACGCCACCCAGTGGATCGAGACTCACGAAAAAGATCTCACTGCCGGGCAGTACGCGGAAGCCCGCGCCCGGGCGCAGGCCTTCCGTGCGCAGCCGCAGAGAAAGTGACATGCAGGAGGCCAGGCCGACGCAGCCCGGAACGCAGCCGCACGGCAGACAAATCTCGCGCCACAGCCCGCCAGCAACGGACCATGAGGCCGCGGATGACAGGCCTTCGCCGCATGCCACCCATCCGCCCGGCCGCCCTCCGAAAACCAATGTCTATTTTTTCATACCACTCTTTGGTATTATTGAGTTTGCATTCCCAAATCCGGCCCAGGACTCCCCCCATGTCCTTTCTTTCTGCCTCCTCCCACCTCCCTGAAACCCGGGCCCGGCGTCCTGATGAATGGGAGGACGAGGATGAGGACGCGCAGCCCATGCAGCACAGCGGCGGCGTCCGCGCCTTCAGCCACCTGGCCCAGCGCGCACATGCCCGGAAAGACTTCGAAGGCCCGCTCTCCACACGCCCCGCCATACCCGTCGGCCGCCGCCCATACATCGAGCCTGAGCACGACCATGCAAAATGCCTGGCATGAATGGCCACTGATCTCGGTGGAGGCCCTGTGGCGAGCTCATCCGCTGCCAGGTGAGAACAAGGCGCTGCACCTCATGCTGCTGGTGCAGCTCAGCCCGCGTCTGAAGTCACTGCGGCCTCGCATCCTGGTCCCGATGCCGGAAGGGCCGGACAAGTCACGGGCTGCCGGCTTCCTCGACCACATCGCCACAGATGTCCAGTCCGCCCGCGAGAAGTTCATCCTCCGGCCCGGTGCTCCATAAAGGCGCATAAAGCCCGTTGCATGGGCACTGCCTCATCATCGTCTCACCTCTTCCCATTCCCCCGCGCCAGCGCGCTCTGCACGGCAGCACGCGCCTTGGCGGAGGCGGGCTGGGTTTCTTTGACGGCATCCGCCTTCAGCAGTTCATCCATCTTCATCAGCAGCTCCGCCACCTTCGCCTCCGGCGCGGCGCTGAGGCTCTGCGCCACCTGCGCGGTGCGCCCGGCCATCTCCTGCCGCAACGCTGGAAACGGAGCACTGTGCGGCCAGAGAGTGAGCAGCATGCCCAGCACGGCCTGCTGCTCTGCGGCGCTGAGGGCTGCGTCCTTCGCGGGCATGGGATCGGCGGCAGGCCTGCCCAGCCAGCGCACGCTCAGCAGCAGCATGTCATCGTTCCCGGACCAGAGGTGGAGGTGAAAGCGCAGCTCCTGCGTGTCTGCCTCCTTGGAAAACCCCAGGGCGGCGGCCAGCGCGGCGCACTGCCAGGCCGGGCTCTGTTTCAGCGGGGCGGTGGAGTCGAGAGCCTCCATCACGTAAGACCTCACCGTGGCATCCTCATGCCGGAGCAGCGGCAGCAGGGCCTGGCCGACTTGCGGCGCGGCGGTTTTGCCGATCGTCCGGAGAGCGTTGAGAGCGTCCAGCGGCAGGCCGGCATCATACATGTCCATGCCTTGCGGATTGTGCGAGTTGTCGCGCAGCAGTTGCGGCAGGGCCTGCACCAGCACGGGCAGGCTCTGCGGGCCCAGGCTTGCCAGCGTGCCCAGCGTCCTGGACTTCACCACCCCGGCGGAATCCTGCAGCAGCGGCAGCAGGGCGGCGGCGTACGGCACGGCAGCGGCGCCCATGTCCTGCATGGCAAAGACCATGCGCACTTTCACCGTGGGATCTGGATCATTGACCAGAGTGAGCAGCGCGGGCATCACCACGGGCGCGGCGGCGGGCCCCAGGTTTGCCAGCGCGTCGATCAGCCTGTATTTCGCCTCGCCCTCCATTTGCGGCAGCAGCGGCAGCAGCGCCCTGGCCACCACGGGCGCGTCCTTCTGCGGCGCGGCCCCCAGGGCCTCCAGAGCATGCAGGCGCACGCGTTCGTTGGCGTCCTGCAGCAGCGGCAGCAGCTCCTGCGCGTAGTTGGGGACTTTTTCGCTCATGCCGCAGAGCAGCCCGGCTGCCGTGGTCTTGTGATAGTCCACCTCGTCCTGGCGCAGCACGGCCAGCATGGCCTGAAAGGCCGCCGGCTCCCCGCCCCGGCCTGCCTGCTGAAGCGCCGCCACCACCTGCAGCGGCAGCTCTGCCGCAGAGACACCGACGCCGCCCCAGCCGTCCGCGTCTCGCGCCACCTCAGGCGCATGCATGGGGCCGCCGGGCTGCTGCAGCAGCGGCAGCAGCTCCGGGAGCAGCGCGGGCGTGGCCTCCGGGCCCATGGCCTTCACCGCCATGAAGGCGTGGTGCCGCACCATGCTGCTGGGGTCTCTGAGCAGCGGCAGCACGGCCTGCAGGTAGGTGGTGGTGTCGCGGCCCAGCGATTCCAGCGCCATCAGAGCCCGGCTTCTCACGGAGCTGTCGCCATCTTTCAGCAGCTCCACCAGCGCGGCGGAGGCGGCGGGTATTTTCTGCCGGGCCATGTCTTCCAGCGCATACACAGCGCTTCTCTTCGCCTCACTGCTGAGGCTGGCAAAGACGGACTGCAGCGCAGGCACCACGGCGGCCGCCTCGTTCAGCCCTGCACCGGACAGCGCATGCATGGCGCAGATGCGCAGGGACTCGGCGCTGCGGCTGTCCGTGAGGTGGTGCAGGAAATCTTTCGCATAGGGTGCGGCGGCCGCTCCCCAGTCATGGAAAACATCTGATGCCACATACCGCACATTCCCTTCAGGGTCATTCAGCAGCGGCAGCAGTGCAGGCAGCACCACGGCTGCGGCATCCGCGCCGGGGCCTGCGTCATTGAGCGTCTCCACCGCCAGCCGCCGCGCCCCGGCATCCGGGCTTTTCAGCAGGAGCAGCAGCGCACTGCGACACGCGGTGGTCTCATGCCCCGTCTTCAGCAGCGCGGCGGCGGCGCCGCATGCCGTGTGAAAATCCGCCTCCTGCAGCAGCGGCCGCAGGGCGCTGATGACCTGCGGCGCAGTCTGGGCCCCGTCCTGCGCCAGCCCCGCGATGGCGGCGCTGCGTGCGGCATCATCCGCAGCGCGAAGCTGCGGAATCAGCGCACTGACACGCTCCGCAGTGAGCGGCGGGGGCGCCGGCGGCACGTATTTTTTCAGCGCCTCCGCCACGCTTTCAGGAGCCGCCTCCTTCAGGTCTGACAGGGCACGCTGCGCATCGTAGCGGACAGAGTCATCCGCATCCTGCAGCAGCGGCTGCAGGAGTGGCACGGCCAGCGCTGCGCCAGCCTTTCCCGTGCTGCCCAGCACCCGCGCGGCGTGGCACCTCAGCATGCTCTGCCTCCTGAAGCTCTCGTCAGCAGGTGAGGAGGGAAGCGGCCCAAAGGGGTCGGGTGCGGCAGCCGCAGGCGCGGGCGGCGGAGCAGGCTTTGCAGCCACGCCCGCTGCCGTGCCAGCATCGGCGGCCAGCAGCAGAGGCTGCATCAAGGAGACCACCAAAGGCGCATCCACACGCCCGAGGCTGCCCAGCGCATCCCTCGCAGCGGTCCACACCGAGCTGCTTTCATCGTTCAGCAGCGGCACCAGGTCTTTCGCAAAAGGCACCGCCTCACGGCCCATCTGCCCCAGCGCCTCCACCGCAGATCTTCGGACCCACTCATTTTCGTCCTGCAGCAGCGGCACCACGTCCCCCGCACAGGGCGTCCCCGCCGCGCTGAACTGCGCCAGCCCCGCCAGCGCCTCGCAGCGGGAACCGATCTCCGGGCTCTGCACCATGGCCCTCAGCTCCTCGATCTTGAGGAATCGCGGAGCCCAGCTCTTCCATACCAGCTCCCTCACCGCCAGTCCGCGCACCGTCGGCGAAGGATCTGCCAGCGCCGCACGCAGCGCGCGCTCCTGCCACGGCAGCGGCGGGGGCGGGGGCGGGAGGCGCCTCTCCTCGGGCGGCGCATCAGAGCCCTGCGCCGCCGCAGGCCCCCGTCTGAGGCAGAGCAGCGCCGCCACGCCGAGCAGCGCCGCCACACCGCACACCACCCGAAACGCCCTGCCAGAAAATACCACGGAGATAAAAGACATGCCGCCGATTTCACCACCCGCACACCATGCAGGCAAGGCTTTTGTGCCCAGGCACACGCCGCCCCCCCTCGCTCCCTCAGCACACCCAGCCATGCGCGGCATCCCTCGCAGCAAAGTGCGCAGGCCTGCATGAAATGAGAATCCGCGCGGCAGGGGCGGACGTTGAATGGGCAGACTCATCACCTTGCACCCACCTCCCATGAAACGCCCTTTCTCCGCCGCCCTGCATGCCCTGCGCCGCCGCCCGCTGTCCTCCAGCCTCGCGGCGGTGGTTTTGGCGGGCGTGGTTTTCGGCAGCCAGTCCTGCGCCTCCTCCTCGCGCAAAAGCTACCCCACCACGCCCTACCACACCGTGGTTTCAGAGGGGCGGCTTTCCATCCGCGAGTATCCGGCGCTCAAAATCGCCCGCACGAGCGGCGCGGAAAATGGCGGCAGCTTCATGCGCCTCTTCCGCTACATCGGCGGGGCCAATGAGACGAAAGAAAAGATCTCCATGACCACCCCCGTGCTCATGGAAAAGAGCACCATGAGCTTTGTGCTGCCGGAGAGCCACCAGAAGCAGGCCCCGCGCGCCGGAGACTCCGCCGTGGAGATCACCACCCTGCCCGCCCGCAAACTCGCGGTGTGCTCCTACAGCGGCAAGCCCGAAGGCCCCGGCCGCGAAAAAGCCCTGGAAGAACTCCGCACCTGGCTGCGCACCCGCAAGCTCGCCTGGACCGAGGAGCCCGTCTTCGCCGTTTACGACGGCCCCTTCACCCTCCCCGCCATGCGCCTGAATGAGGTGATGCTGCCGCTCAAACCCTGACGCCCGCAGGCCCAGGCTCGTTCACTTCTTCGAAGAAGCCGACGGCGCAAACCTGAGGCCTTCGACAAACTCATTCGTCTTGAAAAACTCCGCGCTGGTCACCGGCTTCCCACCGACGGTCAGGTTCTCAAAGGTCAGATCTCGGATGCGCGCATTCTTCTGCCCCCAGAGCATCTGCGGCTCGCCCAGCACGCTGGGCGCGGCGATGGAGATGTTTTGGAAGAGCACGCCCGAGATGTCGCCCTTGCTGTGGCCGCCGTCGCCATAGGGCTTGGGCACGTTCAGGCAGATGAAAAACTGCTGCAGCGTCGGGCGCGGGTCCGTGATGCGGATGTTGCGAAAGACCACGCCGGGGCCTCCGGCTTCATCGTTCTCGCCGCGCGCATTGAAGACACGCCCGCCGCTCCAGCGGTGCCATTTGGCGCGGGAGTAGATCACGTCGCAGTCCTCCACCATGAGCCTGCGCTCCGGGATGCTGCTCAGTACAAAGGAGGAGCCGTTCGCGTCATTCCACAGCACACAGCGGCGGATGCCGCGCCCGTTCACATACAGCGAGTCGTCCTGGGTGCGGATGAAGCAGTCCTCGATCAGCGTGTTGCCAAAAGGGTTGATGCCATCGCCGTTCGCCCGCCAGGTGAAAATCTTGGTCCACTGCACCTTGTTCGGATGCCCCTCGGTGTAGCGGTTGATGAGCATGACCGAGTGCGAGGCCGAGTCGGCGACAGTGATCCCCTCCACCTGCGTGTCCTCGGCTCCGAAGATCTCCACCGGCTTTCGGCTGATGTTTTTCTGCCCCAGGGAAAACAGGCCCAGCGCACTCTCATGCTTGATCCGCGCACCGGAGAGCGTCCCATGGCCGAAGATGCGGATGTTGTGGCCGTCCTTCCATTCCGGATTGCAAAACGTGCCGTACACCATCGCATCTCCCGGTATGTAATACCGGCGGCTGGCATGCACCGGAAACGCCGCCCCGATGTCATGCACCCCCGGCAGAAAGTAGAGCGTGCTCCACCCGCCCTCCGCCGGCGGTTTCTCTCCGGGCTTCACCGTGCGCACCCCGGGGCCGTCCGGGCTCGGCTTGTCCGCCAGCGGTGGATTGGCAAAGACCGAGACCGTGTGGATCGGCGGCCCTTCGTAGCCTTTGCCCGTGTCCTGCCCGTCCATCTGCCCGTCGATGTCCACCGCCACCAGGCAGGGCCTGTCCAGCTTCACCAGCGCCCTGCCCTCCTTCACAGCGCACGCGGAGGCATTGCGCTCCGGATGCACCGCCGCACTGCGGATCGGCTGGCCATTGGCGCGGCTGATCTCCACCTCCACCGCGCCGGAGGTTTCAAAGTTCACGTAGCTGTGAGTCCAGCCCGCCAGGGTGTCAAAGTAGGCCTCCTCCGTCTTGCACTCCGTCTGCCACACAAAGGCGCTTTTCCATTCACCGCCGACAGCCCGCACGCGCACCCGGTAGTGCTCAGACGCCGCAAGCCCCGGCACCGGCGGATAGACCACCAGATCATCGCCCGCATGCAGCAGGAAAAACGGTGCGAGCAGCAGGGCGGTGAGGGCGATGAATTTCACGGGTGGGTCCTCGGAAGGAGGTTACTTCTTCCCTTTCGCCTTCTTCTCCTCGGCCTGCGCCTTCGCCTTCTCCTCCGCCGTCATGAGGAAGCCGCTGTCGGCCAGCCAGTCCGTCATGCGGGTGGTCCAGGTCTTGATGGAATTGAGCTTGGAACGCCCGCCCATGCCGAAGCCGTGGCCGCCCTTGGCGTAGAGGTGCACTTCCACGGGCAGCTTCGCCGCCTCATACTGCGCCAGCTGGTCGAGGATGGGCTTCACGTGACTGGTGTCGTCATTCGCCACGAGGAAGAAAGCAGGCGGAGAGTCGGCGGGGATGGGGCCGGCGGACACACCCAGCGGGCCAGGATAGATGGAAATCTGAAAGTCCGCGCGGCAGCTCGCGCGGTCGATGGGATCAGCCGCAGCGGGATCGCCTGCGGTGGGGCTGTAAACGACCATGGCCACCACCTCGCCACCGGCGGAGAAGCCGAGGATGCCGATGCGCTTGGGGTCCAGATTCCACTCGGCGGCGCGGGTACGGATCACGCGCATGGCACGCTGGCCGTCCTGACGCGGATGGATGTCCAGATTGTAGGGGCTGCCCTCCTCGCGCGGCAGACGGTGCTTCAGGATGAAGCAGGTCACGCCCAGCTCATTGAGCAGCTTGGCAGGCTCCACGCCCTCGCCACCAAAGCCGAGCTGGCGATGCCCGCCGCCGGGCACGATGAGGATGGCCGCGCCATTCGCCTTGTCCTTCGGCGCAGGATACACCGTGATGGAAGGATGGTTCACATGCGTGACCGAGGTGCCCTTCATCACCTCCGGCTCGTCCTTCAGATTTTCAAATCCCGGCGCTCCTTTTTCCCACAGGTGAATCACCTGCGGCCCCTCCGCACGCAGCGGGGCACAGGCAAGAACGAGAGGCAGAAGGAGGACGAGGCGTTTCATGGGAGAGGGTTGGGGTTGGTACAGATGAAAAAAGCTTCCGAGCTCGGACAGCAAGATGGAACGAGAGCAGGAACGCGCCGCTGTCAGGCACTTTGTTCGATCACTTGAGCCTTCGCCACAGGTAAGTCGCGCGCCCGGGCACCCCCTGCAGAAGAAACCGTACCGCTCCCCTCAGCCTCAGCCTCAGCCTCAGCCTCAGCCTCAGCCTCAGCCTCAGCGCGCAGCCGCCCGGCGCTCCGCCTCCGCATATTGCTCGGGTGTCATCTCAAGCCGGACTCGGGCGGCCAGCTTGGTGCTTTCTGCGTGCCCCTCGGCAGAGGCGAGCAGCAGCCACTTCGCAGCCTCCACCAGATCAACAGGAGCCCCGGTGCCCGTGTAGCAGACGATCCCCATGGAGAACTCCGCCTCCACCATTCCCTGCTCCGCGGCTTTGCGATACCATTGGGCGGCAGCGGCAGCGTCCTTTGCCACGCCGCTGCCAGTGCTGTAGCAGCAGCCCAGATTGAACTGCGCCGCTGGCGTTCCCTGCGCCGCAGCTTTGCGGTACCACTCCGCGGCGGCGGCTTCATCCTTGGCCACGCCCTCACCGTTGGCGCAGCAAACGCCTAGATCATACTGCGCCGGCGCATAGTTTTGCTCAGCAGCCCACCCAAAGCACTGCACGGCCGCCTCCAGGTCTTGCTTCAGGCCGGTGCCGTTCAGATAAGCCAGGCCCAGCTCATGCTGCGCCTCGGGCAGCGCCTGGACGGAGGCCAGTTGCAGCCACCCCGCCCCGGCGGCTTCGTCTTTGGCCGTTCCCTCCCCGGCCAGGCAGGCACGCCCCATCTCCAGCTGCCCTCCGGCATGCTCCTGCTCTGCCGCCTTGCGAAACCACGCCACCGCCGCCACGGGATCTTTCACCACGCCGTCGCCGTGCTTGTAGGCGCAGCCCAGAGAGTACTGGGCGCCCGCCGCCCCCTGCGCGGCTGCCAGACGGAAACACCCAAGGGCCAGTGTGTCATCCTGCACCACCCCCTGCCCTGTCGAAAAGGCGAGCCCCAGGGCAAGCTGAGCCGGTGCGTAGCCACGGTCCGCGGCCTTTCGGTACCACTCCACCGCCTCAGCCTCATTGGCAGTCATGCCCGTGCCCACCCGGCAGCATTCGCCCACTTGATACTGCGCCACGGCATCGCCCTGCTCCGCCAGCAGACGCGTCTCCGCCAGTGGCATGCCCATCTTCCATGCGGATCTGGCAACCGGGGCCGATTGCGTGAGCGGCACCCGTGGCCCGATGGGCCGAAACTCCGCCCCTCTCTGATACGCCTCGTCATGCTGCTGGGGCGTCGTCGCATCATGCGCCTTGGTCAGCCAGTCATCGGAGGCTTCGTCCGCCCCCTGAGCCAGCCAAAACCATTTCATGGCCTCCACGAGATCTTTGGGCACATCCCCCTCACCGGTGAAACAGGCCATGCCCATGCGGGTCTTGGACTTGCCATGGTCGCGTTCTGCCGCATGGCGAAACCACTGCAGCGCTGCGCCCGTGTCTTTCGGCACACCGTCCCCGGATTCCACGCACACACCCATGCGATACTGCGCCTCCGCATCTCCCTGCTCCGCCAGCGCGCGCACCTGCGCCAGCGGCATCCCCTGCCTCCATCCGGTGGGGGCGACCACCGGCATCTTCACAGGCTTCGGGAGCTTGTGCATCATGTCGAGGCATTCCCTCCACTTGCTCCCGCCAGCCGCCATTTCCTCAAGCGACATGGTGTGCATGAGATCGTCCAGAATCTTCTGCGCCTCCGGCCGCCGGGCTTCAGCATCCGGCAGGTGATCAGCCATGGAAGCGGAGATCCAGCCATAGGCGGCCGCCTTGTCCACCGCCACCCCGTCTCCCGCGTGGAGCATCTTCCCCAGAAGCCACTGGGCTTCGCTGAGGCCCGCCTCGGCCGCACGCCGGAACCACTCCGCCGCCTGCTCACCGTGCCCATGTTTGAGCAGGAACATGCCCAGGAAAATCTGTGCCTCCGCCAGCCCCTGACTCGCCGCCAGATGCAGCCACCTCATGCCCTCGGCCTCGTCATGTTTGACGCCCGCGCCCAGGGTGTAATCACGCCCGAGCGCCAGCTGCGCATCCGGCAGACCCAGCTCAGCCGACCGTCGGAACCACCTCACCGACTCCGTGTAATCCGCCTGTGTGGGGTCCGACTTGCTGAATTCGGCCGTGGCACTGTCCACCCCCAGCCAGTACATCGCCCGCGCATCGCCCCGCTCCGCGTGCGCATGCAGCGTTTTCGAGTCGATGCTGCTTCTTTCCTCCGGTGCCCGGACAGGGACGGGGGGCGGAAGCGTCAGGACTGCCACCGGAGTTGCAGGCTTCTCTTCTTTCGGGGCCACAGGCTGCGCCGCCGCTGCCACCGCCGGGTGGCCGCGCTGAAACTCCCGCGCCTTCTGCCTTGCCACCGCCAGTTGCGCGGGCGTCAGCATGCTCCGCGTCACGGCGGCAAAGTAAGCGGAGGCACCGTGGCCCTGCTCACCGGCCAGTGAAAACCACCGCATCGCCTCCACCAGGTCTCTGCGGGTCCCCGCCCCCATGAAGCAGCAGCCGCCCAGGCTGTGCTGCGCCATGAGGTGCCCCAGCTCCGCCGCTTTGCGATGCCACGCCACCGCCTCCGGCAGGTCCTGCTTCACCCCCTCCCTTCCCTGGAGATTGCTCCCCATCCAATACTGCGCCTCCGCATCCCCCTTCTCCGCCAGCACCCGCAGCTCAGGCAGCGGCATGTCCATCTTCGGCGAGGTCGTGATGGCAGCACCCGGGTCCGGCGGAGGTGCGCTCCCCACCCTGTTGCGGCGTTCCCTTTGCCCCTTGCTCAGCCGTTTGCGCCAGTCCCGCTCAGATTGCCGGAGGCGGCTTAAATCTTCGATGGACACCTCCTGCCTCACTTCCTTCAGGTACGGCTCTGCCTTGGCGATCCCGTGGGACGCGGCGAGGCTCAGCCATCGGTACGCCTCCACCTTGTCCACGCGCACGCCCTCGCCCGTGGCCAGAATCCTTCCCAGCTGGTATTGCGCAATGGTGTCACCGCCTTCCGCGCCCAGGCGCAGCCATTTCTCAGCCCGCACCGGATCCTTTGGCACGCCCCAGCCCATCAGGTAATAGATCCCCAGGCTGGACTGGCCGTTCTCATTTCCCTGCTCCGCCGCTTTGCGCACCCAGTACGCCGCCTGCGCGACATCCTGCGGCACGCCATAGCCCTCAAAGTAGCACGCGCCCAGCCTCGCCTGCCCGCCGCCGCTGCCCTGCTCCGCCGCTTTGCGAAACCACCGTGCCGCTTCGGCGTCATCCTTCGGCACGCCAACGCCCTTGGAGAAGATCAGGCCCAACGCCACCTGCGACTCGTCATCGCCCTGTTCCGCAGACTTCAGCAGCCACTTCATGGCCGCATCTCCATCCTTGGCCACCCCTTCGCCCAGGAGGTGGTACATGCCCAGATAATACTCCGCCTTCGGGTGGCCCTGCTCCGCCGCCCGCCGCGCCCACATCACCGCTTCGAATTTGTTCGCGGACACCCCGTAGCCTTCATACCAGGCAAAGCTCATCCAGACCTGCGCCTCCACATCCCCCTGCTTGGCTGCTTTCTCCATCCATCGCATCGCCTCCGCATCATTCGGGACCGCCAGCACCCCTTTGAAATACCGCATGCCCATCTCACGCTGCGCCAGGGCATGCCCCTTCTGAGCCAGCGCCTCCAGGTCAGTCATGTTCAGCGCCTGCACATCCTCCAGGGACAGCACGGCAGCCGGGGCCTCCGCAGCCGCCGAAGGATTGGAATGGTCGCCGCCGCGTCTGCCCGCCGTGTAAATCAGCGCCACCAGGACCGCCGCGCCCACACCCGCCGCCGCCCATGCAGCCATGCCCGCCTTTCCCTTCAGCCGCCCCCGGCCACCCGCCGCCCGCGCCCCCTCCTGCGAGTCCGGCACATACCCGTGCAGCGGCGGCGGTGGCGGTGAAAACGGATTCTGGGGCAGTCTCGGCGGCAGGTCTTCATGTGCCGCAGCCGGTTCGGCCTGGGTGTGCTGCAGCGCCGCCTCCACCTCCCCCTGCCGCGCGTCATTCTCTCCCGGCTCGACCGCCGTTTGCCCGCTCATCCCCGCGTGAAAAGGAAACTCATCCTGGGGCAGCGCCACCAGCCACACATAGGCCGCGTAGAGTTCATCCATCTTTGCCGCCGCTTTCGCCTGAAGCCCTGCAATTCCCGCAAACGAGTCCGGCCGCCACACCATCGCCCCCTCCTCATAAGCCCTGTCCAAGTCCTCCCGGCTGATGGGGGCATCAAGGTCGAGAATCCGCAAAGCTTCGTGAGTGGTCATGGTTCCTTGGCTGCGATCCAAGCATCAAATCAATCCACTGTCACGCCTGGATCAGGGAAGAAAAGGACCCCGCAGGCGTGCCGGGAAAGCACGGCATGGCCGCAGCATTTGCATTTGCACGCCGCATGCTTCATGCTCGCACCGTTACGGCCCTCTCCTAATCCTCCCTAATAAGACGCCATCCAATGAACACCGCCGCAAAACTTATCGTCTGCGCCGCCGCATTCGGCACTCTCTTTGCGCTGGCCGCCGCCCAGCAGCCCACCGTGGTGAAGACCAACCTCCTCAGCAATCCCTCCTTTGAAAACGGGCTCGAAGGCTGGACCCTCTCCGCCTATGAAAAGCGCGGCACCGTCGCGGTGGACACCGTGGAAAAGCACGACGGCAAGAGCAGCATCCGCATCGAAAATCCCGCCGGGGACGACAGCTTTCTGCAGCAGACCGTCACCGTAAAGCCCCGCACCCGCTACCGCCTCACCGGTTACATCAAGACCAGGGACGTCGTCGTCAAAGGCACCGGCGCCACGCTCTCCCTCGCAGGCGGCTACGAGCACACCGAGGCCTTCTCCGGCAAGCAGAACTGGAAGAAGGTCTCCTTCGAGTTCGACACCGGCGCGCAGGACAGCATCAAGGTCGGCCCCCGCCTGGGCCACCACTCCAGCATGGCCATGGGCACCGCGTGGTTTGACGAGCTCCAGCTCATCGAGCTCGGCCCGTCCCGCAAACGCTGATCTCCCGAAAAAAGCCCGGCACTTCAAACGGCGGGCCACGTCTCCTGCACAGGCCATGAAGCAGCGCATCCTTCATACCATCGGGTGGTTGTTCACAGCACCCCAGGCGCCCCTCACCCCGCGCGGCATCATCGTCTGGTGGGAGCGGCGGCGCATTCCGTTCAATCTCATCATCGGCCTCGTCGGTGCGCTCGCCCTCTTCGTCTTCACCGCCAGCATCGAGGGAGCGGGCGTGCTCCAGCCCGGGGAGGACGCCGTCGAGCCCGCCGCCATCATGGTCGTCCCCCTGCTGGCCAATGCCGCCTACACCGGCGGCTGGCTGGTCGATGTGCCCCTGCGCCTCGTGCGGCCCCGCACCAGCCCCGGCTTCACCCCGCGCCTCTTCCGCCTCGGGCTGCTCTTCTCCCTCTTCGTCGTCTGCTTCCCCGCGCTCTTCTGGGGCGGCTGCCGCCTGCTGCAGCTCCTGCACCTGCTGCGGTGAGCCACGCGCATGCCACTCCATGCTTTGAAATACCACAGCGCCGCAGCCCTGCCGGCCGCCAGACCTGTCCCCCCGGTCCACCGCCCCGGCGGCGCGGCTCAGGTGATCGGCCGCGTGCAGTGCAGGCACACCCTGTTCGCCGGGCGCAGCTCCTTGGGCAGCTCCCGCAGCAGCGCCTGCCGCTCCGCCAGGTAGCTGCGGCGCGCCTCCTCGTAGGCCTGCCGGCCCTGCGGGTCCCTGCGCGCGCTCCACAGCACCAGCACTCCCAGGCCCGCCGCACACAGGCCCAGCCACACCGCCCACTGCCCCGGCAGCGCAGACAGCCCCAGCAGACCAGACAGCAGGCACGCGATCCCCAGCCCCGCAGCCCCCCTGGAGCCTCCCACCTCCGGCAGGCGATGCGTGGTGACGCCGCAGATCCTGGCCTGGATGACATGGTCCGGCACCGACTCCGTCCAGCGAAAGTCCAGCAGGTCCAGCTTCAGCCGCCGCTCCCAGTTTTCGGAAAAGGTCTGAAACGCCGCCAGCTCCGCCGCGTTCAGGCAGCCGGAGCCCCGTACTTTTTCATAGATCAGAGTCTGGATGGGGCTCATCGTGGGCAGTTCATCGAGTCCAAAAAAAAATCAGCGCGTCGAGGGGTGCGGCGTCTCAGTCCGTGTACTTCAGGCACTTCAGGCAGAGGCGCGCGCCCGGGCGGTGCTCCTTGGCCAGACGCTCCAGGTCTTCGCGCCGGCCGCTCTCGTAGGCCATCTGCACAGGCCGGAACCTGCGCAGCGCCGCAAAGCTCTGCCACGCCATGAAAAACAGCACGCAGGCCCCCGCGCGCAGCCCCACCGCCAGCCAGCGTAGCTCCTCAGCCGCGGCGATGCCCTGCCTCATCTGCGACACCAGAAACAGCCCGCAGCCGCCGCACAGCAGCCCCAGCAGCGCGTACACCGCCACATCGCCCAGGCCCGGCACATGCGGCCTGCCCAGACTGGCCACGCGGCAGACGTGCTTTTTCAGCTCCGTCTCCCACTGGCGGTCACGCTCGTCCACACGCATCAGCGCGTCCCACCCGGCCACCATGCGCGTCTGCCTCAGCAGCTCACGCTCAGACAGGCAGCCCGAGTCCCGGATTTTGTCCACCACACTTCTCATTTCCTCCACATTCATGCCGCGCAACAGACAGCGCCCCGGCATTTTTGACGAGCAAAATCTCGCCACCTAAATCTTTCTTTCTTTAGGCCATCCACTTACCACCTTCAAGCCATCGGCTTATATTGCTTTAAATGACAGGAGAAGCATCACCCCGCACACCGCGCGGCACAAGCAAAATCCCACCTCCGCCCAGCCCCGCGTGCCGTGCAGCTCACCCCACCCGCAGGTTTGACAACCCGGGGAGGCCTTCTAGTCTGCGGCGATGCCAGCGCGTAAACCCAGCAAATCCCCCTCCTCCGCCCCAGACACCCACCCTCAGGATTCCGCCCCTCCCGGGTCAGCGGCAGACTCCCCCTTGCTCGTGGACACCTCCCCCATCATCAGCCACGTCACCACCGCCGAGGAGCAGGCCCTCCTCACCCCCGCAGAGGTCCTCCAGCAGTTCAAAGACGGCAACAAGCGCTTCCGCACCGGCCGCGTCACACGCCGCAATCACCGCGAGCAGGTCCGCCGCTCCGCCCCCGGCCAGTACCCCAAGGCCATGGTCCTCAGCTGCCTCGACAGCCGCGTCCCTGTGGAGGACGTCTTCGACCAGGGCATCGGCGACGTCTTCGTCGGCCGTGTCGCCGGAAACTTCGTCAATGAAGACCTCCTCGGCAGCATGGAGTTTGCCTGCAAGGTCGCCGGCGCCAAGATGATCCTCGTCATGGGCCACCAGCACTGCGGCGCCATCCGCGGCGCCATCGACAACGTGCAGCTCGGAAACCTCACCACCCTGCTCGCCAAGATCAAGCCCGCCGTCGCCATGAGCGAGGACTTCGACGGCGAAAAGACCTCCGCCAATCCGGCCTACGTCAAATACGTCGCCGAAAACAACGTCCGCCTCTCCCTCAACAACATCCGCATCCACAGCCCCATCCTCAAGGGCATGGAGGACGACGGCGAGATCAAGATCGTCGGCGCCTTCTACCGTCTCACCGACGGCACGCTCGAGTTCATCGAGTGACCTTCCTCCTGGTGCAGGCCAGCATTTGATACCACGAGTCCTGGGGGGAAGCAGGCCCCGTCTTCTGCCTCATCACGCATGAAGGCGCGCCTACGTCCAGGCCATCACGCCGCCCTGGGCCGTAGGTTGGGTGTGTTTGGCGATCGATGCTCCCTTCAACACGCTCAAGCCCACTCCGCCAAACCGCCCGACTGCGAGGACGTCCGTACGCCATCTTGCTCGCAACACACTCATGGACGGGCGGGCTTAGCCACACCCATCCTACGTCCAGGCCATCACGCCGCTCCGGGCCGTAGGTTGGGTGTGTTTGGCGTCCAGCACGTCCCCTCTCCCACCGTCCACTCCGCCAAACCGCCCGACTGCGAGGACGTCCGTACGCCATCTTGCTCGCAACACGCTCATGGACGGGCGGGCTTCGCCACACCCATCCTACGTCCAGGCCATCACGCCGCCCTGGGCCGTAGGTTGGGTGTGTTTGGCGATCGATGCTCCCTTCAACACGCTCAAGCCCACTCCGCCAAACCGCCCGACTGCGAGGACGTCCGTACGCCATCTTGCTCGCAACACGCTCATGGACGGGCGGGCTTCGCCACACCCATCCTACGTCCAAGCCACCCCAGCCCCCTCTGGCATCTCACAGCACTTCTCACCATCCGCCGCCCATCGCCTTCACCAGCCGCACGGTGGCGATGAAGCGCTGCGCCGCCACCTGCGTGGCCTGCCGCTCGGTCTGCAGCCGGGTGCGCTCGGCGTCCAGAAACTCCAGGTAGCCCGCCGCGCCGCTGTCATAGCGCGCATGGGTGAGCTCCGCCGCCTGCGCCGCCGCGGCCAGCGCCTCGTTTTGTGCGGCGGCCTGCTCCGCGCGGTAGCGCGTTTGCGCCAGCGCGGACTCCACGTCCTTCAGCGCGCCGAGCACCGCCTGGCGGTAGCTCGCCACGGCCTCCTCACGCGCCGCCTTTTTGCGGTTCACATTCGCGCGGATGAGCGCAAAGCCCGTGACCGGCAGGCTCACGCTCGGGCCAAAGGACCACACGCGGCTGTCGGCGCTGAAGAGATCGCTGGTGTTCTTGCTCAGGTAACCGCCCTGCCCAGTGAGGCTGACCGCTGGAAAATACGCCGCCGTGGCCACGCCGACGTCCGCATTGCGCGCGGCCACCAGGCGCTCTGCCGACGCCACATCCGGGCGGCGCTCCAGCACGCTCGCGGGCAGTCCGGCGGGAATGACCGGCGGCGCACCGCGCAGCGGGCGCTCGGCCAGCTTGAAATTCGTGGCCGGCACGCCGCACAGCAGCGAGAGGTTGTCCGAGGCCTCCTGGCGCTGGCGCTTGATGTCCGCCAGTTCGGCACGCGCCGTGGCCACCTCCGTTTTGGCACGCGCCACATCCGTCTCCTGCACCGTGCCTGCGGCAAAGCGCTGCTGGATCAGCCCCAGGCTTTTTTCCCGCAGCTCGATCGTGCGGCGCAGCGAGGCCAGGTCCGCGTCCAGCGCACGCAGCTGGTAGTAGGTCGCGGCCACGTCTCCCGTCAGCGTCAGCAGCACGTTGTTGTAATCCGCCGCGCTGGACTCCGCCTGCGCGCGCGCCGACTCAAACGAGCGCCGCACCTTGCCCCACAGGTCCAGCTCGTAGCTGAGGTCCAGCGTCTGGTTGAAGGTGTTGATCTGCGCGGAGGGAATGTTCACCGGCACCGGCGTGGGCAGGTTGCCGGAGGTGCGCTCGCGCTTGTTGCGTGAGTTGGCGGTCAATTCGGGAAACCAGTCCGTGGCCGCCGCACGGGCGTTCGCACGCGCCTGCTGGATGCGCGCAAACGCCGCACGCAGATTCTGATTGTCCGCCAGCGCCAGCGCCTCCAGCCGGTTCAGCTCGCTGTCGTGAAAGACCTTCCACCACTCGCCTTTGGGCGCGTCATCGCGCGGCGCACCGGCCTGCCAGCGCCATGTGGCGGGCGTGAGGTCTGCGGTGTCCGGTTTCTGATAATCCGGCCCGACAGTGCAGGCCGCAGGCGCCAGCAGCAGCGCGGCAAGACAGAGACGTGGGAGAGTGGAGGCCATGCGTAGGAGCGGTGGGGGAAAAATCGAAGGAGACAGAGGTTTCAGACGGAGGCGGACGCGCTCTCAGGCGGCAGCGCGGCCTCACGCGCAGCACGGCGTGCCGCACGCTTTTCAGCGCGCCGGCGCCGCCACTGCACGATGTCGTCAAAGTACGAATAGATCACCGGCGTGGCCAGCAGCGTGAGCAGCAGCGAGAGCGTCTGCCCGCCGAGGATGACGCCTGCCGTGGCGTTGTTAAACGCAGCGCCCACGCCGCGCGCCAGCATCATGGGCACCATGCCCGCCACAAAGGCCAGCGTCGTCATCAGGATGGGCCGCAGCCGGTCCTTGTTCGCCTTCAGGATGGCGTCCAGCCGGTCCATGCCGCGCTCACGCAGCTGGATGGTGTGGTCGATCTGCAGGATGCCGTTTTTCTTCACCATGCCAAACAGCACCAGCACGCCCAGCATGCTGAAGAGGTTCAGCGACTGCCCAAAGATGATGAGGGAGAGGATGGCAAAGGGCAGCGTCAGCGGCAGCGCCAGCAGGATCGTCAGCGGGTGCAGCCAGCTCTCAAACTGCGCCGCGAGGATCAGATACATGAACACAAACGCCATCAGGAAGGCCATGCCAAACGCACGCCCCGTGCGCGCCATTTCCTTGGAGCGCCCTGCCGCGCCGCTGCTGTAGTCCGCGGGCAGGTTCTGCTTTTTCACCAGCGCGTCGATCGCCTCCACGATCTGGCTTTCCCCCACGTCCGGCGCGTTGTTCGCCGTGATGGTGACCTGCCGCCGCCGGTTCAGCCGGTCGATCTGCGAAGGGCCGGAGGTCTGCTCCAGCTTCAGCACATTGTCCAGCGCCACCGGCGTGCCTCCGGCGCCCGGCACGGAGAGCTGCTCCATGGCCTGCAGGTTGTTGCGGTAGCCCGCCTCGGCGCGCAGGTGGATGTCGTACTGCTCCCCTGCCTCGTCGTAGGTGGACACATCCAGCCCGCCCACCAGCAGCCGCAGCGTGGTGGAGAGATCCGCGATGTTCACCCCCATCTGCCCCGCCTTGCTGCGGTCCACGCTCGCGGTGATCTCCGGCTTGCCGCTGATCAGTGTGGAGTCCAGGTCGCGGATGCCGGGAATGTTTTTGGCCTCCTTCATGATCACATCCGTCGCGCTCGTCAGGCGGTCCAGATCCGGCCCGGCGATGTAAAACTGCACGTTCGCGCTGGACTGCCCCGTGTTGAATGGCGGCACCGCCAGCACCGTCATGCGCCACTCCGCCGGAAACTTCGGCAGGATCTCCTTGCGCACCTGGTCCATGATGTCCTGCTGCGTGGCCTCGCGCGTGTCAGGCTCCGTCAGCCGCACGTAGATGCCCGCCAGATTCTGCACGCGCTGGTCGTTGTCCCCGATGGTCAGCAGCGTGGACTCCACGCCCGGCAGCGCGCGGATGCTGCGCGCCACGCGCTCTCCCTGCAGGTCCGTGGCCGCCAGCGTGGTGCCTTCCGGCAGCCGCAGGTTCACGATGAACTCCGCCTCCTCCGTCGGTGGCATGAAGCTCTTCTGCACCGTGCGCATCAGCAGCGGCAGCGTGGCCAGCGCGCCCAGGCACGCCAGCACGATCACCCACCTGTGCCGCATGGAAAAGCGCAGCATCACCATGTACACCGCCTCGATGGGCCGGTAAAACGCCCCCACCACACGGTCCAGCACGCGCTCCACCCAGCTCCGCCGGCGCCGCGCCAGCATGCGCGCCGCGAGCGATGGCACCAGCGTGAAGCTGATCAGCATCGAAACCGCGATCGCAAAGGCCATCGTCAGACCAAAGCTCTTCAAGAACATGCCCACGATGCCGCTGAGAAACGCCACCGGCACAAACACCGCCAGCAGCGACAGCGTCGTCGCCATCACCGCCAGCCCGATCTCACGCGTGCCGTTGATCGCCGCCTCATGCGCGTCCTCCCCCTTCTCCTCCATGTGATGAAAGATGTTTTCCACCACGATGATGGCGTCGTCGATCACGATGCCCACCGCCAGCGCCAGCGCCACGAGGCTGATCTGGTTCATCGTCACATCCTGCGCCCACATGACGCCAAACGCGGCAATAAGAGACGTCGGGATGGAAAGCGCGGAGATGAAGGTGGCGCGCGTGTTTCCCAGAAACAGCAGCACGATGAGCGCCGCAAACAGCGCGCCCAGCACCAGATGCTCCTGCACCGCATGCGTGCTCGTGCGGATCACGATGGAGTTGTCCCGCACCACATTCACGGCGTAGCCTGCAGGCAGGATCTTTTTCATTTCATCGAGACGCTCCTTCACCGCATCCACCACCTTGATCGTGTTTTCACCCGACTGCTTGCGCAGGGAGAGCACCACGCTGGGCGTGCCGTTGCGCCGCGCCGCCGTCTGCGGCTCCTCCTCGCCGTCCTCCACGCGCGCCACGTCCTGCAGGCGCACCATGCCGCCGTCTTTTTCACGCACCACCATCTGCCGCAGCTCCGCCACGGAGGCCGCCTTTCCCAGCACGCGCAGCCCCGCCTGGCTGGCGGCGTCCTTCACCGTGCCCGCAGGGATCTGCACATTCTGCGCGCGCAGCGCACGCTGCACATCGATCGCCGTCAGGTTGAAGGACTTCAGCCGCACCGGGTCCATCCACACATTGATCTGACGCTTCCGCCCGCCCAGCAGCGTCACCTGCCCCACGCCCGGCACGCTCTCCAGCTGCCTCCGCAGCACCTTGTCCGCGTATTCGGTGATCTCACGCGCCGGCTTGTCCGCCGTCAGCGCCACGTTGAGGATCGGCGCGGCATCCGGGTCCAGCTTTTCCACGATGGGCGGGTCCGCATCATCCGGAAGATCCGAGGTGATGCGGTTCACGCGGTCGCGGATCTCCTGCGCCGCCACGTCCACGTTCTTTTCCAGCAGGAAGACCACGATCACCTGCGAGATGCCCTCGCTGGAAACCGAGCGCAGTTCATCGATGCCGCTGACGGTGTTCACCGCCTCTTCAATCTTGTCGGTGATCTGCGTCTCCACCTCCTTCGGTGTCGCGCCATCCAGGCGCGTGGTGATCGCCACCGTGGGAAAGTCCACCTTCGGAAAGCGGTCCACCGGCAGACGTGAGTAGCCGATGAGGCCCACCACCACAAACACCAGCACGATCACGCTGGCGAGGACAGGACGCTGGACACAGATGCGGGCGAGCCATTGCATGAGATTAAAAAAGGAAAGAGGTTGGGTGATCAGGCGGCAGGCTTCGCAGGCACGCCATCGGCGGCGTCCGCGCCGGGAGAGAGCACCACGCTCTCGCCCTTCTTCACACCACGGCGGATTTCGACGCGCTCCTTGTCCGACTCGCCCGTCTCCACCAGACGCTCATCGAGCCGGCCTGCCTCCAGCACCCACACCTTCTGGCTGGAGCCGTCCGTGCGCACCGCGCTCACAGGCACGGTCACGGTCTTCTGCGGCGGCAGCGAGAGGCGCGCCTCTGCAAAGAGCCCGGGCCGCAGGCGTCCGTCGGTGTTCACCACCTCCGCCTCCACCTGCAGGTCGCGCGTCTCCGCACGCACCGCCGCGCCGATGAACTTCACCACGCCGGTGAAAACTTCGCCAGGATACGGAGCCACGCTGAACTCCACCTTCTGCCCTTCACGGATCAGCCCCACGGAAGGCTCCGCCACATTCACCAGCAGGCGCAGGTGCTGCAGATCCACCACACGCGCCACCTTGGAGTCTGCCATGACGTACTCGCCCGCGGTCACAAAGCGCTCCGCCACCGTGCCGTCAAACGGCGCGCGGATCGTCGTGTCTCCCAGCGTCTTGCGGCTCATGTCACGCCGTGCCTCGGCGGCCGCCAGGCTCGCGGCGGCGCTGTCGCGGTCCGCCTTGATGCGGGCAAAATCCGTCTCCGCCACCGCCTTCATCTGCGCCAGCGGTGCGTTGCGCTTCACCTCGCTCTCGGCGAGATCCAGCTTCGACTTCGCCTGCACCACATTGGCCTCGGCCTCCGCCAGATTCAGCGTCGCGGTGCGGCTGTCCAGCTGCACCAGCACATCGCCCGCCTTCACGGCGGAGCCGCGCTCCACGGGCGTCTCCATCACCTTGCCTGCCGTGTCCGCAGCCACGGCGGCATTCTGCGCGGCGGTGATCTCTCCGGTGAGCCGCAGGTAGCGCGGCATCGGCTCCTCATGGGCCGCAGCCGTTTTCACAGAGACGGGCTCCGGCGCCTTCATCTCCGCAGCAGGAGCCGCCGCTGCGGGCGCCTTGCCGCAGCCGGTGAACGAGCCGGCCAGCACGCCGAATACCAGTACATGGTAGCAGTTTCGAAAGATGGGGGTCATGGTGTTTTTTTGGATCTTGGGGAAGTTTTCGGCGGCGTGCCACGGCGTGAGGCCAGCGCGCCCAGCACAAAGCCGGAAATGTTTTCAGCGAGGCGCCGCACCTCCTCCTCCGTCTTCGGCACCGGAGGCCCCAGCCGGTCCACAAAGACGCGGCAGTGGTCGTAGTGGATGCACAGCCCGATGATGTGGTGGCAGTACAGGATGCAGTCCTCGTCCACCGCGCTCCTGCCCAGCACGGCGGCGATGATGCGCTGCAGCTCCTCGTGGAAAGGCCGCACGATGAGCTTGATGAATTCGTTCAGGCAGGGCGTCGGCTCGCGCATTTCGTGCGCCATGATCTGGCTCTTAACCGGATTCGCCTTTCGCTTCAGCAGCACGTGGTCCAGCAGGTGGTGGATCCACAGCCGCAGCGTCTCCTCCGGCGTGCCGCCGTCCGCCAGCGTGACCGGGCGGTCCTTGTCCATGCTCTGCTGGCAGGAGCAGAGAAACACCTCGCGGTAGAGCCCCTCCTTGCTGCCAAAGTAGTACTTCACCGCCGCCACATTGGCCTTCGCCTTCTCGCAGATGGCCCGCAGGCTGGCCTTTTCAAAGCCGTCTTTCGCAAAGACCGCCGCCGCCGCTTTCAGCAGCCGTCCGCGGCGCGCCTCGGCGTCATGCTCGCGTGATGAAGAAGAGTTAAACATGCGTTTATAAACAGCCGTTTAACTTATCGCGCCCGTTTCGTCAAACGCTTTCCTCCTTCGTACGCGCCGCTTTTTCGCCCGCCCTTCGCAGCACCGCCGGCCACCTGTCTTTTTTTGTTTTCAAACAAAACTGCAGCGCCATGAGCCAGCACACCGACGGCGCAAAGACCGCCGCCACTCCGGCCTGCCGCAGGCCACGCCCGGAAAAAAACTTGAAATAAAACCGCCCGGGCGGACTCTTAGACACAGAGAAATGAAACGTGTCCTCCAGATGAGTCTGATGCTGCTGGTGCTGCTCATGCAGACCGCTCCGCTGCTCATCGCCGCCGCTCCGCAGGAGGAGAAATGCCACATGGCATGCTGCGCGTGGCTGGAGCAGTCAGGCATGGCAGACTGCGCCTGTGCCCAGCCCGCCCTGCCAGACCAGGGTCTCCCCGCAGCCCCCCTGCCGCCTGCCTCGGAAGGACGCAGCTTCATCCCCCACGTGGTTTGGACGGAGCTCTCGCAGGCTTTTCATCTCCCCCCTTTCCAGGCAAAACACACGGGCTGCACGATCCGGCCCGCTGCCGATGAGCGCGCCAGCACCCGGCCCCATGTGCGGCTCAGCGTGCTGCACTGCGCTCTCCTGACCTGAATCCCGCACGGCACAGACGCACTGTGCCTGCAGCACTCGGCTCCCCACCGGGACCCTCATGCCCTGCAGGCTTGGCTTCTCGTATCCACGCCCCCGATTCAGCGATCCCGTGAAAACACTTCCCCTCCTGGCCGGTGCCGTACTCCTGGCACACGGCGCAGCCCTTGCCTGCGACACCTGCAAGAAAAACACGCCCCCGGCCCCCGGCCAGCGCGTCGTCGAGTACGACCTCCACATCTCCGAGCAGCGCCTGGCCCCGGCGGGCAGGATGGTGCGCGCCCTCACCATCAATGGCACCCTCCCCGGCCCCGTGCTGCGTTTCCGTGAGGGCGACTTCGCCCGCATCCGCGTGCACAATGACCTGCGCCATGAGGAGACCTCCACGCACTGGCACGGCCTGCTGCTGCCCAACAAGGAGGACGGCGTGCCCCACGTCACCACACCGCCCATCCAGCCCGGCACCACCCACACCTTTGAGTTCACCCTGCGGCACAGCGGCACCTACTGGTTTCACTCCCACACCCACCTGCAGGAGCAGAGCGGCGTGTACGGCGGCATCGTCGTGGAGCCACGCGGCGGCGAGCCCGTGCAGGCAGACCGCGAGCAGGTGCTCATCCTCTCCGACTGGACCAACACCGAGCCCCACGAGGTCCTGCGCATGCTCATGCGCGGCAGCGACTACTTCGGGCTCATGCGCAGAAATTCGCAGAGCATCCTCGGCGCCTGGCAGCGCGGAAATCTCAAGGACTACTTCCGCCGCGAATGGAGCCGCATGGTGCCCATGGACGTCTCCGACGTGGGCTACCACGCCTTCCTCATCAATGGCCAGCGGCAGACCCGCCTCACCGGCCGCCCCGGCGAGCGCCTGCGCCTGCGCGTCATCAATGCCTCCGCCGCCACCTACTTCCACCTCAGCTCCAGCGCCGGGCCCATGACCCTCGTGGCCGCAGACGGCCCGCCCGTTCAGCCCGTGCAGGTGGGCGGCTTTCTCATGGCCATCGCAGAGACCTACGATCTCATCATCACCATCCCCGCCAGCGGCGAGTACGAGCTGCGTGCCACCGCACAGGACGGCAGCGGCCACGCCTCCGCCTGGTTTGGCCAGGGAGAGCGCCACCCCGCCACCAGCCCGCCGCGCCCCAATCTCTACCAGATGGACCAGATGCTCGCCCTCTCGCTGGAAGAGCAGGAGGCAGATCCCCGCGCCCCGCTCCGCCTGCCACGCCCCGGCTCGCCCTACAGGCTGCTCAGAGCCACGCACGACACCACCCTTCCGGCCAGGCTCCCGCGCCGCCGCATCACCCTGCACCTCACCGGAGACATGGTGCGCTACGTCTGGAGCTTCAATGGCAGGACCATCGCCCAGGAGCCTTACATCAAAATCCGCAAGGGCGAGATCATCGAGCTGGAGCTGGTGAACGACAGCATGATGCACCACCCCATCCACCTGCACGGCCATTTCTTCCGCCTGCTCATGGGCGGCGGCTCACGCTCCCCGCTCAAGCACACCGTCGATGTCCCCCCCATGGGCCGGCGTCTCGTCGAATTCGAGGCCAATGAGGACAAGGACTGGATGTTTCACTGCCACATCCTCTACCACATGATGAGCGGCATGGCCCGCGTGTTTCGCTACGAGCCGGGCGCTGGCGCCACATCCCCTTCCCACAGCGAGCCCCCCGCAGACACACTCGCCGCCGCCGCCGGACTCACCGGCATGACCGCCGCGTCTCACGCTGCGCATCGCCCCAGTCCCTTCTCCTTGTTTAGCCATGACCACGCCGCCGCCGGCCTCGGCGAGCACGCCCATGACATGAGCTATCTCTGGGGCGCGGCCTCCCTCCAGACGCAGATGAGCAGCGGCCTCCTCACCTGGATGAACCCCAAAAACAACCTGCTCCTCTCCTGGGAGATCGGCTGGCGGCGCAAGCCCGCCACCGAGCACGAAGTGGACGCCCTCTACCAGCGCTACTTCAGCATGAACTTCCAGGCCTACGCAGGCTTCCGCTTTGCCAACCACGGCGGCGGCAACCGCATCATCGCCGGGTTCAACTACCGCCTCCCGCTCATGTTCCTCGCGGACTTCACCGTGGACAGCCATGGCAACGGCCGCTTCCAGCTCTCCAAGCGCTTTCAGCTCACGCCCCGTCTCGGCCTGTCTGGCTACGCCTTTTATGACACCGGCAGCCGCTGGGAGTGGAGCACCGCCGCCGACTACACCCTCGCGCGCAATGTCTCCCTCTCCGCCAGCTACCACAGCGACTACGGCCCCGGCGTCGGCCTCATCATCCGCTTTTGATGGAACCCGTTCCATCAACTCCACACCCCAAAAAAAACAACACACACACAAACACACCACCATGAAAACAAACACCCTCATCCTCCTCGCCGCCCTGCTCCTCAGCCTCGGGCTCGTCTCCTGCGCCAGCACCTCCGCCACCACGGGCGGCACCAAGCCCTACCCGCTGAAAGTCTGCCTCGTCACAGGCAACGACCTCGACAGCATGGGCGGCCCTGTCAGCACCGTGTACAACGGCCAGGAGATCAAATTCTGCTGCAAGCCCTGCCTCCGGAAGTTCGAGGCCAATCCGGCGAAGTATCTCTCGAAGCTGTGAGCGGCGACACTTTCCCAGGCGGCACCCTGCCGCCTGGGCTGAAGACAAAACAAACACAAACACACCATGAAAACGAAACTCATCCGCACCACCCTCCTCGGCATCAGCGCGCTCAGCGCCCTGCTGCTGGCCTCCTGCCAGGCCACCTCCGCCGCACCCCGCAGCGCGGTCACCTGCAGCAGGTGCCACACCGTTCACTTCATGTCTCCCTCCATGACCGGCACCGGCCCCAAGGGACTCGTGACCCTGAAGCACTCAGACAGCATGAGCTGCCCCGACTGTGAAAACAAAGTCGTGGCCATGCTGAAAAACGGCAGCCTCACCACCCACACCTGCAAGACCTGCGGCGGCACGCTGCACCACTGCACCGGCCACTGATCCATGAGCCCGGGGTAAACGCCGCCTGTGTACGCGCCACAGGCGGTACCCCACGCGCACCCGCGTGTGCGCCCGCCTCACCCGCAGTCGCAGTCCAGGCAGCCATGCGTGGCGCAGCTCCGGCACACCTTTTCCACCTGCGCGCGCAGCTTCTGCCGTGCGCGCAGCAGCCGCACATTCACCGTGTTCACCCGCTGCTGCGTGGCCCTGGCCAGCTCGGTGGGCGACTCCCCGCCCAGGTCGATGCGCCTCAGCAGCTCCGCGTCCGCCTCCGGCAGCAGCGGCAGCATTTTCAGCACACACTGGCACAGCGTTTTTTCATCCTCCGGAGACACAGACTCCGGCAGCTCCAGGCTCAGCATGGGCAGCGCCTTCTCCTGCGTCATCCTGCGCCGGTGCGCGTCGATGATGGCATGGCGCAGCACACGGTAAAACCACGTCACCACCCCCTCGCTGTCCGCAGGCGCCTGCCCGGAGCGCAGCGCCTTCAGCAGGCACTCCTGCACCAGGTCGGCCGCCAGCTCGGGGTCCCCCGTGCGCGAGCGTGCAAAGCCCACAAAAGCGTCGAAATGCTGCAGCAGCGCGTCAGGGATCATCATCTCATCATACGCCGCGTAAAAAAGCCTGTAACATCTTTCGTCCGCTGCGTGTGCAGTCAGGAAGGGGGCACGCCTCTTCACCCCAACCCCAAACTCAAACACCGCCACCCCATGAACCTCCCCCAGAAATTCCCGCTCACCGGCCTCTCCTGCACCTCCTGCGTGGACAAAGTCACTGCACGCCTGCTGCAGCACCCGGACATCACCGCCGCCACCGTCACCCTGCAGCCGCCCCAGGCCGCCATCACCACCCGCCACGCCCTCAGCGACGAGGAGATGAACGGCTGGCTGCGTCCTCTTGGGAAATACCAGGTGGCAGCATCCGCAGCCTCGGCGGCATCCCCGGCCGCAGCGCCCGCGCAGCCGGCCAAAAGCGCCCGCACCTACCGCCCGCTCCTCATCCTGCTGGGCTACCTGCTCCTCGTCATCGCCGCCGCCAATGCCATGCAGGGCCGCTTTGACCCCGCGCTCTCCATGCGGCTCTTCATGGGCGGCTTCTTCATCGCCTTCTCCTTCTTCAAAATGCTCGACCTCCGCGGCTTCAGCGACGCCTACCGCAGCTACGACCTCGTGGCCAGGGCGCTGCCCGCCTACGGCTTCGTCTATCCCTTCATCGAGCTCGGCCTCGGCCTCGCCTACCTGGCGCACTGGCAGCCCGTGTGGGTGAATGCCGCCACCGCGCTCGTCATGGGCGTGAGCCTCCTCGGCGTGCTCCGGGCCGTGCTCTCCGGCAGGGCCATCCGCTGCGCCTGCCTCGGCACCGTGTTCAACCTGCCCATGTCCACCGTCACCATCATCGAAGACGCCCTCATGCTCCTCATGGCGCTCATGGCCCTCGCAGGCCACGCCTGAGCACACGCCGGTATAAGCAAATCCTTTATAAGGCTACGCACCTCCACCTGACACCATTTTTTACTGGCGGACCCTCATTACATTCGCGCTTGTTTTTTGCAGTCTCCAAGGTGAGTCCACCCGTGTTAGCGAGACGTAGAACCCGCGACTTATCCCTAAATTTTGACACCGCCAACCACTCCCCACATCGTCCTTTCCTCCACCACGCTCCTGCAGCTCTCTGCCATCCTCGGCAGTGATCTCGACCCCGAGCGTGCGCGCCAGGCCGTCGAGCACGCCGCCCTGCCGCCCGGAGACCCCCTCGCCCAGCTCAGCTCCGCTGCAGCCGCCGCGGGCATGCTGGTCTCGCCCACGCGCCTCCCGCTCAGCGAGGCCGTGTGGCAGGCGCACTCAGACTCCCCCGTCGTCATCTGGAGCAGCGTGGAGAGCCGCTGGCTCGTCATCACCCACGCCGGCTGGTTCAGCCTCCGCATGGCCGAAGGGGAGCACCCCGACCACCGCGTCACCATCACCCGCCACGCCCTTGCGCGCCTCGTCGGCGTGGACAGCGTGCACGCTGCGGTGGAGGTGGGCGTCGTCCACCTCGCGCGCCCCGCGCAGGCCATCAGCGCCGCGCCCGAGCCCGGGCACACCGCCCCCCACGGCCACCCCGCCATCAATCCCGCGCGCCGCTTCATCGGCATGCTCCTCGCAGAGCGGCAGGAGGTCCGCACCCTGCTGCTCTTCTCCATCATCTCCGCGCTGCTCTACCTCGCCGTCCCCCTCGCGGTGGACGCCATCGTCACCAATCTCGCCTTCGGCGGCCAGGCCCGCCCCTACCTCCAGGCCCTCGTCATCGTCTCCGTCGCCCTCTTCGGCTGCCTCGGGCTGCAGGCCGTCATCAGCGGCTTTCAGTACTATGTGTCAGACATGATCCAGCGCCGCATCTTCGTGCGCGCCGCCTCCGACCTGGCCTACCGCCTCCCCCGCGTCAAAGCCCAGGTGCATGACGAGGTGCACGCCCCCGAGATGGTGAACCGCTTCCTCGACGTCGTCACCGCGCAGAAGTCCACCGCCATGCTCCTCCTCGACGGGGTGAACCTCGTCTTCGGCGGCCTCATCGGCATGCTCCTGCTCTCCCTCTACCACCCGCTGCTCCTCCTCTTTGCCGCCATCCTCCTGCTCCTCATCATCCTCAGCCTCTGGCTCCTCGGCCGTGGCGCGGTGGACACCAGCATCCAGGAGTCGCGCATGAAGTATGACCTCGTGAACTGGTTTGAGGAAGTGGCCCACTTCCCCTTCCTCTTCAAAGGCCCCGGCGGCAGCCGCATGGCCCACGCACGCGCCAATGAGCTCAGCACCGGCTACGTCATGGCGCGCAGCAGGCACTTCCGCGTCCTCATGCGCCAGATCGCCGCCCTCCTCACCCTCCAGGTCGTCGCCTCCGCCGCGCTCCTCGTCGTCGGCGGCTACCTCGTCATCAGCCAGCAGATCACCCTCGGCCAGCTCGTCGCCAGCGAGATCATCATGAGCGGCATCGTCGCCTCCCTCGCCAAGCTCGGCAAAAAGCTCGAAGCCTGGTACGACGCCATGGCCGCCATGGACAAGCTCGGCCACATCTTCGACCTCGAAACCGAACGCCAGGGCGGCGAAAAGCCCGCCCACCCCGGCTCCGGTGCCGAGGTCATCGCCAGCCACATCTCCTTTGCCCACCTCCCCGGCGTCCCCCTCTTCAACGGCCTCAGCTTCACCGTCCCCGCAGGCAGCAGCGCCGCCATCATCGGCCCCCATGGCGCAGGCGCCAGCTCCCTGCTCGACATCCTCTTCGGCCTCCGCCAGCCCTCCGCAGGCTTCCTCACCATCGACGGCGTGGACCTCCGCACCTGGGACCTCGAGGCCCTCCGCCAGAGCACCCAGCTCCTCCGCCGCGACGAAATCATGGACGCCACCGTCATCGACAACCTCCGCCTCGGCCGCAACGACATCGGCATGGACGAGATCCGCTCCGCGCTCAAGCAGGTGGGCCTCCTCGAAGAGCTCCTCTCACGCCCCGAGGGCCTCAACCTCCGCCTCAAGATCGGCGGTGCCCCCCTCTCCGGCAATCAGCGCATGCGCCTCCTCCTCGCACGCGCCCTCGCCCAGCGCCCGCGCCTCCTCCTCATCGACGAGCTGCTCGACAACATGGACGCCTCCTCCTTCACCCTCCTCTCCGAGACCATCCTCGGCAAAGACCAGCCCTGGACCGTCATCGTCACCACCCGCGACTCCCAGGTCAGCACCCGCTGCGCCCAGGTCATCACCCTCGCCCCCTGCCGCCTGACCGCCGTCCACCCCGCCTCCTCCTCCACAGCCTCCCTTTAATCCTCCTCGTCCCCGATCCCATCTCCCCCCCGTCAGCCACCGCCCCTCGCCTATGACGTCGCCCCACCCAGGTCCCCCCATCTCCTCCGCGCCACCGCTCCCCGCGCTCAGCCTCGCCAGCCCCGCGCGCTTCACCCGCGTCTTCTGCCGCGTCCTCATCCTCTCCTTCGTCGTCCTCACCATCGCCCTGCTCTTCCTCCCCTGGCGGCAGTTCGTCGCAGGCACCGGCCGCGTCATCGCCTTCAATCCCCTCGACCGCCGCGTCAATGTGGAGGCCCAGGTCTCCGGCCGCGTGCGCAATCTCCACATCACCGAAGGCCAGCGCGTCAAGAAAGGCGAGCTCATCATCGAGATCCAGGACAACGACCCCAACCTCATCAACAACCTCCGCGCCCAGCGCGAAGCCATCGAAAGCCGCCGCGACTTTGCCCAGGGCCGCGTCGAGTCCCTCACCGCCCAGATCACCCAGCAGGAGCTCGCCAAGGCCCAGGCCATCGACGGTGCGCAGCAGCGCGTCGCCGGCGCCAAGATCGCCGCAGAGACCGCCCAGCTCAACTACGCCCGCACCCAGGAGCTCTTTAACAAGAAGCTCGAATCCCAGCGCAACATGGAGCTCGCCACCCTCCAGCGCGACGCCACCGCCGCCGACCTCAAGTCCGCCGAAGCCGCCCTCAAGCGCACCGGCAACGACATGGACGCCCTCATCGCCTCCATCCACGCCTCCAAAGGCAGCGCCCTCGGCGAAGTCGCCACCGCAGAGCGCGACCTCTCCGTCATCGACGTCCAGATCAACCAGAACCTCCGCCAGATCGTCGAAGCCCCCCGCGACGGCGTCGTCCTCCAGGTCGCCGTCACCGACGGCACCTACCTCCGCCCCGGCTCCCTCATCTGCGTCATCATCCCCGAAAGCGACAGCCGCAACGTCGAAGTCTGGGTGGACGGCAACGACATGCCCCTCATCCACGCCCGCAAGGAGGTCAACGGCGTCGTCACCCCCGGCAGCCCCGTGCGCCTCGCCTTTGAGGGCTGGCCCGCCGTCCAGGCCATCGGCTGGCCCCAGCTCGCCATCGGCACCTTTGGCGGCGAAGTCGTCTTTGTGGACGCCAGCGACGACGGCCAGGGCCGCTTCCGCGTCCTCATCGGCCCCGCCGAAGACATCGTGGACCGTGGCGACGGCAAAGGCCCCGTCACAGTCCCCTGGCCGGACCGCGAGCGCTGGCTCCGCCAGGGCACCCGCGCCAACGCCTGGTTCCTCCTCGACCAGGTCCCCCTCTGGTTTGAGCTCTGGCGCCAGATCAACGGCTTCCCCCCGGTGAACTCCAACGCGGACGGCAAGCTCGACCCCACCAAGAAATAAAATTTCCTACCACACTGAACCACGCATCCCCCCCGCCCTGCCACACCAGCCACGCCCTATGTACTCCGCCCCGCCCGCCTACCTCTCACGCCGCCGCCGGCACACCCGCCTTCGCGCCGCCATGGTCGCCCTGGCGCTCCCCTTTGCCGGGCTTGAGGCAGCCCCGGAGGAGAAGGAAAAGGACAAAGGCGGCAGCCGCCCCCTCCTCCTCCCCGAAGTCCTCCAGAGCGTCCAGAGCCAGTACCCGCCCTACCTCGCCGCCATGATCGAGCAGGACATCGCCAACGGCCGCGCACGCCAGGCCCTCGGCGCCTTTGACCTCAACCTCAACGCCGGCACCACCTTCACCCCCGCCGGCTACTACGACGGCCAGACCGCCTACACCGTGCTCGAGCAGCCCCTCACCAACTGGGGCGGCAGCGTCTACGGCGGCTACCGCCTCAGCAGCGGCTTCCTCCCCAACTACAACAAGGACCGCACCAGCACCGACGGCGAAGGCGTCCTCGGCTTCCGCATCCCCCTCCTCCGCGACGGCACCATTGACCGCCGCCGCGCCTCCCTCTGGCAGGCCCGCATCGACCAGGAGCTCGCAGACCCCTACATCTTCCGCCAGTACCTCGACTTCGTCCGCGCCGCCACCATCGCCTACTACGGCTGGCTCGCCGCAGGCCAGCGCCTCACCCTCAGCGAGGAGCTCCTCCGCGTCGCCAAAGAGCGCGACTCCGCCATCGCAGAGCAGGTCAAAACCGGCGCCTCCGCCCCCATCGTCCAGGTGGACAACCAGCGCCTCGTCGTCAGCCGCCAGATCGCCGTCGTCCAGGCCACCCGCCGCCTCCAGGCCGCCACCATCGAGCTCTCCCTCTTCTACCGCGACAAGGCCACCGCAGAGCCCATCCTCCCCCACCGCAAGCGCCTCCCCTCGGCCTTCCCCACCCACCCCAGCCCCGCGGAAAGCCAGCTCACCGTGGACATCGCCAAAGCCCTCATCTTCCGCCCCGAGATCCGCCGCATCGAGCTCACCCTCGAAAAAACCGGCATCGACCTCCGCCTCGCCAAAAACAACCTCCTCCCCAGCGTCGAAGTCGGCCTCCAGGCCGCCCAGGGCACCAGCAGCCGCCTCCCCTCCGCCATGGAGCGCACCGAAGTCGAGGCCAAGATCGAGTTCAAAATGCCCCTCCAGCGCCGCGAAGCCAAAGGCCGCGTCGATGTCGCCGACGCCCAGATCGCCCGCCTCAATCAGGAGATGCTCTTCGCCCGCCAGCGCATCACCGCCGACGTGCGCGACGCCCACAGCGCCCTCCTCGCCGCCCACGAAGTCCTGCGCCAGACCCGCCTCAACGTCGATCTCGCCCAGAAGCTCGCCACCGCCGAGGCCGAGCGCCTCAAGCAAGGCGCCACCGACCTCCTCGCCCTGCAGATCCGCGAGCAGGCCAGCTTTGACGCCCAGGTCCTCGAAGTCGAAGCCCAGTCCGAGTACTTCCGCGCCCACGCCAACTACCGCGCCGCCATCGCCGCAGGCAAATAATCCCCCCAGGAGGCCGCCTCCGAAAAAACACGCCGGCGTCGTCTGCCAGCGCCCGCCAGCCGTCAGTCAGCGGCGGCCTTCGTCTCATTTTGTTTCAGCAACGCAGCCTCCCTTTCCTGCTTGCGGCCATAATACCACGATCTGTTAAAAACGGGTCTGAAGGTGGAGGCACGAGCCGACGGAGGGGGATCATCTTGATCCCCCCACCTGCAGCGTGTTCGCGGATGTGCGAGAGCGCTGGATGATGAGGGAGGCTCGGCTTTGCGGAGGCACGAGAATGCAGGGCGATGCGTGAGCCTGTGGGATCGGGACGATCCCTCTCCGCCGGAGGCTTCGCCGCAGCGACGGAGGGGGATCATCTTGATCCCCCCACCTGCAACGTGTTCGCGGATGTGCGAGAGCGCTGGATGATGCGGGAGGCTCGGCTTTGCGGAGGCACGAGAATGCAGGGCGATGCGTGAGCGTGAGGGATCGGGACGATCCCTCTCCGCCCGTCCATCAGCGCACCGCAAACGCAGTGGTTTGCGAACGTCCTCGCAGTCGGGCGGTTTGGCGAAGAAAGCTTGAGTGTGTTGAAGAGAGCATCACTCGCCAAACACACCCAACCTACGCCCAGAGCGCCGCGCCAGAACGTAGGATGGGTGTGGCGACAGCCCGCCCGTCCATCAGCGCACCTCAAACGCCATTCGCGTAAGAACGTCCTCACAGCCGGGCGGTTTGGCGAAGAGAGCCGTGAAAAACGACACGCTCTTGCCGCCAAACACACCCAGCCTGCCCTCCACATCCGGCCTCACGTCCTCAGGCCGCATGGCAGGTCAAAAGGTCTGCATCGGCCTCAGTGATGGCGGGATTTTCTTCTTCATCAGCTCGGTCTCGTAGCCATTGAGCTTCCGCCCCTGCTGCTTCATCTCGGGCGCTTGGGAGGAAGCAGGTTTCGGAGCTTCGCTGGCATCCCCAGTCGCAGGCGGCATGCGCAAGGGGTCGGTGCCAGGCGCAGGCTTGGGGATGGGGCCGGGGACCGGCGGAGGGGCGCTTTTCGGTTTGTCATCCGGCAGCACCTTGCGGAGGACCTGCTCCGTCACCGTACCCGCCAGGTTGCCCGCCACCGTCTTCCCACGCTTCACCAGGTCCTCCGCGTTTTCTCCCGCCACCGAGCTCAGAGAGCCCACCGCCGCGTCATGCAGCGACTTGTTGGGCAGGTAGCCACGCACGCCATGCCAGGCCGCATTCACGGCCTTCGCACCCCAGCCCGCCTTGTTCACGGGATTGTACACTTCAGGGGCCGCGCCCACCACCGTCGCAGTCAGGCTGCCGGGAGTCAGGGTGTGAAAGCTCTTCTGCGCCACCTCGTCACGTTCGCGATACTTCTTCATGATCTCCGCCCTCTCCGCGTAGAGCTTGCGCCGCGCCTCGTAGTCGCGGCCGGTCTGCCCCGGCAGGTAGGAGCCCACGCTCGCCGCCAGCTGGCCGATGCGCGACACCCCCTCCGCCACGCCCGTGCCCAGCTCATCCGCCAGGCCTGTCGGCTTGCCCTTGAGCATGTGCCTCACAGACGACAGCCCCTGCTCACGCTCCATCTGCACATGGCCCGCCGGCCGCGCCTTTTCAGCCCGGTCCACATCCCGCTCCTGCCATTGGCTGAACCAGTCTTTGGCCCCGGAATCTTGGGCGGAATCATCTGTGCCGTTCTTTTCCGGCACCATGATTTCAGCCCCCCTTTCCCCCACCACATAAGGCTTGCCCGCCTGGACAGGCCCCCCGTCCGCACGACCCGGCAGTTTTTTGCCCCGCAGGTAAAGCGCCGCATTGGCCGGGGGCTTGCGCATCTCAAAAAGGCGGCCTCTGCCCGCATGAGCCGTCTTCCTCGCAGAGTCCTCCCTTTCATCCGGCGTTTCGGAGGCCTGCTTTGCAGCACCCGGGGCTGGGTGCCGTCGCAGGTGTGCGTACGCTTCGGCAGGAGTTTGCCGCGGCGTCAAAAGGCGTGGCCGTGCATGAGCGCCCGCAGCCGCCTTCAGGCCGGCACGGGAGAGGGCATGGTTCGGCACCACCGTCCCGCTCTGCTGCGGCACGATGATCTCCGGCCCCTCCTCCCCCACCAGGTAGGGCCTGCCAGCCTTCACCGGCCCGCCCTTCGCACGGGCTTCCACCGTGTCCTCCTCATCATCTTCCTGGCCGCCGCCGTCATTGCCGCCAGCCGCCGCCGCCCCGTCTTTCGCCGCGTCTGTCAGTTTCTGCGGTCCGTTGTCCAGACCCGCAGCGCCAGCACCGCTGCCAAACTGCCCCGCCCCCGACTGCAGTGTGCCCGTGCCTGGCATGCCCAGAGTGCTCGCTGGCGCAGACGCCCCCGTGGCCGCAGCCGGTGACGCAGGCGACGCCGGCATGGCCGTCGTCGATTTCGTCAGGTCGTTCGCCATCGCAGGCGCGAGCGCCGGCACTGCAGGCCCGATCACCGGCGGCACCGGCGGCGGCGGCATTTGCATGCCCTGCATCGGGTTCTTGCCAAACTGCTCCGTCCCAGCCTTGATCGTGCCCTCCAGCCCCGGCGTCGCGGCTGCGGAGGGCGGCGCATAGGCACTGGCCGGCGTCGGGCGCGGCGTCATGAGGCGTGACGGCGGCAGGCTCGACGGCCTCGTGGCCGCACCCAGTCCCGAAACCGGCGAAGTGCTGCCATCGCGGTTGATCGTGCCCACACGGATCGCCGTGCGCCCCGTGCCCGGTCCTGTGCCCGGCATGTAGAGGTTGTTGCGCGGGCGGGCGTCGATGCGTCCCGGCCGCGTCCCGAAGTTCTGGCTGTTCTGCTCCTTGAGCTTGTCCAGCTCCTCCGGAGTAAACTGCTTCAGCGGCTGGCTCAGCGGCCCCGTCGCAGACCCCATCGCAGACACCGGCGAAGTGCTGCCGTCACGGTTGACCGTGCCCACCCGGATCGCGGTGCGCCCCGTCCCCGGCCCTGTGCCCGGCATGTAGAGGTTGTTGCGCGGACGCGCGTCGATGCGCCCCGGCCGCGCCCCAAAGTTCTGGCTGTTCTGCTCCTTGAGCTGGTCCAGCTCCTCCGGGGTGAACTGCTTCAGCGGCTGGCTCAGCGGCCCCGTCGCAGAGCCCATCGCAGACACCGGCGAAGTGCTGCCGTCACGGTTGACCATGCCGGTGCGCTGCGCCGCCGTCCCCGTGCCGGGCCCGGTTTCGGTGTCATATTCGATGTTGCGAGGGCGTGCGTTGATCCGCCGCTGCGGCCGCCTGCCGGTTCCAGTTTGAGTGTATTCAGGGTCCATGCCACACCCTTGGGTCCGGATTTCAGAGTGCAAGCCATTTGATATTTTATTCTGGTATCTTTCGGTATTACTGCACATTCACGCGCCCCTTTTCCACCCTTTGCACACCCCGCCCCCCGCATTCGCTAAGCCCCGGACCTATGCCCTTTTTCACCCCATCCCCTCCTCGACAAACAGAGCATCGGTTCAATAGTTCCCGCACATGAAGAAAACCGCCGACCCCGACTCGCTGCCCCCCACCTCGCCCAAAACCATGGCGGTGCTCATCGTCATTCTGCTCGGCCTCATGGCCGCCACCTTCAAGGTCGCGCTCTATCCCAGCCCCCCCGCCGCCTGGGCACGCCTGCACGAGCCCGCCACCCTCTCCGTGGCAGACGCCAACAAGCTCCTCTCAGACAGCGGCGCCGTCATCGAAAGCATCAAGAGCGCCGACAGCATCACCACCGAGACCTGGAACATGCGCCACCGCACCGGCCAGTGGACCATCCTCGTCTGCTTCAGCAAGACCCCCAAAGGCGACGTCATCCAGTCCGTGCACATCCGCAACGAAATCTCCCGCCTCCCCACCTTCACCCGCACCTGGGACTTCCCCCCTGGCTCCACCGCCCCCGCCCCCACCCCGTCCAAGCCCCCCGTTCCCGCAGCACCCGCTCCCGCAGCTCCCGCTCCCGCAGCTCCCGCTCCCGCAGCTCCCGCTCCCGCAGCCCCTGCGCCAACTGCACCCGCAGCCCCGCCCACAACCAGCGCCTAGCCCCCCGGCCACCCTCCGCCCCTCCCCAGCCCCCCGGCGGAGAGGGATCGTCCCGATCCCTCACACTCCCGCCACACCCACCGCCCCCGCGCCAGGTCTGGCTCACCCCTTCCCTCACGCCCCACCGCAGACTTTGCGCAGCGTGGTGGGATCAAGATGATCCCACTCCTCCAGAGCCTCCGCCCCGCGTTCACCAGGGATTCACGCCACGCCCAGCCCCCCCGGCGGAGAGGGATCGTCCCGATCCCTCACGCCCCCGCCACACCCAGCGCCCACGCGCCAAGTCTGGCTCACCCCTTCCCTCACGCCCCACCGCAGACTTTGCGCAGCGTGGTGGGATCAAGATGATCCCACTCCTCCAGAGCCTCCGCCCCGCGTTTACCGGGCATTCACGCCACACCCCAGCCCTCCGGCGGAGAGGGATCGTCCCGATCCCTCACACTCCCGCCACACCCACCGCCCACGCGCCAGGTCTGGCTCACCCCTTCCCTCACGCCACACCGCAGACTTTGCGCAGCGTGGTGGGATCAAGATGATCCCACTCCTCCAGAGCCACCGCCCCGCGTTTACCTGGCATTCACGCCACGCCCAGCCCCCCGGCGGAGAGGGATCGTCCCGATCCCTCACACTCCCGCCACACCCACCGCCCCCGCCTAACCACGACCAACAACCAACAACCAAGAACCAAGAACCAAGAACCGCCCCCTCACCTCACCCGCTTGTAATCCCCCGGCCTCCGTCTCCGCCTCACCGTTGGCTTGTACAGCGTCGCGCTCCCCTTGCAGCGGTAGGCCATCGCCAGGCCCAGCACATCGTCATCGTGGCAGCCGCTCCGCGCCTCCTCGCGCCCGTTCTTGCTCCACATGAAGTTCTTGCACTCCGCCAGAATGTGCGGGCAGAACACATCCAGCGCCTCGTTGTGAAACGCCAGCGCCAGGCTGTCGATCACATCCCTTCGCTGGTCCCGGTCCTTCAGCTTCCAGCCCAGCATGTAGCTCTGCTTCTCGCGGTCGTACGGGTCCACCACCTGGCGCTTGTACAGCGGCACCCCCAGGTCCTTCAGCCGCTCCAGCACATGCAGGCCCATGTTCACCTCCAGCACCACCAGCGCACCGCCGTAGTACTCTGAAAGCAGCGCGATGTACTCCGCCGTCAGCACCGTCGTCCCCGTGAAAGGCGGCCGCACACGCGCCACCACCGCGTCCTTGTAGCACGCGCCGCCCGCCGCCTGGTACTCCGTGCGCAGCACCCCGATCGAGTGCCGGTCCGGGTCCCCGCTTTCCGCCTGGTCCTCCCCCGTCATGGGGTCGCACCACACGATGTAGCTGCACCCCGGCTGCGGCTTTTCCCAGATCTGAAAGCTGCCAAAGCCGCTGCCCTCCCGCTGAAACTCCACCCCGTCTCCCACCGCCACCAGCGAGCCCGTCTCCGGCGCGTGCAGCCCCGCCGCCAGCTCCAGCCGCCGCAGCGCCGCCACGTTAAAGCGCGGCCTGCCCGACGACAGAAAGCAGCTCACCTCATCCTCCGGGTAAAACTCGTCAAACGTCTCCTCCGAGCCCGAGCACTCCGCCTCCATGATCGCCCGCCGCCACGCCATCTGCTCGTGCGTCCAGCCGTACCGGCGCCGCCCGTTCGCCTCGCGCGGCGTCAGCGTCGCGTCGATCCGCGCCCGCATCGCCTCCGTCACCGGCTTCACGTTTTCCGCAAACTCAAACCACGCCGCAAACACCTTCACCCACCCGTTCCCCGGCGCCGACTCCCCCGCCTTCCACGCCCGCAGGAAATCATCCAGCGTCAGCGCCCCCTGCCACGTCTCGTAGTGCCACCCGCTCGCCCCGTCCGGCGTGCTCTCCGCGATCGCCAGCCCCGCATCATTCAGCGAGGGCAAAATCGACGCCATGATCTTCCGGTCATCCTTCACCCCGCCGCGCGGATACTTCGCGCTCTCGCTGAAAAGCACCGCCTGCCGCGGCTTCGAGATCCCCGGGTTCATCGACTCCGCGCTCGTGATCGTGGCCGTGCTGCCGTTGGCCCACTTCATCCGCCGCTCGCGCGGCACCAGCGCATTGTGCCAGGGGAAGCGGTCGTTCTCGCTGAAGGTCCGTATCCGCTCCAGGATGCCCTGGCTGTTCGCGCTGATGTTCGCCAAAATCAGCGCGTCCGTGTTGCGCTGCTGGCACAGGTGGTAGATCACCTCCACGCTGAAGGTCGTGCCCCCGCACTGGCGTATCTTCGTCACGATGATGCGTATCGCCGGCACCCCAAGCGCCGTCAGCACCTCCACCGCCTCCGCCATGCGCCGCTGCAGCACGTTCGCACGCGGCGTCTCCAGCTTCTTCGTCGTCGCGTTCTGCACCTTCGTGCAGGTTTCAAAGTGGACCAGCGGCGAATGCGCCACCAGGTGAAAGTCAGCATCGTTCATAGGTTTGTCCCAAAGACTTGGGTCCGGATTTCAGATCTCAAGCGGTTTCTTGCATGGTATTGAAAAATACCACGAAATGCTTTCCGCTGGCCTCCGTCTTGCCCGGCCCGGCCCGCCCCCTGCGCCACGCCCGGAAAACACCCCCGCTAAACCCCGGAACAAAAAAACTAAGCTTTTCATTTATCAGAAAAGCATTGCTAGTTTTTGGCATTATGAATTTGTCACAAAATCATCCTGCCAAAGGCATTGCGGTTTTAGGCAAATCCAATATAAAACCCTCGTCCCCGCTCCTCACCATGCTTCAGCGCACGTGCAGCATCCCGCCACGCGGAGCCCCCGGCCCTTTCCCGGGTGGCCACAGGCGGCGTCACCGCCCGGGGCTGCGGCACATCCAGCTTTCTCCGCCCTCCTAACCACACCCCAGGTCCCGTCCTCCCATGCCTGCCAAGTCACGCCCCACCGAGTCCGCGCCGCAGCCCCCCGCAAAAAAGCCTGCGCACACCCCCACGCTCCGCAGGCTGCGCGGCTATTCCTTTGACCCCAGCCTCTCCGCCAAGCTGGAGACCGCCGTCATCAATGAGCGCATCTTCACCATCCCCTGGGAGCCCCTCGCCCCCGGGCCCGTCGGCGAGTATGTGGAGGTCATCGACGTCGACCCCGCCAGCGGCTGCTTTTACGAGCCCGTGGACCTGAACGACCCCCACCTGCTCGCGCAGGACGGGCTGCCCGCCTCTGCCGCCAATCCCCAGTTTCACCAGCAGATGGCCTACGCCGTCGTCATGACCACCATCCGCAACTTTGAGCGCGCCATCGGCCGCCCCGTCCTCTGGTCAGACCGCACCGCCAAAGACATGGGCAAGACCACCGCACAGATGCAGGAGGCCGACTGGCTGGCCACCTACGTGCGGCGCCTCGCCGTCTATCCCCACGCCCTGCGCGAGGCAAACGCCTACTACTCCCCTGCCAAAAAGGCCCTCCTCTTCGGCTACTTCCCCGCCTCAGAGGTGGGCGACCCCGCAGTGTATCCCGGCGGCATCGTCTTCGGCAGCCTCTCCCACGACATCATCGCCCACGAGACCACCCACGCCATCCTCGACGGCATCCATCCCCACTTCATGAAGGTCACCCAGCCGGACGGCCTCGCCTTTCACGAAGCCTTCGCAGACCTCGTCGCCCTCTTTCAGCACTTCACCTTTCACGAAGTCGTGCGCCACCAGATCGCCCGCACCCGGGGCGAGATGGGCATGAACAACCTCATGGGAGAGCTCGCCCAGGAGTTTGGCAGGGCCACCGGCAACCGCGGCTCCCTGCGCGACGCCCTCGGCCAGGTGGACCCCGCCACAGGCAAATGGCAGCGCCGCCCCCCGGACCCCGCGCGCTACATGACGGAGATGGAGCCCCACGCACGCGGCGCCATCCTCGTCTCCGCCGTGTTTGACGCCTTCATCACCATCTACGAGTCACGCATCGCAGACCTCCGCCGCATCGCCAGCGGCGGCACCGGCATCCTCAAAGAAGGAGAGCTGCACCCGGACCTCGTCAACCGCCTCGCCACCGAGGCCGTCACCGCCGCCGGCCACGTCCTCACCATGTGCATCCGCGCCCTCGACTACTGCCCGCCTGTGGACATCGACTTCGGCGACTACCTCCGCGCCCTCATCACCGCAGACCGCGACGTCTTCCCGGACGACAGCTGCGGCTACCGCATCGCCTTCATCGACTCCTTCCGCCAGCACGGCATCTACCCCCGCAAGCTCCGCTCCCTCTCCGAGGAAAGCCTCACCTGGGACCGCCCGGAGGAAATCAGCACCTACGAAAACATGGCCCGCCTCGGCGAGGTGCTGCGGACCTTTTACAAAGACCTCGGCATGGACCACGACCGCCACCTGCGCTGGAAAAAGACCCGCGAGCAGCGCGCCAGGCTCCATGACCACCTGCAGTCCAAGTTCCTGCACGAGTTCAACGACACCCGGCTGCAGGAAATGACCGGGCTGGACTTCGGCATCACCCGTGAAAAAAACGGCGAGAAAGTCGTGCGCTTCTCAGTGCAGGCCATGTGGCCCGTGCAGCGCCAGCGCCCGGACGGCACCGTGCTCAATCAGATCATCTTCACCCTCCTCCAGCACAGGCCCCTGGAAGGCGCCGCCGAAGACCTCTGGGGCGGCTGCACCATCATCGTCGATCTCGGCCACGACGATCCCGAAAAGTCCATCCGCTACATCATCCGCAAGCCCCTCTTCAGCAAAGACCCCGCACACAGCCGCCTCGAGCTCGCCAGGCAGCGCGCCCAGGACCCCGCCATGATGCCCCTCTCCTCCACCTACGGCATGGACGCGGCGGACGAGCCCTTTGCCATGCTTCACTCGGAATACTGATCTCCCACTCCCCTCCACGCCATGGCCACCAAAGCGACCAAGCCCAAAACGCGCAAGCCCGCCGCAGACTACCGCGTGCGCATCCGCATGTACCAGCAGGGTCTCGGAGACTGCTTCCTCCTCACCTTCCCCGCCGGAAAGTCCAAACAGGCCCACGTCATGATCGACTGCGGCATCGTGCTCGGCACCAGCGAGCCCGGCAAAGTCATGACCCAGGTGGCCCAGGACATCAAAAAAACCACCAAAGGAAAGGTGGACGTGCTCGCCATCACCCATGAGCACTGGGACCACCTCTCCGGCTTCGACCCCGCCCAGGCGCGCGACATCTTCAAAGGCGTGAAATTCGGCAAGCTCTGGCTCGCCTGGACGGAGGACGAGAAAAATCCGCTCGCCCAGCAGCTCCGCACCGAAAGGGAGAAAAAGAAAAAAGCCGCCGCCAAAGCCAGGGACGAGATGCAAAAGCGCGGGCTCACCCAGCAGGCCGGGCGCATGGCCGGGCTCCTCGGCTTCTTTGGCGCCAAGGCAGCCGGCGGTGACGACGCCTCCGCCGAGGAGGAGGAGGCTGGCGGCGGCACCACCGGCGCGCTGAATTTCCTCAAGTCCCACAGCACCCCCACCATCCTCGAGACCGGGGGCAGGCCCCTCTCCATTCCCGGCGTGGAGGGCGTGCGCGTCTATGTGCTCGGCCCGCCGCTGGACCGCGACGCCCTGAAAAAAACCAATCCCGGCAAATCCCAGGGCTACGCCCTCGCCGAAGAGCCCATCGGCCTCACCGACTCATTCCTCGCCGCGTTTGACACAGAAGACGAGCTCGCGCAGCCCTTCGCCAGGTCGCAGCGCAGGCCCCTGGTGCAGCTCCCGGAGCGCCTCGCGGCCGCGCAGCACACGCGTCGCTCCGCAGGCGCGCACGCCCCGGCCATTTCTGGTATCGACGGCTATCTCCTGCCAGAAAATCAGTGGCGCAGCATCGACGACGCCTGGCTCGGCATGGGAGAGCGGCTCGCCCTCCAGCTCGACAATGCCACCAACAACACCAGCCTCGTCCTCGCCTTCGAGTTTGACAGCCCCCCGGGCCAGGACACCCGGGACGTCCTGCTCTTCGTCGGAGACGCCCAGGCCGGCAACTGGCTCTCCTGGGACGAGCACACCTGGACCGTGCGTGACGGGGACGGCGGCAGGCGCAAAGTCACCGCCGAGGACCTCCTGCAGCGCACCATCTTCTACAAGGTGGGCCACCACGGCAGCCACAACGCCACCCTCCGGGAAAAAGGCCTCGAGCGCATGACCAGCAGCCGCCTCGCAGCCGTCATCCCCGTGGACACCCGCGTCGCCCACGAGGTCAAAGGCTGGGAGCACATGCCCCTGCCCGCCATCCGCGAGCGCCTCAGGAAAAAATGCACCGTCGTGTTTCAGTCAGACGGGCAGCCAGACGTCCAGGACAGGCCCCAGGCCGGCCGCTGGCAGCCCTCCACTGAAAAATTCGACGTCTTCATGAAGAACCCGAAAACCAAAAAGGTGGAGAGCGTCAGAAAGCAAAACCTCTACACCGACTACTACCTATGAGCAAAAACATCGTCATCTGCTGCGACGGCACCAACAACCAGCTCGAAGGAGACCTCACCAACGTCGTCCGCATCTTTCAGGTGGCCCTCCAGAACGCGGAGCAGGCCGCCTTTTATGACCCCGGAGTCGGCACCATGGCCTCCCCGGAGGCCACCGGCCCCATCAGCAGCCGGTGGTCCATGTTCAAAGGCCTCGCCTTTGGCGCAGGGTTCCAGGAAAACGTCTTCGAGGCCTACCGCTACCTCATGCGCACCTACCAGGAGGGGGACCGCATCTTCCTCTTCGGCTTCAGCCGCGGCGCCTTCACCGTGCGCACCCTCGCAGGCATGCTGCACGGCGTCGGCCTCCTCACCCCCGGCTCGGAAAACCTCCTGCCCTACCTCTGGCGCCACTACCTCGGCATCCGCATTCTGCCAAAAGGCGCCACCCAGTCCCAGATCGACGCCGCCAAAAAATACGACGCCTCCACCGAGGTGCTCCGCGCCAGCTTCACACGCCCCTGCCCCGTCGCCTTCCTCGGCCCCTGGGACACCGTCGGCTCCGTCGGCATGTACAATGCCAACCAGGCCTTCCCCTTCACCTATGAAAACCCCAGCGTCGCCGTCGTCCGCCACGCCGTCTCGCTCGATGAAAGACGCTGCGGCTTCCGCTCCAACGTCTTCAAGTCCGACGACACCCCGCTCCCCGGCACCGGCCGCCCCCGCGTCATGAACGTGTGGTTCCCCGGCGTGCACTCGGACATCGGCGGCGGCTACCCCTGGCCCGAAAGCGGCCTGGCCATGATTTCCTACCAGTGGATGGTGCGCGAGGCGCGCGCCTTCGGCCTCCTCGTGGACGAGGCCCGCCTCTCCGGCCTGCTCGCAGGCTGCAGGCCGGACCCCGCCGCACAGATCCACGAATCCCTCACCGGAGCCTGGAAGGCCCTCGAGTACGTCCCCGCACGCCGCTACAACTGGAAGACCGCCAAAACCGAGTGGCGCCGCCAGCCCAACAAGCCCCGCACACTCGCCGTCGCCGAAGTGTTCCTGCACCGCAGCATCCTCGACCGCCTGCAGGCAAAGCCGGAGTACCGCCCGCCCAACCTGCCCGCCGGCGACCTCGCCGCACAGTTCAAGATCGAAGACTAGGCCTCGCGTGAATACCAGCCGGTGACAGGAATAAATCGAGCCCATCATCGCAGCCCCGCGCTCATCCATCGCCGCCTCCGAAAGCCCGGGCGTGCGTGAATCCCCGGTAAACGCGGGGCGGAGGGCTGGGGCGTGGCGTGAATGCCCGGTAAACGCGAGGCGGAGGCTCTGGAGGAGTGGGATCATCTTGATCCCACCACGCTGCGCAAAGTCTGCGGCATGGCGTGAGAGAAGCGGTGAGTCAGACCCTGGCGCGTGGGCTGAGGGTGTGGCGGGAGCGTGAGGGATCGGGACGATCCCTCTCCGCCGGAGGGCGTGGCGTAGGGTGGCCGGAGGGCTGGGACGTGGCGTGAATCCCCGGTAAACGCGGGGCGGAGGCTCTGGAGGAGTGGGATCATCTTGATCCCACCACGCTCCGCAAAGTCTGCGGTGTGGCCTAACGGAAGCGGTGAGCCAGACCTGGCGCGGGGGCGCTGGCTGTGGCGGGAGCGTGAGGGATCGGGACGATCCCTCTCCGCCGGAGGCTGGGGCGCGGCGTGGATACCCGGTAAACGCGGGGCGGCGGCTCTGGAGGAGTGGGATCATCTTGATCCCACCACGCTGCGCAAAGTCTGCGGTGTGGCCTAACGGAAGCGGTGAGCCAGACCTTGGCGCGTGGGCGCTGGCTGTGGCGGGAGCGTGAGGGATCGGGACGATCCCTCTCCGCGGGAGGGTTGGGGCGTGGCGTGAATCCCCGGTAAACGCGGGGCGGAGGTTGGGGCGTGCCGTGAATCCCCGGCAAACGCGAGGCGGAGGCTCTGGAGGAGTGGGATCATCTTGATCCCACCACGCTGCGCAAAGTCTGCGGCATGGCGTGAGAGAAGCGGTGAGTCAGACCTGGCGCGGGGGCGCTGGCTGTGGCGGGAGCGTGAGGGATCGGGACGATCCCTCTCCGCCGGAGGCTGGGGCGCGGCGTGGATACCCGGTAAACGCGGGGCGGCGGCTCTGGAGGAGTGGGATCATCTTGATCCCACCACACTGCGCAAAGTCTGCGGCATGGCGTGAGAGAAGCGGTGAGTCAGACCCTGGCGCGTGGGCTGAGGGTGTGGCGGGAGCGTGAGGGATCGGGACGATCCCTCTCCGCCGGAGGCTGGGGCGTGGCGTGAATCCCCGGTAAACGCGGGGCGGCGGCTCTGGAGGAGTGGGATCATCTTGATCCCACCACGCTCCGCAAAGTCTGCGGTGTGGCGTGAGAGAAGCGGTGAGTCAGACCCTGGCGCGTGGGCGCTGGCTGTGGCGGGAGCGTGAGGGATCGGGACGATCCCTCTCCGCCGAAAGCCCGTAGGGCTGACACAACCGAAGCCGTGGGCGCCAGCCCACGGTAAGCGTCCCCCCCACCGCATCCTCCAGTGGAACCGCGCAGCGGTGACACAAAACGGCCGCCAGCCCCGCCCGCCACCAGCCCTGCAAGGCCCAGGCTCTCAAACACGGCTCAGCCACTACCACATCATATGACCATACAGCACACACCCCGCCCCGGTCCGCCTCCGGCCTCGGGAAAACATGCGCGCCAGTGCAGCCCGCACCCGCACAGCCCGGCTCTGCCACCTCCCCGCGCCCCCGCCGCCCCGCCCACCTGGAAAACCCACCCGCCCACGCCCCATGCCGCGCCCGCCAGTCCGCATCCTTTTTACCCAGCCCTAGTCTCATTCCCTCCTTGCCCCGCGCCAAATCCTGCGCACCTTGACCCCATGAAGACGCTCCTATTCTCCCTGCTGCTGCTCACCACCGCAGCCAGGGCGGACCAATGGCTTGTCAATGGCCAGCCCCACCGCGGCACCATCCACAAGTTCAGCAGCGACGGCACCCGCGTCTATACCACCTCCGACAAGGACAACTACCGCGGCAGCTGGATCCTGGTCGCCCAGCTCGACCCCGCCACCCGCGTCCGCCTCAACATCGCCACCCCCGAGGACAAGGCCAGCTTGAGGCCCCAGCGCCTCCAGAGCCCCGAAGTCGCCGCCAGGGCCGAGGCAGACCGCGCCGCCAGCATCGATGTGGAAAAGCTCGCCCTCGAGCGTGAAAAATTCATCCTCATGCGCCAGCAGGAGGAGCGCCGTCAGGCAGAGATGCGCATCTACGCCTTCAGCAGCCCGCCGCCACCCCAGCCCACCACGCAGATCGTCGTCCCCACCTACCCGCAAAACCGCTACCTCTCCAGCCGCTACGCCACCACCTACCGGTCAGGCGGCTACTACCGGAACTACCACTACTACCGGAATTACGGCAGCAGCTGCTACTACCGTCCGTACTATTTCCATGTGCCCCACGTGTACGCCCCGCATGTCCATGTCCCGCATGTGCACGTCCCCCACGTCCATGTCCCCTACGTGCACCGGCCCATCATCGTGCGCACCTACTGAGGCAGCGCCGCGCTCCGCCTCCCCGCACGCTGCAGCTGAGAGTCAGCTTGCAGCCCCCGCCACACCGCGCGAGATACCACGGCCTGTTAAAAAAACACAGGTCCCCCGGGCTCAGTCCACACAGCCCCCGCGCACCCGCCGCTGCATTTCCACCGCGCACACACACATCAAACCTCATCGTCACCACATTCCGCTACCACACGCACGACATCCTGTGTTTAGTGCCCGCACCTCGGGCACAGCCCCGGGCCATCACAGGCGCATCCTTCCCTCTTCCTCCCACTCCATGAAACACCTCCTCACCGGTCTCCTGCTCTCCGCCCTCCTCGCCTCCTGCGCCCAGAGAGACCTCGAACGCTGCCCCCCCGGCACCCCCGCCATCAAACTGGCCCAGGCCGTCGAATGCACCCACCCCGACGGCAAGTACACCCTCCCCGCCGGCATCTACCAGCCCGAAGCCCAGTCCGCCAAAGGCATCTACTACGTCGCCCCCGAGCGCCTCAAGACCACCGCCGGCATCATGCGCAAAGGCCACGAGCGCGGCGGCCTCTTCATCGCCAACGAAGGCTGGGAATGGATCTGGACCGGCCACCCCGGCTTTGAAGTGGACGAAAACAAAACCTCCATCTTCAAAAAGCGCGGCATCCTCATGCCCACCGTGTACAAATTCGAGCCCTACGTGAAGTACACCAAGGTCAAAACCAAAAGCCGCTGAGCACTTCCAGACACGCCGCTCAAGCCCCCGTCATCCCACGCCCCTCTCAAACAAGAGGGGCGTTTTTTTGTCCACCTCCGCTTACCACTTCATACCACACCCCACCACCGCCCAGCGCACCAGGAGCACGGACTTTAGTCCGCAGCACGTCGCCTGCACACAGCGTGCGTGAATGGTCTGCACCCTGCGAAAACACACGGACCCTCGGAACGAAAAAGCATCGTCCCAGCGCAGGCACAAACACAAACGCGCTTGTTGCCCGGGAAGGACTCCGCATCTCAGCGGAGCGCTGCGGACTAAAGTCCGCGCCCCCGTCCAGACACATCCCCAAACCAACCCCATGCGTGTAAATCAAGATGATCCCACTCCTCCAGAGCCTCCGCCCCGCGTTTACCGGGCACTCACGCCACGCCCCCGCCCTCCGGCGGAGAGGGATCGTCCCGATCCCTCACGCCCCCTCTACACCCACCGCCCCCGCGCCAGGTCTGGCTCACCGCTTCCCTCACGCCACACCGCAGACTTTGCGCAGCGTGGTGGGATCAAGATGATCCCACTCCTCCAGAGACTCCGCCCCGCCTTTACCAGGCACTCACGCCACGCCCAGCCCTCCGGCGGAGAGGGATCGTCCCGATCCCTCACGCTCCCGCCACACCCACAGCCCACCAAGAACCAAGAACCAAGAACCAAGAACCACCAACAGCCACCGCCAGCCCCCCCCAGTCCCCTCACTGCGCCCGCTGAATCCGCGCCGGCACATCATTGATGCTGTACCCCGCCTCACGCAGCGCGTCCCACACCTTCACCAGCTTGCCCAGCGCCGCCGTCGTGTCCGCCTGCAGTTCCAGCTTCGTCCCCGGCTTCGCCTCCTTCAGCGCCTTGATCATCTGCGCCAGCTGCTCCAGCTCCACCGGCTGCCCGTCCAGAAACACCTGCTGCTTGTCGTCGATGCTGATCGCCACGCGCACCTCCGGCACCGCCGCCTCTCCTCCCAGGCTCTTCGACTCCGGCAGCGTGATCTTCACCTGCGTCTTGTCCTTCTTGAACGTCGTCGTCGCCACAAAGAAGATCAGCAGGATCACCATGATGTCGATCAGCGACACGATGGGGATCATCGGCACCGGGCGGCGCTTAGGGCGGAGGTTCATGGCCATGGCGTGCAGCAGGTGGGGTTCAGAAGTTCATCACACTCGCGCACTCACGCCGCCGGGCGCTGCACCTCAAAGTGCTGGTAGAAATGCTGGATCGTCTCCTGCATGATCGACTCCACCTTCACCGCCAGCGCATCCAGCCGCCGCGTGAAGTACGTGTGCGCCAGCACCGACGGCACCGCCACAAACAGCCCCGCGATCGTGCAGCGCAGCGCCACCCCGATCTCATGCGCGATCACCGCCGTGTCCGGCCCGTCACCGCTGCCAAACGCCGAAAACATCCCCACCAGGCCCGCCGTCGTCCCCAGCAGCCCCAGCAGCGGCGCCACCGTCACCATCACCTCCAGCAGCGGGATGCCGCTCTCCAGCCGGTGGATCTCCTCGCGCGCCTTGATCGCGCACGCATCATGGCACTCCTGCTTGCTCGTAAAGGCACCGCTGATCGCCATGCTCCCCAGGCGCGAGAGCATCGACCCGTCATGGGAGAGAAACTCCTGCAGCGGCCGGATGTCCCCCTTCAGCGCATAGCTCGGGATGGCCCGCAGCTGGCTCACCACCGCGCCCGGCATGATCACCTGCTCCCGCAGTTGCAGCCATGCCAGGATCGAGGCCCCGATGGCGCTCATCGAGCACAGCACGATCAGCCCCATCACAAAGCCCCCTGTGGCCAGAAATTCATACACAAGCTGCAGCCCCGAAGGCGTGGCCTTTTCAGCAGCAGGCGCCGCCGCCTCAGCAGCGGCTGCGAGCATCGGCGTGGCGGTGGCGAGGAGATCAGTAAATAAGCACATGGTAGTCGATTTTCAGCCGCTCAGGATCCTTCGTCGGGAGGAAGGGGATCACATCCGCAGGCATCGCAGGTATTTCCGCATCCTTGATCGCCCGCAAGGTAAATAACGTGAGTTCCCGGTACGATTGTGTGTCATCCACCACCCGCACATCCTCCACCCCGCCCTTCTTGTTCACGTAAAACTCCACCTTCAGGCTCCCGTAGGTGACCCCCGCCAGCTCCATCCTGCGGTACTGCTGCCACTTTGTTTCCACCGCCTGTCTGACCCTCGCGATGTAGCGCTCCTTCGGCGTCTGCGTCAGTTTCACCGTCGTCTTTTTGCCGGCGTCCGCCTTCGCAGGCGGCTGCGTCTGCCTCGCGCCGCTCTCCTGGGCCGTCAGGCTCACGTTGATCTCCTCATCTTTCATGGGGCTGGTTTTCCTGCGCCCCTTCTCCATCCACATGCCCCAGCGCTTTTCCATCAGCTTCCTCACCTCCGCATCGCTCAGCTTCTCGCGATTGGCGGCAGCACCTGCCCTGCCCTGATCGCCCGCTCTAAACATGACCGGAAATATCAGGTGCCCGTCCTGGTACTCGTTCACCCACGGCAGGATCTCCGCAGGCATCGCCGGAAACTTGATCGCCTGGATCGCCTTCACGGTAAACTTCGTGAGCACAGGGTCGGTGTCCTGGTTGTTTTTGACGTGGATCTGCTCAAGCCTGCCGTCCGGACGGAGAGCTATGTTCACTCTCACATACCCGTGAGCCTGGCTGTTCGGCCTCTGCTTCAGCTCGTTTGCCCAGCTTTTTTGCGTCAGTCCATAGACCTCATTGAGGTACCACTCCAGACCTTCTCTCCATTTCTTCTTCGCCTCCACCTCCTCCTTCGTCGGCGCACTGCACGCAGCCAGCAGGCACACCACCAGCGCCGCCCACAGGGCGTTCACGATCCTTCGGCTCATCGGAAAGCTCATGGTCAGAGGGAAATCAGCGGTTGCGCCCAGTATAGATGACTTTCAAACGTCCGTTGTTAGCCCCGGAGAGCGCGCGGCGCACCTCCGCCGGCATGGGCGGGATTTCCGCATCGCGGACCGCCCGCAGCGTCAGCTCCTTCAGTGCCGGGTCGCAGCCTTTTTGGGTGATGACTTCCAGCCCCTCCACCTTGCCCTGGGCGTTGACGTAAAAGACGGCATCCAGTTGCCCCGACGCCCTGGCCTGCGACTGCAGCAGGTACAGGGTCCACTGCCTTTCCACACGCCCCACCACCAGCTTGCCGTAGCGGCTTGTCGGCGTCTCTTTCTTCAAGCCCGTGATCTTCTCGGCCTCTGTGTAGGGGACAAATCCCACATGGTTCGTCACATGTGCTTTGTTCCACGCCACCCGCGTCTCCAGCGCGGCGCGCTCTGCCGCGGTCAGCCCCGCCACTGGCAGGCCGCTTTTGCCCGGCGGCGGGATGTAGGCCTTGTACACCAGCCGCAGACAGCCCTCCTCCTTGGCCGTGAGTGCGCGGGCCACCTCCGCAGGCATGCGCGGCAGCTTCACCTTTTGGATCGCACCCTCTGTCAGACTGAGCAGGTCGGGGCTGGCCCCTTTGGCACCCACCACGCGCATCCGCTCCACCTTGCCCTTCTTGTTCACCCAGTAGCCCATCTCCATCCCGCCAAAGGCCGCATACGGCCGTCCCTGCGTCTGCGCCAGGTCATGCCGCCACTGCTTGTCCACCAGTTCGGAAACCTTGAGCGTGTAGCGCGCCTTGGGCGGTATCTTCAGCCCCGCCACCCCGCCCTTATCCGGCGCGCTGCAGGCACAAAGCAGGCCCGCCATCAGCACCATCACACCCCAGCCATTCAGTTTAGTAAAGCAGCACATTGAATTCGATTTTCAGACGTCCCTTGTCCTCTTTCGGCAGCAGCGGGATCACATCCGCAGGCATGGCTGGTATCTCAGCATCTTTGACCGCCCGCAAGGTTAATTCAGTCAGCGCCTGGGTGGACTCCTTGTCATTCACCACCTTCAGGCTTTCCACTGCGCCCTTCCTGTTCACGTAAAAGACGAGCTCCAGCCCGCCTTCCTTCACCTCATGCCGCCTCAGTCGGAGGTAGCTGTGCCATTTCTTTTCCACCGCCTGGATCACCAGCCGGGTGTAGCGCCCCTTGGGCGAGCCATCCACCTTCCGCGCCTGCGGCCGGGCCTTTTCATCCCTCTTCGCCAGCTCCTTGTCCGCCTCATCCATCATCTGGGTCAGCGGACCGGTGTCGGGCCTCGCCTCGATGCCAAAGGTGAGCTTCATGCGCCCGCCCTCCTCGGCACGCAGGGAGGAGGCGACCTCCGGCGGCATCGGCGGGATGTCCGCGTCGTGGATCGCACGCAGCGCGAGATCCGTCAGCACCGGCTGGGGGCGGCCCTCCGCTGCCGCACGCATGTTTTCCACTCCGCCCTTGGGATTGAGGTAAAAGACCACATTCACCAGCCCCGGCGGGGTGCCCGCCTGCCTGGCATGCAGCTGCCACTCCCTGTCCACCGCGTCTCTCACCTGCTGCACGTAGAGCATCCTCGGCGTGCTTTCCTCCTCCACCAGCCGCGCCCTCGGGGGCGGCAGCGCCGCTTTCCCGTCTGCCGCACCCGCCTTCACGGCGGCGGCATTGCCGGGAGAGGCGGGCAGATCCTTGAGCTCGCACAGGTGCAGGCCCTCCCTGGCCAGGCCAGGAACAACGCTGCCGTCAGGCCTCACCCCCATGGCCGGATTGATCGGTGAAACAACGGCCACGCAGGCCACCTGCAGCCGCCCGCCATCCTCTCCCCGCAGGGCGGAGGCCACCTCCTCAGGCATCGGCGGCAGCACCGTCTCGCGGATGGCCCGCAGCGTCAGCCCCGTGAGAGCCAGACTGGCGCCGATGCTCTCAGCCGCCCGGGCGTTTTGCACCTGGCCCTGCCTGTTCACGTCAAAGGCAGCCATCAGCCATCCCGGGCCCACGCCCTCCGTGCGCTGGCTGCGATACTCGTACCACGTCTTCTCCATCAGCCCGACCACCTGCCTCCGGTAGTGCTCAGTCGCCGTCAGTCCGGCATCCGCCGCCATCAGCGGCGTCGCGCACAGTCCAAGCAGCCCCGCAGCGAGCACCACCAGCGCAAGCGCCAGCCGCTGCATCACAGCCCGCATCTTCACAGCACCGCCAGCCTGCGCCCCCTGGCTGCGGCAGATCACAGGCCATGCCTCGCGGCCCGGCATCTCAGTAGATGAGCACATCGTACTCCATCTTGTAGCGCCCGCCGTCCTCGGCTGGCAGCAGCGGCAGCACATCCGCAGGGATGGGCGGGATCTCCGCATCCTGGATCGCCCGCACCGTCACCTCCGTCAGGATGGGGTTGGACTCCTTGTCATCGATGACGCGCAGCCCTTCCACCTTGCCCTTCGGGCTCACATAAAACAGCAGCTTCAGCCGCGCATACGTCAGGCCGTCCTGGCGCAGCTTCAGGTAGATGTGCCACTTGCGCTCCACCAGGCCGCGTACCTGGCGGTCATACACCCCCAGCGGCGTCTTCATCGCGTCCACCGAATCCTCCGTCCCGCGGTTGCTGATGGTGCCCTTCGTCTGCGACCTGCGCGTGTGCGGCGTGAAGGCGTTCGGGTCCTGGTTCCGCGTCGTCCGCGTCACCACCTCATCATCCACCACCGGCAGCGCCTTCAGGATGGGCTTTTCCTGCGGCGACGGCGGCGGCATGTCCTGCGCCGTGGCCGTCTTCTGGGGCGTCGGCTTCGTCCTCGGCGGTGCGTCCGGCGTCTTCTCCATCGGCACCGGCTTCATCAGCTCGATGGGCAGCAGGTTCTTGTCCACCTTCGCCAGCTCCTTGTCCGCCTCCTCCATCATCTTCGTCAGCGGCGTCTGGTCAGGCAGCACCTTCGCCATTTTCAGCTCCTTGTCAGCCTTTTCCGCCTCGCTCTTCGCGGGCTCCGGCTGCGGCTTCAGCATCTCCGGGGCCTGCACCGTCTCCGGCACCGGCGGCTGCGGCGGCGCAGCATCCTTCGGTTTCAGGATGGACGGCGGCGTCTGCGGGCTCGGCGGTGCGGGCGGCTGCGGCGTCAGCATCGCCACCTCCGGCGGCTGCGTCTTTGGCCTCGCGTCATCCTTGATGTCCCCGTTTTTGAAATCACGGTCCGCCATCTCCTGCATGTTGAACTTGTTGCCGTCCATCGTCGGCAGCGGCATCGTCGCGTCCGGAGAGGGCGCCTTCACCGTCGCCGCATTCGTGTTTCGGTCAGAAATGAAAGCCGCATTCTTCGGCGCGCTGTCCGCCGCCTGGTTCTGCGTGGTGCGCATGTAGGCCAGGCGCTCCTGCTTCGGCTTGGCGGGCGGCGGCGGCAGAAACTGGTCCGGGAAAAGCAGCACCTCCTCCTCTTTTTTCTCCACCTTCGGCGGCTGATGCGCCTCCCGCCACAGCCGGCGCGCCGCATCGCTCGCCATCACCCAGGCCAGCAGCAGAAGCAGCAGCGCATGCACCACCACCGTGCCGGTGATGGCAATGCGCAGATTGCTGCTGCGTTGGTTATCGATGGGAAAGATGTCAGTCACAGAGCAGGGCAAAAGCGGAAAGCCCCATGTCCCGTATAGTGCCCTCACCCCCCTCAGAATCAAATGCTGTTTACCGGGCCTGAGAGTCAAAAGGGCTAAGTCAAAAGGCAGAGCCCCATCCACCCCATCCACCCCATCCACCCCATCCACCCCATCCTCCCCATCCTCCCCATCCTCCCCATCCTCCCCATCCTCCCCATCCTCCCCATCCTCCCAACCCCAAGCCCTTCCCCCCTCTCTCCACACCCCGCTCATCCCCCATGCCGCAGGCCTTGCGGAGCGTGGTGGGATCAAGATGATCCCGCCACGCCAGAGCTTCGCCCAGCGCCACAGGAGCGCGGACTTCAGTCCGCAGCAGGTCGCCTGCACACAGCGTGCGTGACGGGTCTGCACACTGCGAAAACACGCGGGCCCTCGGAACGAAAAAGCATCGTCCCAGCGCAGGCATAACAGAACCGCGCTTGTCGCCATGGAAGAACGCCGCCTGTCAGCGGAGCGCTGTGGACCAAAGTCCGCGCTGCCATCCAGAAGCATCCGCAAACCCACGCCGTGTGGGGGGATCAAGATGATCCCCCTCCGTCCCAGCGCCTTCGCCCCTCCCCAGCCCTCCGGCGGAGAGGGATCGTCCCGATCCCTCACGCTCCCGCCACACCCACAGCCACCCGCGCCAGGGTCTGGTTCACCGCTTCCCTCACGCCACACCGCAGACTTTGCGCAGCGTGGTGGGATCAAGATGATCCCACTCCTCCAGCCCTCCGCCCAGCGTTTACCGGGTATCCACGCCACGCCCTCCGGCGGAGAGGGATCGTCCCGATCCCTCACGCTCCCGCCACACCCAACCCCTCCAGCATTCCCACACCCCAAAGCCCCCTCGCACATCCCCCCCGCACCGCCACACCCACCACCCTCCGGCATTTTACAATTTTCAGTTCCCATTTTGGAGTTTGCAGTCCCTCCCCAGCTCCTCCCCACCCACCCCACCGCCCTCTTCCCCTCTCCCCCCAAAAACAAAAAGGGCCCCCGTCTCCGGAAGCCCTTTTCACTTTTAACTTTTCACTTCACCCTCATTTCGCCGCCGCCTTGAAGACGATGGGAATGATGAGAATGGCCAGGATGTTCACCACCTTGATCATCGGGTTCACGGCAGGACCGGCGGTGTCCTTGTAGGGATCGCCCACCGTGTCGCCCGTCACTGCGGCCTGATGCGCAAAGCTGCCCTTGCCGCCGTGGCTGCCTTCTTCGATGTACTTCTTGGCATTGTCCCAGGCGCCACCGGCGCTCGTCATCGAGATGCCCACAAACAGGCCCGTCACGATCGTGCCGATCAGCACCCCGCCCAGCGCCTCCATGCCCAGATACGAGACGCCGATCACAAAGATCAGCGGCAGCAGCGCCGGCACGATCATCTGGCCCAGCGCCGCCTTCGTCACGATGTCCACGCACTGCGCGTAGTCAGGAGTCTCCGTACCGTTCAGGATGCCCGGCTTCGCCGTGATCTGGCGCCGCACCTCCATCACCACAGAGCCCGCAGCGCTGCCCACCGCGCTCATGCAGAAAGACGTGAACAGGAACGGCAGCAGCCCGCCGATGAACATGCCGATCACCACCTTGTGGTCCATCAGGTCAAACGCCACCTTGTGCCCCACGAAGGCCTGCAGGTCCTCCACATACGAGCCAAACAGCACCATCGCCGCCAGACCCGCGCTCGCGATCGCGTAGCCCTTCGTCACCGCCTTCATCGTGTTGCCCACGGCATCCAGCTCGTCCGTGATCTTGCGCACACCTTCCGGCAGTCCGGACATCACAGCGATGCCGCCCGCGTTGTCCGTGATCGGCCCAAACGCATCCAGAGAAATCACAATGCCCGAGAGGGAGAGCATGGACACCACCGCAATCGCGATGCCATACAGACCTGCCAGATCATAGCAGTACCAGATCGAGGCCGCGATCGCCAGCACCGGCAGCAGCGTCGCCTGATTGCCGATGCTGATGCCCGCGATGATGTTCGTCGCGTGGCCGGTTTCCGAGGCCTTCGCGATCTTGCGCACCGGGCCGTAGTGCGTGCTCGTGTAGTAGTTCGTGATCCACACCACCAGCAGCGTCATCACCAGACCCACCACCGCGCAGTAAAAGAGGTTCGCATGAGACACCGCCACCTCGCCGATCTTGAGCCCCTCAGGGAAGATCGAGCCCGTGGCCCACCAGAACAGGCCCGATGCCACGATGCCAGACACCGCCACCCCGCACACCAGCGACGTCGTCGCCTCCTGCTTGATGAAGTTCACCCAGCCGATGCCGATCAGGGACGCGATGATCGCCAGACCGCAAAGCACAAACGGATACACCACCGCTGCCTCCGTGCCCACCGTCAGGTGGCCCACCAGCACGCCGCCGATCAGGCTCACCGCGTACGTTTCAAACACGTCCGCCGCCATGCCGGCGCAGTCGCCCACGTTGTCGCCCACATTGTCGGCGATAGTGGCCGGATTGCGCGGATCGTCCTCGTTCAGATTCTGCTCGTTCTTGCCCACCAGGTCAGCGCCCACGTCGGCCGCCTTCGTATAAATACCGCCGCCCAGACGTGCAAACACGCTGATCAGAGAGCTGCCCAGCGCCAGACCCACCAGCGAGTCGATCGCGTGCTTCGCATGCGCCCCCGTGCCGCGCACGATGAGGTAAAACACACCCACAGAAAGAAGACCCAGCGCCACCACCAGCAGGCCCGTCACCGCGCCGCCGTTGAAGGCCACCTTCAGCGCCGGATGGCTGCCCACGGAGGCCGCCTGCGCCGTGCGCACATTCGCCCGCACCGCGATCATCATGCCGATGTAGCCAGCGGCCAGGGAGCACACCGCGCCCACCACAAAGCCCGCCGCCGTCAGTCCGCCGCGCAGCCACCATACCGCCGCCAGGATCACCACTGCGATCAGGCTCACCGAGACGATCTGCCGGTTCAGGTAAGCCTTCGCCCCCTGCTGGATCGCGCTCGCGATCACATGCATCCTCTCATTCCCAGCATCAGACCCCACCACCTGGCGGATCAGGATAAACGCAAATACCAAGCCCACGACAGCGAGGGCGATGGCCAGAGTGATGCCATTGGTCAACAAGAATGAAGGAGCCATGATTGAAGAATAGAGGGACGAATGAAGGGATGGAGCGACCGCCCAGTCTGGTAGGAACCGGACCGGGTAAAGCCGCGAACTCTAGCTAGTCGCAAATTACTGGCAAGAACTTGCTCAGAGTTTTCTCTTTTCCCTCAATTTTCTCCTCCCGCCCCTCCCCCTCGCCCTCCTTACACAAAAGCCCGCAATCCCCCTCCCATTTTCCATTCCCAGTTTGCAGTTTTCCATTCTTCCATCAGCCACGCCCTGATCCTCAAACATCCTCCTCCCAAAAAAAGAGAGACCTGCCCCGCCTCTTTCTCTTCCCCACCCCGGTTCAGCTGCAAAGCCCCTCAGCTGCCGCAGCTCCTCCATCTCGCTTTGCTGATGTTGATGCTCCTTAAAAAGGCGCCAAGCATTTGGCTGTTTCGGTCAAGCTTGAGAGTTGAGGTATGCGCCCCGAGAACCAGTGATGCTTGGGGGATGGGAGTTGGCAGGCATGGCAACCGGTTGTACTCCCGCCTGCTCCGCGCTGCCAAGGTGAACACGCGAGAGAGTTAAAAAACCACTGACCAACAATGTTTTGCAACGCTTCCCTGCCAAATGCCTGGCATCTTTTTTTGACAGCAATGAAAATCGATGAATTAAAAAAACGTATCGCTAACTTTGAAAATGTAGACCTAATCGGCACTGTGTCTGACGATCTCATCAGACAAGCCGAAGCGGAACTAGGCTTTAAGCTACCGTCGCAATATCGCGCATTCATTTCCAATTTCGGCTGCGGAGGAATTGAATCGGAGGAGTTTATCGGCCTTGGTGGCCCAGAGCATCTCAATGTTTCAAAAATGGTGGTAAGACTCAAAGGGAAAAACCGAGCGCTTCCGCATCATCTTTTACCGCTGCGGGCAGATGGCTTTGGCAATTACGACTGTGTTGATTTGCAACAACCCAGAGACGGTGCCGAATTCGCTATAGTGAGGTGGGTTCATGACGCTACAGTGGAGGATCAACATGAAGTTGTAGCTGACTCTTACTGGCAATGGTTTGAGTCCATATTGACGATGATCGAGAGTTCGGAATGAAATAGAACAACGGGGAAAAAGATGCCTGAAAAAAAAGACACCGAAAAATGCCAGTCATTTAGTTTTTTTGGACCAACAAGCCCTCTCTCAAGGCGCAAACACCGCCACCAGTAGCCCGACCAACATCGTACCGGCGAGGAAGAAATAGACGCCAATGGTAATCCAGAACATCACAAAATTTTCTTCCTCGGTGTAGATGCCGCCGCGGCCGCGGACTCTGCCGCTGCGAATGCCTTTAATGGCCAGATACAATAGCACCGAGGTGACGAGCAGCAGCACCAATAGCATCCCCATGCGAGACATGGCGAGCATGGGGGACAGGTGGAACCCTGGTATGCAGCATTCAAACATGGCTTCGACTCTCTGCCAAAAAAAGATGCCAGGCATTTAGTTGATTGACCAGATCATTCTACAGCCAATATGAATGGGCTTCCAATACCATCACAAATCGAAGTCGAAAGACACGCGAGAAAAGCTGAAAAAGTAATGACTCGATAAACTTAAGCCATCGGTATGGAAGTTGAGAATAATAAAAATACATTCGGTCTAATTTTGTACATTTTAGCCGCATATTTTTTAAGCTTCTCCCTAATAATTATTTTAACAATATTGAATATACTAGACTTGGAATCTCTTACGGGAACCATTGTGATAGCTATTTATTATCCTTTGTTTTGGCTTAATGACAATATGGCAACAGTTCACTCTTTTTTTTGAGTTCATAATAAAGTTGTTTCTTCCATAAAGAAAAGAATGAACCAACAAGCCAACCAATGGCGCGGAAAAGTATGCCAGAAAAAAATGCCGGGCATTTAGTTGATTCGGTGGCATGAGCGGGGCTGGCTGGATAGCCCCCCTTCCCCATGTGGGCGGCTCTTGTCACTCACTCCTTTTCACTCTCTTCTCTATCCCTTCCACCAGCTCCCGCTTCGCCACGCGCTTGTTGGTCCGCTTCACCAGATCCACCAGCGCAGCCTTCGCAGCCGCCACCTCCTCCGGTGTCAGCAGCACCTCCTCAAAGTCCACGATGTAGGACGTCAGGCTGGTGTCGATCACATACTCCGGCAGCTCCGTTTTAAAAGCGCTCCCGCCCATGAAAAAGATCACCGGGCGAAACTTCGCCAGCGGCAGGTTCAGCAGCTTCGCCAGCGCCGCCATGTGCAGCTTGTTCTGCCAGATCGGATTTTGAAACGAGCACTTCCCTCCCGAGCTGAAAGTCTGCGTCCACTTCGGCTGGTTTTCAGAGCCGTAGATCCAGCCCGTGTAGTTCTTCGTCTCGATCACAAAGATCCCGAACGGCGACACCACCACATGGTCCACCTGCGTCAGCCCGTCCCCGTCCGGGCGCGGCAGATACAGATCGCTGAAGCCCTGATAAAACGCCTTGTCCAGCAGGCGGAAAGTACCCTGATTCACCAGCGCCTCCCCCAGCATTCCTTTGGCCGAGGCCCTGAAGCGCCGCAAAAAAAAGCGCAGAGCATAGATCCCGCCTGCCATCAGAAAGATCGGCAGCACGGGCTTAACGAGCGTGTGGTACACAGCATTTGGGTCGGTCATCGCACACGACTCTCCGCAGCAATCGCCCCGCCTCAAGCCCCACGCGCGCGCTGCGCACCTGCCATCGTCGTTGCCGCCAGCAGCAGCGGAAGCAGGCCTGTCCCGGCGCCTAGCCGTGCACCAGGCCCATCTTCTGGATGTAGGCCGCCTCGCGCAGGCGGCACAGCCGGTTTTCCACGCGCTCGCGCCTCAGCTTTTCCACCAGGGCCGCCCTCACGTCCTCGCTCACGCTCTCATACGGCCGCACCCCGGACTCGCGGCGGCCGTCCACCCGCAGCACGATGTAGGCGTCCGGCTGCTCGATCACCTCGCTCAGCATCCCCACCTTCGTGCGCCCGATCACCTGGCCCACCCGCTCAGAAATGTCCGCCAGACTCGTCCACGGCCATGCCCCGCCCTCCTCCGCGCGGCTGTCCTTGCTGTACTCACGCGCCACCTCCGCAAAGTCGCCCCCGTTCAGCAGCCGCGTGCGCAGCCCCTCCGCCAGAGCGCGCGCATTCTCCTCCGTGCGCCGCACCGTCAGCGTGTGCAGCCGCACAGACTCCGGCCCCCGCCAGCGCTGCACATTCTCCTCGTAGTACCTGCGCACCATCTCCTCCGTCACCTCCACGTTGTTCGCGATCTTCTCGCGCACCGCGCTCGCGATGATCATGCGCTCCCGCAGCTGCCGGTACTTGTCAAACGTCATGCCCAGCGTGCTCAGCTCCGCCAGCAGCGCCTCCCGGTCTCCCCGGAAGGCCGCCTGCGTCTCGTGCCGCACATCCTCGTCGATGTCCTCCTGGCTGATCATCCCGCCCAGCCGGAAAAACTCATCCTCCAGCAGCTGAAAGTCGATCAGCCCGTCCAGCGCATGCTGCCGCACCTCCGCCAGCTCATGCGCCAGCCGCTGCGGGTCATTGGCAAACTGCACCTGCAGCCCCTGCACCTGCGCCCGTACCATCATCTCCAGGTCCGAGGCCAGGATGGGCATTCCGTTCACCTTGGCCACCACGCGCTCCGTCGCCTTGTCCTTCGGTGCATCCCCGTTCAGCGCACGCGCCGTGCCCCCCGCCGTCGCCAGCAGCAGCACCAGGATCGCCAGCCCCGCCCCCGCACGCCATCGGGCCCCTCCGGCAAAAGACCGCTTCGGCAGACGACGATGACCCTGGGTGGCGATCAGCTTCATGTCAGATTCGTAACACACCCCCCGCCGCACCGTCGAGCCCCACTGGATAGGTCTTAGTCCTAACCTCACTCCCCCGCCGCCCGTCCCTCCCCTGTCCCCCGCCGCCCCATAATCCTACTTGCTCTATGGGGCTTGAGACTGCATATCCTATGCAGAGATATGCGACTGACCAAACGAGGCGAATACGCACTGCGCACCATGATCCGGCTCGGCATCGCCGAGCGCCAGAATGAGGGCGTCATTTCCGTTTCCACCCTCGCCGAGCAGGAGCACCTCCCCTTCAAGTTCCTTGAGGCCATCCTCTTCGAGCTCCGCAATGCCGGCTACGTGGAAAGCCAGCGCGGCAAGTACGGCGGCACCCGCCTCGCCAAGCCCATGAAATCCATCAAGATGGGAGAGATCGTCCGCCTCATCGACGGCAAGCTCGCCCCCATCGGCTGCGCCAGCGAGACCGAGTATGAAAAGTGCACCTGCCCGGACGAGACCCACTGCGGCCTCCGCATGCTCATGATCGACGTGCGCAACGCCATCGCCAACATCCTCGACCGCTACACCCTGGAAAACGTCGTCGAAGTCACCCTGCGCAAGCAGGAGCAGTGCGCCACCCAGCCAAAGAAAAAGGCCCGGGAAAAAGGCAGCACCCGCGCCCGCCACGCCGACCCCTCAGACGGCTTCCTCGCCGTGCTGCTGGAGTCCAAGCCCTGACGCACCCCGCGCAAAGGCGCAGCCCCCCCTGCCTGCCAGGAGCACAGCGCCAGCCATCGCGCCCCCGCCCAGCCGCCCAGCACCAGCCGGGCGGCCTTGCAGCGCCCTCCGGGCAAAGGCGCCACCCCGCACTGGGAGCCGCCTCCCGGCATGGGCGCACTTCCGGAATGCAGCAGGCAAACCAAAGCCCGCGAGGCCCGTCGCAACCCATTACCTACATGATAGGTATATATTAAATTTGCGTATATTTAGAGCCAAGGCGTGAAATCGCACACTCCCGCTCAAAAACTTTTTATTCCTACTTGCGCAGTGTATATTTACCGTGATACCATTTGCCACGCCACCGGCACCCCGCCGCACCCCCAAACCTCCCGCCCCTCTTCATCCCCATGGCCAGCCAACCCGCAGAAATCGAAGTCGAGACATGGATCGAGATCGTGAGGCAGAAAGTCTCCGCCCTCAGGTTTGGCTCCGTCCAGATCATCGTCCATGAAGGCCGCGTCACCCAGGTGGAGAGCACTGAGAAAACCCGCCTCGCCGCAGACCTCCCCGCCCCCCGGCCGCAGCGCTAGCGCCGCCCTCCGCCCCGCCACCCATCCCCACCCTAAAACCACGTCCTGCCATGTCCTACCACCAAAACATCGTTGACTCCATCGGGCGCACGCCCCTCGTCAGGCTGAACCGCATCTCCGTCGGCCTCGGCGCCACCATCGCCCTCAAGGGCGAGTTCAAGGAGCCCCTCGGCAGCGTCAAGGACCGCATCGGCCGCGCCATGATCGAGGCCGCGGAGGCGGACGGCCGCCTCACCCCCGGCACCACCATCATCGAGCCCACCTCGGGAAACACCGGCATCGCCCTCGCCTTTGTCGCCGCCGCCAAAGGCTACCGCCTCATCCTCACCATGCCCGAGACCATGAGCCTGGAGCGCCGCACCCTCCTCACCCTCCTCGGCGCAGAGCTGGAGCTCACCCCCGGCCCCAAGGGCATGAAAGGCGCCATCGAGCGCGCCCATGAGATCCACGCCGCCACGCCCGGCTCGTGGATCCCCCAGCAGTTTGAAAACCCCGCCAACCCCGAGGCCCACCGCCGCACCACCGCCGAGGAAATCTGGGCGGACACCGAAGGGAAGATCGACATCTTCGTCGCCGCCGTCGGCACCGGCGGCACCATCACCGGCGTCAGCGAGGTCATCAAATCCCGCAAGCCCTCGCTCCAGGCCATCGCCGTGGAGCCCGCCGCCTCCCCCGTCATCACCCAGACGCTCAATGGCCAGCCCGTCGTCCCCGGCCCGCACAAGATCCAGGGCACCGGCGCCGGCTTCGTGCCAAAGAACCTCAACCTCGGCATCCTCGACGGCGTCATCCAGGTCAGCAATGAAGACGCCATCCGCACCGCCCAGCGCCTCGCCCGCGAGGAGGGCCTGCTCGTCGGCATCTCCACCGGCGCCAATGTGTGGGCCGCGCTCCAGGTCGCCGCACGTCCGGAGAATGCCGGCAGGCTCATCGTCACCGTCGGCTGCAGCACCGGAGAGCGCTACCTCTCCACCGCCCTCGCAGACGAGGCCCGCGCCAAAGTCGGCTCCTAGCCACACCATGACCCACCACAAACTCTTATTTCCCCATGTCCGCCATCCCGTCCGCCCTCACCTACACCGGAGACAGCATTCCCCGGCCCCTCACACGCAGGCGCTACTTTGTGCTGCGTGAGCCCGCCGCAGAGATCGAGCGCAGCACCTTCATCCCCAAGATCATCTCCAAGCCCCTGAACCCCGGCTACGGCTTCAAGTTCGCCATCTTCGCCGGCATCCATGGCGACGAGGAGGCCGGCACCCTCGCCGCCTTTGACCTCATCCGCTGGGCCTCCGAGCAGCCCGTGGAGCTGCACGACTACGAGCTGCACATCTACCCCGTCTGCAATCCCACCGGCCGCCGCTCCCACACACGCCACTCCGGCAGCGGCGTCGATCTCAACCGCCAGTTCTGGCATGAGTCCACCGAGCCCGAGATCCAGTACCTCGAAGGCGAGCTCCGCCGTGAGAAATACGACGGCATCATCTCCCTGCACTCAGACAGTGACAGCGACGGCGTCTACGGCTTCGTCGGCGGCTCCTTCCTCAGCGAGCACCTGCTCAAGCCCGCGCTGCAGGCCGCCTCCAAGATCCTCCCCCGCAACGACGCCCACGTCATCGACGGCTTCCTCGCAGACAAAGGCATCATCCGCGAAGGCTACCTCGGCATGCTCACCGCACCGCCTGGGCAGTCCGCCTCCGCCCTGGAGATCGTCTTTGAGACCCCCTCCCTCGCGCCCATGCCCCTGCAGGTGGCCGCCACCCTCGCCGCAGTGAAAACCATCCTCGCCCGCTACCGCCAGCTCCAGTCCTACGCCCCCAATCTCTGATCCCCTTCCCCCACCCCGCCCCCAGCCATGAACAAACGCCGCTTCCTCCGCCTCAGCACCCTCTCCGCCGCCTCCCTCGCCAGCTGCGGAAAGCCCCCCGCAGACCCCAAGGCCCCCCTGCGCTTCGGCCACTTCCCCAACATCACCCACGTCCAGGGCCTCGTGGCCCACCAGCTCAGCCGCCAGGGCAAAGGCTGGTTTGAGCCCCGCCTCGGCGTGCCCGTGGAGTGGTTCGTGTACAATGCCGGCCCCTCCGCCACCGAGGCCATCTTTGCCCGCGCGCTGGACGTCACCTACATCGGCCCCAGCCCCGCGCTCAATGCCTACGCCAAGTCCAAAGGCACCGAGCTGCGCATCCTCGCCGGCGCCGCCACCGGGGGCAATGCCCTCGTCGTGCGCCCTGCCGCCAGCATCGCCACCCCCGCAGACTTCAAAGGCAAGCGCATCGCCACCCCGCAGCTCGGCAACACCCAGGACGTGCAGCTCCGCGCCTGGCTCTCTGACAACGGCCTCAAAGTCACCCAGACCGGCGGAGACGCCACCGTCCTGCCCACGCAAAACCCCGACCAGCTCGCCCTCTTCCTCAAAGGAGAGATCGACGCCGTCTGGACCGTCGAGCCCTGGGTCTCACGCCTCGAGCTCGAAGCCGGCGGCAAAGTCTTCGTCGATGACAATGACACCCTCGTCACCGTCCTCGCCTCCAGCACCGCCTTCGTCACCCAGCGCCCCGAGCTCGCCAAAAAGCTCCTCGCCGCCCATGCCGAGCTCACCACCTGGATCAAGGAGCACCCCGCCGAGGCCCGCGAGCTCATCAAGGCAGAGCTCAAGGAGCTCACCACCAAGGCCCCCGGAGACCCGCTCCTCGACCGCTCGCTCCCCCGCGTCGTCCTCACCCCGGACGTCTCACGCGCGGCGCTCGACCACATGGTGGACTCCGCCAAGAAGGCCGGCTTCCTCCACGACATCCCCTCCCTCGACGCCCTCCTTCCCAGACTCTGATCCTCGCCCCCTCCTTCTCTCTCCCCCCGTACACCTCCTGAAATGACTCTGGCCGACGAACTCAGCAATCCCACCCCCGCAAAGCTCCAGGTGCAAAACGTCTCCAAGATCTATCACGGAGCACGTCAGACCGTCCACGCCCTGCAGGACATCAATCTCCAGGTGGCCGAGGGGGAGTTTGTCTGCCTCCTCGGCGCCAGCGGCTGCGGCAAAAGCACTTTGCTCAACCTCATCGCCGGCCTGGAGTCCCCCACCTCCGGCGCCATCCTCGCAGACGGCCAGCCCGTCACCGGGCCCGGCCGCCAGCGCATGGTCATGTTTCAGGAGCACGCCCTCTTCCCCTGGCTCGATGTCATCAGCAACGTCCTCTTCGGCCTCAACCTCAAGCCCGGCCTCAGCGATGATGACCGCAAGCAGCTTGCCATGTTCTACCTGAAGCTGGTAGGCCTGGAAAACTTCGCCCATGCCAACATCCACGAGCTCTCCGGCGGCATGAAGCAGCGCGTCGCCCTCGCACGCGCCCTCGCCCCCAATCCCCGCGTCCTCCTCATGGACGAGCCCTTTGCCGCGCTCGACGCCATGACCCGCGAGCAGCTCTACGCCGACCTGCAGGACATCCAGCAAAAGCGCTGCAAGACCGTCGTCTTCGTCACCCACAACGTGCGCGAGGCCGTCTGCCTCGGAGACCGCGTCCTCCTCTTCAGCCCCCGTCCCGGCCGCATCCAGGCCGAGTACGTCGTCAAGCTCCCGCGTCAGCGCGACATCAATGACGTCGCCGTCGCCCAGATCGCCAGCGCCATCACCACCGAACTCAAAAAACACTCCTCCCACTCCCTCGCATGACCCGTGTGCTGCGCCCCCTGGCCTTCTTCGCCGTACTCATCGTCCTCTGGGAGGCCGCCTCCCGCGCCGGGTGGTGGTCCCCCGTGCTCGTGCCCTCCCCGCTCTCCATCGGGCAGTACCTGCTCGCCTCCCTGGCGGACGGCACGCTCCTCGCCGCAGGCCTCGTCACCCTCACGCGCCTCGGCATCGGCTACCTCATCGGCCTGCTGCTCGGCATCCCCCTCGGGCTGCTCACCGCGCGCTTCCGCTTTGCGGCAGACACCCTCGGCGTGCTCGCCCTCGGCCTGCAGACGCTGCCCAGCGTCTGCTGGGTGCCCCTCTCCCTGCTCTGGTTTGGGCAGACGGAGACCGCCATGCTCTTCATCGTCGTCATGGGCACGCTCTGGGCCGTCCTGCTCGCCACGGACCACGGCATCCGCCAGATCCCGCCCATCTACCGCCGCGCCGCCACCACCATGGGCTCCAGTGGCTTTCACCTCCTGTGGCACGTGCTGCTGCCCGCCAGCCTGCCCCACCTCGTCAGCGGCATGAAGCAGGGCTGGGCCTTCGCCTGGCGCTCCCTCATGGCCGCGGAGATCTACGTCACCGTCCTCACCGGCTTCGGCCTCGGCCACCTCCTGCATTATGGCCGCGAGCTCCAGGCCATGGACCAGGTGGCCGCCATCATGCTCGTCATCCTCATCGTCGGCTTCCTCGCGGACAAGGCCCTCTTCAGCCCCTGGGAGCGCTTTCTGCGCAAGCGCTGGGGCCTCTCCTAGCCCGCCGCACGCACCCGCATGCCGCTCTTCTTCCTCCTCACCTGCGCCGCCAGCCTGGGAGTCTCCTTCTTCTGCTCCCTCACGGAGGCCGTCCTCCTCAGCCTCAATCCCCTGGACCTGAGGCTGCAGGAGAAAAAAGGCGTGCTCCACGCCGCGCGCTGGCTCGCGCTGAAGAACCGCATCGAGCACCCCATCTCCGCCATCCTTGCCTTCAACACCCTGGCAAACACCGGACTCGCCACCCTCGCAGGCGCGCTCTTCACCGGCCTCTACGGCGCAGACTGGCTCTGGCTCTTCTCCATCGTCATGAGCGCCGCCGTCCTCTTTGGCGGCGAGATGGCCCCCAAGATCCTCGGCGTGCACCAGCCCGCGCGCTACGCCCCGCGCCTCATCCGCCCGCTCTCCTGGATGATCTTCCTCTGCCACCCGCTCATCCTCCTCATGGAAAAATTCTGCGAGCGGCTCAAGGCGGGCTCCAGGGACCACCGCAGCCAGAGCGACCACATCATGGACATCATCACGCTCGTGCAGTCCGCGCGCGCAGAGCAGCTCCTCCACAGCCATGAGGAGATCATCATGATCCATGCCGCCACGCTCAGCGCACGCCGCATCAAGACCGCCATGGTGCCACGCTCCGCCGTCAAAATCTTCGACACCCGCCTCACCCTCCACGAGAACGTCCGGGCCCTCGGCCCCAAGCTCCACCGCAGCTACCCCGTCAGCCCCACCGGCAGCGCAGACCGCATCACCGGCTACATCCGCGTACGCGAGCTCTTCCAGCACAATCTCTCCCAGCCCGGCGCCGCCTGGACGCACCTCATCCGCCCCGTGCTCCACATCAGCAGCATGGCCTCCCTCACGCAGCTTCTGACCCTCTTCCTCGAGCAGCACGAGATCGCCTCCCTCGTCGATGACGCCTCCGGGCAAATGACCGGCTGGGTGACCATGGACGACGTCATGAAAGTCCTCATGGGCGCGCGCGTCTAGCCGCGCCCCCTCGCCTCCCTGCGGCGCAAAAAAACTCCAAATCTCTACTGGACAAGGATGATTTAAACATCTAATACCATCCTAATTAGATAGGGATTAAAAGCAGGCCGCGCCTTCATCGCCGTCCGCCGCCCACTCCCTGCCGATCCGACACACGGAAGGTCCCACCGCCAGCACACCGCCTCCTGATCCCCCATTCACCGGAAAGGGCGCGGCCACCTCTCCCCCACAGGATCATCTTCATGCAGCCCTCACACACCGCCCCCTTCCCCCCGGAGCCGCACAGCCTCCGGCCCGCGTGTTGACGCCCCTTTGAAGAAGCCGCACCCCCGGCCCGCGTGACCCCGCCGCCCCGGCGCAGGTCCGCAGCCACCACCGATCCGTTTTCACGGAAGGACTCCGCCACCATGCCCTGACACGCCGATCTCAAAGACGAAGGCGGCGGGCACACCCGAGCCCCCACGGCCTCACCGCCCCATGTTTGCCCCGAAAAAAACACTCCCCTCCCCCGGCCACCTCGCGCCCCTGCTCGCCCTCGCCCTCTTTGCCTCCCCCCTGCGCGCCACCGACGGCGTCTGGACCAATGCCACCGGCAACGCCAACTGGAGCGCCACCACCAGCTGGTCCGGCGGTATCATCGCCAGCGGCACAGACGCCATCGCAGACTTCAGCACGCTCGACATCACCGCCGCGCGCACCATCACCGTCAACGCCAGCTACACCGTCGGCGCGCTGAAGTTTGCCGACACCACCGCCTCCCACAACTGGACGCTCGCCAGCAGCAGCACCTTTGCGCTCACGCTCGAGACCTCCACCGGCGTCGCACCCACCATCACCGTGGCCAATCAGATCCTCGTGCTCTCCGCCAGGCTCGCGGGCACCCAGGGCTTCACCCTCTCCGGCGGCGGCGCCCTCCGCCTCACCAGCACCGCCAGCACCATCACCGGCGGCATCACCCTGCTCTCCGGCTCGGAGCTGCAGTTCGCCTCCGGCGCGCTCGGCACCAACACGGTGTACTTCAAGGAAAACGCCACCCTCACCTGGAACGGCGCCCAGTCGCAGGACGTCTCCGCGCAGATCAGGATCGAGGACGGCGTCACCGCCACGCTCGCCACCGGGGCCAACAACGTCACGCTCGCCACCGCCCTGCAGACCGGCGCGCTCGGCACCGCCGCGCTCACCAAGACAGGCTCCGGCACGCTCACCCTCACCGCCGCCAACACCTACACCGGCCTCACCAAGATCAGCGTCGGCCGCATCGCCCTCGCCGGCGGGGACAACCGCCTCGCCACCACCGGCGCCATCAGTCTGGGGCAAGGGGCCAACAGCGGCGTGCTCCAGCTCGGAGACGCCACCGGCGCCAGCAATCAGACCACCACCTCCATCGCCACCGTCGGCACCGGCACCACCAACGCCATCGTCGGCGGCAGCACCAGCGTCTCCACCCTCACCGTCAGCAACTCCGCAGCCGTCACCTTTGCCGGCCTGCTCGGCGGTGCGGGAGCCAATGAGAACAACCTCGCCCTCGTCAAGACCGGCACGGCGCTGCTCACCCTCAGCAACACCGCAAACACCTTCACCGGCGGCGTCACCCTCAGCGCAGGCACGCTCAATTTCTCCGCAGGCGCGCTCGGCAGCGGCACCGTCACCTACGCCGCCGCCTCCAGCCTGCAATGGGCCACCGGAAACACCAGCGACGTCTCCGCGCAGATCAGGATCAACGACGGCGTCATCGCCACCCTCGACACCAATGGCAACAACGTCACCCTCGCCACCGCCTTCCAGACCGGCACGCTCGGCACCGCCGCGCTCACCAAAGGCGGCGCAGGCACCCTCACCCTCACCGCCGCCAACACCTACACCGGCAACACCCGCATCAACAACGGCCGCCTCATCCTCACCGGCGGGGACGGCCGCCTCTCCTCCGCCACCGCGCTCCAGTTTGGCAGCGGTGCCAACAGCGGCGTGCTCCAGCTCGGAGACGCCTCCGGCGCCAGCAATCAGACCGTCACCGGCCTCTCCCTCACCGGCAACGCCATCACCAGCCTCTCCAACGCCATCGTCGGCGGCAGCAGCGCCATCTCCACCCTCACTGTCAGCAACACCGCCGCCGTCACCTGGGCGCAGATGCTCGGCGGCAGCGGCACCAATGAAAACAACCTGGCGCTGGTCAAAAGCGGCACCGGCACCCTCACCCTCTCCGGCACCTCCAGCACCTTTGCCGGAAACGTCACCGTCACCGCCGGCATCCTCTCCATCACCCGCGCAGGCGCGCTCGGCACCGGGGCCAAGACGCTCACCGTCAGCGGCGGCGCCACCGCCGCCACCCTGAGGCTCGACGGCAGCAGCGCAGACATCAGCCTCGGCTCCGCCTTCAGCCTCAGCCTGGGCAATGACACCCCCGGCGCAGCCGCCCTCCTCAGCTCCGCAGGCAGCAATCTCATCTCCGGCAGCATCGCCGCAGGCGGTGCCAGCGGCAGCCGCATCCGCGTCACCGCCGGCTCCCTCACGCTCAACGGGGCCATCACCGCCGCCGCCACCGCCGCAGGCCCCGTGAATGTGACCTTTGACGTCGCCACCAGTGGCAGCGCCAATGGCATCATCTCAGACCACGGCGGCACCGTCCTCAGCCTCACCAAGGAAGGTACCGGCACCTGGGCGCTCACCGCCGCAAACACCTACACCGGAGCCACCACCGTCAGCGCCGGGCAGCTCACCCTCACCACCGCGCAGACCGGCGGCGGAGCCATCACCGTGGCAGACGGCGCAGCCCTCGGCCTCACCCTCGCCGCAGCCGGGCAGACCCTGCACACCTCCGCGCTCACCCTCGGCACCAGCACCGGCTCCACGCTGTACTTCAATCTCGGCAGCTTCAGCAACCCCGCCGCCGCACTCATCGCCACCACCGCCTTCAGCACCGGCGGCACCACCGCGCTGAACATCTCCGGCACCGGCCTCGGCGTCGGCGTCTTCGACCTCATCACCTACACCGGCCCCCTCGGCGGCGCAGGCTTTGGCGGCCTCACCCTCGGCAGCCTGCCCGCGCGCGTCACCGCCAGCCTCGTCAACAACACCGCCGCCTCCAAAGTCCAGCTCAGCATCAGCGCCTTCGACGTCCCCAAGTGGACCGGCGCCCTCAGCAGCGACTGGGACGTCAATGACGGCACCGACCCCGCCACCGGCTCCGGCACCGTCAACTGGAAGGAAACCACCAGCGGCACCGCCACCCGCTACCTGCAGTTTGTCGGCGTGGTGGACAGCGTCCGCTTTGACGACAGCGCCACCGGCTCCACCAGCGTGAACCTCACCACCCAGCTCAGCCCCAGCTCCATCCTGGTGGAAAATACCACCAAAAACTACACCTTCACCGGCACCGGCTACCTCAGCGGCGCCACCACCCTCCTCAAGCAGGGCGCCGGCAGCCTCACCATCGCCAACAGCGGCTTCAACGACTTCACCGGCACCACCACCCTCAGCGCCGGCACCCTCATCCTCGGAGACGGCGTCACCGCAGGCGTCGGCACCTACGGCAGCGGAGCCATCGTCAACAACGCCGCCCTCGTGCTGAACCGCCCCGAGGACTTCTTCTTTGCCAACACCCTCAGCGGCGGCGGCACCCTCACCCAGCAGGGCGCGGGCACCGCCATCCTCTCAGGCAACAACGCCGCCTTCACCGGCACCATCACCGTCAGCGCCGGCACGCTCAAGCTCGGCAGCGCCAGCGCCCTCGGAGACACCACCGGCGGCACCCTCGTCTCCGCAGGCGCAGCCCTCGACGTCACCGGCTACACCTCCGTCGCCGAAAGCATCCGGCTCAGCGGCGGCACGCTCAAAGTCACCAGCGCCACCACCAACAGGATCACCGCCGCACTCACCCTCAGCGGCGGCGGTACGGTCGATGCCGCCAGCGCCTCCGCCCTCACCCTCGGCGGCGGCATCACCGGCTCCGGCGGCCTGCTCAAAACCGGCCTCGGCACCCTCATCCTCACCGCAGACAGCAGCTACACCGGCGGCACCACCATCACCCAGGGCGTGCTCCAGGTCGGCTCCACGATCGCCACCGCCACCGGCTCCCTCGGCAGCGGAGACATCTCCCTCAATGCCGACGGCACAGACACCGCCACCCTCAACATCCGCCGCTCAGACACCGCCCTCGTCATCGCCAGCAGCATCCTCACCACCGCAGGCACCGGCACCAACGCCGTCATCATCGACAACGGCGTCGCAGGCGTCGTCACCTTCAGCGGTGCCAACACCTTCACCGGCAATGTCACCATCAACACCGGCACCCTCGTCATCACCGGCAGCAGCGCCCTCGGCAGCGGAGCCAAGACCATCCGCGTCGCCGGTGGCAGCATCCCCAGCCTGCAGCTCGACGGCTCCTCGGGAAACATCACCCTGGGCAGCAATCTCAGCTTTGCCCTCAGCAGCGACGGCTCCGTCAACACCGCAGGCGCCATCTCCAGCGTCGCGGGAGACAACGTCATCAACGGCACCCTCTCGCAGATCAACGGCGGCGGTGGCAATGCCCGCATCACCGTCTCCTCCGGCACGCTGACGATCAATGGCGGCATCGACGCCAGCGGCGCCACAGGAAACCGCACCATCCTCCTCGGCGGCGCGGCCACCGGCATCGTCAACGGCATCATCAGCGACTACAACCCCGCCGCCACCTCCCTCGTCGGCGTCACCAAGGACGGCTCCGGCACCTGGACGCTCACAGGGGCCAACACCTTCACCGGCGCCGTCACCGTCAGCGCAGGCACGCTCAGGATCGGCAGCCTCTCCGCCACCGGCACCGCACAGCCGCTCGGCAGCGCCAGCAGCGCCGTGCTCATCGGTGCCGCCACCACCTCCGGCACGCTGGAGTACACCGGCGGCGCAGACGCCACCCTCGCACGCGCCATCACCGTCAACGGCGCAGGCGGCGGCATCATCAGAAACAGCGGCGGCGCCGTGCTCACCCTCGGCGGCACCCTCACCCGCGTCACCAACCGCGCCCTCACCTTCAGCGGCGGCGCCTTCATCATCACCGGCCAGCTCGCAGGCACCGCCTCCGTCAGCAACATCGACGGCGCCACCGTCACCCTCGCCAACACCACCAACAGCTTCCTCGGCATCACCTACGTCTTCAACGGCGGCACCCTCAGAAACGGAGCCAGCGAAGTGCTCACAGACGCCAGCAGCCTCGTCCTCGGAGAGGCCGCCGGCAACACCGGCGGCACCTACGACCTCAACGGCTTCAATGAAACCATTGCCGGCCTCAGCAGCGCAGGCACAGGCGTCAAGACCATCATCAACAGCGCCGCCTCCGGCACCTCCACCCTCACCATCAGCGGAGCAGGCGCCTATGACGGCGTCATTCAGGACGGAGCCACCGCCCACACCGCCCTGACCAAAGGCGGCACCGGCACCCTCACCCTCAGCGGCACGGAGACCTACACCGGCAAGACCACCGTCAGCGGCGGCACGCTGGCCCTCGCAGGCACAGCTTCCATCCAATCCTCCGCCTGGGTGCAGGTGAATGCCGGAGCCACGCTGGATGTGTCCGCCCTGGCCAGCCCCTACACGCAAAGCGGCAGCACCGCCCTCAGCGGCGGCGGCACCATCACCGGCCCTGTCGTCGTCAGCGGCGGCGCGCTCATCAGCGCAGGCACCAGTTCCAGCGCCAGCAACATCGCCACCGCAGGCGACGGCTTCGGCATCCTCACCATCCATGGAGACCTCACCCTCGCAGGCGGCGCCACCGCCCTGCAGCCCCGCGCCCTCTTCCAGATCGGGGCCGCCACCGGCAACGCCGTGGACCCCACCCTCAGCGCCAACGTCCTCGCCTACGCCAGCACCCTTTCCACCAGCGTGGACACCCTCCTCATTTCCGGCGCGCTCACCCTCAATGCCGGCAGCGTGCTCCAGGTCGCCCTCAGCGGCTACACCCCCGTCTATGGCGATGTCTTCAATCTCCTCGACTGGTCCTCCGTCAGCCTCAACGGCTTCGATCTCAGCACCGACCTCGCCCTCCCCACGCTGGCAGACTCCTCCCTGCAGTGGAACACCGACCTCTTCGCCAGCGCAGGCCTCCTCTACATCACCGCCAGCGTGCCCGAGCCCTCACGCGCCCTCCTTGCCGCACTCGGCCTCGCCGCCCTCACCCTGCGCCGCCGCCGCACCGGCACGCGCCGTGTGTGAAAACCTGCGGTGAAAAAAGCGCAGCAGCAGCCGCCCTAGCCGAAGTTCTTGTGCGAGCCGTCGCAGCGGGGGAATATTTTCGAGTGGCCGCAGATGCAGTCATGCATGCCCTTGCCCGCCAGGATGCGCGGCGTGCAGGCCACGATGCGGGAGGCCCGTGTGGCTGGCTGCTTCGCCGCGTTGAAGTGCAGCAGGTAGGCACGCCGTCGGCCCGGCGTCAGCGCGGCAAAGGCCTCCCCCAGCGCCGGGTCTTGGTTCAGCGCCGTCTCCAGCTCTTCCGGCATCGGCTCCTCTGTCGTCTGATACACCGGCTTCACGCCCGCCTGTTCCTTTTCCACCGCCTCCAGCAGCAGCCGCCGCACCTCCGCCTCATGCGCCTTGATCTCCTTCACGCTCGTGAACGGAATGTACCGCCCCGCCTGCGTGTGCTCCCCGGGCCTCTGCAGCAGCCCCTGGGGATCCTGCAGCAGGCAGCCATTGACGAACATGAGCCTGCAGTGGGCCTTGAAGCCGCCGATGAGGGCGATGTTGGCACCCTCATGAGTGTAGCAGGGCTGCCCCCATTTCAGCTCCTCGGTGAGGCCGGTGCCGAGCAGGATGCGCCGCAGCGCCTTCATCTCCGCCTGCCACGCCTTGGCGCTGGAGATGTGGGCATCGATGGCGGGGTTGGTCTTCTTCATGGAGGGGAATGAAGCAGTCTATTCCTGCGTGTCGGGCAGTCGATCAGCAAAAGGATAGGGAAGGAAAATTGAGCCGTCGATGAGGAAGCCTCTTTTGCGTATGACATCGCCTGTGGCGGCGGCGAGTCATGGACGTTGCCATGCGCTGAGGGACGGGCGGGCTGTCGCCACACCCATCCTACGACCGTGCATGCGACGCCCGATTTGGAACTCCACAGTTTGGGAAGAAGGTTTCAGCACATGGGATCATTTCTGCGTGCTCGCTGGGACAGCCGATGGTTCAGGCTGGGGTGTGGACCCGATGCTACCGCTGTAAATGTGGGCGGGGATGAAGGCGCTCAGGAGCCAGAGGCCTGTCATGATGAAGATGCAGAACAGTCCAACAAGGCCCACCCAGCGACGCGGAAAGAACGACCACACATCAGGAGGCACCATGGGCAGGCACATGCTGTCATATGCCACAACTCCTGCCATGACCGGGTCGCGATCATCGGGGGCTTCGCTGGCACCATCGTTGAAATCGTGCTCAGCTTTAAGCTCAGCGAAGATCTGCTCCTGACGCATCTTGAGCTCCGCTTCGGTATCCTGATGGCGGAAAGCCATGATCCAGAAGGTGATGGCGAAGGGCAGCAGGAGGGCGAGGCCTGCAAAGAAGGTGATGAGCTTTGGGGCGAGCATGGTCTATGCGTGGTTTGGGAACGAGGGAGGATGTGGAAGCGCTGGCCGACAGGCAGGAGTGCCTGTCGTACTCCAGAGGAGTCACTTCTTGGGCTCTTCTTTCTTCTTCGGCTCTTCATTCCCCGCCTCCGCTGTCACCGGCTTGCGCACCTGAAACTGCGTCTCCTTCCCCAGGTTCTTCGTCACCGTGGCGGGGTACTCCCACGCGGCTTTGTCGGGCGCGTAGATGATCGTGCGCGTGCGCATCGCGGCCATCGCCGCAGCCTGCGGCAGGTCCAGGTATTTGAGCACGTTCAGCATCGCGGGTCCCACCGCCTTCGGGTCTCCCGCCACGGTGCCGTTGTGCGTCAGCGGCATGTCGTGCAGGTCCAGGCGTTTGATGCCGTCTTCAAACAGCGAGGCATACAGCGCGTCCACCGCCATCTCGCGGTGCGCCTGCAGCCACAGCGGCGTCTCGCCAAAGCCCGGGATGGCGCGCAGCGTCTGCACGCTGCGGCGTATGTCCCACACGCGCATGCCGTCCAGCGTCTGGCCCAGCAGGTAAAAGCGGCGCAGGCGCTGCGTCTGCGCCTTCTCGCTGCCGCTCCACGCCGTGGGGCCCACACCACGCGGGCAGAGGTAGGCCATGCCCCACTTGAAGCTGGTGAACATCTTCTTCTCCTGCTCAAACGCCGCATCGTCCTTCGGCGCTCCGGGAAAGACCTCGATCAGCTTGCCAAAGCGGCTGTGGTACGTGGCGCAAAATTCATCCCAGCCCTCCTCATCCAGCACATTCAGCGCCACCAGCTCCAGGTCCTCGGCACGCAGCCCGTCGCGGTGCACGATGTAGAGGCGCAGCCGGAACGGGGACTGGCTCTCAAAGTCATACGCCGTCATGCGCACCCCGTCCATCTCCGCGCTGCTCTCCTTCTGCGGATTCACCGAGGCGATGTCCTTCGGCCAGCCTGCAAAGACCTTGTCCTTCAGCGCGCTCATCCACGCCTCGTTCTGCTTTTCCCAGTCGGCCGCATTCGTCGCGGGCGCGGGGGCCTTGGCCATCGGCACAAACGTCTCGTCGGCCCTGGTGTTGATCTCGTCCTTAGGGATCTCCTTGAAAACACGCAGCTCGGTGGGCTCGATCGTTTTCTTCGCCCCTTCATCGATCACGGCCATCGTGTCCGCTCCCTTGAGGAACCGCTCAAACCAGTGAAACGCCCCGATGTTCAGCGGCTGCAGGTCTTTGTGCGGACCTTCCGCCACCTGCAGGCCGATGTTCCCCTCCTTGCCCAGCAGCGCGTACAGCCTGCGCACGTTCTGGTAGATGCGGAACACGCCGTCGATGGGGAAGATGCTGTCCTTGTCCGTGTTCACGATCAGCAGCGGGCGCGGTGCCGCCAGGGCCACCATGCGCTCAAAGTCCCAGCGGTACGTGTTCACAAAGAACATGCAGTCACAGTGCCCCTCCACGCAGCCGTCGATCACCTGGTTCTGCATGTCCGTCACGCCCGCTGTGGGCGCGCTGGCCTTGATGCGCTCATCCAGCGCGGTGATCCACCACGAGTACGCCCCGCCGCCGCTGCGGCCTGTCACGCCAAAGCGCGTCTTGTCCACCTCCGGGCGCGTCTCCAGGTAGTCCAGCGCGCGGATGCAGCTCCACGCCTCCAGCCCGGCGGGCGTGTAGCCGCGTGAAAACCACCACCACCGCCCCTTGCTGTACGTGCCGTGGTGCTCCCCGCGGATCTCTCCCAGCTGCACGGTGTCGATGATCAGGCAGGCGTAGCCGTGCCGCGCATACCACACCCCGTGGTGCTCGTAGCCGGTTTTGTTGCCCAGGCTCACGCCCTCCTTCACCACATTCGCGTGGCCGCACACATACAGGATGGTGGGCAGCGGCTTCTCCACCTTGGCAGGCAGGTAGAGGTTGGCCGTCACGTACAGCCCCGGCATGGACTGAAAGTGCATCTTCTCCACCACGTAGCCCTCCCCCTTCACCTCGCCCGTCTTAGTGGGGTGCAGCGGCGTTTTTTCAGGCAGCGGGTCCAGGCCCAGCATCTCAAACAGCTCGCGCCGGTACTCCGGTGCCTTCCCCTCCCAGTCCGCCGCCGTCTGGATCTTCGCCAGCCCGTTCTCCGCCGCGATCTCCCGCGTCTGCTCCGCAAAGTAGCGGCCGATCAGCCTGTTTCCCGGCGTGTCCGGCGTCTTTTCAGGGTAAGGCGAAGCCGCAATGACGAGCGATGGCAGCAGGCAGAGGAGCAGTGAAGTGCGCATGAGATGGGATGACACCCAAAACGGACCCCGATGGCAAGAGTGATCCGAGTTTCGTGCGGAACGAAAAAACGACAGAAAAACTTAAAACAATGGTTGCATAAAAACTGATTGGTCTATATTCGCGGCCCCTGTTTTTCACACCTGCTCGGGTGGCGGAATTGGTATACGCGCAAGACTAAGGATCTTGTGCCGAAAGGCTTAAGGGTTCGAGTCCCTTCCCGAGCACCACTCTTTGAAGTACAAAGAGTCACCAGAGGCAGGGTACAGCCCGCAAAAAGCACGGCTTCACTCACCTGCATCCGCACGGCGCGTCAGCTCGCGCGCCTCGCGCAGCGTGGTGTCCGGCGGCACTGCCAGCACGCTCCTCTTTGCCACGCCGATGCGCTGGGAGAGGTAGATGCCCGAGTGCCCGCTGAAGAAGTAGGAGACAAAGCAGGCCACCGCAAAGTAGATGGCGTAGTGCGCACCGAAGAGCTCGATGCCCATCACCGTGCACGCCAGCGGCGTGTTTGCCGCACCGGCAAAGAGCGCGATGAAGCCCAGCGCCGCAAACAGCGCCACCGGCTCCTGCATCACGCTCCCCAGCACATGGCCCAGCGTGGAGCCGATGAAGAACAGCGGCGTCACCTCGCCGCCCTTGAAGCCGCTGGCCAGCGTCACCGAGGTGAAGAGCGTCTTCCACAGCCAGCTCAGCGGCGTGGCCCCGCCCTCCTGAAACGAGGTGACGATGGACACCTGCCCCCCGGGCGGCGGCGTCACTCCCAGCCCGAGATAGTCCCGCGTGCCGAGCACATGCACCAGGGCGATGACCCCCAGCGCCCCCAGCGCAGGCCGCAGCGGCGCATACGGCACCACTTTGGCAAAGCCGCGCTGCAGCCGGTGCGTCAGCTCAGAGAAAAAACGCCCGCCCAGCCCGAAGGCGATGCCCGCCAGCGCGGTCTTCAGCAGCAGCACCGCGTCAAAGCTCGCATGCGTGCCCGCCGTGGGGGCCACATCCAGATGATACACCGTGTGGTGCACGCCCCACGCGGAGCACGTCGCGTCTCCCACCACGCTGGCCACCAGCACCGGGATCAGCGCATCATGCTGCACACGCCCGATCACCAGCACCTCCATCGCAAAGATGGCCCCCGTCAGCGGGGTGCCAAACACCGCGCCAAAACCGGCCGCGATGCCGCACATCAGCATCAGCCGGCGGTTCTCATGCGCCACGCGCAGCCACCGCGCCAGCAGCGCCGCCAGGCTGCCGCCCATCTGCACCGCCGTGCCTTCGCGCCCGGCCGAGCCGCCAAACAGGTGCGTCACCAGCGTGCCCAGCAGCACCAGCGGCGCCATGCGCGCCGGCACTCCGCCGCCCGGCTGGTGGATTTCGTCAATCAGCAGGTTGTTTCCCTTGTCCGATCCCTTGCCCAGGTAGTGGTAAAGAAAGCCCACCGCCACCCCGCCCAGCGGCAGCAGCCACAGCAGCCCCGGGTGCTGCCACTGCGCCTCCGTCACCCTTTCCAGCGACCACAGGAAAAACGCGCTCGCAGAGCCCGCCAGCAGCGCCACCGGCAGGGCCAGCAGAGTCCAGCGCAGCAGGTGCGCAAGATCAGAGAGCAGCGAGGAGCGGGAGGACGGCATTCAGGTTTGGTGTGCATGCTAGGCAGGAAACACCCGCACGCCAGCGCCAGCCGCACTGGCTGCAGTCAGTAGCCCCCCTGCCCTCTTTCGGCCGCAGGCCTCACGCTGGCTTCCCACCCGCCAGCACCAGCAGGCCGCACAGGATCAGCCCCGCCCCTGCCGCGATGCGCCACGTGAAAGGCTCCCCCAGCAGCAGCACCGAAAGCGTCAGCGTCACCAGGATGCTTCCCTTGTCCACCAGCGACACAAACGACACCGTCCCTTCATGCATGGCGCGGTAGTAGCAGATCCAGGAGAGCGTGGTGGTCACGGCTGAGAGCGCCAGCAGGCCGATGGGCCGCCAGCCCGCCTGCTGCAGCGTGGCCGCCGCCTTCTCCAGGCCCGTCCACATGGCGGTGTTCAGCATGATGAAGGCAAACACAAACACCGTGCGCACCGCCAGCCCGAGGTCCGCCCCCAGCACCTTCAGCCCCGCCTTGGCAATGACGGAGGTGAGCCCCGCAAACAGCGCGGCGGCAAAGGCGTACATTTTCCAGCGTTCCATGATCTTCGGCGGGCGGAGGGTGAGCCACGCACCTTCCACGCTTCGTCCCGCCAAGGCAAAAGCCTTCTCAGCCTTCTTCAGCTTTCGCAGCCGCCCCCTCTTTCACGGCTGGAAGCTGCGCAGGCGGCCTGTCGCCGGATCGATCTGCACCGTCACAAAATTCCTCAGCCGCGGCTCGCGGAGCTGCGCGTCCTTTTCGTGCAGGGTGAGAAACCACGGCTTCGTGGGCTGCAGCGCCGGGCTGCCGTCCGAGTGAAAGCGCAGCGCAATGTACCGCCCGTAGATGTCCGTGCTGCTGTCCTGAAAGCCGAGGTCCATGATGGACGAGCGCACGCTGTCCGTGCTGATCTCGATCTCCTGGTCCAGGCTGGTGATGGCCCCCACGGGCTCAAACACGCTCGCCGGCGTGGCTCCGCCGCCGCTGTCGTCCTCCGGCGGGCGCAGGGTCAGGATGCGCAGCTTCCGCAGCGTGGAGCGCCCGCCCGCGAGGTCTTCCGCCTCGTAAAAGCGCAGCTCGGCGTCCGTGTTGAACAGGATGGCCAGCGACTGCGCCTCCAGCAGCCGGTTCTGCACCGCGTCTGCGGCGGTGCGCAGGCGCGCCGCAGCGGCCATGCCCGCGATGTACGGCGCGCTCAGCACGGCGGCCACGGTGAGGATGGCCACCACCACGATGATTTCGACAAGGCTGAAGCCGTGCCGGCGGCTCCTGACGGAAGGGTAGATCATAAGAGTGTCTGGTAGGTTTCAGTAGGTGCGCGAGTCCCAGCGCGCGTTGCGCAGCGGCACGGTGCTGGAAAAGACGGTGCAGTTCAGCCGCTTCCGCTCCAGCCACGCCTCCAGGCGGGCCAGGTCGGCGTCATGCTGGCTGGCGTCGGTGAAAGGGGCGTCCGCCTCGGAGAGGTAGTCCGGCGCAGACTGCCCGTACTCCTGCGCCCAACGGGCGGCGGAGGTTTCATCCAGCGCCACCATCGTCACCACGACCAGCGGCGGCAGCAGGTGCTGGGTGCCCTGCGCCACGCTGCCTGCGGCATCCACCGTGACCTTGTCCACCGCCGGCGTGCTGTTGTCCACATCCAGCGAGTTGTACGTGTAGTTTGGCGCGATCCACCAGGCCGGCTTCTTGGCGGCGGTTGCAGCCTCTGCCGCGACGCGCGGGGAGAGCACCAGCAGCAGGATGTTTTCCGCCACCGTGCGGGTGGCCGGTTCCAGATCCTGCCGGAACCAGTCCGCCGGGTGCGTGTAGATGGTGTTTCCCTGAAACGGCGCCGCCTGCTCTGCCGGCGGGCGGTACTCCACCAGCCGGAAGCGGTGGCGCACGGGGATCTCGTAGTCCGCGAGAAAGGGCGGGCGGTTGGTGCTGTCGTCGCCAAACTGGATGGCGTAGCCGCGTGCGTTCAGCAGGCTGCCGAGCGCGTTCTGGTCGTTCGTCAGCCCCAGCGGTGCCTGAAAGAAGGTGGCATGTCCTGGTGTGCTGGCGCGCGTGGCCTTGCCGCCCAGCAGCACGCTGGCGGCGCCGGTCTGAAACTGCAGCTCTGAAAAGCGGATGTAGGCGCTCGGCGGCGTCACCGTCGTCCCGCCCGGCGGCTGGTTGCTCCCGCTGCCTTTGTAGTAGTAGTCCCAGTAGGGGTTCAGCGTGGCCTGGGAGAGCGTCTTGGTGATCAGCTCAAACGCCTGCCTCGCCTCGCGAAACTGCTGCGTCTTGTTGTGCACTCCCGTGACCGAGCGCCGCACCGAGTCCAGCGCCGAGACGCACACGATCATCAGCAGCGTCAGCAGCAGCATGGACGCCATCAGCTCCACCAGCGTGAAGCCCCGCGCTCCGCGTGCGATGTACGGTGACGCCTTCATTTGCCGCTGACCGTGCTGACGTTTCCGGTGCTGGCGACCACGTAGGAGTACAGCTTGTAGCTCGCCGGGTCCGCCTGCGTGAAGTCAAAGTCCGCCGCCGCCGTCTGCTTCAGCTTCATCGTCACCCGGCGCAGAAAGGCGTCGTGGCTGCCCGTGTTCCCGGGGATCTGCACATCGGACACAGGCGCCCCCACCTCCGCCACAAAGGCGATGCTGTCCTTGCTGCGCCCTGCGGGGTCCACCGGCACGGCGTAGGCGTCAAAGTAGTAGCGCAGCGTCTGCCTGCTGGCGGCCGTCTGCGACTGGTCCAGCGCGCCGAGGATGTGCTGGGAGATGCGCGACGCCGCGGTGATCTCCCCCGCCGTGCGCACGTTGTTCACCCCATGCGGCAGCAGGCTCATGATCGTGGTGATGCCAAAGGCGGCGATGCCGAGCGCCAGCGTGACCTCCACCAGGGAGAAGCCCCGGCGGCGTGTGCGGAATGAAGGAGGCAGGATTTTCATGGTCGTTGTTTTTTGGGTTTGAAGAATGGGGGCGCTCAGTTGCCAAACTTGCGCTTCTCCAGCACGCGGTACTGGTAGTGGTTGTCCAGGCTGTCAGGAGAGCCCGTGGTGGCGTTGGTAAAGTCCGGCAGGTCCGCCTGCGCTGGGTCCAGAAAGCGGTCGATCACCGCAGAGCCCCGGTACTCGCTCTCAAAGGTGTCTGCCTCCGTGATGGTGTTCGCTGGCGAGGAGCGCGCCTTGCGGATGATCTGCGCGATGTAGTGCACCCGGTAGGTGTTTGACCGCGTGGTGAGCCGTGGGTACAGGTTCGTGTAGGGCCGCTCGCGCGTGTTGTCCCCCGTCAGGCGGCGCTCCGCCCAGAAATTCTTCATCTGCGTGTGGTCGCTCACATCCTTGTCCGGCACCAGGTGCACGTCGCAGATCTCGCTGGCGCTCAGAAAGACCTTCCCCCCGGTGAAGCGCTGCTCAAACTGCGCCAGCGTCTTCTCCGCGTCGATGCCGTAGTGCCAGCGCTTGCCCTCGGCCGTGGTCCAGAAGGTGTTCTGGTCCGTGGAGCTGGGAAAGACCTTGTAGCTCGGCGCGTCCGTGGTGGGCACCGCCGTGATGCGCTCGCTCGCGAGCACCGCATGCAGTCCGCTGGCACGCCTGATATTGGTAAATGGCAGGATTTGGTAGTTCAGGTTGATCTTGCCTGCCGTGGAGAAGGGCTCGCTGATGGCGTAGGGCTCCACCACGGGCATCCAGAAATACTCCAGCAGCAGGTGGTCCGGCGGGCTGCTGCCGCCGAGCCTGGCCGGGCCGCCGGGGTGGTCCTGCTGCGGGCGGAAAAGCAGCGTGCGCCAGGGCTTGCCGGACTTCACGCCCGTGGGCAGTGAGCCCAGCGCCCCCGGAGAGGCGATCAGGCGGTTCGGCGTGAAGAAGACGCCGTCCACCGTGGTGTGCTGGTTGGACTCGCTCAGGTAGGGCACGCCGTTCACCACGTTGTTCACGTTCCCCTCGTCCGGCTTGTTGATGTAGGCGCCGTCGCGCGCCGGGCCCGGGCCGTTGTCAAAATCGCCGTAGAGCTGCGCGGCCGCGGTGGCCTCGCTGAAGTAGGGCAGGTCCGGGACGCGGCTCACGGGATACGTGGCCCCCGCCTTGGTCGGCGCCAGCCGGCTGCCAATGTCTGACTTCGTGCCGTAGTCGTAGCCTGGGTGCTGGTTGGACACGAAATTGCTGAAGCTGTGCGCCAGCCTGCGCTGCCCGTAGTAGCGGTGCGGCTGCCACTGCGAGGCATCCACCACATTCATTGCCGCAGTGAGCCGGTAGTCCCCGTGCCTGACCGTCACCGTCTGCACCACGTCGCTGCCCTCGTCGATCTCCGCCTGCGCCACCGTGGCGGAGGTCTGCGGCTTGAAGAGGCGTGTGACGGAGTCCTCCGCATCAAAGCCGAAAAAGTACGCCCCGCGTGCGGCCTGCGAGCCGGAGCGCGCGGCCACGTTGTCGCGGAACATGCGCCCGCGGTCGCTCGCCGCGCTGTTTTTCGTCAGCGTGCTGTAGTGCGCGGACGCGTCAGACTTGATGGCGTTCACCTGCGCCTTCGTCAGGCTGAAGCCCACCGCGCCACGGCTGTAAAAAGTCCACCACGCAGGCGGCTCCAGCTTGTCTGCCGCGGCGTTCATGGCGCTGTTGGGCTGCCGCACCAGCGTGGGCGCCGCCACCGTGTTTGCCGGAAAGCCGGGCTGCAGCGTCTGCACCAGCTGCGCCTGCGTGTCCCCGCTCACGGGGATGCGCCCCAGGTGCCCGCTGTAGATCTCGATCGTGAGATCCGCCTGCGAGATGTTCATCGGCTTGGAGCCGTCGCGGCCCACGTCGATGTCCACAAAGCCGCTCAGCAGGTTGTAGTTCAGCACGCTCGTTTCATCCCCGGCGGAGGAGGCCGGCTTCACCTTCCAGTCCGCATTGCCCCAGTTGTTGTCCGCAGGCATCGGCGCGCGGGACACCGCCTCGCGTCCGCGCAGCACCCCCTTTAGCCCGATGCCGTGGCCCCCCGTCATCTGGCTGCCGTTGTTGGTCGCGCGGCGTCCGGTGTACAGCAGCTCCGTGTCATTCGGAAAGAGCTGCTGCCCGTTCACGCGGAATTTCTTCAGCCCGGAGACCTTCACGGTAAACTCCGGCTCCAGCAGCGTGTAGCCCGCCGCAGGCACAAAGAACTCCAGCAGCAGCCGCGACTGCACGCGCCGGATGCCCGGCTGCAGCGGTGTGTTTTTGTTGAGCTGAAAGTTCCAGTTCACCGGCTGGTAGCCCGGGTGCGCCGGGTCCGGGCCGTAGGGGTAGCCGCCGGTCTTCGGCCACGTCTTGGTGTCCGCCTTTTCACTGAAGAAAGGATTGGGCACCGGCGCAGGCGGAAAGTTCGAGTACCAGCGCGGCTGCGGCGTGGCGCCGTCCATCGTGGGTGCCGTGCGCCCGCCGGGCCTGCCCATGGTGGGATAGACCTCGGGGTAGGTGTTGGCAGGGTCGTCCGTGTTGTCCGCAGCGCAGATGAAGTGCAGGCCCACCTCCGTGATGGTGGGAAAGCGCCCGATGCCCTGATACACCTTGCCGCCCGTGCTCCACTGCGAAGGCGTCACCTGCCCGTGCCCCGGGTACCCCAGCGCCTCCACCAGGCCGGCGTCGTTCGTGTCCGGGCTGTCAGGGTCCGCGCGGAAAAAGCGCGGGTCCGTGAAGGTCTTGAACTGAAACGTGCGCGAAGAGCCGCTCGCGTAGCCCAGCAGGTAGTTCTGCGTGGCATCCACCCCCGGCGTGATCACCTTCGGGTCCTGCACGATGTTGCCGTCGTGCAGGTTGATGCTCCGCACGTAGTCAAAGATCTCCACCAGGATCTGCTGCAGGTCATCGCCATACTTCGCCTTGAAGTTCTGGCTCGGCACCGCCGCAAAGCCGGGCATCGGGTTTTGCAGCAGGTTGTAGAGGTAGTTCAGCAGCGCCTGGTTTTCCGGACGCTGGATGTCCTGCGTCGTGGAGTCCGCGTTCCCGCGCTGAAAGATGTATTTGCGCAGCCCGCCGCTCCCGCTCTGCCTCAGCGTGGAGCAGAAGGCGATGAGCTGGTCAAACGACGTGCCGTAGTCCGTGCCGCGATAATTGACAGGCCACAGCGCGATCTTTGGCAGCCCGTGCAGGTTCAGCTCCGGCGCGCGGCTCTGCGCCGTGAGAAAGAAGCCCTTGCGCTGCAGCACATCACGCGCCTGCACCCCCAGGCCAAAGTTGTTCTCCGTGCGGTCCTCCTGCAGCAGGTACTCGTCCAGGCTGGCGTACAGCCTCTCCTTGCGGAAGGAGGCCAGTTTGATCTGCGCGATGCCGCTGTCCTGGTAGGAAATGGTGCCGCTCACGGAGCCGCCCGTGCCGATCTTCGGCGTCAGGCGGTAGATCACATCCTTGTCCGGCGGCGTCAGCGTCTTGCCGGGAAAGAGGACCGGGCTCAGCGCCGTGGTGGCCGGGTGGCCGGGGTAGCGCTGCAGCTCCCCGTTCACCGGCTGGTAGCGTGCATGCGCCGCATCCTCCTCATGGTAAAAGGTCGGCACCGCCCACGGCGTGGGCTCCGCCGCCGTGTTGATGTTCACCTTGCTCGTTTCATCGTCCGTCCAGAAGGCGATCCGGCCCACGATGGGATTCTCCGCCGTGGGCGAGACCGCGGCGATGAATTTGTTCTGCAGGTCCAGCGTCCCCAGTGTGCCGTCCTTCAGCAGGTACAGCCACTCCACCGGCATCGGCAGACGCTGCGCATCTCCTCCCGTGGTCTTCACACCGCTCACCGTGCGGCCATTCACCAGCTTGTCCGAATACGAGAAGCCCTTCACGCCATCCGTGCCGCCCGTCATCGCACGTGGGTCGATGATGGGAAAGTGCAGCACGCTGTTCCCAGCGCTGTCGATGCGGCGGATCGGCCGGTTCAGGTCCACATACCGCGCCTTCAGCTCCTGCCAGTTCGAGGGCGGCGTGTCATTCAGCAGCGAGACCTCCGCATCCGTGCCCGCCGGCACCACCATCTGCGTGCTCGAGTACAGCTTGTACGCCGCCAGCAGATCCCCCGAGGCATCGTGCTGGCGGATCAGGCCCGGCTGCGACGTCCACACCTCGCGCCCGATGTTTTGCGCCGCAGGCGTCGTCCCCTTGCGCAGCTGCGAGATCGCCACATCGATCGCCAGGTCACCAAACTGCCGCACCTGCTGGCCGCTGGCGTAGCGGCTGGCCCCCTTCAGCTCTGCGCCAGACATGGAATACACGGCCAGCATGAAGGTGAGCATGAGCGCCAGCATGAGCACGACCATGACGAGGGCCATGCCGCTGCGGCGCTGGGGAGAATTGGAAACAGTCGGGTGCATGAAAAAAAGGGGGGAAAGTCAGGGTGGGGTGCAGACAGCCGCCGCGGCAGGCGCAGGCGGCACCCTCCCCGGAGAAGCCAGGGAGTCAGAGGCCAGGGGCAGACGGGCGGCAGCAGGCCCCCGTCACAGCGTCATCTCAGCAGCATCCGCAGCAGCGGAGCATGTCCGTTGCACAGGCGGGGATGTGTGAGGCTGAAGTCTGGAGGTTTTTCATGAAGGTGTTCCGGGGAGTGGGCCGCCGCCTTTCCCCTGGGCAGGGATCAGGAGGCGGGATGCTTTGGGAAGGTCCTTCCGTTTGTCGGATCGGTGCTGACGCCGGCGGTTTGAAGCGCCGTTTAAATCATATCGTAACAGTATGTTATTAAACTTCTATACCCTACTTGTCCAGAAGGAATTTAAAACTTTTGTCCCCCTACGTACACCCGCCCTCCCAGAACAAACCCACCCCGCAGGAACTGCGCACCCCCCTCCGGCGGAGAGGGATCGTCCCGATCCCTCACGCTCCGCCACACCCAGGACTCCCCACCACCCCAACCCGCACGTTCATCGCGCAAACACACGCCCTGTGCGGGGATCAAGATGATCCCCCTCCGGCGGAAAGGGATCGTCCCGATCCCTCACGCTCCCGCCACACCCAGCACTCCCCGCACTCCCCACCACCCCAGCACGCACGTTCATCACGCAAACACACGCCCTGTGCGGGGATCAAGATGATCCCCCTCCGGCGGAGAGGGATCGTCCCGATCCCTCACGCTCCCGCAACACCCATCACTCCCCACCACCCACCGTTCAATGTTCAATGTTCCCCACCCGCCTCACACCCTCACCACACTCTCGATCTCCCCCGCCGCAAACACGTGCCCGCCCAGCGTCAGGCGCAGCGGCCTGCCCGCACCGGCCGCCGCTGCCTCCTCCGCCACACGCAGCAGTCCCTCACGCTCGCGCAGCTCACCGCGCAGCTGCACACGCACCGGCTTTCCCAGCGGCACGCCCCAGCGTTGTTCAAAGGCCAGCCGCGCCGCCTCCGCCTCGCCCTTCCAGCGCGCAAAGCCGTCCTCCCCCGCGTGCACCGGCAGCTCCGCGCTGCGCCGTCGTGCTTCTTCAGCCGCCTTCTCCGCAGCCATCTCGGACTTCCACGCTGAGTAGCCGTCCGCCTCCGCCACTGGCGGCGGCGCCTGAAACAGCTCCAGCCCCTCCGTCACCTCCGGCTTGGGCACAGGCCCCGTCTGCAGACTCTGCAGCTGCCCTGCCACCGCCCACGACCGCTCCGCAAACAGCGGCAGCACCGGCAGCTCTCCTTGTTCATCAGTCATCTCGGCCATTCTCCATCACACATTTCGTCCTTCCCAGCTCTGCAGGTTCAGGAAACAACTGTCAACCATCGTCAACAACCGTAAACCACCGTCAACTCCGTTTAGGCCGCCCGCGTCACACGCTTCCAGAAAAAGTCCAGCTCACGCGCCAGCACGCTCATCACCTGCGCAGGCGTGGCCTCCAGCGCGCCGCTTTCCGCCTCCTTGATGATCCGCTGCATCGCATACAGCGCCGCCACGTTCTGCGAGTCCAGGTGGATCACATCCACGTGCTTCTTCAGCTCCTCGCCAAACGCCGTGCTGTGCTGCAAGATCGCCCAGCTCTGCTGCTCACGGTCCGTCTTGAAAGTCGTCACCTTCAGCCGCGGCACCGCCAGCCCGGTGGACTGCGCGTCCTGGCTCAGCTCCGCCAGCCGCCCGGCGGCAAAGCCCGCCAGCGTGCGCCAGTAGGAGCCGTCCGCGAAATTCGCCAGGCCAAACACCACCTCCAGCCCCTGCAGCGACCAGCACATCGCATACCGCCCCGTCATGCCCGGCAGCTCATGCTCGCTGAAGCGCACCAGCGGAAAGCGCTTGCCCGCCAGCCGGATCAGGTCCGCCAGCTTCGTGAAATCCAGCGGCAGAGACACCGCCTCCGCAGCCATCTGCAGCCTCAGCGCCTCATACCTCCCCAGCAGCGCATCGCGCTCCGGGTTTGGCGGCGGCACAAAGGCCGGTGCCGCAGCCGCAAAAGCCGGGGCAGGCAGCTCCGCCACCGCAGCCTGGGCATTCGAGGCCGCGGCAGCCCCCAGCACATCCGCCAGACGCTCCGCCACATTTTTCGCCCCCTGGCTCTCCGCCTTCGCAGGCGGCGTGCTCGGCTGCCTCAGCTTGCCCAGCATCTCACGCAGATTTTCAAACGCCCCCGCAGAGCTCGGGGAGAACTGCGCAGGAGCCTCCTCCGCCGCATCCTCCTCCTCACCGCTCGCCATGGCCGCAGGCGGCGGGTGCATGCCGTTCCCGTTCAGCCCCGCAGGCGGCGGCAGCAGCGGCGCCTCATCCTCCTGCGGCAGCGCCGGCGTCGGCTCCGCCAGCCCCTCCGCCATCAGCTTCATCTGCACCGCCGTGCCCGTGTCGAAAATCGAAATCTCGCCCGGCCGCTCGTCCTCAGCGCCCTCGGCCATCAGCGGCAGCCCCCGCTCCTCCGCAGCCAGCCCCAGGGCAGAGACGCCCCCCGTCACAGCGGGCGGGGCAGACGGCGTCTGCTGAAAAAACTCCCACTGCTTTGCCGCATGGCGCAGAAACGTACGCGCAGACACCGAGCCCAGCGGCCGCCCCATGAAGTAGCGCTTCACATCCAGAAACACCGCAAACTCACGCCCCAGCTCTGCCGCGATGCCCGCCTGCTGCAGCCTCAGCTCCAGCAGCGTCGTCGCCTCCGTCTCATTGATCCCCCGCAGCAGCATCTGCGAGGCCGTCAGCCGGTCCTCCATCGCGCTCGGCAGGTGGTGGCCAAACGTCGCCTGCCACACATCCTGGTTCAGGCTCAGCACCACATTCACCCCGTCCATCTCAGACATGTCCAGCAGCAGCGTGGCGATCTTCAGCCCCGCCTCCGGGTTCCGGTAATACGCGTCCAGGTGGTCCACCAGCAGCACCACCGGCCGCCACAGGCCCAGCAGCCGCAGCCACGTCACCGGCCCCTCGTTGCTCTCATCTGCCGCCAGCATGCGCAGCACCGCCATGTGGGAAAGCCCCCCGTCCAGCGCGTGGTTCAGCATCGCATTCACCCACGACTCCAGCGCCGCTGGGATCGCCGGCACGCGCCTCATCGCCTGCTCCGTCATCGGCCTGCGCAGCTGCCCCTCAAAGCGCCGCACCCAGTCGCCGATCAGCCTCGCGCCACCGTTCACATCAAACACCTCCACAGGGTCGCCGCTCAGCACCCGCAGCGCCTGCTCCGGGTTCGCGCATGGCAGCGTCCCGTTCTCGATCAGCCGCCGCACCAGCGACGCGCACACACCCGCACAGGCCTCTCGCAGCTTCGTCCAGCCCGCCCGCGAGGCCTCCGCACGCGCCATCGCCTCCAGCCCGCGCACCGCCACGGCGGAAAGACCGATCTCGTCCTCCAGCCGAAACGCCAGCGGCACCAGCACCACCTGCCCGTTTGCCGCCGCCGCCAGACGCCCCAGCAGGTGCGTCTTGCCATAGCCCGCACGCGGCGCCGTCAGCATCAGCAAAGGCTGCCCGCCAGCGCGGCCCGCGCTGCTCTGCCGCTCGTCGATCGACGTCGTCAGCAGCTCCAAAATGTCACCGTTCATCCCCGGCACCGAGCGGTTTTCCGCCACTCCAAACGGCCCTCCGCACACATCATCCGCAAACGGGTTCATCATCTCCCCCGGCGACCCTGCGGAAGGCAGGCCCGGAGCGAACGGCAAAGAGTTGAGAGATGTCGATTCTGGATTTTCCACAATTAATCCGACTTCAGAGTTCTGATTCAGGACAGATTCAATGATATTTATGCCAAATCATACTCCGCAGAAAGTAAGATTTTTGACAGTGATGTTATTCTCGAAAACGAGAATAACCACATCTCTCGATAGAACGCCTCCCACCATCCCTCGGACACTCCTCTGCGGAGGAGGGAGACCATCCATGATGAATTCCAGCAATGGAAAAATCATCCCTCGGACACTCCTCTGCGGAGGAGGGAGACCATCCTGGTCCCCGGCTATGGCACTCCGCGCCAAACAACCAGCCACGGCGCAACGCAGCGCCATTTGGACTGCGGTTGCGAAGTGAAGAATGAACGAAGCTACCGCTTTCGACGGCCAGGACGGCGGGAGCAGCACCCAAAGCCCACCGGATGCGGGAGATTGCCGGCCTTTCCCACCTCGCAGAACTCACGCAAGCCCTGGGCCACTCGAAAGCGGTAGCTCCACTCGTTCCTCGTTCCGCAACCGCACTCCAAAAAATCATCGGCCCGCCTGCAGGGCCATCGCGCAGGCAGTGGAGCAATCAAGACGCCCGCATCACCTACCGCCCCGCAGCCCCCAGCACCCCCAGACGCTTCAGGTACCACCTCAGCCCCGCCGTGTCATCCTCACGCCTCACACGCAAACGATGCCCCTCTCCCGTCGCCGAATAGCGCGCACTCGGAATCTCAAAAGCCTCCCGAAAGTCAGCGTATTCCTCCTGGGTCAGCTCACGCGAAAGCGGAATGGCTGAACTGCCCTTTTCCAGCAGCCAAACTGGAGACATCACCCAAATGAGGACCAGCAGCGCCGTGATCCCATGCCTCCAGCGCGCCAGTCGCGTGCGAGCAAAAAACAGCGACATCAAGAAAGCGCTGGCAAGCATGAGCCACGGACTGGCTAGCACGACCTCAGCACCCGGGATGCGCAAAGCCGCAGCCTGCCCGCCATAGATCGCCGCAAAATCACCCGCAGGCATGAAGAGAAGCAGCGGAAGGATGAAATCATCCCACTTCCAGGGAAACTCTTTCGACGATGGCCGCTCGGCATCCATGCTCACGGCAGGCAGCCTACCAGAAAACAGCAGCCCGGCAAAAGCGAAGCTCAGGAAGTACGACAGACATTGCCTCACTCCGTTCGCCCTGCGGGCAGCCTTCGGCTGGCTGCCTACGCTTCGCTCCGGCTCCTGTCTGTCGGTCAGTGCTACCGCCAGCCCCACAACCCGCCGTCAACCAAACACCACGGCGATGCCATCAAAAACTCTTCCGCACCTCCTGCCACTCCTCCCAGCAGCGCTGCGGGTCGATGTCCTTGTACCCGCGCTCCGCATCGATCTTCTCCGCCACATCCCTCGGCACCGCCGCCGCCTTGCAGCCATTGCGGATCTCGATCACCTCCGCCTCCGTCAGCGGGCTCCCCTTCTCCTGCTCCCTGCTCACCAGGATCGAAATCAAACTCGGGATCGGATAAATCAGCAAAGGCTCGGAATCACTCATGGCGTCGGCGGGAAAAGATGCGCCTCCTTTTCACTCAACCGGGAACGGGTCAAGCCCCAGAATCACATCATGATCCGCTTTCTTCACCTCCATGAAAAAGGGGCGCCTTCGTGAGCATTTGCCTCAATCCTCGGTGACAAGTTCCACTCGTTTGATCACAGGCGTCCTGGGGTCAGAGATGTCCACGGTGAAGGAATAGACCGCCATGAAATTAGGGTCTTCATCTACTGCGAGAGTCTTGATAAGTGCGCCCGTGCCTGCCGAAAACTGAAGGGTGCTGCGGCCAGGCCAGCCCTGAAAGTTCAGGTGCCATCGTGACCGAAACCCTTTGAAGCGCGGGATCATGGCCTCGATCACAGGAACCGTGTCCGGCAGCGTGACCGCGGCGAAGGCCTCCGGCATTTCCAACGTGCCTTGCAGGCGATAAACAAGGAGATGCGTGTAAAACCGCTCGGAGAACGACAGGGCCACCGCCGATCCATCGGCGTTCCAGTGCGCCCTGATATGAGTGCGGAGTGGTTGGGGGTCGGACTCGGGATCTGCCGCATACGGAAACGTCACAAGCACCCGGTTGCCTGCACTTGCGACAATCTGGACGTTCGGCGAGTCCTCAAGAAGAGGATCGGTCTCTTTGGCCCGATCATGAGTGAGGCGGATGACAAACCTCCCATCGGGCGAGGCCGCATTAGGAACCACCACGGGTTCGGCCGCAGTCAGGCAGGCAAAAGCAACGAACAGGTGCAAGGCAGTGATAAAAAGTGCTTTCATTTCAGTCAGTCATTGAATGCCGGCGGCCGGGATTGGCAGAGATCGCAAAGCGCCAGAAACCTCACCCCACGCTTCACCCCGGGCAAGTGTCTTCGACAGCGTGAACCACGACCAGAACAGCGGCAGCACAAACACCCCGAGCCAGAAGAAGTCCCGCCCGCGTGAATCTGCCGCTTCTGCAGGCCGCTGCGCTGGATCAGCCGCGTTCATGGTTCTTTTTCCTCCACACTCAGCCAGATGCCCTTCGCCGTTTCAGCACTCATGGCAGCATGACAGGTGGAGAGTGAAAAAGCAGATCCATGCTGTGATGCACCTCTTCATTTTTTCAGATCCTTCTCGATCAGCCGGCTTCGGGCATAGGTCACATCAGCAAGCTTGCCAGGAAACCTCCGCCCGATCTCATCCAGCAGCGGCTCCACTTTCTCCTTCGGAAAACGCCCCGAGCCCAAGGCCATGATGGCAATCTCTTGCATGTCCTTGTTGTGATCCATCGTGTTCACGATCGTCCGCGCCCCAGTGGCAATGTCCCGCACAAACTCAAACGATCCCTTTTCCACCGCCAGCACATCCGTCGCCGCCTGCTCAGCCTCTTTCTCTGAAACCAACCCCTCGCCTGCATCGGTCGCCAGATCCAGTCTGCCCTGCATGTAGAGCCGGAAGCGGATCGTCGCAGGCTTGCCCTCCTTGGGCTGATGCCCGTTGATTTTGCAGAAGCAGTCCTTCTTCACCTTCATGCGGCCATAGCTGTTGCCGCACCAGCTAAAGGCATGCGGCTGCACCCGTACCCAGGAGCCATCCTCCTTCCGCGTCTCCAGCTTCAGATACACATCCCCATCCTGCGAGCCCAGCACGATGTCACGGTCGCTGCGGTTGATCAGGTAAACATCCACGTCCTGCCCCTTCACCGCCCGCGCGTAATCCGCAAACAGCGTGACCTTCCCCTCCGTGCTCGGGATTCCGCCCGGAAGCTTCGCCAGCGGCTCTCCCGCAGGCCGTTGATTCGGAATAAACTCAAAGGGATCAGCCGCAAAGCTCCCCACGCCGCACAGCATCACCATCATCAGGACCATCAGGGTTTGTCGCTTCATAAAGGCATCGGGTTGGTTTTGACCGCCTGACTGCCAGCCACGCACCCCGTGGAGCCAGTCTGATTTGAATCGAATTCCCCTTCATGAAATCGGAAAAGCCGCCGCAGGTCAAGCTCCTGCGCTCCCGATAATCCGCCCCTGCAAGCCCCCTTTCTCCATCCCCACGCCATGGCCCGCCCCCTGCTCCCCATCCCCACGTGGTGACCGCGCTCCCACCTCCGGCCCATGTACCATTTTCAGTTCCCATTTTGCAGTTTGCAGTCCTTCCCGCCACGACTCCATTCTCCCCGGGCGTTCCCTCCCTTTTCCCTTTCACTTACCCCTTTTCACTTCACCCTCCCCATCCATCGCCCTCTCCCCGCAAAGAACACCCCTCCCCCGCGCGTTAAGCTTCCATTCCACGCATGAATCTCGCCCTTCGTCCCGCCACGCATGCAGCTCTGGAGCGTTTCCGCCGCCGCCGCCAGAAGCTCCTGCAGTTCCGCGCCCTGCTCTGCGCCGCCGCCATCGCCCTCGCGGCCTTCGCGCTCATCGCCCTGCTGGACCGCGCGTGGTTTCTTCCGGACGCGCTTCGCCCGTGGCTCACGGTAACAGCTTACCTCGGCGCTGCCTACGCCGCCTGGCGCGTGGCCTTGCGCTTCATCGCCCAGGCCAGCGGCAAAGAAGGCACCGCCAGACTCATCGAGGCTGCTGAGCCTGCTCTGCACGAGCGCCTGCTCGCCGCCGTCGAGCTCGCCGATCCCAAAGGCGGCGTGAACGTGAAGGACTCCGTCGAGTTCCGGGAAAAGCTCCAGGAAGATGTCGCCTCCGCCCTCGAAGGCATCGACTGGGCCGCCCGCCTGCCCACCCGCGCGCTGCGCCCCTGGTTCATCGCCCTGGGGTCAGTCGCCGCCGTCATCCTCCTGCTCTGCCTCGTACCCGGCCTGCACCTGGGCGGCTTCATGGCGCGCGCCGCGCTGCCATTCGCGAATCTCGAACGCCCCGCCTCCGTCAAGATCCGCATCCTCGAGCCCCTCCAGGCCAGCGCCCTCGCCCCCATCGGTTCGGAGGTCCCCCTCATCATCGAAACCGAAGGCCCGCAGCCCGCGCTGGCCACCCTGGAGTTTGCCGTGGAGGGGTCCAAGCCCCGCAAAACGGAACTCTCCGCCGTCGGCACCGCACGCTTTGAGGGCGTCATTCCCGTGGGCCAGACAGACCTCCGCTACCGCGTGCATGCCGCCGATGCCATCAGCCCCTGGCGCACCCTCAGCGCCCGCCCGCGCCCCCGCATCGTCGAGTTCACCAAGACCATCATCCCCCCCGCCTACTCCGGCTGGCAGCAGTCCAAATCCACCGCCGACCAGGGCGACCTCGAAGCCCTCGACGGCTCCACCATCAAGCTCACCCTCAAGGCCAACCAGCCCCTCTCCAGCAGCGACTTCGTCCTGAACCCGGACCTCCCCGAGAAACAGCCCCTGCCCTCCGCCACCACGCCCGAGGGCCTGCTCACCGCAGACATCGCCGTGCAGGTCGCGCACAGCTCCTGGCAGGTCACCTTGAAGGCCAAAGAAACCGGCTTCACCAATGAGGAGAGCACCCCCTGGCGCATCACCACCATCCCCGATCTCCCCCCCACCGCGCAGATCACCGAGCCCGCAGAGCAGATCGAGCTCCTGCCAGATGAAGCCGTCCGCCTCGCCGGACTCGCCACCGACGACGTCGGCCTCGGTGCCCTGAAGCTCGCCCACGCCATCAACGGTGCCGACTGGGCCGAGCGCGACCTCCAGATCGCCAAGGCAGCCAAGGAGGCCCCCGTGCAGACGCTCCTCCCCCTCGCCCCCCTCGGCGTGAAGCCCGGAGACGCCCTCCTCATCAAGCTCATCGCCACCGACCTCAAAGGCCAGAAGGCCGAGTCCCCGCCCGTCCGCGTCATCATCCTGGAGCAGACCGTCGATCCCCGCCAGCGCGACTGGGCCGAAAGCCAGCGCCGCCTCGCCCTGAAGGCCGAGCGCCTCGACGAGCAGGCCCGCGAGCTGCGCAAGGAGCTCGACAAAGTCCGCAAGAGCGAAAAGAACGCCCGCAAGGAAAGAGACCCCGACAAGGCCAAAGACGAAGCCGCCAACGCCCTCGCCGCCGCCCAGGAAAAGCTCGAGCAGGTCAAAGCCCAGTCCGAAGATCTCTGGAACGCCCTCAAGGACGCCGCCCGCGACGCCCCCAGCCAGCTCGATGCCGCCGAGGCCCAGCTCCTGGGCAAAAAGCTCGCCCAGCTCCGCCGCGAGCAGCTCCCCACCCTCGAAAAGCTCAACGCCCCCGAGATCGAAAACACCGATCCCCTCAAGCGCGCCGCCAGCGAAGCCGCCAGCCACGCCAGCGTCATGGCCGATGCCCTCCGCGCCTTTGCCGCCGAAGACAGCGCCAAGATCGCCGCGCAGGAGTCCCAGCAGCTCCAGCGCCAGTCCCGCATGCTCACCGAGACCTCCCTCCAGGCCAATCGCGACGCCGACCAGCGCCCCAAATGGCAGGAGCAGCAGCGCGCCCTCATGGCCCAGGCCAAGACCTTGCAGAAAGACCTCGCCAAGGTCGATGAAACCCTCAAGGGCCGCAACCGGGGCCAGCTTCAGGAGGTGGACAAACGCCTCACCGAGACCTCCGCAGACCTCGCCAGCAGCCTCGACAAGCCGGACCAGACCAAGAGCCCCGAGCACCTCTACGGCGCCTCAGACAATCTCCGCAACCGCCTCCAGCAGGCCGCAGACATCAGCCGCGGCATCGCCGAGCAAACGGCCAATGAGGCCCAGCAGCGCCGCGAAAACCTCAACCGCCAGGACACCCCCGCCCTCGCCAAGCTCGAAGAGGCCCGGAACTACCTCGCCGTGGCCGAAAACGCCACCCGCGACCCACGCCACAACAAAAAAGTGGACCAGGACGGCCTCACCCCCGCCGAGAGAGCCCAGAAGCTCCTCACCGAATCCGCCAAACAGCTCCAGGACCAGGCCGAGCTGCGTGAGCAAAATCAGGCCACCAACACCCAGGCCGCGCTGGACATGAACCGCGCCAGCCGCGCCGTCGACGAGCTCGCCCGCCAGACCGCCGAGGCTCAGAAGCACCCCCTCCCCACCCAGGAAGAGGCCGAAAAAGCCCGCCGCAGCAATGCCCCGCCCTCGGAGGCCACCAAGGCCATGGCCGCCGTCAGGGAGCAGGCCGCCCAGCTCTCCCAGGCCGCACGCGCCCTGGAGGCAGACGCCCTCGCGCAGGACGCCGCCCAGGCCCTGGAGGCCGCGCAGGCAGAGGCCATGCGCCCGCAAAACCAGCAGGACCTCCCGCAGGCCGCCGCCCAGGCCCGCGCCGCCGCCGAGGCCCTCCAGCAGCTCCCGGACAAGATCAACCGCGCCCGCATCGCCGAGGCCCTGCAGCAGAAAGACCCGCAGGCCGCCAACACCCTCCGCCAGGCCGCCCAGCAGGCCAGCGAGACCTCCCGCAACGCCGCCGAGCAGAGCAAAAACCTCGCCCGCGAGGCCGCCCAGCAGCAGCCCGGCCAGCAGCTCAATTCCCAGCCCGCCCAGCAGGCCACCGCAGACGCGCAGCAGAAGGCCAATGAACTCACCGCCCAGCTCCAGCCGCAGGTCGATGCCGCCCGCGCCCAGCTCGCCGCCCTCACCCCCGAAGTCAGCGAGATGATGAAGCGCGTCGCCGCAGACCTCAAGAAAACCCAGCAGGAGACCCAGACCGCCGCCGACGCCGCCAAGGCTGAAAAGCCCGTGGCCGAAGTCGCCGAAAAAGCCCAGGAGCTCCGCCCCGAAGCCGCCGAAAACGCCGAGAAAATGGCCGCTCTCCAGGCCGCCCTTCGCCAGGAGGCGAACGCCTCCGACCTCACCAAGCAGGCCGAAGCCCAGCTCGCGCGCACCGCCGACGTCGCCCTCGCGCAGATGCAGCAGAAGACCCCGCAAATCGCGCAGAATTTGAAGCAGGCCGCCCAGGCACAGCAGAGCAAGCCGCAGGCCCAGGCCCTGCAGTCCGCCGCCAGCGCCCAGCAGCAGACCGCCCAGGCGCTGGAGCAGCTCGCGCAAAACATGCAGAAGGTGGAAAACGGCCAGCAGCTCACCGAAGCCGAGCAGGCCGCCATGCAGCAGATGGAGCAGGAGCTCGGCGTGCAGGAGCCGCTCGATGAAGCCTACGACCGCGCCAAGCAGCTCGCCGAGATGGCCCAGGACGCCACGCAAAATCCCCAGGCCGTGCTTGAGGCTCTGGAGAAAGAGCTGCCCAAAAACCAGGCCATGCAAAAAGCCCTCGCCGACAACGCGCAGGCCACCGCCCAGCAGGCAGAGCAGGCCGTCGCCAAGGAAACCCAGCAGGCCGTGCAAAACGGCATGGCCCAGAAGCAGGCCGCCAATGATCTCGCCCGCGTCTCCCGCCATCAGCAGCGCCTTGGAGACAAGGAGGCTGCGCAGCAGACCGCGCAGGCCAGCAACCAGCTCCAGCAGGCAGGCCAGCAGGCCGAGGCCACCCAGGCGAATCCCGTCCCCAATCCCCAGGCCGCGCAGCAGAGCCAGGCCAGCGCCGCCCAGGCCGCGAAAGCCGCCGAAGCCACCGCCAGCAAAACCTCCCCACCCATGCTTGCCTCCCCGCTGGAACAGCTCCAGGGCCAGATGCTCGCCCAGGCGCTCGATCAGCTAGACGCCCAGCTCCACCCCATGCAGAGCGGTCAGCAGCAGCAGTCCCAAAACGGCCAGCAGCAGCAAGGTCAGCAGCAGCAGGGCCAGGGCCAGCAAAACGCCCAGCAGAGCCTGAACAACGCCCAGCAGGCGCAGCAGCAGAGCATGGCAGACGCCCGCAACCAGGGCCAGGCCCCCGGCCAGAAGCCCGGGCAGCAGCAGGCGCAAAACCAGAAGCAGCAGGGTCAAAATTCCCAGGCCAACTCCGCCGAAGGCGGCAACCAGGCCACCCAGCTCCAGGACGGCGTCCTCGGCGAAGGCACCATCCTCGTCAAAGGCGACTGGGGCCACCTTCCGCAAAAGATGGCCGACGACCTCACCGAAGCCACCAGAAGCGAAGCCGCCCCCGAATACCGCGCCGCCATCGAAAGCTACTACAAGGCCATTGCGGCAAAGGCGAAGCGCTAAAGTGGAATGAATGAAGTGCCGATGAAGCAGCCGGTGTTGCCATTGCGGCACCGCACCAGACAGCAATGTTCAAGCAAAAAAATTAAGCCTTGCTTGCCAGCATCAGGCGGGAGCGACAAGCTGTTGCGCCCATTCCATCATGAGCACTGAAGGACAAATTTCCAAAATCAAACTCCAAGGCTACAAATCCGTGAAGGAGTGTGATCTGAAATTGGAGGCGCTGAATGTACTCATCGGACCCAACGGTGCAGGAAAATCCAACTTCATTGGGTTTTTCAAACTGATCCAACAAATGCTGGAAGGGAACCTTCAAAGGTTCATCAGCAAAGGCGGCGGCCCGGAATCCTTCCTCCATTTCGGACGAAAAAAAACGGAACAACTCAAGGCGGAAGTATACTTCGGCAACAATGGCTACAAATTCGCCCTGGAGCCCACACTGGATAACCGAATGATGTTTGCCGAAGAGAGCTTGTGGTGGAACATGCACGGTGACTGGATGCCTGCATCAGGACATTTCGAAACCGAAGTGGAACGTGCAAGCAGGACACCTATCTATAGGTACACGGTGCCCATGATGAAGCAGTGGCGTGTGTATCACTTTCATGACACCGGGGACACCGCCTTGGTGAAACAGCGGCATCTGCTGAATGATCAAAGTTTGCTCAGGCCTGACGGCAGAAATCTCGCAGCCTTTCTAAATCATCTGCAACAGGCACATTCCGAAGCCTACGAACGGATTGTTAAAACGATCCGACTTGCAGCTCCATTTTTCGGTGATTTCCGACTCCGCCCATGTCCGGATAACACAGAACAGATCGAACTCGAATGGTCGGAGAAGGGAGAAGACATCCCCTTTAAGGCTCTGCATCTGTCTGACGGCACACTCAGATTCATCTGTCTAACCACCGTGTTTCTTCAGCCTGCTGAACTCCAACCGGAAACGATTATCGTCGATGAGCCTGAGCTTGGACTGCATCCTTACGCCATCAAAATCCTGGCTGCGTTGATCCGCTCCGCCAGCAAAGAGAAGCAGGTCATCATCTCGACTCAGAGTGTCACCCTGCTCAATGAATTCGAACCCAAGGACATCATCGTTTGTGATCGAAAAGCAGGGGCCAGCGTGCTCCGAAGAGTTGAAGAACACGAACTGACTGAATGGCTGAAAGAGGAATACTCTTTGGGCGACCTATGGCAGAAAAATATTCTGGGAGGCCGTCCATCGCGATGAAACGGATCCATATCATCTGCGAAGGACAGACCGAGGAAACCTTTGTGAATGAAGTCCTGGCACCTTATCTGGAACGTCGTGAAGTTTTCCCGGCTGCGTCTCTGGTTGGCAAACCGGGACACAAGGGTGGATTCGTGACGACTGAGCGCATGACGCGGGACATCAAACTGAGGCTTCTAGGAGATCGACAGGCATGGTGCACCACTTTTTTTGACTTCTACGGACTCGATGCTGATTTTGTCGGCAAACAGGAAGCGACACAGCGCCGCTCGCATGAAGAGAAAGCTGAAATCATCGAAAGTTCTTTGCGATCCCATGTCCTCCAAGAAACGAACGACGGCGTGATCCAGCGCTTCATACCTTATGTGCAAATGTATGAATTTGAAGGTCTGCTTTTCAGCGATCCTGCCCGGCTGGCATCTGGCATCTTCGAGCCACATCTTGAGCCTGAGCTTGCTTTGATCAGAAACAGTTTTGGTTCCCCCGAAGAAATCAACGACAGCCCTCTGACCGCTCCCAGCAAGCGCATTCTGAAGCTCATGCCAGGTTATGAAAAACCGCTCTACGGAAGCCTTGCGGCCATCGAAATTGGCATTGATGTGATGCGACAGGAATGCAGCCGTTTTGACCAATGGATTCAAAAAATGGAGACCGCAGGAGGCGAATGATCCGCTTTCACAGTGATTGATGAAGCCCTTCCTCCTCCTCGCCACCTCCCACACGCCCGATGGCGCGGAGCTGACACTGCATTCGCACGATTCGCATTTCTACCTGCGCGTGAACCGTCAGCCCCTCATGGGCACCAATGCCTCCGAGTCCGAAAAAGTCCTCGCGGAGCTGGCCTGCGCAAAACTGCATGGCGGCACACCCCGCGTCCTCATCGGCGGCCTCGGCTTTGGCTTCACCCTGCGCCGTGTTCTCGAACTCATGGGCCCCGCTGCGCATGTTCAAGTCGCCGAGCTTCTCCCGCAGGTCGTCGCCTGGAACCGCGAGTTTTTACGCGAGGTCAACGGCGCCCTGATCGACGACCCGCGTGTCGAGATCACTGTGGGCGATGTCTTCCAGGTCATCTCACGTGCCCCCGGTGGCCACTACGACGCCATCCTGCTCGATGTGGACAACGGCCCCGTCGCCATGGTGCAGGACGGCAACGCACGCCTCTACCAGACCCAGGGCTTTTCCGCCATCACCCACGCCCTCAGGCCCGGCGGCCGTGTCGCCTTCTGGTCCGCCAGCACCGACCACGCCTTTGCCAAACGCCTCGCCAAAGCAGGCTTCAAAGTCGAGACCGTCGCCGCCAAAGCCTACCCACAGGCCAAACGCTGCACGCACACGATTTTCGTGGGAGATCGGAAGTAGTTTCGAGCTCTGGCGATTTCCAAAACGGATTGCCGGACAGCCACGCTGAGTGGCATTCGATGGGGCGCCCCCAACTCAGCGCTTGCCGGTTGCCTGGCCGTAGGATGGGTGTGGCGACAGCCCGCCCGTCTGCCAGCGCACAGCAAACACCATGACGTACGAACATCCTCACAGTCGGACAGTTTGGCGGTGCGATCTCAAGTCTGGAACAAACGCAGCGCACCAGACACATCCCACACACACTCGCCGGAGCGAATGCATGGCGATTCGGAAATCCGTTTTGGAACCCGCCAACGCATGGAGAGACAAAGCGCCCCCGGCTTCAGCTCATTTCAGGACTCTACTCCACTCCGTGCCGTCAGACCGCCTCAGCGTCTGCCCGTCCTGCGAGATGTGGAAATGCTGCACGTCGTTGTCCCCCTTCACCACGACGGCCTCGTCGTCGGACTGCACCATCCATTTGCCATCCCACGGGCGCACCACCCAGTCCTCGTGCCAGCGTCCGTCCTCGAAAAACTCCAGTGTGGAGTCACCGCGCTTCCAGTGCGTGTGCTGCCAGCGCGCCTTTCGGGCGGCGTCCACCTCCTCCTTCGTCACCGCCTTGCGCAGCGCCACCAGCGAGGCCTCCGGCTGCGGGCGGCTCTTCAGGCGGCAGTACCGCTGGTCACCGCTCCCCGGCCAGTTTTGAATCAAAAACCCGCTGTGGTCAGCATTGAAAATCAGCGTGCGCACCTGCGCCATCCGCAGGGTCCGGCCGTCCGTCACCACAAAGCGGTGCAGCTGCCTCTCATCCGGCGCTTTGAAAAAGCGGAACTCGCGGCCACTGGCGCGGAACGTCACCTCCGCGATCTCCGGCTCATTCTCCGCCTTGCTGAAGCTCCACGTCGTTTCATCCAAATAGTCCAGCAGCTGCTGCGCGGTCATCTGGCTGTCTCCGGGCAGCGGACCGCCTGCGGGCCGCTGCGTGAAATCATCCGGCAGGCGGCGTACCTCCGCCTTCAGCAGGCGTGTCGTCACTCCGCTGGGGCAGAGCAGATGCCCCAGCCCCACACGTCCGTCGCGCATCCGTTTCAGCGGCGGGAAAGGCTCCAGCGTGTCATAGGCCGTGCAGTCGTTGTACACCTTGCAGCCGTTGACCGCGTACGTGATGCGCCCGTCGTGGCAGGTGATTTCAATTTCAAAACGCCCCACACCGTCCCCCAGCAGCGCATCGTCCACCGTCGAGTCAAACTTCCCGTCCAGCATCTCCACCCGGCTCCCAACTTTTTCGAACTGATGCACGCAGCTCACCCAGCGCGCCGACTCCTCATCGCGTCCGTAGCCAAGCATGACCCCCATGCCCGCCTCCGCACGCGCCCCCTTGACTTCAAACTTGCCGCGCATCTGAAAATCATCTCCCAGCCGTCCGTTGTGCAGCAGATACGCCGAGTCCCCCGTGCCCACGTTCGTGAGCACGCCTGCCATGGTCGCAGACCAGTTCCCCTTGTCGATCTGCCAGCACAGCAGCCGCGGCTCGATGTTCAGCGAGACCCACCCGCCCTTTTGAAACTCCTGCTCAAAGCGCACCGTCGCCAGCCGTGAGGCCACCAGGTCATTGTCCTGCCCGCCCGGCTTCGCCAGCAGCTCTTCATACAAGCCGGCCGCCTCTTCCAGTTTTTTGGCCTTCCACGCAGACTGCGCCTTTTCCCAGCCATCCTTCAAATCATGGGCATACAGCTCCGACTCGCCGCGGATGTCGCGCTCGTTCGTTTTGAACGGCAGCATCACCAGGATGGCAGGCCGCTTGAACCGCTTCGGCTGCGATTTGAGCACCTCCGTGGCCCACTCATACGCTTCACAGGCCCAGGCATGGATACCCAGCATGGACAGCGCGTTCTCCCGCTGCTCCTCGTTGCGCGCATCCTTCACCCGCTGCTCGGAGAGCGCCAGCGTCGTCTCCTTCACCGCCACATCCTTGAACACCGCGCGCCCCATGCCGGAGTCATCCAGCACATCCGCGAGGATCTTGAAAAAGTAATACGGCACCTGCGTGTCATAGCGGTGCGTGCGTGCGCACATGATGCCAAAGTCCAGCATCTTCTCATGGCTCCCGCCCCAGCGCGGCAGCAGGCCGTTCAGCCACGCCCTGTAGGCGGGCAGGCAGTCAAACTGCGCCGTCAGCGCCCGGTTGAACCACTCCGCGCTTTCTTCTTCCACCGCCCTTCGCGCCACGATGCTGATGTCCAGCATGTTCGTCGCCGGCTGCGGATACTGCGGCTTCATCTCCCAGGCCGCGCGGAATTTCCCAGCCGCCTGCTTCATGTGCTGCTCAAATCCCACCCACCCTTCCGGTTTCACCCCGCTGGCCCAGTCATGCCCTCGCTCCAGCCATGCCTTGCGCAGCTCAAAGGCCCCCTCCAGCATCAGCCGCGCATACGCAGACTTCAGCGGCATGCGGCAGATCTCCGCCACCTTGTTTTCATCCGTGGTGAAGACCTCCTCATAAAACAGCGGCACCAGATTCTCCGCCAGCACCTCCTCGTCCTCCTCCAGGTACGACTGATCCTGCAAAGAAAGCCACGCGGCGTCCATCAGCGGCCTGTCATACGTCTTGTCGCCCCCGCGCTGCCCCGCATCGCGGCGGATGTCCTCATACGTCACGATCAGCAGGTAGCGCACCACCGGCAGGATCGTCTGCGCCAGCCTGTGGTCGTAGCCGCGCTTGAACGCCTGCGTGCATGCCTGGAAGTCCCGCGTGCTGTCATGGATGGCCCAGCACTGCAGCCAGCACACCAGCGGATCATCCATCCCCCGCTTGATCAGTTCCGCGCAGTCGCTGGCCAGGTTTGCAGAGCTGTAGCTGAAATCACGCTCCGCATGATTTCGCAGCAGCGGAATGCCGCGCCGCACCACCTTCAGCGCCAGCTCGTTCAATTCAGCGCCCTGGCCCAGCCGCGCCACAAACGGCTGGATGCACGCGCGCTCGCACCACGCCAGCCACTTTTTCTCGTAGTCCACCGCCAGCCGGCTGCCCGCCGTCTGCGCCAGCTCCGGCAGATTGCTCCGGTCTTTGGTAAACTGGGCCGACGCGCCGATCGCCATCAGCGCGAGAATGAACAGGCAGGTCTTCATGGTGGATGGCAAAGACTCATCATCCCACCCGTCCGGCAACTTGAAACTTGGGCAGCCGCCCCGACCTACGGCACCACCTCCACCGGCGTGCCCACATGCACCTCCCGGAAAAATTTCTCCGCCATGTGCCCCGGCAGGCGGATGCAGCCGTGAGAGGCCGCGTAGCCCGGCAGGTAGCCCTGGTGCATCCCCACGCCGCCGTAGATCCGCATGAAGTAGTACATCTTGGCCCCCTCAAACCGCGTGCCCGGCGGGCGCGGGTCCTTGCGGTTGTCGATGTTCTGCATGATCACGTTGCCCTGGTAGTCCTCGTAGTCGCCGTAGATGGACGACTTGTGGTCGATGTCCTTTTCCATCACGCGGTAATGCCCGGGCCGTGTGTCATAGCCCTCCGCCCCGGAGGAAATGGGCGAGCCCCCCGCCAGCTCCCCGCGCTTGAAGAGGTACACCATCTGCTCGCTGAGATTGATCACCACGCTCGGCCTGCCCGTCATCTCATCCGCATACCAGAAAGAACCATCATTCGATCCAAACAGCCCCGTGACCCCGTTCCACACAAAGCGCGAGGCACGCGGGATCTCGTGCGTCACAAACCTCCGGCTGTAGTGAAAGGCGTTGTTGCCCGTGGTTTGGACGGTGTTGCAGCTGGCAAGGCCGAGAGAAAAAAGGAGAAGCAGCCGGAGTGACCTCATGCACAGCAGCAATGCCGCCGGGATGGCAAAAAGCAACGCGCGAGAGATTAAAGTTTCAGCCCCTTCTCACCCGTCCCTTTTCGCTTCCCCTTCATTACGGCTTCACCAGGAAGAAGGCGCGGAAGGCGTCCAGCAGCGGCAGGTTCGTCACCTCCAGCCCGGTGGTCTCATCCACCCACTGGGACTGCGCATTGAGCAGGTAGTTCTGGTACACCGCCGTGGTGGCGTCCGTGTCCCCGCTCCACAGGCGCAGGCGTGAGCCCGCGGCAAAGGGCAGCGTGCCCGGAGCCTGCGCCGTGGCCAGACCCGTGCCGCGCAGCGTGGTGCCCGCCGTCTGCGGCAGCGCCAGCGCCGTCGTGCGCACCTCGCCCAGCAGCGTCAGCGTGGCTGCCGTGCTGCGCACCTGCACCAGCATGCCCGTCTGCGGCGGGATGATGCGCGCGGCGTCGTTGGAGAGCGCGGCGTCGCCATCCCGCACCCACTGCGCACCGGAGGCCGTGGCCTGCAGCCAGTCGATCTGGAACTGGCCGCTGGCGCTGTCAAAGAACATGACGCGGTCTGCCGCGTCCGCCGTGGCGGCAGGCTGCAGGCTCGTCACCGGCAGCAGCGCACCCAGCGTCCAGTGCGGACGCAGGCTGATGCGCGCACCCGCCAGAGTGCTGTCGGCGCTGGTGCCCAGAGTCAGGCTCGTGGCGGAGGCGGCGGCGTCCACCTCATACGTGCGGCCCTTCAGCGCACCGCTCAGCACTTCCACATAGTAGCTCACACCATTCTGCAGCACCGTGCGGATGTCTCCGCTGCCCAGGCTCAGCACCACCGTGCGGTCGCTCACAGAGCTGACCTGGCCGGTGCAGATGGCAGGCAGCAGCAGCGGCATGGAGAGCGAGGCACGGCCCGCCGCAAACGGCATGCGCGCCCAGCCCTGCACCGCCGTGGTGGCCGTGGCCTCAGGCGTGCCGTCCAGGTTGGCGTCCAGCGCCACCTTCAGGCGCAGGAAGCCGCGCGCCGCACCGTTGAAGGCGGCCTCCACGCCGCCGTAGCGCAGCGTTTCGGTCTTGTCGGCATTGGCCGTGGTCACAGGCGTGAGGGACAGCGCCGTCCAGGTGCTGAGATCGCTGCTGGCTTCCAGGATGTAGCGCAGGTCCGCATGCGTGCCCGCAGGCCGTGTGAGCACGGCGTCGATCGCGCCCGTCACCGTGTTGTCCACCAGCGTGAAGCGCGCAGCCCCCAGGCCGCTGCCGCCCGCCGTGCCCAGCGCGTACTCCAGCAGGTTGGCCTGCCCGTCCGCATCCGGATCATCGTTCGGGCCATTGAGGCCGCCCAGGCTGTTCTGCGTCTGCCATGCCGTGAAGGTGGAGGCGCTGTCAGTCGTCGTCGTGGCCGGGTTCGTCGCCAGGTTGCGCTTCACCTCCACCGCATTCGGCGCGCCCGTGCCGCCCAGGAAGCCGAAGTCCACCGTCATCATGCCCGAGTCATCCGCAGCGTCGTCCATGAAGGCCTGGAAGCCGTTTTCACCCGTGGCGGAGGTCACGCTGCTGTTCAGCGGCATGGTGCCGTAGGCCAGGTTGATGAGCCCGGAGGAGATGCCGGTGGCGTCAGGCTGCGTGGCGTCGCTGCCGTTTTCATCAAAGCGGTCGTCCTTGTTCGTGTCGGCGTTGGTCGTCAGCTGCACGTTGCCCGTGCCTGCCACCGAGGTCATTCCATAGAGCGGCGCACCTGCGGCAAACATGCTGGCAGGAATATGCACGTAGTAGGCCGCCGGAGAGGTGGCATACAGCAGGTAGGTGCCGTCCGCCGCCGTCACAGCCTCGGACACCGGCGTGTCCGTCACCGCCTGCGCCTGCTGGAAGAGCCGCACCGTCACGCCGGAGAGCGGCACATCGATGCCCGACTCATACGTGCCGTTCAGGTTGGCGTCGCGGAAGACCAGGTTGCCCACCATGATGGCCTTGGCCTTCAGCCCCAGGTCGATCGTGAGGTCGATGTTCGCGTCGTCCGCGTTGTCGCTGGCCTTGTCATAGCCCGCCTCGCGGCCATCGGCATCCGTCGGCAGCGTGCCCGCCACCAGGGAGAATCCGGCGGTGACCGCCCCCGTGGTCTCAGGGCTGGAAGCAGGCTGCGCGTTCTGGTTCACATTGTCGTCATTGCCGTTCGTCGTCAGCGTGCTCGGCACCAGGAAGTTGAGCACACTGCCCGCGGCAAACTGCGCGGCAGGGATGCGCACCTTGTAGCTCTGCGGAGACACGGCCGGCGGCGCATACATGAGGTAGCCGCCGTTGGCATCCGTCGTGGTGCTGACCACGGCGGTGTCCGCGCCGCCCGCGCCGTCATTGTACACCAGCTCCACATTCACGCCCGCGAGGCCCGTGTCCACGCCCGCCTGGTATTTGCCGTCCGCGTTGGCGTCACGGAAGACCAGGTTCCCCACGCCCAGGCGTGTGGCAAAGCCGAAGTCGATCGTCAGGTCCGTGTTCGCGTCATTGGCGTCGTCCGACGTGCCCTGGAAGCCGCCCTCCTGCGCCCCCGTCGGCGCGGCATTCGCCACCAGCGTCACCGGCCTTGCCGTGATGCCCACCTGCTCGGGGTTCTGCGAGTCGATGCCGTCCTCGCCCAGGTTGTCGTCCCCGGTCGTGGTCTGGCTGCCGCGCAGCGACATCATCTTGTGCAGCGGCCCCGGACCCACCGGCCCGCCGTTGATGCTGATGGAGGCCTTGAAGTTGTCCGCAGCCACATGGACGGTGTAAATGCCCGGGCTCAGGTTGGTGAAGAAGTAGCGACCGTTGGAATCTGTGACCGTGCTGCGGATGTAGCTGGTGGAGCCCGCCGTGCCGCTGCCTGCATACAGCAGCATCCACACGCCCGGCACCCCTTCGCCCGCGTCCGCCACGCCGTTGTTGTTCACGTCGTTGAAGACCAGGTTGCCGATGTTCATCAGGCTCGGCAGCGTGCCGCCCGCAAAGCCCATGTCCACCGTCAGGTCCGCATCTGCGTCATTGTAGGTGTCCATCGAGCTGAGGAAGCCCGCCTCGCCCTCCGGCTCCGTGCCGTAGGCCAGCGCAAAGACCGTGGAGTTCACGCCCGTGCTCGCCGGGTTGGCGGCGTCCAGGCCGTTTTCGTCCACATCATCATCCTTGCCGTCGTCACCGCCAAAGCCGGACACCGGGCTGGTGCCGTAGAGCGCCGCACCGCTGGCAAACTGCGAGGCCGGGACCTGCAGGAAGTACTGCCCTTCCTCATACGTGTTCAGCAGGAAGCTGCCGTCGATGTTCGTGGTCGTCTCCATCACCGGCGTGCTGGTGGCCGGATTGTCACCCACCTTGAAGAGGCGCACCTTCACTCCCGCCACGCCAAAGTCCTGGCTGTCGTAGCGGCCGTTGGAGTTCATGTCGCGGAAGATCAGGTTGCCCACGCTGAGCGGCTTCGGCGCAAAGCCCAGGTCCACCGTCAGGTCCTCGTTGGCGTCGTCAAAGTCATCGCTCTCGGAGTAGTAGCCCGTCTCCGTGGTGGCCGCCGTCGGCGCATTGTTGGGCACCAGCGTAAAGGCCGGCGTGCGTGCGCCATCCGTGAGCACACCGCCCGTGGTGTAGCCGTCCTGCCCGGCATCATCGTCTCCGGCGGTGGTCGTGGGCTGCGCGTAGCCAGCGGGTTTTGAAGGCACCAGGTTTGCCAGAACGCCGCCTTCCTGGAAGTTGCTGGCAGGGATCTTCACATAGTAGCTGCCCGGCGCCACGCTGAAGCTGTACTGGCCCCCGCCATACGTCGTCGCCCTGCCCACGGCCTTCGTCGCGCTGGCGCTGCCGGACCACAGCTCCACGGTGACGCCGTCGATGCCGTACTCCGTGGCCGGGTCAAACAGGGCGTCGTTGTTCAGGTCGTTGAAGATCACATTGCCCACGCCCGAGCGCGGCACAAAGCCGAGGTCGATGGTGAGGTTTGTGGACGCATCATTGATGTCGTCGCTGCTGCCCTGGTAGCCGGCTTCCTGGCTGCCCGTCGGCGCATTCGTCGGTGTCAGCTCAAACACCGCCGTCTGGATGCCGTTGATCGCAGGCGTGCCGTCGTCCAGGCCGTCCTCACCCAGGTTGTCATCCCCGATCTGCGTGTCCAGGATGCTGGCGTAGCCGTAGAGCTGCCCGCCAAAGTCAAACTGCCATGAAGGCACGCGCACAAAGTAGCGGCCCGGTGCCAGATCGGCAAAGAGGTAGCTGCCGTCAGAGTTCGTGGTCGTGGTGGCCACCGGCGCATCAAACGGAATGAACGCACCCTCCTTGTACAGCTCCAGCGTGACACCGCCCACTCCTTCGCCGGCATCCGCACGGCTGTTGTAGTTCACATCCAGGAACACCAGGTTCCCCACCGCCACGGAGCGGAAGAAGCCGAAGTCGAACGTCAGGTCCGTGTTCGCGTCATTCACATTGTCCATGTAGGCATAGCCGCCGTACTCACCCAGCGAATCCGTCGGCTCCTGCCCCGGCGCCAGGTTGAAGGCCGCAGACTCCACGCCCGTCATGGCCGGATCTTCCACATCGATGCCGTTCTCGTCGGCGTTGTCATCCACGCCGTTGTCCGCGCCGTCTCCCGGCAGCGAGCGCCAGCCATAGAGCGCCTTGCCTGCGGCAAATTCAGACGCCGGGATGAAGACCTTGTAGTCTCCCTCCACCAGGTTGCTGAACATGTAGGTGCCGCCGTTGTTGGTGTACATCGTGGCCAGCGGATTGGCCGCATGCACGTCCGCAGCCGCGTTGAAGAGCTGCACCTTCACGCCGTCCACGCCTTCACCGGCGTCATAGAAACCGTTGCCGTTGAGGTCCGCAAACACCAGGTTGCCCACGCCCACGCCGTTCGGGTTGTTGGATTCAAAGCCGAAGTCGATCGTCAGGTCAAAGTTGTTGTCGTCAAACGAGTCGATGTCGTTGAACGCGCCGCTCTCGCCCGTGTCGTCCGTCGGCTCTGTGTCCACCGCCAGCGTGAAGACCGCGCTGCTGATGCCGTTGAGGAACGGAGAGGCGTCATCGATGCCGTTTTCACTGCCCGGCACATCGTCATCCAGCGCCGCCGAGGCGCTGCTGACGCCCGCCAGCGAGGTCAGGCCGTTGAGCGAACGCCCGGGCTCAAACTCCGAATACGGAATGTGCAGCACATAGTCTCCGGCAGGCAGCGCATTGAAGAAGTACTTGCCGCCGCTGCTGGTGATCGTGCTGAAGAGCGGCACGCCAAAGCCCGGCGTCTGGCTGCTGCGGTAGAGCTCCACCGTCACTCCGTCCACGCCTTCACCCGTGTCCGCCTTGCCGTTCTTGTTCTTGTCCACAAACACCAGGTTGCCCACGCCCACAGGTGTCTGGAAGCCGAAGTCGATCGTCAGGTCGATCGCCGCGTCGTTCTGGTCGTCAGACGTGTACTCAAAGCCCGTCTCACCGCTGTCATTCGTCGGTGCGTTGCCAGGGTAGAGGCTGATCACCAGGGAGGACACGCCGTTGTCCGTCGGCAGACCGTCATTCACACCGTCTTCGCCCACGTCGTCATCCCCCACCAGACCTTCGAGGATGCTGATGCGCTGGTACAGCGGCGCCCCCTCCTGGAACTGCGAGGACGGCACATGCACCAGGTAGTTGCCCGGGCGCAGGAAGTTGAAGCCGTAGCGGCCCGCAGAGTCCGTCGTGGTGATGTCCAGCGGATTGTCCACCTCGGGGAACTGCGTGTCCGTGTAGATCTCCACCTTCACTCCGGGGATGCCCTCGCCCGTGTCGTAGTGCCCGTTCGAGTTGTTGTCCGCAAAGACCATGTTCCCCAGCGCCACCGGGCGGAAGAGGCCGATGTCCTCCGTGAGGTCTATGTTGATGTCATTGAGGTCCGTCGAGGAGTCAAAGCCCGTCTCAGTGCCGTCGTCCGTCGGCGCCTGGTCACGGATCAGGTTGATGATGCCCGTGCTCACGCCAGTGATCCACGGCGTTTCGGAAGGCAGCGCATCCTGGCCGGTGTTGTCATCCCCCGCAGCAATGACAGGCAGGCTGTAAAGGCCGCGCAGATTGCCCGTGACCTCAAACTGGTAGGCCGGCAGGTGGATGAAGTACTGGCCCTGCCACAGGTTGCTGAAGAGGTAGAGACCGCCGTTCGCCGTCACCGCCGTGGCCACCGGCGTCGTCACACCCGCCGTGTCTCCCCAGCGGTAGAGCTCGATGGTCACACCATCACGGCCTTCGCCCACGTCAAAGCGGTTGTTGCCGTTGTCATCCACAAACACCAGGTTGCCGATGCCCATGATGCCCGGCTCCACAAAGCCGAAGTCCACCGTCATGTCCCCGTTGGCGTCCACCGTGTAGTTGTCCAGCTCGCCGCCAGGCGCAAACTCCGCACCGGAGCTGCCATTCCCCACAGGCTCGGCGCCAGGTGTCAGCGTGATCAGCGGACTCTTCACCACCGTCTTCGGCCCGCCCGGCTGGCGGCCGCTGTCATCACCGTCGATCTGGTCATCCAGCACGGACGAGATCGGGCTGCTGTACCCGCTGCCCGCCAGCGGCAGGCCATCCACAAAGTTCGACTCGGGGATCTGCACCTGGTACACCCCCGGAGCCTGGCCGGAGAAGTAGTAGAAGCCCTTGTTGTCCGTGTAGGTCCAGCCCACGAGGAATTCCGCACCGTCGGCCGAATCGCCGTTCACATCCCTCCACAGCTCCACACGCACCCCGGGGATGCCGAGCTCAGCCGCATCCTGGATGCCGTTGGCGTTGGCGTCATTCCACACCAGCGAGCCGATGGCCACCGAGTCTGGCAGCGGCGCGTAGGGACGCCCGATCGCCAGGTCACGCGGCCCCGACCAGATTTCAAAGTTCGGACCCGGCGGCCGCGGGATCGGCACTTCAAACACATTGACCGTGCCGTTTGGCGCGCCGGCGATGTCCACACGGATCAGCGCCCCGGTGTTGTAGGTGCCCGCGTTGACCGGCTTGCCCCAGCTGTAGCCGGTGATGTAGATCTGGTTGTTCGAGGGGTTGAACTCCACGTCACGCGTGTCCACCTCTCCCCTGCCCGCGCTGGAGAGCGTGGCGATGAGCTGCGGCAGCCCCGGCGCGGCCGGCGTGCTGAGGTCGATCTTGAAGACCTCACCGTCAGTGCGGTTGATGCCGTAGAGCGTGCTGCCTTCGATGTCGATGCCCGAGATCAGCGCGATGGAGCTGCCGCCCGGCACCATGGCCACCAGCTGCGTGTCCGTCACGATCGTGTTCAGCAGCTCCCCCGTCGTGGTGCTGTAGCGGCGCACCTCGCGCGTGTCGCTCGTCTGCACCACCAGGTAGAGGTTGCCGTCCGGCCCGAAGTTCATGTCCTCCACACCCGCCTGGGTGATGAAGGTGTAGGGAGCGGAGGCGCCGATGGGCTTGCCGGGGTTCAGCCCCTTCGGCCCCTGGAAGCGCACCACACGGCCGCCGTTCAGATCAAAGACATAGAAGTTGCCGTCCGGGCCGATGGCAAACTGCGTCACCAGGCTCATGCTCGTGGCGCTGTTGTCCAGCGCCAGCCCCAGGTCCGTACCGGTGGGGCTGATCTTGCGCAGGTTGCTGGCGCCGTAGTGTGCCACATACCAGTTGCCATCCGGGCCCTGCTCCATGCCGTAGGGCACGTCGCCGTAGTCCGCATTGCCCTGGCTCAGGCTGTTGCCAAACGCAGGCACCAGCGAGCCCGCGTAGAGCCCCGTGCTGGAGTTGAAGGCCTGGATGCTGTCCGCCTGCGTGGCGGAGACATAGACACTCGGCGTCACATTCACAAAGCCGAAGTCGATCGTCGTCTCATTGTACGTGCCGCCGCCGGTGCCGGGCTCGTCCGCCGCAGTCAGGGTGATCACGGGGCTGTTCACCGCGCCGCCGCTGAGCTGCAGGCCGTTGTCATCATTGTCCACGCCGTTGTCGGCAAAGGTCGTGTTGCTGCTGGAGAGCGGCTGCGCCGCAGGCGGCCGTGGGAGGCGCACGTACACCTTCAGCGGCGGCACCGAGGTGAAGAGGTAGGCACCGCCGGCGCTCGTCGTCGTCGTTTTCAGCAGCACGTCATCCGTGCCGCCGATGCTGCCGTCCGCGCCCACGTTCCAGAGCTCCACGGCCACGCCGTCGATCCCCGGCTCTCCGTTGTCGCGCACTCCGTTGTCATTCGTGTCCTGCCACACCAGGTTGCCCACGTTCATGCCGCGGAAGAGGCCGAAGTCCACGGTGTAGTCCGTGTCCGCGTCTCCGTCGTCCACCGTCGGCTCCCCGCCGGTGGTCAGCGTGATCACGGGGGAGAAGACCGGCGTGCCCGGGCCGCCCGGCTGGGAGGCCGCGTTGTTGTCATTGTCCACGCCGTTGTCCAGGTTCACCGGATTGCCGCCGATGATGTTGAGCTCAGACGGCATCAGCACGCGCATGAAGAAGGTGCCCGGCTGCAGGTTCGTGAAGTTGTACTGGCCCGCGCCGTTCGTCGTCGTGCTGCTCAGCATCAGGTCGCTGTTCGGTCCGCTGCCGCCGATCGCGTGGTCGGCGCCCGGATCCCACAGCTCCACCGTGATGCCGCTGAGCCCCGCCTCGCCCACATCGCGCAGGCCGTTGAAGTTGCTGTCCTCATACACCGTGTCACCGATGCTGAGCCCCTTCACCAGCAGCGAGTAGGACTGCGTGGCGGAGCAGTTGTTCGCATCCGTGCTGCGCACCGTGAAGCTGGCCGTGCCATACACCTGCGCAGAGCCGGAGATCAGCCCGCTGCTGGACACCGTGATGCCCGCCGGCGGAGAGCCCGCGATCACCGCATACGTGTACGGTCCCGTGCCGCCGCCGGAGGTGAGCTGCTGGCTGTAGGGGATGCCGTAGTACGCGCTCTGCAGCGTGGCCGGCGTGATGCTCACGCTCGGGCAGTTCACCGCCAGCGTGTAGATCCGTGTGGTGGAGCAGTTGAAGGAATCCACCGCCTGCACCGTGAAGGACGCCGTCGTCGCCTGCGTCGGCGTGCCGGAGATCAGGCCGCTCGCGCTCATCGAAAGCCCCGCCGGCAGCGTGCCGCTGGCCACGCTCCAGGTGTAGGGGGCGCTGCCGCCGGAGACGGTGAGGGAGGCCGAGTAGGCCGTGCCCACCACGCCGTTGCTCAGCGTCGTCGGGGAGATCGTCATCGTCGGGCAGAGGATGGTGATGGTGTAGGGCTGCGTGCCCGGTGCGCCGTTCACATCCAGCGCCTGCACCGTGAAGGAGTAGGTGCCGGGGGCTGCGGTGGTCGTGCCGGAGATCGCGCCCGCCGTGGAGATGGACAGCCCCGCTGGCAGGTTGCCCGTCAGCTTGCTGAAGGTGTAAGGCGCCGTACCACCGGTGGCGGTGAGCTGCGTGAAGTAAGGCACCAGCCGTGTCGCATTTGCCAGCGTGGACGGCGTGATGAAGATCGGCGGATAGTTCACCGTGAAGGTGTAGGACTGCGTGGAGGAGCAGTTGTCCGCATCCGTGGCCCTCACCACAAAGGTGTAGCTGCCCAGGCTCGTCGGTGTGCCGCTCAGCACCCCGCCGCTGCTCAGGCTCATGCCCGTGGGCAGCACGCCCGAGGCCAGGCTCCACGTGTAGGGGCTGGTGCCGTTCGCCGCTGTCAGCGTCTGGCTGTAGGCCGCATACTGCACGCCCGCAGGCAGCGTCGCCGGCGTGATCGTCAGCGTCGGGCAGGCGATGGTGATCGCCAGCGCCTTCGTGGCCGAGCAGTTCACGCTGTCCGTGGCCTTCACCGTGAAATTGTAGGTGGCAGGCGCCGCCGTCGGCGTGCCGGAGATCAGACCCGCCGTGCTCATGGACATGCCCGCAGGCAGCGCCCCGGAGATGATCGTCCAGGTGTAGGGCGAGGTGCCGCCGCTCGCGCTGAGCTGCTGGTTCGGGTACACCACATTCTTCGACGCGCTCGGGAAGGTCGGCGCGGTGATGGTGAAGGACGGGCAGTTCACCGTGATGGCATACACCCCGGACTTCGCGCAGCCGTTCACATCCGTGGCGGTCACAGTGATGTTGTAGCTGCCCGGTGCGCTGGAAGGCGTGCCGCTCAGCACCCCGCCGCTGCTCAGCGTCATGCCCGTGGGCATCGTGCCGGTAAAGCTCCAGACATACGGGGCGGTGCCGCCGCTCGCCGTCAGCGTCTGCCCCGTGTAGGCCGCATACTGCGTCGCCGCAGGCACGCTGCCCGGAGACAGGGAGAGCGCCGGGCAGGTGACCACCCAGGTGAAGGAGGTGTCCAGAGAGCAGCCGTTCGCATCCGTGGAGCGGATGACAAAACTGTAGGTGCCCGGCGCCCCCGTGATGGTGCCGGAAAGCAGACCGCCGGTGGAGAGCGTCGCGCCCGCAGGCAGCGTGCCGGAGGCCTTCGTGTAGGTGTAGGCCGCCGTGCCCCCCGTGGTGGAGAACTGCTGGCTGAAGGCCGTGTTTTGCGCCACCGAGGCCAGCGCTGTCGGCGAGAGCGTCAGCGTCGGGCACACCACCGTCAGAGACATCGCCTGCGTGGCGGAGCAGCCGGAGGCGTCCACCACCTTCACGGTAAAGCTGTAAGTCCCGGTCGCCGCCGTCGGCGTGCCGCTCAGCACCCCGCCACTGGAGAGCGCCAGCCCGCCCGGCAGCGTGCTGCCCGTGGCCACGCTCCAGGTGTAGGGGGAGTTTCCGCCTGCCGCGCTGAAGGTGGCCGAATAGCTGGAGCCCTTCAGCGCATTCGCCAGCGTCGTCGGCGTCAGCGTCATCGTCGGGCAGGAGCGCAGGCCAAAGTCGATGGTGTTTTCCGTGTTCGTCAGGCCGCTGGTGCCGGGCTCGCCGCCCGGAGTCAGGGCAAACACCATGCTGCTGACCACCGTGCCCGCACCGCCCGGCTGGCTGCCGTTGCTGTCATTGTTCACGCCGTTGTCCGCAGTCACCACCACGCTGCTGGCCAGCGAGTAGGCGGCGGGCGGCGTCAGGCGCACGTAGTAGTTGCCACCCGTGTAAACCTTGAAGCTGTAGGAGCCGCTGCTCAGCGTGGAGGTCGTCTGCAGCACCGTGTCCGCATTCGAGCCCGTGCCGCCCACCGCGTTGTCCGCGCCGGGGCTCATGAGGTCCGCCTGCACACCGCTCACGCCGGTCTCCGTCGTGTCCTTCAGGCCGTTGTTGTTGGTGTCATTCCACACCAGGTCACCCACGGTGATGCCGGTGAAGAGGCCGAAGTCGATGGTGTTGTTGCCATTGGTGCCGTCTCCGTCCACCGCTGTCGGCGGCTCCGCGCCCACCTGCAGGTCCACCACCGGGCTGTACACAAACGTGCCCGGGCCGCCAGGCTGGCTGCCGTTGTTGTCATTGTCCACGTCATTGTCCAGCGTCACCACCACGCTGCTCACTCCCGGCACGCTCACCGTCGGCGTCACACGCACGTAGTATTTGCCCGGCACCAGGTTCGTAAAGGCATACGCACCCGCGCTGCTGCTCAGCACGCTCGCGCCCACCTGCGTGTCCGCATTCGCGCCCGTGCCGCCGATCGCATTGTCCGCACCCGGGCTGAAGAGCTGCACCGTCGCACCGCTGATCCCCAGCTCACCGCTGTCGCGCAGGCCGTTGCTGTTGGCGTCATTCCACACCAGGTTGCCCACGTTCACCCAGGGCGAGACCGAGCACGGCTCCGTCGCGATGGTGAGCACCCCGGAGGCATCCGTCGCAAACGAGCCCTCCGTCACTCCCGGTGTGTAGCTGAAGGCCGTCAGCGCCCCGTTGCTGTCATACGTCGGTGCGCTCGCCAGATCCACCATGTGCAGCACGACGCCCGAGCTGCCGCCCGTCTGGATGCCTTCCCACGTCCCGGAGTTCACCCCCATCGCGCTCCAGTTCGTCGCATTGTTCACGCGGCTCACATCGATCACGCACTGGAAGCGCACGCTGCTGCCCGCCTCCGTCACCTTGTTCAGCAGCACGTCCCCTGCCGTGATGTTTCCGGCCGCCGTGCTCACCATCAGGTTCGCCGCCGTCTGCCAGCTCTGGTAGCCCAGCGTCGTGTCGTACTTGTAGATCGTCACCACCGGGCTGCTGCGCGTGATGCCGTCCACATACACGATGGCGTGGTCCGCCGTCGCGGGGTTGCCCCCCGTGCTGACGAGGAACCACAGCGCGTCCACCTTGGAGGCACCGATCTGCGCAAACGTCAGGTCCACGTTCAGGCGGCTCAGAGCGGCGTCATAGATCACGTCCGCCTTGCTCATCGTGGCCACCCCGCCCTGCGTGTAGCTGAAATCATACGCCTGCGCCGGCGTCCACTCCGTGGCTCCGCTCAGCACACCGTCCGCGTTGCTGTCCATCGCCAGGAAGTGGTAGCAGCCCGTCGCGCTCGGCCCGCTCGACTTGAAGCCGAAGTCGATCGTCATGTTGCCGTTGTTGTCGTCGGAGTCGTCGATGGTGTTGAAGGCGCCGCTCTCACCGTTCGTGTTGATCGGCTCGCCGCTGTCCGTCAGCGAGATCAGCGCGCTGCTGATGCCGTTCACCGCAGGCTGCGCGTTGTCGATGCCGTCGTCATTCCCCACGATGTTGTCGTCCACATCATTGTCCGTGGAGCTGGAAGGGAAGATCGAGACCGTGTTCACCAGCGCCTTGCCCGTGGCAAACTCGGAGGCAGGCACACGCACGTAGTATGAGCCCGGCACCACGTTGCTGAAGAGGTACTGCCCCACCTTGCCGGAGGTCGTGCTGGAGGTGGTGCTGGCCACAAACGAGCCCGCGCTGTTCAGCAGCTCCACACGCACCCCGCCGATGCCTTCGCCCGCGTCATACACGCCGTTGTTGTTCGCGTCTTTGTAAATCAGGTTGCCGATTCGGCAGAAGGTCGGCCGCAGGCCGAAGTCGATCGTGTTGTCCACGTTGCTGCCAAACGGCGCCACCAGGTTGCCCGGCTCCGTCAGCGCGGAGAGCGTGATCATCGGAGAATAGATCGGCGCACCTGTGGCGGACTGCGTCACGCCGTTGCTGTCGTTGTCGATGCCGTTGTCCGCATTGCTGCTCGTCGTGCTGCGGCGCGGGTGCGTGATCGGCGGCGTCAGCTTGATGTAGTACTTGCCCGTGCTCAGTCCGGTGAAGCTGTAGAGGCCGTCGCTGCCCGTGGTAAAGGTCGTCCCCACCTTCACATCATCTCCGTTGTTCACCGTCGAGTCGGTGGAGGTGTAAATCTCCAGCTGCGCACCGGCCACTCCCGTCTCGCCCGCGTCCAGCAGGCCGTTGTTGTTCAGGTCGGAGAACACCAGGTTGCCCATCGTCATCGCCGCGCTGAAGCCAAAGTCCACCGTCATGTCCTGGTTGCCGCCGCCGCTGGCCAGGTTCCCCGGTTCCTTGCCCAGGGCCAGGTTGATCACCGGGCTGGACACCGCCGTGCCCGAGCCGCCGGGCTGGATGCCGTTGCTGTCATTGTCCACCCCGTTGTCCAGGTTCACCCCCGGAGAGGCCGTCGGCCACATCGGGTCTGGCGTCGGCAGCTTCACAAAGTAGTTGCCCGCCGTCAGCCCGCTGAAGAGGTAGTAGCCGTTCGCATCCGTCGTCGTCGTGGCGGCCAGCGTGTCATCGCCGGTGTTGGCCGTGTTGTCCGCACCGGCCTTGTAGAGCTGCACCGTGACGTTTTGCAGGCCCGGCTCGCGTGGGTTCTTGATGCCGTTGCCGTTGGTGTCCGCCCACACAAAGTCACCGATCGCCAGCGACTGCGGGTTCGTCGTCGCGCTGCCCTGCAGCAGGATGTTGTCGATGTCGATGTACCCGGAGCCGTCTCCGCCCCACAGGTAGACTTCCAGCATGAAGGACTTCCCTGCCAGGTCGGCACCCGTCGGCAGCGTGGACGCCCCGCCGATGGAGTTCGTCCATGCCAGGTTCATCGAGTACCACGAGCCCGTGGCGGAAAGCTGGAAGACGTTCGTCGTCACCGTGCGCATGGTCGTGCCGTCCAGCCAGGAGAGGAAGACCTTCCCCTGCACCGGCGCCGTCGTGCCCACGCGGTACACATCAAACAGCAGGTTGCCGATGTTCCCCGTCGCCGTCGGGTCCATGTCAAAGCGGATCCACAAGCTGTCCGGCCGCTGCACCAGCGAGCTCGGCACCGCGTTGTAGCCCGTGTCATACGCCGCGTCCCAGTCGCGCATGCGGCGGGAGAGCGCACCGCTGCGGATCGGCCCGTTGTTCGTCGGTTCGCTGATGTCCGTGAGGCCGTTCATGTCGTCCTCGATCTGGATCTTCGCCGCGTTCACCACGGCGGAGTTCTTGAAGCTCGGCGGTGCCGGCAGGCCGCCGCTGCTCGTGTTCAGGTCGTACTCCAGCAGGTTTGCCAGAGACGCGGGCACCGCGCGCAGCGCAAAGTCCACCGTGTTGTCCGCGTCGATGCCGCCCGCCACATCTCCGGGCTCACGCCCCACCGCCAGTGTGACCACCGGGCTGACGATGGCCGTGCCCACGCCGCCGGCCTGGATGCCGTTGTTGTCATTGTCCACCCCGTTGTCCAGGTTCACCTGCGGTCCGGAGGACAGCGGGTAGGCCGTGGGCGGCGTGGCGATCTTCACAAAGTATTTCCCCGGAGCCAGCCCGGTAAAGGCATACGCCCCCGTGCCGTCCGTCGTCGTTGTGCCCTGGGACACATCATCCCCGTTGCCGATCACCGAGTCCGTCGTGGAGAAAAGCTGCAGAGACACGCTGCCGATGCCCAGCTCTCCCACGTCCTTGGTGCCGCTCTGGTCCGTGTCCTGCCACACCAGGTTGCCCAGGGTGAGACCATTGATCACCGCGATGTAGTCGCGCGTGCCGGAGCACGTCGCGCTGTCCACCGCACGCACAGTAAAGCTGTAGCTGCCCGCCGCCGTCGGCGTGCCGCTGATGGCTCCGGTGGTGCTGTTCAGCGTCACCCCCGGTGGCAGGCTGCCCGCCGTCACCGAATACGTGTAAGGGCTGATGCCCCCGCTCGCCGTCACCGTCTGGCTGTAGGACAGACCGCGGTAGCCCGAGCCCAGGCTCGTGGGGCTCAGCGCCAGTGTGGAGCAGTTCACCGTCATGGTGATGGTCGTCGTGCCTGTGCAGGCATACGCGCCGCGTGCCGTCACCCCAAAGCTGTAGCTGCCCGGCGCCGTCGGAGTGCCGCTGATGACACCCGCCGTGCTCAGCGCCAGGCCCGGCGGCAGGCTGCTGCCAGACTGCAGCGTCCAGGTGTAGGGAGCCGTGGCGCCGGAGGCCGTCAGCGTCGTGGAGTAGCTGGTGGCCACCGTACCGCTCGGCACGCTGCTCGGCGTGATGGTGACCGTGGGGCACTGCAGCGTCAGCGTGCAGGCAAAGGTGCCGGGGCAGTTGTTCTGATCCATCGCCTGGATCGTGAAATTGAAGGTGCCCGCCGTGTCTGTGGGCGTGCCGCTCAGCAGGCCGGCCGTGCTCAGCGTCAGGCCCGCTGGCAGCGTGCCGGACTTCACCGTCCACGTCTTCGTGCCCACGCCGCCGCTCGCGCTGAACTGCTGCGAGTAAGCCGTGCCCACCGTCGCCGTGGGCAGCGACGAGGGGGAGATCGTGATCGCCGCGCAGTTCACCCCCAGCGCCAGCGCCTGCTGCACCACGCAGCCGTTCAGGTCGCTCGCCTGCACCGTGAAATTGAACGAGCCCACCGCGGACGTCGTGCCGCTGATCAGCCCTGCGGAGGAGAAGGTGATGCCGGAAGGCAGCGTGCCGGACGCCAGCGTCCAGGTGTAGGGGGAGGAGCCGCCAGTCGCCGTGAGCTGCTGGCTGTAGGCCACCGTCGTCGTGGCCTGCGGCAGCGTCGTCGGCGTGATGGTGATCAGCGGGCAGTCAAACAGGATGGAGTAGTCCCGCGTGCCTGTGCAGCCAAACGCATCCGTCGTCTGCACGCGGAAGCTGTAGGTGCCCGGCACCGCCGTCGGCGTGCCGCTGATCACGCCCGCGCTGCTCAGCGTCAGCCCTGTCGGCAGCGCGCCGCTGACCACCGTCCAGGTGTAGGGGCTGTTGCCGTTGCTCGCCGTCAGCGTCTGGCTGTAGGCCTGGTACTGGCGGCCGTTTGGCAGCGTCGTGGGGGCGAGCGCGATCGCCGGGCAGGTCACACGCAGCGTGTAGCTGCGCGTGCCGGAGCAGTTTGCGCTGTCCGTCCCCTTCACCACCACCGTGTAGTCTCCCGGCGTCGCCGTCGGCGTGCCGCTCAGCAGGCCGGCGCTGCTCAGGCTCATGCCCGTGGGCAGCGCGCCGCTCTGGATGCTGAAGGTGTAGGGAGAGCTGCCGCCCGTGCCGTCCAGCAGCACGGCGGAGTAGGAGGCAAACTGCTGCGCATTCGGCAGCGTCGCCGGTGTGAGCGAGATCGTCGGGCAGGTCACCTTCAGGCTCAGCGCCTTCGTGCTCACGCAGTTGTTCGCGTCACGCGCACGCACCGTGAAGGAGTACGTGCCCGGTGCGGAGCCCGGCGTGCCGCTGAGCACACCCGCGCTGCTGAGGCTCATGCCCGTGGGCAGCGCCCCGCTGCTGATGTCCCACTGGTACGGAGCCGTGCCGCCCGTGGCCGTCATCGTCACCGCCGTGTAGGCCGCGTACTCGGGCGCATCGGCAAACGTGGCCGGGGAGATGCTCAGCGCCGGGCAGCCCACCGTCAGCGAGTAGCTGCGCAGGCCGATGCCGCTGTAGGCGTCCGTGGCGCGCACGGTGAAGGGATAGCTCGCAGGCACCGCCGTGGGCGTGCCGCTCAGCACGCCGGTCGTGGTGTCCAGCGTCAGCCCGGCGGGCATGCCGTTGTTGCCGCTGGTGGTGATGCTGTAGCGGGCCAGCGCCTCCGCAGAGCTCAGCGCCCGGTTGTAGATCACCGCCTCATCCAGCGCGCCGTTCCAGCAGGTGCTCGCCGTCGCGCTGCCGCCCATCACCAGCGCCTGCGTGGAATGGTTCACCGCCGTGGTGAAGGCCTTCGAGGCGATCTGCACGCCGTTGACGTAGATGCGGATGTTGCTGAGGTCATACGTGGCCACCACATGGCTCCAGCTTCCCACCGCCAGCGTCGCATCCACAAACTCAGACGTGCCTGCCACCGAGCTCGTGCCATTGATGAAGAAGCGCACGGTGCTGCCGCCGCTGCGCTGGATCAATCCATAGCCGTTGGCCGGAGCGGTGACGTTTGATGTCTTCGCGAGGATGATCTGGTCCGCCGCAGGCGTCGCTCCCGCAGGGCGCACCCAGGCCTCCAGGGAGATCTGCGCCGGGCGCATCACCGACTGGTCCGCCACCTGCGCGTAATCATTCACCCCGTCAAAGCTGAAGGCGCCGCCCACCAGCCCGGTGGTGAAGGCCACGCCGTTCATCAGCGCGCCGTTGTTGCCCGCCACCACTTCCGTGGCTCCGCTTTCACCCGGCCACCACGCCACCGCACCGCTCAGCGCGGAAGGCCCATAGCTCCAGGTGTAGGGGGAGGTGCCGCCCGAGGCCGCCAGATTCTGCGTGTAGGCCGCATACTGCGTGGCGGCCGGCAGCGTGGCTGGGTTCACCGTCACCACCGCATTGCTCAGCGTCAGCGTGTAGTTTTGCGTGCCGGAGCAGCCCTGGCTGTCCGTGCTGCGCACCGTGAAGCTGTAGCTGCCCGGTGCCGCGGAGGCCCCCGGCGTGCCGCTGATCACACCCGCGCTGTTCATCGTCATGCCGCTCGGCAGCGCGCCGCTGCTGATGGCGTACACATACCCGCCCGAGCCGCCGCTGGAGGTCAGCGTCAGCGGATTGTAGGCCACATACTGCGTCGCCACCGCCACCGTGCCGGGGCTGATGGTGATCGTCGGGCAGCCGCGGAAGCCGAAGTCGATGGTGTTTTCCGTGTTCGAGTTGCCCGTGCTTCCGGGCTCGCCGCCCGCCGTCAGCGTGATCACCGGGCTGATCACCGCCGTGCCGATGCCGCCGGTCTGGATGCCGTTGCTGTCATTGTCGCGCCCGTCGTCCGCGCTGTTCACCACGCCGGAGGCCAGCGGGTAGGCCGAAGGCGGTGTCGGGATGCGCACGCGGTAGCTCGCCGGCTGGTACACCGTGAAGCCGTACACCCCGGAGCTGTTCGTCGTGGTGCTGGTGATCACCGTGTTCACCGTGCCGTCCAGCAGCTCCACCCTCACCCCTGCGCCCACGCCGGTCTCAGTCGCGCTGCTGAAGACGCCGTCGTTGTTGGCGTCGATGAAGAGCTGGTTGCCCAGCTGGATGCCGGAGAACAGGCCGAAGTCCACGCTCAGCTCCGTGTCAGGATTCGTGTCGCCATCGTTCACCGGCTCCGTGCCGCTGGCCAGGGTGATCACCGGGCTGTAGATGTAGGTGCCCGGCCCGCCGGGCTGGCTGCCGTTGTTGTCATTGTTCACCCCGTTGTCCAGCGCCACGACGTTCCCGCCCGTGGCCGGGATGTTTGCAGGCGGCGTCACGCGCACCACATACTTGCCGTCTGCCAGGCCGGTGAAGTTGTAGGCGCCGGCGGAGTTCGTCGTCGTCGTGGCGATCCACAGGTCATCCGCATCTCCGGCGACGTCGTTGGTGCTGCGGAAGAGGTCCACCGTCACGCTGCTGATGCCGATCTCAGGATTCGTCCCCGTGTCGCGGATGCCGTTGTTGTTGGCGTCATTCCACACTAGGTTGCCGATGGTCAGCGTCGCCGTGGTGTTCACCTGGCACAGATACACCAGGTCCGCCGCCACGGCGTTGGTGCTGCTGCCGCCGGAGAGCGCCAGCGTCGCCGTGTCGATCTGCGACTGCGTGGCCCCGTTGGCCACACGGAAATGGTAGGTGAACTGGCGCCACAGCGGCTGCGTGCTGTTTGCCGTGGCCTCCGTCCAGCTGTTGTAGTCCGAGGCGCCAAAGGCCGAGTAAGACACCGTGCCCGCATTGTAACCGCAGCACTGGCTCACGCCCGGAGCCGTCGCGCTCATTTCACCCTGCGGCACCGTGTAGTACTGGTAGAGCCCCGGCGTCGCTCCGGTGATGATCTGAAAGATCTGCGCGTTGGCGCCCAGATTCCACAGGATGGACGCCGCGCCGGAGGTGGCGTTGGCCGCCCACACGCTCAGCTCGTACTCCTTGCCCGCCTGCAGCACGCTGCTCCAGCTGCCGCCGCCCGCAGGCATCAGGTTCACCGCCGAGTTCGTTCCCTGCAGCATCACCATGCGCTTGCCATGGCGGCTCTTCACACTCTCCATCCACGAGACCTTGGACCCTGTGCTGCCCACGGCGACCTGCACGCGCTGCACCGGCTCGCCGACACCGCTGGTGCCGTTCGTGCCGCCCACCCACTGGAAGGCGTTGATGCCGCTGCCAAACGCCGTGCCCGTGCCGTCATACCCCATCACGCTCGCAGGCGCGCCTGTCACGTTCGTCGTTCCCAGAAACTCAAAGCTCGGGTTGTCGATCAGGTTTGTGATCTGGCAGGGGTTCGCATTGGCAAAGCCGATGTCGATGGTGCTGTCGATGTCCGTGTCGTCTCCGTCCACCCCTGCTCCGGGTTCCGTGTTCGGGTACAACGTGATCAGCGGCGTGACCACCGCGATGCCGGACACCGCCTGGATGCCGTTGTTGTCATTGTTCACCCCGTTGTCCAGGTTCACCTGGCTGGTGCTCACCTTCGGGTAAAACACCGGCGGCGTGGGGATGCGCACGTAGTAGGTCGCGGGCGTCAGGTTGTTGAAGAGGTAGAGGCCGTCGGCGTCTGTGGTGGTTGAGGCCACCAGCACATCATCACCGCTGCCGTTGTTCACCACGCCGTTGATCCCCGCCGTCCAGAGCTGCACCGGCAGGTTCGGCACGCCGCTCTCCGCCGCGCCCTTCAGCCCGTCGTCGTTCATGTCCACCCACACCTGGTTGCCCAGGCCCATGCCCTTGATGTTGTAAGTCACCGCCGTCGTGCTGCTCTGGCAGCTGTAGGCGTCCGTCGCGCGCACCGTCACCGTGTAGGTGCCCAGCGTCGTCGGCGTGCCGCTCACGCTGCCGTTGCTGGCCAGGCTCAGCCCCGGCGGCAGGCTGCCGCTCACCAGTACAAAGGAGTAAGGCGCCGTGCCGCCGCTCGCGGTGATGCTCTGCCCGTAGCTCAGCCCGAGGTAGCCGTTTGCCGGCGTGGTGCCGCCCACCGTGACCACCGGGCAGACGGGCGTCAGCGTGTAGCTGCGCGTGCCTTTGCAGCCGTTAGCATCCGTCGCGGTCAGCGTAAAGGTCACCGGCGTGCTCGCCGTGGCCGTGCCGCTGAGCACTCCCGTGCTGCTGTTGATGCTCAGCCATGCGGGCAGGCCCGTGCCGCTCCAGGTCAGCGGGGTGGCCCCGGTGCCGCTGGCGGTGATCGTCTGCGTGTAGCTCAGGCCCAGGTAGGGCGCCGGCAGCGTCGCCGGGTTCAGGGTGATGACGGGGCATACCTGGATCTGGTAGGTCGTGCTTCCCAGGCAGCCCTGTGAGTCCGAGATGGAAACCGTGATGCTCGTCTTGCTGCCGTCTCCGGTGGCGGCCGTGCCGCTGATGACACCGCCGCTGGAGAGCGTCAGGCCCGCAGGCAGCGTGCCGCTGCTCAGCGTGTAGGTGTAGGGGCCGGTGCCGCCGCTGGTCGTCAGGGTCTGCGAGTAGGCGCTGCCCGCAGTGGCGCTGGGCAGCGTGCCCGGCGTCACGCTGAAGATCGTGCAGCGTGGGTCCAGCGTGTAGATCTGCGTCACCGCGCAGCCGTTGGCGTCCGTGGCTTTCACCGTGAAGCTGCCGGGGCTGTTGTCCGTCGGCGTGCCGGAGAGCTTCCCGGTCGTGGCGTTGAGCGTGCACCAGGACGGCAGCGTGCCGCTCACCACGGTGTACTGGTAAGGCGCCGTGCCGCCCGTGGCCGCAATCGTCTGCGTGTAGAGCTGCCCCACCGTCGCAGGTGGCAGCGTCGCGGGGCTCAGGCTCAGAGCCGGGCAGATCTGCAGCGCAGGCCAGACCTGGGAGCCCACGCAGCCGTTGGCATCCGTTGCGGTCAGGGTCAGGCTGATGCCGACGCCATTCGCCGCTGTGGGCGTACCGCTGATCACACCCGTGGTCGCGTTCAGCGTCAGGCCCGCTGGCAGCACACCGCCGGTCACACCCCACACATAGTCCAGCCAGCCCGTCACCGGCTGCAGCGTTAGGTTGGGCCCGGACCAGAGCAGCTTCATCACCGCGCTGCCGCCGGCCTCGTAATACTCCACCCGGATCGGCACCACCACGCCTGCGGTCAGGTTCACCGTGGCCGTGTAGTTCGTCGCGGACTGGTCCATCCATTTGTCGATCACCAGCGTGTTGTTCACCCACACACGCACACCGTCGTCGCTGGTGCTCTGGAAGGTGTAGGTGCCCGTCGTGGCCGGACGCACAAAGCCGCTCCACCGCACCGAGAACTGGTCCACCGGCACCGTGGCATCCGGCGAGCCCGCCGCCCAGTCATAGTTGATCGCCGACTCCTGGCGCGTGAGCAGCAGCGTCTTGAAGGCCGTGCCCGAGAAGTACTGCCCCGTCAGGCCGGAGGTAGGCGAGGCGCTGAAGGTCTGGCTGTAGGGCACCCCCACCGTGCCCACCGGCGGCGCGGACGGCGTGATCGTCACCGCAGGGCAGACCGGCGGCAGCGTGTAGGTGCGCGAGGCGGAGCAGAGATTGGCGTCCGTGGCCGTCACCGTAAAGGTCACCGCCGTGGAGTTCGTCGGCGTGCCGGAGAGCACCCCCGTGCTTGCGTTCAGGTACAGCCAGCTTGGCAGGCCCGTCGCGCTAAACACCAGCGGCATCGCCGTGGTGCCGGTGGTCGTGATGGTCTGCGCATATGGCGCACCGATCACCGGCGCAGGCAGCGTGGCGGGGTTCACCGTGATCACCGGGCACACCTTGATCTTCAGCGCCTGGTCCCGGAAGCACGTGGTCGCATCCATGGCGCGCACCGTCACCGTTGTGCCGTTCACCCCGTTCGTCGGGACCGTCGGCGTACCGGTGATGCTGCCGGAGCTGCTCAGGCTCAGGCCTTCCGGCCATGTGCCTGAAGACGTGCTCCAGGTGTAGGGGGTGGCGCTGCTGCCGCTCGCGCTCATCGCCTGCGTGTAGGCGCTGCCCACCGTGCCGCTGGCCAGCGTCGTGGGCGTCATCGTGATCACCGGGCAGGAGCGGAAGCCGAAGTCGATGGTGTTTTCAAAGCTCGTGCTCCCCGCAGAGCCCGGCTCCGTGCCCGCCGCCAGCGTGATCACCGGGCTGATCGTCGGTGTGCCGGCGCCGCCGTTCTGCGAGCCGTTGCTGTCATTGTCCACCCCGTTGTCCTCATAGACCGTCAGTGTCGCGGAGGTGTAGGCCGCAGGCGGCGTGGGGATGCTCACCCGGTAGGTGCCCGGCGCCTGCCCGCCAAAGAAGTACTTGCCGCTCGCGTCCGTCGTCGTCGTCAGCAGCACGTTGTTCGTCGCCGCGTCCAGCAGCTGCACCGTGATGTTTGCCTGCCCGGACTCCGTCGCGGGCTGGAAGATCCCGTCGCCGTTGATGTCGGCAAACACTTGGTCGCCCAGGCTCACGCCGTCGCTCAGGCCAAAGTCCACCGTGAAGTCCGTGTTCGTGTTCGTGTCGCCGTCATTCACCGACTCCGTTCCGGGGATCAGCGTGATCATCGGGCTGTACAGCGGCGTGCCCGGGCCGCCGGGCTGCATGCCGTTGTTGTCATTGTCCACGCCGTTGTCCAGCGCCACCACCACGCCGGAAGTCACCGGCAGAGACTCAGGCGGCACCACCTGCACATAGTAGCTGCCCGAAGGAATGCCGCTGAAGGTGTACACCCCGCTGCTCGTGATCGTGACCGGCGTGCCGATTTCATAGTCGGCATTCGCTCCCGTGCCGCCGCGCACACCGTCCGCGCCCGGGTGGAAGAGGTGCACCACCGCGCCCTCCGCTCCGGGCTCGCCGTAGTCCTTGATGCCGTTGCGGTTCGTGTCTGCCCACACCGCATTTCCCAGGCAGAGCCGAGAGTCAGCCACGTCCACCTTTTGGAACACCATCGAGTCCTCCTGGCCGTAGGGGTTGTCTCCAAACACGCCCATCATGGTACCGTCTGCGGAGATGCCGTCGCCGCCGTTGTAGATGTTCCAGTAGGAGTAGGCGCTGTCCTGCGCCACATGCCCGTCAGACACCAGCAGGTCGGAGATCCTCGTGTACAGGTCCGCAGGCGTGTCCCACATCACCGCAAAGCTGCCCGTGGACGCGCTGCTGTACAGCGTGCCCAGCACACGGCCCGTGTCGCTTATCGCCCCCACGATGCCGCCCAGGCTGTCCTGCGGCAGGATGCGCGGCAGGTTTGTGCGCGTGCTCGTCTGCAGGTCGTACACAAACGGCACCGGCACCCCGGAGATCTTCTGGCTGGAGCCCACGTAGCGCCCATTTGGACTGATGCGCCCCGCGTTCAGCGAGCCGCCGCTGAAAGTCACCAGCACCGTGCTGTAGCCCGCCGCCGGGCTGCCGCTCAGCACCTTGCCCACGCCGCTGCTGTCCGTCACCAGCAGCTTTGTGCCGTCTGCAGAAGCGTCCACCACCTCGCGCACTCCGGAGATCGCCGTCCACGCAAGGGTGTTCAGGTTCCAGTAGCCGCCCTGGGAGAGCACCGGGCCGCCGGGGCCGTCTGCGTCCACCGTGCCAAAGGCATACGCGCTGTCGCTCGTCAGCGCGCACGGGATGGCGCTCATGCTCGCGTTTGAATCATACGGCGTCAGCAGCCTCACCGTCGTGCCGCTTGCCTGGCTGTAGTACCATGGCGCGATGCTCAGCTTGCTGCCAGCGGACCATTTTTCATAGCCCACCGCGTCGCCGCTGTCGTTCACATCGCGCCCCATCGCATACGGATGCGCGCTGTCCAGCAGCGGCACGTTCACGTTCACATCCGTGAGCGTGTTCAGCAGGAAGGCGTAGGACTTCTTGCCCACGCGGATGCCCGTGACCCAGCGGCCGTTGGGAGACATGTTGTAAAGGCAGGTGCCCACCCCGTTGTTTTCACCGCCCAGCACATCGCGCCCCAGCCGCGTCACCAGGTAGGCACCGCCCGCGGTCTGGTTCAGCGGCGTCGGGCAGGCGGAGGTCACCGCTGCGGAAACGATGATGCTGCGTGTGATCGTCGTCTGGCATGAGTTGGCATCCGTCACCCTCAGCGTCAGCGTCGTCGTGCCGGCCACGCTCGGCGTGCCGGTGATCGCTCCGCTCGTGGAGTTGAAGCTCATCCCCGCTGGCATCGAGCCGCCCGTGATCGCATACGAATAAGGTGCCGTGCCCCCGGCGGAGATGAACGTCTGCGAATACGCGCTGCCCACCATGCCCACCGCGAGTGTGCCGGGGCTCACGCTGATCACCGGGCACTGAGGCTTGATCGTGTAGCTCTGCGTGCCCACGCAGCCGTTGGCATCCGTGGCGCTGATCACAAAGGTGCGTGATGTGGCGCTCGTCGGCGTGCCGCTCAGCACGCCCGTGCTCGCGTTGAAGGTCACCCCCGTCGGCAGCGTCCCGCTCGCCAGTGCCAGCACATACGGCGCTGTGCCGCCGGTCGCGCTGATCGTCTGCGAGGAGCTCGTGCCCACCGTCCACGTCGCCACCATCGGCGAAAGCGAAATCACCGGGCAGATTTTCAGGCTGATCACCTGGTCCTTCAGGCAGCCGTTCGCATCCATGCTGCGCACTGTGAAGCTCGCTCCCGTGCCGTTCGCCGTCGTCGGCGTGCCGCTGATCACACCGCTGCTGCTCAGCAGCAGCCCCGCTGGCAGCGTGCCGTTGCTGATCGTGTAGGTGTAGGGAGCCGTGCCGCCGCTGGAGGCCAGCGCCTGGCTGTAAAACGTGCCCACCGTACCTGCCGCCGCCGTCGTCGGCGTCACACTGAGGGCCGGGCAGACCTGCAGCGTCAGCGTCGCGGTGGCCTGGCAGCCGTTCGCATCCGTCGCGCGCAGCGTCAGGCTCGCACCGCTGGCGTTCACCGCAGTCGGCGTGCCTGAAATCACGCCCGTGCCGGTGTTCAGCGTCAGCCCCGCTGGCAGCGTGCCGCTGGTCAGCGCCCACGTGTAGGACGCCGTGCCGCCGCTCGCCGTCAGCGTCTGGGAGTAAGCCGTGCCCACCACCGCCTGTGGCAGCGAGGCAGGCAGGATGCCGATCGTAGGGCACACCGGCGCGAGCGTGCAGGCCAGCGTTTTGGCGCAGCCGTTCGCATCCGTCGCGCGCACCGTGAAGGCCGCCGTGGTCGTGTTCGTCGGCGTGCCGGTGATGACACCCGCGCTGCTCAGAGTCGCCCAGGAAGGCAGCGCCCCGCTCGCCAGCGTGAAGGTGTAGGGAGACGCGCCGCCACTCGCGGAAACGGTCTGTGAATACGCCACGCCCACCGTCGGCGTGGTCAGTGTCGCGGGGGCCAGCGAGACCACCGGGCACACCTGCAGCGCCAGCGTCTGCGAGCCCTGGCAGCCGTTCGCATCATTCACCCGCACCGTGATGGAGCCGGCCGGGCTCGAAGCCGCCGTCGGCGTGCCGCTGATCACACCCGTGCTCGCATTCAGCGTCAGGCCCGCTGGCAGCGTGCCGTTGGTGATCGTCCATGAGCTGTAGGGCGCCGTGCCGCCGCTCGCCGCCAGCGTCTGCGAATACAGCGTGCCCACTGTCCCCTGCGTCAGCGTCGTCGGGCTGATGCTGATCGTCGCGCAGGAAGGCGTCAGCGTGTAGCTGCGGGTGCCGGAGCAGCCGTTCGCATCCGTGGTCTTCACCGTGAAGGTGGCGGAAGCCGTCGTCGCCGGCGTGCCGCTGATCACCCCGCCGCTGCTCAGCGTCGCCCATGTCGGCAACGAGCCGCTGGCCAGCGTGTAGGTGTAGGGGGCCGCACCGCCGGAGGTCGTCAGCGTCTGGGAATACGCCGTGCCCACCGTCGGGACATTCAGCGTCGTGGGGGAGAGCGTCACCACCGGGCAGATCTGCAGGGTGAAGGTCTTCGTGCCGGCGCAGGCATTCACACTGTCCGTGGCGGAGAGCGTCACGCTCACGCCGCCCGCATTGCCCGTGGTCGGCGTGCCGCTCAGCACCCCGCCGCTGCTCAGCGTCAGGCCCGCAGGCAGCGTGCCGCCCGTCACAGACCAGGTGTAGTTGGATGAACCGCCGCTCGCGCTCAGCGTCTGCGAATACGCGCTGCCCACCGTGCCCGCTGGCAGCGTGGCCGTGGTGATGGTGATCGCAGGGCAGCCCATCGCAAACGTCATCGCCTGCGTCCCCTGGCAGCCGTTGGCATCCGTGGCGCGGATGGTCACGTTGCCGCTCGTCTGGCTGCTCGGCGTACCGCTCACCACACCTGTCGAAGGATTGAGCGTCAGCCCCGCTGGCAGCGAGCCGCTGACCACCGCATACGTGTAGGCAGAGGTGCCGCCGGAGGCCGTCAGCGCCTGCGAATACGCCACCCCCACCGTGCCCGTGGCAGGCGTCGTGGGCGCGATGGAAATCACCGGGCAGATCTGCAGCGTCACCGCCTGCGTGCCCTGGCAGCCGTTGGCATCGCTCACCCGGAAGGTCACCGTCGTCGCCGGACTGGCGGAAGCCGTGGGCGTACCGCTGATCACCCCCGTGCTCGCGTTCAGCGTCAGCCCCGCCGGCAAGGCGCCGCCCGTCACCGTCCATGAGCTGTAAGGCGCGATGCCCCCGCTCGCCGCGAGTGTCTGTGAGTAGGCCGTGCCCACCGTCCCCGCTGGCAGTGCCGCAGGCGTGATCGAGATCGCCGGGCACACCGGCGTCAGCGTGTAGGCCAGCGTGGCCGCGCAGCCGTTCGCATCCGTGGCGCGCAGCGTAAAGATTGCCGTCGTCGTGCTGGTGGGCGTGCCGCTCAGCACACCTGCGGAGGTCAGCGAAGCCCAGCCTGGCAGCGTGCCGCTGGCCAGCGTGTAGGTGTAGGGCGCGGTGCCGCCGCTCGCCGTGATCGTCTGCGAATAGGAGGTGCCCACCGTCGCCGTCGGCAGCGTGCTCGGCGTGAAGGAGATCACCGGGCAGATCTGCAGCGTGATGGCACGCGTGCCCTGGCAGCCGTTCGCATCATTCACACGCACCGTCACAGACGTCGCGGGGCTGGCGGAGGCCGTCGGCGTGCCGCTGATCACACCCGTGCTCGCGTTCAGCGTCAGGCCCGCTGGCAGCGTGCCCGCCGTCACCGTCCATGCGCTGTAGGGGGCCACGCCGCCCGTCGCGCTCAGTGTCTGCGAGTAGGAGCTGCCCACCGTACCCGTGGCCAGCGCCGCAGGCGTGATCGTCACCGTCGGGCACACCGGCGTCAGTGTGCAGGAGAGCGTGCTGGAGCAGCCGTTCGCATCCGTCACCCGCACCGTGAAGGTGGCCGGGGTGGTGCTGTTCGGCGTGCCGCTGATGACGCCGGCGCTGCTCAGCGTCGCCCAGGCAGGCAGCGTGCCGCTGGCCAGCGTGTAAGTGTAGGAGGCCGCGCCGCCGGAGGCGCTCAGCGCCTGCGAGTACGCCGTGCCCACCGTCGGCGTCGGCAGGATCGCGGGCGTCACCGAAATCTGCGGGCAGATTTGCAGCGTCACCACCTGCGTGCCCTGGCAGCCGTAGGCGTCATTGACACGCACCGTCACGGAGGTGGCAGGGCTGGCGGAGGCCGTCGGCGTGCCGCTGATCACACCCGTGCTCGCGTTCAGCGTCAGTCCTGCTGGCAGTGTGCCGCTGGTCACCGTCCAGGAAGTGTAGGCCGCAGTGCCGCCGCTGGCGCTCAGGGTCTGCGAATACGCGCTGCCCACAGTGCCCGCAGGCAGCGCGCTGGGGGAGATGCTGATCGTCGGGCACACAGGCGTGACCGTGTAGGACTGCGTTTTCGCGCAGCCGGCGGCATCCGTGGCGCGTGCGCTGAAGGTCGCCGCAGCGGAGCTCGTGGGCAGGCCGCTGATAGTGCCGTTGCTCGTGCTCAGAGACAGACCCGCAGGCAGAGAGCCGCTGGTCAGCGACCATGTGTAAGGCGAAATGCCGCCCGTCGCATTCAGCGTCTGGGTAAAGCTCGTGCCCACCTTCGGCGTGTCCAGCGTCGCAGGCGCCACATTCACCGCAGGGCACGTCGGAGTCATGCTGATCGCCAGCGTGCCGGTGCAGCCCTTCGCATCCGTGGCGCGCAGCGTGAAGCTCGTCGCGCTGGAGCTCGTCACCGTGCCGGAGATCACCCCTGTGCTCGCATTCAGTGTCAGTCCCGCAGGCAGCGCCCCGGTGGCCACCGCATAGGTGTAGGGGCCGTTGCCGCCGCTGGCGGTCACCGTCTGCGAATACGCCGTGCCCACCGTCGGCGTCGGCAGCGTGCCCGGCGTCAGCGTGATGCTGCTGCACGTCACATTCAGCAGGTAGTCCTCCACCTCGCCCGGGCCGCTCGCGCCCGCCGGGCCCGGATTCGTCACGGCCGTGAGGCGGAAGCGCGCCCCCAGGCTGCCCACCGCAGCGCTCGCAGGCACATTGAAAGTGTAGGTCCCGCTGACGTTGTTGGTCCCGTCGGGAATCACCACGTTGTTGATGATCTGGTCGCCGCTGTCTGTCAGCGAGCCGTTGTTGCCAAAATCCACCCAGCCGTTCAGGAAAGCCGGCGCACCGGAGGTGTTCGTGACCTTCACGGTCACACTCACTCCCGTGGCACCCTGCACCACGCTGGCGGGCAGCGTCACACCGTCTTCGTCATCCAGCCACGAAACATCGTCCGCATTTGCCGCCGTGTTAAACGCCGCAGGAATGTCATAGTCGATCAGCGAACCCATCAGCAGCGAGCTGAACACCGTATCACGCGCCACCGGGAAGAGGGAGTAGTCGCCAAAGTCATCCAGCACCTGGGTGAACTCATACCTCATCGCACCGCCGGAGATCGCATTCGCGGCCATGCTCGAAGTCATCGACGTTGCCACCGCCGTGGTTTTGTCCACCTTGTACAGCGTCGTGCCCGCCTGCGCGTACAGCGTGCCGTAGCCGTCGGTCGAAAGCCCGAACACATCCATGATCGCCGTGCCGCTTGGATTTTTGATCTGCCCCACCAGCTGCGTCGCCGTGCCTCCTTCCGGCACCTTGTACAAATAAAACGTCGTGAAGCCGCTGCCCGCCGCCGTGTAGTACAGCTCGTTGCCGATCCACGCCAGGTCGCCCGCGCTGTTCAGCGCCTGCCCGTTCGGCGCCGTGGCCGGGGAGGTGAAGGCCATCGTCAGCGGCGTCGTCGTGCTGGTGCTCAGCGCAGACAGGTTGAAAGTGTAGATGTCTCCGTCGCTGACACTGCTGATGTAGGGCTTCCCTGCCGAGTCAAACACCAGGCCGTTGAAGCTGTTGCTGGTCGTAAAGCTCCCCAGCCTCGTCAGAGCCCCCGTGCTCGGGTTGATCTGGTAGATGTTGTTGAAGTCGATGCCGTACAATATCCCCGAAGGCGACCACGCCAGGTCCGTGAGGTACCGCGAGCTCGAATCCTTCGTCTGCCCCACCAGCGTCTTCTGCCCCGTGGACACATCATACGTCTCCAGGTAGCCCGTGCTGCCATTTCCGGAGCTCACATACAGCAGGCTGGAGTAGCTCGTGCCGGACGCCACCGTCATCAGATACGACTCCGAAGCTGTGCAGCCGTACGCATCGGTCACCTGGATCGTGAAGCTCGAAGTCCCCTTCGCCGTCGTCGTCCCGCTCAGCACCCCGGCGCTGCTCAGGGAGAGCCCCGCAGGCAGCGTGCCCGACGCCACAGACCACGTCAGCGGCCCGTTTGTGGAGCCCGAAGTCGCCGTCGCCACCATCGTCACATTCACCGCCGTGGACAGATCCCACGACCCCATCGCAAACGGAGAGATCACATAGCTCGTGCACACCGGCGCCAGCGTGTAGCTGCGCGTGCTCGTGCACCCGTTCGCATCCACCGCGCGCACCGTGAAGGTCTGGCTGTTCCCGGAGGTCGGCGTGCCCGTCAGCGCCCCGTCGGAGCTCAGCGCGAGCCCATCCGGCAGCGTCCCGCTGCTCACACTGAAGGAGTAAGGGCCTGAGCCCCCGCTGGCGCTGATCGTCTGCGAATACGCCGTGCCCACCGTCGCCGTGCCCAGCGTCGTAGGCCCCAGGGTGATGGACGGGCAGATCTGCACCAGGTAGTCTTCCACCTCGCCATTCCCACTCAGCCCGGTGGAGCCCGGAGAGCTGTTGGACGTCAGTCGCACACGCAGCCCCACATTCCCCAGCGTCGCCCCGGCAGGCACCGTAAACGTGACCGTACGGTTCGAGTTCGACGTGCCCGTGGCGATCGTCGTGTTCGTCGCGATCTGCTCGCCCGAGTCCGTGAGCAACCCGTTCTTGTTGTAGTCGATCCACGCATTCAGATAGACCGTGGAGCCGCTCGTGTTCGTCACGTTCACGATGATGCTGTTGGACGTGCCCGTCACCAGGCTGGCCGGCAGCGTCACGGCATCCTCGTCATCGCTGCCCGTGATGTCGTCCCCCGTGGCCTGTGAATTTGCCGTGATGCTCGTTTCACTGTCCGTCGTCGCACCGAGCCTGATCGTGCTCACCGTGGTGCTGCTCGCGCTGCTGAAAAGGCTGTAATCGCTATAATCCGTCGCGGCCAGCGCAGCCACCGCCGAGATCACAAACAGGGACAATCCAGCCGTCAGCGAGCGCTGGCCACGGGCACAACGCCTCCTGAACCACGCAGCAGCGCGGTTGATAGCGACAGCCGACTCACCTGCTTCTTTAGAAGCATCTGGCTGAATGCTGTATCCCGTAGGAAGACCCATGTATTTTTTGTGAATAAGGGCAGTCTAATCATACGTTTTATAATTTCAATAGAAAGAACTAGGTTATTTAACTTTTCCTAAATTATTCAGTTTCCGCCCCTGAAATCCGCAAAAAAGGCTCACTCCGGGGCTCGACACTCCCTTCGATCCCCTCTATTCTCAGCGCCCCTCTCAAAAAAGTGGCAAACATGAGCAAAAAAATCGTCCTCGCATACTCCGGCGGCCTCGACACCTCCGTCCTTCTCTCCTGGATCAAGGAAACCTACAACGCCGAAGTGATCGCCTTCTGCGCCAACGTCGGTCAGGACGACGAACTCAAAGGCCTCAACGCCAAGGCCAAAAAGACCGGCGCCTCCAAGATCTACATCGACGACCTCCAGGAAGAATTCGCCGCCGACTTCATCTACCCGATGATCCAGGCCGGAGCCATCTACGAAGGCGAGTACTTCCTCGGCACCAGCATCGCCCGCCCCCTCATCGCCAAGCGCATGGTCGAGATCGCCAAGGCCGAAAAGGCCGGCTTCATCGCCCACGGCGCCACCGGCAAAGGCAACGACCAGGTGCGCTTTGAGCTCACCGCCGCCGCCCTGGCCCCCGAGATCGAAATCATCGCCCCCTGGCGCGACGAGCGCTTCCGCACCCAGTTTCCCGGCCGTGCCGAAATGATCGCCTACTGCGAAGAGAAGAAGATCCCCGTGCAGGCCAGCGCCAAGAAGCCCTTCTCCATGGACCGCAACCTCCTGCACATCAGCTACGAGGCAGGCATCCTGGAAGACCCCTGGTTTGACGCCAGCGATCCTAAGTACAAAGGCTACTTCAACACCCTCTCCGTCTTCCCCGAAGACGCCCCGGACAAGGCCGAGACCGTCATCCTCGAATTCGAAAAGGGCAACTGCATCGCCGTCAACGGCAAGCTCCTCTCCCCCCTCGGCGTCATGAAGATGCTCAACAAGCTGGGCGGCAAGCACGGCGTCGGCCGCGTGGACATGGTGGAAAACCGCTTCGTCGGCATGAAGAGCCGCGGCGTGTATGAAACCCCCGGCGGCAGCATCCTGCACTTCGCTCATCGCCAGATCGAAAGCCTCACCATGGACCGCGAAGTCATGCACCTGCGTGACAGCCTCATTCCGAAGTACGCCACCCTCGTGTACAATGGCTTCTGGTACGCCCCCGAGCGTCTCGCGCTGCAGGCCCTCGTCACCGAGAGCCAGAAGAAAGTCAGCGGCACCGTCCGCGTGAAGCTCTACAAAGGCAACATCATCCCCGCCGGCCGCAAGAGCGTCTTCAGCCTCTACAACCCGCAGATTGCCACCATGGAAGCCGACCCCACGAAGGCCTACAACCAGGACGACGCCACCGGCTTCATCCGCCTCAACGGCCTCCGCCTCAAGACGGGAGCGATCCGGGACCGGAAGAAGTAAGCAAGCTTCGCGAGTTTCGACTCAGCTCAATTCCCCTCATCAACACGCCGAAGAGCATCCCTCTTCGGCGTTGTTGTTTATCAAAGCTTACCGTCTAAAACAGTCAGGCTTGCAGCTCAAAGAAACACCGCATCTAAAATGGTTTATCCTCATTTAAAGTTCGATCTGGCAGAAGCCAAAGAGCAGCCCATCTTTGATCTCTGTGAAGCCGTTTGGAGTGCGGTTGCCAATGCATGTGGCCAAACCAAATATGGCGCCGATGTAGAACCTTATGTGTATCTGCTTCCTGAACCATGGCGCATTGCATATGCAGTTCATGATTTGGAGGGCTATGTACTTGGCGGCGGCTTCATCTCCTACTTCGACACACACACCAAGCTGCTGCATCAAGAAGCATTGAACGGGTTCAGTCTTATCGGCGCAAAAAAACACCATGAAATCGTGCGGCAGGCGTTCGAGATGCAAGATGATGAAGAAGCACTTAGGGAACTCGACAGCCTGTTTTACGACTACTCAATGGATGACCCAAGGCAGCTCTTGGCCCGATACATCATTGACCATTTTGCTGCTTATCGTAATCCGAAACAAAACCGACTGACATGGATTTGGCGCACAGTGAAACTCGAGCTTCTCAAGCTGAAAAAGCAGGCTTAGCCCCAATGAAACGTCATAAATGATGCCTGGCGCCCAACACTGCCTGACATTTTATCGCCAATGGACAAACCCATGTCATCCTTATAGAATAGAAGATGATATGGCTCTTGGATGACAATCACCGTTTTTGCTTGGCTTGTGCCGCAATCGACAAAGTAGATTCTACAACTTTGGTATGCGACGAATGCGGTTCCAAACAAGATCCAGTTCAATACAATTCTCTATACTCGTTTGGAGCGGACTGCGTGGAGTACGGGCAGCTATACCGAGAAATGTATGAACGGGATAAAGCTAATGGAAATGCCTCTTCAAGATATTCACTCCCCCCGTTTGACCAATTACTAATCTTTGCTGGAGTTTCGGCCATATCCGGAATAATTGGCAATCTCGCATATGATACGATAAAGGCCGCCATTCAGAAAATTGTTAAGTCCGCCAAAAAAGATGACTCTAAACAAAATGATCTCTTTTCGATTCAATTCCTTCGAAAAGAACAAAACATTGATGTGTTTATAGATAATATAAATCTATATCTACAAGGGCTTCCAGGGGTGGATCCGGCAGTTAAAGCAGCCATCGCAGAGGAACAGATAGTTCACGAAATGCAACGAATGGCCGCGTTGCGAAAAAAGCCATTAGCAACCGAAGAACTACTGGATCCTGTACTAATGCAGAAAGCTTTTAAAAAAGCGATAATCAGCCTCAACAAAAGGCGTGCAATCCGCCCAACCAAAAAGCAATTTAAGCAAGTACTGTCTCTGTTGAAGAATCTGAATTCACACCAAGATTGATTGAGAGGTCAGGTACGAATGGAACACAATTACGCGGCGGCACGGTAATGGACCACGAACGGGGAATTTTCTTGAATATCTGGCGGGATGAGGTAAGCAGTTGATAGACTTGGGCCGTTTCTTCTCGACCTTGAAGATGAGGAAGACGATGCTTGGCATTATTGCACTCCCCAACCACGGAAGCCGACCCCACCAGGCCTACAAACAGACGCCACCGGCGCCATACGGGATCGGAAGAAGTAAGACCAACTTACGTCTAGCCCCTCACCTTCCAAAACGCCGAAGAGGCCCCCGTCTTCGGCGCTTGCTTTTTGCCCCTCCCGCGCGCCAGCCTCCCACTCAACTACTGCGCTCAAACCATTAGGAACCAAATCCTTAACCGGGACGTTACCAAATAATGCCTGGCATTTTATCCGCAAGATCAGCTTGGTGCAGATTGAAACCCAAAGTGCACCTGGGCTGGTTTTTGGAATTAGATGGGTTTGAGCAGGAAAGGCAAGAGGGAATGAGGTGATTGAAAGCCGAGTGTTTTGCGTGGTCGGAAGTTAAGTTGGTTT
>NZ_JBHSMQ010000013.1:0-138334 GCF_042655725.1 Prosthecobacter fluviatilis
GGTTCTTGAGACCCCAGTCATACTGGTGGCAGCCCTTGAGGAAGAAGCCTGGGGCCTCCTGGGGGACGTCGGTGAAGAATTCCTTTTCCTTCTTGTCTGCAGCGCTGGTTTGGATGTCGGCCATGGTGTGTGTTCAGTTTGGTTGAGCTTAAATCCTTAGCCACTCCCCGCTTGCCGTCCATGCACGGGCTCGCCAGATTTGTGTCGGATTTTGCAATGCCCATGCAGACGAACAAAAACATCCTGAGCCTCGTGCCCACCGGCTCCGCGCATCGCGTGCAGGGCCAGCGCACGGTGGCGCTGCCGGGGGTGACGGTGGACATCCTGACCACACGCAAGATCGAACTGCAGCAGTGGGAGCTGCGGCGGCTGAATGATCCCTACTGGCGCCTGTACTGGCCGGTGAGCCCGGGAGGGGTGGTGGAAATCGAGGGTGAGAAGACGCCGCTGGAGCCGGGCTTCATGTATCTGATTCCGCCACACACGACTTTCAGCACCACGACGACGCGGCCTTTCAGCAAGTGGTATGCGCATTTCAACCTGGGGCCGCTGGCGGACCGCGCGGCACCGGGCATCCACCGCTTTCGCACCACGACGCTGATGCAGAGCCTGATCCCGGGGCTGATCAAGCTGAGCAAGGAGAAGGTGGCGGCGAGGTTTCCCTGGCCCACGATCCAGCTGGTGATCGCCGCCGTGCAGTGCCTGCCGGACAGTGTCTGGGAAAAGCAGCATCTGGACGCGCGGGTGCTGCGGGCGATGGAGTTCATGCACCAGCACCTCGGCATCAAGCTGACCGCCGAGCAGGTGGCGCGGCACGCGGGGCTGAGCGTGCGGAATTTAAACCATCTCTTTCAGCAAGAGCTGCAGCAGGCGCCCATGCGAGTGCTTCTGGATTACCGGCTGGACGAGGCCTGCAGGCAGCTGAGGCACACGGAGAAGAGCATCGAATCCATCGCCGAAGAATGCGGGCTGACAAACCGCTACTACCTCAGCCGCATGCTGCGGCAGTACCGCAACACCTCGCCAGCGATGTACCGGGACGAGAGCTGGGGATGAGCCACGCTGCCGATGCTTGCTTCACCACCCAATCAGCCGTGTGATCGCCGCACGGAGGGCGGTTTCCAAGATCGCGGCTTCGGCATGGGTCACGGGTATGGTGACTTTCTTGACGCTCTTGGATGCGGCCTCCTGCCGTGACATGCTCATGAAGTAAGGTGCTTTCTGCGGATCATCGCGGAAGGTGAGCTCGAAGGCGCTGTTGGCCTTTTCAGACTGGTGGAAAAGCTTGGCCTGCTCCTGGCGGCCTTGGAGGGTGGCCAGCACCGTGCCGAGATCGGAGAGGCCCCATTTCATGGTGATCTTCTGCTCCCAGTCGAACTGCTTCTCCCCGCTCTGTGAGGCGGCGTCCACAAAGACGGCACCCTTGGCGCGGTTGAACTCGAAGCGGATCACGCCGCCGGCGCCGCGACCGTTGGGCTTGTAGATGGCGTATTCGGCGGACTGCTTGGTGGAGGCGCTCGGTTTCGAGGTCATGATGGCTGGAGGCTAGAATGCCACCCGGCTGGTGACAAGCTCCGATGCGGAATCCGACACAGCATTTGCTGAGATGTTTCTGCAAGACCGTTCGTTAACGGGGCGCATGTCCAACCTGTCTCTGTCGTTTATCTTCGCGTCTTTTTTGTGTCTGCCTCTTTTGGCGGCAGAGAAAACCGTGCCGCCAAACATCGTCGTCTTTATTTCGGACGATCACAGCATGCTGGATTCCGAGCCCTATGGAGCCACGGACATCCGCACGCCCAACATGGTGAAGCTGGCGGCGGAGGGGGTAAAGTTTACGCATGCGTTTGTGGCCTCTCCTGCCTGCGGCCCCAGCCGCACCACACTGTGCACGGGGCTGTGGCCAGCGCGGAATGGGGCGGAGCCGAACCACAAGGCGAAGATTCCTGGCGTGCCCTCGCTGCCACCGGTGCTGCATGCGCTGGGATATGAAGTGGCGGCGTTTGGCAAGGTAGCGCATGGGAACTACGGCAAGGACCATGGCTTTGATGTTCTCGGCGGGCAGCAGCAGGGCGATTCGGACACCGTGGAAGTGGCCAAGTTTCTCAACACTCGCGATGCCTCCAAGCCGCTGTGTTTATTCTTCGGCACGCGTCATCCGCATGTGCCCTGGGGTGAGAATGCGGGCTATGATGTGGCGGCGCTCAAGCTGCCCCCTAAACATGTGGATACTGCGGCGACGCGGGAGCAGCGGGCGCGATACTGCTCGGACATCACGCGTGCGGACACCCTGCTCGGCGAGCTGCGGGCGCTGGCCAAGGACAAGGTGCCCGGGGACACACTCTTCATCTACACCGCTGATCACGGCGGGCAGTGGCCGTTTGGGAAATGGAATCTGTACGATGCGGGCATCCGCATCCCCTTCATCGCAGCCTGGCCGGGGCATCTGCCACCGGCTTCCACGAATGATGCCATGATCGCCTGGCCGGATCTGCTGCCCACCTTCATCGAGCTCGGTGGCGGCACGGTGCCGGAGGGTATTGACGGCAAGTCGTTTGCAGGTGTGCTGCTGGGGAAAGTCACGACACACCGGGAGAAAATCTTCACCACGCACAGCGGGGATGGCGATTTCAATGTGTATCCCATCCGCAGTGTGCGCACGCGTGACTGGAAGTACATCCGCAACCTGCACCCCGAATTTCAGCACCACACGCATATCTCCCGCTCCAGCAAGGTGACCAGCGGCTTCAACTACTGGCAGAGCTGGCTCAGCGCCGCTGAGTCTAACACGGAAGCTGCGGCCAAGGTGAAGCGGTACTCAGTGCGGCCTGCGGAGGAGCTGTACGATCTGAAGAGTGATCCGAACGAGTTGCACAACCTCGCCGCAGAACCCGCGCAGGCGGAGCGCCTGCAGCAACTGCGTGAGGATGTGGACGCCTGGATGCAGCAGCAGGGAGACAAGCAGACCGTCTTTGGCAAACCGCTGCTGATTGGCGAACCGGTGACGATGGTCGATCCCGGCGCCGACAAAAAGAAGAAGTCCAAATGAAACCTTATCTCCATTCTCCTCTCATGAAAACCATCGCACTGCTTTTATCATCCCTTCTCCTTTCGGTATCGGCCTTCGCAGCCGAGAAGCAGCCTAACATTGTCTTCTTTTTGATCGATGACCTGGGCTATGCGGACTGCGGATTCAATGGCGGCAAGGAGATCCAGACACCGAACATCGACAAGCTGGCAGCCGGAGGTACCGTGCTGGAGTCGCTCTATGTGCAGCCGGTGTGCTCGCCCACACGTGCTGCGCTGATGACCGGCCGCTATGCCACGCACACGGGTGTGTACACCATCGTGCGTCCGCATGCCACGTGGGGTCTGCCGCTGACGGAACGCACGCTGGCGAATGCGCTGCACGATGCGGGCTACGCCACGTCGATCATCGGCAAATGGCATCTGGGTGAATTTGAGCCTGCCTACCTGCCCACCTCACGCGGTTTTGACCACCACTATGGGCACTACTTTGGCATGCTGGACTACTTTACCCACATGCGCGGCCCGGATCTGGACTGGTACCGCGACGGCCAGCAGATCAAAGAAGAGGGCTACACCACGCATCTCCTCGCACGCGAGGCCTGCCGCACCATCGCCGAAAAGGACAAGGCGAAGCCGCTGTTTCTCTACGTGCCGTTCAATGGAGTGCATGGCCCCCTGGAGGTGCCGGAGGAGTACTTAAAGCCTTATGGCGCTCTGACGGGCGGACGGCAAAAACTCGCGGGCATGCTGGCAGCGGTGGACGAGGCAATCGGGCAGATCGTGGCCGCTTTAGAAAAAAGCGGGGAGCGTGAAAACACGCTCATCATTTTCTCCACCGACAATGGCGGTCCGCCTCCTGGCAGCAACGGGCCGTTGCGCGCCTTCAAAGGCAGCATTTATGAGGGCGGTGTGCGCGGGTGCGCCTTTGCCAACTGGCCGGGGCATATTCCGGCTGGCAAGCGTATCAAAGAGCCCATGCATACTGTGGACTGGTATCCCACGCTGGTGAAACTGGCCGGTGGCTCCCTGGAACAGAAGACGCCGCTGGATGGCAAAGATGTCTGGCCCATGCTCACGCAGGGTGCGCCCTCGCCGCATGATGCGATCCTCTGCGTGCAGTCTCCCACCGTGGCCGCGCTGCGCATGGGCGACTGGAAGCTCGTCGTGAATGGCAGCGACGCCGACAGCGAAGAAGCGCCCGCAGAAGGCGCGAAAGCAAAGGGGAAGGGCAAAAAGGGCAAGGGGGGTGCGAAGAAGACAGCCAACACCGCAGACACTTTCGCCCTCTACAACCTCGCCAACGACATCGGCGAAAAGAACAATCTGGCCGCGCAGGAGCCCGAGCGTCTGGCCACGATGCGTGCCAAACTGGCCGAGTCCCTGAAAGACGCCGTGACACCGGGCCAGGTGGGCCACGAAGCTGCAGCGATGTTTGACCAGACCAAGAAAAAGAAAGCACCATGAAGCTCCGCATTCTCCTCGCTCTAGGCCTCGTCATTCTGGCTGAAGCAGCCAGTGCTGCCGTAAAGCCCAACATCATCGTCTTTTACACCGACGACCACGGCTATGCCGATCTCGGCATCCGCGGTGTGGAAAAGGATGTGAAAACGCCGCACATCGACGCGCTGGCGCGCAGCGGTGTCGTGGCCAAGCACGGCTACAGCACCGCGCCGCAGTGTGTGCCGTCACGTGGAGGACTGATGGTGGGGAAATTCCAAGGACGCTTCAATCTGGACAACAACAACTCTACGCTGGATGGCTTTAACAAGGAGACGACGATCGCCACGCGGCTGCAGCGGGCAGGGTATGTGACGGCGCAGTTTGGCAAATGGCACCTCGGCCCGCAGAGCGAGATCACGAAGCATGGGTTCAAGCATGTGTATTCGCAGCATGGGCAGCAGAAGTTTCCCGCCAACATCACGGTGGATGGTCAGGACCGGCCGATGAGCGAGATGAAGCCGGAGCTTTATCACGTCGATGGTTGTGCGAAGTCAGCGGCGGCAATCATTGAGCGCTACAAAGAGCAGCCGTTCTTTCTATATGTTGCCTTTCGTGCGCCGCACACGCCGCTGGATGCACCGCAGTCGTACAAGGACCGCTTTCCAGGCCCGATGCCGGAGCGCCGCCGTGCTGCGCTGGGCATGCTGGCTGCGGTGGACGATGGCGTGGGCCTGATCACGGACACGCTGAAGCAGCATGGACTGACTGAGAAGACGCTGATCTTCCTCATCGGCGACAACGGGGCGCCGTTGAAGATTCACAAGACCGACTCGCCGCTGGAAGGAGATGCGGGCGGCTGGGACGGCAGCCTGAACACGCCGCTGAATGGAGAAAAAGGCATGCTGAGCGAAGGCGGGATGCATGTGCCGTTTCTTATCGCATGGCCCGGCACGATTCCCGGCGGGCAGACGTATGAGCATGCGGTGAGCGCACTGGATGTCGCGGCCACCTCAGCGGCGCTGGCGGACGTTTCCGTCAAGCCGGGAGATCTGGATGGCGTGAATCTCATGCCGTATCTCAAAGGTGAAGACACGCGGCCACCGCATGTGGCGCTGATGTGGCGCTGGATGGCCCAAAGCGCCATTCGCGAGGGAAACTGGAAGCTGCTGCGCGGGGGCGAGCGCGAGTACCTTTACGATCTCTCCACCGACCTGGAAGAGAAACACAGCCTCGCCTCGCAGCATCCGGACATCGCAGCACGGCTGCGCGGCAAACTCACGGCTTGGTGTGGAGAGCTGAACCCGCCAGGCCTCGCACTCGGGCCTATGGCTGGGGTGTGGAATGCCTATTTTGACTTCTACCTCGAAGGAAAGCCTGCGCCGCAGCCTGAAGCCAAAGCCGAGCAGCCCGACACCAAGGCCACACGCGGCTGGCTGGCACGCGGAGGCAGCCTCATCAATAAGAATGGAGTGCTGGTGCTCACGCCAGACAAGGGTGGCAAGGGCACCTTCATCACCCGCAGCCAGATCAAGCTGGCCGCACCTGTGACAGCCAAAATCGTTTTCAAAACGGCTGCCGCCGGCCAGGGCGCCATCGCCTGGCGCATGGATGGAGACAAAGACTTTCTCCCTGCGAACCGCGTGCCGTTTGAAGTGAAAGCGGGCGATGAATGGCAGACGCAGGAGGTGGCAATCCCGGCGAAGGGGCGTGTCATCCATGTGCGTGTGCATCTGCCGCCTGGTCCTGCTGAGTTTCGCACCCTTGATCTTCTGCCTGCGTCACGATGAAAAAACTCTTGTTCTGCTTTCTGGCCCTTTGTCCGGCACTCCTCGCTGCTGCGAAACAGCCGAATGTCATCATCATTCTGGCCGATGATCTCGGCTGGAGTGACACGACGCTTTATGGCACAACGAAGTTTTACCAGACACCGAACGTGCAGCGGCTGGCACAGCGGGGCATGACCTTCACGCGGGCGTATTCCGCGAGTCCGCTGTGCTCGCCCACGCGCTCGGCTATTCTCACGGGGCTGAGCCCGGCCCGCACGGGCATCACCGTGCCGAACTGCCACATGCCGCAGGTGGTGCTGGAAGCGACGCTGCCGAAAAAATCTGCAGCGGACCAAAAGGCGATCCAGCCCACGCCGCCGACACGCCTGAAAACTGAATATCGCACGCTGGCGGAGACACTGCACGATGCGGGCTATGCGACGGGCCACTTTGGCAAATGGCATCTGGGCCCCGAACCCTACTCGCCGCTGCAGCAGGGCTTTGATGTGGATGTGCCGCACCATCCCGGACCCGGACCGGCGGGTAGCTACATGGCGCCGTGGAAGTTTGCCGATTTTGACGCGGACCCAGACGTGCCGGACCAGCACATCGAGGACCGCATGGCCAAGGAGGCCGTGGCCTTCATGGAGGAGCACAAGGACGGGCCGTTTTACCTGAACTACTGGATGTTCAGCGTGCATGCGCCGTTTGATGCGAAGAAGGCGCTGATCGAGAAACATCGTGCGCGTGTGAATCTCAAAGATCCGCAACACAGCCCGACGTATGCGGCGATGGTGGAGAGCATGGATGACGCCATCGGCACGCTGCTGGATGCGCTGGACCGGCTCAAGATCGCGGACAATACGATCATCATCTTCACCTCCGACAACGGGGGCAACATGTATGACAAGGTGGACGACACCACTCCCACCAGCAATGCGCCGCTGCGTGGGGGCAAGGCCTGCCTGTTTGAAGGTGGCACGCGCGTGCCGGGCGTGATCGTCTGGCCAGGTCTCGCCAAAGCGGGAGCACGCAGCGATGCGTTGATCCAGAGCGAGGACTACTACCCCACGCTGCTCGAAGCCCTCGCGATCCAGCCTGCGGCAGGGCAGATCTTTGACGGCCACAGCCTTGTGCCCGCGCTGAAAGGCGGCGATTTGCCAGGCAAGGCGGTCTTCCAGTACTTCCCGCATTCCTCTCCCAATGTGCCGGACTGGCTACCGCCCGGAGTGTCTGTGCATCGCGGCGAATGGAAGCTCATCCGCCTTTTTCACGGCGGGGAGAAAGGCGCGCACCGATACCTGCTTTTCAATCTGCACGATGACCCCGGCGAGAAGAGCAACCTTGCCGCACAGAAGCCCGAACTCGTGCAGGAGCTGGACACGTTGATCGAAGCGTTTCTGAAGGAAACCCATGCGGTGTTGCCGGTGCCGAATCCGGCCTTTGATCCGAAGCAGCATCATCCCGAGCTCGAAGGCAAGCCGCAGGCCAAGACAAAAGCCAAGGCACCTGCCAAAGATGACGGCGATCCCGCGCTGCAAGGCTGGAAGGCACGCGACTGCAAGGCCACGGTGAAGGACGGCATCGTGAGTGTGACCAACATCGGCTTTGAGTGCTTCTTCGGGTTCGCTGCTGGCAAGCACAGCGGGCCGACGACAGCGAAATTCCGCATCAAGGCCAAGGCGGGCACTTCGCATTTTGACTGGGTGCCAAACGGTGGCAAAGCGCAGCGCGTGCTCTTCACGCTGAAGGGAGGCGGCTGGGAGGAGATCAGCGTGCAGATTCCTGCTGCTGGACCGCTGGGCATCGTGCGGCTTTACCTGCCCATGCAGGAGCAGCGGATGGAGCTCGACTGGATCGAGCTTCGTTCGGAGGATGGCGGCAAGGTGACACGAACGGATTTTTGAAACACCTCCACCGGCAATGGCCGGCTTGCAAATGAGCGGGAAACGCGCAAGCCATCGACAGCATGAATTTCGCATCTCATCTGGACGCTCACGGGTTCGTCATCGTGCCGAATGTGCTCGATGCTTCAGCCCGCCATGCTCTGGCTGCCTTGCTGGGTGATGCGAACGGAGCGGGCTCCCGTGGCATGCTGCGCGTCCGCGAGGTGGCTGAGCTGGCGCAGTCATTGCTGGCAGATCTGGTGAGTCCATATCTTGCCTTCAACCCCGTCCCGGTTCGCGGCATCTACTTTGACAAACGCCCGGAAACCAACTGGCTCGTGGCCTGGCACCAGGACCTGACACTTGCGCTCAAAGAGCAGACGGAAATGACTGGCTTTGGGCCGTGGAGTGTCAAGGAAGGTGTGCCGCATGTGCAGCCACCCATGATGCTGCTAGAGCAGATGCTGGCCGTGCGGCTGCACCTGGACGATACAGATGCAGGCAACGGAGCCCTGCGAGTGCTGCCGGGTACGCATCGGCTGGGCAGATTGAGCGCGGAAGCGATACAGGGGTGTCGTGAAACGCGCGAAGAGGTGCTTTGCGAAGCCAAAGCCGGTGACGTGCTGCTGATGCGGCCGTTGCTGCTGCATGCGTCCTCGCGTTCCTCCAGCCCGAGGAGGCGCCGCGTGCTGCACATTGAATACGCAGGTTTCGAACTGCCGGCACCGCTGGAATGGCATGAGGCTCCTTGCCAAAGCTGCGACAGTCTGTGAACTGGTGCGGCAGAGCGATTGATTCCACTTTTATCAAACATCGTCCGCCATGGGTCTTGATAGCGTCGAGCTTGTTTTAGCCTTTGAGGAAACCTTCCAGATTTCGATCTCCGATCAGGAAGCTGAAAAGATGCGCACTCCGCGGGATGCCATTGAATGCATCGCCGCCAAACTGGATGCGAAAGCGCAAAGCGACACCGTTGTGCTTCGGGCCAAAGAAGAGACCGTCTGGGTGCAACTGACAAAAGCTCTGCGGGTTTTGGGCTTGGTTGACGGCGAAGTCAGCAGAATTCAGAAACTCGATGATGTGCTTGCTGATCGCAGCTCGCGCCGTCGGCAATGGAGCCAACTCAAACAAGAGATGGGGGTCAAAGCATGGCCGCGCCTGCGCTGGTTCGGACTCAGCACGGACTTTCCCGCCCAACTGAAAACACTCGGAGAGCTGTCTGACTGGACGTCTTATCATCTGTTGCAACGACTCACAGAGGACGAGTGCCATGCTTTGTCACGGGGTGACATTGCCTTGCTGATCAAACACATCGTTCTAGACCAGCTAGGCCTGCCGGAGGAAAAGTATGGCGAGAACAAGAGGTTCATAGAGGATCTGGGGTTGGATTAGATTATGCCGTGGGAAACGCTCCCTTGCGCGCGAGCCGATGGAGTGAATCATTCTCCTTTATGAAACGCCCCCTGCTGCTGCCGCTACTCCTTGCCCTCGCCAGTTGCACCACACCGCCCATCGGCGGGCCGCCAGACATCCCACCGCCGATGTCTTCCTGGGGCATGCCGCAGATCATCAATGTGTCGGCGTATGATCCGAAGGAGAAGCAGCGGCCGGGTCAGGGGTACTCGGAGCATGATGTGTCCGCGCTGCGAGCCAATGGGGCCAGCGCCTTGATCGCACGGGCGGGCAAGGGTGGCAATCTGGATGAGAAGTGTGCGCACTTCCTGGCGTCGGCGGATCGCAATGGGATGCTGCCCGGGATTTACTACCGGCTGCAAACGCATGTGGATGCGGTAAAACAGGCGGACCAGTTCTGTGCAAGGGCGCATTCCCTGGCACATGGCCGTGCGTGGAATGCGCCTGCGCTGCTGCTGTGCGCGGACTTTGACGCGAACTCGCGCATGTCGGACATCCTGCGCTTCATGGACCGGGTGGAGTCGCGCACGGGGGTGGTGCCGGTGGCGTATCTGGAGAACAGTACGCACCTGAAGCAGCTGCTGAGCAGCGCGGACCCGGCCACGAAAGCCAAGCTGCGCCGCATGCCGTACTGGCTGGCGCTGTATGCCCACGACAGCGGCGCGGGGCCGGTGTATCCCGCGCCAGGCAGTCCGCACGGGCTGCTGCATCAGTATCAGGTGTGGTCAGACTGGGCCCTGTGGCAGTATGGGGGTGTGGACTGGTCTCATGGCCGCTCGCAGCCGAAGGTGTACAACCATGGCATGAACCGCAACAGCCTTTACTTTGGCAACCTCGACCGGCCGGTGGAGCGCAATGTTTTCAACGGCTCGCATGCGGCCATGCAGTCCTTCTGGGAGCAGCATGGGCTGAGGCTGCGCTGATCCGCTCAGCGCAGCGTCGCCGCGACCTGCTTCAGGGCCTCCACCAGCGCGCGGGTGGCGGCGGAGGCGCGGCCTTTTTGCCAGAGCACGATGCAGTCCCAGCGAGCGCTGTCATCACTGACAGGAACAAAGGTGATGCCGGGGTGCTGGAGTTTTTCAAAATAACCGGGCAGCAGGGTGACTGCGGATTCTGAGACGACCTGCGAAAGCACATTGGAGATGCCGTCCACAATCACGGCAAAGCGCGGCTTGAATCCGGCGGCTTTGCACATGGAAGCGACCCAGCGATTGCGCCCGGGCACCTGCTCCTCGTCCACGCCGATGAAGTCGCGGCCCTTCAGCTCTTTCAGCGTCACGCTTTTGCGAGTGGAGAGGGCATCATCATCCGCCACGGCCACGCAGACATGCAGGGAACAAAGCCTGGCACTGTGAAACTCACGTGCCGCCAGCTGGCCCTCCTGGCCGATGAGCGCAAGATCCAGCTCTCCGGCGCGCAGGGCGTCGATCTGCTCACGCGGTGAGAGGTCCTGCAGTTTGAGCTTCACGTGCGGCTGGACTTTGCGGAGCTTTGCCAAAGCTGGAGTGAGGATGCTCTGAGCGGCCGAGCCCAAATACCCTACGCGCAGCTCGGAGCGCTCACCGCGCGCCTGGCGGCGCAGATCGGCGAGAGCAGCCTCATAATTTTCGACGAGAGGGCGCATGGACTTGACCAAGGCATGGCCAAGGCCCGTGGGCTTTACGCCGCTGGTCTCGCGCTCCAGCAACTTGCCGCCGAGTTCATTTTCGAGAGCCTGCATCTGCCGGCTCAGCGCGGGCTGGGTGATGCGCAGACGCACCGCAGCGCGGTTGACGCTGCCTTCGTCAATCACGGTGAGCAGGGCTTTGATGCGGTCCATCATATCACCAAGGTTATGCGCTTCCGGCATAACGGCAACAAGGAACCGGCATTACCCGCAGGCTGAAAGGCAGAGCAGCATACGCCTGCTCCAGAGAGAGCATTCAAACCCAAACACACCATCCCATGAAAATCGCAATCATCATCACCTCCGATCCTAAAAACGGCGAAGAAGCCCTTGGCCGCGCCTTCAATGGCCTCGCCCTCGCTGCGGAAGCGCAGGAAAAGAGCGACGAAGTCAGTGTCGTATTCGCCGGAACAGGCGTCCGCTGGCCTGCTGAATTCTCGAAGCCCACGCATCCGGCGCATGGTCTCTACAATGCTGTGCGCCCGGCCATCGCCGGCGCCTCCTGCGGCTGCTCCAACGTCTTTGGTGCGACGAAGGAAGTCGAAGCCTGCGGGCTGCCTGAGATCAAAGATTTCGCGCTGGCCGGCACTCCCGGCTTTGCGAGCATCCGCCGTTATCTGGCTGAAGGCTGGCAGACGCTCGTGTTCTGAAATTTCATCATGTCTTCACTTCACTGAAACATCCCATGAACGCACCGAACCTTACTCAACGCGCCCCGCGCAGCCCGCGCGTGCGCCTCGGCGGGTACACCATCCTGCCGCGCATGCTGGACAAAGCGCGCGCCACGCTCGCCGGCACCAACGGAGAGTATGTCTATGACACTCCCAATGACGGCCACTTCTTCCGTTTCACCGGCATTCAGCCCGAAGCGCTGCTGGAGCAGGTGAAAAGGGGAGCGGGCGACTGGGAGGTGCTGGCGTGGGTGCGTGAAAAAGCGCCGCTGCAGCGCACGCCACTTGAGATCAATCAGTGGTCCGACTGGACTGAAACCGTGTCTTTCAACGATGTGGAGATGCGCGAATGGTTCACGGAACAGATCAAACGCCTCAATCCGGCGCGCGAAGATCTGCGCGGAACCTTTGACTACCTTGATCTCGACGATTTTGTCAGCTTCGGCGGCGTCGCCTAAACAACCACCTCTCACTCCACCTCGAATATGGCCGACCGATACATGCACACCGTGCTCACGCCTGCCGTGTTCGAGGCGGAGCGACATTACTACGGGCGGACGCACCCCGCCTTTGAATCCACGCCTGAGCGTGACGTGTTCACGGCTGCAGAAGCGGAGTTCATCTCGCAGCGCGACTCGTTTTACATGGCCACCATCACGGAAAACGGCTGGCCGTATTTGCAGCATCGCGGCGGGGCCAAAGGCTTTCTGCGTGTCACCGGGCCGAACGAGCTCATGTTTGCAGACCATGGCGGCAACCGCCAGATGATCAGCGTGGGGAGCCTTGCGGCGAATGACCGCGTGAGCCTTTTCCTCATGGATTATCCAGCGCGTGAAAGGCTGAAGATCATCGGTCATGCGAAGGTGCTGGATGCGCGGGAACATTCCGAGCTGGTGGAAAAGACCGCGCCACCCGGAGGTCATGCCGCGAGAGTGGAGCGCATCTTTGTCATCGACGTTTTATCCTACGACTGGAACTGCCCCAAATTCATCACACCCCGTTTCACTGCCGCCGAAGTACAAGAAGCCGTCGCTCCACTGAAAGCGCGCATTGCCGAACTCGAATCCCAACTCAAACTGCAAACACCATGAACCCACGCCCACCCCTGCCACCATTCACTGAAGAATCGGCCATCAAGAAAGTCCAGGCCGCGGAAGACGCCTGGAACAGCCGCGATCCCGAGCGCGTCTCGCTGGCCTACACACCCGACACCGAGTGGCGCAACCGCGATGTGTTTCTCAATGGCCGTGCCGAAGTCGTCGAGTTTCTGAAAAAGAAGTGGGAAAAGGAGCAGGACTACCGGCTCAAGAAAACGCTCTGGGCCTTCACAGGAAACCGCATCGCGGTGCGTTTTGAATACGAGTGGCATGACGCGGCTGGTCAGTGGTGGCGCAGTCATGGCAACGAGAACTGGGAGTTTGATGAAAACGGCTACATGGCCAGACGCTATGCCAGCATCAACGATCAACCGATCCGTGAGGAGGAGCGTAAGTTCCGCTGGGAACGGGCGTGAAGCAACGCCGCCTGATTTCATCGCATGAAACCTGTCATTCTCATCACTGGAGCCACGCGTGGCATTGGCCTTGCTGCCGCGAAGCAAATGGCCGCACGTGGTGCGCAGGTCATCATCAGCAGTCGTGATGGCGCACGTGCTGCGGCGGCGGCTGAAAAAATCGGCGAAGGAGCTGTGGGCGTGGCGGCGGACATTACGGATCAGAACAGCGTGGATGCTGCAGTGAGGCAGACCACGCAGCAATTTGGACGGCTGGATGTGCTGGCGAACAACTCGGCCATCCTGCTGGACCACTACCAGAACCTGCTGGAGCTGAAGCCCGAGGCGCTGCTAGAGACGCTGAACACGAATGTCGTGGGCACACTGCGCGTGAGTCAGGCTTTTGCGCCACTGCTGGCCAAATCGAGCGCGCCACGGATCATCAATGTCTCCAGCGGGGCCGGGCAGCTCGATGGCGAGCCGCAGGCCTGGGCGCCGGCTTACTGCATCAGCAAGACTGCTCTAAACATGCTGACGCAGCAGCTCACCGCCGCACTGCCGCAGGTGATGGTGAACAGCATGTGCCCAGGCTGGTGCCGCACGGAAATGGGCGGCAGCGAAGCACCGCGCAGCCCCGAGGAGGGTGCTGACACGCTGACCTGGCTGGCGCTGGACGCTCCGCATTCCCTGCGGGGGAAGTTCGTCAAAGATCGGGTGGTGATTCCCTGGTAGACTGGAAATTTTGGTCCTGCGGCTACGTTCAAGGGGCCATGCCACGAACGCTTTTCCTCTGCAGCATCCTTTCCTCTTGGCTGGCTCCGCTGCATGCCGCCGACCTGGCGGGAGTTCAGGGGCCAGTGGGCACCCTGGCTGGGGCCAAGCTGGTGCACCGGCTGGAGATCACCAAGCCGGGAGTGTATGAAAACTACCGCGTGGATGCCCAGGGTGCGGGCGGCAACATTGTGAAGATCACCGCGGACGATGTGACGCTGCGCAACTGCGAGATCTTCAATGGCACGGGCAATGGCATTGGTGTGTTTGGCACGCATGTGGTGATCGAGAACTGCCGCATCCATCACCTGCTCAACGGCACCTTTGAAAAACAAACGGACGCACATGGCATCACCGGTCGCTGGGGCGATGTGACCATCCGCAACTGCGACATCTCCCACATCACGGGCGACTGCATTCAGTTTGATCCTGACCGCAAACAGCGCGGCAGCCTCACGATCGAAAAATGCCACCTGTGGACCAGCCCGCTGGCGGAAGACGCACCTGGGTTCAAAGCGGGGCAGAGCCCGGGGGAAAACGCGTTTGATTCCAAGACTCCGCCGGATGGCGAGCGCTGCAAGCTCATCATCCGCCAGTGCTACATGCATGGCTGGAACCAGCCCAGCCAGATCAGCACACGGGCGGCGCTGAATTTGAAGGAGCACATTGAGGCGCTGATCTCCCACTGCGTCTTTGATGACAATGAGGTGGCCATCCGTGCACGCGGCCCGGGCGGTCGCGGAGATGCACGTGTGACGGTGGAGGACTGCGCCATCTACCGCACACGCGTCGGAGTGCGGGCGGAGGACAAAATTGAAAACCTGAAACTCGTCCGCATGGCTTATGGACCGGAGGTGACATCACGCGAAGAACGGCATGGCGGCAAAGAGCTGCCCGGTTATGAAAACACAGGCGAGCATGAGGCGCCGCCGCTGGAGAGCCTGATCATCAAACCCCGGTGAAAGACGAGCTCTGAGTCCGCATGTCAGGAAAGACTTTGCCGCACCGACGTTTCAGAATTGAAGGAGTGCCGTGCATGATCGTGCCATTCGCCACGTATCTGCGCACAATCCCATGAAGACTCTGCTGCTCGCACTTCTGTCCCTTGCGTTTTCCATGCCGTGTCATGCAGCCGGGAGACCGAACATCGTCGTCATCCTGGCTGATGATCTCGGCTATGGTGACCTGGGCTGCTATGGCCATGTGAAAATCAAGACGCCGAATCTGGACCGCATGGCGGCGGAGGGCGCGCGCTTGACGCAATTCAACTGCCCGGCACCCTTTTGCGCACCTACACGTGCTGCGCTGATGACGGGGCGCTATCCTTTCCGCTGTGGCATGACGCAGAACCCTGCACCGGATGGCGGCCCGGAGGCAGATGCGCTGCATCTGCCCGAGAAAGAGACCACGCTGGCGCAGGTGCTGAAGGCCGCAGGCTATGCCACGGCCATGGTGGGCAAGTGGCACCTGGGGCACAAGGCAGGCTTTCTGCCCACGGATCGCGGCTTTGATGAGTATTACGGCATACCCTACTCCAACGACATGAGGCCGGTGCAGGTGCTGGAGGGCACGCAGGTCATTGAATATCCTGTGGTGCAGGCAACGCTGACGCGGCGCTACACGGAGCGCGCACTGGGCTTCATCGAGCGGAGCAAGGACCAGCCTTTCCTGCTCTACCTGGCGGAGGCCATGCCGCACAAGCCGCTGGCGGCCTCAGAGGCGTTTTATAAGAAAAGCGAGGCGGGGCTCTATGGCGATGCGGTGGAGGAGCTGGACTGGAGCGTGGGCCAGGTGCTGGCGAAGCTGAAGGAGCTGGGGCTGGATGAGAACACGCTGGTGCTTTTCACCAGTGACAATGGCGCATGGTTTGGCGGAAGCAGCGGCGGACTGCGCGGCATGAAGTCGGCGCAATGGGAAGGCGGCTACCGTGTGCCCATGATCGCCCGCTGGCCGGGGCAGATCCCCGCCGGGCAGGTGAGAGATCAGCTCGCGATCACGATGGATCTCTTTGCGACCGTGCTGGATGTGACCGGCGCCAAGATGCCGGATGACCGTGCGCTGGATGGCCGCAGCCTCATGCCGGTGCTGAAGAGTGCTGAGGCGAAGCCGCCGCATGAATACATCTTCGGTCATCTCAACTCGAAGCTGGGCAATGTCCGCGATGTGCGCTGGAAGCTGCATGTGCTGCCTGCCACGCAGATCAAGCTGAAGCCCGGGGCGGATGGCAAATGGCTGGACCCGCGCGCGCCGGATGGCGTCACCATCCTTGCGCCCTACGAGCAGTACAATCTGGACGCCTTCCCGGGGCTGAACACGGGCGATGCGGCGGCCAAGATGCAGCTCTTTGACCTGCAGAACGACCCCGGCGAGCAGCACGATGTGGCCGCCAAGCATCCTGAGGAGGTGAAGCGCCTCATGGCTGTTTACGAACAGATGAACAAGGACGTGCCCGTGATTCACGAAGTGAAGCGACCGCCTTACAAAAAGTAGCCTGTATCTCGCCTCCTGACTGCATTGCTTGAAAGAGCACCGCCGCGCCTGCGTCCTCACAGTTCCGACCATGAAACTCGCCCTGACCTTTTTCTTTGCCCTGGCCCTGCACGCAGTGGCCGACCTCGCCGGCAGCAAGCCGAACATCATCCTCGTCATGTCGGACGACCAAGGCTACGCGCAGATGGGATGTGTGGGCCACCCGTGGCTCAAGACGCCGAATCTCGACGCGCTGCATGCGAAAAGCCTGCGCTTCACCCGCTTTCTCGTGAGTCCGACATGCTCGCCCACGCGCAGCGCCATCATGACGGGGCGGCACGATCTCAAAAACGGCATCACGCACACCATTCTGGAGCGCGAGCGCATGACGCTGAACGCCACCATCCTGCCGCAGGTGCTCAAGACCAAGGGCTACACCTCGGGCATTTTTGGCAAATGGCATCTGGGAGATGAAGAAGCGTATCAGCCGCACAAGCGCGGCTTTGACGAAGCCTTCATCCACGGCGCGGGCGGCATTGGCCAGGCCTACGACTGCTCCTGCGCGGATGCGCCAAACAACAAGTACATGGACCCTGTGATCCGTCACAACGGCAGCTTTGTGAAGACTCACGGCTTCTGCACCGATGTCTTCTTCACCGCCGCGCTCGGCTGGATCAAGCAGCAGAAGGACAGCGGGAAACCTTTCTTCACCTACATCGCCACCAATGCGCCGCACGGTCCCTACATTGCACCGGAAAAGAATGCGAAGCGCTTCACCGATCTCGGCTTTGGCAAAGACCAGGCCGGATTCTACGGCATGGTCGAGAACCTCGATGAGAACATGGGGCGTCTGGCGGAGAAGCTGAAGGAGTGGGACCTTTATAAAAACACGGTGGTCATCTTCATGTCTGACAACGGCACCACCGGCGGTGGCCCCGGCGTTCCCGGCAAGGACATCGTGCCGGGCTATCCTTTCTTCAATGGCGACCAGGTCGGGCTCAAAGGCTCCACGGATGAAGGCGGCGTGCGTGTGCCCTTCTTCATCCGCTGGGACGGGCATATCCATCCAGGCCGCGACATCAAGACCATCGCGGCACACATCGACCTGCTGCCCACCTTTGCCGCCATGGCAGGAGCCGAGCTGCCCAAGAACCAGGTGGAGGGCCGCAGCCTGCTACCGCTGATCGAAGACAAGGCCGGGAACTGGGAGGACCGCTACCTCTTCAGCCATGTGGCGCGCTGGCCCACAGGCGTGGAGCCGGACACGCAGGAATTTCTCAACTACGGCGTGCGCAACCAGCGCTTCCGCTACGTGGGGCCACGGGCTGCAGGCGGGAATCCCAAAAAGAAAAAGCAGGCCGCCGGTGCTGCGGCGCAGCCTTCCAAGGGCGCACTCTACGATCTTGAGGCTGATCCTTATCAGAAGACAGATGTGAGCGGCGACTACCCTGAAGTGGTGCAGAAGATGAACGCCGCGTACGAGGCCTTCTGGAAGGAGGCACGGCCGCTCATGGTGAATGAAAGCGCGCCCATGTCTCCCACCAAGCCTTTCTGGGAGCTGTACGAGAAGCAGGAGAAGGCCGGCGGCATCCCCGACTGGACGCCGCCTTCGCTTTGATTCAGGCGTGGGGGGCTGCTGACATCTTTGCCGTGCCTTGCCTCGGCTGGTAAATGCAGGCCGGGTCTTCTGCAAAGGGGTCGCCCGTGACGCCGTAGGCGCGTGCTCTGGAGCCACCGCAGACGGCGCGGAATTCGCAGCGCCCGCATTTGCCTCCGAGGGCGTCGTTGTCACGCAGGGAGATGAAGAGCGGATGATGCCGGTAGATGTCTGCGGGGTGCTCCTCGCGCACATTGCCACAGTCAAAAGGCAGGAAGCCACTGGGGGATACCACACCCGTGTGGGAGATGAACATGACACCGCGCCCATCGCGAATGCCGAGCGGCGAGCGCATGCCCGGGCGCTGTCTGCCGCTGGCTCCGTGGCGCTGGATGAGCACGCGGCGGAAGTGGTGGCCCTCGGTGGTCTTGATGGCAAAGGGGGCTTTGCCCACGAGCGAGGCCATGTCCTGAAACACATGCTCGATGTCCAGAGGATCCGGCAGATCGGCGATGCCGGCACGCCCGGTTGGCACCAGCAGAAAGACGCTCCACATGGCGGGCTTCAGCTCAAACATGAGCTTCTTGAAGGCCTCGTATTCGCGCAGATTGCCGCGAGTAAGCGTGGTGTTGATCTGCACGCTGAGGTCGGCCGCATGGGCACGGTGCACGGCGGCGATGGTGCGGTCAAAGGTACCGCTGATGCCGCGAAAAGCGTCGTGCGTCTGCCGCGTGGCGCCGTCCAGACTCAGGGAAATGCGCTCCACACCTGCGGCTTTGATTTCGGAAAAGTCGGCATGCATGAGCCGTGCTGTGGCGGAGGGGCTGAGGCCCACATGGAGCCCTGCAGCGGTGGCCTCGCGCACTAGATCGAGAGCATCCGTGCGCATGAGCGGATCTCCACCCGTGAGGATGAGCATGGGCGGCTTCAGCTCTGCGAGCTGGCGGATGAGGCGGCTCGATTCCTCCCGCGTCAGCTCATCCGGGTGGCGGTGAGACTGCGCCTCGGCCCGGCAGTGTTTGCATGCCAGCGCACAGGCGCGCGTGATTTCCCAGAAGACGAGAAACGGGCGTTCGTCGAAGCCGTCATAGGCCATTGATTCCACCTTGGACCATTCGGGTCTGCTCAGCGCTGCGTTCATGCGGGAGTAAACCGAATCCAGAAGCTGCATTCCCACCTGCACGTGGGGAATGCTGTGCTGATTTTGCGGGGAGGCTACTCCTCATCCCGTTTGACGAACCGGCGGCAGTGCCAGAGCAGCCAGAAGAGGGCCAGCAGCGCCCAGGTCAGCGCGGCATAGATGTGATGGGAGACCGTGGTGGACGGCACCCAGGCGGGCGTGGCGCGGGTGATGGCAGCCAGCACGCTGAGAAAGACCAGGAAGCGTACCCATTTGCTCTTCACAAAGAAGCCGTCGAGATCGCCGCTGTGACCGAAGAGCACGCGGCTGCCCACGATGAGCATGAGCATGCCGAAGCCGCCGATGTAGAGCAGATGCTCGACGCTGACATGCTGGGCATAGAAAGGTCCGGCAAGCACCAGGCCAAGCGAGCCCAAAGCAAGCGACCAGAACAGGCCTGTGGTGAGAGATCCGCTTTGCGAAGTCTTCCAGCTGACCTCAACCAGCAGATAGCCTGCCGCAATGCCGGCCCGCAGAGCGTAACCGAAGATCACCCAGCCGTGCGCCTCGATGAAAAAGCTGAGCACCACCAGCACTGCCGCCGTCAGGGCGAGCATGAGCTTGGCGCGTCTTTGCGCAGCGGTTTTAGGATCGCCAAAATCTCCGCCCAGCATGCGTGGAAACACAAAGGCGCCGATGCCCAGCACCGGTGGCAGCAGCAGGCCCTGGTAGAGCAGCAGATTGGCCAGACGCAGGAGCTGGAGATTCACCAGGGTGGCGTTTGAAAGCAGCAGCGACGCGCCTGTGATGCCGCAGATCAAGCCGGTGAGCGCCAGGAGCAGCTGGGGAGGGGGCGCCTCCTTGCGGAACTTCACCACACGCACCACCAGGCACAGCAGCAGCGAGCCGAGCAGCGCGATGAAGCACGCATCTCCCCACGCCATGTGCAGCGTGAGGTGAGAGATGCCGCAGGCCTGATGCAGCACGAGGAGTCCGACAAGCTCCAGCGGTGTGAGCTTTGGCGCGGTGGCCATGCGCGGCCCGGCAGTGCCGAGAAAGCCCACCACGAACGCTGCGCCAAAGGCCTCGATCATGATCCGCGCATGCACCAGGCCCGGATAAAAGCCGAGCTGCTGCGCATAGTACAGCGGCCACAGAGCGACGCCGATGATGCTCCACAGCGCTCCGCTGAAAAAGAACACTCGATACGGCTCTGATGCGAGCCAGTGAAGCCCGTCGCGGCGCGGCCCGGTGGCACGGTGCTTTTTGTGTTTGCAGGCGGGAAACTGGCTCATGCGGCTGGCTGCTGATAACGTGAATAACGCGCGCGTTGTTCCAGGGTGAGGTTTGCGGGATCGAACCGGGGATCGGGCACACCATTAATGCGCGAATAGATGACATTGGCCATGTCTGCCGCGCAGTTTTTGATGTGCTCGGCACGCTCTCCGGCAAAGAGGTCGTCCACTGTGCCGCGGAAGAGCTGCAGCCAGCGGTCAAACTTGTCACGGCCCATGTCCGTGAGCGGCACCAGTCTGGCATGCGCTGCCAGGGGGTTGCCCGTGAAGCCGCCCGTGCGAAAGAGCACGGTCTCCCAGAAGGCATACATTTTGGGCAGATGCATGGTCCAGTTGGTCTGGGCGACTTTGTCGAAAATGAAGCCGAGGGTGTCATCGGCCCGCACACGTTCATAGAAGGTGTTGACCAGGGTTTCGATCTCGGCGCGGCCGACGATGTCAGATTTGAGCAGGGGTTCCGTCTTAAACATGCATTTATGATGCAACTATAAACGTGCAATGCTCTGCACTTCCTGCGTCGTTGTGCGCCGGAATTGGCGCGGAAAGCAGCGCGCAACAAATGCGCAGAGCTGCGCAGGATCGGTGCATTGATGTATTGCTGATGCAACTTATTAAATGGCCCAACCAAACCATGAAACTCATCCTCTCATCCATCGTCACCATCACCGCTGTCATGACTCTGCTGGTCAACGCCGCCGCGCTTGCCGTTGATCCCGCCGCTGTCGCCACAGAAGCAGCCACCAACACGATCTGCCCGATCAGCGGCAAGCCTGCCGATCCTGCAATCACCGCCAGCTATGAAGGCCGCAAGTGGTCCTTTGCCAAAGAAGAGTGCAAAGCCAAGTGGCTGAAGGCGCGCGAAGACAGCCTGTACCAGAAGCTGGGCGGCAAAGCCGCCATGGACGCCGCGATTGACGCCTTCTATGTGAAGGTGCTGGCCGATGACCGTGTGAAGCACTTCTTTGATGATGTGAGCATGGACAAGCAGCGCCGGAAGCAGAAGGAATTTCTCAGCGCTGCCTTCGGCGGCCCGCTGCCCTGGACCGGCAAGGACATGCGCAAAGCCCACGACGGCATGGGCCTGACCGAGGAGCATTTCAACGCCATCGCTGAAAACCTGGTGAACACCCTGAAGGATCTCAAGATCAGCCAGGATCTCATCGACCAGGTCGTGGCCGTGGCGCTCACGACCAAGGACGATGTGCTTGGCCGTCCGAAGAAGGCCAACTGAGAGCGGTCCATCTCTCGTTGACCCAAATGCCGCCGCAGTGAGTGCCAGGAGTCGCTCGCTGCGGCGGTTTTGTTTTTTGATGAAAAAGAGGGTGAATCGCGACCTGCCAGAGCGTTTGATCACCCGCCATGAGGTTTGCTTTCTTCTCCACCGTTCTCTGTCTTGCCACTTCCCTGCATGCCGAAAAAGTCGGCCCCTGGGATCTGGATGCGCTCAAAAGCAACGTGCCCGCCATGAAGTGGGTGAGGCAGGACCAGCCGATCCATTCACTGACCTACACGGGAGAGAAATACCAGGGCAAGGACACGGAGGTCTTCGCCTTCTATGCCTCGCCCGTCACGCTGGGGGAGGCGAAACCGGGCGCGAAGTTTCCGGGCGTGGTGCTCATCCACGGCGGCGGCGGCACAGCCTTTGCCGACTGGGTGCATCTCTGGGCCAAGCGCGGCTACGCGGCCATTGCGATGGATCTGAACGGCTCACGGCCGCCTGAGGTGGAGTTTGATCCCAAGACCGGCATGGCGATCGGCAACGGGCACCGTGGCGAACGCAAGCGCCTGGCCAATGGCGGCCCGCCGCATGGGCACCCGGAAAAATTTGACTGCATCCTGACACCGGACACCAGCGATGACTGGCCCTTTCATGCCGCAGCCAGCGTGATGCGCGCACATTCTCTGCTGCGCAGTTTTTCTGAAGTGGATGCAGAGCACACAGCGGTGACGGGCATCAGCTGGGGAGGCTACACAACGTGCCTCGTGGCCTCGCTGGATGACCGCTTCAAGGCGGCGGTGCCGGTGTATGGCTGCGGCTTCCTGCATGAGGGCGAGTCCGTGCAGAAGCCCAGCATCGACAAGCTGGACCCCGAACACCGCGCGCTGTGGGTGAAGGAGTATGATCCCGGCAGCCTGCTGCCCCGCTGCCGCGTGCCCATGCTCTTTGTGAACGGCACCAACGACGTGCACTACGTGCTGGACAGCTACATGAAGAGCTACAACGCGGTGCCCGGTGAGAAGCACATCCGCATCCAGGTGAAGATGCCTCATGGACATCCGCCAGGATGGGCGCCAAAGGAGATCGGGATCTTTATTGATTCGAAATGCCGTGGTGGAGATCCGCTGCCGAATCCGGCGGCACCTGTGGTCTCAGGTGACAAGGTCACGGTGAGCTGCGAGAGCAAGGTCCCGCTGAAGAAGGCTGAGCTGAACTACACCACGGACACGGGCCTGCGCTCGAAACGCGAGTGGAAGTCCATCCCCGCCACGGTCCAGGGCGGCACCATCACCGCGCCCAAACCGCCAGCCGAGGCCAACACCTGGTACATCGGCGTGACCGATGAGAGGGATGCCATGGTGAGCACGGTGGTGGAGTTTGCGAAGTGACTTCAGCCTGACGCACCGCCATGTCCGCTCCTGCGCAAAAAGTCCGACTTGTGTCCATCGACGCCTTGCGCGGTTTTGACATGCTCATGATTGCCGGGACGGGGCAGGTGATCCATCAGCTGCAGGGGAAAACGGGGCTGGCGTGGGTGGATGCGGTGGCGGGGCAGTTCACGCATCCGGCGTGGTTTGGCTTCACCTTTTACGACTGCATCTTTCCGCTCTTTCTCTTCCTGGCGGGCGTGTCGATTCCGTTTTCGCTGGCCAAGGCCGTGGCGCAGGGAACGCCGAAAGGTGAGCTGTACCGGAAGGCCTTCGTGCGCCTGCTCATCCTCGCCGCGCTGGGCTTTCTGGACAAAAACGCGCCCATCCCGTTCTTTGATCCGCACCAGATGCGCCTGGGCAGTGTGCTGGGGCGCATTGGGCTGGCGGGCTTTGTCAGCGTGGTGCTGTATTTGAATCTGAACTCCACGAAGCGCCTCTGCGTGGCGGGCGGCATCCTGCTGGCCTACTACGCCGCGCTTTTCCTGGTGCCGGTGCCGGGATTTGGCGCGGGAAATCTCTCGTTTGAAGGCAATCTCGTGGGCTGGTTTGACCGCAGCTTTCTGCCCGGACGTCTGCTGCAGGTGACGTATGATGAGCTGGGCCTGCTCACGCAGTTTCCCGCCATGTGTCTGACGATGTTCGGTGTCTTCGCGGGAGAGCTGCTCCAGAGCAGCACGAGCACGCCTGCGGCCAAGCTCCGCCAGCTGCTGCTTGCGGGGGCCGTGTGCCTCGCGCTGGGCCTGCTGTGGAGCCTGCATTTCCCCATCGCCAAGCGGATGTGGACGAGCTCCTTCATCCTGGTGACCACGGGCATCTCCTTCACGCTGCTGGCGGTGTTTTACGGCATCATCGATCTCCTGAACTTCAAGCGATGGGCCTTCCCGCTGGTCGTCGTGGGCATGAACAGTCTCACCATCTACATGGTGTATCACTTCGTGAATTTTGGGCACACTTCCAAGCTGCTCTTCAGCGGTCTGTACCAGCCGCTGGATCCCAAATGGCACGGCGTACTGGAAAGCACCGGTGGTCTGCTGCTGGTGTGGCTCTTTCTCTACGCGCTGTACCGCAGGCAGATCTTCTTCAAGGCGTGATGGGATCTGCGGCTGCGGTCAAGATACGCCTGCCAGGAGCGTATACAGACCATGCCTGCAAAGATTGCCCGTTTCCTCGTGCTCCTGGCCGGAGGCATGGTTCATGCCGCCGACCTTCCCCCTGTGATCGAGACCGAGGGCCAGCCACTGGCGGCGAATGCGCAGCGGCTGGTGCAGGCGCTGGATTTTCTCGGTGCGCCGCTGCCACCTGAGACGCGCACGAAGCTGCAGACCGCGATCACCGCACGTGATGGCGCGGGCGTGCAGTCCGTGCTGGATCCGCAGGTGCTGTGCGTGGTGGACATCAATCCCGAATCCCGCGTGAAAGCGCAGCGCGGACCGGCTGCCGCACGACTTCAGCAAGCGGGCTACACGCCGCTGTTGATCAAGGTGATCAATCATGCCACCAGCGTGGCGGCATTGCACATCAGCAGTCCGCAGGCCGGGCCCTCCTATGCGGGCGTGGCCAAGGGCACCATGGAGAGAGAACGCCAGACGCACCTGCGGGAAAATGAGAACACGCAGGGCGCAGACCGGTTTCTGGAGGTGGGCCTGCATGACTCTGCGCCGATGACTGCGAATCTGAGCGGGCTGGAGGTGGAGTACGCCATCGCGCTTGTCTATTCCAGCGAGTCGGGGAAACGCGAAGCCACGCTCGCTTTTGACATCGGCCAGGGCACGCAGGACCTGGGGTTTCGTGCCGAGGTGCCGGTGCTGTTTCAGATTTCACCTGCGGTGACGGTGAAGCTGGATGTCAAAGACCATGACGGCAAGGACACCACAGCGCGGCTGACTTTCACCGATGCGCAGGGCCGCGTCTTCCCGCCACAGGCACGCCGGCTGGCGCCGGATTTCTTTTTCCAAAAGCATCTTTATCGGGCCAGCGGAGGCAGTGTGCTTCTGCCTCCGAGAGAGTTTGTCATGGAGGCATCTCGCGGGCCGGAATATCGCACGGTGAAGACGAAGGTGACGATCCCATCAGCAAAGGAAACGACGCTGCCGGTAAAGCTGGAGCGCTGGATGAATGCGGCGGATTTTGGGTATTACAGCGGCGATCACCACATCCACGCGGCAGGCTGCGCACACTACACCACGCCCTCCGAGGGCATGCGGCCGGAGGACATGTTTCAACAGGTGAAGGGCGAGGGGCTGAACGTGGGATGCGTGCTCGCGTGGGGTTACTGCTTCGACTATCAGAGGCAGTTCTTCGGCCCCCAGGTGGACCAATTCAGCGAACCGCTGACGCAGATGAAGTACGACATGGAGGTCAGCGGCTTCGGCTCCGCAGCGCTCGGCCATGTATGTCTGCTGAACCTGCGCGAGCTGGTGTATCCCGGTGCAGAAGGGATCAAAGGCTGGCCCACCTGGACGCTGCCCGCGCTGCGATGGACCAAGCAGCAGGGCGGCTTCACTGGCTACCCGCATTCCGGCAGCGGCATGCAGGTGAATGCTGGTGTGGCGGCCAGGCGCCTGCTCGGGCTTTACGATACAGACAAGGATGCGCGACTCTCGGCTGCTGAGGCGCAGGCCGTGCTGCTGCCGGAACCGTTTGACAAGATCGATGCTGATCGTGATGACGGGCTGAATGAGGCCGAACTCGCCAACAGTCATGAGCGTGTACTTGATGCGCTGCCCAATGTGGCGATCCCGGACGCAGGCGGGCATGAGATCTTTGTGACCACTGCGCACGGCGTGTGTGATTTCATCAGCACCATGGACACGGCGCGGCTGCTGGAGTGGAACGCATGGTACCATCTCATGAACTGCGGCTTTCCGCTGAAGGCTGCGGGCGAAACGGACTTTCCCTGCATGAGCGGCACCCGCGTGGGCCAGGGGCGCACCTATGTGAAGCTGGGCAAGGTGGACCGCATTGATTTCACGAAATGGTGTGAAGGCCTTGCGCAGGGCCGCAGCTATGTGAGCGATGGCTATGCGCATGCGCTGGACTTCATGGTTGCAGGCCAGCCGGCGGGAGACGAAGTGCGCCTCGCCCAGCCGGGCCGTGCGGAGGTGCGCGTGAAGGTCGCGTTCAGCTCCGAGACTCCGCTCGAAATTGCGTATGGCGGCGCAGTGCCCGTGGCGGGTGCGCGCCTGACCGGAGACACGGTGAACTATCACGACGTGACTGCCGCGCAGCCTTACGCTGGCGGTAAGCGCAAGGTGGAGCTGGTCGTGAATGGTCTAGCCGTGGCCACGCGCGAAGTGCCTGCGGATGATCAAGTGCACGAGATCCGCTTCAACGTGGACATCCCCCGCAGCAGTTGGGTGGCGGTGCGGCAGTTTCCGCAGATGCATACGAATCCGGTGAACGTCATCGTCGCTGACAAGCCCATCCGTGCCTCGCGCCGCAGCGCGCAGTGGTGCCTGGCCTGCATCGAGCAGCTCTGGCGCATGCGGGAGAAGAACATCGCGCCTGCGGAGCGGGACGTGGCAAGGCGTGCGTATGAGGCCGCGAAGGAAATCTATCGCCGCATCGCCGCGGAAGCTCCGGCAGCGAGCTGAGGCAAAAAGGGTGAAATTCGCTGATGGGTGCGGTGCATGAGCAACGTTGCATCGCACTCATGAAACGAAACATCTCCCGACGCACCGGACTGAAGCTGATGACGGCAGGAACCCTCATGGGCCTTGGCACCCGTGACAGAGCCACTGCCGCACCGTCCAAGCCCGCAGCTGCAACGGATGCCTGGGCAAAAACACATGACCGCGTGTTTCTCGGCGGGGAGTATTGGGCCAATCCCATGGAAGACTGGCGTGTGAGCGAGGGCGGTGCAGAGTGCCTCAGCATGGCCGGCGGGCGAAGTGTGCATTCGCTGACGCACCAGATCACACAAAACGGGGCTTTCACCATGAGCGTGACATTGACGCGGCTGGAGACCGGCAAGACCGACGGCGGCGCGGGCTTCCGCATCGGCATTCGGAGTGAGATCAATGAATACCGGAGCAACTGCTTCGTGCAGAAGGGCATCAACGCCGGATGGCAGGGCGATCAGCTCATTCTGGGCCCGAAGACCGCGCCCGTTAAAGATGGCAGCGCTTTGAAGCAGGTGAAGCTGACGCTCAAAGGCACGGCAGAAGGCGACAAGTGCGCGCTGACACTCACGGCCTACGCGGCAGACTCGGGCGCGGAGCTGGCAGCCATCATGCATCCATTTTCGGCAGACGAAATCCTTGGCAATGTCTCGATGGCCAACAACTTCGCCGCCGGTGCGGTGGCGGGGGCCAAGAAGAACAAAGCCAAGGCGGGTGCCGCAGGCGCAGGGCGCTACCGTTTTCAAAACTGGACGATGGAGGGCAATGCCTTCGCCGTGTCGCCGCAGAATCAATTTGGCCCGTTGCTCTGGTCGATGTACTCGCTGAGTGATTCACGCACAGACGAGGGCTTTGTGATGAAGCTCAGTGCGCTGACGGGACCGATGGGAGCGAAGGACAACCAGGTGGTGGAGCTGCTGGTGAAGAAGGGCGGTGCATGGAAATCTCTCGGACAGGCAAAGCTCGATCCCGACGCCTGGGTGGCGACCTTCCGAATTCCCAAATGGGATGCAAAGCAGGCCACGCCCTACAAGGTGGTTTACCGAGAACAGCACACGGACGGCAGCGAGACGCCGCATGAGTGGACCGGCACGATCAAGGCGAACCCCGAAGGCCGTCCGCTGCGCATGGCGGCGCTGACTTGTCAGAACGACTACGGCTTCCCCTACGCGCCTGTGGCGGAGAATCTGCTGAAGCTGGATCCCGATCTCGTCTTTTTCTCCGGCGACCAGATTTATGAGAACCACGGCGGCTTTGGCATCATCCGCACGCCCGAAGAGCCTGCGATCCTGAACTACCTGCGCAAATTCTACCAGCACGGCTGGGCCTTCCGCGAGGTGATGCGCAATGCGCCGACGCTTTGCCTGCCGGATGACCACGATGTCTTCCAGGGCAACATCTGGGGCGAGGGTGGCAAAAAAATGGACGTGGGCGACACAGGCGCCTCTTCAAAAGGCGGCTACATCGAACCGGCGCGGATGGTCAATGCGGTGCACAAGACGAATGTGGCGCATCATCCCGATGCCTACGATCCCAAGCCGGTGCAGCAGGACATCAGCGTGTACTACGGCGACATGGTGTATGGCGGGGTGGGCTTTGCCATCATCGCCGACCGCCAATGGAAGAGCGGCCCCGAGCATGTGGAGACTGGCGCTGGCCGCGCTGATCATGTTCCAGACCCCGGCTTTGACACTTTGAAACTCGACAAACCGGGTCTCGTGCTCCTCGGAGAGCGTCAGGAGGAGTTTCTCAAAAAGTGGGCCCAGGACTGGCGCGGGCATGCACTGAAGGCGGTGCTGAGCCAGACGGTGTTTGCGAATGTGGCGACGCATCATGGCGGGCCCGATGGATACCTGAAGGCCGATCTCGACTCCGGCGGCTGGCCGCAGACGCCGCGCAACCGGGCAGTGGAAATCATGCGCCCCTCCATGGCACTGCACATCAATGGCGACCAGCATCTCACCACGCTGACGCAATACGGCGTGGAGAAGCAGCGCGACAGCAACTGGTCCTTCTGCACGCCTGCCATCTCCGCCGGCTATCCGCGCTGGTGGCGGCCGGATGAGCTCAAGATGCCGCATGAAAACCGCCCCAAACATGGCCTGCCGGACACGGGTGAGTTCATTGAAGGCCTGGGCAACAAGGCCTATGTGTACGCCGTGGGCAATCCCGAGGTGGGCAAGGCCGCGAACCGCTACGAGAAGGCGCACGAGAAGGGCAGCGGATTTGGCTTCATCACCTTCGACACGGAGAAGAAGACCTACTTCATTGAGTCCTTCCGCTTCCTCATCGACGCGACGGATGGCAAGCCCGGCAACCAGTTTCCCGGCTGGCCGGTGACGATCCAGCAGAGGGAGAACCGCGGGGAGAATGTGATCGGGTGAGCGAAGGCAGTGGGGGGCAATCCTGCCCGCGAAGAACGCGCTCTTCACGGGCAGGATTGCCCGTGCTACTTCCAGGCGGCTGGTCTGCGCATAGAACCAGAACGCCATGAGTACAAGGGAGTGATTCCATGCGTACATGAGAGCCACCATGAGACTTTCTCTTCTCCTGCTGCCGCTGCTCAGCATCCACGCGTTTGCTGCTGACTCACCCACGCTGCACCCGAAGGCCGCTGCGCTGCCTTTCACCCATCAGGGGCCCTTTGTCACCACGGCAGACGGTGGCGTGCTGTGCATCGATGCGAAGAACGCTCTGCGCAGCACGGATGAAGGCCGCACGTGGAGCAGCACGCCGCTGTTTGCAGAAGGAGCCAAGTTCAATGTCAGCAACGAGCGCGCGCTGCTGCGCACACGTGAGGGCATCGTCATTTCCGCCTGGATGAACGGTGCGGAGCGCCAGGCGCCCAAACGCTGGGGCTGGGGTGAGCCGGGGATAGATTGGAAGGCCTTTGTGCTGCCCACCTACTCCTGCCGCAGCACCGATGATGGCAAAACCTGGGAGACGCCCGTGCGGCTCAGCACACCGTGGTGCGGCTGCATTCACTCCATGATCCAGATGAAGTCGGGGCGCATCGTGCTGGTGGGGCAGGAGATCATCCCGCAATGGCGGCATGCCACGGTGATGTGGGTTTCGGATGACCTCGGCAAAAGCTGGCAGCGCGGTGATATGCTCGATTACGGCGTGGGAACGCACGATCACGCCGGCTCTCTCGAAGGCAGTGTGATCGAGCGCAAGGACGGATCTCTCTACCTGCTGCTGCGCACGGAATCGGGCTTTCTGTGGGAGGCGATCTCGCGCGATGGCCTGAAGTGGCAGGGGCTGAAGCAGACGCAAATCGCCTCCGTCACCTGCTGCCCGCAGATGGCGCGGCTGAGCGACGAGCGCATCGCGCTGCTGTGGAACGCGCCGCCGCGCCATGACCCGAAGAATGGCACCAGCCGCGTGGAGCTAGCGCTGGCGTTTTCAGACGATGAGGCAGCCACGTGGTCCAAGCCGGTGATCGTGGCGGCGAACTACGTGCCCGGCGGCCGTGTGTCGTATCCTTACCTCTACGAGCGCAAACCCGGCGAGCTGTGGATCACCACGATGCAGGGCGGGCTGCGGATGAAGGTGAATGCCGCGGATCTCGGGGCAGGGGAGATTCCGGTGTTTGTGCCGCCGCCCAAGCCGGTGCCAAAGCCGGGCGGCATCGTGATGTTTGGAGACTCCACCACGGCCCCGCGCGGCAGCCTCAAGGTGTATGCCACTCGGGTGGAGCAGGGGCTGCAGAGCATCGGCTCCTCCATGGGGGTGTACAATGCGGGGATCAGTGGCAACACCACGCAGGACGCGCTGAAGCGCCTGCAGGCGGACGTGCTGAAACACCAGCCGCGCGTGGTGGTGATGCAGTTTGGCATCAATGACTCGGCGGTGGACGTGTGGAAAAAGCCGCCCGCCACCACCCCGCGCGTGCCTTTGGATGCCTTCATCCGCAACTACCGCACGATGATCCAGGCTGCGCAGAAACAGGGGGCCAAGGTCATCCTCATGACGGCCAACCCGCTGCGCTGGACCTCCAAGCTGCGCGAGCTCTATGGGCACGCGCCCTACGATCCCGCTGCCGAAGACGGCTTTGAGTCCGCCACGCTGGTCCGCTACAACGAGGCCGTGCGCCAGCTGGCCGCCGAGCTGAAGCTGCCGCTGCTGGATGTGCATGCCGCCTACCCGGCCTTTGCCGCGAAGCACCAGACCACCCTCGACGGCATGCTGCTGGACGGCATGCACCCGAATGACCTGGGCCACCAGCTCGTGGCGGAGCTGCTGGTGCCCGCCATCCGCGATGCTGTGCGGGGCGGATAGCCCCATGGTGTGACGCGCAGCATTGGCACTCAATCCATTGTTTATCAATGCATTAAATCAACACACTCAATAAGGAACGTTTTGAACGCAAGTTCCAAGCCCCCTCCTCGAAAAGCTTCAAAAAAGGGGGCTTTTTGAGGCTCTTCGATTGTTTGCACTCTGAGAGCAAAGCATATTGGTACGGGTGCATGAAATCCAAAAAGCACCCACGAACTCCGAAGCGAACTCCCAAGGAGACCAACGAACTCGTCCGGATTGTCCTCACCCATCTGCCGGCAGTCATCAGAGCCATCGCCATCCTGGCCTTGGCAGTTGGCGGTACCGATCAACTGCGGCCACTGATGCAGGAATTCACGGCGAAACGAACGCTCAAGCTGATGAGCAGGTGGAGTTCAGGAATTTGAACTCACGTTCACATTTTGCATCCCGGCATGTTCTCAAAAATTGGAGAGCCCCCAAGCCGCGCCCAGTGCGGCGCAGAAGCTGCGGCACCTTGGGCATTGCGCAGCTGCGTGGTCGCGTTTAGCTCTTCCGCTCTTCATTCTCCCCCCTCCAAATCATGTCCGCCAAGATCATCTACACCCTGACCGACGAAGCTCCCCTGCTGGCCACTTTTTCCTTCCTGCCTATCGTGCAGGCCTTCACCAAACCGGCCGGGATCGAAGTGGAAACGCGCGACATCTCCCTGGCGGGCCGCATCCTGGCGAACTTCCCCGATTTCCTGACCGATGCGCAGAAGCAGTCTGATGACCTCGCCTACCTCGGCAAGCTCTGCCTGGAGCCCACCACGAACATCATCAAGCTGCCAAACATCTCCGCCTCCGTGCCGCAGCTGAAGGCCGCGATCGCCGAACTGCAGAGCAAGGGCTACGCCGTGCCAAACCTGCCCGAAAACCCGCAGACGGACGCCGAGAAGGACATCAAGACCCGCTACGCCAAGGTCATGGGCAGTGCCGTGAACCCTGTGCTGCGCGAGGGCAACTCCGACCGTCGCGCGCCGAAGGCCGTGAAGGACTACGCCAAGGCCCACCCCCACTCCATGGGCAAGTGGAGCGCCGACTCCAAGACCAGCGTGGGAACCATGGGCAAGGACGACTTCTTCTCCAATGAGAAATCCGTCTGCGTGCCAGCCGCCACGGATGTGAAGATCGAGTTCATCGGCAAAGACGGCAGCACCAAAGTGCTGAAGGACAAGACCCCGCTGAAGGCCGGCGAGATCCTCGACGCCACCCGCATGAGCAAGAAGGCGCTCGTGGCCTTCATCGAGACCCAGCTGGAAAAAGCCAAGGCCGAGGGCGTGCTCTTCTCCCTGCACATGAAGGCCACCATGATGAAGGTCAGCGACCCCATCATCTTCGGCCACGCCGTGCGTGTGTTCTTCAAGGACGTGCTGGCCAAGCACGGCGCCGCGCTGACGGAGATCGGCGTGGAGCTCAACAACGGCTTCGGCGACCTCGTGGCCAAGCTCTCCAAGCTGCCTGCGGAAAAGAAGGCCGAGATCGAGGCCGACATCCAGGCCGCCTACGCCAGCCGCCCCGCACTGGCCATGGTGAACAGCGACAAAGGCATCACCAACCTGCACGTACCGAGCGATGTCATCGTGGATGCCTCCATGCCCGCCATGATCCGCGGTGGTGGCAAGATGTGGAACGCCGCCGGCAAGGAGCAGGACACGCTGGCTGTCATTCCTGACAGCAGCTACGCCGGCGTGTACCAGGCCGTGATCGACTTCTGCAAGAAGAACGGCGCTCTGGACCCCAAGACCATGGGCAGCGTGCCAAACGTGGGCCTCATGGCCCAAGCCGCCGAAGAGTACGGCAGCCACAACAAGACCTTTGAGATCCCCGCCGACGGCACCGTGCGCGTGACCGACAGCGCCGGCACCGTGCTGCTGGAGCACGCCGTGGAGGCCGGAGACATCTGGCGCGCCTGCCAGACCAAGGACGCACCCATCCAGGACTGGGTGAAGCTGGCCGTGAACCGCGCCCGCGCCTCCAAGACCCCCGCCGTCTTCTGGCTGGACAAGAACCGTGCTCACGACGCCCAGATCATCGCCAAGGTGGAGAAGTATCTCAAGGACCACGACACCACTGGTCTGGACCTCCGCATCCTTCCGCCTGCCGAGGCCTGCACCTTCTCGCTGGAGCGTATCGTCAAAGGAGAGGACACCATCTCCGTGACCGGCAACGTGCTGCGCGACTACAACACCGATCTCTTCCCCATCCTGGAAGTGGGCACCTCCGCCAAGATGCTTTCCATCGTCCCGCTCATGAACGGCGGGGGCCTGTTTGAGACCGGCGCCGGCGGCTCCGCGCCGAAGCACGTGCAGCAGTTCCTCGAAGAAAACTACCTGCGCTGGGACAGCCTGGGCGAGTTCTTCGCACTGGCACCGAGCTTTGAGCACATCGCCGAAAACTTCAGCCTGCCGAAGGCCAAGGTGCTGGCCGACACGCTCGACGCCGCCACGGGCAAGTTCCTGGAAAACGACCGCAGCCCCGGCCGCAAACTGGGCACCATCGACAACCGCGGCAGCCACTTCTACCTGGCCCTCTACTGGGCCCAGGCACTGGCTGCCCAGACGGCTGATGCGGAGCTGCAGGCCAAGTTCAAGCCCGTCGCCGAAGAGCTGACGGCCAACGAGGCCAAGATCGTCGCCGAACTCCTCGCCGTGCAGGGCCAGCCCGCTGATGTGGGCGGCTACTACAAGCCGGACACCGCGAAGGCGGATGCCGCGCTGCGTCCGAGCGCGACGTTCAATGCGGTGCTGGCGAAGGTGTAAAAGCGTCAGCCATTGACAAGGTGATGTGTGGATGAGCCTGTGGTGACACAGGCTCATCTTATGTCAGACCTAAGCTCTTCACAAGTGGGGCATTACTAAGTTTGCTCATGCAGCTCTTGCGCTCTTACGCATGGGCGGCTATCATGCACATGCCTCGACCAAGTTAGGAGGCAGGCTCCAAACAGGTGGACATGGCATTCATTGAACACGCCAGGTCCTCCACCCAATCTGGGCCGCCTGTTCCACCATATCGGCTTGGTTCCGAGGTCCATTTCATTCGATCATGACAGGAGAGCTCATCATCAAAGACACGCACCGCGGCCTGTTTTATCAGGACGGTGTGTTAAAGAAAATTCTGGAAGCCGGACGCTACGAGATCAAAGGCCCTCGCCCTGCGCTGCTATTCATGCCTCGGCGGCCTGTCGAGTCTGTGGTGGTGGTGGATGTGCGCGAGCGTGAGCTCACCATCAAAGGCCAGGAGATTCTGACCTCCGACAAGGTGGCCATTCGTGTGAGCATCATCGTTCAGTTCAAGGTCTCCGACCCCAAGGCGGCGATTCACCAGGTGGTGAACTACGAGGAGCGGCTTTACAGCGATGTGCAGCTGGCCGCGCGGCGCTCGCTGGCATCCATGTCGCTGGAGGAAATCCTCACGAATCGGAACCGCCTGAGTGAAGACATCATGCGAGATGTCAAAGAGGCCGCGAGCAGCTACGGTGTGGCTATTCTCCGTGCGGACGTGAAGGATCTGGTGTTTCCTGGGAATCTCCAGGAGATCATGAACAAGGTGCTGGCCGCAGAGCGCCTGAGCGAGGCCAGACTGGTGGAGACACGCACCGAATTGGAGAAACGAAAATTGGAGGCTGCCAACGAAGCCGAGGTTCAGACGCTGCGTGCAGAGGCAGACGCCAAGGCCAGCCGTGCTCGTGCGGAAGCGGCTGCGGAAGCAGAACGCATCACCGCTGAAGGCGAAAGCGCCGCCATGGCTGCTCGTGAAGCTCTGGCAAAATTCTACCAACAAAATCCCGCCATGCTTCGGCTGAAAGAGCTGGAGGCCATGGCTGAGCTTGGCAGAAACGCTTCCGCACGTCTCTTCATCGGCTTTGACAAACTGCCCACACCTGCCGCCGAGTGATCACAACCTGATCTTCAGCCCCAGCTCATCCTTCATCGTCAGCAGCGCCTCGGCGTTGCCGATGGCATCATCCACGGGATGATGCGTGTGCTTGGTCCGGCGCAGGTGCTTGAAGGTCTGGAAGGTGTCTTTCACCATTCCTTTGTACAAGCTGCCGAGATTGGTGGAGGAGAAGCCGAAGGGATTGGCCCCGGTAAAGTGGTGGAAGTACCAGTTGATGAACTGCCAGTCGAATCCGTTGTTGTCTGACACGAACATGAGACGGTCTTTGGAAATACCGCTCAGCCATTCGGCGAAGTTTTGCATGACCTCGACAGGTTCAGGAAACTGCAGCGTCTGCTCCCGCGTGAAGCCGCTGACGGCCAGCGCCTCCGGCATGAAGCGCTCCGAGATCGGGCGCAGCCGCCCGTAAAAAGTGCGGCTCAGCCCCGGCTCCACCACCACCGCACCAAAACAGATCATCGAGTAATCTCCCGGAATCGGACCGTCCGACTCCACATCCACCATTATGTAGCTCATAAAATAATATCGGAGCTACTCATGCCACAGGGTAGCGGGAGTTGCATGTGGATTTAGAAGTTCCAAAGCCAATTCACTTTGGCTCCGTGCTTATGGGCGTTGCGGCACGCACCCCTGTTCCACAGGAACAGGGCTACTTTACTCAAACTTCAGCGAGTACAAATCCACATCGTTCAGGACAAAGCGCAGGCGCACGGGTTTGCCGGAGAGGGCGCTTACATCGGGGCCGGTTTTCCAGGTGACGGTGCGGTCAAGGGAATCGCCGAAGACAGGCTGGGAGTCGGCAAGGGTGAAGCCGGGGAGCGGCTTGCCGTCTGCATCTTGGATCTCCACCTGGATGCCACCAGCGGCGGAGCTGGCGAAGTTCAGGGTGAGTGCTTTGCCGGTGAAGGTGAGCGGCTTGGTGATGAGCTCGCCGCCGCTCCTGGGGGCGTGGATGGAGACAAAGCCGTCGAGCCGCAGCGTGTAGCGGCGCAGGGCGCTGCTCTTGCCGGTCCAGTAGCTCTCGGTGGCGTAGAGGCTGAGCTCATTGGGTGCGCCTTCCAGAGCGGACTTGGTTTCCACCGGATGCCAGGCGATGTACTGGTGGCCGTAGTTCCAGGTGCCGGGGCGCTCGATGCCGGGCGGCAGGAAGGCTTCATTCCAGCGCTTGAACTTCAAGCCGTCGCGGCTGGCCATGAAGAGGCCTTCGGTGATGGCCATGCCGTAGCGGTCGCTGGCCTTGGAGCGCCACTCACGGTGCTCGCGCTCGGGCAGTGCGCGCATGCTGTCTGACCAGCCGCGCTCGGTGTAGCGCGTGGGAAAGCCCAGCAGCAGATGCGGTGCACGGTGGTAGGGCTTGACCTGATTGGTGTAGAGCTGCTCGGACGGGGAGTCCACATAGGTGAGGTCGTGCTGGTTTTCCCAGTGGAGGAAGTCTTTGGACGTGGCGGTGCGGATGGCGCGGTCGCCTGAGGGCTTCCAGTTTTTTTCATCGGTGGTGCCGGCGGTGAAGTAGCGCCAGTAGGCGCGATACACGCCGCTCTGCGCATCCCAAAACGCGAGGTTCTGCGAATCAAACGCTCCATCGGTGATGACGGGTGCATCGGCCATGGGGGACCAGCGGAGGCCATCGGGCGATTTCAGCGCGAGCAGGCCCTTGGGTGAATTGGAGCGCACGATGGCCTTGTATTTCGCATCTGCGGGTGCGGCGGGATTTTCATCTTTGAAAACTGCGGGGTGTCCGCCATCGGGGTTCACCTTTCCCATCATGCCGTGGGGAATGACGATGTTGTTGGCCTTGGAACCTTTGAACTCATGCAGGCCCAGCTCGGGCTTGCGCCAGTGGATGCCGTCGTCGCTCTCCGCGTAGCAGGTGAAGAGCGGGTGCTCGCCGGTGTTTACCTTGCCAGGGGCTGTGACGGTGAGCTGCCAGCTCTTGTAGTACATGCGGTATTTGTCCCCGTCTTTGAAGACGCTGTGGTAACCGCTGCCGCTGCCCTCCCATGGCGCATCATGCGTCAGCGCGATCTCCTGGATCTGAGGATGGTGCAGCCGTTGCTCGGCCTTGCCGGTGAGCTGGCCGATGAGGAAATCATCGACAAACAACTCACGGCGCGAGCCGATGTCGAGAACGCTGTCTGCGGCACCGAGGGATGAGAATGCGGCGAGACCGAAAGCGAGTGCGGTGACAGGAAAGCGGCGGCGATAAATCATCATGGGGTAAATTACGTGCCAGGCCCATGGGCTTTCGCGGCAACCTCGTGGTCTGAAAACCGCACCAGCGGCCCCGGGGGGGCGTAATGTGCATGGATTGGGGAAGGAGATTCATGACATGATGAAAGTTGGAGGTCCGCCATGCCTTTGATGTGTGATGCCTGAACTCTCCCGCACCGAAGATCCCGCACCGCAAAGCCGGTGCCGATTTGCACTCTCCTGGTGCGACATCACGCCACCGGCGGACATCTACCACCGCATGTGGGGCGCGGCGAAGCACGAGCGCGCCACCGGGGTGCACCGACCGCTGCGCGCCACGGTGGCGGTGTTTGCGCCGATGGAGGGAACGGGGCGGCAAATCATTCTAGCGCTGGATCATTGCGTGATGGGGGCCACGGAGCATGCGCAGCTCGTGGCACAAGCGGCGGAGATCGGTGGTGTGGCAAAGGAGGAGGTGCTTGTGGTCTTTTCCCACACCCACGGCGCGGGGCTGATGGGACTGGACCGTGCCACGCTGCCGGGTGGCGATCTGATTCCGCCCTACCTGCACGCACTGGGGGAGCGGGCAGGGCGGCTGGTGAAGCAATGCATGGCCTCGCTGGTGCCTGCGGGCATCGTCTATGGCCGTGGCCGCTGCAGTCTGGCCACTCAGCGCGATTTTTGGGACGGCATGCAATACATCTGCGGTCACAATCCCGGTGTGCCTGCGGATGACAGCGTGGTCCTGGCACGTGTGACGGCGGATGACGGGAAGACGCTGGCCTGCATCGTAAACTATGCCTGCCACCCCACCACACTGGCATGGGAAAACACGCTGATCAGTCCCGACTACATCGGTGCGATGCGCGAGCTCGTTGAACGCGACACCGGCGCGCCCTGCCTCTTTTTGCAAGGCGCCAGCGGCGAACTGGGTCCGCGCGAGGGCTTCGTCGGTGACACCGCTGTGGCGGATCGCAATGGGCGCGAGCTGGGTTATGCCGCGCTCTCGGCCCTCACGGCGCTGCCAGCGGCGGGCACGGTCTTTGTTTATCAAGGCGCTGTCGTGTCCGGTGCGACGCTGGGTGCGTGGAAGCACGAGAAGATCGATCTGGAAACCAAGGCGGGTTGGAAGCTGCAGCGCTGGCATGAGCCGCTGCGCTACCGCCCCGGCCAGCCGACGGTGGCGCAGGTGCAGGCGGAGCTGGATCATTTCCAGGCTGCCGAGGCCACCGCGCGTGCTGCGGGCGATGAAGCCCAAGCCGCCGACTGCCGTGCGATGAGCGAGCGCAAAACGCGCCTGCTGCACAAGCTCCACCAGCTGCCGCCGGGAGATCGCTTTCCGCTGCAAGTCGTCGTTTGGCACATGGGCGATGCGGTGTGGGTGGGTGTGCAGGGAGAGAGCTACAGCGTGCTGCAAACCGAGCTGCGCCGCCGCTTTCCAGAGAAGATCGTCATCGTGGCCACCATCGCTGCGGACTGGGGCGCCTCCTACCTGCCGCCTCGTGAGCTTTACGACACGGGGATCTACCAGGAGAGCATCGCCGTTGTCGCGCCGGGCAGCCTGGAGCAACTCATCGAATCCATTTCCAACCACATCGCCTCATGAAAATCACCGCCATCGAAACACTCGTCTGCCATGCCCGAATGCGAAACTGGGTCTTCGTGAAAGTCGTCACGGACCAGCCCGGTCTCATCGGCTGGGGAGAGGCGACGCTGGAGTGGCACACGCGCAGCATCGTCGGCGCGATCGAGGACATGTCGCATCTCCTCATCGGCGAAGACCCGACGCGGGTGGAGTATCTGTGGCAGGTGATGTACCGGCAGCACTTCTGGCATGGGCACGGCATCGTGCGGGCCACGGCCATCGCAGGCATTGATCTCGCGCTGTGGGACATCGTCGGCAAGGTGGCGAACATGCCGCTCTCCAAGGTCTTCGGCGGTCCGGTGCGTGATTTTGTGCGCACCTACTGCCATCTCGGCGGCGGCAAGATGGAGGACTTTTACCAAACCCCGGCGGACAACGCCAAACGTTTTGCCGAGCTGGCGCAGGCCGCCGTGGCGGATGGCTACACCGCCTTCAAAAGCATGGCGGTGCCCAGCACGATGCCCATCGAGGGCCAGAAGCCCGTGCGCGCCGCAGCCGCAGCCGTGGCCGCCATGCGGGAGGCCGTGGGGCCGGACATCGACATCATGGTGGACTGCCATGCGCGGCCCTCTCCCGCGATGGGGCTGAAGTTTGGCAAGGCCCTGGATGACTTCGGTCTCTACTTTTTTGAGGAGCCCTGCTGGCCGGAATGCGTGGACGGGCTGGCCCGCATCAATGCCGCACTCACCACACCCGTGGCCAGCGGCGAGCGCGTGACAAACCTGGAGGCCTTCAAGGACATGTTTGAAAAACGCGCGGTGGAGATCTGCCAGCTGGACATCACCCACTGCGGCGGGCTGAGCGCGGCCAAGCGCATCGCCGCGCTGGCGGAGGCGCACCGCATCTCCCTGGCGCCGCACAACCCACAGGGGCCTGTGAGCACCGCCGCATCGCTGGAGTTCGGCTTTTCACAGCCCAGCTACATCATCTGCGAAACCGTCCACAACGATGTGCCCTGGCGGCAGGACGTGGTGGAGGAAGGTTTCACCATCGAGAAGCAGGGCCGCATCGTCCGCCCGAATACGAAGCCCGGCCTCGGCATCACGATCAATGAAGCGGAGGTGAAGAAGCATCCCTTCCAGCAGGAGATCGTGCTGCGAGAGTTCAGCCCTGATGGAGCTGTGACGGACTGGTAATCTACCGGCCATGAAACCCACCCGCACCCGCTTCATCGTGCTCGCAGGCATCTGTGCGGCGGCAGCGCTGGCGTATTTCACGCGCAATGGGGTGGCGCCGGCGGAGAGCACGATCCGTGCGGAGCTGGGCATCACCAAGGAGCAGTCGGGCATGCTCATGAGCTCGTTCTTCTGGCCGTATGCGCTGTGCCAGATCCCTGCGGCCATGCTGGCGCAGCGGCTGGGAGCACGCTGGTCGCTGTCTTTGTATGGTGTGCTATGGTCCGTGGCCACCGCCTTCCTGGCGTGGGGAAATCTGGCGGTGATGACAGGCGCGCGTGCCTTCATGGGCATGGCGCAGGCGGGGCTGGTGCCGGTGGGCACCACGGTGATGGCGCGGTGGTTTCCACGCACGGCGCAGGCCTCGGCCTCCGGTGCGTTCAGCGGCTTCATGTCCGTGGGCAGCATCATCGCGGCACCGCTGACAGCGTGGCTGGTCGTGAGCATCGGCTGGCGCTGGATGTTCGTGTGGTATGCCGTGCCCGGTGTGCTGTGGGCGGCGTGGTTTGCGGTCTGGTACCGTAACCGGCCGTCCGAACATCCAGGAGTGAATGCAGCGGAGCGCGCGCAGATCGAGCAGGACGCGCCGCCGGGGGCTGCGATTGAAGCTCCGCGCGTGCCATGGGGTCTGCTGCTGCGGAGTCCGGCGCTGTGGTGCCTGTGCCTGCAGCAGTTTTGCCGGGCGGCGGGGTACATCTTTTTTGCCAGCTGGTTTGCCACTTATCTGCAGGAGGCACGCGGGGTGACGATCCTGGGCTCCGGCTGGCTGACCACGCTGCCGCTGCTGGCCGATGTGACGGGCTGCATGGCCGGAGGCGTGCTGTCAGACGTGCTGCTGCGCAAGACGGGCAGCCAGCGCCTCGCGCGGCAGGGCCTGACCGCCACGGCGCTGCTGCTCTGCGCCGGTTTGATTTTCTGCGCGTGGCTTGTTGCCAATCCTGTGATGGCCGTGCTGGTGATCAGCGCGGGCATGTTCTGCGCTGCCACGGCCAATCCCTGCCTCGGTGCCACGGTGATGAATCTCGGTGGCCCGCATGTGGCCACCGTCAGCGCGGCAACCAACATGTGTGGCAATCTGGGCGCGGCGGCCTTTCCGGTCGTGGTGCCCTGGCTGCTGGTGCACGCCGGTGGCTGGGATGCGGTGCTGGGCGGCTTTGGCGCGCTCTACATCGTTGCCGCCGTGTTCTGGCTGCTGCTGCGCAACGAGCGCATCGGTCAGTGACCAAACGCGCTGAGCTGCTTGTTGGTGCGCACGTAGATCACTCCATCCACGATGGCGGGCGAGGCAAAGACCGGGGCCTTCATGTCATTTCTGGCCAGCACCTTCAGCGTGTCGCTTGCGGCATCCAGCACGGAGATGACGCCGCGCTGGGAGGTTACATACACGTGGCCGTCGGCGGTCACGGCAGAGGCGTAGTATTCGCCGGAGGCATCGAGGCGCTCGCCTTGGAAAAGCGGGCTGCCGCTTTTGGCATCGTAGGCTGAGGCGAGGCCGCCGCCCTTGACGGTGAAGACGCGGCCATTGGCGATGACCGGAGAAAACACATACGGCAGGTGCTTCGTCTGCCGCCAGATCACGTGAGTGTCGGTGATGTCGCCGCTGCCGCCGGCCTTGATGGCAAAGAGTTGATTGGCCGCCTGGGCAAAGATGGCGCGCATGGCGTCATACTCCGACTGCGTGACCTTGCCGTCCTTGTCGGCGTCGATGATGGTGAAGCGGTCGCGCAACGGGCCTGCGGGAAATTCCATTTCGCTGAGCGTGCCGTTTTTGTCCGCGTCATTGGCAGTCATGAAGGAATCGAAGGCCTCCATCTCCACACGGTCGTCGGGATCTCCGCCCATGTTCCAGCCGCAGACGAGCAGGACATCTCCCAGCGCGGTGGGGCTGGTGTTGGACACACGCGCCATGCCGCCGGATGACCAGCGCTGTTTGCCATCCTTGAGATCGTAGCTGCGAGTCCAGAGAGAGCCGCTCACCACCAGCTCCTCGATGCCATCATGCCGCCACACAAACGGCGTGGAAAAGCTGCGGCGAAACTCGCTGCGATCCACGCGCCACACCTCTGCTCCCGTCTTCACATCCAGCGCGATCATGTAGCTGCCGACGTCCTGATCCGCGACGATGATGACCTTGCCATCCGCGATGATGGGCGAGGCGCTCGTGCCAAACTCCACAATCGGCGGTGGCAGGGGCTTCTGCCACAGCACCCTGCCATTCCAGTCATAGGCCAGCACGCCGTAGGAACCGAAGTAGGTGATGAGATGCATGCCGTCCGTGCAGCACGTCGGCGTAGCCGGGCTGCCGATGCGGTGCGCTGCTTCCACCTTCTCCGCTGGAGCCGCTGCGCGCCACAGCTCGTGCCCGTCTGTGCGGCTGAGGCAAAGCGTGACCAGCTTGCCGGCATCGAGACCGGTGAGCGCAATCTTGTCCTGCCAGATGCAGGGAGATGAATGGCCAAAAGGCACCTCGACCTGCCACTTCACATTCTTTTGCGCATTGAACTCCACGGGCGGTTTCCCTGTGCCGATGCCGAGCCCGCCTTCGCCGCGAAACTGCGGCCAGCTGGATTCCGCCAGGGCGGTGGAAGTGAGCAGCGTGGAGAGCAGAAGGTGGCGCAGGAACATGGTGAGCATAAGAAGCGGAAGCAGAGTGCTAGTCTTTCGAGCTTCTGTGATTTCCTGGAAGCGCGGACTTCAGTCCGCAGCAAAAGTCTGCTCCGAGTTTTGCAGCCTGCTCGGCCGCGCCGAGGATCAGTGTGTTTGCGCATGTTCAATGTGCAGCAACACCCGCCGCGTGCCGGTGACCTGCTGCGGAATAAATTCCGCGCTCCGTAAGCTGCTTCGTTCTTGTGACAGCACACTCCTCACTCGATACGCCAGGTGGCCTGGCGGAGGACTGCGAGCCTGGGCTCCTTCATCGTTTCATACCAGACGGTGAGGAGGGTGCCGTCTGCCAGCTCGACCGTGCTGGGGTAGCCGAGGTCGCCGCCGATGCCGTCGCCAGAAATGATCATCGCCTCGCTCCAGGTCTGGCCGTTGTCGGTGCTGAGGCGTGCCTGATTGCCGAAGGGCTTGCGGCGGTGGCCGTAGGTCATGAGCAGGCGGCCATCGCGCAGGCGCAGCAGGTGGGAGGGCAGGCCCCAGACGCCGATGCTGTGCGGCTCGCTCCAGGTCTTGCCGCCGTCCTTGGATTCTGTCTGCAGGGTCTCGCCTTTGTTTGCCGTGTTGTGATTGCGGATCTGAGCGATGAGGGTGCCATCAGCGGCCTCGACGGCGTGGAGTTCGTGATAGGAATTGGAGGCAGTGTCGCCTTTGCGTGTGGGAATTTCGGCGAGCCATTGCCAGGTCTGGCCGTCGTCTTTGGACTCGGCCACACCGATCTTCTTGTCCTGCGTCCAAAGCTGCTTGCCCGCGTAGAGCAGGCGGCCGTCCTTGAGCTGGATGGGGCCGTGCGGGCTGTTGACGATGGTGGGGATGCGGGTGGACCAAGATTTGCCGCCGTCGGTGGAGCGGATGGCCCACTCTCCCAGCTCGGCCTTGCGCTCTTCATCGCCCAGACGCACGTGCGCGGCTTTCCACCTGGCGTAGCGCTCTGCGGGCATGGCCTTGGAGACCCAGCCCTTGTCTGTGAGCTCCGCCATGGCAGCGGCTTTTTTAAACGAGTCCTCATAGGCCAGCGAGGTGAAGGTGGTGACGATGAGGGAACCCTTGGCGGTTTCGAGCACGCCGGAGTCGCGGTCGTCGGTGGCGGTGTCCAGCAGCACGCGCGGCCAGGTCCAGGTGGCGCCGTTGTCTTTGGAGGTCATGGCATGCACCTGGCCAAAGGGGCAGACATGGGACTCACGACCGCCCGACCAGGAGAGCCAGAGCTCGCCATTTTGCCGCCGCACGACGGTGGACCAGCCATGGTAAAACTCGGGCTGTTGGGAGATGACCTTCGTCTCAAGAATCTTCGCCGCAGGCGAGGCCGCGCGGGCAATGAAGGGAAAGGCGAGTGCAGAGGTAGTGGTGGCGAGGAAATGGCGGCGGCTGGTCATGATGCCGGAGAATACGACGCGGACCGGTTTGCTTTCGCAGCAAAGCCGCTGGTTTGAACAACGGACCAGAGGAGGGAGATGCCTGCCACACAGAGGGCGCGAACTCACTCGGCTGCTTTTTTGCGTGTGAACTTCTGCACGCGGGCACCGGTTCCCTCCGCCACATAAACGGCACCGTCCGGGCCGACGGAGAGGTCATGGCCGAGCTGGAACTGACCGGGGGCTTTGCCGTAGCTGCCGAAGGTGTCGAGCACCTGCCCGGCAGAATCGAGTTCCACCGCCTTGCCGCGGAGCTCCTGCTTCAGGGAAGGAGAGCCGCCATCGATGATGAAGAGGTGGCCGTCGGGACCGGTGGCAATGCCATACGGTTTGCCGATCTGCGGGCCTTTCCATTCGTGCAGAAAGGTGCCTTTGGCGTCGAAGACCTGAAGGCGCTCGTTTTCGCGGTCGCAGACGATGATGCGACCCTGGGGATCCAGGGTAATGCCATGCGGGAGGTGGAATTGGCCCGGCCCCTTTCCTTTGGTGCCCCACTGAAACTCGAAGCGGCCTGTGGCGGTGAACTTCAGCACGCGTGTGTTTTGGTAGCCGTCGCTGACATAGAAGGAGCCGTCTGGCAGCACGGCCACATCGGTGGGCAGATTGAAATGGGAAGTGTCGTCGCCGGGCACGCCTGCCTCTCCCAGCGTGAGCAGCACCTCGCCTGAAGGTGAACATTTGAAGACCTGATGCAGGCCGACATCGGTGAGCCAGAGATTGCCGGCGTGATCCACCGTGAGCCCGTGCGGCATGATGAAGCGGTTTGCGCCCCAGGTGCTGAGGAGACGGCCTGTGGCCCCCTCAAACACGCTGACGGTGGGCGCTGCGATGGGCTCTTTGGGAAAGGGCTTGGTCCAGACGCGACCGCTGCGATGGAAAACGAACACGCGGTTTTGGGCGTCTACTCCAACACCGGCGCAAAGGCCGAGGGTGTGGCCCTCCGGAAGCTGCGGCCAGCCGGGGACGACCTCGTGCGATGGTTGAGCGAGAGAAGCGGTGGCGAAAAGGGCAAAGAAGAAAACGAAGCGCATGGAGGGAGTGCGATGCTCACTTGAGCTTGGATACCTGTACGTCATCCACGTCCGCCGACTTGTTTACGGCGAGGGTGATCATGCGTTTCGTTGGATGCGCGATGCCTTCGCTGCTGAATGAAACGGCTTCCATGTCGTCGATGCGGACGGTCATCTGATCGGCGACGATCTTGATGTTCAGGGTGTGCCACTCGTTGGGCTTGAGGTCGAGCTTGAAGGATTTGGTTTTGGATTTGAGCAGCGCAGCGAGTTCGGGGGATTTGTCTCCTTTCTCGCGGCGGGCGCGGATTTCATTGTCCATGCCGCCGGTTTTGGAGTCGGTGATGGTGACGGCTTTGTTGGTGACGCGGGCGATGCAGAGGTGTCCAGCGTGCACGGTTTTGAGCTCGCGATCGACGAAATCGACGCCGAGGTCATCGCCCTCGCCGAGGCGGAATTTCAACTGCACGATGCCGTCTTGAAACTCGGCTGCGTGGAAGATGGCGACGCCGTGGTCGGCCTCGGCGTGCTTAGTGACGTGCATGTGGCCGTCGATGAGATCGACCTGCTGATGGCCCTTCGCACGCCAGGCGCTGTTGCTGGTCCAGCCATTGCCGATGTCTTCCTTGCCAGGAGTGGCTTCATCGCGGGAGAAATCGTCGGAGAAGAGCGGGGTGATGAAGTCGGCGTGGAGGGGGAGGCAGAGAGTGAGGAAGAGGAGGAAGTGTTTCATGACATTATTTTTTGGGCGGATTGGGCACGGTGCTGGCGGTGTATTCGGCCTGATCGATGGTGCCGCTGCCGTCCACGTCGCGGGCTTTGAACCACTTTGCTGCGTCTTCTGCATTACGTCTGGCACTGAACTCTTCTTTGGTGAGCTTGCCGTCGTGGTCGGTGTCGAGGCGCTTGAACTGCTCGGCGCGGCTGGGGTTGTTTTTGGGCTGGGCGTTGGCTTTGCCTTTGGGTTTGGCGTCTCCGGCGATGGGGAGCGGCAAGTAGTCGTAGTCGAGGATCATCTTCTTTTGCAGGGCGGTCTTGAGCTCGAGGGTGGCTGCCTCCAGACCTTTCTGGCCGTAGAGATTGTGCAGCTCGGCGGGGTCTTCCTGGAGGTCGTAGAGCTCATAGACGGGGCGCGGGCTGGTGAACCAGAGGTCTTCAAATTCGGTGGCGAGGGTCTTGTCCTCGTGCGCCTTGGTGATGTCTTTCCAGCTGGGATCGCCACCGCTGTCCACGGGGGTGTAGCGGAGGTTTGGGGTGACGTTGTAGATGAGCTTGTAGCGGGCGCTGCGCACGCAGCGGCTGTAGTCCACGCCGCTGGCGGTGGTGCCCTCATTGAAGGTGGCGCTGCCGTGGGGGCCGCGCTCGGCGAAAATGTGCTGGCGCTCTTTTTCAAACTTGGCGCCTTTGAGCAGCGGGAGAAAGCTGATGCCGCTCATGCGCTCTGGCACAGGGAGACCGGCGGCTTCGAGGCAGGTGGGCGCGATGTCTTCTCCTGAGATGAGCGCGCTGGAGTCGCCGCCGGGTTTGATGACACCGGGCCACCAGGCGAGGAGGGGGACGTTCAGGCCGGGATCGTGCAAGGAGCCTTTGCCGCTGGGGAAGGCCATGCCGTTGTCTCCCATGAAAATGATGAGGGTGTTTTCCAAACCGGCACGCTCTTTGATGAGATCGAGCACGCGCTGGAAGTCGCCGTCGCAATGCTCGATCTCGCCTTCATAGGCGGAGAGGTCGTTGCGCACGCCGGGAAGATCGGGGAGAAAGCCGGGGACTTTGAGCTTGGCGGGATCGGGCGGGTTTTTGCCGGTGTTCCAGGCGTGGTGGGGATCGCTGAAGCCGACCCAGAGGAAATAGGGCTTGTCCTTTGGCTTCTGATCAAAGAACTCATTGATCTTGGTGGGCAGGGTGTCCTGACCGCTGGCGTCCACGTAGTCGAAGCGGTCTTTGAAGGTGACGAGGTGGTGCTCCTCAAAGACCTGTGACGAGGCCTCGGGGCTGCGACCGGAGCCATCGAGGTGATAGGTGCGGCCGCAGCAGCCGACGAAGTAGCCGGCGTCTTTTTTGAGGATCTCGGGAAAGGTGATCTCATCGCGCGGCAGCGGCGAGGAGAAGCGCGTCATGCGGCAGGCAACTGGCGAACGGCCGGTCATGATGGTAGCGCGTGAGGGAACGCACTGCGGCGCACCGGTGAACATGCGGCGGCACATGATGCCCTCTGCGGCCAAGCGGTCGAGATTTGGCGTCTTCATCTCCTCGCGCCCGTAGCAGTGGATGAACGGGTAGCTGTGGTCGTCTGAGAGGACGAAGAGGATATTGGGCGCGGCGGCGTGTGCCGCAGGCAGCGCGAGAGCCGAGCCAAGCGAGACAGCCAGCACGGCGAAGCGCGTGCTGCTCCGAAGGAGTGAGCGAAGCGAAGCAACGGACGAAAAAGCGATGAAAAGAGCGCGGAGTTTCATGACGGAAGACGCTTATTTCGCGGCGGGCTGCATGGGGTAGTCGAGCGTGAACTGATGCTGGTCGAGCTCGTGCACATAAGGGGTGTCGGAGACGAGGACGTTGTTTACGACATCGTAGGTGAGGGCGTGGATGCGGTTCTCTGCGGGCACAAAGCGCAGGAGACGGAGTGCGGGCTGGGAAAGGTAGTCGGTAAGCATGGAGGTGACGGGGTGGCCGTCGTCTGCAGGGGTGGTGAGCTTCAGCGCGGTGACGCGGCTCTGGTCTCCACAGAAGATGAGGCGAAGGTTGGGATGTTTGCGGAAGAGCTTGTCCCACATCTGCTCGCCGGTGTTTCCGCGCGCGCCGTGGATTTTGACCCACCGCATGCGGCCTTTGGGATCGTGGATGAAGCCCTCCTCGGTCTTGGGCTTGTCGAGAATGCCGAGGTCCATGTGCGTGGTGATGAGCGCACGGCGTGCGGCGTTTTTGCCGAGGAGATCGCCGGCCCAGGCGAGCACGTCGTCGGGTGCATTGCACTCGAGGCTGAGGTGAATGAAGTCCATGCCGCCGGCGCTGAAGAGCTGGGCGCTGTTCACGTTGTTGGCGGAGACGTTCTGGTCTTTGCGGGCGTGGGTGTAGCTGCCGAGATACCAAGGGTAGTCCTTGAAGCTGGCGGCGGGAAAATGCTCCTGAAACAGATGTGCATCGCCCTTGGCGGTCATGTCGTGGTTTCCCACGGTGAGACTGAAGGGAACCACGCCGCGCAGGGTGTCGATATGCTGCCTGGCCACGGCCCATTCGCTGGCGTTGTTTTTGTCCACGATGTCTCCGACGTGGCTGACGAAGACGATGTTTTGATCGTCACGATGCGCAGCGATCCATTTCACCTGTGCTTCCAGGTTGCTGTTTGTCACAGGGTCGGTGCTGTCAGGCGTGGCCTTGCAGCCTTTGCCGGTGTAGGCCTGGGTGTCTGGAATGATGACGACGGTGAAGGCCGCCGCAGGCATGGGTGGCAGCGGCTGGGTACCGGTGAGTTTTTTGGACGCGGCAAAAGCAGGGATGCAGAAGAAAAGGCAGAGCAGGATTCTCATGGCAGCACGGGCTTCGGTTCGATGTCGCTCTGATTGATCCAGTTGGCTTTCACGGGCTTCCCGCTCATGAATTTTTCATAAAAGCCGACGTTACCCGGCTGCGCGTGCTTGTATTCATCGAAGATGGCACCCTGGCCGGACATGCGGGGATCTCCCTGCTGGGAGAGCTCGGCGTGGAGCTGGGTTTTCAAGGCGGTGGCGCGGGGATCGGCAGGGAGGTTATGTACGAAATCGGGGTCGGCTTTGAGATCGTAGAACTCGGTGCCGGGGCGCAGGCCGAAGCAGAGCTGCCAGAAGGGATCGGCGGGGTTTTTGCGATGGGCGTCGAGGATGAAGGTCTTGGTGGCTCCGGCATCGCAGTCCATGTAGCCGGTCTCGGGATTGCCACCGGGCCAGCGGGTGGGCTCGAAGTTTTCGATGAAGACGCTGTCCTGGGTGACGATGGCGCGGATGGGGTAGCCCCAGTCGTGCGGACGGCCCACGTCGGTGCGCTCCTTGCCGAGCAGCACGTGATCACGCACATGGGCGGGTTTGTTGGCAAAGAGATCGGTGAGGCTGCGGCCGGGGGACTCGGCCATGCCGGTGTCTGACCACTTCATGCCTGCGACCTCGATAAGGGTGGGAGCGAGATCGACGAAGCTCACGAAGTCGCTCAGCGTGCGGCCGGGCTGGAGGATGCCTTTTTTCCACATCATGGCCAGCGGCACGTGATTGGCCTGCACGTTGGCGTTTCCCTTGCTGCGCGGGAAGGGCATGCCGTGGTCTGCGGTGACGATGATGAGGGTGTTTTCCAGCAGGCCGCGCTTTTCGAGGTCGGCGATCATGCGGCCGAGATGGCGGTCGAAGTGCTCCACCTCGAAGGCGTAGTCCAGCATGTCATTGCGGATGACGTCGTTGTCCGGCCAGTAGGCGGGTACGTGGTCGATGTCGGTGAGCTTTTTGCCGCCTTTGGCCACGCCGCTGCCGAACTCGTAGCCACGATGCGGCTCGACGCTGCCATACCAGAAGCACCAGGGCTTGCCTGCGGGCGCGGCATCGAGGAAGTCGCTGAAGTTGGCGGCGTAGTCGCAGTTTAGAATCTCGGGTGTGGGGGCTTCGGCGCGGCGTTTGTTGTAGGGCTTGCCGGTCATCTGGCGTGGCTTGCCATTGGCATCATTCGCCACGCCGGGGCCCCAGCCCTTAGTGGTGTAGCCCACGTTCCAGCCTTTTTCCGCGAGGGCCTCGCCCCAGCCTTTGAATTCGGGCGGGAAGTAGCAGATGTGATTGGCCGCCTCTTTGAGCTGCCAGGAATTGCGCCCGGTAAGGATGCAGGCTCTAGAGGGGGCGCACTTGGCATTCGGTGTGTAGGCCTGGGTGAAAAGGAGGCCTTCCTTTGCCACGCGGTCAAAGCTGGGTGTCTTCACCCAGGGCGTGCCGTAGGCGCTGGCGTGAGGGCCCCAGTCGTCGGCGATGGCGAAGAGGATGTTGGGCGGCGGCTCAGCGGCGAAGGATGAAGCTGCGAGGCTGTATGCCGCAAGAACGAGGGCGGTGAAAAATGCTGGTCGGCGCATGGCGAGGGAACGATGCGCAGCAGAGCTTCCTTCGACAAAGGCGCGAGAATTGAAAGGAACATTCCCCCAGCCGAAGATGGATCACACGCCAAACATCTGCGCCGCGCGGATGAGGAGCGGATCGGCGGGCAGGAGGGCCAGGCCGCTGCGAATGGCGGCGCGGGCTTCGGGAAGGCGCTCCTGCTGGGCCAAGGCGGTGGCTTTGGCACAGTAGGCACCAGGCAGGCAGGGGTCGAGATCCAGCGCGGTGGAGGCCGATGTCTGCGCCTCCGCAAACCTGCCCAGCTCGATGAGCGCATTGGCGCGGTTGGTCCAGGCCTTGGCATACGCGGCATTGAGGCCTATGGCGCGGTCTGCACTGGCCAGCGCCTCCTCAGGCAGCCGCATTCGGCGCATGAGGATGGCGCGGTTGTTCCAAGTGATGGCGGAACCGGGCTGCGCTGCGAGGATGTCATCGAGCACATGAAGCGCCTTCGGCGCAGGCAGGAGCTCGATGAAAAGCATGGAGATGCCATCCAGCTCCCCCAGACGGCCTGCCCCCTCGGCGGTGCTGAAGGCATCCGTGGCCCAGCGCAGAGCCTCCTCGTGCCGGCCTAGTCCCATGGCCGCCTGTGCGAGACTGGCCGGAGGACCAGGCTCATCCGGGGCCAGTTCGCAGGCTTCACCGGCACTGCATGCGGCGGCGTCAAAGTCGCGCCGCTCCAGGTGGATGCAGCACTGGATCTGATGCGCCTTCCAGTTGGCGGGGTTCAGGCGCAGGGCATGCCCGATCTCTGCCTGCGCTTTGCGCGGCTGGCCGAGGTTCAGCCAGGTCTGCGCGGCATTCACCAGGGCATCCGCCCGCAGCGGCGCATCGGGGGCGGCAGGCTGGGACGGCGCGCAGCCTAGGAGAGAGGTGTGCAGGGCTTCCAGGCGTGAGGCGATGATTTGGAAATCTGCGGGTCGTGCGGCGGGATCTGTGGCGAGGCACGCGCGCAGCAGCGCGGCCAGCGGCTCGGGCATGTGCGCGGTGTTGCAGAGATCCGCCGGGCGCGGGGCCTCGGGGAAACGGCCCAGCACCGCGCACAGCAGCGTGATGCCATACGCATACACATCCGCCGCCGTGCTGCGGCCGGAGCGGCGGGCGACCATTTCAGGGGCCATGAAGCCGTCTGTGCCGGCGATGAGACCATCGGCACCGGCAGCATCAGCCGAGAGTGAAAGCCCGAAGTCGCTGACCTTTGCCATGCCCTCGCCAGTGATCAAAACATTCGGGGGCTTCAGGTCGCCGTGGATCAGCTGCGCCTCCTGCGCGGCATGGGCCAGACCGCGCGCCATGTCGAGTCCATGCCGGAGGGTGGTGCGCCAGTCGGTGCGGCCCTTCTCGATCTCCTCCACCAGAGTCCGCCCACCGCTGATGTGCTCCATCACCAGGAAAGGAATGCGATTGTGCATTTCCACGCCGTAGGCCAGCACGAGGTTGGGATGCGGCGTGAGCGCCACGGAGTTCACCGCCTCGGCCACAAAGAGCTCGCACAGCTCGGGATCGGTCAGGTGCCGGGGCAGCGGACACTTCAGCGCGGCGAGCGAGTCGCCACGGTGATACATCTCCGGCGCGAGGCTGCGGCAGAGATACACCAGGCCAAAGCCCCCGCGCAGGATTTTGCGCACCTCATATTTTCCGCCGATGCAGGAGCCGGGCTGAAAGGGCACCCCTTCCAGAAACTGGCACTCGCTCTGGAGCTGCCGCAGCAGGTCGTCATCGCGCTGCCCGGCATCGCTCAGCCCCAGCAAGTCCGCCAGTCCACCAGCCTCCAGCGGACCGCCTCGCTCCAGCCGCCCACGGACGGACGAGCGCGCTTCATTTGCGTCGATCAGCCCACGCCTCAGGGCGGAGAGGAGATCGCGCAGGCTGGCATCATCGGATGACATGAGAAAAAATCATGCGGGGCGGCTCAGCGCGGCAAAGAGGTCGCGCACTTCGTCATCCACCTCGGTGCTGTCCGTCGCATATTGGGCGATCTCATCGCGCAGCAGCCGCTGGTAGGCGCGACGTGCGGTGACGAGGCGGTTGGCCACTTCTTTTTCGGTGAGGCCGAGCTCCTCGGCCATCTCACGCTGAGAAGGCGCGGCCACGCCATCGAGGATGGGCAGAAGCATGAAGCGTCTGAAGATGCTGAAGTGCGCCTGCTTGCCGGTGGAGGCGCACTCGCGCTCCAGGCCCTCCACCACACGCGCCAGCAGCATGCGCGCCCAGGACTGCGTGAAGGCATCCTCCGGCGTGTGTCTGTCCACTCCCAGCACGGCGGTGCTGCCGCCCTCCGCCAGCACCTCGTCTGCGGAAATGAACCCGCCCGCCGGACGCCGCTGCTGCGCCTGATCATGCCGGTGCGCATTGGCGGCGTAATGCTGCAGCGCGGAGAGCATCAGGCCGCGGAATCGCCCGCGCGAGTTCTCGGCTTTTTCAAAGAGGCCGTGCTGCATGGAGTGGAGAAAAAAGTCCTGCACCAGGTCCTCGGCCTTCTCATGGCCAAAGCCGCGCCGCGCCAGGTAAGCCATCACCGGCTTGCGGTAGAGCTGGTAGAGCGTGCCGAGCACTTCGCTTTTGGTGGTTTCATCACCTTCTCTGAGCCGCGCCAGCTGTGACCAGCGCGTCTGCGGAAACATTTCGCCCTCGTTGCTCATGCCATGCAGGCTACGGGGCAAAGCGCAAACGGCAAGTCCGTGTGAAGGGGCCTGCCGTTGGGCGTGTCACTGCCTGGCTCTTTCAGGGAGCAGGCGGCGGCACCGGGTTGAACTTCAGGTGGTAGCTGGAGGCGGGACCGGATTCTTTGTACTCCTTGATGGCCTGCTCCGGAGTGCGCGTGCCGCCGGTTTCGCGGGGCGGCTGGGCTTCGCTGATGCGCTCCACCAGTTTTTTGGCGGCGTCGAGCTTGTCATCGGAATCCGCTGCGGAGAGCGAGACATTCAGGGTGGCAAGTGCGAAGAGTGCGAGATGGATGGATGTTTTCATGATGGATGAAATTGAGGGGGGATGGTGAAGAAGAAGGCGACTTCAGGCCGCGAGCGTGATCGCCCCTGCGGGGTGAGGCCGCGCGGGCTTGCCACCGGGCTGCTTCACGCAGCCATCGTCGTTACCTGTGACGGCAAAGCCGTGGCAGTGGCGATGATGGTGATGGCGGTACCAGCAGCAGCCGTCATCGCGGTCATTGAAGACGACCTGGTCCCAGGGGTCCGCTGTGGGCGGAAGCGGGATGCATGGGCGGATGGGCCGGGGCATGTCCGGCAGATCCGGCGGGCACACGGGCAGCGTGCGCACCGTGTCTGCATGAGCGCCTGCGACTGCGACAGCCACGAGGCAGAGATGAAGAAGTGATGTTTTCATGGGATGTGGATGGTGAAGGGTGGATGAGGCAGGGGATTAACCGCGCACAGCGGCGACAGCGGCGGGCCCACGGGGGTGGGGCGGGTCTTTGAAAAAGTCCTTCACACGGTCGGTGAGAGATTCATCGGCGCGGGCGGAGGTGAGGGAGGTCAGGGCGACCAGGAACAGCAGAGCTTTGAGGGATGTCGTTTTCATGGGATGCGGATGTGTTTGAGTTTGTGTTATTGTTTGTTTTGGGATCGGCAGATTTGCCTCTCTGCTACTGGTTTACCCATCCGCGTCCCAACTCTGCGCGGAGGGTGAAACTTTTTTTCAGCGGCAGTCCGAGGAGGGAGACAGAGGTCTCACGACCGGCCGTTTCGAGACTGCTGGGAGATTCGATTTTGCCCCTCTGCGGCCAGCCGAACGTCATCAAAGCCGACCGCCGACTCCTACAAAGACCATGAACTATTATTTCTTGGTATTATTAAAAAACTGCTGTGCTGCCGTTGTATCATGATAGCACAGCTCACTCCCAGTTTCAGGCGCGCAGCCTGCGGACCACCCGCGCCAGCGGATTCACAAAGAAGCGTCGCACCAGATGCTGCCTCTTCTGTGTTCCCGCCACCCACTGAGCCAGCGGCGGGGAGAGGCGGTGGTAGCTGCGGCTGAAGAGCCGGCCGCAGGCTGAGCGGTTCAGCACCTCATCCCGAAAAGCACGCAGCGCGCGCACCTCCCACGCGTCCGGCGTGGCGCAGGCCGCCGTGGCGATGAAGCACGAGGCCTTGCCAAACTGCGGTGGGTACGAGGTCAGGCTCTTCGTGCCCTTTTGATAGACCAGCACCTTGTGGTAGCCGCCCTTCCAGACAATGGCGTGGTAAGTGCGCATCATCTTGGCCATCTCCGCCTCACAGTAGCTGTAGGACCGGGTGGGATCATCCTTCGCAGGCATGACAAAGTTGCTCTCCATGTCCACCAGCACGACACGCCCCTTCAGCAGGCCCTGCAGCCGGCCGTAGTCGGCGGCCTGGGTGAGGTCCCGCAGATCCACAAACTCCACCGGATCGGTGATGAAAAAGCGCCCGTAGGCCAGGCTGGCACCGGCGGGGCCGTCCGGGGCCACATAGACCATGCTGCTGCTGGTCACCGCACTGAAAAGCGGCACCAGGACAAAGAAGATGAAGACATGCTTTCTGGCGTCCTCATCCAGTTCGATCGCGAGTTCGTAGGCCGGCTTGTCACGCTGCTGCGCCATCTGCGTGGTCAGCGTGTGAAAGGCCAGCAGCTCAGACGGGCGCAGTCCCGTGATGCGCAGGCCGTTGCGGTCCTTGTATTCAACCTTCTGAAATCTTTCCTCCACACTGCGGATGAAGTTCTCCGATGCATCCAGAATCGACAGGGCCATGGTGATCTCGGTGTTGGGTTATGAGAGTTGCCTTTTCAGGCACCCTGAGAAGGCTTCCTCAATAGGTGTCGCAGGATGGTTAGCATGGCACGGCGGATTGTCCATGCCCGACGGGTCCGCAGGTCTTTCGAGGTGGATGTACGTAAAAATGGCAGGCCCGCGTGGAAGCGGACCTGCCATTGGGTATGACGCGGTCTCTCTCCGGGGAGAGTCGGCGCCACCGGGTGGCTCTGTCAGACGGCCGCCGTGAATGGCAGCGGACGCGTGGGTTTTCCCGGCAGCCTGACGCATCCGTCATCTGTTCCGGTCACCGCCACCTGATCCCTGAGAGCTGCGGCAGGAGCCAGCGGGCAGGGCTTTGGCACTACGGGGACAGGTGCTGGGCAGACGGGCAGCGGAAAAGTGGGAGTCAGCGGGAGGGGTGGCGGGCAGATGGGCAGCGGGTGGACCCAGGTCTCCGCATGCGCGCTCGGATGAAAGGCGAGTGTGGCGGCGGTGAGCAGGCAGAGATGAAGCAGTGATGTTTTCATGGGATGAATGAGGTGAAGGGTGGGAGGAAGCGGCGGCGGTTATCCGCGCACGGCGGCGACGGCGGTGGGGGCATGGGTGTTGCGGGGCTCTTTGAAGAAGTCCTTCACACGGTCGGAGAGCGATTCATCGGCGCGGGCTCCGGTGATGGAGGCGACGGTGACAAGGAGCAGGAGGGTTTGGGTGAGTTTCGTTTTCATGGGATGCGGATGTTGTTTGTGTTTGTTGGGTTAAGTTCGATCGGCTGATGCGCCTCTCTGCTTCTGGTTTACCGCTCCGCGCCCCAACTCTGCGTGAGGCTTGAAAATAATTTTACGCCCTGCCGCAGACCATCCAGCAATGACCTGCGCAGAGATGGTGGATGAACCGCTGCGTTCTGTGCGGACAAGTGATGCGGGCACTCCTGACCGCAAAACGAGCGTTCCAAGACTCGGTTGCAGGCAGGAGTGCCGCATCACTTCAAGGCTGGGAATAAAAATCCGGCTCCTGAATTCCTGCTTACAGCCCCGTGTCCCACACCATCACAGAGAGGTCGTCCCCTCCGCTGATGACACGTCTTCCGCTGGGAGTGATGGCGCAGGCGTAGATGGATCGGCCCTGCTCATGGCCGCGCAGACGCTGACGGATGCGTCCTTCCGGACCGGCACCAGCTTCGATGACGCATACCTCCGCGCCAGACGCACCCACCGCCCACTGGCCTTCGGCAGCCAGATGGAAGGCCGTGTAGTAATCGTCTTCTGAACTGGCCAGACTGCCGATGATGGTGCCTTCCGTGACATCCAGCACGTGCAGCTTGCAACCCGACTGCACGAGGGCTTTCCAGCGCACGGACATGAAGGTGATCGACTTGAGTGCACGTGCGGGAAAGTGGGCGGTTTTGGCCAGCTCCCCGTTGCGGGTGTCCCACACTTTGACGGTGTCCGCGCACTCGCCTCCGCCCGTGAGCGCCCATACGCCATCGAGGGAGAGGGTCACCGCCGCCACACAGCCATTGTGGGTCTTGCCAAAGAGGCCTCCGAACTTCCGCAGGTGCGAACCTTTCACGGTGTCCCACAGCCGCACGGTGCCGTCGCCGCTGCCGGAGATCAAGAGCCGTCCGTCCGCCGACGCCGCCAGACTGAAGACGGTGAAGGAGTGCTTGCGCAGGCAATGCAGCACGCGGCCGCTGGCGAGATCCCAGATCCACACCGCACCACCGCTGCCCGCTGCGGCCACTCGGGTTTCATCGCCCAGGAAAATCACGGAGGTGAGAAAGCTGCCCTCAGCTTTCAAAGGGGGCAGCTCCTTGCCGGTCTCCAGATCCCACACGCGCACATGAGGATTCCAGCCGACGGAGAGCCCGATGCGGCCATCTCGCGAGATCGCTACGGCCTCCACATTGTTGTCATGAGCGTGTTTGAAATGAAAGCGCAGGCTGCCCTGGGTCTTTGCCGCAGGTGCGGAGCGTGCGGGCTCAGGCCGGGCTGTGGCCGCCTGCGGGCGCTGTTCCTGGTGCAGCTCCTCCAGCGATCGCAGAAAGGTGTCCCGCTTTTCCTCCAAATCGCCTGCGGGCGCTGCCGGCAGGTCATCGCGCTCGCCGATGTCGGAGCAGGCGATGGCAAAGGTCTCCTGCAGCCAGCGCCATGCACGGCTCCGCTTCGGCTCGGCGTTGGTCTTGCGGATTTCTTCGGCAAACACCGCGAGCAGCTTGTCCTCGCTGTCGAAAAGCGTTTCGAGCGGCATGTCCGTCTCCAGCATCTGCAGCACCACACCGCCCATCTGACCGGCCGCAGCGAGCATGTGGCGCTCCTCTCCGGTGAGGCCCTCCACTTCCGTCACCAGCCGCTCGATGCGTCGGCTGACAGCAAAGGCCTTGCGCCTGCGGTAGTCGCTGCGCGGCTCAAAGGGCATGAGCGCATCGCAGCGCGGACAGGCAATGGTATAGTCCTCCATTATCCGGCGCGCATTGGCCGGATCCTTCAGCGCCGCCATGGAGCCGATCAGGTGCCGCGCACCCAGTTTGTCCGAATTGAGCTCCGTGGAGCACTGACACCGCGGGCACTTGATCTGCCATTTTTTCTCGGACATCGGGTGCGACGGGGTGAGGTTCAGAACAGTGCCGCAGCATATTCGGCGGCAGAGCCAGCATACCACGGATGGTTCAATGCACCACCTGACTGATCTTCTTCACGTGGAAGACCGCCACCTCTCCGCGCTCGGGGTAGTGCTTCGTGCCATAGACACCAGTCACAGCCACGACCATGCCGTCCCGGATCCAGGCGAAGGCCTCCAGCGGCAGGAGCAGCTGCACTCGCTCCTTGCCTCCACCGTGGCGCAGCACCCAGCCAGTGGTCTCGCCCCCGATGGCGAGGCGCTGCTCCAGCGTGCCGGTGAGCTGCACCTCGGCGGGTGCGGCGGCCTTGGGTGCGGATGCTGCCGCCTGGCCCCACAATGTGGGGCAGGAGAAGAGGAGGAGGGTGGCAAGGATGGAGTGTTTCATGGCGGAGAGGGGGCTTGTTCAGAAACAGATTACCCAACCAAGCACCAACTCTGCGTGGCTCTGGAAAATCATTCGCGCGCACTCATCCGATCCTCTGCCGCCTACTCCCCAAACACCTTCCGCAGATCCACCTTGTCTCCGAGGTCGGCGGAGAGCTTCACCAGCCGCTCATACATCTCCTTCTTCTTCGCCGCATGCTCGGGCTTGCCTGCCAGGTCGTTCATCTCCTGCGGGTCATCAGAGAGGTGGTAAAGGCGCGTCACCTTGGCCTTTGGGTAGGCGATGAGCTTCCACCCGTCGTGGGTGACGGCGCGCTGCAGCTCCAGGTAGGCACCATAAACAGACTCGTAGCTGGACTGCTTCTGCGTGCCCTTCAGCAGCGGCAGCAGGCTGTGGAAGAAGACATGCTGCGGCTTCTCGGCTTCGGCGAGATCGAGCGCAGTGGCCATAACGTCCTGCAGGTAGATGGCGTTGTCATTTTTCGCGCCTTTGTCCACACCGGGTCCGGCCACGATGAAGGGCACGCGCACGCTGTGATCATACATGTTCTGCTTGCCGATGAGCCCGTGGTGCCCCACGGCCAGCCCGTGATCAGCGGTGAAGAAGATCCACGTGTTGTCCGCGAGGCCGGACGCATCCAGCGCATCGAGGATCTTGCCGATCTGCACGTCCAGGTGGGTGATGAGCGCATAGTACTCGCTGCGGTGCGTCTTCACGGCCAGCTCCGTGCGTGGCATGGGCGCGAGGTTTTCATCCCGCAGAGTGTGCGGGCAGCCCATGGCTTCCTTGTAGGGATACTCGGGGATGAAGTTCTGCGGCATCTGCATGCGGCTCAGAGGATACATGTCCTGGTATTTCTTCGGGGCCTGTCGTGGGTCATGCGGGGCATTGAAGGCGGCGTAGATGAAGAAGGGCTTCTGCTGCTGCTTGGCATCGGTGAAAAACTCCAGCGTGTGATCCCGCACCACCTCGCTCCAGTGCCTGCCGCCCTCCCAGTAGCCGCCGAGAGTCTTGTCATACGGGCTCCAGGAATCGGTCTGGTTTTCGATGGGGCGGTTGTAGGACGTGGGCACGGTCTTAGGCATGCCCTCGCGCACATCGGCGGCCACATCGAAGCACTTGGCCGCGTTGGTCTTCAGGTGCCACTTTCCGGTGATGTAGGTTCTGTAGCCGGCCTTGCTCATGAGCTGTGGCCAGAGCACGCCGTTCTGGCGCTCCTTGTCCGTGGTGTTGTACACCGCGTCCGCGCTCCACACACTGCGTCCGGTGTTCAGCATGGTGCGGCTGGCCACGCACACCGCGCCGCTCCACGAGCCCATGTTGTACGCCCGCGTGAAAGTGGTGCCGCGTGCGGCGAGGCGGTCGAGATTCGGCGTGTCGATGTCCGTATGCCCAAAAGCGCGCACCGCCTCATAGGTGAGGTCGTCGGCAAAGAGGAAGAGGACGTTTGGTTTTGCCGCAAATCCCGAATGCAGAAGTAGGAATGACGAAAGCGTGATGAGCAGGAGAGTCTTCATGGTTGGGGAAATTTTGGGGGCCTTAATGCGGTTCAGGAAGCTCCAGCGCGATGCTGATACAGGATCCTGACACTGAATCGGGTAAAATTACTTCTTCTTTTTGCCTTTCTTCCCGCTTTCACTCTTCCACAGCACGATGTCGGCAAAATCATTGGCGGAGTCCGGCCCCGCCGTGCTGCGGCCGCGCTCGATGTCGGCTTTCAAAAGGTCGAGGAGCTGGTTCACGATCTCGGGTTTTGCCTCGAAAAGGTTCGTTGTCTCGCCGATGTCGTGCTGCATGTCGTAGAGCTGAGCTTTGGGCGCACCGGCCGGCATTTGCTTTTCATTCGGCGAGGACCATCCACCAGAACCCCGGGCCAGCGCGAGCTTCCAGGGTCCCTGGCGATAGGCGAAGTGGCCGCTGATCGAATGATGAATGACGCCATGGCGCGTGGAGACAATGGGCTGCCCCTTCAGCGCAGGCAGGAAGCTGACGCTGTCTTCACAACTTCCCGCAGGCACCGGACGGCCGACGATCTCGGCGGCGGTCGCGAAGAAATCGACGAGGCAGATGAGCTGGTCCGAGGTGGAGCCTGCCGCGATCTGCGCCGGCCAGCGCACGATGAAGGGAATGCGGTGCCCGCCATCCCAAATGTCCGCCTTGGACCCGCGCATGTTTGCGCTGACTCGGTGGCCCTGCTGGGCGAGTTTGTCGATGCCGGCCGCCTTCGAGCAGCCGTTGTCGCTGGTGAGGATGATGAGCGTGTTTTCCGTCATGCCATTGCGTTCCAGCGCCTCCGCCACCACGACGGCGGCATCATCGGTCTGCATGACGAAGTCACCGTAGTCCCCCAGGCCGCTTTTGCCTTTCCATTCGGGAGCGGGAACGATGGGCGTGTGCGGCGACCCGAGCGGCAGATAGAGAAAGAACGGCTGCTCCTTGCCCTTGCGTGAGTCGATAAACTCCACGGCCTTGCGTCGCAGGCGCGGCAGCATGTGCACCACCTCGTCATGCTCGATGACGGTGTCGTTCTCGATGACCGCCTCCATGTCACGCGCGTGGTGAAAGCCATGGTAATAGTCAAAGCCGCGCGTGACCGGGCCGTCCGGGATCCTGGCTCCGACGGGTGGGGTGTTGAAGTCTTTGGCACTGTAAGGTTTGCCGGTCTTGGGGTCGTGATACTCGAAGTTAAGATGCCATTTGCCGATGATGGCGGTGTGGTAGCCCGCGCTCTTGAGGAAGCTGGCGACCGTGGGACGGTCTGCTGCGATGAGGCTCGGAGCAAACCCTTCCACCACACCGCTTTGCAGCTTCGTCCGCCAGCTGTAGCGTCCCGTCATGACGCCGTAGCGTGTGGGTGTGCAGACCGAAGACCCCGAATGCGCGTCTGTAAAAGACATTCCCTGCGCCGCCAGCCGGTCAATGCCCGGTGTGGCGATCTTTCCATTCGAGGGATTGAGACAATGCACATCGCCATAGCCCAGGTCATCGCACATCAGAAAGATGATGTTGGGGCGCTGCTCTGCGGCGACCGGTAATGGCCAGAGACAGAGAGACGAAAGAATGAGCAGCAGCGGGCGCATGTCGGTGGTGAAAAATTACTCCTTCCCCTTTTTCTTCTCTTTTTTGCCCTTCTTTTCTTTGCCTTTTCCTGAGGCTTCAAACTCGCGGTCCAGCTCCGTGGGGCGTGCGTCTTTGAAACGGTCCAATGCCGCCTGCAGCTTCTCTTTTGCAGCGGCGGCTTCACCTGTCACGGAGGCGGCGATGTCCTGCCTTTCTGCGCTGTCGCTGCGAAGGTCATAAAATTTTCCGCTGCGGTAGAGCTTGTAGCGGTGGTCAAAGGCGTACTCTCTCACGGTCATGTCCTGGGTTTGGCGCGGGGAGTACCAGGAGTAGAGCCACTCGCGCGGTGTGCCTGCCTCGCCTTTCAGCTGCGGGAGGAAGCTGACGCCATCCACGTTCTCAGGCACTTTGGCGCCGGCGGCGTTGCAGATCGTGGGCAGGAAGTCGGTGCTGCTGATGAGGTCGGCGCACACGCGGCCCTGTTTCATCACGGCGGGCCAGCTGGCGATGAGAGGCACGTGGGTGCCATTCGCGGTGGTGCTGCCTTTGCCGCCTTTGTAGTCCGTGCCTTTGAAACGGCTGGGGGTGCCCGCGCCGGTGCCGTTGTCACCGAGGAAGATGAGCAGCGTGTTGTCGCGGATGCCGAGTTCATCGAGCTTGGCGATGACGCGGCCCACCATCTTGTCCATGTAGGCGGTCATCTCGGCGAAATGCTTGGGTGACTGCTGCTTGTTCTCGCTGCTGATCGTGGGGTCCCAGTCCGGGCTGTCGGGTGTAGGCTGGTAGGGGCTGTGCGTGAGGATCATCGGGTAGTAGAGAAAGAAAGGCTTCTCTTTATTTTTGGTGATGAAGCTGAGCGCGAAGTCGTTCACCAGCGTGGGGCCGTACTCGCCGTGGGTGAAGTCTTTCTCAGCACCGTTGTATTCCAGACCGGGGTTGGCATAGCGCGGCGGGCGTCGCGTCTGCTGCCAGAGGCAGGACTCCTCAAAGCCGAAGTGCTGCGGCGAGTCCACCTCGTGGCCCAGCTGCCATTTGCCGCAGATGCCGGTGGCATAACCCGCGCTTTTGATGAGGTGGCCAAAGGTGGTCTCCGTGCGCAGGAGGGTGCCGAAGTTGAGGTAGTTGCGCACATTGTAGCGGCCGGTCATGAGCTGCACGCGCGTGGGTGTGCAGAGCGGCTGCACGTGGCAGTTTTCAAAGCGCACGCCGGTGGCGGCCAGCTTGTCGAGGTTGGGTGTCTGGTAGGACTCCCCGCCATTGGAGGTGACGCACTCGTAGCCGAAGTCGTCGGCCATGATGAGGATGATGTTTGGCTGCGCCGCGAATGAGGCATGTGCAATGGCGAGGGTCGAAAGGATTAGCAGCAGGCGCTTCATGGTGGCTCGGGAACGAAGCATGGGGTGCTGATCTTCCGGCTTGTTATGCGGCGGCGGTTCATGTTTGATCCCTTTCATGCGCCTTCCCATCCTCGCATTTCTGTTGTCGTCGTTTTGTCTTTCGGGCACGTTTGCCGCGCCGCCGCCCAATATCATCGTGATCATGGCGGACGATCTGGGCTACGGTGACCTGGGCTGCTACGGAGCGAAGACGCTGCAGACGCCGAACATTGACCAGCTCGCCGCCGAGGGGCTGCGCTTTACCAGCGGCTACTGCTCCGCCTCCACCTGCACACCCACACGCTTTTCATTTCTGACGGGCACCTACGCCTTCCGCCAGAAAGGCACCGGCGTGGCTCCGCCCAATGGGCCGGCGCTGATCCAGCCGGGAACGACCACCATTGCCTCCCTCATGAAGCAGGCTGGCTATGCCACGGCGGTGATCGGCAAATGGCATCTGGGCCTGGGGGATCCCAAGCCGGACTGGAACGGCGAACTGAAGCCCGGCCCGCTGGAGATCGGCTTTGACCACTGCCATCTGCTGCCCACCACCAATGACCGCGTGCCACAGGTGTATGTGCACGACCACCGTGTGCTGAACCTGGACCCCAAGGACCCGCTGTGGGTGGGCGACAAGGCGCCGGATGAAAACCACCCCACCGGCATCACGCACCGCAGCACGCTGCGCATGGACTGGACGCACGGGCACAATGGCACGATCCACAACGGGATCGGCCGCATCGGCTTTTATACCGGCGGCATGGCCGCGCGCTTCCGCGACGAGGACCTCGCCGACGAGTGGGTGAAGCGCAGCAACACCTGGATCGAGGCGCACAAGGACGGCCCCTTCTTCCTCTTCTTTGCCGCACATGACATTCATGTGCCGCGCATGCCGCATGAGCGCTTTCAGGGCAAAACGAAGCTCGGCTTTCGTGGTGACTGCATCGTGGAGTTTGACTGGTGTGTGGGCGAGATCATGAAGACGCTGGACCGGCTCAAGCTGGCGGAAAACACGCTGATCGTGCTGTGCTCTGACAACGGCCCCGTGCTGGACGACGGCTACAAGGACGGCGCGGTGGAAAAGCTGGGCAGCCATCAGCCGGCGGGCGCCTTCAGCGGCGGCAAGTACAGCGTGCTGGAAGGCGGCACCCGCACGCCCTTTATCACCCGCTGGAAAGGCCGCGTGCAGCCCGGTGTCTCGGAGCAGGTGGTCTGCACCATCGACCTCGCCTCCAGCCTGGCCGCCCTGACCGGCACCGCTCTGCCTGAGACCTCCTGCCGCGACAGCATCAACGTGCTGCCCGCGCTGCTGGGCGAGCCCGGTGCCAAGGGCCGCGACCACCTGCTGCAGCAAGACAACAACGGCGTGAGCTTTGGCCTGCGCATGGGCGACTGGAAGCTGGTGCGCCACAAGAAAGCCAAGGGCAAATCCCAGGCCGTCGTTTCCGTCAAATCGCACAAGGATGCCGAGGGCCTGCATGCGCTCTACTTCCTGCCGGACGATCCATCGGAGGAAAACGACCTCAGCGCGAAGAACCCGGAGAAGATGCAGGCGATGATCGCCAAGCTCGATGCGCTCATCGCGGCAGATCGCAGCCGGTAAGCAGCCCAGTTCCTGTGAAACTGGGACTGCGCAGCAAGAACGGGCAGCGAGAAAGACTGTGTGGGGTGGATGAAGCGGAGCGGTCCCTTGTTGCACAGCAACAAGGCTACTGCTCCTCCGGCTTCTGCCAGGGCGTGGCACCGCCGATCTGCACATGCATGCGCAGCGCGGTGGAGAGCTCTTTGAAGACTTGGGGGGCTTTGCCGATGAGGTTGGTCTGCTCCTGCGGGTCGTTCTTGAGGTTGTACAGCTCCAGCGGGGAGTAGGGCGTGTTTTGCATGAGCTTCCACTCGCCACGGATGATCGCCTCATAGTTCTTGCCACCGTAGGCAGGGCCTCCTTCGCGGCGGACGAAGTAGAGATCGCGCTGCGCTGCGTCGAGTGTGCCGCCATTGAGGATGGGCACGAGGCTGACGGCGTCGATCTTGGGCGAAGGCTTCAGGCCCGCGAGTTCGAGGAAGGTGGGGAAGAGATCGAAGTTCAGACCGGTGTAGTCGCTGCGAGAGCCGGCCTTGATATGGCCGGGCCAGCGCACGATGAAGGGCACGCGCAGGCCACCGTCGTAATGACTCGTCTTGCCATCACGCCAGGGGTCGTTGTTCTGCGAATGCGGCAGCGAGCCGCCATTGTCAGAGCTGAAGGCGACGACGGTGTTTTGCTCCAGGCCCAGTTCCTTCAAAACCGCGAGCACCTGCCCGATGCGGTCGTCCAGATGCTCCACCAGTGCGACATTGAGCGCGCGCTTTTCGGAAAGCTCAGGCGAGCGTGCCTTCACCTTCGCCACCCACTCCTCCGGTGGCTCGATGGGAAAATGCGGCGCATTGAATGCAAGGTAGAGGAAGAAGGGCTTCTTTTCCTTCGAGCGCTCGCGGAAGTAATCCTTGGCCCATCCGGCGAAAATGTCCGTGGCATGGCCTTTCGGATCAATCTCCTCCGCATTGTGGCGCATGTAGTTGTGCCCCTGGCGCAGGTGCGTGGTGTAGCTGTCCATCATGTCGCCGAGGAAGCCGTGGAAGAGATCAAAGCCGCGCTCATTCGGCGTGTTCGGAGACTCCAGGCCGAGATGCCATTTGCCAATGACCGCCGTGTGATAGCCGGCTTGCTTGAGCTCATTGCCGATCGTCGGAATGCCCGGCGCGAGATAGCCCCAGGAGTCGTCTGGGTTGGTACGGATCACACCCGGCACACCCACGCGGTCCGGATACCGCCCCGTGAGCAGCGCCGCGCGTGAAGGAGAGCACACCGTGCAGTTCGCCCGCATGTTCGGAAACAGCATGCCGTCCGCTGCGAGCTTGTCGATGTTGGGCGTGTGGCAGTCCGAGGCGTGGTAGGTGGAGACATCGCCGTAGCCGAGGTCATCGGCAAAGATGATGAGGAAGTTGGGCTTCGCTTCGGCGGCGAATGCTGTCGCAGCAACGAAGATAAGCGAAAGGATGAACGCGAGGGGTTTCATGGTCGGGAAAGAGGCGTTTACTGTTTAGCCTTGTTCTTCTTGGCTTTCCGGGGCGCAGGTTCGGGCACCGGCGGCAGTCCATCATTCGGCTGATTCCATAAACGGTAGGGATCATGCAGCCGGCGCATTTCTCCGAGCAGCAGAGCCTCCATCTCGGCGAGCTTGGTGGCGTGCTTGGGATCACCCGCCAGATTGGTTTTCATGGGATCGGCATTGCCGTGCTCCTTGAGGAGCTCATCGGGATTCGCAGCGAGGTTGAAGAGCTGCGTCTCATGCACGGCTCCGTTCATGGCGTCGTATTTGATCAGCTTCCAGTCTCCCTGCTTCACGCAGCGCATGCCGGGCTTGGTGCCGCCGCAGTACACGCCGTACATCACATCGCGCACGGAGTCCGTTTTCCCTTCCAGCACGGGCTTGAAGCTGAGGCCCTCATTGCTCTCCGGTGCGGGGATGGCAGCGAGATCGCAGAGGGTGGCCACGATGTCCAAAAGATAAATGTTTCCGGGCACGCGGGAGCCGGCCTTGATGCCGGGGCCTTTGACGATGAAGGGCACGCGCCACGTGTGCTCATAGAGGTTCTGCTTCCCCTGCAATCCATGGCGGCCAATGGCGATGCCGTGATCGGCGGTGTAGATGATGTAGGTGTTGTCCAGTTCGCCCATTTGTTTGAGCTTATCCAACACGCGGCCGATCTGGATGTCGATGTTCTCGCTGCACGCGAACTCGCGGCCGATCTCGTTGCGGATGGTGGCCTCGTCGCGGTTTTTCCACACACCGCTCGCGGCCACTTCATCGCGCACGTTGGCGTCGCCGTTGTTGAAGGGATGCGCTTTCAGGTAGTTCACAGGCAGGGGCGGCTGATTGGGATTCAGCGCAGGCAGCGTGTTGGGATCTTCGTGATTGGTGGCCCCATATTTGGCCAGCAGCTCAGGGCGGCCATCCCGGGTGTCGTGCGGGTGGGAGAAGCCAAAGTTGATCAGAAAGGGGTCCGTGTCCTTGTTCGCTTCGCGCTCGTTGAGGTAGTCCATCACTCGGTCGCCGTGCCAGGTGCTGCCGGTTTCATCGGTGCCGCCGCGTTTGCTGGCGTCATGCCGCACGGTGAACTGCTTGTTGGCTCCCTCGTAGGAGTTGCCCTGCTTGCAGGTGCGCATGGTGTCATACCCGGCGCGGTTGAAGACGGCGGCCAGCGTGTTCAGCTCCAGGTTTGGCGGGCAGTGATCTTTCGCCAAAGGGCCGATCGGCAGATGCCACACCGTGCGCCCGCTCATGATCATGTGCCGCGAAGGCGTGCACACCGCCCCCACAAACGCGCCCATGTGCCGCGCCGAATCAAACACCATGCCCTCCGCCGCCAGCCTGTCGATGTTCGGGCTCTGCAGCACCGACTTTGGATTGTAGAACTTGAAGTCAAACGGCGACTGGTCATCCACCACGATGAAGAGAAAATTCGGCCGCTTCGCAGGAGCACCGAGGGAAAAACTCAAAAAGCAAAGCGAGAGCAAGAGACAGACGAGTGGTTTCATGGTGTGGCTGATCAGTTGGCAGGCGCCGCTTTGGCCTTCTTGCCTGCGCCTTTCTTGGCAGGGGTGAATTTTTTCGACCCGCGCTTGTCCATCGGCAGCAGAGCGCCGCCGCGAGCGTTCATCTCGGCATCGCACAGCGCACGCATCTCCTTCAGCGCGGCGGCATGCGCGGGATCGTTCGCGTAGTTTTTGAGCTCGTCGCGGTCAGACTCCAGATCGTGCAGAAACTCATAGGCGGGCTGCTGATCAAAGTAGCGTGCGTACACGTAGCGCTGACCGCGGATGCCCTCCCACGTCAGCGTGGGCGCCAGGTCGAGGTGCTCGCAGAAGAAATGATCGCGCCAGGGCTTGTCGCTCCCTTTCCCTTCGATGAGCGTGGAGAGGCTGCGGCCTTCATACGTGTCCGGGCGTTTCACGCCAGCCCAGTCGAGAAAGGTGGCGGGCAGGTCCACATTGAGCACCAGCTCATCCAGCACACGTCCGCGCTTTTCCTTCGGCACACGAGGGTCATAGACGATCATCGGCACGCGCAGCGACTCCTCATAGTGCGACCACTTGCCCTGAAAGCCGCGGTCTCCCAGGTAGTAGCCGTTGTCTCCAGAATACACGATGATGGTATTTTCTGCCAGACCGGCCTCCTTCAGCGCGGCGAGCACGCGTGCGATGGCCTTGTCGATGCCGCTGATCATGCGGTAGTAGGCGCGCACATTGATCTCGTACTTCTCCGGCGTGTCGTAGCCCCAGTACCAGCGCTCGCGGTTGATCGAGTCTTTGAGAAACTGCGGATGTGCCTCGTAGATGGCCGGATCTCCCAGACGCGCCGGCGGGATGGAGCGGTCCTCATACATGCCGTCGGTGGACTGCGGCCACGGATACAGGCCGATGCCCGGGCGGTGGTCGTTGTCCTCCGCATGCGCGGCGTTGAACCACAGGTTCAGCGCGAAGGGCTTGTCCTTCGGCTGTGATTTGATGAACTCGATGCCCTTGTCGCATACGATGTCGGTCTCGTGCCGCTTGCTGCCGTCCGGCATCGTCTTGATATACGGATTCCTCCCGATGGCCTCATACTCGTCATATTGATCCTGCGGCTTGAAGCCCTGCGGGGAGATCATGTGCCACTTGCCAAAGTGCCCGGTGCGATACCCTGCGGCGCGCAAAAGCACGGGATACATCGTGGCCAGAGCCTCCGGCTTCACGGTAGGGATGGCATCCCGCTGCGCATGAGAGCGCGCCCACTGCCCCGTGAGCACCACCGCACGGCTGACCCAGCACACGGCCGTGGTCACATGCGCATTGCTGAAGCGCACGCCCTGTGCGGCAAGGCTGTCCACCGTGGGCGTCTGCACGATGGGGTGCCCGGCACAGCTCTGGGTGTCGTAGCGCTGGTCATCGGAAAACAGAAAGAGGATGTTTGGCCTGTCTGCCGCAGAGGCAGCCAGGCAGAGGGAGGACAGCAGGACAAAAACAGATTTCATGAACCTCTGCGAACGAAGCCCTCAGCGCCAATCTTCCGCCGGAGATCAGGGAATGCGCGCGTCTAAAGGGACGCCGTAGCTCTTCTCCCACCAGGCCACGCGCTCGGCATCGCTGGGCTGGCCTTTTTTCACACGTCCTTTCCAAATGCGCTCGTATTCCAGGCGCTTGGAGCGCTGAATCTCGCTGAGCGGCGGCTCTGTGGGCGGGTCGCCCTGAGCACCACGGTCCGGGCTGGTGTTGATCCAGGTGTCCAGGGCACTGCGCATGCTGGCGATGCGGTCTGCCACCTTGGGATTTTTGGCCATGTTGTGCAGCGTCTGCGGGTCGGCCTTGAGATCGTAGTATTCTAATGCTTCGCGCCGCGGGGTGAGCCATGCGGCCTGCAGCTCATTGAGCTTTCCTTCTTTGCTCAGCACACGCAGCAGCGGCATGCCGGGATAGCTGTATTCTTTGTAGCCGGACCAGTTCAGGTGCGAGCGCGAGGGCTGAAAATTGCGCACAAACAGCGCGTCCGGCTCGATCACCGCACGGATGCGGTCCATGGCATCGCCGCAGCGGTCGCGCGCGGCAAAGAGCCTGCTGCGCTGTGGGAAGTCAGCGCCCAGAATGGCCTTTCCCTCCATCCACGGCGGGACCGGCAGGCCTGCGAGCTGCAGCATGGAGGGTGCGAGATCAATCAGGCTCACCAGCCGCTCCTCCACCATGCCGGCCGCCACTCCGGGCCCGCGCAGGATCAGCGGCACTTGCAGCCCTTCGACATTCAGCCACTGCTTGCCCCAGGGCATGGGCCGCCCGTGATCGGCAAAAAACATGACGATGGTGTCGTCCAGCACACCCTCTTCTTTGAGCTGGTCAAGGATGAAGCCCACTCTCTGGTCCACCACCTCCACGCTGCGCTGGTAGGCGTACCAGTCGCGCCGCACCAGGGGATGCTCCGGATAGTTCGGCGGGAGCTGGATGGCCTTCAGCTTGGCCTCATCATACTGCTCAGGAATCGGGAACGGCCGGTGTGGCTCGGTGATCTGAAACTGCGCAAAAAACGGCTGCCCCGGTGCGCGCTTCCGCCAGTCGCCGCCATCGTACATCTTTGCCGGATCGTGGGCAAAATTGTAGTGTGTCTTGGCCTTGGTCACAGGCCGCCCATTCCGCACCGTTCCGGGCGCCGCCGCATTCGTCACAAACCAGCCTGCCTCTCGCAGCATGCCCGGCAGGTGCTGGTAGGGCGCGGGCAGCGGCTGGGGATTTTCCGCATCGTGCGGGTGGAGCCCCGTCGTGGTTTGATAGCACCCCAAAATGAAGGCAGAGCGCGAGGCGCTGCACACCGGCGCTGTGGCGTAGGCCCGCGTGTAGCGCCGCCCCTCCGCCGCCAGCCGGTCGAGATTCGGCGTACTCACCTCCTGCAGCCCATAGGCACTGATATCGGGAGACATGTCATCCGCGATGATCCACACAAAGTTGGGCTTCACGGCGGCGGCCGTGTGGAGAGTCAGAAGGGCGAGGCTGATGAGGACAGACTTCATGCTCAAAAGGGAACGTGGAGCCTGAAGATTTGTGTCAGTGAGTTGCGCTCAGCGTTCAGAGATCCATTTCTGCGCCTTCAGCCAGTAAACCAGATCCGCAAACCATGGGTGCTGTGTGCCGATGAGGCCGGTGCCGTGGTCGCCATGCTGGTAGAGGTGGAGCTCATGAGGAATGCCGTTTTGATGCAGCGCGGCGGCATAGAGCTGCGCGTGCTCCACAGGCACCAGCTTGTCCTCCGCCGTGTGCCAGAGAAAGCACGGCGGCAGGCCGGGGCGCACCTGCAGCTCGCTGGAGGTCTGGCGCACGAGTGCCTCGGTCGGCTTATCCCCGATCAGCATCTTGCGCGAGGTCGCATGCGGCTTGGTGATCATGCTGATCACAGGGTAGCACAGGATCGCCAGATCCGGCCTCGCGCTCACAGTGGGAGTGCGCCCCTCGATCTCGCCGTCCTCAGGCCGGTTGATCAGCGTGGAGGTGAGATGCCCGCCCGCGGAGAATCCCATCACGCCGATGCGCTTCGGATCGATCTTCCACTTGTCAGCATTTCCCCGAATCTGCCGCATGGCCTCCACGGCATCCTGCAGCTGCGCCGGGTAGCGGTAGCCCGCGCTGCCCAGCCGGTAGCGCAGCACAAAGGCGGTGATGCCCTGCTCATTCAGCCAGAGCGCAAACGGCTCCGCCTGCCCCTCATAGATGCCCGAGTAGCTGCCGCCCGGGATCAGCAGCATGGCCGCGCCGCCGGCCTTGGCAGGCACGTAAGGCGTCAGCGTGGGGATGTCCCTTGCCGCCGTGCCCAGAGCTCCGGGCGCTCCATCTGGCCAGAGCGTAACGGGCTTCTCTGCCGCTGACAAAAATGCGTGGCTGAGGAGCAGGATGAAAAAAAACAGGGGCAAAGACTTCATGAGGGGTGGAATGCTGAAGCAACGCGCTTCTCCCTTCAAATTTCTCCATGTTTCATTCCGCTGGCAATTCACCCCATTGTGATGGAGAGCATGGGATGTCAGAAACGCCCCATCCTTTTGCCGCCCTCGGAGTCCCCACAGAGATGCTTCGTGCCCTGGAGGAGCTGGGCATCGTCACGCCTACGGAGGTGCAGCAGAAGGCCATCCCCTTCCTCATGGAAAACGGCGGCGACCTCATCGCCCAGGCGCAGACCGGCACCGGCAAGACCGCCGCCTTTGGCCTGCCGCTGCTCACCAAGGTGAACCCCAAGCACCGCGACATCCAGGCGCTCGTGCTCGCACCCACGCGTGAGCTGGCCAAGCAGATCGGCAAGCAGCTTTTCCGCTTCACCAAGTACGCACCGCAAAAGACCTTCGTCGAAGTCATCAGCGGCGGGGACAAGATCGACCGCCAGGCCGAGGCGCTGCAGCGTCCCACCCACATCGTGGTGGCCACCCCCGGAAGACTGATCGACCTGCTGGAGCGTGATGCCCTCACGCTGGAGTTTGTGCGCTACGTCGTGCTCGACGAGGCGGACGAGATGCTGAGCATGGGCTTCAAAAAGCAGCTCACCGAGATCCTCAAGCTGGCGGCCATGCGCCGCAGCACCTGGCTCTTCTCAGCTACCTTTCCCGGGGGCATTCAGGAGCTCATCCGAGGCTACATGTCCGCCACCGCGCACCGGATCCAGATCGATCAGAGCAACGTGGTCAATCCCGACATCGACCACCGCTACGTCATCTGCCCGCGTGACAAAAAGACCGCCTTCATTTTCGATTTTCTCCAACGCCAGAAGGACCGTCGAGGCATCATTTTCTGCCGCACCAAGGCGGGCGCACGTGAGCTACACGAGGAGCTTGTGGGTCTGGGCCTGCCCGTGGGCGTGCTGGAAGGAGACCTCATGCAGAAGGAGCGCGACAAGGTGATGCGCGCCTTCAAAAAGCAGCGCGTGCAGTTTGTGGTGGCCACCGATGTGGCCGCACGCGGTATCGACGTGGCGGAGCTCTCCTTCGTCATCCACCACCAGCTCCCGGAGCAGATGGAATACTACACCCACCGCAGCGGCCGCACCGCCCGCGCCGGGAAGAAGGGCATGTCCCTCGCGCTGCTCGACCCCAAGGAAAAGTGGCAGCTCAAGCAGGTGGAGGATTCGCTGAAGGTGCGGTTCAGCGAATACAGGCGCTAGCTCACTCCGGCAGCTCCTGATTGCACACGCCGTGGGTGCCTGCATGAAACAGGTTGTTTGAGAAATGCAGACCGCGCGGTGCATTCGGCCCGCCGGGGATGATGACGGCGAATTTGTAGCGCGGCTTGCCGAGGGCGTGGATGACATTGCTGGTGATGACGACGTCCGTGAGCGGCGGATCATCGGGCTGCTGGCCGGTGTCGAACTTGAAAGGGGAGCGCTCATCGCCCCAGATCCAGTGGGCGTCGCCGTAGCCGAAGTCGGAGATGATGTTGTTGGAGATGATGGAGCCACCGTCGGCGTTTTCGGGTTTGTCATCGGTGGCGGGATGGGCAGCAGCACCGGGCATAAGGCCGATGGCCCAGAGGGAGTTGCGCACGAACTGATTGCCGGTGATGAGCACATTGCGCGAGCCGTGCATGGCCTTCATGCCGATGAAGGCATTGGTGATGATGTTCTGCGAGACGATGACGTGGTCGGCGTGGATGTCCAAACCCTGCGCAGCGTTCTCGATGTGGTTGCCAATGACGCGCGTCAGGTCATTCACCTCCGGGGCGTTGATCACGATGCCGGAGCCCTGCTGCCAGGCGTCGGTGTAGTTGGAGTCCCAAGCCTGCTGGTTCATGATGGTGCCTTTGACGGCGTTCTTCTTCACGTAATCGCCCAGCTTGTATTGGGCCTTCACTTCCGGAGTGGGGACGAAGTTGTCCTCAATGACGCGATTGCCCTCCACGAGCGTGCCGATGCTGTAGGTTACATTGATGCCGGTGCCGTCGGTGCAGTTGAAGGCGTAGCCCCAGTCCTTGCTCTGGGTGCGGTCGTCTATGCTCACTCGCATGTAGTTGCGCACGAGGCAGCGGCTGATGCGCGCATCCCGGCACTCCCGGACCTCGATCACGCTGGAGCGCGTACGGTTGTCGATCACGCGCACGTTTTCGATCACGAGATCACGGCACTTGAGGGCGATGATGCCCTCGCTCTTCGTCTCCATCTTTCCCTCCGGCCTCGTGAGAGTCAGATCACGAACCTCCGCCCCATTCGCGTTTTCGATTTCGATGATCGGCTGGTCAGAGCTCTGCTGAATGATGCGCCCCGGCCCGAACAACCCGCTGCGTTCGCCCCGGATGCGGATCTTCTCGTTGATCACATAATCCCCCGCAGGTACAAACAGCATGCGGTTCGGGTTCGCATTCAGCGCCTCCTGGATGGAGGGGTAATTCGCGACGGAGAGGTCGGCGGCGGTTGCGGTGCCTGCCAGGAGCAGAAGAAGAAAGCGATGGAAAGCCAAGGACATGATTTGAATCTGAACGCCCGCTGTTAGCTTTGTTTTCAACAGCCGTCTTCGACGGAGACAAGCTTTTCGCCATAGACACCCAGAATTGTTGTCTGACCGCGCACTGTCATTGAATCGAGGTGCTGATGTCCGTGGATGAAGAGCTGGGGTTTTGCGCGATCGATGTAATCTCGAAAAGCACCGAACCCCTGATGCACATGCGTGTCGCGTTCGTGAATGCCCGCAGGAGAGTTGTGTGCGACAAAAACATCCACGGGTTTGAAACCGCTCATGGCCGAGGCCACATCCCATTGTTCATGGAGGTGATGGCCGACAGGCTTGTAGCGCCATGCGCCTGCAAAGCCTCCGAATGTGACGCCTTCAAGGGTGACGGTCTTGAGATGCAGATCAATGATTGGATCTGGAAACGGAGCCGCAGAGTCGTGGTTTCCCCGGACGGCTAGAATATGCCGGGCTCCATAGTGGCGGGCGATTCGAAGGATGGTTCCTTCGAGCAGATCACCACAGGAAATCAGAATGTCGGGCTGAGGATTGTCGAGTGCTCCAAGTTGAGAGTCGTCATCGGCGATCACCAGAATTTTGAGCGGCATTATTGGGTTTTAACAGGAATCGGCTTCGCCTGCAAATGCTGCAATGCATCCTTGATGTTGCTGCCGACGAGGGCGGCGAAGATGGCTTTGTCTCCGGGGAGGGTGGCGGGGATGTCGAAGGTGACTTCGATGATGCCGTCTCCGCGGGCTTTGACTTCCTTGCGCTGGATGCGGCTGTTGTCGCCGCCTTTAAGTGTCACCTGCACAGGCTTCTCTCCGAGGTCGGCGGGGAAGTGATGGGTAAGTTTGACCGTGGCCTTCTGTCCTGGCGTGACGGAATCCGGCACGACGAGAGCGATGAAGGGATCGGGCTTTGCAGCGGGCCTGCTCTGCATCTTGGCGGCCTGCTTGGCGGCGATGCGCTCCTTCTTGGTCATCTGCTTGCCTTCCAGCTCCAGCATAAGCTTTTCGCGCACGGCGGGGTCCTGGCGATGGCGGAAGACTTCGAGCAGCGGGTCCTTGGTTTTCACCATCCATTCCTCCATGGCCTTTTCCAGGGCGGCCACCTGCGTGGCGTGCTCGGGCTTGGCGATGAGATTGGTCAGCGCATCGGGGTCGTAGCTCACATCGTACGCTTCCTCGGGCACGCGGTGATCAAAGAGGTCGATGCGGGCGGCGATCTGCTCGTTGGTCTTTGCGAGAACGCGCATCTGGCGGCAGGTGGAGGTGCCATTGGTGGCGCCGGTCATGATGCGTTTGCCGTTGGACCAGGGGCTGAAGATGTAAACCATGTCCTTGGTCTGCACGGCGCGCATGGGGGTGTTTTGCCCGCCGGAGTTTTCATTGTGCTCCTTGAAGATCATGGTGCGCTGCGGCTGCTTTTCTCCTTTGAGCACGGCGGCAAAGGAACTGCCGTCAAAGCCGCCGGGCGAGGCGATGCCGAGCATGTCGAGGAGGGTGGGCAGGAGATCGACAGTGGAGATCATGTGCTCGTCATCGACGCCGCCGGGCTGGGTGACGCCGGGCCAGCGGATCATGAGCGGCGTGCGCGTGCTGTGGTGGTAGAGCTGCGTCTTGGCAAAGGGGAGCGGCATGCCGTGGTCGGAGAGGAAAACAATGATGGTGTTTTCATCCTCACCTGAGTCTTTGAGCGCGGCGAGGATGGCACCCACGCCATCGTCCGCACGGCGCACGCTGGAGTAGTAGTGGGAGAGCTCCTTGCGCACGACGGGGTCGTCTGGCAGGAAGCCGGGCACGGGAACCTCCTCGGGGGTGAAGACGCGCGAAGGCACGTTTTTGTCAGGAATGGTCTGGCCTTTGTTGCCCTCAGCGTAGAAGGGCTTGTGCGGGTCGGCGATGTTGAGCAGCAGGCAGAAGGGCTTGCCGGCTTTCTTTGCGGCCGCGATGCCGGTGGTCATGGCCTTGCCCCAGGAGGCGGCGTTTTTGGCGTCGTCATGTTTTTCATCTCCAAGCACGAGATCCCACGGAAAGGGGGAGTAGGGAGTGGAATGGCTGACCTTGTGGCGGATGCCCGTGAAGTAACCGGCCTCCTTCACGAGGTCTCCGAGCACGGGGTAGTCCTTGCTGTCTTTAGGAATGGGGCTGAAGCCTTCGATGCGGTTGTTGTGCGGGTATCTGCCGGACCACATGACATTGCGCGAGGGCATGCAGTTGCCCACGACGGTGTGGGCGTAGTTGAAGCGCAGGCTCTGCGCCGCCAGCCGGTCCATATTCGGCGTGGTGTCCTTGAGCTTGCAGCCGTAAACGCCCACGGAATCGCAGCTCATGTCATCAGCGGTGATGATGAGGAGGTTTGGCTTTGCTGCAAAGACAGCGGGCAAAAAAGCGAGAAAGACGCAGAGGCAGAGGAGGATACGGAGCATGAGACCGCTGTGAACGCGGATGGCGTACGTTCTTTTCAGCGATGTGTGCCGGGAAGTGATGCAGGCACTCCTGCCTGCAACGAACGTCCTGGGTGGCTCGGATTGCAGGCAAGAGTGCCTGCATCACTTTACTTCTTCGGCCCGATGTCCAGCCCCGCCAGCCACGGTGCGGTGATCTGCGGCGGCATGCCGCCAAAGGGCTGGTAGGCGGGGAGCTGGATGATGCTCATGCAGTGCGCCTGCGATGCGATGAAGAAGAGCGAATTGGCGCAGTCGTCGGTATGAATCATGGCGCTGCGGTGCTCGGCGGTGGGCTTCACCGGGCGCTTTTCCACCAGCGGCGTGAGGGCCTCTCCGGGTGCGTATTCAGAAAGCACGATGCCATGCGCGCTGAGCTGCATGCGGGCGGTGAAGAGCAGGCCGTGCACGGCCCACTTGCTGGCGGTGTAAGGCACGCCGGCAAACGAGTCGTAGCCATGCCCGGCGGTGGAGGAGACGACCACGATCTTGCCGCCACCATTCTCGGCCATGGGCTTGGACACGGCCTGGATCATGTTCACCACGCCCATCACGTTCACGTCCATCACGCTGCGCCAGCTTGCCTCGCTGGCCAGCTTGGAGGGGTCGGCATGCGCCATGAAGCGGTCCGGAGTGTTGATGCCGGCGGTGTGGATCAACGCGACGATGGGCCCGTGCTGGAGCACCTGCGCCACGGCGGCGGCCACGCTGGCGGAGTCCGCCACGTCGCACACGATGGAGACGATGTTCGGCGAGAGGGCGGCCGTGGCCTGCAGCGATTCCAGCGTGCGTCCAAAAATAAACGTCTTTGCGCCGGCGTCTGCAAACCGCTTTGCCGCGCTCTGTCCCATGCCGCCGCCACCTCCGGTGACGATGACGATCTTGTCTGTCCATTGTGTGTCCATCCGGCGATCCTAGCGGCACTTCGCGGGGCGTCGAATGAAGCGTGCGTTTTTATGCAAAATTTTCAGCCTCCAGGTGCTGAAAGGTTCTGATTGGAAAGCACGCCACCACCCGCCAAGATGCGTGGCATGATCCGCCTACTCCCCGCCTTCCTGCTCGCTGTGCTCTGCCTGACCGCTGCTGCCGATGAGCCGAAATGGATCCCGCTTTTCAATGGCAAGGACCTCAGCGGCTGGACGATCAAGATCGCCAAGCGCCCGCTGGGGGAAAACTACGCCAACACCTTCCGTGTGGAGGACGGCATCCTGAAAGTGAGCTACGACGGCTACGACAAATTTGACCAGCAGTACGGCCACCTCTTCACCAATCTGGCCTACTCCCACTACATCCTGCGTCTGGAGTACCGCTTCACCGGCGCGATGATGGCGGACGCGCCGAAGTATGTGAACCTCAACAGCGGCGTCATGCTCCACGCCCAGCCGCCGCAGAGCATGCGCTTTGACCAGGGCTTTCCCTCCAGCCTGGAAATGCAGTTCCTGGCCGATGAAGGCAAAGGCCCGCGCTCCACCGGCAACCTCTGCACACCCGGCACGCACGTGGAGATGGGCGGGGAGCTGATCACCAAGCACATCGTCAAATCCAGTGCGCCGACGTTTCCTGCTAAGGAGTGGGTGCGCGCGGAGGTCGAGGTGCGCGGCAATGACGAAATCATCCACCGCATCAACGGCGTGGAGGTCCTGCGCTACCAGCGCCCGCAACTCGATGCCGCCTGCAAGATCGCGCCTGCGAGCGACATCGTCGAAGCAGGTGGCGATGTGATGCTGGGCTACGGGCACATCGCGCTGCAGGCGGAGGGCCAGCCCGTGTGGTTTCGCAAGATCGAGCTGATGCCGCTGGAAAAGAAGTAACCTTGTTCCTGCGGAACAAGGACCCGCTACGCGGCGTCCATACCGCTGGCTGCTGCGGAGCTTTACCAGTTCCGCAGGAACTAGGCTGCTTCAATGCGGCCGGTGCCATCAACGACCGCGCGCCTTCTGCACTTCGTCGATGGATCTCTGGATGTTGTCCCGCCACACGCCTTTGAGTTTCTCCGGCTCTGCTCGATTCAGGGCCGCCATGGCATCGTCATATCTGCCTTGGTGGGTCAGGATGCGGGCGATGCCCTGCAGCGCACCGTACTCATCCGCACCGCCGATGTGTGCACGATCCGCCACGATGGCCTGATACGCGGCGAGGGCCTGCGCGTCGTCGTGCAGGTTGCGTTCACGGTTTTGGCCGAGAGCCAGCAGGACGGCATCGCGCGTGCGCGGCTCGCTGGTCCAGGGCAGCGCGGCGCTGAGGTCCGCCTCGGCCTTGTCTCCCTGCTTGACGATGGAATAGGCGTACCCGCGTGCGTGATAGCCCGCGCCGCGCTTCCAGAAGGGCCACTTGTCAAAATCCTCGCTCTCAAACTGTGCGATGACTTCCGGCGCTTTGCCGACCGTGAGCAGGTACTGCATCTGCGCGGCTTTCTTCACCGCCTCCACGGGAATGCGCTCGATGGTCGGCGCGGCCTCGGCACGGCTGTAGAGTGCCGCCTGCTCCAGCGCGGCGGCTTTTTGGAAATCGGTGATCTTTCCTTCCGCCAGCGCGAGGAAGGCGTCCGCCTTGCGCTTTTGCGTGGCATCACGGAAGCCGAGAGCGAAGTCTGTGACCGTGGGGTCTTCTGGAAACGCGCGCGAGTTGCCATGGTAGAAATGCGCAAACTTCATCGGCTCATGAAAGCCCTCCGTGCCGGTGGGCGAGAGTGCGCTGAGCTCCTGGCCGTCTTCACGAATGCGCTGACGGCACACATTGATGTGCCACGGCAGGCTCGGCGTGGGCTCACGGCCGATGACCTGATGCAGCGGATCGTTTTCATCCTGCGTCACGGGGATGCGGATTTCCACGGTCCAGTGATCCTCCGCGATGTGCGTGGCCACCTCCGCCTTGGCATCCCACTCAAACCAGCGGTCGCGGGCTGCGCCACGGTCCAGGTCCACGATGTGCCCCGCCGGGCTGATGGCGATCTGGTAGTACGAGTGCGTTTCGGTGGCGAGCTCGATCTCCACGGCATCGCCATGCCAGAGCGCCTGGTCATCGTCCCGCGTGGCGGTGTTGTTCGGCTTGTCGCCGGGGTGCTCGTCGCAGCGGATGGCAAAGTAGAGATTGTTCCCCTGCCAGCCCGTTTTGTACGTGGTGCCAAAGGCGGGCACGCGACCCGTCTGCAGCTCGCGCAGTTTGCCGGTGGCTGCGGCAGGGCAGTTCTGCCAGTAGGCGTCGTCGAGTTTGCCGTCGATCACGATGTCCTTCGCGTCTCCCACGAGCCGCACGATGGGCACCGGTCCGCGCTGCTGGCCGAGCTGCTGGGACTTCATGCGCAGGCCCTTGAGGAAGTCATCGACTAGGGCGATGCGTTTTCCATGCACGCTGGCGGCATCGGCCTTGGCCTGCGCTTTGGCAAAGAGCGCCAGCGCGGCATCCGCCTGCGCCTTGTCGTCCTCCATGGCGCTCCAGTGCGCCTCGCAGAAGATGAAGAAGTCCTGCATCTCCTGCGCGGCGGGGCCGTAGAACAGCCGGCAGTACTCGCGAAACATCGCATCTGCATCCGCATTCCTGCCGCCCCAGTACATGCGTGCGGTGAAGTAGACCATGAAGTGATTGAAGCCGATGCCCACCTCCTTGAAATCCTGCCGCGCGGAGAGCCAGATGTCCTCCCCCTGCGAGATGCCCTTGGTCGCGTTCACCGAATCTCCCAGCACATGCGGCGCATAGAATGGCAGGTACCAGCCGCGGTCGGTGAAGGGGTAGTTTTCAAAGATCAGAAGCGGATTGTCCGTCTTCTCCGCCCAGGCCGCGCGCAGGGTCTCCGGAGCCGAATCTGCATCACTCTTGCGGGCGGCCTTGTTCAGCGGGCGGCGACCGCCCACGATGCAGACGACCACGTTGGGCTCCAGCTTGTCGATCTTCAGCGGCGGCAGCGTGTACACGCCGTAGGCGCAGTTCAGCACCTTGGCTTTGGGGTGCGTTTTCGCGATCTCCTTCGCCGCGCGGTTCACGAAATCCCACACGTAGTCGCTCAGCAGGCCGCGCTCGTTGCGCTCGGGCGAGTCCTTGCCTTTGCACTTCTCGCACTGGCAGATGGCGGTGTAGCCGTCCGGCGGCATGATGGAGACGGAATGGACCGGGTAGGTGTCCAGCAGGGTACGGGCGTAGCGCACCGTCTCGCGGAAGAGCTCGTCATTCGAGTAGCAGAGCTGGTTCTTGCTGTCTCCAGACCGGTAGTCACGCTTGCCGCCGTAGAGGGCAAACCACTCCGGGTGCGCGGCAAAGGTGGCGTCATTCCCCGTCATGCCATCCATGCCGTGGGCGATGAGCCAGCGGTCGTCGTTGCGCGTGCCGAGGTGCATCATCCACATCGCCGTGTCATAGCCCGCCGTGGAAAAGCGAAAGTTGAACTGCCGCAGCGGAAAGTCCGGCTGCACGGTCTCATCGAGCTTTGGCAGGGCGAGGGTCTTCATCGCTGGCATCACCTCGCCAAGTTCTCCCGGCAGGTACCAGCGTGCGCCCAGCTTGTAGAAGAACGCCGTCACCGCATTGAAGCTGCCACGCTCGTCCAGCCCCCAGATGTCCAGCGTCTCGTTCTTGGCGGTGGTGGCTCCGTCGGGCTTGCCGGTGTCTCCGGGCAGGCGCAGGCGGTTTTTGTACAACCCGGGATTGGGCATGCCATACGGCGCGCCGACGATCTTCTGAAACTCCGCCTGCGCACGTGGGATGTCGCTGTTGCTCTTCGCCCAGGGCTCCGTGGGCACGAAGTCGCTGTCATCCCCCACCAGCGCCAGCCAGTCAGCACCTGACTGCATGCGATACGCGCCATCCTTCAAGCCCTCCGCCTTTGCGGGATTCAATGGGCTCTCTCCAATAAAAACCTTCACCGCCTTCCCGCTCGGCTGCGTGAGGATGGGCAGGCGCGCGCCGCTGATCTTCTCCACGTTCGTGCGAAACTCCTGCGCTGCGACCCGCTGCATGCGCGTGGGGTTTTCCGCGATGATGATCTCCGCACGCGGCTGGCCGTCTTCCACGAGAACGGCATCCGCTGCATGCAGTGACGAGAGTGTGAGAAACGCAGCGGCAATGGCTTTCATGGCATCACGAGGGCGTCGGTGGTTTTCAGATTGAAGCGCACGCTCACGACGGAGTTCTTCTCCTTGCCCGGCGCGATCTTGATGTAGGTGGTGGCGACGATGGTGCCGTCTGGCAGCAGCTCCATGCCGGGATAGCCGCAGTCGCCGACACGTTCGGCGTAGCTGTGAAGCAGCTTGATGCGGTACTGGCCGGGCTTGTGATTCTTGATGTCATCATAAGTTCCCACCCACGCGACGAAGTGGCCTTTGGTCGGGCTGTTGAGCGCCTGATCACGGAAGGCCACCACCATGCGGCCGTCTTTCGTGAAGACGCCAGCATGGCGGTCTCCGGTGAGACCCCAGGGCGTGTTCACCGGCGCGGACCATGTCTTGCCCTCATCGTGGCTGAACATCATGAGGCTGCGCTCCTTGTGCGTGTTTTCGCGCATCAGGCAGCAGAGTTCGGCACCGTCGGGAGAGCGAAAGACAAAAGGTTCACAGGGGTTCTTTCCCTGCACCGCCGCGACGACCTGCGGCTCGCTCCAGGTGAAACCACCGTCTGCGGTGATCGTTTGCAGCACTTCCAGCGGGGGCTTGTCTGCACCACCGGGGCCCCGGTGGTAGAGGCCGAGGTAAGCGCCATCCTTGAGCCGCACGATGCTGCTGAAAGTCATCACGCAGGGAAAGCCGAGCGGCGGCATCTCCTTCCAAGTGGCACCGCCATCCTCGCTCATGATACTGGGCATGCCGGGGCCTTTGCGCGTGCCCTTCGCGGCGGAAAACACCCACGTGCGCTCCTTGCCGACCGGATCCGTCATGCGGTAGATGCTGGGGCAGTTCAGATGGGTCTTGTAACCGGGTGGCAGGAGTTCGTCGATCCGCGTCCACGTCACGCCGCCGTCAGCACTGCGCGCCATGGGGCCTGCGGCACCGCCGTGGTTGATGCACCATACGCAGAGGATCGTTTTGCCATCCGGCATCAGCGTGGTCGTCGGGTGCCCCTGATAGACGTCCTCCGTCCCCTGGGCGATGATGGTCTGGCGGTCCTTGTCTCCTGAAATGTCCGCGAGAGGCAGATCAGGCCGCTCCTCGGCGGCAGAGTTCAAGGCAAGGGCAAAAAGCAGTGCGGCGGTGAGAGTACGCATGAAGCATTCTCAACGTTCTCCGCGCCCGCAAACTCGCGAAGGATTTACTTCCCGTTTTTCAGCTCCGCCGCCAGCGCGCGTGCGCCGGCCTCCCACTGCTCCGGCGGGCTGCTGCCAAAGGCGGTAACCATGCGCCAGGTGCCGGTGAATCCGGCAGGCACGGTCTTGCCCTCAAAGCACTTGAGGTAATATTTCCGGTAGGTGGGCGGCACATTCCAGATGGTGGAGATGTGGCCGCCCTGCTCCGGGGCCTGCAGCAGGCGGCACACGGCGTACTGCCCGCTCTGCGGCTCGTACACGGCCATCCAGTCCACGCGCTGGTTGATGTAGAATTTTCGCGCCACCTCGGCGTCGTCGCGCAGCGGGCCGGAGATGGCAGTTTCTGGCATGGCGTCGCTGCCTGCGAGGAAGGCGCTGACCGTGGGCCGCCAGGCGTGCATGAAGTGGTACACCAGCTTCAGCGGCACGGCCTCGTCCGTATGCACGGTGGTGGTTTCATACAGGCGGTGGTCCTTGATCTCGGTGACGTTGGTGAGGTCAAAGGCGCGGATGCGCGATGTGCGCTCCAGCCGGAAGGCGCCGCCCTTCAGCTCCGCCGTGGGTGCCTCCACGCGTTTGTCATCGAGGCAGAAGGCGAGCGACTGCAGTTTTTCGGGCTCGTTTTCCAGATGTGCGGTGCCGATGAAGCCGACGTCCGGAAAGGAGAACACGGTGCCGTAGGCGCTGCTCTCCGTCGTCATGGCGCTGCCGCGAAAGTCGATGCGCCCGGGCGTCCACTGCGAGGCCTGGCGCAGCAGCAGCGTCACATCGCCGCAGGTGACGGTGATGCGCGGGAGCTCCGGGCCGAGATTGGGCTTGAAGGGTTCCTTGGCGGAGGCAGAAGCCGTGAGCGCGAGGGCCAGAGCCAGCGAGAGAATGCGTGAAGTGGAAAACATGCGCCAGACACTACGGCGCAAAGCCACGCCCTTTCATGGCAAAGCAGCACCACGCGGTCATTTCCGGAACGACTTCAGGAAATTGAAGATCAGCCAGATCTGCGCAAAGCCCACGGCGATGAGCAGGACGCCAAGCTCGATGGCATTGTCCTCGTTGGGTACGGCCAAGCGCAGGATGAAGGCCAGCAGGATGAGGCAGGCAAAGGAGAGCACCGCGCCGAGGGTGGAGCTGCTGCCAGAATCCTGCTCCGGCATGGGCTGAGGCGTGTGTGCCGCGTCCTTGCTGGGATCTTCGGAGTCATCGCTCATGGCAGTGGTGGTGGCGTGTGGTCGCGGGCTCATGGGGCAGCGGGGTGGGCGTGGTGCCGCACCCTGAGCTGTCTATGAACTCTGCCTGTAAACGTCACCTGTGCACAAAACTTCCGCCACAGCGGAAGATCGGCCGGGGCGCGGCGGCAGCCTACTTTGACGGCCTCCACTCGTGCTCCAGACGCACAGCTTCGATGACCTGCTCCCGCGTCATGGAGGCCTCCAGCGTGGCCTGGTGGAGGAAGGCGATCTCATGCCCCTGCCTCGAAGCAAGGCGGCACCACTTCAGGGCCTGCACGAGCTGTTTGTCCACGCCCTCACCCTTCTCATACATCATGCTCAGGGCAAACTGTCCGTCGGAATTGCCCTGGTCTGCAGCAGCGCGGAAAAGCCTCACAGCCTCGGCCACATTCTGGGTCACGCCCTCTCCGCGCAAATAGCAGCCGCCCAGCCCAAACTGGGCGAGGGGGTAGTTCTGGTCCGCCGCCTTGCGGAACCAGGCGGCGGCCTCGGCGGTGTTGCGCTCCACGCCGGTGCCTTCAAAGTAGGCAGCCGCCAGCTTCGTCTGCGCCTGGGGGTTTCCCTGCTCCGCCGCCTTGTGAAACCAGCTCAGGGCCTGGGCCGCGTCCTGTGGCACACCGGAGCCGATCATGTAGCTCATGCCCAGCTCGAGCTGTGCCGGGGCGTAGCCCTGGTCCGCCGCCTTTCTCAGCAGAGCGGCCGCCATTTTCAGGTCCAGCGGCACGCCCGTGCCCGCAGTGTGGGCCAGGCCCAGCATCATCTGGCCTTCGGGGTCGCCTTTTTCCGCCGCTTTGCGGAACCACTTCACCGCCTCGCGCAAGTCCTGCGGCACACGCAGGCCCTGGAGCAGGGTGGTGCCGAGGAGCTTCTGTGCATTGAGATCTCCCTGCTCGGCAGCTTTACGAAACCACTTCACCGCCTCAGCGGCATCCTGCGCCACCCCCTCGCCGTCAAAATAAGCCAGCCCCAGCTCCATCTGCGCATCTGCATCGCCATGCTCCGCCGCCTGGCGCAGCCACTTCACGCCTTCGGCTAGGTCCTTCGTCACGCCGGAGCCCAGGGTGTAGCAGACACCCAGCTGCTTCATGGCCGCCACATGGTCCTGCGCCGCCGCCAGCCGCAGCCACTTCACGGCCTCTGCGGCATCCTGCGGCACCCCCTTGCCCAGCAGGTAGCACATGCCGAGCTGCCTCTGCGCCTCCACATGGCCTTTGGTGATCGCCTTGCGAAACCACTCCACCGCCTCCGCCTCGTCCTGGCGGACGCCGTTCCCTTTCGCGCAGCGCAGCCCCATGGCGCACTGCGCCTCCGGATCTCCCTGCTCCGCCGCCGTGCGCGTCTCCTTCAGGCTTTTGGCCTGGAGCGGTGCAGCCAGGCCGGAGAAGCCTGCAAGCAGCACGATCAAGGGTATTTTCACAAGCCGGAGAAACTGGGACACAGCTGAGGACGGAATAATAAGGTGACTTTTTAGATGATTCACGGCTAATAGTCATCCTCTTTTTGCGTGGCTGCGTGTCCTGCCCGCCAACACACGGCGGTGATGGCTCATGCCCCGCCCATCACCTCCCATCCGCCGACACAGCCGTGATGTCCTTCAGGCTGTCAAAACTCACCTTCTTCATCGTGGCGATGAATTCACGCATGTACGCCGTGCCCGCCAGGGTGCGAGTGGTGGCGGCATTCAGCTGGGAAAAGAGGCCGCTCTTTCTCACCGGGCGGTGGGCCACGTAGTTGCGCTCCAGATAGGGCTGCACGGCCCAGCCGGGCATGGCGGCCACCCCGCGCTGGCTGGCCACGAGCTGCAAGATCGCCACCGTCAGCATGGCGGTGCGCCGCACGGGGTTCACTCCCAGCGGGGCCAGGACCTCCCTCACCAGGTCAATGCGGTCATCCGGGATGGGGTAGGTGATGAGCGTCTCCTTGGCAAAATCCTGCGCGGTCAGGTGGCTCTTGCGCGTCAGCGGGTGCTGGTGCGCCAGCAGCGCCAGCACCTCGTAGCGGAAGAGCGGATGATAAACGACGTCCTCGCGTGGCGGCGCTTTGGAGACAATGACGAGATCGGCCTGATTCTCGATCAGCAGCCCGGTGGGGTCGGGCTGGAAGCCGGAGACCAGATCCATCTCCACCTCCGGCCACGCGATGCGAAATTCATCCATCGCGGGCATCAGCCAGTCAAAGCACGAGTGGCACTCCACCGCGATGCGGAGCTGCCCGGCCTTCCCCTCCGCGATGCGCGCCACATCGCGCTCGCACTGCCGCATCTGCTTCACGATCTCATGCGCCGCACCCAGCAGACGCTCTCCGGCGGGGCTCAGCCGCAGCGGGCTGCTCTTGCGCTCAAACAACGGCACCCCGAGATGCGTCTCGATGCTCTTCACCTGATGTGAAAGCGCAGGCTGGGAAAGGTGCAGGCGGCGGCCGGCCTTGGAGAGATTCCCCGTCTCGGCCAGGGCGATGAGGGCGTGCAGATGGCGGATTTCGATCATGCCGCCATCATAAGCCATTTTGATGATGATCCACAAAACTCTCTGGATTGTGAATGCTGAATCCGGCGATAGTTATCCCGTCGCTATGAGCGACAACATCATCCACACACACAATCTGGGCTACCCCCGCATCGGCGAGCAGCGCGAACTCAAGAAAGCCACGGAAGCCTTCTGGCATGGCAAAATCTCCCAGGAGGAGCTGGAAGCAGTCGGCCGCAGGCTGCGCCGGAACCACTGGTCCAAACAGTGCGCGGCAGGCATCGACCTCATCCCATGCAATGACTTCTCCTTCTACGACCAGATGCTCGACTTCTCCTGCCTCATTGGCAACGTGCCTCCACGCTTTGGCTGGTCCGGGGACAGCATCGGCCTGGACACCCTCTTTCTCATGGCGCGTGGATCGCGCGGCGAAGGCCATGAAAGCTGCGCCCACGGTTGCAGCAGCGGGCATGAGGCGGCCTTTGCCTGCGAGATGACCAAGTGGTTCGACACCAATTACCACTACATCGTCCCCGAGTTCCGCGCAGACACACAGTTCCGCCTAGTGGGAGACAAGGTGTTTCGCGAACTGGACGAGGCTCAATCGCTGGGCCTGCGTGCCAAGCCCGTGCTGCCCGGCCCGGCGACCTATCTCTCGCTCGGCAAGGTGCAGGACTCGCATCATCCGGACTTTGACCGCTGGTCTCTGCTGGACGGGCTGGTGTCCGTGTATGAGCAGATCCTGCGCCGTCTCGCCGCACAGGGTGCGGAATGGGTGCAGATCGACGAGCCCGTCTTCGCACTCGATCTCTCCCCACAGCAGCGCGATGCCGTGGTGGATGCCTGGCGCAGGCTCGCGGCAGCCGCGCCCGGTTTAAAAATCATCGTGGCCAGCTACTTCGGCGCGCTGCAGGAAAATCTGCCGCTCTTCCTCTCGCTGCCTGCACACGCCTTCCACTGCGACTTTGTGCGCGCACCAGAGGAGCTGGACGCAGTGCTCGATCATCTGCCACCGGACAAGATCCTCTCCCTCGGTGTGGTGGATGGACGCAACATCTGGAAAAACGACTTCGCCCATTCCCTCAAGCTGCTCACCGCAGCCCGGGCAAAGCTGGGCGCACGCCGCCTCTGGGTAGCTCCCTCATGTTCTCTGCTGCACGTGCCCGTCACCCTCGCCTCCGAGCCCGCACTGGATGCACAGATCGAAAACTGGCTGGCCTTCGCGGACGAAAAAATCAACGAGGTCGTCACCCTCAGCGCGCTGCTGCGCGGCACCGCACGCAGTGGTGTCTTGGAGGAAAATCAGGACGCCATCCACAGCCGCGCCACCAGCCGCAGAACGCACAATCCGGAGGTGCGGGCGCGGCTCGCACAGGTGACGGATGAAGATGCGCGCCGCCGCTCGCCCTTCCCGCAGCGCCAGCTTTTGCAGCAGTCACGGCTCGGCCTGCCGGAGTTTCCCACCACCACCATCGGCTCCTTTCCGCAGACGGCCGAGGTGCGCTCCATGCGCGCCCGGTGGAAAAAAGGCGAGCTCACCACCGCCGAGTATGAGGTGTATCTGGAAAACGAAACACGCGCCTGCGTCGCCTTTCAGGACGAGATCGGCCTCGACATGCCGGTGCACGGCGAGTTCGAGCGCAATGACATGGTGGAGTACTTCGGCGAGCAGCTCGATGGCTTCCTCTTCACCGCCAATGGCTGGGTGCAGAGCTACGGCACCCGCTGTGTGAAGCCGCCCGTCATTTACGGAGACGTCAGCCGCCCCGTGCCGATGACGGTGCGCTGGGCGCAGTTCGCGCAGTCCCTCACCCCACGCCCCATGAAGGGCATGCTCACCGGCCCCGTCACCATTTTGCAGTGGAGCTTTGTGCGCGATGACCAGCCGCGCTCCGAGACCACGCGCCAGATCGCCCTGGCCATCCGCGATGAGGTCGTGGACCTCGAGGCCGCAGGCATCGCCGCCATTCAGATCGACGAGCCCGCCATCCGTGAAGGGCTGCCGCTGCGCCGTGCCGAGTGGGCGCACTACCTCGACTGGGCCGTCACCGCCTTCCGCCTCAGCGCCAGCGGCGTGCGGGACGACACCCAGATCCACACGCACATGTGCTACTCCGAGTTCAATGACATCATCGCCGCCATCGCAGACATGGACGCCGATGTCATCACCATCGAGACCTCACGATCCAACATGGAGCTGCTCGGCGCCTTCGTGGATTTCCACTATCCCAATGAGATCGGGCCTGGCGTTTACGACATCCACTCGCCGCGCGTGCCTTCCGTGGCTGAAATGGAAAACCTCATGCGCAAAGCCGAGGCCGTCATCCCCCGCCGCAATCTCTGGGTGAACCCTGACTGCGGCCTCAAAACACGCGGCTGGCCCGAAGTGAAGATCTCTCTCATCCACATGGTGCAGACCGCGAAAAATCTACGCGCAGCCAAACTGCAACCCACCGCGTAAGGGCCATGCACATCCAGGACATACTCTCCGCCGCACGTGGCACCACCACGTTCTCCTTCGAGTTCTTCCCGCCGCGCACCTCTGCGGCGGTGAAGACCTTGCAGACCACGCTCGACCAGCTCGCGCCGCTGCGTCCCGCTTTTGCCAGCGTGACCTACGGCGCGGGTGGCAGCACGCGTGAGCTCACGCAGAGCCTCGTCACCGAGCTGCGGCAGAGCGATGTCTTTGATCCCATCCCGCACCTCACCTGCGTCGGCCACAGCGAGTCAGACATCATGGCCCTGCTCACCCGCTACGCCGCCGCCGGAGTCTGCAATATCCTGGCTCTGCGCGGCGATCCGCCGGTGGGCGGCGCAGGCACGGGTGCCTTTGCGCAGGCTGCCGAGCTTGTGCGCTTTATCCGCCAGTTCAATGAACGCGGCCTGCACCCCGACCCACGCGGTTTCGGCATCGGCGTCGCCTGTTTCCCCGAAGGCCATCCCGCCACGCCCAACCGCATGACGGAAATGGACCACCTCAAGGCCAAGGTGGACGCCGGTGCCGACTGGCTCTGCACCCAGGCCTTCTTTGACAACCACTCCTTCCACGACTTCCGCGCCCGCTGCGCACTGGCGGGCATCCACGCGCCTATCCTCGCTGGCATTCTCCCGCTCACCTCCGCCAGCGGCATGCAGCGCATGGCCGCACTCGCAGGCGGCATGCGCTACCCCGCCCGCCTCCTCCGCGCCCTCAATCGCGCAGGTGATGACCCCGATGCCTTCCGCCGCATCGCCCTCCACCACGCCGCCGAGCAATGCACCGACCTTCTCGATCACCAGGCCGACGGCGTCCACCTCTACACCCTCAATCAGGCCCAGCCCGTGCTGGAAATCCATGCACGCTTGGGCCTTCGCTGAGCCTCATACACTTTCCTCCGCTTCATTCGTCGGCACCCACGCAGGGAAGGGATCTGGCAGCGCCTGCCATTCATGGGGCCCGGCTTTCATCTCATCGTCATTCAGCAGGCAGGCATCCAGCCGCGCCGTGAGTGCGGCGCGGTCCATCCTCCGCCCGATGAACACGATTTCGCTGCGGCGGTCGCCGTAGGGTTCCTGCAAATTCGCTTCGATCTCCGCCAGCGCGTCAGCATCCATCGGCCACTCATCGCGGCTCACGGCGGACCAGAACAGGCCCATCGCGCGTGTTTCGCGCAGCACCCCCGCCTGGGAGAGATAGCCCGCCAGCTCCATGCGCGTGGCCAGCCAGAACATGCCCTTGGCGCGGATCACCCCCTCCCACGCGGCGCGCATGAAGGCGTCAAACCGCTGCGGGTGCAGCGGCCGCCGTGCCCGGTAGATGAAGCTGCTGATGCCATACTCTTCGGTCTCGGGCGTGTGCCCGTTCAGGGAGTCCAGCCAGCCCTCCGCCTGCTCAGCCTTGGCCAGCTCATACAGTCCAGTGCCCAGCACTGCCTCCAGCGGCACCTCCGACCACCGTGTTTCATGCACCCTGGCCTCCGGATTCAGCGCACGGACTACACCGCGAATGTCCTCCAGCTCTTGTGCGCTGACTTCATCGATCTTGTTGATCAAGATGACGTTCGCAAACTCGATCTGGTCTGTCAGCAGATGCACGATCGTGCGCCCATCTTCCTCAGACACCGCCTGCCCGCGCTGCTGCAGGTCATCCGTGCTGTAGTAGTCGTTCAGAAAATTCCGCGCATCCACCACGGTCACCAGCGTGTCGAGCTGCGCCAGATCATTCAGACTGCGCCCCTGCTCATCCTTGAAGGTGAAAGTCTCCGCCACCGGCATCGGCTCAGACACTCCGGTGGACTCGATCAGCAGCGCATCAAACCTCCCCTCCTGCGCCAGCCGGGTCACCTCCAGCATCAGGTCCTCCCGCAGCGTGCAGCAGATGCAGCCATTGCTCATCTCCACCATTTTTTCCTCCGTCCGCGAGAGCCGTGCATCCCCCGTCTTCACCAGCTGCGCGTCCACATTCACCTCGCTCATGTCATTCACAATGACCGCCACCTTCCGCCCCTCCCGGTTGCGCAAGATATGGTTGAGCAGCGTGGTTTTCCCCGCGCCAAGAAAGCCGGAGAGAACCGTGACAGGGAGTTTGGAAGCGAGGGTAGTCATGCAGAATGGCCGTTTGTTAAACGCAACAAATTTGCAATATACATCGTTATAATGCAACTTTATTGCATTATAAATACGCAAGCACATGATGCCTCGCTGAATCTCCTCGCACGACACTCCCCAACCCACTCACCCCAAAATCCCCGGCACCAGCTCGCCATGCACGTCCGTGAGGCGGAAGTCGCGGCCCTGGTAGCGGAAGGTGAGGCGCTCGTGGTCGAGGCCCAGCAGGCTGAGCACGGTGGCGTTGAGGTCGTGGGTGTGGACGGGGTTTTCGGCGATGTTGAAGCCGAAGTCGTCGGTCTTGCCATACACGGTGCCCGGTTTGGTGCCGCCACCGGCCATCCACATCGTGTAGGCGTCCTTGTGGTGGTCGCGGCCGGGAGAGGTTTTCACGCCATCACCATTGCTGCCCTGGCGCAGCGGGGTGCGGCCAAATTCACCGCCCCAGATCACGAGCGTCTCGTCCAGCAGGCCGCGCTGCTTGAGATCGCGCACGAGGGCGGCCATGGGCTGGTCCACGTCCTTGGCCTTGGCGGCGAGACGTTGCTTGAGGCCGCCGTGGTGGTCCCAGTCGGAATCAAAGAGCTGCACCATGCGTACGCCGCGCTCGATCAGCCGGCGCGCCAGCAGGCAGTTGTTGGCAAAGGAGGCTTTGCCCGGTTGAGCGCCATACATCTCCAGCGTCGCCTTGTTTTCATGCGTGATGTCCATGAGCTCCGGCACGCTGGTCTGCATGCGGTAGGCCATCTCGTACTGGCTGATGCGGGTGGCGATCTCCGGATCTCCCACGATGCCGAGCTGCTGCTCGTTGAGCGCCTTCACCGCATCCAGCACATGGCGGCGGTCTTTGGCACTGTGGCCGGGCGGATTGCCGAGAAAGAGCACGGGCTCGCCGCTGCCACGAAACTGGATGCCCTGGTACACGCTGGGCAGAAAGCCGGTGCTCCAGAGCGTGGAGCCCGCGCCGCCCGCCGGGCCGGAGAGCAGCACCACGTACGCAGGCAGGTCGCGATTCTCCGTGCCGAGGCCGTAGGTGACCCACGCGCCCAAGCTGGGCCGCCCGCCCTGGCCAAAGCCGGTGTGCAGAAACATCTGAGCCGGCGCGTGATTGATCTCATTCGTGTGGAGGGACTTCACCACGCAGATGTCGTCCGCCACGGTGCCAAGATGCGGGAGCAGCTCGCTGAGCTCCAGGCCGCTCTGGCCGTGGCGCTGAAATTTGAACTCGGTGCCCGCCAGTTTCATCTCCCCGCCGATGAAGGCAAAGCGCTTGCCCTTGGTGAGTTCCTCCGGGCAGTTCTGGCCGTCCATTTTCTGCAGCAGCGGCTTGTAGTCATACAGATCCAGCTGCGAGGGCGCGCCGATCATGTGCAGGTAGATGATGTGCTTGGCCTTCGGCGCAAAGTGCGGTCGCGGCACCAGCGGCGCAGCCGCCGCGGGCAGATCCTGCGCCAGCAGCGAGCCCAGTGCCACGCCACCCAGCCCCAGGCCGGACTGCCGGAAGAACTGGCGGCGGGAGACATCGAGAAAAGCAGGGGGCGTCATGGCAGGGATGAAACGTGCGGTGGCAGGCCGAGATTGCGCGAAGTAACCCCCTATTCCCCAGCAGGAACATGCCTGGTGGGGGAGGGAGGCTGCGAAATGGCATGACGGCACCTGAGAGATGGAGTACGGGCTTCCGCATGCGCCGCCTTGATCAACTGCTCTCCGCCCTCGGTTACTGCTCACGCAGGGAGGCGATTGCGTTTGTGAAGGAGGGCCGCGTCAAGCTGGGCGGTGTGGTGGTGAAGCGCTCCGACCAGCGTGTGGACGCCGCTCTGATCACCGTGGATGACCAACCGCTGGAGGCGCCGGACGGGCTGCTGGCGATGTTTCACAAACCGGTCGGCTATGCCTGCACACACAGCGCGGACGAAGGGCCCACCATCTACGAGCTGCTGCCCTCCCACTGGCCCGACCGCAATCCGGCGGTGACGAGCGTGGGCCGTCTGGACAAGGACACCAGCGGACTGCTGCTGGTGACGGACATCGGCAGCCTCGTGCATCGCTACACCTCGCCCAAATCCGACATCGAAAAGACCTACCTCGTCGAAGTTGATCGGGAACTCGATCCCGCGCTCATCGGCATCTTTACCAAAGGCGACCTCATGCTGCGCAGCGAGGACAAACCCTGCCTGCCCGCGAAGCTGGAGATTGTCTCGACCCAGACCGCGCGCCTCACGCTCACCGAAGGCCGCTACCATCAGGTGCGGCGCATGTTTGCCAGCCAGGGCTGGCAGGTGGAAAAGCTGCACCGCGAGCGCTTCGGCCCCTATGAGCTGGGAGATCTGGCAGAGGGGGAGTGGCAGATGCTCGTGCCACCGTGAAAGGCAATGGCTTTGCCTGCCAGCCGCAGCCAAAAAAAACAGCGCCCAGGAAACCCTGAGCGCTGTGGGTAAAATACGGCTGTGCTGCCGGGCGCGAGATCAGTGATGATGACCACCCATGTGGCCGCCGCCACCAAAGCTGTGGCCACCGCCGCCGAAGCTATGACCGCCACCGCCAAAGCTGTGACCACCGCCACTAAAGCCGCCAAAAGATCCGCCGTGCGTGGAGTGCCCGCTGAATGGCGAGCCGCCGAGATTGTGGCTGGCAAAGCTGTGGCTGCCTAGAGAGGGGCCGCGGAAGCTGTTGTTAAACGAGGGCAGGCTGGGACGGCCTACGAACGGAGAGCCGTAGTGTCCCCGGTTGTAACCGACGTTGCCGAAATTGCCAAAGCTGCCGTATGAGCGGTAGCTGCTGGGGTAATAGCCCCGGCTGTAGTAGTTATTGTAAACGTAGGGCCTGGAGTAACCGCCATAGTACCCACCCAGCAGCCCCATGCCCAGCAACGGGCTGGAATAGTAGTTGTTGTTATAGTAGCTGCGTCCGTAGCCACCGTACCCGTAACCGTAGGCTGGATACCCGTAGATATCGCAGGAGGAGAGCGAGATCGCGGCCATGAGTGCGCCGCAGATGAGGAGAAGTTTCGTTTTCATAACAGAACATTCGACGCCGCCCCCCAGTAAGTATTCAGAATTAATTTCACATTCCTTTAAAACCAACCATGACCGGATCTTGAACGCGGCGTGGAGCCGTGGATGATGGGCGGCTTTTTCCCAAGCCATCCTCCATGTCCGCTGAATCCGTCACCTCCGCCATTCTGTTCACCCTCACGCCCGAGGCAGCCCGCGTCATGGGCTGCCTGCTCGAAAAGGAGATCACTCTGCCAGACTATTACCCGATGACGCTGAACGCGCTGGTGACGGCATGCAATCAGACGACCAATCGTGACCCCATCGTGCGCTATGATGAACGCACCGTGCTGCGGGCGTTGGAGTCGATGAAGTCCCACGGCTACGTCTTTGAAGTGAACATCGTGGGCGGCCGCACGCTGAAGTACCGGCACAACCTGAAAGGCAAGCTGCCCGGTCTGGAGCGCCCCCACATGGCGCTGCTGTGCATGCTGCTGCTGCGCGGCTCGCAAACCGCAGGCGAGCTGCGACAGAGAACGGAGCGCCTGTTTGAGTTTCCCGACATGCAGAGCGTGGAGAACGCGCTGGCGGAGCTGATCGGCTACAACGAAGGGCCGCTGGTGCAGTGCATCCCCGCAGGGCCGGGGCAGCGCGTGGCGCAGTTCATGCACCTGCTCTGCGGCGAGGTGGCAGGTGCAGATGCTGCCACGCTCTCCGCCCATGCGCCGGCCATTCCCGCACCGGAAGACTCGTCCGATGCGGACTGGCGCACGAAGATGGAGGCGGAGATCACGCTGCTGAAGGCGCAGGTGTCGCGGCTGCAGACGCTGATCGGCGCGGTGAAGTAACCGCTACTCCAGACGCTTCAGGCTGCCGATGCGGTACGCGCCGCCGAGCAGGCGCATGTTGTCGCGCTCAGCGCTGAAGGTGTCGAGGTAGAGGATGTGAGGAAATTCATTCAGCTCGATGACGTGCATGTTGTCCTTCGCGTTCTTGAAGGCCTCCGCGAGATCATTGAGATCCTTGATGGCCATGCCGTTGACCTTGTTGACCACCTGCCCGCCGAGCTTGTCGTAACCCTGGGCACTGGGGGTGGGCAGGACGAGGCTGAGGAAGACGAGCTTTTTGCGACCTTCCTCCTCAAACTGGTCCGGGTGGGAGGCGATGTGCGCGAGGCGCAGGATGGCGCCGCCACGACGCTCCTCGCCGAAGGCGTCGAGATACGGCCGTGAGAGCTCCTGAAACAGCAGCCCGCCCATGAGCACGTAGCGCGGGCCTTTGTCGAAGAGGTATGGCAGCACGAGGTAGTCATCCGGCTTGCGGCGAGTGAGCTGCCCGTTCAGCGTGACTTCCTTGCCTTCACGAATCACTTTGATCTCCACCTTGTCCCCCACGTAGGCACGCCCGCGCACGAGGTGGCTGGAGCTGAGGGGGCCGAACTGCGGGTCCTTGTAGTCACCGCGTGAGTCGATGGCGAAGCCGTTGATGGCCACGAGGATGTCCCCCTTTTTCATGCCGGCTTTTTCTGCGGAGCCGCCCTTCATGACCATGCTGATGAGCACGCCGGGGGCATCGGGCTTGAGGCCGAGGAATTCGCGGAACTGCTCGTCCAGCGTGGACTGCAGCTCCATGCCGAGGCTGGGAAAGCCCTCGTAGCTGCCGTCTGCGAAGTCCTTGAGAAAGTGCTCAATGATGGGCGCAGGCAGGATGGTGGTGACCTGGTTTTTGGAGTCGTAGCTGAGGAGCAGGCCGACGAGCTTGCCTCCTTTGACCACCGGGAGGGTGAAGCTGTTGGCCTCGCTGCGCACGATGTTGTTGGCTTCATAGACCAGAAAGCCCGAGCCTTCGACGTTGTACTGGCGGGTGAGCACCTTGCCGATTTTGAGCTCGCTTTTGATGAGCTCGCCCACACGGCCTGTCTGCAGGATGTCCACCTTGTCATCGATGTGGGTGCTGGTGTCCACCGCCATGGGCTTGAGCCCGGCAAAGAAGGCCTTCTGCTTTTCAGACGGGGCAGACTCCAGCAGCGCCAGATTGGCCTCATAGTCCACCGCAACGACCTTGGCAGGAATCTTCTGGCCTTTGTCCGGAAGCTCCAGCTCGATGTAGGTGGCGTCTGCGACCATCTGCCCGGTGACGAGCACACGGTTTCCGGCAAGCACGACGCCAAGGCCGCGGCGGCCCGAAGGCGACTCCTTCTGCCACGGCAGGTGCAGACTGAAGGACTGGGAGGTGGCGTTCACGCGCACCAGGGAGTTGCTCTGCACCACCTGGTGCGGCGCGTCGGCGACCACGGGGGCGCGTTTCTTTCTGGGGGCTTCTTCAGGCGCGGGGGCTTGCGCGCGCGCAGAGACGGCACCGACTGCGAGGGAGAGGAGAAAAATCTGGGAGAGCTTCATGGCTGCTTCGAGGATGAAAGGTTCAAGTTCGGATCTCGCGGTTATTCATCGCCCAGATAGGCGTCTTCCAGGATGTTGTAGGTCTCCATGATGCGTTTGTGCGCGGCCTCGGCGAGTTCACGCTTGAGCACCAGGGGACGGTTTTTTTCCAGCAGCACGATCTCGATGAAGGGCTTGTCCTTTTTCGCAAGCGCGGTCTGCACATCCTTGAGCGTTTTGATCTTCACGCCGTTGATCTCATCCACGACGCTGTGCGCGTAAGGGGTGATCCAGGTGTTCACCTCATCCGGCAGCACATTGGTGAGCACGACGGGCTCGGGCCGCTCCACGTAGAGCTTGTCAGTGAGGAAGTTGTCAAAGATGTAGTTCACCGTGTCGTCGCGCATCTGATGGGCGTCCATCAGGTTGCGGTCCAGCGGCTGAAACACGAGGCCGGCATTGACGATGTAGCGGGGGCGCTGGTTGTACTGCGCACCAAGACGCACATAGGGGTCGAAGCGCTTCAGCGTGACGGTGGCCTCCAGCTTTTTGCCGCCGCGGAGGTACTTCAGCTTGATGGTGTCTCCGGCGAACTTGCGCTCGACGATTTCATTCATGTCCATCAGCTCCCCCTCAAAGCGTACAAGGCCGTTGTTCATCACCGGGTTGTCATCGATGCTGAGGATGACGTCTCCGATTTTCAGGATGTCTGCCACGCTGCCCTGGGGCTCCACATCTCCGACCATCACGCCCACTCCGTCTCCGTTGGTGCCCAGCGCCTTGGCCTGTGCCGGATTTTCGATGGGGAAGTCGCTCGCGGCGAGATCCACATAGTGGTCGTAGCGGCCGTCTTCAATATCCTTGAGGAAGCGTTTGATCACAGGCACCGGAATCATGTAGCCGACGTTTTGCGCCACGCGGCCGCTGAAACCCTGGAAGGCCACGCCGACGACCTTGCCCGCCTGCATTACAGGGCCGCCGGAGTTGCCGGGATTGATCGCGGCATCCACCTGAATGGCGAGATGGGAGTCCACGCTGGTGTGGCTGTAGGGGCGGAAGTCGATGCGGGAGACGACGCCGCGGGTGACGGAGATGCGATCACCGCCGATGGGATAGCCGATGGCGATGACTTCGGTATTGAGCTGCGGGATGCCGCCGAAGTCGAGCGGCTTGAGTTTTTCAAAATGCTTGCCGTCCTCAGCCTCGATCAGCGCGAGGTCGCAGTCATGCGCGATGTGGACGATCTTGGCCGCATGCGGCTCGGGGTCGTTCGTGGTGCGGATGAGGATGCGCGTGGCATTGCTGACGACGTGGGCGTTGGTCAGGAAGCGGTTTTTGCCGATGAGGAAGCCGGTGCCGCTGCCGCCGCTGGGCTGGCCGGCATTCCAGGGCTCACGATAGTCGGGCACCAGCACCGAGACATCGATGTTCACGATGCCCTCCCAGGCGCCTGAGGCCACATCGATGGCCTGGGCCGCTGCCGGTGGCGGTGCCGCCGCTGGCTGCGCGCAGAGGGCGGACGGTAGCAGAACCAGGGCGAGAAGAGGCAGAAGCGGTCGGGTGTTCATGCGGGTGACGTGAAGTCACAAACATACGCAGCCCGCCGCCTCTAACACAAGTTTGCTAAAGAAATAATCGCCATCGGCACTGCCCCTACTTCCCGGCCGGCGCCTTCTTCCTGGCCTCGTTGGCTTTTCTCGCCTCCATCAGCTTCTTGAGCTCTTCGGCACGCCTGGCGTTCTGCGCTTCGGCGCTGTTCGGATTGGCTGGGTCGGTGATCATCTGAAAGTCATCGGTGCGGAAGGGGGTGACGGGCAGGCCTTCGGCGGAATAGACATTGCATACCGGATTGTCCGCCCAGGCATAGCGCACGGCCACGGGCCTGGCCACGCCTTCGGCGCTGACTTCGATCTGGTTGGTGCCTTTCTTTGAGCCGCCGATGATGCTGGCCTTGGCCCACACCCATTTCTTGTCCTCGCCGCAGACGGCGAAGCCTTTGACTTCGTCCGTGTCCACCGTGCGCAGGCCCTGCGGTGCAAAATCGAAGGTGAGAAGGGCTTTGCCGCCTTCAAAATTCGCGCCCTTCAGCTCGGGGCTGCGATAGACGAGCTGCTGGCCGTAGTCCTTCACCAGAGCCCAGCGGGCGAGGCGCTCGGCCACGTCGCGCTTGTTTTTGGGGTGGATGTCGTTGGCTTCGCCGAGGTCGGTGATGACGCACTGGCCGGTGTGCGGCAGCTTGCTCATCGTCAGGGTCTGGGCTTCGCGCAGCTCGGCCCAGTCGCTGTCTCCTGGCTCAGTCTGGTAGGGCTTGAAGTCGGCCAGCTGCACCCAGTAGAAGGGGAAGTCTCCCTGGTTCCACTCCTTGCGCCAATGCTCGATCATGAAGGGGAAGAGGTCGCGGTATTCCTTGGCGCGGCTGGCATTGGACTCGCCCTGATACCAGATCACACCCTTGATGCCGTAGCCGATGGTGGGATGCAGCACACCGGCATACAGGTTGCCGGGGCGGTGCTGGCCGGTGAGGGGGTTCTGCGGTGCACGTGGCGCCTGGGCCGTGAACATCTTGCCTGCCTTGAGGGCTTCCGCGCGGGCTTTGGCCCATTCGGCCACCTTCGTCTTATGATCAGCGACCTGCTTGTCGAAAGCCGCCTGCGTAAAAGTCGACTCCGTCTGCTTCCAACGTGCGATGATGGAGGCAAAGCGCGGGTCTTTCTCCAGCACATCTCGCTTCACCCAGGCCTCGCAGGCGCTGCCACCCCAGGCGTTGTCGATGAGGCCCACAGGAACGCCGAGCATCTCGCGCAGCACGCGGCCAAAGTGGTAGCCCACGGCGGTGAACTGCGCTGCGCTGGTGGGCGTGCATTCCTCCCACTGGCCTTTGAAGTCATTCTGGATCTCCTGCGTGCCCACCTGCGGCACGGAGATGAGGCGGAGCTGGGCGTCCTTCGCCTGGGCGATGTCCAGGTCCGCATCCCAGGTGCTGCTGAGGTTGAACCCCATATTGGACTGGCCGGAGCAGATCCACACCTCGCCCACGAGCACGTTTTTCAGCTCCTTGCTGCTGCTGCCCTTGATGCTGATCGTCGCGGGCTTCGCATTCGCCGGCACGGCATCCAGCTTCACAGTCCATTTGCCGTCCGCGCCGGCTTTGGCGGTCTTGGTCTGTCCGGCAAAGGTCACCGTCACCTCGGTGCCCGGAGCGTCCCAGCCCCAGACCGGATTGGCCTGCTTCTGCTGCAGCACCATGTTGTCGCCGATGATGGCGGGGAGTTTCAGTTCCGCGCGGGCGGAGACGGCCAGGAGGGAGAGAAGGCAGAGAATGCGCATGGGGTTGGGAAAAAGTCGGTCGTTGGGAACGCTGTGCGCGGGCGGTTCATTGCAGCAGGATGCAAGGATTATGCTGCGTGCAGCCGCAACCGTGTGCTAGCTTTTCCGGTGATCCGCCTCGCCCTCGCCGCCGCTCTTCTGCTTTCTCTCGCCGCCTGCGGGCGTTCGCGGCCGCGTGCGGACCTGGTCTTCATCAATGGCGCGGAGCCGGAGAGCATCGACCCGCATGTGGTGACGGATCAGGTGGGCATGCGCATCGCCTCGGCCCTGTTTGAGGGGCTCTGCCGCATCGATGAAGCCGGCAAGCCGCAGCCGGGCATGGCGGAGCGCTGGGAGGTGACGCCGGACCGCAAGACCTACACCTTTCACCTGCGCCCGAACACGGTGTGGAGCGACGGCACGCCGCTGGGCGCGCAGGATTTTGTCTATTCCTGGAAACGCGTGCTCTCGCCGGACTTTGGCGCGGACTACGCCAGCCAGCTCTACGTCATCAAAAACGCCCGGTCGCACCACGAGGGCACGCTCAGGGATTTCACGCAGGTGGGCGTGGTGGCTCTGGATGACCGCACCCTGCGCGTGGAGCTGGAAAATCCCACGCCCTACTTCATCGACCTCTGCGCCTTCACCGCATTCTATCCGGTGCCGCGGCACATCATCGAAAAACATGGCACGGCATGGATCAAGCCGGGCACACTGGTGGGCAACGGAGCCTACACGCTGCAAGACTGGCTGCTGGACGACCGCATCTCGCTTCATCTCAACGAACGCTACTGGGACGCCGCCAATGTGGGGATGAAGAGCATCGACATCCTGCCCATCTCGGAGCCCAACACAGCGATCAACTACTTCCTCACCGGCCAGGCGGACCTCATCATGGACAAGGGCATGGTGCCGACCTCGCTGACAGCCAAGCTCAAGCAGGAGCCTTACTTCCACACCGGCCCCTTCCTGGGCAGCTACTTCACGCGCTTCAACGTCACCCGCGCCCCGTTTGACAATCCCAAGATCCGGCTGGCCTTCTCACTGGCGATAGATCGAAAACGTGTGACCGAAAAAATCACGCAGCTCGGCGAGCGCAATGCGTACAGCCTGACCCCGCCCGGCGCGGGGCAGAACTACCAGCCGCCTCCCGGGCCGGAGTTTGACCCCGAGAAAGCACGCAGGCTCCTCGCCGAGGCGGGCTACCCCGGAGGCAAAGGCTTCCCGCGTGTGGAGTACCTCTACTTTCCCAAGCCGGTGGAGCGCAACATCGCCGTCGAACTTCAGGCCATGTGGCGGGAGCATCTGGGCGTCAGCGTGGATCTGGCCAAGCAGGAGTGGAAAATCTACCTCTCCTCCATGAAGGAGAAAAACTACCACCTCTGCCGCAGCAGCTGGGTGGGCGACTACAACGACCCGGGGACGTTTCTCGAAATGTTCCTCGCAGGCAATGGCAACAACCGCACCGGCTGGGCAAACGCAGGGTATGACGGACTCATCGCCGCCGCCGCGCGTGAAGCTGACCTGAACCAGCGCAACACGCTCTTTCAGCAGGCGGAAAAACTCCTCGTCACCGACGAGGCCGTCCTCATCCCCATCTATCACTACGTGGGCGTCCAGTTTTTCCATGCCAGCCGCCTCGCAGGCGTGCAGGCAAACATGATCGATGATCACCCCTTCCGCTGCATGCGGTGGAAAAAGTAGCCCGGCTGCGCGCCCGATGTGCCGGGCACCGCAGACCTGCCCCTACCTGGCAACCCCTGCCACCGCCATCCCCAGCTCCACCGTCGGCTCCGCCGGGTCATTCATCGGCGGCTCCGTGGGCGAGCCATTGGCGGATTTGAGATCATTGCCAACGGACCAGATCAGACCGCGCGCGAGATTGTACTGGAGCGGGGCGCCGGTGTAGGGGTCCACAGGCACATCGAGCAGGAAATTGAAAGTGCGCAGCTGTTCGAGGGTGGCCGGAGGCGTTTTCTTCTCGGCCATGCAGCGCCGCACCGCGAACAAGGAGATGATCAGATTCCCGCGCGTGCGCGCCATCCCCAGCGCCGCGGGCATCGGGGTGTAGAACTTCATGCGCTGGTGGTAATAGGCGAGCCCGGCGGAATTCGGCTGGTAGGGGGCCTCGGCGGCAGTGTCGTCCTTCAGCCGCACATCGGCGGTGAGGACCAGGGGTGTCTCCGCTTCATTTTTGATCTGCCGGAAGGCCATGGCAAAATGCTGCAGGGTCTCATATGGCTTGAAGAACAACCGACCGGGGCGCTGCAACTGCACGCCACCGGGCATGGTGTCGAGATTCTCCCCGCTCTTCGGGCCGAGGATGAGCTTTTTCTCGTGCACGTAAAAGGCATTCATCGCCCCCTGCAGCATTTCCGTGGTGGGCTGGCAGACGCTGAACTGGCGCTGAAACTGCCGCAGCGTGGCCTCCGGCAGCCGGGTCTGACGCAGCAGGTCCGCCAAGGTCTGCGCGGCTAGCTTCTGCGCCTCCAGGGACTGCTGATAGCAGGACGGCCAGGCCCAGAGCTGCTCCAGGCGCCAGCCAAGTTCCGCGAGATCGATCGCTGCAGTAAACGCCGCCTCCTCCTGCATGCGGCGGGAAAGGTATGCCGCCTCTGCCTGCTTGAGCACGAGCACCTGATGCCAGCGCGGATCTGCGCATGGGTCTGCAGCATGCCATGCCGCATGGGCGGGGTGCCAGTCGGCGTCCTCCAGCAGATCCCGCAGATTGTCCAGGGCGATGCCGTTGGACTGCACGACGCGTGCGAGCGTCGGCGTGTCCCACAGCCACGGCGGCCTGCCACGCAGCTGCGAGCTTTCAAAGGGCACCAGCGCGTTGAGGAACTTGCGCAGCTTGCCAGGGGTCTGGATCATCACCGCCTGATCGACAGGCCGGTTCAAAAGCAGGTCTTGGTCCAGCCCCGGAGCCTGGTCGTCCACATAGAGCCATGCGATGAAGACCAGCATGAGCAGGCCCATGCTCAGGATGGCCAGCGTGGACCATGAGACCTCACGCTCGGCCGCCGGTGTGGTCCGCGGCCTGGACACGAGCCGGGAAGGGGGCGCCTGGCGTGGCAGGGCGGGCCTTTCCTCCAGGGCTGCCGGCGGCGGCTTCTGCACCGAGGGTTTGGGGACTGCCTGGGGCTCCTGCCTTGCCGGAGGTCTTGGCTCCTCGCTCTGCCGGCGCTTTTTGCCAGGCGGGGCGTCCAGCCACTCCAGATCCAGCTCCCAGGGAGACGCCCATGCACCACCCGCGTCTCCGCTGCGTGCGGGCTTGTCAGCGGGCGTTTCTGGCGGCGTGTGGGGCCGGATCATGCGCCGCAGCATGAATGCAGTCATGCAATCCCGCAACGTGCGTCATTGCGAAGCAGCCGGGTCGCGGCGAAAACTGAGAGCTGTCATAGCCTCCATGGATTTACCTCCTTCATCTGCTGCTTCAAAAGGCGGCATCACACGGTTTTTCGTCGAACACCGGCTCCTCGGCTGGCTGACGATGTTTGCAGTTCTGGTCTGGGGCTGGCTGGCTTTTCAAAGCCTGCCACAGCAGGAAGACCCCACCTTTCCCACGCATGACGCCGTGCTCGTGACGGTGCACCCGCTGCTCGACGCAGCGCAGATGGAGCAGGAGGTGACGGCACCGCTGGAGGCCGCGCTCGCGCGCCTGCCCACGCTGGAAAAGCTGCAGTCGCAGTCGCGGGACAGCATCTCCACCATCGTCATCCGGCTGCAGGCAGACCGCAAAGAGGTCATCGGGGAGCAGTGGCGGAAAACGCGTGAGATCCTGCAGGCGATCACGCTGCCCGAGGGCTGCGAAGCACCACGCCTCGAAACAGACTACCAGCTTCCAGCCACGCTGCTGTTCGCGGTGCTGGGCGCTGAGGCAGGCCCGGCGGCTGATGTGATCGAGAAAGAGCTCAGGTCCGTCTCCAACACAGGGCGCATCCGGCAGTTTGGCCATGCGCCGGAGCAGATCGCCTCGTTTGAGGACATGGTGGCGGCCAGCTACAGCGTGCGCACCCTGCACCGTGCGGAGGACGGGCCGCTGAAGCCCTGGGCAAGCGTGCTGGTGGCCGTGGAAATGAAGGCGGGAAACAACATCCACGACTTTAAAGAAGCGGTGCTGGCCAGGACCGGGAGCCTCAGGCTGCCGGAGGGCGTGAAGGTCATCACTGTCTCCGACCAGCCTGCGGCCACGGCGCACCGCATCGGTGAATTTTTGCGCTGTTTCATCGAGGCGGTGCTGGTGGTGGTGCTGGTGGCGCTGCTGCTCATGGACTGGCGCACGGCGCTGGTTGTCGCCGTGGCCATCCCGCTCACCATCGCGATGACGCTCGGCGGCATGGCGGCGCTGGGAGTGCCGCTGCAGCAGATTTCCATCGCGGCGCTGATCATCTCCCTGGGCATGCTGGTGGATGATCCGGTGGTGGCCTCAGACGGCATCAACCGCGAGCTTGCAGACGGGCAGCCGCGTGGCATCGCGGCCTGGCTCGGCCCTTTCAAGCTGCGGCGCGCGATCTTCTTCGGCACCCTCATCAACATCGTGGCCTTCCTGCCGCTGGCGCTGCTGCCGGGAGACATGGGCGCCTTCATCATCTCGCTGCCCGTGGTCATCACGCTGGCGCTGGTGTCCTCGCGCATCGTTTCCATGACGTTCATCCCGCTGCTGGGCTACTACCTACTGCGCGGGCAGAAGGGCTTTGATGCCGCCAGCGGCTCGCACCCGCTGCACCGGCTCATCCCGTTTTACAAAAGCACGCTGCAGCATGCGCTGCGCCGGCCGCTGTTCACCATCATCGCCGCGTACGGTCTGCTGGGCTGCAGCACGGCGCTCATCCCGTTTTTCGGCAAGCAGTTCTTCCCGGTGGCAGAGCGCAACCAGTTCCTGATCGATCTCCGCCTGCCGGAGGGAAGCAGCATCGAGCAGACGCAGAAGGTCAACGCGCAGATCAGCGACAGGCTGCAAAAGGAGGAGGCCGTGCAGAGCGCCGTCGTCGTCAGCGGCGGGGGCACGCCGATGTTTTACTACAACGTGCTGCCACGCCAGCCCGCCGCCAACGTGGCGCAGGTGCTGGTAAACACACGCCATGCGGAGGATGTGCCCGCACTCATCGTGCATCTGCGCGAGGTCTTTGACCGCGAGATCCAAGACGCGCTCTGCCTCGTGAAACAGATCGAGCAGGGGCCTGCGCTGGAAACGCCGATCCAGATCGAGATCAGCGGCGGGGACATCCCGGCCAAGACTGCGCAGGTGCGCCAGGCGCTGACCGTTGCCGGAGCCTACAAGGTGCATGATGACTCGGACGTGATCACCCGCATCGATCAGCAGCGCACGGTGACGGTGAAGGCGCTGGCTCCCTTCGGCATGCTGGCCTCGGGCATTCTGAACAAGGCACGCACCTCCTTCCCGGCCTCCGGCATCGCCTTCGGTGGCGAGGAGCGCGAGCTGACGACCAGCCAGCGCGAGATGGAGCGCGTGCTGAAGATCTCGCTGGCCCTCATCGCGCTGGCGATGATGGTGCAGTTCCGCTCAGTGATGAAGTCCCTCGTGGTCATGCTCACGGTGCCGCTGGGACTGACCGGCGCGTTTGCGGGCATGGCGGCCACGCATGCGTCGTTTGGCTTCATGGCGCTCATCGGCATCGTCAGTCTGGCGGGCGTCATCGTCAGCCACATCATTGTGCTTTCAGATTTCATCGAGGAGGAAAGGGCCGGTGGCGTCGAGCTGGAGACAGCGCTCATGCGCGCCGCGCTGGTGCGCCTGCGCGCCGTGCTGGCCACGGTGTTTGCCACGGTGTGCGGGCTGATCCCGCTGGCCGTGACGGGAGGCGAGCTGTGGCGGCCGCTGACGGCGGTGCACATTTTCGGCCTGCTTTTCGGCACCGTGCTGACGCTGGTGCTGCTGCCCGTGCTCTACCTCCAGTTTGCCCGTTGGCGCTGGATCAGGTAGCCGAAAAAATCAGCGCCACGTTCGAGCCGCCAAAGCCGCTGGAGTTGCTCATGGCCACACGCGGGGCCTGATCAGTCGGACTGGTGAGAATGGAGACGCCTTCGCAGGCGGGGTCGAGCTGCTGGATCTTGGCGGAGATGGGCATGAAGCCCTCCTTCAGCGCCAGGCAGCTGATGCCTGCCTCCAGCGCTCCTGCGAGGCAGAGGCCGTGGCCCGTGAGCGCCTTGGTGCTGCTGACCTTGGGCCGCGCCTCTCCGGTGAAGACGGTTTTCAGAGCGCTGAGCTCTGCGACGTCTCCTGCCTGGGTGGCCGTGGCGTGGGCGTTGATGTAGTCAACCGCCTCAGGAGCGAGGCCGGACTCCTGCAGGGCGTTCGTCATCGCGCGGGCGAGGCCGCTGCCGGAGGGGTCCGGGGCCACGACGTCGTAGCCGTCCGAACTCTGGCCCCAGCCTTTGACCTCGGCGTACACTTTGGCGCCACGCTCGGCGGCAGATTCCGCCTCTTCGAGCACGAGCACCACACCGCCGCCGGTGATGATGAAGCCATCGCGGCCCGCATCAAAGGGACGGGGAGCCAGCGCGGGATCTGTCTGCGGGCTCAGGGCGCGCAGTGAGGCAAAGGGCAGGATGGTGTGAATCTGCTGGGCATCCTCCGCACCGACGACGAACATCCTCTTCTGCCGGCCCAGGCGGATCATGTCGCAGGCATGCCCGAGAGCGTGGGAGGAGGAGGCGCAGGCGCTGTTGAAAGCCAGGGTGGCCCCCTTGATGGCAAAACGCGCTGTCAGATTGAGGTGCAGCGAGTTTGGCATGCCGGTGATGACCATGGGGGCGGAAGTGCGGGCCGGGCCGCGCTTGATCACCGAATCCATCGCCAGATAAGTCATCCAAGGGGAGCCTGCCGAGGCGCAGTACAGGCCCGTGAGCGGATCGGAGACCTGCTCCGGCGCCAGTCCGGCGTCTGCAATGGCCTCCTGCATGGCAGCCGTGGCAAACACGGCATGCGGCACCATGGTGCGCAGCTGCGCACGGTTGAGCTGCACATGGGCCGGGTAGGTCCAGTCCAGCGAATCAGGGGAGGGGAAATCAAAGCCCTTCACCGTGCCTGCCAGCTTCACGCGGTCATTGGCGGCGGCCAGCTCCGGCACAAACTCGATGCCCGAGCGCGCCTCGCGCAGGCTTTGGGTCACTTCGGCCCGGTTGTTGCCAATGCTGGAAATGAAACCCAGGCCGGTGACGACGACGCGCTTCATGAAGGATTGCTGGCGCCGAATTTGGTGCGGAGAAATTTCTTCAGGTCCCCCAAGGTGACGATGCTGCCGAGCTCTTCGGTGGCGATGGTGAGGCCGAGCACTTCCTCCGCCGTCATCACCACTTCGATCATGCCAAAGGAATCCATGCCGATGTCCTCGACGAGCTTCATGTCATCGGTGACGGAGGCCATGCCGTCCGGCCGGGGATTGGCGGCATCCCGCGCGAGCACGCCGAGGATGATGGCGTCGAGCTCGTCGAGATTCTTGGTTTCTTCAAAGCGCAACGCGGCGGCCAAGGTCTCCTCGCTGCAACGCTTGAGGGATTTGGTGATGTCTTGTTTTCGTTCTTCGCTCACGGGCATGAAGGCTGTTTTAGTCAGTTCTGGGTGTGGTTCAACGCTTTTCGGCGCTGAAGACGCCGTAACGCTGGATGCCCAGCTCATAGGCGAGCCAGATGCGGAACAAAGTCAGGGCGAAAATACGGTTCGGATTACGGGAGCTGAACAGGAAACGGCGGTAGTGCGATTTCGTCAGCAGACCTTTCACGGTGCGCAGGGCGCAGAGCGGCCAGGTGCGCTTGACCTGCCGGGCGTAGTCCTTGCACTGGTAGTTCACAAAACCGGCCCCCTCCGTGGCGGCGCGAAACTCGCTCTCCGGCCTGACTCCGGCGATCTGCGTCTCACGGGTGATGGCGTCGATGAAATGGCGCCGGGCAAAGGCATCGGGATTCTCACAGGACATCCACGCGGTGGCGACCAGCCGGCCGCCGGGTTTCATGACACGGTAGCACTCACGGAAAAAGCCGGGAAGGTCGGGCATGTGCTCCAGACTTTCGACCGTCTGCACGATGTCGAAGTGGTTGTCCGGCAGCTGGTTGTCATACCAGTCGCGCAGCATGAAATGAGTCTTGCCGGGCACGGAGTTGTTGGCCTGGGCATAGGCGAGCTGCACGGCGGAGATGGTCATGCCGGTGATGTTCACCCCGTGGCGCTGGGCCAGGATCCGCGCCGTGGTGCCGTAGCCGCAGCCGATGTCGCACACCTCCTGCCCCGGGCTGTGGTGGCCGAGATCGGCGACGATCTGGATGAGATTTTCCGCAGCTTCCGTGTCGGTTTCGCGGCCAGTGAGCCAGACGCCGTGGTGGATGTGCTCACCCCAGATCTCGCGGTAAAACTGGTCCAGGTCGTCGTAGTGGGCGGCGGCGCCGTCGATGGTGGGGATGTATTCGGGCGTGGTGGTGGTCATGAGTCAGAGCGGGCGCGGCTGCAGGCTGGCGGCAGGGACGCGTTTGAGGGTGTTGAAAGGGATGGTGAGCATGGCGTAAAAGGACCCCATGTGTTTGGAGACAGGCCCCTGGCAGAGCAGGTATTTCAAAACGAAGTCCCGCAGCAAGGAGCGTGCATGCCCACGCCAGGTGCCCAGCCACATGCCCCACTCGGCGCGGAAGATGGCTGTTTTCACGGCCTTGCGGCGGTAGCGGTTGTAGGCGGGCAGCAGCTTGAGCGGATCGCTGCGCGTCAGGATTTCAGCGAGGAACTCCGCGTCGGCAAAGCCGGTGTTCATGCCCTGGCCGCCCACGGGGCTCATGCCATGCGCAGCGTCTCCGCAGAAGATGATGCGCCCGTCGTAGTAGCGGTCGCAGTTGAACTTGCGCGGCGTGAAGACGCTCTCATTGACCTGGTCCGCCACCGGCACGTCGATGCCGGTGCGCTGCCTGGTCAGCAGGCTGACGAGGCCGGGAGGCGGGCGGTCCATGCGTGTGTCTGTCTGCACCACCCAGCGGCGCTGGCCGCCGGGCAGGGGAAAGGACTCCACCGAGCCCGCCGCAGTGAAGTAGAGGTGCGCCTCGTCTCCGAAGCTGCTGCGGTCCACAAAGTCTCCCATGACGAAGTGGCAGTCATAGGAGCGCCCTGGAGCACGCATGCCGATGATGCTGCGCACGGAGCTGCGGCTGCCATCACACGCCACCACAAAGCGCGCCGTGAGCCTGCGCCCGCCGGCCAGCACCTCGCAGTGGTCCGCTGTCTGCCGCACCTGGCTGACCTCGCAACCGGTCTTGATGTGCTCCTGCCCGAGATGATTCTGCAAAAGGGCGATGGTGCTGACCTGCGGCAGCGAGAGTATGAAGCGGTGCTCGTCAGGGATCTCGCGGAATGAGACGCAGCCAAGCTGCCCGCGCTGGCCGTGCACAAAGCAGTCGCGCACCTTCACTCCGCTGCTGATGAACTCCGAGGCCAGGCCCAGCTTTTCCAAAATGTGAAGCGAAGGCGGTGTGATGCCGATGGCCGCTGAATGCGCGATGGGCTCGGTGCGCCGCTCCAGCACGCGAATGCGCCGCCCCTGCTGCCTGAGCAGGCTGGCCAGCAGCAGGCCCACAGGCCCGCCGCCGACAATGATGACGTCGTAGTCGGTGGCTTTCATAACACGGCGGTCTGGGGCACGATGGCGGGCTGCACGGCTTCCGCAGGCGGGATAGCCACACCGCAGCGTTCCAGCACCGCCGTCTCCACCGTGAGGCCCGGGCCAAAGGCGATGGCGCAGGTCGTGGCGCGGTCTGTCTCCGCCTCCTCAAGAAACCCTTTGAGCACAAACATCACGGTGGGGCTGCTCATGTTCCCGTAATCGCGCAGCACGCCGCGGGACATCTCCAACGCCGTGGCAGGCAGGGCGAGCTGCTGCTCGATCTGCTCAAGGATGGCGCGCCCGCCCGGGTGCACCGCCCACTCGTCGATGTCCTCCGGCGTGAGGCCGCGCTTGTCGAGGATGCCACCGAGCATTTCGCGGATGTTGCTGCCGATGAGGTCGGGCACATACGCAGAGAGAACCATGTTGAAACCGTGGTCGCCGATGTCCCAGGCCATGTGCGCCTCGCTGGAGGGCACGAGCGCCGAATGAAATCCCGCCATGCGGTAAAAGGGCCGGTCATGCGCCGGCTCGCGTGCGCTGACGATGGCCGCGGCCGCCCCGTCTGCAAACAGCGCATTGGCCACGATGCTCTCCGGCCTGTCGCTCACCTGCAGGTGCAGCGAGCAGAGCTCCAGGCACATCACCAGCACCACGGCCTGCGGATTGGCCTCGCAAAACTGCGCCGCCATGCGCAGCGCCGGGAAGGCGGCGTAGCAGCCCATGAAGCCGACGGTGTAGCGCTCCACGTTTTCGTTCAGCCCCACGTCGCGGATGATGTGGTAGTCCGGCCCCGGGTTGGCGAAGCCGGTGCAGGAGGCAAACACGATGTGCGTGATCTCCTCCTTGGCAAAGTGCGGGCACTCCGCCAGCGTCTTGCGCGCCAGCCTGACCGCCAGCTCACGCGAGGCTCTGGCATACAGCGCATTGCGCTGGCCGGTGGTCGGCGCGTTCATCGAGCCATCCGGCTGCGTGCGGAAGAGCTCCCCGTCTTCCTGCATGAAGTCGGCGCAGGCGCTGTAGCGCGTCTCGATTCCGGTGCGGTCGTAGATCATCTCGACGAGCCGCTTGGCGCGCGGCTCGGACACCCAGCCCTGCATGCGCCGGCGTGTGAACTCATTGCTGTAGATGAACTCCGGCGTCTCCGTGGCGATGTGATGAATGAAGGCGGGCATGGATCAGGAGGGATTGCGTTTCAGGGAGACAGCGGCATGCACCTTGATCGTGTCGCCCACCCGGATGACGAAAAGCACGGAAGGGACCTTGATGTCGCTCTTTTTGAGCGAGAGGTCGAAGTCGAGATCAAAGCTGGCTTTGTCTCCCTGCTGTTTCCAGCGGCTGATCCTGCCGGTGAGGGTCTGTGTCTTTCCCAGCATGGTGAGCTTGAGCGGCAGGGTGGCGGGCGCCGCATCTCCCTGACGGATGGCGGAGAAGGGGGCGTCAATGACGCCGGTGATGAGAGGATGGGCAGCAGCCTGCATGGCCTTGCGCATGTTTTCGTCGCGCTTCGCCTCGGCGGTGTCCATCTTGGCCACCTCGACAGTCACTGTGGCCTCCACTTTCACGGGGTTTCCCGCCGCATCCGTGGTGACGGTGGTGACAAAAGGCTTCGCCTCCACCTTGCCGCCCCAGTCATGGAGCGTGGAGGTGCCGTCGAAGGTGATGGAGCTGGTACCGGACCAGCGGGAGGTGTCTGCCAGCGCGGTGCCGGCCAGGAGGAGAAAGAAGCAGAGAGATTTGTTCATGGGTGAGCGTGGGAAGGCAGGGGGCAGCCGGGCTGCCAGTGATACGAGACCAGAAGGATGACTGACGGCATGCGCGCAGGGGGCGTTTTGATCTGAGGAGACGTCCCTGAAGCATACGCCGGAGGTGTGCAGCTTTGCTGCCACAGATGTCAAACCCGCAGGCGTATGGTCGCGATCTCGCGCAGCACCTCTTCGCGGCTGCCGCAGCCAGCGCGCAGTGCGGTCTCGAACACGATCTGCTGGACCGCCCGCGCCTGCCGACCGTCAAAACGTACCGGCTCCTGGCTGCAGAGCTGCCTGTCCTTGCAGAAGCGCTTGGCCTCATCATCCGGGCTGGTCAGGGTGCCTGGCACCTGGCTCGTGGCCAGGCTGTGGTCTCCCTCCGAGGCCGGACGGCAGAGGCTGACGGCCAGCCGCCCCAGCACCCCTGCGTGGTCGCACACCTCCGGGGTATAGTCATCTTCACGGTGGTGCAGACGCACCTGCGTGCCCTGCTCCGTGCGGCAGACCATGACGCGATGGCTGCCATCCAGCACGGCCAGCACCGCAACCAACGCCGGCATAAACGCTGTGGCCGTGCCTGCGTAGGCAAGCAGCAGCAGAAAACCCAGCATGCATTGGAAGCGCTTCATTCGACTCAAGTCTCTACCTCAGAAGCCTGAGTCTCCCACAGGCTGATGGCCGTTCAACCAAATCCTGACTGGCAGGCTTGATGCCAATGATACTCAATCTCACCGACATGTCTCTTCTACCCGGACCGCGCTCGATCCAGTACACCCTCTGTTTCCATTGAATGTCTTTTTATCTTTTTAAGCAGCGATGGAGGGGATAAAAAAAACCATGAGCAAACTCCGCGTCGAAAGCTACACACTCTCCATCGACGGCTTTGGCGCAGGGCCGGAGCAGAGCCTGGAGAATCCGCTGGGGATCGGCGGGACGAGACTGCATGCGTGGGCTTTCCCGACGCGGACGTTTCAGTCGAAGCTGTTTGGAAAGGCGGACGGAGAGACCGGGATCGACGAGGACTTTGCAGCGCGGGGTTTTGACAATGTCGGCGCGTGGATCATGGGCCGGAACATGTTCGGGCCGGTGCGGGGGCCATGGCCGGATGAGAGCTGGAAAGGCTGGTGGGGAGACAATCCGGTGTACCACATGCCGGTGTTTGTGCTGACGCACCATCCGCGCGCTCCGCTGGTGATGGAGGGCGGCACGACGTTTCATTTTGTGACGGACGGGATTCACGCGGCACTGGAGCGAGCGCGCGAGGCCGCAGGCGGCAGGGATGTGCGCATCGGCGGCGGGGCGGATACCATCCGGCAGTATCTTCAGGAACGGCTGATCGATGAACTGCACATCGCCATCTCACCCATCGTGCTTGGCTCGGGCGAGCGGTTGTTTGAGGGGATCAATCTGGTGGAGCTGGGCTACTCATGCACCCGGCATGCGGCGACGGAGTGGGCGACGCATCTGGTGCTGACGCGGCAATGAGGACTGGTCTCAAACAGCCGCCTCTGGTATGGATGGCCCTATCATGAGCAGCGCGGAAAGACATCGTGGCAGGCACCCGGCGGACGAAGAGCTGTTTGGTGCGCAAGCGGTGCCGGCGCTGCGGGTGGCGGTGGCGGAGCTCTCGTGGCTGCTGAGCCGGGGGTATGCGCGAAACTCGGCAGTGAAGCTGGTGGGAGACCGCCACGAGCTGCGGGAGCGCCAGCGCCTGGCCGCATGCCGTGCCGCCTGCGGCGATGCGGCACGCGTGGCACGGGCGAGGCAGCACCTGCCAGCAGAGGCGCTGCGGGGGCGTGCGGTGATGGTGGACGGCTTCAACCTGCTGGTGAGCCTGGAGGCGGCGCTGAGCGGGGGCGTGCTGCTGCGCGGCCGTGACGGCTGCCTGCGTGACATGTCCAGCGTCCACGGTTCCTACCATGCTGTGGTAGAGACGGACGCGGCACTGGCCCTCGTGGGGGAGCGCCTGGCGGAGCTGCACACGGCCTCCGTGCACTGGCTGCTGGACAAGCCCGTCTCCAACAGCGGGCGGCTGGCAGGACGCATCCGTGAGCTGGGGGAGCAGCATGGCTGGCCGTGGACGGTGGAGGCGGTGTTCAATCCCGACAGCACTCTCATCGCTGCACGCGACGTGGTGGTGGTGAGTTCGGATGCGGTGGTGATCGATGGCGCGGCGGGCTGGTACAATCTGGCCGCAGACCTGATCCTGGGCGGGCGCTGCGGGCAGGCGTGGGTGGTGGAGCTGGGGAAGTGAAGGGTGTGGCGAAGAGGTGAATGCTGCGGTGGGTTGATTTGTCCTGAGCTTCCATGATGTTCACGAATGCCCAAATCCAACCGCTGGAAATCCACCGCCCTGCGCCTCTGGCGCGTGGGGCTGCTGGTGCTGGCAGTGCTGGCGATACAGCGCGGAAACCCGCCGGCAGGGGCGGTGGTGCTGACGGTGGAGCGGGTGCGCGATTTCTTTCCGGCGGCGGCGGCTTTGGTCTCCCAAAACGGCATGCAGGCGGTGAAGGATGAATCGGGCATCACCCTCGGGCATGTGATGCAGACTTCTCCGGAGGGAGATGACATCATCGGTTACTCAGGGCCGACGAACACGCTCATCGCGCTGGATTCACGCGGCAAGGTGCTGGGGCTGCGCATCCTGGGGAGCGGGGACACGACGGACCACGTGGCGGAGGTGGTGAGGGAGCGTGCGTTTTTCAAGCAGTTCGCCGGAAAAAAGGCGGCGGAGCTGGCCAGCCTGCAGCCACAGGCTGTGACGGGCGCGACGCTGACGAGCAGCGCGATCGCCGAAGGCGTGCTGCGGCGGATGGGCAAGAGCGCCACGACATCTCTGCGCTTTCCCGATGGGATCACGCTGGAGGAGGTGCAAAAGCTGGAGTCCAAGGCGGCGAAGCTGCGTGAGTCGAAGGCTCACCCGGGCTCTCAGGAGGTGCTGGATGAAAAGGGCACAATCATCGCGCTGGCAGTGCGCACCGCGCCAGCCTCTGACGGCACGGTGGGCTACAAGGGGCCGAGCGACACCTTCATGCTGATGGACGCCAGCGGCGGCACGCTGCGCGGGATAGCCCTGCGGCGCAGCTATGACACGGAGCAGTATGTGGGCTACGTGACGGGCGATCCGGCGTTTTTGAAAACCTTTGATGGCATGACGACGGAGCAGATCGCTCACATCGACTTCAATGCGGCGGGTGTGGAGGGCGTGTCCGGCGCGACACAGACGAGCTACGGCATCGCCGAGGGCGTGCGGGTGCGTGCGGAGAACCTGCTGAAGGAAAAGGAGGCCCGCCGCAGCTGGTGGCAGCAGATGGGCGAGCGCTGGCGCTGGCAGGACAGCGGGCATGCGCTGGTGCTGCTGGCGGCGTTTGTGATGGCCTTCACACCGCTGCGTGGCCGGGCGTGGTGCCGCCACCTGCACCATGCGCTGCTGGTGGTGTATGGCGGGTTCATCGCCGGAGAGATGCTCTCCCAGGGGCTGCTGGCCGGATGGGCCGCGCATGGCACGCCGTGGCGTACGGCGCAGGGGCTGGTGCTGCTGGCGGCGGTGGCGCTGCTGGGGCCGGTGTTTACGGGCAAGCAGCTCTACTGCCACCACATCTGCCCGCATGGGGCGCTGCAGCAGCTGGCGGTGCGGCGGCTGCCGTGGCAGTGGTCTCCGTCAAAGAAGGCCGATGCACTGCTTTCCAAGATCCCCTTCCTGCTGCTGACGCTCGTGCTGTTCAGCGTGGCCTTCGCGCTGCCGGTAAACCTGAACGCACTGGAGCCCTTTGATGCGTATGTGTTTCGCGTGGCGGGGTGGGCCAGCATCGGCATCGCCCTCGGCGGCCTGCTGTTCTCCCTCTTCACACCGCTGGCCTACTGCCGCTATGGCTGCCCCACGGGGGCGCTCTTCAAGCTGCTGCGCTTTACAGGAGATGGAGACCGTCTCGGCGTGCGCGATTGGGCAGCCGCGCTGTGCGTGGCGCTCGTTCTTCTCTTGGCTCCGGGCTGAAACCGGACTACGAAACCCCAAACATGCCCTTCATTTCCAAACTCGAGTCCAAATTCGGCCGCTTCGCCATCCCCGGCCTGGTGCAGATCATCGCCATGTTTCAGCTGCTGGTGCTCTTCATGGTCATGGTGATGTCGCCGGAGGGCGCGGCGGCCTACCTGCAGTTTCTGGAGCTGAATCCGGTGCTGGTCATGCACGGGGAGGTCTGGCGCCTGTTCACGCATGTGTTCATCCCGGGAAATTTTTCGCTCATCTGGGCGCTGATCGGCACGATGTTCATCATGTGGATCGGCCGCGGACTGGAGTCGGAGTGGGGGGCCTTCCGGGTGAATCTGTACATCTTCGGCTGGATGACCGCCGTGACGGTGGGGACGCTGGTGTTTCACTGGCCTGCGCCGGGGATGTTTCTCTACCAAACGCTGCTGTTTGCCTTTGCGGCGCTGTTTCCAAATGAGGAGATCTACATCTACTTCATCCTGCCGGTGAAAATGAAATGGGTGGCGGCCCTGAGCGCGGGGATGACGGCCTTTCTCGTCATGGGAAATCCCGGGCTGCTGTTTCCGGTGCTGCTGGCACACCTGAACTTTTTCGTGGCCTTCGGCCCGGGTTTCGTCAGCGAACGCGCGCGCATGTCGCAGGTGGCCTCGCGCCGCAGCCGGTTTGAGGCGGCAAAGGTTTCCGAGGGCACCTTTTTCCACCAGTGCTCGGTGTGCAAAAAGACGGAGCTGGATGATGCGCAGCTGGACTTCCGCGTGCTGGATTCCGGCGATGAAATCTGCAACGTGTGCCGTGCGAAACGGACCGAAGGCTGAACGCCATGGAGGACCCGCTCGCCACTGCGTTTCTGGAGTTCATGGAGGTGGAGCGCCGCTCCTCGGAGCGCACGCTGGCAAACTACGAGCTGGCCCTGCGGCAGTTCCGCGAATGGCGCACGCCTTTCAAAGGCTGGAGCGAGCTGACGGCGGATGACTTCCGCGCCTTCCTGTTTGACCTGATGAAGCAGGAGCGCGGGCGGGCAACGATCCGTCTGCAGTTTGCGGCGCTGCGCAGCTTCTTCAAATGGCTGACACGACGCCGTGGCTGGAAGACCAACCCGCTGCTGGAGGTGCAGCTGCCGAAGCGTGAAAAGAAGCTGCCGGTGGTGCTGACCGTGGCGCAGGTGGAGGCCATGCTGGCGCTGCCGCTGACGCTGGAGAAGTCCAAGCGTGACGCGGTGTGGGCGCCGGAGCGCGACACGGCCATCCTGGAGCTCTTTTACAGCACAGGCATGCGTCTGAGCGAGCTGGTGGCGCTGAATGTGGCGGACATCGACACCTACACGGAAACCGTGCGCGTGTTTGGCAAAGGCAGGAAAGAGCGCATCTGCCCCGTGGGATCCAAGGCGCTGGAGGCGGTGCAGCGCTACCGCGCCAAGGCCGGGGTGCATGACGGGCCGCTGTTTCTGAGCAAGCTGCGCACGCGCATCACGGCCCAGGCTGTGGATGATGTGATCATGAAATACTGGCGCGCCTCCGGCCTGCCGGTGCACCTGACGCCCCACAAGCTGCGCCACAGCTTTGCCACGCACCTGCTCAACAACGGCGCGGACCTGCGCAGCGTGCAGGAGCTGCTGGGGCATGCAAGCCTCTCCACCACCCAGATTTACACGCACGTCTCCACGCAGCGGATGAAGGAGGTCTATGAGGCCGCGCACCCGCGGGCGTGATCACTTCTTCGGCGCGCCCCAGGTGGCGACGGGTGTGGCAGTGTGGGTGGCAGCCTCATCCAGCGCAAAGGTGATGCACAGGCTTTGCGGGCCTTTGGCTCCGTCCACAGACGCCTTGAGCACATGCACCTTTTCACGCACCAGATCACGTGACTGCTCGGTGGCGGCCTCAGGCGGCTCTGCGGAGCTGAAGGTGGCGTTGGCCGGCGAAACAATCGTGGCCACCAGCGTCTTGCCACCCTGCGTCAGCTTGGCGCTCGTGCCGCTGGCGCTGATCTCGGCCTTGGTGTGCATGCTCCAGGTGATGCTGCCGGTGTTTTTCATGACCAGGTCATCCTGCAGCACGACGTAGGGCTTGGTGCCGCGCACCACCATGATGCCGCGGTGCACATCCTTGGCAGGCTTTGAGTAGGCCTTGGTCATGTCCACCACAGCGGTGCCGCGCTCCGGAGTCGAATACCCCAGAAGCACGGACGCCTTGGCATCCTGATCCTGCTGGTTGCCATCGATTGACAGCGTGTTCTGCCCCAGCGTGTTTTCGATGTAGAGGGCAAAGCGCTTGGTGCGGTCCGCGCCTGGCTTGACTTCAAAGCCGGGCGCTTTGTCCTGCTCGGCACCGAGTTCGATGCCCCAGCGCTCACCGCCGGCATCCAGCACAAAGCTGCCGATGTCCAGCTGCGCGGTTGTGTCTTCATTGTCCCCGCCTTTCACGGCGACGAAGTAGTCCGCCTTTTCCCAGCCGGAACGGGAGGTGGCCACAAAGCCACCGGGCTGGGCGTAGTCCATCGAGTCCGCCGTGCCGTCTCCGGCAGCGTGGGGATTGTAGTAGATGAAGTTGCCCACCTGGCCGAAGTAGGCGGAAGTGACCGGCTGCTTGCCGGCGGCTGCCACAGCGCGGATGCCCGGGTTTCCAGCGATGCCGCACAGCCAGGTGGTGACCCACGGACGCAGTGAGACGGCCCCCTTGGTGTCTCCGAAGTTAAAGATCTGCCCGGTGGGGCCCATCAGGTGCATGCGGGCCACGGCAAACTGCGGGATGCCTTCCAGCAGGCTGATGTTGAGGTCCTTGCCTGCGGCGGATTTGAGCGACTGGGAGAGCATGGCCACATAGTCCATGACAGTCTCACCGGCCTGCAGGCCCTCGGGCCAGACACCGGCAGGAGCGAAGCGCACGATGCCTTTGCCAAAGACTTTGGCGGCGGCGTCCGCCGCTTTTTTGGCGACGCCGGGCTCTTCATCCACAAGGCAGATGGCGGAGAGCAGGAGAGCCGTGGCGGCAGCCATCTGCTTGCTGTCGGGCAGGAGCTTGCCCGTATCAGGCTTTGCCTGGGGTTTGGCAGGAGCCTTGGCAGGCGGTGCTTTCGCCTTGGTACCGGACTGGCCGCCCGAGGTGCCTTTGGCGCTTTCAGGGATCTCCTCCCCCTCCAGATGGGCGATGAGCGCCCCGATGCCCTTTTCTGCCAGGCAGGTGCGCACGGTCGCGGCCTGCTCTGCATTCAGTCCGGCGCGGAACCAGTCGTAGCCCAGGACTGTGGCCACCACCATGTCCGTGACATTGTCGATGAGTTCGGGGTGCCAGTCGCGGAAGGAGACTTTGTCTGCCAGTGCCAGGAGTTCCTTGGTGCCTTTGTCCTGCCATTTCAGATCTCCGTCGCAGTAGTGCAGGGCTCCGAGCAGGCCGATGCGATAGACGGCCTTGGGGCCTTCACCGCCGGTGTCGCCATTGATGCGTGTCAGCTCAGGGTCCAGCAGCAGGTCCTCCCCGGAAGCCTTCATGGACTCCATCATTTTTGCCAGCACGGGATCAGCGGCCAGCTGCCCCTTCAGCGCTGCCCAGCCCGCCGCGTTGTGAATGAGGCGGGGGCGCACTTTGGCGATGCCACTGAGATAGTCGTTGGCCGAAGGGGCCTTGAATTTGGACACCGGAACCACCGTGATCGCCGGCCTCGGAGGGGCGGGCTTCTTCGCGGCGGTGGCCTTGGCGGCGGCAGCCGGAGGAGCGGCAGGTGGCGTGGCCGGAGGGGTTCCTGCCGGTGCCGCAGGCGCCATGGCGGCGGCAGGCGGGGCGGCCTGCATGGCGGCATAGCGCGCTTTGGCATAGGTGAAATCGGCGGGGCTGAGGTTGGCGATGGCCACATCAAACTCACGCCCGTCCTTGGTTTTGATCTTCACCGTCTTGGCCACGGGATCGACCGAGACGAGGGTCGCCTCGACCTGCTTGCCAGCCGTGTTCGTCCAGACATGGAACTCTTCCGCGAGCTGCGCACTGGCGCCGGAGGCAGCGAGCAGGCAGATGGAAGCAAGGGAGAAGAAACGCGAGGCGGTTTTCATGACGGAAAGGGTGAGAGTGGCGCTAAACCAGCGGGTGGTGGCACTTAGGTCAAGCATAAACGCAGTTCGGAAGCCCGAGCTTGGCGGAAAGAAGCGCCGCCTGACAACTAATTCCCGCTCAGCAGCACAAGCCGGAAACGGCCGTCGTACTGCCCGCCCGCATGCAGCCGGCAGCATTTCAGGCAGGCGGTGGGGCGGCGGAACTTGCGCACACGCTGCACTGTCGTTTTGCAGACGGGGCAGGCGTAGGTGAGCTTGCGCTCGACCTCATTGCGCGGCAGCGGCAGGCGGTGGTGGGCCTTTTCTCCGGGGATGCCGAGGTCCGCACAGGCCTGGCGCCACTCACGGCCATGGGGCTCGATGCGGCGGCGGCCGCTGCGGTGGTAGGCGATCAGATGCGCCAGCTCATGCTTTAGGGTGCGCTCCACCTGGCCTTCAAAGTCACGCAGGAGCGGATTGAGCTCGATTTCCCATCCCGGATAGCGCGCGTAGCCTGCTGTACTGCGCAGGCGGGCATTCCAGGTGACGGTGACGAGCTTGGCCCCGCCGGGCATGCCCAGCGCCAGCAGCATGGCACGCGTCTGCTCCTCCAGCTCTGCATCACGACCATCCAGAAGAGGCTCTTCCGCATTGGATTTTGGCTCTGGCGCGGGTGTGAGATCTTTCACGGTGCGGAAGGGCACCCAGTGCGGCAGCGCGGAGAAATCAAAACTGAGCTGGGAGAGGTCGAACATGCTCACTTCTTCTTTTTGACCTGCACCTTGTGCTCCTGATCGCCGAGGGCGTAGAGCATGTCGGGTGCGACGGACTCGAGGATGAATACGTTGGCGCCGATGGTGCTGCGCTCACCAATGATCGTGTCGCCACCGACAATCGTGGCATTGGCATAGACAGTGACGTGGTCTTCCAGCGTGGGGTGGCGTTTTTTGCCGCGCAGCGCCTGCCCGGCGGCCAGCGAACGCGCCACCAGGCCGACGCCTTGGTAGAGCTTCACGTGATTGCCGAGCGTGGCGGTCTCGCCGATGACCACGCCTGTGCCGTGGTCGATGAAAAAGTGCGTGCCGATCTCCGCGCCGGGATGGATGTCGATGCCGGTGCGGCTGTGCGCCCACTCCGTCATCATGCGCGGGATGACGGGGACGTTTTTCTGATAAAGCACATGCGCCGTGCGCTGGATGGCGATGGCCTCCAGCCCCGGATAGGCGAGGATGATCTCCTCAAAACCGCGCGCGGCGGGGTCGCCCGCATAGGCGGCCTCCACGTCCATTTTCAGCAGGGCGCGCACCTCCGCGAGGCGCATGAGAAAGCTGCACACGATGTCGGCGGCCTCGGCATCGCGGTTTTCATGGCTGCCATTCAGCCGCAGGCTGCGGCGCACCTCGACATTCAGACGTTCGCGGATGCTGGAGACGAGCTCATTCGTCATCAGCTCCAGCTCCTGGGAGGTCACGGCCTCATCCGAGAAAAACCCGGGAAAGAGCAGGTGCAGGAGATCTTCGCAAAGCACCGCGATGGCGCGTTTCGAGGGCAGATTGCCGCAATCGACGTGGTTGATCCCGCCCACCTCGTGATACGAGGCCATCAGGCTGGAAACGATTTCATTTTGGCGGCAATCCATGGGTGCACTCAGCGATACCGCGCTGTGATCTGGATTCAAGCGCTGGCACGAGATGATTGCTGTGAATAAGTCGTGCTTGCGCAGGTTCGCTTTGACGCATCGCGGTGCCCATTCCATCCGTAGCGGCGTATGGACGGCTGCAGAACCGATTTGAAAAGCTGGCAGTCTCTCTGGCAGCGGTGCGGCATGACTGGCGATGCCCTGGCCTGGCATGAAAAGCTCCTCTCCGCCTACTCGGAGCCGCAGCGCGCCTACCACACGCTCCAGCACCTGCAGGAATGCCTGCTCATTCTTGATGAGGCCAGGATGTCGGGCTTGATCTCACATCCTGACCCCATCGAGATGGCGCTTTGGTTTCATGACGCGGTGTACGATCCCCAGAGCGGCGAAAACGAGGCGCTGAGCGCACAGATGGCAGTGGAAGCCCTGGGAGAAGGCGAGATGACGCGCGAAGTGGTGCGTCTCATCCTGCTGACGAAATCCCACCAGCCAGGAGGCGGACCCGATGATGCGTGGATCATCGACATCGATCTGGCCATCTTTGCACAGCCGATGGAGCGTGTGCTGGAGTATGAGCGGCAGATCCGGAGAGAGTATGCCTGGGTGCCTGCGGCGATGTATGCGGAGAAGCGCGCGGAAATTTTGCGGAGCTTTCTGAACCGCCGCCCCTTGTACCTCAGCACCTGGGCTTGCGAACGGTTCGAGGAACGGGCGCGGATGAATCTGCGCAAGCTGCTCGCATCAATTTAAAAGCAGTGTTTTCAACCGCGAACATTGCAGGCTGTGCGACGCCGCTCTACAGGCAGGAGTCGTGCTACCATCCCTCAACCAGCTCAAGCTTCCCGATCCCTGGCAGCATCAGGCCGTGAACCTGCTTCGCACCGGCAGCGATGTGGTGGTGAGCGCACCGACCGGGGCGGGCAAGACGTACATCTTTGAGCTGCTGCATCAGGGACGTCATCTGCAAGGGCAGGCCATTTACACCGTGCCCACACGCGCGCTGGCGAATGACAAGTATGCGGAGTGGAAGGAGGCGAAGTGGAATGTGGGCATCGCCACAGGAGACATCGCGGAGAATGTGGACGCACCGGTGGTGGTGGCCACGCTGGAGACGCAGCTGGAACGGCTGGTGCGCGGCGAGGGGCCTGCTCTGCTCGTCATCGATGAATACCAGATGATCTCAGACCACTCGCGCGGTGCCAACTACGAGGCCACCGTCGCGCTGGCGCCGCTGGACACACGCCTGCTGCTGCTGAGCGGCTCGGTGGCGAATCCGGAGGACGTGGCGACGTGGCTAACGAGTCTGGGCCGCAAGGCCGAGGTGGTGATGACGCGCGAGCGCCCCGTGCCGCTGGAGGAGGTGCCCATGGAAACGCTGCCGCAGCGGCAGAAGCAGTTTCACAACTACTGGCCGCGCTTTGCCGCAGCGGTGATGATGGGAGACCTCGCGCCGCTGCTGATCTTTGCGCCCCGGCGCAAGGAGGCGGAGTCGATCGCACGCCGTCTGGCGGCGGATCTGCCGCTGGGAGATCCGATGGAGCTCACACCCGAGCAGCGCGCCGTGTGCGGCAAGGACCTGGCCACGCTGATCGAGAAGCGCATCGCCTTCCACCACAGCGGCCTTTCGTATGGCGCACGTGCAGGGGTGATCGAGCCGCTGGCCAAGGCGGGGCAGCTCCGCGTGATCGTGGCAACGATGGGACTGGCGGCAGGCATCAATTTCTCGGTGCGCAGCGTGCATGTGGCGGGCACCACCTTTCATGATGGCAAAAGCGAGCACAAGCTGACACCCGATGAGCTGCTGCAGATGTACGGCCGCGCCGGAAGACGCGGGCTGGATGACAAGGGCCACGTCATCACCAGCCGCGACAGCCCTTCCATCTTTGACGCACGCCCCGCGCGCTTGCACCGCAGCGAGCTGCTGGCCTGGCCGATTTTTCTGCGCGTGATGAAGCACGCCGCGCTGCAGAAGGAGAACCCCTTTGATGCGGCCACACGCTTTGCGGGCAGGCTCTTTGCCAAGGTACCGCCGCTGCTCGGGCTGGAGGAGCTGGAGCCGGATGTGGTGCCGCAGCAGCAGGAGAATGCGAAGGCGCTCTTCGGACTCGAAGCCACGGAGAAGCAGGTGCTCAACTCCCAAGGTGAGTGGGAGCGCAAACACAAGCATGCGCTGCAGCGCGTGCCGCTGAGCCGTGTGCATGCCGTGCTGGGCGTGCCCGCCTTTGCCGCCAGGTTTGCACATGGCATCGGGCGCGTGGGGAAAATCCGCCGCGAGAAGGATGTGATCTATGGCGTGGAGATCAGCCTCGGCACGCCGGTGGAAGATCAGGTGAAGCCCACCAAGTCCATCCGTCGGCTGCTCAAGCTGCCGCGCAACGCGGAGACCGTGCCGCTGGAGGAGATCACCGTGCTGCATGCGGGAGAACTGGCCCGGCACATCCTCGCCAGCGTGGAGGAGGCCATCCAGGATGTGGCCCCGGAATTTATCGGCACGGTGATGAAGGAGAATCTCGTCTTCGCGTGCTTTGACCTCTCGCCCGTCGAGGTGATGGCTTATGAAGACGCGCATGGCCGTCTGCTTTTCATGCCACAGGAGCGCAGCATCGTGGTGAAGAATGAAACCGGCGTGAACACCGCCGAGACCACCACGACCGACCGCCAGCCGCGTGGCGGATCGCCCATCCACTCCTGGCGCTCGCTCGGGCTCATCGATGCCGACGGCGTGCCCACGCGGCGCGGGGAGATCTTCAGCTTTTTCCAGCATGGCGAGGGCCTGGCCATCGTGGCCGCGCTGGAGGATGAGAGCTACCACGCCGATGAGCTGGTGCACCACATGGCGAACCTGCGCAGCGGTTCCAAGTTTGACCTGCCTCTCACCTGCGGCTCCGAGCGTCTCGCGGCGGTGTGCCGTGGCACCTATGGTTTCGTCAATCATCAGGGCTATCTCGACAACGGCCTGCCGGAAGACTACGGCGAAGGCGCGGCGGAGCTGCTGGATGCCCTGCTGCATCCCGAGCAGCCCGGCGCGCAGGATCTCAAAGCCGGCATCGCGGAAGGGGACATCTCCCGCGCGTATGTGGAATGGCTGAGTTTGCTAAGGCACATCACGCATGCGCCGGATCATCCGTGGCGGAGATGGAAGGAGCTGAAGGAGGCGGCGAAACAGACCCTGAAGCACCACACCAAAACGCTGAGACATTTCTTCCACCTCGACCTGCCGCCGCTGACGAACAAGCAGCGGCACGGCAAGACGCGGCATTATTTGATGGTGAAGTAGCACGGGCAATCCTGCCCGTGTGAGAACGCGTCCGACGCGGGCAGGATTGCCCGCTCTACTTCTGACCTGTGAAGATTTGAAGAATCACGAATGCCGGACACACTGGAAATATGAATCTCGACCACCCCCGGATCGCCATCGTCGGCTCAGGCGCCGTCGGCTGCTACTATGGCGGGCGGCTGGCGCAGCATGGGCATGAGGTGCATTTCCTCATGCGCTCGGACTATGAGCATGTGAAGCAGCATGGGCTCAAAATCCGCAGCCTGCATGGCGACTTCGATCTGCCTCAGGTGCTCTGCCACCGCAGCACGGCGGAGATCGGGGAGTGTGACCTGGTGATCATCGCCATGAAGGCGACGGCGAATGAGGCGCTGCTCTCTTTGCTGCCGCCGCTGCTGCACTCCAAGACGATGATCCTCACGCTGCAAAACGGCCTGGGCAGCGATGACTTTCTGGCGCGGCACTTTGGCTCCGCGCATGTGCTGGGCGGGCTGTGCTTTGTGTGCATCAACCGCACGGCCCCCGGAGAGATCCACCACATCGCGCAGGGGCAGATCGCGCTCGGCGAGCACAGCGGTGCGCCGCAGGTACGCACGGAGGTGCTGGCAGCGGAGCTTCAGCGCTGCGGCATTCAGTGCAAGGTGGAGCCGAGTTTGATCGCGGCGCGGTGGAAGAAGCTGGTGTGGAATATTCCGTTCAACGGCCTGTCCATCGCCGCAGGAAACAAGGACACCGCTGCCATCCTGGCCGATCCGATTTTGGAAAAACGTGTGCGCGATCTGATGCGTGAGATCATCGAGACAGCAGGACGGCTCGGGCATGAGATCCCGCTGTCGCTGATCGATGACATGATCGAGCGGACGCGCACCATGTCCGCCTACAAGCCCAGCAGCCTCATTGATTTCCTCTCCGGCAGCGAGGTGGAGCTGGAGGCGATCTGGGGCGAGCCGGTGCGCCAGGCGAAGGCGGCGGGAATTGAGATGCCGCGGGTGGAGAGGTTGTATCAGGAGTTGAAGGCACGCATTGCCGCCAGATAGTGGTCCGCACAGTCCCCTGTGCGGTCAGACGAGCGTCTCATGACGACGATCTCCGCACAGAGACTATACGGACCACTTTGCTCACGCCCATGTCACTCACTGCTTTACAAAACGCCCGTCCTGAAACCGCCATCGTACTCGGCTCCGGCCTCGGCGGCGTGGCGGAGGGTTTTGGCATCGAATGTGAAGTGCCCTATGCGGAGGTGCCCGGCCTCAGCGCCTCCACGGTGCCAGGGCATGCAGGGCGTTTTGTCTTGGTCCATCATCATGGCAAACCCATCCTGCTGGCACAGGGCCGCAGGCATTTGTATGAAGGGCTCACCGCGCATGAGGTCACGGCGGGCATCCGCTTCATGCATGAGATCGGTGTGAGGCGCATCGTGCTCACGAATGCAGCGGGCGCGATCCATGAAAACTTCCATGTGGGTGGCCTGATGCTGATCACCGACCACATCAATCTCCAAGGAACCACCCCGCTGCTCGGCGGCCCACACTTCCATGACATGAGCGAAGTTTATTCGCGCACGTGGTGCGAGAAGTTCCACGCCGCCAGTGTGGAGATCGGCCTGAAGCTGCATGCAGGCATCTATGCCGCGCTGCTCGGCCCGCAGTACGAAACCCCGGCGGAGATCCGCATGCTGCGCACACTGGGTGCGGATGCCGTCGGCATGTCCACTGTGCCGGAGGCCATTCAAGCGCGTGCTTTAGGCATGGAAGTGGCGGGCATTTCGATGCTCACAAACTGGGCTGCTGGCTTGAGAGCGCAGACGCTGCACCACGCGGAGGTGGTGGAGGTGGGGAAGACGGCGGGGATGTATCTGGCGCGGTTGCTGAAGGCGGCGGTGTGAGCTGTTCTTTATCTGTTATGAGTTCCATCCGCATCCAGCGCTTCCCCTACGAGGAGCCGTATCATGTGCAGCTCAATCTTAGCGCAGAAAATGGTCGATTTTCGGGTGGGCTCGATTTCTACACCGGCGTTCCATGCCTGAAGCAATTTGCTGCGAGTCTTCAGGACTTTCCAAAGCACATCGGTGATGAGGTGGAGTTTAAATATGGCAGCCCTCGAAAAGAAGACCGAATGTACCGGCATCTGGTCATTCGTGCTTATACAATTGGCGGTGTTGGTCGCTGTGCCATTCAGTTCACCTTCAACAATCATGGGGACGAGCCAGATGCAGGATGCGCAAGCTTCTCCATTTCAGCTGATACAGCAGCCATCAATCGGCTTGGCAAACTGTTGGAGAAGTTTTCAGAACTCCAACATCTGGAATTGTTTTGGTCGCCTCGTGAAGACGAACTTTTTGCGGAGCTTCAGCAGAAAACCATGGCGGCAGCGGCTTCTTGAACAAAAAGAAGTCGAAACAAAGAGAGGCGATGACTCACTTGGGAGCGCGGAGGAGTTCATCGATGTTCTCGTCGAGCATTATTCGATACTGCCCCACGAAGTAGTCCGCAGCGGATGTTCGGTTTTGCTCAGCCTCAGGATCGAGAGCGCACATGCAATGGGCGTTGTATCGTGCCGCAGCATAGAGGATGACCGAACTAACACGCGAAGTGGCGTGATCTTTTGTCAGTTCATTGGCCAGGCCAATAAAACGATCCACCAACTGGAAAAATTCTGGGGAGACTGGTTCCTGGGCTTCATTCATCGGTTTGTGCTTGTGGGACAAAGAGTGCCGCAATAACCGCTGAACTAAGCCTTCGAGATGATTTTTTCATTCGAAGGCTCGTCACAACGAAATTCGACTTATGTCAGCAGCACCCGTTCGCCTTTTCCATCTCACACGCGTGCTCCTCGGTGCAGCAGGGCATCAGCGGGCGGCCTTCGGTGGCTTCGGGGGCTTCCATTTCAGGATTGGGGGCCTGGGGGGCGAGGCCGAGGTCGCGGAGGAGTTTCATGTCCTCGTTGGCGCGGGGGTTGGCGGCGGTGAGGAGTTTGTCGCCGTAGAAGATGGAGTTGGCACCGGCGAAGTAGGCGAGGGCCTGGGCTTCGCGGCTCAGATTGGTGCGGCCAGCGCTGAGGCGCACCTTGGCCTTCGGCACGGCGATGCGGGTGACGGCGATCATGCGGATGAAGGCGAAGGAATCGACGACTTCGTTGTCGCCCATCGGCGTGCCTTTGATGGGCATGAGGGCGTTGATCGGGATGCTCTCGGGCTGGGGATTGAAGTTGGAGATGACTTCCAGCATTTTCAGGCGGTCTTCGATGGTCTCGCCGAGGCCGAGAATGCCGCCGCAGCAGACGGACATGCCGGCATCCTGCGCGTGGCGGATGGTGCTCAGGCGGTCCTCAAAGGTGTGGGTGCTGACGATGTTCGGGTAGTGCTCCGGGGAGGTGTCCACGTTGTGGTTGTAGGCGGTGACACCGGCTTCCTTGAGATCGGTGGCTTCTTCCGCACCCAGCTGGCCGAGGGTGACGCAGACTTCCATGCCGAGCTTGGACACGTCGCGCACGATGTCGAGCACCTGGTCAAATTTCTGGGTGCCCTTGCGCACGCCCTTCCAGGCGGCACCCATGCAGAAGCGGGTGGAGCCGCTGGCGCGGGCGGCCAGGGCACGCTCCATGATCTGCTCCTTGGGCATGAGCTTTTCCGCCTGCACGCCGGTGGTGTAACGGGCGCTCTGGGCGCAGTAGCCGCAGTCTTCGCTGCAGCCGCCGGTCTTGATGCTCAGCAGGGTGCAGAGCTGCACCTCGTTGCCGGTCCAGTGCTCGTCATGCACGGCGCGGGCCTGCTTGAGGAGGTCGAAAAAGGGCTGGTGATAGATGCGGTGAAGGTCGGCGAAAGTCATGTGAAGGGGATTCTTGGCGCAAAAAGCGCGTTTTGGCAATCCTGCTCCTCCTCTTCCTCCTACTCCAGCTCCCGGAAGGGGGCGGATGAGGAAGAGGACGATTCGATTGCCCGCAAGACCCCGCCCCCCGGCACCGATTTGGTCTCACCATCATGAACCGCCGCACTTTTTTCCATCAAACGTCCGTGCTTGCCGCAGCCTCTGCTCTTCCAAAACTCTACGCAGCGGATGCCGCCGGCAAAAAGGTGAAGGTGGCCGTGGTGGCGCTGGGGCGTGGCATGCAGCACGTGCAGGCCCTGCTCAAGCTGCCGAACGTGGAGATCGCCTACCTCGCCGAGGTGGACCCCAAGCGCCTCGAAGCGGGTCTCAAGGTGGTGAACGACACGCAGAAGGTCTCCTGCGTGGGCGTGAAGGACTTCCTCACCATCTTGGACGACAAGACGCTGGACGCCGTCTTCATCGCTACGCCAAATTTCTGGCACACCCCCGCCGCGCTGCTGTGCATGCAGGCCGGAAAGCACGTCTATGTGGAAAAGCCCGGCAGCCAGAACGCGCAGGAGGCGGAGATGATCGTGGCGGCCTCCAAGAAATATGACCGCCTGGTGCAGATGGGCAATCAGCGCCGCACCTGGATGAAGGAGGCCATCGAGGCCCTGCACGGCGGCGCCATCGGGCCTGTGCGCTTTGGCCGTGGCTTCTATTACAACACCCGCAAATCCGTGGCCACCAATGAGAAGCCCGCCTCTCCGGACATCGACTACGACCTGTGGCAGGGCCCCGTGCCGGATGATGTGAAGCACGATTTCAAAAAGCTGGCCCACTACGACTGGCACTGGTTCTGGCACTGGGGCAATGGCGAGCTGGGCAACAACGGCATCCACACCCTGGACATCCTGCGCTGGGGCCTCAAGGGCGACTACCCCCTGCGCACCACCTACAACGGCGGCCGCTACTTCTACCAGGACGCCCAGGAGACGCCGGACACCGGCACGGCGGTGTATGATTTCGGCCACGCCGGCTGCGAATGGGTGCAGAGCAGCAGCCACCCGCGCGCTGCGGAGAAGCCGCTGGCGGAGGTGATCTTCTACGGCGACAACGGCACCATGGGCATCGCGCGCGATTCCTGGACCATCTACGACCCCAAGGGCGCCGAGATCAGCAAAGGCAAAGGAGCCGGTGGCGGCGACCCCGCGCACATGGGCAACTTCATCGAGGCCATCCGTGGCAATGCCAAGCTGAACAGCCCCATCGACGAAGGCCAAAAAAGCACCATGATGTGCCACCTCGGCAACATGGCCTACCGAACGAACACCGTGGTGAAATGCGATCCCAAAACCGGCAAGGTGCTGGACAACGCGGAGGCGCTGAAGCTGTGGGGCAGGGATGGTGGGTACCGCAAGGGGTGGGAGCCGAAGATTTAAAGTAGCCTTGTTCCTGCGGAACAAGGAAAGGCTCCGCAAGAACAAAGCATGAGGAACTACGGCGAGGTGTGGGACGAAGGCAAGCTGTCCTTGTTGCACAGCAACAAGGCTACTTTTACCGAAACACCACATCCACGCCCATCGCGCTCTCCTTCGCGAACCCGGGAATCCAGTGCGGCTTCCGCACGGCGATGATGCGGTAGATCATGGACAGCACGTGCAGGATGAGCAGGCGGTCGATGAGACGGTAGCCTCTTCGGCGGCGCATGAGCAGCTCCACGGCCCAGCCGAGATAGCGGCGCTTGACCCAGAAGGGCTTGAAGTCGGTCTTGATGCGGTAGCGGGCGCGCAGGCCGCGCTTGGGGTACTTGGCCTTGTAGGCGCGCTTGGCCTCGCGCAGGCGCGTCTCCATCTCGGGGGTGAACTCCGTGAAGGTGTACTCCCGCGCCAGCGCCAGCAGGCGGAAGGTGTCGCGCATGTATTCCAGATCAGCCACAGGCACGCCCGCACGCGGGGCTAGGGCGATCATTTGCTCCAGGCGGTCCATGCAGCGTGCGGCACTGCGCAGCGCCGCCTCTGGTTCCTGCACAAAGTAGCGCAGCAGCTTTTTGACGCTGTGATTGATGAAGATGTTCCCCCAGTACACCTGAAGCAGCGGCGGGATGCGCACGCGGCGGAAGAAGAGCTTTTGCTGCGCGAATTCCTCGGTGTAAAGCAGCTCGCGGATGACCTCGTCGGAGTAGCGCAGGAGTTCGATCAACGCCTCGGCATCTCCCAGCGCACGCTCTTTGGCAAAGGCGCGCACGGCATCCTCCACCGGCATGCCGTCCTTCATGACGCGGATCGTGACGAAGGTATTGAGGTCCGTCCAGATGGCCTCGGGGTCGATGAGTGCGATGCGGCGGAAAGGCACCCAGCCGCCAGTCTGGCACCACACCATGCAGCCGATCACGTTCTTCGCGTGTTTCAGCTCGCGCGCGTAGCGCTCATACTCCCAGCCGGTGAAGCTCGGATACTCGCCGCAGCCCTCATACTCGCGCCGCGTCTGCAGCTCCACGATCTTGGCCACATCGGTGCGGAAAAAGTTGGAGTTCAGCGGCAGGTAGCGGAAGAAATCGGACTCGCCGTATTTCATCGAGATGACCAGCGCCGGACTGGTGAGCCCCTCAAACACACTGGTGAAGGTGCGGCGGTGCCACATGAGATCGCCGATGCGGTAGGCCCCCACCGTCCAGGTGCGGAAGATGAGGCGGCGTGCGTGCTTCTCGCACACGGGCAGCAGATCACAAAGGAGCTGGCGTGCCTGCGCGGGCTTCTGGATCACAAGCTGGCTGCGAAACTCATCGTGCACGCCTTTGCCATCCGATTCACCAATGCGGAGAATGATGCCCGCCACCTGCGGAAAGCTGACAAAGAATCCATCGAGCAGCTCGGCCAGGTAGTCATTCACCTCGCGTCCGGACTCCGCCATGCGCCGCCGCAGCTCGGGTGTGTAGGTCATGACGTCCATGGTCAGATGCACCTGCAGACCGCATGAAGTGAAGATCTCAAAGCAGCGCGCAAACTCCTCGCGGCAGTAGGCGATGCGCGCGCGCAGCTCGGGCTCCAGCCAGGCGTGGTCCGCCAGATGCGTCACATCATCGAGCGAGACGGCGTTGAAGCCCCAGGCCGCAGCCTGCTCGGCAAAGCGGGTGAGATCCGCTCGCACCTGCGCCCACCAGGCATCCGCCTCAGGCCCGGCTGCCTTGGGCAGATGGTGCCAGGGGATCTTGGACCAGTTGATCGTACGCACGTCATGCCCACGAAAGAAGGGACCGATGGCGTCGATGAGGTGGAGCGGTTGCAAGCGCCGCGAATGAAGCACGCGGCGGCGGGATGCAAGTGACGATGTGGTGGCGGGGAAAACGCGTGGAGCTGGGTATGCGAATGCAGGGGAGGCAGCGGGAGCGCTGATCGACGTCAGGAGTGACCATCATACTACTTCACCCGTTCCTTGAGGATCTCGCGGAAGGGCTTGCCGTCGAGGCTCAGGTCTGCGAGCACGGCGCGGCCGTTGTACACGCGCACCTCGGCGGTGATGCCTTTGGCGGTGCGGATGTTTTCGGAGAACCATTTGTCGGCTTCAGGGGCGAGCTTTTCGTTGATGTAAAAGCGATCAAAGGGCCAGTCGAAGGACACTTTGTCGTTATACACATAGCGGGCTTTGACGCGGATGAAGTCACCGCTGGCAGGCGGCGTCAGAGAGAGGCCGGAGAGGGTGGCCAGACCATCTGCCCCGCTGGTGAGCTGCACATACACCTGCATGCCTTTCTCCACTTTGACACCCGCAGGCACGGTGACCTCCTGCAAATCCGGGCGCACGGCCAGGTAGCGCCCGCGCAGAGGATCGTAGGGATCGGGCGCCTGGCACATGAGCCTGATGAGCGTGCCTTTGGCCAGCACCTGCTCGTGCGTCCAGATCTGGGACAGAGGCGCCGCCCACTGCGCCAGCGCAGCGATGGCAAAGAGGATGAGGGGAAGCGTTTTCATGCGGGGAGAGACGTGGAGGCTTTCTGTTTGAGCAGGCGGCCCATGAGGATGTTGAAGCCCAGGAAGGCGATGCCGACGCCGATGAAGGCCACTCCTTTGGTCAGCAGTGAGAGGTCGCTGTCCGCCATGCGGGCGATGATGAGCACGGAGAGCAACGTGGCGCCGAGACGCGGCGCGCCTTTTTTCCCGGCAAACTCCAGCACGATGAGCGTGATGCCGATGGCCGCCAGATGCAGCAGCGCCAGCCAGGAGAGCAGCGTGCCGTCTGACCGGACATCAGGACGATGGAGCGGGATCATGAGCAGGGGCAGCAGGGAAATCGAAGCGATGGCCAGCACCGCCCAGCGCCGGCGCAGGAAGGCCAGAACGACAAACACGGCCAGCACGGTCAGCAGGCCCCAGCACCAGGGCAGACGCAGGGCATAGGGCACACCCCGCAGGATGTCACCGCTGGCATCCCGGAAAGTCGCGGCCACGCCATAGCCCAGCAGCCAGAGACCGCCCAGCAGCACCTGCGGCTTGCGGCGGGTGGGCTCGTCGAGGCAGTTTTGACTGAGCGGCAGGAGGGTCAGCGCCGCTGCGGTGAGCGTCCAGAGCCAGAAGAAGGAGTCCTCGTAGTAGCCGTAATGCTCCTGGCTGCGGTCGCAGGCAAAAACCTCCGCGCTGCACAGGCCGAAGATGGCGCTGAGCGTCATGACCCAGCGCACGGAGAGGGAAAGGGTGCCAGGGTTTTTCCAGCCGGGCCACCAGGGCAGCAGGCCCAGCAGCAGCAGCGGGTAGAGCAGGGGACTGTCATACCACGGCCTGCCATGCTCCACCTGGTTCACGCTCCACACCGCGATGCCGATGAGGTAAAAGATGGCCACCGAGCCGGAGCGCAGCACCCAGACGAGCGGCAGGCTGAGCAGCAGCCACCAGAAGAGGAAGTCCGGCCACTCGCCGCCGAGATTGTAGATCTGCGAGACGAGCGCGATGCACGCGCCCGTGGCCAGCGCCTGGAGCAGCCCCGCCGTCTCCCGCACCCAGGGCGCGGTGGCCTCACCACGCTGCAAAGCCCGGAAGCTGAAGAGCTGCGCGAGCAGCAGCGGCCCAAAGGCAAACATGAGCCGCACCGGGCGTGTGAAGTCGTCCCAGTTGAACCCGATGATTGCAATGAGGCCGCTGCCGATGAGCAGGGCCCCGAGCGCGCCCATGACGATCTGCGCCGCGCCGGGCTGGGAGTCGTCCACGGCATGGCGGTCGCGCAGGGTGCGCGCCGCATCGGGGGTGAGAAGACCTTCACGCTCCCACTGCGGGAGCTGTTCGAGGAGCCAGCGTTGATGATTGTTGCTCATGGCAGGAAACGGACTGCAGCCACCCTGCGTGAAACAACGGGCCGGTGCGAATTGATTTGCTCAATGGATGGATTGATTGATTGACCGGATCAGATGGCCTCCGGGATCCGGGATGGCCTGGGAGCGCGCACGAGGATGAGGCTGAGCAGCAGCCCGGTGAAGCCAAACAGCAGGCCGCCTGCAAGGGCCACGGCAGCGGCGGGCATGACCCAGTCTTCCACTTGCTCAAAGGCAGGCGTGGCACGCTCCTGGACGGCGACGTAGTCGGCGCTGGTGTTGAAAATGGCCTGGATGTTCTCAACCACGCTGAAGAGCTTTTCGTAGGCGAGCTTGCTGGTTTCGGCCTGCTGCTGGAGGGTGCGCAGTTCGGCGAGGTCAGGCTCCCAGCGTGCGAGGTCTTTTTCGATCTCGCCGATGCCTGCCTCGGTGGTCGAGAGCTCGGTCTGCCACCCTGCACGGCCGGCGTCGCCATCCTTCAAAGCCTTGATCTTGAGGCGGAGGTCGTCGCGCTGGTTGCGCAGGGCGCTGAGGCGTGCCACGAGCCGCTCGATGTCCGACTTCACGCTGAGCGTGTCCACCTTCGCACGCGCTTTCTCGAGCCTGGCCAGGGTGTCTTCCATGGCCTTCTGCTTGGTCACCACCTCCTGCAAAAACTGCTGCAGCACCTTGCCCTGCGACTGCTCGCGGATGGACTGCCGGAAGGCGATGAACTCATCGAGCAGGGCATCGAGAAAGAGGCGCGTGTACTTGGGCTCCGCGCCGGTGGCCATGATCGTGATGATGGCGCTGCCCGGGGTCTGCACAGCGCGGGTGCCGACGTCGCACTCCGCCACGTCGGGGTTCAGGGCCCGCACGCGTTCCATGGCGCGGCGCTTCATCTCGGCGCTTTCCAAGGTCTCCCTGATGGTGCCGTAAAAGTCCTGCTGCACCTCCTTCCATTGCGGGCCGCCACTGCTGAGATTCCCGCCCGCCACGACCTTGGCCAGCGAACAAAACACCGACGGCCTGTCCAGGGCAAACTTGATCTGCCGCCGGAACCCCAGGTAGGCCCCCACCAGCATGAAGGCCAAAACGATGACGATACGGAGTATGATGCGGACGATGCTCATGATTCAAGGGGGGCGGTTTTAGAAGGGCGCCAGGAGGCGATGCATGCGGCGATGAGCCCGGCCACGCCGCCCAGGGCACCCCCGAAGAAGCCGCCGGCGAAAACCGGGAGCGTGGGGCTGAAGAGGGTCATGCTTGCGGCGGTGGCGCGTTCCTGGATGGCCACCGGGCCCGTCTCCAGGGCAAACTGCTTCTGCAGGGCTTCGACTTCGGCAAGCTTGGTCTCATAGCGTTTCACCACCGCAGTGCGCAACTCCTCAAAACCCTGAAGCTCCTGCAGTGCCGTGCCGAGTCGTTTGGCATGCTCTTCCTGGCTGGAGATTTCCTGCTCCACGGCTTTGAGCGCCTGCGTGGTGCGCAGCTCGGGCTCCGCCGCAGCGCTCTTCCGGCTCTGGGCACGCAGATCGTCGCGCTCGTCGCGGAGCTTGATGAGCCTGGCGGTGAGCCGTTCGAGTTCGGCCGGCCCCTCGGCTGCAGGCACGGCAGCCCGGGCGCGGGCACGCCCGACAACCGCCTCCTCCATGCTTTTTTGCAGGGCGACCACTTCCTCCAGGCTGACCTGCAGCACCCGGCCCTGCCTTGCCTCTCGCACAGACTGCAGGGAGGAGAGGTATTCATCCAGCAGGGCGTCGAGAAAGACACGGGTGTATTTCGCCTCATCTCCCGTGGCGAGGACGCTGATGATTCCCGAGCCCGGCTTCCTCGCCGCGCGAATATCCACGTCCTGTTCCTTCAGGTCGCGGTTCAGGATGCGCACACGTTCCAGCGCACGTCTTTTCATTTCCGCCGACTCCAGCGTTTCGATGCAGGTGCCGTAAAAGTCCGCACTGACCGCCTGGCCCCCGTCCTTTGCACCCTGGTCCCAGGTGACGACCAGCCTTGCGAGCGAGCGAAATTCCGGCCGGATGTCCTGCGGCTGGCGTGCCTGCCAGCGGACCCCCAGAAAGACGCCGCCGAGGAACCCGCAGGCAAGGATGATCCAAAACAGAAGATTAAACCTCATGGGCAGTAGTTGTCCCGATCTCTCCCGAATAACAGACCGGTGGCAAGATAAATCCGAAGCCTAGGCTTTGAGCGCAGGTTTCCTAGCCCCGTTCAAACACGCCACCCGGGCTGCGACGAAAAAAGCCCAGACCTCACGGCCTGGGCTTCGCGGAAATGCGGTGCGGGGCGCGGTTACTTCGCCTCGGGCTTGATCTTGCCCTTCTCCTCGAGCTTGTGCTTGAACTTCTCGGTCTTGGGGGTGACGACGGCGCGCACGTAGCCCTGGTTCGGATTGAGAGCCTTGAAGTTCTGGTGGTAGTCCTCGGCGGGGTAAAACTTCTTCAGCGGGGCGATCTCGGTGGCGATGGGGTCCTTCCACTTCTTCTGCACCTCAGCCTTGGAGGCCTCGGCGATCTTGTGCTGCTCCTCGGTGGTGTAGTAGATGGCGGAGCGGTACTGGGTGCCGTAGTCGTTGCCCTGGTAGGCGGTGCCCTTGGGCAGGAACTTGCCGTGATAGACGCCGTCCTCCTTGGTCACGCTGGTGGGGTCGTGCGCGTCCCAGAAGAGGTCGATGATCTCCTTGTAGGTGACGACGGCGGGGTCAAACTCGATCTTGATGACTTCGGCGTGGCCGGTGTCTCCGGTGCAGACGTCTTCATAGGTCGGATTTTCCGTTTTGCCGCCGGCATAGCCGCTGACGACGTTTTTGACGCCTTTGACGAGGAGGTACTGCGCCTCCACGCACCAGAAGCAGCCGCCACCGATGACGGCGGTTTCAGTTTTGGGGGCATCTGCGGCTGTGGCGTGCGGGGCGAGGGAGGCCATGAGAAAGGTGGTGAGGAGGGCGAGGGCGGTTTTCATGGAACTGATACGAACGGGGGTGGGACGGTGAGTCAATGATCCGTGTCATGAGAGGCGAAACTTTCGGCAGAATTCCTGAAAAGCTCGGAATGGGCGGCCGGGAAGGAGGAAAGAGCCGGAAAAAGGCGGGCACGCAAGAATGACCCGATGGCAGACAAAAGAGGCGGCTGATTTTCCAGCCTGCGCTTTTTTGTTCTCTTTCGCTTTTTTCGGCTGTCTCTACTCTGCCTGCATGGATGAACTCTCGACCCTCTGCGCCCGTGTGGGCGAAACGAAGCTGCGCGACATGGTGACGGCATTTTACCGGCGTGTACGTGTGGATGACCTCATCGGCGTGATGTACCCGCCGGACGACTGGGAGAATGCGGAGAAGCGGCTGGCGGACTTCATCGTGTACCGCTTTGGCGGGCCGCAGACCTACATCGAGGAGCGCGGGCACCCGCGCCTGCGCGGCCGGCACATGCCTTTCCCCATCGGCGAGGCGGAGCGCGACCGCTGGATGAAGCTCATGACGGAGGCGATGCAGGAGGTGGCGGTGCCTGCCGCCGAGGGGCAGACCATCGGCCTGTTCTTTGCCCAGGTGGCGGATATGATGCGGAACCGCGAAGGCTGAAGCATCTGCGTGTGATGCGAAAACCCCAAACTCAGTCATCCTCCCATGAAACGCTTTCTTTTCCCCACAGTGACGCTCGCGCTCATGCTCCCTGCCTGCGGAGTGCTGGATCTCGCGCGCCGGAACCGCGAGAAAGTGAGCTTTGAGCACCAGGTGAAACCCATCCTGGAGACGAGCTGCCTGGAGTGCCACCAGCCGCGCTACCTGACCGGCGGGCTGAACCTGGAGACGAAGGCGGCGGCGATGAAGGGCGGGCGCAGCGGGCCGGTGATCGTGCCGGGCTCCCCGCACAAGAGCCTGCTCTACCGCGTACTGCTGCTGGGGCACGAGAGCCCCGTGGCCATGCCACCCACCCCCGAGCGGCTGGAGCGGGAATACGAGCAGATCATACACGACTGGATCCTGCAGGGGGCCGACTGGCCAGAGGGTGTGCGTCTGGTGCCGCCGCAGGAGTGGAAGAAGCCGCACGCGTGAAGGTGGGAGCCGGATTTCTGACGGCGAATATTCCAGGCCTGTGTTATTCGTGAAAATTCTCGGATATTCGCATTCTTCCGCGTTTAAACCTCCCGCCTCATGGACAAGACCCCCGCTCTCATTCTCGCCCCTCTGCCAGACTTCCTCATGCAGCCGCTGCTGGCGGCGCATGTGTGCCATGACTACTTTCATGCGCAGGACAAGGCGGGGCTGCTGGCGCAGGTGGGGCCGGAGATCCGCGCCATCGTGATGGCCGGCGGCAGCGTGGCCCCGGTGGCGCTGCTGGAGCAGCTGCCCAAGCTGGAAATCATGAGCGTGTTTGGCGTGGGCTATGACGGCGTGCCGGTGGACTGGTGCAAGGCGCACGGCATCCGCGTGACGAACACGCCGGACGTGCTGACGGAGGATGTGGCGGACACGGCCAGCGCGCTGGTGCTGATGACTAGCCGCAGGCTGGTCGCGGCGAATCGTTTCCTGCATGCCGGCTCCTGGCTGAAGGGGGCCTTTCCGCTGGCGCATGCGCTGCATGGCAAGCGGGCGGGCATCGTGGGCCTGGGGCGCATCGGCAAGGCGATCGCGCGCCGGCTGGAGGCACACGGGATGCAGATCTACTACCACGGCCGCACGCGGCAGGAGGTGGGCTGGGAGTATGCAGACTCGCTGGTCGCGCTGGCACAGGCGGCAGATTTCCTGGTGGTGGCCTGCCCGGGTGGCGCGGCGACGAAGCACCTCATCAATGCCGAGGTGCTGGCGGCGCTGGGCGCGAAGGGGACGCTGATCAACATCGCGCGCGGGTCGGTGGTGGACGAGGCGGCGCTGATCACGGCGCTGCAAAACGGCACGATCCGCGGCGCCGGGCTGGACGTCTTTGAAAACGAGCCTCAGGTGCCTGAGGCTCTGATGCAGTGCGAAAACGCGGTGCTCCTGCCACACCTGGGCAGCGGCACGCATGAGACGCGCGCCGAGATGGCCCGGCTGGTGGTGGAAAATCTGGCGGCGCATTTCAGCGGCGCGGCACTGCTGACGCCGGTGTGCTGAGGCTGCCACTGCCGGAGGTTTTGGCCGATTGCCTGCTTGCCCTTCCAGATTGAGCCACTATTAAAATCTCCATGGGCAAAATCATTCTCGGAGCAGTTCTCGCCGCCATCGCCGTTTTCGCCTGGGAGGCGGTTTCGTGGACAGCCCTCGGCTGGCATCAAAACGGATTCCGTGCCTTCCGGGATGAGTCCAAGGTGGCGGAAGTGATCAAGGCCAACGCGACCTCCGGCCATGGCATCTACCTGCTGCCAGACATGGGCGAGGCGCCAAAGATCGCCACCGCCGAGGAGAAGAAAGCCTTTGAGGCCAAGCAGCGGCAGGCGGTCAAGGACGGCCCCTATGTGTATGCCATCGTGCGTCCGGGCAGGGCGGATGTGAGCATGGGGATGAACCTGACTCTGAGCTTCATCCGCAGCCTGGTGTGCTCCTTTTTGATCGCGGCGCTGCTGTCCCAGACGGCGCTGTTTTATCCGGCGCGCATCGCGTTTGTGGCGGCGGCGGGCTTGTTTGCCGGACTGGCGGCGGACATGCCGATGTGGATCTGGTTTGAAAATCCCGTGCGTGACACGGTGGTGAACATCGCGGATCACCTGATCACTTGGGTCATCGGCGGTGCGGTGCTGGGCATCTTTGTGGGCAAGGACCCGGTGGCGGAACGCTGAGGCAGTTGCTCTTCTGAAGTACGACGGGCACTCCTTGTATGATGGGGTTGTTCTGCAATCGTGATTGCGGCTAAGCTGGCCGCAGTCTGGATGCTGCGGCAGGCTGGCCCTTTACACCAACCTGCCGCAGAGCGTTCCGGGGAGCCTGCGGGCAC
>NZ_JBHSMQ010000014.1:0-127370 GCF_042655725.1 Prosthecobacter fluviatilis
CGTCTACGTCAACGCGGCAAACCTGCGAAGGTCGCCATCACAGCTCTCATGCGCAAAATCCTCTGCGTGCTCAACAAACTCCTCACCCAACCCAACTTCACACTTGCGTCGTAACACAGTTGCTGCCTGTCGGCGAGCGCCCCCACAATCTCCCAGGCTCACCCAACTCCTGCAAACCGAGCGTCGCATGCATCATGCCTGCCGGAGAGCGACACGAAAAGCCAGCTGCAAGTTGCGCGTGTTGGCGCAGCACTGATCGACGGGCCGGAGTGCCCGTCGTATTTCAAGCCAACCCGCACGCCTTCAGCACGGCCTGCGCCACCTCCTCCTGCGAGACCTTCGTCATGCAGTTGTAGTGGCCAAAGGGGCACTCGCGCTCAAAGCAGGGGCTGCATGGGACCTTGTGCTGGATGACGGTGTGGCGCTCGCCAAGAGGGCCGGTCTCGATGGGGCAGGTGGAGCCGAAGATGCTGACGGTGGGGATGCCGAGCGCTGCGGCCAGATGCATGGTGCCGGTGTCATTGGTGAGCAGGAGCTGGCACTGGCGCAGGCGGGCGATGAGCTCGGAGAGGCGCGTTTTTCCCACGAGGTTTTCATGCGGAGCCTGGAGCATGGCGGAGAGCTTTTCGCCCATCTCCTTCTCTCCCGGCGCGCCAAAGAGCTCCCAGCGGAACTGCGGGTGCTGCGCGGAGATCTGGTTCACCACGGCGGCAAAGCGCTCGAGCGGCCAGCGTTTGGCAGGGCCGTACTCGGCCCCGGCGCACACGCCCACGCGGAGGGTACCGTCTGCGGAGGCGGGCGGCGCACCGGCGTCCCACAGGCCGGGCTGGCTGATGTCTGCGCCGATGCCTTGGGCGATGCGCAGGTAGCGGTGCGCATGGTGCTCCTTGCTGCCTTTGGCCGGGCCGCCCTTGATGATCTGATTGAGCAGCTTGGAGCGCAGCGAGCCTTTCACCCCCACGCGGCGCGGGATGCCGGCAAGCCAGATCTCCAGCGTGCTGCGGGTGGAGTTGGTGCAAAAGACAGCGGCGTCAAACTTCACGCCGGTGGCCTTGATGCGCTTTGCCACGGCAAAGAGCCCTTCTTTCGCGGGCTTGCCGATGTAGCGGGAGACCTCGGGCATGGAGAGCCAGAGCTCCTCCAGCTTGTCCGGGCCGAGCACGGTGATCTTGAGGTCCGGCCGGCCGCGCTTGATGGCACGCACCATGGGGAAGGCCATGCAGGCATCGCCGAGCCAGTTGGGGCTGCGGATGAGCAGCTCAAAGGGCTGGAGGCGGTCCATGTCGTAGCCAGCGGGGAAGGCCACGCCACGACGGCTGTCGGCGAGGAGAAAGTGCGGCTTGGGCGTCTTCCAGCGGTTGTGCACCCAGAACCAGGCCTCCGGCTGCGCGCGGATGAGGCCCTCCACGGCGGCATTGATGGCCAGCGTCAGGCTGTCGGCGTCGGTCTTGCCGTCGGCGGCTTTCACCTCCGGTGCGCAGACGAGCCGCCAGCGTGCGGGACCGTCGTTGTACACCATCATGGGCAGCACCATGGCCCCGGTGCGCTTGGCCATGAGGGCGGCGATGGTGGTGGTGGAGGCCAGGCGGTCAAAGAAAGGGCACCACAGGCCGTGGTCTCCCGCATGCTGGTCCACCAGCACGCCAATCTGCCCGCCCTCGCGCATGAACTTCATGGGTCCGGTGAATCCGGCCTGCCGGTCAAAGAGCTCGTAGCCCAGCTTTTTGCGGCGGCGCAGCACCAGGGCGTTGAGCCAGGGATTACGCAGCGGCTGGTAGATTGCGCCTGCCTTGTGCCCGCGCACAAACATAGCCGGCACCTGGGTGAGGATCTCCCAGCAGCTGGCGTGCAGCACCAGGTTCATGAGCGGGCGTTCGTTGTCGTCAAAGGCGTCCTGGGCGCGCTGGGTGCCCTCGGAGCGCACACGTTTGCAGATCTCCGCCTCGGTCATGAGCGGCAGCTTGAAGCCGCAGAGCATGTTGGCAAAGAGGCTCTTGAAGTGCTCGTAAGACAGGCGGCGCAGCTCGGCGCAGCTCTTCTCGCGGCCAAAGGCGATGTGCAGATTGTGCTGCGCCAGACGGCGGTACTTTCCGGCCAGGCAATACGTCACCGCCCCCAGCGCACGGCCCACATACCACACGGCGGTGATGGGCAGCACCCACAGCATGCACTCGATGCACCGGAACAGCGCGTAAACCAGCCACTGCACGGTGCGCTTTGACAAACTGGCGGAATCTTTGGCGCGGCCCATGCGGCTCCTTATGCCTCAGCGCTTCCGGGCACGCAACCGTTCATGCTAGATGCGCGGGCACTGCATCGTTTGGCGCTGGATGCACCGCTTTTTTCTCCTGCTTCTGACCTGCTGCCCGCTGCTGCAGGCCGCCGCTGCTGCCAAGCCGAACATCGTCTTCATCATGGCCGACGATCTTGGCTGGGCGGATGTGGCCTTTCATGGTGGCAATGCACCCACGCCGGTGCTGGACAGGCTGGCCAAGGAGGGCCTGGAGCTGACGCACCACTACTCCGCCCCGGTGTGCAGCCCCACACGCACGGGACTGATGACGGGCCGCTGCTGGAGCCGCTTTGGCGTGACCACGCCGCAGAGCGAACGGGCGCTGCCGTGGGATACGGTGACGCTGCCGCACGCGCTGAAGTCTGCAGGCTATGAAACCTGCCTCACGGGCAAGTGGCACCTCGGCTCCAAGCCCGCGTGGGGGCCGAATCATTTTGGCTTTGACCACAGCTACGGCTCGCTGGGCGGCGGCGTGGGGCCGTGGGATCACCATTACAAGAAGGGCGAATTCACCGAGACGTGGCACCGCGATGAAAAGCTGCTCCAGGAGCCCGGTCATGTGACGGACCTGATCGCGGACGAAGCCTGCGCCTGGCTGGCGGTGCGGAAGCAGGACGCGCCGTTTTTCCTCTACGTGCCGCTGACGGCGGTGCATCTGCCGGTGAAGGAGCCGGCGGAGTGGCTGGCCAAGGTGCCCGCGGGCATCACCGGAGCGGTGGCGCGTGAGTATGCCGCGTGCATCATGCACATGGATGCGGCGGTGGGCCGGATCGTGCAAGCACTGGAAAAGAACGGCCAGCGCGGCAGCACGCTGCTCGTCTTTACCAGCGACAACGGCGGCAGCACCGCCGAAAACAACGGCCAGGCCTACCCGCCGGATGGCTATGCCACCGGCCCGCTGCCGGGAAACAACCTCCCCCTGCGCAATGAAAAGGGGAGCGTCTATGAAGGCGGCACACGCGTGCCCTGCCTGCTGAACTGGCCCGGCACACTCAAACCCGGCACGCATGATGCGCCGGTGCAGATCATCGACTGGATGCCCACCTTCTGCGCCCTGGCGGGCTTCAAGCAGGAGAAGGACCTGAAGTGGGACGGCGTGAACCTCTGGCCGCAGCTGGCCGAGGGCGCGCCACCACCGCCACGCACGTTCTACACCGCCGGGCCGAATTTTAAGTCACGCGCCCTGCGCTGCGACCCTTGGAAGCTCGTGGTGCATGACTCTGCGGGGAAAGAGAAATGCGAGCTCTATGACATCCTCGCTGATCCGAATGAAACCAAGGATGTGGCCGCGCAGCAGCCGGACGCACTGGCGACGATGAAGGAGCGGCTGAGAGTCATGGCGCGGGCGGACCGCGATGCGGTGGCGAAGGACTGAGCGTGTTTTCTGAAAGTAGGCTGGGTGTGTTTGGCGGATGATGATTTCTCCATCACCCAGACGCTGCTTCGCCAAACCGCCCGACTCTGGGAGCGTTCGCAGGCTGCAATGCGTTGCCACACGCTGAGGGACGGGCGGGCTGTCGCCACACCCATCCTACGTCAGAGTATAAAAAAACGGGCGGTGTTTGCACATCGCCCGTTGGCAAGATTGTTGTTGTGAAAAATCCTATTTCTCGACCCAGCGGACAGCTTCCATGAGCAGTTCACGAGCGGAGGCAAGGCCGAGCTTCTGACGGATGTTCGCCTTGTGGGCGTCCACGGTCTTGGCGCTGAGGGCCAGCTTTTCGGCGATGCTGTGGGAGTCGAAGCCACGGCCCACCATCTCGAAGATTTCGAGCTGGCGGTCGCTGAGCATGCGGGCGGGCTCGCCACGGGAGCCGCCACGAGGGCCGCCGCCGGAGACGATGCTGCCAAGCAGCGAGGCGCTGAAGAAGAAGGAACCTGCAGCCACCTGACGCAGGCCCTGCAGCACGCGGGTGCTCGGCTCGCCCTTCATCACGTAGCCCATGGCTCCGGCACGCAGGCAGCGCTCCGCGTACACGTTTTCGTCGTGCATGGAGTACACGAGGATCTGCATGGTCGGATGGCTGGCGCGCAGCTTTTTGATGAGGTCCACACCGCTGCGGTCCTTCAGGGTGATGTCGAGAACGACAACGTCGGGTTTGAGTTTGGCGATTTGCTGCAGCGCGGTGTTTGCATCTTCTGCGCTGCCAATGACCTGCATGTCTTCCTGCTGGTCGATCAGTTTCTTAAGCCCTTCGATAACGATGGGATGGTCGTCGAGTATATAGATTTTGCTTTTCACGGTGAGACTAGAAGACTCATTTTCAAAAGAATGTCAAGCCTACGTTCTTAAGAAAGCTTTAGCAGGCCACGCACTGCATTGCCTTTCAATGGGTGAGAGCATGGTGATTTACCCCAAAAACACCCCGCCAAGCCCCCCTAAAAAGCTTGTTCCTTCATCCTAGCGGCCCACCCCAAGATTCCCCGGTGACAAACGTCATGCCCTCACACGCCATGAAAAATCGCATTCACTCCGACGATGCCACGATGGGTTTTCAGATCGCTCCCATGATCGATGTGGTCTTCGTCATCATGCTGTTCTTCATGGTGATGACGGGCAGTGTGAAGGTGGAGCGCGAGCTTCGCAGCCGGCTGCCCAATCCGGGCGACGCTGCGCAGAGCGTGGCGTTTCCCGCCGAGGAGATCACCCTGGGCATCTTCGAAGACGGCAGCGTGACGATGAACGAGGAGTTTTTTGACACCGCCAAAGACAAAGACCTGCCGCTGCTCACGCGCACGCTGCGCCGGGCCTCTGAGTCTTCCGCAAGGCAGAAGCAGCAGGTGCTGGTGACGATCCAGGCCGAAGAACAGGCGAGCTATGAGCGCATCATGGATCTGCTCAATTCGCTGAACAAAGCGGGGATCCAGAACGTGACCTTCACCGTGGGTGGCGGGCCGTTTTGATCTCCAGCAGACAGGCTGCCGCCGCGGCGTGCGTTCTTTGCGCATGTCACGCTGCTTTCTCTTTCTGCTGCTCGCCGTCACATGCCATGCCCAGATGGCCAACCGCCCGCCGGTGCCGCAGTGGCTGGCGGCACCTGAGGGCGGCACGACCTTTACCCACGCGGTGAAGCACGAGGGCAAGCTGCTCAAGGCCGTGCTGCTGACTGCGAGCGATGCCGCTGTGGAGATCGTGCTCGATGGCAAAACCATCGCCGCTCTGAAAGCCGCCGAGACGGCCACCGGCACGGACCTCACCCAGCAGCTCAGCGATGGGAAGGCGCACGAGCTGGGCCTGCGCGTGCCGGGCAGGGCCAAGGCCGCCGCGCTGCTGGAGCTCAATGGCGATCTCGCGGCGGTGCGCTGGATCGTGAGCGATGACTCCTGGCAAAACGCGGTGGTGGCCGGTGCCACGGATGCGGATGCCACGAAGAACCCCTTCGACTTGAAGAAGACCTTTGATGCCTACAACTCCTGGCAGCTCGCCAAACCGGGCGCGCAGAATCAGGCCACCGATCCCGCCACGCTGACACTGCCGCCGGGTTTCAAGGCGGAGCTGATCCGCTCCGCACAGCCGGGGGAAGACTCATGGGTTTCGATGGCCTTCGATCCGCAGGGACGCATCACGCTGGGCAAAGAGAAGAAGGGTCTGCTGCGCCTGACGCTGAGCGGCAGCGGCGATCAGAAAATGGAAGTGATCGACGACGAGCTGCTGGAGTGTCGCGGCCTGCTGTATGCGCACGGCTCGCTCTTCGCAAATGCCAACAACACCAAGGCACTCTTCCGCCTGACCGACGCGGATGGAGATGGCACCTTTGAAAAACGCCAGGAACTCATTCGCACCGAAGGCGGCGTGGGTCATGGCCGCAATCACATCAAGCTCGGCCCGGATGGCGACATCTACGTGGCCCATGGCAACAACGTGCTGCTGCCGAAGAACCTCGACCCCGACTCACCGCTGCGAAACTACGCGCCTGATCAGCTCATCCCGAACCCGTGGGACGGCAGCATGTTCGACGGCAACGTGGAGCTCCCCGCCGGCCACATCCTGCGCGTGAAGCCGGACGGCAGCAAGATCACGCTGATAGCCGGAGGTTTGCGCAACCCGCTCGACATCGCTTTCAATTCACGCGGCGATCTCTTCACCTTCGATGCGGACATGGAGCGTGACGTGGGCACGCCGTGGTACATGCCGACGCGGGTGCTGCAGATTGTTCCCGGAGGTGATTATGGATGGCGACGCGGCACAGGACGTTATCCTGCGTGGTATGCGGACACGCTGCCGAGTGTGATCGACATTGGTCTGTCTTCGCCCACGGGGATTTATTTTGGGTATGGATCTGACTTTCCGCAGAAGTATCGTGAGGCGCTCTACATTCTCGACTGGAGCTATGGGCGGATCATCGCGGTGCATTTGAAACAGGGCGTGGCCACCTACGCCGCCGAGCAGGAGACTTTCATCTCCGGAAGGCCCCTCAACGTCACAGACGGCTGCATCGGACCCGATGGCGCGATGTGGTTCATCACCGGAGGGCGTGGCACGCAGAGCGGGCTGTATCGTGTGTACTGGGCTGGCACGAAACCATCTCTTGTAGGAATGCGCGACCGCATTTTCCGCCACTCTTCCGGCCCTGAGCAATATGCGGACGCCATACGCGAAAGAAACGTGGATGGGGGATGGACACCAGACCTCTCCTTTACTTTTCGCTGCATGGAGTCACCTGATCGTTTTGTGACCAACGCCGCACGTCTGGACCTGGAAAGGTCCGATCCTGTCCTTTGGAGAGAGCGTGCCTTGGCTGGGAAGAGCATGCATGCCCTTTTGGCTCTCGCACGGACAGGAGATAAAAACGATCTGCCCTCCATTCTCGATGCGGTGATGAAAGCCGCGCCTTCGCCCACGCTGGATGCGCTGCGTGTCATCGCTGTTGCCATCGCGCGGCACGGCGCACCGGATGAAGCGCATCATCAGAAGCTCATGGAATGGGCGGTGTATCCGCGTGATGACGTTTTTCTCAACCGCGAACTCTGCCGCCTGCTTGTTTACCTTCACTCTCCGAAGGTCATCGAGAAAACGATGCCTCTCCTCCAAGCGGCTACCACCTCCGAAGACCTGCTCTACTACCCCTTCATGCTGCGCTATCTCAAAGACGGCTGGACGCTGGAGCAGCGGAAGATCGCGTTTGAGGCGCTGAACAAGGCGGAGAAAATGAACGGGGCCTCCACCTTCTTCAAAGCGATCAGCGACACGCGCAGCGAGCTGGCCGCCGCGCTGAAGCCGGAGGAGGCCACGCAGCTCGCGGCGGTGATCTCGCCGGCGAAGCCTGCGGTGCTTTCCGCGCATGCGCTGCCCGGACACTCCTTCAAGAACTGGACGCTGGAGGACCTGACGCCGCTGCTGGCGAAGATGGATGCCAAGACGCGCAGCCGCGAGAGCGCGAAGGATGCGCTCATCCGTGCGCAGTGCGTGTTCTGCCACAAGGTGAGCAATGACCCCGCACTGCCCGCAGGCGTCTTCGGCCCGGACCTGGTGCAGGTGTCCGCACGCTTCAACCGCCGCGACCTGCTGGACCACATCTTGAACCCTTCCAAGTTCATCGACGAAAAATTCCGCTACGTGACGGTGAAGACCAGCGATGGCAAAACGATCACCGGCAGCCTGGAGAGCGAGGACGATGAGCGCGTGGTGCTGAGGCCCAATCCGCTCGCGCCCGAGAAGAGCGAGATCGCGAAGGCCATGATCAAGGAGCGCAGCGTGTCGGAGATTTCGCCGATGCCGCAGGGACTGCTCAATGCGCTGAAGGCGGAGCAGATCCTGGACCTGCTGGCGTGGTTTGAGACGCTGCGGTGAGCGAAGAGGGCAGGGGGGCCTCCGTAAAACGGAACGCGGCGGACCGGCCCTGAAGCCACGGGCTTACAGCCCCAGCTCCTCGCGCACCTGGGCGTCATTGATCAGCTTGTCATACGCGGCCTTGGTGGCGGCAGCGGCCTTGTTGGCCTTGCTGACGAGGTCCACGTAGCGGGCGCCGGAGCGCACGGGATTGAGCAGCGCTCCGCGGATGACCTCGCCGTAGGCCACCATGCCGTCCACGTAGGGCCACACGCGTGCATCCAGGCTGGGGCGGAGCTGGCGAAGCTTGTTGAGGCTGCTGCCCAGCTCGTCTCCCTTGAGGCTGGAGACATTGGAGTCCACGTCATGGTCGATGGAGGAGACGAGCGAGTCGGCGCTGCTCTGCGCGGCCTCGATGGAGCCACCGATGGAGAGCGTGCGCGGCGCACGACCCTGCAGGTAGAGCAGCAGGTACTTGGCGGAGTAGCAGTTCGGTGCGGCCGTCAGCAGCGCCTGCAGCCGCTGGGCGGCATGCGGGGTGCGCAGCAGCGGCAGGATCTGGCGCGGATCCCGCATCATCACCGCGCGCATGTTGTCAAAGTCCGTCAGCGCATTTTGCAGCGCCTGCGGCCGCTCCGTGCCGGCCAGCAGCATGGCGTCGTCAAAGGTCTTGATGCCAAAGACGGTGATGCCCACCAGTGGGGCGGGCCCTTCCAGCACCAGGATGTCCGCCACCGACTTTTCATTCTTCACCGGCACGCCCACGATCTTGCACGCGCCCTTGGTGGCGCCGCGGATCTTGGCCTGCACACCGCCGATGGGCTGCACACTGCCGTCCGCGTTCATGTCTCCCGTCACAGCAAAGGCAGGGTCCCATTTCCTGCCGGTGATGGCAGCCTCCAGCAGCAGGGCGCAGGCCACGGCGGCGGAGGGGCCGTCCTTGCCGATGTATTTGTCCTCAAAGCCGATCTCCAGCGAATGCCCCAGCGGCCAGCCACCATGGCGGAGCTGGGAGAATTTGCTCACCTCGTTGAGCGCCTTGCCCATGCTGTCTCCCACTTCCTGGTTGAACTTGAGCGTGGAGGGGGACTCTCCCAGCGAAGGCAGCGCGGTCAGGCTCATGCGCGTGACCTGCCCGGCCTCTCCGCCCGAGGAGAGCTGGGAGATCAGCAGCCCGTTCACCTGGTTGATGCGGGACTTGAAGGCCATCCCCTCAGCGCCTGGAGCACCCGTGGTGGACTGCGCCCTGCAAGAGATCACGAGGCAAAAGAACAGATAAATACCTCCGCAAATACGTGTTTTCATTGAAAGCAATGTGCGAAAAATTCTTGGAAAACGCAACCTCAACCAAATCTGCCCGCAGAAAAACATTCGCCGCCTTACAGTCGCCCCTTGTCTTCCACGGTCCTCAATTCTAAATCGCCCCATGTCCATCGAGCAAGACCGCGAAGAACTCCGCCAGATCCTCAAAGCCAAGTCCGTCAAGACAGGCAAATTCACCCTCGCCTCCGGCCAGGAGAGCGATCTCTACGTGGACTGCCGCGTGACCACCCTGGACGCACGCGGTGCCGTGCTGGTGGGCCGGGTGCTGCATGACCTGCTGCGCAAAGAGGAAGCCAGGCGCGGTCTGAGCATCGGCTCCCTCGGCGGCCTCACCATGGGCGCGGACCCGCTCACCCTCGCAGTGGCCATGAGCTCCAGCATCGCTGGCGACACGCCGCCGGTGCAGGCCTTTGTGGTGCGCAAGGAGGCCAAGGGCCACGGCCGCGGCAAGCGCATCGAGGGCAATTTCATCACCGAGCAGCCCGTGGTCGTCGTCGATGACGTCATCACCACCGGCGGCTCCACGCTCAAGGCCATCGAAGCCATCGAAGCCGAAGGCGGCAAGGTGGCCTTTGCCCTGATCCTGGTGGACCGCTCCGAAGGCGGCCGTGCCGCCATCGAGGAAAAAGGCTACCCCGTGGTCGCCGCGTTCACGCGCGCGGATCTGGTGTAGTACGACAGGCACTCCTGCCTGTCGGTCAGCGCCTTCGGTGCCCCCTGAGTCCCCGAGTCATGGACCGTGTGCTGCTCCTCCTCACCACCTCCTGCCTCCACCGGAGCAAAGTGGTCTTTGAGCACGACACCTCACGGGCCGCGATACCATGACCTACCGTGGAAAGGCCATCTCCCCGGAGGAGCTCTTTGAGCTGGGGGAAAAGACGGACTTTGGCAAAACCGACCTCATCCTGAAAACAGACGGCACCACACAGAAGCTCGACTTCAAAGCCTGGCACACCGGCATGCGGCTGATCCCGGCGGTGATGCAGGGAGAGGCGGTGGAGTGAGCCGCCTTTGGCGAGAGCCGCTTTCCCCCCTTGCACTCCGTGCACGCTGGCGCAGCATCTCCTACACGCCATGCACGACTTCGCATCCATCGACATCCCGCCGCATGGCAGGTCAGTTTTATGCGTGGAACCATGAAGCGACGCATAAGCATCCTCGCAGGTCTCACGCTGCTCACGGTGTTCACCGACTATGTCAGCGGGCGCTGGGCTATCCTCTTCCTCATACCGCCGATGCTCTTTCCGGCCTTCCTGACTTTGCTGGCCGCAGTGTGGGTGCTGCTGCCCTGCCGGGATGGCGGGCCTTTCTGGAAGCGATGGGCGCTGCGCATCGCCGCCATGGCCGCGTGCTGGGGGCTCCTGCGCCTGCCCTCGTACCTCGAGGAGGATGACGACTACTTCAAAATGGGCCGCCGTGCGCACATCCGCTCCACGTTCACTCCCATGGTGATTGCGGAGCTGCGCGCCGCAGCGGCAAAACTGACCGCGAGACAGGGCAAGATCGGCGGAGTGGAGCTCTCGGAATCGGATCTCCCTCCGGCGGTCGGTGGCACCCTTTGGGGAATGCCCGGATATGCAGCCTGCAGCTTCAGCAAGGAGGGCAGGCTTTCCTCCGTGCGGCTGGTCTGGGGCGGGTCGCTCATCGGCCGTCACGGGCTGGTCATTTCGGATGAAGAGATTCCGTTCCGTGGAGACGGCTTCCATGGCGGTGGCAAAGATGGCCATGAGGAAGTGTACTACCCGGAGCGCTACTACCCGCTCTACCCAGGGGCTTACATTTACCTCGACGAAAATTGAGCCGCCCCCTTATCTTCCACCCCCACCTGCCATGACCTACCCCGAATTCAAAGCCGCCATCCAGCAGCATCTGCGGCGCAGCCGTGCTGGCGCCACCTGGGTGGAGCTGCGGGATAAACTCGGCCTGCCCTACGAGCGCGCCTGCCCGGAGTGGACACGGCGGCTGGATGAAGACATCGGCCTGGTGCGGCGCAAGGGCTCGGGACGTGCCCTGGTGTGGGGTCTGGAGAGGCGCTGAGGGCTGCCGTGCCTTCATTCCCTGCCCGTGCGGATTTGGCGCTGGACTCCGCCGCCAGCAGGCCTCAGCATCGGGCCATGATGACAGGGCTGTTTTTACTTCTGGTGGGCATCACGCCCTTCGTGCTGGCAGTTTATGGCAGGCGCTTGCTGGGAAACCAGACACACCCCGCCGCGCTCTTCATCCTGGCATGGATGGCGGCCGCCTTTTTGCTCGGTGCCACCGAGGTGACTCACCTGCCCGTGGGAGCGGTGTCCTTTGCGTGGGTGCTCATCTGCTTTGGGCTGGTGGCGCTGGTGCGCAAGCTCAGAGCCGGAGCGGGCAAGGCCTGAGCCCCCGTCCTGCTCTCAGTTCATCCAGGCATGCAAGGCGAAGGACGCCTTTTCCATAGAGCCTGGTGCTCCATCGGGTTTTTCATGTCACGGATGTTCGAGGGGGCTGTTCTACGATTTCCTCGGGTCTGAGGAACTGGTGGCGCATGAGGACGGCGAGCTCCCAGCTCCTGCTTCAGAAACTCATGTGAGCCGATGATCTCCTGCCCGAAGCCATGGAAGCCGCATGGTCTGAAGACTGGTGCATGGCAGGCCTGCCTGCTCCTCCGGCACGGCCTCTCCCGCGCCCCTTGAGGGCGCGCTGGAGAAGAGGGGCGTGTGTGTGGAGACCCAGGGCTTGTCGCTGCGCGAGGGCACCCTGGGCCGACTCCTCCGCACCTTTGGTGCGGCCTGGGTCTCTGGCTTGGCTGTAAGCTGGCCGCGTCTGACAGGCAGGGCAGCCCACGCTCTTCATCGAATTCCTCCTCTCCGCGCTTTTGCAGGCTCTACGAGAAACCCGACCGGCCAAGTCAAAGCCTTGCCCAGGTGTCTGGGAACGAAGCCCACCAGCGCACTGGAGTGCATGAAAAAGCTGGGGCGTTCCCACCGGCGCAGCGGCGCGTAAGGGCTCAGGATGATCCCTCTCCTGCCGGAGAGGCTCGGCTGTTTTTGCAGATCGTGGGCACCAAGGGCGGCTGGCTGAGGACAGCAAGCCCTGCCTAGGGCTGGGATGCCGCTCTCCGCTACTTCACCTTAACCTGCGCGTAGTAGATCGCGGCCTTGCCTTCGTGGCTGGAGTAGTAGGTCACGTGCAGGAGGTCGTCGTGCCAGTAGAGGCCGGGATAGGAGCAGTCGCCGCCGCTGGGGAGCTCGAGCAGGGGCGTCATGCCGGTGGCGGTCATGGCAAAGAGCACCATGTGCGGGCCGGGGGTGGCGCCAAAGCCGCGTGAGCCAGCGATGAGCTTGCCGTCAGGGAGCTCGATGAAGTTCGGTCCGCCGAGGGGCAGGCCGGTGGCGGCCCAGGTCCATTCGCGGTAAGGGGGTTGGGCTCTGCCGATGACGCCTTTGCGGTCCGCACCCTGACGGGAGACGAGAGCGAGGGCGCTGCCGTCTTTGAGAAAGCGCAGGGTGGTCTCTCCGGGCTGGCCGGGCACCTGCATGATGGAGGAGAGCTGCCAGACGCTGCCGTCCACGCTGGTGTAGGTCTTGAGCGAGAATTCCTTTTCCGGGGCGGGGCCGCCGGAGCTGGGGTGGATGTTGAAGCTGGCGCCGTAAAAGCGTTTGTCTGCGGGGTTGATGGTGGCGCGCCAGAGCCAGTCGCCTTTGGCGAGCAGCTTTTGCAGCGGGGTCCAGACTTTGCCGTCCATGGTGGTGGCGTAGCGGGGCTGGCGGCCCTGCGTGGGGGAAACGCCTTCACAGAGGAGGTAGAGGCGTTTTTCGTCCGGGGTGACGATGATCTTGGGGTCGCGCAGGTCGGTGCCGGGCTCGCTGACGGTGGTCTGCTCCACCCAGGTCTTGCCGTTGGCGGAGACGAGGAGGCGGATGGTGCCGTCTCCTTTGGTGGCGGACTCAGCCTCGCGGAAGCAGCAGTAGAAGAGGTTCTGATAGCGCGTGATGTCCGTGGCGCTGCTGTGCGGGGCCTGGTCCCAGATCTTGGCCACGGAGACGAGCTCGGCCGCTGGGGCCTGCGCACGCAGGAGGCTGGTGCTGGCAAAGAGGAGGAGCAGGCTGGCGGCTGGGGCGGTGAGCTGGCGTGGGATCATGGCGCAGTAAACGTGCGGGGCCGGGCGGGTCTATGCTATTTGGTCATCTCTGCCTGCATGATCTGCATGATCTGCGGCATGAGCACCTTCATCTTGTCCTGTGCCAGCTTGAACATGTCTCCGGCCATGACGAGCTGCTTGTCAAAGATGAGCTGGCCGGTGGGGGTGTCCATGAGCTTCACGATGTCCTGCGCCTGGGCTTCGGTGAAGTTTTTGCCGTAGATGGCGATGATCTCGGGCTTGAGCTTTTCCCAGCCCATCTGCTCCATCATGGCGGCCTTCACCTTTTCCATGCCGCTGGCAAATTTCTGCTGCTGCTCCTGGGGCATGGACTTGATCTGGTCCGAGTTCGCGCCCATGCCGGTCTCAAAGCCAAGGGTGAGGTTGTTTTCAAACTGCTTCTGCACCTTCATGACGACGAGCAGCTTTTCGATGGCTGCCTGATGGGAGGGGGTTAGGTCTGCGTGTGCGGTGCTGAGGCAGAGAGCGAACGTGGCGAGGATCAGGATATTTTTCATGGCTATGAGTCCCGTTTTTAACCCATCACCCGAAAAAGGTGAAGGCTAAAAACGGGCTTGTTTTATAATTCACCGTTTCTTTGGCCGGGTGGCAAAGAAGAGCGCCACCCCGAGGCAGGCGACGAGGAAGATGCCAAAGGTCACCACGGTGAGCACGAGGTCGCGCGTGTCCTTGTCCGGGATGAAGCCGAGCTTGTGGAAATTGGTGAACACGGTGGCCTCAAACTGCCGCTGCCTGTCGGTGTGGCGCGTGACGCTGCCGGTGGTGGTGGAGACGTACACGCGGGTGTCCAGCGCGTCGCCGGCATCAAAGCGGTACACCGGGAGGATGCGGAAGATGTTGATGTACTCGGTGTTGAAGGCGGTGAGAAAGTCCGTCTTTTTCACGGCGGCTCCGGCGAGGAATTTGGTCGCGATCTCGGCGGCGTAGGCCTCATCCATGGCAGGGTCCACGCGGCCGTCCACGGCGCTGACGTACTGCGGCGCGCGGGAGGTGGTGGTGTAGATCTGGTACCAGGGCTGGCCGCCGATGCCGCGCAGGTTCACGGCCTGCACTTCGGGCTTGTCGCCACCCAGTTTCCCCACGGCCTCCGCCACGCTGAGCCGGATGGCGGCCACATCCATGCCGCCGCCGGAGGGCTTCGCCTGGGGCGGAGGAGCCTGCGTACGGGTCATGACGTTGTGCAGCACGCCGCTGCCGGAGGCGAGCAGGACGGAGACGCTGAAGACGAGGCCGAGCCAGCGGTGGAGTTTGCGGATGAGGCGTGAGTTCATGGGGGGAGAGAGGACTGGGAGGGATGTTGGGATGCTTGGTCGTAGGTTGGGTGTGTTTGGCGGATGGTGCTTTCTTAATCATCGGAAGGCTGCTCCGCCAAACCGCCCGACTCTGGGAGGTGTTCGCAGGCCGGCGTGCTTGCCACGCGCTGAGAGACGGGCGGGCTTTCGCCACACCAGTCCTACGATTCGGAAAGGCGCTTACCACTTCCACTCGATGCCGCCGTAGAAGCTGCGGCCGTCGCCAGGGAGAAAGACAGCGGGGGAAGTGGTGGCGTTGGTGACGACGTTCACGGTGGGGCTGTAGATCTCGTTGGTCAGGTTGCGCGCCTCAAAGAAGAAGGAGAAGCCCTTCTTGGTTCGGTAGCCGAATTTCATGCCCAGCAGCGCATACGGATCGGCAAAGGTGGTGCGTGCCAGGTCGGCGGCATAGCTGAAGGGGGACCACTCCAGCGTGGGCCCCACGTAAAAGCCGCAGGGGTGCTCATAGAGCAGCTGCGCACGGTAGTACACCGGGGAGTAGCCCGGCAGCAGGCGGCTGCCGTAGGCGGCGCTCTTGTCAAAGCTGAAGTTGTTCCAGAGGAAGTTCTGGTTCAGCACCAGGCGGTCGGAGGAGATCGCCAGATTGCGCAGCACGTCCACATTCAGGCCGAATTCGACGCCCTGGTGGATCGTCTTGCCGGCATTCACGGTGGTGGTGGGGGTCAGGATGGGGGAGCCCAGGCCGAGGAGCTCGCGCTCCACCCACGCGTAGTAGTAGCTGAAGTCCCAGCTCACGCGGTCGCGCTGGCCGCGGGTACCGATCTCCAGCGTGGTGGCGGTCTGCGGCTTGAGCTGCAGCAGGCCGGTGCCTGCGGGCGTGGCCTCTCCCAGGGTGGGGGGCTCAAAGCTGCGGCTGGCGTTGAAGTAGATCTGCGTCTTGGGGTCCACCTCATACAGCAGGCCCAGCTTGGGGCTGAAGCCCCAGGCCTCCAGGCGGTCGCTGTTGTTCAGGGTGTTGGGCAGGCCGGTGAACTGGCCGGGAGGGTTCACGCCGGGAAAGGCCTGCAGCTCGTCCAGCTCGCGGGAGGCATAGGCCACCTGCGCGCCGGCGATGAAGGAGAGCTTCTCCGTGAGCTGGAGCTTGTCCTGAAAGTAGAGGTTGAAGTTCGTGGCCTGCAGGCGGTAGGCGGCCACCTGCGCGCCGCGTGTGCCGTTGATGTTGAAGAAGCGGTTGTCATTCGTGCCGCCCCACATGAAGCCCGTGCCCACGGTGAAGGTGTTTTCACGCCCCAGCACGCTGCCTTTGTGCTCGTAGCGCAGGTCAAAGCCCAGGTCGTTGCTCAGCTGGTCGATCACCTGGAAGATCGGGTGGTTCAGGTCCTTCCAGCTCCAGAAGGCGCTGAAGGTGATCGTGTTGTCCCCGCCGTCCGTGTAGGTGGTCTTGTTGGCCAGGCGGAAGAGGCGGTAGTTGCGCTCCTGGTAGCCTGCGCCTCCCGCCACGGTGGGCCGAAAGGAGCCCGGCGCGGCCTGCTGCGGATTGTTGTTCATCTGCGCCTTGGTCAGGTTTCCGGGGAGCTGGGAGTTGCTGTCCACGTAGGTGATGTAGAAGCGGTTCTCCAGGTTCGGGCTGATCTTGGTGCCGATGTTTGCAAACACGCGGAAGCTCTCCTGCTTGCTCCAGTCGCGGAAGCCGTCGGTATGGGAGGCGGTGATGCTCACATACATGTCCGTGTTTCCACTCACAAAGCCGGAGGAGATCTGCGCGCGGTACGTGTTGAAGCTGCCCACCTCCACGCGTGCCTGCGCGGGGGGTGCGGTGTAGCCCGTGTTGGAGATGAAGTTCACCGCGCCGCCCAGCGTGGCGGAACCGTGCTGCAGCGCGTTCGCCCCGCGAAAGACCTCGATGTAGCTGGCCGCCAGCGGCTCGATGGCCTGCATGTCAAAGCCGCCGTCCGCCAGGTTCAGCGGCATGCCATCCTGCATCATCCAGATGCCGCGCCCGTGGAAGGTGCGCTGCAAGCCGGAGCCGCGGATGGCGATGCGCGACTCCTCCGCGCCGAAGCGCGACTGGATCAGCACACCGGGCGCAAAGTCCAGTGCGTCCTTCAGCGTGGAGGCACGGCCGCGCTTGTAGAATTCGGCGTCCACCAGGCCGGCGCCGCCGGGCACAGATGCGGCGATCTGTTCCTGGCGCAGCTCCAGGCTGGGTACCGTGAGGGAAGGGGAGTCTTTCCTGGCGGTGATGACGACTTCCTGAAGTTCGGTCGTCGGAGAGGGGGCCGGCTGCGCCAAGGCAGCGCCGGTCAGAGAGAGTACAAAGAGGTAGGAGAAAGGTTTCATGTCAAGGGATGCGGGAGAGGGGCAGCCGCACAGAAGGCGGCATGCGCATGAGGGTGGGCCGGACTTCCAGGTCCGGCGTGTGGTGGAGGGCAGACGGTTTGGGGAAACCGCCCGGCTTGGTTCAGACCTGCCCGCTTCGTGGCGGTGGTGGCTCCGGCATTCCTTTTCGGCTGATCAGCACTTCGCACAGCGGTGCGAATGACAGCAGTTCTCCTGCGGGGGGCAGCAGCGTGGCGGTGCTCACCAGCACGGCATGCAGCCCGCCCTTGGCGGCGTCATCCTGCGGGGCGCTCTGCCTGCCGTCTTCAGAGTCCTGCGCTCCCTCCTTCACCTTCTTGCACAGCTCGCAGGGGTGCTGCCCGTCGAAGGTCTTTTCCACCGCCTCAATCACCGAGCCCTCGCTCGCAAAGCTGAGGAGCATGCCCGTCCAGGCGATGCCCTGCAGCAGCGCCCAGTGCAGGCCCAGCGCCAGGCACAGCACCAGCACGACCCCGCGCTGCGCGGGGCGCAGTGACAACGAACGGCGGGCAGCGGAAAGCATGGCGGGCGATTATTGAGAGGTGGCTGGGCAGCCGCAAGACATGTGTCAGACTATTTTCCCCGCACCAGCTTCAGGCTGCGGATGTCGTACATCTTGGCGTCGTCTCCCAGCGCCTTGACGGCGTCTTCGCGGGTGAGCTTCGCATTGGCGGCGACGATCTCCAGCTTGGGCAGCCCGCCTTTCTCATCGCGCGTGATTTTGACGCTCTGCACGTCGGGCAGCTTCTTCATCGCGGCTTCGACTTTGTTCGTGCAGTGAATGCACATGATGCCCGCGACCTCGCCCTCATAGACGAAGGTCACCGGCTCGTCGGCGGTGCAGGAGGTGGAAAGGAGGAGCAGGCCGAGGAGGAGTGTGAGGAGGTGTTTCATAGGGGTGGATGGGGTGGAGTTTTATTCTGCGGGGTTGTCGAGCAAGCGCCGCACGTCGCGATCAAGCTTTTCGACCATGAGCGCGGCGATCTCTGACTGAGGGTGAAAGACCGAGTAGTAGCCGCGCACGCGGCCCTGGCGGTCGAGGAGCACGAGGCGCAGGTCGTGCTCGTAGAGGTCCAGCGGGTTGATGCGCTTTTCCTCCGGGATGGGTGCCGGTGCCTGGAGCTGCAGGCCATGGGTCATGTAGTCCCAGATGGCCTGCTGCCCGCCGGTGACGAACCACCACGGGTCCTCCCGCTTTGCGCCCACGCCTTCCGCGTAGGCTTTCAGGAAGTCCGTGGTGTCGCGCTCCGGCGCCACCGCCAGTGAGACCAGGTGGAAATCCGGCCGCGTGCGGTAGGCTGCATTGAGCTTCTGCATCTCTGCCACCACTGCGGCGCAGCCGTGCGGGCACACGGTGTAGAGGCAGGCCATGACGGTGACCTTTCCGCGCAGCGCGGAGAGTTTCACCGTCTGCCCGCTGCGCTCGGTGGCCTCCAGGTCGCCCTGGACCTGGGCCACGATGGGCAGCGGCGGCGGTGGGAGCGCGTGCCGGGCATAGCGTCCCAGCACCAGCACGCCCGCCAAGGCCATGCCGATGCCCAGCGTCATGCGCAGCCAGGAGCCGGTGCTGACGCGGAAGTCAGCCCCGGCGGAGTCGTAGCGCACGCCCGGCGGTGGCGGCACCGGTGAGTCTGGAGGTGGGTGGTCCGTCATGGCATTACTCCACCGGGATTTTGAGAATCTCCGCCTCCGTCCACATCGCGCTGCGCGCCTTCTCAGCCTCACGGATGGCCTTCACCTGCTCCGGCGTCACAGCGGCGGCCTTGTTGCCAAAGCTGCTGCGCACATACGTCAGCACATCGGCGATCTGCGTGTCGCTCAGCGCCGCGCCCTGCGGCGGCATGAGCGGCGCAGGAGAGGTGAAGGGCTTGCCATTGAGCGTGATGGGGCCGGTGAAACCATGCAGCACCATGCGGATGAGGCGGTCCGGCTTTGCCGCCGCCACCCAGTCCGAGCCCGCCAGCGGCGGAAACATGCCCGGCAGGCCCAGGCCCGTGGGCTGGTGACAGGCAAAGCAGACCTGCATGTAAACCGCCTGCCCGCGTGAGAGGGAGTCCTGGGCGTGAATGATGGCAGTGAAAGGCAGCACACACGCGGCTGCCAGGAGGGGGAGTTTTGAAAAAAGAGACATGAAAAAAGGAATGAGGAGGGACGCATGAACTGGGGACCTCACACGCCACGGGCGTCCCTTCAGGGCATGGCGGTGCGGATGGGGTAGGGGTGCAGACACGCGGCCAATCAGACGCCTGCGAGTACAGACGGCCTATGCGTGCATGGGGCTCAGCTCAGGGAGCGGAGGCTGCTGCCACGCCGTGGCGGTGGCGTCTCCGGCAGTTCGGTGCGGCTGACCGGCCTTTCGTGCAGTGGCACGAATGAAAAAGTGTCTCCCGCAGGGGCGACCAGGGTCGTCATCTCCACCAGCACGGCGTTGATCTTCTGCATGGACTGCCCCGCCTGCTGCGGCTGCTTGCGGTTGGTGCTGCTGCCTTCCTTCACTTTTTTACAAAGCGGGCAGCCATGCTGACCATCGAAGGTTTTCTGCACCGCCTCCATCACTGTTCCCTCGCTGGCAAAGGATACCAGCATGCCTGCCCACGCGACACCTTGCAGCAAGGCCCAGTGCGCACCGAGTGAGAGACAGACCGCCCCCACAACCACCAGCCGCGCGATTCGCGGCAGCAGCGATGCTTGGGTGCAGAAGGACATGGAGCAAAGTAGGCGTGGGTGGTGCGCAGTGTCAACTGCGCTGCGTCATAGCACCCTCAAGCACCAAAGCTCGTGCCCCGGAGCCTCAGAGGCCGGCCGGCCTCACCAGATCCGTGGTATCACTCCGCCACAGGCTCATCGCCCTCAGCTTCAGCCTCTGAATCAGAATCAACCTCTGCCTCGTCAGCTTCCGGCTCGCTCTCCGTTGCAGAGTCTGTCTCAGGCTCCGCCTCCTCAGCAGCGGGCTCGGCTGCGGCATCAGCCGCAGGTGCGCTCTCCGCAGGTTCGGCAGGCGCAGCGGCGTCCGCCTCGGGCGGCGCAGCTTGCGCATCTGGCGCAGGCACCACGCCGTCCACCGTCAGGGTCACACCCACGGCCTTGGCGGCCGCGGCCGCAGGACCGCCAAAGGCGAGGAGCGTGGCCACCTCGTCCTGCATGTCCGCGATCTCGTCCAGGCGCAGCTCAGGGTCGCGCACGATGAAGATCTCACCGGTCTTCTTGTTTTCGTAAAAGAGCATCTTCGCACCGTCCACCTCCTTCTCCGCCGTCTGCGAGAGCTGGCGTTTGCGCTCCAGCATCAGCGCCAGGATGTAGCGCGCGTTTTCGGTGCGCGGGTCGCCTTCCTCAATGAAGCGCTGCAGCAGCGCCTGCGCACTCTCCTTGGGGGCGATCTCCGGCTTCGCCTCGGCGATGACCTTGCTGTAGATGGTCTTCCATGAGGCCACCGGCTTGCGCAGCTCCTGCTCCTGCGCCCAGGCCTCGGAGCACACGTCGCGCCGCACATAGCCGTTTTCCTCGGGGTCAAAATAGATCGTGGTATGGAAGCTCTCGCCATCCTCAAACGGACGACCGGTGACGGCGCAGGTGTGCGCACGGCTGCGAATGGACCAGTTTTGCTGCATCAGCGATGTTTAAGTTTCAGGATCAGAATTTCAAGCCGCAGGGGCGCTGGGCAGCGGGGCACGGCGGTTGCGCGGGCGCGCGATCTGGGGCTTGGGCTTGGAGAGGCGGAATTTGAAGCTGGGCAGGTCGCGGTTCTGCGAGCGGTAGTGGAACAGGATGAGTCCCAGAGAGCCAAACAGCAGGTGCGGCAGCCACACGGTGAGCCATGGCGGCAGGTGCCCGCCCTTGCCGAGGTTCAGGCACAGATTGTTCATGAACATGTAGATGAAGAAGATGAACACGCTGCCCGCGATGCCCCCCACCGAGCCACGGCGGGAGTACGCCACCCCCAGCGGCGCCGCCACCAGCACCAGCGCCATGGCCTGCCACGGCAGCGCAAAGCGGTGCCACAGGTGCGAGCGGAAAGGAGCCAGCTTGTCGTCTGCCGCCTTCGGGTGTGCCTGCAGGTAGGAGATCAGCTCCGGCACGCTCATGAAATCCGGCCGCAGCGCATAACTCACCAGGCTCCAAGGCGTTTCCTCGATCCCGCCCACCGTCAGCATGCTCTGCCCGTCCGCCCCTTTGGCGAAAGGCCGGATGGAGGCGAGCTTGCCGTCCTGATAGACCATCTCCTTGCCATTGTAGAAACGCCAGCCCGAACGCGGTGACCAGCCCACATCCGGGGCGATGATGGTGCGCAGCGGCCGCCCCTGCTCATCCTCCTCGCGGATCTGCACGCCGTGCATGCGCTCATTACCGCTGCGCATGGAGAAGGGGAAGGTGCCCACGTACCAGGTACGGCGCGTCTGCTCATTGTGAAACATGATGTGGGAGGCCATGATCGAGTCCGCCGCATGCTGGCTCATGCCCCGAAACGCGGCCTCGCGGTTCCCCTCCGCACGTGGCGCCCAGTGGTAGTTGGCCGCCATGTCCAGCGCGCACGCATACACGCTGCACACAAAGATGGGGCGCAGCACCCGGAACAGGCTCCAGCCCGTGCCCAGCATGGAGATGAGCTCGTTCGCCTTCGACATGCGCGTGAGCGCATACAGCACCGCCAGCAGCAGGGCCACCGGCAGCACCTGCGTGTAAACAAACGGGATCATCCCCAGGTAAAAGGTCACCACCCGCACAACGCCAAACTTCGACTCCTGAAAGTCCTTCAGGTTGTCCAGCAGGTCCATGATGATCCACAGCGTGAAGAAGGACACAAAGCAGAACACCAGCGGATGCAGAAAGGTGCGCAGCGTGTAGCGCTCCAGGAGGCCGATGCGCCGGTAGTACTGCAGGGCAAAGGGCACCGAGAGAAACGCCAGCGCCATGAACACGAGCTTGAACGCAAAGGCCAGCGGCACGGGCGGCTCGCCGATCTCCGTCATGTGCGAATGCGCGATGTAGTCCACCAGATCGCTCGCGATGGACCACACGGCCATGGACACGGAGGCGATGCTGGTCGGCAGCATCAGACGGCGCAGGTCTCCCCAGCGCCGCCAGATCACGATCAGCAGCACCGGCACGCCAAGCCTGACCCACAGGTTCAGGTACGGCAGCACCTTGGACAGGATCAGGATGCCCTGCGGCACGTCCACCTGCGCCACCTGGGCCTGCTGCAGCGCGGCATCCACCGCATCATCCGGATGCGTGCGGTGCCACCCCGTCAGCATGGAGATGATCAGGAGAAGGATGGCCACGGCAAAGGAACTCCGCCCCAGATAGGGGAGTTCACGCGCCTTTTGCCAGGCCTGGATCACACGGTTCAGCCACTTCATGCCAGAGAAAGCTTTGAGAGTCGGTTAAAGCCCCCGATGCGTCAAGGCTGCACGGTCTCAGGACCAAAAGAAGAAGCCCGCAGGGGTGACCTGCGGGCTTCGAAAAAACCGGCTCCGGAAGGGCGGGCCGGGCTCAGTTCACGTCCAGGCACACGCCTTCGGTCGTGCTGCGGGCAAAGATCTTGCCATTGGCCAGGATGGGGTAGCTCCACACCTTGCCGTCCAGCACGTCCTTGCGCGCCACTTCCTTGTACTTATCAGGGCTGGCCTCGACGACGACGATCTCTCCCTTGTCGCTGGTGGCGATGATCTTGTCTCCGGCAAGAATGACCTGGCCAGGGCCAAAGCCCTTCTCAGCCCACTTGTCCTCGCCGGTGTGGATGTCCACACAGGCCAGCGGGCCCGCGCCGTATTCCTTGAAGCTGAACATGCCGTAGAGGTAGCCGTCCTTCACCACCGGGGTGCTCCAGTGGTTGAAGCACTGGTTTTCACGGCGCCAGATCTGCGTGGCCTCCAGCTTGCTGCCGCTCTTGGTGATCTTGAACGCACCCGCGCCCACGCCGTAGCCGGCGGAGCAGTACACGATGTCCTGATACACCACCGGAGAGGCGGCCGTGCTCACCTTGTAGGGGAAGGGCGCGCGCCAGAGCACGCTGCCTTTTTGCGGATCGACGGCCACAAGGCCTGTCTGCGTGAAGAAGATGGCCTGGTGCACGCCCAGGATGTCTGCCAGCACGGGGGTGGCGTGGGTCATCTTGTCGTCCTCGCCCTTCCACACCACCTTGCCGGTGTTTTTGTCCAGGCCCAGCAGCGCCTCGCCCGCACCGCCGCCGGCCAGCAGCAGCACATCGCCATCGATCACCGGAGACGCGGCGTTTTCCCATTTGATCTGCACGCCGGCGTTTTCCTTCATCACGTCGTGCTTCCACACTTCCTTGCCCGTGGCTGCGTCAAAGCAGAACACGCCCAGCATGGAGTCGATGGCATAGACTTTGCCGCCATTCACCACCGGCGTGGAGCGCGAGCCGTCTCCGCCTTTGTTGTCCGGCGTGCCGGAGTCACCGCCACCGGTGTATTTGGGCACAATGCTCAGCGGCTTGCTCCACAGCTCCTTGCCAGTCTTTTCATCCAGGCAGGCCAGCATTTCGCCGCTGTTGCCATCGCTCTCGCCAGTGACGAGCGTGTACACCTTGCCCCCCGCCACGGCGAAGGAGCTGAAGCCGAGATTGGTAGGAGACTTCCAGACCTGCTTGAGGCTCCATTTGGCGTTGGCCAGGGCGGGGACGATGCCGTTGCCCGAAGGCCCGCGGAAGGTGCCCCAGTCGGTGGAATCAGCGGAGAAGACGGTCGTGGCCATGGCCAGACCAAGTACGGTGGTGATGTGGGTGCGTGTCATGCGAGGGAAAAATGAACGGGTGAGGTGGTGCGGCTCTATCGCACAGCATCGTCACAGGGATGAACGCGGCTGCGGAAGATTTTGCATTAAACCGCGAACGCGCGGGAATGTCCACGATGGAAAGGAGCGCAGCGCAGCGCATGTCCGGTCGTAGGGCGGGTGTGGCGGCAGCCCGCCCGTCCATGAGCGTACCCGCAAACACTGAAGCCTCGCGAAAGTCATCGCAGTCGGGCGGTTTGGCGAAGAAAGAACTGGAGCATGTGAGAACGCAACGCGCCAAACACACCCAACCTACGTCCTGCAGCCGGGCTATTCCACCGGCCTGCGGGAGCGCGGCTCGCGCGTCTGCGTATCTCCCTCGCCTGCCGTGGTCACAAAGGGGCCGTCCGCCATCGGGGCCACCTTGGTAAAGCCCACATCGGGCATGTCGCTGGGCTTGCCTTCGAGGGGGAAGTCTTTGCGCAGCGGGAAGAAGGGATAGCCCTCCCACATCAGGATGCGGCGCAGGTCCGGGTGCCCGCTGAACTTGATGCCCATCATGTCATACACCTCGCGCTCGTGCCAGTCGGCCGTGGCCCAGAGGTCGCTCACCGTGGGGACTTCCACGTCTTCCGCCACAGCGGCACGCACACGCAGGTACTGCAGGTGGCCGTAGCCGTAGAGCTCATACACCATCTCAAAGCGCGGCTCCCGGCCCATGTAGTCCAGGCTGGAGACGTCGATGAGGTAGTCAAAGTTCAGCTCATCGCGGCAGTATTTCAGCAGCGGCTTGGCGCTGGCCAGGGTGACGACGAGCGTGTGCTCTCCACGAAACTCCTTCGTTTCCAGCACGGCATCGCCAAACTTCTGCTTCAGGGCTTCGACCATCTCAGGGGCTTTCATGGCGGTGCAAAAAATTAGGCGGTGAGTTCGGCCAGCAGTTCTTTCTTCTGCTCCACAAAGGAGTGCTCGGTCTCGATCTTGTGCTGCAGGCGCATCAGGCCCTCCAGCAGCGCCTCAGGGCGCGGAGGGCAGCCGGAAATGTAAACGTCCACCGGGATGAGCTGGTCGATGCCCTGGAGCACCGCGTAGCTGCGGTACATGCCGCCCGAGGAGGCGCAGGCACCCATGGCGATGCACCACTTCGGCTCCGGCATCTGGTCCCACACGCGCTTCACGGCGAGGGCCATCTTGTAAGTCACTGTACCCGCCACAATCATGACGTCGGCCTGGCGGGGGGAAAAGCGCATCACTTCCGCACCGAAGCGGCTCAAGTCGTAGCGGCTGCAGGCAGCGGCCATCATTTCGATGGCGCAGCAGGCGAGGCCCATCGGCATCGGCCACATGGAGTTCTTGCGCATCCAGTTGATGGCGGCGTCCATCTTGGTGAAGATGATATTGCCTTCGACTTTGGAGTCGTAAGCAGCAACGGTGGAATCAGCAGGGGCGACCATGGGAGTCAGGGGAAAGTTTGGGACCCTGAGAATTACGCCCCCTGCGCAGGGGCGGCAATCGGATTGTGAAACTTTTCACAAGCGCCGTCAGGGATCAGGGCGAGGACGGTCCCGTCTGCTTCCTGGCTTCCTCCGCTGTTTTTTCCAAAACACCTTTCCCAAACCGCCGCTCAATCTCCGCCTCCATGATTTGATTGTACGCTCTGGCGTGACCACTCACGCGATCGCTCACAATGCACCCGGCCACCCAGGAGTACGTGATGCCGTGCCGTTCCTTGAGCAGCTTTTCATAGGTCCTCTCCCACGGTGCCGGTGGTGGCCCCATGGTCTCAAGGATGAGTTTGCCAGCCTTCAGATCCTTCTGCGCATCCGCCCGCCCGTCGACCTCGCCGCGCCACGAGTTGAATGCCGAGCAGGAACTGAGGAGCGAGAAAAGCCCCAGACAGAGCGCAAGCAGGCCGACGCCCACGGCCATTTTCTTCATAAGGGACATGCCGCACACGATGCCAAAGGCTGTCTGGATTGCCACCTGAAGAAGACAAGACCACGAGACGTCGGCCCCAATTGTGCCAAGTGACACCCCAATTGTGCCACATTTTGGCACTTTGGCACAATTTTTGGCTCATGGCTCATTGTGCCATGATCTTATTAGTTAACTCACAATCAGTGAATTACATTTCTAAAGACCCACTTGGCACGCGTCTAGCCAAGAAGGAACCACCAAAACCCTCAGTTCCACCTTTCCCCCCCCAACCCCAAAACCATGAGCAAAATCCTCGGCATTGACCTCGGCACCACCAACTCCTGCATGGCCGTCCTCGAAGGCGGCAAAGCAACGGTGCTCGAAAACAGCGAAGGCGCACGCACCACTCCTTCCGTCGTCGCCTTCACCAAGAGCGGCGAACGTGTCGTCGGTCAGGCCGCCAAGCGCCAGGCCGTCACCAACCCCCGCAACACCGTCTTCTCCGTGAAGCGCCTGATGGGCCGCAAGTTCGCCGAGCTCACCGAAGCCGACAAGCGCATGCCCTACAAGATCGTGGCTGCCTCCAATGGCGACGCCCACGTACAGGTGGAAGTCGGCGGCGAAACCAAGACCTACTCCCCCCAGGAAGTCAGCGCCATGATCCTCTCCAAGCTGAAGGCCGACGCTGAAGCCAAGCTGGGCGAAACCATCACCGACGCCGTCATCACCGTCCCCGCCTACTTCAACGACTCCCAGCGCAACGCCACCAAGGCCGCTGGCGAAATCGCCGGCCTGAACGTGCGCCGCATCATCAACGAGCCGACCGCCGCCTCCCTGGCCTACGGTCTGGAAAGCAAGTCCGACGAAAAGATCGCCGTGTATGACCTCGGTGGTGGTACCTTCGACATCTCCGTCCTCGAAATCGGCGACGGCGTCTTTGAAGTGCTGGCCACGGACGGCGACACCCACCTGGGCGGTGACGACTGGGACAACACCCTCATCACCTGGATCGTCAACGAGTTCAAAGCCGACAGCGGCATCGACCTCAGCGGCCAGCCAGACGCCCTCCAGCGCATCAAGGAAGAAGCGGAGAAGGCCAAGATTGCCCTCAGCTCCAGCCAGAGCTACGACCTGAACCTGCCCTTCATCACCGCCGACGCCACCGGGCCGAAGCACATCATGAAGACCCTGAGCCGCGCCAAGATGGAGCAGCTCTGCGACAGCCTCTTTGAGCGCACCATGAAACCCGTGCGTGACTGCCTGGCCGCCGCCAAGCTGGACGCCAGCAAGATCGACGAACTCGTGCTGGTGGGTGGTATGACCCGCATGCCCAAGGTGGTGGAAACCGCCCGCAAGCTTGCCGGCAAAGACCCGCACCAAGGTGTGAACCCGGACGAAGTCGTGGCCATCGGCGCTGCCATCCAAGGCGGTGTGCTCAAGGGCGACGTGAAGGACGTGCTCCTGCTCGACGTGACCCCGCTGACCCTCGCCATCGAGACCGCCGGCGGCGTGGCCACCCCGATGATCCCGCGCAACACCACCATCCCGAAGAAGCACAGCCAGACCTTCTCCACCTACGCTGACCAGCAGCCCGGTGTGGAAATCGTGGTCCTGCAGGGCGAGCGCCCGATGTCCCGCGACAACAAGACCCTCGGCACCTTCAAGCTCGACGGCATCCCGCCGATGCCCCGTGGCGTGCCGCAGATCGAAGTGACCTTTGACATCGACGCCAACGGCATCCTGCACGTCTCCGCCAAGGAAAAGACCACTGGCAAGGAACAGCGCATCTCCATCCAGGGCAGCTCCGGCCTCACCCAGGACGAGATCGAGAAAGCCAAGCGCGACGCTGAAGAGCACGCCGAGGAAGACCGCAAGCGCAAGGAAGGCGTGGAAGTGAAGAACAAGGCCGACAGCCTGAGCTACGAGATCGAGAAGACGCTGAAGGAGTGGGGAGACAAAGTCCCTGCCGAGCAGACCAAGCCGATCACCGACAAGCTCGCCGACCTGAAGTCCGCCATCGAAGCGAACGACATCGACAAAATGAAGTCGCAGACGGAGGAGATCGAGAAGCTCTTTGCCGCCGCCTACCAGGCCGCAGCCGCCGCAGGAGCCGGAGCCCCCGGCGCCGAAGGTGGCATGCCCGACATGAGCGGCATGGGTGGCCAGCCCTCCGGCGGTGCCGCCGAAGCCAAGTCCCAGGACAAGGGCAAGGTGGTGGATGCCGACTTCGAAGTCGTGGACAAGGACAAGTAAGTTCTTCTCTGACGCGAACTCAGCCAAGCTGAACTGATGTTGTCTCCACTGACCAGAACGATTCCCAGCCTGACGGCGAGCCCCACCGGTTCGCCGTCAGGCATCGTTCTGGAAAGACGCGAGTGGCCTTCGCCCGTAACCCTCGTTTCCAAACGATGAGTCTCGAAGCCCTCAAAGAACTGTCCGCGCTCGATGGAGAGGTGAAACGCCTCCTCCAGCGATATGAGGATCTGCTGCTGGACCGGCGGCGGCGCTACCTCTCGCAGATCGTGGAGTGCTTTGCCGGGCTCACGGAGGCAGAGGGCTTCCGCACCAAGCGCGATCCCATGGGCGTCAGCGCCCGCCTCTCAGACACGGAGCTGGCCATCAGCGGCACGGACCCCAGCCACATCCTCGTCGAAGCTCAGGCCAAGTACATCATCACCTGCTCCCTGGCGCAGAACCGCGCCTACGGCATCCTGCTCTGCCGCCAGCCGCTGCAGGAATTCACCAACCAGAGCTCCGACACCAACGACCAGATCACCAACAAGAAGCTGGAGATCGAGTATCTCAAATCCCTCATCGAAAATCAGGGAAACGACCAGTGGTACGTCATCGGTCGTCTGGAGGCCATGGGGGACAACCTCAGCATGTCCGGAGTGCAGCCGCAGTACGAGTCGTTCCAGACCTTTGACCAGGCTGTGAAAACTGCGCTGCGGGAAATCTCCAACGCCGCCATCGCACCACGCGTATCATGAAGACAAACACGCTCATCCTCATGACCGCACTGGGGCTCGTCTCCTGCGGAAAATCGCCCGGGACCGCCAAGGCACCGGAAAAAGCCGCTGCGCCCAAGACCGCCGCCGCCTCGGATGCCAAGATCGAGGCAGAAATCTCCAGCGCGCTGACGACTAAGCAGGAAAAGCCAGCCGCACCTGCGGAAAACGCCCTCAAGAACGAAGCTGACGACATCATCTCCCGCTACCCCGGCAAGACCGCCACCGAGCTGCTGAACACCCCTGAGGTGAAGGACAAGCTGGCGGCTGCCATGAAAAAACTCAGCGCCGACCCCGTGCTGCTGAAGCGCGTGAACTCCACCGTGGACCTGGCTGCGCAGATCAAGGGCCTCGAAGGCTCCGCCAAGCTGGACCTGGACATGAAAGGCTACGATCAGGCCCGCACTTCGCGCATGCTGCAGTCCGTGCTCTCCGAGGAGCCGCAGCGCATCGTGGATTTTCTCGTCAGCGAGATCGGCGAGGCCACTCCGGACCTCAGCTATGGCGGGCTGGAACGCGCCCCCAACGGAGTCGCCATCGTCCCCAACACCCTTCCCGCGCCAGCCGCTGCGGCACCGCCCACCGACCCCGAATGAATTTCCGCCCGGCCAGCCGGCACACCAACCCGTGTGACAGCAGGCCGGGCAGACAACCCGAACCAAACCGAACTAGAACCAGAAACCCTAAAAGCACAAACCAGACCAACTATGGCAACCTCCATCACACCCCTCGGACGCCGCGTCCTCGTCAAGCGCTCCACCAGCGAAGAAAAGACCGCCGGCGGCATCTTCCTTCCCGACACCGCCAAAGAAAAGCCACAGGAAGCTGAAGTGCTCGCCCTTGGCACCGGCAAGGACGACGAAGGCAAAGACGTGTCCACCCTCTTCACTGTGAAGAAGGGCGACAAGGTCCTCATCTCCAAGTACGGCGGCACCGAAGTGAAGCTCAACGGCGACGACGTCCTCATCATCAACGAAACCGACATCCTCGGCATCATCGGCTAATCCCCCCTCAAACCCACCCCCAAACTCACTACTTATACTGTTATGGCTAAACAACTTCATTTCGACGAACACGCTCGCCAGGCCCTTCTCCGCGGCGTCACCAAGCTCGCCAAGGCCGTGAAGGCAACGCTCGGCCCCTCCGGCCGCAACGTCATCCTGGAAAAGAAATTCGGCTCCCCCACCATCACCAAGGACGGTGTGACCGTGGCCAAGGAAATCGAGCTTCCGGACCCCTATGAAAACATGGGCGCCCAGCTCATCAAGGAAGTCTCCTCCAAGACCTCCGACACCGCTGGCGACGGCACCACCACCGCCACCGTGCTGGCTGAAGCCATCTACTCCGAAGGTCTCCGCAACGTGACCGCCGGCGCCAACCCCACCTCCCTGCAGCGCGGCATCCTGAAGGCCACCGAGGCCATCGTGGCCAAGCTCAAGGAAATCTCCACCCCCGTGAAGGACAGCAAGGAAGTGGCCCAGGTCGCAACCGTGTCCGCCAACTGGGACGCCAGCATCGGCAACATCATCGCCGAAGCCATGGACAAAGTGGGCAAGGAAGGCACCATCACCGTGGAAGAAGCCAAGAGCATCGAAACCACTCTGGAAGTGGTGGAAGGCATGCAGTTCGACAAGGGCTACCTCTCCCCCTACTTCGTGACCAATCCGGAAACGATGGAGTGCAACCTCGAGAACGCCTACATCCTCATCAACGAGAAGAAGGTCAGCAACCTCAAGGACATGCTGCCTCTGCTTGAGAAGGTCGCCCGCTCCGGCAAGCCCCTCCTCATCATCGCTGAAGACGTCGAAGGCGAAGCCCTTGCCACCCTCGTGGTGAACAAGCTGCGCGGCACCCTCAACATCGTGGCCGTCAAGGCTCCTGGCTTCGGCGACCGCCGCAAGGCCATGCTCGAAGACATCGCCATCCTCACCGGTGGCCGCTGCATCACCGAAGACCTCGGCATCAAGCTTGAGAACATCGAGCTTTCCGACCTCGGCCGCGCCAAGCGCATCACCATCGGCAAGGAAAACACCGTCATCGTTGAAGGTGAAGGCTCCTCCGAAGCGATCGCGGGCCGCGTGACCCAGATCAAGAACCAGATCGCCGAAACCACCAGCGACTACGACCGCGAGAAGCTCCAGGAGCGCCTTGCCAAGCTCGCCGGCGGCGTGGCCGTCATCAACGTCGGTGCTGCCACCGAAACCGAGATGAAGGAAAAGAAAGCCCGTGTCGAAGACGCCCTGCACGCCACCCGTGCAGCCGTTGAGGAAGGCATCGTCCCTGGCGGTGGTGTGGCCCTCATCCGTGCTCAGGCCGCCATCGGCGACCTCAAGCTCGTCGGCGACGAAAAGACCGGCGCTGAAATCATCGCCCGCGCCATCGAAGCTCCCCTCCGCCAGCTGGCTGCCAACGCCGGTCTGGAAGGCGCGCTCATCGTTGCCGAAGTCAAGAAGGGCAAAGGCAACAGCGGCTACAACGTCGCCACTGGCGAATACGTGGACCTCATCAAGGCTGGCGTCGTTGACCCTGCCAAGGTGACCCGCAGCGCTCTCCAGAACGCCGCCTCCATCTCCGGCCTGCTCCTCACCACCGAGTGCCTCATCGCAGACATTCCCAAGGAAGAGAAGGCTGACGCCGGTCACAGCCACGACCACGGCGGCATGATGTAATCTTCGTCGGGGCATCCCTGTCCCGTCATCCCCTTTTGATCCGCCGTGTGACCCAACCCGCACGGCGGCTCAGAAAACCCAAAACCCCCACCCGCGGCCCGGAAGCAATTCCGGGCCGCATTTTTTTGCCCCTGTTGAGCGCACCGGCAGGCGGATACCACAAGATGCTGCAAGGCGGCAGCTCCGCGCTCCGGATGCCCTCCTTCCGCAGGCGCTCGGCCTATGCCTCTTGCTTGATGCCCCCTGCACAGAACAGCGGACTCAGATTGAATTGCGCTCAGAGTTAAGGCATCTTGCCACGTCCGCCTCACTCCACGCCCATCACCTCATGAACATGCCCCAGATCCTCCGCCGTCTTTCCATCATCGCTGCTGCGCTGGCACTCTCGAGCTGCGCCACCAGCACTCCGCGCGCCACTTACGTCACCCCTCTCACGGCGGTCGTCAGCCAGGGGGACCGGGTCAGCACCGTGGTGAACACCACCGACGCCCGGATGTCTGCCGAAGAACGCGCGATGCTTGCCGACAGGATCACCCAGAACGTACAAGCTCTGGCCCAGGCGAACGGCGGATCTCGCCACAGCTACGAGATCGTGGTCAACATCACCCGCTACACCAAGGGCAACGGCGTGGTGCGCACCGCCATGCCAGGGATGGGACAGATGCACGTGGACGGCGTGGTGACGCTTTACCAGATGCCCAAGCGGGTGCCCGTGGGCGAGTTCATCGTGCGCAAAGCCTTTGCCATCGGCGGCCTGTATGGCCTGACCGTCAACATGAACACCATCAGCAGCGCCTTTGCTGACGGAGTGGCCAAGACCGTCTGCCAGGTGCGCTGATCCGCAGGCCAGCAACATTGCCGCGATGGCGTCGTTCCCATGATGCCATGATCCGACCCATCGTCCTGCTCCTTTCCCTCTGCCTTCTCTCCGCTGCCACCGCAGGCCAGCCCAACATCATCTTCATCCTCAGCGATGATCTGGCCCAGGGAGACCTGGGCTGCTACGGGCAGAAGCTGATCCAGACACCTCACCTGGACCGCATGGCCCGGGAAGGCACCCGCTACCTGCAGGGCTACAGCGGCACCAGCGTCTGCGCCCCTTCGCGCTCCTGCCTGATGACGGGACTGCACACCGGCCACTGCCCCATCCGCGCGAACCGCGAGATCGGCAAAGAGGGCCAGAAGCCGCTGCCTGCTGGCACGATCACCGTGGCGCAGATTTTGCACGACGCCGGCTATGCCACCGCCTGCATGGGCAAGTGGGGCATGGGCATGTTCGACACCACCGGCAGCCCGCTGAAGCTCGGCTTTGACCACTTCTACGGCTACAACTGCCAGCGCCACGCCCACAGCTACTTTCCCACCTACCTCTACAACGACGACCAGCGCTTTGACCTGCCCGGAAACACCGGCAAAGGCGTGGGCAAAACCTACGCGCAGCAGCTCATCTCCGACGAAGTGGTGCGCTGGGTCCGCGAGCACAGGTCCGGCCCCTTCTTCCTCTATTACTCCATCACGCTGCCGCACGGAGACTTTGAGATCAACGACCAGGGCCTCTACAAGGACAAGCCCTGGACTGAGAAGCAGAAGAACTACGCCGCCATGGTCACCCGCCTGGACAGCGATGTGGGCCGGCTGCTGGACACACTCAAGGAATGCGGCATCGACGACAAGACGCTCGTCATGACCGCCGGGGACAACGGCTCCTCCTTTGATCCCGGGTCGGAAATGGGCAGGCTCTTTGAGCAGGCCGCCAACGGCCTGCGTGGTTACAAGCGCGGCCTGTATGATGGTGCGCTGCGGCAGGCCGCGCTGGCACGCTGGCCCGGCCAGGTGCCCGCAGGGCGTGTGACGGATGAACCCTGGGCTTTTTGGGATTTCCTGCCCACGGCTGCAGAACTCGCCGGCGCAAAGATTCCCGCTGCCTGCAAGACGGACGGCCTCTCGCTGGTCTCCTTTCTCAAAGGCGGCCCCGCACCGCAGCGCGATCACTTCTACTGGGAGCTGCATGAAGCAGCCTCCCTGCAGGCCGTGCGTTTCGATGACTGGAAGGCTGTGCGCAACGGCCCGGAGCGCCCCATCGAGCTCTATGATCTCAAGTCAGATCCGGCAGAAGCGCATGATCTTTCCCAGGAGAAGCCAGAACTCGTGGCCAAAGCCGCCGCCCTGATGCAGTCCTCCCGCACACCTGACCCCGACTGGCCGCTGGTGCAGAAGCGCGCAGGGCAGGGGAAGAAAATGAAGAAGCCGTAAACGCGTGGAGAAGGCGCGCCGCGCTGTGCTGGAGCTGGCGGCCTGATGATATCAGAACCAGGCAGGCGACATGCAATGCACGTTGATTTATGGTTATTCCTGAAGTTATATTCAATCGGCATTTAATCCTAAAAAATTTAAGCTGTGAAAAGCATGATATTTTGAAATTCCATGGAATTAAGAGTGAAGAGAGCTTGATTGTTTATGGAAATTTTAATAGATTTGGTGCCGCATGAGTCTCCCATCGACCAACGCCACTTTGCCCTCTCCGGGACTGCCTGCTCATTCAGGAGATCTCTTAGCCCATGAACTGGCTTCTCTGGTGCAAGACATTCAGCGCACCCGTGAGTGGTTTAACAACCAGCTCGATGCCCAGCTCGCCAGCCTACGGCAGCTCTGTGCAGCCACACCTGCCAAAGAACCCGCCAGGAACACGGTTTCCACCTCAACGCTTTATCAGGCCCCTCGCGCTGTGATGGTGGCCCCTGTGGCCGCGCCTCTGCACGCCGCCGCTGATGCACCGCCTGCCGTGCTGCCGCCAGAAGCAGCCGCAAGGCCAGCCCCGCCCACACATCCGGCGATCATTCTGCCACCGACCCTGACGGCAACGCTCGACCCCGAGCTGGAGCAGGCCACGCTGCACGAGCTGAACAACGCACTGACACGTGCGTTTGCGGAAATCTCCGCGCGTGGCGGCATGCTTGACCAAGGCGCCCGCTGAGAGCAGAAGAGGAATACAACAAAGAGTCGCAAGATTCTTTGGCAAACTCTGCCCGCGAGGCAACGTACAAAAGTGCTCCACATGAATACCATTATCACTGATCCTTCAGCTGCATCCCGCCGCGAATTTCTCAAGACCACCACCAAGACCGCCGCCGGCCTGTCTGTTCTCTCCGGCATCAGCCTGCCCCACGTGCATGCCGCTGGCAGCGATGAAATCCGCACCGCCCTGATCGGCTGCGGTGGCCGTGGCACTGGCGCCGCCAGCAATGCGATGGGCATCCAGCAGCGTGTGACCCGCCTCGTGGCCATGGCGGACGTGTCTGAAAAACGCCTCAAGGGCAGCTTTGAAGCGCTGACCGCCAAGCACCCTGACCGCATGTCCGTCTCCGAAGACTCCAAGTTCATCGGCTTCGACGCCTACAAGCACGCCATCGACTCCCTGCGCAAAGGGGACGTGGCCATCTTCACCACTCCCGTGGCCTTCCGCTGGGTGCATTTCAAATACGCCATCGAAAAAGGCGTGAACGTCTTCATGGAAAAGCCGATCTGCACCGACGGCCCCACCGCACGCCGCCTCCTGGCGCTGAATGAAGAGGCCAAGAAGAAAAACCTCAAGGTGGGCGTGGGCCTCATGTGCCGCCACTGCCGCGTCCGTGGCGAGCTCTTCAACCGCATCCAGGACGGTGAGATCGGCGACCTGCTGATGATGCGCGCCTACCGCATGCAGGGCCCCATCGGCTCCGCCTTCACCCTGCCACGCGACCCCAAGGTGGACACCAACGAGCTGCAGTGGCAGATCCAGCGCTTCCACAGCTTCCTGTGGGCCAGCGGCGGCGGCTTCAGCGACTTCAACATTCATAACATCGACGAAGCCTGCTGGATGAAAAACGACTGGCCGGTGGAAGTGCAGGCCAGCGGCGGCCGCAGCGACCGCGGTGACTACATCGACCAGAACTTCGACCACTACAGCTGCGAGTACACCTTCAAGGACGGCGCCAAGCTCTTCCTGGAAGGCCGCACTGCCATCGGCACCCACAACCAGTTTGCCACCCAGGTGCACGGCACCAAGGGCAGCGCCATCGTCTCCACCGCCGGTCACTTCCCCTCCAAGGCCATGACCTTCAACAGCCAGAAGATGCAGCGCTCCAACATCATCTGGCGCGGCAAGCAGCCTGAGCCGAATCCGTATGACCTCGAGTGGCAGGACCTCATCGCCGCCATCGTGGCTGACAAGCCCTACAACGAAGTGGAACGTGGTGTGAAATCCAGCGTCACCACCGCCATGGGCCGCGCCGCCGCCCACACCGGCCAGGTCATCCGCTACGACGACTACATCAACAGCCCCTTCGAGTTCTCCCCCGGCGTGGACAAGCTCACGATGGACGGCCCTGCGCCGATCATCGCGGATGCCAATGGCAAATATCCCGTGCCACAGCCTGGTATCCTCAAGGACCGCGAGTACGCCATGGAGCCGCAGGCCAATCCTTTCCCGCTCATCCCCATGGCACCCGCCCCGGTAGAAGAGCCCCTCTCCCCGCCAGAGCGACAGAAGCCTGCTGCGAAGAAGAAAGAGGCCAAGAAAGCCTGAGGCTGAACAAGCCGCTGACTGCCCGGCCGCCGCTCCTCACAGGGCGGCGGCTTTTTTGTGCCTCGCCACGGGCCTGCGTCACTCCGTCAGCGCATGCAGGTACTCCTCCAGATTCGTGTAGCCATCCTGATCCGCGTCCGCACTGCCATCGGCGGGGTTTCGGGCATCAAGGCCATGCGCCTGCTCCCAGGCATCGGGCATGCCGTCGTGATCCGAGTCGGCAGGAGCGGCACCACCCGCGAGGTGGGGGTGCCCGCCCACTTGTGAAGGCGCGTTGATCATCGAACCCGTGCCGTTTTTCACCTCGCTGACGACGCGTGCATCCACAGCATCGCGCTTCGGGTGTGTGGCGCCAGCATGTGCCAGCACTCCGGCATAAGCGGCCTCGGCATCCGTGGTGGTGACCGGCCAGGTGGCAAACCGCCGGGCGGCACGGTACTGCTCAGGCGCGGTTTTCTGGTCAAACTTGTAGCTCACCAGCGACCACTCATCGCCCTCGGCCTGCGGACGGTGCGGACCGCGGTTGCCCTCAACGTAGATCTTAGGCACGCCGCTGGAGTTCACGATGATCTCGTACAAGCCGGACTCGGTGGAACGGCCCGGCTTGAAGACATTGCCCACAAAATTCACGAAGGAGTTCGAGTCCGTGTCGAAAACCTCTCCCGCAAGGTTGCCGAAGTCATAGATGACGTTGTTGATGATGTCATGCGTGCCCCCGGCGGAGATGAGGGGATTGCGGAAGCCATTGTGCGCCATGAGCGTGTGATGCACCGTGACGTGGTCGCAGCCGTCTCCGATCAGCAGCCCCGCGCTATGACGTCCTTTGTGGTGGCGGCTTTGATCCAGCGCCTCGCTGACAATGCACCAGCTGAAGGTGATGTCATGCGCGCCGAACCAGGTGTTCACAGCCTCGTCCTCGCTCCAGCTTGCGGAGACGTGGTCGATCACGATGTGGTGTGCACCGTCGGCGATTTTGCCATGCGTGCCTAGCAGAGTCAGGGCGTCATTGTCGTCGGGCTCGATCCGGCCTTCGCTGCCGGGCCGTATGCGCAGGTGCTGGATAAGCACATCATGCGTGGCGACGGTCAGCCCCGTGTTTTTGAGGCAAATACCATCTCCTGGTGCCGTCTGGCCTGCAACGGTGAGAAAAGGTTCGGTGACAATGAGCGGGCTTTCAAGCTCGATGGTGCCTGCCACGCGAAACACGATGATACGCGGCCCCCTCTCTGCCAGAGCCGCGCGCAACGTGCCGGGCCCGTGGTCTGCCAGAGAGGTGACTTCGAGCACCTTGCCACCGCGACCTGCCGGAGTGCGGGTGCCGAAACCTTCCGCGCCAGGAAAAACCGGCAGCCCTGTCAGCGGCGGGAGGCTGCTCGGCTGGCCGGGGTTTTTGGCAGTCCTGGGGGCCGTCCATTTTTTCACCAGCGGAATGCCTGGGTAGATGAGGAAGGCCACAAACAGAAGGCTGCCGCCCAGGAGCGCCACCCGCGCCAGCCGCCGCGAAGTGTTTTGCCTCAGCATGCGCCAGCCCAGCCACGCGGCCGCCAGCGGACAGAGCGTCATCACCCCAAACACCACGTACGGAGTCAGGTGCTTGACAAGCCAGTTGAAGCCCGTGGAAAGCAGCAGCACGAAAAGCCAGAGCAGCAGGGGCAGCGTGAACAGGAACCAAAGAGACCTGCTCTTTTGCGCGGTGGATGTGGTGTTCATCGGATGAGTTCAACCGGCCGACCTCCCGCAAGTTGCTGCAGAAAGCCTCATGGGCCGAGCCTGATTCCGTACCCACCCCCTGCTAAATCACTGAATGCAATTCGATTAATTTTCTTAAGCCTCTAAGGTAGATCTGACAGTATTCTGAATGGCTATTTAGAAGATAATTTCAGACTCTTCCTATACCTTTCCTGCGTGGACCACCAAGAGGATGACACCCCCATACCAGAATCTCTGAGTGACACGCCCGAAGCCGAATGTGTGCGGCAGCTGTTCGGGCGCAGGCGCTGGATGAAACTGGGTATGTGGGGTGCCCTGGGCACGATTGGAGGAGGTATGGGCTACTACATGGCGCCTCCTGCAATCGTGCCACTCTACTTCAACGGCCTCTACGCCTACGCGCACCAGAGCCACCCCCTCGTGATCCATCAGCTGGTGGCGGCAGCCAATGACCTGGTGGGCAAACCCTACAAGCTGGGAGGAGGCCACCGGTTTCTCTACGACAACGGCTTCGACTGCTCCGGCTCCATCTCGCATGTGCTCTATCGTGCCAGGCTGCTGGACAGGCCGCTCAGCTCCACGGCTTTTGCGAATTACGCGTGGCCCGGGCTTGGTAGCTACATCACGCTCTACGTCAAACCTGGCCACCACGTTTTCATGCAGGTCTGCGGCCTGCGTTTTGACACGTCTGGCTCACGCCCTGGAGAGGGCCCGCGCTGGCGGCTGAGCAGCCGTTCCTACGAGGGCTTTCGCGCACGGCACCCTGCGTGGCTCTGAAGGATGAACTGCGGCTGGCTGGGCCAAATGGAAGCCTCCCCTTCCTTCGTTCAAACACAAGATAGGGCTTATGCTGATTGACAGCGCCGGCGCTTTTCGCGCAGACTGCGCGCCTGATATGAAGACTCCGTGCCCGGCCATCTTGAGCATCTTTCAACGCTGGCAGGCCTGGTTGCTGCAGGCGATGGTGCTGACTGCACTGGCAGCGTGCTCGCTGCCTGCGGGCCACGGCGGGCTTTCGGCAGCCCCCGCCCCCTATGTGCAGGGCATCTACCAGGGATCTTACACTTATGGCAGTGCCTACCATAAGCTGGCCGGAAAGACGGTCCCCTTTGAGATCTCCCTGAAGCAGGCGCGCGGCTCCAGCAGGATCAGGGGAGTCGTCAGGGAAAGCTACACCGGCTTCGGCACGCTGCAGGACGGCTTTGTGTGGGCGGACATCACCGGCACCTGCGAGAGTGATGCCGGCTTTACCCGCCTGAAGTTCACCAAAACCTACCGTCAGTCCAAGGAGCCGCCGGTGAACTACAGCGGCTCGCTGCCGCCGGGTTCCAGCCTGCTCTCTGGCACCTGGTATTTCCCCAGCAAGCCTAGTGACAGCGGGATGTTTCAAATCAGCAACATGCATGTGCCATGAAGACCCTACGCAAACTGCTTTTGCTCGCGGCATTCTGCCTGCCGGGCCACCCTCTCCGGGCACAGACACCGGACATCCTGGTCAGCGGTTTTGAGGCTTTCGGCGGCCGCAGTGAAAACGCCTCCTGGGTGCTGGCTCAGGAACTCGCCAAGGCCTTTCCGCAGGATGTGCGCAGCCTGAAGGTGCCTGTGCTCTGGGGGGCACCGCTGGAATCCATCAATGGCGTGAGCCCTCAGCCCAACGTATGGATCGCCTTCGGTGAAGGCACGCCGGAGTTTCAGATCGAGATCGTGGCGCACAACCTCCGCGGCCGGTACCCCGACAACCATGGCATGAAGCCCATGACTCCGGAGATCGTCAAAGATGCCGAACCGGAGCTGCGCCAGCAGGCCCGGCTGGACGGTCTGGCCGAAGCCCTGACTCAGGCAGGATTCCCCACCCACGTGTCAGAAAACGCCGGGCGCTACTTGTGCGAGGAGATGCTCTACTCCCTGCTGCATGCGCAGAAACAGCACCCCGAAGCGCTGAAGCTGGTGATCTTCATTCATGTGCCGCCCCTGGGGCAGACCGTGAAGCTGCCTGCCTCCACCCGCAAGGTGGACGCGGCCTGGCTGCAGGCTTTTGGCAAACAACTTTTTGCCTCCATGCGCAAACTGGATCTGCTGCCTGCGGCGGCGCATTGAGCGCCCCAAGCAGGAAGTCCCTCCAAGTGCCGGACCTGCATCACCGATGGTGCCCGCCTCCGTGATGACCACCACCGCTGTGCCCGATGTGCACACCGCCGCCGTGATGCATCGGAGGGCTCACATGGCCGCCAAAATGCGGTGTCACGTACGCAGGCGCACGGTAGGAGTAGCTGGGGTAGCGGTAGCCACCGTAAACGTGACCACCGCAGTAAGGCCTCACATAGGTGCTGGTGGGCAGGGTGACCCACTGGTAAATCGGGTAGCCCATGGCGTCATACCCGATCGCCTGATACACCGCCCACACCGGTGTGCCATTGGTCAGGTAGCTCACGATGCGGCGCTCACCGGGGCAGGGCTGCACTCCCATGGGGAGAACGGGCGGAATGGCCTGCGCAGAAAGAGGAACCACGGCACCCAGCACACTGGCCGCAGCGATGAGACTGAGAAGTGCTTTCATGATGTAAACGGAGTGTTGCTCCATGGAGTTGAACGTCCTTCCGTCCTTTTTATTCATCCAGGCCGCTTACGGCTGCGCATTCAGAAACGCCAGCGCAGCGGACCGCTGCGGATGCTCTGAGAGTTCCTGGCGCAGCGCCTGAAGCTTCTCCAGCAGCTCGGCACCGAGCCGCTCCTGAAGCTGTGCCAGCTGCATGGCATTGAGCTCCTGCTGCCTCACGGCCTTCTGCCACGGTGCCGTGAAGATCAGGTGGATGGATTTTTGCAGGTGCCCGCCGCACAGCGCCTCCCACTCACCACCGTCCAGCCAGATGCCGCCCGTATGCGAGCGCTCCACACGAAACGGCTGCCCGTGGCCCACGCGATAGCGCGTCATCACCGTGCCAGACTCCGGGCAGAGTTTGACCACATCATCAAACTCGCTCACGGGCACCGCCTCCGCTGCCGGGCTTTCCTCGGCTACCTCCGTCGCAGGCAGCTTGCTGCGCCAGCGCCAGTAGCTTTCCGCCGGGATCCAGTGCCCGCCGGTTTCAGGACAGCGGAATGCGGTCAGACCGGGTTCCAGTTCGACGCGTTCCAGACGTTTGTGATGAGCAAGAGGACTTAGCATGGCGCACGCGATCATGCGCCGCACCCACTCCGTCGCCATGACATTTCCCAGCCATTTATGGAAGCAGCCATCACTCCTCCGCATGCGCCACCTCGACAAGGCACGCGCGCTGCGCATCCTCCACACTCATGGCCACCCGTGGAAAATCCGTCGCCTTCGCCCGCATCCGTGCGGAGGTCATTCGTCTGGTCGCCTTGATCCCCGCTGGCAAGTTCACCACCTATGGCAGCATCGCCATCCACATGAACGTCATCGCCCGCCATGTGGCCACGGTGCTGAGCCGCCTCACACCCGAGGAATCCGCCACGCTGCCCTGGCACCGCGTGGTGGCGGCGAATGCGCGCATCAGCCCGAACATGCCTCCTGAGTCGTCACTCAAACAACGACACCAGCTCAAAGCCGAAGGCCTGCGCATCGACAAAGAAGGCTATATCCAGGATGCCGACAGTCATTTTCACAATGTGGGCGTGCGGCGGAACATCCGTTGGAGCGAGGGGTGAGCGCAGGCTCAGTCATCCGTCTCTGGAGAGACAGCCGTCGTCTGAGGGGCCGGCAAAACTTCCTGCGACAGGGCAGGGGATGGGTCGAGCTCCTTGAGCAGGTTTTCGATTTTTTGCAGCCTGTAGGCCACCAAGGCGGGCTGCCATTGAGGCTGGCTCTGGCTGATCTTTTGAATGAGCGCCTGAGCCGCTCTCAGCTTGCCCACAGCCACATCAGGATGACCTGCCTGCACTTCCTTCAGGCCGGCATCGCAGAGCGCATGAGCGCGCTGGTAGCTTTCCCCGGGATCTGCCGCAGGTGACACTGCAGCAAAGCCAAGCAGAGCTGCCGTGACCAGAAGCGGAGTGCGTGTGACGAATTTCATGACGGCTGATTTCCTTTTTCGTGACTTGCGTGTCGCTATTTTGCAAAAAATCAGCCGTCTTGTCAGCACTTTTTCCGTGCGAACAACCAATGACAAAACTCATCGGTTTTCATTCGCAGCGGCCTGATGATCCTTTCGCGATCATGCTCGTGCCGCAGGCTGCTTACTGCCCATAGACATCGATCCACTGCAGACCGCTCTTGGAACCGGGCGGCGTGAAGTAGCGGCGGCCGAGATAGGTGCCGCCTTTCACCTCACGCATCGAACCGCCTGAAGGGTGGCTGGCGCGAGTGAGCACCGGCTTGCCGTTGTAGGTGCCGTTTGCATCCGGCACAGTGCCGCAGGAAACAGACAGCAGCGTGCAAATACCAAGAACGATGGAGGCGGGGTTGGTGCGCTTCATGGCTCTCAATCAACATTTGAGTCAGGATGATGCAACCCTTACATCGCATTGCGATACTCTTTCCTCTGTTTTGTAATGCGGTCCCCCCCCTGGCTGCGGGCTTGCCTTCCACCGCACATCCCGCTTTGATTCAGCCTGCGACACTCGCCATGCACCGATCTCTTCTCCTCCTTCACTGGCTGGCTGCTGTGGCCGCCGCAGTTGGCATTCACACCATGGCGGCACCCGCCGAAGTGCCCAACACTCTCTCACCTCAGGAGCAGTCAGCAGGATGGAAGCTCCTCTTTGACGGGCATAGCACCGCAGGCTGGCATACCTATGGCAAGAAGTCAGTGACCGCCGGGTCCTGGAAAATTCAAAACGGCTGCCTGCTACTGCCTGCGGGCAACGGTCGCCCAAACGGCCATGGCGGCGATCTCGTGACGAACGCGATGTTCACAAACTTCGAATTTGAATTCGAGTGGCGCGTGGGTCCTGCGGGCAACAGCGGTGTGGAGTACCTTTTCACCGAAGGCGAAAAACGCACGGCCAGCTTTTATCCCGGAGACACCGGCGACAGCCCGGTGGGCTTTGAGTATCAGGTGCTGGATGATGCCCCGCATGCGAACAACGCGGCCGACCGGCTCGCCGCCTCCATCTACTCGCTGGTCACGCCAGCAGGCAAAACGCTGCGCCCTGTGGGCGAGTTCAATCAAGGCCGCATCGTGGTGAATGGCAATCATGTGAAGCACTGGCTCAATGGCCGCAAAGTCGCGGAGTGCGAGCTAGGCAGCCCCGAGCTGCAGCGCATCATCGCCAGCAGCAAGTACAAGTACTACCCCGGCGTGGGCGTGAAGCGCGCCACCGCCATCGCCCTGCAGGATCACGGCGCGGAGGTAGCCTACCGAAACCTCAAGATCCGCGAGCTGAGCCCCTCTGCGGCCAGCGCTCCGGCCGCAGCAGTGCCGCCGCCCTCCGCCCCTGCGGCAGCAGCAGCACCCATGACGGCCCGCAAAATCCCCATGCAGGCCGCCGACTGGCGGGTCTGGTGCTGGTCCAAAGCCGAGAACCGCTGGGTGGAGCACCCGCTGAGCAAGATGACCGTGCAGATCCAGGACGGTGTGCTCAGCGCCACCAATACCACCAACGACGGCTGGCCCCGCGCCATCCTCGTCTATCGCGGCACGCTGCTGGACGGCGACTTCACCCTCTCAGCCGAGTACCGGGGGCAGCTCGAATCCTTCGACCTCCAGGCCGCCGACGGTGCCAACCAGCGACTCACCTGCCTGAACCCGCCGCAGGACAACCAGTGGCACACCGTCCTCCTCGGCCGCAGGGACGGCCAGTACACCGCCCGCATCGAGGAAGCCTCCGCCCAGATGCAGAACAGCAAAGCCTCTTCCGACATGAAGGGCTGTTTCTGCTTCAAGCTCCGCCCCGGCGAGCAGGTGGAGGTGCGCGGCCTGGTGCTGCAGGCGGGAAGGTAGAACTCGGGCCGAGACTTCTGAGCATGGCCCGGATGAGCAAGCCGCGCTGGTCTTAAAACACCGAGATGATATCACGAAGCACCATATCATGGTATTAGGCGTTGAAAACCCACGCCGGCACCTGCTTCCAAAGGGTGGCGAAATGGATCTGAGAAACCTTGCGGAAGAACGCTCTATTGCTGACTTCGGAGATCATGCAGGCCGCTTGTCAGCAAAGTGTCCCTGCCATCTCATGCGCCGCGCATATCACATGACCAATCCGGCACAGCATTGGCCAACGGCTGCGGAGCAGGGGAGGGATCTTGCCACGATAGTAGCTCCACTATGAAGACCATGCTGGCCAACGTGTTTCACGGCATCAATGACATCCGTGTTGAGTCCGTGCCCAAGCCCACGGTGGGGCCGGGCGAAGCGCTGCTGCGCATCACAGCGACCACCATCTGCGGTACCGACCTGCACATTGTGCGTGGCGAGTACCCGGTGAAGCCTGGGCTGATCATCGGCCATGAGCCCGTCGGAGTGATCGAGGAACTTGGTGCTGGCGTCACAGGCTACAACATCGGCGACCGCGTGCTGGTGGGTGCCATCACACCCTGCGGGCAGTGCCGCGCTTGCCTTTCTGGCAAACCCTCGCAGTGCGGCCATGGTCACGGCTGTCAGGCGATGGGCGGCTGGCGTTTTGGCAACACCATCAACGGCGCTCAGGCAGAGTACCTGCTGGTGCCCTACGCCCAGGCGAATTTGGCGAAGATTCCCGACGAGGTGACGGACGAGCAGGTGGTACTGCTGGCAGACATCGCCTCGACAGGCTTTGGCGGCGCGGAAAGTGGCAATATCAAGATAGGCGATGCCGTGGTGGTGTTCGCACAGGGCCCCATCGGCCTCTGCGCCACCGTGGGTGCCAAACTGATGGGAGCGACGATGATCATCGCCGTGGATGGCGACGAGAACCGGCTCAAAATGTCCCGTCAAATGGGAGCGGATGTGACCCTGAACTTCCGCGAATGCAATGTGGTGGAAGAAGTTCTGAAACTGACTGGCGGCGGGGTGGACGTAGCCATTGAGGCACTCGGCACGCAGGAGACGTTTGAGGCCTGCCTGCGTTGCCTGCGGCCGGGCGGCACGCTCTCCAGTCTTGGCGTCTATTCCGGCAAGCTGCAGATCCCGTATGAAGCCTACGCCGCAGGGCTGGGGGACCACCGCATCGTCACCACGCTCTGTCCGGGCGGGAAGGAGCGCATGCGTCGGCTGATCAATGTGGTGCAGTCCGGTCGGTTTGACCCAGCCATGCTCGTCACGCACCGCTTCTCACTCGCGGATATCAAACAGGGTTACGAAGTCTTTGGCAGTCGTAGTGAAGGTGTGCTGAAGGTTTTGATCACACCATGAATTCAGTTCAAACGAAGAGGGCCCAAGGCCGGTTTCACCTGCTGGTTTCACCCGGGGAAAACCAAGGTTAAGCTTTCAAGTCGCTTCCTTCCGTCTCCAAACTGCCCCGCTTCAGCATCACCGCCAGCAGGGCGATGTCGGCGGGATTCACACCTTGGGCTCGCGCGGCCTGGCCGAGGGTGGCAGGGCGGAGGGCCGTAAGGCGGTGTTTGGCTTCGGTTTTGAGGCCGGGGATGGCGTGGTAGTCGAAGTCGGCGGGGATCATCTTTTCCTCCATGCGGGAGGTCTTGGCCACCATGTCCTCCTGCCGGGTGATGTAGCCGGCGTATTTGACGTCGTTTTCCACCAGGCTCCAGACCTCGGGGGTGAAGCGGGAATACATCTCGGCGGGGAGCTGGGCAGGCGTGCTTTCGGGGCGGCGCAGCCATTTTTCCAGGGTCACGTCGCCCATGCGGACCTCCTGTAGCAGGGTGCGGGCGGCGACGATGGCGGCAATTTTTTCCTCGGTGTGGTGGATGCGGAAGGGTGAGACGAGACCCACCTGCGCGGCCAGCGGGGTGAGGCGGAGGTCGCAATTGTCCTGGCGGAGGAGGAGGCGATACTCAGCGCGGGAGGTGAAGAGTCGGTAGGGCTCGGTGGTGCCCTTGGTCACAAGGTCGTCGATCATCACCGCGAGATAGGCCTGGCTGCGCTGTAGCAGGAAAGGAGGGCGGCCCTGGGCCTTGAGCGCGGCATTGGCTCCGGCGATGAGGCCCTGACCGGCAGCCTCCTCGTAGCCGGAGGTGCCATTGATCTGCCCGGCGAAGTAGAGCCCCGAAACACGCTTCGTTTCCAGGGTGGGATGGAGCTGGGTCGGGGGGCAGTAGTCGTACTCAACCGCGTAGCCAGGGCGGATGATCTCCGCCTTTTCCAGTCCCGGGATGGAACGGATGAAGTCATACTGCACCTCGAAGGGCAGGGAGGTGGAGACCCCGTTCACGTAGAATTCGCGAGTGTGGCGACCCTCGGGTTCGAGGAAGATCTGGTGCCGTTCCTTCTCCGCAAAGCGCACGACCTTGTCCTCCACAGAGGGGCAGTAGCGGGGTCCGACGCCTTCGATCTTGCCGGAATACATGGCAGACTTGTGGATGTTGGCCCGGATGATGTCGTGAGTTTGGGGGGTCGTGTAGGTGATCCAGCAGGGAATTTGTTCCACGTGGAACTTTTCCGAGGTCCAGGAGTTGAGGGTAAACTGGTTAGGACCGGTGCCTGGAAGGGGGGTAGCGGCCTCGGTTTGGGCTTCTGGCTCGTCCTCGGGGAGGGTGCCGGAGAGGTAGCTGAAGCGGGGCGCGGGCTCGTCCCCGGGCTGCAGCTCGCACTTGGAGAAGTCGATGCTGCGGCTATTCAGGCGGCAGGGGGTGCCGGTTTTGAAGCGCTGGACATCAAACCCGAGAGCCCGGAGGCTGTCGGAGAGGGTCGAAATGCTGTCCCCCATACGCCCTCCAGCCTGGTTCTGCTGCCCCACATGGAGGAGCCCACGCATGAAAGTGCCCGAGGAAATGACGACCGCCTTGGCCCGATAGACCATGCCGAGGCTGGTGCGCACGCCAACGACGGCATCGTTTTCCACCAGGATCTCCGCAGCATTGCCCTGGTGCATGTCCAGATTGGGCTGGTTTTCGATCAGCCACTTCATCCGAAACTGGTAGGCCTTCTTGTCGCATTGGGCACGGGGAGCCTGCACGCTGGGCCCCTTGCGGGCATTCAGCATGCGGAACTGGATGCCCGTGGCGTCTGTGTTTCGGCCCATCACACCCCCGAGGGCATCAATCTCCCGCACCACGTGACCCTTAGCCAGACCACCGATAGCGGGGTTGCAGGACATCTGGGAAATGGTATCGAGGTTCTGGGTGAGGATGGCCGTCTGGCAACCCAGGCGGGCAGCCGCCATCGCCGCCTCCACCCCGGCATGACCGGCGCCGCAGACAATGACATCATAGTGCTTGGGGAAGGTAAAAAGGCTGGTGGACATGGGGGTGAGGAGAGTAGCACAAGCCGCAAAAATGTTCCATGTGGAACAAACTGGAATCGCACAGAGTGTTTCACAGAGGCGGGGAAGGGGAGTTTAAAGGGCGGAGAAGTGACTGCCAAAGCAGTTTGGAGGGGGGGAGGGGAGCGCACCCAAGGCAGGGTAGGGAGGCTGCTCCCAAGCCTCCACCGGGCGCCTTGGTGCTCCCGTTTCGCACCCCTTCAAGGTAGCCCAGCACCTTCTAACACCCTCCTTCTGCCTGCAAATCACGGGCTCCGAGGGCGCCGGATTGGGCCAGTCCTCTCCCCCCCGCACTGACTAGGAGAGCACCCAGAGCAGGCGCGGAGTGGGTCTTTCTACCGCCACAGGACATCTCGGTGCCTCCCTTTCGCGCCTCACTTCAAGGTAGCCCAGCACCTTTCTACGCCTCCTTCTGCCCGCCGATCATGGGCTCCGTGACGGGAGAACTGGGACAGGAGGGCACCCAAGCAGGGATAAGGAAGCGGGTTGCCAGCCTCCAATATGCGCCTCGCATCCTTATTCTAAACCCGTCCCCCCCAAGCTCATACTGTGCAGCCCGGCAACCTGCCAAACCGACATTGAGAGGGAAGGGGACCAGCGCCAGATCTTATGAAGCGGGAGGAAGAAAACGAAGCAACCATGAAGCCCGCCTCTGCCCCTCTGCGGCCAAAACACGCGTCTCCATTCATTGCCACCAGCTGCCCGTCTGCCATGCGGCACCCCCATCGCAAGGGACCCGGCACATCCCATTCCGCAGCCTAAACACCCCGCTTGCTTCCGGCATGCATCCAGCTAGTATCGAACCCATCACATGGCCACCGCAACCGCCCCCTCAAACGCCCTGGCAAAACACGCCTCCGATCCCATCAATCAAAAGCTCACCGCCGCCGACAAGGTGGAGCTCTACCGCAAGATGGTCCGCATCCGCCGCTTCGAGCAGGTCTCCCTGCAGCACTATCAGGCAGGTCGCATGGGCGGTTTCCTCCACCTCTACATCGGCCAGGAATCCGTGGCCGTCGGCACCGTCTCCGTGATGGGCGAAAACGATCACGTCATCACCGCCTACCGTGACCATGGCCACGCTCTCGCCGTCGGCATGGGCATGAACGAGTGCATGGCCGAGCTCTTCGGCAAAGCCACCGGCTGCTCCCGCGGCAAGGGTGGTTCGATGCACTACTTCGCCCCCGACAAAAACTACTGGGGTGGCCACGGCATCGTGGCCGGCCAGACCCCGCTGGGTCTCGGCCTCGCCTACGGCCTGAAGTATCGTGGCATCAAAGGTGCCGCCCTCTGCTTCCTCGGCGATGGCGCTGTGAACCAGGGTGCCTTCCATGAGTCCCTCAACCTCGCCGAACTCTGGGATCTGCCGGTGATCTACGTCATCGAAAACAACGGCTACTCCATGGGCACCAGCCAGCAGCGCTCCTCCGCCTATCAGGACTTCCTGGCCAAGCGCGCCGAAGGCTACGGCATGGCCTGGGAGCAGTTCAACGGCGAAGACATCTACGAAGTCCGCGCTGGCGTGGGCAAGGCCATCGCTCGCGCCCACAACGAGTCCAAGCCGAGCATCCTCGAAATCGCCACCTACCGCTGGGAAGGCCACTCCGTCGCCGACGCCAACAAGTTCAAATACCGCACCAAGGAGGAAGTGGAGAAGTTTCAGAACGATCATGACCCGATCCAGGTGTGGAAGCGCAACCTCCTCAGCGAAGGCGTCGCCACTGAAGAAGAACTGAAGAAGATCGACAAGGAAGCGCAAAAGGAAGCGGAGGACTCAGCCGAGTTCGCAAAGTCCAGCCCGTATCCCGAACCGGAAACCATCTTCGAAGACGTGTACTGGGAAGTGGACAACAAGACCGAAGCCGGCCAGACCGGACGCCACTTCTTCAACGACTGACCGTCGGTTCCAAAGCCAAAAGCACTCTCAGAGCCGGAGCTTGTCGCACAAGCCTCCGGCTTTGTTTTTATGTGCTCTTTGAGAATGCACCTTCGCGGAGCGCATGGCTTAAGAGGCATTTCAGCCCGCTCATCCCGCCCTGACCGCATCGCCCTAGTTTTCAGATCTGTGAAAGATGGACATCTGGCTCCTCAAGGCCACGCCAATGCCTGCTCTCAGCAAGCCCGGAGCGATTCACTAGTGATAAAGCCAATAATTCATTCATCCACAATAAAATAAAACACCTCTGCTGCCTTTTGAGCCACAGAGGTGGGGTGATTCAGTTCTGAGATGGAGCCAGATGAATTTAGGCTGGCTACTTCGTCTCCACCGCAGAGGTCAGTGTGTCGGCCTGGCTGGTCAGAATGACCGCATGCTTGTCATAGGTGGCCTTGGCTTCGACGAGTTGCGTCACGTAGTTCAGCGCTTCGTCCAGGGGGACGTTGGCAAGCGAGAGGCTGAGCTTGCGCTTCGCCAGCTCCTCGCCCTTCACGATCACGTTTGGCGAGACCTTGCCCCCGCTGGCATTTTTGGACAGGGCACGCAGCCCTTCGATGGCCTCGGTCAGAGTCACATCATTCATTTCCACCTTGGGCAGGGTGACAGCGGCATACTGGTTCTTCAGCGATTGGTCCTTTGGCTGATAGTTGGCGCGGATGTACGCCAGCATGTTTGCCGTCTCTGCATGCTTGGGGTTTGCCGCAGCCACGCGGGAGAGCAGACGGTACGCTGTGTCTAGATCTCCTTTGTAGTAGGCGGTACGTCCCTGCTGAAACACGGCGTTCAAATCCTCCGCCTTGGCTGAAAATCCCGCAGCAGACATGAACAAGGCAGTGGTGAAAAGCACGACCGCCGTCGAAACCCTGAACCCAGTCAAAGATGTTTTCATAAAGGTTGGCTTGATTTGAAAGGATTTCATCAAATCGCCGTGCGCATGTCAAGACCGCATGCGCCCTGAGGCTTGATGCCATGCGCTTCCTGCTCCATCGGTGAAGCATGCCGCCACCGAAAAAAACCGCCGCCAGCCAGGTGAATGTCTTCATTGGCAGTGATGAAGCGCGCGTCAAAGAAGCCGCGCTCATGCTCGTGCGCCGCCTCACTCCGCCAGATGCCGGAGATTTCGGCAATGACGTCATCGACGGCACGGCCGACAATTCTGAGCATGCAGGCAACATCTGCGGCAACGTCTGCATGGCGCTGCAGACGTTGCCCTTTTTCGGCGGCTCCAAGGTGGTCTGGCTCAAAAACGCCAACTTCCTCGGGGAATCCGGCGCCGGTCGTGGGCAGGATGCGGTGAACGGCTTCGAGCGCATCCTGGATGTGATCGAACGCGGCCTCGGCTCCGACGTGAGCTTTGTCATCAGCGCCACAGGCATCGACAAACGCCGCAGCGCCTACAAGCGCATCACCAAGATTGCCAACATCGAGGTCTTCGACAAACCCGACACCTCACGCGCGGGGTGGGAGGGGCCGGTGCTCGCCATGGCCTCGCAGAAAGCCAAGGAGCTTGGCATCACCTTTGAAAGCGGCGCGCTGGAGCTGCTGGTGCAGATGGCCGGCGATGACACGCGCCAGATGGAAAACGAGCTGGAAAAGATCGACCTCTACCTCGGCGAGCGCCGCCGCGCCGGACTCAAGACCGTGCAAAACATGGTCTCCATGAGCCGCGCCGGCGTGCTGTGGGACCTGGGCAACGCCATCGGCAAGCGCGATCTCCCGCGTGCGCTGGAGCTGCTCGGCACGCTCATGTACCAGGGGCAGAACGCCATCGGGCTGCTGCTTGCCGCCATCGTGCCTCGTGTGCGCAGCCTGCTCCTCATCAAAGATCTCGGCTCACGCCACAAGCTCAACAAGTTCAACTACACCGGCTTCTGTTCTTCACTGGAGTCCCTGCCTTCCACAGCCACCTCCCATCTGCCGCGTAAAAAAGACGGCACCGGCTTCAATGCCTACCCGATGTTTCTCGCCCTCCCGGAGGCCGGCAACTTCACGCTCGAAGAGCTTCATGCCGGCTTCAAAGCCTGCCTAGCCGCCAATTCCAAGCTCGTCACCTCATCCCTTGATCCCAAGCTCGTGCTCGAGCGTCTGCTCGTCGGCCTGCTCGCAAGACAATCCCGCTGATCCATGATGCCCACCACCACCGTCCTTACCTGTCTCGCCATCGGCATCCTCAGCGGCGTCGTGGCCGCGCTTTGCGGCGTGGGCGGCGGCGTGGTCATGGTGCCTGCGTTTGTGACCTTTCTCAAACTGCCGCACAAGACCGCTGTCGCAACGTCGCTCGCCATCATCATCCCCACAGCGCTGATGGCCACCACTCAGAATGCCAGACATGGCTACGTGGAATGGAAAGTCGCCATCATCACGGCCGTCTCCGCATCCATCTTCGCCTACTTTGGCGCAGGCTGGCTGAAGACGATGAGCAACGAGACACTCACCCGCATCTTTGGCGTCATCCTGGTTGTCTTCGGTCTGCGCATGCTGCTGCAGGGCAAGGCCTGATGGCCCCGCCTACCACACCAGCGCATCGAGAAAGAAAGTGGCCACCATTCCAAGGGCCACGATGAGGCGCAGCACGAGGCCAACGCCGGTGCCAAGCAGCGAACCCCACGCAGACTTGGCCGCCGGATGCAGCTGCTTTTTGGCAAAGATCAGCTCAAAGGAAACACCCCCGATCAACGGCCCCAGCACAAGGCCAAAGGGAATGAAAAACATGCCGGCGATGCCGCCAATGAACACGCCGGTGATGCCCCATTTGCTCGCACCAAACCAGCGCGCGCCCATCGCACCACTGGCGAAGTCAACGACATAGGAAAGCACCAGCCCCAGTGACAAAATAACAATGCCCCAGGTGCTCATGCCGGACTCAGGTCGCAGCACCGTATGGAGGATGCCTGCCGCAAAGATCAGCATCGGCCCCGGCAGAAACGGCACCACCGAGCCCACGATGCCGACGGCGAGCAGGCAGATCGTCAGCGTCCACACGCTCCACATCTCCCACGGCATGGCGGTGAAAAAATGCGTCACCGCATTCCAGGAATGGGTCAGCCACTCAGTCATCGCGCCACACGGTTTTGGTTTCCACCGGCTGGCGCACACTGCGCGGCCAGTTCAGTCCGGCACGCGGCCAGCCAAGATAGATGAGGCCCACACACTTGTCCTCTGCACCGATGCCGAGCCAGTCGGCAAAGTCACGCGTGCAGAGCAGGGGAGGGGAGGACCAGTAGCAGCCCAGACCCGCCGCTGTGGCGGAGAGCTGCAGGTTTTGCAGCGCGCAGGCCACGGCCTCGATCTCCTCGATCTCAGGGATCTTCGCCCCGCCGCGCCGCTCCATCACACAGGCGATCACCACCGGAGCCAGCAGCGGGTTCTCGCTCATCTTCTTCATCTTGTCCTCGCGGAACTCATGCGCAGGCGTGGTGTCGCGATACACACGCTGCATGGCCTCCGCCAGCTGCTGCCGCGCCGTACCCTGATGCACGATGAACTTCCAAGGCTCCGTCAGTCCATGAGTCGGCGCCCAGGTGGCGTCTTCCAAAATCTGCGTCAGCAGCCCCCGCTCCACCTCACGCGCAGCATCCAGATCCACCGGCTTGATGGAGCGACGATGACGGATGAGTGCGCTGATTTGTTCGTGCGATGCGATGCCAGTCATGCGTGCGAGTCATGCGGCCTGCTGCACGCGCTGTCAACTCACCGCACAATGCATCATACCAGTGAAAGCCGACGACTGAGAAGTTGCCATCCTGGTCTTAGGAGCTAAAACACCGGCAGCAAGCGACAAGACCGTTGCCGGCAAAATCAACGTTGGATTAACAACACACCAAAAAATGAGCGCCATATACGACAAAGCCAGGTTGTTTTTTGATGCCTGTGACAGCGGTAAAGGCTGGCAGGTTTGCAAAGAGTACTGCCATCCAGATGCCACGTTTTCGGCACAAGGTCCGGCGCTCGCTGGCGTCAGTACCTTGGAAGGTTACACCGACTGGATGAAAGGCTTTTTCACGCCGGTGCCGGACGGACGCTACGAGCTGAAATTCTTCGCAGAAGACCAGGAGCGCCAATGCGTGGCGGGTTATGGCGTCTATTACGGCACGCATACCGGACCAGGAGGACCCGTTGAGCCTACCGGCAAGACCCTGTCGGCTGATTATGCCTATGTGATGCAGTTTGAAGACGGTCGCATTCGGCACATGACCAAGATTTGGAATGACGCCTTCGGCCTTCGGCAGTTAGGGTGGGCATAGCCTTCATTCAGAGGCCAAGTGCTGAGCCGGACATGCAGCAAATGATGTCGGCTCAATGAAAGTGTGATGATCCCTAAGTCCATGATGTGGGCTTGGGGATCATCTGTGTGAAGCCCGGCTTTCGAGTCCGGCAGGCGCAAGGGTTGAAGGAGGCATCTGATTCGCAACACGGCATGCCACATTGAACTGCCGCACATCGTCGTGCCCAGTCAAAGAGCCCTGGCCTATGGCATCGGCACCAGCTTGCTCAGGAGCAGCTCATCCGCAGTTTAAATCTGTTTGACGACCCATCAGACAGCTTGTTAAAAAGTCAGCGCAGGGCACTATCCTTGGTATTCTCAGGCGACTCGAACCTCTTTCTTCTCATCATGCCTCTCTTCTGCTGCGGTCAGTGCGGACAATCGATTGATGCAGACGACTCACTCGCGGGCACCGAGGTCGGCTGTCCCGGCTGCGGGACCACCATCCTGGTGCCAGTCTGCGCCCGCAACCCGTCTTACCAGCCCTATCAGGCACCAGCTTACATTCAGACGCGTGGCAGCACACCGGCCGGCCAGTCATCGTCCGCATCTGACGAATGGCTTCGCCGTGCTCCGCTGCTGGGCACGGGAGTGGCATTCGTGCTGTGCTTCATCAAAAAGCTTGTCGAGCCCGTCTCGGCCTTGGACTCCGCGCTGGGCAATGTGGGGCTCGTCAGCAGTTTCGCAGGTGCCATCGGCTACACCATCGCCGCCGGCCTCTTCGCACTCATCGCAGCTCTGGTCATCGCGGGCATCGCCGCAGCACTCCGAAAGAGCTTTGTCTCCGTGCTGGCACGCAGCTACGGCATAACCGTGGTGCTTCTCTCACTATTGATGTTGGCGGGGTCATTCTCGGGATCACGCAACCTCTCCGGACCCGCGCCCGCACCGGCCTCGTCTCCCCAGGTCACTCAAAACATCCATGATGAGCTGAACAAGCTGCAGTCAGAGTTGGAAAAAATGCAGCAGGGCAGCCCGCCTGCGAACGACGCCGCACCGCAGACACCGCCTGCAGAGCCTTCCGATGACCTGGGAAAGATGCTGGTCATCTCAAGACAGTACTTTGCAGAGATCGCCGCTTTGCAAAAAGACTACACGGACGAAATCGCCAAGATCGGCTTCCTGCGGGTGCTGGACGGAGAGCGAATCCTCAAGGATCAAGACTCCAGCGAGTCGTATGATCTGCTCGCTCGCGCGCGAGTGCTGCTGAAGAAATACGGCGTCAAAATGCGCGAAGCGATTGCAAGCTTCCCCGCGAAAGTTCGCGACAGTCATATCAGCCCCGCCGGCAAGGCAGATCACATCCGCAGCGCCGAGACGGGTGTGGAGGCCGCCCTGAAGACCTTTGATGAAACATGGGCCCTCGAAGGGAGCGCCGTGGACGGCATCCAGACCATCATCGACCTGCTGAGCAGGCGGCGTGGTCACTGGCACATGAGCAAAGGCCTCTTCATGTTTGACGACGGTGGGGATCTGACGGCCTTCAATGCGTCCATGGCCAAAATCAACGCGGCTGTCGCCCGTCAGAATGAGATCAAAGAACAAGGGCAGCGGGATACGGGAAAGATGTTTGATGACCTGCGGGCCGTCATCCCAAAGTAGGCGCCACATGCATGAACGCTTAAACTTTTTGTGCGATGAGCGGCATCCCTGCGACCAAGACCACGGGGCCTGAGACGGGCTCCATGCTGAGTGAGATCTTTCGCTTCTTCCGGCGCCACTGGTTCCATCTGCTTCTGTTCCCGCCTGGTGCGCTGCTCGTGACCATCATCCATGAAAGCGCTCATGCCGCCGCAGTGCTGGCGCAGGGTGGCACCATTCTCGAATTCGTTTGGCTGCCCACCGGTGAGCGCTGGGGTTACGTCAGCTATGATCCCCCCGCACTGAGAGGCTTTTCCACATTCGCTGTCTCCATCGCGCCTTACCTCCTTTGGATCTTCCTGGCCGCATTGGCCGTGCTGCTTTCACTCAGACGGCGGCCATACTCATTCCGCGTGGCTTCCTCAGTGTACCTCTGGCTGTTCGTCGTCCCGCTGGCAGACGTGGCAAACGCCGCCTTTCCCTATCTCGACGGCAAGCCCAACGACCTCCTGCACGCCTTCGGCCCTCCAACGTTGGATGCCTTGCTGGGATTCGCCATGCTTGTTGTGCTGGCTCTGATCGTTGGGCATCCGGTGCAACGCCGACTCTACCGCACCCAAGCGCTTCGCTTGCGCAGCTACCTGGTGCTCAGTGCGGCAGTCTTGTTTGCGATCACAGGCCTCACCGTGAGGATCTTTTGAGCTTCACCAAGCAGCAGATCACACCAGCGGCACCAGCTTGCTCAGCACCAGCGTCACCAGCAGGCCGATGATGGAGTCGGCGGTGAGCTGGAGGCTCCAGGTGCGGAGGGTTTCCTTTTCGGTCATGCCGCTGAGGCGGTTCACCACCCAGAAGCCGCTGTCGTTCATCCAGGAGCAGCACATGGCACCAAAGCCGATGGAGGTGAAGAGATACACCGGGTGGCAGCCCAGAGGCGTGTTGGCCAGCATCGGTGCCATGATGGATGAGGCCGTCAGCATCGCCACCGTGGCGGAGCCCTGCGCCACACGCACCACGGCCGCCACCAGCCAGCCGAGGAAGATCAGATTGAGGCTGTAGCCTTGGGCGAGCGACTGCACCGCATCACCCACACCCGCGCTGCGGAGCGCCAGACCAAAGGCGCCGCCTGCACTGGTGATGAGGATGATCATCCCTGCCGTCTCCAGCGGCGGGCCCACGAGTTCCTCCACCTTTTTCAGGCTCAGGCCACGCTGCTTGGCCAGCACCCAGAGAGCGATGGCCGCGCCGATGAACAGCGCGATGTTCTTGTGCCCGATGAAGTCCACCCAGGCGCGCACGGCGTTGAAGCCGCCCTCACCACCGAGGGCATTCACCATCGCCACACCCCAGCCGGCGCCTGCAGCAGCACCTTTATGCGCCAGCTCAAACACCGTCGTCAGGCTGATCAGAATGATCGGCAGCAGCACCGGCGTCATGCTCCAGAAGAAGCTTGGCAGCTCGCTCTCCGGCTTGGTGCTGGCACCCTTCATGTCTTCCAGGGAGACACCGCCCGTGGCACGCAGCGGCACATCGGTGCGGCGGTTCAGCCACTGGCTCACGAAAAAGCCAAACACGCAGGTGATCGCGCCGATGAGCATGCCGCCGATGATGGACTCTCCCACATTCAGGTGCAGGTCATCCACCACCGCCACCGGGCCCGGATGCGGCACCGTCATGGAGTGCGTCACCGTGCCGCCGCAGCACACGGCCATGATGTAGAGCGTGTAGTCCTTGCCCGTGCGCATGCGCAGCGCCATGGCCAGCGGCACCATGAGCATGAACATGGTGTCAAAGAAGATCGGCGCACTCAGGATGAAGGTGCTCCACAGCAGCGCCCAGCCCGCGCGCTTCTCCCCAAAGAAAGCCAGAAAGCGGCGCACCACCTTGTCAGCACCGCCGCTCTCCATCAGGCACATGCCAATGATGGCCGCCAGCGCGATGGACACCGCGATGTCCCGTGCGGTGTCTCCCAGCCCTTTGGAGACCATCTCCACGACTCCGACCATGGAGGACATCGCCTTCACCTTGCCATCCTTCTGCACGATGTCCCATGAGTCCTTGTTGGCCAGCAGCCCCGCCAGCAGCGCTGCCAGGATCAGCGCCACAAAGGCATGCATGCGCAGCTTGCTGATGCCGATGATGATGAAAGCAACGCTGACAGCGAGAACGACGAAGGGCCAGTAGCTGGCCGAGGTGGCGGCAAGAAGAAACATGGCCGCGATGCTGGCGGGAGGGAGTGAACACGTCAAGACATTCGACAGTGGACTTCCCGGCTGGCTCCGCTTCTTTCAGCCGCTCATGAAATCCGCCTCGCTTCGCCTGTTCTTCGTACTGCTCGTCATCATGGCGGGAGCATTCGGCGTTTCGCGGCTGGATTTCGACGTCGATCCCCTCAGCCTGCTGCCGCAGGAGCTGCCAGGGCTGCAGGGCACACGCCTGCTGAGGGAGCAAAAGCGCAACCTGCTCCTCATCGCCGTGCAGGCAGAGGATCCGGCGCTCGTTGAAGTCACTGCAGATGCTCTGGCAGAGCATCTGGCTGCCAGGCCAGAGCTGTGCGCCAGCGTGCGCAGCAAATCCCTGCTGCAGTCAGATCCTGCAATCATCGCGGAGGTCGTCGCCTATCTCTGGCTCAATGCGCCGCAGCAGCAGGTGTCCAGACTCATTGCCTCACTCGATCCCGCATCGGTCCCCGCTCTGCTCGCCAAATCCAGAGAGGCCGCAGGTGCTTCGCTGGATTTGCAAAACGCCACGCTCACCGGCTACGATCCGCTCGGCCTCGCACGTGGAGCCCTGGCTCTCCTGAGCGACGGTGGCGACATGAGCAGCCTCATGAGCGATGAATTCAGCAGCGCCGACGGCACACTGCGCCTGCTGTTTGTCACGCCACCCGGAAAGGCGCTCGCAGACTATCGTGCTGCCAACACCTGGCTCACACAGATCAAAGCCGAGGTGCGGGAAAAATGGCTGCCAGAGCAGGGCGAGCTCACAGGTGTCAAAATAGGCTTTACCGGAGATCCGGCGTTTCAGGCGGAAATCGCCACCGGCATGGAAGGTGACATGCGGCAGTCCATCGGCGCCGTCACGTTCATCGTCGGCTTCCTCTTCTGGCTGCTGCACCGCAGTGTGAAGCCGCTGCTCTGGCTGCTGCTCGCCATTCTGTGCGCCAATCTGCTCACACTTGGTACGGCAGGCGTGATCTACGGCTCGCTCAATGTGATGTCGATGGGCTTCGCCGCGATCCTGACGGGCTTGATCGAAGACTTCGGCGTCTTCGGCCTGCATGTGGCACGCGAGCACCCAGGAGAGCGCTTTGGCAGCATCTGCCGCCGCGCGCTGCCCAGTGTAGCCTGGTCCGCAGTCAGCATCGCCGGCATCTTTGCCATGCTGGGTCTCAGCCAGCTTCCCGGAGTCGCCCAGCTCGGCGTGCTCTCCGCGCTCGGGGTGCTGATCGGCGCAGCGGTCATGATCTTTGGCTTTCTGCCGCTGGGCATGACCACAGGCAAACTCGAGGAACACCATGGCACGCTTCGTCTGGCCATGCGCATGCAGGGGGTGATGGTGTGGCTTGTCATGATTGCCCTCATGGCCGCCACCGCCGTGATTGGCTGGAAGGGCCTGCCGAAGATGGACTTTGGCTCCGCCGTGTTGCGCCCTGAAAAAAGCGAGGCCTTCGACGTCTTCGACAGCGTCGAGCAAAGCATGCTGAAAAGCAGCACCGAACCAGGGCGCAACGTCCCCCTCGTCTTCGCGGCACACAGCACCGCCGCCTTGCGCCAGAGCATCATCGCTGCCCGGAAGATGTTGAACAGCCCTGAAGTCGAAGCCCGGCTGCTGCCGCTTGCACTCGTGCCTGATGCAGAAGCGCAAAAGGCAAACCTCGCCGCTTTGCAGACCCTTTCCGCACATGAAGATGCGCTCAGGCAGGCAGTCGATGCCGCCGGCTTCACAGACGTCGCCTACGCCCTGACTCAAAAGGTACTCAAGCAATGGCAGGACTGGGCGGCTGCCAAGACAGCATTGCCTCTGTGGCCCAAGCCCGTCGTGCTCGAAAACCTCGGCGGCATTGTCTCCCAGCATGACAAACACGGGTTCATGGCCATCGGCTCCGCCCGCCTGGCCCAGGGGCACAGCATGGAAAACGCCCCCGTGCTGCACGAGCTGGAAAAAACTCCCGGGGCCCATGCTGCCGGCTGGGCCTTTCTCCGCACCTCGCTGGAGCCATTGCTGAAGAATGAGATCCTGCGTGTCTGCGTCCCCACCGTTGTCATCGCTGGCATCCTGTTTTTGCTGGTGTTCCATGGCTGGCGTGAGCGCGTCTTTGCCTTCCTCACCATGGCAGCCAGCGGTTGGATTCTCCTCGGCGGCATGTCAGCGTGGGGTCTCACCTGGAATCTTATGAGCGTCGCTGCCGTCCCTCTCTGCCTCGGTCTGGGCCTGGATTTCACCATCCATGTGATGCACTCCCTGCGCGAGCCAGGCATGACCCGTGAGCGCGTCGCCTCCCTCGGCCGCTCACTTGCCTACTGCGGTCTTAGCACCGGCCTGGGTTTCGGTGCCCTGGCTGCGGGCAGCAATCGTGGCCTCATCACCCTGGGTATGACAGCCATGATCGGCGTGCTTACCGTGCTGATCGCCGCCGCATTCGCCCTTCCCAGGGTCTGGTTTTGGCGGCGCAAATGACAGCCCAGCCCCAGCAGCGCGAGCCCTCTCTCAACTTCCCCCCCATTTTTTCGCTGGCATATCCGTCCCGAACGTCTAATATCCTCCCCTCCTAGCGAGAGATGGTGACCGTAGTTCAACGGTAGAGCCCCAGATTGTGATTCTGGTTGTTGCGGGTTCGAATCCCGTCGGTCACCCCACTTTTTTCATGGAGTGGCACCGTACTTCCGGTTAGAAAAGAAGCATACATGGAACCGCTGGAACACGTCATTGGCCATACCTTTCGCGATCCCGCATTGCTGCAGCAAGCCCTCACTCACGGCAGCGTCGGCTACGAAAACCAACGCGCTCAATCCGACAATCAACGCCTGGAATTTCTCGGAGATGCCGTTCTGCAGCTTGCCCTCTCCCATATGCTTTTTCAGCGCCTCCCACAGGCCGATGAAGGTGTGATGACCCAGGCACGCGCCCAGCTTGTCTCCACCAAGGCGCTGGCACGCATCGCACGGCGCATCGGACTGGGCACCTATCTGCACCTGGGGCGTGGCGAAGAAGCCAACGGCGGCCGCAACCGTGAGTCCACACTGGCAGACGCCCTCGAAGCCGTCGCAGGCGCCATTCACCTTGATGCCGGAACCGATGCCGCTCATCAATTTGCCGCACGGCTGTTTGCCGAGGAGCTTGAAGCCCTGAACCGCGGCCCCCTGGACTCCAATCCCAAAGGACAGCTTCAGGAGCTCATCCAGTCCGTGGGAGTGGAGCCACCGCTCTACGAAATCGTCGGAGCCGAAGGGCCGGATCACGCCAAAAACTTCATCGCCGTCGTTTCCTGGCAGGGTACACAGCTCGGGCGTGGCACAGGCCGCAGCAAAAAAGACGCCGAGGTGGAGGCGGCACAGGCCGCGCTCGGCAATCCCGCCCTCCGTGAACTGCTGCGAACAAGTCGTGAACAACCACACGAACAAAACCGCAGGTCATGAGAGCAACCCTGAACACCCGGGGTTGTTCCACTCCGCTCACAATTCCTGCCGGATCCTTTCACACGCCGAGTCCCCGTGGAACCCTTGTAAATCCAAGGCGGAACCCACTTGTTGAAGTTGTTCGCAGTACTTACGGATATGAGGATTCAAACAACCTCGTTCACCCCAATCATAAGAGCTGGGAACAAGTTCGTTTGAGATGAATTGGATCGTCTCTCAGCCAGAAATTTTTCGCGTCTCAGACCTCCCATGCGCATCAGCCTGAAGCCGTTTCTCTCTGGCACAGTCTTGGGGGCGCTCCTTCTTCTTTCATTTGGAGGAGGCTCTTTGCGCATCAACCGCTCCTTGCTTGTGAAGCGGCCCACAACGGATCTCCACGTCGTTCTTGTGCCTGTGCCAGTGGATTCGCTGGTTCCTGCGGATCACTGGATCAGGCATTATGATGCTTATGTGTCACGCATCCCCTGGCGCAATGAGGATTCAAATTATCTGACCCTGCATTTCATCCCCCGGGGCAAGCCTCCCCACATCGAACTAAGCAGAAATGATTCTCTGGAATTTGAAGGCGCGCTTAGCCAACGAACTGCAAAGCCATTCTGCCCCACGCAGGCAGACATGGATTCAGCCCTGCCCTTCGTCCTTTATCTTGATTACATCAGCAGCGATCTCACGGGAACAGGAGTCGATCATGCCAGGATTCGTCTGCCGCATTGAGAGTTGCGGATCATGGCCCGCTCACTCCGCTACTTCAGCGGCCAGAACACCGGCACCGTAGCCAGGATGACGATCAGCATCACCAGTGTCAAACCCCCGCCCACTTTGATGAAATCTGAGAAGCGGTATTTCCCCGGGCCATAGACGAGAATGCAGCTGGGCTCAAACGGCGTGAGCATGGATGCGGAGGCGCTGAGCATGATCCCAATGGCAAAGCTGCGTGGATTGGCCCCCATGGTGGCGGCCGCCTGCAATGCCACGGGGAGCACCACCAGTGCGGCAGCAGCATTCGACATCGGCTGGGTGAGCAGGATCGTCAGCAGGCAGAAGCCGGCGAAAACCGCAAAGACCCCCATGGGCTGCAGCCAGCCGGTGATGAAGTTTGCGATCATGCTCGATGCACCGGATGTCTGCATCGCTTCCCCGAAGGCCATCATGCCACCGATCAGGATGAGCAGACGCCAGTCAATGTTGGAATAGGCGTTCTCCAGCTTGATGCAGCGCATGAAGACGGCCAGCATGGCCACCATCACAAAGGCGATTGCGTCAGGCACCCAGCCCACACTGCTGGCGATCACGGCCATCACAAAAGCGCCCAGCAGCACAAAGCCGCGACGCCTTGTCTCAGCGCTGAACTGATACTGCGTGATGACAATCATGTCATTGCCCTCCTCAAAGGCGCGGAAGCGGTCGCTTGGCCCCTGGAGCAGCAGCACGTCTCCGGCACGCAGCTTTTCAGCCGCCATGTGGTGCATCAGCGAACGGTCGCCGCGCATCAAAGCCAGCACTGAAAGCCCCGTGCGCTGACGAAAGTTGTTTTCACGCAGGGAGCGCCCCACAAAGGCGGAGCGCGGCGTGAGCACGACTTCCGCAACCTGCGCATCGCTCATATCGATGCCGGAGCTGCGAAGCGTGACATCTTCAAGAATGTCGATGCCTTCGATTTTCTTCACCCGGATCAGGTTTTCCACCTTGCCGGCCACGAGCACCACATCGCCCTCCTGAAAGCGCACCTTTGGCGTGGCATCAAAGGTCTGGTCAGACCGGCGGATCTTCATGACCTGGAACTCCATGGCGGAAAAATCCGAGTCAAAGGCTGCCTGCCCCACAAGGGGTGAGTTAGGCAGCACCATGACCTCGGCGAAGTAGTCACGCATGGCATCACCTGCCAAAGCCGAAGCCTTGTCACGTTCAGGTACCAGGCGTGAGCCGATGAAAACCATGTATAGGATGCCAGTCAGCATCAGCACGAGACCGATGCCGGTGAATTCAAACATGCGCAGCGGCTCCAAACCCAGCTTGGAGATCGCCCCGCTCACGGCGACGTTGGTGGAGGTGCCGATCAGCGTGCAGGTGCCTCCCATCAGCGAGGCGAAGGCCAGAGGCATCAGCAGGCGGGAGGGCGGGATGCGCAGCTTGCGCGCGAGGCCCATCACCGGGCCCACAAACACCGCTGTCACAGTCGTGTTGTTCATGAAGGCGGAGACGCCGCCTACCACGGCCATCATGAAGCCCATCAGCCGCTTGGGATGTGTGCCAAAGGTCTGGGCCAGAAAACCGCCCATCATGTCCAGCACTCCCGTCTCCCGCAGCGCGGCACCAATGACAAAAATCGCCGCCAGCAGAATGATGACGCGGTCGCCAAATCCCGCAAAGGCCCGGTCAGCCTTGAGAATGCCGCACATCACCAGCACGCAGAGCAGTGACAGCGTGACGAGATCCACCGAGATTTTCTCCGTGGCAAAGGCGATGACGGCGACGATGAGCAGTCCGATGACGATCCAAGCTTCCATTTCAGCACACCTTTGCAGCAGGGACATTCGCTGCTCAAGGAACAAGCCGGTCAAAGGATGCCTAAAGCCTGCGTTTATGGAGACGCCACTTTCTGGAGAAGTGAAAAAACAGGCATTTTCACCTCCGGTGCTTTCCACTCTTGCCATCCAGCGTCTGTCTCCATACTCTCGCGCCCGATTATGAGCCAAAAAACACCTGTGAACTGGGAAAAGCTGGAGGAGAAGCCGGAATTCCGCACTTTGATGGCGCGGAAAAAGGCCTTCATCATTCCCGCCACGATCTTCTTCCTCATCTACTACCTCGCGCTTCCCGTGCTGGTGGGCTACTGCCCGGACCTCATGAAGCAGAAGGTCTGGGGAGAGGTGAACATCGCCTACGTCTTTGCGCTCTCCCAGTTCTTCATGGCCTGGATCATGGCCTTCATCTACGTGCGCGTCGCGGCCAAGTGGGACAAGGCGGCCGCTGAGGTGATCGACGGACACCATTGAGAAAGATGAAGGATAAAAACTAAAAAATAAAACACCACCGGGGCTTTCTATGACGGACCTGCCAGTTCGCACCAAGACTTTCGCCTCACGAATCATCAACATGCACCTCGCGCTGCCGAAGAACGACCTGACAAAGGTATTTGGTCCCCAGGTACTGCGCTCTGCCACTTCTGTTGCAGCCCAGACTCGGGAAGGCAAGAGGCCAAAGTCGCCCAAGGACTTCATCAGCAAAATCGAAGGAGCCATCCAAGAACTCGAAGAAACCACGCTTTGGCTTGAACTTATCCAGGATCACAAGCTGCTTAAACCCGCCAGACTGAAAGATCTTTTTCAGGAGGCATCCGAACTCAATGCAATCATGACCACCGTTGTCATTCAGGCGAAGCGAAAGCTTTGATTCATCTTTCATCTTTAATTTTTTATCTTTTCTATATGACCATCGCGCAGATCATGTTCTTGGCCTTCGTCGGCCTGACACTCCTCATCACTTTTTACGCCGCTAAAAAGAACACCGGCGCCAGCGCCTACTTCGCAGCAGGCCGCAGCATCACTGGCTGGCAGAACGGCCTCGCTGTGGCTGGCGACTACATGAGCGCCGCCTCCTTCCTTGGAATCTCGGGCATGATCTGCTTTGCCGGCTATGACGGTTTCATGTACTCCGTGGGCTTCCTGGTGGCCTACATCACGGTGCTGCTCATCGTGGCCGAGCCGCTGCGCAACGCGGGCAAGTACACCATGGCCGACCTCCTGGCCTACCGCCTCAAGCCGCGCCCGGTGCGCGCGCTGGCCTCCCTCAGCACGCTGACGGTTTCCACCATCTACATGATCGCGCAGATGGTGGGCGCAGGCGGCATCATCGAGCGTCTGATCAATATCGAGTTCGCACCGGCCGTGATCGGCGTGGGCATTCTCATGCTGGTGTATGTGGTCTTCGGCGGCATGCTGGCCACCACCTGGGTGCAGATCATCAAGGCCCTGCTGCTCATTGCAGGCGCCATGCTGCTGAGCTACCTCGTGCTCAAGCATCACAGCTTCAGCTTCGCCAAGTTCTTTGAGGCCGTCTCTCATGCCGACTACGGCGGCAGTGACACCCCGAAAAATCTGATGGAGCCCGGTCTGAAATACGGCGTGGCCAAGGCCGGCCCATGGGGCCCGCTGGACCTCATCTCCCTCTGCCTCGGCCTCGTGCTGGGTACCGCAGGCCTGCCGCACATCCTGGTGCGCTTTTACACCGTGCCGGACGCCAAGACCGCACGCTCCAGCGTGGTGTGGGCCATGGCCATCATCGGCCTCTTCTACATCATGACGACCTTCTTCGGCTTTGGCGCCGCCACCATCCTCAAGAAGGAGCTCATCACCATCGCCGGCAAACCGGACACCAACATGGTCGCCCCCATCCTGGCCAAGTTCCTCGGTGGCGAGCTGTTTTTCGCCTTCATCAGCGCCGTGGCCTTTGCCACCATCCTTGCCGTTGTCGCCGGTCTGACCATGAGCGCCAGCGCCAGCTTTGCGCATGACTTCTACTCCAACGTGATCCATCACGGCAAGGAGAACCGCCCGGGCGCGGAAGTGAAAGTGGCACGCATCACCGCCTTCTGCGTGGGTGCCGTCAGCATCAGCATCGCCATCTTTCTGGGCCCCAGCGTGAACACCGCTTTCCTCGTCGGTCTCGCCTTCGCAGTGGCCGCCAGCGCCAACCTGCCCGTCATCATCTTCAGCGTGTTCTGGAAGCGCTTCAACACCGCTGGAGCCGTGGCCGGTCTCAGTGTCGGCCTGCTCTCCTCCATCCTCCTCATCCTGCTGAGCCCGAACGGCATCTTCGGCAAGGCTGGCGCCATCTTCCCGCTGGAAAACCCCGGCATCGTCAGCATCCCCGTCGGCTTCCTCGCCGCCTGGCTCGGCACCATCCTCACTCCGCGCGATCTCGAGGCTGAGGCCAAGTATGCCGAACTCACCGTCCGCGCCCACACCGGCCTCGGTGCCGAGAAGGCCACGGCGCACTGATCAGCATCAGGACCACTGGAGCTGCGTTGAGCCGTCTTCGCTCAGCGTCACCGTGATGGTGCCGCTTTGACGCTGCGGATGTTCGAGACGCCACTTGGCCAGTGGCGTCACCACCATTCTTTCCAGTGCCCGCTGCAGCGGGCGCGCGCCGAAGCGGTGGTCGTAACCGTCTTGCACAAGCCTGGCCAGCAGCGCGTCGCTCCACGCCAGCTGCAGTCCTGCGGCAGAGAGGCCCTCACGGGTGGAAAGTTCCTGCAGCTCCTTCAGTGCAATCTCCCGCACATGCTCTTTCGCCAGCGGGTCAAAGGTCACCACGGCATCCAGGCGGTTGAAAAACTCGGGCCGGAAAAATTTCTTCACGGCGCTTTCAAAGCCAGGTGTGGCATTTTCGGAGCCAAAACCCATGGCTCCTTTGGAGCTGGCGCCAAGGTTGGAGGTCATCACGATGATCGCGCTGCGAAAGTCCGTCACCCGGCCAAAGCGATCTGTGAGGCGGCCCTCATCCAGCAGGCCCAGCAGCACGTCATAGGCTTCTGCGGCGGCCTTTTCCACTTCATCAAAAAGCAGCACGCTGAAGGGCTGGCGGCGCAGTTTCTGAATCCATGAGGCAGCATCTCCCTCCGGGGAGTGCAGCAGGCGGTTGGCGGCGCCCCAGCCGCTGTACTCGCTCATGTCCAGACGGACCAGCCGCTCCTTTTCCGCACCTGCGCCAAAGCAAAACTCCGCCATCGCCCGCGCGAGCGCCGTCTTGCCCACTCCGGTGGGACCGCAGAAAAGCAGCACGCCCTGAGGTCGCGCAGGATCTGTCATGCCCGCCTTGATGCTGGTGATGACACGCGCCGCAGCGTCCACTGCAGCGGACTGGCCGATGATCTGCCGCGCCAGAGCCGCCTGCACGTCTTCCAGAGGCAGCGGCACTTCATCGCGCAGCAGCAGCTCCGGCAGGCCGGTTTGCTGGATGAAGAGCGCCATCACATCGTCTGCCGAAACACTGCGCTCTTCCAAGGGCTGGCGTGCCGCCTGTTCGGCCAGTTTGCGAATGAATGCCGCAGCGGGGCCTGGAAATGCTGCATAGGGCTGGAAGCGCCGGAAGAGGCGGTGCACCAGGCCCACGCAGCCCGCTTCAAATTCCAGCCTTCCGGAGCTTGCGCAGGCATGCGCCACGCGCTCCAGCACCGAGCGGGCCCCGCCGTCGTCAAAGGGCGGTACATGAACGATCTGAAACACGTCCAGCAAACCTGGCATGAGGCGGCGGCAGGCATCCACCTCCGCCGGCGTGGCCTCGGCCACCATGTGCAGCTCACGGCGCTGCAGATATGGCAGAAGGAATGCGCCCACGCTGTCATTGGCCTCGGCGCCACCCACACGCAGCAGCTCCAGCAGATTCTCCACGCAGAAAATGCCTTCGATCTCGCTCAGCCGCCGGATGAAATCTTCGCAGCGTTCCTCCCACTGGCCGAGATACTTCATGCCCGCGATCATGCGTGCGCCGCTTCCGCGCCAGCAGCGCCAGGTGCGCATGGATTTGTCGTCTTCTTCATCCGTGCTCAGCCGCGCCATGCGCCGTGCTGCATCGTGCAGGATGGTGCTCTTGCCGCAGCCGGGTTCGCCCACGAGCAGCACATGGGCGCGCTCGTGCTGCAGCTTGTTCATCAGTGCCATCACCAGCCCCTCCCGGCCATAGGCCGCAGACTGGTGGCCGCGCTCATGCAGCAGCGCATCCGCCACGGTGAAAAGCACCTTCATGTCCTCGCGTTCGCGCATGGGTGTCTGGCGGGCGGAGCTTTGCAGGTCGCGCACGCTCACCTTGTCCAGCCACACTCCGCGCGGCGGCAGTTTCAGGGTCAGCGCCGCGGGTGTTGTGCCGGTGAGGTGGTCTTTCACGTAGTGCCGCACCAGGTCCTTGAGCTGCGCCTCATTATGAAAATGAAAGCGCAGGTCCAGCACCGGCACCTCGCATACTGCCAGGCCGTTCTCCGCCTTTCCTGTCACGCATGGCACGCGCAGAGTGATGGTCTCAGGGCTCGGGATCAGGCGATGCTCCGTCTCGTCCTTGTATTGCGCCCGCACATCCACCTTCACCTCCCGCAGCTGTGGCTCCACCAGCTCCGGGCCGATGCTCCATGACTCATGCTCCGCACGCCAGTCCAGGGCATCACCCAGCTGTCGCAGCACTTCCTGCGGAGTGCCGGCATAGGCGGTGGCGCTGCGGTAATCCCCGACAAGCACGCCCGTGACTCCGCCGCCGGCATCACGCCAGAGCAGGACAGGATAAACATGTGTGGCCATGGGCGGGGGTTCAGGTTTGGGGTTGCAGCAGTCCCAGCAGCTCCGCAGGCAGCGGCAGTGCGGGCAGATGAAACGCACGGAAGGCCTCTGCATCGGCATCCTCCGCCAGCAGCAGGCCGGTGCGGTGGCAGAGCAGGCGGCGGTCGCGCATCAGGGTCATCACCAGCGGCACCTCCTGCGCCGCTGCCTCCTCCGGTGCATTTGGCTCCATGCCCACCGTCAGGATGTGCAGCGTGCCTTCAGCGTCATTCAGCAGCCAGGTTCCGGTGAGCGGCTGCAGCAGGTGTGCGACGTTGAGCCCGGCGGCTTCAAGGCCGATTTGAAAAGGTTCGTGCGATTCGCTGCTGTCGGGCAGCAGCTTCACGGCTGTGCCCCAGTGGCTGCTCAGCAGCGTCTGCACCTGTTTCCGAAACTCCAGCGCCATGAGCAGCGACTGCACGCCCTGCCCGCGAATCACCCAGGACACGGCTTCATCCTGATAGGGCTCTGAGGCCATCAGCTCCAGCAGCGAAAGCTCGCGCAATGCTGCAAATAGCGGCGTCTCGATGATGTCATGCTCTCCGGCCTCGATTTCTGCGAGCTGGCTCTCATGCAGCTCCGCGTCTCTCTCGCGGTCAAAGCGCGGGTTGCCGCTGAAATACTGGCGCACCAGAATCTTGACCGGCCTTGCCCGTGAGACGGACATCGCGCGGCTCTGCCTGGAGGGTTTGGCATTCATGGAAGCCTCTGCGGCGCTGAGCAGGCGCTCCACTTTCTTCACCTGCTCGCGGCAGTGGTAATAGCGTTCCTGCGCGGCGGTGAGGGCGCTGAGTTCCACCGTGCCCTTGGGCGCATGCAGCTCGATCTGGTCGCTCAGACGGTCCAGAGCGTCATGGGCGGCATCCAGCACGGTGTTTTTGTCCACATCCTCGCGGGACAGACGCTCGGGCCAGTACACCTGGCGCGGCACCGGCTGCAGTGTCTGCGTGTGCAGGGAGAACCGGCCGCCTGCACAGCGCAGCTCCATGCGCAGCGGCATGCCGGGCATGCGCGCCGCCAGCTCTGCCGCCAGCGGCTGCGCGACCTCGCGCTCGATGACGCGCTTCAAAGCACGCGCGCCCAGCTGCGGGTGGTGCCCCAGCTCCGCCAGCCTCTCTGCGGCTGCGCTTGTGAAGCTGAACAAACACTGCCGCTGGCGCAGGCCGTCGCGCTTAAGCACCTCGGCAAGCAGGCGGCTGGTGATGGCGGAGAGATGCTCGCGCGTCAGCTCGCGGAAAGGCAGCACACGGTCCAGGCGGTTGAAGAATTCCGGCCTGAAGAACCGCTCTGCGGCCTTGATGTAGGATGCCTCCAGCTCCGTCTCCTGGGCGTCGCCGCTGAAGCCGATGCGTGAGCCCGCCTCCTTTACACCAAGGTTTGAAGTGAGCAGGATCACGCTGCTCGTGAAGTCCGCCACGCGGCCCAGCGCATCGCTCAGCCGGCCTTCGTCCAGGACGCCGAGCAGCATGTCGAAGACCTCCGGTGCCGCTTTTTCAATCTCATCCAGCAGCACGACAGAAAAGGGCTGGCGGCGTATCGCGCCTGTCAGCAGGCCGTCCGGCTTGGCGGGAGTGCCCGTGAGACGCAGCACCGCGCTGGCGTCCACCATTTCGTTCATGTCAAAGCGCAGCAGCCGGTCCTCATGGCCAAACAGATGCTGCGCCAAGGCTTTCGCGCATTGGGTCTTGCCCACGCCGGTGGGGCCCAGCAGGAGAAAAGCCGCCAGCGGTCGCCGCGGGTCATTCAGCCGCGCTTTCAGCTGCAGCAGCACATCGGCAAACGCATGCAGCACCGGGTCCTGTCCGGACACCTGCTTTTGCAGCGCCTGCACAATGCTGTCGCGGTCCAGCGCCTGGCTGTTGTCGAGCATGGAAAGCTGCAGGCCGCTGCGTTCGCGGAATTCCTCCAGCACCGCACTGCGGTCGCAGGGCTTGCCGGCGTGCTTCACCGCCAGCCTGTGCATGAAGCTCGCGGCCTTGCCCGGAAAAGCCGCGTCTCCGGCAAAGCGGCGGTGCAGTTCATAGCTCGTCGGCACCACATCCAGCGCAAAGGAGCAGTCATGCTCGCGCTCCAGCTCGCGCGCCACGCTCACCAGAATGCGCAGCGTGTCCGCCTCTGCCGGTTCCGGCACAGGCAGCACATGAAACAGGTCGGCCAGGGCGCGGTCCCGCTCCTGCAGCACGCGCCAGGATTCCGGCGTGATCTCAGCCAGCACGCGCATGGAGCGCTTTTCCAGCCGCAGCTTGAGAAGCTGCGCCACGTTCATGTCGCTGTTTGCGCTTTTGCCGGCGGTGAAGAGGCTGGGCAGGTCCTCAAGACAAAGCACGGCGTCGCTGCGCTCCACATGGTCGCAGATGGCCTGCACACGCTTCTGCCACTGGCCCACGTGGCTCATGCCGCTGATCAGGCGCATGGGAGATACCCGCCAGACATTGCGCCGGCGTGTCCACTCTTTGTCCGCCATCATGCGCCAGACAAACTCCTGCACCACGGCTGTCTTGCCCACCTGGCGCGGACCCACCAGCAGGATCGCGCGTTTGTCCGGCAGGCGCAGCCAGCGCGCCAGATCGGCCACCACCGCATCGCGCCCGACCGCCCTCGGCAGATCATCCGGATAGAGCGTGTTCAGCAGGCGGCCTGTTTTGCGCAGTTCGGCTTCGCCATCCAGCCTGGCATCATCGCCGCCAAAGATGGAGCTCCGTTCAGACGTCTTTTTCTTCAGCGCATTCAGCACAGGCTTCACCTTCACCTCGATCAGGGTCAGGCGCGCTTTGCCCGGGGTGGGCAGCGCATGGTCATCCAGATCCACGGCGTCGCCGTTCTTTTCCAGCTCACGAAAATGATGCGTCAGCACTTCGGCGGCGCGTTCGTTCAGGCGCTGGTCCTTGAGCACTTCAAAGTGCAGCCCCGGCAGCTTGGGGGTGAACCACAGCCTGCGGCCCAGCCCCTCATACCCCACCATGAAAAAGCGCCGGTGGTGGGAGCCGCTTTTCAGCTCGATTCGCAGGTCCAGCGTAGTGCTCTCATACTCCGGCAGCAGGCACCAGCGAGCCAGTTCGTCGTGGCGGGTTTCACGGGACATCTCCAGCAGCCTGGCATGCAGGTCCGTCTGCAGCTGCGTCAGCGCGCGCTGCAGTTTTTCGGATTTCCTCACCGGCTCATCTTGCTGCAGCGGGCGTACCACAAACAAAGGGGCCTCGCCGCTGCCGCGCGGGTGCTCCTCCACATAAATGGGCAGTGTGATGGTCATGCCATGTCCTCCACGGCTTGCGTCAGGCGTGCTTCGATGAGGCGGCGCATGGCCGCTTCCGGCTCAGGCCGTGGCCAGGCCGACTCACCCATCATGCTGTCGGTGATCTTCTGCTCATCCACATTGAAAAGGCGCTGCGGTTTGACGCCTTTGTCTGTGATGAACCCGGCGCGGTGAATCCCTGTCGGCGTCACGTAGTCGGAGAGGCTGGTGGCAGCGGCCTCGACAAGGCAGAGCCGCCGCACTCCTTTGCTCACGAGCTCGTGCAGACCTGTCTCCTGCTTGAAGCGCGGGTGAAACAGATCCCCGCGCAGGTGCATGATCGCTCCTACCCAACCGCCGGGCGGCTTTGCCATCGGTTCTTCAGTTTTTTTCGCCGGCTCGCGCCGGGTCTGGGCATCCGGCGCATCACGTCCGGCAGGAGGCAGCACAAACTCAAACCCTGCCAGCCTGCCACCCAGCGCGGTGGCATGATCCAGATAGATGCTGATGAGCTGCTGCATCCAGTCGCGGTGCTCGCTGTAGATGGCGACCACGATCTCGTCCGGCTGAGGGAAGCTGAAGCGGAAAAAATCCCGCTGCAGCCGCAGCCTGTCGTGCTGGATTTCAGACTGGCTCTGCTGCAGCGTGGTGGCGTCAAAACCACCCGCCAGGTGAAAAGTGCCAAGCGTCTCGGTTTCCAGGGCGTCCATGCGCTGCACCAGCGTCTCCAGCTCTGCGAGCGCGCGACGCAGATGCCCCAGCCGTACGAGGCGTGTCTGCTCCTCCGGGCTGAGCCAGCCGCGTTTGGCTCCGCGACGTTCGAGCAGGGCCAGCAGCGGCACTTCATTCTCCAGCGCCGACACCGTGCTGCTGCGCGCCAGTTTGGACAGACGCCGGCGGGCAGCCAGCACGTCATCCGCCAGCTCCACTGCACGCCGGGTGGCTGCGGCATCTTCGGCTGCCTGACGCTGCCGGACCTCGATGACCAGCCGGCCCCTGTTCAGATTGACGGTGGCCACCAGCGGCTGGCGGTGGCGCACTTCGTTCAGCACCTCCGCCAGCGGCACCATCAGCGTGCGCTCCAGCACACGCTTCAGCGGCCTGGCGCCGTATTTGGGGTCATGCCCCAGGGCCGCCAGATGCTCCTCCACACCGGGGCCCAGACGCAGATCGACATCGCGCAGGCGTATGCCATCGCGCTGCCGCAGGAGGTCCAGATGCCGGCGCGTGACACGCAGCATGAGGTCCCGGCTCAGCGCGCGGAAGCGCAGGATGCCTCCGAGGCGGTTGTAAATCTCCGGTCGCAGAAACTGCCGTGCAGCTTCGTCGAAGTGAGCGCCGCCATCATCACCCTGCCCATCGGAGGCAAAGCCCATGGAGCCACGCTGAAACTCACGCGCGCCCAGATTGGAGGTCATGATGATGACCGTGTTGCAAAAGTCCGCCGTGCGGCCTGCGGCGTCCGTGAGACGCCCGTCTCCAAGCATCTGCAGCAGCAGGTCAAAGAACGCCGGGTCCGCCTTCTCAAATTCATCCAGCAGCAGCACGCTGAAAGGCTGCTCGCGAATGCGCGCGGTCAGCAGGCCTTCTGTCTGGCCCATGCCGCCGATCAGGCGCTGCACCGAGACCGCATCGCTGAATTCGCTGAGGTCAAACCGCGCCAGGCGGCTGGCGCTGCCAAACAGGAACTCCGCCAGCGACTTCGCCAGCTCCGTCTTGCCGGTGCCGGTGGGGCCCACAAACAGGAAGGAGCCCAGCGGCTGTCTGGGGCGGTTCAGCCGCGCCTTGATCGTGGCCAGCAGATCCAGCACCGCCTCCACCGCCTCTGGCTGCCCGATGACGCGCTGCGTGAACCATGTGCGTGTGGTGTCCAGGTCCAGGGGCAGCTCATCCCTGAGCAGCACCTCCGGCAGACCCGTCTCCCGCATGAAGGCGGCGGTCACCTGCTCCGGCGTCAGCCGCGTTTTCTGGTCTGAGGGCTGCTCTGTGACCAGCGTGGTCAGAAAGCGGATGGGACGCCCCGGATTGGCGGAATAGGTGGCGTAGCGCCGGTGCAGGCGGTGCAGCCAGTCCAGCGCGGCTGCGGACTGCGCGTGGTCGCTGTCCTTTCGTGCCAGATGGTGGAAGACGCTTCCCAAAATCCTGCGCGTCACCTCCGGTGCAGGTTCGGACACACGGACGTGAATGAAGGCGCCTGCGAGGTGCGGATCCCGCCGCTCGATCACCGCCAGCTGCTCCGGTGTGCATTCGGCGACGGCCAGCAGCTCACCGCGCGCGATCCACGGCCGCAGAAAGCTGGCGATGCTCTGCGCATTGGCGCTGTGCTGCCCCACTTCCATCAGTTCCAGAAGACTGCCAAGGTGCAGCACGGCCTTGGTGGCTGCAGCTTCACGGCACAGCTCCCGGCAGCGCTCCTGCCACTGCCCAAAGCCAGACTGGCCCGCGATGAGCTGGGCCCCGCTGGTGCTCCACACATTTCTCTCGCTGGTGCGTGCCAGCTCCCTCACCGCAGCCGTTTTTCCCACACCGGCAGGACCGATCAGCAGCACGCTGGCCGGCTGCCGCGCATCCAGGGACTCGCGCAGCAGGTGCAGCGTGGCCTCCAGTTCAAACCCGGGCGCGGTGTGGTGCCGTGTGAACTTCAGCGCCACCTCTTTGAGCATCGACTTGGTCTGCTTCTCGCCTTCTTTTTCCATCTCCAGCTGTCGTGGAGTGGGGATGGCCGCCGTGACGCTCAGGGCATCCACATGCAGGGTTTTCACACACTGCGAGACCACCAGCCTCTGCAGGGTGACCTTCTTCACCCGGTCCACCAGCGTCAGCCGCACATGCGCTTCCACACGCGCAGGGATCTGCTCCGGCTTGGCGGCCATGACCTGCACGCCCAGCACAGGCACAAAGGCCAGGTGCAGATCCTCCGCTTCGGTCCACGAGATGTAGTCAAAGCGCAGCTCCACCGGCTCTTTCCAGTCGGCGCGCTTTTTGGCCGGCTCAAGCCTGAGCGTGAGCTGCTCCACCCGTGCGTCTTTGCCCGTCATGCGGCGGTGCAGCGAGGCCGCAGGCACCGCTTCGGCATCTGCCAGCAGCGTGGCGATCTTGGTGCGCAATCCCACGGCGGCACGTCCGGGCCTGTCTCCCAGGCTCGACACCTCGGGAAAGCCATGGCACTCCAGCAGCTCCAGGTCATCGCCTAGGCCGAGTGTGACAGCATGGACATGGAATGTCTGTTCAGACATCGTCAATCGTCATAAGAAGCCGCCTATGCTCCAGAGCACATAGCACATGGCAAGTCCCATCACGTGCAGCACGGGCAAGGCTGCACAAAATGTCCCGGCGCGATCTCCTTGAGCGTGAGGTCCATGCTCACGCTCTGCTGCCAGTTCGGGTGCTTCATGCGGTGGCCAAAGGCACAGCCGGCGGGCGGATTGATCGGAGAGGGCACGTCGCCGCGCAGGAGCTGGCGCGTGCGGCGCTGCGCGGGATCCGCCACCGGGATGGCATCCAGCAGCGCCTTGGTGTAGGCATGGCGTGGGTTCTGATAAAGCTCAGCGGCAGGAGCCAGCTCCACGATCTTGCCCAGATACATCACTGCCACGCGGTCGCTCATGTGCTTCACGATGCTCAGATCGTGGGCGATGAAGAGGTAGGCCAGGCCAAAGTCGCGCTGCAGCTCCAGCAGCAGGTTGAGCACCTGCGCCTGCACCGAGACATCCAGCGCGGAGACGGGTTCGTCACAGACAATGAGCTTGGGCTTCAAAGCCAGTGCGCGGGCGATGCCAATGCGCTGACGCTGGCCGCCGCTGAATTCGAAGGGGTAGCGATGCGCCGCATCTGCCGGCAGGCCCACACGCTGGAGCAGCTCAGCAACCCACTCGCCGCGCTCCGCGCGGGTGCCCATCTTTTGAATCACGAAAGGCTCCTCCAAAATCTGGCCGATCGTGTGGCGTGGATTAAGAGACTCCGCAGGGTCCTGGAAGACCATCTGCATCTCGCGGCGCACAGAACGCAATGCGTTCTGCGAGAGTGTGGAGATGTCCGTGCCATTGAAATTCACGCCGCCGGAGGTCGGCTTCAGCAGGCGCACCACAGAGCGCGCCACAGTGCTCTTGCCGCAGCCGCTTTCGCCCACAAGGCCAAGTGTCTCGCCCGGATTCAGCTCGAAGCTCACGCCATCCACGGCCTTGCATGTTGCCTTCGTCGTGTAAAACACGCCACCGCGCACCGGGAAGTGCATCTTGAGGTTTTGTACGGAGAGAAGGCTCATGACGCAGAGAGTTGGGAGGCAAAGCAGGCGCAGGCTTCCACGCCGTGGCCGCCGCCGCATTCCTTCCAGGGCTGGCGGGCGGAGGTGACGTCGCTGCTGTGCTTGTTGGGGCAGCGCGAGGCAAAGCGGCAGCCAACGGGCATCTCGCTCAGGCTGGGCACCATGCCAGGGATCACCGGCAGCGCGGTTTTCGGCGGGTGATCCAGCTTGGGCAGGCAGCGGATGAGGCCCTGCGTGTAGGGGTGCAGCGGACGCGCAAAGATGTCCTGCACCGCTCCGCGCTCCACGATGCGTCCGGCGTACATCACGGCCACATCGTCGCAGGTCTCGGCGATCACGCCGAGGTCGTGGGTGATAAGGATGACCGCCATGCCTGTTTCCTTCTGCAAGCGTTTGAGGAGGTCCAGAATCTGAGCCTGCACGGTCACATCCAGCGCTGTGGTGGGCTCGTCGGCGATGAGCACCTTCGGGTGGCAGGAGAGGGCCATGGCGATCATCACACGCTGGCGCATGCCACCGCTGAGCTGGTGCGGGTATTCGTTCACGCGCTGCTCCGGCGCGGGGATGCCCACCCACTCCATCAGCTCCACGGCGCGTTTCAACGCCTTGTCCGGCGTGGTGGGCTCGTGCAGCTGGATCGCCTCGATGATTTGTTTGCCCACACGCTCCACGGGGTTCAGCGCGGTCATTGGCTCCTGGAAGATCATGGCGATGTCGTTGCCACGGATCTTGCGCATATCCTCGATCGGCAGCGTGGCCAGGTCCCTCCCCTCCAGCAGCACCTGACCATTCAGGATGCGCCCCGCCGGTTGGGGCAGCAGGCGCATCAGGCTCATGGAGGTCACGCTTTTGCCACAGCCGCTTTCGCCCACAAGGCCAAGCGTCTTGCCAGCTTCCAGGCTGAAGCTGACGTCATCCACGGCGGTGAGCAGGCCGTTGTCGGTCTGGAAGCCGACGCGCAGATTGCGTACGTCTAGGATCGGGGCCGGCATCACTTCGCTCCTCCTGCTTTGAGGTTTTGGTCAAAGACCAGGTCGGTTTCCGGGAAGGACTTGCCGCTGCGCATGGCGGCCTCGGTTTCGCGTTTCACATCTTCGTCGATCCAGTGCACGTGGTTGGACATCGGCAGCTCGCTCACGGCCACGTTGAAGGTCTTCTCCGGCCACTTCACCCAGCGCCAGTAGGCGCAGCGGTAGTAGTTCTGCTCGTAGGCCGGGATCCAGGGCGCTTCGTCGTAGATGATCTGGTCCGCGCCCCAGGAAGCCTTGCGGATCTCCTCGATCGTCGTCGCGTGGCGTTCATCCTCGCAGAACTTGTCCATGCGCGGATCGGCAAAGCAGGAGAGGTTGTTGGTGTTGGGCTTGGGCGTCTTGCCATCCTCCATCAGCGCGTCCTTCGAGTGCCAGGCCTGGTAATGGTCGGGGATCGGCGGAGTCACGCTGAAGGCCACAGAGGCTATTTGATGCTTTTTCTGCGTGGCTTTCTGGAAGTAGGCCGTGCTTTCCAGGCCTTCCAGCTTGTACTCCACGCCAGCCTTCAGCGCCTCTTCCTTCAGGCGCTGCATCACACGCTGAACGATCTCCACCTTGCGGTGCAGGATGGTCAGCGAAAGGCGCTCCCCCTTGTCGTTCATCAGCACGCCGTCGTTGCCCAGCTTGGTGTATCCGGCCTTGGCGAAATGCTCGCGTGCCTTTTCCACATCAAAGGGGCGGGCGGTGATGGGCGGGTCGCCGATGAGCGGGAATCCTTTGCTGAAGCAGGTCAGGCGCTGGAAGTCGCCGCGCAGGTCAAAGTCGATGACCTTCTGGTAGTTCGTGGCGTAGCTCAGGCCCAGACGCACATCCTTGTTGTTCAGCGGCGGCATGGCGCAGTTCAGCCACAGCCCTGCGTGGGAGCCCGGCCAGACATTGTAAAATTTCGTCTTCTGGATGTAGCCCTTGTGCACCTCGGGGATCTCCATCCGCTCATACCAGTATTCCGGGATGCCCATCATGAGCTCCTCCACGTCGATCTCGCCCTGCCGGAAGAGCTCCATCACCTTCTCCTGCAGCCTCACCACGCGGTACACGATGTGATCGATATTGAACCGGTAACGCGAGAATTTTTTGTCCCGCGCCCACCAGTCTTTCACGCGGGTCAGGGTGATGTCTCTGCCGAAATGAATGTCCTCCTCGCGGATGACATAGGGTCCCGAGGTGGGCCGGCAGCGCCACTGGTAGCGCTGCTCAAAGTCCGGCCCAAACTCCGAGTAGAACCGCCGGGACATCGGCGAAGTGTTCACGTAGTAGGCCGCCAGCGGCTTGGGCTCCGTGAGCGAGATGGAAAGCGTGCGAGCATCGTAGCGGGTGATGTTGGCGTAGTTCTCCGAGTACCATTGGTTGCCGAAGGGATTCTTCGGGTACTCGCTCAGCTGCATGTAGAACTGGTTGAAGAAGTCGTCCGCCTCGATCGGCGTGCCGTCGGAGAAGGTCGCGTCCGGGTCGATCCGGAAGTACACCGTCCGGTTGTCCGGTGCCACAGCCCATTCCTTGGCGATGGCGGGGATCACGCGACCGGTCTCCGGGTGCAGGCTGATCAGCCCCATCTCCACATCGTCGTACTGATAGCCGCGGAAGGAGCTGTTGCTGTTCTCTCCCAGCACGCGCAGCGTGGGCGGAAAGGAGAGGATGTACAGGCGCATGGTGCCACCTTTTTTGGCATGCGAGTCGCCGATCTCCGGCTCGTCCATGCCGTTCTCCCATTTCAGATCTGCCGGCACGTCCTCCGGCTTGGCAAAGGTGAAGTACTCCGGTTTTTTCAGGCGCTCGCGCACGCTGGCCAGCTGGGTCTCCAGTTCGGCCTTTTTGGCGGTGTCGGTTTCCTTGGCAATCAGGCCTGGCAGGTCCTTCTCCTGGCCTTGGAGATCGGCGAGCACCTTCTTGTTGTAAAAGCTCCAGAAGGCCTCGCGCTCCTTGGTGCCGTCATAGGGCGGGAAGTCTGCGGCATGCAGCGCGCCGCCGAGCAGCAGCGCGGCGGAGAGGGCCAGCAGAGAACGTGGTGCGGCAGGCATCATTGATAGGTGGTGAACTTCTTCGGGTCAAAAGCCTCGCGCAGCGCCTCGCCTACAAAGGTGACGAGCAGGAGGATGAAGACCATGGCGGTGAACATCGAGAGCGAGATCCACACGGCGGAGAGATGGCTGGTGCCGTCGTCAAACAGCCAGCCCCATTGCGGATAAGTCTCAGGCAGGCCAAAGCCCAGGAAGGCCAGCGCGGTGAGGGAGGAGATGATGGCGGCCACGCTGAAGGGGATCTTCGTCACGATGGTGGCCAGCATGTTGGGCAGCAGGTAGCGCGTGAGGATGCGCCAGGTGCTCGCCCCTTGCAGGCGCGCGGCGGAGACGTAGTCGCGTTCTTTTTCCTTGTAGGCCAGGGCGCGCAGGGAATAGGTCAGGCTCGTCCAGGAGAAAAAGCAGATCACCCCCAGCAGCACCAGCAGGTTCATGTTCGCCACGCCGATGATGCTGATGAGGATCATCACGATGTAGAGGAAGGGCAGCTCATCCAGGATCTCAATGCAGCGCTGCATGGCGATGTCGAACACCCCGCCCAGATAGCCCATGAGCAGGCCGATGAGGGTACCCACTCCATAGGTGAAGAGAATGTAGAGCAGGATCGCCTTCAGGTTCAGCTGCCAGCCGCCGTAGATCTGCGCCAGCACGTCCCAGCCGCGGCTGTCCGTACCCAGGTAGTGTCCCGCCTTCCACAGCGGCGGAATGGCCGGATAAACGATCATCTGGTAGGACGTGGTCGCTGCTTTCTCAAACTCCTCCTGCGGCATCTCACCGGTCCACCTTTCGCGTTCCTTGGCTCCCGCCTTGTGGAAGGCGGAGACGGCCAGCGCGCCAGTGCGTGTGTAGCCGAGGGATTCACCATCCGGCACGCCGTGGCGGAAACGGCTGTCCATGTGCTTCTGCGCCGGCGTGTCGGTGTAGAATGTTTGGGCGCGTCCGGAGTAGGGCTCGGCATCGCCGGGTTTGTACCATTTCCCATCCCGCTGCTCCAGGGCGATGGACTGCAGCGAGTCGGTGTCCAGCACGGGATCCCACGGCACCAGCGGCATCAGCACAAAGCCACGCTTCTCCTTTGCGAGGCGTTCCTTCAGCTCGCGGTAGTTGGCCTCCTGCTCTCCGCTCATGCCAAAGTCCTGCGACTGATAGCGCTTTTGCACAAAGGCGGGGAAATACGTTTTGCCATCGCAGCGCACCATCAGCGCGCGCCTGCCCACCAGCGCCTGATCCAGCAGCGCCAGCGCGATGAGCACCAGCAGAATGCGGAAGGACCACCAGCCGCGGCCGATGCTGCGGAAACGGCGGAAGCGCTGCAACGTCACCGGCGTCCAGCGGATCTCACGCGGTAAAAACCGCAGGCCGAGAATGCCTCCTGCGATGAGCAGCACAGAACTGGCCCAGCCAAACTTTGGGCCGACGCCAAAGAACCAGGAAACGGTGGGAAGCAGCAGCCCGCACAGCTCGCCGAGAATGGCGAGCGCACCGACGATGATGGCAGCGATGGAGAGTTTGCGGTTCATCACTCAAAACGAATGCGGGGGTCCAGCCGCGCGGTGATCATGTCGGAGAGCACGTTGCCCAGCATGAGCAGCAGCCCGCTGACCGTGACGGTGGCCATGACGATGGGGTAATCTTTCTCCAGCAGGGCGTTGAAGCCCATGAGGCCGAAGCCGTCGATGTCAAAGATGCGCTCCACCAGGAAGCTGCCCGCCACCAGCACCGTGAGTGCCTGGCCCATCGTGGCACCCACGGGGATGAAGGAGTTGCGCAGCGCATGGCCGATCACGGCACGCTTGTACTCCACGCCCTTGGCCACGGCGGTGCGCACATAGTCGCTGGCCAGCTGGTCCAGCAGGTTGTTTTTCACCAGCATCGTCAGGCCGGCAAAGCTGCCCACCATGTAGCAGCACAGCGGCAGAAAGGCGTGGTGGAAGAGGTCATAAACTTTGCCGAAGAACCCCAGCTCCGAAAAATTGGAGCTCACAAAGCCCTCCAGCGGAAACCAGCGCAGGCGCGCGGCAAAGATCACCATCAGAAACACGCCCAGTACAAACTCCGGGATGGCATAGCCAAAGAAGATCAGCACTGAAGTGGCGGTGTCCGTGGGCGTGCGGTGCTTGATGGCCTTCAACACACCCAGCGGAATGCACACCAGGTAGGTCAGCAGGATGGAGACGATGCCGTAGAAGAGGGAGATGGGAAAGCGGCGCTTCATCATGGTCCAGACCGGCTCGCTGTAGCGGGTGGAGTCGCCCAGGTTGCCCTCCAGCACGCCGGCAAACTTAGGCTGGTAGATCAGCGCCACGTAGGGCTGCGGCTTGTCCAGCTTCTGGCCGGGATTGGCCTTCTCCCATTCCACCTTCTGCTGTTCCGGGGTGATGATGCGCGCACGCCAGGAGGAGAGATCCAGGTCTTTGTCAGGCAGGATTTCCGCGCTGTTGTCACTGCTGCGTTTCACCTTCGCCACGCTGGCGGTGCCGGGGATTTTCACCTCGGTCTCCGTCTTGCCTTCCGCAAAGTCTGCGCGGGAGCGGTTCGTTTCCTTGGGCCAGGCACCCAGCCATGCGGCGTAGGCGATGAGGAAAGGCTTGTCGTGGCCGTACTGCTCCTGGAGTTTCAGCAGCTGGGCGGGCGTCAGGCCGCTGGACTGCTGACGACCGGCACCGCCGCGCTGGCCTTCGGTCTTCATGCGCGCCTCCAGCAGCGCCTGCTCCATGGGACCGCCGGGCGTGAAGCGGATGATGAGGAACACCACCAGCGTCATGCCGATGAGCGTCGGCGGGATGAGCAGAAGGCGGCGGATCAGATAGGCGGTCATTCAGATCAGGAGAGAATGGAAGGAACTGAAAAAACGAAAGTCTCCGACAGTACGACGCACGGCACAAGAATTTGTGTGCGATTTGAACGAATCATCGTCTCATTTTACAGAACGGAGGGATCTGTGCGCATGGATTGGCGCGAACATCCCGCCCCGCTGCATGAAAACGTTGCCCGTTCTCTGGATCGTGTGTTTGCTGCCGTCCTGCATGCTGCCGTACCCGCCGGTGATGCCGCAGGGGCCCGTAGCGGACGTGGCGGTGCCGATGCAGCTGCGTGCAGGGACGCCGCATGTCATGGCCAGCATCAACGGCCTGCCCCCCATCCCTCTGCTGCTGGACACTGGCGCCACGCTGAGTGTTTTTGAGCCTGACGTGGCCACCGGCTGTGGTCTCCTGCCCTCCGGCGGCCGCAGGCTCCAGATCCGAGGCGTGCATGGCACTGCCGGGGCCAGCCAGGCGGTGATGAGCACGATGGACCTCGGCCTATGGCACACCACGGACGTGCCTTGTCTGGTGCGTGGTATTTCCGGCTTCAGGCCCGGCGGTATCGGCAGCGCTATTCTGGGCATGGATCACCTGCGCAGGCATTGCAGCTTCATGACTCTTGATTATCAACGCAACAGCGTGGAGCTGGGATTTTCACGGCCTTTCCAGCCCACCCGCAGCATGGCGACTCGTACCCCGCTGCGCTGGGTGAACGGCATGCCCGTCATTCGTGTCAGCTCTGGCCGAGTCTCCTGGGATGCGGTGGTGGATTCGGGCTCGACCTGGGGCATCGTGATCGATCAAAGCACCGCCGCCCGTCTGGGCCATGCGCACGATGGCATGAGCATGGGCGAAGGTTTGATCCTGAGCGGTGTGGGCGGCAGTGTCCGGGCGGACCAAGTGGGAGCGCGCACAATCCAAGTGCCTGCGACGACGCTGTGCGGAGAAACCTACCCTGGGGCCACCCTGTATGTCATGCCAGGGCCCAAGCGCATCGGTTCACGCTTCTGGCAGGGCACGCGCCTGACCGTGGATTTTCGGCGCAGTGCTCTCTGGTTGGAGCGTTGAACGCAACTCTTGTGAGCGCAGCTGGTTGACACCAGCCATACACGCTGAAAGACTTGCCTAATATGAATTCATTGCTTTTCACCTCCATCCCGAGGATGGCACTGACGGTCGCTGCAATGACAGTTCTCACAGGTTGTGCCGACTCGTTTGCCGTGAAAAATGAGGCCGTGCCGGCGGAGTTGCAAAATCAGCTGCATGCCCAGGCGATTTCAGCCTCCGAGATCAAGATGACTGCAAAGGGTGGCATGAGCATCCGCACCCACAGCGTCCCGCCTCCGGAAGGGGTGCTCAAGGTTCCGATGCATTATGAGCGCGGTGTTCCCTACCTCAAAGTGAGCCTCAATGGCCACAAACCCAAAAAGTTCATGCTCGACACCGGGGCGGCCAACAGCGTTTTCGATGCCGAGCAGGCGGTGGAATACGGTCTGCGCACCGTGCCGCAGGTACGCCCCACCATGTCAGGTGTGCTGGGAAAAGAGCCGGGCATGGCGGCGCTGATCCCGTCATTGCAGATCGGCACATGGCGTCTGGAGAACCTGCCTTGCATCATCCGCATGCAGCGCACCGCCGTGGGCAGCGGCATCTTGAAGGAGCATCTGGGCATTTCCCTGCTCGGCGTGAATCTGGTCTCCAGGCACTGCAAGTACCTCACGCTCGACTTTTTGGAAGATGAGGTGGAGTTCGGGTTCACCCGCAGCTTTCCAGGGCCCGTGCGCAAGCACATGCACAAAGCGGGCCTCAGCATGAAGCACGGCGTGCCCACAACGCTCCTGAAATATGGCAAGCTTTCCTGGGAGGCCGTTGTTGACTCGGGCTCCGTCTTTGGTGTGCAGCTGGACCGCCGCGTCGCTGAAGTGCTCGGCTACCGAAACGGCGGCTGGAATGTGGGTGGAAACTACCTGATCACGGGCGTCGGTGGCGCGCAGACACCTAAGGATGCGAATGTCCGGGTGCTGGAGTTCAATGCGCTCGGTTTGTTTGGCTCCTACTACCCTTTCGCCCAGGTGGATGTCATGCCCGGCCCGTCACGTCTGGGCACCTATCTTTTGGAGGACTATCGCGTCACCCTGGATTTTGAGCACAATTTGCTCTGGGTGGAGTGGGGTTGAGGGCCGGAAAGGAGAAAGCGCGCTCGAAACGGCATTTTTTTGCGACAGAATCGCAATAAACAAGCTTTGCGCATAAAAGTTCAAAAAAAACAAGATGACGGTTGCAAACATGCTCACGTCTCCCTATTCTGAATCTCCTTGTGAAATTTTTCACAAGCTCATCTGCCGACACATTCTATGGGTAACTTTTTTCCGCGTTGGACCAACTGGCTGCCGCTCAAGCTCGCCATTGCCGTCGTGTTCATTGCCTTCGGCGTGAGTGTCGGCGTCGCCTACTACTTCACACCGAAATACACTCGCGTAGGCTATGAACCGACGCAGCCGGTGCCGTTCTCACACAAAATCCATGCTGGACAGCTTGCGCTAGACTGCCGCTACTGCCACAGCTTCGCTGAGACCTCCAGCCACTCGAACGTGCCTACGAATCAGACCTGCTTCAACTGCCATGGTCCGGGCAAAGGCAACATCCGCAGCAGCTCTCCGAAGCTGGAGATGGTCATCAAGGCCAACGAAACCGGCAGCTCCATCCCCTGGGTCAAGGTTCACAAGGCGCCTGACTACGTCTACTTCAACCACAGCGCCCATCTCAACCGCGGTATCTCCTGTGTGTCCTGCCACGGCAAGATCAATGAAATGGAAGTCGTCCGTCATGATCAGCCGCAGTCCATGGGCTGGTGCCTTGACTGCCACCGCAACCCTGAGAAGAACCTCCGTCCGCTGGAGTTCGTCACCAAACTGGACTACCAGGCGAGCGACCTGAAGCGTGGCGAATTCTACCAGACCCTTCTCGACAAGAAGGTTCCGGCTGCCGAAATCGCATCCACCATCGCTGGCGAAGGCGCCAAGGCGGACAGCCTCGAGCAGATCGTCGCTCTCGCGGAAAAAACTTACGGTAAGACTGTGACCCAGACTGAAGTGGGCACCCAGATCAAGAAGCACTGGCAGATTCAGCCGCCGGAATCCTGCACCACCTGCCATCGCTAACCCCCGCGCCCCTTTTTCTGACACATGAAACGCATTTGGAAGCATCCTGAGGAGCCGCAGAACGCCAAGCGCTACTGGCGCAGTGTCGCCGAACTGGATCGTCGCGAAGATTTCTTGAAAAACCTGGGCCGTGAATTCCCCGAGGGGGACACGCTCAATGAAGAAGAGCGCGAGAACAGCCGCCGCGAATTTTTGAAGATCATGGGTGCCAGCGTGGGCATGATGGGTCTGGCCAGCTGCCGCCGTCCCCTCGTCAACATCCTGCCCTACACCCAGCACGTTGAGTGGATGGTGCCGGGCAAGTCGCTGCTTTACGCCACCAGCATGCCGCTGAACGGCGTTGCGGTGCCTCTCGTGGTCACCACGCATGAAGGTCGTCCGACCCATCTCGCTGGCAATCCTTTGCACCCCCTTGGCGGCGGCATCAGCAGCTTTGCTCAGGCTTCCGTGCTGGACCTCTATGATCCGGAGCGCTCCCAGAAGCCCATGGGCTCTGGCAAGGAGCTCCCCTGGGCCAAGGCAAACGAGCTGCTCTCCGCAGCCGTTGCTGAAGCGAAAAAATCCTCAGGTGCCAGCCTTGGCATCGTGGTGGGCTCCTCCTCCTCCCCGACCGACCAGCGTCTGCTGGGCGAAGTGAAGGCCGCCTTCCCTCAGGTCAAACTGTTCCAGTACGAAGCCGTGGGTGGCGAAGGCCAGGCTGCTGCCAGCAAGGAAGTGCTGGGCGCGGGCGTGAAGCCCTTCCTGAAGCTCGGCTCCGCGATGCGCATTCTCTCTTTGGATTGCGACTTCATCGGTGTCGATCCTGTGGCCGGCGAGCCAATCTCTGCCTTCACCAAGAAGCGCGCTACGGACACCAAGACGCCAGAGCGGGACATGAACCGCCTCTACGTTCTGGAAAACCGCTACACCCTGACCGGCGGCATGGCCGACCACCGCAAGGCGCTCCCTGCCAGCCTCATCCCCGTGGCTGCCGCCCTCATCGCTTCCCAGCTCGGAGACACCTCCGCCAAGGCGCTGGCCGATACTGCGCCCGCCAGCCTCAAGGACTGGATCGTCCCTGCGGTGAATGATTTGATCGACAACAAAGGCAAGGCTGTGGTGCTTGCCGGTTCCCGCTACGGCGCTGAAGTGCATGCGCTCGTCGCCTCGATCAACAATGCCCTTGGCGCCTATGGCTCGACCATCGAGCTGCTCCAGGCCCCTGCCTCCCCTGAACTCGGCACCTTCGCCGACCTGCAGGCCGCCATCAGCGGTGGTCAGGTCAAGACGCTCCTTTCCCTCACTCCGTCCAGCCTCTACTACGATGCTCCGGATGCTGCAGCACTGGCCAAGCTGGTTGCAGACAAGGGCGTGAAACTGATCCACGTCGGCACGCAGAAAAATGTCACGGCACGTCAGGCTGCCCTGCACATTCCGGCGGCTCACTACCTCGAAACCTGGGGAGACGTGCGTGCAGCTGATGGCACCTACTCCATCGTCCAGCCAATGATCGCACCGTTGTATGATGGTGCCAGCGGCGTGGAAGTCCTTCTGGCGCTTCTCGGTCGCAAAAAGCTTGGCCCTGCCGAAGCTGCAGCGCCTGCCGCCGCCGGTGCAGCCCCTGCTGCTCCGGCCGAAGACGCCGCCTACACCGCTGTGCGCGACACCTTCGCAAGCGTTGCTGGCAGCCTCGACGAAAAGAAATGGAATTTCACCCTGCGTGACGGTTTCCTCCAAGGATCCGCCTATGCCAAAGCCACTGCGGCTCCGAACGTCGCTGCCGTTGCGGGCATCGTCGCCAAAGCCACGCCTTTGGCAGCTCCCACGGATGATGCGCCTGAAGTGGTGCTCGTGGCAGACTCCAGCGTCTATGACGGCCGGTATGCCAACAACGCCTGGCTTCAGGAAGCGCCTGATCCAGTGACAAAGCTGACCTGGGAAAATGCGGCCTGGATTGGTTCTGTCACCTTCCGCCGCCTGGGCCTCAAGGAGGGCCAGCACGTCAAGATCACCGTCGGCGACACCGCCATTGAGATCCCTGCCATCGAAGCACCGGGACATGTTTCCAACTCCATCACCCTGCCTCTCGGCTACGGACAGACGGGCGTTGGTGTGGTCGGCAGCGGCCGTGGTGCAAATGCCTACGCCCTGCGCAAGCAGCCCGGCACGTTCGTCCTGAGCGGTGCCAAGATCGAAGTCCTCCCCACCATCGCTGAACTGGCCATCACCCAGGAGCACAATACGATGGAAGGACGCGCGCTGTATCGTGAAGGCACGCTCGACACCTTCAACAAGGACACGGCCTTCGCGCAGAAGACCGGCATGGACAGCCACATCCCGGAAAACATTTCCTTCTACAAGGGCCAGGTCGGTGTGAAGTCCGAGAAAAACCCGGACGGCTTCGATTACGAGAAGCAGCACCAGTGGGGCATGACGATCGACCTCAGCAAGTGCATTGGCTGCACGGCTTGCATCGTTGCCTGCCAGAGCGAAAACAACATCCCCGTCGTTGGTAAAGATCAGGTCCGCAAAGGACGTGTGATGCAGTGGATCCGCATGGACCGCTATTTCGCGGTGCCAAAGTGGGGTTCCCGCAAGAACGAAGACGGCAGCGTTGGCGTTGACCAGGAGACTACCTGGGCCGAAGACAATGCCACGCCCGAGCAGCTGGAAAACGCCGAAATGGTGCACCAGCCGCTGGCCTGCCAGCAGTGCGAGTCCGCCCCGTGCGAAACCGTCTGCCCTGTGAACGCCACCGTCCACACGCCAGATGGCCTCAACGCCATGGCCTACAACCGCTGCATCGGCACCCGCTACTGCGCAAACAACTGCCCTTACACCGCCCGCCGCTTCAACTGGTTCGACTACAACAAGCGCAATCCGCTGATCGAAACCTCCGTGCTCGGCCTCAAAGTCGGCAACCTTTATGCCGGTCCGCTGGGTGAGAAGCGCGAGGACGAAAGCATCCGCCTTCAGCGCAATCCGAACGTCACCGTCCGTATGCGCGGTGTCATCGAGAAGTGCACCTACTGTGTGCAGCGCCTCGAATCCGCCAAGATCCTGCAGAAGCAGGAACAGCGCGACTCCAAAAACTTCCGCGTGCCGACCGACACCGTCAAGACCGCCTGCCAGCAGTCCTGCCCTGCAGATGCGATCATCTTCGGCGACCTGGCCGATCCGAAATCCGCCGTCGTCAAGTCGAAGGCGTCGCCACGCGACTACCAGTTGCTCAAGTACATCGGCACCCGCCCGCGCACGAGCTACCTCGCACGTCTGCGTAATCCGAACAAGAACATGCCCGGCGCCGAAAACATCGCCGTGTGGAGCAACAATCAATACTAACCCGGACACATGGACGCCTCCGCTACAGCATCAAACACCCCGCGTATCCTCGACCGCGAGCCGCTGGTGTTGAACAACCGTTCCTATTCTTGGATCACGAACCGCATCTGCGGCATCGTGGAAAACAAGCAGCCCGCCCTCTGGTGGATCCTGTTTGTTCCTTCCGTGTTGCTCACCGGACTGATGGTTTTCTGCTTCACCTACCTCATTTCCACCGGCGTCGGTGTCTGGGGTCAGAAGCAGCCCGTCGCCTGGGCCTGGGACATCACCAACTTCGTGTTCTGGATCGGTATCGGCCACGCCGGCACCCTGATTTCCGCCATCTTGTTCCTCACCCGTCAGAAGTGGCGTACTTCTGTGAACCGCGCTGCGGAAGCCATGACCATCTTCGCCGTGATGTGCGCCGGTCTCTTCCCCGCCTTCCACGTCGGTCGTGTGTGGATGGTGTGGTTCCTCGCTCCCATCCCGAACGCCAACGCCATCTGGCAGAACTTCAAGTCCCCCCTGCTCTGGGACGTGTTCGCGGTGTCCACCTACTTCTCCGTCTCTGCGGTGTTCTGGTTCCTGGGCCTTGTGCCTGACCTTGCCACGCTGCGCGACCGCTGCCGCCCGGGGCTGAAAAAATTCCTCTACGGTCTGTTCGCCCTCGGCTGGCGCGGTGGCAACCGCCATTGGAGCCACTATGAGACGGCCTACATGTTGCTGGCCGCTCTCTCCACACCGCTGGTGCTTTCCGTGCACTCAGTCGTGTCCTTCGACTTCGCCACCTCTGTCGTTCCCGGCTGGCACACCACCATCTTCCCGCCCTACTTCGTGGCAGGTGCTATCTTCGGCGGTTTCGCCATGGTGCTCACCCTCATGCTTCCGGTGCGCCGCATCTACGGCCTGGACGATCTCATCACCCCCAAGCATGTGGACAACATGGCCAAGATCATCCTGCTCACGGGCACGATCGTCGGCTACGCCTACTGCATGGAGCTCTTCGTGGCCTACTACAGTGCCAACCCGTATGAAGCTGATGCCTTCACCCTTCGCGGCCTCACCGGTCCTTCCACTTGGGCCTACTACTGGATGTTTGGCTGCAACGTGTTTGCTCCTCAGCTCTTCTGGAGCCGCTGGTGCCGTCACAATGTGTGGGTGGTCATGATCGTTTGCATGTTCGTGAACGCCGGCATGTGGTTCGAGCGCTACGTCATCATCGCCACCACGCTTGAGCGTCACATGACTCCGGGCTCCTGGCGCGTCTATGAGGCCACCTGGGTCGATAAGTACACCTTCCTCGGCACCTTCGGCTTCTTCATGATGCTGTTCCTGCTGTTCCTGCGTTTCCTGCCGGTCATCGCCATCGGTGAAGTCAAAGGCGTCCTTCCGCAGTCTGACCCGCACAAGGACGACCATGCTGAGAAAGGCATCCAGGAGGAGGACCTCATGGACTATCCTGACCGTCACGTCGCCAAACCCGCTGCTGCCTAACCTTTCAACCGCACCCCGACTGTGAGCACCACCCTCAAACGAGTCCACGGCTACCTCGCTGAATTCGACAGCGTGAAGGACCTCTACCATGCTGCCGAGCATGTGCGCGATGCAGGTTACCAGCGCTGGGACGTACACTCCCCCTTCCCGATCCACGGGATGGATGACGCGATGGGCAACCCGCGCTCCAAGCTGCCTGTTTTCGTCTTCTGCGGTGGCATCACCGGCACCACGATTGCTTTCACGCTGGAAACCATCACCCAGACCAATTTCTGGAGCCACATCGGCCTCGGCTTTCTCCAGAAGATCGTCGAAACCTACCCAACTGTGGTTCAGGGCAAGCCCACGGACATCTGGACGCTGCCGGCCTTCTTCCCCGTGATGTTTGAGCTGACGATCCTTTTCAGCGCCTTCACCACCCTGTTTGGCCTGCTGGCTCTCATTGGTCTCCCCCGCTGGAACCATCCGCTGTTTGTGTCGAAGAACTTCAGCAAGTTCTCGGACGACGGCTTCTTCGTCTGCATCGAAGCCCGCGACCCCAAATTCTCCCAGGAAGGCACCAAAAGCCTTCTCGAAAAAGCCGGCGGCAAGAACATCGAACTCGTGGAGGACGAAATCTAAGCCTCGCTTACCCGCACCATGAAGTACTTCTTTCTCAGCTATCTGTTTGTCGGCGCGATCATTGTGAGCGCGTTTGGCTTCCGTGGTTCCAAGTCGGAGCTGCCTCCCATTGAAATCCTTCCTGACATGGACCACCAGGCCAAGGTCAAGTATCAGGCCGCCAGCGAGTTCTTCGCCGATGGCCGTGGTGCACGCCTGCCAGTCAAAGGCACGCTGCCCATGGGCTTTGAGATTCCCGCCAAACCGGCGGCGAAAGGTGTCAAGCCTGCCCGTGTCGCCTTCACCAGCGGCCTGGGATATTACGACACTGGCAAGGTCGGTGATTTCTACGGCGACGGACTGCCAGCCGAGATCACAGGCGACAAAAGCGTTTTCAATGCTGAGTTCATCAAGCGTGGTGAGCAGCGCTACAACATCAACTGCGCCATCTGCCACGGCACCTCCGGCAATGGCAAAGGCGTGACCTCCAAATACGGCATCCTCACCGCCTTCAACTTCCAGCAGCCTGGCAATCTGGACCCCGCCAACGCAGCAGCCTATCGTGCGGATGGCGCCATCTTCGACGTCATCACCAACGGCAAAGGCCTCATGGGCGGCTATGGCGGCAACATCACCCTGCGCGACCGCTGGGCCATTGTGGCCTACATCCGCTCTCTGCAACTCGCCGCTAAAGAGTCTGGCGTCACCCTTCCCCTCCAGTAACGGCACGATCACGCGAATCCCGGCATGAGTCACCACGTCAACTTCAACGATCTGCCCCAGGGCGGAGAAAAATTCGAACCAGCCAAGGGCGGCAAGCTCATCGGCACGCTCGGCCTGTTCGGCGGGCTCGGTTTCCTTGCGTCCCTCTGGTTCTTCTTCAAGAACACAGACACCTTTGCCTACTCCTGGCTGTTTGCGGTCTTCTTCTGCTTCACCTTCGTGGTTGGCGGCTGCTTCTGGATCCTGCTCCACAGCGCTTCGAACTCCAGCTGGGGTGTGGCAGTGCGCCGCCTCTGGGAAAATCTGGCAAACATGGTCATCCCGCTGGCCATTCTTTCCTCTCCGCTGCTCCTCCCGGCTGTGCAGACTCCGCTCTATGAGTGGATGAACCATCATCGTGACGCTGCACAGATCGCCAAAGCGGAAAACATTTCCGTCAAGAAGGCGCTGCATCACATGGTGGAGCATGGCGGCGAAGTGGAGCGTGATGGCAAGAAGGTTCACCTTGAGCCCAATCCCCACCTGCACGTGCTGGTCACAAAGTTTGGTTACATGAACCTGAATCCCACCGGATTCTCCTGGTACACCCGCTTCTTCGCCTATTTCCTCGTGCTCTGGTTCATCGCCAGCACCCTTCGTGGCAAGTCCCTCAAACAGGAGCAGGATGGAGACATCAAGCACACGATCTGGTCCCGCCAGTTCTCCTGCATTGTGCTGCTGCCCTTCGCGCTGACCGTCACCTTTGCCGCCTATGACTGGCTCGTGGGCCTGGACTACAGCTGGTTCTCCACCATGTGGGGTGTTTACATCTTCGCGGGCTGCGCCTGGGCCTCCATGGCGGTCTCGATCTTGGTCGTCACCTGGCTGCGCGGTCTGGGCTACCTGCAGAAGGTGGTCACAGATGAGCACTACCATCTCATGGGCAAGCTGCTCTTCGCCTTCACGGTGTTCTGGGCCTACATCGCCTTCAGCCAGTATTTCCTGATCTGGTACGCCAACATCACGGAAGAAACCCGCTTCTACCTCATCCGTAACACGGAAGGATGGCAGGCTGTCTCCATCTTCATCCTCCTGGGTCATTTCATCGTTCCCTTCCTTTTCCTGCTCTCGCAGAAGCGCAAAAAGAACCCGGTGGTCATCAGCCTCGGCTGTCTCTGGATCCTCTTCATGCACCTCGTGGACATCTACTGGAATGTCATCCCTGAGCGTGGTCCTTCCCTTGGAGTCGGTGTCGTGGTTCCTTATGCCTGGATTCAGGATATCGCCGCCTTCTGCGCCGTCTTTGGCATCATGGGCTTCCTTTACCTCCGTGGCCTGGCCAAATACAGCCTGTATCCATGGCGTGACCCGCGCCTCATTGAGTCCGTGAACGTCATCAACTGATCCCCCGTTTTTCCATGTCGCAGCCAGATCAACCCAAAAAAGCCGGCGCCACCTTTGTGTGGGTGCTCGGGGCCTTTGCAGGCTTCGCCGTGCTCTTCATCCTCATCCAGGCCCTCACTGACTCGAAGCAGGGCTTCGATCCGCGTGAGCAGGAACGCCGCAACAACACTGCTGAGATTCTCGCCGCGCAGGCCAAGAATATGACAAGTCTCGGCTTGGATGACGCCGCCAAAAAGAAGGTGGTTTTTGAGAAAACCCTCGCTGCGCTCGGCGCTAAGAAACCCGGAGTGAGCACCCAGGTTGTCCCAGGATCCCCCACCCAGCTCAAACAGGCCGCTGCGGCTTCCGCCCCGGCTCCTGCCGCTCCGGCAGCGCCTGCTTCCGCCCCTGCCGCACCCGCTTCGCCCAAGTAAGTCATGCAGACCACTCCCGCCACTCCTGACACAGACCTTCAGGCCGACAACCTTCGCCGCGCGGCGATCGACAAGTCGGTGAAAGGCCCTGTGCTCTTCCTCTTCACCAACGGAGCCTTCTGGCTCATGCTCTCCACCGTTCTCGGCGTTCTGGCCGCGATCAAGCTGGTGGAGCCTGAGTTCCTCGGAAACTGCCCCTACATCACCTACGGCCGTCTGCAGCCTGCGCACATCAATGCGCTCGTCTATGGCTGGGGCGTTCAGGCAGCCCTTGGCGTGATGCTCTGGGTCATGGCCCGCCGTTCCGGTCAGGAACTCAAAGGCGGCAAAAGCCTCCTCATCACCGCTGGCGTCTTCTGGAACATCACCATCACTTTCGGCATTGTGGCCGTGCTGATGGGAAAGAGCACATCCATCGAGTGGCTCGAAATGCCCAAGTTTGTCTGGCCTGTGCTGCTGGCATGCTTCCTCTGCTATGCCTGGCCCATCGCCCGCATGTTTGGCCGCGCCTTCCGTCCTGAAGGCTTCATGGTCAGCACGTGGTACATCCTTGGCGCCTGCTTCTGGTTCCCATGGATCTTCATCACCGCCAACGTCGCCCTTCATTGCCTGCCTGGCCTGGGTGCCATCGGTGCTGGCATTGATGCCTGGTACATCCACGCAGTGATCCTGCTGTTCTTCGTCCCCGTCGGTGTCGGCGCAGCCTATTATTTCATTCCCAAGATCACCGGACAGCCGATTGCTTCGGCTCAGCTGGCATCCGCCGGTTTCTGGAGCCTCGCAGTTCTGGGCGGCTGGACGGGCATGCAGAAATACATGGGCGGCCCGCTGCCTGCCTGGATGTCTTCCGTCGGTGCCTGCGCCGGGGTCCTTCTCCTCATTCCTGTGGGCCTTGTCGGTCTCAACCACCACCTCACCACCATCGGCAAGCACAGTGCCGTGGCCACCAGCCCCACGCTTCGCTTCATCTTCTTCGGAGCTCTCTTCTATCCTGTCTCAGGCCTCGTTCTTGCCCTGAATTCCGCCTTCTGGACCGGAGCGAATCTGCAGTTCACGCAGTCCTGGTACGCATTCCAGACCGTCAGCGTCTACGGCTTCTTCAGCATGTGCGTCTTTGGTGCCATCTACTACATCGTGCCGCGTCTTTCCGGCTGTGAGTGGCTTAGCGTCCGTCTCATCCGCAACCACTTCTGGTTCTCGGTCTATGGCATCGGCACCATCGTCATCATGAGCCTCGTGGCCGGCTGGCAGCAGGGTGCGGATCTGAACAATCCTGAGCACTGGGACCAGACCTTCATGAATCATGTGATCAATTCCCGCCCCTATGTTGTTTCCCGCGCAGTGGCCTGGGCGCTCATCAGTTTCTCAAACTGCATGTTCCTTCTTCACCTTCTGCTCATGGTTGCAGGTCTTGGCCGCCGCAGTTCGGCACCGACCCTGCTTGAACACGACCACGACGATCACGCCCTTCCTAACGAAGCCCACGCATGACCAACTTCCGCACATTCATTCTCGGTCTCGCCGCCTCTTTTGGCCTGCCTTGGCTGTGTCTCATCGTCCTTCCGGCGATGCAGTATGAGCAGCTCACCCCCGTCGCTTATGACAAGGACAAGGACGGCGTCGAAGGCTATTTCCCTCCCGCACCCGTCAATGGCCAGGGCCAGCTCGTTTACATCCGTGAAGGCTGCAATCAGTGCCACACCCAGATGATTCGTCCGGTTCAGCTCGGCCTCGATGGCTGGTACAAAGGCTGGGGACAGGATCAGGAAGCACGCCCTGCAGCACCCGCACGCCCTAGCGTTCTGCGTGACTACCTCGGTGAGAAATACGCCCTGCTCGGTATCCAGCGTGTCGGTCCGGACCTCGCCAATTTCGGCTGGCGCGCCAAGGACAAGGCCGCCATCTATCAGCATCTCTACTCCCCGCGTTCCGTGCATGACTGGAGCACGATGCCTGCCTACACCGGCCTCTTCAAATTGCAGAAAATCCAGGGCCCTGTTTCAGAGCATGCTGTGAAACTGCCGAAGAAGTTCGCGCCGCCTGCCGGTTATGAAATCGTTCCGACTCCTGAGGCCGAACGCCTTGCCGAATACCTTCTCTCCCTGAAAAAGGATTACCCCGTCCCCGGACAGTCTGCAGCCGTCGCTGCCGCTCCCGCCAAAAAGTAGCCCCTCTTGCGACCCCGCACGCCCCCATGAGCGCACCCGCCCATCCTGACAGCACCGATCTCGACCGCCTTCACAGTGCTGTGAAGCGCGAGAAGGAAGATCTCGCTCCCCAAAGCCAGCCCGCACCCCTGTGGGCCATGTTCCTTCTCATGATCGTCGCCATCATCGCTGGCGGTCAGCTCGGTCCGATGACTGGCGGTTGGAGCTTCAACGTCAGCAATCCCTTCGCTGCTGCCAATGGCGGAGATCCCCGTCCAGGCGGAGCCGGAGCTGGCGATGCGCTGGACCCCTTCGCACTGGCCATGAAAAAAGGCGCCAGCGGCTATTCCGTCTGCGGTGGTTGCCATCAGGGCAACGGCGGCGGCCTTCCCGGCCAGTTCCCTCCCTTGGCCGGATCTGAATACGTCCTGGGCGGCACCGAGCGCCTTGTCCGCATCGTGCAGCATGGCCTTACGGGTCCTGTGACGGTCAAAGGCCAGGGCTTCAACACCCCCGGCGGCATGCAGGCCTTTGGTGCCGCCATGTCCTCCCAAGACCTCGCCAACGTGCTGACCTACATCCGTAATTCCTGGGGCAACGAAGCCACCATGATCACCAAGGAAATGGTGCAAAAGGTGCGTGACGAAGAAAAGCGTGCCTCGCAGTGGACTGCAGCCGAGCTGGAGCCCTTTGCTGAGAAGAACATCCCTGGTGAGATCCCAGCCGGCCCTGGCGCTACTGCTGCCGCACCTGCCGCCAAGTAATTTCAAACTGCAATGACCCGTGTGAAGCAAACCGTCTCCCGCAAGGCACCTTGGGCTGCCTTCGGAGCCGTCATGCTGATCGCGAACGTAAGCTGCGGCAAGGCGCCTGAAGCCGCTGCTGAAGTGAAGCTGGCTCCTGCGGTGGAGATCGCCGAAGTCCCGAGCATCACTGGCAAAGTGATTCTGAAGGGCGCTGATGCCGCGAAACTTCGCAAGGTCATCGACGTCGGTGGCAATCCCTTCTGCACCGGCCATGGAGACATCGTTGATTCCACCTGGAAAGTGGCCGCTGACGGTTCTCTGGCAGATGCGGTGATCACCGTCCGTGGCAGCCAGCGCGCCAGCAACCTGCCTGCCGCGCCTCTGATCGACCAGACAAAGTGCGAGTTCGTGCCACACACGGTATCGATCCAGGCCGGTCAGGAAGTCCGCTTTCACAACAGCGACCTGACTTTTCACAACATCCGCATCGCGCGATACGAAGGGCTTGGCAAAGGCTCCAACATCGACAACTTTGGCCAGCCTTCCCGTGGGGACGAAAACGTGAAGACCTTCAGTTCTCCCGGCATCTACCGCCTCGAGTGTGACGTACATCGCTGGATGAACGCCTGGATCTTTGTGCATGAAGGTGCCCACAGTGCTGTCTCAGGCACCGACGGACGCTTTTCCATCCCGCGCAAGCTCGCTGATGGTGACTATGTCATTGAAGCCTGGCATCCGCAATTTTCGCAAAGCATCACCCACACCGTCACCGTCCGTGACGGCAAGGCCACCGCCGATTTCGAGTTCGACTTCGCGAACGCCCACCCCCTCTGACCCTTTGACACCCAGCCTATGAGCGCCGCCGCCACCACTCACGCCCACGATCACTCGCATGACGATCATGCCCACGGGCATCATGAACAAAGCTTCATCTGGAAGTACATCTTCTCCACCGATCACAAGACCATTGGTCTGCAGTACGGCCTCACCGGCCTGATGTTCCTGCTCTTTGGCTTCTTCCTCATGTTGCTCATGCGCTGGAGCATCGCCTATCCCGGCCTTCCCGTGCCAGCGGTGGATGTCATCCGCCATCTGCCTGTCATCGGTGGCGTCTTTGAGGAAATGTTTGGCCGCTGGCTGAATGCAGACGGTTCGTTGAACGGCGAATTGTACAACATGCTCGGCGCCATGCACGGCACGGTCATGGTGTTCTTCGGCATTGTGCCTCTTGGCTTTGCCGCCTTCGGCAATTTCGTCATGCCTCTCCAGATCGGCACCATCGACATGGCGTTCCCGAAGCTGAACATGATGAGCTACTGGTTCTTCTTCATCAGCGGCGTGCTGATGATGTACAGCTTCTTCGTCGGCACCGGCCCCGTGCAGACCGGCTGGACGATGTATTCGCCTCTGGCCTCCACAGCCAACATCGGCGTCACAAGCATCTGGAGCCACGGTCACACCTGGTGGCTCACCGCGATGGTTTTCAACATCTCCGCCTCCCTTCTGGGTTCCGTCAATTTCATCGCCACCATCATCAACCTGCGCACCAAGGGCCTTTCCTGGATGAAGATGCCCTTCTTCTGCTGGGCCATGTTTGTAACCGCCTTCCTCCTCCTGCTCGCCTTCCCTCCTCTTGAAGTGGCGGCCATCCTGCAGCTTTCCGACCGCGTGTTTGGTTCTTCCTTCTACCTGCCTACCGGCCTGATGGAAGGTGGCAAGCATCTGGACATCTCCGGTGGTGGCAGCCCGCTGCTCTACCAGCATCTGTTCTGGTTCCTGGCGCACCCTGAGGTGTATGTTCTCATCCTTCCGGCCTTCGCCATCCTGACAGACGTCATTCCCTGCAACGCCCGCCGTCCGCTTTGGGGATACAAGTCCATGGTTTACTCCGTGCTCACCCTGGGCTTCCTCAGCTTCCTCGTCTGGGCGCATCACATGTACCTCACCGGCATGGGCACCATGATGTCCACCTACTTCCAGATCACCACGGTGCTCATCTCCGTGCCGTCTGTGGTGCTGCTGACTTGCATGATGGTTTCCCTCTGGGGCGGCTCCATTCGCTTCAACACGCAGATGCTCTTTGCCTCCGCGTTCCTGCCCATGTTCGGCATCGGCGGTCTGACGGGTCTGCCTCTGGCTTTCTCGTTCATCGACCTCGCCATGCACGACACCTACTACGTGATCGGCCACTTCCACTACGTTGTCGCCCCCGGCACCATCTTCGCCCTCTTCGCTGGCGTCTATCATTGGTTCCCGAAATTCACCGGCCGCTTCATGAACGACAAGCTGGGCAAGCTCCACTTCTGGCCTTCGCTCCTCGGCATGAACCTGGTCTTCGCCCCGATGTTTGTGCAGGGCATGGCCGGCTTCCACCGTCGCTGGTATGACGGCGGCAAGTACTTTGAAAACACCAGCGGGATGTCCCACTGGACGACGTCTCTGACCCACAAAGTCGGCGCCTTCTTCGGCCTCGACATCCCGGACAACATGCTGTCCCTCAACATCGTCATGTCCGTCGGGGCTTTCATCCTCGCCCTCGGTCAGGTGCCCTTCATCATCAACTTCTGGTTCAGCCTGAAGGGCGGCAAAAAGTCCAACAGCGACAACCCATGGAACGCCACCACGATGGAGTGGGCCACGCCGACACCGCCTCCGCATGGCAACTTCCTGTTCGACCCAGTCGCCCATCGCGGCCCCTACGAGTACAGCGTTCCTGGCCACTCTTCCGATTTCTACCCGCAGTGGGAGTCCGAGCCCGGCAAACCTGACCCCAAGGCCATCGCTGAAAAAGCACAGGCTCATCACTAAACCGCGAACTTCCAACCGCGCACCGCGACTACTTCAATGGACATCCCCTACACCGTTCACGCCCGTCCAGACACCGGTCTTTACAACGCCAAGATCGGCATCTGGCTCTTCCTTGCCTCGGAAGTCATGCTCTTCGGCGGCCTGTTCTCCGCGTACATCTTCCTCCGCGTCGGTGCCGACTATCCATGGCCGGTGCATGATCTGGACGTGACCCTCGGCTTCATCAACACCGTGGTTCTCATCGCCTCCTCCGTCACGGTGGTCATGGCCTGGGCCATGCTCAAGCTGCGCAAGTTCGGCTGGTACCGCATCAACATGGCCATCACCGTGATTTGTGCAGGTGTCTTCATGTTCAACAAGTCCCTTGAGTACAAGGCCAAGTTTGCCCACTACGCGGTCAAGCTGACCGACGGCACGCTTCTTACTGGGCACCTTCCCCATGGCTACCAGGTGAAGTTTGACGGCGTGAGCGAGTTCAACCTCACCATTCCGCTCAAGACGAGCGCTGTGAACGCCGACCCTGTCTCCCATGTTCTTCCCTTGATTGAAGGCACGGCACCCAAGTTCAAGACTGAAGGCGGTCAGGAAATCAGCCTGGACGAAGCTTCTTTCGAGGCTCTCCGCGCTGAAGCAGTCAAGAAAGCCGCCGCCGCGAACAAGGGCAGCGCATCCATCAAGCTCGTTGCCACCGCTCCGGTCAAAATCACTGCCAAGCCCTCTGAAATCTTTGGCTACACCGACACCACCATCACCTTCCGCGACGGCACCACCGCCACCGGCAAGCTGGCCGATGACAAGATGACCCTCGAAGTCGATGGCGTGGACGCCCGCGGCGTCGCACAGTCGGAAAAGTCCCTCGCCTTTGATCACCGCTATCTGGGTGAAGCCTGGCAGAAAGCCTTCGTGGAGAACCGCGACCACCACATCTCCAAGTTCGAGAAGGACTACCCGACTCGTGACAAGAGCCGCTCCGCCACACTTCAGAAAGATGCGCTTTTCTTCAAGCTGCATTCCGCCACTCCGCCCGCCGCTGGCGAGGCTCACGGTGACAAGCACGGAGCTGAAGCCCACGCTCCTGCCGAAGGTCATGGTGACGCTCATGCGCACCACCCCACCGTGGTTCTGGAAAAAAAAGACATCACTTTCTTCTCCAACTTCACGCCCAAGCTGAACACCTACTACGCCATCTACTTCACGCTCACTGGCCTCCACGGCCTGCACGTCATCGCAGGTGCCCTGGTGCTGCTCTACTTCCTGGCCTTTGACGGCAAGCGCCTCCGCCAGGATCCCGAGCATCTCGCCAACCGCGTCGAAGTCGGCGGCCTCTTCTGGCACTTCGTTGACCTCGTCTGGATCTTCCTCTTCCCGCTGCTTTACCTCCTGTAATCCCCCACCTTTTCACTGCCATGGCCGACAACGTCGAAGCAATTCAGAAATCGATCAAATGGTACCTCATCATCGGGGGCATCCTGATCCTCGCCAGCGGAGCCACCGTGTGGCTCTCCTATGTTGAGCTGCCCACGCACAGCCTGAACATCCTCGTCGGCATGATCTTGGCGACGATCAAGGCCACCCTCGTTGCGCTGATCTTCATGCACCTCAATCACGAGCGCAGCATGATCTACAAGATCCTCGTTTTCACCGTCGTCCTCGCTGTGGTGCTCTTCGCGCTCTTCATCTTCTCCCACGACGACCCGCTTCAGTTCAAGGGCTTCTACGCCCCTGTTGAGCAGCAGTAAAATCCTTCTCTCACACCGGTCATGTCGCTCAAGCACTTCCACATCGTCTTTCTCGTCTTCGCCATCTTGTGCGACGCCGCGTTCTGGCTGTGGATGCATTTCATGCCTGAGGAAGCCGCCGCCGCCGGTGCTGCGCCCCTGAAAAACTATGCGGGCCTGCTCTGCCTGGCCCTCCTGGCCTATGGGGTGTGGTATCTCGTCAGGAAAATGCGCACCATCATCGTCTGAGCCATGATTTTCGCATCACCATCCTCCATCCTCGCCTGCGCCACCTGCATGGCAGACAAGGGCAGCCTCGTTGGCCAGGCCCAGGGCTTCGCCATTCTTTTCATGCTTGGCGTGCTGGCCTTCATGTTCCTCTGCGCGGCCTCCTTTGTTTATTTCTTTGTGCGCCGCCAGCGCTCCCACCCTTCCCTTACCGCCGTCTGATTCTCTTCTCTCGCTTATGTCACTGAAAATCGATTCCATCAACGTCTGGCTGGGCCAGACCGCAAACGCCTCGGAACACGGGGGGTTGGTTGACCACATGCTGGGTTTTGTCCATTGGTTCATGGTCGTGCTCGGCGTGGGCTGGTCCATCTACCTTGCCATCGCTTTCTACCGCTTCCGCCAGAAGAAAACAGCAAAGGCCGACTACCATGGTTTCCGCGGCCACGCGACGACCCACATCGAAATCGGCGTCGTCATCGTTGAAGCCATTCTGCTGCTCGGCTTCGCCTTCCCGCTCTGGTCCCGCCAGGCTGACGAGTACCCCACCTCCCCCGACACCATCCGTATGCGCGCCTTGGGCGAGAAGTTCCTCTGGAATTTTCAATACCCCGGCACCGACATGATGCTCAGCACTTGGGATCTGCGCAACGTGGATGGAGCCACCAATACCATGGGCAAGGACCTGCATGACCCCAATGGCAAGGACGACTTCGTCAACCCCGGCACCATGAAGCTCCCCGTCGGCCGTCCGGTCATCGTGGACGTGGCCAGCAAGGATGTGATTCACAACCTCGCGCTCGTGCCGATGCGTGCCGCTCAGGACGCCACTCCAGGCGTGAAATCCCACATGTGGTTCAAGCCGACCAAGGAAGGCTCATGGGACATCATCTGCGGTCAGCTTTGCGGACCCGGCCATGCCCAGATGAAGGCCATTCTTGAAGTAGTCCCCGCCGCCGAATACGACGCCTGGGCCAAGGAGCAGTCTGAATCCGCCAAAAAGAAGGCCGACGCTGCTGATGCCGCCGCTGCCAAGCCTGCTGCTCATTAATTTCCATCCCTCCGGATGGCAGAACCCAAGGGCAAAATAATGACCTCATTATTTTGCCCTTTTGCTTTCGCCGCGCGTTCCTGATCTGACTGTCATGCCCTCCCGCGCCTTTCATCGTTATGCCCTGTTCACACTCGCCGTCGGCATCGTTCTGATATGGTGGGGGGCTGCGGTGACCACGGAAGACGTCGGCCTTGCGGTGCCTGACTGGCCGTTGTGCTACGGCAAGATCAACCCTGAAGGCTGGTACAAGGTACCCGCATTGCTGCTGGAGCATGGGCACCGCTGGATCGGGATGACGATTGGCTGGCTCGCTCTGGGCATGTACTTCTGGCAGTTCTTCAAAAACAAACCGGCATTGGTCGAGGCTGTGAGCATCATCCTCTGCGGCATCGGCTTTTTCATCCTGATCAAATTGCGGGTCTATTCGGTCGCCGTCCTGATCGCTTTTCTGGGATTCACCTGGCTGACGATGACATGGATCGGGAGAAAATGGGTGCTGCTCCGCGGACTCGCCACTCTGAGCCTCATGCTCGTGATGATTCAGGCCGCTCTCGGGGGGGCTCGCGTCCAGGAAATGTCGGACAAATTCGGCATTGTCCATGGGATGCTGGGGCAGATCTTTTACTGTGTCCTCGTGTTCATTGCTTTTGCCTCGTCGCGCACTTGGACTGAGGGCCGGCTGTTGCTCAGCCTCACAGAAGCCGCACGCGCGCGCTTCTGGTCGCTGGCCTTGTTCCTCTGCGTCTTCGCGCAGCTGGTCCTGGGGGCCAGTCTGCGCCACACGCAGCGCACACATCTGGCTGCGAGCGATATTCTCACCACCAAGGGCCAGTGGCTGCCGTCGTTCCAGCCGCAGGATGTGTTTCTGCTGTTTGCCCACAAGTACTGGGGCTTCACCGTTGCGGTGCTGATCATCTTCGTCGCTGCGCGTGCGCGGCGCTGGCTCGTCACCCTGCCGCAGATGCGCCCCGTCGCCACCCTGCTGCTCTTCATGCCCACGGTGCAGGTGGCGCTGGGCATTTTTGTGATCCTCACCGGCAAAAGCTTCTGGGTCACCAACTTCCATGTGCTCAATGGTCTGGCGCTCCTCGCGCTCAGCAGCCTGCTCGTCGCCACCTTCTGGGGCGACCGGCTGTGTCGTCGTGATGAGGCAGAGGCGTAAACGCAGGCAGCTCAAAAAATTCCGTCGCCTGGCTTGGGCGGTATCAGGGCGGTCCCTTGCTTTCGGCTGTCCATGCAGACAGTGCCGGTCACTTTCAGCGTAAGCTCAGGCTGAGTTTGGGAGCGCCGGAGCCGCCACGGGGCTGATCAAACTCGGCAAGCTTCTGCCGCCATTGAGCTGCCTGGACGGCGTTGCCGGTGGCATCGCTGAACTGGGCCAGCCGCTCGATCGCGCTGCGCAGGCGAAAGCGGTTTTGCGGCGCGAGCATGTCTGCACGTGCATTCAGCCCTTCGTAGCCGGACTGCAGCAGCGGGCCGGCTTCGGCGAATTTTTTCTGCTGCAGCAGAGCCCCGCCCAGCAGGCTCTCGGCGTTGAAGCGCAGCCAATGTTCAGGCTGCTGCTGGACGCACTGTTCCAGGCAGTCCCTGAGAAGCGGTTCCGCCTTGGCAGACAGTCCCTTTTGCAGCCACAGGCTCCCCAGATCAGCCGCAGCTGCGGCCAGGCCGGCGGCGTCTGCAGGGGTGCGCTTGCGCTGGAGGTCCAGCACCTGCTGATACAGCGCCTCGGCCTCTTCCGTTCTGCCGGCGTGGCGGTACGTTTCGGCCAGGCCGGACAAGGTGGCGAGTGTTTCTGCATGCCCGGCACCAAGGACACGCTGCTGGATCTGCAGCAGATCGAGGTAGATCTTTTCAGCCTGGTCATGCTCGCTGCGGCGTTCGTGCATTGCAGCCATGGCATGCATCTGCGCCAGCACATCGGGGTCTCCCGGGCCATAGGCCGTTTTCATGGTTTCGAGCGTTTCGAGCTGCAGCGCGGTGGCCTGTGCGTGCTCCCCTGCGGCATCGAGAGAGGTGGCCAGCCTCTGCATGGAGCGCAGCGTTTGCACATGGCTGAAGCCCAGCACGCGCTGTCTCACCGCCAGCGACTGCTGCCGGAGGCTTGCAGCCTCGGCGTAGCGTCCGTGCGCATCATAGGCCTGTGCGACAGTGTCCATCTGCATGAGGATTTCAGGGTGCTCAGGAGGGAAAGCCGTTTTCAATATCTCCAGCACCTGCTGCTGGGAGGCCTCGGCTTCAGCATGCCTGCCCTGTGTCTCATACTCGTTCGCCAGATGTCTCATTGAGAGCAGGGTCTGCGGGTCCTTCGGGCCTAGCACACGGCGTCTCGCGTCCAGACATTCGTGGTGGAGCCGCAGCGCTTCGGCATGCCGCCCACGTCTTCCCAGCATCTGGGCCACCTGATCTGCCTGCACCAGGGTGTCGGGGTGTTCCACTCCCAGGGACTTGTTCATGATCTCAAGCGCCCCGAAATAAAGCTTCTCCGCCTCCGAGGGCAGGCCCGCCTTTTCACTGGCCTGCGCGGCGATGTTCATCGTCACGAGGGTGCGCGGGTCGCTGGCACCCAGCGCCCGGCGCATTCCTTCCAGCTGTTCGCCACGCCTCTTCACGGCGTCGGCATGCCGGTTCTGCTGGGTGTAGGAGTTCGCCAGCTCACCCAGTGTCGCGAGAGTGTCCAGGTGATCCGCACCGAGCACACGTTTCTGGGCCTGGTAGAGATTGAGAAACAAAGTCTCAGCCTCCACATGCTTCTCCTGTTCGTCGCAGACTGCGGCCAGCACGGAGATCGTCACAAAGGTGTCAGGGTGGTCCGGGCCCAGGGTCTTCTGCTGGGCGGTCAGGGTTTTGCGCAGCAGTGTTTCCGCATCTACAAACCGGCCTTCGGCTTTCATGGCTGTGGCCAGCTGCCGCATGGACCGCAGGGTGTCGCGATGTGCGCCCCCGAGTGCGATTTTGCGCTTCTCCAGCGCCCCCTGGAGCTGCCGCTGCGCGTCCTGCGGCTGTGACAGTGCCAGATAGGTCAGCCCGATCGTCTCCTGCACGCGGGCCCCGGATTCAGGGTTTGCGGCCAGAGAGTCCAGGTGCTCGACACCAGCGTCCAGCATGCGTTTCACCAGCGTGGTGTCCTTTCCCTTCACCGCTTCCGGCGTCAGGAGGGCAAACATCTCCTGCAGAAACCGCGCGGTCATGGAGTAGGACTCGGTCTTCCGCTTGGTGGACACGCGCAGCTCCTCCTGCTTTTCCTTCACCATCAGCCAGCCCATGACTGCCATGGCACACGTCAGCAGCAGCACCATCACGGCCGCGAGTGCGAACCACGCCCGGTGCTCGCTGATGAAAGTGCCAAAGGCAGTGCCCTGGAGCTCCTGTTTCTCTTCCTTGGCTGCCGCTTCCTTGAGGTAGGGCAGGAAGTCATTCTCCATGGCATCCACGGTGACGTAGCGGCTTTCAGGGCGCTTCTCCAGGGCACGCATGACGATCCAGTCGAAATGCTCCTCCAGCAGCTCAGGGTAGGCGGCCGTGCTCTCCTTGCGGTTCAGGGCCAGTCCGGTGAGCTGGGCCTTTGGCAGCGAGCGCATCAGGGCGGATGGCTTTTCCGGGAGTGTCTCGCACACGACCTTCTTCACCTCATTCAGGTGCTCTGCGGCGGCCTTGGGCGCGGGGATGGGCAGTCGGCCGGTGATCAGCTCGTACAGCAGCATGCCCAGCGCGTAGATGTCTGTGCGGGCGTCGATCGATTTTACCGAAACATACTCCGGCGAGAAGTAGGCCACTGGCGCCCGCAGCTGGCCAGTTGGGGCCACGAGGGCATAGTTCATCGCCCTGGCGATGCCAAAGTCCGTCACTTTCACCACCGGCTGCCCTTGGTCCCCCCATCTGACCAGGATGTTGGACGGCTGCAGGTCTGCATGCACTACACCTTTGAGGTGGGCGTGATGGATGGCATCACAGGCCTGGATGAAAAGCCGCACACGCGCGAGGAGCGACAGCTTCTGGTCATCGCAAAACTTCGTGATGGGCGTTCCATGCAGCAGCTCGGTCACGAGATAGGGCCTGCCAGCCGGAGTCATGCCGCAGGCGTGAGGCCGGGCGATGTCAGGGTGGTCCAGCAGCGCCAGCGCATGCTTCTGCGCCTCGTAGCGGATCAGGAAATCATTGGCGGCTGCGGCCACGATCTTGATGGCCACAAACTCCGCCACGCGCTGATTCCGCTCTGCCATCCACAAGGTGCTGCTGGTGCTGTCATCAATGACCTGCAGCAGCCGGTACGGGCCGATCATGTCTCCCGGCTTTTCTCCCAGGTGGCCGCTGGCGGGCGCTTTCGGCACCCGGATCCCGCGCGTCCGGCGCTGCCGGCCACCATCGCCGGAGTGGTTTCGCAGCCGGTCCCAGACCTCATTCCACAATGCCGTGTCTTTCCCACAGGCTGCTGTGAGGAAAACATGGCGTTCAATGTGGTTCGCACGTTCGAGCGCCTCATTGAAGAGCTGCTCGACGCGGGCAGGGTCGTGGCTCATAGAAAAACGGACTGGCTATGAATTCCATAACAGTACGCCTTCCCTTGACCTAGGACATTGAATCAGACTTTAAACGACTCTTAACAGCTGTTCACCGAATACTCAGCGCAGAACAATGTTCGGAACTGATAAATGGCAAGGTACGAGCAGCATTGGTAAAGCATAAGTACTCACCTAACTCGAACTTATCTTAGTCTATTGAGCACTATATACCAAGGAGCGAGACCGCTCATCGCACGAGTTCGCCTACCAGCAGGATCGCCCCAGGGTAGAAGCTGGTTCCGGCGAAGCGCTCCGGTTTGTCGATCTTGTTGCCGTTCTTGGCCAGGATGGCGGCCTTGTCCAGCTCCTTGGAGTCGATCACGATCTTCACCGTGTGCTCCTTGTCTTCCAGATCCGTGCCGATCATGAGCGTGCTCAGGCGGTGGTAGGTGCAGTAGGCGTCGATACGCGGCACAAAGCTCGCCGGCTTGTCATCCAGCGTCACGCTCACCTGCCCGCAGTCCGGGCCCACGATGTCATAGATGGCGCAGCGGGTGCCTTTGAACTTGAAGGTGATCGTGTCTCCGGGCTGGCTGCCTTTGTGCAGTGCCGTCATGCGGTTGGCCCAGCGCTTGCCAAAGTCATCTGTCTTGGAATCGAGCAGCTTAAAACCGGGGGACAGCGTGGCAGCCGTGATCGGCAGCAGCTTGGCCTGTTCATAGTTCGTGGCGATGAAGGGTGCCCCCAGCGTGTGCGGGCCGGTCTTCTTGGAGGCGGCAGTGATGGGCTCCAGCGAGCGCACGATGGCCGCCAGATACAGCTCATGCCCCGTCTCCGGGTGCGGGTGTACGCTGTCCGGGGCAAAGACAAATTTCCCCTCCAGCGCCTTCTTCTCCTCGTCCGTCTTCGGCAGCTTGGCCTTCCACGCCAGCTTGCCCTCCTTGGCCAGCTTTGCCACCTCCATGCCCATGTGGATGGTCGGGATGCCGTAGTGATCCGCGATCTTCTCCATCGCGCTCGCCGAGCGCTGGAATTTGCCCTCCAGCATCGCAGGCACCAGCGCCTCCGTGATCGTGTAGACAAAGCAGATGTCGCAGTCAGGCAGTGCCTTCCATGTCTGGCGCACGATGCCCTCCATGCAGCGGAAGATCTGCTCCGGCGCGGCACCGCCGTCATTCACGGCGAACTCCACAAACATCAGGTCCGGCTTCTGATCCAGCACATCCTGCTTCAGGCGGAAAACCCCCAGGTCTGAGCCCGTGCCGCCGATCGCCGCATTGATCTCGCTGAACTTCGCCTGCGGGTACGCCTTCTGGAAGTGCGCCAGCGTCTTCGGCCGCCAGCCGTTCTGCGCCGTGATGGAGCCGCCCAGGTAGCCGATCTTCACCTCAGCGCCCGGGGTGTTTGCCTTGGCCAGGAAATTTGAAAGGCCGGCGCGCGGGTGGCATTCCTGCGCGGGGACCAGTGGAAACTCGTCCGCAGCTGGAAGAGCAGTGGCGACGGCAAAAAGCGAAAACAGAAGATGGCGCAGCATGGGGAGAGATGAAAGGTTGAGCCGTCAGCATGCGAAGCAAAACAGCATGAACAACTTCGACTTTCGCCCCACGCTCCAGCACGGCATCGCCATCCCTGCGCATCCCCTCGCGCTCACCGCGCAGAGAAAGCTCGACGAGCGCCGCCAGCGCGCACTCGCACGCTACTACATCGCCGCCGGAGTCGGCGGCCTCGCCGTCGGCGTGCACACCACCCAGTTCGCCATCCGCGATCCCAAGTTCGGCCTCTTCAAACCCGTGCTCGAACTGGCCAAGGAAGAGATGGACCGCGCCCCCGGCTACCTCGTGCGCATCGGCGGCATCTGCGGTGCCACACCGCAGGCCGTGGCGGAGGCCGAGCTGCTGCGCGGTCTCGGCTACCACGCCGGACTCCTCAGCCTCGGCGCGCTGCGCACCGCCACCGAGGATGAAATGATCGCCCATTGTCGCGCCGTCACGCAGGTCCTGCCCGTCGTCGGCTTCTACCTGCAGCCCAGCGTCGGCGGGTGCGTGCTGCCCTACTCTTTTTGGCGACGCTTTGCCGAGATCGAAAACATCGTCGCCATCAAGATGGCTCCCTTCAATCGCTACCAGACCCTCGATGTCGTCCGCGCCGTCATCGAAGCCGAACGCGATGACATCGCCCTCTACACCGGCAACGACGACAACATCGTCGCCGACTTCCTCACGCCCTATCGTGTCGGCGGCAAAGAGCGCCGCATCGTCGGCGGCCTCCTCGGCCACTGGTCCGTGTGGACCCAGCGCGCCGTGCAGCTTCTGGAACAGTGCCGCAACGCCGAAGCCACCTCCGCCCTGCTGCGCCTCGGCATCGAAGTCACCGACGCCAACGCCGCCTTCTTCGACTCCGCCAACGCCTTCCACGGCTGCATCGCCGGCCTCCACGAAGTCCTCCGCCGCCAGGGCCTGCTGGAGGGTCTCTGGTGCCTCGACGAACACGAATCCCTCAGCCCCGGCCAGATGGAAGAAATCGACCGCGTCTATGTCGCCTACCCGCATTTGAATGACGATGCTTTCGTGGCGGAGCATCGGGATGAGTGGCTGAGGTGAGAACGTGATATATACGGGCATTCAAATCACGCGTTCTGTAAACTTTTTCGCACAGTCCAATTCAATATCGTACATGCACTCTTTGCCCGGCAAGGTCATCATGTTCTGCGGCACCCATCGAGGTGAAGCATCAGATTGTGTCGAGTGGGCGTTGGAGGCTCTGTGCCAGGGCTACGATTCGCCGTCACTGCGGATTCTCGCGGGTCTTATCCCACCGTTCACTACCTTTGAGGTTCGTGATTATGCCACGAAGGCTCTTCGAGAGTTGGATATATCCATTCCAGTCGGGGCTGCTGCCATTTCCGCCTATGCCAAAGACCTTGTCTTGGACATTGTGGTTCAACCATCATTGATGCAGGGATCTCTTCGACTGCTATGTGATTTGTGCATAGCTGAAGATTATCAGCAAGACATTTACGACTTCTATCTCCTCCGCTGGGCCTACGATGACTTGCAGCAGGAGCCTGTTCAGTGGTATTGGAATGGTGCTGATCGATCCAATATACACCAGATCATTCTTGAAAGATGTCACGCTTGGTTGGTGGAGCACAATGCAAAGGCGACTTAGCTTATGAGGCGCATCACCACTCTCATTTTTCTACTGGCTGCCGGCAGCCTGTTGTTTGCCGATGAGAAGAAGGCAGCACCAGAAAAGCAGCCTGCTCAAGTGCAGGCAAAGAAGGCGGAAATGCCACCTCCAAAGACTCTGGAAGAAGCACATCAGCGGTTGGAAAAATTGCTTCCAAAGGATGAGCTGGCGAAGATTGACGCCATGAAGGCTGAAGATGAAATGATCGAGTACCATTTCGGACTTGGCATGTGGATGCGGAACGAGTGGGGTCTTTGGGGAGGTGGGCCGTTGGCGCAGTACATGAACAAGCTCGGGTTTCATCATCCCGATGACATGTCCGGCGTCATTTTGGAGACCTTTTGGTGCCAGCGGCACAACAAGGATTTCCGCCTGAAAGAGCGGGCTGCTTCTAATGAGGCCTACTGGAAGGCTGCAGCAAACCCTCCTGCAACAGCCAAAGATCCGAAAGACGGTTCGAAAGTGGAATGGAATATGTCATTTGGAGCCGGTGATGACAAAAGCCCTCGACAGATCCATGTCGGCAAAAGCAAGAAGACCGGACGTTGGCTGGCCTACGAGCACGACAAAGGTGTTTACGAACCGGACGCAGCTCTCTTGAAGCGCATCAAAGACAGCGAAAGTTCAGATCCTTTGGGCCCATATGAGAAGCCGATCAGCAAGTAGCCCAGGACGAAAGTGCCTCTCTTCATGAAGCTATCAGTGAACAATGCGGCACACCGTCTAACCGAAACCCGTTCAACTACACTATTATGCCAGCCGGAATGGACCATCCAGAACTCGGGGCAATAGCCTTCGGCGTCACCAAGCTGGTGGGATACTGCATTGCCGCCCACCTGATCTCAAAGTGCTACAAGAAGAATCCATCCCAGTGGTTCGTGATTGGGCTGACGCGGACGATTATTGGAATCGCCTTTGGCTATCCGTACGTGCACATGATCACGCCTGCACTGGGCAGTCCTCTTTTCCTGCTTGGACTGATACCGCTGCGCATGATCGAATGGCTCTTGCTCATCATGCTTTTCTACGACCGGCGGCTGACCAACAAGCGGCGTGCTTTGGCGGTGAGCACTACTTGGATGATCTGGTCATTTCTGCTCGATATACCCGCAATCGCCGGTTGGTTTGTCATCGGTGGGTTCTGGATTTGTTGAAGGCAGCAAATGATCTTTGGCATGAAGCGCATTTTCCAAGAAATCGATATTCATATCCTTTACATCCAATGCTTCCTTTTGCTTGGGGTGGCTGTTCTCCCGCATCGGACATGGGCCTTGCTCATTCTGGCCATTATTCCGCAGGGGCTAATTCTCACGCGGGCTTTCATCGACTACCCGGCTTTCAAACAGCCCGCCGCTGGGTACGTGATCGTAAACGAAGCCGTTGTTGTGGCTTCTGTGGCCACCTGTCTCATGCTCTGGCGGACGATTGGCTGAATTTGAACATGTGAAAGTTCATAAGGTGCCATAACCATCTCTCTCATACATCAAAGCACCTATGGGCTGGGTCAATGAAGCACTCGAACAACTGTCCGCCGGACAGGACGCGCACATTCGCCCTCAAGGCGGCTCCATGCGGGGCCGGATTGAGAGCGGAGATCTGGTCACGCTGTCTCCGGTGGATGCGCGTGAGGTGAAGGTCGATGACGTGGTGCTCGTGCAGTGGCAGCGCAGCTACCTGCTGCATCTGGTGCGGGAGATTCGCGGCGACGAGTTTCTGATCGGCAATAACCTGGGAAAGATCAACGGCTGGGTCAAAGCACAAGCTGTTCGCGGCCGTGTGGTCAGCGTGGTGCATGATGCTTCTGTCTCCCCTGACTCAGACTTTAGCACTGTTTGAAGCTTAGGCATCACCATCCATCTCGTGAACGAAAACCAACAACCTATTCCGCACGGACTCGATATGCTCTCTCGATTAGACGAGACGCGGGTGCACTTCCTCTGGCATTTCGACTGGTGGGATGGTCCATTGCATGGGTTGGCAGAGTATGATGGCCAAAAGGCATGGTTCGTATTCCACGACATGGATGAGCTTGGTCGTCACTACTATTATCGGCTTTACCTCCTCACTGATGCACAGGCTGCTGAAGCGGAGTTGTGGTACGCGACTCGGGGCACGTACGACGCCGCGACGCAGCGCTGGCTTGGCAGGGACGAAGTTCGTCATGATTCCTCATGGGTTGGTCCAGATGTTTCCGCTCGGCAGCCTATTGGCTGGTTTGCTGACGGCTCTAACTCGGACTTTTATGGCATCCAGGTTATTCGTAACTCTCACTGCTGAAAAAACCTTCTCACCGAACTCACCGCGCGGTCCACTCTCTGCTCGAAGGCACTCTTCGGCGGAGCCCCAGGTGTGCGACGGCGGGTGGTTGAGGTCGCCACCGTGGTGCTGCGTTTCTTGGTCGTCGCAGCTTTGGGTTTGGAGGTGGTGGAGGTCTTGGCGGGAGCGTCGGCCTTGCTCTCTACGACGGCAGTTTTCTTCGCCGTAGATTCCAGCGGTGTGTCGGTGGTGACGGCCACAGCCTTGCGCACTTCTTCCTTGGGCTCAGCCGGTTCTTTGGTCGCAGCGACTGGCGAGTCCTTCGGTGCAGACGTCTTCGGAGTCACAGATGCAACCACTTTTGGGGGCGATGCTTCTTTGACCACGGCAGTCTCTTTCACCACCGGCATCTCCTTGGTCACAGCCGCTGGTGTCACTGCCGCGATCACCGGCCGCTCAGGCTCGATGGGCTTGGGCTCAGGCGGCAGCAGTCCCGGAGACGGCCCGTAGGCGTAGAAGTGCTTGGTGCTGCCGGGTTGGGGCAGGCTGAAGTCAAAGACGCTCACGCCGCTGCGGCGCTCGCCCATGTAGCTGCGGCCGTCGCTGGAGCCGAAGACAATGCGCTTGCCGGTCTTCTTGAGCTTGCCCAGATACACCATCACGTGGGTCACAGGCAGCTTGCGCGTGGTCTCGGTGGGGCTGGTCCAGAAAAGCAGGTCGCCGGGCTTGAGCGCGGCGAACTCCTCGTTGTCAAAACTGGTGGCCGTGGGCGTGAGGTGGAGCTGCGATTTTTTGTCCACCCAGTTGCACATCTCATCAGACTGTCGCGGCACGTCCTTCAGTCCCTGGAAGTGCAGCACATGATAAATGGTGCCGGAGCAGTCCATGCCGCCCTTGCTCGGCTCATGAGAGCCGTAGAGGTAGCCCAGCTCCAAATGCGTGAGAGCGAGGCAGCTCTGCACCAGGCTCTGGATCTGTTTCGGATATTGTTCAAAGCCGCGGATGTCCTCGATGCTGAGCGTGGAGACCAGCGCATGCGTCGGCGTGGCGGCGGCTTCGTCATCATCCGCCTTGGCTTTGGCGGCATCCTTGTCCTTGGCGTCGGTTTTCGCCGCAGTGGACTTCGCGGGAGTGGCATCGCTCTCCGTCCCCGACTTCTTTGCAGCAGTGCTCTGCCCGGCAGTGGCTTGCTTTTTCTTGGTGCCGGACGTGGTGGCCGCAATCAGCGGAGTGCCTGTCCAGACTGCCAGCCACACGACCAGCAGAAGGCGCAGTGACGTTTGCATGAGATTCAGGGGGTTTGAGGGTGAACAACGGCAATTTAGACACAACCCGGCGCAAAAGTGATCAAATCATTTCCGAAGGCTGCCTTGGAGCGGAATGAAAGTAGCCTTGTTGCTTGCAACAAGGGAGCGCTCCGCAGCATTCATATCGCGCAAATTTTCAAAGCGTTGGTGTTTGCAACAACTTCCCCGTTCCGCAGGAACTGGGCTACTTTTGCATCCGCGAGATCACCGCACAAATCACCCCCGCCATCATCAGCAGCGCGGCCACGACACGGATGCCGTAGGCTTTGCCAGACTCATGCCGCTCGCGATTTCCCAGCAGCGGCCCCAGCACGGCCACCACCGCCAGGCTCCACATGCCACGCGTGGCATACACCACGTTCACACCCACGGCGTCATTGAAATACGCCAGCGAGAGACCCAGCGTCATCGACTGCGCGGCGATCAGCGCGCTGCCGCCGAGCGACCACTGCGTGGCGCGGTTCCAGGGAATCGGCGGGCGTTTGGGCAGCAGCGTCATCGACAGCAGCGAGAGCACCCCGGTCGTGCCGGACATGAGGGCAAGAAAAGTCTTCGGACCAAAAGTGGGGGCCCATTTTTGCAGAAACACATCCGCAAAGGCGTAGAGCGCCGCGCTGATCAGCGCCATCACCACCGGCCCCGCGAGGCGCGCGCCCTTCGGCGTTTTGAAATCCGTGGCGCTCATGAGAAAGATGCCGCCCGTGGTGATGATGGCCGCCACCCACATCAGCGGCTTCATGCTGCCCGCGATGAAGAGGCTGGCTCCCAGCGCCACAAACACCACCTTGGACCCCAGCACCGGCGTCACCAGCGACACATCCCCGCGCTGCATTGCGATGAAGGTAAACCACCCGCCCGTGAAAAACAGCACTCCCAGGCCGACAGGCACATACCAGAGATCCCAGGAGACAGGCTGCGTCTCAAAGAAGACGAGCGGAAAAAACGCCAGCGTGCTTGTCCAGTTGTTGATGTGAAAGCACGCCATCGGGTGCGCGCCCTCCACCAGCGCCTTTTTCAGCAGCAAGGAAGCGATCGCGTAGCCGATGGCGGAGCCGAGCGGGAAGAGCAGATACCAGGGAAGATTCATGCGCCGACGAGTTTCAGACCCCAGGCGATGACGAGAGGCGTGGAGATGCAGCTCACGACGGTGGTGGCTATGACGACCTGCACGGCGGTGGAGGCATGGCCGCCGTAGAGGCGTGCGATCATGATGTTAAACACCGCCGAAGGCATGGCCGCCTGCACCACGATCACTCGTTTCAGCTCCAGGCTGATGGGCAGGTGGTAGGCCGCCAGCAGAAAGGCCACGGGGATGATGCCCAGGCGCAGGATCGGGCTCACGATGGCCACCTTCCACTGCATGGCCCCCTGTCCCCAAAGATCGGCGATGGACGCGCCGATCAGCAGCACCGCCAGCGGCACCGCGCAGGCACCTAGCATGGTGAAGGTGTTGTGCGCCACCTGCGGCACATGCGCATGCAGACCGGTGAAGTTCAGCAGGAGGGAGGTCAGGATGGTGAGCACCGGCGCATTCAGCGCCAGCCGCCAGGGTGCCTTGTCCAGCCCCGTCAGCAGGCCCACCCCGGCCGTCCAGCAGGCCAGCTCCACCCCCAGCGTGAAGGTGAAGAGCACTCCCAGCGTTCCCTTGTCTGGAAACAGGGCCGTCACAATCGGGATGGCCACAAAGCCGTAATTCTGCAGCCCGCAGGCCACGCTGAAGGTGCGGCGGCCTTCGCCTTTTTTCAGCCCCACCAGCGGCGCCACGAAATACGTGAAGGCGATTCCTAGCGCCACCAGCGCATAGCCCAGCCCTGCGGCCACCAGTACCGGCGGCAGGCGCATCACGGCCGGGTTTCCCACCACGCGCTCGATGATGAGCGCGGGCGTCAGCATCATCACCGAGAGCTTCATGAGGCTGGTGTCCGCCTCCGGCTTCAGCAGCCCCGTGCGTCGTGCCAGCGCCCCGGCCCCCATCGTGAGATACACCGGCACGGCCACGGAGAGGATGCTGAGGTAGTCGAGGTTGGCCATGGCGCGTGGCGTTCAGCTAGGCCGTGAAGTACGTTTCTGCAAGTACCTCGGGCCAGGGAGTGCCCATGCCACACAAACGTATCTATACTTTTCTTCGGCTGCGTCTGTGGTGCGGAGAATCCTTCTCCTCCCTTGGTTTGCAGCCTTCCGGGAGGAGGAAGAGGAAAAGGAAGATAGGCAGACATTGATGCTCTGCCGGCGATGTCGCAGTTCGGAAGTACGACAGGCACTCCTGCCTGTCGATCAGCGCTCCGCCAACACCCACGGCTTGCGAGTCAACCCGCCATGCCGCCCCAGCAGCCTGACGTTTTTTGTCTATCGGTTTGGAATTGGGCCTGCACCAGGGTGTTTGCTGTGCCTCTGACGAGTGCCCATCGTACCTCATCCCCTCTTCCACACCACCCACAGCTCCGGTGGCGAGGCGGACCGGTTGATCGGGCGCAGGTGCTGCACCTCGTTGCGGCGCGACTCCAGCCCCGCAGCCCACGCGGCGATGCTGCGCCCCTCCTCGGCCCCGCCTTCATGCCCGGGGTACACGGCGATGGTCAGCAGCCCCCCCGGCCGCAGCAGCTCCAGCGCGGCCTGTACCGCTATCATCGTCGTCTCAGTGCGCGTGATCAGCGTCTTATCCGTGCCTGGCAGGTAGCCCAGATTGAACATGATGGCGCTGATTTTCCCATGCAGCTCCGCCGGCACGTGCTCGCGCATGGTTTCATGGCCGGAGTGAATGAGGGTGGTCATCTCCGCCGGCACACGCTTCGCCGTTTCCACCAGTGCGGGCGCCTGCACATCAAAGGCATACACATGGCCGCCGGGGCTTACGCATTGCGTGAGGAAAAGCGTGTCATGCCCGTTGCCCATCGTCGCGTCGATCACCACATCTCCCGGCTGCAGGCGGTCCTTCAGCATGAGCTGGGCCCACAGCACGGAGGAGGGCAGGCCGCCATTGGGGCTGGCGAGGTGGGGTTTGTGGGGGGCGGGTGTCATGGGCGGTCAGGTGCGCTTCTTTGCAGCAGGAATCCGCCTTTTGCATGCGGGATGTGGGGACGTCCCCGGCACTCATGGCCTGCCAGCCCTCCATGAGCATTGGACTTGCCGCCCCGCATGACGCATGGGGGGCGTATTCCCTGCATGTCTGAGTCTGTGATTTCATCCTCCGTCTCCGCGCCCGGTCTGGCTGGCTGGCACCTGGAGCACACCTATGCCAAGCTCCCCGCGCTGTTTTACGAGCACCTCGGCCCCACGCCGGTGAAGGGGCCGCGCATGGTGGTGTTCAATCACGCGCTGGCAAAGGAGCTGGGGCTCAACGGGGCCGTGCTCGCAGAGCAGGCGGCGGTCTTTGCTGGCAATGAACTGCCGGAGGGCGCAAAGCCGCTGGCGCAGGCCTATGCCGGGCATCAGTACGGAAACTTCACCGGCCTCGGCGATGGCCGTGCCATCCTGCTGGGAGAGCAGGTGACGCCCTCGGGCGGGCGCTTCGACGTTCAGCTCAAAGGCTCCGGGCCCACGCCTTTCTCACGGCGTGGGGACGGTCGTGCGGCACTGGGGCCCATGCTGCGTGAATACATCATCAGCGAGGCCATGCACGCGCTGGGCATCCCCACCACGCGCAGTCTCGCGGTGGCGGCCACGGGGGAGAAAGTCTGGCGCCAGGAGGTGCAGCCGGGCGCGGTGCTCACCCGCATCGCCGCCAGCCACATTCGCGTGGGTACCTTTGAGTGGGCGGCGGCTCACAGGGACAAGGAGGCGCTGCGCGCCCTGGCAGAGTACACCCTCCGGCGGCACTACCCGGACTGCGCCGAGACGGACGAACCTGGCCTGGCCCTGCTCCGCGCGGCGATGCAGCGTCAGGCTGCGCTCATCGCCCAATGGCAGTGCGTGGGCTTTATCCATGGGGTGATGAACACGGACAACATGGCGCTCAGCGGCGAGACCATCGACTATGGCCCCTGCGCTTTCATGGATGCCTTTGACCCCGCCACTGTGTTCAGCAGCATCGACCGCCACGGGCGCTACGCCTACGGCAGCCAGCCGCAGATCGCGCAGTGGAATCTGGCCCGCCTGGCGGAGGCTCTGCTACCCCTGCTGCATGCGGATGAAAAGCAGGCCGTGGAGGTGGCCAATGCGGAGATCGCGGCCTTTAAAACGATGTTTGAGCAGCGCTGGCTCTCCGGCATGCGCGCCAAGCTGGGGCTCTTCACCGAGGAGCCGGAGGACCGCGCCCTGATCGAAAGCCTGCTGACATGGATGCGCGATCAAAAAGCGGATTTCACCAACACATTCCGCGAGCTGAGCCAGTCGGGTAATACAATGTTGTACAACGATGCGGCTTTCGCGGAGTGGCATGCACGGTGGCAGGCCCGGCTGAGACAGCAGCCCCAGTCCATGGAGGCAGTGGCTGAGCAGATGCGTACGCACAATCCGGCCGTCATTCCACGCAATCATCAGGTGGAGGGGGCCCTCTCGGCTGCGGCTGAGCGCGCGGACCTGAGTGTGATGCAGCGCCTGCTGGAGGTGCTGGCACGGCCTTATGAGGACCGCGAGGGACAGGCGGAGTACCGCCAGCCATCGGGGCTTGCACCGGGCGAGTACCAGACCTTTTGCGGGACGTGAAGGCGGGGGCCAAAGACCTCCCCTCACACCCCGTTGCGCTGCAGGTCCAGCTCGGGGTCCAGAGGTTTTGCGTCCAGCAGGTGCTCGATGAGGTGCCGCGCCAGCCAGGGGCTGCGCAGCGAGCCCTTGGAGCCTAAGCCGTTGAGGAAGGCCACGCGTGGATGCGAGGGGTGGGTGCCCATGAGCGCCTGCTGGTTCTTGATGATGGGCCGCACGGCAGTCTGTGCGGCGGTGATGGCAGCCGGCACCTTGAGCAGACTGTGCAGATTCGCCTCGAGCTGTGCCACCTGGGCGGGGTCGGGGATGTTGGCATCCTCAAACTTCCATTCGTAGGTCGATCCGGCGCGCAGGCTGCCATCTGGCCGGGGAAGGAGCCAGCAGCTGCGGTTGAGGATACGCCGCTCTCCCTGCATCTCAGCCTGCACCGTGAGGATGGTGCCGCGTGCAGACTGAAAAGGCACCCAGCTGAAAAGCGGGTGCTTTTCCGCGCTCCAGCCCTGTGCCCAGATGACGTGGGAAAAGCGCCGCCCCTGCCACTCCACGCCGGTGCCGTCATCCCGCACATCGGCGGGCTGCACGTCGGCTTTCACCCAGGCATCGAGCGAGGCGAAGAAATCACGGCTGGCACGCAGGTACGCGGGGGTGTCCAGCCAGGCGGCATGGCGCTGCTGGAAGCCGTTTTCCGGGCTGTGAATGACCTCCGCATCCAGCTTCGGTGGCTGCGGGTGGAGAAAAGGCTGCATGTCCGGGTCGCACCGGCGCTTCTGCCATTTGGCCATTTCAGCCTCGCTTTTCAGCAGCCGCACGTAGCCGCGTGGGAAGAAAAAGCGCTGGCCCAACCGCTGGCCACAGCGGCGGTAAAAAATCAGCGCTTCACGGTAAAACATTGTATAACGCCAGCTCACCGTCAAGCGCATCCCGGTGATGGGGGTGATCAGCCCCGCCGCCACCTTCGAGCATGTGACCGGCTCATCGCGATCCACGACAAGAAAAGGCACACCACGTTCCCATAGATGCCAGGCCAGCGCTGTGCCTGCGAGCCCCTGACCGATGATGAGGATGGTTTGCACAGTGACGAATCAGTAAATCCGAATAACTAAGGTGGAATGCAGGTCTCACGGTGGTGAGGCTGCTTGCTCCCGGGTGGCTATGAACTTGTGTCAGCCTTCGGGGTTCGTCATTCGGATTTACTCATTCGTCATTTTCTGAGCGGCTCGCTTCGAAGCGAGTGCGTGACGATGAACGAAGACGACGGTTCTTTGCACCACCAGGCCGTTCTACGGCTGCTTCTCCACCATCACCTGCATGATCTCCTTGAACTTCTCATGGGTTTTGGTGACCTGCTCCGCCGTGGGCGTGCCCGGGGTGGTGCTGCGCCAAAGGCTGCTGATTTCCTCAATCGCAACTCCGATGTGCTTGATCATCGGCTCTTCATGCTTGGGCATGCCGAGGCGGTTGAAGTCATCGCGGATCTCCTGGAGGATCACGGGCGAGCCGATGCATAGCGGCCGTACCTCGGAGGTGGCATTTTCCACGACCACCGTGGAGACAATCTCCAGCAGCCGCAGCCAGAGGCCGAGATCGATCATCACCGCCAGGTCGTCATCCTTCTGCTCGTGCAGCAGGCGGATCAGCACCTGGTGGCTGTCCACGATCTCGTTGCGCAGCTCTTTCCACTCGTCGCTTTCAGCCATTTTGCCCTGGGCCATCAGGCGGGGCAGCAGTTTCTCCCCCAGACCCAGCGTGCGGCAGTAGCTGAGCACTTCCTGGTTGTTGTTGCGGAACTGCTGGGAGTCCCCCGCCTGCCAGATGAGAAAGCTGTCCGCCATCAGGCTGCCGAGAATCAGGGACGCACGCCCGCGGTCTGTCGGCGGGGTAGGCGGCGGCGGGCGAAACAGCAGCCGCCAGCGCGCCTTGGTGCGCTGGCCGATCGCGTCGAGAAAATCCGCCGGTGTCTGGTTTCTCAGAATAATGGCCGTTACGGCTTCTTCCTGCGCTGGCTCATCCGCCCCTGAGGCCACCCCACCCAGGCACAACCCCAGCGCTACGAGGCAAATCGTACGGCGGGAGCGGGGTGGGAGAGCGGGCATAGGTGGGAGCTAACACCATTATTTTACTCCACTGTAACACTTTTGGCCAGATTTCTCGGTTTATCCACATCACAACCACGCGCAACGGCGGTGTAGTAGGACAGGAGCTGCAGCGGAACGACGTTCAGGATCGGCGTCAGGTAGGACGGGCAGTCCGGCACGTAGATGACGTCATCGGTGATGCGCTCCAGCTCGGTGCGGCCTTCCGTAGTGACGGCGATCACCGGGCCTTTGCGGGCACGCACTTCCTCGATGTTGCTCACGTTTTTGTCGAAGACGGCGTCGTCCGGGGCGATGAAGACGGAGGGCATGTCCGGCTTCACCAGGGCGATGACGCCGTGCTTCAGCTCCGCGCTCGGGTGGCCGCTCGCGTAGATGTAGCTGATCTCCTTCATCTTCAGCGCGCCTTCCAGCGCCACGGGGTAGTTCATCTGGCGGCCCATGAAGAGCATGCCCTCGGCGTGGCAGTGCTTTTCAGCGATGGCCTTGATCTTGTCCGCCTGCTTGAGGATCTGCACGATCTTGTCCGGCAGCGCCTCCAGCTCGTCGATCATCTCCAGCCCGTCCACGCTGGAAAGGTGGTGGATGCGGCCCAGCAGCAGGCTCAGCAGCGTGAGGATGGTGACCTGGGAGGTGAAAGTCTTCGTCGCGGCCACGCCGATCTCCGGCCCGGCGTGGATGTACACGCCGCCGTCGCTCTCGCGGGCGATCGTGCTGCCCACGGTGTTCACGATGCCGAGGCAGCGGATCCCCTTGCGCTGGCCCTCACGCATGGCGGCCAGGGTGTCGATCGTCTCGCCGCTCTGGCTCATCACAAACTGCAGCGTGTTCTTGTTCGCGGGCACGTTGCGGTAGCGGAATTCGGAAGCGATCTCCACCTCCGTGGGCACGCGGGCCAGGGACTCGATGAGGTACTCGCCCACCATCGCGGCGTGGTAGGCGGTGCCGCACCCGGCGAGGATGATGCGGTCGATCTGCACCAGCTCCTTCGGGCTCATGTTCAGCCCGCCCATGATGGCGGTGCACTCATCGCGCGAAAGGCGGCCGCGCATCGCATTGCGCAGGGAATTCGGCTGCTCGTAGATCTCCTTGAGCATGAAGTGTGGGAACTCACCCTTCTCCGCGTCATCCGCGCTGAACTCCACACGGCTCACCTTCACCTCCGCCGGCACACCCTGGTGGGACTGCACGTCGTAGCGGTCCTTGGTGATGGTGACGATGTCGTAGTCGTTGAGGTAAACGACATCGCGCGTGTGGGCCACCACAGCCGAAACATCACTGGCCAGGAAGTGCTCATGGTCCCCCAGGCCGACGATGAGCGGGCTGCCGAGGCGGGCGCCGACGATCACGCCGGGCAGGTCTGCGTGCATGACGGCGATGCCGTAGGTGCCCTTCACACGGGCCAGGGCGGCCTTCACGGCATTCACCAGGCGCAGCGTGCCGTCCGGCTCCTTGGACTCGTCGAAGTAGGTGCCCACCAGGTGGGAGAGCACCTCGGTGTCTGTCTGCGAGAGGAAGGTGTGGCCTTTCGCCGTCAGCTGGTCGCGCAGCGTCTGGTAGTTTTCGATCACCCCGTTGTGTACCAGCACCAGCTTGCCGTTCTGGTCCGGGTGCGGGTGGGCGTTCACATCCGTAGCGGGTCCGTGGGTGGCCCAGCGGGTGTGCGAGATGCCCATGGTGCCCAGCGGGTTGGCCTCCGTGACTGCCTGGCGCAGATTGTCGATCCGGCCGGCGCGTTTCAAGATCCGGAGATTTTCGCCGCCACCGTTCAGGGCCATGCCCGCCGAGTCATAGCCGCGATATTCCAGACGACGCAGCCCGTCCAAAAGGATGGAGCTGGCCTGACGATTGCCGATGTATCCAACGATTCCGCACATGTGTAGGTAAGAAAAAAGGGTAAAGGAGCCCTGCTCAAACTGGCAGGGCAGCACGATACCCCCTCGCAGAACCCACGCCAGCAGTTCGTGGTGAACGCATTTTTTCTTTACTCGAAGGAAGTCGGGGCCAAAAGCCAGCCAATGAACGCGGACGGCGGCGGCATTGTCAGCACCTGCATGAGCCATAAAACCAGCCTCACCCCCAGAGAGAAGGAGATCCAGAGCCTCCTCGCCCGGGGCAAATCACCCGAAGCCATCGCCATCCGCCTGGGCATGAAACTCTCCAAGGTGCTGATGGCCATCGCCATGATGCCCAAGCTGCTTTGACGCGGGAGCCCCGCTCGTCCATCCCGCCTCCTCGGTGGCCTGCGTGCGGCGCAGCTCCGGCACGGTATCAGCCCTTGCTGCCCGGCCTGTCACGTCGGCAGCGGTCGCTGCAGTATTTCACCTCGTCCCAGACCTTTTCCCACTTCTTGCGCCAGGTGAAGGGGCGGCCGCAGGTGAGGCAGGGCTTGCTGGGCAGGTGCTGCTTTTTCACGCCTTTCATGGCACGTCGGAGTCCGGGGTGGCGGCGGCTTCCTGCTGCTGGTTCATGGCGTGCAGGGACTTCAGGTAGGCATTGTTGGGGGCGGGCTTCACACCGCGCTCCTCAGTTTCCAGCATGCCCTGCACGCGCTGGGCGCTGCCTGCGATCAGATCGGCAATCAGCGAGGCCTCGGGCAGGTTTTTCCAGTATTTCTTGGGCATCTCCGACTGCATCGCGCTGATCTTGACGCGGGCGGGATTGAAGATGCTGCGGTAGTAGGTGCGCCACAGCTCGTCCTGCGCGTCTTCATCCGGAGCGCTGCTGCGCGGCACTCCTGCGGTGAAATGCAGCCGCGTGCCATCCCAGTGCGCGCACTCATAGGGAGTGAGAATGGACCAGTCCATGCCGGCAAAGCGCTTCTCAAAAAACGGCGTGGCCAGCCGCACGATGCGGTGCTCGGGCTCAAACCACGCCACGAACTGCTCGCGTCCCGTGGCCGCCGAGGTGCCCACAAGACGGAAGCGCACAAAGGCGTGCATCTTGTGGATGTCCCGCCCCACCGCTTTGCACCAGTCCTGGAGCTGGCGCATGTCGGGGTCGGTGGGCATGGAGAGGACGTGGCGCTCCGCCCCGACGGTGAGCCGCCAGAGCACGCGGTACAGCATGGCCCAGCGCCTTGCATCGGTGTGCGCAGCGGCGCTGCGGGCCAGGTCGAGAAAGGCGGGCGGCACTTTGATGGCCTGTGCGCCCGGTGGGTGCATGAGGGCAGGCTCCTCCTGGGCAAACAGCGGGGACTCCTGCGCGTCGTCCACCCACAGCACGTCCTCGGGAGGCACCCGCTGGGCCAGCAGCTGGCGGGCGGTGCTGCGCCAGGCTTCATACTCGGGCTCGATGACGATGGTGCGCATGGGCTGGCATCAGAGCTCCCCCGATCTCGCCGAAAGGAGGTCGCCGGGGGTCGGTGCGGGCGGAGCGCCAAAGTTGATCTCAAGCTGCTCGGGCGGTGGCAGGAAGCGCGCGCGCAGGGAGTCGCTGTCCAGCCCGAGGCGGGCCGGGTGGTGGTCCGCTGCGACGATGAAGGGCAGGATCTTTTTCATCTGCAGCCGCAGGCGTACCAGGTCGGCCAGCCGCAGCCGCGTGTAGCGCCGTGCCGCCAGGATGCGCTCCACATTCCGCACGCCCAGGCCGGGGATGCGCAGCAGCATCTCGCGCGGGGCACGGTTCACATCCACAGGGAAGCTGGCCCGGTTCCGCAGCGCCCAGGAGAGCTTGGGGTCCAGCGCCAGATCCAGCTGCGGAGCCTCTGCGGAGGCGATCTCCTCCACCTTGAACTCGTAAAAGCGCAGCAGCCAGTCAGCCTGGTAGAGGCGGTGCTCGCGGATCAGCGGCGGGGCCTTCAGCGGCAGGATGCTGGAGGGCTCCGGGATGGGGCTGAAGGCCGAGTAATAGACGCGGCGCAGGCGGTGCGCGGTGTAGAGCTTGTCCGCACAGCCCAGGATGGTGGCATCGGTGGACGCATCGGCCCCCACCAGCATCTGGGTGCTCTGGCCGGTCGCAAAAGGCGGAGGCCGGGGCGCGTTGGGGCGGCGCTTTTCGGCATGGCGCTCCTCGATCTTTCCCCGGATATGTCCCATCGCCTCCTCCGTGCGCGCGAGGTTTTTCTCCGGGGCCAGGGTGTTCAGGCTCTGCTGGCTCGGGAGCTCCACATTGATGCTGATGCGGTCCGCATAGCGCCCCGCCAGCGCGATGAGCGCCTGCGAGGCCTCCGGGATGGTCTTGAGGTGGATGTAGCCGCGGAACTGGTGCTCCTCCCGGAGCTTCCGTGCCACCTCGATCACGAGCTCCATGGTGTAGTCCGCGCTGCGGATGATGCCGCTGCTGAGAAAGAGGCCCTCGATGTAGTTCCTCTTGTAAAAGTCCAGCGTCAGCTGCACCACCTCGTCCGGGGTGAAGCGCGCCCGCGCCACGTTGCTGGACCGCCGGTTGATGCAGTAGTGGCAGTCGTACAGGCAGGCGTTCGTCATGAGCACCTTCATCAGCGAGACGCAGCGCCCGTCGGGGGTGTAGGAGTGGCAGATGCCCATGCCTCCCGTCGAGCCCACGCCCTGGCTGCCCCGGGAATCCTTCCGCGCCGCGCCGCTGCTCGCGCACGAAGCATCATACTTCGCCGCATCGGCCAGGATTTCGAGTTTGCGCGTGACGTCCATCATGGGTGCCGTGGGTCTCTACGTCTCCGCCCTCCGCGCCGCCGCTCTTTCCACGCCTTTCCGCCCGCAGCCACACCGTCGGCAGCACAGCCCAGTGGAGGTGAAAGCAAAGCGTCGGCAGGGAGCAGGCATGCCGCATGGATAGCTGTTCTTTGGAACAGTTTCAATCGCAGATGCTGCCCGTCATCATTCCGGCTCTTCGGGCAGCGTCAGGATCGCTTCGTCCAGCTCGGCCAGGGCGCTGCGCAGGGTTTGGAGCTTGCTGCGGCCGATTTTTTTCCCCAGCTCCTCCTCCAGGCGCGTGCTGGCTGCGAGCAGGGCCTTCATGAAGACCTCTCCGCGCCGGGTCAGCAGCACCCGTTTGGCACGCCGGTCCACCGGATCTGCACCCACCGTCACATAGTCATGTTTCGCCAGATGCTCCACCAGATAGGCCATGCTCTGCTTGGTCAGGCCTGAGACTTCGGCGAGATCGGTCAGCCGCGAGCCTTCCGGGGCCAGGTGGCGGAACACCACGCTGTGGGAGGGCCGGATCTCCCCAAACCCGCCCGCCGCCATCTCTGCATAGAGACGTTTCGAAAGCCGCTGATACGGCAGGCGCAGCAGGGCGCCCAGCGTGCGCGCCTGCTCGGGAAAAGAAGTGGGGGAAAGGCTCATGAAGGCAATGCCAGCTTGACATTAGTCAGAGAAACTGTCAATATAGTCAGTCTTTCTGACCATCTACCATGAGCACCGAAACCTCCCCTCCCTCATCCATGCTCCTCCGCGCCCAGGACACCCCGGCGCTCGACGTCTTCGGCACCCAGGTCACCGTGCTCGGCGGCGCGGCGCAGACAGCCGGCGTGTTCTCCCTGGCGCGCATCGTCTGTCCTCCCGGCACCGGTGCCCCGCCTCACACGCATGTGGAAACCGAGCACTTCCACGTGCTGCGCGGCCGCCTGACCGTGCAGCGCGCGGATGAGCAGCTGGAGCTCCTGCCGGGAGACACGATTCACATCCCCTCGGGCCTGCCCCATGCGTTTGCGAACCGCTCTGCGGCCGAAACAGAGTTCATCTCCGCCGCCACGCCAGGGGGCCACGAGCATTTCTTCCGCGAGGCAGACGAGCTCTCGCGCAGCGGCCGCTTCAATCCGGAGACTGCCGGCGCACTCTGCCAGCGCCATGGCATCACCCTGCTCTGAGGCGGAGGAGAGCATGGGATCGGCAGGCGATTGAGCTTGAGGGGCCGGGTGCATCGGCTGCGCAGTGGCTGACACAGGCACTCAAAGACAGCGGCCAACGTGCCGGGACCGGCTTTCGCACGTGAGTGGCTGGCACCAGGCACGAGCCGCGACCGACAAAATGGCTTCCCTTGCCGCTTCCATGCTGCCTATACTTCGCCTGACACCCAGCCCAACGCCATGACTGCCACCCCCTCAGACTCCGCCCCGACCTGCAACCAAGAATGGGAAAAGCACGGCTTGTTCTTCGAGTATGGCAGCGCGGCGAATCCGCGCATGCCCAAGATCGGCATTGAGGTGTTTCCGCCCTCGATGCATCACCTCGCCGAGAGCAAGATCATTCCGCTGGATCTGTCCCAGAAGCTGCAGACGAGCCACCCTGCCACCGGGCCGAATCTTCTGGCCCATTTCGTGCACATCGCCCCAGGTGAGGAGCTGGCCACCTCCTGCCATGCCAGCAGCCAGGTCTTTTATGTGATTCGCGGCGCGGGTTTCAGCGTGATCGATGGCAGGAAGCTGAGCTGGAAAACGGGCGATTTGTTTGCGCTGCCTGTGACCGGCGAGATCCGGCACTGCGCGAGTGAGGACAGCGCTTTCTACTGGGTGAACGACCAGCCGCTGATGGATTTCCTGGGTGCCAGGCCCACCCGCCCGAGGTTCCGGCCGCTGTATTTCTCCCGTGAGCTGCTGACCAGCGAGCTGGAGAAGGTGCGAAAGGAGAACGAGGGGAAGGACAAGAACCGCAACGGCATCCTGCTGGCGAATCCTGACTGCCCGCAGACGAAGACGCTGACGCACTCCATGTGGTCGCTGTACAATCTGCTGCCTGCGAAGAGCAAACAGAAGGCGCACCGGCACAACTCCATCGCCCTCGATTTCGCCGTGAAGGCCACGGAGGGTGTTTACACCATGATCGGCCGCGATCTGGATGCCGATGGCAACATCATTGACCCCGTCCGCGCCAACTGGGTGGCCGGTGGCGCCTTCGTGACGCCGCCCGGCTGGTGGCACTCCCATCACAACGAAAGCGACGAGGACGCCATCGTTCTGCCGGTGCAGGATGCGGGTCTGCACACCTACATGCAGACGCTCGACATCCAGTTTGCGCATGGGTATTGAGCGGGGATTCCGGTGTGTGTGAGCCCCTGAGGCATGCTATCCATATGACGGGAGTGGGCTGAATGCTTGGCCTCTTGCTCATTTGCACCGCCCCCTTCGCTAAAGCTTCCTTCTTTGCTAAAGCTACAGAGGACACGCAGAGACTCGGAGAACGTAGAGATTCCAGAACTGAGTGCCTACGGAATGAACGGAAGACGGACCCGAAGTAAAGAGGACAGGCTGGCGATGGTGAATGGATGGGACGCTGCTTCTTCATTGCGGGTGGGAGCTGCTATCAGCACCTTGTTCTGCCGGTCGTTTGAGAGGGCGATAATCTTGCTTCTCTTCGTCCGGTATAAACTCGAGTCCATCGTAGAGCAGGAACAAACCTCCACTGGCACTTGGCGACCTATACGCGCCTTGTGCTTCAAGCAGCCTTGCTGAAACCGAGGTCATCTCCCAACCATCGATTTCCTCTGCCGACCACCTCTGTTCAATAAGCTTAGTGATGCCTTCTTTCTCTCCGAAGTCCCGGACCGCATGAATGGGTCCAATCTCCACATCCTTGAAATGTGGATTCGCCCAGGACCATAACCAAGTGCCGGACTTCGTAGAAATCGATCCGACAATCGTGACCTTCGCCCGAACCTTCGGTTCATTGCGGTCGCTCCACCAAATCTCGTTTCGAAACAGGTCATACTCATAGCTGGCGTAATCACCGATACCAAACAAGCGCTTGTTCTTCTCGTTGGTTGACTTGAGGTATTTGGTCGCTTGGTCGATGAAGGACTCGAATTCGGTGTATTCCATATTTTAGAGGGCTAACCGTGCCTATATAGTGTAAAACTTCATGCTCTCCTCATCTGGAATGTTCCGGTGGTTCGAGGACATGAAATCTTGGAGCCATGGGAGTCCAATCGAAGCGTCGCAGCCTTGAGCAGCCAAGTCCCTGTGATGCTCCCATCTTCGGCCACCGTGCCGTCATAGTAAATGGGCGGGTGTGCCTCGGGGCGCTGCCACGGGAGGTCATGAGCGGCCCGAAAATCTTGGATGGACATCATCCCCTCGTCACAGGTCAGATGAAGTTCAGGCAGCAGCTTCGTGAACCTCACTTTGCGGCCGGCACACCGCCCTCGGATATTGCCCTCGCCCGGAACACCTGGATACGAGATGTCATTGACATGCCCGCTGAAGCGGCCCCAAAAGTGCTGCCAGCGTGTCTGGGTCAGGTTCAGCTCAAAGTCCACGCCCGCCGGTGCATGTAGGCGCATCTCAGCATCATCGTAAAAGTAGGTGCCTCGCCATGGACCAACGAGGAGCGGCTTCTGTTGCATCATTAGGGACATGGAGTTTGGCGAACGACTTACAGTTCGCATGTAGCGCATGGATGGTTTTGTTGTTGGAATGCGTTGACGAGCAGCCCCCGTATAAAATGCCAGGCATGAATGGCACTTGATTAAGCCGCCTTTCGATACTTGTCGCGGTGGGGGATTTCCTGAAACTCGCGGCGCGGCTGCGTCAGCAGCTGATGGGTTTTGGGGCGTCGTTTCTTGGCCCTG
>NZ_JBHSMQ010000015.1:0-106379 GCF_042655725.1 Prosthecobacter fluviatilis
TCATCCCCGCCTCCACCACCAAGGCCATCGCCCTGCGCGCCTCCGGCGGCACCTCGATGATCAGCCCCATGGAAGAGTGGGAAGGCGAGCTCGACGGCAAGAAGATCAAGTTTGGCCGCCCCGGCTTCGAGCCCCTTTCCAATGAGAGCACCGCTCTCAACATTGAGGAAGCCATCCGCCTCAATGCCTCCGTGCTCGCTGTGCAGGTCTTCATCGGCAGCGCGTATGAGCGCCAGTCCCTCAAGAACCTCACCGACCTGGTGGATGCCGCCAGCCGCTACGGCATCGCCGTCATGGGCGTGACCGCCGTGGGTCGTGCCATGGCCCGCACGCCGCAGTACTTCCGCCTGGCCACCCGCATCATGGCGGAGCTGGGAGCCAACATCGTGAAGTGCTACTACACCGAGAAGGAGTTCGACACCGTGACGAGCTGCTGCCCGGTGCCGATCGTGATCGCCGGTGGCAAGAAGCTGCCAGAGCTCGACGCGCTGAAGATGTGCGCCAACGCCATCAAGCAGGGCGCGAGCGGCGTGGACATGGGGCGCAACATCTTCCAGAGCGACGCCCCCGTCTCCATGATGCAGGCCGTGCACGGCGTGGTGCACGGCGGTCTGAACGCCAACAAGGCCTTCGAACTCTACAACGACCTCAAGAAAAAGGAGCTGCGCAAGAAGTAAGCTTCAGCAGACCCAGCACATTCACAGGGGGGGGATCATCTTGATCCCCCTTCTTCCACGCACTGCTCCAACCACTCCAGCCTTTCCTTCCGACCATGTCACTCAACGCCAATCAAGCCCGCCTCATGATGCTGCAGGTGGCCGACGCCATCATCGCCGCCGAACCCATGCTCTCCCAGGCCGACCGCGACCTCGGCGATGGCGACCACGGCCTCGGCATGAAGCGCGGCATGGAGGCGGTGAAAGCCCAGCTTGAGCCCATGGACCCCGCCAGCGTGGAGCAGGTTTTCGTCACCACCGGCACCGCCATGATGACCAGCATGGGCGGAGCTTCCGGTGCCATCTTCGGCACCGTCTATCGCGCCGGTGGCAAGGCCCTCGCAGGCCGTCCGGCCTTCGACGCCGAAGGCCTCTCCCTCTTGCTCTCCGCCGCCCTCGAAGGCGTGATGAAACGCGGTGGCGCCAAGCCCGGCGACAAGACTATGATCGATGCCCTGGCCCCCGCCGCTGAGAAAGCGCGCGAGTCCACCGCTCTCCCTCTCACCGAAGCCCTGACCGCTGTCGCCGCCGCTGCCGAAGGCGGCAAGGAAGCCAGCAAGAACATGATCGCCCAGTTTGGCCGCGCCAAGACGCTGGGTGAGGCGTGCCTCGGATTCCCGGATGCAGGTGCCTGCTCCGTCGTGGTCATGCTGAACACGATGCGGGATTTTGTAGTGGGTTGACTTGTAATTTACCGAGTTAGAATTTGTTCTGGCAAGGTGGACTCATACTCTTTCAGTTTCGCTTTGAGATACTTGTGATGTTCGATAAAACGAGGGTCAGAAATTGGGTAAACATCACCATAACAATCCTCATAAATAAATCGTAGAAATGACAAAAGCAGTTCGCGAGACACATACTTTGGAAGTGCTGTTCGCAGCGGAACACACATCAAGGTAAAGGAATATTCCTTGGCTTCTGGCGAAAGAGAAATTCGTGGACACCGATAAGGAAAATCAAAAATAACGGCTTTCATTCCAAGCGCTTTTGCACTCTGTCGAAATTTAACAGGCCGCGCTCGTCTCTCGGTAATTTCATTTTGCGGAAGTGCACCTTCCACACCTTGCATGTCAAAGAATAGAAAATCACAGTGATGTTCAGCATCTAGCAGCACCTTCTTAAGGTAAGATAGCATTAAATCGGCAGCTTTTCGACGAGCTTCACGAACTTCTTTATTGATTCCAAAATAGCTCACAATAGCCTTCCTGCGGTGGCGATAAAAATGACACATCAGAAAACCCACAACGTCGTTGTGATGCGAAGCAGTTAAGACGATATTTTCTACATCCAGATGACGGTCGTTAGGATTTGGGTTGGTAAACTCTAGTAACTCCTCGCAGCTATAATTAGTTCCATCATCTGTAAAAAGCGTTGTGTAAAGGTCGATCAATCCTGCCACCTCCTTATCGTTAGCACTTTTTATCCGACTAACTTTCACGCGATCTCTAATCAAGTTTTCCCACACGAAAGCGGCAGTGATTGTGCCTACCACCGCAAGTAGAGATTCAACGATCATGATACACTCAGGTTGAGGGGATTTATTTTTTCACATGAAACTCTGAACGAATTGCGGTCGCGCAGATTAGTAATAAGCACATGGCAGAATCAGGCATCGATTCATATTCTGCAAAAAACAAGTAAAATATTTTGAATATAATTTGGGTATAATCTTAGGTAATATGATTTAATAACATGCAATCTTGCTTGCATCCCACAAAAACCTGTCCGGTTTCTTCCGCTGGTGTGAGATAATGCCACACGCATGAACACTCACGAAACCCAGGCCGCGCAGGTTTTCCTGGCCCATCACGACTTTGTGAGAGGGGTGGCGCTGAAGTATGCACCGTGGCCGGGGCTGATGGAGGACATCGCGCAGCAGGTGTTTTTGGAGTTCATGGCCAAGGAGTCCCAGTGGGATCTGAGCACGGATGCCCGCCCGCTGCTGGCCACGATGACGCGGCACATCGCGCTGCGGCAGTGGCGGGAGCGCACCCGGCAGCAGCCCGAGGTGGTGCAAAAACTGGCTGACCACATCCGCCTGCTGGCGGAGGAGCGCGAGGCCCCGCCGCGCTATGAGGAAGAGATCAGCGTGCTGCGCGCCTGCCTGCAAAAGCTGCCGGAAAAAAGCCGCGAGCTGGTGGAACTCTACTACTACAACGACATCGGCACGCCGCAGATCGCCGATCAGATCAACATGAAAGCGGACACCGTCTGCCGCGCGCTTTCCCGCGTGCGTGAAAAACTGCGCGAATGCATCGAGCGCACCACTGCCAGCCAGGGAGGGCAAGCGCATGCCTGACACCGACACCCTCGTCCAACGCTATCTTGAAGGCACCCTCACCAGCGGCGAGGCCGAGGAACTGCATGCGCTGCTGCAAGCGCACCCGGAACTGGGAGAGCGCCTGCTGCAGCACTTTGAAATGGACGCCATGCTGCGCGCCACCAAACCGCTGGTGGTGGAGAGCATGAGCACCCGTCCTGCACTGCTGCCCCGCCGTCGCTTCACCTTTGCCACCGTGACCAGCGTGGCGGCCATGGCGGCCTGCATCGCCCTGCTGGGTGCGTGGTTGATCCATCAAACGCTGAGTCCGCAGCCCGAGAACGAGGAGGAAACCACCGCCTCCGTGGCCGTGCTGACTCGCGGGGTCAATCTGGAGTGGGAATCCGCCGCCATCGCACCCGGCACGCCGTTGTCCCCGGGCTGGTTGAAGCTCAAGTCCGGCATCGCCCAGATCGAGTTTTATCAAGGGGCCCGCGTCCTGATCGAAGGCCCTGCCGAGCTGCAGCTCGTCTCCTCCGGCGAAGCCACCTGCACCCGTGGCAAGCTCAGCGCCCAGGTGCCGCCGCAGGCCAAGGGCTTCCGCATCAACACGCCCAAGGGCACCATCGTCGATCTCGGCACCGAGTTTGGCCTGGATGTGGGCGCGCAGACGGCCGAGGTGCATGTGTTCAAAGGCGAGGTGGAACTGCATCGGCCCAGCGCGACCATGAAGTCGCTGAAGGAGGGCCAGGCCATGGCCATCGCAGGTGCGACGGCCGTGCTCCCGGCCAATGCTTCCGGATTTGCCTCGCTGAATGAGATCGACGCCCGCAGCGCCATGTCCCAGCGATTCCAGTTTGAGAAGTGGCTGGCCTCCAGCTCTAAGCTGAACGCCGATGCCAGCCTGCGCCTGCGCTTTGATTTTCAGGAGGATGAAGGCTCGCGCTCCCTGCGCAACCACGCTGCGAACGGCGCGCAGATTGCCGATGGCAGCATCGTCGGCGCTTCCTGGACCACCGGCCGCTGGCCGGGCAAGCGTGCCCTGGAATTCCGCAACGTGAGCGACCGCGTGCGGCTGAACATTCCCGGCGAGACCAAGGCGCTGACCCTGGCCGTCTGGGTGCGCGTGAACGGCCTGGACCGCACCTTCAACTCCCTCTTCATGTCCGAAGGCTGGGGCGACCGCAAAACCCACTGGCAGATCATGCGCGACGGCAGGGTGCGCCTCGGCATCGCCGGTGGCGGTGGCGCGGCGCATGTGGACCACGATACACCGGTGCTCTTCACCCCCGAGCGCTTTGGCCGCTGGACGCACCTCGCCGTGGTGTATGATCCCGCCACCAAGGAGGTGCGTCACTATGTGAATGGCGAGCTGCTGACCCGCTCTGGGCTCAAGGACACCACACCGCTCAAGATCGGAATCGCCGAACTCGGCAACTGGAACGACCGCCGCAGCTCCGGCGGCGTGGCCATCCGCCTCCTCAGCGGCGCGATGGACGAGTTTGCATTCTGGGACCGCGCGCTGAGTGACGAGGAGATCGCGGGCTTGGCCAGGTAGAGGGTTATTGACAATGCTGGTGTAAAACATAGTTTTACCCATGGTCAAAACCATCAGCAAGATCGGCAACTCTCAGGGGCTCATCTTCGACACGGCCCTCCTCCAGCTGGCCCGGCTGAAGGTTGGGGATGAGGTGAATGTGGAGGTGCACGCCGGTGGCACCATCACCATCACTCCCATGAACCCTCAGGTCATCGAGGCCGAGAAAGCCGCCGAGAGCATCAAACGGCTGATCCAGAAAAACAGCGAGCTTTTCCGCCGCCTCTCATGAGCCCCGCCATTCTGCATCCGACGCTGGAAACGGCTCTCGCGATCCATGCCGAAATCCTTGCGGCGCAGGGTGGCAGTCCCGGCCTGCAGTCCAGAGCGCTGCTGGAATCTGCCCTGGCGGCTCCCCTGGCCTTGCAGTCGGGGCCGTCGTCGAACCAGGACCCTGTCGAAATCGCAGCAGCCTATCTGTTCTATCTTGGGCGCAACGACGCCTTTGTGGAGGGTGGCCAGCGGTTTGCCCTGGCCGTCTGCCTGGTGTTTTTGAGCGAGAACGGCTTTCTCAAAACCGAAGAGCTCGATGCGAACGCCTGGGAAAACCTCACCCGCGAAGCTGCCTCTGGCATCCTGAGGCGAGAGGAGGTGACTCAAAAAATGCGGGAACTGCTGGCCTGGGCAACGGGATAAGGGCTGCTTTTTAGTGCAGATCTGGAAGCGGGACGCACTGTCATTACGAGGCAAAGCAGCCCTGCACTCATACTTGACGAACGCAGCAGCACTGGATAAAAACGGCACGTCATGACATCCAAATTCTTATCTCTTCTCTCCCTCGCTGCTCTCACCTTCAGCCTCAGCCAGTGTGTGGCTCCTGCTGGCAGTGATGGCAGCCGTTCTGCTCCCTCGGGATCTTCATCCGGCGATGGCACCATCAAGCCTGGAATGACCAAGGCGCAGGTCATCGCTGCCTGGGGGGAGCCCGATGAAAAGAAAACTAGCGCCAGCGGCGAACTCTGGCGCTGGGCTCAGCAGGGGTGGAAGCGCCACGTGCCGGTGTATGGCACCTGGGCGAAGGTGGAGGAGCATGTGGTGCGTTTCGGAGCGGATGGCAAGGTCGTCGGTGCCGGTACGGAAGACTACGGCAATGCCTTCCAGGAAGGCTGGCGCCGCAGCTATGGCCCCAACTGAGATACCTCTTTCATGAGAGTGACACCCGAAACATTCGTGTGTCGTAATGCCAGCATTTGAGCCGCCAGGATTGTTTGATCCTGGCGGCTCTGCGCGTCTGGCAGGAACTCCTGCTGATCATCCCCCCCTTCCCCGCCCCGGACCGGGCCATTCCGTGGAATGCCAATTTTTTATTGTCCGGTTTCTCCGCCCTGTGCGGTACTAGCTCTCCCGCCCGTTTTTTTTCCCCAACCCATGAAGCAGCTCCTACTCACCCTCGCACTCCTCGGCTCGGCCCTGTCCGCGCACGCGCAGGAATATCTCGAAGTCGCGGCAAATCCGGTCGGCGCCGGCAAAGGCAAAAAGATCGTCCTGGTGGCCGGTGACGAGGAGTACCACACCGAGGAGAGCATGCCCATGCTGGCCAAAATCCTGGCCAAGACGCACGGCTTCAACTGCATCGTGCTTTTCTCCACGGATGAAAAGGGCGGCTACATCGACCCCAACAACCAGAAGAACATCCGCGGCACCGAGGTGCTGGACGACGCGGATCTGCTCATCATCGGCACGCGTTTCCGCCAGCTTCCGGACGCGAGTCTGGAGCACTTCGCCAAATTCCTGAATGCCGGCAAGCCGGTGATCGGCTTCCGCACGGCCACGCATGCCTTTACCGGCAGTGCCAAGACCGGTGACTTCAAGTGGAGCGAGTTTGGCCTGAAGATCCTCGGCGAGAAATGGGTGAGCCACCATGGGCAGCACAAAAAGGAGGGCACCCGCAGCGTGGTGGTGGAGGCCAACGGCAAGAATGAAATCCTGAGCGGCGTGGGCGAAATCTTCTGCACCACCGATGTGTATGGCGCACCGGATGTGAAGCCAGAGAGCGACACCATCCTGCTGCGTGGCGCGGTGACGGAGTCGCTGGACCCCAAGTCCAAGGCGGTCGCAGGCCCGAAGAACGACCCCATGCAGCCCATCGCCTGGCTGCACGACTACACCTCCCCGGACGGCAAGGCCAAGGGCCGCTCCTTCTGCACCACGATGGGTGCCTCGCTGGACTACACGGACGAAAATCTGCGCCGTCTCATCGTGAATGCGGTGCACTCTCTGCTGAAGCTGCCGGTGCCCGCCAAGGCGGACGTCGCTTTCATCGACCCCTTCAAACCCACCGCCTACGGCTTCATCAAGGACTCCTCTTACTTCAAGCAGCGCAACCTCAAGCCCGGCGACTTTGCCACGGGCAGCAGCCCCACGATGGGCACGCCCGATGACAAAAAGAACGCTGCCAAGAAGCCGGAGGAAGTGAAGGCCCCGCATCAGCCCACCACTGAACCTGCCGCCGCCACCTCCGCCCGCCCCCAGGCCGTGGCACCCCCGAGCAAGGGTGAGCACATCGTGCTCATCGGCAACGGCCTCGCCGAGCGCGACACGTGGTACAGCCAGATCGAGACCGAGCTCCAGCTCCGCTACCCGGACCGCGAACTGTTCTTCCGCAACATGGGCCATGTGGGAGACACCCCCGGCTTCCGACCGCATCCCTCGCGCGCCTCTCAGTGGGCCTTCCCTGGCGCGGAGAAGTTTCACCCGGACAAGACCATCCACAACGGCCAGGGCTTTTTCTCCACGCCGGACCAGTGGCTCACGCATCTGAAGGCGGACACCATCGTGGCCTTCTTTGGCTACAATGAGTCCTTCGACGGCCCCTCCAAGGTGGGCAACTTTGAGGCTGAGCTGGACGCCTGGGTGGTGCACACCCTGAGCAAGGCCTACAATGGCAAAGCCGCGCCGCGCGTGGTGCTGGTGAGCCCCATCGCCTACGAAAACCAGAGCGCCAAGCGTGATCTGCCGAAGGGCGACACGGAAAACGCCAACCTGCTGCTCTATGCGGGGGCCATCGAGAAAGTGGCCAAGAAACACGGCCTGACCTACATCGACCTCTTCACCCCCACGAAGGAGATCGAGGCCAAGGGCGGCGAGTTTTTCACCACCGGCGGCTTCATCCCCACCGAGAAAGGTTATGCAGAAATCGGCAAGCTGCTGGCCACCGGCCTCTACGGCCACGCCAGTTACGAATCCAAGGCCGACCCCAGGCTGGTACGTGAGGCGGTGAAGGAGAAGGACTGGTTCTGGAACACGGACTACAACATCCTCAACGGCGTGCACGCGCATGGCCGCCGCTACAACCCCTACGGCCCGCAGAACTACCCCGATGAAGTGCAGAAGAGCCGCGAAATGACCGCGCTGCGCGACAACCTGATCCACGCTGTGGCCACCGGCAAAACCAGCGAGCTGAAGGTGGACGACAGCAAGACCCACACGCTGCCACCTGTGCCTACCAACTACGTGCCGAGCGTGAAGAACGGCAGCGAGAAGTACCTCTATGGCGAAGAAGCCCTGAAGTCCCTCACGGTGCCGGAAGGCTACAAGGTGGAGCTGTTTGCCTCCGAAAAGGAGTTCCCCAATCTGGCGAACCCGATGCAGATGTCCTTCGACAACAAGGGCCGTCTCTGGGTGGCCACCATGCCCACCTACCCGCACTACCGCCCCGGCGATGCCATGCCGGACGACAAGATCCTCATCTATGAGGACACCAATGGTGACGGCAAGGCCGACAAGGAAACCGTCTTTGCCGACAAGCTGCACCTGCCCATCGGTTTTGAGTTCACCACAGAAGGCGTGTATGTGACCCAGGAGCCGAACCTCGTGCTGCTGCGCGACACCAACGGCGACGACAAGGCCGACAGCATGGAGATCGTGCTCGGCGGCTTTGACACGCACGACACGCATCACGCCATCAGCGCCTTCACGGCGGACCCCAGCGGTGCCTTCATGCTGTGCGAGGGTGTCTTCCTCCACTCCAATGTCGAGACGCCCTACGGGCCGGTGCGCTGCGTGGACGGCGGCTTCTTCCGCTACAGCCCGCAGCGCGGCCTGCTGGAGCGCACCATCCAGATGAGCATCCCCAATCCCTGGGGCTTCGTGTTTGACCAGTGGGGCCAGGACTTCCTGCTGCACACCTCCGGCACCACCATGAACTGGGCCCTGCCCGTGGAGGTGAAGCCCACCTTTGGCAGCAAGACCCCTTCCACCGCCGACCTCGTGCCGGACGGCCACAAAGTGCGCCCCACCAGCGGCCTTGAGATCGTCTCCTCCCGCAACTTCCCCGACGAAGTGCAGGGCGACCTCATCTATTGCAACGCCATCGGCTTCCTCGGCATCAAGCAGGTCAAGATTGAAGACAACGGCGCCGGCTGGAAAACCGCTCACCGCCAGGACCTCCTCGTCAGCACGGATGGCAACTTCCGCCCCGTCGATCTCGAATTCGCACCCGATGGCTCCCTCTACGTCATCGACTGGCACAACGTCCTCATCGGCCACATGCAGCACAACGCCCGCGATCCCCTGCGCGATCACGTCCACGGCCGCATCTATCGCATCACCTACCCCGGCCGCCCTCTTGTGAAGCCCGTGCCTGTCGCCGGTGCTCCGCTCGCCACCCTGTTCGAAGACCTCAAGGAACCCGAACTCCGCACCCGCTACCGCGCCCGCCGCGAACTGCGCGCTCGCGATCCCAAGGAAGTCCTCCCCGCCATCAAGACCTGGGCCGCAGACCAGAAGGACACCCACGCCAAGCTCGAAGCCCTCTGGGTCACCTGGGGCCTGAACGAAGCCGATGAAGGCCTCCTGCGCGAAATGCTCGCCTCCTCCGACTTCCACGCCCGTGCCGCCGCCGTCCGCGTGCTGCGCTACAACACCCACCGCATCGCCGATCACGTCGCCCTGCTCGAAAAAGCTGCCGCCGATGAACATGGCCGCGTGCGCCTCGAAGCCGTCGTCGCCGCCTCGTGGCTGCCAAACATTCCCGCCGCCAAGAACATCGTCGCCATCGCCGCCAAGCTGCCGCAGGACGACTGGAACAAGGCCGCCATCAAAACCGCCGCCGACCGCCTCGCTGGCGTGGCGGAAACCGTGAAGCCCGAGCACCCCGCGGTGCCCGCCCCTGCCTACCTGAGCGACGCCGCCAAAAAGCAGTTCAAGCTGGGCCAGGAGATCTACAACCGCGAAGGCCACTGCGTCACCTGCCATCAGCCGAACGGCGCCGGTCTTGATCCCGCCTTCCCCAGCATCGTGAACAGCCCCTGGGTCACCACGGACCGTGACCGCCTCATCAAGATCGTCATGTACGGCCTGATGGGTCCCATCAAGGTCGGCGGCAAGGAATACAACGGCCAGGTGCCCATGACTCCCTTCGGCGGCATGCTCAAGGACGAGGAAATCGCCAGCGTCCTCACCTTCGTGCGCAACCACTTCGGCAACAAAGCCGACCCAGTCACAGCAGCCGAAGTCAAAGCCATCCGCGACGCCAACCCCGGCCGCATGATGCTCTTCACGACGGACGAGCTTTTGAAGCTGCACCCGATGAAGTAGACGCGCAAACAGACGATTCTTGCTGCAACGCCGGGTGCCTAACAGCCCCGGCGTTGTTGTTTTGCCGAATCCGACACATCCTTTGCCGGTAGTTTTGGATAAACGGGTGCGTTTATCCACGCGCCCAACCATGAACCGTCTCCTTTTTCTATCCCTCCTGTTCACCTCCTTCGCCTCCGCGCAGGACGGCTTTAAACCGCTTTTCAACGGCAAGGACCTCACCGGCTGGGACGGCAATCCCGAGCTGTGGAGCGTGGAGGACGGCTGCATCACGGGCAAGACCACCGGGCCGGAGCAGCTGGCGTACAACCAGTTCCTCATCTGGCGCGGCGGGAAGGTGAAGAACTTTGAGCTGCATGCGAAGATCAAGGAAAGCGGCAACAACACGGGCATCCAGTACCGCAGTAAGGAGCTGCCGGAGAACGGCAAGTGGTCCATCGGTGGTTATCAGTGTGACATTCACCCGGCTCATCCGAACAACGCGATGGTGTATGAGGAACGCGGACGCGGCATCATCGTGCAGAACGGCCAGGGCGTGGTGATCGACCCCGAGGGCAAGCGCTGGCTGGCCTCCGAGCACGAGCCGGTGAAGGTGGACATCGCCGAATGGCACGAATACACCATCATCGCTCAGGGCAATCATTTGATCCACAAGATCGACGGCAAGGTGACGATCGACCTGCTGGACTTTGAGGAATCCAAGCGTGCGCTGGAAGGCTTGGTCGCTTTTCAGATCCATCGCGGGCCTGCGATGAAGGTGCAGATCAAGGATGTGATGCTCAAGGAACTGCCGGATGGCGGCGTGATCTCGTTTGAGAAGTCGGCCATCCCCAGCGATGCGCAGATCATCGAGGCCAAGGCACCCGCGAAGGGCAAAGGCAAGGCAGCTGCACCGGCCAAGGGTGATGGCAAAGGCAAGAACGCTGCCGCCAAGGGGAAGCCGAAGCGCGCAGAGGCGGTGGGGCCAGCCATCGGTGCGAATGTGGCCACACCGGTGACGAACATCAAGACGCTGCCTGATTTCAAAGTGGAGCTGCTCTACTCCGTGCCTGGTGGCGAGCAGGGATCCTGGGTGAACCTTTGCACGGATGACAAAGGCCGCATCTACGCCAGTGACCAGTATGGCTGCCTCTACCGCTTCAGCCCGCCTGCTGCAGGCCAGCCTTTGAAGGCTGCGGATGTGCAGAAGGTGGCGGCAGAGATCCGTGGCGTGAACGGCATGCTCTTCGCCTTTGGTGCCCTCTACATCGGCGTGAACGATTACGAAAAGAAGATCCCCAGCGGCGTGTACCGCATCACTGACAGCAACAATGACGACATGCCCGACAAACTGGAGATGCTGCGCGAATTTGACGCCGGCAGCGACCACGGTGTGCACGCCATCTTGAAGACGCCGGACGGCAAGGGGCTCTATCTCATCAGCGGCAACAATGCCGTGCTCAAGGAAGGACCGAAGGCGGGCACGCTGGACACCTCTCCTGTGGCAAAGTTTTGGGGCGATGACCATCTGCTGCCCCGCATGCCGGACGGCCGTGGCCACAACCGCCATGTGATGGCTCCTGGCGGCATCGTTTACCGCTTCTCACCGGATGGAAAGCAGTTCGAGATCTTTGCATCAGGCTTCCGCAACATCTACGACGGCGGTGTGAACCGCGAGGGCGAGCTCTTCGTGTACGACGCAGACATGGAGTATGACTTCAACACCTCCTGGTACCGCCCCACACGCATCAACCACGTGGTCAGCGGCGGCGAGTACGGCTGGCGCAACGGTGCTGGCAAGTATCCCGAGTTTTACTATGACAACCTGCCCGCCACGCTGAACATCGGTCCGGGCTCGCCCACCGGCTGCAGCTTTGGCTACGGCGCGAAGTTCCCTGCCAAATACCAGGACGCCTTTTATGCGCTCGACTGGAGCTGGGGTAAAATTTACGCCGTGCATCTCACGCCCAGCGGTTCCACTTACACCGCCACGAAGGAAGAGTTTGTCACCGGCGGTCCGCTTCCGGTGAGTGATGCGATCATCGGTCCAGACGGCGCGATGTATTTTACGATCGGCGGCCGTCGTGTGCAGAGCGGGCTGTATCGTGTGACATACACGGGCAAGGAGTCGACCGCACCCGCGATACACGAACCGCAGATCACGGCAGGTGCCAACCTGCGCCATCAGTTGGAGGCATTTCACGGCAAGGCAGACGCGAAGGCTGTGGCCTTTGCCTGGCCACACCTCAGTGACAAGGACCGCTACATCCGCGCCGCCGCCCGCACGGTGCTGGAGCACAATCCGCTTTCTGAATGGGAAGCCAAGGCGCTGAATGAAAAGAATGCCACTGCACAACTTGAAGCCCTGCTGGCGCTCGCTCGTGTCACGGGCGTGTGCCCCACGCACCGCGCTCCGGACCATGTGGTGAACACGGCGATGCGTGACAAGATCTTGGCTGCGCTGCTGAAGCGTGACTTTACCAAGCTGAACAATGAGCAGCGCATGGCCTACGTGCGCCTCACTGAGATCGTGCTGCATCGCTTTGGCAATCCGGACGATGCCATCGTGGCTGCGATCATCGCCAAGCTCGATCCTGCGTATCCGGCGGACAATTTTGAGCTCAACTGGCTGCTCACAGAAACACTGGGCTATTTGCAGGATCCAAAGGCTGCGGCGAAGGGCATGGCCCTCATTGCTGCAGCAGAGAGCCAGGAGCCACAGATGGAATATGCACGCAGCCTGCGCTTTCTGAAGACCGGCTGGACCAAGGAGCTGCGCACGCAGCAGCTGGAGTGGTTCCTGAAAGCGGCGAACTACAAAGGCGGTGCCAGCTTTGACAAATTCATCGAGTTCATCCGCAACGACAGCCTCACCACCTTTACGCCCGAGGAAAACGCGCAGCTGGCCGAGCTGATCGCGAAGAAGCCCGAGCGCAAATCCGCCATCGAAAACGTCGGTGCCATGTTCGTGGGCCGCACGCCCACGATGTGGACGCTGGATGAACTCAGCGCCGCCGCCAAGACCGGCATGAAAGGCCGCAGCTTTGACAACGGCCGCAAGATGTTCACCGCCGCCGCCTGCTACACCTGCCACCGCTTTGGCAATGCCGGCGGCATGACCGGTCCTGATCTCACTGGCGCTGGCGGCCGCTACAGCCCGCACGACCTGCTCGACAACATCATCAACCCCAGCAAGGTCATCAACGAGCAGTTCGCCCCCATCATCGTCACCAAGAACGACGGCAGCGTGATGAGCGGTGTGGTGGTGAACCTGAGCGGCGATGGGGTGACTCTCAACACCGACCTCACTGACCCCAACCAGCGCGTGAACGTGGACCGCAAGGAAGTGAAGAGCATCGAGCTCAGCACCGTCTCCCCCATGCCACCCATGCTGCTCGCCATGCTCAAGAAGGACGAGATCCTCGACCTCGTGGCCTACGTGCTGAGCGGCGGGGACAAGGGCAATGCGATGTTTGGGAAGTAAGCTGAGCCAATATCCTTTCCTCGACGGCTTTTGAGAGCTCCCTGCTTTTGCTGGGAGATCAACCTCTGTGCTTCGTTATCAACGCCCCATGAAACTCCATTCCACGATTCTTCACGCCTTCCGTGGCTTGATCCTGGCCGCAGCTTTGCCTTCCATGGTTTCCGCTGCGGAAAAGCCCAACATCCTCGTCATCGTCGCGGATGATCTTGGTTATGCTGACATTGGCGTGCACGGAGGAAAGGTGGTGCCGACGCCGAACATTGATGCGCTGGCGGCCAGCGGGGTGCGCTGCACGAACGGCTATGTGACAGCGCCGTATTGCAGCCCTTCGCGAGCCGGGTTCCTCACGGGGAAATCGCAGACGCGGTTTGGGCATGAGTTTAATCCGCATGTGGGAGACGAGGCAAAGCTGGGGCTGCCACTGGACCAGCGCACGATCGCCAATGTGCTGCATGATGAGGGCTACGCCACAGCACTCATTGGCAAATGGCATCAGGGTTTTGATGCGGCACATCATCCGCAGTCGCGCGGCTTTGATGAGTTTTTCGGCTTCCTCGTGGGCGGACACAATTTCCTGCTGCACAAGGATGCGGACCCGGAGTTTGGCTCCGCGCATTCGCACAACATGATCTACCGTGGCCGCGAGCTGCAGCACCTGGACGGCTACACGACGGATCTCTTCACCGACGAAGCGCTCGGTTTCATGAAGCGCCATGCGCCCAAGCCGTGGTTTCTCTACCTGGCCTACAACGCCGTGCACACGCCGCTGGAGATCGCGGACAGGGTCAAGGATCGGATTCCTGCAGATGTTACGGACCCTAACCGGCGTGGTTATCTTTCGCTGCTAGTGGCGCTGGATGATGACATTGGCCGCATCACCGCCGAGTTGAAGGCGAAGCATCCGAACACGCTGGTGTTTTTCTTCAGCGACAACGGCGGCTCAGGCAGAAAGCCCTTCTTGGCCTACAACACGGGTGTCAACACACCGTTGCGGGGTGACAAGGGCCAGACGCTTGAAGGCGGCATCCGAGTGCCGTTCTTTGTGAGCTGGGCCGGCAAGCTGCCCGCAGGCAAGACCTATGACCAGCCCGTGAGCACCATGGACATCCTGCCCACGGCCTGCGCTGTGACCGGAGCCAAACAACCTGACGGAGTCGAAGGTGTGAACCTGCTGTCGTATCTCAAAGGCGAAGTCACCACCGCACCACACGACACCCTCGCCTGGCGTTTCGGTCCGCAGAAAGCAATTCGCCAGGGAAACTGGAAACTCGTGGATGTGCGCGACATGGAGGCCAAAACCGAGTCCGGCTGGCAGCTCTATGATTTGAGCACTGACATTGGCGAAGAGCACAACCTTGCCACCTCCAAGCCCGAGCTTGTGGCCAAACTTTCCAAGACCTGGGAGGAGTGGAACGCCAAAAACATCGCGCCGCAGTGGCACGGCTCCCCGCACGAAGACCCCACCGCGCCTCAGAAGCCTGCGGCAAAGGCTGGCAAGGCGAAAAAGAAGTGAGCGGAACGGCCTTTGCACAGGCCGCAGGCATCATCCTACAAAGAGCAAAGGTTGCACTGAAAGCAGCCCGCGTTCAGCGTTTGATAGAACTCCTCCTATGCCCGTCTTTTCCGATCCCTTTAGCGAAGCCCGCAGCACCGCCGGCGTGATGAAGTGCCCCTTCCATGGCGAAGACATCACCATGATCCTGCGCCACGAGGATGTGCGCAAGGCGGCCAAGGACTGGCAGACCTTCAGCTCGGACGCGCCTTTCCGCGTGCCGATTCCCTCAGAGGAGGAAGTGCGCACCATGCGCCAGCTCCCCATCGAAACCAATCCGCCGGAGCACACCGACTACCGCGCCATCGTGGAGCCTTTTTTCCAGCGCGCCAAAGACCCGGCGATGATCGCGCAGGTGGAGGCGCTGATGGAGGGCATGCTCACGCAGGCGCTGGGCCGCGACTCCATCGAGATCGTCAACGAATTCGCACTGCCCATTCAGTCACGCGCGCTGACGCATCTGCTCAACGTGCCCGCCTCGGAAGGTGAAACCTGGATCGGCTGGGGCATTCATGTGTTCAAGGTCACGGGCGGCGAGTTTAAAAAGGGCAACGTGCTGGAGGATTACCTGCACGCGCAGTTTGACCGTGCAGAGGCGAATCCAGGAGAAGACTTTTTCAGTGCCCTCACACAGGCGGAGTATCGCGGGCGCAAACTCACCCGTGAGGAGATGATGGGCTTTGCCAATCTGGCCTTTGCCGGCGGGCGTGACACGATCATTCACACCATCTCCTGTGCGCTGGGTTATCTGGCGGAGCATCCGGAGGCGCTGGAGTTTCTGCGCGAAGATCCGAAGCGCATCACGTTGGCGAGCGAGGAGTTTTTCAGAGTCTTCATGCCGCTCACGCACATCGGCCGTGTGTGTCCGGCGGACACTGATGTGAATGGTGTCACGGTGAAAGCCGGCGAGCGCATTTCGCTCGCATGGGCCTCTGCCAACTTTGATGCCAATGCCTTCCCGCAGCCCGAGGAGGTGCGCCTGGACCGCAAACCCAACCCGCACCTCAGCTTTGGCTTCGGCACGCATCTCTGTCTGGGCGCACCGCATGCGCGGCTTATCCTTCGCACGCTGCTGAGACTGTGCTGCGAACGCGTGAAGCGCATCACCATTCTCAAAGCCGAAGAGCGTGTGGAGCATGAGGCCAAGTTTGACCGCACGCTTGGCTATGATTCGCTGGTGGTGAAGCTGGAAGCCTTGGGTTCGCCATGCTGATCGTGGCTTTTGGCTGAAGCCGCACTTGTCAGTGTTCCAGGCCCAGCAGCTTCAGGCTGTCGCGGTGGATCATGGCTTCGATCTGGTTCACGTCCAGACGCGGGAGCTTGGTGCCTTCGAGCATGTCGTTGAGCTTGCGGATGCCGTCGATGGAGGCGTTCACGGTGGTGAAGGGGAAGTCGGTGCCGAAGAGGAGCTTGTGCCAGACGCCGTACTCCTGGGCGAGCATGAGCGAATTGTAGAGCTGCCAGGGGCGGTAATGGAGTGCGCTGACGTCGGCGAAGACATTGGCGTGCTTGCGGATGGTGACGAGGCATTCGCCCTCATAGGGATGGCCGAGATGCGCGAGGATGATCTTCAGCTCAGGATGTTTCAAAGCCACGGGCTCGATGAGGCGCGGGAGGGTGAAGGCCAGCGGGGCCTGGGCGATGAAGGTAGTGCCGGTGTGGAGGAGCACGGGCAGGGCGTGCTTTTCGGCGTACTGCCACAATGGGTCCAGCTGAGGATCGTCCGGGCTGAAGCCGGCATACATGGGCATGAGCTTGATGCCGCGCAGGCCGAGCTCCTCATGGCCGAAGCGCATCTCGCGCTCCCAGTTTTCCTGAGTGGGATCGAGGGCCAGAAAGCCGATGAGACGTGCAGGATCGCGCGCGACGTAGTCTGCCACGGTCTTGTCATCGACCCAGAGGCCGCTGAGCTTTGCTTTGCCGCCGAAGACGATGGTGCGGGTGTTCTCCGGGGCGCTGGCGCGATAGGCCTCGTACGTGGCGCTGATGTCCACCTTCACGCCGGGACGTGCGCGGCCAGCCTGCTGGATGAAGTCTTCTGAGAAGTCGGAGGGGAAATTCCAGGCGTGGGAGTGGACGTCGATGATCATGGGCGGGAGAGTCGTCGGCATAAGTACGCCGTGAAGGGGCAGGAACTGGCATGCGGCGACTGCTGCGGCGGTCATGGCGCGTCCGCCGGCGCCAGAAGAAGTTGAGGAGAACAGAGACGTTTGGCCTGGCCGCTCCGGCACAGGCATGCGAAGGGGGCTGGTGACAAAAATACCGATAGAAAGCACGCGGAGGGAAAAAGGCGGCGCTGTGGGGAGCGTTTTCTGTCCGCGCCCATGAACGGACCTCCCACCTTTCCCACACCTCCTGCGGCTCGACATCAAAGCCTCCGTATAGGCATGTGCAGTCATGCCTTCACCAGCGCCAGCATAGCCATTTTCAGATGAACACAGTCCTGCCCACACTCGTCCTGCTGGCGGCCGCCCTCTGCCAGCTCCCGTTTCCGCTGCGCGCCGCGCCGCCTGAGTCCACAGCGCAGTCGACATTGCGCGCCGTGGATCTCCGCATCGGTGAAGCCGCTGAGGTGAAACTCGCGGACGGCAGCGTGGCCAAAGTGAAGCTGCTGGACCTGCAGGAGAAGACAGACACAATGGCCAAGGCTGTGCGCGAGGCCCGCGTGAAGGTGGTGGTGAATGGAGTGGAGGCTTGGATCATGAGCGCGAACTACCATCTGCCCAAGCCTGTGGGCGGTGTGCAGATCGACTGCCCGATCACGCGCGGCTACAATGCCAACAGCGGCGAGGATTCCTGGGGGCTGGAGAAAGACGCACGTCTGCGCCTCTGGCCCGCAGGCGCGTCGTGGATCGAGCCCGGGACGTTTGTGTATCCGCTCAAGCAGCGCTGGTTTGCCACCAGCACGCAGTTTGCCAATGAGCCCACCTATGTGGACGGCGGCGACAAGCCGGACCGGAAGAAGATTTATTATCACAACGACCTCGACTTCGGTGGCTGCGAAGGGCTTGTGGAAGTCGTGGCCGCCACAGATGGACTCGTGGTCAGTGCTCGGGACAAGACGCTCGACGGCTACTCCCTCACGCCCGTGCGTCCGCGTTACGATGTGGTCTATGTGCTCGATGCCAGAGGCTGGTATTACCGTTACAGCCACTTCCACAGCATCGATGACGCCATCCAGCCCGGCACGCGGGTGAAGATGGGGCAGCGCATGGGCCTGCTGGGCAAGGAAGGCGCCAGCGGCGGGTGGTCGCACCTGCACTTCGGCATCAAAAGCCGCCAGCCCTCGGGCAAATGGGGGACGCAGGAGGCCTACGCCTTTGCGTGGGAGAGCTACGTGCGCGAGCAGAAGCCGCAGGTGATTGCCGTGGCGCGGCCGCATCATTTCATCCGTGTAGGCGAGAGCATCACGCTGGATGCGTCCAAGTCCTGGGCCGCCTCAGGCAAGATCGCCAGCTATGAGTGGACGCTGGCGGATGGCACGAAGAAGAACGCGGCCACTTTTGAGCGCACCTACACGCAACCTGGCAGCACCAGCGAGATCCTCAAAATTACCGACGATGCCGGGAATACGAGCTACGACTTTGCCATCGTGCAGGTGATCGGAAACGACCTCGTGAACATCCCGCCCGCGATCCATCCGAGCTTTTCCCCCACGATGAACCTCAAGCCCGGCCAGGAGATCACCTTCAAGGTCCGCACCTTCCGCGATGCTGGCGGAGAGACCTGGGACTTTGGCGACGGATCCCCACCTGTGAATGTGAAGTCCGACGGCAACGCCAAAGCCCTGGCCAAAGACGGCTACGCGACCACCACCCACACCTTTTCCATGCCCGGTGACTACATCGTGAGCGTGCAACACGCCAACGCACGCGGGGAGAAGGCGCTGGGGCATCTGTGGGTGAGGATCGGGAAGTAAGCGGCGCATGCCAGCGCTTCACATCGATCATGCTGCTGCTGCGATCATGCGATCAAACTGGCGATCCACCTCGCGTTTGGTTTCGTCGTCGAGTTTGAAGCCGACGGGGCCGCGCACGAGGGTGTTTTTGAAGATGCCCTGGCGGACGAGGAGGTGCTTTTCGACGGCGAGGAAGCCATCGAGGCTGGTCTGCATGGAGATGAGGGCGGAGAGGGGGCCGTGGATGCGGTCGGCTTTTTCGGTGTCGCCGGATGTGAGCGCATTCCACAGCGGGACGAGGCCGCGGATGAGGTCCGCGCCTGGCATGGTGCCGACGACGCCGCGCTTGAAGGAGTCCACCAGCGCGATGCCGCCGGTGCCTTCGAAGACGCGGGCGCGACCTTGGGTGGCATCGCGGAGTTCGGAGAGCTTGGGGCCGATGGGGGAGGCTTCGGGTTTGTACTGCACGCGCTCGGGGCCGAACTCAGCGAGCAGCCGCGCCTGCATGGCGATGGGCATGGGCTTGCCGACGTAGCCGCTGGCGTCCTGCACGATGACCGGAATCTGGATGGCGTGGATGATGCGGGTGTAATAGGCCAGCAGCTCGCTCTCGCCGATGCCGATGGAGACGGGCGGGATGGCCATGACGGCATCTGCTCCGACGCTCTCGGCGTGCTTTGCATAGCGTTCGGCGGTCTTGGAGGATTCCGCGCCCACGCTGATGATGACGGCGCCGCGTGCTTTGCCAAATTTGCATGCGGCAGCGGCAAGTGCTTCGCGCTCCTCGCTGTCGAGCCGCAGGGTTTCGGAGACCATGGCCATGACGATGCCGTGGGAGCCGCAGTCGTAGAGCCAGGAAATTTCGCGCTCGAGTGTTTCGAGGTCGAGCGTTTCATCGGCATGCCATGGGGTCTGGAAGACGGGAAGGACGCCGTGGAGTGGGGGGGGGGGAGGCATGGGCTGGGGAGGGGGAGGGGAACTTCTGATTTCATCAATCGTCAATCGTGCGTGCCCTTGGTGTCTTGGAGACGGAGGATTGACGATTGAAGAGCCATCGATTCTTGATTTTTGAAGTATGAGCCGGAGGGTTGAATTTAAACGCGAATGCTTTGAGGAATGACCGCAAATTGACGCGAATCAGAAAGAGGGCTGAAGTTTCACCATAGCAGCTTGCCGCCATCGAGGATGAGGACGCTGCCGGTCATGAAGCTGCTGGCTTCGCTGGCAAGGTAGAGGGCCAGCGGTCCGATCTCATCGGGGCGGCCCCAGCGGCCCATGGGGATGCTGGTGGCGACTTCGCCTTCGAACTCGGGGCGCTCGCCGATCCAGCGTTTGTTGGCATCGGTCATGAAGGGGCCGGGGGCGATGGCGTTAACGGTGATGCCGTGCGCGGCCCAGTCGGCGGCCACAGCTTTGGTGAACATGATGAGTGCACCCTTGGAGGTCTCGTAGCTGCGGCCGCGCATGGCCTTGCCGGGCCAGAGGGCATTGATGGAGGCGATGTTGATGATGCGGCCCCATTTGCGCGGGATCATCGCTCCGCCGATGCGCTTGGTGAGGATGAAGGCCTGAGTGAGATTGAGGTCGAGGATGCGCTGCCAGTCTTCGAGGGGGAGATCTTCGGTGGGGGTGTTGATGCGGCGGCCGCCGACGTTGTTGATGAGGATGTCGATGGGGGCGTGATCGCGCAGCACCGTGTCGCAGAGGCGCTCGGCTTCCTCGGGCTTGGAGAGATCGGCCTGGATGGAGGTGACGTGGACATTGGCACTGTGCAGTTCTTCGCAGGCTTTTAGCAGGTGCTCTTCGTTGGAGCCGGAGATGATGACCTGGGCACCGGCCTCCCCCAGCGCACGCGCCATTTCCAGACCAAGGCCGCGAGAGCCGCCGGTGATGAGGGCACGGCGGCCGGTGAGTTTGAAGCGATCAAAAACAGGCATGGGAAGAGATCGCCTCAACGGGCGAAGTCTTTCAGGCTCGCCTTATCACGCTGCCTTCGGCTCCCGGATATGCGCCCAGCAGTGCACATGCGGGTCGCCGCGGAAGAACCAGACCATGTTGGGGCCTTCGATCTGCCAGACGTCCCAGACGCCGTGTTTGCCAACGTCCTGGTTTTTGAAGAAGGCCGTGTGCAGGCTGTCGAAGCCGCCGGCCTCGATGTACTTCATGGACTCTTCGCGTTCGGACTGGCGGAAGGGTTTCAGCAGATCGGCGAGGACTGTTTTGACGAGGTCTTTCTGGTCGGCTCTGAGGTCGGCGACGGAGATGCCTTCGAGGCCCTGGGTCTTGCCGGTGAGCTTGACGGTGTCGCTGCCGTCTTCGTCGCGGGATTCGCCCAGGAGGGTGGTCTCGCGCTGCTTGCCGTCGAGGGCTTGAAAGACTTCGTTGGCACGCTGGGCCTGGAACCAGTAGGCGTTACCAGGGTGAGTGGGCTTTTCATTGAAGCCCTGGGCGGCGTAGCCGTAGAAGATGGGGCCGCCAAAGGCCGCGCCTTTTTCGCTGTCTCCATTGCAGCGGCGGGTGCAGTGGCGGCCGGTGAGGACGAACTCGAACTGGTTGGTTCCGGGCTGGCCAAAGATGGCGATGGAGGCGCTGCCAAAGCCGCCGTCTCCTTTGTTGTACTGGTCAAACTGACGCCAGACCTCGGATTTGTATTCGTCGCAGTGAAGCTTGTCGAAAATCTGGCGCACGAGGTCCTTCTGGTCGGGTTTGAGGACGTCGCGGATCTTCTGCGGGGTGGTGTGCCATTTGTTATCCACCTTGAGGCGGCGGGTATCGCTCCAGGCAAAGCAGAGGGTCTAGCGCTGGGTCTCGCCCATGCTGCCGTAGAGCTGCTGCACGAGGGTTTCGGAGGTGGCTGGGGAGATGGCACCAAAGGCGGGGCCGGGCAGGCCTGCAGTGGCGGCCTGGGCACTGCGGGAGAGGAAATCGCGGCGGTTCATGGCCGCAGGGCGGGGATCGTGTTCATGGCTGGTTTGTACCAAACGCCGTCTGCAGTGGAAAGTTTTTGTTTATCGGGGCTCCATCACGATCCGGCATGGAAACGATGCTGAACGGGTATTTTCAGCATGGATGAGAGGGACGTAATTCCCAATGTGAAACTCCTCGGCACCACTTTTTTGTGCGGCGCGCTCTGGCTGGCGCTGATCACGACCATGCATGGTTCATTGAACCTGAAGTGGTTCGCGCCCAAGGCTGCGGGCACGACACAAGCGGCGGAGGGCAAATTCCGCATCGGCTTCCTGCCGGTGACGTGCCACCTGACCTGTCCGGTGACGGATTTCATCAATCAACAGGTGGAAGGGCAGAGCTCGTTTGAGCCGGTGCGCTTTAGCGGCTGGCCGGAGCTGAAAGAGGCGTTTCTTTCGGGCTACACGCCCGCCACCTTCATCCTGGCTCCCATGGCCATGGCGCTACGGGAGCAGGGTGTGCCGATCAAGGTGGTGTACCTGGGGCATCGTGACGGCAGCGCGGTGATGGTGCACAAGGATTCCAAAATTTACCGCATGGAGGACCTGCGAGGGAAGCGGATCGCGGTGCCAAACCGCTACTCCAATCAACGCCTGCTGGTGTTCCGCGCGCTCAAGCAGGCAAACATGACGGTGAATGACATCGAACTGGTGGAGATGCCGCCGCCGGACATGCCGGCTGCGCTTTACTCCAAGGCCGTCGATGCGATCTCCAGCGGCGAGCCCTTCATGGGCCAGACTGAGCTGGACGGTTACGGGCGCGTGCTCTGGCTGACGAAAGACGTGTGGCCCAACTTCATCTCCTGCGTGCTGGCGGTGCGCGAGGACTTCATCAAAAACGACCGCGAAACGGTGCAGCGGCTGGTGGACGGGATCGCGAGCAGCGGCAAGTGGCTGGACACGAAAATGGACAACCGCATGGACGCGGCGAAGTTTGTGGCGAAGAACTACTACAATCAGCATCCGCGCCTGCTGGAGTTTGTACTGAGCAAGCCGCCGGACCGCGTGAAGTATACCAACCTGGCGCTGCGGAAGCCGGACTTCGAAGAGATCGAGGCGCTCGCGCGGGAGGCGGGTGTGATCACCAAGGATGTGGTCTTTGAAGATTATACGGACACCTCGTTTGTGCCGGATGATTCCCAGGTAAAGCCGTCCTCCTATGAGGGGCTGAAAGGCGGAGAGGTGCCGCCGAGAAAGTAAGCCGTCGATTGCTGCATGAAGCGTTTTTCCTCCATCCTTCTGCCACTGGTCACCGCAGCGGTCTTCCTGCTGGGCTGGCATACGCTGGTGCGTGTCTCAGGCAGCGATCTCTTCCCCACTCCGGTGGATGTGCTGCGCGGCATCCATGAGCTCTTTGAGAAAGGGCTGCTGTTGAAATACATCGTGGCATCGCTCTTTCGAGTGAGCTGGGGTTTTGGGCTGGCAGTGGTCGTGGGCGTGCCGCTGGGGCTTGTTTTGGGGTGGTTCCGCCCGGCCTTCCAGGCACTGAACCCGATTATCCAGATCCTGCGGCCCATCTCACCCATCGCATGGATTCCTGTGGCGATTCTGTGGTTCGGGATCGATGACACTGCGCCGGTGTTTCTGATCTTCCTGGCCAGTGTGTTTCCCATCACCGTGTCCTCGATGGCGGCGGTGCAAAACATGCAGCTTGTGTATCTGCGTGCGGCTCAAAATTTTGGCATCAAGGGTCCGCAGCTCTTCAGGCGTGTGATTTTGCCTGCCGCCTTGCCGCAGATCATCACGGGCATCCGCATCGCGCTGGGCATCGCCTGGCTGGTGGTGGTGGCGGCGGAGATGATCGCGGTGAACAGCGGTCTGGGGTATCTCATCATCGACGCACGCAATGCCGGCAAACGCTACGACCTTGTGGTGGCCGGCATGGTGATGATCGGGCTGATCGGGCTGGTGCTGGATCTGCTGATCCGGCAGCTGGAGAAATTTGACGAAGTGAAATGGGGCTATGGACAACGATAAATCACTCATCCACGTCCGCGATTGCTGGAAATCCTTCCCTGGCAAAAGAGCCGGAGAGGAGGTGCACGTGCTGGAGCGTGTGAATCTGGATGTGAAGGCAGGAGAGTTTGTCTGCGTGGTGGGCCCTTCCGGCTGCGGCAAATCCACGCTGCTCAACATCATCGGCGGCTTTCTTAAAGAGTCGCAGGGAGATGTGCAGGTGGCAGGATCGGCGGTGAACGGGCCGGATCCTCGGCGGATCTTTGTGTTTCAGGAAAACGGCGTCTTTCCCTGGCTCACGGTCGAGGAAAACATCGGCTTTGGCCTGATGTCCCGCCCGCCCCGGGAGAGGGAGGAGCGTGTGACGCACTACATCGGCATGGTGGGACTCACCGGCTTTGAGAAGTCCTACCCGCGCGAGCTCTCCGGCGGCATGCGACAGCGCGTGGAGATCGCCCGTGCACTGGCGGCAGATGCCGAGGTGCTGTACATGGACGAGCCTTTCGGGGCGCTGGATTTCATCACTCGTCTGAAAATGCGCGCGGATCTGGTGCGCATCTGGCAGGCGGAGAAGAAGACGATTCTTTTTGTCACGCATGACATCGAGGAGGCCGTGCAACTGGCAGATCGAGTGGTGGTGATGAGCCGCCGCCCGGCCACGGTGGCTGAGGAGGTGCGGGTGGAACTGCCGCGCCCACGTGATCTGGACTCCCCCGGCTACCTGGCCGCACGAGACCGGATTTTCGCCATCATGGGCATGGATGTGCATGGTGGAGGAAGTGGTGATTTGAAGTGATCTTTTTGTCGCGAGCAACGTATATTCGGACCCATTCCATGAACACCGAACACGAAGTCATCATCATCGGCGGCGGACCAGCCGGCACCAGCACTGCGGCCATTCTGGCGGAGTACGGCCACAAGGTTCTCGTGCTCGAGCGCGAGAAGTTTCCGCGCTACCATGTGGGGGAGTCGCTGATCCCGTTCACCTTCGGCCCGCTGGAGCGTCTGGGGCTGATCCCGACGATGAAGAAATCTCACTTCATGAAGAAGTTCAGCGTGAGTTTTGTGCAGCCAGACGGACGGCGCTCGCAGCCCTTCTATTTTTACAACCGATATGACCGCGACACCGTGGCGCAGACGTGGCAGGTGATGCGCTCAGAGTTTGACCACATGCTGATGGAGCACGCGCGCGGCCGAGGCGCCGAGGTGCGTGAGGAGACGACCGTGACGCAACTGCTCAAGGACGACAGCGGCAAGGTCGTCGGCGTGGCTGTGAAAAACAAGGACGGCAGCACGGAGCACCTGCTGGCCAAGCTGGTGATCGATGCCTCGGGCAAGGAAGCGTTTGCCTCGGTGCGCGAGGGCTGGCGCGTGGGCGACCCCTACCTGAACAAGGTGGCGGTGTGGACCTACTACAAGGGATCCAAGCGTGAAGAAGGGATCGATGAAGGCGCGACGACAATCGCTTTTGTGCCGGACAAGGGCTGGTTCTGGCACATCCCCATGCACAATGACATGGTGAGCGTGGGAGTGGTGGCCGAGGGCAAGTACCTGAGCCGTGACGGCGTGCGCGATCCGAAGGCGATGTTTGAGCGCGAGATCGGCGAGAACCAGTGGATCAAGGAGCACCTCTCCGCCGGAACTTGCACGGGAGAATATTGGATCACGAGCGAGTATTCACGGCACTCGAAGTACGGTGCTTCGCCGGGGCTGCTCCTGGTGGGTGATGCCTTTGCGTTTCTGGACCCCGTCTTCAGCAGCGGCGTGATGCTGGCGCTCAAGAGCGGCGTGCTGGCGGGAGATGCTGTGCATGCGGCTCTGGAGGCGAGAGACCTCTCCCCGCAGCGCTTCAGCGAGTATGCCGAGCAGATGCGCCAGGGCATCGACAACATGCGCAAGCTTGTTTACGCCTTTTACAATCCAGACTTTTCCTTCAAGGACGTGGTCATGAAATACCCCGATGCGGGCGATGAGATCACCGACTGTCTTTCTGGAGATGTGAACAAGGACTACTCTTCGCTGTGGAAGAAGATCCGCGAGTTTGCGCCGATCCCGGACATCCTGCCCTACGGGGTGCCGATGGCGGCGTGAGCGGTTTTCTTCACACTCCAAACCACGAGCAGAAAGAGGGCGATCAGGCTCGCGCCGGTGGCGTTCTCGCGCAGGGTGGGCGGAAAGATGAGCAGGTAGCCGGCACTCTTCACCAAAGCGGAAAAGCTGGAGACGCAGAAAGGCATGAGAAAGAGGCGGAAGGTCACCCAGCGGTCCGGCCAGATCCAGCGACCGGAGGCCGGCGTCTGCGTGCTGATGAGCAGCGCCGCGCCGATGATGGCACTCAGGCCCACGGAGGTGAGCCAGATGCGTGGTGTGCCGTCGAAGTGGTTCACAATGCTGAGCAGCCACCAGATGAAGTAACACCAGAGAATGGTGCGGCCGGTGGAGAGATTCTGCAGGTAGCGGATGAGAGGCATGGCGGATGCGGTGGCAGATGAATGACGCGCATCCGGGCTTCGGCAAACACGAAGGACAGAAAGCCGCCCAGAGGAGTGCGGCCTGACAGTCATGGGGCGCGTAATGCGCATGCACCATGCCATCCCGACCCCGTCTCATCCTCGTGCTGGGAGACCAGCTAGATCTGCAGTCCGCCGCCTTTGACGGCTGCGACCCGAAGCGGGATGTGGTGTGGATGGCGGAGGTGGCGGCGGAGTCCACCAAGGTGTGGAACGTGAAGGCGCGCATCGCGGTCTTTCTCGCGTCCATGCGGCACTTTCGTGAGGCGCTGCGGGAAAAGGGATGGCGTGTGGACTATCATGAAATCGGAAAGCATGAGACGCTGGTGGAGGCGCTGAGTGCGAGTGTGCTGTCACTGAAACCCTCTGAGCTGATCATGGTGCAGGCCGGGGAGTGGGGAGTGCAGCGCGACCTGGAGTCTGCGGCCGCAGAGCTGAGCGTGCCGCTGGAGGTGCGGGAAGACCGCCACTTTCTCTGCACACCGGCGGAGTTTGCCAAACACGCGGCGGGCCGCAAACAACTGCGGATGGAGTTCTTCTACCGAGAGATGCGCCAGCGCACGGGCGTGCTGATGGAGAATGACGGCCCGGCGGGCGGGCAGTGGAACTTTGACCACGACAACCGCGGCACCTTTGGCAAAGAGGGGCCGGACCTGCTGCGCATGCCGCCAAAGCGGTTTATGCCAGACAAGATCACGCGGGAGGTCATCGCACTGGTGGAGGAGCGTTTTGCCAAGCATCCGGGGACGTTGACGGATTTTGACTGGCCGGTCACGGCGGCGCAGAGCCTGGAGGCGCTGGAGGATTTCATCGTGCACCGGCTGGCTGATTTTGGACAGTACCAGGATGCCATGTGGATGAATGAGCCGTGGCTGTACCACTCCAGACTCAGCGCGGCGATGAATCTCAAAATGCTGGATCCGCGTGTGGTGATCGCGGCTGCGGAAAAGGCGTGGCGCAGCGGCAAGGCACCGCTGGCGGCGGTGGAGGGCTTCATCCGGCAGATCCTGGGCTGGCGGGAGTATGTGCGCGGCATCTACTGGCTGAAGATGCCAGACTATGTGCGGCTGAATGAAATGCAGGCGCATGAGAAACTGCCCGCCTTTTACTGGACGGGAAAGACGGACATGAACTGCCTGAGCCAAGCCATCGGCCAGACTCTGCGCTATGGCTACGCGCACCACATTCAGCGGCTGATGGTGACCGGCTTGTTTGCACTGCTCTACGGGGTGGATCCGTATCAGGTGCATGAGTGGTACCTGGCGGTGTATGTGGACGCGGTGGAGTGGGTGGAGCTGCCGAACACGCTGGGCATGAGCCAGTATGGCGACGGTGGCCTGATGGCCAGCAAGCCCTACGTGGCCAGCGGCAAGTACATCCAGCGCATGAGCAACTACTGCACCGGCTGCAAGTATGACCCCGCGCAGTCCACAGGACCCAAGGCCTGCCCCTTTACCACGCTGTACTGGGACTACCTGCTGCAGCATGAGCCGCGACTGAAAAAGAACCAGCGCATGAGCATGCAGCTGAAAAACCTGACTCGACTGAGTGCGGAACAGAGAGGCGAGATCCAGGAGCAGGCGCGACGGGTGCGGGAGAGGTGTGGTGGAGAGGGGTGGTGGAGAGGGGTGATTCCCATTTGGAGTGCGGCTGCGTCGATGACCTGCGCTTGAAGACTGCTGCTTTTGGGTGGGAACTGATGTGCGAGCACTCACGAGCTTGCGGAAAGCGGTAGCTGCGCTCGTTCCTCGCTGCGCAACCGCACTCCAAAAACGCTGCGGCTGAACGGGGGATTTGGGGACGAACATGGATGTTCGTTTTATGTTGGAGATCACGCCAGCACGTCCTTCACCACCTTCGCGGGTTCGACGCCGGTGAGCTTGAAGTCGAGGCCCTGGGCGCGGAAGGTGAAGCGCTCGTGGTCGATGCCGAGCTGGTGCATCACCGTGGCGTGCAGGTCGCGGACGTGGACGGGGTTTTCGGCCACGTTGTAGCTGAAGTCGTCTGTGGCGCCATAGGTGATGCCGGGCTTGATGCCGCCGCCGGCCATCCACATGGTGAAGCAGCGCGGGTGGTGATCGCGCCCGGCCTCGGGGCTGTCCCACTTGCCCTGGCCAGCGACACCACGGCCAAACTCGCCACCCCAGATGACGAGGGTGTCATCGAGCAGGCCGCGTTGTTTGAGGTCCTTGATGAGGGCGGCGCTGGGCTGGTCGGTGTCGCGGCAGCGGGCGGTGCACCAGCTCGGGAGGCGGCTGTGGTGGTCCCAGTCGGGATGGAAGAGCTGGATGAAGCGCACGCCACGCTCAGCGAGACGACGCGCGAGGATGCAGTTTGCGGCATAGCTGCCGGCGCGGCGTGAGTCAGGGCCGTACATGTCGAAGACGTGATCGGGCTCGTCGCTGAGATCGGTCAGCTCCGGCACGCTGCTTTGCATGCGGTAGGCCATTTCATACTGGCGGATGCGGGTGGTGATCTCGGGGTCGTGCGTTTGCTCAAAGCGCATCTGGTTTAGCTCCGCGAGACCATCCAGCATGCCACGGCGCAGATGGCGTGGCAGGCCTTCGGGATCGGTGAGGTACAAGACGGGGTCTTTGGAGTTGCGGAGCTTCACGCCCTGATAGCGTGAGGGCAGGAAACCGCTGCCCCAGTAATGGTCGTAGAGCGGCTGGTCGCTCGGGCGCTGCATTTTGGAAATGAGCACGAGGTAGTCGGGCAGGTTGCGGTTCAGGCTGCCGAGGCCGTAGCTGATCCATGAGCCCATGCTCGGCCTACCGGGAAGCTGATGGCCGGTGAGAAACTGCGTCATGGCCGGCGCGTGGTTGATCTGGTCTGTCGTCATCGACTTGATGAAGCAGAGATCGTCCGCCACGCCCTGCAGGTGCGGCAGCCATTCGCTGATGGTGGCGCCGCTTTTGCCGCAGCGGCTGAACTGGGTAAGCCCCGGCAGGATGAGCTGCTTCTGACCGGAAGTCATCGTGGTGAGGCGCTGGCCCTGGCGCACGGATTCGGGCAGCTCCGTTCCCGCGAGGCGCATAAGCCCGGGCTTGTGATCGTAGAGCTCCAGCTGCGAGGGACCGCCTGAGTGAGTGAGGAAAATGACGCGCTTGGCCTTGGGTGCAAAATGCGGCAGCGAGGGAAGGCCCGGCACCTCCGGCTGCTCTGCGAGGGAGTGCAGCGCCATGGCGCCGACGGAAACGCCGGTGCACTGGCCGAGGAAGTAGCGCCGTGTGGTGTTGAGGGAGGATTCACTCATGGGTGATGGCTTCGTCGAGGTTGAGCACCAGGCTGGCCACGAGCGTGTGCGCGGCGAGTTCGGGCGTGGTTTGCAGTTTGCGGGCGTCTTCCGGATGCGTGCGGTAATGGGCCAGGGCGCTGTCGAGCTCGCGCTGAAGCACGGCGAGTTCTTTGGCGGTGGGCTGGCGTGTCAGGACAGACTGGTAGAGAAGCGGCAGGCGGTCTTCGCTCTTGGCCGCCAGCATGCGCTTGGCTAGTGCGCGGGAGGCTTCCATCATCGTCTCGTCATTGAGCAGGGTGAGTGCCTGCAGTGGTGTGTTGGTGCGGGTCATGGCCACCTCGCAGACACGGCGCTGGGCACTGTCGAAGAGGAAGGTGGGGGCGATGCTACGCCGCCAGAAGGCATACAGGGTGCGGCGGTGCTGGGCCGCGCCCTGGCTGGGCTCGTAGGTGAAGCGGCCCATGAAGATCTCCTCCCACACGCCATCCGGCTGGTAGGGGCGTACAGGTGGTCCGCCGAGGGCGGGATTGAGAAGGCCGGAGGAAGCGAGCGCGGCATCGCGGATCATCCAGGCGGGCAGGCGGAAGCGTGGGCCGCGCGAGAGGAGGAAGTTCTGCGGATCGGAGGCGTCTGTGCGGTCGGAGGACTGCTGATAGGTCGCGCTGGTGACGATGAGCCTGATCAACTTCTTCACGTCCCAGCCGTTCTCCATGAAATCGACGGCCAGCCAGTCGAGCAGTTCGGGGTGCGTGGGGCGCTGGCCTTGCAGACCGAAATCATCTGGCGTGCGAACCAGTCCCGCACCGAAAAACATCTGCCACACATGGTTCACAAACACGCGTGCGGTGAGCGGGTTGTCCTTGGACGTGATCCACTTCGCGAGGCCGATGCGATCCCGCGCCAGACCTGCGGGCCAGGGGGCGATGGCGGCGGGCACGTCGCGCTGGACGACATCGCCCTTTTTATCCCAGACACCGCGCACAAGCACATTCGTTACGCGCGGCTCTTTGCGTTCTGCGAGCACCATGACGTTGAGCTTGCCTGCGGCAGCCTGCACTTCCTTGAGCTGCGCGGTGGCGCGATCCAGCGAAGCCTTGGCGAGCTGGTAGGGTGCATAATCTTCCAGAAACTGCGCCATCAGGCGCTCGCGCTCGACTTTGCCGGCGGCGAGCTGTTCGACAGGCGTGAGGCCGAGTTCGCGCACGGCGGGGCCGGGCTGGTCGGTAGCGGAAACGCGGAAGCTGGCGATGTTGGCATCGCCATTGGTGGAGCGTTGGCGGAGTTCGAAGATGAGCTCTTCGTCAGTTTCGAGTTCGAGCGGCTCAGCGAAGCCGTAAAGCGCGGTATGCGGCTGGTCTTTGGGGAAGCCCCTGGTGGTCCAGCCGTTGCGCGGGTCGTCATCCAGCGTGCCTTTCACATCGCCGTACTCGCGGGCCTTGCCTTCGACCTTGGTGTCGGCCACGGCGTTCTTAACAAGGATGTCGCGGATCTGGGAGCTGCCCTTGCGTCGCACCTGCACCTTGATGTCAGTGAGGATGAATTCGCCGTCCTTGCCACGGGAGAGCACACCGTTTTGCGGCAGCACTTCGAGCTTCAAGCCGGTGAGACGCGGCAGCTTGACGGAGGAGATGAGGCGATAATCGTCCTGTTTGGGGTTCGGGCCGCTGGCAGTGACGATGCCGTCCTTGGCCTGGGTCAGCTTCGAGCCTTCCTGGGACTCCACCGTGCCATGAATCACGTGCCATGCCGTGAAGCCGCCCTTCACCGCGCTCTGCTTTTCAGCGAGCCATTTCTCGAAGGGCGTGGCGGCGTCGGCTTTCGCTTGAGCTTCGACCGGCTTGCGGGCATCGACCAGTTTTTGGGCTTCATCCACGGCACGCTTGGCATGGGGAGACTGGTAGCTCAGGTAAGGCTTGGCAGCCGTGCCGGCAGCACCGTCTTCATCGATGCTGTTAAAGAAGGCGTTGAGGCTGTAGTAGTCGTGATGGGAGATGGGGTCAAACTTGTGCGAGTGGCACTGGGTGCAGCCGAGCGTGAGACCGAGCCACACGGTGCCGGTGGTGTTCACGCGGTCGATTACGTAGTCGATGCGGGACTCCTCCTTGTCGCGACCGCCTTCGCCGTTGGTCATGTGGTTGCGGTGAAAGCAAGTGGCCAGTTTCTGCTCGGGCGTGGCATTGGGCAGCAGATCTCCGGCAAACTGCTCCAGCGTGAACTGATCGAAGGGCTTGTTGGCGTTGAACGACTCCACCACGTAGTCGCGCCAGGGCCAGTTGGTGCGCGAGGCGTCGGACTGGAAGCCATCGGTGTCGGAGTAGCGTGCGGCATCCAGCCACCACATGGCCATGCGCTCGCCGAAGTGGGGCGATGCCAGCAGGCTGTCTATGGTCTGAGATTCCGATGTCGGAGGCAGGCCGGTGAGATCGAAGGAAATGCGACGGCGGAGAATGTAATCTGGTGCTTTGGGGGAAAGCGTGCGGCCTTCTTTGGCGAGGCGGGCTTTGACAAAGAAGTCCACGGGATGGCCTTCGACCCTGGCCTTCACCGGCTTTTCGAGGGACCAGTGCTTGCCCCATTTGGCACCTTCGGCGATCCAGCGTTTCAGCAGTGCGACCTGCTCGGCCTTGAGCGCGGGCTTGTGTGATTTTGGCGGCGGCATGACCTCCTCCGGGTCGGTGCTGACGATGCGGGACATGAAGTCGCCGGACTTGAGCACCTCACGTGCGCCCTCTTGAGTATCGAGACGCAGGTCCGCTTTGCGATGGCCCGCGTCCTGGCCGTGGCAGGAGAGACAGTTGTCCGAAAGCAGCGGCAGCACCTCGCGGCTAAAGCTCACCGGCTCCGCATGAGCGGAAAACGAGAGGGCGAGGAGTGGCAGCAGGTATTTCGACATGAGACGCAACATGCTGAAACCAACGCGTTTGAACATGCAGGGTGCATGCATCGGCTTTGGACAATCCTGAGATTTTTTGCGTGCAGCCGCGCTCTGGGCTGTGGTGAGAGACGTATCTGGGAACAGCCCCCTTCCCTCATGAGCAAGTCTCTCTCCAAAATGCAATCCGGCCTCGCACTGGCCGGATTCATCGTCGTCACCTTCTGTGCTCCGCTACTCAGTGTGGGTGTGGGCTCCATGCCGGGGGCGTGGTACGCGGCGCTGAACAAACCCACGTGGAATCCGCCGCCGTGGGTGTTTGGCCCGACATGGACACTGTTGTACACGCTGATGGCGGTGGCGGCGTGGATGGTGTGGAAGCGCTCGGGCTTTTCAAAGCCCCTGGTGCTTTACTTTGTGCAGCTGGCGCTAAATGCAGCCTGGACGCCGATCTTTTTCGGCCTGCACTGGCTGGGGGTCTCGGTGACGGTGATCGTGGTGCTGTGGCTCATGATTGCGGCCATGCTGGTTTCATTTCGACGCGTGCGCGGCACGGCCGGGTGGCTGCTGGTGCCGTATCTGATGTGGGTGTCGTTTGCCACAGCGCTGAACGTCACGATCTGGCAGCTGAATGGTTGAGAATCCATGACGAAACCTGCACAGGCATGCTCAAAGCCCACGGTGGTGGATGCGGCTGCCATCCGTGAATGCCTGCTGCGGCTGGCAGCGTGCCGGGGCGAGGGGGCCACCTACTGTCCCTCCGAGGCGGCTCGGCAGCTCAGCCATGACTGGCGTCCACTGATGCAGCCGGTGCGCGAGGTAGCGGCCGAGCTGGTGGATGAAGGGCTGCTGGTCTGCACGCAGAAGGGCGTGCCTGCGGATCCACTGGCCGCGCGGGGACCGATCCGGCTGGCAAGGCCGGCGAAGGACTAGCGTGCTCCTTGTGGAATCTGCGTGGCAGGCTGAGGCGTAAACCGCTTCTGCATGGCTGTGCACACTTTGTTTCATCAGCAGATCATTCCTGCGCCGCTGACGGAGGTATGGGCGTTCTTTTCCAACCCGCGCAATCTGGCCCGCATCACGCCGCCGGGGATGGGGTTTTCCACGGAGGAAAAAGACCTGCCGGCCGCCGTTTATCCGGGGCTCATGATCACGCACCGGCTACGCCCGCTGCTGGGGATTCCCATGACGTGGCTCACGGAGATCACGCATGTGGTGGAAGGCAGGCGCTTTGTGGATGAGCAGCGTGTGGGGCCTTATGCGGTGTGGCATCATGAGCATGACTTTGAGGATCTGGGTGACGGGCGCACCCAGACGACCGACCGCGTAACGTATGTGATGCCCTTTGGCCCTCTGGGAGAGCTGGCGCATCCCTGGCTGGTGGCGCCGGAGCTGAAGCGCGTCTTTGCGCATCGGGAGAAGGCGATGCGGGAGATTTTCCCCGGCTGAGTTTGGGAGAGTCCGTACAGCGGCGGGTGCCGTATCTGCTGGCTGACTTTCCAACCCATACTATCAAAACAAAGCGCGCATGAGTTCCAAAAAATGGCTGATCACCGGATGTTCGAGCGGCTTTGGCCGGGCGATTGCAGAGGCGGCGCTGGCGGCCGGGCAGCAGGTCATCGCCACGGCGCGTGACGTGCGCAGCATCGCGGATCTGGAAAAGCCGGGAAGCTGCGAGGTCATGGCGCTCGACATCACCGATGCGGCCAACATCCGTGAAGTGATCGCGGCTGCGGGGGCGCTGGATGTGATCGTCAACAACGCGGGCTATGGCCTGATCGGTGCGGTGGAGGAATGCAGCGACGAGCAGATCCGCCGCAGTCTGGAGACGAATTTCTTTGGCCCGCTGAATGTGATCCGCGCGGTGCTGCCAGGGCTGCGGGCACAGAAGCGCGGTCACATTGTGAACATCAGCGCTGCGGCGGCCATTTCGAATTATCCGGGCTTTGGCATCTACGGCGGGGCCAAGGCCGCGCTGGAGATGATGAGCGAGAGCCTGCGGCTGGAGCTGGCGCCTCTGGGCATCCACGTGACGCTGGTGCAGCCGGGGCCGTTCCGCACGGATTTCATCGCACGGGGACTGGAAAAGGCCGCCACGCAGATCGCAGACTATGACGGCAGCGCGCGGAAGTTTGCCACGTTTCTTGAAACCGTGAACGGCAAGCAGCCCGGCGATCCGGTGCGTGCCGCGCAGGCCATTGTGAAGATGGTGCTGGATGGCGAGACGCCGCCACGCCTGCCGCTGGGCAAGTATGTGGTGAAGAAGATGCGTGACAAAGCCGCAGCCCTCACACGCGAGGCCGAGCGCTGGGGAGACGTGGCCGCAGCGACGGATTTTGCGAGCTGATGTAGCCCGCGCAGGGGATGATCGTTCGTTCGACTTGCGGCCGGATGCAGCGTAAGAAAGCCACCCGACATGAACATTCCCGTGCCTTATGAACTGAACGGCCGCCGCCGCTGCCTGCTGGTGCAGGACGGCGAGACCATCAGCGTCGGACGTGGAACGGCCTGCAGCATTCAGGTGAGCGGAGAGGCGGTGGCAGAAGTAGAGCTGAAAGCGCAGATGGTGAATCGCTGCGAGGTTGCGGTGGTGCATCCGGCCAACGGTGGCGTGCCCTACGCGCAGCCTCTGCCTTGGAAAATGACTCTGGGCGGCACCGAGCTGCAGATCATCCGGCCTGCCAGACCTGCTGCGGATGCGGCCGTGCCTGAGGATAGAGACATGGTGGTGCAGGGACTTAGGGCAGGAGAGATGCCGGTGATTTTGCGCCAGGCTGTGCCTCTGCTGGTGGGCTCGGGTGCCGAATGCCAGGTGGTGATTTCAGATGCGGGCTGCCCGCCTTGCTTGCTGGCCCTGTGGGCGGCACCCGGGGGCAAGGTGCAGGTGCAGCTGCTGGACGATTCTGCGACGGTGGGCTGGCTGGGACGTGCGGGCGAGAAGGAGGCGGTGCTGGAGCCTCCGCTGAGTCTGAGCATCAACGGCCGGATGCTCCTCCTGAGCAACAGCGCTGCAGCATCTGCACAGGCTCTGGTAGCCAGACCTCTCGTGTCCGGAGCTGCAGTCCTGCCCAAAGTGTCCGCCATTCTTCCCAAGAGTGCGGACAGCGGTCCGAAGATCATTTCCAAACAAGCGCCGGCGGAGACACCGAAAGAGGAGGCGGCCCGATCAGGGCAGAAAACCATCCTGCATGTGGAGGCGCCTGCCCACCGCCCGGTGGTGGTGCAGCAGGCCATAGCGCCGGCCAGCTCTGAGGCGGCACCGCTGACCATGGAGGAGGCGCAAAAGGCCCACACCCGGCACGCGAGCCCCACCGCCTTCATTATTTGCAGCTGGCTGCAGGTGGGGATGACGTATGCGGTGGCGTTTCTGCCGCAGCAGACCGTGGAGCTCTGGATCGCCGCCGGGGGCATGCTGGTGCTGACTCTGCTGCTGGGGCTGGCTGCGCTCCTGAAGTGAGCAGCGCTCAAGCATGCGGCTGGTTTTTTCCACGCCGGTGTCATACAAAGCGGCAGCCCGCGGCACTCAGCGGGAAATGAATGGAACGCGCGACTGCCGACCAGCTCGAAGCCCTGCATCCCGACGCCTTTGGCTGGGCGCTGCACTGCTGTGCGGGCGATCATGCGCGGGCGGAGGACGTGCTGCAAAACGCGTATCTCAAACTGGCCCAGCAGCGGACGCTGCACGATGGGCGCTCCAGCTTCAAAACGTGGTGGTTTGGAGTGATCCGACTCACGGCCTACGAGGAGTTCCGGCGGCTGAGATATCGCGAATCCCTTCTGGGCAGGCTGCTGCTGCACTTCGGCGCTGCGGAGCAGGATCCCAGTCCTTCGCCCGCACGAAAGATGGAGCTGGACGAGCGTACGGCCGAGTTGCGGCGCTGCCTGGCGCAGCTGCCAGCACGACAGGCAGAGGTGCTGCATCTGGTTTTCTACCAGGATCTGACGCTCAACGAAGCGGCGGAAGTGCTGCGTGTGAGCCTTGGCTCTGTGCGCCAGCATTACGAACGTGGCAAAGCGCGCCTGCGCAGCCTTCTGCAACCCGACCCCATCCATGAAACCTAGCACTGACGACGATTTGCTCGCGATTTTTGCGCGCCTGCGCCGGTCTGACCGTGAAGATGCACCCGCCTGGTGTCCAGAACTGCTGGATGCGCCCCGGCAACGCCCCGAACCTTCCAGGCGCTGGATGCCGGCAGTGCTGGCGGCATCCAGCGTGGTCGTACTGTCACTCTTCCTGGGGCGTATGCCGCAGCATGGGCCGTCGCTGAGTGAAGCCCTGCCGCCTTTGTTTGATGTGCCGTCTGGAGAGCTGTTTGCCAGCATCGAGCCATCGCTGATGGCACTTGAAGCGCCATCGGATTTTCTTCTGCCTGAACACCTTAACCTTATTCACCCATGAAAAAGTTTCTTTGCTGTCTGTTTCTTGCTGCCGCCAGTCTGCCCGCAGCTCAAGTGGAGGACTGGCTGAAAAGCGGGCTGCTGCATCCGGATGTGCTCGATTCAGTACGTGAGCAGCTGGGGCTTACCGAAGAGCAGCAGGTGAAGCTGAACTCCCAGCTCAGCAAAGCACGTGCGCAGGCGGAGCCGCTGGAACAGGCCGTGCAGGAGCAGAAGAAGGCGCTCGGCCAGATGCTGCAAGACCCGAAGACTGCAGCTGATGCGGCGGCGGAACAGCTGACGAAACTGCTCAATGCGGAAGCTGCGATCAAACAGCTGCAGCTCCGGACGCTGATCGGCGTGCGTGATGTGCTGACTCCGGAGCAGCTGGCCAAAGCCAGGAAGCTCGGCCCGCCGAAGGTGGCCGGAGGCAGCGCTCTGGAGGCCAAGGTCCATCAGAAAGCCGGCAAGCTGAGGGCTGCGGTGGAATCGATCGGCCTGCCGCCTACTGAGGCGATGAAATACCGTGGCGGCGAGATCGAAAAGCTGATCCAGAGCGGGCAGTTTTCCGAGGCCAATGCCAAGCTGGATGAGCTGATGGAGGATTCGCATGTCAAAGAGCTGGAGGCCGAAGTGGAAAAGGTGGACTTTTCCAAGTTTGAGCCTGGAATCACGGACTTGGAGACCCTGAAGGAACGCTATGAAAGCCTGCAGGTGGCCGGGCAGGAGATCATTTCACTGCCGCTGCTGCGCGAACTGGTGCAGGCCAAGGAGGCATTTGAAGCTGCCAAAGAGGCCCAGGACGCCGAAAAAGTGGGGCGCATCCTCACCTATGTGGAGGGCAAGCTGAAGAAGTAGGCCGGGCAAAAAACCGGGAAGCAGGGGAATGAGGAGTTTCCCCGTATGGCGGTGTCGGGGTGAAACCGTAGAAAACTTTCGTTTGCCTTTGGCCCGTTTCCGGCGATAAGACGCTGTAAGTCACCTGTTAAGGGTCAGGCTCAGTCGTTCATCAGGTGATTTTGAATCCGTTGGTGTTCATATACCGATGATCGGGGCTGATTCTGGCGCGAAGCGGAAGACTGCACCCAACAAAGATATGAATACCAAGATGTATGTGGGCAATCTGCCCTTCGCCGCTCAGGAACAAGACATTCGTGAGCTGTTCTCCCAATATGGTGGTGTCACCGAAGTCTTCCTCCCGATGGATCGCGAAAGCGGACGTCCACGTGGTTTTGCCTTTGTGACCATGGACTCTGCAGAAGCCATGAATGCTGCGATCAATGCGCAGAATGGCCAGGAATTTATGGGCCGTAAGCTGGCCATCAATGAAGCCCGCCCACGTGAAGAACGTCCGGCTGGCGGCGGCGGCGGTGGCCGTGGCGGCTACGGTGGTGGCGGCGGCGGTGGCCGTGGCGGCTACGGTGGTGGCGGCGGCGGCGGTGGCTACGGTGGTGGCGGCGGCGGTGGCCGTGGCGGCTACGGTGGTGGCGGCGGCAAGCGCGGCGGCTTTGACCGTGGCAATCGCGGCGGCGACGAAGGCGGCTGGTAATTTCCCAGTTTCCTTTTGATTTTAAGCCCGTGGTTCAGTGAGAGCGTTTCAGCCCTCCTGGATCACGGGTTTTTCTGCGTTCACGAACAGCGCAAACACGCCTGCCAGAACAAAGGCCCCCGCACACATCCAGACGCCCTCGTGGTAGTCCTGGTTGGTGTCGAAATTCTCACGCACGACAGAGAAAAGCATGGGCATGATGGCGGCTCCGAGGTTTCCCCACATGTTGGACCAGCCGAAGAGCTGTGCCTGGTATTTGCCGCTGATGTCCTGCATGGTCGTCCACATGGCTGGCAGGCCGATGTCGCCAAAAAAGGCGACGAGGCCAAAGGCCGCTGCCATACCCCAGGGGGAATCAGTCCACAGGGCCAGCATGTAGCAGGCAGCCGCGGCAAATTTGGTGACAGACATGGGCAGCATGCGACCCAGGCGCTTGCCATGATGGCGGCTGATGTAGTCCGTGATGAAGCCGCCGAGCGGGAGGGCTGCGATGCCAATGGAGAGTGCGCCTGTGGTGATGAGGCCGGTCATGCCTTCCTCCAGGTGCATCACTTTTCTGAGGTAGTCCGGCAGGGTGAGGATGAGGAAAGCCCAGCCGATGTTGGTGAAGAACTGCACGGCATTGGCCATCCAGAGATTGGTGCTTTTGCAGGAGAGCTTGAGAGGGAAGCTTTTGGGCGGATCTTTGACGGGCTGGAAGTCTCCCCTGCCCTCTGCCAGCAGGGAGATCTCAGCCGCATTGCAGCGCGGGTGCTGCCGGGGATGCTCGCGGAAGACACGCCAGTATGACGCGGCGACGATCACGCCGACGAGCCCATACAGCCACCCTGCCCAGCGCCAGTCGCCTGCGCGCAGAATCACGAATGCAGTCAGGCCTGGTGCCACAGCACCGCCCACGCGTCCGCCCCAGGAGATCAGGCTGCTGGCAAAACCACGTGATTCGATGTGTGCCCAGCGGGTGAGCAGGCCGCTGCTGGCGGGATAGTAGCCGGCTTCGGCCAGTCCGCAGAACAAGCGTGCGAGCAGCAGGGTGGTGAAGCCCGTGGCAAAGCTGGTGGCCGCGGTGAAAACCGACCACATGGCGATGTAAATGGTGATGAGTGTGCGCGTTCCAAAACGGTCGCTCAGCCACCCGGCAGGCACTTGGGCCAGAGCGTATGCCCAGAAGAAGGCGCCTTTGACCCAGTCAATCTGCCAGCCTTCCAAAGCGACACTTTTTTGGAACGAGTCTGAACTCACAATCTGTGCCAGGCAGATGCGGTCCAGGTACATGAGAAAGGCTACCATGGTCGCCGTGGCTAGGATCTGATGGCGGACGATCGTGGGGCGTGCGGAGGAAGACATCGTAGAGACAAGACGCAGAAAATCAGCCATCCCTAGCAGGATTCGAGCTTGAAGAAGAACCGGAAGGCGTGCATGAGCCGTGTGTTGCAGCGCAAAAGCGACGCAATGAACCGGCTTGCCTGCCGCGAAGTTTCATCAACTCTTCCTTACCATGACTGCCATCAAAAACCTTACCGCGCTGCTCGTGCTGAGCTTTCTCGCCTCCGGCGTGCTTGGCTGGTTCCTGTTTCAGTCGCATGCGGACCTCGCGGCGGTGCATGCGGAGCTTGAGCAGGTCAAGGCTGCGCATGCCGAGGAGATGAGCGCGAAGAAGGCTGAATTTCAGCGCACGCTCGAAACCCAGGCGGCGCAGCATCAGAAAATGGTCACCGCGCTCAATGATGAGCATGAAAAGAAGATCGATGAACTTCGCAAAGGTGAGCGCAAGCGTCTGGCGATTGCCGCCAAGGAGTTTGAAAACATCTTCGAGGGCAACAAGACCACGCTGCAATACATTGACCTGCTGGAGGACAAAGTGAAGGCGGGGCAGGCGCTGTCGAAGGCGGAAGTGGAAAAGCTCTCGATCATCACCACGGGGCTGAGCTACCTGAAAAAGCAGTACCAGAAGCCGATGCAGGAGTTTCAGGAGCTGGCAAACTACTTTGACGCCCAGGCTTCCAAGCAGCTTGAAAAACCGAAGGGAGGCTTCTTCAAGCGCCTCTTCAGCAGCAATTTCCGCGATGCAGAGAAGGAATACCTTCGTCAGGAGGGGGCCAAGGAAGCCTTTGAACAGGCCCAGGGCAAATTCTCCAGCACCTACAAGCAGGCCCAGAAGGTGATGAACTCCGTCAACCTTGATGCCGACGGCGAGATTCAGAAGCTGCACGCCTACATTGACGACAAGCAGCAGATGAACGCCCAGGATCTCACCTCTTTCTTTGACAAGGCAAGGAAAGCCCTGCGCACGCATCAGGATGTGCTCGATTTTGAGCCGGATGCCGTGCCACTGCCAGCGACTAAACCCCAGCCTTAAAGGCGGGATTCCGGCAGTGGCCGTTTTGGGGATGTATTCCTACGCCTCTTAGGCTTTTGATTGCAAGCATGACGCTGGCCCGGCGAAGCCGTGCTCAGGTGGGTTCATAACACTATAATACTCTGCTGGAGCAGCCAGCCTGGGGTCGGAAGAAGAACGGCCCTATTGATTCTTAAGTCAAAATTTGAGACTTTTGAGACGAGTCGCCAATTGGCTCATCCCTCAGTGAAGGACAAAGATTTTCTTGCCTTTGGGTTGCCAATTCCTTTAGCATCGACCTTCCCCCTCAAATTAAATCATTATGAATTTTTTACGCGTACATCGTTCATTTATCAGCGCGCTGATGATGTTGTTGATGTTCTCCTGGCAGGTAGGCCAGCCGCTGACTGCAGCGACCTTGTATTGGGATGCGGATGGTGTGCTGCCAGGCAACAGCCTGACCACAGGTGCCGGTCTGGGCGGTTCCGGGATATGGAACACAAGTCTGCCCTACTGGTGGGATGGAAACGTCACGGAAGCTCCAGCCACTTTCACAAGCGGCGACACCGCTGTTTTCATGGGGCTGGGGGGCGTTGTGCAACTGGGCTCTCCTGTTACTCTGGGATCTCTCACCTTTGGCCAGAGCGTAGGTGCTTCAGGCTTCAACATCACGGGAGATGGCACGGCGGGAAGCAACACGCTGACGCTCGCGGGGGCGGCGTCCATTGCGGTCAACGCAGCCGGTGCTGATACCATCAGTGCTGTGATTGCCGGCTCCAGCGGGCTGAATCTCAGCAGTACCACGACAGGCACGCTGGTCCTTTCCGGGGCCAACACCTTCAGTGGCAACATCAACATCAGCTCCGGGACACTGGGCATTTTTGCCGATGCCAATCTTGGGAATGCGGCCAATGACATCACATTCAACGGCAGTCTGGCTGCGGGCCTGATGTTCAATGCCCCTGTGACATTGGGGGCGGGGCGTACGATCACGCTTGGCAACACCGGCGGGGCCGTGGCGCTGCTTTCTTCAAACGGGGCTGCCGCACAGGTGGTGCTGGGGCAGGTGACAGGGGCCGGGACGCTGGCAGTGGCCAACGCCGGGACAACGTACCTTCTCAACACCGGCAACAACAACACGGGCATCCTCTGGGCACAATCGGGCACGGTTTCACTGAGCACTCTGCTGGACGGCGCAGGGAATGGCAACGTCCGGCTCGGTTCGGCTGGGACCACGGGGGGCCTGCAGTGGAATGTGGGTGCCACCGGGGCGCTGACCCTGAACAACCGGAGCATCGAACTTGCGGGCACCACGGGTGGCGGAACGATCGACAGCGCTTCGCTCGTGGCTGCGAACAGCATCACGATCAATTCAAACCTGGTGGCAAGCGGCAGCGGTGCCAAGACGCTGACGCTGACCGGTTTCAACACGGGCATCAACACGTTTGCCGGGCAGATCGTGAACAATACGACCACGACTGGCGTGAACAAAACAGGCATGGGCCTTTGGGTGCTGACGAATGCGAACAACACGTACACGGGTGCGACGACGGCCACAGCGGGCACTCTGAGGATCAACGGAGCAGGGGCGCTGAGCGCATCTTCGGCAATCGCTTTTGCAGGTGGCCAGCTGGAGCTGCGCAGCGACACGAGCAAGACTTGGGGAAACGTGAGCGGCATCACCGCCACCAGCACGCTGTTCATTGACCACACCCTAGGCGGAACAGCCGCAGGGCAGACGATCACGCTGGGAACATTCGCCGCCAACGGCACCTTTGCTCTGAACGTCGTTGGAGATCATGGCTACAACCTGACCACCGGCCTGATGACCGTGACCGGAGCGAAGACAGTAACTCTGAACAACTATCTTGGCGCCCCTGGCTACACGGCAGCAGGCTACTCGCCCGGGACGATCACCATCGGCAACGGCACCAATGCCATTACGACCGTCACCACGGGGACGGCAGCCCTGGTCCTGGCTGGCTATGGCGACTATGTTTTCGCAGGAGACATCAAGACGAGCAGCGCAGCCAACATCCCGCTCAACATCACCAAGAGCAATCTTGGCGTGGTGGTTTTCTCTGGCAACAACTCAAGCTGGTCCAGCACAACGCAGGGAATATTGAACACGACGGCGGGGACCACACGCATCAACGGTTCCACGTCTTCCATCGGTGGTTCCACCATCGGAGTGGCGGGTGGGATGACGGAGGTCCGCAACAATGCCAGCACCAACTGGTCTGCGAACAACCTGACTTTGCAGACGGCCAGCGGGACGTTCGTGGCGGCACCGCAGATCGGAAGCTCCAACACGGGAAATTTGCTCACGCTAGGTTCATTAACATCACTGACGACGGGTCTGACCTTCAGCTTTGACACGAACCACAGCTACGGGATCACCTTCAGCGGTGCCGGGACGACCGCGATTGCTGCCACGACCTTGAGCAACATCGGCAACGGAACGATCACCTATGCCGGAGGACTGACCAACACGGCCGCAGCGACGTGGACGATTGCTGGCAACGGGGACTCCGTGATCTCCGGGAGCCTGACCGAAGGCACAGGAGCTCTCGCGCTGACAAAGACGGGCCTGGGAACACTCACGCTCAGTGGTGCAGCCAATTCCTTCAACGGAACGCTCACGCTGACCGCGGGTATTCTCAAGCTTACCACAGCGCTCGGAACGGGCACCGGGAATCTGACGTTCAACAACACCGGCTCCGGTCTGCCGAACAACAACGTCATCGGGCTGGATCTGCGTAACAATGGCTCTCTGGACTTTTCCACTCATGGACTTGGCCGCTCGATCACCACCGTGTTCAATGTGGACAACAACGGCTCAGGAACGAATGGCACAATGACCCTCGGCGGCGGGCTTTCTCTTCAGGACAGCGGCTGGTCGGACCTGTTCATGGGAGCGAATGGTTACTCGCTCAAGTTTGGCGCTTCGTCTGCCGTGAAGGTGGGCATCGCTTCGCAGACAGCAGCGCTCAGCTACACTTTGTGGAATTACATCCCCAGCATTTCCGGGAACGGGAATGTCGAGCTGGCCGGCGGGCTGACCTTCTTTAATCCTTCGACTCAGACGGCGGCCATCGTTCTTGGTGGCACGGGTGATTACAAGATTTCCGGCGCGATCACCTACACGGCTGCGGGTACATCTGCTGACACGATCACCAAAAGCGGTCTTGGAACCGTGACTTTGACCGCAGACTCCAGCTCCACATGGAACACCGGCAGCACGGTCAACATTTACACCATGACCAACGGGATCACGCGCACCACGGTGGCCGGGGCGCTGGGCGGCGCCAATGCCAAAGTGAACGTGAACAGCGGGGTGCTGGATCTGCGTGGTGACACGGGATTTACACTGACGGCCCCCATCACTCTCGGTGCAAGCAACTCTTACATCAATGCGGACCGGGCGGTTGGGGGGGCGGGGACGGGGCAGACCATGACTTTGAACGGTGTCTCGTCAGGTGCATTCACCTCCTACTTCACCAGCGACAACAATTACTCGATCAACACGGGCACATTCACACAGACGGGTGCATCGGTCTTGGTGAACCGCATCGGGGGCACCGGGGCGCTGATCATCCCCACGCTGACGGGCACTTTTAATGCCAAGGTGGATGGCACAGGCAGCACCGGCATCACCACAGCGCTGACACTGGCCACTGGTACGCTGACCAAGAGCGGCACGGGCACGCTGACTGTTGGCGGACCTGCTGCGTATGCCGCCAGCAACACGAACGGTGCCGTCACAGTGAATGGCGGCACGCTGGCGCTGGATTTCACCGGGATCAGCACGGCCACGAACCTCCTGCAAAGCGCAGCTCTCACACTCGGGGCCGCGAGTGCGGGAGCAGTGAGCGGCGGCGCATTGAGCATCAAGGGGGCAGCCACGGGAAACACCAGCCAGACGTTGTCCACGCTCGCTGTGCAGGCTGGTTATGACCAGATCGTGCTCACGCCAAACGGTGCCGGCACCACCACGCTGGCCTTTACCGGAGCCATTACGGCGACGAATGCGGGCGGACAGCTGCTGATCAGCGCTCCGACAAACGCCACGGTGACGATTGGCTCCGCCTTGAACACGGCGGCAACCACCGGGCGCAACGTCGTTTTCTATGATGGCTCCAGTTATAACTGGGCAACGAATGCAGCCTCGGGAGGTGCGACGATTTCAGTGACCAATGGGTCTGCGCTCGCAGCGGTGAAGTATGCGGCTCTGGCGCTCACCGCTGGCACGGACACGAGCAATTCGCAGATCGCCACCAACGCACTTACCACACTGGGCGGGGCCCGGACGACAAACTCTCTCATGATCAGCCCTGGTGGGGCCGGCGGCAGTCTGGCGCTGGGCGCCAACACGCTGACGCTGACCCAGGGGGGCATTCTTTTCACAGGGGCGAACGCCTACACGATCACCGGCACCAGTGCGAGCAGCGGCCTGAAGAGCGCCACCGCCACAAACTCTGACCTCGTCATTAACAACTACAGCAGCAGTACGCTGAGCATCCAGGCTCCGATCATTCAGGGCACGGGCATTTCAACCCTGACTATCGGGGGCCTCAGCACTGGCACAACGGTGCTGGGAAATTCCAGCCTGCTGGCCACCGTGGGCACCTACACGGGCATCACCTACATCAACAGCGGCACCGTGCAGCTTGCCTCAGGCATTACGGGATTCGGCGCTGCAGCGAGCAACACGGCGCTGACTCAGAACGGGGGAACTCTGGACCTCAATGGCAACAATGTGAACGTCGGTGCTTTCAACGGCGGCCCTGCGGCGATCATCGACAACACGAATGCTGGAACGGCATCTTTGACCATCGGTGCCGGCAATGGCGCCGGCACCTTTACCGGAACCATCAAGAACACCGGAGGCGCGCTGAGCCTCATCAAAACCGGCACCGGAGCCATCACACTGGGTGATTTGACGGGCGCTGGCAGCCTTGCCTTTACCGGAGATTTGACGATCAACACAGCCGGCGCTTCGGGCGCCAATGTGCTGACCCTGGCGCTTGCGCTGGCAGATACTGCAGGAACCAAGATCAACCTTGGCACCGCAACCGCTGGAGACACCGTCCAGATGACCTATACCGGAGCCACAAACATGATTTTGAACAACCGCCAGTTTAACCTGAGCGGCCAGTCCAGTGCCACCATCACTGCCAGCGGTGTGAACGGTATCAACGGCACCCCCGGCATGCTGGTGATCAACAGCAACCTGCTGATGGATGGCACGGGTGCCAAGACACTGACACTGGGCGGCACTGCGGGTGCAACGGCGCCTGGCGGAGGCACGGTCAGCGGCATCACGGGCAGCGGGTCGGTGGCCACGATCAACCAGTTCAACGGGAACATCGGCAACGCATCCGGGGGCGGTGCCCTCACGCTGACGATCGCCGGGTCGGGCGGCTGGTCGCTCGGCGGGAACAACAGCTTCACCGGTGGCATGAACATTACCTCCACTGGCATCATCCGGGGCACCAGCGCCAATGCTTTTGGCGGCAGCGCCAACACGATCAACTGGACTGCAGCGGGGCAGCTGGACCTGCGCTCGGATTCATCGCTGAATTTCGGGAATGCAATCACTTGGGGCAACGCAGCGCTCAAGATCAATGTGGACCGCGCCATCAATGGCACAGGGTACGGGCAGGTGATGACGCTGGGGGCGATCACAGAGACCGTGTCCGGGCAGACGCTGACGGTGACCAATGCTCTTGGAGTGGGCAGCAACCTCAACGGCACCAATCCGATCACAGGCTATGGTTTGCGAGTCGCAGGCTTGATCCTCAATGCCGGCACCGCCACGACGATTACCAACGGCATCGGAGCCTCTTCTGTGGCCCAATTTGCTGTCCCAAATGCAGGAACCGGAACTGCGGGCGCATTCACCATCGATGGCATCAGCACGGCAGGTTCTCTTGGAGCCCATACACTGACCATCGGGTCGGCGGGCAATGCGCAGTCGGTGACCATCATCACGGGTGACATTGTCCAGGCGGCAGGGACCACGCTGGGCATACTTTACACGGGCAACAACCTCATGACTCTGGCAGGCCAGACTGCGAGCACCAATTACAGCGGGGGGCTGACGTTTAACAATGCTGCCACAGCCGCCTCTGACGCGAACTCCGCCATGACGGTGCGTGTCACGACGCAGTATGCGCTGGGAAGCGGCGCGGTCACTTTCAGCGGCAACAACTTTGGCACCCTGGAAGTGCGCAATGACTCCAGCGTGACCTACGCCAACAGCTTCATCATCAACAACGCTACAGCGGCGAACAACAGGCTGTATGTGGGTGAGGCGATCAATGGCTCCGGAGGGCATGGCAATCTCTTCACGTTTGGCCAGCTCACCTTCCAGGGCATCACTGCCAACGCACTGACGATCGGCGGCATCAGCAACAGCAACAACAACAGCGGTGACTCGGTCACTTTTGGCGGTGTTTCACTCAACCTTGCGGGAGCGGCGATATTTACCGTCACGAACAATCTGCTGCTTCCAGGCATGCTGAATCTGGGGAATGTGACCAGCACGAACACCACCGCAGCCACCACACAGACGCTGACGATTGCTGGAAGCGGTGTGACCGTTTTGGGAAATGTGACGGATTCGGCCACGGCCACGGCGCTGACGGCCATCACGTACAGCGGCACGGGCATCTTGGATCTTAGCGGGGCTACCAGCGCCAACACTTTTTCCGGCGGCCTGTCGCTGAACAACGGCGTGACCCGCGTGACCAATGCCTATGGGCTGGGCGCCAGCACGAACACGGTGGTGTTCAATGGCGGCACACTGGAACTTCGCAGCGACAGCAACGTCACGTATAACAATCCTTTGCAACTTCTGGCAACAGGCGCAGCTCCCGCCCAGGGCTCCGGGATCAATGTGGGGCAGCTTCCGGGCGGCACCGGAGTGAACGGCAGCTCGACGCCTGTGACTTTTACTCTGGCGCAATTGAAGGTGACTGCTGCCGGCAAGACCATTGCCATCAACGGGATTGGCGGGGTCGCCTCATCGTCGGCTTCTGTGGCGAGCAGTGCGGCGAGCGTTGTGTTTTCAGGCGGCATTGATCTGAACGGCTCGATAGGGGGGGCAACAACCATCACGAACAACCTGGCGCTGCCGGGCATTGTTGATCTGGGCAGTGTGAGTTCTTCCACAACGGGAGCCGCGACACTCACGGTCAACGGAGCTGGCTTCACCACGGTTGGTGATGTGAGCAACGGCAGTGGAACCGTGACGCTGACCTACGGCGGCACCGGCATCCTGCAGGTGACTCCGACAGCGACCACCACCACCAACTACAGCGGCGGCCTGAACCTTAGCGGCTCCGGCACCCTGCGGATCATTACCAACGGCACCGCAGCCAACTTTGGGGCGACGACCAACACCATCGCTCTGACCAACGGAACTCTGGACATCCGGACGGACTCCAACCTGAGCGTGGTCAACCCGATCACCGTGGCCACCAACAGCCCTACGATCAACGTGGACGCGGCAACGAGCGGCAATCTCAGCAGGACCGTCACCTTTGGCGGGGCTGTGACGACACTGACCACCACGGCCAAGACGCTCACGCTCACGAGCGGCAGCAACTATGGGATGACGTTCACGAACGGCTTCAGTGTGGTGACCTCGGGTGCCACCTACACCATCGCCAACAATGCCTCGGGTACGGTCAACCTGGGAGCGATTGATTTTCAGGCGGGCACCGGAGCGCTGACTCTCAGCGGATCTGGCACGACCATCGTGGGCAACGTGACAGGCACGGCCGCCGCACCTACACTCACCTATGCAGGCACCGGCTTCCTGGACATGACGGGCATCACGGGTGGCACTAATCCCTTCAGCGCCCTGACCCTGAGCGGTGCCGGTGGCATCGCGCGGGTGAACACGGTGACCAATCTTGGCGCGGCCGGCAGCGCTTTGACTTTTACGAGCACCACCACTGCGGCGACTCTCCAGATCCGTAACGACAACGGTGGCACAAGCAATGGCACCATCACCTTTGGCAACAATGTGGCGCTCAACGCCAACAATGCGCTGGGGATCATCGACTTGGGCAATGCCGGAGTGCTGGCCGCCACTGGCAACACGGTGGCTTTTGGAGCTCTGACCAACAGCACCACGGCCAACAGCATCGGCACACTGACGATCAATGGTGCCAATGGCTACGGTGCGAGCTTCACCAGCATCGCGCTGTCCAGCGGCACCACAGGGGTGGCCACGACTCTGGTGGCCAATGTCCCAGTGGCCATCACAGGCGGTGTCTCCAACGCCATGACGGTGACGGCGGGCAAAGGTAACACCCTGGTGCTCGACGGTGTCAGCACAGGCTCGATCTCCGGAAGCATCGCGGATGCCGCAGGCGGCTCTCTGGCTGCGGGTGGCTATACGGCCATCACCAAGCAGGGCACCGGGACCTGGACTCTTTCCGGTGCCAACACCAACGAGGGTGCGACCACGATCAACAGCGGGACGCTGCTCATCAATGGCTCGTCTGCGGCGAACAATGCGTACACGGTGAACGGTGGTGCCACACAGGGACTCCAGGGCACGCTGGGTGGCACTGGCACCATTGGAGGGTCGGTGACACTGGCGACAAACGGTGCCACTTCTTTCGCACAAGGAGCGGTGCTCACTCCCGGCACAGCCGGCGCAGTTGGCACACTGACGATCAACGGAACCCTGACGACAGGCAATTTCAGCAGTCTGAACTTTGACCTGGGCGGAAGCACGACGCCCGGAGGCGGTGTGAATGACCTGATCATCACAAGTCTTCTGCCGAATCTCGGGGCGAACACGCAGATCAACATCAACACACTGGCCACGCTCGCGGTCGGCAGCTACACACTCATCAACGGGTACACTGGCACGCTCACGCTGAGCAATCTGATCCTGGGCAATTTCACGGGTGTGGACACGATTCACTCGGGTGCGCTGCAGGTGTCTGACGGCATGCTGCAACTGCTCGTGACAGCTGCTGCGCCTGCCACCGCGTACTGGTCGGGGGCGATCAACAATACTTGGAACACTTTTGGGAGCGGAGTGACCACCAACTGGCGGACGGACGCCACGGGCAACGTGGACACCAATGCGCTGCCAGACGATGGAACAGACGTGCACTTTTACACGACGAACCCAAGCGTGCCCCTTGGGCCGGTCGATACCATCCTGGGCTCAAGCATCGGGATACGGACCTTGTCGTTTGATGCCAGCAGCGTGAATGCTGTTTCCATCTCCGGCAGTGTGCTCACCATCACGCCGACCAGCAGCAGCACGGGCATCAGCATTGATGCCGCCGCAGGGGCGGTGACGATCAACAGCGCGCTCACGCTGGGTGCGGCGCAAACGTGGACCAACAACTCCACCAGCAATCTCTTCACCGTGACCGGCAATGTGACCAACGGCGGCAATTCGCTCACCATCGCAGGTGCAGGGAACACCACGATAAGCACAGGTGTCATCAGCGGGACGGGTGGGCTGACAAAGAGCGGAATCGGCACGTTGACTCTGGGTGCGGCCAGCACCTATGGCGGTGCCACCATCCTGAGCGGTGGCACCCTGCGCCTGCTCACTGTCACCAATGCTCTGCCCACCACCACGGGGCTCACTCTTTCCGGAACGGCCACACTGATTGTGGACGGGGCGCAGACTCTCTCCGGAGCCTATGGCGACACAGCCACCAACACCCTGAATGGCAGTGCAGTGCTGACTTTCAACAGCGGTGCTATTACCATCAACAGCCTCATTGCCGGCAGTGCTGGCTTTGGAATCAGCCAGACCGGCACAGGAACGATCAGCCTTACCAATGCCAGCAGCACGAGCCTGGGGACGCTGAATGTGACAGCTGCAACTGCCAGCACCTCGACCATCGACATCGGCAGCAACACCTTTGCGGCCAGCGGCATCACGCTTGGCGGACTGGCAGCCACAAGCGCTCCAGTGATCGCGGGTTCGGGTGGCACACTCAACCTCGGCGGCAACGTGACCTACACGGCAACGAACAACCCGCTTGGCGGCCTTATCAGTGTCGCGAATCTGAATCTTCAAGGGGCGCAGCGCACGTTCACCGTGGGTGACAGCACCACAGCTGCGGCAGACCTCACCATCTCCTCCATTTTGAGCAACGGCTCACTCACCAAGGCTGGAGCGGGCACTCTGGTGCTCAGCGGCACAAACACCTACACGGGGCTGACGACGATCTCGGCAGGCACGCTGCAGCTGGGCATTGGTGGCACGGTGGGGTCGCTGGATCCCACGGGCGGGATAGCAAACAGCGGAACGCTGACGCTCAACCGGAGCAACACGATCACGCAGAGCACGGGATTTGGAAACATCAGTGGCACGGGATCGGTGATCATGAACGGAGGCGGCACGCTGGTTCTTGATGGCACCAACACATACACCGGCAACACCACCGTCAACGCGAGCACGCTGAACCTCACCGGGTCCTGGACCGGCAGTGCCTCCACATCCGCGCTGAAGTACGGGGATTCCGCAGGCATTTCGATCGTCAACTTGAGCGGCACCTACAGCGGCTTCATCATGACAGGGGCAAACGCCGTCGGCAGCGTTGCGGTCATGAACCAGACTGCTGGAACGGTGACGATTGTGCCTACCAATGGAACCGACACGCAGTGGGTTGCCAAGACAGGATACGGTTACCTCAACATCACCGGGGGCAATTTCAACACCGGCCGTTTCGACGTGAATGCGCCAGGTGGCTCGGCGGTCGGGGTGCTGTATGTGGGAGGCACGGGTACGCTGACACAAAACACGGGAGACTATTTCATCATCGCGTATGCCGGGCTGGCGCAGATGACGGTGGGACCGGGCGGCAGCTTCATCCGGACGTCCGGTGCCAGCAACAACTTCCAGATCACCATGCAGAACGCGAACAGTTCCGGCACGTTGAACATTGCAGGCGGCACAGTGAACACGGGACCAGCGAAAGGAATCACCTTTGGTTTTTCCTCCCCGGGAACAGGCATCTCAGGCTTTGTGAACCTGGCGGCTGGAACGCTGGCCGTGGGTGCAAACACCGCGCTTGTAGGAACGACCGGTGCTACCAGTGAATACTTTAACTTCACGGGCGGCACGCTGAAGGCGAATGCAGCCCTGACCAATGTGATTCCTGCTTCAACGGCCAATCACACGGTGGTCAGCAACAATTTTGGGGCCATCAACAACTTTGCCGCGACAGGGGATGCCTCGCAGAATTTTACCGGCGGCCTGAAGGTGGACACCAACAGCTTTGCGGTGACCTTTTCCAACGTTTTGCAGGGAGCCACGGGCAGCGGGGTGGCGCAGTCGAGTCTGACAGTGACGGGAGGGACGGGCTATGTGGGCGCCCCGGCCGTGGAGTTCACAGGTGGCACGCTGGTGGCCGGGGGCACACCTGCCTCGGGATATGCATTGATCAGCGGCGGACAGGTGACGGGAATCGTCATCACCAATCCAGGTACTTATACCGTGGCGCCGACGGTGACACTGTCTGGTGGCGGTGGAACAGGAGCCTCTGTGGCTGTGGGAACGCTGGTGGCCAATACAAGCGGTGGTCTGACAAAGATAGGCACTGGGACTCTGACACTGAGCGGGGCAAACACCTTCACCGGAGGAATAGACATCCAGGGAGGTCTGCTCAGCGTGGCCACGCTGACCAACGGAGGTGTGAACGGCACCCTTGGGGCTTCCTCCAACAGTGCCGCAAACCTGCTGCTCGGCAGCACGACTGCCGGGGGCGGCATTTTGCAATACACCGGCACGACCGCAGGCACCACGGACCGCAACTTTACTCTCAACAATGTCAGCGGCGGCTTTGATGCTTCGGGGACGACGGCGGGAACGCTGACTCTCACCGCGAGCAACGCCATGACGGTGACGGGAGGTCTGGGCAACGCGTTCCTCTACCTTCAGGGCAGCGGCACTGGCACGGCAGGAGCGGGCAGCATCGGAACTCTGCTGGCAGACGGAACGGGCACCACGGTGGGGCTGGTCAAGCAGGGAACGGGGACCTGGGCGGTGACGAACACCAACACCTACAGCGGCAGCACGACTCTGACGGCTGGCACGCTGGTCGTCACCAGCCTTGCAAACGGCGGCGTGGGCAGCAACATCGGAGCTGCAACGAACGCCGCCGGCAATCTCGTGTTCAACGGCGGCACCTTCCAATACACTGGCGGTGACACCAGCACAGACAGGCTCTTCAGTGTCGGGGGCTCCTTCTCACTGGACGGCTCGGGCACAGGTGCAGTCAGCTTTACCAATACCGGGGCCTACGCCATGTCCGGCACCGCCAGCGCTCGTACGATGACTCTGACGGGAACCAGCACGGGCAGCAACACCTTGTATGGCAGCATTGCTGACAGTGGCACCGGTGCAAACATCACCTCTCTCACCAAGTCTGGGGCGGGGCGGTGGATCCTGGCAGGGGCAAACACGTACTCCGGAACCACGACCATCTCGGCAGGGATTCTTCAAATCAACGGTGCTGCCGCGTTGTCTTCCTCCACAGCCATCTCGCTTTCAGGAGGCACGTTCTCCTATCGTGATGACACCGCCGGGGCGATCGACCGGACGGCAACCAACCTCACACTCGCCACGTCTGGATCAACCATTGATGTGGGCAACAACGGTGGCGCCACGACCGGCAGCGTGGTCAGGTTTGGCGCTCTGACTCAGCTTTCCGCAGTCGTGCGTACGCTGAATTTCACCGGTTCCAACGGCTATACGGTGGAGCTGGCAAGTCTGGCGCTTTCTCCTGGCACAGGACAGACCACAACTCTGAACCCGACGACGACGTCCGTCAGCATCGTGGGTAATGTGACCAACGGAATGAGCGGGTTTACGAGCGCGCAATTTGACACCATCGTACTGAGTGGCAGCAGCACCGGCAACAGCATCGGCGGGGTCATTTCCGACGCTGTCGGTGGGTCTGCGACTGCAGGTGGCTTCACCAGGATCACGCAGAACGGAGGCGGGAGCTGGAGGCTGTCCGGGCAGAGCACGAGCACGGGCGCCGTGGCCGTGCAGAACGGCACGCTCTGGCTCGCAGGAGGGGACAACCGTCTTAACTCCAATGTGGTCAGCGTGACTCTGGGCACTGGCACCACCAGCGGCAAGATCGTCATCGGTGGCAATGCCGACGGGACGACGACAGCAGGCTCACAGCGCTCGCAGACGTTCAACCAGACAACATCCACCAACATCCTCAGCACCAGCGGCACGGGGACTTCAAACAGCATCGTAGGCGGTGCGGATGGCGGCACGAGCGCCGGAAGCCCGGTGAACAATTCGACGCTGACCCTGAACATCGGGGCAGGACTGACCGACACCTACAGCGGTCTCATCGGCTGGGATGGCACCGGAAGCGTCGGCTTCCAAAACAACATCAACCTGGTGAAGAGCGGTGCGGGCACCCTCGTTCTGACAGGTGACCTTTCGAACTGGACTGGCACCCAGACCAATGCGGCGGAAGGCACGGATCTCACGATCGATCCCACGCGCCCGACCATCACCATCTCGGGAGGTGTGCTGCGTGCGACAGGAGTGCTCAACACTGTGGTGCTGCAGACCGGCGGCATCTTTGATGACCAGACGACCAGCCATGGGGTGAACTTCTACCTGAAGATCACCGGTGGCCTGGTGACGAGCAACGCCCTGACTGACAACGCCGAGGACGTGGTGGAGGCCATCTCTCACGGCGTGTATGCACTGAACTTTAACAACACCGGCACGACAGGCGTTTCCGGCAGTGACATGTATCTGGGGGCTGTGGGTGCGCGCATTTTCAGCGGCTCAGCTTTGGCAGCGGGATCTGGAAGCACCTATCGCTTTGGTGGCGGTGCTCCCTGGGCGGCGGTCTCCACCGCCACGCTGGGAGGCAGCGGCGGCTACCTGCAGATCGCCACAGCGAATGTGATCACGGGTGCGAACAATGTGATTATTGGTGACAATGGGTCGTATGGCAGCGGCCTGGGCATTTATGGCGGCAACAGCACGGTGGAATTCACCGCAGCACAAAACTACACGGGCACCACAACGCTGGCGGGCGGCACGCTGGTGGTTTCGAACAGCAACCAGCTGGGCATTCCGACAACCACCACCGGCAGCCTCATTCTGGACGGAGGCATCCTGCGCTATTCGGGCATCACTATGGATTTGTCCAACCGCATCACCATAGCCAGTGGAGGCACCATCGACACCAACGGACAAAACGTCACCTTCGCCACGGCTCTGGGCAACGGCAACACCGGCACCAGCGGCCTGAGCAACGGTGGGCTGACCAAAATCGGCCTGGGAACTTTGACCCTGACTGCTGCCAGCACCTACACCGGCACGACCACAGTGAGCGGCGGCACTCTCAAGCTCAACAGGCAGACGGGCTCTCTGGCTTCGGGGTCGGCACTGTCCTTTGGTGGCAACGGCACCTTTAACATGGACAACACGGGTGCTTCCGGAACCCTGAGCCAGACATTTGGAACGCTCACCTTTGGCGTCGGTGATGGTGTTGTGCTTTCCACCCGCACTGCGGCCCAGAGCACGACGCTGACTTTTGCGGCACTGCCGACGCGCACTGCAGGAGCCACCGGAAACTTCGCGGTGGCTGGAACGGGCTCTTCTGCGTCTGTCAATAAAGTGATCCTCACCTCCGCGCCGACAGCCGGCCAGTTCCTGAACGCCGGTCTCTACTTCGGCGGGGTTGATTTCGCAGTGTATGATGCGACGGGCTACGTCCGCGCCATCAACTATTCCACGGACACGAACGTTGCCACTTCGGCAGGTGGTGCCACACTTGGCGCTTCGGTGGCGGGCAAGGACATCCAGCTCAACACCGCTGCTGTGACCGCGCAGACCACGGTGTCCATTAACTCGCTCAAAATCGCCGGAGCTTTTGGCATCACTCTTGGGTCGGGACAGACGCTGACCATTGCCAGCGGCGGCCTGATCAAAACGGGAACCACGGCCACCATCACTGGCGGCACTGTGGCAACTAGCGGAGAGCTGGTCATCCGGCAGGATGCATCTGCGGATGCGCTGACCATTGCCAGCGTCATCACTTCTGGCACTGGGGTGGCCGGCAATGTGGCGCTGACAAAATCCGGGCTTGGCACGCTGACCTTGAGCACATCGACGAACGCCATCAACGGACAGATCGTGATCAATGGCGGCACGGTCACCGTGGACAGTGTGAACCGTATCGCGGGCAGCAGCGGCATCACGCTCAATGGCGGTGGCTTTACGATCAGCGGCAACTCGACCATCAACCGAGTGTTCACGCTGGGGCTTAACGGTGGCACGATCACCCAGAGCAGCACGGGGCAGGACAACACCATCGGCACGGCGGGCGATGTGCTGCAGCTTGCCGGAATGGGGGCGCGCACTCTGACGCTGGTGGGTGCCGATGCCCGCGTGAAAATCTTCACTTTCAGCATTGGCGACAACGGCGGAGCCACCAGCCTGATTCTGAGCGGATCAGGAGACTCCAGTGTTTACCGTTTGTCCGGGACCAACACCTACACTGGCACGACCACGATCAACCGAGGCGTTTTGCGCGTGAATGCGCAGACAGATCTGGGTGGCGGCGTGGGTGGAGCGACCCCGAACTCGACCAACACAGGGGGCGGCAACCTGATCTTTGCTGCGACCGGCACGCAGCGCGCGATTCTGGAAATCAACAGCACCGTTGGGGGTGTTTACCGTTCTGTGGGAACCGGGTTTGACCAGATCCAGTGGACGGGCAACGGCGGTTTCAGCAACCAGACTGCGAACACGACTGCGGTGGTGAACTTGGGCGGTGCCGGGGCCACTCTGACGTGGGGCGCGGCCAGCTTTGTGCCTGCGGCCTCCAGGCTGCAGCTCGGGCAGGGCGGGGCAAACGTCGCTGCAGCCGGGACGGTGGATTTCCAGAACAGCATCGACTTCGGCACGGCGGTGCGCACGCTGGATATTGGCAACGGCTCAGCCATCGTGGATGCCATCCTGAGCGGCAACCTCATCTTTGGCTCCGGTGGTGGCTTTACCATGACCACAGGCATCGGCGCATTGTCTCTTACCGGGACGAACAACACAGGGGTGGTGCCGGTGACTGTTTCGGGAGGCATGCTCTACTTTGCCAGCGCGAATGCGGTCCTTGGCGCAAGCGGCACGATCACGGTGACTCATGGAGCCAGTGCTCCTGCGGCCATTGGAATGGCGGGATCCACGAACCCCCTGCTTTTCTGGAACAGCCGCCTGGCATCGAGCTCCAACGGTGCTTTTGCCCTGGATGTGAACAGCAGTGACAATCTGGACTTCAGTGTGGGCAATGTGACGAACATGCGTCTCACAGCCTTCAATCCCGCCAACAAGGCGGTGTATTACACCGGCATAATGACCCCGAACGGTTCCACCTACCGTTTTGGTGGCGTGGCTCCTGTGATAAGCACCAATGCACCATCGACGACATTGGTGCTGTCCGGCAAAAACACCCTGACCGGAGCACGCAGTGTGGACCTGGCTCCCGGCAATCTGACGGTGACCGCCACGCAGAACTACAGCGGCGGCACTGGGGTGAACACGACGCTGGCGGGGTCCACCAGCGTGGTGGGAGTGGGCTCTGATGCCGCGTTTGGCACGGGAACCATCACCGTCGGCGGTGCTAATACAGTGACGTTTGGTGCGGTCAATGGCGACCGCGTGGTGGCCAACCGCATCCTGGACACGCAGACGGGCACTGTTGCCTTTGTGGTGTCGGGCGACCAGACCAGCGACGGCATCGCCAACAACACGAACCAAGGGGCCATCACGTATGCCGGCACACTGGATCTGAATGCACGCGCTGCTTCTGCTGTGCTGCACATACGCACCAGCCATGCCGCAATCTTTTTGGGCAACATCACCAACAGCACCAACGGTATCACGCTCAACAGCAGCACGGCGAGCTTGTTCAGCATCCTCTCCGCTGCTGGCAACGGTGGTGTGGCGAAGACATTCTCCGGAGCGGTGACCCTCGGTGACAGCACCACTTTGACCATCGATGGAGACAGCTCGCTGGGCACCAACGGGGGGCTGACGATGGGCAGCAGCACGCTCATACTGCAGCCGGGCACTTCTGGCGCCATCGTTCTTGCGGGAGCCAGTACAAGGACGCTGACGGTGACTGCCGATAAATCGCCCAATTTTGTCGTCGGCGCTGGCGGCACGCTCGTGATCACGGGAGCGATCAACGGCGGAACCAACACGGCGGCCAGGACTTTTACCAAATTCGGCGCAGGAACGCTGACGCTGCGTGGGGCCAACGGCACCTACACGGGTGCGACAGGTGGATTTGCCAACACGATGCAGATCAATGGCGGCAAGCTGCAGCTGGATTCCGTCAATTTCACCGCGGCAACGGATCGGTTCATTGCTGAGACGACGCTTATGCCGCTGACCTTTGGAGCGGGGTCGGCCACGCTCGGTGGCGGCGGCACCCTGGAGATCGTTCACGATGCTGCGAAAGCATTCGCTTTGACGCAGGCGTTTGGAAACCTGACGATCAACCAGGGGGCGCATACCATCGCGCTGACCAACAACAACGCCACGCAGGCGCTGAACCTCAACCTGGGCAACGTCTTCACCCGCGCGGCGCTCAATGGTGGTACGCTGAACTTCACCAGCACGACGGCCGGCGGCGCCAACACCATCATCTCCACGATAGCGAACAATTCGGGCGGCATCATCGGCGGTTATGCGACGTTTAACGGTCTTGACTGGGCCGTGCAGTCTGGGAGCAACAGCATCATCGCGCTGGCGGCTGGCAGCTACACCACGCTCACGGCCGCCGCCAACAGCACCACTGGCAATTTCATCCTAAGCAGCGGCTCGGTGACGCTGAGCACTTCTGGGGCCAGCTTCAACACACTGAAACTCGTGGGCAGCTCGGGCGGCACAAATCTGACGCTCAACGGCACCAATGCTCTGACCTCGGGTGGGGTGATCTTTGACAACACCCTTGGAAGTGCAACCATTTCCGGGGGCACTCAGCTTGGGGCCACGGGCTCTGAAATCATCGTCTTCACCGGCGGAACGGGGAACAATTCCACGAACAGGCTGACGCTTAATGCGGTGGTCAAAGGCACTGCGACAGCGCTGACGAAATCGGGCGCCGGCACATTGGTGCTCGCAGGTGCCAACAGCTACACGGGCTCCCTCATCATCAATGCGGGAACAGTCGAATACAGCAACGGCAGCGCCACGGGACAGAACCTGGGCACCCCGACGGCGGGTGCCACCAACATCATCCTCAACGGAGGCGTCCTGCGCCAGACGGCCACCAACAACCTGATCTTTGGCATCACTGTCAACGGATCTGCCGCCATCGACCTCGCATCAGGGGTGACCTTGACGCAGACAGCGCAGGGCATTACCGGCATTTCCAGCGCCACGGGACTCAACACCGGTCTGCTGCAGAAAACGGGGCTCGGAACCCTGACGCTGGCAGGCACGACAGCGAACAGCAACCTGAGCATCGAAGTCGTCGGTGGTGTGCTCAATCTGGGCAAGTCGTCAGTGCTGGCGCTGGGCGAGGCCACCAATGGCAATGGTGTGCCATATGCGGCATTGATTGTGGGCAGCGGGGCTGTGGCGAATCTGACAGGGGCGGGCGGCAACCAGATCGGTGATGCCTCCAGCGTGGTCGTCAGAAGCGGAGGCATCTTTGATGTGATGGGCACAGGGGCCACTGCAACGGCGGAAAGTTTTGACGGCCTTGCGGGTACCGGAACCGTCCGCAACACGGTGGGCACGCTCTTCACGCTCACGCTGGGCTCGAACAACAGCAGCAACCTGGCGCCCTACACGCTGGGCGCAGCAGCTGCCGGGGTGAGCTCCACAGGGCTGAACAACTTTGGGGGTGTTATTCAGGGGAACATCTCCTTGAACAAGATCGGCAGCGGCACGCAGATCTTGAGCGGCAACAACACCTACTCCGGCTCCACGATCATCAATGAGGGGACCTTGAAGCTTGGCACCACGAATGCACTGCCAAGCGGTGCGGGCAAAGGTGACGTCACACTCGTCGGCGACAGCACCGCCACCGGTGTGGCCATCGGTGGTTCCGCCACGGTCCTCGCTCCAGGAACTCTCGATCTGGGCGGCTATAATCAGGCCATCAACGGACTCAACTCCACCACGGGCGGCTATGTGATCAGCACGCCAGGTGCGGGTGCGAACACCAGCAACACACTGACGGTTGGCAACGGTGATGCGAACGGAGCCTTCAACGGGGTGATTGCGGACGGGTACGCGGTCGGCGCGGACTCCACGACAGCGGCACCGCTGGCCTATGCCGGCGTGATCAATTTCACCAAAACAGGTGCAGGCACGCAGGTGCTGAGCGGAGCCAACACGGCCAGCGGCCTCCTGACGGTGAACCAGGGCGAGGTGGATCTGAATGCAACGGCTGCGAACGCCTGGTCTGGCAACGTCATCGTGAACACCACGGGCGTCCTCAAACTCCTGCAGAGCAGCCAGATTCTGGACAGCATGACGCTGACTGTTGCCGGAGGCACCTTCCGCCTCAACGGCTACACGGAGACGGTGGCCGGGGTCTCACTGACTGGCGGTGGTTTCATCCTCGACATTGTCGGTGGCGGGGCGCTGACCAGCACGACGACGTTTGACCTGCAGAGCGGCACGGTGTCTGGCGTCCTCGCTGGCAGCGTGGGTGTGAGCAAGACGACCGGCGGCACCGTTATTTTGAGCGGAGCAAACACCTTTACGGGCAAGACCTCTGTGACAGGCGGGGTGCTGAGCATCTCTGCGGACAACAATCTGGGAGCGGCGCCAGGCAGCAATGTGGATGACCAGCTCACGCTGGACGGAGGCACGCTGCAGACCACGGCGTCTCTGGTGATCGCCAGCACACGGCGGATCACGGTCGGTGTTTCTGGCGGAACATTTGACACCGCAGCGGCAACCACGACGACCGTGAACAGTGTGATTCTGGGCAGCGGCCCGATCACCAAAGTCGGTGCAGGAACACTGATCTTCACAGCGGTGAACACCTACAGCGGCAAGACAAGCATCCAGGAGGGGACACTGAGCGTGGCCTCCCTTAACAGCGTCGCGACACCTGCACAAAGCGCTGGCAGCAGCCTGGGAACACCGAGCAACGCTGCCAACGGCACCATCGACATGGGTTCAGGCGCCACTGCAGGCGCCCTCGTTTACACCGGGACAGGCGAAACGACGGACCGGGTGGTGAACCTTGCTGGTACCACGGGCGGCGCCACGCTGGATCAGTCTGGAACAGGAGCCATGAAATTTACGAGCGACTTCACGGCCACGGGGGCGGGCTCCAAAGTTCTCACCCTCCAGGGGTCCACCACGGGCACGGGCGAAATCAGCGGTGCCATCGTGGACAACAGCGGCACCAACACGACCAGCGTGGTGAAGGCCGGCAGCGGCACCTGGGTGCTCAGCGGTGCGAACTCCTACGCAGGCACGACGACGGTCAACGGCGGGACTCTGGTCATCAGTGGCACGCAGGCTTCCACCGGGGCGACGACGGTCAATGGCGGCACGCTGCAAGTAGGCGCAGGTGGAACAGGCAGCATCACCGCCAGCACGGTGACCGTGGGCAATGGCGGAACGCTTTCGGGCTCTGGCACGATCGCGACCAGCACGATCATCGGCAGCGGTGGTGTACTGGCTCCGGGAGATGGTGATCCGAGCACGGGCAATGCGACGCTGACCTTCAGCGCTGCCTCGAACTCGCTGACGGTGGCGAACACGGGCTCGATCCATCTGAGCCTGACCACCGCGGACTCGACCGACACGGCATTTGCCGCGTGGTTCCACGCCAATCCCAGCGGAACGGCAGCAGACTATGTCTCGAGCATTGGCGGGATCGCGAACACAGGAGCGGGCACGAGCTGGAATGACACGCATGCAGGCAGCCATGATTTCATCTCAGCCGCTGATACGATCGTTCTGGGCAGCAGCAGCACAGCAGACCAGCGGGTGGTGGTGTCTCTGAACAATCTTTCCGGAGTGACTTACGGCAGCGTCTTCAATGTGATGGACTGGAGCACGCTGGGGGTGACACATGACGACAGCGCCCTGTCTGCGATGGGAGCCTTCAGTGTGGCGAACAACCTGCAGCTGCAGGACCTGACCAGCTTCTCGGCAGGGCTGGCATGGGACACCAGCCTCTTTGACAGCTATGGCATTTTGGTGGTGGTGCCCGAGCCTGGGCGCCTGCTCCTGATCATGCTGGGGCTGCTGGGGCTGCTGCTGCGCCGCCGTCGTCGCCTGGCTGCCTGATCACCCGAATCTGGATACAGGGGGGATTCAGCACATTATCCCTTCTGTTTTGCGGTGGATGGTGCGTGGAAAGGTCACAAACGGCGTGGGACTGGACACAAACAGAGGGGCAATCAAAGGAAAGGTTGCCTTTTATGTGACGTTTTGGCTAGGCTCGTGAAATTCCAGTCCGCGCCCTCCCGGGCTCGGCGATGTGCCTGACCTACCTACTATTCCCATGCAAACCACTCCAAACCAAACCACCCGCCGCACTTTCATCCGCGGCACTGTGGCCGGCGCCGCCGGTCTCGCTGTCCTGCCTACATTTTCTGCTCCCCTGGGAGCCAATGCTGATGTCCGTGTCGCGGTCATCGGATTCAACGGCCGTGGTGCCGGCCATATCGGCAGCCTTCTCGGCATCAAGGGCGTACGCATCGTCGCTCTCTGCGATGTTGATAACAAGGTGATGGAAAAGCACGTCGCCTCCCTGGCCAAGAAAAACATCACCGTGAAGCAGTACAAGGACTTCCGTGAGTGCTGCGCGGACAAGGAGATCGACGCCATCACCATTGCCACGCCAAACCACAGCCACACGCTGATTGCCATGACGGCGATCGCGAACGGCAAGCACGTCTATGTGGAGAAGCCCGTCTGCCACAACATGTGGGAAGGCCGCAAGCTGGTGGAAGCCGCGGCGGTGGCTGAAAAGCAGGGCCTCGTGGTGCAGCATGGCATGCAGCGCCGCTCCTCCCCGGGCTGGCAGGCCGCCATGGACTGGGTCAAGGCCGGAAACATCGGCAAAGTGCAGCTCTCCCGCGGCATCAACTACAAGGCGCGCAAGAGCATCGGCAAGGTGGCCGAGCCCGTGAAGCCTGACGCCGCCGGCCGCATCGCCGGTACCTTCCGCGACACCGGTGGCAAGCCGCAGATCGTGGATCTGGACTACACCCTCTGGTCCGCCCCGCGCGCGGTCCTGCCTGTGCGCCGCGAGCAGATGCACTATGACTGGCACTGGCAGTGGGCCTATGGCAATGGCGACATCGGCAACCAGGGGCCGCATCAGCTGGACGTGGCCCGCTGGGCACTGGGCAATCCTGAATTGCTGCCGAAGCGCGTGATGAGCTTTGGCGGCCGCTGGGGCTACCAGGATGATGGCGAAACCGCCAACAACCAGATGGCTTTCTATCAGTGGGCCGAAGGTGCACCGCTGCTCTTTGACAACCGCGGACTGCCCATGAAGGACATGAACTGGACGAAGGGCTATGAGCCCGTCTTCCGCATCAACGGCAAGACCGCCGCCCCTCGTATCGGCAACGTGATCCACTGCGAAGGTGGTTTCGTCGCGGAAGCGAAAGCCTACGACAACCAGGGCCAGGCGATCCAGAAATTCGATGGCTTCGACGAAGGCGCCGATCACATGAAAAACTTCATCGAGTCCGTGCGCGCCGGGAAGCTGATCAACAGCAACCTGCACGTGGCCCATGGCTATCATGCCGCCTCGCTCGCGCATCTTTCGAACATCTCCTACCGCCTGGGCAGGCAGCTCAGCGTGGCGGAGGTCAAGGAGCGCCTTGCCAACGACAAGGCCGGTCAGGAAACCCTGGCTGATTTCGTGGCCAACCTCGAAGCCAACAAGCTGGACCTCAATGTGGATAAGATCAGCGCCGGTCCATGGCTGGAGTTTGATCCCGTGGCCGAGAAGTTCACCGGCGAGTTTGCCGCCGAGGCCAACAAGCTGGCCGAGGATGAGTATGCCGCAGGCTTTGAGCTGCCGAAAATCGGCTGATCATCCCTGATTTAAACCCGTTCATGCAGCGCGGAGCCGGGAGACCGGCTCCGCGTTTTCATGCAGCCAATGGGAATTGCCTGGCAGGTAAGGATTCTCCTGCTTTGAGGCAAAACGGTTGCGACTTCAGCGCCGTGGTGCTAGCTGAGCCCCCCGTTCCCACCAAAACTCCAGATGCGACCCAACCAACTTCTTCAAGCCATCGGTGCCGAGCTGCGCATGCAGATCATGACCTACATGCAGAACGACCAGCGTGCCGCCTACAAGGCCGTGATTGATTCGCTCGCACCCGCCAAGCGCCTGCGTCCTGCCTTCATCCTGGAGAAATCCCGCGCCAAGCAGGCCGAATGGCTGCTGGAGCAGCTCAACACGAAGTCGAATGAGGAAGTGACGGCGCAGATTTTCCAAATCTGGCTGCTCAAGGGCCAGCCGCAGATGCTCATTACCTTCCTGGATGCCGCAGGCATCAGCCACGACGGCAAGGGAGAGGTCAGCGAACTGCCGGAAGAAATCACGGACGAGAAGGCCGAGGCCGCTGTTACCGCTCTTCTGGCCGCATATCCGGCCAAGCAGGTGGCGCTTTACCTTTACATGTTCCAGCAGCAGCGCGAAGGCGGCTGGGCATCGATCGCCAAGGCCATTGAGGCCCGTCCTGAGCTGAAGCTCGAAGCCTGAGATCCTGGCCATGATGGACGCCCTGGACCGCGCCATCGCCAACACGCAGGCGCATCTCGATGCCCTGCGGAATGAGCGTGGGCACTGGGAAGGGCGTCTCTCCAGCAGTGCGCTTTCGACGGCGACCGCCGTCGTCGCACTGGCGCTGGTGGATCGCGGCAAACATGCGGCACATATCGCTGCCGGTGCGCAATGGCTGTGCGAGCACCAGAACTCGGATGGCGGCTGGGGAGACACGACGCTGAGCAAGAGCAACCTGTCCACCACGCTGCTGTGCTGGAGTGCACTGCACCTCGTCGCACAAAGGGATTCCACGACGGCACGATCTGCTGACGCGTGGATCACCGCCCGGGTGGGATCGCTGGAGCCTGAGGCCATTGCCGGCGCGGTGGTGGCGCGGTATGGAAAGGACAAGACTTTCTCCGTACCGATCCTCATGCTCTGCTGCCTCTGCGGTACTTTAGGAGAGAGACCCTGGCGGCATGTCATTCCGCTGCCCTTTGAGCTGGCGGCGCTGCCGCGCACCTGGTTCGGGGCCATCGGCCTGCCGGTGGTGAGCTACGCGCTGCCTGCCCTCATCGCCATCGGCTACACTCGCTTTAAGAATGCGCCGCCTGCGTGGTGGAATCCGCTGCGCTGGGTGCGTGCGCTGGCGTGGCCGCGCATTCGGCCCATGCTGAAAGCGCTGCAGCCCAGCAGTGGCGGCTATCTGGAGGCCACGCCGCTGACTAGCTTTGTCACCATGGCGCTGGCGGGCGGGGGGCAGCTGGATCATCCCTGCCTGCCGCTGGCAGTGGAGTTCCTGCTCCGGTCAAAGCGGGAAGATGGGAGCTGGCCCATCGACACCAATCTGGCGACGTGGGGGACGACATTGTCTTTGCGCAGCACAAACTTCAGCACACCGCCTCTCCAGTGGCTGCTGGCGCAGCAGTACCGCGAGGTGCATCCTTTTACCAATGCGCCGCCGGGCGGCTGGGCCTGGACGGATCTGCCCGGGGGCGTGCCGGATGCAGATGACACCTCGAGCGCGCTCATCGCACTCAAGAAAACCGGTCATGTTTGCGATGCCGCCGTTCAGCAGGGCATCACCTGGCTGCTGGACCTGCAAAATCGTGACGGGGGCATTCCTACGTTTTGCCGTGGCTGGGGCACGCTGCCCTTTGACCGCAGCACGCCGGAGATCACGGCACATGCGCTGTGTGCGTGGTGGGTGTGGCATGATGAGCTGCCGGAGGCGCTGCAAAAGCGCATCGTCAAATCCACTCAACATGCATTCCGCTATCTGGAGCGCGTGCAAGCTGCGGACGGCTCGTGGATTCCGCTTTGGTTTGGGAATGAGCACACACCGGATGAAAACAATCCCGTCTATGGCACGGCGCAAGTGGTGAACCATCTGAGCGGCAGTGAGCAGCTTGCCGCTCTGTTTCATGCGCTGATCGAAACGGGGCGTGAATACCTGCGCCGCGTTCAGAAGCCCGACGGCTCGTTCGGTGGCGATGCCAGTGCGCCTGCGAGCATTGAAGAGACGGCGGTGGCGCTGCATGCGCTGAGCCACGGGGGCGATGATGTGCAGAAGAGTGCCCATTGGTTAATCGCCGCCACGGAAAATGGCACCCGTTTTCCCTCAGCCCCCATCGGACTCTACTTTGCCCGGCTCTGGTACCACGAGCAGCTCTATCCTGTTGTTTGGACGCTGGGAGCGCTGCGGGCGGCGAGGCAAAGCAGCCTTGTTGCTGCGGAACAAAGGGCGTAGCGCACGGGAGTACCGGAAGGTTTGGGTGATTACGAGAGGGATTCCTTGTTCCACAGGAACAAGGCTACTCTATTCCTGCTCCACGCTGCTCGTCACATCCACAGGCGGCTCGCCAGCGGCTTCTTTTTCGACGGGCTGAACGCGGATTTCGACGTTTACGGGGACGGCGCGGAGGCCTTCGATGATGCGCTGGAGGCGCTCGATGGTGGTGTCAGACAAGGTCGGCTTGCTTACGGCCTGCTCGATCTTTTCCAGGCCGAGCGTGAAGGCGTTCATGTGGCCGGTGATGCGGTTGATGGGATCGTTTTCGCCTGCGCCTCCGGTGAGCAGGTTGCGCTTGAAGGTGCTCTTGATTTCGGTCCAGCGGATGACATCGGCCTCAGTGGAGAGGCCGTTGATCTCGCGCCATTTGAGCAGGTTGGATTCTGCGGCCTGACTCAGCGTCTGCGCCTCGCCGCGATAGTGATCGGCGATGAGGCTGGCGACTTCAGCATCGGTCATGAGCGGGAGGATTTTCTCCGCGATCTTGTTCATGTTGCGGTAGCTGCCCTGGAGCTTGAAAGGCGGCTCGGTGCGGTAGGCGTCCTCCATGGCGGCGCTGCGCACATATTCCTGGTTCACGCGCAGGATGATCTCGCGAACGTGGAGAAGCTTTTCCATGACGGCGACGGCTTCGTTGATTTCTTCGGCGCTGTAGCTGCCTTCAAACTCCACGCCTTCTCTGGTGCCGGTTTGGGCGACCTTCAAGATGGCGAGGGCATCTGCGTGACTGCGTGAAGCAATGCGGGCCAGGGTGGCGTTGCTGGTGAGGCAGTTTTCAATGTAGCTGTCTTTGAAGGCTTCCTGATGGCCGCCGAGGATGTCTCCCAGGTTGTAGGTGTCGGCGCGGTTGGCCAGCATGTCGGGCACCTGAAATTTTCCGCCGACCTCGGTGTAGGGATTGCCGGCCATGACGACGGCGACTTTGCGGCCGCGCAGGTCATAGGTTTTGGCCTCGCCTTTGAACACGCCTTCGATCTTGCGGGTGCCATCGCAGAGGGAGATAAATTTTTGCAAAAACTCGGGGTTCGTGTGCTGGATGTCATCGACGTAGATCATGACATTGTCCCCCATCTCAAAGGCGAGGTTGAGCTTCTCGATCTCTTCACGAGCGCTGGCGTTGGCGGCCTCGGCGGGGTCGAGAGATGTGACCTTGTGGCCCAATGCGGGGCCGTTGATCTTTACCAGCGTGATGCCGAGGCGGCTGGCCACGTACTCCATGAGCGTCGTTTTGCCGTAACCGGGCGGTGAGATGAGCAGGAGCATGCCCATGCGGTCGGTGCGGGTGTCTTTGCCTGCAGCACCGAGCTGTTTCGCGAGGTTGGCGCCGATGAGCGGCAGATAGACTTGATCGATGAGGCGGTTGCGCACGAAGGAGCTGAGCACGCCGGCTTTGAACTGATCGAGGCGGAGCTCGCGGCGGCGGGTTTCGGCCAGGCGATGTTTGAGCAATTGGAAGGCTTCGAATGCGGGGACGACTTCGGCTTCGTAGCGTTGCAGGCGCGTGGTGAATTCGTGATAGTCCAGATCGAGCTTGGCCTCGGCGATACGCGCATGCGTGCCGGTCAGTCCGGTGATCGTGGCGCGTGCGGCGGGCTCGGTGGGGATGGCGGCTGGTGGCTGGTCGTTGGTCACGACCATGGCAGCGGTTTCAATCAGCACTCCACGATCAGCGGCGGGGTTCAACGCGGTGACCCATTCCAGAGCGATCTCAAACGCCAGCAGCGGCTGCGCGGTGAGTGCGGTCAGCGTTTCCTCGAAGTCCTTCGCCGCACGTTTGGCCGTGAGCTCCTTGCGGAAGCTGCGCAGCAGCTCGATGGCGGCGACGGAGCGGGTGAAAGGGGATTTGGACTGCAGCTCATCGAGCAGGCACACAGCAATCGCGGGTGCCGAAGCTTGAGGCAGGAGGCTGCTCACACGCTGGATCAGATCGTCATCGGGGGCGGCATGGGAGATGCCGAGGAGGTCGCGCATCCTGCCTTTGGACTGCATGCGTGCCAGGAGGGCTTTCTTGGCATCATCCTCCGGCCACGCATGCCAGAACAAGCGCGCATACCCGCGTGCTGCAGGGGAATGGCGCAGCAGGCCGAGCGCCTGCTGCATCTCGCGCAGGGGTTTCAGCAGCAGGGCGGCGTCGTGGTCATGCACGCCCTTGGTGTAGCCTTCGTGGTAGCGCTGGGCCATGAAGGTGGAGACGTCATCGCCTGCACCCGTTTTGAGCATCTGCCAGGCGAGGTATTCGGCGCGATACACATCTGCGTTTTCCGAAACGACGGCCTGGTCCCACACACCGCGCTGCGCCGTGAGCTCCGGGTTTTCGACGGTCTCGAAGAAACGTGTGCCGGTGAGATGGAAGGCGAGCGAGTTGTCGCGTGGGAGGATGGTGAGCTCCAGCGGCTGCTTGTTCACGCTGAACTGATGCTGGCCGAGCTGGATGAGATCGCCCCCACTGACGAAGATCTCCGCCTTGTCGCGGATCTGTTTCAGCGAGTCCTGCTGGACGGTCTTGAGTCGGGTTTGCAGTTCATCGGCACGGACGCTGTCGCCGAGTTTGCGCAGTTCGTCGATGAGGTCGCGCAGCTTGGCCACCATGGCGTCGGCAGCCAGCCAGGCGTGGACTTCCTCGGGCTTGGCAAAATTCGCGAGGCGGTTGCGGATGCTGGTGAGGATGCGCTCGGCGGACTGGCCGAGACTGCTGCAGCGGCGGTTCAGGGCATCGCTGAGGCTCTGGCGGCGGGACTCAAAGGCAGACTGCACCTCCTCGCGCTTCTGGATGAGCTCTGCGGCGTAATCTTCGAAGTCGGAGAAGCGTGTCTCCATCTCCTCGATCTGCACCAGCACGCGGGTGAGTGATTCGTCGCACTTCTCCGGGGTGGTGGCCACCTCGAGGTAGTTCAGCACGCTTTGGCTCAGCAGGCTTAGCTGCGCCTGAAACTGTGCTGCGCCTTCGGTCTTGGCGAGGTCATTGCGCCGGTTGCGCAGGACGCTGCGCACCTGGTTGAGCTGAGCGAAAAGCGTGGAGATGCCTTCGATGATGCGCGTGGTCTCGGTGGCGTCTTCGATCTTGAGGCCGCTGACGATGGCGGTGAGCATCTCCAGTTCGCTGCTCGATTTGGCGAGCGCTGATTCGACTTCCTGCGCTTCGGTGACCTTGGCCAGCGCAGGTATGCGGGCCTGCTGCTCGGTGATCTGTTTGCGGTAAGGGTCCAGCGACTCCGTCTTGAGCAAAAAGGTGACGCACTTGGCCGAAAGCTTGTCCGCGCCCTCCGCCACCGCCTTGTCCATGCGGTCGATCTCGGCGGCGTCGGTGTAGCGCACATCGCGCAGGGCGATGATCTGGCCGCGCAGCTCGCGCAGGGAGGTGAGCAGCCCCACAAAGCCGAGGATGTCGTCAGGGTCCGTGTTGGAAGCGGCGTTGAGAGCCTTCTGGGATTTCTCCTGCAGGGCGGCGGTCTGGTCCGCCGCCGTCTTGCGCATGCGGCTGACTTTTTCAAATTCGCCCAGCGCAGCTTCGGCCGTGCTCTTGATCTCGACGAGCGTGCTCTTGAGATCGTGCGCCTCCGCATTGCCCACCCAGAAATAGCTGTCGGCGATGTCGCCGCAGGAGCGGGCCAGCTCGACGTAAAGGCCGGAGAACGAGTCGTCCTTGGCCAGGAGTGTCAGCACGCCGTTGCACTCCGCCATGGCGCGCACGATTTCGGCGTTGCCGATTTTGCTCAGGAAGGTCTGCGAGGCCTTGGCGGCGCTGACATCGGAGGTAAGAAAGGGTGTACGCCAGACCTGGATGACGTGGTGCTTGCGTGGCTCATCATCGGCCAGGAAGAGGACAAGCTCGCCGCTGGGGAATAGGCTGAAGCCGTGGCAGGGCTGCGGCGTGGCAATGCTCTGCGTGATGAGGTTGTAGCTGAGCAGCAGGTAGGAGCCGCTCTCGAGATGACTGAAGACAAAGAGCGTGTCCTCGCCATTGGCGGCGGCGATGCGCTTTTCAAAACGCATGGGCGGCAGGCCGGTCTCAAAACGCCGCACCTCGCCTGTCTGAAGTACGTAGCCGTGCGGAAAGAGGACACCGTGGTCGTCAGGCAGGAGGACGCAGCTTTCTGCGATGCTGTCGATGCGATGCGCCTGGCGTGTGCGTTCATTGAAGACGAGATGCCGCCATGTCTTCTCCTGGTAGGGCAGCACCTTGAGCAGGATGAGGCTGCCGACGATGGCGTAGTAGACCTCCGCGTCGTCGAGCGTCTGGTCCCTGTTTTCGACGGGCTCGTTGTAGATGCCGCGTCCGGAGTCGGTGTTGTTTTCCACCTTCACCGTGAGGTCGCCGCCGATGGTCTCGACGAAGACGCGGTCCTCAATGCTGATGTGCGGGTGGTTGCCGTGGATGTACATGTCCCGCGTGGCGCGCTTCCATTCAAACTCCTGCGCGGGCGGGAAGATGAACTCGTGGTCGCTGCGGTTGCCGAGGTACTTGAGCGTGCCCTTGTCGTCATCCACCAGCCACTTGAAGGTCTTGACCTCTGTGGCGCGCTGGCCCACCTGAAAGCCCAGGTAGAGATGCGGCCCGATGCGGTGAAACTTCAGGAAGGAGGCGTGCTTGTAGTAGTTGTAGAGGTAGGCGAAGTCCTCCACAAACTGGGGGTCGCCCAGCAGGCTGTCCTTGTTGGGATGAAAGCTGTGGTCGTCCGGGTGGAAATCATACACCGCAAACACGTCCTCGATGCGCATGGTGCTGCGCAGGCCGAGGTGCACATTGTAGCCAAACAGGAAACGATGCGGCCCGATGGCGGCAAGGTCGCGCGGCACGCAGTTGTTCTCCGTGGTGAGCCGTGTGGTGGCCAGCAGCGCCGTCTCGATGCCGCCGAACTCGGACTTGCGATCGGTGTTCAGCAGATCCAGCCGCCGCTGCAATTCCGCACCGTGCTTGTTCAGGCGCTGACGAATGACCTCATAAGCACCGGCTTCGAGCTGCGGGGAGGGTGGGGGAGATGGTGCCGGATCAGCCATGTGTATCCATCCAGATCAATTTGAGAAATAATGCGGCATGCAGAAGTGCGAGAATGCCAAACCAGTTTGGGCCAGAGCAGACATCGACCACTGTCATGCCGATCACCAGCAGCGTCCAAACGGACTTGCCTGAATTCACCAAGGTGCGTTGCACTGCTGGAGCCGCAGGGTTCATCAGCTTACTTCTTCGCCGCCTTCGCTGCGAGCAGGCTGCTCACAGTCTGCTCCGTAAGCCCGAAGCGGGAGGCGGCGCCGACCATGCCGGTGAGTTTGTTCAAGGTGGCGGCGTCGGGATTGAGGCCGATGAGCTTGGAGAAGAGGGCGCTGAGCGTCAGATTCTTCGTGTCTTCGGAGGTGAGACCGAACTGGTCGATGATGTTCTTGAGCTGGGATTTGAAGTAGTCGGGATCGCCGGTGAAGAAGGTTTCCTTCACGTCCTTCAGCGTGCGGCTGCCTTCCACCATGCGGTCGATGGCGCGTGCGTTGCCGATGGCGGTGGTGATCTTGTCGAAGAACTGGCTTTCGCCGCCGATGATCTCGATCTTGGCGGACTTCATGGCCTCGCCAAGCACATTGGCCTGGGCGGCGGCGATGTCCTTCTGGATGTTGATCTGGGCAAGCTCGATGGCTTTTTCCTTGTCGAGCGTGAGCTTGAACTCCTCGTGTTCGCGTCCGGCGTTTTCGAGGAGCTTCATGGCCTGGGCCTTCTTGGTGATGCCATCGGCTTCCGCCGCAAGTTTGAGCTGCGTGACTTCGGCTTCCGCAGCACCCTTGCGCTGTGTGACCTCGGCGTCCGCAGTGCCCTGCTTCTGCGAAGCCTCGGCCTTGGCGAGCAGCACCTGGGCTTCGCCGAGACCAATGGCGGCGGAAGAGGCAGTCCTGCCTTCGGCGAGGGCCTTCTCGGCAGCGGCCTCCTTGGCTGCAGACTCCTGACGGGCCTCGGCAAGGGTGAGCAATTCCTGAGCGTGCAGCTCCGCAGCCTGTTTGGCGGCTTCGGCAGCCTTGATGGCGGTGAAGGCGGCCTGCTCTGCGGCAAGCTGCGCGGCCTGTTTGGCGGCCTCGGCTTCCTTGATCTTCTGGATGAGCTGCTCCTGGGCGTTTTTCTCGGCGTTGGTGAGCGCGACCTGCTTCTCGCGGTCGGCGGTGGCGAAGGCTTCGGTGTCCTTCATTTTCTGCTGCTCGACGACGACGGTCTTTTCCAGGGCCACGCGGTCCTTGATGACTTCCTGGATGTTCTTCTTCTCCACTTCCACGGCCTTGTCCTTCTCGATGGACTTGAGCGTGGTGATGCGCTCGCGGTCGATGATTTCGAGATTGCGGTCACGTGTGACGCGCTCGACTTCGACGGCGTCGGTGCGCTCCTTGTTGCGCTGGGCCACGAGGACCTGCCGCTCCTTGTTCTGTGTGGCGATGGCGATCTCCTCGTCGGCGCTGATCTTGGCACGCTCGGCCTTCAGGCGCTCCTCCTCCTGCACCTTCATCATCTCGGCGGTTTCGCGGGCGCGAACGCTCTCCACGTCTCGCTTCTGCTTGGATTCGGTTTCGGCGAGCTGGCGCTCCAGCTCCAGGATGGCCTCGCGGGCCTGCACGTCCTGCTGCTTGATGACCTTCTCCTTGTCGCGCTGGATGTTGTTGGAGAGCTTGGCCTGGGCGGCGGTGAGCTCGGTGATTTTCTTGATGCCCTCGGCGTCGAGGATGTTGTCGGGGTCGAGATTCTCAAGCTGAGTCTGCTCCAGGAAATCGATGGCGCAGTCGTCCAGGGTGAAGCCGTTGAGGTCGGTGCCGATGACCTTGAGGATCTCGCTCTTGAAGTGGTCGCGCTCATTGTAGAGCTGCACGAAGTCGAAGCGCTTGCCCACGGTTTTCAGCGCTTCGGAAAACTTGGCGTCAAACAGCACGCGGATGGTGTCCACAGTGCTCGCACGGGCGCAGCCGATGCTCTGGGCCACGCGCAGCACGTCCTCAGGCGTTTTGTTCACGCGGACGAAGAAGGCGACCTTGATGTCGGCGCGCAGGTTGTCTTTGCAGATGAGGCCCTCCTGGGCTTTGCGCTCGATCTCGATGCGCTTCACGGAGATGTCCATGTACTCGGCCTGATGCGCCACGGGGATGACGATCATGCCGTTGAAGGACACCTTGGTGCCGCCGATGCCGTTGCGTACGATGGCCTGACCCTGCTGCACTTTGCGGAAGAACCGCGAGAAGAGGATCAGAATGCCAAGGAAAATGCCGATGATGATGACTCCGACGAGGAGGCTGCCTTCGAGCAGCACGGCGAGGTGTGGGGATGAGGTCATAGGAAAGGGCTGGTTGTGGAGTCGGTGGGTTAGGTCTGAGGAGCGGATTCGATCAGGTAAAAAAGATGGTCAGGACCGGCGGCAATGACCTTGGCTGGGGTGCCGCGTTTCAGCGGTGCCGCATCGGGCCGGGTGCGGACGTTGATCAGCAGCGGGACATTGGCCGTGGTGATCTCAAGCTGGCCGTAGCTGGCGTCTGCCTCCGTGGAAACCACAACGCCGACGCGCCCCATGACCTCCTCGGCTTCAGAGTCGGCATCTCCCATGGCTTTGAAGAGCTTTGCGACGGGGAGGGTGACGATCTTGGTCAGGATGAGGCTGCCGAGCAGATTGGGGAGCAGAAGCAAGGCGGCCTGCTGCACACTGCCAGCCTGATTGTACCATTCGTTCAGCGCCAGGGAGCCCAGCCACATGAAGAGGACCAGGAAGCTGAGCCAGACGACCAGAGGCACCTGCGAAAAACCAAAAAAGCGGCCTGTGGCCAGCCATGCCCCGCCTGTGTTCAGTCCGTGTCCGTGGGAGGAGTCAGCTCCGGAAGGCGCGTCTGCATCCAGGCCGATATCATCTGGCAGATCCGCCTCGAAATCGAGCGCGCCCATCAGGACCAGCAGCCAGTAGCAAATGACTAGCGCCAGAAGCAGCGAGAGCAACAACTGGTGAGGCAGGATGGCGGCCTGGAAGAGTTCGATCACGTTGGGAGAGCTGGAGGAAGAGTGATGCGCGATATAAGCAACTGACCTGATGCAGGGCGATTACAATTTTGAAGATCGTCTTCAATGCTTTTAGTGAGGACGGGGGGCTCCTGTCAAAGGCGTAAACAAAATACTGAGTCGTCTGCCCCGATGGAAGGGATATGAAAGGTCCAGCAGAATAAGGATGGAGAAACAGATGGGCAGACTTCAGCCTTGAGGATTGATTATGAACCGTGAGAAGGATTGACAACACCGGCAGTACTCCTAGAATCGGCCTCGAATTCATCCCGAACAACAGCACAGCGAATTGTCAGTCAGTGGAGGTCAATGGCATGAGGAACACAGAATTTGAAGACGAACGGCGTCCGCCTAATCCGCCGCTGCATTCCGAGAAAATCGTCACGGATCGGAAGATTTTCTTCCTGGATCTCAAGGAAAATGACCGCGGCAAATTCATCAAGATCACCGAGGACGTGCGCGGCCGCCGTGACACGATCATTCTGCCCATCGATGCAGCGCAGGAGTTCATGGATGCGATGATGCGCACCCTGGACGCCGCAGGCGTGGACGAGTGAAGCTGGCCTCCCTCAGGGCGAGCATTCGGTCTGTTAAAGTCCATTTCTACCGGACATGACCGGAAAACATCCTCGATGGATTGTGAGCTTTCTCACAGGTGCTTTTGCATCAGCCATCCTGATCGGATGGCATGTCCTGCGGAGCAGTCACCATTATTCCGAGCTAGGCACCTTTTTTCAGGGAACAGTGGCCGGCCAGCAGGTGCAGGGAATCGCGTTTGTTGAACATGATGGCCTTGGGTTTTTGGAACTGACACAGTGGAAAGTGGAACTCGTGCGCCCGGGGCAGCATGTCACTCTCTACCGGAAGTCATCGGTATTTCAGGAGAAGGTTCCGTACCAGCCCAAGGTCGAGATCGACGGACATCAAATCCGCATTGATGACGGGGAAGACCGGTTCGTGGTGACCGTGCAGTAGGGCTCAGAGGACTGAGCACGGGGCTTTGTGCTCATGTGAAACGGATCACATGCTTCTGCCCGTGCTCATCGTGAGCGGGGTTGAGGGCGCGGAGTTCGAATTCGGCACGCTCTGAGTTGATGCGGACGATGACCCAGCCATTCGGGCGCTTGGGGTCGAATGTGTAGGCCACAGGGGGCAGATTGATGAGCGGGAGGCCGGTCTTTTCGTGCTTTGTTTTCAGCCAGGTGTGGGTGTGGCCGTAAATGTACCCCTGCACTTTGGGGTAGGCTGCCAGGAGGTCGAAGAGGGCATCGCTGTCTTGCAGGCAGCTGCCTTTGCCTTTTTCGTCCATGCTTGGCTGCATGGGATTGTGATGCGCCACGATGAAAGTGGGCTTGTTGGGTGCGTTGCGCAGCTCGCGCTCAATCCACACGAGCTGCTGCTCTCCGAGCAGGCCGGGGGTTTTGTTCACGAGATTGAGCGAGTCCAGGAGCACCCAGTTTACCTGGGCGCTGGTCACGGTGGCCACATGCTTGTCCGGCACGTTCATCGGGCGTTCGGCATTGGGCGGCGGGGGGCCGATGATGGCGTTGAGGAAGTTGTTGCGGTGGTCGTGGTTGCCCAGGGTGCAGTGAATCTGGATGGACTGCTCCCGCAGCGCCTGGATGCAGTGGGTGAAGGTGACGTAGTCCTCCGTTTTGCCTTCGAGGTAGGCGCAGTCGCCGTTGACGATGAGGCCAAAGGGCTTTTGGCCTATCTTGAGCACCTGGTTGGCGCAGCGGCGCAGATTTTCCGCCATGCAGGCGCCGCGCGCCACGAGGGCTTCGTCCTCGGCGATGTGGGGGTCGGAAAAAAGCACCCAAATCTGTTCAGGGATCTCCAGGGCGGAAAGCTGAGTGGCAAGCGAGCCCAAAGCGGCGGCGGAGCTGCGCTGCAGAAAGCTGCGGCGGGAGAGTGGGGGCAGGGTGATTGGCATGGGAGAGTGAAACGCTGGTCAAAGGCCGGATCGTGCGGACGAGCGAAGGCAAAGTTCAGGTGCCGAAGTAGCGGTCTCCCGCATCGCCGAGGCCGGGGACGATGTAGCACCTGTCATTGAGGCCGGCATCGACGGCAGCGGTGATGATGGCCACATCCGGGTGGGCGAGCTTCATCGCCGCCAGCCCTTCCGGGCAGCTGACGACGCAGATCATGGTGATGCGCACGGCTCCTGCCTCCTTGAGCTGCCGTGCAGCCTCGCAGGCACTGCCGCCGGTGGCGAGCATGGGGTCGAGCAGGAAGACATCCGCAGCGGAGAGGCTGGCCGGCAGGTTTGCATAGTAGGCCTGCGGCAGGGCGGTTTCCTCATTTCTCCGGATGCCCACATGGGCGACGACTGCCTCTGGCGCGAGGGGCAGAATGCCATCCAGCATGCCCAGGCCTGCGCGCAGGATGGGCGCAAAGACCAGCGGGCGTGCCAGCTGCGCCCCCTGGGTTTGCTTGAGGGGTGTCTGCACGCTGATTTCTCGCATGGGCAGCTCACGGGAGGCTTCGAAAAACAGCAGGCGCGCGAGATGGTTGAGGTGCCGCCGAAACTCGTGCGATGGCGTATCTGCAGCACGAATGGCAGCAAGATGGCACTGCGCGAGGGGATGCTGAACGACGACGACGGGCTGCATGCCGGACACTCTGCCGCGTTTGCCTGTGCTGGCAAAGTTTTCCACCACTGCGGTGACGTTCATGATAGGGTGGAGACATGAAAACAAGCTACTGTGTGCCTGTGGTGCTCGCACTAGTCCTGGGCGCATGTGACAGCGCACCCAGGGGAGACGGTTCGAGCTATTATTATCCGTCTGCCAACCGGGAGGCACCGCAGCCGGGCAAGGGCACCATCGGTCCTGGCATCGCCAGCATGGCGGGCAGTAGCGGTGCTCCCATACCGCGCGGCGGGTATGCCCCGGGCTCAGGACCCACGGCAATGCCGGGGGGGAATCAGTTCATGTATCAGCAGAACGTGTCAGGGCCTTTTGGCAGCAGCAGTTCCAGCACCGTCATCAATGCCTCTGGCGGTGTGCAGAGCTATCAGACCATCGGAAACATGCCGGTGTATCCCGGCATGATGGTTCCCGGGTACAATCCCAACATGCGCCATCCCGGCAGGATGCCGACAAGGCCGGTGTACGTGCCGGGAGTGGGCGGCGCGGCGGGGTATTACATCAATCCGAGCACTGGCGCGCGCGTGCCGGGGCCGTAGCCGGACTCACCCCTCCTTCTCCGCCTGGGCCCGCTTTGCCTCGGCACGGTGCTTGAGCACCTCAAAGACGATAGGCAGCACTGAGACGACGATGATGAGAACGAAGACCAGCTTGAGGTTGTTCTTGATGATCGGGATGCTGCCAAGGAAGTAGCCGGCGATGCTGAAGCTAAGCACCCATATGAGGCCGCCGCCGAGACTGTAGCAGAGGAAGCGGCGGTAGTCCATGCGGCCAAAACCGGCGGTGAAGGGGGCGAAGGTGCGCACGATGGGGACGAAGCGGGCGAGGATGATGGCCTTGCCGCCGTGTTTGACGAAGAAAGCCTCCGTTTTGGCCAGATAGTCGCGCTTGAACCAGCGCTGGTTGACGATCCAACCGCCCGCCTTGCGGCCGATCCAATAATTGAGGTTGTCACCGATGATGGCGGCACACATGAGCAGCGGGATGATGAGCTCAATGCGGATCAGACCCTGAGCGGAAAGGGCGCCCACAGCAAAGAGAAGGGAATCCCCCGGCAGGAAGGGCATGATCACCAGCCCTGTTTCGCAAAAGATGATCGCGAAGAGCAGCGCGTAAATCAGCGGACCATGATCCCTCGCAAAAATTTCCAGGTGCTTGTCGATGTGAAGGACGAAATCTATCATGGCTGAGGAATCTCCGGAATCAGAGCGGAGCGGCAAACGAAAACTCATGCCGATTCTGGCAGGCTCACAAAAAAGCCGGGGCTTGGCGCCCCGGCTCTGCTGGAATGAATCTGGTAATCTTGAGGAGTCTTACTTCAGCTCGGCAGTGACCACCTTTTTCCCTTCAATCTGGAGGCCGTCCACATTCTTGAATTTTTCCGCGACTTCTTCAGGGCTCAGTCCGACGTCGGCCGACTCCATGAAGCCGGCGAAGACGTCGGCGTTGTCCATGATCTTGTCGAACTGGATGTCCATGTAGCTGATGGTGCCGTCGTTCAGGTGAGTGGCGTTGGAGCTTGAGATGCCGTTGGCGCCCTTGACGGCCACCGCCACGCGCATGCCGGCAAACATGGGCTTCATCATTGCCATCTGGGATTTCATCATGGCCATTTCATCCGGGCTCTTTTTGGGCTTGGCCTCGCCGCCACCGCCCTTCTTTTTGTCGGCGTCAGGATTGGTGATGGAGAGGGTGGAGCCGCTCAGCGCGAAGGTCATCGGCTGGGTGGTGGATGGCTTGCCTTCCTGCTCAGGCTCAAAGGGGACATATTTCAGCTTGGACAGATCGGCGACGGCAAAGACCACTTTTACACCGCTTTTGCCATCGGGAGTTTTCACTTCCTCATGGGATTTGACGGTGACGCCTTCGCCGAGCTTCTTCGCACGTTCCTCGGCCTTCGCCTTGTCCATGACGAGTCCTTTGAGCTGGTCTCCCTGGCCGCCCTGCATCATCGCCGCCAGCTGGGCGCTCATGAGGACGCTCTCCTCGATGGTGGCTGTGCCGTCTTTGCTGACGATCACGGTGGACTTGATTTCGATGCAGGACGCCAGCATGCAAGCCAGGGCCGCGAGGAGGAGGGTTGAGATTTTCATGAGGGTGCAGAATAGGCGTGTGGAGTTTTCTTCTACAAGCGCAAAGACTGCTGCCGTGTGACATTTACCGTGACAGAACGGCAAGGATGCTGCTTGCCAAATGGTTCACTTTCTGAAACAAGTCAGGCATGGACTCCCATGAAGTGATCAGCAAGGCCGTCGAGCAAACCAGCTTCAAGGAGGTGGCGGCGCAGATGGGCGTCTCCCTTTCACTGGCCTACAAGTGGTCTCAGCCTGACGAGCAGCAGGGCAGCGGCACCTCCAACCCGCTCGACCGCGTGCGTCAGCTCTACGAAATCACGAAGGACCCCCAGCTCATCCAGTGGCTCTGCCACAAGGCAAACGGGGTCTTTGTGCAAAATCCCACCACGGGCGGGCCGCGCGGCATGGAGCTGATGCCCGCCACACAGGAGATCGTCCAGCAGTTTGCAGATCTCCTCACCGCCATCAGCAAGGCGGCGTCTGACAACCGCATCAACAAGGACGAGGCGGACCACATTCGCGGAGTGTGGGATGAGCTGAAACGTTTCACGGAAGGTTTCGTCCGCCTGTGTGAGAAGGGGGACTTTGCCCACCTCGCAGATGAGATCAAAACGCACCAGGGGCACAAATAACCAACCTGATTGTTGGACGCCATGGCCACCACCGGTCCGCTGCTGATCCGTCATGAAGGCCACACGCCGCGTGAACGCAGCACCTGTGGCTGGCGGGACCGTTTGATCAGCCGTGAAGATGAGGGCCTGTCCCCGGCGGCCTGGGCACATGCGGTGGACATTGATGGTGCGAAGCTCCACTACCACCGGCGCTCCACTGAGCTCTATTATGTGCTCGATGGCGAAGGCGTGGTCCTGCTGGATGGTGTCGAACAGCCTGTGACCAAAGGCTCCATGCTCCATATTCCGCCTAGTGTCGTACATGGGGCACGTGGCAAAATGCGTGTGCTTGTCATAGGCATCCCAGACATTGCTGATGACGACTATTTTGAAGTTGGCGAAGTGGCCCTGTAACTCCGGGTGGGGGTGGATTGAATCTTTCTCCCTGAGGTTTTTATGCCACTTTTTAGCAAAAGCTTCAGGTCTTTATAAAATCCATTGGACCAATAAACATTTATTATGTTTATTATTAACTGTATAGATTCAGTCCCCTTAACTTTATGAGCGAGAACGTAAGTAGCACCTTGGTGCCCGAGATCCGTGCAGTCCTTGCACAGCATGGTCGTTTCCCTGTGGAGAACCTTGCTGAGGGTGATGACCTTTACAATGCCGGTCTGACATCTTTGGCGACGGTCGCTGTGATGCTGGCTCTGGAAGACAAGTTCAATGTGGAGTTTCCAGACAATCTGATCGGCCGGCGCACTTTCAAGAGCATCGAATCCATCGCGGAAGCGATCACGAAGCTCGCCGCCTAGTCCTGGTGCCAGCGAGAGCACTCCGAGCGACAAACTCAAGACCCTAGCAGCCTGAACCCCCGCCCCATCCTGTGAGCACTCTTTGCAGCACCGAAGTGGATTTTGACCAACTTTTGAAGGAGGTGCATGCGCTGGGCAAATCTGTCCTCAGAGCCCATGCGGCAGATGTGGACCAAAAAGCGCGTTTTCCTGCCGAGTCGATCAATGCCATGCGCGAGGCACGCCTGCTGAGTGCGTATGTGCCCGAAGAATATGGCGGCATGGGCTTGAACCTGGTGCAGGTGGCGAAGATCTGCGAAACGCTGGGCCAGTACTGCGGCTCGTCGGCCATGATTTATGCGATGCATAAAATTCAGGTGGCGTGTGTGGTTCATCATGCCCAGAACTCCGAGTTCTTCCGCGATTACCTGCGGCAGCTGGCGGATGAGCAGCGGCTCATGGCCTCGGCGACGACGGAGATCGGTACGGGAGGCGACCTGCGCTCCAGCATTTGTGCGGTGGAAGTCACGGGGGATCAGTTCACCCTCACCAAGAAGGCGCCTGTGATTTCTTATGGCGAATTCGCGGACGAGATCCTGGTCACCTGCCGCAGCGCCCCGAACGCTCCGGCGAACGAGCAGCTGCATGTCATGGTGCGCAAAGGGGAATACAAGGCAGTGCCAATCTCGACCTGGGACACGATGGGCTTTCGGGGCACGTGCAGTTCGGGCTTTGAGCTGACGGCATCTGGCAGTGCGGAGCAGATCATTCCGCAGCCGTTCAATGAGATTCTGGGCCAGACGATGCATCCTTACTCCCACATCGTGTGGGGGGCGCTGTGGGCGGGCATCGCGATGGACGCGGTGAACCAGGCGCGCGCCTTTGTGCGTGCCGAAGCACGCAAGACACCCGGCGAAACCCCCATCTCAGCCATCCGCCTCGGCGAGGTGGACCAGGTGCTGCAGGTGATGCGGCACAATGTGGCGTCCATGGCCAGGGAGTATGACGAACTGCGCAGCCGAGACTGCCCAGGAGTGTTTGAAGAATTCGGCTTCTCCATCCGCACCAACAACCTGAAGCTGTCCAGCTCGCAGCAGTTCGTGGACATCGTGGGACGTGCCATGCTGATCTGCGGCATCTCAGGCTACCGCAACGACTCCAAGTTCAGCATCGCCCGTCATCTGCGGGATGCGTACGGCGCGGCGCTGATGGTGAACAATGACCGCATTTTGAAACTCAATGCCACGATGCTGATGGTCCACAAGGAAGGCTGATTATGATTTGTAGCTCAACCAACACTCTTCCCCTGACCGAAGCCTATCAGGCCTTCCTCGATGAAGTGACCCAGGCGGGGCTTCTGGTGCCGCTCGGCGTGCGCGGCGTCTATGGCTACAATGGCGTTTTTGAAGGAGTGCTGCAGGCTTTTGACCGCCTGGTCACGCGTCGCGCCGCTCACATCCAGGCGGATGTCATGCGCCTGCCTGGCGTGCTCAGTCGCGAGCACTACCTCAAGACCAGCCACATCGAAAACTTTCCCGATTTGATGGGCTCCGTTCACAGCTTCATGGGGCGTGACCGTGAACACATGGGCATGCTCTCCAAGCGTGAAAGCGGCGAGGAATGGACCCAGGATCTGGCTCCCAGCCAGCTGATGCTGACGCCTGCATGCTGCTACCCCTTGTACCCCACGGCCACTGGCACCCTGACCAGCGCCGGAAGGACGGTGGACCTGCTGTCACAGGTGTTCAGGCATGAGCCTTCGATCGACCCATGCCGCCTCCAGATTTTCCGCCAGCGCGAGTTTGTGCGCCTCGGCAGTGCCGAACAGGCGCTGGACCATCGCCGTCAGTGGATTGAGCTTGGACGCGACATTCTGGCGGAAGTGGGGCTCGCTGTGGAGATTGTGCTGGCCAACGATCCCTTCTTCGGTCGCGGTGGCCGTGTGATGGCTGCATCCCAAAAGGAGCAGGACTTGAAGCACGAGTTCACCTTCGCCGTGGCCACAGCCGAGAAGCCGACCGCCATCGCCTCGACCAACTGCCATATGGACTACTTCGGCAAGGCCTTCGACATCAAGCTGCCCAATGGCGAGGCTGCGCATTCGGCATGCATCGGCTTCGGCCTGGAGCGCATCACGCTGGCGCTGTTCAAGCATCATGGCTTTGATCCGGACTCCTGGCCGTATGAGGTGAAGAACGCCTTGGAACTATGAGCCGGCCGTTTCCAGCGCTTGACCCACAGACTTACGTCCGGCATCGCCTGCACACGCAGGAGCGCGAGTGGGCGGAGACAAACTGCTACGTGGATGTTTGGATCGAGGTGCTGCACGCCCGCGGCCTGGAGCCGATAGCGGCCCTGCCATTCACCTTGGGCATCGACTTCGAAGGGGATCAGTGGACGTTTTTCAAATACCAGCTGGCGGATCTGTATGACCTCTACGCGCTGGATGTGCAGGAGCTGGCCATCTACCGGCCGCTGACAGCCCATATTGAGGAGCAGCTCTCACTCGGAAGGCCGCTGCTCGTGGAGCTGGATTCATTTTACCTGCCTGACACCGCCGGCAGCGCCTACCAGCTTGAGCATGTGAAAACGACGGTGGCCATTGCGGAGATCGACATGGAGCGGCAGCGTCTGGGCTACTTCCATGCGCAGGGTTACTACCATCTGGAGGGAGATGATTTCGTGAACATCTTCCACCTGCGCGGCGAAAAAAATCCAGCCATCCTGCCACCCTACTGCGAGATTGTGAAGAACGCAGCCGCCCAGCCGCTGCAAGGTGAGGCGCTTCTGGATGCGTCACTCGTATTGCTGAAGCGCCAGCTCCAGCGCCTTCCGGTGGAAAATCCTTTTGTGAAATTCCGCGCGCGATTTGAGGCGGACATGCAGTGGCTCATCAACGAACCGATCACCACCTTCCACCAGTACTCGTTTGCCACGCTGCGCCAGTTTGGTTCCTGCTATGAACTGGCGGGGACTTACTTGAAGTGGCTGCAGGGCCAGGGAGTCGCGGGGCTGGACACAGCCATCGAGAGTGTGCTGGGGCTGTCTGCGAGTGCCAAAGCACTGCAGTTCCAGCTGGCACGTGCCATGGCGCGCAAAAAGCCGATCGATTTTACTCCGGTGGATCAGATGGCGGAGCGCTGGACTCTGGCGATGCAGCAGCTTAAGAGTGCGTTTCCCGCCTGACACGCCATGACCGACTCCGTGCACTTCGCCTCGTGGACATGCTGCTCGCAGGCTCCCGGAGCCTGCGCTGAACCAGTGTCGGTGAAAGGTGAGTGGTTTGCAGCGCAGGTGCCGGGCACTGTGGCCGGTGCTCTGTGTGCGAGTGGAAAATGGAACCACCAAAGCCCGCCCGAAATCGATGCGCAGGACTGGTGGTACCGCACGACCCTGACGGTGGCGCCTGTCTCAGTCGGCGAACCCTGCGTGCTGTGCTTCGACGGACTGGCCACACTGGCAGAGGTATGGCTCAACGGTGAGCGCATCCTGAGCACGGACAACATGTACCGCAGCCACCGGGTGAATGTCTCGCAGAAGCTGCGGTCGGAGAACGAGCTGGCGATATGCTTCCGCTCGGTCGCCGCTGATTTAAAAAAGCGGCGTCCGCGTCCGCGTTGGAAGACCAATCTTGTGAACAACCAGCAGCTTCGCTGGCTTCGCACCGGCCTGCTGGGGCGCATCCCCGGCTGGTCTCCGCCGGTGCCTGCCATCGGCCCATGGCGTGAGGTGAGGCTGGAACGCTCTGCGGTGCTGCTCAGCGACGTGCAGCGGACTGCCGTGCTCGATTGCGATGATGGTGTCGTATGTTTTCACGCGCGTGTGTCGTCGGCGCGGAAGGTTGTCTCTGCCCGTTTCCAAATGGGCGGGCATCAGGCTGAACTGAAGATCCTGGATGATTCGCTTCACGGTGAGCTGCGAGTGCCGAAGCCCGCGCTGTGGTGGCCGCACACGAATGGTGCTCAGACGCTGCATGCCGCGGCAGTCATTGTCGAGACTGACGGCGGAACCCATGAGTTCCCTCTGGAGCCGGTGGGCTTCCGTCGCATCGAGGTGAGCCATGAGCCCGGCTTTGCGCTGCACGTGAACGGGCAGCGCATTTATTGCCGTGGTGTGTGCTGGACGACGAATGACATTTTCAATCCTGGCAGTGCAGGGGAGTCTTTGAGGCATGATCTCACCCTGGCACGTGATGCGGGCATGAACATGCTGCGCATCGGCGGCACGATGAACTATGAGAGTGATGAGTTCTACCGCCTCTGCGATGAGCTGGGCATCCTGGTCTGGCAGGACTTCATGTTTGCCAACATGGACTACCCCGTCGAGGACGCTGCGTTCGCTGAAAACATCACGGCCGAGTCAAGGCAGCAGCTTGACCGGCTGGCGCAGCACCCCTGCGTGGCGGTCTATTGCGGCAGCAGCGAGATCGAGCAGCAGGCAGCGATGCTCGGAATGCCGCGTGAGCTCTGGCGCAACCGCTGGTTTGGCGAGCAGCTGCCGGCGCTGTGCGGCCAGCACCATCCGGGCACGGCTTATGTGCCATCATCGCCGAGCGGCGGTGTGCTGCCGTTTCATACGCGGACCGGAGTCACCCATTATTACGGCATCGGTGCCTATCTCCGTTCCCTGCATGAACTGCGGCAGGCGGATGTGAAGTTCACCACCGAGTGCCTGGGCTTTGCAAACATCCCGGAGCCTGATGCCATCGACGAGATCATGGGCGGGCTGGTGCCAGTGATGCACCACCCGCGCTGGAAGCAGCGTGTGCCTCGTGACACCGGTGCAGGCTGGGATTTTGAAGACGTCCGGGATCATTATCTAAAGGAGCTTTTCAGTGTTGACCCGGTGATGCTGCGCTCGTTTGACATGCCGCGTTATCTGGAGCTCAGCCGCGTGGCCTCAGGCGAGATGATGGCGCGTACCTTTGCCGAATGGCGCAGCGGGCACAGTCGCAATGCCGGTGCTTTGGTGTGGTTTTACAAGGATCTGTGGCCGGCTGCGGGCTGGGGCATCCTGGACAGCACGGGTGTTCCGAAAGCGGCCTACTACCAGCTCAGGCGCATGTGGCGTACGAGGCAGCTGACGCTCACAGACGAAGGTCTCGATGGCCTGCATGTGCATCTCAGCAACGAAACTGCGGAGTCCGTGGACGGCTTCATTGAGGTGCAGCTCCTGCGTGAGCCCAATGTCAGCGTGGCCCGGCATGAGTTTGCGCTGAAGCTGGGCCCGCAGTCGCAGCAGACGTGCAGTGTTGATGAGATCCTGGGGTCTTTTCATGATGTCAGCTACGCATACCGCTTCGGGCCGCAGACCCATCACGTGGTGGTCGCCACCTGGCTGAACGCGGCCCGTGAAGTGATCAGCGAGGCCTTTCATTTCACACGTGCGCGGGACCCTGAGGCGCAGCCGTTTGCCCCCGGGATGCTGAAAGCTGTGGCTGAGCCGCAGGGAGACGGCTGTTATCGGGTCACGCTGCAAAGCGAGCGCCTCCTGCATGGCGTGCGTCTTTCGGCCAAGGGCTTTCTGCCTGAGGACAACTATTTCCACCTCGTTCCCGACCGGGCAAAATCCGTGGTTTTCAGGCCAAGTTCCGGTGGTTGCTCGTTCAGGGCTTATGTTGAAGCCCTGAATTTGATGGGCGAGGTTTCTGTGGAACTGAGCTGCCCCACCCCTTGAAACCTCCCATGATTTCCCACGCCGATGATCCGTGCCCGTGTGCATCTGGGGAGATGGCACCGGTGGACCGGATCGAAAAAACAGCTTTTTACTTCAAGAGCAGCGGGCGGCCGTTGTTCGCGTGGCTGCACCGTGCTCCGGGTGGCGGCGACCACGGTGTGCTGATCTGTCCTCCGCTGGGGCATGAGCAGGTACATTCCCACCGCGCGCTGAGACATCTGGCGGACAAGCTGGCGGCACAGGGCTTTACCGTGATGCGTCCCGATTACCACGGCACCGGAGATTCGGACGGCGTGGTGGAAGATCCGCAACGGCTGGCCACCTGGCAGGCGAACGTGACTGATGCAGCCGAATGGCTGCGTGGTGTGGCCGGGTGCGGGAAGATCAGTCTTGTGGGCCTGCGCCTGGGGGCGGCGCTCGCGGCCCTGCATGCTGCCCAGCATGAAGTGGAGAGCCTGGTGCTGTGGCACCCCGTGGTGAAAGGGCGGCGCTACGTGCGTGAACTCGCCGCCCTGGCGCAGACGGCGCAAATGGCTGCGGCAGGCAACGGGGGCGACATTGAAGCCATGGGCTTTGTTTACACCCGCGAGCTGGCTGCTGATCTTGCCGAGATTGACCTGCTTGCCTGCGTGCCGCGTTGCCGGCATGTTCTGATCGCCACAAGTTCGGGCGATGGCGGGCTGCTGGACCACCTGGCCAAACATGGCGTGCCTGTGGAAGCCATCACTCCGGGCGGCTACAATGAAATGATGGCGGAACCTCATGACACGGTCGTCCCGCATGAGGCGCTTGAGGAAATTGCCGGGTGGCTCAAGGCCAAAGCGCCGCCGATGCGGGCGGCCAGTCCCATCCATGCATCGCTGCTGCAAAATGCCATGCAGACCGGAGGCTCCGCATTGGCGGATGAGAGCCTTCATCACATCAGCAGGGCACCGGATTTGTTCGGCATCATGTCAGAGCCTGCCGGGGGCGAGACGTCGCTGCCGTGGATTTTGATTCTCAATGCGGGTGCGGCTTACCGGATCGGCCCCGGACGGCTGCATGTGACGCTGGCGCGCCAGCTCGCGCAGATGGGTTATCCCAGCCTCCGCATCGACATCAATGGCATCGGTGACAGCGTGGCCGAGGATCCTGGGAAGGAAAATGACGCCTATGCTGCGACCGCCTTCCGGGACGTGGGCCTCGCATGCGACTACCTGCATGAGAAGAAGCCCGGCAGGCCCGTGGTTTTGATGGGGCTCTGCTCCGGTGCCTATGTGGCTTTTCAGTCTGCCGTGCAGCTGCCCGACTGCACCATCATGGAAAGCATCCTGATCAATCCCCTCGTCTTCTTTTGGAAAGAGGGGATGACCATCAATGATACCAGCATGGACCAGCTCGTGGCCTGGCGGGATTATGCCATAGCCATTTTCAAATGGAGCCACTGGAAGATGCTGCTGACGGGAAAAACACGCACAGGTTTCAGGGGATCCATCAAACGGTTTGCCGGCCACGCGAAGCCTTTGATTCAGAAGCTGGGCAGGAAGGTGCGGACGAGTCTGAAACCTCCTCAGCCAGTGCTGCAGGAAAAAGGCTGCGCGCATCCGGCCAGACAGGATCTGTCCGGAGATCTGCAGCGTGTGGTGACGGCCGGGCGCACACTGGCCATGTTTGTCTCGGACAATGATCCGGGTTATTTCCTGATGATGTATCAGGCACGCCGCAAGGCACGCCAGCTCATGAAGCAGGGCAGGCTGCAGTGCCGCTTCATCCACCAGGCGGATCACACTTTCTCCACCGCTGAGTCGCGCCAGACCTTTTATCTCTCTCTGGCGGATTACCTTCAGAAACGTTTTGGCGCCAGTCTCATCCAGGAACACGAGAGGCAGGATGAATGCGCAGTGCCAGCTGCAAAGATGAAGCTGTGACCGGAAGTGGTGGCACGGCGGCTTTTCTCACCTGCTTTACTTCAAGGGCGGAACGCGGAAGACCTTGCCTGTGTAGGGGCATTGTGAAAGCTGGCCCGCATTGAAGTCCCGCACGTCGATGAGACGTCCGCTGGGATCGAAGGGGCTCTTCACGACACCACGCTTGCCGGGGGCCCAGGTGGCGTATGGAATGTCTGCCGGATTCAGATCCTTTGCATGCGCTGCGTTCAGGGCGGGCTCCGTAGCTGCGGATGTGGCCGACATGGCAGGAGAGGGGGGCTGGGCTGTCGTCAGCCCCGCTTGCTGCAGTCCGGTATCTGCGGCCACGCTTCCCGAGGCTGGCGGTTTGTAGCGCTGCGCAGCCAGGTTCCAAAAGGCATCACGTGACGCAGCGCGAGGATCTTCCTTTGGAGCGTTTGCGGCAGCTGCTGGTGCACCTGCAGGCGGCGTGCCTGTTGCGGCGGGTGCCACACCTTCAGCGGCGATGGGGGCTCCCGCCGTCGCTGGTTGTGATTCCAAATTCCCTGGCAGGGCGGGGGCGGCCGCTGGGGGCTGCACGGGGTTTGTGGCTGAAGGAGGCGTATTTGCCGCCGTGCGAGGCCTGCTTTTCGAAGGAGCCCTCTTTGGCCCCTCACAAGACGCCAAGCCAAACGCGGTCAGGCACAAAAGTGCAACGGGGTAAAAGAAGCGGATCACGGCAGTAAGGGTGATTGCTGGCGCGGCCAACCAGCGCCAGATCTTTAGTGCACTGCGCTCATGCAAGCAAGCGTGAGAGGGACACAAAAAAGCCTGCAACTTTTTCAGCTGCAGGCTTTTTTGAAATTGGTTGCGGGAGTAGGATTTGAACCTACGACCTTCAGGTTATGAGCCTGACGAGCTACCGGGCTGCTCCATCCCGCGATTTGATGGGCAGCTAGAATCGGCTGTCTTGGAAGATTGGCAACCTGTTTTTCCAATACTTCGCATCTTGACCTGCAACATCGCCTGCGCCTTCTCGTTTGCTGCTTCCCGCATGAAAAACACTGCCATCACCCTTCTGCTCGCACTCGCGGGCTTCGCCGCCTCTGCCGCAGACAAACAGCCTGCCGCAGACAAGCCTTCGCCCATCGGTTACTCTGACACCCCGGTCATTCCTGGCACCCAATGGAAGGTGCACGACATTGACCGTCCACGGCCGGCTGCCGTGGCACCGAGTGAAAAGCCAGGCGGTGCGCCCTCAGATGCGATCGTGATTTTCGATGGCACCAACTCGGATGCCCTGCAGGCGAAGGAGAAGGACGCCAAGGGCAAGGAAACCGGCAAGCTGATTCCCTGCCCATGGCAGATCGACAGCGGTGTGATGATGATCTCCGGCGGTGACTGCTGGACCAAGCAGGAATTTGCCAGCTGCCAGCTGCACCTGGAGTGGATGAGCGAGCCCAATACGAAGGGCAATTCACAGAAAAAGGGCAACGCCGGGGTGTTTTTCATGGATCGCTATGAATCTCAAATGCTGGACTGTGACAACAACCCGACCTACGCCGACGGCATGACGGGCAGTGTTTACGGGCAGACGCCGCCCCTGGTGAATGCGGTGCGCCCGGCCGGTCAGTGGCAGGTTTATGACATTGTCTTCACCGCGCCCAAGCTGGAAAACGGCAAGGTGGTGGAGCCTGCTTACATCACGACGTTTGTGAATGGCATCTGTGTGCAGAACCACACGAAAATCATGGGGCCTACCAAGCACAAGAACATCACGGACTACAGCGGCGAGTTCCCCGAAAAGGCGCCGATCCGCATCCAGGATCACAAAAACGACCCTCCAGTGCGCATCCGTAACATCTGGATCCGGCCGCTCTGAGGCCGTCAGAGGTGGCACTCCACTCGACTCACAAGGCCGGAGGTTTTTCCTCCGGCCTTTTTGTTTTTTTGACTGGCTATGAACGAAAGTAAGGAAAGCGTAAAAATGATACGGTATTTATGATAATTTCATTGAAGTTAATAAACTGCGCCCTAAAGTATGAATATTCGTCGTAAATAATAAATTCCTATACCCGCCATGTTCGCCAGTTGCTTGTCGATTGAAGGACATAGCATTCATCAATACTTTGATTATGCCGCTCGCTTTCTACCCGCGCTCTATCAAAGCTGCTGCCTTGGTCGGCAGCGGGCTGGCGTCGTTTGCACGGACAAGACGTTCTGCCGAGGCCACGATACTGACCTTCCACGGGCTGAGTGAAAACACCTCTGACCGAGGCATTCTCGACTGGTCTCTGCATCTTCAGGCGGGCGTCTTTCGCAGCATTTGCGCCATGCTGGCAAAGGAGTACCACGTGATTTCGCTGGCGGATCTTGTCGAGGCCCGCACCCAGGGGTCGGGTCTTCCTGACAATTCTGTCATCATCACTTTTGACGATGGCTATGCCTCCAATTACGAGCTGGCCTATCCCATTCTGCGGGAGTTCGGACTGCACGCGACCATTTTTGTCACCACGGGTTTTCTTGATGCGGTGGAAATGTTTTGGTTTCAGCGTGCTGATCTCGCGCTCGGCCGCACCCGGAAAGAACTGCTCGACTGGAAGATCAACGGGAAAAGCCTCCGGCTGTACCTGGGCACTTATGAGCTTCGCCAGCAGTCGCTCGCGAAGCTGCTGCCTGAGCTCAAGGAACTGCCGGACGCAGATCTGCTCAGCGAAGTGGGCCGCCTGGAGAATGCGCTGGAGGTGACTGAGCCCTCATTTGATGACCTGCCCCAGGCCATGAGACCGATGACTTGGGAAATGGCCTGTGAAATGTCGCTGAGCGGGCATGTGGACATCGGGGGCCACACACATACGCATCCCATTCTGGCGCGTTGCGATGTCAGGGCAGTGCGGGCAGAAATCGCCACCTGCCGGGACCGCATACATGCTGAGATCGGCGAGCTGCCTTTTGCCTTTGCCTATCCCAATGGCGGCAGTGATGATTTCACGCGTGAAACACTCATGCTCGTGCGTGAGGCCGGTTTCAAGGCCGCATGCACGACCATCAGCGGCCGTGTTGACAGCACTGTGCCGATGCACCAGCTGCCACGCTACGGCTCGCCTGAGTCGGTGCTGGAGGCGAAAGCCACTGTGTCTGGTGCATTCGAAACACTCAAAGACTGGCGGCAGAGCTGCCGGAAGGCGATGTCGATGATATGAGGACGATCACGCTGGACACGACCAACACGCTGCAGCTGCCCATCCGGCAGACGGCACGTGCGTTCGTGGCGACGCACGCAATGCCTGCGCAAGCGTCCGACCAGCGTCCGGTGGTGCTGCATTTTGCCTACAGCATCGGTGGGGGAGGGGCGGAGGCGATGCTCATGAACCTGGCTGAATCTCTTGATCCGGCCCGGTTTCGCACCGTCGTGGTGGCTGTCAATGCCAGGCCCTGGAAGCATCAGCTCAGGCGCTTGCATGAAGCAGGGGTAAATGTACACGACCTCGAGAGCACCGCCTATCTCCATCCACGTACGCTCGCCAGACTGCATGCCGTGCTGCGCGCTGAGCGGCCGGATGTGGTGCAGACATGGACACACCATGCGGATCTTGTCGGCGGCTGGGCCGCACGGGCGGCGGGCGTGAGCAATGTTGTCTGGAGCATCCACTGCCGCGAAATTCACCGAAATCCCGGCGACAGTGACTTCAAGATGGCGCTCTTCCGCCGCATGCTGGCGGTGACTGCGCGCTGCATCCCGAAGCGCATCATTTCCTGCTCTGCCACTGCCATCGAAGACCATGAAGCCATCGGTTACCCGCGAGCCAAGATGCGCTGGATTCCCAACGGCATCAATGCAGAGCGTTTTCTGCCAGACACGGATGCCGGACTCGACACCCGGGCTGAGCTGGGGCTGCCTGCGGGTGTGCCCGTGATCGGTTACGTCGGGCGTTTCCATGAGATGAAGGATCTGGCCACTTTTTTGCGTGCAGCGGCCCTGCTCCAAAACCGTGTGCCCAAGGCCCATTTCGTTTTCTGCGGCGGGGTCGAGATCGAGCTGGGTGAGGTGGAGCGTGAGCTGCTGGCTCAGCTGCCACACCGGCAGCAGGTGCGGTTTGACTCTTTCCGCGCCGATCCATGGAAGCTGTATCCGGCGTTGGATGTGTTTTCACTTTCTTCGCGAACCGAGGCCTGCCCGATGACCATCATCGAGGCGATGTCCTGCGGTGTGCCGTGTGTCACCACAGATGTGGGCGACTGCGCTCGTCTGCTGGAAGGGGTCGGTCAGGTCGTGCCCATGCGTGACCCGGCTGCGCTGGCCGGTGCCTGGGAAAAAGCGCTGCAGCTCGGAGCGGCGGCTCGTGAAGACATCGCACGGATGTCCCGTCAGCGGGTGAATGAACATTTTACCATCGCCCACGCGGCACGGCAGTATGCAGAAACTTATGCAGAGCTCCTGGAGGTGAAGGCATGAAAGCGCTTCTTCTCTGCATGGCGCTGGTCTTTCCTGCAGCCGCCCAGCCGGTCAAAGTGGCGTTTTGTGATGGCATGACCCGCATTCCGCGTGAGGGGGCCGCGCCTGTCTCAGGCGCAAACATTCTTTACGCAGCACGGGGTGAGTGGGAGCCGCTGCAGATCATCATCACCGCCACACCAGAGCAGCTCAAATCCATGCGGGTGGTCGCCACCGGGATCGCCAAGAATGATTCTGATGCCCTGCTGCCTGCGCCGAAGGTGCTGCGCGAGCATTACGTGCGAGTGTCCAAATCCACACCGCGGGCGCCATTGCCAGCGGGGGATTATCCGGATGCGCTCGTGCCGCTCGACATGCCTCTGCAAGAGAGCCACGGTTCTGAGGTGGTGAACCAGCCATACTGGGTGGATGTTTTTGTGCCTTACACGGCTGCCCCGGGCGCATACACCGGCCAGGTGCGGTTCGAATTTGCCGATGGCCTGAAAGTCATCGCCTGTTACACGCTCAATGTCTGGGATTTTGACCTGCCGGTCGTGCCCCAGCTGCGCACGTCGATCATGACCACGGTGCGGCATGTGGCTCAGGTCCATGGGCTGGATTATCATGACAACGCGCCAACACCGCCGCATGCGGCATTGCTCGATGCCTACTACGACATACTGGCCGAGCATCGCCTGAGTGTGGACCAGATCTACGGCAGCTATCCCGACGCCGGCACTGGCAAGCTGGATGAAGAAAAAGCCGAGAAAGCGCTGCGAAAGCACCTGCTGCATCGTCATTGCAACAGCATTGGGCTGCCAATCTGGCCAAAATGGCCTTTTCAGGACCCCCTGGGTGCGGACCGTGAGGCTGCGATGAGCTATGTCGCGCAGTGGATGAAGCTGCTGGCCAAAATTCATTGTGAATCACGCGGGTACGTCATCATGGGAGACCTGGATGAGCCGAACGATGAAACGGCCTATGCCACGGTGCGCCGCTGGGGCGAGTTCTTCAATGAAGTGGAGAGGAAGCATGGCGTGCGTGTGCCGCTGCATGTCACCGAACAGCCGACGGCTGAAAAATCGGCGTGGGGTTCGCTGAACGGTGCGGTGGACATCTGGGTGCCGCATTTCAGCGAAGTGTGGAAGGACATGGAATGGGCCGGCGGGAGGCATGACATCGCCCTGCGTCGTCAGGCGGGTGAGGAAGTGTGGACCTACGCGGCGCTCGTCCAGATGCCGGTGGCGTGGGAGGAGCAGCACGGCAGGCCGCAGCAGCTCGGCAGCAGCTTTCCACCTGTGTGGGCAATCGACTATCCGCCCATGGCGCACCGCATTGTCGGCTGGTTGTTTCCGAAGCACGGCATCACCGGCTTCGACTACTGGGACACGATCTTTGCCGCCGAAGGCGTCGATGTCTGGCAGGATGCAGGCACCTTCAAAACACCTGATGGTGCGACTTACAACGGAGATGGCTCCTACATCTACCCTGCCACGGAAAAGCACCAGGGCCGCAACGCCCCGGTGGCCTCCATGCGTCTGAAGTGGCTGCGTGAAACGGCGGAAGACTATGACTACCTGATGCTGGCGCGCCAGATGGGCCTTGAGGACGAGGCGCGCCGCCTCACCGCCAGTTTTGCACGTGGGTTTGGCGACTGGGATGACAATCCAGGCAGGCTCCTGAATGCGCGCCAGCAACTGGGGGCGCTGATTGAAGCCGCGCAGCATCGCAAACAATCAGCCGCATTGCCGGCAGGAGGTGCAAAATGACTTCGCTGATGCTGGGCTCCAATCTGCGCCGCACCGCGCCCCATGCTGCTGCCGCTCCGCGTCGTGGTGTGCTGACGCTCGAGATCGTCCGTGATGAAGCGGGATTCCTCGCGCTGCAGCCTTTCTGGGATGTGCTGGTCGAAAAGATGGCCACGCGTTCGCCATTCGTCCGCTGGGACTGGATGAGCCTGTGGTGGGAAGAGTGTCGCAAAGAAGCGCGGCTGGCCATTGGCGTGCTTCGTGATGCCGCAGGTGTGCCGCAGGCGATCGCGCCGCTCATGCTCGCCTCTGAGCCGGATTCTGTGCGCAAGCATCTCGTGACACTGGCCTTTCTGGCAGGATTTGGAGAGGCGCACGGAGAGCGGCTGGACCTCATTGTGCCTGCCGGGCAGGAGGATGAACTCACGCCGCAGCTCTGTGGTGTGTTCAAACTGCTGATGCCGGAATGCGACAATGTCCGTCTCAATCACCTGCCGGAAGAATCTCCCAACAGACCGCATCTCCTCGCGGCTCTGCAGGAGTCGTTCAGCCATGCTGGCGTGCTGAACCGTCAGATTGGCCGGTACATCAACCTGCCTGCCTCCTGGGAGGAATACGAGGCGCGTCACAGCTCGAAATGGCGCAATCTGCTGCGCCGCTGCCGCAGGGCGTTCACGGCAGAGCATGCAGGCACTGCCAGCCATGCCGGCGAGCGCATGACCGTTGACGACACGATGAAGGAGTTCCGGGTGCTGCATGCCATGCAGTGGGCGGAAGGTGTCAGCAGCTTCACCACGGAAGCCTCCTGGCGCTTTCACCAGCGGCTGGCGGCGCGCTGGCTGCCGCAGCAGCGCGCATGGATGCCCATACTCGAAGCCGATGGCAAACTGGTCGCCGCCCTGTACGGCTTCGTCGAGCGTGAGGAGTTTTTCCAGTACCAGTCGGGCTGGGAGCGTGCACTGGCGAAGATTTCCCCGGGAAAACTGGTCATTCGCTGGACTGTGGACTGCTGCATCCAGCGAGGCCTGCGGGTGTTTGACATGCTGCCCAGCGACTACGAGTACAAACGGCAGTGGTGTGACGGAGAGCGCTGGCTGCTTGATCTCGAAGGCTTCAATCCCACCAGCTGGCGTTCCAGGGCATTCACGGCACTGCGCACAGTGCGCCGCTGGCTGCCACGGCGTTCTTCTTCAGCGGCGGCTCTTACCGCCGAGTAATTTTTTCATATGGCCATTTCCTACAGCATTCAACCTTCAAACGCCGCCCCCAAGGACGGCTTTGGGGCTATGCTCGCCCTCGCACCAGCGCGTGGGCTGGCGCCGCTGGCGCCGTCCATCACCATGCCCGCGCATCCGGGCTCTTCCCCTGTGTTTGATCCGCGTGCCTTCCTGCCGCCGATCAATCCGCAGGATTTTGAGGTGCAGTCGCTCATCAGCCTGGTCGACGTCATAGGCTACATCCGCAAGCGCTGGCTGCGGGCGGCCTTGCTTGGGCTCATGCTGGCGGCGTTCACTTTTTATTACCTCGGCATGGGGGTGAAAATCTATGAGGCTGAATCGCAGCTGCTCCTGCGCATTCAGGACGCCAATCCGTTCAAGTTTGACGCCATGTCCGGGCGCGGAGTCACCGAGCTGAGCGCGGTGCAGCTGATCAACAACCACCGTGCGGAACTGCTGTCCGGACGCTTTTTGAGCTACTTCTACGACCACTTCCCGGCGAAGGACCGCGACGCGCTGCTTGACCGCGAGGCCCACTCGCTGGGCCGCAAGGACGAACTGCTCAAGCTGCTGGGGCTTTACAAGCCAGGCAAGCCCGGCGACCCGCGCGAACGTTTCATTGACCTGATGATTGCCAATGTGCGTGTGGAGCCGCTCAAAGAGTCGCACATGCTCCGGGTGCAAATCCGGGATCGCGATCCGAAGCTCGCAGCAGAGCTGGCCAATCGGTTTGTTGAAGACTACACCCGCTATGTGGCGGAGCAGGAGGGGCAGCTGAGTGCCGATGCCTCCACCTTCCTCGAGTCAAAATCCGAAGAGCTGCTGAAGCGCCTGCGTGAATCAGAGCAGAAACTCGCCGAGTACCGAAAGAAAGAGGGCCTCATGGAGGACTCGGAATCCAAGGAGGTGTCCAATGAAAAGGTGCGGCAGCTCAACGCCGCGATCACGGATGCCGACCTGAAGCTCACCAAGGCCAAAAGCGATCTCAAAGACCTTGCCGCTGCGCAGAAGTCCGGCCGTGACCTGACCGAGCTCAAAGTTTTCGCAGACAACGCCGACGTGAGCTTCATCCGCAAGCAGCTCGACGCCAAGATCGCCGAGCGCGCGCCTTTGGAGGCGACGTGCGGGAGGAAGCACCCGCGCATGATCGCGCTGGCAAATGAAATCGAAACACTGCGCGCGGGGCTGGACCATGCGGTCAGCAATGTGGTGGGTATCATCCAGGCCGAGGTGGAGTCCCAGGAGCGGCAGCTTGCCGACTATCGCCGTCAGCTTGAGGAGGCACGCGGCGTGGCTCTGGACGTCAATGGCAAAAATGTGCAGCTGAACCTGCTGCGCGATCAGGTGCGCATGGACCGTGATCTCTACGAAAAAATCGAGGCGCGCCGCAGCCAGGCCGCGCTGACAAGCCAGTTCCGTGACAGCGGCATGCTGCGAGTGGTGGATGTGGCCATGGTGCCGGAAAAGCCTGTGAAACCCAGCAAGCCTCTTGCTGCGGCCGCCGCCATCATGCTTTTCGGCATCACCTTTCTGGGACTGCCCGTTGGCTGGGGCATCTTCGATGATCATGTGAGGAAGCTTTTCCGGCCCAAGGTGGAAAAACCTGCGGCGCAAGATCAGACGCAGCACACTGCCTATGGCTACGGCTATCCTGCTCAGCCGGTGCCACCGCCAGCATCTCCCTTTGCCATCGCCAAAGCTGCCCCTACGCCAGTTTTGCCTGCGGTGAATCACCCGCTGCAGGCAGTGCCGCAGCCGCAAACTCGCCAGGTGCCGGTCATCAAGCCTGCCAGCGGTGAAGCCACCGTTCTGGCCCGGCTGCCTTACGTGCACGGTTCCAGCCCCGAAGCCATGCTCTCAGAGCTGCTAAAGCCGGAGCCCCTCGGGGCCTCCAGTGCGCTGCATCAGCTCACCAGCACACTCGAAAAGCAGGCGATGAGCCGTGGCAGCACCGCCGGGGTGGTCCTCATCACCAGCGCGGGCACAGGCGAAGGCAAGACGCTGGTCTCCGCCGCACTGGCCGCCGCTTTCTGCCATCAGGGCCGCCGGGTGTTCATGATGGAGTGCAATCCATCCTCCCCCACGATGCACCAGTGGTTCCCGCGCACCATGCAGGGCTACGGAGCGTATGCGAATGATCTGAGTGTTCTGCGCTACGGGCACAGCAATCTCTTCCTGCTGCCCGGCTGCGACCTGCCCGCCCATGCCACGAATGAACTGCTCGACGGATATCGCAGCTGGATCGAGCGGGCAAAAACGGAGGTGGACTGGATCATTCTGGATGCCTCGCCGCTGCTGAACAGCTTTGCGAACGTCGCTCCACTTGCGCCGCTCGCGACCGATGTGCTTATCGTCAACAACCCCGCCAAGACCACGCCCGCCCAGCTGCGCGCCGGGCTGGCCCTGCTGCAGCCGATGATGTCCTCCAGCGCCCTGCGCGGCATGGTGGTGAACGGGGGTTGATCTCAATGCGCGCCCGCCGCGCTTGAGCCAGCCGTCTTGGTGCACAGGAAGATGAGAGGGATCATGGCCAGAAGGAGCAGCCCGGCTACATGGAAGCAGTCGTTGAAGGCCAGGATGAAGGCCTGCTTGCGCACGGTGGCATCGAGCAGATGCAGGGCGCGGTCTTGTGCACCGACGGCATCGATGCCCTGGGAAATGAGATTTTGGGTAATGGCGGCGATTCGGTCGCGAGTGAGCGGATTGTAGAGGCTGATCGCTTCGCCGAGATGATGAGAATGAAAATGCTCGCGACGGGTGAGCAGGGCGGAGAGCATGGCGATGCCAACGGAACCGCCGAGATTGCGCAGCATGTTGAAGAGGCCCGAGGCGCTGGCGGCGTTCTGCGTCTCAATGCCGCCGGTGGTGATAAGGGAGAGCGGGACGATGATGCAGGTGAGACCCAGAGCGCGCACGATCTGCGGCAGCACCAGCTGGTCGTGCGCGGTGTCGGCGCTCATGGTGCTCATCATCATGGCGCTGAGGCCGAACAGTGCGAGGCCGAAGGCGACGATGGCGCGCTTGTCGAACCATTGCATGAGACGCGGCATGAAGGGCATGACCACGAGCTGAGGCAGGCCCACCCACATCATGGTGGAGCCGATCTGCATGGCGTTGTATCCCTGGATCTGCGCCAGATAGACGGGCAGCAGATACATGAAGCCGTAGAGGCAGAGGCCCAGCACCAGGTTCACAATGCTGCCGAGCAGGAAATTCCGGCGTGCAAAGAGGCGCAGGTTCACCACGGGCGTGATCTTCTTGCGCATCAGCTCAATGGCGACAAACAGCGGCAGCGTGATGGCGGCGAGGATGGCCAGGCGTGTGATGAACCCGGAGCCGAACCAGTCCTCCCGCGTGCCCTCTTCCAGAAAAACGGTGAGCGAGCCAAGGCCGAGCGCCATGAAGAGAATGCCGGTCCAGTCTCCCTTCTTTAGCAGCGGCAGCTGCATGGGCGTGGCATTAAGGCCCCAGGCGATGGCGGCCACGAGGAGGATGCCGGGCACCAGATTGATGTAAAAGATCCACGGCCAGGAGTAGTTCTCGGTGATCCAGCCGCCCACAGTAGGGCCGATGGCCGGTGCAAACATGGCGCTGAGGCCGAAGAGGGCAAAGCCCACGGGCTGCTTGGAGGCAGGCAGCTTGAGCAGCACCATGGTGGACGCCATGGGGATGAGCGCGCCGCCGGTAAAGCCCTGCAGGGCGCGGAAGACGATCATGCTGGAGAGATTCCACGCAAAACCGCAGCAGATGGAGAAGACGAGAAACAGCACGCTGTTCCAGATGAGGTAGCGCCGCATGCCAAAGACCTGTGCCAGCCAGCCGCACAGCGGGATGACGACGATCTCCGGCACGAGATAGGAAAGGGAGACCCATGAGCCTTCATCCAGCGTGGCTCCGATGCCCCCGGTGATGTTTTGCAGCGAGGAGTTGGAAATCTGGATGTCCAGCACCGCCATGAAGGCGCCCAGCAGGGAGCCTAGCACGGCCACCCAGTTGCGGAGGTTCTCGCGGGAAGCCGTGGGCACATCGTCCAGCGGCATGGAAAGTGCAGGGCTTCGCGTCATGGCGGTTTCTGGGTGGAGGATTGGGATTCTCGAAGGCGAACTCAGGATTTCACCCGCACGGTGGCGATGGCCGAGAGGCCTGGGGAGAGCTGGGCGGAGAAGGCTTTCGTCTGGTCGGCAGCGAGACGGATTTTCACCGGCAGGCGCTGGACGATCTTGGTGAAGTTCCCGGTGGCGTTGTCAGGAGGCAGCAGGGTGAACTTGGCACCCGTGCCCGGAGAGAAGCTGTCCACCTGCCCCTGGAAGCTCTGGCCATGGATGGCGTCGATCTTGATCTCCACCGGCTGGCCGGGGCGCATCTGGGAGAGCTGGTTCTCCTTGAAGTTGGCCACCACCCAGGTGTCCTGGGAGACGACCGCCAGCAGGGCCTGCCCGGGCTGCACGTGCTGGCCGGTCTGGAGGGTGCGCTTGCCGATGCGGCCAGTTTCTGGCGCACGCAGCACGGTGTAGGAGAGCTGGAGCTCAGCGTCGTCCAGCACTGCCTGGGCGTGGTCACGTCCGGCTTTGGCCACGGCCAGATCTGCCTCGGCGGCGCGCACCCCTGCGGCGGAGGCCTCGGTGGCGGCTAAGGCCGCCGTGTGGCTGGCGGTCGCGGCCTCAAAGGCGGACTTGGCGCTGTCGAGATCCTGCCTGGAAATGGCCCTGCCTTCGGTCGTGAAGAGCTTTTCAGCGCGGTCAAAGTCGAGCCGGGCTTTCTCCAGCTGGGCTACGGTCACCTCCACCTTGGCAGCGGCCTCCCGCCCGGCAGCCTGAGCCCGTGCCAGGGCGGCCTCGGCCTGGGGGATCTGCGCGGTGGCCTGCTCCAGGGAGGTTTTGGCAAAGGCCAGCTTCATTTCGTAGTCACGCGGGTCCAGCTTTGCCAGCGGCTGGCCCTTGGTGACGAACTGGTTGTCCTGCACAAGGACCTCCAGCACGTCTCCGGTGATGCGGCTGCTCACGGGGTGCACGTCCGCCTCGATGAAGGCGTTGTCGGTTTCCTCAAACTTGGCCGCATAGGCCAGCCAGGAGGCAAGTGAGGCCACGGCCAAGGCCAGCAGGGGGATGCCGAGCAGCAGCAGCCGGGCGCGGGTGCCTAGCCTGCGCCGCTTGGTGGCGCTGCGGGAGCTTGGTGCCGGGGCTTCTTCGAGCCCGATGTCGTCGTGGACGAGGGTCTTGGCAGTCAGGGTTAGGGTGCTCATGTCTTTCAGAGGTGTTGTTTCGGCACCATCATCCCTCACCGCCCCCCTGCCGGACATGACTTGTTTCCTTTGCGTGTGATAGCTAAAAGCTATAAGTTGCTGGGTGGAATTGCGTCATTTGCGCTACTTCGTCGCCGTCGCGGAGGCCCTGAGCTTCAGCCGTGCGGCTACGCGTCTGCGGCTGGCGCAGCCCTCTCTGAGCACGCAGATCCGAGATCTTGAGGAGGAGCTGGGCCTGCAGCTGCTGGAGAGGAACCGGAACCACGTGGCGCTTACGGACGCTGGCACGGTCTTTCTGCGGGAGGCGCGTGCAGTGCTGACCCGTGCGGACAAGGCCGTGGCGCGTGCCAAAGAGGCTGCGGCGGGAACCACCGGGGAGCTGCGTGTGGGCTCCATGGGGCCGCTGACCATCAGCTTTCTGCCGGCCTGCCTCACGCGGCTGCATGCGGCCCTGCCCAAGGCGCGGATCAGCGTGCAGGAGACGGGCCCCTCAGACCAGCTGGCGCAGATCGCCGCAGGACGTGTCCACATCGGCTTCATCCCGGAGATCTTTGCCAAGCTCTCGGCGGCCAAAAAACTGGTGGTGCGCAACATCCTGCGCAGCCCGCTCATCGTGCTGGTCTCGGAGCATCACCCCCTGGCCAGGCGCGGCACCGTGCGCCTGCGCGAGCTGGAGGACGAGACCTTTCTGCACATCCTCATGTATGGCAGCGACGCTCAGCGTGTGTGGACGCGGGAAATCTGCCGCAGCATCGGCTTTCTGCCGCAGTTTGGCAGCGCGGCCTCGAACGCGGAGAATCTGGTGACGATGGTCGCCGCAGGAGCTGGAGTGGCTTTGATCCCGAAAATCGCCGAACGCACGGGCACTCCAGGCTGTGCAGCGCTGCTCGTGACTGACAAAAGCCTGCACTACGACCTCTGTGCGGTCTATGACGAGAACTTCCCCTCCGCATTGCGGGACACGTTTCTGGGCATCGTGGAGGAGGAGGCCAAAAAGGTCGAAAGCCAGGTGGCTGTGCGGTGAATGGCCCGCAGGGCCGTTTTAAGGCCCGTTTTGCCGCTTCAGCGCATCGATCAGGGCTGCGGGCTCGCTGACACTCAGCATCACGCTGTAACCCTCGGTGGTGGGAATGCGTGCCACACGGGTGGGATCGGTCACAAAGAGCAGGGCCTTCTCCCCGTTGCGCAGCTTGAACCAGCCGGAGGCATAACCGGGCAGCCCGGTGCCGTTGGTGCGCCATTTGGCCTGATGCTCCTTGTCCTGCCTGAGATTGGTTACCACCGCCTTCTCCAGTTGGAGAGACCGCAGCGGAATCAGGCGGCCATACAAGTCTCCCTGAATGCGCAGGCCTTCATGGGAGACGGTGCAGGTGACGTGCCGTGTGGACCATGCCAGATAGCCCAGGAGCGCGGCCCCCAGCAGCAGCACCAGCGCGATGATGGCGAGAACCCAAAGCGACTTGGCACTGGCAGGGATGATGGGGAAGACAAGTGTGGTGTCCATAAGACAGACGGTGCTCTGTGTGCAGCCAGATGCAACGGGCACAAAAAATCCGGCAGCCTTGCGGGCTGCCGGATGAGTTGTTTCCAGGGGCAGAACGAGCTTGGAGGCTCGTCTTACGCATTACGCATTGGCACGCAGGATCTGCGCGAGCACGTAGGGCAGGATGCCACCGGCGCGGTAGTAGTCGATCTCGACGGGGGTGTCGATGCGGACGATGACCGGGACATCGAAGCTGCTGCCGTCGGCCTTGTGGACGCGCAGGGTGGCCTCGCTCATGGGCTTGAAGTCGTTGCTCAGGCCCAGGATGTCGAAGGTGGCGTCGCTGAGGTCCTTGACCTTGTCGTAGTCAGCCTTGTCCTTGAAGTTGCAGGGCAGCACGCCCATGCCGACGAGGTTGCTGCGGTGGATGCGCTCAAAGGATTTGGTGATGACGGCTTTGACGCCGAGCAGACGCGTTCCCTTGGCGGCCCAGTCGCGGCTGGAGCCCATGCCGTAGTCTTCCGCACCGATGACGATCGTGGGTGTGCCAGCGGCCTTGTAGGCCTCGGCAGCGTCATAGATGCTCATTTCCGTGCCCGCAGGCTGCAGGAGGGTGTCGCCACCTTCCTTGCCACCCAGCATGAGGTTCTTGATGCGCACGTTGGCAAAGGTGCCGCGGGTCATCACCAGGTCATTGCCACGACGGCTGCCATAGCTGTTGAAGTCGGCTTGGGCGACTCCGTGCTCCAGCAGGAAGCGGCCGGCCGGGCTGGCCTTCTTGATCGCACCAGCCGGGCTGATGTGGTCCGTGGTGACGCTGTCGCCAAAGATGCCCAGCGGGCGGGCGCCTTTGATCTCGGTGATGTCTCCGGGCGTCATGCTGAAATCAGCGAAGAACGGCGGGTGCTGGATGTAGGTGGACTTGGTGTCCCACTCAAACACATCGCCCACACTGCCCTTGATCTCGTTCCATTTCGGATTCTGCGAGGCAAAGTCGGTGTAGAGCTTGCGGAAGACGTCCGGGGAGAGGGCGGACTCCATGGCATCACGCACTTCTTTGAGCGTGGGCCAGATGTCCTTCAGATAGACGCCGCTGCCGGGGACGAGCTCGTCTTTACTCAGATCGATGTCCACCGTGCCGGCGATGGCGTAGGCGACGACGAGCGGAGGGCTCATGAGGAAGTTGGCCTTGATGCTCTGGTGCACGCGGGCTTCGAAGTTGCGGTTGCCGGAGAGCACGCTGGCTGCCACGACGTCCTGGCCTTTGACCACGTCTTCAATGCCGGCGTCGAGCGGGCCGGAGTTGCCGATGCAGGTGGTGCAGCCGTAGCCGACGGTCTGGAAGCCGAGCTTGTCGAGCTCGACCTGAAGGCCGGTCTTGTTGAGGTAATCCGTCACCACACGGCTGCCTGGGCCGAGGCTGGTTTTGACGGAAGGCTTCACAGTCAGGCCCTTGGCGTTGGCCTTCTTGGCCAGGAGGCCTGCGGCCAGCATGACGCTTGGGTTGCTGGTATTGGTGCAGCTCGTGATGGCGGCGATGAGCACGCTGCCGTCGGTGATGCTGTCCTTGATGCCACCCTTGGAGTCCACGGTCACTTCATAGAAGGTCTTGTCAGAGACCACATCCACACCTGCTGCGGCTCCGGTCACATCGATGCCGTCGGCCTTCGAGGTACCGAGGTGCTCGACGACCTGGGAGGCAGGGGCCTTGCCAAAGCCACCGGCCTTCACATCGGCTACGAGCAGGTCGTTGAACTTGGATTTCAATGCAGGCACTTCGATGCGGTCCTGCGGGCGTTTCGGGCCGGAAACGCAGGGGACGACGGTGCTGAGATCCATCTCCATCTCGGTGGTGAACTCGAGCGAGCCTTTCTCGGTCGGGATTCCCCACATGCCCTGCGCCTTGTAGTAGTTTTCGACGGTCTTGCAAAGCTCTTCGCTGCGGCCAGTGCCACGCAGGTAGGCCACCGTTTCCTCATCCACGCCAAAGAAGCCCATCGTCGCGCCATATTCAGGGGCCATGTTGGCGATGGTGGCACGGTCTGTGACAGGCAGGCTGACAGCTCCAGGGCCGTAGAATTCGACGAATTTGCCCACGACGCCGAGCTTGCGCAGCTTCTGGGTCACTTCGAGCACGAGGTCCGTGGCGGTCACGCCTTCCTTGAGCGCACCCTTGAGGTAAACACCCACGACTTCAGGGACGAGGAAGGTCACAGGCTGGCCGAGCATGCCTGCTTCAGCCTCAATACCGCCCACGCCCCAGCCCACGACGCCGAGGCCGTTGATCATGGTCGTGTGCGAGTCGGTGCCGACGAGAGAATCGGGATAATAGACGCCGTCTTTCTCCAACACGCCCTTGGCGAGGTATTCGAGATTGACCTGATGCACGATGCCGATGCCCGGAGGCACCACCTTGAAGGTGTCAAAAGCCTGCTCACCCCACTTCAGGAACTGATAGCGCTCCTTGTTGCGCTCAAACTCAAGCTCAAGGTTTTGATTCAGCGCAGCCTGCGTACCAGCAAAGTCCACCTGCACGCTGTGGTCGACCACAAGATCGACCGGCACGAGGGGCTCCACCATCTTCGGGTTCTTGCCCAGTTCCTTGACTTTGGAGCGCATCGTCGCCAGATCGACGAGGAGTGGCACGCCAGTGAAGTCTTGCAGCACAATGCGTGCGACGGTGAAAGGGATCTCATATTCGCCGGGGGCCTTCGCGTTCCAGTTGGCGAGATTCTTCACATCTGCCTCGGTGACCTTCTTGCCGTCCAGATTGCGCAGCAGGGACTCCAGCACGATGCGGATGGAAACCGGCAGGCGGGAAACTTTGCCGACGCCGGCTGTCTCCAGTGCAGGAAGAGAGTAATACTTGCCGGGGGCGCCGGAACCTGTGGTGAAGGTAAGAGGGGTGTTCATTGGGATGAGTAGCGGCCAACGAAATAGCAAGAGTAGCAGGAATGACACCCTTTTTTTGGCCGACTCGTATTCTGCTCTTTAGAGGGCAGGGTAGAAGTGAGGGTGGAATAGAGAGGAAGAAGCGGCTGGTTAGCAGAAGGGTGGGGCAGGGACTGGAATGCAGGGCAGATGAAGAATGCAGCGGGACTTTGGCGGAAAACGGGAGAGGAGCTGGATAGAGGGTGGTTTTGGACAGCATCCAAAAACGGGTAAAGGGTGGCGCGCGAAGTGAGAGCGGTTCCCCAATGGATTTTCGGCAAGCGAGTGATTGGCGACGCTCCTGGCGTTTGGGAGACCCAGCGCTCTAACTCGCGCCGGGCTTGCGTTGGCTCAGCCCGAGGTAAGAAGCGGCCGTCCTCAGCCCGCCGTCGCCCGAAGTCCACGATGGCCGAGCAACGAAGCCAAGTGTGACCGGAAACGAGTTTTGGGAATTGCTGCAAGCAGGCAGTTGTCTCGCGTGGTGGCGCGGCAGTGACGTCAGAAAGTCGATCGGAGGGGGGGCTGCAAGTGATGAGAGCTTTAGTTCCCTTAAGTTCGCTTATAAAGGACTTCCGTCATCAGGTGCGAATGCTGCGTTTAACACCCTTCGCGCCATGCTCGCACCCACATGTAAGCTATTTGAGCCGTCAGTCTGAGAGGACAAACAGGATACGAGAAGGAAAAGCAGACCGAATCGAGGCCAGATGCAGCCACAAAACCTTCTTTTGAAGCTGACTCGAGGCTGATTCAGCCGCCGGCGAACCCAATTTGCAGGCTTTTTGGAACAAAAAATCAGCCCAAACGCGATTTTAGCACCAAAAACCTCAATCGAGGGGAATCAGCCGCTCAAACACGACTTTTTCGAGGCTCTGGGAGGCACGTTTTGGAAGCCTCGTACGTAGGCATAACGCGAGAAAAAGAGGGTTGGCATTGTTGGGTCTGCGAAGGGGTGAAAAACGGCGCAAAAAACGCCCTTTTCGGAGTCAAAATCGGCATTGGAAGGCGGTTTGGGTGCAAAAAAGTGAAGGTTTTTCGACAAAAACGTCAAAATGTAGTTGCAGGGTCTTAGACCTGTTCTACTATCCCAACCCGCAGCGAAAAACGCGGGCTGAGAAAAAAGGAAATAAGAGACTCAAGTCGCTCATTTCCAATTGAATCAGAAACGATCTTTTAGAAAACACAGAAGCAGCGGAACGAGGGTCAAACCGAGTTTCAGCTGTTCGAAAACAGAAAGCTAAATTGTGCGCTGCGCGAATAAGTGCGCAGGCATCTGTGGTTTA
>NZ_JBHSMQ010000016.1:0-83031 GCF_042655725.1 Prosthecobacter fluviatilis
GGTTCTTGAGACCCCAGTCATACTGGTGGCAGCCCTTGAGGAAGAAGCCTGGGGCCTCCTGGGGGACGTCGGTGAAGAATTCCTTTTCCTTCTTGTCTGCAGCGCTGGTTTGGATGTCGGCCATGGTATTTTAGGGTGCGGTTTGAACGGGCGCGCAGGATGGGCGTGAATCGGTCCTGCGCAAGCACATTGCCTGCGCTTGCAAAACCCTTCAGCCTGTGGATTCTACATATCCCATGTCCGCTAATCTCCTTATATACCTTGATGGCAAGCTCGTTCCTGAATCCGAGGCGAAGATCTCCGTCTTCGACCACGGTCTGCTTTATGGAGATGGCGTATTTGAAGGCATTCGCATTTACAATGGCCGTGTTTTTCGGCTGACTGAGCATCTGCACCGCCTCTACGACTGTGCCAAGGCCATCTGCCTGACGGTGCCGCTTTCCTTTGAAGAGATGGAAAAAGCCACGCTCGACACGGTGGCCGCCAACAACCTGCGCGATGGCTACATCCGTCTGGTGATCACACGTGGTGTCGGCTCCCTGGGGCTGAACCCTTACCAGTGCCCGAAGGCCAGCGTGTTCATCATCGCCAGCAGCATCACGTTGTACCCGGCGGAGCGTTATGAGAAGGGGCTGGAGCTGATCACCTGCGGCACCCGCCGCCCGAACTCCTCCGCGCTGAGCCCGCAGGTCAAGAGCCTGAACTATCTCAACAACATCATGGCCAAGATCGAGTGTCTGCAGGCCGGGTGCGACGAGGGCATCATGCTCAACGACCAGGGCTTTGTGTCCGAGTGCACAGGGGACAACGTCTTCATCGTGAAGAACGGCAAGGTTTTCACGCCGCCGGTCTCTTCCGGTGCGCTTGACGGCATCACCCGCCGTGCAGTGATGGAGCTGCTCGCTGAAATGGGCAGCCCCTGCACTGAAGCGGTGATGACCCGTTTTGACATCTACACCGCCGACGAGTGCTTCCTGACCGGCACCGCCGCTGAGGTGATCCCGGCCGTGAAGTATGACCGCCGCCCAATCGGCGACGGTACGCCTGGCAAGCTCACGCAAGAACTGACCAAGCGCTTCAAGGTGCTGGCCAACAGCACCGGCACACCTGTGACGTATGCATGAGGGGGGCAGATTCTGATTGGAAAATGGTGCCCACAATGCAAGTTTTCCTAGAATGAATTCGAAAAATCCATTCATCTTTTGGGGCAGAGGGCTGCTGCTGCTGGGGTGGTCCATGGCCGGTCTTGGCTGTTCAAATTCTGAGCCCGTGGCAGAAAACCCACTCAGCAGCCGCGCGTGGTGGAAGGGGGATGGGGTCGTTGGAAAACCCAGGATAGTGATCAACCTCAGCACGCAGCGTGTGCAGTATTACAAGGGAAAGGAGCTTGTCGGTGTATCGCCGATCTCCTCCGGACGTGAGAGTCATGGCACGGTGACGGGCTCTTACAGGATTTTGGACAAGGACATCGACCACCGCTCCTCGCTCTTTGGATCCTACGTGGATAAAGAGGGCAATTTAGTGCAGGGAGATGTGGACACCCGCACGGATCCTGCACCTCCGGGAACGAAGTATTTGGGGGCGAATATGCGCTACTTCATGCGCATCGTGGGGGGCATTGGCATGCATGAGGGGTATCTGCCCGGGTATCCTGCCTCTCATGGCTGCATCCGCCTGCCCACCAAGATGGCTGCCATTTTTTTCAAGGAGACGCCAACGGGGACGCCGGTCGAAATCATGGGTGAAAGCGCTCTGGCAGCGACGGAGTCAGAAATCCCAATCGGTGTGGACAAGATCACGGATGTGGCAAGCCCGGAGACCAAGCGTGACGTCAAAAAAAAGTCTAAAGAGCCTTTGAAAGGCCAGCCTAAAACAACTGTGCGCCGTGCTGTCGTAGATGCGTCAAAGCCTTCATGGTTCAAGTGGACCCGGAGGCCACCGCGTGGGGCGACCATTTATTTGAGCGAGGAGTGATGTTAAACATCACGCTCAGAGAGCGGGCTGGCTGGGAGACCAGGCTTACTTTACCATGACCCAGCCCACGACGGTGAGAATGGGGAGCAGAATAGGAATGGAGAAGCGGAACATGTAGGCCAGGAAGGATGGGGAATGGACCTTGGATTTGTCGGCGATGGACTTCACCATGAAGTTGGGACCGTTGCCGATGTAACTGCCCGCCCCGAAAAAGACGGCCCCCAGAGAGATGGCGATGAGGTGCGGAGCGTGGCTGGCGGCGAATTTTACGACATCTGCATGGGAATCGACAGAAAGATGCTCCTGGCCCATGGCTGCGGCAAGGAAGGAGAGGTAGGTGGGGGCGTTGTCCAGAAAGGCGGAGAGCGCACCCGTGGAGAAGTAATACTCCATGGGGCTGCTGATATCCACAGCCTGCCCGCTTTGCAGAATTTGCAGGGCTGGGATCATGGTCAGAAAGATGCCAATGAACAGAAACCCGACTTCTTTGACCGGTCCGAAATTGAAATCGTTTGCCTCGTGGACTTCGGGCTTGGTGGTGAAGTATGACGCCACGGCTGCCGCAAACATGAGCAGGGCGGGGATGGAGAAAACGCCGAGCAGGGTGGTTTCCTGAACACTTTTGGGCAGGAAGACGGCAGCCAGCACCACTCCAAGCCACAGGATGTTCAGCAGTCCACGGAAGAACCAGTCCTCCTGCGCTGTTTCCATGTCACGAACATCCTTGGGAATGCGGCTGAAGTTTCGCGTGTCGAAAATGAAAAAGACAACAAGAAGCAGGGTGACGGCCAGCGCCCAAGCCTGCCAGCAGTGCTGGAGCACCCAGAAGAAGGAAACGCCACGCAGGAAGCCGAGAAAGAGCGGCGGGTCTCCGATGGGGGTGAGGCAACCGCCGACGTTGCTGACAATGAAGATGAAGAAAACAATGTGAAAATGGGTGATGCGGAATTTGTTCATCTTGATCCACGGACGGATCAGAAGCATCGAGGCCCCAGTGGTGCCGATGAAATTGGCCAAAACGGCTCCGATGAGGAGGTAGAGAGTGTTGACCATGGGGGTGGCTTCACCCTTGACGCGAATGTTAATGCCTCCGGAGATGACAAACAGTGATCCCACCAAGGCCATAAAACTGACATATTCATGAGCTGCATGGTGCAGAGGATGCCAGTCGTGCTGGACGAAGGCGTAGTAAGCTGCGGTGACCAGTCCAAGTCCAACGGCGACCTTGGGGTAGTGATGCTCCCAAAAATGCGCTGCGAACAGAGGCATCAGGGCGATGCAGAGAAGAAGAATGGCAAAAGGTGCGAGCAGCCCCGCTGGGGGCAGGACGACATGAGCCGTGGAAGTGGCAAGAGTCAGCATGAACTGCGGAATAGGAGATCTGAACAGACGTTAAGGTGTATTTGGGGCTACCGAAAGCTGTGAGAGCAGTCGTCAGAGTGAGTCTATTCCGGGCGGCGTTCCAAAATGGCCTTGGCTTTTTCGAGCTCTCCGGTGGCCCAGTCGCTCACACCTGGCTCATCGGCGTCTGTAGAGCCGGTGATGTGCATGCGGCGGATATAGTGCTTGTCCATGAAAGCGACGATTTTTTCTGAAACACCGAGGATGCCGCGGTGCACGTGGAGGACAGGTTTTTTCTGTTTTTTGGCAGAGCTGACGGCCTTCTGTGCGGTGCCTGCAGCTTTGGGATTCAGGGTGAAGACAAGTGTGGCTTCCGCGTCTCGTACATTTGAAGTAACAGCCTCCAGCACGTTTTCTGTCTCGCCTTCCTTGAGCTTGTAGCGGGGGTCCAGCGGTTCTTCAGAACCGAAAAGGCCTTTGGGGCACCAGCCGCCGTGGGGGCATTCGTGTTTCAACGCCCACTCCAGTGCAGCGCGTTCGACGCCTGTCTGGGCGCCTGTGATGATGACAAGTTTGAAAGCCATGGAACGGTCAGAAGAAATCAGGACAGCGCCCACGGCAAGCACGATCTCGCTTTATTCCAAGTGACGGCCCAGCATAAGGTCCAGATTTCGCTCCACGATTTCTCCCATGGACTTGCAGGTGTCGAAGGCATGAGAGCTGTGGTACTGGCCGAGCTCGGAGCGTAACTGGACGACTTTTTCAAAGGGCTCGACTGCGTTGTTTTTCATGCAGTGCAGCAGGGAGGTGATGCGTTGGTGCTCAGAGAGGTAGCGGCGGGAGATGAGGCTGCGCTCCTCCTCCTGGTACTGCTTCATGGTGGGGAAGTTCAAGCAGGATGAGCAAAGCTGGACGACAGGGTTGTTCTCCTTGAAAAACTGCGGGAGGTAAAGGCTTTTGCGGCCTTCATAGCTCTGCTGGTCAAAGTCAATAGCGCGGACCCGATACTGGACCTCTTCGAAATCCGGGGTCATGTCCACGACGTAGTTGTAGCTGCGCATGTCTCCGAGAAGGCGGATGAAGCAGCGCTCGCTGAATTTGACAAATTCCTTGGCCAGACGGACGCCATTGAAGTCAGGCCGGCCGAGATAGTCGCGAATGAAGGCGTCTCCGGGAACGCCGGCTATATGCTCCTCAACGAGGGTGCCTCCGCGATGCATCAGATAGTTGATGCGGTTCGGGGAGAGCAAGTGCTCAAGTTCCAGCCCATAGACGCGGGACGCGTCAGCTGTTTTTACATAAAAATGGTCGTAGTTGTCATTGTACTGATTGACCACGCGGACCCTGAAGGGGCGGGAGTTGCCAAATTCACAGTAGTCCACGCGTTCAACGTAGAGATGCGGGACGGCGTGAAAGTCCCCAGTGCGGAGCAGGGAGTAGATGCTGGTCAGCTTCGGGTAGAGCTCCTGCTGAAGTTCGCGCGGGTAGAGAACGCTGCTCCAATATGTGGCATTGCCCTCTTTGTCGAAAAGCGGGTAGCTTTCGGAGAAATTGCGCAGTTCATCATAGTGAGTGGGAAGCGAGTAGCAGCGGCCGAACTGGTCGAGATAAGAAATCAGCTCGTCCGTGACGGTGATGAAATTTTTGCGCTTGGTGATCTCGTTCATGCCGGGGTGTGTGTCGCATTTCGCATTCCAAGTATCAAGAATGGAAAAAAGAAGACAATCGTGGTGGGATGATTCCTTGATTGAGGCTTGATTCTGCACTTTCTTTCTGAACCTTCACCTATGTGAAACTTTTAAATCACCAGCGACTTCGAGAATGGTCTAAACTGCGGTCCTGGCGAAATTTTGGCTGGCTGCTGGCAGACTATGGCTGCCTGCTGCTGGGATGTGGATGCGCAGTGTGGTTTTATACTTCACGCAGCGACCTGGGAGTGCACTGGGCCTGGGATGTGCCTGCGGTGATGCTGGTGGTTTTTTTTGTGGGTGTTTTGCAGCACCGTATTGCCCTGATGGGGCATGAGGCTTCCCATGGATTGCTGCTGTCCAGCCGGAAATGGAATGATCTGCTGGCAAACCTGCTGATTTTTTATCCGCTGTTTTCTGACATCAGGCTCTACCGCCAGAGGCATCTGGGGCACCATCTGCACCCGAATGATCATGAACAGGATCCGAATCTGTTCGGGGGCAAGATGAAGTGGGTCTATGGCAGGTTCCCTATGGGCAAGAAAAAATTTGCATGGTGTTTCTACCTCATGTTTTTCTGGCCTCCTTTTGTGCTGAGAAATCTGAAGGATTTGTTTCTGACATTGACTGCAGGAACACGAAGCAAGGCCGACGGCGTGGATTCAAGGAGGTGCCGGATTCCTTTCCTCGGGCGGCTGTGGTTCATCCTTTCATCTCTGGTGCTAGTGTCTTTCGCCTGGGCCGGAATCCCCAGCTTGCCTTTGATTGGCTTTATGTTTCTGGTGGCGGTGCTGGTGTGGGCCTGGATTCCAGCAGCGGCATTCTGCGGCGAGACAAAGGGGGATGGAGGGGCGATGAAGCGGGGCGCACTGCTCAAGCTCGTCTTCAATGCGTTTGGCCTGCTGGTCCTGAGCGGGCTGAGCCAGCGGTTCGGCGGTCAGGTGGTCGCTGGTTTTGTGGTGCTCTGGATTTGTCCGTTGATCTATGTTTTTCCGTACCTGATGCTGCTGAGAGAGGTCTATCAGCATGCCAATGCCGGGACGGGAGACCTGGACAACACACGCATCATGCATGTGGACATCTTCACACGCTGGGCGCTGCTGGGCTATGGCAATGACTACCACGCGGTCCACCACCTTTACCCGAACATCCCACATGACCGTCTGGCTGAGGTGCATGCTGCCCTGGCCAAAGAGTCTGCCGAATACGCCTCCTGCGTGGCAGAGAGTCACGGCGTGGTTCTTGCACCCCAAGGCAGGCGCAGCATTTTGGACATGCTTGCAGAGTAAGCTGTGTTCGTCAGGCTTTTGGAGCGGGCAGAAAATGGATTTGAGCGAGGTAACGAAGGTACACCTGCATGCGTGTCTGAGTTATTGGCGGGCAGGTGATGCCTGTGCCTGTGAGGTCCTGCAGCATGTTGCTGCAGAACTGCGCCGATTGTTCCTGAACAAGATTGGAAAGCACCTGGCGAGGAATGAACAGCTGATAGACGGCAACGGGATTGTACTGAATCTCGAGACTGCTCTGGGCGAGTTCGCCCTCCCATTGTTTTTCGGGTACCTCGCGTATGGGGTAGCCGCAGGCTCGTGAGTGGTGCAGCAGCTCGCGGAAGCCTGGTGCGGAAGGATTGATAAGGTGGTAAGTACGCCCGGAACCTGCAAGACCGAGCGACAGCTTCGTGATAGCGGCCGCCACAAAATCGACAGGGGTGAGGAGGCTGCTGTAGCTGGAGTCTGGGCCCGTGCCGCTGGCGATGCAGGTTTTGAGGAAAAGCCAGATGATGTTATCAGTAGGGCATATGCCGGTCTGATCATCTCCCACGAGGAGGCCGGGACGAAAAACGTGGACCGGCAGACCTTTGGCGCGTGCTTGTACAAAAAGCTGTTCCGAGACCCAGCGGCTCTGACTGTAACCTACGAGGAGTTTGTCATAATGCGGCAGCGGTGAGTCTTCGCGCAGAGGCCGCTCTGCAGCTGCTTCACCAGCAGCGAGGACGCTGGCACTGGAGAGGTAGTGCACGGGTTTGAGCCTGCCCTGGGTGGCCAGGCGGATGATTTCCACAGAGCCCATGACATTGACCTTCCGCAGCTGTCCATAGGCTGCGATGTGGTTGATGTGCGCCTCAGTGTGATGGATGGCATCCAGGGTGAGTGCGAGCTGATCAAAGAGTGCTGGGTCGAGCCCGAGCAAAGGCAGCGCCAAGTCTCCCAGCACAGGAATGATGCGCTGGCTGAAGGACTCCTGCCAGCAGCCATGCTTCCTCAAGTGTGCCTCGATCTGCCGTGAGGCCTCCGTCGTATCTGCAACGCTAATGAGGCAGTGCACTTTGGCAGGGGTCTGCAGCAGCAGATCACGCAGCAGGTAGGCACCGAGGAATTCCAGGGCACCTGTGAGGAAGAGGTGCTGCGGCCGCTGAATCTGTGCCTCCGAGACGGAGTTTGGGGCAAAAGCAATGTTCCAGTGCGCAAGGTCGGCATCCTGTACCAGTTCGCTTTCAGCGGTGGCAGCAGGCTGAGATTCTTGTGCTGGTGCGGTGGATTCTGTTTTGCCGCCAGTCAGTGTGTGGAGCAGGATCTCCGCAAGTTTCAGTGCGGTTGGCGCTCCTCCCATGAGCTGTCCGGTGGGGATGGCGATGCCTGTCTGGCTTTCGATCTGATGAATGAGCTCGACTGCCATGAGGGAGTCGATGCCAATCTCATTGAGAGGGCGTTTGGAGTCGATCTTGGCCGGGGAGGTGCGCAGGATCTTGGCCACCTGCTCACGCAGGAAGGTCTCCAAAATGCCGATTTGGTCTGCTGGTGCGGCACTTAGAACGGCATTACGCAGCCAGTTGGCGTCGTCAGACTGATGGTTCTTGAGCGCATCTTCGGTGGTAAGCAGCGCATAACGTGAAGTCGTGATGATGGCGGGTGTGACTGAAGCCCACTTGGACCAGTCAATGCGTGAGACCATCATCTGGCTGATACCCGGCTGCTGCATGAGGCGACCGAGAATGGGCAGAGACTCTGCCGGGGTGATTCCTGACCAGCCAATGCGTGCAAAGTGCTCCTCCAGCTTTTTATGGCGTGCGACGTAGCCGACGCCGGCCATGACACCCCAGTTGATGGTGAGTGCGGGGAGGCCCTGCATGCGGCGGTGATTTGCCAGGGCGTCAAGGAAGGCGTTTGCTGCCGCGTAGTTTGCCTGGCCGGGGCTTCCAATGATGGAGGCCACCGACGAGAACATGACGAAATGATCAAGCGCAAGATGCTGAGTCTGCACGTGCAGATTCCAAGCACCGTTGATTTTTGGCGTGGTGACCTTTTGAAAACGCTCCGCATTGAGCTGGGAGATCAGGCCGTCATCCAGGACCATTGCCACATGAAAGACACCGCGCAAAGGAGGATGTGAATGCGCGATTTCCTGGAGAAGCGATGCCACGCTGGAAGGGTCGCTGACATCGGACTGGATCACGGTGATTTTTGCGCCTGCAGCCTGCATCGCTGAAACGCCCGCCCGAGATTCCTCCGTGGAGGCACCGCTGCGGCTTGAAAGCACAAGATTGCGAGCACCTCTTTCCACCAGCCACTGTGACATGGCGAGGCCAAAGCCGCCCAGTCCTCCGGCAACGAGGTAGGTGGCCTCAGGATTTAATCGAAGCGCAGAGTCCGGTGCTTCGGCACTCAGCGAGACTTTGGAGCCGGACATGGTGAGCACCACTTTGCCGATCTGCCTTGCCTGCGTGATGTAACGGAAGGCGTGAGCTGCATCCGCTGTGGCAAAGGTGCGGTATGGGAGCGCTGGAAGCTTGTGTGAGTTGAACAGCTTTTTCAGGCTGGTCATGAGGGACTTCGAATTGCGCGGATCGAGCGCATGTCCGAGGTCAATCGCGTGATACGAAAGGTTTTTGCGGAAGGGGAAAAGGCCGACCTTGGTGTTGCCATAGATGTCCCGCTTGCCGATTTCGAGGAAGCGCCCGTACTGGCGCAGCAGGGAAAGGCTCTGGTGGATGGCTTCACCTGCAAGCGAATTGAGCACGAGGTCAATGCCTTCGTCCTGGGTGATGCGCCTGATCTCTCCTGCAAAGGCAAGGGTGCGTGAATCCAGCACATGCTCGACGCCGATCTTTTTGAGGAATGCACGCTTTTCCTCACTGCCTGCAGTGGCGAAAATCTCAGCGCCGACAGCCCTGGCGATGCGGACCGCCGCCTGGCCGACGCCGCCGGTGGCGGCGTGGATGAGCACGCGCTCTCCCCGGGTCATACGGCCCTGATGCGAGAGCGCGTATGAGGCGGTCAGGTAAGTGACCATCAGGGTGGCAGCCTCTTCCATGGTGAGGTGTGCGGGCTTAAGCAGCACGGCGTGCTCCACCGTGGTGACGTGAGTGCCGAAGCACCCTGCCGCCAGGGCCATGACTTCATCACCGGGCTTGAACTGTGTCACGCCTTCACCCACACGGACGATGCGGCCGGCACATTCGTCGCCGAGCAGCATGGCATCTGCCGCTTCGGCTGGGTAGATGCCAAGAGCTTTCATCACATCCCGGAAATTCAGCGCAGCAGCGCAAATCTCGATTTCGACTTCCTTGGGGCCAGGTGCATGTCGAGTTTTTGCACGGAAGACCAGCTTGTCCAGCGAGCCGGGCTTGGCGGACTCCAGACGGAAGCATTGCTCTGCGGTGAGGGTGGAAGTGTCAGATTGAGCCAACTGGTCCAGAGAGCCATGCACCAGACGGTGGGCATAACGAGCTTCACCGCGCCAGGAGACCTCCGCTTCCTCATCCGTATGAAGCAGTTCTTTGACAAGTATGGTGCTGTCCTGGGCACTGGGAATGGCATCGAGATCAACCGTGCGGCAGTGCAGGTCGGGGTGCTCGCTCATGATGACGCGTGCCATGCCATGCAACGGCGACTGCGTGAGCGAGAGTGAGGACATCTGGCCGCCGGCAGGCTGTGCACCACGAGTGACCAGCCAAAAGCCGGGCAGCGAGGCTTGGCCAGATGCAATCAGGGCCTGTGTGAGATACAGCGGGCTGTGGCAGACGAGTGTCTGAGATTGCGCGAGTGCCGTCGTGTTGAGGTCCGAGGCCGAGGGGGCGTCGAGACTCCAAAGATGGACGGCACCGCGCAGGATGGTGGCCGGTGGAAGTTCAGAAAGCAGGCGGGCATGGTCCTCCGCTGCGGATGCTCTCAGCGAAACCTCATCGGCTGAGATACGTGCGAATTCATCTGCCGGGATGACTACCTGGCAGGTGTCGCCACGCTGGCGCAGAGACGCGGCCAGTTTATGCCCCAGCCCCTGCTGGTCGGCAAAGATCAGCCAGAATCCGGGTTCTGCAGATGGTTCAGCGGGGGGGGCGGAAGCCTGCTGCAGTTCGGGGCCGCGTGCCAGGAGGACAACTTGCGAGGCGCTGCTGTGATTGGTAGCATCCGCAACGGTTTCGACGCTGGTAAACCCTGCTGAGACGAGGAGCTGCTGCCAGTCTGCAGAAGGCAGCAGGGGATGCTGCGAGCGCAGGGCCGTGTCCTGGAAATGCCACCAGCGTGAATCTGTGCCGCATACCACATCATGCCACGGTGTGGGGCGCTCGATTTCCAGCGTCAGCAGCAGGCCGCCTGAGGAGAGCAAATGACGCACATGCTGAAGCGAACGCTGCACATTCTGCGTCAGCGACAGCGAGTTGGACAGGATGATGATGTCGAAACGTTCATCGGCAAAACCTTGCTCCGCCGGCGGCAGATCCAGATCAAGCACGCGATACTGGACGGAGGCATAATCGCTGAATTTTTTCCCTGCCTGGTCGAAGCCGCGATCCGAGACATCCGTGAAGCAGTACTGGACGAGAGCGTGTGGCAGGCGTGGCAGGACGCTGGAGGCGACGCCACCCGTGCCTGCGCCGATCTCCAAAATGCGGATGCTACGTCCTTCCGGGGCATGGGCCAGCGCTGCAGAGACCGCCTCGCCAAGGATGTGATTGTAAACACGGGTGAAGACGGAGGCTGACTGGTAATGCTCAAGCATGTTGGCAGAGAGCACTGCCGAAGAGTCGCATTTTCCGCGCAGAAGATTGGCCAGGCCCGCCGTGCAGCGGTCCAGCAGGATGAGTTCCGGATGAAAGGCCGGGAAGTAGAAGACCAAGTCCTGCCATGCCTTGTCGCGATTCAGCGTGGTGGGCTTGCCCACGACCTTCCAAGTTGGGGCAGCGGCGGATGTGTCTGGCTGCAGCCACCCTTCCGTTTCCAGCAAGGTGAGCAGGCGGTGGATGAAGCGTTCATGGGCGGGATCCACCTTGGCACGTTTCAGGAATGCGGGCAGTGAGATGGATTCGCCGGGTTTGGGGCGCCAACCAAGCTGTTTGAACACTGCCACAATGGAGCTGCGGCAAAGCTGGAGGAAACGCGGCTCCCACTCCTGATAGCGGGCGTTCATGCCCAGCTCTGCGCTGAAGCGAGAGGCGTGAGCGCGGAGGGTGGCTGCCAGGGGGGCGTTATCCGGCAGATAATCAGCGGAGGTGTGCGCCACCGGCAGGCTGGCGAGCGGTTTGAGCTGCCACTCGGACTGGTAGAGCCAGTCGGCCTGGGCACCTGAACCTGGTGCGCTGCTCATGGCGGTGTGCTTGCAAAGGAAGCCAGTGATCTCCAGCTGCACATTGCCGGCATCATCGAGAATGTAGAGGTCGATGACGATGATCTTTCTGGCAATGGCCTGCGTCCTGCGGACGTAGGCCCAAACTTTGGCGCCAGGCTTGGAGTAACAGCGGATGCGCTCCATGCGCGCAGGCAGGTAGAGACCGTCTGCAGGAATGGCGATGGTGGGGTGGATGCAGGCGTCGAGCAGCGCTGGGTGCACCATGTAGCGGTCCATTTCTGCCACGACGGCTGCGGGGAGTGCGATCTGGCCGAGGGCTTCGTCCTGGCCTGCCCACACATGTGACAGCCCCTGAAACTGCGGGCCATAGTGCAGCTCGGCTGCGGCGGCTGCTTGATAGAAGGCTTTGCCGTCCAGCTCCAAAAGGCAACGTTGTTTGATCGCTGTGAGATCAAATGCCGCGGGCTGTCTGCGTTCGGGCTCGGCGCGCAGCCGGCCAGTCACGTGCTGCATCCAGCTGGGGGGGGCCTCTGTAAGCGTGCTCTGAATGACAAAAGTGTTTTCCTCCGGGAGGCAGGAAATCTGAAGCAGCGGCACATCATCACCTGCGGGCAGGATGCAGCCGCGATGAATTTCGAGCTCCTCGATCAGCACCGGCTTGTCCGGATGCAATTCACGACCGGCGGCCAGTGCCATGTCCACATAGCCTGCTCCAGGGAAGATGAGGTGCTGGCCCACACGGTGGTCTTTGAGCCAGGTCAGCACACTTTTGTTCAACGCAGTTTCCCAGGTGGGATGAAGTCCGGGAAGTGCAAGGGAGATGAGCGGATTCAACCCTGGGCGGGTGCGCAGCTGGAGCGAAAAAGCGGGTTCGTGCCAGAAGCGCTCTTTCTGCCATGGGTATTCGGGGAGTCGCAATGCAGAGCTGGCCTGAGGGTAGAGAGAGGACCAGTCCACCTCGTGGCCGTTCACATGCAAATTTCCAAGGGTGCTGAGCAGCGTCGTGCGCTCCGGCTTCTGGCGGCGCAGGGAAGGCAGCACGAGACCTCCGACCTCAGCTTCAGCAAGGCATTCGGACATCGAATTGGACAGCACGGGGTGCGGACTGATCTCCAGGAAGTGCGTCTGTCCTGCTGCGATCACAGCATCAATGGCGGGTGCGAAGAGCACGCTCTGCCGCACATTGTGCCACCAGTAGCCAGCGTCGTAGTCGGTGCCTTCGGCCAGCTTGCCGGTGACGGTGGAGTAAATTTTAACCTTGCCGGGCTGAGGCTGGAGACCAGCCAGAGACTCGGCAAGCTCCTGCCGCACAGGGTCCATGTGGGCGCTGTGGAAGGCGTAGTTCACAGGCACGTAGCGTGCGAAAAGCTGGCGCTGCTCGACTGCGTGAAAGATTTCATCCACGGCATCACTGTCTCCGGAGATGGAGACCATCCTCGGGCCATTGACTGCAGCGAGAGATGCCCTGCTGCCATAAGGGGTGATCAGCGCTTCTGCCTCTTCGCGGGTCAGCGCTGCGGCGATCATTTTGCCGCGCAGCGGGGTCTTTTCCATGCAGCGTCCGCGATGGTGGATAACGCGCACAGCCTCGGGCAAGGAAAGGGCTCCGCATATGTGCGCGGCTGCGACTTCCCCCATGCTGTGACCGACGACCGCGTAAGGCTGCACCCCCCATGACTGCCAGAGTGCCGCCAGTGCCACCTGCAGGGCGAAGAGGGCGGTTTGCGCGATCTGAGTTTCGTTGAGACGTGTGGTCTTTTCGTCACGCAGCAGTTCATCCAGAAGTGAGCAGCCCCCTAGTTTCAGCAGCTCATCATGGCAGGTCTGGATGGTTTGACGAAACACGGGCTCCTGCTCGAGAAGCTCACGGCCCATGGCCCACCACTGGGGGCCCTGGCCGCTGAAGACAAAGACGAGGCGGGCGTTTTTGACGGGCTGCCCCACACTGAGTCCTGGGGTTTGCTCTCCGTTCAAAAAGGCTGAAAGCGCGGCACTCATCTCTATGCGGTTGCTGGCAACTGCTGCGAGACGAAACTCATGATGAGTGCGCCGGCGGCTGGCAGCAGCGCAGATTTCTCTGATCGAGACAGAGTCATCCGCCGACTCCAGAAAGGTGAGGAACGACTGTGCGACAGCCTGCAGAGCTGCATCGCTGCCACGCGCCGATAGAGGGAGAATCAGCTCAGGCGGTGCATCGGCATGAGCCAGGGCTGGCAAACAGGGCGCCGATGGCGGTGGTGCCTCCAGAATGGCATGAGCATTGGTGCCGCCAAATCCGAAGGAATTGATGCATGCCAGCAGGCGGTGCTGCGCATCCTGCCTCAGGGGTGTGGCCGAGACGGGGACCTTCAGGCGCAAGCGCTCAAAATTGAGCGAAGGATTGGGGTTTTTGAAATGGAGATTGGGCGGCACCATGCCGTGCTTGAGGCAGAGGGCCACCTTGATGAGACCGGCAATGCCGGAGCCGGCCTCCAAGTGGCCGATGTTGGTCTTTACCGAGCCCAGGAGGCAGTCCTCCCCTGGCTGGCGACCAACGCCGAGGATGGTGCCAAGGGCGCTGCCTTCGATGAGATCCCCAATGGTGGTGCCTGTGCCATGGGCTTCGGCATACTGAATCTCATGCGGAGCCACACCTGCGAGTCTGCATGCGGTGGCAATGAGCTCCTGCTGGGAGCCACGGCTGGGCACTGTCATGCCCGAGGTGCGGCCATCCTGGTTGACGGCGGTGCTGCGGATGACGGCATAGATGGGGTCTCCATCCGCCAGAGCGGCGGAGAGGGGCTTGAGGCATACTGCACCGACGCCTTCCCCGCGGACGAAGCCGTTGGCGCTGGCATCGAAGGCTTTGCAGCGGCCATCCGGAGACAGCATGCCCATGCTGGAGAATGCGACGAAAGGATAGGGGGTGATGATGCAGTTCACCCCAGCGGCGATGGCGCGGTGGCATTCCTTGTTCCAGAGGGCCTGGCAGGCCATGTGCACCGCCACCATGGATGATGAGCAGGCGGTGTCTACGGCGACACTGGGCCCCTGGAAATTCAGCGCATAGGAAATGCGGTTGGCGGCGATGCTGGCTGCGACTCCCGTGGCGGAATGCGGATAAGCCACGCCACGACCTAGGGAATTTTGCTGAATATCTCCGTAGTCGTGTGTGGAAATGCCTACAAAGACACCGGTGTCCTCGCCTCTGGCGATGTCCACCTGCTGGCCGGCATCCATCAGAGCCTCCCAGGTAGCCTCCAAAAGAAGCCGCTGCTGAGGATCAATGAAGGGAGCCTCACGCTGGGTGATGCCGAAGAAGCCGGCGTCAAAGTGGTCGATTTCGTCGATCAGTCCTGCCCACTTGGAGTAAGTCTTGCCGGGTTTGCCCTGCTCGGGGTCATAGTAAAAACGATGATCCCAGCGGTCTGGGCTTACTTCGCTGATAGCGTCCACCCCACTCATGAGCATCTGCCAGAAGGAGCGCGCGTCGGTGGCTCCTCCAGGCAGGCGGCACCCGATTCCAATGATTGCGATAGGGTCGGCGACGGTTGGTTCTGGCATGGGTTTTACTTGCTTACTTGCACACGGTGCGGCTTGTCAAGAAACCGGCTTAGAAATAGCATGATCTCCGTTGTTGCATACTCGACCCGGAAGGGCTTGAGCAGAGCATGTGACGCCCTTGCCTGTGCAGCCGTTGCAATTTTTTACTGAATGATCACCACACTTGACCGTAAACTCCTGCGCGACATCGGCGGCATGAAGGGACAGGTGCTGATGGTGAGCCTGGTCATGGCCTGCGGAGTGGCCATGATGATCGTGTCTCAGAGCGTGATCATGAGCCTGGAGGCTACACGGGACAGCTACTATCAGCGCTACCAGATGCCGGATGTCTTCGGGCAGGTGAAGAGCGCCCCGCTCTCCATGAAAGAACGCATGAGCCGCATCCCCGGCGTGGCCACGGTGGATCTGCGTGTGGTCAAAGGCGCGCTGCTGGACATGCAGGGCATGCAGGAGCCGGTCAGGGCCCGGCTGGTCTCCCTGCCGGATGACGGAAAGCTCAATCTCAACCAGATTTTTTTGAGGCGCGGTAGGCTGCCTGCAGCAGGTGGGCAGCGTGAGGCGGTGGTGAGCGAGGCCTTTGCCCAGGCGCATGGGCTGCAGATAGGTGACCGCATTTCAGCCATATTGAACGGTCACCGTGACCATCTGGACATTTGCGGCATCGGGCTTTCTCCGGAGTTTGTCTTTGAAGCGCCGCCTGGGCAGACTCTGCCGGACAACCGGCACTATGGCGTCTTTTGGCTGCGCTATCAGTCCCTGGCTGCCGCTTTCGACCTGGATGGGGCGTTCAATGACTTTTGCATGGATCTTTCTCCGGGAACTCAGCCGAAGAAGGTCATCGAGGAGGTGGACCAGCTGCTGGTGACCTACGGATCTCCCGGCGCGTATGCTCTGAGTGACCACTCCAGCTCCAAGCGTCTCGGGGACGAACTGAGAATCGTGCGTGCGCTCGCCCTGGCCTATCCGGTGGTGTTTCTTTGTGTGGCTGCCTTTATGGTGAATTCGGTCACTTCGCGGCTTGTGCGGCTGCAACGCGAGCAGATAGCCCAGCTCAAGGCGCTGGGGTACACTTCCTGGCAGGTAGGCGGGCACTATCTTAACTACGCTCTGGTGATCGTGGTGGCCGGCACGGCGGTGGGGATCTTTGCGGGCTGGCGGCTGGGGCATGTCATGCTTGGTGTGTACACGCTGTTGTTCCATTTTCCTGATCTCCAGTTTCAACTTGATCAGGGCGCTTTGGTCATGGCCCTGGTCATCAGCATTCTGGCGGCGGTGCTGGGGGTGGCAGGGGCGGTGTGGCTGGCAGTGAGGCTCTCCCCGGCAGAGGCGATGCGTCCAGAGCCTCCGGCGAATTTCAAGCCTTCGCTGCTGGAGCGGCTTGGTTTCACACGAGGCACAGGGCTGGTGTTTCGCATGGCTTTGAGAAACATCGAGCGCCGGCCTGTGCAGTCCGGATTCACGGTGGCAGGTCTGGCGCTGGCCACGGGCCTTCTGGTGCTGCCTGGTGCGTTGGCTGACAGTGTGGACCAGTTGCTAACCTATCAGTGGAATGATCAGTTTCGGCAAAATGTCGTCATCCACATGCAGGATCCTGTTTCACGCAACACCTTGCATGATCTGGAGCATCTGCCGGGAACCATACTGGCTGAGCCGGTGCGTGGATTCATCGCCAGACTGAGCAACGCACACCATGAGCGCAGGCTGTTCATCCTGGGCTGTGCACAAAATCACAAGCTGATTCATCCGCGCGACTCGCAGGGGCGGCCGATCAAGCTGCCGCGAGAGGGGGTGGTCGTTTCTCAGAAGCTGGGGCAGGTGCTGGGGGTGAAGATCGGGGACCAGCTGCAGGTTCAGGTGCTGGAAGGGCGCTGCGAACACCAGGTGGTGACCGTCAGCGGTTTCATGGCGGATTTCTATGGCATGACGGCCTACATGGACATTGATGCGGTGCGTCGTCTGCTGCGGGAAGGGGAGACAATGACGGGAGCGTTTCTCACCGTGGATGAAAAACGCTGGGATGAGTTCATGCGCGAAGTCAAAGACCAGCCCAAAATCGAGTTTGCCAGCGTGAAGAAGAATGAGCTTGCGGCGTTTCGCGCATCCACGGGGCAGAGCATCGGCACGCTACGCCAGCTGTTTCTATGGATGGCTGTCATTGTGGCCTTTGGGGTTGTTTACAACAGCGCGCGGATTGCGCTCTCGGAGCGCGGGCGTGATCTGGCTACGCTGCGGGTTGTGGGGCTGACGAAGCGCGAAGTGTCCGGGGTGCTGCTGGGGGAGCTCACGCTGCTGGTGCTGGCGGCACTGCCGCTGGGGCTGGTGTTTGGCAGCGTTCTGGCCTCTTATGTGATCAGTGCCGTGAGCAACGAAACCGTGCGCCTGCCGCAGTACATCAGCTCCATTACCTATGCAAAATCCGTGCTGGTGGTGCTGGCGGCAGCGGGTGCCTCGTTTGGCATGGTCGGCTTTATGCTCAACAAGCTGGATCTGGTCAGTGTGCTCAAGGCACGTGACTGAACGTATAGACCTATGGCATGTTCACTCCGCTTGATTTAAAACTCTTCCGCGATTTGGGTCGCATGAAGGGGCAGATGGTGGCTGTGAGCCTCGTGATGGCCTGCGGGCTGGCGATGATGATCATGACACGCAGCATCGTGCTGACTCTTGAAAGCACGAGGGATGCCTATTACCAGCGCCAGCGTCTGGCGGATGTGTTTGCCACGCTGAAACGGGCACCTTTGTCGTTGGCGGATCGAGTGGCGGAAATCCCGGGAGTAGCGGCAGTGGAGGCCCGTGTTGTGGTCGATGCCACGCTTGATCTTGAGGGGATGACCGAGCCAGCGTCGGCACATTTGGTGTCGTTGCCTGAAGGGAGGTCTCAGACGCTCAACCAAGTCTTCATCCGGCAAGGGCGCCTGCCGCAGCCTGATGAACGGAGACAGGCGGTAGTAAGTGAATCCTTCGCGCTTGCCAACAAGTTGCAGATAGGCGACAGCCTGGTGGCCATTATCAACGGTCACCGCGATACTATCATTGTCTGCGGCATCGGTCTTTCACCTGAGTTTGTGTTTGAAGCGCGGCCCGGTCAGACATTGCCTGATAACAAGCGGTACGGGGTTTTCTGGATGAACTACAAGGCCATTGCCGTGCCCTACAATCTCGACGGTGCCTTCAATGACATTTGCGTGGATCTTTCTCCCGGAGTGCAGGCTGGTGCGGTGATGTCTGAAATGGACCGTCTGCTGATTGATTACGGTGCCTTGGGCGCCTACACCCGCCAGGAACACAACAGTGCCAGACGTTTGGATGACGAACTGCGTGTGGTGAGGGCGCTGTCCGTGGCATATCCGGTGGTGTTTCTGAGTGTGGCTGCCTTCATGGTGAATGCAGTGCTGGCACGGCTGGTGCGGCTGCAGCGGGAACAGATCGCGCAGCTCAAGGCGCTGGGCTACTCCTCATGGCAGGTCGGGCGGCATTATCTGAGCTATGCGCTCGTCATTGTGCTGCTGGGCACTTTGACCGGCGGTTTGGTTGGCCGCTGGATGGGGGGCGGCCTGGTCGGCGTCTACGAACTGTTTTTCCGATTTCCGGTGCTGAGCTTCCGCATGGATTACAGTGCTTTGGTGATCGCCCTGGCCGTCAGCAGTGTCGCGTCATTTTTGGGTGTTGTCAGTGTTGTCTGGATGGCGGTGAGGCTGCCACCTGCGGAGGCCATGAGGCCAGAGCCTCCGGCAGACTTCGAGCCTTCGGCTCTTGAGCGCATGGGGCTGACCCGCGGCAGCAGTCCGGCGTTTCGAATGGCCCTGAGAAACATCGAGCGCAGGCCTGTGCAGGCGCTGTTCACCGTATTCGGCCTCGCTCTCGCGACCGGGCTGATGGTGCTGCCCGGTTCCATGGCAGATAGCATCGACTACATGCTGACTTACCAATGGAATGATGTGCAGCGGCAGGATGTGGTGGCGTTTTTTGCCGAGCCTGGGTCTGGTGATTCGCTGCACAATCTGGAGCAGCTGCCAGGTGTGCAACTCGCCGAGCCCGTGCGCAGTGTCCAGGCACGCATTCACTACGGGCACCATTCACGAAAGCTCGCGGTCACGGGACTGCCGCGGGATGCTGACCTGAACCGGCTCATGGACGCAGAACGCCGCCCCATCGTGCTGCCGGAGGAGGGAATCGTGATGTCCGCGCAATTGGGCAAGATCTTTGGTGCGCGCATCGGCGACGTGGTTCAGGTGGAGAGCCTTGAAGGCCGGCGTGAATCCATTGGCGTGCCCATCCGGGGCTTTCTGGAGGATTTTGCCGGCATCTCCGCTTTCATGGACATCAATGCCCTGCACCGCCTCATGCATGAGGGGGACACAGTGAGCGGCGCCTACATGACAGTGGACGCAGCCCGCTGGACTGACTTCATGCGTGCGGTGAAGGACACGCCGCGCATCGCCATCACGCTAGTCAAACAAGACCAGCTGGAATCCTTCCGCAGCACGACAGGGCAGAGCATTGGCATCCTGCGCAGGCTTTATCTCGTGCTGGCCGTCGTGGTGGCTTTCGGTGTGGTGTACAACAGCGCCCGCATCGCTCTCTCAGAGCGCAGCCGGGATCTGGCGACGCTGCGTGTCATAGGCTTCACTCAGAGGGAAGTGGCTGGAGTCCTGCTCGGGGAGCTGCTGCTGCTCATCCTCACAGCGCTCCCTGCGGGGCTTTTTTTTGGCAAAGGTCTGGCCACCTTCATCATTGCCAGCGTGAGCACTGAAACGATCCGGATGCCGCTGGTCATCAGCGTGCATACTTACACGATGGCCGTTCTGGTGGTGGGGGCGGCATCCTGCGCTTCTTTCATGGTGGTGGGGCGCATGCTGCGAAAGCTGGACATGGTGGGAGTATTGAAGGCGCGAGACTGAGCGGGGTGGAAATGTGACAGAACTGTTGCCGACACCCGGGCGATTGAAGGCCGCTGCCCGGCTGTTCGGAAGCTGGGCCATCGTTTGAATGTGAAGATTCCGTAACTTGAGCATGCCGCCTGATGCATGCCCATTCGTGATCGTGACATATGTCTGCCAATTTCACAAACAGCCTGCTGCTGCCGGTTCGGTGCTGCTGGCCGTGCTGTGCCTGACTGCGGTGCTTTCGTTTCTGGTCATCACCACTGCCGTCATGTCCAGAGAGCATGGTGAAATGCAGTATGCACGCACAAGCCGCACTCGCGCACGGCAGCTCGCAGAAAAAGGGATTGCTGTGGCCGCGCATCCGCTGATAAAAGCCGGAGATCCGCTGCTGCGGAGCAGCGTGGCAGGAGTCGAAGGGTATGAAGCCAGACTGAGCACCGAGGAGCGCAAGCTGAACCTCAACGCATTGCTGACGCCAGACAAACTGCCGCTGCTGGAGCGTGTTTTTATGTCCTGGGGGCTGACACTTGCCGATGCTCAGGACATCGCCGCCAGCTTCATGGACTGGACGGATGCCGACGACTTGAAACGCCGCCCCGGCAGTGCTGAAAAGGTGGACTATGACCTCCAGGGCCGTTCGGGACTGCCGCTGAACCGTCCTTTCAGCAACTTCTCCGAAGTGGGGCTTGTGGCAAGAGCGGATGAACTGGATGCGGTAAAGCCTGGCTGGCGTGACTGGTTTACTCTCCGAGGCAACGGCCTGCTGGACGTCAATACGGCATCTGCGGAAGTTCTCTCAGCCGTCTCTGGAACAACATTGGAAACGGCTGAGCAGGTGGTGAGTGCTCGCAATGGTCCGGACAGGCTGCCTCATACGGCTGATGATGTTCCATTCCGGAGTCTTGAATCAGTCATGTCTCTTTTAGGAGGGGCAGCAGGAGCCCGGGCAGATCTTCTGCCGCAGCTGACTCTGCAGGGAACGACAAGGCATGTCGAAAGCATTGGCATGGCAGGAGATGCCCTTTGTGGCATTGCAGTAGTCCTGGACACTAAAGAGGGCGCTCCGCGCATGATTGAGTGGAGCGAATTTCCCGTGAAAGGAGAAAGGGGGCCGTGAAGAAGGCTTTGGTGCAGCCGGCAGGACATTCCCTCTGCTTTCCAGGAGAAGAGGCCCGCGAAATCTGGGCTTGCGAGGACGGCGTCTGGCAGCGCTCAGGACGAACCGGCGGAGCGTTGATGGGAGTCGAGATGCTGGCCTTTGACAGCGCTCCTTTCTGGTGTCTGAGCCAGGACAGCGTAGATCAAGAAGCCGTGGCTTTGCGCTGGGAGGCGCTGGGGGTGTTAGGAAGTGGAGACGCTTCCTTGTGCATGCACTGGACTGTTTTGCGCAAGGGGCCTAGGTCTCTGGTGGCCACTTTGGCTCTGACAGAAGAAACCTTGTTTTCAGAGGGCTGGAGCAGCACTGCGGAAAGATTTGAACCCACTGTCCGCATGCTGCCTCTACCAGAGAATGGTGCTGCTTTATGGATGGAAATGGGGCGCTATGTCGCAGCCTTTACCCGGGATGGCATGCTGCTTCATGCTTCTGTTCTGGCTTCACGTGTTCTGGATGTGGATGCGGCTTTTGAGCTGCGTGATCTTTGTGCTGCTCTTCAGGCTCATGACTTCATGGAGGAGCCTGCGGTCATTCATGTTTGGACAGCATGCGAGAGCGATTTCGTGCCACAACTAGCCTGCCTCTTTGTGGAGGCATCCGTGATCAAGGAGCCTCGCCCCAACCCACGTCCGCCTGCAGCCGCGAGTGGCCTGGTGCCGCTGCAAGTGGCGGTGCTACGGAGACAAAAGCAAACTCGGCATGCCAGACTGCTGTTGTTTGCTGCTGCGGCCATCATGTATCTGTGTTTTTTTGGGGCGTGGTGGCTGCGCTTGCAGGGGCGGGACGGCGGCCTGCAACAGGCCGAAAGAGAGCTCGCCATGCGGCAGCCTGAAATCGATCGGGTGGCCCAGGCCCAGGCTCAGTGGCTGGCGATGGAGGGAGCCATCAATCCTGACATGTATCCTGTGGAGATTTTTCATCAGATCGTGGCGCTTCTCCCGGACGAAGGCATTCGGCTGAAGGAGTTCGGGTTTGAAGACGGCAAAATCATGGTGAGCGGAGAGGCTACAACTGTGAACCATGCCCTTGAGTTCAAAGGAAAGCTGACGGCATGCTCTGCGTTGCAACACTACGTGTGGAATTTTCCTGTGCCTGCGATCCGCGAAGACAATCGTGCGGATTTTCGCGCGGAAGGGACTCTTGATTCGGGAGGTGTCAGCCATGAAGGCCAGTGAAAAGCGGCTGATCATGATTCTGGGCGTGCTGGTTGCGGTATGCACAGGCGCTTTGCTGTCTCGTCAGCTGCTGCGACTTCAGCATGGCATTGATCGTCGCGAGCAGGCGCTTGAACTCCGGCAAATGGAGGCCTCGGCTCTGCTGGCCGAGGCGGGGCTCTGGCAGCAGCGCCTGGAATGGTTGCGGGCTTCGCAGCCACCGATGACCAGTGAAAGCGTGGCCAGCCAGGAACTGCTCGAAGACCTGCTGGCATCGGCTGCGGCACAGGGGCTTGTGGTGCAGAAAAAAAAGCTGCATGAGCTGGTCAGGACGGAGTTTCAAAATGAGGTGGCTGTGACACTCACAGTGCGCGGAGGGCTGCCTGCGTTGTTCCGCTGGATTCACCAGCTTCTTTCTCCTGAGGCTTTCTGCTTGGTGACGGAGCTCAAGGTGACGCCCGATGCCGCCGATCCTGCCAGTGTGGTGGCTCTGATCAGCTTCAGCCGCCTGCATGCGCCGGTCGTTGCTGGCGCGCAAGCCCCCTCACGATGATGCCGCTACCAGATGACCGCCGCCCCTCTTTTATGAACTCCTCAGCACTGTCACTTTTTATCATCGCGTTGTTTTCCCTCGCCGGAGTGCAGGCGCAGATTCCAGCACGGCCTGCGGTGCCCGGTCCTCTCCCGCCTGCAGGCCTGAACCCTCCCCCTGTGCAGTCAGCGACCAGCGGCTCTGGGGGCAATCTGATCAGTTTCACGGCTACGCCGGTTGCTGAAGTGCTGGCTGAATACTTTCGTGTCACCGGTCGCAAAGTCTTACGTGACCGCGGGTTGGAAAATGCCGTTGTCACCATTGATGTGCCTGGTGAATTCAGCGACGAGGAATATCGGGCTATCATCGAAAAGGGGCTGCTCATGCACGGCTATGCGTTGGTGCCCAGCGGGGGCAATCTCTTCAAGCTGATCGCCACGGAGGGAGGCAGCCTTCCGTCTGCGCAAAACGTGCCGATGATTCTGAGGGCGGAAGATCTGCCTGATTCGGATCAGGTTGTGACGCATGTGCTTCAGCTTAGCCATCTGGGGGCGGAAGAAGCCAGCACGGCATTTCAAACCATCATTCCACTGCACCCTTATGGCCGGATTTTGGCCGTGCCAAACTCGCAGTCGCTGGTCATTACCGAAGCCTCGCAGACCATTCGCGCCTATCTTGAACTTTCGCGTCAGGTAGATCAGCCACCGGTGGAAACCGTGCAGAAAAGCATCCGTATTGAGCGTGCTGAGGCCCAGGAGGTTGTCGAGCAGCTTGAGGTGCTGCTTGGACTCGACAAATCTTCTGCCGGACGGTCTGCTGAAGGCGCGAGTGATCCTGGCGCGGCATCAACGGCTGCAGCAGCCGTGCAAGTTTCAGGCATGGCACAGCATACGGCCAGGCCTCTCATGCAGGCAGTTGCCAGAACCAATACGATTGTCGTTGTGGCCCGCCCGCTCGACCTGCAAAAAATCGAGGCGTTGGTGCGGGAGTTGGATGCAGAAGCTTCGGCCAGCCGTTACTTCTCACGCAAGCTCAACTACCTCGATCTCTCCGTATTCCTGAGCATCGCCGAGAAGGCGTTGATGAGAAACGACCCCCGGCAGCAGGACAACAGTCTGGAATCGCAGCAGAAATCGCAGTCATCTGCGCCAGCGCAGCCTGCCAATATTCCCCAATCTTTCGGTGCGGGAGCTGCACTGGGCACAGGTGGGGGCACGAACGTGGGCGCTGGCATTCAGGGTGGTGGCGCATTGTCTGGTGGAGGAGCTGCGGGGCAGGGGTTTGGCACAGGCAGCATCGCTACAGATCTGCAGATCACCAGAAAGCCCATAAGCATACTCATCGCCAACACGCTGGTCATAGCGGATCCGGCCAGTTCAAAATTTTTTGCCAGCGGGCCGCCAGATCAGATCAAAGCCTTGCAGGATCTCGCGGAAGAACTCGATGTGCGCCCACGGCAGATTCTGCTTTCCGCGATCATCGGCGAGTTTACGCTAAGCGACAATTTTAACTTTGGCCTCGACTGGATTCAAACCCTCAAGCAGGTGGGTGACGACGGGCTTGTCGGCGGAGTTCTCAACACTCAGGGAACGGCTTTTGCCGATCCATCCAATTTGAAAAACATGGCCGGTTTTCTGGCTGCGGGAGGTCCGGCCACTCTGGGAGGGCTGACTGCCTACGGTCAGATCAACAAGAACCTGAATGTCTTTCTCCAGACCTTGGAAAGCACCAAGCGATTTCATGTGCTGCAAAAGCCCACGCTTACCACTCTCAACCATCAGCCTGCGCGCATTTACATCGGTCAGCAGGTGGCCATCGCCGGCCAGAGCTATACCAGCGGTGTGGTTGGCGGTGGCTTCACATCCACCACACAGTACATTCCCGTGCGCCTGCAGCTCGACATCACACCGCACATTTTCAACGACGCGGAAGTCATGCTGGAGTTCAAGCAGCAAAACAACGACATCTCGAACTACACCACCATCAGCGGCAACCAGGTGCCCAACATTTCGGAACAGGGCATGGCCAACAGCCTCATCGTGGCTGATCGTGCCACGGCCATGCTTGGCGGGCTCATCACTGAACGTGACACCAATAACAAAAGCGGCCTGCCTTTTTTGGTCCGCATCCCGATTGTCAAAAACCTTTTCGGCAGCACCAGCAAGGCCAAGGAAAGGCGGGAGATGATGATCTTTGTGCAGCCACGCATCCTGCCTGACAGCGCCTCCCACTACCTCGAGCAGGCGCGGTTCGGTGACTACAGCGCCAGCTTTGACGAAGCTGCCCAGTTTGCAGGAATGCCTGAAACCATTGTTCCCAGGGCCATCCCGGCTGCCGCTGGCAAGCCCAACGCTCTGCTGCCCCCGCCTGATGCGGTGGAGAGTGAGCCGAAAAAAGGGCTTCTGGGCAAGATGAAGGGCTGGTTTCAAAAAACGAAAACAGAGTGAGCGGCGGGCCATGCGGCTCCGGTGTTCCTTTGTCCGCCAAGGAATTCAGGCCGGGGGCTTCAAAATGCTTGGCCCCACCTGCGTTTTAGGGTGTAATGCCAGGCATGAGTCAGACTGCATCCTCCGCCCAGGCCTTTGCCTCAGTGGCCCAGCGTGTACAGGTCTGGGTGACGCTCAGGCGATGGCTTGCAGTGCTGCGCATGACGCTCATTCCCGCCTCTCTGGGGCTTGTTTTGCTCATGCTCGCTGCGCTACGCGGGTCAGGTGCAGTTTTCTCCCCATGGGCGGGGCTTTTAGTGTGGCTGACCGGCTGCCTTGGCTACGCATGGTGGCAGAGGCCTGGTGAATTCAGCGCGCTGGCCTTGTGGGATCAGGCGGCGGGGCGGCGAGAGGCCTTCGCTTCTGCCTGGTGGTTCGAGAAAAACGCCGAAGAAGGCGAGGAGGCGCGCGCACACATCGAAGTCCAGCGTGAGGTTCTGGTGCGGGCATGGCCGGCCTCTTTGAGACAAGACCTTCCGCTGAGGCCTGACCGCTGGCTGGCGCTGCCACTGCTGGTTGCCATGCTAAGCACTTTCCTCAGCGCCGTCACCTCACCGCCTTCGGAGGCGTTGATGATGGACGGGGAAATGTCGCGCACAGCCGCAGAAGAAGCGAAGAGGCTCACGCAGGCAGACTGGGAAAAGAAAAAGCTTGCGGGGCTGAGGGATGATGAGGCCAAAAAGCTGGATGAGCTCAATGACAAGCTGCAAAAGACTGCTGCAGATCTTTCCAATGCAGCAGGCAAGGATGCGCGTGATGTGCTGGCCGAACTGGAACGGCGCGCACGCGAGGCGGAGAAGCTTGCGGATGAGCTTGGCGATGGCAAGGAACCCTGGGCTTCGGAAAAACTCATCGAGTCACTTCGACAGCACGCCGACACGGCAGATCTTGGGGATGCCGTGGCTGCGAAGAATGCTCAGACGGCAGCGCAGGCGGCTGAGGCGCTGGGCAGCAAGCTCAAATCCCCCCAGCTCAATGCCGAAGCGAGAGACCGCATGAGCGAGACGCTCAAGGACGCGCAGATGCATTCGGACCAGGAAGACCGCCAGCGTGCCGTCGGCCAGAATGTTCTTGCGGCTGGAGATCAAATGCAGCAGGGCAAAGCCGCAGGCGCTGGCGCAGAATTCCAAAAACTTGCCGACAAGCTGCGTGATCTCGCTTTGCGTGAACAGGCGCGCAAGGAGCTGCAGCAGCTTGCCCAGCAGTTGCGTGATTCGGGCAGCAAGATCGCAGGACAGCAGGACGGCAGCAATGGGGCGATGCAACAGATGAGCCAGGCGGGGCAGGATGCCTCACCCCAGCAGCAAGGGCAGCAGAGCCCCCAGCAGAACGGCCAGGCTCAGAACCTTCAGCAGCCACTCAATCCCCCCGGTATGGGCCAATCGGGGCAGCAAAATCAAATGCAACAGCCCCAGGATGGACAAGGCCAGGGGCAGCAGCAGCCCATGATGAGCATGGGGCAGGGCCAGCAAGGGCAGGCTGGCAAGCAAGGCCAGCCTGGAGAGGGACAGCCGATGCTGCTGGCACCCATTCCTGGTGGAGCCAAGCCTGATGAAAAAGCCCCCATCGTTATCATAGAAGGTGATGGGGTTCCGCCTGACCCAAATGCTCCCATGCTGACCATGCCTGGCTCCGGCCTGCCTCCAGGCCAAGGCAAAGCCGACCTCAAGAGTGCTCCTACAAGCGCGCAGAAAACTGACAAACAAAGTGTGGTGCGCGCCCAGCAGAACAGTGAGGGGCAGAGCACCGTGCGCAGTGTGGAGGGTGGTGCCCGTAGCGAAAAGTCCGCCCGCGGCTCAGCACAGACCGCTCTCGAAGCGATTCAGGCTGAGGAAGCCGCGCTGGACGAAGCCTCCCTGCCGCCTGCTCGCCGTGAGCAGGTGAGGCGCTACTTTAACGAGCTGCGAAAGAGGTTTGAGGGCAAATAAGGCTGCGATTTTTTCAGCGCCTCGAGGTCCTTATGGTGCATGCCTCTTCGCTTTTGATCCGCCGCCTTTCCAGATGTCATATTTTGGGGCGGCGTAGCGGCTGAAGAAAGAATCCAGCTGCTTGGAAAGCTCCGACTTGAGCTCTTCAGTACCGGGCTGGCCGTACTGATTGAAGCGTTCATGCGGGTCCGTCTGCATGTCATAAAGCTCGTAGGGGCCGGAAGGAAAACGAGCCACGTATTTCCAACGCGCAGTACGGATGGCCCGGGTGGACTCCATTTCGTAGAAGACGGTGTTGTCCCAATCCGCCAGGGGCTTGCCGCGCAGGGCAGGGGAAAAATCACGGCCTGGGGATGGCGGCTGCTTTGGCATCCTGTCACCAAGCCCGAGCTGGCTGAGCACACTCGGCATGAAGTCGTAGTTGCTTATCAGCGCATCACAGGTCTGAGCCGCAGGGATGGTTCCTGGCTGGCGGAAGATAAGTGGGATCTGCATCATCAGTTCATGCGCGCCAATGGGGCGAAAGTGGTCCCCCATGCCCCACATGCCGTTCTGGCCGCCCATCCAGCCCTGATCGCTGGTGTAAACAACCAGCGTGTTATCGTCCAGGCCATTGGCTGCCAGCGCTGCCATGATCTCACCCACGCCATCATCCACACCGCTCACCTCACTGGCCATGCGGCGGCGCGCGGCGTCGGTGTTGTGAAAAGACTTGTTGTCATGTTGCCAGGGGTGCATCGCATCGCGGGGAAATGAGTGCAGCGGTTTGTCCGCGTAGTAGTCCGCATGACGGTTTTGAGCCTTGTTGAGCATCAGCCGGCCTAGGGAGTAGGGGCCGTTGTAGGCGAGGTAAAGGAAGAAGGGCCGGTCTTTGTTTGCTGCTATGAACTCCACGCCCTTGCGTGTCCAGAAGTCCGTGGTGTAGCCGTGTTCCACCCGGAGTTGGCCGTTTTCGATGACCTTCTGGTCATAAAATTCCTGCGTGCTGCCGTCTGGCTTCGTCGTCCAGGTGGTGAAGCCTTCGCTTGGTGTCATGTTCGCTCCCAGGTGCCATTTGCCGCTCAGTCCGCAGGTGTAGCCCGCCTTTTGTAAAACTTCGCCCAGAGATGTGAACTCTTGCAGCGTATTGTAGGCTTCCGGGCCCATCATGAACTTGGGATCCAGAAAAGAATGCACACCATGCTGGGATGGGAGCAGTCCTGTGAGAAATGTGGCCCTTGTGGGCGAGCATACCGGATTGCTGCTCAGCGCGTGTGTGAAGCGGATGCCTTCAGCCGCGAGCCTGTCGATGTTAGGTGTGCGGATCTCCGGGTTTCCGTAGCAGCCCAGCGTCCAAGCTCCCTGATTGTCAGTCAGTATGAAGACAAGATTTGGAGGGCGTGAAGCTGCGGCGGCGGTAAGCGCGACAATTCCCAAGGCCAGAATACAGAGCCGCTTCATTGCAGAGGAACGACTCAAGGTGGCTAAACCTGTCTTCAGAATGCACCTAAAACCCCTCTAAACGTCAACAATTAACTAGAATTACCATATTTAAAGGGGTTAATTATGAGGAGGGATGCCGCTTTCAGTTATCCCAGATTTTCATGCCCGCCCCCACAGTCACTCTACAACGGCCCGAACAGCCGGTGCGCATCGCACCGTGGCGTGGGCCCTTGCATTTTGGGCTGCTGCTGTTTTCCGCCACCTGCGCATTGGCTCTTCAGCTTTGTTACCTGCTGCTGGTGGGAGGGCTGCTGGCATGGATAGGCTGGCAGTTCTGGCTGATCGTCAGCCACAGGACTTGGGCCGAATGGGGGCTCTGGCGCATGCTTTCGGAGCTTTTGAAGTTCGTCTTCATGGGCATAACCTGGGGGTTCATGCTTCGGCCTTTGCTGCCACGGTCAAAGCCTGCAAAGGTGGCGGTGCAGGTCAGTCCTGCCACACAGCCGCAGCTTTTTGAGCTCATCCATCTGCTCTGCTGGCATTTGCGTGCTCAGCCCCCCGTGCAGGTCTGGCTGGACACCACAGTCACAGTCCGCAGCTCCATGCTGGGCGGCTTGTCAGGCCTCCTCAGCGGGCAGACGGTGCTGCACCTCGGCCTGCCGGTGGTGTCAGTGATCACCGCCCGCGAGCTTGGCGGTCTGCTGGTGCAGGAGCTTAGCCACAATGCGGGCGGCCTTTGCACCCCTCTGGTGCACGCTGTTCGGGAAATTAACGCCTGGTTTTTCCGCGCTGCACTCGAGCGCAATCCATGGGAGGTTTACGTTTATCTGACTCCGCAGCGTGAACCCGAATGGCACCATCTGTGGCGCAGGCTCATGCGGAGCTGGATGTGGGTGGCTAAAATCCCTTTCATGGTCTTTGCCCTGGCCGCCCGGCTTGTCAGTGCCGCCACGATTTGGAGCATGCAGCGTCTGGCGGTGCGTTGTTGCTCCAATGTCATCGGCGAGGCCATGAACCTGCGCATGCAGCAAAAGCTTTCCCTGCTTCGCAGATCATGGGAGGTGGCGCAGCAGGAAATAAGCAGCGGCATCAGCCAGCATCACCTTCCGGAGAATCTTTCTCTGCTCATGGCACGCCATGTGGCTGCCCAGGCAAAGGAGCGTGCTTTGGCCCGTGCTGATGCGGGAGAGGTGCTTGCCGTGAAGCAGGCAGATGAGCCTGCTGCGAAGGGCGAGGCGATCGTTGCCCATTTGTCCCATGCACAGCCTGCTGCATCGGCTTTGCGTCAATTTGTGGATCTCTCCCGGCAGGTGACCTGCTTCTATTACCAGCATGGGCTGGGCTTGAACCTGCATGAGCACCGCATGGTGAGAGATGATGAGGCGATTCATCAAAACCGGAACGAGGAGGAGGCGCTGCTGGTCATCCGCCGTTATTTCGGCGGGCTGGCCCACCCGGAGCGCACGATGTGCGGTCTGGGCAGCACTCCCACAAGCGCCACGACGCTTTCTGAACTCAAGCGCGAGATTCTGCAGGTGCGCGAGGAAGTCAGTGTCTGGGGACCTCAGTTCAAAGTGGCCTTGCAGGAATGGAACCAGGCCTGGCAGCGCCGTCGTGATCTCGAGGCTGCCGCCACGCTCAGCCTCGCGGGATTCAGCGTTTCAAGAATGCAGTTCGGCACGCGGGATGCCAGTTCGAGCACCCTCTATGAGGAAGCCAGCTGCCAGCGCATGGTCATGGAGCATATGGAGGGCCCGCTGCAGGAGCGTGAGCGGGTGCTTGAACGCCGGTTTGCCGCAGCGCTTGGCATGCTCTGGTGGAGCGATCCCGCAGAGCTCAGTGAATGGCTGCGTGTGCGGCGTCGTGACCTGACCGCCTGGGTCACCATCTATGAGGCCATGAGCGGTGCGCTGCGGTCATTCCGTGAGCTGCTGATCTCGTTTTTTGCTTTTCAGACTCTCACGACCAAGTTTGCAAACGTGGATGACCCCAGTGCTTTTCTCACTGCGCTGCAGTCGGTGGTGCCGAAAATGTTCAACCTCCTGCGCCAGATCACAGCCACCATGGACGGCGCGCCGTTTCCTTTCACGGATGACGGCAAGACTGTGAGCCTGAACCAGCATCTCATGCCCATGCCTATGCCGGAGATGCCGGGGGTTTCGATGACCCTGGCAGATGCTGCCAGCATGCGCGGCATCGGCATGCAGATGGCATCACGCACTTCCGAGTGCATCGCCCCCTATGTGGAAACCTTTCTGAGCCACTACCACCGTGCTTTTGCCTGGCTGGCGGAGTCAGCAGAACGCACTGAAACGCACTTTCTAGGCTCTCTTGGCTTTAACACAGCAACCGAGATTCTGCTGCCCGATGAGTTCACCACCCAGCGTCTCGGTATGAAATCCCGCTCTCCCGATGCCATAGCAGCATGGAAGCCGACAGCATAAAAATGACGTGTGTCACGTCCGCTGCGCAGAGGGCAGCGGCTGCGACTTTGTTGCTATTTCCTTTTTTCGGGTGTGCTTTTTTGGGCATCCAGGATCATTTTGAGACTGGATTGAAATTCATCAACCGTCTCAGGTGCCAGCTTTCGCGCCTGCATGACGCTGATGGTCATTTTCATGGCTGCTGCGTCATCTTCAATCATGGCATTGTCTGCAAATTCCACCAGCCCGTCTTCAGCAGGGGTGATTTTCTCCAGCAAGGGTTTTATCCTGCCCTCACGCTGAGCTTCGGGCAGGGCCTGCCAAAAATTCCAGAGCGCCGTTGGCGAGTTGGGGTAGTCCGCTACCCAGCCCTCACTGGCAGCGAGGTATTCTTTGTCTTCTTTAAGCTCACGATAAGAGTCCGCAAGCATGGACCATGTGTCCTCGTCATGGCCCACGCTGGCGCCAATTTTTTTCGCCCAAAGGATGGTGTTCTTATAGTCTGACGCATCGTAGCTGGTCGCGGTGCGCATCAAAAAAAGAACGGGATTGGTAGGCGCTATTTTTTCCAGATCGCGCAAAGCGGTCTCGAGTTCGTCCTTTTTGCCATCCATCTGGGAAAGCACGCCTAGCTTGGCAGCCAGAAATACCTCTGTGAGCACCGCAGGCAGTTTGGAGGCGTCGAGTTCTTTGACGAGCGTGTAGGCTTTGTCGATTTCACCATCCTGCATCGCTATGCCCATTTGTATAAATTTTGAGGCCTGTTCCTTGCTGAGTCCCTCTGGTGATGATGCCGCCTGGAACCCCATCAGCAAAAGCGCTGAAAAACGGGTGCTGACGGTGATGTTTTCATAATCTGTCATCTGCCAGTGGCTGCCATGGCGCTGCAGCCACCAGCGCAGCTTGAATTCGGAGCCGCCCTCATCGTGGGTTCTTGCGATGATCACCGCCTTGTCGCCATCAACATCAATGCGACGTATCTCGGCGTCCAGAAACAGAAAAAACGGGCGCATGACCGGAAACATGCGCTCGCTGGTCAGGATCATGGCTTTTTTGAGCAAAAGCTTTTTGGAAAGGTCTGGCTGGACGGCAGAACCGGCGTAGGTGGCCTCAATGAGGGCGTCCCAGTCAACCATTTGCAAATAATCACGGATTTTCATCCGGTAGATGGTTCTTTGAAATTGAGTCAGCCAATCCGTCAGCACAGCCTGCGTGGCAGCGTCCACATCCGGCGTGCCGGGCAGCAGTGACACGCGGATTTTAGAGGGTGAATCATCCTCTGGCGGTGTCTGGGCAAAAACCGCCAGTGGAAAAATGAGCAGGAGGCTTGCCAGGAGGGAGGTGACGGGGCGGTGCATTTGCTCAAAATGTGCCCGAAACAAAAGGAACGGGCAAGTTTTGGCACGCCATTTGTTATTCACCTTACGAGGAAACGCTGGCTTGAACATCCGTCGCATGGAAGGATAGTCGGCCATTCCTCCTCAAAACAGCCCCCCATGTCGGAGCCGAGTCTATTCAGACATTATCAAATCGTTCAAGACGTCGACGGCAACAACGTCGAGCTGGTCCGCAACTCCGAGCAGGTGGCGGTGCTGGCCTTTGATATCCAGCGGATGGAGTACGTCCACTGCCATGTGCTGCTGGAGCCCCTGCAAAGCCGAGCTGCGTTTGAGGAAGGCTGCAAAACACTGCAAAAACGAGGCCACCCCGGGCTCGCCCGCATGATCGAATTTGGTGAAGACGAAGGAAACCCCTTTTATATCACCGGCAATGTGGATGGAGAGGCTCTGAGGACCTATCTCGCCCGGCTTCAGGACATTCCAGGCTGGCTTGCCATCATGATCGCCACCCGGGCGCTGGAGACTGCCATAGCACTGTGTGAGAGAGGCGAGTTCCTTGCCGAATCCCCTCTCGATAACCTGAGAATTGTGCAAACCGCATCGCAGGCTGTCCAGGTGCTGGCGGCTGACTTCAATGTGCTCAGCAACAGCGATGGCAAAAAGCGTGCCCTGAAGGCCGGTTTTGAAAAGCAGGGCAAAGCTCTTCGCACCTTCCTTGTGGAACAGGGCGGCATGCTGCCGGACCACAGCCTTGCAGTGGCAGATTTTGCCGAACTTCTCAGCGCCTGCCTTTCCTGTGCAGGTGGCGGTGTCATCGCGGCCATGCGTGAGTTGCGCGCCAGTTTGCACAAACTTGCGCCCCAGCAGCTTTCCGGGGAAATACCCACGGCGCACAAACCTCGTGCTCTGCTCGCTCCGCTGCTGGCTGGCTATCAGGATGTCGCACGTGGCATGGTCAATCTGGTTCGCATTCAGAGCCAGCGCCTCGACATGGCCAACCCCTACAGCATGCGCGGCACGCTTACCAAGACAGGCCGTTCCGTTCTAATTGAGCAGGTTCCGCCTGCCCGAATTTCCCATGCAAGTGTGAAACAGGCGGATGAGTCCGCCTTCAAGATCACCAAGCAGCGTGACAATTCGTGTCTCATAACTCTGGCGCTCGTGAATGAGGCCGAGGAAATCACCTGTCTCGCGGAAGAAGTCGCCGAGGGGATCAGCCTCGCTGAGCTCTTGCGGGAGCGGCAGTGCCTGGAAGTGCAGGAGGCCTACCTTGTGCTTGCCGGGCTCGACACTGCGCTGACTCAGCTCGAACGCTCCACTCTTCCCTCCAGCAAGCTGCGGCTGGAAGACATCTTCCTGCTCACCGGATTCGCGCGTGAGGACTCACGCAGCACGAAGCTGCTTGTTTCCAAGCTCAACGAGTGGCCGGCCTTCAATGTCATTGTACGCGCGCATCCTACGCTTGCATCCATGTCTGGCAGGGGCTGCGACCCCGCCGTGCTGCTGCCTCCTGCGCGAGGCACGACGCCCACGCCATGGCATGGCGGCTGGCTTGCTGCCATGTGCAAATTCCTTCTGGGCTTTGTGTCTCCTCTTGGTGTTCACGCCGAACCGCGCCCAGATACGCGTGAGCGCGAAACTGTTGCGCGACTGCTTGATGACGAAGTCGCCAAGATGGCAGAGGCAAAGCCCTCCCAGCGCAGCGACTTTCTCGCCCGTTACGCTCGCATCATTCAGCATCGTGACCCCGCACCCAAAGCCAGCGAGCCTGTGCGCACAGGCGTTGCAGAACCTGTGGCAAAGACTCGCGCTCAGACTGTGCCCGTCGCCAAACCGCCTGTGAAGCCTGAGGTCTCGGTGCCGCTGGTCGCTGAATCATCCCGTGCAGCTCCGGGAGCCCTCACATCTGGAGGCGCAGCCAGGGGCGGAGACGAGCCAACCATCGGCTTTGCCGAGCTGCTTTTCCGCAACGGCGGAAGCGAGCCTTCGCCACCAGATGCGCCTGACTGGGCGCTTGCTGCCGCGAATGTCCCCCCCACGCTGCCCGCTCATCTCATTCCGCGAGAGGATGTGCCCCTGTGGCTGAAGGCCGCCGTGTTTCTGAGCGGTTCCATGGTCATCGGGGCCATGTGCGCCCATCTCTCTGGCTCCGCCCTTTGGCAAAAAAAGCATGTGCCTGCACCTTTGGAGGCGGCTGGAAATCCGTCTGTCATTGTACCCGTGCCCGCCAAACAAGTGCTGGCGCCCCAACAGGCCAAGGCTCCTCCTTCGAGTGTGCCTGGGGTCAAAGTCGCTCCTGGAGAGTCTGCTGTGCCCAAAGCCATTCCGGTACCGAAACCGCCGTCTGACATCGCCGCGCCTCCGGAAAGCAGTGATGCGCGCAGCAGCGGCATTTCTCTTTCTCTGCCGCCTGGAGCCACCAGCCAACTGCGTGACCAGCTCCCGTCAACCCCGCCCCCCACTCCGCCACGGCCATGACTCTCATGCTGCGCGTTCTGACCGCCGTTTTGCTTGCCTGCCTCCTCACTTCCTGTCCCGAAACGACCGTGGATGAAGACTTTGGCCTCAGGCCGGTCGCTCTTGATGTCGCTGACTGGAATGGTGCCTGGACTACAGTGAATGAAAAAGAGGAGGACGCCGTGCAATTTGCCGTAACTGACTCTGTGCAGGGCAGGATTCTCATGACAGAGCCCGGCAACAAAGAGGACAAGCCCGTCGAGTTGGCCATTCGCCGTGCCTCGGCCGACTCCAAGGTCAAGCTCTGCTTCGCAGTCGCCAAGGAACGCGATGTCAAAAAGGCCGGACCAGTCTCTCTCTTCTTGATGCGTGTCGCCGAAGGCGGTGTGCTCTACACTTGGAGCATCGACCACGAGGCTGTTGCCGCTGCCATCAAGGCAGGTCATCTCAAAGGTGTCGTAAAGGCTGACAAGAATGGTGCCCATAGCCACTTGGATTCCGCTCCGCAAAATTATGCGAAGCTTCTGGAGCCGCAGTTTTGGAACTGGTCTGAGCCGACTTGCCTCACGCGGACTCAAAAGTGATGCTGATGCCTGCTAGGCGGAAGTGCATGGGGCCAGTCATTTTCCGACTCGACAGCAAGCCCGGTTTGTGATGGCATCGTGCTTTCACTGCCCCTTGGTAAAGGGGGCTGATTTAATCGCCGATCTGTGCATGACATGAAACGCCGCTGCTTCATTCATCAAACTTCCGTGCTGTGCAGCCATGTCATGCTTGCACCTTCTGCGGTGCTTCTCGCTGGAAGCTTCACTGGAAAGATCCGCAAGTCGCTCAAGTGGGGCATGGCGCAAAAAGCCGCGCAGGGGATGCCTCTGGCGGAGGCTTTCAAAAAGCTTCGGGCCTGCGGCTATGAGGGTGTGGAGCCCAGCCTGCTAGGGCATGTAACCGAGCAGAACGCGAACGAATGGATCGCCGCCAGCAAGGAGAGCGGACTGATCATCGACGGCACCGTGGGCGGACGAAGCGAAGGACTTGAGTCAGGCATTGATCTGACGAAAAAGCTGGGTGGAGATTCCATGCTCGTGGTGCTGGACTATCCGCAGGACCAGCCGCTGCAGCAGACATGGGATGCATCAGTGGCGCGCATGAAGCGGGCCTCTGTGCATGCAGAAAAGCAAGGCGTTCGCATTCTCATCGAAAACGTCTGGAACACCTTTCTCATCAGCGCTTTCGACATGGCGCGGTTCATCGATGACGTTGGCAGCCCTTGGGTGCAGGTGCATTTCGACATCGGCAACATGATGCGCTGGGGCGTGGCGGAGCACTGGGCGCAAGTGCTGGGAAAACGCAGCCTGAAGCTGGACGTGAAGGAATACGACCTCGAGCGCGCCATGAAGGAAGGCATGCGCAAAGGCTTTGACGCACCGCTCGGAGAGGGCAGTGTCAACTGGCCAGCCGTCCGCGCAGAGCTGGCCAAAATCAACTACACCGGCTGGGCCGCCGCCGAGGTGAAGGCCGGAGACTGGGACTATCTGGCAGATGTGGCCCGCCGTATGGACAAGGTGCTGGATCTTTGACTAAAAATCCAGCTTCACTGTTCTGCCGCCGTCCTGCGCAGACGCCAGACAGGCATCCAGCACGCGCTGCGTCAGCAGGCTGATGCGCGGCCAGTGAGCATCCAGTTTTTCGGAGAGCACGAGTTCAGAAAAAGTGCGGAACAGGTTGGACTCCTGCGAGCCCGGGGCGTTGCTGCTTGGCTCGTCGATCACTTCGACTTTGCGGCCTTCGTGCATGCTGGCCTGGCAGCGGTCCAGCATAAAATCGGAGCGCGTCAGGCTGTACTTCGTCTCGCTGCCATGAAAGGGCAGCACAAAGTCGGACACCTGCAGCAGCCCCTTGCCGCCGCTCACGATGGCCCACTGCGCATTCGTGGTGGTGAAGGAACAGTAAAAGGACGCGCTGGCGCCATCCGCAAAGGTCAGCGCGCCGGAAAACTCGAGCGGCACAGGAGGCGTGTCGTCCGTCTGCTGCGTCTCCGAATGGATGCGGCCTGTCACCTGCAATGGGGTGGCGTAGTTCATGGCCCAAAGCGTGAAGCGCAGACAGTACCAGCCCAGATCTCCGAGGCAGCCCAGTGGCTCCAGCTTGCCGTGCGCACGGATGTTGCTGCGCTGAAACTCATCGTCGCTCATGAAGCTGAACTGGGTGGCAATGTGGCGCACTGGCCCCACATCGAGGTCCACTGCATCGCGCAGCTTCTGCAGGCGGCGGCCGTGCATGAACATCACGCCGTCCATAAACTGCACGCGATGCTTTTCACACGCGGCGATCATCTCCGCCACATCGGCCGCATGCACACCCACGGGCTTTTCCGCCAGCACATGCTTGCCGGCCTCTGCGGCGCGGATGACCCATTCCTTGCGCAGGCCGGTGGGCAACGGGATGTACACGGCGTCGATGTCCCTGCGTGCCAGCAGCGCGTTGTAGTCATCCATGGCCTCCGGCACGACCGCATGCGGAGCGCTGCTCTGGCATTCATCAATGAAGGTCTGCGCACGCAGGAGGTCACGGCTGGCCACCGCCACCAGTGTGGCGTTTCCGGCATCACGGATGGCCTGCCAGTTTTTGCGGGCGATGAAGGCGGCACCCAGGATGCCCCAGCGACAGTGGTTGGTGTTCATGCCGGATCAAGCACGCGGCTGCGACACCCGTCAAGCCCGCAGCCTTACAGCATCAGGCCAAATCGTGCGCTGACGGCGCGCAGCAGCGCAAAGAGCAGCAGCGTCAGCACTGCGCTGCCGCCCAGGGCACCATAAAAACCCCACCAGCGCTGAAACGCGGGAAAGAGCAGAAACATCGGCAGCGTGGGTAGCACATACCAGAAGATGTAATACATGTGGTCTGCCGTCTTTTGTGCCCGCACTTCCGGACCGCTCTCATGGTGCACCCAGAAGAGCGTGATGATGCTCACAAACGGCAGCGCTGCCAGCAGCGCACCCAGCTTGTCGCTCCGCTTCACCATCTCGCTTACGAGTGTGATGATGCCGGCGCTGAGCAGGTACTTGATGATGATTTTCAGGGTCATGGTGTGTGTTGGAAAAAGTGAGTAACGAATTTTGAGGCAGGGGATTTCCAAGATCAACGATATCACGCATGGGCGTGATTGCAGCCAACCCATCCTGCCATGAAAGCGACACGTCTCACCTCTTATCTTGCGCTCCTGACGGCATGCTCTCTTGAGACGCATGCCGTGGCTCAAATGCCGCCCCGTCACCCCGCGCACCGGGCTCAGCATCCGCCGCACACTACGCCACCGCCGACAAATGCCGCAAAGCCACAGTTTGGTGATCCGCTGCCGGGGCTCACGAGGGCTCAGCTGGCCGCCTTTCTGGATGGAAAGGATGACTTTGAAGACACGGAAACAGAGACTGGCGGTCTCGGGCCCATCTTTAATCGCAGCTCCTGCGTCACCTGCCACAACGCGCCTGCCACAGGCGGTGCAGGCCCCATCAATGTGACACGCTTTGGCCGCACCGACGGCGGGGGCTTTAATCCGCTCACGTCTCTGGGCGGCTCTCTGCAGCAGGAAATGGAGATCAGCCCCGCTCTGCATGAAGTGGTGCCGCAGGAGGCCAACGTGGTGGCGCATCGAAACTCCACCCCGCTCTTCGGCCTGGGCTTGGTCGAAGCCATCCCGGACGATCAAATTCTGCAAAATGTCAGGCGTACCCCCATGGATGGTGTGCTGGGAAAAGTGGCCAGGGTGGCGGACCCGGCCACAGGCAAGATGCTGATCGGCCGCTTTGGCTGGAAGGCGCAGCAAGCCACGGTGCTGAGCTTTGCCGGAGATGCCTATCTCAATGAAATGGGCATCACCAACCGTCTCTTTCCGGTTGAAAACGCACCCAATGGCAATGCGCAGCTCCTCGCACAATATGACACCGTGGTGGATCCCGAGGATGTCGTCGATCCCACGACAGGCAGGGGAGACATTGACCGTGTGGCTGACTTCATGCGTTTCCTTGGTGCGCCGCCGCGACTGCCTTTGTCGAACTCTGCTGCGGTTGGACGGAGTGTGTTTCAAAACACCGGATGCGCCGTCTGCCACGTGCCGCTGATGATCACAGGCCCCCATAAAATAGCCGCGCTCGACCGCCAGGAGGTCTGGCTTTTCTCAGACCTGCTCCTGCATGACATGGGGGCTCTGGGAGATGGCATCGCCCAGTCCGCCGCTGATGTGAGAGACATGAAAACTGCGCCTCTGTGGGGGCTGCGCGCGAGTGCGCCCTACCTGCATGACGGTCGCGCACAGACTGTCGATGAAGCGATCAAGGCTCACGATGGCGAGGCGAAGGCCTCCAAGGAACGCTACCTCAGGCTGAACAAGCAGCAGGTCCAGCAGCTCCTCGACTTCCTCATGTCGATCTAAATTGGAGTAGATAACTGGGCCGAGCGTGAAGCAGGTGGAAACGCCTGCTTCACATTTGTCATCCGAATGGCCGCTGATAAAACAGTTCAGCGCTTCACCTGGCCTGCTTTCGTTTTTACCGCTTCAGGCTTCCCACCACAGCGCGAAACCACAAACAGGCACAGCAGCACCAGCACCACTGCCGCAGCGATTGCGACGGGCTTTTGCTGCTTGAGTTTGCCCATGAGCAAGGGGGCGGTTGCCGGTGCTGGTCTGATACCCGAAGGACGTGGTCCCGGAGCGGGGGTAGGGGCCCTTCTTGGTGCGGGGACGACGGGATTGGTGGCTTCAGGTTTTGGACGGTTGGCAGCCACGTGCGGACCAGCGGCTATGGGGATGGTGCTGGAGGTCGCATTGTGAGTGCCAGGCTGCGTTCTGGGCAGCATGACGGGTGCGGAGCGCAGATTCTGCGGTGGCGGCATTGCCACACCTGGAGGTGGCGCAGCGGTGGCGGCTGCTTGCTGTACAGGCAGAGGACGCGGTGTCTGCTCCACAGCCTGCGGGGCCTCTTGTTTTTCAAACTGCGTGCGTGCAGCACCAGCCTTGCGCGGACGTTGCTCCGGATCGAGTGACATCAGGTGCATCACCCATGAGGTCATCCAGGCTGGCACATGGGAGGCGAGCTTGGTCAGGGGTGGGATGTCGTGGCTGAGGTGCTTCAGGCGGAGTTCCTTCATCACCCTTGCATCAAAGGGGGCGCGCGCGGTCAGCGCCTCATAGAGGATGCAGCCCAGCGCATACACATCTGTGCGACGGCGCGTGGAGCCATCCTGCCACTGCTCCGGGGCGGCGCAGCGGTAGGCACGTATCTGCTCCTCGGGGCTGTCGTCTTTCGAGGCAAATCCCTGCCCAAAGCCATGCAGTGTCACCTGCCAGTCAGCGGCGGACTTTCCGCTGATGCGCACGTATTCCGGTCGCAGGCTGCCGTGCACGATGGCGCTTTCGTGCAGAGCTGAAAGCGCTTCCAGCAGTTGCACGGTCAGCGAGGTGAATTCCTTTTCCGTAAGCGGGCCGCGCTCCAGGATCTCGGGCAGTGTTTCTCCCGGCAGGGGGCCGGCTACGATGGTGTAAAAGCCGTCTTTGTCCGCTCCGTAGTCGATCAGCCGGTCCAGGTGACGGTTCTCCAGCCCGGCCAGCTGACGGAAAAGCTCCCTCAGCCCCTCGATCTCCTCCGGCTTCTGGGTCTTGAATCGACGCAGCCGCAGTTCGTTTTCGCGCTTGTTGTCGCGCACGAGCAGCAGCTTGCTGGCGGTGTCTTCTTCAAGAGGGCGCAGGATTTCAAAACGGTTGGACATTCGGTAAAGTTCGCCTGTTCCTTTCAATCCCGCAAGCTTCTTGCCACCGCCATTGTTTTCAGGCTAAAGTATACCCTTATTCCTTTTAATGGACGAATTTCTCGTCATTGACCATGTTTCCAAATCCTTCGGCACGCAGCTTGCCGTGGGGGATGCATCCTTGGCAGTGGCAAGGGGGGAGTCGTTTTCACTTTTAGGACCGAGTGGCTGTGGAAAAACCACGCTGCTGCGGATGATTGCAGGCTTTGAACGCCCTGACTGCGGCAGGATTATGGTCGCGGGCAGGGACATCACCGCGCTTCCGCCTGAGCAGCGGCCAGTAAACACCGTCTTTCAAAATTACGCCCTCTTTCCTCACATGAGTGTATGGGAAAATGTGGCCTTCGGCCTGCGCATGAGCCGCCGCCCGCGTGAGGAGATACGCAGCAGCGTGGACCACATGCTGGACCTGGTGCGTCTCAATGAGCACGTGCGCAAGCGCCCCTCACAGCTGAGCGGTGGGCAGCGGCAGCGTGTGGCCATTGCTCGAGCTTTGGTGAACAATCCGCAGGTTCTGCTGCTGGACGAGCCGCTGGCTGCGCTGGATCTCAAGCTGCGCCAGCACATGCTCATGGAGCTGAAAACCATTCATGAACAGGTTGGCACCACGTTCATCTACGTGACACACGACCAAGGCGAGGCCATGAGCCTGAGCGATCGAGTTGCAGTCATGAATGAGGGCAGGGTAGAGCAGGTGGACTCACCGGGGCATCTTTATGAAAATCCCCGCACCCGCTTTGTGGCCTCCTTCATCGGCGATGCAAATTTTTTCACAGGCGTGGTGGTGGAGATACAGCACGAAGGATATGTGCGCGTGCTGGTGGATGGACTGGGCAGTCCGCTCGTTCTGGGTAGCGGCGACATCGCTTCCGGTCACCCCTTGCGTCTGATGGTAAGGCCGGAAAAAATCAGTCTCACGCTGACGCGGCCGTCCAGAGTAGAACGGGTTAACGCCTTCCCCGGAGTGGTGGAGGACGTGGCCTATTTCGGTTCGCACACGCGCTATCGTATCCGCGCCGGGCAGCACAGCATTCTGGCGCAGCTCCAGCGCAGCCGCTTTAGCGGAGGGGAGATCGATCCGGTGCGTGGAGCGGAGGTGTGGATGAGCTTTCATCCGGATGAAGGCCGGGTCGTGCACATGGAGGATGCCTCATGAGAGCCGGATCCGGCTCTGCCAGACAGTGGATTGTCACCCTGCCGTCACTTGCTTGGCTGGCTGTCTTTTTTGTGATTCCTGCAGGTTTGGTCATCAGCACGGCATTTCGCCCTGCCGATTTGCAGGGTGGTGTCGGGCCGGGCTGGACGCTGGACACCCTGCGGGAAGTGATGGACTCCGCCTATGGTCCGATTCTCTGGCGCACGCTATGGCTCAGCGGTGTGACGACTTTGATCTGTCTGGCTCTGGCGCTTCCGGTGTCTTTTCATATGGCGCGTGCAAAGCGGCGCATGCGGCAGATTCTGCTGCTGCTGGTTGTCATCCCCTTTCTGTCGAATTTCCTGATCCGTATTTTTGCATGGAAGTCTCTGCTGCACCCCGAAGGTCCGCTGACCAGGCTTCTCATCGGGATGCATCTTTTGCCGGAAAATGTCACGCTGTTGAATCATTCAGGGACGGTGCTGCTCGTGCTTGTTTACACGCAGCTGCCCTTTGCCATCCTGCCGCTCTACGCAGCTGCCGAGAAATTTGACTTCGGCTTGCTGGATGCAGCCCGGGACCTCGGGGCCGGCCCATGGCGCGCTTTTTCGAACGTGTTCGTTCCTGGTGTCAGTCGCGGGCTGATTTCTGCATCCGTCATGGTTTTTGTCTGCTGTCTTGGTCAGTACGTTATTCCGCAGATGGTGGGCGGCGCTTCGGATGAAATGCTCGGAAGCAAAATCGCCCAGCGCGTTTTTTCAGACCGCAACCTGCCGCACGCCAGTGCGCTTGCTGGCGGGCTCATGCTGGCTGTGCTGCTTCCGATGCTGCTCGTTGTGCTGAGGCAGAAGTTTGGCAGGGGAAAGGAGGCTGAATGAAGCACTCAAGGCTGCCGGCTTTCATCACCTTGGGGGTGATGGTCTTTCTGTTTGCTCCGCTGGTGGTTCTGGTTGTTAACTCCTTCAATGCCTCGCGTTTTGGCGGTGAGTGGGAGGGCTTCACCTGGAACTGGTATGAAAAACTCTGGGCTGCGGGAGAGGTGTGGGAGTCACTCTGGATCACGCTCAAAATTGCCGTTTCGGCCTCCCTGGTTTCCATGATGCTGGGCACTCTGGCCGCATATGCGCTGCATCGGTTTCGCTCTGGGCTGCAGGATGTGCACCACATGCTGGTCACTCTGCCATTGGTCATGCCGGACGTGCTCATGGGCATGTCACTGCTGGCCCTTTTTGTTCTCACAGGGTTTGAAACCGGCATGCTCACCATCTGGATCGCGCATGTCACCTTCTGTTTGAGCTTCGTGACAATGGTGGTTCTCGGCAGGCTTCAGGACTATGATTTTACCCTGCTTGATGCTGCTCGTGATCTGGGTGCCACTCAGGCCATGGCTGTGAGAAAAGTGCTTTTGCCGCTCATTATGCCCGGTGTGCTTGCAGGCGGTCTTCTGGCCTTCACTCTTTCAATTGATGACTATGTCATCACCTTCTTTGTCTCGGGTCCTGGCACCACGACTCTGCCTCTCCGCGTCGCCAGCATGATGAAAACCAGCCGCAGCCTGCCGGTGATCAATGCACTGAGCACTCTCCTCATAGCCAGCACCTTTATCTTTGCCGCATGCAGCTTCCGTCTCCAACGCAAAACATGACCTCGTTTCTCAGATCTCTGGCAGACTTTATTGAGCCGACCGGGCTTGTCTGGCTCCTCCTTTCTGCACTTGTAGTGATCAAGCTGAAGCACCGGAAATGGAGGGCTTTGATCTTGCCAGCCACCGCCTGGCTGCTGCTGACACTCACCGCAGCCACTGCTCTGCCGCACGCTTTGGTGGCATCACTGGAGGCTCGTTGGAAGCCCGTGGAAATCAGCACACTGCCAGAGTGCGACGCCATCATAGTGCTGGGTGGCGGCATGGAGCCCTCGATCAGCGAGCCAGCAGGAATCCATATGAAAGGTGCTGCAGACCGGCTGTTTACGGGGCTGATGCTCGCAAAAAAAGGCCGGGGCAGGCTGTTGGTATTGGGTGGTGGCATGTGCAAGATGCGGTCCGGCATCGAGTCCGAGGCGGATGCTGCAATGCGCTGGGTGGAGGAGTGGCAGCTCTCCCCTGTTCCAGTGCAAAGTCTGGGCAACTGCACCGACACCCACGATGAAGCCGTAAAAGTCTCCGCCCTGGCCGCCAGGCATGGCTGGAAAAAGGTGGCGCTGGTGACATCAGCCTATCACATGACCCGCGCCAAGGCGGTGTTTGAAAATGCGGGCACGGCTGTTGTTGCTGTTCCGTGCAATTACGTCAGCATGACGTTGCGTGAGCAGAAGGCAAAATGGATCGAGGTGCCAAACGCAGGCAATCTGGCCCATCTTGAGGCATGGATGCACGAAATGATAGGATGGTGGGCCTATCGTTTTTGCGGCTGGATTTGATGATTGCTGTGGAGAATCAGATCCGTAGGGCGAATTCCCGCTTCACCTCGCGCCATCTCACGCCATCATGCACACATGACCCGTGAAGACGCCGCAACCATCTTTGAACGCATTGCCCTGCTCCTGGAGCTGAAGGGGGAAAACACCTTCAAGGTGCGCGCCTACCGCACCGGCGCGGAGATCGTCGAGAGCTTCAGTGGCGACATCATGAAACTGGCCGCGGAAAACCAGCTCGCAGGCATCAAGGGGCTCGGTGAGGCCCTGCGCGACAAGCTTCATGAAATGGCCACCACCGGAAAGCTGGAGTTTTACGAAAAGCTCAAGGCGGAGTTTCCAGACACACTCTTTGAGCTCTTCGACGTCCCCGGCCTCGGTCCCAAAAAGGTGGCTGCTTTGCACTCAGAGCTGGGTGTGTCCTCCATCGCCGATCTCAAGCGCGCATGCGAAAGCGGCGAGGCCGCCAAACTCTCCGGATTCGGCGGCAAGACAGTGGAAAAAATCCTCGACGGCATCGCCTTTCGCGAGCAGCACGCGTCTGAGTTTCGCCAGGATCAGGTTCATGCCCTCGCGCAGGAGATTCTGGAGGCGCTGCGTCAGCATCCGCAGGTCTCGAATGCCGAAGTCTGCGGCAGCTTCCGCCGTGGCAAGGAAACCGTGCACGATCTCGACTTCCTCGTCTCCACCAAGCAGCCCGAGGAGGTCATCGAATACTTCGTACAGCTCCCCATCGTCGTGGACGTCATCGCGAAGGGGCCTACCAAAGCCAGCGTGCACGCCACGCACGGCGTTCAGTGCGATCTCCGCGCCGTCTCCCGTAAGGAGTACCCCTTCGCCCTGGTGTACTTCACCGGCAGCAAGGAGCACAACGTCGTCATCCGCCAGCGTGCCCTGGCGCGCGGCTGGTCGCTCAATGAGTATGCCTTCACCCCGGTGCCGGATCACGCCGATGCGCCCGTCATCCCACCCGTGCACGATGAAGCCGAGCTCTACCGCGCGCTGGATCTCGACTTCATCGATCCCGAACTGCGCGAGAACAAAGGCGAGATCGAGGCCGCCGAGCACGGTGGTCTGCCGCACCTCATCCAGCTCGAAAACCTGCGCGGAGTCTTCCACAATCACACCACCGCCAGCGACGGCGGTGCGACCCTCCGCGAGATGGCCCATGCAGCCCACGAGCTGGGCCTGCAGTACCTCGGCATCGCCGACCACAGCAAGTCCTCTTTCCAGGCCAACGGCCTCGATGAAAAGCGCCTGCTCGCACAGATCGAGGAGATCCAGGCGCTCAATGAAGAGATGAAGGAGGAAGGCTTCCGCATCTTCACCGGCAGCGAGGTGGACATCCTTAAAGACGGTAGTCTCGATTTCAGCGACGAAATCATGGTACAGCTCGACTACGTCGTCGCCTCCGTGCACAACGTCTTCAATCTGCCCGAGGCCGAGATGACCAAGCGCATCATCCGCGCCATCGAGAATCCGCACGTCACCATGCTAGGCCACCTCACCGGCCGCCTGCTGCTGCAGCGCCCGGCTTACAATGTCAACATCGCCGCCGTGATCGATGCCGCCGCCGAGACCGGCACCATCATCGAGCTTAATGCCAGCGCCTGGCGTCTCGACATGGACTGGCGCTGGTGGAAGCTCGCCAAGGAAAAAGGCGTCAAATGCAGCATCAATCCCGACGCCCACAGCGTGCACGGCCTGCAGGCCGTCATCTACGGCATCAAGGCCGCCCGCAAAGGCTGGCTCACCCGCAAAGACGTCATCAATTGCCTCCCCCTCGGCCAGATCGAAGACGCGTTGCGTGCCAAGCGCGCAATGTAACTCCTGCAAGGAGCCAGGCGATCAGTCCATAGTGGTCCGCACAGTCCTCTGTGCGGCACGCGCGGACCTGCATGGTTCGAGAAGTTCCACAACTTCGATCGTGCTTGTGTCCTCCCAAAGCCCCTCTCACTTCTCCGGAATAATCCTCAGCGCGTGGCTCGCCTTGCTGGCATACCACCAGCCTTTTTTAAAGGGCCGCAGGTGCACGCCGTTTGGGATCTCCACCCCGTTGCTGTCCTTCGTTCGTGTCCCCGTGCTGTCCAGAATCAGCGGCGCACCCTCCGGGCTGTGGCCTATCTTGCCCACCCACAGCACCACGTGGGAGACCTCGCCTTTGTTGCTCTTCACAAACAGCAGATCCCCCGTGAGCAGCGTCTTTTCAAAGTCCTCGTAGCGCTCGGGCAGCTCGATCCGCTTCACCGCGATGCTTCGCCCTGCACCCGGCCCGGGGGTCTCCGTCAGCATGGCCTGATCCTGCACATCTCCGGTGGGCTTGATCCCCAGCGCCATGTTGTACACAAAGGCGGTGAAGTTGCTGCAGTCCACCCCCTTCGTCACAGGCGTGGTCTGCCTCTCATCCTTCGGCCAGCCCGCTGGTGGCTCCCAGTCCGGCACGTGATGATGCTGGTACGTGTAGCCTACAAAGCGCATGGCGGTGGCGATCACTCGCTGGCGCGACCACTCCGGGCTTTTTGAGCCCATGCCCTCAGGCGGGCTGAAGTGCTTCGCCGCAGGTCCCCAGTATTTCCAGCGCGGTTGGTTGGCGTCATCATACCATTCGCGGTAGGGCACGTTGGCCTCCTCCTTCCAGTTGCCACGCGGTCCTTTCAGGAGGTCGCCTATCAGCTCCTCATCGCTGAAGGTGAAGGCCACCTTGTAGGGTGACTTGTAATCAGCAGCGTGCAGGGCGCTGCAGCAAAGCAGGAGGGAAAGCAGAAGCCGGCGGATCTTCATGGTGCCCCCCTTAAACGCCGCCACCGTCAGCGGCTTGCATCCAGAAAATCACAAACAGCGGCTGCCATCACGGCCACGCCGGTTTTGATGCTCTGCTCATCACAGTCATACATCGGCGTGTGGCCGCCATAGGTCATGCCTTTCTCCTCGTTCGCCACGCCCAGGCGGAAGTAGAAGCCCGGAACCACCTGCGCGAAAAAGCTGAAGTCCTCCCCACCCATGCCCGGGATGAGCTCGATCACGTTCTTTTCTCCCACGACCCGGCGAAAGACCGGCAGCGTGACATCCACCAGCTTTTGATCATTGTGAATGCTCGGGTACGTCTTCCGGTACTCCATCTCATAGGTGGCCCCATGCGCTGACGTGATGCCCTTTAGGATGCGCTCCATCTGCTCGATGATTCCGTCTCGGAAAGCTGCGTCATAAGTGCGCACCGTGCCGCCCAGCTCCACTTTCTCCGCGATGATGTTCTCGCGGTCGCCACCGCTGATCATGCCGATGCTGATCACCAGCGGCTGCCGCGTGTTCGTCTGGCGGCTCTTGATCATCTGCAGCGCCATGATGGCCTCCGCCGCCACCGCGATGGCGTCCACCCCTTTGTGCGGCGTGGAGCCGTGCGCCATCTTGCCATGGATGGTGATGTGAAAGCGGTCGCTGTTTGCATTGTCATAGCCTGGCGTGTAGCCGATCTGCCCCGCCTTGAGGTAATGGACACCGTCATCTGTGATCCCCGCCGGCTGCACCACCGCCGTGGTATGCAGGCCAAAGACAGCCGCAGGCTTGGGGTTCTCCATCACGCCCTCCGCCACCATCAGCTTAGCACCCCAGTCGCCTTTGTAGGTGGCGGGCATGGCCTCCTCCGCTGGTTGGAAAAGAAACTTCACACTGCCTTTCACCTTGTCCCGGTGCCTCATGAGCAGCTCCGCCACGCCCAGCGCACAGGTCGTGTGCACGTCATGTCCGCAGGCATGCATCACCCCCGGGTTCTGCGAGCGGTACGGGGTGCTGCGCAGCTCCTTGATCGGCAGCGCATCCATGTCTGCGCGTACCGCCACGCAGGGGCCATCCTGCGTGCCTTTCAGCACCGCCACCACGCCATGCTTCGCCACACCGGTCTTGATGTCCGTAAAGCCAAGTTCCTTGAGCCGGTCCGCCACCAGCTTCGAGGTGCGCACCTCCTCATTTGGCAGCTCTGGGTGCATGTGGATGTCCCGCCTGATCTCCACCAATCGTGGAAACATCTGCTCAATGCTCTTTTGAAACGCCGCGTCACGGGTTTCTGCAGCGTTGAGTGGGATGGATAGCAGCAGCAGGAAAAGATGTTTCATTACAGCCAGACGTTGGAGTCACGCCGATTTGTTCAAGCTTTGCTCCATTCTGTCTGTTTGTCTTTCCTGGGGCCTCCTTACGCACCTGGAGGTGTATTCAGGTCTAGCCCCAGTTTCTTCAGCTCCCATTCCTTGGAAGGCCAGTCGATCTCCGTCGGCATGCCCACGGGTTTCTCGTTGGTAAAGATGCCTGCAGACATCGCACGCACGCGGCGGTGGGTGGCGTGCTTGTCCACCAGCGGCATCCCCTGCGTTTTTGGGTTCGGATTCTGCGTGGCTTTTTCCTCCTCCTGCCACACGGTGGCTAGCTGATGCAGCGCCACGATACGGTACCAGTGCCAAGGCTGTTCGCACACCACGTTGTCGCGGCACCAGCGCCAGTTCGCAAAGCGCTCCAGTTCGGCGGGGCGCACCAGGAAGCAGCGCACGCATTTGCGTCGCACCACCTGGCGGTCTTCGCAGGTCATGGCAAACATCCATGTTTCGCGGGGGAATGGAGTGATGGCCAGATGTCCGGCGATGTGATTGAAAGCGTCGTTGAGCACTTCAAAACCCAGTGTGCCCTCTGTTCGCAGCACAGGCTTCCGCAGCGTGGTGATGTCTGCCATTTCTCGCACAATTTTCCGCGCGGCAGGATTGTCATAGAGATCATTGACCGTGGTGCTGGGCATCAGGTTGCGGAAGAGCAGCATGTATTTGTCGGATCCCGCAATCGGAGCAAGAAAGTGTGCCTGAAATAAGACGTCATCCGAGTCTCCGCGGCGCAGCCGGTCCAGCGCCCTCAGGTGCCGGCGAAACAGCAGAAACCAACTCGCGCCAAATCCAAGGAGAAAGCCGATGAACTTGCCCGAAATTTCTGGCACCACGCGATTCCACTCCAGCTGTCTCAGCCAGTCCGCCACCTGCTGTGCATTCAGGCTGCCGGCCCATTGGATGAATTGATCGTAGAGATGCATGAAAATAGGAATAAAAAAGGGGCTGAGTCGGCGGAGGCTAGAGACAAAACATTGTTTATCAAGGCGTGAAGATGTATTCAAAATCAGCCGCTTCCTGATGATCAGGAAACCAAAAGAAACCCGAGGCAAAACGTGGACACTCCCAAGCCCTCAGCTAATCTGATGCCACATGCGCCATGCGATTTCAGCTCTCTCCCTGCTGCTGCTCATCACGGCTGGCACAGGCTCCGCTCGCGCTGAAGAAAAACCCCTCACCCGTGATGCTGCAAAGGTGCTTTTCGACAAAGCAGACCGCGCCCTGAATGAAGCCTGGGCGGCGGTGAAGCGGAAGCTGCCGGAAAAGGATTTCAACAAGCTTAAGGAAGACCAGCGCTCCTGGGTGGAATATCGAGACTGCCTCGCGCGCTCACCGCTGTTTACCGGGGCCGGCGGCCAGGATGATCTGCCGCTGGATGCGCCGGAGTATCTGGAGGCCGCCGCCGGTCTGGAGGATGAGCGCTCCGAGTGGCTGAAGGGCTTGATCCATGAATGGAAGGATGAAACACTCAGCGGTGTCTATTCCGACAGCAGGGGCGGGCGTGTGGAAGTGGCGGAGGAAGGCGGGCATCTCTATTTCTCCATTTCGGTGGTGCGCGGGCCTACTTCGCATGGTGGGGATATCTCGGGTGTCGCCGTTTGGAACGCCCCCATAGGATGGTACAGTGACAAAGGGATCGACAAGGATAAGTCTGATGAGACCAACCTCAGTTTTGTGCTGCGTGAGCGAAAGCTCGAAATCACAGGGGCAAACACAGGCTATTATCTTGGCGCTCGCGCCTATTTCGACGGCAGTTATGTCAAAGTGAAAACTTTGGATGTGAAAGCGCACTCAGAGATGGTCAAAGCCGCGAAGAAAGGCCAATTGCCGGAAAAATAAAACCAGGTAAACATTCACCATGCACGCCGCAGGCCCCAAAAACCCCCTTCATGGCATCACCCTCCAGATGATGGTCACGCAGCTCGTTGAGCATTACGGCTGGGAAATGCTTGGGCGCATGATCCCGATCAACTGCTTCAACTGGCAGCCCAGTATCAAATCCAGCCTCACCTTTCTCCGCCGTACCCCCTGGGCGCGTGATAAAGTCGAGGCCCTCTATCTTGATTCGCTTCCAGACTTCAAGCAGTCGCAGAAGGAAGGCGAAGAAGGCAGCCCGGTCGTGCCGCAATCGGAGTGAGGGAAAGCCAGTTGCGGCCCAACTGGTCAACTTTTCTCACAGCCTCTCCACATGCTTCAGATGCTCCGGCGGCGGATTGTTGGCATCCACATCATGGATCTCCACCACACGTCCGTCGTCCATGTTCGCGATCCGGTTCGCATGGTGAAAAATACGGTTGTCATGGGTCACGATCAGCACCGCGCGGTCATTCCCGCGCGCGACATGCTCAAAGAGCTCCATCACCACATGCCCGTTCTTCGCGTCCAGCGCGGCGGTGGGCTCGTCGCAGATGATCAGCTCCGGCTCATGCACCAGCGCTCGGGCGATCGCGACTCGCTGCTGCTGCCCGCCTGAGAGCTGCGAGGGGCGGTGCTTTGTGCGCTCTCCCAGCCCCACTTGCGCCAGCACCTCCTTGGCACGCTTTTCCGCCTTCGACGCGGACATTCCCTGAATGAGAAGCGGCACGCTCACATTTTCCACACACGTCAGTGTCGGGATCAGATTGAAGGACTGGAAGATGAAGCCGATGTGCTGCGCCCGGAATCGCGTGATCTGCGCAGTGGACATCTTTCGCAGATCCTGCCCCAGCACCTGCAGCTCGCCGTCATCCGCCTTCAGTGTGCCTGCGATGATGCTGATCAGCGTCGTCTTGCCGCAGCCAGAAGGCCCTACCAGCATGGTGATGTCTCCTCGCCGCACGTCCAGATCGATTTCCTTGAGCACCTGCAGCCGTGCCCCCCCGTCTCCAAAGCTCTTGGAGATGCCCTTCACATGTGCCGCCAGACGGCTGGGTTCAGCTTTGCTCATTCGTTTGGACTTCCTACGCGGTCCTGATGCCTGCGGTTGCCTGTGAGTTCAAGCAGGGACTGTGCTTCTGGTTCGCCGTGCACGTGCTCCTGCTTGCTTAAAGTCATTGAAACACTGACCTCGCTGCCTGTGTTTACTGCTCTCCATTTCCACCATGAAGCACAAGACACTGCTCCCCCTCCTGGCCCTCGTGGCTGGCCTCGCCACCGCCAAGGCCGCACCACCCAAGGCTCCCAAGCTCGTGGTCGCCATCCTCGTGGATCAGCTGCGCTACGACTACCTTGACCGCTTCCACTCCCAGTTCGTCGAGGGCGGCCTCCGCGAGCTCACAGACAAAGGGGCCTTCATGACCTTTGCGCAGTACAATTACTACCCCACCATCACCGCGCCGGGACACGCCAGCTTCTTCAGCGGCAGCTCCCCCATGATGCATGGAGTGATTGGGAATGACTGGTTCGACAAGCGCAGCGGGGGGATGATGTACTGCGTGGAGGACGCAGACGTCACCGGCGTGGGCACCAAGCCCGACGCCAAGGCCGGCAAGATGTCCCCGCGCAATTTTACCGGAGCCACCGTGGCGGACCAGATGCGCCTGCACTGGGGCTCCAAGGTGGTCAGCATGTCCGTCAAAGATCGCGGCGCCATCCTGCCTGCCGGCAAAAAGCCCACGGGTGCCTACTGGTTCGAGTCCGCTTCGGGCAATTTCATCACCAGCAGCTACTATGAAAACGAGCTGCCTGCCTGGGTGAAGGCCTTCAATGACAGCAAGCGCCCGGACGCTTTCGTGGGTCAGACCTGGGAGCGCCTTCTCGAAGAGAAGCAGTATTCCGAGTCTGACGAGTCCGCCGGAGAGAGCCACCTCGCTGGCGAAAAAGGCAGCACCTTCCCGCACAAGGTCATCAAGGAAGAGAAGGAAGGCTACGAGCCCATCCTCTCCACTCCCTATGGCAACCAGCTCCTCATGGAGTTTGCCAAGGCTGCCATCGAAGGAGAGAAGTTGGGGCAGGGGAGCAACCCCGACCTGCTCTGCGTCTCGTTCTCATCCATCGACTACTGCGGCCACAAGTTCGGCCCCTACTCCCAGGAAGTTCATGACATGACTCTGCGCCTGGACCGTCAGCTGAAGGAACTCTTTGCCTACCTCGACAAAAAAGTCGGTTTGGCCAATGTGGTCATGGTGCTTACCGCCGACCACGGCGTGGCTCCCAATCCAGAAAACGCCAAGGAGCAGGGGCTCGATGGCGGACGTCCGTCAGTCACAGACATGCTTGTGGAGTTGCAGGCCAAAGTCGCCGAACGCTTTGGCGAAGGCCGCTACTTCCTCTCTCCCAAAGGCAGCCTCAAGCCCCGCCTCGTGGAAGGTAACCTCTACTTCGACCACGCCGTCCTGGCCGAGAAAAAACTGCAGCCCGAAGTGCTCACCGACTTCATCCGTGAGTGGGCGCTTTCCACCGGCGTGGTACATGCCGTTTACGGCCGCCAGCAGCTTCTCGAAGGCCGCGCCCCCGGCGTCATCGGCCAGCGCATCGCCAACGGCTTCAATGGCGAGCGCAGCGGCGATGCCGTGATCATCCTCAAGCCCTGGCTCATTGCCGGCACTGGCAAGCCCGCCACCGGCACCACCCACGGCTCCCCCTTCTCCTACGACACCCACATCCCCATTATCTTCTACGGCGCCCCCTTCAAAACTGGCCGCTACGCCGACGAGTTCAGCATCACCGACCTCGCCCCCACCCTGAGCGCAGCGCTGGGTATCCAGGAGCCCCCGATGTGCATGGGCAAGCCACTGGTGCGGGCTCTGAAGTGAGTGATGCGGGCACTCCTGCCCGCAGTTTGGAGATATGAGGTGTTCGATGCAGGCCAGCGTGCCTGCATCATTCCTCACGCCCTCAAAAAACTCCCCGTCACACTCTTCTCATTCGCCGCCACCTGCTTTGGCGTTCCTGTGGCCAGCACATATCCGCCTTCGCTGCCTCCACCCGGACCGAGGTCGATGATCCAGTCCGCGCTGCGGATCATGTCCAGATGATGCTCGATGACGATCAGCGTATTCCCCGCATCCCGCAGGCGCAGCAGCACGCCCAGCAGTGTCTGGATGTCCGCGCTGTGCAGGCCGGTGGTGGGCTCGTCCAGCACATACAGCGTACGGCCGGTGCTGCGTTTGGCCAGCTCGGCGCTGAGCTTGATGCGCTGTGCCTCGCCGCCAGAGAGCGTCGCACCGCTCTGCCCCAGCTTGATGTAGCCCAGCCCCGTCTCCTCCAGCGTGCGCAGCTTGGGCGAGATGGTGGTGCTGCGATCAAAAAAACGCAGCGCCTCGCTCACCGTCATGTCCAGTACCTCGGCGATGTTCTTGCCCTTGAAGGTCACCTCCAGCGTCTCCGCGCCATAGCGCTTTCCTTTGCACGACTCGCACGTCACATACACGTCCGCCAGGAAGTGCATGTCGATCTTGATCACGCCATCCCCTTCGCATTTCTCACAGCGGCCACCGGGTGTGTTAAAGCTGAAGCGCCCCGCATCATAGCCGCGCATGCGCGCCAGAGGAAGTTGCGCAAACAGCTCGCGGATCGGCCCAAATGCTCCGGTGTAGGTCGCAGGATTTGAGCGCGGACTGCGGCCGATCGGCGATTGATCAATCACCACCACCTTGTCGAGCTGCTCCAGCCCCGTGATCTTCTCATGCGCACCGGGAATCTCCTTGGCGTCGTAAAAATGGCGGCGCAGCGCACGCATCAAAATGTCGTCCACCAGCGTTGATTTGCCGCTGCCAGACGGGCCAGTGACACAGGTGAAAGCCCCCAGTGGAAACGCGGCGGTCACATTCCGTAGATTGTGCGCCGTGGCATTGTGGATCGTCAGCGCGTGCCCTCGGGTCGGCTCACGGCTCTCGGCGATCAGCGTCTCAGGCAGTGCCTTGGCCTCGATCCGTTTCCGGCCGCTGAGAAAGCCCCCGGTGATTGATGCCTCGTTGGCCGCGATCTCCGCAGGCGTTCCCTGTGCGGTGATCTTCCCGCCATGTGTGCCCGCTCCTGGCCCCAGCTCGATGATGTAGTCCGCCGCGCGCATGGTGGCCTCGTCATGCTCCACCACCAGCACGGTGTTTCCCAGGTCGCGCAGCCGCAGCAGCGTGCGGATCAGCCGCTCATTGTCGCGCGGATGCAGGCCGATGCTCGGTTCGTCCAGCACATACAGCACCCCTGCCAGTCCGGCCCCGATCTGCGAAGCCAGCCGGATGCGCTGCATCTCGCCACCCGAGAGCGTGCCGCTCTCACGGTTCAGCGCCAGATACCCCAGCCCCACCTGCTCCAGAAACTCGATCCGCTTCACCACCTCCCGCTGCAGCTCGCCCACATACTGCTTCTGCTGCTCCGTCACCTCCAGCTCCCGCATCCACTCCAGCGCATCGCGCACCTGCAGCCCGGTAAACTCATGGATGTTCAAGCCCTCGGCGGCCTCCAGCTTGGAACCTGTAACCTTGAACTTGGAACTCAACCTCACCGCCAGCGACTCCGGCCTCAATCTCATGCCTGCACACGTCGCGCAGGGCTGCGGATTCATCAGGCGCGAGAGGGAGGCACGTAGCACATCGCTCTCGGCACTTGCATACATGCGCGCGATCTCCGGCAGCAGCCCCTCAAAAGGCTTGGCCACGCTGCGCTTGTTGTCTGCCTTTTTCCACCCGGTGTTGATCGCCTCGCTGCCCGTGCCGTGAAACAGCGCCTGCTTAAACTCTGCCGGCAGCTCCCGAAACGGCACATCCGTCGCCGCGCCATAGTGCCGCGCTAGCGCCTCGACACTCTGGTTGAAAATCTGCTTCACCGTCGGGTGCCGTGCCCACCAGGCCTTGATTGCCCCTTTGGCCAGAGACACGCTCTCATCCGGCACCAGCAGCGTCGGGTCCGGCGTGGGTGTGGTCCCGGTGCCCTCGCAGGCCGGGCATGCGCCCAGGTGCGTGTTAAAAGAGAAATGCTGTGGCGTCAGCCTCTCCAGCGTGTAGCCCGTGCGCGGATTGGCAAAAGCCGTCGTGTAGCTCAGCACCTCCTCGCTGCCGTCCAGGTTCACCAGAAACTGCACCTCGCGGTCGTTCCAGTGCAGCGCGCTCTCGATCGCCTCCATCAGCCGCTGGCGCGAGTCCCCGCGCACCACCAGGCGGTCGATCACCACCTGCACCTGCTGCATCTGGTCGTCATCCAGTGCAGGCGCCTCCTCCAGCTCCACCACGGTGCCGTTCAGCCGCACCCGCACAAAGCCCTGGCGTTTCAGTTTCTCAAAAAGCGTCCGCGTGTCCGCCGCACTCGCGGGCGCCTGGGGGGACAGCACCACCAGCCGCGTGCCCTCGCCCAGCGCCAGCACCTTGTCGGCGATCTCTGGCGGCGTGCTGCGGTGCAGCCGCTCCCCTGTCTGCGGGTCGTGCGGCTGCCCGGCCACCGCGTACAGCACGCGCAGGTAGTCGTAGATCTCTGTGACCGTGGCGATCGTGCTGCGCGGATTTGGATTCGAGTGCACCTGCTCGATCGCCACCGCCGGGGACAGCCCCTCGATGAAATCCACGTCCGGCTTTTCCATCTGTCCCAGAAACTGCCGGGCGTAGGCCGACAGGCTCTGCACATAGCGCCGCTGCCCCTCCGCAAAAAGGGTGTCAAAGGCCAGGGACGACTTCCCGCTGCCACTCACCCCCGTCAGCACCACAAGCCGGTGCCGTGGGATGTCCACATCGATGTTTTGGAGGTTGTGCTGCCGTGCGCCTCGCACGCTGATCACGTCTTCAGGCATGCCCGTACAAGCCGCGTGAGAAGGGGAGATCAAGCCCAAGAAATTCCCGGCTGGGGCGTTTTCAGAATGCTGCATGTGGGTGGTTGATTATCTCCGGCCACTCTCCTAGAATCCCTACTGCCATGAAACCCCTCCTTGTCATCGCCCTGGCCATCGCCGTTGGTTACGTCTCCTACGAGTATGTGTATCCGCCTTTCGCTGATGCCATGAAATTCACGAAGCACGTTCCCAAAAAGGAGGAGCCCAAGCAGGAAGTGGCCGTCGTTCCAGCGCCAAAACCGCCCAAAAAGGAGAAGGTGGTCGTGGTCGAGACCAAGCCGGAACCGAAGCCTGAGATGAAGCCCGAGGAGCCAAAACCCGAAATGACCAAGGCTCCTGAGCCGCCGCCGGTGGATCCGAACGCGTTCGTCGCTCCCGTCTTCCCGCCCGTGGACGAGCTCACCCAGAACTGGGCTGTGGTGCCAAAAGGCTTCTTTAACACGCCCAAGCAGGTCACCATGAAGAAAGACCTGGAACTGAAGATGCAGATGGGCAAGGCCACTGCGGCCACCACCTTCAAGGCGGGCACTAAAATCTTCGTTATGGGCCAGGAAGGCCCCAATCTTGTGGTGGGTGCCTCCGCAGGCTCGCCCATGCGGGGGCTGGTCGCCATGGATGACACCGACTTCAAGGAAGTCTTCACCGCCGCTTATGAGCAGGTCAAGGTCGTGCAGACGGAAAATGCACGCAAGTCGCACGAATACCGTTTGGCTGCTGCGGAGCGTGCCAAAAACGCCCCAGCCGCAGCCTCTACTGGCGGCAGCAGCAGCAACGACAAGCCCGTCAAGGATGCCGACGGCACCTATCCGCTGCTTCTTGCCAGCATGAAATCCGGCGAAGTCACCGAAATCAAACCCGACAACATCAAGTCCTGGGGGGATGTGGCGCAGGAAAAAATCGATGGCACTGAATATTGGACGGTCATCGTGAAGTACGAAACTCAGACCATGTTCGGCAAATTCGAGACTGAAGCCCAGGCCCGCATCAAAAACGGCCGCGTCGAGAAGTGGGTCTATACAGGCTCCGGCGAAGTGGTGCCGTAAACCTTTCTGAGGCTGGCCGATAATGCTGCTGCTGGTCATCCTAGGCCTGATGGCAGGCATTGCCCTTGCTTCTTATCTTCATGGGAGACGCCGCAGGGCTTTACGTGCGCGCCGCTCTGTCGATGCCGCTTCTGAGCCGGATACCTGTGGCGCGCACGAAGATTTCGGCGATGACTTTGATGCAGGCGGAGACGCAGATTGAGTTGGTGGGCGCCTTGAGTCTATTTACAGGACCACTTGACCTCTTGACTCCAATCCCGCCCCCGCCACGTAAACACCCCCGATGAAAATCATCCGCCATACCGACCCAGGCTACCCCGCCGCCGCCTCTGCTCTCAACCGCCGTGCCGAAGCCAGCGACTCCGTGCGTGAGGTCGTCTCAGGGGTCATCAAGGCCGTGCGCGAGCGTGGGGATGCCGCCGTGCTGGAGCTTGTGGAAAAGTTTGACGGTGCCAAGCTGACCGCCGCCCAGATGCGCGTGTCCCAATCCGAGCTCGACGCCGCCTGGGATGCCGCAGACGCCACCCTCAAGGCCGCGCTGGAGTCCTCCCAGCGCAACGTCGCCGCCTTTGCCAAGCGCAGCTTGCGCCAGGAGTGGAGCTTCAAAAACGAACAGGGAGCCACCGTCGGGGAGATCTATCACCCCTTCGAGCGCGTGGGCTGCTATGTCCCTGGAGGCACCGCCCCGCTTGTCTCCACCTCCATCATGACCGTCGCCATCGCCGCAGCCGCAGGCGTGCCGGAGATCGTCGTCTGCACCCCCTGTGGCCGGGACGGAACCGTCAATCTCGGTCTACTCGCCGCGCTCAAGCTCGCAGGAGCCACCGAGGTCTATAAAATTGGCGGATCCCAGGCCATCGCTGCGCTCGCCTTTGGCACCGAGACCATCCGTCCCGTCACCAAAATCTTCGGTCCCGGCAACAGCTACGTCGTCGAGGCCAAGCGTCAGGCCTTCGGCGTCGTCTCCATCGATCTCCTCCCCGGGCCCAGCGAGGTCCTGATCCTTGCCGACAAGTCGGGCAATCCCGCCTTCATCGCCGCAGACATCCTCGCCCAGGCCGAGCACGGCAAGGACAGCATGGCCGGATTCCTCACCGACGACGCTGCCCTTCTCGATGCTGTCGTCGCGCAGGTGGCCGAGCAGTCCGCCACGCTCAGCCGTCAGGCCCAGCTTGCCCCCGTGCTGGAAAAAGGAGTCTTTCTCATGCTCGTACCCAGCTTGGAAGAGGGAGCACGTCTGGCCAATGATTTTGCGCCAGAGCACCTCACGCTCATCACCACGCGGGAGCAGGACATACTGCCCCTCATCCGCACCGCTGGTGCTATCTTCCTTGGCAATTACTCCCCCGTGGCCGTGGGCGACTTCCTTGCGGGCCCCAGCCACACGCTGCCCACAGGCGGCTCCGGCAAATCCTTCCCCGGCATCACCGCAGACATGTTCCAGCGCCGCACCAGCATCATCCGTCTGGACCGCGAGAGCTGTGCCAAGTCGGAGCCCGTCGTCCGAGCCATCAGCGCCGTCGAGGGGCTTGATGCCCACGCCCGGTCGGTGTCTATTCGCAGCGTATGAAGCCTTGCATCTGCCTGCTTGCTCTGATCCTCGTCTCCTGCGGCAAGGAGGAGGCCCAGCCTGAGCTGAAAAAGGGGGGGGCTCCCCCCTCTGCCAGCACCTCTTACAAGCCGGCGGTGCCAGAGAAAAAGCTGCCTCCCGTGCCTCAGGGCAAGCTTCCGAAAATGGATCCCGAAAAGGCCAAATTCATCGCTGTGCCCAGCACTCCCAAGGACCCTGCGTACAAAACTGCTGACAAGTCCATGGCAGACGCCAAAAAAACGGCTTCACCTGCGGCGGAGGTCAAGCCTGCACAGGCCCCCGTGCTGGAAGTCAAAAAAGCCACCCCTCCAGCGACAACGGCAAAGCCAAATGAAACAGCTGCCCCTGAAGTCCAAAAGGAGGCGCCAGCCGTCGAGGTGAAAAAGCCTGCTCCGCCAGCTTCAGGCAGTCAGTAGCCGTTCATCAGGGGACACGGATCTCCAGCCATTGGCTGCCAGCGCTGATGGGACTGACTTTGCGTGCTTCGGCACTCAGGCACGCGGGCACCAGCGCAAAATCACCCGCCTTCAGCATCGTGCCGCCCACGTCGATCTCGCCGCTCACCACAGCCAGCGTCAGGCTTTCACCCTCAGCACCCGCTTCGCCAGCCTCGCTGCGCAGTTTCACGTCAAAGTGCTCGCATCTCACCAGCGTGCCGTCTGCCTCCAGATTTTGCACTCCGGGCTCAAAGTCGTTGAAGTCGATGCTCTGCAGGCTCTCCTCCACATGCAGCGCGCGGGGCTTGCCATCCAGGCCCACGCGGTTCCAGTCAAACACCCGGTAGGTCGTGTCGCTGTTTTGCTGGATCTCATAGATCAGCAGGCCCGCCCCGATCGCGTGTACCCGCCCGCTGGGAATGAAAAGGCAGTCGCCCGTGCGCGCCTCGATCACATGTACAACATCCGCCAGGGTGCCGTTCGCCAGTGCTGTTTCAAAATCTGCCCGGGTCACTCCCGGCTTCAGCCCGGCGTAGATCTTCGCACCCGGGTCGGCATGCGCGATGAACCACATCTCTGTCTTCGGCTCGCCCTTCAGCGCCTCCGCCATGCTTGCCGGCGGGTGCACTTGGATCGAGAGATCATCGCATGCATCCAGCACCTTCATTAGCAGGGGGAAAGTCGGGCTCGTCGATGAGACAAGCGCCTTGCCAAACACCTCTTCGCGGTGGTTGGTCCACAGCTCATTGAGGGATCTGCCGTCCACCGTCACACTTGGCGCCTCAGGCCGGTCGCATACCGTCCACGCCTCGCCAAACGGAGTCGTCTCATCGGGCAGCGTCGCGCCCAGCAGTGTCTCCATGCGGCGGCCACCCCAGACGCGGCTTTGATAAATGGGGGCGAAACGAATGAGCTGATTGAATTTCATGTGATCATAATCAACCACAGCGCGCGTTGACGCTCTAGCACGAACTCTCCAGAATGCTCCGCCGTGAACAAAATTGAAGCCCGCTTTATTCAGTCCTTGAAGGAAATCTTACCGCCCGACCGGGTGCTGACCTCTGACGAAGACCTCGTCCCCTACAGCTTTGACGGCACAGCCGCTCTCAAGCAGCGCCCTGGCGCCGTTGTTTTTCCCCTCACTGCCGAGGAGGTTTCCGAGTGCGTCCAGCTCGCCCGGCGCAACAATGTCCCCGTCGTCACTCGCGGCTCCGGCACCGGCCTCAGTGGCGGCAGCGTCCCGCTGGAGGGCTGTCTCGTCATCTGTCTTGTGAAGATGGACAAGCTCATCGAGGTCGATGAAAAAAACCTCACGCTTCGTGCACAAAGCGGTGTCATCACCAAGGAGATCGACGATGCCTGCGCCAAGGTCGGTCTCTTCTATCCGCCGGATCCCGGCTCCATGAAGATCTCCACCATCGGGGGCAATGTGGCCGAAAACTCCGGCGGTCTTCGCGGCCTGAAGTACGGCGTCACGCGCGATTACGTCATGGGCTTTGAGGTCGTGCTGCCTGACGGCACGCTCACCTTTCTCGGAAACAAATGCGTTAAAGACGTGGCTGGCTATTCCATGAAGGACATCTTCATCGGCAGCGAGGGCACGCTCGGCATCATCACCGAGGTCATTCTCAAAGTGCTACCCCGTCCCAAGGCGCGTAAAACCATGCTCGCCCTTTACGACTCCATGGAGGACGCCGCCAAAACCATCTCCGCCATCATCGCCGCCAAGATCATTCCCTGCACGCTGGAGTTCCTTGATCGCGTCACCGTGCAGTGCGTGGAGGATTATGCCAAGATCGGCCTGCCCACCGATGTGGAGGCCCTCGTGCTCATGGAGACAGACGGCCACCCCGTTGTTGTCGAAGAGGAGGCCGCACAGATGATGGCCCTCGCCAAAGCCAATGGCGCGCGCGATGTCCGCGCCGCCGCCGATGAAGCTGAGGGAGCCAGGCTCGCCGCTGCTCGCCGCAATGCCTTCTCCGCACTCGCCCGCGTGCGCCCCACCACCATTCTGGAAGACGTTACCGTCCCGCGCAGCGAACTCGCCGCCATGGTCGCCTTCATCGACGCCGTGGCCAAAAAGCACAAGCTGCAGATCGGCACCTTCGGCCATCTTGGCGATGGCAACCTGCACCCCACCTTCCTCACCAACGAGCGCGACCATGAAGAGATGCATCGCATCGAAGCCGCGCTGGAGGAGATCGTCGAGGAGACCATCCGCGTCGGCGGCACTGTTACTGGTGAGCACGGTGTAGGCCTCGCCAAAAAGAACTTTCTCAAGCGCCAGCTCGGAGAGGGCAGCTATGAACTCATGCGCAGCATCAAAAAAGCCCTCGACCCCCAGGGCCTGCTGAACCCCGGAAAGATTTTTGATTGAGGAAAGAAACATGGCTTCTGCAAACCTCCTCCAATCCATCGACTACTCCGTGCTCCAGCAGTGCATGCACTGCGGCATGTGCTTGCCCACCTGTCCCACCTACGTGGAGACCAAGATGGAGCGCAACAGCCCCCGTGGCCGCATCTCCCTCATGCGTGCTGTGGCCGATGGCGACCTCCAGGTCACCAAGGCGCTCTCAGACGAGATGTACTACTGCCTCGGTTGCCTCGCCTGCCAGACCGCATGCCCTGCGGGGGTGAATTACGCCGAACTCTTTGAAACCGCCCGCGCCGAGGTCGAGCAGGCTCAGGTGGACGACGGCATGCAGCGCGGCTTCTGGCGCTGGCTATCGCTCAATGTAATCTTCATGCGCCCCTGGCTGCTGCGCCTCATCGGCCGTGTGCTGCATGTGTATCAGAGCACCGGGCTCGACCGCCTCATGCGCAGGCTACGCTTCTTCGGCCTCATGCCCCGTTCACTGGCTGCCCTGGAGCCTCAGACTCCCAGGATCGTCGAGCATTTCTCAGACGATCTCATCTGGCCTGAGGAAAAGCCTCAGGAAAGCAAAGGCTATCGCGTCGGCCTGCTCACCGGATGCATTCAGGACCTCGCTTTTTCAAACATCAACCGAGACACCGCCGATGTCCTGCTCGCCAACGGCTGCGAGGTCATCACCCCGCGCTCGCAGAGCTGCTGCGGCTCACTGCATGCGCACAATGGCGAGCTCGAGCTCGCCCGCGAACTCGCACGTCGCCAGATCGACAGCTTCGATCTCGATTCTCTCGATGCCATCATCACCAACGCCGGCGGCTGCGGCTCCCATTTGAAAACCTACGGCCATCTGCTGCACGACGATCCTTTCTACGCAGAAAAGGCGGAGCAGTGGGATAAAAAGCTGAAGGACATCCACGAATGGCTCGTGCAGATCCGCTTCCGCAAGCCCACAGCTGGCGCAGGCGTCTCTGAGGTCACTTACCACGAAAGCTGCCACCTCTGCCACGGTCAGAAAGTCGTCTCGCAGCCGCGCCAGATCCTTGCCAGCATTCCAGGCCTCACCTTCAAAGAACTGCCCGAGTCCAACTGGTGCTGCGGCAGCGCAGGCATCTACAACATCACCCAGCCCGAGCAGAGCCAGAAGCTGCTCACTCGGAAAGTTGAAAACCTCCGCCAGGCCGGAGCCCCCGTCGTCGCCACCAGCAATCCCGGCTGCCATCTGCAAATCGCCAGCGGCCTGCGCTCCTGTAGCAGCCATCCCTGCCACGAAGTCACCCAGCCAGTCACGCTCCTCGCACAGGCCTATCGCGCGGAGTCCGCCGCAGAGTCTGCATCGTAACAAGGTGGGGGAGGCTCCTGACTCCCGATGCCTTGCTGCAACCAATACTCCCATGGAACTCGACCTCACCGGCCCTCTCCGCGAAGACGCCTACATGATCCTCGCTGGACTCGTCACCCCGCGCCCCATCGCCCTCACCACCACCGTCGATCCTGAAGGCCGTGTCAACGCCGCCCCCTTCAGCTTCTTCAATGTCCTCGGAGACTCACCACCCATCGTGGCCATCTGCCCCGGCGACCGATCCGCTGGTGTCCCCAAGGACACCGCCCGCAACATCCGCCTCACTCACGAGTTCGTCGTGAACCTCGTCGACGAGGCTCTCGCCGAAAAAATGAACCTCTGTGCTGCCACGCTTCCTCCGGGCGAAAATGAGCTTCTCCACGCCGGCCTTACCGCATTGCCAAGCAGTGCCGTCAAACCACCGCGCATTGCCGAAGCCCCCGCCAGTCTGGAGTGCAAAAGCCACAGCATCATCGAGATCGGCGACAACCGCCTCATCATCGGCGAGGTCCTCCGCGTCCACGTCCGCGATGGCATCTTTGACCCTGCCACCTGGCTTATCAAGCCCGCCAACTACCACCCCATCGGCCGCATGCAGAGCCCCAACTGGTACTGCCATACCAAGGACATGTTTGAGCTGAAGCGGCCGAAGTGAATGGGCGTGTTGAGGAAAGCAGGACATCATCAGACACCTGCTTTCCTCATTTAAACCAAATCACTTCTCCAGCACCCACTGCGCCGCATCAATGATCACATGGCCCTTGGTGCCTTCATTCCGCACCTCCACCCAGCCGCCTTTTCCTTTCTCAAAGGAGAACGTCCCCAGCGGCAGCAGCACATCCTTCTCCGGGGCTTTTTTCTTCTGGTCCACAACGATCGTCTTCTCGCCGCCTGCGTAGTGAATCACCACAGGCACCTTGTCCGCACGGTTGGCCAGCGCGGTGTAGGTGATGGCCACGCGGTAGTTCCCCGCTGAGGGCAGATCCGGAATGAAGCGCGCCTTCTGCTCGCCCTTAGCAGTGTCGCCATCATGGCGGTAGCCCTGGCCCACAAAGCCCGGCGTGGTGTGGCCTTCGCTGCTGAAGCCGGTCAGCTCCGCCTCGCTGTCATCCACCACGATCCCGCCCAACTTTTCCTTGCTGATGGAGACATGCTCTGGCACCGGCGGAGATTCAAAGTCCAGCACCTGCCCGTCGGCCAGCATCTTCTCCTTGAGCTTGGCGTAGTCGATCTGCTGCAGGTCCTTGCCGGAGTCGATGGCAATCACCGCTGCCGTCGCGGAGCTCTGGCCCATCACCATGAATACCGGCTCCATGCGGATGCTGCCATACGCAATATGCGTGGCGCTCAGGCACACAGGCACCAGCAGGTTGGTGCACTCCTCCGCTTTCGGCGTGATGCTGCGGTAGCTGATCGGATAGGGGCGCGTGCCGATCTGGATGTCCCCTTCATTGCGCACAAAGCCCTCTTTGGTGATGTAGCGTTGCACGTTGTGGGAGTCCATGTTGTAGGCCCCCATGCCCACGCTGTCCTCCACGATCTCACGGCGCTTGCAGTTCTTCTCGCTCATCACATAGCCGCCGATCATGCGACGCGCCTCGCGCACGTAGAGCTGGCGCGGCCAGTTGTCGTTGTCCTTAAACTCATCCTTCGCCAGCCCCAGCTTCTGGAAGGCCGCGCGGATCTTTTCCGGCACACGCGGGTGGTGCGCATACGTCCACATCAGCCCCTTCTGCCAGTCCTCATGCGCCTTCCAGATTTTCGCGCGCGTCTCATAGTCGGCGTCCGGATACTCAAAGTTCTGCCCGATGAAGTCCGTGCTGACGGCAAAGTTGTTGTTCGTGTCCGTCTTGCGGTTTGGCATCCACGTGGGGGCCCAGGAGATGCGCTCGTCACCGGCCTCCACATTGCGCAGCGCCAGCTCAAACCACTTCTCGTCATAATTGGCAGGCTTCTCCCAGTCGCGGCGATTCTCCGGCACGTCGGTGGTGCACATGCGGAAGTTGTAGGCCTGCAGCTTGCGGTCGCCGCTCTCATCTTCGCCGATGTCGCCGGGATCAATGCCTGGCAGCACACCGCTCTTCGGATCGCCGGGTTTCACATACGGATCCACATTTTTGACGAACTGATGATGGATGGTTTTGACTTTCTGCACGCCGTTGATCGTCTCGCCAAACTGCGCATTTGCCTCGCGGCCTACAGCGTAGCTCACGCCCGCCTTGGCCATCAGGTCGCCCTCATACGTGGCGTCGATGAACATCTTCCCTTCAAAGGCGCGTCCGCTTTCCATGATGATCTTCGTGATCCGTGTGCCCTCCTTCACCACGCCCTTTTTGAGATCCAGCCGCTCGCTGAAGACCACCGTCACCTTGTCCTTCACCGTGGCCAGCATCGCGTCATAAATCTCCGTGGCCGCATGCGGCTCAAAGGTCCACATCGTATCCTCCGTGCCGGTGTTGCCGTGCTGCTTCTTGGCAAAGTATTCCTCGCGCGTCTGGTGCTGCCACTTCGCGGGCTCGTTGTAGTACTGGAAGACCTTGGCGTAAAACTCCCGCGACATGCCGCCGATCGCCTTCTTGTTGCCGATGTCCGTCGCGCCCAGTCCGCCCGTGGTCAGCCCGCCGAGAAACTTGGTCGGCTCGATCAACACCGCCGTCTTACCCATCCGCGCCGCCTGGATCGCCGCCGTGATGCCCCCCGAGGAGCCGCCATAGACGACGATGTCATACGAATCTGCCGCCCCGAGCGGGGCAAAGGCAGCCAGAGTGGAAATCAGGAGGACTGGGAGGAGCTTCATGGTGGCACCCATCCAGCCGCAGACGCCGCTTTTTGCAACTGTGGCGATACTTTAGACCGGGCTGCGCAAAAAAATTCGAATAGTCCGCGTCGGCGGGCGTCAGAGTGCAGGACAAGATTCACCTCACCACCCTATGAAGACTTCGTTTGTTCGTTCGCTCACCTTTGGAGCTCTCCTCCTGAGCCTCGGCCTCACCTCCTGCGCAGATCCCTATGGCTACGGCTACGGGGGCGGCGGTTACGGTTATAATGGCGGCTACGGCGGTGGCTACGGGCGCTCTCCCGCCGGCAGCACCGTCGCCGGGGCGCTGATCGGAGCCGGGGCAGGTGGCATCATCGGCAATCAACGTCACCGTGGCCTGGAAGGTGCCGCCATCGGCGGTGTGCTGGGGGCTTTGGCTGGCAGCATGATCGGGAACAGTCAGCGCGGCTATCCGCCGCAGCAGGGCTACTACTCACAGCCCGGCTACAGCCAGCCTAACTGCGCTCCCAGCTACAATCGGAACCCCGGTTACGGCTACACCCAGCCAAGCAGCTACTATCCCGGGAACGGCTACGGCCCACAGCCCGGCAACAACCCCTATGCCTTTGGCAACTGGCAGTAAAATAGGCCTTCCGGCATGCGTTTGAATCGCGGCGGTTTTCCCGCCGCGATTTTTTTTACACACACATGTCAGCCAACTCCGCCGCCTCAGACTCCGCCTATCCCACTCCTGGAACCGCTCCCGCCCACTGGTGGCAAAATGAAGACTGGCTGGCCGTCTTGGCCGCACTTCCGGTTCTGATCGCTGTAGGCAGCGGCTGGAGCCCCAAGCTTCCCGCCTGGGGCTGGAGCGGAATGGGGGATATGTCGAAGGCTTTCACCCCCGACAATTTCGCTGTCAGCGCCGTTCTGCTGGCCGTCTTTCTCGGCATCTCGGGTCTCGCTCTCGCGGCCTCTCTGGGCAGAAAAATCGGCGCATTCCTAACCGGTGCCGTCGTGGTGTTCATCCTCGGCTGGTTCGCCCAGTGGATCGCCGCCCACGCAGGCATCAAGGCCTGGGGGCTTGAATACGTGGTTTTTGCCCTCGGCCTGGGCCTGCTCTGGAGCCACCTGCTGCCAGTGCCTGAGTGGCTGCGCGAAGCTGTGCGCACCGAGTTCTTCATCAAAGTCGGCATCGTGCTCCTCGGTGCCACCATCCTCCTCCCGGAGATGATGAAGGCCGGCTTCCCAGGCCTCATCCAGGCCGCGCTCGTCATTCCGGTGGTCTGGTATGTCTGCTACTTCATCGCTCGCAAATTGAACGTTGATGACGAGTTCGGCGTCATGCTCGCCACGGCCGTTTCCATCTGCGGTGTCTCCGCCGCCATCGCCGCTTGTGGTGCCATTCAGGGCGACCGCAAAAAGCTCTCCTACGTCACCTCCATCGTGCTGCTCTGCGCCGTGCCCATGATGGTGGTCATGCCCTGGGCCATCAAGTCCATGGGCCTCTCGGAAGCCGTCGGCGGCGCCTGGATCGGCGGCACGCTGGACACCAGCGGCTCCGTCGCCGCCGCGACAGAGCAGGTGGGCAAAAACGCCACCAAGGTAGGCGTCATCGTCAAGCTCTCCCAAAACGTCCTCATCGGCGTCGCCGCCTTCATCCTCTCCATCTGGTGGACCATGCGGGGCGGCAAAGGCGGGGCAGGGCAGGGGAAAAGGCCCTCCATCGGCCTGATCTGGGAGCGCTTCCCCAAATTTGTGATCGGCTTCGTCATCGCCTCCGTCGTCTTCTCCTACTTCGTGCCGCCTGCGGTCGCCGAGGCCGCCGCAAAGCCGCTCAAAGGCCTGCGCGAGGTCTGGTTCGCCGCTGCCTTCGTCTGCATCGGCCTCGAAACCCGCATCGGCGATCTCTTCAAGCTCGGCGGCGGCAGGCCCGCTCTCGCCTTCCTTGGTGGCCAGACCTTCAACATCCTCTGGACGCTCCTGCTCGCCATGTGGCTCTTCAGCGGCAAATAATTTCACATCCCATGAGCCGGCGTCTATGCCGTCGGCTCATCTGCCTGGCTCAAATATCAAACGAAACCGCCCCGCGCGGCTGCTCCTGCGCAATGATGTGTGCGATGGTGTTCTCCGCAAACCACTGCGTCACCTGGTCTCGCAGCCCGCCAAACACCTGGCCCAGCGCATCGTGCTCCGCTCCCGGCACCGGATCAAACGGCCCGTCAAACAGCGTCACCACCTCTCCCAGCGTGATCCGCGCCGGATGCGTCACCAGCTGGTACCCGCCGCCAACGCCGCGTTTGCTGCGCAGCAGCCCGCCATTCTTCAGCGCTAGCAGGATCTGCTCCAGAAACTTCAGCGGGATGTGTTCCTGACTGGCCAGGTCCTGAATCGAAAAATTCGTCCCCTCGCGCTCACGCCCCATCGCCACCAGGGCGCGGAGGGCGTATTCGGCTTTTTTGGAGAGCTTCATCTTGGAGCCTTATCGAGCATGAAACCCGCCCCGGTGCAAACTGCGATTTGCCGCCGGAGCGTTTCCGCGTCATTCATGCAGCTGCCCTCCGCATGAGCGACGACTTCTTTGCCCCCCCGCCACCCGAGCCGCCCCGTGCGGCCGCCGTGGTGCATCATGCAGGCGCCCCGCTGGCCTCGCGCATGCGGCCACGCACTCTGGCAGAATATGTCGGCCAGCAGCACATCCTCGCCGAGGGAAAGCTCCTCCGCCGCGCCGTGCAGGCAGACCGCTTTTCCTCCATCATCCTCTACGGGCCGCCCGGCGTCGGCAAGACCACCCTCGCCAACATCATCTCCCAGGAGACCAAGTCACGCTTCGTCACTCTCAGCGGCGTGGAGAGCAGCGTGGCAGACATCCGCAAGGAGGCCGAAAACGCCGGCCACCACCTCCGCCTCTACAACAAGACCACCGTCCTCTTCGTGGACGAGATCCACCGCTTCAACAAGGCGCAGCAGGACGTGCTCCTCCCGCACCTGGAGCGCGGTACCCTTCGTTTCATCGGTGCCACCACGCACAATCCTTTCTTCTACGTCAACAGCCCCCTTGTCAGCCGCTCGCAGGTCTTCACCCTGGAGCCGCTCGGCATTCCTGATCTCGAAGCTCTCATCGACCGCGCACTCGCAGACGCCGATCGCGGTCTCGGCAGCATGCACGCCCGCATCGAGCCAGACGCACGCCTCCATCTCGCCACCGTGGCCGATGGCGACGCCCGCCGCTGCCTCAATGCCCTGGAACTCGCTGTCCTCTCCACTCAACCGGATGCAGCAGGCGAGATCGTCATTACCCTTGCCGCCGCTGAGGAGTCCGTGCAGCAAAAGACCGTTGTTTACGATGGCGATGGCGACGCCCACTACGACACCATCAGCGCCTTCATCAAGAGCATGCGCGCCTCAGACCCCGATGCCGCGCTATACTGGCTGGCCAAGATGCTCTACGCTGGTGAAGACATCCGCTTTATCGCACGCCGCATTGTCATCGCCGCCAGTGAGGACATCGGCATGGCCGACAGCAATGCCCTCCGCGTCGCCGTCGCCGCGCAGCAGGCCGTCGAGTTCATCGGCATGCCGGAGGCCCGCATCATTCTGGCCCACGCCACCGTTTACAATGCCACCGCCCCCAAGAGCAATCGCGCCTACATGGCCATCGATGCCGCTCTGGACGACGTGAAAAACGGCCGCACCCTCCCCGTGCCCAAGAACCTCCGCGACGCCCACCACAAAAAGGCCGCCAAGGAATTTGGCCACGGCGAAGGCTACCTCTATCCTCACAACTACGAGGGCGGCTTCGTCCCTCAGCGCTGCCTGGAAGGCGGCCGCCAGTACTACGACCCCACCGCCAACGGCCTGGAAGCCCGTATCAAAGAGCGCCTCGACCACTGGCGCAAGCTGTGGGAAGGCCAGGCTGAGTAGTGCGGGTTTTCTCTGATTAGGGGACCGGATGGAAGGTCATAAGCAGTTGTTTAATTATGGAAATTAAGACCTGTTAAGCTTTAAGGGTCTAAAAAATATTCTTTTTATATTGAGGATATATGAAAATTACAGTAAATTTTTCTCTATAAACAAAAATAAGCCATGTACAACTCACGTTTGATCACCTCTGGCCTCTGTGGTGTCATTTTGGCATCGTTTAATGCCTGTGCACTGCCCAAACAATCGTTGATTTCTGCGTGGAAGGAGATGCGCCACAAGACATCAGCACCCCTTCAGACTGGGGTTAAGTACGAGGTGCGTAAAGCACTGGCAAACAATGCTCCATTTCGTCCTGGTGCAATCAAGCGTTACACCTTCGTGATCGATGATCCGAAACCGCCGCTGATGCTTTCCTCAAATTTGTATCGCAATTCTCAGATGCGCGTGCGCACCACTGCTTACACGCACAACGAGAGCGACCATCTTATTTATGGGGTTAAGAATGCGATTGGCACGAATTTGCGGTTTGGCAATGTGCGCAGCGCTGCTGCAGATTGGTCGCGCTTTCCTGTTGGCACACTTTTCCGTATCGCTGGCCAGCCCGGCATCACCTACGTGGTGGACGACTATGGCAGCGCTCTTGTCGGCACGGGAACCATTGATTTGTACAAACCCAGCCGCAGCATGATGGACAACTGGGGGGTGCGTCATGTGGACATCGAGGTCATCCAGTGGGGATCGTATGAAAAGAGCATGGAACTCATGCGTGACCGCACGAAATGGCGCCACGTCCGCGCCATGATGGAAGGCATTGAAGCTCGTCTGCGCACGGCTGCACTGCCTCAAGCCAGAACACCGTTCACGGCATCGCTGTAAAACAAAAAGGGGAATTTCCTCCCTCAATGGATCACTCAGGCGGCATCGCGGCAATTCAGCGATATTCCGCCGCGCCAGATGTCGTTAGGAATACACTCATGCGTGTTGTCTTCCTCTCGTTGTTCCTCTGTGCAAGTGGCCTCTGTGCCGCTCAAAACAAACCGGGTGCGCCTGTCACCATTACGCCTCGGCAAATTTTGGCATCCCTGGGCAAATCATTGGCTCCTGAATCGCAAAAGACTCTGCATGATCAGGTCATACGTCTCTTTGGACGGCAGAATCTGATGCAGGGCAGGGCCGCGGCTAAGATCGAGGCCACTACGGTCGCCTGGGCCATCATGGATCCCAAGCCTGCCCGTGTCGTACAGCAGAATGGTACTTTGATCGGGGAGATGGTCATGCTGGGAGATGAAGGCCTCCAGGTGCTGGTCACTGATATGCCCAACTTCACCGAAACCGGCTACCGCGTGGAGTCCGAGGGAATGCCCCGCCTTGCTGGCACCGTGCATGTCGAGCACTTTGAATACACTGCCGACAGCCTGCCGCAGAAAAATGTGCCGCAGGGCAGGCTGGAAAAGTTTGTGTGGCAGACGAGCGAGGTCTTTCCAGACACAGTGCGCGACGTGACGGTTTACCTGCCCGCTGGGTTCACTCCCGGAGAGGAAACCTGTCTCATGGTCTGGCAGGATGGCTCACGCCATGTGGATCCCAATGGCTCCATGCGGGCCTCGGTGGTTTTTGACAACCTCATCCACAAAAAAGAGATGCCGCGCACTGTCGGTGTCTTCATTGACCCAGGACGCTTCAAGAAGCAGCCGCCGGGTGCCAAGGCTGCCAACCGTGGCTTTGAGTACGATTCGCTCGGGCCGGCTTATGCCAGCTTCTTGATCGATGAAATCCTCCCCGAGGTCGTCAAACGTTACCAGACCAAGTTTCGACCGCAGCCGGAAGCCTGGGCCATCGCAGGTGGCTCCTCCGGCGGCATCTGCTCTTTCACCGTCGCCTGGGAGCGGACTGACAAATTCCGCAAAGTCCTCTCCTGGGTCGGCTCCTTCGTCGATCTGAGAGGCGGGGACGTCTATCCCTCGCTGATCCGCGCTGGCGACCGCAAGCCCATCCGCCTCTACCTCCTTGATGGCGAGAATGACCTCGACAACAAGTTTGGCAACTGGCCCATCGCCAACAAGCAGATGGCCGCCGCTCTCAAATACAAAAGCTATGACTTCCGCATCGACTGGACCAAGTGCTTTCACGGCAGCAAAGGCATGGCTCCCATGCTGCCCGAAGCCCTGCGCTGGCTGTGGCGTGATGTGAAGTAGCCTTAGAACATTTCGCGGTGGCTGCGCGGTTTTATGCAAACAGCCAGTTGTTCAGTCTCATCAGTTTCACGCGGCCTCCAGCACACGCCAGTCGTTGTCTGGTTGCAGTGTGACTGGGACGGATGTTTGGAGCCTTCGATTCAACGCAGAGGCTGCTTGCATATGAGCTCAGAACAGCAGAGCACACAGCTGCAGCTTTCGCTTCATTTTTACGTGCCGCCCAAGATCGATGCCAGCAGCCTCTCGGCTTACTGCCTGCTGCCGATGTAAGCCAGCACATCGACGACCTCCTGCGCGGTGAGCACGCTTTCCAGGCCCTCTGGCATGATCGAAGTCGTCAGCGTTTTCATGGCCTGAATCTCCGTGCGCAGCACGACGATGTCTGCGCCGCCCGGCAGCCGGATCGTGACATTCCCCGGTGTTTCAGCAGCCAGCTGGCCCACGATCATCGTCTGGTCCTTCTTAGTCACCTGCGTAGCCGCGTTACGCTGCTCCACTGCGCGGTTCGGATCAAAGATGGCTTCAATAAGCTGCTCCCGAGGCTTGGTGGCCACCGTTGTCAGGTCAGGTCCCACCTCCACGCCCAGATCCCGCACTTTGTGGCACACCATGCACACCTTCTGAAACACCGCTGCACCACGCTTTGCATCACCACGAAGGGACGTCGCATCTGCCACATATCTGGCCACCACTTTCTGCCGGTCCTGGTTCTGGTTTGTGATCACCGGCATCACTGCTTTCATGGGCGTTTTCTGCGGTGCCTGATTGAGCAGCGCTTTTTCAAAATCACTCAGTACGGCATCTGATTTCGTGCCAGTGGCCGTCAGGGCGCCTGCGCGTACCAGCGGCTTCAGCGGCTGGATCTGGGCAAACACTTCATCAGCGCTCATGCCTCCAAGTTCCATCAGGGTGAACGCCGCCTGCACCCGCACCGCCGGCGCGCTGCCCAGCAGCGGCTTCAGGGCTGCCACCGCAGACGTTTCATTTCGCTCAATCAGCAGCCGCTGCGCCGTGTCACGCACCCACCCATTTCCTGATGCCATCGCGGCTGCAGGATCGCTCACCGTAGTCTTGCCTTTGGGGGCTCCGGTTTTTGCGATCCGATAAATCCTTCCACGATCCTCCCCGGCACGTAGTTCCAGACCGCGCGCGATCTCCGCCGGGATCCACTCCGGGTGCTCCAGCACCAGCCGGTACATGTCCGCCACATACAGCGCGCCATCTGGTCCCGTGCGTGCCATGCTGGGTCGGAACCAGTTGTCTTCGCTGGCCAGGAACTCGCTCTCCACATCCCCCGGATGGCGTTTGCTGGTGATGGTGCCGCCGTCGTAGCTCAGCACCTCGCGGTGCACCAGGTTGTTTGCAGGCTCGCAGATGAAGATCACCTGGGTGCCGTCGGTGCCAAAAGTGCTGTCACGAAACGGCATCGGCGAACATCCGGAGGTCAGCGTGTTCACTGCGCTACCTTGATTGAAGCGTCTAACTGGCGGGCTTGCGGGATAGAGTCTCTTCTCACCGTTCATGTCGCTGCGCACGGCTTTGGCCACCACTTCGGGATGGCGTTCCAGATAGCGAAACGGCAGCCAGTAGTGCCAGCCGATGGTGCTGTTGTTGTTGCCAAACCAGTTGCCAAAATCGTCACGCCACTTGCCATACTGGCTGCGGCCGCCCTCCAGGGCAAAGTCGCCGGTGCGCGGATCAAAGCGAAAATCATTCGTGCCCAGCGCGACCTTTTTCCCCGTCTTTACGCAGGTGATGTCACCGCCGCTGTCACCATTCGCACCGTAAAACCAGCCATCCAGCCCCCAGCAGAAGCCGTTCACCAGATGCTGCGGATTTCCTGCGGTGAATCCGGTGAACCACGTCTCGCGCTTGTCGCATTTTCCGTCGCCGTCCGTGTCCTCCGCGTAGAAAACGTCCGGGATGTTGGCGATGAAGACGCCGTTCTTCCATGGTGCGAGGCCTGTGGGATGCTTCAGCCCGTCCAGAAACAGGGTGGACTTGTCGTAAACTCCGTCGCCATTCGTATCCTCCAGGATTTTCACGCGGCCCTCCTGCAGCTTGGATACCTTGTCCTGACCCACGCTGCCGTCCTTCGTCTTTTCACCGGGGGCAAAGGGGTAGTCTCCCATTTCCACCACCCACATGCGGCCTTGCGCATCCCAGTCCATGAACACCGGGTCCTGCACCAGCGGCTCGGCCGCTACCAGCATCGCCTCAAAGCCCGGCTTCACATGCATGGCCTTGAGCGACTCCTCGGGAGACTTCGGCGCAGGCCCGGGCACTTTGAGCAGCTCGGCAAACGGCACCAGTTTCTTCTCTCCCCTCCACATGGCAGCATCGTGAAAGGTCACACCGCTGTCGCTGCCGTCAGCGTCCACGATCAGGGGCAGGCTGTTAGCGTCACCGGCCTTGCCCTCTCGCATCACCTGGGACCAGCCTTCATCCCATTGCAGGCCCTTCTTGGCACGCTCCTTCGGAACAAAAAGAAACACGCCATACTCACGCGCATTGGAAAGCACGATGTCCTCATGGCCGTCGCCGTTTAGATCCACAAAGCGGACACCGTTGTCGTGTCCCTGGGCATCCTGCAGCCTGGCTGCATCAGGCAGGGGGTGTTCACGCAGGGCAGGCGGCACATCGACGGCATTCAGCAGGCTGCTGCAAACAAGAAGGGGCAGGATGAATCGTGGCATGGCGTGGTCGGGAGATAACTGGAAACCAACGTCCATCCCCAGTCAGTTTCTTTGCGGCAGGCATGGAATTATGAAATACGATTTTTCACCTTCATTTCATCTCCGTTTCATCAGGGTTTCATAGCGCTCCTGCAGTGAGCAGCCGATGAAAGCATTCCGCCTCTTCCTGCTGCTGGCCGCCTGCCTTGTCATAGCGTGGGTTGTTCTGAGCACTCGTTGCATCCGGCTTGATGAGAAGGGGGATCCGCTGCTCATCAATGACGAGGAGGTGTTGTGTGCTGAGTCTCAGTTTGGTGCTCTTCCGCTGCGCCCGGCATGAACTGATTTTAAAATAAGGAATTCAGGAAGCAGACTGCGTCTGCCATTCTTGTTCATCCCGCAAATACCCCGCCACTGAGATTCTAAATAACCGTCTTGTCAGCACTGCCTCAGCAGTTCAACAATCCACCTCAGCCGAAATGCCCGCCAAAATCCTCATTGTCGAAGACGAGCCGTCTATCTGCGAAAACGTCGTTTATGCGCTCGAAGCCGACGGCTTTGCCGTGAGCACCGCCGCCACGGGCCAGTCGGCTCTGGAGCAGGTGAAGGCCCAGGACTTCAGCCTCATCATCCTCGATGTGGGCCTGCCTGACATGACCGGCTTTGAGGTGTGCAAGGCGGTGCGCCGCTCGCATTCGCTGCCGGTGCTCTTTCTCACCGCACGCTCCAGCGAGGTGGATCGCGTGGTGGGCCTGGAGATCGGCGGCGATGACTATGTGGTCAAGCCCTTCAGCCCACGCGAGCTGGTGGCCCGTGTGCGCGCCATCTTGCGCCGTGTATCCGCCGTGCCGCTGCCAGCACTGCGGCCGGATACGGCGGTGCCGTTGGTGATCGATGACGTGCGCTGCCAGGCCATCTACTACGGCACAGCGCTGAATCTCTCGCGCTATGAGTTCCGCATGCTCAGGGCCTTTGCCGCACATCCGGGGCGTGTCTTCAGTCGCGAGCAGCTCATGGACCACGCCTCCGAAGAGCCGGACGCCTCCATGGAGCGCACGGTGGACACCCATGTGAAGACGCTGCGCGCCCGCATGCGCGGCGTGCGCACGGGGCTGGACCCCATCGTGACCCATCGTGGCATGGGCTACTCCCTGCTGGAAACCTGGCCTGACGCATGAGCCTCACCGCACGCTTCTTGCTGGGCTTTGCCGTGGTGTCCGTTGTGGGCCTGTTTGTGCTTTTTTCCCAGCTCATCCGTCGCGTCGAACGGCAGTATTTTGAAGCCATCGAGGAGCCGATGGTCGACGTGGCAAACATCCTCGCAGAAGTCATCGGTGCAGAGGCTGAAGGCGGCGTCCTCAAAACGCAGGCGGTTGAGCGTGCGGTGCGTGCCGCCCAGCAGCGTCAGCTCAAGGCTCAGATCTACAATCTCAGCAAGACTCGCGTGGATATGCAGGTCTACGTCACCGATGCGCAGGGGCGGGTGCTCTTTGACTCTGCTGGCATCGAAAAACCGGGCACGACCGCCAATCACCGCGATGTGAACCTCACCCTCATGGGGCAGTACGGTGCGCGTTCCTCCCGCACCAGCGAATACGACCCGCTTTCCATCGTAATGTATGTCGGTGCTCCCATACGCTACCAGGGCAGGACTGTCGGCATGCTCAGTGTTGCCAAGCCTCAGCGTGGAGTTTTGGCTTTTGTCTGGGAGACGGAGCGCTGGCTCAAGTGGTCAATCATCACTACGGTGCTGCTCATGCTGCTCGGCATCTACCTCGCGGCACGCTGGGCCACACGGCCGCTGGAGGTCCTCACCCAGCACGCACTTGCCGTGAGCCGTGGCGAGCGCTCCACACCGCCACGCATGCCCGGACATCAGATGAAGACGCTGGCCCGTGCTCTGGAGGACATGCGCGATGCCCTGGAGGGGCGCGAGTACGTGGAGCACTACGTGCAAAGCCTCACGCATGAGCTGAAAAGCCCCGTCGCCGCCATCCTCGGCGCAGGGGAGATTTTACAAGGGGATGTGCCGGAGCCCAAGCGCGCGCGCTTTCTGCAAAACATCCGCACCGAGGCCGCCCGCCTGCGTGACCTGCTGGAGCGCCTGCTGCATCTGGCCGCACTCGAAAAACAGAAGAAGCTGGAGACAACTGAGGCTGTGAATCTGGCCACGGTCTTTGACCGCACCTGGGATCATCTGGCGCTCATTGCGCAGGGCAGGGACGTGTGTCTGCAGCGCGACATGGCTGAGGGCCTCATCATTCAGGGAGACCCCTGGCTGCTGGAGATGGCCGTGGGCAATCTGCTGCAAAATGCCATCGACTTCGCGCCTAGGAGCAGCTCGATCATCGCACGTGGATATCACTCTGACTCCAAGATCGTGCTTGAGATCGAGGACTGCGGGCCGGGCATTCCTGACTATGCACGCGAACGCGTGTTTGAGCGCTTTTATTCACTGCCGCGTCCGGACAGCGGCAAGAAGAGCACCGGCCTGGGGCTATGCTTTGTGAAGGAGGTGGCTCAGCTCCACCGTGGCAGCGTGGAGCTGACAAACCGGGAGGGAACCTGTGGAGCAAAAGCCATGCTGATACTTCCGGTGTGAGGAGGGCCGGTTTGACAATGGCTCGTCGCCTTTCTAGGCTCTGCGCATGAGCACAACCGAAGCCGGAAAGCCCGTTTACAACGTCAAGAACCCCTGCATCGCCAAGGTGAAGCGCATGTTCAACCTCTCCGGACCGGATGCGCCCAAGCACACCGCGCACTATGAGATCGACCTCGCCGGCTCGGGGCTCGAGTACACACCTGGTGACTCGCTAGCCGTGCAGCCTACGAATGACCCGGCGCTTGTGGACGACACACTCGCCGCGCTCGGTTTCTCGGGCACGGAAATCGTGAAGCATCCCAAAACCGCCACCGAAGTCCCGATCCGTCAGGCATTGATCGAAGGCGCGCTGATCACCGAGATCGATAACAAGCTCATCAAGGCCATCGTGGAAAAGACTGGCGGCAACACCCCTCTGGCCGAGCTGAGTCTGCCTGAGAAAAAAGAAGAGCTCAAAAACTATCTCTGGGGCCGCTTTGTCATCGATCTGCTCCTCGAGAATCCCACCGCGAAATTTACGCCCGAGGAGTTCATGCTCACTCAGAAGAAGCTGAACATCCGCCTCTACTCCATCAGCAGCAGCCAGAAGGCGCATCCTGATGAAGTGCACCTCACCGTGGCTACCGTGCGCTACACCAGCTACAATCGCGCACGCGGCGGTGTATGCTCCACTTTCCTTGCTGAACGCGTGACGCCAAAAGAGACGCTCATCCCCTGCTTTGTGAATCACGGCAAAGGCTTCCGTCTCCCTGAGCCGCAGGAGCAGACGCCCATCATCATGTGCGGCCCCGGCACCGGCATCGCCCCCTTCCGCGCCTTCCTCGAAGAACGCAAGGCCACCAGCGCTCAGGGCAAAGCCTGGCTCTTCTTTGGCGAAGTCAGCTCCAAGTCCTGCTTCTTCTACAAGGAGGAGTTTGAGGCTTATCTCGCCGATGGCACGCTGACCAAGCTTAGCACCGCCTGGAGCCGCGATCAGGCAGAGAAGGTCTACGTGCAGCACAAGATGCTGGAAAACAGCGCCGAATTCTGGTCCTGGCTGGAACAAGGCGCCATCTTCTACGTCTGCGGAGACGCCTCACGCATGGCCCTCGATGTGGACAAGGCTCTGCACACCATCATCGAAAAGGAAGGCGGCAAATCACCCGAGGAAGCCATCGCATACGTGCAGGCCATGAAGGATGCGAAGCGGTATCGGAGAGATGTTTATTGATACGTGAGACTGGCTGCCAGCCCGTTTCACGTCCTACTTCGCCAGCCACAAAATCCCCGTCGCCGTCACCTGGATGTTTTTCTTCACCGGGGTGAGCTTGAAGATCTCAAACGCAAGTGTGGCGGGATCATACTGATCGCGGATCTTCTGCGTGTCATCGGCGATCTGTTTTTCCAGCGCGGCCATGTCGGCCTTGATGGACTCCAGCTCACGCTCGGCGGCTTTCACGTCCTGACCTTCTTTCCAGGCACGTGAGGCGCTGCTGACGGTGCTGGCTTTGACCATGCTGGTCTTGCGGCCGAAGATCGCTCCGAGGATGCTTCCGCCGATCTGCACCGCCGTGCTCAGCTTCGCGCTGCTGGCCTGCGCCTGTTGCACATCCACCTTGCTGGCTGCTTTCTCGGCCTTGTCCTGCAGCGACTTCATTGTCTTCGCCGTTTTCGTGCGCAGTTCTTCGATGGCGGCGTCACGCTGTTCGCGGGTCGTCTGTGTGATGCGTACCTTGAACTCATCCTGCTTCTCTCCGGGATTGGAGTACACCTCCAGCAGCGGTGAAAAGAAAACCTCCAGGCTGTGATTCGCAAACACCCAGTCGGCGAAGTCTTTCTTGATGCTGGTGTAGGTTGTCGTTTTCAGCGCAGGTCCCGGCAGATCTGCATAGGCGGCGTTTTCTTTTGGCTCCGTGTCGTACTTGGAAAGGTCGTCGTCCTTCGGCACATCCACAAACTTGTCCCACAGCACCTTCTGCTTCTCAGTGTCGATCTCGTTGACGAGCGTGATGACGCTGCGCCCGCTGATCTTCCGCTTCGCATCGTCAAACACCACCGTCGCACTGCGCACGATAGCCGGCACATAGGTGAGGCGCTCGCCTTCTTCGTCGCATGGCTGGAAGAGTTCGGTTGCACCGTCCGGCAGCTTTGGGCGCAGCGTGTTGCGGTTGGCGGCAGCGGAGCTGCTCGCTCCTGGCGGCGCAAAGCCGTCATCCTCGGCGGCGGGAGCGGCTCCGGCTTTCGGGCGGATGGGCTCCATGAGAGCCTTGATCTGCGGACGTGAAAGCGGGCCGCTCAGGTAGCTCATCAGCCAGCGCACCGTGAACACCACGGGATGATCCTCGTGCACGTTGTTCATGAGGAAGACACGGTTGCCCAGACCTGCGAGTGTCTGCTCCATTTCCTGACGGTCAAACTTGCCGCCTGCGGTGTTGGCGGCGCCTTCCAGGCCTTCGAGCACGCGCATTTTGTCGCGTTCGGTTTGCAGCCTTCCCAGCCACCAGGTGCCGATGTTCGCCAGCGCCTTGTAGTCGAGATCGGCTGGGTTTTGCGTGGCCAGCAGGATGCCGAGGCCAAAGGCGCGTGCCTGCTTCAGCAGAATCATCAGCGGCTTTTTTGAGGGAGGCATCGCCGTGGGCGGCAGGTAGCCGTAGATCTCGTCCATGTAGAATATGGACCGCAGTGAGGTGGTGCCCTGCTGAGCACGCATCCAGCCCAGGAGCTGGTTCATCAGCAGCGAGACAAAGAACATGCGCTCCGTGTCGCTCAGATGGGCGATGCAGAAGATGGTGATGCGTGGCTTGCCCTCGGGCGTGTAGTACATGCGCTGGATGTCGAGGGGCTCGCCCTCCAGCCAGGTGCTGAATCCGGGGGAGGCCAGCAGATTGTTCAGCTTCATGGCCAGGGCGGTGCGCTTGGCCTCGGGGAAAAAGCTCTCGAGATCGACCACACCGATCTTCCGCAGCGGCGGCTGCTGGATCTGGCGCACCAGATTTTCCAGTGAGAGATTCTGTCCTTTCTTCCAGCAGGTGGAGACTATGTTGCTCAGCAGGATATGCTCAGGCGACTGTACCGGATCAGCCTCCACTCCGATGAGGCCTAGCAGAGAGGACACAGTGCTCTCGATGCGGTCGCCCAGCGCCTCGCCATCATCCATCACTTCGGCAGGTGGGCAGTTCAGGGAGCTGAGGATGGAGACGGGCAGCCCGGCATTGCTGCCAGGGGTGTAGATGGCCATGTCCACCGTGGCTCGCAGTTTCTGTATGCGCTCGGCGCTCTGGCCCCACTCACCCAGGCCCTTCTGCCACAGTGCGGACTGAGCAGCGGCGTATTCGTCCGGAGACTGGCCTTTGCGTCGTGCCTCGTCCTCATTGATCCACGGGCGAAACTCCTGTGGCGTGAGATTGGGGAAGGTGAGCAGCGCATTGCCGATGTCCCCCTTCGGATCGATCGCGATGACCGGCACGCCATCCATCGCCGCCTCTTCCAGCAGCGCGAGGCACAGCCCCGTCTTGCCGCTGCCCGTCATTCCGAGGACGACGCCGTGCGTCACGAGGTCTTTGGAGTCATAGAGCACGAGGTTGTCCTGAACTTTCTTCGCCTTGAGATCGTATTCACGGCCGAGGTAAAAGGTGCCGAGCTTTTCGTATTGGTCTGGAGTGATCATGAGACGCGGAGGGTGAAATTCGGTGTATGAAACGAGCGTGGCGGAGGCTGCATGGATTGCAAAGTGGAAAATGGCAGGCACGGTGAGACATGCGCGCCGCATTTCTGTTCATGATGACCACCGCCTCTCTCGCCGCTGAAGCTCCGACCTACCCCCAGACACGCAAGCAGGACGTCAAAGACACGTTGCATGGCGTGACGATTTCCGATCCCTACCGCTGGCTGGAGGATGACAACTCGGAGGAGACCAAGGCGTGGGTGAAGGCGCAGAATGCGGTGACCTTTGCGTATCTGGAAAAGCTGCCACGCCGTGAGGAGATCAAGACGCGGCTGCAAAAGCTGTGGAATTACGAACGCGTGGGCCGGCCCTTTGAGCAAGGCGGGCGCTGGTTCTACACCTACAATTCCGGCCTGCAAAATCAGGCGGTGCTCATGACGGCGGAGTCTCTGGGAGGAGAGGCAAAGGTGCTGCTGGACCCCAATGCCATGTCAAAAGATGGCACCACCTCGCTCTCCGACTACTCACCCAGCGAGGACGGCAAATGGATGGCCTATGGCGTGTCCGAAGCCGGAAGCGACTGGAACACCATCCGTGTGCGCGACATCGCCACCGGGCAGGATCTCGAAGATGTGGTGCGCTGGGTCAAGTTCAGCGGCGTGTCCTGGCGCAAAGACGGCAGCGGCTTCTACTACTCCCGCTACGACGAGCCCAAGCCCGGCGCGGCACTGACGGCCAAAAACGAATATCACAAGCTCTGCTTCCACCCACTGGGAAAACCGCAGAGCGAAGACGTGCTCATCTATGAGCGCAAAGACCAGCCAAAGTGGGGCTTTGGTGGCGGCGTGACAGAAGACGGTGAGTATCTCGTCATCCAGGTGTGGCTGGGTACGGAGCCCAAGAACCGCGTCTTTTACCAGAAGATCGCAGGCGGCCCGGTGGTGGAGCTGCTCAATGACAACGACGCACGCTATGAGTTCATCGACAACGACGGACCTGTCTTCTATTTCCGCACAGATCTGAATGCGCCGTGCTATCAGGTGATCGCCGTCGATGTGCGCAAGCCGCAGCGTGACAACTGGCGCATCGTGGTGCCTGAGGTGCCAAAGGTGCTGCTGGAAGGCGTCAGCACCGCTGGCGGTTACATGTTCTGCGAATACCTGCGCGATGCGAAAACCGAAGTGAAATGCTTCGATCTCGACGGCAAGCTCGTCCGTGAGGTCAAGCTGCCCGGCATCGGCAGTGCAGGTGGCTTCGGCGGCCATCGGCACGATACCGAGACCTTCTACACCTTCACCGGATTCACCGAGCCCGGGGCCATCTACCGCATGGACCTGAAAACCGGTGAAAGCTCTCTCTGGCGCAAGCCCAAGGTGGACTTTGACGGCGCCGCCTACGAGACGCAGCAGGTCTTTTACCACAGCAAGGACGGCACGCGCGTGCCCATGTTCATCGTGCACAAAAAAGGGCTGAAGCTCGACGGCACCAACCCCACGCTGCTCTATGGCTACGGCGGCTTTAACATCAATCTGACGCCCGGCTTCTCCGTTTCGCGGGCGGTCTGGCTGGAGATGGGCGGCGTCTTTGCCATGCCCAACCTGCGCGGCGGTGGCGAGTATGGGCGCGCATGGCATCAGGCGGGTGTCAAACTGGGCAAGCAGAACGTGTTTGATGACTTCATCGCTGCAGCGGAATGGCTCATCACGCACAAATACACCAGCAGCTCAAAGCTCGCCATTCAGGGCGGCAGCAATGGCGGCCTGCTCGTCGGCGCCTGCATGACGCAGCGTCCCGATCTCTACGCCGCGGCCCTGCCTGCCGTGGGCGTGCTCGACATGCTGCGCTTTGAGAAATTCACCATCGGCTGGGCCTGGAAGAGCGACTACGGCAGCGTGGAAAACAAGGCGGAGTTCAATGCCCTGCTCAAATACTCGCCTTATCACAATCTGAAATCCGGTGCCCGTTACCCCGCCACGCTCGTGCTCACCAGCGACCACGATGACCGTGTCGTCCCCGCACACAGCTTCAAATTCGGCTCTCGCCTGCAGGAATGCCAGGCCAAGGACGGTCCTCCAGTCCTCATCCGCATCGAAACCAGCGCGGGGCATGGAGCAGGCACGGCGCTGAGCAAGACCATCGAGAGGACTGCGGACGAGTGGGCGTTTTTGGTGAAGATGCTGGGGATGTGAAAAAGTACGATGGGCACTCCTTGTATGATGGGGTTGTTCTGCAATCGTGATTGCGGCTAAGCTGGCCGCAGTCTGGATGCTGCGGCAGGCTGGCCCTTTACACCAACCTGCCGCAGAGCGTTCCGGGGAGCCTGCGGG
>NZ_JBHSMQ010000017.1:0-24058 GCF_042655725.1 Prosthecobacter fluviatilis
AGACTCCCTGCTTGAGCAGTTGTCCAATTGCTCTTCGATGGAAGACGGTGAGATGATGGTAGCGTTTCATACGAGTGAGTAGTTATCAAACGCCCAGGGAGTGATGCACTTCGGCAGTTAATCCGCAGCGCGTGGCATTCGACGCCCCCCTTCCCTCACAGCCGCGAGTTCGTCGCCGGTTTCTGGCCCTAGGAGGTCAAGAACATGGACGAAGCCCTTGCCTGGGTGAAGCGCTGCCCCAAGCCGATGCCTCAGCCCAGCGAAATCGAAATCCGTACGATCTACGAGATGGATGATCTGCGATGAAGGTGCACCCTCACCACAGCACAAACCCCGTCTCCCCTGCCCGCCTCACGCGGGCATTGACCATCATCACCATCGCTCCCACAGAATAGCTCAGATTGGCCAGCCCCACCCACAGCGGGATCAGGCCATGCGGCACGATGGGTACCCGCGGCGGCACGCTCTCAGGGTACACCCGGCTCAGAAAGTACAGCCCTGCACCGGCTCCGGACAGAAAGATCAGCCCCAGCAGCCAGCGGCAGCAGTCCCGCTGGCCCATGAAGCCATACATCACCACCAGGCTCACCCCGTACCACACCAGCGAGCCCGCAAACCAGTAAAACACCTCATGAAACAGAAACAGCGTGATCACCACCGCCCCGCCGATCATGTGCGCCCACATGAGCTTGCGCGTGAAGTCGATTTCTTCACGGTGCTTGGCGCCACGGTTGCGCTGCACATCCAGCATGGGGTTTTCCTAAGGGGCAGAGGGTGAGTTTTCATCCAGATTGTCTTTCACCAGCACCAAAGACTTTGGTGCAAAGACAAGCCAAGCACTCTTCTTAGCAAGTTTCCGGCCACAATCCAGAAGGAGATTGCTCGTCACCAGCACATTTTTCACCACCCCGGTGCTCCACACCCCGGCCGTGGACAGTCCGGAAAACGTGTTCCCGCTGATGCTCAGTCCATTGACCCCGCCCTCCACCAGCACCCCCGTGCCTTCATCGGTCCCCATCGGCGTCTTCGCCTCCGCCGGCCGCTTGTCCTGCCCCGCACCGATGTAGGTGTTGCAGAAGGAGTTCCCGCTGATCGTGTTGCGCTCGCTGTCCTTCCCCACGCGCACCGAAAACTCATGCGCCAGCACAAAGGTGTTCGCGCTCAGCGTACACCCGCATGCATCCCGCAGGTCAATCCCGCCCTTCAGATGATGCGCGATCACGTTCGCACTCAGCGTGATGCCATAGCAGTCGCGGTCCAGGATCACCGCCGTTCCGTTGCACTCCTCGATCATGTTCCCGCTCAGCACCGAGCCATACGTGTTCTCGATGATGATCCCGTTCCCCAGGTGGTCGTCCACATTGTTGCCGTTCATGCACAGGTTAAAGGAGTCGCTGCACCGCAGCGCATCCTGGTTCTCCTCAAAGTGGTTCGCGTTCACCACGATGTCGTGCCCGCCAAAGATATCCACCCCGTACTTCTTGTTGTACGTGATGATGCAGTCCGCCACGCGCGGATCCTCCGCACAGTTCACCATGTGAATGCCGCTCCCTCCGTGGTGGTCGATCGACACACCCTCAAAGTAGATCTCCTCGATGCACTCTGCAAAGATCCCGTCTCCGCTCTTCTCATTCCCGCTCACCCGCAGGTCCGCCATCTGCACCCGCCACAGGCGCGCCTTTTTGTCGGCGTCGAGCGTCGGCGGGCGCAGGATGAAAGCAGGCGCGCCCTCGGCGTTCTTGTTGGTGATGTGCGTCGCCGCACCACCGCCCACGATCCGCGTCTCCGCCGTCTTCACCTGCAGCGGCTGCGTGATCTCATAGTTACCCGGCGGTATCGTCACCAGCCCCCCGCTCGCGGGCACCGCATCCAGCGCCGCCTGCAGGCTCGGGTATTTCGCAGCATCCACCGCCACAGGCGGCGTGGCGGTTTGCGCATTCACGGCGGCGGCACACAGGCAGAGGGAGAAGATCAGCGTTTTCATCCATCCAGTTACGCACCCTGCCCCCTGTTTTCTCTCACCACCCCCGCCCCAACTTTCATCCCTCGCATTTTCCACCTGCAAAAGATCCCCGCCACGCCACGTTGCACTCTTCCACCCATGATCAAACGCCTCACGCTCCTGCTTGCAGCCGCTCTCTCGCTCTCCGCGCATGCGGAGCCCAAGAAGCTCCTCGTCGTCACCGTCACCACCGGCTTCCGCCACTCCTCCATCGAGACCGCCGAGAAAGTCCTCGCCGAGCTCGGCCAGAAATCCGGTGCCTTCACCGTCGACTTCGTCCACCAGCCCGAAGGCCAGCCCAAGAACCCCGGCAGGCCCCCCGAGCGCGACGCCAAGAAAGACACCGACGAATCCTTCAAGGCCAAGCAGGACGCCTACAGCAAAGCCCTCGCTGAATTCAACGCGGCCAACAAAATCTGGACCGACAAAATCGCCGCCTACATGGCCGACAAGATGGCGCTCGACAAAATCAAGGGCTACGACGGCTTCGTCTTTGCCAACACCACCGGCGACCTCCTCCTCCCCGACCGCGAAGGCTTCACCAAGCTCATCGAAGGCGGCAAGGCCTTCATCGCCATGCACTCCGGCTCCGACACCTACCACCCCTTCCGTGGTTACATCGACATGCTCGGCGGCGAATTCGAAACCCACAAATCCCAGGTCGAAATCCAGCCCGTCGTTCACGACCCCGCCCACCCCATCACCAAGGCCGTCCCCCTCGGCTGGAAAGTCTTCGACGAAATCTACATCATCAAGTCCTTCGAAAAGGCCAAGGTCCACGGCCTGCTGGGCCTGAACACCCACCCGAATCTGGAGCAGCTGCGCGCTGAAGCCGCCCAGCGGAAGGAAAAGAACATCGAAGACCCCAAGAAGGACGCCGACCTCAAGGATGTCGAAGCCCAAAAAGGCCGCTACTACCCCGTCTCCTGGTGCAAAGAATTCGGCGCAGGCCGTGTCTATTACAACTCCCTCGGCCACCGCGAGGACGTCTGGGACCCCACCTGGAAAGCCGACACCAAGGACCGCAAAAACAGCCCCGAGATCGCCGAGACCTATCAGGAAATGATCCTCGCCGGCATCAAGTGGGCGCTGAAACTCGAAGAAGGCGTCTCCACCCCCGGCAACATTCCGTGAGCTGACAGCAGCATCGTTTCAACTCAGGGCGCTGTGGCAACACAGCGCCTTTTTTGTTCCTCCGAGATGCAATCCATTTGGAATGCCGTTGTGCAGCCACCGGCATCCGCAGGACGTTCAGCTTTGTTTGCCGCGAGACTCTCTGAGGCGGCAGCTACCTCGGCGCACTCAAAAAAGGACCCGGCTACTTGTCACAAGCCTCCCAGCGGCGGCCCTCCGCCCGGTCCTGCTGGCAGAGGATACCGGAGAGGTGCTGCCGGCACACCTCCAGGCGGCATCTGACAAGACATGCCTGCCGACATCATGATACGATGATCACCCATGTCCTTCGTCGGAGCTTCCTGATCCTTGCCGATGGCATCCATCAGCGCCACGGAATTCATCGCGATGGAGCCCAAGGCCACGGCCCCCAGCGATGCCATCGCCGCCTGCGTCAGGATCTTCTTGAGCGGGTTCGTATCCGGCAGCGCCGTCACATCGATCGGCGTGCCATTCAAATACTTAAAGTAGGACACGCACGGACTTTCGCCTGTGCTGGCAAGCAGCTCCCGGCGTTCAACATCAGTCATCATCGAAAGGTTGTGCACGTTCTTCTGGCACACATCACAGAAGCGCGTCTTCTCATTCCCCGCCATCTGTGCCCAAAGCCGGGGACAGTTGAATGAAAGGGCCGGGAACTCGGAAGTGCCACTCATGGTCGGATTGGATCTTTGATCACCCACGATTGTTCACAAATCCTCCCCCGTGTCATCAACATTATCTGGTCGTGAGATTTCCGCCTGCAGGCAGAAGAGGAAGCTGAAAATCATTCGAACATTTCAGAGTGGCAGACAAGGAAGACATCATCCTTTCCAAGCTTCACTGGGCGCGGGAATCTCTGTCTGAACGGCAGCTGGCCGATGTCGAAAACTTGATTGCGACAGGCTGCGACACCGAGTATTTACGCCAATGGTCAGCCGCATTGAACCTGACAGATATGCTGACACGGGTTTTGCCGTGAAGGACACAGCGCCCGAGATTAACACTTTGATCTTCACCGCAATGATGCGCAAGACTCAGGAGGAACGGCTTTTGATGGGCCTGGACATGATGGCAACCGCGCTTGAACGTGTCTGGAGCAGCTTGCCGAACGCCACTACCGAGGAGGAAAGACGCCATGCCTTTTTCCGCCGCTTTCAGGGCCAGGAGCTTCCGCTTTAGCGTCCAGCGGACGCGAGCAGGAAACCTTGATGGCAGCAGACCGCGCCGCCAACTCTGGCCACGCTACGCCAGCTCAAACCGCACGTGGTTGTAATCCAGCACCTCGGGACACCCCGCCTCAAAAGGAAACGGCCTTGCGGCGGTGATGGCCACCACATCGCTGCCGGCGCGGCGGCCGGCCTCGATGCCTGCGGGGGCGTCTTCGAAGACGAGGCATTGGTCCGCCGTGGTGCCGCAGAGAGCGGCACCCTTCATGTAGCCTTCGGGATCAGGCTTGCCGCGTGCCACCATCTCGGCGTTGATCATCAGCGCAGGAATGGGCAGACCGGCCGCTTTGAGACGGGCCGTGGCCAGCGCACGACTGGCGGAGGTGACCACGGCAAAGCGACCGGCTGGCAGCCGTGCGAGAAGCTCCGCAGCCCCCGCAATGGGGACGACGCCCTGGGTGTCCGCGATCTCCATGGCTTCGAGCTTCCGCGCCTCCGCTTCCTCATCCACCCCAGGAATGGCAAACTCACGCACGGTGTCGATGGTGCGCCGCCCATGGCACACGGCCAGCACGGGGCCCGCATCACGTCCATGCCCGGCGGCCCATTCGTGCCAGACGCGCTCCACGGCGGCGCGGGAGTCCAGCAGCGTGCCGTCCATGTCAAAGAGGACGGCTTGGTACGGGCGGGAAAGCTGGAGCATGGGAGAAGAGGAGGAAGACATGAAAAAAGACGGCACAGGAAGGATACGGCCGCGAGCCACGCTGCGACCCAAGCATTGCAAAAAAGCCTGCGGGGAGCCGTGCTCGCACCCCTGAAAGGTTCCACTTTCGGAGCGAGTCACCGCCAGCAGGGCATCACGCGGGGGCACACATCACTGCGGAGCCGTGGCAGCCGCCGTCACTTCAGCGCGCTTGTCCTTGCTGAAGCGGATGTCCTCCGCACGCTCGATGAAGATCGTGTCCTCGCAGATGTTCTTGGCGTGGTCGCCCACGCGCTCCAGAAACCGCGCCACAAAGATCAGGTGGATGTACCCCTCCAGCTCCGCGTGCTGGGACTCCATCACCGTGATGATCTGCCGGTCCAGCGCCTTCTCAGCCGCATCCAGCTCCTTGTCCAGCAGCCGTGCCGCCGCCGCCGCCTCGGGGTCCGCATTCAGAAAGGCCTGCAGGCTCAGGTCCAGGTTGCGGTCACACAGCGAATACACCGGCTGGATCAGCTTCACCTCCGGAAACTCCGGCAGGTTGTTGATGATGCGCGCACGCTTGGCGATGCTGGATGCCTGGTCCGCGATGCGCTCCAGATTGTTCGCCACGCGGATCGTCCCCATCACCTGCCGCAGGTCATGGGCGGTGGGCTGAAATTTCACCAGGATCTGCATCCCATGCTTGTCCACGCTCTTCTCCAGTTCGTTCACGTCCTGGTCTGCCGCGATCGCCGCATTGCACAGGTCCGTGTCACGCTCCAGCAGGCCGCGCATCGCGCTGGCCAGATTCTTGCGCGCCATGCTGGCCATGGCCAGGACGTCGCCACGCAGCTTGTCGAGCGAATGGTTGAAGCTGGAGAGGATGTGTTCGTGCATGATTAAGAATGTACCACTGTGACGGTTTCGCTACATGGGAATTGCAGAAGATTCCGGATTTGCCGGTGTCTCCTCTTCCGCCTCCGCCACCGCCCCCTTGGGGTCGCGGTGTGTGCGTTCGCAGAATTCGGGATAGGTGATGATCTCAAAGCTGCCGTCAAGGTTTTCCACGATCGCCGTCATCGACTCCACCCAGTCACCGGAGTTCAGGTAGTGCGTGCTGCCCACCATCTTGTTGTCCACCTTGTGGATGTGTCCGCAGATGATGCCCACGCACCCGCGCTGCTTGGCCAGGTTTTGCAGCTGCTCCTCATACTTGCCCACTGCGCCGATGGTGGACTTCACCTTCTGCTTCACCCAGGCGCTGAAGGAAAAGGGCTCCTTCCCCCGCAGCCCCCGGTAGGCATTGTACAGGCGGTTGATGCGCAGCAGGAAATTGTACCCCAGCCCGCCCAGCTGCGCCAGCCACGCGTGGTTCGTGCTCACCGCGTCAAATCCGTCCCCATGCACCACCAGGTAGTCCCCCGCACGCGTGTGGTGGATGTGCTCGTCCGTGATCATGAAGTGCTCAAACTGGATCGGGATGAACCGGTCCAGCACATCATCGTGGTTCCCCCGCAGGTAGATGATCTCCGTGCTCTCCTTTTCCATCTTGCGCAGCACCGTGCGGATGAAATGGGTATGCCCCTTGTTCCACCCGCCCATGCGGCGCAGGTGCCAGGCGTCGATGATGTCGCCATTGAGCACCAGCTTCTCGCACAGGCAGTTGCGCAGGAAGTGGGAGGCCTGCGCCGCCTTGCTGTCCGGCATGCCCAGGTGCACGTCAGAGATGAAGATCGTCTTGAAGCGCAGCTTCAACTTCCCCGTCGCCGGGTTTGGCACTGGATCATCGGCAGACATCACTTCACCTCCTCCATCTCGTGCATGACCGCCGCCAGTTCATGCTCAAATTGCTCGATCACCCGCTCCCACCCCAGGTCAAACGCTGACTGCCGTGCCGCGAGGCGCAGCCCCTCATCCTGCCACCGGGCCGCCGCCTCCCGTACCTGCGCCAGAAAGGCCCCCTCATCATCAAATGGCGCCAGCCACCCGTTTTCCCCGGAGCGGATCAGCAGCCTCGGTGCCGCGTAGTCATACGCCACCACCCCCAGCCCGGAGGACATGGCCTCCAGCACCACATTGCCAAATGTTTCCGTGATGCTGGGAAACAGAAACACATCCCCGGAGGCATAGTGTGCCGCCAGGTCCTCCCCCGTCCGCGCCCCTGCATAGTGAAAGTCCGGCCGCTCCTCCTTCAGAGACTCCAGCCGCGGCCCGCTGCCCACGATGACCATGCGCGCCTTCGGCTGCACCTCCTTGAAAACATCAAACGCCCGCACCACCAGCTCCAGATTCTTCTCCGCCGCCACCCGGCCCACGTAGATCGCCACCGGCGTGCTTTCGTCCGCGCCCCAGCTCAGCCGCAGCGCCGCATCCCGGCGAACGGGGTCAAACATCTCCGTGTCCACCCCACGGCCCAGCACCCCCACATTCTGGATGCCCCAGCGCTCCAGCATCGCCGCCGTGTCCGCAGAGGGCGTCAGCGTCCGCGCCGTGTGGTTGTGGATCGCCCGCAGCACTCCCTGCGCCACCGTCTCCAGCCCCGGCAGGTGGTAGTCCTCCAGGTAGTTTTGGAAGTTCGTGTGAAAGCCGGACACCACCGGGATGCCCCGCCTCCCCGCCGCGCGGATCGCGGAGATGCCCATCAGCGTCTCCGTGGCCACGTAGAGCACGTCCGGCCGGAAGGCGTCAAACAGCTCCAGCATCTGCCGTGTGGAGGCAAAGCCAAACCTCAGCCCCGGGTACCCCGGCAGCGGCAGCGAGTGCATGACATGCCGCTGCAGCCCCTCCTGGGACTCCACCGTCGTCACCACCTCCACCACATGCCCCCGCCTCACCAGCCCCGCGCCCAGCGTGTGCAGCGTCCGGGCCACGCCATTGATGTCTGGCGGATACGTGTCAGTGACGATGAGGACCCTCATGATGGGAAGAAAGCTAGCTGCAAGCCCGATGAAGCGCATCTACGAATGCAGTCCAACTTTGTCACCGTGACGAATCCGTCACGCTTGTTCTCTGTGAAGTGTGTCAGACATGTTGCCATGTGACACCTTCGTTGCCATCATAGGTTTGCCGATGGCACACCCACGCCACAAAGCCACTCCATGAGCAAGATACTAATCGTCGAGGATGAATCGGACATCGCGGAACTCATCTCCCTCCACCTCACCCGGGAAGGGCACGAGCCCATCTGCGTAGGCAATGGCCTCCTGGTCATGCCCACCGCCATCGCCCAGCAGCCGGAGATCATTGTGCTCGATCTCATGCTCCCCGGCCTGGACGGCCTCCAGATCTTCAAGCGCCTCCGCGCAGACACCCGCACCGCCTCCATCCCCGTCATCATCCTCACCGCCAAGAGCCAGGTCACAGACAAGATCGCCGGCCTCGAGCTCGGCGCGGACGACTACCTCACCAAGCCCTTCAGCCCCCGCGAGCTCTACCTCCGCATCACCGCCGTCCTCCGCCGCGTCAAAAAGGTCACCCACGTCTCCGAAATCCAGCGCGGCCGTTTCATGCTCGACCGCAAAAATATGAAGCTCTTCCTCGACGGCGCCCCCCTCGACCTCACCACCATCGAGTTCAAGCTCCTCACCACCCTCATGGAAAACGACACCGCCATCCACAGCCGTGCCGACCTCCTCCGCGACGTCTGGGGCTACAACAGCGACGTCGCCACCCGCACCCTCGACACCCACATCAAGCGCCTGCGTGAAAAACTCGGTGCAGCAGGCGAACATATCGTCACCATTCGCGGCACCGGCTTCCAGTTCCAGACGGAGCTCCCCGCCCACCAGCCCGCATGACCTCTCTCTCCTTCTTCCTCGCCCTCCTTCTAGGCTTCACCCTCCTCGCCTGGGCACGGCGTGAGAAGCACTGGATCAGGCGCTGGGAGCAGGTCTCCAAAACCCTCGGCCTCCGCGCACGCGACTCTGCGCTCCTTCAGGAGCACGCCGCCGCCGTCTCCCTCGCACGCCAGCACGCCGAGCAGCAGGCAGAGCAGCGCCGCGTCTTTGAGACCCTGCTCGATGAGATCAGCCAGGGACTCGTCCTCGTGGACGACCACCTCCGCATCCGCTACGCCAACGCCCCCCTCAAAAAACTCCTCCACCGCAAGGAAATCCACGTCGGCCGCCCCCTCATCGAGGAAGTGCGCGACCACCAGATCTCCGTCCTCGTGCAGGAGTCCATTGCCGAAAAGCGCCACACCACACGCCGCATCCAGATGCTCCCCTCAGACGTCGGCGCCGGGTCCAATCTCGGCGGCCGCTACTTCATCATCGAGGCCGCCCCCCTCGCCGCAGACGTCGGCGGCGGCGCCTGGCTCATGCTCCAGGACGTCACCGAGTCCGCCATGACCGAGCAGATCCGCCGGGACTTCGTCGCCAATGCCTCCCACGAGCTGCGCACCCCCCTCACGCTCATCAATGGCTACATCGAGATGCTGCAGGAAGACTCCGCCAAGGCCTCCCCCGCCATGAAGCGCAGCCTCGACGTCATGGAAAAGCACGGCAAACGCATCGCCCGCATCATCGAGGACATGCTCGCCATCTCACGCCTGGAGGACGCCAGCAGCACCCTCAACAAGGAGCCCTTCGACGTGCGTGACTGCGCCGAAGACGCCGCCGATCACCTCGCCCCCATGCTCGAAGGACGGGACGCCCGCATCGAGCTGGATTTCCCCAAAGGCGACTGCCTGCTCATCGGCGACCGCTTCTACTGGGACCAGATCTTCACCAATCTCATCGAAAACTCCATCAAGGAGAACTCCAAACCCGGCCTCGTCATCCGCGTCTCCGGAGAGTGGAAAAAGGACGAATGCATCCTCAAGGTCAGCGACAACGGCATCGGCATCCCCGCGCACGACCTCCCCTTCGTCTTCAAGCGCTTCTACCGTGGGAACAAGCACCACTCCTCCACCCAGGTGAAAGGCACCGGCCTCGGCCTCTCCATCGTCCGCCGTGCCGTCGAGGCCCACGGCGGCACCATCGAGCTCACCAGCTCCCCCGGCATCGAGACCACGTTTACGATGCGGCTGCCTTTGCAGCATGGTTAGGGAAACGCTGATGCCATCGGTGCCCAATAAATGTCGAATGAGTATATCCGAATGACGAAATAATCTCGAATGCCAAAGCTCGAACTTCGGCATTGGTCATTTGTCATTTTTTAGTCATTCGGGCTTTCTCATTCGTCATTTCAGCGGAATGCCAGAAGGAGCATGGAATCACCACCACCGCCCTTTTCAAGATTTTGACCTCATACCCAAGCTTGAGCACGCGCGTACCCTGTGGTTAGAACTCCCTCCCTGTGGAAGACCTCTTCGGCCATCGCATCTCCTACCTCCGCGTTTCCGTCACCGACCGGTGCAACGAACGCTGCCGGTACTGCATGCCCGAGGAGGAGCAGACCTGGTTCGCCAAGGACGAAACCCTCAGCTATGAGGAACTCCTCCGCGTCGTCCGCGTCGGCGCCTCCCTCGGCATCAAAAAGATCCGTGTCACCGGCGGCGAGCCCCTCACCCGCCCTGGCGTGTCCGGCTTCTGCGCCGAGCTCGCACGCATCCCCGGCATCGACGAGATCGGCATCTCCACCAACGGCACCCTCCTCGCCAAACTGGACGGCGGCATCACCATCGCCGAGCACCTCGTCAAAGCCGGCGTCCGCACCGCCAACATCTCCCTCGACTCCCTCGACCGCGCCGTCTATCAGCGCACCACCAGCCGCGATCTCCTCCCCCGCGTCCTCGAAGGCATCGACGCCGCCCGTGCCGCAGGCTTCCAGTCCATCAAGCTCAACTGCGTCCTCATGAAGGGCCAGACCGAGCGCGAACTGCCCGCCCTCATCGACTTCGCCCGCCAGAAAGACGCCCTCCTCCGCTTCATCGAGCTCATGCCCGTGAGCACCCAGGAAGTGCTCAGCGACGACACCTTCCTCCCCGTCGCCACCGCCAAAAAGCTCGTCGAGCAGACCACCGGCCCCCTCATTGAATCCCCCGATTTCAAGACCAACGGCCCCGCCGTCTATCATCGCGTGCCCGCCACCGGCCAGAAGATCGGCTTCATCGGCGCGATGACCAATCTGCACTTCTGCGAGAACTGCAACAAGCTCCGCCTCACCTGCGACGGCAAGCTCCGCCCCTGCCTCGGCTCCTACCTCGAGTTCGACCTCCGCACCGTCCTCCGCGCCGGCTGCACCGACGCCGAACTCGCCGCCTTCTTCCAGAACGTCGTCTCCCGCAAACCCAAGGAACACGACTTCCGCCACAACTACCAGCCCAACCGCAAGATGATCGCGATTGGCGGTTAAGCCCCCGCGAACGCACCCCCATTTGGAGTGCGGTCGCGAAGGGAGGAACGACCGCAGCTACCGCTTTCGCAGGCCTGCAGACACACGCACGCCACAACCCCATCGAAAGCAGACGCCCCTCGGCTCGCGCAGCCCACTCACCTCACGCACGCCACAAGCCGCTCGAAAGCGGCAGCTTCACTCGTTCCTCGCTCCGCAGCCGCACTCCAAATGACGCCGTGGCGCACCTCACTTGCCCCAGGCATCGGGCATCCATTGTAGGCACGAAGGCCGCACCCAGTTTCAGCCCGCCACGCTCAATCTCACCCGCCACAACCAGGTTAAAAGCTAAACCGCTCTCGCTAAAACCCCGCCAGAACGACCTTCCCCATCGCCCTGCCGCTCTCAACGAGCGCATGGGCTGCCTTGAGATTCTCGGCATTGATCAGGCCAAGGTGGCTCACCGCCGTGGATCGAATCTTGCCCGCATCCACGAGTTCGGCCACGTGATTGAGCAGGCGTCCCTGTTCGCTCATTTTGGGCGACTGAGGCCGGGCGCGGCCGAACATGAACTCCCAATGGAGGGAGAGGCTTTTGGGTTTCAGCTTATTGATGTCCAAAGGCCGGGCCACATTCTCGATCAACCCAATGGCTGCTTCTGGAGCCACCGCTTCGATGATTTCATCGAAGTGATCTTCGGTCTTGGTCAGGGCCAGGACATGGCTGGCACCTTCAGGGACAATCTTCCTCACCTGTGCCCCCAAAGGCTGGCGATGATCAATCACCTCGTCAGCACCCATTTTGCGACACCACTCGACGGTTTCAGGACGCGAGGCAGTGGCGATGACCTTCAACCCGGTCAGCTTTTTCGCCAACTGGATCGCGATGGAACCCACGCCTCCGGCCCCGCCAATGATCAGCAGCGTTCCCTGCGATGCAGAGGTGATGGGAAGAGAAAAGCGGTCAAAGAGCAGCTCCCAGGCCGTGATAGTCGTGAGGGGCAGTGCCGCCGCATCGGCAAAGCTCAGAGACGCGGGCTTTCTACCCACGATGCGCTCATCCACGGACTGAAACTCCGCATACGACCCAGGCCGCTCCAGTGAGCCCGCATAGTAAACTTCGTCACCAGGCGCAAACAAAGTCACTTCGGAACCAACCTCCACGACCACACCCGCAGCGTCCCAACCTAAAATCTTGAGTTCGCCGGAAGGCTGGCCCGGACCGGCGCCCCTGCGAATCTTGGTGTCCACAGGATTGACGGAAATGGCCCGCACTTGAACCAGCAGGTCACGAGGCCCCGGCTTGGGTTTGTCGACGCTCACATCGATGAAGCTTTCGGGATCCTCGGTGGGCAGATGCTTGTAGTAGCTGACGGCATTCATGGCGGGGCTCCTGAATTGATTTCGCTCATGAAGAGGAGCACAGCATCCCGGATCTTCCAGACGTATTCCGCGAATCATCCACACAATGCCCGGCATTTGACGGCAAGCTCAAGTCTGGACAGGATTAACACGATGCAGAATGAACATAATTCGAGCGATCAAATTAATCCATCCCGCCATCAGCCTGCGCCCTGATTCTGCATCATTCTATCATCTTGTGAATCCACTCCGAACCAACCGACCTAACAGAACACAATCACCGCCTCGCTTCCAAGACGCTAACGCATTCACTCAAGCCCAAACTCCGGTGTCCCCAAAAAACCGCCCTCAGCTTTAACGAATTGCCCTTCATGACGTCATGAATGCCACAATTGGTTCATGGACCCACTGAAACTCACGAGTATTTCATGTCTTCCGGATCGTCATGCCTGTTTTGCAGCCAGTCTGAATACGATATATCAAACGATTCAAAATGCCCTCTCTTAAGCTTGCGATCAGGGGTTTCAAAAAAGAGTTCCATGGGGAAGCATCCAAGAATGAGTGAATCGATGGCAGAACAGTCGATGGCTATCCATGAACCAGATGGCAGAGTTCCTATTGGAAGGCAATTGGTCTCCCGCCATTGCTCTGATTGCTCCATCATCCAATCTTCCGGCCAAACATAGCCCAAAAAATAACAGTCATCTTTGACTAACTCAGTCTGAGCGACTGGAACACAACGGCAAAATTCATCAGCACGAGCCCATTTGGGATAGAGTGCAGATATCCATTGTCTAAAACTGTCTGATGCCGGGCGGGAGCTAACCCCGAATTTTTCGAGCCACTGACAATGTGAGTTCGCTTCCATATGAAAAAGCATAAGATGCCATTCATGAAAAGCATTTAATATTTTAAGCTCTCATCGCAAGTCTGGACAGGATTAACACGATGGCAGTACGAACAAAATCCCAACACCTGCTCAATCGAACCCGTCATCCGTCCACGCACTCAAATCCCAACATCTTAATCCTGCATAATTTCGCCATCCTGTGAATCCGGTCCAAACCAAACGACCTAACAGAACACAGTCCCAACCTCACTCACCGCACCCTCACGCATCGAGAGCGAAATACCACTTTCCCAGCCTCCCCTCATCCCTAGCATCCGCTTCTCATGAGCCAGCTCACCCACCTCAACCGCAAAGGCGAAGCCGCCATGGTCGATGTCTCCGCCAAGCCCCCCCTGCGCCGTGAAGCCGTCGCCGAAGGCCGCATCACGCTTCAGCCCGCCACGCTCGATCTCATCCGCAGCAACCAGGTTAAAAAAGGCGACGTCCTTAGCATCGCCCGCATCGCCGGCATCCAGGCCGCCAAGCAGACGCAGTACCTCATCCCCCTCTGCCACCAGATCCCGCTGAGCAAAGTGCAGCTCGACTTCGAGCTCCGCCCCAAGGCCGTCCACATCACCGCCACCGCCATCACCGTCGCCCCCACCGGCGTCGAGATGGAAGCCCTCACCGCCGTCTCCGTCGCCGCCCTCACCATCTACGACATGTGCAAAGCCGCCGACAAAAAGATGCGCATCGAAGGCGTGAAACTCGTCAGCAAGACCAAGAGCCACCCTGCACCACCTGCCTGATGTCCTCACGGAACCGCTGCCAGGAATGCTCCTGGTTCCAGCTCAAGGCCGCGCTCCTCATTCGCAGCAGCATCCCCTCATCCGCCGCCAGCAGCTTCAGCCGCTCACGAATCGCCTCCGCACTTCGCACCGGCACGACAAAGCCCTCCTGCCCATCCTGGATCAATCCCTCCAGCCCCGAATGCGGCGTGGTCACCACCGTGAGCCCGCAGGCCATGGCCTCCAGCAGCACCAGCGCCAACCCTTCATACAAGGTCGGCAGCACCAGCACGTCATGCTGCTGCATCTCCGCCAGCACCTCAGCGTGAGACAACCCGGCGCGATGCCGGTGCGCTCCCAAAAAAGCATCCAGCGCCGCGCAGGGCTTGTCCGCCGTTCGGGAGCCGATCACCGTCAGCTCCGCCACGCCCTCCAGGCCGGACATCGCCTCCGCCAGATACGCCAGCCCTTTGCCCTGATTCAAACTGCCCACATACAGCACCCGCAGCCGAGCCCTTGGCCCGGCCGCAGAAACAGGACGATCATTCGACGGTGGGCAGCCATACGGCACCACATGCACCTTCGCTTTGAAAGGCGGGGCCAGCTTCAGGCTGTCACGCACCAGCTCACTCGGCACCACCACCACATCCGCCAGTTGCAGTTCACGGTCTCGCCGCAACATTGCTTCACTACCATCCTCCAGCACCGGCAGCGTCGCCGCCCAGTCCGGCCTCAAGTCCGCTTCCTCCTTCACCACATCCCGGGTAAAGCGCCAGTACGGCGTGGGCAGTTCGTAGATCGTCCGCAGGCCTCTCGCACGCGCAGCCAGAAAAGTCTGCTCCGCCGCATCCATGTAGGCATACACCGCCTGCACCCCATGGCTCCGGCTCACCGCGCGGCTCACCTCCCCGTCAAACCACCTCACCACCTGATCCAGCGCGCCAAGCTTCGCAGCCAGCGGCAGCTTTCTCAGTGCCGGCACGCTGCGGCAGGCCAGTCTCAGCACCTCACGCCAGGCATGCGATTTCATATGAGGTTCCACCACTTCAGGAAAGGTGCGGCGGCCCCCTGCCCCCGTCAGACGCCGCAGCCATGCAGGCAGCACCAGCGTCGTATGAAAGGCCGCCAGAGCCCCCTGCTCCGCCAGCGCCTGCGCCACAGCACCGCTGTTCGGATTGCCGGTGAAATGTGAGACCATGACCTGCATGCCCTCCACCCCTCCGCCCTGGAAACCAACAGTCAAACGGCTTGTTGCCGCCTGCATGCGCAGGCACGCAAAAAAAACACGCGGCGCCTCTCAGCGCCGCGTGTCCTCATACACCTTGCAATAACAACTGACTCTAGGCAAAAATTCCCGTGAGCGGCTGCCCCTTGTCCGCGATGGTAAACGGACGCTTGCTCGGGCTGTAGATCACCTGGTCCAGCGGCAGCCCCAGCGCATAGGCGATGGAGGCGTTGAAGTCCATGATCTTGACCTTGTTCTCCACCACCTCGCGGCCTTCCTTGTCCGTCTTGCCGTAGGTGAAGCCGCCTTTGACGCCACCGCCAAACATGACACCGGAGAAAGCCTTCGGATAGTGGTCGCGTCCCGCGTTCTGGTTGATGTCCGGCGTGCGGCCAAACTCCGAAGTCACCACCACCAGCGTTTCCTCCAGAAGGCCGCGGTTGTGCAGGTCGGAAATCAGCGTGGCCAGCCCCTTGTCCAGCGTTTCGCAGCGGTCAGGCACGGCCACAAAGTTGGCGTTGTGCGTGTCCCAGCCGCCGAGGGAGACCTCCACAAAGCGCACTCCGCGCTCCACCAGACGGCGTGCCAGCAGGCAGCCCTGGCCAAAGGCCTCCTTGCCATACGCGGCACGCAGCTCGCCGGGCTCTTCGCTGAGGTCGAAGGCCTTCAGGTCCTCCGACTTCATCATCGCGATCGCGTCGTCATACATGTCGGCGTAGGCCTTCACGTTGCGGTGCGGGAAGGTGGTGCGGAAGTCCTTGTCCAGCTCGTCTGCCAGCTTCATGCGCGCCTGGAATTTCTCCTCCGGGCTGCCGTTTTTGATGTTCTTGAGCCCGTTCTCCGGATTGCTCACAAACAGCGGCGCCTGTGCGGCCGGGAAAAAGCCCGCGCCAGGGTGGCGGCTGTCATTTCCCACAAACACAAAGTTCGGCAGCGTGCTGTTGCCGCCCCCTTGGAACACATTCAGCCACGCGCCCATGGCCGGATGGCGGATCGTGCCGCGCATCTCATAGCTCGTGTGCATCATGTAGTTCCCCTGCTCATGCGCGCCCTGCGTGGAGGAGAGGGAGTTGATCACCGTGCCGTGGTGCATCTGCTGCGCCGTCAGCGGCAGATATTCGGAAATGCGCACACCGTCCGCGCTCGTCTTGATCGGCTTCGTCGGCCCCGCCGTTTCCACGCCCTCCTTCGGGTCCCAGGTGTCCATGTGGGACTGGCCGCCGCTCATGTAGAGGTAGATCACGTTCTTGGCCGTGGCCGCCTGCTTCAGCTTCGAGGAGCCCTCAAAGGCCGCGAAGGATTTGCTGGTCAGCGACTGGCCCAGCAGACCGACTCCCAGGAGGGAGCTGGCTGTCTTGGCCGCAAAGTCACGCCGGGTGATTTCACCTGAGCGGACGAGTTTGGTGGCAAGTTCCTGTTTCATGGGAGGTGCGCGTGGGGTGTGGGTTGGATGCTTGTCTTACTGGATGAAAATAAACTGCTGCGTGTTCAGCAGCGAAAACACGAGGTCCTCCATGCTGCTCAGCCCGCTGTCCTGCGCCTTCAGCCACACCGCCTTTTCGGCAGCGGAGGGCTTGCGGGAGAGCAGCGTCATGTACACGGCGTCCACCTTGTCGTCTGGATACGGGGCCTTGTTCACGGTCAGCATCAGCTGGCTGTACTTGCTGGTGATCTGCGGCAGCAGGCTCCCGTTCATCATCGCCAGCGCCTGCGGCACGCTCGCGTCGCTGTTGGCGTTTTCGATGGTCTCGCGGTCGCTCTGGCCAAACTCACGCAGGTAGTGGCCACGCGGCGCTGGGCTCTCCTGCTCGGCCGCACGCAGCATGTTGCGGCTGATCTGCTCGCGGCTGTTGATGTAGTACTTGCGCTCCTTCTCGTTGGTGATGCCAAAGTAGTCCGCCTCCTCCGCATAGGCCTCGCGCACCTTCTGCGCCACCGCCGCCTGCTCCTCCTTCGTCAGTTCCTTGCGGTCATAGCCGGGGATGATCACCTTTTCCATTTTGGCACCGTTCGCCATCATCATCATTTCCCCGCCACCGCTCATCATCATGGACGGAGATCCGGCGTCTCCGCCGCTGCTCTTGGTCATGGACACCATCTGGTAGGGTTTGCCGGTGACCTTCTCATAGAGCTTCTTTTCTCCGGGAACCACGACCTCCGCAAACGTCACGCGGCGGCCTTCGTTCTGGATGCGGTTCACCTCCGTGCGGATCTCGTCGGACTTCTTCTTCAGCTCGTCCGCTTTCGCGATGGCGGCCACCTTGGCAGGGCCTTCCGGCAGGGCGTCCGCAGCATCGCGGGCCTCCTTGTAGGCGGCGCGTGCCTCGGCAAAAAGCTTCTGCTGCGCATCCGTGCGCTCGCGGTTCCTGCTGTAAATGTCCGCCGCCTTCTTCAGCCCTGCCAGCGCCTCCTCGGCAGAGAGCGCCTCCACGCCGTCCGCGATCTTCTTGGCCTGCAGGATGCGCTGCTCCATCACATCACGGTTCGTCTGGTTGATCATGTCCGGGCTCGGATTGATCAGCGTCACAAACGAGTCCCACATCTGCTCCGCGCTCATGCGGCGCAGCAGCGGCCCGGTAAAGTGGTACACCGTGCCCGGCGCATGCTCCTCGCGTGTCACCTGCGCCTGGTAGGCCTTGGTGTTGTAGAGCACGCGCAGGACGCCCTTCATGTCATACTTCATGTCCACCACCAGCTTCTCCAGATGCTTCTCCATCTCAGGGATCATCGGCACCGTGTTGTCCATCAGCTCGTCCAGCGGCTCGATCAGGGCCAGGCCAAAAACACGCTTCCACAGCCGGTTTGCGATCACCGTGGTGAAGCGCGGATTCTCCGGGCTGGTCATCCAGCGCGCATAGGCCTGCAGCGGCGTCTCGCCATTCTGAGTGATGCACTCGTGACCCATCATCGTGCCGGGTTCGACGGCAGACTTGGGCTTGGCGTCGCTGTACTGGTAGTCGTGCGGCAGCGTCGGCTTGCGGTCCCGCAGGCTCACGGAGGTGTAGCGCATGGTGTCACGCACATCATTCATCGCCTCCTGGTAGCCGCGCTGCTCCTTGCGCAGCTTCTGCCGCGCCTCCTCGCGCTTCTTGTTCACCTCCTTCATCTCCGCCTCGTAGTTCTTGTAAGCTGCGGCGTATTCCTTCTGCAGCTTCTCCCGCTCCTCCGCGGACATCTTCCCGTTGATGTTCGGGCGCTGCGGCCGCTGCGGCTCCTTGATCGAGGCGCGGATCTCATTTTCCTTCTCGCGCAGCAGGTCGTTCACACCGCTCATCGTGTCGCCGCCGTAGTCCTGCGTCTGCACCCCGTAGGTGAAGGCCGCCATTTTGAAAAACTGCATCTGCGTCCACTTGTCAAAGGGGTGGTTGTGGCACTGTGCGCACTCGATGCGGGTGCCCAGAAACACGCGCACCGTGTTCGCCATGTTGTCCAGCGGCATCCCGCGGTCACGCATGTAGTAGCCTATCGCCCCGTTGTCCCAGGCCTTGCCCTGCGCCGCCACCATCTCGCGCACAAACTGGTCGTAGGGCTGGTTCTTCCGCAGGCTCTCCTTCACAAAGTTTGCATAAGCCGCCCCCGTGATGGCCCCCGTCTGGTTGCCGTTGGAGGTCACCCGCAGCACATCAGCCCAGTAGTTGAAAAAATGCTGCACATACGCCTCCGAGGCCAGCAGCCTGTCGATCAGCTTCGCCCGCTTGTCCGCGTCCTTGGAGTTGAGAAACTCCTCCGTCTCACGCGTCGTCGGGATGCGCCCGATGATGTCCAGGTAGATGCGGCGCACAAACGTGTTGTCATCCGTCTGCGGGTTGCCTTTCAGCTTGTTGGCCGCCCAGTCTTTGGCCAGCACGGCGTCGATCTGCCGAGCGGCAGCCGCAGTGTCCAGCTGGCCGGCTGCCCTCGCGGAAGACAGCGAAACAAACGCAAGGAGAGGAAGGACGAAGACTTTCTTCATGTTCGAATAAACGTGCCAATATCACAACTTTTTCACAATCCTGCACAATCTTGGCATACCCGCCTGCCCACCCCTCCCCCATCCAGCCCTTCCCTTTTTCACTCCCCCGCGTCACTTCTTCTCTTCACCGTGAGCTGGTAAATCCCCTTCCGCAGCGTCCCCACGTTGAAGTTCACCAGCAGTCCTGCGGCAAACTTTCCCAGCCGCACCTTCGACTCCAGCTCCTGCTGCTCCAGCCGCGTGATCTCCCCCTGCGCACGCACCAGCAGCAGCAGCGACTCCCCCACCACAAAGTCCAGCCGCGTCTGCGTCTGCACACGCCGCCCATGGTAGGCAAACTCCAGCGGCACCTGCCTTTGGAAATCAAACTCCAGCTCCCGCAGCTCGATGGCAAGGCATTCCTCATACGCATCCCGCGTCAGGCCCGGCCCCAGAGCACGATGCACGTTCATGCAGGCCCCGATGACGAGATGCGGCAGATCAGCGGCATTCATGGTGCGGTAGGCTGCAGAGACTCCTCACCCAGGATGCCGTAAATCTCAGCCGTGGTGCTCTGCTTGTGCGTGCTCAGCCACTCGTCCATGGCGGCGGAGAGCCGCGCCTTCACCTCCGGGTACCGCCCCTTCACATCGCGCTCGCAATGCGGGTCCGCACGCAGGTCAAACAGCCGCTCGATCGAGTGCTTCACGCCCGGCGTGCGCACGTACTTGAAGCGCTCCGTCCGCACGCAGTGCTCCTTCGTCTTCAGCACCGCCTCCTGAAACTTCTCCTTCAGCACAAAGTGAAAGTCGAAGTCCGGGTCGATGAACGTCGTCTCGTCCATCGGCGGGATGAACAGAGGCTCCTCACCCGGGATCGTGCGCCGGAAGAACAAATAGCTCGTCTCTCCAAAGTAGGCCAGCCCCAGGCTTTTTTTCTCTCCCCGGATCAGCGGCGCCAGGCTGGTGCCCTCAAAGCGCGGCTGCGCAGGCACCCCCACGAGGTCCAGCAGCGTCGGCGCAAAGTCCAGCGTGCGCGCCAGCGTCGCATGCTTCTGCGGCCCCTTCAGGCCCGGCACGTGCAGGATCGCAGGCACGTGGTTTGCCTGATCCCCGCCATTGAAGGTCGTCCCGTGGCCAAACGTGCAGTTCGGCTCGAAGAGGTCATCCCCATGGTCCCCCGTGACGAGGATGATCGTGTCATCCATCAGCCCCTGCTTCTCCAGCTCCGCCACCACCCGGCCCACCGAGTCGTCAAACATGCGCACGCAGCCGTCATACAGCGCGGTGATCTGCTCCACCTCCTTCTTCGGCAGCTTGCTCCACTTCTCATTGATGTCCGTCCCGCCGATGAACTCGTCCACATTCAGCGCCAGTTCATGCTTGTGCGGGCCGTCATACTTCGGGTCCGTCCACAGCTTCGCATAATGCGTCGGCGTTTTGTACGGCAGGTGCGTGCAGGAGTAGTAGCCAAACAGCAGGAAAGGCTTCCGGTCATCCGCACGCTGCCTGATCCGGTCGATCACCTGGTCCGTCACCACCTCCGGTGTCATGTAGTTCGCAAACGACTTCAGCTTTGGAAACAGCATGTGCCCCACCCGGTTGTCAAAAAACAGCGGCAGAATCTGGTGATGCAGAAACACCACCTCGCTCATGTACACCCGGAAGTTGTCAAAATCCGAGACAATGATCTTCTCAAAACCCATCGGCAGCTCAGTAAAGCTGCACGCGCACCAGTCGCCGATCACCGCCGTGTCGTAGCCCTGCCGCTTCAGCTCGCCGCCCAGCGATGGCGCCTCCTGATTGGCCCGGTCCACCATCGCCCGGCTCGGAAACATGTGCCGCACCCCGTGCGTGTGCGGGTACTGCGAGGAAAACATGCTCGTCAGCGACTCCAGCGTTGATGCGATCGGGGTCAGGCAGCGCTCAAAATTCACCCCCTGCGCCGCGATGCGATCAATGTTCGGCGATGTCATCCGGTGGTAGCCGTTGCATGACAGATGGTCCGCGCGCAGCGAGTCCGAGCCCAGGATGACAATGTTCTTCGGGCGCTTCTTTCCACCCGCCAGCTCCTCCGCATCCGGCGCACGGCTCACCCCGTAGCCGCTCACCGCCAGCAGCGCCAGCATGCCAGCCACCGTCGCAAAGCTGAACAGCAGCGGCCGTGCGGCGCGCGTGAACCACCGCCGCAGCTCAAAAAGGTAAAAGCCCCCCGCAGCCACCAGCGCCGTCACAGGAAACACCTGGGAGATCAGCGCATGCACCGCATTTTGCACCCCCGTGCCGCACACCCGCCCCAACGCATCATACCAGCCCAGCAGGTAGCTGTAGTCGCCGAAGTAAGGCTTCTCCAGCATCAATTTGAAGATGAAAAAACCATAGAGCAGCCCCGCAAACAGCAGCGTGCGCCACACGACGCCCCAGCGCGCAAAAGTCCGCACCTTTCCCCACAGCCGCACCAGTGGATAAATCAGCACCACATACCCTGCCGCAACCAGCAGGTAGCCCTTCAGCACCACCAGGTTGCTCCATACCAGATACCACCAGTGGTGCTGGATCGCCACCTCTGAGAACCGGTTGTTAAACCCGTATGAGTTCCCCGCAAAGCTCAGCAGCGCGCTCAGATACCACGCCAGCAGCGTGCCGAACACAGTCAGCGCGACAATTTTCAGGATATGGCGACGTTGAAGAGTGGGAGGCGGCATGCTGGAGGGGGGACAAACTACACCGAAACCTACGACGCTCCACCGGTATATCTCGCCCCGCCCAATGCTCAAGGCCACGCTCACCATCAAACGCGCAGCCCCCGCATGACATCAGTTTCGGCCCATCGAGCACCTTCAACAGCCAGGCTCTTGGGGAGCAGGGCATGCGGCAGCGTTCAACGGCATAAAGACTACGCCCACACCTTCATGCAGCACATTCGCTGCCCCCTGCTCATCCACCCGGCATCCGCAGCCCCGTCGTCCGCTCATAGGGATGGTAACGCTCACGGTGTGAGCGCGAGTGCCCCGCAGGATCCACCTTCCGCCACAGATCATCCATCTTCATCCGGCTTTCGGCAGAGCAGCCCGCCAGCAGGCAGGCCCCGAGCAGATACAGCCAACAGCGAGTCACATTCATTTCAGAGCACCCTTGGGCGGGCGGCAGCTCAGTTCAAGCCCCGCATGCCCCCAGTCTGGATGAAGCATCCATCCATAAACTCCCGCCGCACGCTGCACACCAGCCCCACTGCACACCAGCCAGCCCCGAGCCCCCGGCTCAGCCAAGCGGCCGCAACCGCAGCCGCAACTGACGCAGCGTGTAAAACGACGCCTCAGCCCCCTCCATCCGTGAAGTATCGCACCCGCCACATCTACCCCACCGCCCCCGCCTTCAGCTGCCGCAGCGTGTAAAAAGCCTCCGCGCACTCCGCCATGCGGCGGGCCCCGCTTTTGCGCCTCGGCCCAAAACACTCCCTCTGTGCATCAAACACCCCCTCCACAAACTCACGGCTCCCCAGCACCACTCCATCCGTGAAATACCGCACGCGCAGCCTCACCAGCTCCGCCGCACTCAGTTTGCCTTTCTCCGCCAGCACCTCACGTGCTCTCTCCACGCTCACCCCGCGCCTCACCACCCTCTCATTCTGCGCATCCTTCACCTCCCGCCCCTCCGCATGCAGCAGGCACCGATACGCCTCCGCCGCTCCCGCGCTCCTCCATCCGTCCACCGGCTTCCCCTGCGCCTTGCACAGCCCTCTCTGCGCCCTACGGCTCCCTCCCAGCGCCTCCGCATACCCGCACCACCGATACTCCTTCGGGTCCTTCACCAGCCCCGCTCTCACCGGATTGAGATCAATGTACGCCGCCATCGTCCGCAGCGCCTCCCCCTTGCCCTCCACCAGCACACTTTTGAAACGATCCATCCACAGCGTCCCCCTGCGCCCACGCCGCTTGTTGAACCAGCGGCTAAAGCGCTCTTTAATTTCCTTCACAAACAGCGACAGATCGCAAAAACGCTTCTTCAGCGCCTCCACCCGCTGCTCCGCCAGCACCGCCATGCCCCGCGCGCGGAAGTCCGCCAGCTCATCGCGCAGCAGGCCCAGGTAGGCCTTGCTGTAGAGGATGCTCAAGTGCTCAAAGAGCCTCGCCTCCCCCTGCGGCCCCTCAAAGCGCTGCAGCCACGTCTGCCGGTGCGGCACCTCGGCCAGCAGGTGGAAATGATTGCCCATCACACAGTAGGTCACCACCTTGATGCCCGAAAACTCCGCCATGCGCCAGATCACACGCCGCAGCGCCTCCTTCTCCACCTCGTCAAAGAGCACCTCCCCGCCGCAGGTGCGCGACATGACATGATAGCAGTAGGACTCCAGCGCCCCCCTGCCCAGAATCCGCAGCCGCCCGCCCGACCAGGAGCGCGCGCCAGGAAAGAGCCCCGTTTTGGCATTCACTCCGACAAGCTGCTCTTCAAGCGGTAGCGACTGGGAATCAGAGATTTGGGCGGCTTTCATGAGCAAAAGATGAGCAAGTAAGGTGCGGATTAACTGCCGAAGTGCATCACTCCCTGGGCGTTTGATAACTACTCACTCGTATGAAACGCTACCATCATCTCACCGTCTTCCATCGAAGAGCAATTGGACAACTGCTCAAGCAGGGAGTC
>NZ_JBHSMQ010000018.1:0-1851 GCF_042655725.1 Prosthecobacter fluviatilis
CCGCAGGCTCCCCGGAACGCTCTGCGGCAGGTTGGTGTAAAGGGCCAGCCTGCCGCAGCATCCAGACTGCGGCCAGCTTAGCCGCAATCACGATTGCAGAACAACCCCATCATACAAGGAGTGTCCGCGCCCCCTTCCACTCACACTCCGCAATCCGCCAGCACCACCTTCGCGGCATTGAAGCCGCAGAGGCCGGTGACGTTGCCGCCGGGATGGGTGGAACCGCCGCAGAGATAAAGCCCCTCGATGCCGCTGCGGTAATTCCCTGCGCCGGGAAAAGGGCGGTGATAGCCGGTCTGGTCATTGGCAAAGGAGCCGACGAGCAAATCCCCGCGCATCATGTTGGGCAGCAGGCGCTCGGTATCCAGCGCGCTGCGGGTGAAGGAGTCCAGCACGGCGCCTTCGAGATTGGGCGCGTAGGCCTGCCAGAGCGCGAGCATCTCGCGGCCATGCGCGTCTTTTTCGGCATCCCAGTTTCGCGCATCGCCACGCAGGGCGTAGGGCAGCTTTTCCCACATGAAGGCGGTGTGACGGCCAGCGGGAGCCTGGGAGGGATCGAACTGCGTGGGGCAGGCCCCCCACATGACGGTGCGGGGGATCTCGCCACGCTCATGCGCGGTGACGACGTGATGAAACTGCGCCACGTCATCGAGCCCGAGAATGGTCATGAAGGCGTGATTGAGCTCCGGATGCGATGCGGCGGCGGCATAGCGCGGCGGCTCGCTCAGGTTGAGGTTCAGCGCGAACAGCGGAGCGAGGAGGTTGTACTCAAACGCGGCGGCTTTTTCCCGCAGATGCGAGGGCGCAACGTCTGCGGGGATGAGATCGAGAAACGTCTGCTGCGGGTTCAGGCCGCTGGCGACAAACTGCGTGGCCTCGATGCGGTCTCCGGTGATGGATTCCACACCGCACGCACGGCCGCTGCGCGTGAGGATGGAGCGCGGCTGCCAGTTCGTGAACAGCTCGCCGCCATGCTCGCGCAGGTCCGCGCACAGGGCCTCGGCCAGACGGAGCGAACCGCCGATGCACATCTGCGCCTTGCGCGGGCTGGCAAGCAGCGCGGGGATGGAATGCCCGAAGCCTTTCTGCCGCAGGTCCACCTCCCGCAGGCCATTGAAGAAGAGCAGGCCCGCGCGCACGGCGGGGTGCTGAAACTCGCGCATGACAAACTCGACGGGCGAGAGGGCCTGCACCTCCAGCAGCGTGCGCCCGGGCGCGGTCTGCTGCAGCTTGAGCATGCGCTCCGCCGGCGGCAGCGGGGCGTGCTGCGCCTCGGGGATGAGGATCTGCTCCACGATGGGGCGGAAGCGCTCCGTCCACTCGCGCAGGCGCACAGCATCGCGCGGTGAGATTTCGGCGAAGGAGGCGCAGGTCTTTTCGAAATCCGTCCACCACTCCAGCACACGGTCCTGAGGCAGGATCATGGCCACATTGAGCTCGGGCTCGATGTAGCGCGCGCCATGGCGCTCCAGCTCCAGCTCGCGATACCACGGCATGGCATTGATGCCGCGATGAAAGAAGGAATGCGTGTTGTGCCGAAAGCCGGAGCCCACCGGATGCTCCACTGTGGCCAGACCACCGCCGGCCACCGGGTTTTTTTCCACCACGGCCACCTTGAGCCCGGCACGTGCTGCGTAGCAGGCGAGCACGAGTGCATTGTGCCCGGAACCAAGGATGAGGCCGTCGTAGGTCATGGTTGCGTGTTAAAACGCGGCCATGGGGTGAACTCACACACGAGAGCGTGAGATCGGCATGCAGGCTCCGCCGTAGGATGGGTGTGGCGACAGCCCGCCCGTCCATCAGCGTACGGCAGGCACCATGGCGTACGAATGCCCTCGCAGTCGGGCGGTT
>NZ_JBHSMQ010000018.1:1948-21957 GCF_042655725.1 Prosthecobacter fluviatilis
GTTTGGCGGAGGGAGCTGGGGAGCATGAAATGCACCCGACGCCAAACACACCCAACCTACGCCCAGAGCGCCGCGCCAGAACGTAGGATGGGTGTGGCGACAGCCCGCCCGTCCATCAGCGTACGGCAAGCACCATGGCGTACGAATGCCCTCGCAGTCGGGCGGTTTGGCGGAGGAAGCTGGGGAGCATGAAATGCACCCGACGCCAAACACACCCAACCTACGCCCAGAGCGCCGCGCCAGAACGTAGGATGGGTGTGGCGACAGCCCGCCCGTCCATCAGCGTACGGCAGGCACCATGGCGTACGAACGCCCTCGCAGTCGGGCGGTTTGGCGGAGGGAGCTGGGGAGCATGAAATGCACCCGACGCCAAACACACCCAACCTACGCCCAGAGCGGTGCACGATGCGCGAACGACCTCACTCCTGAGCCGGCACGTTCCAGGTCTGCAGGTGAATGTTCTGGCGCGTGTGGTGCACGGCGGGCTCGAAATTCGTCCAGACAAGGCTGAGCTTGTTGGGGGCTTCGACTTTCCACTCGCTCAGATTGGGCGATCCATATTTGCGCTGCACACGCGGATCGATTTTCTGCTCTCCGTCTTCAAAGGCCAGGTCATCGAGCTTCCAGCCATCCAGGGTGACGTGGAACTCCGCCCTGCCGATGGTCCCCTTCCAGCTGCCGCCGGTGCGGGTGGTGTAGGAGAAGGAGGTGTCTCCCATGACGGAGCGGCCATTGGTGGCGGTGTACTCGCGCTCCACGACCACATCGCGGTCCGGGGGAAAGCTGACGGTGATGGTGTAGAAGTCGGCGGCAGCTCCTTCCATCGAGGTACCCAGATGGCACCTGGACGTTTCCAGATCCTGCCAGCCGCGCAGCTTTTTGGAAGGCACCTCTTTGCCATCCACACGGCTGATCATAGAGTGGATGGTGCCGGTGTCGGCCTCGGTGTGGAAATCCGGGAAGCCGAGCATCTGCACGGCATCGCCCCCCGTTTTGCTGCTGCGAAACACGAAGCGGCAGTGCACGTGCGTCTCCGTCTTGCCGAAGGTGATGTCGATCTTTTCCGACACCATGCGCACGACGGATTCCTCCCCCCGAAACTCGCCCACCGGCTCGGGACCATGCGCACCGAGATTGATGCTGGCATCATTGGCACGCAGAGGCGCAATGATGACGGCAAAGAAGGCTGCTGAGACAATGACGGTGCGGAAAAGCATGCGCCCATACAAGCCAGTGCTGAAGCTGCTGGCAAGCATGGGCGCGATGAAATCCGAATCGGACCTCTTCTCGAAAATGTGTTCGGTGGACCCGGCGAACACAGAGGCAAGGCGGGAGCACGAACCGACGGAGGGGGATCATCTTGATCCCCCCACCTGCAGCGCATTCGCGGATGACGCGGAAACGCCGGGTGCTGCGAGAGCCTGTGGGATCGGGACGATCCCACTCCTCCAGAACGCTGGCGGGCCGCATGGCAGCTCGCTTCCACCAATGAGACCCGTGTTCAGCAGTGCGTGGTATTAAATAGCGACTTCGGCGTCTTCGTCGCCGGCGTCCACCAGAGGCTTGAGGATCATGCCTGCGGCCACGGTGTTGTTCGTCTGTTCATCGACGAGGACGAAGCTGCCGGTGGTGCGGTTCTTGGAGTAGGAGTCGAAGAAGATCGGCGCAGCGCAGCGCAGGCGGATGCAGCCGATGTCGTTCAATGAGAACTCCTTGCTGGCGGCGCTCTTTTCCAGGGTGCTGATGTTCACCTTGTAAAGCACGTCGGTGACGACGGCACGCACGTCATTGGTGGTGTGGCGCAGGTGGAAGCGGCTGCGGGGCTTGAGCGTCTTCTTGTCGGCAAACCAGCAGATCATGGCGTCAAACTCCTGGGCGGTCTGCGCGGGTTCGCCGGCCTTCACAATCATGCCGCCACGGCTGGTGTCGATCTCATCGGCCACGGTGATGCTGTAGCTGAGCTGCGGGATGGCTTCCTCCTGCGGGCCTTCAAAGGTGTGGATGCCGGTGATCTTCGTCTTCATCTCCGAGGGATAGACGAGCACGTCATCGCCCACTTTGAAGGTGCCACTGGCCACGCGACCGGCAAAGCCACGGTAGTCGTGCAGATTCCCGAGCTTGGCGTCTTCGCGGTCGGAGATGGGGCGGATGACCCACTGCACGGGGAAGCGTGCTTCATCGACAGCGGTTTCCGTATGCACCTGCGCGGTTTCGAGATGCTGCAGGAGGGACGGGCCGGTGTACCACGGAGTGTGCTCCGACTTGTCCACCACGTTGTCGCCATTGAGCGCGCTCATCGGGATGGGGGTGACGTGCGGCAGATTTTCGAGGCCTTTGGCAAAGGCCATGTAGTCAGCCACGATCTTGTCATAGACGGCCTGGTCAAAGTTCACGAGGTCCATCTTGTTCACGGCCAGCACGATGTGGCCGATGCGCAGCAGCGAGGCGAGATACGTGTGGCGCATGGTCTGCTCGATGACACCGAGACGCGAATCGATCAGAATGATCGCGAGGTCAGCGGTGGAGGCACCGGTGACCATGTTGCGCGTGTACTGAATGTGCCCTGGAGTATCGGCGATGATGAATTTTCTTTTTGGCGTGGCGAAGTAGCGGTAGGCCACGTCAATGGTGATGCCCTGCTCGCGCTCGGCACGCAGGCCGTCGGTGAGCAAAGCGAGATTCACATGCGCATCGCCACGGCGTTTGGAAGATTCTTCGACAGCGAGAAGCTGGTCTTCGAAGATGGATTTGGAATCATACAGCAAGCGGCCGATGAGCGTGCTTTTGCCATCATCGACCGAACCAGCGGTCGTGAAGCGAAGCAAAGAGGATTCGGTGGGGTTAACGAGAACGTCCATGATAAAAAAGTGAGTGAAGGGGACTATGCGGTCTGGTTGCAGAGGTTTTCGATGCAGTCGCGGTAACCTTGAATGAATTCGTGATCTGGTTCCGGGTCTTGAAGAAGCGTTGCGATGGCTTCTTCTGAAGCTGTTCGAATGGCTTCGATCTCAGCGGGTGAGGCTTCGCGCACGATCGCGGTCATGAAGTCCAGTGTTTCGCAGTCTTCATCTGCCGCGTCTTCATCGTTGCGACGGACGGAAGCGAGATAAGCCACCGAGTAGGAGAGTGCTTCAGCCAATCTTTTCATCAGAAATACCCTTCCTTTTTGCGATCTTCCATGGCGGTCTCGGAGCGCTTGTCGTCGGCACGGGTGCCGCGCTCGGTCTGACGTGCAGCGGCCACTTCGGCGACGATTTCATCAATCGTGCTGGCGGTGGATTCCACGGCGCCGGTGCAGGTGGCGTCGCCGACGGTGCGGAAACGGATGGTCATCTCCTTCACGCGGGGCTTCTCTTCATCGAGCAGCGGGATGATGCCGGTGCTGGCGTCGAGGAGCTGGCCGTGGCGCTCAATGATCTTGCGCTTGTGACTGAAGTAGAGGCTTGGCAGCGGGATGTTTTCCTGGCGGATGTACTGCCAGATGTCCATCTCGGTCCAGTTGCTCAGCGGGAAGACGCGGAAGTGTTCTCCGAAATGCTTGCGGCCGTTGAAGATGTTCCAGAGCTCGGGGCGCTGGTTCTTGGGGTCCCACTGGCCGAACTCATCGCGGTGGCTGAAGAAGCGCTCCTTGGCGCGGGCCTTTTCTTCGTCACGACGACCACCGCCGAGGCAGGCGTCAAACTGATGCTCTTCGATGGTGTCCAGCAGCGTCACGGTCTGCAGCTTGTTGCGGCTGGCGGTGTGGCCTTTCTCCTCCTGCACGCGGCCTTCATCAATGGACTTCTGCACCAGACCCACCGTCAGCGTGGCGCCGATCTCCTGCACGAACCAGTCGCGGTATTCCATGGCCTCAGGGAAGTTGTGGCCGGTGTCCACATGCAGCAACGGGAAGGGCAGCTTGGAGGGGTAGAAGGCTTTGCGTGCGAGCCAGGCCATGACGATGGAGTCCTTGCCGCCGGAGAAGAGCAGCGCGGGCTTTTGGAACTGCGCGGCGGTTTCCCGCAGGATGTAGATGGCCTCGGATTCGAGGAACTGAAGATGGGTGATCGCGGACATGTGACGGGTTGAATTAAAGGATCTTGAAAACGCGGAGGGAATTGACGACGACGATGAGCAGACCCACGAGCACCATGAAGGGCTTGTGCGGGATGTGCTTGGCAGCCCACGCAGCCAGCGGCGCGGCGATGACACCGCCGAGGGCGAGCGCGACGATGATGTTCCAATGCGTGAGGCCGATGGTGAGGAAGAAGGTGATGGAAGCGGAGAGCGTGACGAAGAACTCCACCGCGTTCACGCTTCCAACCGTGATGCGGGTGTCGTTGCCACGGATGATCAGATTTGACGCCACAATGGGGCCCCAGCCACCGCCGCACATGGCATCGACCAGCGCACCGACAAAGCCCAGCGGCGCGAGATGCGTGGTGACTTTCTTGGGCGGCACACGGGTGAAGGCCTTGGCAATGATGACCGCGCCCATGATGATGAGGTACATCGAGATGTAGGGCTTGAGCACCTTGCCGTCGATGGAAGTCAGGATGTAAGCGCCGAGCACGGCACCGATCACCGCTGGGATGAGCAGCCTGCGGAACAGGGTGCGGTCCACATTTCCAAACGCATGATGCGAAAGGCCCGAGGCCCCGGTGGTAAAACACTCCGCAGCGTGCACCGTGGCACTGACCACCTGCGGCGACACGCCAAAGACGGAGAGCAGCGACGAAGCGCTGACGCCATAGGCCATGCCCAGCGCACCGTCGATGAGCTGCGCCACAAAGCCGGCCAGCACGTAGAGCCCAAATTCTGGAGTCAGAAAATCCATGGACGCTTACGCTTTGTCAGTGACGAGCTTGGCGTGCAGGCCGCATTCGTGCTTTTCGTCGCCTTTGGCAGGGTCGTAGTAGGTGCGCTCGTTCGGCAGCTTGTGCTCGGCCAGGTAGGCGTCCATCTCCACGGGCGTCCAGTCGAGGATGGGGTTGACCTTGAGGCAGTTGAACTTGGCGTCCCACATGAAGGGCTGCAGCGTGGCGGCACGCTGGGGGTTCTGCTCCTTGCGCAGCGCGGTGATCCACACCTTCGGGGCCAGCTCGCGCATGCCACGCTCAAAGGGCTCCAGCTTCATGATGCGGCTGAAGGATTCCACGCGCTCCACTTCATCGGGCATCGGCACCTGGCCGCCGTTGAGAGCCAGCCAGTGGGCGGCGGTCATCTTGGGCAGGTAGGGCTTGAGGTTGAGGCTCAGGCGCTCGCGGCTTTTTTCAGCGAAGACGTAGGTTTCGGGGAGATTGGTGCCGTGGTCCACCCAGAGCACGGGCACGTCTGCCTGCTGCTCGGCCACCAGATGCAGGATCACCGCCTCATAGGGGCGGAAATTGGTAGTGACGATGGCACCGCCAGCGGCATGAGCGAGGGCGGTCTTGATGATTTCCTGGGGCGACTGGCCACGAGCAGCGTCGTTGAGAGCTTGGATTTGGTCGGGATTCATGCGAGGGGGAGCGAGTATTCACCCAATTCCCGATGTGTAAAGTAGGAAATTGAAGCGCGAAGGTGAAATTTGGGCATGAAAAAGGGCGCGGGGATGATCCGCGCCCTGATTCAAAACAGACTGGTCGAGCTGATTAAGCCTGAAGGGCTGGCTCGATGTTCACACGGGTGCCGTCCTTGTCGAAAAGCACTTTGCCGTCCACGAGGGCGAAGATGGTGTGGTCGCGGCCAAGACCGACATTGCGGCCTGGAACCCACTTGGTGCCGCGCTGGCGGAGGATGATGTTGCCTGCGATGACGGATTCACCACCGAATTTCTTGACGCCAAGACGCTTGCTCTGGCTGTCGCGACCGTTTTTGACGGAACCTTGTCCTTTTTTATGGGCCATAAGAAGTGAGAAGTAAAAGATTAGGCGTTGATGGCGGTGATCTGCACGAGGGTCAGCGGCTGGCGGTGACCACGGGTCTTGTGGAAGCCCTTGCGCTTGCGGAACTTGAAGGTGGTGGCCTTGTCAGCCTTGTGCTGGCTGAGCACCTTGGCGGAAACGGTGGCACCTGCGACGGTAGGAGCGCCCACTTTGATGCTGCTGCCTTCACCGGCGACGAGCACCTGGTCGAAAGTGGCGATGTCGCCTTCAGCAGCTTCGAGCTTCTCCACGTCGAACTTGTCGCCCACGGAGACTTTGTACTGCTTGCCGCCTGTTTTGATGATTGCGTATGCCATAACCTGAAAAAATGAGAGTTCTACTACCTCTTTTGGGAAGAGGGGCGTGGAGGTTTCCACAGGTCTCCCGCTTCGGCAAGGAAAACTTGCCCTGAAATCTTTAGAAAAGGCAAAATTAAGCTGCCGGAGCCTGGGAATTTCCAAAAAAATGCGTCAGCGCCTCCATCATGCCCTCGCTGGCAAAGCGGCTGGCGACGAACCCGCCACGCGTATGAACGATGCGCTTCACGGGTTCCACGGCATTGCCCGGACAGGCGATCATGCGGGCATGGCGCGGGTCGAGCATGCTGAGGTCGTTGAAATTGTCCCCTGCGGCGAAGCAGGCCGAGGCATCCAGCCCAAGCAGGCGCGCAAGCTCGCTGAGCGCAGTGCCCTTGCTGTAGCCACTGTGCGAAAAGCGCAGGTAGATGCCGTTGCGATGGTAGCCGATGTCCGGGAACTGCCTCGTGTGAGCGTCGATGTAGAGGCAGATGCGGTCCATCTCGAGATCGCTGGTGGCGACGATGCCCATCTCCCCTTCGCCCCCGTTGATGAAGGAGGCATTGGTCTGCGACTCCACCATCTGCCGGATGGCCAGCAGAGATGCCTGGTGGTCCTTGGCAAACCGCTCCTGGGCACGCCGCGCCTGCCGGTTCCAGGAACCGTAGTCGGTCCAGCGGCTGAAGAAGCCCGGCTTATAAATGTCGCTCTCCTGGGCGATGATGAAGTCCGGCTCCATGTAGATGCCGTGCTGGGCCAGCCCCTCGATGACCTGGCTCAAGCCGCGTCCGGTGTTGATCACCCAGGCCGCGCCCTGCCCGCGCAGCATTTGAATCATCTGCCCGAGGCCGGGATGAAACACCGGATCCCTTTCGGGGTGCACGAGGGTGCCATCAAAGTCGAAGCAGAGAATGAACCGATGTTTGGGAGCAGCCATGAAGGGGGCGCACTCATGCCGCGAAAGAGTGCGGCTGCAAGACCGCGATCACACGCCAGAAGGCCAGAAGGCAAAGCGCCCACAGAACAGCCTCATAAATCACAAAGACAGGCAGCCGCATGTTGCGGCGGCGTGCCCGATGCACCAGGGACTCGCTGGCCCAGAGCAGGCTGAGCACCAGCGGTGGATACAGGGCCAGATGACGGCTGCCCCACGTGAGCACCGGCACGTCCCAGCCGAAATCCAGGGTGCAGGCCGCGAAGGCCAGAATGCTGAAAAGGGCCAGCGGGGCCGTTTCAGGATGCAGGGCCTGCCCGGCATGCGCCGCACGTGGCGCCACGAAGGCAATGATCAGCAGCAGCAAGCCAAGAATGCCGGCGAGCACGATCACAAAAACGCCGCGCTCATGCGGCAAAGAATCAAAGCTCCAGGGAAACTGCAGCACCTCCTCCAGCATTTTGAGCCCCCCCTGCCAGAAACGCCCCTTCACCTCCTCAGGTGCATGCGCTGCCATGTAGGTGGCGTAGCTCGGGAGCTCATCCTTCGGCACCGCCTGCAGGGCCTCGCGTGTCCGGTGCGCTGCCGTCCACTGCTGCATGGCCTCTTCATTTTTGAACCAGCGCCAGTGGAAAGGCGCGGCATCTCCCAGCTTCTCCTTCGAGTAGGCAAGCATGGGCCCGACGGTGATCAGGTGGCATGCCACCAGGAGGATCATGCCCAGCCAGTGATTGCGCCATACCCAGAGAGACGTGCCGCCCTCATGCGGCAGGTGGGCCAGCACCCAGCCCCACAGCCAGCGGAGGCTGCTGACAAAAACAAACACCAGCACCAGCGTGGTGGTGGTGGGCAGCGTCAGGTTTGCCAGCGCCGAGATCAGCCCGATCAAACCGTAGAGCCAGAGGGAATTGCGCTTCAGCGCCGCCACGCAGCACACCCAGACAAGCAGAAAGAGCAGCTGAAACAGCACATCGGGGGAAAACTCCGCCGTGGAGGGCAGCAGCACGCCAAAGCCGATGGTCAAAATCGTGAGCAGCGCCGCAGGCACCGAAAACGCCCGCGCCGCCGCCAGCCCCAGCATCCATAAAAACCCCAGCCCCAGCCCCATGAGCCAGCGCCTGCCGGCTTTGACCACATGCTGATGATCCTGGTCCAGGGCGCCGGACGGCACGGACTGCCCCAGGGAGACATTCCACGCTGCCAGCCAGGGCCAGAGCGGACGGACCACCCCGTCTGTGCGGTGTGGCAGCCAGTCGTTCAGCGGCCGCGAAACGCTTTTGGAGAAATCCGGCGTGAGATCCTGCCGGGTCTCAATGGCTGCGTTCAGGTACAGGCGCTCATGCTCTGAAAGACTGGCCGGAGAGCCGGCCTCCTGCCGCTGAAAGGCCTGCACATAGCACCAGGCAAAAAAGAGCAGACAGGCGGTCATCACCAGCCAGCGGCCACCGCGCAACCAAAGTTTAGTTAACTGCAGGAACACGGACTTCACCGGTATGCGGGCTGCGAGGTTGACGTGAAACGGGTTACTTCTTGGGCCTCACCTTGATTTCCACACGGCGGTTCATGCCCTGCTGCTCAGCGGTGCCTGCGGTGCTGACGATCGGTTTCGACTTGCCCATGCCCATGGCCTGGATCCTGTCCGTCCCAAGCCCGAGGGACTCGCGCAGCCAGCTCACCACGGCGTTCGCACGCCTCATGCTCAGCTCGAGATTGTATTCCTCGCCGCCAAAGCTGTCTGTGTGGCCTTCGATGATGAAGAGGGAGTCCGGGTTTTTTTGGATGAGGAAGCCCAGCTTCATCAGGCTGAGGCGTGCTGCTTCAGCGAGCTGATCGCTGCCATACTCAAACAGCAGGTCGGTGGGCATCAGGATTGGGGCCGTGCTGCCGCCCATCTTGCCGCCGCCGCCGAGCAGGTCATCCAGATTGCTGAAGCCTTTGACTCGCGCGCCTGCGGCAGTCGCGGTGCCCTGGCTTTTCACAGCGTCAAGCAGGCCGCTGTCCATCTTGCCACCCTCGCCAGGGTCTGCAGCTCCGGCGTCCAGCAGCATCTGTTTTTCCGAGAGCGGCTTGGAAAGGACATCCCTGCGAACGCTGGCCATCTCGGCGGCAATGTCCGGACCGTCCATGGACTGGGGGGCGAGCAGCTTGGCCATGTCGCTGCCCTTGGGCGTGCCAGGCGCGCCATCACCGGGGTCGTTGGCACGGATGAAATTGGTGATCTCCTTCACATTCGGCGTGAGGTCGATCTCCTGGTTCTTTGGCAGCTCCTGCAGCTTGTCAAAATCATCCAGCTTCGGCTCAAAGGCCTTCATGTCCGGCACGTTTCCCGGAGCGATGATTTCCGGAATCTGCTGAATGGCCTGCTGCTCCTTGAGCAGGCGCTCATCGATGCGAAAACGCTCCGGCACATCCCGAGGCTTGGCGGGAGGCACGTCCGAAATGCCCAGTGAGTCAAACCCGACGACAAGCATCATGTGAAACACGACAGAGAGGATCAGGGCAAACATGACCCACCACTTCAGGCTCCAGTCGTCTCGGGAACGAAAAGAGGACTGCGGAGTGGTCCACTCGGGGGGATGGATGACTGCGGCCATGACAGATTTTCGCCAAATTATCACGGTGACAAAAGAATGCACGCGGCACTTTCGCCGTGACATCGCCCCTGCTGTCTTCGTATTCTAGGGCTCTACCCACACCCCAAACACCATGAATCGCCGCCACTTCCTGACCACCAGCACCGCTGCACTTGCAGGCTCGTTCCTTGCACCTTCCAGGAGCCATGCGCTGGACCTCACCCAGGCTCCCCTGCCCTATGCCCCGGAAGCCCTGGAACCCCACATCGATGCGATGACGATGAACATCCACTTCGGCAAGCACCACACGGCCTACATCTCCAAGCTGGGTGACGCGCTCAAGGCGGCCAACATCAGCAAAACTGACGCGATTGAACTGGTGTCCGACATCAAAGCACTCCCCGAGGCTGCGCAGACCGCCATCCGCAACAACGGCGGGGGGCACGTGAACCACACCTGGTTCTGGAAATGGATGGCACCGGCCGGCAGCGGCCCGAAAGGCCCCGAAGGCAAGCTGGGAGAGGCCATCCAGAGCACCTTCACCAGCATCGACGACTTCAAAAAACTTTTTGGAGAAGCCGGCGTGAAGCGTTTTGGCTCAGGCTGGGCCTGGCTCATCGTCACCAAAGACGGCAAGCTGAAGGTCACCTCGACGCCGAATCAGGACAACCCGCTCATGAAGGGCATCGTGGATGAGGCCGATCTCGGCACCCCGATCCTCGGCCTGGATGTCTGGGAGCACGCCTACTACCTCAAGTATCAGAACAAGCGCCCTGACTACATCGCCGCGTGGTGGAATGTCGTGAACTGGGCAGAGGTCGCCAAAGGCTATGCTGCTGCAAAGGCCTAGGCTGTTCCCACTGCATCGTGCCCATGACAAACCTCATCGAGGTCAAGCTCACGGAGTTGAACCAGCTGTTCAACTCCCTGGACCCCTCGCCTTTCCATGAGCGTGACCTGGACCACGATGCGGAGGAGTTTATCGTCAGCTGGGCGCAGGAGCACCCGCACAAACACGGTCTGAAGCTCGTTGTGCATCTGGCGAAACACCCCGCCGGTGTCGCCGATGCACAACAGCTTGTTGCCGATTCCGTCGCCCACTATTTTGAATACCGTGCCGACATGGCGCTGCGTGATCTCAGGCGTCTCATGCGCGAAGGGCGCGTCTCCCTGCTGATCGGCCTGCTGTTTCTGGGGCTGTGCCAGTTCACCGCCACCCTGCTCAACCCGGCTGAAACCAGCTGGCAGAGTGTCGCCCGCGAAGGGCTGACCATCATCGGCTGGGTGGCCATGTGGAAGCCGCTGGAAATCTATCTCTACCGCTGGTGGCCTCTGCTGAAGCTGCGAAAGCTCTACCGGCGGCTGAGCCACATGCCCGTCGAAGTCCACTGCGCCACCTCCGCCTCAGCGTGAAACTTCAAACCTCAACCTTGTAACCCAGCCACCCATGAAACATCTCATCACCACCCTCATTCTCACCCTCATCCTACCCGCCATGTCCCTTGCTGCAGACCCCGTGAAACATGTGAAAGCCGACGAAGCCGCCAAAATCATCTCCGCAGAAAAGGTCGTGATCGTGGATGTGCGCACGCCGGACGAATTCAAGGACGGGCACATCCAAGGCGCGAAGAACATCGACATCATGTCCGCCGACTTTGAAGCGCAGCTGGCCAAGCTGGACAAGACCCAGCCCACGCTGGTGCACTGCCAGGCCGGCGGCCGCAGCACCCGGGCGCTGCCGTCTTTTGAAAAGCTGGGCTTCACCCACCTCATCCACATGGACGACGGCTTTGGCGGCTGGGTCAAGGCGGGCAAGCCGGTGGCGAAGTGAGGTGCAGGCCCAGCCGATCCTTTCCTCCAGATCATGGAAGCGTTCCCTTACTTCCTGGGCCTCGCCGCCGTCTTTTCCATCTTCAGCTTCGGTCTTCTCTACCGCAAAGTCTGGATGTGGTATCTCGGCTGGATCGTCTTCTACCTCATGGCCTCCTACTTCGGCAGTTTTTTCGTGTCCGCCCTCTTCGAAGCCAGGACCCCTGCGCAGGAGGCCTCTGCATTCGTTTACCTTGCTGGTGGCTTTTTGTGCTGGCTGCCCCTCGTTGCTTGGTGGGCAAAGCAACGCCGCTCCTTTGGAATCCGTGATAGCCGGCCAAAGTCGTCGGCCGGGGATTGATCACAAGATTAGCGCATTCTGCGCTCCTCTCATCCCTCGGCTGCCAGCCTCCGCACCACCTCCGCCGCCAGCACAAAGCCAAACGTGCCGGTGACATGCGTCGCCGCGCCAAAGCCTGCGGCGCAGTCGAGGCGGAGGCCGGTTTCAGCACCCGATTCGGGCTCCAGAGAGCAGGAGCCATCCGCCCAGGGGTAGACAGGTTTCTCGCTGGAAAAAACGCAGGGGATGCCCATGGCCAGAGGGCGGCCTTCCTCGCTCTTGGGAAAGCTGTGCTGGCGGCGCAGGCACTGGCGCACACCTTTGAGCAGCGTGTCCGCCCCGGCATGACCGAGATCTGACGTGCGGATGAGTGTGGGATCTCGCCTCCCGCCTGCAGAACCCGAGGTGATGACGGGCATGCCGCGAGCATGGCACCTGGCCAGAATCAGCGCCTTGATGGAGGTGCGGTCCACGGCATCGACCACAAAATGGAAATCTGGCGCGAGCAGGCGATCCACATTCGACTCCGTGAGGAACTCGATGACCCGGTTCACGCGGCAGGCGGGATTGATCTCCGCCACACGTGCGGCCAGCACATCCACCTTGGAAACACCCACGGTGTGCGCCAGCGCCGGGAGCTGACGGTTGGTGTTGGTGATGCAGACATCGTCCATGTCGATCAGCGTCAGCTCGCCAATGCCGCTGCGTGCCAGGGCTTCGACCACCCAGGAGCCCACGCCACCGACGCCCACGATGGCCACATGCGCCGCCTGAAGGCGCGGCAACGCCGCAGCTCCGTAAAGCCGTCCGATGCCGCCAAAGCGCTGCGTGTAGGATTCATCCATGCGCTCGTTTAATACGACCGCAGCCGAAGATCAAGACGCCGTGCTGACCGAAGCAGCCTCAGCAATGATGAGCGCCTCGCGTGTTCACATGCAGCGAGTAGAGGCTCTGGGAGGCCGTGATGAACAGGCGGTTCCGCTTCGGCCCGCCAAAGCAGAGATTGCTGACGGTTTCGGGCAGCTTGATGTAGCCCAGCATTTTGCCTTCGGGATTGAAGACATGCACACCATCGTAGCCATCGCCAATCCATCCGGCGCTGGCCCAGAGATTGCCCTCCACATCGCAGCGGATGCCGTCTGAGTTGCCCTTCGCTTTTTTGTCCGCCAGTGCGCCTTTGTTGGTGGTGAAAACCTTGCCGTTTTTCACGGTCTTCCCATCCACATCATAGACGCGGATGTTTTTCGGCGAACCGGTGTCCACGATGTACACTTTCTTATAATCTGGCGAGAAGCAGAGCCCGTTGGGCTTCTCCAGATCCTCGGTGATCTTGGTGATCTCTCCGCCGGGATCGATGCGATAGACGGACTCTTTGAGGTGGAGCTCCCCTTTGTTTCCTTCGTAGTCCATCATGCTGCCGTAGCCGGGATCGGTGAACCAGACGGAGCCGTCTGCATGCACCGCGCCGTCGTTCGGGGCATTGAGCGGTTTGCCCTCAAACTTGTCCGCCAGCACGGTGACGCTGCCGTCCAGCTCATAGCGGACGACGCGGCGTGTGGCATGCTCAAAGGAGATCTGGCGGCCTTGCAGGTCGAAGGTGTTGCCGTTGCTGTTGTTGGCGTTGTTGCGCAGCACGGAGACATGTCCGTCCTCGGGCAGGTAACGCATCTGGGCGTTGTTGGGGATGTCGCTCCACACGAGGTAGTTGCCGGTGCCGTTCCAGGCAGGGCCTTCGGCCCAGAGCATGCCGGTGTGCAGGCGGCGGATGGGGGAGTTTCCCTGAATGAGTTTTTCAAACTCAGGCTCCAGCACGATGACATCCGGGTCAGGGTAGCGCTCCGGGGTCTGGCCTGACCAGTCGCGCGAGAGCAGGGTCGTGGTGGCGGCGGAAACGGCAAAGCTGGTGAGAAAAGTGCGGCGGCTGGTGTTCATGAAGCTGTGGTTGTAGCGAAGAGAACGTGCGATTGGCAAGGGATTTGGCGGGTGTTTTGAACTGGCCGGAAGAAGCCGCTGAAATCCGAGAGTTCAGCGGAGGGGGTTGGACACTTTTACCCGGTGAGCGCAAAGCCGCGCTGGCCGACAGGCAGGAGTGCCTGTCGTACTCCAGAAAAAAGCCCCGGCTGCATCGCTGCAACCGGGGCCAGAGTGAACCTGAACGGCGGGATTACACGATCTCAACGTTCTGGCGGCCGTGCTCGGCGTAGTCCTTGGCGGCCCAGCCGGGGATGGCGACGGGGTACCAGCCTTCGGCGTCGGGTTTGACCGGAGCCTCGGACTCGGGGGTGATGATGCTGGGCATGTGCTGCACCTTGCTGTTGAGCACGTCATCCCATTTCAGCTCTTTGCCGGAATAGGTGGCCATGCGCCCCATGAGGGCCGTCATGGTGGACTCAGCACCGTAGTAGGCGTTGTTCAGCGGCTTGTTTTCGCGAATGGCGGCCTGCAGGATGTCGTGCTCGGTCTGGTATGGATCCGGGTCGAGGCGTTTCGCGGCCTTGCCCTTGGCGTCGCCAATGTCTTTGCCGCCGGGGCGGTACTTCCAGATGGTGTTGCCCTTGTGGTCGTTGGCATAGCAGCGGCCGCCGTTGTCCAGATAGATCTTGCCCTTGGTGCCGGTGAATTCCTCGCGCACGGCATTGCTCACACCGGACTGGTGGCGGCACTGGCTGTTGATGCGCACACCGTTTTCATAGGTGTACTCCACGTAGTGGTGGTCATAAATCTGGCCGAACTTCTTGTCCACACGCTGCATACGGCCGCCCATGCCCTGGGCGCTGACGGGGTGGCCGCCGATGAACCAGTTGGCCACGTCGATGTTGTGGATGTGCTGCTCGTTGATGTGGTCGCCGCACAGCCAGGTGAAGAAGTACCAGTTGTTGATCTGGTAGAGGAGCTCGCTCTGGCCGGGAAGCTTGTCGCGGAACCAGATGCCACCGCCATTCCAGTACACCTGGCCGGAGACGATGTCGCCGATGATGCCCTGCTCTTTCACCTGCGTGAGGGCTTCCTTGTAGCAGTTCTGGTAGCGGCGCTGCAGGCCCACGACCACTTTGAGGTTCTTTTCATCGGCCACCTTGGCCATCTCCAGCACCTTGCGCACACCGGGGGCGTCCACGGCCACGGGCTTTTCCATGAAGATGTTTTTGCCGGCGTTTACCGCGGCTTCGAAGTGGTACGGACGGAAGCCGGGAGGCGTGGTGAGGATGACGAGGTCGCAGCAGTCGATGACTTTTTTGTAGGCATCCATGCCGACGAAGTTGCGGGAGTCGTCCACCTTGACCTTGTCAGGATTTTTGTCGCGCAGGCCGCTCAGCGCTTTGTCGGTCTTTTCTTTGAAGGCGTCTGCCACGGCGTGCAGCGTCACCCCCTGCTGTTTGGTGCTCAGAGCCTGATTGGCAGCGCCGGTGCCGCGGCCGCCGCAGCCGATGAGGCCGATTTTGATTTCATCGCTGCCGGCTGCCCAGGCAGACTGGGCGACGGTCAGCGCACTGGCGGCGGCGGTGGTGCCGATAAACTGGCGGCGGGAAGTGGCCGCAGCGGGAGTGGTTGTTGGTGTGTTCATGTTGGGATGAATGGCTGGGTGTGGGCTTGATCTCAGGCGAGCGCGTTTTTGATGAGCGCGAAGCCTTCGGTGTAAACTTGTTCGGTGCTCGGGAAGAAATCGCGCCAGACACGGGTGGCGGCGGCGAGGTCCGGCAGGGCGCTGCCAAAGGCCTCGATGGTCATCCAGCCGTCATAGCCGATTTTCTTGAGGTGCTTGATCTGCTCCACGATGTTGATGTGGCCACGGCCTGGGGTGCCGCGGTCATTTTCAGAAATGTGCACGTGGTTGAGCTTGCCGGAGGCAAAGACGGTGTCGATGGCGGCGATGGGGCTCTTCTCTTCGATGTTGGCGTGGAAGGTGTCGTACATCGTGCCGAAGTTTGGATGATCCACGCGCTTCACGTAGGCGGCGGCCTGCTCCATGGTGTTGAGCAGGTGGGCCTCAAAGCGGTTCAGCGCCTCGATGGCGCACTTCACGCCGGCAGCTTCTGCTATGGGGGCGATGGCGCGGTGCACCTCAGCAGCACCTGCGAGTTCGGCCTCCGAGGGGAAAGCGCCCGTGAACTGGCCCAGCACCTGGTAGTAAGGACCGCAGAGCGTCTGCACGCCGGCATTGTGCGCGCATTCGATGACGCGCTTGAGATGATCGATGGCACCCTGGCGGTTCGCAGCCACGGGGCTGATGGCATTGTGAGCCTCGTCCGGCAGCACAGTCACGGCGGTGCACTCGAGGCCATTGTCCTTGAGCACCTGGCCGATGCCCTTGAAATGGGCGGGGTTGCTGACGTCGAAGATCGGAACCTCGACCCCATCATAGCCGGTGGCCTTGAGTTTTTCGATGACAGGGTAGTTAGCCTCGGTGATGTGGCCGGAGTAGAGAAGAAGATTGAAGCCGATTTTCATGGGGTGGGACGCGAAGCTAGGGAATGCCAGGCCTATTGGCAAGACCTGTGTCGGAAGATTTCCCCGCTCAGGCACAACGCCTCGGCCACGCGCACTATTGCGCCAACCTGCGGAAATCGCAGCTCAGGCGCATGAGCGGCAAATTTGGCATTGAAAAGGATGCGCCTGATTTCATTAGTGGCTAGATTACCGGCCCCGCGTGTTTGCTCGCTGGAACCTCGCCCTACCATGACTGCTCTTCGAATCCTTGCGCTGTCCGCCTCCTGCCTTTTCCTGGCCTCCTGTGAGAACTTGAAAAAGTCGGGCAGCAGCGATCCCTACGCATCAAACTACGGCAATGACGGGCACTACAACCCCTACCCGGGTCAGAGTGGCTACGCCTCCTCCTCGGCGCCGAAATACCAGACACCGCCAGCCCCGCCCTCTCTGCCACCGGAGCCGGAGCCCCCGGTGAACCCTTATGCCTTCAGCAGCTCGAAAAAGGTGACTCCTCCCAGCAGTTCAGCCGCGCCCAAGAAAAGCAGTGCGTCTGGCAGCTCTGCCAAGAAAAAAGCCACGGCGTCCAAGAGCTCGGCCAAAAAATCCGGCGGATCGCGGTACACGGTCGCCAAAGGCGACACGCTGTCTGCCATCGCCCGGAAAAAGGGCACTTCCGTTTCCAAGATCAAGGCCGCCAATGGCCTCAGCAGCGATCTGATCCGGCCGGGTCAGAGCCTGAAGATTCCCTGATTCAACGTCCGCTGCACTTTTTGGCTCCAAAAAGTGCTGAGACCTGAATAAATTTCCACTCAAGGTCGTCAATCCTTCGCCATCAAACATCCATGCCTGCCTCAGCCTCGACTGACCCTGGCGAAGTCTCCGACCTCGACTTGGTCAAGCGCAGCCAAGCTGGCGACACACGGGCCTTTGACGTCCTCGTCACTCGCTACCGTGGGAGGATCTACGCCATGACCTACCACCTCATCCAGAACGAAACCGAAGCCTGGGATCTCGCCCAGGAGGCCTTCATCAAGGCCTGGCGTGCGCTGCCGACGTTCAAGCATGATGCGGGGTTTTACACCTGGCTCTACCGGATAGCCCACAACGTCAGCTATGACTGGCTGCGGAAGAAAAAGATCCAGGGGGATGGTGAATTTGATGACGAGCGCACCGAACACCGTGTCGCCGCCGGCGCAGAGGCGGCGCCGAAAGGGGACCTCGCGCCTGACACGGCGCTGCGCAACGCCGAGCTCGGGCAGCGTATTCAGGAGGCCATCGCCAAGCTCTCGCCCGAGCACCGGCAGGTCATCGTGCTGCGGGAGGTGGAGGGGCTCGCCTATGAAGAAATCGCCGCTCTGATCCCCTGCTCCCTCGGCACGGTCATGTCACGTCTCTTTTACGCACGCAAAAAACTTCAGGAACAACTCCACGACGTTTATGAAACATCCCTCTGAAGAACATGATCTCATCCGCTGGATAGATGGCGAGATGAATGAAACCGAGAGCCGCGCGTTTGAGACCCGCCTCAAATCCGACCCGGTGCTCGCCAAAGAAGCTGCGGAAATGCGCGCACTCAGCGCCAGCCTCCGCACCCACCTGCCTGCAGAAATGCGGGTGCCGCACGCAGATTACTTCAACACGCAAATCGGAGTGCGCATCACCCAGATGGCGCTGGATGAAGCACGCGCCAGGCAGGCTGCCCCTGGCCTTGGCAGCCTGCTGCAATGGCTGCGGAAGCCCTGGTTTGCAGTGGCAGGTGCCGCAGCCCTCGCAGTGCTGGGCTTCGTGGTGCTGAACCCTGAAAACGGGGGGGCCTCCGAAAGCATGATTCTCAGCTCCTACACGCCCAACACGCATGTGCAGGCACGCACCTACCACGACGATGCTGCGGAAGCCACCGTGCTGATGCTGGACGGCCTGGATGCCGTGCCTGCGGAAAGAAAAGTGTCTGGAATCCATGTCGGGCGCAGTGAGGTGGAACCCGAGCTGGCCTCAACCACGATGTACAACTCACAGGGCGCCGCAGTGCTCATGATTTCGCGTGACGCGCTAGGCAATCCCCTGCTCACCCCGCGCGGATGAAATTCTTTCTCCCAGCGCTGACGTTTGTTTTTCTCACGGCTTTTGCCCAGGGGCAGGGGCAGCCTGCAGCCGTGGTTTCCTCCGTCAAGCACGCGACGGACGGGCATGTCTGGGGAGCGCTCATTTTCGCCACCAATGATGCCAGCCAGCTGACAGGAGCCAAGGAGCCTATGCAGGCTGAGCTGCCAAAGCTGAATGAGCGCCTCTCGAAAGTATTTCCGTACAAACACTTCGAAATCCTGGGCCAGCACCGTCAGGACATTTTCCGGGAGTATGAATCGTGGGTCGTTCCCTCCCGGGATCTGTTCATGAAGATAGACTCCAAAGGTCCAGCCGAGCGTGGCGGGGTCAATCTGCACCTCCAAGTCTGGCGTGAGCACCAGGTGCTGGTCAAAAGTGATGCTGTTTTGCGCAAGGACAGTCCTTTGTTTATCGGCGGCCCTCCCTGGAAAGATGGGCGTTTGATTTTTGTTCTGTTTCTGGAGGGCAAATAAGCAGGCTCCAAGCGAAGCCTGCCGAGCATTGAGACGGGCGTTTCCTCTGTTGAGACCGCATGGCGGCAGTATGCAGACCAGCTGCTTTGAATGTGCGTGCAGAGCGACGTGTAAACACTACTGACAAAAGATCTGCCTTCAGGGACTCAATGAGTCAGTGGCCGCCGTCACGCGTCGTGTTACACCACGCACAGCTGAAAACGGGTCTCATGGGTGAAAGCCAGCATTCCATGCGGCCAGCCCGCGCTCTGGAGGAGTGGGATCGTCCCGATCCCACACGTTCCCGCATCGCCCAGCGCCCTCGCAGATCCACAAACACGCTGCAGGTGGGGGGATCAAGATGATCCCCCTCCGTCGCTGCGGCGAAGCCTCAGGCGGAGTGGGATCGTCCCGATCCCACACGTTCCCGCAGCGCCCTGCGTCTTCGCAGATCCACGAACACGCTGCAGGTGCGGGGATCAAGATGATCCCCCTCCGTCGGATCGTGCCTCCACCTTCAGACCCGTTTTCATCGCATCGTGGTATGAGACGCTTGTTGTGGTGTTCTTGCGGTTGAGCGGGGCAAGGGGAATCTCAGTCGTGACGTGACAGGTCTGGCAGGGGGGGGCAGCCAGCACTACCCATGCTGGGCAAGCGCGTGCCCGGCGCAGGCGATTTCGGCTGGCTGCGGGAAAGGCGCTCCGCCGGCGATCATTGCCCCGGTTACAGGACGCGACACGCTGTGGCGCTGGGGGCTTCGCATCCGCCGGCATGACTGCGCGCAAAACACCTTGCCGTTGGGCAGGCAGTCTCTGCCGCGAAAGTCATGGGCTCCGACGGCTGCTGGCTGGGGAAAGCCAGCGCTGCCTGTGCTGGGCAGACGCGTGAGGCGGGGAGGCGTGTCCCCTCAAGCCTGCGCTGGGTGATGCGAGGCTGGCGTTTCGGCAATGATTTTGGAAGACGCCGCCAACGCACAGAGGTTTCAGGCGTTTGAGCGGCCGGGCTGGTGCCGGCGGGCCGCGTTTTTGCCCGTGGTTTGCGGCAGGCGCGGCTGGGATGGGATGGGGGCACAAAAAACCCCGCATCCTTTTGAGGGGATGCGGGGTGATGTTTAATCTGGCAACGTCCTACTTTCGCATAGCCTTTCGCCATACTATCATCGGCGCAACAGCGTTTCACTTCCGTGTTCGGA
>NZ_JBHSMQ010000019.1:0-5883 GCF_042655725.1 Prosthecobacter fluviatilis
CGAACCCAGGGCCAAGAAACGACGCCCCAAAACCCATCAGCTGCTGACGCAGCCGCGCCGCGAGTTTCAGGAAATCCCCCACCGCGACAAGTATCGAAAGGCGGCTTAATCAAGTGCCATTCATGCCAGGCATTTTGTTCCCACTTGATTGTGGGAGGGCATCAGGGTTTCGCGGTGGCAGCGATGTGGGTGTCTCCTTAACTTCTGAGTTATTTCTTGGTGATGTCCCCCGTCCTTCATCCTTCTTGTCGGGGTCTGATCCCCGGTAGGGGGTGACGGCCTGGCTAGGCGCTGCGGGGTTGCTGCCGTTTGCCGGCGGAGTGGACCCACGCACTGGCTGTGGTTGCGCTGCAAGGGTTCGGTCGGGTCCCTGAAGGCGCTGTTGTGACGAGGTCCCGCTGGCATCCTTTCCCATCTGCTGGCTCAAAAACGCCTCTGGTGCGCTGCGTTGTTCAAACAAGCGGCCTCCCGGCTGGGCGGGCTTGCTGTCTTGAGCGGGGGCTTGCCCGACAGGTGAGCGTGGAGCGGGAGGATGGAAAGCATCGCGGAGTTTCTGCGAGGAGGGGGAGAAGCCGCTGTCGCGGGTGCTGGAGGCAGCGGGAGGTGCATCATCGAAGCCGGAGCTGCGGGTGGTGTTTTCCCAGGGTTTGAGGGCGGGGGCGTATGCGTCCTCATTGTGATCCTGCGGTGGCGGGTCTTGGGCGGTGATGCGGGGCATGTACCAGGGCCTGTCGTCTGCGTGGTCTTGCGGGGTGGTGTCGTCCTCGGGGTCGGTTTCTGGCGGAGGGGGATCATCTTGATCCCTCGTTCTGGAGGGTGCGGCGCTGGTGGGTGTGGCGGAGCGTGGAGGGATCGGGACGATCCCTCTCCGGGGGCTGTCTTCCCGGAGCGGGGCGGTGGAAGGCGCAGGATTGTCACGCACCGGCAGGTGGCTAAAGGCGCGGACGCCGCCAGCGCGGGGCATGGGCTGCATGACGTCTTCGTCTTCCTCTTCTTCAAGGTGGTCAGGGCGGCGGGCACGTGCTTCAGGCAGGTGGGAGGTGGAGAAGATGAAGGCCATGGGAAAAGTCTTGGATCTGGGGATGCAAGTGAAAAGATACCGGAATGTGGTATGATGTGACATTCGTTGAGTTTGAGGCGCGGGAGCAGGCTGAAGAGCGGCCACGGAATGCACAAAAGGCCGGGAGCCGGGGGGGCTGAATCCGTTTGCGTGCACTTCCGTGCTTGTGCCCTGCCGGGGGGGCATGACAGAGGGGAGGGGCATGGCGGGTGCTGGCCGCTCAGCAGGGCCGGTTTGGCAGCACGGATGCGCCCAGGGCGGGAGAATTTTCGGACAAATGCCTGTTGATCCTAAAGATTCCACCCGGTTCCCTTGGGTTCTTTAAATCTGTTCGGTGGAACATCATAAATCTCAATTCAGCTTGCAGATATGTTCCTAAGCGTATCATTTGGCCACCCAACCACGTGCTCATGAAACAACTGCTCCTCACCCTTCTGCTGGTCTCTTTCGCCTCCACCTCCGCCCTGGCAGACAGCCCCGAGGCCATCCTCAAGGACTACCGCAAGCAGGCTGCGCAGGCCGTGGAGCGCGTGAACCAGTCGCTGGAGAAGGCCGCCATACCGCTGATTACCAAGCTGGCGAAGGATGGTGATGCCGCCGGTGCGGAGCTGCTGACCAACCAGCTCAAGGAGAAACTCGCCGGAGAGTCCGTGCCTTCTCCGCAGGCTAGTGCCGTGCAGCTCTTCTCCATGTATGACGATGCCCGAGCCAAGGCGCTTGCTCCTGTCCAAAAATCGAACATCGCTCGCATTGACAGCATGCTGAAAACGGCCGGCGGTCCCAAACTGGAAACCATCACGGAGTTAGGCAAGGTGCGCGAAGAGATCGTGGCGGGGACTGTGCAGCCGTTGGCGGGGCTGTCCCAAGAATCAGGAAGCGTAACGGACAATCTCCTGGATAACGGCTCATTTCAAAAGGGAACCGTTAAGTGGGAAATGACAACGCATGTTTCCTCAGCGAACGTCAAGTGGTCGGTGGATAGAAAGGTTTTGTTTCACGACAAGCCAACGCTGCGTGTCATCAATCCAAGTGTCACAGACACACACATCATCCAAAAAGTGAAGGTCAAGCCAAACACCCGCTATCGAATCTCAGGTTTCATCAGAGCACAGAACATCAAGGACCAAAATGGGAATGGCATCAATGCCTCCGGAGGTGATGGAGCCTGCCTCTCCATCGCCGGGAGAAATGGCTGTGCCAGCAGCCGTGTGAGTGCCGACTCATGGACTGAAGTCAGCAGTGAATTCAAAACAGAGAGTGAAACCGAGCGCGTATTCGAGTGCCGCCTCGGCTATTTTGGCGCCTCAGTCTCAGGCACCGCCTGGTTTGCCGAACTTAAGATGACCGAGGTCAAGTGAGAGCCTGCACCGGGCGTATCCAGCCGCCATCTCAAGGTGCCCTGTCATTGAGTGAAGACTTCTGAATGCAAAGATCTGAATTCAGGGTTCCTGAGAATTCGCTGATATTCGCGTCACCTGCCACTCTCAAGGCGAAGGACTGAAGGTTGCTGCTGGATATCACGGCATTCAATGCGGGGGGGGGCGACGGCGGGTCTCGTGAATACCATCCAAAAATCTTCCTTTCTGTCTGGTCCGCTCCTTGATTCAGATGCCGTTGCTCATGTAGAATCTGCAAATTGATGGATCAGCGAATGGATGCATGCGGGGATCGATTCAGTCGCTGTATCCAGCACCAGGTCGGATCTTGCCGGCTCTTCAAACACAAAATCTTTGCCTGGGAACTGGTGAATGTTTCCGGCCGCCGCCCTCGCATACAATCCTTTGGTGTCACGGGATGCACAGACTGCATAGTCACATTTCACAAACACCGCTTTGAAAGACTTGTCCCCAATGATGGAGCGGGCCATCTGGCGCATAGATTCATGCGGTGTCATCAAAGCGACTACCACAATCAGCCCCTGCTCGCAAAGCAGCTTGGCCAGTTCCGCTGTTCGCCGAACGTTTTCCTGCCTGTCCTCGCTCGAAAACGCCAGATCCTGGCACATCCCCATGCGCAGCCTGTCTCCGTCCAAAACGACAGCCGGGTGCATGGCTTCCCTGAGCACTTGGGCGAACGCAATGGCGAGTGTGGTTTTGCCCGCACCCGAAAGGCCGTAAAGCCACAAGACTTTAGCTTCTATTTTTCCAATATCAGCCGTGTTCATGGCATGCAAAATTTAACCTTTTGAGTTGAAGCCAAACAGCTCAAAGTCTTTTCGATAAAGGCTGGTTACTAAATCAACCAATCTGGATTTGTTCGCTATTTCAAGCTGGCCTGCGGAAGATGGGTTTAGAATATCCAGCGGCTCATGAGGCAGGCCAATGGTCTGGCATATGCGGAGCCACTCTTCCGGTAGATTTTCGAACTTATAGACATCATTGACCAGAACGCGATCCTGCGCATCGCAGATGAACGTATGCTGGGGGAAAAGGTGGACAATCTGACTGATGACGTCTGGTTTTTGCTCCACACAACTTATGAAAGTGTCCAATGTGGCGCACTCATGCACGATCTTATTGCGAAGATTGAGGTTGATCGGTCTGTCCAGCAGATAGAAAAAAGCAGACACAAAACGGCTTAGAGGGTGGCGCACGACTGCAAACTTGTAATAGTCATCAAATACGCCGGGGTACTTCTTTCTAAATCCCTCGGCCGTTGTGTGGCCGCCGACCACCACGCCGTTGTTTTCCCGCAGTCTTTTTTCAATGGAGGTGCCTGCGGTCTTCGGGACATGAACAAAGATCGTTTTTAAGTGGGGGTAAATCTGAGGGTTGGGATAGATCATGCAGTCTGAAAAATGGATGAAACAAGGTGCTGGTCACAGCGGGTGGCGCTGAGCAGGCCGGGCCGTTGCGGGATGACTGTGCGGATGCTGCCAAGTCGCGGCTCTTACATGGTAGCCATATTGATGCCTGCCCGTGCCTGCATTGCACTTTTCGTTGTCGAAATAGTCTCCATCAAAAACAAAAATGTTCGGCTTTTCAGTCAAGGCCTCGTAGTACTCTCCGAGGGCCCGCGGCCCGGTGTGGTGCAGGGGATTGAGGCCGGAGGGGAGTGCAAACATGTGTTTCAGCACATCCAGCCAGAATGGCTGAAGCGGTTTGCTTACCATGAAGGCGTTTCCGAGGAAGTGCTGCTTTTTGACGACAGCTTCCGTTGACTTGTAAAAATACATGTCGGCCTCGCCTGTGATGATCTCGTCGACTGGACGGGTGAAAACAAAATCAAGATCGGCATAGATTCCTCCATATTTGTACAGCATGCAGTATCTTGCTGTGTCCACCCTTTTGATATGCCGGTCGAGTGCTGACCACGCTTCATAAAATTGTGGGAAATCAGCCTTCATCAACCTTTCCAAGTCAGCGTCGGTCCATAGCTTGTATTCCCAATGCCCTAAAAAGGCTCTGACCGAAGCCTGAGATCTCTGAAAGACCCAGTAGGTGATGTTGTCGTCTTTCCATGTTTGATGGACGATTTTAGGAATCATGTTCATTTCATGAAAAAGGGAGCGCTCAGAGAGCCTGAATAACCTTGTCCAGCCATCCTTTAGAATGGCTGACAGGCCATAGGATGAACCTGGCCGGAGATGCCGATGATAAAAACCGCACTGTTTTGTGATTGGTTTGCTTTTTGGCCTCAGGGCTTTCTGCGTCGGCATCGAATCTGTGCAGCACCTTTCCGTCTGCGCATTCAATGGCAAAGTACACAAATTTCAAATCTGTGCATGACCCGATGTCTGAGTCATTCCATTTTAAGTCTACTGTTTGCTCTTTCAGGAATGAGCTGTCCCAGCTGGCTCCGTCCATGTAGGTGCAGGGCGGTGCGATGCCTTTCACGGCGTCTGCATGGAGGGTGCGCTTGCTGAAATTGATCCCGGCGTAGAGTTCGTAATCATGATGACTCCGGACTGTTCCAAGGTCATGGCCGGATATGTCCTCATCGTTCTCCTCTTCCTTCAGGAGCTTTCGAAGGCGCCTCTTGCTGATCACGTCTCGCTCATGCCATGCAACCAGTTCGTTCTGGGTCAGGTGATCATCCCAGTGCTTGACTCTTCCGGCGCGAGTGTACTCATGCCACACTCGCAGCCGGTGCGGGTGGAAAAGATCATAGCCGGAGGTGTAGGAGCGAATGGCGAGGCTGATTTCATCGCCCGCAAAATAGAGCTGAGGATCGTAACGGTAGTCTTCGCAGTGCTGGCCTAGCGTGAAGTAGAAATGCCCGCTCACAAATCTGGAGCGAAGCGGGCGGTTCATGTCCTGCCAGCCTTTGATCACCTGGGGCAGGAACATGATCGTGCCATGGGAGGTGAAGCGGTCCGCCACCATGCAGTAAGGCTCGGTCGCCGGAGCTTTCTCGCCTGAGGGATCATAGGTGCCGGCATAGGTGGTGATGATGGGCTTCGCGCTGCAGGTTGCTTCACAGTCTTGCATCAGTAGTGCATCCCAGTCCTGGATGAAGCGGTGGTGCGAATCGAGCTGAAGAGTGAATTCCTCGCCTTCCCACATCTTCTGCAGCCGCGATCTGGCCCAGCCAAGCCCCTGGCTTTGCCGCCATGGCACGTCATCAACTCGAAACTGTGGATTGCCCGAGAAAACGTTCATGGCTGTTTCTTCAGGGCCATGCTGCCAGCACACACCAAAGCGCAAATCGGCGGGGTATTTGGCTTTGGAGAGCGCGTCTTGAATGGTCGGTAACAGCTCGGGGTCCCGATAAGAAGCTATTTGGACAAAAATCATGTTGGATGATGGAGCTAAGGAATAGGCGGTGGTGTGGGTGTTGGGGGCGGTGGTGTGGGTGTTGGGGGCGGTGGTGTGGGTGTCGGG
>NZ_JBHSMQ010000020.1:0-5372 GCF_042655725.1 Prosthecobacter fluviatilis
GAATCAGAAACGATCTTTTAGAAAACACAGAAGCAGCGGAACGAGGGTCAAACCGAGTTTCAGCTGTTCGAAAACAGAAAGCTAAATTGTGCGCTGCGCGAATAAGTGCGCAGGCATCTGTGGTTTAAACAGATGCAGTCAATTTGGCTGGCTTATAAATTAAGTCAGCACCAAAATTTTTGGAGAGTTTGATTCTGGCTCAGAACGAACGCTGGCGGCGTGGATAAGACATGCAAGTCGAACGGGATCATCGGAGTAGCAATACAACGGTGGTCTAGTGGCGAACGGGTGCGTAACACGTGGATACATTCCGGAAAGCGGGGGATAGCCCAGGGAAACTTGGATTAATACCGCATGTGGTTGAAAAACTAAAGGCAGGGACCGCAAGGCCTGCCACTTTCCGATTGGTCCGCGGCCTATCAGCTAGTTGGCGGGGTAAAAGCCCACCAAGGCTACGACGGGTAGCTGGTCTTAGAGGACGACCAGCCACACTGGAACTGAGACACGGTCCAGACACCTACGGGTGGCAGCAGTCGAGAATCTTTCACAATGGGGGCAACCCTGATGGAGCGACGCCGCGTGGAGGATAAGGTCTTCGGATTGTAAACTCCTGTCATGTGTGAACAAGGTTGCGAGGTTAATAGTCTTGCAAATTGATGGTAACACAAGAGGAAGAGACGGCTAACTCTGTGCCAGCAGCCGCGGTAATACAGAGGTCTCAAGCGTTGTTCGGAATCACTGGGCGTAAAGGGTGCGTAGGTGGCGTGGTAAGTCAGATGTGAAAGCCCGGGGCTCAACCTCGGAACAGCATCCGATACTACCATGCTAGAGTACTGAAGAGGTGACTAGAATTCTCGGTGTAGCAGTGAAATGCGTAGATATCGAGAGGAATACCAACGGCGAAGGCAGGTCACTGGGCAGTTACTGACACTGAGGCACGAAGGCCAGGGGAGCAAACGGGATTAGATACCCCGGTAGTCCTGGCAGTAAACGGTGCACGTTTGGTGTGGGCGCAATCGACCGCGTCCGCGCCGGAGCTAACGCGTTAAACGTGCCGCCTGGGAAGTACGGTCGCAAGATTAAAACTCAAAGAAATTGACGGGGACCCGCACAAGCGGTGGAGTATGTGGCTTAATTCGATGCAACGCGAAGAACCTTACCTGGTCTTGACATGCATTGTGTCTACGGTGAAAGCCGTATAGGGTAGCAATACCCGCTTTGCACAGGTGCTGCATGGCTGTCGTCAGCTCGTGTCGTGAGATGTTGGGTTAAGTCCCGCAACGAGCGCAACCCCTGTGATTTGTTGCCACCGGCGTATGCCGAGCACTCGAATCAGACTGCCTCGATCAACGAGGAGGAAGGTGGGGATGACGTCAAGTCCGTATGGCCCTTACGACCAGGGCTGCACACGTACTACAATGCCCAGTACAATGTGAACCGAGACCGCGAGGTGGAGGAAATCAATAAAACTGGGCTCAGTTCAGATTGGAGTCTGCAACTCGACTCCATGAAGCTGGAATCGCTAGTAATGGTACATCAGCTACGGTACCGTGAATACGTTCCCGGGTCTTGTACACACCGCCCGTCACATCATGGAAGCTGGTTTCGCCCGAAGTGCGTGCGCCAACCGCAAGGAGGCAGCGCCCTAAGGCAAGACTGGTGACTGGGATGAAGTCGTAACAAGGTAGCCGTAGGGGAACCTGCGGCTGGATCACCTCCTTTCTATGGAGAATTGTCCAGGCTCACGCCACAATGGACAAGGTCGACACTGACTGCTGGAAACGGCAAAGTGTGCGAATGATGAAAATCACCGCAAAACCTTTTACTGCGCGCCACTAGCCGCAGCGTACAATTTAGTTTTTCTGTTTTCTGTGCCTTGAGCGGGGGTTTAGCTCAGTTGGTAGAGCGCTAGCTTTGCAAGCTTGATGTCAGGAGTTCGAGTCTCCTAACCTCCACCATCAATGATCAGCGGGCATGTAGCTCAGTTGGTTAGAGCACCGCCTTGATAAGGCGGGGGTCACTGGTTCGAGTCCAGTCCTGCCCACCATTCATTGTGCACATCTGTTTTTTTGGGATTCTGTTCTTTGACAACTGTATATAGGGTAGAAAAAACAAATTCAATTGAGCCATCTTGAGAACCAACAGGTTTCGAAAAGATAAGTAAAATTAAGAATCAGGCGAAACCATTTCGGCGGGTGTCAAAGCCCGTCACATGAAATGGATTTTAACAATGCAAGATTTATAGGGTATGTAGTGAATGCCTTGGCACTAGCAGGCGATGAAGGACGTGGTAAGCTGCGATAAGCTCCGGACAGCCGCAAGCAGGCTTTGACCCGGAGATCTCCGAATGGGATAACCTGTGATGATTCATCTCATCACGTGACGCTCTGAATACATAGGAGCGTCGACGCAACACCGCCCGAAGTGAAACATCTCAGTAAGGCGAGGAAAAGAAAGCGAATGCGATTCCGTCAGTAGTGGCGAACGAAAGCGGACCAGCCTAAACCGGAGGTTTACCTCCGGGGTTCGGGGCCCGATGTGGTAGTTGAACAGTTAGGTGAAGCGAATGGAAAATCGCTCCAAAGAGGGTGAGAGGCCCGTAACCGAAAACTCGACAACGCCTAGGGATTCCCAGAGTAACACGATCCACGTGGCATTTCGTGTGAATATGTGCCGACCACGGCATAAGGCTAAATACTAGCTAGTGACCGACAGTGAACAAGTACCGCGAGGGAAAGGTGAAAAGAACCGCCGTGAGCGGAGTGAAATAGTACCTGAAACCACATACCTACAAGGTGTCAGAGCCGGCTTGTCCGGTGATGGCGTGCCTTTTGCAAAATGAGTCTGCGAGTCAGTCTGTGTGGCAAGCCTAAGTCCTTCTGGGACGGAGGCGGAGCGAAAGCGAGTCCGAACAGGGCGACAAGTCGCACGGGCTGAACCCGAAGCGGAGGCGATCTACCCATGGCCAGGTTGAAGCGTTGGTAATACGACGTGGAGGACCGAACTGGTGAACCTTGAGACGTTCTCGGATGAGCTGTGGGTAGGAGTGAAAGGCTAATCAAGCCCCGTAATAGCTGGTTCTCCCCGAAATGTATTTAGGTGCAGCGTCATGCGCTGATCGAGGGGGGTAGAGCACTGAATGAGCTAGGGGACATACCCGTCTACCAAACTCAATCAAACTCCGAATACCCTCGAATGTAGCATGGCAGTAAGACAGTGGGGGATAAGCTTCATTGTCGAAAGGGAAACAGCCCAGCCCTGCAGCTAAGGTGCCCAAATGCCGCTAAGTGGAAAGGAGGTGAGATTTCTTTGACAGTGAGGATGTTGGCTTAGAAGCAGCCACCATTTAAACAGTGCGTAATAGCTGACTCATCGAGAGATCTCGCGCCGAAAATGATTGGCGATCAAGCGGCATACCGAAGCTCTGGATTGAACGGTCTACGGATCGTTCAGTGGTAGGGGAGCGTTCTGTGAGCGTCGAAGCGTGAAGGCGACTGACCGTGGAGTTCACAGAAGTGAGGATGCAGACATAAGTAACGTTAAGGGCGGTGAAATCCCGCCCCGCCGTAAACCCAAGGTTTCCTGGGCAACGATATTCGTCCCAGGGTTAGTCGGGAGCTAAGTCAAGGCCGTATGGCGTCGGCGATGCACATTGGGTTAATATTCCCAAACCGGCTATGGTTAAACCACACGTGCGTGGAAATTGAGAAAGCATGCCGGCTGAAAGTGGCAGAAGGAGGCGGGGCAACCCAAATCCGGTCTTTTGATCCGACCACCGAGAAAAGCGTTGTGGCCCTTTCCATGGCCGCCCGTACCGCAAACCGACACAGGTGGGTGGGTAGAATATACCAAGGCGAAAGAGTGAAACCTCGTTAAGGAACTCTGCAATCTAGTCCCGTAACTTCGGAAGAAGGGATGCCCAAGCTTGCTTGGGTCGCAGTGAAAGGGGACAACCGACTGTTTATCAAAAACACAGCATTGTGCCAAGACGAAAGTCCAAGTATACGATGTGACACGTGACCAATGCGGAAAGATTAAGGCAAGGGGTTAGCCGCAAGGCGAAGCTCTGAACCCAAGTCCCCGTGAATGTCGGCCGTAACTATAACGGTCCTAAGGTAGCGAAATTCCTTGTCGGGTAAGTTCCGACCTGCACGAATCGTGTAACGAGTTGTCCGCTGTCTCAACGAGGGGCTCAGTGAAATTGTATTAGCAGTGAAGATGCTGCTTACCCGCAGAAGGACGGAAAGACCCTATGCACCTTAACTGTAAGCTGTCACTGGTCGTTTGGTTTCCATGCTTAGCGTAAGTGGGAGACTTTGAAGCATGACTTTCGGGTCATGCTGAGTCGTCAATGAAACACCACCCTTGGGTATTGAACGATCTAACCGCAGTCCATGAATCTGGATGTGGGACCATGTCAGCCGGTCAGTTTTACTGGGGCGGTATCCTCCCAAAGAGTAACGGAGGAGCGCGAAGGTTGGCTCAGCGTGGTTGGTAATCACGTGTTGAGTGCATTGGCATAAGCCAGCCTAACTGTGAGACCTACAAGTCGAACAGATGCGAAAGCAGGCCAAAGTGATCCGGTGGTTTAATGTGGAATTGCCATCGCTTAACGGACAAAAGGTACGCTAGGGATAACAGGCTGATTTCATCCAAGAGTTCATATCGACGATGAAGTTTGGCACCTCGATGTCGGCTCGTCGCATCCTGGGGCTGGAGAAGGTCCCAAGGGTCCGGCTGTTCGCCGGTTAAAGCGGCACGCGAGCTGGGTTCAGAACGTCGCGAGACAGTTCGGTCCTCTATCCTCTGTGGGCGCAGGAAAGTTGAGGGGTTCAATTCCTAGTACGAGAGGACCGGAATTGACGCACCTCTGGTGTTCCAGTTGTTCTGTCAAGAGCATCGCTGGGCAGCTATGTGCGGAAGGGATAAGCGCTGAAAGCATCTAAGTGCCAAGCCCATCCCAAGATAAGCTTTCCCTGAAGGATCGTGGAAGACTACCACGTTGATAGGCCACGGGTGCAAGCACAGTAATGTGTTCAGCTTAGTGGTACTAATCATCCGTTTGTCTTGCATTGTTCCATTTCAAACTGAAGCCTGGTTCCAGGCTCAATCGAATTTTGATTCTCCCTGTATGCAGTTGTCAGAGAACACTCCCTGAGTGTCTCCAGACACTCGGTTCATATGCCTCACCGCATCATGGGCCGCAGTCTGGTGACCATGGCACAGTGGTACCACCCGTTCCCATTCCGAACACGGAAGTGAAACGCTGTTGCGCCGATGATAGTATGGCGAAAGGCTATGCGAAAGTAGGACGTTGCCAGATTAAACATCACCCCGCATCCCCTCAAAAGGATGCGGGGTTTTTTGTGCCC
>NZ_JBHSMQ010000021.1:0-1744 GCF_042655725.1 Prosthecobacter fluviatilis
AAACCAACTTAACTTCCGACCACGCAAAACACTCGGCTTTCAATCACCTCATTCCCTCTTGCCTTTCCTGCTCAAACCCATCTAATTCCAAAAACCAGCCCAGGTGCACTTTGGGTTTCAATCTGCATTGCATTCACAAGGCTTACTAAATGCCTGGCATCTTTTTACTGACGGTGCAGGTGAAGGTGCGCTACAGCGACTTCACAACGCTGACGCGGCAACTCCGGCTGGAGGAGCCAGTAACAACGGAACGCGAGATCTACCGGATGGCGTGCTACCTGCTGGCGCGGCACCGGCTGGTAACGGGCCCGCTGAGGCTGCTGGGCATCGGGGTCTCGACGCTGGTGGCGCCGGTGCAGCGACAGTTGAGGCTGGGGATTTGAGGGGGACGGACGGGGCGTGTGGGTGATGGGCTGACCGGACACGCGGCACACTTGGGTGGAAACAAGTGGATTTAATTTTCTGAGCTCGAAAGGTTTGCATTCATAGGGCTTACTAAATGCCTGGCATGAATGGCAGGATTTGGCTACACGCCCAAAAAATAAACAATTATGAACAAGTATATAAAAGCATTGATGATCTTGATTGTGGCAAATTGCAAGGCGGAAGACTTAACAATAAATAGCGCGGAACAATTATTCCGCAGTCATCATATTTCCCACATGCTTGCATCGCAGGATGCAAACGATGCTGTCGAGCTTTGTTTGTACTATGAGCAGAAAGTATTTCGCCCTGAAGCCGCGTATTATTGGGCTAATGTAGCAATCAAACTCGGAAGCACTGCGATTAATCGTGAAAAAATCAACAATTTAGAAGCGAAAATTCAGCAATCCACTTACACCCAAAATGAAATCGCATTGATGCCTGAAGCGTTAAAAAATCTAAAATTCCAAAAAGTGCGTTCTGATTTGATTGACAAAATTAAGGTGGATAAAATGAATTCATTTCAACATCTAAAATCGTTGTTCATGTTGAATTTAGACTTTGCCGAAGAGGCATTTTATTGGTTTTCTAAAGAAAATGAAATCAGCCAAAATTCGGACGATCGTTCATCTCTGAAAACCCTCCAACAAAGTATTTATTTATCAAAAGTAAATGGTTCTAGTGAGATTATTATTTCAGGGCTTATTGCATCAGAATCAGTTTTTTGGAGACGCTTGGGATTAAAAGAATAACTGAACCACGCGCCAACCAATAGTTTTGAACCACGCGCCAACCAATAGTTTTGAACCACGCGCCAACCAATAGAACTGAACGTGCCAGCCTATTTAAAAAATTGAAATCAGCGCAGCTTCTCGGTTTTTTGAACCCTCCTTTTTTGAAGCAAACCCATGAAGCCCCCGCAGCCAGCGTTTTCACACTTGCGGCTGCGGATCGTTCATGACCCTGACAACGTTTTTTACGGAGCAAAGAAAAACCTACCTCTTACAAAACACCTCAACGCATTGCCCTCCTCTGAGCGCTTGTCCCCGATCACCGGCGCCTTGCAGTCTTCAACGCAGTGATGGAAGACTTTGAGGGGCCACGACTTAGGTAGAGATGCGACTGTCCTGACGATGTAGCTGAAACTCATCGCCAGAGGAAAATATGCCAGGCATTTAGTTGATTGACGACGCCCGCTGCAGATTGAAACCCAAAGTGCACCTGGGCTGGTTTTTGGAATTAGATGGGTTTGAGCAGGAAAGGCAAGAGGGAATGAGGTGATTGAAAGCCGAGTGTTTTGCGTGGTCGGAAGTTAAGTTGG
>NZ_JBHSMQ010000022.1:0-1624 GCF_042655725.1 Prosthecobacter fluviatilis
ATGCCAGGCATGAATGGCACTTGATTAAGGGCAGGATTCGTTTTTTGGCAGGTTCATTTACAGGCATATGTATTAAAATTTTTGTGTAACATTATTTGAACATTCCAACGATGCTTGAACTCCACTTCACATGGCTGTTCAAACTTCTTTCCTCCCTCATTTCCCTCACCTGCTTCAGGGCAGGGCCAAGCCTTCCCTGGCCAGCCTGCTTGCCCGGGGCATCGAGCACTTCCGCCACCTCTCCTTGCCCGATCTTTCCGCCCTGATCGGTCCCTTCTTCCCTCAGGATTTCTTCTCCAGTGCTCCTGATTCCAAACCACTTCGAGAGTCCATTTACACCCCCACCACCCTCTTCTGGGCCTTTCTTTTCCAAGTGCTCAACCCGGGCATGGCCTGCCAGGGCGTCGTCGCCAAAGTCCGTGCCTGGCTCATCAACCGTCCGCTCGATCCCAAGCGTCCTTCCCTGAGAACCGGGGCTTTTTGCCAGGCGCGTTGCGCTCTGAGCCTTCCGTTTGTCCAGGCTGCCTGCGAGGCTCTGCGCTCCAAACTCACCGCACAGGCACCCTCAGCCTGGCTGTGGTGCGGACGTGAGGTCAAAGTGCTTGATGGCACGAGTTGCTCGATGCCTGACACCACCAGGAACCAGGAGCGCTGGCCGCAGCCCCCTGCTCAGAAGCCGGGTTGCGGCTTTCCGGTTGCCTCCATGCTGGGTGTCTTCTGCCTCTCGACGGGTGCCTGGCTGGGCCACGCGCTGGGCAGGTGGTGCCGTCATGACCTGGGCCTCTGGCAGCAGGTGAGCCATCTGCTCAAACAGGGCGATGTGCTCCTCGGCGACGCCGGCTTCTGCGCCTGGGCGCTCATGGCCGAGCTCAAGGCGCGTGGCGTTGACACCGTCCTGCGCCTGCATCAGGCACGCCCCAAGGACCTGGGAAAAGGCCGCTCTTTGGGCGGCCATCAATGCCTGCAGAGCTGGCACAAGCCCAAACATCGACCTGGCAAGTGCCCGTGGGATGCCCGGCAGTGGGAGGCGCTGCCGGAGCAGCTCGAAGTGCGCATCATCAAGGTGCCCATTGAGCGCAAAGGCTTCCGTACCCATTGCGTGTGGATCGCCACCACGCTGGTCGATGCCAAAGGGTATGGCGTGGAGCAGATCGCCGAACTCTACCACCGCCGCTGGAGCATCGAGCTGTTTTTTCGGGACATCAAAACGACGATGAAAATGGATGTGCTGCGCTGCAAGACTCCCGACATGATCGAGAAGGAGATCCTCATGCATGCCTGCGCCTACAACGCCATCCGGCTGCTCATCCTGCACAGCGCCAGCGCGCACGGCCGTGAGCTTGGGCGGGTCAGCTTCAAAGGCGCGCTTGACGTGCTGCGCGAATGGCTGCCGCGTGCCGCACTCTATGCTGACAAGCCTCGCAAACTGGAACAGTGGCGGGATGAATTGCTCAAAGCCATCGCCTCAGTGATGAACCCCCAACGCACCGGACGACGCGAACCCAGGGCCAAGAAACGACGCCCCAAAACCCATCAGCTGCTGACGCAGCCGCGCCGCGAGTTTCAGGAAATCCCCCACCGCGACAAGTATCGAAAGGCGGCTTAATCAAGTGCCATTCATGCC
>NZ_JBHSMQ010000023.1:0-1173 GCF_042655725.1 Prosthecobacter fluviatilis
CTGGATGCTGCGGCAGGCTGGCCCTTTACACCAACCTGCCGCAGAGCGTTCCGGGGAGCCTGCGGGCACTCAAGGCCCTTGGAGGCCGTCGGACAGCAAAGCACCCGGGACGCCAGAACAGACGGTAACTCGAACAGTTGAAAGAGCCTCCGCTTGACCTTGGTCCCGTGGAGAAGCTCGCATTGGCAAGGAAGAGTCCTCATAACCATCCATCCCATCCATCGTCATGAATGATGTCCATCCCCCGTCCGTTGTCTACGTCGGCGTTGATGTCAGCGCCAAGCATCTCGATCTCGCCGGACTATCCCGGCTCAAGCAGGTGCCTAACACTCCAGCAGGCCACCAGCGGCTGCTGCACAGCCTCCCTGCCAACGCCCACGTCATCGTAGAGGCCAGCGGTGCCTGCGAGCATGCGCTGTGGATCACTCTGCTCAAAGCCGCCGTGAAAGTCAGCCGTGTCAATCCCGCCAAGGTGCGCCACTACGCACGGGCCAATGGTCGCCTGGCCAAGACTGACGCATTGGATGCGCAGCTGCTGGTTCTCTTTGGCCAGGGGCTCTCACCGCAGCCTGACGTGCTGCCTTCGGAACAGATGCTGGAGCTGCAAAGCCTTGTCAGCCGCCGCGAACAGCTTGTCGCCGTGCATGCCACCCAGCAGGTCCAGCACCAGCAGCTGCAAAATGATGCGCTCAAAACTCAGGCCAGGCAGCTCATGGACTTCATGGAGCAGCAGATCAAGGCACTGGAAAAGAACATGGCCGTCCTGGTGAACTCAGCGGAACTGCGGGAGCGGTCTCAGCGCATGCAGCAGCTGCCCGGGGTCGGCACGGTCACCAGCGCCACCTTGCTGGCCTTGATGCCGGAACTCGGCCTGCACAGCGACGCTCGCATCTGCGCTCTGGCAGGCCTTGCACCGCATCCCTATGACAGCGGTCCGATGAAGGGCCAGCGCCACATCCAGGGTGGTCGCTGGAGAGTCAGGCGCGTGCTCTACATGACGGCCATCTGCTCCCTGAGCCACAACCCCATCCTCAAAGAACACTACAAACGTCTACGTCAACGCGGCAAACCTGCGAAGGTCGCCATCACAGCTCTCATGCGCAAAATCCTCTGCGTGCTCAACAAACTCCTCACCCAACCCAACTTCACACTTGCGTCGTAACACAGTTGCTG
>NZ_JBHSMQ010000024.1:0-1004 GCF_042655725.1 Prosthecobacter fluviatilis
CCGAAGTGCATCACTCCCTGGGCGTTTGATAACTACTCACTCGTATGAAACGCTACCATCATCTCACCGTCTTCCATCGAAGAGCAATTGGACAACTGCTCAAGCAGGGAGTCTCTAAAACAAAAATCGCCACCATTCTGGGGGTTCACCGCACAACCATTTACCGGGAGTTCAGGCGTAACCGATCAGGATTTGGGTACTGCTGCTTTATCGCCAATGATATGACACAACACCGGCGTTTAATGGCCAACCACAAGCGGTCCAAACTGACCTTGGATGTTAAGCGTTTCATTCGTGCCAAGCTGATCTTGAAACTTAGTCCGGAACAGATCGCTTCTTTGTTTTCGAATCAATTCGGTCACACTTTTACGGCCCAGTCCATCTACCGACACATACGATCTTACGAAGGTCACACCCTTGGCCTCAGGACGCTGCTGCGCCGCAAAGGCAAACGCTACTTCGCTTCTTCATCACGCCGGGCCGCTGTGCGCAATCGTCCTTCCATCGATTGCAGGCCAACGGCATTCAGTGACCGCAGCACCTTCGGACACTGGGAGGCGGACCTGATGGAGGGTGCTCGTAAACAGGCCGGCTCACTGCTGGTTTTGGTTGAGCGCAAATCGCGTTATACGCTCATACGCCATGTCTCCAACAAAAAGGCTGCGTCTGTCTCCAAAGCCATCATCCATGCTTTGCGCCGCTTCCAGACACTTTCCATCACCTATGACAACGGCTGTGAGTTTGCCAGTTATAAGTCGGTAGCTCAAGCTACAGGTGGCGAGCCCTTTTTCTGCCATCCCTACCACGCCTGGGAAAAGGGCACCGTGGAAAACACCATCGGCCTTATTCGCGAGTACTGCCCCAAGGGAGAGCCTGTCAGCAACCGCATCACCGAACACCGAAAAACTCAAAACCAACTTAACTTCCGACCACGCAAAACACTCGGCTTTCAATCACCTCATTCCCTCTTGCCTTTCCTGCTCAAACCCATCTAATTCCAAAAA
>NZ_JBHSMQ010000025.1:0-973 GCF_042655725.1 Prosthecobacter fluviatilis
CTCCCTGCTTGAGCAGTTGTCCAATTGCTCTTCGATGGAAGACGGTGAGATGATGGTAGCGTTTCATACGAGTGAGTAGTTATCAAACGCCCAGGGAGTGATGCACTTCGGCAGTTAATCCGCACGCTTCTTGCTCATCTTTGCCCCCATGAAGCTCGCCCAAACCTCTGATCCCCAGTCGCTCCCGCTTGAGGAGCAGCTTGTCGGTGTGAATGCGAAAACGGGGATCTATCCCGGCGCGCGTTCCTGGTCTGGTGGCAGACTGCGGGTGCTTGGCAAGGGGCCGCTGGAGTCCTACTGCTACCATGTGATGTCCCGCACCACTGGTGGTGAAGTGTTCTTTGATGACGTTGAGAAAGAAGCTCTGCGGCGGGTGATCTGGCGCATGGCGGAGTTCTCCGGCATCAAGGTTCTGACCTATTGTGTGATGGGGAACCATTTCCACCTGCTGGCGGAGGTGCCGCACCGGCAGACGTGGTTGCAACGCTTTGAGGGACCACAGGGCGAAGCGAGGTTGTTTGAGCATCTGAGCACGCTCTACAGCAAAGCCTATCTGGGACTGCTGCGTGATGAACTGGCGGACTTTCGCGCACGTGGCATGGCGGTGCTGGCGGAGCAAAGGCTGACGGCGCTGAAGAAGCGTTTTTGTGATCTGTCGCTGTTTGTGAAGGAGGTGAAGGAGCGCTTCAGCCGCTGGTTCAACAAGCGGCGTGGCCGACGGGGGACGCTGTGGATGGATCGCTTCAAGAGCGTGCTGGTGGAAGGCCAGGGCGAGCCGCTGCGCACGATGGCGGCGTACATCGATCTGAATCCGGTGCGCGCGGGGCTGGTGAAGGACCCGAAGGACTGCGGATTAACTGCCGAAGTGCATCACTCCCTGGGCGTTTGATAACTACTCACTCGTATGAAACGCTACCATCATCTCACCGTCTTCCATCGAAGAGCAATTGGACAACTGCTCAAGCAGGGAGTC